>CAWENI010000019.1:0-676549 GCA_963810505.1 Terriglobia bacterium | reverse complement strand
CGCAGACCAAGTTCTCCGTGTCGCCGAGTCTTCTGGCATGGAGGTGGGCGAGGCACGACTGGGACAGGATCAGGCACGGGATTCGCTCACCAAGGCTCGAGTCACAATCCATAGCTTCCGGACGGACTTGGTGCATCAGGATATTCAAGCCGGCCTGCAAATCGCCGCCAAGAACCTGCAAGCTGGGAAGGAAGCCATGGTCGAGCGCAACCATCGCCGTATCGGGCTCGGAATTTCGCTCATCGCGATCGGGATAGTCTTAGTCGGGCTTCGGCTGTACATCAAGAAGATAGAGAGTTAGCCCCTAGACAGGAAGTTGTACAACTGCGACGTTGCTTCCTTTGGGCCAAGGGGTTCGGTACCGGCTGGAAGCACCGTGTGTCTCAAATCGGTCTATATCAGCGTGCGCACTTGCACTGGCCTAGAGTGGGTAAGAGCACAGGGAACTGTTTCACATAGAAGCCTTTTTCATTCTTCCCACACAAGTGTTTCCTCTTCATGCGCAATGCGCTCTGGGAATTTGGTCTTATCAACCTCAAAGAGAGCGGCCTTGTACAAATCCGTCCACGCTTCGCTCTCTGGAGATTTGGAGATACCTGTATTCATAGTCTTCCCTTTTTTCGCTTGAGTTCGACGCTCGGGCCCCCTCGTCGATGGTACCAACAAATGACTCGAGTTGCTGTGAGCTCCGATAATTGGCGTGGACGCTTTGGGGACACAAAATGCTAACCTCTGCAGTTTGGCTCAACCCCGCCGTCTCGCGGCCACTTTTTCTCCTCTCCGAGTCGTAGTCATTCCATGTACCTCTTGCTTCGGTCGCGACGTGGATCGCATAGCATTCGCCTCGAGTTAGCCTTGGTCCTGATCCACTTATCTAATTCCGACAGCAAGAAGCGCCAGTGCCGCCGAGTTCCTTCGCTAAACGAATACGCCGTCACGCGGCTTTCGCGCGCAAGGCGCATCAAGGTTCTGGCGTGAATCCGGAGGAATGCGGCTCCTTCTTTAGCATCAACGTAAGATTCTGGTCGGGAACCGAGCCCCGAACAATCAGCCAAAGCATTTCGTTCTTGTGAATTCGCACTCACAATCTTTCAATCTAGGTCAATCTCAACGTGCGCGCAACATACTACTCTTGGCGAGATCAGGTCACGAACGGCTGTGTGAACAACGCAGGCCCGTCGACGGCGCCTTCTTTCAGAAAGCCCCGCAACCAGGCTGTCGAAATTTGAGGCAAATCTCGGCAGGCTCAGATTTGTACAGCTTGGCTCCATTTTGGCTCCAATAAAGAGGACAAAATCAGGCTGGTTTTCAGAGCTATGTCTTGCAGAATCAACAGATAGCGTTGGGAGAATCTGAAAAGGCTGGGCTCTACCATTGTTTCAAGAGTTCAGAAACGGGCAGGGAAGTCCGGAATCTCTAAAAGGCCGGGGACACATCGGGGACACAATAAGGTGTTTCTTGCTGCTCCTAGAACGCCATCCAGTACGTCCGTGTTCCTGTAGTTTGTTAGAGTTACGTTTAGCCATCCCGCTTTCACGGCGATAACACAGTACGGACCTCGCGTCGGTTGTTCTCTCTTCTATTCTCACTGCCGATGAGCGTTTCTCAGAACTCACCGAAACATATTCGGCACACCCAAGAACTGCACCCAAGATCAATCTCTCTCTTACGACCTCTCAGATACTTACGCAGCCCACCCAAACCTTTTAAGTCGTTAAAACTACAGGTTAATCTGAAAAGGCTGGCGTCGGCGGTTCAACTCCGTCCCTGGCCACCACATTTCAAAGCAGTTAGCGGAATCGCGTCTTGCCCTCCCAGTCCGCTCCCAGTCCGCTATTTTTCGGCGAGATCCAGTTCGGTTCCTGGCTATGATGATGGTGAAGGACTTAAGCTCGAATTGCCTCTCGCTCAGTCCGCTTTCAGTCCGCTTCTGTCGGCCGCGTGGCTGAAAATCGCATTCAGCATTGCCCCTGCCGCAGCCATGCGATCCTCGCTCACACTGTGGGTTAACACTGCAAGGTCAACTTAACGTCACTGTGGCGAAGCAAAGTCTGTACCGTTTTCGGATCAGTTCTAATGCGGACCAGAAACGATGCTAGGCTGTGACCCAGATTATGGAAGCCAAATCGCCGCGGATCATCATCTACCAGTCTGCCTTCGTCGTCTCGGTGCGATGAAAGAATGCCCACCTTCACTGCCGCTGGCCGCAGATAATCTTCCACCAGCATGTTAGCCACACGCGGTTGCTGGCCCTTGAGCTTCAACGAGGGAAACACCCAATCCCCCGGCTGAGAATATGGCGTCTTGCGTTTCCAGCGAAACATGAATTCGGCTAGCAAAGGATGCAGCGGCACAGGGCCTTTCGAAGTTTTGCTTTTCGGCCAGCCCGCTTTGCCGCATCTTCATGTGCGGCGCACCTGGATGATGGCCTCAGGAAAACTCACGTCTTGCCATTGCAGCCCGAGGCACTCTGAGATGCGCAGACCCGTGCCAGCAGCTAAGAGCGTTAGAGTACGTTCCGGTTCTCGTAGGTTAAGCAACACTGCGTATGCTTGTTCCGGGGTGAGAATCATCCTTCGTACTCGCTGGTGGTCTTGCAACGGACGAAGCGCATCGGGTTCGACTCCTGATTTCGTGGAATCAGCCCGTCAATTCTCACAACGAATCTGTACGTCATCACTTCTCTGTTCGCAATGGCGACGTTCTGTTACGCATCTTTTACCACGATCGCAAACGTACTACCGTCTGACCTCTCCCATCGCGATTCGGTTGCATCCGTCAGCGGCCTGAGCGGGACCGGCGCAGGCATCGGAACCATTGTCGCTTTCAAACTGATCGGCTATTTTTCCGATGCACGCCAGGCAGTAAGCACGCACGTCTTCGACCCCATCATGATTGTCGCGGGTCTGGTCCCGTTTGTCGGCATGATTTTGGTGCAACTGCTGGTCCGCAACACCAAGGCGACAGACCAAGGCCTGGTGCGTAGGATCTGAACCGTTTGCGTCGCGTCAGCATCAGCGGCGAAAATTCCCGATGCTAAACTGTTTGCCTTCTAGCAGGAAACCAATCGACACTAGAGTGCAGGTCGCACAATGAACCGCGGAGAAAAAGCGTGAGCAACTCGGAAAGAAAAATCAATCGGAGGACGTTCTTGTCCAACTCCGCAGCCTTGATTGCCGGAGGATCAGTCTTTGCAAGTACCGCTCTTTCGTACGGCAGAGTTCTGGGCGCCAACGATCGTATTTCGTTATGCCACATCGGAACCGGAGGATGCCCGATGTGCCTCCGATTATGACAGCTACCTTGCCCGCAAGATTAATGCTGATCGTCCTCGCTCTCCCCAATGCACCTCCACAGCTTGTGTCTAGCTATATTCTCTGTTTAGTAGCAACCTTGAGTGTCAAAGTAGCTGTTGCACCGCCTCTTCCTCCGTGTCGCACACAGAGATACGCCACGTATCTGCCGGCACTTCAAAAGTAGCCAGTTGACTATCCAGCAAGGTGGGATTCATATACTGATGCCGTCGTTTCCGATGTGTTCATCGAACAGGTAGCGCGGGGCATCCAACAACGCGGACCTGATCGGATTCGAAAGCAGGGGCATTTGTGCACTTCGCCTTCTTTCTGGTTCGATCTCAGTAGACTCCAATCGGACACGCCTCATCGGTTGCGGCCCAGGATCAGCATGATTAGACCGAATCCCAGCATTACGAGGCCCCACTCGAGATTGATGTTGATGCCGAGCGAACGGTCATACAACGCTTTGTCACTCACAACGCCGAAAGATGCCAAGACAACTCCGAGGATGGTGAACAGCGCTCCGATTGGCAACCGGACATCCAATCCCACAAGGCTCCTTTACCAAAACAATAGGTTCAATGTGACGCTGAGTATAAGCACCGCGACCCCTAACGTAATGGGACGTTTGTGCCAGGGAAGATGCTCATCACTCGGGAGTTCAGTTAGCGAATAGACCAGCCCTACCAGTTCTTTTTCTTCGCGCGGGCGGGTCAAAAGGCTGATGACAATTGTGACTACGAAACACATGCTCCACGCCCAGATTGCAGTCCAGAAGTTTTGGGCCATCTCGCTCGGATAGACGTGCAAGACGGTTCCCAGCCATGCACCTTTGATTCCCGGAGTCGCGCCCGTGGGAATCGTCAAGCCGTGATGAAGCGCGGCCGACGCGGTGCCGGCCAGCAGACCCACGAACGCGCCATGTCCAGTCGCCCGTTTCCAGAACATCCCCAGCAGAAACGTGGCGAATAAGGGCGCATTTACGAATGCAAACACCAACTGAAGCATATCCATAATGTTGTTGAAGTGCGCGGCCGCATAGGCGGCAGCCACGGAGAGCGCGATACCAAGAACAGTCGCCAACCTCCCCATCATCAGGTAGTGCGCGTCGTTGGCGTTCGGTTTGATATAGGACTGGTAGATGTCGTACGTCCAGACTGTATTGAATGCGGTAACATTGCCGGCCATACCGGACATGAAACTTGCCAGCAGCGCCGTGATGCCTAAGCCCAGGACTCCGGTCGGAAAGTAGTGCAACAACATGTTAGGGACCGCAAGATCGTAGTCAAGGATGGGGTTGCCATTGTTGTCGCGTATCGGCAGCCCGGTGCGCTCGTCAATTTTTGGCGGAATCAACCCCCTTCCTAGGCTTACCGCGCGCCGCGAGCCGGAAACGCCCATCACCGGGGAGGGCGTGGTCTGCGTCGGCAGGGTGATCGCGATCAAGCCGGGAAGGACCACAAGAAATGGGAAGAACATCTTAGGGATTGCAGCGATCAGAGGCGTACGACGAGCCGCGGTCATCGAATCGGCTGCCATTGCCCGCTGGACTACAAGAAAGTCTGTGCACCAATAGCCGAAAGACAGCACGAATCCCAGGCCCATCATAAGTCCGAACCATTCGACTCCCAACCGATTCGTGGAGGCATTGCCCAGTCCCGACCAGGAATGCGTGTATCCGCTGGGGAGGTGCTGTCTGATGCCATGCCAACCACCCACGTTTTTCAGGCCCAGCCACACGAGCGGGAGAAAACCCGCAACAATCAGGAAGAACTGCAGTACTTCGTTGTAGATTGCGCTGGAGAGTCCGCCCAGCAAGATGTAGCCGAGCACGATTACGGCTGAAAAGATGATGCTCACGTGAAAAATCCACTCCGGCGACAACGACATGTGCCGGAAGGGGGCGTCAAAGATGTGCAGTATTTGAATCAGCCGCGCCATGGCATACATCGAAATGCCGGAAGAGAAAACCGTCATGGTCGCGAACGCGATGGCATTCAATCCGCGGGTCTTTTCATCAAACCGTAAGCGCAAGTACTCAGGGACGGAGCGCGCCCGTGAACCGTAATAGAAGGGCATCATCAAGAGCCCCAAGAAGACCATCGCCGGGATCGCGCCGATCCAGTAAAAATGGCTGGTCGCAATGCCGTATTTCGCGCCTGAAGCCGCCATGCCGATGACTTCCTGCGCGCCCAGATTGGCGGAGATGAACGCCAACCCACAAACCCAGGCTGGAATGGCGCGTCCGGCCAGAAAAAAATCGGTGCTGGTATTGACCCTACGCTTGAGCAGAAAACCAATGCCCAACACAAACGCGAAGTAAACGAGCATGACAATCCAGTCCACCGGAGTCAGGTTCACAGGTTGGACCTCGAGTGTGACTGTTCGAAGTTCATGCTCTTTCGCAACGCCACGACTTCTTGAATTCGTAGCAGAAAAAAATACTGCTTAAGGCTTTGCATCGCCCGCCCCTGTGCTTCACCGCTCCCTGCGTACAGTCAGGCGACTTTCCCACGCGCTGCGACTTTCCACTCATCGACCACTTGCTCCCCTTCGACGACGAATACGCGGTCATGCAAGTTAATGCAAGGGCACACGTGATTCGGAATGACCCTAAGCCGATCACCGATTCTTATGGTCGAACCATCAGGAACGCTCAGGTGCCCGTGTTCTTCGGAGAGCTCTTCCAGTCTTACTTCCGGGTGTTTCACCACATAGCCGTAGCCTTGACGGTCACCGGACAACAACCCGTCGGCAGACAGGGTCTTGCTCCCTGCATCGATAATGGCGCGTCGCGAAGCGCTTCTGCTCACGACCGTGACGAGCACCGTCAAAGCACAATCATCAAAGTGGGCCGATTCGGCGTCGACGGTATTGCGGTCATTGAAAACATACGTTCCGGGGCGAATTTCCGTTAGCCCGTGGAAGCGATGGCTCGCAAAAGCCGCGGGCGTATTGCCACCGCTTACGACTGGGTACGGAATCGAGGCAGAATCGAGGAGCTCGAACAACGCGTCCAAAGTCTCATTTTCACGGTTGATATCCTGCTCACGCATCTTCTGGTTACCCATAATGTGCCCCGGGTAAACCAGGATTCCGTCCCACCGTAGACCAGGAAGCGCAAGCATCTTTTGGACTTCATCCATGGATTCCGCGGCTATTCGCCACCCGCAGCGGTGGAATCCGGTATCGAATTCCGCCCTGATCCCAACCTCTATGCCAGCCGCCTTCGCGGCTTGCGAAATTCCAGTTGCAACCGCAAGCGAATCGACCGCCACCGTGACCTTCACCCGTCCTGCAAGGTCGACCAGACGCGCCCACTTCTTCTCTCCCCACAATGGATAGACGATCAAGATGTCATCCATGCCGGCCTCAGCCATTACCTCCGCCTCACCCAACTTGGCTACGGTTATGCCTGCTGCTCCATGTTGCAGTTGAAGCCGCGCGATCTCAAGCATCTTGTGTGTCTTAGTGTGGGGCCGCAACGCGAGTTCATGATCATTGCAGTACTCCGCCATTTTCCTCAGATTGCGCTTGAGTACGTTGACATCGATCAGCAGAGCTGGCGTATCCAGGTCAGTAATGGTCATGAAACGTTCCGACTGTTAACGGAATCTGCTTGCCGTTGTGCGGCGCATCAAATCTTCCCCTCCTCGGCCGCAGCACTCCGCTACTCGTATTTCTTGGTGATTCCTCTTTCGAGGACGGCCTCGTTGCTGATCCGCTTGACAGCGGTAGGACCGGCTATTAGCGAAAGTTGGTCCAGATCGAAATATCGATAAAGATCAAGGCAGAACAGTTCCGGCGCCGAGCGGAAAGGCACCGCATTCTTAAGTAAATAGTCCAGACTTCCCATCCAGCGGCTACTTTCAATCCGGGCAAACGCGGCTGGTTCGAGCGCAGCCGACACGAGCGCGATCGCTTGATTACGAATTCCGTCCGTTACAACGCTAATGCCGCGACCGTCATTGCTTCCACACCACTTGGCAATCGCCAACAATTGCGCGGCTTCCAGGCCCAGAGGGCGATCTCCGGTCGTGGCCATGAGCATCTCCCAATCCGCAGGATTTTCCGGCGCAGTGGCTCCATTGAAAAGCAAATCGAGGGCGAGCACTTGTTCCCCGCGATTGACGTGTTCGGAGATGACTTCCGCCGACGATTTGTATCCTTGATCGGCGAGTACCACGGTGATCGGCCCGTCTGCCGGGCCCGAAATGGCCTTGAGCCAAATTCCTGTGGCGCTGAGTCCATTCGAGAAATCAAAACGGTAAGACAAAGTCTCTAATCCCAAATGCTTGCTGTTGTTTGTCCGCCAGGCAGTCTCAACCGAAACCGGAGCATAACGAACGACGCCTTTTAGGCGTTCTCGCTGAGATTTGATCCACGAATCCCGCTCGCCTCCTGTTGGAATATGAGTCGGGCGAATCTGGCCGGCCAATTTTCGGGCAATACCTAGGATCGTCAGGTTCTGCGGCGGCAAGTCGACAGCCAGCTGCTCAGCCGATCGAATCTCGTCATCGCTGGGTATCTCGTTTGGAGTAACGGGCAAACCGAAGTGTTTCGTGAAGAAACCATAGGCTTGTTCGCGGTTGTCAAGCTGATAGTTGTGAGTACCGGGATCGCGGTTCTCGTGCCATCCCAGATCGTCCTCTTTGCCGAACAGACGGAAGAAGGGCTTGACTTGGTCGTAGATGTAGGGTTTCACAAGGGCAGCACGAAAACAGCAGTCATCTTCTGCGTTATGAATGAGCAAAGTGGGGTGGGGCGCACGGATCGCCACAAAGAAGGGGTAATCCTCATTCTGAGTGAGGTCGGTCGCGTTTTCTTCAATTTCGTCGAGGTCAAGGGGACGAATAAGACTTGCCTGAAGGGCCCCGATCCCCGCCACTTCCACACTCACCGCGACACGCTCGTCAAGAGCACCCAGAATTGTGGTTTGCCAGCCACCGCCCGACAAGCCGGTCACCCCCAGCCGACGAGGGTCGATCTGCGGGAGACTTGACAAGTAATCAAGCCCTCGGCGCATGGAAAGGTAGAAGAACCCCAGTGCGTTGGCCCCGACCAGATCGAGGTCCGCCGCGTAGTCGTGGGCGTCTTCAGGTTGTGCCAGTTCGCCGAATCCCACCCAAGACAAGCTCAGCGCGAAAATTCCTCGCTTGGCAAAATTGATGCAACGCTTTTGCTCGTATTCCACGTCATTCCCTGCCACTTCGTGGCCTATGACATTGAGGATGGCTGGAGCCTTCCCGCTCACTTGTTTCGGTTCGTACAGGATCGCCGCAGAGTCAAAGCCTGGCACGATCTCATACCGGAACTTGCGCAGCCGGTATCCCTTGTCGCTTTCAATAACAGCGATCTCTTGAAAGTGGGGTGGCGCCTCGATCCACTCACGAGGCCAACCGTGAAAAGCAATGTCTTGAAGGACGTGGTGGCGAATCCTTGCCTCTTCCGAGAACCACTGGTCCGAATTAGCGGGAGGGGGCAGGCTCGGAATGCGTTTCGCCAAATAAGTCCGCAGTTGGAACTCACTGACCGCGCTTGGCTGGATGCGCTCCGCGAGCAAGCTTTCGACCGATTGCGCTGTGCTCTGGGCGCACGCTCCGGCGCATAGAGCCAGAAGCATGATGCTGCCAGCGACGATCGGCGTGCTTCGCAACGTCCTCACGCAATCTCCCTATCTGAGAGGGAGGGCAAAACCAGCCTCGCCTTGCCCAGAGATTTAGATGCGCTTCACCACAGCGGCTTCCGACGCGCCATCTGTAAACACCGACTCCTGGGCCGGTGGCGAAACGCGATTCAAAGCAAGAGTAACATCGCGGTTGCCCTCGCCCCTGAGTTGAACCAGTGCAGCGCTACTTTCGGACGCGGAGCAGGATTGCACCACGGCCCCGTGCACACCCTCCATCACGATGGCAGGCACTTTCGGTTCTGACTTGGGGGATCGGACACGAACCAGTTCGAGATCTGAAACATTCTTGCATCCTACGGAAGGCCCCCGATCAGTATTCAGCACCGCGTTGCTCAGACTGAATCTGTGCACCTGGTAGCACGAAATGCCGTTTTCAGCAGCATTCACGAACACATTCTCCAACGACAATCCTTGAATTGGGCTTTCGGGTAGCCCTTCAGCGACGACCGCAACTTTTGCTCCATCCAGAAGGATGTCACTGCAGTGAAAGTTGCGAAAGACGGGGGTACGCACGTCCACCGGGTGCGCTGTGTTTCGGTCCTCGTCCTCGTAGAACATACTGAATACAATTCCCGTATCTTCAAGCTGTCGCATCGCCATATTTACCGCAGACACGTTCTCCACCACATTCCCTCGCCCGCGCGCAGTTCTGAAATACAAGCCGCAGGTCGTTCCGTCGCATACACAATTGCTGATTGCGACGTTACGCACTCCTCCAGCCGTCTCACTGCCGATTCCCACCCCGCATCCGCCCGCGTTGAATGTACAGTTCGTCACGGCAACGTTCTCAGTGGGCAAGAAGGGTTTTCCGGGAATCTGCTTGTAGCCGGATTTGAGCATGATGCAATCGTCGCCGGTGCTGATGTAGCAACTGGAGATGCGAACGTTACGGCAAGACTCCGGATCGATACCGTCTGTATTCCACGAGTGCGGTGGATTGAAAATCGTCAATCCATCGATGTAAACGTCTTCACACAAGACCGGGTGGACTGTCCATGACGGAGAGTCATGAATGCTGAGGCCGCGAATCAGCACTCTACGACAGCGATAGAGATTAATCATTCGCGGCCGCGGCCAAGGCAGTGGCGAGCCGGCGGGATTTTCGGGCTCGCGTCCTTTTAGGCCCATTTTCTTCCGCAATTCTTGCGTCTCGCCCCAGGCCTCGAGCCAAACGGCTCCCTGACCGTCGAGTATGCCCTGGCCCGTGATCGCAACATTCTCAAGGTCGATGCCGGTGATCAGGGAAGCATAAACCGTGCGCTCCAGACCTTCCCACGACCCGAAAATCGTGGGATAGTCGGCGAAGTTCGTGCTGCCAAGCAAAGTCGCGCCAGCCAACACCTCGAATTCGAGATTGCTCTTCAGAAAAATTGGGCCGGTCAAGTACTTTCCAGGTGGAACGAGGACCTTGCCGCCACCGGCTGCGGCGCATGCATTAATCGCCGCTTGAATACCGATTGTGCACAGCGTACGGCCATCGCCAACCGCGCCGAAATCCACAACATTAGCCACATGGTTGGTGGGCTTTGAGCCGGAACTACCGTGGAGGTTTGCTGGAGGTTCGAAAGATAGCCAAGACTCAGAGGCGGCTCCCGCGGGGATCACCGCTGAACTCGCTGCCATGCCAAGCATGAACTCACGACGCCCGCGATAATTGGGTTTGATCATCTAAGGTTCAGGATTTTCACGCCGCTCGGCAGAGTCTCCGACTCAACCTGAGTGGTGCGATGAATTTCTTGATCGCAGGTCAGTGCACGTCAATCCGAAGCAGCAGCAGAGGCCGTAGCCCCTGGTGAATTGGTGCGCGTCGCTTCCCGGCCAACCCTCGCAGTATCGGCACCAGAGCACTGTCAAAGCAGCTAATTCTCATTTACATCGATTTGCCAGTCAAGGGAGATTGCCTTCAATGGATGAAATATTGACCAATTCACTGGACAATGCTGGCTCGCTCTACAACCTTGCATTTACGCGTCGCTGAGGAAGCTGCTATCTTCTCCATCAATAGGAAGGCACACTTCTTGAACGACAGTGTTTCAAGGCGCTCGCGCTCAGCGGGGGTGAAGGTAGATCGGAATCAGCAATTCCAGATTGAAGGCATTGTTCCGGTGATTCCCACCCCGTTTCATCCTGACGAGGAGATTGATTGGGCAGCGCTTCGAAGGTTACTGGATTTTGCAGCTTGCGCGGATGTCAATGCAGTTTGCCTTCCTGCCTACGCCAGTGAATTCTACAAACTTACGGAAGCGGAACGAAGAGAGGCCGTCCTGCTGGCAATCGATCACTTAAGGGGCAGAATTCCAGTGATCGCGCAAGTGAACTACCCCGCCACGCTGCAGGCGGCTCGCTCAGTTCGGGAGGCGCAAAAAGACGGAGCCTCCGCGGTGTGCTGCGCAGTGCCCAGAATGTTTTCGCTGGACGAGCGTGCTTTGTCAAAACATTTCGACCGCATTCTGCAGGCCATCGATATCCCATTGATCATCCAGGATTTCAATCCTGGCGGTAGTTCGGTAAGCGCTCACTTTGTCGCTGATCTGCACCTGGCTCATCCTCATTTTCGATATGTGAAGTTGGAAGAGCCACTGATGTCCGAAAAAGTGGAAGCAATCCTCCATGAGACCTCTGGCACTGTAGGTGTGCTGGAGGGGTGGGGCGGCATGTTCATGCTGGAGTTGATTCCCTCAGGCATTTGTGGCGTGATGTCGGGGCTCGGGATCAGCGATATCCTTGCACGCGTATTTCGTCTCGCGCAGCGTGGAGACGCCGCTCAAGCGTACGAGCTTTTTCAGGGAGTTCTTCCTCAGATAGTGTTTAGTCTGCAGAACCTGGAGCTATATCACCACGCAGAAAAACTTCTTCTCGAAGCGCGTGGCATAATTTCGGGGAGTATCGTTCGGCAGGTAAGCCGCAGTCTCCATGAAAACGAAACAAAACACATTCGTTCCTCAACAGCAAAATTCTTGACCTATTGGATCGTTTTGGCTTTCCGCGAAATTGTGAATGGGAGGGCGATCATGGCCCCCGGCAGGCCCGCTGGGAATGAAACGGTAGCTTGATTCGCCCAACGCGAAAAATTGGGGCCAGCTTCACTTCTTGGTCCATCTCTCACTCCAGATGAAGGAACGGCAAAACAAGGTGACGACAAATGTCTAAATGCGAAATCAAACACCCAGACAAGCTCGTGTCGACGGGATCTTATTCAGCGGGCGTCCAGATAGATGGATGGTTGTTCATCAGTGGCCAAGGTCCTCTCGATTTGCGAACCGGTGAGGTGGTGAGAGGATCGATCGAGGACGAAGCACGGTTGACGCTTTCGCACATCGGAAAAATTCTTGAGGCAGCCGGATACAGTTTTGAAGATGTCGTGAAATGTACGTGTCACCTGGCTGATATTCGAGATTTCGATGGCTTTGATCGTGCGTATTCGAAGTTCTTTTCCGGTGTTCGTCCTGCGCGTTCCACCGTGCAGTCAGTGCTGTGGAATGGAATTAAGGTGGAAATCGACGCCATTGCCCGGAAAGCGTGAAAGTCCCTTTAGTGGATCCCGAGCAAGGCACAAGCAACAGCCGCTGCAGTCTACTACGGAATCGAAGACTGACGCGGTGCCGCCCCCGATTTTAGTAGCGTTTGCGCTTGCTCATTCGTCCCTAAGCCTCAGCCGCACTAGATTCGAAAACTCTCTGCCGCGGACAAATGCGGAGCAAGCGAAAAACTGTCGTCCAGCCGACTGTACAAAAAAACTCCTAAGCTACGAAATCGGTTGACAGCTCAGCCTAGAGGAGACTAGTTGATTGAAACCTGCAATTCCATTTGTGTGTCCGGGCAACAATGTTGCCGCAGGCGTAGGTGGCGGGTTTGGCCAAATAACGGGCGACGGCGGGTCCGGCTCATTTAACGGACCCACCTCCTACGGAACGGCCCAGCCAAGGATCATTCAGTTTGGGTTGAAGGTAAGTTTCTGAAATATGGTGAATAGAATCTGCGGTGTTCCAGATGTAGAGCTCATGTCCCATCGGAGAAATGCTGGAGTCCTCGCAGTCCAAAATGCTTGCCTGCATGAGGTACCGATGAGCCGGCCGTCCCTATCATTCATTCGCCAATGTACGGCATGCAGCTTATCGATTGCCATCCTGGCAGCTATCCCACCGGCGGCCGCAGAGTCGCGACACGCATCGCTTAACCGCGAAAAATGGATCGCCGTGGCCGATCACGTGATCCAGTCGTCACCGGAGAACTACGAGTACGATTGGGGTGAAGCCACGTTGTTCATAGGCCTCCTGAAAACCTACGGACGAACACACAATGTTGCATACCTCGATTATGCGGCAAGGTGGGCCGCTCTTTATACGACAAAGAGCCGGGAGGAAATCCTGGAACTTGACGCGGCCGGCTCCGATCGCGACGAGAGTGGGGAGGGTGTTGGGCCCATTCCGGGCGATTGCAATCGTTGGGTTCCTGGAGTGGTGATGCTCTCCCTTTTCAAAGAGCGCAACAACCAGAGCTGCAGGCACTTCGTGCAAATGATCACGGACTTCATTCGCGAATCAGCCGAGCGCAGTCCCGAAGGCGGGCTCGATCACTGGACTGGAAGTCACGAGTATTGGGTTGATACGCTGTACATGGCTTGTCCGTTGCTGGCCCAGTTTGGCAAATTGGAGAATAAGCCAGCTTACGTGGACGACGCCGCGCAACAGTTCATCGTCCACGCCCGCCACCTTCAAGACGAGAAGACCGGCCTGTTCAATCACATGTGGGACTGGAAGACAGGCCAGTTGACTCCTGTGTTATGGGGCCGTGGAAACGGGTGGGTGCTCATGGCACTCGCCGACACAATGGAAATGATGGACCGCAACCATGAATCCTTTCCTGCACTTCAGCAAATTGCAATAAAGTTGGCGCACGGGCTACGAAGCTTCCAGGATCGCAACGGACTTTGGCACACGGTGTTGAATGATCCTACCAGCTACGCCGAATGCTCCGCCTCTTCCATGTACGTGTACGGGCTGCTGAAGCTGGTGCGGCTCAAGGTTCTGCCGCGATCGTATAAGAAGATCGGGCTCCGTGGATGGGCCGCTATCAATGCGAACTATGTGAAGGGCGGCGTGGTGACGGGAGTTTCTGGCAGTACCGATCCCCATCCGGTCGAAGTCTATAAGAACATTGAGATCGGTACCGAAACCTGGGGCACGGGCGCTTATCTTAGTGCGGGCAGTGAAGTGGATCAGCTGCGCTGACCAGTGACTGGAATAAGCTGCACCTGCTATTACCAGATTCGGAGCATCACAACTCCTCCCTGAGGCACCGTGACGGTATAAGAGTCATGGAGAACACCGAGATCCTTGTGGGCCCACAAATCGCGAACGTGAACGGGGCCTATAAAGCCCGCATCCTTGAATTTCAACGTGAGCGGTTCCGCTTCATCGTCGGTGACGTAGTTGAAGAGAGCCACGGCCTTCGAACCGTCACTTAAAGGCTTCACCCAGATTTGCGGAGGGCCGATGCGGCTCCCCTGGATTCCCAGCTTGTCCTTATCAACCGCGATTACTTCCTTGTTGATCAGGATGCTTTTAGTTGTCTCGTCCATTTTGCTCAAGTCATTGCCTGCGAGCAGCGGAGCTGCCAAAATCGCCCATAAACTCATCTGCGTGCGATACTGGTCAGCTGTCATGCCCCCATTGCCGATCTCCAGCATGTCGGGATCGTTCCAGTGGCCCGGGCTAGCGAATTTTTCGAGTCCCGCTTGAGAGAAACCAATCAGCGCCATGCTGCGATAGTTATCGCGAATATCGTCGGTTGTGCGCCACATGTTTCCCCCCACCTGCGGACCCCACTCCCACACCGAATCGACACCATACTGACACAGGCTGTAAACAATGGGCCGATGTGTCTTGAGGAGCGCCTGATGCATCTTCTTGTATGCTTCCTGCATCATCGCTAGTGCCCGCTGCGAATCTTGGTGGGGGTCGTGCAACTTCATGATGTCCATATAGCTGCATAGGTCGTATTTCAGAAAGTCCACGCCCCAGCTGGCATAAGTGTTCGCATCCTGCTGCTCATGACCATAGCTTCCCTCATAATCGGCGCATGTTTTGGGTCCCGGAGAGGAATAGATTCCGAACTTCAATCCTTTTGAGTGCACATAGTCGCCAAGCGCCTTCATGTCGGGGAATTTGCTGTTGGGATGAATATTGCCTTGCGCATCGCGCTGGCCTTCCCAGGTATCGTCGACATTGACATAGATGTAGCCGGCGTCTCTCATCCCGGTTGCGACCATGGCATCGGCCGCCCCCCGCACATCGGCATCAGTGACCTTTTCTCCAAAATGATTCCAACTATTCCAGCCCATTGGCGGTGTAGCTGCCACTTCTGGGGATTGAGCGTGAGCCGTTGGGCAAAACTGGCAAATGCAACTGATCGCCAACGAGACGCACACTGCAAGAAGATGTCGCGCGTGGAAATGCATGTTAGGTTGCCTCCTTTTGTCGGCTGGAATTTGCGCGAAGTACGCCGTCACTGCCTACAGATGCTTGATTCGCGCAAGATGCTTCCCCTTTTCCGCCAGGTGCTCACGCACTGATGCGCCCGATTGCGCCCGAGCCTCACTGCTTCTTTGCCGCGCCGCAGTAGCATGTGCAACCGCTCCCGCCGGGATTCACCATGAGGCTGGATTCATCGACTGCCTCGAACTCAGATGAAGGAACAGCGGCCAACTCACTCACCAGACTTTGTGACCACGCAGCGTCCCGTGTTCCATCTAGCTGCCAGTCATATCCTATGTCCGACATAAACATTCCGTAGATCTTGAGCGCGGTCAAAATGACCTGCGCTTGCGCGGAAAAATGAGAGATGTCGACGGTTTTCTTCAATCGCCAGCGTGACCCCATCCAGATGACATCTGGGTTAAGAGTATGCAGATAGGCTGGGGAGTAGGCGCCAGGCCATAAGACACCGCCTGAATATGCGCGAGAAGCCTCAAAGCGTAACGCATGACTAATGACGCCGGCTTGCACTTCGTCATAACGAACTAATCCCGGAAAGAGCGGTAATCCGGCATCATCCACAGAAGCAGTGGGAAACGATCGATTGGTAATTAAGGCATTAGACTTCAAATCGTAGATGACCCCGTTCGCGGCCTTCGGATGACCTTTATGCCAGTGAGCGTCATAGAGTTCATAAAGTATGCACGTGTCTTTATTGATCATGAGTGCATGAGCGTCGCCACCATCATAGGGTTCAATGGGTGTGTCCGCGGTAAATGGGTAAGGACCGGGATAAGACTCAGGTAGATTGCCAATGGCAACAGACACCATAGGAGTATTGTTGTCAACGATTGCGAAGGGAAAACCATAGTCTCTGCCGCCCGCTGGACCAAAACCAAGGGTAAGATGTTTTCCGGGAAGACTTGCTGCCCATGCCGCGGACTTCGTGTTGACCGGTAAGTCGTCGATCGGCGTATTCCAAACATTGTCCGCAGGAAAGACGGTGCAGGGTGTACCCGGGACGGACGATAAGGCAGCGTGGATGGCCGAGGGCTCCTTGGAAGGGATTCCACGAAGTAGCGCTGCTCCAGCGACTACAACCGCGAAGACTATTCTCCACCTAGCCATTGCGGGCTTCCTTGACCGCGTAGAGTGCAAACGGGAACTGTAGCCTCACACCTTCCACCCATCAAGTCTCCCGTGGCGCTCACTGCGGAATAGCGTCCAATGCGTTGGACATGTTTTCCAGTTTCAAATGTGCGGATTGACATCGGTGGCCGAGTGGCAGATTAGTTTGACGATGGCTCCAGCCAACAATTCATGACCCATGGTCCCTGGATTTCGTGGAAACACACCGTTTGCCCCGCGGACGTTCCATCTTGAACTGACGTGCTCTTGTCTACGCAACGCCGAGATTTTTACCCACGCAGCCCATACGTGACGAGATCTCTTGCGCAGTCCGCATCACTTGGACTGCCAAGCTTGGAACACGATCCATTCCAATTTGGTTTGTTGTACCCGCAACACTGACTGCGGCAATCGCAGCTCCATTCTCGTCGAACACGGGGGCCCCGATACACCGCACCCCAGGTTCATCTTCCTCATTGTCCAGGGCGTAGCCTGATTGGCGAACTAGTGTCAGTTCCCGCCTCAAAGCGTTCTTGGAGATGATTGTCCGGCTATTGTGTCGGGCGAATTCTTTAGTCCTGAGAAGATATTCTAGTTCGTCAGGCGGCAGAAAGGCCATGAGTACTTTTCCAACTCCGGTGCAATTGACATCGAGCCTGCGTCCGATCCATGAGGCGAGCCTAACCAACCCCGGGGCTTCAACTTTCTCAATGATGACCGCTTCGTCCCTTTCCAGCACGGCCATGTGCACGGTGAGCCCGCTTTCCTGCATCAGCGAATGCAGGGAGGGTTTGGCTTCCTCCCGCAGATCCAGGTTTTCGATCGCGCTCCGGCTAAGGCTGACCAATTGCAAACCAAAATGGTATCTACCAGTTTGGGTGTTCTTCTGAAGGAATCCCCTTCGTTCGAGAGTTGTCAGGATCAGATGGGCCGAACTCTTCGGAATCTTAAGCCTGCGCCCGATTTCGGAAATTGAAAAGCCTCGCTTCGAGTGGCCCAGACATTGAAGCACCGAAAGCGCGCGCTCAATCGCTGGGACGGAGTATTCCTTAGGTTGAGCCATCGCCGACCTCAGCAGTAGCTGCGAGTAGAAACGCGTCCAACCGGTTGGACGGATCGGCAAACATTAGCAGAACCAGATCGGACAGGTCAATGCCCGAGCCGACACTTCTTGGACCAAGTGCCGGCTGACGGCAGGTCGTCCAGCCGATTGTACGAAAAGCCTTTTCTTGCGGCGAAATCGGTTGACAACTGAGGCCAAGGAGAACTACCTCATCAGTCTACTGTGGGGGAGTCGGCCTTGGGCCGGCTCGAATCGATAGGGACCCTGGGCTTGGGTTCGACGGGGGTTGGCATGGTTTTCCCGCGGTTGTCTTTCCTCTTGACACAACTCGGTTTGGTCTTGGTCTGCACATCGCTTGTTTGCGCCCAGCTGAACCGAGGCACAATCGAGGGCACAGTGACGGATCCGCAAGGGGCGGCAATGTCCGGAGTGGCGGTCACCGTTACCAGCGTCGATACCAGTGTGGCGACCACTACCAAGACAAACAGTGCCGGCTACTATCGAGCGGAAGCTCTAGTGCCCGGCAACTACCGCGTACATTTCGTAGCCCACGGCTTTACTTCTCTGGACATAACAGCCATCGAGGTGCCTGCTGCGCAAGTCATTCGTGTTGACGCCAAGCTGAAGGTCGGGTCGATCAACGAAAAAGTAGAGGTCAAGGCCGATTTGCCAATGCTGGAGACGGACGCGAGCAACTTCAGCAGTACTTTGCAACCCGACATCATTCAGAATGTTCCTTTGGCGGGCCGCGATTTGCAGCAGTTGACCTTCTTGCTGCCGGGAGTGAACAACGTTGGTGGTCCCCCGGGAAGTAATTTTGGTTTCGACAGCTCATTCGGAACCTTCCCGGATCCGACCCACATGCTGGGTTCGGCAATTGCCATAAACGGTGGACAGAGTGGAACCAATGCCTGGTACCTCGACGGCAACCTTAACATTTCCAGCTTCGGGGAAAATATAGTGGTTAATCCTTCTCCCGACTCCGTCTCGGAATTTCAGACCATCACTAGTGCGTTCTCAGCCGAGTACTCACACACCGGGGGGGGGGTCTTTAACGTCGTGCTGAAGTCGGGGACGAATGCTTTCCACGGAGATATTTACGAATACCTTCGTAACAGCGCGACCAACGCCACCAACCCTTTTGACATACAGGGCGGCTTCGGGAAGAGCCTTGTGCAGTTCAACAATTTTGGGGGGACGCTAGGGGGGCCGGTTAGGATTCCTCACGTTTACGACGGGAAGAACAAGACTTTCTTCTTTTTCTCTCTTGACGCTACGATTCTTCACCAGAGCGGCAACAGCGCTTACACCGTTCCGACGCCTCTGATGCGCCAGGGGAACTTCAGCGAAGACCCAAGCGTCGTTAGCAACGGGCTCTGGAATCCTGCTAGCACGGCGGGACCGGACATGAACGGCAACTTCGAGCGGACGGCCTTCGGGACGCCTATCAACAATACTTTCGGGCCCGGCTGCTTGAATACGTCGGTGGAAGCGGGCGCGGCGCAGCCACTGCCCGTGCAAACGTGCAATTTCAGCAGCCAGATTCCGGCAACCATGCTGGACCCCACGGCAATGTTCTTCGTGAATTCATTTCCCTTGCCCAACCATATCGATACCCTAGGCGGCTGTCCCATGGCCTCAACTGGCGCCTACAGTATCTGCAACAACTACGAGGGTCGGAGTGGAGGCAGCCAGGATCCCATCAATCTTTCGATCAAGATTGACCATCAAACTGGCAAGGGCAAGTATTTCTTTGAGTGGTTGTTTAGCCCTACCCAGTACCGCAATTTTGCTGTGCCTTGGACTGGCCCTACGTTCCCTGAGGCACTCATCGGCTTTGGGTCGCAATATAATTTCGGCGTTCGTAGCCAGGTTATCGCGCTGGGCCACACCTACGCTTTTGGCCCCAAGCTTATCAACGACTTTCGCATCAGCTTCAGCCGCCAATTCTTATCGACCTTGCAACATCCTTACCCCAATAGCGTTACATCTCAGTCGGCGGTGGAACAGGAATTGGCACCGAGCCTCCTGCCTAGTAATCCTATCTTTCCCACACCGGCTTTTCAGATCAGTAATGTCTCCGGAGGCGGTAATGGGATTGCCTTCGGTCCGGAGCCTTGGGTCAACATTGCGACTGGATCGGAAGCTTACACGATTCTCGACAACGTGACCAGGATCATGGGCAAGCACACGATCAAGACAGGCTTTCTTTACCGCTTAAACCATGCCAGTTATAACAGCAACGCTCCCACCATCCTCGCCTTCGACGCTTCACTGGTCCAGGATCCAATTCATTTCACCGGGGGCAATGGTCTGGCGCAATTCATGTTGGGAGCCGTTCCCGCTGACGGTGGCGGCAGTGGAAGCTTCGCCGGCAATTTGCAATCGCCCTATATACGGTGGCGAAACTGGGGATTCTTTGTGCAAGATGACTTCCACGTCAAACCCAATTTCACCTTGAATCTGGGCTTACGCTACGATCTCAACGGTTATTTCCGGGCTCGTTATTACCCGATGGGAAACTTCTGCTTTACTTGCCTGAATCCCCTGACCGGGCTGCAGGGGGAAAACATTTATGAAGGGAGCCCTGGATTCCCGAATGGTGACGTTTTTCCGGCCAACCACAAAGACTTCGCCCCTCGATTCAACTTCGCCTGGTCGCCTTCTGCCCTCCGCAAAACGGTCATCCGCGGCGGTTATGATGTTTTCTATACCGACGCAGTTGAAAATCTTAACGCACCCGGTCAATCTGTCGTCAATGGAGCCGGCTGGAGCCACAGTGGAACGTGGAACCGGAGTTTTTATCCGCAGTGCAACGCGTTTGCCGGACCCTGCGAAGCCTTTCCTCTGAGCGACACCACTACGAACAAGACGAATCTCTTGTTCCCATCGATAACCGGGCCGTTCCCAGCACAAACTCGTGAAAATCTCCTTGGCGGCACTTATGCCTTTGTCAAGCCAAACCTTGATCCCATGGTGCAAAGCTACACCTTGGAGCTGCAACATGAGTTTCCTGCCGGCCTGTCGGTCTCTCTAGCATATGTCGGCACACACGGGACTCACCTGTCGGGTAGCGGACCAAATAGCTACTTGTACAATAATGTATCAACTCCGACCAAGCTCAAGTACCAAGCCCAGCTTTTCAATAATTACCCTATTTCACAGTTCTTTTCAGGTCAGACGGCAACCCAGCTAGGTTTAACTTATGCGGACCCCGTGACCGGAGCCCCGGCTACAACACTGCCACTGTCAACTCTGTTGGCGCCTTACCCTTTCTTCCCCACGGTTCCGACCAGCGGCACGTTCGAGGGTGGGACTACTTACAACGGAATGAACATGAGGGTCCAGAAGCGCTATTCCCATGGCCTGGACTTCATCGTTGCCTATACAGTCTCCAAGCAGTTGGATAATTGGTCTGTAGGTGGAGCAGGTGTGGAAGCAGTGGATCCCATTCATTTCGGCCGGACAGGACTTATCGGCGGACGGGGCGGCCAATTGGAGAGCACTTTCGGTGGCCCGTGGACATTTCAGGATCCAAGCAACCGGAATGCTGACCGTGCCGTCGCGGTCGATGATATACCCCAGCAGCTCAATGTCGCCGCCACCTACGACCTCCCCGTAGGCAGCGGCAAGGCCTTTCTGAATCGAAAGGGCTTAATAGGTGGCATTCTCGGAGGCTGGAAACTAAGTGGCAATTTCAACGCCCAAAAAGGCCTGCCCCTGCCCATTTCATGCCCTGCCAGCACACTGCAACAACTAAGCACCCCAGGTACCGCTTTCACTGAGTCGGGAGGCCGGTGCAACATGATCGGCGACCCAAATTTCGGCAGACATCGCTCCAAGTCTCAGAAGACTGCAGATTGGATCAATCCCGCTGCCTTCGCGCCCGCTTTTCCCGAATTTGAACCCGACGGGACGAACTTCTGGGCGAACTATGATCCAACCAATCCTCTGGCATGGACGTTCGGAAATATGAAACCGCGGACGGATGCCATTCGTGGTCCCGGTTTCTGGAATCTTGACTCATCGTTAATGAAGGATTTCCATCTTACAGAGGTCAAGTACGTCGAATTCCGGTGGGAAGTATTCAATACTCTCAACCATCAGAATTTGGCGCTTCCTAACACCACCTTTTGCCTACCGCCGAACCCCGACGGCTCGGTTGACTTGGTGCATCAAGCTGGATGTACCTTCGGCAAGATTACCGGGATCCAGACCGATCCGCGGAATATGACGTTCGCACTGAAGTTCGTTTGGTGATCGAGGCGGAACATTAAGCCTCCATCGTCTCGCGGAGACTCGAATGATTCTGTTGAACATGGAACTGTAACCAAGCAGAAACTCAGGTTCCGCACATTCTGATCAAGTTAGGCTGCAGTTAGAACAAACTAGGAGGGGGCTGTGAAACATTCACGGAAGCTTTTGATGTTTGGCGTAACTATGCTGCTGCTTATGGTGGTATCAGCGGCTGCGAATGCACAAATGAGTAAGGTCAAGACTGTTTGGATCATACTGATGGAAAATCACAATTGGACGGGCAACGACGCTGGTGCCTCTTTTGGCGACCCCGATATCAAAGGCAACCCGCTAGCCCCGTATGTCAATGGGACGCTGCTGAATAGATCGGCGCACGCCGAGCAGTATTTCAATCCTCCAGGTAACCATCCCAGCCAGCCGAATTATTTGTGGCTGGAAGCCGGAACCAACTTCGGCGTTTTCGCGGATACTCAGCCCGGCCAGTCTCCATTTAACGTTGAGGCTAAGCATTTGGTGAGACTTCTTCAGGAGGCAGGTATTTCCTGGATAGCATACGCAGAGCCTGATTTCGGTAGCCCCGTCTTCGACACTTGCCCGGTTGACTTCAGCTTTCTCGACGTTGAACATCTCGCATTCGTGTATTTCACCGATGTCGCTGGTAACCCGCCGAATCCAAACTCCGCCGAATGTATATCGCACGTCCGGCCGTATTACCAGTTAGCCACGGATCTGGCCGACCATACCGTGGCACATTACAACTTCATCGTGCCCAACGTGTGCCATGACGGTCACGAGGGAATTTCTCCATGCGATACCACGGAACCTGCTGACAACACGCTTCGGGGAGATACTTGGCTTAAGCAAAACGTGCCGCTCATCCTCGAGTCAGACGCGTACAAAGAAGGTGGCGCCCTGATCATAGTTTGGGATGAAGCCGAAGATACTGACCAGTTCGGCGATGGCCCAATCCCGTTTTTCCTGCTTTCGCCATTCGCAAAGGGCGGGGGCAAGACGCCTTACAGCAACAGCATCCATTACGATCACAGCTCCACCCTAAAGACATTTCAGGAAATCTTTCACGTTGGACCGCTGCTGGGGGCCGCGGCTGACCCTAAGACAAATGATCTCAGTGACCTCTTTAAGCCAGAGTAGATAGGAACGCTTGTCACAGAGGTGGAGGGCTCAACCCTCGCTGTTTCGACGTCCCCACCTAGATTGAAGAACTTTGGAGGCCTCGATGACGCTGAATCGAACGTTTACTCTCTCGCAGCTGCCGCGTATGCCGTTCGGCTTTTTTCTCATGGCCTGCCTGCTGTCTGTTTTGGCGCCGGCGCAGGTGACCTTCAATGGGGCAAGCAGCGTGAATATGGGATCGCAGACAGTTGGATCGGCTGGTGCAGCGGTTGCACTGTCCTTTACGATTGAAGCAAACACCACGGTAGGCAGTATCGCCGTGCTGACTACCGGCATCGCGGGCAAGGACTTCAGTCAGGCGACCGGGAGCACCTGCACGGCAATGACTTACACCACAACCACCAGTTGCGTGGTTAACGTCACCTTCAAACCATTGGCCACCGGCTCGCGCCGTGGCGCCGTAGTTGTCTATTCGGGCGCCGCCAAAACCAGCACCGCGTTGGCCACAGTACCAGTTTTTGGAATCGGAACCGGCCCGCAGCTCGTATTTAGCCCGAGTGGCGCAGCCACCAATGTAGGCAGCAATTTTATCAGTCCGCAGGGCGTTGCGGTCGACGCGGCGGGCAATGTGTACGTTACCGACATTGGTCTGCAAGAGGTGTTCAAGATAACGCCCCGTGGAACTCAGACCACGGTAGGCAAGGGACTTGAGGTGCCGGAAGATGTGGCTGTGGATGGGGCTGGCAATGTTTATATCACCGATAGTCAAGCAGATGCAGTGTTCAAAGTGACGCCGGGCGGCGTGCAGACCACAGTGGGCAAGGGATTCTCCTATCCTGTTGGCATCGCCATAGATGGAGCGGGCAACGTTTACGTCAGCGATCCCTTCGTTCCGACGGTATTCCGAATAACGCTGAGCGGCGGGAAGAGCATGGTGGGCAGCGGGTACAACACACCTGCCGGCGTTGCCGTAGATGCTGCCGGCAATGTCTACGTCGCCGATACCTTCGACGCGACGGTGTTCAAGATAACGCGCAGTGGCAAACAGACCATGATTGGGAGCGGGCTAATTAGTCCCTCAGGCGTGGCCGTGGATGCGGCCGGCGATGTCTACGTCACCGATTCAGCGACGAATACTGTGTACGAGATAACCCCAGGGAAGGTGCAGAGCACAGTGAGCTCGGCTTTGGACGTTCCGAACGACATCGCGATTGATGGACTCGGCAATCTGTTTGTCGCCGATACGTTCAACTCGCAGGTGACAAGAATTGATCGTGCAGGTCCGCCTTCGTTGACGTTTGACGCGACGAAGATAGGCTCGACCAGCAAGGACAGTCCAAAGACGGTTGCGGTTGAGAACATCGGCAATGCATCGCTGAATTTCTCTGCACTAACCTATCCGACAGATTTTCCGGAGGCTGCTGGCGACAACGAATGCACCTCGAGCACATCCCTGATAGCCGCCAGCAACTGCGCGCTGATCATCAACTTCAGTCCCGTAACACCTTTCACCGGGTCATCGAACCTGTTAACGGAAGCCGTGAAGTTAACTACCAACGATCTCAACGTGCCCAAAAAGATTCAAAAGGTGGTCGTAACCGGTGAGGAGCTACAGAAGTGATCAGCAGGAAGGGCCGGAGTTCACAAAGCTCTGGGCCGATCTATCGCGACTCGTGACCGTGAAAGAAATGACAAGGGCAGCACCTCTAACGGCAGCTTGGATCGTGATGGTTTGCTGCGCGGGCTTTGGTGCAACACCCATTGTATGGGTCGTTCCAAGCACTTTGCAGCGGGTGGGGCCGACGGATGCTCCAGGCGTCAGAACTGACGTAAAGATCCATGCGGCTCGAGGAGAATATGAATCGTTCCAGGTCGCGGTTCAAGCGCCTGGCGGCGGCCTCACTAACGTCAGTTTTTCAGTTTCCGAACTGGTGGGCCCGCGCGGCGAAGAGCTTTCTCCAGCAAACGTGATTCTGTATCGGGAATGGTATGTAACAGTGAAGCGCCACAGCCCAACCTACAACGGGCCGCCTAATCTGCCGATCACCAACGTTGGCACATTCCCCGATGCGCTCATTCCGTTTATTGATCCTGCCACCGACGAGCCTCCCTTGGAACCCAAGATCCGAGCAGTTCCTTTTGACCTCGCTGCCGGGCACAACGCAGTCTTCTGGGTCGACGTCTTTGTGCCTCGCGGGCCGGCGGAGGGTCATTACAAGGGCACCTACACTGTAACGAGCGATCAGGGAGCATTCGAGGGCAAGATTTGTGTGGAGGTATGGAGGTTCACTTTGCCGCTGAAGCCATCTCAAAAGTCAAGCTTCAACGGCGGTGGCTCAACCGTGCTTGGAGTGAACGAAGAGCTTCTCAGAAACAGGATAATGCCAGACACGGTTGCTCATGCGAATGAAAAGAAACTCATCGAAGGGTACGGGCTGAATGCTACTGACCTCGGCTTCTTCGGTGGTGTTTCCTATGGCCAGTGCGACATGTCCGCGGCCCCTTCACTCAGAGAGATAGAAAGCGCCAGGGCGCTCCACCAATCCGACTTATATTTGTACGACGAATCCGCGGATCCCGAGAGTAGCTGTACCGGCCCGGCATTTTACAAGGCAATGATCGCTTGGGCGCAGAACCTGCATAAAGCTGGGGTCGACAATTTGGTCACGCAAGAGCCTGTGCCCGAACTTTACGACGATGGGCTCCATACAGGACGTTCCGCTGTAGATGTTTGGACGATGCTGCCGCTCGCTTATGAGGATGCTCAGTCCTATTCTCCGCCGCGGGTCACTTACGTTCTGCAGAAAGGCGATAAAGCATGGTCATACAACGATCTGGTGCAAGACGCTTATTCTCCCAAGTGGGAGTTGGATTTTCTGCCCATCAACTATCGCATCCAGGCCGGCTTCATTAACCAGAGCCTAGGGCTGACGGGACTCCTCTACTGGAGTGTGGACGACTGGTCCGATGATCCTTGGAAAAACCCTCAGGGGAGGCAAAACCTGGATTATCCGGGGGAGGGGGTGCTGGTGTACCCGGGTGAACCCGCAGGCCTCAAAGGCGTGGCTCCGTCGATGCGACTCAAGTACTTGCGCGACGGCGTCGAGGACTACGAATATCTACAGCTGCTCAAGAATTGCGGCCAGTCTACCTTTGCGCTGTCCAAGGCCCAAAAAGTCGGCCGGGACTGGACCCACTGGACAAGAGACGAACGATTGCTGGAATCGGTTCGGGATGAATTGGGAAATCAGATCGTCTCCAGCAATTGTGCTCCCTGATTGGAGAGAAGAATGGCCAACCTCGCATCGGTGCCCACCGTGAATGCCAAGAGTTCCTTGGCCACCGAGTCCGAGCGTCAACCGATACCTCACTCCGCAGTCGCCGAGCGATTAGGCTCGCTCGATGCCTTCCGCGGTTTCGTCATGCTTTGGATTATTGGCGGTGAGGGATTGGTGGCAGGGTTGGCGGCTCTCGGACACAATCCAGTGGTGGAAGCCATCGTTTACGAGCTAAATCACACCCCGTGGCAGGGACTGCGCTTTTACGATTGTATATGGCCATCGTTCATGCTGATGGTCGGAGTCTCGGTACCTTTCTCGTTCGCAAAGCGCTCCCTCACCCAGACCTATCATCAGCAGCTGGTTCACGCCGCCAAGCGGGCGATCGTTCTTTTCTTGCTTGGCTCGTTGCGAGAATCGGTCACGGTCGGTTCGCCATACCTGGTCGAGTTGAGCAGCGCCCTGCAGCCCATCGCGATTGCCTATTTCGTGGCAGTCCTCCTAGTTCGAAAGTCCTGGCGTTTCCAGGCGTTCGTTGCCGCACTGATACTCGTCGTTTATGCGCTGGTTTTGGCATTCATTCCGGCTCCCGGCATAGCCGCAGGCAGCTATCAGTTCAATCACAATCTGGTTCACTGGGTCGATATCGCTTTGCTCGGCCAAGTGCACTGGGACCGCTGGCCTTATGCCAGCGAAGGCTGGGGAACGGTTCTGAGTACCATTCCAACCGTGTCAACCACGCTTCTCGGTTTGCTCCTTGGCGAATTCCTCATGAGCCCACGCTCGAAGGAAACGAAGGCCAAATTCATCGGAAGTATAGGAGTTCTGTGTATCGCGGTTGGTTACGCAATCAGTCCAGTTGTGCCCGTAGTCATGAAGATGTGGACGACTTCCTACGGGCTGATGTCTGCCGGGTGGGCCTGCCTCATGCTGCTCTTGTTCTACTGGCTGATTGACATCCGCGGCTATCGAAAGTGGGCGTTTCCGTTGACTGTGATCGGGATGAACGCCGTTTTCATTTACATGTTTAGCAGCCTTATTCACCTCGATCCAATCGTCGACGTGTTCACTCGCGGGATCGCGAAGATTGTGCCCAATTCCGAGTTGCTGTTTCAGCAGGTCGCGGTCCTGGCGGTTGAATGGCTCATCCTGTTCTGGATGTATAAGCGAAGAATTCTCATCAAGGCATGAAGAGCTCTTCCATAACCTTATAGACGGAGCGAGAGCAGCAACCGTGGCAAGCAAACTTTCTGGATTCATAGCCGGTGTGGGCATGGCTCACACCATTCGGTTCAACTCCACCTTGAGAAGCGCGAATATCGTAGGACGATCAGTCTGTACTATTATCCTGCTTCCAGTCTTTCAGGTCGCAGCATGGGCCATCGCTGGACATAACGTGCTCCTGCCGCAACCGCAGCAGATCCACTACGGATCGGGTCACCTTCGAATACGAGGCCTGCGCGTCCGGCTGGTGACAGATCCCAGTGTTGAGGATCGCTTCGCCGCGGACCAGCTCTCTCGTTGCCTTTCCGACGCGGCTAAGGAACCTGTTCCCGTATCTCAGGGCGAGGCTTCGGGAGCGGTGATCGTGCTGAGACGGACCGGAGCGGTTGGCGCGCTGCCGCTTCCCGGTGAAACTCCTGGACCGACCTCTCGCGAAGCTTACACGTTAAAGGTCGCGCCCGCTCAAGGTGAAGTCGAGGCAACTTCATCAGCCGGCCTATTCTACGGAGTGCAAACTCTCTGTCAGTTGATCGAAGGGAGCGCGGCCGATGCGCTACTGCCGGAAGTAGAAATTCATGACTGGCCGGCGCTGGCGTACCGGGGCACTATGGTGGACATGAGCCACGGACCTCTACCGACGGAGAGCGAGATCAAGCGGCAGCTCGACTTTCTTGCCCGTTGGAAGGCCAACCAGTACTACCTGTACAGCGAGGCTAGCATTGAACTTCAGGGATATCCACTACTCAATCCCGAAGGCCGTCTCTCCAAGGACGAAGTGCGGCGCATCATCGCGTATGGGCGTGAGCGGCACATTGATGTGATCCCCAATGTGGAGCTCTATGCTCACCTACACGACCTCTTTCGAGTGGAGGAGTATTCTCACCTTTCGGATCTGCCACACGGAGTCGAGTTCAACCCGAGCAACCCCGAGGTGATGCATCTGTTGAGTGATTGGATCGGCCAGATCAGCGATCTGTTTCCGAGTCCTTTCGTCCACATCGGATTCGACGAGACTTTCCAGATCGAGATGGCCGTCAAAGAACAGGGTACATCTGCCACAGCAACGCGCTTGTTTGTCAAGCAGCTTACCGATGTCACCCGCCTTTTCCAACAGCGGGGGAAGCAGGTCATGGCTTACGCAGACATCATGGTTCGATATCCGGACATTGTCGCGCAACTGCCACCAGGCCTGATCGCGGTCGCCTGGTATTACACTGCTGATGCGAACGATAAAGAGTACAAACACTGGCTGGGCCCTCTGGTCGCAAAGTCGGTGCCACATTTTGTCCAACCCGCAGTCACCAGTTGGGCCCAGATTGCTCCCGACTTCGATACCAGCTTTGAGAATATCGATACGTTCGTCGCAGCAGGACGAAAATCACACGCTCTTGGAGTCATCAATTCCGTTTGGGCGGACGATGGGCAGGTCTTGCTGCGAATGTCCCTGCCAGGGATGGCGTTTGGGGCGGTAGCAGCTTGGCAATCCAACCCAATCGATAGACAACATTTTTTCTCGGACTATGCGCGGGCTTTTTATACGCCTAACATTGCACCCGATGTTGCCATCGCCCTCGAAAAGCTCTCCCAGTCTGAAACCGAATTGCAGAAGGTCCTTGGGGAGTCCACGCAATTTACATTCTGGGAGGACCCATTCTTCCCAACCTACCTCAAGGGCTTAGCGCAGAATCAAGACCATCTGCGGCAGACACGTCTGCTGGCCGAGGAAGCTGAAACTCACCTCTATGGTGCGTTAGCCTTGGATGCGAGCGCTACCGGCTTAAATAGCCTTCTAGTTGGTGCCCGGCTACTCGACTACGCTGGGCAGAAATTCCAAACCCCACAAGAGTTGATTGAGCTATGGGGAAAAATCGGTAAGACGCGGCCAGACAGCGACAAGTGGTGGAACGAATGGGAATCCCAGGTCGTTTACCAAGATCATTCCCGCATCGTGGATCTGATGGACGCTATTACGGAGCTGCGTCCACTCTATCGCGCGGAGTGGATGGATGAGTACTCTCCCTACCGCCTGGCCTCGGCGCTAGGGAGATGGGATGCCGAATATGAATATTGGAGAAGGTGCCAGCAGCTGCTGCAGCAGTTCTCGGATAGCTCGCACGAAGGAGACGTGCTACCACCACTAGAAACGCTGCTTGGGCACTAAGCTCGCAAGCCTTGGCTGTGCCGAGGTTTCAAGAAGGGTAAGAATGGCGAAGGAGCCCCTAATGGAAACGGTGATCCAGGCGGCGCATGCGAAGTCTTCGGAGATTCTCAATCACAATCGGAAGTTTATCCCGGGCGGCGTAGTGTCGGTCAATCGGGCCGTGCAACCTGAGATTGTCTTCGTCAAAGGTCAAGGAGCGTATATATGGGACGCAGATGGGAACCGATACATCGACTACCATGCCGCCTTTGCTCCACATTTCTTAGGGCACAATGACCCCTATGTAACTGACGCGGTTATCGCCGTGCTGCGGAGATCGGCCAGTCTCTACGGCTCCGGAACAACGGAACTGGAAGGGCAGCTCGCCGAACTGATCTGCCGACATATATCAGCGGTAGAGTCGGTCCAATTTTTGAATACCGGAAGCGAAGCCACGTATCAAGCCATTCGCTTAGCTCGAGCCGTAACCGGGAGAGATCACATCATCGTTATGCAGGGTGGTTACAACGGATGGCATGACGATGTCGCCTGTAATTTGATGACTCCTCTCGACGTGGTCGGGCCGACGGGTCTCTCCCGGCGAGTACCCTTTCATTCCGATTAGTGCTGGAATTCCCAGTGAACATCGGAGACTTGGTTCACCCGATTAACTTCAACGATCTTGAGTCGGTGGACTACGTTTGCCAGAAGTATCCCGTGGCGGCCCTGATCACAGAGCCGATTCTCCAAAACATCGGCATCGTCAAGCCCGAAGCCGGTTATCTGCAGGGACTGCGTCGCCTGGCGGATCGTTTTGGATTCATCCTCATTTTCGATGAAGTCAAAACGGGCTTTCGCCACAGCCTCGGCGGCTATGCAAAGATCGCCGGCGTAATCGCCAGACCTAATCGTCTTTGGCAAGGCCATGGCTAACGGCTATCCGATTGCGGCGCTCGGGGGAAAAAAGGAATTAATGGAGTGGTTTGTTCATCCCGACCCTTCGAAGCGAGTACTCCTGGCTGGTACCTACAATGCGCATCCTGTTCCAACTGCAGCGGCGATCGCCACGATAGAGCGTCTGCTTATGAATGAAGGGGAAGTCTATCGGCATGTCGAATCGTTAGGACAAGAAATGCAAGAAGGCTTGGAACGGATCCTTCGTTCCTTGAGTTTTGAGGCAGTCGTGGCCAGGCAAGGCTCCGCTTTCTGCATCTATTTCATGGACCACTGCCCGAAAGATTGGCACGATCTGGCGACCCACCACGATGTCCGTTTTGACGAGAGCCTGCGCAGGAAAGTGATCGAGCTTGGTATCTACTTCTTCCCACTTGCGACGAAACAATGTTCGATTTCCTTTGCGCATACTCGAGAAGACATCGAAGCTACGTTAGATCAGGTGAGCTGTGCGCTAAAACTGATTTCGAGGTGAAGTCTACCGATGCGATCCTGGCTTCTTCTGTTTAGCTGCAACTTCATGTGGGCACTGCAATTTACCTGCGTCAAATTGGTCCAGGACCAGGTTGGGTCCTTATTCACCGTCTGGGGCCCTATGACGCTGGCCACGGTACTGCTTTATCCATTGCTTCGATCGGAGTTGAAAGGCACCGAAAACAAGGGATAGGCGAAGCAGTGATATTCTGATTTTCCTGCTGCTCGCCGTTGTGGGAGTGTTTCCCGGGCAAGTTCTCATCACTTGGGGCACCCGCATGTCGCTCGCCAGCAACGCCGCCTTACTGATGCTGACACTGCCCGTGTCCACCGCGTTTCTGGCATTTCTCTTCTTGCATGAAAAAATGACCGCCATACGATGGGTCAGTTTCGGCTTGGCCATAATCGGTGTGCTGATGTGCTCCGATATTGATTTTCGAACGCTGAACTTTGGAAAGGGTTATCTATACGGGAATGTTCTGATTTTCGTAGGGACCCTGGGAAGCGCTTTTTACAATTCTTACGGCAAGAAGATCTTGGAACGATACTCGCCGACGGAGATGTTGTTTTGTCACCTACCTGGCGATGTTTGTCGTTATGACTCCGTTGACTCTGGCCCAGGAACCCGGGTGTTCGCTGATCATTCCTCATTTCTCTCTCCAGACCTGGATCGGGCTCGCCTTGCTTACTTTCTTCCACAATTACCTGTCGATGGTTCTGTTTCTTAAAGCTCTCAAACAGCTCGATGCGATTCAGGCGGCTCTGTCGAACTATTTGATAACGTTTTTTGGGGTTCCGATTGCAGCCATCTGGCTAAAGGAAAAGTTAACCCCATTGGCGATTATTGGCGGAGTGTTGATCCTGGGCAGCACGTTACTGATCACAGTGTGGGAGAACAGACAACGCAGAAAAATGTGCTCCTGTATCAGCGGCGCAATGAGACCGGATACCGATCTCTATTCAATGACTAAGATGACGCGCGAGCGAAAACCAATCTATCCGACTAAATCTGTTCCATTGCCCAGCAAAAAAGGAACCGCAAACCCTGACTGCGGCAATGCGGGCGTTGTTGGCATAGGGCTGATGGGAAGCAGTATTGCCACGTGCTTGCTTGCGGCTGGACACACAGTGGCTGCAGTGGAGACCGATCCAGCAAAGCTCCGGAAAGCCCCTCGCCGAGTGCTGTCACTGCTAGAGGGTTTAACAGAAGAGAGACTGCTCAGCGCAAACCCAAAGAAGGTTCTTAAAAAGCTGACTGTTTCCGCAGGCTACTCTGTTCTACGGCAAACTCAGATTGTCATGGAATGCGTCACAGAAGATCTCAATGTCAAAAAGATGGTGATCCGAAGCATCGAGCAGGCGGTGTCTCGTGGCGCGATTATCGGAAGCAATACTTCTGCTATTCCGCCAACCCTGCTTCAACATGGTGCGCTTCATCCTGAGCGCATTCTGGGCATTCATTGGGGCGAGCCCGCCCACATAACGCGGTTTATGGAAATCATTTGTGGAGAAAAGACCGCGACAGTCCATGCGGAGCGTGCTCTCGCGTTGGCACGGCGATGGGGCAAAGAGCCTTCTCTGCTTCGCAAAGACGTGCGGGGGTTCATTACGAATCGAGTGATGTATGCCATGCTGCGTGAGGCGTTCCATCTGGTGGAGTCCGGCGTGGCGTCAATCGCCGACGTGGACCGCTCATTACGTAACGACCTTGGATATTGGATCACTTTTGCTGGACCATTCCGCTTTATGGATCTCACCGGAATCCCTGCCTATTGTGCGGTCATGCGTGACCTTCTACCCGATCTCGACTGTGGCAAGCTTGTTCCAGAGCTGATGAAGAAAGTCGTTGAAGTCTGGTGCCCAAGGCACAGCAAACGCAAAAGGCTTCTATGAGTACACGCCTGCACAGGCCAAAGAGTGGGAGGAACGTTTCCTGAAGTTCAGCTACGATATTCGAGCGCTCGCACGGCAATATCCTGAAGAGAATGGAAATGCCTCTTTCGGCAGGTTAGAGAGGATACCTCCCAAACACGAAACTCGGAAGCGGGTTCCGCGGCGGCGGCGCGGATGATCGAACTATGTTGATTGGGCCAGGTCGAAGCGTTGCTCTGTTGGCCGTACTTCTCCTTTGCACGACTGCGGTTGTGTACCCAAGGATCAGTGCCGGCGAGAGTGGTGGCTCGCGCTCAGAACTCTGCCGTCGTTGCACACTGGTTGCACACGCATTGCTTCCAGGGCAGACGGAACAACAGCCGGGACCTTCGCCCGATGCGCTGGTTGAGTCACTGGAACGAGCCTTGTCTGACGGGAAGATGCAAAATGCTCACGATCTCTTAGTCGAAATCTTGAAGCGTCCTCATCCCACGTCTGATCTTCTCTTGCGCGTTGGAATCCAGTTTGCCCAACGGGAAATGTATGGAGATGCCAGCGAGGCCTTCCAACGCTGTATTCAAGAGCACGCTGAGGTTTTCGAGGCCTATTACAACCTCGCGTTGGCGGACATCGCTCTGCAACAGTGGGAACACGCCCTCACAACCCTGCGGCAAGCCCCGCAGAAATCGAAATCTGAAATCCTGGCGTGTTCGTATCTGCGGGGAAAGGTAGAACATTCACAAGGGAAGGTCGCTGAGGCAGAACGCGACCTTTCGGATGCCTTTGCAGGTGCACCACAGAATCCAACCTACGGCATGGATCTTGGGCTGCTTCACATCCAACAGCACGACTACCTCCAAGCGGCCACAGTGTTTAGCCGCGCCGCCGGGCTCAATCCTCGCTCATCCTTTCTTCTTCTCGGGCTCGCATTGTCCCGGTTTCTTGCGGGACAGAACGAACAGTCCTTGCTGACGTTAAGAAAACTCCTCACTGTTCAACCGAACTTCGCCCCGGCTCAAGTTCTAATGACATTTGTTCTGACGGTGGAGGGGAAGCTGGAGGATGCTGAAAAGATCGCACGCCAGGGCCTCAGCGCTCCTGATGCATCTCCATATTTGTATTACCTTGACGCCTCTGTTCTCGTGAAGCTCCAATCGCGGCAGTACAAACGTATCTTCGACGAACTTAGCATTGCCCGCGATAGAATTCCTTCCTGCAGTTTGTGCTACTTGACCGAGAGTAAGGCGTATCAGGCGCAAGGGAATTTCGACGCTGCTATTGCTGACCTTGAAACTGCCACTCGGATGGATCCGAATCTTCCCGAAGCCTGGTATCGTTTGGCTTCTCTATATCGCAGTATTGGGCGCAGCGACGACGCATCCCGGGCGCAAGACCGATTTCAAAAACTTAAGTCCGACAAGGAAGGCCGCGAGGTTCAGATGTTGCGCGAGAACTTCCTGCAAAGTCTGGATGCTGCTCAGGCCGCCCAATGATTTAGGCGCAAACCAGCGAGCAGTAGGACGAAAATATCTACCATGAAGGTGTCACATCTGTCAGCGGCGGGGTTCGCAATTGGTTTGCTCACGCTCGGGGGTTCAATTCTTGACTTCCGGCCTATGGCGGCGACCGCTACTGAACATTTCTCGGCTACTCCGCCGAGAGTCCACTTTGTCGATATCGCAGCTCGCGCCGGATTGACGGCCAGGACGGAAGATGGTGGCGAAAGAACAAAGAAATACATCATTGAAACCACCGGCAGTGGTGCGGCGTTCGTTGACTATGACAACGATGGCTGGCCCGACATTTTTCTGGTCAATGGAACTACGTTGGACGGCTTCCCCCGAGGCAAGGAGCCCACCAGTCACCTCTATCACAACAATCGTGACGGAACCTTCACCGATGTTACACAAAAAGCGCATGTCGCGCTCACGGGCTGGGGCCAAGGCATATGCGCAGGTGATTACGACAACGACGGATGGGTGGACCTGTTCATCACCTTCTGGGGACACAACGTGCTGTTGCACAATAACGGTGACGGAACTTTCACAGACGTCACAAAGCAAGCTGGGCTGTGGCACGATGATGTGCGATGGGGCACGGGATGCGCTTTCGTTGACTATGATCGCGATGGTCGCCTTGACCTGTTTGTCTCTCAGTATGTGGATTTTGATCCCGCCAAGACACCCATTCCGGGGCAGAGCACTTTCTGCCGTTGGAAGGGGATTCCGGTGATGTGTGGTCCCCGCGGGTTGAAAGGCGCAAGAAACGAGCTCTATCACAACAATGGCGATGGCACCTTTAGCGACGTTAGCGTGAGATCAGGAATCGCCAACCCGGGACCGTATTATTGTTTCACCGCTCTTACCGGTGATTTCGATAACGACGGTTGGCCGGATATCTATGTGGCTTGCGATTCCACTCCCAGCCTTCTGTTTCATAACAATCACGACGGAACATTCAACGAGATTGGTGTTCGCGCCGGAGTTGCTTACAACTCCGATGGTCAAGAACAAGCCGGTATGGGTGCCGATGCTGCGGACTATGACGGTGACGGTTGGCTCGATATTATTAAGACCAATTTTTCGGACCAAACCGCTGCCCTGTACCGCAACAACCAGGACCGAGCCTTTAGCGACGTCACTTACGAGACGGGTCTCGGCGGCAATACCCAATTCCTCGGCTGGGGAACGCTTTTCGTCGATATTGATGACGACGGCTGGCCGGACCTATTTATGGCGAATGGCCATGTCTATCCCGAAATAGATCGGTATGCGATGGGGAGCACTTTTCGGGAGCGGAAGCTGCTGTATTGGAATCGGCGTGACGGCAAGTTCACGGATATCTCGCTCAATGCCGGTCCGGGTATAACTAAGCCTTTTAACAGTCACGGCGTGGCTGCTGCCGACTTCGACAACGATGGTAGGGTGGAGCTTCTGGTGAATAACAGCCATGATCCGCCGAGTCTGCTTAAGAATTACGCCCAACATGGTAACTGGGTGCTTGTCAAACTCGTCGGCACAAGGTCGAATCGCGATGCCATCGGCGCCCAAGTGAGGGTCCGGACGAACGGCCATCAACAATTGCAAGAAGTCCGCAGCGGCGGCAGCTACATCTCGCAGAGTGATTTTCGACTGCATTTTGGCCTTGGCTCCGCCACGAAAGTTGACCAACTGGAAATTCGATGGCCAAGCGGGTTAGTGGAGAAGTTAAAGGACGTTCCGGCTAATCAGATCCTGACCGTGAAAGAGGGAATCGGAATCGTCAAGCATTAATGACCGGCAAGAACATAGCACTGAATCGCGGGCAGATGGGAGTGACACCTTCGTGAGTATTGTCTTCAAGGGCGGCACAGTAATCGACGGCAGTGGCGCGCCACCTGGTTCCGGTGACCTCTTGATCTCCGGCCAAACCATTGACAGAGTCGGCGTTTTCGAGGCGCCCGCCGATGCCCAGGTGATCGACTGCCGTGGGTTGGCGGTTGCGCCCGGCTTCATCGACTCGCACAGCCATCTTGATCTTCAAGTGTTGGAAAATCGCTCTGACAAGCTGGCGCAGGGAGTCACGAGCGAGGTGGTGGGCAACTGTGGTTTTTCACCGTACCCAGTGCCGCCCGAACGGAAGTTGCTCCAGGATTATGCTAATGGTCTTTTTTGTGGGAGCACTGACTGGGGCTGGCCTGGCGCCAAGGCTTATCTCGAACAAGCAGTCCGTTCGCCGACAACGACGGTGTTTTCCCTAGTCGGACACGGAACCCTTCGCATCGCACGCGCCGGCCACCGGCTCGGACAGCTTGCCGAGAACGATCTTGCTTGGATGGAACAGAAACTTGCCGAATTGCTCGCCGAAGGTGCATGCGGCTTCTCCACCGGGCTCATGTATTCACCAGGCGCCAGTGCTCCATTCACCGAGCTGGAGCGGCTGTGCCGGGTCGTCGCGCGCCACCAGAAAATATATGCGACCCATATGCGTGGGTATGGCGATTTTTTGATCGAAGCAGTGGATGAGCAGCTTGAACTCGCCCGCCGGACGGGCTGCCGACTGCAGATCTCGCATTTCCAGGCAGTCGGTCCGCGCAATTGGGACAAACAAGCCGTGGCTTTGGAGAAAATCGAGAGGGCCGCGGCCGAGGGTCTTGATGTGGGCTTCGATTGCTATCCGTACCTCGCGGGGAGCACCGTTTTGACGCAACTTCTACCGCAATGGTCGCTTGCGGGCGGCATCGACGGTCTGCTTTCCAGGCTGGCCGATAGCAGCGAAAGGAAGCTCATCGCAGTCGAGACGGATTCCAGCCTGGAGCAGGGCTGGACCAATATTCTGGTCTCCGCGCTCGAAACACCAGCCAACCAAGGCTTAATTGGACAAACTGTCGCCGCGATTGCAGCAAGCCGAGGATGCGCACCCGTCGAAGCGGTATTCGATCTAATCCAGGAAGAACAGGGACGGGTGAATATGCTCGAAATGAATCAGAGCGAAGCGAATCTGCGCCAGACAATCTCTCATCCACTGTCGTGTATTATCAGCGACGGCTTTTACGTCAAGGGACGTCCCCATCCCCGCCTTTACGGGACATTCCCCTTGTTGCTCGGAGAGATGAGTCGAGAGCGTGGATGGCTCACGCTGACCGCGGCTGTTCATAAGGTCACGGAGAAGCCGGCACGTCGTTTCTCGATTCCACGCCGCGGCCGTCTTGAACGCAGTTATTTTGCAGATGTGGTTGTTTTTGATCCCGCAACCGTCAACAGTCCGGCTTCGTTCCAAAATCCATCGCTTCCGCCAAGTGGCATCTGCCACGTGTTCCGCAACGGAGTCCCCGTCTGGCCGCGAGACCTTTCTCATTAACGGGAACCGGAAGATGGCTTTCCTTCAAGGCTCCGAATGCTCATTTCTTTGCCACTTCTAACTTCCAAGTGTGAGAACCCACTCCAGGAGGGAGTTCGATCGTCAGAGATTCGTGGGCGAAATCCGCTGTTCTCGTCTCTAATGGTTTGCCGTCTACCGACACCTCTGGATGTGACGCTACCAATTGTTCCCGTAGCGGGTCAGAGAGCCATAGCTGCCATGATGAGGGATGATGCGCAAAGTATGCGCAGTAGTGGCTATCCAGAGCAAACGTGAGTTGCACGCCCGCACTATCGGTGGAAGAGTTGATTCGGGTGTGGAGAATCCCAATGTACTGATTGGTTCCCAACGTTTTGTAACTGGCTGGCAACGCAGCGAACAGCCGATCCATAAAGTGATGATCCAGAGCAATGTCTCGGTCGTGAAAGCCCAGGATTAGAGGCCCATCCGGGTGACCTGGCCATTGTTGCGGGTTAAGAACATCTAGCAAGTCGTACCCGGTGTTGAAGTCGGGAATGACATCGGCCATATCGAGCACAAGTTCGGGATCGAGATAATAGGTGGCCTTGTCGCCGTGAAAGAGACCAAAACCGACACGTGCTGCTAGCATGGCCGTGTTGTTGAATTGGGATTTCGACCACGAATTATTGCCAGGTTTCAACTCCAGTGCTTCTTTGCCGAAATCCTGCTGCAATTCCCCCAGTGATCGCTCCATATGATAGATCTGCGTAACCGCGGGGATTTCTTCTCCACGTCGCTGATCTTCAAATTCCCCATACCAACCAACGATCGAACCTTCTCCGGCCAAATCTGCCGTCCACCACGGACCTGGCGGAGAGTCCAGGTCCGGTTCCATATGCGTCCATCCATGGCTCTCGATGTCCAACACCCCGGATTCAGCCGCTTCTCTTAGAGCTTTTTGGGTCGACGCATAGTCCTGATGCAGTCCATACGCATCCGTGAATTTCTGAACCCAGGGCGATACAACCCGTTTGGATTGCCGGTCAACGTATCCCGTGTCAACTTCAGCGCTCGCGACTGCGTCGTGTTGCTTCAATGGTTCTATGAGGCCTTCGCGAATCGTCTGCTCGCTCGGCTCTAGATAACGCCAATAGGAGAGGAACCCCTTGTCTGCCGTTCCCCAATCATCAAGCTCGAAAATAATGCGATGAGAATAGTCCACATTGGGCACGACTACGTAACCCAGGCTCCAAATCAGCGACCGAAAGAAGAGCTTCCGCCAAAATTGTGAGTTGCACAACGCTGCTAGATTGGGAGCTCCCAGCCAAACTGCGGAAGTTTGGGGTCCCGTTTGATTTACCGTCAGAGTGGGATGTTGGTCTTGAACAAGTAAGACTTCCGCGCTTGTCGGCTGAACCCAGATGCGATCTGAATAGTCATGACTCTGAGCGGACACGGTGGCCTCATCGGCCATGACATCGCGCGTGATGAAGTGCTGCTGCGCGGCCTGTAGCCTATCCGTTGACGCATAGAAGTCCCTGAATTTCAGACCCAGCAACTTGGCAAGGGTAGGATCAAGAAATCGTGAGTTGATTACGATCAATCCGGTTCCGGCGTGCACCGCTTCCTCAAGCGGTGCAAAATTCTGCTTAACGTAGGACGAAGGATCGGCGACCCAGACAACCGTGCCATAGCGAATTTCGCCCGAGCGTCGAAAGAGATATGAGGCATCGAGATGTTGCTGATCCAGTCGCAGAATGTCGAAGGGGACTGACCAAGCTTTAAGCAGGGCTGCCATAGGCTGAAATTTGTCCGCTTCGTCGCTCACCACTAGGCCGTAAGGGTCACTTCGTTGCTCGACCACGAGCAAGACCCGGTATGGTTTGTGGTCAATAGAAAGGGGAATCGCGACGTTCGCAACGTGTGAGACCGCCAGGCTCACCGCAACGCATAACAACATGCCAAGAATAACGATAGCTCTCGCGCCGACGAAATATTTATTCATAGACCGACCGATCCCCCGGCTATTCTGCCGCTAAGGTTCCAGCCACACACCGCAACAAGGCTTCGTGGTGCTGCAGAATACGGAATGGCAGGACGATAAGTCGGGTTATGGCGTGGCATTGTGGGATGACTCCATTACCTTCTTGTAGCTCCGCATCGCCTAGCGCTTCAAACACGGCCCGAGCCGACGCGTAGCGATCTTGGGGCTGCTTTTCGAGAGCGCGCCGGATTACGCGATCGGCGACCGCCAGCGCGGGTGAGCCTACAAGCATTGGCGGATGTCCGATTCTCTTCAAGGAACAAATTCCTAGAGTGGACCACTGCGAATTTGAGGTTTCTCAGTATAGCCCCTCTGAGCGGATGACGGACAACCCGGCAGTTGAAACACGGAGAGCCTCGTCGGAAGTCGATTTCTCGGAAATCTAATGTTCACGGGGCTGGAACCTGGAAACATTGTCCCAGGTGTGTTTACGCCGGTGCTCGCGAAACATTCGAAGTCGTTCTCACGCAATATAAAAAGGCGCCCACTTTGCGGTAGGTTGAGATCGTTCGCATCGCCAACCTAGCGAAAGGAGAAGCGCCTTTATGAGTCAAGAGAAGTATATCGGGATGGACGTGCACCAGGCCACAGTCTCGGTTGCCGTCATGGATAGTGGGGGCAAGCTGATCATGGAGTGCATTCTGGAGACCAAAGCCGGCACGATTGTTGAGTTCATCAAAGGACTGCATGGAACTCTATCGCTGACCTTCGAGGAAGGAACCTGCGCTGCCTGGTTACACGACCTGCTAAAACCCCACGTCAGCCGGCTTGTAGTCTGCGACCCGCGCAAGAACGCTCTGCTGAAGGATGGTAGCAAGAGTGATCGGATCGATGCGCGCAAGCTGGCGGAGTTGTTACGCGGCAATCAGCTCACACCCGTATACCACGGAGACCACGGGCTACGAACCTTGAAGGAGTTAGGTCGCAGCTATCTGACCATCACCGGGGATCTCACGCGAGTGATGAGTCGGATTAAAGCGCTATATCGGAGCTGGGCGATTCCCTGCAGCGGCACAAGCGTTTATGCTGCGCGGCATCGCAGCGAGTGGTTGTCCAAGATTCCCCAGCCCGGAGTTCGTCTCCGGGCCGAACGGTTCTACCAGCAACTGGATCTGCTGCGGCGCTTGCATCAAGAAGCGCGATGCGATTTCGTGGTGGAAAGCCACAAGCATCCTGCCGTGAAGTTATTGCGCCAGATTCCTTTCATCGGTCCGATTCGTGCTGCTTTGCTGGTGGCATTGTTGCAAACGCCACACCGTTTCCGTACCAAGCGACAGCTGTGGGCCTACAGCGGATTCGCAGTTGAAACTCATGACAGCGGCGAGTACCGCTATGTCCGAGGGAAGCTGCTACGCAACCGGGAGCGCATCAGCGTGCGAGGTCTGAATGACAACTATAATCACGATCTCAAGAATCTGTTCAAAAGTACCGCGATCTCGGCCAGCACTCGGCCGGGGCCGCTGCGCGATTTCTACGTGGCTCTTCTGGCGAAAGGGATGCGGCCCACCATGGCACGTCTCACCCTGGCCAGGAAGATCGCCGCCATTACTTTAACCATGTGGAAGAAAGGGGTGGACTTCGACGCCAAGCAATTAGATCAGCAAGCAGTTTGAGCATCTCTGGGAATCGGCCTTTCCATCTTCTGGTGATCTCTCTGGTGGGGTCGGTCGGGTTCTGGAGATGCTCGATTCGAGGGCGAGTATCAGTCGATGAGCTGGGCCGCGTGTGCTTCGGCACTGAGTCACCATTTTCACGCTATGCCCCCTCGGATAATCAGAAATAGCGATAGGCCACGAGCCTCGGATAGAACCATGATTACCACGCAGACAGCACTCTCGCTTGCGAAGTCTCTTAGACCCGATTGGCATTGTCACCACCGGCAGAGAAAACCAAACGAAGGAAAACCATCCAGAGCAAAATCCCTGAGCAAAACAAGGGACGCTCGTACAGACAGTGGGCTGGATATCGAGACATAAATCCTCTCGTCCTCCGGTCAAGGCAGAAGTTTTTTCTTGACATCCCTTTTTATAGAGCTCATCGACTGCATCGCGGTCGGGGTTGATCGAATGCAACGCAACTTCGAGCCGATGCGCAAGCAGGTGGAGGCTTGGCAGAAGAGCGAACTAACGGACCTGACCGCGAAGGTGGTCATCTACGAGGCATTCGTAGAGGGCAGACTCGAAGCTCCCAAGCACCTCGCCCGCACCGTGCATGACCTTTACTTCGAGCCGAAGTACGAGGAATTCCGTCCGCGGACCATTTGGAGTCTTTCGAACGCGTTCACGTCTGCGTTCAAAGAGTTGGAGCCCATCCCGCAATTCAGAGCCACAGCGAAGCTGGGCGAGTTTCTGGAAGCCCGGTTCTCACAAGCGTTTTAGAAGGCGGGGCGGTTCCCGCAGGCCGCCCCTACCCAGTAGTCGCTACTCTGAACGGCCGACGCGGTGAGGGAAGCAATCGTCTCGCTCTCTCTGACCAGATCATGCCGGCCTGAATTTTCCTCTCACGATCGGGATGGTGTACTGCCAATTGCGTCCTTCGCGAGGCTCGTGGAACCTTTGACGCGTAGGCGCAAGCCCACGCACTTCGTAAGCTTCCTGGATCTTTCGATTCGCAAGGCCAGTGTGCTATCAAGACTTTCGTGATAGCGCGCTGCCTCAGGAATTGAGAGATGGAAATCCACTGGGGATTTGGCGCTTGCTCAACGGAGAGTTTACGCGGGGAGCGGTTGGCGCGCGTTGACTCGAGCCTCCCCGAGTTTTCTGCGCAGTTGTCCGCCGACCTAAGCCCAAGTCCGTATTCCGATAATGCCCCAGTAGGTTAAGTAAGCTGCGGCAATCAAGAGTGCCGTTGAGACGATCCGCGAGAACCTGCGGACGCCCGGACGCACTCCCGCGCTTGAACCTCGTAGAGCAACCAGAAAACTCACGAGCGACGCCAGTCCGAACAGAAGAGACACCACCCACAACGCAGCCGACCACACGGTGAAATTTCCCAGCCGTTCAATCAGGTCTTCGCTGCACAGGATAAAGATCACAACGAAGGCAACCAGACTCAAAACCGCAATTAGTGGCCACGAGCGCATGGCGCGCTCGGCGGGACGACGGCGGCTACGCATTAGGCCGCCGATCATCCAGAACGGCGCGTAGAGAACGATCGAGAAGATTGAGAGCACCACGAAACCAGCAACAAGAATTTCCCCGATCGCGAACCACCCCGGAATCCTCCTCATCGTAGTTTGCGAATCGGTTTGGATGAATCGACCCTCTGTGTTGGGGGTCAGCAACTCAAGAGTTGCGACCGGGTCGGGCGGGGCTTCCCTATCCTCGAAACGAAACTGTGCCCCTTCGACCGGTATGTGGACCTGGTGCCAACGTCCTAGTGCGGAGGAGATCATCTTGCCGTCTTCGAACGGCGTAGTCGGCGGCGTATGCCGGCAACTGCGCTGGCGGCGGCACTGGCGGTTTCTGCAGGTTGTGCGTGATGTAGGCGCGCATCGCGTGGGTGATCTTTTCAAACGCGTCATCACTTTCGCTGTTGATGCTGACAAAATATCCGACGCCGAAGTCAGGCATGTAGGACTTGTCGGTGAGGCCTCCGTCGACTCCGCCGGTAGAACCGATGCGGAAGAGCGTATCGGCAGTCGCGGCGCGATTGCCGGCCAGGTCGGCCATGCCAAGGCCGGTGACCCATTCGGGCCCGCCTTTGTGCACGATCGCTATCGACACACCGTTGGTGTGAGTGTCCTTGAGGATTTTGTCGATCTGCTGGCGGAGTTCGTCGATGGACTGCGCGGGGTTCGGTTTTTCCTCTTTTTTGTCAGCGGCCAAACAGAATGAAACGAGCAGAAGTAGAATAACAGCAGGGATAGTCCATTTCACCTGGCGATCCTCCGGGAACAACCCGCCTCACCCCTCGACATTGGATTTCAGGCTGCAGTATCTCCAGCGGTCTGTCGTCTGAGTTCTGACGTTCTGAGGTCCGATGTCCGCTCTGAGCGGTCCATTTTAGTCCACCTCTCAGGTCGGAGAGGTCCCTTTGGAAAGGAGTGGGCTCGACGGCATCGATTGGCAGAATCGAGAGCAAGACAGGGGTGCCCGCCGAGCGGTTCCTTGTACGATCCAACAACGCAGCCCCCGGCTTTGGCGATTGCCTCCGCAGCTTCCGCGGCAACGCCTGTCGGTTGCTCTAGCCGGCACTCTGCTGGGCCTAGGCCCTTCGTCCCGGGCTTGGCTTTGCGAGGACGCTTCCGGGTTGGAGCACGCTTGACCATGCAGAGACTCTATTCTAGTTGTGGGTGGATTGTCTCTCGTCACCGAGCGCAGCGCGCATGGAGTCCCCAATAGGGAACATGAAGTCCTGCCAGACGTTGAAGAGAATTTGTGCCCCTGCGTCATAACCCAAGAATAGTTCTTTGGCTCGTACGGTTTGCCGAGAGGGTGAGTGGATTCTATTTCCGAAACGTTTTGATCCAACACTGTTTGAGGCAATCATCAGGTCTCCCAAGCTGTGGGACCTGGGTTGTCGTTCAGCGGAGCATCTCTGCCGGCAATAATAACAAGGAGAAGCTCAGAACCACCTGCGCGGTGCCGGAGTGCGGGAGAGAGTTCTCATGGATGTCGAATATTGGTTTGATGGTGAAGGACTTAAACTCGAATTGCCTCTCGCTCAGTCCGCTTTCAGTCCGCTTGTGGCTGAAAATCGCAGTCAGCATTGCCCCTGCCGCAGCCATGCGATCCTCGCTCACACTGTGGGTTTAACACCGCAGGGTCACCGGTCAACTTAACATCACTGTGGCGAAGCAAAGTCTGTACCGTTTTTGGGTCCGTGATGGACTGTTACTTTCAAAGCGATATCCAGGTGTTTGGCACGAAGATGGCCTACGATGTTGCACTCAGAATAGTAGGGGCATGAAGTCGAGACCAGAAAGGAAATTCCAACGCTATGACAAAGCAAGTCGGAGCTTGTTGTAGCTCGCCAGCAGCGATCTGCTACTGGTTCATCGTCTCGCTGATAGCGTGGGGAGTGTTGAGCTTCATAGGAATCCATTGGCGGCCTCTCCGTGCGTCGTCAGCAGCGGCGTGCCTTTTCGCCATGGCCATCGGCTGCCTCGCCAACTGGTTTAGAAATCGCTCTTTTCATTGTGCAATCACTGGCCCCCTATTTCTGATCGGTGGCGTCGTGTTCCTGCTCTCAGGCCTGCGCACGATCCACGTCGACACGCGTTGGGTCTGGTCAGTCCTTCTCATCGGCGTCCATCGCGTTTCTGCTGGAATGGCTGTATGGGAAGCGTCCTGAGTCCTAACTGTCATTCAGGGGCTCCGGCCCGCGAAACCCCATGAACATTAACAACTTCTCAACCTGCTAACCAATCATGAGCGCAGGCATTGTCGACCCTGTTGAAAAATCGCCATGTTCTCTGTTGCTTGCTAGTATTTCCACGGAAGGAACGAGCAGCGGTGCCCCCAGCCGAGGGGTTCTGCCGAGGAGTCCATAGTTGCTATGATGAAAAAGGTCTGGAGAGCGGTAATCGAGGTAGGCTTTATCATCTTCCTGTTTTACTCCAATCTTTTGATGGGGCAATTTGAGCGCTCAGGCATGGGGCAGAAGAGGGGGGTCGCTTGGGCAATCGGAGATGATTTTACCACCGCCAATTTTGGAATTGCCACGATAGCCGCGCTCCTCGGCTATATCCTTTTTGAATTTCTTCGAGAAAGGTTCTAGCCTAGGTAAACGTAGCTCTAATCCTTGGCTGCAAAAGAAACAGCAATAGTGCCCCGGCGATGATGACGCCAGTTCCGCCACGTAGCCAGTCGCCTCTGACGCAGTTAACGACATCCCCTAGAACCTGTGTCGAGATGATTATGACCGCTAGTCTCCATCCCCAAAGGCGGCGGCGGAACCACCCGATTCCTGCCGTGATGAGAGTCGTGGCGAGCGCCAGGAAGAAAATCACAACAATACCACCGAGAGGCGCGAGCTGGTTGTACGCAGTCGGATTGAGAGCCCAGGGACGATCAAGAGGCGTGCCTCGCCGAAGCAAAGTAGTTGCGGCGAAAGTCGCCATGACGGCGCCGAAGAACAAGAAAACCCCGATCGCAGTAAATCCTCGCGGTTTAGGCTCGATAGCGTCCCGCATCTGCTTATAATCTAACGCAGCAACCATGATCAGATTGTTGGCGAAAGACTCATCCGCCGCCGCCGGCTGGACATGTTAACTTAGCTGACGACCACCGGTGTACGAACGTTCGACCTGCGGATGGATTGCGGTCCACGACGCCCTCCACAGGAAGATTCTCCCACGAAGGTATCGTCAATGTGCTAGCGGTAAAATCTTCGCGCTACTTTGGGCCGCACCCAGAAGGCAGGGGGAATCAATGGCGAGATTCAGGCTACAAAACAACAACAACTGCAATCGTAAGTAGCGCTTGCCGGAAAATCCCGCCGCCACGATATTCCCGTCGCCCTGCCTGCGGCCCGTTATCCGAACACTTTCAACTCTCAGCCGATAAGTCACTTCCCTTGAAACACGAATACTTCCTCTTCGGCGACCAGGAAGATCGGTGCGCCGCCGGAAGAAATTGCCACTGCATTCGCGAGCGTCTGTTCGCCACCGTCCGATGCGGCGCAAGCTTGCAGAGCCTCCATGGAGGGGAAATGGATCTCTGCAATGCGATGGAAGGGTGGTGTCCCTTGTGGGGAACCGACTATTTTGCTCGCTACAAGTTTTGTCTTGCCGCCAAGCTTCTCGACGGCCATGGGCACATGTTCGTTCTTATATACCCGCTCGAAGGATTCGATGTCTTTGGGACAAGGATAGATTACGATCAACTTAACGTTACCCATTTCACACTCCTTGAAGTCAAATGTCTGTATCCGTAGAAATACAACAGTTTCGAAGATTGCTTTTCAATTTATAAAAGACCCTGTGAGTTGCGATGGCGAAATCGCAACTCACAGGAAAATGTTAGAACGCCGCGATTCCGTTGAAGCCGCTGAGCGGAGAGACGCCGCTGGCGAACCCAGCATTAAGTAGCGTCCCATCTTTCTGAACCGCAAAAATGCCGATGGCACCAGCCACTGAGTTCAAGGTGTAGATGAACTTGCCATCGGAGCTTACCGCGATATCGAGGTTGGTGGATCCCTCGGGGTTGGTTCCGACAATCGTTCCTGACAATGCAGTCAATGCCCCGGTGTTCGCGATGGCGAACCCAGAGATGGTGGATGAGCCGGCGTTGGAGGTATAAACGAAGCTACCGTCAGGGGTGACCACGTTCCAGCAGTTCGCGGCTCCTAGCGTCGGAACACTGGTGCTGATAGGAGATAGCGTGCCGTTGGTGCCGATTTAGTAGGATGAAATCGCCGAGCCGTTGGGCACTCCAGAAGGACCGGTCTCGGAGATCAGAGCCGCCCCGTTCGGAGCGAAACTCACCGAGAATGCGCCAGGGCCTGCACTCGGGTTCACTACGATCGGAGACAACGTGCTATCACCTTGGACACTGAACACGTCAATGTCGTTGGTCAAACGTTCAACCACCACCAGGAACCTGCCGTCTGGGCTGAATGCCAAACCTCCGGCACCCGAATTATTAGTGGAGAGAAAGCGTGTGGAGTTGGGGATTTGCGTAAGCTTGCCATGATCCAACCGGAAACCAACCACGCTGCTGCTGCCGCCTACGTTGCTGACGTACACAAGATTTCCGTGCTGCGCCACTGCATTGGGTTCGCTGCCGCCGGAGATCACTTTGTCCACCAGCGACAGTTGTGAGCCGTGAACGCTAAACACAGAGACACTGCCGCTCGCAGCATTCACTGCGAACAGCAGCGTGTGATCCTGGCTCAGGGTTAACGACCCTTGAGATTCCAAGGGATCGTTGTTACCACCGCTGCCTCGGCCGCCGGTCGCGAATCTGCCGGCTTCCTGCAACGTGCCGTTAGAAGCACGACGGTAGGCGATCACTTCGTTCTTGTCGACGGCGTTGGTCATAACAAACACAGCGCCTGCGTTGTCTGAATCTCCAGTTTGTGCGTTGCTGAGCCCCGGCGAAGCCAGACCAATAGCTAGTCCGGCCATGAATAGCGTGCGAAGTACTCTACGCATTAAGTTAACTCCAGTGGTTTTAGTCGCATGCCGCCTGATCAATAAAGCAACCGAACACACGCAGTCCTGTGCCCAATGGTTCAAGCGCCGCGTGTGAATGAGAGCGATTCGCCCGAGAAAAGGTTACAGAGTTTGCGAATGTTTTGAGCGGAGGAGAATTGCACACACTTTGATGGACCACACAACGATAAGTTTCTGATTTTGTCACCGATCTCGATTGTGGGTTGCTCGGGAAGGGGAGGGCGGCGTGGTGTGGTCCAGAGCCCGCCCGGTGATATTGTCCGTACGCAGATGGTCGGTTTGTAACTTTTTGCTGATTTGTAAATCTCATATAATCTCTGTCTCTTATCGTCTGCAAGGGGACGCAAAGTTCTCGCCAGCGAACATGCTTTTAACGCGCTTACGGGGAACTACCTTTGCGAACACATTCGAAGCTTGGGAATATTTCGGTCACGACAGGGTTCCAATTGTCAGTGCGTCTGGCGGAAGGCCGAAACCCAAATACCGTGAAGCCATGTATCTGGGTCGTGAACAGCTACGCGCTGATCTTCGTGGTTCCCTTCAGCGTGGGTGGAAAGTGGGCTGTAGCCGTGGTTGCTGAACTGCTGCTGGCCTTTGGCTAGCTTGCAATGGCTGGGCATCCGGCGGATCCGAAAGAGTGAGCGATATGCCTATTTCCATGCGGCCGCGGCGGTGCGTGGCCTGCGTTGGGGTAGGTGCATAACAATTTTCCGGTCGGGAAAGCTTCTCCCATGAACGAGCGTCAATGGAACTGGCAATTGTGGGCGGGATTTCTGCTCTGCCTCCTCGGGTTTGCCAGTTACCCTTTCGTCTTTGCCAAGTTTCCGATAACCCGGGACGTGCCATGGGCAAACTTCCTGCTTTTTGCCGTCGGCGGCGTGCTCTCTTTCTTAGGCTTGAGGCGCGCCTTTGGACAACAGCAGCAATATCGCGGGAAAATTGCTGGACCAATTCTGGGTACTCTCAGCCTGCTTGCGGCGGGATCTTTCTGTTTCCTCGTCTTTTATATGACGAAGCAGTTGCCTGCGTCCACCGGGGCGCCGCGAGTCGGCCAGAAGGCTCCTGAGTTTGTTCTCCCCGATACCAATAGGAATCCAGTTTCACTCGACAGTCTGCTTTCGAGACCACTCTCGAACACACAAGCTCCTCCAAAGGGGGTGCTGCTGGTCTTCTACCGGGGATATTGGTGACCATTTTGCAACTCCGAGTTACGGAGTATCGAGAAACACCTGACAGAAATTGAGCAGTTGGGCGTCCGCCCTGTAGCGATCAGCGTGGACACGCCTGAAATGTCCCGCGATCTGTGTCGCAAAGCGGGCTATACATACAGCTTTCTCTCGGACCCAAGAGCCGAGGTCATTCGCCGCTATGATCTCCTGCATCAGGGTGCCGGGGTCAATGGACAGGACATCGCCCGTCCGGCAGAATTCCTGTTGGATTCTTCCGGGGTGATCCGCTGGGTGAACCTCACGGAGGATTACCGCGTGCGGGCACGGCCCGAGCAGATCATCGAAGCGGCGAAGGCGTTACGTTAGCCGCGTTTCTGGGCCCAGTCGATCGGACTCCTGCGACCAGGGATCAACCCCTTCACCTAGATTGATTCTGTTAGAAGGATTAACGCGACAGCAATCCGCAACGACGGGTTAGTAGTTTACTGCTGGGTGAAAAGCCGCCACCCAATAGGCGTCGTGAGTGCTATCGCCCGTCAACATGACCCATAGTTCGGTGTCAAGACGTTGGTTTAGACCAGCGTACACGAAGACGTAAGGTGCAGGGTTCTGTAGAAGGTTCGATACAGTGGACAATGCATCGCGTAGATCTCGTGGACGCGCTCTACGACGGGCCTCGCTTCTTCTGGTGCGATCAGGCGCATCTCGACATGGACGCGCCGGATGACCAGCACACCGTCCTCAGTCTCAACCTCACCAGTAATCTCTCCTGTCAGTCGCCCGTTGCTGGCATCGATGTGGCGCGCTTCCAGCGCACCTCCAAAGGTACCAAGCATTCAACCCGCAGTGGACGCGATGACATAATCGATCGTCGAAGCGTGAGATTCGGTCAGCGTCGCAGGATCCACTTTGTAGTGCTCTGCGATAGCACCATGCACACTGAAAATCACCGGTTGCGGTTCGCCCGCAACATAGGCTACACGAAGGGGGCCCTTCTTGCGTTCAATCCGTGATTTAGAAACATAGACCACACCGCTCATGGCTTTCCCCCCGCCCGTCTAAAACGATTCTTCCTCCGCCAACTATCGCTGCGCAAGTGGATTATAGCCTGCGCAGCGCGTTCCAGCCGATCCAACGATTCTGGATTGCCTGCGCCGGCTACCCTGAACTCGAACTTGAAGAATGAAGACGACGCTAGTTCTGCTTCATGCTGTCGTCGTGCTTCATGTTTTCGTCTTTCTTCATGTCGTCCTTCTTCATGCTGTCGTCCTTCTTCGCCTTTTTCTTGGACTTCTTGTCCTTCTTCATGTCGTCTTTCTTCATGCTGTCGCCCTGTTTCATGGTGTCGCCCTGTTTCATACTGTCGTCCTGTTTCATGCCGTCCTGCTTCATGGCATCGCCAGACTGTGCAAAAGCCGAAAGCGACACTGCCAGAAGACACATTGCCATCAACCTGCGAATCATCTTGTTCATGAACTTTTCTCCTATTCACGTTCGAATTGACGCCGAGGAACCTGGGCGCATACATGGGATGTGAAGCACCATGGAAAGTTACAGAATCCTTCCTCCAAATTGTGCTTTTGAAAGGTACCCCCAGTTGGGTAGTCATACGACCGCAAGAATTGTTCGCTGCCGTGCGACTTTTTGCGAATTGGTCCATCTGTGTAATATGGTGAAGTGCTGTCCGAGAGCATCCACCTCTGAGAGCGCTCTATTCTCCAAAAATGCCGACCCATTTAGACAACGAGCAATCGCTGGTTGCCGCGGCCCAGGCGGGTGATTCGGACGCATTCGTAACGCTGCTGAATCAGTACAGTCGGCACATTTATCGTCTTGGTGTCAGTATTACCGGCAACCACCATGACGCCGAGGACGTGCTCCAGGAAGCCTCGCTGAAAGCCTATACTGCCCTAGCCGAATTCCGCGGGAACTCCCGTTTCTACACCTGGCTGGTTCGCATCGCGGTGAACGTGGCATTGGGCAAACTCAGGAAACGCGCTTTGTGGAAAGAGTCGTCGCTCGACGAGCCGCAAGAAAGCGAAGATGGCAGCTACATCCCGCTGGAAATCGAGAGCTGGGGTGGGGATCCGGAAGAGGCCTGTCTGAAGAGCGACCTACAGCAGGTACTGTCGGAAGTGATCCAGAAGCTCGACCCCAAGTCGCGGACAATCTTCACCCTGCGAGACGTGGAGAAGTTCTCGATCGAAGAAACGGCCAAACTGCTCGGCCTAAGCATCCCCGTGGTAAAGACGCGACTCTTACGCTCTCGACTGAAGTTGCGCGAGGAATTGACTAAGTATTTTGGAAAGGATGCCCGTAATGCGATGCCGACAAGTCATCGATAAGATCTCTGACTACCTCGACGGCGAACTTGATCCTGAACTAGTGCGGGAACTGGAGCGTCACCTGGAGCACTGTGAAGACTGTCGCATCGTAGTGGATACCACGCATAAGACAGTAGAAATTTTTTACCATACCGAACCTGCTGCTCTCCCGGAGGATGTGCGCGGACGGCTGAACAAGATGTTTACACAGAAGTTCCGCAAAGAGGAGCCGCGCTGAAGATCGGCACCGACGGATGCGCTAATCAAAATCAGGAGTAAGGCCAAGGCCCGATGAGAACCGGTTGGCGCAGGCGTAGAGCGACGTAACCAGGACAGCGTCGAAGATAGCAGCATCGTTCCAGCCCAACTCTCGCAACTTCTCGATGTCAGCCCGCCGCATGTCGGCTGGATTGGTAGTAAGCTTCTCGCAAAACTTCAACAGCTCCATGACCTTTGGATCCAGCGGCGCCGACTTGTAGTCGATCGATAGCCTGCGGCTGAGAGATTTGTCCATACCCATGCGGCCCAGGATCTCCAAATGCGCTGGGAGGCAATAGCTGGACATGTTGATTCCGCTGACGACAGTGGCAATCTGCTCTTTGATAATCTTGGGCAGGCCACGCTCCTCATTCATGGCGTTCGTGTAGAGATTAACCTGGTCTTGAAGGAGCTGGGCATCGTGGCCCAAAGCCTGGAAATAGTTAGGCAGGAAACCCCATCGGCGAGTGACGTATTCGTAGATCTTCCTGACATCGGCGCTCGCTTGTTCCTCTGGCAAAACTGGTAGAAAAGGCATCCCAACACCCCGTAGGCAGATTGACAAACCCCGCGTTGAGAAAACGCAGCTCTCAAAATCGCAAGACCAGTCTCACGGTCGCGGTGGATGGATGATAGACGAATCTCGGGACGCTCCGCAATTAGAAGCGGCCCTTCTTTTGAGTACGAAATTATGCAGTTTGAAACTTATTCCCGCCGGCCCGATCTGATGTTTCATGCGAATGATTTTCGCGTTGGCGATTGTTTTCAGCTTGGCCTGGACGGCTGCCGCACCTGCGCAAGAGAAACTGAACCACCTCGCCGCCGACAATTCGCCGTACCTCAAGCGGGCTATTTCTCAGCCGGTGGATTGGTACCCCTGGGGCGCGGCGGCTTTCGGGCGCGCGATAGAGCTGAATCGTCCCATCCTCTTGGATGTGGGAGCGGTGTGGTGTCCGTGGTGCGATCTCATGGATCGGGATACCTACACCAATGCCGCCACTGCGGACTACATTAATCAGCACTTCATCGCGGTCAAAGTTGACTTCGACGCTTCGCCCAAGCTGGTGGCCCAGTTGCAACGGGCACAAGCCATTCTGAATCTGCCTGCGGGATTGCCCCTCACATCATTCATCACGCCGGATGGCAAGCTGTACTTCGGCGCGGGCTACCTGCCCCCTAAACACAGGGGAGACAAACAGTCTTTTCAAGAAGCTGCCGATGAAGCTCTTGCTCGCTACGCACAGAAATCCAAGATCGACGAAGAATCATTTCAATTGGAGGTAGAGAAATAGCCATGAAAAAGACTTTGCTGCAATTGTCCTTGTTACTGACGCTGACGGTTACGACATCATTCGCAATCGACAACCTGAAACTCAACTCGAACCTCAACTACGGAAGCGACAGCCTCGATGGCCCCCTTATTACGGGCGCGGACGCGCAGTCAGGATTTGTTGCGGGCAAGCCCAATTACGTAATCATCTACGGGGAAGGATGCTTTAACTCGAAGAGGCAGGCGCGGAGGACGGTAGAGCTTTACAACAAATACCGCTCCCAGGTGCACTTTGTGGTCGTGGATCTGGACGTTCAGCGCTCGCCCGAGCAGCAACAACTGGTCAAGCAGTACTACAAGGGCTATATTCCTCATGTCCTAGTGCTGGATGCACATGGTACGCCACTTTACAACCAATCGGGTGAGGTAGAGTCCCGAGCGATTGAGGACATCTTTCAAAAGTCTCTCAGCCAGTAAACGGTGAGAGTTTCAAGTAGGGGAAGCCGTGCAGCAAGAGATTGCTGGTGCAGTTTTCGTCCCGGCTTGGCGATAGAAAATCTGGAGCAATCGATCTTGGTCAGATGATAGGCGGTCATCCACCACTGGGCCAGGTAGCTGATGGGGATACTGGGCGTCCCCGCGCATCGGAACGCTTAGATCCTCCTCGCAGCCTTTGTAAGCCTTTCTCCTAAGGATTCAACTGCACGTCGAAAAGCATCTCTATCGCCGCTAACTCGTGCCACCACAAGGCTGCCCTCCAGAGCGGCAACTGCATCTTCGGCAGCGAGTCGCGCAGTTGCAGGATCGAGCCCGCTTTCCCTCGCAAGCTTTTCAAACTTAGTGACCCAGAACTCAAGCGTGAGCTTCGCGCGCTTCTGGATCGCGGGCGGGCTACCGCCAAGCGTGAGAGTGTCAAGCAAGCAGGATCGCTTTCCATCGCCATAGAACTGACGGAGCCGATTGGCGACTTCGGCGAGACGGTTCGCTACGGGGCCGGCTTCGTCGATAGGCTTTAGGATGTGATCCGAAAACTGTTGATCTACAGAGCGGAGAGCTGCCTCGGCCATTTCCTCTTTTCCGGCTGGAAACCGCCAGTAAAGACTTGCCTTGATAAGCCCGGTCGCCTTTGAAATCGTCGACAAACTCGTACCTTCGAAGCCATAAGCCTGAAACGATTCTGTGATCTTTTCAATGAGTGCGTTGTTTGAAGCTTCTTCTTTGATGTCAACACCCCCGACTTCCGCTTTAATCATCTAGCAGTTGCCTCGAAATCTCCTCAATATGGATCTGCACGACACGGAGTTGCAACCTGCCCAGCGATTCAGGTACGGGCGGAACGAAATTAGAAAGATTTCTGAATCTAGACCGTTCGGTCCACATCCAACGCTAGTATAGACCGATCGGTCTACTCAAATCAACGGAGGATACTCATATGAAAGCAGCAATCGTCGTTCTTTCGGATCCGAAGCCAGGTTCTGAAGAGTCCTTGGGTCGCGTCTTCAACGCACTCGCCGCCGCATATGATTTCAAACAGCAAGGGGATGAAGTCAGCATTCTGTTTCAAGCTGCAGGCTCCCGATCCCGCTGGCCCGGAGTTTTGGATAAGGCCGACCACCCGGCCCACGGGCTCTACGAAGCAGTCAAGGACAAGGTCGCTGGTGTGTCGTGCGGATGCGCGGACGTTTTCGGCGCTCGCGCGGAAGCGGAAAAGAGCGGCTACGACTTGCTCACTGAGAATGCGGTGCCCGGAACCTCTGGACTTCCCAGCCTTCGCCGCCTGACGAGCGAAGGTTATTCCATTCTTACTTTCTAGCTACAACGTGGGCCGCGGCGGTTGCTCCAGAGGGGACCACCGCTTTCACCCTCGAAGCTTGGAGAAAATAGCGATGAGAATCATGCCATTCCTCGCATCCGCCATCCGGTCGCTCTCTATAACCGCAGGCGCTTCGCCGATGAAGACGTTTGCCGGGCCGCCAATGTGTTTTAAGCCGAAAACGTTCCGCCCCGTGTCAGGCAGAACGCTTTCAATTTTCTGAGGAAGGACGGAGAAGTGTCATGATGAGCCCATTTCACGAGGGAGAACTTGAAGTGCAGTCGCTCTCTGGGGAGTCGCAAATCGCCGAACGCAACGGAGTCCTCATCGCCGACCGCATCATCGGAGGTGCACGTCCCTTCCTGCAGCAGCAATCGATGGTCGTGTTTGCATCCCAGGATCGCGGCAATAATCTATGGAGTTCAATTGTCTTCGGTTGCCCTGGTTTTATGAGGTCCGAAGATGGCTACGCGGTGGATTTCGATCTTTCCCAAGTAGCTGTGCAGGGGAAAGATCCTCTCTGGGCCAACATCGACCTCAATCCTGCGGCAGCTTTGCTGGCCATCGATCTCGCCACCCGCCGTAGAATTCGGATCAACGGCTTATTGAGCCGTCCCCGCGAAAACTCGCTTCGCCTCGGCGTGCGGGAGGCCTATCCCAATTGCCCAAAATACATTACCCGTCGCCAGTTGAAGACTGTCAGTACCGAATTGACTGAAAGCCTTCCCGCCACCACTGGAGCTACCCTGGGACCTGATCAGCAATGCACATTGACCCGAGCCGATGTACTCTTCGTCGCCACGGCTCACTCCACCCGCGGAGCCGACGCCTCCCATCCCGGTGGCGCGCCCGGTTTCATCGAGGTGTTGGATGACCGCACTCTGCGCATCCCCGATTACTCCGGCAACAGCATGTTCAATACGCTTGGCAACCTCCGCGTGAACGCTCGCGCCGGAATCATCGTCCCCGACTTTGAGCGCGGTCGCACCCTTCAGCTGACCGGCACAGCCGAGACTCTTTGGAACCAGGACGATCCGGCGGATAGAACCGGAGGCACTCATCGTTTTCTTGCCCTCCGTATCACGCATTGGCTTGAGTTGCCCTTGCCTCCGGGAGTTAAAACTGAATTCCTCGACTACTCACCCTACAATCCAACCAGGACCAGCCGCACTGGAGAAAATCGATGACCGCGCCACGACCCGCCGCCTCACTCCCCACATTAGCATCGCTAGAATTGTTTTCGAAGAAACTGAAAAAGGATATAACCGACGAGCGCAGCTACCATGGCAATTTCCAAGTTGGCAGCGGTGAAAACATCTTCGATTGCCCAAGCTAAACCTCTCCTCTGCCCCATGCCCGAGCGCTCAAATTCTCCCATCAAGAGATTGGAAGAAAAACAGGAAGATGATAAAACCTACCTCGATCACCGCTCGCCAAACATCTTTCCTCCTGGCAGAACTTTCGGCCCATTGTCGGTGAGCTTTTGTAGCACTTCCTCTTCGAGTCCCCTAGCACGGCTATTGCAGCCGGACTTGTGCTCAGCTTGAGCCGGGGCGTGGAGGGTTCATGTACTTCTGTACTTCTCTATTCCGATACTGCCAGGAAAATGCTTCTCTTGCTGAGGGGCTGCCCGATGCCGTTCAGCGTGTGTCACCTACCGGAGATGCATGTCCATGAATATATCTGCCCTGCCGTATGGAGATCGAGTCCGGATATCTTCGGGATGTCGGAAACCCAATGATTCATAGAGGTGAATAGCAGGCTTCAAGCGGTTATTCGTCTCCAGATAGAGCCTCGGAATCCGCCGCTCCCTGGCGTGATCAATAACCGCCTGAAGTATTCTTTTCCCAATCCCATTTCCCCGTTCCTGTTCTGCCACTGCCATCTTGGAAACTTCAAAACTGCCGTCCTTCATAGGCAGAAGAGCGCAACAGCCGACGGCCTGCTCTCCACGAATGGCGAAGAAAATCTGCCCTCCGGGTTCAAGGATGCTCTTGACGGGATTGTCCAGTATTTCGTGATCCTCGCTCTCAATAAAGAAGTAGGCGGTAATCCAGGCCTCATTCAACGCGCGAAAGGCAGGTTCATCACCGGGCTGGAAGGTGCGGATGAAGAATTCCTTTCCGTGCAGAGGCTTCTGCATAAAGATGGTCGCTTGCGGATTGTTATTGTACCGGTCACACCGCTCGTAGCCATGTCGCTCATAAAAGCGAATCGCATTTTTCAGGTCGTCCTTGGAATCGAGGTACAGCCATTTCGTTTCCATCTTTCTAGCATCGTCTTCCAGGCTCTGCATAAGGGCATGAGCCAATCCTCTACCTCGAAATTCACGTCGGACGTACAAACGCTTGACTTCGCCGGAATTGGGAATCTCCTTACAAGGATGCAGCACCACGCACCCCGCAGGGGATGACCCGACATGGGCAATCCAAATTCCGCTTTTAGGATCATCGATGTAACGAAGAAGCGTTTCGCGACTGTCCCGCAGGACCACCCCGATTTCTTCGTAATATTCCTCAATCAGCAGGAGTGCGTCTTCAGCATTGGATCGAGACGCCTTCCTCACAACGGTAGAGTTCCCAGGGGAGATTTCTGAAGTCGAGATCGAAACCGACACATTAGACATTCCTTTTCGCCTCCCATTTACAACACTAGACAATTTCTATCAGAGACGTCCAATATATTGTTAGTCTTGAACAAGACGAAATGGATATGAATGACTTCCCTGAAATTCGCCATTTGCGCTATTTTATTGCCGTAGCGGAAGAATTGCATTTCGGACGAGCAGCCAGACGACTAAACATGGCGCAGCCGCCTTTGTCCCAGCAAATCGCCGTTTGGAGGAGGTTGTAGGGTACCCTCTATTTATACGAACCTCCAGGACCGTAAAACTTACGCCTACGGGCGAATTGTTTTTACTGCGCACACGGCAGATTCTAAGCAAGCTTCACAATGACTTGGAATCGGTTCGTGCAGTAGCACGCGGAGAAACCGGCATTTTGAATCTTGGCTTCGTAGCGTCAGCAATGCTGACAAGACTTCCTGCCACTTTGAGTCAGTACCGCGAACTCTATCCGAATGTCGATCTAAAGTTGAAGGAGTACTACACGGCAAACCTTATCGAAGCTCTGCTGAACGGCGAGATAGATGTCGGACTTCTGCGGGATGCTGGCAGCCATCAGGAACTGAGATTGAAACGATCCTTGAAGAATCTTTCCTTTGCGTTGTTCCGAAGAAACACCCCCTCGCGGCATTGCGCGTTATCCCGGTGCGTCGCCTAAGGCACGAACCCTTTGTTCTTTTTCCTCCAGCAGCAGGGCAGGAAGCATGGAAAAGAACCCTGCGGGTTTGCGAGACTCAGGGATTTCAACCCAATGTCGTTCAAGAGTGGCCACAGTGGCCCACCATATTGCGACTCGTAGGCGCGGGCTTTGGTGTCACAATCGTGCCCGAGTGCGTGAAGCAGTTCGCAGATTCCGAAGTCGTCTGCAGAAAGCTTTCACCTTCCAATGCTTTCACCAGTATTGATCTGGCTTATCGAAGGGATTCTTCCCGTCCGAACGCCGAGGCATTCAGTGCGCTCGCTCGAAGAGCATTTCTTTCCAAATAGTGCCTTGTGATTGCGAGAAGCGATTGACAAAGGGTTTCTGCCTTCCTGCGGAAGGCATGGATCTCCGAGGGGATGTCCGTACTGGTCATTCAAGGGCTTGAAGTGATCGAGATTGAGCAGCAGCAATGAGGGCTGCGATTCATTACGGACGGCGCGGATTGAGGGTTTGGCGGCAGCAAAAGAGGAGGAGATTAAACGACTGCGGTCCGTCAAATAGCAACAGCGCCAGAAGAATCCTCATCCGTTTCGTAACTCCTCCAATCGTAGGCACCTTCAACTGTCAAAATCATACAACTCGGTCAACTGGCAGAACCACCCCTTGGTTTTGGATTGATTAGCATAAGAAGCTCTTCGAAGCGATGTGGCTGAGCAAGCTGCACCGCTGTCAGTTCAGTCGTGAGAATAATAGCCAGAGGCGGTGCCTACCAACGGAATTGCAAATCTCGTTTTGGACTTCCCCGGGCCGGCACCTCTGCCGGCGGTAAGGAGCAAACTAGCGGTTGTAGAGAAGGGTGCCCTTCGGAATGACGAAACGAGAAAAACTGAATGAAAACTGAATGAAGAAGTTGCCTTTCTGGCCTTTCTTGGCGTTCCGGACTATCGTAGAATCAATAAGTTCCGAGGAATCAATGAGCGACTGGGGAACAAATCCACCCCCTGCAACCAACCTTAAGTATTTGATTCTGAGAGTCTTTCCTTCCCGGCATGTCGAATGTGGATTCATTGTCTTTGCTTCCGTCGGGACGCGCTCTTATTGCCGCGTGGCTTTTTCGAGCAGGTAGATGAAAGAGCGATAGAGGTGGCCGGTGGCGCGGGTCATGCCGATCTCGCAGGTGCGGCTGCTCGAAAAATATCCATCGTGTTCGGCCGTTTGCAATTCAGCCGCTTCACGCCGCGTGGCGGACTCGGTCAGCTCGGGAAACAGGAAGCCCCGATCGCCCGCGAAACCGCAGCAACCCGCGTTCATGGGTACGACTACGCTGTCGCTGCACGCCCGCGCAATGGCCTCCAGCTTGGGCGATAGATTCATTTTCACCACCGAGCACACCGGATGCAGCGCGACCGATTCCGCCTTCCGACGAATCGTTAGCTTGGGCAGCAGCTCGTCGTGGACGAAAGCTACCCCATCGACGATTCTGAGCCCATCGAATTTCTTCTGATTTTCCGGCTTCAGCGAAGCACGGCAGTTCACAAGCCCGTAAGTACAGGGGCTGGTATCCACCAAGACTGGCAATCGTCCCTGTTCCGACCATTCCCAGAAGCGTTCAATGGTCCGGTTCACCGCGATGCCATGTCCCTGGTCGTAGCCTTTGGAAGAGAACGGCACGCCGCAACAGTTCCCTTCAACGTCTTCCGGGATGAACACCGGGACGCCCGCGCGACCCGCGACCGCCACAAATGCTTCCATGGCCGACATGTCCGCGGGTTCATCCGGCAGGGTTCCCATAACCCGCGAAATACAGCTCGAGAAATACACTGCCTGAGCGCCGGCACGCTGCGTGGCCGGACGGCGCCTCACGGGGCGCGGCACGTCCGCCGTCCATTGCGGAATCGCCTTACCGGTGAATGTTCTGATCACGTGTGTGATTCCGCTCATGGCGCCTGCGCCAAGAACCGACTGAACTGCGTGCCCCAGCCTCAAACCAAAGCGGGCTGCATGCTCGGCCATGCCGAAGTTCTGGGCAACACGCCGCGCCATGTTCTGTGCGGCAGCCGAATGCCGCAGCCGGCGGAAGCGCTTCGTGAGCTGCCCGGTGTCAATGCCAACGGGACACGCCGTCGCGCACAAGCCGTCGACTGCGCAAGTGTCCAGGGCCGCATACGGGAAGTCGGATTCCAGTGCCGCCAGCAGTTCCGCATTCCCACGCTCGCTTTGCAGCCGCGCCATTTCCCGTCGTAACACGATCCTTTGCCGAGGAGTGGTAGTCAGGTCACGGCTCGGACACTTCACTTCGCAGTAGCCGCATTCAATGCACTTATCAACTTCCTCCTCGACCGATGGCATGGGTTTCAGCTCTTTGAGGTGGGCCTTCGGGTCGGGATTGATGATTACCCCGGGATTGAGCAGGTTTTCGGGGTCCACCAGCTCTTTCAACCGCTTCATGATGCGGTACGCTTCGGCGCCCCACTCCTTCTCAACAAAAGGCGCCATATTGCGTCCCGTGCCGTGCTCGCCCTTCAGCGCGCCGTCATAGCGCTCCACAACGAGGCGGACAATATCGTCCATGAAGCGCGCGTACTGATCGATGGCGGCTTGGTCGTTGAACGACTGGGTGATGACAAAGTGCAGATTGCCGTCCTTCGCATGGCCGAAGATGATTCCGTTTTCGTAGCCGTGCTTGGCAAAAAGCTTGGTCAGGTCAATGGTCGCATCGGCCAACCGTTCGACCGGGAATGCCACGTCTTCGATGATCACAGTCGTCCCACTCTTCCGCGCGGCGCCAACAGAAGGGAACGTCCCCTGCCTGATCCTCCACAGTAGCGCCTGCTCGCCGGGGTCGTGAGTGAACACAGCGGGCTCGAGCAATTGCAGTTCCTGGACAGCCACCCGCGCCTGCTTTTCGAGTCGTGCACGCTCGGACACATCCGCGCCTTGAAACTCGGTGAGCAGCCCAGCCGCTGGGGCGGGAAGCTTCTTAATCGATGGCGGAATGCCCGGCTGATCTTCAACTGACCGCAGCGACGCGCGGTCCATCAGTTCCAGGGCCTTGGCTCCGGCATCACGCAGCGGCACGATCGCGGCACAGGCCGCGTATAGATCAGGAAAAAGGAGCAGGCCGGTGTATTTCACCGGCAGGTCGGGCACGGTATTCAGAACCGCTTCGGCGAGGAACGCCAGCGTGCCCTCGGATCCAATCAGCAGGTGCTGAAAAATGTCGATGGGCCGCTCGAAATCGACGAAGGCATTCAGTGAATATCCGGTGGTGTTCTTCATCCGGTACTTGGCCCGGATGCGATCGCGCAACAAGGCATTGGCGTCGATTTCAGCCTTAAGTTGCAGGATGCGTTGTGCCAGCTGCGGCTCGCGGGCGCGGAACATCTCGTCCGCGTTCGGGTCCGCTGTATCAATCGTGGTCCCCGAAGGCAAAACAAACTTCAGCGAATCCAGCGTGTGATAGGCATTTTGCGCGACTCCGCAGCACATGCCACTGGAGTTGTTGGCCAGGATGCCGCCCATCATGCACGCATTGATCGAAGCCGGGTCGGGCCCCAGCTTGACGCCATACGGCCTCAGCAGTTGATTGACATGGCCGCCGATTACGCCCGGCTGCACGCGGACCTTCTTGCCGCCATCCTCCACCGTTACAACGCGCCAGTGGCGCGCCACCTCGACCAGAATGCCGTCGGTAATGGCTTGCCCACAGAGGCTGGTGCCCGCGGCGCGAAATGTCAGCGGAATGTGCGACTCGTGGCTGAAGCGGAACAACGCCTTGATCTCTTCCGCCCCGTTCGTCAGCACGACCGCTTTCGGGACTAAACGGTAGAAGCTGGCGTCGGCAGCGAAGGCCATCAGCTCAATCGGACGTGTTAGTACGCGCTCTTGGCTGGCTATGCGGACGAGGGAATTTCGAAGCTCACTCGGGGACACGCTAGCGGGTGCGCACGTCATTTTGCTTGCGCTCCAACCAGGAAAAGCGTGCAGCTGCGTGCGCCGTGCGCTCCGATAACGAGTGCCTGCTCAATGTCGGCGGTCTTGGACGGCCCGGAGATGAAGATGCCGAAGCCGGGGCGCTCGAGACGGATCCGATCGTACGCCTGGTGCATGTTATGGACAATTTGGCCGGCCGGCACCACCAGCACAAGGTGCTGGGTAACCACGAAGATCGCCCGATGAGGACCGAGGGTGCTCCCCGGCACCCACACGGCACCGTTCTCCGCGACGCCGAACTCTCCGGCAATGATAGCGATATCGATCCCCTCGAGTTCGTGCGGATCCTTTAGGGCGACGAGATCGACATTGGCCCTGCCTACGTCCGGGATAAGCGAGGCAATCTTGCGCGCCTGGGTGTATGGGTCGAACTTCTCGAGTTCGGTGTTGACCTCCGCGAGACTTGTGACGCGAGCGAACTTGCCGCTCACGGAGCCAAACGCTTCGGCGAACTGTCTCTCGGGGTCGGCGTAGGTCATGGCAGTCAGCGCCTCCGGCAGCGGCGACACTGGAGGTGCGTTGCAACGCAAGGAGGCGAGGATAGCGTCCCGGCTGTTCACTTCGACTCCCTCTTAATGAGATCACGAAAGCTCTGTCGCGGCATCGGCGGCAGCTCGCGATTGTGCCCCCACGCGTTCCAAGGACCATACACGAAAGCCCGAGGCAGCCACGGCAGAATCCAGCGCATGAGCCTGCCTGCGAGCCGGTACGCCCACGGTCTCGCTAGAACGGCGCTCATTACTGCCATGCCAAGGCGCTTGTAAAGCGGCACTACCTTTTTTCGGACCAGTTCTTGGCGGAAGGCGTACAGTTCGTGGTGCAGATCGATCTTCACCGGGCAAACGTCGGAGCAGGAACCGCACAGGCTCGAGGCGAACGGCAGGCTGCCGAACTTGCGGGAGTCGCGCAGCGGCGCCAATAACGAACCGATCGGGCCAGGGACGGTGTAGCCATAGCTGTAGCCGCCTGAGCGCCGGAACACTGGGCAGGTGTTCATACAGGCGCCGCAGCGAATGCAGGAGAGCGAGCGGCGGAAAGTCTCCTGACCAAGGATCGCGCTTCGGCCGTTGTCGACAATGACTACGTGCAGTTCGCCGCCGCGCATCGGGCCGTGAAAGTGTGTGGTGTAAGTGGTCACCGGCTGGCCAGTTGCGCTACGGGCGAGCAGCCGGAGGAAGATGGCGAGATCCTTAGCCCGGGGTACGATTTTCTCGACCCCCATACAGGCGATGTGCACCGGGGGCAGGCTCGTTCCCATGTCGGCGTTACCTTCGTTTGTGCAGACGACGAAGCCGCCTGTCTCGGCGATTGCGAAGTTGACGCCGGTGAGGCCCGCCTGCGCCACCATGAACTTCTGCCGCAGATGGGCGCGCGCCGCCTCGGTGAGGTACTTCGGGTCGGAAGCACCCTCGGCAGTCCCGAGTTCTTTGTTAAACAGCTCACCGATATCTTCCTTCTTCAGGTGAATAGCCGGAAGCACGATGTGGCTCGGTGGCTCGTGGCGAAGCTGCACTATGCGTTCACCGAGGTCCGTGTCCGTCACCTCGATGCCATTTTCCTCGAGGTAGGGGTTTAGGTGGCACTCCTCGGTGAGCATCGACTTCGATTTCACCAGCTGGGTGATGCCCCGATTCGCGAGAATGCCGTGTACGATCGCGTTGTGCTCCGCACCATCGCGCGCCCAGTGAACCTGGATACCGTTGATCCTGGCGTTGTGCTCGAACTCCTCCAGATAGTCAGCGATCCGTGACAAAGTGTGCGCCTTGATGGCCGCGGCGGCCTCCCGCAGAGCCTCCCATTCCGGAATGCTCTCTGCCTGGCGATCGCGCTTCAGCCGTACGAACCACAGCGCCTGGTCGTGCCAGTGTGCCCGACCCTCATTCGCGACAAAGGTCGCCGCCTTCTCAGCATGTCCGATCATGAAAGTCTCGCGCGTTCCAGGATTTCCGCGACGTGCATCACCCGCAGCGGTTTGCTCCCGCGGCGGATAAGGCCGTCAAGGTGCATAAGGCACGACGTGTCAAAGCCGGCAATTATCTCCGCCCCCGCCTTCTCATGGTCGGCGATCCGGTCGCGGCCCATGAGGCAAGAGACGGCCTCCTCGTTCACCGCAAAGGTGCCGCCGAAACCGCAACACTCGTCGGACCGGGTGAGCTCGACCAGTTCTATGCCCCGCAACTGACCGAGTAAGAATCGCACTTTGTTGAAGGGCTTCACCATCACTTCCGAGGAGCGTCCGAGCCGCAGCTCTCTCAGACCGTGACAGCTCATATGCAGTCCCACCTTGCAGGGGAAGTCACCGTCAACCTTGACTACCCGGGCGATGTCCACCACGTATTCGCAGAGCTCGAACGTCGTGGTGCGGAGGTGATCGAAGTCTGGCCTCCCCTCCAGCCACTGTGCGTAGTGGTTGCGCACCATCGATACACAGCTTCCGGAGGGCGCAACCACGTGATCATACTTGCCGAAGATCTTGAGAAATCTCTCGGCCAGCGGCCGCGTGTATTCCGCACAACCCGAGTTAGCCATGGGCTGGCCGCAGCAGGTCTGCTCCTCGGGAAAGTCGACATCGACGCCGAGGCGGCGCAGCACTCGCAAAGTCGCAAGCCCGACTTGCGGGTACAACTGATCGACGTAGCACGGTATAAAGAGACCTACTTTGGGCATCGAGTCCTCGCCACCATGAACGGTGATACACAAATCACTTCGCCCAAACTCTTGCCAGATCGCCCAGCTTGCTTGGGCCAAACAACAGCAAGGCTATGTCGCTGGTCACGCTCGCGCCGCTAATGCGCGACAAGCTTGGTAAACGGAAATACATAGGCCTGGAGAGTCACCATGATTCCCACCAAAGCCGCGAGCGCAATGCTGTGGAAGAACACGTAGCGCAAGATGTCGCCCTCGTGTCCGTACCATTCGGTCGCGGTACTGGCGACGACGATGCTTTGCGCATCGATCATTTTGCCCATGACTCCACCCGCACTGTTGGCTGCGCCCATCAGGATGGGAGACAGCCCGATCTGCTGCGCCGAGATCTTCTGCAGGCTGCCGAACAGCACGTTGGACGAGGTGTCCGAACCGGTCAGTGCCACACCCAGCCAGCCCAGTAAGGTGCCGAAGAAGGGATACAAATGTCCCGTTCGCGCGAACGCCAGGCCCATCGTGGCATCCACGCCCGAGTAGCGGGTCATGATGCCGATCGAGAGCATGGCTGCGATGGTCATCAGCGAGAACCGGATGTGCCAGATGGCTTGAAACCACATGGCAACAATCTTCGGCACCGGAAGACCCATGATGAAGCCGGAGATGATGGCCGCGAACAGGATTCCCGACCCCGTGGCCGAGAGCCAGTTGAGGCCGAACACTGCCGCTTCGGGCGTAGGCTTCACCACCACCGGCGGCATGCGTTGAGACAGCTTGTTGAGACCGGTCACCGGAAACTGCGGGTTGGTGATCTTGCTCGGCGGAGTCGACCATGTGCTCATCGATGGGAACACCTTCTCCGGAGTATTCATGATCTTCTTGCCGGTGGTTGTGCCCCAGCAGAAAACGCAAACGCTGAGTACCAGCCACGGCAGCCATGCGCGAACGACCTCGCCACGGCTGTAACCGTGGTGACCGCGAGCGGCGCGCTGCTCACCTTCCTGGTGTCCCTCGTGTCCCCAAATCGTTTTCGGCTGCCAGACCTTGAGGAACAGGATGAGGCATACCATCGAGATGATGGCCGCACCAATGTCCGTCAGCCACGGCCCGTGCAAGTTCGAAATCAGAAATTGCGGGACGGCGAAGGTAATGCCCGCGACCGCGATCGCCGGCCATATTTCCTTCATCCCCTTGTACCCGGCATAGGCCCACACCAGCCAGAACGGCACCAGTACGGAGAAGAACGGCAGAATGCGCCCAACCTGCGCGCCCAGAGTGACCTCAGAAAAGCCGGTGACCGCGGCGAGCGCAATAATGGGCGTGCCCAGCGCGCCATAGGCTACGGGTGCAGTATTGGCGATCAGGGACAAGCCAGAGGCCTGCAGCGGCTTGAAGCCCAAGCCGATCAGAAGCGCTGCGGTCACTGCGACCGGCGTTCCGAACCCGGATGCGCCCTCAAAGAACGCGCCGAAGGAAAACGCGATCAGCAGCAGTTGCAGCCGCGTATCCTGTGTGATGCCTGTCATGCTCTGCTGCAGCACCTTGAAGCGGCCGGTCTGCAGCGTCATGCGATAGAGAAAGATGACGTTCAGGATGATCCAGCCGATGGGGAATAGTCCATAGCATGCGCCGTAAATGGCGGTGATGCTCGCCATCTTGATTGGCATGTGGAAAATGCCGACGGCGATCAGCAGGGCGGTGACCAGGCCCAGAACGGCGGAGTAGTGCGCCTTCATGTGGAAGAACGCGAGGGTTCCCAGAAGCACGACGACCGGAATGGCGGCAAACATCGTGGAAAGCCACCAGTGCCCGAGAGGATCATAGCCTTGCGCCCACGGCGCGGTGGGCGACACACCGGACCACGCCAGCAAGATCAGCGTGACCAGAACCAATGCCATCAGGATGGCGGGAACCGGGCCTCCAGCTTGGGGCTTAGTGGCCGGAGATGATGGGGCGGAAGAAGGATTAGTTGTGACGGTCATAAGCACCTCGTTCGTACTCGCCGCAAGCGGCGACGCAACGATGAAATCACACTAGCTGGCCTCTCCGACATCGAATGGCCGACGAAAAAGCGTACAGCTGAAGTTGCAGATTCTCAGCCTGCCCAGCATTGGCGGGCCGGATTCTATCACAGCCGCGACCAGATGCCGGTCTAATCAGGTCTAATCAGCAGAGATATGCTTCCAGGTGGAGTCTTCACTTCGCTGCGTCTTTGGCGTCCACGCTAACCAGGAAGTCCAGCATCAGCCGATTCACCTCAGTCGGCGCTTCCTGCTCGGTCCAGTGCCCAACGCCGGGCAGCAGGACCTTGTTCCAAGATTCGGAATGGCCTTCTCGGGCCGCCATCCTGTTTCAAGACGCTCTGGCCTTGACCGCGGCTCTCGCTGAAAATAGCAAAGTGGTTAGGTTTCCGTGATTGGGATATTTCGATCGCATTGTGCCAACGATCTCTTCAACCGTCCCGAACGACCTTGCTGCCTTTGCGAAATCTTGAATATAGGAACGAGTGCCGTTGAGAATCTTCTCTGCTTCGTCATCAGGGGCTTCGGGTTTCTTGTGACCGGCAACGACAATTCGGGGATGAAGACGCTCGATGATACCAATGCTCGCGATCCACTTATCCCACTCAGCCGGCCCTCCGAATGCGAGCATTTGGTGAATTTGATTGTAAGCGACGTCGCCGGCAACCACGGCATCGAGCGACGGAATGTGGAGCACGGCGCTCGGCGCGATATCGCCCTGGCCGACCTCAATCACACGCAATTCGCGCCCTTCAAGGTCTATCGTGTCACGATCGAGCGGCGACGGCCGCGAGGTCGCCTTCGAGACTGTGTCACCAAAGTAAGACGAAAACAACTGCGTATCAGCTTCGATATGCGAATTGATGTAGTCGACGATGCCCGGGGTGGTCACGGTGCGCGCGCCTGGGAATCGCGCAATGAGACGATCGCTTCCGAAAAAGTGGTCCCCGTGCCCGTGAGTGATGAAAATCGTGGTAAGCGTCCTGCCCGTGCTCGCGATCATATCGCCGAGTGCATCGACGTCTTCCTTGATCAGCAGCGCGTCTACGAGAACCGCGTCGCTGGCTCCGAAGATCAGCGTGGATGTCGTCGGCGAAAACGTTCGATTGGGGTCGCCTGCGATTACCCGCGCAGGGCTGGTGAACACGCGAAGCTCGAGTGAGGAGCGCTGAGTGTTATCGGCGATACGCGATAGTTCCGACATTTCTTTCTCCACAAAATCTGCCTGGGCGCATGCTAGCTCAAGGGAGGCATTCCATCGCCGCGCCTTACTCCCGCACTGACAAACTGGCCACCCTGTAGAACGACTTCCACGGCACGCAAGAGTTCCTTATTCGCATCGAGCTTGAGAACGTATGTGCCCCTTTACGACCTCCATTATGTACCCCGGGAAGGAGACATGATTATTCTCGAGCCCTCCCGGCGGTTCTTCGAGACACAGAGATTCTTCGACGCTCTCGAAAAATCTGGCATGTCTCGCCGTGAAGTCCGCGTCGGACCGGTTCTCGCGAGCACGATCTATCTCTTCGACTCATCCACGCCACAAACAACTGGCCAGGAGCAATGGGCGCTCGCTCAGCTGCGGGAGTCACCGTCCGAACTCGAGACAAACACTCACAAGCCAAACTTCGTGAACATGAACACTCTTGTCGGGTTCCTACGATTCCCATGGAGAAGCAACTGATGATTCGGGTTCCTCAAGATTTGAACCTTCACGCAGGCCGGTTTCTGCCCACGTTGGCTTTGCTGGCTGTCTGCATTCCGGCAGTCGCACAGCAGGCCACCGTGTCGGCTCCATTGAGCGCGGATGAAGTCATGCGGCGCGTCGTGCAAATGAACGAACACCGGGCTAATGCGCTCGAAAGCTACTCAAGTATTCGAAGCTACCATCTCGAGTGCCACTGTCTATCGCACAAGAAGGCAGACATGGTCGTTCGGGCTGAGTACGAAGCGCCCAATAAGAAGGTATTCACGATCGTGTCGGAGAGCGGATCGGGCACCGTGCGGAGTCGCGTGTTTAAGAAGCTCCTTGAGGCGGAGCAGGAGTCCATGCGCGAAGAGAATCAGCAGCGTTCGGCGATCACGCCTGAGAACTACACATTTCAACTCACAGATTACCAGAATTTCGGTGGAAATGAGTTCTATGTCCTGGAGGCACGGCCGCTAACCAAGAACAAGTTTCTCTTTCGAGGGCACATCTGGGTCGATGCGAAGGACTTTGCCATCGCTCAAGTCGATGGCGAGCCGGCCGTCAATCCTTCGTGGTGGACGCTGAAGACCGACTTCACACGAAGCTATCAGAAAATCGGGAGCTTCTGGCTGCCCGAATCAAACGAGAGCGAGACGAAGGTGCGGATTCTTGGCAGCGCAGTCCTGACTATCAAATATGGGGAATATCAAATCACACAGACTCACAACGTAAATCCAGCTTTTGATGTGGAGGAGAAGCCCTCGAATGGCCAGTAACTCGACTTTGGTGCCGAATCAACACAGCAGTTCATGGAAGCGAGAACGCTGCTGCGTGGAAGGCGATCACTTTGCTATGGCTACTTATAACGAGAATCATTCGGAACCGGATCATTGCATTGCATACCCGGATTTCCGGGGTCCACGGTTACGAATTGATTCACGAATTGCAGCACTTCTGGAGCACGAGAAAGAACAGCGTCCCGTATCTTCCAGCTTGCAAGAGTGGGATTTATTTCACGACAGCCTAGTTGTATCGGGTGCGCACTCACGACCGCGAAATCCGTGGGCGGCAGTTGGATCAGTGACCCTGCTGTCGCTCCTCTTGCTGGCACTAGTTGTCATCCCACTGTTTCACACGGATGCGCTGCCCAAGCGGGAGACACTAACAATGTTATTTGTACCGCCGCCAGCCGCGGCTTCCGCTGTCACGACGTTTCGAGCGCCCACACCCACATATACCTCGAAAAGCATCAGCATTCCTACCGCAATGCATATGAAGCAAGAAACCCCACCGCCTCCGGTGGGCACTACGGGCGGAGTGGTAGGGGGAGTTCCTGGCGGATTGGTCGGAGGTGTCCCCGGTGGAGTACTTACCGAAGTTCTGAATGGCACGCACAGTGTGCCCGTGCTCGCGAAAACATCGCCGACGCCGAAAAGGATGCGTATCGCCTCTCGGGTAGCCGAGGCGAATCTGATCCCGACGTTGCGCCGACATATCCACCTGAGGCTGGGCGGGCACGGATTGAAGGGACGGTAGTGCTCTTGGCCGTGATCGGCAAAGATGGCACCGTGGAGGATGTTCGCGTCGAGAAGGGTTTGCCGGTGCTCTCGCAGGCCGCGATCGAAGCAGTAAAGCAATGGCGCTACCGGCCGTATCTCTTGAATGGAGAACCGGTTGAAGTCGACTCCCAGATCACAATTAACTTCACCCTGTCGAAAGGCTAGGAATGTCGATGATGCACAACAACACATATGCCTCGGCTGACCGGCTCTTGAGAGCATTCCTGAATCTAATTCATATGTTGCTGATGATTGGCCTGGTTGGTGAATTGGTTCTTGTAGCATCTGCGTCCGCGCAGTCTACTGAAGCAGCAAATACAAAAACAGGAAGCATTCGGGGCACAGTGACCGACGGCGGCGACGACCCGGTTTCCGATGCCGCCGTCGTCCTTCACGGACCGGCTGGCGAACGTCTCGCCGCAGTAACAAAAGATGACGGATCCTTTGCATTCCCCAATGTCACGCCCGGAATTGTCTATCAGATCAACGTGACTTCTGAAGGACTTGCCGAGTGGAGCTCGTCCGTTACAGTCGAACCCGGTCAAGAGAAAATTCTAAGCGACGTCAAACTCCGTATTTTGGCTGTGCAGCGGGCAGTTACTGTGAGTTACTCCTCGAAGGAGGTTGCTGCCCAGCAACTCAAGGCGGAGGAGCACCAGCGTGTTCTCGGTTTTATACCGAATATTTATGTTACTTACGAACCTCACCCCGAGCCTCTTACCACAAAGATGAAATTCCACCTGGCCTACAAAGGTCTCACCCACCCGACTTTCTTCGCCTTCGAGGCTTTATGGGCCGGAGTCGAGCAGGCCGCTGATACCCCCAATTATCGCCTGGGTGCACAAGGATATGGCGAGCGCTTCGGTGCTAATCTCGCCAGCGGCTCGAGTGAAGCCTTGTTTGGCAACGCTATTCTGCCTTCGCTCCTACATCAGGACCCTCGGTATTTCTATCGGGGTTCCGGGACAAAGGGATCTCGGGCGTGGCACGCCATCTTAGCTCCATTTGTCTGTCAGGGAGACAATGGGAAATCGCAGCCAAATTATTCTCAGTGGGGAGGCAGTTTGATTTCAGCTTCGCTTTCCAACACCTACTACCCAGGTTCGAATCGCGGTGCTGGGCTGGTATTCAGAAGTTTCGGAACTAGCATGGGTCTCCATGTCGTCCTCGGTCTGGCCCAGGAGTTTGTCTTGGGCAAATTCACAAGCAAGCATAAGGACCAATAAGGTATTCACGCGACTGATCACTTTTATCCGAGAGAATGCAATTAGATGTCCCCGACGTGGTACATGCAAGTCGGACAGTTATCCGAATTCGGTCGGCTGTGCGTATGCGGTAAGAAGGAGAGTCAATGGAGTTGCTGGTTGCCGCGCGCGATGCGAAAGTGCGGCACCTTATTTCTGCGGCATCGTCGTCGCCATACGGCGATGCCGCCAACGCTGCCGAAGAGTGAGGACATGGCTCCGAATCCGCCTATCTCCTGGACCCCAGCGAAGACCCATTGCTATGATCCAAGTGCCGCCTGCCGCGTCCAATGACATAGCCAGCGTGGGGTCTTGGTCGCTTCGTAGGAAGAGAACCATGCAGCGTGTCCGAACGGGGGAAAGCATCGCACTTATTGGTTTAGTCTCCGCGTTCCTGCTGCTCTGCTCCGCCCAGCCTTTTCAGCCGGCGCCGAAACTGTATCGGGCGAAGCCCGAAGACGTGCCGCCCTGGGCGGATCAGGGAAATTTTCGTTTCATCCGGCTTGACGGCGGACGAATCGAGAGCTGGAAATCCGAGCGGACCTGGTGGGGCAAGAAGTTCAGCGCCGATGAGAAGGACGTGCTAACCCACATCTATGACCGCGATTTCGACCAAATGCTCGGCTTGCTCAAGCAGGCGGAGTTCAACTGGATCTGGGTCACCTGGAGCAGCGGCTGGTCGTTTAAGGATGAGGAAGAGAACCGGGAGAACCTGAAAAATGTAATCGCCCGTTGCCATGAGAATGGTATTCATGTCTCGGCTTACCTCTCAGCTTCCAACATGTTCCGCAAGAGCGCCTACCGCGACGATCCGGAAACGAAGAAATACGGCCTGTGGATGCACGGCATCCCCATGTTCTATGCCGGCCCGACCAAAACCGATCTGCAGATTTCCTGGGACCGCCGGCTGGCCGACGCTCGCAAGCCCGGCTGGCGGGCCTACCTCTTGAAGAAGGCGGAGTTGGCGGTGGACGCGGGCGTGGACGCGATCATGTGGGACAACATGATCGGTTACGACGACGGCTTGGCCCAGTTACTCGATGACACCCAGCGCATGGCGGAACGGAAGGCGCAGCAGACCGGCCGGCCCAAGGTCATGGTTTATGCCAATATTCATATTCCACCGGACCGGTTTGGGATGAACGACATTAACGAGGCGATCTGGGAGGAGGACGGCAAGGACACTCCGGGGGTGTGGAACGGTAAATGGCAGGTGGACAACGCGCGCAAGATCAAATTCCTGAGCGGCGAGAAGCAGCTTTGGCAGCCCCTGATGTATGAGAACGACATTTACCATTGCGGCCATCGCGAGCTCTGTGTCCCCAGCCCGGCCGAGCAGAAGCTTTCCGTCGCCGAGGCCTATACGTTCGGCGCGGCCACCTCGCGCAACATCGAGGGCCGATTCCTCTATGGGCTGATCAAGGACGAGCCGGAGGTCCGGGAAGCCTGGACGGCGATCGCTCAATACAACCATTTCATGGTCGACCATCAGGAGCTGTATCACCAGGCGGGGCCGGCGGCGCGGATCGCGTTGATCTCCGCGGAGCCGCAGAACCCGCTGGCCGACGAATTCCTCAAGCAGAGTGTCTTTTTCGACACCAAAGTGCTCGCGCACCTAGACAAGGGAGTCCCCCTGGACCGGTTCAAGGTGCTGGTGATGCCGGCTGACCTGCCCAAGTTCAGCGCCGAGCAAAAGGCCCGGCTGAATATGTTCACCGCCGGCGGGGGCGTCATCATCAGAGCCGGAAAGTCGGAGCCCGGAATTGCGGCGCGCGCCGAAGCCGCAGCCCGAGGGCCTCGCCTCAGCTTGGAGCCACGCGGTTACGTGCTGGGCGAGTTGACTCGGAAACCCGACGGTCGGACTTTCATCCTCCACTTACTCAACTACGATACCCAGGTCCCGGCAGAGAACGTGAAAGTGCGGCTGGATCTGAGCGGGCTGGTCGATCTGCGAGAAACCAAGGACCTGAGCCACTGGGAGGTGAAGGTCCTTTCACCGGATGCGGGCGCGCCTCAGTTCACAGGCCTCTCTCTGCATGGCAGCGTCGCCGAGTTCACTCTGCGCCGGATCGAGCACTACACCGCGGTGACTCTCTCGGCCAGGGCGGGGCCGTAGTTTTATTGTCGGTAGATCCCGAGCCTCGGACCTATGCGTGCCCGCCATCGACGACGGGTTCATTCCCGATTCCGTCCATTTGATCGTCGAAGCGGCGTTCCTGGCACAGCATGGAGTATTTCGGCGCTTCGATCCAGGCGCGGAACGCTGGCCATCGCCACCAGACCAGAAGCAGGGCGAACATAATGGCTGAAACTACGATCACAATTAGATTGATCATTGTCCTGAGTTCTCCTGCGGTGGGTCATAGAGAGAACGCACGAATTCGACCAGGGCACGACGCTGGTGTTCGCAGAGTTGGCTCCGCCACGGAGGCATTGCCGTACCCGGAACGCCATTTTCTAAAACATCCCATGCCCGTTCCTCGGTAGGCTTCTTAAGATGGAAATTTGTGGGTGCTGGAGCAAGGACGCCGGCTGCCGGTCCATTGCCCGGTCCTGCGTCGCCGTGGCAACTGGCGCAGTTGGCCGCAAATAGGGCTTTGCCTTCGTTGATGCTCGTAGCTTCATGCGCTGGCGGCGCAGCATCTGCAACCTGCAAGCTATGGATGTAGGCAATAAGAGAGCGCAAATCTTCGGTAGGCAGCTGGCGCCAGGGCGGCATGGCAGAACCAGTGACTCCGTTCCACAGCACGCTGCTCAATCTTTCATCGGAGAAGCGGGCAGCAGTCAGGTCTGCCGGTTTCGGCAATAGACTCGCTGAAGCCTTGCCATCGCCCATTCCGGAGATCCATGACACGACGCACAATTAGCGGCGAAAAGAAATCCGCCGCGGGTTACCTCTTCCTGTAAGTCGTTCGCGAGAAGCCAGAACGACCAATTCATCACGCGTTCGTTGTAGCGTGTTACAGGGATGCGTTTCCACAAATGGGCAATGCCACCGAGCGCCATGAAACTTGGAAAACCGATCATTGCCAGGTGCGAGTGGCCGATAACCCAATCCGTGAAATGGATAAAACTATTGATTGGCATCAATGCCTGGAGGGATCCCTGCAAACTCACGACAAGGTAAGCGATGACACCAAACCAGATGAAACGCAGAGATACGTCCTTCGAAGCAATTCCACTGCTACCGCGAAGAGAAAGCAGCAGATTGGAGACAACCAAAATCACATCCATTCCCAAGTAGGCCGAAGCAACGATGGCGCCCTTCTGCGCAGCCATGGGGATTGCGGAATAGACGTAGTGATGGGTCCCGTTCATTGGGTAAATAAAGAAGAGCACCCAGAATCCCACCATCGACAGAAAATGACTGAAGATCGGGCGTCGCGTCGTGGCAGGGATGACGTAATAAGCAATGGCCAGAGCAAAAGGTGTCGCGAAGAGGCCGACAACGTCGTGAATCCAAAGGCCGCTGAACGCTGCGCCTCGCGCACCGGGAATGAACTGCGGTGCTAGGTTGCCGACTGGATAGGCGAGCATCGTGAAGATGATGCCGCCGATGAGGTACCAACCACTGACGTACAGATCGGAGAGCCGGGCCCTAAGAAATGGCAGGACGAACTCGAAGACCATCAGGATAAAGGCAAGAACGACGAACGCAGCTACGACGAGGGGAAACTCCGCCCACTCCAGAGGCTGACTGAAACCGGCAAGAACCAACGTCCATCCGGAGAGGACCACCGCAAAATTCCAGATCCAGAAAAGGAACCACCCAACTTTACGGCTTGACACCGGCCGATTCGCCAGACGTGGCACAACGTAATAACAGAACGCCAGGAACGCGTTGCCCAGCCATCCGAACAATATGCCCTGCGTATGGTTATAGCGAAGCCTGCCCCAGGTAAGCCATGCGTGGCCTCCCAGAAATTCCGGGAAGGTGAATTTCGTGGCCACCAGAATGCCGAAGAGGACCGAAATTACGACACCGGCGAATGAGGCAAAGACGTGGGCCCGGATCAGGCCATATTCGACCGCCGGAAGAGCAGCCATATTCTGGGTATTGTCCCGTTCAGTTCCACCAGCTAAACTTTGTGCAAAAGTTGTCATTTACCTGCACCTTCCCGCGCAATCCTGTCTTCATCGAAATCATGCAGAATCCAACTCGCAAGGGCGATCCGGTCATCCAGCGACAGCCCGGACTCCGGGGGGCCCGGTTCGAAGTTGCCCCATCCCGGCTGGGGATGGATTACGGCCGAGGCTAGTCGAGAGCGCAAATCCGGATTGCCGGCCGGGGTAGAAAATCCGCGGCGATAGAAGGTCACAATTTCCTGATAACTGGGTGCGCTGGAGCGCGTGGCCCTCTCGTGACAACCCACGCATTGCCGCTGTGAAATTTGGGAACCGCGATCTAGCAATGCACTTTCCTCTGGCGTGACCTGCGGAAGAGCCGTACCAGCGGCAGCGACCGGTACGCGCGGCGATTCTCCGAACAGACCGCGATGGTCGCGGGTTCCCCACCAGGCAAGCAGCGCACCCAATAACAGCACAGAAGCCACCAGACGTACCGGCGGCCGCGATTGTGGCTGATGCTCACTTCCTACGCTATTCGCCATATGCACCTTTCGGAGCGTTACCGCTGCTGGCCTTTCCATTGATGAAAAACAGGTAGTCCGCAATTTTCAGCGCCTGCTCATCGGAAATATGTGCGCCGTAACTGTCTTGCATTTTTTTGGCTAAGCCCAACCACGTAGCCCGGGGAAATCGCGGCTGATTCGTGATGTATCGCGGCGAATGGCAAACGACGCACGCCGTCACGAATTCATCGCGCCCAGGGCCCGGCGGGAATTCCGGCTCGTCATGGGGCATCACGATGGCATGAACGGGATTGTCTGTCTTTGAATCAATCATCGATTCCATTTTTAGATCGGCGGTGCCATGATCTGCTTCCTTCGTGATGTGTGGTGAATGCCCGCAGCCGGCGACCAATGCCGCAAGTCCCATGGCGAGAAATATGCTTTTTGTTTTTGGGGTCATGCCTTGTTATCCCACCTTTACGTCAACTTGCTGGATTACATTCCACATAAAACCAGCGCGGTTCCACTGTTCCTTGCTCTGAGTTTCTCCCACCGCATTTGTCGCGCGAGCCATCAATCGATATTGACCACGGTTTCTTGGTGTCCAAGACATCCGCCAGCGGCGCCACGAATACTTTCCGATTTCCGGGTCCAGTCGAGCGTCCGCCCAGCTGGCTCCTCCGTCAGTCGACACCTCCACTCGCCGGATGCCATAACCGGAGTCGAAGGCGACGCCCTCAATTTCATTGGGGATTCCGGCATGCCAGATTTCATCAGGCTCGGGACGAACGAATATGGAACGCACGTTGAATTTGTTAATCGGAACTGTGTCCGTGGCCAAGTGCTCAGGAGATTCGGTGCCATTAGGAGCGCTGGGAATGCGATAGGCTTTGACCGTCCAGAAGTTGCTGAGGGGCTGAGGCAACACTGTGATGTCGCTAACAGCTTTTACCCAATACGTTCCATACCAGCCTGGCACGACAAGGCGAAGGGGGAAACCGTTCACCATCGGCAAGGGTTGGTCATTCATGGCGTACGCGATCATCACTTCTCCGTCGCGTGCGTGGTCGATCGAAAGGGCCTTCACGAAGTCGGCAATCGAAGGCAGGGGTGGGAACGTCGAGGCCATTGAATGAGACATCCACGGCGCCTGCCTTCACTTGGGCGCGATCCAAAATCGACTTAATGGAAACACCGGTCCATTTGGCATTTCCGCAAGCGCCATTTTTCCACTGGCCGCCCGGAACGCGAGGATGGAAGAAACTGCGAGAATTGCCAGAGCATTGATTGACGGCGACGATGGAAATCGGCTCGAACTTCGATCGAAGGTCGTCCACGCTAAGTTGCAACGGTTGCCGGATGTGGCCGGTGACATTCAGGCGAAAGGTTCGAAGGTCAACTGAAGTCGGGATTCCTTCGAGATGCCAGCGGACGAAGAACGCTTCGTTCGGCGTGAGATCCTGTCGAAAATAGTGGAGCGGAGTTATTGTCGGAGTCGTGCTCGCGCGGCGCCTTCCAATCGCTCAGTTTCCGGCCATTGCCCCTCCTGAAATTGTCGTGAGCACCAACAATGTCGGTGCCGACGCTCTGACCATCGAGAGCGCTGTTGCAACCCCGATCGAAGAAGCGATGGCCGGCGTTGAAGGCATGCTGTACATGCGGTCATTCAATGCGAATGATGGAACCATGAAACTGCGCGTCGATTTCGATCTGAACACGGACCACAATGTCGCGGAGGTATTTTCGGAGATCCGTGTGAATCGCGCGCTACCGCAACTTCCTCCCTCGGTCCGGAACCAGGGCGTGACCATCGCAAAATCCCATGTCAGCCCGCTGATGATCATTGCGCTTTACTCTCCGAAGGGCACCCGAGATGCAAAATTCCTGGCGAATTACGCCAACATTAATATTGCCGATCCGCTCACGCGCGTCACGGGGATCGGTTCTATCGTCGTGCAGGGTGCCGGCGCATATGCCATGCGTCAATGAGTGAAGCCCGACCAGTTGGCCAGCCTCGGCGTGACTGTGCCCGACATCGTCAATGCTCTTGAGCAGCAGAATACCGTTAACCCCTCAGGGCAGGTAGGTGCAGAACCTGCTCCAAGCGGGCAGGAGTTTACCTACACGATGCGTGCCCAGGGGCGCCTGGTTTCCGAAGAAGACTTTGGCAATATCGTGATTCGCGAGAACCCGGACGGTTCTCTCATTCGAATGAAGGACGTTGCCCGAATCGAACTCGGAGCACAGACCTACAACGTGATCGGGCGAATGAACGACGCTCCTGCGGCGATCATCAATGTTTTTCAACTGCCGGGCTACAACGCCATTGACGCCGTCGATGGCGTCCGAAAAATGCTGGCGCAGCTCAAGGAGAAGTTCCCGGATGACGTCGACTATGTGGTTTCGCTCGACACGACCCTTTCCGTCAAAGAAGGCGTCCGCGAAATCATCACCACGCTGGTGGCGGCGCTGCTATTGGTAATCTTCGTAGTATTCCTGTTCCTGCAGAATGTTCGCGCCACGCTAATCCCCGCACTGACGGTTCCTGTTTCGCTTCTCGGGACCTTTATTTTCTTTCCGATGCTGGGTTTCTCTATCAACTCCCTCTCCTTATTCGGGTTGGTCCTGGCAATTGGTCTGGTGGTCGACGACGCGATTGTCGTTGTCGAGGCCGTCGAGAAAAACATAGCCGCGGGCTTAAGTCCAAAGGAGGCCTCGCTCAAGGCAATGGATCAGGTCGGTGGCCCGGTAGTCGCGATTGCCCTTATCCTTGCTGCGGTCTTTGTGCCCACCGCTTTTATTCCAGGAATCACAGGCCGTCTATATCAGCAGTTCGCCGTGACGATCGCGGTCTCTGTGGTGATCTCTGCCTTCAACGCTCTATCGCTGAGTCCCGCGCTATGTTCTCTCCTTTTGAAGCCACGGCAGGAGTCCACCGGTTTCCTGCATCGAGTGTTTAGCGGGTTCAATCGAGCATTCGACAGAGCGACGAATCGATATGTCAGAATTTCTGGCACGCTCATCCGAAAAATGGCTTTGAGCGCGCTCCTGCTGTGCGCGGTAGCGGGCGCAGCTCTTCTGGTGGGGTACAGGCTTCCTTCCGGACTTCTTCCTAGCGAAGATCAAGGTTATTTTTATTTGAATATCCAGTTGCCGGATGCGGCCTCGCTCCAGCGAACGGACGCTTTTACCAAGAAAGTAGAAGCGGTTCTCAGGAGCACGCCGGGTGTTCAGTACTACAGCACCATCGTTGGCAACAGCCTCCTTACGCAAACGAACGCCACATACAGCGCCTTCGTGTTCGTAGCGTTGAAGCCATGGGACCAGCGCAAAAGTAAGGATACGAGCATCACAGCGATCATGGATTCGGTGAACGATAAGCTTGACAGGATGCCGGAGGGGCGCGCCTTTGCTTTTTCACCACCGGCGATTTCCGGGGTCGGAACTTCCGGAGGCTTTAGCTTCATGCTGGAGGACCGGGCCGGAAAATCGGTAGATTATCTCGCCGAAAATGCAGATCGGTTTCTGCAAGCTGCTCAAAAGCGGCCTGAGCTCGCGCGCCTGAACAGCTCATTGAACGCCAAGGTTCCTCAGGTTCTAGTTGCGGTCGATCGCGACAAAGTCTTGAAACAGGGCGTGGAAGTAAAAGACGTTTACAGCACGATTCAAGCCTTCATGGGTTCCCTTTTTGTGAACTACTTTAACCGCTTCGGTCGCGCCTGGCAGGTATACATCGGTGCAGACAACGGCTATCGCACCGAGGCCAAGGACGTCTCGAACTTTTTTGTCCGCAACAAGAATAACGAGATGCTACCTCTCTCCTCGGTCGTTTCCATTAAGGACACGGCCGGGCCAGAATTTACTTCCCGGTTTAACGAATACCGCGCGGTGGAGATTACGGGATCGGCTGCTCCCGGCTACACCACCGCGCAAGCCATGAAGGCGCTCGAGCAAGTAGCCAATCAAGTCCTCCCGAGAGATATGGGATACGATTGGAATGCTCTTTCATATCAGCAGAACAAGGCAGCATCTCAAGTAAGTCCCGCCGTGGTCTTCGGGTTTTCGCTTCTTGCTGTATTTCTTATCCTCGCGGCCCAGTACGAAAGCTGGTTCCTTCCATTTAGCGTTCTGCTGTGCACGCCGGTCGCCGTGTTCGGTGCTTTTGTTGCACTAAGGGTGAGGGGCTTTGAAAACAACGTCTACGCGCAAATTGGTCTTGTGATGCTGATTGGCCTCTCGGCGAAGAACGCCATACTCATCGTCGAGTTCGCCAGGTCGGAACGTCTCCGCGGAAAGAACGCGTTGAAAGCGGCGTTGGAAGGGGCCCGCATTCGCTTCCGGCCCATCTTGATGACGTCCTTTGCTTTCGTCCTCGGGACGATTCCGCTCGCGATCGCAAGCGGGGCGGGAGCGGCATCCCGGCGAATCCTCGGGACTGCGGTGATCGGCGGCATGCTCGCCGCAACCATGCTCGCCATCTTCATCATACCGGTCGCGTTTTACGCCGTGGAATCTGCCAAAGATAAGATAAGTTCTTGGAGGAGTTTGTCGTGAAACGCGGCGCCCCGATTCTTCTCCTGGCTACGATTTTCCTGTGTGGTTGCTTCCGCGGCCCAGTCTACAAAAGACCAGTGGTGCAGGTTCCTCCAACGTTTCGCGGGCAAGCGAGTGCGGATTCGTTCTCATTGGCGGATCAGGAGTGGTGGAACATCTATTCGGATCCGCTACTTGAGAACCTGATTAAGGAAGCTCTCAAGAACAACTACGATTTGCGTACCGCTATCGCGCGCACCCAAGAAGCGCGCGCGTACGTTGGCGTGGCGCGCTCTGCCTACTACCCTTCGGTAGGCTTTGACTTGGGAGTGCAACGCGATCTCGGCGAGTATAAGTTCAGTCCCGCTCTGAGTCTTCCAAGGGCAGGAGCCTCCACGCATGACCTGTTTCTGGGCGGTCTTTCCACTGCCTGGGAGATTGATCTCTGGGGCCGCATTCGAAACACCGCGGCGGCGAATGCGACTTATCTGGGAACTGAGGAGGCCCGCCGCGGCCTCATGCTGTCGCTTGTAAGCGACGTCGCGGCCGCCTACTTCGAACTCGTGGAACTGGATCGACGTTTGGAACTCGCTCATCAAAGCCGCGACGACTTTCAGGCAACATATAAACTTTTCAGCGAGCGCTTTGGCGCCGGAATTGGTTCCGAATTACAGGTCACTCGCGCGGAATCGGCCTTGGCTGCAGCTCAGGCTGCGGTTGATGATACCGAGCGGCAGATTGCGGAAAAAGAAAACCAGATTTGTGTTCTCGTCGGTCGGAATCCCGGTTCTATGAAGAGGAGTCCACCCGAAGTGGGATTGAACACTCCTCCGATCGTGCCAGCTGGAATCCCATCTCAGCTTCTTGAAAGACGCCCTGATATTCGCCAGGCCGAAGATAATCTCAAATATGCTTTAGCAAACGTCGGGGTTGCGAACGCGAATTTCTTTCCCCGTATTGGCTTGACGACGCTCTTTGGACGGGCCAGCACGGATTTATCGTCGCTGACCACTGGAAACTCGGACGTTTGGGCACTTGCAGCGTCGGCCTCGGGGCCCCTCTTTACAGGAGGCCGCTTGACAAAGCAACGTCGGGCCGCCAAGGCCGCCTTCGAGCAGGCCAAGTTTCAGTATTCGCAGAGTGCATTGAGGGCTTTCCAAGAAGTATCGGACGCCCTCACCGCATCTCAGAAGCTGAGCGATATCGAGGAGCAGCAGAAGCACCAGGTTAGGGCCCTGACTGAATCGGTGGCGATCGCGAATCGCCGATATCGGGGCGGTCTCGCCAGCTACTACGAGGTTCTGGAAGCTCAGCAGCTTCTCTATCGAGCTGAATTTTCTCTTTCCCAGACCTCTCGAGATCGGAGGTTGGCTGTGGTCCAGCTTTACAAAGCACTTGGGGGCAGTTGGAACCTCGACGACACACAGTTTGCCAATGGCTACTGATTACTAGGAATGGTTCTACACGACAAATTCGGCCGCGCCATTACTGATCTGCGGATTTCCGTTACCGACCGCTGCAACTACAAGTGCGTCTACTGCAGACCTTACACCCGCTGTGTGGGTCGCCGGCATTCATAGACTCAAGCGACCTGGGTATTAGCGTGAACTGATTTTGCGACCAAAAACATAGTTTCCTGTTTGTCATTTTTGGGCCTGCGGCCCGCTAAACCTTATGAAAATGACTCAAAAGTAACATGGCAACAGGTTGGAGCGGCGAGGTCGAGTCGGCAATGGATAAGTCGAGGCCGTCTGTTTGTCTGATCCGGAGCGTGCGTGATTGAGCTAATAATTGGGCATCGTCTCTTCCCCTGGGGAGGGCGATAGCCCGCGACCCTGCTTGATGAAAGTTGCGGCACGCTTTCCGCTCGCGCCAGGAGGAAGCCCATGGCTTACAGAATAGCGGGAATAGACGTTCATAAAAAGATGTTGGCGGTGGTTGTGGCCGACGTCGAAGGCGAAAGCGAGTACCAGTTTGAGAGGCGCCAGTTTGGCACCACCCCTGACCATCTGCGGTTGCTATCGGAATGGTTCGTGAAGCAGGAGGTCGAGGAAGTAGTGATGGAATCCACTACGCAATATTGGAAACCGGTTCGGGGAGCATTCGAACGGTACTGGAAGCCGAGCTGCCAGAAGCGGGAAGCTGCTGGCTCGATGTCAGGAGCGCTGCATCTTCTGAATCAATGCGTCAACGCTGCGGTTAAGACAAAAGGAAGCATCTTCGAGATCGTGTATCGCCCCCTCGTAACCACGCCTGGGACACAATCAGACCATTGGGGCAACTGCCCATCGGCTTTGTCGGCTGATCTGGATCACCTTGCACCGAGCGGTCCGCTACGAGGAACACACGCAACAACTTTGGCTGCAGCGCCGAGGGGATGTCGCCCACTTCGTCGAGAAACAGCGTGCCTTTATCTGCCATTTCGAAGCGCCCGATCTTCTGAGCGATGGCTCCGGTAAAGGCACCCTTCTCGTGACCGAATAGTTCGCTTTCCAGAAGATCCAGCGGAATGGCCGCGCAATTGAGCTTTATAAAAGCGCGCCCGACGCGCTGACTGGCGTTGTGAATGGCCTGCGCGACGAGTTCTTTTCCTGTGCCGGTTTCCCCTTCGATGAGGACAGTCGAGTCTGTGGAAGCCACCTGTTCTATTTTCGTATGTTTTTATAACTACTTTACAATCAACTATATAGAATGGTGGAGGCGGCGGGAGTCGAACCCGCGTCCGAAAATGTTACTGGTCAAGAGACTACATGCTTATTCGCGTTCATGCCCCAGGCATTAGGTGTTGCCACCCTGCCCAAGACCTTCGCGGCGCGCGCTCAGAACGGACAAGAAACGTGAACCGCTAGCCTGAGATCTTAGCCTCCCAGCCCAGACGTAGCAGGGAAGAGCAGCCCGCTGTGTGACGTCCTGACCGCAGCCCACGGGCGAAGCCGCGGAGGACGGCTACTTAATTAATTAAGCAGCGTATGCCATCTGTTGATTGGCAATTATCATTTTGCCCACGATTACGGGTGTGTGCACCCCGGCATGCCTCTTGGCCGCAAGCATCTCCGTCGAAGCCGTGACGCCCCCACTGGTGGGATGGGCCAGCAAAGAACTACTTCCAGACTAGGTTTTAGGCGGCTGGAAGTCAAATCCCGACCCGACTCCCAGGCAAATTGCAATGCCAGATAGCATCGCTATCCCACGCCGTTCGGCTTGGAGAGTGCAGTATTTTGCATGGAGTACTCCACTCTAAGTAGAACATTTTTGATTGACAGCCGATATACCACCTGGGTTAAAGTGACTGCCGCAGGTTTGATCGTCCCCTGCTTGACGATCGCCGGATTCCTGCTTACGTAGTCAATCACATCGCGACCCTGCGTCGAGATGTCTTCCAAATCGAAGGAGATTCGAGTAAGGACACGTCCCAGACTATTCATGTGACGTTCCCTTCCGCATGCTGATTAAATCAAGGAGAATACCTATGAAGAAGTTCCTCGTTGCATTCGGGTCTTTCTTTTTGCTGGCAATGAGCACAATCGGTTTTGGCCAAGCAAAAGACCCTGAGGCGGCCGCGGCGGTTAGAAGCGGTGTTCCCAGTATGACGCGGGTTGCTCCACGCGCTGTGAATCTGTCACGACCGGGCCAACTCACAGTCAGTTCCGGCACAGTGTTTGATGCCAAAACTGGCCGTGTAGTGGGGGAAGGCAAATCGCCGCAAGGCAGCACAAAGGCAGAGAGTTTGATCATCGACACCGGCGCCGGAACCATTGACGGCCTACAAACCGTAGATAGTTTTGACGGTGCATTTGCTGCTCAGAATGGTCCGAGTGCAGGCCAAGTGTTCCGTTTCAGCATGATGGGAAATCATCCTCTGGCGGGAGGTGAGACTCTCATCTCTGCCCCGATCGACGAAATCTCACTGCAACTGCTCAACGCCGATGGCAGCACGTTTATGAAGGTGCCCTTCGCACCTTTTGAGCATCACACCCTTAACTCGCCCAACTTCAGGGAGCATAATTATGCTTCCGGCAGCAATATTCAATACGCCGATGCCCAGTTGCGCGCCGAGTTCTTCAACAAGATGGCGAGCAATTGGCACACGAAACTTGTCCCGAACGTGGCGAACCGCGAGACCATAGTTGTGCCTCGCTTCGTCAACGTGCGACTGCAAAACGGTAAGATCATTCAAGCACGCGCGTATTTCACTGGAACGGCGGCTGACGGCAGCACCTTTGTGCTGATGCTGGATCTTCTTTTCAACTTCTTCTTCGGCAACGAAGTCAACAACGACATCAACAATGGGGTTTTCAACACGGACTCGTTGAACATGATGTTGTTTCCTAACACCTATCTTTTCTCTCTCGACGTTAAAAATCCGAACGTTCCCGGACAGTGCTGCGTGCTGGGTTTCCACACTTACTTTTTTGGCTCTGGCGTGCCGCAACCTCGCTGGATCACCCAATATGCAAGCTGGATCTCGCCGGGAATATTCAACGGGGGATTTGAGGATGTTACCGCGCTCTCGCATGAGACTTCGGAGGCGTTCAACGATCCCTTTGTCGACGACGCTACTCCGAACTGGCAGTTCCCCGGTCAACCCGCTAATTCCACGGTTTGTCAGAATAACCTCGAGGTTGGCGATCCAATCGAGGTATTGTCCAACGCGACCACCACGGTGACGATCGACGGCTTCACCTACCATCCGCAGAACTTGGTCCTGTTGCCGTGGTTCGAGATGGGAACAACGTCCAATGCCATCGACGGGATGTGGAGCTTCCCGGATCCCGTGCTCACCCAGTCCGCTGTGCCCTGTCCTAAGTAGTCGGGGATTGCCATAATCAGCCGCTATTCCATCTCTTCACCGAGTCCGCGAAAGGATGGAAGCGGCTGAGTTTGTTCTGACCAACGTCGCCCTCTTCATCGGCAAGGTCATCCCGAGAATCCAATTCGTCGTTGGTGTTGGATTCATGGATTTGAACCGATGATCCGTCGGCATTACTAATAGCTCAGCAGGCAAGTTTTGCCTCCAGCTTCGCCTTCACTTCGGGCCACTCGGTATCGAGGATGCTGAAATAGACGCTGTCGCGGATGCGGCCGGTCCAGGTGATCACGTGCTTGCGGAGAGTGCCTTCTTCCCTGGCGCCGATGCGCAGGATGGCATTGCGGGACTTCTGGTTGAGGGCATCGGTTTTCAGTTCGACACGCACGCATTTCCATACATCAAAGGCATGGCGGAGCATCAGGTATTTCGCCTCGGTGTTGACGGCGGTACGCTGCCAGGCGGGGACCATCCAGGTGGAACCGATCTCGACGCGGCGGTTGTCGCGGTCGATGTTCATGAAGCGGGAGCTGCCGATGACCTGGCCGGAGGCGCGCTCGACCGTGGCGAACACGACGGACTCGCCTCGCTGCTGCTCGGCATGGGCCTTCTCAACGAGTCGTTCGAAGTCTTCGCGGGTCTGCATGCGATAGGGAATCCAGCGAAAGATATCTTCGACGGCGTCGTGGGCAACGCTCCAGAACAACTCGGCGTGCTCGCGGCGAAGAGGTTCCAGGCGAACGACCGTACCTTCCAGAGTGAGCGGCGCGGTGATGTTGAGCGGAGTGGCAGCCATAGTCATTCTGCGATACTCATCTGGAGTCCTTAATATAGATGCGAGACACCATTATCTTGCATCTTGAGGCGATTTGAGGGCATCTGAATGACGACACCGAACCTGTAGAATCAGAGGCGTTGACCTGGGATGATCTCATGCGTCCAACGGGAGATGGAGCGAAGATGTCAGGAGAGGTGTCTGTGAAGGCGCAGTGTCTGCCGTTCGGCCAAATCCCGCACACGACGCGACTTTTCACGGACTTCCTAGCTTACTCCCCCGCAGTGCAACAATTTTATCCGCGATCTCCTTCTTTCCGCGAGTGGATGCAGGAAGAAGCTTCCCGCATAAAATACGAGTCATCCCGCCGCCAGCGGGTCGCCGGCATTTTGGAGCGGCAGAATAAGTCGTGGAATGCATCGGCAAAAACGCTGGCCAGTGTGGAGCGGCTGCGCAACGGCGCGGCTGCCGTGGTTACGGGACAGCAGGTGGGGCTTTTCGGCGGACCGATGTTCGCGCTTTACAAAGCGCTGACCGCGGTGAAGCTGGCGGAAGAAGCTCAGGCAGCGGGAGTGGATGCGGTCCCGATATTCTGGCTGGCAACTTCCGATCATGATCTGGCGGAAGTGAATCACGTTTCGTTTCTCGCGGATGGAAAGTTGCAGACTCTGACGACGCCGAGCCATGGCGTGGCAGGTGCTCCGGTGAGCGAGGTGCGGCTGGGCGAGGAAATTCTGCCGCTCGTGGAACAGGCTGCGAAGTTGCTGGGTGACTGCGACGTGACGCGCCTGCTGCGCGAGACGTATCGTCCGGGGGAGACGCTGGGCACGGCGTTTGCACGGTTATACACGCAGTTGTTTGCGGAGTGGGGAGTGGTTCTGCTGGATGCTTCCGATCCGGAACTGCATCGCGTGGCCGAACCCGTTTACCGGGCGGCGATCGAGCGAGCGGAGGAGCTGGATAATGCACTGCTGGATCGAGGGAAGGCTCTGGAGGCCGCCGGTTATTATCAGCAGGTGAAGGTTACGGCGTCGTCCGTGCTGTTATTTGCCATGCGGGATGGGGCGCGGACTGCGGTACATCGCCGGGCGAACGGGTCCGGGGCGGAGTTTGTCATACAGAGTGAAGGCAGGGAGAGTGAGGGCGAGGCAAAGAAAGTTTCGCAGGCTGAGTTGCTGGAGCAGGTTGCTGCGTCGCCGGAGTTGTTCAGTCCGAATGTGCTGCTGCGTCCGGTGGTGCAGGATTATCTGCTGCCCACGCTGGCTTACACCGGCGGCGCCGCGGAGACGGCCTATTTCGCACAGGTGGGCGCAGTGTACGACGTGCTGATCGGGCGCGTAACTCCGGTTGTGCCACGGTTTTCAGCGACGATCGTCGAGCCGAAGATTCAGCGGCTGATGGAACGTCACGGAGTTACGATTCTCGACGTGTTCAAAGGACCGGAGGGGCTGCGGCAGCAACTGGCTGCGCGCAACCTGCCGCAGGCCTTGCAGGCGGCGTTCAACGTCATGAACAAGTCGTTGGATAGTAACCTCGCGACCATTCGGGAAAAGTTAGAGCTGCTGGATCGCACGCTGGTCGACGCCGCGCAGACCGCGGGTTCGAAGATGCATCACCAGCTGGAACGGCTCTACACCCAGGCGGCGCGGGCGGAGGCGCAGAAAGGCGAGCTCGTCAGCCGTCACGCGGAGATGCTGGTGCAGGCGCTGTATCCCAACAAGGGATTGCAGGAGCGGGAAATTGGGGGCGTCTATTTTGTCGCGCGCTACGGAGCAGAACTCTTGCATCAGATCCATGATGCGATTCGCACCGACTGCCATGATCATCAGGTTCTCGCGCTTTAGAGGTCCTGCGGGCCGAAGGTTTCAACGTCTGAGGGCTGCTCGGAAGCCTGTTCTACATGCCTCCAACCTGGCATTTCGGCGATTGACAATCTCACCGCATAAGACTAGGGTTGAGACTGAGCGATTCCTCCTTCCGCTCTTTCAGGTCTACTGAGCTAAGTCAGCCAATCTGGAGTTTTTCCCCTCTTAGTGACCCGCTAATTTCTAGAGTTGACTACCTACGTCCGGGCGTCGAAGCCGTACGCAGGTCGATCCCGGCGGTGTGGGAGCCGCAATTTCATCCCACGCACGCGTACATACGAAGAGAGGAACGTGACTTTGGGCATTCAAATTGGAACCATTCTGATTCGAGACAGCCGCGCCATGGACCAGCGCCTGGAACTGGAGAGCGATTCCTACCTGCCGAACTGGAGTGTGGTTCGGGCATTGAATGGGTTCGCGCTTGACCGGAAGATTCACGCAGCCGGGTGGAACTCTTTTTTCATGGCGGACGAAGTCCATGCCAGCGCCTTCGGTTCGATTCAGGCCGATAGCCTCCGTACGGCGTTGCAACGCATCTTCGCGCAACTGCGCGGACAAGACTTTAACTGTCTTGAAGTAACCGGAATCTCCGCCCGGCATTTCCTGGGCATTCCGTACTTCACGGTTTCCGCGCATTCGCGCCATATTCAACATTCATGGCAACTCGATTCACCGCAGGAACGGCGGACAGCGCACGATGCCGCGACTGCATGACAGCAGGAGAAAACACTATTATGAAGAACCTTTACGTTGGTAATCTGGCGTTCACTACGACTGAGCAAGAACTGCGAAGCCTGTTTGAAGTTCACGGAGCGGTGGAACGCGTCAATATGGTTACCGACCGCGACACCGGACGTCCGCGAGGTTTTGCGTTTGTCGAAATGACCAATGCAGACGAAGCTGACAAAGCGTCCGCAGCGATCGCGGGAACTACAGTTGGCGGTCGCGCGCTCAAAGTCAATGAGGCTAAGGACAAAGCTCACAAATAGACAGGCCGCTACCAGATTTTTCCGAAAGTCATTCGTGTGGGGGAAACTCGATGAGTACTTTAGAAATGGGACTCGCGGCTGTAGTCGGGGCGGCATTCGTTGCCGGCCTTTGCCTGCTCGCCGCAGAGTTGCGCGAAAGGTATAAAGCAAGCAAACAGTGGGACTGGCATCCCCCATCTGAATCCACAGGCGAACGCGAGTGAGAGCGGCAGGCGGTCGCTGATTTTGCGACACAGGGGAACACACAAGCGACCCCCAGATGGCGAAGCGCTTGATCTTCGCGCAATCCTGAGGAATGCTACTCGGCAGTTACCATTCCGCTTAGAGTTCGCAACTGCACTGCCGCGGCCTCGGGCGTGATGTCGCGTTGCGGCGTTCCCAGCATCTCAAACCCGACCATAAATTTTCGGATGGTTGCTGAGCGCAGCAATGGCGGGTAAAAGTGCGCGTGGAAGTGCCATTCAGGATGATCATCATGGTCCGTGGGCGCCTGGTGGAATCCCATGGAATATGGGAATGGAACCTGGAAAACTTTATCGTAGGTGGATGTCACCTGCCTGAGAATCTGGCTGAGGAAAACGACCTCGTCGGCGCTGAACTCCGGCATGGTTTGCAAGTGGCGGCGGCTGCAGACGAGAATTTCGAACGGCCAAACTGCCCAGAAAGGCACCACCGCCACGAATCCATCATTCTGGCAGACTACGCGGACCTTCTGCCGCTGTTCCAGATCTACGTAATCACACAACAGGCATTGGCCGTGTGCTTTCCAATAAGACTGCTGCGAGAGCAATTCTTTCGAAGGAACTTCGGGGATCGACGCGGTTGCCCAGATCTGGCAGTGAGGATGTGGATTGCTGGCTCCCATCATGGCGCCACGATTCTCGAAGATCTGCACATGCCGGATCTGCTTGAGCGCTGCAAGCTCGCGAAATTGCTCGATCCAAGCGCGGACTACGACTTCGATCTGCATCAGTTCCAAGGTGGCGAGCGTCTCGTTGTGAAACGGAGAGAAGCACATGACGCGGCAGATGCCAGGTTCTGCCTCGGCGACGAGCAAGCCCCGGCTTTCAATGTCGAGGCGCTGTTCGATCGTGCCGGGCTTGAGCGCCGCGAAGTCGTTCTCGAAGACAAACGTGTCTGAATATGCAGGATTGCGAACCCCGCCGGCCCGCAGATTGCCCGGGCACAGGTAGCACCCGGGATCGTAAGGCGGCTCGGGCGCGGTATGCACTGGGGCAATTTCGCCCTGCCAGGGCCGTGTGGCGCGATGAGGAGAGACCAGCACCCACTCATTCGTCAGCGCGTTCAGTCTTCGGTGGGGATCTTCGGTGAACTTCAAGCAGCGGCCTCTCGCGGTGGCGTATCGTCCGATCCTTGGCTGGCTTCGCAACAAAAGCTCTTACATTCTAAGGCAAGGCGCGGGGGACACATTTGCATAACTTGAAGCCCGGTGTGCGCGCGATCACGGCAGGAAGTATAGCGAAGGCTAGAATTCTTCCATGATCGAAGGGAGGTCGTCATGAAGAAGTTATATCTTCCCGGAATTCTTTTGTTACTTGTTTTAATTCTGCTGGTACTGGCTGCGAGCCAGGTTACGGTGCGATCCGCGAGCGATCCACAGGAAACCAGCGCGACGGCGATGCCGGTTGGTGCACCCCTGCATATCAAGGTTCCGTTGGGATTGCCGCCGCTGGTTATCCCGGCGGATAATCCTCCGACGGCGGAGACTGTGGCGCTCGGTCGCCGTCTCTATTACGACTCGGTACTCTCGGCCGACAACACGGTCTCGTGCGCGTCGTGCCACACACCTCAATCCGGTTTCACCGACAGGGGAAAGGTCTCGACCGGCGTCGGCGGCAAACATGGAACGCGGCACTCACCGACTGTCATCAATTCTGCTTACAACACGCTGCAGTTCTGGGATGGGCGCGCGCCCAGCCTGGAAGAGCAGGCCAAGGGGCCGATCGCGAATCCGGTGGAGATGGCGTCGACATACCCGGATGTGGTGAAGCGGTTGCAGGCCGATCCCAAGTACGTGGCGCTGTTCAAGCAGGCGTGGGGGACGGACCAGATCACGATTGATCTGGTTGCGAAGTCGATTGCTTCGTTCGAGCGCACGGTGCTGTGCGGGAATTCGGCGTTCGACCGCTTTTACTATGGACATGACAAGAAAGCGTTGTCAGCTTCCGCGCAGCGGGGATTGAAGTTGTTCATGGATCCCAAGAAGGGTGATTGCGCAGTGTGCCACACCATCGGCAAGAAGTATGCGCTGTTCACCGATAACAAGTTTCATAATCTCGGAATCGGAGCGGACGCGGATGGGAACCTCGCCGACCTGGGACGCTTCGAGCAGACCAAAAATGACGCGGATATGGGAGCCTTCAAGACGCCCACACTGCGCAACATCTCTACACGCGCGCCATACTTCCACGATGGTAGCTTCCCGGCACTGAGAGATGCGCTGGGACACTATATTGGTGGAGGAAATCAGAATGCGCATCTGGACAAGGAAATCCACGCTCTGGATTTTCTGAGCTTCGATGAGCGCGACGATATTCTGGCGTTTCTGGATTCGCTGACGGTTAAGATGCCCGACAACCTTGGTCCGCCGCCAGATTTGGCGCAACCGGCTCCGAAGCAGACCGCGCAGAACCGGTAGGAGGTCGCGTTGCTGCCGGGAAACGAGCCGCGGCTCGAGACTGAGTTGGAAGGCGAAAAAGGTCCGAAACTATAGCCGGGTGCTATTGCCCATCATGAGGGCGAATAGAAGAGGCAGGTAGATCACCGTCGCCTGCAGAACATGGCGAGCCCGCATCTTGGAGGCCGCGGCCGTCAGAGGCAGCTGGAGAAAAGCCAGGCGCATTCCGAAATAAAGAAGACCGAGCCCCAGCAGCACAGCGCCGAGGAGATAAATCCTTCCCGCCATGCCCATAAGGCTGGGCAGAACGCTGACGGGAATCAGAACAAGCGAGTAAATCAGGATGCGTCTTGCCGTCGAGCGTCCGTCCTGCTCGACTACCGGCAGCATGCGAATGCCGCCTTGGGCATAATCATCGCGATAGAGCCAGGCAATCGAGAAGAAGTGTGGGAACTGCCATATAAAGAGGATGGCGAACAACACCAGCGTGCCCCACTCCAGCCGGCCGCGGGCGGCGGTCCAACCGAGGACACCGGGCATAGCCCCAGGAAAAGCTCCTACAAACGTGCAGATGGGGGAGATGCGCTTGAGCGGGGTGTAGGCCGCGAGGTAAACCACCGAGGTCAAGAACGTCAACAATCCGGTCAGCGGGTTGGTGAACATCGCCAGATAAAGGGAACCCCCGATGGAAGCAACCAGTCCGACGATGGTGGCATGACGCAGGCTCATGCGCTGAGCGGGAAGCGGGCGCATGGCAGTGCGGCGCATCTGCGCGTCGACTTCATGTTCCATGACTTCATTCAGGGCCGCGGTGCCGCTGGAAACCAGCCCGATCCCCAGCAAGGCATGCAATAGCCCCCAGCTAAGGGAGGAAACTCCGGCCTTTTGCGCTCCGAAATAATATCCGCACCATGCGGTCATCACGATCAGCGTCGTGACCCGCAGCTTCGTCAACTCGGCATAGTCGCGAAGAAGGGAAGTCGTCCGATTGCAGAGAACGGAAAGAGGAGATGTAATCGCGCTCATGAATTAGGCCGTTCGCTTGAGTCCTACGAGAACGAAGCACGTTGCCGACCCCACGCGTCCAGCAACGTCTCCAAGGAATGCATAGATACTCCGATGGTGATTGAAAGTCAAGGCCTACTACTTGCTTCCCGTTGTCCCAGCCGGGCTTAACGGCTCGGGCGGATCAAAAAAACATTGATGCCAAAGCGCGGCGTCGGACAATCTGCCGGCCTTCCACTGTTGAAGCGTAGAAAGAGTAGCAGCGATCATGCCGCCATCGGCGGAATCGAAAATCAACACGATTCCGGCAAACTCGGACGATTTCTGGGCTAACTCGGCGAAGTTCTTGTCGAGCACGGACTTCGCAAATTCCAGCTTAAGCGTGATCGCGATGTCCTTCGCGGTTTCATCGGCCTTCTGAACCGAAATAATTTTGACGGTCTTGCCGCGCAGAGGCTCCCAATCTCCGGGGAAAGCAGCGGTCTCTTCGCGGCTGACATGAAAAAGTTCGGCCGCCGGTGCCGCCGCAGCGGGGACGGCTTGCGCATTGTCCGGAATGTCCCCGGGCATCTCCAGGTTATTGCGCCACACCCAGCCGCGGGACAATCCTGAGATACGCACGTGGACCCAGTTCGAGTTGAACTCCAGCATCTCGAACTCGTCGTGAGCGCTGGCGAGAAACAGGGTCTTGGCATTCAGACTTGGAGTAGCGACCACGGGAGTTCCGGACTTCTTCACCGCCACCAGATTTTTGGGATGAGCCTGATTCTTGAGAATCTCTTCCAGATTTTCGGCTTCGGCCTTGAGGCCACCGGGGTCGTCCGCAGATTTTTTCTGCGGGAAAGATGAATCGTTGTGATCTTGTGCGGAGAGGCTTTGCGCCAACGATGAGGAAAACGTGCCCCCGGTCTCCGGAAGCCTGGGCATGGGTGCGGAGATGGCAGGCTCCGTCTCGGTTGGCGGGTTTTTGGATGGCGCCGGTTTTGCCGAGGACGCGCTCATGCCAGGTTGCGTCGAGGCCAATCGATCGGCCAGTTGGTCCAGAAGATCAGCTTCCAGACGGCCGTTTGAGGGCACCAGTTCATATCCGGACCGCGAGGAGTTCGGATCGCTGTACCACGCCGTCACCTTCGTGTTGACCCGAACAATTGTTCCTCCGGACGGAGACGAACTCAACTGCACCGTGGACTGGAAATAGGCTCGCCGGTAGCGGTCCAGAGGATGATCGGCCGCGGTCGCAAAACCCTCGAGCACCGGAAGATGCCCGGCCATCGAAGATTGCAGTTGTTTCAAAGCGCTCTCCACAACGGCCTTGGGCTGAGAGAAGACGCGCTCGTTCGCATTCGTCTGGCTCACGCTATGTGGCGCGAGGGCCAAGGCGATGCCGAGAATCGCGAGGATGGGGGCGAACCGACGGCTCACGGCAATAGCTCCAGTTGATCGCGTGAAATCCAACCGTGCTGACCGTCGTGAGTTTCGACCCCATACCAGTAAGGGGTGGAAATTACGATCAGGACTTCGGTTCCTGTGGCCAACGATTGCAGACTGCTGGCGGTGCGGAATGGAGCGGACTTCAGAGGAGCACCGGGCGATTTCACGACACGCTCGACCTGCCGGCGCAGATCTTGAACATGTTCTTGCAGCGACTGGGCCGAGGCGGGCGCGGGCCTCAGCAACATTTTCAGCGGCGGGCGGGACTGGGGCGGAGGAGCGGTTACGGGCGGCGTGTCGCTCTCAAAGGCCGCGCGCTGTTTTTTGGCCAGCTGCTCCTGTCGCTCTTTCTCGGCTTCGCTGGTTTGCTGTTTCATCACTTCCATGGCTTCGAGGTGGTCGTGAATGTCCTTGTACTCGCTGCTTTCCACCGAGCCGTTGGAGAGGTGGGAAGTGTGGCGGAACTCTTCCACAAACACAGCGTCGATGCGCAGGACAGTGTTCTTTTCGCCCTGACCCATGACCACGTAACGCACCGCCAGAGTGCCGACGTCCCCACTTTGTTTGAAGTTGCGAGGATCGACCGCGTGGAGCCGCACTTTGTAAAAGATTTTGCCGCCATCCGTCCAAGCCGAAAACAATGGAGAAGTGGTAGCTACGACTGCGCCCGTAACGTATTCGTCTTTGTTGTATTCCTTGGTTCCCCGGATGATTCCGTTCTGCACCACTTCCTCGACCGCTTTGGCCACGTCGCTTTCGGACATCGGGAGGTTGACAATGAGGCCCGCGCCGTACTGTATGGCGTCTTTCTCGCGGGCATAGAGTGGAAAGGCTCCCAGTGCGAGCAGCAGAAATGTCGCCATGATGGCACGCGTCATCCGGCAAGCGGAGTTCGTTCTGCCTTCCGAGAGAGGTATACTCACGATCTTTTCCTTGCCTTTACCGGATGGGACGTTGCCCTCGCTACGCGCCAACCTGGGCTCCGGCTCCCGGTTGTGACGCTTCTTCGGTTGAACCATCTCCCACTGAACCATCGATGCTCCTGGTTTCCAAGCTGCCAAAGAGTCTCGTACGAGGCGGCTGTACTGTCAACTCACGTTATTAGCGCAGGGCGCATTATCGGGCAGCCGTTTTTTTCCGCCAGGCTAGCAAGAAAAGACATTGTAAAAGGAATGTAATTTTTTTTACTTTACCCCCTTGCACTTCATCACGGAGAAGTAGTAGGATTCCGCCGCGGTACGGTGGTACGACCTGTATAGAGACGATTTTCTCTCGGTCCGCTACCGTACAGAGTGGGTCTTTCAGCTGTGGGAGTGGCAGCAGCCGCGGAATCTTCTCCGCGTGGGGTACGCTTTTCGCATTGTGGGGATTTCGAATTCGAAACCAATCGTGCAAGGAGTGCGGCATGCGTATGGGAATTTTCGTTTTTAGTCAGCGGGTTCGCTTGGTCGGCGCGGCGCTGGTCTTGATGTTCACGATTCTGAGCATTTCCCAACCTGCCAATGCTCTGCCGGCCTTCGCGAGAAAATATGGCTTGCGTTGTTCCGCATGTCACGAGTCGTGGCCGATGCTCAACTACTTCGGCCAGAAGTTCAAAGACAACGGCTACCAGTTGATGAATGATCGTGACGCTCCGATCTGGCAGAATCCGTCGTACTGGCCGGTCACCTTCCGCATCACGCCCATATGGCATCGCGTGAGCACGGGCAGAGTCCAGGTTGATCAAGGAACCGGCATCACTCGGGTTACGACCTCCGGCTTTGACTTGTCCGGGTTGGATTTCCACACCGGCGGCACGTTGGAAAAGAACATCTCGTTTTACGTGCTTCCGTCTTCCGACAACACCGCCTCATTCCACTTTGAGACCGTGATGGCTCGACTGGACAACCTGTTCGGGAGCCCGTGGTTCAACATCAAGATGGGCAAGTTCGAGCTCGATAACCTGCTTTCCGAAAAGCGCATCCTGACCCTGACTGGCAACGGCGGCATCTACCAGCTTTACCACTTTCGCCCGGTTGGTGATGGCAACGTTTTCGGTCAAATGGGGGACAACCAACTTGGCCTCGAAGTGATGGGCCACTCCTTCAACGACCGCACCCGGTACTCTGCGGCCTTGCTTAGTAGCGTGGACGGCAACGTGGGCCTTCCTTACGGGAATGGCTATACCGGTTTCTTTACCGCCAGCCAGGCCTTCGACGTGGGCAAGCTTGGGGTGGATCGCATCGGCGGCTACGCCATGATTGGAGAGGCTCCGACTTATTACCTAACTCAGACCGGTACACCACTGCCCGGATCGGGTCTGAGCAACAAGTCGTTCAATCGGGAGGGGTTCGTAGGACAGTTCTACTTCGGCCAACACATCGATCTCCAAGTTGTAACCCAGCACGGGTGGGACAATGCATGGTTCGGCCAGGGTTATGGGGATCTGATCGGAGGGACCGTTACGAACAACAATCTTCCAGGCACGACTTTGCCGCCTGGAGCGCGAGCGCCGACCTGGAATGGCGTCCTGGTCGAGCCCCATTACGTGTACAGCCCGCAGCTCATTTTCATTGGACGGTTTGAGACGATTCGAATGTCGCAGCAGTCCACGCCGGGCGTTCCTTCAGACTTCGGCAACCTTACTACCTATACGATTGGCTACCGCTACAACCCGTTTATGACCAGCCGTGCCGGATTCGCCTGGCACAACGAATACAACTGGCTGCATCAGGACGGAACGGGGCCGAGTCTCGGATTGAATACTAACAACATCAACACCAGCGAATTGCTCATCGGTTTTGACTTCGACTTCTAGAGGGAAACAGATGCGGACAAAAAAGCAGAAGTGGTCGCTGTTGATTGCCGCTGCCGCGGTTCTGGCGCTGGCTATGCCTTCCTGGGCGCAGCTAGCGATGCACGACTTGGACTCGCGCCTCGGCACGGAAAGCCACGTCGGAAATCTTACCGGCCACGCTAGCGACGCCAAGGCCGATTACCGGCGCTATTGCGTCGGTTGCCACGGCGAGCAGGGAGATGGGAATGGCGAGGTGGCACAGTGGCTGGAGCCGCCTATGTGGCCTAAGCCTCGCGATTTCCAATTGGGCGTATTCAAATGCCGCTCCACTCCGACGGGTACGCTACCCACCGACCAGGATCTTTTCGATACCATTGCGCGCGGTATCGACCGTTCCGCTATGCCGCAATGGAACACATTCACGAAACAGGAGCGCGCTGACCTGGTGGCGTGGGTTAAGCACTTCTCTCCGCGATTTGTGAGCGAAAAGCCCGGGACGCCCATCCAGATTCCTCCCGAGCCAGAAGTGACTCCGGAGCGCGTCAAAGCGGGGCGCGATGTATTTGCCCGAGTACAGTGCTGGAAGTGCCACGGCGTAGAGGGTCGAGCCAATGGTCCATCCGCCTCGACCCTGCAAGATGATCTCGGCCGGCCTATCCAGGCTTTCAACTTTACCGAAGGGTCCCGGCCTAAATGCGGATCCACCGACCAGGATATTTACCGCATCTTTATGACCGGCTTGGACGGGACTCCCATGCCGTCATTTGCCGACAACATTAAGCCAGATGAGGCCTGGGACCTGGTTTTCTACTTGAGAACGTTGATGCGTGAGCCGAGCAAGGAAAAAGCGATCGCGAAACAACTTAACTTGAAACCGGTCGATCCTAATGCGCCGGCGGGACAACCCTAATCTAAGTAAAGCATTGCAAACGAAGGGATCGCCTTCATTACAGGGAGAAATTTTCTATGAGGAATCGATACAATCTCGCGGCAGTACTGGCGTTAATAGCACTGGTCTGTTGTGGAGCATTGATCTTGAGTCAGCAGGTCAATGCCGCTGGAGACGGCAAGATTACCGGGACGGTCAAGCTCGACGGCACGGCGCCTCACATGAGGGGGATCGACATGTCGAAGGACCCCTACTGCGTCAAACAGCACGCAAGCGCGCCCGCGCAGATGCAGAATGTGGTAGTCGGCACAGGCGGCGGACTTGAGAACGTGGTTCTTTACATCTCCGAAGGCTTGCCGGCGACCCTTCAGAATGAAGTCCCTTCGGAAGTGCCGGTATTCGACCAGAAGGGCTGCATGTATATACCGCACGTGCTCCCGCTCGACACCAATCAGAAATTTAAGGTGAGGACCAGCGACCAGACGGCCCACAATATTCATCCGAACCCCAATCCAATGATTAATGTGGGGTGGAATCAGTCGCAGCCGCCAGGGGCTCCCGATGTTGAAAAAAGCTGGAAGAATCCAGAATTTATTCCGGTAAAGTGCAACATCCATCCGTGGATGAATGGCTGGCATGTGGTGGTGAAAGGGCCATACGCAATTACCGATGGGAGTGGCAATTACACCATCAACAACGTGCCGCCCGGCAGCTACACGGTGACTGCGTGGCAGGAAACTTACAACACGCAAACCCAAAAAGTGACCGTGGCCGCCGGCCAGTCGGCAAAGGCTGACTTTACGTACAAGGCGAAGTAGAAGATCGAAACCTGCGACGTACTGCAGGCTATGAAGTCGAGACCGTCGCTCGTAAATGGAGGGGATATGGAAACTGCAATTGGAGTATTTTCCTCGCGCGACAGCGCCGAGCAGGCAGTAAAAGAACTGCGGGTGCGAGGCGTGCCGGAACAATCCGTCGTTTTTCTCACTCGCTCCGAGAGTGAGGCCAAGACTATCTCCAAGGAACTCGGTGCTACCGTCGGAGGCTTTGTAGGCGGAGCGGCCGGCATGTCGGCGGGGGTTCTTGCTGCGACACTGCTGCTTCCGGGCATAGGACCAGTGTTTGCGCTGGGTTTTGGAGCAGCCGCACTCCTGGGGCTTGCTGGAGCAGGTGCGGGTGCCGGGGTCGGATCAGCAGCTTCACACGATGCCGAAGCTCCTCAGCCAACGCCGGACGAAAAGTGTTCTGAGGATGCTTCTTTCTTTCGGGAGGTTTTGAAAGAGGGACGCTCGCTGATCGTGGTTCGAACTGAATCGCAAGAGGTTGCGGCCTCGGCGTGCGCCATCCTGGATCGGGCGGGGCTCGGGATACAGGGTAAAACTCCGGTCAAAATGCAAACCAACACCCGACAGATCGGCGACGTTGTCGTCCTCGACGTCAGCGGAAGAATCACTCTGGGTGAGGGAAATGTAATGCTCCGCGAGATTGTTCGCGATTTAGCCGACAAAGACAACAAGAGAATCATCTTGAACTTGAGCGAGGTCAACTACATCGACAGTTCCGGCATAGGGGAGTTGGTTAAGACCCACACGACGATTCGGAATAAGGGTGGCGAACTAAAGCTGGCAAATCTCAACCAGAGGGTACACGACCTGCTTCAGATGACGAGGTTGTCCTCAGTGTTCGATATTCAGAAGGACGAGGCCAGTGCCATTGCGTCCTTTCGCGATCCTGCCTCCTTGCGAACGGTGGCGTGATGCAACTGTCCTCGCCGCCGATTTGCTTGCGTAGTCCCTAGATGAATGCGGTGCCGCGAACATGTAGGGACTCGTTTGTTCACCTTCTTCTGCGAAGGGAACGATCATTTCGAAACGAACTGAAGAGGCTGAAAGCGACTATCAGCTAGATGCGAGGGCAAGATGGCGAAATTCTTTGCAGTTACCATCATCGTAATTGCGATCGTGTCCGCGATTCCCATCCTGCGGCACACCTGGTGGATGGCAGAAGACATCTCGACTCACGGAGCGCCGATTGACGAGCAGATGTCGGAAACCATGGCGGAGGCCGGTATCTCGTTTCTAGCCTCGCAGATCATCCTCGCCCTTTTCATCTGGAAATTCTCCAATCCCCGCCCCGGCGACAAGATCAAGAACTTTCCCGGCGGCGCCAAGGCCATGGTCTGGGCGGCTTTTCTGCTGGTGGGAACAGAGGCTCTTGCGCTGGGAGTGTTCGGAGTGAAGGCTTGGGCCAATGTCTATTTCACTCCTCCCGCAGCCGACGCCATCCCTGTGCAGGTGCAGGCTGGACAGTTCGCCTTTTATTTTCGTTACCCGGGACCCGATGGAAAGTTTGCCACCACCCACCCCGATATGCTCAGCGAGGCCAATCAGAATTTCTTCGGCTTGGACCTGGACCACGATCCGGACGCGAAGGACGATATCGTCACCGCGGAAATGGCAATTCCGGTGAACCGCGAGGTCCATCTGCTCATGCATTCCAAAGATGTGGGGCACTCATTCTTCGTCCCGGAGTTAAGGGTCCAACAGGATTTTGTTCCGGGCCTGGACCTGTCTGTGCACTTCACCGCGACCAAGATCGGCAGATATGAGATTGTTTGTACGCAGCTTTGCGGTCTGGGGCATTACAACATGAAGGCATATCTTTCGGTGTTGTCGCAGGAAGACTATGAAGGCTGGCTGAAGAAGCAAGCGGCCATGCAGTAAGCGCAGCACCAGTTACGGCAGCTGGGACGAAATAACCTTTCGAGGTGAGCACATGCACGACATGTCAGGGCATGCAGAGGCAGCACATCACGCACCGCCTACGAGCTTTATCCGGAAGCACGTTTTTAGCCTGGACCACAAAGTCATCGGCAAGCAGTATTACGGCTTGGCCCTGGTAGCGGTTCTGGTCGGGATGGTGCTTTCCTGGTTGATGCGTATCCATCTGGCATGGACCAACTTTGCGATTCCGGGGCTGCACTTACTCTCCTCTACGGGCGCGCCCGGCGAACGTGATGACGCCGGAGTATTACCTGCAATTGATGACCATGCACGCCACCATCATGGTCTTCTTTGTGCTTACCACCGCCCCGTTCGCGGCCTTCGGGAACTATTTTTTGCCGATCCAGGTTGGAGCGGAAGACATGCCGTTCCCGCACTTCAACATGATGTCGTTCTGGGTTACTTTTGTGGGCTTCCTGTTTCTGGTGGCATCCTTCTTCGTAAGTGATGGGCCAACCCTGGGTGGTTGGACTCAGTACGCTCCTCTCAGTGCTTTGGGCGCGGTCGGCGGCCCCGGCGAGGGCACGGGCGTAGTTCTCTGGGCTATGTCCATCGCTACCTTCTGTATTGGTCAGTTGCTGGGTTCGCTGAACTTCATCACCACCACCCTCGACATGCGTACCCGCGGAATGAGCCTGTGGCGCCTGCCGCTCAGCGCCTGGGCCTGGTTTATCACCTCGTTGATGGGGTTGACTGCGTTCGCGGTCTTGATGCCGGCCTGCATTCTGCTCATTTTGGATCACGTGGCCGGAACCAGCTTTTTCGTCCCCGCTAATATCGTGATTAACGACCAACTGCAACCTCACTCCGGCGGATCGACTCTTCTTTGGCAGCACCTTTTCTGGTTCTTCGGACATCCCGAGGTCTATATCGCCATCGTGCCTGGAATGGGCATTGTGTCGCACGTATTGACCGCCAATATGCGCAAGCCCATGCTGAGCCATCGCGTGCTGATTTACTCCATGGGCGCGCTGGCCGTTCTCAGCTACATGGTCTATGGCCACCACATGTTCGTCAGCGGGATGAATCCAGTTTCCTCACTGGCCTTCTCGTTCCCGACGCTCGTCATCACCATCCCTTCCACCATAATCGTGCTGATCTGGCTGGGCAGCCTTTACGGGGCAAAGTTACGCATCAATAGTGCCTCGCTGTTCGGCTTGGGGTTCATCTCGATGTTCATTGCGGGCGGAGTCAGCGGCTTCTTCCTGGCGCAGCCCTCGATTGACATCATGCTGCACGCCACCTACTTCGTGGTTGGACACTTCCACATGGTGATGGGAGTGGCAGCGATGTTCGGCATCTTTGCCGGAACCTATTTCTGGTTCCCCAAGATGTTTGGCCGCATGATGAATGAAACCTTGGGCAAGATTCACTTCTGGTGCAGCTTCGTCGGAACCTATGCCATCTTCATGCCGTTCCACTACCTGGGCCTGGCGGGGAATGTGCGACGCTACCAGGCATTTGTAGTGGATTACATGCAGCCGTTGATTCCGGTACACCAGTTCATCACGGTGGCTGCACTGTTCACGGGAGCGGCGCAACTCATTTTCTTGTACAACCTGATTCACAGTCGCTTCTGGGGTGAGCCGGCGACGGACAACCCATGGCAAGCAACTTCACTGGAGTGGAGCACGCCCACGACGCCACCGCCCCACAACAATTTTGGCGATAAAATGCCGGTCGTCTACCACGACCCCTACCAGTATGGCGTGGAGAGCTCAGTGGGCGATTATGTGATGCAAGCATCACCCGAGCAAGTGAAGTCGGCGCACGACGAGGCCTAGCCGACAGGCATGGTTCCCTGGAGAGAGGAGTTTGTAGCGAATGGTGACCACGGTTCCTGAACCGCCAAGAATCGAAGAACAGCGCGAACGGACGCGGCCGGTAGGCAACTCCGGCAACGGCGGGCGAAACCTTACCCCCGCCGAGGGCGACCTGCGCCGGGTCAAGGACTATTCGCCGCCGCCGGCATCCACGGGAATCTGGGTAGTTTTGGCGTCCATCGCCATGAGTTTCGCGGCGTTTACCAGCGCCTTGATCGTCCGCCAGGGAGGGGCTGCCGACTGGCGCCACCTCACCCTTCCCGGGATTCTCTACCTTAATACTGTGGTGCTTCTCGCCAGCAGCGTTGCGCTGGAAGTGGCGCGCCGACAGATCGGCGCCTTCATGGCGGGAAGGAGCACTCAAGTCACCAACCCCGCGCGCTGGCTCTACATCACGCTCTTCCTGGGCTTGCTTTTTGTGGCGGGTCAGTACGTTGCCTGGCTGCAGTTGCGCTCGCGAGGACTGTTTCTGGCTACGAATCCCAACAGTTCATTCTTTTACGTGCTGACAGGGGTGCACGCGGTGCATGTCTCCGGAGGACTGGGCGGGTTGGTCCGAGTGATTCACCGGCTGAATAAGGCGGTTCTGCGAAAGAGCACGCTGGATGCGACTTCGCGTTACTGGCATTTTATGGATGTGTTGTGGGTGTATCTGCTGTTGTTGCTTTGGATGAAGCTGTAAGACAAGTCAACAGTAGGAGGCACAGTGAGTCACGCAGATCTTTCAATTCACGGGCAGGTGTCGCGAACAAGCGCGACGGAGATAATGACCGCGCCCGCGTTTTCGGTTCCCGCAAAAAAAATGGCGATGTGGTTGTTCATCATCGCCGACAGCGCGACTTTCGCCGGGTGCCTGGTGGCCTATGGATTTCTCCGCAACGCCACTCCTAACTGGCCCAGACCGTTCCACAGCATCACCAACGTGGCGATCATGACCTTCATCCTGGTGACCAGCAGCCTCACCATGCTCTTCGGCATCGAAGCCGCCAAAATCGGCGACAAGGCCAAGGCACTTCGCTGGACGATGATTACCGCGGCTTTAGGCGCGCTATTCGCCTTGTTGCACATTCGTGAATGGCTGGCGTTGATCGATGAGGGCATGACGCTGTTCAAGAACCCGTGGGGCACAGGGCTATTCGGCGCGTCCTTTTTCAGCATCACCGGTTTGCACCTGTTGCACGTGACCGGCGGCGTGATCGCGCTCGTTGCGGTTGGACTCCGCTACCAAGGGGGACGCTACAAGGCCGACGACCTGGAAATCACCGGGCTGTACTGGCACTTCGTGGATTTGGTATGGATGTTCGTTGTACCCCTCGTTTATCTTCTCAATCTGTCACACTAGGGAAAGTTGAGGGCCAAAAGTTATGGCTGAAGGACACACGAGCAGCGTTGGGAAATATATCACCGTCTACGTAGTGATCCTCGTGATCGCCGCCCTGCAATTTGTGGTCGCGTATTCCAGTATTTCGCCGGCACAGATGTTCACCCGCATGCTGATCCTGGCAGTGATAGAGGCTGCGTTTGCGCTTCTTTACTTCATGCACCTGGCAGACAATCGCGGACTGATGTGGTTTGTCGTGATCTTCACGGTAGCTGTAATATTGGGCATGCAATATGGTTGGACGGACAGCTTCCGCGTGTCGGACGGCGTACAGTGGGCAAAGTGAAGAACCAGAACGAGAAGCGGAAAGGGCTGCTGGGCCTGTGCGCAATAGTGGCCGGGTTGCTGCTGCTGACCGCTATGCCGGCTTTTTCACAGAATTGCGCGCTCTGTTACACGCAGGCGGCTTCCTCCGGGGCAAGGATGATCGCGGCGCTGAAAAGCGGGATCCTCATCCTGATCGTTCCCCCCACCCTCGCATCCATTGGCATGATTTTTGTTGTGCACCACAAGAGCCATCAGGTTCGACGCTCCGAGGATGACGACGAATCCGGTGAAAACTGGTAGGGCGGAGGCCACAGCGGTGGTTTTCGTAATTTCCCCAGGCTGTGAAACCTAAGCTCCAGGCTATTACGTTCCGGCCCAACCTGAGGTTCTCATTCTAATCTGACGTGAATGTGTTTAGGGTATCGACTCTCCGCGTGTTTCTGGCGGTAATCGGAGGCGGTTGTGTTCTGGCCGCGCTCGGCATTCAACTGGCTTACGGTCAAGCCAAGAGCGACGGACCGGAAAAAGTGCCGGAGATTCGGCGCACCCTACCGCTCACCAAGTTCTATGACACCCCGAACCTTGCTCCTGGAAAAGCGGGCGACCTGATCCGCTCCCAGGAATTTGATGAATACTACCTGCCGCTTAGTGTCTTGTCGGTTCGTATCCTTTATCACTCGCGATCTGCGAGCGGCCAGGACGTTGCGGTTTCGGGTGTTGTTCTTTATCCCGACGGGAAGCCGCCGGCGGGCGGCTGGCCAGTCATCGCCTGGGCACACGCGCTGAATGGCGTTGCCCGCCGGTGCGCTCCATCGCTGGCCAGAAATTTGCAGCATGGCCCGTTTCTCTCCATGTATGTCAATCTTGGTTACGCCGTCGTAGCAACGGACTACGCGGGGTTAGGAACGAGCTTTCGCAATGCGTTTTCTGATACGCAGTCCAATGCAACCGACGTGATTTACTCAGTGCCGGCAGCGCGGGCCGCCGTGCCACACCTTGATTCCCGGTGGCTGGCGATCGGCATTGGGCAAGGCGGCCCGGCGGTCATTGGAGTAGCGGAGTTGGAGCGTGAGATTCGAGATACGAATTTTCTCGGAAGCATCGCCATTTCCAGCCTGGATGATTTCGAGGATCGTTACGAGCATACGGGTGCGCACCCCACTTATGAGATGCCTCTGTTTCTGGCCTATGGGATCAAAACCGTTTATCCCGAGTTCGATGTAAAAGACATTTTGACGGACAAAGCACTTGCGCTGTATCCACGAGTGGATGAGGCCTGCGGTGAACCGAGTGGGGAGTCAAAACTTTCGCCGGTCGAGATGCAGAAACCGAACTGGCAGAGCAACAACTTCGTGAGGCAATATTTCAGCCGGAACACACCCGGCCAGAAGCCGGCACAGGGGCCGATTCTGGTCATCAGCAGTGAACTCGATCCCGCCACGCCGATTCAGCGGACGGCGCAAGTGATCGCTCGCATGTGCAAGCAAGGGGATCAGGTTCAGTTCGAAAGGTATCCCCAATCTGAGGCCGGCAGCGTCTTCGGAGATTCCGTTAGAGATCAGATTTCCTGGATTCAAGCAAGATTCGCCGGCCGGCCGATGGCAGGGAATTGCTCTCAGCAGCATTGACAACAGGCGGAGACAGGTCACCCTGAATGGTGCTGCCAAGTGTAACTATAGGCTTAGTCTCCTGCTTTGGAGGCCGCGGGCGGAGCTGGCATTTCTTTGACCTTCGGGCTGGGATACTTTGTGTCGGGCGATGCGGCCGTCGTCGAGCAAAGCGGCACCATGGCGCGCAGCACGGTTCCCTCGGCGTTCGAGGAGATCGTGAAGTCTCCTCCGATTTCTTTGATTCGTTCGCGAATACCGGCTAGTCCCACGCCCGAGCCGGTTCCGGTGCGCTGGAAGCGCTCCACCACTTGCGGAGGCATTCCGCGCCCGAAATCCTGAATTTCCAGCACAGCCACGTCCGCAAGGCGCTGAAAACGTACCACGGCATCGAGACTTGAGGAATGGCGGTGCACATTGGTCAAGCCTTCCTGGAGAGCGCGGAAAAGCGCCAGTTCGAATGCGTCGGGTAAGCGGCCGGCCTTCACAGCTTCACCACACTCCGCCGCATCACGCTCGTTTCCCTCGTGCGAGAAATCTACCTTGATGCGCATGCCCGTGCGTTTTGCCAACCCTTCGATGAACCAGCGTGCCGCCGCATCAAACCCGGCCTCGTCCAGTAAAGGCGGATGCAGAAGGTAGGACATCGTGCGAATACTGGAGACAGCATGATCGATGAGTTTGCGCGTCTCCTGGAGGATGGGAACTGCCTTGGCGCCCTCGCGGTGCAGAGCCATGTCAATGTTGATCTCGGCCGCTGCCAGCCACTGCCCAAGTCCGTCGTGAAGCTCGCGCGCAACCCGGCGGCGCTCCTCATCCTGAACCCGCATGAGCCGCGCAGAAAGCTTGCGCAGGGCCAACGTGCGCTTTTCCACGAGCGACTCGAGTTCGTCGTGGGTGCGGCGCAACTCTTCTTCCGTGCGTTGCCGCTCTTCAAGATGGTTGCGAATTTCGTACTGGCGCAGCCGCGAGCGGATGGCGGTGCGCACGCAGCTGATAAGGGTAGCCGGACGCAGCGGGCGCTCAATCAGGGTGATGTTGCCCATCGGAGCGCGGGAACGAACCAGCATTTCGGTCGAGGGCGTACTGGCGCCGCCGCCGGTCAACACGATAATTGGAAAGTCAGACCATGCGGGTTGCGAGGCCACGCTGCTACCAAGCAATTCGATGGTTTCCTCAGTCAGCGCTTCTTCCGCCACAATCGCCGCTCCAGCTCCGTTGTTCACGCAACGGGCGAGCGCCTCGCCGGTATCAACCACGGAGACAGGAATGCCCGAGCGTTCCAGAACTTCCCGCACCAAAGCCGCGTCCTTGCCAAAAGGAGCAAGCACTTGCACCTTGTAGTCGGCATGGAGCAGGTCCGGCATTCGCCGATCAGTCCTCCTTCGATCCACCGAGGAAAGTAGGAACCCCAGTGAGCACTCCCTGAAAGTCCCGGAGTGGGCGTCCCAGCTGAATTTTGCCGGGTCCCAGCTTGAACTCCCGAATGGTACGTTCGTGCGCACCGCTGCGCTTCTTGATCGTCGAAATCGCCTGCCGAACTTCGCCGTGCGCCTCGAAGTAACGCAGCAGCAGAATATTGTCCGCGAGGTAACTGACGTCGACCGCGCTTTGCGTGAGGGAACCGATCGGGCCCGCCTGCGCCAGCACCATGAGCGTGAGCACCCCTCGATTGTTCAGGTAAGCCAGAAGTTCGTGAAGGTGAATCGCGAGAAATTGCTCGCCCGGCATGGATTGCAAATATCCGTTCAAGCTATCAATGACGACGATGCGTGCGCCCTTGTCTTCCACGTACTCCTGAACCTTCGCCACCAACTCGCCGGGAGACATTTCAGCAGGATCGACGCGCTCAATACCGATTCGGCCTTGAGCAACGAGCGGACGTATTGCCATGCCCAGGCCCTCGGCCCGCGCCATCAGGGTTTGCGGGCCTTCCTCGAAGGTGAAGATGGCACAGTTCTCGCCGCGGCTGGCGGCGCAGGCCACCCAGTGGAGGGCGATGGTTGTCTTCCCACAGCCCGCCGGGCCCATCAGCAAGGCACTGGTGCCGCGGTCCAGCCCACCTCCGGTGAGGGCATCGAGTTCCGTAATTCCGCTGGAGACGGTTTCGAAGCGCATCTCCCCGCGCGAATCGGCGGCCACCAGCCGCGGAAATATAATCACGCCGCCCGTGACAATCCTGTAGTCGTGATAACCCTCGAGGTAAGGAGTGCCGCGCAGCTTGACCACTTCCACCTGACGTCGTGTCTTGCCGTATTCGCGAGGCGCTCTCTCCAGGCGTACCACGCCATGCACAATGCTGTGCAACTGCAGGTCGGCGTCGCGGGAACTGCGATCATCGAGCAACAGAACCGTACACTTCTGATCGCTCATGAAATCCTTCAGCGAAAGGATTTGGCGCCGGTAACGCAATGGATCCTTGGCCAACATGCGCAGTTCGGAGAGGGCATCAATCACCATGCGGTCTGGCTTGACCCGCCGCACCTCCGTCGCGATACGTTGCAGGCGGTCGTTCAGCTCAACCTCGGCGGGATGAAAGACCGTATATTGCTGCTCGGGACGCAAGTCGTCCTCATTGGGTAGCAGTTCAACGATTTCCACGTCACCGATATTCAGGCGATGAGTTCGCGCGGCGAATTCCAGGTCGGAACGAGACTCGGAGAGCGTGATGTAGAGCGATCGTTCGCCTTGCTGCGCGCCGGCGGCGACGAACTGCAGCGCCATCGTCGTCTTTCCGGCGCCCGGATCTCCTTCGATCAGATAGAGGTGGCCCGGCGGATAACCGCCGTCGAGAATCTTGTCGAGCCCGGCGCACCCGGTACTCGTGCGAGCGCTGGCCTCGGTATTGAAGTCGTCGTTAAGATCGTTGGTAGCAGTCGCCAATCACCCTCCCCGCGACAGAAGAATCCGCACGCGCGGGAAACCAGAAGCCGATCGGAGGGCTAGGCAGGTGTCTCCCGGGCGTAGTTAAACCGCTGCTCTTGTTTGCACTTCCCCGATACTCACCAGAGTTTAAGATGGAAGAGCTAGTAACGGAATGGTATCGGGGCGTTTCCCGAGGAGACGTGAGGACTTTCCTGTATTCCCGATGCTCGCGGTGAGGACTGTTCAATGCCGACCGGAAGCCGGCAAGAGGCTAATTCTCGTGGTCGTGTCTGCGACAGTTGCGTGTCCCTACAAGCCGGCGGACTATAAGCTTCGTTCCATCGCTCTCTTTTGTTTACAATAGGGACTTCGTACGCCCTGGCTAAGGGCAGCCCTTTTTGCAGGATCAACGTTAATTTGGAATCGTCAAACCACAATTCTACGTCGCCGTGCGTGTATTGGCGGGTGGAAGGCAGCCTGCTTGACCTGACTGTGGTCAAGCCGGTCGCGTTCTTCACCTGGAACGCGCAGACATTTTCCGAGCGCTTGCGGCGGCGCGGCCTGATCTTCTTAATGGCTGCCCTGCGGCCATTTCTTTACTCCACGAATCGCAAATTCGCCACCCGCGTGGTCCACACGGCGCTCCGCGGCGTGACTCGGGACCGCCTGGATTTGCTGGGTGAAGAATACTTCCAGTACAAACTCAAGCCGCAATTGAAGGAACGTGGCGTGCAGAAGGTGCAGGAACTTGTACGCTCGGGGGCGGAAGTAGTGCTGGTCAGTCAAGGTCTTGACCACCTGATGCGTCCCCTGGCCCAACATCTCGGCGTCAGGAGACTGGTGGCCAATCGATTGGAATTCCGCGACGGCAGGGCGACTGGCAGGCTGCTCGACCCCGTCATCCGGCCGCGTGGAGTCTTTGCGCCTATTCGGGAAGCCAGCCCCGACGGCCGTCGAGCGCCAAAGACTTTGGCGCGGCACCTGGACATCTCTCTGGAAACGCTGCGAGCCGCGGAGATTTCAGCCCAGCGCCCGTCCACCGCGACCGATCGGTCGATTGTGCATTTTGATGGGCAGCGCCAGGCTGTGGGATTTTCCGTGAGGCGCGCCTTAGCCGCAAAGCACCTCATGCTCATCGGAGTCACCGGATTCATTGGCAAAGTCTGGCTCGCGAATATCCTGACGGATGTGCCTCACGTTGCCCGCATCTACCTCTTGATCCGCCGACAGAAATCGAATCCCGGAAACGCCCGCTTCGAGAAGATGGTGGAGGATTCGCCTGTTTTCGATCCCCTGTTCGAGCGTTATGGCGACGGTCTGTCGGATTTTCTTCGTAACAAGATTGAGGTAATCGAGGGCGATGTCACGCAGCCCGGGCTCGGCCTGAGCCTGGAGATCATGCGCCGCCTGCAAAAGGATCTTGACCTGATCATCAACAGCTCAGGCCTTACCGACTTCAATCCCGATCTGCGCGACGCACTGGCGACTAATACCGACGCTGCCGTCAACGTCGTCGAGTTTGTGCGCGCGGCCGATCACGCTGGCTTACTGCATCTTTCCACCTGCTACGTGGCCGGCGAACATGATGGGCGGGTTGCGGAAAAGATTATTCCCAACTACACTCCACGGCGCTCGCCCGATTTCGACGCGGAGCGGGAGTGGCGCGGTCTCCACGAATTGATGAAGCGGGCAGAGGCGGAAGCTGAAGGAGCGGAAGTCAGCGCGGAACTCACCAAACAGGCCCTGGCCAGGGAGCATGCCGCGAAGGACCTGCAGGGAGCGGCGCTTGAGAATCAAGTGCGCAAGAACAAAATCCGCTGGCTGAAGACCTCCCTCACCGAAGCCGGAACGGCGCGCGCCCACGAACTGGGCTGGCCGAACACGTACACCCTGACCAAGAGTCTCGCCGAATCGCTGATCGCAAAGTACGGAGCTGGCCTGCCCATCGCCGTGGTGCGTCCCGCGATCGTCGAGACCTCAGTCACGAAGCCCTTCGCAGGCTGGAATGAGGGAATCAATACCTCCGCTTCTTTGTCCTACCTGCTGGGCACATATTTCCGCCAGTTGCCTTCCAACGAGAGCAAAAGGCTCGATATCATTCCCGTGGATGCAGTCTGTGCGGGCATGACGCTGATCGCCGCGGCCGTCATCGAGCGCAGGCACGATCCGGTTTATCAACTCGCAACTTCAGTGACCAACCCGTGCGACATGGGACGTTCGATCGAGCTGACGTCGCTGGCGCATCGCAAGCACTATCGCGCGCAGGAGGGCCTTGAATCGTGGCTCCGGTTGCGATTCGACGCGATTCCAGTGTCGAAGACGCGCTACAACCGCATGTCCGCGCCTGCACAGCGCGCCATCGTGAGGTCGATTCAACGCATAATGTCGCCACTGCCTCTCAAGAAGACGCCTCTGGCGAAAGCCGAGCGCAGTCTCGAACGGGTAGAGAAACTCATCGAACTATTCGAGCCCTTCATTCTGCTCAACGAACATGACTTTGCAGCCGACAACATCGAAAAACTCTCTCACGCGCTGGTTCCCGAAGAACGAGCGCAGTTTGCATACGACACCCGCTCGCTCGATTGGTGGGAGTACTGGATCAACGTGCATATCCCCGCGCTGCGGCGCTGGACCTATCCGCTGATTGAAGGCCGTCCGCTGGAAGCGCGCCCTCCGCGCAGCTTTCAACTCGCGCCCGCTAACCGGGAAACTGTCAGGACTGGAACTAACGGAGCCACGTGGCGATATTCTTAACCGGCTCGACCGGATATATTGGCGCGCATGTCGCCTCGAATCTTCTGGAAGGTCACGGTGCCGCCTTGAATTTGCTGGTGCGCGCTCGCGACCCGCGCGAGGCTGAGTTGCGCTTGTGGCAGGCAATGCAGTTGCATCTGAAGTTTCCGCGGTTTTACGAATACCTGCAGACCAGAATTCGTGTTTTCCGCGGCGACATAACCGCACCCGGTTTTGGCCTCTCTCGTGATGACTACGACCGGCTGGTGCACACCACCGATTCGGTGATTCATTGTGCCGCCTCGTTGAACCGGAAGTCGGAGAAAAGTTGTTTGAATGTGAACCTGCGCGGCACCTTGGAAGTGTTGACGCTGGCGCGCCACGCCGAGCACTACCACGGGCTGCGGCGCTTCAGCCAGGTGAGCACAGTGGCTGTGGCCGGCCGCCGCAGCAACGAAGTCGTAACCGAAGATCGCGCGATCGAGTGGGACCGTTCGGACTACGACCCCTACGCGCGCACGAAAAAGTTTTGCGAGCACATGATGCGAGTGCTGCTTCCGGATACGCCGAAGACCGTTTTCCGTCCCAGCATTGTGCTGGGAGACAGCCGCTATCCTGAAACTACGCAGTTCGACATGGTCAAGGCGTTTGTGTTTCTGGCCGGCCTGCCGGTGCTGCCATTCCGGCCCACGGACAAAATCGACATCGTGAATGTGGATTTTGTAGCCGACGCCATCGCCACGCTGCATCAGAAAGATCAGCCCAGGTTCGACACGTATCAGCTTTCGTCGGGCACCGAGTCGCAGACTTTCCGCCAGCTGACGACCGCGCTGTCGGCCGCGCAGAACAAGCGCGCACCAGTCTTCCTTCCCTTCATGGAGAGGCCCTTCACCGGGTCCGTCAAAGTTCTTTCCAACCGCAAAGGATCGGTGGCCTACGGTGCTTCGTTGATGAAGGTTTTCATGCCGTATCTGGTGTGGAATACAGTCTTCGACAACACCCGCGTCACCACTGAACTGGGCCGCAAGCCGGTTCCGTTTTCACACTACAGTTACCCTTTGCTGACGTTCAGCCGCGAAAATCAGTTTCAGTACGACTACAAACCATGGCCGGCGGCTGCGGGAGGAACGGCCGCATGATGGACTTCATTCTCGAGGCTTGGGTCAGCACCTCCATCGAGCGCGCCAGAACACGCTGGATGCTGGGGGCAGAGAAGCCCTGGCAACCGGGCGAGAAACTGAAGCTCCTGTTTGCCGGATACAACGGCACGCGGAACATGGGATCGGATGTGCGCGTCGATGAAATGCTGCGCCAGGTCCGCCACATCCTCGGCGCAGACCGGGTTGAGTTCAGCGTCATGAGTCAGAACTTCGAGTTCTCCAAAGGATACTTCGAGGGCACCAAGCAGGTCCATCTGCCGGATATTTTTCCTCCTTTCTTGTCAGACGAAGTTCCGAAGCACCACGGAGTCGTGGCCTGCGAAGGTTCCATGTTCAAAAGCAAGTTCGCCAACGCGCTGACCACAATGATGATCGGATCGCTGGGAATCGCCGCCGCACAGAACAAGCTTTCCGTGGGTTACGGAGCTGAGGCGGGAGACATGGACCCGCTTTTAGCCAAAATGTGCGGCCGGTACTGCAAGAATTCTCTCGTGATCACACGCAATGAGGAATCGCGAACCGTGCTGCGCGAACTCGGAGTGCCAACGGAACTCGGCACCGACACGGCCTGGACCTTCGAGCCGCGTTCCGCGGAGTACGGCCAGAGCATTCTGCGCCAGGTCGGTTGGGATGGACGGACTCCAGTGCTCGTAGTGTGTCCCATCAATCCATTCGAGTGGCCGGTGAAAGCCTCGGTGGCTAAACTCGCGCTGCGCACTATGACCGGAGCCTACAAAGAGAGTCATTATCGTGGCCCTTATTTCCATAGTGCGGGACCGTGGGCAGCGCAGGCGTACAAACAATATTGGACGGCGATTGCGAATGCAGTCGACGCTTTCCGCAAGCGGCGAAAGGTATTTGTGATCCTGGCGGCAACCGAGCGGCTGGATGCGCGTCCCGCCAATCGAATCTCTGAGCATCTGGGCGGCGTGCCCGTCCTGACCTCCGACCAGTACAACATGTACGAACTGGTCAGCATATTGCGCGCGTGTCACATGATGGCATCGTCCCGTTATCACGGCATCGTCACCTCGATGCCGGCATTGGTGCCTTCGGCAGGCATCACCATGGACGAGCGCATCCGCAACCTGATGCGCGAACGCGGACATCAGAAGTTGCTGATGACCGTGGATGATCCCGACCTTGAACCGAAGCTGCTGGCCGCGCTGGAGAAACTCGCGACCGAAGGCGAGCGCATCGCTGACGGCATCGCTCGCACAGTAGTCAAGAACTTGAAGGTGATGGCGCGCATGGGCGTGTATTTTGAGGAAGAACTGCAGCGCCGCTATCCCGAATTTCCTACGCGGAAAGGCGAGTGGAGTTGGGAAGATTATCTGCCACCTATCAGTCCTTCGCTGCGGCAGTTGGTGGCGGTATATAGCTGATCTGGTTTTCGTTTCCGTACAAGACAACCATGCCTTTTGTCGGGGAAATATTCGCGCAACTGAAAGTGGCCGCCGGCACGACGATTCTCCAGGAGGTCCGCGACGGCGCGGTCACGGGCGTGACTGGCGCTGAACTTCTGGCCCTGATCGCGAAGGCACGCACGTTTCTCGCTGCCAGAGGGCTGAAAAAAGGCGACCGGTGCGGTTTGCTGGCACCGAACAGCATCCGCTGGATAGCGCTGGATCTGGCTGCGATGGCCGAGGGTCTGATCGTCGTCCCGCTGTACTCGCGACAATCGCCAGCGGAACTGGTTGCCATGATGAAAGATTGCACGCCGGCGCTGCTCTGCTGTAGCGATGCGGCATTGCGCGATGCAATTAATAAGGAGTGGACTGACGCGCCGCCCCAGGTGCTCTTCGACGAAATCTTTGCCGGCGTCGAAGGAGTTTCCCTTGACCGTCCCCAGGTGCGCGACGCCGATCCGGTGACGATTATTTACACCTCAGGAACCTCAGGCGAGGCCAAAGGTGTTGTGCTGACTGCGGCCAATATTGGATTCATGCTGGGCTGCACCTCGGCTCGCCTCGATCTGCTCATGCAAGGGCGAACTGGACAGGATCGTATCTTCCATTATCTGCCCTTCAATTTCGCTGCATCGTGGATCGCCATGCTGACGTTCTTGCTGCGCCGGAGCCTGGTCACGCTCAATATGGATTTGACCAAGCTCGCCAGCGATATGCGCACAATCGCTCCTGATTACTTTTTGAATGTTCCGCAATTGCTCGAGCGCATGCGCCGCGCCGTCGATGAGCAACTCTGGCAAACTGGAGGCGTTGCTCAAGCCATCTACTCGCGGGCTAAAGGCGCGTGGGCCCGGCGACAGGAAACGCAGCCGAAGCCAGTCGATGACGTATGGTTGTGGCTGGCCAATACGCTGGTATTCCCGGCGATCCGCCGGAAAATGATTGGGGCAAACCTGAAGGCATTGATCTGTGGATCTGCCCCGCTCAATCCGGAGACGCAGGTTTACTTTGCCATGCTCGGCATCCGCGTCTTGCAAGTTTACGGTTTGACCGAGACCACGGCCATCTGCACCATGGACGATCCGCGCCACGTGGAACCGGGACGCGTAGGCCCTGCAATCACGGGGATCGAGATGAGGCTCGGCGAGAACGATGAAATCATTGTGCGCGGGCCTAATATATTTCAAAGCTATTGGAACCGCCCGCAGCAGACAGCCGAAGCGCTCCGTAACGGATGGTTTCGTACCGGCGATCAGGGTGAAGTCGACGCCTCGGGCAACTGGCGCATCGTTGGGCGAATCAAGAATCTGATTGTGCTCGGCTCCGGCCACAAGATTTCCCCGGAAGCCATCGAAGACGAAATTGCGCGCAACCTGCCGGAAGCGCAACACGTGGTTATCGTCGGCAACGGCCGCGGATATCTTTCTGCCATCGTCACCGGCAGCGTGGCGCGGGAACAAGTGCAAACGGCTCTGGACGCGGTGAACCCGCAGTTGCCGCACTACAAACAGGTGCGCGCGTTTTGCGTCACGCCGGAGGCATTTTCCATTGAAAATGGCATGCTGACGGTAAACGGGAAACTCAAGCGCGATTTGATTGCAAACCGCATGAGCAATGAAATCGAAGAGATGTATGGGGTAAAGCAGGCGTCGTAAGTTTCCGACCGTCTGAAGTTCGCACCATCATGGATAAATTCGCAGGCCAGGCTCTCTCCTGGGAGTTGAAGAGCGGAGTCATTGAGCTGACGTTGCATCGCCCGCCCTGCAACGAACTGGGATCGCTGTCTCTGGAGGAATTCGAGAAGTTCGCATCCGCCCTTGAGGGCGGGATGCAGCGTGATGCGCACGCTCTCATCATAAGCAGCAACCTCAAATCGGGTTTCTGTGCCGGCGCCGACCTCCGCGAACTTTACGAGCGTTCGCTGGCGATGGGAAAGGCCGAAGGGCTCAAAGGCGTGCGCGATTTTCTGGAACGCATCCACCGCGTGTTGAATCTGATTGATGCGGCGCCCATGACCACCATTGCCGCAGTGCACGGCGTCACCTTTGGCGGTGGTTTCGAGCTGGCGCTGGTCTGCGATCTGATTATCGCCGACAAGATGGCGAGGTTTTGTTTTCCGGAACTGAGACTGGGGCTGATTCCCGGGTTCGGCGGAATCCCGCGCCTCAAGCGCGATTTGGGCAATGCCGTCGTCCGAGATTTACTTCTGACGGGCCGCAGCTTCAACGCCGCCAAGGCGCAGCAGATTGGACTGGTGAGTCAAGTTGTCTCCGAAGGAGAAGCTCTGCGGGCGGCCCGGGCCACGGCAGCGCAGGTGGGCAAGTTCGATCGCGCGACCTCCATCGCCGCCAAACGTTTCATTAAACCCATTCCGCGAGAAGAATTGCGGCAGGAGATCGATATCTTTTGCGAATTGTTTGCCAAACCGGCGGTCGAAGCCGGACTGAAGAAGTTCGTAGAAAGCACAGACGCGCAACCGTACTTGCCCTGAGCGAGTTCACTTATGCCTACAGCGAATCAAACACTCGATGAAATTCTGAACCTTGCAGCCGCGCACTTCAAAGTGCCAAGAGAACGGCTCTCCCCGGACGACGACTTCTTCAAGACGCTGGGTGTCGACAGCTTGCAGACTCTGGATTTGCTGACCCGTCTGGAGCATCATTTTAATGTCGAACTTCCCGATTACGAATTGCAGGGAGTCACAGACTTCCGAACCCTGGCAAGCAAGATTCAGGCGCGGCTATAAGGCTCTCCCATTGTCGATTGCTGATGTTTGATTGTTGATTGCAAAGGCACGTCGGCCCCGGACTTGGTGTCCAGTTGCTTAATCAACAATCTACAATCTACTGTCGGCAATTTTTTATGCTCGATCTCAGACAGTATACGTGCCTCGGCGCAGCGCTGCGCGACGCGCTCGACCGCTTCGCCGGAGAAGTCTGTCTGATCGAATCCGACCGCGATCGCGAGAAGACCCGTCTGACGTATTCAGATTTCAAGGAAACTGCTCTCCCCCTGGCTCGTGCCTTGGAGGACGCGGACTTCGATCCCGGCGATCGCGCCGCCATCGTGATGACAAATCAGTCGAAGTGGCTGATTTCCGCCTATGCGATCTTTTACTGCGGTGGCGTGCTCGTCCCGCTCGACTACAAGCTCACCGCAGATGAGCACCTGCAATTGCTGGCGCACTCGAAAGCCAAAGTGCTGATCATCGAGTACCACTTGTGGCGCGCGATCACGCAGTCCCCCGAGTTTCAAAACATCATGACGAAGACTGTCCTGGTGACGGAGGCCCCGCTGGGCGCGGATCTGTCGGGCGCATTCCGCTGGGAGGATTTCAGGCGCAAGGGCGCGCCCGACTTCGTCATGCGCCAAAAAGACGACGTAGCCTGCATCGTGTATTCCTCCGGCACGGGCGGACGACCCAAGGGCTGCGTCCTCACCCACGAAAATTATCTGGAACAATGCCGCGCACTGACCGCCTGGTATCCTTTCTGGCCCGGAGTGCGGTATCTGAGCATCCTCCCCACCAATCACGCGATTGATTTCATGGTCGGATTTATCGGTCCGTTTGTGTGTGGCGCGTGCGTCGTGCATCTGCGTACGCTGCGTCCGGAGTTTGTGCGCGACGCCTTCGTGCGCTACCGGATCACTTACGTGTCGCTGGTGCCGATGATCGTGAAGAACCTCGAGCGCGGCATGCGCGCCAAATTCGACGAACTGCCGTCGTGGAAGCGATTCTTCCTTGACCGGATGATTGCCCTCAATAAAGTTCTGACGCGCCGGCGCCCGAAGGTAAGGCTCAGCCGCATGCTGCTCCCGAAAGTGCATCGCGGATTTGGCGGAGAGTTGCTGGCACTGATTACCGGCGGAGCGTTCATGGAACCTTCCACCATGCAGTTTTTCTACGACCTCGGCATTCCGGTGGTGAACGGCTACGGGCTCACTGAGGCGGGAACGGCGCTCACGCTGAACGACCTCAAGCCTTTCCGCGCCGATACCGTCGGCAAGCCACTGCCGGGCGTCGAACTCCGCATTCTGAGTCCGGACGCTGAGGGTATCGGCGAGGTCGCGGCGCGCAGCCCGACCGTAATGTCGCACTACCTGGATGATCCCGAACTTACCCTGGAAACGATCGTCGATGGATGGCTCCTGACGGGCGATCTGGGACGTTTTGATGGCAGCGGGCATCTGCAACTCTTCGGCCGCAAGAAAAATATGGTCGTGACCGAGGGCGGAAAAAACATTTACCCGGAAGACATCGAGACAGTTTTCGACGGCCTGCCGGTGAAGGAGTATTGCATTTTCGCCGCCAATTACTTGTGGCCGATAAAAGAGCTGGGACGCGAAATGCTGGTCATCGTGCTTCGATTGGAGCAGAACCAACATTTCGACAGCAAACTGCTCGAAGAGATCGGCGCGCGCAACCGGCGGCTTCCCGACTTCAAGCGTGTGGGTGGATATCTCATCTGGAGCAAGGACTTCCCGCGAACCGCGTCGATGAAAATCAAGCGCCAACTTTTGGCGGAGGAGATCGGCACAGCGGTGAAGAAGGAAACTGTGGTGGCGCTATAAGCGTGAGCGAATCTTTTCTTGCCATCGTAAATCCTGCGGCCGGAGGCGGGCGGAGCCGCAAACTACTCGGTCCGGCGCTGGAGCGCCTGCGGGCTGGCGGCATCGAAGCCCAGGTGGCGGAGACGCAGCGCCCCGGCGACGCGACCCGAATTGCGCGCGAGGCCTACGGACGCGGCGTCCGGCAGTTCATTTCGGTTGGCGGCGATGGAACCTCCTTCGAAATTGTTAATGGACTCTTTCCCGAGGCCCACGCCGGAGAACGTCCTACACTGGCGTTCTTGCCACTGGGCACAGGAAATTCCTTCCTGCGCGACTTCAGCGACCGAGGAGTCGAGCATGCCATCGAGTCGCTGCTGGCAAAGCGCCGGCAACTTTGCGACATTCCTCGCTTGCGCCACCGGGACGGCGTAATTCACTACATCAACCTGCTCAGCATCGGTTTCACCGCCGATGTTGCTACGTTGCGAGCGCGCCACTTCAGCGGCTGGGGAGAGCTCGGATACTTCATGTCAATTTTTCTCACCCTCGCACGCTTCAACCGGCGGCCGTTTCCTGTGCGGCCTGAAGGCGAAACCGAGTTTGATCGGCGTCGTTGCCTGTTTCTCACCTTCAACAACAGCAAGTTCACCGGCGGAACCATGATGATTGCTCCGAAAGCCGAAGTGAACAGTGGACTGATTGAATACGTGCGATGGGGTCCCATCGGGCGCGTAGGGCTGATCCGCAATCTGCCCGGTCTTTATGATGGCACCCATATCGAGCATCCCATGGCGGAGCGAAAAGCCGTGCGGCGAGTGGAGTTTGATCTGTCAGCTCCCGTGGACGTAATGGTCGACGGTGAAGTTTTGACCCTGCATTGCGAGGAATTGGATGTGCTCCCGGGCGCGCTGAATGTGGTGGCATGAGCGGCATGGTATAAAAAACAAGTCATGTCTGAGGCTAGAAGAAAACGTCAGCAGGAACGTGAGGCCATCGGCAAGCTTAACGTTCCGTCACGCAAAGTCCTGATGTGGGGCGGCATCGCGCTCCTGTGTGTGGTCGCGTATTCAGCGATCTGGTACCGCGATAGTCACCACTATGATGGCTTTGCCAAGTGTCTGGCTTCCAAGCAGGTAAAAATGTACGGGCTCTACTGGTGTCCGCACTGCATCGAGCAGAAACAGAAGTTTGGCAAGTCGTTTCAATACGTGCCCTACGTCGAGTGCGCGATCAAAGGCTCGCGCGAGCTGGCACCGGAATGCAAGGCGGCGGGAGCCAAGAATTTTCCCAGTTGGCAGTTTGAAGCGGGCGTCCCACTCCACGAAGGAGAACTGTCCCTCGAGGATTTGAGTGGCCGCACCGGGTGCAGCCTGCCGTGATGAGCTCCGCCAGCACTCCGCCAGACCAGGGCAGCTCCAGAGTTGGACGTTCTGCGATTTTGTTCTGGGTAATCGCATTGCTGTCGCTGGCTGGAATGGTTGTCTCGGCAGTCTCGCTGCAACGGCACTATGCGAAATCAACCACAACGTTCTGCCACTTCGGCGAGACCTTCGATTGTGACATTGTGAATCGCAGCGAACAGTCGACCCTGATGGGCATTCCCGTGGCCGGTATCGGAGTGGCGGGTTACGCCTTGCTGCTGTGGCTCTCCACGGTTCGGCGTCTGCGGCCGGAAACCCCCACGCAATTACTGCTGGCCGCGCTTGCCGGACTAGCGTTTGCCCTGTACCTGACGTATGTCGAAGCCTACGTTCTGATGACATGGTGCATCTTATGTCTGACTTCGCTGGCGCTGATCACGCTGATTACGATTTTGGCGGGTGTAGTGAAACTCACGGAGTCGAAAAGCATCTGACAATCCGCGATAGGCAATTTTTGCGATGGAAGAAATCCTCACAGCAGAGACTCAACCAACACAGCCCCCACAAGGCGTAATTCGTGCAAGTTCCGCCACCGGCGATCTGCGCCTCCACGAATTCAAGAGCCGTATTTTCCGCAACCGCCGATTCCTCCGCGTTTGGCTGCCCCCGGAATACGACGATCCCAAAAACCTTGAGCGGCGCTATCCGGTCTTTTATCTGAATGACGGCCAGAACCTGTTTGAGTCGTTGAGTTCTTTTAACGGTGTAGAGTGGCAAGTCGATGAGACTGCCGACCGCCTGATCCGCGAAGGCACCATCCCTCCGATGATTTTCGTAGGCATCGACAATGCGGCCGAGAACCGTCTTCGCGAATACATGCCGCATCGATCGTTCCGTCCAATCAGGCTGCGGGTGCGGGGGAGCCGGTATCCCGAGTTCCTTATTAAAGAGGTGATGCCTTTCATCGCCCGCAACTACCGGGTTGCGACCGGGCCCGAGAATACCGGGCTGGGCGGCTCCTCACTCGGGGCCCTGATCGCCCAATACACGGCTATGGAGCGGCCCGGTTTAATCAGTCGCTTGCTGCTGGAGAGTCCCTCTCTTTGGGCTGCCAATCGGCAGTTGATTCGCGAAAGCCGCAGCATCAAGATCTGGCCGGAACGTGTTTTTCTGGCTTGTGGAACCGCGGAGGCAGGCAGGCCCGACAAAAATCAGAGCGTTGTGGATGACGTGCGCGAGGTGGCCGCGATCCTGCGCCGCGCCGGCTTGGATGAAAAGCGCTTGCGCGTCATGATTGAAGAAGGAGCGCCCCACAGCGAGTCAGCCTGGGCACGACGCTTTCCCGAAGCACTGGCATTCTTGTTTGGCAAGCCCGCCGATTCCGCGCGCTGACTCACGCCCCGCGAATCCAAAAACGCAGCGAATCAAAGACGCACGAATCAAAGGCGCCTCGCGTCTAACTCTCCACGGCCTCTTTGTTGGAGAGCTCTTCAAACAGGCCGTCGACCATCAGGATCGTCTCGTTGTCCACGGTTCGGTTGCGGGCAATTGCCTCCTTCAACGGGATGGAGACGATCTTGTTGGCCCGCAATGCCGCCATGCAACCATACTCTTCGCGATGGACCATATCGATGGCGCCCAGGCCGTAGCGCGTAGCCAGCACGCGGTCGAAAGCCGTGGGCGATCCGCCGCGCTGAATGTGTCCCAGCACCACCGCGCGCGTTTCATAGCCGGTGCGCTTTTCAATTTCGCGGGCGAGAATGTTGGCGATGCCTCCCAACTTGGCATGACCAAACTCATCCTTCCCCATGTCCTGCAAGATGGGCGCGCCACCGCCGGTTTCGGCGGAAAACTTCGCGCCCTCGGCCACCACGACGATGGAAAAATACCGCCCGCGCTCGTGCCGCTGCCGGATCGAGTCCGCAACTTTGTCCACGTCGAAAGGCCGCTCCGGAATCAGAATCACATCGGCTCCTCCCGCGATCCCGCTATACATGGCGATCCAGCCCGCGTCGCGCCCCATCACTTCGACCACCATCACCCGATTGTGCGCCTCGGCTGTCGTGTGCACGCGGTCAATGGCCTCACATACGATGTTGCAGGCGGTGTCAAAGCCAAAAGTGTAGTCAGTTCCGCCCAAGTCGTTGTCGATGGTCTTAGGAACTCCTACGACCTTCATGCCCTTCTCGTGAAGTTTTTGCGCGACCGAAAGCGTGTCGTCGCCGCCAATCGCGATCAGGGCCTCGATCTGATGCTTCTGCAACGTGGCGATGCATCGGTCAATGCCGTCGGGCCGTTTGGAAGGATTGGTGCGCGAGGTGCGCAGAATCGTTCCCCCTCGCGGCAGAATCCCGCTCACCGCCTCCAGATCCAAGGGCATGCTCTTGTCTTCGATCAGCCCCCGCCATCCCTCCAGAAAACCCACAAACTCATCCTCGTGGTGAAACACACCTTTGCGCACGACCGCGCGAATCACCGCATTCAGGCCCGGACAATCGCCTCCGCCGGTTAACATGCCTATCTTCATCGCTCACTCCTGTGCAGGGTTGCGCGCTGGTGAATTTTTGCTAATCAATCATTGCATGTGCCCCGGTGCAGGGGCATCGCTGAACCCCACAGGCGGGAGTCGGTAATCGCTTGGATGCTTTAGAGTATCACCAAATTTGCGGGCGCAGAAGGCGGGGTTGCGGACAGGAATGTCCGCGGGCAACAGTTTTTCGGCCAACGCCGGGAGGCCGACTAACGGCGGAATGCGGAATCGTCGTGTTTCACCGCATATTTCAATTCGCTGTCCTCTTTCTTGACGCGGAGTACCTGAATCCGGCTCTTCTCGGTATCGACATAGCACTTCACGGTGACGCGCCGGCCTTCGTGTCCCTTCAATACTTCTGGATTGCTTACCGCCCACTCCGAGTCGATATCGGTCAGCAGAGACTTGCCGTCGGGGCTCACTTTTCCCGACACCACTAGCGGTTTGCTGGAAATCGTAGTACCGGCATGAGTGCCTTGCTCGTTGGAGTTTGTCCCGGCCTGGTCCTGAGCCACATGCCCCCGCTGTTAGGCTGGCGACCGCAAGCACGACAAAGATCGACGTTTTCATCCCGCACTCCTTCGGCCAAGAATTGTGCACAGGGCGTATGGTATGGCGGTTTTCCTCTGCCTGGAAATTCAAATTTCTTATGCGAACCATTCAAATTTCCAGCGGCTGGACGCGGCGTCCTCGATATCCCCGCGAACGGCCGAAATTCCCCAGGCGGGATCCTGACTTTAGCATCCAGATGCGCCAACGATCCATCGGCCGTTTTCGCGGTAAACTGCAATGCACATGCGAGTCCTCGGAATCGACTGCGGCGGAGCCTACACGGGATACGGAATTGTCGAGATCGATGCCCGAGGCCGGCTCTGCTGTTTGGTCTGCGGCGCGATCAAGCTCTCTGCGCGCGAGGCGCTTCCGCGACGCCTCTCTCGCATCTTCACCCAACTAGGCGAGATCATCGCCCAGCACCATCCCGATCAGGTTGCCATTGAAGATGTGTTTTACGCCCTGAACGTGAAGTCGGCGCTGAAGTTGGGCCAGGTTCGCGGCGTAGCCATGCTGGCGGCGGCCGCAGCCGGTCTGGAAGTGGCGGAGTATTCTCCGCTGACCATCAAGTTGGCGGTGGTCGGCTATGGCCGCGCCGAGAAGCAACAGGTCCAGCACATGGTCACACGTCTTCTCGACCTTGCTGCACCGCCCGAGCCCACGGATGCCTCCGACGCCCTCGCCATCGCCATCTGCCATTTGCACACCGCCGCCACACTCGAGAAGCAACGGGTTGTTAAACTGGCCGCGGTATGAGCACAGAATGAGCGCGGGAGCGATGAAAAAACTCCGGTTTCTTTTTTGGCATAATTTCTCTGCATGACTCAATCAGCGCCACCTCGATCGAAACTGACTCGCATCGCGTTGCTAATCTGCGCCCTATTGCTCATGATGCCTGCAGCGAGCATCGCCGCGGACCCCGCCACCGTCAGCTTCTCGTTGGATTTCCCCCATTCTGACCCCGAGCACTACTCCATCTCCGTCACCTCCGACGGGCACGCCAGCTACCAGTGTTCCGCGCAAACTATGCCGGACTCCGACGAACGCCAAACCTACCAGACGGAATTTGAGGTGACCCCCGCGACCCGCGCCAGAATTTTTGACCTGGCCGCGCAAGCCCACTATTTCGAAAAGAAGGTGGATTCCGGCAACAGCAAGTTAGCCTTTACGGGCTCGAAAAAGCTGGTCTATCAGGACGGCCCGAACACCCACGCCGCCGAATATAACTACTCCAATGTGCCAGCCGTGCAACAACTTACAGGGCTTTTCCAGAGCCTTGCCTTAACCATCGATTACGGTCGCACGCTCGCCTATTACCACCGCTACCAGAAACTGGCGCTCGACGAGGAAACCAAGCGCATGGAGGCGCAGGCCAGGAACAACGAGCTCATCGAGTTGCAGGCCCTTCAACCCGTTCTGCAGCAGCTCTACGACGACACCTCGGTAATGAATGTCGTCCGTGCCCGGGCCGAACGGCTGATTGAAATGTCAAGAAACGGCGCTGCCCGCCATTGACTCTCGCAGTCGAGTCTCGCTCCCCCAAAACTGGATGTAACCATCGTTTGGAGCGCCCCTATTGCGATTGCAAAGCTTTTACAACTCGTTTTCCCAAATCGTGTTCTAATAGGCAGGAAAATCAGTTTGGGGGGCCTGCCATGTACAAGACCAGATTTGCTCCCGCAGTTTTGACGGCCGTGGCCTGCGCGCTGTTGGCGCTGCCCGCCCTGGCCGATTCGCAGGCACGCATCGTGCGCTTGAGCGACGTCCACGGCTCGGTGCAGATGGACAAGAATACCGGCCTCGGTTTTGAGCGCGCATTTCTCAACCTGCCGATTACGCAAGGCGTCCAATTACAGACTTCCGCCAGCGGCCGCGCTGAAATCGAGTTCGAGGATGGCAGCACGCTGCGGCTCGCTCCAGATACCAAAGTCCAGTTCAGCACACTCGGCCTCACGGACTCGGGCCAGCGCATCTCCGTCATCCACCTCATCGAAGGCATGGCGTACGTCAACTGGATGAGTAAGAGCGACGCCTTCACTCTGAACTTCGCCAACGAAAAGGTCGAACTGAACCATCCCGCGCACTTCCGCGCTGAGACTACGCCCACGCTCTCCAACTCCAAGTTGGCTGTCTTTAAGGGCGACGTGGAAGTGACCGGCCCTTCGGGCAAGGTCCTGGTCAGCAAGAAGAAGATGGCCACGTTTGGCTCCAGCGCCGATGACAAGTACACGCTGGCCAAGCTGGAAGAAGACCCGCTTGACTCCTGGGACAAAGAAGCCGCCGACTACCACCAGCAATACGCCCAGCAATACGCGAAGCAAAATTCGTCCCCGTACGGCTACGGTCTTAGCGACTTGAACTACTACGGCTCCTACCAGAACATCTCCGGCTACGGACTGATGTGGCAACCCTACTTCACCGGCATCGGCTGGGATCCCTTCATGGACGGCGCCTGGTCCTTTTATCCCGGCTTCGGTTTCATGTACGCCTCCGCCTATCCCTGGGGCTGGCTGCCGTATCGCTATGGCAATTGGATGTTCCTCCCCGCTTACGGCTGGATGTGGCAGCCCGGCTACTGGAATAACTGGGTCGGAGTGCCTAGCTACACCGGAACGCTTCCCGCAGGCTTCCGTCCGCTGGTAGCTCCCACAGGAACAGTCCACACCGTAGCAGTAGGCAGAAGCGGCCCGGCAGTTGGGACGACGCTTGCTTCGCGGCTGGTCGTGACCAAGGGATCGGCGGGTCTGGGCATCGCGCGCGGATCAATGGACAACCTGAGATACCTGAACACGCAAGTCGCAAAGTCAGGCTCCGCCGCAGTCCATCCCACCCCGCAATTCGCAGCAGCCCACGCGAATGGAGGTGTCTACAGCACTTCGCATTCAGGCACCAGCAGCGCCGCCACTGGACATAGCAGCGTAGGAGCATCCTCCGGCGCCTCACACTCTTCCGGCGGCAGCGGTGGACACCACAACTAGAACTCCATAGCAGCGAATCAGGGCGGCTCACAACCGCCCTTTTTCTTAGTGCGCTGCCCCCCGTCTGTCCCCAGATTCTCAACCTTGCACACTGTGCAAGACGGTATGTCCATTGGAATGAGAGCCTGTTCGGACTTCGTAACAAAAACAACATTGCTGTCCCTGTTACCAATTATTTGTGTATATGTCGCACACACCCTGGGCCGGATACGGAGACTTCAAAGCATCGGAGGAACGGCGGCCATGATCTGCATCTCGCGCAAAGTTCCCATCGCAATCCATTTTCTGCTCGTTTGCTCTTGGGTCGTCGCCCAAGTTGGACCGGCGCAGCAGAACGGCCGACAACCGGCCAAAACCGAGGGCTCGGCCCGCTTGTCCGAAATGAAGCCCTTCGAACAATTCGCGCCCTATTGGACGGCAGAGGCGGGCTGGCGCACAGAATTGCAGATGCGGAATAATCGCGGCCAGGGCGACCTGACAGTCACCCCTGTTTTGCGCGCCGACAATGGATCCGAGTATCCGCTCGCCCCGGTCGTGATCGCCCCCAACGAAATTAAGTCGGTCGATGTCTCGCAGGCGATCACCACGCAAGCCCCCGAACTTGCGGGGGCATACGGCTCCGTCATCTACCGCTATCACACCGAAAGCATGAGGAACTTGTACGCCGCAGTCATGGTCTTTGACGAAGGCCATCCCATCGCGTTCCACTTCGACGCCTTTGTCGAAGCGACCGACTTCGACGCCGGCAGCCGCGAAGGAGTGTGGTGGCTGCCAAGTGGCACGGCGAAAGACTATCTGATCCTGACCAATAATCACCGCAGTCAACTTGCAACCACTCTGCGCCTTTTTGACGCAAGCGGCAAAAGCTGGAGCCAGCGAATTACGCTGAGCGCGAAGAGCACGAATCGCTATTCTGTGCGGGAACTGCTGCGAAAGTCTGGATTGGCGGGCACCTACGGAGGATTTAAGATTGACGTGAGGTCCAGGGTCGGCTCCCTGGATACGGCCCACCTGCTGTTCGACGAAACGGCGGGCTTTTCAGCATTGATGAAAACTTTCGACCGCAATCCCCAAGGCAAGATCGAACCGCGTTTCGGTTTCCCCCCAACGAAGGAGTGGACCACGCGTGCGCCCATGCTTGCGTTGACGAATCCCGATCCCGCCCTGGGCTTCCCATCAGGCACAACCTTGCAGCCGCAGATATTCGTGCGCAACACGACCGCAGCCCCAGCCACAGTAAGCACGCGCTTCAATTGGCGAAGTGACGCGGGCACGGGAAGCTCGCCTGGCCCGACACTGCGTCTTGCCGCGAACGAAACACGTCGAATTGACGTAAACGCCCTGCAGAAGAACGGCGTGATTCCTGCAGACGCGCATTGGGCCTCGATCGAACTTGCGATTTCCGGGCAACCGAATGACATAATGGCCGCCGCCGCCAGCTACGACAGCACACTGCGCTACGGCGCGCAAACGCCTTTCAACGATCAGCTCACTTATCGCTGGGAGGGCGGAGAATGGCACGTCGATCCTACGCACAACTCGATCATCACCACAGGCAACGGCGGCACGGTTCCCGTCAAAGCTCAGATCACCATCTACTATGACTCCGGGAGGAAGCGCTATGACCTGGTGCAGCCTCTGAAGCCGCGTGAGCAGATGTGGGTGGACGTAGGGAAATTGATTCGTGAGCGAACGCCCGATAAGAACGGTTCGGTTTTGCCGCTCGATTTGATGATGGGTTCCTACGAGATTCAAGACTTGACCGACCGCGGAGTAGGAAATCTGTTCGAAGGCAAGCTAACCGTTGACAAGACCTACGGCCACGCCGCCTATGGCTGCGCGACCTGCTGCGGATATATGCCCAGTGCGTGGATGTACTGGGACCCGATCCTCACCGCGACCGGAGTCGGGACCGGTCAGGATGTGTGGGACAGGGACAACTGTACCGGCACGGATACGTCGGTGCTGGACTACTTCCCGCCCTCCAGTTGGGGTACCGGTAACCACGCCATCGCCACGGCTAACGGGCACGTGATTACAGGTGTAGCGACTGGCAGCACCACAAATTTCGCCACCGGCACGCTGACCACCGGGAACGTGGAATCGCATTATTGTCCCCGGCAGCAGCTCAACCCCAGCGGTGTGATCAACGTCTGTCCCAGCGCCACCAGCATTAACTCGAGTACGGCGGAGTCCCTAGCGAAGGTGTTTCCTACTTATAAAACGGGCCTGGGAAGCTATGTGGCGGTGCAGGTCAGTCCGGTGACGCCGAGCGGGACGATTGTAACGGAAACACTCTCGAAGGGAAGCAGCACGTGCCCACAGGGCTTCCCGAACGTGTGCACTACCAGCACCGGCGCCACCACGTCCTCGCTCTCTATTGGTACCGCTGGCACGACGCTGGATGGAACCAATTTACCGGCTACGCCGAACGTTATGTGGGATGAGCACGCCGTGGCATCCAGTTCGAGCCTTCTTGCATCAGGCCAATCTTGTTCGGCCACCTGTAGTCAGCGATACACTTGCGGAGGGACGGTGATTGGACAGTACACGATCACCTATGGTTTCACGACTAGCATGATGAACGGTACGCTCGTGACAAATGTTACCGCGAGCGTGCATTAAACCTTGAATGGGGTAAGCGGCAATGAGTATCCGGATACTGAGTGCAACACTTAGTTGCTTCTGCCTGATGATCGTGGGCGCATTTAGTCAGGATAATCCTCCAAAAGTTATCATTGGCGGTCCTCCCGCCTCATTAACTGATCAACTGAAACTGCACCACGTTGAACTGACCGAAGCTGGCCTGATAAAGGCCCTCCGTAGCCGGGATGCTCACGTGAGGGGCCTCGCAGCCGCAAGACTCGCGGAGGAACAGAATATGTCCGCTGTTCCGGCGATTGATCAGGCCCTTGCGAGAGAGGGGGTGACCGAGACACGTATAAATATCGCATTTTCGCTGGCGCTGCTTGGACAGGAGAAAGGCATGCAGGAGCTCACGAAGGACTGTAGCGATTCGAGATTGCCGGGTTATTTTCGAGCGCGTGCGGTGATATATATGCAGCAGCTTGGAAGCAAGGCCTGCTTCAGGGCCGCCCTAGACATCCTCAGTAGTGATCCCGGCTCTCGCGAACAGATTCTTTCTTTATTGCCACAATATTCCCATCCATCAAAGGAGGAGTCAGACGAAATCCTCGCAGCCACCATTAAGTGTCTAACCGACGAATCCGGCGCAGTGAGGATTCAGGCGGGCATGGCTCTCGACGCTCTAGGCAACCTATCGGCGATCCCATACCTTGAGAACGCCATCGCACGGGAGCAGGATGAAGTTGTTCGGTCCCAAATGCAAGCCAGCCTTAAGGAGCTGCAGAAACAGCAAAGGTGATCTGAGACTTCCATGGGGGCTGGTCCACCCTTGCACCATCACAAATCAGGCTGCCCCACCCTTCGTGGTTTCGAAGGAGCCTGCCCTGAGGAGCCTGCCGTGAGTACACATGGGCCTTGCGGACCACCAAAGGAAATGAAACTCGCGGCATCGCATCTCATTGAAAATAATAGATGCGATAGCGGAGTTTCGACAGAGCGTAGTCGAAGCGTGGGGATTTCGGACCTGGGCGCCATTGTTCATCTGTCACATCCAGAGTGCTGGGAGGGCGGAGAATGGCACGTCGATCCTACGCACAACTCGATCATCACCACAGGCAACGGCGGCACGGTTCCCGTCAAAGCTCAGATCACCATCTACTATGACTCCGGGAGGAAACGCTATGACCTCGTGCAGCCTCTGAAGCCGCGTGAGCAGATGTGGGTGGACGTAGGGAAATTGATTCGTGAGCGAACGCCCGATAAGAACGGTTCGGTTTTGCCGCTCGATTTGATGATGGGTTCCTACGAGATTCAAGACTTGACCGACCGCGGAGTAGGAAATCTGTTCGAAGGCAAGCTAACCGTTGACAAGACCTACGGCCACGCCGCCTATGGCTGCGCGACCTGCTGCGGATATATGCCCAGTGCGTGGATGTACTGGGACCCGATCCTCACCGCGACCGGAGTCGGGACCGGTCAGGATGTGTGGGACAGGGACAACTGTACCGGCACGGATACGTCGGTGCTGGACTACTTCCCGTCCTCCAGTTGGGGTACCGGTAACCACGCCATCGCCACAGCCATCGGACACATGATCAACGGCGTAGCGCCAGGCAGCACCACCAATTTCGCCACCGGCACGCTCACCACAGGCAACGTGGAATCGCATTATTGTCCCCGGCAGCAGCTCAGCCCCAGCGGCACCGCCAACGTGCAACCGGTGATCAGCGGGCCCAATACCGTTTGGTGGTTCAACGGTCGAGATCCGAACTCTTCGTCCTATCCAATGTCTGTGGCGCTTACGTCCTCGGGAGGATCATCTACAACCTGGTCGGTGGCCCAGGCTGATGCGAAAGTGAATCTCTCTTCGACCAGCGGCGCATCGATAACGGTGACTGGCACGGGGACTCATTTCAGCGGCGCGACTGGGGACATTTCGTTTACAGCCACTGCGAACGGAGTTTCTTCGAGTCCACTCACGATGAGCGCGAAGACGCCATGGAAGCTGGTGTCTCGCGGTGCGCCTCAGACCTCCTGCTTTTCTTCTCCAGAGACCTACACCAGTACTGTAAGCTACGATGTGCACGACAATTTGGATGTTTTGATGTCAGCAAATATCGACTGGAATGAGGTGCTCGGGTCTCAGACCTCCGAGAACGGGAGCAATTGGGGCAGCTATAGCGTGGCGCAAAGTGCAGGTTCGACAGATCCCGTCCAAGATTTGCTTGCGCCGCCGCAACTTAACGCGAGTCCTGCCCCGGTTCCGACACCGACATGCTCTGGCCAGAACTCAGGGGCGACCCGATACCGCTCGATTCCTCAAAATATTTCCGTCGGAACGGTGAACAACGGATCAGGTGTACACGTCCAGTCGGATACCCTCGGATACTACGTCGATCACGGCCAGCACGATGGGATTCAGGTCCCCGCGCAGCCACCACAGTAAGAAGTCGAAATTGGAGGTAGGTCCCGATGTTTCGGCGCTTCTGGTTAGGCTTATCTTTATGCGCCCTCACGACCGTGTGGTCCCACTCTGTGGGCGTAAGAAATCTTCATATCGATGACCTTGTCAGGACCTCCGATGTCATTGCTATCGCCGAGGTCATCGATCTGAAGGCGATCGGCACCGCACCACCAATTACATTTCACGAGCAACCGTTGCAAGCGAGAGCTTACTTGGCAAGTCTTCAGGTGAGGCGGATCATAAAGGGAACGGTAGGCGACGCGATTACTGTCAAATACACCCTTCCCACCTCCTTTGTCGGCTATCGAGGGTTACAGCGTGGAACTCGAATAGTATTTCTGCGGCAAGAAAAGGGCGGATACAGCCCCGCGGATCCCTATTACCCCGACTTCCCAGCGATTCCCTCAATTTGGGGAAGCGAACGGCTGAACCCTGCCGCGGGAGACTATGTAGCCGCCGTAGTGCGTGAAATGGTGGCGGTCATCGCGTCGCCCGGTGCCTCGCTTGCTGAAAAGAGTCAAATCTTACAGGTCGAGGACGCGCTGCCTGCGAACGAGGAAGTTGTGGCCGCATTCAGGGAGGGCTTGGCCACTGCCCAGGAACTTGACCTCAGACAGAGGTTAGAGGGCGACCTTATACGTTTTGGAGACGTGACCGAGTTGCCGAACGTGGCGCATCTTCTCCTAACCAATACCGCTACCCCCGACCAGAGGTTGTGGCTTCTTTACGTTATTGGAAACCGTGTGAGCGACCCACGCGCGATCCCGGCCCTGGAACCCTTGCTTCGGTCTGAGGACAGCTCCATTCGGGAGGCGGGTGTCGAAGCTCTCTGGCACATCGCGGATCCAAGGGCTTTGCCTGAGCTCCTGAAGAGTTTAAATGATCCCGACCAGCAAGTACGGTTTTATGCAGTTCGCGCGCTGTCCGATATTGCCCAGGAACCAGGCTGGGGCGGGCCTGGCGAGTCTGAGTTCCAAGAACATCAGCAAGAGTATCTGACTCATTGGCAGAACTGGGCGAAGGGTCGAAACTGAGGCCGGGTGCCCCACGCCTCGCTTCCTTTGCGAGACGTTGGGGCTTTTCCCTTGTACGAACGGCTCGCCCTGTTCCATTTTCGTAACCCTGAGCGTAGTCGAAGGGTGGGATTTCCGGACCTGGAAATCATTGTTCATCTGTAAACATCCACAGCATGAGCTCCGGCGCTAGCATCAGGCATGCCCCTACGTCTGCAGCGCTGCCATGGTTGTGGCTACCGAGCCAACCAGCCGTACTATCGGTGCTATCCGTGCACAAAGGTGCGGCAAATACAGGAAGGACCGGATACGGCGCTCCGCTAGCGCCCGTTACTCTGCCATCGGTAAGAGACGAACCACTGAGGAGCGGACGCGATGCCAGAAAACGGGCGACTTGACCACGTGCGGCAGGAAATCATTCAACTGCTGCGCATGCAACTGGAAGCTTTGGCAGATCTCTCTGGCCTGACTGACGCTCAACTGACGGCCTGTTACCAGCGACAGGAGAGGGTGCGCGAATTGCGCGATCAACTGTCTGTGGCGGAGGACCGGAAAACGGAGGACGCTACTTTCTCCGGCCAGGCTCCCGCCTCGCTTCCTGGCAATCCCGAAGCGGTCGTTGCCGGATTTTGAGATTCAACCGCAGCCCGCTTAATCGCAATCGGCTTTCATTGCAAACACTTCATTGCAAACAATGAAAATCACACCGGCTTTTTTGGAGGAACCATGCATCGTGGATTTCGACATTTTGCTTCACTGCTGCTGACCGCCGCACTCGCCACTCCTGTGGCTTTGATGGCCACACCGCTCCATGCTCAAGACAGAGAAGAGCACGATCGGGATGAGCATCGCTATTATGATGCCGAACACAAGGATTACCACACCTGGGACGATCGCGAGGATCGCGCCTACCGTGAGTGGCTGGAAGCGCGGCACAAAACGTATCGCGAGTTTAGCCGGCTAAATCAAAAAGAGCAGAACGAATACTGGAAATGGCGCCATAAGCACGAAGAGCGTGAGGAGCATGAGCATCACTAGGAATACGCGAAGGGCCGCGCAGCCACGCGGCCCTTCATGCTCTGCCGACGGATCTTAGCGGAACGGGATCTTTGCGAACCTCAGTCTCACCGAACCACGCCCTCACCTGACCACGACTCCCGCGTAGCCGACAACCATGTCGCGGTCGCCGGAGATGTCGCCAGAAGTCGCATACTTTACCAGCTGCGCCGACTTCGCACCCAGCTTCCGTGCCGCGGTCAGCATCGCCACCGCCGGTCCGAAGCCGCACATGCTGATGTTCTGTTGCGTCACCACTTCGTGCAATCCGCGCGCGTCAAGGGTGAGAATTCTCTCCAAGGCCCGCTGATCCTTGATGCGTGTCAATGTATCCGCCTCATAGTGGTTCATGTCGCTGGAGGCGACGATCAGCACCGGCTCACTCCGCGCCGCGATGGCATCGGCAATAGCATTGCCCAGTTGCTCCAGCACCGCGAGATGCCCGGTTCCCACCGCGATAGGAACAAAGCGCAACTCCGGCTGGCGAAGCTGCAGGAAGGGAAGCTCCACCTCCGCGCCGTGTTCAGCCCGGTGAGCCGCCGAGTCTTCTTGCAGGGCAGGGAAGCGCCGCTTCAGGTCCGCGGCCAGGTCGCTGTCAATCGGAACATCTCCCAGCGGCGTCTCCCACTCACCTTCGCTCATGATCGACAGGGCGTGTCCCATGCCCGTGTGGTTCGGGCACATCACGATGCAGGTACGTGGAATCTCCACGCTGGAGAACACCGCTCCCGCCACGTGGCCGGAATACATATATCCCGCATGCGGCGCGATGCAACCCACGGCACGCACCGGCGCTTCTTTGGTGAAACTCGCTTGTGAGAGATAGGAACCTGCCTCCTGGCGCAGGCTTTCAGGATCATCGGGATAAAATCTCCCCGCTACTGCGGGATGCCGCACTAGAGCAGTCATGGCCCCTCCTGTTTATCAGCGGGACCCCCGAGAACCATGCTACGAGCCGTCTCTGGCATTGTGCAAGGCGCGAAAAATCGCCGCACTCTTCTGCAGGGTCAGAGTCTCGGCGCGCGCAGCCGGCTTTACTGCAGCTGCAGCCAGAGCCGCACGCAGTTTACCTTCGGGATATTTCGATTTCAGGTTGTTCCACAGTGTCTTGCGTTTCTGTCCAAACGACAGCCGCAGGAAGTCGATAAATCCGTCGCCGGTCACGCCCAACTCTTCTTGCTGCGGTTCGATGATTAATCGCAGCACCGTGGAGTGGACCTTAGGCGGTGGTACGAATGCGTCCGGCGGCAGTGTAAACAGCTTCTCCACTCGGGCGTAGAGTTGCGCCGTGGCGGATAGCATCCCATAGTCGCGGCCGCCTGGGGCGGCGGCAATCCGGTCAGCGACTTCGCGCTGCACCATGATCACAAGACTCTCAAAGTATTTCGAAAACTCAAACAACCGCAGCAGAATGTCCGAGGTGATGTAGAAGGGCAGATTCCCAACCGCTTTGACCGGTTGCGGCTTCATTTCGATTCCTGGGCGCCCCAGCCCAGGCTTCGGCCCAAACAAAGAATCGAAATCGATAGAGAGGATATCGGCTTCGATAATCTCTACGTTTGAGGCCATACCGAACTTCAACCGCAGTTGCGCCGCCAGAACCCGATCCAACTCCACCGCAATCAGACGCCGCGACCGTTTCGCCAGCAGGGAAGTAATGACGCCCTGTCCCGGCCCAATTTCCAGCACCGTGCTTTGCGAGACGTTGCCGACCGCCTCAACAATGCGCCTCGCGTATTCATCGCTGGCCAGAAAGTGTTGTCCCAATTTAGGTTTTAATTGAGGACGGCGGGCGGAAGTAGCCTTCGGCACGTTGACCCTCTCTTCCTCGGAATATAGACTTGCTGCTGGTGAGCGCATTTTTCGCGCTCTGCCAGGCTCAAGATCTGCATCCATAATAGCCTGCGTCCACTAAAAGCGGGCGTCTAGCCCGGAGGTCCTTGCTCTCATGCACATCGCGTTCGTTGCTTCCGAAGGCGTTCCTTTCTCGAAGACCGGTGGACTCGCCGACGTTGTAGGCGCGTTGCCGCGTGCTCTAGCCGCTCTGGGACATCAGGTCAGCCTCTATCTTCCGCGCTATCGCCAGACCAAGCTCGTCGAACCGGCCACTGTGATCAGCAGCATTACCATTCCCTTCGATGATAAGTATCGCTTTGCCTCGGTAGTAGCCGGTGGAAGCCAAGGCAACATCCGCTTCTGTTTCGTCGAGTACCCGGAATTCTTTGATCGTGATGCTCTCTACGGCACTCCGGCCGGCGACTATCCCGACAACGCGGAGCGCTTCGCTCTATTTTCCCGCGCCGTGCTGGAGGCCTCCAAGATTTTGGGGGTTCCCCATGTGTTTCATTGTCACGATTGGCAATCGGCCCTGGTGCCGGTTTTGCTGCGCACGGTGTATGCCGAAGATCCCGCCTTCAGCGACGTTGCGACGGTTTTCACCATCCACAACATGGGCTACCAGGGCTTGTTCGCGCCGGAAGTCCTACCGCTGCTGATGCTTCCCTGGGACTTGTTCACCATGTCGAAGATGGAGTTTTTCGGGCAAGTCAACTTTCTCAAGGGAGCGTTGACCTACGCCGACTTCATCACCACCGTGAGCCGGAAATACAGCCAGGAAATTCAGACGGCTGAGTACGGCTTTGGCCTGGAAGGCGTGCTGCGCGGCCGGTCTTCAACGGTTACCGGAATTATGAATGGGGTCGACTACGACGAGTGGAGCCCCCAGACCGACAAGTTCATCCTCGTCCACTATTCGCCGCAGGATCTTACCGGCAAGGCACCGTGCAAGCAGGACCTGCTGGCGGCTTTTGGAATGTCCAAAGCCGATCCGAAGCTTCCCGTGATCGGCATCGTGTCGCGCTTCGCCGCGCAAAAGGGCTTCGACCTGATCTCGCAGATTGCGGACCGGCTGGCCCGCGAAGAAATGATCGTGGTCGCGCTGGGCGCCGGCGACAAGCCCTATGAGGAGATGTTCATTCGCCTGAACAAACAATTCCCCAATAAGATCGCTGTCAAAGTCGCCTACGACAACGCGATTGCCCACAAGATCGAAGCCGGCTCCGACATGTTTCTGATGCCCTCGCGCTACGAGCCCTGCGGCCTGAACCAGATCTACAGCCTCAAATTCGGCACGGTGCCAATCGTTCGCGCTACCGGCGGCCTCGACGACACCATCGAACCCTGGGACGCCCGCACCGGCAAGGGCACCGGCTTCAAGTTCACCGAATATAACGGCGAATCGCTGCTGCTCACCATCAAGCAGGCCCTGCACGCATTTCGAGACCAGACTTCATGGCAGGTGCTAATGCGCAACGGCATGAACAAGGATTTTTCGTGGAACGCTTCCGCGCGGGAATATGTGAAGGTGTACGAGCGCGCCCGTCAGCTACACGCATCTGCCATCGTGCCCGAAAAGGTGCTGGTCTAGGCGTCGTTGTTGGACTCATGGATGCAGCCGCCAATGAGTGTTATGGCGATTTAACGTCAATTTATCCCAGGCCGGGATGTTGCGCTATTCGGGACGAGGTGGGCCGAAGCCAAATACCAGGCTTGTGCTCACGCGAATGCCGTTCTGCGGTTCGACGACAGCAGCCGAGCTCATAAATTTTGTTCGCAGGTAATCGACATTAAAGCGAACTGCGAGAGGCCGGGATAGTTTGCGTTCAATCCCGGTTCCTATTGCCCAGGAAAAGCGTGACAGCCATCCCCTGTAATAAAGTTGATTCACTCGAACGGAGCTATCCACCAAGCTCACGCCGGCAAGCGCACGAAGGAACAATCGGGTCTTCTCGTTCTGTGCCGGAACATATACCGGACCTGCGAGAGCACTGAGAACGTAGCTACTATGGCCGGAGCCGGGGTCCCTGCCGGCACGAACATAGCTGGAATCGAAGATCGCTCCCCAGCGTGGGCGGAAGCCGATCGATGCGCTGGTCTCAACACCGCTCAGATTGACCGCTGGCTTCCCTGAAAGATTCATGTCGACGTACGTGTAACCAACAGCGAAGTCCCACGGAGTGCCTTTGACCGCAGGCACAGGGTCGCTGCGGTCACCTTGTGCCAGTAACGGAGCAGCCAATAGTGACCAGAGGATGAAAAATCTTATTAAGATTCGCAAGGCACTCATTTGGTCACCAATCTAGTGGTCTCCATCGGGCTGTCCTCGGTCAATCATTGGAGTTCCGGGCATCGAACTTTCGAAATCGGCAGCGGCAGGCGACACCAACTGTAGTGCGGGCGCTGGGCTGGTGACGGTCAAAGTTGCTGTTCCGGCCTGCCCATCGAACAGTGCCAGGATAGTTGCCGTTCCGGGTTCGAGCCCACTCGCATGCCCGGCGTTGATGGTCGCAACCGATGGAGGCGAGGACGTCCATAAAGCGAAATTCGTCAGGTCCTGAGTATTGCCGTCTGTGAACGTTCCTATAGCGCTGAACGCTACCCCATTTTGCTGGGTTGTGCTGGCGACTGAAGGTGAAATCCGTATCGACTTCAGTTGGGAAGAGTCGACCGTAATCGTGGAGTCTCCGCTGACCAAGCCGAATTGTGCGGTGATGGTCGCACTTCCTCCGGAGTTTGCGGTCACTTTGCCGCCATTGCCGACGCTGGCCACCGTCGATGCGGATGAAGTCCAACTGACGATATTCGTAATCACCTGGGTGGTGCCATCGCTGAAGGTTCCAGTGGCAACGCAGTTCACGGAAGTAGCTGGCGCGAGTACAGCAGTGGCCGGGGTGACGGAGATTGAAGATATCGTCGCTGAGCTGACATACAGCGGCACCGAGCCCGAGATTCCGCTAAAAGTGGCAGAAATGTTGGCCGTGCCCGGGCCAATCGCGGTGGCCGTGCTTCCGGCTTTAATGGCGGCCACTGCAGGATTGTCGGAGATCCATTTGGAATCTCTGGTAATGACCTGACGGGTGCCATCGCTGAAGAAGCCGATCGCGGTGAAGGACAACCTGGTTCCCGGCGCAATAGTTCGTCCTGATGGCCTGATGGAGAGCGATACGAGCGTGGCATTCGTGACCTCGAGCTTGGTGGAGGTACTGATGGAACCAAGTGACGCGGTAATAGTCGTGGTACCTGGAGCCAGAGCACTCGCCAGGCCATTGCTGGCGATCCCGGCCACGCCGGTATTGGACGAAGTCCAAGAGACCATTCCGGTCACATTGTGAGTGGTTCCATCTGTGTAAGTCCCAATTGCACGAAACTGCTGGCTCGTCAACTGCGCTATTTTTCCGTTTCCGGGCTGGATAGTGATAAGAGACAGACCAGCAGACTGGACATTCACCGTCGTGCTGCCACCGACAGAGCCGGAAGTGGCGGAGATGGTAAGGGAGCCTAGAGCGAGAGCGGTTGCCAATCCGCCTCCGCTGATCGACGCCAAACTGTCGTTCGAGGAGACCCACGTAACGGAGGCAGTAATATTCCGCGAGCTTCCATCGGAAAATGTACCGGTCGCGGTGAATTGTCGCAGAGTGCCGAGGACCAAGACCGGACTCACAGGTGTTATGGAAATTGAAACCAGAACCGCATTGGTGACTGTGAGAGTGCCGTTCCCCGCCACTCCCGACAACGTGGCACTGATGGCTGCGGAACCAGTTGCGCGGCTTGTAGCGAGACCAGAGCCCGAGATTGTAGCTACGCTGGTATTGGACGAAGCCCAGGCGACGGAGGCAGTAATGTCCTTAGTGGTTCCGTCATGGTAATGGCCGATCGCCGTAAATTTTTGATTTTGGCCCAGGGGGATCGAGGGCTCAGATGGAGCAATTTGGATGGATTGCAGGGATGGTGTTGATGGTGATGATGGTGATGAGCTAGCAACACCCGGAGCGAAGCTGCCGCCGCCGCAAGCGCTTAGCAGGCCAATACACAATAAGGTAGCTTGAGCTCGATGCGCCTTCATCGAATTTTTCCGTCTCGAACCTTTTCAAGTCGGGAACATCCGAGTGTTTCAGTGGACGGGTCGGAGATCATCGTTGCGCGGTTAGAAGCTTCTGCAGGGGACCTGCCAAATCAAAAGAGCGTGTTCCCCTGTAAAAGGTTTGCTGCGTTACGGTTACCGCAGTCTGGTTATCGATAGCAAAACCCAACCGCAAAACTTTTCGCTTTATGGGCATGGCGGGGGAATTGTTGCCAGATTTCTTATGAGTGAGAATGCAAATACACTCGCAACCCTCAGGAATTTCAAACAGATAGTGGATGGTGGCGCGAAGCAGGTGATGGAGAAGCTCTAGGTGGTGAAGGACTGTGCGAGCCAGCGACGGGCGCGTTGGTCGTGCTTGCCAGGGCCTCGGGGTGGGGCCGGCGATCACACCTTTGCGCCTTTTATTCGCCAGACAAGCGAAAGGAAAGCGCAAACTTCACCTTGAGCACAAATCTGTATTCGTACGGGCGAACATAGTGCTGGCGATACCGCTCATCCACAACACGGCCGCTGACCTCCGTCGACGAAACCTGTTCATCGAATAGAATAAAAAGAGCCGCTCCCCATGGACTTGCAGGCCAAAATCCGCACCATTCCGGCTGAGCCCGGCGTGTACCTTTACAAGAACGCCGAGGGCGATGTCATCTACGTGGGGAAGGCGAAGAACCTGCGAAGCCGGGTCGCCAGCTACTTCCACGAAGCGCGCTGGGAGGACGCCAAGACCGGCACGCTGGTGCGCGAAGCCGTCGACGTCGATTACATCGTCGTCGCCAACAACAAAGAAGCGCTGGCGCTGGAAAATAACCTGATCAAGCAGCGCAAGCCGCGCTTCAATATTCTGCTGCGGGACGACAAGACTTATCCCTACGTGAAGCTCACCCTGGGCGAGCGCTGGCCGCGAGTCTACGTCACGCGCCGCCTGCGCAAGGACGGCAGCGCCTACTACGGTCCCTACTTCCCGGCCAATCTGGCCTACCGCATCGTCGATCTCATCCACCGCAGCTTTCTGATTCCGTCGTGCAAGGTCGACCTGACGCGCTTTCATCCGCGGCCTTGCCTGCAGTATTACATCAAGCGCTGCCTGGGCCCGTGCGTGCAGGCTTTGACCACGCCGGAAATCTATCAGGAGGCTGTCCGCGACGTGAAGCTGTTTCTGGAAGGGCGTCCGACAGATCTGAGCAAGTCACTGCGTTCGCGCATGGAGCAGGCCGCCGGCGCGCAGGAGTACGAGCGCGCGGCCCGCTATCGTGATTTGATTTCGACGGTCGAGCAGTTGCAGGAGCGCCAGCGCATTGCCGCCGCCGAAGGCGACGACGCCGACGTTTTTGGATATCACTATGAAAATGGAATGCTGGCGGTGAATCTGTTTCACATGCGCGGCGGCAAAATGGTCGACCGCCGCGAGTTTTTCTGGGAGGACTTGCCGGAGTTTGCCCTTTCGGAATCGAATCGTAGAGACGTTGCTTGCAACGTCTCGGGGAGCGGCACGGACAATGCCAACACGATAGTCGCGGGTACTGTTGGCAGAGACGTTGCAAGCAACGTCTCTACGGACACCTCATTCGCGCCTGGAGAGTTCTTTTCTGCCCTCCTCAAACAGCTTTACATCGGCCAGCCTTACGTGCCGCGGAACATGTACGTGCCCGTTGATTTTGAAGACCGCGAAGCGTTGGAGGACCTGCTCTCCGAGCAGGTAGCGGGCAGGAGTGCCCGCTCCACACTGGTGCACATTCTTGTTCCACAGCGTGGCGACAAGCGTTCGCTCATCGATCTCGCCGGCAACAATGCGAAACAGTCTTACGATCAGCGCTTCCGCGTGCTGAAGCCGAATGCGCGCAAGATTCAGGAAGAGCTGCAGGAGGCGCTCAGCCTGCCCGAGTTGCCCAAACGCGTGGAGTGCTTCGACATCTCGCACATTCAAGGCGCCGAGACCGTGGCCTCGATGGTGGTCTGGGAAGACGGGAAGATGAAGAAGTCGGACTACCGCAAGTTCATCATCCGCACGGTAGAGGGCGTGGACGACTTCGCCTCCATGCGCGAGGTGGTCACGCGCCGTTACAAGCGAGTGCAGCAGGAAGAAAAGCCCATGCCCAGCCTCGTGTTAATCGACGGCGGCCTGGGACAGCTGCATGCCGCCGCTGAAGCCCTGGAATCCCTTGAGATTATCAACCAGCCTTTGGCGGCTATCGCCAAGCGCGAAGAGATTCTCTACGTCTACGGGCAGGAGAAAGACCCCGTTATTCTCGATCATCACTCGCCGGTGCTGCACCTGATTCAGTTGATTCGCGACGAGGCTCATCGCTTCGCGGTAACGTTTCATCGCAAACGCCGGCAGATGCGCGACCGCTCCACCGAACTGCTGGAGATTCCTGGAGTTGGAGCCAGCACGACCCGCCGCCTGCTGGAACATTTCGGCAGCGTGCAAGCGGTCAAGCAGGCCGACACCGCGGCGCTGTCCGCGGTCGTCACCCGGGGGCAGGCGGAAGCCATCTGCAATCACTTCCGGAAATAGTTGATTCTATTCGATATGCTCAAAGGCGCTATTGATTCTACTGGCCTTAGCTTCGGGGGGAATGCTCGACCCCCCTGCACCCGGGGACCTGGCGCGCTGGACTGTTGCGTGGAATGCCGTTTGCTTGCGTCAGGATGAGCCAGGATCGACACCAGCGGTGCGGAGCCACCCCAAACCCTCCCGGAGGGTCGGTCGCGTACAACAGCCGGGAAAGTGGCCTGGCTTCTGTTTATAGCTATAAGATATTTATTATCCCTCTCCACAGGTGAGGCTGTAACATCTGGAGGTTGGCGATGACATTAGGAGGAAGTGAGGAAAGGCCGCGACATAAATCGCGGCCTCTTTTATTGTCGTGAGGTTCCCGAGTAAGGTCACATCGGGTGATTTCTGGTGTTCCAGATCCGCCGACCCGCTCTCATTTTGCGGCCACGTGGCTGCAGTTGATTCTGGCCCTGAACTCACCGGTGACCTGGGTTTCCACTGGCACACCCTCAACTGTGGTGGGAAGATTTTCAACCGCAACGTTCCCATCTTTCAGGAAGAGCATGATCACTGGTCTTTCTGATCCGTCTTGCGAGAGAGACACTCCGTGGCCTACGACGCCGGGTAAATGCAACAGATAGTCGTCGTAGCGGTCCTTGACCTGCGAGACTCGCTCTAATTCGGGGTCATTCGGAGTTTCCATTGGCGCTTCCGCACTGGATCCCACAAATGATATCCCAAGTGCAGTGAGCACGGAGTCGATCGGGTTTCCGATTGTCGAAGTGGAACTGCCGGCGAACAGCAATCCTACTGGATTCGGCTTCTTGCCGGCTGCCGGCTGGGTGACAATTAAAGAGCCAGAGTCACCCCCAGCACTGAAGGTAGTGGAATTGATCATGAATTGTTTAACAAATTTCGCCGTGTTCACGCCCGTCCCGCAGGCGCCGTATCCAGAAACCGGCACGGTGACGTTGATGGAGGCAATCTTGCCAGTTGTCTTGCTGGTGGTGCGGCCGCTCTTTCGACAGCAAGACCGACCGAAGGCTTGACCGTGGTCGCACTCACGGTACCGATCTGCAATATGGTTCCAGTCGAATTTACCTGTCCCGAGATGACCTTTGCAATCGCCGCATCCACCGTATTGTTTCCGCCGGTGAAATTAAGTTTGACAAATTTTGTCAGGTTCGCCACGTTGATGGTGCCAGTCTTCGAGCAAACCGGCACGGTGTCAACGTACCCCCGCTGCATAATCAGTTCTCCAGCCTTGCCGGCATTGGAGCGTGCCAGGACATGGTTGTTGCTCAAGATATACAGGTTGCCGCTCGTGTCCTTCACCAGGGACCCAAGCGTACCGGTGCAACAGAAGGAAGAGTTGGTGTCCTTTACATTGCTTCCGCTCGTGCCCAGCTTGATGGGCGCCTTCTGCTGCGCGGTATTGCCAGCAAAAGCGAGAGTTGCTCCCCACAAAACCAGCACGAGCCATCTTGTGGCCAGCCGACTGAAAGATTTCTTCATAACGTCTCCTTCTTGTTGATCGATCTGATCTTTTTTGTTGATTGGCTGACAGTTTCGACGATGGGCGGAACTTCCGGAAGGCTCCGCGTATTCTGGTCCGGCAGGCATACCTTGTCAAGGTGAAAGATTTTGATGTAGTGTCCTAGTTTCAATTCACACTGAGCCGTCTTCTCACACTAACTGCCCCATGCGAAGAACCGTGCGAAGAATTCTGGTGCTCCTCGGGTTCGCCGCCGCAGCCAGTTTGTGTGGGGTTCTTGCGGCGGCGGCGCAGGAGTCCTCCGCAAGGTCCTCCGCTGCAGGCCCAACCGACTTAGCCACCCCGCAGGAAAAGCATCTGCACAATGTGCGGCAGCTTACCTTTGGCGGACAGAATGCCGAAGCCTACTTTTCGGCCGATGGGACGAAGCTGATCTATCAATCGTCCCACGGAGATGTGAAGTGCGACCAGATCTTCATCATGAACATCGACGGCAGCGACCAGCACATGGTCTCGACCGGTAAGGGGCGCACGACCTGCAGCTACTTTTATCCCGATGGGAAGAAGATTCTATATTCATCCACCCATCTGGCGAGTGCGGAGTGCCCGCCGCGCCCTGATTTTTCCAAAGGCTACGTGTGGGCAGTGTATCCGGGATACGACATCTTCACCGCAAATCCGGACGGATCATACCTCAAGCAACTCACGCACACGCCGGGCTACGATGCCGAAGCGACCATTTCCACCGATGGCAAGAAGATCGTCTTCACTTCCCTGCGCAATGGCGATCTCGATATCTACTCGATGGATGCTGACGGAAAGAACGTCAAGCAACTCACGCACGAACTGGGCTACGACGGCGGGCCATTCTATTCGCCGGATCGCAAGTGGATTGTTTATCGCGCGTACCATCCGCGGACGGAGAAGGAAATCAGCGAGTACAAGGAGTTGCTGGCACAGAACCTGATCCGCCCGACATCGCTTGAGTTGTGGATCATGAAGGCCGACGGCAGCGGCAAGCGGCAGATCACGAATCTGGGCGCGGCCAGCTTTGGGCCGTCGTTCACGGCGGATGGTAAGCGGATTGTTTTTTCATCGAACTATGATCCGGAGACGCACGCAACCGGCGGCATGGGAAATTTCGAATTGTGGATGATCAATCCCGACGGCAGCGGGCTTGAGCGCATCACCTACAGCGACGGGTTTGATGGCTTCCCGATGTTCAGTCCCGATGGGAAGAAGCTGGTGTGGGCCTCGAACCGCAATGCCAAGGCGCCGCACGAAACGAATATTTTTATTGCGGATTGGGTGCCTTAGGGATTGCTGTCGATTTGCGGGAATCTGCGCCCTAACAAGGCCCGGACCATCCCGCGTCACTCTTGCGCCTGGCCCTCGAGTTTTACCAAGACATTCTTTGCCACAGCGACATCGGCAGGATCCTTGGCATATTTCAAATATTCGTGCAGTTGTTCGACGGCGCGGGTGCGTTCGCCCTTGGCGACATAGATTTGCGCGAGCAGATAGTGCACACGGGGCTCACGGTTCTTCGCATCCATCGCAGAAGCCTTTAGCGCACTCTTCTCCGCTTCTGCCAGATGATGGAGCTCCAGGTTGGCAGTGGCGTTCAGGGCGTAGCTGAGAGGATTGCCCGTCGGATCGATTTCGAGCGCGCGGGCACTGAACTTGAGAGCATCAAGCCAGTGTTGCTGGCGTGTCGAAATGTCAGTCAAGCAGAGGAAACCGGGCAGATACGAGGAACTGGCGTTCAGCGACTTGGCACAAGTGTCGCCTGCCTCTTCCAGTTTCTGCTCGCTTTCAAGCAACTGACCAAGAAGAACCCAACCGGCCGCATACCGTTCATAATTTGCGACCGCCTTACGCAAATGCTTTTCTGCATCCGCAAGGTGCTTCTGCCGCAAAGATCGGCAGGCACTTTGGTATTCGTCTTTGGACCTCTGTGGGGCTTGCAGATCGACAACTCCTACAGTGGCTGGAGATACCGAATTCAACGGAGGTAGAAAACAGGCGTATTCGCTGGTCGCAATAGTCTTGCCATTATCGTCGGTGACAATCTGGATAGCGTCCTGGTCAAGCGGAGAAAGAGGACCACCATTCGATGATAGCGGGGAATTGGGTGACGAAGTTTGAGGGGGCGGGCCTGGATGATGTCGACCTTGCCCATGAGCGAACGGTATAAGCAACACGAACGCAAACGCGATAAAGCAGCCAGCATTTGGAGATACAAGGCGGAAAGAACCTGCTCTCGTGAAACCCATACTTCACCCACAATCCTGAACGCAATTGTACCCCTTTTTGACGCCAACTTAGGTCGGGCGCGGGCATCAGCCGTGTTCAGTCCTGACGGGAAGAATCTGGTGTGGGCCTCGAACCGCAATGCCCAGGCGCCGCACGAAACGAATGTCTTTATTGCGGACCGGGCGCCATAGGGCAAGAGGACGAACCCCACCCCACAAGGGCGGGCGAATGACACCTTTAACATTGACATTCCGTGATTCTGAGGAGACTATTACCGAGTAAACACTTTCGCCTCCCCGAAGAGCAACTCCCACGCGAGGACGCAGCACCCCCCGAGGCGAACAACCCAATGCTATAGAAGGTCGCGAGATCGACTCGCGACGTAGACTCTCGAAGAATCGCACAATTCCTTAACCGACAAGCCGCTCGCAGCACGCGAGCAGGAGGGGTGTCATGGAAAGAATGTTAGTTGTCGTTCTTGACGACGAAGGAAAAACTTACGAGGCATCGCGCGCGCTCAACCAGCTCGATGCGGAGGGAAGCATCACAATTCACGCGGAATGCGTGGTCAACAAGGAAGCCGATGGAACCGTAACGGTGAAACAGGCTGATGGCGATTTCCCCATTCGCACGATTGAGGGAACAGCGATCGGTAGCCTGGTCGGATTACTGGGCGGCCCGGCAGGTGTTGGCGTGGGCGCGTTAGCTGGCACCATGGCAGGAAGCCTGGCGGACATGTTCGTGGCGGGAGTGGATGCCGACTTCCTCAGCGAAGTATCGGCGGTGCTCACGCCTGGGAAGCACGCAGTGGTGGCCGACGTGAGTGAGGAGTGGGTGACGCCGGTGGACACCAGAATGGAAGAGCTGGGCGGTTTCGTATTCCGTACTGCCCGCCAGAGCTTCGAGGAAGACCAGAGAGCCCGGGATGCGGCGGAGCTCCGCGCAGAGATTGACCAGTTAAAGGCCGAACACGCTCGCGCCAAGGCTGACCGCAGAGCCAAGCTTCAGGCCAAGATTGACCAGCTCAACGCCAAGCTGCAAACAAAATTGCAGCAGGCCAAACAAAGATCGGAGCAGATCAAGAACGAAACCGACGTCAAGGTGCAGGCCCTGCAGAAGAAAGCCGCGAAAGCTCAGGGCGAGGCAAAGGCAGCCATCAATGCGCGCCTAAGTCAGATAAAGAAACAATATGAGCAAGCGACGGAACGGGTGAAGAGCATGGTGGCTTGAACAACAAACTCGACGATGCGACGTAACTTTCATTGGCCGGTGAGGTCCCGACTTCACCGGCCCTTCTCGTTGGGCACCCGCCATGCCCGCGCGCATTCACTGACGGTAAGGCTCATCCACATCGTAGGCGGGCAGTTGCGGCACTCAGCTTCAGCAGTCAGCACTCAGCCTCGAACTCGTCGCAGTGCGTTTTGAATCCCAAGCCTTGACCGCTAGCCATCCCACGCAGGCCAGCATGCCGCACCAGCCAAGCATTCTCACCACGGCTGCGATTTTGGTGTCGTAGTTGAGGACGCCGAGGCTGGTGAAGATGGCGTAGAAATCATGTTCCACAAAGTCGGAATCTCCGGTCGTGACCAGAGGAAGCACTTGCGCGCGGGCGTCGGCCATGTAGGTTGCGGTGTAGAGCCAGTTCTCGAAGAAGAAGAACGCGCAGAAAGCGAAACCATTGGCCTGACGTTGGGAGAAAAAGTATGCCGCCAGAAGAAACGGGACCAGCCATTGCAGCAGCGTGCCTCCCCATAGACACATCGTAGGGCCAAACCAGCCGAACAGATTGTGTCCGCCTTCGTGAACCACGAGGTTGGCGTTATCGATGAAAAGAAAACCGCCGTGGGCGGAGAAGGCGTAGGCGAGAAATCCAAGGTAAAACACGAGCCATGCCGCCCCTTCGGCACGGGACACCGGCTTCCAGGGTCTGTCCCAGATCGATTGGAAATAGTCGAGCATGTGCTCCCTCATCGATCTTAAGGTAGAGGCGCGCGGCGAGGCAGGTTACCAACGTCAGATCCTTGCTGTCCTGTCGATTGCGTTTCGAACCAGCTTATTTTCCGAGTTCCAATTCCTTCCGCAGGTAGCTCTTAACTTTTTCCGGCAAGTGGGATGTGTGCAGGATGTCGCGCAATTGCCCTGGCGCCAGAGTGCGCGCGAATTCCAGGGCACGGGCGAGGGGCGTCTTCTCATTGCGCAGCAGGGCGATGCGAACTTCGTGACGAAGCGACCACTTGGGGTGGTGGCAGACGGCTTCTACAAATGCGGGCGTGACATGAGAGCGCAGGAGAGTCCTGACGATGGCGGCTTCGGTGAGGCGGGAATTTTCCAGCGCCGCCTGCCAGACGCGGCTCTCCTTATCGAGCAACAGCGCCGCGGCGACCGCGGTAGAGGACCGACGAGCCAAAGAGATGCGCTCGCCCAGCGTGATGGACGCGATGCGCTTGACCAGCATTTCGTCGGCGGCTCGCTTCAGGTCGGCAGCAACCGCGGGCAGGAGCGCGAACCGCATGAGGTCGAAGGTGAAAAACTCGCGGATGAGGCGCAAGGAAATGTGGCGTGGAGCGCGGGGATGAGCCGCAATAGCAACGCGCACCTTGCGGGATTTCATTACGCTGGCGTTTTTAGCGAGTTGCTCGATGGATTCCGCGGGAAAATCCTGGCGCTGGAGAAGTGCCAGGGCTTGCTCTTCGGTAAGCGCGAAATCGGTGGCGGAAAATTCTAAATCATTTGGCGGGGACGAGGACATTGCCGCATCGGATGGGCCCGCTTGGCCGAGTTCCGTAGTTTCCGGGGATGAATCGCTTGGTGAATCCATGAGGATTCTCGTGGTGCGGCGCTCTGCCCGCGGGATCAGGTGTTCGCCGCGATGCTGCGATGCGCGGCTTTCCGCGCCAGGCTCAAGGCGCCGCTAACCGGATCGACAACCTGAGGCTTCAGATCGACGCTCGGGTGTAGACCGCGAATCTGATTGTAGAAAACATCGCGGACTTGCGCGGCGTGACGAAAGACGCCGCCGACCATGGCCAGCGGGACTGGGGCGTCCGCGACCGAGGATCCAGGCGCGGACTGGAAGGCTGGGGTCGCATGCAGAAACAGGCGGCGAATCACAGCATCGGCCATGCTTGCGAGTTCGCTTCCCGCCAGTGTCAGCACCTGTCGCGCGACGCTGTCTCCCGCATCGGCGGAGGCGAGGACGACGGGAAAAAGCGCGGAGAAATCGGGAGGTGGAGTGGCGTTCGCGGCGCGGATAAGGTGATCGATGGAACGGATATTCCAGGCTTTAAGGAGAGTATGGAGCAGGGCCGAGTCTGTCGGGTTCGCGTGGCTTCGCGACTCGACAACTCTGTCGCGAAGCAGCGTGGCGATGGCGGTGCGGCCGATCCAGTGGGCCGAGCCTTCGTCGGAGATCGCGAAGCCCCAGCCTCCGGCGCGCGCGGTATTTCCTTGCGCATCGCGCCCGTAGGCTATGGAGCCGGTGCCGGCGATGACGATGACACCGGGGCCACCGCTGAAGGCCGCTTCGAGGGCGATTTCAGTGTCACCTACGACGTCGATGGTCGAGGGAAGAATTTCGGCGAGAGCGCGGCCTACAACGTCTGCCACTTCGGGGCGGGCCGCACCGGAGGCGCCGATGCAGGTGCGCGAAACCTGCTGGGGCGTGATCCCGGCGGCGGCGCATGCCTGGCGCACGGCCTGCTGGAGTGACTCGCGCGCCCTGGCCTCGCCAACGCGGACCACGTTGCTAGGACCGGCGGTAGCCGTGGCCAGGACCGAGGATTCATCGCCGACGGAGCATGTGGTTTTGCTGCCACCGCCGTCGATGCCGAGATAGAAGAGCATGCGGTAGTTCTATCACAGGAGAGTTTTCTGTGATCCCTGGTCTATAGAGTCTCACTCGTGCGAGGGCGCTGGTTAGCCCATAATTCAGTTCGCATGGGCCTGAACCATCTTGACCTCGCGATTATCGCGTTGTATCTGGCGGGGATTACCCTGTTTGGGCTGCGCTTCCGCAAGCGGCACCGGACGCTGCGGGATTATTTTCTGGCGGGGCGGGACATTCCCTGGTGGGCGATTGCGCTGTCGATCGTTGCCGCCGAAACCAGCACGCTGACCATCATCAGCATTCCGGGGCTGGCTTATGACACCAACCTGACGTTTCTGCAAGTTGTAATGGGCTATGCGGTCGGACGGGTGGTGATCAGCTTTGTCCTGTTGCCGCACTACTTTCGCGGAGATCTTTACACTGCCTACGAACTGATTGAACGGCGCTTTGGGCGCGGGCTGCGGTCGCTGACGGCGGGATTATTTTTATTGACGCGCGCGGCGGCTGAGGGCGTGCGGGTGTATGCCGTGTCGATTGTCGTGTCGATTGCGATGGGAACCGGAGAAGTTGCTTCGATTGCGATTATTACTGTATTGACGCTGATCTATACGTTTGAAGGCGGGCTGGCGGCGGTGATCTGGACTGACGTGGTGCAGACGGCGATCTACGTGGGCGGCACGCTGGTCGGGTTGGCGACGATTCTGCATGTCGTGCCGGGGGGATGGACCGCGGTTCATGCAGCGGCGGTGAGTGCGGGGAAACTTTCCGTGTTCGATTTCCGCGCGTCTTTTTTGATCCCTTATACATTCTGGGCGGGGGTGATTGGGGGAACGTTCTTTACGGTCGCGAGTCATGGTACAGATCAGCTCATTGTGCAGCGGCTGCTGGCGGCACGGAATCAGAAGCAGTCGGCCGCGGCGCTGATTTCGAGTGGCTTCGCGGTGCTGTTTCAATTTGCGTTGTTTCTGGTTGTGGGCGTGATGTTGTGGGCATTCTATCGTGTGCCGTCGTCGCTTTTCGGAAAGCCAGATCGCATCTACCCGACTTTTATCGTCACGCGGATGCCGCATGGGATCTCGGGGCTGTTGATTGCGGCGATTCTGGCGGCGGCGATGTCGAACTTGAGCGCGGCGCTGAATTCACTTTCTTCTAGCTCGATCATGGATTTCTATGTGCGGCTGCGCCCGCAGGCGGATGAGCGGAATCGCATGCGGCTGTCGAGAATGGCGACATTTTTCTGGGCGATCGTGCTGTTTACGCTGGCGATCATTGTCGCTGCACAAGGCTGGAAGAGTCGTCGAAGTCGGATTGCAGATCGCGTCGGTGGCTTATGGGGCGTTGCTGGGCGTGTTTCTGCTGGGAGTGCTGACGCGACGCGCCAATCAGGCGGGGGCGATGGTGGGCATGCTGTTTGGGTTCGGGATTGAGTTGTATCTCTGGGTGGGCACGCGGATTCCGTGGACGTGGTGGGTCATGACCGGGACGGCGGTGACATTTTCGGTCGGATGGATGGCCAGTGCCGCGTTCGGTAGTAAGGCCGCAAAGATCCCGGCTTGAGATGCGACGGGATTTTCGACACGGCTTCATCACGCATTTAACCGCGAAGTTCGCTAAGAAGAGCCGCAAAGCACGCTAAGGAATCTGGGCTGACGAGCTTATTTGGACTTTGGCTGGTTTCATTTCGCCTGGTTTTCTTCGCGGCCTTCGCGAGGCCTTCGCGCACTTTGCGGTTACGGCTTTTTTGCCGGTTTTGTTTCGGGAGGTCTCTGTGGGTTCTCTGAGTCTTTTCGCGGCAACTTCCAACGCCACGGAGTAGAGTTCTGAGGTGAGGCCCAAACGTGTTGCGAATAGACATCACCCCCGAGATCATTGGGGCCGCAATCAAAATTCACCGCAAACTTGGGCCCGGCCTCCTCGAGTCGGCGTATGAGGCGTGCCTAGCCTACGAACTCGAGAAGTTGGGATTCCGTGTGCAACGGCAGAAACCGGTCCCACTCATCTATGACACGGTCAAACTGGAATGCGGTTTTCGCGCAGACATGGTGATCGACGGCAGAGTGGTGGTCGAGATCAAGTGCAAAGAAGCGCTCCACCCTGTGGATCAAGCACAGCTGTTGTCGCACCTGCGATTGCTCGATATTCAAGTCGGGCTGTTAATTAACTTTCACGTCGTCCTGCTCAAGGACGGGATCAGACGAATGGTAAACAACTACCAGGAACTTTCTGAAAATTTGCCGCTGCCAGCTGAAAACCTTTACCGCTAAGATCGCAAAGAAACTGCCGCAAAGGTTGCCAAGAAGAACTCTCATGACGCCTTTCTTCGCGTCCTTCGCGAGCCCTTTCCGAACTGTGCGGTTAAGGGGTGTCTCTCGCGTATACTCCCAATTTCACTATGCCCAATGCCACGCAGCCCGGCTTCTCCCGACTTGAGCTTTCACGCGACCTCGGAGTGAGCCATGCCTCGGCCGTGGTGGTGGGGACGATCATCGGCAGTGGAATTTTCCTGGTTCCCGCGGAAATGATGCAGGCCGTGGGCTCGGCTCAACTGGTGTATCTGGCGTGGCTGGTGGGCGGACTGCTGTCGTTCTTCGGGGCGCTTACTTACGCCGAACTGGGTGCGATGAAGCCGCAGGCCGGCGGTGAATATGTTTACGTTCGCGATGCCTACGGGCCGCTGGCGGGGTTTCTGTACGCGTGGACGTGGTTCGCCATCGCGAAACCGGCTTCCGTGGCCACCGTTGCGACGGGACTGGTGCGGGTCCTCGGAGAATTTCCTGCGTTCTCTTTCTTTTCGTCCAACGTCACATCCTGGCCAATTGCGGTGACGTGGGGGCAGGTGGTTGCGATCGCGGCCGCAATCTTTATTTCATTTCTGAATTACATTGGCGTGAAGAAGGCGGGAGAGTTTCAGCTGGTCTTCACCCTGCTGAAGATCGCTATCATCCTGGGCATTGTGTTGGTGTGTTTTAGTGGCGGCGGTGCAGCGGGAGGAAGTTGGAGCCACTTCGGTGAAACTTTTGCCGGAGCCAAAGGGGGGATTGCGGGCTTCATGGCGGCGCTGGTGGCAGCGTTGTGGGCTTATGACGGATGGAATGATCTGAATATGGTGGCCGGCGAGGTGAAGCAGCCGGAGCGGAATATTCCGATTGCGTTGATTGCGGGCGTGGCCACGGTGGGCCTGTTGTACGTGCTGATGAATGCGGGCGTGCAATACATGCTGCCGGCGGGTGCGATTGCGGCATCGCAGCGGCCGGCGTCGGATGCGGTTGCACTGGTTCTAGGAAGCAGAGGCGCGCGCATCGTGTCGTTGGGCATGGCGCTGTCGATGCTGGTCACGCTCAACGGCAGCATCATGAGCGGGGCGCGCGTGCCGTTTGCGGTGGCGCGGGACGGATATTTCTTCCGTGCGCTGGCCGAGGTGCATCCGCGATTTCATACGCCGTCGGTGGCGATTGGGGTTCAGGCTGCTTTGTCGATCGCACTTCTGCTGTTGGGGGGAGATTTCCGCCAGCTGTTTTCGCTGGCGATTTTTGCGGAGTGGCTCTTTTATATGATCGCGGGCAGCACGGTTTTTGCCTTTCGCATACGCGAACCGGGGGCTTCCCGTCCATATCGCATGTGGGGCTATCCTTTCGTGCCTGTACTGTTTGTGATCACTTCGGCGGCGCTGCTCTATTACACCTTCACGGAGAATTTGCGGAACTCCGGGTTGGGGATGCTGGTGATCCTGGCGGGGATTCCTGTCTTCCTATACTTTTCGCATAGGCGCGGAGAAGCAGAGTCTTCGCCGCAAGAGAACACGGACGGACGCGTCCGCTGACGATCAGGGACCGACAGCAAACGGCGCTTGCTCTCCGCCCTAGGATCAGTTCAGTCCTTGTAAGAGGTAGAGTTCAGAAAGTTGCCGCAGCGTGTTGTAAGCGAAGTATTGTCCGTCGGGCGTTGTCAGGACGCGAGTGATGCCGAACCCGCCGGCACGATCGTGCATTTCCAACGTCTTGACCAGTTGCCGATCTCCACTGTCGAGACGAAGGCGATAAACGGACGCTGACATTCCGTTGTAGTTCACGACCAATACTGTCGTTCCATCGGCCGTCACTTGAATCGGTCTGTCTTTGTCCTGTAATCCGTTAATCTCGCGGACTGGCGATCCGGGTTCGACGGGGAGAAGTTCGACGACGCCCTTCTCATTGCGTCCACCCAGGAACTTCCCATCCGGGGTAACTGGCCCGCGGACGCCTTCGGGAGTCAGCGGTTGCAGCTGCTTCGAAGCGGGATCGAACGAATAGTCGCGCGCCTGGTGACCCGGCTCGTTTGCACTCACCACTATTCGGCGGCTATCTGCTGTAAACCCCTGGAGCGCGATGTTCTCGATTCCCGCCGGCTTCAATTCCGTGACTTCCCCGGCCCCGGTGGGAATGAGCCAGTAGCGGCGTGAGGTGCTTGGGGTGAACGCCAGGACCCATCTCTGGTCTGGCGAAAGGGTGACGGCATAACCTTCGCCGAGGCGAACCGCGGCGGTACCGTCCGTCCTCCGCAGGAAAATCGTGCCCAGCGCCCCTCCGCCTTTTCCGGCTTCGGAAAATAGCACTTGTCCGCCGTCCGCGGACATGGCTGCCAATACGGCCCGGTCAAGCCAAGTCAGCTCCTTGTCGTCGCTTGCTTGGGAGTCAGCGAAAAAGATTTTGCGCTCACGATCGTCGATGGCAATGATGGCGGTTCCGTCGGCTGACACGTCGTGCAGCGTCAGGTCCCCCGGAGCCGCCGCCAGCAGGCGGAACGTGCCCGACATGGTGACTGCCATCAGCCGCCGAGCGATGGTGGTTGCTGTCGGATCCGCCGTGAACCACACTTCATCATTCCTGGGCGACCACGCCAGCCCATAAAGACTGGTGAACTCTCCGAATGATTTTGCGTTTCCTCCATCGGCATCCATGACACGAACGGAGCCGCGATCATCCCCTCTTGCGGGATGCTGACAAAACGCGATCCGCTTGCCATCACGCGAAATTCGCGGATGGCTGATCCATGCGGGCGCTGCCACCTTGTAAACTACTTTTCCTGCGGGATACTCGATCAGGTTCTCGTTGTCCACAGTCCGCACCACGAGCATCTGCGACCCATCGGGCGACCAGTCCGACCATTCCACGTTCTCGAGGATTTCCCGCGGCGCCGTCCCACCGGTGAGGGGTGTCCGCCCCAACGTGCCGAGCGTGCCGAAGAATCCCTGAAGTGCGGTGGGCTTCAGGGAAACGGCGATCTCTCCTTGCGAGGAGATGCCAAGCAGGTCCACCTGAGTTAAGCCCAGAGGCCGCGATTCGATACTGTCCGCCCGCGTAGAGAACAGTTCCGGAGCCAACCCAGCCCACGCCGCACTGTAGATGACGGTGCGATTGTCAGGCGCAAAACGGGCGCTCAGTACCGTTCCCTTGCGGAAGGTCAGTTGGTGATACGTTACCTCCGAGGATGCCTTGCCCTTGCCGCCGGCCGTGTAGCCCAGGCCAGCCGCCAGCGTTAACAGCAGCAGGGCAATCAGCGGCTGGAAGCGGCGCAAACGCTGAACCGCGGTCGGCTTGGCCACCTTCCCCAGGGAAGAACTGGAGGCCGGGGACAACGACTCAAGATCAAAGGCCAGATCGCGCGCCGACTGAAACCGTTGGTCGGGATTTTTTTCCAGGCAGTGCCGCACAATTCGATCGAGCGCAGGAGAGATGCTGCGATTCATCTCTGTAAGTTCGGGCAGGTCTTCCTTCAGGATGGCGGTCATCGTTTCCGCTGCGGTGTCCCGCCGGAAAGCACGCCGGCCGCTCAGCATTTCGAACAGGACCGCACCGAAAACGAAGATGTCGGAGCGATGATCGACCTCAACGCCACGCACCTGCTCCGGCGACATGTAGCCTGCCGTGCCTAGAACCTGGCCTGCTTCGGTCAGAGAGATGTCTGCCGAAGTCAGTGTCTGCACGCTGCTGTTCACCGCAGGTCTGCTCGGCGCCGTCTTGGCCAAACCGAAATCCAGAATCTTCACCCGCCCGTCTTTCGTGAGAAAGATGTTTTCCGGTTTCAGATCGCGATGGATAATCCCTTTGTCGTAGGCCGCGGCCAAACCATGGGCAACCTGGATCGCGATTTCAGTTGCCTTGCGCGCGGATATCAGTCCGCCCTGCAGGCGCTCCCGCAGCGTCTCCCCTTCCAACAGTTCCGTGACCATGTACGGAGTTCCGTCGTGGGTTCCGATGTCATGCACGGCCAGAATGTTTGGGTGGCTGAGAGCGGCCACCGACCGCGCTTCCCGTTCGAAGCGGTGCAGGCGATCCGCGTCGGCCGCGAATGATGCGGGCAGGACCTTGACGGCGACGATCCGGTCGAGGCGAGTGTCTCGGGCGCGATACACCTCTCCCATCCCGCCAGCGCCTAGCGGGGATTGAATTTCATACGGACCGAGTTTTGTGCCGAAATCGAGAGGCATGCGTGCGCGCCATTATAACGTGCGGCGCCCGTTTCAGAGGATACGGCGATTCTTGATGAATGCCCGGCCAACCGGAAACTATGCCGGTAGTTGGCGTAACATCACCATCATACTCATCTGCCTCGATAGAATAACTGGATGCCGCGCCGACTCAAACTCTCACCGTTACAGCGCGACATCATGATGATGCTTGAAGAAGCTGGTGCTGAGACGGTGCGGACCGTCATCGCAACGCTGAAACCCTCGGATCAGGGCGAGTTCGCTGCGCAGGTCGATGGACTGGTGACTTCCGGTTTGATACGCAAAGAAGAGAACAACCTTGTGCTGACCGAGCAGGGGCGAATCGCTCTGCGCACGTAGGCAGCGCTCAGTTGGCATAAAATCCGATTACACCCATTTGCCGATCTTCTTGCCTGTTGTTTGGCTTTTCTCTCCTGTTTTTCCGGACGGATTCGATGTTGCGGGTCGAAATGGCTGCCCCTGGCCCATTTCGGACATTTCCCTCAATTGAAACCTCCGCGGGTTACCTAAGGTCAAGAGCCGTGGACACGTTTACCCCCTGTCCTATCTCCCGTATTTTGAAGACTCCAGTCTCAGCACTCTCCCCGTCTGAGATCCCCTTGGAGCAAATGGATGGCACCCTTGGAACGCGGCTTTCAATTAGGACTACTGCCCGAGCGCAAGGTCAACAAGCGCACCATGGCGATCGGTTATGCCGTGGTGGTGCTGTTCCTGCTCATCATCATCAATATCGGGCTGTTGCTGCCGGGAAAAATTGAGCTTCGGCAGTATCACGTGACGGAACTGATTCCGTTGCCCGCCATGAGGCCGGAGCCCGAGCCGATCAAGAGGGCGCAGGTTAAGGCCAAGCTGTTGCCGGCGGTGAAGATTCCGGTGTTCGAGAAGCCGAGGCTGGTGGTACCGCAGGAAATTCGCCGCGCTGCTGCTCAGCCGGTGGAGGCGCCCAAGGTGGTAGTGAATCAGTTTGCCGCACCGCAGTTGAAGCTGGCGGTGGGAGGAGCGCGTCCGCAACTGGTGCATACCGGAGATTTCGCGGGAAGCTCTCAGACTCCAACGGTGAATGCCGCGGTGGAGAAAGTGCAGACCGGAGGCTTCGGCGATCCCAACGGATTGAAGGGAACGGGGCGGCAAGGTGCCAAGCTCTACGCGGCGCAAGCTGGAGGCTTTGACATGCCGGTCGGGCCGGGACAGGGCAACGGATCGGGCGGGGCGAATGGAATCAAAGGCACGGTGGCAAGCGCGGATTTCGGCAACGGCATTGCGACCGGTGGCAAAGGCGACGGGCGCAGCAACGGCAGCGGAGTATCGACGGGCGGATTCGGATCGGAGCAGGTGGTACACAGCGGTCCGAAGATTCAAATGCCGGACGCAACGGCGCCGACCACGCCGGTGGAGATTACGTTCAAGCCAAAACCGGTTTACACCGATGAGGCGCGGCAATTGAAGCTGGAAGGCGAGGTCCTGCTGGAAGTGAGTTTTGGAGCGAACGGAACGCTGCATGTGAATCGCGTGGTGCGCGGCCTGGGACATGGACTGGATGAGGCCGCCATCAACGCGGCGAACAAGATGCGATTCAAGCCGGCGCTGCGCAGCGGCCAGCCGGTGGATTCGACGGCGATCGTGCATGTCGTATTCCAGATTGCTTAAGAACAGTGCCCAGTTGCCAGTAGCCAGTGGCCATTAAATTTGGCGGGTACTGACAAGTGGGTTTACAGAAACTTGGAGAGACTAGTCATGCGCACTTGGAAATGGATGTTCACCGCGGCTCTGCTGGCATCATTGAGCGCAGCCGCACAGCAGGCAGGATCACAACCGTCCGCGCAGCCGGATGCGACGCAGATGGCACAATCGTCCGCAGCTTCCAGCGGACAGGCGACGCAGCAGGCCGCGCCGGCCGCTCAACAAGCCACGCCGCAGGCTCCGCCGGCAACAGTCGCTGCTCCCACCACCATGGATCAGGTGGTGAATCTTTTCATCCAGCGAGAACACGGGCTCATCAAGGCGCTCTCTACGCGCACGCCGGTGGTCGAGACGTATCTGCAGAACTTGACCGCGGATCCGCAACTGGGGCCGGTTCCCAGCGAGGACCATTATTTCCTGGGCCGCATGGATATGGGCGAGTCGATCGACCGCAAGGATTACCTGAAAGAGCAGGACAAGGGCATGCAAACGCGGTTGATGGGCGGATTCAACAAGCTGTTCAAGGTGCAATACCAGCCCATTGGTTTTTCGTGGATGGTCTATGCGGACCGCACCGACTTTGACCGGGAGCACTACGATTTTCACTACATACGGCGCGAATTCCTGGGCGACGTGCGTTGCCTGGTGTTCGATGTCACGCCCAAGAAAAATTCCGGCAAGGGCCGGTTCCTGGGCCGGGTGTGGGTGGAAGATCAGGATTTCAACATTGTGCGGCTGAATGGAACTTATGTTCCGGCGCCGCGCAACTCTTACTTCTTTCACATGGACAGCTGGCGGTTGAATCTAATCCCCGGCTACTGGGTGCCATCGTACATTTACAGCGAAGAAGGCGACTTCAGCGCTGGAGTGAAGAACAAGTTGGCGTTCAAGGCGCAGACCCGCATCTGGGGCTATGACCTGAAAAAGGGCGGCAAGGACGACGAACTGACGCAGATTCGAGTGGACAGTGTGAAGGATGAGAGTCCGACGGCGCAGGATGCGTCTCCGCTGCAGGCCGAACGCGTTTGGCAGCAGCAGGCCGAAGACAACGTGGTGGAGCGCCTGACCAGCGCGGGGCTGCTGGCGCCGGAGGGCGATGTCGACAAGATTCTCCAGACGGTGGTCAACAACCTGGAGGTCACCAACAATATTGATTTGCCGCGGCCGGTGCGCACACGCGTGCTGCTGACGGCTCCGCTGGAAACCTTCAGCGTAGGCAATACCATCGTGATCAGCCGCGGGTTGATTGACGTGCTTCCGGATGAAGCCAGCCTGGCGGCTGTGCTTTCGCATGAACTGGCGCACATCGTCCTGGGCCACAACCTGGGCAGCAAGTTTGCCTTCAATGACCGCATGCTGTTCAACGATGACTCGACCTATCAGAACCTGGGCTTCAAGCACATTCCAGAAGAAGAGCAGGCAGCCGACAAGAAGGCTATCGAGCTTCTGAAGAATTCTCCTTACGCGCAGAAACTGGACAACGTTGGACTGTTTCTGAAAGTGCTGCAGACGCGGGGGCCCGCGCTCGGAGCGCTGCTGACCACGCACCTGGGCAACCCGCTCGCCGAGAACGGAACTGTGAATCGCCTTTCCGCGCTGGCGACACAAGGTCCGGCGTTGGATATGAACAAGCTCGATCAGATCGCGGCTTTGCCGTTGGGGGGACGCATCAAGATGGATCCCTGGAGCGACAAGGTTGAGATGGTGAAGACGGCTCCGGTCGCCATCACCTCGGCGCGTGACAAGATGCCGTTTGAAGTCACGCCATTCTTTCCGCGGCTGGCGCGGTACGGTTCGGGCGCGAATGCGGCCCCGAGCACCTCTGCAGCCAATTCGAACACAGGCAACTAGACGCGGCTTCTCACTCCAAGTTGCAGTAAGACGTGGGCCGGGATCCGGAACATCCTTCCGGGATACCCGGCCTTCGTTATTACGCGCGGCTATTTCGCGCCCAGATCGTCGTGCTCGTGGTAATTCGGGTAGGCCGGCTGCTTGATCTTCGGTAGAGGATGCTCTTTCAACTGTTGCATCACGACCTCGATGGCTTTGTCCAGTTGCGCGTCGTGTCCCTGGCGGAAAGCGGCCGGATCGAGGTCGACTTCGACATCTGGCGGGACACCGTGATTTTCCACCTCCCACTCGCCATTCAGGCCATAGAGCGCGGCTCGCGGAGCGGTGACGTGGCCTCCATCGATAAGTTCGGGATAGCCGCCAATGCCAACCAGGCCGCCCCATGTGCGCTTTCCGATCAGCGGCCCGAGCCCCGCTTTGCGGAAGTACCAGGGCAACGCGTCGCCGCCAGAGCCTGACATTTCGTTGATGATCATCACCTTGGGGCCATAGATCGCTTCCGACGGGCTCGACCAGTCGTGGCCTTCGCGGGTAACAACCTTGCTGGTCAGCGGGCGGCGCAGGATATCGATGATGTAGTCGGCAAGCTGACCGCCTTCGTTAAAGCGTTCATCGATGATCGCGGCTTCCTTTCCTACCTGCGAAAAGTAGTAGCGGTTGAAGCTGGTGTAGCCGGCGCCAGCGGTATTGGGAACCTGAACATAGGCCACCCGGCCTCCGGTAGCCTGATCGACTTTGCGGCGGTTGTCCTCGATCCAGGCCAGGTGGCGCAGGTTTTCCTCGCTGTCCACGGGCACCACGGTGACCTCGCGGGAATCTTTGGCGTCGGGGTTCGCTCCCACCTTCAGCACGACCTGCTTGCCCGCAGTCTCTTCAAAGAAGCTGTAGATGTTGTCGGAGGAATGCAGGTCGCGGGCGTTCACCGCGAGAATATAATCTCCTGCTTTGACATTGACGCCGGGCTGCGTCAGAGGCGCCTGCAGGCCGGGGTTCCAATTCTCTCCGTTGTAGACCTTGGCAATGCGGTAGCGGCCATTCTCGAGAGTGTAATCCGCGCCGAGCAGGCCGCCCTTCACTTTCTTGGGCTCGGGTTTTTCGCCGCCGCCGACAAACATGTGGCCGACCGTCATCTCGCCGAGACACTCTTGAAACAGATACGTGAGTTCTTCGCGAGACGCGATGCCGTCGAGATAGGGCGCGTATTTCTTCTTTGCTTTTTCAAGGTCGAGACCGTGATAGTGCGGATCGTAGAAGAAGTCGCGTTCGATGCGCCAGGTTTCATCGTAGATCTGCTTCCACATGGCGCGCGGCTCCACATAAACCTCCCATGCGTCGAGCTTGAGTGGGCCGAAGCCGGGCTTGGGCGGGCCGGACGGGGCTCCGCCGGCGGGACCGTCGTCGGGTGACACAGTTGCCCAGCTCTCGCCCTTGCGGTAAAGAATTTTTTCGCCGTCGAAGGAGACGGTGAAATCGTTGACCTCTTCGAGGAGTTTGTCGACCTTGCGCTTGCTGAGGTCGAACTTCTGGATGGTCTGATTCAGGTTAGGCTGGTCGTCTTCGGTAATGACCATCGGCCCTTCGGAGAGAAACAGAATGCCCGTTTTGCCGGGAAGCAAGTTGACGTAGTTCTTGGCAGGAATCGGCAGCGAGAGAATGCGCTGGCTGATGCCCTCGAGATCAATTTTGACGACCACGGGCTCTTCTTTCTTGTCTTTATCTTTATCTTTGTCTTTGTCGTCTTTGCTGTCCTTGTCTTTATCTTTGCTCTTGTCTTTGTCAGCTTTGTCGGCAGATTTTTTCTTGTCTTTATCTTTCTCCTTGGATTGGTCTTTGGATTGGTCCTCGCCGGCTTTCTTTTCGTCTTTCGGCTTTTCCTCGTCGCTTTCCGGGGCGAGCGGCGATTTCTCGTCTTTGCTCAGAACCGCGACATAGGCACTGCGGGAAATGCGGTGTTCATCGCTCGACATGTCGAGGCCGGCGGTCGACAGGGCAGTATCAGTCGAGGCGGTGAAATAAAGATACTTGCCATTTTTGTCGAAACCGGGATAGAGCGCGTCACTCATACCATCGGTGATTTGCGACGACTTGCCCTGTTCCAGCGAGTAGACGAAGACGGCGTGTATGCCGCTGGGTAGCTGTTTGGTGTAGGCAATCCACTTGCTGTCGGGCGCCCAGGTCTGGCCGAGTTGCGTCGGTCCGAAACCGCCGAAGTAATCGGCATCGATCAGCTTGGGCGCCGGATTCTCGAGATCGACATACCACAATTGCAGGCGCTTGTCGGTGTACGCGATCTTCTTGCTGTCGGGCGACCAGGTTGGTCCGTAGAAAAATGATGGGGGCTTGCCGAGATTGATGTGCCGCGGCTGGCCCAGTCCGTTCTGGTCGCGAATGGTCAGTTCGTATTCTCCGGATTCATCGGAGAAGTAGGCGATCGACTTGCCGTCGGGCGACCAGGCAGGATCGCGGTCGGCGACCGCGGGACTGCGCGTAAGATTTCGGATGTCACCTTTGTCGGTGGGGACGGTGAAGATCTCTCCCCACGCTTCGAAGACCGCACGCGCGCCCGTAGGCGAAAGATTGAAATTCTGAACGCGTTTTACATCGACCTTGGCAAAGTGCGGTCGCACCGCGGCCAGGTCCCCCGCGACGTGAATTGAAATGTTCCTGGCTTGGTGGGTATTCAGGTCGTAGAGCTTAATGGCGCCGAACTGCTCGATCACAATGGCGTCAGGTCCGGCGGACGCGTTCTTGAAGTCGAGACCATCGCTATGCAGGGCTTCGGAAACCTGCTTAGTCTTCGTGTCATAGGCGAACAGGCTGACCGGCCCGTTGCGATCGGAAAGAAAGTAGACGGTGTCACCGATCCACACGGGCGAGTGGTCGTTGGAATTGTCGCGAGGAACTTTTGTGATACTCGAATCCTTGAGGTCGGCGATCCATATGGGAGTCGTCTGCCCGCCATGGTAACGCTTCCAGGCCGCCTGCCATTGGATGTGAGGAACATAGGCGAGATGCGTCGCATCGGGTGAATACACGGCTTGCCACGCGATGGGAATGGGCAGTTGCGTGGGGAAGCCGCCTTCGACCGGCACGGTGTAAAGCTGATCTTCGAAGTGATAGAAACTGCTGCCCCACGAGGAGAAAAGAATCTTCTTGCCGTCAGGCGTCCATCCGAGGACAAGGTCGTCGGCGGGATGGAAGGTGAGCCGGCGTGGCACGCCACCAGCGGCTGACACGACGTAAACATCGAGGTTGCCGTCATATTCGCCGGTGAAGGCGACCTGGGTTCCGTCAGGAGAGAAATACGGGAGCGTCTCGTCTCCCACACCGGAGGTGAGCCGGCGGGCTTCGCCGCCGTCGCGGCTCACGATCCACAGGTCACCGCCGTAATTGAAGACGATCTGAGTTTTGCTGACCGTGGGAAAGCGCAGCAACAGCGGCGGATCGCTCTGGGCAAGCGCGGCCGACGCGAGCACGAGCAAGATCAGAGCGAGAACGAAGAGTAGCGAAAGAAATTTGCGCACGTTGAGCTCCTGAGGACTGCTGAGAACAAAAGAATTGGAATCTTAGTGCGGGCGGCGGACCAGGGTCAACTTCGATCTGGATTGACGGTCAATCGCAATTGTTATGTTTCGGACTTCTTCTTGCCGGGCAAGCCTGCGGGATTCTCATGCGTCCGCTCGCGGAAGCCGCCGCGCATGCCTGTTGCCAGCGTCACGCTGGACTCTCCGAACTTGTCGCGCAGGCGATCGGCGGCTGCGAGCGCGTCTTTCCAGCGCTGCTGGCGGGTGCCGTCGAGCAGGTTGATTTGTTCATCCTGTGCTTCGAATGATGAGGCGTGGACTCCCAGGAGCCTGACCGGTACTCCTTGCTTCCAATTCTTGCGGAACAGTTGGCGGATCTGCTCAAAGATTTCCGTGTCAAGCTGCGTCGGAGCAGGCAGAGTGTGGGCGCGAGTGATGGTCGTGAAATCTTTATAGCGCAGCTTGAGTTGGATGGTGCGCGCGTGGAAGTTTGACTCGCGCAGGCGCCGCCCGACCATCTCGGAGAGACGCATCAGCGTAGATTCGAGTTGGCTGATGTCGGCGGTGTCTTCGTTGTAAGTGTGCTCGTGGCTGATGGACTTGGCGTCGGTGTCGGCGCCGACTTCCGTGTCGAACCACCCGCCGGCATCTTCTCCGCGGGCTTTACCGGCGAGCGCCAGGCCCCACTTGCCGAAGCGGCTTTCCAGTTCCGATTCCTGCAGGCGCGCCAGGTCTCCGACCTTCTTAATACCGAGCGCGTGCAGGTTGCTTTCCATCACCTTGCCCACGCCGGGAATTTCGCGCACATCGAGCGGCGCCAGAAATTTCGCCTCTTCGCCCGGCACAATCCACAGCACGCCGTTGGGCTTGGCCTGCGCCGAGGAAACTTTCGCAATGAGGCGCGAGCTGCCGATTCCGACTGAGCAGTTCAGATTCGTTTCTACCCTCATGCGCTGGTGCAGCAGATGGGCGGCTTTGAGCGGAGGGCCGTGCAGTCGCGCAGTACCCGTCATGTCGAGATAAGCTTCGTCGATCGAGGCCATCTCCACCTGGGGAGAAAAGGCGGCAAGAACCTTGTAAGCCTTTTCGGAGTACTCGCGGTACCGGTCCGGATGACCATCGACGAAAATCGCCTGAGGACACATCTTGGCTGCGGTGCGCAGCGGCATAGCGGAGTGGACACCGAATTTGCGCGCCTCGTACGATGCGGCCGAGACTACGCCACGCTCGTGACGCTGCCCGCCGACAACCACCGCTTTCCCCTTCAACGCAGGATCGAAAAGTTCCTCCACCGACACGAAGAAGGCGTCCATGTCGACATGAAAGATGGTCCTGGCGAAAGCCGGAATGTGTGATGCCGCAGCCATGCAAGGGAATTTTAGCAGCCGCGCTAAAGTTAGCCTGATTCTGGCCGATTGTTACTTCAGCCATGACTCTGAAGGCAAAATTCTGGGGGATGATTCTGGTTTCGGCCGCCGGATTGCTTGCCGTGGCCGGTTTTTGGATTCATGACCAGCACACCACGCTGCTCGCGAGCAAGCAGGAGAAGACGCAGGAACTGGTTGAGGTGCCCTACTCCCTTATCGAGCAGCAATACCAACTCGAGAAGGAAGGAAAGATCAGCCGGATCGAGGCGCAACGGCGGGCGATAGAAACCATTCGAGCCATGCGCTACGAGGGAAACAACTATTTCTGGATCAATGACGACTATCCGACGATGATCATGCATCCGATGAAGCCTGCGCTGGACGGCACCGATCTGACATCGTTGAAAGACCCTTCCGGAAAGGCCGTCTTTGTTGAATTTGTGCGGGCAGCGCAGGCCCCGGGAGGCGCCTTTGTTTCGTATCTATGGCCGAAACCCGGCAAAGAGAAGCCCGTCGCCAAACTTTCCTTCGTGAAGCGTTTTGCCCCCTGGGGGTGGGTCGTTGGAACGGGAATCTACATCGACGATGTGGATTTGGCATGGCGGGAAAGTGCCTTCAAGGCGGGAGGGCTGGCCTTGGCTTGCCTGGTTCCTCTGCTGGTGGTGTCGATCGTCACTTCGCGTTCGATGATTCGGCGTTTGCGTGGCGTCGTGGACCGGTTCAAAGACGCTACCGAAGGAGAGTGGGATCTGACGAAGAAGATCGAGGTTACGTGCCACGACGAAATTGGCGAGCTGATGAAGTGGTTCAACGCTTTCATTGACCAGTTAGACGAGATGATCCGAGCGATCTCGCAGAACGCGCTTCAGGTAGCGACCGCCAGCGAGGAACTGAATGCCACCAGCCAGCAGATCACCGTCACCTCCGAGGAAGCCTGGGCCCAGGCCAACGTGGTTTCGAAAACGGTGGTGCAAGTCAGCCAGAACCTGCAGAGTGTGGCCACTGGCGCCGAACAGATGAGCGCCAGCATCACGGAGATCGCCAAACACGCCGGCGAGGCCGCCAAGGTCGCAACTTCGGCGGTTAAAGTCGCCGAAGCCACGACCACCACCGTTTCTAAGCTGGGCGAATCGTCTGCCCAGATTGGTGAAGTCATCAAAGTCATCACGTCGATTGCGCAGCAAACCAACCTGCTGGCTTTGAACGCCACCATTGAAGCCGCCCGCGCCGGAGAAGCAGGCAAAGGCTTCGCCGTGGTGGCGAACGAAGTAAAAGAACTGGCGAAGGAAACCGCCAAGGCAACCGAGGACATCAGCGGGAAGATCGGAGCTATTCAGGCCGACACCAAAGACGCGGTCGACGCCATCGGCGCGATCAGTGCCATCATTCACCAGATCAACGATATCTCCAGCACCATCGCCACCGCGGCGGAAGAACAGAACGCAACCACCAACGAGATGGCGCGCAACGTGAGCGCAGCAGCGCAAAGTAGCGGCAATATCAGCACCAATATTGCGGGAATGGCAGAGTCGGCGCAAAGTATGACGCGTGGCGCGACCGATTCCCAAAAAGCGTCACAACACCTGGTGGAGACCTTCGCGCAATTGCGCCGGCTGATCGAGCAATTCAAAATCGGGCGCCGCGACCCCCGGTACATTGCCGCGTTGCCGGTGCAGCTTACCGGGACCGACTCCGAGGGTAAGCCTCTTGATCAAGAAGTGATGACGACCAATATCAGCCGTCGCGGGGCGGCGTTGAAGGGCGTCCACGGGATGCTGCGGGCGGGCGACAAAATTCTTCTCGCACGCCTGAACAAGTCGGAACACTTTCGAGTCGCGTGGGCGGGGGCGATGGATACTCCAGAAGCAGGTCAAATCGGGGTGGCCCCCGTCGACGCGAATTCATCGTTCTGGGATGACGCGCTGGAAGAAATGTCGGCTCCAGAAAGAGCGATGGCGGCGACGGCCGGTTGAGTCATGGTTCAATCTGATCACAGTTATCAGCCTCTACGATGCGGCAGAGGCACACCGCCCTCGTGCCACTCGCCGCAGCCCGGTCGGTGGCGAACTTACTTGATCTGCGCGGTCTGCGAAGCCACAGCCAGCCACTTGCCATTGCGCTTCACAAAGACATCCGTCCACACGTAATGATCGCTGGATTTCTTGCCGTCCGTCACGGTGACTTCATCGTCGCTGCCGGTAACCACGGCAGTGTCACCGAAGACGCGGACCCTCACGTCGCCCATTGTGGCGGAGGTCACTTGGCCCGCCTTGATTTCAGCGACTCTCTCGGCCTTGGTCTGGTTCTTGCCGTCAGGGGTGATGGCGATCCAGTCATCTGCCACTAACTTTTCGAATGTTGTCGCATCATGATTTTTTTCGGCATCGAGCCAGGCCTGTTCCGTGGCCTGCAAAGTTTGCGAGACGGCGGCATCGGAATCGGCTTTGGGTTCCTTGGCTTGTACGGACACCGCTGCGGCAAACACCAAACTGAGGAAACAGAGGTGAAGGATGAGCCGTCGTGGCATGGGGACGCTCCTGTAAGGATGGCTATTATATGCTTGGCGGGTTGGGCTAGAACATTTTGGGCGACCAGCGGGCCTGACCTATCTTCCCGCAAAGGAGTCTCCCGTTCATGATTGCCAACGCCGGGTTCTTGCGCTCTCGCGAGACAAGATGTTACGACCGGCCTTTCATACAACCAAAATCTGTATCAATTAGTCGAACTGCTTGAGCTTTTTTCAGATCGAGGAGCCCGGTGAGTTTTCGATCGTCGTATGCGTTAGTGCTCGTCATAGGGTTCACCCTTAGCGGGATTTTTGTGACCCCTGGAGTGATGGAGGTTCCGGCGCAGTCGATTACAACCGTGCAGGAGCCGGAGGTCCGGAAGGCGCCGGAGGAGAAGAAGGAAGAGGCTGCGAAAGCGGCGGCTCGGTCGAGTGCTTACCACTTCGATCGCGTGCTGATTATTGTCCTGGAAAATGGGGACTACGAAGTCGCCAGCCAGAACAAAGATCTGGCCGGGCTTGCGCGGCACGGCGCCAGCTTCACTAATTTCCACGCGCTGTTTCATCCGTCGTACCCGAATTATCTGGCGATGGTCGCCGGGACGGACTTCGGAACGCACAACCGCGGCCGCTTGTTTGCCGATAACCAGGTGAACCTTCCCAACGACGCGGCGCACAAGACAATCGCTGACCGGCTGATTGGCTCAGGCCTCGGTTTCAAACAGTATGCCGAGGAATTGCCGGATGGAACTTGCCCGTGGAATATTTCAGGCCAGCATGTGTCCGATAAGAGGGGCGACTATGTACGGCGGCACGTGCCGTTTATGAGTTTTCGCGAGGTACAGGAGAAGTGGTGCGACTGCGTGGTACGAGTCGATTCAAGCAAGGGCGACAATTTTTTCGTCCAAGACGCGAAAAAGGGGCTGGTGGCGTATTCCGTTTATACCCCGAACATGAACCATGACGGCCACAACACCAGTGTGCAGGTCGCAGCAGCGTGGGTGAAGAAGTTCCTCGACGACAGCTTTCCGGAAAAACTGCGCAAGGGAACGCTGGTCATCGTGACCTTTGACGAGTCCGCCGGCAACAAAGACAACCGCATTTTCACGCTGTTCCTGGGCGACATGGTGAAAGATGCGAGCCAGCAGGATCCGAAGGTGCTCGACCGGCATTACACGCACTACAACGTATTGCGGACGATCGAAGACAACTTCGGGCTGCAACCGTTGACGGCGAACGACCGCGATGCCACGCCCATTACAGACATCTGGAAGTAAGACCTAAGCCCGCAATTATTGCCGCTGGGGGATGAACTGCCCGAACCCGCAATCTGAGCGTCGGCGTATAAAATTTCCATTCTTTGTGTGGCCTTTGCGTCCCAGGGCGACCCTGGCAACCGCCCCCTGGGAGCGGCTCCGCGGCGCAAGCTGTTGAAAACGTATATACTTATATCCGTAGTTTCCTGTATGGGAAACTGGCACGAGCCGTGCAAAAGTAAAGGGTGCGGGAAGTGACGGCTCATTTCCCAGGCCTCAAATTCCAGGTTATCGCGCGGAAGACGCGCCTGATTCGACAAGATCAAAAAGATCGAGAAGATTGATAAGGAGCTCTATGAATCGCACTTCGTTAGTCATATTACTGGCGGCCAGCATGACGGCCACGGTAGGCTGCACCAGCAAGAACTACGTGAAGCAACAAACCACACCGCTTATTAACAAGACCAACGAACTTGATGATCTGACCGCGAAGAACTCGCGCGACATCAAGGACGTGGACTCACGGGCACAGGCCGGCATCCAGGCCGTAAACGCCAAGGCTTCCGAGGTCGATCAGAAGGCACAGGCCGCGGGCCAGAACGCCGCCACCGCCCAGCAGACGGCTGATGCCGCCAACACCCGCGTGGGCGTGCTGACCAACACGGTCATCAACCTCGACAACTATCATCCGGTCGCCGAGACCTCAGTCAAGTTTGGCTTCGACAAAGACGGCCTGACGCCGAAAGCTAAAGAGGCATTAGACCAGTTAGCGGCGAGCATTTCGAGCACCAAGGGTTACATCATCACGCTCGAAGGCGGAACCGATTCGGTCGGTCCGGCGGATTATAACTACGATCTGAGCCAGCGGCGCGCGAACTCTGTGATTCAGTACCTGGCGTCGAAGTACCAGGTGCCGGCGCACAAGATCTATGTGATCGGACTGGGCAAGGACAAGCCGGTCGAAAACAACAAGACTTCCGCCGGCCGCGCGGATAACCGCCGCGTGGATGTGCGTTTGATGACGAACACCGTGGGCGACACGAAACAGCCGACCACTGGACAGAACAATCCGTCATCGATGTAACGATTTTACCCTCCTCCCCGGAGGACTTCGCCAAACAGGCCGCTCAAATCTCCCCCCTGAGCGGCCTGCTTTTTTAGCTCTTAGCCCTTGGCCTCCGGTTCCTGGCTGGGTGTCTGCAGGCATTCCGCGCGACGCACGGAGAGGGTAAAATTACATTATGAGTCGTTGGGCTTTTCTTTTACTGCTCGCCGCGAGCATGGGCTTGTGGGCGCAGAACTCCGCGCCCGCCAATTCTGGATCGTCGTCGAGTTCGCAGGCGCCGGATTCCGCGTCATCGCCCGCCTCTAAACCGCCTAAGCCTCGTTCGCCGGATCTCGCACCGCCGCGCTCCGATCGCGTGAATGCCGGCGACCTCGGGGGCGACGTGGGGGAGAGTTCCAGCAAGGATACGCAGATTGATTTGAGTGCGCCGCCGGATGATGCCAAGACTCATCCGCAAAGCTCGGACGCGCTCACGGACGCGACCGCCGGTGCCTCTGGCAGCGTCGGGGAGTTTCATTCCTGGGATCCGCACAAGGCGGCGAAATCGGTGGAAGTCGGGGATTTTTATTTCAAGCGAAGAAACTATCGCGCTGCCGAAGACCGGTACCGCGAGGCGCTTTCTTACAAAGACAACGATGCGATCGCGACGTTTCGGCTGGCTGTCTGTCTGGAAAAATTGGAGCGACCGGATGATGCGCGTGCGGAGTACGAAAGCTATCTGAGGATTCTTCCGCACGGACCTGACGCCGAAGCAGCGCGGAAAGCCATCGAGCGGTTGAAGAGTCCAGCCGCAAGTTCGAAGTCACCCAAGTAAAACCACAGTTTTCCAGTCCGTTCGGGGCCCTTGTGCAACTCGCAAGCGCGAGCCGGTTCAGTCTTGGCGGAGGCGGCTTGCGGGCTGCTTCAGCTTGGGCTTTTTGAGGTGGTCGCTCGGGCTGACGCGGCTTTGCTCGCCCTCGCCCAGGATCAGATTTCGCGGCCACTTGGGTCGCGCCTTACCCTTGGTGCGCGCCGCATCCCGGACGATAGCCTCGAAGGCTTCTATGCTGGCGTCCATGGTCTGGGTGCGCAGAACGCCGGCAAACCGGCCGCGAATAATCAGCATCGCGGTGCCGTGCATCAGGCACCAGAGCGCGAGCATCAGGCGGGTGTGGTCGCGTGGGTCGCCTCCCAAACGCTGGGACAAACGATGGCGCAGGAAGTTGAACGACGGCCAGGGTTCGTGCAGCGAGGGAGGCTGCGCCACACTGTCGAACAGCATTTCGTAGGCGTGGGGGTGGCCGAGTGCGAAGGCGAGATAGCGCTCGCAGGCCTGGGGCAGGGTGCGGGTCTGGCTGAGTTCGCGGAACAGCTCCAGGCGCGTCTGGTGCCGCAAGGCGCGAAGGATGTCGGCGCGGTCGTGGTAGCGCTCGTAGAGCGTGGGCGTGGTGGTGCCCGCTGTTTTCGCCACGGCGCGCATGGTGAGCGCTTTCGCGCCGCCCCGGGCCCATAGTTTGGAGGCGGCATTGAGAATGCGCTGTTCGAGTTCTGGATCAGGATGCCTGGGCAAATTACAATCTCCGGCGCTGTCGCTTCATAACTTGCACAACGTCTAACTAACGGCGTATAATTTTATCCCATTCAGACGAACTGATCATCTCGCAAGGCCACGTCCCGCCGGAGCCTCAGCAATACAGCAGTCCTCCCTAACAGGCTTCCCGGGACAACCTTGCGAATCTTAAGCAAAACCTGGGAGTTCCCGATGGTATCCGATGAGGCCAGGAAACGGTCCGACATGGCGCGGCTGATTTCCGAGCTGCGAGCCGCAAAGGTCGAACTGTTGAGCGCGCAATGTGCCGCCGACCGGCTCCGCCTGAACTATTCTCTCCAAGATATCGTCGCCTGCGGCGAGCGCCAGACCCTGGAGCGAGCCATCGCCTCCGCGCGCGCCCTGCACCGGTTCTTTTCTGAGATCGAGGCGGAAATTCCCACCGAAAAAAATGACGACCGGCGCTAGGCCGGGAGCCGGTTCCTGTGATCCGTTCGAACATCTCATACTGAATTTATGGGTGTTAACTGCCGGGGCCCTGAGCGGCTGAAGCCGCTTTTCTCCGCATTATGACTTCCTTCTCCGGCGCCGTCCCGCTGCCAGAGAATTATTTCTCGACCCGGATGAACTCGCCCGTAGAGGCGTTGACCGCGACGGTCAGCTTGGACGAATCGCGGCCCGTGCCATAGATCACGTGCCAGATCAGTTCATTGGTGTTGCGGTTCCAATCGCAAATGTAAGTGACGACCGTGTCGGGAGACTTCTCGAGCACCTTGTCGCCGCCGTGCTTCTGGGCGGTGACGCCGGCCTGATCGGAATCGACTTTCAAAAAGGCGATGTCGAAGATCTGCGTGGAGGAATTCGTGGAACTATAGTTGTCCTCGGTGCCGGGGTTCACTCCGCGGGTGGGAGCGTCGGGCGCGACGCTGCCCGACCAGGTGTACGACTTCACCGCACGCTGCGATGGAGAAGCAAAGCTGGCGCGCCACAAAGCCCACTTGCCATCGTGACCATTCCCATCGCTGGTGGGGATGGACTCGATGCGGTAGGGCTCGGCGTCCCGCGCCCAGCCGCGCGCTGCGATGTAGACTTTCTGAAATGCGGCCCGGCCCGTCAGCAACTCCGCAGTCCTGATTTCCAGCTTGGCCGGTTCGGCGGGCTTGCTGGACTCGGACGTGCAACTGATAAGAGTCAGGAGCATGACAGCCAGGATCACGACGGCAGGCGCGAAGATGAGCCCGGTTTTCGCACCCAACATCTGATCGGCTCCGACCTGAGGCTCTGGATGCGCAAGGCTCCGCTGCTTCATGGCGTCCTCCCTGCTATAACAAGGGTGTGTTTTGATGTCGCCGTCATTCTACCCGATGCGGCGCGAAACGCGGGATAACTGTCCATGGACTCCCGTCTGGAAAAGTTGCAGCAAGCTTTAAGCGAAAGCCTGAACGGCGTGTCCAGCGAGGAGATAAGCTGGCATCCGCCCGGAAAGTGGTGTGCGGCCGAGGTGCTGGAGCATCTTTACCTGTCCTACATCGGAACGGTGAAAGGCTTCGAGCGCGTGGCCGAGGCGGGGAAGTCTTTGGCCACTGCGCCGACATGGGCACAGCACGTCCAAACGCTGATTGTCGTGGGCTTCGGGTACATGCCTGAAGGCCGTAAGGCGCCGGCGGCCGCGCGGCCGCGTGGTTTGCCTCATGAGAAAGTGCGGAGCGAGGTCATCGCGGCAATTCAGAAAATGGATGAGATCATCACGCGCTGTGAAGCCAGCTTCGGCAGCAGAGAAAAGCTGCTGGACCACCCCATCCTGGGGCCGCTAACGGCGCCGCAGTGGAGAAAGTTTCACTTGGTGCACGGACTGCATCATGTAAAACAAATCCGGAATCTGCGCCGGGCGGCAACAAAAAATTGAGCGCCGGATCACGTCCGGCGCTCTGATCGTCTAGCGCTCACGGCTTGGCGCTTACAGCAGAGATTGACGAAGGCTTATTATTCGCGCATGGCGGCGGGGACGCCAGCTTTGCGCGCTTCTTCCTCCGTGTCGTCAAGCTTCTGCTTGGCATCTTCGAGAGCTTTGGTTTTGTCGGCGATCTGCTGCTTGTACTGCGCGTCGGTCTTGTCCCAGTCGGCGGAATTGCGCAGGCGGTTGCCGGCATCGGCGTAGAAGGCCGCCGCGCGTATCTGGTACTCGCGCTGCATTACGTCGAGTTCGCGCTGGATCAGGGCGACTTGGTCGCGTTGCCCCGCCAGTTTCTGCTGCCACTGCTTCCAGACGGCCTGCTTTGCGGCCGTCTCATCTGCGGCGGACTTGCCTTTGGCGTCGGGCTTCGTGGTCTCGCCCGCAGCAGGAGCAGTGGCGCTGGGCTCGGCCGGTGTGGCTGCAGCATTGTCGGCCGAAGGAGTGGACGCCGCGCCGACTACCGAGAGCTTGTCTTCGCGAGGCAGGTTGTCATTGTCGAAGACTTTGGGCCGGGCCTTGGCTGCCGGTCCGCTATCTTTGCGGATCTGCCGGGCATAGTCGCCGAGCGACGCGCCGGAAGAAGACTGGCCAGAGGAAGACTTGACGGAGGAAGACTGGCCTTGAGCATTCGATTGATCCTGATTCGTCGCGGTACTCTGCGCGCCGGCCGGGAGCGCCAGCAGGTTGCAGCACAGTGCGAGGCCGAGGCCAAAATGAGTCATGCGTTTCATAGTTCCATCCTTTTCCTTTTCGCTTGCCGTCTGTTAATCGTTCATCCCTTGATCGTTCATCCGTTGATCGTTCATCTGTTCCCCGACCCGGCTTGCGCGGCCTTGCCGTTCAGGGAGCGCTTTTCCGTCAGGAATCCGCCAAGGCTGTGATCCAGTTGCGCGGCTTCTGTGGCGATGTCAGTCGCCAGTTGCCGGGCGAGTTCCGGATCACGATTACTGGCGAGCTGCTGGGCATAGCCCGAGATCGTAGTCAGAGAGGTGCGCAGCGCCAGCGCCATCTCGGCCGAAATTTCGACGTGCAATTCCTGTTGCCGGCGAATGCGTTCAACTTCACTGCGATCGTTGATCAGGCAGGCCGCGCCGAGCAGCGTTCCATCCACGGCCGGCACGGGAGAAACAGTGACCGCGATGTGCCGCTTCTCGCCGCCAGGTGTGTTGTAGTCCGCCTCGACTTGACGGCTGCTGCTGCCTTCCCGCAGGACGGAGTGAACTTCGCCGGCAAGCGGAACCAGTTCATCACTCGATCCGTCGGGAGAGACCAAACTCGAGCCAGAGCTGACGGCCGCGCCCCGGAAAATCTCCTCCGCACTCATGCCGGTGGGCGAGGCGAAGCCGAGAATTTCTTTGGCCGCGGGGTTGCTCTGCTTGACCAGCCCGTTCATGCCGAAGACGAGCACGCCGGAGGAGAGATTGGAAAGAACGGCCTGGCTGAAGTTCTCCGTGGTGCGGGCGCGACGCTGTTCCGTCTGGGTCTGCACCTGCAGTTCGTGCTTCTGCTGCTTGAGTTGCTGGATCACCGTGTTGTAAAGATGCAGCGGCAGAGTTTCCAGCGAAGGCGCGGCCCCGGAGGAGAGGCTTGACTCCTCATCGATATTCTTGCGCAACCGGCGTATGAAGATCAGTCCCGCAATGAAGGAGAAGCTGGCGCAGAACAGCACCACGGCGGCCCGCACGACGAGAGGGTTGGTCAGGGCTTTCACCAGAGCCTCCCATACCAGCGCAGGAACTGGTTGCCGAAGAAGAGCGCGAACAGGGCCATGCTGCCGAGGAAGACTCCAAATGGCATCTGGTAATAGCGATACATCATCTGCGCCGATTGCCATGCGCGACGCCGCGCGGCCCCGGCGCTTGACAAGCGGCCCAGAAAGCGGCGGGTGCGCTTGATCCAAACCATCAAAACGGTGGAGAGCCCGAACAAAGATCCCGCTACAGAGGCGGTGAAAATCGTGAAGACGGTCAGCTTGATGCCCAGAAACGCGCCCACCATGGCCATCAGCTTGACGTCGCCGAAGCCCATACCTTCAACGTGGCGCCAGCGCCAATAGATCGCGCCCGCACCGTAGATGAAGGAAGCGCCCACGGCCGCGCCCAGAACAGAATCGAACAACGAAAACAGGCGGGTTGCAATATCGCTCGAGACCGGCAGATTCAAGACGCCCGGCGCAAACTGCGATGCGAAATCATTGACCGGGACGATCAGGCTAAAGAGCAAGCCGAGCGCGATTCCGGGCAGGGTTAGTTTGTTCGGCAGCAGCTTGGTTTCCGCGTCGGTGAAGATCAACCCCAGCAGCAGAAATGCGAAGGTGCAGTATTTCAAGGTCGTCAGAGTCAGTCCGAAATACCAGTAGCAGGCTGCAAAAAGTGCGCCGATGAGCAATTCGATCAACAGGTAACGCGGGGAAATTCTGGCCCGGCATCGACGGCAGCGGCCGCGAAGGATCAGCCAACTGAGAACCGGAACATTATCGTAGAAGGCGATGAGCTGCTTGCATTTAGGACACGCCGAACGCGGCGTAACCACGTCCTGGCCCAACGGCAGGCGGTAAATACACACGTTCAGAAAGCTGCCGAAGGCCAGCCCGACAACAAACATCATCGCTGCGAGGATTGGATCCATGTTGTTTGGCGTGCTCCCGCCGAGCGCACATTGGCGCTGTCACGTCGAGAGAACGCTGATATTGCTGATTCTTGAGTAGATTATAAGTCGACGATCGCGGGTGGACTAAGGTACTGAAGTCACTGTCCGAACGGCCAATGTGCGCCAAGCCATTGAACACACGACAGTTTGCGGAAGGCCAAAGGATGGCGTGGGAGGTCCCTTCCGGCTGCGGTTCCGGCGGAAACCCCGGGCTTCCGGGACGCGGGGAAGAGCGTCCCGGAGGCCGCCCGTGGTTCTTCGAACACGGGACCGCGTTACTTCTCCTGCAGCGTCTCTAGATAGCCGACCAGGTTAGCCACTCTTTGCTGAACCTGTCCTTCCTGGCCCTTGCTGATGCTCGAAAATAGCGGACCCCAGACTGGCATGTCCTTGCTGCCATGAGAAGCCAGGTCGGCCTGACCACGGATCACCGAGGCCACATGAGCGGCGGGAAACTTGCCGCCATTCTTCTTGGCCAGTTGCGTGAGGTCGGGCGGCGGAACCTTCAGGGCTGAAGCGGCCGGACCGTCGCCCTTGGCATCTTTTCCATGGCAGACGGCGCAGTAACTCTGAAACATCTCTTTTCCCGACGAGGGCGAGACATCGCTAATGGGGACGTGTTTCACCGTTGGGGGATTCTGAGCCGGGGTCTTGTCTTGCGCCACGGTGAAGGTAGAAATCGTCAACAGAATGACGGCCAAACTGATGAATTTCCATACGCGCATACGTTCCTCCTAAGAGCTTGTGCGACTGAACGTCCACAACAGGGCAGTTTAGGCCTGTGGGCCTCAACCAGAATGTGACAGCGATCACAAGAGCCTGTGAGTAATTGGCCCCGCAAGCCTACTCTCATGGCAAAAGGAAGCGCAAGAGTTCACCTTCCAGGGTCAGGGCGGATGCCTGCTCGGCGGGGGAATGGCCGTTCCAGTGGTTCCAGTTACGCGGGATGAGGCGGGTTTGTGGAGAGGGAAGCGCGAGCCATCCGCCGTGCGTTTCCTCGCGAAGGAAGACCGAAAAAGCCGCGCCGGTTACCTGCGACGGAAGTTCCGATTTCCACTCAAACAGAGTGGCCTCCAGGGCTTCGGTGAGGGATTCGCGGGGCTCGAGGCAGAGTATCCAGTCGTGCCGTGCGGATTGCAGGCAGTATGCCGGAGTTGCGTCGGCGCCTGTGGCGAGGATGCGAGCGCCGTACTCGCGGGCGATGCGCAAGGTGGCATCGTCGGAACCGTGGTCTACGATGAGGATTTCATCACAAGGACGGAGCGTCTCCAGCGCACGCCCCAGGCGCAGAGCGTCATTCTTTGTGTGCAGCAGTGCGGTGATGGGAGGCATGACGCGGAAAGATTGTAAGGGAGAGTGTACGCGAAAAAGGTGTGTGGCAGACGTAGCGCCGGCATCTTGCCGGCTGTCCCGAGAGCCTGCCCTGAGCCTGTCGAAGGGGCGTCTCGCCCTCGCCGGCGGGCGGGACGCCCGCCGGACAGCCGCCGGGACGGCGGCGCTACGCTAAAGGCGGTAGGAGAACGGAGTTGCGGGAGATGCTCGACGATTCAGATGCTGTCACTCGACGGACGATGCCTGGGTGGTCGTCACCCGCGGCGCGCGGCCAAACATGATTCCGGTCTCCACTTCAACCGGGTGCCCATCTTTTAAGTACGGCTTGAACTTCCATTGGCCCAGAGCATCGCTGATGGCTTTTGCCTGATCGGGAAAAGCGCTGAGAAAGTGAATATGTTTCACCTTCCCGGTCTTGTCGATGATGATGCGGACAGGAACCGGATTGCCCCTGTGTTCGGTGAAGATCGGATCGACCCTCGCAAGCACGTTTCCGCCGCGCGCGTAGTCTTTCACGCAGACCGGGAACGCGCCTCCGCCCGTACCGGCTGTCGGACCGGCCTCTGCGGGCAATGTCATCTTGTCCAGATCCAGAAGCAGGCTGGCCAGCAGTTTCGTATCGCGGCTGGTCAACACCATTTCCACTTCGTGGCAGCGGATCTGCGTGGCCACAACATACCAATGAATCTGCGCCACCGGAGACCAATAGGCAAAGAAGGTGAAGGGGTGGCCGGCGATTTTCGTCAGTGTTGGAGGTTCTTCCTGTTTGTAGTCCGCTTGCAAATTGTCTTTCATGTAGTTGACGAGTTGCAACGCGTTGCTTGCCGGCAGTGGCGTGAAGAACATGTCCTGAGCGCTGATCAGGATATGACCCCGAGTGGTTCCTTTGTATCCGTCACCCGGCCTGATCTGGGCAAGCACGTAGCGACCGCTGTCCGACGGGGGCGGTCCCTCAAATTTCTGAACCCATCCCGAAGGAAGCGCGTAGCTGATGCCGAAGTATGGATCGGTAAACACATCGTTCGCCACCTTACCGCCCTCTGGCAGAGGAGTCACGGTATCGCTGGCACTCGCCCAGGCGCCTTTCACCAGAATCACCCCCTCCGGCACTTTTGTCAGGGGCTGTGTGCTGTTGGAGAAGTCGCCACCATTCTCCGGGGCAGGTTGCGGCTTGCCACTCTGACTCCAAGCCAGCGATGACATCGACAACGCAAGAGCGCACGCGAATCGCGAGAATCCTAAAAACATATTTTTCCTTCGACTCGTTTTTTCTTCGACTCCGAGCAATCAGGAATGTGGCCCAGTCACTTCCTGGCCGGGAATAGCTGGCGAGACACAAGGGTGCGCCTCGCCAGCTAGTGACTCGCGACGGGGGTTACAGCGAGCGCAGGAAGTTCAGCACATCCTGCTGCTGGCTGGGTGAAAGATTGTTGTCGAAGTTGGACTCCACGTTAGTCGCCTCCCCGCCGTTGCTCTCGTGGGCCTCGATCGCGCACAGCAGGTCCTGGCAACGGCCATCGTGCAGCAGGAAGATCCGTTGCCCGAGTCCCCACAGCGGAGCAGTACGGAACTGGTCACCGCCGGCGCCGCCCTGCGACACGTTATCCACCAGCTTCGAGCCCATATGATGGATTTCGATGTCCGAGAATGCCGGCACCGGTTGGTTGCTCAACGCGGTGACGAAGTTCGACACTTGCGTGTTCCCCGGCGAGGTGTTGTGGCAGGTCGCGCAGCCGATCGCACTGAAGACCGCGGCCCCGTTGTTGATCGAGCTTTGCGGGACCTGATTTCCATTGAGAAATACTGAGCCAACTGGCGGCGGAGCCAGGAAGCGCATGAAGTTGGCAAACGCCGATACGTCATCGAGAACCGCTGCCTGCGGAGATTGCGTCGGATTGGATTCGTCTTCCGGATACCCCGTCCCGGTAAGGTTCAGGCAGGTCGAAGACAGCCCGGTTGAGCCCGTGCCGCCGCTGCCATCTTCCCCAGGCAGCGGACGATCTTGTGGGAACAACTCATTGCTGATCCCCATCTCCACGTTGTAGGCCTCACCCGCGAAGATGTGCAGCGACTTGTTTTGCGCCTTCCAGCCGAAACGGCTGATGGTCCCATCGTTGCCGTTGTGGTTGAATGCGCCGGAAACGCCAAAGCGGTTGTTGAGGTTGGTCTTCTGGTTCGTCAGGAGAGTTGAGTCGTCCAGGTTCTCGATCAGCCCTGAGCCGAAGACTGGCGTTGGGATGCGGAAGATGATGTTATTCGCCGCCTTCGCAGCCGCGAAACTCGGCTGGGACAAGCTGCAGCTGCCGGCGTCGGAGCGGCCGGAAACGGTGAAAATAGTTTCTACTCCCCCGTTCGGATTGCTGGTGTTGGCCGAACCGTTGGAGTTGAAGAAGAACGGGAAGCGCGCCTCACGGGTCGGGCCAGTCGCCGTGATGAAGTACGGTGTGGCGTCATTAGGGGCAACTGAACTCCCGGCAAAGGCGAATTGTGGATTCATGGCAGCGCCGGTCCCGCCGACTGCCGGTTGTGCGTGACAGGAGCTGCAGCTGTTCGAGTTAAATCGCGGTCCCAGGCCGTTGTTGCCGTTCGGGCTGTTCGAAACGGACTCCACGTCCTGGAAACGTTTCTGACCGTCATTGAAGAAGGCCAGAAAACCGGTCGAGTCACCGGATGGAATCAGCGTTGCACCTGTGCCTCGGTTGCCGGACTGGACCCCGGGATCGGTTTGGGCCAAAGTCAATTGTGGGATACAGAGTAACGCCACAATCGACACACAAATAGCGTTCCCCGCGGGGGAGAAAATGCTGTGAGCGGAGCATCGCTTCTCCTTTCGGATTTGAGGTAATGAAGCCTAAGGACAGAAGGGCGCGGGATGCTGAGCTGAGTTCGGAACGTGCGGGATCAGGGCTTCCGGAATCAGCAGTGTTGCGTGTTTGTACTCTGTTGCTTGTTGTGTACGCAACAAGAATCTTCCAGTTGTTACGGACGCGGAACAGTGACCGCGCTCTCAAAGGGAGGGAAAGAGCTGATTTTTCTTAGGTCTACCGCAATGCTTCGCGCGCTTAGTGAAAAGTACTAGAACTTGCCATTGGCGCAGGTTGTGTTCTGAAAGGCGGAATTATCATCTGTGATAAACGCTATTCGGCTGGAATGCGTGTCCTAATCCGATCTTGATTCTCTTCGCGATCTTCGCGAATCCGTGCGTCCTTAGCGTTCGATGCTTTTTGTACCTACAAGTTAGGACACCTCCTGCGACGGTCCTCCGCCGCAGGTTGAATCGTATTTAACTCTTACTGCGAACTCCCCAGCTTCGGGCGGTTGTCGTTGGCATTGGGCACACCGACCACCGTGACCGGAGCCTGCAGCGTGAAGTTCAGCACGGTTTCCGACGGCAGCTTGATCTGCTGGGCCTTGGTGGCAGCTTGCACCCCGCCGCCAACTCCGCCGCCCGCAGCCGCGCCGATGGCCGCTCCCTTGCCGCCACCGGCGATTGCCCCGATGATGGCGCCGAGCGCCGCGCCGCCGCCAACCTTCTCGGCCGTATTCTTGCCGCGCGAACTGCCTTGCTTCTTGTATTCGTCGGTTTGGATGTTGTAAGTCTTGCCTCCCCAAGTGATGCTGTCCAACTGCAACCTGACCACCGATTGCCCCGCAAACTTGCCGGCACTCTTCACTTCCACCAGATGACCCGCAACGTCAACTCCCGCGGGCACCGCTTCTGTGCCCTCGACTACCAATGGAGTATTCAGGGTGGCGTGGAACGTGTCCCCCGTCTGGTTCTTCTCGCTGTCGATGGCGTCGATGAGGCGAACCGTAAGCTGCGTTCCCTGGTCAACCGTCACCCTTCTCGGCGGCGGTGGCGGAGTCGGCTGCTGTGGCGCGGTTTCCGCAGGGGCCGGGGGCGGAGGAGTGTTACTCGCCACTTCGGCCGAGTCGGTCTGGATTGGTTCCACAGTGTAGGCGTGATCGTTCTTTCCCGCGTCTGCGGCCACGCTGGACCGGCGCGCCTTTCGGCTGGATACAGGTTTAACGGCCGCCGGCTTGGAGCTCTCGGGAGGGTTCGAAGCCTGCATCGGTTGACCCGCTGGCGTTCCGGCCATGGCTTCCACTTGCAGGTTGTTGATGACCTGCTTTACTCCGGGCACGGATGCGGCCTGCCGCGAGGCGGCATCGCGCTGCGCATCGTTGTCAACGTTGCCTCCCAGCGTCACCGTGCCGTTGCTGGCTTGCACGCTGATCTGTTTGCCTGACAAGCCAGAATCCTGGCTGAATTTGGCTTGGATGTCGCTGGAAATCTTGGCGTCATCGGCCTTGCGGGCGCACGACACGCCTAAAGCGAGAATGACGGCCAGCACACCGAGAGAAAGACGCGGAGATAGTCTTTTCATACTCGACTCCTGACACTTGCCCAGCTAAGGGCGCCCGAACTTTACAGGGTAGATGCTTATAACATTGTTGTAGATGTAACTTGGACCTGCAATATAAAAAAAGATACTAATTAAAGTTCCGCGTGAAGTCGGTCCCTGTCATTGTCATCGCTCCGCCTCGGCCGTTTTAGCAGGAACGCAGCGCGGATTTCTTCCGTCCTCGACATCTTCATGGCCGCAACAGGACAGATCATGAAATCACGTTCCCAGGCGGGAACGCACCGGCGCTTGCGCGCTAGTGGATAAACTTATAGTCGATGATGGAGGCGGCCAGCAGACTGGCGCCATCTTTCGCTTCCTTTACCTCTTTGGCGCGCATCACCCTCCCCTGGCAGACGACGTTGCTGTTCTTCTGGCCCGAGATTTCTTCCGGCATCTCAAACACCATTTCGATCAGCGCGTTGACCGGGAGTTCCTGCGGACCGTTGAAGAGCAAACCGCTCTGGCTGAGGTTCTCGATGGTTCCTTCATACCAGGCGCTGGTCTTGTTGACGCGATAGCGCAGTGGCGAGTCCAACCTCAGGCGTCGAGCGCGGGGCACCCACGAGGGCCGCTTTTCGCGTGTGTGGCTGCGCCGGATGGTGGTCTCGGGCTTGGCATGCTCCACCCGCTCCGTGCGCTTCATCGTAGTCCAGTCGTACTTGTACTCGGTAGCGCATAGCAGGCAGACCTGGTAGTAGTTCCCGTCCGCGCCGCGACGGGGCCAGGAGAACTCGTGAGAACAGCGCCTCAGCATAAGCACATCCATGAGTTTCTGGGGCATGATGGTTACTTCCGGGTCAGAGCTGTGCCCGGACGCAGGTCCATCATCTCGCGAACAGGGGAACTCTGAACAGGTTACTTTCGTGCACGCATTAACCAGACGGTTACCGTAAGGCCCGTAAAGGGAAGGGGTTACGTTGTGGATATCAGTCGGAGAGGCCCCATTCTGCACTGTAATCTAGTTAGTAGAGCTGGGCGGCTTAGGGCTGTAGAGCGCTGGGAATTGCCGATGCCAAAGTTCAAAAGATGGAAACTGGGGACTCAGCTCTGTCGCCGATGATTCAATAAATGTCGGCCCGGGAACATAAACGTGATAGATCGTCGGTGCGAAAATCAACTCGGCTCTAACCTTTGATGTACTCCCTTCAGAAACCTCAACCTGCTTCTTGAAAAGCTTGAACCCCGGACGACGCACCTTCACGAGATACGATCCTGGAGCCAGAATCGCGGTTTGAAATTCTCCTCGTTCGTCAGTTTTCCCCGTTTGTTCTTCCTTGCTTGCCTCGCTCGACACGGAAACTTCGGAACCGGGAACAACCGCCCCGGTCACGTCCACTACCTGAAGCTCGATCCCCGCGTTCCTCGGCGAAGACCCCGCAACCTGCGCGGCAGCGACGCAAGCGGTTACCCAAATTACAGCGACGGCCAGAAACGAAGTGAGCCACACCCGAACCATACGAAAAAGCCTAGTCCGCATTTATCCCGGGAGTCAACCGCAATCCAGCCGTGTATCATCGCTTCATGAACGGCGCTTCGGCACCCCTGACGGCCTTCATCCTTGCCGGCGGCAAGAGCACGCGCATGGGGGCGGACAAAGCCTTTGTGCCCCTTCACGGCCGTCCGCTGCTGGCGCGGGTGCTCGAGTTGGCCCACGCAGTCACTGCCGATGTCCGCATCGTGGGCAGCGCCGAGAAGTTCGCGTCCTTTGGGCCGGTGGTCGAAGACATATTTCGCGACAGTGGTCCGCTGGCTGGAATCCATGCCGCGTTGCGGAATTCCTCCTCCGACCTGAACCTGATCCTCGCGGTGGACGTCCCTTTTGTGTCGGCTGAATTCCTGCACTATCTGGTGGCGCGCGCGCAAGACTCTGCCGCCGTTGTCACCGTGGCGCACGCGGCTGGAGGCTGGCAGCCCCTGTGCGCGGTCTATCGGCGCGAGTTCGCCGGCACGGCCGAGGCGGCTCTGCGCGCGGGACACTTCAAGATCGATGCGCTGTTTAACACCGTACCCACTCAGGTGATCCGGGAGACAGAGCTGGAGGAAGCCGGTTTCACAGTGTCTATCTTTCGCAACCTTAACACCCGGGAGGAACTGGAAGCAGCGATGCGCGAGCTCAAGACACCCGAGCCGGGGAAAGACCCGCAACCGAAATCTGACTCGGCCGCCGCTAACACTCCTTACGTCGAGTTTCGCGATGTCTCCAAAGCTTTCGGCGACAACGTCGTGCTCAATCACGTCAGCTTTGACGTGTTACCGGGTGAGACGGTGTGCATTCTAGGACGCAGCGGTGTCGGCAAATCGGTCTCACTGCATCACATCATGGGATTTCTCAAACCGGACTCCGGGCGAGTGATCGTAGCCGGAGAAGACATCACCGACTACACGGAGGAACAGCTGCAGGGCATCCGCCAGAAAGTCACCATGGTCTTTCAGAACGGCGCGCTCTTCGATTCATTGACGGTTGGCGAGAACGTGGCATTTGCCCTGCGTGAAGGCCGAGACCTGACCGAAGAACAGATCCTGCAGATCGTTGACGGCCTGCTCGATATGGTCGGCGTCAAGGAGATGCGCGACCTGCTGCCCTCCGACCTCTCGACTGGGATGAAGCGCTCGGTTGCGATCGCGCGCGCCCTGGCAGCGCGTCCCGAGTGCGTTCTCTACGACGAACCGACGACTATGGTCGATCCTTTGATGGCGCAATTACTCGGCGATCTGATCAAGCGCCTCAAGATTCAGTTGAACCTGACCAGCATCGTCGTGACTCACGATATGCGCCTGGCAAAGAAGCTGGCCGACCGCATCGTATTTCTGTATGAGGCCCGCGCAATTTTCTTCGGGACTTACCCCGAGATGGAGAAGTCAGAAGAGCCCATCATCCGCGAGTTCCTGGAACTGGACGAGTTGAAGCTCGAAGTCTGAGACCAATCGTTCAGTTGCGAGTGACTGTCGTTAGAACGACAATTAAGGGTATACGGGATTCTTGAAAGATGTTTTCAGCTGAGGCTGCGTCTTCAGGAGTGAGTGCAGTCGCGATGTTACGACAACGACGTTCTGGCGTCGCCCATTAAACGCCGCCTAGTCTTCACGGTGATTTTATTTCAAGCCAAGCTCGCCATCGTACTCTTGGATAACCCCATAACATTCGCAGGAGGAGTTTTCAAGTTTCTTGCGATTCACGATCTTCACCGCGCCACGGGTATACTCGATGAGCTTCTTCTTCTGCAAAACACCAGCTGCCGCGCTCACGCTAGGTCGATCTGTCCCTAACATCGTTGCGAGAAAATCATGAGTGATGGGCAGCGACCCTGAATCCACTCTATCCTGAGTCATTAGCAACCACCGTGCAAGGCGCTGCCCTATATCGTGCAGCCGATTACACGCCGCTGTTTGTGCAACCTGCATACCCCGAATTGCAGCATAGCGGCTTAACGCCAGTTGCAGGCGTGGAGCGGATTCCAGCGTATTCTGCAAAGCACCGACCTCGACCCGAAACCCATCCCCCGTGATTTGCACCACCGCATGAAGCGGGCTCCTGCTCAGGCCAACAGCCGCCAGTGTGCCTGTAAAGCCCTCATTTCCAACTATGCCCGCTTCGGCCGTTCTCCCATCTTTCATTACGACTACGAGAGAAATCAAACCTCGATTCGGGAAATACGCAAATTCCAGCTTTTCCCCCGGCTCATGAAGGACTAGATGGTTTGGCAAGCTGACGTATTCGAGATGGGGACGCAGTGAGCTGTAGTCGCTATCGGAAATCGATAGGAGTATGAGACTGCCGACTGGTTTCCCTTCGGTATTCGTCCGCTCGCCAGACTGCACGACTCGATTGCGCTTGCCCTCCATAAATCATCCTCTTGGGTAATCGTGTATTCGCCTAATTGTCGAGAAAAGCCCCTGGCTCATTCCCCCGAGACTTCTGTCCCCGCTCACCCTCTAACGCGCTGCAAAGCTTCCCAATCAGGATCATCAGCTTCTGCGGGTCCATTTCTTTACTAGCCTGTTCTGCGATGCGTCTCCAATCTCCCTCCTCAAGGTGCGGGGCCATTAGCGGGACTCCTTTCTCACCACTCGAAGCTACCTTGGACTTGACAGCCGAGTCTGAGCAATAACGCACATCCAAGCGAGCGACACCTGGCGCTGAACGCGATCAGGGTGGTAGAGCAAGCCTTGGGAGCGCACTCCAAGGGAAACTCCGGGCGTGTGCCGGAACAAAATCCAGGTATGTAGGATGCCCGACAGACCCATCAAAATTGGCGTATGTAGACTGCGGTCTTTATCCCTACGACAGCACGCCGGTACTCGTTGGCGCGACAGAGGCAGCCATGAGCAGGAAGCTGGTATGGATTGAGCTGAAGCGTTTTCGGGGTTTCGGTTGCTCCGAATGTGGATGGCGGTTCAAACCTTCGGGTGCTCCTGAAGGCGAATCTTTCGATGAAATGATGCGCAACTTCGAGTTGCAGCGCGACCAAGAGTTCAAATCCCATCTTTGCGCCGATCACGCTGCCGACAAGAATCCAGGATAGTTTATGTTCTCAGGCCATAGTACGCATTGACCCTCAATGAGAAGCTGGAGGTCTGAGACGACGAGGCGAATCTGGCCCGCGGGGTTATAATTGCGCGCACAGGCAGCAGCTAACCTCTGGCAGTTGGAACCGCCAGGCGCAGGTGGCCTTGTGGGGTGTATCGCGCTCGCGATACGCGGCTCGGGTGCAACGTGGCCATTAACGTCTTGCCTGTAATAAACGGACGTTGAACCAAATCGGAAGATTCGCACAAAGAGGGTGCTCTCGGTCTGCGCACCTCGGAACGCGTCGTATGCGCGCAGGCGTCTGACAAAACCGAGATCTACCGGTCTCAGCTAAGGAGAAAATCTCATGAGCACGATCACAGTGAAAGACGGAACGACTATCTATTACAAAGACTGGGGCAAAGGGCAACCCATAGTGTTCAGCCACGGCTGGCCGCTCACCGCCGACGATTGGGATTCACAAATGATGTTTTTTGGCGAACGTGGCTATCGAGTCATCGCGCATGACCGGCGAGGCCACGGTCGCTCCAGCCAGACGTGGGATGGCAACGAGATGGACACCTATGCCGACGATCTCGCTGCGTTAACTGAAAAGCTCGACCTGACGAACGCAATCCATGTGGGACACTCCACCGGTGGTGGAGAAGTTGCCCGTTACATCGGAAGGCATGGCACAAAACGTGTCGCCGCGGCTGTGCTGATCAGTTCCGTGCCGCCCCTGATGGTGAAGACGGAGAACAATCCCGCCGGCGCGCCCATCGAAGTTTTCGACGATCTGCGGGCTCAGTATACGAAAAATCGCCCGCAGTTCTACCAGGACATCACGCTCCCGTTCTACGGCTACAACCGACCGGGCGCCAAGATATCAGAAGGCATCCGGCACAAGTGGTGGCTCCAGGGCATGATGGGAGGCGTGAAAGCGGCCTACGACTGCATCAAGGCTTTCTCCGAGACGGACTTCACCGAGGACTTGAAAAAGTTCGACGTGCCAACTCTCATCCTTCACGGCGACGATGATCAAATCGTGCCGATCGGTGCGGCGGCCTTGCAATCCGCGAAGATTGTGAAGAACGCCACGCTAAAGGTCTATCCAGGTTTTCCGCATGGGATGCCAACCACCAACGCAGACCAGATCAACAACGACCTGCTCGAGTTTATAGGGAGAGCTCAGAAAAGTTCTAAAGCAGCCTGAGTTCAGAACGCACGGCAGGTCGTGACTCGTGTGGAGCGGGCACTCTTGCCCGCTGGCCTTATCGATGCTGCCAGCAAGCGGGCAAGAGTGCCCGCTCCACACCATAATCTGGCCATACTTTCACGAGGCCTCCAGACACTCGCATCTGCGATCGCCAGATGCTTCGCAATTCACCAACAACCCTACTTCAATATCGACGCACCGACATTCCCTTAAAGCCGTCCCGCAACCTTGCTGCCCAGCTCCTTGATCTGCTTCTCGTTTGCCGGAGTGAAGGGGTCCACGTCAAGGTTGATATAGAAACGAACCTTGCCCTTGCGGGCATGCAGCGCATGCTGCACGTCGAGATAAGCCTCGTCTCCGATGCCGGTAACCGGCGTCGGCGTGCCATAAAATTTGCTCAGCCTGGCGAACAGCTCCGCCGCGGCCGCCGGCGAGGGATCCACGTAGGCTCTGAACCAGACCTTGCCCCCCGAATTCTTAGACGGATAGTGGCAGTCCGTTCCCATCGCGGTGTTTGCGAAAGGACGCGGGGCGACACTCTTTTCCGGGGCATCGTAGGGCTTTCCCATGGTCTTGCTTATGTCGGCAGCGGGCAGCAACGAGCAGAGATCAGCGGGAGGGTCGGCTGCCCTTGCTGATTGAACCACGCAGATAGTTACGAGAAACGTTGCAGCGATCAACGATAGTCTACGCACCTGAGCCATGTCGCACGCCTTTCCTTGCCTCGGAACGTCCCACATTCTATCCAAGAGCAGTTGAGGTTGCCAGTAAATCCCCGAACGGAGAACGATCCTCCTTGCCTGTCCTGCCTGTCTGGGATAACCTTCCTGCCCATGAAAACGCGAGGTTTTGTGTTCGTGTTGATTCTCGCAGCGTGCTCTGCTGCCATCAACGCGCAATCGCAACCCGAATCTGCCCCGCCGGTTTCGATTGTGGTAAAGGCCGGAAAGCTGCTCGATGTGCGCAAAGGCAGCTACGTTGAAAACGCAGCTATCTGGATCGATGGCGAGCGCATCAAGGAAGTCGGGCGAGCATCAGAAGTACAAGCGCATGTGCCGAAAGACGCCAGGGTCATCGACCTCGGACACACCACGGTTTTGCCCGGTCTCATTGACTGCCACACGCATATCATGGCGCGCATCCCGGAAGTAGATCACGGATACATCCTGAATCTGGCGACAAAGTCGGAAGCGTTCCGTGCGCTGGAAGGCGCATACGATGCCCGCATCACGCTGGAGGCAGGCTACACCACGATTCGCGACGTGGAAAGCGAAGGCTCCGGCTATGCCGATGTGGCTTTGCGCGACGCCATTAATCAGGGACTCGCCGAAGGACCGCGCATGCAGGTAGCGACGCGGGCGATCGCTGCTGTGGGTCAATACAACCCTTTCGGAGTCTCGCCGGATCTGATCGATTTTCCCACCGGGGCGCAGATGGTGAGCGGCGTGGAAGAAGCGCGCCGCGCGGCGCGCGAGCAGATCGGGCACGGGGCGGACCTGATCAAGGTCTATGCGGACTGGGACCATCCCACACTCACGGTCGACGAAATGCGCGTCGTCGTGGAAGAGGCGCACAAACAAAACCGCAAAGTCGCAGCCCACGCGACCACGCCAGAGGGAATTAAGAACGCAGTGACCGCGGGAGTCGATTCCATCGAACACGGACACGCCGCCAACCGCGAGGATCTGGAATTGATGAAAGCGAAGGGGACTTTCCTGGTGCCGACATTAGGAGGCATCGACCTGGGTATTGAAAACCACAGGATCAATCCGTCTACGCCTGAACAGCGAAAGCGGTTTGACGAATTCATGCAAGGAATGCAGCAGGAGATTCAGACTGCAAAGAGCCTTGGTGTGAAGATCGCGTCCGGCTTTGATCCGGCAAGCGCCGATGCGCACGGCAAGAACGCAACCGAGTTGGCAGCGATGACGAAGCGGGGTTTGACTCCGCTGGAAGCCATTCAGGCGGCAACCGTCAACGCCGCGGAACTGCTGAGCTGGCAGGATAAGGTGGGCGCGCTCGAAGCGGGACACTTCGCAGACTTGATCGCAGTCGACGGTGATCCGCTCGCCGACATTACAGTGCTACAGCACGTGAAATTCGTGATGAAGGGCGGCACGATAGTAAGAGATGCCGTTACAACCGCAGCACGTTGAAATCGACTGCTGGCAAGTCGGAAGCGTAAGAGTGCGAGTGGTTCTATAATTTCTAGTCTAAGTTATCCGACATCCTCCTCGCAGGGTGAAGGGGCATCAATGTTGTGCTTTTTCCGTGCGCTTGCTGTAATCATCATGAGCGTGAGCCTGTTTGCACAGAGTTCCGCTCCTTCCGCCACGAAGGCAAGCGACGATGCAGTATCTCTTTGCGCAGTGGCTGGCCGCATTGTAACTGCAGCTGACGGTAGTCCATTGAAATCGGCTCGCGTGGCGCTGTTGCCCGAACATTCCCATTCGGATAAGGAAATATATGCAACGACTTCGGATGCGGATGGCCGTTTCATTCTCAAAGATGTTCCGCCAGGCCGCTACGAGTTCCTTGCCAGCCACACTGGATTTGTGCGGCAGTATTACAAGGCAAAAGGTGACGACGAAGGAGTCATGTTGTCGTTGAAGGCCGCAGAGAAAGTAAGCGATGTTATCTTTCGTCTGAAGCTTGCGGCTGTCATCACCGGACGCGTGAGCAACGAAGATGGCGAGGCCATGCAGCGGATGCAGGTGGTTGCACTACGTCAACCTGATGACGAAGAGGAAGACGACGAAGACCCATCGCCGCGCCGGAAGCAGGAACTGGAGCAGGTCTCGTCCGCCCAGACCGATGATCGCGGCCAATACCGCGTTTTTGGACTCAAGCCCGGTGAGTACTACATCAGGGTGGATGACTCATTCCAGCCCCTGTACGGTGGGCTCGTGGAGGATGACTATTGGCTGAAGGAGAAGCTCGGCAGTGAATACGCGAGCGTGTACTACCCCGGAGTGAAAGAAGTTGCCCAGGCGCAGGTGATACCGGTAAAAGCTGGCGATGAGGTGCAAGCCAACGTCATCATGCGGCGAGTCAAGACCGTAGAAGTTGCGGGACGGGTGATCGACGCCAGCGGGCCGGCTGCGAATGCCTCCGTCAGCCTCGAACCGGTGGAGGAAAATTACTCAGCTTTTGATCGCCAGGACACTACCGATGAAAAAGGCAACTTCCGGTTGAAGGGCGTACCAGAGGGCAGCTATTTCGTTAACGTCCACAAGCGGAGTGACGGGGGCCTTGTCCTGGAGTCTTGGGCAAGGCAGAGAATCGAAGTCAATGGTGAGAATGTCGAATCACTGACAATTGTTTTAGGAGGTGGCGCCACCATTCAGGGAAAGCTTGCCGTCAATGGCCCAGCCTCAGCAATTCTTGACCGTATCAACGTAGCGTTGATTACTATCGACGAACACGAGCAGTCCGTCGAATCCAGCCGGGTAAAAAAAGATGGAACCTTCGAAATGAAGTCGGTCCCGGATGGCAACTATGCGGTGAATATCTGGGGACTAGAGAATGACACGTACGTCAAAGCGGTGCGGCATGGTGCGGATGATGTGTTAGAAAAGGGGCTGCGCGTGGGGAACGGCTCGGGTGGAAAACTCGAGGTGGTCCTCAGCTCTGACGGTGCACAATTAGAAGGCTCCGTCAGCGATGACGATGGGGTCGTGATCGGTGCGCGAGTGCGGGTCGTTCCTGATCCCCTGACGCCCTACAACAGATTTCGCTCCCATCGCACAAGCACTGACCAACGCGGGCACTTCTTGCTGATTGGCCTCACCCCTGGCAAGTACCGCGTATCGGCGCGATCCCCACTATCTTCCGACACTAGCTCTTCCAAGTCAGAGCCCCAACCCGTCACGCTTTCTGAGAACGATCACAAAACGATAGATCTGAAAATCGTAAAACCTCAGGACTGAACTCATCCGTTTTGTCAGAATCCTTGCTCCACAAGCTCTTCAATGGTCAAGGAATTCCCGGAGCGTTCGCCCTTCATCATCTTCTCGACGTATTTTGCGATGAGGTCGGCTTCGAGGTTGACTGGATCGCCGGGCTTGAGCGAGTTCAGGTTCGTCATTTCGACGGTGTGGGGAATGATGGCGATGGTGCAGCGACTCTTTTCCAGCTTTGCAACCGTGAGGCTGATTCCCTCGATCGAAAGCGAGCCCTTGTAAACCGTGTACTTTTCGACCGCATCCGGCAATTCGATCTCCAGCCACCAGTTCTCTGAATCAGAAATGCGATCGAAGGCGATGAGCTTGCCAACCCCATCCACATGACCCTGCACGATGTGACCGCCGAAGCGCCCATCGGCCTTCATGGGCAGTTCAAGATTGACCAGCGCGCCCTCGTGGATGCGCGAGAACGAAGTTCGCACCCAAGTCTCCGGCGCAAGATCAGCGCAAAACGATCCCGGCTTGATATCGAGCGCAGTGAGGCAAACTCCGCTCACCGAAACGCTGTTGCCGGTTCCCAGTTCTTTCGGCGTGTGTTCGGCGGCGATGGTAATGCGGCGGTTCTCACCGCGTTGCTCGATGCGAGTGATGCGGCCAACTTCTTCAACAATACCGGTAAACATGAAGACCTCCCGAGAAGAACGAACGAGGAACGGATAATTCTACTCCGGGAGCACTCAGCGTTCAGCACTCAGCATTCAGCCATGTGAGAGATCGCATGGTTACACCTGTTTCGCTTACTCGCGTTAACGAGGCGTCCCGATTGACTAGCTGCTTGTGAAGTCTGCTTCGGCGGGCAGCGCCGATGGGTGGGAAGCGCGCCCCGAAGCCTTCATGGCTGAATGCTGAGTGCTGAGAAGCTATCTCATAAACGTTGCTCGTGAATAAACACTTGCATCACGGGCGAATTTGAAGCAAATCAAGGGCATGGCGGACCTCACCGACGTGCAGTGGGAACGGATCAGGCCCTTGGTGGAATTTGGACAACGGCGCCGTGCCGACAACCGGGGCAGACCCTGGCGGGAAGCACGGCAAGTGCTGAACGGCATGTTGTGGGTGTTGCGGACGGGTGCGCCCTGGCATGATCTGCCAGCGCGATACGGTCCGTACCAGACCTGCCACCGCCGTTTCCAGCAGTGGCAACGCTCGGGGGTGCTGGACGGCATTCTTTGGGGGTTGGCGGAGGACTTGTTGGCGCGCGGAAAGCTCGGCCTGGAGGAGACGTTTATTGACGCCTCCTTTATGGGGGCAAAAAAAGGGGCGATGGCGTTGGTCGAACGCTCGTCGGCAAAGGGAGCAAGCTCATGGCAATCGCAGACTGCCATGGTCTTCCTATCGCCCTCTGGGTTACGAGCGCTACGCCGCATGAGCAAAAGCTGGTCGCGGCTACGATCGAGCACCGCTTCGTGGCCGAGAAGCCGAAACGCTTGATTGCGGATCGCGGATATGACAGCGACGCGTTGGTCGATCTTCTTGCCCAACAGCATGGAATCGAGTTGATCGCGCCTCATCGTCGCTATCGCACACGAACCCACCGCCAGGACCGGCGAAAACTCCGGCGTTACAAACGCCGGTGGAAGATCGAGCGGTTGTTCGCATGGTTGAAGAACTTCCGCCGCCTGCTGGTGCGTTGGGAACGTCATAGCAATAATTTTCTCGGCATGGTTCAACTTGCCTGCATGTTGATCCTGTTGAGACGTTTGTGAGACCACTTCTGAGTGCTTTATTGCGCGTACGGATCGCGCAAATATCCTTCCACCGCGAAATCTTCGCCGAAGCGGTGCAGGTGCAGAGACTTCACCTGTGCGGCCTCGCTCATGCGACGGAAGCCTACACCCGCCGCGAAGGGGATCGATCCAGTGCCGGCGAGAATTTTGGGAGCGTAGTAGAGGAAAATTTTGTCGACTACGCCTGAGGCTAGCGCGGTCCAGTTGACTGTGGCTCCGCCCTCGATCATCACGCTGGTGATTTGCATCTCTCCGAGGCGGCGCAGGATTGCAGGCATATCGGCGCGGCCATCCTGAGTGTTGGCAGGGAGCTGTTGGACGCGAATGCCACGCTGCTCGAGTTGGGATCTTTTTTCCGCGTCCGCAGTGGAGCAGAAGACCAGCACATCATTCTGATTTGGATTCGTGACGCTGGCGACCAGGCGCGACTCGAGCGGCAGGCGCAGGCGGGAATCGAGGATCACGCGCAGCAGAGGGCGGCGACGCGGGCGGCCGCTGCGATCGGTGAGCAGGGGATCATCAGCCAGAATGGTTCCCACGCCAATGAGCAGCCCGTCATGCTGATGCCGCAATTCGTGGACGTGAGCGCGGGCAGCTTCGCTGGTGATCCAATTTCCGGTAAATCCGCCAGCGACGGGAGCGCCAGCGGCGCGCTGCAGCGCCTCCGCGGGCGGAGGAGCGATCTTGCCGTCCAGTGTCATCGCCGCCTTCAGCGTCACCAGCGGCACGCCGTGACGGATGTAACGCGCGAAAGCTTCGTTCAGGCGGCGAGCCTGTTCTTCGAGGCGTCCAACTTCGACGTGCACGCCTGCGGCGCGCAGCTTTTCAAACCCGCGTCCACTCACTTTCGGATTGGGGTCAGGCATGGAAGCGACGACGCGATGAATTCCTGCGGCAATCAGGGCGTCGGTGCATGGCGGGGTTCGTCCTTCATGCGCGTGCGGTTCGAGGTTGATGTAGAGGGTTGCGCCGCGAGCCCTGTTGCCGGCGGCTTCAAGAGCGAGAACCTCGGCGTGCTTCACGCCGTCGTAGGTGTATGTGCCAGTGCCTGCGACGTTGCCATGCGCGTCTGCGATCACCGCGCCAACATAGGGGTTGGGAGACGCCAGGCCAATGCCTTTGCGCGCGAGTTCCAGGGCATGATGCAGAAACTGCTCGTCTGCGGAGTGAGCGGCCATTCAGGGAGAATCTATCATGTAGGATCAGCTTTTACTTTGTTCAGGCAAAAAGCGCTTGACCGCAAAGGACGCTAAGAAAGGCCGCGAAGGACGCGAAGAAAGCCAACTTCGCCGGTCCTGAAACTAACTGCGGCGCGGAGGAAAGCTGCTGTACGAATCTTCTTCGATCTCGGCGACAGCCGCGCCGCTGCGGCCTTTCGGGCCGTGTCTTAGCGGAGCCATCGCGTACGCATAGGGGTCTGCGGGCGGGGGAGATCGCTTTCTTCTGAACCGGCGGTAGTACTCTCTTCCACCGCTGAGCAGATGGCGCAAGGATTCGAGCAGGAATTTCAGTCGCGGGCGTGGATCGTCGGCATGCGCCATTTATGCTCCCATCTGAACATCACTGATTCAAGTCTATTTACCTCAACTATTCAAACAGGGAATCGACAAATTCTTTCGGATCGAAGGGCAGCAGGTCTCCGGCCTTTTCGCCGACGCCCACGAAACGCACGGGAAGTCCGAGTTCGCGGGAGATGGCGACTACCACTCCGCCCTTGGCGGTGCCGTCGAGCTTGGTGAGCACGATGCCCGTCACTCCCGCTGACTGGGTGAACAGGCGCGCCTGCTGCAGGCCATTCTGTCCGGTGGTTGCATCCATCACGAGCAGCGTCTCATGCGGGGCGCCAGGAATGATGCGCTGCGCGGTGCGGCGCATCTTCTCGAGTTCACTCATCAGGTTGGTCTTGGTGTGCAGGCGTCCGGCGGTGTCGACGATAACGTAGTCGGTCTTGCGCGCGGTTGCGGCTTGCAGCGCGTCGAACAACACTGCGGCCGGATCTCCTCCGGGCTTGGTCTTGATTACTTCTGTCCCGCTGCGCTCTCCCCAGATTTCCAGTTGCTCGATGGCGGCGGCGCGGAAGGTGTCGGCGGCGCAGAGCAGGACAGTCTTTCCCTGCGAGCGAAACGTCTGCGACAGCTTGCCGATGGTTGTGGTCTTTCCCGTGCCATTGACTCCGACTACCAGGATTACTTCCGGCGTGCCGTCGACTTTCTCCACGGGGCGCGTGTTAGCGGCGCTGAGAATGGCCAGCAACTCTTCTTTCAGCAGGCGCTTCAGTTCCTGCACGTCTTTGATCTGCTTGCGGTCGGCCTTGTCGCGAAGCTTGCCCAGGACTTCTTGTGTAGTCGTCGTGCCGAGGTCGGCACTGATGAGCGTGGCTTCCAAGTCGTCGAGCGTGTTGCGGTCGATTTCCTTGCCGAACGAAGCGACCTCTTCGATGCGCTCGGCGAGGTTTTCGCGCGTGCGCGTGACCGCCTGCTTCATGCGATCGAGGAAGCTGGGTTTCTGCTCTTCCTGGAGACTGCCGAACAGAGTTTGAATCATGACTAGAGTTGATTATACGGTGCGCTGACAGTGGTCAGGGTGAGCAGGCAAGGAAGGGATCCAGACTTCGGGCTGTGAATTTCTGCTCAAAATAAATCTGTTGAGTGGGCGCGGGATACGTCGCGAGCGTCCGATTTTGCTTAGTGCTAAGGTGGTACCTCCCCTCCCCCTGGTGTAATGGAATCATTGGGCTAGGTGCTGTTTTGAATGCAAAATCTTGAGCGCGTAAGGGTTGGAGGCAAAATCTTCCGGAATAAGGAGTTAGCTTGTGTGCCGGAATTCATGTTTGTACCGCCTCCGCTTCGACAAGGATGAACTTTTTGTCGAACAGGCGCAAGGTCAGATGTCACATGAGGATTAAGTAAGCCTGTGGAAAACACGAGGGCGAGGTCCGTGGTGCCCAGCTTGCAAAACAAGCAAAGCTGGCGCAACCTCGTTCGTGGTAGCGCAGGAAACAATCAAAGGTGGGGCAACTGTGATCTATCAAGACGTTGTACCCGGCGGAATAGCCCGGCTGATGGGCGGAGCGTAACCGAGACTACCATGCGGACGGTGGAAGTTGTAATGCTCAAGCCAGGGCGAGAGATGCTGATCGCGTTCCTCGGAGTTGAGGTAATGGCGAACGTAGGCCCACTCGCGCAGGGCGGTTTGAATGAAGCGTTCCGCCTTGCCGTTGGTGCGCGGAGTGTAAGGGCGGGTGAAGCGGTGCTGGATGCCGAGTTGGAGGCAGGCGGCGCGGAAGTGGCGGGAGCGATAGCAGGAGCCGTTGTCGGTGAGCAGGCGGCGGATGGAGATGCCGTGCTGGGCGTAGAAGGCGACGGCGGCGCGCAGGAAGGCGATGGCGGTTTCGCTTTGCTGATTGGGCAGCATGCGGGAGAAGGCGAGGCGGGAATGATCGTCGATGGCGACGTGCAGAGCCTGCCAGCCGGCGAACTGAGGGCGGCCGCGACGCCGGCCATCGCCACGAATGGAGACCTGCTGATAGCGGGTCATGCCCTTGATGTCGAGATGGAGGAGATCGCCGGGAGCGGGATGCTCGTAGCGCACGACCGGTGGAGCGGGATGCAGATGACGCCAGCGGTTCAACTGAGCGCGCTGCAGGATGCGACTGATGGTGGCGGGGCTGAGATGGGTGGCTTGGGCGATCTGATAGGCGGGGCATAACTGGCGCCGCAGAGCGATGACCTGAGCGATCAGCTCCGACGAGGTTCGGCGCGGGCTATGGAGGGGCCGCGAGGAACGATCCCGCAAGCCGGGCAAACCCAGGGTGCGATAGCGCCGGACCCACTTGGCGGCAGTTTTTCGGCTGACGTTGAACGCGGCTGCAGCCGCGTTCAACGTCAACTTCTCGATCATAATCTTCTTGGCTAAAGTCTCTCGACTACGAAAGGTAAGTCGGGCATTCTGGTGAAGGTCCATTCGGTCGACTCCTTCGAAGCAGATTGGTCAGCACCATCAGCTTCTCCGGTGTTGCTCGAATGGACTATTCACTTCTTGGGAACAACGTCTTGAAAGATCACAGGCAACCCCCCGAGCCGACGCATTTCGTCCGAGCTAGCGCGAATGGGATGCCCCACCCGTGGCGGTTTCACGGGTGGGCCACGATGCCGGGGGATCAAGAGATTTTGCGGATGTGAAGCTCCGCTTTTTGGGTCTCATTGACTAGAACCGGGCCGGGTTCGCCATAGGCGTAATGTCGGAAGCTGCTCCACAACCAATCCTCAGGCTTCAGAACTAAACCCCGTTGAACGGGATTGCGATGCATGTAGCGCAGCTTTTCCACGCGCTTCTTCTCGGTAAAAACAACGAAATCGTAGAAGCGACGTTGCCAAATATGCCGCACAGCGACGGGTGTGCTCCAAAGCACGTCTGTCTGGGCACCGGTTTTAGCGCGAAGTTCGCGCAGCAGCCGATGGGCGAAGGTTTGTTTCAAAGCGGCCAGCACCAGCGAAGGATTTCCGTGCTCCGGCTCGGTGAGGAGAAGGTGGACATGCTCAGGCATGACTACGTAACCGACGACTACAAATTGATGACGCTGGCGGATCTGCTCCATGACCTCGAGGAAGAGATCGCGAGAGCGGGGTGTCTCGAGAAGGGGACGGCGTTGAAAACAACTTGTGGTAATAAAGTGGGAGTATCCAGCGCCGTAGTAGCGGTGCAGGTTTGTCGGCATCGAAGCGATATAACAGGAATGCGACGATTTCGCTGTGACCGATGAACATGCCAGCGAGAGTTCGCGGCAGCCCACCCGTGAAACTGCCACGGGTGGGGCATCCCGTGTCGTGCTAGAGTACGGCTGGGCCAGCCCCCGCAGAGAACGCGCGAGAAATGGGGCACCCGGCACGTTGTCAAAGTGTGGGAACCGCGGCTTGGTTAGCTTTTTCGAAGAGACGCGCGGTGGCGGCTCCGAATATGAAGCCGCCGATGTGGGCCAGATAGGCCACGCCGCCCGTCTGCGCTTGTGCCACCTGGCCGGCACTGAAAAGCTGGGTGAGGAACCAAAATCCGATTAACAATGCGGCGGGAATAAATGTGACACGGAAAAACACGAAGATAAACAGAACGGAGCGTATCCGGTCCCGGGGATAGGTCACCAGAAACGCGCCCATCACGGCTGCAATCGCGCCGCTGGCGCCCAGATTTGGCACCGTAGAATGCGGGCTGGCTAAGACCTGAGCCAGCATAGCCACCAGTCCACCAGCCAGATAGAAGACCAGATATCGCCCTCGTCCCATCGCGTCTTCAATCTCTGGGCTGAAGGCCCACAAGAAGACCATGTTGCCGATGATGTGCGACCAACTGGCGTGCATGAACATCGCCGTCAGAATCGTAATCCAATGATGCCCGGAAACAATTTGCGCGGGAATCGCCGACCACTGCATGACGAACGCATCGCCCCGCACCAGTTCCATCACAAACACGACAGCGTTTACCAGGATAATAAGTCCCGTGACCACGGGGATGCGAGCGGGCCGCCGCGATGCGTCGCCTAGCGGGATCATCCCCCCCATTTCGGAGTCCTCCATTCGTCGCTACAAATGCCAGCGTCCTGAGCAGGTTTCTCCCTGAGCGTCGAACAGTTCAACCTCTAGCCAAGCCAGTTCCCGGTTGGGCTAAGCGGCTAACTTTGTTACCTCAGTTGTGGCCCCGCGTACTGCTACCGACATCGCCACTCGCGCGATGCCGCTGATGATCATGCTTATGCCCACCAAGGTGCCTATCGCCCAAAGCGAACTTGATGGCCATTGCATGTAGATCAGCAGACCCAACAATAGAGTGATGACGCCGTCAAGAAGCATCCAGCTGGATCCTTTCAGCGGGCGCATCTTGAAGAACAGAACTACCTCCAGGATGCCTTCAATCAGAAACAGCGAGGCCAGCAGCAGCGTAAGCGATGCCACCCCGAGCACCGGATGCATGATCAGATAGGCACCGAAACACAGGTAGGCGATTCCGACCAGCAGCTTCCAGATCATGCTGCCCGCTCCGTGCGCGTGAAAGGCGAGGACGATGTGGACCACGCCCGCCAAAACAATCAGCCAGGCGATGACCGCACTCACGGCCACTGCGGCGACAAACGGCGAAGCAATCGCCAGCATGCCAAAGACAATCAGCAGAACGCCCCATGCAATCGACCATCCCGAGGCCTTCCGCACCATCTCAACCGGACTGTTCTGTGCCATGGGAGCCTCCTTCAGAAAAAGCCTACCTCAAAAACGTCGATAGTAGAAGTGCAGGGTCTACGCCGCGCAGAAGCGCCGGTCTTGCGCGGGACGTTCAGCCCCGGAGTTCACGCTGAATGCGTGCCGTCCCTACGGGACTCGCTCCAACTTACTGCTTTTCCCGGCACTTCCGTGCCGGGCTATCATATGCCGCCCCTACGGGGCTCAGAGCGCGAAGACTTCATTCCGCTTCTTAAATTATCTGAGTGCTCTTGCGAAGCGAGTTTCTCGCATGAAGACACTCCAGAATTAGAGACAAATAGGCTGCCGCTATTTTCGTGAGCTTCTTGTATTCGAGATTCTCTGAGGTCAACAGCAGTTGATGATGAAGCTTTACTCGGGGAGGCCGAGGCGGCGCATCAGGGGCTTGTAGCGCGGATCGGAGCGGATCGGGTCGAGCGAGGGATAGCGGATGCACAGGATCATTTCGATCTCCTGGTTGGAGAGGGCCTTGTCCAGATAGTCGAACGCCTGGTTTGGCTCACCTGTGATCGCGCAGGCCATGCCCGCCCAGGTCATCGAGTCCGGCTTCGAAAAACTGGCCAGCGCCAGATCGCGGTAGCCTTTCGCGTCCGGGCTCCACGAGCCCGGCGTAGGAACGAACTTTTTCAACTCGCTCACGGCATTCGCGAAATCGCCAGTCACGGCGTACAACTGGGCCAGCTTGTGATGGGCGGGCGGGAAATTCGGATCGCGCTCCAGAGTTTTCTGGAACTGGGCGAGCGCCTCCGGATAGCGATGCGCATCCATCAATGTGGCGGCGTAATTCGTGTTCATGATCGGAGAAAGAGGGTCGAGCGACAAGGCGAGGCGGAATTCCTCGAGCGCCTGATCGAATCGTTTTTCGGGAACGAGAAAGGTGAATGCGTAGAAATAATGCGCTGCAGCGCTATTGGGGGACAATTCGATGGCGCGGCGAAACTCTTTCTCAGCCTCGGACCATTTCAAGCTAAAAGTAAGCGCATCAGCGCGGGCCAGATGAGCTTCTGGCAAGGAGTCATCCAATTCGAGCGCCTTGCGGGTGGCTTCGTCGGCAAGCGCCCCGGCCTGCCGGGAGGTTATGCCGGCCCCATAGCTCGGAATGACGTTGTAAGTGTCGCCCAACCCGGCATAAGCAAGCGCGTAGTTCGGATCGGCGGCTATTGCCTGTTGGAATAAATCGATGCTCTTCTTCAAACCCTCCGTTGTGCGTCCGTACCAGAGCTGTCGACCTTCCAGATACAGCCGGTAGGCCTCCGGATTTGTGGTCCCGGCGCTTCCCAGCCGACGCTCCTGGTTGCCCGTCAACTGCACGCGCAGGCGTTTCGAAACGTCGCGGGTGATGTCGCCTTGCAGCTGAGTGATGTCGGCGGCCTTGCGCACGTAATGCGAGCCCCAAAGTTCTGCGCCGTCCGACGTGTTGACCAGGTCGGCCTGTACGCCCACCTCGTCGCCATGTTGCGTAATGCGCCCCATCAAGACGGCGGTGACTTGAAGCTGTTGGCCGATTTTCTGCGGGTCGTCCTGATTGCCCTTGAAGCGGAAGACGCTGCTTCGCGCCATCACTTTGAGGTCGGGCAACTGCGACAGAGTGCCGATCAAGCTCTCGGTGAGGCCATCGCTGAGATATTCATTGTTCGGATCGGAGGTCGCGTTGACGAAGGGCAGCACCGCTAATGAGTCAATCTTTTTAGTCTCGGAGCGGGCACGCAGCAGGTACACCGCCGTCGCCAATGCTGCAATCATCAGAACCGCAGCTACGGGAAATGCCCAAGGCTTGCGGGCTCGGGCCGGCGCGGGCATTGCACTTGAGATTCGAGCGCCTGAGTCGACGCTTGCCGGTGTGCTGATGGCCGAGGAGCGCCCGGAGTCCAGGTCCCGCTTGAGGCGGGTCAGGTCGGAGCGCAAATCGGCTGCGCTCTGGTAGCGGAGATTGCGATCCTTTTCGAGCGCCTTGCTGACGATGCGCTCCAATTCCGCGGGTGCATCGGGATTGAGCCGGGTCACGGGCGTGGGCGTTGCGTCCAGGATGGCCTTAAAGATCTCGGCCGAACTCTGGCCGCGAAAGGGCAACGCGCCCGTCGCCATTTCGTAGAGCACGGCACCGAAGGAGAATAGATCGCTGCGAGCATCCAGTTCGCGCGCTTTCGCCTGCTCCGGCGACATGTACGACACTGTGCCTAGCGCCGAGCCGGGGCTGGTCAACTGCTGGTTATCGATGCTGCGCGTCAGCGTGTTGTCGGAGCTGCTGGCAGCGCGGGGCGTCTGCACTTTCGCTAAACCGAAATCCAGAATCTTGGCGTGGCCGCGTTCGGTGACAAAAATGTTTGCAGGCTTGATATCGCGATGCACGATGCCCTTGGCGTGGGCGGCGTCGAGCGCATCGGCGACCTCGATGGCCAGGGAAACGAGGGTCTCATTGTCGAGTGGACGTCCTGCAATGCGATGTTTGAGGGTCAGGCCTTCGAGAAACTCCATCACGATGAACGATTGCTCATCACCCTTGCCGATTTCGTAGATGGTGCAGATGTTGGGATGATTCAGGGCGGAGGCGGCTCTGGCCTCCCGCCGAAAGCGTTCCAGGGCCTGCGGATCGCGGGCCAGATCCTCGGGCAGGAATTTCAGCGCGACAAACCGGCCCAACTCGGTGTCCTCGGCCTTGTAGACGACGCCCATGCCTCCGCCGCCGAGTTTCTCGACGATGTGGTAGTGGGAAATGGTCTGGCCGATCATCGGCGCAAATCTTACGTGGGCCGAGGGAGCGAGTCAATGAATGGGGAACCTTAGCAACGCTTACGGTGACTGTTGTGGTATCTCGCGATAGCGCTCACAACTGCAGAATGGACCTGAGAGCGGGCGAGTCGTCGGTGATTCGAGGCTGGGGGCGATCAGACGCGGGTGCGTTCGAGTTCGGAGTCTGCGGAGGTGGCGGCCAGTGGTGGAACAGAGGCGGTGGGAGTCGCGGGCTGTGCCGGGGCTACGGGCTGGGTTGCAGCGGGTTGAGTTGCGACGGGACGCCTGATCGAGAAGCGCTGAATCTTGATTTCTCCGCGGGCATAGACGGCCAGCAAGGCCTTTACTGCCTCCGGATCGAGCCGCTTGCCGGCCAGGTTCTGAATGATCTGCAGGGCCTGTTCCGGGGTGTGGGCGTTCTGATAAGGACGGTTCGTGGTCAGGGCGTCGAAGGTGTCGGCGACGGCTATGACCCGCGCCAGGAGCGGGATCTGGTCGCCCTGCAGGCCGTAGGGATAGCCGCGGCCGTCGAGAGCTTCGTGGTGCAATTCGATGCCGGGGAGCATTTCGGCGAGCTGGGTGACGGGACGCAAAATGTTGGCGCCCTTGGTGGTATGGGTCTTCATCACTTCGAATTCTTCGGGAGTGAGCGCGCCGGGTTTTTTCAGGATGTGATCTTCGATGCCGATCTTGCCTACGTCGTGAAGTTGAGCGGAGATTTGCAGCGTCTCCATGAAGGTCGCGTCCAGATTCATTTCTTTGGCAATGAGGAGAGAATAGCGCGTGACACGATCAGAGTGGCCGCGGGTGTACGGATCTTTTTCGTCGACCGCTCCGGCCAGCATCTGGATCGAGCCCATGAACAGCGCGCGATTTTCTTCGGCGGCGCGCTTGAGGTCTTCGACGAAGCGCTCCAGTTCCTCCGACATGGTGTTGAAGGTCTGCGCCAGTTCGCCGATTTCGGTGCGGCTTGCCAGGTGAACGCGCTGGGAGAAATCGCCGCGGGCCAGGGCGCGGCTGGATTGGGTGAGAACTTCGAGTGGATTGGTAATGCGACGCGCGGCAAAAGTGCTGACCACGATGCTCAATAAGACTGCCAGCAGCGCCAGAAGGCGGGCTGTGCGCTGCATCTCATAAACGTCGCGGTAAGCTTCACGCTGGTTTTTCTGGACGACGACGGCCCAATCGAGGGCGGTGACCGGGCTGTAAGTGCCCAGCATTTCGATTTTGTTCTTGCCATCGATGACGGTGAATTCCTTGGTTGCAGCCAGCTGCGCCTTGTTGCCACCATCCACAAAATTGCGGACGATCTCAAGATTCTTCATGTCCTGGCCGGTTGCGTACTCGGGCGTGGAGGCGGCGACGAGGCGGCCCTGGGCGTCGACGACATAGGGAGTGAGGCCTCCACCGCTAGCCTCGTGCAGGCGGTGAATCAGGAATTGCAGATCAACCACGGCGGCAATCATGCCCAGAAAGCGCGGGCCGTAGCGGACTGGTGAACTTACCAGGAACACGGTGTGTGATGACTTGCCCACGCCCACCACCAGAGCCGGGCCGTTGTAGACGCGGCCGTCGCGGGCGGCGGTGTAGGCGCGCTCTAATTCGCGCTGCAGAAAAGCGTCAGGATCGATACGTCCGGCGGAGATGCCCTTGGCCTCAGAGTTGAGCAGGGTGGCGTAGGCGATTTCGTCGGAAGAAGAGACAAAGTTTTCGAGCAGGGCACGCAGCTCTGGGGCTTCGATATTCTGGCTGCCGATGTCGCCGCCGCTGGCGACTTGAATGGCTGAGGACAGATTCGACAGCATCATGCGCAGCGAGCGCTCGTGCAGGGAAAGGTCGTCAGCCAGCGAGCGCGTCACCGTGTTCTGCAGCAGCTTTTCGTTGGTCTTCAGGCGTTCGCGGTTACTGGCCTCCACCTGAGTGGAGTAGAAATACATGGGGATGCTGCTGATCACCAGGAGCACGCCGAGGATTACATACAGAATCGGAATGCGTGTGATGCCAGGTGCCTTGAAGGACAAATTTCTCCCCTTCCCTCGGATCGCAGGCGCCGTCGGCGCAGTGGCGGCGAGCCTGAAAGCTATCCTTTAAATTTTAAATGGGAAGGGAGGGGGTTCAGAGGAAAGGCTGGGAGGGCGGCATTACTTAAGTACCTTCGGAAAGGCACGTCTGGCGCAGGGTTGGCGGAAAAAGCGTCGACTTTCCCACCTGAGATCTGTGGAGCGGGCACTCTTGCCCGCGAGCTTGTGGGTACTGCCGGCAAGCGGGCAAGAGTGCCCGCTCCACACGAGCAGGAGAGCTACGAGTTAAGGGCCGTCTCGCTTTTGCCGCTTCTTGTCATTAGTTCGTGGATGGCGTCGCGGGGGGATTTGTGCTGATGGAGGATGGCGTCCATCTGCTCGGTGATTGGCATTTCAACGCCGCGCGCCCTGGCTAATCCGACTGCGGCGGTAGTGGTGAAGATTCCTTCTGCAACCATGCCGTGCATTCCGGCGACGATTTCAGGGAGCTTTCGTCCGCGGCCTAGTTCGACGCCTACACTGCGGTTGCGGGACAGACCACCGGTGCAGGTCAGAACGAGGTCGCCGAGCCCGGCAAGACCGGCCATGGTTTCGGCGCGGCCACCGCAAGCGACTGCGAGGCGGGTCATCTCAGCCAGGCCGCGCGTGATCAGGGCCGCGGCCGAATTGTGCCCGAGGCCGAGGCCGTCGCAGATTCCGGCGGCAATGGCTACGATGTTCTTCAGAGCCCCGCCCAACTCGACACCGATCACATCGGAATTTGTGTAGACGCGGAAACTGGGATCGCTGAATTCCTGCTGCACGGAGCGAGCAAGGTCGTCGTCGTGGGACGCGATGGTGATGGCGGTGGGATCGCCGCGAGCGACTTCCAGCGCGAAAGAGGGGCCGCTGAGAGCTGCGACGCGAGGGGTGGAGGCGCCTGTTCTTCTCAGCACCTGGGTGATGATTTCGGTCATGCGCAGGAGGGATTGTTCTTCGAGGCCTTTGGTGGCGCTGACAATCATGGTCTCGGGGCTGAGGTGAGGCCGCATCTGCTCGAACAGCAGGCGGCAATGTTGCGAGGGCATCACGCTGACGACGATGGAGGCTCCGTTTAACGCTTGCGCGATATTGTTGGTGGGAGTGACCGATTCAGGGATGCGCTGGCCGCGAAGGAACTTTTCGTTGACTCGCCGATGCGAGATGGATTCACAAACGTCATTTTCGTGAGCCCAAAGGCGAACTCGGTGCGATCCTTTGCGTCCGAGCGCGATGGACAGGGCGGTACCCCAGGCACCTGCACCGATGATGGCGATGTCGGTCATCTCTTAAGTTCGACGCGCCTCGACCGGATTCGATTCTCTGTGCCAGCAAGCAATCGCCGGATGTTTTGGTGGTGCCTGGCTACGATGAGTAGGGAAACCAACGTAATGGTGCCGAGCGCCTGGAGTGGAACGTCGGACTGATGGGTGAACCATACCAGAAGCGGGAAGAGGCCGACGGCTAAGACCGATCCCAGAGAAATGTAGCGGAATAGCAGGACGACGGCCAGGAATATTCCGACGGCGATTAACACTGCCTTGGGGGCGATCAGAAAGAAGGAGCCCAAACCGGTGGCGACGCCTTTTCCGCCGCGGAATTTCAACCATACTGGAAACATGTGGCCGATGACTGCGAAAAGCGCGGCCAGGGCGAGTTGTTCATAGGTGGGGGCTTGGTGGCTCATGCGATCGGCCACAAGATAGGACAACAACACTGCGGCTGTGCCTTTGCCTGCGTCGAGTAGAAGGGTGATTAGGCCCAGCGCAGGGGATTTTCGCGAAACGTTGGTGGCGCCGATGTTTCCGCTGCCGCTTTGGCGGACATCTTCGCCGCGAAAGATGCGCACGAGGAGATATCCGAAGGGGATTGAGCCTAGCAGGTAGCTTGCGGCGGCGATGATCACGGTGGTGGACATGGGTTCGAAGGCGCCGGATTTTTTGCTTTTCAGCGGCGGGGGCGAGACGCCCCCGCTACAGCCGGCGGGACGCCGGCGCTACGTTACTGTGCCGGCGCTACTTTAGTGCAAAGTGCGCTAGCTTTGTGTACTTCGATCCTTTCGGCGAGAGTTGACTTTGGTACAGGAAGAACTCGCGGGCCATCATGGTACCAAACTCAGGGGCGGGTAGGGCTGCCAGTTTTTCCTGGAGATGCTGAAAGCTGGGGTTGGCTGCGTCGTCCCTGCGCCGTCGAGGCGAACCCGATCCTCCGGCGCGGCGTGCCAGGGTCAGATGCGGGCTGAAGGCGTGTTCTTCTTTCGGGATGCCGAGCGCCACCATTTTCTCATCCACGGTTGCGGCCAACGACGGCAGTTGCGGTCCGGACGCAATTCCCAACCAGAAGACGCGTGCGGTCCTGGGGTTGGGAAAGAAGCCGTAGCCGCGAAACTGAATCTCGAATGCGCCGCAAGAGACCGTTTCCAGTTCGCGCTTGATCTGTTCGACGGCCGGTTCAGGCTTTTCGCCGATGAATTTGAGTGTGACATGCAGCGACTCGGGTCGCACCCAGCGGGCATCGGGGGCAAAGCCGCGCACGCCTTCAAGGAAGCGCGCGATGCGCTCGCGGATGGCGTCGTCGATATCGAGGGCGATGAAGAGGCGCATGAAATCAGTACCCAGTACCTAGTACCTAGTGAAGAAGCTTTGGCTCGGTATTCGGTACTCTGACTTGGTACTACATCAGCTTTCTTCTTAGCATATCCAGTGCCATGGTCGAGGCGAACCAGCGGATGCGTTTGCGGTCGCCGGGGAAATTGCGCAGCACTACTTCTGTTCCGCTGCCGCTGGCCACAGCGTGAAACACCAGGCCCACGGGCTTTTCGGGAGTTCCACCGCCGGGGCCGGCCACTCCGGTTACGCCTACGCCGTAGGTGGATTCGCAGCGATAGCGGATTCCCTCAGCTAGGGCTGCTGCCACTTCGCGGCTGACCGCGCCGTGGCGCTCGATCATATCTGCGGGGACGCCGGCAAATTCTGTTTTGAGTGCATTGGAATATACGACAGCGCCACCCAGAAAATAGCGCGAGCTGCCGCTGATGGAGGTGAGGCGCTCGGCGAGCAAGCCTCCGGTGCAGGATTCCGCGACGGCCAGGGTGGCGTTGCGCATCTGGAGCCAGTATCCGACGATCTGCTCGAGCGATTCGCCCTCGCGCGAGAAGACGAAATCATCCAGTTCGTCCTCGACCAGGCCGGCAACCTCATCGACGCGGTGCTGGGCCGCATCCGGCGTTTTAGCGCGCGTGGTGAAGTGCAGTTGAATTTCTCCTGCGCCCGCCAGAATTGTGGTGTCGACATCGGGATGCTGCTTGTAGATGGGAGCGACGCGCGCATCGACCTGGGATTCCCCGAGCATGGCGACCTTCAGCACTCGGGTGGCAAGAAAAGCGGGAGGCACTTTCGCGCGCAGGCGCTCGCGAACTTCGGCCTCAAACAAGGCCTTGATTTCGTGGGGAGGGCCGGGGAGGAGCACCACGATGCGCTCACGGCCGTCGAAGCTGCCGCTCAGCCATTGTCCCGGGGCGGTGCCGTTGGCGTTGGGCAGGACGGTGGCGCCTTCCAGAATGTCGGCCTGCTTCACGTTGTTGGGCGACATCTTCCAGCCGCGGGCGGCGAAACGCTGCTCGAGTTGGGTCACGATTTCAGGATCGCGTTGGAGTTTAAGTCCCAGAGCTTCAGCCACGGCTTCGCGGGTGAGGTCGTCCTCGGTCGGGCCCAGGCCGCCGCTGAAGATAACAATCTCTGAGCGGAACAGGGCGTGCTGCGCCGCGGCCACCAGGCGCCGCAGATTATCGCCGACGACGCTCTTGAAGGTGACCTCAATGCCAAGCCGGTTGAGCTGTTCGGTGAGGTAGAGCGAATTCGTGTCGGTGCGGAAGGGAGTTAGGAGCTCGGAACCGACCGCGATGATTTCAGCGTTCACGCGTTAGAAGTTTAAATGAAAATCGTAAGAGACGCGGCGAAAGGGAATTCGCTAGTGGGCAGTTGACGCTCAGACCGGTAGCGCTCCGCGCAAGATCCTTCGCTCCGCCTGAAAAACGGCTGCGTTTGATTGCATAACGACGTTGGCCCGTCGCGAGTAGATTGGTATGCAATGAACAAGACCAAGGCTCGTGAGAGGAGCCAACGTCATGTTGATTATAGGATGCGATTTCCATCCTGGGTTTCAGCAGGTCGCGATCTTTGACAACCGAACGGGAGAGATCGAGGAGAAGAGGTTGCAGCACCGCGAAGAAGCGGAGCAGTTTTATCGTTCGCTGGCGGGCCAGGAAGTTGTGGTGGGAATGGAGGCATGCGGGCACTATCCGTGGTTCGAGCGGCTACTGCAGGAGTTGGGTTTCGAGCTGTGGTTCGGAGATGCAGCGCGGGTACGGGCTTCAGTAGTGCGCAAGCAGAAGACGGACCGGCGAGACGCGGACCATCTGCTGGATCTGTTGCGCCAGGACCGGTTTCCGCGGATCTGGGTGCCGAGCCTGGAGGTGCGGGACGTGCGGCAGTTGCTGGTGCATCGGCACAAGCAGGTGCAGGCGCGGACGCGCACCAAGAATCAGCTGCAGGCCATGGCGCTGAGCTGCGGGGTACAGAAGAAGTACAAGCTGTGGACCAAGGCAGGGCGAGTGGAGTTGGAGCAGTTGCCTTTGCTGCCGTACGCAGCCCAGCGGCGAAAGCGGTTGCTGGAAGCGCTCGACGGGCTGGAAGCGGAGATCGTCGAACTGGACCGGCGGGTGCAAGAAGAAGCGCGGCAGCGGCCGGAGGCAGTGCGGTTGATGACGCATCCGGGAGTGGGCCCGGTAACGGCGTTGGCCATGGTGCTGACGCTGGGACCGGCGGAGCGGTTCGCCTCGGGCAAGCAGGTGGGCAGTTACTTCGGCCTGATTCCGAGTGAGGATTCCAGCGGCGGAAAACAGCGGCTGGGCAAGATCAGCAAACAGGGCAGTTCGTTTCTGCGCTTTTTGCTGGTAGAAGCGGGACAGACGGCGGCGCGCTACGATCCGCAGCTGAAGCGCTTCTATCGCCGCCTGGCGGTGCGCAAGAATCGCAGCCTCGCCAAGGTGGCGGTGGCCAGAAAGTTGGCCACGCGGTTGTACCTGATGTTGCGCGAAGACTGGACGTACGCGCAACTATGTCAGGCCGTCATGCAGGTGAGCCCGAGTCATTCTGTGGCCGGCGAGTAAGAGCCGAGCGTTTGAGTGGGCAGCCTGCCTCCCTGAAACCGTCGGGGAGATCGAAGTGAGTAATCATGGGTGCAAGTCCCGAAGAGATGGATGGTGGGACCTGAAGTCCCGCTGTGAGATTCAAATTGAGTGACGAGCTTGGTCTGGACATCAAAGGCGTTCTGCTAGAGCGAAATGGCGCTGCTCCCGGCGTCCACGCCGAAGTGTCGCCACAAAACGCTTGACAGGGCACACCGTCGTTAGAGACAGGATGACGCCGGAAATGAATACAGAAGTCGCCCTATTCTGGTAATAAGCTGAGGCCTTGGATGTTCCACGCCAGGTGATGCACGGCGTTCGTGGTGGCCAGAATCACCGACTTTCCGGGAGCGAAAGCGAGTCCCACCAGGCCCTGGCCGGCGACTTCGAGGTTGGGCTTGGCGTCTGGAGTGAGCTTTACGATGCCGCGCTTACCGGCCAGCGACGCGGCAACATATAAATTTCCTGCCACGTCGAAGGCCAGGCCTTGGGGCCGTCCCAAGCCGCGATAGAAGGAGCTGACGGTGCCGTGAGGATCGATCTTGTATACGCTGTCGAAACTCGAAGTGGTGGGGCCGGTGACAAACAGATCGCCGTGCGGGCTGAAGGCGAGATGATAGGCGGAAACGCTGGGCTCGAGCGTGGCGAAGACGAATACCTGCTGGTCGCGGGAAATTTTGAAAACTGTTCCGCTGCGGTCGCCGACATAGAGATTTTGTTCGCGGTCAAAAGCAATGCCGGTAGCGACTCCCATGCCTTCGGCGTAGGTTGTCATGGTGCCGTTGGGCGCCACGCGATAGACGGCGCCGTCATTGCGCGACGAAACATACATCTGGCCCTGGCGATCAAAGGCGATCGAGGTGGCGTTCATCATCTCGGCCACGAAGGGTTTTACGGCGTAGTTGGTGTCGATCTTGAAGATGGCGACGGGAACTTTCTGGCCGCGCGATCCGGAAAAAGTCGCGTAGATGTTGCCTTCAGCATCCAGCGCCGGATTGGTCACGGGGTGAAGATTTTCGGCGATGGGCACTGCCACTTTCACGGTGTGGGCATTGCTGACGTGGCCGTCAGTGGCGACGACGACGGGGCCGGAGGTAGCGCCGTCAGGGACGCGGGCGACGAGAAAGGCGTCGGAACTGACCACGACCGCGCCCTCGACTTCACCGAATTGCACGCGCGGGCGCTTCAGGTCCTGGGGGCGCAGGCCAGAGCCGGTGATACGAACCTCGCCGCCCGCCAGGGCCAGCGCGGGGGCGACGGTTTCAATGCGTGGGCCGCCGTTGACGTTCTTCTTGCCGAGGATGCGGTCGGAAAATGCCATGGGAACTACCGTACATCAGGTTCCATACTACGTTAGTAGACCAAAGTGCAGCAGAAGATGCATTACTACAAAAGCGTAGAGCCCGGCCGCGACATCGTCGAGCACGATTCCGGCGCCTTCGGGAAGTGCTTCCAGTTGGCGAACCGGAGGTGGCTTGATGATATCGAAACCTCGGAAGAGTATAAAACCCGCGAGAAAAGTTTTCCATTCAAGGGGGACGGCGATCAGGGCGATCAACTGTCCGGCGACTTCGTCGATTACCACAAACTGCGGATCCTTCAGGCCGGAGCCGCGGGCGACTTGTGTGCCGGCGGGGATGCCGATGAGTGTGACCAGCAGGGCCAGCGCGATTGCGACAGGCGTGCGCAGGGACGGGGTCAGGGTGTACGCCAGCGCGGCCCATAGGAGGAGGGTCACGGCTGATGCCCAGGTCCCGGGCCCCGGCTGGAGGCGGCCTATGCCTAGAAACGTGGCGATTTGCATTGCCCATTGCGGGGTGCGGGGGCAGGACGCCTCCGCGACAGCCGGCGGGACGCCGGCGCTACGGTTTTTGGGCTCGTCCGTCACTGCTTGCTCTCGGGATCCTCCGGATCGGCGTCGCGGATTGGCTCGGTGGCATCGGTGACGGGCGACGAGATCACGTAGGCGCCGCTCGCCCATTTGCCCAGATCGATGATGCGGCAGCGGTCGCTGCAGAAAGGAAAGTCTGGGTCGGTGCTTTTCACCGCTTTTTTGCAGATGGGGCAACGGAGTTTGAGAGTACGCTTGCGCGGCATACAGTCTCTCATTGTAAAAGAGAGACTTCGGATGTGTAACGGCTGGTTGCGGCCGTTATACGATCCTGGCTACCAGATCGTAATCGTGCGCCTCGGTGATCTGGCAGCGGTAGAAGTGGCCGGGCTGCGGAGTGACTTCGCCGGGGAAGTCGTTGACGAAAACTTTGCCGTCGATCTCGGGCGCGTGCATGAGGGTGCGGCCTTCCAGCAGCAATTCGGTTTCTTGTGACTGGCCTTCGAGCAGCAAATCGAACTCGCGGCCTACCAGCGCTTTCTTTTTTTTCCTGCTGATCTGGCGCTGGATTCCCATTAAATGCTTGCGGCGGCGCTCAATTTCTCGTGGAGATAGCTTCTTATCGAGGGTGTACGCGGCAGCGCCGTCCTGGTCGGAGTAGGCGAATGCTCCCATCCAGTCGAACTGCGCTTCGCGCACAAAGTCGCAGAGCTCTTCGAATTCTTTTTCCGTCTCTCCCGGAAAGCCAACGATGAACGAGGTGCGCAGGGTGAGGTCGGGAATTATGCGGCGCATTTTGCTGATCGAGCGCAGGAATACGTCGGCGCCGCCTCCGCGCTTCATACGTTTCAGTACCGAGGCTGAGGCATGCTGCAGAGGCACATCCATGTAGGAGCAAATCTTTTCGTGGGCGGCGATGGTTTCGAGCAGCTTTCCCGTAATCTTGTTGGGATAGGCGTACAAGAATCGAATCCAGCGCAATTGCTCAATGGCCGCCAGCTTTTCGAGCAGCAGGGCTAAACCATCTTTCAGGCCGAAGTCTTCGCCGTAACAAGTTGTGTCCTGGCCGATGAGGGTAACTTCGCGCACGCCGCTCTGGGCCAGACGCTCGGCCTCCGCCACCACCGACTCGAAGCGGCGGGAACGAAACTGCCCACGCAACTGCGGGATGATGCAGAAGGTGCAGGGATGATCGCAGCCCTCGGCAATTTTGATGTAAGCCATGTGGCGCGGCGTGGCCAGGATTCGCGGCGTGGCATCGTCGTACAGATAGTTGGGAAGATCGGCGATTGCCCCGTCCCATGACTCGCGCGAAAATCGGCCCTGCCGAGCACGCGCATCGCCCTCGGGGCGCGACTGCAGCACAACGAACGGAGAATCGTTTCGGGGCGGTGTGGGAGCGACTCCGGTCGCGGCTAAAATACTTTCAAGTTCACCGGTGCCCACGACGGCGTCGACTTCGGGAATATCCTTGCGGATCTGATCGCGGAATCGCTCGACCAGGCATCCAGCAACTACCAGCTTTTTTGCGCGCCCACCGGTCTTGTGTGCCGCCATCTCCAGGATCGTATTCACCGACTCCTGCTGCGCACTTTCGATGAAAGAGCAGGTGTTGACCACGATCACGTCGGCATCTTCGGCGCGCGTGGTGAGTTGGGCTCCGGCACGAGCCACCAGACCCATCATGACCTCACTGTCGACAAGGTTCTTGGGGCAGCCCAGGCTGACGAAACCCACTTTTTGTGGGCGCTGAGACTCGGTTGACTCGGTGTTGGGAACGCTGATAGTGAGGTTTTTTGAGGACATGCAATCTAACTATTTTAACATTCGGCAAAGCGATCCTCGCAGTGCACTATCCTGGAAATTTGGCAGTGGGTCAGTTTGATGGTTAGGCCGGTGGAGATACACGCGAGATCCTTCGCTCCGCCTGAAAAACGGCTGCGCTCAGGATGACGCCGAGGTTGGGCGGTTCAAACTGAAACTTATTACCCGGAAATTCGTGGTGAGCGGCGCTCCAGTGTGGGACGCGAGCGAATCAACACTGCAGACAGAGTGCATAGGTCCTCCGCGGCGAAGAACGCCGCTCAGGATGACAAGTCAGCTTGCGGGGGCCTACATCGTTCGTTCGCAGCAGTTCCTCGTGACGGAAGGCACCACGGAAGATAGTAGCGACTGAACCAAAACGGTTTCTGTCGTGCTAGGCTAAGTTTTACCGCCGTAAATTGACGACTTCTCAGGGGGGGAAATGTCTGAGAAACGACTTGCAGGTGCAGTCCTGGCAGTGGTGACGATACTGGCAGCGTCGGCGGTCGCTCAGGATGAGAAGAACGAGGTGTTCGGGCTTTACGGGGTGACCGTCATCAGCGACCAGGGGATAAAGGGAGCGACCTACTTCAATCCCTTCGTGCGCTCGGGCAAGGGTCGAAGCTTCGAAATCGGGTACGCTCGCCACGTATGGAGAACGGCGATTTACGGCGTTTCGCTGGAAGTGCCGGCGATGTTCAATCTGGATGAAGACCTGAACGCCGGCCTGGGGATTGTACCGATCGACTATAAGGAAATTTTTGTTACTCCCGGTGCACGCCTAAACCTCTTTCCGGAGACCGCGGTTTCGCCCTGGGTGAGCTTGGGCGGAGGGTTCGGCCATTTCAGCGAAAACCAGAACCTCATCTTTGACGGAGGGACAAACCCTGGGAAATCCACCACGACCGGCGTCCTGCAAGGTGGGCTGGGGCTGGACGTGAAATTCTGGCGCCGTCTGCGGATCCGTGGCGAATTCCGGGATTACTGGTCGGGGCATCCTGACTTTCCTCTTGCCGATACGGGGAAGACGCGGCAGCACAATTTTTTCGTGGGTGCGGGAGTGGCTTGGCACTTCTAGGTCGTTACCGCCGGCGGAGTGGAATAGGCTGACGCGGGCGAGGGCGCCCGCGCCACATGAGCTTACTGCTTCGTCACCAGTTCCACTTCTTCGTATAGGTCAGGCAGGCGCTGTGCGTCCTCTGCGGAATTTCCAAAGCGCGCGGCCTCATAGGCGTCGCTGAATCTTTCAACTTTTCCGCGCAGGATCTCATCCTCAATCTTTGTCGCGAACTCCTGCGGCGTTTGCGTGGCTGTCTTTTTGACTCCGCGGCGCGCCAGGACCCGGGCCATGCGCTCATACCACATCGATGCCGCGCGGTCCGGGGATTTTTCGGGATGGGCCTGCAGGCGCTTTTCCTGAATCCAGCGCACGATCCGTCTGGCATTTCCCAACAGCAAGACCAGCAGGGCAATTGCCAGCCCTATTCCCGCCCATCTTCCCGGGGCATGCTCGACGTGCTCCTGGCTGCGCTGCGCCCACTGCAGCATCGAGTCATAGCGGTTGCGCGCCAAGTTCCGCGCGCGCTCCCACGCCGTGTGCGTTCCACTGAGGGCGGCCTGGCCCAGTTCGAGCTGGTGGGAAGTGTCATAGCTGATGATCCACTCGCGCCAGAACGAAGCGGCGGCGTCGAGGTAGAGCATGGCGCGGTCCCAGCCTTGCGCAGGGCCTGCATTGCTGGCTGGAGTCGGATCGAAAGTCTGCCACCCGTAGCCGGGGAAGTAGGCCTCGACCCAGGTGTGGGCGTTTTTGGCCCGCACCACGTAGTTTGCCGTGAGGTCGTTGAATTCGTCGCTGCGGAAACCGTTGACCACGCGCGCAGGAATACCCAGCGTGCGCAGCATGACGGCCATGGAGGAGGCGAAATATTCGCAATGCCCCTGCTTGCGCTCAAACAGAAAGTTCGCCAAGGGATCGTTGGGAGTGGAGAAGGGCAGCTGCAAGGTGTAGCCGTAGTGCGTTTTCAGGTAACTTTCGAGAATGGCTGCCTTGTCGTAATTAGTGGATGCGGAAGCTGCGATCTGGCCCGCCAGCCGCGGGATGCGGGGGTCGAGCGCGGGCAAACGAAGATAAGCAGGGACGACCTGGGCCGGATAGTTTTGCCCGGCGGTGCGCAACTGCGCTGCGGAGGGAGTGCCAATTTCGGAGTCAGCCTCGTAGCGGCCGATGGCGCGCTGATTGTCGAGATCGAATACGGCTGATCCGGCGTCGACAGCGAGCAATCGGTAGTCTCCGCTGACAGCCCGGGCCCAGGGGGCGAGGAAGAAGACGTTGGTGCCGATGGGCTCCATCAGCACGCGGTAATGAATCAGCTTATCGTCGATACGAGTTGGAGAGGCTGGCGAAGAGAGTGAAGTCCCGGAGATTTTTGTGCCGAAGGAGGGGATGGGGAAACTTCCGCCCTCCCGCCGCAAGATGAATTGGGTGTGCGGATTCGACCAGGTATGGCCATCGAATTCCGAAAGCGCGATGCCTCGCCAATGCAAATCGTAGCGGCCGATGGTGTCGCCATCGATCTGAATGTGCATCACGACGGCATTCGATTGCTGGATGCGCCCGATCTGTCCCAGTTGCACGCGGTCGCTGAATCCGGTGGAGAGATCGGTTCCGAACGAGTAGGCGCCAAGGTATCCAGCCGACATGCGGGGAAGAAGGAAGAACACGGCGGTGGCTCCGGCGAGGATCAACAGCATGAGAGCCGGGGCGGCACGCACCAGGGAAAATGCCAGGTGACGGTGTTCCTGATCATCGCTGGAGTGCCGTGCGTGAATGTTGGCGGCGCGCCCGGAGCGGCGCATTTCCATCAGGACGAAGGTGGCCACAGCCATCAGCATGAAGGCGGAAAAGAAGAGCAGGAAGACGCTGTCCACGGTAAGGACGGCGGCGGCCAGCACCATCAGGAAGGCCAGGATCGAAAGTGTCACGTGATCGCGCTCGCGCCGCAGCGAGAACATGCGCACGACTACCGCGAACAGCGCCAGGTGAACCGTAGCGCCGAGGAAGCTGCGTGAAATCAGGAGAAGATCACCGGCAAAGAAGACGAAGTACGCGATACTGAGCGGCGTGGTCCAGCGTTCTGAAATGACCAGGCGCCTGCGCTTAGCGAGGAAATAGCCCCGGACGGCCAGAGCGACGCCTGCCAGGGCGATGGTGGGAAGATCGAGTCCACCGGTGCTTGCGAGTGTGCCAAAGCCGGTTAAGACAAGCAGGTATAGCGAAAGCTCGAAGTATTGATCGATGGCTTTGGCAAGGGTGATGACCGGGCGCGGCGCGGTTTGGGGAGCGACTGGCATGGTTGCCGGGCGAGTCGGAGGGCGCAGAACCTGCGCCACTATATAGGACTCTATTGTTCGACAAGGAAGACAAGAAGGGAAGGCTTTGTGGCGAATTTCTTGCACCGAAAGTCACGTTGCGTTTGCGGGTGCGGGGGCGGGACGCCCCCGCGACAGCCGGCGGGACGCCGGCGCTACTCAGTGAGGGCCCTTGTGAGGCGACCGAGGCGAACGTTTTCGAATGTTAGAATGAGTTTGGTCAGGCATCGGTCTCACGCGACGTTTTCCCGCCAACCCCGCCAGGTCCGGAAGGAAGCAACGGTAACGGGCTCTTGCGTGTGCAGTGAGGCTCCGGTGCCTGGCTTATAACGTTGTTCCTTCCTCGGTATACTTTGCGGCTGCCACCGTCACGCGTCAAAGGGATTAAGCCTCCGGACTATACGTTCTGACGCGACTCGCTACAAAGATTTACTTGCGGTTTACATGTTTCTACGCAAGAAATTATTTTCCGCGCATCAAGGAAGTATGGCTCGCGGGATCATCCAAACCGCGGCCGTTCAGGGAGAAAATAAAAATGCGTGGCGTTCATTCAGAATGCGTTTATCCGACGGTTACGATTAAAATTTCCGGCAAATTGTGCGTAGACCATCTGGCTTATTTGGATCAGCTGGTCCAGTCAGCCACCGAGTGCAGGCTGTGGCCCCTGCTTCATCTACAGGATCTGATTGAACTGGATCGCGCCGCGATGTTCTATCTCATGAACGGTGAGGGCCATGACTTTGGGATCGTCTGCTGCCCGAATTTCATCCTGGAGTGGATGGATCACGAGAGGTCTGACAGGGCGGCGTAGACATTCTGCTGCCAATCCTGCAAAATACTGAGTTTCATACTCAGGAGCTCTCATTGACTACACCGATCCGCGCAAGAGCGAAGATCAGCGCCCTGGGCACGTACGTGCCGCCCCGCCTTATCACCAACGCAGACCTGGAGAAAATGGTCGACACCAGCAATGAATGGATCATGACTCGCGTCGGTATTCGGGAGCGTCACATCGTGGACAAGGGAGTCGCGACCAGTGACCTGGCGGTGGAGGCTGCCAAGAGAGCCTTGGCTCAGCGCGGGCTTGCTCCTTCCGATGTGGATGTCATCATTCTCGGCACAGTCACTCCGGACATGCTTTTTCCCTCTACCGCCTGCCTGGTGCAGCACAAGCTGGGCGCCAAGGGAGTGTGGGGATTCGACATCTCGGCAGCTTGTTCCGCATTTGTGTACGCGCTGCAGACGGGAGCGCAATTCATCGCCACGGGCACGCACAAGAGAGTGTTGGTGATTGGCGCTGACGTGATGACTTCGATCATCGACTACACCGACCGCGCGACGTGCGTCATTTTCGGCGACGGCGCCGGTGCCGTCATTCTTGAGCCTGCGGAAGACGACTCGGTCGGCTTGATCGACTTCATTCACGAGGTGGACGGGTCTGGGGGATGCTTTCTGTACATGCCCGGGGGCGGCAGCCTGAATCCCTCAACTCATCAGACCGTCGATCAGAAGATGCATTATGTGCACCAGGACGGACAACAGGTCTTCAAGTTCGCGGTGCGCAAGCAAACCGAAGTCTGTGCGAACTTGCTGGAGCGCAACGGCCTGAAAGGCTCCGACATTGACGCGTTCATTCCACACCAGGCCAACCTGCGAATCATCAACGCCACCGCGGAGCGGCTGGGCTTGCGTCCCGAGAGCGTGATCGTCAACATTGACCGCTATGGAAACACCACCGCCGGCACCATTCCACTGGCCATGGGCACAGCGATTGAACAGGGCAAGCTGAAGAAGGGGAGCCTGGTGTTGCTGGCGTCGGTGGGCGCGGGTTTCACGGTTGGCGCCACACTGCTGAGGTGGGCGTTTTAGAAGCGGGCTTCGGGCTTCGGCGTTCGGCTTAAAGCTGGGTGCACCCAAGCGGACTGGGTGTTCACAATCCGGAAACGCGCCGGAAACCGGGGGCCGAATTTCGTGACGTTCGTAACTTTCGAGCGTGCATTTCGATAGCTGCTGCGTGTCTGGGACTGTTATGTTCTCGCAGCGTCCGCTTCACGTGGGGATGTAGCGGTGCGTTTGAGAGATGATGCGCGCAATCAGGACCTGGAACGTCGGCGGGTTTCTTCTACTGCTTGTTCTAGTGCCCGGCTGGCTTGGACAGGCCACGGGACAAAAGATTGATCCGCGCGAAAAAACTCTGATCGTGCTGGAACGTCTGTGGAACGAGGCGCAGGTCAATCGCGATTCGGCCGCGCTCGATGCCCTGGTCGACCCACGTTTTACCGACATCGAGTGGGATGGCGAGGTCAGCGACAAGACCAAGTTTCTGGCCGACATCCGCGACCCTCTGTTCAAGCCGTCAAGCGCGAACGTTCAGGACCTGAAGCTGAATTTCTTCGGGGACACGGCGGTGATCACCGGCATCTACCGCACCAAGGGAACCTATCAAGGCAAGCCTTACGACCATCTGGGCCGCTTTACCGACACCTGGATTTTTGAGAACGGGCGGTGGCTGTGCGTTGCCAGTCACACCAGCCTGATCAAGAAGTAATATCCCAGTCTCTTTTCAAAGCATTTCCTCATATGTCCAATCCGTTATAGCCTCATAAAAACTTTTTATGCTCGAAATCCGCGTCCGATGCGGCTTGGACTGATCTAATCACTCTCGGGATCGTTCCGCGAAGAAAGCAGCCGCATGGAAGCGACCTCAAAGCCGAGTGCCTGGAAGGTTTTGCTGGCCTTCGCCGTCATTTACTTCGTCTGGGGCTCGACCTACCTGGCGATCCGAATCGGAGTGCGGGAAGTGCCGCCGTTCTTGCTCGCGGGAATGCGCTTCCTGCTGGCGGGAATCGTTCTTTATGGCTGGATGCGGGCGAAGGGAACTGCCTCGCCTACGGTGCGCGAATGGAGCGGGGCTTCGGTGATGGCGGTATTGATCTTTGTTCTCGACTACGGACTGGTGTTCTGGGCTGAAGCAGCGCGTGCCCTCGGGCGTCACCGCAGTCATGATGGCGACCATCCCGGTGTTTATGGTGCTCTCGGAGATTGTTTTTCTCGGAACGCAGCGGCTCACGCTTCGGCTGGCGGGCGCTCTTCTCGTGGGAATCGGGGGAGTTGCGGTGCTGGTGAGCCGCACAGCTACGTTCGGAGAAGGGCCCATCGATACTGCCGGCGCTTGCGCCCTGATTGTGGCGGCGATCAGTTGGTCGGTCGGTTCAGCCCTCACCCGCAAGCTGCCGCTGCCACAATCAAAAGCCATGAGTTCCGGAGCGCAGATGCTCGCCGGGGGAGTCATGCTTACGTTGACCGCCGCGCTGCTGGGCGAATTTCGTGGCTTCCATGTCGAGGAAGTATCCCGCGGGGCGTGGCTTGCGCTGGTTTATCTGATTGTGGCCGGGTCGATTCTCGCGTTCACTGCATATGTCTGGTTAATCCACCACGAATCGCCTACCAAAGTCGGGACGTACGCATATGTAAATCCAGTGGTGGCCGTGATGCTGGGATATTTCTTCGGCGGCGAAACGATCGGGGTGAGAACGATTGTCGGTGCGCTGTGCGTGCTGGTCAGCGTCGTGGTGATTACGACCACGCCGAGGAAGAAAGTGGAAGCCGGGCCATCAGTCGAAGAGACGGAACTGGCAGAATTGTAAGCTCGACTATTGCCGCTTCATAATAGCCATCAGGCCGAAATGTTCTACGGGTGCGTCATCCTTTCCGGCTTCACCAGCTGATCGAATTCCTCGCCCGTCAGATAACCCAGCTTCAGCGCGGCTTCGCGGAGGCCGGTGTGTTCTACGTGGGCCGTGTGCGCGATCTGGGCGGCCTTGTCGTATCCGACCTTCGGCGCTAGCGCCGTCACTAGCATCAGCGAGTTCTTGACGTACCAATCCACCTTGGCACGATCGACTTCAATGCCCTTCAGCATGTACTCGACGTAGCCGTGGCAGGCGTCGGAGATCAGAGTGACCGAGTGCAGGAAGTTGTAAATCATCACCGGCTTGTAGACGTTGAGTTCGAAGTTGCCCTGGGAGCCGGCGAATCCGACGGCGGCGGTGGCTCCGTGAACCTGCACGCAGACCATGGTCATGGCTTCGGCCTGCGTGGGATTGACTTTGCCGGGCATGATGGATGATCCCGGCTCGTTTTCGGGGATCGATAGTTCTCCCAGGCCGCAGCGCGGGCCGGAGGCCAGCCAGCGAATGTCGTTGGAGATTTTCATCAGCGACGCGGCCAGGGTTTCGAGCGCGCCCTGCGCGAACACAATCTCATCGTGCGCCGAGAGCGCGGCGAATTTGTTTCCGTGCGAGCGGAAGGGAAGTCCCGTCAGTTCTGCGATTTTCTTCGCGGCACGCTCGGCGAATTCGGGATGCGTGTTTAATCCCGTACCCACCGCGGTTCCGCCGATGGCGAGGTCGTACAGTCCGTCAAGCGCCTGCTCCAGCCGTTTGATATCGCGTTCCAGGAGACTGGCCCAGCCGCCGAATTCCTGACCTACGGTTAAAGGAACGGCATCCTGCAGGTGGGTGCGGCCAATCTTGACGATGTCCGCGAATTCTTTCGCCTTGTCTGCGATGGCGTGGTGCACGCTCTGAATGGCGGGGATCAGCTTCCTTTTTACCTGCTGCGCGGCCGCGATGTGCATGGCCGCGGGGAACGTGTCGTTCGACGACTGCGACATATTCACATGATCGTTGGGATGGATTGGCTTTTTCGATCCCATCATTTCTCGTCCGTTCGGGCCGCCGGCGAGTTCGATGGCGCGGTTGGAGATGACTTCATTGACGTTCATGTTCGTCTGGGTGCCGCTGCCGGTCTGCCAGACACGCAGCGGGAACTGATCGTCGAGCTTGCCCGCGATGACTTCGTCGGCTGCCTGCACGATTAGTTTCGCTTTGTCGGCGGGGAGCTTGCCCAGGTCCTGATTCACCAGCGCGCAGGCCTTCTTTAATACGCCGAACGCATGGATCAGTTCCGGCGGCATGGTGTCGCGTCCGATGTTGAAGTGCAGCAGGGAGCGCTGGGTCTGCGCTCCCCAGTAGACGTTGGCGGGGACTTCGATCTTCCCCATGCTGTCGGACTCGATGCGGGTGGCGGGTGCGGTAAGAGTAGCCATGGTCGCACTCCTCATTAGAGCGAAGGAACCCAAAATTATAACAAGTATGTTGCAGTTTTCTTCCAGGCGACGGCGGAACACCGGCCGGTGTGCCTTTCGCCTAAGCGAGCGTTTTCCGATTGCACTCTATTACCAACCCCCGCATTGCGGACGCGGCCTGCGCCTTCGTGCACGGTGTCCCTGGGAGCGGAAACACAAACACCCGCGTCCCAAATCGTGGCTCCAGCGATTGATTGAAGCCGTAGGTTGATTTTTTCTCGACGCCGAACCCCAAACGAATTACCTCGTCCAGCACCTTCTTGTAGACGAACACCACAACTTTCGGGCGGTGGGTCCGGACAAGTTCCAGAATTCGCAGGAACCCCTCAGAATATTCCCGATTAGATGGCTCGTCTCCAAACGAGTGCGGCTCCTTAACAATGTCTGTAAGTCCGTATCCATGCTCAAGTAGCAAATCATCCTCGAAGCCCGTTTCATGATCCAGGAGGCCATATTCCTTGAGGCGCCTCCAGAACAATTGTCCTTGCCTGCCCTGGAAGTAGTGTCCTTTTTCGACGCTGATGGGAGACGGTGTCTTCGCGACGAACAGAATCTGCAAGCCGGGACTGGTCGGCAATATGTCGCGTAAGGTACGAACGTCTCGCCCACCGATCGAGACCGTTATCGCGTTACCGCTAGGCATCCCCATCACCAGGATTTTAGCGCCTCCGTGTAGACTATCAGTACGAATATCATGGCGAAGTCCCAAAAGCTTCTTCCTCCCATCCATCCCGGCGAGATTCTGCGCGCCGAGTTTATGGAGCCGTTTGGCCTCAGCATGAATCGTCTGGCTCTAGACCTTCGCGTCCCGGTAACACGTATCGCGGAGATTGTGCACGAGCAGCGAGGGATCACTCCCGACACGGCATTGCGGCTGGCTCGCTACTTCAACACGAGCGCTGGGTTCTGGCTCAATTTGCAGACGGCGTTTGACCTGGAGGTAGCGCAAGACAAGCTCTCACGAACGATCGACCGAGAAGTGCGCCCGGCCTCGTTGGCGGCAACCAATTCTCCGTTTTGATCAGGCCTTTGCTAGCGGGACGATCAAGTCCGCGTGCTAGAATCATCGGTCTCTGACCTGCGCATGAAGTTGTAAGCGCCGAGCTGTCCTCATTGGATCCCATGCCGGATTTCCTCACCGCCGAAGATATCGACGTTCTGCCTCGATCGAAGAGGCAGGCTCATCCGGAGATGCGTACCGATGTGGTGGTGATCGGGGCGGGGCCGACTGGACTAGCATGCGCCATCGAAGCGCAGAAAATCGGACTGAAAGTCATCGTGCTGGACAAGGGATGTCTGGTGAATTCGCTTTTCCACTATCCGGCGGGGATGGTGTTCTTCACTACTCCTGAGTTGCTCGAAATCGGAGATATCCCATTCACCACGGCGCAGCAGAAGCCGACGCGGGAAGAGGCTCTCGAATATTACCGCAAAGTGGCCGAACACTACCGCGTCGATGTCCGGCAGTATGAGTGGGTCAAAACCGTCTTGGGAACAGATGGGAACTTCAGCATCACGGCCACCGATCGCGCTGGACGGCCGCATGACTATCGCACTCGCAAAGTCATCGTATCGACCGGGTACTACGACCTCGCCAATGAGCTCGGAATTCCGGGCGAGGATCTCCCCAAGGTTTCGCACTACTACCGGGAACCTCACCCCTACTACGATACCGACGTGCTGGTGATTGGAGGCAAGAACTCTGCGGCCATTGCGGCCCTCGATCTATGGCGGCACGGAGCTCGCGTCACGCTGGTCTACCGCGGCTCGCAACTGCACCATCACGTGAAGTACTGGATCAAGCCCGACCTGGAGAACCGCATCAAGAACGGAGACATCGAGGCGTTCTTCAATAGTTACGTGCAGGAAATTGGCATCGACCACGTGGTGATCGTTACGCCGGGCGGACCGATGCGGCTGAAGAACGATTTCGTGCTGGCCCTCATCGGCTACCATCCCGACTACGATTTTCTGCGCAGCATGGGCATTGAGTTGTCAGAGGAGTTGTGCCGTCCGGTGTGTGATCCGGTTTCGCTCGAGAGCAACGTAAAGGGAATTTATGTGGCGGGTGTGATCGTCGCCGGCTCACGCACCAACGAAATTTTCATCGAGAATGGGCGTTTCCACGGGAAACAGATCGCGGAGGACTTGAAGCACAAGTTGCGACCGTCGAGCTAGCGGGCGACGAGCCCTAGGCCTGTCGGGGCGCGTCGCCCCAGGGCTCTGCCCAGGAGCAGCGGGCGAGGACGCCCGCTGGACAGCCGGCGGGACGCCGGCGCTACCGAGCCAGATGGCTACTTCAGCAAGTACTCCTTTACAAACATCACGGTGGCGTAGAACTGAAAGTCGCGGTTCTTCTTCTTGGCGAATCCGTGGCCTTCATCTTTGCCGAGAAGCCACCACACCGGAGTGCCGTTTTTCCGCACTACTTCTACCATCTGCGCTGACTCGCTGGCGGGAACTCGCGGATCGTTCTGTCCGGCAATCACAAACAACGGCTTGGTAATGTTCTTCGCGTTATTGGCGGGGGCAATTCGCTCGAGATATTCGCGCATCTTGGGATCGCGCTCATCTCCGTACTCCACTCGACGCAAATCCTTGCGGTATCCGGACGTATGCTCCAGGAACGTGACCAGGTTTGAGGGGCCTACTACATCCACCGAACAGCAGATGCGGTCGTTGTAGTTCGTTGCCACGGCCAGTGTCATGAAGCCGCCGTAGCTGCCTCCGGTAATCAGCACCTTGCCCGCATCGATGTCCGGTTGCCTCTGGATCCAGTCGAGCAGGGAATTGATGTCCTTGTACGAGCCCTCGCGCAGAAAACCATTGTCGAGCTTCTGGAAGGTCTTGCCGTATCCGATTGAGCCGCGCACGTTGGGATAAATGATCGCAATGCCCAGTTCGTTGAGGTAGTAATTATCGCGACCTACGAAGTCCGGGCGGACCTGCCCCTCGGGACCGCCGTGAATCGCGATGATCACCGGATGCTTGCCGGAAAACTTCGCCGGCGGCTTGTAGAGAAAGCCCGAGATCGAGCGATCATCCCAGGACTTCCAGTGGATCAGCTTCGGTTCCGCGAAACCTGAGGTGTTGAGTCCGCCGGTCTCGCTGAAAGTCCAGCGCTCGACCTTGCCCGAGGCCATGTCGACGGAATAGGCATCGAAGGGCTGGCTGGCCGTACTTAGACTGAAGGCTACCTCACGGCTGTTGTCGCGCCAGAGGACGTCCCGAATCACTCCGATGGGCAACTTCGGCACCGGGACCTCTTTATTCGTCCTGGTGTCGAGCACGTGCAGCACGCCGATCCCGTCCTCGTTGGACTCGAAGGCGATCCAGTGGCCGTCCTTCGAAAGATCGAAGTCGTCCACATCCCACTTGAGCCCGGGAGTCAGCACCGTAGTCTTACGGCTCGCAAGATCCATGTAAACCAGGCGCTGGAACTCCGCGTCGGCATCGCTGGTCAAGTAGGCGCCTTTGCCGTCTTTGGCGAAACGGGCGTTGCCATAGAAGATGGTCTCGCCGCCGGGTTTCGGCGTCAGCAAGTCCTTCTTGCCAGAAGCCACATCGATCAGCCAAACGTAACTCTCAGCCGCCGAAATAAAATTGGTCACCAGCAACTGCTTGCCGTCTGGCGACCAGTCGGAGACTCCCCATCCGCCGCCTTCCATCTGCGCAACCATGCGCGCACTGGATGAATCCTTGGCGTTGACCACCCAGATGTCCACATCGTTTCCCGTGCGCTTGGTCGAGCCGTAAGCGATGCGGTCGCCCTGGTAAGACCAGCGCGGGTTGGTGGTGCGCGACTTGCCGTCGGTGAGCAGCGTGATGTCTCCGGTGGGGAGATCGTAGCGGTACAGCTGGAAGAATTCTCCGCCGCCCAGGTCCTTGAGAAATACGAAAGAGTTGCCATCCACCGGCTGGTAGGCCGCGGCGGCAATTCTGTCAGGGAAGAAGGTGAGCTGGGTGCGCGCGCCGCCCGGGAACTTTACCTGGTGCACTTGGTTGGTGTCGCCGAACCGGGTCTCGATCAGCATTTCTCGTTTCGTCGGATGCCAGCTGGCGAAAGTGGCCGTGCGAATTTCACTGTAGCGGCCGACACTTTCAGCGAGAGAGGCCGAAATCTTTGGAATGCCCTCGGCGACCAGGTTTTCATTGGGAACAATCTCTCCGGTCTGCGCCAAGCACAGGGCCGACAGGGCGAGAATCGCGAGTATAGGTAAGAAGCGTTTCATGAATCCTCCAGCGGAATAAGACGCGCACAATTGCACCGGTTAGCAGAGTTCCGCTGCGCGCGTCATCTTAGGCGTTTCACCAACCAGAGTCAAAGCGATTACGTACTCGCGAACGGAGAGCGGCAAAATAACGCTCACCACTTTGCTGTCCATACCCTCACCGTTTACCCTAACCATTCGCATGGAACCGGAACCAGAGCACGGAGCACCGTCCATCTCGCTGATGTCGTATGCCCGGCTGGTGCGCGGCAACCGTAACTTTCGACGGTTGTGGATGGCGCAGATCGTCAGCGAGATCGGAGACTGGTTCTACACGCTCTCCATCTACGCGCTGCTATTGCAGTTGACCGGACACGCCAGTTCGGTGGCTCTGGCGCTGGTTCTGCAGGTGCTGCCGCAGACGCTGGTAGGCCCAACGGCGGGCGTGGTGAACGATCGACTGCGGCGAAAGCGGGTCATGATCGCGGCCGATCTCGGGCGCTTCGTCGTGGTCTTAATGATGCTGCTGGTGCGCTCGCGATCTACGGTGTGGCTCGTCTACCCGCTGTTGCTGGCAGAAACCATCATGGCCGCGTTCTTCGAGCCGGCCCGCAGCTCGGTAGTCCCTAACATCGCCGCGCGCGGGGAGGTGCTCATCGCCAACACACTCTCTTCGGCCACCTGGTCGGTGAATCTGCTGGTAGGCGCTTCGGTCGGGGGAGTGGTTGCAGCGTTTTTCGGTCGCGACGCCGTGTTCGTTCTCAACGCGCTGTCATTCCTTGCTTCTGCGATTCTGATCAGCGGAATGCGCTTCGCCGAGCCGCATGCCGACTCGGCTGCGCCGCTCCGGCCGCGCGATCTGGTTGATTTCTCGCCGGTGCTTGAAGGGATTCGCTACGTGCGTAGTCACCGCATGCTGCTGCCTACCGTCTTCGCCAAGGCGGGCGAGTTGATGATCGGACCCAGTTGGGTGATCTTCACCGTGCTCGGCGGCGGTGAGTTCGCGGTGCGCTGGCACGGTATCGATCCCGCGCGCGGGGCGATGCTCGGTATGAGCATATTGATCGGTGGTCGCGGCGTAGGAGCGCTCGTCGGTCCGCTGGTAGCGGCACGCTGGGCGGGCCGCAGCGACTACCGGCTCCGCCTGGGAATTCTGTTCGGCTATCTCATCATCGCGCTGGGTTATGGAGTTCTCGGCAGAAGCCGCAGTGTGTGGATGGCGGCGGCCTGTGCGATGCTTGCGCACATGGGCGGGTCTACCGTCTGGGTCTTTTCCACGACTCTCCTGCAATTGCACACGGAGGATCGCTTCCGCGGCCGCGTCTTCTCTGCTGACCTGAGTTTCTCCATGCTGACCATCGCCATTGGCGCTTTTCTGTGTGGCCGCTTTCTTGATGCCGGTGTCTCCGCCCGGACTGCCGCCACCTGCACGGGATTGATCATGCTTATTCCGTCAGCATTGTGGGCGCTGGTGATGCGAGCGGGGAAGCGCGATTCGGCGCCGCATCCCGTGGGGTCAGTTGGCTAAGCGTGAACCGGTCCAGCCCTTACTTCATTACGACGGCACGACTCGGATTCCATTATTGGACGTGCTGATGCGATCCGAGTGGCCGCCTAACTCTTCAGCAGCCGGTCGATCTTCGCGGCCATGATGAAGTCGCTCTCGGTCAGCCCGTCGATCTTGTGCGTCCACAGCGTGATCTCAGCCTTGCCCCAGGCGAGCAAAATATCGGGATGGTGTCCCTGCTCCTCGGCGAGCGCGCCGACGCGGTTCACGAAGTCGAGCGCCTGTTGGAAGTCAGGAAATTTGAACTCGCGCATGAGGTGGTGTTCATTTACCGCCTTCCACTGGGGGACAACTTTCAGCAGCCCTTGCAACTCTCGGCCTTTTATCGGCGGCACTCCGCCCTTGCAGGGGACGCATTTCTTGTCGGCTAATTGTTCGGGCATACCTGTCACCTTACAATTTCAAGGCACAACTTTTCAAGAAAGCGACGCGTTCAGACAGCCTCTGCCGGCAACGGTTCCGCCTGTGGCGGACGGGCTGGCACCTTAAAGTATCGCTTTAACCAGAGCAGGTAGCCGAAGAACACGACCATAGAAAACAGTCCCCACCACAGGATTACGTGGCTATGAACGATGGGATTGGTTTTCATCACTCGCAGCTGTTCGTCGGACCAACCAATCTTCGAGTAAGCCTGCAAGATGTCGGCGCGACCGAAAGTGAGGGAGAGCGATAGCAAGCGTAGGGCGGTCGAGGCTGTTGCAATCCACCAGGCTGCCGCATTGAGCCGAAAAAGCGCGATCGCGAGATAGAGGTCCAGGGCTGCGAGCAAGATGATGCCTGCCGCTCCCGGCAACCCGGTCAGATAGCGACCGAAGAAGGGAAACATGGGGGTGGCTACTCCGGCCATCAAAAGGTACAAGGCTCCCACACCCAGGATCACACTTGCTCCGAGGACTGGCAACGGCGTGCGATCCGTCCAACTCTCGTTCGGATCGCGATGGCGGCAGGTTTCGTCGACATTCTTACGACTGTAGAACAGCACGTAGGCGAAGGGAACGACCACTGCAAAAAAAGCGCAGAACAAGATCATTATCGTAAGGATCACCGCCATCACGCCGGTGGATGCATTTCCCGTTGGCGCGCCAGTGGCATTCTGCTGCGCTCGCAGCACGCTTCGCATCATGACTGGAAGCACGGCGGTGAGGAGGATGGTCACCAGAAAACCCGCAATCATCCAGTACCAGGAAATGACTAACGTGAGCGCTCGCGCCCAGCGCTTGGCCTGCACGGAGCCAATTCCGAGCGCTATCAGGATTCCCGCCGCAAACAGATAGACTCCCGCGCTGGAGACAAGCTGACCGGGGCGTATTCCTCCGCCCGGGGCGGCGCGGGATAGGAACGCACTGAGGCCAATGAGCGGCACCATTAGAACTGCAAGCAGGCCCAGAATGATTTGAGCCACGCCGAAAATCACCAGAGCCGTGCCGCGGTCGCGATAATCGGGAGTTTCGGGAATTGGCCGGCCCGCAGGATTGAGATCGAGGACAGAGATCGAAGCAGCGCTCGATGCCGGCGCTGCAACGGGCGAATCGGGAGCTGTCGTCGGCTCAGGAACAGGCGTCGGCGCGGGATCGGGGGGCAATTCAGCGTCCAAGGGCGGCCTCCTTGGGGAAGAGATATCTTAGCAGGCAGGTCAAATTTGCGACTACAAAGACTGGAACAGGCTGAACCTGGTCACGCTATTACTCGTTAGCGTGCCGTGAGGGTGAGTTGGATCGGATCCCCCGTTAGGGCCGACGGACTCGTTAGAAACGGATCCGCTAGAACGGGATATCCTCATCTGTGATCGGGCCGGAGGCCGGGGCATGTTCGGCTTCCGGCACGCGCTGGTCGAAGTTATTCCCGCCACCCGCAGCCGCCGATGCGCCGCGTGAGCTTGCGAAATCTCCGCCGCCTTCGCCACGGCCGCCGAGGAGAATCAGGTCGCTGGCCACAACTTCGGTCATGTATTTTTTCTGACCGCTCGTCTTGTCGTCCCAGGAGCGGGTCTGCAGGCGTCCCTCGATATAGACCTTGCCGCCCTTTTTCAGATACTCGCCGGCGATTTCGGCCAGCCGCTGCCAGAGCACGACGTTGTGCCACTCGGTGCGATCCTGCCAGTCGCCGGCCTTGTCTTTGTAGCGCTCGTTGGTGGCGATGGTCAGCTTGGCCACAGGCGTTCCCTGCGGCGTGTACTTTACCTCCGGATCTTTGCCGAGATTGCCAATCAACTGAACTCGATTGAGACTCTTTCCTGCCATGGCGGTGCTCCTTTGCAGGGGTTCACTATAACAGAAGCAGCGCAGTGGAAGTCACAGTGCTTGCCCGAATGCAGCAAGGAGTATCATTTTGGGCGGGGCCGCTTCAAGTATCGCTTGAACCCACGCCTTCCGGCGTTGAGTCTGCTCGGGATCCGTTTGAGCTTTAGGCAAAGAGCTAACAGCTAAAGGCCAAAAACCGGGACTTCTTGCGCTATAATCTCCTCGATGCCTGCCCAACCCGGTGCCACCAGAGCCGTCGGGATGGTTCCCGACGAGCTCAAGTTTGAACCCAAGTCTAAAGGGATCGCGACCCCACGCAAGAAAAAGCCGAAAGAACTGGCCGTCATCACCGAATGCTGCACGGGATGCGCGGGCTCGCCCGCCTGCGTGGAATATTGTCCTGTCGAAGACTGCATGTTTTGGGTACCGGACGAAGATCATCCGCCGTTCGGCCGGATTCAGATTGATCCCATCCTTTGCATCGGCTGCAAGAAGTGCCTGAGCAAAGGGCCAGACGGCTGCTTCCTCGACGGATGTCCGTGGGACGCGATCGTCATGGTGGAGACTACTGAGGTGGAAAAAGAAGTAGGGCCGATGGCGATTTAGAGGGGCAGCTCTCAGCCGTCAGCTTTCAGCCGTCAGCGTGCAGTACCCCTTCCGGATCCTCATTCTCATTTATCCGCGCTTGTCAGGGCACGCGCTGCTCATGTAGAGCGGGCGCCCTCGCCCGCTTGCCTGCAGCACCGAAAATCTCGCGGGCAAAGTGCCCGCGCCACATGAGCGTTTGGTTGCTGAAGCTTGTCATTCCGAGGAGCGAATGCGACGAGGAACCTGCTTTCCTCTCAGCAAACGAAAAGCAGATTCCTCGCTGCGCTCGGAATGACAAAAGCCTTAATTGGTCCAGGCAAAGCCTTAATTGATCCCTGCTCGCGTGCGTATCGCCTTTTCGGTTTCCTGCGCCTGTCGCCGCACGTCGTTCGAAATGTCGGGGAGATCGCGTTCATAGGGTCTGATCGCCGGAAGGTCTTCCAACTGCCCGACGAGATAGAGTGCACGTAGCGCTTCCCACACCTGCTCGGCCGCGGGATCGACCACCGCTACCTCCGCGCCTTCGGCTACATTGGCGCCGGTTTGCGACACCGAGCGGATGCGGCCGGGAATCGGCGAGCGAATCTCCACCATCGCTTGCCCTGCCTGTAGCTTCGCGACTAATCCTGCCTGGTGAATGGCGGTGCCCGGGCGGTCAGCATCCACGATGCGGCCAGCCTGCGGCGCCGTGAGGTGCGCCGGCTGCAACAACGCCACAATCTGTGGACGGCCGGTCGCATCTCCGAACCGCACCAGCGACAGCGCTGCATTCCCGCGCACCATGGGCGAAGGATCGTTGAGCATCTTCAACAGCGCGTCGTGGAAACCGGCGCCGGATGTGTCCTGCCCCATCACCCAGGCGTCGGTATTGCGCACTTCCTCCACCGGACTGTCTGCCAGTCGCAGCAGGTCGGGATACCACTGCTTTGTGGCCTCATCATGTCGCGTAATGCGCTCTTCAATCTGCACCAGCGCCTGCTGGATGTGGCGCGGCTTCTTGTCGTCGTGGAGATATTCGTTCAGTTGCTGGTCCGAAAGATGGCGGCCAAACCACGTATTCCACCAGAACAGAAATGGCATCAGGACGATCAGCCATCCCACGGCAAAGAAAAGAATCTTCTGGGTGCGCGACATGCCGCGCTTAGGGGCGGGCTGAGCCGTGGTTGGATCGACCATGTTGGGGTTCGTTGACATACCAAACCATTTCACCACAGAGTCACAGAGACACGGAGGAATCCTAACCGTTGCTCGGAGCGGTGGCGCATGATTGATTAGTCTTCCACATCCGCGTCTAGGACGCGCTCTTGCTCCAGGTAGTGCGACATGGCGTACTGCGCCAGAAGCGGCGTCTGCAGGCGGATTTCAGCGCCGATCCACTCGCCCTTGGCGTGCGGCTTGTCGGGTGGATGATTGCAGCGGCCGCCGCTGCCGAACTGGGGGCCGAAGTCCGCCCTCTGGATCTGGTCGAACTGGCGAATCTCGCGCCAGGCTTCGTCGCCGACCGTGCCGGAAACGTCGATTTTCAATTTCAAGAGCGACATAAAAAGTTGATTCGCCACGGAGTCACTGAGTCACGGAGAAAAACAAGAAAATAAAAAACTCAAAGCCCGCAAGCCAGTGTTCTGTTTTTCTTTGTGTCTCCGTGCCTCCGTGGTGGATTGACCTTCAGCTGTGCGGAAACCATTGATACAGCATGAAGTACACGATCACGCCTGTGACCGAAACGTACATCCATAAGGGCCAGGTCCAGCGCGCGATAGCGCGATGCTGCGGATACCGGCCGCCCAGTCCCCGCGCGAGGGTGACAATCGCTAGGGGCACAATCACAATCGCCAGCGTGACGTGTGAGATCAAGATGGTGAAATACAAGGGCCGCACCCAGCCTTGCCCCAGGAACAAGATATTTCCGGCATGAAAATGAAAATAGAGGTAGCAGCCGAGGAACAGCGCTGAGGCGATCACCGCCGCGATCATGCAGGCGCGGTGGGCCGCGATTTTCCCGCGCATGATCAGCGCGCGTCCGGTGAGCAGCAGAACCGCGCTGGTCCCATTCAAGGCCGCGTTCAGGGCGGGGAAGTAGGCGTACTGTTCGGCGATCACGCGGCGGGCCTCTTGCCTCGGCGGTTTGCCATGAAGAATGCCAGTCCGAACATCACAAGCGAAAACAGAAGCAGCGTGGAAATCGAAGAGACCAGTGGGAAGGTGGCTTCGGCTCCGGGATACAACAACGACCGCAGGGCTTCCACCCCGTAGGTCAGAGGGTTGAGGTACATCAGCATGCGAATCCAGCCGGACGCGCCTGCCAACGGAAACAGTGCTCCCGACAAAAGCCACAGGGGAATCAAGAACAGATTCACGATGCCGTGAAAGGCCTGCGAGGAATCCATAGGCCATGCGATTGCGAATCCCAACGCTGTGAGCGCAAACGAAACCAGAAACACCACCGCAGCCACCAGCAACACCTGGACCGGCGCCAGATGCACGCCAGTGAACGGCGCGAACACTAAAAAGATCAGGCCCTGAATCGCCGAGAGGGTCGTGCCGCCCAGCACCTTGCCCAGCACAATCGCCGAACGCGGCACGGGTGCGACCAGCACGGAAAGCAGGAAGCCTTCTTTGCGGTCCTCGATCACCGACATCATGGTGAAGATGGAAGTGAAGAGCACAATCATGATCAGCGCGCCGGGATAGAAATAGTCGAGATAGTGCTGCTGTCCGGGGCCGGCGCCGGAACGAAACGAAGTTCCGAATCCCGAGCCAATCACCAGCCAGAAAACCAGCGGCGATGCCAGTACTCCAACCACGCGCGACTTCTGGCGATAGAAGCGCACAATCTCGCGCCACCACAGCGTGAAGGCGGGCAACAGCACGCCCGTGGAAACAGGCGCTGCTGGGCGTGCCAAAGTTGTAGTCGCGGTTGCCACCAGTTAATTCGCCTTCGCCGCTGGAGCTTTCGCGACAGCGGGCGCCTCGGTTTTCTTGCTGCTCTTTTTGCGGATCAATCCCTGGTCGCGCGCCTCCCAGTAAGCATTGAGCAGGAAGCACAACGACAGGGTCAGCAGGATGAGGGTCATGAACAGCCCGTCGACCGTGGCGCCGAACGGCGACAAGGTGATCATGCCGCTCAAAAATATCCATGCCACTCCCACAAGAGGGAGAACTCCAAATACCAAAGAAAGCGCGAGCATCATAGGACGCACTCTACCTCCTGTAGCGCTGTCGCGCTGAATGTGGAATTGAGTACTCAGCAATCACCATTTAGCACTCAGCCGGACGGACTGAATGCTGATTGCTGAGTGCTGATTGCTCTGCATCACGAATTCTTCTCCGAATCCTGCTCACCCTCGTTCCAAAACTTGTGTCCCGTGCGATGAATGAACACATCCTCCAGGGCCGGTTTGCTCACCGAGATAGCCTGGACCTCCCCGGGGAACGCTTCCACCAGATCGGGGACGAAGCGGTGTCCCTCTTCGCGTTCAATGCGCACCTGATTTCCCAGCACGGTCGCCTCGACATGAAAGCGCGCGTGAATTTTTTCTGCCAGCAACGCGGCGTCGCGAGCGGCATCCAGCAGCACGACGTCGCCGCCAATCTCGCCTTTCAGTTCCACGGGCGTTCCCAGCGCCACCAGATTTCCCTCGTTCAAGATTGCCAGCCGGTCGCAGCGCTCGGCTTCTTCCATCAGATGCGTGGTCACCAGCACGGAGACATGTTCCTCGTCGCGCAGCGTCTGCAAATACTGCCACAGATCGCGGCGCGCCCCGGGATCGAGCCCGGTAGTCGGCTCGTCCAGCAAAAGCACTGCCGGGTGGTGAAGCAATCCCTTGGCCAGCTCAATTCTCCGCTGCATGCCGCCCGAAAAAGTTTCCACGCGCTCTTTGGCGCGGTCGGCCAATCCTACGCGGGCCAGAATTTCTCCGACGCGCTTTTTCAGCAGGCTGCCACGCAGACCGTAGAGATGTCCCTGGTGCCACAGATTCTCGTACGCCGTTAATTTGGGATCGACGCTCTGCGCCTGGAACACGACGCCGATCTGCCGCCGCACTCGTGCCGGATCCTGCGCCGCATCGCATCCCATAACGAGCGCGCGTCCCGCGGTCGGAACCATCAACGTCGACAGAATGCGAAAAAGAGTAGTTTTCCCGCTACCGTTCGGACCCAGCAGTCCAAACAACTCCGCCGGACGCACCTCGAACGAAACCCCATTCAGGGCCGTTCGGTCTTCATAGCGATGCACCAGGTTCTGAACGGAAATAACAGCAGCATCGGAAGCGCGCTCCACTTCCGGACCAGCATCGGCGACGTCAGCTACTCTCGAGGACAAAGCGTTTTCCGGGACCCCTGCTAATAGTTTACGACGAGACGCGATCCAGCACGATCAGAGATCAAGAATTAAGTGCAAACAGAAGCCAACTGATGAACGGTGTTGGGAAGAAGGCACGGCTTTCGATTGCCGGCCATGGACGCTCATGCGACCGAAGCACCCCTTTGCGCCTGCGGAACTCGTTCCTCAAACGCCACCGGAACATGTCTCCACACTTGAATAGCCAGGATCACCGTGGTCGCCAGCAAGAGTGCTCCCACCGCAACGTGCGCGACCGTCGAAACCACCATGGCAAGTTCGGGCTGCGCTGCGTCGCGTCCCCAGGCTACACGCGTCAGAAATGCGGTAAAGCCCAGGCACAACTGCGCAATCACCAGCGACAGCATCAGAATTGCTGTTCGCCGTACGGCCTCGATCTGCGAATAGACGGTAAGTGCGCGCACTGCCGTCCAGGCCAGCACAAACGACACAATCACCGAATGGACGACATGCGGCCACCAGCTCAGCCCGTGATGCCGGAACATCGCTCCCAGAATCAACTGCACGTAGAGGACGAAAATCGAGAGCAGCGTGAGTGTGAAAAGGCTTGGCTTGCGGCTGTCGAACTCAACCCGCGGCGGTTCTTCTACCCACTGCCGCCCGGTAAATACCGCCATCGCGACCGCGATACAGAAGAACGTCTGCGCCAGCGCCGCGTGTGCTGACGAGATCGCCGGGGGCAGATAAAACAGCACTGTCAATCCACCCAGGATTCCTTGAGCGATCACCGTGCCCAGCGCTGCCCAGCCCAGAACGCGCAACCACCGCCGTTTTTCCGTCCGCCAGGTCCAGATCGCGAGAACGATGGTGAGCAGCCCTGCCACCTGAGCGATCATGCGATGTGTGTGCTCAAACTTTACGCCGCCCACCAGTTTCGGAATTTTGTACCAGGAACCAAACGACGTCGGCCAGTCCGGCACCGACAATCCTGCATCATTGCTGGTCACCAGCGCCCCGGCAATGATGAGCAGAAAGGTCCAGCCGGCAAGGAAGACAGCAAACCGATGATGGCCGCGATTGTACGGTGCCGCGATGGCTTTCAGCGTATTGCCCTCTGCATGGAAAGGTCAGGGAGCAGGCTGCGAGCATTCGCGCAGCCCGCTCCAGCAGGCCATTTTACCAAAACAATTGCTCCGGCTAGTGAGCGAGGTCACTCTCCAGCCTTGAAGTTGGCATCGACCGTCTTCGTGTCCTTTGGACCGACAGTGACTTTCTGGTCCTGCTCGCCCAGCTTTTCTTGAACGAACGCAATCGTGTAAGTGCCCGGCGGCAGGCCTTTGATCTCATACTTTCCGGATTTGTCGGTCACCGCATAGAACGGGTTCTTCACCACGTTGATGTACATCTTCATCCAGGGATGCTGGTTGCACTTCACGGGCAGCATGATTTCCTCACGCGCGAAATTCTTCTCGATAGGCGCGGAGGATGGCGGCTGCGATTCGTTCCACTCGCGATTGTCCTTCGGTGTGGGATGGATGTTGTGCGTGGTGGGGTCGTCATTCTTGATCTGCACCGTTTGCCCGGCCATTACACCCAGCACGTGCGGATGATACTTGCAGCCTTGCTGATCCAGTACGACCGGTTCCTTCGGTACATCAAACGTACGGTCGCCCAGGCCGTCTTTGACGTACACGAATACGTTGGCCAGATCGCCTCCAGCGATTACGACGTTCTCGGCTTCATTGGTGCCCTTGCAGGCGGGGTCCTGGCTCATGTCAATCTTCGCAGCCTTGGGAGCCGTGCCATCGAACTTTACCGTCCCGTTCACCGTAGCCGCGGTCGCGGGATCGATTGGCGTTGCCGGGGCTGCCGGCGCTGCTTTCTCCGCTGAAGCGTTCGAGGATTGCTCCGTGTTTTCTTTCTTGGTGCAACCCGCCAGCAGCAGCAAGCCGCTCAGAGCCAGGATGCCGACAGTTATCACTGCCCAACCAGTTTTTTTATTCATAATGTCGCCCTTTCTTTAAGTTAGAGGCTGTGGAATTGTATGCCGGCAGAATACCGGCAGTGGCGCAAGCATCCGCGCCCGTGCGTTCCATTAGCATGGATAGTAACGAATTACCAAACCTACATTCTACCGCGAACCACCGCTCCCGATTCGATGCGTTTCCACGTTGGCGTGTTTACGCTCACTCTCAGGCTGCACCGCTGCCTTGGCCCGCGGCATTGCTGACGCCACTCGCCGTTGCTCCTCCGGCGTAAGTTGGAAGATGTAATCGGTTAGCAGCTTGCGGTGATCGCCCTCGTAACCCTGGAACGACGGGGGCGTCGGCCCGGCGAATACCCACTGATTATTCGTCTGTTTGAACAGTCCTGACGGCATCGACGTGCCCGGGCTGATGGCTTGCGGATCGGTGATCCAGCGCTCCACCCAGTCCGGCTTCAACCGTTCCTTGGCCAGCAGGAAATTCGGCGCGGTGGCAATCTTGTCGTGCGCCGGATCGCCAGTTGCATGGCACTTGAGGCATGGGGCGGCCGAGCTGGAGAAAAGACTTCGCGCCATTTCTGTTTCTTTTGTCGTGAGTACCGGCACCTGTTCCGGAATGTACGGAATCGGCTGCTGCGACAATGCCTGGAAGAAGCGCACCAGTTTCCGCAGTTCGTTGTCGGAGAAGGAGAAGGTTGGCATGCGCACCTTCAAATATGGCCGCACACCGTTGCGATTCGTGTCCGTGGTGCTGAGCGCAGGATTCGATAGAAATTTCCGCAGCCACTCGGGATCGACGCGCGAGCCTTCGGTCAGCAGTTTTGGCGGCAGTTGCTCAGGCGAGTCCTGATACGCCTTCATCCGGGAGAGTATAGTCGGATGCTGATCCGGCAGAATCTGATGACAGGCCATGCAGTTGTACTTGAGCACGACCCACCAGCCCTCCTGAATATCGCGCCGCGTGTCCGCAGGTCTGTACTGATAACTTGACGGCAGGGAAGTTTCCTGGCTGCCCAGCAGGAACGTAGTGATATCGCTGACCTCGGCCTTTGAGAGGTGCAGGTTCGGCATGCGGAGTGCTTCGGTCTCCCCCTTGATCATCCCTTGGTCGTAGACATTGGGTTCGGCGAGCTTGTGCTCGAAGAAGCCTTTGTGGTCGTACCATGGTTTTGTTGCTGGGCCATCGGGCAAACGCGCCAGATCTTCCTTGTCTTTAATCGGCTCGGCGCCTTTGCCCCCGCGCTGCGCAACTTCCGTGAACAATGCGAAATCGAGGCGCTCGATCGGCTTGCTGCCTTCGAACGTCAACTCCGTGCCGATGCGGCCTTCGTCTTCGAAACCCGCGATCTCATGGCAGCCCGAGCAGCCAAAATGACGAACCCATTTCTTGCCTTCTTCCTTTAGCGAGGAGTCGTCCATGAAAGAGGCGTCCGCATACGATGACGGCTCCTGCTTTTTTTGCGTCATCAGATACGTCGCAATGTCTTCCGCGTCTTCCGGACTCAGCCGCAGGCTCGGCATCACCGTCATGTTCTGCACTTGCAGTTCATGGCCATCATTAGGGCACGTGCTGTGGTCTAAATCAAACTGGTAAGGGAGACCTTTCTTGGCGTAATCCTCGGGGCCGATGTCTTTTTTCTCATACGGACAATACGGACGCGTGCGCTCGCGCGCATTGTGAATCCAGCGCACCAGATAGTCGTAGTTCGCCTTCTCGCCCACCCGCGTTAGATTGGCGGCGAACGTCCCGCCCTGCATCTGGTCGCCTTCGCCGATCGAATGGCAGGCAAGGCAGCCGCGTGTCTCAAACAATTCCTTTCCGTGAGCCGCATTGCCCGGCTTGTGCTTCGGAAGCGAGTCGGTGAATGCCGACTGCCAGATGTACGCCGAGATCGCCTGAATCTGATGGTCGGTCAGGCGGAAGTTCGGCATCTTGGTTGTCGAGCGGAAATCCGTTGGCTTTTTCAACCAAACCGGAATCCAGTTCTTATTCAGCTTCAGTCGCGCGTCCTTGAGGTTGGGCCCGACTTTTTTCATATCCTGCATCAGGCTGTGCGACTGGAAGTCGAGCTGCTGTAGACGCCCGTCGAGCTTGCTGTTCTGAACTTTGAGCGAAACGGCCTCCGCGTTCAGCCGATTGGCCTCCTCATTCGATTCAGCCGCGTCAGCCCGCTTCATCAAGTCGGCAATCTCTTTGATATGGTCTTTCTTCTGCGTTTCAATCTGTTTGACCTGCTGGGCCACGGAATTCAGGTCTTCAGGTTCTTTGTCGTAGCCTTCATAGCGGTGGCAGCCCATGCACCCTCGCTGCCGGAAGAGGATCTTTCCGTCGGTGATGTGAAAGCCCGCATCCCCGCCTCCCAACAGCATGTCGGCCGCGTGACAGGTTTGACAGCCCGCCTCGGAATTTTCCTTGGGATAGAGCGGCCACAGCCAGTGCTCGTAATTGCCGTGCGCCTTCTCGACGCTGGTGGTCGCGCGGCCATTGCCCTGATGACAGGGCGAGCAGCCAAACTTCTCCGGATCATGAATCGTCAGCAACTCCGTTTCCGGGTGGCTGACAAACGCGTTGGCGTATTCGTCGGGCTTCTTCTCGCCCTTAGCCGTCATCGCCGCGGCCGTGATCTTCAAGGGCTCGCGCGCGTTCATGTGGCAGGACTCGCAACGGTCCACAATATTGGCCTCGGCCACGTTGATCTGCACGATCGCCGGATCCCACTCTGTTGCCCGCTTCTTCAGGCCGTCAATTTGCTGAGGCGTCAGGTCGACCATGTGGTCGGAAACGTACTCATCCATCTTCGCCTTGGCCGCGGTGACGGGTTTCAGCACATCACCCAGTTCGAGGCTCAGCTTGGTGCGCTCGTCGCGGATGTCGTTGTAGGTCTCCTCCAGTTGCGGGAAGGTGAATTTTTTCTTGCTTCCGTCAGGGAACTCGACCGTGGCCTGCTCGTTTTTGTAAGAGTCGATTTCCTTCTGCTTGCTGGCCTTCGCGGAAGGGCTGGTGCTGGTTTCCAGTTCGTAGGTGAGTGCGTTTACGTAGGCCCGCCGGTCGGTGAACACGCTTTGCACGGCCAGCAAGCGCGCACTGGCATCGTCCAGTTTCTTACGCGCCTCTTCCGCCTGGGGCTTCGAATCCTGATACGCCTTCTCGTAGGCCTGCTTCAAGCCGGCGTACTGGGGATTGTTCTCAACATCCTTTTCAGACGCCGCTGACTTCGAGCGCGCCGAATTCAGGAACGCGCTGTAGCGACTCTTCCAAGTTTGCTGGAAAGCCTTCCACGGACGCTGTACCCATGCCTCATCCCACAAGGCCCAGAACAGTGTCACGATCAGAATCAGCGTCGCGATCACATAGTGCGCCGCATACGACTTTCCAGTAATCGGATCCTGCTCTGGGATAGGTTGCTCAGCCACCGCTTCCTCCGGAACCAGTCGTTGGTCGTTCGTCGTTGGTCGTTCGCGCTCGTTCGTAAGTCACAGTGGATTGATTCTGGCCCGCGACCAACGACCAACGACCAACGACTAACGACGGTTTCAAATATTGAACCACGGCGTAATCCACACATACTTGATGTGCCACAACAGGCGCAGCCCCATCTTGATCGGCAAAGCGACCATGGTCAGCAACAGAAACTGCATGATGGAGAACTGCAACAAACTCATCCTCTGGAAGTCCTTGCCCATCCGGCGCCGGAACAGCGAGTACACCAGAAAGCCTCCCAGAAGGTAATACCCGCCGACCATAATCGCGCCGAAAATTCCTTTGGCCCAGTTGGAGGCTATCGGACCCCCCAGCCAGCGCGGAACTTCGTCCGGCAAGTCGCGGTTCACCTCATAGATCAACCGGTTGTGATCCCATGTCTGCCCGGGCCAGAACCACTGCCAGCCGGGCCCGCGAATGAACGTCCCGATGATGATCATCGCGACCCACAGAATCACAAATCCAAACAGGAATGTGGATATGGAAAACTTGCGCTGCTTCCACGTGTAATAGCCGCTCCCCAGCGGATTGGTATCGATATATGGAATCACCATCAGACCGATGATGATCATCGTGGGCATCACCACACCCGCAATCCAAGGATCGAAATAGACGAGCATCTCCTGCAGTCCGAGGAAATACCAGGGCGCCTTCGCCGGATTCATCGTCAAGTTGGGATTGGCCGGCTCCTCCAGTGGCGCATTCAGGCTGATCGACCAGACCATCAAAATGATGGTAACGATGATCGCCGCGAGGAACTCGATGCGCAACAAGAAGGGCCAGACGTGAACTTCTTTCGCCCATCCCGGACGGAACGGCCAGGTCTTGCGGTGATGCGTTTTAGCCAGCGCGGCATCGCCTTCCAATTGCTCGATCAACTGATCGTTGGCCCGCGCCTGCTTCACCGCGAGATAAATGTAGAAGGCCAGCAGCGGGATCAAGCCCACAATTGGCACGTTATCCGGAGCCGAGCAAATCTCCCAAAGTTGTCGCCAGTCCATAAGAGTTCTTTCCCGTAGAGACGTAGCTTGCTACGTCTGTCTTGCCGCCGGCAGAGACTTTGCAAGCAACGTCTCTACGACGGATTTGCTACTCTCCCGCAGCCTTCGGCCCACGGCGCGGCTTGTCGGCTTCGGCCTCCAGCATTACGGGAGCCGGTCCGGAGATCCCGCCATCTTTTCGCACGCGCCAGAAGTGCACAATCATCAGCACTGAGGCCACAATCGGAATTCCAATGCAGTGCCAGATGTAGGACCGCAACAAGGCGTTCGCATCTACGATCGAGCCGCCCAGCAAGCCAAAGCGGATGTCGTTGTAGGGAGTCATGCCCAGCATCGACCCGAACGGCCCCTCATGCCCGAGTAGCGGAGTGGCGCGTGCCATGTTCGTGCCCACGGTGACTGCCCAGAATCCCAGTTGATCGTCGGGCAACAAATATCCCGTGAATGAAAGCAGCAGGGTAAATACCAGCAGAAGCACGCCGATGTTCCAGTTGAACTCGCGCGGCTTTTTATACGATCCGGTCAGAAAGACGCGAAACATGTGCAGCCACACGGCAATCACCATCAGGTGAGCCGCCCAGCGATGCATATTCCGCAGAATCTTTCCGAAGGGCACGTCATGCTCGAGATAAAGCACATCGCGAAACGCCTGCACCTTGCTGGGATGGTAATAAAACATCAGCAACACGCCGGTGTAGGTGAGAACGATGAACAGATAGAACGTGATCCCGCCCATGCCCCAGGTGTAGCTGTAGCGCACCGCATCGCGATTGATCTTGGCCGGATGCAGATGCAGGAACACGTTTGAAAGCACGCCCAGTGCCCGGTTTCGCGGAGTGTCGTCGTGCTTGTGGCGGAAGATCGAAGTATAGACTTGGGTCTTCGTCGGATCCTTCAGCCCTTCGATCTGGTCCTTCGCCTTGGAGGGGATGTCGGTCTTCAGCGCCTGGATGTCGTCTTTCACCCCGGCCGTAACCTTCTCCAGCACCCCAGTCTTGTTTCCGTTTTTCCCGTTCGGATTGTTTGCGTCAGCCATAATGAGTCCTGAATTTCGTAGCGCCGGCGTCCCCGCCGGCTGTCGCGATGGCGTCTCGCCCTCGCACGCGGGCAAGAGTGCCCGCGCCACACAATCTTCTACACTCCTGTCAGAAACGCTCCCGGATCATTGAATTTGCTGGGTTGCCCTTTCGGCCACGAGTACAGCTTCGAGGTATCGACCAGAATCTGCCCATCGGGCGCCAGTTCGATCTTCGCCCGATCCATGGGCCGCGGTGCAGGCCCCTCAAAATTAATACCCTCGCTGTCGTAACCGCTGCCGTGGCAGGGACATTTGAACTTGTTCTCGCTGGGTTTCCAGTCTGGCGTGCAACCGAGGTGAGTGCAGCGCGCGTAGATCACGAACAGGCGGTCCGGCGTGCGATCGACCCAGATGCGGAATTTCTGCTGGAACTTTGTATCCACTCCCAGGGCAAACTCCGAGGGATATCCGATCTTGAAAACCGTGTTGGGCTCGAACAGAGTCCGGGGTAAAAAGAAACGAAAGAAGGCCAGAAACCAGGCAGTCAGGAAACCTGTGACCATCGTCCACACAAATCGCCGCCGCCGCCGGTCGATTTCGGTCGACGGAGCGGTTCCGGCTACGCCCGCCGCGGCAGCCGCTTTCGAGGTTCCTACCGCGGGCGTGCCTACATACTTCGTGGCATCGACGGCAGGCTTAGCCGCCGGTTTCGCCGCCTCCGGATTCGGATTGACCTTCTCGGCCTCCGGTTCCGCCATGTGCTTCCTCCTGCGCTCCTATAGTCATTCCGATGCTGTCATCTCGCGCATCTTCAATCTCTTCTCCACGACTGCTATCAGCCTGCGGCCATTAATGTTTCCGTCGGCAACGCTTTTGTTCCCAGAGTCTCCTCAACGATCTGTCCAAGAGCCCGAATAAACTTCGGAGAATCGTTCAGCCCGGCACTCATCTCAAACTGCGTAATTCCCAGCCGCAGCGCCATCTCGCGCGCTTCATGATCGATTTCCCCCAGCGTCTCCACATGATCGGAGACAAACGCCACCGGCACCACACAAATCTCGCGCACCTGCTCCGCCGCCAAAGCCTGCAGCGTGGAGCGCAACGTAGGCTGCAGCCACTTGCTGGCCCCCACCTTGCTCTGATAGCAGAGCCGATGCGGATTGCTCCATGCCCCACGCTCCCTCAACAAATCCACCGTCTCCTCGATCTGGCGCTGGTAGGGATCGCCCTTCTCAATCACCGACATCGGGACGCTGTGGGCGCTGAAAACGATCTCCGCTCGCTCCGGCACTGGAAATCGCTCTAGAGCATCGTCGACTTTTTCTACGACCGCGTCGAGGTACATGCCATGGCGGTAGAAAGTTTCGACCCGGTGCACGGGGACGTCGTCGCAGAACAGCCGCTGCCACTCATTCAAGCTCGACCCAGTGGTCGTCGAGGAATATTGCGGGTACAGGGGCAACAGCAGAACTTCATTACACTCGGCCTCGCGCAGGCGCTCAATGGCTTCGGCGGTAAATGGATGCCAGTAGCGCATGGCGACAAAACAACGCGCATCCAGGCCGCGCCCTCCAAGTTCCGCCTCCAACGCGCGCGCCTGAAGCTCGGTAAATCGTCGGATGGGGGATGCTCCCCCAATGGTTGCGTAGTGGTGCTGCACTTTTCGCGCGCGCGTGGTGGAAATCAGTTTGGCCAGTGGTTTGCGGCCGATGCGGGCGAAAGGGAAGTCAATAATATCGGGATCGCAGAACAGGTTATAAAGGAATGGTTCGATCGCTTCCAGCGAGTCGGGACCGCCTAGCTGAAAGAGAACTACCCCCACACGCCGTGATGTGCGCGCCATTCCCCAGATTCCCCAGAACGGGTCAATGTACTCCGATCAGCGTACGCGGGTCAATGGCGCACGCGCAAAAGTTTTGTGGTGAGAGGATTGCTGCGGATTCAGGGCGCGGAAGTCCCCGGCCAGGGACGCCATAAAAGCCTCTTCTGGAGGGCCGAATCGCGCCGAACCGGCGCCACTTTAACGCCGAAAAGCGCGAGATGGAGACTATGCGCGCGATGACTCAGCCGCAGTCGGTTGGATGCCGGCTCGCTCCATCTCTTCAATCACGGCGTCGGCAAACTCCGAAGTGCCCGCCTTGCCGCCCACATCGCGAGTCAATTTCTCAGGATGGCGGTATACGCGTTCCAGCGCATTGCGGATCCTGGTCGAGGCTTCATGTTCCCCGAGATGCCGCACCATCAGGAGCGCGGAGCGCAACAGCGCCGTCGGATTGGCCAGATTCTTTCCCGCGATATCCGGCGCTGATCCGTGCACCGCCTCGAAAATTGCGCACTCATCGCCGAGGTTGGCGCTGGGCACAAATCCCAACCCGCCCACAAACGCCGCGCACAAATCTGAAATGATGTCGCCATAAAGGTTCTCCATCACCAGCATGTCGTACTGATAGGGATTCATCACCAGTTGCATGCAGGTATTGTCGACAATGTGCTCGCCATACGTGATCTCGGGGTAGTCTTTGGCGACGGCGCGGCAGCAGCGCAGGAACAATCCGTCCGACAACTTCATGATGTTCGCCTTGTGAATGGCGTGCACTTTCTTGCGTTGATTCTTGCGCGCATACGCAAACGCGAACTTGGCAATGCGGGTGGAAGCCTTTTCGGTAATGATCTTCAGACTCTCAATCACTCCCGGCACCACTTCGTGCTCAAGTCCGGAGTACAGGCTCTCGGTGTTCTCGCGCACGATGATCAAATCCACGTCTGGATAGCGCGTGGGAATATGTGGCAGATTTCTTATCGGCCGGAAGTTCGCATACAGATCAAACCTCTTGCGCAACGCCACGTTGATGCTGGCAAACCCTCCACCAATCGGCGTAGTTACCGGCCCTTTGAGCGCTACGTGCGTGCGCTCGATCGAATCGATCACTTCTTTGGGGATGTATTCTCCTGACTTTTCGTAAGCCTCGGCGCCGACGGCGAACGTCTCCCACTCAAACTTCACCCCGGTCGCTTCCAGAATCCGCACCACGGCCCTGGTGACTTCTGGCCCAATGCCATCGCCCGGGATAAGAGTTACTTTATGTGCCATGTGCTTCTAGCTTTTCGCTGCCGGTTTCGGACGGGATTCGGTTTCCTTGGCCTTCACCAGGTCCTTCAACTCGTTCATAAATTCTTTCACGTCCTTGAAATCCAGATACACCGAGGCAAACCGCACATACGCGACTTTGTCGTAGCGGCGCAGCCGGTTCATGATTAACTCACCGAGTTCGCTGGTCTTGCGCTCGCGCTCGGCCGACTCGATTACGAACGACTCCGCCTCGTTCACGATCTGCTCCAGCTTGCTGATCGGCACCGGACGCTTCTCACACGCCCGCAGCAGCCCATTCAGCACCTTCTGCCGGTCGAACTTCTCGCGCCGCCCGTCCTTCTTCACCACCATGTAGGGAATTTCGTCGATGCGCTCGTAGGTGGTAAAGCGCTTTCCACATTTCAGGCACTCGCGCCGGCGCCGGATCGACTCGGCCTCCTTACTCTCGCGCGAGTCCACCACCTTGTCATTCGCAAATCCGCAGAAGGGACATTTCATGGCACTGGTTTTCGCATCCCCGAACTCCTTGTGATTCCGGCACGCAACGCTCACGCCGGAGCAAGGAGGATCTGTTGTCCTGGAGGATAACCAGAAATTGTAACAGTGAACCGAAGCTGGAATGATCGGGGTGCCAAAGCCGGCAACGACGCCAGGAAAGAGCCGGAAAACAAAACAGGCGCCCGTACCCCCTGCGGTACGGGCGCCCGTCTTTCCCCATTCCCTCCCGGTGACGGAGGGCGTGAAGACTTTGAGTCCCAAGTTCGGTCGGCCCGCCAACCCGCTTGGGATCAGACATAAAAATGCCTCACGCCCCAAACTGATTTGTCACCATTGTGTCTGCACTTTGTAAAAACTCTAATGGCGTGCGCGATTCCATCCCTTAGTCAGGTGAGCGGAACTTTTGCGTGCGCAAAGTGCAAGCCAATGCAGCCGTTGAGAATCCACCCAGGTCAGAAGCGGAGAGTAAGCCTCACGAAAAGCGGGAACTATCCCCTCTTGAAAAACTGCACCGCCCGTTCATGTTTCCTGGCCGCCGCGAGTGAGGAGAACGTGCCCAGGTTCTTGCGCTTGCCAGTCTTCGCGTTTTTCTTGCGGGAGTACAGCCGGTATTCCCCGGATTTGATTTTTCGGATCATGAAAAAGAGATGCTGTTGCGACTGGCCTGGTTGGCGGCAAAGCTCGGGGCGCGACTTACCGGTCGCAAAAGGCAGGGGAGGGGCGGGGAGTGATGAGTTTCCGCTTCTCGATTTCGGCATTCAGGTAGGCCAGTAAAGTTGGGTTGGTCACGATGCGGGCATGGCGAAGGGCTGACCAGACTTGCTGTCGCCGGTGCCATAGAGTTATTGGCGACTTGCGGCATGTGCGCGTCATGGTCGCTATTCCTGTGCGCTGCAGGGAGTTTGTTGGTTTGCGTCCGCGGATCCCTGAGATTTGGACCGCTGGAGTTGCCGTAACTTGTTAAGGGAATCGAGAATCTCGCGCTGCTCTTCTATGGCGCTCAGGTCGCGCGCCCCTGCCAAGGCATCGATGCGCTGCACGATGGCTGCGCAGGCGAGATCGATCTTTCGTCTGACTTCCATCGGATTAACTTCCGCCAGCGCGGCCTCGTAAAGTTTCCGCCACGTCTGCTCGCGCATTCGTCTTGTCTTGTCCCATGTGTTGCAGCATACCTCCGCTGTTAAAAAAAGGTGGAAATAGTGGGTTCCTCTGGCCCAGCTTTAAACTTCGAAGAACGGGCCAGAGCCGGCCACTTGGTATGATACGACAAACGTACAACAATCGTAAAAATACAGTTGCCATGACGTTGTCGTTATGGTATCGTGCTGGAGTCGGAGGTTAAGTCTATGGCAAAGGAACAGAAGCTCAAGACCCAGCAACCGGATACGAAATATCGGCGGGTAAAGATTGCTGCCCTCGATAGAGGCAGGCGCGGAAAACATCACGATCTCGTGCAGGAGATTCTCGGGGAGTTGGAACAGGCGCCCGCCGGTTCAGCGCTCGAAGTTCCACTTGGCGATGTTGGAGGCATTGGATTGGCGAATTTACGTTCCGCCGTACATCGCGCCGCTACATCGCGAGGGCTCGCAATCGAAACCCTGGCGGATGTAACCAATTTTTACGTGTGGAAGACCGAGAACTCAAAATAGCGGGAGCGATTGTGGCTATTCTTTGAAGATTCAACCGAAAGCTCATACCACAAAATACTTCGCGGCCGGATGGTGCACCACAATCGCCGATGTACTCTGCTCCGGCTCGAGCAGGAATCCCGAAGTCAGGCGCACCCCTACATTCTCCTCAGGCTTCAGCAAGGCAAAGAGCTTCGTCTGATCCTCCAAATTCGGGCATGCCGGATAGCCAAACGAATAACGCGATCCGCGATACTTCTGGTGAAACAAATCGCGAATCTCGGGGGCGTCGTCGCCGCTGATTCCTAACTCCTCGCGCATCTTCTTATGATGGAACTCGGCCAGCGCCTCCGCCGTTTCCACGCTTAGGCCGTGCAGGTAGAGATACCTGGTGTACTCGCCGCCCTCAAACAACCGCTGCGTTTCGACGGAAGCCTTCGGCCCAATTGTCACCAGCGACAAGCCAATCACGTCCATCTTCCCGGAGGACTTCGGCGCAAAGAAGTCAGAGATGGATAGTCTCCGGCCTTCCTTCTGACGAGGAAATGTGAACCGCAAGAGCTCGTGTGGGACCGGGTCGGAGCCTGCCCTGAGCGCAGCCGAAGGGACCCGGTCGGGCCGAGCGGAGCTCGGCTGCGGCGGCGGCTCGTACACCACCACGTCATTCCCATCGCCCTGCGCTGGAAAATATCCATACACAACTTTGGGCTCAAACAGCCCCGACGCCTGGACCTCGTCCTCCAGCTTGTGCAGGATCGGCCGGAACTTCTCCTCCACCAGCCGCACATAATCCGACTGTGAAGCGGTTTTCAACTGCCACTGATTCTTGAACAGCGCGGTCTCGTTGATGTACTGGAAGATTTCCCGCAGGTCGTAATCCTTGTCCTGGCGCACGCGCACGCCCCAGAACGGAGGCACAGGAATATTCGGAGCGTCTACTACCACCGGACTGCGCTCCGCAAACACCGGCCCCGTTTCTTCGTCCACAGCCGCAGCCTTGGCATACTCCTTCACCGTGCGGCCCTCTTGAAGCCGTGACTCGCGCGCACCATCCTCGGTGGCGAGATCCTCCATGATATGAAGCCCGGCGAAGGCGTCGTCGGCATAGAAGACTGCATTCGCATACTCGCGGCGGAGGTCGTCTTCGACATATTTGCGCGTGAGCGCGGCCCCACCGCAGATCACCGGAAACTCCAGCTTCTGCCGTTCCAGGTCCTGGATTACGTACTTCATTTCGAGCGTGGACTTCACCAGCAGCCCGCTCAGGCCGATGGCGTCCGCCTGATTTTCCTGCGCCGCGCGGATGATCGTGTCGCCCGGTTGCTTGATTCCAAGATTGATGACCTTGAAGCCGTTGTTCGACAGGATGATGTCCACCAGGTTTTTGCCGATGTCATGCACATCGCCTTTGACCGTGGCCAATACGATCGTGCCTTTCTGCGATCCGGCCTTCTTCTCCATCTTGGGCTCGAGATAGGCGACCGCCTGCTTCATCACGCCCGCTGAATCGAGCACCGAGGGCAGTTGCATTTTGCGCGCCCCGAACAAATCGCCCACCGTCTTCATCCCGTCGAGCAGAACCGTGTTGATCAGTTCCAGCGGCGAGTACCCGGCCAAAGCCTCTTCCAGCAACGCTTCCAGCGGTTTTTTGTGCGCGCCCTCGCCGACCGATTTCTCGCCGTTGATGATGGCGAATTTCAGCTTGTCTTCGACCGACAACGAATCCACGTGCGCGGTCGTCGAGGCTGCCGGCTTGCCCTTCATCCCGGCAAAATGCGCCATGTAGTTCTGCAGGGGATCGCCGTCAGAATTGGCGTCGCGGTGAATCAGCTTTCGCGCCAGCTCCACTTCCTCTTGCGGAATCTTGTACAGCGGATAGATCTTCGTGTAATTGACGATGGCCATGTCGAGTCCATGGTCCACCGCCTCGTGCATGAACACCGAATTCAGCACACGCCGCGGATACGCATCCAGCCCGAACGAAATGTTGCTCACGCCCAGGATTGTCTTCACCGAAGGCAATTCCTTCTTGATGCGCTCTACCGCCTTCAGGGTCTCCATCCCCGCCGTGCGGTACTCTTCCTGGCCGGTCGAAATCGGCAGAGTCAGAGCGTCAAAAATCAGATCAGTGCCGTCGAGACCATACTTCTTCGTGGCCAGATCATAGATGCGGTGCGCGATTGCCACTTTCTTATCGGCTGTCAATGCCATCCCGTCTTCGTCAATCGTCAGCGCGATCACCGCGGCCCCGTAACGCTTGGCCATGGGCAGGACTTTCGACGTTCGCTTCTCCCCATCTTCCAGATTGATCGAGTTGATGATCGCCCGGCCCGGAATTCGCTTCAGCGCTTCCTCCACTACGTCGGCTTCGGTCGAATCCACGAGAATTGGCGCGGGCACGCGCGTGGCAATCTTTTCCAGGATCGACGAGATGTATCCCTTCTCGTCCTCGCCGACGATCGCACAGCACAAGTCCAGCATGTGCGACCCGTCATTCACCAATTTCTTCGCCAGCGCGAGAATGTCGTCATACTTCTTTCCCCGCACCAGATTGCGGAAATGCTCGACGCGGGTAGTGGTGTTCATTTCTTCGGCGACGATCAATGGCTTGGGCTCGAGATCGAGCGGAACGGAGGTGTACGCGCTCGAGGCTGACCCCACGCGCTTTACGTCGCGCTTAGCCGGCTCAATTCCGGAAACGGCTTCGACCACCGCCTTCAGGTGTTCGGGCGTGGTTCCGCAGCACCCGCCAACGATGCGCACTCCGTAGTCCTGCACAAAATGCTTGTGGTAGTCGGCAAGTTCCTGCGGGGCGAGTTTGTACACCGCATGTCCACCGACGTTCTGGGGCAGGCCCGCGTTGGGAAGCACCGAGACTTCCTTGGTGGAGTTCAGAGCGAGATAGCGGACCGCGTCGTTCATCTCCTTGGGCCCGGTTGCACAATTCAGCCCGATCGCATCCACGTCGAACGGTTCGAGCGCGGTCAGGGCGGCGCCAATTTCCGTACCCAGCAGCATGGTTCCGGATTCCTGCAGAGTGACTTGCACGGTCACAGGCAGGCGCTTGCCAGCCTTCCGCATGGCTTCCAGCACGCCGATGGTTGCGATCTTGGCCTGGAGCAGATCCTGCGCAGTTTCGATGAGCAGCACATCGACCCCGCCTTCGATCAGCGCCGCGGCCTGCTCTTCGTAAGACTCCACCATCGCGTCGAAACCGATGTGCCCCAGCGACGGCAATTTCGTGGTGGGCCCCATCGACCCCGCCACAAATCGTGGCTTGTCTTTTGTTGAGAATTGCTGGGCCACTTCCTTTGCGAGTTGAGCGGCCTTCAGGTTGATTTCACGAACGCGGTCGCGGAGATCGAACTCTCCGAGCACGATTCCGGTTCCGCCGAAGGTGTCGGTCTCGACGATGTCGCAGCCCACGCGGAAAAAGTCGGCATGGATGTCGCGAATAATGTCGGGACGGCTCAGCACCAGCACTTCGCTGCAGTTCTCCTTGCCCCAGTAATCGTCCAGGGTAGGGTTCCGCTTTTGAATGTTGGTGCCCATCGCGCCGTCATAAATGACGACGCGCTCTTTTACGGTTTGTAGAAAGTCAGCCACTTTGTTTTAGCAGTCATCGACTGCAGCGCTTCTCTCGGTACTCGGTACTCGCAACTCGGTACTCTGCTAGTACATGCACGAACGCCGGTCTCGAGGACCGGCGTCGATGGAACTCGGAACCTGTCTCGAAGCTCAGCTCCCCGGTACCATCTCCGCTGGCGCGCCGCCATCTACGTCGGCCTGGTTGAATACGACGTTCGCGCCCATGTGTGCTGGCCGGGGGGCCAGCATTTGCTCCTTCCGGTAAATCAGATTGGAGGCGTTGAAAGAAGCCAACTCAAAACCGTGCCCATGCGTAATCGCATCGGTCGGGCAAGCTTCCACACAATACCCACAGAAGATACATCGATTGTAATCGATGTTGTAAACGCGGGCGTAGCGCTCGGCGCCACTGACGCGGTGTTGGGCCGTGTTGTCGGCGGCCTCGATGTAGATGCAGTTGGAAGGACACGCCGCCGCACATAGAAAGCAGGCCACACATTTTTCCAGCCCGTTTTCGTCGCGCTGCAGGACGTGGGCGCCGCGGAAGCGGGCTTCGATGCGGGCTCCGCGCAGAGGGCCTTTCCCGTCGGGATAATTTTCGACGGTAGTGGGCTGGAACATCTCCATGAAGGTGATGCTCATGCCCTTGGCGATCGCGGCAATGTTCTTCAGAACCGGCATGCCTCATTTAGTATACCGAAGATTGTGCCGGGAGAGGCTTGGGCAGGGCGCTGCGACCCTTCTGTTGCGCGTATGCCAGAATGCAACTGGAGAAAGCGTTGTGTCCAGCGAAAAGCAGCGCAAAGCAGACAATCCTGGAAGTGAGCGGCTACGGGTTGGATTGTGCGCCGACTGCCGTTATATGAAGAAGATTGAGTCGGCGCGCGGATCAACATTTTACTTATGCCAGCGGTCCGCCACAGATCCAACCTTCCCCAAGTATCCGCGCCTGCCGGTGTTGCAATGCTGCGGGTACGAGCAGAAGGACGACGGATCGACCATGGAAAAGCCGGGCTTGTGACCCGGCGGCTTTGTTCCTGCTCTTTCAGTGAGCCTAGCCAACCGGAACCGTAAACGTGTCATAAGGAGCCAGAGGCTCGGCAGGGACGGGATCTCCGGATTTGGGATCGGGCACGGCGATGTAACTGCCGGCAATCTTATCTTTGGTCACGTCAAGAATCAGGTAGCCGTGCTGAAAGTCGTTGAACTTATCCAGCGTTTCCGGTCCATCGGGAAACTTGTAAGGGCCTTTCTTGGGATCAAAAGTTGGGCGCTTCAGAGTGTGAAGCTTCAAGTTATAGCCTCCGGCGCCGGCAACAATGGTGGGAACCGGCTTGCCGTTGATCGAACCGGTGAAGCGCTGGTAGTTGTGAACGTGCCCGGTGAGGATTAAGTCTGGAGTGCGGCCTGACGTGTTGGTGGCGTTCTCAATGATGGACTTCAGGTACTGGCTGCCGGGGTGCGCTCCATAGGCCGAATAGATGGGATGGTGCAGGGCGAGAATCAGCGCCATGCCCTGCGGCGCGGCGCGCAGCTCCTGCTCGAACCATGTGATCTGGTCAGGACCGACCTTGCCGCCTTCTGGGACGTTCGTGTAGAGGCCAATGATTGTGGCCAGCGGAGTGTTGAGCGTCCAATAGACGTTGGGCTGGGTCATGGCGTCGCGGGGAGCGTCACTGGCCTCGGGCAGATGCACGGCGGCCTGCGAGCAGAAGTTGCGCACGAATCCCTTGAGTGAATCGGAAGGCTGGTGGAACTGGTCGTTGGGATCAACGTCGCCGTCGTGATTGCCGGGGATGGCAACGATCGGTCCCGGGTAATGCAGATAGGGCTCGTAAAACTCCCAGTAGTAGTTGATCACTTCGCCGTCGTAGTAGACCACATCGCCCAGGTGATAGAAGAACGACGGTGAGGGCCGGCCGGGCTGGCCGGGGTCGACGTCGAGTTCCATGTAAGTGGCGACCTGTTGCTGGTAGGTGGTGGTGTTGACGCCACCGGTATCGCCGACGGTGTGGAACACCATGCGCCCGCTGGCTTTGATCTGGGCCACTTCGTCGGGCGTCAATACTGAGCTGAGATCCATGCGGAACGGCGGATTGCCTGTGGGTTTGGGAAGGTCGAACCACGCATTGGTGCCCTTGCCGCGGGGATCCTTTTCGGTCTGAAAGCCCGTCGGATCGGTGGTAAAACCGTGCGGACTGCGGGGCGCATGAAACTGGCGGCCATTACGTCCGGTGTGCACGGGCGGCGGCACGCTCTTGAGAAGAATGGGAGCCTTCGCTTTGGGTGGCATGGGTGCCTCTCGAGCCCGGGCTGGGACCTCCCCGGGAAGACAGAGTAACTGAACTTTGAATTGTGGGAATTACGCCGGGGAAGACAGGAACCGAAATACTGGCGAGAGCCTACTTCAGGTCGAGAAAAGCTGAGCCAGAAAAATAACTTTGTTACGAAAAACGAACATCGGGAAAGAGACGAACCGTGCAACGAGTCAAGAGGCTCGCGTTCCGGGCGGCTCCGCCAGCCGGCGGGTTCGACGCATGGTGGCGCAATCGAATTCGTAAGCCGCTCCACAAATGAGACAGACCTGATAGTCCCGGCCTTGAGCTCCGGTATGAGGCCAGGAAAATTCATGGCGGCAGAATATTTCTAAGAGTCGCGTCAGAAATGGGGGAGTAGTCATGCGGTTGTGATCTCCTGCGTCAACGAGGTGATCTCCAAACTAACGCAGAATGCGATGTTGCGAACGTAGCTTTGGGTCGTAGCAGGCACGCAGATGGACGATGCGTGGTCTCATTACCCGCTGCGGGGGAAGTGCGGGCGGCGGTGGCGTCCCTCTTGTTTTGGGGCGCCGCAAGCAGCCGACGAAACCAGCTTCGGGCTCCAAGTTCCTAGCTAGAAGCCTCGGGGCTACCGTGTGTGTGGCTAGTAGCTAGGAACTAGAAGCTGATTGTACGACGCTGGATGAGGCCAAGGAACTCCCGGTCCGGACACGTCTTGCCAGACCTGCGCCCGGTTGGCTGCGGGTTTATCTTCGGGCGCCGTTACGCGGCCTGTCATTCGATCCGAGTTGAGCCAAGGCATCGCCGTTTGTAGCCTGCAACACGAATTGCTCGCCCAGAATTTTCACCAGCGAGTTCAGGCCGCCGGCGAAGGCCACACGCCAACGCTCCACGGATTGCTGCGCCAGTTCTTCCATGCTGTGCTCGAACGATTGCAGAGCTTCGGCGGAACGGAGCCGCAGCGAGTCCGAAACCGAAGCTTCGGTGTCCTGTTGAATGATCTTCAAGCTCGAGCTCGTTTCCTCGAGTTGATTTGCGAGTTCCTGGGTAGTGCGCGTGCTCAGTTCATTCAGGGCCAGTTCCAACGCGCCCTCCATATGGCCGCGCGCAGTGCGGACCGTGTCGCTGGCCATCAGCGATAGACGCTTGTCCAGCCCTGCTTCCAACTGGCACGCGGATTCATCCAGCTTGGCCATGCGGCGATCGAGATCGGCAATTTCTGTCTGCAAGCGCGCTGACTCTGACTTGACCACCGCCTGAACCTGCTCCAGGTGCTGGCGTTTCGCGTCGTGCTCCTCGCCGAGGGTCTGCTGCATTACGCGCAGCAGTTCCTGGCTCAGCTGCTTGAGACGGTTGCCGGCGCCCACGACCTCCTGATGAAGCTCTCCCAGCCCGCGATTCAGGTGCTCGCGCAGATTCTGAGCGGCATCGGTCGACAAGCCTTGGGTCCGCTGCTCCACCGCCTGCAGTTCCTTGGCGACGCGTTGCCGAAACTCATCATGGGTTTGCGTTGTCTTCTGGGCGATCGCTGCCTTCGCCGCTTCCAGCACCTGTTCCGACTGTTCCCGCGCCTCTTTCAAAACTTCCGGTCCCAGATCTTTTCTCAGGCGAAACTCCAGCTGCTGTTCCAGTTCCGGAGGGATTTGAGCCAGCGACACTTCAAACTTGCTGCGCTTGGCGCCTTGCGCCAGCTTTTCTTTCAGCTCCGTCACCTCAGCTTCCAGGGGACGAACCAGTTCGGCAAGCACGGCCCTGAGATGCTCGTCGGAGAGTTGCTTGCGGATTCTTTCAAGCACGATTCTCGCCGAGGCCGTCGCAATTTGCTCCGGTATCGTCTGCCGATCAGTCCCGCTCGGCGCGAGCTTCGCAGCAGCCTTCTCCCGGCTTGGCACCGGGAATTGCATCCAATCTTTAGGGCAACTGGTCAGGCCCCAGAAATTCTCTGGTCGGTCGAAGCGCGCTCCTAGCGTCCAAGTCTGCCGATCGGTCCCGCTCGGCTTGCAGTACACCACCTGCGCGGTCGTTTCGCGGCCTTCCTGATTGTGGAAATGCAAAGGAACGCCCGCTTCCAGCTTCATCGGCGACCGCATCGCGCAACCATGCGCGCTCACCACCATCGTCTCGCAGACTTCAGAAAAGTTGGCGCCCGGCTGCAGGCAAGTAACCAGGATTGGAACGTTGACCGGTACTCTGGAGCTGCGCCGTAGTTCGGGGAGGTTTGTATTGTGCATAGCCTGTGCCTTATTCGGAGGAGTAGATGCCACTCAGACTTTGCAGGGACTGAGCGCTTATACACCGACTAAGTTAACGCCGATTTCATTAAGAAGGGTTAAACACAGGTGTCGTTTCGGCTGTTCAGTGGGACACCGTCTTTCGTAACCGGCGGCTACGCGATCCCCAACTCCTTCGCCAGTGCCTTCCACTTGCTATCCACGAGCGCTTTGGTCTTCGCATCCATGACAATTTCGTCGGGCCACGGACGCGTGAAGCCTTCGGCTGGCCACTTGCGCGTGGCGTCGATGCCCATCTTCGATCCGTAGTTGGGGAGGCGGCTGGCGTGGTCGAGCGAATCGACCGGGCCGAGCGTGAACTGGATGTCGCGCTCGGGATCGATGTGATTCAGGACTTTCAGCGTGACATCGCCCACGTCTTGCACATCGACGTCTTCGTCGACGACGATGATGCACTTGGTGAACATGGCCTGGCCCAGCGACCAGATGGCGTTCATCACTTTGCGGGCCTGGCCTGGGTAGGACTTGCGTATCGAGACGAGCATCAAGTTGTGGAAGATGCCTTCGATTGGAAGGTTGATGTCGACCAGTTCGGGGATGGTCAACTTCATCAGCGGGAGGAAGATGCGCTCGACGGCCTTGCCCATGTAGGCGTCTTCCTGCGGAGGCTTCCCGACAATAGTTGTGGCGTAGATGGGATCTTTGCGGTGCGTAATGCAGGTGACGTGGAAAACTGGATAAAGATCTTCGAGTGAGTAGAAGCCGGTGTGGTCGCCAAAGGGGCCCTCGGTGCGGAGTTCGTCGAGGTTGACGTAGCCTTCGAGGACGATCTCACTGCCGGCCGGCACTTCGAGATCAACGGTCTCGCACTTCACCAGGTCGACTGGGGCTCCGCGGAGGAAGCCCGCGATCAGGTACTCCTCGATGTCGGGCGGGGCAGGGACGATGGCGGAGAAGGTTACGGCGGGATCGGTGCCAATGGCGACGGCGACTTCCAGTTTGCCGGAGGGCATGTTTTCGGCGGACTGAGAGGCGCCGGAGGTGCGCGCCATGATGTCGACTGACGAGCGGGCGGCTTCCGGGGTGCGAGAAGCCTGGCTTCGCTCCGGCTGGACAGCCGAGGCGGCTGTCCCCACATGATTTCGGTTGGCGGCGGCGCGGCGCAGAGATTCGCGGTAGTGCTCGGCTCCCACTTTTTGTCTTTGCCAGTGCATTCCTGTGGTGCGTTCGTCGTACACCTGCATGCGGTACATGCCTACGTTGCGCTTGCCGGATTTTGGGTCGCGGGTGATGACGCAGGGCAGAGTGATGAAGCGTCCGGCGTCTTGCGGCCAGCACTGCAGGATCGGAAAATCGAGCAGGGAAAAGTTGTCGCGCTTGATCACTTCTTTGCACGGGCCGGTTGCGACAGTGCGCGGGAAAAATTTTCCAGCCTCCGTTAAGAGGGGAAGCATTTTCAGTTTGTCGAGGAAACCCTGGGGCGATTTCACATCCATGAACATGCGGATGCGGCCGGCGACTTCATCGAGGGAGTTCACGCCGAGGGCCAGCTTCATCCGCGCTTCGGAGCCGAACTGGTTGATCAGGAGTTGAGAACTCGGATGGCCCTTGAGGTTTTCAAAGAGGAGCGCGGGGCCTCCGCGCGATTGTGTGGCGCGGGCGCCCTCGCCCGCGACCTGGTCCCGCTGTCTGCCCATGTGCATCTTGCTAACGCGGTCGGTGATCTCGGCGACCTCGAGAATGGGATCGGCTTCAGTCTGTATGCGCTTGAGTTCGCCGGCGCGGTCGAGAGCGGCGATCCACTGGCGGAGGTCGTCGAAGGGCAAAGGTTCCTCTCTGGTTGCGACGCACGATTATAAGGGATTCGATATCGTTGGGAGGCGACTGGTGTCGCTCGTTGTCATTCCGAACCGCCCGCAGGCGGAGAGGAACCTGCTTTTTCTATCCAGGAGCATAGGTTCATTTTCGTTGTTCCAGCTTGACAGAGGCCGTCACCGGCTGGCCATCGCGCAGAACTTTGACTTCGACTACATCACCAACCTTGCTACGCCGCAAGGCGTCGGTGAAGTCGTAGAGATTCTTGATGGGCTTGTCGCCGAATTGGATCAGTACGTCTCCAGCTTTCAATCCAGCCTTCGCCGCGGGCGAGTTCGGTTTGACATCGGCGAACTTCACGCCGTCCTCGGTCTGGCCGAAGTCGGGAATGGAGCCGAAGTAGGGGCCATAGCCCGCGCCACCGCCGCCCGCGGGCGGTTTATCTTCAGCCACGACTTGGAATGTGGGCGGATCCTGAGTACTCGCAAGTTGCACGGTTACGTTCTCTATCAGGTCCAGCAGGCGAGCGGCGTCGGGAGCGTTGATCTTGTCCCAGGTGTCGGAAGGCTTGTGATAGTCGGAGTGCAGCCCCGAGAAAAAGAACAGCACTGGAATTTTCTTCGACACGAAAGACGTGTGATCGCTGGAGGCGTAGCCTCCCGCGGAATACTCGATCTTGAAGGGCGAGTCTTTCTGCGCCTGATCCAACACAACTTTGAATGTGGATCCGGTTCCAACTCCTCCGATGTAAACCTTGTCGTCCTTGATGCGGCCGATCATATCCATGTTGATCATGGCAACCGCCTTGGCGAGCGGGCGCGTCGGTTCCTTCACCCATTCGGCGGAGCCTAAGAGCCCGAGTTCTTCTCCGGCGAAATTCATAAAGAGGATGCTGCGCTTGAGCAGGCCGCGCTGCGGGGCGAGCAGGCGCGCGAGTTCGAGGACTCCGGCGGTGCCGCTGGCGTTGTCGTCGGCGCCCGGATGAATCTGTCCAATCTGCGATGGCGCGAGCGAATCGATGTTGCCGCGGCCAAGGTGGTCGTAGTGGGCTCCGACGATGACGTATTCGTCGCTTTGGCCGGGGAGCCAGGCGAGTACATTGTTGACGGTGGCGCGCGTGGTTTCGATGTCGACGTGCAGCGAGAGTTGAAGGCTGTCGGGGAATGCGAACGATTGCGGCTTTGCCGTCGAATCGATTTGATCCTGGACGTCCTTCAGAGATTTGCCCGCGGATTGAAACCAGGAATCGGCGACCGAATTCGTGACCTGAACGAAAACGATGCCGACATCCAGGGGACCGCTGACGCTGCCGAAGCGGGTGAGAAGATCTTCTTCTCCCTCGCCGAGTTTGCCGTTGACCATCACCACCGCCTGGGCGCCGTGGTTTCTGGCGTTGATAGCTTTGGTGATCAGGTGGGAGTGCTGGGTCAGTCCATGGTTGCCGCTTTTTTCCGCGAAGGAAGAAGGCTCGTAGCGCAGCAGGACTACGATTTTGCCTTTGACGTCGAGACCGGCATAGTCGTCGTAGTGGAATTCGTCAGCCGTGGCGCCGTATCCGGCGAAGACAACCGGAGCCGTCACCTCGCCGGAAGAAGAGAAACTGAAAGGAACGAAATCGTCGTTAGCTTTCGAGTGGTGCCGTGCTTTTCCCGACAGGACGGTGAGGCTATTGTCGCCTTTCAACACCGCGCCGGTGACGACGGAGAAGGGTTGCGCGTATTCATGGACTCCAGCGGGGTCGAGTTTGAGTTCCTGATAACGCTTCTCGATGAGATGCTCGGCACGCGTCAGGCCTTTCGTGCCGGCGCCACGGCCTTCCATGTTCGGCGCGGCGAGGGACTTGATGTCGTTGAGGTAGCGTGTGGGGTCGGCCTGGGGTACCGACGTAGAGGCAGCAAAGAGGGCCAGAACGGCGAAAACCAGGAGAATGTGGCGGAGCTTCCTGAGCGTTTGCATAAGCAGTTTTTGCGAATGGAAATCCTATGAGTATGGGCCGGTGGAGTCAATGCGAAATGACGTTTTCAGGATATGAGTTGCAGGACAGTTTCTTCGACCTGCTTCCAAGCTGAGCTGCGCGGATCGATCAGATCGAAGTGGCCGGTACCCGCGATCTCCAGCAGGTGGACGTCTTCCTTTCCTTTCGCGGAGCGCTTCTGCTTAGCGGCGACATAATCGCGGCTGAACGCAGGCGGAACTACATCATCCGCAGAGCCATGAATGAGCCACTGCCGGGTTTGAGGAATGCCGAGTTGCATGGGATCAGCTTCGCGGTAGTGGTCGGGCACATCGGCGGGGGCGCCGCGGAGGAACTCCACCACGGCATCGTTTGAGAGGTGGAGTTGGTAAGCGCGCTGCAGGTCGACGACTCCGGCCAGCGAAATAACTCGCGTAACGCTGGACTCGTGGGCGGCGAGGCAGAGGGCGAGCTGGCCGCCGGCGGAGTGTCCCACGATCACGATCTTTTGCCTGTCTAAGTTATGGGTGCGCGCATTCTGGCGAAGGAACTGGTAGGCCGCGCGGATATCGGCGAAGGTGTTGGGCCAGGCTCCGCCCTCGTTGCCGACGCGGCGGTATTCGAGATTGGCGGTGGTTATGCCTTTTGCCGCGAGGGCGGCACAGAGATGGCCGGCATGGGCCAGATCGTACTTGGCGCGCCAGAACCCGCCATGAATGTTGATGACAAGCGGATGCGCAGCTTTGTCTTTGGGGAGACGCAGGTCGAGAAATTGGTTGGGATCAGAGCCGTAGGAAATGCGGGCATCGGCGGGCGGAGGCGCGAGGGTGAGGATGTCCCCGGACATGCTGGTTGATTGTAGATGCCCGCGACGGGAAAATCTTCTACTTCGCTAAGAACGGTGCGCCGTGAATATCCTGTGATAAACCGGGCTGGGAATGCGGAGAAATGTCGCACTTGCAGCCTGGGGTCACGTCGAACTGTGGCTGGGGTCACGGAAATTTGCGTTTCCTCCCCCTAAAGTAATTCCGCTTTATTAATCAACCCAAATCTAAATTCGGGATCGGGCTCGAAAGAGGCCCGCTCGAACGGAGGCATCTTCCGAGTCTTCATCCCCACTGACTCAAGGAAGGAGAGTCTCCCATGTTTGCCCGTATTCTCGAATTCACACCCAAGTTCGACAGGAAAGATGACTTTGTCAAAATGATCCGCAAAGACATTCTTCCGATCATGAAGAAACAGCAGGGATTCCTGGAGTTTCTGCCGTTTGTTCCGGAAGTCAAGAATGAGAAATGGATGACGATCACACTGTGGACCGACAAGTATGAGGCCGAGAAGTATGTGAAAGAGGTATTTCCGAAGGTCGAGGAAATGCTGCGGCCCTACCTCGCCACACCGATCGTGTACAGAGCCCACAACGTCGAGACCACCCTGTGTGAGCATTTTGTGGACGCACTGACAGCGGCCTGAGGCAAGAAACCTGTAGTGAACTAGCCGGGGCAGAAGAGCCCCGGCTTTTTGTATGCGAATGTGTGGCGCGGGCACTCCTGCCCGCGAAACCGCGAAGCGGCATCCCTATTCGTAGCGCAAAGCTTCGATCGGATCCAAATTTGCCGCGCGCATGGCGGGCAGCATGCCACTGATGACACCGACCACGGCCAGGATGGCGGTAGCGATCAGAAGAATCATGGGCGAGACGATCAGGCGGATGTCTCCGGCCTCGGCGTGCTTGGCCATAGCGCTGTATAGCGTGAGGCGGCCCACAGAGATCGAGACGATGTACGACAAAATAATACCGAGCACACCACCGATGGCAGTGATGACCAGGGCTTCGGCGAGAAATTGGAAGAGGATGTCGTGGCGGCGGGCGCCGAGGGCTTTTTCGACGCCGATCTCGCGCGTGCGCTGCGTTACCGACACCAGCATGATATTCATCAGCCCCACGCCGCCGATGCCTAGCGTGACCGTGCCGATGAAGGCCAGCAGAACTTTCAGCGCCATGCTGATGATGCCGAATTGCGAAAGCTGCTTCTGAGCGTCGAAGACGAAGACAGCGCGCGGATCGTCAGGCTTGAAGTTGTGAGCCGTGCCGAGCGACTCTTTGATCGTCTTTGTCATCTTCTCGTGATCCAGCCCCGCGGAATCGAGCCAGATGCCGTCCAGATAATGGGTGTCCTTTAAAACATCCATCGAGTTGAAAGGAACGTAAACCACGCGGTTGTCGTCGTCGTCGCCTTCCTGCATGCGGGGTTTGAGGACGCCCACGATCTGAAACGTAACCCCATCGATGCGAATCGTCTGGTCTAAGGCGGGCATGCCGGAGAAAAGTCTGTCGCGGGCTTCGGAGCCCAGGACCGCATACAGCCCGTGTTGCAGGTTGTCGGCGTCGTTGAGGAAGCGTCCCTGGTCGACATCGAGATTCCAGATGTCTTCCACAGCGGAGTCGAGACCCATCACCGGGAAGGTGAAGGAGCGGTTGTCGTTCTGCACGGTGGCCTGTTTTTCTGAGTCGCGCACCACGTGCCGGCAGAGAGGAATGTTATTGCGCAAGAGTTCGACGTCGTCGTTGGTGAAGCGGATCGCGACGCCGGCTTTATTGCCGCCCGCCTGCTGGGACGTGCGTCCAGGGAAGACTCCGACGGCGGTGGCGCCAAAGCTCTCGAAGATGTTTTGGATGGCGCGGCCAAAGCCATTGCCGTAGGCAAGCAGCAGGACGACCGTGGCGATGCCCCACGCCATTCCGGCCATGGTAAGAAGAGTGCGGCGCAGATCATGGCGCATGGCAGAGTAGGCTTGAACGAGAAGATCGCGGTAGGTAGTGAACACCGGCGCTCGGCGGCGCTCAGGCTCGGCAGCCACGGCCGCGTGGCTGACTGGAATTTCTACCTGCTCATCCAGTAGTTCGGCGTCGAGAGTTTTGTCCGCGGAGTGTGCCATTCTTTATTCCTTGCGCAGGGCCTCCACCGGTTCGAGCAGGGCAGCGCGGCGGGCGGGATAAAGGCCGGCGGCTACCCCCGCAATGGCCAACGAAGTCACGGCTAACGCGGCCGTCGAGGCCACGAGTTTGGGCGGGTCGAATCCTTCGCCGAGATTGACCCCAGAGAGCACGGCCATGAGCCCGGCGGCGCCCGCGATGCCGATGCCTCCGCTGAGCAGGGTCAGGAACGCTCCTTCCACAAAGAATTGGAACATGATGCTGCCGTTGGTGGCGCCCACTGCCTTGCGCAGGCCAATCTCGCGCGTGCGATCGGCCACGGCCACGAGCATGATGTTAATGATTCCGATAGCGCCGAGGGCGAGCGTGACCAGCCCGACACTTCCCAAAAATAGATTCATGGCGTCGAAAATCTTGCCGACCTGATCGACGGTGTTTACCGTATCCCATTCATCGAAGGAGTCCGGGTTCGCGGGGTCGAAGCCGTGATTGTGCGCGATGACCTTGTGGACTTCCGCTCGCGCCGCCTCATGCAGAGCGCGGGATTTGGGCTGGTAGTTGATGATCGAGATGACGTCAGGAGCGCTGCCGACGTTGATGGGGCGGAAATGCATATGCATGGTCTGGAAGGGGATAAAACTGCGCAGGTTGAGGTTCATGTTGTCGCCATGCCCGACCTTCTGCAGGGTTCCAATGACCTCGAAGCGGATTCCGTTCAGCAGGATGGTCGCGCCGACGGCGGGACGGCCGGAGAACAGGGTGCGCCGGACCTCGTCGCCGATAACGATGACGGCACGCCGCTGGGAGTCGTCCATCTGGTTGATCCAGCGGCCTTGGTTGATGGGCAGGTAACGGATCGTGTTGAACATGGCCGGGACGCCGACAATCTGGCCGCTGGCCTGATAAAAATCGCTGACGGCGCGGATGTCGCCGCGAGAAATGGTCGGGGCGGCGGCGCCAACACTGGGGCAGTCGCGAAGGATGTCCTGGTAGTCGCGATAGGTCAGATAGTACTGGCGCAGCGCGGTAAAGCTGCCGTTCATGACGGGAGCCCGACCCGACCAGATGAACATCACGTTTTCGCCGAGCGTGTCGAACTGCTTGCGGTTGCCGGAGCGGAAGCCTTCCCCAAGGCCCACCAGCAGCAGCAGGGAACCGACGCCCCAGGCAATGCCGAACATGGTAAGGAACGAGCGCAGCTTGTGCGCCCAGAGCGTGCGCAGGGTTTGACCGAAGATGTCGAAAAGCAGCTGCACCCTTTGATTATAGGGCTTCGGGATTCGGGCTCAGACTCCGCCGGTGGATGCCCGTCCCCTGGCGTTAGCACCGTGACCGCAGATGGGTAAACTGTAGCGCCGGCATCCTGCCGGCTGTCCCGAGGGCGTCTCGCCCTCGGCGCCGGCGACGCTACGGTCGAGAGTCATTGCCCAGGCATCCCCCCAAGTTAGACGCGCGTGTTTCCTGTCTGGTGGCATTTGCCTGACAAAAATCAATCAGAAAATCGTTCCGTATCGAGCCGGAGTTGGGTATTCTCTACCGGGATGACGACCCTGGCTTTAAGCGAATTCCTGGGCGCGCCGGTGTTTGACCCGGCGGGCGCGGCGGGACGGGTGCGTGAGGTGGCGCTGGCGCCGCAGGAAGACCGGTCGCGCGTGACGTCGCTGATCGTGAAGACGAAGACTGGAAAGCGGGTGCTGCCGTTTACCGCGATTGCGACGATCAATGGCGGGGTGCGGACGACTACGGGCGCGGCGGAGTGGCCGCCGGAGAACGGAAGCGAGGGACTGTTTCTGCTGGAGCGCGATCTTCTGGACCAGCAGGTGATCGATATCAACGGGCGGAAAGTGGTGCGGGTGAACAACGTTGAGCTATTTATTGACGTGCAGAAGGAGGCGGGAAAAGTGCCTCCCGTGCTGCGCGTTCACTCCGTCGACGTGGGAGCGCGGGGAGCGGTGCGGCGCCTGCTGCGGGGAATAGCGCCGCGGACTGCGGTGCATGCGCTGCTGCAGCGAATTCCGCCGCGCTCGATTCCGTGGAATTTCATCAATGTCATCGAGACCGATCCGGCGCGCCGGGTGAAGCTCAAGATTTCCCATGAAGGGCTGGCCAAGCTGCATCCCGCTGACATTGCCGACATCGTGGAAGATCTGGCGCCGGACGAGCGCGAGGCCGTGTTCGAGACCCTGGACCAGGAAACGGCCGCTGAGGCTCTCGAGGAGGTTGAGCCCAAGGTCCAGAAGGCGATCATGGAGTCACTGGATTCGGAGCGGGCGGCTGAGATTGTGGAGGAGATGGATCCAGACGCGGCCGCGGATTTGCTCGGAGACCTGCCCGATGACCGCACCGAGCAGATCCTGGTGCAGATGGAACCGGAAGAGCGGCAGGAAGTGGAGGAGCTGCTCGAACACAAAGATAAGACGGCCGCCGGCCTGATGACCACCGAGTTTCTGGCGCTGCCGGTGACTGCGAATGCCCAAAATGCGATCGATTCTCTGCGCGAGTTCGAGGGCGGCGTGGAGGCGGTGAGCACCATCTACCTGGTGGATTCTCACGGAACGCTGGTCGGGGCCGTTCCCCTGGCCAGAATTGCGTTGGCGCAACCGTCAACCCCAGCGCTGTCACTAGTACAAGAGCCACTGGTCTTTACCAGCGAGGGTGCCGATGACGGTGAAGTTGCGCAACTGTTCGACAAATACAATCTGGTGACCCTGCCCGTCATTGATGAGCACAACAAGCTGAAGGGCGTTGATCACCTCCGATGATGTGATCAGCATGTTGCGGGCGAAGCTGTAGGGATGCCGGTTTTCGCATCCCGGCACCCCCAGCTGCAATGCTTATTCCTTACTCCTGAAACGTACCCGTGACAATCGTGTTGTTGTCGGTTTCGATGGCCATGATTTCTTTGCCGCCATTCACGACTACCAGATTGAAGTCCATGGGAGAAAGTCCGGTCGGCGTGATTTTGGCAGTGCCGGTGCAATTCGAGTTGATCGCGTAAGTTCCCTTTACCGCAACATTGGAATGAATCACTCCATCGAGGCTGAGGGTTAGCGGGCCGGTGATCGAACCCGTCCCGTTGAAAGTCAGCCTGCCTGCAGCCGCAACTTGGCCGGTTCCAATGACCTGGCCTGTCGCTTCAAACGAGTACGCGTTCTTGACTCCAAGATTGGTGCAAGTCGGTGCGCCCTGGGCCACCGCGATGCTCGATTGTACGTGGCTCTTGTCGGTTTGGATCAGGAAAGCGCCCGCATTAGCGTTGTTGAGGTAGAAATTGTCGTGCTCTGTTTGATCGTCTTGATTGGTGAAAGCTGCAGTGCCGTTGCAATTTGCGGCGATGCTGTAAGTCCCCGTGAGCGTATATGTCACGATGGTGCCGTCGATGCTTTTTGTCGAGGTTCCGGATACATGCCCTGCACCATCGGCCGTGATTTGGTAAACACTGGAGGCCGGCTGCAACGAGCCATTCAGGCCCGTCGAAACGATTCCATACGTGCCCTTGATGCTGGCGTTACTGCAACTGGCGTGAGCCAGTGAAACGCTGCCGATTGTGAGAACGAACAATATGATGAAAGCTTTTATGAAATTCATTAGCCTACCTTCTTTCTGCTTTTTTGTTTCCTAAGAAACAGACTAGTCCTCACACCTGTCTCGTGCCAAAATTCGTTAATCAGCCTTGAGGGGGATTCCAGGCAAGAGGGACAGTTGAGTCATTCTGTACTTGCCTGTTAAAGATACCGAACCGTTGCCTCCAGGGTCTTGCGACACAAAGGAACCACATTTTTTTCGCGCCTCTCTGGATTTTCGTTGGTCAGATTCGCTGCCTGCGTTTATCCTGTTCGGTCGTTGCACCTGCCGTTGTTTCATCCTATGTCTGTGAAATGTGCCCATGAAGTTTCTGAGCCGCTGGAAAACCCGACTCCTGCTGTTCTTCGCCGTAGTCGGGCCGGGCTTCATCACTGCGAACGTCGACAATGATGCCGGCGGCATCCTCACTTACTCCCAGGCCGGGGCGCAATTCGGACATCTTCTGCTGTGGACCATGATCCCGATCACGCTCGCGCTGATCGTGGTGCAGGAGATGTGCGCCCGCATGGGCGCCGTCACCGGCAAGGGGCTGAGCGACCTTATCCGCGAAGAGTTTGGCCTGCGCATCACGTTCTTCATGATGATCGGCATTCTGATCACCAACTTCGGCAACGTCGTCACGGAGTTCATCGGCATCGCCACCAGCCTGGAGTTGTTTGGCCTGTCGCGATTCGTCACCGTGCCCGTCTGCGCGGTGATCGTTTGGCTGATCGTCGTGAAGGGTCAGTACAAAAGCGTTGAGAAGGTTTTTCTCGCGGCGTCGTTCTTCTACGTGACTTACATTTTTGCGGGAGTCCTGGCGCATCCGGCGTGGAAGGATGCGACCATCGCAACCTTCAAACCGCCCGCCATCAAAGCGTTTCGCGAGCAGGCCTACCTCTACATGGTGATCGGCGTCGTCGGAACCACCATCGCTCCATGGATGCAGTTTTACCTGCAAGCATCGATTGTCGAGAAGGGAGTGACCCGGCGGCAGTACAAAGCTTCCATGTTGGACGTAGTCTCCGGATGCATATTCACCGACATCGTCGCCTGGTTCATCATCGTGGCCTGCGCGGCCACGTTGTACGTTCACGGCTTTCGCGACATTAAATATGCGGCGGATGCAGCGCAGGCACTGCGCCCGCTGGCCGGAGACTACGCCTACATTCTGTTCGCAGTCGGACTATTCAACGCATCGCTGTTTGCGGCTTCGATTTTGCCGCTTTCCACGGCGTACACCGTATGCGAGGGCCTGGGATTCGAGTCCGGCGTTGGGATGAAGTTCGGCGAGGCGCCGTGGTTTTACTGGCTGTACACCCTGCTGATCGCCGCCGGTGGCGCCGTGGTTCTGATCCCTGGCCTGCCGCTGGTGAAGATTGCGGTGTTGTCCCAGGTAGTGAATGGTGTGGTGCTCCCCTTCGTGCTGATCTTCATGCTGCTCCTGATCAACAAGAAAGAATTGATGGGCGAGTACGTGAACACTCACCTGTTCAACGCGGTGGCATGGCTCACAACCGTCGTGATGATCGGGCTGACCATCGCCTGGTTCTGGACCTTGCGCTCAGGAGCAGGATAATCAGATTCGCAGTTGATGGACGAGCCCGAACGCGTAACTTCGGAATCTCAAAACCATTCTCCATGCGGTGATCGCCTGATTCCATCACCTATCTCTCTAGGCGCTCGGCGGCATTCCAAATTTGTGAAAACAATTATCTGGTTGAGGCATCGAAACGGATAGAAAGGAGACAGCACTATGGCATCCAAGCCTACCCACGAACAAGCACAACTCCACCTGCAACTGTACGAGGAACGCCGAGAGCCGCGCCTTCGGCAGGCGCGTGACTGGTTCTGGGCCAATTGCTTCGCAGACACTTTGGACGAGGCCATGCGCATCGCCCCGATGGGAACGGAAGCGGGAACCAGTTTCATGATGGTGATCAGCTACTGGGACCAGGCGTGCGCTCTACTCAACTACGGACTTCTTCACGAGGATCTATTCTTCGAAACCAACGGCGAGTTCTTCGGTGTGTGGGAACGCATAAAGCCCACTATCAAGGAAGGCCGGGAACGATTCTCCAACAAACTCTTTGCCGCCCACATCGAAAAAGCAGCAAACCGGTTCGAAACCTGGGCTGAAAATCATTCACCCGGTCTCGTCGCCTCGATGCGCCAGATGAACCAACAAATGCGCTCGCAGACGAAAAAAGCGGCCTAAGATCGGGCCATCTAGATCACTGACCAGCCAGTAAAGTATGGCCGCCGGGAGCACTTAAATACTTCCGGCGGCGGGTCATATTGAACTATGCCGAGTCTTCCAGCGGCTCCTTTCCCCGAGCACTTTCGTTGGTTTGCGCCGCCAAAGTCTACTCGGGCCTGGGAGCCGACATTGTTTTGGAATCAATACGCTCAATGACCCACGGTCAAAGCGTGTAATCGCCTGCTTTCAATAGTCAGACTTCTGGTTCGGTAAACCTAATCCGAGCAAACGTGATGTTTGGCCCCTTTTGTGCGCGGACTGCCGGTGCCACATTTGCGGTTAGGCGTTTGAGGTGTTCGGCGGGAACATAATTCCCCAGAAGGTTTCGGCGCGTTCGTCCTGCTCTACAAACTCGATTGCGTACGTGGAAACGCCCTCCAGCGCCACCAACTGGGCAACTACGCGGGCCGAGAGTTTGGTGCCTTGCTTGTTATTTACGGAGACGACCGAGCCCACCAGAAGCTCACGACTGAGTTGAACGGCAGCGCCGTGCTTGTTCAATTTCGTGGCCTTGGCCGGCATCGTAAAGGAACATTTCTGCCGGTCTTGCCCGGATAACCCGACAGAAGCGTGGAGCGCCATGCGATTGCTTCGGCGTTTTGCGATCGGGCCGCGGCTGGTGGTTGCGTTACCAGCCAGGTCTGGACCGTGCGATTTCGTGCGGGGATGTGTAGGTTTAAGGCTCATTCTCATCGGGACATTAGAGTGTGCTCTTCGTCGCTGCAATGTGCCGTTCGTCACCTCCCCAGGTTACCCCGCCGAAGTCCTTGATTCTTCAAACTGAGAGACCCGTTGCGTTACGTCAGGAAATAGGACATGTACCAAACCGGCGCCGCAGGATCGTCTGCAGGGCGATCCTTCCGAGTCGAAGCATCCCAACCCGTTCCACCACTCTTGTCTCGATTTAGAATCAGTGTGAATCCCACCACCATTTGAGGACCCGACATGAAAATGATTCATGAACTCTCTTGCTTGTTGTGGTCGGTCACCGTCGCCCTCACTCAGCGTTCCGCCCGAGGAGCTCGCGCTCTGATTGGCACGTGGAAACTGGTGGAAATTGCCGATCTAAATAAGGATGGCAAGTGGCAGCTCCGGTTCGGTGAACATCCGCGCGGATACTTCGTCTACGATCCAACCGGGCACGTGCACATTCAGATCATGAAGGTTCCGCCGCTGGCGCCTTTTCCAGAAGCCAACATCATCGAAGATAAGTTGCCCTCGGCCGAGCATGCCCTCGCCGCTTACGCCGCCTATGTCGCATACTTCGGCACCTACACCGTGGACGAAAAGAAGCATGCGGTGACTCATCATGTCGAGGGAAGCTTGGCGCCGGAGTTCACCGGCACCGACCAGCCGCGTCCCTTCAAACTGGAAGGCGACCGACTGGAGATCGGCGACGGCAAAACCTGGCGGCGTGTGCTCCAGCGGGTGCGCTGATCTTGAAGGTTCTGAATGTAATCGTCTCGATAACCCTCCTTGACCCGCTCCGAGTGCTATCGCGCCTGTTAGCGTCAGTTGGCAATTTTGTGCAAGCAGGTCAGGCATGGCTAGAGGATCACCACGCTGCTACTGCAGCTTCGCGTACTCGGCTTTGGCTTGTTTCAGGATGGGGATGTCGGGGTCGGCGTCTTTCCAGAGCGCGAAGAAGTCGTTGTAAGCCGCGAGGGCACGGAAGCGAGCGGCATCCGCGTCTGCGCCCTCCGAGGTTCTCGCCTGCAACGCATTCGCACGCGCCACGCCGAGATGCGCCAGAGCTCCCGTCCAGCAGTTCCACACGATGCCGCTGTGATCGAGAATTTTCTGAAACTCGGCGGCGGCGGAGTTGCCCTGCCCAGCCGCGAGATATGCCTCCCCCCGAATGTGAGTTGGATAGAGACAAGACAAGTTCGTTCCAAACGGGATATTCGCGAACTCGATGGTAGAAGCAGCATGCAGCTCGCTCAGGGCGTCAGCCGGCTTCTTCCGATTCAGTGCTAGTTGCGCTCGTATTGCTGGTAACCAAAGCGCTTGCATCTGGGTGTCCAGCGGGAACCGTTTGTTGAGGTCTTGCGCCAAGGATTCGGCTCGGGCCGCATCGCCCGCCATGGCGAAAGCCAGCGCAGCTTCGTCCTGCACACCCTGGCTGTTGGGAGCAAGCCTCAAGGCCTCAGCCGCCGCTTCCTTCGCTTCCGCAGCATTGCCGAAAGCGGCTTCGCGCTGCGCGGCGATCGCCTGCCAGATTGCTCCCGTTTCCTTGCTGTCAGCGTGAAACGCCGAGTCAATCGAGCGTTTGGTCAGTTCCCGCGCCTTTCTCAAGTGGCCCGCGTATGCCTCGGTGTCGGATGCGAGGGAAAGCCCAAAATTCTCTTCGGGCTTGCCCGGAAACCACTGTTGCTGTTTCTCCATCGCCGGGGAGTCCGAAGCGATAAAAGCGAGAGCGTATAGCGTGCTGTGGAGGAACACATCATCCAGTTTCCGCGTCTGCGCTTCCTGGATGAACTTCCGCACTTCGTCGAATCTCTGCAAACCGAGCAGGCTGTTGCCAAGATTAATATAGGGGCCGATATCATCGGGGGCCAGGCGGAGAGTTTCGCGCTCCGCTTCCACAGCCTTTTCATACTGCCCCTGCGCGTTGTAAACGTAACCCAGATTGCCATGTGCGGCGGCGTCTCGCGGGTAGCTCGCGATCCACTCCTGATACGTTTGTGCCGCTTTCTCCAGTTCCCCGGTTACGAAATCGTAGTTAGCGGTGATAAGCATCTTTTCCCGCGCGCTGGCATGTTCCCGCAACTCAAATGCCCGGGTGAAGTACTCGCTGGACCGTCCTGGTCCGCTGAGAATGGAGTAGTCCTGGCCCACTGCCCGGTAGCCCATGGCAAAGTTCGGATCAAGCTCGATGGCACGTTGGTGGTAAGACAGGGCGGCGGCAGCGCCTTTCACGCGATAAGCCTTTTCGCCCAGACTGAACGCTTTCAGGGCTTCGAGTGAGGAAGTGGTTGCCTGTTCGAGCGAGACATCAAACCTCTGCACGGCTGACAGCGATTCGCCCAACTCGCCACGGAGCTTGGATGCTGCTCCGCCCAGCGCGTCGAGCACCTTCTCTTTAGACGTTGCCGTGACCTGCTCCTGTGCCAGCGTGTCCCCGCTCTGGCAACTCACCGCCTTCAACCCCAGCACGTATTCGCTCCCCAGACTGGCAATCGCTCCTGCAATGTAAGCCTTGCTGCCTGCGCGCCGGCAAAGCTCGCGCGCAACCTCGGGCGTGAGCTTGGTGTCGGGCGAGCGCGTCATCTGCTCCAATATTTCTGCGACCTTGTTCTCCGAGAGCACATTCAAGAATGGCGATTGGTTCAAAGAAACGCTGAGCGCTGTCTTAAGCGTATCGTCGAAAACCGGATCGCCCGTGCTGTTCGCGAAGTCGGCGAGGATGAGCGTGTCTTTGTCGGTCAGCAGCTTCGCCCAATGCGAACGATAGTAAAGACCGGCGGCAATCACAGCTATAAGTACGACAGCAGCAGCAACGTAGCCCAGCTTTCCCCGCGAGTGTCCATGTGTAGGGAATTCCGCCCCCGGCTGCCCTGCCGAGCGAAGCTCGGCTGCTGATGTCGACCCAGGTGCTGGCGAGCTTCGCTCCGCCTGGAAGGCCGCCGAGGCGGCCGTCCCCACAAGGTCCGTGCTGGCTGGCAGGTGCCCGCTTTCTGTGTCGCGCTTCAGCCGTTGCAGATCGGTTCGCATCTCCGCTGCGCTCTGATAGCGAAGATTGCGATCTTTCTCGAGCGCTTTGCGGACGATCGCTTCCAGTCCCGCCGCCGCCCGCGCATTCGCCTGCGTCAGCGCTATCGGCTCCTTGTGCAGGATCGCCCCGTAGATCTCTCCCGCACTCCCGCCCTCGAACGGCAACTTGCCCGTCGCCATCTCATACAACACCGACCCGAACGAGAATAGATCCGTGCGCCCGTCGAGTTCCTTCGCCCCCACCTGCTCCGGCGACATGTACGCCACCGTGCCGAGCATGGCGCCGCGACTGGTCAGTTGATCGCTGGTCGCCATGGTCTCCGTATCGCCACTCGAAGAGCCTTCCTTGCCGGTCACCTTGGCTAGTCCAAAATCCAGAATCTTGGCGTGACCACGCTTGGTCACGAAGATATTCGCAGGCTTGATGTCGCGGTGAACGATGCCCGCAGTGTGTGCGGTATCGAGTGCGTCAGCAATCTCGATAGCGAGAGAGAGAATCAAATCTGTCTCCAGCGGGCGGCCGCCGATGCGATGCTTCAGCGTCATGCCGTCCAGATACTCCATGACGATGAAAGACCGTCCCTCGTGCTTGCCAATCTCGTGGATGGTGCAGATGTTCGGGTGATTCAGAGCGGAGGCGGCACGTGCCTCACGACGGAAACGTTCCAATGCTTGCTGGTCTTGCGCCAGGTTGTCGGGAAGAAATTTGAGAGCGACAAAGCGACCGAGGTCGGTGTCCTCGGCCTTATAGACGACACCCATGCCGCCGCCGCCCACCTTCTCGACGACGCGGTAGTGCGAGATGGTTTGGCCGATCACTGGGCTGAAATCTTAGGACTGGAGGTAGGGCAAGTCAATGACAGCTAGCGGGTTGACGATGAGCAAGAGGTCAATTAGTGATAAATCGCCATTGCGCTCATGTACCGACATTTATGAGGTCTAAAGCAGTTTGCCCATGGCAAGGTCCTTCACCAGCGTCCGGTCAGCTTCCAGGAAGTCGTATTTCGGCAAGTCTTTCGGCGCAGCCCACCGAATCTCACGAAAGATGCGGTTCTCAATCTCTCCGTCATACTGGCGCACGATATAAAAGCGTAACTCGACCATGCCGCCGTTCGGATACTCGTGCTGAATGCGCGCCAGTTCGTCTCCAATGGTAGCCGTGATTCCGAGTTCTTCTTCGAGTTCGCGGCGCAGGGCGTCGCGAGGTTGCTCGCCTTCTTCAATCTTGCCGCCGGGAAATTCCCACTTCAGCGGCATGGTTTGATGGCGCGTGCGCTGGCATACGAGCAGTTTGCCATCTTTTTCGATCAGGGCTGCGACGACGCGCTTCATGGGGGGATGCTCGTCTTTTCCGGATCTTTACGCGCGGGATGTTTCCAGCTTTTTCCCTACGAGTGCGGCACAGTGTTGGACGAGGTCCTGATCTTCCAGGCCGAAGGCGGCGGGGAAGTGGCTGTCGATGTCGAGTTCGCCGGCGACTTTGCCGTGAACAAATATGGGGACAACGATCTCCGACTTGGTTTCAAGTGAACAGGCGAGGTAACGCGGATCCTTGCTGACATCGTCGACAACGATCATCTGCCCGCTGGAAGCGGCCGCGCCGCAGATACCCTGGTTCAGCGGAATGCGCGTGTGCGGCGTCATCGCGCCTTCGAAGGCTCCCAGAACCAGCATTGGCGGTTGCGCGCCGGGTTCGAGCATATAGAAGCCGACCCAGTTGTACTTGAGCATGCGATGGTGCAGCAGTTTCACCATTCCCCGCATCAGGTCGCTGGCGTTGGGCGCGGCCTGCGCCAGTTCTCTGGCTTCGTTGCTGACTTCGGCGATGCGCGTGACGACGGTCATGAGTGGAATCTTAACTCAGGCAGGGGAATCCGCGAGTGGGGAAATGGGCACGGCCGTAATCCGCCGGATTCCTTTCGTGCTCGGGAAAAGTTCCGGATGGATCGCATGCGCCAGCGCGTCGAGACCGATCAGCAGCGTCGGGGCGGGCGTGTTGAGAAATTCGTCGCGGACGCAGAAGACGCGGCCCGTACGGGCGGCGGTGGTTTGTTGCCAACCGCGGCGGGCAACGATTTTTTCCAAAGGCACGCGGTCACCCGCGCCACACCAGGCCGCAACAATAACTTCGGGGTCAAGGCCGGCGACTGCCATGTCGGAGATCTGCTGGCCGGGCTCCCCAACGAATTTGCCGCCCGCGGCTTCGACTAGTTCCGCCACCCAGGCTTGCGAACTGATCAACGGGTTCCCCCATTCTTCGCAGAAGACTCTGATGCGCGACGAAGCATTAGTGCGGGCGCGGACTTGCTCGATGCGACCCGCCATGTTGGCGATGATTTTCTCTCCGTGATCGCCGGCTGCGACGGCCCCGGCGATGGTGGCAATGTCGATGTAGATGTCCGCCAGAGTTTTAGGAGCGAGTCCGAGAAATCGGGCGCCGGCCTTGAGAATTTCTCCGAGCGCCTTTTCCTGGAAAGGGACCGCCGCGATGACAAGATCGGGATGAACCGCGATGATCTCTTCGGCCTTCGCCGTCCAGGAGTCGGCCAGAATCACGCGCGAAGAGTTGGCGACTTCGGGGACGACATCGGCACAATATTTTGTGCAGGCTACCACGCGATCAAGTTCCCCGAGCGCGGAGAGAATCACGGTTGCGCTCGGCTGAAGGCTCGCAATGCGGTGAGGAGTGTGGTCCAGGGACACCACATAATCTTAAACCCCGGAGCCGTCGGTGCAGTGACCCTGCTGGGCGCTTTCGATCGTCTAGCCGATTTCTCTGCGCGCGCCGGATCAGGTTTTGAGATGATCCGCCCCTAGTTGATTCACAGCCGCGGATAAGGTGTCCAGCGCCAGTTGCAGGGCATGCATCGAAGCCGGCGGCACGCCGCCCACTGCGGCGTTCACATCTTCGCGCTGCAAACGCCGAGACTCCACCAGCGTCTTACCCACAACGAGTTCAGTCAATGCGGAACCGCAGGCCATGGCGGGAACGCATCCCTTGGCCTTGAAGCGGGCTTCGGCGATGCGCCCGGCGGCCACTCTCAGAGTCAGGCGGAGAACATCTCCGCAGGCCGGGTTCTCGATTTCCGCGGCGGCGTCGGGATTGGGGATTTCTCCAGCGTTGCGGGGATTCTGAAAATGATCGAGCAGTTCGGCGGAGTACACTCCGCCCATTGTAGCGATATTCGTCGCAGCCTTGCTCTACTGCGCCGTGATTCTCAGACCTCGCCGCGATCAGCCACGGGTGCCGTCGGGAAAATAGATGGTCCAACCCTGCTGGCGAGCGATGGTTTCGAGATCGGGTCTGGGATTGATGGCGAAGGGGTGCTTGGCCATCGCGAGCATTTCTGAATCCCAGCGCGAGTTGCCGAAGGCGGCGTCCACGTCTTTCTTTACGATTTCGCGAAGAGCCTCCGGCTTGCCCGGACCCGATGGGGTGCGCACCAGGCGATTGCTGATGATGCCGTCGTCGAGTTCAACACTGGCGGCGAGGATGCGGCCGTCGGCGATGCCAAAATGTTTCATGCCGGCGCGGATGAGCCATTCGTTGGAAGAGGAGACGGCCCAGACCTCGCAACCCGACCCCTGCAGGCGGCGGACGAGGTCGCGCATCTCGGGAAAAATCTGCTCCACGAAGAACTTGTCGAAGAACGTGGTGGCGGCGCGCATTACTAGTGATTCAGAGACGCCCTGGTGCATGGTGGCCATCTCGCCGCACATAGTTGTTTCGTCCACCTCTCCGCGTCTGTAGGCATCGTGGCGATCGCGTATCAAACGTGCGACGGTGTCGTCCACGAGGTTGCCTTGTTCCAATTCCCAGTAGAAGAAAGTTTCGCCGACGTCACCCGACCAGAGGGTGCCATCGCAATCAAAGGCGGCCACGCGAGGTTGCAGGCGCAGGACCGAATCGACGAACTCATGCGCAGTCGACATCAGTGCGAGCGCGCGGGCAAAGCCGCGTAGTCATCGGGAGTGTTGATGTTCAGGGCTACGAAAGGATCGTCGACCGGCAGGTAAAGGATGTGGTCATGATGCCGGTGCTCGACGTCGCGAGCCGTGGAGGTGGGCGGAGCCTGGAGAAAGGCTTCGATTATTTCGCGGCCGGCGACGAAGGGGTGGCCATGTTTGCCGGAGTATTCGGGCACGACGGCCCAGATGTTGTTCGCTGCCGCTTCATAGGCATCGTGTAAAGCTTGAACCGTGATCGCGCTCGCGGGCGGACGATCGACCAGGGTGATGATGGCGGTGTCCCGTCCGTGGTTGAGCACCTCGTGCAGGCCGACTGCGAGAGAGCTGAACTGGCCACACTCGGGATCGGGATTGACCACGATGGATGCGCCGCGGGCGTACGCGATGGGGGCGAGAACTGATTCATTCTTTCCGGCTACGACCAGGACGAAATCCGTGGCAGAGAGAGAACGGATCGCGGCCGATAAAAAAGTCTCGCTGGACTGCGGCTGGCCGGAGGATGGCGGAGGCCAGGGGAGCAGAGCTTTGTCGGTGCCCATGCGCGAGGATTCGCCAGCGGCGAGTATGACTCCGGCGAAGCTGGCAGAGTGAGGCATAGGTCAGAGAGTGGGATCTGGATCTGGTGACGCTTCGGCCGTTACACCTACGTCGTTGACTGACTCTTGTTTGGTGGACTTGAACCAGCTCATGTGAGGCAGGGCTGGAGTGGCGTGGCGGCGTACGGCGATCAGTTCGGCGGTGATGGCTACGGCAATTTCCTCCGGTGTGACGGCACCGATGTCGAGGCCGACGGGAGCGTGAACGCGGTCGAAAAGATGGGCGGGCACGCCTTCCTTCTGCAGCGTTTTGAAGATCTCGATTACCTTGCGCCTGGAGCCGATCATGCCGACGTAGCGGGCGCGGGTTTGGACGGCCCAGCGGAGGATGCGCATGTCGTCGCGGTGGCCGCGGGTGACGATGACGATGTAGGAGGACTCATTGGGATCGAGCTTCTGCGTGGCCTGGTCGAAATCGAGCGCATGGACCTCGCGGGCGGCGGGGAAGCGTTCTTTGGTGGCGTAGGAACTGCGGTCGTCGGTGATGATAACGTCGAAGCCGGCGCTGGCGGCGGTCTGGCAAAGATGGAGTGCTACGTGGCCTGCGCCGAAAACATAAAGCAATGCCGGAGGCAGGACAGGCTCGATGAAGATTTCGAGCGTGCCGCCGCAGACCAGGCCGGTATCGTACTTCGGATCCTGGTTAAGGTCGAAGGTGAGGGTGCGCGGCTTTTCTGATTCCATGACTTCGCGGGCGGCTTGCCAGACGTCGGCTTCGACGCAGCCTCCGCCGATAGTGCCGACGATGGAGCCGTCATCGCGCACTAACATCTTGGCGGTCTTGAATGACGGGATCGAGCCGCGCACGTTGACGATGGTGGCAACGGCGCCGCGGCGTCCTTCGCGGCGAAGTTGGACGATTTGTTCGTAGATGTCCATTTCAGGACCGGCCCGGGGATAAGGCGGGGCGGCATATATACCCAGAAAAAATTGTATACCTATTTGGCAAAATCTTTTGTTTCTTGGAGTTGCGAGGGTGAGATATGAAGTTTTCCGGGCAAAATATTGAGGGACAAGGGGTTATGGGTAAAATATCGCGGAATAACGAGTTGCGCCCGGCGTTTTGAATGGCTTTTGGAGCGGCGAAACGATATTGCCTGGGGCTAAACACGACTAGATTCATTATATCAGTTTGTGCGGGCTTGCGACGAGGGTGAGGGGAACTTTAGTCTCTTTCGGGAGAAGGGGTTAGCGTTGTTAGATCTTATTTAACTTGACAACTTTCGAACGGTGGAAAAAGTCTGGTCTCGGGCCCGCGCTGCTGGTGTCAGAGCGGAAAACAAGGGAGCCAACGGCGGACCTGAGCCCGCGTTTTTTGTGAGCTCGAATGGCACGGCTGAAGAGGCTGCGGAAAAACGCTCAATGCGGCAAGGAAACAACCACAGGGGCTGAAGCCCGAGCGATCCTAAATGGCTTACGCGGCCCTGAAGGGCCGCTCTTCCACGGTTCTGCCTGCATCGGTGAGTTTTTCCGCAACCTCTAAGCCGCCCTACCCAAAAGCAAAAGCCCCGGATCATATTCCGGGGCTGCTTACGTTAATTCAGCAGGTACTTCGATCTGTTACTGATTTAGTGTAGTTCCAGACTGCTCGCCCGTCATCGAAACTTTGGTGAGTGCAGCCCACGCAGGGCGGCGGACTTGAACCGCAGTGGCTGATGAGCCGCCCACCGATGTGACAGATCGTGCCGTCCCTACGGGACTCGTTGATTCTTTCCTGGCTTACCCGGCGTTGAAACGCCGGGCTATTGTCGGGTGTCCCTACGGGACTGGTTGTTTTTCGGGACATTTAAGATGGGCACAAAAACCGCAGCCGCCATGCACGCGCCCGATTCTCGATTCTGCGATGTTTTGTGTTAGCGTCACTGCTGACGGGAGTGACGAATATGAAAGCGGTTCGCATTCATCAGTTTGGTGGGCCTGAGGTTTTGACTTACGAAGATGTGCCTGATCCGCAGTTGCGCAAGGATCAGGTGCTGGTGCGGGTGCGGGCTTGCGCGCTGAATCATCTGGATGTTTGGGTGCGGAAGGGGTTGCCGGGGGTGAAGCTGCCGCACATTCTCGGGACTGACACTGCGGGGGAAGTGGCCGAGGTTGGCGAGTACGTCAGCGGATTCAAAACCGGGCAGCGGGTGCTGCTGGCGCCCATGCATTTTTGCGGACACTGCGTGAAGTGCGTGGCTGGGCTGCAGAATCAATGCCGCGAGTTTACGGTGCTGGGCAACGGCGTCGATGGAAGCAACTGCGAGCTGATTGCGGTGCCTCCGGAGATTGTAATTCCGATTCCTGACTCGCTCGACTTTAACCAGGCGGCGAGCGTGCCACTGGTTTTTCTGACGGCTTGGCACATGCTGGTGGGACGGGCTGGCGTCCGTCCCGGCCAGACGGTACTGGTGCTGGGCGCGGGCTCGGGCGTGGGCATTGCGGCGATTCAGATTGCGAAGATGTTTCACTGCCGCGTGATTACGACTGCTGGCGATGAAGCCAAGCTGGAAAAAGGGCGGGGGCTGGGCGCGGACCATGGCATCAATCATTACAAGCAGAAGATTTCGGAAGAGGTCCGGAAGATTACAAACAAAGAAGGCGTGGACATTGTGGTGGAGCACGTCGGGGCGGCTACGTGGGATGAAAGCGTGAAGTCGCTGAAGAGTGGCGGCACGCTGGTGACCTGCGGGGCGACTACCGGGCCGAATGTGGGGATCGATCTGCGACATCTGTTTGCGCGGCAGTTGTCGTTGCTCGGGTCGTACATGGGGACGATGGGGGAGTTGCACGAAGTTCTGGGGCATGTGTTCGCGGGGCGGCTGAAGCCGGTGGTGGACCGCGTTCTTCCTTTGCGGGAGATTCGCGCGGCCCACGAGTATCTGGAGAAGAGCGCCATGTTTGGGAAGATTGTGTTGAATGTGTAGAGAACAGTTGGCAACTCTGGGGTCGAAGGCCGCGCTTGAAGGCGCGTGGATTTTATGGCTTTCGCGGCACGTATGAATGCATGCCCTGACGGATCGTACGTCCGCTGCGGCTAGTAGGTCTTGGTGGCAGGCGTCAAGCGGCCTTTACCCAGCGCCCCTTTACCCATAGAGCAGATGAGACTGAGATTCCTCCGCCCGCGAAGCAGAGCGCGGGCTGTCGGAATGACCGGGCCCGTGACAATGACCGGGCCCGTGACAATGACCGGGCTCGTGACAATGACCGGGCTCGTGATAATGACCGGGCCCGTGGTACAAGTCTGACGTAGCAGGTAAAATAGATTTCAGAATGTCGCGCGAACTGAATTTCGGGCCGTACGTTGATGTTGAGAATGGCAAGAAGGTGGTCAGGGATCTGACCTTTGGGAATCCCACGCCCGAGGGAGTGGTGCTGACTACGCTTGATTCCGCGGCAAACTGGATGCGCAAGAACTCGATCTGGCCGATGACGTTTGGGCTGGCTTGCTGCGCGATTGAAATGATGTCGATGGGCGCATCGCGGTTTGATATTGCGCGCTTTGGGGCGGAGGTGTTTCGTCCGTCACCGCGGCAGAGCGATCTGATGATTATTGCGGGGCGTGTGTCGAACAAGATGGCGCCGGTGATACGGCAGCTTTGGGAGCAGATGCCGGAACCGAAGTGGGTGATTTCAATGGGCGCGTGCGCGACCTCGGGGGGCGTGTTCCAGAATTACGCGCTGGTGCAGAGCGTCAATCAGGTGATTCCGGTGGACGTTTATGTCCCGGGATGCCCTCCGCGTCCGGAGCAGTTGATCTACGCGATTACGCTTCTGCAGGAGAAGATTCAGAAGGAACGTGGGACGATCCGGAAAGTGCTGAATCTGACTTAATTCAAGGACCGGACCGGTTCGTCTTCTCTATTCGCTGCTACAATACACCGCCGGGGAGACTCCGCTAAAACTCAAGGGGGCGACAGTGAAGCTAGTCCGCTTCCGTATCCGTATCCGTGTCCTGTGCTCTATTGTGCTGGCTCTGCTGCCTTTCTCCCGCTCAGCAACGGCACAGTCTTCTTATTGCCCTGGCTGTGCAGCTGCAATTGTCGGAGCGGCAATTGGCGTTGGAGCAGCCGTCGGCGTCGGCATTTACCTGATCCATCGCAGCCACACCTCACTGACAGGCTGTGTCCAGCAGACCGACAATGGCCTCAGCTTGACTGCGAAGGATGGGAACAACTATGCGTTGGTAAATGCGCCGAGTGAAGTGAAGGCACGTGAACGTGTGTCGCTGCGTGGCCATAAAATCAAAGCCACTTCCGGGCGCGCCTTCCGGGTGGACCACGTTTCCCGAGACTACGGTGGGTGCAGTCCATGAGATTCTTCTGCAGGAAAAGATTCAGAAGGGGGGCGTGGGACGATCAGGAGAGTGCTGAATCTGACGTTGCACCTATTTTCAAGAAATAGCCTTCACAATTTGCTGCAAAACTCGAACGCAAATACCCAACGGCTAAAGCCTATGTTTCAATGGAAGGCCTAATCGCGGCGCTAGAAGCGCTGCGCCACCCAGAATCAGAGTTTTTCAGAAAACTGTTCAGCTCTCAAACGCAACTCAAATTGCCGATCTTGAATCGGAAATCGGCCTTTTGGCGTCCTTTGCGCGGGCGAGGGCGCCCGCGCCACATCTTCCTGGCGGCGCTATAATTGTGGGAGCCGGCCTGGGGTATTTATGGATCGCTTTCGGGTTTCCTTTTTGGTGCTTTCCTTCCTGATTTTCTCCACAGTGTTTGTGTGCGGCCAGGAGAACGCTTCGCAGGCCGCTGGAGGTTCCGCGGTTCCGGCGTCGGACAGCCAGGCGCAACCGAATCGGAATCCGATTCCTCCGAATTCGCCACGCATGACGAAGCAGACTCGGTTTGAAATCATCCGCGACTTCGAAACCCAGATGGTGTACACCCGCACGGCGTTTCCCATGGGAACGAAGGGTTTGAGGCTGAAAGATGGGGTGGTCACGCCCAACGGCGAGGAGTTGCGGCAGGCGCTGGCGTTGTGGGGGCCGGCGGTGAGGGTGGGAGATCCGGCGCACATTTCGTACGTCCAGATCAAGGATGACCACATTCATTTTGAAATCAATGGCGGGCCGGTGCGCCGCAGGAAGTGGTACCAGCATATAGAGGTTGCGGGCAGCAATGGCGGGGGCATAACGCCGGGGGGGCAACCAGCCGCAGGAAAATCCACACGGGACGTTTCTGGATGTGTATTTCGATAAGTACGTTCCCGAGTTGACGGCGCAGCAGATGCGGGATGTGCTGTTTCCGGTGCTGGATTTCAATGCCAGGAATAAGGAGCAGGCTTATCTGGACACGGTGCCGCCGAAGGTGAAAGAGGCGATCCTGGCGCACAATGTGCTGGTGGGGATGAATCAGGAGATGGTGATACATGCCAAGGGGAAGCCGCCGAAGAAGGTGCGGGAGCGCGACGGCGAGACGGAATACGAGGAATGGATTTATGGCGATCCGCCGGCGGATGTGGACTTTGTGCGGATTGTGGGCGATGAAGTGGTGCGGGTTGAGATCATGAAAGTGGGCGGGCAGAAGATTGTGCGCACGGAGAAAGAAGTGATTCTGGAAAAGCCGGATAAAGAGGCGAAGCAGGAGGAGCGTCCGGCGAATGCTCCCAGCTTGCGGCGGCCGGGAGAAGATTCTGAAGAGGTGCCGAAGCCGGCGAATGGGGCTTCGCCGACTCGTCCGGTTCCGCCGCCGGATATGCCGCAACCTTCGGGGGGGCCAGGTTCGGGGCCTGGGGGGATCGTAACGGCCAGCCGGTAAGCGGACTGTGGCAACCGCAAACACTTCGCCAGCGGCACTCCTTCGCAGGCTGCTGAAACCATCCCGTTCCATCCGGAAAAACGCGGGCCTCATTTGTTCTATACACAGAGGCGCGATGCCGCGGACCTTATGAGTGGCGAGTCCTTACGATTAGCGCTGCCATTCCCTTGCCTTGCGTCTGATCCGTGCGAGGCTACGACTCTGTACCGGGAACTGCGCAAACCTTTGCTGCGATATCTGGTCTGTCTCGGGCTTTCAGCGGACGAGGCGCAGGATGTGGTGCAGGATGCTTTTCTCACACTGCACAGACACCTGGCCTCGGGGGGGTCGCAGCAGAACATTCGCAGCTGGTTGTTTCGCGTCGCCCACAATGGAGCGAGAAATCGTCAGCAGAGTTATGATCGGCGTTTCGGAACAGCGCTCAATCCCGACCTCGACTCGATTGCGGACGAAGCAACGCCGGAACAAGTCGTGCTGGAGAAAGAAAAGCAGCGCCGGCTGCGAAGGGCGATCAGCTTGTTGACAGAGTGCGAACGTGAGTGCCTTCTGTTGCGGGCGGGAGGCTTGCGCTATCGCGAAATCGGTGAAGTCCTTGAGATTCCAACGTCCACTGTGGCCGACACGGTGGATCGCGCGATCAAGAAACTGGCGGAGAAATGCAATGCAGTTGCTGGTGCATCGGCACAAGCAGGTGCAGGCGCGGACGCGCACCAAGAATCAGCTGCAGGCCATGGCGCTGAGTTGCGGGGTGCAGAAGAAGTGCAAGCTGTGGACCAAGGCAGGGCGAGTGGAGTTGGAGCAGTTGCCTTTGCTGCCGTATGCAGCCCAGCAGCGCAAGCGGTTGCTGGAAGCGCTCGATTCGCTGGAAGCGGAGATCGTCGAACTGGACCGGCGGGTGCAAGCAGAAGCGCGGCCAGCGGCCGGAAGCAGTGCGGTTGATGACGCATCCGGGAGTAGGTCCGGTGACCGCTTGGCCATGGTGCTGACGCTGGGACCGGCCGGAGAGGTTCGCCTCGGGCAAGCAAGTGGGCAGTTACTTCGGCCTGATTCCGAGCGAAGAATCCAGCGGCGGAAAACAGCGGCTGGGCAAGATCAGCAAACAGGGCAGTTCGTTTCTGCGCTTTTTGCTGGTGGAAGCGGGACAGACGGCGGCGCGTTACGATCCGCATTGTGACTTTTCAGGAAGATTGATTGCCTCGATGGATCGCGAGCTTCCGGACAACGAAGCCGCGGATGTGGAGCAGCATGTCCGGGACTGTTCGGAGTGTCGGGGGCGTGTCGATGCCTATGAGGAAGTGAGTCGGGCATTCGCAGCTTACTGCGACGCGGCGGCGGAGACCAGGCAAGGTCGGCGCGTGCCGCACTGGGTGCCGGTCCTGGGGAGCGCAGTGGCGGCTGTGGTGCTGCTGTTGGCGTTCTGGCCGGCGTCCGTCAAACCGATTCTGGTCCATCCGCAGGTGGCAGATGCTTCCCCGGTCGTCGTCCGCGAAATTACGCCGACGCCTGTCGAGAGAGTCCATCGACGGCATTTGATTGCGCCTCGCAATACTGCCGGGGCGAATTGGGTGTCGGACGAACCTGCGATCCGGATCGCGATCCCCGCCGAAGCAATGTTTCCTCCCGGTGCTGTCCCCGAGGGGACCGTGTTCATTGCGGACGTCCGGATGGCGGCGGACGGATCGGTGCAAGGACTGAGGCTGCAGTAGCCATTTGTTTTGATTGAAAAGGAGGACCGACTCAACCATGAAAGCTACAGTGATCTTTATTCTGGCAAGCTCGTTCACCGCATTCGCCCAGGAGAGTGGAAATGTGATGTACCAAAGGGCTGGCGTGACGGGTGCGATGACCTGGAACGAAAAAGCGTCCCCTCCGGTGAAGGGAGCACCTTATTCTGCCACGACCAACAGCGAATCCATCCAGACACTCGCAGACGGCAACCGCATCGTTCAAACCAACACCGGGACGATCGCCAGGGATTCACAGGGTCGCACGCGGCAAGATGCTACTTTGCCGCCGATTGGCAATCTTTCCGCGGCCAGCGCCCCGCATCTTGTCTTCATTCAGGACCCCGCGGCGGGCACTTCGTATACGTTGAATCTAACCGATAAGACTGCGTGGAAGAACCCGGCGCCTCCTGCGGGAATCAGCGGTCCAGACGCGATTGCTGGCGGCAGCACATTTTTCGTGCAGACGGGGAACGGTCCGCCTCCCCTTCCGCCGCTACTTCCGCCGCCACCTCACGCGATTGCGGTAACGAGACATTTGACAGCGGAGGAGCCGTCGGAGGCCAGCACGGAACAGCTCGGCTCGCAGACGATGGAAGGTGTCGCCGTGAATGGGGTGCGAACTACACGCACCATTCCTGCCGGTCAAATCGGTAACGATCGGCCGATCAGCATTGTTACCGAGGTCTGGACTTCGACGGACCTTAAGACCATTGTCTCCAGCAAGCGTAACGATCCGCGGATGGGGGAACAGACTTTCCACTTGACCAACATCGTGCGCGGCGAACCCGATCCGGCGTTATTTACCGTGCCGGCAGATTTTAAGATCATCGATGGCGGCCCCAAGACCATCATCTATCAGACGAACCAATAGGATCGGAATCTGCACAGCACGGTGTGCATTTCCGCTGGTAGCCTGTGGTTTGAAATTCAAACGGGCGCCTAAAGGCGGGGGCGAGACGCCCCCGCGACAGCCGGCGGGACGCCGGCGCTGCGGTTTCTACGACGCTACGGTCTCTACGACGCTACGGTCTGGATTCCGCGGCGGTTGTCACGCTGGCATCGGCGAAGGAGAATGCCAGCGAGACGTTGGGATACTCCTGGCCATCTACTTCCACGTAGGGATACACAAAATAATTCAGAGGCTTGCCGTCCTGCGCGGGATTGAGGCGCAGATCGCGGCCCATGCTGAACTGCACGCGGTTGGCGTCATGTGAGCCGAAGAAGTAATCGCGGTTCTCCGGATGCTTCCAGGCTTCCGAGATGTCCACAGGAATCCAGCCTTTGCCGTCAACGTAGAAATCTGACCAGCAGTGATAGCCTGCGATCTCAGCCGAGTGTTTGTCGGGCGGCAGCGGGAAGCCGATCTCGAAGCGGGCGGGAATGTTTTGCGAGCGAGCCATGGCGATGAACAGGGAATGGAAGTCGGTGCAGTTGCCTTTTTTGGCGTCGCAGGCGTAGAGGACGTCGCCGCGTCCCCAGCCGGTGCCGGTTTTATCGTAGCGCAGGGTGGTGAAGACGTAGTCGTAGATGGCGCGAGCCTTGTCGAGCGGCTGCGTCTTGCCTTGGGTGACTTTGACGGCGAGCTCAGCGGGGAGGCCGGTGATAGGGACGAGGGCGTCGGGCTGCAAATCTTCTCGCCGCTCGCTAGCCGTGAGCGATGCGGCCACCACGTGCGCTGTTCCGAGTGCGACGCGCTCGTGACGGACGACGTCGTATTGCACGTCGAAGTGCAGTTCGGGCTGGCTTGCGGTCATGATCTCGGCGTAGAAAATCTCGTTGCCGTATTTCGATTCGCGTGTTTTCTTCAGCGGCAGATCGCCTTTGGCGGAAACGATCTTTACTTGCTGGTATGCATCCGACTGCGCGGCGGGGATCCAGATGCGGACTGTCTTTCCTGCAGGGAGATTTTTGACGGTGAAGGCGTAATGGAAGGTGAAATGGCGAGCCTCCTGGGCGAAAGCGGAGATAGCAAGCAAAGGCAGAAATACGCAGAGTTTGCGCAGCATGGGCGGTTTCCTTTCGGGTGCTGAAAGCTGAGCAGGGGCTTGTGAACGAGACACGGGTTTCTTAGGGGAGAGACGCCGTCAGGTGAAGCCGCGCTTGGGGATGCGCATAGGGAAATGATAGCGGACCAGAGTTCGGCGATGCGATATTTTAGCAGGGGACGAAGCAAAGGTCCTTATCGCAGAGCGCGTTGAGAAAATCCGCAGAGAACGAGGAGCGGAAAGGCGCGCGTCAAAGTAGAATCCTAAGAAATGCCCGCCGCTATTCAGTGCCGCGATCTGCGCAAGACTTACGATGGAAAAGTCGAGGCCGTGCGCGGGCTGAGTCTTGAAATACAGACCGGGGAGTGCTTCGGGCTGCTGGGGCCGAACGGGGCGGGGAAGACCACAACCATTGAAATCCTTGAAGGGTTGCTGGAGCCGACTTCGGGGGAAGTTTCGATTCTGGGGCACTCGTGGCGCGAGAATGAACGCGAGATGCGGGAGTGGCTTGGCATTTCCTTGCAAGAAACGCGGCTTGGGGAAAAACTTACTGTGCGCGAGACGGTTGAATTGTTTGCCAGCTTCTACCGCGAGCCGCGTTCGTCGGACGAGGTGCTGGAAGAATTGCAGCTCACGGAGAAGGCGGATTCGTGGGTGGGCAAGCTGTCGGGCGGGCAGAGGCAGAGGCTGGCGGTGGCGACGGCGCTGGTGTGCAATCCGAAGATCTTATTTTTGGATGAGCCGACGACCGGGCTTGATCCGCAGAGCCGGCGGCAGTTGTGGGACATTATTCGCGCATTCCAGCGCGGCGGCGGCACGGTGATGCTGACCACACATTATATGGATGAAGCGGAGCGGCTGTGCAACCGGCTGGCCATCGTGGATCACGGGCAGATCATCGCCGAAGGGACGCCCGCGGATTTGATTGAGCGGCTGGGCGGGCATCACGTGGTGGAATTTGCGGTGGGCGGAAATTCCAACGGAGCCGCGCTGGAAGCCTGGCGCGGTTTGCCGAGCGTGGAGTCGGTACGTTCGGATGATGGCTTGATTGCCCTGAATGTGAAAGAGCCGCATCTGACAATTCCGGCGCTGCTGGATGCAGTCGAGAATCAGGGGAGCACGCTGGAGCATCTGACTACGCGGCAGGCGAGCCTGGAAGATGTGTTCGTGCGGCTGACGGGGCGGCATCTGCGGGAGGAGTGAGATTTTTTCACGATAAGGAATCGCATGAAGCATATCCGCCAATTCGAATGGGTCGTGATTCTAGTTTTGGTGCCGGGTATTGCTGCGCCGCGTCCCACCTGGGCACAGGCGAAAGAAGATTCAGAGGCGAGCGAAATCCCTCGCGATCCTCCGCTGGACCAGTGGAAGCGGGCGGTGTTGGCGGCAGACGTGGACAAACTGAAAACATTCTTCAGCCCGAGTCTTTCGGTACAGGTGCTGGTTGAGACAGGGAAAGGCGATCAGCCAAGCAATGTCGCCGACGAGGCGGCGTTTTGGGCAGGCTTAAAAGCCCAGAGTCTGGACATTGAGATCATTCGCACGGCTTCACCACAGCCCGATACGCGCCTCATCGCGTTTCAGGCCAAGGTGGGATCACGCGCGTCCTCAAAGCTCAGCGAGTTGTACATTTCTGTGGCACAGGTCTGGAAGGTCGAGGGGGAAGAATGGCATCTGCTGCTGCTAGAGCGTACTGAGCCGGCGCACTTGAAGCAGCCTCTTAATAAGGATAAAGACATTTATCCCGCAGGCGCCGACGCTCATGCGGAAATCAAAGAAGCGGAAGAGAAGGCGGCAAAGGAGCAGAAGCGGGTCCTGCTGGTTTTCGGTGCGAACTGGTGTTATGACTGCCACGTGCTCGATCTGGCGTTTCAACGGCCGGATTTTTTGCCGGCGGTGGCGCGTTATGAAGTGGTTCACGTCGACATCGGGAAGGACGGGAAGAAGAACGGGGACGTAGCCAAGCAATTTCAGGTTCCGCTGGAGAAGGGAGTTCCTGCGCTGGCGGTGGTGGAGAGCACGGGGAAACTGGTGGTCAGTCAGAAAAATGGTGAGTTCGAGAATGCGCGAGCCATGACGCCGCAGGCGTTGCTCGAGTTTTTGAACAGGTGGAAGTTGGAAGCCTGTTGAGGAAAGTATGAGCGTTGCACAGGAAACACCGGTCACGACAGTAAAGATGCCGCAGCGCCAGCCACCCAGGCGCAACGGGCGCTGGGCGGGATACCGGCACTTGCTCATGGCGCGCATGCTGGAGTTGAAGCGCGAGCCGGAGGTGGTGTTCTGGGTGTTCGTGTTTCCGCTGCTGCTGGCGCTGGGGCTGGGCATCGCGTTTCGTAATAAACCGGGCGACGCTGCGTCAGTTGCGATCGTGGCGGGTGCGGAGGAAGCGCAGAAACTTCTTGCGCAAGCGCCGCAGCATGCCTTGTTCAAGATTCAAGTCCAGAGTGAGGCCGAAGCGCTCAAGGGATTTCGTCTGGGAAAATATGATCTGGTGATTGAGCCCGAGAAGGGAGGGTTCCGCTATCGATATGATCCGGCGCGGCCGGAGAGCGTGCTGGCACGGACCGAGGTGAATAACGCGCTGCAGTCCGCCGCCGGACGCAAGGACGTGGTGGCGACGACAGCAGTGACATCTTCGGAGCCGGGATCGCGTTATATCGACTTCCTGATTCCCGGGCTGCTGGGCATGAACCTGATGAACTCGGGGATGTGGGGCATTGGATTTGCCCTGGTCGACATGCGCCAGCGCAAGGTGCTCAAGCGCTTTGTCGGAACTCCCATGCGGCGAGGAGATTTCCTGCTGGCACTGATGTCGAGCCGGCTGGTGCTGATGGTGATCGAGGTCGGACTGCTGCTCGCCTTTGGCGTGCTCTTCTTTCATATGCGTGTTTTGGGGTCGGTATTAGCGATCACCCTGATCGCCAGCATCGGGTCGCTTACGTTTGGCGGTGTGGGATTGTTGACGGCCAGCCGGGCGCAGAAGATTGAAAGTGTCAGCGGGCTCATCAATCTGGTGATGATGCCCATGTGGATTTTCTCCGGCGTGTTCTTTTCCTACGAACGGTTTCCGGCAGTGATCCAGCCATTGATCAAGGCTCTGCCCTTAACCGCGTTGAATGATGCGCTGCGGGCGAGCATTCTGGAGGGGACACCTCTGGCGCATCAGTGGTCGCGGCTGCTGGTGATGGGGCTGTGGGGAGGAATCTCGTTCGTGCTGGCACTGAAGTGGTTCCGGTGGACGTAAGACCCTGCGTAAAAGCCATCTCACAAAGATTAGAGAGTGTAATCGCACGATTGCAACAGTTGTCGGAATGCGTAGAATGATCGCGTGCCAGAGCACCGCTTGCCCGTTCTCCTTTTGTGCGGATTTATGCTGTCTGGACTTTGCGCTAACGTAGCGTTTTGGAAAATGCTTACTGAAGCCAACGCACAACTCCCCGACGACAAAAAGTTCTCTTGGTGGTGGTGGACCCTCAGCAAACACATCAGACTGTGGAAGGAACACAAACGCCTTTGTGCGGATAGTCGTTGGAGGCTCGTGGCAATCTTTTCCCTTGGAAGCGCCTTTACTTTCATGATTCTCGTCGGAGCTTCGTTTGCTGTTCATCCAAGATAGCCAGCTTGTTGGCCATAGTTGGCGATAAATCCCGATTGCACTCCCTGAGGACCGACCCATCGGGGAGATTACAGCTCATTTCGTAAATGGCGATCAATTTTCCTGCCAGGTACCTTGTTCCTCTGATCCCTAATGGACAGCGGTGACTCAAGAGGTTGGCCTCTAGAACCGATAGGTAATAGGTGAAGATGCCGTGCAGCCGCGGCCAAGAACAGAATTACGTGGAATGACCGGGCAATAGATTCGGTTTTTCACTATGGAATCACCACAGAATGCGCGGTCGGTTACGCAGCGGGTGCAGGCCGCCACGATGGAGTTGCAGGGCCTGGAGCAACTTATCGTTTCGGGGGATTTTTCTCCCCGGATTCTGAGCGAATTCCGCAATGCCGTGGATAGTATTCGGCATACGGCGCGGGCGGTGCAGACATGGATCGGATTGCAGCAGCAAAATCGGGATCCTTATGCGGTGATGACTACGATGTCGGCGGACCGTGTCCGCCGGGCTACGCAGATCGCCAAGGACTTGACGGTTGACTTACAGGCCATGGAGGTGGGCTTTGAAACCGAAGGGCTGGAAGAACTTTTTCATGCCGTGGAGGAATTGCAGGAACGTTTGCTACCAATGTTCCGAGGCAAGAGCAAGGGTGCTGGAGTATAAAATTTCGGGAGTAACTGGATCGATTGTGACTTGCGGCAGCGACAATTTGCGCTGCAAGCCATCTCAATAATGAACCTCTGGGGCTAAAGAGTGTGCGTGAGAACGCGTGCCGTCCCTACGGGACTCGCGCATTTGTTCCACTTCACCCCGGCACTTCCGTGCCGGGCTTTCATATCTCGCCGCTACGCGGCTGGAGTTTTGGTGGTGCTTGTTCCGCCGCTTGCGCTCAATGATAGTTCTCCCGCACACTCTAAAGCCCGGTTTTTTGCTAAGGCCTAGCGGCACGGCTGAAGCCGTGCCCTTCCCAAGATCATTCATTGGATAGTTTCTAGTGTCACCATTCGACCTGCGTGCGCTGACTCAGGGCTGGCCACCTGCTAAAGCCGTGCCCTTCCCAAGACCATTTCATGAGATAGTTTATAAGTGGGCACTCTTCGACTCGCGTGCGCTGGCTCAGGGCAGGCTAAGTGCTGAAGCCTTGCCCTTCCCAAAACATTCATGAGATGGCTTGGCTCTGTTGACATCCTAAGTTCCACTTCGCGACGACGGTAGCGAAACCGGGTTATGCTGCGATCAGCTCCGGCGAAACTCGCTACTAGCCATGGCCGAAGTGGGTTTGGTACGCTTCGCGCAAGTGGCCTTGGACGTGACCGCCGCCACTGTGCCGCGTTATCGCACGGCGTTTAGCAAACACCAGTTCACGCAGCCACAGTTGTTGGCCATCTTGTGCCTCATGCGCTACGAGGACTGGACCTACCGGGAAGCCGAAGTGCGACTGGCCGAACACTCCGAACTGCGCCGCGCTCTCCGACTTCACTCCGTTCCTGATTACACGACTCTCTACCGCTTTCTGCGCAGACTGGATGAGGTTGCGATCGCTCGATCCTTGAACGAAGTGGTCCGTCGCATGAAGCTGCCCGGTCCCCAACGTCGTGCCCCAGTGGCCATCGACGCCACCGGGCTGGCGCAAGGCGCGGTCAGCACCTTCTTCGTACGCCGCATGTATCACCACACCCAACAACCGCTGCCTTGGCGGCATTGGTTGAAGTGGCTGGCCGTCGTCGACCTGAAGCGGCAACTCATCTTGGCACAGTCGGCGCGTCAGGCCCCGTGGAATGACTGTGCTCATCTCCCCGAACTCGTCGCGCAGGCCCATGCCCACACTCCCGTGGGCTGTGTGTTGGCCGATGCCGAATTCGATTCCGAGCGCAATCACACCTTTGTCCGCCAGCAGCTTCACGCCTTGAGCGTCATCCCCGCCAAACGTGGGAAGAAAACCTGGCGCATTCACGGCGTCCGCGCCGAGATGCGAAACCATTTTCCTCGTCAGAAATATTGCCGTCGTGCCCTGATTGAAACTGTCTTCTCCGTTGCCAAACGCAAACTCTCCTGCCGCGCTCCCGGCCGATGCTTGCTCACGCAACGTCGCCAAGCCTTGTTGCTCGGCCTCACGTACAATCTTTATCGTTTGTAGCACGTAACTCAGCACCTCAGGATGTCAACAGAGCCAGATGGCTTGTAATCTCAGGGCTCCAGGCACGGCACCTTTTAATAGTTACACGTCAGTAGAAGGAAAAGCCTCGCTCGTAATTTGGGAGAAGCGACGAGCGAGGCCGGTTATGGTTCGGCGATACGCCACTGAATCACCTGACTAGCTTGGCGGCCTGCTTTCTGACTTTTGCCCAGCGTAGCCGTTGCGCCTCGGCGATGCGGCGGCGGGCTTCTTTGCTCAAGGTGCGGCCTGTCTTCTTGAGCGTCTTCCCACCGGCCTGTCCAAGGGCGTCGAGCGCTTTGCCTACTTTTCCCATCTCCTTTTCGAGACGGGAGTACTCTTTCTGTAAAGATGACACTACCTTGTTCAACGTGGTCATTTATAACCCCCTCGCAAGGAAGGCTAACATGCCGAGTAAGAGCGTGGGAGTTTTATTAAAGCTGGTCTCACAAACGGGTTCAGGAGGAAACAAACAGTGAACCTCAGGGGCTGAAGCCCACGTGTTCTGCGGCTTTGTCGGCACGGCTAAAGCCGTGCCCTTCCCAAAACCATTTATCCTTCCTAAAACCATTTATGAGATAGGTTGGCTCTGTTGACATCCTAAGTTCCACTTCGCATCGAAGGTAGCGAATCCGGGTTATGCTGCGATCAGCTCCGGCGAAACTCGCTACTAGCCATGGCCGAAGTGGGTTTGGTACGCTTCGCGCAAGTGGCCTTGGACGTGACCGCCGCCACTGTGCCGCGTTATCGCACGGCGTTTAGCAAACACCAGTTCACGCAGCCACAGTTGTTGGCCATCTTGTGCCTCATGCGCTACGAGGACTGGACCTACCGGGAAGCCGAAGTGCGACTGGCCGAACACTCCGAACTGCGCCGCGCTCTCCGGCTTCGCTCCGTTCCTGATTACACGACTCTCTACCGCTTTCTGCGCCGACTGGATGAGGCTGCGATCGCTCGATCCTTGAACGAAGTGGTCCGTCGCATGAAGCTGCCCGGGGCTCAACGCCGTGCCCCGGTGGCCATCGATGCCACCGGGCTGGCGCAAGGCGCGGTCAGCACCTTCTTCGTACGCCGCATGTATCACCACACCCAACAACCGCTGCCTTGGCGGCATTGGTTGAAGTGGCTGGCCGTCGTCGACCTGAAGCGGCAACTCATCTTGGCACAGTCGGCGCGTCAGGCCCCGTGGAATGACTGTGCTCATCTCCCCGAACTCGTCGCGCAGGCCCATGCCCACACTCCCGTGGGCTGTGTGTTGGCCGATGCCGAATTCGATTCCGAGCGCAATCACACCTTTGTCCGCCAGCAGCTTCACGCCTTGAGCGTCATCCCCGCCAAACGTGGGAAGAAAACCTGGCGCATTCACGGCGTCCGCGCCGAGATGCGAAACCATTTTCCTCGTCAGAAATATTGCCGTCGTGCCCTGATTGAAACTGTCTTCTCCGTTGCCAAACGCAAACTCTCCTGCCGCGCTCCCGGCCGATGCTTGCTCACGCAACGTCGCCAAGCCTTGTTGCTCGGCCTCACGTACAATCTTTACCGCCTGTAGCACGTAACTCAGCACCTCAGGATGTCAACAGAGCCAGATAGGTTGTAGAGTAGAGACGCCGGACTTTGTGGTTCCTGGAGAACTTTGCGGTCAAAAGCTTTGCATTGACTTGACTCGACCAAGCTTTGACCGATGATAAAGCAGAAAATCAGACCTGATCCTGTGGGAGACTATGGCTTGGTCGGCTCCGCGTTACAGCAGAAAGCAAGTTGACGCGGCTGGTCAATTCCTAGCGGTACCGCCGCCCCTGCTCTCACTTTCCAGCGATAAAATCAGTGACTTTACCTCAGAAGAGGATGTGATGAAGATCGTCAATAACTGGCGAGCTTCGCACACTGGCCGCTCTATGTGATTCGCAAGAGCTTGAGAAGCGCGCGAAACGCATCAGCGAGGACGCCATTGTCGCACAGCGAATCAAGCGCTTGCCATCTATCAGCCGAAAATTGAGGGACAATCAATCTCGTCATCTGAAATTGTCCCAATTCAAGACATCGGCGGCTGCCGCGCAATCATGCCCACAATCGGTGGGGTGTCCAATTGGCTAATCTGTATCTCTTGGGCGGCTTGGTCTCAGAGCGTCTTCGCTGGAATAACTACGTGCGGCAACCAAAGGATGACGGCTATCGCAGCATCCACTTAGTTTACAAATACAAGAGCAACTCTGAGCGGTATCGTGCTTTTGACAATCACAGAATTGAGATTCAAATCCGCTCCCAGTTGCAACACGCATGGGCTACTGCCCTTGAAACTGTGGAGACGTTCACTGGTATGGAACTTCGGCGGAAAGCTGGCAGTATGCTCTTGCGGCCAAAAGAATATCTTGTGAAGTGGAGACGGTTTTTCGTCCTGATGGCGAGCGCCATTGCGCTTAGGGAAGCACAACCGATTGCTCCAGGCGCTCCGACCAGCGAGGAAGAGCTGCTCAAGGAGGTCCGTGCTCTTGGGGCGGAATTGGAAGTTGTGCAAACGCTTCTCTATTGGACAAATGCAGTCCACACCTTCGACGCATTAGCTAAGTTCAAAGAGGAGGCAGAAGAGGAGACAGAAAAAAATACGCCAGAGCCGTATTGGTTTCTCTTACAGCTTGACCCAAAGAAGGAATCTGCGAAAGTCAAGGCTTTCAGAAAGGAAGATAATCTCCGGGCGTTCGATGAATATGTGAATGCGGAGCAACCGATACGCGATGCGCCGAGCACGCAAGTTGTGCTAGTGTCTGTGGATTCGATAGCGGAACTCAAGAATGCTTACCCTAACTACTTCGCAGATACCACCGCGTTTGTTTCAGCGTTTGTGAATGCCCGCGACAACAACAATGCAAGAATTGGTCCTCCGAAGATAGAGATATCTCACATACCTCTAACTGGCGCTATACTCAAGGATTTGAAAAATGACAAACCCGAAAACGGAAACGAGCGAAGCTGAAAGAGTCGATGCGGTTGTGCGGAAGGTGCTCAGCGTCTCGCATCAGGAATTGCAAAAGCGCGAGCGGGCATGGCAGCGGAAACGGGCGCGGAAAAAGCGGGCTAGGACTTCGCCCGCTTCCGACCGCGTTTAAGACTCCAAGGTTTAGTTAACCGTTTCTCCCACCTTGCCAGTTAGTTGAGCGAAGGTGAGCCGCTTACCGACGATCTGACGGACAGCGAGATCGAACCTGTCAGCGTCGTTTAGTGGATTGTCTTTCGTCGCACGATTGTTGAATCGAAACATTTGCTCGTCCAGATAGCGGAACAAATGAAACGGCTCGACAGCAACGTAGGTTCCACCAAGGCCGCGTTTCAGCAGCGACCAGAAATTCTCCATGCCGTTCGTGTGTACGCGGCCATCCACATATTTCAGCGCGTGGTCGATGATCTGATGCTTGTATTGCTCATTCAATCCCCAGTAGCCGTGCAGTTCATCGGTAAAGACTTCGGCTCCGGCGGTCACATGCTTTTTGACCAGACCTTGCAGAGTTTCGCTGCTGCGATCTGGAATCACCTGTGTGCGAACCTTTCCGCCGCGCTCCAAGAATTCCCATGACATCGATCTTGTCGGTCAGGCTTTCCGCGTCCGCTGATGCGACGTGCTCGAACGCTCTTGTGCATATTCCGCGCTTTTCCGCCGATGAACGATTCGTCCACCTCAACTTCGCCACCGAGCTTGCTGCCAAAGAAATCATCCTGCATCGCAAGGCGAATTCGGTGGAGCATGAACCATGCGGACTTCTGAGTGACCTTACACATCGCGTGCGATCTCGTAACTGGAGATGCCGTTCTTGCAGGTCAGTCAGGAGCCACATTGCGGTGAGCCACTTGTCGAGGCCAATGGGCGAATCTTCCATGACCGTGCCGACCTTGATGGAGAACTCGCGCTTTGCGTGGTGCTTCGCGCAATTCCAAGTGCGGCGCTTCTGCTTGAATTTGCACAGTCTCACAACCGCAAGTCGGACACACAACTTTCCCGTCCGGCCAGCGCCGAATCGCAAGGTAGTCGATGCAGTTGTCAGGATTCGAGAAGTAAAGAATGGCTTCTTGGAGGCTCTTTGGTTCGGGGTTCATGTCGTTAACCACCAAGGAAATAGTAGCCTAAAAGCGTGGTCGAGTCAAGTCAATTATTGCCAAAGCTTTTAACCGCGAAGGTCGCCAAGATTCCGCAAAGGTCGCTAAGAAACGCGAAATGCTTATTCCGGACAGGGCTTGAGAATCTACCAATACCTGACTTCTGCAAAAGGCTCAGTTAGTTCTTAGTCTGGCCCGATCGTGGGAAGAAAGCGCGGTGGCTTGCGGGCTTTCGTAGCTTGCTCGAAGCTGTAGGCGAGCTTGATTAATACTGGTTCGCTCCAGGCGCGGCCGAAGAATGAGATTCCGACCGGGAGGCCGAAGATGTAACCGGCAGTCACGTTGATGTTGGGATATCCGGCTACGGCCGCGGCATTGGAGCTTCCTCCGGAGAAGTGGTCGCCGGTCACGAGGTCGGTGAGCCAGGCGGGGCTGCCGGTTGGGGCGACGATGGCGTCGAGTTGGTGCTTGTTCATGGTTGCGTCGATGCCTTCAATACGGGCGAGCTGGTGATTTTTTTCGAGAGCATCCAGATAAGCTTTCTCTGTAAGTGGACCTTTGGCTTCGGCCTTGAGGAATAAGTCCTGGCCGAAGTAGGGCATTTCTTTCGCGCGATTGCGCTCGTTGAATTCGATGATCTCCTTAAGAGTGTGTACGGGCGCGCTGGGACCGAGGCGGGCGAGGTAAGCGTTGAGGTCGGCTTTCAATTCGTACATGAAAACCAGCAGCTCGCTGTCGTCGAACTTACCCAGGGTCTCGATGTCGGCGGGATCGATCAGCGTGGCGCCTTGAGCCTTCATGGCGTCGAGAGATTGCTCCATGAGGGCATCGACGGCATCGTTGAAGCCGAAATATTTGCGAGCCACTCCGATGCGGGCGCCTTTGAGGCCGTTGGGATCGAGAAACTCTGTGTAGTCGCGGTGCGACTTTCCATAGCTGGCAGCGGTGGCGGAGTCTTCCGAGTCGACGCCAGTAAGGGCGCCGAGGAGTGTGGCGGCATCGCGCACGGTGCGGCAGAGAGGGCCAGCGCCGTCCTGCGTGTGGGAGATCGGGATGATGCCGCTGCGACTCACGAGGCCGACCGTCGGCTTGATTCCGACTATGCCGTTGGAAGATGCGGGGCAGACGATGGAGCCGTCGGTTTCGGTGCCGATGGTGACGGCGCAGAGGTTGGCGGAGGAAGCCGCGCCTGAACCGGAGCTCGATCCGCAGGGATTGCGGTCGAGGGCGTAGGGGTTCTTGGTGAGGCCGCCGCGGCCGCTCCATCCGCTGGTGGAGTGGCTGGAGCGAATGTTGGCCCACTCGCTGAGATTGGTTTTGCCGAGGATGACGGCGCCGGCGGCGCGTAACTTCTGCGCTACGAAGGAATCCTTGGGCGGCTTGGCGCCGATCAGCGCGAGAGAGCCGGCGGTGGTCATCATCTGGTCGGCGGTATCGATGTTGTCTTTGATGAGCACGGGGATGCCGTGCAGGGGTCCGCGCGGGCCTTTGGCCTTGCATTCCTGGTCGAGCGCGTCCGCGATGGAGAGGGCGTCGGGGTTGAGTTCGATCACACTGTTGAGCGCGGGGCCGTGCTTGTCGATTTCCTCGATGCGGGCGGTGTACTTTTCGACGAGGGAACGGGCGGTGAACTGGCCGGACTTCATGGCATCCTGCAAGCCGGAGATTGTGATCTCATCGAGTTCGAAGGGCTTGACGTCGGCGGGTGCCGCCGCGGTTGTAGAAACTTCGCGCGCGGCGCCGAGTGCGGGGGAGAGAGTGGCAGCCGCCCCTCCGAACAGCGTGGTTTGGAGGAACGAGCGGCGGCTGGTGGCGAGCTTGGGACTGCGGCGAGTTCGGGGCATCAGATGTCCTTGGAAGTCGGCAGGGGCGACGGGATGACAAACGAACATACTACCCGAGGCGGGCGGTAGCGTGCAGAGTCGGGCGAAGCGGGAGCTATGTACTCCTCTTTTTGCTGCGCCTGGCGGCCTTTGCGGGTTTGGTAAGGGCGGCGAGTAACAGGTGCTGATCGTCGCTGTAGGGATTGTAGGCGTCGTCGGGATACCAACTGCCGGCGAAGAGGTCGGCCTGACGGGCGACGGTGCAGCGCTGGACGTGGACGCTGTCGATGAAACTGTGCTTGATTTGCGGCGCGCCCCAGTCTCCGCCCCAGATCAGGCCGGCGCTGTGGGCGAGTTGTCCGAGGAAAGAAAAGTCTCCTTTCCAGGAAGGTTCTCCTCCGATTATGCGGACGATATCGCAGGCCAGACCGTAGTGGTGGACGCCGACTTTGCGCAACTTGGTGGCGCCGTTGTCGAAGAGTTCCTGCTGGCGGGCCTGGCTGCGATAGGTTTCGTAGATCATGAGAGCGATGCCCATCTGCTGGGCTGCGGCGATGATGCTTTCAACCAGTTGGCGGGTGATGGGTTCGAGCAGGGCAGGGTCGGCTACGCGTGCAGCGGAATCGAAGCGGGAGTCGAGCGAGATGACGTCGGTGTAGAAGTTTTCCATGACCGGGCTAACGTCCACTCACTCAGCCCTATTTCTTGCGAAAAGTGAACGATAAATGGAACAGCCGCTGGGTAATCTACTTCCTGTTTCTACCTGGTCTTGGAATTATCGCTGCTACGGATAAACTGCGCGACGTTGTCGTGGATTGCTTTTAGCGAGGCTTCGTGGGCGTAAACCATATGTCCGGATTCGTAAAACTTGAATGCGATATTTTTTTGCAGATCCGGTGGAATCGGCAAGTGTTGCATTTCATAGACGCCTTCGTAGAACGGAGTTGCGAGATCGAAATACCCGGCGTTTAAAAGGACTTTGAGCTGCGGGTTGTACTTCATTGCGATGGCGAGGTCGAGCATGACGTTGGTGGCTCCCGGCAGCGCAAAAGGAACACCGGGAGGCTTGTGCGCGAAGCTCCACCATTTGAAGAGTTCGATTTCCGGTTTGTATTCCTTGTTCTCGCCATACTTCAGATCTTTTCGTACGTAGTCGTTGAATGCGGAAACGTACGCTGAAGAGATGGCCGCCGACTGCGGATCGTACTCAGCCGCTTTGCTGAGCGGATCAAATGTGGGTCCGGAAAAGCGCGTGTCGAGGCGCCCGGTGGTGAGATTGCTTTCGTCCTGAAGGTTCTTCTCAAATTCTCCGCCATTGATGCGCAGGTCGGCCTTCTCGATGTAGGCAACCGGAAGGCCGGTATATTCATGAAGCCTGGCGGCGATGGCATGGCGCTGGTCCGATGGAAGGGAAGAGCCGGCCCCAAGCGCAAGAGCGTAATCGTACATTGCGAAGTGCTCGACCTCGGCTAGCAGGGGCGCGAGTTCCGGATGAGAGTCCGGCAGTTTGTGGTGATACCAGGCGGAGGCAGCATAGGTAGGCAGATTGAGTTGATACGCCACATCGACGCCGGGATTGAACTCGGGGAAATCCGAATCGAGCGAGAAGTTCAATATCTGCGATAGAAGGATCACGCCGTTGAAGTCGATGTCGCGTTCGGTTTCGAGAATGTTGCTGAGGACGGCGGATCGCGTGGTGCCGTAACTTTCACCGAACAGATATTTTGGCGAATTCCAGCGTCCGTACTTGGAGAGGAATTGCGAAATGAAATCGCCGAAGGCCCATGCATCCTGGTCGACACCGTAGAATGCTTTCTCCTTATCCTTTCCGGCGATGCGGCTGAAGCCGGTGCCGGGCGCGTCCACAAAGACCAGATCGCTTACGTCGAGCAGGCTGTATTCGTTGTTCACCACGGGATAGGGCGCGGCGGGAGTGTGGGTGTCGTTGGCAGTGACAACGCGCTTCGGCCCGAATGCTCCCATGTGAAGCCACACGGTCGAGGAACCAGGTCCGCCGTTGTAAAGGAAGGTAATCGGACGGGCTTCGCCTTTGTTATCCGATTTGAAATATGCCACGTAGAACATGCTGGCCTCGGCGGGCTTGTTCTTGTCATCCTTGTCGGCGTTTTGCGGGACGTCGTCCCAATCCTTGGGATGCACGACCAGCGTGCCCGCGAATGCGTCGTAGTTAATAACGTTGCCACCGATGGTGACCGATCCCTTGCTTGCCTGCTGCTCGGGTTTGAATTGTTCCGGGTGCTGCGGCTCGATCTTGGCAGGTTCGGGCTTGGTTATTGGCGTTTCTTGCTTTACCTGGGCAAGCACTATTGAGAGCTGAAGCACGAGGGTTGCGATGGCTAGTGTGACGAGCTGTCTGGTGATCCTCAAAATGGGCCTTCGCATCCAGCGTTCCTCCAAAGGGTGGAAATCGATCCTGATTTTATTAGCGCGAGGATCAATTTATCACGTCCCCTGAGAGGAAGAGCCGGCGGAGTCTCTTCTGCGGTGGGACGTAGCCGCCGTCACCCGAGGATAGCACTCAAAACTCCAGCCACGGGGGTTAATGAGCGATATGGGGATTAATCGACAATAATCCCTCGGTGGTGTTGGCCAACGGCACCGGGTACGGGAGGGGCTCTCAAGTTGCAGCCGGCTAAATCGTTTCGCCCATACTTGGAAGTGATCCTGGGATTGTCCTTTGCCAACTCCACACAACGGCTATGTTGCTTCATAATCTGCTGCCGCTCTGCGACCGAAGTTGATGCAGAGGAGCAACTACTGTTGAGCTGGAGCAGGAGTTGGCACTCGCGTATTCGATGTGGGAGCTTTGTCCAACATGGCTTGGAATGCCGCAATCTCCTCAGGCTGGCTCCATATCAGTCCCTGAGTTTGCGTTTTACAGTAATCGTCAGGATATTCCCAGAGAGGCTGGACAGTCACCTTCGTCATGCCATTGAGTTCCACCAAAGTGTATAACCACACTTTTTTTGTAGTCATGCCAGTACACGCACTCGAGGCCAGGAAAAGCGCACCCATGATTGGCATCTGCGCTGGCTTCGAGAAGCGGAACTGCAACTGACTGTCGGAGTCGAGGATATACCCTTCGTTTAGATTCGCTTGGACAATTAGTGCCTTGAGCGTTTGAGCGGAGGCTTTGCTGGTGAACATATACGGTCCCGGCTGAGCCTTTGGTTTTTTATCCCGAGCCGCCGCCAGGGTCGTTATTGCAAGAATTACAATCAGAACTCGCTTCATACTTTTACCCCTCCTGAACTTTAGCGAGATCGCCATTCAAACCGCTAATTACCGGAGTCATCCCGCCAAGTCCTCTGACAGAAACCGGAAAACACCAACGCAGGTCGCAATATCCCGTCGTAATGTTCCCTAGATAGGTAGCCAGATTGGCCCTGAAAGCCGCAAACGGTGTTTGAGTCGCACAAGGCGACCTGAACCACGACCCTCAATGACGATATACGCGATAGCACTCGTTGAAACCGTCGCGGATTGACTTGGCCTGGCTTCGGCCCTAAGATTCCGAAACGCCATGATCGGCCAGACGATCTCGCATTACCGCATCCTCGAGAAGCTCGGCGGTGGCGGCATGGGCGTAGTTTACAAAGCAGAAGACACACGCCTGGGCCGCTTTGTCGCGCTGAAATTTCTTCCCGAGGAGTTGCAACAGGACCGCCAGGCGCTGGAGCGATTCCGGCGCGAGGCGAAGGCGGCGTCGGCGCTGAACCATCCCAACATTTGCACGATCTATGACATTGGCGAAGAAGGCGGTCGCGCCTATCTCGTCATGGAATTTCTGGACGGGGCTACGCTCAAGCACCTGATCGGCGCGCGCCCGATGGAGTTGGAGACGATCCTGGCTTTGGGGATTGAGGTGGCCGATGCGCTGGACGCGGCCCACAGCGAAGGGATTGTTCACCGGGACATCAAGCCGGCGAATCTTTTTGTGACCAAGCGCGGCCATGCGAAGATTCTGGACTTTGGACTGGCGAAGGTAAGGGCAACGCCTCGCGAGGTGGCCGCAATGCCCGAGGTCACAGCGGCCGCGAGTGCGGTGGTCGAGGATCACCTGACCAGTCCAGGCTCGACTCTGGGAACAGTGGCCTATATGTCTCCGGAGCAGGCGAAGGGCAAAGAACTCGACCCGCGGACCGATCTTTTTTCTTTCGGCGTGGTGCTGTATGAGATGTCCACGGGGACACTGCCGTTTCGAGGAGAAACGTCGGCGCTCATTTTTCAATCGATTCTGGATCGCGCGCCGGTTTCGCCGGTGCGGTTGAATCCGGACCTGCCGGCCAAGCTGGAAGACGTGATCAACAAGGCGCTGGAGAAGGACCGGAACCTGCGCTACCAGCATGCCGCCGATATTCGCGCCGACCTGCAGCGGCTGAAGCGCGATACGGACAGCGGGAGAGCCATTGCAGCCAGTTCGGAGCGAGTGCCAATGGCGCAGGAGCCAACGGGGCCGAACGCGCAGGGGGCGACGCCAAGCTCGAGTTCGCGGATCCCTGTGCAAGCTGCGCCGGTGCAGCCTTCCGGAGCGCATTCCACGCCTTCAGCACCGTCCGCGCCTGCTTCAGGGCAGATCGGTTCTGGGCAAGTCGTTTCAGGGCAGATCGTTTCAGAGCAAATCAGCCCGGGCGCGGTGGGCGGAAAGAAACTGCTGGCGATTGGGCTGCCGATTGCAGTTGTGCTTGCGGTTCTGCTGGCCGCAGGTTTGTATTTCCGGTCGCGATCGGTGAGCAAGCTGACGCAGCAGGATACGATTGTGCTCGCCGACTTTAGCAACACCACTGGCGATGCGGTGTTTGATGGCACGTTGAAGCAGGCGCTGGCGGTGGATCTGGAGCAGTCGCCGTTTTTGCGCGTGTTACCGGGCGCGCGGGTGCGGGAGACGCTGGGCTTCATGGGACGCTCACCGGACGAGCGGCTCACCGCTGACCTGACTCGCGATTTGTGCCTGCGCGCGGGCAGCAAGGCAATGCTTGCCGGATCGATTGCCAGCCTGGGCAGCCAGTATGTGATCACACTGAACGCCATCAACTGCCAGACCGGGGATTCGCTGGCACAGGAGCAGTCCCAAGCCGCAAGCAAGGAGCAGGTATTGGCCGGGCTGGGAAGCGCGGCGACCAAGCTGCGCAGCAAGTTAGGGGAGTCGCTGGCTTCCGTACAAAAATTCGACACGCCAATCGAGCAAGTCACGACTTCGTCGCTGGAGGCGCTGAAAGCATTTTCCATGGGAAACGCGGAGTTCGACCAGGGGCGCGAGCGGGAGTCGCTCACTTTTTACAAACGGGCGGTGGAACTGGACCCGAATTTCGCCTGGGTATATGCGCGCATGGGAGTGGTTGATTCGAATGACGGCAGACTCGAGCAGGCGATAGAGAGTACGCGAAAGGCATATGAATTGCGCGATCGGGTGAGCGAGAGGGAGAGGCTTTACATCACTCATCACTACTACGATACGGTTACCGGCGAGTTGGACAAAGAGATTGAGACCCTTGAGCTTTACCAGCGAACCTATCCGAACGATTCGATTCCCAGCAACAATCTGGCATCGGCCTATTTGCAAACTGGAGATTTCGAGAAGGCGGCTGCGGAGGCGCGAGAGAGCATGCGGATCGACCCCAATTCGCCGAACAGTTACGGGGGTCTGTCCTTCGCTTATTGGGGAATGAATCGTTTTGATGAAGCCCGGCAGATCGTAGCGCAGGGAGTGGCGCGATTTCCTGAAGCGGAATTTTTGCATTGGACTACCTATGTCGAAGCAGCAGGCGCGGGGCGGGCGGCAGATGCGCAACGCGAGCTCGATTGGGCAAAAGGGAAGCCGGGAGAGTTTCGCTTTTTCTCCGTGCACTCCGGAGTGGAGGCGCAAGCGGGGAAATTGAATCTGGCCCGGGAACTCGCACAACAGGCCATCGAGATGCAAAGCAACCATGACATGAAAGAAGGGGCAGACAGTGACCTGGGAAGGCGCGCCGTCCGGGAAGCAGATTTGGGCGCCTGTGAATTGGCGCTGCAAGATGCGGCCGGGCTGGCGTCGAATTCGGGCCGCGTGGCCTCAGCCTTGGCTGGATTTGTGTTTGCCACCTGCGGCGACGCGAAAAAAGCTGAGGCGCTGGCGACAGATCTGAACAAGAAGTATCCGCTGGAGACATTCGCGCAGAAGGTGGACATCCCCCAAATTCGCGCGCGGCAGGAATTGCGGCGCGGCGACGGATCAAAAGCGATCGAGGAGTTGCGCGCAGTCGAGCCATACGAGTTCGGCTTTGTCGCTTTCGGAGTTCCCACGTACCTGCGGGGCCTCGCGTATCTGCAGTTGAAGCAGGGCAGGCAGGCGGCAGCGGAGTTTCAGAAAATCATCGATCACAAAGGAGTAATGGGAAATTCGCCCTATCGTTCACTGGCCAGTCTGGGATTGGGGCGGGCCTATGCGCTTTCCGGGGACACCGCGAAAGCGCGCACTGCTTATCAGGATTTCTTCGCCCTCTGGAAAGATGCCGACCCCGACGTCCCCATCCTGAAGCAAGCCAAGGCGGAGTACGCGAAGCTGCAGTAGCCGAACTAGCGGGATTGTCAGACACTCCTAACAGGACTCATGGCTTCGCGCCACTGCCCCGCCGGCGCTTTCATTGACTTGCCCATTTCACCGACGTAGCATTCTGCTCCAATGATCGGCCAGACTATCTCGCATTACCGCATCATCGAGAAGCTGGGCGGGGGCGGGATGGGTGTCGTTTACAAGGCCGAGGACATCACCCTCCACCGCTTCGTCGCGCTCAAGTTTCTGCCCGATGAAGTATCCAAAGACCCCCAAGTACTGGCTCGGTTCCAGCGAGAAGCGCAAGCCGCGTCGGCACTGAATCACCCAAATATTTGCACGATTCATGAAATTGGACAGCACGACGGGCAGCCCTTCATTGTGATGGAATTTCTGGACGGACTGACGCTGAAGCATCGCATCGGCGGGCGCCCGATGGAAACCGAGTTGATTCTGTCTGTTGCCATCGAGATTGCCGACGCGCTGGACGCAGCCCACGCGGAAGGCATCATCCACCGCGACATCAAGCCGGAAAACATCTTCGTCACCAAGCGCGGGCACGCGAAGATACTCGACTTTGGGCTGGCGAAGGTTAGTCTGGCGGGCAGTTCTTCAAGCAAAATTGCGGCTCTTAACACGCAGACTCAGGAGCATCTCACCAGCCCCGGCAGCACTCTAGGGACGGTGGCGTACATGTCGCCGGAGCAGGTTCGGGCGAAGGAACTGGATGCCCGTACGGACTTGTTCTCATTCGGTGCCGTGCTCTACGAGATGGCGACGGGGACGCTGCCGTTCAATGGGGAAAGTACAGCAGTAGTCTTCGAGGCAATACTCAACCGGACGCCTGCAACTCCACTGAGACTAAACCCGAAGCTACCTCACGATGTGGAGCGAATCATTACTAAGTGTTTGGAGAAGGATCGCAACCTCCGTTATCAGCACGCTTCGGAGATTCGCACCGACCTGCAACGCCTGAAGCGTGATACGGAATCGCAGAAATTGTTGGCTGTGGCCGATGCTGCGCCTGCTAGACGCAGAGTACGAATGCCCTTGATTCTTGCAGTAGGAGCATTGGCGGCCATAGCTGTCCTCACTGGTCTGTTCCTGCAGCGTCCGCCGAAACTCACCGACAAAGACACGATTGTTATAGCGGATGTTACGAACGCGACGGGCGATCCGGTGTTCGATGAAACGTTGAACCAAGCCCTTGCCGCCGCTTTGGATCAGTCCCCGTTTCTAAATGTGCTTCCGGAACGTCGCGTTCAAGAAACTCTCAAGCTGATGGGGCTTGCGGCGACTGAACGGGTCTCGCGCGATGTAGCTTCTCAACTTTGCAAGCGAACCGGTAGCAAAGCGGTATTGGCCGGATCGATCGCCAGCTTGGGAAACCAGTATGTCATCGGCCTGGAAGCCAGCAATTGCGTGAACGGAGACACGTTGGCTCGGGAGCAGGTGCAAGCTAACACGAAAGAAAAGGTCTTGCAGGCGCTGGATCAAGCAGCCACTCGGCTTCGCGGAAAACTCGGTGAGTCCCTCGGTTCGGTTCAGAGATTCGACCTACCTGTAGAACAGGTGACTACCTCGTCGTTGGAGGCGCTTCAGGCTTACAGTCTGGGCATCAAGGCTCTGGACGAACAGGGCGATCTCGCTGCCACATCGTACTTCAAACGCGCCATTGAGCTTGATCCGAACTTTGCCTCTGCTTACATGCGTCTTGCCGCGCTTTACGGCAATCTCAGCGATGGTGAACTGCAGGACGAGAACCTCAAGAAAGCGTACGCCCTCCGCGATCACATCAGCGAACGGGAAAGGTATCGGGTAATGTTCATGTACTTCAGCATTCTCAGCGAGGAATTGGATAAAGCCAAGCCAGTTTTAGAGTTGTGGGCTAAGACCTATCCCCGAGATGCAATTCCTTACGTTGAATTGGGCGCACTCTTGCAATGGAGTGGGCAATTAACCGCTGCGGTCAGCGCGGGTGAAAAAGCGGTACAGCTTGATCCCAACAATTCTGTGGCTTATGAAAATCTCGCCGCATTTTACTTGGCCGCCGATCGCCTAGACGACGCACAGGCCATACTGGACCGTGCCAAGGCGCGCAAGTTCGATCCGGAGTACGGCCACTACGTTCAATATCAGATCAGGTTCCTTCGGGGCGATGTCGATGGTATGCATCACGAACTTGCATGGGCCGAAGATCACCCGGAGTCAGGCTTGGTTTTTGCCACCGCATCGGATGGTGAGGCTTACTACGGCCATCTGATGAAGGCCCGCGAACTTCTCAGGCGTGCGGCGGATGCTGCACAACGAAGCAGCCTGAAAACAGCCGCTGCAACCTGGCAGGCCTATGGCGCAATGCGTGAAGCTGAATTTGGAAATGTCACCGAAGCAAGGGGCGCTGCATCAGCCGCCGTGAAGTTGGATTCGTACGTAGATGTGAAAGTGCTTTCTGCTTTGGCTCTTGCCCGTGCCCGTGAAACGGGGGGTGCGGAGGCGCTCCTTAACAGTCTTCAGAAGACCACTAACCCCGATGGCTGGGTCAGTCTATTTTGGATTTCCACGACTCGTGCCGCTCTTGACCTGAACGACGGCGAGCCCGCGAAGGCCGTTGAAGATCTCGAGAGGGCGCACATCTATGAATTGATGTGCGGTACCAGCATCGCCCAAGCCACGATGTATCCGGTTTTCGTGCGGGGCGAGGCATACCTAAAGGCCGAGCAAGGCCAACAAGCCGCCGTTGAATACAACAAGATCTTGGCGCATCGGGGACTGATCGCCAGTCAACCGATCGCAGCGCTCGCCCATCTCGGGCTGGCCCGTGCCTACGCATTGCAGGGCGACTCTGCAAAGGCGAAAGCTACATACCAAGACTTTCTTGCACTCTGGAAAGACGCCGACCCCGACGTCCCCGTCCTGAAGCAAGCCAAGACGGAGTACGCAAAGCTGCAGTAGCAAGCTACTTGGTCGGCTCGGCAGCAGTCTGCTCTTGCTGTTCTTCAGCCTTTCGCCAACTGGAATTGGGGTCGTATTCCTTCATGGCTCTACCGGCAGCGTCGGTCTTCTTGCCGAGATCCTTCTCATATACGACTCCATCCTCGTTAACGACGAAAGTCATCACGCCCGACGACCTGTATTCGGCCGGATAGGCGACGAAAGCGAAGCCTTCGGTCATTTTGCCACTCACGATGTAATTCTTCGCGCCGCCTGGGCCATTCTTTCCCTGACGTTCCAGGATGTGAAAGTAGTAGCCGCGGTAAGGAGTCGGAGCGCCCTCTTGGCTCTTGGCATAGCCCTGAGCAACGGCCGATGCCACAAGCGGTCCGATGGGGCTCTGCGGCTTGCCCTCGGCAGCTTCCCAGTAAAGGCCATCATGCTGCCCTTCATCACTGAAGATTTTCTGCGCGTACTCCTTGTGCTGCGCGGAGTATTCCTTTTGCGCCGCCACCAGTTCCTGGCAAACGCGGATAGCCGACATTTCATTCCGGCCAATGCGCCTGTACAAAATTTCTTTCTTGCCCGCCGCAGTGTCGAAATACCACAATTTACCCTTGTTCATGAGCGGTATGGGCGCAGGCCAATTGTGCGCGCCAATGTACAAAACTGTGGTTCCATCGGGTTCTTTCACCAGGCGGTGCATTTCCCCATATCTCTTTACGAAATTGGCGCGGCTCTCGGCGTCCTCGGCGTCGTCTCCCGACGAGACGATTTGCTTTCCATCGGGTCCGAGGATATCGAGCATAGCTTTTTCGTCATTGTTCTGCGCAGCCGTGACCAATGCGCTAGTTGCCTCTTCCGCCGATGAAAACGTTTTCTGGCCCGCTTGCTGCGCCATGGAATCCGTGGGAACGCACATCGCCAAAGCGATCGCAACCACGGCTAAAGGAAGAAGATTGGCCCCATGAAATTTGTAGAAGTTCAGTTTCGTTCGCCGCATATGGCTCATCTCCATCTCCAAATTTTTCAAGCTCGCAGAAACCTGACGAACCCTCAATCCTGACTCCGATCAACGATCTCGCTCAACGATGACCGCCTCCGCCGTGACCACCGCCTCCGCCGGCATGACCGCCGCCGCCCATGCTGGCGCTTCCGCGGGAGGAATAGCTCCTGCTCTCTCCGCCGTGGTCGTAGCCGCTGAATGCGCCCGAGCGAACGCCGCTCTCGCCACGAGGTGCGGCGTATCCTCGAGCCGCATTCCGGTTTCCCTCGAAAGGCCTGGGGCTTGCACCGGGACGGTTGTAAACTCCGCCGCGCCCCGGTTCCCCGCGGGCACCATACGCTCCGCCGCGGGCACCGTATGCTCCGCCTCGGGCGCCTCCGCCGCGATAGAAGTTGTCGCGGTTATAAAACGTCCTGCTGCGCGAGTAGTAACGGCCGTGATTAAACATCGCATAATGGTTGTGCCAATCGAACCCCCAATGACCCCATCCCCAGCCAAAGCCGCCGAACCAGCCGATGCCAAAGCCGACCCCGAAATTCAGATACGGGCCCCCAAACCAGATCCCGGGATAGGGATACCATCCCGGCCACGCCTCGATGGGGTATCCGTAAACCAACCACGGATTATAGGCCGGAACATAAACCACATCGGGACTGGCAGGCTCAATGTCAATATCCGAGCCTTCGTCCTTTACGACTTCTTGCTGCGTGCTCTTAAGAGCGCCGGCCGCTTGGGCTTTGTGGCGCATCACCTGTATCGCATCCATCACATCCTGTTGCTGGTTGTAGTAAGCGTCACCCAGCGACGACGTCCAGGAAAGGTTCTTGTCCATATTTCCCAGGACGGATGGAAATGCCGCGAGCGCCTTGACGCTCGGATCCCAGGGCTGCTGATCGACAGCTTGAGCCAAAGCCTCGCCCTTCAAATCAGGATGCGCCTGCACCCATCGGTCGGCCTCGACGACTTGTTCAGGAAACGTGGACGCCGCCAGGATCTGCGCTACCAGAGAATCGGGATACAGCGCTATTGGCGCAACTAACCGCTGCAACTGCTCGGGAGTCTGCTGCGCGTAGGGTGGCGCCTGCCCGCTCTGGGACGGAGCCTGGGTATCCTGCGGCGGCGGGGCTTGCGCGTCCTGGGCCGACAGGCTTGGCGGCAAAGTTGCGAACAACAGAGCCAATGACAAGAGGCAAAGCAAACTCTGCGTGCCCAATCCAGGCCTTGAGAACCCTGCAGCCCGTCCGACGATATTCATGTTCTTGACCTCCTCTGCAAAATCCCGTCTCCCTGCCTGCGTTTCTGGTGCGTGAAGGAAAACTTCAGCCCAACCGTAAATATTACGCCAATTATAATTCGTGGCGCTGAAAGCTGCTCTGCCTGTCCCATCTGTGGTTCATGTTATTGCGGCGGTATCGCAAGTAACTATCGCCGGGCCGCTCTGGCGAAGTAAACTCTTGTCGTTCAATCGGAGCTGCTATGCGCCTGCTGCGCCTTCAAGACGTCGAGATTGGCCCCAATGACCGCGCATTCCGCCACGCGCGCCTGCGTGCTTTGATCGTCTGGCTTGCCGGATTCGCCGCCGCCACCGCCTTTCTCCTCCACGCCTACACGGCAAAGTGGCCGCCCGGCTACTTCTTCGGCTCGTTTCTGCTGCTGTTTCTGCTTTTGACGCTAAGGATGGTAACTGCGCGCTTCCACCCTTCCAATTGGCTCGCCCGGATGAACGAGACGGGAATCTATGTGCAATATCGTTCTTATCTGAACTACCAGTTGTCCGCCGATGACCCTTCGGTCGTCTTCCTTTCCTTCGGCGAGATCGCGTCGGCCCGCCTAATCAAAGAGCGCGTCGAGACACCGGATACGACAAAGCCAGGCGTCAAGCAAACCCAATACCTGCGCTTTGTCGAACTTGAGTTATCCGGCGATCCCGCGCCGCTTGCAGAGGCGTTGCAGGCGGAGCTCGGCGAGCAGGCCCCATTGGAAAAACGCTGGTATGGCACCAGTTCGACTCTTTACCGGGATTATCCCGTCACGATGTCCGCTCCTGCGAGCGTTCGCATCCATTGGGACGTAGTGCCGGGCGCACAAAAGTTCCTCGACGCCCTGCGCCCCTACACGGTCATCGCCGATGCGGTTTCCTTAAGGCAGGACTTCACGCACCTGAAATCGCTCAGCCGTGAAGACCAACAGAAGCAACTCCGCGAACTCGTCGCCCGCGGCCAGACGATCACGGCCGTGTACGCAGCCCGCAAACTCTACGGCTGCAGCTTAGCGGAAGCAAAGCAGATGGTGGATTCGCTGCGCGAGAATAAGGTGCCGCAGTAGCTTCCTGAATCCTGTCTCGTGGCAATGCGCGGTATATGATTCCCTACTCGTGGTGCCGGTCGCGTCGCCGTAGCCTTTTGCTCGCCAAAATCGGGGTCAACAAGTGTAATGGGGATGTTACGGCAACTTGTGGATTCTTCCGTGGCAAAGCGGCTTCGATCAACGATCCATAACACAAATGGTCTCTCCCCGTTGCAAATTGTTTCGCATTGACTCGAACAGGAATTGAGCCGACAATGGCAGCCGTTTTTGGGGCCAAAAAGAAAATTCCGAGCTACATGGACCGAACGCAAGCAAGAAAACAGGTAACAGGTAAGAGGAGAGCACCATGATTTCCAAAAGATTTTGCATCGCTCGAATGATAGTTCTTGCCAGCTTTGTGGTCAGTTCCGCTGCCTGGGCGGCGCCTTGTTCAAGAGCCTCTCTGAGTGGCACCTACGGGTTTCTGCACGATGGCACAGATAGCAACGGCGCCCCTTTCACCGCCGCCGTGAGCCAGATCACGTTTGACTCAACCACAGGCACATTCACTGTGGAGACCACAGCATCCCATGACGGCGTGATTGCCACCGAGCATGTCCCCGGAACATACACCGTCGCCCCGAACTGCACCGGCACGGGTATACCCGTGGGACTCAGCCCCTTCTCAATTGTGGTCACGACAACGGGATTTTTGGCCCTTCACCCTTTTTCGGAGGGATTCGCCGTGAAGCAGAGCTCCGCGACCTGCACCAATGCCGGAGTTAAGGGTAGTTTTGGGTTTGAAACAACCGGCCTCTTCCTCACAGGGGCGCCCGCGCCAGAATGGGTGGCTTTCATTGGTGAGCTGAAGTTAAGCGTCGATGCTTCTGGAGGCGGAGTGATACGCGGACATATAGCGGGTGCCGAGGGTAGCACGGCGTTGGCAGAGGAGCCCATCACCGGTTCTTACACGGTTGGCACGGACTGCAGAGGCAGGGCTACCATAAAGCCGGTGGGGCTCTCCGAAATGCACTTCCACTTCGTGGTTGTGGACGGCGGGAAGGAATTGCTAGCCGTTGAGACGGATGCCGATACGATTGTAAGCGGTACTCTGCAGCAGTAGTTCCCGCTCCGATGGGGGCTGTCCCGAATCGCAACCGAAACACCAATGCCGCCCGATCTTTGGGCGGCTTTTTCTTCATCACGCCGGAGGCGGCATGCGCGTAGCTTCCGCTAACAGGGGTGGGTGTTGAAAAAGTCACGTCGATTAGCAGGATGAAATTCAGCAGAAGCATGTTAGAAGAAAGCAATCGCACATGCTCTGTTTGATTCTGATCGTCGGAGGCCTGCTGATTATGATGGGGCAACACGACCGCTCCGAAGCTTTGTTCTACTACTTCCGTCTGGAAGACCAAGTTTCTGAAACCCATCTGTTGCGGCTGATCGACAAACACATCAGCTTCGAGTTCGTCCGGCAGCAACTGAAGGACAGCTACAGTGAGACGGGTCGGCCATCGATCGATCCTGAGTTGCTGCTGCGCATTCTTCTGATTGGCTATTTGTACGGCATCACCAGCGAACGGAAGTTCGTCGGAGGAACTGCGCATGCATCTGGCGTGGCGCTGGTTCACCGGTCTAGGTTTCGATCAGGAGATTCCACAGCCACTCTACGTTCTCCAAGAACCGGCACGGAAGATTTCAGGAATCGAAGTTATTCGAGCGGCTATTCGAACGGATCGTGAAGCAGTGCGTGGAAGTGGGGCTGGTGCGAGGGAAGGAACTGTCGGTCGATGGCAGTTTCGTGGAGGCGAATGCGGCGAAAGAGAGTCGCATTCCACGCGAGCAGTTGGCGGAAGCGGCCACGGTCAACCATACGGTGCGCCAGTTTCTGGTGGAACTGGAACAGCAGAATCCGGTGGAAGAGTCGGTGCACGAGCAAGATCAGGTCATCGACAACCGATCCCGATTCCACTTACGCCACGAAAGGCGGGACACCGGCTCGACTGGGGTACTACGACAACTATCTGATCGACAATCACAGTTGCGTGATCGTGGGAGTGCAAGCGACGGCAGCACGGATGAGCCAGGAAACGGTAGCCGCGCAGGACATGCTCACTCGTTTCGCGCAATGGCAAGGACGAGAGCCAGAATCGGTGGCTGCCGATACGACCTACGGGAACGGCGAGTTCTTGCAATGGCTAGCCGATCGGAGCATCACTCCCTACATGCGGACCCGTGACAGTATCCACCGCAAGAGGAGCCCATTCTTTGGCCCCGAGCGTTTCACGTACGAACCGGAAAACAATCGCTATATCTGCCCCGCCGGCCAGTTCCTCAACTACGGTGGCCGAGTTTATCGCAATCGAGCCTTCAACTACATCGGGACACGCAAAAAGTGTGGCCCCTGCTCGCTCCGACCACAATGCACCAGTGCTGCCTTCCGGGGCCTTATCATCCACCAGAACGAACCCAGCCCGACAACGTGCGCGGGAGTTGGTCAACACACCAGAGTTCGCCAAAGCACAACGGCAGAGAAAGAAAGTAGAGGCCTTGTTTGCAGAACTGAAGAATCAGATCGGATTGCGGCGCTTGCGTCTGCGGAGACTCAGGTTCGTGCGCGAGCAGTTCTTCCTGGCAGCGGTAGCTCAGAACATCAAGCGACTGGTGCGCTTCCTCAGTCAGCCGACAACACCGGTTCTGCCGACCACCACTTAGTCGAACGGAGACAAGAAAACAAGCGACGCATGCTCGCAGATGAAAAGCCGTTCCGTTGAGGGACTTTTTCAACACCCACAGGGCATAGCACTCATTGACCCAGGTTTGCGTGAAGAACTGGACGAGGTTGTGAGTACATCGCCGTGGTGGTAAGCTAACTTCGTTCGCTGGCCTGAGCGGGAGTAGTTCAGCGGTAGAACGCCAGCTTCCCAAGCTGGATGTCGCCGGTTCGATCCCGGTCTCCCGCTCCATTCCAAAGTCAATTCCTTCAATGTCTGCGCGGTGCCGTGGCTGAGTTTGCTGGTCGCCCCTCTACCTTTTGCTTCTTCTTCGCGAAGAAATTAGGTGTTACGCAAGATTTCCACGTGGTGCGCGGAAAGGGCGAATCTGCTTCGCTTACTTTGGGTTACGTCCTTTGGTGCCGCCGTGATTTCGATCACCCAGAGCCGTGATGACGGGCATTTTTTATAAGCGCCGGCTCAAGGAAGATGAGGTTGGACAAAGCGGAGATGTGCCGCTAGGGCACTTCTCCCTGCGACAGCCCAGGGCTGATGCAGAACAGAGGGAATGGGAGGCTCCCATGGGACAGACAATCGAGATCCACGAACCAGAGGTAAAGGAAAAGCGACCGGAGAGCCGTTCCACGGCGGTGCTCACGCGACGGGAAATCGTAGGGCCTCCATTTGTGCCGCGGCCGATGTTCGCGGACAGCGTGTTGGATTTTGGAGTTCAGCGGAAGCGTAAGGCACTTGCCACCACGGTTTCCTTCCTGCTGAATTGCCTGGCGATTGGCGGTTTGCTGCTGGTTCCGCTGGTGTTCACGGAGGAGCTGCCGAAGGCGCAATTGTTGACGTTCCTGGTGGCGCCGCCTCCACCGCCTCCTCCGCCTCCGCCAGCGGCGGAACAGCAGATCGCCAAGATAGTGCGGCAAATTCAGAGTGATCTGCTCTCTACCGGAGCGCTGCGTACGCCGGCACGGATTCCGCAGAAGGTGCAGATGATCAATGAAGAAGAGGCGCCGCCACCGATGCCGGTTTCGAATGGAGTAATCGGAGGCGTTCCGGGAGGAGTGCCCGGCGGACAAATGGGAGGCGTGATTGGTGGAATCATCAATTCAGCTTCGCGTCTGAGCAACGCGCCCAAGTTTGTGCCGGCGACACCGCAACGCGTACGGATCTCGCAGGGCGTAACGAAAGGGCTGCTCTTCCACCGAGTGGAACCAGCGTACCCGCCGCTGGCACGAGCGGCGCGGGTACAGGGAGAGGTTGTCCTGAAGGCGATTATCGACCGAAACGGCGACATCCAGGACCTGCAATTGATCAGCGGCCACCCCATGCTGGTGCCGGCCGCGATCGCAGCGGTTAAACAATGGCACTACAAGCCCTACCTGTTGAATGGGCAGCCGGTGGAGGTGGAAACGACGATCACCGTGATCTTCACGCTCCTTGGTTGAGCGGAGGAAGATCGCATTCGAAAGCGGCGGGGAGTGAACTTATGGCTGCAGAATATACATACCACGTTTCGGCCTGGTGGACTTCAGGCCGTACGGGGCTGGCGAAGTGCGAATCGGCCCCGAATACGATTCATTTTTCAGACCCTCCGGAACTAGGGGGGCTGGAGGGGCGGTGGACGCCCGAGGAATTGCTCCTGTGCGCCCTGGCGAGTTGCTTCACTACGACCTTTGAGGCGGTTGCCCGAGCTGCGCAATTCGAGTACACCGACCTGGAAGTCGAAGTCGAGGGCAATGTTCAGCGGAATAAGTTGGGCTGCAACTTCGCGGAAATCACAATCCGTCCACGGCTGACGGTGCATGGCGAAGATGAATTTGAAGCCGGGCTGGGGCTGCTGCGCAAGACCAAGGCGGTATGCATGATCTCGCGCGCCGTGACCGTGCCTCAGATGCTTGAGCCGCGCGTGGAATCGGCCAAAATGCCTCCCCTGGGCTGGCAGGATGCTCCGGCAGCGAAGATAACTGTTTGAAGGTCTGGGAAGGGAGGTGGTTATGATGTTTTCCTACAGGCTGGTGCGTCTGATCGAGACCCATGCCGATGCACTCGCTGGCGGGCTGGAAGAGCGAGTGCAAACCAATTCCCAGGTGAGCCATTTCCGGAATATTCCTGCGCATGAATTGAAGGAACGTGTGTATGAGATCTACCGGCATCTGGGAGAATGGCTGCTGGGCAAGAATGAACTGGACATCGAGCAGCGCTACCGCGAAATCGGGGCCCGGCGAGCGCGGCAGAAAGTGCCGCTCAGCGAAGTGATCCAGGCAGTCGTGCTCACCAAGGAAAATCTTTGGGAGTTCCTGAAAAGCGAGGCGGTAGCGGACCGGGCAATCGAGATCATGGGCGAGTTGGAGTTACTGCAGATGCTCGAGATGTTTTTTGACCGCGCGATCTACTACGCGGCTGTGGGGTATGAAGAACAACTGGCACGAACGCCGGTGGAAGCGCAAAGCGTGCGGGCCGTTTAGGGGGAGCAGTGAGATGTCGATGTCATGGGAGATGGAATACAAGACGAAACTGAAAATGGCGGATGAAGCCCTGACCTGTGTGAAATCAGGGATGAGGGTGTACATCCAGCCGGGATGCGCCGAGCCGGAAACTTTGGTGGAGGCGCTGATGCGGCGCGCCCCGGAGCTATATGACGTAGAGATCGTGCACATGATGACCATGGGCTGCGCACCGTATGTGGCGCCCGAAATGGCGGGACACTTCCGCCATAATGCGATGTTCATGGGTCCGAATGTGCGCGAGGCCATCAACGACGGGCGCGCCGACTACACACCAATTTATCTTTCCGAGATCGAGGGGTTGTTCGAGAGCGGCGCCATGCCCATCGATGTCGCCCTGATCGAAGTTTCTCCTCCCGATTCGCATGGATTCTGCAGCTTCGGGGTTGGCGTGGACACGACGCTGACCGCGGCAAGATGTGCGGCTTACGTGGTCGCGCAGGTGAACGACCAGATGCCGCGCACCTTTGGCGACAGCTTCATCCACATCGGCGACATCGACGCCTTTGTCGAGTCGTCGCGGCCGTTGTGTGCGATGAAAAAGGCAGAGCTGACCTACTCGCAAGTGCCCATCGCCCGCAATGTGGCTGGACTCATTGAAGATGGGGCGGTGCTGCAAACCGGAATCGGCGGCATCCCGGATGCAGTGTTGCCCCTGCTGATGGACCGCAAGGATCTGGGGGTGCACAGCGAATTGGTCTCGGATGGAGTCATTCCGCTGATCGAGGCGGGTGTAATCACCGGCGCGCGCAAGAACTTCAAGCCGCGCAAGATCATTCTGGGCTTCGCTATAGGCACGAAGACCCTGTTTAACTTCGTGGATAACAATCCCATCTTCGAGTTTCATCCCACGGCCTATACCAATGATCCCGCGTTGATCGCGCGCAACGACAACATGGTGGCGATCAACTCGGCGCTGGAGATCGATCTGACCGGGCAGGTCTGCTCGGATTCCATCGGGACCCAGTTTTACAGCGGTATCGGCGGCCAGGTGGACTTCATCCGCGGCGCTTCGCGCTCCAAAGGGGGCAAACCGATTATTGCTCTCTCTTCCACCGCCAAGCACGAAACCATCTCTCGGATTGTGCCCTCATTAAGTCCTGGGGCAGGGGTGGTGACATCGCGCGGCCTGATCCGCTATGTCGTTACGGAATACGGCGTGGCGTACCTGCACGGAAAATCGATTCGGGAGCGGGCCAAGGCGCTGATCGAGATCGCGCATCCGAAGTTCCGCGAACAGCTTTACAAGTACTGTGAAATGACGAAGTGGTTGCAGCATCCCCAAAAGGCACAGTCAGCCGCAACGAGGTGAGCAAGATGGCAGGTCAAGCACGAGGCAAGATCACCATTGATGTGGAGGAGTGCAAAGGATGCGGGCTATGCGTGGAGTCGTGCCCGCCGAAGTGTCTGGAACTGGCGCCTGAGTTGAGTTCGTACGGAGTGCATCCGGCGCGCTATACCGGGAAAGACTGCACCGGGTGCGGCATCTGCTTCTATTGCTGCCCGGAGCCGGGAGCGATCGTGGTGTACCGGCTGGCGCCTCCGCCCAGGCCCGTACCAGCAGTGCAAGGAGGCGAACATGCGCCAGCTCTGTAAGGGCAATGTTGCCGTCATGAAGGGCGCGCTGCTGGCCGGTTGCCGCGCCTATTACGGATATCCCATCACGCCCGCCAGCGAGATTGCCGAGGCGGCCGCTCTTTATCTGCCTGAGGTCGGGGGGATCTTCGTGCAGGCAGAGAGCGAGACCGCCTCGATCAACATGGTGTACGGCGCTGCGGCCGCGGGAGTGCGGGTTATGACCGCGTCGTCCGGACCCGGCCTGAGCCTGATGCAGGAAGGAATCTCCTATCTGGCTGGGGCCGAACTGCCTTGCGTGATTGTGGACGTGATGCGCGGGGGCCCGGGGCTGGGCAACATCGCTCCGGAGCAGAGCGACTACTTTGCCATGGTCAAGGGCGGCGGCCATGGGAACTATCGCAACCTGGTCGTGGCTCCCGCTTCAGTCCAGGAGATGGCGGAGTTGACCATCCTGGCCTTCGAACTGGCGGACATTTATCGCAACCCGGCGATCGTGCTGACCGACGGTTTTGTCGGGCAGATGATGGAGCCGCTCGAACTTGAATATCGCGAAGTGTTCGCGCCGCCGAAACCCTGGGCAGTGCAGGGAACGGCCGAGACCCGCAAGAATATGGTGAGCTCGATTTACCTAGAGACCGACGACCTGGAAGAACACCAGCGGCGCATGGAGGCGAAATACATACGGGCGCAACAGACCGAAACGCGCTGGGAGGAGTACCGCACCGACGACGCCGATCTGCTGGTGGTGGGATTTGGCATCGTGTCGCGGGTGCTGCGTTCGGCGGTGGATGAGGCACGACAGCATGGGATCAAGGTGGGGCTGTTCCGTCCTATCACGTTGTGGCCGTTCCCGTCGCAGGAGCTGGCGGCAGCGGCATCCCGCACTGAGCGCGTGCTGGTCGTGGAGTTGAGCAATGGCCAGATGGTGGAAGATGTTCGCCTGGCGCTCGATGGCAGGAAGCCCGTGGAGTTTTACGGACGAGTCGGAGGCAATGTGCCGTCGGTTGACGAGTTGGTGGCAAAGATCGACGAGCAGATATCAGCATTGATTTAGAAAGAGGACAACCGGTTATGGCTGAGGAAAGCGGTCTGATCAATGTGAGTACGAACGGCTATGAGATCGCGCATTCGAAGTCAGAAGTCTTCTACAAAGAATACGAGCGCAAGACTGACCTGAAACATCAGACGCACTATTGCCCGGGATGCGGTCACGGCGTGGCGCACAAGTTGATCGCCGAAGCGCTGGAAGATCTGGGCTTGCAGGATAAAACCATTCTGGTCAGCCCCGTGGGATGCTCGGTTTTTGCCTATTACTACTTCGACGTGGGCAACGTGCAGGTGGCGCACGGGCGCGCTCCAGCCGCGGCCACTGGACTGAAGCGGGCTTGTCCGGACAAGATTGTGGTTGCCTACCAGGGCGACGGCGATTTGGCGGCGATCGGCACGGCAGAGATCATCCATGCCGCAAACCGCGGCGAGAAAATCACCGTTTTCTTTGTGAACAATGCGATCTATGGCATGACCGGCGGGCAGATGGCGCCGACCACGCTCGTCGGACAGAAGAGCACGACCTCGCCCTGGGGACGTCGGCCGATCAACGAAGGCTTCCCGCTGCACATGGCCGAGTTACTGGCCTCCCTCGAGGCGCCAACATACATCGAGCGCGTGGCGCTCTCCGACAACAAGAACATCATGAAGGCGCGGCGCGCGGTGCGGAAAGCGCTGGAACTTCAGCGTGACGGAGCGGGTTTTACCTTCGTCGAAATTCTTTCTCCGTGTCCGACGATCTGGGGCAAGGATCCGGTGGAAGCGCGACGCTGGGTGGCGGAGAAAATGATTCCTGTTTTTCCACTGAACGTCTTCCGTGACCGCAAGATTGAAATCCCCACCAACAACGCCCCGCCCCATAAAACGGTCGCCGAACTGATTGACGGCCCGCAAACTGCGACACCGGATGCGCCGCCGGTGAAGCGCCATCACCGTTTCCGCCAGTTGGGCATCAAGATCGCAGGCTTTGGCGGGCAGGGAGTGTTGCTGCTGGGGCAGTTGCTGGCCGAGATGGGCATGCGCGAAGGGCTGGAGGTTAGCTGGCTGCCGTCGTACGGTCCGGAGATGCGCTCGGGGAGCGCGCACTGTCACGTGTGCCTCTCGAAGGAAAGAATCGGCTCGCCCCTGGCCACGCGTCCGCAAGTGCTGATCGCGATGACCGAGATTTCCCTGCGTAAATTCGCGTCGCAGGTCACGCCCGGCGGCACGATCATCTACGGACGCGAGCGGCTGCCGGAGGACTTCACCGTTCCGCAAACGCAGGTGGTCTGCATTCCCGCATCGGAGATTGCCGACAAGCTGGGCTCGGCGAAGGTGGCCAACGTCGTGATGTTGGGCGCCTTGCTGGAAGAGACCGAATGCCTGTCCCCGGCGACGGCGATCAAGGTTCTGGAAGCGAAAGTAAAGAATCCGACGCTGCTTGAACTCGATCGCAAGGCCATGTCTGCGGGCAGGGCGCACATCGATCACTCGGTCGCGGTCTGCGCCGTGACCCAGGCCGACGGCTTCGCGCAGTAGGCTGCTTGATGGCCGTTGGACCACGCGAGGGGACAACCCTTAACCGCAAAGTTCGCAAAGGGCTCGCGAAGGCCGCGAAGAAAGGCGCGCCATCAGGTTCTTCTTGGCGAGCTTTGCGGCTGTTCTTGGCGATCTTAGCGGTAAAGGTTTTCCTCTTTGCGGCTTGACTACCGGTTACTGTACACAATCTTGCCTGAGTGCTCACTGATTACATGCTTCGGGCCGGGAAGCGTTTGTTCGACATGCTCTCGTTCGTGCGCGGGCACAAAGAGGAAGACCCGTGTCGGCGAATTCCACGCCTGACGCAGAGCGGAATCATCAAGCCAGATGTGCGGAGCGTCGGGATAAGTCGAGCCGAACCACATGCTCGTGGTCTTTCCGTTGACCAGCTCAATGGGCCGCTTGAGATAGAAGAGCAGCGATGAACCGTAGGCCTGGTCGCCGTAGATCATCACGCGATCGTCGGGACGCAGTTGCGGGGCGAGGTCCCGGGCGATGACCTTGGAGCCGAGGTAAGGATCAAAGCGCACCAGGGCGATATGGGCGGCAATCAGGAATATCGCCATGGTGACGGCGGTTGCCCAGATGGCGGCCGCGTGGCGTTTGCGCGCTCGAAACCATAACGCAAGCGCGGGGCCGATCAGAAGAACTACAGCCGCCAGCGCCGCTGGCAATCGCAACGCGGCAAACGAGTCCCCGGTCAGGTCGAGGATGTGCCCCATCGAGAGCGTATCGTTTTGCAGGTCGGGCTTGGCGAGTACCGTGCCAATGTCGGGGACGAAGGGCAGCGAGCGCGATCTCCAGAGGCCTGCAAGCAGAATCACGGCGATCGTGAGGCAAATGGCAGCGGTGATGCCCGAGGTCCACAGCAGCCAGCGCTGCGAGCCCTGTTCTTCCTCACTTACCAACTCTCCGGCAATCAGCAGCAGAATCGGCAGGTAGGCCGGGAAGGTGTAGTACTCCTGGTTCGTCGAGAAGGAGAAAAAGACCAGGGTCACACCGGCCCAGATCACGCACATGAGCTGGGTGCGGGACCGGAAGCTTAAGGCTGCACCCTCTGCTCGCTGGAATCCTTGCTTCCTTCGCAGGCTCCACTCTGCCACCAGTCGACGCAGCGCGACCGGCAAGTAAAGGCTCCAGGGAAACAGCCACACCAGATGCAGGCTCCAGTAGAGCGAACTCTCCTGCTTGTTGTAGTCCCTGGGAATGCGCTTGCCTAGAAAGCGCATGAAGTGCTCATTCACGAAGTAAAACCAGAAGAAGCGCGGATTGCGGAAACCAGCCAGCAGGTGCCAGGGCGCGGCAATCACGAGGAATAAGAGCAGGCCCGTGAAGATCCGGAACTGGCGCCAGGAACGCCACTCACCGCTCAACCAGAGATACAGCAGCACGGCAAATCCCACCACTACCAGCGCCAGCAGGCCCTTGGTCAGAACCGCCAACGCCAGGCAGGCGTAGCCGGCATACCACCGCCAGGCTGGTCCTCCGTCAAGGGCGGTCAGAAAGCAGTAGAAGGAGCACGCGATAAACAGGCTGAGAATCGCTTCTGGAATGAGAATGCGGGTGAACAGGTAGTAGCCGGCGCAAGTGGTAACGAATAATCCGGCGTAAACGGCGGCATGTTCGCCGAAGGCACGTCGAGCCCACTTGATGGCCAGCCATGTCAGCAGGAGCATAGCCAATATGGTGGGCAGGCGCGTGGCAAACTCGTTGATGCCGAAGACCGAATAGCTGAATGCGACCAGCCAGTACATCAACGGAGCTTTTTCCAGGTAGCGGTTCCCGTTCACCTTCAGCGTCACGTAGTCGTGCGTGACCGACATCTCGCGCGCCGCCTCAGCATGAGTGGAGTCGGCATCGTCCTGAAGGCCCGGAGTAAAGGCGGAACCGAAGTAAACAGCAACAAACAGGAACGAGACCGCGAGGATGGCGAGTGGCTGTCTGGTGGGCGTAGTGGCGGGCTCCAGCACGGATGGGATGGACTTGGTTCTCACTCTCTTGGATAAGGTTATAGGGAGATTCCAGACATAATGCTAACACTGGTGTTCCCGAGCATGTGTTTTCCGCCACAACCAGGGCGGCTCTGTTGACATCCTGGAGGCAGCGGTGAGTGGCGAGATGGATGATGGCGCTTCGCCCTAGGCACGGCGGGCGAGGACGCCCGCCCCTTCGGCTCCGCTCAGGGCAGGCTCCCAGCCGGCGAGACGCCGGCGCTACGAGGAAGTCAACAGAGCCAAGCGGGGCCGAACGTCAAGGTGTGACCGCAATCACAGAAAACGGTGACACCGGGCATAGGAGAAAACTAGACACGGTGTGATCCTATTCTGTGGGTGTGGGAGGTGTCCTATGGCAGTCATCGAAGAGAAACAAGTCACAGTCGAAGTGTCGAAAACTAGTGCGATTTCTTTGAAAAACGTGCTATTTGCCACCGATTTTTCGGCGACATCGGAGGCGGCGTTGCCCTATGCCGCGGCGATCTGCCGGCGTTTTGGAAGTACGCTGCACACCGCCCACGTGATCTCCGAAGCCAACCTCCTGCTGATGACTGGAGGCGTGGACTACGTGAGCATGGGAACGATTTATGAAGATGCTCATACCGAGGCCAAGGAAAGGATTGAGCAGGTCGCTGCGCGATTGGAAGGGATCCCAAATCGCGCCTACGTCCGGCATGGGCAGGTCTGGAAGAACCTTGCCGACATTATCGAAGAGAACGAAATCGACTTGATCGTGGTCGGCACACATGGCCGAACTGGGCTAGGGAAATTGTTGCTGGGCTCGGTGGCGGAAGACATTTTGCGCCACGCGCCGTGCCCGGTTCTGACAGTCGGTCCAAAGGTTGAGGGACGTGCGAAGCTGCCCGCTTTCCCCGCCAAGGGCCGAGACTTGGCGCCGCCGGAGCTGGAAATTCGGCAGATTCTCTACGCGACCAATTTTGAGCGGACCTCGCTCGGGGTCGCGCCCGTTGCCATTGCGATGGCCGAAGAGTTTCAGGCGCGGCTCGCCTTGATTCATGTGATCGAGGATTACACGCAGTTGGGCAGCGAGCCCGGGCCGATCGAAGATGGCATCCGGCGGCTGCAGAATCTGGTACCAAGAACCGCAGCCCTGCAGTACTCGCCGGAGACCGTCCTCGAGTTTGGGGAAGCGCCGAAATGCATCCTGAAAGCGGCCGACGAGCGCGAGACGGATTTGCTGGTTCTGGGCGCGCGTGCCGCCGAAGATCTGGTTGGAGCCACGCACCTGCCCTGGTCGACGACGCATCAGGTGATCGCGCACGCGAAGTGCCCGGTATTGACGGTCAGGACTTAAGTGGCGGATTTGAAATTGTCCACCGCAAGTCAACACGGCGCGCGGTTGCGGAGGTTGTTTGATTCGGATTCTGATTCTTGCGTACGGTAATCCACTTCGTGGCGATGACGGCGTCGCCTGGCGCGCGGCAGAGGAATTGAGCGTCAAGTTCACGGCGTCCGAACTCGAAATCGTCTGCGTGCACCAGCTTACTCCGGAGATGGCCGAGAAAGTCTCCTGGGCTGACGCGGTTATTTTCCTGGACGCGGCCGAAGACGGCGAACCCGGTGAAGTGCGATGTAAGCTGCTCGTCGAACCCTTTGGCGACGTGCAGTTCTCGCATCAGCTTTCGCCCGTGGCGATCCTCGCGCTGGCGAAACAACTCTATGGCGCGAGTCCTACCGCATATTCTGTAACCCTGACTGGCCAGTGTTTTGATCACGGCGACACGCTGTCTTCGGTGGCTGCGGCGGCCTTGCCGCGGCTGGTCGCGAAGGTCAACGCGCTTGTTCACCAGTTGCTGACGGCCCAGCAGGTTTCTTCCGCAGTGATCCAGACGTAGAATCGTTAAGGCAGCCAGGGTGCCCGCCGATGACGATAGCAGCAAGAGACGCGATGCAGCGGTTGAGGATTACGCTGCGTGGAGCGGTGCAGGGAGTAGGCTTCCGTCCATTTGTCTATCGCCTGGCCACGGAGATGGCGCTTACCGGCTGGGTGCTGAACTCGTCGACGGGGCTGGTCGTCGAGGTGGAAGGGCCGGGCGAGGTGCTGGGTCGATTCGCCGAAAGGCTTGAACGCGAGAAGCCCGCGGCGTCCGTCGTGGACGTCCGCGAATCGGCGTGGATCGCAGCTGAGGGCTCGACGCGCTTCGAGATTCTTGCCAGCGATCACGACTCGGCGAAGACCGTCAACGTGCTGCCTGATCTCGCGACCTGTTCGCAATGTCGCGAAGAACTCTTCGATCCCGCCAATCGCCGCTTCCAGTATCCCTTCACCAATTGCACCAACTGCGGACCGCGCTACACCATCGTCGTTGACATTCCGTATGACCGACCGAACACGACGATGCGCGAGTTCGTCTTGTGCCCGCGCTGCAAGAAAGAATACGAAGATCCCATGGACCGGCGCTTTCATGCCCAACCGAATGCGTGTCCGGTGTGTGGCCCGAAGTTGGACGGCGAGATTGAAGATGTGGCCCAGGCTTTGCTCGAGGGAGAAATTGTCGCGCTCAAGGGCATTGGCGGATTTCAACTTCTGGTTGATGCGCGCAATGTTTCAGCGGTGGCGCGGTTGCGCGAACGCAAGCATCGCGAAGAAAAACCATTCGCGCTGATGATGCCGTCGCTGGAGATGGCGCGAAAGTATTGCGAGATTTCGCCTGCCGAAGTGGAACTCCTTGAGTCGCTGGCCGCACCCATCGTGCTGCTGCAGCCCAAGCCCGGCACCGATATCGCGCCGAACGTCGCTCACTGTTCTCCATACCTGGGCGTGATGCTGCCCTACTCTCCGCTGCATCACTTGCTGATGCAGGAGTGCCGGTTCCCGGTGATCGCAACCAGCGGCAATCGCAGCGACGAGCCGATTGCCATCGGCAATGATGAAGCGCGCACGCGCCTCGCGGGAATTGCAGATCGTTTCTTGATGCACAACCGTCCCATCGTAAGGGCCTGTGATGATTCGGTGGTGCGGCTTACACGCGGGCGCGCCGGCATCCTGCGCCGTGCGCGCGGCTATGCCCCGCTGGGAATTCGTGTGCGCCACAAGGCGCCGCCCGTGCTGGCCGTGGGCGGGCACTTGAAGAATACCGTGGCCATTGCTGTGGACCACGACGTATTCCTCAGCCAGCACATCGGGGATCTGGAAACCATGGAGGCGCGGGGAGCGTTTGAGAAAGCGATCGCTGACTTGTGTCGTCTCTATAGTTTCAACCCCGAGGCCGTCGTCTGCGATATGCATCCCGATTACGCGTCGACAAGATGGGCGGAGGAGTCGGGACTTCCCGTCATCAAGGTGCAGCATCATCAGGCGCACGTTGCAGCCTGTGCGGCGGAGAACGATGTGGAAGGTCCATACCTGGGCGTTTCATGGGATGGCACTGGATATGGCCTGGATGGCGCCATTTGGGGCGGGGAGTTCTTTCGCGCCGAGGGAAATGAGTTCGAAAGGATCGCGCATCTGCGCCCTTTCGGATTGCCGGGCGGAGACGCGGCAGTGCGCGAGGGCTGGCGTACGGCGGCGAGCCTGATGTTTGAGGTTTTCGGTGCGGATTCATTTCAACCTGAACATGGGGTGCCCCAGGTCTCGCCGCCTTTGCGAGACCTGGGAATAGGGAAATCTGCGCTGGACGAGCAGAAAATTCGCCAGATGCTCGAACGAGGCGTCAACGTAATTCCCACCACCAGCGTTGGCAGGCTGTTTGACGCCGTGGCCTGTATCACGGGATTGGCGCGGCAGAATCGCTTTGAGGGGCAGGCCGCCATGCTGCTGGAAAATGAAATTGGTGGGTTGCGGACGGAAGAGGCGTATCCTTTAACCAGCGGAGACTGGGGTCCCTTAATCCAGGCCGTGGTGACCGACACGCGCGCGGGAGTGGGCGTGCCTCTTATCGCCGCCCGATTTCACAGTGCGCTGGTGGCGTGGATCGTGGAGGTCGCTACGCAGGCTCGATTGAAGCAGGTTGTGCTCAGCGGTGGAGTGTTTCAGAACCGCTATTTGACGGAACGGGCCGCGGCTGTTCTGGAATCGCGGGGCTTTGTGGTGTTTACGCATCATCGGGTTCCACCGAACGATGGGGGCATCGCGCTGGGCCAGGTGGCGATGGCAAGGTAATAGTAGCGCCGCCGTCCCGGCGGCTGGCGCGAGGGCATCTTGCCCTCGTACGCGGGCGCGAGACGCGCCCGCGACAGCCGGCGAGACGCCGGCGCTACCAGTTCGGGAAGGGCACGACTTTACAGTTTGCTGAGAAACTTGCGTCGTACGGCCGCTTTGAAAGGGCGCGGCTTCAAGCCGCGCCACAAGTTCAGCAAAATCAGCGGCTTTAGCCGCTGAGGTTGCGCCGAAGGAGCGTTTCCCATGTGTCTTGCAGTTCCAGGCCGCGTAGTTGAAATCATGGATGATGGCGACATTGCTTTCCGCCGCGGCAAGGTGGATTTCGGCGGCATCCGCAAAGAGATCAATCTGGCGTACACGCCCGAGGCCGAGGTGGGAATGTATGTGCTCGTTCACGTAGGATTCGCCATCAGCGTCATCGACCAGGATGAAGCCCGGCGAGTCTTCAAATACCTCGAAGAGCTCGGGGCGCTGAGGGAGGAACTAGGTGAAGTATCTCAGTGAATATCGCGACCAGAAAGCAGCCGAGCAGCTGGCGCAGGCCATCCGCCGCCAGGTAACACGGCCGTGGACGATCATGGAAGTCTGCGGCGGGCAGACGCACACCATCGTCAAGAGCGGGCTCGAAGACTTGCTGCCGCGCGAGATCACCCTGGTGCACGGGCCGGGCTGCCCGGTTTGTGTGACGCCGCTGGAGTTGATCGACAAGGCGGTATCGATTTCGCGGCGGCCGGAAGTAATTTTCTGCTCCTTCGGGGACATGCTGCGCGTGCCAGGGTCGTCGAAGAGCCTGTTTGATTCCAAAGCCGAAGGCGCGGACGTGCGCATTGTTTATTCGCCGCTCGATGCGCTGAAACTGGCAAAGGCGCATCCTGACCGGCAGGTGGTGTTCTTTGCTGTGGGCTTCGAGACTACCGCCCCCGCGAACGCGATGTCAGTGTGGCAGGCCGATCACGATGGCGTCGAGAACTTCTCAATTCTGGTTTCGCATGTCCTGGTGCCGCCGGCGATGGAGGCGCTGCTCTCATCGCAGAACTGCGTCGTGCAGGGATTTCTTGCCGCGGGACATGTCTGCACCATCATGGGCTACAACGAATATTTTCCGATTGTGGAGCGTTACAAAGTGCCGATCGTGGTCACCGGCTTTGAGCCGCTCGACATTTTGGAAGGCATTCACATGACGGTGAGCCAACTGGAAGAAGGCCGGCACGAGGTTGAAAACCAGTATAGCCGCGCGGTGCGACGGGAAGGGAATCGTCCGGCGCAGGAGCGCATCGCTGAAGTGTTTGAAGTAAGTCCGCGACAGTGGCGCGGGCTGGGCGAGATTCCCGCCAGCGGCTTTCAGTTGCGCGGGCGCTTCCAGAAATACGATGCCGACCGGCGTTTCCCCTCATCGGGTGAGCCGGTGCGCGAGTCGCCGGAGTGCATCAGCGGGCTGATCCTGCAGGGGATCAAGAAGCCGCACCAGTGTCCCGCATTCGCGGTCAAGTGCACGCCCGAGAATCCGCTGGGCGCGCCCATGGTTTCGTCCGAGGGCGCGTGTGCGGCCTACTATCACTATGGCAAACGTTAAAACCATGAACTCGTTCAACCTGAGTTGCCCGTTACCGCGAGTCGCTGACGACCGGATCGTTCTGGCGCACGGCGGCGGGGGACGGCTGACTCACCAGTTGATCGAGAAAATCTTCCTCCCGGCCTTCAGCAATCCCGCGCTCGAGCAGCGCCACGACGGCGCCGTTCTATGCGTGAACGGATCGCGGCTCGCGTTTACCACGGACTCTTTCGTGGTGCAGCCGCTGATTTTTCCTGGGGGGAATATCGGCGATCTCGCGATTCACGGCACTGTGAACGATCTTGCCATGTGCGGGGCGCGGCCTTTGTATCTCAGTGCGGGATTCATTCTCGAAGAGGGCCTGTCGATGGACACGCTGCGCACCGTAGTTACGTCGATGCAGCAAGCGGCGGCGCAGGCCGGCGTGCAGTTGGTTACCGGTGATACGAAAGTCGTCGACAAGGGCAAAGGGGACGGACTCTTCGTCAACACCTCGGGGATCGGCGTGATCGAAGGGAACGTCAAGACAACGGTCGGTCCGGCATCCGTGCAGGTCGGCGATGCAGTCATCGTCAGCGGCGATCTCGGTCGCCACGGCATTGCCATCCTCTCTGTGCGCCAGGGTCTGGAGTTTGAATCGCCCATTCTCAGCGATAGTGCTAACGTCTGGCCCGCGGTTGAGGCCTTGCTGAATGCCGGGATCGAAGTGCACTGCCTGCGCGACCTCACCCGCGGCGGCCTGGCCACGACGCTGAACGAGATTGCCGGCGATCGGGGCATCTGCATCAAGCTGGAAGAGACGCTTATGCCGGTGGAAGAAACGGTCGAGAGCGCGTGCGAAATTCTTGGCCTAGATCCGCTCTACGTGGCGAATGAGGGTCGCTTCGCGGCCTTTGTTCCATCAGCACAAACCGAGGCGGCGCTCGAAGTGCTGAGAAAAGTTCCCGTGTCGCAGGGCGCGGTGTCCGTCGGCAAGGTGGAAGAGTCTCCGCGAGGCCTGGTCGTGCTGCAGAGCCGAATTGGCGGCAATCGCGTCGTCGACATGCTCAGCGGGGAACAGCTCCCTAGAATTTGCTAATCCAACCCCGCAAACATTAACGATGCCATCGAGCGATCCTATCCCTGTTAGATTTCCGGCTCTCAGGTTTAGCGAGGGTCTTGTGCGAACCGCGCCCGATGCCGAGAACCTCGTTCAGTGCACCAAACGTGCCTACGAGGCGGGATTCTACAATGGAATGGTCTTGGTGGATTCTGATAGCAACATGTTTCAGGTTGTGCGTGCCAAAAAAGCTCGCACATTGGTCAATTTCAGCTTAGGTGACCTTCTCAGGATTCTTGAGAGGAATCCACGCTGGCAGGTGACACTTTCGTTTGCTTCTGACCCAGTGAAGATCTCGCTTGAAGAAACAAAAAGCCGCATTTTCGAGTCCTTCAGCGACGAGAAAGATCGGTGGGAAGAGATGGTCGACTTTGAGCAGTTCAGAAATAGGATCGCAATAGCATCCTCCTTGAAGCAGATTTTTGACACTTTCAGAGACTTCCATCATTGACTTGGGAACGCATGTGTTGCAGAGTTCTTCGCTGCCCTCAGAATGAAAGGGGCAAGAGTGCGAATGATGCCGACCTTCACTCCCGCCACGGATTGACTAACCGAACGCCGCAGCCTTCGAAATCATCCGTATCGCGAGTAGCCAGTGTCGCTCCATGGGCTCGCGCGGTGGCCGCGATCTGCACGTCGAAATCCGATATCGGTCTGCCTTGCTTACGGCGCGAGGAAGTTATAACAGCAAACGCGCGAGCGGCTTTGTCGTCAAACGTAAGGATATGACCTGCGAAGACAACTCCAAACATCTTCTCAGCCCCTGCTCGCAACGCGTCGCGACGTTTGCCCGAGGCAAGCAGTTCGATCCCGTAGAGAATCTCCGCCAATGTGATGGCGGTGACCTTCAGGTCTTCATCGGCCTGGCTGCTGAACCAGCGCAGAACGATCGGTTCGGGGACTGCGCGCATCATTTCCGAGACAACATTGGTATCGACAATGATCATTCACGGACAGCGGAAGCGCAGGACCCTCTACTTCCAGTCTTTCAGCCAATCTGGATCGCGGATCGGTTCGTCAGGATAGGGCTCCAGCTCCACGCCGCCCAATGGTTCCCAGATCGCGCGGATGCGTTCGGCAAGATTACCCTGTTTGCTCGGGGCCTTGGCGAGCGCCCCCTTCAGGATCTCTCGCGCCTCCTGCTCCATCGAACGTCCGTGCAGGGCAGCGCGCACTTTGAGTTTTCGCTTCGTGGTCTCTTCCAATTTGCGGATCGTAATGCTCGCCATAAAGATATGATAGCATTGCAATCATTGATTGCATAGCAATCACTGGGCACCTATCCAGATGTGGATTTTTCCCGCGAAGGGCGCTACCGTAAATACGATGTTCCGATTCGGACAGCCCGCATCTTATTGTTTCCAAACCATATCCTTCGCGTGACTGCCATCACCCCTACGGGTGAGATATGTCACTGCAACTTGTGGCTGGAAGAACAGAATGAATAGCGGCATTATTAAACGGCTGTAACCTACGGAGGTAGGACTATGACTTCAGTTATGACACCGCCAGGAATCAAAGCTCCCGGGGACTACATTGAACAGGTCATGATCAGTGTGAAGGCAAAGAACCCCGCCGAGCCTGAGTTCCATCAGGCGGTGCAGGAAGTGTTCGATTCTCTGAGATTAGTTCTAGCCAAGCATCCCGAATACCAGTCAGCCCGCATTCTGGAACGCATCGTTGAGCCAGAGCGGGTCATCATGTTCCGCGTGCCGTGGTTTGACGATCAGGGAGAGATTCAGATCAATCGAGGTTTCCGCATCGAGATGAACAGCGCCATCGGTCCTTACAAGGGCGGGCTGCGTTTCCATCCTTCGGTGAACCTCGGCATTCTGAAGTTCCTGGCGTTCGAGCAGGTGTTCAAGAACTCGCTCACCACGCTGCCCATGGGCGGCGGCAAGGGTGGATCGGATTTCGATCCCAAGGGGAGGAGTGACAACGAAGTGATGCGCTTCTGTCAGAGCTTCATGACCGAACTGCAGCGGCACATCGGACCGGACACCGACGTCCCGGCCGGCGACATCGGCGTGGGCGGGCGGGAGATCGGTTTCCTGTTCGGGCAGTACAAGCGGCTGCGCAACGAATTCACCGGCGTCCTGACCGGCAAGGGCCTGGGCTGGGGCGGTTCGCTGATTCGTCCCGAAGCCACCGGCTATGGCTGCGTCTACTTCGCCAATGAAATGCTCAAGTCGAAGAAGCAGACGCTCGAAGGCAAGGTCTGCCTGGTTTCCGGCAGCGGCAACGTTTCGCAGTACACCATCGAGAAGCTGCTCGATTTCGGCGCCAAGCCGGTCACGGTGTCGGATTCAAACGGCGTGATCTACGATCCGGACGGCATCGATCGCGAGAAGCTGGCCTGGGTCATTGAGCTGAAGAACGTGAAGCGTGGACGCATCCGCGAGTATGCAGACAAGTTCAAGAAAGCGATCTTCATGCCCACGGACATCAAGCTGGAGCACAATCCGCTGTGGAACGTGAAAGCCGATTGCGCCTTCCCGAGCGCCACGCAGAACGAGATCACCGCGAAAGACGCGGCGAATCTTATTAAGAATGGTGTCAAGCTGGTTGCCGAGGGCGCGAACATGCCTAGCACGCTCGAAGCCACCAAGATGTTCCTCGATGCCAAGGTCCTGTACGGACCGGCCAAGGCCGCGAACGCCGGCGGCGTAGCAACCTCCGGCTTAGAGATGGCGCAAAACAGCGCCCGCCTGAGTTGGACTCGCGAGGAAGTGGACGACCGTCTGCACAAGATCATGATCGCCATCCACCAGAACTGCTACGAAACGGCCGAGAAATACGGCACGCCCGGCAACCTGGTAAACGGCGCCAACATCGGCGGCTTCCTCAAGGTAGCCAACGCCATGCTGGATCAGGGGTTGGTGTAAATGCTAGTGGAGGGGCGGACGCCCTCGTCCGCCCGCCGGGCAAAGCCCGGCAGTGCATGCAGTGAGGATGAACTGGGTGCCCCATCTTTGCCGCGTCTTTTGCGGCAAAGGTGGGGCTTTTGATTTACAGTCGTGCCTCTCTGCCAATCAAGATCGCTTTCGACTCGGTTCTTTGCGCGATATGATAAGCGGTATCGTGATGCTGGTCGTTTCGATTGTGGTCGGCTTCGGAGTTTTTATCCTGCTCGCTGTCACGGCGATGCTAGGCTCAACATTTGACTGGAGGCTGTGGCCAGCCATCCGTCGCGCAAAGCGCGAGATGAGGCAGATTGCGCGCAAGCGTGATCCAGATGCACAAGTTCTCAGCAGGCAAGGTGCGACCCGAATCGATCCTCGACACTTGTGGTTTTCGATCAGGACAAAGACTGATCATCAACGAGATCAGCTTTGTGAGGACTCGACCCTTTATCCGGAGTTGCGCGACGCACTTCTCCGGAGCGGCTATCCTGCAGCTTCGGTTCCTTTGGTGCACTTTGGTGTTCAATCGCAGGAAACAGTTGATCGGGACTACGGAGGAAGCTGGTCCGAAGCTGATGAAATGCCGGGCCCCGACCGGATCAGGTGACGGCCGGCTGCCCGTCCCTTCGTCCCGCTAGGGACGACTGACAATAGCCCGGCCTTTCAAGGCCGGGTAAAGCGCAATCTAGAGAAACCCGTCCCGGAGGGACGGCTGAAGCAGAGGCGTCGTTTCAGCCGTGCCTCCGGCACGGGTTCGCTTTTGCTGGGAGCCTTCCCGCCAGTGAACTGGCGGGCTATTTTCGTAGGTGCCTCCGGCACCTGGCTAGCACGCGCCTACCTTCGCGCGATCCGCCTCCCGCGTCTGTTTTCCCCAGATCCATGTGGCGTCGATGACCAGGCGCAATGTCTCGCCGAATGGCGTCAGCTGGTATTCGACTCTCGTTCCAATTCGGAATCGCAAAATAGAGCTGGTGATACCCTTCCTTGCGATTCTCCGGACCATCACGGAGACTCACCTCAGGGCCCGTAGTGTAATGGGAACACAGCACTCTGTCATAGTGGCGGATGCGGGTTCGAATCCCGCCGGGTCCATTCTCCCGTCTGTGGAGAAGAGGTTTTATCTGGGGAGAAAACGCAGAGATAATCTCCCCAAGTAACTTGACACTGCACTAGTCTTGGCCAATACTGAAGCTGACAGAGTGCTACACTACGGATTCATGAATGGCTCCGATTTCCGGGGCCATTTCGATTTTAGGAGTGCTGCTGACACGATTCAGTCGTGCCTCGGGCACGGGTCGCTCTTGCTGCGAGTCTTCCCGCCAATAAACTGGCGGGCTACTTTCAGAGGTGCCTCCGGCACCGCATCTCTTGCCACCAAGGGCTATGATTAGCTGGTAACAATCCTCCCATGTCTCTGCTGCCCATCGCCGCGCCCATCCTCGATGCTGAAGAGCGCTTTGAAGGCTTCGAAAACCTGATGCCCTTCAAGGTACACAACATCCTTCTGGTCTCGAGTCTCTATGATTCGTTCATTCTCCGCGAAGATGGACGACTTAACGAACTGCTTATCGACGAATCGCTCGAACTCAATCTGCAGCAAATCCCCGGCATCACCCATGTCTCCAGTTGCGCTGAGGCGCTCGACCTCGCCAGTTCCAACCCGCAATTCAATCTGATCGTGACGAATCTCGCCGTCGGCGACATGGACGCTGCGGAGCTTGCCCGCGAAGTTCGCCGCAAAGGCCTCGACGTTCCCGTGGTCGTGCTCGCCTACGACTATCGCGAGGTCAAGAACTTCATCGCACGCAACCCGGTTACCGACACGGAACGAATTTTTCTCTGGCAGGGCAACGCGCGCATTCTGATCGCGATCGTCAAATACGTCGAGGATAAGCGCAACGTTCTCCACGACACCCGAGCCATGGGTGTGCCGGTACTGCTGGTCGTCGAAGACAACATCCGCTACTACTCCTCGTTTCTGCCCGTTATCTACACCGAATTGATCAAGCAGTCGCGGCGTGTGATTCAAGAGGGCATCAACGTCGCTCACAAGCTGGTGCGCATGCAGGCGCGTCCCAAGATTCTGTTGAGTTCGAACTTTGAAGACGCCGCTCAACTGGTGCAGGAGTATCGCGATTACCTGTTTGGCGTGGTCTCAGACGTGGAGTTTCCCTGGAGCGGCGCGTTGAATCCGGATGCCGGCTTCGAGCTGGCGCGGATGGTAAAGAGCCTCGTGCCGGACGTCCCGGTTGTTCTGCAGACCAGCCGCACGGAATTCCGTCCACGGGCGCACGCCGAAGGATATTCATTTCTGCGCAAGCGTTCGCCCACGCTGCTGCGCGATCTGCGCCGGATTCTCACGGACCACTTTGGCTTTGGCGACTTCGTTTTCCGCATGCCCGACCAGCGCGAAGTGGGGCGCGCCACCGATCTCAACACGCTTGAGGAGCAACTGCAGAGTGTTCCGGCGGAAAGCATCGCCTATCATTCCCAGAGCAATCACTTCTCGCACTGGCTCATGGCGAGGACAGAATTTTCTCTTGCCGCCAAGCTGCGGCCGCGCAAGGTCAGCGACTTCCCGACCCACGAACATCTGCGCCGCGACCTGATCGAGTCGATTAACGAGTACCGGCGCGAACAAAGCGAAGTGCTGATCGGCGATTTCAAGGCGGAGACGTTCAAGCCTTCGGAATCGATGTTTCTGCGCATTGGATCGGGATCGCTCGGCGGTAAGGCCCGCGGCCTGGCATTTGTGCGCCATATGTTGCGCACGCGCCGCCTCACCCGCCGGTTTCCCGGGATTCGTATCGCGGTTCCGCCGGCGGTGGTTCTGGCCACGGACATGTTCGACCAGTTCCTGGCTGAAAATAATCTGCAGGATTTCGCCCTGCATTGCGATGACGATTCTGAAATCCAGCAACGCTTCCTGGATGCGCCGCTTCCCGTTACGCTGCAGGACAACCTCAAAGCATTTCTGGAGGAGGTCCGGTATCCGCTGGCCGTGCGCTCTTCGAGCCTGCTGGAGGACTCGCAATACCAGCCCTTCACCGGCGTCTACGAAACCTTCATGCTGGGCAACCAGCAGGACGATGCCCGGCCGCCGCTCGACGAGCTTTGCGAAGCGATCAAGCGCATCTACGCTTCCACCTTCAGCCAGCATGCCAAGGCCTACGTGCGCGCCACGCCTTACCGCCTGGAAGAAGAGAAGATGGCCATCATCCTCCAGCAGGTGGTGGGAGCAATGCACGGCCAGCGTTTCTATCCCAACTTTTCCGGGGTGGTGCGCTCGCACAATTTTTATCCGGTGCCGCCGATGACTTTTGCGGACGGAATCGCCGCAGTCGCTCTCGGCCTGGGGCGCGCCGTCGTTGACGGAGGCAAGTGTCTCACCTTCTGCCCGCGCTATCCCAGAAACCTGATCCAGTTCTCGTCGGTCGAAGACATGCTGGCGAACTCGCAGTCGGAATTCTGGGCGCTGGAGTTGAACGGCACTCCGCATGGCGCCGGGCCCGGCCATCTGCACGAACGGCGCTTCGGACTCGACAAAGCCGAAGCCGACGGCACGCTGCAGGCCGTTGCGTCCACATATTCGGCCGATAATCAGGCGGTCTATGACGGGCTGAGCCGCCCGGGAGCGCGCATTGTCAGCTTCGCCCCGATGCTGAAGCACGGAGTGTTTCCGCTGGCCACGATTCTTGATCAACTGGTCCGGGCGGGCGAAGACGCTCTGGGAAATCCAGTCGAGATCGAATTCGCAGTGCGCTTGCCGCGGCGCGAGGGTGAGTCTGCGGAGTTTGGCTTCCTGCAGATCCGTCCCCTGACCCGGGCGCGGGATAATCAGGAACTCACGATGGCAGATGTAGAACCAGCGCGGCTGGTTTGCCAGAGTACGAAAGTCCTGGGCAATGGACGCATCGACAATCTATACGACATTGTGGTGGTCGACTCGCAACGCTTTGAACGCAGCCGCAGCCAGGAGGTGGCCAAAGCAGTGGCCCACTTCAACGCCGTGCTGGGCGCGGAGAACCGACCCTATCTTCTCATCGGAGTCGGACGCTGGGGATCAAACGATCCGTGGCTTGGCATTCCCGTCGAGTGGGACGAAATCTCCGGAGCCCGCGCCATCGTCGAAGCCGGCTTCCGCGACTTCCGCGTCACGCCTTCGCAGGGCAGTCATTTCTTCCAGAACCTGACCGCATTTCAGATCGGATACTTCACCGTAAATCCCGACGCGGGCGAGGGCTCGGTCGATTGGCAGTGGCTCAGCGATCAGCAGGCGGTCGAGGAAGACGGTTGCGTGCGGCATCTGCGCTTTGCCGAGCCGCTGCGAGTGGTGATGAACAGCCGAACCAGCCAGGGAATGATTTTCAAGCCGGAAGGGAACTGAGGGAATTTTGTTCGAGCCCTAGTCCTCCTGCTCACGCTTGGCCTCCGCTCGTCGCTCGGCAATCAACTCATCGGCCAGGGACACGCCGGGCCTTATGTACTTCCTCACATGCCGTTGCGCCCGCTCTATGCGCTTTTGCATCGTCGTGATTCGCAGTTCGTCATCTTCGATTCGCAGAATGACTTCATCTCCAGCCTCAACACCGAGCGCCTTGCGGAACAGGGCGGGAATCACCACGCTTCCGTTCTTCGCCACCCGCACTCGCCTTTCCATATTCTTCATATGTGATAGCCAAGACTTGACCTTGCAGGCCATCCTGTCCAATGGGGTCGCTACTGTCAAGCAGACCCTTAGGCTGATGTTCAGCGCAATGGCTGCTGGGAGGCGAAGAAACGGCGCAACCTTGCGCTAAGGCCTGATTTGAACAGTTTAGGTAGAACACCTCGGTAGAATGCTGGCATGACCCAACCCAAGCGCATTCTGTATCGCGGTGTACCAATGATCGAGGGCTGGCCTGAAAAGATCGAGGCTGCTCAGAAAATCCCGTCCTATAACATGAACGGCGATCCGTGTCGCGCATTCGGTATGTCAGCGAACACGATGATTGGGAAGCAGACAGACTTCCCTGCCACGACTGTCGAGTGCTCAAAGGCGAGTTTCACGTGCCAAGTTGCGACGTTGAGGAGTGTCCAGTATGCGGTGGCCAACTACTGTCATGTGATTGCCCATTCGAGGAGCGTGGGACGTGAAGATAGCAGGTCCTTACGCTATGGTCAGCGCACGCCCGCGCCTGCAGAGGTTTTTCTTGTGACTCATGCTGATCCGAGAGCTTCTTCGGCAAGCGTTTCTCCGCAAGCATTTCCACGACAGGTCGCGGGCGCAACGCTTCTTTAGTTGCTACCGTCAGGAACCATAGGAAATCACGTAATAGGTATCTACCGCCGCGCCTCCGGGAGTGAAGCAGCTCACCACGACCTGAAAGGTGCCCCAGGCGTTCTCCTTGCACTGCGCGTTACTGCCCCCGTAGGCAGTGACCTGCACGTCACCGCCATCGAGAAGCGAAAGGCCGCTCCAGTCCACTTCATATTCCCCCGTTCCCAAGCGTGCAATCGTAATGCCGCCGCCGCTTGGGTTCCAGCTGTAGTAGGTGTCTGGCGTGTAGCTTGACGCGGTCGGCTGATCGGCCCACGCGTAGGCCACTTCAGGTGAAGGCATGTCAAAGAGCACGTTAAAGGCTGTGTCCAACGCAACGCCTGCTCCGGTAAAGCAATCAACATACACGTATAGGTCCGGCGATCCAAACCAACTGTCGACATCGCAGTACGACGCTGCCGTTCCGACAGCCTGTGCCTGGGCGTGACCGCCGTTGCTGCCGGTGAGATTGCCGAATCCAGAGAAGACGACGTAATACTGCCCGGTGCCGTAGCGATACACGTGAATGGCGCCCTTCGGATTCCACGACGTGGCGCCTGGCGGCAAATACCCCGAGCCCGACGGTTGATTGGCGAAGGCAAAGGCGTTATCGGTGTAGTTGCGGGTGACCGCAACATTGTAATAGGCGTTCGCAGCGACGTTCGTGGCTGCATTGAAGCAATGGACACCCAAGGCGCTGCCTCCCAGGGTGGCCTGGGTCCCATTGCAATAATTGGTGTCGTAGCTGTATCCGGTCACATGAACGATACTCTTGCTGAGCAGCGGACTCAGATTATTGAATTTGGCCTTGTACATACCCGTGCCAGACCTTGTGATCACGATCGAGCCGCCCATACGGTTGAACGCGTAATTCCCGTCGGCATCATAGGATGATGCGGTCGGATTGAAGGCCCGTACATATCCGTCTTGATAATGCTGGCGATCCCCGAGCTGGCCATAGGCTAGCGCCGCTATTGCGAACACACTAAATACGGTGAGAAACCAAGCGCGATTCATCGACTTCCTCCTATAACAAAGTGATTTCACCCGAGAGCACCCCTGTCGAGGGCATGGGCGGGGAAGGCCGATTTTGATTGTTAGTTCAAGAACCCACACTCAACTTCGCAGGTGAGGAGCATGGCTGCGAAGCGTTGACAGGGTCACCCCACAGATAGGAGCGTCATATTATCTCCGTTCCAAATATCTGTCAATCGCCTTTTTGCACACAACCTTGGTCTTCAGCTCACCCGATAAGAACTCGATTGTTGGACGGTAATCGCGAACAGCTAAGATCAATGTGCCTAGTGGAAACCTGCACACGCTGGGGTTCAACTCGACCCTATAGAATGACTGTCCGACAGTTGCGACTCAGTTGGCGTAACATCCCGTGGGTGTTGAAAAAGTCCCTCAACGGAACGGCTTTTCATCTGCGAGCATGCGTCGCTTGTTTTCTGTCTCCGTTCGACTAAGTGGTGGTCGGCAGAACCGGTGTTGTCGGCTGACTGAGGAAGCGCACCAGTCGCTTGATGTTCTGAGCTACCGCTGCCAGGAAGAACTGCTCGCGCACGAACCTGAGTCTCCGCAGACGCAAGCGCCGCAATCCGATCTGATTCTTCAGTTCTGCAAACAAGGCCTCTACTTTCTTTCTCTGCCGTTGTGCTTTGGCGAACTCTGGTGTGTTGACCAACTCCCGCGCACGTTGTCGGGCTGGTTCGTTCTGGTGGATGATAAGGCCCCGGAAGGCAGCACTGGTGCATTGTGGTCGGAGCGAGCAGGGGCCACACTTTTTGCGTGTCCCGATGTAGTTGAAGGCTCGATTGCGATAAACTCGGCCACCGTAGTTGAGGAACTGGCCGGCGGGGCAGATATAGCGATTGTTTTCCGGTTCGTACGTGAAACGCTCGGGGCCAAAGAATGGGCTCCTCTTGCGGTGGATACTGTCACGGGTCCGCATGTAGGGAGTGATGCTCCGATCGGCTAGCCATTGCAAGAACTCGCCGTTCCCGTAGGTCGTATCGGCAGCCACCGATTCTGGCTCTCGTCCTTGCCATTGCGCGAAACGAGTGAGCATGTCCTGCGCGGCTACCGTTTCCTGGCTCATCCGTGCTGCCGTCGCTTGCACTCCCACGATCACGCAACTGTGATTGTCGATCAGATAGTTGTCGTAGTACCCCAGTCGAGCCGGTGTCCCGCCTTTCGTGGCGTAAGTGGAATCGGGATCGGTTGTCGATACCTGATCTTGCTCGTGCACCGACTCTTCCACCGGATTCTGCTGTTCCAGTTCCACCAGAAACTGGCGCACCGTATGGTTGACCGTGGCCGCTTCCGCCAACTGCTCGCGTGGAATGCGACTCTCTTTCGCCGCATTCGCCTCCACGAAACTGCCATCGACCGACAGTTCCTTCCCTCGCACCAGCCCCACTTCCACGCACTGCTTCACGATCCGTTCGAATAGCCGCTCGAATAACTTCGATTCCTGAAATCTTCCGTGCCGGTTCTTGGAGAACGTAGAGTGGTGTGGAATCTCCTGATCGAAACCTAGACCGGTGAACCAGCGCCACGCCAGATGCATGCGCAGTTCCTCCACCAACTTCCGTTCGCTGGTGATGCCGTACAAATAGCCAATCAGAAGAATGCGCAGCAGCAACTCAGGATCGATCGATGGCCGACCCGTCTCACTGTAGCTGTCCTTCAGTTGCTGCCGGACGAACTCGAAGCTGATGTGTTTGTCGATCAGCCGCAACAGATGGGTTTCAGAAACTTGGTCTTCCAGACGGAAGTAGTAGAACAAAGCTTCGGAGCGGTCGTGTTGCCCCATCATAATCAGCAGGCCTCCGACGATCAGAATCAAACAGAGCATGTGCGATTGCTTTCTTCTAACATGCTTCTGCTGAATTTCATCCTGCTAATCGACGTGACTTTTTCAACACCCACTCCCGATTACACTCAAAATCCCCCCAATCGAATACCAATCTGTGTCCGATACGTAGAAACTCGCCAACGCTGTCCGTAAGATCGAGTCCAAGCTATTACACTTCATATCAATACGTTACTACTACGATATATCGGCCAAAACGGCCGATGTCTCCGCACATCGCTTTGTGACTCTAATCACAGCCTGCTCACTGCTCCTCCGAACACAATAGACAATCGGTAAGCGATTTTCCGAGCTTGCGGAGGCGCCTTGTTCAAAATCATTCAGGCACAATTCATCGCACCTGGCATCAAGCGGCTCGTCATCGAAGCCCCTCGCATTGCTCGCCGGCAAAAGCCGGGGCAGTTCGTGATTCTGCGCATTCACGAGGAGGGCGAACGCATTCCCGTCACCATCGAGAACTCCGATCCCGCGGGCGGCACCATCAGCATCGTGGTGCAATCGGCAGGGAAGACCACGCACCTGCTCAACACGCTCAACACGGGAGACTCCATCCTCGATGTAGTCGGTCCTCTGGGGAAGCCATCCGAGATTGAGAAGTTTGGCACGGCAGTTGTGATCGGAGGCGGCGTGGGCACTGCGATGGCCTATCCCACGGCCGCAGCGCTGAAGCGTGCCGGGAACCGCGTGATCTCCATCGTCGGCGCGCGCAACAAGGAATTAGTAATCCTCGAACAAGAAATGAAGGCCGTAAGCGACTCGCTCATGATTACTACCGACGACGGCAGCTACGCCGACAAGGGCTTCGTCACCGATAAACTGCGGCAACTGATTCAGAATGGGACGCGCATTGACATCGTGCTCGCCGTCGGCCCGATCGTGATGATGAAGGCGGTCTCGGAAATGACGCGCAAGGAAAACATCCGCACCGTGGTCAGCCTGAACCCGATCATGATCGATGGAACCGGCATGTGCGGCGGCTGCCGCGTGCTGATCGACGGCAAAAGCGAGTTCGCCTGCGTCGACGGTCCTGAATTCGACGCGCACAAAGTGAACTTTGAAGTGCTGGTGCAACGCAATTCGATGTATCGCGACGCCGAACAGAAGTCGATGGCCGAGTTCCAGCGCGCTTTCGAGGCGCGCCTGGCTGGCGGGGTTCCTGCAGGCGCCTGCGCCGTCCCCCAAGGAGACCAGCGATGAGCCCAACCGTGAAGAAGTCGCTGAACCCGTTGCCTAACAAAGAGCGCATGAAGGTTCCGCGGCAAGCGATGATCGAGCAGCCTGCCTGTGAGCGGGCCCATAATTTCACCGAAGTGAATCTGGGCTACAGCCCTGAGTTGGCGCGGCAGGAAGCTCTGCGCTGTCTCGAATGCGCCAAGCCCACTTGCACCGAAAACTGCCCCGTCGGTGTGAAGGTAAAAGAGTTCGTCGAACTGATCGTGGCGGGAGACTTCCTCGGAGCCGCGGCCAAGATTCGCGAAGACAACGTGCTCCCCGCCATCACCGGAAGAGTCTGCCCGCAGGAAGATCACTGTGAAGGCAAGTGCCTGCTCTCGAAAAAGGTTAAGCCCCTGGGCATCGGATATCTTGAGCGCTTTGTCGCCGATTACGAGCAGCGCATGGGAACCCACGTCGTTCCTGACATCACGCCCACGGAAAAGAAAGTTGCCGTCGTGGGCAGCGGGCCCTCCGGCCTGACTGTCGCGGGCGACCTGGTTCAGAAGGGACACAAAGTCCGTGTCTTCGAGGCGCTGCACGAACTCGGCGGAGTCCTTGTTTATGGCATCCCTGAGTTCCGGCTGCCCAAGCAGATCATCCGCGAGCAACTCGATTACATGCGTGAGATGGGCGTCGAATTCGAAACCGACGTGGTCGTCGGCCGCACCGTCACCATCGACGAACTCATGAATGAGGAAGGCTACGACGCCGTCTACGTCGGCACCGGAGCGGGCCTGCCGCAGTTCATGAATATTCCCGGCGAGCATCTCAACGGAGTCTATTCCGCGAACGAGTTCCTTACCCGCATCAATCTGATGAAGGCGTACAAGTTTCCCGTCTACGACGAGCCCATGCTCGACCTGCACGGCAAAGACGTAGCCGTCATCGGCGGCGGCAACACTGCGCTCGATGCGATCCGCTCAGCGCTGCGGTTGGGCGCGCGCAAAGCCTATGTCATCTACCGCCGCAGCGACGCGGAAATGCCGGCGCGCGCGGAAGAAGTTCACCACGCCCGGCAGGAAGGTATCGACTTTCAGATGCTGACTGCGCCCGTCGAATTTCTCTCGGATGGAAAAGGCTGGCTCACCGGCGCGCGCTGCGTCCGAATGGAATTGGGCGAGCCGGACGCTTCCGGCCGCAGGCGTCCCGTGCCCATCAAAGATTCGGAGTTCGATCTGCCGCTGTCAGTTGCCGTGATGGCCATCGGCACCAGCGCGAACCCTATCGTGCAGAGCACCACGCCGGGCCTGGGCACGAATAAGCGCGGATACATTCAAGCCGACGAGCAGACACAACGCACCACGCGCCAAGGCGTCTTCGCCGGGGGCGACATCGTTACCGGCAGTGCCACGGTGATTCTGGCCATGGGCGCCGGCCGCCGCGCCGCCAAGTCGATCCACGAATATCTGACCACCGGCCAGTGGTGATCGGCGGCGACGGTTCTTTCATTGTGGAATAGTCGGGCGCAGCCTCGGCAAAAATGTTAAATCTCAATATTCATTATTCACTGGTTTGTTAACCATAGTTAACAAGTTTTGGTATATACTGGTTTCCGTCTGTGGGGCATTGAGCTTGGTTCCCTCCCCTGATTCTGAGTAAACCATGAGTTACCGACATTGCTGGCATTTTGCGCTTCGTTGTTCTCTATTGTGCGCTATATCGGCTGCTCTACTGCCAGCGGCATTTGCCGAGGACGGGAAAAGTTGCGGGATTGTTCGGGATCAGACCGGGGCGGTGGTCATCGGTGCCGCAGTGGAGTTGAGCAACTCGAACACTCGGCTCGACGCCAAAACAGGCTCGGCAGGAACGTTTTGTTTCGACCGCGTGCAGCCGGGTGACTATGAACTCACCGTAGAGGCCAGTGGGTTTCGCAACTATCGGCAGAAAATCGATGTGCATTCGACAGAACCCGCCAACTTGACGATCTCCCTCGCGGTCGAGAGCGCGAATCAGCAAGTGACCGTGGTAGAAGGATCGGCGGATGTGGGATCGCTGAATGTCGCTCAGACTCAGATTGGCACCGGACTGATTGAGAACTTGCCCAGCGAGAGTGTGAACGCTGCGCTCAGCTCGATCTTAACGTTGGCGACTCCCGGTGTAGCGGCAGATTCGAATGGAGTATTTCACCCGCTTGGGGAACACGCGGAGACTTCTTTCAGCGTGGATGGCCAGCCCATCTCCGATCAGCAGAGCCGCATATTCTCGAACCAGATCTCAGCCAACACGATCCAGCAAATGCGAACACTGCAGGGGGCTCCTCCGGCTGAATTTGGCGACAAGACAAGCCTCATCGTGGAGGCAACGACGCGCTCAGGCTTGAACACAGGAGGATCTCATGGCACGGTCTCGCTTGGCTACGGCTCGTTTGGGACCCCCACGGCGAGCATTGCGCTTGCTTCCGGTTCGCGCGCGTTTGGGAATTTCCTGGCGCTGGATGGCGTGGATAGCCAGCGCTTCTTGGATGCGCCGGAATTCCGGCCGCTTCATGCGAATGGCAATGCCGAGAGTCTGTTCGATCGGATTGATTGGCGACCGAACGATGCAACTTCGCTCCACTTGAACCTGTCCGCGGCGCGGTCCTGGTTTCAGGCCCCTAATACCTACGATCAGCAAGCGGCAGGGCAGGATCAGCGGCAGCACATGACCAGTTTTAACGTTGGGCTAGGGTTATCGCACGCGCTCAGTCCCGCGCTGCTGCTCTCGGCCAACAGTTGGGTGCGCCAGGACCGCGTGAATTATTTCCCCTCGGAGAATTTGTTCTCCGATCAACCTGCGACGCTGTCACAGTCCAGGCGGCTCACCAGCACCGGCCTGCGAACCGATCTCGCGTATTCTCATGGCCGGCACACTGCGAAAGGCGGGGTGCAGATACAGGTCACGCCACTTTCTGAAGCGTTCACCACGGGCTTAACCGACCCGGCCTTCAACTCTCCCTGCGTCGATGCTCATGGAATTCCGGTGGCTGATGCTTCTCTCACATCCACCAGCCAATGTGCTGCGTATACCAATTCATCGTATACCCATCCGTTCTCGGCAAACCCAGGCTATCAGCCCGCCCTATTGCCCTACGACCTGAGCCGGGGCGGAACTCTGTTCCGCTTTCGTGGCGCGACCACCATCTTCGAAGAGAGCGCCTACCTGGAGGACAGCATAAAGCTGGGCCAATTCAACCTGAATCTCGGCCTGCGTTACGACAACTATGATGGCCTGAGCAAAGGCTTCGGGGTTCAGCCCCGAGGTGGGGTTAGTTATCAGGTGCGCTCGACCGGCACTGTCCTGCACCTCTCCTACGCCAGAGTGTTCCTGACGCCTTACAACGAAAACCTCGTGCTCTCCAGTTCCACTGGCGTGGGAGGGCTGGCTAATGGATCGAACCCAGGTTCAGCCACTTACGCCTGCTCGACGCAATCAATTCAATGTCGGTGTTGAACAGCAGTTCGGCTCGAAATTCAGCGTTCAAGCGGAATACTTCTGGAAGTTCACGCGTGGAGCATACGATTTCAACACTATTCTGAATACACCACTCAATTTCCCGATCCAATTCCGGAAATCCAAGATCGATGGGGCTCTGGTGCGGGCGACTCTCGTAAATGTGCATGGCTTTAGCGCCTTTACGGTGATGGGACACACCCGTTCGCGCCTGTTCAGTCCGGAGATCGGCGGTATCAATTTCGGCAGCGCGTATGCTCCCGTGGCCCGTCCGGACCACGATCAGGGATTCCAACAGACAACGAACCTTCAGTATCAATTTTCACAAAAAGACTTGCGAGGGCTTTGGCTTGGCCTGACCTGGCGCTTCGACAGCGGCTTGGTGGTGGTCAGCGTTCCCGACTATGCCACCGCGTTGACTCTCACGGGGGACGAACAGCAGGCGATTGGATTGTATTGCGGAAGCGTCTTTGCGACGGGTGCAGCGCCCGTTGCAGACCTGTAATTCGCCCCAGCGTGGCGCCACGCTCATCCACATCGTCGCGGACGGAACCTACAACCCCGATACGAACCCATCGCGGATCAGACCGCGTAACTTGTTCGATGTTGCCTTGGGTGCCGACAGCCTATGGAGAAGAGACAGGTACTCCCTGGGCGGAAAACTGACGCTGGTGAACCTGGCGGATAAGGTCGCCCTCTACAATTTTCTCTCCAGCTTTTCGGGAACTCACTTCGTCACGCCAAGAACCATCCAGGCGGAGATGACTTTCCATTTCTAAGAAATACTGGCCTATCGTGAGTTCGTCGGCGGCTTTCCGAATTCTTCCGGCACTGGCCGCGGCTGACAGAAATAGCGACATCTCAAGGTGGTGATCTTCGGTAACGTTCCCGTCGTCACATTCTTAACCCTTCGTTGTTGCACCCGACCTCGCTGGCTGTCAGAACAGGGTTCGCGAATCATCTCGATTGACTTCATCGTACGAGTTCCGGTAGGCCAATGGCCGCCCGATGCTGTCCTTCCGTCACGCCAGGATCACATCAATACAGGGGTATCCTTGAGCGACTGACGGTTGCCGCTTTCGTCAATCTATGGAATGTCCATATTGCCAGAGCCGAATCAGTTTGTATTCAAAGCGCTGTGAGCGCTGCGGCAAGACGATTCCAGCCAGCCAGCACCTTTTAGAAGAGTCTGGGCTGATTGAGCCTGCGCCTGCCGTTACCAGCGCAACTCCAACCTCGGCTCAAACCGCGGCGCCCGCACGTAACCCTGGCCGCTACCGTTTTGCCCGGCTAGGCGACCGCTTTATCGCGTTCGTATTGGACACCGCACTGCTTTTCGGCTTATTCGCGGTTATCGACTCCTGGGTTTTTATGCGATGGAGCCTGTTTGATGGGACCGAATTGCAGCTCACCAGCGCTTCGCTGGTGATTGCCATCCTGCTGAACGCCACCCTGCTGTTCCTCTATGGCTGGCTGCTGGAAGCGGCATGCGGGGCGACCGTCGGCAAGGCTTTGGTGGGAATCCGAGTGGTTAGAACGACGCAGCGCGGTTCCTTATCTGCCTGCGCCGTGCGCAATGCCTTGAGGATCGTCGACGGACTTGGTTTTTACCTGGTTGGAACCGCCGTCGCTGCGTGTTCCAACATCCGGCAACGAATCGGCGATATTCTGGCGCAAACAGCGGTCATCGAACACAGCTTCGGGATCGGTGTCAGGATGACGGCAGTTGTGCTCTGGCTCGGGATTCTGGCCGGAGCCGGGTGGGCCGTACCTCGCATCTGTTCAACCAACAATCCTGTCCATCCCAGGTATCTGAGCCAGGTCGTGGTGCGCGTCGGCACCAGCGGGAATTCTTCTTACTTCAGGATCGCCGGTTTCACCGTGGATGTTCACGCCTCAACTCTCCCTTAGAAGCCTGCAAAAACTCAGTTCCAGTCAAGTTTTGGGAAGGGCACGACTTCAGTCGTGCCGTTAGGTTCTCTAAAACCAGCCGCGCTTCAGCGCCTGAGGTTCGCTTTCGGCAGCAGAGATTAGTTTTTCAGCAGCCTGCTAGAACGCGACCCGCTTCCGACTTTACCCGTAAACCTGCTGGAAGTTTTCGTTCGCGCGGGCATATGCTCACCAGACCGTACCTGAACACGTACGGAGATGCTGCGGTCCGCTTTTCGGAATGTAGTCGAACTTTCGGAACTCCATGCTCCAAGTGATTTTTTGCCTGTGATCTCGATCACAATCCGCAGAGACGCATATCACTGCCCCGGAAACCCATCCATCCTTTAATAGAGAACAAGCGAGGCGTAGGTGCGGAGCGGCACCTCACACTCGCAAGAATTTCTCAGTTAGAGGGGCGAAATGGCAAATGACAATGTTGTGAAATGCCCGCTGTGCGGCGGATTTGCCCACATCGAGAAGCCGGAGCTGCTGAAAGCATTGACTGATCCCAGAATCCGCGAACTGGTGGAGAACTACATCACCTCGCTCGTGAACAGTCCTTCGGAGGAGTTGGCCGGAGTGAGCGCGGGCAAACCAGAGGTCCACGATTTCCAGAAAGAAGTTCACAGCTGGAACCCGTGCGTGCCCATGTGGCGGAGAAGTCCGAAAGAGTGATGAGCAAAGAGTAAGGCGCAGTTCCGGCAGCGCTGTCGAGGCGCAACCAGAGATATGTCCGTGGCGCGCCGTGGTCGAAAGGAGACTTGCGTCATGAAAGCGAAGAAGGTCCTGATCCTGGGGGCGGCGGGCAGAGATTTCCATAACTTCAACGTAGTGTTCCGCGGCAACGTCGAGTACAACGTGGTCGGATTCACCGCGACCCAGATCCCGGGAATAGCCAACCGTCGCTATCCCACGGAACTGGCTGGCGCCTTGTATCCGGCGGGCATTCCCATTTTTGAGGAAAAGGATCTCGAGAAGCTGGTCGCCGAGCACGAAGTCGAAGCCGCTGTATTCTCCTACAGCGACATTTCGCACCTGAACGTGATGCACCTGGCTTCCCGCGTGGTGGCCGCAGGCGCCGATTTCTGGCTTTTGGGCGAGGCTCGCACGCAGCTCAAGGCGTCGGTTCCAGTGGTCTCGATCTGCGCCGTGCGCACCGGATGCGGGAAGAGTCCCATCAGCCGGCTGGTGACCTCAGAATTGAAGCGTGAAGGATGGAAGCCGGCCGTGGTGCGCCATCCCATGCCCTATGGCGATCTGGCGGCGCAAGCCGTGCAGCGCTTCGCCGTCCTGGAAGATCTCGACCTTCAGCAGTGCACCATCGAAGAGCGCGAGGAGTACGAGCCGCATCTGCGCCAGGGTACGGTAGTTTACGCCGGGATCGACTACGGCCGCATCCTCCGCCAGGCGGAAAAGGAAGCCGACATCATAGTGTGGGATGGCGGCAACAACGACACGTCCTTTTATGTGTCGGATCTCGAGATCGTCGTCGTCGATCCCCACCGTCCCGGCCATGAGCTGTCTTACTTCCCGGGAGAAGTCAATCTGCGCCGCGCCAATGTCGTAGTGATCAACAAGGTCGACACGGCTGCGCCGCAAAATGTGGAAACCGTTCGTAAGAATATCCGCGCGAGCAATGCCAAAGCCACCGTGGTCGAAACCGCTTGCCGTGTATCCGTTTCCGCGCCCGAACTGGTCAAGGGCAGAAAAGTGCTGGTGGTCGAGGACGGCCCAACCCTTACTCACGGCGAAATGCCCTACGGCGCTGGAGTCGTGGCGGCGCGCCAATGCGGCGCGGCCGAACTGGTTGACCCGCGGCCTTACGCGATCGGCTCCATACGCTGGACTTACGAGCATTATCCGCATCTGACCAGTTTGCTGCCGGCTATGGGTTACAACGCCATGCAGCGGCACGAGCTGGAAGAGACCATTAATCGCGTGCCTTGTGATCTGGTGCTGGTCGCCACTCCCATCGATCTCGCGCACTTGATCAAGCTCAACAAGCCCTGCCTGCGCGTGACCTATGAAGTGGAGGATCTGACGCATCCGGGCCTGTCAGAAATCCTGGCGCGCTTCAGCCGCGAGCGCTCCGGAGTAGGAGTCTAAGAGACGACTCCCCACCCACAGGGACGTGTGATTGCAATCACTGCCGGGGCTTCAGAGTGGGCCTATACCCAGAATGGTGGATTGTCTCTTGCGTTCACAGATGCCGCCAGGAGGTGTGCCATGCTCACGGCCCGCGCAAGCGCGCGTATCTCCGTCAAAAACATTCTGGTCACCACCGATTTCTCCGACACATCCTATTCCGCCCTGCCATTCGCGCTGGCGTTGGCACGCCTGTATGGCGCCAGGCTTGTGGTTGCCCACGTGTTAGGGCCTGAGCCTCGCCGGCAGGTAGTACTCGATCGCGTGGCTGAGCAAGATGACCGCGTCTGGCAAGACGCCAAACAACGGTTGCTCGAGTTCGCCCAACACCCATCACTGGAGAACACACACTGCCGCACTCTGCTGGAGTTTGGCGATATTGCGGATATCGTTCCGAGTATGATCCAGGAGCATGCGATTGATCTGGTGGTCCTGGGCACCTCTGGCCGTCGCGGCGTCGCAAAGATCTTTCTGGGCTCAGGCGCGGAAAAGATCTACCGCTCCGCCACTTGCCCCGTGCTCACGGTTGGACCCAAAGCTCGGTTGAAAGCCGCACCGAAGGCTTACGGCGAATCCGGAACTCCATGGAAGATCCAGCACATCCTGTTTCCCGTGGACTTGGCCGGGGACTCCGCCGATGCCCTGCATTACGCGCTCTCTCTGGCGGAAGAGAATCAGGCCAGCCTGGTTCTGCTCAATGCGGAAGCGATGGTTCCGTGGCAGCATCAGAGCGCCGTCGAGGCCAGAGTGCGACAGGGTTTGGAAGATCTGATTCCGGACGACGCTAAGGATTGGTGCGAGCCGCAGTACGTAGTGAGCTGGGAGGAGCCCGCGGATGCCATTTTGCACACCGCGCACGCTTGGGCGATCGATTTGATCGTGATGGGTGTGCACACGGCGCGAATAGCGACGCTGTCTTCGCATCTGCCGTGGCCCATTGCTTCTGAAGTCGTCAGCCGAGCGCCGTGTCCGGTGCTTACGGTAAGAGTTTGAGTAAACGCGTCCGGCCTTGTAGAAGCGGGCGCACAAATTAAAGTTCGAATTCACGGAGGAAATTATGGCAATCGTCAATAAGCAGCAGGCCCTCGATTATCACAGCAAACCGCGGCCGGGAAAGATCGAAATTACGCCGACCAAGCCGTGCCGTACGCAGCACGATCTGAGCCTCGCCTACACGCCCGGTGTGGCCGTGCCGTGTCTCGCGATCAAAGACAACCCCCACGACGCTTACAAATACACGGGGAAGGGCAACCGGGTTGCAGTCGTCACCAACGGCACCGCAGTGCTGGGTCTGGGTGACATCGGCGCGCTCGCGGGCAAGCCGGTCATGGAAGGGAAGGCCGTGCTGTTCAAAAGATTCGCCGACGTGGATGTTTTCGACATCGAGATCAATTCCAAGGATCCTGATGAAGTAATCAAAGTGTGCCAGTTGCTGGAGCCGACCTTCGGCGGCATCAACCTCGAAGACATCAAGGCGCCGGATTGTTTCAAGATCGAAGAGACTCTGCGCAAGACCATGAAGATTCCTGTCTTCCACGACGACCAGCACGGCACCGCGATCATTACAGGAGCGGCGCTGCTGAACGGTCTGGAAATCATCGGCAAAGACATCAGCAAAGTGCGCGTGGTCTTCAACGGCGCCGGAGCGGCCGGCATCGCCACCGCCGAGCACTACGTCCGCCTGGGAGTGAAGCTCGAGAACATTATTTTTTGCGACACCAAGGGCGTCATCTACAAGGGCCGCAAAGAGGGCATGAATCCCTACAAGGAGCGCTTTGCGCTGGACACGAAACTGCGCACGCTGGCCGAGGCTATGGTTGGCGCCGATGTCTTCGTAGGGCTTTCAGTGAAGGACGCGATCAATCAGGATATGGTGCGATCGATGGCACCGAACCCGATGGTCTTCGCCATGGCCAACCCGGATCCCGAGATCACTTACGAGGAAGCCACGGCCTGCCGCAGCGATATCATCATGGCCACCGGCCGGTCCGACTATCCCAACCAGATTAACAATGTTCTGGGATTCCCCTTCATCTTCCGCGGCGCGCTCGATGTCCATGCCACCACGGTCAACGCCGAGATGGAAATGGCCGCGACGCGCGCGCTCGCTGCCCTGGCGAAAGAGGATGTCCCCGACTCAGTGTGCCGCATTTACGGCGGCAAGCGCCTGAGCTTTGGTCGTGAATACTTAATTCCAACCGTGTTCGATACGCGCGTGCTGGTGTGGGAGGCCTCCGCTGTGGCTGAGGCTGCCATGCGCACGGGCGTCGCTCAGGAGCCGGTCGATCTCGCCACCTATCGCGATCAACTGGAGAATCGCCTGGGCAAAGCGCACGAAATTGGGCGCACCATGGTCCACAAGGCCCAGGCCCATCCCAAGCAGGTGGTCTTCCCTGAGGGCGACAACGAGAAGATCCTTCGCGCTTGCCACACCCTCGTCGAAGAGCAGATCGCGAAACCCGTCCTGCTGGGCGAGACCGCGGGCATCGAAGCCAAGGCAGTCGAGTTCGGAGTAGACCTGGAAGGCATGCGCATTGTCGACCCAGCGACTTCACCGCTGCGCGAAGCCTACGTGCAGGAGTTGTTCCGCCTGCGCCAACGAAAAGGAGTCACGCTTCGCGAGGCGAGCACGCTGATCGACGACCGCAACGTATTCGGCTCCATGATGGTGCATATGGGAGATGCCGACGCTCTGGTCTCCGGTGTCACCCAGCATTTCCCGGACACGATTCGTCCCGCGCTGCAGATCGTTCGCATGCGCGAAGGCTTGCACCGTGTGTCGGGATGCTACGCCATGATTACGCGCAAGGGCGACATCTATTTCCTTGCCGACACCAGCGTGAACATCGAGCCGACCGCCGAAGACCTGGTGGAAATCGCTCTGTGCACGGCCAACATGGCGCGCCGTTTCGACGTCGTGCCGCGCGTGGCCATGCTGTCATTCTCCAGCTTCGGCAATGTCGATCATCCCATCTGCTCGAAGGTTCGCAAGGCGGTGGAGTTGCTGCACTATGCCGACCCCACGCTGATCGTGGACGGCGAGATCACCGCCGATGACGCCGTTTCTCCAGAGGTGATCGAGGAGTCGTATCCTTTCAGCTCGCTGAAAGGCGGCGCCAATGTGCTGATCTTCCCCGACCTGGCTTCGGCCAACACCGCTTACAAGCTGCTGGCCAAAATCGGCGGTGCGGAGGCGATTGGCCCGATTCTGATGGGCATGAGCCGTCCCGTCCACGTGCTGCTCCGTAGTGCACAGGTCGAGGACATCGTCAACGTAGCTGCTATTGCGGTGGTGGATGCGCAGGAGAACGAAGCGCAGCTGCACCTGCCCGCGGAAGCAGAGTTAGTAGCGAAGGTCTGACAGGTCGTAGCGCCGGCATCTTGTAGCGCCGGCATCTTGCCGGCTGTCCCGGGGGCGTCTCGCCCCCGGGGCGGCAGGCGAAGACATCTCTGGAGTGATTCAGGACCGGCGATTGGAGATTTAAGGAAAGACTTTGGCGATAAAATCGAAGAGAACAGAGTGATGGGTTCCAGGGAGGAGCCTGCTCATGTCCACGCTCTGGAAGTCGCGCTACGCACTTCGCACGCTGGGCATCAAGAGTTCCGCTATCCGTGAACTTCTCAAGATCACACAGCGCCCTGAGATCATCTCCTTCGCCGGTGGTCTTCCCGCTCCCGATGTTTTCCCCGTGCAACGCTTCCAGGAGGCCTGCCACAAAGTCCTCTCCGAGCGTGGGTCCGAGGCTCTCCAATACGGCGCGACCGAAGGCTACGAGCCGTTGCGCGAGATGATCGCGCAAAACATGGCACGCTACGGAATTCTCTCCCGCCCAGAAAACGTCCTCATCACCTCGGGCTCGCAGCAGGCGCTCGATCTGATCGGCAAACTGCTGATCAACTCCGGCGACCGCATCCTGGTCGAGGCGCCCACTTACCTCGGCGCCCTGCAAGCGTTCAATGTGTACGGTGCGCAGTATGTCTCCGTGCCGGTCGACGAAGACGGTCTGCTCACCGATCAACTGGAACCTAGCCTGCGTTCCGGGCCCAAGTTCATGTATGTGCTGCCCAACTTCCAGAATCCAGCGGGGGTCACGTTGTCCCAGGGACGCCGCCACCAATTGATATTGCTGGCCGACAAGTATGGAATCCCCATCATCGAAGACGATCCCTACGGCCAGTTGCGCTACGAAGGCGAACATCTCGCGCCGCTGATAGTCCTCGATCGCAGCAATCTCCGCCGCGACAACGGATTTACGCTCGGCAATGTCATCTACCTGAGCACCTTCTCCAAGACGTTAGCCCCCGGCATCCGCCTGGCCTGGATCGTTGCGCCCGAAGATGTCATCAGCAAGCTGGTGCAACTGAAGCAGGGCGCCGACCTGCACACATCTACCTTCACTCAGTTTGTGACATATGAAGTCGCCCGCGACGGTTTCCTCGACCAGCACGTCAAGCTGATCCGTCAGGTCTATCGCGAGCGGCGCGACGTCATGCTGCACGCCCTCGAGCAATTCTTCCCGCCCGAGGTCTCGTGGACTCATCCCAAGGGAGGCCTGTTTCTTTGGGTGACCATGCCGCCAGGCACCGACTGCCAGTCTCTTTTCCGCGCCGCACTTGCCGAAGACGTTGCCTTCGTCCCCGGCGACAGCTTTTATGCCGACAGCAGCGACGATGGTTGCCGCCATATGCGCCTGAACTTTTCCTTCTCGCAGCCCGATCAGATCCGCGAAGGAATCCGCCGCCTGTCAGTCGCAGTCAAGATGCACATTCACTCGTCGCACGTCGCGCGGTAGGAGTTAGCGTTCTGCCCCGGGTGCACGCAAAGTCGTTTTTGCTTCGTGCCCTGTGTGATTACAATCACTTTTCCCGGTGACCCTCAGCACCGTACTTTTTCCGCCTTTCCGTCACACTGAAACTGCAGAATGGTGCGCCCGCGCGCCCAGGAGGTCAGCCATGACTCTCACAGTTCTTATCACCATTGCGGTTCTCGCGGTCGCCGTCGGACTCTTTGTGTTTCGTGCCATTCCCGCAGTGCGCGCCTACTTCGACTATCGCGGCAAGCGCCTCGTAACCTGTCCCGAAACGCACGAAACTGTAGCGGTGGATGTCGATGCGAAGCAGGCTGCGGAAGGCGCATTCCTCAGCGAGCCCACACTTCGCCTCAGTTCCTGCACGCGCTGGCCTGAACGCCAGGATTGCGGCCAGGACTGCCTCAAGCAGATCGAAGTCGATCCCGCAAACTGCCTGGTCTGGAACATCGTCTCAAAGTGGTACGAAGGAAAGACTTGTGCGTTTTGCCACAAGCCAATTGGCCCCTTGCATCACCTGGATCACGTGCCTGCTTTGTTAGGGCCTGATTTCAAGACCGTCGAGTGGAAGCGAATCAGCCCGGAACAGCTTCCGCACGTCTTTTCCACGTACCAGCCCGTGTGCTGGAATTGTCACATCACGGAGAGCTTCCGGCGCCTGCATCCTGAGCTGGTCACAGAGCGGAACTTCGAACCCAAGCGCGAGCACACGCACACGCTGTGACCCCGCCCCGCTGACTTCGGACGCGAGACCGATCAGCCGCCTCGTTAGATCTTTATGGATGGCGATGCAGTACGTGCGTGGCGATGTCAGGCCAAAATTCCCGAAAAACATTGGTCAGCGCGTCCCGCCCCATCGCCCATCCATACTTGACTGCGAGCGCTCCGCCAGTGCGATCGTGGCTCGGGTAGTAGGATAGCGAGATGCCTTGGGCCATAGCGCGCCCGAGGACCTCCGACGCATTGAAGCTGTCGTGCCCATGGTAGTCGGGGGTGATAAGAATGCGGGAAGCTGCATAAATGCCGCGCTTAAAGATAGTGCCCTCGCCTTTGGCATAGTAACGCTCGTCCTGATGAAAGACGGTGGGCAGGGCGAAGATCACCAAATAATTGCCGTCCGTTTTATCGACGAGTCCCCGCCAGTAATATCTCCCGTAACCCGGCATGCCCGCGCCGAGCTGCGGGTGGGCGTCGGTCCACTCAGCCAGGGCCGAGGTGATGCCTACGAAGATAAACGACGAGTAATCGAAGCTGTTCTGGGTGGCAATCTTGAACGCTTGCTTAGGCGTGGGCGGCGGCGGGATCGCGCCCGCGCTCACCGCGCGGTAGTTCGGCATTACGCCCAGAATTCGCTTCGGTTGCTGTTTCGAAACTGGAACCTGTCCGTCGCCGGCCTGCGGGTTGTGGGTGGCGTCAGGCTGAACTTGCGTTCCAGAGGAAGTCGTCGTGGATTGTCCTGCGGGATCACGCTCCGGCGATGGAGGGTTTTGTTGAGCAGCGCACAACGACGCGAGCACAGCCGCAGTTGTAAAACCAGCCAACAGTACCGCGGTCAACTTGATCGACAAGACATTCCTCCTGTGGCACCCTCGTGCCCAAACGCGATTGCTCCGAAGTAGGATGCATTGCATTTGCAGCAGTTGTATTCCACACAACGAATCAGTCGATAGCAAGTCGCGGAAGTAACTCCTCCAACTCATTTCCGGCGTTTGCCAACGTCGAACAAGACTCCGAAAGAAAGGTGTATGTACGGGGCCGAAGTGGAATACTCCCGCGAAAAGATTTGTCCGAGTCCCGCTTCCATAACGAAGTGCACGTTATCAGAGACACGCGCAGTCGTGCCGATAACCCCCAGAGGAACGAGCGCACCGGGCAGGTGATTTCCAGGGGGACAAGGAGGGCCTTGACACAACCCGCGAGAGCCTCCCAGGCGAAGAGACATGTAGTAGTTCCAGATATTGTCGGGATGGTTGGTGCCGATTACTGCGGCAAAATCAGCATTCACGGCGCCGCCGTCCCCCTCGTCTGATGCTCCCAATCCTGCTTCGAGCCGAAATCCGTGGGTGACTTGATACCGCATCGCGGCCTTCGCCGTGATGCCAAGACTGCCGTCGGTTTGATCGTCCACCACCGAGTCGAAGCCGAGATCGATGTGGTTGCTCACCCCGCGGCGCCAGCGCACAAGCCAGTCCAATCCACCTCCATGGTCGCAGGGAGTGGGCAAGAGCTCACCATAACCTCCGAATGCCATGCCCAGTTCCGTCTGCCCGGGCGCCGCTGTGGCAGGTCCACCGAACGTCGCCATTGGAGGCAGGGAAGCCATGAGTTGGCAATTCAGAGGGGCCTGCGTTTGCCCCCATGCAGGCAGGAAAATAATCGCCGTGAAGATGAGCGTGAGCAGTACTCTCATTTCGAACCTGAGCGGAGGCGAATTGCGAGTGCTGTGCGCTCGATTAGAAGCGGAAAGACGCGAGTCGGCGGAGTGCCCGCAGGTCCAAAGCCCATCTGCGCTCCCTATGGTGTCGTGCAGCGACAGATTATGACTTCAGCATTCCCCGGGGTTGTCAACAATTTGTAACTTTGGTTCCCCGAAGACAGCTTGCGCGGTTCGCTCCTAAGGAGCCGGATTGCCTGCCACCGGCTTGGGCTTGTGAATCTTACGGCGGATATCGGGCCAGAATTCCTTCACGACTAGCGTCAGCGTGTCATAGCCGTACTGCGTTCCCCAAACTTTGGCAGTGTTCGTCAAAGTCCTGTCCGATGGAATGTAGCGCAAAACCCCAGGGGTAGTTGTGGGCATAAGTTGGCTCTTGGGATGATACGTGTAAGTCGAGATCGCAGCCGACAACGCCCCACCGACGACTTCCGAATAGTTGAACTGCTCGCCTCCCGAATCAGTTCTCGTAACCAGGTTCCGGCTCATCGCGTACCAGGTCCTGTGCCAAAAACTTCCTTTGCCCGATTGAAAGTAGCGCGGGTCCTGGTGCAGAAGAGATGGCAAAATTGCGCCGGTAAAATAGTTCTCGATCGTGCCATCGGCGAACGCTGCTCCGAAGCGCTTGCCGTAACCGGCCGCGCCCTGGCCGTATCCTGGCTCGCTATCTTCCGCCTGGCTGATCCCTGACAGGAAGGCGTACCAGGGGTAAACGACATAGTCGAACGAACCTCGGGTCACGACTGCATACTTTTCCTTGGTGGTGAGCGGCGGAACCTGGCCTGCGTTCTCCAGAGTAAGAAAATTTGGCAGCGTATAAAAAAGCCGGTCATTCGACGTTCCCTGAACTGACCCTTGTTTGCTCGTGGTCCCGGGAACATTTTGCCCCTGCGATTCGGACTGCGCTTTCGTGGCGTCCTTATTCTCAGATTGGGGCGGCGCTTGCGTCGCCGGCGAACTGGAACTGGTGGAGGATTGTTGCGCCTGTGAAGAATAAGAAAACAGAGGCAGGATTCCCAGGAACAGAACAAGCGTGCACTTTGAAAAGGTCATTAGAAATCGTTGCTCCAGGATTTCGCTCTCGATCAGGGCGGGAAGGCTCAACTTTCGCGTGCGAACAAACCAAACCCTGAACGCGGAGCAACGGTTCGAAATCCCAAACAGTTCGCCCCTATGCGTCCCACATACTCAGATGCGGGTTTCCGGTATCAGTTGTAATTCTATCAAGCAGGCGACCGATCACACAGAATCGGAAGTCACTTTACATTGCTTTACAGAAGGAATCGCGTAATCGCCTGCCGGGAGGTTATTGCGGATTGTGCTGGTCATTTCCGATGTGTGGGATGTATTCGAAAATTCTCACCACAGCCGATGAGGCAGCAAATACGTGAGACCGGCGAAGCCCTCCCAGTGTGTGGATGTGCTCGTTAATCCTCTATCGAAGCCCGCGTCGAAGACCAGATTTCGGCGCGCTGTATAGCTGACCGCCCAGAGATTGCCCACCGCATTGCCGCGCAGAAAGGGCTGCGTAAACCGCCAGATCTCGCCCGACACGGCAAAACCTTTCGCCACGGGATGGGAAATGGAAATTGTCTGACCGGATTGGAGCCTGTGCACTGGACTTTGAACGATCTCGTTGAAAATCGCATTTGCGTCGTAGTGGAATCCCTTTACGTCAGCGCTCGCATAGAGCACAGACGAGTTCCGAGGGCTCCCGAAGTCCAGTTCAGGAGCGCCGCCGTCATAAGCCCGGCGAGTATAGCTGACTGCCAAAGTCGGTTTCGCACCCTCGCCTGGCATCAGCACTACCTGCGCGCCGAAAAACACTTCGGCTGTTCCGTTGGCGCTGATTCCTTCGGCTGTGTAATGGACGAGCGGTTCAGATGACTCGACCAGTTGCAGACGCCGCGCCACCGCAAGTTTAATAACTTCGTTCCATTCGTAGCGTCTTAAAAACTCGGGTGAGTTAGCGGCGCCGAGAAAGCCTGTTTCGAATTGCAGATACCCGACAGGCGCCAGCGTCGCGGGGTTGCTTACGGTAGGCCGGGCGGGATTGGCCGGAGGCTCATCGTTTTGGCCTTGGCCTGATTGAGCCGCGCTCGCTGGAACGAACACCAGGGACGTCAGCCACAGCCAAAGAATGGGCCTCAGAAGGCGGTACGGTGTTTGCCCGTACCGCCCTGGTCGAGGCGCGAATGTTGCACTAAAAATGGAAACCCAGCTGTGCCGTCAGCGTGCGCGGAGTTACGTAGTGCGTTCCGCTGAAGGTCGAAAGGAAGTTGTACAGCGCATATTTGTTGGCGATGTTGATGGCTGTGAACTGGAGACTGACTTTGTATTTGTCTCCATGAAAGATGTTGTCATGCCCGATGGCAACATCAAATAGGCTGCGTCCTGCGATGCGCGGAGGGTTCTTGTCGTCATTCTCCGTATTCGGCCCCGGCACCTGCAGAAGCGTCGACCCGAACTGCGACACAGGACAAACCAGCGCTGTGCTGCCGGGAGCACCAGGAATTCCGATCGGCGTCGTCGGCGCTGCACGCTGCGCTCCGCAGAACAGTCCGGATTCGAACTCCTGATCCGCTGTGAGAGGAACTCCGAAAGAGTCTGTTAGTGCAATCGCAGGAGCGCCACTTGCATCGACCGAAGTTTGAGCGCAATTACCGCCATAGCAGGGGGTTTGGCCTGCGACCAGACCGCTGTCGTAGCGCCAGTTAAAGCCCAACCACGGGCCTCTTTTCCAGGGCTGATACTGGAAGTGCGCCGTCATGTTGAACTTCTCGTCGTGGTCAATTCGAAATGGCGTAGAACCTGCCGCCAGCACCGTCGAGGGAACCGCACCCGCCCCGCCGATTTGAGGCGTAAAGAACCTCGCCGCCACGCTCGAAAAGACCATGAGCGCCGAGAATCCATGGTAGTTCGGAACACTCACACGTCCCGCATATCCCGGAATCTTCGACCTCTCCCACTCCACCGGAAATGTGATGGGAGTATTCCCCAGGATGCTGAAGTCGTATCCGTTGTGCGTGTACTTCCAGATGTACTCGCCGGAAAATACCAGGTAACGCCCGAACGCCTGCTCAATGCCGGCGTGAAACTCATTGCGCCAGCCCGGACTCAGCGGCGTTGGCTGCCCGGCTTCAAAACATCCCAGCAGCGGATTCAACACAGCGTTGTTGCATCCGACGCTGGCAAGGATCAGGTTCTCGTTGAAGGGAGTTTCCAGCACTCGGGCATACGAAACGCGCAACACGGTATTCGTCCGCTTGATGTTGTAAGCGACTCCGAGCCGCGGTTCGGCCTCCTTATGCGTGGTAAGTCCGTTATAAAAATCGCCGCGCAGTCCCAGATTCAAAGACCACGGACCCTTGGTGATATTGTCGCGAATGTAAAGGGCTAGCTCCTTGACATCCGTGTGTCGTATGAAGGGGTACAGACTGCCGCCTCCCGGTTGCGTCAGATCATAGGGCAACAAGTCACTGCAGGGCGAAGCCGATGCAGTGTGCGTGACCGGGTTGTAACAGGGGTTTCCATTCGCATCCGTCAAAGAGGGCAACAGCGTGGGATCAACGATGCCCAGCTTGTCGTTTTCGTCGAGAAACGTCTGTTGATAGACGGCCCCAACCTTGAGGTTGTGAATTCCTTTGACGTAGGAGAGGTCGGGGCGCACTCCGGTATTCAGCAGCGTGCGGTTTTGGCTGACGGTTTCTCGCTGAAGATTAATCGGTCCCAGATCGGCGAAAGGATTGCCACTGGGGTAGTAATTGTAAGCGTCGCGACGCACAAAGGCTCCCAGCGTAAACACCATCGTCGGACCGATGAGCCGAGTCCACGAAGGGGCAATGTTGAACGTCTGGATCTGCGAACGCTGGTCTGTAGGCCCTACTACATCGCCACGAGGATCGAGGCCATGATTGTTGACTACCACTCCGTTCCACGGGGTCGCATCTTGCGAGTCGAACGTGTTCGGAGTCTGGAACCAGGAGCGGGTGTACTGGAGATTAAGGTGGATCGAATCAGCCGTTGAGAGTTGATAGTCCACTCGGTCAAATAGATTCTCTTCGTTGCCTTTGTCGTGCAGTACGGTGAATTCGGGTGGATCCAGAAATCGCCCGCTGTTCAACCCGTTCGCCGAAATGAAGTTGCCCCAGTTCTTCCCCCCGTAGCCAAGATTGAAATCGACATTGGAAGTCCCAAACGAACCGTAAGAGGTCGTCAGGCTGCCGTGCGGAGTAGTGACGCCCTGCCCCGATTGTGTCGTGACGTTGATAACGATGCTGGTCTTGTCGCCGTATTCGGCGGGTGGCGCTCCGGAAATGACTTCCATCGACTGGATGGCGTCCAGCGGGATCTGGTTGGAAAAGACCTTGCTCTGCTGGTCGGTTATGGGCTGATTATCGACAGAAAAAGAATTCTCTGCGTGATCGCCCAACCCGTGAAACAGACCATTGGAGTCGGCAGAAATACCAGGCGTGGAAAGTGTGACCAATGAACTCACCGACGACGATTGGCTCTCGATCGGCATCTTCTCGATCAATGATTTGTCCACATCGGTGTGAAACGTAGGATCATTCTCGATCAAGTCGCCGCCTTCGGCTTCGACGGTAACAGCCGTGGTCGAACCGGCCACCCGCAGCTTAATGGGAACACTGACCGGCACTGAGGAACGAGGCTCCACATCCTGAACATAGGACGCGAACCCCTGCGCGCTGGCGGTTAGATGGTATGGGTTAAACGGAATATTCGTGAACTCGAATTTACCGGCGTTATCGGTGATGGTCGAGCGATCGTAGCCGCTGACCGGATTGCGGATTTCAACCGTGGCCCCGGCAACGGCGGCGCCGGTTGGATCGAGAACGGTTCCGTTGATTGAACCGGAATTACCGACCGATTGTGCGCCCGCGGTGGCGACAGTAGCGAACAGCGCAATTATCGCCAATGCGACAAAGCGCCATGAATAAGACGTAGTCATGAGTCTCTCCTGATCGAAATATGAAATAGGAATCAGCCGGCGCAAAAGCTCCGACACATCACCGATTGGATGGAATCCCTACTCGACAGGAGGACCGCGAATGACCAGCTCAAAGGCATCGATTCGCGACTGCGCAATGACATCTTTTTCTTGCAGCAGTCCGACCGCGGCGAAGACTGGGTTCGCAACATCGCATACGGTTGCGGGAGTCGTGCTATGAGCGGCGACGCAAATCGAACAGGAAGCTGCTTCGGTCTGGCTGGGATGGTTGTGGCGAGACTCCGCCGCCACTGTCCACAGCATCAGGGACAGGCAAAGCCACGCCGACCAGCGGAGAACCGAACGCATATGTTCCTGCATCGGGATAAGATGCAATGAGCGTACAACGGTTGCATGGCGCAAAGCAATGCCGGAGAAGTTACTATAGAGAGCCGAATGTTATTGTTAGGCTCCCAGGCTCGGAGTGGGGCGAAGCCATAAATTTAATTGCTGAGGGGATCACATGCCAGAACCGACATACGAAGAATTGAAAGCCAAACTATCGCAGTTAGAGAAGCAGGTTGAAACCCGCAAGAAAAGCGGCACCATCGAATTCAAAGTTGGCGAAAAGGGTGGCGTCAGTGTCTACGGACTGGGCCGCTTCCCCGTCACCCTCTATTACGAGCAATGGAACCGCCTGCTCAGCCGCCGCCGAAGACCTGAAGACATTCATGGAAGAAAACAAGTCGAAGCTCAAGCTCAAAGAGCAGGGCTAAACAGTTTGCTGAAAAACTCTGATTTTGGGTGGCGCAGCGCTTCAAGCGCTGCGATAAAGCCTTTCATTTCAACTCAGGCTTTAGCCGCTGAGGTACCTGCAATCGAGTTTTTCAGCGAACTATAAAGGGAAGAACGCGCTCAGGTCCTATCTGAGGGTTGCCACTCTCATCCCAGAGTTCCCCATCCTAAGGACGCGTTTCTTCCTCAAGGTGGGCTCGTGTGACTGCGCAGAACTTTCCCTCGCGACCACGCCACCGGAGCCTGCATAGCATTGTCGGCCAAGCATCGCGTTCTCACGCATTGAGCCGGTCGTGAGCGCCAAGGCCGATGACAGAAGTTACGACGCAAACACTTCAGGGTTCTATATAAGGAAAGCCCCGCATTTCTGCGGGGCCTGGTTGATGGCAGGGAGCTAATCTTATTTTCCGGTGCCGGTTAGATTCGACGTTTGCGGGCTGTTGGCGGCGTCGTCGCTCACGCTTAATTGCCCGGTCCGCGTTCCGGTTGTTGTTGGTGTAAAAGTCACGCTGATGGTGCATTTGCTCTTTGCCGCCAAAGTCGTCGTGCACGTCGTCGACGATTCGGCGAAATCTCCCGTCGTCGAGATCACGATGCTAGTCAGGGCCGTGGTTTCGTCGTTGGTCAGCGTAAACGTCTTTGGCGCGCTGGTCGTGCCCACGGCCCGCGCCGGATAAGTGAATGTGGCCGGGGTCAGCGTCGCCGGGATCACGCCCGTGCCCGTGAGTGCCAACGTCTGCGGGCTATCGGGAGCATTGTCGGTAAAGGTAAGCGTCCCCACCAGCTTGCCCAGCGCCGTCGGCGTGAAGGTAACGTACGCGTAGCAGTGCTTGCCTGCGGCCAGCGTTACTCCACACGTAGTTGAGGAAACCGCGAAGTTAACGCTCGGCGTGATGCTGCTGATGTCCAGCGTGACGTTGCCGATATTCGTCAATGTCACCGTCTTTGCCACGCCGGTGCTGTTGATGACTTGATTGCCGAAATTCAGCGAAAGAGACGAAAGCTTAACGAGGGGCACGCCGTTCACTTGCTGGGTCAATACCGCTGAACTGCTATCCTGGAAGTTTGCCCCACTATAGCTCGCCGTGATGCTGTGCGAGCCACCCGCTAATGCCGAGGTCGTATACACAGCCTGACCACTCGCAGGCAGCGTCACGCTGCCTAGCAATTTGCTGCCGGCATAAAAGCCCACCGTGCCGGTAGGCGTTCCGCTAAATGGCGGGTTCACCGTCACCGTCGCCGTGAAGGTCACGGCTTGGCTGTAATCCGACGGATTGGGCGACGAAGTCAGTGCAGTGCTCGTGCCGGGCAGCACAACGTCAAACAGATATGCCGCCATGCTACCAGTCACCTGCTGCGCGACACCCGTAGAGTTCGCGTCCTGACCGTCGCTGGCGAAGGCATACAGGATGTGCGTGCCCTGCGATAAACTGGGCGTCGTGCCGCTGAAACTTGGCGCTGTCCCAGAAGTGGGCAGCCACCGGCCTTGCCCCGTGTCCACCTGGTACCACACGGCCTGAGGCGTCGGGGCCGTCGGACTGAACGAACTGCTCGCCGTAAAGTCGAAAGTCGGCGTTGGATTCACCGTCTGGTTGCCGGCAAGCGGCGTAATCGCGGTCACCAGCGGGATCGGCTGCACTTGAGCTTCGTCAATCACCGTGACGTTGTTGCTGTAGGAGTTGGCCACGTAGATTTTGTTGTTTACCGGGTTGACGGCCACGAACCGGGGTTGGGAGGCGTTCGGGCCGCTAACCGTGATGGTGGAGTTCGTGGCGCCGTCGATCACCGTGACGTTGCTGCTGAACTCGTCGGCCACGTAGATTTTGTTGGTCACTGGGTTGACGGCCACGTTCCAGGGGGCGGTGGCGTTCGGGTCGGTCACCGTCGTGGTCGAGTTGGTGGCTCCGTCAATCACCGTGACGTTGCCATTGCCGCTGCCGAGGCACCAGGGGGAGCCGCCGCAGTTGACCACGTAGATTTTGTTGGTTACCGGGTTGACGGCCACGCCGTTGGGATAGCTGGCGTTCGGGTCGGTCACCGTCGTGGTCGAGTTGGTCGCTCCGTCAATCACCGTGACGTTGTTGGTGCCGTAGTTGGTCACGTAGATCTTGTTGGTTACTGGGTTCACGGCCACATTCCCTGGGCGGTTCCCGGCGCTGACCGTGGTGGTTGAGTTGGTCGCGCCGTCAATCACCGTGACGTTGGCGCTGAAGTAGTTAGGCACGTAGACCTTGTTGGTTACAGGATTGACGGCCACGTTCAAGGGGGCCGTCCCAGCACGGACCGTGGTAGTTGATTGCGTCGCCCCATCAATCACCGTGACGTTGCCGTTGCCGGTACCTAAACAGACGTAGCCGCAGTTCGCCACGTAGATTTTGTTGGTCACCGGGTTGACGGCCACCGCCCGGGGATAGGAGGCGTTCGGGTCGGTAATCGTTGTGGTGGAGTTGGTGGCTCCGTCAATCACCGTGACGTTGTTGCTGCTGCTATTGGCCACATAGATTTTGTTGGTCACCGGGTTAACGGCAAGAACGAAGGGATTCGTCCCGACGGTGACCGTGGTAGTTGAGTTGGTGGCGCCGTCAATCACCGTGACATTGTTGCTCCCCTCGTTGGTCACGTAGATTTTGTTGGTCACCGGGTTGACCGCCGCGGTCCAAGGATAGATGGCGTTCGGGTCAGTAACTGTTATGGTTGAGTTGGTCGCGCCGTCAATCACCGTGACGTTGGCACTCAGTTCGTTGCCTACGTAGATTTTGTTGGTTACCGGGTTGACGGCCACCGCGTATGGATTGATGGCATTCGGGTCGGTGAGCGTGGCGGTCGTGTTGGTCGCGCCGTCGATCACCGTGACACTGCCGGCATTGTTCGACACGTAGACTTTGTTGGTGACCGGATTGACGGCAACATCCCAAGGGTCGATTCCGGCGCTGACCGCAGTGGCCGCGTTGGTGGCGCCGTCGATCACCGTGACGATGTTGCTGCCGCCGGTGCAAACGCCGCAGTTCGCGACGTAAATTTTGTTGCTCACGGGATTGATGGCCACGGCTGCGGGGATGCCGCCGGTTGTGACCGTGGTGGTTGAGTTGGTCGCTCCGTTAATCACCGTGACGGTGCCGCTGCCGCCATTGGCCGCATAGATTTTGTTGGTCACGGGGTTGACGGCAATATGGCCGGGGCTGCTCCCTGCCGCCACGCTCGCTAAACCGTTCGTCGCCCCGTTGATCACGGTTACGGTGTTGCTGTTCACGTTCGCCACGTAGATTTTGTTGGTGGCTGGGTTGACTGCTACCGCCGTGGGGCCGTTGGCTGTTCGGGTCTGTGATGGGGGTGGTCGTGTTGGTCGCTCCGTCGATCACCAGTACGTTGCCCTTGCCGGTGCCACCTCCACAATTGCCGCAGTTGGCGACATAAATCTTGTTGGTCACGGAGTTGACGGCCACGGCCCAGGGATTGGCGCCGAGGCCGAGATTAGTGATCGCGTTAGTCGCGCCGTCGATCACCGTCACGCTGCCACTGCCGACGCCCGTGCTGCTGGTGCAAGTCCCGCAGTTCGCGACGTAGATCTTGTTCGTCATGGGGTCGACCGCTACAGCGTAAGGGCTGATCGCGCTGGAGTCGGTGACGGTGGTGGTCGTGTTGGTGGCTCCGTCGATGACCGTGACGTTGTTCGTGCTGTAGTTGGCCACGTAGATTTTGTTGGTCACAGGGTTCACGGCCACGGCCCAGGGACTGGTTCCTGCGGGCACGCTGGCGGTTACATACTGTGCATGAAGCGGATGAGCTGCAAGAAGGAACACGACGAGGAGGAATGAGAACACGGCAAGAGGTTTTTGCTGCTGCCTGAAAGTGTGCGGTGAAGCCATGGGAGGCCTCCTTAGACTGCCAGTGAGGGGCAGCGGGCGATCGTCGGCTCGTGCTCGGGAGAAAGTTTGCAGCTCAGTGATTCACCGCTCAGGGGATCTGGGAAGTAGGATCGCGGCTGATGTTATTTCACTCACACCATACGCCGGAACGCCGCTTTGGCCGTGACGCTGGTCACAGCGGTGTGTGTCTAAGATCAAACGGACGAAGCAACGACGCGGAGTCAGCCCGGCAACTGTTGAAACGTCGCCATGTAACTCATCGACCCCTAAGCTCCTGGCTCTGTTCGCAGGAAGGCTTGCCTGGAATCCGGATCCTCGCGTTATCCACACAGCCCATGTGACATCTAACCTTGATCCCTAAATTCAAAGAGCAGATGATGATCAAGGCGGAGGCGGTGCGCATCAGAAGCTCAGGAATCACCATAACTCCTTTGCTCTCAAGATTTTGACCTCTAAACCTTTGCGGCTCAAGATTTTGCACGCCATTTTTGCAAACCCCGCCCCAGTCAAGACTTTCAGAGGTATGGGGGGAGGGGGGTATGCCCGAAAACGCAAATCTTTCCCCAACTGGAACGCGCTTAAGAATGATGGTAGAGGCTCATCGTCAAGATTTATTTTCAGCAGATATTCACAACCCGAACCATCCTCCACGCTTGCCACCGAGCGCCCGGTTGAAGTCCGAAGCAGCAGAGTTGGTGCGCATCGCTGGGCTGCATTCCGAGCCAACCGGAAGTACCCAACTGACAACTGAGAACCGGCAACTTAGAACTGCTTTCCGGTCTATAATAAAAAGATTGTGCCCAAGTACTCCATCGTTGTACCGCTGCATAACGAGCAGGAAAATGTCACCGACCTTTACGACCGCCTGAAAGCGGTGATGGAAGCCAGCGGCGAGACATTCGAGATGGTTCTGGTGGACGATGGCTCAACCGACCACACCTTCCCCATGCTGCGCGAAGTCGCCGGAGTAGACAGCCGCGTCACGGTCGTCAAGCTGCGCCGCAACTTCGGCCAGACCGCCGGCCTGGCCGCAGGTTTCGATCACGCCCGCGGCGAGTACATTATCGCCATGGATGGCGATCTGCAGCACGATCCTGCCGACATTCCGCTGTTTCTTGAAAAGATCGCCGCCGGCTACGACATTGTCAGCGGATGGCGCAAAGTCCGCGTCGACAATTTCTGGATGCGGCGCATTCCCTCCCGCATTGCCAACTGGATGATGGCCAAGCTGAGCGGCGTCGACATCCACGACTTCGGCACGACTTTTAAGGCTTACCGCCGCGACATTCTGGAGCAGGTTCCGCTCTATGGCGAGCTGCACCGCTTCATCCCGGCGCTGGCTTCATGGCACGGGGCGACGATCTGTGAAGTCCCCATCCGCAACGTGAACCGCGAACGCGGGGCCTCGCACTACGGCATCTCGCGCACCTTCCGCGTCTTTTTCGACCTGCTTACCATCCGCTTCCTGCTGCGCTATCTCTCGCGCCCGCTGCACTTCTTCGGAACCTTCGGCATGCTCAGCCTGTTCGGGGGCACCGGCATCGTGCTCTGGCTGGGGATAGAAAAATTCCTGCGCAACGTGCATGTGATGACTTCGCACGGTCCGCTCATGATGCTGGCTCTCGGGCTGCTGCTCGGCGGTCTGAACCTGCTCGCCATCGGCCTGCTCGGCGAAATGCAAGTCCGCCACTACCACGAACCCAGCCGCCGCGCTCCGTATTCGGTCGACCGCGTCCTGCGCTCGCAAAACGAAGAGCACAGCGTCTCGGAATAATCGCAGCGCGCTCGCTGGTATCTTTCCCCGGGCACAAAACCAATGGCCATGGATCGCTGGACCTCGGGCGCCGACTACGACCGGTGGATGGGCCGCTGGAGCCGCCTTCTCGCGCGCGAATTTCTGGAGTGGCTGAACCTTCCCGGCGGTTTGCGCTGGATCGACATATGCTGCGGCAGCGGCGTCCTCACGGAAGCGATCGTCGAGCGCAACGCACCCGCGGCTGTCGTCGGAATAGATCTCTCCCCCGAACAGATAAACTTTGCCCGCCAGCACCGCGCCCGCGACAACGTCACCTTCGAAATCGCGAACGCAATGTCGTTGCCCTTCGCCGATGCCAGCTTCGACGTTGCCGTCTGTGGATTCGGCCTGAACTACATTCCAGATCCGCACCAAGGCCTGGAGGAATTCCGGCGCGTCGTCCGGCCCGGCGGCAGCCTGGCGATCTACGTTTGGGACTATGAGCACGGCGCAAAGTTTCTGCGAGCCTTTTGGGATACTGCCATCGCAGTCGATGGCGAGGCAGCGGCCTTTGATCAGGCTCGCCGCTTCCCAATGTGCACGCAAGCCGAACTGCGCGCCCTTTTCGCGCGAACGAACCTTAAAGATGTAACTACGCATCCGCTCGACATAGTCACACGCTTCACCAGCTTTGACGACTACTGGGAACCACTCATGAGCGGGCAAGGCTCAGCGCCGGGATATCTCGCCACGCGCGATCCACAAGTCCAAACCAAAATTCGCGAGCGGCTAAGAACCGTACTGCCGATCAACAGTGATGGAGCGATTGAACTGCCTGCCCGCGCCTGGGCAATTCGCGCAAGGCGGCCGTGATTCCATGAATATCGTCTGCCGGAGGTGGACTTCGCTATCGAACTCAGTTAACCATTCAGTCCCAGCGCGCAGCCGGTTGCTCTTGGCTCAGCCACATGATGAAGTCCGTGGGAGGCGGCACGCCTCCAAGCTCCCGCAACCGAGTCGCGTTTTGTCCGCGATGGTAGTGGCTGTGCATCGCGCATTGCGTAAGCGCCTGACGCCGGCTGATCTTTAGCGCTTCGAACCACGGTATTTCCACCAGCTCGGCTTCCCGCTTTTCATCCATCCCATTGAGCAGCTCGGCGATCTCCCCGTGATACTTCCTCGCAAAGGCTTTGAGGTCCGCGATGTTTGCGTAATCCTCGACTTTGGTGATCACGAACTGTGATGTCCGCGGACCCACTACCCACAAGAAAGCGGACTGCACCAGGTGAATGTGATGGAGCCGCTCACGGATCGCCTTGTCGGCCAGGGCCGCCGGATGGGCTTCGAATGCGCGCCAGTGTTCGGCATCCGCCCACTCCTGATGGAGATAAAGTTCATGAAGGTAGGTGATCATGGTGTCCTCCGCGATTCGTTGGTAAGACTCGCTGTTTAACAGGACAATCAGCACGGCTGTTGGGCGCTTCCGGTCACTGAAGGCCATAACTGCCGGGAGGTATAATAAGCCGTTTGATACATGAGGCGCACTGATCTTTATGGCACAAACCATTCAACACGAACTGCAGTTGGCGCGGCGCATGTCGCGGCTCGGCACTGAGACCGCATTCGAGGTTTTGAACAAAGCGCGAGCCCTGGAGCGGCAGGGAAAGAGCATTATCCATCTGGAGATCGGCGAGCCGGATTTCGATACGCCATCGAACGTTGTCGAGGCCGGCGTGAACGCCTTGCGCAAGGGCTGGACGCACTACGGTCCGTCTGCCGGGCTGCCCGATCTTCGGCAGGCGCTGGCGGAATATGTCAGCCGCACCCGCGGCGTGCAGGTCACGAGCGATGAGGTGGTTGTAGTCCCAGGCGGCAAGCCGATTATTTTCTTCACGATTCTGTCATTGATTGATGAGGGAGATGAGGTCATCTACCCGAACCCAGGATTCCCAATCTACGAGTCGATGATCAACTACGTGGGTGGCCGTGCGGTTCCAATCCAGCTTCGAGAAGAACGCGATTTTTCGCTGGATGTCAACGAACTGGCGGCGCTCATTACTGATCACACCAAGCTGGTAATTCTTAATTCACCCCAAAATCCTACGGGCGGCATTCTTGAGCGGAGAGACATTGAGCAGATCGCCAAGGCCATCGGCGACCGCAACATCCTGGTGCTGTCGGATGAAATCTACAGCCGGCTGCTGTTTGACGGCGGGCAGCATTTCTCCATCATGTCGGTGCCCGGGATGCAGGAACGCACAATTTTGCTGGATGGATTTTCGAAGACCTATGCCATGACCGGATGGCGTATGGGTTATGGTGTGATGCGGGCGGACCTGGCGGCGCACATTACGCGCCTGATGACGAATTCGAATTCATGCACCGCCAGCTTCACGCAGGTGGCGGGGATTGAGGCCATCCGCGGCGATCAGAGTTCGGTGGACCGTATGCGCGACGAGTTCCAGCGGCGGCGCGATGTGTTCGTCGCCGGGCTGAACAAGATCAAAGGCTTCTCGTGCCGCATGCCGAAGGGCGCCTTTTACGTCTTTCCTAACATAACAAAGACCGGATGGAAGTCGAAGCCGCTGGCCGATGCGTTGCTGGAGCAGGCCGGCGTAGCGGCATTGTCGGGCACATCGTTCGGCGCCTTCGGCGAAGGCTACCTGCGCTTCAGCGTGGCCAACTCTCTGGAGAACCTGCGGCAGGCCCTCGAGCGCATCGATCAGTGGACGAAGAAGAACCTCTAGCGCAATGTAGCTCGGGCGAGTGACGTGCTCGAAGTCAAGCTCAAACCGTTCCTGCGCACCAACCTAGACGTTCTCTTCATTGCCCTCAACCCGGCGGAGCAATCTAACTCCAATGGGCACTACTTTTCGGGAAAGGGCTCCCGATTCTTCAAGCTTTTGGCAGAAAGTGGACTTATCACGCGGGAGATTCCGAAGGTGCGTGCCGACGAACAAGTGTTTGGAACAACTGAGATCAACTACAAAAGGGCCTCTTTCGGTGTCATCGACCTGGTGCCTGGGGTCGTAGAAACTAACGGCGGACGCGTTAGAGCCAAGGCTGAGCACGTCGTTTGTCTGACCAGCGAAATACGTAACTACGCCCCGCGCTTCGCATGTGTAATTCACTCAAGTGTACGGAGTAGCCTCACTAGGTACGGTGATCTCGTTCGTCCGTTGGAATATCGCTGGTGCGGGTGTGTCTTGCGAGACTGTGCAACCGAATTCGTGTTGAACTATTTCCCCAACGGAAACTCAATCAAAGACGACAAGAAGATCCACATTTTTCGATTGCTGCGAAATCGCCTTTGATGGCCGGGTCTGGACTGCAGAGAGAACATGCGATCGCGAAAACGCTGAATGAGGTGTTGCTTGATCACCGGAGGATATCGCTGATAGTCCGTCTGGACTTTAATCGGTATCGGTATCGGGGAACACGGCCTCAGCTATTTTCTTGGCCGCTTCTTCTTCTTCCCTCGATCCGGGGTGGGTGCTCTCTCTCCTCGAAAAGGTGTTTCAGCGTTTTCTTTGGGCGAGACGCGGGAGTGGCCGCAGATTCCGTATCGGTTCGCTTCGACATAACGTGCCTCCACATATCTTAGTTGGTAAGATCGTCTTTTCAATGGATCAGTCTCACTGGTAGTGGCTCAGTTTCATGCTTAGGCCGGAGGAGATACGCGCGAGATCCTTCGCTCCGCCTGAAAAACGGCTGCGCTCAGGATGACGCCGAGGTTGAGCGGTTCAAACTGGCGCACTACCGGCTCACTGCTCAGCTTGCTTTTTCATCGGACAGTTACTTTGGTCACGAGGTTCGAACCCGTAAGGTAGATTCCGCACCATGCGAGGAGCGATGCCAACGAAGAAGAAATCAGAGCGGATCCCAACTGCCAGCCGTCCGCACATGCCCGGCTACGGCCTGCCCGAAACCGACAAGGGCCTGTTGCCGTGGTCTTGGGCGGAGCAGCGGCTGAAGAAATCGCACAACTACTGGATCACGACTGTGAAGCAGGACGGTTCTTCACAGCCATCGCCGCAGTCATCTCCCCAGTCATCTCCCCACTCATCGCCGCACACCATGGTCGTCTGGGGCCTCTGGCAGGATGGCCGCTTCTTGTTCAGCACCGGCAGCAAGTCGCGGAAGGCGCGCAATCTGGCGCAGAACACGAACTGCGTAGTCTGCACCGAGCACGCTCACGAAGCCGTGATCGTCGAGGGGGTTGCCGAGATCGCCGATGTTGCGGCTCGCCGCAAATTCATCCCGGTCTACGAAAAGAAATACAAATGGGATCTATCGTCAATGAAGGAAGACATTCTTTCGATGAAGGAGCCAGTCTTCGCCGTGCGTCCCCGCGTCGCGTTCGGCCTGTACGAGAAGAAGTTCATCAACGCCGCTACCAGGTGGAAGTTTGAATAACAGAAAGCTGGCTGGCTATGAGCAACTGGCAATTATTCCTAAGGCGCCACGAATGACGCTTGCTGGAAAAGGAGCATGAATATGGAAATCCGGGACCTGGGCATATTTCTTGACTACTTCAACAAAGTTCATCAACGGACCATGCGGGTTGTCCGGTGCATTCCGCCAGACAAAGTAGACTGGACATATCGTCAGGGAAAATTCACGCTCGGTGATCTGGCTCGGCACATCGCCACTACGAATCGCTATCTCTTCGCCGAGACTCTCCAGGGCAAGCGGAGCCGCTATGCGGGCTGCGGCAGAGAGCTGGCTCCGAGTTACGATGAGATCGTTTCCCTGATGGAAATGCTGCATGGAGAATCGTTGGAGATCTTTTCTCGCCTGAACCTGAATGACAAGTGCAGGACTCCGGACGGCGCTTCTATGACGGTCTGGAAATGGATGCGCGCGATGGTGGAACACGAGATTCATCATCGCGGCCAAATCTACATTTACCTTGCTCTATTGGAAGTGCCCACGCCCCCGCTGTACGGGTTAACTTCCGAGCAAGTTGCGGAGCGCAGCATCACAGCATAGTGTTGCCGGCTGGCGCCCCCATCACATCCGCCTGTGACCTGCCTCACAGTCTACCCACAGGCTTCAGCCTAGGCTTAAGCAAGCAGCATTTTGCGCGCCGGCAGGGCGTGCGCCTTGCCCGGCGCGGAAGGAGCGGCCTATGGCCCTCAAAGACTCCGTCAGCGGGAAGGTTCTACGGGACTATTCCATTGAAGAATTGAAAGATACTGCCAACCTGATGCGTGGCTACGATCTGGTTGCGCTGCATGCGGCTGGCTCAGGACACGCGGGCGGCACGCTTTCCATCATGGACATCACCGCGGCGATCTACCTCAAGGTTGCGGATCACGATCCGCGCAATCCTGAATGGCCTGATCGCGACCGCATTGTCTGGTCTACGGGACACAAGGCTCCCAGCCTTTATCTCGGGCTGGCGTTTGCCGGCTTTGGGCCAATTGAGGATGTGGTCACGCTGCGCAAGTTGGGATCACCTTACCAGGGGCATCCGCACTGGCTGAAACTGCCGGGCGTCGAAGCCTCTACGGGCTCGCTGGGGCAGGGCTTAAGCATTGCGGTTGGGCTCGCGCTGGCGGCAAGGCTCGACAACAAGCAGCACAAGATTTTCTGCCTGATGGGCGATGGGGAGCAGCAGGAAGGCCAGGTGTGGGAAGCGGCCATGGAGGCGGGACATTTCAAACTCGACAACCTGATCGGGATCATCGACTGCAATCGCCTGCAGATTGACGGCTTGGTCAAGGACGTCATGGAGGTCGAGCCCCTGGCGGCGAAATACGCGAGCTTCGGGTGGGACGTGCTGCGCATCGACGGCCACAACATGGAGCAAGTTGTGGATGCTCTCGAACAAGCGAAGGCGGGCGTGGGCCGGCCGGTGCTTATTCTCGCCGACACGGTGAAAGGCAAGGGCGTGAGCTTCATGGAGGATCAGGCGGGCTGGCACGGAAGGACGCCGAACCGCGAGGAGCTGACGAAGGCGCTGGAGAAACTCGGCTTGACGGAACGCATCCCGGTGGCGCGGTTGCTCGAGAAGGCGAAGCAGTACCAGGTGGAAGTGGAAAGCAAGCTCGATGCGAAGATGCCAAAGTTTTCCCGCAACTATTGGTGGAATGCCGCCGATACGATGAAGGTGAAGATGGAGCCGACGCGCAAAGGGTTTGGCCAGTCGCTGGCGGAAAACGGCGATGACGAGCGGGTGGTTTGTCTGGGCCTCGATATTTCCGGATCGATTACCATCAGCGATTTCTACGCCGGCAAGCCCGAGCGTAAGAAGCGCTGGATCAGCATGGGCATTGCCGAGCAGTCAGCCACATCGGCTGCGGCGGGGCTGGCTCGGGAGGGGAAGCTTCCGGTGCTGGGCACCTACGCTACGTTTGCGGCGGCGCGGAATCTGGATCAGATTCGCACTTCGGTGTGCTACGGCAACTTCAACGTGCTGATCGCCGGCGCTCACGGCGGAGTATCGGTAGGGCCGGACGGCGCCACGCACCAGGCTCTGGAAGACCTGTTCGCGATGCAGGGCCTGCCGAACATGTCGGTGGTGGTGCCGTGCGACATGCTCGAGACGCGCAAGGCCACGGACTATCTTTTGCTGAAGCACGTCGGGCCAAAGTATATACGGTTTGCGCGCGAAGCCACGCCGATCGTGACCGACGCCAGGACGCCTTTCGTCTTCGGGCAGGCGAATGTCATCCGCTTGCGCCGCGAGGGACCGGATTTTCTGGAGGCTTTCGAGACGAAGTTGGCGGCCTTCCATTGGAACGAACGAGAAGACCTGACCATCATTGCCTGCGGGCCCATGGTGCCCGAGGCCATGCGCGCGGCCTACATCCTGAAAAAAGATTTCGGATACGAGACCCGCGTTCTCAACTTACATACGCTCAAACCCATCGACGCGGACGCCATTGTTCGCGCGGCGCGCGAAACCGGAGTGGTCCTCACCGCGGAAGAACATCAGATCGGCGCGCTGGCGTGGCGGGTAAGCGGCATCCTCACCGAGAGCTCGCAACTCTACGGCCTACCCATCATCACGGGCGCAATCGGGGTCAAGGATCGCTTCGGCGACTCGGGCGCGCCCTGGGAACTAATCAAGGAATTCGAGGTAAGCGGCGAACACATCGCCGCGAAGGCCGTAGATCTGTTGGCAATCAAAAAGAGGCATCCTGCCAAGAGAAATGTTCGAAGGCCGCTGGCGGGAGTGCGATAAGGGGGCGCTCTATCGCAGGGAGCGGGACTCGGAAGCTAACTCATCATTTGGACCCGGGCCGAAGGTCGTCGCACTTGGCGCACTTGCATAGATAACCCGGGTCATGCGGCATGGTGACGTGGCTGCAACGCGCGCACAGGAACCATTGTCCCTCCGCCCTGCCGATCATGACTTTGAAATCGTTGCCTTCAATGCAATAGGGACAGCGGATGATGGTCGCCATAGGGTCCGGACATCTTCATTTAACACTAATGATAAACCGGGGTCAATAAGACAGCCATTTCCAGCGTGGCGCTTGTTGGCGCTTGAAATGCGCGCTGTACTCGTCCCACAATCAGGCCCCCGACGCTGGTATTCGGAGGTCACCTAACCCTTGACCACTGACGAGCGGGAGCGGATGTATACGTTGTGCCGTCAGATTGTGGAAGAGAAGGACTCCGTCAAGTTTCTGCAACTGGTCAGCGAACTTAACGATCTTCTCGACCTCAAGGAGAAGCGGCTTGAGTGCGGCACCGCGCCAAGGCAAGACTCCTAGCTTAACCCTGAGATTCTAGCCGGCTGCCGAAAAACTAATCTCAGCTGCCAGAAGCGAACCGCAGGCGCTGAAGCGCGGCTGGTTTTAAAGAACTTAACGGCACGACTGAAAGTCGTGCCCTTCCCAAAACCTGTGCGGAACGGAGTTTTTAAGTCGCCTGCTAAGAAATTGTTCCTGCCGAATACGCGAATCACCCTATCGAAGTCGTTGGCGGAAGTGAAGCATCCTGATGGTATCGTGCTGCGCCGCCTCGACGACCGTATCCGTGAAATGTGCGCGAAAGCGGTCAATGCACATGACGAAGAATTCGAACTCCTGCTCGCACAACTGCGAGAAATCCTGCGGGTTGAGCGCGAGCGGCTTAAGCAGCGTCCGAAGCAAGAGCGGCGATCGGCGTAATTTTTCGGCCAGTGGTCATTCGTTCAATCCTTCCCTCACTGTGGCGAGTGTCCACATGCGCCCGTCTCGTATGATATTTTGATGGTCCGCACCTGTGTGGCGGATAACGACCCGGCAAGATAACCATGGACAAGAAATTCCGCGTCTTTGCCACCTGTGATATCGGAGAAGCCATTGACGTTCTCCGCAACCGCGGCTACGAAGTCGAGGTCTACCCGCATCCCGAGGCCCCGCCGAAGAGCCTCATCATCGACAAGGTGAAGTCGGGCATTGACGGGCTGATCACCACGCTGCGCGATCCGATTGATGCCGAAATATTCGCGGCCGGGAAAGGCAAGTTGAAAGTCGTTTCGCAATTCGCGGTGGGATTCGACAACATCAATCGCGCCGACGCCAACCGCTACAAGATTCCTTTTACGCATACGCCCGATGTCCTGACCGAGGCGACGGCCGAGTTCGCTTTCTTCATGCTCGGGGTACTGGCCCGGAAAATGTGGCCGGCGGAGCATCTGACGCGGGAGAATCAGTGGGGTTACTGGCATCCATATTTACCTTTTCTCGGCGACGAAGTTACCGGCAAGACGGTAGCGGTGATTGGGACAGGACGCATTGGGCTGGCGCTGATCAAGAAGTGTGCAGGTTTTGACTTGAACATCCTGTGCTACGATCCGGCGTACGAAAATCATGCCTTCGTCAAGACGATCCAGGAGATCAACGATCTGCGTCACGCTCGCGGCCTGAGCCGGGAAAGAGCGTGGATCAAGTACGTGCCGTTTGAAGAAGCGCTGCGTCATGCGGATTTCGTAAGCGTGCACGTACCGCTGCTGCGTCCGGAGGAAAGCGCAACGCCCACCTACCATCTTTTCAACGAGCAGACCTTGAGCCTGATGAAGCCGACCGCGTACCTGGTGAACAACTCGCGCGGACCGGTGGTGGATGAAGCCGCGCTGGTGCGCGCCTTGCGCGAAAACTGGATTGCCGGCGCCGCCCTCGACGTCTATGAGAAGGAGCCTCTGGCGGCCGATTCGCCACTGCGCGATCCGGCGATTGCCGACCGCTGCCGCTTGTATCCGCACTTCGCCAGCGCCGCGCGGATCACGCGTCTTTCCACCGATCCGGACAAGGGCATGGCGGGGCGCTGCGTGCAGGGACTGATGGATGTTCTCGAAGGCAACTACGGCGGCGACATCAGCAAGATGCCCTTTGTGGTGAATAAAGAAGCATTCGCAAAGTGAGCTGCAGGCTCGTACCCCGGCTTCACGTCTGCCGCATCGGTCGATTCCTGTACAATATTGGGATACGTTCTGGGGTTCAAGGATTCGAATGAATCAGCGATCAATGGGTTTTCTCGTTTTCGTAGTGCTCGTTATTGTGACGCTCATGCCCGCAGCGGCGGTCGCGCAAAGCTCTCACGCGGTGCGAGAGATGAAATTGCTTCCGGACTTCTCCCTTCCTGAACTTAAGGAAGTGCGGCTTCGCGACGGAGGTTTTCGCGTGGGAGCCGACACCAGGATTCTGGTGGAATTCGGCCACCAGTCCGAAGACCGGATTGCCGCAGAAACGCTGGCCGAAACGATTTCTGACGACGCCGGCCTGAAACTCGACATCGTCGGCCAGAAGCCCCGGCACAGGCGGCAAGGTGGCGCCATTGTGCTGGCGCGGCTGCAGGACCGGAGGGTGCGGCGGTTCCTGGCGTCAAAGGGGCTCAACGCCGACAACTCGATCGGCGACCAGGGGTACCTGCTGTTCTCCGACCGGTCACACCTCATCGTTGCGGCGAATACAGGACAGGGTCTGTTCGCTGGCGTGCAAACGCTGCGCGAGTTGTTGCGCGCGGAGGGAAGGAATCTGATTTGCCCCGCGGTTGCGATTCGCGACTGGCCGGGCGTTCAATTGCCGGGCGTTCGTCCCGGCGTTTCGTAAGTCCCAATTAGATTCTGCGGCGGCATGCGGTATAGTTTTCCGGCCCTCTGTACTGCCGTTGCCACTCACGCCTTGTGCGTTTTCCGACGGGAATGTTTTCCGATCGCACCAACTGGAAGCTGGCGCACAATCGCTTTACGCAGGCATTGGACGAGGTGCGCGCCGCGGGAGCAAACATCCTCGATCTCACGCTCTCGAATCCCACGCGCGCCGGGTTGCAATACGACGAGCGGGCGATTTTGGGAGCTTTGGCATCGCGCCAGGCGCTTGATTACGATCCCCAACCCAAAGGCCTGAGTCAGGCCCGCGAAGCCGTGGTCAGTTATTACGCTGAGGCGCACGGCATCCGCGATCTGAATCCCGACAACCTGGTCCTGACTACCAGCACGAGCGAAGGCTATTCCTACGTCTTTCGGCTGCTGTGCAATGCCGGCGACGAGGTGCTGGTCCCCAAGCCGAGTTATCCGTTGTTCGAGTTTCTTGCGGACCTGCAGGATGTGAAGCTGGTGCCGTATCCGCTGATTTACGACCACGGCTGGCAAATCGATTTTCACTCGCTGGAGAAAGCCGTTTCCGAGCAGACGCGCGGCGTGGTGCTGGTGCATCCCAATAATCCTACAGGCTCGTACGTGCAGGCGCGCGAGGCGGTCTTACTCAATGCATTCTGCCGGCAGCACGGATCAGCGTTGATCGTCGATGAGGTGTTTCTGGATTACGCGCATGACGGCAAAACCCGGTCAAGCTTCGCCGGCAATCAGGATGTGCTGACTTTTACTTTGAGCGGTCTGTCGAAGATCGCGGGGCTGCCGCAGATGAAGGTGGCGTGGATCGCGAGCAGCGGTCCTGGGCCGTCGGTGACAGCGGCGATGGCGTTGCTTGAAGTCATCGCTGATACCTATCTCTCAATGAATGCGCCGTTGCAGTGGGCAACGCCAGTGCTGCTGGAACAGAGGAAGACGATCCAGCGGCAACTGTTGGATCGGGTGAAGGCAAATCTTGGGGAGCTCGACCGGCAATTGGAGCGGCAGAAGAGTTGTGAGCGGCTGAGCGTGGAAGGGGGATGGTACTCCGTGCTCCGGGTTCCGGTGACGCGTTCGGATGAGGAGTTGGCGATCGAGTTGGTGCGGGAAAAGTTCGTGCTGGTGCATCCCGGGCATTTCTATGATTTCCCCACCGACGGCTATTTGGTGCTGAGCCTGATCACACCCGAACGAGAGTTTGCCGAAGGGATCAGCAGGGTTCTGACACACCTGAGTTCCTAGCGCAGGCGCTGCAGACGGCATGCCTCGCTACTTTTCTGCTGCATCAGTGCTGCGCTGAACTCACCATGTTGTTTTTCAGCACGTTGACTTCGACCCGCCCGCTGGTGTGCTTCGCCGCGGTGCCTTCACCGGCTTCCGCAGCGTTGCCCATGCCCACCGTGTAAATGCGGTAGACCGGGATCTGATTGGTCTGCACCAGATAACGGACGACGGAGTTGGCCATCACCCGCGAGTTGGAAATCGCAGTCTGAGCCGTTGCCCGCGGCGAAGCCGTGGACTTCGATGATGTAGCTGCGCTGATCCTTCAGCGGGGCTACCATGTGGTCGAGCGCGTCCTTGGCCTGCTTGCTCAGAACGCTCTGGCCGGGGCGGAAGCGAATTTCAGTCTGCGAGTCGGCTTTGTATTGGTCCAGGTTGCCCACCATCTGCTCGGCGCTGGAAACTCGCGTGGAAGCCTGGGTCGCGGCTGTTTGTGCCGTCTGCGCCCGGTTGGTCGCGTCGCTGGTATGGTCCTCAGCCAGGTTGGTCTTCTCCGATGCCAACTGAATGCCGTGTTGGGCGCGGGCATCCACGTCTTTGATCGCCCTGGCGTTTTCTGCCGTCAACTGGTCGAGTTCGTTGAGACGGTCTCGAATGGGCCCGGTATGTCGCTGTACATACTTCTTGCGGGCAAATGGGTGGGTGATGAGATTGACTACGTTGGGGTCGTCGCCGTCCCAGAAGTCCCGGCTGGTGACGGGTTGCAGCGGCTCTCGCTCGGGCGTGGCCGCGCTTTGAGAAGGGGGAGAAGTCTGCGCGGCAGATGCTCCCGGCGGGTTTCCATTTGCGTTAGTTTGCTGTGCGAATGCTGGAGCTGCAAGTGCAAGAGTGCTGAGCAACACTACGAATATGCGATGGTTCATTGGTATCTCCTACCGAGAGGGGAGCGGAGGCTCCCGCGAATGGGTGGGTTGCCTTTTTCCTGTTCTAGTGGATGATAAACACATAGTACGCCTATCTCGCCTGCCACGATGTTAAGAAAACTCCGTCAACCGATGTTCGGCGGCGAGTGTGCGTTGTGGGATGAGTTCTAGCTCTTGACCTCTAACTCTTGACCTCTAACTTTTAACCAGGAACGGATTGCTCTCGCGCTCCTCTCCAATCGTGGTGAGCGGGCCGTGGCCGGGGACGACTACCGTTTCATCGGGCAATGCCAGCACCGTCGAATGCAGGGAGCGCAGGATCTTCTGCATGGAACCGCCGGGGAGGTCGGTGCGGCCGATAGAACCGGCGAAGAGCGTGTCCCCAGCAATTAGTTTTTGCTGCGCGGGGAAGTAGAGGCAGATGCTGCCTTCGGTGTGGCCGGGCGTGTGCAGGATGCCGGCCTGCAGCGAGCCCGCGCTGATGGTGTCGCCGTGGCTGAGGTTTTGGTCAATCTTGACCTCGCCGGGCGCGCGCATTCCGATCCAGGCGGCTTGCACGTCGAGCATTTTAAGCAGGGCGTAGTCATTCTGATTAAGCAGGATTGGCGCTCCCGTGGCAGCGCGGAGCTTCATGGCCCCGCCAACGTGGTCGATGTGCGCGTGGGTAATGACGATCTGCTTCACCTGCAGATTATGTTTGCGGATGATCGCCAGCACGTCTTCGATATCGTCGCCTGGGTCGATGACCATGGCTTCGCGCGTGGCTTCGTCGCCGATGACGGAGCAGTTGCACTGCAGCGGGCCCACGGCAAGAATTTCGTGAATCATCGTTCCATTGTATCGAGTATCGAGTCGCGAGTACCCAGTACCCAGCACCGAGTATACGGTTCCAGTCTTCTTCGCGATCTCTGCGGCAGTTCTTTGCGTTCCCTGCGGTCTGCTCTTACGCTTTGGGCAGCGTTCGCTAGAACCTCCGCAGAGATCACCGGGGCATCAGGAGTAGGGGCCGTTGTGATACTCCACAGTTGCTGGCACTTGCCGTACGGGGCGCATCGGGGAGACAATACCTGCCACGTCTCGGAGGTTGTGTGTCGGATCGCAAATACCGTCAGCGTGGCTATCAGGACCGCGGGGATGAATCGCGCAAAGGCGGGGGCGAGAAGTCAGGGTCTCCGCCGCCGAAGAAGGACAACACGTTCGGTCCGCGGCCCGTCAATTTGCCGGGGACGCGTGCGGTTTCGCGCTGCACGCAGTGCGGCACGGTGCTGCAGGGAACACCGTCCGATGGCAAGTGTCCCAAGTGCGGCTTCGAGCTGCACTCCTGCAAGCAGTGCACCTATTTCGATCCCGGGAGCCGCTTTGAGTGCATGCAGCCGGTGCCGGAGCGCATCGCGAAAAAAGACGCACGCAACGAGTGCACGTTCTACGAGATTCGTGTGACGCGGGAGAAAGAAACTTCGACCCCTGCCAGCCTGAGGCCCAGCGACGCGCGCCAGGCGTTTGAGAATCTGTTCAAGAAGTAAGTTTCTGACAGCGCGGACAGGTAACCCAGCCGAGCGGTGCTCGGCATGGACGGGCGAGGGCGCCCGTCCCCACACGAGCAGTGCGGCTACGGCTTCTGCGTGGGCCTGAGCAGAATCTCGCTTACGAACGACTGCGGCGCCTGCGTTACCAGCATCTTCACCGCGTGCGCCACGTCATCCGGTTGCAGCATCTTTGCGGGATCCTTGCCCGTGTGCGGGCTCAACTCCGTGTCGACCGATCCCGGACAGATCACACTCACTCGAATATTGTGGCCGCGCAATTCTTCTGCCACCGAGTAGCTCAGACCGTTGAGCCCCCACTTGGAGGCCGCGTAGGCAGCGCCATTGGGCAGCGCATTTTTCCCGGCCAGAGAAGAGACATTGATGATGTGGCCTCCACGGGCGCGGATCATCGTGGGCGCGAAGCTGCGAATCACGTAGTACACACCGCGCAGGTTCGTGTTCAGGATCTGGTCCCAGCCGTCGGGAGGCAGTTGGTGCAGCGGTCCGCCGAATCCCCCCACTCCGGCGTTGTTGACGAGGACATCGATGCGGCCAAAAGTCTGGTCGACATGCTTAGCCGCGGCTTCCACGGAGTGCAAATCGGCCACGTCGCAGGGTAGGACCTCCGCCTTACCTCGCGCCTCCACGATAGTTTTACCCGTAGACTCCAGCGCAGAGCGCGTGCGCCCGCATAGTACGACGGTCGCTCCCAAAGCCGCGAGGGTGCGGGCAATGGCGGCACCGATGCCGCGCCCCGCGCCTGTTACCACGGCCACTTGTGCCTGCAAGGATTGCTCGGTGTCCATAGAGAAGGTTTCTCCAGCGAGATTGGTGGCGCCGCGGAACGGAGCAGGCTGGAACCATCCGCCAGGGGCGCTGCCAGCATCTTAACAATAACGTGGAAGATTAGAGGGAAGTGGCTTGCCTTCGCCACTGGAGGTACTTATAATCCGGCCAACCGGGAATAAGGGTCAACCGCCTCGCGTTCCAGCAGGTCGCCCATTTTTCTCCGGGGGCCCTGCCAGGAAGCCCGGCATTCCAAAGCAGGATCGAGGACGCAAGCGGTCCAGGCGGAATGCAGTCTGCTGTGGCAAGAGAACACGATTCCCAGAAAATCATTTCCTGAAGAGCCAAGGAGCCATACTGATGAAAAAGATTCTGGTCACGGTTGTGCTTGGGGTAGCAATCGCTGCAGCCGCTGAGACCGCCTCACCACCCGCGCAGCAGCCGCCTGCGCAACCGCCCCAGGGACAGGCCGCGCCAGCTGCGCCCGCTCAGACTGCTCCGGCACAACCCGCCGCTCCGGCCGCGCAGCCGCCGGTGATTAAAGATCCCGCCGAATACAACGCCTACGTGGGCGCCGTGCAGCAGAAGGATCCGACTGCCAAAATCAGCGGTCTCGAAGCCTTCCTCACGCAGTATCCCAACAGCGTCATGAAGACCCAGGCGCTGGAAATCCTGATGGGGACGTACCAGCAGGCCAACAACGTCAAGAAAGCGCTGGACACGGCCGTGAAACTGGTCGCCGCGGATCCGACCAATGTTCGCGCCATGGCGTTGCTCGCTTATTTCGATCGCCTGACAGCGCAAAGCGGGGATCCCAACGTCAACGCGAAGCAACTTTTGAGCGATGCCAAGAAATATGGGCAGATGGGACTGGATGCGCTGCCCAAGTTCAACAAGCCCGAAGGCATGTCTGACGCCGACTTTCAGAAGCTGAAAGATCAGATGACGGGAATTTTTGACGCGGCCCTCGGCGTGGCGGCTCTCACCGACGCTGCTGCCGCCACCTCCCCGGAAGAGAAACAGAAGGACTACGCTGCTGCCATCCAGGACTTGAAAGTTACAGCGGACGCCAACCCCACCGATTTTAGCGTCGTTTACCCGCTGGCCCTCGCTTACCTGACTCCGCCTGACCCCAAGACTCCGCTCACTCCGGAAAACGCGGTAAACGGCATCTGGTATGCAGCGAGAGCGGCAGCGATCGCTCCGCCTCAAGCCCAGGCGCAGATTGAAAAGTACGCCCGCTCGCAGTATGTAAAGTATCACGGCGGCGACGAGGGCTGGGCCAGCGTGCTGGCCACTGCCAAAGCCAATCCGACGCAGCCTGCTGGCTTCACAATCAAGCCTGCCCCCACACCCGCCGAGCAAGTGCACGCCCTGGTGACCTCGAAGAAGCCGGAGGAAATGAACTTCGCCGAGTGGCAGTTCGTTTTCACCAACGGCTCGCAGGAAGATCAGGATGTGGTTTGGAATGCGATTAAGGGCAAGGCGGTACAGATGAACGGCACGGTCATCAGCACCACAGCTACGGAGTTCATGATTGCCGGCAGCTCCGACGACATCGATGCGAAAAAACCGGATATTACTCTGAAGTTCGAAGAAACGGTTCCCGCGAGGCTCATGCCCAAAGCGGGCGCGAGTCTGGACTTTCAGGGCGAGCCGGCCTCGTACACGCCGAACCCTTTCATGATGGTCATGGAGAAGGGGCAGTTGTTGAAGGCCAAGACCACGCCGCCCAAGAAGGCGCCGGTTCGGCATAAACCAGCCGCTCAGTGAATCGAGCGCGTTGAAAAGAATAAAAGGCAGCCCGGCCGGGCTGCCTTATTTTTTGGAAGGATAGCGCTTCAGAGCCAGAGGCTGGAAGCGCAAGCTCAGCGCAGCATCTTAGCGCATTGCCTTCTTTTCCAGCGTCATCGGGCGCGCGCTGCGCGGCGGCCGCTTCACTCCGTCGCGAAGCTGCCGCACGTCAATCTTCAATTCGTTGATGGTCCGGCTGAGCGTGTTGCGGTGCATACCCAGTTCCCGCGCCGCGCGGCACTGGTTGCCTTTGTTTTCCTGAAGCACGGTGAGTATGAATCGCTTCTTGAACTCACGCACGCCCTCGGAGTAGAGAATGTTGCTCTTGTACATCTGCAGGATGAGTGCTTCTAGTTGATCTTTCACGATGCGTCTCTCTCTTTCGTTATTTTTATTGCACCGCATCTACCTCGGAGGAGCAGCCGGCCTTTGAAGATTTCGCGGAGCCCCATGGAGAAGTGCCAGTCCCTGCTTGAATCGCTCCCGGAATGCCGAGGGAGCCACCCAGATGGCGGCCCGGCCAATGACCAGGAAATAGGGCGCCAACTGAGAATCCTTCAGCATGTTCGACGTCGGAGTGAATGCTGTCATCCCCATCAGGATCACCGCTACCATCAGTCCGCCCTTCAATAGCCCCAAGACCCCACCGAGAAAACGGTCGAAGCCGCTGAGACCGGCCTCCTTCATCGCCCAGCGCGCAATCCTGCCCACGATACCGAAGGCGAGCACGACTGCAAAAAAGACGATCAGGAAACCGAGAATCTCAGCAAACCACTCGTTCTTCAAGAATGTGGCCAGCCAGTCCGCCAGGTGCTGGTACTGCCAGGCTGCCACAACGTATCCGACGATCAGTCCGGCCATGCTCAAGGCCTCGGCGAAGAAGCCCTGAATCGCGGCCGAAACGACGTTCAAAACTATTACAGCCAGAATGATCCAATCCGCCGGGCTCACTGATCTTCCTCGTGGCGACCTTCCTCGCGGCGATCTCCCCCGCTGTCCGACGCCACGCTATACATCCAGCTTTCGCCCCGTGAGCTGCGCGTACGCCTCGAGGTACTTTTCGCTGGTCCGCCGCGCAACTTCCGCGGGAAGCGCAGGCGCAGGCGGTTGCTTGTTCCAGCGAATCTCCTCAAGGTAATCGCGCACGTACTGCTTGTCATACGACTCCTGCGACCGGCCCGGGTTGTACTTGTCGGCGGGCCAGAAGCGGGAAGAATCGGGAGTGAGTACTTCGTCCGCCAGGGTGATGCCGTTCGCGGTTCGGCCAAATTCGAACTTGGTGTCGGCGATGATGATGCCGCGCTGCCGCGCATAGGCAGCGGCTTTGTTGTACACCTTCAGCGTAATGTTGCGCAGTTCGGTGGCCACGCCTTCGCCCACGATCTTACACATTTGCCCGAAAGAAATATTCTCGTCATGCCCGGTCGACGCTTTGGTGGACGGTGTGAAAATAGGCTCGGGGAAGGCATCGGACTCTTTGAGGCCCGCAGGCAGATCGATGCCGCAGACCTTCCCCGTGGTCTTATATTCCTTCCAGGCCGAGCCGGAGATATAGCCGCGCACCACACATTCCACGGGGAACATTTCCGCGCGCTGCACCAGCATGGAACGCCCGCGTAACTGGTCCGCATACTTATGCACGGCCTGGGGGTAGCGATCCACATCGGCCGTGACAAGGTGATTGGGCACAATGTCCGAAAGGAAATCGAACCAAAACAACGAGATTTGAGTCAGGATGCGTCCCTTGTGCGGGATGCCGGTCGCGAGAACATAGTCAAAAGCGGAGATGCGATCCGTGGCAATAAACAGCAGATGCTCGTTGTCAAGCTGGTAAACATCGCGGACCTTGCCGCTGGCGTGGAGTTGGAGGTCGGGGAAATCAGTTTGTAAAAGAACGGAATCGAGGATTTCGGGGATCATAAAGAAATTTTACAGGCAAGGAGCGTTGCGTATTTTAGCTGGTCAGGAATTTTTGTCAACGTCTGCGATCACAGGGTGAAAAAATCCCACGTTCCGCAGAATCCGGAAAAGTGTTGACAGGCAGCCGAACAGGAGAGAAAGGGCGTCCAGGGCTCAGTTTGTCGTCACCGGCTTTGTGGAAAAGCTGAGGAGAAAATGGACGCTTCATGTTCGGGGGCGGCCAGCTTGACTTGCGGTCAACCCACGGAGGGGGAGCCCCAGGATTACTCAATTTGGATCTAGTACCGGAATGCCGCAAGCCCCTGCAAGTCGTTGTCGAAAATCATCCCAATCCCGACCGCTTCGAGCGAGTACCTCAGCAACATCGAACCAGCGGTTCGTTGTAGGAGATTCAGACCGCAACTTGGAAAGGTCTAAGCCGTGCTTCGATATGATCGTCCAGAATTCTGGGAATCCGGCCTTCTTCGCTTTTTGGTGGGATTTCTCAGCTTCACCAGCCCGATTGTGAACGTTGCTCACATCGGTGCCACCTTTTACCTCGATAGCGACTCTATGATGCACCTGGTCGCTTACCTGTTCCTGAACGCGAACGTCCGGATCGTGCGCCAAGATGATCATTACGGTTCTACCTGCCGAGTTCCTCAACGTTAATCTGTTCTCGGTCGCGGAGACGGCATACTTAGCCACAATCTCTTTAATGGCGACGAAAACGTCCTTCATCGCGGCTTTCCCAATCTGCGTGTTGTTGGAACCCTGTAATTGCGACCCGAAAGTGAGCAACGGTAGTTCGCGCAGGTCGCGTTCCGTAATCTTCGGAATCCCGCGCACAAACTCCGCAAGCGGTTTCGACATTGCCTGACAAAAGAATGGGATCCAGGGACGCGTCTTCTTCGAGATCGTGCCCACCTCTTCCATCCCCTTGAACCTCCCCATGCCCGTTGAGCCTTTGTAAAAGCTCTTCTGTGGGGCACCTAAGAGCAGGCGATAGTAGCCAATCAGGGAGGGCTTGGCTTCGATCACGGCAGGAACAGGGAATACGTGCTCGTCGCGAAGTCCTGCGGCGGCGAGGATCTTTTGTACATCTTCTGGCACGTATTTGCGAATCTGATCCTTGACAGTGTCCTGATCGATCGCGCCCAGTGCCTCGGAGAGCGCGTCCATAAACCATTGCTTGCGAGCAGCGACGAGCAATTGGTAAAAGCGCACCTGCCGAACGGAGCTAGGCGGATTAAGGGAGAGTTTCCCAATGCTTGCAGCCGCCACTGGTTTTTTCTTCTTTGCTTCCGTCGTCACAGCCCGCTCGCGGCTACTCGCATTTCTTCGATTTCCGAAACACCAGCCAGTAGCAGTGCTGCCGCCTGGTGTGGTGAGCCGTTTTCCATTTCGGGTCGATAATTGGTCCTTTACGAATCTTCACGATGCAGTCGCAAGGCATGAAACCCGCTTCGCGCGCAGCATTTATCAGCTCTATATGAGCCCATTGGTAGCGGTGATGGTGAATATAGTCGGTAATCTTGCAAAGGAGAATACCTTCTTCTTTGAGCACGCGATATGCGTCACGCACAAACGGCGGAAAGGTGTGAGTAAAAGTGTAGTGGTTTTCCTTCGATGAACGTAGCACGAGGCCGAATCGTGTACCAAAGTCCTTTTTGTTGTCTTTGCCTTGATTCGGAATGTGTGGCGGATCGTATACAACGACATCAAGAGACCCGTCCCTAAAGGGCATCGCTGTGTTATCCGCTACAAGGCCAGGACGGTGACGTGGGTCGATGTCCATGCCAATCACGGGCCGCTTGCTGCCACGCCAAAACCGACCTCCATTGACTGTCGCGTCGACGATCCTCCGCGGCTTCTTACGGGGATAAAAATCTAGCAATCGCTCGAGCAGGTCAGCATCTTCCCCGTACCACACTGAAGCTAAAGGCGCATACCCCGAAACCGTCTCGGTTTTCGCTGCGACCTTAGGAGATCGTGGTAACGGCTGAAGTGCTGTGGCCATGGTGGGGAATATCCCTTGTACACTCTCGTCATTCATAGCGGCAACTGTGAATTGATTGCAAAACAGCTGCCATCTGTGAATTAACCCGTAGACACCTATGGACATGCCACGGCTTACAGGTGTCGCTCCGCTATGCAGCTCCGAACCGCACCGAAACCAGCTTCGACACTCCGGGCTCCTGCATGGTCACGCCGTAAAGCACCGGGGCAATGCTCATGGTCTTCTTGCTGTGCGTGATGAGCACAAACTGCGTCTGCACGCTCATCTCCTTGACCAGTTCGGTAAACCGGCCGATGTTAGCTTCGTCCAGCGGAGCGTCGACTTCATCGAGGATACAGAAAGGGCTGGGCGCGTACTGGAAGATACCCACGAGCAGAGCCAGTGCCGTCAGCGCCTTTTCTCCACCGGAGAGCAGGAGCACATTCTGCAGGCGCTTTCCAGGAGGCGACGCGATCACGTCGATTCCGCTCTCCGCGCTGTTGGCCTCATCGGTGAGCTTCATCAGGGCATGGCCGCCGCCGAACAGCTTTTTGAACGTTGTCTGGAAGTTTTCGTTGATCCTGATGAAGGCCTCTTCAAACTTCTGCCGTGAAAGCTCGTCGATCTCGCGGATTGTGGCCGTGGTGTTCTCGATCGAAGAAATCAGGTCGATGCGCTGTGTTTCGAGGAAGGAGTGCCGCTCGGCAGTTTCCCTGTACTCCTCCAGAGCCATCATGTTCACCGGACCCATGGCCTCGAGTTTCGTGCGCATCTCGCGATAGAACTGATCCTCGGCCGCGAGTTGGTCGCCGCCAACGATCTCCAGCGTCGTGTCGGCCTGCAAAACCTCACGCTCAACACCTAGTTCGTTGAGACAGGTTTCCGCCATATACTGGCCGTCCGATTGGAGCTTCGCCGCCGCTGCCGCCAGTTCGCCTCGACGATCGCGCGCCTGGTCGAGAAGCTGGCGACTATCGCGCAGCAGTTCGTCGATTTCAGCCAGCCGGGCCCGCAACTGCTCAGTTTCAAACTCCAGCAGGCCTTCGCGCGTCTGTCCGGCATTGCGTTCCGCCTCGAGATCCTCGGCCTGCTGCGCGAGTTGCTGGTTTTCAGCTTCGCGCTGCAGCTTTTCCGCGGCCGCCCCGTCAATCTGGGAGTGCAACGCGTGCACCCGTTCATCCATTTCAGAGAAAAGCGATTCAATCCGCTCGAGCACCGCCGCGGCCGAGCGATGCCGCTCCTCCAGCGTCGCGACGCGAGCCGCATGCTGCGAGGTGGTTTGCGCCGCGTCCTCGCGCCGCTGGCGCACCACGGTCAGCGACTCCTGGGCAGCTGCGATCTGCTGCTCAAGGGTCACGCGCTTTTCCTCGAGCGCCGCGATCTCCGTCTGCCTGGCAAGGACGACGGATTCCTGCTCCGCCCGCTCGCCCGCAAGCCGGCGCAACTCAAGTTGAGAAATCTCAAGCCGTTCCCCAACCCGCGCCATCTCCGACTCAAGCTGTTGCAACATGTGGCCCGAGGTCATGACCTGGTGTTCCGCCTCGCGCTTTTCGTTTTCCAGCCGGTCAAGCAGGGAAGTGAGGTCTTTGATTTCCCGGCCCAAAGTTAGCACCCGCATCTCCGATTCACGTAAAGCCCGTTCCAGATCCTCGAGTACACGCAGCACCTCGCGCAGCTCCCGCTTCATTGAAAGCGGGCCTTCCGCGCGCTGTTTGCCGCCCGTGACGGTCACGTTGTGGAAGCATTCGCCGTTTTGCGAGAGGAAGAACGCGTCCGGATTCTCCAGCGCCAGGCCGCGCGCGACATCCGAACCGGGGACAATGTAGCCGTCGCGCAGCTTGGGCAGAATTACTTCCAGCGACTTTCCAAAGCCATCGAGCACGCGAATGGTGTGCTTCAAAGGAACGATCTGTGCCGCGGGAGGGGCCGAGTGCGCCGCCTCATCCAGCACGAACGAAAACTTCGCCTGCGCGTCCTCGGGATGCACGAGAAAAGTAGCGCGCCCATCCACGTCGGTGCGCAGCATGCGAAGACCTTCATCCGCCGCGTCCCACGACTTGACCACGACGTAGTTCAGTTCGTCTCGCAGGAAGTCTTCGACCACCCGCTCGAACCGTGGCTCAACCTCAAGAAAATCGGCGAGAACGCCCACTGGCGCAAGCCCGCCCTGCATGACGCCCGACTGAAAGAGGCGGCGCACGGACTCGGTGGAATATCCGTGCTCGGCGATCACCGCTTCCAGCGAGCCTTTGCGGCCGAGAGCGGTCGCGTATTCTGCTCGGAGGACGTCGAGGTGAGCCTTGGAGCTTGACTCCTCGCGCTTTTTCGATTCGATCAGGCGGCGGAGTTGGCTGATCTCTTCCGTGATGCCATTGACACGCTGGGTGACGGTCTCGAACTCGAGGGTGAGCTGTCCCCGCTGCCCGCCGCAGGCGTCGACCTGAACGTTGGCGTTGGTGATTTCCGCCTGCAGACGGCGTGCTTCGCGGTCGGCGCCGGCCAGCCGCTCCTCCGCCTGCGCCAGTTGATTGCGCAGCCGCGAGGCCGACGAAACCGTATCGAAGATGGCCACGCGTGACTCTTCCTGCCGGAGTTCGATTTCGGCCAGATTCGCAGCGGCGAGCGCAGCTTCCTGCTGGCAAAGGACCAGATCATTCTGCGCCGCGGCGACATCCGCGGCCGCCGACTCCAGCATTTTGCGGTTTGCGTCGCGCTCCGCTTCCAGCGCCGTCAGGCGATGGCGAGCCTGCGCCAGTTCCGCCTCTGCTGATGCCGAACGCACCAGCAACTCCGCACAGCGCTCTTCGTTGTGCCGCCGCCGGGCCCGCGCCCGATCGATTTCCAAGGCAATCTCACTGATGCGCGCACGATTTTCCCGCAGCTCAGTTTCGATGGCATAGCCGCGCTGCGTTCGCTCGCTATGCTCGGACTCAAATTCCCGTACAGCTTCGCCGCGGAGCTTCATCTCCTCCGCCAGCGTATTCATCTGTGCGTCGAGTTCCGCGCTCTCCTGCTCCAGAGCCGCAAACTTGCTGGCCAGCACCAGGCGCAGCTTCGCCCGCATTTCATCGCGCAGCCGGGCATAGCGCTCCGCCTTGGAAGCCTGGCGCTTCAGAGAATTCATCTGCCGCGTCACTTCGTCGAAGATATCGTTCACGCGCGCCAGGTTCAGCTTCGCGTCTTCCAGACGAGCTTCCGCCAGCCGCTTCTTTGTCTTGAACTTCGTAATTCCGGCAGCTTCCTCGAGAATCGCGCGCCGGTCCGTGGGACGGCTGCTTAGAATCTGCCCGATGCGTCCCTGCTCGATCAGCGCGTAGGATTCCGGACCCAGGCCCGTTCCCATGAACAATTCCTGAATATCGCGCAACCGGCAAAGCCGCCCGTTCAACAGATATTCGCTGTCGCCGGAACGAAATAAGCGCCGCGTCACCACAATCTCGCCGGTGCGAAACTGCTGCTGATTGAACTTCCGCCGGCGGATCTTCAGCACCACGTGGGTCCCGCCGTGCGCAGGCGCAGCCGTCGCCGCCCCGCCAGTGAACACCGCGAACCTGGGCTCATCGTCCGGGAAAGCAATGGCCAGCGTGTTGATCTTGCCCCGCGGAACTTCGACCTCTTCAGTTTGTCCCGGCTGGGCGTCCTCAACCGCGCGGTCGGTTTCCCGCGCTGCGTGCGCGCGCACCGCGGTCTCGTCCCAGTCGTCAGTCACATGAGCTTCGTTCTCCAGCGGCATCTCACCCTGGATTTCGATTTCAGTCGGATCATGGGCGTCGGCGCCGCCATACACCTCGGGGTCAAGCAGTGTCAGCGACACCTCAGCCATTCCCGTCGGCTTGCGGTCGCGGGTCCCGGCGAAGATCACGTCCTCCATGCGCGAGCCGCGCAGCGTCTTAGCCGACTGCTCGCCGAGCACCCAGGAAATAGCGTCGGCAATATTCGACTTGCCGCAGCCGTTGGGGCCGATGATGGCCGCCACTCCGTCCCCGTGAAACTTGAGTTCTGTGCGGTCGCAAAACGACTTGAAGCCAAGAATCTGAAGCTTCTTCAGTTTGAGCAACGTGGACTCCTTAGAAAGCAGTGGTCAGTGGCTAGTTGCCAGTGTCTTGGCTTGCGCCGCACCCTGTGTACGAAGCGGCATCTCGAAGCGGCGGGCACGGTGTTTACCAGGCGGATTCCTCCGCCATAAACGGTTTGTGGCTGAGCCAATTTCTGACCATTTAGAACCCAAATTCTGACCCAGGGCTGGACGGGGCAGGCACAAATTTAAGCTACTGTAACGGCGAAATCGCCCCGGGGTCAAGTAATATAACACCATATATGGTGTGCCCTAAGGACCGACCGCGTCATGTTGCACAGACAATGCGGCCGGAGCTGAGTTTTTGGGCGAGGGGAAAAAGAGGCATGGAGAATCGCGAGAGCGGAATAAGCCTAGCTCAATTACAACCCTGGAGCAATCTCAAATCACGGACGGTGCCGAAAAATATGGACTCCACGCGATTTTATTCTTGATTCAGCAACATTTCTGCGGCCACGTAGTGCAATGCGGCGCTAGCACGCCTTGCCTGGTATTACAATTTGGTTTTCAGCAACAACACCCCATCCAAGGGCCGATAGTGGAAGCCGTGGAACAATGACTTACCGGAAGAGCGCAAAAATCGTTCCCCTCATGGTCGCCTTGATTGCGATGGCTTTCGCAGCGTTTGCCTATCAGGCCAGTACCATACCCGCTTCCCACCTCATCAACCCAGACGAGCTCGCGAAGCTGCTTGCAGCACCGAAGGGAGAGAAACCGTTGTTGATTCATGTCGGTTTTCACGTGCTTTACCTGCAGGGGCACATCCCAGGCTCGGAGTACATTGGTCCTGCCTCCGATCCGACCGCCCTGCAAAAGCTGCGTGACCGCGTGCAATCGCTGCCCCGCAACAAATTCATTGTGATCTACTGTGGCTGCTGCCCTTGGGATCACTGCCCGAACCTCAAACCCGCCGACGATGCTCTGCGCGCCCTGGGTTTCACGAATGTCAAAGCCCTCCACTTGCCCAACAACATCGCCACCGACTGGCGCGACAAAGGCTACCCCATGGCAAAAGGAGAATGACCAGTTTGCCGTTCGACAACTGGAGAGCGGCCACGTCTCAGGCAGCGGCACCACGCGGTTCGGCCCTTGGGCAGAGCGACCCCTTGACATTTCCCCATTCCCCCTCTACAATTAGCACTCAATAGGCGTAACTGCTAACAGTGCCGCCTTAACCCCTACGTTTCATAGATTTACGCACACTAACCGAAGAAGCTTAAAGCTTCCAATCACTTGAAAGGAGTTGCAAACCATGGCGAAATTTACCCCGCTCCACGACCGCATCCTGGTCCGTCGTATTGAAGAAGGCGAGACCACTCGCGGTGGCATCATCATCCCCGACTCGGCCAAAGAAAAGCCGCAGGAGGGCGAAGTCGTCTCCGTCGGCAAGGGCAAGATCAACGAAGACGGCAAGGTTCGTCCCCTCGATGTAAAGGACGGCGATCGCATCCTGTTCGGGAAGTATTCCGGCACTGAAATCAAGCTGGATGGTGAAGACTTCATCATCATGCGTGAAGAAGAAGTGCTCGGCATCCTGACCGGCTCAACCTCGAAGAAGGAAAAGGAAACCGCCGGCAGCCGTCGCTAACCGCTCGTCATCCTGAGCGGAGCCGGTCTTCAGGCGGAACGAAGAGCCTGAGCGGAACGCGAAGGAATCTTGCGAGCAGCGTAAGCGAAGTGATTTAGCTAGAAGCTAGCAGCTAGTAGCTGAAAGCTCAAAGAATCCGCAGGTCCATCCTGCAAACCAACATTAGGAGAAGAGAAAAATGGCAAAGCAAATCGTTCACGGAGAAGAGTCCCGCCAGGCGATCCTGCGCGGCGTCAATCTTCTGGCCGACGCCGTAAAGGTGACCCTCGGTCCCAAGGGACGCAACGTAGTCATCGAAAAGAAATTCGGTTCGCCGACCATCACCAAGGACGGCGTCACTGTAGCAAAGGAAATTGAATTGAAGGACGCGTTGGAAAATACCGGAGCCCAGATGGTTCGCGAAGTCGCCTCCAAGACTTCCGACGTTGCCGGCGACGGTACCACCACTGCGACCGTTCTCGCGCAGGCGATTTACCGCGAAGGTGTCAAGACCGTCGCGGCGGGCGCGAATCCGATGGCGCTGAAGCGCGGCATCGAGAAGGCTGTTACCGTCATTTGCGGCAAGCTCGACAAAGACGGCAACCGCGAGAAGGGCGAACTGGACAAGCTCAGCAAGCCGGTCACCGGCGAGATGATTGGACAGGTGGGAACGATCTCGGCGAACAACGACGAGACCATCGGACGGATCATTGCCGAAGCCATGAAGAAAGTCGGGAAGGATGGCGTCATCACGGTGGAAGAGTCGAAGACGCTGGAGACCCAACTCGAGGTGGTCGAGGGAATGCAGTTCGATCGCGGATATCTCTCGCCCTACTTCGTAACCGATCCCGAGCGCATGGAAGTTGCTCTGGAGAACGCCTACATCCTGATCTACGAAAAGAAGATCAGCTCGATGAAGGACCTGCTCCCGCTGCTGGAGCAGATTGCCAAGGGCGGCAAGCCGCTGCTCATCGTCGCGGAAGACGTCGAGGGTGAAGCGCTGGCTACGCTGGTGGTGAACAAACTGCGTGGAACGCTGCAAGTCGCGGCCGTCAAGGCTCCCGGCTTCGGCGATCGCCGCAAGGCAATGCTGCAGGATATCGCTATCCTGACCGGCGGCAAGGCCATCACCGAAGATCTCGGCATCAAGCTGGAGAACGTGCAGGTGCAGGATCTCGGCCAGGCCAAGAAGATCACCATCGACAAGGACAACACCACGGTGGTCGAAGGCAAGGGCAAGCACGCGGAGATCGAAGGCCGCGTGAAAGAGATTCGCAGCCAGATCGACAAGACCACCAGCGACTACGACCGCGAGAAGTTGCAGGAGCGGCTGGCGAAGCTGGTCGGTGGCGTGGCCGTGATCAAAGTCGGCGCCGCAACCGAAACCGAAATGAAAGAGAAAAAGGCTCGGGTCGAAGACGCGATGCATGCAACCCGCGCGGCCGTGGAAGAGGGAATTGTCCCCGGCGGCGGCGTGGCCCTGGCCCGTTGCGCCAGCGCTCTCGATAAGTTGAAGGCCGAAGGCGATGAGCAGATCGGCATCAACATTGTGAAGCGTGCCATCACCGAACCGCTGCGCATGATCTCCCAGAACGCGGGGGAAGAGGGCGCGGTGGTGTTGGGCAAAGTCCTGGAGTCGAAGGAAGCGAACTACGGCTACAACGCCCTGACCGGCGACTATGAGGACCTGGTCAAGGCGGGCGTGCTCGATCCCACCAAGGTCGTGCGCACGGCGCTGCAGAACGCGGGTTCGATCTCCTCGCTGATGTTGACCACCGAAGCAATCGTCGCAGAGATTCCGGAAGAGAAGAAGAACGTTCCGGCTGGCGGCGGTCACGGCGGCGGCATGGGCGATATGTACTAAGACAGCTGTCAGCTATCAGCTTTCAGCCGTCAGTAAAACCAAGAGCCTCGCTCCCAGAGCGGGGCTTTTTTTTGGTGTTTAAGACTGCACTAATAAAGCGGCGGGGGCGGAAATTGGGCGTATGATAGAGGAGATGCCCTATATTTCGGAACACCTCTCCAGCCTTCGCCAGGAAATCACCGATTTGCGTAACCTGAATGCGCGCTGTTCGGAAAAGGGTACGCGCACCGTGTTGGACCAGACCGCTCTTGAGTTGCGCACCAATCGTTTGCGCGAAATCAAGCAGGAATTGTCGAAGATGCTGGACCGGCCGGGCGATCCCGCTGTCTGGTGGGAAAGATTCCGCAAGCCCGGTCAGACTGCTTAGAGCTTCGTTCAACCACAGCGCCCTTTTATTTACTGCGGCGGCGATGAATCTCCTCTGGCACACTTTTCGTGTGCCCCCGGGGGAATGACATCATCGATCCGTTCCGCTCACGAGCGATCGATTTGAATGCCACGAATCCGCTTGACTTCAAGAGCGATCCGCCCCGTTTCCTGCCGCATTCCCAGCGTTTATCTCTGCGTTTAGAATCTTCCTCATGCCCAAGAATTGGAAGACGAAGTTGATTCATTCTGATGCACGCGTGCCGGAAGGTTTCCAGTCGCTGGCTACGCCTACCTATCGAGGTTCTACCGTGCTGTTTCCCAACGCGGGTGCGGTGCAGGACACGTGGGATCAGCACGAGGTAGGCTACACCTACGGGCTCTACGGGACGCCCACCACGCTCGAATTGGCGGCGCGCATCTGCGAACTGGAGAAAGGGTTCCGCACTTTGATCACGCCCGGCGGCCAGGGAGCGATTGCGCTGATCAATTTTGCATTTCTACGCGCCGGCGATCACGTGCTGGTGCCCGAGAGCATCTACACGCCCAACCGCAAGCTCGCCGTGGAGGTGTTGCGGCGCTTCGGGGTTGAGGTCAGCTTCTATCAGCCGACAGTCGGAGGCGGAATCGCGGCGCTGTTCCGCAAGAACACGCGGCTGGTGTGGTGCGAAAGTCCCGGCTCGATCACCATGGAGGTGCAAGACGTCCCCGCCATAGCCGAGGCGGCGCATGGGATAGGAGCCATGGTTGCGCTCGACAACACGTGGTCGGCCGGAATCTATTTCGACGCCTTCGCGCATGGCGTGGACGTCACCATGCAGGCGCTTACGAAATATGTGGGTGGACACAGCGATCTTTTGCTGGGGTCGGTCACGGTGCGCGACGAGACCGCATACAAACGGCTCGGCTCGACGCATCAAGTGCTGGGATGTGCCGCCTCGCCCGACGATTGCAGCCTGGCGCTCCGAGGCATGAAAACGATGGCAGTACGATTGAAGGCTATGGAGGAAGCTGCGCTGGAGCTGGCGCGCTGGCTGGAGAAGCGTCCGGAAATTGAGTTGGTTCTGCATCCCGCTCTTGCGTCGTGTCCGGGGCACGAATTATGGAAGCGCGACTTCACTGGATCGACAGGACTGTTCTCCATTGTGTTTCGGCCGCAATTCACCAAGCAGCAGGTGTTGGCGTTCGTGGATGGGCTCGAGTTGTTCAAGATCGGCTACAGTTGGGCTGGCGTGACCAGTCTGGCGGTCGCCTATGATTTTCATTCCACGCCAAACCGGCCAAATTACGGCGCGCGGATTGTGCGTCTGAACATTGGGTTGGAAGATGTGCCTGATCTTAAGGCTGACTTAGAGCAGGCCTTGGATGGGATGAAGTGAAAGCCTTACGCAGCGTGCCGGCTACGGCTTTTGGTGGAGTGGTAAAGAGGGAAGTTTTTCCGCAGCAACTCGGGCCAAAGAATCGGCCTCCAAGTTCTATGTCTTCCCCCGCCTCTGCTGAAACTCGAACTCCCCCGGCGGGTGGGAAAGACGCGCGCCAAGGTCGCACGCGGAAAGTCCTCCCAATTGTGGTCGCAATTGCTGGGGGTTTAGTGGTCCTGGCAGTCCTGTTGTTCATCCGTTTCTGGCCGTTCGAGCGTAGCGCCATTCTGCAAGATCTGGCTGAGGCGAGCGATGGGACAGTCGAGGCGCGCAGCTTTCACAAAACTTATTTTCCTTTTCCGGGCTGCATTCTTCAGGGAGTGGTTTTTCATCATGGGGAAAAAAACGGGCGGCCGCTGATCACCATCGAACGACTGACGATTCGCGGCAGCTACAGCGGGATTCTCACCGGGCATGTAGAGCGCATTATTGCCGACGGCGCGCGGGTATTTATTCCCGCAATCGGCAGCGGAGTCCAATTTCATACTCATCCTTCCAAGATTATTGTGGGTGAGGTTGTCGCTAACGGTGCGGCGGTTGAGTTCGAGCGACAGGATCCCCAGCACGAGCCACTGAGGTTTGATATCCATGAGGGTTCAGTGCGCAATGTGGGGTGGAGCGGCCCGCTGCACTATCGCCTGAAATTGCATAATCCCGAGCCTCCGGGAGAAATTGAGGCGACGGGGGAGTTTGGCGTGTGGAGGAAGGACGATCCGGGTGAGACGCCGTTTTCCGGCGTGTACAAGTTCATAGATGCGGACCTGCACGTCTTCCACGGGATTGCGGGCAAACTGTCTTCCGGAGGGAAGTTCGGCGGAGTGTTGAAACATCTGGACGTAACGGGATCGACCGACGTTCCCGACTTCGAGGTAGCGTCGAGCGGGCACAAGGTCGAGTTGATCACGGAGTACAGGGCCTACGTGAATGCTATGAACGGCGATACCTTTTTGAATCGCGTGGACGCGCATTTCCGGAGAACGCACGTGGTGGCGCGAGGAAGTATTGCGAAGGTTGCCGGGCGCAAGGGAAAAACAGCGTTGATTGATTTGGAGGCGCCGCGCGGCCGGATTGAGGACGTTCTGTGGCTATTTGTGAGCGGACAACGTGCTCCCATGTCGGGTCCGATGGGACTGAAGACTAAAGTTGAACTTCCTTCGGGCGACCAGCCGTTTCTGAAGAAAGTGAAGCTGCAAGGCGTTTTCGGCATTGATGAGGGGAGTTTTACCAAAACGGAGACGCAGCAGGATGTGAACAAGTTGAGCGCGGGCGCGCGCGGAGAGAACAAAGACGACGCTGAGACTGCGATGACGGATTTGAAAGGGCAAGTGAGGCTTGAACATGGCATAGCGAACTTTTCCGATCTGTCGTTCAGTGTGCCGGGAGCCAAGGCGAGGCTGCACGGGACTTACAACATCATCAACCACAAGATCGATTTGCATGGGCCGATGAAAGTGGATACGGCGATCTCCAAGACCACCTCGGGAATGAAGTCACTCATGCTGAAGATGATGGATCCGCTTTTCAAGAAAAAGAAAAAGGGAGAGGTCGTGCCGGTACATATTTCGGGGACTTATGAGCATCCGCAGTTTGGGCTCGATCTGAACGGAAAACAGGGCCAGGGACCGGCATCCGAGCAGTCCCATCATTAAAAAATCAGATCGGCTGCAATCATGAAATCTGGCGCGCGACCTCGACGAGAGCGGAATCGAGCGCATCAGGTGTCGATAATCCTCCTTGAGCGAGGTCCTTGCTGCCGCCGCCGCGGCCGTTCAGCTTGGCCATGGTTTCTTTCATCAGCGCACCCATGTCGTGGGGTTGGCCCGCGGACTGCGCGAAGATAAGAGATGGCTGCGGGGATGTCGTGGCGAGCAGGGCGATGACCGGGAAGGATTGGCGAGTCAGTTTCTGGGCGAGGAGTTTGATGAAGCTGAGATCGCGGTCGAAGAAGGTGCGGACGATCAGCTTGCGGCCGTTGATTTCGGGAGTTTCTGCCATCAGGGTGACGGCATGCGCCGCGGTGAGTTCTTCCTGGGATTGTTCGAGCTGCTTGCGCAAAGACTTGATCTCGTCGAGAGATTTGCGGGCTTGCTGGGGCACGTCGTAAATGTGGGCTGAGAAGAGCGCGGCGGTTTCGGTGAGCGTGGTGAAATCGCGGCGCGCAGTGGCGACGGCGCGCTGTCCCGCGACGAATTCGACGCGCCATCCTTGACGAACTCTTTCGGTTTTACGGAGGAAGACGCTGGCGATCTGCCCGGTGTGGTTCACGTGGGTGCCGCCGCAGGCCGTGAGGTCGAAGTCTCGGATGTCGATGAGGCGAAGGTCGTCGCGTTCGGCGGGCGGAAGTTTGCGCAGGCCTAGTTTTGTGGCTTCATCGCGCGTGACCTGGCGGATATCGACAGGACGATTCTCGAGAATGATTTCGTTGGCCAGGCGCTCGGCAGATTCGGTCTGATCTTTGGTGAGTGTTGGCGCGTCGAGGTCGATGGAGCAATAATCGTCGGCCATGTGGAAGGAGACGGTGGGAATGTTGAATAGGCGAATGAAGGCGGCGGAGAGGACGTGCTGTCCGGAATGCTGCTGCATGTGGTCGCGGCGGCGGGTGGCATCAATCAGGCCGTGGACGCGGGTTCCGGGCTGCAGATCTTTGACCGGAGCTTCGAGGTAGTGGACTACTTTGCCATCCTCGGTGTCGGCGACTTCGGTGACGCGTAGCCTGTGGTTGTCGGAAGTAATCCATCCCGTGTCAAAGATCTGGCCGCCACTGGTGGGATAGAAGGCGGTGCGGTCGAGGATTAGCGCGGGACGCGGGGTGTCGATTGCGTCACGGACTTCTGCGTCGAAGTCGTAGAGGAAGGAATCCTGGTAGTAGAGGCGTTCGGTCATGGGTAGCTCTTATTTTAACCACAGAGGGCGCAGGGTAAGACCAAAGCTGGGCTCGTAGAGTTCGCGGAGAACGGCCGCAAAGGTCGCGGCGAACTTCAGTATGGGCCGATGATGCCGCCGATTTGGCGAGCGGTCGGCTGCGATGATTTCGCTGGCTTCGCGGGCGAGGGCGCCCGCGCCACACCTGCGTCGCCGAGGACATCCAGATATTTCAGGCCGGTGCCGGTGTTGAACAGGACTACTTTGTCTTCGGCTCTGAAGAATCCGTTGGCGCGAAGTTTGCGATAGGCGGCTAGCGCTGCGGCGCCTTCGGGGGCAGCGAAGACGCCCTCCACTCTCGCCCAGTGACGCGTGGCGTCGAGAATTTCGGCGTCGGTCACGGCGATTGCGGCGCCCTCGGATTTTTTCAGGATGTCGAGGATGAGGTAGTCGGCATAAGGCTTGGGGACGCGGAGTCCGGCGGCAACCGTGGATGCGTCAGTCCACATTTGCACCGCGGACTTCTTTTGTTCCCATGCTTGGACGACAGGTGCGCAACCGGACGATTGCACCGCAATCATCTTCGGGCGCTCGGAACCGATCCAGCCCAGAGCTTCCATTTCTTCAAACGCCTTCCACATGCCGAGCATGCCGACGCCACCACCCGTGGGATAGATGATTCCGTGCGGAAGTTTCCAACCCAGTTGCTCCGCGACTTCGTAGCCCATGGTTTTCTTGCCTTCCACGCGGTAGGGCTCTTTTGTGGTCGAGACGTCGAACCAGCCGTTTGCTTCTTTCAGTTCGGCAACCTTGCGAGCACAGTCGCTGATCAGGCCGACGACGAGGGTCACGTGCGCGCCATAGTAATCGCATTCAATGCGGTTGGCAGCGGGGACGTCGCGCGGCATGAAGATGTGGGCTTCGATGCCGGCGGCAGCAGCATAGGCAGCGAGGGCCCCGGCGGCGTTGCCGGCGGAGGGGATGGCGAGTTTCTTGAGGCCGAAGTGACGCGCCAGGGTGACGGCGGCGGAGAGACCACGGGCCTTGAAAGACCCAGTCGGATTGAGGCCTTCGTCTTTGATGAAGACGTTGGGATATTCGCGGCTGGGGAGCATGGGCGTGAAACCTTCGCCGAGGGAGACGGGATTGGCATCCGGGAGAACGGCAGCGTAGCGCCACATCGTGGAGGGTTTTCCGGTCAGAGCCTCGCGCGCGAACGCTCGTTTTATTTTGGCGAGGTCATAGCGGGCATAGAGAACGCCTCCATCTTTGGGGCACACGGTTTGCGGACGGTCGGCGGGATATTGCTCACCACAGCGCGTACATTCGAGATGCATCAGCATGCGATGCTGAGTTTAGCATCGGCATCCGATTTTCGGTTTAAACGTGGACTATTGCTTGCGGAGGGTGGGGAGAGGTTTGTCACGGTGGGCGTGCAGGGGACGTAGTCCGAGTTTGATTTTGCGGAAGTACCAAAGAGTGCCTGAAACCAGCATCCAGGCGATGGTGGCGCAGAGCAAGGCCAGCCAGGTGGCGGCGTGCGGGATCAGCAGCCAGAATACTAACCCGAAGACGATCAGACCGATGCTGCCCAGTGAGGCGCCCGCTGCATCGAGACCTGCGGCCTGACGGCCGCGAAATGTTTCGTTGATGCCGGCTCGTTTCTTCTTCTGCTTTTCGTGTTTCTCGATGAGCGTTGCGCTGGCCGGAAAGATTGCGGGGAAAGCAAGGAACAGCCCGCCGACGCCGGGCCCGAAACGTTTGGCGATGATTCCTGCGAGCGCGGTGATAGCGCCTCCGAAAAGGAAGCGGAGCAGATACTCGTACCATTTCGTTCGTTGCAGCGCGGTGAGATCGACGGCGATATGCAGCTTTTTCATCGGAGGGTAACGAACCAGAGACCGAAAGCCGCGGCGAGCCAAAGAAAAATGGAGGAAGCGGTCACGGCAAGCGCGGGCAGTTTCCTGCGGACCAGGAGCCAGCTCACGAGCCAGGCATAGCAGAAGAAGGCGATGGCGCCCAGCATCATGGAACGCGCTTCGGACTGTGTAAAGGACTTGCCATCTTTCATCACCGCGAGCGATAGCGTGGCGAGAGCTACCGAGGGAGCGGCCCCTAAAAGTCCAGCGAAGCTCTTGGGCTTGAGCATGTCCGCGGCCACAGCGAAAAATGAAACCACCGCGCCACCCACCAGGAAGCGGAGGACAATTTCTTTCATGGGCAGTTCCAGGCGATGCGCAATCGATTCGCAACGCGTGTCTCCGGCTGCGCGGTGAATGCGCCTTTCACAGTCCGTTCCGTATCAACCGTCTTGCGGTCTTGGTACCTCGTGCCGCAATGACGCGGTATTGTTCGTTCGAGAGCTTGTGGTAGCCGACGAAAAACGCTTCCAGTTCTTTGCAGAATTTATCACCGAGGTCTTCGATTTTCTTAATGTCTGCCCAGCTGTGATTCTGCTCGGTGATTGCAACGATGCGGTCGTTGCGCTCCTTCTCTTTGCTTTTCTTGTCGATTTGCTCGCCTTCAATTACTCCAATGACGCGGCAGCGCAGCAGGCAACCGGGAAAGGCGGGTTCATCCATGAGAACGAGGACATCAACCGGATCGCCGTCATCGGCCATGGTGGAAGGCACAAAGCCGAAATCGTAAGGGAAGGCCAGTCCCGCTGGAAGGACTTTCTTGAGTTTGAAAATCTTTTTCTTAGGATCGAAGGCGTACTTGTTGCGGCTGCCTTTGGGCGTTTCAATGATGACCTGGATGAGCTCTTTGTCGTCATCATCGAACGCTCTGAGATGCGAGGGGTCGGCAAGGACGCCTCTGCCTTTCTTCGGCATGCCACCTCCCTGGCGTTAATAACCACGACTAGATGCGAGTGATCAGGGAGAGGTTGCTGGAGGCGGAGAACGCTTCCTTGCGGCTGAGGCAAACTTCCGCGCGCGGAAATTCAGGACTGCGGTTTATCCTCCGCTTTCTTTTTGGAGAGAGCGCGGACGTAGTTGACGAGGTCCCAGTTTTCTTCCGTCTTAACCCGCGGGCCTTCTGGGGGCATGTCCTGATGGCCATTCTTTATGATGTAGAAGATTTCGCCGTCGGTGCGGTCTTTGAGGGTAGCGGGATCGGTAAAGTCGACAATGCGGAGCTTCATATCCTTCGCGACGTCGCCTTGACCGTCGCCGTCTTTTCCATGACACATGGCGCAGTCCATGCCCCACCACTTTTTGGCGCGGGCGATGGATTCAGGCGACGGCTTGACGGGATTAGCTTGTTTAGCGGCTTCAGCCGGAATAGCGGCATAGGACGGCGTTTTGGGAGTTGCAGGTGCCTGCTGAGCGGGAAGAGTCAATACCAAGAGAAAGAATGCTGGAAGAACCAGTGCAAGTCGGGACACAGGAACCTCCTTCCGGGAGTGGCTTTCGCACGAATTGTAGCACCGCAGGGAAGCGAGGCGCAGTGATCGGGCCGGCTCCCGTTACTCTTCGTGGTCCAGCGGTTCCCATCGGGCCCGACTTGGACATTGATTAACCGAAAATCTATACGGCGATCCCGTTCTCCACGGGAGACGATTCGGTTGAGGTAGCGGAGGACTCTTGGATCGGAATGACGGCGATAACTACCGTGCCTTTGGTTTTTCCCTTGATTTCGAACTGTCCGCCTAACTGGTGGATTCGCTCCCGCATGCCTTGAATGCCAACGCCGGGCCGCAGGGGTGCAGACCTCGGGCCAAGACGGATTCCCTTGCCCTCGTCCCGCACCTCGACCCGAACCTCGTGGGGACGGCGCTCTACGCGAATGGTGGCGCTGGGACTGCCAGAATGGCGGTGGATGTTCGTAAGACACTCCTGGACCATGCGGAAGATAGCGGTCTCCAGTTCACGGGAAAGACGGCCGAGATCGGGAGCAAGCTGCAGATCCACCGCGATCTTGCTGCGCTCGGCATAGCCTTCGATATACCAGCGAAGCGCGGAAGACAGGCCGGCCTCGTCGAGCAGCGGAGGATGGAGCAGGTGGGAGATGGTGCGCAATTCTGTGGAGAGCTGTGAGACCAGGTCGACGCTTTCGCGCAAGCGCCGAGCGGCATCAGCACCGAGGGCCTGGACTTGCTGTTCGAGGGGCACCAGATTGATTTGCAGGGCGGCGATGATTTGTCCGGCGCTGTCGTGCAATTCGCGGGCAATGCGGCGGCGTTCTTCATCCTGGCTTTGCATCAAACGCGCGGAGAGTTGGCGAACGAGCTCTGTGTGGCGTAGAAGATCAGCGTTCTTTTCTTCCAGGTCGCTGGTGCGCTCGCGGACACGCTCTTCCAATTGCTCACGCAGTTCCTTCTGAGCGAGTTCGGCCTCTTTGCGCTTGGTGATGTCGGTGTTTGACTCCAGGATGCGCACCGGTCGTCCCTGGGGATCGCGATGCAATCTCCAAATGCTGGCGACCGTGACCGGGCTGCCGTCGGGCCGATGGTGGACCAGTTCTCCTTCCCAGGCGCCGGTCTCCATCAACGTTTTTTCAATCTTCGGAAGCGGCTCAGGAAATCTGGTTTGAAACAGGTCGTGCGAAACGCGGCCCACTGCTTCGCTGGCCGGAATGCCATACAGCTTCTCTGCGCCGTCGAGTCCAGAGCACGATCCTGCTGTCCATGTCGCGCACCAGCACCTGGGCCAAGTCCAGAATTTTGGTTTGCTCGCGCAAGGCCTCTTCCGCCTGCTTGCGTTCGCTGATGTTGCGGGCGATCTTGGAGGCGCCAACGATCGTCCCCCGCGAGTCCCTGACGGGAGAGACGCTGAGCGAGATGTCAATCCGCTTGCCGGACTTGGTGACACGCACGGTCTCAAAGTGTTCCATGCGTTTCCCTGCCCGCAAGCGCCTGAGAATCTCCTTCTCTTCTTCCTGAAGTTCCGGTGGGATGATGAGCATGATTGATTTCCCCACTGCTTCTTCGGCAGTGTAGCCGAAGATGCGTTGTGCCCCGGCATTCCAACTGCTGATGATTCCGTTGAGGTCTTTGGAGACGATGGCGTCGTCGGAGGATTCGATGATGGCGGCCAGCCGAAACTTGGCGAGTTCAGCTTCCTTGCTTTCAGTGATGTCCTCGATGACAGAGATGAGATGTTTCAGTTTCTGGTCCGCGCCATGGACGGAGGAGATCGTACGCTTCACCCAGACGGTGGATCCATCGTCGCGGATGTAGCGCTTTTCCGAGGAGGACTGCTCCGTCTCCCCGGCAAGCACTGCCGCGAACTCAGCCTTTTCCGCGTTGAGATCGGCGGGATGAGTGACATCCTGATACCTGAGCTTGAGCAGTCTCGCGGGCGTGTAGCCCAGGATCTCGCCGAGCTTTTTGTTGGCGCGGAGAAACGTTCCATCGAGATTGAGATGGGCGATGCCCACGGCTGCCATCTCGAACGTGGAGCGGTACAGCTCCTCGCTCTCGCGAAGCGCTTGCTCGATAGCGGCGCTGCGCTGGAGAATTGACTGAGGGTCGAGTGAAGGGGAACGATGCGGCGGTCCGGAGATTGAAGCGTCGAAGAAGGGCTGGTGACGGCTGACGGTTTCCACGGCCGTAACCAGATCGCGAGCGATGGAGCCCTTGACGACATATCCGCGGGCCCCCGCATTGAAGGCCTGGCGCACCATCTCGTCCGATTCGTGCTGGCTGAGCATCAGGACTTCGGCTTGGGGATAGAGGCGGCGAATCTGCCGGGTAGCCTCCAAACCGTTGAGTTTCGGCATGCTGATGTCCATGACGATGACATCAGGGGTCAGTTGCCCGGTCTTTTCGATGGCATCCTGGCCGTTGACCGCCTCGCCGCAGATGTCGCACTCCGGACAGGTGGATAGAAGCGAACGAACCCCCCGTCGTACGATCTCGTGATCATCGACAATCAGGACGCGCATGCAAGGTACCGGCAACAAGCTTGAGCCGGAAAAAGGCCGGCCAGCCCGGGGGAAAGGCATTTTACCCCAAACCATAAATGCTATACAGGCGGCGGAGCGCCACGAATACAGTGAATGCTGTAGCCATTGCCACCTCGTTGGCGGATGGGAAAAGATGACAGCGGGCGCAAGGCTGCATAAAATGGCAGGCTATGAGAATGAGAACCGCCTCAGGCATCGGCGTGATATTGGCAGTGCTGGCGCTAGTTGGCCCCGCAGTGGCACAAAAGGATCCAGATGAACCGACGGCGGTCGTCAATTTTCTGATCCTTAAAGACGACAACGGGAAACCGGTACGCAACGCCGCCATCATCATGCACCCGGTGAACTCGCGGGGAAAGCAGGGCCGCGGTGGGCTGGAGTTGAAGACAGACCTGGACGGCAAATCGACTTACGACGGCATTCCTTACGGGAAGCTGCGGGTGCAGATTTTGGCGTCGGGCTTTCAAACCTATGGCGAGGACTTCGAGGTTAACCAGCCGAAGCTGAATTTCACCATCAAGCTGAAGCGGCCGCAGGGGCAATACTCGGTTTACGACGATCACGCGAAGGATTCCGGCGCTCAGCCTAAGCAGGAATCGCCGCCCGCGGACAAGAAGAGCGAGAAACCAAACTAGGGCAGGAGCTATGGACTATCTGTTGAAAACGGAACCGTCGGTCTATTCATTTGCGGACCTGGAGCGGGAGAAGATGACTGTGTGGGACGGGGTGTCGAATCCGGTTGCGCTGAAGAACCTGCGTGCGATGAAGCCCGGCGACCGCCTGGTGATCTATCACACTGGGGATGAGAAGAGCGCGGTAGGAACGGCGACGGTGGTATCGGTCGACACGGCAGACGCGAAGAATCCGCAGGTAAAGATCAAAGTCGGGAAAGCGATCGCTAAGCCGGTGACGCTGGCGGAAGCGAAGGGCAACAGGCTGTTTGCGGACTCTCCTTTGGTGCGGCAAGGCAGGCTGAGCGTCGTGCCGCTGGATGCGGCTCAGTATAAGTTTTTGACGGGGGAGTGAGCCCGTTCTTCTTTGCGATCTTTGCGCCGTCCGGTCAGTGGCCAGTGGCCAGTGACCAGTGGTCCGTAAGACCGGTCGCGAACCAACTGGCCACTGATCACTGTTCACTGTTAACTGGCCACTGAGGTTTTCAACCGGCGAGAGGACAGGGGTGGTGTGTTGCGCTGTACTCTTTTAAAGTGTTACGAAGTGCGGACATCGCGGCGGACCAGCGCCGAATCCAGGAAATAACCTAATCCCAAGGTAAACGGAATCGCGCCGAAAGAGGCGGCGATCCACGCGTCGGGCTCGATCCGTGCAATCAAAGTGAAAGTAATCATGTAGCCGATGGCACCGGCGACCAGCAGGATGCCGGAACGGCGCGAACGCGCGGCCTCGGAAAGATCCGGCTCCATGGGGACAGCGACTCCCCGCTGAATGGCGGCGAGACGTTCCTCGGTGCGCAGCTTGCGCACGCGGTAAAACGTATACATTGCCAAAATCGCTGTGGGCATTCCAAAGATCATCACTACTGCCGCTAGACCGGTAAGTCCGTCCATGGTGGTTCTCCTTCCAGGTGCGCTGAGTGCGCGTGTCACAGCTGCGCTGTGCTGTTCAATAAAAGATACGCAGAGGGCGCGGAGAAAGTTCCGGAACCTTAGCGCAGCAGATTCCACCGGATATGCTGCGCTTCCCTACAAGGTCTGAGTCGCACCCAGGGCTGCGATCTATTCCAGATTCGCTTGTGTCGCGGGATAGTACTTGGAGATCATGCGTCCGGTCATGAGCCCGCCTTCGTATTCCGGGATGATGACTTCATCGGCGCCGGAGTTGCGCATGGCCTGGGCATAGCGGGCTTGGCCAGCACGAGTGATGATGCGCGCCTTAGGGTTGAGGGCCTTGGCCGTGACCGTGATGTAGAGGTTATCGGCGTCATTGTCGATGACGATGCAAACGCCGCGCGCGCGCTCGATGCCGGCAGCCTGAAGAATGTCGTGGCGTTTGGCGTCACCCTGCACGACCTGAACGCTTTCCTTGAGAAGTTCACGGCAAAGGCCTTCGTTGGTCTCAATCAGCACGAAGGGAATCTTCAAGCGTGAGAGTTGGTCGACGACGGTGCGCCCGACCTGCCCGTAACCACAGATAATGAAGTGTTCGCTGAGTTTTGCAATATTGATGTCGTTGACCATGGTTCTCCACGCCTCCATGCCCTGCCGGTTGAAGATTGTGATCAGCACCCGTTCCGCTACCCAGATCTGAAAAGCAAAGACGCCGACGAAAACGAAGATTGAAAAAAACTTCGTCCCGGTGCGGACTTTGTGATAATCGATGGCGTGCGGGTGAATGATCCAGAAAAGCGCATCCTGCCAGCTTAGCCCTTCCAGGCGCCGGTAAACCAGCACGCACACCACGCTGAAGCCAAGGAACACCACCAGCGGCAGCCAGAGCCTGCGCAGAAACAGCAGAAAAATCCGGATCATGGGGGAGTGATACTACAGGAAGTTCGGGCCAGCGACAATCAAAATGCAGTGCTGAGTAGCTCGGCGAAAAACTGATCGGCGCCATTGGTTTTACTGATAAAGCAGGAAATTCCACGTTTGGCAGCCGAGGCGACGTGGGAAAAGCGCGCAAGGAGTTCCCTTACAGCCAACTCCGGCCGCGCTCCGCGCTTCCAAGCAAGTGGAGTAGTCTGCTTGGGTCTTCCGGGCGTCGCTGTGGAGAGAGAATGAAACTTACAGGTTCGTACGGGCCGCCTCTGGCTTCGGCCGCGGCGACTTGCCTTTTGATGCTCGTTGCCACTCAGATTCTTTTTGCCCAGGAAACCAGGGAAAAGGTGACCGTGGACGACGTGGACCGTACCTTCACGGTCCGTTTGCCGCGAGGCTACGTTGCGCAGCAGCACTATCCGGTGGTGATCCTGCTGCATGGCATGAATCAGGATCCCGACGACATGGAACGGCTCACGCAGTTCGATCAACTGGCTGATAAGGACGGCATCATCGCGGTCTATCCGACGGCCTTGCACGGGCGATGGAACGTGGGCGTTCAACCGCAGGAACATCGGTCGATGGGTATGGGACCTGGGGGACGGCGTCGAGGTGGCGGCGGCTATCCTGGCGGCGGCTATCCCGGTGGAGGTGGAGGCTATCCGGGAGGAGGTGGAGGCTATCCGGGTGGAGGAGGTGGCGGCTATCCCGGCGGCGGGCGGCAGCAGCCCCAGGGTGGCCAACCCAGCGAGGAGAAGCGGCCGGCTCCCGCGGATGACATTGCTTTCTTTAACCAGATGCTCGATCAGCTCGGGACCAAGTTTTCCGTGGATACGTCGCGAATCTATGCTGTGGGCTTGTCCGAAGGCGGCTTCATGAGCCAGCGCCTGGGATGCGCTCTCGGCGACCGGATCGCCGCCATCGCCGCCGTGGGCGCGGCCATGCCGAAGACCATGATTTGTCTGCCTTCACGTCCGGTGCCGTTTGTGATGATCAATGGCACTTCAGACCCCGTGGTTCCTTATGGCGGCGGCACCGAGCACAACCTGGACTTACCTGTCATTTCCGTGGAAGACAGCGCCAAGGCTTGGGCCAAGATTAATCGCTGCGAGGAAAAGCCCGAGAAAAGCAAGTTGCCGCCGCATTCAAAAGGTGGCATGGAGACGAAAGTCGACACCTATACCGGCTGCCAGCAGAACGCGCAGGTCGTGCTCTACAGCGTGAAGGGCGCGGGCAACACCTGGCCCGGAGGCGAGCAGTATCAGGTCGAAAAAACAATCGGCAAGACGAGTTCGGACCTGGATGCGAATCAGCTCATCTGGACTTTCTTCGTGACGCGAAAGATCTCACAGCAAAGCACAGAGCAAAAATAGTTTTCTTACATCCCGAGATACGGTGCCGGCGACGCGAACATGCAAGAGTAGGTCAGGCGTTAGTCGTGGATTTTGGGGAGTTGGCTTCGCAGTTCCCTGCGCAGGATCTTTCCCGAGGCAGTCTTTGGGACTGTATCTACGAAGATGACCTTGCGGGGCTGTTTGTAGCTGGCGATTCGGTCGGCAACGAAGGCACAGAGTTCGCCTTCGAGTTTCGATCCGGTCACAAATCCCTCCCGCAGGGCAACGAAGGCAACTGGGATTTCTCCGGCCGCTGCATCGGGGCGTCCCACTACCCCGCACTCGCGCACCGCGGGATGTTCCAGCAAAACGGCCTCCACTTCCGCGGGTGCTACAGGAAAGCCTTTGTACTTGATCATCTCTTTGCGCCGGTCAACAACCCGATAGAACCCTTCGGCGTCGCGCGTGACGATGTCGCCCGACCAGTACCAGCCGTCGCGCAGAACGGCAGCAGTGGCTTGGGGTTCTTTCCAGTAGCCCAGCATGAATTGCGGCCCACGCATCACAAGTTCCCCAGGCTCTCCGGTGGCTGCCTGCTCGAACAATTCAGTCGGAGTTGTGGGATCAACATTCGCCTGCGCGATCACGCGGCAATCTGTCTGCGCTAGGGGATGGCCGATAGAATCGGGATGGTAGAGCGCGGGCTCCAGGAATCCGCAATGCGTGACGGGAGAGGCTTCCGTCATGCCGTATCCCTGGCACACCAGGATCTGAGTCAGAGCAGTGAAACGGCGCGCCAGTTCTGGCGCAAGCGGAGCGGCCCCGGACTTGACCCACCGAATGTTGTGATCGCGGGGAAATTGTCCGGCTTCCGCTGCCTGGCACAATGCGTTCATCGCCGGAGGCACCAGAGGCATCATGCTGATGTTCTCATCGATCAGAAGCTGGGTGAGTTGCTGCACCTGAAAGCGCGGCATGAGAACCAGTGTGGCGCCTAGAATGAGCGCGGGATTGAGCATTACATTCAGGCCGTAGATGTGGTAGAGCGGAAGAAAGCAGAGGAGATTGTCGGCGGAGTCGAGCTTGCTCGCGTGCGGACCGAGAAACTGGTAGACGTTGGCGACCAGGTTGTAATGCGAGAGCATCACCCCTTTGGGCAATCCCGTCGTTCCGCTGGAGTAGGGAAGTGCGGCCAGAACCTGATCGGAAGACTGATCAGGCCTGGGAGTTGCGACGCTCTGCGGCTTGAATAAGTCAGAAAATGGTTCCGCACCGGAGGCAGACTGCCGCGTGGTGTAAACCCGACGCAGAGCAGGAAGCCCGCCCAGGTTGACGCCTTCGATGTTGGGCGCGTCGGTGATCAGCAGGACTGCGCCGGAGTTTTCCATCTGATAGCGTACTTCGCGCTCGCGATAGGTGGGATTGAGCAACGTGGGAATCGGTTCCGGCAAGCGTGGCGGCGTGATAGGCGGCGCAGAACTCCCAGGAGTTGGCGAGAAAGATCGCGATGACGTCGCCGGGGTTGACGCCGGCCGCGATCAGGCCGTGGGCGAGGCATTCGACGGTATGTCCGTATTCGGCGTAGCTGAAGCGGCGCCCGCAAGACGCGTCGACGATCGCCGTTTTCTCGGGATGGCGGCGGCAGGATTCGAGCACCAGATCGTGGAGAAAAAGATTAGCCGGGTCGGCGTAAAGCTGGGTGCGCAGCAGATTCACGCTGCCACCGCCACAACGGTATCTGGTTTCTCGTGCCAGCGCGCTGCCAGTCGAATTCCCGCTTGGATCATCGGTTTTTCAAGACCATGCTCCCAGGCAATGTGCTCCACCTGCATGCGCCGGCAAAGGTGCTGCGTGAGCACCAGGAGGACAGCGACGGCTCGCAGGAAATCCAAATTGGCGGAGACGCCCTTCGGCATTGTCAGGCAGCGTATCGCAGTCGAGTGCGGATGGCAAATTGGCGGTGGGAGGCCTTTCCCCAAATCTTCAACTGGCGAGTTTGCGGAGGAATTCCTGCTCGTCCATGCGGTACTTGAAGGCTTTGCGCCCGTCGATGAAGACGACCGGAACCTCGTCGCTGAACTGGCGTCGGAGTTCGGCATCGCTGTCCACATCGATTTCGCGCCAGGTGAAACCGCCACGGCGGGAGAGTTTGAACAGACTTTCCTTTACCACTTCGCAGAGATGGCAACCCTTGCGCGAATAAACGACGACACTGCGGGCGTCCGGCATGCGGGGAGATTCTAGCGCGTTAGATTTACAGTTTCCACTCCCGAAATGGGCCCGTGCGCGTCGCCTGGCCAGCCGCATTGGATGGGACGGGCGCATAACCGGCCTCGAAAGATGTGATTGTGGTTACAGAGCGGTGTGATTGCATTCACTGTGCGCCACTGCCACCTTCCGATACTTGTTGATCAGTGGTGTCGCCGTAGCCCGGTTCCGGTGCTCAACTGCGGGAAGCCCAGGGACAGAGGGGGGCCTATGCCAAGTCTTGGAGGGGGTTCTGGCACAGTTCTATGCATTGGGGACGAAGCGGTCCGGCTGAATTTACGTTGCTCGTTCCTCAAGCAACATGGATGGCAGGTGCTCAGCTCTGGTTCGGCTCACGAAGGAGTTATCCGATTCAGCAAGGAAAAGGTGGATGCCGCGGTTATTGATTTCGGCGGAGATGGAGTCGAAGCAGCGCTGATCGCGGGGGAACTGAAACGTTTGCGTCCCAAAGTGCCCGTCATCATGCTGGTGCCGGAAGATAATGTCTTGGCAGATGACACAGTGCAGTTTGCCGATGTGCTGGTTCCTTGCTTAGATGAAGCTTGCCTGTTGCGCGCCCTTGAGTCGTTTCGGCGCGGTTCCGGTAATCCATAGCCGAGTCCGATGTTGGGTAGGGCAGAGGTGAAATATCGGCCCACACGCCACGCGCTTTTAATCAGCAAAGCGTTAGAATCCCTTTCATGAAAGACCTTCCACTGCAACCCCTTCGTGGCCGCACTGCATTCGTCACGGGTGCGGCGCGGCGCCTGGGGCGGGCGTCGGCGCTGGCTCTGGCTCAGGCGGGCGCCGATGTTGCCATCACATATCTGGAATCGGCTCGCGAGGCACGGGAGACTGTGGTTGACCTCTCCGCAATGGGGGTACGCGCCTTTGCCTTTCGCTGCGATGTAACCGATGAGGCCAGTGTTCGAGCCACGATGAAGGATGCGGGAAGGGAACTGGGCCGCATCGACATCCTGGTGAACAACGCCGCGAACTACGAGACGGCTGAGTTTGAGCGGCTGACGGTGCGGCAATGGGATGCGATGTTTGCCTCAAACACGCGGGGACCGTTTCTGGTGTCGCGCGAGGCTTTGAAGTGGATGCGGCGGAAGCGCAACCAGGGCCAGCCCGCAATCGAGGCGAAGATTATTAACATGGGTTCGCTCGGCGGCTTGCGGCCATGGGCAACGCATGCGCACTATTGTTCGTCCAAGGCTGCGCTGCACATGCTCACCAAGGTGATGGCCAAGGCGCTGGCGCCTGAAATCGCGGTGAATGCGGTGGCGCCGGGGATGATCGACCTGGGAGAGAAATCCGCGGCAGCGTTCATGCGCCGCATGGCCAGGCAGACCCCGATGCGGCGCAATGGCCGTGGCGACGAGATTGCGGCTGCAGTTCTCTTCTTTGCCACGGCGCCGCAGTTCGTTACCGGTCAGATTCTGGCGGTGGACGGAGGATTGGGACTCTAACGCTTCACGCCTCCGCCGAGGTGGGGTCGATCATGAACTTCACCTCAGAGACGCGATTAGCAGGGAAGCCGCCTTGTCTGGCATGTTCGCGGACCATCTCCTCGTTGGGAGCGATATAAACGCAATAGATCTTGTCCTTGGTAACGTAGCTGTGCAGCCACTGAATTTTGGGACCCAGGTTCTGGAGCACGCTGCAGGATTTTTGCGAGATGGCGACGACTTGCTCGGGCGGGGTGTTCCCCACGTCTTTGATGTCACGCTCGATCACGTATTTGGGCATCATTTCTCTCCGATGATGAAGGATGAAGGGGCTACATAATTGGTCGCTGGGGAATGATTCTAGCCGCGCGGCGAAAAAATCGCCAGTGTTGTGCTACTGATCGCCGCGTTCCACAGTCTGGTATCCACCTTGGGCACAGAGACTTTTTGTAGCGCCGCGCTCAAGGTATATTTGGGAGCGAATGAAGAAATCCAAGAAGGTTGCCGGTACCTCGGGTGTTCCGCGAAATCCGCGCATCGCGATTGCTATCATGGCGGCGGGCAAGGGAACGCGCCTCAAGTCGCAGCTTGCGAAAGTGTTGCACGAAGTGGGCGGAAAGCCGCTGCTGGCGCATGTCATTGCCGCCGCGGTACGCGTCGTTCGGGCCAAAGACGTGTACGCCATCGTCGGACACGACGCGGAACGGGTGCAGGCGCAGATGCAATCCACCGGCATCCGCTTCGTATTGCAGCGCCAGCAGCGGGGCACAGGACACGCGCTGATGGTGGCGCAAGAGGCATTGGCGGGCTATGACCACGTGATCGTGCTCTCGGGCGATGCGCCTTTGATTACTCCGGAGACCATCGGGCGGCTGCGCAATTTTCATCTGGAAGAACAGGCGGCAATGACGGTGTTGACCGCCGAGCTTGAAGATCCCACGGGCTACGGGCGCGTGCTGCGCAAAAGCCCGCGCAGTGCTGAGGTGAGGTCGATTGTAGAGGAGAAGGCGGCCACTGCCGCTCAGAAGAAGATTGGAGAGATCAACTCCGGCTTCTATGTGTTTTCAGTGCGGGACCTTTACGCGAATATCAGCAAACTTTCGACGGCGAACGTGCATGGCGAGTACTACCTGACCGACATGGCCGAGGTGCTGCGCGGGGCAAAGCAGCGGGTAGTAGCCTGGAAGACCGACAATCCGAAAGAAGTGCTGGGGGGAAATACGCGCGCGGAGTTGGCGGAGATCGACGAGCAGATGCGACGGGCCAAGTGCCGGCAGTTGATGTCCGCAGGCGTGACGGTATTTTATCCGGCTACGTGCGTGATCGATGCCGACGTGCAAGTGGCGGCAGACACGGTGATCGATCCGTACGTGCAGCTGCTGGGGCATACGCGGATTGGCACAGCGTGCCGCGTGCGCTCGTACTCGGTGATCCGCGATTCGGAGATCGCAGACGGGGTGACAATTCGTCCGGGCTGCGTCATCGAAGAATCGCGAATCGGGGCGGGAGCGGTGGTCGGTCCGTATTCTCACCTGCGCACAGGAAGCGAGATTGGTGAAGGCGCGCACGTGGGGAATTTTGTCGAGACCAAGAAAATCAAGCTGGGCAAGGGCTCGAAGGCGAACCATCTGACCTACCTGGGTGACGCGGAAATTGGAGCGGGCGTGAACATCGGCGCCGGGACGATTACCTGTAACTATGATGGCATGCACAAGCACAAAACTGTGATCGGAGACGGAGTCTTCATCGGCAGCGACAGCACGCTGGTGGCGCCGGTTCGCGTGGGCAAAGGCGCTTATGTGGGAGCGGCGTCGTGCATCACGGATGACGTTCCGGAAGATGGGTTGGCAATTGGCCGGGCCCGGCAGATTGTGAAGGAAGGCTGGGCGCGCGAAAAACGAAAGAAGTAGGGGGCTTCGCTCCGGGCAGGCTCTTCGACTACGCAGGCCGACTCGCTGCTGCGAATCGGCCCGCTCCGCTCAGGACCGACAGCGGTCAAAACAACGCTCAGTGCGATACCGCCGCGAACAGTTCGGAGCGCATCAGCGACTGGAACTGCTGGTCGTTGGCCTTGAAGTGGATTTGCAGGTTCGAGCTGTCGGAATCCACCGTGGTGTTATCCATCGCCACTTTTTCAGCCGGGCTGGCATTCATTTTCTTGTAAAGTATGCCGGCCTTCACCAGCGAGGAAATCGTCGCTGCGGTGACCGAATCTGAGGTGACCACCGTCAGATCGAAATTCACCCCGCTGTTGAAGCTCATGGTGTAGCGCGATCCCAACAGGCGCTTCTTTACGCTGTCATAGTCGGCGATCTTCGAGGCATCGCCCAGGGCGGAACGCATCATGTTCTGCGTGCCTTGCTGGTCGAGGATGCTCCACACCGGCGCGGAGTCGACACTGGACATCATATCGGCCATGGTCGAGTTGGTATCGATATTCAGAATCTCCCCGTCGCGCGTGTCGAGCGCCAACTTCACGGCCGAGGGCTCGCCGAACAGCAGCGTGCTGTCGTCGAGAAAAGTCATCGTCATGCCGCCGTCCATCGGGTAGAGCGCTGACATGCGGTACTTGCTCGGCTTGAGATTCGCCAGTTTGATCTTCTTCAGCACAGTCTTCATATTGAATGCGCCGCTGGCCACTCCAATACCCTTCGTGCCTTGCTTACCGACACGGAAAGCGGCAAAGGCGAGCGTGTCAACATCTTTGTCGGGATCGATTCCGATGCCCTTCAACGCGCCCTCGAACTGCTTGAGGTTGTCAGGCAGCACCTGCTGTTTGAGCGCCATCGCGGTGCCCGAGTCTTTCAGGGTACGGTAATCCACTGAGATGAGTTGCTGCAGTTCGCCGGGAATGACCGCGCGCCCCGACGAGTTCAGCGGCATGGCGTAAGACATGCCAGCTAGAAGAAGAGATACTAGACAAGTTTTCACAGTTTTCATAAAAGCCTCAGAATCGACAAACACAACAATAGCGGGGATGACTCTGATTAAGATGCAGATTCCTGCCCTGCCGTTTTATGGAACGTCTTATTATGGAACGTCTTATTGTAGTTTACTTGCAACCCGCCTGCGCAGAATCAAAAGTACATTGCCCCAGTGACCACTAAGGGACACAGGACTCCGCTGGAGTCTCCTCCCCCGAGCGCTTCAATCATTGTCCGGGGCAACCGGAGGACGACTGTCGTTGAGGAAGTCCTGGGCGCTGAGCGGCGCGGCGATAGTCTGAAACTTAATCGGAGCTTGGCTCAGATTGAAACAGTCCGAGAGATCGTCGGCGCCAGCATCGGCGTATCCGAGCTTGGAGAGACCGAACGTTTCTTCGACGAACTTCAGAATGCTGCCGAAATCGTGCGTGGCGTGCGAAATGTAACCCGCCTTGGCGTAGGGCGAGACCACAATAAGGGGAACGCGGAACCCGTAGACGTAGCCCGATCCCCAACTCGTGCCATCGTTGATCACTTTCGGCGCCACGTGATCGTACCACCCGCCCCAGTCGTCCCACGTAATGATGATGGCGGTGTTCGACCAGTAGGCGCTGTTTCCTATCGCATTGACGATCGAGGCTACCCAGGACGGTCCAGAACCGTCGTTTGCTCCCGCATGATCCGAATTCTTGCCATCCGGTATCACCCAGCTAACCTGCGGAAGTTGGTGGTTGGTGATGTCGGTAAGGACCTGCGTATTGTTTGTCGTGACATTCGTCCAATCGGGTGCTGTACAGACCAGCGTTCCATTCTGCATCTGTGGCTGGCAGAGATGTTGAATGGCATCGGGACCGTTCCACAGGGCGGCATTGACTCCGGTTTGGATCGTGTAATAGCGCCAACTGATGCCCTTGGCGCCCAGCCCGTCGATTAGAGTGGGGTGCTCAAAGCATGGAAACTGGGTCCCGAACTCAACACCCGAAGAATTAATCAGTTCGACGGTCACCGTAGGGGCCGAGAGGCAACCGGCGCCTCCGGCATTCTCGGACGCAAAGGAAGTGCTGGTGGCAGTAGGCGCCGAGGTTCCCGCAATGATGAACTGGTGCGCCGGGAGGCTTGGTCCTTCATTCGTCTGAAACATGCGGTCGCCGAAGCTGTATTGCTCAGCCATCGCGAAATAAGGCTGCACGTCTTGCGGGTTGACGTACACAAACTGCGCATTGGAGGGACAACTCGGGGTACAGGGGATCTTGTCGGCCCCATCCATTTTGCCGTTATCGTACATGGCAACGAAGGACTTGTGGCTGTGGTTCAGGTCGTAAGGCGTGGCCAGGGGGCCGGGCGTCAAAGGGATGGTCTGCCCCAGCGAGTTGACGCCTGACTGGACAATGTCGGCGCCATTCTTTATCAGAACTGGATCCTGAAACAGGTTATCGGGCGTTCGGTTTTCCTGGAAGATGACCACAACGTGCTCGATCTTCCCAGGCGGCGCAGGCGGCGGTGGCGACTGAGTGCTGCCGCTTCCGCAGCCGTTCATGCCGAGAAGAACCGCGCCGCAAAGGATCAGAGCAACCAGCAGAACAGGGAATATTGGGCGATACATGGCGAACTCCTTTGTGGCACGCTTGGGGAGATGTCCATCGATGGTGTAGAGATGCAAACCTGCCGGAATTAATTTGTTGCCGCGCCACTGTGGTGTATCTCATGCTTACCGCTCAGAAGTCTTAACACCGGAAGCCAGTTTTCCACTCGCAAAAACATGCCAGCTCCGGCAGAACAGTTGCTTCTAGCCGCAGGAAAGTTTTTTTCGCAGCCTCTTAGCAGGTTGCTAAAAAACTCCGTTCCAGTCAAGCTTTGGGAAGGGCAGGTAGTGGCTCAATTTGAAATTGAGCCGCTACCGAAGGGCACGACTGCACAGACTGCGGAAAAACTCACCGATGCAGGCAGAACCGTGGAAGAGCGGCCCTTTAGGGCCGCGTAAACCGTTTTGAATCGCTCAGGCTTCAGCCCTGGCGGTCGCCCTTCTCGCCGCAGGAACGAGTTTTTCCGCAACCTCGTCAGTTCTTGAGCCTGCCCTGAGAGAGCGACTGCGACCGATGGGTGCCGTTATGTTCCTTAAAACCAGCCGCGCTTCAGCGCCTGCGGTTCGCCTTCGGCAGCAGAGATTAGTTTTTCCGCAGCCTCCTAAACCTTAACCGCGCCAACCTGGCTCCGCACTTCCGCCACGAAAGCCTCGTCTTTCAGCGAGGCTAGATTGATCTCGACATTCGCCAGCCCACCGGCGATTGCAGCGCGCGCCAGGGCCTGCGCAGTGGTCAGGTCCGACTTCATATTCGGATTGGTGATGGCCTCAAGGCTTTGAGCGATCTGACGTACCTCCTGCGCTTTCCTGGCCACATTAAGTGGCACGGTCGTGGCCTGCTTGAGTGCGGTGTTAATCACAGCATTCGCGTTGGCTTCGGAGCTTGCATTCTTGGCTTCCTTGTAAGCCTTCATGACCAGATTGTAGGACTCCGCATCGGCATCAATAGCCGCTTTGAGCTCTTCGCGGAGCAAAGCAAGGCGGGCAATGGCAGTGCTCAATTCCGACTCGTATTGCAGGTAGGCTTTTTTTCCGCGCGACATGGACGCGACCATGGTGGCCAGTCCCGCCGCCATCGCCGCTGTGGCCGCTGAAGCGCTCCCGCCGCCAGGAGTGGCAGTGGGCGCGGCCAGCTGCTCGACAAAAGGTTCAACCCCAGCCCGCAGGCCGCCAATGGCCATCTTGCCGCCCATCACCGCCGCCAGGCGGTTTTCCAGAATCAGGGACGAATCGAAATTCTCCACTTGCAGGAACCATTCGGCAGCCTGCTCCAAAGCCTTCTTGGGAATCAATCCCACGATTTCGCTTGAGATCGGCATGACGCCATAGCGTGCCGCCTCTCTCTTGACCATCTCAAAGACGCGGTGGATGGGCGTCTGTTCAAAGTCGGTCAGGTTCATCGAGACCTGTGCCAGGCCGCGCACCAGGAATCCGGCGCCCTTAACGAAACGCATGCCGCCGTTCGAAAAGCGCACGGCCTTTGCGATCTTCTTGGCGATGTCAACGTCCGGCGTGTTGAGGAAGACGTTGTAGGCGATGAGAAACTTGCGCGCTCCCACCACGGTTGCGCCGGCCGTGGGATGCACTCTCGCCTCTCCGAAGTCGGGACGGCGGGCAGGGTTCGTGGCGATCTCGGCCCGAATGCCTTCAAACTGCCCGCGACGAATATTCTCCAGATTCTGACGCTCCGGCGTGGTGGCGGCGGCTTCGTAGAGATAAACGGGAATCTGGTAACGCTTCCAGATCTGCTCGCCAACGTGGCGTGCCATGGCGACGCAATCTTCAATGGTGACACCGTCGATGGGGATGAACGGGACCACGTCGGCCGCGCCCATGCGCGGATGCGCCCCTTGATGTTTAGTGAGGTCGATGACCTCGGCAGCCCTGCCCACGCCGCGGATCGCAGCTTCCTGAATGGCTTCGCGCTCCCCAACCAACGTGATGACGCAACGGTTGTGGTCGGCGTCCATCTCGCGATCGAGAAGAAAGACGCCAGGCATTTTCATGGCGTCGAGGATGGCATCAACTTTGGCCTTATCGCGGCCTTCGGAGAAGTTAGGAACACATTCGACGATCGTGGACATAAGGGAAGAGCATAGCTGGCTCACGCGATAGCAGCAACTCGGGCTACGTAGAGGCGCAGGTTGGTTCCCGACGATCCACACCCGGTCTGCGTCATCCCGAGCGTAGCCGCTCTTCAGGCGGAGCGAGGGATCTCGCGCGCACCGCCACTGCAGTCAATAACGAATTGCACCACCACCCGTTAACACCAGAGAAAAATAGGGTTTCGGGCACGTGCCCTCCGTAACTTTCGAGGGGGCTGGCCCATTCATAGATTTTATTTCGCTTGCGCCATTCCAACGCTAGGCTGCCCCACTCGTCGCGGTTTTCGACGAGTGGGTACCGCAGACCTCTACCTCTTGTTCCCTCATCTTTATTGGGTATTGGTCAATGACGTGGGGAAAGCTGAACTGTGCGTGCGCCGGATCGCATGATAAGCTCTCCGCGAAAAACGCACGGAGGTTCATGGTGTTCACTCGTCGAAAACCGCGACGAGTGGGGCAGCCTCTTCCGTGGTGATCCGATCAAAATCAAGAATCAGATGGGTATGGGCCAGCCCGCCTTTGGGAAGGGCACGACTTCAGTCGTGCCGTTAAGTTCTTTAAAACCAGTCGCGCTTCAGCGCCTGAGGTTCGCATTCGGCAGCAGAGATTAGTTTTTCAGCACCCTGCTAGTGTGATGTCCCACAAGTTCGCGATATAACTTGACCCTGTCATCCTGAGCGAAGCGGAGGATCTATGCACTTTGTGTGCAGCGTCGATCCCCTCGCATCCCTCACTGAAACGTGGCCCTGGTTTCACTAGGAATTTCCGGGACATCACACTAGCAGGTTGCGGAAAAAGTCACCGATGCAGGCAGAACCGTGGAAGAGCGGCCCTTCAGGGCCGCGTAGGCGATTTAGAATCGCTCGGGCTTCAGCCCTGGTGGTCGCCTTTCTCGCCGCATGAACGAGTTTTTCCGCAGCCTGCTAGGACACTACCCGTGAGCAGTGGCCTGACACTGCGTTGCACGCGGCAGAAATTGTAGTACGCAAAGTGCCGGGCAATCGCGGCCTTCTGCCGCTGGAGTCACAGACAGGGTCTGGATAGTAGATGAATTATTTTCTTCCTAAGTGACTGGAAATTAACTTGACTAACCAGAGGTATGCTAAGTTGCTGGAATGTCAAGGAAATGTGTGTTCTGCCACGAGAACGCGGTAGAAACAGGAGGGGAGCACATTTGGGACGATTGGATCAACAAAGCTCTCCCACCATTACGGTATCGATCCCGGAAGCGCTACACGATAGATTCTCCAGTCATCGAATCCGACGCTGACAACTTGAAGGAAAAACTTCCAGTTGTATGCAAGGGATGCAATAACGGCTGGATGAGTGTACTCAGTGAAAAAGTGAAGGATCGTTTTAAGCAATCCATGTTAGAGGGAGATCCTTTTTCTCTTGGAGCCAGAGACGCTGCTATTCTGGGTGCGTTTACGTTTATGAAGGCCGTTGTCACAAACCATCTGATAGACCGTTTCGATGGCGCCGAGCCTTTTTTTACGAGGGCCGCGAGAGAACGATTCAGAACTTCTCTTGTCCTTCCGCCGCTGCTTAAGTGTTGGTTTGCCGCTTACCAAGGGAAAGCGTTCATGAGCACCCGCAATAGTCTCAGCATTATTAGCACTAGCGAGCCGGGACCGCTTTACGGGATGGAGTTTTGTAACTTCTCTTATGTTGTCGGGAAGCTGGCCCTTCAACTTCTCGCGCCACGATGGAGGCACATAAATGACAGAGGCAAGCCCTTGATTTCCATTAGCCCTAACAGGCGTTGGGAGCAAGTCACGGTTCTCTTCTGGCCGCACGATGGAAGCTTTCTTTCGTGGCCTCCACCGATATATATCGGCGACGATACGCTCCAACAATTCATCTACCGCTTCAACAACCCTATCACGCTCACAATCTCGTGAACGGCGTTTTCGGGTTCGCACACTCCCGTCGTTTGCGATTTCCACAGCGCCGCGCAAAACCATGTGACATCCGACCTTGCACCCCGATTTCAATTAGTCCATTCTCGTCAAAGCGGAGCGGGTGCAGCCAACCTGATTGGCTCAGCCGTATCTCCTTTGTTCTCAAGATTTTGACTTCTAAGTTCTTTGACATCAAGATTTTGCACGCTTTTCGTGCACTCGCAATCGCGGAAACCCGCATGAATACTGGCGATCAGCGAAATAGAGGGGGGGAGGGGGGGTAACTGTGATCTTTCAAGACGTTGTTCCCAAGAAGTGAATAGTCCATTCGAGCAACACCGGAGAAGCTGATGGTGCTGACCAATCTGCTTCGAAGGAGTCGACCGAATGGACCTTCACCAGAATGCCCGACTTACCTTTCGTAGTCGAGAGACTTTAGCCAAGAAGATTATGATCGAGAAGTTGACGTTGAACGCGGCTGCAGCCGCGTTCAACGTTAGCCGAAAAACTGCCGCCAAGTGGGTCCGGCGCTATCGCACCCTGGGTTTGCCCGGCTTGCGGGATCGTTCCTCGCGGCCCCTCCATAGCCCGCGCCGAACCTCGTCGGAGCTGATCGCTCAGGTCATCGCTCTGCGGCGCCAGTTATGCCCCGCCTATCAGATCGCCCAAGCCACCCATCTCAGCCCCGCCACCATCAGTCGCATCCTGCAGCGCGCTCAGTTGAACCGCTGGCGTCATCTGCATCCCGCTCCGCCGGTCGTGCGCTACGAGCATCCCGCTCCCGGCGATCTGCTCCATCTCGACATCAAGGGCATGACCCGCTATCAGCAGGTCTCCATTCGTGGCGATGGCCGGCGTCGCGGCCGCCCTCAGTTCGCCGGCTGGCAGGCTCTGCACGTCGCCATCGACGATCACTCCCGCTTCGCTTTCTCTCGCATGCTGCCCAATCAGCAAAGCGAAACCGCCATCGCCTTCCTGCGCGCCGCCGTCGCCTTCTACGCCCAGCACGGCATCTCCATTCGTCGCCTGCTCACCGACAACGGCTCCTGCTATCGCTCCCGCCACTTCCGCGCCGCCTGCCTCCAACTCGGCATCCAGCACCGCTTCACCCGCCCTTACACTCCGCGCACCAACGGCAAGGCGGAACGCTTCATTCAAACCGCCCTGCGCGAGTGGGCCTACGTTCGCCATTACCTCAACTCCGAGGAACGCGATCAGCATCTCTCGCCCTGGCTTGAGCATTACAACTTCCACCGTCCGCATGGTAGTCTCGGTTACGCTCCGCCCATCAGCCGGGCTATTCCGCCGGGTACAACGTCTTGATAGATCACAGGTAACCCCTCGAACCGGTTTGGCACCCTTTCATGGAATCTATTGGAAAGATTATTTTCAGCAGAAATCCACAGCCCGAGGCCCGCGCTCTAATCCCCGCGCCGGAAGAACTTGCCAAAGCCGAGCCGCACCTGCACGGTATTCAACCCTGGATTCACCGGCGCTAGTCCAGCGTTCGAGATGTGCAAATAACGGAGTTCGATGCTCCAGTTGTATTTGTCGCTCAGGATATGCGTGCCTAACGCTGCGGACGGCGTGAAGTTGACGTTATTGGTGTAGATGGGGACGTTGTGGTTGGTGAAAAGCACTCCACCGCCCAAGTCCAAGTATGGTGAGAAGCGGCCGTGGCGCTCGAAATTCCACTTCAGGCCGAGCGGATTGAAACTTAGACCATAGGCGGTGTTCGCAGGCTGGAACACCACGTAAACGGGAACCACGTCAACCGCATATTCGAAGCGTCCGCGCAGGATGCCGGGCCAATGAGGGCCAGTGATGATCCATCCGTAGCGCAAGCCGGCGTCGAAGACACTGGTATTGGAGGTGCCGCCAGCGACCGAGTGGCCTCCCGAGGCCCATATCTGCACTTCGTTGCCGCCTTGTTCCGGAGCGGCTTGAGCGAGGCAAATGGCGGATGCGGCGAGCAGAGTGGCGAGGGTGAAAAGAAAAGAACGCATGATCGGATCGACTCGAAGCTAAAGCTTCGAAGCAGAAGCATCACGATACAGGAAGCGCCTGCAGAACGACAAACAGCAGACGTGCAGGTCCCAGGCGAAAAGCAGGTTCCTCGCTTTCGCTCGGAATGACAAAAGTGAATAACGCAGGTCCCTCGCTTTCGCTCGGAATGACAAAAGTGAATCTCGGAATGACAAAAGTACAAGTTTGTGGCTCGGCTAGGTCGCGCGGTGCTTGCGGGAAGGTTGGGCGGCTAGTTGCATCAGGTCTCGCGCTACGTTGGTGGTGTTGTGGCGCGCGGCTCCAGCTTCCTCCAGATAGTCGCCGAGCACGGGAATCACTCCCAGCGCCTCGATCGCGTCGATGTCAGGAGCGATCTGGCATGCTCCTTCCTGCGCGTAGTTGGCCTTCATTTGTTCGGAGACGGGAGTACGGTTGATGAGCGCGTAATCGAAGATCTGCGCATGAGCGTGCGCATTCAGGGCGCGAATATGATCGGCAGCACTGAGGCCGAGACTCTCATTGGCCTGGGTCATGAGATTGCAGATATAGACCTTGGTTGCGGGCGACTCGACGATGGCCTGAGCAATGCCCCGCACCAACAGGTTAGGGATGAGGCTGGTAAAGAGCGATCCGGGTCCGATGGTAATCTGATCGGCGCGGGCGATCGCGTCGAGAGTTTGGGGCATCGGCTCGACATCGGGAGGAACCAGGAACAGTTCGGTGATGCGGCCTTTGCTGGCGGTGATCTTGGTTTCTCCGCGGACGCGAGAGCCGTCTTCCATGAGCGCTTCGAGTTCGATATTCGATGTGGTTGCGGGATAGATGTGGCCGCGGGTGAGAAGAATCTCCGAAGACAAGCGCACGGCTTCAGAAAAGTCAGAGGTGAGCGAAGTCAGCGCGGCGAGAAACAGATTGCCGAAGCTGTGGCCTTCCAGGCCCGATCCCTTCTCGAAGCGGTGTCGAAAGAGTTTCGAGAGCAGGGCTTCGTCTTCGCTGAGGGCGACAATGCAGTTGCGGATGTCGCCCGGAGGAAGCATGTTCAATTCCTTACGCAAGCGCCCACTGGAGCCGCCGTCGTCGCTGACGGTGACGACGGCACTCAGATCGCGAATCATCGGCAAATCGGGCTGTGCGGCTGCCATTTCAGGGCCCGTGAGGACGAAGCGCTTCAATCCCTTCAGCAGCGTCGAAAGGCCCGTTCCCCCGCCGATGGCGACGACGCGAAGACCGCGCTCGCGCCCAGCCTTATCTGCGGACAATAGTTCGGAGGATTTCGTTGCCATGGGCACTTCCTGTGGGCAGGCTACGCGGGCTCGTCTTCGCGGAAGTCGGCGTCGTCCGATCGAAGTTCGGCGCCAGGATCGGGATACAGAAGCTCCGTGAAGCGCGGATCTTCTGCCAGGTTCTGAAAGTCAGAATCATTGCGCGCCTGGAAACGCAGTTGGGGGTTGAGACGAAGCGCCTCATCCAGCCGCCTCAGCGAATCCTCAACGTGACCTGTCAGGCAGTCCAGGGCCGCCAAACCGTAGACCACGTAATCGGCCTTAGGCGCCTGCTTGAGCAGTTTGTCGAGATGCTCGCGAGCGGTAACGTAGTCGCCGAGGTTCATCAACGATACTGCGTAGTCGAAGTGCTCCTCAGGGGTCTTGAACTGGGTGGCCGCTGAACGCTCGATGTGCTGGTTGCAGGTATTGAGATGGACGGAGGCGCGATCAGTCAGTTCCTTGCTGGGACCTCCAATGACCTTCTGGAAGTGCGGCTTCGCCTTGTCGAATTTGTGCTCCTGCATGGCGCGCAGGCCAGACTCGTAGCTTTGGAGAGCCTGCGTGTAACGGGGATCGTCCGCGACTGATTTCTTCGCCGTAGCTTTCTGGGCCATGTGTAAAACTCTTCCTGTGCTCTTTGGAATAACGACTCCTTGCGGTAGCGCCTCGTGGGCTTGAAACTATCAAGTATCACTCAAAAAGCGGCTGGAGGGCAATTTACAGTACCCAGTACCCAGTTGCCAGTACCCCGTGGAGTTTCAAAACGGCACAAGCTCGTCGAACAATGAAGATGGCAGGAAGACCACCACTGCACGGGACGAATTGCTGGGTACTGGCAACTGGTTACTGCCATCAGTTGATCGCCGCGGCCGATTGCAGGTCGACCTGCTTCCATTCGCCCTGGATAATGCCTGCACGAATCTGCCGGGCAGTCTTTCCCTTCTTGTGCTGTTGATAAGAATAGTAGACCTCTTTTAGACAAGTCTCGCAGTGGGCGCCATGCGTGCTCTCGAAGCAGCTATGCAGGCTGTTGTGACCCATGCGGTCGCAATAGCAGTAGCAAGGCTGCTGGTGCAGGACGGCGGGAATCTTCGACGCCAGTTCATAGGCGTGGGTCTGATATGGATATTGTGCGTCGGCTCCCCACAACTGATCTTTCATGAGGATCGCAGGCAGTTTAGTTCCCTTGGGAGGAGGCGCGGAATTGTAAGCGGGGACGCCGGTTTCCTCCTGCTGCGCGGCAAACTGCGCAGACATGGTCAGGGTTAACAGAAAGAGAACAGCAAGGGTCAGGCAACGGTAAACAATCTTGTTTTCGAGCAGGAGGCGTCCGGTCATGGGTCCCTCTTTTCTCTTCATTGTAACCCGGCCGTACAACGCGCAACCAACCGGGGCGCTTCTGTATACAATAGGGACGCATGCCAGAATCTTTAAGCCCAGGACAAAATCAGGGCGGTGCAGATCTAAAGGTGTACCCGGTGGGCGCGAGCGCCGGTGCGCCGCTGCTCGTCGAGGCGCGCCGGGCGAGGCCGGGGCTGGGCGTCTGGCTTCGGGATCTGATCATTTCGCTGGCCATCTCCGCCTTCATCATCATTTTCATCTACCAGCCGGTAAAGGTCGAAGGCACCAGCATGATGCCTTCGCTCGAGGACCAGGAGCGAATCTTCGTCAACAAGTTCGTCTATCGGCTGGAAGCGATTGAGCACGGAGACATTGTCGTGTTTCGTTATCCCCGCGATCCCTCCAAGAGTTACATCAAACGCGTGGTCGGAGTGGCGGGGGATCGCATCCGCATCGATGGTGGGCAGGTGTTCGTGAATGATGAGGCGCTCGACGAGGACTATGTACCCGTGGCGTATGCCGATGCGCGGTCCTATCCCGAGACGGTAGTGCCCCCGCACTGCTACTTCGTGCTCGGCGACCACCGCTCGATGTCCAACGACAGCCGCGATTTTGGGCCGGTGAATCAGAGCTACATCTACGGCAAGGCTGTGTTTGGCTACTGGCCGGTAGATAAGTTGGGGCGGGTGCGCTAGCGCGCGCCCTTTTCTGCGAACGGCTTCTTGTCCGAAATTTCTCCGCGGCATATAACGTTATGCACCTAGCGGGTTGCGGAAAAACTCGTTCCTGCGGTGAGAAGGGCGACCACCAGGGCTGAAGCCCGACCGATTCTAAACGGCTTACGCGGCCCTGAAGGGCCGCTCTTCCACGGTTCTGCCTGCATCGGTAAGTTTTTCCGCAACCTGCTATGGCTCCGACAGCCTCGGAAAGTCCACACTCGCACTAGATGCCGATCGCCTACACTTCGCCTTACGCATGGATCTTCTGGGCGGTATTTCTCTTTGCCTACGTGCCGGAGTTCAGGATTATCGCGCGCTCGCGTCCGGCACCGGGCGCGACTGCGGATCGAGGATCGATGCAGTTCATCATGCTGGCAGGATGGATCGGCATGACGGGAGCTTTCGTGGCGGCCGGCATGCGAGCGTTCGTGATGGTGCGCGGCCAGAAGATTTGGTTCGCGGCCGGCCTTGTGCTGTTGATCATCGGCAGCTTGCTGCGTCGCCACTGCTGGCGGATGCTGGGGAAGCACTTTACCGGCGACGTTAAGGCGACCGAAGATCAGCCCGTCATTGAAAACGGCGTGTACCGCTGGGTGCGGCATCCTTCCTATACCGGCGGCATGCTGATGTACCTGGGGACTGGTCTGGCTCTGACAAACTGGCTGAGCGTTGCGATTATTGTGGCGGCTGGCGGGGCTGCTTACCTCTATCGCGTGCGAGTGGAAGAACGAGCGTTGCAGGCTGCACTGGGCAGCCGATACCAGGAATACATGCGGCGCACCAAACGGTTTATTCCCTTCGTTTTCTAGTGTGGTGTCCCGCAAATGCGCGAACAAAATCGAGCGCTAAATCTGGGGTCAGGTTTCCTAGCCCCGGCGGCTAAAGCCGCTTTTTTCAAGGGCTCTTGACGGCGCGGCTGGAAGCCGCGCCCTTTCAAAGCTCCCAGACCTTTGACGTGTACTAACGGGACACCACACTAGAGCGGGTGATCTATTGCCGCAACGTGAGCGCGCTCAGCACTCCCTGCTGCTTGGCGATCAGCGACTGTACGCCCTGGGTGGCGAGGGACAGCATTTTGGCGAGCTGATTTTCGTCGAAGACCTGATGTTCGGCGGTGGCCTGGACTTCGACCAGCTTGCGGCCTGCGGTCATGACGAAGTTCATGTCGACGTTGGCGCGGGAGTCTTCTTCGTAGTTGAGGTCGAGCAGGATTTCTCCGTCCACGATTCCCACGCTGACCGCGCCTACAAAATCCTTGAGCGGGACCGAGGTCAGGGTTCCAGCGTCCACCAACTTTTCCAAAGCCAGGCCCAGCGCTACGAAGGCGCCGGTGATAGAGGCGGTGCGGGTGCCACCGTCGGCCTGGATTACGTCGCAGTCAATCCAGATGGTGCGTTCGCCGAGGCGCGCCAGATCAGTGACGGCGCGCATGGAGCGGCCGATGAGACGCTGGATTTCGTGGGTGCGTCCGCTGGGGCGTCCTTTGGAAACTTCGCGCGGGGTGCGGGTCAGGGTGGAGCGCGGGAGCATGCTGTATTCGGCGGAGATCCATCCTTTGCCGGTGTTGCGCATGAATTGCGGAACGGCCTCTTCGATCGAGGCGGTGCAGATGACGCGCGTGTTGCCGACTTCGATGAGGACCGAGCCCTCGGCGGTGGTAATGAAGTCAGGAGTGATGACGACGGGACGAAGCTGGTCGGGGGCGCGATTGTCGGAGCGATAGAACATTCGGGGATTGTAAATGAAGTGGGGTGGAATGTTAGGTCTGGCGTCGAAGAGCATTACCGCAGAGTGCGCTAAGAAAGGCCGCAGAGGACGCGAAGAACGTCGGCTAGGATCTCTGGGCAATTTGAGGAGGTGTTTCTGAGGGCGGGGAGGGAAGTCGAAAGTCTTGACTAGAGATGTATCTATAGATATACTCTACGACAGATCGAACGAGTGCGCGGGCAAATTAGATTTTGCTAGAGGTTTACATCGCGATCCGTTCTGAGCTCTTTGATCGGAAATCTGGAATCGATGGTTCGATCTGACAAAACGAAATTGGAGGAGTTTGATTATGTACGGACGATGTGGAAGTTGGTGGCGCGGAGGAATCGCGGCTCCGTTTATGGGGGCGGGTTTCCCGTGGGGTCGCGGGGGGCGATGGGGCCGGTTCTTCGGGCCAGGCGAGATAAGGCTGGCGCTGCTGTCGATGCTCGAGAGCGGACCGAAACACGGCTATGAGTTGATGAAAGAGTTGGAGACGAAGTCTGGCGGGATCTACAAGGCGAGTGCGGGAGCGATTTATCCGGCGCTGCAGCAGTTGGAAGATGAGGAACTGGTGACTTCGGATACGGCTGCAGGGAAGCGTACCTACTCGCTCACTGGCGCGGGGAAAGCGGAATTGCAGCGCGAGGCGGAGACGGTGAAGAAGATATGGCAACGGGCCGAGCAGGCTGGAGATTGGGGACCGTGGATAGGTCCAGAAGGCGCGGAGGTGATGCGTCCTGCGGCTGAGTTGATGAAGACGGCGCTGCGGGCGGCGACACGCGGGTCGCATGACTCGGCGAGAATCGCGAAGATTCGGGAGATTCTGGAGCGGACCAAGAGCGAGATTGAAGGGCTGGAGAAGAAGAAGTAATTCAATCGCAGTTGCGAGTTGGAAAACAAGGCGAATCGGTACAAGGGTGCGTGTGTTATTCGAAGCGACTCTGGAACAAATGGGTCCATTCGTGCACGCTCACTCGCGCCCGACATTTGTCAGTCCTTCCAGCAGAACGATGTCGGAATCGCCCTCGGCGACTGCGGCCAAGACAGAACGCCCGTCGGACGACCACGACACGCGGCGTGCGATGAACGTCGGGCGTTCGCCGAAATCGGTAATCTGACGCCACTCGCCGGTCGTTGTCGAGAGCGCCCAGAGGTTGGTGCTAAAACCGTCAGTCAGGGCTTGCACCATCCATTTCCCGTCGGGCGAAAGCGCGGGATTAACGATCTGCCATATCGGTACCCGGGAGCCTGGAATGCGCGAGAGGACGCGAAATGGCGCGTCCTCGGGGGTGGCGGCCCGGATTTCAAATTCCGGCGTGCCGTCGACGAGCGGCCGCTCGACGAGATAGTACAGAGTGCTACCATGTAGCCCAATCACGTTGCGCAACGGCTCGGTCCTTACGGTGACGGCCGGCCCTCCATCAATCGGCATTTTCTTCAGAACCACAGGGGTGGCTGCCGCGCCGCCCCGCGTCGAGTAATAAACCCAATGGCCGTCAGGCGACCAGGCAGGGCCGAGACCGGGGTTGGCGAGATTGCGCAGGTTGCTTCCGTCCGAATCCACCAGCCAGACTCCAAACGTCAACCCTTGGTTCCCGCGCGAGGAAACGAAAGCGATCGCGCGCCCATCGGGCGACCATACTGGGACGCCCACGGCCACGTTTGGATCGCGCTCGTGAGTGATCTGACGCAGGCCGCCGCTCTTGATGTTCACGACCCACAGGTTTGCGTGATCGCCGCTGTCGGATAGAAACGCGACTTCCTGGTCGTCGGGGCTGGAAGTGGGAGTGAGAACCTGCCCGGTTTGCCGCGTCACACGAATTCCGCGGCGCACGTTGTCGGTGGGCAGACCGTCAACCGGGAACTTCCAGATGTCGGTTTGCAGCTTCATGCGGCTGACCAAGATTGCGCCACTCTTCGAGATGTCCGGACTCATGTACGACATCTCACCCAAGGTGACCCGCCGCACCTTTCCATCGCGCAATGTCACCTGCCACAGGCCCAAAGTCGGCAAATACGGCATCGTGCCGCCGCGGCTTGAGCTGTAGACGATGCCCATGCTGTCGGGCAGCCAGGCAAAACCACTCATCATGTCGTTGTCACTTGTCAACTGGCGCGGTTCCCCACCAGTTGACGGCGCCACGAAAATGTCGAACCGGATGCTGTCTCCCCGCTGAAAGGCGATCCACTTACCGTCCGGTGACCAGCGGGGATACAGGTAGTACGTGGTGGGTGCGAACTCAGCGACCACGTCGAATCTGGAACCGTCAGTTGGCGCAGTCACCAGCTGGATGCCCTGCTTCGCCAGACGGAAGAGCGCAAGCCGACCATCCGTCGGACTGACGTCGGCTCCTCCCACGCTATTGACGACCCGGCGTGGCACGCCGCCAAGCGCTGGAATCTCCCAGATGCTCCCCTGGACGATTCCTGATGCCGCCGGCGAAAAGTACAGGATCGAGCTCGAGTCAGGCGACCAACGAGGCAATTCGTGATCGACTGCATCGCGCGTGATTTGCAGCGGCGCGCCGCCAGCAATGAGCTGCACAAAGACCTGTCGTATGCCGCCCACACCGCCGGTGAACGCCACTGACCTGCCGTCCGGTGAAATGGCTGGAGACTCCCCGAGTCCGGGAAGGTTCGTGAGACGAATAACGCGAGTTTCCGGCGGCGATGGCTCCGCAGCCGGCCTTCCAGCCCTGTTGCGCGCCACCCACAAGAAGACCAGGGCTATCGCCATTGCCAGCGACAGTGCCGAGAACACCACGCGGCGCCAGCGTCGTGGAGGCACCTGCGTCGGAGCCGGTTCCGCAGGCGTGGCCATCGCGTCTTCGACCTCGATCCGCGCGTCAGCGATGTCGTGAAGCCGGCGCCTGGTATCTTTCTGGAGACAACGCGTCAGCAAACGTCGGACGCTGCCCGGTGTATCGGCTGGCAGCGACTTCCACTCCGGTTCGGCGCCTACAACAGCCGCGAGGGTGTCTGTGACGGTCCCGCGTGCGAAAGCTAAACAGCCCGTTAACATCTCGTAGAGCACGCACCCGAAGGCCCAGATGTCGGTGCGTTTATCGACCGGCTGACCTCGCGCCTGCTCCGGGCTCATGTACGCGGCGGTGCCGAGAATCATGCCTCCAATCGTCCGACTCCCCGACATGGTGACGAAGTTCGCCTGATCTGCTGGGGAGCCTTCGACCGCGAGAGCTTTTGCAAGACCGAAGTCGAGTACCTTGACTACCCCGTCGGGCGTGATTTTGATGTTGGAGGGTTTGAGATCGCGATGGATGATCCCGGCCCTGTGGGCGGCGTCGAGCGCATCGGCGATCTGTTGCGCGACGGCCAGAGCCTCCGCGAGAGGCAACGGGCCCCGGCGCACGCGATCGTTCAACGTGTCGCCCTCGACCAACTCGAGCACCAGGGCCGGCAGGTTGCCGGAGTCTTCGAAACCGTAGATTGCCCCGATGTGCGGATGATTGAGCGATGCGAGCAGTTGTGCCTCGCGCTTGAAGCGCGCCACGTGATCGGGATCCGCATTGAACTGCGGCGGCAGAAGCTTCAGCGCGACGTCGCGTCCGAGCCTGGTATCGCGGGCGCGATACACCTCCCCCATACCGCCAGCGCCTAGTGGTGCGACGATCTCATATGGCCCGAGTTTCGTGCCAGAAGTTAGCGCCATCGGTGCGCAAGATTATAGTCCCAAGAACGCGTAGTCCTGCTACTGCGCCGATTGTAGCTGGGCGGCCAGCTGATTCACGGCGGTCACGTCGTAGAAGTCGGAGAGGTCGGCGTGGCCGGCCAGGGTTTCACGCTCTTTGCCTTCGACGAGGATTTTCACTCTCACGATGCCGGGAATGTTGACCGAAATGGTGTGAATGAGCGAGGCGAGGGTGAGTTCTTCGACCAGCACGCCGGAACGGTGGCCGTCGGCGAAGGCGGCGTTCAGATCGATGACGGCGAGTCCGGGATCGACGAGGAAGACACTGCGCACGTCGCCGCCTGCACCCACGACGTGGGGTGAAGATTTGTCGAGATAGAGGGTGAGCAGGGCGCGAAGGAGTTCTTCGGCGCGCTGCTGGCGTCCGGAGGGCAGGGGGATTTTCGCGCCTTGCGCGCGCAGTGTGCCGTCTTCGTCGTAAGCGACGAACAGCGTCACGGTTTCCGTGGGACCAACAGATGGGGGAGCGAGCGGGCGAGTGTCGGCGGGCGCAGTCGGAGAAACGGCGGTGACAGTTTTGCGCATGTGCAAGAGGTAAATGCTCATGCCGAGCACGGCAGCCAGGAGCACAGAGAAGGCGATGATGAGATGGCGAGGAATCACGGGGTGGCTCCGATCTGATTGCGGGTGGCGGCGATGGCGGTGGCTACGGCGCTGGTAATCAGCTGCTGGTAGTCGGGCGCGGTGAGCTGCATGGGATCGGATCCCTGGGGTGCGACCTCGACGGCAAATGCCGGAGCGGTGATGTTATTCAAAGGGCGCAGGGGAGCAGTCAGATTGTGGACGGGGATTTGCCGTCGTTGCAGCTCTGCGGCTACGGCGATGGCCGCGGTTTGGCTGAGGGGCAGTGACGGGCGCTGCGCGGTTGTCCAGGAAGCGAACGGGCCGCGATCCTCGCCGCCATAGGGAAGCAGCGCGGTGTAGATGCGCACTCCACGTCCGCTGGAGGCAGCGTGCAGAACGATGTAGATGGCGGCGTGGCTCGCGTTGGCTGAGATGGCGCGCTGGTCGAGCGTGAGGCTGGCGTCGGAATCGCGCAGCACTAAAGTGGAGATGCCACGGCTTTCGAGTTCCTGACGCAGACTGCGGGCTAGAGCGACGGTGATGTCTTTTTCCAGAAGCGTGCTGCTCAGAGCTTCGCCCTTGTCGTCGCCGCCGTGCGCGGCATCGACGACGGCGAAATAACGGCGGGATGGAGGAGGCGGCGCGGCGGAAGCAGGAGTGATGGGAGCGGGCTGCTGCGGCGCTGGCGTTCCGGGTGGGGCGGGGGGCGGCGTCGTGGTTTGTGCGGTGGCGGAGGTCGGAGAAATCGTGACGGTGCGCCCGTTGTTGGAGAAGCTGGCAATCACGGGGGCGGCCGTGTTCACGGTGATTACGGCGGTTCCGTTGCCCTCGCTGTAGGTGGCGGACGGAGTGATCTTGCTGCCGAAGGTAAGCGTGGGGGAAGCGGGCGCGACGACAGGCTCGCGAGTGAACGTCATGCGTAAGGTTCCGGGCTCGGTGGCAACGGACGGACTTACAGGCGACGAGAAGTTGAAGACGAGGCGCGGAGGATTGTCGCCGGCCAGCGATGCGGTGAAATGTGTGGCGACGTTACCCACGAAGAGGCGCGCGGAAGTTTCGTGCATGGTCACTGGGCCGCCGAGAATGTGCGGCAACAGCGTGTTTAAGCAGGCGGCAGGAACCAGGCCGCGTCCATTCTCAAGCAGGAATTTGCCGGAGAGATCGATGTCGCGTCCCTGGATGCGGGCACGGTTGTTTCCCGACTGAAAGTCGGCTGCAACCTTGTTGTAGCGCACCCGCCACCGGGGCCCATCGTAGCGGGCACTGACGGAGCCGAGAGGTTCGAGAAGTTCGAGCAGGCCGACATAATCGCGGTTGTCGCGCTGCACGAGAGTCACGGAATAATTAGCGGCGGTGGAGAAGACGGCGAGATGCTTTTCGGGAGCGGCGTGGGAAAGAAGAATGGCGACGAGCACCAGCGGTAGGACTGCGCTGGAGTTTAGGTGGCGTCGACGCGGAGGGCGGGACGCCCTCCGGACAGCCGGCGAGACGCCGGCGCTACTGTGCGAAAGTCCCCACTTCTCGCGCAAAGAGCGCGCGAGAAATGGGGCACCCAAGTTAGTCCAGGGCATAGATTGTCAACCCGCTCAGGAGTTTGGGATAGAAGTCAGTTGATTTTTGCGGCATGACTTCGCCTGCGAAAGCTATGTCTCGGACCTGTTCTACCTTGCAGGCATTCATGAGGAAGGCGATATTGGCTTTGCCAGCGCGGACTTGAGCCAGGGCCTCATCGGCGTTGCGAATATAGGAAATGTTCTGCTGGTTGCGAATCGATTCCTCGGAAAGGTTGAGCACTCCTTCCAATAGACATTTGTGCAGTTGCACCACGTCGAGCGCCTGCTGCCGTGCAGAGAGGCCGGAGAGAACCTGCGCAGCGGCGGGCTTGTGCTCCCGTGGCGTACGCAGGAGAAAGGATCGGTTGGCGGTTGTTGCCAGCAGAACGGTGCCAGCAGTTCCGTTGTCGCGGAGCATACCGGCGACGCGGGCGGCGTCGAGTGCAGGGTCCACTTCCTCCACGTTGAAGAAGGCTTGGGCAGATTCGCGAAAAGCATCTCCAGAAAAGGGTGTCAGGCTGTGCACCACGCGATGCGTGGGCAAGATCAGCAGGCCTGGGCTGTTCACGTTGACGAACGTCATGACAACGAATTCGTAGGGAGCGTGGGTGGGTGTGCCCAGGTCTCGCAAAGGCGGCGAGACCTGGGGCACCCCGGCTGAGGCCGCGGCGCGGCGTTCGTCGCGATAATTGAGCGCCGTTTCATAACGGTGATGGCCATCGGCAATGACCAGCTTTTTGTCGCGCATCTGGCTGCGAACAGAGTCAATCAGCCGCGCATCGGAGACCTGCCAGACGCGGTGGACAACGCCGTACTCATCGGTTACTTCGATCGCTGGGCGCGACGCGGCAGCGCCGGCAAGCAGAGAATCGATCTCGCCGGAGTCCTGGTAAAGCATGAAGAGGAGCTCGAAGTGGGCGCGGGTAGCGCGAAGCAGGTCGAGGCGATCGGCCTTGGGCTTGGCCAGCGTTTGTTCATGGCGATATACGACTTTGTGCGCATAATCTTCGACGCGTCCGAGGGCGATGAAGCCTAGCCGCTCCTGGGTGGGGCCACCGCCGGGCGGCGTGAAGCGCTCGGAATAGGCGTAAATCGATTCAGAGGAGTCCTGGCGCAGAACCCCGCGGCTGCGCCAGTCACGGAAATGGTCGGCAGCCCGCGTATATACATTGTGCTCTGTATTGTCTCCAGCTTCGGGTCGACCCAGAATAATCCGTACCAGATTGTAGGGGCTGGCAGCGTAGTAGTGCTCCTGCATCTGAGGCGAAATCTTGTCGTAAGGCTGGGTGACGACCTGCGGGAGCGAGACGCGCTGAGGGTCGTAGCGCCAGGAGCGAAAAGGAAGAATATCTGCCATGGGAACCAATGATTGTAGCAAGAGCGGAACTGGGCTCAAGCGAGCCTATGAAAAGCGCGGGGCGACGGCGAATTGAGCTGTCCCATACGGGATCTTGGAGCCGACGCTCGTCCTTACGCACTGACAGTTCTAACAGTGGCATTTGTCTCTAATATTTGACAAAAAGGCTGATGTGAGGGCGAAAAGCTGTGATACTATCCGCTCAATCGAGGTATCTATGGCCCGCCTGAATGCTCGGCGTCGGTCATCTCGCCCGAAGACCTTAGTTCGAAGCCTCTCTTCGGTTCTCCCTTGGGATTGGACCTCCGTCTCGGCTGCGCAAATTCGCTTGCGTGGCAACATCTTTCTTTTTGCCGGTACTGGTTGTTGCTTTGGTCTGCGTAGTCGGCTTGGCCCGGCACAGGCGCAGACGGACGTCAACGATGTGCACGTGGCGCCGCGTGAGGTTGCAAAGGCGCCAGATCCCGCGCCCAAGAAAGATGTAGTTGCCACCGGCGGATTGACTACACGGGTGCGTCCGCTGAAAGTGGATGTTGACCTGGTGCTGGTGCCGGTGACCATCACCGATCCCATTGAACCGCCTGGTGACTGGGCTTGAGAAGGAAAACTTCCAGCTCTTCGAAGGCAACGCGGCGCAGGAGATCAGGACTTTCTCGGCCGAGGACGCGCCGGTTTCTCTGGGTGTGATCTTCGATTCGAGCGGCAGCATGAGCAGCAAGATGGACCGGGCGAAGGACGCGGTGGTGGAGTTCTTCAAGACCGCCAATCCGCAGGATGAATTCTTCATGATCACTTTCTCGGATGAACCCGAGGAGATCACCGACTTCACCAGTTCCGTGGACGAAATCCAGAGCAAACTGGTGTTCGCGGTGCCCAGAAGGCGAACCGCGCTGCTGGATGCGATCTACATGGGCGTCAGCAAGATGCGCCAGGCCAAGTATGCCAAGAAGGCGCTGCTCATTATTTCCGACGGCGGCGACAACCACAGCCGCTACACCGAGGGCGAAATTAAGGCCTTGGTAAAGGAAGCCGATGTAATGGTCTATGCCATCGGCATCTACGACCATTATTTCGCCACACAGGAAGAGCGGCTGGGCCCGGCACTGCTGAGCGAGATCACCTGAACTGACCGGAGGCCGCGCCTTTACCATTGACAACCCCAACGACCTGGCCGATGTGGCCACCAAGATCGGAATCGAGCTGCGCAATCAATATGTGCTGGGATACCATCCGAGCAAGGTCGTGCGCGACGGCAAATGGCGTAAGATAAAGGTGAAGCTGATGCCACCGAAAGGACTGCCGCCTCTACGGGTGTATGCCAGGATGGGATATTACGCGCCTCAGGAATAAGTGGGCTGCGCGCGTTCTTCTTCTCTTTACGTTTGTGATCTGGGCCGGGACGCAGATGACGATCCCGGCGCAGTCCGCATCTACTCTGTTCCGCCCGCGACAGCGCAGAATCAAGCCAAGCCTTCGACCACATCTCCGGGAAGCGCCGCATCTCCGACTGCAGGAAGCCCAGCAAGACTCCCAACCGAAGACCAACGATAATGGCGTTTTCGTGATTCGCAAAGACGTCGACGAAGTCCTGCTGCACGCCACCGTCATCGACGACAAGCAGCACATCGTCACTAATCTCGACAAGAGCGCATTCAGCGTGTTTGAGGACGGCAAGCCGCAGAACATCGTCTCGTTCAGGCACGAAGACATCCCGGTGGCGATCGGCATTGTGATTGATAATTCGGGATCGATGCGCGAGAAGCGCGCCAAGGTGAACCAGGCGGCGCTGAATCTGGTGCGGGCCAGCAATCGTCAGGACGAAGTGTTCGTAGTCAACTTTAACGACGAATATTATCTCGACCAGGACTTCACCAATGATTTACTGAAGCTGAAGGAGGCTCTGGAAAAGATCGATGCCAAAGGCGGCACCGCTCTCTATGAGGCCGTGGTGGCCTCGGCCGATCATCTGAAGAGAAATGCGAAGCTGGAGAAGAAAGTTCTCTTCGTGGTGACTGACGGGGAAGATAACGCCAGCCGCGAGACCCTGGAGCAGGCCGTGAAACAGCTGCAGGATGAAAACGGACCCGCGGTATATGCGATTGGAATTCTCGGTGAGGAGGAGCATCCCAAGCGGGCCAAGCGCGCGCTGGAGATCATTGCGCAGCGCACGGGCGGCCTGGCCTTCTTCCCCAAGACGCTGGACGAAGTGGACGAGATCAGCCGCAGTGTGGCCCGCGACATCCGCAACCAATACACGATCGGATACAAGCCGACCAATCCGAAGGGCGCAGGCGGCTTCCGTCAGATTCGCGTCGAGGCCAAGGTCAAAGGACAGCGAAAACTTACGGTGCGGACCAAGAGCGGCTACTACGCGGGCGGGCAGGGGGCGGCAAGCGGGTCGAAGTAAAGGCGGCTTTTGCTGTTAGTCTCACGCGAAACGAGGCAGTCATTTCAGTCTTGACGGTGCAGATCCGCCCGGGATCCTTCGCTCCGCCTGAAAAACGGCTACGCTCAGGATGACGCCGCGCTTTAGCGGTTAAGATCGACTCACTACCCAGTATGAGGTTCCATTGACGATTCCATTCCACTCCCCGTACCCTGTAACGTGCGCTTGAAGAATTCCGAAATCTCCCGCCTGCGCGTTTCCGACGACATTACCAAACTGGTCGGCGAGACTCCTATGCTGCAACTGAAGCGGTTGATCCCTCCGGGATCGGCGGATGTCTTTGCCAAGCTCGAATACTTGAATCCTGGTGGCAGCCTGAAAGACCGTGCGGCGATCGGGATCATCCGGCGGGCTGAGCAGGAGCGAAGACTCGCGGCGGGCGGAACCATTGTAGAAGCGACTGCCGGCAATACCGGGATCGGCTTGGCGCTCATCGGCGTGAATCGCGGGTACACGGTGAAGCTGTTTGTGCCGGAGGGATTTTCCGAGGAGAAGGTTAAGATCATGCGTGCCCTCGGCGCCGAGGTGTTTCGCACACCGGATGCCGACGGCATGCAGGGCGCCATCCGACAGGCCAAGGAACTTGTGGCCAAGGATCCCAAGGCGTTCATGGCGGGGCAATTCGAAAACCCTGCAAATCCTGATTACCACTACGAGACCACCGCGCAAGAAATCTTCGAGCAAATGGACGGCAAGATAGACGCCATCGCAATCGGTTGCGGCACTTGCGGAACCTTCACTGGAGTCGCGCGCTATTTGAAGCAGCATGTGCCGGCTGCGTTGTGCTGCGCTGTCGAAACTGAGGGATCAATTTTGGGTGGCGGGCCGCCGGGGCCGCACAAGGTCGAGGGAATCGGAAACAGTTTCATTCCGGAGACATTTGATGGCTCGGTGTGTGACGAAGTCATCAAGGTGACCGATGACGATGCTTTCGAGACGGTGAAGAAATTGGCTGCCTGCGAGGGCGTTCTGGCTGGATCAAGCGGGGGCGCGGCGGTATTTGCATCGCTGACGCTGGCACGTCGCCTGGGAGCAGGGAAGCGCGTCGTGACCATTGTGCCCGACTCGGCGGAACGATATTTGTCGAAGAAAATCTTTGAAGGCGGAATCTGAACCATCGATCCTGGTGGAAAGACGATTTCGCGGATCATCCGAATGAAAACCAACAAGCAGCCAGGGTTTGCCACTCGCGCCATTCACTGCGGACAGCAACCGGATCCTTCGACGGGCGCGGTAAATGTACCGATCTATCTGAGTTCAACTTATGTACAGCAGGGAATCGGCGAGCACAAAGGCTACGAGTATTCGCGCGTCTCGAACCCGACCCGCACGCCGCTGGAGCAGAATCTGGCGGAACTGGAGGGCGGAAGCGCGGCTCGCGTTTTTGCCAGCGGCATGGCGGCGATCAACGCTGTCGCCAGCATGCTGAAGTCGGGCGATCATGTAGTTTGCGGCAATGATCTTTATGGCGGCACGCCGCGTTTGTTCAACCAGGTCTGGGCCGATTTTGGACTGGAGTTTTCCTATGTCGATACATCGGACGCGAACAATGTCGAGCGTGCGATGCGCAGGAATACGCGGATGGTCTACGTGGAGACTCCGACCAATCCGCTGATGCGGCTGAGTGATCTGGCCGCGATCAGCCAGACTTGCCGGCGGAAAAAAGCCCAACTGGTGGTGGACAATACGTTCATGTCGCCATATTTCCAGCAGCCCATCGCGCTGGGCGCCGACATGGTAGTGCACTCCACCACGAAGTTCCTGAATGGACACAGCGACGGTTTGGGCGGAGTAGTCGTTTGCACCACGCCGGAACAGGCCGAGAAGTTGGCCTTCTTGCAAAAAGCCGCGGGGGCGATTCTCTCTCCATTCGAATGCTGGCTGGTGCTGCGCGGTGTGAAGACGCTGGCGGCGCGCATGGAAATTCACGACCGCAGCGGGCGCATCGTCGCGGAGTTTTTGGCTGCGCACAAGAAGGTGCAAAAAGTTTTTTATCCGGGGCTGGCGAATCATCCTCAACACGCGCTGGCGAAACGCCAGATGAGCGGTTTCGGCTCCATGATCACGTTTGAGACCGGGTCGCTGAAGAACGCCAACAAAATGCTGAAGAAAGTGCGAGTGTGCTCGCTGGGCGAATCGCTCGGCGGCGTGGAGACGCTGATCTCCCATCCAGCGACTATGACCCACGCTGCGCTCGGCGAAAAAGGACGCAAGGCGATCGGCATCACTGACGGGATGGTGCGCATCTCGGTCGGGATCGAGGATGTTGACGATATCCTCGAGGATCTCGATCAGGCGCTGGCGGTGACATAAGAAACCTATAGCCACGGATTTACGCGGATTAACACGGATTAAATCCGGATCTTTTTCGAAGGCCCTGCCATCCTCTACTTGTGACATCGGAACAACAATCCTCCTCCCGCGAGTGGAATTCGTCGGTGTATCACCGGCTCTCTGGGCCACAAGTCAGTTGGGGCAGGAAGGTGCTCTCGCGACTGCGGCTGCGCGGGGATGAAATTGTGCTGGATGCCGGGTGCGGCACTGGACGGCTCACGGCCGAGTTGCTCGAGGCGCTGCCGCAGGGGCGAGTGGTGGGGATTGATCTCTCCCAGAACATGCTGAGTTCTGCGCGTGAGTACTTGCAGGGAAAATTTGGCGGGCATGTGGGCCTGGTGGCTTGCGATTTGTTGCGCCTGCCGTTCAAGCAGGCTTTCGACGGCATCGTGAGCACGGCCGCTTTTCATTGGGTGCTGGATCACGACCGCTTGTTTCTGAATCTGCGTCAGGCTTTAGTTCCCGGGGGCTGGCTCGAGGCGCAGTGCGGCGGTGGCCCTAACCTAGCGTGTTTGCGGAAGCGAGCAGATGTGCTGGCGGCGACCGGAGAGTTTGCACCGTACTTCGCTGGTTTTCGAGAGCCGTGGCTTTATCAAGACGCAAAAGACGCGGCCGCCACGCTGCGCCGCGCGGGTTTTGTCAACGTCGAAACCTCGATTGAGCCAGCGCCAACCGTCCTGGAAAACGCGGAGCAATACATCGAGTTCGCCCGCAACATCATTCTGCGGGAGCATCTGCAGCGCCTTCCGAGCGAGGATCTTCGTGACTTGTTCATGGCTAAGCTCGCTGAACAGGCCGCGGCGGATGACCCTCCTTTCTCACTGGACTACTGGCGACTGAATTTGCGCGGAAGAACCTAGAGCCGGTCTCACAAACGGGTTCACGAGGAAAAAAACGCCGAACCTCAGGGGCTGAAGCCCATGAAATTCCAACGGGCTTACGCGGCCCTGAAGGGCCGCTCTTCCACAAGGGCGTCGGCGGAACGTCGATCCACGAGTTATTCCACCGCCTCCCCCAGCCACTGCAAGTAGGGCGCGCTGCCATCTTCAATGGAGAGGACGACACACTCAGGAACTTCGTAGGAGTGCAGTTTGCCAATGGCGTCGCGCACCGCGGGAAATCTCTGCGCCGTCGTCTTGATGAGCAGTAGCCACTCTGCTGCCGACTCCACCTTGCCCTGCCAACGATAGATGGACTCGACCCGCGGAATCACATTTACGCAAGCTGCCAGCCGATTCTCGACAAGGTGGCGCGCAATCTTGCGGGCCTCGTCCTCAGAGCCTGCAGTGGTCACGACAAGTTGTTTATCGGTCACAGCAATCCGCCATCGTGTTGCCGCAGGTGATGCGCATTACCGCACCTGCAGCGAAAATATTACTGCTTCTTTTCTGGCTCTTTGTCTTTATCCTTGTTTTCACCCTGATCCTTTTTTTCGATGGACAGCAATTCCACCTCAAAGATTAAGGTGGCACCAGGGCCAATATCGCTGCCGGCGCCGCGTTCGCCGTAGGCGAGGTCCGGTGGAATGAAGAGCTGCCACTTCGATCCTACGGGCATGAGCTGAAGGGCTTCCGTCCAACCCTTGATCACGCCGTTGACTTGGAATGTGGCGGGTTGGCCGCGTTTGTAGGAGCTGTCGAATTCTGTGCCGTTGATAAGTGTGCCGCGGTAGTTGCATACCACGGAATCGGTAGCGGCAGGTTTCGGTCCGGTGCCTGCTGTCAGAATCTTGTATTGCAGGCCGCTCGGAAGTGTGACCACGCCCTCCTTCGCCTTGTTCGCGGCGAGAAAGTCATCGCCTTGTTTTTTGTTCGCTGCGCCGGCCGCTTGCGCCTTTTCCTGCTGTTTCTGGCGCACTTCGTTCTGCACCTGCATGACCGCGGCACGCGCCTCGTCTTCGGTCATGAGCAGTTTGCGGCCGGCCAGTGCATCTTTCATACCTCTGGCAAGAATGTTGGGATCAATGTCGACGCCCTGCCGGTGCATGCCACTGCCGATATTCATTCCGAGGGCATAACTGAATTTTTCTTTTTGCGTCTTGAGCGTCAACGGCGCCTGCGTCTTGGCCGCCGTCGACTGTCCTGTCTTTGCCCCCGATTGTGATTTGGTTGGGGGAGTCTGTTGAGTTTTTGTCGTCGGCGTCTCCTGCGAAAGGCCGCTGGTAAGCAACAAAAGCAAAGCCGCGATGAGGCTTATGGTGTGAGAAGGAATGGTTTGCATCTGTCTATTGTCACATTCGGAGAAAGCGATCAGCAAATGTGGAAGGTTCGGGTGGTCCAGCACGCGCAACTTCGCCGGTCAGTCGCGATCGCAAAACAATCCCGCGCGACGCTGTGCCCGCATCTTTACTCACAAGTTCATATTCACACTCAGAGGTGCCTCTGCTGATTGACTCTCCCGCGCAAGTGCTCTAAGTTGTGCGCAGTTGATCCACTCTCGCCACCAAACTTAGACGCAAGCCGTCGCCCCAGGGAGCGAAGTTCCCCCAACCCCTCTGGCGATGAGCGTGGCAAGCACGAACGCTTGATTCAACCGCTCCGGCCTCCGTGTGCCCCACGGAGATATTCGAGGTGTCTCTATACAAGGGAGGTAAGTCATGTGTCGATGGAAGCAATACATTCTGCCAGCAATTGTGATGTTTGCCCTATTCCCGTCCGCGTTCACGCAGGTGCAGGATTCAGCCGCCAGTGCGACTTCCGCCAACGCGACCACAGGAAATTGTGCCCCGCCGGCCTACAGTTGTGCGCGGAGTGACTTGATCACTACCCACAACCTGAACCCCCCGCCCGACGTCAGTCAAGGCAAGAACGCGCTCGTCACTCCCTCAGATTTCAACCTGCCTATCGTACGCGTCACGGACGGTAGCCTCTTCGAAGACAGGACTTTCGCAGAGACTCCCAGCGCCTCCGCCGGCGACAACATCTTCAACACCAACGACACTTATATGCTGATCACCGATCTGGACGGATGGCGATATCCAGTTTCGTTCAACCCTTCGACCATGCAGGTTGAGAACTCAAGTGCGTGGACTATGGGGAAGAATCAGCAGCGCTGGGCCGGAAGTTCGTCATTCAGCCGTGTCGACGCCAGCGCGGTTTTCACGGTAATGGATGAGAACGTCCATCGCCGGCGTAACGCCCAACAGAACCACGCTGATGAAGGTAACGCTTTCGGGCACTGCCTCCATTTCGGCCGCCGCTAAGCCGGTGTTCGACTTCGCCAAGTGTCCGGGGATGCCGAACCCGTACGACGAGGTGTGGCGTTCGGCTCTGACCGTAAGCGCCGGCGACAAACGATTCTCGCAGGCATTTTCGAATCTGGGAGGGCAGGGAACCGGCGGAGACATTTTGGTTTATGATGCGCCGTCGGGACAGTGCTACCGCTACGACACACTGCACGCCAAATTTTGCACTGCGAACGGGTGCGTGCCTATGAGCTTGCCCGACGAGTTCGACGTGCATGAAGTGTACATGTCGCTCAACGGAGAATATCTGCGCATCGTCTTTCAGAGGTGCCTGAAGGGCGGATGTATGGAGGACAAGGCTGTACATCCGTACTACTGGCAGATCGGAACCACCAATGTGGTGCACTGCTACAGTTCCGCCGGAACCGCGAACTGCGCCGGCCATCAGGTGGAGGGCTACAACCACATCTACAACGCTGTCGGCTGGCCGACCACAGCGAAGCGCGGTTTCAGCGATCCCTTGTCTTACACCGTGCTGAATCCAAGCCCCACGCTGACGCCGGGCACAGATAATCATTATTCCAACAATGGCGCTGACCCCGATGACACCAATCCCATTTGGGTCACGAATGTGCAAAATGTTCGCACCACATTCGGCGGAAAGGGTTGCCAAGGCTCGGGGAATGAGTACGAGGGATGTAGTTTCCCAGGTCCGTTGTACGGAGAGGTCTTCGGGATCACGCAGGGTGGAGACTACATCCGGGCGGCACACACGTACAACAGCGGCTCCTCGCCATATTTCAATTGCGCGTCTACCATTGGCGCGGTCTCGCAGTCGGGAAAATTCTTTGCCTGGACTTCCGACTGGCTCACCACCCTCGGCAAAGACGACAACCACGAGCACCGCTGCGATGTCTTCGTGGTCAACCTTGCGGCACAGCCAGGCGCCAGGAACTGAGGCTTGGAGAGTATCACTGGGCGTCAGTCCTTATGCGGCAGATGCCGACCCACAGGCCGACAGGCAAGAGGCTTTCCCCGCGCCGTCGGCCTGTGTCTCAAACCGGTTTGTGCGCGCAGGCCGATTTCTTGCTAGAATATGCCGTTCTGCGGGCTGCCAAGCGGGTTGTGCGGCAAGCAGTACTGTCCTGGTAGTAAAATAGTTGAGAGATCCTCAGGAGACCAAGACCCTTATGGCCTACGTAATTGCAGAGCCTTGCATTGGTACGAAAGACACCGCGTGCGTGGACGCGTGCCCGGTCGATTGCATCCATCCCAAAAAGGATGAGCCCGCGTACGCGACCGAAGAACTGCTGTACATCGATCCGGTCGAGTGCATTGATTGCGGCGCCTGCGTGCCAGTATGCCCCGTCTCGGCTATCTTCGCTCTCGATGACCTGCCGGAAAAGTGGGCGGCCTTTACCGAGCGCAACGCCAAGTATTACGGACGGTAGGAAAACAGCTGTCAGCTTTCAGCCTTCAGCTATCAGTCTGGATTTTGAGGCGCGCTTCCTGTGTGGAGGCGCGCCTTTTGGTTTTGGGGTAACAACGCCGCGGTCAAAGCGGACCTCGCTCGACCGCAGTCGTGAAGCTAATCGGAGGAACCGGGACGACACTACGGCATTCACCCTATGGCCCGCGCTGAGCATCAGGTATCTTCATTTTCAGAACAAGTTTCAGAGCAACATCAAGAGCGGGTTCTCTCAACTTTAGGCGGTCATAGGTTAGTGTCGCGGAAAAGATCGCGACGTTCAGACCTTCTCGACCGCCTTCGCTTTTTTGGCGAGGAAGTTGTCCCGCACCAATCCCTCACAGAACACCCCGTTGATTGCTGGCTAACGCCCGCACTGCTACCATTACAAGCATGCTTTCGTTGGCAGGCCTCCATGGCCCTGAAAGAGTCAGAAGCGATCGTGCTACGGACATATCCGCTGCGCGAGGCTGATTTGTTGGTCACGCTGTTTACGCGCGCAGAAGGCAAGGTGCGCGGCGTGGCGCGGTCGGCCAAAAAATCGAAGCGGCGCTTCGGCGGCGCGCTGGAGCCGCTGACCTACGTGCGGGCATTTTACGATGTCCGCGAGCGGCAGGAACTGGCGCGGCTGGACGCTTGTGAGGTGCTCGAGTCTCCGCTGGCCACTGAAGTCAGCTATGCGCGCGCCGTGGCGCTGGCGCACGTCGCCGAGTTGCTGGATGAGTTGCTGCCCGACCACGAACCCAACGACGCCATCTTCCGCCTGACCCTCTCGGTGCTGCATGCTCTGACCGGCACGGAGGTGTGGATGCCGGTCACGTATTTCGAATTGTGGCTTACCAGGCTGGTGGGCTTCCTCCCTGAGTTGACCGAGTGCATCATCTGCGGCCGCAGCCTGAACGGCAGCCGCGCCTATTTTCACGCGCTGGCGGATGGGCTGATGTGCCCGGAGGACAAGCGGCTGGCATCGTCGGAGATTTCGAGCGAATCGCGGGTGCTGGCGGCGCAGATGTTTCGTTCTCCGGTGGAAAGTTTCGCAGGAGTGCCGTGGACCAAGGCGCAGGGCGCGGATCTGCGGAAGTTTCTGATCCAGACTTTGCAGCGGCATATTGAGAAGAAGTTGGTCACTGCCGGAGTGCTGGAGAAGAGCGGCTTCTGAACTAAGATTTGGCTAAGACCTACTCTAGCTGACGGCTGGTCGCTGCTTCCATTACAATCACTGGATTAACTCCGGACTCCCGAACAAGCTGTGACTCCAACCAAGCCCAACCCGCCCACGTTTCAGGAACTCATTCTGCGGCTGCAGACATTCTGGGCGGAGCGCGGGTGCGTGCTGCAGCAACCTTATGACGTGGAAGTCGGCGCGGGGACTATGGCGCCGGAGACGTTTCTGCGCGTGCTGGGGCCGCAACCTTATAAGGTGGCGTATGTGCAGCCATCGCGGCGGCCAGCGGATGGGCGCTACGGGGAGAATCCGAACCGCCTGTTCAAGCACATGCAATTGCAAGTGATCCTGAAGCCTCCCCCGGAAAATGTGCAGGAGTTGTACCTGGAGTCGTTGGCGGCGATTGGCATTGACCTGCGCCAGCACGACATCAAGTTCGAAGAAGATAACTGGGAGGCTCCGACGCTGAGCGCGTGGGGCGTGGGCTGGCAAGTGATGCTCGACGGGCTGGAGATCACGCAGTTTACTTATTTCCAGCAGTGCGGCGGCGTCGATCTGTTTCCGATCTCGGCCGAGTTGACCTATGGCCTGGAGCGCATTGCGGCGTTTCTCCAGGATGTGGATTCGATCTATGACATCGTGTGGGCGCGCGATCCGGAGTCGGGGCGGGTGGTGACGTATGGCGGCGTACGGCTGGCGGACGAGTTGCAGTTTTCGGTGTACAACTTCGAAGCGGCGGACGTCGCGAAAGCGTGGAAGCATTTTGAGCTGTATGAGGCGGAGTGCAAGGGATTGCTGGAGCGATATGCGGCGTTGACGTTGGATGAAAATCCCCACTTCTCGCAAAAGACGCGAGAAATGGGGCACCCAGTCAATTCACAGGAGAAGTCTCGCTTCCCGTTGCTTGGCGCCTATGATCTTTGCTTGAAGTGCTCGCATCTGTTCAATATTCTCGACGCGCGCGGGGCGATCTCAGTGACCGAGCGTGTAGGCGTGATTGCGCGTGTGCGGGCACTGGCCGTAGGGATCGCGAAGTCTTGGGTAGATCAGCAGAAAAATGATCAGCAGAAGAGCGAGCCAGCGGCGAACGACAAGACTGACGAGCCGGAAGCCGCGGGGTTGAAAAAAGTGAAGGTGACGAAGAAGAAGCTGTCGCCGGTGGGATAGTAGTAGCGCCGCCGTCTCGGCCGCTGTCCGGCGGGTGTCCCTTCCACTTCGCTCAGGGCAGGCTCTCGCCCGCTGGTTCGAGGGCAAGATGCCCTCGCGACAGCCGGCGAGACGCCGGCGCTACGAAACGACCAGGTTTGTAATATGGCAGATTTCTTATTAGAGATCGGGTGCGAAGAGATTCCGGCACGGATGATTGACGCCGCGTCGCGTGAATTGCACGAGCGCGTGAACGCGCTGTTGCAGCGCGAGCGCCTGGCCGCAGGATCGATGACGCACTTCGAAACTCCGCGCCGGTTGGCTGTGCTGGCGGGTGGCATTCCTACTTCTCAACCCGATCTCACCGAGCAGGTCACTGGACCCTCGATCCACGTCGCGTATAAGGACGGTCAGCCGACACTCGCAGCTCACGCCTTCGCCAAGAAGGCGGGCATGGATGTCGCGCGGCTCGAGAAAGTCACCACACCGAAAGGTGAATACTTAGCCGCGAAGATTACGAAGGCAGGGCGCAGCGCGGCAGAGGTTCTGGCCGAGAACCTGCCGAAAGAAATCTCTGCGCTTTACTGGCCAAAGAATATGTACTGGCGCAAGCCCAATGAGAAATTTGTGCGTCCGGTGCGATGGCTGGTCGCGATGCTCGATGGGGAGACGATCCCGCTGGAGTTTGACGGAATCCGGGCAGGGAAAACGTCTCGGGGCCACAGGATTCTATTCGATGGCGACGTAGCGATTCCACGAGCCGGCTCCGCCTACGTGGATGCGATGCGCGCAGCCAAGGTGTTGGGCCGCGCCGAGCGCGAGCAGCAGATTCGCAAGGCGCTCGATGCGGCGACGCGGACGATTCCCGGCGCGCGCTGGCGCGAAGACAAGAGCCTGCTCGACACCGTCGTGAACCTCACCGAGTTTCCATCGGTAGTCCTGGGGAGCTTTGATCCGCAGTTTCTGGCACTACCGGAAGAAGTGCTGGTCACGGTGATGCGCGATCACCAGAAATATTTCGCTGTTGAGGGTGCAGAAGGAAAACTTGCTCCACATTTCCTTGCAGTACTGAATACCGACAGCGATCCGCAGGGTCTGATTCGACACGGCAATGAGCGAGTGCTGCGTGCGCGCTTCAACGATGCGCGCTTTTTCTGGGAGACAGATCAGAAGAAATCATTGCTAGAGCGATTGGATCTGCTCAAGCATGTGACTTTCCAGAAAGACCTGGGCAGCTACTACGACAAGACGCGGCGCGTCCAGCGGCTATGCAGCTGGCTGAGCGAGATCATCAAACAGAGTGGGATGGCCGTCCGCCCGGGCGTGATTCACAAGGCGGCAGCACTGGCGAAGACCGATCTGACCACCGAACTGGTGAAGGAATTCACTGAACTGCAAGGTATTGTGGGCGGGCTGTATGCGCGGGTACAGCAACTCGATCCCACCTTGCCGGAGGCGACGCGCTTTGCGATTGCAGATGCGATCTATGATCACTACAAGCCGGAGTCGACCGAAGATGACGTGCCGCGCTCGATGGAGGGCGCGGTGCTCTCGATTGGCGACAAAGCCGATACGATTGCGGGCATGTTCGCTCTGGGCCTGGTTCCGAGCGGGTCGAAAGATCCGTTTGCGCTGCGGCGTCAGGCAAATGGAATCGTCAAGGTGATTGCGGAGAAGAAATTACCGTTGCGTCTGGGCGATTTGATGCGCGACGCGCGCGCGGGATACAAGGGGTCGGAGGCGGAAAATAAATTTGTCGAGGATGCGCAGTTCCAGCAGACGGTGGAGACGTTATTCCGCGAGCGGCTGGAATTTTATTTGCGTGACGTGGAGGGATACGCCTACGACGTGGTGAAGGCCGTGCTCGCGGCCGACGCCGAGGATGTGGTGGACGCGCTGGCAAGATCAGAGGCAGTTAGCAATGCTCGGAATTCAAACCAAGCTAAAGATCTCGAAGCAGTTTGTTTTTCGTTTAAGAGAATCAAAAACATACTGAAGCAGGCTGAGGAAAGGGGAATCGCGGTCCCAGATCACCCAGATGAGATGCTGATGGGCCAAGTGACCACAGCAGAAGCAGGTTTATGGACGAATGGGGTTGTTGGGCTAGGCGCTAGCTATTTGGCTTCACGCGAGCTCAAGAACTATGACTCCGCGATTTCCGCTGCTGCCAATCTGAGACCTTTACTCGAAAGATTCTTCGACGAGGTAATGGTAATGGTCGACGATGAACGGATTCGTGCAAACCGACTGGCTATACTCCAAAAGCTTTACCGAGACTTCTCTGCCATCGCCGATTTCTCTGAGATCGTGACCGAAGATAAGGCATAGCGCGCGATTACTGCACCTTCTGCAGGCGCGCGATCAGTTTCTGCGCCAGATTCTGATCGGAGTCAGACCAGAGGTGCCGAGCCCTGGCACGCGTGTTCTTGTCGACTTTCATGGTGAACTCGATGAGCTTGGCGACGTTGTCGCGAACCTTGGCCTGGGTCTCCTCGGTGAGCGCAACATTCTCCTGAAGAAAAGGAGAGTCGAAGCCGAAGTCGATCTGGATGTGCCCGGTTTGCTGGTAGGCTCCGTCATCGAATTCCTCACCCTGCACAATAAACTTCAGCGGAGTGGGCGCGAGTTGCCATTCCAGCCCGCTCTCTTTGGGTATCCAAAGATCCCAGAAGGTTTCGAAAACATACGCGTAGTCGTCGTGAACCAGGTCGGCGACAACCAGCACCGCCTCCTCGGACGTGATTCCTGGGGAGAAACGGCGTTCCAGCACGCTGGCTTCATTCCAGGAAACGGGTTGCACCGCGATGTAAGTGATTCCCGAGCGCTCGGTCGAGAAGGGGAATTGCTGCAGCACGGAGAGAATGTGCGGCAACATCTCCGGTCCGGAGAAATCAGAAAACCACAGGCTCAGATAAAGAGGATCGGCCATAAGAAGAGAGGAAACAAGACGCAACGAGGTTGTACTGCCTGATTGTAACGCGCCGACAGCGGAGCGCGCAGGCAGCTCAGCTCGCTTCCTGGGGACGATGAGAGGTTCGGTGCAAGACTCGGCGCGCTGGGACGAATTTACCGGGCAAGAAGATGAGGGTGACCCAATTCTTTAACACTGCGTAAGTATCACGGAAAAAGGCAGTGGCCGACCGTCGCCGAACACAATGGGTTTACGATCCGATGGGCGGCCCAACACAAGTGATCTTGCTCACGGAAAGCGGAAGTCGCTAGGCAGACTATTAAGTTTGGGAAGACCTGCACGCGAATAACAAGCAGTGTCTGATAGAGGAGGTGGAGCGTTATGAACTCCCGATTATTAAACTACGCAACCATGCGAATCAACTGGAGGATCGTGCCAATTCTCACTTGGCTGGTACTTTCCACAGGATGGATGGCCGCACAGGCCACCTTTTCAGCCGGCCCCCTCGCTCTACACCACGTGGAGAAGATCTATGTTGCTCCGTCATCCGATGATTTTGTGCTCCTCGTCAAGGCTCGTCTCGAAAGATGGAGTGCAGTTGAGATCACTTCAAGGCTGGAAGGGGCGGACGCAATTCTTACTTGCCAGACTCAGAGCACAATCGTGCCCGCCAAGGTGGCTGTACGGCTAACGATTGCAGAAGTCAGTCTCGTGGATCCTCGCTCTCAGAAGGCCATCTGGAGGACCACAAAATCCTCGTCCCTTGATACGAGCAGACTGGCAGACGACATTATTGAGCAGCTCAAGAAAGACTGGAGAAAATCAGCCAGCGAGTATTGAGAGAGACTGACGTGGCTGGCAGCAGGTCGCAGCAAATGGAGGGGCGCGCACGAAGGAGGAAACTTATGAATATCTATGAAGTCTCGCTGCACGGCACTGATAGCATCTACCTGCTGGCGTCCACAAAATACCCCGCTTTGGAACTGGCGGGAGACTATTTGGTCGATGCCGGCCGCCCGGACATACTGCAGTCAGGCAAATTCGTAGTGCGTCAGCTTGACCTGTCCGAAGAGCAGATACTTCGGCCCGAAAGATGCCGGGCATGTCCTCTGAATGAATAGATCAAGCTCCAAGGAAGGCCGGAGCTGTGTTCTCTTCGGGATGCTGGGTTGCTTCGCCGTGCAAATCGGGGGGGTCGTCCCCGGCTCGGAAAATGAACGGAGTCATTCGCTGTCAACCCGGCCTCTTAATAGAGCATCGGCGGTAAATGAAGCTAGATCGCTAAAGAGCCTCTCCAAGGTACTTTCCCTGTCAACCTCGGGCAAACTGAGGTGTCGTTCCACCCGCGCTTCCATGTCGCGCAGTTGTGCCTGTGGCGGTTTCCCCGCAAGATGCTGGAACAGCAACCGGTGCGCGCTTTTCCGTTGCATAACCTCCAGCCCATCCAGCATCTGGCGATGCGATGTCCCTTCCCAGATGGCAAGGATCATCGCCTCGCGCAGCCAGCGCTCCACGCGATATTCCTGCAGTGTTCCGACCCCGCCATGCACTTCCATCGCCCATTTGGCGGTCTGTACAGCGAACTCTGCCGTCCAGTACTTGGCCAGATGTGCGACCAACCGGAATAGATGATAGCTCTCCGAGTACGGGGGCTTTTCCTGCCATACCTTGTCGAGCAGACGCACCGCTTCCCAAGCCAGCCGGGAAGCCGCTCGCAACCCCTGCACGCGATCCTCGAACTGCCGCCGAAGTAAAGCATGTTCGATGATCGCCTTGCCGAAAGCAGTGCGCCGTTGAGCGAAGGAATAGGCATCCGCAATTGCTCTTTGTGCCAGCGCGATGCTGCCTACGCTGTTGGCCACGCGAGAGAGGTTCAACACTTCGAGAATCAAATAGATTCCGTGCTCCGCTTGCCCTAACAGCCAACCCTCGCTGTGACGAAATTCGATCTCACCGGTTGGCACCGAGCGAGTCGCGATCTTGTCCTTGAGGCGACGTATCCGATAATTCAGCTGCCCGTCTTCACCCCGACGCGGTACCAGATACAGACTGAGCCCGCGTACGTTCTGCGGTGCGCCCTCCTGCCGCGCCGCGACCACCGCCAACTCGGCTCCGGCATTACTCGCGAAGTATTTGTCGCCGGTTAGCTGCCACCTATTCCCATCCCGTTGCGCTATGGTCTCCACCGCCGCACCGAGATCTGACCCACCCTTGATCTCCGTCATCCAGGTTGCTCCTTGCCAGACGCTGTCGTCGCGCAGCAACATGTGAGGCAGAAACCGCGCCTTCAAGTCTGCCTCTCCATATTTAGAGAGCGGGGTAACCGTGGACAGAGAAACCGTGTACGGACACGCCAAGCCAGGATCATAGAAACCAGTAGCGTAGAGTAGAAGGTAAGCAGGGATCACAGAATTCTGCTCGAAGACTCGCCAGAGCACGCCCGCCCGGTATCCATGTTTCAGCATGCGCCAGTATTCAGGTGGGTAAAGGATTTCATCCACCCGCACGCCCAGTCGATCGAACATGCGCAACCACGGTGTGCCGGCGCGGTCCACTGCGTCTGAGATCTCCTGCCCTTCTCGTTCGAACCACGCCTCGTATTCTCGCAGCCAGTCTTGATCCGCACAGATCCCGACCTGCTGCAGAAACCGGACCGGCGAGTATAAGACATCGAAGTTCATAGCTAGAGTTCTCTCACTCCGCCGCGAACTTTGCAAGACGTCTGCGGTGATTTCACTCGCAGCAGGGAGCGAGTTTCCGCTTGAAAATTAAAGAGAGTGCAACTCTGCAATCGGTCGGCGCGTCGCCGTCACATTCGCAAAAAGACAGCGCGTGGAAAGAAGCGGTTCTCGAGAATGGTCTCACGGTTCGCGTACCGCTGTTCATCGCTCCCGGAGAATCTGTGCGCGTGGAGGTAAAGACCGGACGCTATGTCGAACGGGGGCGTGGTGAACGCAAACGTAGCGCATAGAGGGTATGCTTTCCCGCACCTTCGAGACCGCGATAACACAGCGGAGTGATGAGGCTGGTTGCCACCCGTACTCAAACCCGTACCGGGCCTGCGGATGGTAGAATGACAACTGCTTGATTCCTCAGTTGTCCCCGTCGTCTAGCCCGGCCTAGGACATCGCCCTTTCACGGCGGTAACACGGGTTCAAATCCCGTCGGGGACGCCAACCTTATCAACCACTTGCGGAATTTACCGGTTTTGGCGCGCACTACGGGTTACGCTGCGGTTTAGCTGCTGAATCACTCCACGATGAGCGCTGCGCTTCTCTTCCGACATTGCTTCGTCGTAGACATTCATCGTGATTGAGTACGAGGCATGCCGCAACAGGCCCTGTACCACTTTGGGGTTGTTGTTGTTCTGGCGGAGCAGGGTCGTGTAGGAGTGGCGTAGTGTGTGCCATCCCTTGATTTCGATCCCGGTTTTCGCGGCGACTGGCTTGATGTGATGCTGCATGATCCGACTCATCCAGTACGGCTGCTTGCCTCTCATCTTCGTGCTGGCGAAGACGTAGTCGCTGTCTTGGGCATAAGGAGTTTCCCGACGCCAAGCCAGCAATTCTTCGATCAGCACATCATCCAGTGGGATGCTCTTCTTCGATGCTTCTGTCTTGACCTTGCCAATGCGCTGTTTCACGATTGAGCGCTTTGGGGTCAGAACCTTGTCTTCGAAGGAGATGTCCTCCCATCGGACGCCGCTTAGTTCACCCCTCCGAAGTCCAGTTCCGAAATCCAGCAACACCATGACTCGCTCTCGTTGTTTCAGCTCACCGTAGATAAGTTGGGAAAGTTGGTCAACGCTGAGGCGGACAACTTCGGCCGCCGGTGATTTCTTCTGCGAGTACGTCCTAGCAATGAAACTCGACACCTTGCCGAACCTGGGACCTCTGCCTCGTCGCGTCAGTGACCGGGGCGTTCGTCCTGTCCTAATCCAATTCTTCAATCAGCTGGAGCATCGACTCGTATGCGGTGAGTTTCGAAAGGTTCAATAAAACCCGCGCTATAGTGTTCAACAACCTTGCATGCCTGCGTCCTACAGTCTTGCGGCGGTGCGAATCGGGCCTAACCACCGTAGCGATCGAGCAGTCTCTCAGTCGCCATTCTCGGGCCGTCCCATTCTGAAATGGCTTTGGCGAAAGTAGTCGCTTTGGCCTTTGCACTTTCGTCCCGTATGAGCCTGTGAATTGCGTCCTGGACTCTTGCCGAAGGGTCTCGCGACTTCGGTACTCGGATCGCGAATCCCAAGCGTTCGAGTGCGGCTAGATTAGCCACCTGCTCCATTTGCATTCCTACACCAACGACAGGTTTGCCCGCCAAAGCGGCAGTCAGAACTGTGCCGATTCCCCCATGAATCACGGCTAGGTCGGCCATTTTATTGACCGTGAGCGCGGGGACCCAATCAGTGACAGTAACGTTCGTCGGTACACGAACTCCGTGAACTCTGGCAAGCTGAAACTCAACTGGGGTGATCACGTGGTATGGCTTTCCTTCGAAACTTTCAACGATTTTGGCGACGATCCTTGGTGTTCCAGAACTTCCCATGGCAAAGTAAATCAGCGGTCTGTCGTTCGGGACGTCGGTAAATCCTTGGGGCAGCGGAAATTCTTCGTGAGGTATTAAGGGACCGATGAAATAGTGGTTAGGCGGCAGTTTGATTCCGGTAAATTCCGGCGGCTCTGCCACGAGCGTAATATCTCCGGTCCAAAACTCGAAGATGGAATCATAGCCTGAAACGCCGAAGTGCCTCGCTGCGCGATTGACCGGGTTGAGGAATCCGTATTTGACCCACAAGTTGATGAATTGCAACACGAGCCAGTCAGCAAGGGGTTTGACGACGACTGGCCGGATGTTATCTGTCATGCCTGCGCCATGGCAGAAGAAGTCCGGTAGCCACGTGGATTGAACGACCCAAACCAGCGGGATCTGGAGAACCCGGCATGTGATCGGGATCGTTAGGTACGACCCCGTCACAACTGCGAGCGGTGTCAACTTCTTGAGACAGACAATCTCGCTCTCTACGCGCTCGATCATTTCGCGGTCAGTGAACGCGGGCGCAAACTTCTCTCCTCGATCCACCTTGGCAATGTGCTCAATCTTTTCCGGAGTGAGACGGGGATCCAGCCGCGTCAAGGGAAAGCCGTGCCTTTCGATCAGCTGTTCGAACTCGCCTCCGTCGGAGATGAAATGAACATCGAAGACCTGGCTCGCGATCGCGTGATGTCTGACGCCTTTCGCGATCTCGACCATGCGGCTGGTTTCCGCCAGGTTAAATGCACAAGGGGCGAAGAGGAGAACTTTCCTCGACATTAACTTCCTCTAGGCGCGAGCCAGCGGAAAGCCTCACGGACAAAAGGCTTGGCATCTTTCTCGATGCAAGGACCGTGGGCGATGATCAGTCTGTCGAAGTCCCACGAGAGCAGCCTTTCGAGCGATCGCCGCGCGAGCTTTCGATTCGTGAATGTCATCCTGATGTCGTGCGGCACGCCACCATCCGGAGATGCAACGCCCGCCAGTTTGAACAGAGCATTGCGAAAGGGCTTACCCTTTACGATCGGGTGAATTTGGATTAAATCATCCAGGATGACGGTGCGAGACTCTCTTTGAAAGAAGAGAACTTCTTCGATGAGCGGGTTGCCTTTGAACACCAGTTGATCAAGGTCGTCCGCCCAGCACTGTGGCGGCCCGTCCCCTAGAATGCCGGTCAGTGGCAGGTGCCCTTCCTTCAAGGTAAATGGAGTAGATCGTGGCGCCCACAGCTCGGCTTCGGGAAATAGCGTGTGCCACATTTCCAACCGCCAGACGTGCCTCGGGGTCGCCGCAACGAGATATCGAACCGGCCCCAGTTGAGTGATACGATGCAGCGTATCGAACGACACCACAACCGGCGAATTCACCCAGAGCGACCCGTCGGAAAGCTTCACAACCTCTATGCGGGTCGTGAACATGACGCCGAAGTCACGGACACGCGGACCATCGGCGACCCACACATCTTTTGTGAACGCCTGAAGATCGGGCATTGATGTACTTTTCGAGAATAACAAACGTTTAGACAGTTGAGATCGCTACAGCCGAAAAGGACAAATCTCACTTGCTCCTCGCTCGACTCAGCATCCTAATGGGAGGAGACCCCATGAAGAACTTCTTTCGAGGAATCGTGTTCGCGATTATCGCGCTGGCTTTGGGTGGCTGGCTTTACCTCCGTTTCGGTTTTGCGGACGTGTGCGCCAATGTCCCGGTGTCGCCGTTCGATTCCGAGATTGCCAGTACAGTCTTGCACGCTTCGGCCGCACGCCATACGCCCAAAGAGAAAAACCCGATCCAGCCAACTGATGCCAATCTTTTCGACGGCGCCCGCCTGTACCGAGACAAGTGTGCCGATTGCCACGGCAGACCTGACAACCCCGAGAGTGACTACGGCGAGTCTTTTTATCCGCAGGCTCCTCAGTTCATGAAAGTGCATCCCCATCTGTCCGACGGCCAGAACTTTTACATCATCCGATGCGGCGTGCGCAGAACGGCCATGCCGGCCTGGGGCAAGATCATGGCGGACAGCGAAATCTGGCAGGTGGTCGCGTTTCTCGACCACCTGGATAACCTCCCGCCCGCAGTTAGCCAGGAGCTTCACCGGCCAGCTTTGAGCAATCCGTGACCTCCGTTGCTAACGTCGTAGCCCTATCGAGCCGACGGCGCTCTGCTTGGCCTCTTCGGCCGATAGCGCGGATCGGTCGCAGGTCTCGTCTTCGGCTTCGCAGGCCAAAGTGTTACGTTGGCGTTGGGCGTCGGCGACCAGCGTCGAGTCGCTTGGACTCAGGAGTGAGTGGTCGCAGTAACCATCCCCTGCCTTACATGCCAGGAGATTCCTTTGATACGAGATAGTAGCAACTTGCTTGGCTTCTGCCGGCGTGAGCAAGGACTGATCACACAATTGCGGGTCAGTCTGACAGGTAAGCAGATTGTGCTGCCGTTCAAGTTCATGAACCTTCGCAACCTCCACGGCTGTCAATAGTGAATAATCGCAAGCACTCGCCCCGGTCTCACAATTCACCTTGTTCTGCTCCTTCTGGATTTGTGCAACCGTTTCGGCTTGAGATGGTGTGAGGAGAGCTTGATCGCATATACCGATCGTTGTTTCACACGCAAGAGTATTACGGCGCTGTTCCACCGTGGCGACATTCTTTGATTCCTCTGGACTCAGCGCCGAATGGTCGCACTCGCCATTTCCTGTGAGGCACACCCACAAGTTCTGATCATGCTGCAGGTCAGCGATTTGTTGTGCCTGTGCGTTCGTAAGCAGTGATCGATCGCAGGCCCCGAATCCATCCAGGCAATCGCGAAGGTTCTGAGCCCTGTTACTGGCTGTCGGCGATGTCTGGCCAGACACTGTATAGACAAGACTTCCGAAGAGCACAAAAAAGATCAGCTTGCGCAGCATGCCACATCCTTTCGTATTTGGAACACGTCTATGTTTGTCTCGATGTTTGCCTCGGAAGCCCGCAGAAGATGTTGTAGAGCCAAGCAAATAGAAGACCTGCAAGGGCTCCATCCACGAGTCCATCAAGCGTGCCCGTCAAGATCCCCGCTATCGTATGCGACGTATGGAACCAGGGGTATACGGAACTCATCATCTGCAGGAAGCTCAAACCGTAATCGGGGCGCTCATGGTTGATCAGCGAGACCATGAGAATCGCTCCGCCCCAGAGAAGCCCTCCCGCAAGCATGGTAGCTCTAAGTGAAAGTCTCATTCTTTTGCTCTCCTTTCGAGAAGCTGGCCAACTCGAAGCTGTTACCTTCCAGTCACGAATTTAACGAACGACCGCATTCAGTTCTTCTTGAGTTCCGCGTGCAGTGTTGCGCCAGTGCCGGAGTTAGCGGCTACTTCGACCTTTTGCAACCTTGGTTGGGAACGCTGCCATAGAATCCGCGCGTCGGGCGCGTCACTTGGAAATGCCTTCATCGATTGCTGCCCGGAAGGCTCTAGAACGATGTCGACCCGGCGGTTGTACGCGAGCCATGTAACTTTCGGGTGATACGTCATCCATTTGTCGGGCTTCTGTGCGTCCAAGAGCTGGAGCTTCAGAACCTCGCTTTTGCTTAATTCCTCGCTCTTTCCGTCAGCCCGAATCTGTATCTCGTTCGCGGGAATGCCCTGTGACATGAGATAGCTCCTGACGAGCTCAGCTCTCCTTTCGCTTAGTTTCATGTTGTATTTTTTCGAACCGCGAACGTCAGCGTGTCCAATGATCAGCAGGCTCGCGTGATCGTTGTCGTACTGCTCATGGAGCTTGAAGCGGTTCGCGGCGTTCGCGAGCACCGCTCGCTCGCTGGCCACTAGTCCAATCTTGGGGTGATGTACAGTCGGATAGTTTGTCGGGTAAAAGAGACTGGCCAGCGTCACCGAGGGGGCCGGATCAATCGCACCTACAATGTGCAAAGCGGTCGTCCGTGTCGTCGTTCCGCCACAACCGTTGGACGCCGCGAGCGTGTAATCAACCATCTCATTGACCGGACCAGTACTTGTCTGTTTTGGTTTGGCTTCGATTTTCTTGCTTCCGGTCAAACTCTCGCTGCCGAACGGCGTTATTTTCACCTGGTTTGCGTTCGCTGCCGCCCAATTGAGGGTCGCGGGTTCGTCTTGGACCACCTTATCCCCAATTTTGTGATAATGCACCTCGGTCTGGCTCAAGCTCAGAGTGGCGGTGGGCTGCACATTGACCGTCACCGTTGCCGATTGTGAAGCTTCGCCACCCGGACCCTTCGCGATCAACTCATAGTTTGTCGTTTTCGTGGGATTAACTGTGCGGTCCCCACTCGCCGATACGCTTCCGAGGTTGGTAATAGAAACGTCGGCTGCATCGGCAGATTTCCAGTCGAGTTGAGTGGGTTGTCCGCAATCGAGGGAAGTTGAGTGCGCCGTCAGTTGGGCTGTCACCGGAGCGATTGGCACGACTGCACTGGCGACTCCTGCGTGGAAGCGTGGCTGGGGGCCTAAAGTGTCGCCCAGAGGCCAATCCTTCGTTTTGATCTTGCCGTTCTGATCTAGGTTAACGATCACCCGCTCACCCGCCTTGACGTCTACCGGCCCCGACCAGATCGTGTTTCCCTTGCGAGTAACGGCAACCTGGTAAGTACCCGGTTTTACGAGAAGGCGCTGAGGCCAAATCCAATTCCAGTCGAACTCGTCGACGTGACCGACGAAGTAGTCTGGAGTCACCCCGTTGAGCAGGACTGCCGCTCTTGGATGACCCTTGAATTCGATGTCCCCGAACGGTCCCGATACCTTGTCCCCCGAGTTCTGCAAGGCCACGGTGATGTCGGTAGTGGTCCTCGGATCAATGTGCACCTGGCGGGTGTTCGAGGTATATCCGTAATTGTGAACACTGACTTCGTGGGGGCCCGGCGATAGAACGATCGTCTGGCTGCCATCGCGAATGGCCTTTCCGTCCAGGAAGACGTAGGCTTGCTTTGGGCTTACATGAATCTTCAACTTGCCCGTGACGCTCTGCGCGGAGGCCGGCAGAGTGACGAGTGAAAACACAACGAAGGTTAGAAGCGCGAAAAACACTGTGTGCTTAGCGAAGTTCATTGAGATCTCTCCTTCCTCAATCTTTGCCGAAGGTCGAAACACAAACGATTGTCGATGCTGAAAGTTCGGGCCGGACGGTCGCCAACTATGCGAAGTTTTGTTTTTGACTCGATTGTGTTCACGACTGGACTCAACAGCGGCCTCAAACAACTTAGATTCTCGACACTCAGATTCTCGTTGTATCGCCCCACGATATATCTGGTTCCTCTCTTCTGTCCTTCGCAAATGATCAGAACATTGGCTGCTCCAGCGCGAGCCAACTCAACCGCGCAGAAGGCCATCACATTCCTTAGAGAAGCAGTAGCAAATCACGGAAATGAAAGCGGAATTAGAGGAACACATCCGCCAACTCGCCTATCGTCTGTACGAAGAGCGTGGCTGCGAGGGAGACCATGCCGTTGATGACTGGTTGCGGGCAGAACGCGAGGTTCGAGGGTTCGCTTCAAGGAGGGGAGGAAGGGAAGTGGAATCACGCCATTCCGACGCCTCGCCGAGTAGAGATCCGAACCATGAGTGCCACTATTCTTAATCAGCACCGCTGACATCTCGGCCACAGCATCTGTCAAATGGAGAAAACTGCTTGGCGAAGACAATTGACACCGCATTCGTCATCTGTTTGCTGATTGCGTTGCTCGTGCTATCAATGCTCAGCATTGTTCAAGCCTTTCGCAAGAAGCCCAAGGGCCAAGGCAAACCACCAGCGCTCCCCGACAGTTGGAGTCGCTGGATTCTAGAAGAGAAGAAACCGAAGCAGTGCAAATTAGATCAGACCACCGACTCGGATGGCTGAGATCGGTACCAACTTTCAGGACTCGCGGGGACGGGATTGGGTGGCACGTCCTCTGCGGCCTAGCGCTGTGGCCTTGTACTCCGGCCAGGCCTCAGTCGCGCGATGTTCCGCGGCCTTGCGAGAGCGACGGCGAGCGAATCCTCCCTGGTTGTCTTCCTCGTGAGGCTGCGGAGCCTCTTCGCTGAAAAGTTTGCCCGACTATGTTCCATCTCTATCTAGTTCTGGCAGATGGCGTGCTGTTGCTGCACTTGGTCTTCGTTTTGTGGGTGATGTGTGGAATCTTGACGACGCGGCACCGGCCGGTGCTTCGCCGGCTACACATCTCCTGTCTCGTCTGGGCTATCGTAGTCGAACTGACTGCGTGGCCTTGCCCCTTAACGAGCCTTGAGAACTGGCTTGAACTAAAGGCGAACGTCCAGACCTATGAAGGTAATTTCTGCTGCACTACCTAGACAAGCTTGTCTATCCGGACGTTTCTCCGACGCTGTTTGCGGTCGTCGCCGTAGCCTTCTGTTCTTGGAATCTTGTGGTCTACATGGGAGTTTTGGTTCCCGCGTATATTCGTAAGCGATCCGCCCGTTAAAGCTGATTCCCGAAAGAATTGATTGCGAAAGCCTGCCCCTGCGAATGGAACTCACAACGTCTGCTTTACATGCGTTATTAGGTTCCGGACACTCTTTGCAAGATCTATCAGTTCGCCCTCTCCGCGCAGTTCAAAGTCAATCTGATAGTTGCCTGATGCGGCATTATCCACAGCTTCCCTCAGGTCCACCAAGGGTTTCACAACTTGGCGTGGGAGTACGAAGCTGATCCAGATACTTAACAACAGGGTTAGGCCCGATACGATGCTTAGCACCCATTCCGCCCGATAAAGAAGACGTTGAGCTTCAATGTGGTCGCGCTGCACCCGATCCCAACCGCGGGCCTCGAGTTCAGACGCCACTTGCAGGACTTTCTGGCTGGAGGCCTGCAATCCCGGTGTGACTTGTCGCAACGTGGGGTCTCCAGCCTCAGCTGTACTCACGATCTTTGTATCGAAGGAAGCGACTTGGCTGCGGAGGTCCTCCACTAACCGAGTGCGTGTCTTCCGCGTGGCCTGCTTCAATAAGTCATTTAGATCCTTTTCATAGGCTCGCACCACTTCCTGAACCCGCTGTATGGCTGTTCCGCCGGGTTTTTCGGAGAGCGACACCGCCGCCGCAAATTGCCGCTCATACAGCGCCAGGTTATCAAGTCCCTCTTGCGTAACGTGCTGCTCTGGCGCGAGCTGACGAATCTTCCCAAATATGTTTCTCAGTTGGTTCAATGATTCACGGTTTGCCTGAAGGTATTCTTCATCTCGGAGAAGAAAATAGCTTCGCTCGGCCCTGCGCGCATCGAGCATTTGGACGGAGGCCTGCTCCGCAAGGGTCGCCACGGGAGCGTCGACATTGACAATGCGGTCGACGATCAAGCCCATTTCGAATAAGTAGTAAACCGCCAGAAAAATGACAGGGACGAGTACAAGTCTTACGATGGCTAGGCTGTAAGCCACTCTTCGTCGAAGCGAACTTCCCGGTGCAAGAATTTTCAGTGATTTGCGGAGTCCCAGTTCCATGGCAACCCTCTCTACCATTACCCACAGGGCCAACGCCTCTTAGCTTACATTGGGTTTCGGCACGGGTGGCTTAGGTGCTCGGAATTGCGCGACCGGGAAGAACAATGCCTATGCTGCCTTTGGCAGACTCGGGAGGTTCAGATCCGAGCGCGCCTGAACCACTTGAAGCAGGTGAGCGCGAGTGACAATACCCTCCACTCGTCCGTTGGACACGACGGGAAGTTGATTAATGTCTTCACGCGCCATCGTCTCTAGTGCTTCCATCGCAGGCATCTCAGGAGGCACCAGGTGAATCCTGTGCCCCGAGCGCATTACCTCACGCACCCTGGTGTGCGGCCACGCTTGCGGTTCGACGGCCCGAACTTCATTGGGCGTTATGAGGCCGAGGAGGCGCGAATCGTCGATCACAAGGAAGCATCTCCCGCCTGTGGGCAGCAACTGTTTGTGGACAAAGTCTTGCAGCGAAGCTTCAGGATCCACCAACCGATAGTCGGTAGACATAACATCTTTCACGCGCAGACCCCGGAGAAGCGTGCGCATCCGAACTTGCATGTAGGAGGCGCTGGCCGCCTGCAACAAGAACCACCCAATGAAGGCAATCCAAAGTCCTCCCAGTCCTGCTCCCTGAAAGAATCGCAGAATTCCAAAGCCGATGAACAAAACGGCGATTAGCTGACCGACGAATGCCGCCGCCCGAGTTGAGCGTTCAGCGTCATCCATCGCCCACCACAGGATGGCATGCAGAACTCTCCCGCCATCGAGCGGAAACCCAGGAATCATGTTGAAGACAGCAAGACCCAGGTTGATGTAGCCCAGCCAAACCAACAGCGCGGTTCCAGGAGTTGTGGCCGAACTCCAAAGAAGCCATCCGGAAAGCCGGGCCAGCGCAAGCAGCATTAGACCCAACACGCCGCTGGTAAAAGGTCCTACAATCGCCATCCAGAATTCGGTTTTGGCGTCTGACGCTTCTTTCTCGATCTGGGCAACCCCTCCCAGCAGGAACAACGTGATTTTGTGTACGGGAATGCCGCGGGCTTTTGCGACCACAGCGTGCGACAACTCGTGCGCAAACAAGCAGGCAAAAAACAGCAGGCCTGTGAGCGTGGCTGTGGACCATACGAGAACGTCGCTCCAATCGCGGTTCACTGCGTGGAATTGCGCAACCAGCGAAAAAGTAATCAGTAGCGCGATTACGAACCAGCTGTAGTGCAGTCCCAGTTCAACTCCGAATACCGTGCCAATCTTGATTTGTGATTTCATGGCTTTCCTTTTCATGGACTAGAGACTCGCGTGAGCCCCATGAACCCAATGATTCAATTCTCTGCCCGACCGTTGGCTTAGATGATTGGGCCTGAGTTGCGGCTACGGCAAATCATTTAGTAGATGTCTACTAGATGCGCCTCTGCGAGACTCTGGTTCGTGCCGACTCGCTACCTGCAGTAGTGCCCTCCAAACACTTTTTCTTATAAAACAACTGAGAAAGACATCTCCTTACCGTCGGAATGTGCTCTTAGTAATTAAGGCTGTCGCCTGGCGTAGGAGTTATCGTCCCCTCACCTCTGCCTCAAGACCATCTCTCCAACCTAGGCTAATCTTACAGCCTGTGGAGGAGTGTCATGCACGCGAAGCTGACAACGTTTGCCCTGGCAGCAGCTCTCTTGCTCACCGGCAGTCTCTTTGCCCAACAAAAGCACCAGACTGCAACAACCACACAGAGTATGCAGAACGCCGTCGATCGGAGTTTCATCAACAGTGCGGCGGAAGCAAACCTGGCAGAGATCGATACGGCAAAGATGGTGGGACAGAAGTCTACCGATCCCGCGGTGAAAGACTTTGCGAACCGCATGGTTACAGATCACACACAAGCAAGCCAGAATCTGGCGAGTGTGGCCGAGATGAGTGGTGTCAAGCTGCCCACCGAGCCGGGCGTAACTGAGCGCAATCAGAAGAACGAGTTGCAGAAACTCTCAGGAGCTAAGTTGGACGACGCTTACCTTCGGGACGAACTCCAAGGCCACAAGGAAGCGATCGCGGCGTTTGAAAATGAGATTGAGAATGGCCAAAACCAAGAAGTCAAAAACTATGCGGTAAAAACCCTTCCGACGCTGCAAGACCACATCAGGATTGCAGAGGATGTCGCCGGGAAGCTCGGACTGTCAGGCAAGGTCGGCCTGAGTGATCAAACCAAAGCGATCGCCGTTAGATAGGCTCTCAGCGAACAGGACTTGGCACCGCGTTATGAGTAACGCGACTAATAGACTGTTGGCGGTCTATACAGGGAGGCCGCCAACCCAACCCGAACGAACAGAGGCCTTGACCAGCCCTTCGGGACAGTGGCCAATAGTCATAAACAGATTGGTGAGGTGTTTAAGATATAATCCTGACGTGATACTTCGATGATCCTGAGCCGAATGGGATGGGAACTGGCTGTTCTGGCCGTTCTGTGCGTCGTGGCGATTTTCTTCTTTCCCGCCATGCAGGGTCCATATTCTGCAGTTAATGGGCCAGTAACTGCGCTTCAGTCTGCTCAGGCGGCCGCGCGTCTGCGGGTCGCAATAATTCAGTCGGCTTTTAACCTGATTGGGAATTTCCATATTCCACCACTGGCTTGGATGAGCTCGACGGGAGTCTTACGCACCCAAGTCCAGCTGCCTGATTACGCCGATTGTAGCGCCATCCTTCGTTGCTGATTCTCCTCAAGCTTTTCCTTTGAACAAATCGCAAGTTCTCTTTGGAACTCAAGGAATCTGTGCCTCGCTCACAGCGACGCATTGTTCCGTCGTTCCGCAAATGTTGATGAGAATTAATGTCGGATGCCGTAGCGAAGTCGCGCCTACTTCAGCAAAGGGAGAATTCAAGTGAGAAAAACAAGATTGAAGACATCGATTCTGGTGTTGTTCGTCGCGATGTTGTCGTTGGCAGGCTGCAACAAGAAGGTGGCCACAGCCACACCACCTACACCGCCTCCACCACCGCCAGCACCTACCGCAACTCTGGCCGCCAGCCCCAACGTGATTCAACAAGGCCAAACAACAGTGCTTTCGTGGCAAACCACAAATTCCACCGACATAACGATCGGAGGCTTGGGCACTGTCCCGGCGTCCGGTTCTCGGTCTGTCGTGCCGGATTCGTCTACGACCTACACCCTTGAAGCAAAGGGGCCAGGAGGCACGAAAGATGCCACCGCGCGTGTCACAGTGAACGCGAGGACTGCAAGCGCGACGCCTTCACCGACCGATATGGATTTGTTTACTAAGAACGTGAAGGATGTCTTCTTCGACTACGACAAATCCAACGTCCGTCCAGATGAAGCGTCTGTGGCGCAAGACGACGCGTCTTTTCTCCAGCAGCATCCGAGCATCAAGGTACTGGTCGAGGGCCATTGTGACGACCGTGGATCGGATGAATACAACATAGCGCTTGGAGCCAGCCGGGCGGAATCGGTCAAGCAGTCGCTTCTGCAACAGGGCATCTCCGCTAATCGCGTTAAGACGATCAGCTACGGAAAGGAGAAACCATTCTGCACTCAAGAAAATGAGCAATGCTGGCAGCAGAATCGAGTGGATCACTTCACAATCGCGCGGTGAGTTGTTCGGCTTCAGAGTAAGGCGGCTCCGGAGCAATGAGCCGCCTTACTTCTCGACTTCATTACCCACACGCAGAGGTGAATCATGACATGGCTGGAGCACCGAATGGCAGTGGTATCCAACCGGCTCCCTGTCACGATCGAGCAGAGTAATGGCGGCTCACGGCTGGAATTGAGCTCCGGTGGTTTGGTAACTGCACTCCGTCCGCTGCTCAACGATTGTGCAGGCATCTGGATTGGTTGGCCGGGCACTGACGCATCACCGGAGATCGATGCGCTCCTGGAAGATCATTCGCAGAAAAGCAACTTCACACTCAAGCCGGTTTCTATATCTGCTGAGGAGCGATCGCGGTTCTATATCGGCTTTTCCAACGAGATTCTGTGGCCTCTGTTTCATGACCTGCAGTCGCGGTGCAATTTCGATCCGACATACTGGGACACTTATCTCACGGTAAACCAGCGGTTCGCCGAGAGAGCGGCCTCAGAGATTCGTTCCGGGGATGTTGTCTGGGTGCATGACTATCACTTGATGTCCGTTGGGGCCTCGATGCGGCAGCTTGGAATCAACGAACGTCTTACGTATTTTCACCACATCCCGTTCCCAAGTCCGGACATCTTCGAAAAACTTCCGTGGCGGAAGGAAATCCTGACGGCTCTCCTGGACTTTGACGTTTTGGGCTTCCAAACACTTCGAGACCGCCGAAACTTTGTTGCTTGTCTTCGCAAGTTTTTGAAGCATGTAGAGGCGAGAGAATACGGTGAGCACCTCGTAGTGGATTCTCCGCGACGCACAACCTTCGCGGGGGCCTTTCCCATCGGTATTGACTACGAAGAGTTTGCTCACGGTGCCTCGGATCACGAGGTCACCTTGCGAGCACACGAGATCGTTGAGCGATTGAACGGATGCCACGTCATTCTAGGTGTGGATCGATTGGACTACACAAAGGGCATCCCGGAGAGGCTTGCTGCATATCGTTATTTTCTGGAGTTTCATCCGGAGCGGCGACAACGAGTCGCCCTTGTTGAGGTTGTCGTTCCGAGCCGTGAGGACATTCCGAAGTATCTGGAATTGAAGACACAAATTGAGCGACAAGTGAGCGAGATCAACGGAGAATACGGAGAGCTTGGCTGGGTACCGATTCACTACATCCACCGCTCACTCGACCGACCCGAACTGCTGGCCTATTATCGGGCCGCCCACATAGCTCTAATCACACCGCTCAAGGACGGCATGAACCTGGTCGCCAAGGAATATTGCGCCGCTCGTGTCCACGATGATGGTGTACTGATCTTAAGTGAGTTCGCTGGCTCGGCATTTCAGCTAAATCGCGGCGCTTTGCTCGTAAACCCCTATGACACGCGGGCTGTGGCAGAGGCAATAGAGATCGCCTGTGATATGCCGCCGGTCGAGCAGAAGAAGAGAATTCGGAAACTGAAAGCGCGCGTTCGCCAAGAGGACATCTTTCATTGGCGAGACTCTTTCTGGGGGTGTGGAGAGCTTGCCGCGCGAAGTCCGTAGCTGGCAACGGCGCGTTCTGCGGAACAAAAGAGTGTGGATGTGTAACTGGGGAAGAGGAGGAAGCGATGCGCAAACTTATGATGACATCAGTATTGTTGTTCACCCTGATCGGTATGGCGGCAACCCAGAACGATCCGAAGAGCATACCGAGTGCTTCTTGCAGCTTCCAAGACGGAAAACAGATTACGGTTCGTTACAGCAACGAAACATCCACGGGCCGCGATCTGCCATCGGGGAAAGTGTGGACACCAGGAGGTCAACCGATGTTGCTTTTCACGCAGGCGCCTCTAGTCGCCGGCAATACAGACATCCCGATGGGTGCTTACAGCATGTACATCGTGCGCGAAAAAGACGATTGGACTTTGGTTGCGAACAAGAATGTAAGCACCGGGAATGAGTACGATAAAGGACTCGACGTAGTACGGATGGGCATGCTAAAGGGTCAGCTCAGCGAACCGCAGAAGGAATTCACGGTTTTCTTTGGGCATACGGAACCAAAGCAATGCAACATGCGCATTTACTACGGTAAGAACGGCACATGGGCCGAGTTCCAAGAGAAGTGAAACGTCCGCCGATTTCGCGTCACAAGTGTGAGGATATGTCCTGCCTCAGTTGGAAATGGAGAAAGCGCTCGTCCGTTAAGATAGCGGAGCGAACGTATGAGGAAGGAACGGAAGCATTTCACTCCAGAAGAAAAAGTAGCCATCCTGAGGCGGCATCTTGTGGACAAAGTACCCGTCTCTGAGCTGTGTGAAGAACTAGGCCTGCGGCCAACAGTGTTCTACCGCTGGCAGAAAGAACTGTTCGAGAACGGAGCCGCCGCTTTTCAGTCTCAAGAGCGTCCCCACCGCCAAGTGGAGGAGAAGCAGAAACGGATCGAGTTCTTGGAGAAGAAGGTGCAGACCAAGGACGAGGTCCTGGCTGAGCTGATGGCTGAGCACGTCGCGCTAAAAAAAAGTCTTGGGGAACTCTAACCGGTATCTGGGTGCCGCATGATGTGCGGGATCTAGTCGTGGATTTCGTCCGGCGCTGGTCGGAGAGGGCCGAGATCGGCGTCGGACGGTTCATCCCGTGGCTGGGCGTGACCGCCAGCAAGTTCTATGACTGGCGGCAGCGTTACGGGTGCGTCAACGAGCACAACAGTTGGGTTCCCCGTGATTTCTGGTTGGAACCGTGGGAGAAAGAAGCAATCATCGAGTTCCATCTGAAGAACCCGCTGGAAGGTTATCGGCGGCTGACGTTCATGATGCTCGACGCTGACGTTGTGGCCGTCAGTCCGGCGAGTGTTTGGCGGGTGTTGAAGCAAGCTGGATTATTATCCCGGTGGAAGAGCAAGCCATCGCGCAAGGGAACCGGTTTCGAGCAGCCGCTGCAGCCCCATCAGCACTGGCATATCGACATTTCCTACATAAACCTGAGCGGCACCTTCTATTACTTGTGCAGCATTCTGGATGGATTCAGTCGTTTCCTCGTGCATTGGGATCTGCGTGAGTCTATGCGAGAAACCGATGTCGAAGTGATCCTGCAGCGAGCCAAGGAGAAGTACCTGGAAGCCAAGCCGCGAATCATCTCCGACAATGGCCCGCAGTTCATCGCTCACGACTTCAAGGAGTTCATTCGCATCTCGGGTATGACGCATGTCCGAACTTCCCCTTACTATCCACAGTCGAACGGCAAGATCGAACGCTGGCACAAGTCGCTGAAAAGCGAGTGCATTCGGCCGGGAACGCCGCTGTCGCTGGAAGATGCGCGGTGTCTGGTCGAGGACTACGTGGAGCATTACAACAACGTCCGCCTGAACAGTGCCACCGGCTACATCACGCCGAAGGACATGCTCGCCGGGCACCAGCAGGAGATTCAAGCCGAGCGGGATCGGAAGTTGGACGCGGCGAAGGAACAGCGGAAGAATCGCCGCCAGGGGGCGGCGTGATGGATGAAACGGATTGCTCCCGTTAGCCGACAATGCAGAATTAACACAGCGGCAAGGCCAAGCATATAGTCAACGAAGCGAATCGCCGCGCTTCCGTGAGGAGTCCCTGCATCTCGGTATGCGCCCGGCGGTGGACCAGGTCCTCTAGCGTTCGGCAAAGCGCGGCTCACTGATAGGCGCGCCGGCCGGTGATGCTTGTTTTGCCGGGAGGAGTGCAAGCAGCGTGACTCCAATCGCGACAAAGATCACAATGTCCTGGGGGCTATCCTTCCTGTGCATCCCGTGCGCCACGGCCTGCGCCGACATGATTGTCATCGTGAACCCATGGGCAAGGCTTACCCACGCCCCACAGGCGATCATCAAGCGATGCTTGGCCGGCTGCTTAACGGCCACCAACAGACAGACCCCAAGCGCCGTGTTAATGCTAAGGAACATCGGCATGACGTCACTATGTCCGCTAAGCCACCTAGCGTGCCACAGATCGTCGAACAGGATGTAGCCGCAAAAGCAATAAAACAAGCCCACCAACACCAACACTACCTGTAAGGCGCGCTCACGTTTCATACCGTCCTCCGTTTTGTGCGATGCAAGGTTATTACCACCTTTTTTACTTCAGATTGTGCGATTGTCAGCTGGGATGCGTCCGATACTGGAACCCTGCGAGCATCCACAGTGCGAGCAGAATGCTTCTCCCCCTCGAATAAGCTTGCTACAGGAACTGCAAGGCCCAAGGAGAGGCCCTCGGAACAGAAAATAAAGGATGAATCCAATGAAATTGGGTATGAGGAAAGCGGCAATCACCCAGGCCCAAGCAGGCATTTGACGCCTTTTTGCGTCCCCATAGATATATCCGAGGGCAAGGAAAAAAGCCGCAGTGAAGACGCCAAATGTTAAGCCAAACCAAAGCGCTTCCGGCATGGTACTGAGAAATCCTTTGGAAGCAAGTAAGGAACGGCCCAGGCTGGAAGCAAAATAGACTACCCAAATCGGGATCGCCAGTGCTGCGATGACCATTGCAGACTTGGGTAGAACATTCCGTCTTGCGGTTCGCAACAAGACAGCCGCAACTACAAGCCCGGCCAAGAACGCTACCAAAAGCACCGCCGATTGCTCTGTCATGCAATACCTCTATTCTCACCAGGGGCCGCGAGCAGACGTAAGGCCGAGCAAAAAGATGGAAGCAGCCAAAAGATGAGCACGCCTGCCTGGACTTGAGCAGTGTCGAAATGCATTGGGACCGTCAGGAGCTTGGCCACCTGGTAGACAAGTGCCGATCCCACAAATGACATCAAGAGCGCTACAGCAAATGCAGCCCAGATCTTGAATTGCACTTTGTGCTGTCGCATTGTCTCGGTATGATGCGCAAGAATCTCACGGACCTGGGCATTCGAATCTGGTTCACTCGTAAAGGTGAATTCCCGAAACCCCCGAATCGTACGCGCAGTTAGCTCGAGGTAGCGCTTGCAGCTATCACAGTCGCGGATGTGGTCATGGATGAGCTGTCTTTCGCCCTCTGAAACCTCTTCTACGAAAGACCTGTCGATAAGCTCGCGAAATCTGTTGTCACCCTCCATGCGAATCACCCTCCTCAAATGCGGATCTCAGTGCTGCAAGACCGCGATAGATTCTGGACGTCACCGTTGTAGTAGGGGCGCCCAAGACCTGAGCCATCTCCGCAAGAGACAGGTCTTCTTGAAACCTCAGCAGCAAAGCCTCGCGATACAGCGGTGGCAGAATCTGCAGCCGGCCGGCCAGACGCATTGCGTCTTCGCTTCGAGCCGCGGCTTCGAATGGGGAAGGGCCGGAGGAGGATAACAGCAGCACTGCATCGGGATCATTTGGCAAGGAAGCTGCCTCTACCGCTTTTCGTTTTTTCCGGAGGTAATCTATTGCCAAATTGCGGGCGATCGCGAATAGCCATGGATCAAACCGCTGCCGCCCGTTGTACTGGCTGCCCCGTTGCAGCACGCGAATCCAGGTCTCCTGCGCAAGGTCCTCCGCATACTCTCGCCTCCCGGTGAGGTAAAGCAGGTAGCGCACCAGTCGATGCTGATAGCGCTCCACCAGGTCTGCAAGAAGCTCCATATCTCTCTCACGGAAGCCTCGCGCAATCTTTGCCGTTTCGGTTTCAGCTGTCGTGATTAATGTCATGGGAAGAGCCGACATATATCCTGTATACGATCAAACCCCGGCGGATTACTCAACTTTTGACCGAAAAATCACGCTAAGATTTGCCTCGGACGGATATCGGATCAATGGACGGCAAGGGCCTGACGTGTACAACTCGTTTATTGGCAGACCCCAAATAGCATAGATAGTTGTCGAAACCAGGCGATCACAACTCACGATTCGGGTCTGGCCGGTCTGGGTTCCGGCGGAGTCACGGGCAAACCGGATGTTGAGAAACGGCAGCTCGTTGCGGAGTTACAATGATTTTGCCGGGCGAAACGGAAGCGGGCACTGCGGGGACGCAACCATGCCGAGGGATATCCCGGTGGGCTCATCGAGACGATGAACGGGGGCGTGAGAGCTCGTTCTTGCGCCGCCCAACCTCCATCGGATCGAAAGACCCCCATGCCTTGAAAATCCCCGCCCGAAGGGCGGAATACTCACTAACGGAGAACGTTGCTTCTCCATTTCAGCCTGAACCAAGACAGATAGAGTTTATGAGTTGGACGGTTCTGTGCGTCGGTGATGACCCTTCCGGAATCTTGCTCTACCAATCCATGCTGGAACTGGCCGGGCATTCCGTGTTGGTCGCCTCATCGGCTGTAGAAGCTCTTAGAGCCAGCAAAGCTAGAGCAGTTGACTGTGCCGTAATCGATCACGAGAGAGACGGGATGTCCATAGCGAGACAAATTGCACGCGCATGGCCAGGGCTTCGAATACTCTTTGTGTCAGATCGAGCAGAACTACCATTCCAAATCTATGCAGAAGCGGGGATGTTTATAACCAAAGACGAGGCAATCGGAGGGATTTCGGGGTGCGTTCAAGAAATGATGCAGCGGAATGTGAATGAGTGCAGTAAAGGGTGCAGTGGGAAGCGGACCCACAGAACGGATGTCGGGTCTCGACCTCTGCACCGAGGAATCGTCAGATGGATATTGCCCTGGTGAATCGAGGAGCAAGGCATTCTGCTCACCGTGAGCTGTGGAGAGAATGGCTCGTGGCAATAAACAAAATGCCAATGAAAAAAAGACTGTTGGACAACCAAGAGTCTCCGATATTCATCAGCCGTAGTATGGCCCTGTAAGATGTCGCCTAAACGACATATTCGCGCAACCCGGATCGCGACGATCTGGTTCGGGACTTCTGCGGTGGCAGCGTTATTGGCGCTCTTGGTAGCGCAGAACGTTTTCCGGCAATTTCCACAGGCGTCGTCGTCTCACCACTCTTCGATCCGCGCGATTCGGGCTGATGGTCCAAGAACTCGCTTCGAATGTGACGGATCGCAGTGGAGCGCTCCTGTTGATATTGTTCTGCCCTTTCCACCAGCAACGGAATCTGTACCGCTAACGTTCACTCCTCGGCTGCTCTCGGCACTACAGGCTGAAGGCTTCCACTACAACCGTCCGCCTCCTTCCTGCTAGTCCTTCCCGTTCGAGGCCATTGGCAACCGTTTGTGCTGAAGAACGTTCACGACATAGGCAATGCTGGTCGTGGCCAGTTCATGGCTTGCTTGCAGCGAGTGCGCCCATACCACAAACGGGCGCCCGCCAGCTCTCAACTCTGTGCCAACAAAATAAGGAGTTCTCGATGAATGATCTCGTGAGACCCGCAAAGTTCACAGGTGCTCGTCATTTCATCACGTGGAGCCTTAGTCCTCGCGCGAAAATCGTATCTATCGGAGTGGGGCTGACCTCCTTCTTGGTGACCGAATTCATGCATTACTTGCTTGTTCCAGACATTGGTCGCCTCTGGGAAAGACTACTGGCTGAAGGCCTTTCCGGAATTGTTGTCACCGTATTGACCGCGGGACTAATGCATGTAGCGAATCAAAGAAGGGAAGCTGAGCTGCTGCGCATGCAGGTGATTGAAGAGATGAACCATCACATCCGAAATGCGTTGGCAGCGATCTCCCTAACAACCGACTCGATCGAGAACCATCAATGCATTCGTGTGATTTCTGACAGCGTCAACCGTATCGAATGGGCTCTGCGAGAGGTTTTACCCAGAAGCGCGCCGCTTCAAAATGAAGATCGGTATTTCCAGCCGCGAATGGAAGAACGACGAGTACCGGGAGATGCAAGAGCTATACACCAGACCGTTACGAAAAGAAGGGACTATGAACCGTACAGACATTAAAGCGATCAGACAAAAACTGCAACTCCAGCGTGACGAGATTTTGGAGTTCCTGCGACGCCTGGAAAATGAAACCCGTTCGCTCGATGTTGACTCGGGACGGGACGTCGCTGACTTGTGCGCTCTCAGCATGTCAAAGGAGTCGTTATTTGATCGGAGCAGCCAGCAAAGACTAGCTTTGCGTCTCATTGAAGGCGCCCTCGGAAGAATCGCCAACGGGTCGTTTGGAGTATGCGTAGCCTGTGGCGATGATATCCCGGATCGCCGGTTAGAGGCTTTACCTTGGACGCAATACTGTCTTCGGTGTCAGGAGGTGGTTGAGGACGAGGTTGGCAGCAGGCCATCAAGCCAAGCTCAACTGACGGCCACGACCTGGCGATCCGATGATCTCTTTTCCTGAGTCGCGGGTCCACTGTGCAATCGAGGAAGGAGGTCCAAAATGTCCAAGGAGACAACAGCGGAGCCGAAGCAACGCGAAACCCGGGCGGATTCACAGGTTCCGAGAGCAAGCGACAATACTTCCCAAGCGCTGCGCAATGCATCGACGTATGTCGGGACACCAGCTCTTGGCACCTCAAAAGCTGTCTCGGCAGCTGGGATCTCCTCGATCGGCCCGCCGAACACGCTGGTGAACAAGCACAGACGCAGATTTGCGTGGAGTTGCGTCGCAGCATTCCTATCGGCCTGGCTAATCGCGTTCTTTCGATTCTTCTTACCCCGTGTGTTGTTTGAGCCGGCCACGATTTTCAAGATTGGCTATCCTGGGGATTACGGGCTGGGGATCGACGAGAAATGGCTGCAGAAGTATCGGATCTGGGTTGATCGTACGCCTGACCGGCTGTTCATCATCTATGCGCGCTGTACTCATTTGGGTTGCACCCCTGATTGGAAACCAGCGGAGAACAAGTTCAAGTGCCCCTGCCATGGCAGCGGTTACGACAGTGAGGGCATCAATTTTGAGGGTCCGGCGCAACGACCGATGGATCGCGCCCATGTGAACCTTGGCCCTGACGGCCAGATCGTCGTCAATGTGGGTCGGCTCTACTCTTGGCCGAAGGGGCAACGAGATCAGTTCAATGATCCGGGAGCCCACTTGTCCGCATAAACTTGACGGGGCGTCGGAACAACGAAAGTACGAGGCGATAGCTGATGGATTGATCGGCCCTCAGGGTCCGGCTATTCCTTAAGTGCGACGCATGGCCATGCTGGTCGTACCATTGCCCTTGGAATCTCCTGTCGACTGAGTGACACTCGCGAGCCTGAGACGCTTCAATAGGGGCTTGATCGTGAGACCCTGAACGAGAATCGAGAATGCGACCACACCAAACGTCAGGTCGAGCACGCGAGCGCGGTCCGGAAATGTGCTGTCGAGACTGAGCGCCAGCGCGAGTGCCAGTGCACCGCGGAGGCCTCCCCAGACGATCACATGTTGCCAACGTAGAGGAATCTTCTCCGTTAGGGCGTTGCTTACCGGAACCAGGAGATACACAGACAATGCGCGACCGACAAGGACAGCTCCGACCGCTAGGAGTACGGGACGCCAAGAACGCAGGAGCTCATCGACGTGTATCTCAAGCCCGATCAGCAGAAAGACAAGAGAGTTCATGATGAAGGCCACGTACGCCCAGAACGACTCCAGCGCGGTTTTGGTCTGCGCGCTGCAATTTTTCGTACCCAGATTGCCGACAATAAGGCCCGCCGAGGCAGTCGCAATGATCCCCGACAAGTGCAATTGATAGGCAAGCAGATAGCTGCTGTAGGCAACAACAGCGGTGAGGGTGATTTGCACTTCGGGGTCATCAATGGTTCGCGTGAGTCTGCTCCCGGCGTAGCCGAGGAAGGAGCCAAGTACCACTCCTCCGAGTACTGCGAAGAGAAACTGGCCCACCCCCTTCGGAACGCCCAAGTGTCCTGAGATGATGCCGGCGAGCAGGATCTGAAACAAGGCGGCTGCTGTGCCATCATTCAGAAGGCTCTCACCCTCGACGATGAGTGAGAGCCGTTTGTCCATCCGCAGGTCTTTGAAGATTGCGAGGACTGAGATGGGGTCGGTGGCCGAGATAATCGCCCCAAAAAGCAACGCAATCTGCACCGGCAGGCCCGTTGTCCAATGCACAAGGTACCCGGTAACCAGAGCGGCGAGCAGAACACCCAAATTTGCAAGAAGTAGGAGCGGTGTCGAATTCCGCAACAGGTCGCGCACGTTTAACTTGACGCCGCCCTCAAACACAAGTGCGGGCAGGAAGACAATGAGGATGACATCGGGAGTCAACCAGTCTGGACGTTGGCCGGGATCGAGTGGCGACAGGCGGGGTAAGCGCAGTGCGCTTAGCATCAATCCACCTGCCACGAGTGCCACGGTGTAGGGAGCCCGCAAGCGTTTAGCCAAAATCGCAATGGCAGAGGCGGCGATGAGCAGCCAGATTAGAAACTCTACAGCCGAGGTTGCGGTGATCGGTTTCATCGCTTTTGAAGTGCAATAAGATCTTCCAGTTTATAGTCAGGGGATGAATTGCGGGGACAAGAACGAAGACAACGGTAAACCGCTCGGATTCGTTGCGATTGGCGTTTTCTTATTCTTTGGCGCGACGATGGCGAGTCTCGCAGCAATAACTTTGCTCCTGCCTGGAACATCACTTGACCGTGCTTGGAAGCTGAATCCAACGGCGTACAAGCAGCTTTCTCCTCTGGGAAGCAAGATCGGCATTCTCTTCCTGCTCCTCGCTGTCAGCCTCCTCGTGTCGGGAGTCGGATGGTTCCAACGCCGTCTCTGGGCATGGAGACTTGCTCTCGCTATCATCGCTACGCAAGTGCTTGGAGACATCGTTAACCTGGTGAGGGGTGATTGGCTGCGCGGCGGCACAGGCGTCATAATTGCTGGTGCGTTGTTGCTTTACCTCTTAACGCCACGAGTCAGAGCTGCATTTTCTAGAATGATTGTTTGAATTGGAAAACAGAATGTCTTGCGGATGAACGAGTATTGTCGAGTTGTGTTACATAGGTTCCGAGAAACGGTTGCTCGACGTGGCCTCTGGGACGCGGGAAGGTGCCTGCTACTTGGCGGAAACGTGCGGCTGCAAAGCCACTGGTATCGACCATGCGACCTATATGGTACAGACGGCGAAGCGGAAGGCAGAAGAACGCGGGCTGAAGGTTGGGTGTAAGAATGGGGATGCCCATGATCTGCCCTTCGTCGCCGAGACTTTCGATCTCGTCATTTCGGAATGTACGACATGTGCTTTAGACTAGCGGAAGCCCATAGCGAAAATGGTACGGGTCACCAGGTACGGAGGCTGTGTTGACATCAGCGACCTCTTCTGAAAGGTAGGCAACCGTACCAAACGATGAATTTCTCGCGCCTAATGAACGGGTGATGGAAATGCTCAGCGAGCACCAATGCGAGGGCTGGCTTGAAGGCTACTTGCTCACAGCCGGCATTACGTCAACGTCGTGATTGCGGGCAAACACCCGGCGCCGCAGTGGCTGACGATGGAAGCCGCAGTCAAGCACTGCACTGAGGGAGTAAGCATTTGGCAGTGGGCAAGCAACGACCAGGGTGTTGCACCCGATGTAGTCATGGCGTGCTGTGGCGACGTGCCCACTCTGGAAACGCTCGCGGCCGTATCCATTCTGCGCGAACATCTGCCTGACTTGAAAATCAGAGTCGTTAATGTCGTCGACCTCATGAAGCTGCAGCCGCAGACTGAGCACCCTCACGGGTTGAGCGACATGGATTTCGACGAGCTCTTTACCAAGGACAAGCCGGTCATCTTCGCTTTCCACGCTTACCCGTGGCTGATCCATCGGCTGACCTACCGCCGCACGAACCATGACAACATCCACGTCCGGGGCTACAAGGAAGAGGGCACAATCACCACGCCTTTCGACATGACGGTGCTGAACGATCTGGACCGCTTCCACTTGGTGATGGATGTCATCGACCACGTTGCGCGGACCGGCGAAAAAGGTATCTACCTGAAGCAACAGCTCAAGGACAAGCTGATCGAGCACAAGCAATACATCGACAAAAACGGCGAAGATATGCCGGAGATCCGGAACTGGAAATGGGGAAACCTCAAATGACCACGCAAGAGTCTGTTCCCGCTACGGAGCCCGAAGCCGACCACTTCAAGGTTTCTGCATCAACGCCGGGATTGAAGCCCAATGCGAACAACGAATTGAAGTCCCTTCCCATGCCGGAAGTAGAGAAACAATTGGGGTCCTCGCCTGACGGCCTCACTCAAGTCGAAGCGCAGAAGCGGCTCACGCAATATGGGCCAAACGAGATTGAAGAAAAGAAGACGAATCCGTTGTTGAAATTTCTGACATATTTTTGGGGTCCCATCCCGTGGATGATCGAAGCGGCAGTGATTCTGTCAGGCGTGGTCCGGCATTGGTCGGACTTTTTTATCATCCTCCTTTTGCTTGTTTCCAATGCCGCAGTCGGATTCTGGGAAGAACATCAGGCGGGCAACGCCATCGCGGCTTTGAAAGCCAAGCTAGCGATCAGGGCCCGGGTGAAACGTGATGGGAAGTGGGCCAATCCGGCAGCGCGTGAGTTGGTGCCGGGCGATGTCATTCGAATTCGACTGGGCGACATTGTGCCCGCAGATGTGCGCCTGTTGGCAGGCGACCCTGTCGAGGTGGATCAGTCCGCGTTGACAGGCGAATCTCTGCCTGTTTCGCGCCATCCCGGCGAGGCCCTCTTTTCCGGTTCGATTATCCGCCAGGGCGAAATCGAAGCGATGGTGTATGCCACCGGTGCAAACACCTACTTCGGCAAGACAGCGCAACTGGTGCAGGAGGCGCACACCGTCAGCCACTTCCAGCGCGCTGTGCTGAAGATTGGCGATTATCTAATCATCCTCGCAGTGGCTATGGTGGCGGTGATCATTACCGTCGCACTCTTCCGCAGCGATCCGATGCTCACTACCCTGGAGTTCGCCCTGGTGCTCCTGGTGGCCGCCATTCCAGTGGCGATGCCCACGGTACTGTCAGTGACAATGGCAGTCGGTGCACGTCTTTTGGCTAAGAAAGAAGCGATCGTTACCCGGTTAGCAGCGATCGAGGAACTGGCCGGAGTGGACATTCTGTGCTCGGACAAGACAGGCACACTGACGCAGAATAAGCTAACACTGGGCGATCCGTTCAGCGTGAACAACATACCAGCCGACCAGGTCATTCTCTGGGCCGCATTGGCTTCGCGTGCAGAAGACAAGGACACTATCGACCTGGCCGTGATCGGCGGAGTAAAGGACGAGAAGGCTTTAAAGGGCTACCAGGTGATCCACTTCCAGCCGTTCGACCCGGTACATAAACGCACCGAAGCCACAGTCAAAGCAGCGGACGGAAAACAGTTTGTTGTGACCAAGGGAGCGCCGCAGGTAATTCTGGAGATGTCGGCTAACGTCGGCCAGATAGAGTCGGCCGTCGAGAAAGCCGTCAATGAATTTGCCGCCCGCGGCTTCCGTTCCTTAGGTGTAGCCCGAGCAGATCAGGGAAATGCATGGCAGTTTGTCGGTGTGCTGCCATTGTTCGATCCGCCACGCGACCAAGCCAAAGCAACCATCGCGAACGCCCGGCAGATGGGCGTGGACGTCAAGATGGTGACGGGCGATCAAATAGCCATAGCCCGCGAAACTGCAAAACAACTGGGACTCGGCACGAACATCCTCGATGCCAGCGGGTTGGGTGACACGAAGCATCACGAGACAGCTCAGTCGGCGGAGTCGATCGAAAAGGCAGAGGGTTTTGCGCAGGTATTCCCTGAACACAAGTTCCACATTGTGGATGTTCTGCAGCAGCGCGGACACATCGTCGGTATGACCGGCGACGGGGTAAACGACGCCCCCGCACTGAAAAAAGCCGACTGTGGCATCGCCGTTTCCGACGCGACAGACGTGGCCCGCGCTGCGGCGTCCATCGTGCTGATGGCGTCCGGGCTGTCAGTGATCATCGATGCGATCAAGGAGAGTCGCCGCATCTTCCAGCGGATGAATAGCTACGCTATCTACCGGATCACCGAAACGTTGCGCGTTCTGTTGTTCATGACGCTGTCCATCCTGGTGTTTAACTTCTATCCCGTGACCGCGGTAATGATCGTGATGCTGGCGTTGCTGAACGACGGCGCCATCATTTCTATCGCCTATGACAATGTTCACTACAAGGACAAGCCCGAGTCGTGGAACATGCGCCTGGTGCTGGGGATTTCCACGGTGCTTGGTGTTATTGGCGTCGTGTCCGCGTTTGGCCTGTTTTATCTTGGCGAGCGAGTATTCCATCTCGACCGCGCGCACATCCAGACCCTGATGTACCTGAAACTGTCGGTGGCCGGACATCTGACGATTTTTCTGACGCGCACGCGCGGCCCGTTCTGGTCCATACGCCCCGCGCGGGTTCTATGGGTAGCGGTGCTCGGCACGCAAATCGTCGCGACTCTGATTGCGGTCTATGGGCTGTTTATGACACCGCTCGGCTGGGGCTGGGCACTGTTCGTTTGGGGCTATGCTCTGGCTTGGTTCCTCGTGAATGACCGCGTGAAACTGCTGGCCTATCGGGTTTTTGACCCTACCAAAGCCCCATTGTTGGCCAAAAGGGCTTTCGATCTTACACCGCAGATCGCTAGACGGGCCTATGAACTCTACGAGCAGCGAGGCCGCCGCGAAGGCCTTGCAGGTCAAGACTGGCTTGAGGCAGAGCGCGAGATTCGGACACATCAGGCGGGATATCGCAAGGCTTCGTGAATACCCTCATGAGCACACGGAGTGATGCCCGAACCTACGGTGTCCCCGAATGGTGGCACATGAAAATCAGTTCAAAGGGGAGTCGCTTGATGACGGGATCCCGTTCAGACGCGCTGGTGCTCTTCGGTGTAACGGGCGATCTTGCCCACAAGATGATCTTCCCCGCTCTATATGCAATTGCGAAACGCGGTACACTCAAGGTCCCGGTAATCGGTGTCGCCTTCCCAAAGTGGAGTCTGGAGCGTTTGCGCGAACGCGTGACGGACAGCATCAAGCGTTCCGGCGGGATCGATAGCCATCGCGCCTTGCACCATCTTCTGTCCCTGTTCAGTTATGTGAGTGGGGACTACAAGGACCCAGGCACGTTCACCGCGATAAGAAAGCAGCTGGGTAGCTCTCGGCGACCAGCGCACTATCTCGCGATCCCACCTTCACTCTTCGAGACAGTGATTAAGGGACTCGGCGCCGCGAACCTGGCCGAGCATGCGCGTGTCATTGTCGAAAAGCCGTTCGGACGTGACTTGGCCTCCGCTCGGGAGCTCAACCAAGTCGCGCACTCGGTGTTCCCGGAAAACTCGATCTTTCGCATTGATCACTTCCTCGGGAAGGAGGCGATCATGAATATTCTTTATTTCCGTTTTGCGAATTCGTTCCTGGAGCCGATCTGGAACCGCAACTACGTAGCCAGCGTCCAGATCACCTTGTCCGAGGATTTCGGCGTGGGAAAGCGCGGCGCGTTTTACGAAACTGCCGGCTGTTTGCGCGACGTGATCGAGAATCACCTATTCCAAATCGTCGCGCTGCTTGCCATGGAACCGCCTGCCGGCAGGGACTTTGGAGCTGTGCACAATGAGAAAGCCAAGGTTTTTCAAGCTATTCGCCCTCTGAAGCCCGACGACTTGGTGCGCGGGCAGTACGCTGGCTACCGGAAGGAACCAGACGTTGCGAAGAACTCCGACGTCGAGACTTTCTGCGCACTACGCCTTTTCATCGACTCATGGCGCTGGCAGGGGGTGCCGTGGTACCTCCGTTCTGGCAAATACTTGGCCGACACCGCGACTGAGGTTCTGGTGGAGTTGAAGCCACCGCCGCAGAGGCTTTTCGCAGATTCAGCGCCGACGACCGGCCCGGCCAACTACTTGCGCTTCCGGCTCTCTCCCAGCTCGGCCATCGCCCTCGCCGCTCGCGTCAAGCTCGCGGGAAAAGAGTTCATCGGAGACCAGCGCGAGCTCTACCTGTTCGAAGAACAGGACGGAGAAGAATCGCCTTACGAGCGGCTTTTGGGTGACGCGATGATCGGTGATGGAGCCCTATTTACCCGTGAGGACGCGGTTGAGGCGGCCTGGGCCGTAGTCGATCCAGTTCTCAAGACTCATCACCGGGCTCGCCCCTACAAGCGCCACAGCTGGGGACCGAAGGAGGCGGATGCGATCATTGCTACAGACGGCTCTTGGCACAATCCCAGCCCTAAGGAAGCATCCGGACGATGAATCTGCCTTGCTCACAAGGATGGCAGCGCCATTGTTAAGGTCTCGCCGACTCCAGATCGGCGTCGCACGTCTTGACGTACCGGATTTTCTATCGTCCGTACCAGTTGCAGATCCGCCGGGAGCAAGAGTGCAGGCGCCCGCGCGTGGTCTCCGGAATTTTCTCTTGCTTCAACGAAGTCTCCAGCTCCTCGGGGATGAGCACTCTAGCTCAGACGATGGTAGCGCGAAGCGCTAGCGTTGAGGTGTGCTTGGTCGCTACAAAATCCAGGCGAGGACTATTGATACATGAAATTCCATAGTCCAATTATGGTCCAGTAATTGTTTCTGACTGCTCTTTCCACGCTTTAGTGAGCCATCCGTGTCGCGTGGTTCCAATTAGTTACGAGCAAATGCTTGGCTGTCACGGCAGAGGCTGTTTCCTCGCGATACACAAAGCAGCCTCCTACGACCCAGGATCGCCGTCGGCGCCGGCGCAGAGAACTGATGCAATCAGCATCGCACGGCTCACAATGTCTTCAGGCAGGACCGCCACGAGTGGACGAGCATTCCTAATCTCGTCACTTGTTGGCGACATGAAATCGTTTGCAATGTAGTCGCTCCCCAAGTCCTTATTTGAGCGAACCAGAGCTAGGAACTGGTCTTTTGTCCGCAGGGGTCGAAAAGGAACAGACTCGCAAAGTGACAAGGTCAGCGTTGCTGACGAATATGAGAGAACCAGCGAGATGAGATCATACGGGCGCTAACTGCGTGCAGAGGGTTCGTGGGTGGTGCATATGGTGCTGCGGTACGCCTGGGAGTGAACCGCACGACTTTGATCTGGCGCATGAGGAAATACGGAATCTATGCGAAGCAATATGCTTAAGCACCACCGCCGAAGCGAGGGAAGCTTTCATAGCAGATGCCCAGGGTGACTAGTGCGGGTTCGTCGAGGTAGAACGCGAACTGTGATTCGGGACGCGTGGCATCTTCGTCCACCAGACCACGGTAGATGCGGATGACCTCCAGCGAGCGTTCCTTGAGATTGTGAGCTTTCTCCGTATTCAGTGCGAGGATCTGCCAAGCTATCTCCCGGTCAGCCACGACGAGCGCAGTAATTGAGGTTGGGCGACCACGTCACAATTCGCAAATATACACGGCCACTGCCATGCCAGAAAAATCTGCGGAGCCGCGACCAATGTCGGCTGATTTTTCCGAGGTCGAAATCCTCAAGGCTCATCCCAAGCGCAAAATGACCACGGTGCAGGGCAAGTTGCCTGTTCGGTTCAGAAGGGCATTTGAGGAACTGCGACGCATAAGCGGATAAGGAACACTCACCAGTGGCCAAGAAGCGCGGGAATCCAGATTGGGGCAAACCGGATCTACACACCGCCCGTAACAACGGTCCGACGTCCTTCGAGGAAATCGTTAGTCTGAGTGGGGTAAGTGTCACCCGGGCCGCGCTCTCCGATAGGGCCTGCGGCGGAGAGCGGACCCGGCAGCTAGAGACCTTGGCTGCCCACCAAGTCAAGGCATCTCCCAGGAAGGTAGCCACGCCGCCACACTCAAGTTCTGACAAGGCTCAAACTCACGAGGCTGTATCGATCTTTCCACGAAAAGCCGACGGTCGCGCCGATTGAAGTAGCGAGCTATCGCCAACATCTTGGCAAAAGACAACTCCTTAGCACTCCCCGTGCTGGATAAAGGTAGCTGGAAACCATTGAATACCAATCAGGCCGTGTGAGTTTGTGTGGTGACCGTGAGCGTTCCCCATTGGCACTGATCATGCAATCGCAGTGTTCGCGAGCGAAGTTGCAAAGTCAACTTTTCGGCACACTGGATGCGCGAACTAGCGCGCAACTTGGATGCGAAGAACCGTTGCCGGGGTCAACCATCTGCAACTCTCGCTTCAGGTCGCGAGCCTCGCGACCAACTTAGGACAGCTGGTATCGCCAGTACAAGAAGGAGAAATGCATGAGTTACCCATCAAACGGAAATCGTCCAAAACTGAGTGAAAAGGGACTCTTGACTCCGGACAATTGCGTCGTGGCGCTGATCGACCATCAGGGCCAAATGCTGTTCGGAACAAGCAATTTCGATCGCCAAGGAATCATTAACAACACCGTGGCATTCGGAAAAGCCGCAAGGGTGTTCGATGTACCTGTGATTTTGACTACGGTCGAAACGAAGTCCTTCAGCGGGAACATGTGGCCGCAGCTGCGAGCCGTATTCCCGGGGCAGGAACCCATCGAGCGGTCTTCCATGAACTCGTGGGACGACAAAAACTTTGTCGCCGCGATCGAAAAAAGCGGACGCAAGAAGATTCTCATTGCCGGCCTTTGGACGGAGACTTGCGTGGCGCTTCCCACGGTACAGGCGATCCACGACGGCTACGAAATCTACGTGGTGGAAGATTGCTGCGGTGACGTCAGCCAACTCGCTCATGACAACGCCATGAAGCGAGTCATCCAGGCGGGAGCGAAACCCGTAACGTCGCTTTCAACGATGCTGGAGTGGCAGCGCGACTGGGCTCACAGGGAAACCTACGATGCCGTGATGGACATTGTGAAGAACCATTACGGAGCTTATGGGATCGGAGTCGAGTACGCGTACACGATGGTACACGGTGCTCCGCCCACGAAGTTCCCCGAGTACGCAGTTCCTGAGTTGGTTGGAGCTCACAAGTAAAAACTCAACGGGCGGAGTCTCCTCCGCCCTTCTCAATCCATTTGGAACAACCTGAAAGGGAGATTACCGTGTCTGCTGAAATCATCTTGCATAACGCGAAGATCGCCACCAATGGGGTGGCCTCGTTTGTCGAGGCGATCGCTATTTCTGATGGAAAGGTAACTGCCACGGGTGGAAATGAAGAGATTCTGCGTCTATGCGGGCCGGCGACCCGCGTTATCGACGGCCGGCGGCGAACCATCATTCCCGGATTAAATGATTCGCATATGCATCCGATCCGCGGCGGGCTCAACTACAACCTTGAGTTGCGCTGGGATGGTGTACCTTCGCTCGCCGACGCTCTGCGCATGCTGAAAGAGCAGGCGGCGCGGACACCCGCGCCGCAGTGGGTCCGAGTTATCGGAGGGTGGACAGAGTTTCAGTTCGCCGAGCGCCGCATGCCAACGCTGGACGAGATCAATGCGGCAGCGCCCGACACACCGGTCTTTGTGATGCATTTGTACGACAGAGCACTGTTGAACGGAGCAGCGCTTCGTGCTGTGGGCTATGACAAGAATGCCCCTGAGTTTCCGGCCGGTGAAGTTCAACGCGACCGTCACGGGAACCCCACAGGTCTTCTCATCGCGAAGCCGAATGCAAATATTCTCTACTCGACCCTGGCCAAGGGGCCAAAGCTTTCGCGCGAGGATCAGCTTAATTCTTCAAGGCAATTCTTCCGCGAACTGAACCGTTTTGGAATCACCAGTGTCATTGATGCGGGCGGCGGTTTTCAGAATTATCCCGACGACTACGCCGTTGTGAACGAACTGCACCGCAATGGAGAACTTTCCCTCCGGCTTGCTTACAACCTTTTCACGCAGAAACCGAAACAAGAACTGGCCGACTTCCAGAGCTGGACCAAAATGACAAAGCCCGGGGACGGCGATGATTTCTATCGCGTGAACGGCGCAGGGGAAATGCTGGTTTTTTCCGCTGCGGATTTCGAGGACTTTCTTGTACCGCGCCCGGACATGCTCCCCATCATGGAAAGCGAGCTGAAAGCCGTCATCAGACACCTTGTAGAGAATCGCTGGCCGTTTCGCTTGCATGCGACATACAACGAGACGATCGAGCGAGCATTGAACGTCTATGAAGAAGTGAATCGAGAGATTCCGTTCGACGGCCTGCACTGGTTCTTCGATCACGGCGAAACGATCAGCGATCGCAATATCGAGCGCGTGAAGGCGCTGGGCGGCGGTATCGCGGTGCAGAACCGCATGGCCTTCCAAGGCGAGTATTTTGTCGAGCGCTACGGGGCGCAGCAAGCCAAACGCACACCACCGATTCGGAGAATGCTCGAGATCGGCGTTCCGGTTGGGGCAGGCACAGACGCAACCCGCGTCTCAAGCTACAACCCGTATCTTTCCCTCTATTGGCTTATCACTGGCAAGACCATAGGCGGTCTTGGTCTGTATCCGGAAGAGAATCGGCTCGATCGCGCGGAAGCACTCAAGCTCTACACGATGGGCAGCAGTTGGTTTTCAACAGAAGATGGTAAGAAGGGAGCGCTTGCTCCCGGACAGCTGGCCGACTTGGCCGTTCTTTCCGCGGATTATTTCTCGATTCCGGATGAGGAGATCAAGCAGCTCGAATCAGTGCTCACGATTGTAGGCGGGAAGATCGTTTATGCCACCGAGGAATTCTCAAAACTCGCGCCGCCAGCATTACCGGTGAGTCCAAGCTGGTCTCCTGTCAAAGAGTATGGCGGTTATGCGAAGGGGCAGCGCGAGGTAGTTGGCGCGTCCCACTCTGCTTCCTGTTCACATGTCGAGAGCTCCGCACCTGGCCGGGCAAAATCCCACTTGCAAGTGCTGGGCGACCTCGGCCTTTGGGAGCTTGGGTTGCGACTGCTTTGCATTCTAATTTCGCGCGACGGAGGAGGGATGGAGATGAAAGGGTTGTTCTTATCGTTTGTAGTTGGTCTCGGTGTGGGTGTCCTTTACGGGCTCATCCGAGTCAAAAGTCCGGCGCCGCCCATCGTAGCGTTACTCGGACTGTTAGGAATGGTGCTTGGTGAACAGTTGGGGATATGGATTCAAACCAAGAAGCTCGACGTTCCGCGTGCTGCGGCCGTCTGCCTTGTCGGCGAGTCGATACGATGCGGCGGCATCCACCCGAAACGCTTTCGCAGTCGCAGCGCCCGAGGTTGTCGAGCAAACTAAGGGATTGTCAATTTAGGAGAACACGAATGCGCTTCAACAAAAATATCGTTGGAACGTGTGTTGCGCTAGTTCTGACGCTCGGTCTTGCGGTTGGATCTCCGCACGTCGCTTTTGCCCAAACGGCGCAGACAACCGGAACCGTAAGCGTAGCTGTAGGGCCGCAGTACGACACGACTCATGTCTACGTGGCTCCGGAAGATTTCGATCGCTTCGTCGCGAGTTTGATTGCGACATTTGGCGGCAAACGTCGCAAGCAGGGTGTGTTCACCGTAACTCCGACACCCAGCAGCACCATGTCTCAGTTGGTGTTAACGCCCGTTGGAACGCTGTCCGTGTTCGGTTTCAAAACGCCGATCCCGTATCCATTCGGCTTGGAGCGTACAGGCTATCTGGTCACGGACATGGACGAGGCAGTCCACGCCGCCAAGGCCACTGGCGCAGACGTGTTCGTCGCCCCCTTCAACGATCCGATCGGTCAAGACGCAATCATTCAATGGCCGGGCGGTGTGAACACACAATTGTATTGGCATACCACTGCGCCATCCTATACCCCGCTCCAGACAGTTCCGGAGAATCGCGTCTATGTCTCTCCGGACAGGGTGGATGCCTTCGTGCGCAGCTTTCTTGCCTTCTCCCACGGAAGCGTTGTCTCCGATGAAGTGCGTGCGCCTGGCGTTGAAATCGGAAAGCCCGACGGAAACCTACCGGCGAGTGAGGGTCGAATCAAAGTTCGGGAAGTTGACCGTGCTCGTTACTGACGGTCACCTTCCATATCCCTACGGCCGGGAGATGATGGGATATGAAGTGACGAACCTCGCTGAGACGCTTACCAAGGCCAAAGCCGCTGGTGCGGATGTCCTTGTTCCTCCATACAAAACCGAGGAGCGAGATGCCGTTATGGTCAGGTTTCCAGGAGGGTACATCGCTGAGATCCACTCTGTCGCGAAAAAATAGGCTCACAACGGATGATGCGATGGAACAGAGCCGTACACGATATGACAAGGAAGACACAGATGCGCACCGTCATGATATTGATTGTGCTGTCTTCTGTGAGTTCGCTGCTCTCGCAAGGCCAATCGATTCCGACTAACGAATCCCCGCCTCCAGCACCAACCTATCACTTGCTTCGCGAGGACGACGACTGGAGTTTCCTTGCCGATCCAGCCGAACGACAGGATTTTTGGGATCCTATCAAATACATTCCTCTGCGATCAGGCCGGAATGGCTGGTTCCTATCTATGGGCGGCGAAGCTCGCGAGATGTGGGAACAGATTGGAAACGACAACTGGGGCCAACAGCCGTTCATGAACGGCTATCTCGACGAACGGTACATGTTTTATTTTGACGTTCACTACGGCACGCACGTTCGCTCGTTCGTGGAGCTAAAAAGCGGCTTGAATTCTTATCGCATCGGCGGCCCGCGCCCGATCGACGAAAAGAAACTGGATTTCCAGACCGCATTCATCGAAGTCGGAACGGGAGAGGATCGGAACTGGATCAAACTCAGAGCCGGCAGACAGGAGATGGAATACGGCTCTGGCCGCCTGATCGATGTGCGGGAGGGCCCAAATGTCCGCTTGAGCTTTGACGGATTCAAGGTAAAGACCGGCATCAGCGGTTGGCAGATTGACGGCTTCGCCATGCGACCTGACACTGGACAAGCCGGGTTTCTTTGATAACGCGCCCAATCATGCAATCGGGTTCTGGGGCGTGTATGGCGTCCGAACTCTTAAGAAAAGCCTCACGCTGGATACTTACTATCTTGGCCTCGATCGAAAGGCAGCCGCCTTCAACCGAGGTGTTGCGCAAGAGGTGCGGCACACCATCGGTGCGCGTCTCTCTCGTCCCATCGCTCAAACGAAACCCGGTTGGGATTTCGATTATGAAGCGCTTTGGCAATTTGGCACCTTCGGATCCGCAGATATCCGGGCATGGACTGTGGCATCGGAAACCGGTTACCGGTTCCCGACCCTTCCGCTGAAACCACGATTCAGTGTCAAGGCAGACATCTCCAGCGGCGACGATCCAAGGACCAATACTCTCGGTACGTTCAATCCCTTGTTTCCGAAGGGCAACTATTTTGGTGTCCTCGCCACCGCCGGACCGGGTCCCATCAACTTTATCGACGTACACCCTCATGTTGAAACGCTGTTACCGCACAGTGTGACTGCCTCCGTGGATTGGATCTTTCAGTGGCGCGAGAGTCTTGCGAGACGGAGTGTATTCCGTCCCCGGATTTCTGATTATTCCCGCAGGAAAGAGCAACGCGCGTTTCGTCGGGAATCGTCCAGGCACGGAGGTGCACTGGCAAGCGAATCGTCACCTCTGGTTTCAAGCCGACTACGGAATTTTCTACGCGGGGAAATTCGTGAAGGAGAGTCAGCCAGCCCGCAACCTCAATTACTGGGCATTGTGGGCCGGCTACAAGTTCTAGGGCGCGATCCTAGAACAGAACAGCCGTTTTGAGAGGGAGGGCCGGCAATGAGCAATCGCAATGTACCCGGTCGGCTGATTGTTTATGGCGAGCAGTCCAACCACTGAAAAGGTCATACCTTACGCCCTGCTCGGAATGACGGCGGTCACCGGCCTGGTGGACGCCGTGAGTTTTCTGTCGCTCGGGCGCGTCTTCACTGCGAACATGACGGGGAATATCGTGCTTCTCGCATTTGCAACGGCGCACGTGTCCGGACTGTCCATCGCACGCTCGTTAACGGCACTCCTGGCTTTTCTCTTAGGGGCAATACTCGGGGGACGGGTTATGGCCCGGGCGAGTGCCGATTCACAGATTCGATTTGCGGCACAAGCGTTCCTCCTGGAGGTCGCCTTTCTGTTGGCTGCGTCGTTTTGCGGTATCGGATACCGAAGCGACTTGCTGGAACATTCTTTTCAACCGTTCGCTCTGATCGCCTTGACGGCGCTGGCGATGGGCACACGGAATGCCGCTGTCCGGAAACTCGCAATCCCGGATCTGACGACGACGGTTTTGACATTAACGATCACCGGCATCGGCGCGGACTCTTCGCTCGCGAACGGCAACAACCCGAGATTGGCGAGAAGGGTTGCGGCGGTGGCCGCAATGTTCTTAGGGGCGGCGTTGGGTGCAGTCGTCATACATTACTCGATCTCAGCAGCCCTGTGGCTTGCAACCACAATCTCTGCCGCGTGCAGTGCAGCGTTGTTTCCGCCCCGGCCCACGCCCGATAAGCGCTGACCACAAGACTCGACTCTGCGCGTTCATGCCGCGGGGATCTTTCTCGTTACTTGCAGCTCCTCGCTTTGGAAATCCGTGCGCACATGCCAGTCTCGATTACTTCAGGAGCCGGTTGTAAGTTTGATTCGGCTATACACGATTGATGTGCGCCAGCTCGGTCTCCAATTGTCGTAGCCTGTCGCGCGCCTCTTCGGCACGCTTGCGCTCGGTGACATCGATCATTGTGCCGAGCACTTGAACAAGCTCTCCAGTGGCACTCAAAACTGGATGGCCGATGCCATGAATGTGTTTGACTGTTCCATCGGGCTTCACGATTCTGAACTCTACGTCGCAATTTATTTTCGTGAGGAACGTCTTTTCACTCGCGAGCTTCACCTTATCGCGGGCTTCTGCGTGTATTCGCTGTAGCCATTGGTCGAACATCGGTAAGCCCTGTTGTGTCCGTTGTTGCGGAAAGGAACGGGAGCATTTGGCTCGGGACGGCCGGCGGCTTGGACCGGTGGAACGATGGGCGAATTACCATTCCGCGTACCGGGAGCGCAAAGCGAGATGGCAAACTCAACGGAGAAATGCCGAATTCTCTCTTTCAGGATAGTCGGGGAGAATTTGGGTTTCCACACGACGGGGGTTCGGATATCTGGAGAAGGACACTTTCACTTCCATAAGCGGGACTCCTGGCGAGTCGGTGCATGGCATCGCTGAAGACCGTGCGGGGAATCTTTGGGTCGCCGAGCAGAGGTCCGGTCTCTTTCGTTGTCTCCGCGCAATGAGGTCCAACAAATTCCGTGGGCCGGCTTAGGGCATAAGGACTTCGCGTATGCCCTAATCGCCGATCCGGTGCACGGCGGCTTATGGCTCGGATTCTTTCAGGGTGGTATCGCCTATTTCAACGATGGCGGAATCCGCGCGTCGTACGGAGCTGCCGACGGGCTGGGCGAAGGCATGGTCACCAGCCCAATCTACAAATGCCTCACTCGCCGGTCGCGTAACCGATCCCTCCAAAGCTCGAATCGCCGGCGCCCACGTTGTCGCTATCAATGCTGGCACAAATGTCAGCGACGAGGCGACCACGAATGCAGCGGGCGAATATTACCTGCGGAGTCTCGTTCCCGGCACCTATCGGATCGAGGTGGGAAAGCCCGGCTTCAGAAAGCTGATCAAGCCGGATGTCATTCTGCACGTGCAGGATGCTCTGGATATCGACTTCGAAATGCCGTCGGCTCGGCATCGGAGAGCGTGACGGTGGAAGGTGGTGCGCCGCTCTTGAACACCGAGTCTGCGAGCGTGAGCACCCTCATCGACAACCGATTCGTGGAGAATATACCGCTGAACGGGCGCAGTTTCAGTGCCCTTATCGACCTGACGCCTGGCGTAGTGTTGGTGTCGAACAATTTCTTCGAAGAAGGTCAGTTTAGTGTGAACGGCCAGCGGCCCGACGCGAATTATTTCACCGTCGATGGGGTAAGCGCGAACCTGGGCACCCCCGTTTCCAGTTTTGGTCAGGGCGGGACGGGACAGCTTCCGGCAACGAACGCGTTTGGCGGCCTCAGCAATCTGGTCTCGCTGGATGCGTTGCAGGAATTCCGGATTTAGACTTCAACCTTCGCTCCGGAGTTTGGACGCACGCCTGGAGCGCAGGTTTCAGTGGTGACAAAATCCGGCACCAACGCGTTTCACGGCACAGCCTTCGAATATCTCCGCAATGACGTGCTGGATGCAGGGAAGGTCAACTGCCGGTAAAACTGCCGGTAATGTCCGGCGTGGCGTCGTCGCAAAGTTTCACGATGAAGGCGGCTGGCGCCGGATTCCTCGCACGCCAGGAATACCGTTCCCATTTGGACGGCTTCTGCGCCGAGAGCCAGGGCAGCTATTACACCTCGTGCATCTCCTATTCCCCCAGCGGCAATCACTGGCACATCGACGATGTCGACGACCTGTGGGACTAGCGACAGCGTGCCGGTTAAGCGAATCCTCCGCCGGCCGGAGAAATGAACCGCGATGCCCACCTGCTTTCGAAGCCAGAAGCGGCAATGGCATTCACGCCCGCTTCCTGAAGTGCTGCAGCCTCGTCGGGTGTTGTCGCCGTGCCGATGGTGACGATGCCTTTCGCCTGGCACTCCTCCAAGATTTCTTTGAGGGATTTTGAGTGCTATGGAGAGTGGGTGTTGAAAAAGTCACGTCGATTAGCAGGATGAAATTCAGCAGAAGCATGTTAGAAGAAAGCAATCGCACATGCTCTGTTTGATTCTGATCGTCGGAGGCCTGCTGATTATGATGGGGCAACACGACCGCTCCGAAGCTTTGTTCTACTACTTCCGTCTGGAAGACCAAGTTTCTGAAACCCATCTGTTGCGGCTGATCGACAAACACATCAGCTTCGAGTTCGTCCGGCAGCAACTGAAGGACAGCTACAGTGAGACGGGTCGGCCATCGATCGATCCTGAGTTGCTGCTGCGCATTCTTCTGATTGGCTATTTGTACGGCATCACCAGCGAACGGAAGTTGGTGGAGGAACTGCGCATGCATCTGGCGTGGCGCTGGTTCACCGGTCTAGGTTTCGATCAGGAGATTCCACACCACTCTACGTTCTCCAAGAACCGGCACGGAAGATTTCAGGAATCGAAGTTATTCGAGCGGCTATTCGAACGGATCGTGAAGCAGTGCGTGGAAGTGGGGCTGGTGCGAGGGAAGGAACTGTCGGTCGATGGCAGTTTCGTGGAGGCGAATGCGGCGAAAGAGAGTCGCATTCCACGCGAGCAGTTGGCGGAAGCGGCCACGGTCAACCATACGGTGCGCCAGTTTCTGGTGGAACTGGAACAGCAGAATCCGGTGGAAGAGTCGGTGCACGAGCAAGATCAGGTATCGACAACCGATCCCGATTCCACTTACGCCACGAAAGGCGGGACACCGGCTCGACTGGGGTACTACGACAACTATCTGATCGACAATCACAGTTGCGTGATCGTGGGAGTGCAAGCGACGGCAGCACGGATGAGCCAGGAAACGGTAGCCGCGCAGGACATGCTCACTCGTTTCGCGCAATGGCAAGGACGAGAGCCAGAATCGGTGGCTGCCGATACGACCTACGGGAACGGCGAGTTCTTGCAATGGCTAGCCGATCGGAGCATCACTCCCTACATGCGGACCCGTGACAGTATCCACCGCAAGAGGAGCCCATTCTTTGGCCCCGAGCGTTTCACGTACGAACCGGAAAACAATCGCTATATCTGCCCCGCCGGCCAGTTCCTCAACTACGGTGGCCGAGTTTATCGCAATCGAGCCTTCAACTACATCGGGACACGCAAAAGTGTGGCCCCTGCTCGCTCCGACCACAATGCACCAGTGCTGCCTTCCGGGGCCTTATCATCCACCAGAACGAACCAGCCCGACAACGTGCGCGGGAGTTGGTCAACACACCAGAGTTCGCCAAAGCACAACGGCAGAGAAAGAAAGTAGAGGCCTTGTTTGCAGAACTGAAGAATCAGATCGGATTGCGGCGCTTGCGTCTGCGGAGACTCAGGTTCGTGCGCGAGCAGTTCTTCCTGGCAGCGGTAGCTCAGAACATCAAGCGACTGGTGCGCTTCCTCAGTCAGCCGACAACACCGGTTCTGCCGACCACCACTTAGTCGAACGGAGACAGAAAACAAGCGACGCATGCTCGCAGATGAAAAGCCGTTCCGTTGAGGGACTTTTTCAACACCCACGAGATTTATCACCAATTGAGCTGAGTGGGTGAGTGCCTACCAGGTGGCAGCTCGGATTACATCCTGCTTGCCGATGATCCACGACCTGGCTTGGCTGCGGACAATCTGCTGCCCGCGCTGAAAGCCTTCCGCATTGCCGGCAACCAGCACGAAAGCCAAGCAGTTATTACTATTCCAACCCAAGGCGGCGCAGCAGATCTTCGAACCGCGGATCGCTCCGAATCGGGTCATATATCGGGTCCACCTTGATGGCCACGACTGCATTCGAGTGCTCCGAATATGCTCGTTGCAGCAGCTCGATCACCTGTTCTCTCTGGCCTGTGCCCGAATAGGCGATCAACAACATCTCGGTTCCTTCCGCCCGCGAGCCGACGCTCTGCTCGAGTTTCATCAATGCGTGCCGCGCCTCTTTCGCATGGCCCGAGCGGCCATACACGGCTGCTTGCCACGCCCATAGCCATGGCCCTGCGTAGCGATCCTTCCAGCGATTGATCAAGCCGACTACCTCGTCGTACCGGCCAAGTTGCAGATCCGAAGGAATCATTAGAGTCCCGGTCGGATCATAATTCGGGTCCAGTTCGAATATGGAATGGCATTGCTTCAGGGCGTCCTCATATTGGCGCGAGAAATACAGGATCGATACATGATCGCGGGCAATAATCAGCGATAAGGGATCGAGCCGGCGAGCCTGCTCGCTCTCGGCAAATGCCTCGGCGAATCGTCCTTGCCAGGAAAAAAACTCCGCATACCACTGGTGCGCGGTCGCATATTGCGGATCGAGTTGAATCGCCCGCCGGAATTCCTTCTCTGCCCCCGTCCAGTCATAATCGTAATTTTCTTTGATCAGGGCAAGCGAGGCATGCGCCTCCGCGAGACCCTCATCGAGTTCCAGCGCCCGCAAGGCCGCCGTCCGCGCCTTCGGCATAAGCTCGTTTTGCGGCCCCATGCACCACGTGCTCGTCAAGGCGAACGTATCCGCCAGTCCGGCGTAGGCGCGAGCGTAATTCGGATCCTTATCAATTGCCTGTTGAAAGTAATCGGCTGCCTGTCGAAATCCCTCCAACGTCCGCTTGTTCCAGAAAAACCGACCCTTCAGGTAGAGGTCATACACTTCATAAAAGTTCGCCCCGGTCTTCGCACCTGGCGCATGCTCCGCCGCCTGCCGGACCGCCTCCATCGGCCGCCGCCCGCTCAGGCTGAATGCGATTTCGTTGGCGACCTCCCGCGCAATCTCCGCCTGCAGCTCCAGCAGATGACCCAGATCGCGATCGTATTCCCGCGCCCACAGGTGGCTCTGGTCCTTCACCTGGATGAGCTGCGCCGTGATACGAACCCGTTCCGAATCGCGACGCACGCTGCCCTCGATCACATACTGCACCCCCAAATCCTTTCCGATCTGGGGAATTGACTCCTGCGAGTGCTTGTAGTGCATCACCGAAGTCCGGGCAATTACACCCAGATGAGCAGGATCGAGGTCCCCGAGCTGGCTGATCATCTCTTCTGTCAGCCCATCGCTGAAATATTCCTGGCCCGGATCGCCGGTGAAATTCTCAAAGGGCAGAACCGCCAGCATAGTTCTGCCAGGCTGTTCAGCCGCGCCGTGCCGCGAACGCCAGATCCAAATGGTAAACGTCACGATCAAGACTAGCGCGACGACGCCCGAGGCAATGACGGCCGCTCTCCAATCGCTCGCGCGTTGCGGGTGCGACTGCAATTGAGTTTCGGGCGCACTTCCCGCACTGGGAGGCGGTGCCGGCTCCTCAATCTCCGGCGCTTCTATCTCCGCCGCGCTATTGGCTGTCTCTGTAACTGGAACCAGAAACCGGTAACCCTGGCCTTGCACGGTAAAGATGTAGCGCCGATCGGCCGTCTCATCCAACGCCTTCCGCACCATGAAAATGGTCTGCGTGAGGTTTGACTCTTCCACGAAGCTGTCGGGCCAGACCGTTTTCATCAGCTCGTCTTTAGTCACAATCCTTCCAGCGTTTTGTATCAACACGAGCAGGACATCGAAGGCCTTCGGGGTTAGTGGCACAGCTGTCCCACTCCTTCTCAACACCCGGTTTTGCGGGTCAAGACGGAATTCGTCGAACTCGTACAAGTTGCTGGTCAGACTGGACATAACTCGGTTTTGAGAGGTTTTGAGAACTTTTGAGCGCCCATTTTAGGACATGTGAAGGACATGCGAAGTAACTTTTGCCGCGGGGGATGGCGGATTGGCGCAAGCCAGAAACTGGCCGGGATTTTATCACGGTTGTTCCCAGGCAGCCCGTTAATTCTGGGCAAAGCAGGTTCTACGACCCACAGGAGCTCGTAGCTTCCATCCAGAACTCCCCAACAAAACAAATTTCGTCGAAGGAGCTTCCTATGTCGCGCATCAGCATGTGGTTCTGGCCCAAAGGTACCCGCAAACGAATCCTGCACTGGGTTGTCTTTCTTGGAATCCTTACCAGCGGAACTGCGATCGCCGACATCTACCTTCCGAATCTTTTCCCGTTCTTCGACTTTACCGGCTTTTCCGCCACGAACAGCACGAAGGGTTCCATCGATCTGAGCGGCGCCTTTTTTCAGAGCCTCGGGACAAACGGTCGTACCTGTGCCACGTGTCATGCCGCGACCGACGGCTTCGGCCTAAGCGCGGTAGACGCCCAGATCCGCTATTACCTGTCGCATGGGAAAGACCCGCTGTTCGCGCAGGTGGATGGTTCGACCTGTCCCACTGGTCCGGTCAATAACAGCCTGGTCGTGAACTTCGGACTGATTCGCATTGGCATTCAACTGCCGCCGAATCAGTTCAGCACAAGTTCGCCCCAGTACACGATTACTGCGGTCGAGGACCCTTATGGCTGCGCCCTGACCACGAACCCGCAAGGACAGACGACGGTCTCCATCTACCGCCGGCCACTTCCCACAACCAATCTCGGTTTCCTGAGCGCGGTGATGTTTGACGGCCGGGAGTCGTTCTTTAATCCGCTCAACAATGAACAGACCTTCCAGGCAAACCTGAACGCCGACTTGACCCAACAGGCGATTGACGCCACGCTTACCCACGCACAGGCTGCTCAGGCTCCCACGCAAGCTCAGCTCGCCGATATTGTCAGCCTCGAGTCGGAACTCAACTCGGCCCAGATGGCCGATTTTTATGCCGGAAATCTGTACGGACAGAAAGGTTCCTATGGCGGCCCGCAATACTTGCCCTCACAACCGTATTACCCGGGAATCAATGATTCGCTGGGTGGCGACCCGCAGGGCAAACAGTTCAATCCGAATGTGTTCACGATCTACAGCTCGTGGCAGAACTCGCGCAACCGTCAGCAGGCATCGATCGCTCGTGGCGAACAGATTTTCAACACGCAACCGCTGACCATCAGCAACGTGCCGGGTCTGGTCACCGGCGGACAGCAGATTACAGGTACGTGCACGACCTGCCATGATGCACCAAACGTCGGCGATCATTCATTCCCGCTGCCGCTCGATATCGGGAACGGCCGGTCGCTGGCATACGAAACCGATCCCAACATTATCGCCGGGTTGAAGCAGTTGGCTCCGGCGACGATGCCCGTGTTCCAACTGGTGTGCAACCAGGGACCGCTTGCTGGGCAGACATTCTATACAACGGACCCGGGGAAGGCCCTGATCACGGGGCAGTGCAGCGATATCGGGCGCGGGAAGGGCCTTATTCTGCGCGGACTCGCCGCCCGTGCCCCGTACTTTCACAATGGCGCCGCCGCCAATCTGACGCAGGTAGTGAACTTCTACAACGAGCGCTTTCAGATCAATCTGACCTCGCAGCAGATGCAGGATCTGATCAATTTTCTGCAAACGCTGTAGGTACTGAGCTTTTCAGCGCATTTAGATAGGAGCTTCTGATGGCACGGCTTCCGCCGGTCGTGGGAGTAATCGGTCAAATCGCGTCCGGCGGCCATGGCGTCTGGGTTATCGACACATCCAACTTTATCTTTCGCTTTGATTCCAGCAAGGAATCGTTTGTCCAGGTTTCAGTCCGCCTCGACGGAGCAATTGTGCGGGCTCAGCGTACCACCGGCAGAGTCACGTGCGAGAGATGTTGCGCGTCATGATAAATCGTCTGCTCGGCTGTGATCACGTCACTGTTCTTGCCAAGAGCTTCTCCGGTGTTCAAGTTACGCGAATACTTGGGGAATGCCGACGACGAGATCTCCAGGCGAATGCGGTGCTGGTCCAGAATCAGGTGCAGATCGCTCTGGAAGTAATCCGTGTCACCGGCATGCCCAATGATTCTATGCCCGTTCCTGCTTTCCTCGTAGAAGCCCAGTGCCATGCTGTTCATGTCGGGCAGGTTGGAAAACTGCCGCGAGTGCATCAGCCGTGCCGTTTCCGGGCGCAGAATCTGCACCCCTTCATACTGGCCGTCCTGCAGATGGGCAATCATGAAGCGCGCCATCTCCGTGCCCGTGACCGAGGAGCTTCCTGCCGGGAACGCTTCCACGAACTCGAAGGGCTTCGCCGGCTGTGAAGCCACGCTGTACCCCTCAGACATAAGCGGCTTGAGCGCGTCCGACAGGGGTTGCCGAAAAGTGCAGTGCATCATCCCCAGAGGATGGAAGATGTGGTTATCAATGTAGTCGTCAAAGGGCTCGCCGGAAACACGTTGCAGAATGTAACCCGCCAGGGTGGTCGCGTAGTTCGAGTATGCCGGCGTCGTGAACGGTGGGAAGATGCGCTCCGGCAGATGTGCCTTCACGTAGTCCCCCAGGGGCGTCAGATGGGCGGCATCGGGAACAAAAAGTTCCTGCGCGGTTTCTTCGAATCCCGCAGTATGGGTCATGATGTCGCGCAGCGTGATCGGCTTCGGGAAGGTGGGCGGAATTTTGAAATCGAGGTAATCATTGACGTCGCGATCCAGATCGAGCTTGCCCTGCTCGACCTGCTGCATGATCGAGGTCCAATTGAACAATTTTGAGATCGAACCGGGGCGGAACAGCGTGCCGTCCGGCGAAACCGGAATCCTCTTTTCTACGTTGGCGTAGCCGTAACCCTTCGCGAACAGAATTTTCCCGTCTTTTACTACAACGACCACAGCCCCGGCGATGTCCTCCCGGCGCAGCTGCAGCGGCATCACGCCATCCAGGAAGGCGCCGACATCATCGGCCGTCATTTCGGGCGCGCCCGCAGGTGCAGTTGCGGCGGTCATCGGCTTTTGAGGCTGCGCAGCCGGCTTGGGATTCTGCCCCTTGCCTCCACCCTGGGCTGCGCTGATTGTGACAGGCAGGCAGAAGCACGTGAGCAAGGCCGCCAGCGCAACCCTCCTTGGCAATGACAAAGTGAAAACAACACGTCCAAAACGGCTTCGCTTGATCATAGGTTTTCCAGAAGACGGCCAGCATACCGCAGTTTATGTCTGTGCTTTTGTACGAATTGGCCCTCGCCAGTGGTGCCCCTGGAGACGCAGAACTTTTACAGCAGATGATGCACCGTGTCAATAGGAAACATCACATGTTGCTTTTTCATTGACAAACCGATCCGTTTGCTCCTAAACCTAAGGACCGGAGCATCTGTGCCTGAATTCGACTTGAGCGTAATATCGCGATCTCCTGCATCGCCCTCCGGCAGTTCGCTCGCCGACCATGGACTGCGGCGGGTTCTAGGACTACGCGACCTCGTCTTGCTGATTCTCGGAACCGTGATTGGCTCGGGGATATTTCTGGTTCCGGGCGTGGTCCTCAAGGATGTCGGGAACTCCCTGCCATTAGCCTTGTCGGTGTGGCTTTTGGGCGGAGTACTGTCACTGCTGGGAGCTCTGACCTACGGCGAACTGAGCGCGACTAGGCCGGAGGCCGGCGGCTTGTACGTTTACATACGAGACTGCTTTGGTCGCTTCCCCGCGTTCTTGTTTGGCTGGGTTCTTTTTCTTGTCGTCAGCACAGGTTCGGTCGCCACGTTAGCGGTTGCGTTCAGCAGCTATCTCGGACAGTTCTATCCGTTGGGCTTTTGGAGTGCCAGGCTGGTATCGCTGGCGATGATCGTCGTCATCGCGCTAGTGAATGTGCGTGGAACTCGTCAGAGCGCCGATCTGCAGAATCTTACGACCGCGGTAAAGATTCTAGCCATTCTTGCGATGGGAGTGCTGCTGCTATGGCTTGGCAATAATTTCCACGTTGGTGGCACTGAGGGCGGGCCGCCAGCTTTGTTCAGCTCCAAGTGGTCAGGCATCGGTTTGGCGCTGGTCAGCGTTTTGTGGGCTTACGAGGGTTGGCAATACTGCACATACTCGGCGGGAGAAACGGTAAATCCGGCTCGCGATTTTCCCCTCGCATTTCTGGTTGGTGTCACGGTTCTGATTGTGATTTATATCTTTGCCAACCTTGGATACGCTGCCGCCCTCGGCCCGGACGGAGTTGCCCATTCCACTCGGGTTGCCGCCGCGGCACTGTCCACGGCAGTCGGTCCCGCTTTCGCGAAAGCTGTCACCTTTGCAATTCTTATTTCCATTTTCAGCGCCGCCCATTCCATTGTCTTGACTTCGCCCCGCGTGTACTACGCCATGGCGAAGGACGGGCTGTTCTTCAAACGTCTCGCTGAGATTCATCCGCGCTTCGGTACTCCCGCCTTTGCAATCGCTGCGACGGCGTTTTGGGCATCGGTGCTGACCGTGACTGGAACCTTCGAACAGTTGCTCACCTATGTGGTCTTTGTTGGCTGGATGTTCTATGCGCAGGCCGCGGCAAGCATCTTTGTGTATCGAAGACGAAATCAAGGACAACCGCGAGCCTACCGAGTTCCAGGCTATCCCTGGACGCCTTTGGCGTTCATTGCCGTGGTCTGCGCATTCGTGGTCGACACGATCATCTCCCAGCCGGCTCGAGCCGCAATTGGACTTTGTGTCGTAGCCACAGGGGCTCCGGCCTATCTCATCTGGCGGCGCTTGAAGACGTGACCTTTTTCTGGCTGCTAGAGGGGGAAATGACTCACTTGTCGTCGACTAGCAAGACTTGGGAGGCCTAGAACTTCAGATGCGAAAGGCAAAACACCTCTTATTCACGCTGGCTCACCTTGCGCTGGCGATCTCGCTTCTGACGGGACTGGCGCTCGCGGGGGATCAGCCTGACATTCCGGCGCGCAAAGACTATTCGGATGTGGCGGCGGCACTCAAGGCTCTCATCGGCCGCGAGATGGAAGTAAAGCAACTCCCGGCATTCTCCATCGCCCTCGTGGATGGGAGCGAAATTGTCTGGGCCCAGGGCTTCGGCTATCAGGATCCTGATCGAAAAATTCCTGCCACCGCTCACACTGTCTATCGAGTTGGCTCGGTGTCGAAGCTATTTACCGACATCGCGATCATGCAGATGGTGGAGTCGAGGAAAATCGATCTCGACGCACCAGTAAGCGACTACATCCCCGATTTCCATCCCCAGAATCCGAACGGCGCCGCGATCACTCTGCGCGAATTGATGTCCCACCGTTCGGGGTTGCTGCGCGAGCCTCCGGTCGGCAACTACTTCGATCCGACTGAGCCAACCTTGGAGGCCATCGTCCACAGCATGAACACGACCAGATTGGTCTATCCGCCTGGGACGCACACCAAGTATTCGAACGCCGGCATCGCCGTGGTCGGCTACACGCTTCAGCAACTGAACCATGTGCCTTTCGCCGAGTACCTGAAGCAGGCCATCTTGGCGCCCCTGGGTATGACGGAAAGCGCATTCGCGCCCGAGCCCACTTTGCTGTGAAACCTCGCCGAGGCTTACATGTGGAGCTATGACGGGCTCAATTTTCGGGCTCCCACTTTCGAATTGGGCTTAGCTCCCGCCGGATGCATGTATTCCACCGTGACCGACCTGGGGCAGTTTCTCAAGGTGTTGTTCAACGGCGGGCGCGGGCCTGACGCGCAGGTCATCAAGAGAGAAACCCTCGATGAGATGTGGACCCCGCAGTTTGCCAGGCCGGGCGAGAAAACGGGCTTTGGCATTGGATTCAGCCTTTCGCAACTTGACGGTCGTCGTGTGGTTGGGCATGGCGGGGCCATCTACGGTTTTGCCACGCAACTCGCCGCCTTGCCGGACGAGAAGCTTGGCGTGGTGGCGATCACTACCGAGGACGCGGCAAATGCGGTCACCGGCGCCATCGCCAAAGAAGCCTTGCGGCTGATGCTTGCGGCGCGATCCGGAAAGCCGCTACCCGACGTTGCAACGACAAACTCCTTACCTCCCGATCTTGCCCGCAATCTGGCTGGCCGCTACGGCGAAGGCGCCGACGCTGTCGATCTGCTGGAGCGTGCGGGCACACTTCACCTGCTCCCGGTCAATGGTGGTTTTGAATCTCAACTGCGCATGTACGGCGATGCGCTGGTGGCCGATGGCAGATTGCGCGAAGACCTTGAGAAGAAGATCGTTCCCGATAAGGGCGGCATTCGCTTCGGCGACAAAGTACTCCCACGAGTGGAAAGATGGCGGCCCGATCCTCCGGCCCGGCAATTCGCCGGCTTGATCGCTGAGTATGGATGGGACCATGACATTCTTTATGTTCTCGAAAAAGCCGGCAAGCTCCACGTCCTGATCGAATGGTTCGAATACGATCCGCTGGAGCAAATGTCGGACAACGTTTTCAAGTTTCCCGACCATGGGCTTTACGACGGTGAAAGCGCCACCTTCGCGCTTGACGCGGCCGGACAAGCTACCCAAGTGAAGATCGGAGAAGTGGTTTTCAAGAGGCGCAAGGCGGCCGGCTCCAATGAACTGCAAGTGCATCCCACGGAATCCATCACGGCACTCCGCCAGCGGGCTTTGGCTGCAAAGCAGCCCGAGGAGAGCGGGTCGCTGCGCGCTCCCGACTTGGTGGATCTCACCACCGTGGTTCCCAACATCAAACTCGATATCCGGTATGCCACGTCGCAGAATTTTCTTGGCACTCCGGTTTACGAACAAGCCAAGGCATATCTGCAGCGCCCTGCTGCCGAGGCATTAGGCCGGGCGTCGCGCCAGCTTGCAACACTCGGCTATGGCTTGCTCATTCATGACGCTTATCGGCCGTGGTATGTAACCAAGATGTTTTGGGACGCCACTCCTCAAGACAAGAAAATCTTTGTCGCCGATCCCCGCGAAGGCTCGCGACACAACCGGGGCTGCGCCGTCGATCTGACGCTCTACGAACTGAAAACCGGAAGGGAAGTGCCGATGACCGGCAACTACGATGAAATGTCGGAACGGTCGTATGCCGCGTATCCCGGCGGCACATCGTTGGAACGGTGGGACCGCGCCCTTCTGCGTGACGCCTTGGAGTCGGAGGGGTTCACCGTCTACCCGTACGAGTGGTGGCATTTCGACTACAAGGATTGGCAACAATATCCTATTTTGAATTTAACCTTCAAGCAGTTGTCGCATTCCTCCTCCGCGATGGGTAATAGGAAACCTTCCAGCCAATTACGCTCGTTGCCGGCGTCGGATGCGCTCACCGGAGAAGAAAGCGCCTACTCCATCCACGAAGCTCTGATCGGAGCTCTATGACGATTGAAGAGATCGTGCTGCGCGAAATCCGCATGCGCCTCCGGGCACCTTTTGAAACCAGCTTCGGAGTCACTCAAGATCGTAGAATTCTCCTGCTCGAAGTCGTTGTGGATGGCATCAGTGGTTGGGGAGAAGTCACAACCATCGAAAGTCCCTCGTACAACTCCGAGACCACAGACACGGCATGGCACGTCATTTCCGAATTCATCGTGCCTAGACTGATCGGTAGGAGTTTGACCAGAGCTGCGGAAGCAGCGCCGGTGTTGGCCGCAATCCGCGGCCATCAGATGGCTAAGGCTGGAGTGGAGAACGCCCTGTGGGATGCCGAGGCACAGTTGAAGGGAGTTCCTCTCGCAACGCTGCTTGGTGGAACTTTGAAGGAGATTGCTTGTGGCGTTTCACTCGGCATTCGCGAGACTCCCGAGGCACTGGTGCGAAAGGTCGCCGAGGAACTGAGCTGCGGATATCAGAGAATCAAACTCAAAATCAAGCCGGGCAAGGATCTGGATTTCGTGGCTGCGGTGCGAACCGAATTTCCTCACATCCGCCTTTCGGTGGACGCCAATTCCGCTTATGAGCTCAAGGATGCGGAGCATTTGAAGAAGCTTGACACGCTTGGTTTGTTGATGATCGAACAGCCGCTGCAATGGGATGACATTCATTCACACGCCAAGCTGCAGGCCCAAATGCAGACCGCAATTTGTCTGGACGAGTGCATCAATAACGCCGCCCATGCGGTCGCGGCGATCGAGTCGGGCGCGTGTCGGATCATTAACATCAAATTTGGAAGAGTCGGCGGCCACAGCTCGGCCCGGGAGGTTCACGATGTGTGCCAGGAACATTCGCTGCCCGTTTGGTGCGGCGGCATGCTGGAGTCGGGTGTCGGGCGCGCTCACAATATCGCCATGTCCACGCTGCCGAATTTCACGCTGCCCGGCGACGTTTCCGCCAGCCGTCGCTACTGGAACGAAGACATCATTGAGCCGGAAGTGGTAGTGAGTTCCGCTGGAACGATTAAGGTGCCCGCTGGCCCCGGTCTGGGTTGTGCGATAAAGTGCGATCTTATCGAATGGCTCATGATTCGCAAAAAGAACTGGAATGCGCAAGCGCTGGCCCGCGCGTAGAGCTGGGGTTGCAGCGCCAGTAGACCATCAACCCTGCGAGTGAGAACAACCATGACCATCCTCCGCAAAGCCGGAATTCTCTGCGTCCTTTCCCTGGCCGCTGCCCTGCTAGCGCAGTCCGCTGGCAACTCGTTCCCCAACCAACAGCCGGGCACTGATCACCAGAATTTTCCGGCATACGACTTTGTCATCCAGAATGGACGAATCATTGACGGATCGGGAAATCCCTGGGTCTCAGGCGACGTGGCCATCCGCGGCGATCGCATCGTGAAGATTGGAAAAGTAGATGCGTTTCTTGCGAAGCGGGTCATTGACGCGCAGGGTCTGGTTGTTTCTCCGGGTTTTATTGACATGCTTGGGCAATCGGAAATGGCCCTGCTTATCGACAACCGTTCCTTGAGCAAGCTGTCGCAGGGCATAACCACCGAGATCACAGGCGAAGGAGCGTCGGCCGCGCCCCAGGATGCGCTCACCCTGTCCCGGCTCCAGGCTGATCTGGACCAATATCACTTGAAAGTCGACTGGACCACGCTGGATGACTACTTTGCCAGACTTGAGAAAGACAGGACACCCTTGAACATCGGCACCTACGTAGGCGCAGCCCAAGTGCGGGAAGCGATCCTCGGCGACGTGGACCGCGCGCCCACCCCGGAAGAGTTGGAAAAGATGAAGGCTCTTGTCGCTCAGGCGATGCAGCAAGGGGCGTTCGGAATCTCCACGGCTCTCATCTATCCTCCCGGCCACTATGCCAAGACTGAGGAACTGATTGAGCTGGCCAAGGTCGCCTCGCAATACGGAGGCGTCTACGCCACCCACATGCGCAGCGAGGGCCAAAGCGAGGTGCCGGCGGTGGAAGAAGCCTTGCGCATCGGCAAAGAAGCGGGCTTGCCGGTCGAGATTTTCCATCTGAAAGTGATTGGCCAGCTCCGCTGGGGCTCGATGCCCAAGATTGTCGCGATGATACAGGCCGCCCGCGATGCCGGACAGGACGTTTCTGCCGATATGTACCCCTACGTCGCCGGCGGGACTGCTCTGGCCGCCAGCCTGCCACCCTGGGTGGCCGACGGCGGAATTCCAAAGCTGCTCGAACGGCTGACAGATGCAGCGATTAGAACCCGGATCAAAGGTGAGTTGGCAACCGAACATCCCAATTGGGAGAATCTTTATCTCGGGAGCGGTGGAGCCTCGGGCATATTGCTTGCCGGCGTGGTCAATCCCGACCTGAAGAAGTACGACGGCCAGACCTTGGCGCAAGTCGCGACTGCACAGGGCAAAGCGCCACTTGATGCGTTGATGGATTTTGTGATCGCCGACAAGGCTCAGACGGGAGCGATCTATTTCATCGCCAACGAAGACGACCTCCGTTACGGACTGAAGCAGCCCTGGACGAGCATCGGCCTCGACGGCAGCGAGCTTTCGCTGGATGGTCCTCTGTTTGACCCTCACACGCATCCCCGCGCCTTCGGCAGCATGCCCCGCTTCCTCGGGCACTACGTCCGCGATGAGCACTTGCTGCCCTTGGAACAAGCGATTCGTAAGATCACGTCTCTTCCCGCTCAACGTGAGCGGCTGCGGGACCGCGGATTGCTGAAGGAAAGCTTCTTTGCCGATATTACGATCTTCGATCCGGCAACGATCATCGACCGGGCGACCTACCAAAATCCTGCGCAGCTCTCCGAGGGGGTAAGGTACGTTTTCGTCAACGGACAGCTCGAATATGAAGCAGAAAAGCTGACGGGATCACAAGCGGGTAGAGTTCTTCGCGGGTCGGGTTGGAAACCAACGAAGTGAGGTTTAGGGCAGGCGCGGGAAATGGTTACGCGTGTTTTCTCGAATTCCGGTTTCCTGTTTTGGCCGGCGACGGAGTATACCAGCGCGACCTGAGTTCTTCTTCCTTGCGGCGCAGCACCGCCAGAGAACGCTGCGGATGGATTTGCGCGCAGGCCACCAGCAAGGCATTGATCGCCGAGACTACCGCCACATACGATCCGTGGAAGGAAGGGCTGGCGATCGATGTGATCCAGGAGGAGTCACAGAATCGGGCAATCGGGCTCTTGTCGCTATCCGTCAGCCCGAATGTAGGCACGCCACCGGCATGAGCCCGGATTACGGAGTCGACGGTGTCTTGCAGACATCGGCCAAAACTGATGGCCACCAGAAAATCTTTAGGGCCAAGCAGAAGAATTTTCTGGTGCAGGTTCCCCGCCGAACCCACGGGAGCTTCAGCGTCGTAGCCGATGGAGACCAGCCCGTAGGCTAGAAGATTCGACAGTGCCGCTGCGAAATCAACTCCGACCACTAGAATTCGCTGCGCCCGGTCGATGCGTTTGGCGATTTCAAGAACGTGTTTCACATCGAGCTTGGCCCGCAGGTCATTCAAGTTATGAATATCCATTTCGAGCGTGTGCTCAACGTGACCGGCCAGGCTTCGCTTTTCCCGCACCGCTGACTTTAGAAGCGCGTAAGGAGTAATCCGGGTCAAAAAGTGCGATCGCAGGTCAGCGGCGAATTCACCATAGCGCCGGTATCCCAGAGCCTGCACTGTGCGCACAATGGTTGTAGGATCGAGGTCATATCTTTTGGCAAGGGCGCGAGATGAAAGAAAGTAGTTATCTTCGGGATGGTCCAAAATGTCGCGAATCAGCCGCTTGCGGCTCGTGCTCAAACCAGGCTCGGTCTCGGCGAAGCGAGTTTCCAGTGCGGTCATCCAGGCCTTTCGTTCCCCGGTTGAGCTCCCGGTCGGGCTGAGGTTTTCTTCCTGTCTTCCTGAACTCAGTTCGAAACTCATCCGCCCCCTCGTGTAGCGATATCACTTTTTGCGCAAGGGACTCATTCGACGATGGCAGAAACCGGCATGCGTTGCAGCAGTCTTCTGCTCGGTCGCAGTATAGCGCAACCCGCACTACCAGAACTCTTCAGAGCCTTCACATTTTGGCGCAGTGGATCACATTCTTACAGTCGTGGAAGGTAAAGGCATCGTTGAGCAGTGAACGTTGCAGGCTGCAGGACCGGAGTTCCCAGGGCATGGAGCGGGCTGACGTATTTACGACATGGCTGATATCGGGTCGCGCCGTTTGCGTGGTGCCCCGCTGGCTCAACATGGCGGTGCTGATTACCATTAAGAAGCCAAACTTTTTCATTGGCAACCCGGTAGATAAACGTTTTAATAGATCGTTCAAAACCAAGCGGGATGCTACCCCGTTTGTCTTTTCAGATCAAGACTGTCAGGGTGATTTTCAAGGAGTGAAACTCATGGTGCTGAAAGTATTCAACGACAAGATCTCCCTGGGCAAGGCGGCGGCGGAACAAGCTTCCACCGCCATTCGCCATGCCATACGGGATCACGGCAGGGCGCGCGTGATTGCTGCCACGGCGGCTTCTCAGCTCGAATTTCTGAATGCGCTGACCAAAGCGCCGGATATCGACTGGCAGCAAGTTGAGGTATTTCATCTCGACGAATACATCGGGCTGCCCATTACCCATCCGGGAAGCTTCCGGAAGATGCTGCTGGAGCAGTTGATTCAAAAAACGGGAATCAGCAAGTATCACTTGCTCGACGGCGATGCCGATGCCGCGGAGGTCGTTCGTCGGGCTAGCGCGGCCTTGGTCTCAGCTCCCGTTGATATCGCATTTCTCGGCATTGGTGAGAATGGTCATCTCGCGTTCAACGATCCTCCCGCAGATTTTTCGACCAACGAACCCTATCTCATCGTGAACCTCGATGAGGCTTGCCGGTTGCAGCAGGTCGGAGAGGCGTGGTTCGCGGATATATCACAGGTGCCCGCGCAGGCGATCTCGATGTCTGTACGCCAGATTCTGAAGGCCAAAGAGATTCTTGCGGTAGTGCCGGATACCCGGAAGGCGCAGGCAGTGAAAGCCTGCTTCGAAGGAGAAATCAGCCCGATGGCTCCGGCTTCGATTCTGCGCACCCACCCGAACGCGACGATCTATCTCGACAAGAATTCAGCCGCGCTGCTTAGCACTGCTTTGCAAACGACGGCTTGAGAAGGCGCACATTCTTGACCGGGCAAAATCGATGGTATCAGCGGGACGAAAACCTTCTTCGGAAGAGCGTCCCATCGCCAACTTGCGCTGGTGGATCGGCGGGTTGCTCTTCGCTTCCACGGTCATCAACTATATCGACCGGCAAACGCTTTCGCTGCTCGCTCCTTATCTCAAGCGGGACTACCACTGGAGCAACAGCGACTACGCCAACCTGGTGATCGCGTTCCGTGTCACATACTCAGTGGGGCAGGCAGTTTTCGGCCGGCTGATGGATCGGGCGGGGACCAGGCGCGGTCTGACGCTCACTGTCGCCTGGTACTCGATCGTTTCCGCGCTGACCTCGCTGGCTAGGGGTTTCTTCAGCTTTGCCGCATTCCGCTTCTTGTTGGGCGCAGGTGAATCGGCAAATTGGCCCGCTGCGATCAAGGCAGTATCGGAATGGTTCCCGAAACGTGAACGTGCCCTGGCAACCGCGCTATTTGACAGCGGCTCTTCCGTTGGTGGCGCCGTTGCGCCTTTCCTTATTCTTTGGGTTTACCTGCGATGGGGATGGCGGCCTGCGTTCGCAATTCCCGGCATGCTGGGATTTCTCTGGCTGATCGCGTGGCGCTGGCTCTACTATCCACCGGAGTCTCATCCTCGCATTAGCGAGTCGGAACTGCAGCTCATCGTTAGTGACAAGCTGGAATCTGAGTCGCAGCAGCGGGAGAGAACCAAAGTCCCTTGGCGTGATCTGTTTCGCCTGCCGCAAACCTGGGGAACGATCATTGCCAAGACGTTGACCGATCCTGTCTGGTTCTTTGTGACCGACTGGTTTCCGATTTATCTCGTGGCGAAGGGCATCACTCTCAAGAGCGGGCTCATTGCCATTTGGATCCCTTTCGTCGCGGCCGATTGCGGGAACTTTTTCGGTGGCGGCGTGTCAGGGTATTTGATCAAGCGGGGATGGTCATTGGGCGCAGCTCGAAAGGCTGTAATCATTTTCGGCGGGTTTGGAGTCACCATGCTCATACCGACAATTTTCACGGCCAATGTTTACCGCATAGCATTTTTCTTTGGCCTTGCGACTTTTTCATACGCGGCGTTTTCGACTATGGCGAATGTGTTGCCCTCAGACCTCTTTGGGAGCGAGTCGGTAGCATCGGTTAGCGGTCTGAGCGGAACCGGTGCGGGATTGGGCACCATTGTTGCCTTCAAACTCATCGGCTATTTTTCCGATTCCCGCCAGGCGATGGCCGGACACTCCTTCGATCCGATCGTCATTGTGGCCGGACTGGTTCCATTCGTGGGGATGATTTTGGTTTTATTATTGGTTCGTAACACCAAGGCTACCGACGAGGGGTTGGTACGCCGAATATGACAGTTTCGCTACAAGCTCGAGCATAGCGAGGAAGCATGGGCTACAGCCGTTTGGAACTGAATGGGAAGGTTGCGGTTGTAATCGGTGGAAGCTCGGGGATCGGACGCACTCTTGCACGGGGGCTGGCGGTGGCCGGTGCTGATGTAGTGCCCTCCGCTCGTAGGCTCGAGCAGGTGGAAGCGGTTGCGGCCGAAATTGAAGCGCTCGGACGCCGCTCTCTGTGCGTTACGTCGGACGTAACCGATCGCAGTTCCCTGGAAAAATTATTGCGCGCTGCACTTGAAGCATTCGGCAAGGTAGACATCCTTGTGAACTCGGCAGGATACAACCAGCGTGCTCCGACTCTGGATTTTCCCGAAGCGGATTGGAACCGGCTCATCGACACCAATTTGAACGGTACCCTGCGCGCCTGTCAGGTTTTTGGAGCTCACATGATCGAGCGTCGCTATGGACGAATTATCAATGTGGCCTCCTTAGGATCATTTCTGGCATTGTTCGAAGTGGCCGCATATTGTGCCAGCAAGGCAGGGGTGACATCGCTGACGAAATCGCTGGCCATAGAATGGGCCCGCCACGGAATTTGTGTCAACGCTATTGCACCAGGATACTTTCGGACGGCTTTGACTGAGAAGATCTTTAAGGGAACTACCCGTGGGGAAGAAGTCCTGATGCGTACACCCATGAAGCGCTTTGGCGAATTGGAAGAGCTGGTGGGCGCTGCTATCTTTCTCGCTTCCGACGCCGCCAGCTTTGTCACAGGCTCAATCCTGGCAGTTGATGGCGGATACCTTGCCAGCGGGGTGAACCAGTAGCGCTTTAATCCAGCGAGCTCGCTTTTTCAAGCGATGATTTACGAGCCGCATGAACTGCGTGGACAAGCTCGCGAGCCGCTTGCGTGATCTCCGCTAGATTTCCGTCGCAACAAGCGGCCGCATTCACCAAGTCCGCGCCGCGCCTCCCGGGCACGGGGTATTACTTTGGTTCCAGGTTAACGACTTTCACTCGACGGTTGATCGAGCGCGAGATTAGGGGGCTGAAGTGATGAAGAGCCTCACGTCAACCCGGCACCCCAACACAGAGAAATTTGGCTCCGTGATCCTGACGGTTATGTGATGGTTTCGCGGCCCCGGATGGCGAGGCCCGAGATACAGCATTTGCTGTAGTCCGAATTTTCTTGGTCCCCCGCCGAAAACTCTCAGTAATTCGACTGATCGGCCGCTACCCCGCACAAAACACAAGTTGGAAGTCAATGGCACGACGCGTGCGGTAACAACTAGCGGCTAAAACTGGAGAAGAATATGCTGAGCATCCATATTGAGAACATCGGCGAAATGGCAGTCATTGAATGCGAAGGCCGAATTGTCCGCAGCGAAGCCGCTTTCGAATTACGCAAAGCGGTCAACTTACAAAGCGACGCCCGAATCATTGTCCTCGATCTCTCCGAAGTCACCGCCATTGAAGGCGGAGGTCTGGGCATGCTGGTGTTTCTACAGCGATGGGCTCACCAGCACCACATTCGACTTAAGTTGTTCAATCCCCGTCAATCTGTGCGGGACAGGCTGGAGCACGCCAGTTCGATGCGAGAGTTCGACATCGCTTCGCTAGACGAAATGATGGCTCTCCTGGCTTGCGCCGATGGCCGATACGCACAAGCTGCCTGACTCGGTTGCGTCCAATGGTCCGTTCCCCTGGCCTGTCCGAATAGAAACATAAGAGGTTCTTTCTTTATTTCCGACGACGAAACCGTGGTCTTAGATGCAAGCGCTCCTGCCGTTGCCATGCAGCGTCTTCAATTCATTTTCCAGCGTGATCGTGAGTTCTCGAACTCCACGCCGGATTTCTTTGGAGTCTACGGAGGCGAACCCTAGATGCAATCCCTCGCGCACCGCCGTGCCTTGATGGTAGCGACTCAGCGCAGTCACCTCTACACCACGCGTAGCTGCCGCGGTCGCGACCGACTCAGCATTCAGGCCTCGGTGCAGCCAGCCGGCGATCTGTAGTCCGGCCTCGACGCCCGAAATCTCCAGCAGTCCGCAGAGGCTCTGCTGCGCGCACTCCAACAAAATCGACAATCGCCGTGCATACTCTTCACGCATACGCCGCAGGTGTCGCCCAAAATGTCCGTCGCTGATGAAATCGCAAAGAATTGCCTGTTCAGGTAGCGGTGCGTGGCGATTCGTAACCGACAGAGCAGCGGCAAAGTGGTCCACCAAATCAGGTGGGACAACCAAATATCCCACCCTCAGCGACGGGAACAGGACCTTGCTGAAGCTTCCCGTGAAGAGCACAAGTCCGTGGCGATCGAGTCCTTGCAGCGCCGGCACTGGACGGCCGGCATAACGATATTCGCTGTCGTAATCATCTTCGAGGATCAGCGCGCCGGACTTGGCGGCCCAATCGAGCAACTGCAGCCGCCGGGCGACACTCATCGTGACTCCGAGTGGAAACTGGTGTCCTGGTGTGATGTAAATCAGGCGCGCACCGCGCATATTTGCGTCAGGCACCTGCATTCCCTCGTCGTCCACGCAGATGGCAGAGATTCTTGCGCCTGCGGCTTTGAACGCAATCGCCGCCCCGGGATATCCCGGATTTTCCATGCATACCCGGTCCCTAGGATTGACGAAGAGTCGCACCGCGATGTCGATCGCTTCCTGAACGCCCGAGACAATCACCACTTGGTCAGCAACGCACTTCACGCCGCGTGAGGTGCTCAGATAGTTAGCCACCGCATCTCGCAGCAGCGGGTATCCCAACGGGCCGCAGCCGAGAAGGAGACTGGCTGAGATGCGCCGTAAGCGTCGCGCCGCCACTTGCGCCCATAACGTCGTTGGGAACAAGTCCAGAGCTGGCATGTTTGTCCGGAAAGCACGGCTAGGGCGGATCTCGAAATTCGGAAACAGTTTCACCCGCCGTGCATAGTCAGAAAGCTTTCGAGGCGGTTTGTGTCGCACTCGAAGTGCTGGGCTTTCCTTGCGTGAGACCTGGAGCAGTTCCTCGGGAAGGATCTTGTTCACATACGTGCCAGATCCGACGCTGCCCTGAATGTAGCCTTCGGAGTTCAACTGCTCGAAAGCGTTGACGATGGTTCCCCGCGCAAGTCGGTATTGTCGCGCCAGATCGCGCGTAGCTGGGAGCTTGATTCCGGGGCGTAGCCGGCCTTCCAGAATCGCCGCACGTAAAGACTCATACAGCCAACGACTGGCAGATTGGCCCGAATCGCGCAAGGGGAGCACTAGCTCGAAGGAAGCCGTTCGCTTCACAAACATAATGGTACATCATAAATCAGGTAAATGGATCTTGTTGTTAGTCCACTATGCCCGTAAGGTTGGAGTTGAAGGAGCCAATGATGAATGCTTCCAGAATACGAGCACTCGCAGTAATTCTGTTGGTGCCGCCCTTGGGAATTCCGATGGCGTGGACTCAGTTGTCCATCGATACGACTCACCCTAAAGCCAAGGACCGAGCTCGCATAGCGCTCGTTCGTGCTCTACCGAAACTGGATGGCGCCCACCTGCAAGCAAGTGTGGTTGAGGTGCATTACGGACCCGGCGAATCGTCACCGCAACATCGTCATCCTTGCTCGGTCGTCGGTTATGTGGTGGAAGGGGCGATTCGCACGCAGGTTAAGGGCGAACCTGAAGCGATCTACAAAGCCGGAGAGGCTTTTTATGAGGCACCGAACGGAATTCATGAAGTCTCCGCCAATGCCAGCCAGACCTCGCCGGCCACCTTCATTGCCTACTTCGTTTGCGACCACGATACACCGCTGAGCATGAATGTCCCCGAAAACAATGATGCGAAGGAGCCATCCAGATGAACCAGCGCATCGACACAATCTCGGACCACGCCATGGTAGGGGTTAGCGAACAACTGCGAACGATGAAGTGGAAGCAGGCAGGAGTTCTCTACGCCCGCCTTGCGGTAGGCACCGCATTTCTCTCCGCGGTAGCTTCGCGCTTCGGACTATGGGATAGGACCCTCGACCTGAAACACTTCGCAAATTTCATGCAATACGCGGCAGAAGTGAATTCCTTTCTGCCCAAGGCTTGGATTCCCTTGGTCGCGTGGGCAGCTACCATTGCCGAAACTTCATGCGGAATCCTGCTGATTTTAGGGGTCTGGCCACGATGGGTGTCGCTCGCCAGCGCGGTTCTGCTCGCGATGTTTGGAACGGCAATGGCGATCTCCTTCGGAATCAAGTCGCCCATGGACTATTCGGTTTTCTCTGTCTCAGCGGCGGCTGTCTTGCTGACGCTGGACAGCTTCACGCAAGCTGGCAAGCAGTCTTTCAATCAGTGAAATGGAGATCAATCATGACACAACGAAAGTGCAACACCGTGATGGCCATCGCGATTCTGGTCATGACAACCCTGAGCTCTGCAAGTCATGCCGCCCAAAAACAAAGTGACGAGGAGTTACTCAGCACGCGCGACGCCGTGTGGCGCGCTTGGTTCGCGGGCGACACGGCGTCTATTGAGAGATTGGTACCGCCGGGAACCATCGTCATCAGTGGCGGCGAGAAAGAATGGAAAGACCAAGCCTACGTAATGCGAAGTGCCGCTGAATTCCATGCCAGCGGTGGAAAACTCGTTCGGCTCGAATTTCCCCACACTGAAGTTCAGCACTTTGGCAATGTCGCCATCGTTTGGAGCACCTTTGTCGTGGAAACGGAGGAGAATGGCAAACGCGAGTCGAGTTCCGGCCGCGCAACGGAGATCTTTGTTTGGAAACATGGCCGTTGGAGCAATCCAGGCTGGCACACCAGCTCTATAAAATGAGCACCGCATGTTTTTAGAATCCAGAAAAAAAGGAGAACTAAAGATGGCGCAGAGCAATGCAGCCTCTGGGGAAGCCTACTACAAAGCAATGAATGATAAAGACCTGCCAGCGATGGCGCGGCAGTTACACCCAGAACGTCCGACTCATTACGCCGATGGAAGACCTAACCGGCAAGGATTCAGTTCTCGAAGCAGCAAAGAAACTGCTAGGCTTCATTCAGGGCGTTGAGGTGCAGGCAAGGTTCGATTCCGGGAACCAGGCGATGCTGGTTTATAACATGCACTTTGCCGGGCCTGCCGGCCTTTGTCGAACGGCCGCCTTAATGACGTTCCAAGACGGCCTGATCGTGCGCAATGAGCTCTTCTTTGACGCCAGCCCCTTCAAGAAAACTTAGAAAAGCGCGTGCAAATGCGTTGCGCCAATATAAATCTACTCCGATAAAGGATTTGGCAGGTCCCGCAACTTCACTGACTGAGCGAGTCGGATGTCAAGTGCGAGCAAGAAAAACCCCAAGGAACTCGCACGAGTTGCCGTCACTTAATCGAGACTCCCACAACCTGATTTCTATATAATCACGCGCGTATTCTGCTCCCGAGAGCGACTGGAACGAAGTCAATCGGGTGCGACCATTGAGTTGAACACGGTCAGGTTCAACTCGTGGAAGGCGAACATGGGGAATCGCGTCGAAGTTTTCAGAGGAAATGTAGGCAACCCACATGGATTTCGCATTCGGCAAGAAAGTTGAGGACCTGCAACGTCGTCTGCGGGCCTTCATGGACGAATACATCTATCCCAACGAGAAGCGCTTCCAGGCTGAGATTGAGCGCAGTCGGTGGTCGCCGACGGCGGTGATGGAAGAGCTCAAACCGAAAGCTCGCGCGGCGGGTCTGTGGAACCTGTTCCTGCCCGATGACAAGCAGGGCGCTGGACTCACCAATCTCGAGTACGCGCCCTTATGCGAGATCATGGGCCGCAGCATGATGGCTCCTGAGGTATTTAACTGCTCGGCGCCCGACACCGGGAACATGGAGGTGCTGGCGCGCTATGGCACACCGGAGCAGCAGGCGCGCTGGTTGAAACCCCTGCTCGCCGGTGAAATCCGCTCGTGCTTTGCTATGACTGAACCAGCGGTAGCTTCGTCGGACGCGACGAACATCGAGGCGAGCATCGTTCGGCAGGACGACGAGTATGTCCTTAATGGCCACAAGTGGTGGGCTTCCGGAGCGGGTGATCCGCGCTGCAAGGTCGCGATCTTCATGGGCAAGACGAACCCTTCGGCTCCGCGTTATCAACAGCAGTCGATGGTGTTGGTGCCGATGTCGGCACCGGGAGTGAAAGTCGAACGGCTGCTGACGGTGTTTGGGTACGACCATGCGCCCCATGGACATGGCGAAGTCGTGTTCCAGAATGTGCGGGTGCCGGTTGCGAATATGTTGCTGGGTGAAGGGCGGGGCTTTGAGATCGCACAGGGACGCCTGGGACCCGGCCGCATACATCACTGCATGCGTTGCATCGGTGTGGCCGAGCGCGCTCTCGAAATCATGTGTGAACGTGTGCAATCGCGTGTGGCTTTCGGTAAACCGCTGGCCGAACAGGGAACGCTGCGCGCCCACATTGCAACCTCGCGGATGGAGATCGAGCAGGCTCGCCTTTTGACACTGAAGGCGGCATATATGATGGACACAGCCGGCAACAAAGCTGCGCGGGCGGAGATCGCCATGATCAAAGTTGTTGCGCCTAACATGGCGTTACGAGTGCTGGACAGGAGTATTCAGGCGCACGGGGGCGCCGGCGTTTCGCAAGATACTTTCCTGGCCAGTGCGTGGGCCAATGTCCGCACATTGCGAATAGCCGACGGCCCGGATGAGGTGCACACCGAAGCGGTTGCCAAGCTGGAACTGGGAAAGCGGAGTAAGACGCGTACGCAATCGCCAGCACACTGATCCCTGGCCTTGAGGAGATTCCGTGCCGCCATTGTTCGTGGAAAATCCGCATTCCCTGACACGCTTCGTGGGCCGCGAAATCGCAACAACCGAATGGTTCTCAGTTACCCAGGACCGAATACAGCGGTTTGCCGAAACCACGGAAGACCGGCAGTGGATTCATGTCGATCCCGAACGTGCACGGCAAGGCTCACCCTACGGCACCACGATTGCGCACGGTTTCTTGACGCTTGCCCTCGTTAGTCAATTCCTGCAGCAGGCAATTCAAATCGGGAGTGGCGCGAGGATGGGCGTCAACTACGGCCTGAATCGAGTCCGCTTTCCGTCTCCGGTTCCCGCAGGCTCCAGGATTCGAGCCCGTTTCACATTGCAGGCGCTCAAGGACATCGCCGAGGCCGTCGAATGCACGTTTGCGGTAGTCATCGAAGGTGAGAATTCAGATAAGCCTTGCTGCGTAGCGGAGTGGGTAATCCGCTATTACTCTTAGTCGTGTGGCCACCCCCGTAAATTCCGATCCATACCCTGATCAAAGTGCACTGTTCTCGGCTGACCGCAAGGCCGCACGCAAGATAACCTTGATTACTTCCGGCATAGAAGCAAAGCGAGTGTCTTTGGTCAGGCCCTGATGATAGCGGTAATAGATCTGCTGGATGATGACCGCCACTTTGAACAGGGCGAGAACGCGATAGAAAACCATTTCGCTGACATCGCGTCCGGTAATCTGAGCGTAGTGGCGGACAAGTTCTGACCGCCTCATAGTGCCAGGCAATGTTGTAGGGCCCCAACGGATTTGCTTCAGTTCGTCGGGGTCTTGTGGGTCGACCCAGTATGCCAGGGCTGTGCCGAGATCTGTGAGTGGATCACCAATGGTGCACATCTCCCAATCGAGCACGCCGACGATCCTGGTGATGTCGGTTGGATCAAGCACGGTATTGTCGTACTTGTAATCATTGTGAATCAACGCATAGGAGGTCTCGCGCGGTGTGCGTTCATTCAGCCAGACAGAAATGCGCTCGACTTCCGGCAAGTCGTGAGTCTGGGAACCGCGGTAGCGGTCGCTCCAGCCCTTCGACTTGACGATCCAAGTAGCCTTGGGGTTTCCCTAAATCCGCCAAGCCGATGGCCGTGTAGTCCAAGCCGTGAAGTTGGGCGAGATTGTCGACAAACGCTTCGCTCAACTGGCGGGCCGTCTCGGCATTAGTTCCCAGCCCTTCAGGAGGATCTTTGCGCAGGATGATTCCTTGTATGCGTTCCATCAGGTAGAAGGGAGAACCGAGCACCGTCAGGTCATCACAGTACAGCAGTGCGTTGGGAGCTTGCGGGTAAACGACATGCAGCTTCGAGAGTACGCGGTACTCCCGACTCATATCATGCGCGGTCTTGACCTTACTGCCGAACGGAGGACGGCGCAGCACCATCTGGCGGTTGCCCAGAGAGACCAGGTAAGTCAAGTTGGAATGACCGCTGGGGAATTGTGCGACGCTAAGAGTACCGGTGGCGTCAGGAAAATGGCTACGCAAGAACGGTTCGAGCCGGGGCAGATCCAGTTCTTCACCGGCTCGTACGGAAGTTGGATGGTCGCGAAGGTCGGCCATGTCAGGCTCGCAAAACTCCCAGCATTGCGCCTCATTCCCGTGTGCGCTCGACTGCTATCTATAAGTCAACAACGAGACGTCGTCCAGATGCGGAAAGGCATTAAACGTACTCAGCGTAAAGCGATCCTTAGAGAATAGGAACTCGCTGTAAGAACAGTTCCGCACCACCCAGGATGCTCGAAGCGTGTCTTGCGATGAGAGGTGAAAAGCGCGCCGCATGGCTACCCCCAGTAGGCCACCCGAACAGAAGATCGCCATTTGTTGGCCCCGACCATTCGTGGACATGCATTGCGACAGACCGCGGTCGACCCGGGCACAGAATTCCGTCCACGACTCCACGGAGGGGAGCACCAGCTCTCCCTCGACCCACTTAGTGATCAGCATCTGGAACATCTTCTCGAAATTCGCCAATCTGTCAGAACCGCTCGAGCTCTGAAACGCTTGATGCAGTCTGCGAGCCTCGCCGTCACTTTCGAGCAGCTGGGGGAGACCATGCTGCAGCACGGCGTCACCGTGATATTCGTCGAACTCCTGTATTACGACTCGTTCGGGAAAAGGGAAGCCGGCATCGCGATAGACGTCCGCTACAATCTTCGCGGTGTCCTCTTGCCGGACACGTGGCCCCGAGCAGACATGGTCGAATACCATTTTCTGTCGCACCCAGTATTGTCCTAAGCGGCGAGCCTGCGCCTCTCCGATCGCGGAGAGTTTGTCGTAATTCTGATCGAGGAAGGAGGCTTGTGCATGCCGAATCAGAAGAAGGCGACCCATGCATCACCCAACGGTTTCTGGAGACGTGTAGATGGCACTCATTTTCACGCCGCCGTCAGATCCTGACTCTGGTGGAATTCGGCGAAGGTCTTGCCCTCTTGAGCTAGCCGCTTGAGCAGAGGAGCTGGTTCCCAGAGTTCCCCGTGCTGTCGGTGGAATTCTGAAATGCGGTCGCGGACTTTATTCAGCCCCACACTGTCGGCGTACCACATCGGTCCTCCGCGATACGGCGGAAATCCGTACCCATTCAGGTAAATGATGTCGATGTCGACGGCACGCAGAGCGATGCCCTCCTCTAGGATGCGTGCGCCCTCATTCACGAGGGCCAGGATGCAGCGATCGACGATTTCTTCCGGCGAGATCTTGCGCTGCGGGATGCCGGCTTCGGCAGACCATTTGCGCAGCGAGTCGGCGACCTCGGGATCGGGAATCGCGCGACGGTTCTCATCGTACTTGTACCAGCCGGCACCGGTTTTCTGACCATAGCGTCCCAGTTCGCACAGGCGGTCTTCGGCAAACGGCTGCCGGGTTCCTGGTTTTTCCAGATGCCGAAATTCTTTGCGGATACGCCACCCTACGTCCAAGCCGGCGAGATCACCTGTAGCCAGTGGGCCCATCGCCATGCCGAAGTCGTAAAGCGCCTGATCCACCGCTTCAATGCTTGCCCCTTCCTCGACCAGAAACTGGGCCTCGCGGCGGTAGGGTCCGAACATGCGATTTCCCACAAACCCGCGGCAGTTGCCCACCAGAACCCCGACCTTGCCGAGTTTCTTGGAAAGTTGCATACAGGTTGCGATAACCTCTTTGCTGCTGGCCGTGCCGCGCACAATTTCGAGGAGGCGCATCACGTTCGCCGGGCTGAAAAAATGTGTGCCAATTACGGTGTCAGGCCGCTCCGTAGCCGAGGCTATTTCGTCGATGCTCAGGGTTGAAGTATTACTCGCCAGAATGGCGCCAGGTCGACACACGCGATCCAATTGGCCGAATACCTCTTTCTTAAGTTGCATGCCCTCGAACACGGCCTCGACCACCATGTCCACTTTGTCAAAATCGTCGTAGCTAAGCACAGGCTTTATCAGGCGCAGGCGCTCATCCACGAAGTGCTGCGTGAACCGGCCGCGCTTGACTGAACTCGCGTAGTTCTTCCGAATAACCTCCATCCCACGATCGAGAGCTGGCTGGTCGGCGTCCTTGAGTAAGACGCGGATGCCGGCGTTGGCAAACACCATGGCGATTCCGCCGCCCATCGTTCCTGCGCCAACAACCGCCACCGAGTTGACTGGGATGATGGGAGTTTCCTTCGGGATGTCGGGGATCTTGGCCACCTCGCGCTCACCAAAAAAGACGTGAATGAGCGCCTTGGACTGCTCCGAAAAGAGACAGTCGTTGAACAGTTTCTTCTCGACCTCGCAACCTTCATCGAAGGGCAGCCGGGTGGCAGCTTCCACCGCGTCAATAGCGGCTGGTGGAGCGATCATTCCTCGTTGCTTCTGGCGCGCAAGCTCGCGCGCGGCGGCGAAAATGGGAGCATTCTGTTCCGGAGTGCCGAGCTTCTGGTTGCGCTCCCGAGTTCTAGGCGCTGGCTTTTCCAGAACCGCGCGCGCGAAAGCGATAGCACCGCTCAACAGATCGGCTTCGATCAGTTGATCGAGGATGCCGTAGTCCAACGCTTCTCGCGCGGAAATTGAATTGCCCTGGGCGCACATCTCGACTGCTTTGGCAACGCCCGCCAAGCGAGGCAGCCGTTGCGTCCCGCCCGCGCCCGGAATGATGCCAAGCTTCACTTCGGGCTGACCGACCTGCGCACCCGGAGCCCCTACGCGGTAGTGGCCAGACATCGCCAACTCCAGGCCACCGCCGAATGCAGAACCGTGAATAGCCATCACCACCGGCTTAGAACAATCTTCGATCTGTCTTAGCAGGGGCAGGAGGCCGGCTCCGCGATCCTTCTTACCCGAAGTTATCTTGCCGAACTCCTTGATGTCCGCGCCAGCGATGAACGTACGCCCAGCGCCGATGATCACAGCGGCTTTGACACTTGGTCTTCGGTGATGTTTTTGATTGCTTGCGAAATACCTTCGGACACGGCAGGGCTCAGGGCGTTCACCGGGGGATTGTTGATGGTGATGATTGCGACGTCCTTGTCTTTCGTGAGTTGAACTTCGCTCATAGTAAGGGCACTCTCTTCTGAAGTATGTAGTTCTACACCCGTTCAGAGGTGGTGGTGCACTTTCCGATTGCGCTCGTGTCTTCTCTGCGACCTTTGCGGCACTTCTTTGCGTGCTCTGCGGTCAAAAGCTCTTAACCGCAAAGTGCGCAAAGGATTCGCGAAGGACACAAAGAAAGTCAAGCTGCACCAATACCTGCTTAGAGGTTCATTTGCGCGGCGCAAATTCGGGTGAATCGCTCGTTGGCGCAGTCCAGTACTTCTTGCGCAGATTTTTCTTCAGAACTTTTCCGGTTGCGGTCTTTGGCAGAGCCTCCACAAACTCGATGGAACGTGGGCACTTGAAATGAGCCATACGGGAGCGGCAGAAGTCGATCAACTCCGATTCGCTCAGTTGGGATCCCGGTTTCGTGACCACGAACGCTTTGGCGACCTCGCCCCATTTTTCATCGGGGACAGGGATGACGGCAGCTTCGTAGACGTTGGGATGTGCCCCGAGAGCCTTCTCCACCTCGAGCGAGGAAATGTTTTCGCCGCCACTGACGATGATGTCTTTCCGGCGATCAACAATAAGGATGTAACCGTCCTCGTTAATGGTAGCCATGTCTCCGGTATGAAACCATCCTCCGCGCAGGGCTTCGGCACTAGCCTCGGGCTTTCGCCAGTAGCCCGCCATGACACCGTCGCTGCGAGCGATGATCTCGCCCATGGTCTTGCCATCGTGAGGCACATCGTTGTCATCGAAATCTACGACCCGAAGCTCAACTCCAGGAATGGCGCATCCCGTCATGGCTTGCGCCACAAAACGCTGGTCCCCCTCCGGTTGCAATCCTGGCTTGATCTGGGAAGTGGACAGCACCGGAGCAGTCTCCGTCAGGCCATAACCCGAGAAGCAGGTGCAGCCGAATTTTTCCTCGACCTCGCGCACCAGGGTTGGAGAGGATGCAGCCCCGCCAATCGAAATCCATTGCAGGCTGCTCAGGTCGTATTTTGCCCGCTCCGGTACAGTTGACTAAGGCAAGCGCCATGATCGGCACAAGGCTCAAGGAGTGCACTCCCTCCTGCTCGATCAGACGAAAGACCTCGGCGGGAACGAAGCGCGAAATCATGACATGACGACCTCCCGCAAAGGTTACGGAATGGGCCGCGCCCCAACCATTAGCGTGAAACAACGGAATGGTGTGCAGCTCGACGCTATCGGGGTTCGTGTTAAATCGGAGAGACACAGACAGGGCGTGGAGATAAATATTCCGGTGGGTCAGCATTACTCCTTTGGGATTGGCGCTGGTGCCGCTGGTATAGAAGAGCTCGGCCAGGGAATCTTCGTCGACTCCCATGATATCGGCGCTGTGGGGGGTGGCGCCCGCCAAGCTATCTTCGTAATTCTTCGGCAAGAGCCAGCGCACCTGGGGTGGCGCATTGAGCAAGATGAATGTATGGATGTTGGGAACGCTGTCTCGAAAGGAATCCACGACCTCCAGGAACTCGTTGGCCAGAAAAAGTACCTTTACTCCGGAATCGTTCAGAATGTAGGCCAATTCATGGGGAGCAAGCCGGAAATTCAGTGGAAGCAACACCGCACCAGCCTCTAACACGCCGTAATACGCCTCGAGGAGTCGGTGGCAGTTGAGGCTGAGAAACGCGACCCGGTCGCCGGGCTGCACTCCTGCTTCAAGTAGCACACCAGCCAGGCGGCGCGCCCGTTCGGCAAATTGCGCGTAAGTGAACCTCTGGTCTCCACAGACAACGGCGATCTTGCCCGGGAACTGCTGCTCGGCATAACGCAGAAAGCGAACGGGAGTGAGCGGGATATTCATGAGGTCACCAAGCTACCAGGCGGACTGACCTCCATCCACCACCAAAACGTGGCCGGTAACGTAATCGGAAGCGTCGGAAGCGAGAAAGACAGCGGCTCCTTTCAGGTCATGTTCATTGCCAAAACGGTGGAGAGGAATCTGAGAGAGGAAAAGTTCACGGTTGTGCTCCAGCACCCGGCTCGACATATGAGTGGGAAACCAGCCGGGAGCGATGGCATTCACCTGGATGTTGTGCATCGCCCATTTACAGGCGAGGTCTTTGGTGAAGCTGATGACGCCGCCCTTGCTGGCATGATATCCAATGGCTGGGAGTGCGGGCGGAGCACCACCCAATCCAGCCACCGAGGCAATATTGATGATCTTCCCGCGACTCTGCTTGATCATGACCTTACCCACGGCTTGTGCGCATAGAAAGGTCCCGGTCAGGTTAGTCTCGATTACTTTATTCCAATCTTCAAGGCGCATCTCTTCCACGGGAGCGCCCCAGGAAATCCCCGCATTATTCACCAGAACATCGATCCGTCCGAATTGTGAAAAGGCGGTATCGGCAACTGCCTGAATGTCGGCCGGATTTTTGACATCACATCCCAGAGCGAGGGTTTTTACCCCCAACTGCTGCAATTCTTCCGCAGCTTGCTGGCAGCGCTCTTTCTTGCGAGCGCAAAGCACCAGGTTAGCGCCCATTTCCGCCAGCGCTTCCGCGATTTGACGTCCCAGCCCGATGGAGCCTCCGGTAACAATGGCAACCCGTCCTGCGAGATTGAAAAGATCTTTCACATTCCTCGACGTGTTCTGCGTGGTTTCGGCGACCTCCTTCAACATGAAGCTTTCTCCTGTTCGCTGAAGGTGTGAGACAAAGAATCGCCGAGAGGTTGTCCATCGCTGTGCTCTCGATCCTTACCGGCTGCTATCGCTGCGCTCTGAGCCGCCAGAAAATCCAAGAGCTCGCGATTAGCCGCCTCTGGCTGATCAGTGAGGAAGAGATGGCTGGCGCGCGGAATCATGACCAGTTTTGCGCCGGGAATTCGCTCTGCAATCAGATTGGCGTTTCCCGGCGGCACCAACCGGTCGGACTCGCCATGGATCACCAGCGTCGGAGCGACGATCTGGCTGAGGCGGCTGTAAGCCTCCCAGTGCGAGGATTCCCTGCAACTGCGCTGCGTATCCTTCCGGGCTCGGAAACCATGGCCTGCGAATCGCCAGGTCTTCATCAATCCGTTCGCGCGGAGTCGTCCGATCGTAAATAAACGGCACAGCGGCCTCCGCAGCTTGCTCAGGGCTCATTTTGTCGCGCGTCATCAGCATCTGGATAGCTTCCGGCTCGGCGCGCACCGCGGTGGGGCCGCCCGCCGCCGTGCAGCCCAGAATCAGCGACAAGACTCGCTGCGGGTATTGCAGCACAAACTCCTGCGCGATCATTCCGCCCATCGAAACGCCGAATACATGCGCGCTTTCGACGCCGGCGGCATCCAGCACCGCCGCCGCATCAGATGCCATCAGACGGATCGAATAGGGGCCCGGAGGCATATCGCTTCGTCCGGCGCCGCGGTTATCCAATGCAATCGTGCGATAGCGTGCTGCCAATGCGGGCCGGATTCGGTGCCACATTGCGGACGGATACCCCAGTCCCATGATGAGCAAAACCGGCTCACCTTGGCCTTGCTCATCCCAATAAATCCTGGCTCCCTGATTCTCAACGAACGCCATTAGTGCTCCCACTTAGAATGACAAGCGCACGCCAAGTTGGATCTGGCGTTTGGGAAATGCGGACGTGAAAGCCAGCGGCGTGCTGGGCGTAGCCGTTGCCCGTTCACCATGGCAGTGCCCGGTCGAATTCCATGCACGTTGAACGTGGTATTGCACCCCGGGAGGGATGTGGGAAGCGCAAAAAGCGGCTCACCTCGTTGTTTACGCTGGCAAAATTCGTCCGGTTCGCGATGTTGAATCCTTCCGCCGTAAACTGCAGGTTAGCCTTTTCGCCTAGTTTGTGCCGCCAGCTCAAACGCATATCGAAGTCGACGTAATTGGGGCCCAGACCCGTGTCGCGCGGGGCTCCGATGGGACGTTCATTGGTGATGTGATTGTCGCCGTTCACCTCGCCTCCGCCAGCAAGTTGAAAGGATGTCCGCTGTGGTACGAGAAAATCGGCGCCAGCTGGAAACCCGACAAGACACTCTGTTTCCAGGGGCTGTCGAACACTCCCGCGATCACCACTTTGTGCCGCTCATCAAACTCGGAAAGAGCTACGATCTAAGTTGAGATTCGTCGGATCTTGCGGCCCGTAGTCCGAGTTGAAATCCGTGGAGGTGTCAAAGCCTTTACTAAAGGTGTAATTCCCGAACAACGTGAAGTGATCGCTGAAGCGCTTCTTGACTTCCACGATGCCGCCCTCGTAAAGAGCGTATGCCGCAGAAGTATATTGGTTGTTCTGTACAATCAGCGGATTCGCAAAACATTCGGTGACCAGAGTGGTTGGGTTATTACAGGGAAGGCCCTCGGGGCTGCCTGGTATTGGGTCACCCCCACCAGCCGTCGTATTCCAGTTGCGATAGGAAAACATCTGGCCATTGGCCAGGGGCACAGTGGTAAACGGCGCCGGCAACAGATTGGTATCGATGGCGACCGGGAGTCTCTGCGTATGAGAATAGATTCCGCTCAGAGAAATTGAGAACCCAGGTCCGATCTCGCGTTCGATTCCAAATGAAGCCTGCTGCGCGATCGGGGGACGGTAGCCCGGCTGGTTCACGAAAAGAACCTGCAGAGGAGAGAGGGGGCCGCTATTCGTAACGTTGATGCCAGTTTGTCTATTGGGAAACGGGCCAGCCACAGCAGCGGGCGTGACGCAGGCACTATTTCCTGGGGTTGGAGTGGTGCACTGGATCAATCCCTGCGCAAAGAGTGATTGGAAAATCGTCGCCGACCCTGCTATACCCAAAGCCGGAACCCCACCGAAGCCATCTGCATAAATGGAAATTTCCCGGTTGCAAGGGCTAGAGCCGTTACCTCCGAGGCCAGGTATGGGAAACCCGAAGTAGGAAACTCCGCAGATCGCGGAGACGTTTGCGACTTGGCCGGCTGGTGAGCTGTTCTCAACCGCGGATTTGTTCTTGTTCAGAGCCCCCAGGCTCAAATCGACGTCGGGGATTTGGGCGTCCACCGGTCCGAAGAAGATTCCGTACCCGCCCCGGATCACCGTCTTGTGATCCTTAAACGGATCCCACGCGAAGGAAACACGGGGGGCAAAATCCTTCTTATACGTGGTCAAAGGGGCGAATTGCGTGTCCAGTTCGTAGCGCAGACCGTAGTCCAGAGTAAAGTTTGGCGCTATTTTCCAGGAGTCCTGCCCGTAGAACGCTGTCAACGGCCGGGCGTAGTACCCGTATGTCGGATTTCCGAAGCCCTGCTGGTAGATCTCAGGTAGCCCGAACGATGCCGCTTGCAACGAGGTAATGCTGTGGCAGCAACGGGGTCAGCACGGGGCCGGGGAGCTCGCCGAACACAAAGCGGCCCGGGAAAAAGGTGTGCGATTCAGTGTGATTGCCGCGGAGTATCTCGGAACCCCCGAACTTAAACGTGTGACGACCGCGGATGAGGGTGAAATTGTCCGCGAATTCATAGCGGCGCAGGATGGTGATGTTGGGCAGGAAAATGTTCGTTCCCAGGTTATTGATAAAACCAGGAATCTGCAGCCCGACCTCTGCCGGCTCATTCGGAATCACGTTAAAGCTGTTGTAATCCCACTGCACCCGGGCCTCGTTCTGCGTTGTCGGACTGAACTGGCGATACCACGCGAGTTGCAGATTGTTGTCGTAGTTGTGGATCGAACTTCCCGCCGAGAACGCTGTGAGAGACTGCACATCCGGCGATTCCTCGAGATCGTGCCCGTACCTGTAAGTCGCAGAGATCTCGTTGTTCGCATCGAAGCGGTGATCCAAACGGCCCGACGCCACGTACTGGTGTGAGTCGTAGGGAAACACTCCACCCTGGGTCTCGAACTGATTCACAAGAAAAGCATTCAAAGGGCTGGTGGCCGGGTTCACGGTTAGCACCCCGGTTAGGATTTGTGCACATGCCGCCGCAGGCAGGTTCGTCGTTGGATTCGGGGCCGGCAAGTGCAGCTGCTGGGCAACGGCTGCGCCCACGGGACCGCTGAGGCAAGGCACCACTGTCCCCCCAGTCAGCCCCCCGATCACCGTGTTCTGCGACAACGTCGGACGAAAAATATCGGTGTCCGTCAACAGCGGAACCGCGGCCTGTGCATTCTGCCGCAAGCCTTCAAACGCAACAAACAGAAACGTCTTATCTTTCTTAAGCGGGAAACCCAGCGTTCCGCCGTATTGCTGGCGGCTCAAAGTATCCTTAATCGGAGAACCTAGAGTATCGGGGTTGGCAGGATTGAAAGTCTGGCCGGGCTGCAAGGCCTGGCTGAACGAAAACGGACTCGCGGCGTCCATCGCATCGTTTCGGAAAAAACCATAGAGCGTCCCATGCATATTGTCAGTGCCGGACTTGGTCACAATGTTGATCGACGCGCCGGTGGCTGCCCCCAGGGCCGCAGCGTAGTTGCTGCGATTGATTTGGAATTCCTGCACATCGTCTTGGCTTACGGTCAGACGCACACCTCCGGCATCATCCGAGGTCTCGCCCCCGTCCACCGTTATGCTGTTACCTCTGCCATTGCTGCCATAGAACGATAGCCCGCTTTGTGGCGTTTGTTTGACCCTAAAATCCTGGTCCCCCGCCAACCTTGTGGAATCCGAGACACCAGGCGCAAGCAACGTAAACGTAAGGTAATCGCGCCGGTCAATCGGCAGGTCCGCGATGTACTGTTGTGTGATTCTGTCGGCTTGGCTGCCGCGTTCAGTTTCCACCACGGGCGGCTGGTCCGTTACCTCGACCACCGTCGCCACCTGCGACGGTTTCATCTTGAAATCGGAGATAACCGTCTGCCCGATAGCAACCGGGATACCTCTTCGAATCTCAGTGGCAAACCCTTTCATTTCCGCACTGATGTCGTAAGTGGCCGGCGACAGCCCCACTACTCGGAACTGACCGGTACCATTCGTAATTGTCGTGCGCTTCAAACCGGTCTGGGTTTCGACTACATTGATCGTGGCTTTGGGCAAGACTCCTCCGGAAGCGTCAGTTACAGTTCCAGTGATCTCTCCCGACGTGCCGACGCCCTGCCCATGAGACATCAGGGTTGCGAATAGGAAGCACACAAGACCGCATGCCTGTAACTTCATAGGATTCTCCTTCTGGATACGCGGGACATCGCCGAAGTAATTCCGAGTAAGCGCATCTGCTGGCCAGTTCCTCGGGCACTCCTGCTGCCCTGACGACCTCGGATCGCCGCCGAATGCTCGAGAGGCCTATCTCTCTTGCGGCAAGGAGGCGTTGGAAAAGCCAAAGAAGTCCACCGCCCCCAAGATTGTGAGAGTGAGTATCACATAATAGTTACTAACGTCAAGACGGAAAATCAGCCACGGGAATTACTGGCCAACGCGGGATCAGGCGGCCCGGCTGGTTCGCCCGCAAAAAGCCTGCCTGGGCTCTCCGGGGCCTCGAGTTAGCGCCATCAGGTAAAAGCGAGAACAAGGCGCCCGGAAACCTGCCCGCGGCGGAGTTGATTCAATGCCTCGTTCGCGTCGGCAAGCGGGCGAGCGGCTACCTGGCAACGCACTTTGCCGGCGGCAGCCATTGCCAGAACCTCCCGCAAATCCTGCCGGGTTCCGACAGTGGAAGCCTGGATACGGATTTCTCCCGCGGCCATTAAAATAGGCGGGAAACATATCGGGTCAGCCGGCAAGCCTACAACCAGGAGAGTACCCGTGGGCCGCAGGCAATAGAACGCCGTGTCATAGGATGCTCGCGCTGCCGATGTCACCAGCGCCACGTGAACTCCGCCTCGATTCCGCAGTTGCTTGATCGCATCGTGGGCCGCAGCATTGATCGTTACGGAAGCACCTAACGATCTGGCAAGTGCCAGCTTTTCTTCGGAGATGTCGATCGCCACCATTTCCGCACCCAGCGCCTGCCCGAACTGCACCGCCAGGTGCCCCAGACCGCCAATACCGAAGACCGCGAGCCGCTGCCCGGGTAAAATGCTGGTGCGTTTGAGTGCACGATAGACGGTAACGCCTGCGCAGAAAAGGGGAGCAACTTGGACGGAAGAAAGGCAGTCGGGAATCCTGAGCACGTGGCTTGCCGGCGCTTTCACGAATTCGGCATAGCCGCCATCGACGGTGACGCCCGTAATCTTTTGCCGCTGGCAGAGGTTTTCATTTCCTTCGCGGCAGAACTCGCATTCGCCGCAGGTCCAGTGAATCCAAGGTACTCCGACCCGCTCGCCGATTTGCAGATCCTCTACCGCAGCGCCCTTTTCGACCACCACCCCGGCGATCTCGTGGCCGGGAATCAATGGTGTTTTAACAATTTTCGCGAACTGCGCCCAGTCTCCATCGGCGACGTGCACATCGGAATGGCAAACACCGCAGGCTTCCACACGTATCAGAACTTCGCCAGTTCCGGGCTGCGGTTGGCCGACTTCTTCCACCGCGAGCGGCTTCTTGAATTCGCGCAGGACGGCAGCCTTCATCCATTTCGCCTCACGTTTCCGGTAACGGGCAAAAGCACGGTGCGGTATTCGAGATCGTCAGGGCTGGACGCCCCGCAAGAAAAACTCCACAGCACTATCGACGCGTTCCCCCAACTTGTGGGGCCCGGTAAGATCCACTGCCCATTGCCGAACCACAGTCTGATAGAGTCCCTCCATGAATTCGGAGAGATGAAGAACCGGGAAGCCGCGCGTGATTTCACCGCGCCGCTGGCCCTGGGCGAGAATCTCACGGAGCAAGCCGACCGCGACCCCCTCGAGCCCGCGCATCTCCGGAGAGCGTACGGGATCCATCGCGCCTGACAGAACCACCGCCTCCCAGAGTCGACGATCGGCTTCCACCTCTCGCGCCATGGCACGATATAGGCGGCGCAAGCGCGCTGCCGTGTCAGCCTCACTGGAGAGTTCCGATTTGAGATGTTCGACTATGCACGCGAAGCCGCGCTTGCCGACATCTCGCAGAACTGCATCTTTGCTGGGAAAATACCGGAAAAAAGTAGGCTGGCTGATCTCGAGAATATTGACAATATCGTCAACGCGGGTGTTCTCGTAGCCACGTTTGCGAAACAGTCTAACAGCGGTCTCGATAATCTGCTGGCGCAAGCGTGCCTTCTTGCGTTCGCGCAGTCCAAGTGGCTGGTCAGTTTGGGCTAACTTCCCTCGTTTCCTCAAGCTTGGTCTAGCGTGCGCGCTTCGCCGCGATCTGGCGGCATCCGCAGGGGCCGTCATTTCTATCTCCTTAAGACATCGGGTGAGGCTCGATTGCGCACACCAGCATGTGCCGTCACTCTAACATCCCGCCAGGGATCGTCACAAACCGAACCAAAGCCGCTTCAGGCGTGTCATTTCCAGTCATTGGTACTTGACGTTATCTACTAACAGATGATATAGACTAACACAATTTGCGGACAGACGCCGTGTGGCACGTTCCGCTGAGTTTCAACTGTGGCCTTTCAAATTACAGCCGAAACATCCGGCACGCGGAACCGGCCAAACCGTTACCGGGGTGGACGATGACGACAGCGGAAGCAGCTTCTCACAAGATGAGTGGTGGGGCATTTCTTATCGAAGAGTTCTCGCCCGACGAGGTTTTCACCGCAGAGGATCTGAGCCAAGAGCACCTTGCCCTCGCTCGTACAGTCGATGAATTCTGGGCGAACGACGTCGAGCCCCATCTCGAGGCCATCCGACAGCAAAAGCCCGGCATCGCGCTAAACGTCTTACGCAAGTCGGCCGATCTGGGACTCACCGCAGTGGCGATCCCTGAAAGATTCGGCGGAATGGAAATGGATCTAGCTTCTGTCATGATCGTGGGCGAACACCTGGGACGAGATGGTTCCTACGGGTCATGGCACTCCGCGCACACCGGCATCGGCACACTGCCCATCCTCTTCTTTGGAACCGAGGAACAGAAACAGAGGTATTTGCCACGGCTGGCGAAGGCCGAGATCCTGGCAGCCTATGCCTTGACCGAGCCGTTGGCGGGTTCGGATGCGCTTGCCGTACGTACCCGTGCTGATCTAAGTCCGGACGGCAAGTACTACGTCCTGAACGGACAAAAGATGTGGATTACCAATGGAGGCGCGGCTGATCTCTTTACCGTATTCGCCAAGGTGAGAGGAGAACACTTCACGGCATTCCTGGTGGAGCGTACCTTTCCCGGTGTCAGTAGTGGGGCGGAAGAACACAAGATGGGTATGAAAGGAAGCTCGACCACGGCCGTGTATTTCGACAATGTTCAAGTGCCGGTCGAGAACGTGCTGGGTGAGGTGGGCCGCGGACACATCATCGCCTTCAACATCCTGAACCTGGGGCGGCTGAAGCTTGGCCCGGGCGCACTCGGTGCAGCAAAGAATGTGCTTGCCGTCAGCCTGAAATATTCGAAAGAGCGCAAGGCATTCGGCTCTGCAATCGCGGAATTCGGCGCCATCCAGCACAAGCTGGCGGAGATGGCCATTCGCATTTATGTCGTGGAATCGATGGTATGGCGGGTGGTGGGACTAATCGAAAGTCAGCTCCGAGCGGCGCCCCAGGACAAATCCGATGCCTCCCGAACGGAACTCAAAGCGGTTGAGGAATACGCCGCCGAGTGCTCGATGATCAAAGTCTATGCCTCTGAAATGTTGGACTACGTAGTGGATGAAGGAGTGCAGATCCACGGTGGCTATGGCTACCATCAGGACTATCTGGTCGAACGCGCCTATCGCGATTCCCGCGTGAACCGCCTCTTCGAGGGCACCAACGAGATCAACCGCCTGCTCATACCGGGGATGCTGCTGAAACGTGCGGCCAGGGGGCAACTCGACCTGCTCCCCGCGGTTCAGGCGGTCCTGAACGGGAACGTCACGAAGACACGCGAATCTGGGGACGGGAATGAAGAGATGCGGCTGGTGCACAACGCGAAACAAATTGCACTGCTGGCCATCGGGATTGCAAATCAAAAATTCGGGACGGAGCTGCAAAAGCAGCAAGAGGTCCTGATGAGCATTTCGGACATCATCATGGAGGTCTTGGCGATGGAATCGACCTTGCTCCGGAGTCGCAAATCCGCGGGTTCCGGAGGGGGCGCGAACGCCGTCGATGTGTGCGCCGTTTTCTTGCGCGGAGCAATGGATCGAGTCGAGATCTCCTGCCGGAATGTGTTAGGTGCCTGCCTCGACGGCGATGCTTTGCCGCGGAACATGTCAGCCTTGCGTAGCCTTGCCAATTACGATCCTGCAGATACGATCACGCGGCGGCGGAATATCGCCAGCCGCCTGCTTGCCAATGAGCGCTATGGTTTTTGACTGAGGTTTAGCGGTTGAATCGGCAGCAGTTCGCGGCTGCGAGAAGACTATGAATCGAGCAATTTGCGTAGCGCTGGTGCAAGCAACAAGCCGGCGGGAGCGTTCCATATGAAAATCATGTCAACTCCAAAAGTGTCTTCAGCGGTCGAATCGGGTGTACAATCGCCGCCGTTTTCGGTGTCAAAAAGGAATTCCATATTCAATGGCGGGTCTCCTTTTATGCGCCTGGCAAAATGTGCCTTCTTCGTCTATGCCGTAATCCTTCTGCTGCTCTCCTTCCCCGCAAGTGCTGTTGCAGCCGTTACCACTTACACCGGGACTTTACCGGATGGAGCAACTTTTCTTATCGAGGTGCCTTCCCCGTGGAATGGGACCCTGCTGTTATACAGTCATGGCTACGTAACTCCAGGTTCGCCGAATCCCGCACAGGACGTGGGCGATCCGGCTACAGGCGCATTCCTGCTTAGCAACGGATTTGCCTTGTCTGGTTCTTCCTATGCCCACACTGGCTGGGCGATTCAGGAGGCGCTGCCGGACCAAATTGCGGTGCTCGACACATTTGCCACCCTCGTGGGCACGCCGAGCCGGACGATCGCGTGGGGCCACTCGCTGGGCGGAATCATCACCGCCGGCCTCATCCAGCGATTTCCTGACCGCTTTGACGCTGCGCTGCCCATGTGTGGGGTGCTTGCCGGCGGCGTTGGTACTTGGAACCAGGCGTTGGACGCCGAGTTTGCGTTCAAGACGCTATTGGCTTCCGGCACTTCGTTGCAACTAGTCAATATCACCGACCCGAACACCAATCTCGCGTTGGCGGGGAGCTTTTTGGCCGCGGCCCAAGCCACGCCTCAGGGCAAAGCGCGGTTCGCACTGTCAGCCGCGTTAGGAGACACTCCCGGGTGGTTCGATCCGGCATCGCCCGAGCCGGCCGCGAAGGATTTCGCTTCTCGAGAAGCCAACCAGTTTCTCTGGGCGGCTGAGGTGGATTTTCCATTCGTCTTCGCGTTCCGCGCCGAACTCGAATTCCGTGCTGGCGGCAATCCCTCATGGAACACGGGAGTTAACTACAGAAAACAGTTCGAACGATCCGTAGACCGTGAGGAGGTGCGTGCGCTATACAAGCAAGCTGGCCTGAGCCTGGATGCCGACCTCGATGCAGTGAACGATGCTGCCAGAATCAACGCCAATCCAGATTCAGTCGAGTACTTGGAGCAGAACATTATCTTCAATGGCCGCATCAGCTTTCCGGTGCTGACCATGCATACCACCGGTGATGGCTTGGTATCGAACCAGAACGAAAGCGCCTACAAGGATGTCGTCGACGAGGCCGGCAACCAGAGATGGTTGCGCCGGACCTTTGTTCATCGCGCGGGACACTGCACGTTCACTCCCGCAGAAACCCTCACCGCGCTGCAGAACCTGATTGATCGGCTGGACAACGGAAGATGGCCTGACCTTGATCCCAGCATGCTTAACGTTGAAGCCGCGGCACTGGGACCACTGAACGTCGCCCCACCTTCGTTCCTTCGTTTCGAACCCGCGCCCTATCTGCGCCCATTTGATGCGTCCGATGAACATCATTGCGACCACGAACACCACGCTCCAGGCAGATGTAATGGCGCCTTCTAACTGCTGCCACCGCTGAACGGCGGTCCCGACCGACGGTTGACGAACTGACGACTTCGGTCCATTCAAAATGTACTCCTCTCAATGGTCGCCCGATGGCAGCCCTGGAACGCGGAGATTCAGCCCCTGATCTGGTGTTGGTTCAGAATTCTCGGAGGAAGGTAGCCAAAATCGCTTTGGCCAACTCCTAACGAGTTGTCCGCAAACCGGAAACGGGCTTCAGGGAGATTACATGGCGATTTCCGCGAAGCCGACGCATTATAAAAGGGGCGCCCCTTTGCAGTAGCGTCTGAGTGTGATCCAGAACTCTACCGAAAGGGGTACACATAATTGTTCCAGCCATTAGGCTTGCCTTCTACGGCGGAGGGCATCAGGGGTTAATCGCGCATCTCGCGACTTCCAACGAGCGAGATGGAGGTGGCTGCCGGGATCATCCATGGGCAGTGTATGTAGTCCACAATTTGCTCGATTTCTTGGCCGATCACCCTCATACGAATGACCGAGTATGAGGTCCATGTGTCAGCCCCGCGTTGGAGAACAATGAGCACCGGTTCCCCATCCACCTCGCCCAGCGCGAGTTTCCAAGGCCACGGCCAGCGGTCGTAGTTGAAGAAGTAGGGTGCGTCCGCAAACTTTCCTGCAAACCGGTCGAGAACGTTGAGCCGGGCGTCGGCGCTGATCAATTCGCGCACTCCGTCCCAGTCGCGTCGATTAAAGCGATCCACATAAAGTTGCATGATTTGTGCCAGCTCGGGATCCGCACTTCGAACTGAAGGCGACGAAGCAGGAGACGAAGCTAATTTCGTCCGGCCGCGGTTGAGCGCTGCCTTAACGCCACCAACGGTGGAATCGACAAGTTCCGCAATCTCCTCCAGCGAGTAATCAAATATGTCCTTCAGAAGAATGCATGCGCGCTCCTTCGGAGGCAGGGACGCGACGAGGTGTTCCACTGCTTTGCCGATCCCTAGTGTGGCTGGTTCGGATGGTGAGACTGCTTCGGGCAGGGCGGCGGCCGCCTCGGCTTCGTCCCGCACTCCCTTTCGTCGCAGGAAATCGATCGATCGATTGTGAGCAATCCTAAACAGCCACGGCTTCAGAGGACGGCTCTCATCGTACTTGTCCAGCTTCCGATACGCTTCGATCAGGGCCTCCTGCACGACGTCTTCGCCGTCCATGATCGAACCCGTCATGCGCGCACAATAGCGGTGCAGGCTCGGCCGAAGCGTGGACACCGTCTCAAGGAAGGCCAGATAGCGCGCCTCGACCCGACCAGAGCCATCCAGATACTCTTGGCTATCCACGCCGTTCATCACGCTTCCATCGACCTCCACTGCACAACTATAGCTGGAATGAGGTGACCACTTAGTTCCGGTCACTGCAGCCAATCCTGGCGACTGGCCTCAGCGCCTGCCGGTGCCCAGATCATCGGAGCGTCCGGCTTCAAGTCGCGGCCATTGAGCGATGGGCCGTCCGCCCGGGCGACGAAGTAATCGCCAGTTTAACTTGCTTTCTCCTCTTCCTCGCGCCTGCGGATGGCAGCTCCTTGAGGGTCGGTTAGGATATCGACCCACTTGGGGTGAGGCGTTGGCTCGGCGTCGTAGTTGTCATGCCAGTTCCACCACTTGTACGGCGCCGTCTGGGGGTAACCTTCTGGCGAGTCCTCCCAAGTCTCCTGGCGGCCGAGTGGTGTGATGTCGAGGTAGCTCCAGGTGCTCCCCATCGCCTCGTCGCCGCGGCTGTTGATAAAGTATGTGCGGAACACCTTGTCACCGTCGCGGAAGAACACGTTGTGGCCATGCCATTCATCCACGCCGAAGTCTTTGTCGAAGCTATCGGTCATGGTATACCACGGCATCTCCCAGCCCATCCGCGCCTTCAGGCGCGCGATGTCCGCCTGCGGCGCGCGTGAGGCCCAGGCTAGGGTAGTGTCACGAGCGTTCAGATGCGCCAGGTGCGAAACCTGATCGGCGCCCAGAGAGCAGCCGCGGCAGGCGTGCTCGGGCCAACCGAACACTCCCGGCTCGAAGAAGGCGCGATAGACGATCAACTGGGGGCGGCCCTCGAACAAGTCGAGCAGGCTTACCTTGCCTTTGGGTCCGTCGAATTCGTATTTCTTCTCCACCGCCATCCACGGCATCCGCCGGCGCTCGGCCGCCAGCGCGTCACGGGAGCGGGTCAAAGCCTTCTCCGTCACGAGGAGTTGCTGGCGCGCAGCCTCCCACTCCTGCTGCGACACGACCGGGGGTGTTTTCATCGCGATATTTACTTTTGGTTGTGCCGTGTCCCTATCTTTGCTTGTTGCCATATTATTTCTCCTTTCTTTCCTGAAACAGACTCAGACCACTCGCTTTGAAAAATTTCCTGAACCTGCCGATGCACGCCGCCAGAATTCCTCCTGTGGATGCGGCCCCGGCCACCATTACTACTGTGCTTTCGATGCATGCTGGGCACATATAAGGTTCGATCCCTTTATTGTGTTCACAGTTTCCCGCCTGATGCGAAAAGGTGCAATTAGGAACATACGTGTGCCTATCTGATCCTTCCTCCTATTAACTCCTTTCATCAGTTAATACGGCTGCGGGGATCGAGAGGATACGTTTTGGGAAGTTTGTGGATACCTATGTATGGAGCGCTGTGGAACGAGATTTGCACACGTGCGGAAGTGTTTCCGTTGTTTCCATTTGTTTCCCATGGAAACCGATTTACCTGTTGCTTACCTGTACTTCCCCTCGCCTTCCCTAATGGTGATGTAGCGATCAATGGGGAGACCAGCAAACCGCTCGACCGCCGCGCTGGGCGCGGGCCACTTCACTTCGACCCAGTCGAACTTGGTCCGTTTCCCAATTCCCAGAACCACCCGTGGATCATGCGACGAGAGATAACTGCCGCCACCAACCTTCATGCGGCTTCGTTTCAGGTCGCCCGCCTGATAGCTGATGCGAGCGCCAATGGCGTCAACGTTAGCTTTCTTGCCAATCAGCTTTAATCCGAGCCAGTGATTTTGGTTGCCAGCATTGTTCCGTAGCAAAACTAGCAGAGAGAAAGGAGCCGGTACGGATTCCGTACCGGCTCCTGCTTGCGCCCGGGGGTAGCGAAGGTTTCTCTGCTTAGAAGCGATAGCGCAGCGCCAACTGAATCTGCCGCGATCCCTGCGACGTGAAGACCTCGCCGTAGTTGGATGCGCCGGCACTGTGCTGTCCGCTGTACTCCTGTCCGAAGTTGAAGATGGGATGGTTGGCAATATTGGTGGCGTCCATGCGGAACGAGATGGACTGCCCTTCAAGGATCTTGAAGTCCTTGGCAAGGCCAAGATCCGCGGAATAGTAGCCGGGCCCATCGAACGCGCCAACGGGACAATCGCCGAAGGTCCCTGACGCGGGATTGGTGACGGCGGCTGGATTCAGGAAGTGTACTCCCAGCGATGATGGATCGAAGGTAGCCGGGACCCTGGACGACACGCCGGGTAAACAGTTGGCGCGCTCGGAGAAACCTCCCGTGCCGGAATAATCCGCGTTGGCAAAGATGGTCTGGGCAAAGCCGGTGTGGAAGACAAAACCGGAACTCAGCCGCCAGCCACCGACAACGCCGTCCTCAATTGCATTCATGCCGTTGCCGAACATTTTGCCGCGGCCGAAGGGCAATTCATAGACCACGTAGCCGTTGAAATTGCTGGCTACGTTCTGTGCGCAACGCCCGTAGTCGCCTATTTGATGATAGGGATTTTGCGGAAAAGCCCAGCCGGCGATCGTCTGGGACTCGGTCGGCACGTTGTCTCCGTATTGACCATAGAACCCGGGCGAATCGCTCAGGCACTTCGACCAGGTGTAGTTCACCTGGGCCTGCAAACCGTGAGCGAGACGCTCCTGCAGCACCATCTGCAGCGCGTTGTAGTTGCCAACGGCGTTGGAGGTCGTATAGCGGGCCTGACCGACCAGACCGAGCAACGTAGGATTGAGGAACGGACTCGGGGAGACCGTTCCGTCCGGGTTGAGCATTTTCTGCTGCAACATGGTGATGTTGGAGAGGTGCTCGTTGTTCTGGCCGACATAGCCAATCTGGAACGTAGTCGAATTGCCGAACTGTCGCTGGATGCTCAGGTTCCACTGGTAGTGGACCGCGGGCCGCAGATTCACGTTGAATGCATGAATGTTGGTGCCACTGAAGCAGAGGGGAGAGAACGCTTCCGCCGCCGCCAGCGTGCAGCCTGTCGGGAAGCCGGCGAAGCCCTGGTCGAGGGTGGTAGTCGGCAGGTTGGTGGTGGGAGCGTAGGTGACGTTGTGCGCAGTCTCAAACGGAGGGTTTTGCGTGAGCAGGTTGTTCACGCCATTGCTCTCGATGAAGTTGGAAACGCCCCATGCCGCGTGAACCACCGTGTTCTTCACGAAGTTCGGCTGCCAAGCGATTCCGATGCGCGGCTCGAAGTTGGTGATGCCGTTGTATTGCTTGTAGAGCGCTGAACCGGTTCCCTCGTTGTTGCTGTTGGGGAAGATCAGGTTTCCGGTGTAGAGATCGTAGTTGACTGCGTTGCCGTCGGCTGCTGCGCGCGGAGTAAAGAGCTCCCAGCGCAGCCCCAGGTTCAAGGTTACATTTCTGCGGATGCGCCAGTTGTCCAGGGCATAGGCCGCAAACAGGTTGTTCCGCATGTGGCGATTGCCAGTGCCAGCGCCGATGCCGTAGTTGTTGGGAAGACCCAGCATGAAGTCGGCCAGGCCGGAACCCCCTTCTGTGCCGCTTGCAGTGACGAGATTAGTGTACTGGCCATTGAAGTTAAAGAATCCGGCCAGTCCTTCGTTCCCTGGATAGAGGAAATTGTCGAGATAGCGGTTGAACTGGAAGCCGACGTGAAAATCGTGATTGCCGATTGTCTTCAGCAGCGAGTCATCGGCCTGAAAGACGGTGTCGGCGAAAACGTTGGCGGCGGAGAGAGCATTCCCGATGGTGCTCACTCCACTAAGAAGGCCTTGAATCGAAGGCATGAACGGAACCGGCGACCCCGGAATTCCGAAGGTCGTGGGAAGGTTCTGGCTGACCGGGTTCGAGTAACTCTGGCTGACGGGGAAATAGCTGAAGCCCAGGCGCAAATCGTTCAGCATGGTGGGATTGATGGCGTGGGTCCAATCGACGACGCCGTTGTGCAGTGGATACTTGAAATTGGTAAACCCGTTGTTGGCCAGCAGGAAGGTCTCAGTCGTGGGATTGCGGACCGACTGCTGCGAGTAACGGCCCGAGATCCGGTCCTTATCATTGGGGGTGTAGTCGATTTTAATGTCGCCCTGGTCGGCGCTGTTCAGGACGGCCTGCTTGTAGGTCAGAATGTTTCCCGGCGCAGTCGGATATAACGCTGAACTCACAATGTTCCTTGCGGCTGTGCTGAGCGTAAGGCCGGCGCCGAGAGGAGCTGCCGCCGTCAGGTTGTTGTAGGGGACAGGAGCACGACTGCCCGGCGCGGTGCTCGCCCCCGGTGCGTAGAGCTGACCGCTAGCGACGGAACAGATTCCGGAACTGTTGAATGCGCCGCTCGCATCCGTACACAGTTCGCCGAAGTTTCCTGTCCGCTCAGCCGGGCTCATGACAACGGCGGTCTGCGACGAATTGGTGGGATTGCGCAGTCCCTCATAGTCGATAAAGAAGAACACGCGGTTCTTGATAATCGGACCGCCAAAGGTGGCTCCAAACTGATTGAAGTGGAGGGCAGCTTTCGGTGTGACGGGGGTGGTCAGGCCGTTGCTCCAGGAGTTGGCGTTGAGTTTGTCGTTGCGCCAGAACTCAAAGGCGCTGCCATGGTAGGAGTTGGTGCCGGACTTGATGGTGGCATTCAGGATGCCGCCCAGGAAGTTTCCGAACTCGGCGGAAGGATTCTGGGTGATGAGGTTGAATTCCTGAATCGCGTCGGGATTGGGCGAATATGCGACTTCGTTGTTGTCGTGCTGATTGTTATCGATGCCGTCGAGAATGTAGTTGCTGGTCTGCTCGCGATTGCCATTGATGTAAGGACGTTCCGACCTGGAAAGTGTTCTGGCCCGAGGTGAAAGCTCCGGGATTGGTGCTGACCGCACCCGCAGTCAACAACGTAAGCTGGCCATAATTCCTGGTGAGAAGGGGGACGTTCTCGGTGACGACAGAGTCGATGTGCGTGCTGATGTCGGTGCTGTCGGTTTGCAGCAGGGGAGCCACGGCACTGACTTCCACTGTCTCGGTGGCTCTGCCGACCTTCATTTGCACGTCCACGCGTGCGGTCTGGTTCAGGACCAATGTGAATGCCGGCTGCAGTGCAGTTTGGAAGCCATCCTTTGTGACTTTGACCTTGTAGTTGCCGACAGGCAGGCGCAGCAGATCGTAGGATCCGGTGTCGTTCGTTTGCGCTGTCCACGCCCTCCCGCGGTCCGTGTCCGTCGCCGTTACCGTGGCTCCCTTAATCGGTGCGTCGCTGGGATCGGTGACTGTGCCGACGATGCCAGCAGTTACCTCTTGTGCCGTGGCGAGCGTTGAAGATCCGATCAAACAGACCGTTGCCAGAAGCACAACGCTCCACATCATTTTCTTCATGACACACCTCCTGAACCTGTGACGGGCCAGTACAGGGTTACAGCACCCGACCTCGTTATACAAACGCAATATGCTATATAGCAAGTTGAACCCCGTGGTCAAGAAGAAAATGCGCGGCTCGTCCAAAAAGTCTCTCGCAACCTCTATAGCGCTCGCCCAATATGGGTCGCCCTTCTCATAAAATCTCTTCCGTAAAGGCCAGTTTATCGGCATGTTCGCTTTGAAATATAAGTCTTTACAAGTGGAGTCGATCAGGTTTAACGTTCCCCTTGCGGAGTGGCAGCCGCCTCTACTATATAGCGTTGCGAAGTGGCGGCCCGACAGCTCATTTCGCAACGTCTTAACTACTTGGCGTCTTTTGCTCTATAGCAGATTCTGATCGAAAACTGCTTTGGTGGCCTGGACCTGCCGTCCTGTCCAGCTTTTTCGGAGAACTCATGGCACAAAATCATCGGAACGGGGTGGCGGCATATAAAAGGATTCAAGCTGCAATCCTCCAACGAATAGAGGGCGGCCATCTCAAGCCGGGAGATTCAGTCCACTCCGAGCGGGAACTGGCGAAGATTCATAGTGTCAGCTTAATGACGGCTCGCCACGCCCTCACCGAACTGGAGCGGGAAGGTATCGTGGTGAGGCGGCGGGGCGCTGGCACGTTCGTTGCGCCCCCCAAAATTCACTTCAACAAATTGGTGGGCTTCACTGAGCAGATGGCCAGCAGAGGCCTGCAGGCTTCCTCCAAAACGCTGGTCGCGAAAGTGGTTAACGGGGAACCAGAGATTGCCGCGCGGCTCAACCTGTCTCCTTCCGCAACCCTCCTCAAAGTTGAACGGCTGCGTGTGGGCGGCGTGGAACCTTTCTCAGTGGAAACTTGTTATTTGTCAGCCGAGAGGTTCGCCGGCTTGACTAAGGCGCCACTCGCGCATGTTTCCATTTTTGCCATCCTGGAACGTGACTACAAACTGGAAATCGCCCACGCCGATGAGGAGATCGACGCGATTGCCGCCGATGCCAGAATGGCAGATCTATTTGGCGTGGCGAAGGGATCTCCTTTGCTGCGCATCAGGCAGGTCATCTTTTCCACGGCAGGAAGGCCTGAGATCTACGTCTTGGGTATCTATCGCGCGGATCGCCACACTTTGTTGGTCCGACGCTTCCGCTAAATTCGCACAAGAAAATCGCGCAGTCTAAAGGACTCCGTCACCCCATTGACGATTGGCAGACGGCAAAAACACAGCCGCGTCCCAGGTTGGACACTTACCACCTAGCAGGCTGCTGAAAAACTCCGTTCCAGGCAGGCTTTGGGAAGGGCACGACTTCAGTCAAGATTATTCACTTGACTAAATAGGAGTCGTGCCACATGATTAGCCAAATTCGCGTGTCGCTCCTGAAAAGTGTATCGCGAAAAGAGCAACAGGAAGCAAGGGCGTTAGATGTGACAATCGCAGCAGGTTTCAGATTTCACGATGGCGTGCTGCTGTGCGCCGACAGCGAACTTTCGACGGGGGCAATGAAACTCTACGCTTCCAAGCTGATCCCATGTGACCTTTCCGGGCAAGGCGGCGGACAGTTCGTGTTTGCGATCTGTGGCAGCGCACCTTACGCTCGAATGGCCGTGGATAAATGCATAGGGGTTATTAAGACAAAGAAGCCCAAAGACAGAACCGGAGCAGGGTTGCGTTTGGCGATTGAAGAAGCAATTGAGACGTTCCACGAGACTCACATTTTTCACCATCCATTGTTTCACCAAGGCGGCGGCCCGGACTTTCAGTTGCTCATCGCGGCGCGGTCAGAAGTGGACAAAACATTGTTTCTTTACACCAGCAACGATGCCGCCGTGAACGAAGTGGAGGACTACGAATGCGTGGGTGCTGGTTCGTTCTTAACGCATTACTTGGTCGGAACGATGTTTCATCACAAACAGATGGCCATGCCGGATGTTGCGAATATAGCAATCCACGTCCTGCGAGAGACGAAAGGGTATGTTGAGACCTGTGGCGGGAACAGCCATTTTATTGCACTCTACCGTTCGGGTGAGATCAGTCCGATAGCGCACTGGGATGTATCGTTGAAGGAGGATTTCTCCGATATCTTCAAGGGTGCAATGAATCGCTTGTTCGTGTGGGCAGCCGATCTCAACGCGACAGCGGAGCAACTGCGAAAGGAATTCCATTTGTCCTACACGGTGATTCAGTCCTACAAGGAGAGTCGGAAACGAGAAGAACAACGCAGGCGCGAATTTTATGGCGAATTGGAGCCGCCGTCCTCTAAGCCGTCAGTTTCTCAAAAGTCAGAACCGGAGCAGTGACCATATGGCGCAAGGTATCCAAGAACAGATCGGAGTTCTTCCGTCGATTGAACCGAAACTCCATCTCGGTGAGATACGCGGCAAGATGTTTTGCGCTGATTCGATGCCACGTTCCTATGATGCCTCGCTTCAAAAGACTGAAAGCGTTTTCGACTGTGTTGGTGTGGATGTCTCCATCAACGTATACGCCATCTTTGTGTCTGATGGTCTTGTGTTTCGCTTTGAACTCCCCCATAGCGGAGGGGTACGCTCCGAATTCGTCAGTAACGATTGCCTCAACGTCTTCCGCGATATTGTCCTTAATGAATGCGGCAAGTGTCCCAACGCGCACATCCCCAGCATGGAAAAATCGTACATCACCGCCGCGCTGCCGGATACCGAGAACGATTTGCTTTTTGCATTCGGGATGGCCGGGTTTGTGTTGGTGGCCTCGCTGCCTCGCTCCGATGTAGGTTTCATCGATCTCGACGGTGCCGTTGAGCGCGGACTTCTCTACTTCGTGCATGGCAGCGCGGATTCGATGGCAGAGATACCACGCTGTTTTGTAGCTCATGCCGACCGTGCGCTTGATCTGATTCGCAGAGATTCCTTTACGTGCTTCGCAGAGAAGAAGAGTGACTATGAACCACTTTGTCAGAGCGAGATGGGAATCATTGAAGATCGTTCCAGCGGTGACCGAGAACTGGTAATCGCAGTCCGCGCACCAAAGCAGTTTCATGTTGGTAGAGAGGCGCATAACTTTTTGAGTCCGGCAGCGCGGGCACTCTGGGCCATTTGGCCAGCGCAAACGTTCAAGCAATTCGCGGCACTTTTCATCGGTCGGAAAACGATCAGTAATTTCAGGGAGAGTCATCGTGAGCACCCCGTCTGAGAAGGAGAAGAAAGAGGCACTTCAACGGGTGCCAACGCGCAAGCTGTTGGCGAGCATAAAGCGGGATTTACGGAAGCAAATACTTTCCGCCCGCGCTGCTCAGAAGCCCAAGAAGAAGTGAGACTTAGCTTCATACAGGAGCAGCGTACGGCAAAGACTTACTTTTGTCAAGTAAATAATCATGACTTCAGTCGTGCCGTTAAGTTCATTAAAACCAGCCGCGCTTCAGCGCCTGCGGTCCGCTTTCGGCAGCAGAGGTTAGTTTTTCACCGGGTGCTAGTGCTTTCTTCAGGCGGAGCGAAGGATCTCCGCTACGACGCTGTGTGCCACGGCAGATCCCTCGGCCCGCTGGTAAAAACGCGGGCTCTTCGGGATGACGCCTTGTGAGATTCAGAGTTCAAACTGAGCCACTACCGGGTTTCCCGAACTCGAAACCTATCCTGGTGTCTGCGGCGTCGTGAAACAAAGGGTACTTTTCAGCAAGTTTGATAAGTCAAACCCGCTCACCAAGCGATAATGAAGTCCTTCATATCTCACGATCCCACGCCGGCGGATTTCGCTCGTTTACTGTCGCGGATTTGCTCCGTAGTGAACTCGCCTCCGCAAACACTGCAGCGCCAGCCAGGGGACGCCAAGCGCGCGACTACCGGCACTGATTGCTGATCGGCGCGCCTGGCTCTCACCAGCTCGCTACCACACTGCGGACACTGTCGTTGAATCATAAGCTCTCATGCAGGAGAAACTTCCACTCACGCTCTGAACAGTTAGCTGCCAGGATGGATCGTCCGAACCTCCTCAACCGTGAGCCGGGAAGGATCGCAGTAGCCATACCCCTTCAGGCAAGCCGAGTAATTGCGCTTGTGCTCGGCGTCAGCCAGTGTTTTGGCTTCCGAGACAGTCAGTGCGGTGTAGTCACAAGTTTCCTGCCCGTCCTTGCAAGCCGCGAGGTTGCGCTGGTGTTCTAAGTAAGCTGTCTGTTTCGCTTCCGACACCGTGAGTTTGGAATGGTCGCACTCGTCCCAGCCGTTCCGACAATTTTGTGCGTTGCGCTGGTGTTCCGCGGCGGTCACGTTACTTGTTTCCGAAGGAGTTAGCTGGGAATGATCGCAGAGCGCAGTACCATTCTTACAGTCGGAGATGCTGAGCTGGCGTTTGGCTTCGTTTGCTCGCCCGGTTTGCGACGGAGTCAGTTTGGAGAAATCGCAATTTTCCAGCCCATCCTTGCAGTTGTCGAGGTTGCGCTGTTGCCCCGTCACAACCGCCGCACGGGCTTCGGAGTGGGTAAGTTTCGATTGGTCGCAGGATCGCATGCCTTCGTTGCAGTCGGAGACATTCCGCTGATGATCGGCAACGGCCAACGCAATCGTTTCCGGTTCGGTAAGTTTTGAACGGTCACAAGAACCGTAGCCGTTCCTGCAGTCCGAAACGTTGCGCGCGTGGCGCGCGAGAGCAGCATCAGCCGATTGCGAGGGGCTCAACATGGAATGATCGCAGTTTGCACGGCCAGCCTTGCAGTCGGCCAGATTCTGAACAGGATCACTTGACTGAGCAAATGCCAGGATAGGCCAAAGGCTGAGGCAGGCTACTTGAACCAGAAGACACTTCCGTAGAGTAGCTTTCATATTTGTCCGCCCTTCAAACCATCAAATCACCCTGCATACGAGGCGCATCATTCTGACCACATCATTCACAATCTCAGCCGACCGGAACCATTGCAGTTCCGGTCAGCCATAGATCTCATTGACAGCTCGCCGAACGCAGTTAGTTCTTGTCTTCTTTTGCGTCCTTCGCTTCGGCAATCCGCGCCTGTTGGCCTGCTTGAGACACAGCCTTCAGGAATGCGTCCGCGCTTCGGGGAGTGGTTGCCTTACCCGACAGAATGTTGCGGAACATCATGTGCTTGCCGTAAATGGCACGGGTTGAGTCATTGTCCTGCTCCACTACCGCACCTTCCAATGTCAAGCCGGCGAACACGCCCTTGGAGCGCGAGTAGGTCAGCATTTCGGTGTTCATCTTCCAGTCAGTGCCCGCGGAAGCATGCCGGCCAACGGGACCCGCTGCGACCGATCCTTCACCGGTGAGTTCGAATTTGCTCGAGAGCAAATGCTGGAAACCCTGGTCGTTCATAACCAGCATGACCAGGTCCACGCCTTCGACACCGATCTGCAATCCCCAGCTTCCACCGCCCACCGACACGAATGCGGGCGCGCTCCAGCCTTCAGATGTGCGGCACGTCGCTACCCCGCGTCCGTGCTTGGCACCAAAGATGAAGCCACCTTTGATCAAGTTTGGCACTACGAGGATGCACTTTGCATTACTCAACACTTCTTCCGGGATGCCTTTGTCCGGAGTCGCCATAATCGCATGCAGAACTTCGACGGACGCGTCTAGGCGCGCGACCGAATCTTCACGACCAGAGCCTGCCCACGCAGAAGTTACAGCCATGGCTACAAAGCCCATCAATAACACTGACATTGTCTTCTTCATGAATTGTCCCTTTCGGAGCTGCGGAACTAAGAGGAGAAGACTTCAGATGGGCTGACTTAGTTCAGAGGACCTGAAAGAGAGAGAAGAACTGCTCGTCTCTAGCACCATGATCGCTTAGACCTTCAATAATAGATGGTCTGAATTGCTCACTATGATCTTGTCGTCAAAGCAGATTGACCCATTGTGTCAATCCTTGCCCGGAAGTCTTTCACGCAATATGAGCAATCCTGCACAGAATGGTTCGCCATAACCTGTCATGTTTAGCTCGGAGATGCGAAAAGTGAGCATTCCTTGATCACCCGGTTGCTCGCCATGCCGGAAATGCTTCCGCTGAATAGAAGGTAACCTGATGGAACCTGCCTCTCGTCCGTTCCGCAGTCGGCTCCGCAGACGGATCGCTTCCGTTGCTGATCTGTTGAGTAAGCTGCGGGCGATATTTACACCACGAACCCGGGAGGTCCGATCGCAACGGATGTGCCCGTTTTGCGGGTTAATCACGTCCCGCTCCAAAACCTCTTGTCTGGAATGCGGCAAGTCTCTCAGCCCGGCGTAAAGCTCAGCCCAGCGCAGCAATTTCACGCGTACATTGCGGGTGGGTGTCCAGAGGCCGGTTCAATGATGTATCGATTCGTGCTCGGACAAAAGCTGCATTGCGCTTCGAGCACTTCTCCCGCGGTTTCTTCCACTACCACCAACTGAAACGCCCGCAGGCATTCCGCGCAGGTCACAACCACATAAGGCACTCCTTGAGCGTCGTGGCCGTTGCGAGGAATCCAAGCCGGAGCATTCTCCTTCTGGTGGGTGCTCACTCTCATCTCGGATGTGCGAATCAGGGCCGCAATGGTCGCCAGCAGACTCTTCGGACTTTGACCTTTGGGGAAAAAACAGTCAGCGATCACTCCGGTGGGGAGGGTATCGCTCTGATAACCGCCGCTCATCGCCACAGTCATGATCTGCGGAAAACGGCGGCGTACGACGGAGAGCAGTTCATACCCTGACATTCGGGGCATGTTGAGGTCCGTGACGATCACGTCGGGCAGCATTCGCCTCAACTGCAGAAGCGCCGTGAAGCCGTCCTGCGCAGTTGATACATCGTATCCAGCCGAGCACAACAGCAGCTCCAGGCTTTCTCGAATGCTCGGGTCGTCATCAACCACAAGGACTTCGCGCTTCGAAGGGGTCGCCATGGATACTCCTCTAGCGTTCTAAGCGAAATAACGGGCACCTCCGAGAAGTTTCCCATCAGGCCCGGGTGAGTGTCTGGTCAAAATTGAACAATTCCCCTTCGAATGCCTCGCCAAACTGTTGGCGAGAAAGGTCCATCCCTCTCTGCAGTCTCCAGCGGAGCAATGTCGGCCTGCGTGCAGTCCTTCTTCCGCAACCTGCCGGGACGACGGACATGTGCCGACGTTTGGGGCCTCGGCCTTCCTTCACGACGCAGTGCCGTCGTCGCATTGAGTACGAAGTGAACAGTCGCCCACAGGAAATGAGCCCCGTCGGACTTGGTGACAAGTGCGTCAACAGACTTCAGAGCACCGTCGGGCAATTCCAGGTGGTCTGTCAGCATCACGATGGGAACCTCCGGCCGGACCCGCTTGATCTCGCCTGCGATGACCAAACCATCCAAAAGACCCAGGTGATACTCGAGCACAATTGCATCCACGTGCCGCGACATGAAAAGCCGCAGACCCTCGCGGCCATTCGTCGCCGTCACCAGCTCGTATCCGTTTTGTTCCAACAAACTCAGTTGAGACGGGTCCCGATGTATGCACAGAACTGTGCCGTTAGTGGCCATGCCGGTTAGTTATACAGGCGGCCTCTCCGCACTTCTGTTCAAAATTGCTCACCAGTCGCGCGGTGCACTGGTGGTTCATACTCTGGTGCACTCGGACCACAGACCGCTTCGCCGCCGGATCCATCAATATTGACCGTAGTTTGCTGGCGCCACCTTTGGAGGAATGTTTGTGGCCGTCAGTATCACAGCACTGAACCAGAGCAATTGTGAACAGACATCTCGAGTTCGGAACCATATCATCCCATTACGAGGCCTTCACCTTCCACAGGACACCGATGAGAAAACAATACCTTCACCTCTCCGCTTTTCCTTGTGATATGTGCGCCGCTCCGGTCCTTTCCGGTTCGCTTGCAGTCCGAGAGAATGAAATATCGAAGGAGACCGATATCCGGCCAATAGGAGCGATTTGCCTGTCATGCGGTCATCGGCAAAACAAGGCATCCGAGCCGGCGCGTGCGCGTCAGTTGTCGCCGATTGCCTGGGAGCCTGTCGCTGCGATAGATCCTAGTCATCTGACGGCCGCATTTGTGGAGGCACTCAATCGTGCAACCTAAACGGTTAAACCTGTCACCCAACTGCCGGAATAGAATCCACTCTGTTCAAAATTGAACACTTCTGGAGACGCTCCGCGAGTATTGTGCAGCCGACAATGAAAAACCTCTTCAAGGTCGCCTTCCTGAGCATGCAGCTCGCGATGTCCATGGGTTCACCGCAGCAAGCAACGGCGCAACTATCGAATAAGCCCCCGATTCAGCCTGATACTGCGCTGACCACAGAACAGGTCGTGAACAAGCTCATCCAGAGAAACCTTGAACGCGCCCATGCATTGGCCGCTTACCAGGGAACTCGTGTCTATCGCCTTGAATACCAGGGCTTCCCAGGTTCCCGAAGTGCCGAAATGACTGTGGCGGTGAAGTATCGCTCTCCGGCATCGAAGGAATTTACCATCCAGTCTGAAACTGGCTCGCACGTGCTCATTGAGAAGGTATTTCACAAGTTGTTGCAGAGCGAGCAGGACGCACTCACAGAGGAGAACCAGGCTCACGTAGCTCTCAATAACGATAACTACCGCTTCGCTCTGGCCGGCTACGAAAGCATGCCGACTGGTCCCTGCTATGTTCTCTCCGTCGAACCTTTAACCAGGAACAAGTTGCTCTACCGGGGCCAAATCTGGGTAGATGCCGCGGACTTTGCGGTGGTGCGTATTGAGGCGACTCCCGCGAAGAACCCATCCTTCTGGACGAAAGAGACCCGGATCGTGCAGATCTATGCCAAGGTGGGGGATTTCTGGCTTCCCGTTTCCAATCGAAGCACCAGCGCCATCCGACTGGGAGGCCAGGCCGATTTCACAATTGTCTACCAGGACTACCAGATCACGGCTGCCACTGCGCCGCGCACGACGAGCACCGTCGCAAGAACCCGATAACGCGGCCCTCGGAGAGAGAAAAACGTGCGGAACTGCTCAATCGTGGAGAACGACGTTGAGCAGCGAACTGTGGACCTGCAGAGCGCCTTCCGCGCCACCAGCGTAGTCGATAAAACCCAGTTTCCTGAACCGGTTCATAAAGAAGCTAACACGCGAGCGGGTCGTTCCGACCATCTCGGCCAGGGTCTCCTGACTGATCTTAGGGACGACAGTTTCCGGAATACCTTCCTTGCCAAAGTGAGCCAGCAATAAAAGGACGCGGGCGAGGCGTTTCTCACTGGAGTTGAACAACTGGTCGACCAGATCCTCTTCGTAACGGATATTCCGCTGCAGCAAATAAGCCACGAACATTTCAGAAAGCGCCGGCTCGCGATGCAGGGCATCCATCATGGTCTTCTTTTCCACCCGGAGAATCTCGCAATCTGTCATGGCCGCCGCAGAGCCCATCCGTAACAGCTGACCCGCCAGCGAACCTTCCCCGAAAAAATTCCCCTCGTTGACTATTGCGATGGTCGCTTCCTTGCCGATCTTGGATACAACGGTGAGCCTCACTTTGCCTTTTTGGACGTAGAAAACTGCGTCCGCATCGTCCCCTTGCGAAAATATAGATTGTTTTCTCGGGACCGTCAGAATCTTCCTGCCGTCGCCGATAGTCGCGAGAAAAGTGTCGGGGTCGAAGCCGCCGCTCTTCTTCTTCGTTGTCGCAGGGGGACTCATCGTTTAGCAATTGTAGTCCAGCGGAACGGGTCCAATTCGCATAAATCGGGAGGCTCGAAAGTGAGCCATTCTGCACAGTATTTCGCAATTAGGTGTGCGACCCTGGAGATGCCTTAGATCTGTCAAACCAGGCTTATTCTTGAGGCAGAGCTTGGAGCGGCCCAGACAAGGTGGTTCGCGGGCCATTGCCGGTCATTGTCACTCACCGGAATCCGCAATCGCTTCGCCTTCCAGTGGAGGGCACCTCGTCCGGGCTTGCCCCAACGCCACCGGTTCCCCCGAGTGGGAGGGATCCTATGCACCGCGAAGATCTGATGAAGCCCGATCTGTTCAGCGAGATCGTATTGCTGGGCAGCGCTTCTCTGCTATTCGTTTCTATGTTGGTGATTGTCGTAACTGCGCTCGCCCGAACCTAACTCTGCCCACGAACCTCGGTATTCAGGGGACTACTTCAGATTTCAAGGTTTACTTCACTTTTCCGAACCAGCTAAGCGACGGTCCCGATGCGGATTAATGCGGGGCAGGCCAGTACTAAGCTCGCATTTTTCTCCCGGTTTTGCGCCACACGTAGGGCAACGAACCGACAGAGCCAGTTTCCGTTTGGCTTTCATGGTTACACCATGCACCGTTGCTTGCCAACAAGATGGTCAATAGTGATCAGTCCGCGGATGCATCTTTGATGAATACCAAAAGGAAATCCTTTCATGACAGTAACCCGTAGAAAAGCAAGCGAGCCGTGTGACTGCTCAGAATTGTCCCGGATCCACGTCGGCACGCTGATGTTCCCGTAGGGGAAACCGGTCACAAAGCTGAACGCACGAATTCATTCCTCGCCACGTTGTCATTCTCCTGCTTCCCGGACGTATTTGAGGGGTGCGAAACGACCCAGCATCGGCAGGTGCCATCTTCTGTAAGTGGCGCCTGCGGTGGTTCTTCAGAATAATGAATTGTGTGGCGGCCCACCTCAATCATGCGGAGGTCCGTGTACATCGCGACGCTGAAAGAGCCACACCCTGGCATCTCCGCCGGCTCGCTATAAAACCTGCCTTAATTGTTACCCGGTCCTCCTTACTTGACTGACTGTTCTTTCCTTGAGGCGCAGGCCTCGAGTCGCAGGTCTACAAGAACCAAAGGTGTTCCCCCGGAATCGTACCCACTCATCTGCCGCAAAAGTACAGGGGCTACAGGCCACACCGAACCCGCCGGAGAGACAAAGGCGCCCTATATCGTCCGGGCAGGCAAGGCCGCATTTTCCACTCAAGGTCCGAGGAAGCGTGCCGATGGCCAATGTAGGCGACGCGCAGGTCGCGGTGTCGTCGCGTGTCACATAGTGGTCCGAATTGTGCAGTTCAGAGGGACGGGAGGCTCAAAACGTTAACCGTATCTAAGGATGCATACAATTCAGGCCTTTCGGTAGACTGCGGCCCTCAGCAAGAACCTGGACCAGTGCAGAACTGTTCTGGTTTGAGTGCGGCTACGCACGTCAACCCGGCGAGCGCTCCAAAAGGCGCCTTGAGAAGGCTCCCCGAGAAACCCGACGAAGCGACGAGTAAGTTGCGAGTGTTGATCGTCGAGGATGAGCCCGCCGATGTCGAACTGGCGTTGCATGCCCTCCGGCAGGCTGGCCTGTCCGCAGTCGGGGATGTTGTCCAGACACGGGACGAATTCATCGACTTGCTGCGGAAGAACTTGTACGACGTGATTCTGGCCGACTACAAATTGCCCCATTGGAATGGCATGGAATCGGTCGAGGTCTTGAGGCAGGAAGGACTGGACGTTCCGGTCATCCTGGTCTCGGGGGCGCTCGGCGAGCTGACCGCGGTGGAGTGCATCAAGCAGGGGGCTGCCGACTATGTGCTGAAGGATCAGCTGGCGCGCCTGCCCGAGTCAGTGCGGCGGGCCATGCGGGAGAAGAAGCTGCGCGAGGATCACCGGCGGTCGCTGGAGGATCTGGCTCGCTCCAATCGCGACCTGGAGCAGTTTGCCTACGTGGCCTCGCACGATCTGCAGGAACCTTTGCGGATGGTTGCCACCTACACTCAACTCCTGGCTGAACGTTATCAGGGCAAACTCGATTCTGACGCGGACAAATACATTCATTACGCGGTCGATGGCGCCCTGCGCATGCAGAAGCTGGTGCAGGATCTGCTGGCTTTTTCACGTGTAGGAAGGCAAGGCCTGGCCTTGCAGAACACCGACTGCAACGCCGTGCTCCACGACGCCTTGAACAATCTGGCGGCTGCGATTCAGGAAAGCGGCACGGTCGTGCATCACGCTCAACTTCCAGTGGTAATGGCCGATGGCTCCCAACTCGCTCAGGTATTTCAAAACCTGATTGGAAATGCCATCAAGTTTCGCAGTGCGGAACCACCCTTGATTCGAGTAAGCGCGGAAGCGAAGGGCAAGGAATGGATCTTTTCCGTGGCCGACAACGGGATCGGTATCGCCCCCGAGCATGCAGAGAATGTGTTCGTCATTTTCCGGCGCCTGCACACGCGCGCGGAATATCCGGGGAACGGAATCGGGCTCTCGATCTGCAAGAAGATTATCGAACAACATCGCGGCCGCATCTGGGTCGAATCTGAACCTGGTCACGGATCCATCTTCAAATTCACCCTTCCAGTCAAAGCCAGAACGAAGGGGAACGGACGGAAAGATGAAAACGCCTGAAATCCTGATGGTGGACGACAACCCGGCGGACATTGACCTGACCAGCGAGGTGCTCGCCCATAGCAAACGACCTTTTCACGTCAACGCAGTGAACGACGGGGCTGAGGCAGTCTCCTTTCTGCGGCACCAGGGCAAGTATGCCAAGGCGCCAGTGCCGGACCTGGTTGTTCTCGACCTGAACCTGCCTCACATTGATGGTTGCGAGGTCCTTTCCAACATCAAATCCGATCCCGCCCTGGCCAGGATTCCGGTTGTCATTTTCACTACCTCTCACGCGGACTCCGACATCAGCCGCAGCTACAAACTGGGAGCGAACTGTTATCTGAGAAAGCCGGGAAATCTAGCGGAATTCGTGGCCGTGGTCCGATCCATGGCGGAGTTTTGGCTGGGCTTCGCCAGCCTGCCACAGAAGGAGAAAAGATGAACGACCATGCAACCCATGTCTTACTGATTGAAGACAATCCGGGAGATGCGGATCTGGTTCGCCTGCGGCTGGTGGACGGCAAAACCAAGGTGGACGTGAACTGCGTCAATCGTTTGTCCGACGGGCTCGCCTCGCTCAAGGAAAAATCGCCCGGAGTAATCTTGCTGGACCTCAATCTTCCCGATAGCCAGGGAGCAGAGACCTTCCGCAAGGTGCTGGAGAAAGCGCCGAACGTACCCATCGTCATCCTCTCAGGACAGGACGACGAAGAACTCGCCATCAAGGCCCTGCATCAGGGCGTGCAGGATTACCTGGTCAAAGGCGCGATCTCCAGCAATGGGCTGGACCGGGCCATGCGCTATGCCGTGGAACGGCAGGCCCTGCTGCGCTCGCTGGAGATGAGCCGGAAGCAGCAGCTGGAGTTCAAGAACCAGTTCCTCTCCCATATTTCGCATGAACTGCGAACCCCGCTGACTTGCATTCATCAGTTTGTCACCATCCTGCTCGATGGCCTGGCGGGAGAAGTCAGCCCGGAACAGGGCGACCATCTCAAGACGATTCTGAAGAGCGTAAATCAGCTGGGAGCCATGGTTCGCGACCTGCTGGAAGCCAGCCGGGCGGAGTCTGGAAAAACCCGCATCGAACCGCGCTGCGTCGCCATCGGAGATCTGATCCAGCAGGCAGTCGCCATGATGCAGCCGCCTGCACACGAAAAGGAAGTCGGTCTGGAAGTGGGCGTGGACACCAGGATCCCGTTCGTCTATGGGGATCCCGGGCGCATTCTCGAGGTGCTGATCAATCTCATCGAGAACGCCATCAAGTTCACACCCCAGGGTGGGGCGGTTACGGTGCAAGCCTGCCTGGTGCAGACCGATCCTGATTTTGTGTATGTCTCGGTGACCGATACCGGTTGCGGCATCAGCCCCGAGGCCAGAGCATTGGTGTTTGAGCGCCTGTACCAGGATCCCAACTCCGTGGATAACAGCCGCAAGGGCCTGGGGCTCGGGTTGTTCATCGCGAAAGAACTGGTCAGCCTCCACGGAGGACGCATCTGGGTGGCCAGCGAACCTGGGCACGGCAGCACCTTCTCGTTCACCTTGCCGTTATATTCCCTGGCCAAGCTGCTCTTCCCGGTTATCACCTATCAGGAAAAGCTGCGGGACAACATCGTGCTGGTTAAGGTCGTTCTGAGATCACTGACTCAGCCAGCGCGAGCCAACTGGAAAGAGACCTGCCACCGTTGTCTGGAGCTTCTGCAGCGCTGTGTATATCTGGACAAGGATCTGGTCTTGCCTCCGATGACCTCTGGCGGTGCAGAGGAGACATTTCTGGTGGTGGCTTCCACCGACCTCGAGCGCGCTGAAATCATGATGACGCGCATTCGCGAGCAACTTGGAAAAGTGGCTGACCTCAACGGCACGGGCGAGCAGGAGGTGTCGGCCCTGGCTGTGCCTCTGCCCGATCGTGCCGCGGTTCTTTCCCTGGAAGCGCGGGTGCAGGAAGTTGCCTGCACGGTAAGCGAAATGGTTCGAACGGTTCTGGAAGGGAAGCAGAGTTCTACCGAACAGAAGTGAGACGTGCAAGACACACGGTGACAACTCTGTGTTGAACTTTGGAATGGAGAATGACAAATGGCAAACTCAAAAATCATGATCGTGGATGATGACCCGGACCTAAGGCAGGCGTTGAGACTGCGTCTGCGCGCCAACAAGTACGACACCGTGAATGCCGTCGACGGTTACTCGGCGATCGCCATGGCTTACAAGGAGCAACCCAACCTGATCATTCTTGATCTCGGCTTGCCGGCGGGCGACGGCTTTGTCGTGCTCGACCGGCTGCAGAAGGATGACAAGCTCTCGGCCATCCCGGTCATCGTGTTGACGGCCCGGGACCCGCAGAGCAGCGAACGGACCGCTCTACAGGCTGGCGCTGCCGCCTTCTTCCAGAAGCCGGCTGATAACACGGAATTGCTGGACGTGATTCGCGCCACCCTGCGAAATCACAGTGACACGACCGTCCTGCCTTCCTAGCTTGGGGTCAGTGCGATCGGAAGCGGCGGCGATCACAGTCCGCGCGCGGCATAGGGAGAGCTGTGGGCGGACGATTCGGTGAGAGGAGGCGACGATGCAGCCTGATCTTCATCTTCCGCTTGAGGTCAGCCGTTCCCATGCGTCGGACAGACGACACCCACGGGCGCTGTTCAGCGTGCCCATCACTCTGCATCACCTGAGCCCGAAAGGCATCCGCACCACCCGCGGCATCAGCCTTGATCTTGGCGAGGGGGGTTTGGGAGCCATCGTTCAAGGGGACGTACATGTCGGCGACACAGTCGCCATTGATCTACGACTCAGCGAACAGCTGCTCACGACCGTTGCCATCGTGCGACACACCTCGAACGTCCGCTCCGGATTCGAGTTTGTAGGCTTGACGCCGGAGGAGCGTCTGCAGATCACCAACGTCGTCGGGGAATCCTAAGCGGCGAACCGCACCTCAATCGCTAAGCCTTTGATCGCAAAGATCGCGAAAAGAAGCCGCGAAGGACGCGAAGAAGAGCAGGCAACAATCCTCCTTTGCGTTCTTTTCGGCTTTTCTCTGCGACCTTTGCGGTCAAAGGCTTTTTGCTGACATCCACGTTCCGCTTCGGGACAGCAGCGCCTTTCGTGTGACCGTTCCCACCATTCTTCCAACACCCTCCACCCGATAATGATCTTGTCGGCTGCAGCGTTGGATCAGCTTGACGGGCAGTCCCTCGGCAAATCATATGACCCCACAATTGGAGCCCGGCCTTGCGCGGAGGCTGGGTCAGTTCGTCTCTTCCTGTAGCGTACTCGCTGTAGCTTTCGGGTTGTGGGTACTAACGGGATGGACGCTGCACAGCCAGATCGTGAAGAGCATTCTGCCGGGACAGGTTGCGGTCAAGGTGAATACCGCTGTTTGCTTCATCCTGGTCGGTTTTGCGCTGTGGGTGCTAAGGAGGGACGAGGCGGGTGTCGCTCCGGGTTGGAAGTTGGCCGCGAAGATCGCAGCCGTCATTGCCGGCATCGTAGGGCTACTCTCCTTGCTGGAATGCCTGTGGGGTTGGGATCTCGGCATCGATCAATTGCTGTTCGCTGCGGGAGCGGAAGACATTCTGGGAAGCCTGCGTCCTGGTCTCATGTCACCCATCACGGCCCTTGACTTTCTTTTGCTCGGACCCGCCCTCCTGCTGCTGGATGCCAAGACAAAGTTCGGGCGTTGGGGGGCGCAGTTGTTGCCCTGTTGCGCTGCCCTCGCTTCCATGTTCGGCATCCTCGACTTCGTTCTGGATCCGACAACGACCCATACCTACATCTCTCCCATTACCGCGTCCGCGCTGTTTCTGCTCTCCTTCGGGCTGATGTTTGCTCGCCCCCAGTCAGGCTTGGGGATGTTATTCAGTAGCGAGACGTTGGGTGGTACGTTGACGCGCCGGTTGTTTCCGGCCGCAATTCTCGTTCCTCTGATCGTCGGCTGGTTGCGATGGAAGGGGGAATTAACTGGTCTTTATTCCGAGTGGACCGGGCTCACCATGATGACAGTGTTCACGGTCGTATTGTTGGCGAGCCTCACCGCCTGGACTGCATCTCTCGTCGACCGCGCGCAGCGCGAACGGGAGCGAACGGAACAAGACCGCCGTGCCAGCGAGGAAAAGTTTCGACTGCTGCTCGACGGCGTAAAGGAATACGCCATCTACATGCTCGATCCCGATGGTCGCGTCGTCAGTTGGAACGCTGGAGCGGAGAACCTGAAAGGCTATCGGGCCGAAGAAATCCTGGGCCAACATTTCTCCTGCTTTTACACCGCCAACGACCGTGAAGACGACGTGCCCAACCAGGAATTGCAGAAGGCCATTTCCCTGGGGCGCTTCGAGAGCCAGGGGGAACGAGTTCGCAAGGATGGTTCAGTGTTTTGGGCCAATGTCGTCATCGCCCCCCTCCATGATGAGTCAGGAAAGCTCCGCGGATTCTCCAAAGTGGTGCGTGACGTCACCGAGCGTAGGCGAGCGGAGGAGAAGTTAAAGACTGCCTCGCTCTATGCGCGCAGCCTGCTTGAAGCCAGCCTGGACCCTCTGGTGACAATCAGCCGGGAAGGCAAGATCACAGATGTGAACCAGGCCGCTGAGACGGTCACGGGGGTTCCGCGGGAACGCTTGATCGACAGCGATTTCTCGAGCTACTTCACTGAGCCGGAAAGTGCTCGCCGGGGATATGAGCAGGTATTCGCGCAAGGGTCGGTACAAGACTACCCACTGGCGCTGCGGAGCACGGAGGGGAAGGTCACAAACGTACTCTACAACGCGTCGGTTTTCAGAAATGAATCGGGAGAAGTGGAGGGTGTGTTCGCCGCGGCCCGCAACGTCACCGACCGCAAGCGGGCGGAGGAGGAAATTCGCAAGCTGAACAAGGGACTGGAACAGCGGGTGCAGCAGCGCACCGCGCAACTACGCGAGAGCGAGCAGCGGGTGCGGCGAAAACTGGAGAGCATTCTATCTCCCGAGGGCGACCTGGGGAATCTGGAACTGGCCGACATTCTGGACATCCCGGCTATCCAATCGCTGCTGAACGACTTTTACTCCGTCGTTCACGTCACCACCGCCCTGATTAATCTGCAGGGCAAGGTCCTCGCCGTCGTGGGCTGGCAGAACATCTGTGTGCAGTTTCACCGCAAACATCCGGAAACCTGCAAGAACTGCATCGAGAGCGATATGCAGCTCTCGGCGGGTGTGCCGGAGGGAGAATTCAAAATCTACAAATGCAAGAACAACATGTGGGATGTGGCCACGCCCATCATGGTCGGCGGACAGCATATGGGCAACCTGTTTTGCGGCCAATTTTTCTTTGAGGACGAGCCCATCGACTACCAGGTCTTTCGATCGCAGGCCCGGCAATATGGCTTTAACGAAGACGATTACATTGCCGCGCTGGACGTTGTCCCGCGTCTTAGCCGTGCCGCCGTCAATGCCAGCATGGCCTTCCTGGCCAAGCTCGCGGGGATGATCTCGCAACTGAGCTACAGCGGCATCAAGTTGGCCCGGTCGGCAACCCAGATCAGCCGCGTCAACGACGAACTGGCCGCCAGCGTCAAGGAACTGGAAGCGTTCACCTACTCGGTTTCGCACGACCTGCGCGCTCCGCTGCGGCATATCAGCGGGTTCTCCAAGATGCTGACCGAAGAATTCGGCCCGAACCTGCCCGCCGATGCCCAGCACCATTTGCAGCGCATTCAGGAAGGCACACGGCGGATGGGACTGCTGGTCGATGACTTGCTCAACCTGGCGCGCGTGGGTCGGCGCGATCTGACCTTGCGCGTCTCGGGATTGAAATCGGTGGTGGATGAAGTGCTCGCGGACTTGGCTCCCGAATGCGCGGACCGGAAGATTGAGTGGAAGATCGACAACCTGCCCTTTGTGGAGTGCGATCCCGCGTTGATGAAACAGGTCTTCCAGAACCTGCTGTCCAACGCGGTCAAGTTCACGCGCCCCCGCAGTCCAGCCGTCATCGAGGTCGGACAAAAAGATCAGGACGGGAACCCGGTGATGTTCGTGCGTGACAACGGCGTCGGCTTCAACGTCAAGTATGCAGACAAACTCTTCGGAGTATTTCAACGGCTGCACCGCCCGGAAGATTTTGAAGGCACCGGCGTGGGTCTGGCCACCGTCCAGCGCATTATTCAGAAACATGGCGGCCGCATCTGGGCGGAAGCCGAACTGGACAAAGGCGCAACGTTCTATTTCACCCTCGGAGCGTCCGAGAAAATCGAACTCAAAACCAAAGCCGCAGTAGTGGGAGACCAAGAATGACAACTCGACAAGTAGAAATTCTGCTGGTGGAAGACAATCCGGATGACGTGGAGCTCACCATGCACGCCCTGCGCAAAGAAAACCTGGCCAACAACATTCACGTGGCCCGCGATGGCGAGGAGGCCCTCGAATTCCTCTTTTGCAGTGGAAACCACTCCGAGCGCTCCTTCGATCATCCGCCGAAGCTCATCTTGCTGGATCTGAAACTGCCCAAAGTGGACGGCATGGAAGTCCTCAAACGCCTGAAAGCCGATGCCCGGACAAAAACCATTCCGGTGGTGATCCTGACTTCCTCGAAAGAAGAGCGGGACCTGGTAAATGGCTACGGACTGGGGGCCAACAGCTACATCCAGAAGCCGGTGGACTTCGACCAATTCCGGCAAACGGTGAAGACCGTAGGGCTGTACTGGCTGGTGATCAATCAGCCGCCCGTGGCCGAACCGATAAGTCAATCTGCGGCGGCGGCAAAAACGACGGGCGCCTGAAGGCAAGACGTTAACCATGTCTCGGATCATCACGGACGATCAAACCATGTAGTCCCTTCCATGACCAACTCAGACAGTGCGCGTCCTGCGCAGCTACCACTACACGCGCTGCTTGTTGAGGACAGTCCCGACGATGCGGAACTCATGGTGCGTGAACTGCACCAGAGGGGCTTTGACCTGACCTGGGACCGAGTGGACAACGAGGCTGCCTACCTGGCATGCCTCGAAAAATCCCCGGCAATCATTCTGGCCGATTACGCGCTGCCCCAGTTCAGCGGACCCAGGGCTCTCGAACTGCTCCAGCAGCGGGGGCTGGCCATTCCGTTCATTATCGTCTCTGGCACGATCGGCGAGGAAGCCGCGGCCGCCGTGGTCAAACAGGGCGCTGCTGATTACGTCATGAAGAGCCGTCTGGATCGCCTCGGCTCCGCTATCATGCGGGCCTTGCAGGGCGAGAGAAAGATCGCCTACTTCTCGTCATGCGGCATACCATCGCGGTGAACGGTTCCTTCTTCAACACCCAAAGAATGCTCCAACAATATGTCTTAAGCGCCTATTTCCGCTGAGGCCAATCGCGCAAGCTCCGACTAACCTGGTGGAGTTGACGCCCCTGCGAACTTCACAGCAGTTTGTCGGCAGTGATTAGAAGTTCCCGGAGTCGTTCCCGTAGCAGGGAAGATCGAGTTTGCCCACCCGCAGCCAGATTCCCGTTTGACTCGCAGCACGGCAGCCTCGTATATAAAAGAGACTCGACTTCAACTCAAGAAGGAACCCTCATGCTAAAGCGGTCAGTCTTCGTGGCCTCACTCGCTCCGATCGCCCTGGTAATGCTAATCGCCGCGCAGACCTCCAACTCCTCAAACTTCGACGGCAAGAGCTGGTGGGAGTACGTGAAGGTGTTGGCTTCTGACGACATGGAAGGTCGCGAGACCGGAAGCGCAGGGCTCCGCAAGGCCTCCACCTACGTGGTTGAGCAACTGAAGAAGAGCGGCCTCGAGCCGGCGGGGACCGACGGTTTCTACCAGCCTGTACGATTCATCAGCCGGCAGATTGACGAATCAGGGTCCAGCCTCGCCCTGGTCGGCGCCGGGAAAACCGAGCCGCTGACGCTCGGCGAAGACGCGATGTTCAGCACGCGCTTCGATCTTGCGCCATCTGTCGACGCTCCTCTCATCTTCGTCGGGTACGGCTTAAAGATCCCGGAGAAGAATTACGATGACTTTGCCGGACTCGACGTCAGGGGCAAGGTGGTCGTGTACCTCGCGGGATCGCCGGCCGATGTGTCTACGGCTCTGGCTTCGCACTATCAATCGACGGCAGAACGTGCCCGCTCGCTGCTGGCACTGGGTGCGGTTGGATTTGTCGCCATTTCAAACCCGGCTTCAATGGACATTCCCTGGGCTCGCATGACGCTCGCCCGCACCCGTCCCAGCATGGTGCTGGCGGATCCCGCCCTCGACGACACCAAAGGAATCAAGCTGGCGGTAACGTTCAATCCTGCCGATGCGGAAAAGCTCTTCGCGGGATCAGGTCACACCTTCCAGGAAATCGCCGCTCTCGGAAAAGACCGCAAGCCGCTGCCGCACTTCCCGCTGGCGATTGGCATTCAGGCGAAGGCGAAGCTGATCACGAATAATGTTGAGTCAAATAACATCGTCGCCAAGCTTCCCGGCAGCGACGCCAGGTTGAAGGACGAATATGTTGTGTTGTCGGCTCACCTCGACCATCTTGGGATCGGCGAGCCCATAAACGGCGATAAGATTTACAACGGCGCCATGGACAACGGCTCTGGGTCTGCCTTGTTGCTCGACCTTGCCGCCGCCATGCACACTTCGAAGGCCAAGCCAAAACGCTCGCTGTTGTTTTTGTTTGTGACAGCGGAAGAGAAAGGTTTGCTCGGATCGAAGTATTTTGCCTCTCATCCCACGGTGCCCAGGTCGTCCATCATTGCTGATCTCAACACCGATATGTTCCTGCCGATCATCCCGCTGAAGGTACTGACGGTGCAGGGACTGGCGGAGTCCGATCTGGGCGACGACGCCCGCGACGTTGCCAAACAGTTGGGCGTCGAAGTGCAGCCCGATCCTGAGCCTCTGCGCAACCTCTTCGTTCGCAGCGATCAGTACAGTTTTATCCGGCAAGGCATTCCATCGCTCGCGATGTCCGTCGGCGTCGTCAAGGGCTCACCAGAAGCGGCCATCCAGAAGAAGTGGTTGACTGAGCGCTACCATGCGCCCTCGGACGATCTGAACCAGCCCGTCGACCTCGCCGCTGCCGGCAAGTATGAGGACGTGATGATGGCCCTTGCCCTGAAGGTGGCGGATACCTCGCCAGCCTCCGCAGTGGAAGACTGACAGCTTCTTCCGGCGGTTCTTGCCGCAGGCATCGGGCAGTCGCTAGCGCTGCCATTTTCACCTTAAAGTGTTGTGCAGGCTTCCCAGATAGTTGTAGGATCGTCGGTTGAACAGGGCCGGGAAGGCTCGGCCTGCATGATTTGCCGGAGCGAAAACATGAACACTTTCCCAATTATGCTGGGCGCGCTTTGTGTCTATGCCATCGGATATCGTTACTACAGTGCGTTCATTGCCGCGAAGGCCCTGGCCCTCGACGATCGCCGGACCACGCCAGGGCACCTTTATGCGGATGGACATAATTACGTCGCCTCTCCGCGATGGGTGCTCTTCGGACATCACTTCGCGGCCATCGCGGGAGCGGGCCCGCTGGTCGGGCCTACTCTGGCGGCGCAGTTCGGATTCGCTCCTGGCTTTCTCTGGATCCTCATCGGCGCGGTCCTGGCCGGATGTGTCCAGGACTTCACCGTGTTGGTCGCTTCCGTACGTCACCGGGGCCGATCGTTGGCCGACGTCGCCCGCACAGAGATCAGTCCGTTTGCCGGTTTGGTGGCGATGGTTGCGGTGCTCTTCATTCTTTTGGTAACGCTCGCCGGGTTGGGCATTGTAGTGGTCAATGCGCTGTCGAACAGCCCCTGGGGCGTTTTCACCATCGGCATGACGATACCGATCGCGGTCATCATGGGATTGTGGATGTTCAAGAGCCACGCCGGAAAAATCACGGTCACAGGTCCCAGCATTTTCGGAGTGGTGTTGCTGGTCGGCAGCGTGGTTGCCGGACGCTGGGTAGCTCAGAGTGGAGCGGCGTCAGCGCTCACCTTTACCCCGCATGAGATCACCATTCTGATGGCGATTTATGGCTTGGTCGCATCGATTCTTCCCGTCTGGCTGGTGCTTGAGCCGCGCGATTATCTCTCAACCTATGTCAAGCTGGGGACGATTGCTGTTCTAGTTATCGGCGTCTTCGTCGTTCACCCCAACATTCAATTCCCGAACTTCACGCAGTTTGTTCACGGCGGCGGCCCGATTGTCAAAGGCCCGTTGTTCCCATTTCTCTTTATCACCATTGCTTGTGGGGCAATTTCAGGCTTTCACTCGCTAGTCTCGTCCGGCACTACGCCGAAGATGCTGGACAAAGAAACCGATGCGCGCTTCATCGGCTACGGCGCCATGGTCTGCGAGTCCCTGGTCGGTGTGCTGGCGTTGATCGCCGCTTGCTCCATGTATCCGGGCGACTACTTTGCCATCAACACCCCGCCGCAGGTCTTCAGTCATCTCGGCCTGGCCACCGTCAATCTGGATACGATCTCGCGCGAGGTCGGCGAGAAACTGGCGGGACGAACGGGCGGCGCGGTCTCGCTCGCCGTAGGCATGGCGCAGATCTTTCGCGGCCTTCCTGGCATGAAGCAGCTCATGGGCTACTGGTATCACTACGCCATCATGTTCGAGGCGCTGTTTATCCTGACCACCGTCGATACCGGCACCCGCGTTGCCCGCTACGTTTTGCAGGAACTGATGGGCAAAGTGCACAAGCCATTCGGCAACAACGCCTGGTGGCCAGGAAATCTGGTGACCAGCGCTTTGGTGGTCCTGGGCTGGGGATACTTAATTTACACCGGAAATATCACCACGATCTGGCCGCTGTTTGGGACTGGCAATCAGTTGCTGGCCACTATCGCGCTTGCCGTGGTCACGACATTCCTGATCAACATGGGGAAACAAAAATATGCCTGGATTACGGCCGTGCCCATGGCCTTCGTAGGCGTAACCACGGTTACAGCTGGAGTTATGTCGATCAAGAATATTTTCTGGCCGCTCACTTCCAAGCCCGGCCTGGTGTTCACCGGCTATCTGGATACCGTCCTGATGGTCATCTTCATCACGGGCGTGGTGCTGGTCGTTTTCGACGCGGTCCGGCGGTGGTTTGCTGTGATGAATGGTGCTCCCGCGCCACAAGAAGCGTTTGGTCCACCGCTGACGGCTGCCGGTGAAGTAAAAATGGGTTGCTGCTGATCGGAGTTTTCGCCAGCATTCTTCCGCTGGCGTAATCGGCTCCGTATCGGCTCCGGACCGTAGCGCCGGCATCCTGCCGGCTGTCCCGAGGGCGTCCCGCCCTCGGCTGTCCCAGAACCATGTGGGGACACCGCCCTCAGCTAGCCTGCCCTGAGCGAAGCCGAAGGGTCGAGCGAAGCTCGACTGGGTTCTTCACGGTTGACAGCGCCCCGCAATTGGTAGAGGATTCCGTCGCGATACTGCTGTCCCAACTGAAACGCCAGGCGATTCCCGCGCCCTCAACAGGAGGCCGTCGTGTTAAACCGCTTCTCCTCAAAGAAATGGTTTCTGAATTCCGTCATCCTTTTGCTGCTTCCGTTGCTGTTGCTTTCCCCAGCCTGCAAAGGAGGAAAGGGCAGCAGCGATTACATTGCGATTGGCGTCGTCCTCCCCATCAGCGGACGCGAAGCCAAGCCCGGCCAGTATCAACGCGAAGGCATCGACCTGGCCATCAAACAGATTAACGAGGCCGGCGGAATTTTCATCAAAGATCTAAACAAGAAGCTGCCTGTCAGAGAAGTCTTCTACGACGACGCCTCCGACCAGGCGAAATCCGCCGGCATGGTCGAGCGTGCCATCAGTTCCGATAATGTCATCGCGGTGCTGGGCGGTTACTCCACTGCCCTCGGTGAGGCCGAGTCCGTCATGCCCGACCGCTACCAGACCCCGTGGATCACAACCGGGGCCGCAGCCTCCACCATCTTCAGCCGAGGCTATCAGTACATTTTCGGAACCCTGAGTCCCACCGATCTTCTGGGTTACACCACCGCCGAATTCCTGGGCAGCCTGGTCGACCATGGCAAACTGCATCGCGGGCTCAAGCTTGCGCTGGCACTCGAAAACACCGATCACGGCGTCGACTATGGCAAAGGCATCGAGAAGTGGAATAGCGAGCATCCCGGCTACTTCACGGTAGTTTTCAGCGAGAAGTTTGATCTCGGTTCCACCGACTTCTCCGGCCTCCTGCAAAAAGTGAAGAACGCCCGCGCCGATATCTTTCTCGCTGATGCCCACCTGCAGGACTACATCACGATGCACCGGCAATATGTTCAGACCGGCATGTACCACCAGATGATCAGCTATGGCGCCCGCGGACCTGAAGCCGACGCCCGCAAGGCGCTGGGCGATGCCACCAACTACATCTTTGCCGGCATCTGGTGGTCGAGCAAACTGCCCTATCCCCAGGTGAAAAAATTCATTACCGATTATCAGTCGTTCACCGGTCATGCCCCCGACTCCTGGTATCCCGCAACCGCCTATGACGCCATGCGCGCTCTGGCGACCGCGATCGAGAAGGCCGGCAGCCTCAACAAAAACGCGATTCGCGATCAGCTCCGCACGGTCGAACTGAAAGATTCGCTGCTTCCCGGGCAAGTCCTCCACTTCGGCAGCAACGGACAGATCCATACGCCGTTCGTCATCGTGCAGAATCAACCCGGCAACAAGGTGGAAATCGTCTATCCTGCCGATGCGGCCACTGGCGAAGCCATTGCGCCGCAGCCCAAATGAATGCCGTCGATTTCTTGAACCTGGTCATCGCCGCCTTGCTGCTGGCCGGCGTCTACGCTGCCATGTCGGTGGGCATGACCATCATCTACGGCGTCATGAAAATCGTGAACCTGGCCCACGCCGGGTTCTTGATGCTGGGCGCCTACTTCGTATACCAACTTCATGATTCCTTTGGCATCGACCCGCTGCTCGGAGTCGTGCTCGCGTTCCCCGCATTCTTTCTCCTCGGCATGGCGGTGCATTGGCTGCTGATTCGCCGTTTGCCAACATCCGATCAGCCCACCCTGGTTTCTCTTCTGCTGCTGTTTGGACTCTGGCTGGTTCTGCAAAACCTGGGATATTTGATCTGGGGCAATGCCGACCGCGCGATTCTCACCCCGCGGACATTCTCGGTCTGGCGGATGGGACCGATCAGCATTCCCGCCGTGCGCTTAGTAGTGTTTGGCGCAGCAGTCTCATCCGTGGTGGCGCTCGAATTCCTGCTCCACCGGACCTGGTTTGGCCGCGCCGTGCGCGCGCTCATGCAAGACCGTGATGCGGGACGAATCGCCGGCATCAACGTCGACCAAACCGCGCGCGTCGTCTTCGGAGTAGGCATCGCCTTCGCAGGCGCCGCCGGAGGCCTGCTCGCCATGCTCTACTCCTTCAGCCCTGATTTCGGCGGTGCCTTCCTGATCCGCGCCTTCGTCATCATCGTGCTCGGCGGCCTAGAATCGTTCGCTGGGGTCGCCATTGGCGCGCTCATCCTCGCCTTGGTCGAGACCTTCAGCATCCTCGTGCTTCCGGCCAGCTATCAGCCCGCGGTAGCATTTTCCTTGCTGGTGGTGGCTTTGGTGATCCTGCCGGAAGGAGTCGCTGGTTTGTGGCACAAGAGGCGCCGCGCGGCATGAACCTCGCCATGAACCAAGCCGCGCCCAGCCCAGTGTTATCCCGCAGCAAGTTTCTTGTGCGATCGCTGCCCCTGGTGCTGGTGGCCGTGCTAGCAGCGCTTCCTCTGTTAGACCCCGGACCCGAAATCATTCGCCTCCTCTTCATTACCCTGGTTTGGATCACGGCCAGCGTCGCCTGGAATCTGATCGGCGGCTTTGGCGGACAAGTCTCGTTCGGCTTCGCCGTCTTTTACGGCCTCGGCGCCTACACCGCAGCGCTGGCGCTCAATCGCGGTATCAATGCCTGGATCGCATTCCTGCTGGGCGGCGCGGTGGCGCTCTTGGCCTCAATGCTGATCGGTCTTCCCACCTTCCGCCTACGCGGACCGTACTTCGCCATCGCGACCATCGGAGCCAGCGAGGCAGTCCGCGTCATCATGACCAACGTCTCAATCACCGGTGGTGCCAGCGGCTATCGCATCATGGAGACCGGCGCCTTCCATCAGCTCGAACATTTCTACTCCGCCTTAGCGCTCGCGGTCGTGGCTGTAGCGGCCTCTATTCTGGTGCGGCGCTCCAAGCTGGGGCTGGCGCTTGTGGCCATTCGCGAGGACGAAGATGCAGCTTCGGATCTGGGGGTGAATCCCTATCGCGCCAAACTGCTGGCGCACGCTCTGGCTGCCGCTCTCACCGGGGCGGCCGGAGGTATTTACGCCCGCTATGCCGCTTTCATTCATCCCCAGGGAGTTTTTGCGTTTAGTATCAGTGTGGCCATCCTGCTGATGCCGACCATTGGCGGCGTCGGAACGATTTGGGGCCCCGTGATCGGCGCCGTCGTTTACGGCGTGGTTCATGAAGAAGTGGTTGCGTCCTTTCCGCAGCTTCACCTCTTGCTGTATGGATCGCTGTTGATTTTGATTGTTTTCTTCGAGCCGCGAGGGATCATGGGGTTGCTCGACCGATCGTTCCACGCCCTCGAGCGCCGCCGGAGGCTGAGTGGCTCCCATCCTTAAAGTGGATCGCGTCACGATGCATTTCGCCGGCCTGGCAGCGCTCCGCGAGGTGAGCTTCGAACTGGATCCCGGAAAAATCTATGGCCTGATCGGGCCAAACGGAGCCGGCAAAACCACGCTGCTGAGCATCATCGCCGGTTCGCTGCGGCCGACTTCGGGCGCGATCCTGTTTGAAGGTCGGGCCTTGCATGGAAAAGCCTTTCAGGCTGTGCACGCCGGCATCGCGCGCACTCACCAGATCCCGCGCCCTTTTCGAGCCCTTTCCGTGCTCGCCAACGTGGAGGTGGGGGCATGCTTTGGGCGCGACACCAAGGCCGATCCCCACAATAGGCAAGAAGCGGCCCGAATTCTGCAATGGGTTGGACTCTCTCATCTTGCCCAATCCTCCGCCGCGAATCTGTCCGCAGGAGATCAGAAACGCCTGGAGCTGGCGCGCACCCTGGCCGCTCGCCCAAACCTTCTCCTCTGTGACGAAATTTGCAGCGGTCTCACCGCGGAGGAGACTGCCTCGGTGCTTCGATTGCTGCGGGAAATCCAGCAAGCCGGTACCACCATCCTCTACGTGGAACACGATTTGAAAGTCATCATGTCTTTGTGCGACCACGTCATCGTGATGAATCATGGGAGTAAATTGGTAGAGGGTCCGCCGCAAGCCGTGCAGAACGACCCGGCCGTCATTGAAGCCTACATCGGCAAAGACGCTGACCAGGCGAATGGAGGGTAGTGGCTCATTCTCAAGTCTGATGGCATGTTTGGTCGTCGATGGCGTCATCCTGAGCGCAGCCGTTCTTCAGGCTGAGCGAAGAGCCTGCCCTGAGCCTGCCGAAGGGATCTCCCGCCACGACGCTGTGTGCCGCGAGAGATCCCTCGGCCCGCTGGTAAAAACGCGGGCTTTTCGGGATGACGCCTTGTGAGGTTCAGAGTTCAAACTGAGCCACTACGGAATGGAGCATAACCGCGCAATGGATAACTTATTAGAAGTGTCGGGCCTCGAAGTGGCCTATGCGGCCGTACAGGTGGTCTGGGGCGTCGACCTCAAAGTCGGACGTGGCCAGGTCGTGACGGTCATCGGTCCCAACGGCGCCGGAAAGACCACCACGCTGAGATCGATCGCCGCCTTGGTGCCTCCTAAGAAGGGAAGAATCATCTTTGACGGACGCGACATAACCACCGAGCCTGCGCACGAACGAGTGCGCCGTCGTCTTTGCCTGGTGCCCGAAGGACGGCACCTGTGGCCGAACATGACGGTGGAGGAGAATCTCCTGATGGGAGCGTTCTTCCCATCGTTGAGGTCCAAAGCCCATCAGAACATCGAGCGCGTCTACGATCTTTTTCCGCGATTGAAAGAGCGGCGCAGGCAAGCCTGCGGCACTCTTTCCGGCGGAGAGCAGCAGATGTGCGCCATCGGACGCGGCTTAATGTCAGACCCGCTGCTTCTCATTCTCGATGAGCCTTCCCTCGGATTGGCGCCGATCCTGGTGGGACAAGTCTTTCAGATGATCAAGCGCATCGCCGCCGAAGGCATCACCATCCTGTTGGCCGCGCAAAATGCCAAAAACGCGCTGGAGATCGCCCACTACACCTACGTGATGGAAGCAGGCCGAGTCGTCCTCGAAGGTCCCGGAGAGAAGTTGCGCTGCAGCGACCACGTCCGCCGCGCCTATCTGGGAGTAGCTGTCTAGCAGGCTGCTGAAAAACTCCCTTCGGACTACAGTTTTGAAAGTGCGCGGCTTCACAGGCTGCGGAAAAACTCCGTTCCAGTCAGATTTTGGGAAGGGCACGACTTCACAGCTTGCGGAAAAACTCACCGAGGCGCAGAACCGTGGAAGAGCGGCCCTTTAGGGCCGCGTAAGCCGTTTAGAATCGGTCGGGCTTCAGCCCTGGTGGTCGCCCTTCTCGCCGCAGTAACGAGCTTTTCCGCAACCTCTTCAGTCGTGCCGTTTAAGTTCTTTAAAACCAGCCGCGCTTCAGCGCCCGCAGTTCGCTTTCGGCAGCAGAAATTAGTTTTTCAGCAGCCTGCTAGAGTCACTTCTCCCAAGCTCTTTCGCCAGAGTAGCGCCCGGCTAGCCGGCCCGCTTGCCGCTCGCTCGCCGGGGCTTGGGCTGGTTCTTGCCCTTGAGATTGAGCGCCACGGCAGCGCGGATGAGATCCTTCAACGCCACCTCATCCACCGTGTCGCCCTCGTGGATGTCGATGGCGCGCCTGACATTCCCCTCGAGGCTCGAGTTGAACAGACCTGCAGGGTCCTTCAACGCAGCTCCCTTGGCAAACGTCATCTTGACCACGTTCTTGTAAGTCTCTCCCGTGCAGACGATGCCGCCGTGGGAAAAGACGGGAGTCCCCGGCGATGTTGCCTTAGCCCACTTCCACTCTTCGACGATCTCCGGGTCCGCCTCGTGTATGATTGTGCGCACTTTCGCAAGCATCTTCCCGCGCCAGTCTCCAAGTTCCTTGATCTTCTGGTCGATGAATGCAGAGGCAGGTTCCATCGGGACGTCCTTTCCTGTACAGCCCAACTCTAGCCCCTAATTTAGCCGCGCTCGTCGTAACCTGCAACCTCTCTGCAATCTGTCATCCCGACCAAGCTCTGTCATCCAGACCCAACTCTGTCATCCCGACCGGAACAGATCATCGCAAAGCGAGGATCTGTGGAGTGGAGGGACCTGCTGTTTTGCGTCAACCGAGCGTGAGAGACGCGCACGGTTGCCCCTGTCACTTCCACCATTCGCGGCGTGCCATCGGAAGTGGTTCTGAACGAGGACGACGGCATGAAGTCCCCGTGCGCAGTGAACCTGCACAACGCAGTGACGGTGTCGCAACAACGCCTGGGGAAACGTGTGGCCCAGCTGAGTTCCGCACGAATGAATGAGGTGTGCGCTGCTCTGCGCTTCTCTCTGGGTTGCGATGCAAACTAGTTAGTGGGAACGTTCCGTCTCTCCCCGAATTTTCCCTAGTGATTCGACTTCGTCAGTCCCAGTTGTTCAAGAAAGGTGACCGCTCGATCTAGCGAAGCGGAGTCGATAATCCAATCGAATTTCTGGGCCTCACGAACCAGCTCAGATCGAGACATCGGTTTTCTTCTCTTCGTGAGAATGAAGTACGCCTTGGCTGCAATTGAGAGTTCTACATAATTGGGGTCGCCTGCATCGACGACCCTTCTCACGCCCGTTGAAATCCGCTCGTAGTCCGCATGATGGGACTGCCTAAGGAACTCCACGACCTCTCTTCCGTCGTCGGTCAGACGATAATCGTATCTCTTCATCTCAAACCCGCCACGAGCAACGCCGAAGCCGATGTTCGCTTCGTCGATGAACCCAAGAGATTTCAGCTCACTCACTCCGTTGTCCAAATCGGCGGAATATGGCCCGTAGTAATGAGCGTCAAACCCTAGATCGATATGGCACAATTCACAAACGAAAAACGCACGCTTCTGAAGGAGGGTCCGGCCCTGTATGCTTTCACCCCACGCATGCACGAGATACAAGACAAAATCCGAAGTTTTCATGCGGTTGGCCTTTCTGCAACGCTGAGAGGCAACGGTTTTTGGCGATTCGCTATCTGCTCAATCATCGCGGTTATGTCCCGGTGGTACTCATTCTGCAACTTCTTCTTTTCCTTTTCGTCCTTGTAAGAGACAGGAGCATAAACCTCCACGAACTCTTCACGGATTGCGTCGTTAATTGATTTGAAAAGCGCGGACTCCTCATCAAACACGCTCCTCTCGCCGGGTTTTATGACAGTTATCTGACCCTCGTTCGTCGTAGCTTGAGTGCGAACGGACTTGTGAGTAATTTTTTTTGCAAACACTAGATTTTGGTCCCAGCCATAGGTGGATGCGATCTTAGCCTCAATCTTCGTGAAGAGTGCCTTATCCGCCTCAAAAAGAATTCTTCTCGTCGCCGGTGCGAAATCTGGAGGTCTACCGGCATAGACACGCTTAAAGAGTCGCCGATCCGAAAGGCGTCGGAAGATCTCTTTCGCGTAACCGTCGGGCGTGTCTTTCTTCACCACTTCCGATGTCAACCTTTCGTCGTGCCATCCAAGATAGTTCTCAATAAATGCGCCTGAGCCATCATAGGTATATAAATCTTTCAACCAAGAAATACCATCTTTCTTGATTCCGAGCATAATCCCCCTGACAATCATCTCATCGGTGATCAGTCGAATCCTGTGGCGGTACACCTGGGTGCTCATGTAGTACTTCGCCAACACAAACTGCTCAAGGACGTGGACTCCATCTATGGATATGGCTAGGTTTCGGTCGTAGCTATCCTCGTGCACCACGAGGGTATCGATGAGCCTTTCCACATCATAAATTCCATACTGCACGCCACAGAAGTAGCTGTCACGGAGTAGGTAATCCATCTTGTCAACATCAATCGGGCCAGAGATAATCGACTTCAGAACACTTGGTCCGGATGTGCCCTCCAGCAGTTGAACGATTTGTTCCCTCTCTTTCTCACTCAGCAGATAAGAGAGGTCTTTATCGGCTGAAATGAGCCTCGCGGTGATGGCCTCGTGAATCTGCTGCTTCGGCTTCAGCCCGAGCTTTGCACGGTCTGAGCATTCCTCGAAGATGTCTTCCGATACGTGCGAAAACGGCCCGTGTCCAATGTCGTGGAGCAGCGCCGCTAAGCGCACGAGGCGCTTCTCGCTGGCACTCTTTAACAACCGTGCCGAGACCTTTTGAGCCAAGTAGTACGCACCCAGAGAGTGGTCGAACCGAGTGTGCACAGCACCCGGGTAAACAAGTATGGCGAGCGCCAATTGCTTCAATCTCCGGAGCCGCTGAAAGATCGGAGTGTCGATAATCTCCTGTTCATGCGGCTCTCGGAAAATAAAGCCATGGATCGGATCGCGAATCTCAAGGCCAATGCCCATAACGTAAGCGAACAAAATACGAAAGTCAACATCTTTCTCTGCGGTCCATTGTCTCCCCAGGGTCGGTGGATCGTATTTTCTGACATCTTACTCCTTGACACTGCCAGACGTGTGGCACTTCTCGACAGTGGTATTCACAGTGGGGGATTAAAGTCTGCCGGTGATGCGCCCAAGACTTGGACGCTGTAACCGTGCAGCGGAACCGCACCGGACTGATTCAGTCTTTTTCGACGCTGCATTCCGCGGATGGGCGGCCCATGCAAGCCCGGTTTTGGCCTGAGTGGGAGTGCTCACACATCACAGACTTAGTCCGGCGAACAAACTAGATTGTCCTCACGCCATGGGGACTAATGCGGTTTCATCACAGTGGGCAGAGTTATCTCCTCACTTTCTGCTGTTACCATCGCCGTCGTTTGCTTAGTACGGACGCAAGCCGACGAATCTTCGAGTCAGCCGCTGACCACACGTCACGCCAAGCCTCTGCACAACAGAGCATCTAAGGACACAGCGCTACCACGGACGAGGCTGCCCCAGCTTTGCTTTGTTTTGCAAAGCTGGGCACCGCTCTTGAATGTGCCCATCCACTAAACCCGTTCGGTTTTCCACAGATTTACTCAATCCAGTGTGACATCTGACCTTGCGATCCACAGCCAAATCATTCCATGATTGCCCAGCACAAGGAGCAGAGTGCGGCCCGCCAAAGCTATGCCGGCGAAAGCGCGGCCCGTAAGTGCGTGACTCAAAAGAACTAAGCACATAACTTCTTTAGAAACTATTATTTGCCACGAAAAAGCCGCAAAACCCACGATTCCAAAGATTTTACAAAACGGGGGGGAGGGGGCCCTTACCCGTTAGCAACGCCAACCGACGATTTGGAGGGAAACATGGGAACAGCCACAGTCCCGCTATGCCAGCACTGGATGGACAACTTCACCCGCTGCGGATCCCCCGCCATGAGGGGGACGCGGTACTGCTACTCCCATCACCGTGAGCATGCGCGGGGCGCGAGAAAAAACGCAGAGCGAACCCGGCAGAGATGGTTTGAATCCGCGCCGCTCGAGGATGTGGCATCCGTGCAGCGCGCTCTGATGCAAGTCATCACCCGGCTGCTGTCGGGCGAGATCGATCGCAAACGGGCGGGGCAGATTCTCTATAAGTTGCAGACGGCAAGCGTGAACTTGAGCAGCGCAGGATTCGGCCCTGGAAATACAGATGACGAATCCCTGTAAAAGAGTCGACACCAATCAATCCTCCGACGGGACGGACGGGTGGCCACGTGCAGCCGTCGAAATGCCCCACTCAAGCCGAAGCTAGGCTTGAGTGGGCCACCCGCCCCAGAGTGAAACGCTCTTCTCATATTCCGCACCATTTCAATGATCGCCCAATTTCGGGGCGGCAATAGCAAGAAGGGTGAAGGAGGTTTGACATGGCGACTTGGAACACGATTACGCTGACGGGCGGCCAGACATGGATGCTCTGGGGCGGCAACATAACGAATCACGAGGTTTTTGCGTTCACACTGCAGAGCTCGGAGAACAACGTCGGAGCCTACATCTCGAACGTCACGGTGTTCGATAGTAACGACGTGGCCGGGGGCCAGACGAGCTACTACGTTACCGTCCAGGCGATGCAGTTTGACCCGAACACGTGGGCACTCACGCCCGTGGCTCAGGGCATCACAGGAAACTTTGAAAGTAACGGTGTATAGGAGAAAAAATCATGAAAGTCAATCTCATCAAAGACGAGAAGGGGAAAGTTGTAGCGACATTCGAGCCATCGCGGCCCGGTGGCCCGGTGATGAAACCTCTTTTGAAGCCAGGTCACTCGGTACATGAGGTGGAAGCTCCCGAGAACTACGCGGCGGACGTTCAAAACGTTCTACGCGAAACATAGCCGGTAGGACGAGGCTGCAACTGTTGCGCGTTGGTTGCGCAAGGGTGGGCAAAGGTGGGCATCTGGTAGCGTAACCACTAGGAACCGCAAAGGTGGGCCAAGCCCGTCTGCCTCGCCTGTGCATCCCTGCCGCCGACGGGGGCTGGCCCACGCTACCTCCATCCCAAGAATCAACTCTCGAGGGTGCCCCGTCCAAGCTCAGCTTTGGGCGGGTTTTTTTCCGCTGTGGACCGCACCTTGGCAGGGAAACTCGGCGACAGACGCGGCGTTCACGAATCCACGATCGTCGTGCGGCCGGACGCGCGTTCAGTCGGTGTGTTGCCAGCTGCCCCACTTGGTGGCATACGGCAGCACGAACAGGTACAGACCTGTGAACAGGAGCAGGGCGAGCACGGCCACCGCCATGAGGCCCAGCCTGTTGGTGTATTTCCCCTGTACCACGGCGATGCCGTTGACGATGACGGCCACCGTGAAGGCAATGGACAGCCAGCGGTGGGTCTGCCGAACCCATTTGTTCCAGTTCATTGGGACCTCCTTTGAAGACGAGTCCGAAGCGGATCGGAACTCGCGCACTCAAGCCGAAACTGGGCTTGAATGGGCCAGCAGGGCCGTCGGGTAGCCGATATCGTTTTGCGATCCGTTCCGATTCACGACTTTTGAGCCGCTTGAGGCGGCGTGTTGGGTGTTTCGATACCGAACTGCTTGGCGTACTCCGCGTTCAACCGCTGCCAGCCGAACTTCATGGCCTCACCGCCGACGATGCGGCCGAGGGGAGCTCCGCTGAGAAGGTGATCCAGAACGTCGAAACAAATGTGCCATCCGGCTGCACCCATTGCGACGAAGCGGTGACCGATGTTGGTCCACAGCGTCAGGCGCGTGCCGTCACCAGAGGCTTCGAGTTCCCACCGCATATCGTGGTCGCCCCAGTTGTACTCAAGCGCCCAGGGAGCGTCGGCTCGCCTCACGGTGGTTTCGGAAACCTGCGGTTTGGGCGCTGCCACCGTGGTGAGCTTCACCTTGGTTCCAACTGTACCCAGATTCCCATCGGCTTCAAAGGGAGCCCACTGGCGCAGATGCGCCGGGTCGGTAAGCGCCTGCCAGACTTTTTCCGGCGAGTGGCGCAACTCGCGGACGAGAATGAGCGTCCATTTGTCTCCGTCTTTCTGTACCCGCGCAATGTTGGCGGGACCCGGTGCGTACTGCTCGCGATCGGTCATCTTCTTTTCCTTAACGGCTCGTGGCTCCAGCGCCTAAAGGCACATTCATCGCTCGACACTTGCGGTATGCCTGAAGGCATACCCTGATACAAAACGCACTTTCACCACGGGCTATCAGCGTGAATAGCGTGCCAGCTGGGTGAGCTGAATCAGGTTGCCGCAGGTGTCGTCAAGCATGGCAATGGTCGAGCCGGTGACGTTGGTGGGCGGCATGGTGAACTCGGCGCCGCGGGCCTTGATGCGCTCGTAGTCGCCCTTGACGTTGTCGGTGAAAAACATGGCCGCGGGCTGGCGCTGCTGAAATATCGCCTGCTGATACGCCTTGGCCGCGGGGTTGTTGTTGAGTGCCAGCTGCAGCTCAATGCCGTCCGGCTCCTCGGGTGAGGCCACGGTCAGCCTGCGATAAGGGCCCTGACTGAAATCGGTCTTCTTGGTAAAACCGAGTACCTCCGTATAGAAGCTCAGGGCCTTGGTCTGATCGTCCACGAATATGCTGGTCAGTTTGATTTTCATCGCGTTTCTCCTTTATCACGTTCGCGGTTTGGGCCGCGTCGTCTTCTCCTTGTTCTTCCTTTTCGTTGGTGTTGGTTGATCCGGTCTTGTTTGCCCCATGCGATCGAGGTGGCGTTCGAGAGCATCCACGTGAGCGGACCAGAAGCGGCGGAATTGAGCCAGCCAGGCATCCACCTGCTGAAATGGTTCAGGTTTCAGGCGGTAGAGACGGCGCTGTGCGTCCACCGTGGATTCCACGAAACCGGCCTGTCGCAGCACTCGCAGGTGCTTTGACACGGTCGGCTGCGTCATACGAAGCTGACGCTCGATCTCTCCCACCGACTGTTGGGACGAGACCAGGAGGCTCAATATGGCGCGGCGGTTCGGCTCGGCAATGATCTCGAAGACAGATTCCACCCTCTTTATATACTCTATACAGCATATACGTGTCAAGGCATATATGGGGCGGGGCGTGCGGGAACTTCTTGGATTGGTTGTGACGCCACCCGGCTGTGAGGGGTGCTGGGGATCGAGTCGGAATGGATGGTGCGAAAACACGAAGGAGCGGCGGGAATGCTTTATCCCGTGGTGGAACTGCCCCACTCAAGCCAAGAGACGGCTTGAATGGGCCACCCGTCGTCATCCCCACCACGGACTCTAGCCTTACTTCACGAACGTCAGCCCGTGCGGAACGCCCGACTGGAAAACATAGGCGTAGAGCATCACAATCACGCCCACGATCGCGCCCAGCGCGATGGAATGCCAGAAGACGAAACGAAAGATGATCCCTTCATTGCCCACCTGCTCGGTGGCAGCGGTGGCGATGGTGATCGACTGCGCATCGACCATCTTCCCCATGACTCCACCGGCGCTGTTGGCGGCGCACATCAGAATAGGATCGATGCCCAACTGCTGGGAGGTAATTCGCTGCAAGCTGCCGAACAGGGCGTTGGAAGAAGTATCGCTGCCCGTGAGCGCCACGCCCAACCATCCGAGAAAGGTTCCGAAGAACGGATAAAACCAGCCGGTGCGCGTGAAGGCCAGTCCGAGCACCGCGTCCAGCCCGGAATATCTGGTCACAAAGCCCAGCCCTAACATGAACGAGATGGCAATCATGGCCAGCCGCATGCGCACCAAGGTGCGCCAGAAGATTTTCATGAGGCGCACCGGACTCAGACCGAGCAACAGGCCGGCGACGATAGCTGCGAGAAAACATCCGCTGCCGGTGGCGGAGAGCCAATTGAAGTCATAGCGAGCTGCCTCCGGAGTCGGCTTAGTGACCACTGGCGCCGAGCGATAAACCGCGTTGTGCAGATAGGGAACGTTCCATCCTGGAGGTCCCGGACGAACCTTGCCATCGGGGAGCACCACGCGAAAGGAGGGAGTGGTGGCCTTGTTGATGGCTAGCTTGAACGTGGGAAGTCCCCACACCAACACGAAGATGGAGAGGATGGCGAAAGGCATCCAGGCCTTCGCCACTTGCCCAGCGGTGTAATGACGAACCGTTGTCAGGCCATCGAACTCTTCCGGCTTCCATTCCCCGCCGAACTGGTCCCGAACTTTCTCGCGGGGCGGCGGAAGCGGAGCTTCCTTCCCATCGTAATCAAACCGCCAGATTTTCTTGGGCTTCCAGAAGTGAAGAAAGATGACCGTGGCCACGATGGAGACCACGCCGCCCATGATGTCGACCAGGTTGCTGTCTACGTGGTTGGACCAGAAATATTGTGTGAGCGCGAAGGAGAACCCGACCACCAGAATGGCAGGAAGGACCTCAAATGTTTCCGCCCAACTGACCATCGTGCGCACCAGCCAGAACGGCACGAGGACGGCCGTAAAGGGAAGGATGCGCCCGATCATGGCATTCAAATCCGATTCTGGGAGTCCGCAAACCGCAGCCAGAGTGTGTACGGGGGTGCCGATGGCGCCCCAGGCCACCGGAGCGGTGTTCGCGATCAGATTCAGGGCGGCGGCATGGAATGGCCGAAAACCAAGTCCAATCATGAAGGCTCCGGCAATGGCGACCGGAGCGCCAAAGCCGGCGGCTCCCTCAATGAAAGCGCCGAAGCAGAAGGCGACCAGCAGCACCTGCAGGCGGCGGTCGGGAGTGATTCCCGCGACCGACTCCTTCATGATTTCGAATTGTCCGGTCTCCACCGAAATGTCGTACAGGTAGACCGCCGCCAGCACGATCCAGGCAATCTTCAAGAGCCCGAAAGCCACGCCGTAGCCGAAGCTCATGACTGCCAGCGCAAGCGGCATCTTGAAAACTGTGATCGCCACCAGCACAGCAGTGCCGGCGCCGGCGATGGCACACCAATGCGGCCTTACTTTCAATCCGGCCAGCAAGCCGAACAATACAACGATAGGCAAAGCGGCAACGATGGTAGACAACCACCAATGACCAAGGGGGTCATAGACCTGGTTCCAGTTCATGCTTTCTCCTTTGGGAGCGCGGCGGCCAGCGCGGGCGATCGCTTTTTCCCGGACCGCGAGTGCTCTCTCAAATCAGCACGGTTTCCGAGCGGGCTCTGAAAGCCGCATCCCGCCCGGTTTTCAGTTCCGCGCTGCCGAGTTCCGACTCTCCAAAACGATTCTTGAATGCCGCTCTTGCACTCACCCATGGCGAAATCCCGGTGAACAGCCGCCGGTTGCAAGGCAGCAACAGCTGCGCGCTCCTAATAAACTCATCCGGAGATTTTGTCAATACTCAAGTTCAATTGTTCCCGATTTCGGTACGATACCGTACGAAAGTACTTGACTTTCCGTGCTTTTGGAGACTATCAACCTCCATCCGTACATTAGGGGAAATCCATACTCTAGTGCACGAATTCGACTCTCTGGAGGTATCGTTCCATGAGTAGATCCACTTCTGTGTTGGTGGTGTCGGCTCTGATCGTTGCCTTATCGTTATTCGCAGTCGGGCAACAATCCCCGCAGCCCGCCGGAAACAATCCTCTCCTCGTACTGCTTCAAGCTAAGGGCATCATATCTGCCCAGGAGGCAGCCACTGTTAACCAGGCCACATCGGCCGAAGAAGCCAACAGCCGACTGGCAGAACTGCTGGTGGGCAAGGGACTAATTAGCGAACAGGAATACAAGGCCACATTCACGCCCGCGGCAACTGCACCGTCGGAAAGTTCCGCCGCGGCGCAGTTGTTAAACACCGTATATCACCCGCAACCAGTAGCGTCTCTCAATCTTTCCACGCCCTCGCAGGCCGGATCGACGAAGCCGACCGAACCTGCAGTGATCCCGGCGGTCGCGCCCTTGCGGGTGATACCGCTCGAGATTCCTAAGCAGGGCGGGATGATTCCGGATATCAGGCTGGGCAGCGGCGCCAATATGAAGATTTACGGCTTCTACAAGGCCAGCGCCGTCTCCGACACAGCTTCCAGCGGCGGCCCGACGTTCGGCAGTCAGGATTGGCCTCTCCCACTTCTGCTTGCCGATACCGGTCCGACTTCCGACCCGCAGGTCCACATCAAGTCTCGCCAATTCCGCATTGGGATGCAGACCGAGTGGGTGCCGAAAAATTCGGACTTCACCATTACTGGCCGCGTCGAAGGCGACTTCGAAGGCGACTATACGGACGTCAACAACCGCAACATCAGCAGTGACGCCCGTTCCCAGTTCTCGCTCCGTCTCGCTTGGATGCGCCTCGACCATAAAATTGGCGGTCTTCCCTGGTTCGCATCGTTTGGCGAAGATTGGTCGCTTCTCTCATCCACACTCCCCAACCTGTTTGAAACTACCGGCTTGGGCGTAGGTATGGGATCGCTCTATGAGCGCGCGCCCATATTCAAAACCGGCGTACAATTTCATGCCGGCGATTTGAAGATTCAGCCTGAGTTCGCGATCATTGATTCCATCGCGGGCTCGTCCGCACTCACTACCGACCAGCGCTTGCGCTTCGGTGACCGCGCTGGCGCCGAGTCCAATCAACCGGGGATAGAGGCTCGTGTAGTCTTTCAGTTTCCGCTATCCCACAACTGGAAGGGCGTGGCGCCCGCTCAGCTGATTTTCAGCGGCCACCATTCCCGCATGAATGAAATCATTCCACATGCGGCGCAGCTCCCAACCGAGGTGACTTGCACGGCTTTACCGTGCACATTCGGGCCCGTCTTCACCAGCGCCACAACGCCCAACATCGGATTCACGACCACCACGTCAATAAGCGGGGCCTCGAATTGCGCCGAGCCAGGTAGAGTATGCACTTTGGAGGAGTTGTTCAAGACAGGCGCTCAGGTCGGGAACCCGCAGAACATCTACACCTTTGAACTACAGTTGCCCACTCCCTGGGTAACTCTTGTCACAAAGTTCTATCGCGGCGACGACATGCGATTCTTCTTTGCCAGTCAACTCAACGACGTCTTTTCTAACCTGCACGGATTGTTCGAGGTCGGGAACGGCGTCTCCGAAAGCGGGCGAGCCATCACGTTCGGCTGCGCAGGCGGAGCTGCTGGGCTGCTGCCCGACACCGCCGTCTGTCCGAACACGCCAGTCCAATCCGCGAACCTTGAGCCGGTTGCCGGAACGGGAGGATTCGCGGAGTTGAGCTTCCCGCTCTCACGTATCGCCCATGCAAATCCGGAGGGACACAATGCCGGCTGGATTCTGCATCTGCAATATGGAACGGACCGCGCCAACTACAAGGATGCCTCGCATGGCAATCACCTGGGACGCACTGATCTCGACACCGCTTCGCTCACATATCGCCTCAACAAGTGGGTGACGTTCGTGCACGAAACCAGTTACATCGCCACTTTCACTGCTAATAACCACGAAGCTGGCGGCGTGATCACATTGGAATATCTGCCTTTTGCCGGGGGAAAGACGCGACAGGCCCACAACTGGCGGAACGAGTTCGGACCTGTGTTCACCTTCTAACCGCTTCACGGGAGGAGAAGCAGCTTCGGCTGGTTTCTCCTCCTCATAACTCGTACAGGTTTCGAGCCCAGGGCAAAGTACAGGGAGCAAGTTGGCGAATGATGGATGCTCATCGTTCGGATGCCAGGGGTGTGGAAGGACTCTGCTTCTGCGGGTCATGATCTATGTAGCCTGGATTCCTTGCGCAAAATAAATGTGGAGTGGCGGTGGTGATGGGTCCCTGGATTGAGGGTAATTTTGAACAGTAATCGGGGGGCAAGGATGGGGCATCCGGCGGAGTCGGAGTCCGGGATACCCCACGGCCTAGATGGAGGGGCGGATCAATAATTGAGGATTACCTGCTTCGGCAGTGATCCACCATAGTTGCATTGTGGAGTCAATCCCGAGGTCAGATTGGTTACAGTCCATGCCGGAGTGATCTTGACATATTTGCTGTTTAAGACAATCTGGTCATGAAAACCAATTGCGCCGGAGTAGCCGGACGCCTCGCCGGCAGGGTAATCGCTGCACTGCGTGATGTTATACACCTCCAGAACGCCGCCAAAGGCCCAATTGAAGGTCTGCCCCTCATTTGGGGTGTCAATCAGCTGAGAGAATTTTCCATTTTGGTCATCAAGAGCGACGACGTCCCAGGTGGGGCAGGTCCTGGTTCCCGCAGAACAGGTGCTGAAGTTGTAGCCTTCGATCTGATCTCCGGGGTTCACTGACTGCGGCGTGGCCTCATTGGTCGTGCCGCTCGGGCAGCAGTTCCAGGCGGCGATGCTCCACCCACCAAGCCCGTTGCCATTCCACCCCAAGACCGGCTGAATGATCGACACAACGTCGTTGATGTCCTCGAGGCCATTGAAGAAGTACAAGGTCTGGCCGTCGTTGCTAGCTGGAGTGGGGGGGACTGTCCATTGCGAATAGACTTCCTCATAGTCGACAACGTCATGGATGCTTGCGTATTCAATCCAGGAATGACCGATGAAGGGCGGCTGAGAGTTCCGATCCCCAACGGGCCTCAAATCCCCGACTAGCTTTGTTCCGTCGCCTTCGAAGTGTGGATAGGCGCAGGCAAGGGGTTGACTGGTGCCATTCTTGCGCTCAATAACTTTGAGATCCTCCCGGACTGCATCCCCCTCAGCCAGGTGGTTGACACAGCTAGGATGGAAGTAGCCGAATGGCGTGAGGACATAGTCTGCCGGAACTGCCGCTGGGCGCTTTGGTGCAGCAGTTTGGGCTGCGGTCAGGCCAGCAACAAGCATGGTGAAGGCGATTGACTTGAGAAGACGGGAGTGCGCTGAGATATGGAACATCGTTTTAATCTCCTGGTGGGACAAGGCTTTGGCACGCGGTGCATGCCGAGGGGGAATTCATCGAGCGGATTCGCCCCGCCTCATCCACTTCCTGATCTGATAGTGCGCGCCACGGGAATTCGTTTCACGCGGTCCTAACCGAACGGTTCTGAGCACAAACGCTTTTTTCACAACACTAACCATTTCGGGACGGCCAAATTAGTGCGACACCGGTGTGGCAGGGCATACGGGCGACGGTGGTCCCGCGATTAAGAAAACAGTCAACCAACCCTGGTTCCTGGCTGCGGAGGCAGTGGGAGGTGGTATACCATTTAGGCCTTCGCGGTTTAGGTGGTCCGATCGCGGCTGAACATATGGAGACGCGCACTCTCGGTCATCGAATCATTGAGCATCGCATCCTCGACGAATTCCGCGGCCTGCTGGGCAAACGGCTGATCACGGAAACAACCCAACTGCGGACTTACGAGTGTGATGGGCTGACTAATTTTAGAGTTCTGCCGCAGGCTGTGTTGCTTCCCGAGTCCAGTGGCGAGGTGCAGAAGATTGTTCAGATTTGCAGCCGGGAGAAAATTCCATTTGTGGCGCGCGGATCGGGGACTGGGCTGAGCGGAGGGGCGCTGCCGGTGGATAACGGCATTGTGATCAGCCTGGCGCGGATGAACCACATTCTGGAAGTGGATTTCGCGAATGCGCGGGCGGTGGTGGAACCTGGCGTCATCAATTCGGAAGTAACGTTGCGCGTGGGACAGAAGGGATTTTTTTATGCTCCCGATCCGTCTTCGCAGTCGGTGTGCTCGATTGGCGGGAATGTGGCGGAGAACTCGGGCGGGGCGCACTGCCTGAAATATGGGTTTACTACGACGCATGTGTTGGGGCTGGAGGTGGTGCTTTCCGATGGGTCGGTGGTGCACCTGGGCGGGCGGGCGGTGGATCGTCCGGGATACGATTTGGCGGGAGTTTTTGTGGGATCGGAAGGGACGCTGGGGATTGCTACCAAAATTGTGCTGCGGATTGTGAAGAAGCCTGAAGTGATACAGACCTTGCTGGCGGCGTTTCATTCGACCAACGAAGCGGGGGCGGCGGTCAGCGAGATCATTGCGGCAGGGATGCTGCCGGCGGCGATTGAAATGATGGACCACCTGGCGATACAGGCGGCGGAGGCGTCGGTTCACGCGGGATATCCTGACTGCGGCGGGCTGCTGCTGGTGGAACTGGATGGTCCGGCGGCTGAGGTGAAAGAGCTGACGGAGCAGGTGGGAGCGATCTGCACGCATTGCGGGGCATGGGAAATTCGGGTGGCGCAGTCGGAGGCGGAGCGGGCACTGGTGTGGAAGGGGCGGAAGGCTGCGTTTGCAGCTGTGGGACGGATCTCGCCGAATTATATTGTGCAGGATGGAGTCGTCCCGCGAACCGCATTGCCGAAAATTCTCAGCGAAATTGAACGCATGAGCAAGGCTGAGGGGCTGCGCGTAGCCAATGTGTTTCATGCGGGAGATGGCAATCTGCATCCGCTGGTGCTGTATGACGGCGCGATTGCGGGGCAGGAGGAGCGCGCGTTCAAGTTGTCGATTGACATTCTTCGGTTGTGCATCCAGTTCGGCGGCTCGATTACCGGGGAACATGGCGTGGGGGAAGAGAAGAAGATGATGATGTCGGAGATGTTTGCCGAGCCTGACCTGGATACGATGCAACTGGTGCGGTGCGCGTTTGATCCGGAGCGGCTGTCAAATCCGGGGAAAGTGTTTCCGCGGCTGCGGTTGTGCGCGGAGAGGACCGGGGTTTATACGCCACATCCGCTGGAAGTTGCGGGAGTGGCGCAGTTTTTCTAGGTTGCAGTTTCTGGAGTCCATGGGAATGACGCCATTGTCGGGGAGCGCGGTTGCTGGGGTTGAGGCGGCGAGGGAGGAACTGCGGGCAATTGTGGGAGCGGAGCATGTTCGTGCGGGCTCGGCGGAAGACGCGGTGGATGGAGTTGTGCCGCAGATGGTGGTCGCGCCTGGGGATGAGCAACAGGTTGCCGGGGTGTTGAAAGTGGCTGCGGGCGCGGGTTTGCATGTTCTGGTGCGCGGCGGGGGAACGAAGACGGGTTGGGGGAATCCTCCGCGGGGCGGGGAAGTGATGGTTTCGATGCGGCGCATGAACCGCGTGGTGGAGCACGCCTTCGGCGACATGACTGCCACCGTGCAGGCGGGCTGTAGCTTTAAGCTATTGCAGGATACTCTTGCTGCCCACGGGCAGCGGGTGGCTTTGGATCCTCTTTGGATGGACAAGGCGACGGTGGGAGGAATTCTTGCCGTCAATGACAGCGGGCCGCTGCGGGTTCGCTTCGGAACGCTGCGTGATCTGATTATTGGAATCACGCTGGCGCTGCCCGATGGCACGGTGGCGAAAAGCGGCGGCAAGGTGGTGAAGAACGTTGCGGGATATGATTTGCCGAAGCTGGCTACGGGGTCGCTGGGGACGCTGGGGATCATCACGCAGGCGATTTTCCGGCTGCATCCTACGCCGCGGGAGAGCCGGACGCTGACCTTCTCGGCTTCTAGCGGGAAAACCAGTGATGGAGTGGTTTTGGCGATTCTGGGGTCGAAGCTGGTTCCGACTGGAGTGCAGGTGCGCGCGGGACAGGGGGCGGCGTTTGAGGTGGATGTTCGCTTTGAGGGCACTTGCGTGGGCTGCGACGCTCAGACCGAGCAGCTAGTGCGAATGGCCTCGGGTACAACCCGCGTCGATTCGCCCGGCGGCGTGTGGGATGCGCGGGAAACGCTGTGGACAGGGAACTCGCCTGCGGCGGTGTGCAAGTTCACGCTGCTGCCGACAGAGTTGCAGGCATTCATGGAGCAGGCGGGTACGGTGACGGCGGAGAAGCAGGCGAGTTGGCGGTTGGTGGCGCAGGCGGCCGGAGCCGGGCTGTTGCGGGTGGAGTCACGCGAGGCCAACGCCCTCACGGATGTGCTGGCGGGGTTGCGTGCGGGACTGGAAAGTCGCGGGGGGTCGCTTTCGATTCTTAGCGCGCCGGCTGCGGTGAAGTCGAAGATGGATGTTTGGGGTAGCGCTGGGGATGCGCTGGGGCTGATGCGCAGCATCAAAGCGCAGTTTGATCCGGCGGGCATTTTGAATCCGGGACGATTTATTGCGGGGATTTAATGGCTGAAGAACCGACAAAGGCGCAATCGCCCGGTCGTGGCGGGTTTGACGGCCATCACCCGCCGTCGGCGGAGCTCATTGCGGATTGCGTGCATTGCGGATTCTGCCTGCCGACTTGTCCTACTTATGCGCTGTGGAACGAAGAGATGGATTCTCCACGCGGGCGCATTTATCTGATGAAGATGGTGCTGGAGGGGGAAGCGCCTCTGGATCCCACTTTCGTGAATCACATGGACAACTGTCTGGGATGCATGGCTTGCCTGACGGCGTGTCCTTCGGGCGTGAAATATGACCGGCTGATTGAGGCTACGCGAGCGCAGATCGAACGGAATCATCCCCGCACAATTCGGGAGCGGCTTTTGCGGAAGCTGATTTTCGAAGTTTTTCCGCGACCGGACCGGCTGGCTGGCCTGCTGATGCCGATGTGGATGTATCAACGATCGGGGATGCAGTGGTTGGTTCGCAGGAGCGGCATTCTGAAGCTGCTGCCCGACAATGTCCGCGCCATGGAAGCTTTAATGCCTACGGTTGTGCAGCCGTCGGCAGACGGTTCATTTCCGGAAGTAGTGCCGGCCGCGGGCGAGCGCCGGCTGCGGGTGGGGATGCTGCTGGGATGCGTGCAGCGCGTCTTTTTTCCTGAGGTAAACGCGGCCACGGTTCGAGTGCTGGTATCGGAGGGCTGCGAGGTGGTTATTCCGAGAGAGCAAGGCTGCTGCGGGGCGCTTATGGTGCATGCGGGGGAAGAGCGGAAAGCGCTGGAGCTGGCGCGGCAGATGATTGATGCCTTCGATCTCACGCAGGTGGATGCGATCGCCATTAACGCTGCGGGGTGCGGATCGACCATGAAGGATTATGCGATCCTGCTGCAGGAGGATCGGAAATATGCGGAGCGTGCCCGGGAATTCTCTGCCAAGTGCTTCGATATTTCTGAGATTCTTGCGCGACTGGAGCCGCGCGCGACCCGGCATCCTCTTCCACTGAAGGTCGCCTACCATGATGCGTGTCATCTGCAACATGCGCAGAATGTGCGGGTGCAGCCGCGCGCGGTGTTGAAGAGTATTCCTGGGCTGGAGATGGTTGAAGTGGCGGAGGCGGCTTTGTGCTGTGGCTCGGCTGGAATTTACAACCTGGTTCGGCCCGAACCAGCGCAAGAGTTAGGCAAGCGAAAAGTCCGCAATCTGCTGGCGTCATCGCCTGATGTTGTGACGAGCGGAAATCCCGGCTGCCTGCTGCAGTTGCGCAGCGAAATGAATCTGGCGGGTAAGCAAGTGCCCGTCCTGCACACGGTGGAATTGCTGGATGCGGCTATCCGGGGAACCAGGCCCGAGTCGTTGCTCAGGCGCTAGAACGGCTTGGTTATTTATCGGTGCGCCAATAGCGTTCTACTGGCCAGTATGGCTGCTCGTTCACAGTTATCCACCGTGTTGGTACATGGGGAATTGCGTATGGACACCGATGCCCTCGTGAGGTCAATGAGCGTCGCCGCCAAAATCGCTCTTGGTGTTGTGTGCTGCTGCGGGTTCGCATTGGCAGCACTGTTACTCCTTTATGCAGGCAGTCCATGGGTTGATCACAAAGCAATTCCTATCTTTGGTTCGCGGCTGGCAGACACCATGCTTTTTGGCCCGGCGGGGTTGATCTGTGCCTTTGTGACCACGCGCCTCATACGGTTCAGGCTTTGGGCTTGGTGGACGGCATTCGCGGTAAGCCTGCTGATACTCGGATTGGGAATCTTTGTTTGCTACTCAGCAATCCATCCTAAGAGCGATTTCGCTCGGTCGGAGAGTGGTTTTGGAATTGGCATTTCGATCATTTTGATAACGCCCAGCTTCATAAGCACCCTAATTCTGCTCCTCCCCGGTGTGCGGCGAAGATTTTCGACGGGCAGCGTCCCTTCTCAATTGGCGTAACATCGCGATTGCACTCAGAACGCCTCAATGACGCTACGCTAGAACCGTCTCATAACTGGTTTGCGGCCGGGCACCAGAAAAGGTTGGAAATCCTACAATATCCGCACCCCTCATTCGTCTACACCCGTAGATGAAGGACGCGGCGAGCCTGGCGGATGGCAATCGAACAGGACCAGCGGATCTCCGAAGTGGTCAAGCGGGAGCAGTCCCGCTTGCGCAACTTCATTCGCTGGCGCGTGCCCGACCCGCGCGATGCCGAGGACATTCTGCAGGACGTTTTCTACGAGTTGGTGGAAGCGAACCGCCTGCTGATGCCGATCGAGCACATCACCGGCTGGCTGTTTCGCGTGGCGCGCAATCGCATCACCGATCTGTTCCGCAAGAAGAAGCCGGAGAGCTTCAGCGATAGCGGCATCGCAGACGAGTACGGTGAGCTGCCGCAGTGGGAAGACCTGCTGCCTTCGCCTGATGCCGGACCGGAGGCGCTTTACGCCCGCAACGTGCTGCTGGCTGAACTGGAGTTGGCGGTGGACGAACTGCCGGAGGAGCAGCGCGAGGTTTTTATTGCGCACGAGTTGGAAGGGCGCAGTTTCAAGGAGATGGCCGCCGAGACGGGCGTGAGCGTGAATACGCTGCTCTCGCGCAAACGCTATGCGGCTCTGCATCTCCGCGAGCGATTCCGAAGCATTTACGAGGAATCTACGAAGGAATGAGGGACTGAACATGAAAAGGAAATGGTATTTCATTGCTCCGCTGGGGATTCTGGCGATGGTGCTATTTGCCGCGATCGGCGGGGAAGTAGTGCTGCATCTTTGGAATTGGCTGCTGCCGGCGCTGTTCGGCTGGCGCCAGATTACCTTCTGGCAAGCGCTGGGGATTCTGGTGCTGTGCCGGATCCTGTTTGGCGGATTTGGAGGGCACCGTTCCGGCCGCTCGAATTTCCGCCGCCGCATGAAAGAGCGCTGGGAAGGGATGACACCGGAAGAGCGCGAGAAATTCCGCCAGGGGATGCGTAGCGGCTGCGGCCATTTCGGAGCGACCTCCGCAGAGCCTAAGGCGGGGGCGTGAGCGGCGTTCGGTGTGAAGGGCGACCACCAGGGCTGAAGCCCGATCTCATCTAAACGGTTTACGCGGCCCTAAAGGGCCGCTCTTCCACGGTTCTGGCGCAAACGGCTTACGCGAGCTCTGAAGGGCCGCTCTTCCACGGTTCTGGCGCAAACGGCTTACGCGGCCCCTTCGACTACGCTCAGGGGAACTCTGAAGGGCCGCTCTTCCATGCTTCTGCTGGCACGGCGGGCGGGACGCCCGCCGGACAGCCGCCGGGACGGCAGCGCTACACCTTATCCCTGCCGCGTTCACCTCGTGATGATGTTCCAAGGTCGTTCCACTCCACTTTTTACCGAAGAAAATCCTTAATCGCGGCTAGGTGTGGCTCTCGTCACTCCGAAGTGTGCGTGGCGTCACAGCGCGGAACCGCGTGAGGGTGTGAACTGGTCCAGTCAGGGGACCAGTTGCTTCGCGGTCACCAGGAGAAGCTTCCCGAAGTAGGAATCTTCGCGGGTCATCCAAACGCCGAGCTGTGAGTTTCCGGGCACGGGTGTGGGCAAATCGAGAAACAGCGGATTTAGGAATCAGGAAAACAAGTTTCAAAAGAATGGAGGCTGCCACATGGGCCAGTTATTCGCGGTTGAAGTCATTTACCGTGGGGTCTTTCAGAAGACCCTGGCAAAAAACATCACGCGCGACATCGTTCTCGCCGCGCACAACCAAGGCAAGCTAGGTGTTTCGTTCGGCCGTTACGGAGATGCTCCGGAACGGAATGGCATTCCAGCAAAGAGCTTTGCCATCGTGGCTAACGATGAACAGACGCTCGAAGCCGGAATGGCGCAGTACGAGCCGAAACAGGTTGACCTTACCGTGGTCCTCGATGACACGCTCACCAAGGGCGGCGAGTCGTGGGCATGGTACGGACTGCAACCCGTGCATCACGCTCTGAAACCGGGTCACACCCTGATCGTGATTTCGCTGCAGGATGCGCCTACGCTGCTGAAATCGATTCACCGCCGCGAGGAACCGTACAAACTGGGAATCCTCAAGGGTGTCACTAGTTTCTCCGGCATGTGGGTCTACAAAGATGACCACACGGACGTACGCGTCCTGGGCGCCATCGCGAAGGCGCTACCGGAAGTGATGAGCCTGGAGTCGGTGGAGAAATTCATCAACGACAAGCTCAAGAATTCGCTGAAAGCCACGTCGGCCCGCACTGCCTTCGAGCGCTTCACCAGCGTTGAGGTGAAAGCGGGAGTGGGCAATCCGGAAGATCTTTTCAAGTTCGACCTGCCGCGCTGGGAAGACATGCGTTGCGGCGTATCCATCAAGGGTCAGCCGCAAGGCGGAGCCTATGCCGATCCGGTCACCGGGAAGGTTGGAGGCTTTCGGCCGGCGCGCAATGAATTGTTCAAGAAATACTCGACGCGCACTCAGCGCCCGGTGGTGAACTTCTCCACCTGCACCAAGTGCACGCTGTGCTGGCTGAACTGTCCAGATGCGGCGTTTGACGTCACGACCGCGGGCACCTATGACACCAATCTGCAGGCCTGCTGCGGTTGCGGCATCTGCGAAGAGGTTTGCCCGGTGAAGGAATGCATCACCATGGTGAACGAGTCCGAGTTCCACGATAACAACAGCCAGTGGGCAGCGTTTGAGACCGACAAGGACGCATACCTGAAGTGGCTGGAGACCACGATTAAGAAGGCCGAGCCGATTGAAAAGCGATCACACGGTTTCCGTTATCGAGGCCAATATCAAGAACAGGTCCCCGAGGCCCTGGAAGTCGCAAAGAAAGGCTAATGCCCAACAGGGAGCAACCTGAACACTAAGGAGATTGAAATGGCGACATTGACAATACCAGTTGACGAAAAGAAGAAACCCTTGGAGCAGGAAGCCCTGATTACCGGCGCTGAGGCCATTGCGATTGCCTGCAAACTGGCCAACGTGGACGTAGTCACGGCTTACCCGATCCGGCCTTATGACACGGTTATGCAATACATCAGCCAGTTGGTAGCAGACGGCGAAATGGATTGCGAATATATCGTGGCGGAAGGCGAACATTCACAATTTGAAATCGTGAAGCATGCATCGGCTTGTGGCGCTCGCGTGTTCTGCGGTTCGAGCGGCGTGGGCTGGATGTATGCCATGGAAGCGCTGACTGTAACTCCGGCGCTGCGCATTCCCATGATCGCGATGGTGGGCAACCGGGCGCTGGATGATCCTGGCGCCTTCGGCGTGGAACACAACGACGCGTTGGCAGTTCGCGACCTGGGCTGGATGTTGACCTGGGTCGACAGCGCGCAGGAAGCGTTGGACACCGCTTTGATCGCCTATCGTGTGGCGGAAGATCGCCGCATGTTCGTTCCGCTGGCGATCAGTTGCGATGGCGCGTTCCTCACCCACTCGCAAGCCCTGGTAAAGATCCCGTCACAGGAGCAGGTGAAAAAGTTCCTGCCTCGTTATAACCGCGGCGATCTGCTGCTCCATCCGGACAACGTCATTTCGGTGGCTCCACAGGCCAACGAGGACTGGGTCACGGAGATTCGGCGGCAGAACTACGCAGTCACCGAAATTGCCTGCGACGTGATTCGCGAAGTCTATGCCGACTTCGAGAAAACGTTCGGACGCAAGTACGGCAACCCGTTCTTCGAGGAGTACATGACTGAGGATGCGGAAGTCGTGCTGCTGGGCATGGGAACAATTTCGACGCCAGTCCGGGTCGCAATCCGGAGGCTGCGCGCGGAAGGCAAGAAGGTTGGGTTCGTGCGCCTGCGCTGGTTCCGGCCGTTTGCCGGTCCGGAAATTGCCAAGTGCCTGGAGCGGTTCAAGGCCATTGGCGTAATCGATCGCGACTTCTCGTTCGGTTCGCCGAACCTGAGTGGCGTGGTGGCGACCGAAGTTCGGTCCGCTATGTACACCGGCAGCAAAACCCGGCCGCCGGTAATTGGCTTCATTGGCGGGCTGGGTGGCCGCGAAATAACCGTGCCGGACGTGGAAAAGACGGTGGAGATCACCTTCAATGCAGCGCAAGGCAAGGCGGAACCTCTGACGCAATGGATTGGACTGCGGGGATAACGCCGGTCGTGGCGTTATTCATAGCCGGAAAGGACACAAACAAAATGAGCACTTTCGTAGATGAGAAACCGACGCAAAACCTGGAACCCTTCAAAGGCGTGAAGAAGGTTCCACACGAGGAGTACTACACATCCGGCCACCGCACCTGCCAGGGCTGCGAGTCTGCGCAGATCATGAAATTGATGGCGAAGGCTGCAGGTCCCAGGACCATTGTTCTGGGCAGCACCGGCTGCATGTATGTGGCTAACACCTCTTACTACGCCACGCCCTGGGGCGTTCCGTGGATGCACACGCAACTGGGCAGTGCGGGCTCGAGCGCGCTGGGAGCGGCAGCGGCATTCCGCGTTCAGATGCGCAAGGGCTATATGAAGGACGAGCCCATCAACGTGATCGCCTTCTGCGGCGACGGTGGTGGCGCGGACATGGGCCTGGGCGCCATTTCGGCGACCATGTGCCATCCCGACTACAACCTGCTGATCCTGATGTACGACAACGAGTCGTATGCCAACACCGATATCCAGATTTCCGGGACATCGCCGTATGGCGTCAACACCTCGTTCAGCACGCCAGGAAAAGTGAAGCGGATCATGAATCACCGCTGGAAAAAGAATATGGCGCCGCTCATCATGGCGGGCCATCCCACGGTGAAGTATGTAGGGACCATCTCTACATCCTATCCGCTGCAGGCGATGAATAATGTCCGCAAGGCGTTGTCGATCGGCGGGCCCACCTTCATTCACTGCCTGAACCCATGCCCGAAAGGCTGGGACTTCGATCCGGTTCTGTCGTTCGAGCTGGGCGAACTGGCCGTGAACACGGGCATTTGGCCTCTGTACGAGATCGAAAACGGCAAGGTGAAGCTCTACGGCAAGACTGAACAGATTGCCAGCGGCCGATTTAAACGCCTGCCCGTACGTGACTACTTGCTCAAGCAGGGAAGGTTCGCGCACTTTATCGATGACGACATCGATTACTTCCAGAGCAAGATTGATGACATGTGGAACAAGTGGCTGGTGCCGGGAATCATTCCGCTCCAGAAGGATATTGAAGCTGAGTAATCGAACCCGCCGCTCTGTAAAAAGGGCGGCGGTTTTTTCTTTGGTATCAGTGCGATAGTTCTACGTCAGACGGAGCGTTAGAGATGGGACCGCGAGTCCGGTGACCTCGGCGGTCCAGAGGTCGCCTTTTTCCATCAAGTGTCCGGCGGTGAGCGTTCCGGTGCTGATGATTTCTCCGGCCGCCAGCGGTTCGGCGGGAAACCGCTTCACTACGGCAGTGCCGAGTTCTGCCAGACACAAGGCTGGGCTGCGCAGGGAATTCTTTCCTGAACCTTCTTCGACGAACTCGCCATTTTTCAGCATTCGCACCTTGAAGCGGGGCAAATCTTCGACCAGTTGGGCGATCGATTCGGGGCGCACGGCAATTTTTTCGCCGACGACGAGCGCCGCGTGAAGGCCAAAAGACGCGACGAAATCACTGGGCTGAAATTGCCATCCCGGAAATGGGCAATCGATGATTTCAAATCCCAGGGCCAGCCAGTCTGTGGCTTCAAGCGCTGCGGCGGCATCGAGGTTTTCGGTGGTGATGGTCCGTTTCAGGCCTAAGACGATCTCAGGTTCGATCTTCAGCGAACGCGCGTGGGGAAGGTTGAGTGCGGCCGAGTTGTTGCTGGCGTAGTGCACCGTGTCTTCGTACATGTGGCCCCAAACCAGGGTTTCGAGTTTGAGCAAGCGCCACACCGCTTTGTTGGCGTAACCGACCTTGCGGCCGACGGACTTGTGTCCCGCGGCCTCGCGGAATCGCTTAAGTGCGGCCTCAACCTCGTAGGCTGTATTGAGATCAAAGCCGGGCCGTGCAGAAAGAGGTACGGGAACTGTTTGGCCCGATTGGTAGGCGGATAGGAGTTCCTGCGTTAAGGCGTCGACATCGTGTTGCGAGATACGCTGGTCGGTCTTTATAGGTTCGCTCATGTAAGTTCGTTCATGTAACTTCTTTCATCCAAGTTCTTTCAATCCTGGCAGTTCCCTTAGTAACAACAGAAGCGAAAGATAGGCGCCCTCGTTTCGCTGAATGCCATGCTAACCTACAATCGTTTCGCCTGCATGCTCCGGTGGCTAAACGAAAGAATTCGTTAGATCGAAGGCAGCCATAATGGAGGAGCCCCATGAAGGTAAGGATGCGAGTGTCCGGGTTGAGTCTTGCACCACGCAAGTGCAGCCAGCGTCGATTCTGGGATGGCTGGTTCTTGTCGTTGTTTATTCTTGGCCTCTGCGGTGTTCTCGGGCTTTACAGCGCGCCCGCACAGGCACAAAGCGCCGTTGTTCTGGTAGGGTCGGGTTCGAGCGTGCCGGCGCCTCTGTATAGCCGATGGGCGCAGGAATTCGCAAAACGCAACTCCAATATTCAGATGCGGTACGTTCCCATCGGGACTAGCGAAGGGATCAAACAGATCTCGCATGGCACGGGCGATTTTGGCGCCGGCGAAGCTCTGCTTACGCCCGCCGAGCGGACTGAAGGGAACTTAGTCGCATTGCCGGCGGTACTCATCGGCATCGCACCCATCTATAACCTTCCTGGTGTCCACGATGTGCGGCTTTCGGGCGAAGTGCTGGCTGAGATCTTTCTTGGCAATGTGAAGATGTGGGATGCGCCGGCGATCGCGAAGCTGAATCCAGAGATCAGTTTGCCGAGCCTGCGGATACAAGTGATCAATCGCCCCGCGGGGAAGGGCTCCAATTACGTGTTCACCGATTTTCTGTCGAAGGCGAGTTCCAAGTTTCGCTCGCAGATAGGAGTGAATGCTTCGCCCGAGTGGCCAGTTGGGGTTCCGGCAGAGCGGAGTTCCGACATGGTGGAAAAAGTAAAGAATGGATCCGGCACGATTGGCTTTGTGGAATCGCAATACGCGGTCAAGGCCAACCTCTCGGAGGTGGCAGTGCTGAATTCCGCCGGGAAGTATGTGAAAGCGTCGGCCGAAAGTATTGCCGCGGCCTGCCAGGCGGTGGAAGCGCCACATTGGAATAAGTTCTCCGTGTCACTGACCAACGCGTCGGGAGCGGATTCTTTTCCGATAACCAGCTTCACTTGGATTTATCTGCGAACGCCATCGTCTGATTCGTCTCGGGCGGCAGCTCTGCGCAATTTATTGGAGTGGATCTATTCCGATGGTCAGCAGTTTGCCGCTCAAGAAGGATATTCTGAACTTCCTCCGGCGCTGCTCGGAGCGGCCAGAAAGGCAGTCAAGGAGTTGCGCTAGAGCGGAGGAGGCGCAGCCAAATGCAATTTTTGCTGGGTCTGGGCCCGGGAGGAGTCATGCGAGGTAGCTTCATCTTCGCTGGTGTGGTTTTGCTGGCCTGCTTTGCGCTGTCGCAGCAACCGGCTACTTCGGCTAAGAGTGGCGAAAGCCAGCAAACCAGCGCTGGCGATTCGGCGCTGAAAGACATGTTCCAGGCGAAGATTAAGGTGGAATGGGAAGCGATCAAGAACAAAGACAAGAAGGCATACGGCGAACTATTGGACGACGAGTATCAAGGGGTGGAAGTCGACGGGCGGGGTGAGCGCAATAAGATTCAAGCGATAAGGGAGCTGGCGGAGGCGAACGTCTACAACTACATCCTCTGGGGATTCAAAGTAATTCCTATTGGAACGGATGCCGCCTTCGTTATTTACGAAGTTACGATGCAGTTTCCCCCTAAGTCCGCGGTCCGGTACTCCAGGGTTTACATTGGCTCGCTCTGGGTGAAACGGGGAGGGCAATGGAAAGAGCTGCATTATCAGGAGACTCACGTGAGATAATGAAGGCACGGGTCCACTTAAGCAAGCCAACCCTGCTGGCGAGCTGAACCATCCTACCTTCAAGGTGCTTTGTGCTAGGAGGCGTGCTATGAAGCCACTTTTGTTTGCTCTACTGCTTTCCGCCAGTTTTGTCGTGGCGCAGGATAACAAGTCTGCCGCCGCGGCTTCCGAAAAACCCAAACATACGAAGGGAGAGATAACCATCCAGGGATGTGTGAGCCGCTTGAGCGGCGACTACATCCTGATGAAGTCTGACCCGGCCGTCACTTACCAGCTTCAGGCGACCGGAAAAATGAGGCTGCGCAACTATCTTGGAAAACAAGTCGAAGTCACCGGCAAGGAATCACCGACGATGAGCACAAGCTCTGACTTCATCAACAAGACCGGGTCTGCGAGCCCGGAAACCATCACGATCAGTTCAATACGGGCGATCGACAAGGAATGCACGGCGCGCTAGATCCCTTACAGCTCCGTGGTCTGGGACAGACTCTTTCACTTTCAGCCATGACGGTGCGTTTCTTAGTCGCAGTCCGGGGGCATGGCACTGAGATCTGAGCTCGAGTCACAGTGCGGCTTCGTTTTTGCAGGCTCCAGGGGAGCGGGGCGAGTGTAACGAAGAACCCAAAGACCTTCGTCATTGGTAAGGTAGATCAACCCGTGGCTGCCATCTGGCAGGACACTGGTGACCTTGGTGAAGGTCTCCAGAGTTTTAGGGTTTCGCGGATCACTCAAGTCGAGCACGCGCACGGTTTCGGTGGGATTGCGGCTGCTGGTCAGGGTGCCCGTCGTTTTTTCGGGAGCCTGCGCGATGGCGACATCAGGGCTGACCATTTCCAAATTTCCTGAGGTTGCGTGTTCCGACTGTGCGGTGCGCTTCAGCAGATTTGGCTTTTCGGGTCTCGAGACGTCCACGATCATGAAGCCTTGCTTAGAAGCCTGCTGCACGTAAAGATACTGTTTCCGATTTTCCCTCTGTAACAGCATCTGACTTCCAGTCGCTTGCGGCAAGGGCAAGTGTGCGATAACCGTAGCCGGAACGTCGGTGGGTTTAGGTGCGGGTGGATTGTTTGCGCTTACCAGTAGGGCAGGGAACAGACCTAGCGATAGTAGCAGAGCCGATCCCAGCACCGGCATCCTGAAAGATATCTGCATAAATTCACTCCGACGTATCGTTGCCTTTCGCGTCACGCAGGTTGCTGAATAATGGCCTCCCGACGGAGAGTCCAGTGGCAGGCGCGAGCGCGACCTTCGAGCAAAGTCGAGTCGCAAACATTTAGCGCCTTGCTTCAGCAACTATACCACCAAGACAGGCACCTCCTCACTGTTGGGCGTAGACGCCGATACAGCCGTTGCCGCGTATCGTCGTGCAGGGACCGCCAGCCTGCATAGGCACAAATGCATGGTTGCTGCTGGCGTCAACCGCGATGCTATGCGAGTTTGAGTTGGTCGGAACATTTTGCAGCCAGGTGTTCGTAGCCGCATCGATGACTCCCATCACCGGGCCGGTCGGCATGTCGCGGGCAGCTACATAATACCTGTTGTCGCCAGGATTGTACCAAACCTCGTCTGTTCCGCCCACCTTGTCGATTGTGGCGAGAATCTTGCCCGAGGAGCCGTCAATGATGTACTGATTTGGCGGGAAATACTCGCCATCATGGTCGCCGCAGCCGACCAGGAAATTATTGCCCGGACCGTGGGCGATGGCGCTCGGCATGCAGTTAGGCGTCACGAAGCTATTGACCACGATCGGCCCGTCAGGATTGCCCAGCCGGGGATCGATCTCGTCGATGCTTCCGATGTTCGTGATTCCAATGGAATTGGGATTTGTAAATAGCAAGTGGCCAGTGTTTGGATTCCAAGCCATGCCACCCAGGCCGGCTGGCGCAATCGCCCCGGAACAACTGCTGCCCGGGGTAGTTTGGTTGCAAAACGCTCCCGTGGTCTGGTCCACGATTGGCCCGTGATGACAAGGAATGGTGTAGGCCACTCCGTGTGGCGTAACGCCGACTCCAGGGATCCCCGAGGTCAGCGATCCAGAAACGCCCCCGAACGTTTGTGGATTGGTCGGATCTGGGCAGGGGAACGTGCCTCCAACGGTGTCAACCGGAACACCCGCGCTGAGCCCGGTTCCTGAGGACGCGATACCACCCGCACCGTCATAGTAGATCTGTCCAATAATACAACTGGGCGGGTTGAACGAAGCGCCTGCGGCCGGAGGCATGACTGACGAAGTTGTCCCCTGAAAGGGATAGCCTCCGGGGAGGGTTGCGAAACCGGGCGGATAAGGCCCGTAAGCAAAGGTGGAGTCAATCGGTAAACAGTGTTGCTGCTGTGGCGTTCCTGTTTTATTCACGATATGCGACATATCGATGAATGTGAGGAAGGGCAATCCTGGATCAAGATTGGTGATCGCGAGGACTTGATGGACGGGGTCGTAAGCCTCCTCGTCTGCACGGTCGTCTCCACAGTCGGCCCCGGAGCCAGCTTCTCCATTCCAGGAAGCGATGCAGCCTGATATGCCTTGCGGTCCGTCATAGTCGGCTGAGACGCCGGTGGGTATGATGGCCAACACCGTCGGCGGAGTCGGCGGGGATTTCGTCAGGTCCATAGTGCTCAAGTCGAAAACGGTGACATTGGAGCTGCCGTTGCCGGTGAAAAGAACTTTCCCGTCAGGGGTTACTTCTTCGCCATCGGGACCGGACATGGGATTCACTCCATTGGAGCGCGAGGCGCAGCACTGCGCGCCGGGGAATCCGCCAAAGTTGTGGTTCGCGCCAAAGCCCGACGCAAGATGGAATGTGGGCGCCGTCGGGCCTCCAAGCTTGGTCATATCCGTTCTACATCCGTATCTGGTGAAATTGCCAAATACGGAAATGATTGGGGGGATGAGATCGAACCCGGTGGCTGGATCCTTTGCACATGGACTTGCCTGGTCCCCTGCCGCAGTCACCGCGTTGCTGCCTTGGATCGCGTTGACCGACACATTGTTGATCGTATCCACCACCACTACCGCTATGCCGATGCGATCCGAGACATAGTCCAGGTGGTGGACCTGATCGATCCAGCTTATGTCGAAGGAGTTGAAGGGACCGCCAGGTTCGCCCGTGGGGTTGTGCTCTGGCACGGGTATGTTAATGATATCCGCGTAGCCGTCGGCAGTGGTGGTACCGCACACCGGGCACCCTTTGATATTGCCGCAGCCACTTGCGATCACAAACAGCGCGGTGAGAAAAATAGTTAACAGAAGTCTCGGTCGCATCGCATCTCCTCCTGCAATTTTCTGTACAGGACCAAGGCGGTCATTGCTTCGTCGTTCCTGTCAAACTCGCCAAACCTAACTGCAGAGTTGGAGCACTAGAATCTGAACTGCAACTCCTGCGTTAAGGCAAAGAAATTCTGCGGCACCTGCCCGGTCGTGCTGGGCTGCTTCAGTTGATCGATGTTGACGTTGAACTGGTACTTCACCCAGTAGTTCAGATACCAGTTGACGCCAAAGGTGATCTCGTCGGTGTGAAAGTTATACTGCGGGACGAACCCCGGTGTGTAAAAGTTAAAGAAGTCCCCGGCCGGCGCATTGGACTGAATCCCGGAGTAACGGGCGGCCAATTCAAACGCTCCCCAGCCACGTCCCTTGCCGCCGGGAGTGTCGGGACCAAAGAGCGGATGTTTTACCCGCGGCGTGCCGTTCTCGGGGCGTTTCTCACCCGTGAGCAGATAAGTAGTGGCAATGTTCCAGGCTTTGGATCCGATTCCGGGGAGGGTCAAGAATCCCAATCCGCCTGGCGTTTCCGCGCCTGTGCCGTAACGCTGCTGCTGCAACTGTACGTACTCTCCACGGAGCGCGAACGCATCTTTGATGTAAGTAAATTCACCCTCGTAGCGTTCGGTCGGTCCATTGATGTTGAGCTGAGGAAAGAAGGTGTAGGTCTGGTCCGGCAGGGTGCTCCTGTAGCTAAGGTCACCGGAGAGTCCGCGGGTGCGGCTGTGGACGATGGAGCCGCCGAACGCGAGTTGCTTCAACCAGTCGCTCTTGGTCTTGCGCCAAGGATAGAAGCGAACTCTTCCCACAAATTCAGGTTCGTTGGTCACGTTGGGCGCGACGCCGTTGCGACCATTGAATGCTCCCGCCCACCATTGCACGACACCACCGGAAATGTCTCCATGCAGTGTGATGCCGGGGCAGCGGTAGGCGGTGCCTGCGCAGGGATAGAGCAGAGACTGCAAGCCGCGTTCTACAAAATCGAGGTTGGTGGCGCCAATTCCAGTCTCCTGAGCAAATGGCTCCTTGAACTGGCCGGCTTGAAACTGAAACTCAGGCCGTATTCTCACGTTCAAATAAACGTCGCGGAGGATGCCTGTGGTGGCACTGGCGTCGGTTAGCAGAGCAAAGTTGAAGTGCGAACCGAAGTTGCCCTGGAACCCGAAGCGGGCGCGGCGCAGCACAAAAGTATCAGCAGGGGCGCCGTCGCCCTTGTAGGCGCGGTGGTCGTCATCGACGTAGCCGTATGGGCTGATGCTGAATTGCCCGTCTGCACTGCGAATGAAGAAGTGCTCGCCGTTCCATCCCGCGGCGAGCGGAGCTTCTTTCTTGGGCGCCTCCGCCTTGGGAGCCTGCCCCTGCTCAATCATCGCTTCCGGATCTGCCTCTCGCAGAACCGCATTCGTTAGACGGGCACTGCTCGACTCATGGGAGTCTACTGGTTGCCAGTTGGCGTCCGCCGGGTTCGCCGCTACGGGCTCGATAGTGGCAGCGCCATTCGCCGGCGGTGTCCTTTTCTCCTGCGCCAGTTTTTCAACCAGGGCTTTCAGTTCCTCGATGGTTTGGCGTTGCGCCGCGAGTTCGCCGCGCAACTGATCCACCTCAGCCTTGGTTGCGCCGGCCGAGGAGGAAGCGCCCGCATTAGCGGCCGGTTCCGTGCCTTGGGCGAGGACAAACGAAGCCGGTGCCATGAAAAGTACCAGCAGCACGAGAAGCTTTGTCAGCGAGCGCATGATTTCTTCTCCCGAGTGATTTGGAAAAATGGCCTCAAGGCGGGACACGCGAACCGCCCTGTTCGTTCGATAGCAAAAACTCTTCGAGAATTACGAAATGAAAATGTACGATCCGGTATGAAGAGCGGACCAGTACAGACTCGGCGGTTTATCACGGGGAAATAGAAGCTGTCAAGAAAACTTTTTTGCCACTTCGGAACATGATTACCTGTGCAACAACTTTGGTGCGTCTGGAAAGTTAGTCAGGAGTAAACAGCGGCGGCGTCTCCCGCCTCGAACGTGTGATGGGCGGTCACTTCTTTTCTCCGGTCCGTTAACAGTTGGTACGGCGAGCGCCTGCTCGATCCGTTGCCACGCGCGATGCGAGGTACATTCCCAGTCTTGCACGACGGCGAGGAGGCCCGGCTAGGAATCAGGTAAACTGGTGTATATCCTTGATAGACTTCCAGGGGAGTTTCCGTGTTGCTTCCGACTGAGCGATTGATCGTCACTCGGTCGATCGTCACCCGGTCGATCATGATTCGGTTGATCGTGTCAACCGAAGAACCCGTCGTGAACCATGAAGTTCGAACTAATAAATTAGTTTTGAAAAGAGGCTGATTCATGAGCACTTCCACACTTCCTGAAACCCACGAAGCGCAAGCCACGGCGAGCGCTACCAAGTACGTGTACTTTTTCGGCGATGGAAAGGCCGAAGGCAACGGCAAGATGAAGGACGATTTGGGCGGCAAGGGCGCGGGCCTGGCCGAAATGACCAATGCCGGATTACCGGTTCCTCCCGGCTTCACCATCCAGACCGAAGCCTGCCGTGAGTACATGCGGAGCGGCGGCAAAGTAAGTGCAGAAATCACACAGCAGATGGACGCCGCGCTTCGCCGCCTGGAGCAGTTGCAGAAACAGAAGCTGGGCGCGGGAGAGAATCCTTTGCTGGTGAGCGTGCGCTCGGGAGCAAAATTCTCGATGCCGGGGATGATGGATACGATCCTCAATCTGGGCCTGAACGATCAGAGTGTGGAGGCGCTGGCCAAGCGGAGCAATAATCCCCGCTTTGCTTACGATTCGTATCGGCGACTCATTCAGATGTTCGGCAACGTTGTGCTGGAGATTCCGAAGTCCGAATTCGATGAGGTGTTCGATGCGAAGAAGAAACAAAAGAAGGTGAAGCTCGATACGGATCTGGACGCCAAGGCGCTGAAGGAAGTCATTCAGGAATACAAGAAAGTCGTGAAGAAGCACGCCAAGCGGGACTTCCCGCAGGATCCGCACGAGCAGCTGGTGATGGCTCGTGATGCGGTGTTCCGCTCGTGGCAAAACGAGCGCGCCAAGCACTACCGGCGCATCAACAATATCGATGACATGCTCGGAACCGCGGTAAACGTGCAGGCTATGGTGTACGGCAACTTGGGTGACACCAGCGGCACCGGGGTGGGTTTCACGCGCAATCCCGCGACCGGGGCGAAGGAATTTTACGGCGAGTTTCTGATGAATGCGCAGGGTGAGGACGTGGTTTCGGGCGTACGTACTCCGGTTCCGATTCTCGAACTGCAAAAAATCATGCCCGATGTGTACCACCAGCTTCGCGAAATCACGACGCGGCTGGAAAAACACTACAAGGACATGCAGGACTTCGAGTTCACCATCCAGGACGGCAAGTTGTACATGCTGCAGACGCGCAACGGCAAACGCACAGGTCTGGCTGCGGTACGCGTTGCTATGCAGATGGTGGATGAGGGATTAATTACGAAGGAGGACGCTATCTTCCGCGTCGATCCCAGTCAGGTTGTGGACTTCTTAGTGGATCGCTTGGACGAGAAGGCCGTAAAGGCGAGTGACATTTTGACCACGAAAGGCCTGCCTGCATCTCCAGGTGCGGTCGGCGGCGAGATCGTTTTCACTGCTGACGAGGCGGTCAAGAAAGCAGGCCATGGGGACAAGAAGAATCCTGTAATCCTTGTGCGCGCCGAGACCACTCCGGAAGATATTCATGGCATGGAGGTGGCCATTGGGATTCTGACGTCACAGGGAGGCGTAACCAGCCACGCGGCCGTCGTTACACGTGGAATGGGGAAGTCGTGCGTGGCGGGGGCAGGAGAAATCGCAGTGAATGAACGCTCCAGAGAGATGCGTGTCAAAGGCCAGGTATTTAAAGAAGGCGATTGGATCACGATCGACGGCACAAAGGGATGGGTATTGAAAGGCAAGCAGAAAACACTTCCTCCGGACCCCGGCGATTTGGCAAAGCTCGAAGAGTTCATGGGCTGGGCCGAGCCGTTCCGCAAGATCGGAGTGCGCGCCAACGCGGATATTCCACGCGATGCCCTAAAAGCGCGCGAGTTCGGGGCAGAAGGCATCGGTCTCTGCCGCACCGAGCACATGTTTTTCGCCCCGGATCGCATTCCTCACATGCGAGAAATGATTCTCGCTCGCGAAGAAGACTTCATCCCAGCCGCACTCGCAGAGCACAACCGGAAGAATGGAACTCGCCTCACTTTCAAGGAACTGGAGCCGAGTGAACAGTCGGACGTGAAAAAGCGTGGTCAAGAACTTGCCCGCCGTGCCGCGCTCAAGAAATTGCTGCCTTATCAGAGAGACGACTTCAAAGGCCTGTTCAAGGCGATGGATGGACTGCCGGTGACAATTCGATTGCTAGATCCGCCATTGCATGAGTTTTTGCCGAAGCGTGAGAAATTGATGGTGGATATCGCGGCGCTGCCCAATGCGACGGCAAAGCGGAAGAAGGAGTTGGCCGAGGACTACAGCGAATACGGGAAAAAAGGAAAGCTCGATTTGAAGAAGCTCTTACCGGAGCTTCTGCAGAGGGTAGAAGAGTTGCACGAGTTCAATCCCATGCTCGGGCATCGCGGCTGCCGGTTGGGCATTACGTATCCGGAGATTACCGAGATGCAGGCGCGCGCCATCTTTGAAGCCGCGGTGGCGGTTGAGAAGGAGGGAATTAAGACTCATGCTGAGGTCATGATTCCTCTCACCGCAACTGTCAAGGAAATGGCAAACCAGGGAGCGATCGTCCGCCGCGTGGCCGAGGAAGTTTTCAAGGAGAAGGGAAAGCATGTGCATTACCTGGTGGGCACGATGATCGAGTTGCCGCGGGCTTGCCTGGTAGCCGACGAAATTGCGAAGGAAGCGGAATTCTTCTCTTTTGGCACCAACGATCTGACTCAGACGACGTTTGGTTTCTCGCGCGACGACATCAACAAAGTTCTGCCGACCTACCTGGCGGAAGGGATTCTGAAACAGGATCCGTTCGCCGTGATTGACCGCGATGGGGTGGGAGAGCTGGTTCGCATCGGAATCGAGCTCGGGCGGAAGACTCGTCCGGGCTTGGAGGTTGGCATCTGCGGAGAACACGGCGGGGAGCCTTCCTCGGTGGAGTTCTGTCACAAGGTCGGGATGGATTACGTGGCCTGTTCGCCATTTCGCGTGTTGACGGCGCGACTGGCGGCAGCACAGGCGGGTGCCAGCGACCAGTTGAAGACTGAAGGTGGACGAACGAAATAGAGGCGGCCCGCAACCACGCCTCGGCCACGAGCTTCAGCGCATTTGACTCGGTGGCGGCACCTTGCCATGATGTAGGCATGCCGGACCGGAGTCTCAAAATAGTCCGATTCATAGGAGCCACGCCGAGCGTTGCGTTTTGCGATGTCTGCAGACTGGCGTTCCGGACGCGGCAGGAGTTTCTGCTGGACTCTGATAAAGCAAAACTGCAGCTGCAATCCGATTTCGAAAAGCATGAGTGCAAGCCTGAGGAGGGCGCGGTGAACGACGCGCTGGAGCACATCAGGTAGATCTCCGCAAGATAGATCGCCGCAGTTCGCCCTCTGAGACTTCCCCCATCTACTTGCGTTCCCGAGAAATGGCGATTGGGCGTGTGCGTGAAAGCACAGACTCGAGACCCAGGTGCGCGCATACTTTGGCGCGGAGGGAAACTCGGGACTAAAATAGCTGGTTCGAGAATCTGACGGAAGGGTGAGTACCATGCCCCAACAAACTACTGCGCAGCACATGAACTATGCTCCGCCTGGTCTGAATCCGGGAAAAGATCTGCCCAAGGGATTCATCGAGTTTCTCTTGCCGCTGCACAAGCAATTTACTCCCTGGCAGCAGAAGCTAGTTGCAAAACGCGCGGAGGTTTTGCAGGCTTCGCATCGCGGGCAAGCGCCAAATTATCGACCCCCTTCGGAAGCGACTACCACGGATTGGCGCATTGAAGTGCCCGACTGGTGCGCCGACCAGCGCAATCAGATGACCGGCCCCGCCGACGACGCTGAACTCACCGTCAAGTTGTTGAACTCGGGATCGCCCGCGGTAATGTTGGACGTGGAAGACTCTACTGCCAACACCTGGGAAAACGTGATGCTGGCGATTCAGAACACGATCGCCGCTTACAAGTACGAACTCAGCTACGATGATCAGAAGCGAAAAAAGAAAGTCACGGTGCAGCGTTCCAAGACGGTGAGCTGGGTGCGACCGCGCGGCCTGCACCTGAGCCAGGGGGGCGTGATCAAGAACCAGATCATGTCGGCGTCACTGTTCGATCTCGCGCTGCTTTGGTATCAGGTTGATCCAGGCTGGCTGCCGCATAACTTCTCGGTATACATCCCGAAAAGTGAATCCGCCGAGGAAGCGTTGTGGTGGCGCGATCTTTTCCAAGTGCTGGCTAAACACAAGGGTTTGCCGGCCGATTACATCAAATGTATGGCTTTGGTGGAAGCGCACCCGCTGGCGTATCAGATGGAGGAATTCCTTTTCAATCTGCGCGAGCACTGCCTGGGGCTGAATCTGGGCCGGTGGGACTACATGGCCTCGCTGATTGATTTCATGCTCGAGGACCCCAATTGGATTCTGCCCGACCGTAACACCATCCCGCACGACGTAGCGTTTTTTCAGAATTTCCGCACGCTCATGCCGGAAATTTGCCACAAGCATGGAGCCCATGCGATTGGCGGCATGACCGCTCTCTACCCCAGCCGTACCGATGCGGAATTGAACGCGCGCGCACTCAAGGTATTGAAGGAAGACAAGCTGAACGAGGCCCGTTGCCTGATGGACGGCGCCTGGACCGGTCATCCTGATCAAAACGAAATTGCCGTGGCGCAATTTCCGTTTCCCAATCAGATTGCCAAGCGGCCCACGCTGCCGAACTCACATCCCGACTTGCGGCCCCTTCCAAAAGGTGTGGGCAAAACCACACTCACGGGAACGCGAGCGGCCGCGCGAACTGTGATCCGTTATCGCAACGGAGTACTCAACGGAAAAGGCGCGAGCCTGCTCGATGGCTACATGGAAGATCTGGCGACGGACCGGATCTACCGTCTGATGATCGCGCAGCGCATGCGGCACAAGGTGAAAGTTGAGGACGAGAATGGCAAGGTCATCGAACACACCCCCACCCTGATGACCCGCGTGTTTAACGAGGAGCTGGCGAAGATTCAACGGGACTTGCCGGCTGAGATTGATAAGAAAGCGGCGGTGACACTGCCGGAAGCTCGGCGTATCGCGGAGGAAATGATCGTGCAGGGGCATCATTCGCCGATTTAGCGCAGAGGGCGAAGCGCCAGGATTTGTCAGCGATCAGAGAAACGAATTACAAGGATCGGCAAAATTGGTTTGACTCCGTTTGCTCAGGCGGTTTTCACTGGCGGATTGCTTTGCATCCGCATTTCAGGAATTTTGGAAGTTGTTCGGTAACCGGTAATATCTGGGTCCACTACTCAGACGAGAAACGAGGGTTATGAACGCAATCAAACATGAAATTACTGCAACCGATGTGTTTGCGCCACTGCAACCGCCCGCGCGCTATCTGTTCGGGCCGGGTCCGACGATGGTGCACCCACGGGTTTATCAAGCGCTGTCCAAGCCGATCGTTGGGCACCTCGATCCCTATTTCATCCAGGTGATGCAAGACGTTCAGGAGTTGCTGAAGAGTGCCTTCGGCACGAAGACCGCGTCCACGCTGGTGATTTCAGGCACGGGCAGCGCGGGGATGGAAGCGTCGGTCGCCAACTTTGTGGAAGCTGGGGAAAAGTTTGCGATATTTGCGAATGGATATTTCTCCGATCGGCTGACCGAGATGGCCAGGCGCCAGGGCGCAAACGTTGTGCGCCTGGAGAAACCGTGGGGCGAAATTTTTACCGACCGCGAAGCGGCGGAGTTTATCCATCGCGAAAAACCGAAGGTGGTGGGCTATGTCCATGCCGAAACTTCGACGGGAGCGTTGCAGTCTGGGCGCGCGATCTGCGCGGCTGCTCATGAAGCGGGCGCTCTGGTCATCGGCGATTGCGTTACATCACTGGGCGGGGTTCCGGTAGAGTTCGACCAGACTGGAATCGATATCGCATACAGTTGCACGCAGAAAGGGCTGAGCTGTCCGCCGGGGCTGTCTCCGCTGGCGATTTCGCCACGCGCCATGGAGTGGCTGCGCGCGCGTACATCGCCGGTGCGCAGTTGGTATCTTGATCTCAAGCTGATTCACGATTACTCGACGGTGTCGCATCGCTATCACCACACGGCTCCCATTTCCATGTTCTACGCGTTGCGCGAGGCGCTGCTGGTGATTGCGGAAGAGGGAATCGAGAATCGGTGGGAGCGTCATCGCCGTTGCCATAAGTTCTTTGTTAAGGAAATGGAAGGCATGGGTTTGAGTATGTACGTTCCGGCCGCCAACCGGATTCCGACGCTAAACACCGTGTCTGTTCCGAAGGGCGTGGACGAAGCGAAAGTTCGCAAGAGGCTGTTGGAAGGTCCGGGAATTGAAATCGCCGGCGGCTTTGGTCCGCTCGCGGGCAAGATTTTCCGGGTCGGGCTGATGGGGCCGCTGGCCACGGAAGAAAATGTGCAGTTCTTTGTGAAGGAGTTCAAAAGAGCACTGAGCGCGGAGGGATATTCGACTTAGACTTCCGTAGCCACGAAAGTGCGGAGAGACAGGCGCGGAACCTGTCCGGATTGTCCCCACTCCGCCAACAACAAATCGAGTCCATCCGTCATCCAAGGCAGCGCTCGCAAGGCAGCCCTAGCAAGGCTGCGCTAGCAAGGCGTCCGCTGGCAAGGCATCCGAAAAGACCGACGTTAAAGGCGACTACGAATGACCCTGAAGTCTGTACACACACTTCTCGACGTACTGCACTTCGCTGACAGTCATGCGGCCGTAGCTGTTCCCGAGCTGGAAGTCGTGGTCACCTATGATTCGCTGCGGCAACAGGTTCTGGCTATGGCGGACGCTCTGGCTTCCGCCGGGGTTCGCCGTGGAGATCGTGTTGCGATCGCCTTGCCCAATGGATTGCCGGCCATTGTTAGCTTCCTTGCCGCTTCGATCGCCGGAACTGCGGCGCCTTTGAATCCGGCGTATCCGTATGAGGAGTTTGTTTTTTTCCTGCGGGATACGGAGGCTCGCGTCCTGCTTTGCCCACCGGTGGGCGCGGAATTCGTACGCACCGCAGCCACGGATCTCAAGATCCCCATCCTTTCCGTCGGAATGACAGACAAGGGCGTGGTTCACGTAATCGATGCTCCGTCCGGGGGAAAGGCAACGGAGCCGACCGCTGACGATATCGCTCTTGTTCTGCATACCAGCGGGAGCACTGGGCGGCCGAAGCGCGTGCCCCTGAGGCATTTCAACCTGGCGGTTTCGTCGGCGAATATTGCCAACACTTACGCGCTTACCGAAGAAGATGTTTCGCTGTGCATTATGCCGCTGTTCCACATTCACGGATTGATCGGCTCTGTGATGTCGACACTGCTTTCCGGCGGCACGGTGGTAGTGCCGACCAAATTCAACGCGCTCTCATTCTGGCGGACTGTCGGCGAACACCGGGTAACCTGGTATTCGGGCGTGCCAACGATGCACCAACTTCTGATGGCCCGAACACGCCACAATCCGGTTGAGGCAAAAACCTTGCGCTTCATCCGTTCCTGCAGCGCGCCTCTGGCGGCAGAACTCATTCACAAGATGGAGGGGATCTTTGGCGTGCCCTTCGTCGAAGCCTATGGAATGACGGAAGCGTCGCATCAGATGACCTCGAATCCGCTGCCCCCGCGGCATCGCAAGGCCGGTTCGGTAGGAGTGGGCGCGGGCATTCGCATCAGCGTCATGGACAAGGAGGGCAATCACCTGGGCACGAACCAGCGCGGGGAGATTGTCATTCAGGGGGCGAGCGTGTTTCGCGGATACGAAAATAATCCCGAGGCCAATGCGAAAGCTTTGGTGAATGGCTGGTTCCGCACCGGCGACGAAGGATTTCTGGATGAGGATTGCTATCTCCACCTGACCGGGCGCATGAAAGACATTATCATTCGCGGCGGCGAGAATATTGCGCCGCACGAAGTAGACGAGGTTTTGCTGAAGCATCCCGCGGTGGCCGCCGCGGTCACGTTCGGCTGCGCTCATCCCACACTGGGTGAAGAGGTGGCGGCGGCGGTTGTGTTGCACGAACCGCATGGCGCCACCGAGGCGGTGCTTTTGAAGCACTGCCGCGACTGGCTGGCGGAATACAAGTGTCCGAAAAAACTCTACCTGGTGGCGAGTATTCCCACCACGGCCACGGGAAAGATTCGCCGTCGCGCGGTTGCCGCCGCCTTGCTGGATGACCAACTATGAAGTTTCTGATCGTGGGAGCGGGAGCGATCGGAGGCTACATCGGCGCGCGCATGGCGCGGGCCGGAGTTGACGTTACGCTGTTCGCGCGCGGGCCGCATCTGCGGGCGATGCAGGAAAACGGCGTGCAAGTGAAAGGCGCGGACGGAGACTTTCAGGCGCGGCCAAGAATTGTCGGCTCGCTCGAAGAGGCAGGGCCGGCGGACGTCGTCTTTCTCGGCGTGAAGGCGCACAGCCTGCCGCAGCTTGCGCCCCAGTTGAAGCCTGTGCTGGGAGCGGATACCACCGTGGTCAGCACCCAGAACGGAATTCCCTGGTGGTACTTTCAGGGCTTCGGCGGCCAATGGGAAGGACTGCGGCTGGAGCGCGTCGATCCCGGCGGCGTGATTTCTGCGTCTATTGAAGCTCGCCGCGTAGTCGGGTCCATCGCTTATTTTTCTACCGAGATCACCGCGCCCGGCGTGATTCAACACATCGAGGGCAACCGCATTTCTATCGGGGAACCGGACGGCACGCGCTCCGATCGCTGCCGACGGATCGCGGAAGTTCTGGTGGCCTCGGGCTTGCGTTGCCCGATTACCACTCACATGCGGCAGGAGATCTGGGTAAAGATTATGGGGAATGCTTCGCTGAATCCGGTAAGCGCATTGACCCGCGCCACGCTGGCTCAGATGGTGCGCGATCCGGGAGTTTCGGAAGTGATTCGCAATATCATGCAGGAAGTGGAAGCGGTGTCGCGCAAATTGGGCATGGAGCTGCCGGTTTCCATTGATCAGCGAATGGCGGGCGCAGAAAAAGTCGGCGAACACAAAACCTCGATGCTGCAGGATTTGGAGGCTGGCCGGCCCATGGAACTCGAAGCTCTGGTTGGTTCCGTGGTTGAGTTGGGTGAGAGTGTCGGCGTTCCCATGACGCATACGCGGGCGGTGTATAGCTGCGCGAAGTTGCTGGGGCAGTGTGCCGTCCCGCCGTGCTCGACGTAAGATGCCGACTGCGGCCCGAATTGTTATTCCGCCGCAACTGTTTGACCACGAAAAGGGTTAACTGGCGCCTGTTTTGGCCGCCGGAAGGCTTCCATCGGTTTTCTTCCTCTGCCCAAGAAAAATTTTCGCTAGGGGCTTGACAACGGACGCGACAGCGGGCGTATACTCCGTCTGGTCCACTTATCGGACCACTTGGAATTGCGTTTGCCCCCCACCCTCAATCCCGACTTCGAGACTGTCCGGCGTAATAAAGTCTACGAAGAAGTTGCCCGGCAGATCGAGCGTCTGATCCTCAAGAAGCTGCAGCCCGGCGACAAACTGCCTTCAGAGCGCGAACTGGCTGAGACCTTGTCCGTGAGCCGAAGCTCGATCCGGGACGCGATTCGAAGTCTCGAGTTAATGGGGATGGTGGAACCGCGGCAAGGCACCGGCACGATAGTTCGCGAGATTTCCGCCGACTCGTTGGTGAATCCTTTAGCCAACGCCCTCAAACGCAAAGAAGAACTGATCAGCGAACTGCTCGACTTTCGCCTGATGCTGGAACCGCCGCTGGCCGCGCGCGCCGCCACGCATGCTTCCGCCGACGAGATTTCCGAGATGGAAGATATTCTTGAACGGCAAGAGCGGAAACTCAGGAAGGGAGAGAACGCCATCCCTGAGGACTCGGAATTCCACTACGCCATCGCTTTGGCTTCAGGAAACAGCGTGGTGCTCAAGGTGCTGGACATTCTGATGGACCTGCTGCGGGATACACGCGAGCGCACTTTACAGGTCGATGGACGCCCGCCAAAATCACTGGCCGGCCACCGGCGGATTCTGTCCGCCATCAAGAGACACGATGCAGAGGCCGCTCAGTCTGCCATGCGGCGCCACATCGAAGACGTTGAGGAATTGGTTTTGCACAAGCTCTAGATTTGTGTACTAAATTTGTGTACTGAAAACTTCGGAGGTTTTTCTATGGGCCGGTTATACGCTATCGAAGTTATCTACCGAGGAATTTTCCAGAAGACGCTGGCCACGCGCATCACGCGCTCGATTGTTCTGGCCGCGCATGAAGATGGCAAGCTGGGGATTTCCTTTGGCCGCTACGGCGACAGTCCGGAGCGCAACGGCATTCCCGCCAAGGGCTTTGCCATCGTGGCCGACGATGCACAGACGCTCGAAGAAGGCATGGCGAAATACGAGCCCAAGGAAGTTGATATCACGATCGCGGTGGACGACACGTTGTGCAAGGGCGTCGAATCGTGGGCCTGGTACGGCTTGCAGCCGGTCAACAAACTGCTCAAGCCGGGCGGGACTTTGATCGTAACGTCTCGCGAGCAGCCCGAAGCGATTCTGGCGATGGCGCATCGCAAGGAGGCTCCGTATAACCTGGCGATCCTGAAGGGCACGGTCAGCTTTTCGGGACTGTGGGTTTACAAGGACGATCACACCGACGTGCGCATCCTGGGCGCGATTGCCAAGATTCTGCCTGGCCTGTTCAGCCTGAAGGCGGTGCAGAAGGTCATCGTGGATCAATGGAACGATCCAGTGAAGGCCCAGTCTGCGGCGAAGGCCTATGAGCGGATCAGCACCGTCACGGTGCAGCCCAACCAGGGCAATCCCGAAACTCCTTACAAGTTCGAGTTCCCCAAGTGGCATGAAATGGGCGATGGCATTGCGATCCCGTGTATTCCCGCGGGGGGCGCGGTGGAGGATCCGACTTCGCACGCCAGCGGCGGATGGCGGCCGGACCGCAATCCGACGTTCAAGAAATTCACGACCCGCACCATGCGGCCGGTAGTGAACTTCGATACCTGCATCAAGTGCACGCTGTGCTGGCTGCAATGTCCGGATTCGTGCTTCGATGTCACGCCCGAGGGTTTGTACGATGCGAATATGCAGGCCTGCTGCGGATGCGGCGTTTGCGAGGCCGTCTGCCCGGTAAAAGATTGCGTCACGATGGTGAACGAAACCGAGTTCCAAAATAACGACAGCCAGTGGGAAGCCTGGAGACACGACAAAGAAGGCTATGAGGCTTGGCTGGCGGACAAGATTAAATCACACCCGGAGCGGTCGCATGGTTTCCGTTACCGTGGGCAGTACGAAGAGCAAGTTCCAGCGGCATTGGAAGTCGCAGGTGAAAAGTAATCGCTGAATAGCCGAACAGGAGATTACACATGGCCACGGCCACATTTGTAGAAAAGGAAGAGCGTAGTACCGACAAGTCAGCACTCATCACCGGCAGCGAGGCGATTGCGGTTGCCTGCAAGCTGGCCGACGTGGATGTGATCACTGCCTACCCGATTCGCCCCTACGACACCGTCATGCAATACATTTGCAAGCTCGTTGCCAACGGTGAAATGGATTGCGAGTACATCGTTGCTGAGGGCGAGCACTCACAATTTGAAATCGTGAAGCACGCCTGCGCTGCCGGAGCGCGTGTTTTCTGCGGTTCGAGCGGCGTAGGTTGGATGTATGCCATGGAAGCTTTGACGGTTACGCCTGCGCTGCGCATTCCGATGGTAGCGATGGTCGGCAACCGCGCACTTGACGATCCCGGAGCTTTCGGCGTGGAGCACAACGATGCTCTGGCCGTCCGCGATCTGGGGTGGCAATTGGTCTGGGTCGATAGCGCGCAGGAGGCGCTGGATACGGCCCTCATCGCCTATCGCGTATCAGAAGACCGCCGCATCTTCCTGCCTTGCGCCATCAGTTGCGATGGCGCTTTTCTGACTCACTCGCAGTCCCTGGTACAGATTCCCTCGCAAGAAAAAGTGAACAAGTTCCTCCCCCGTTATAACCGCGCCGATCTGTTGCTTCATCCCGACAACCCGATTACGGTGGCGCCCCAGGGCAATGAAGACTGGGTCATGGAAATCCGGCGCCAGAATTATGCGGCGATGGAGCGCGTATCGGACGTTCTCAAGGAAGCGTATAAGGACTTCGAGCGCATCTTTGGACGGTCCTATGGCAATCCGTTCTTCGAGGAATATATGACGGAGGACGCTGACGTCGTGCTGATGGGAATGGGTACGCTCTCGACGCCGGTACGAGTTGCCATACGGCAGATGCGCAAGGAAGGGAAGAAAGTAGGGTTTGTGCGCATGCGCTGGTTCCGGCCGTTTGCCGCAGCCGACCTGGCAAAATCGCTGGGACGCTTTAAGGCGGTGGGCGTGATTGATCGCGATTACTCGTTTGGGTCCCCCTACATGAGTGGTGTGCTGGCAACGGAAGTTCGCACCGCGCTGTATTGCGCGCCCGGACCGAAACCGCCAGTGCTGGGGTTTATTGCAGGCCTCGGAGGCCGCGAGGTCACCGTTCCGGACGTGGAGCGGGTGGCCGATTCCGTCTACCAGGTTGCGCAAGGAAAATCGCAACCGTTAACCCAGTGGATCGGCTTGCGCGAATAGTCGATTTTTCCTGATGTGTTTATAACCGTCGGAGAGGACAAAAATTATGGCTACTTACATTCAGATTGATCCCACACAGAAACTGGATCCCTTCAAGTCCGTGAAGAAGATTCCTTTGGAGGAGTATTTCACCTCCGGCCACCGGACCTGCCAGGGCTGCGAGTCGGCCTTGCTGATGAAGATGATGGCGAAAGCCGCGGGCCCGAGATCGATCATCCTGGGCAGCACGGGCTGCATGTACGTGGCGAACACGACGTACTACAGCACGTCATGGGTGGTTCCGTGGATGCACACGCAGCTGGGCAGCAGCGGATCGGCGGCGCTGGGTACATCGGCGGCGCTGAAGGTGCTCATGCGCAAAGGCAAGATGAAAAACGAGCCGATCAACGTGATCGCCTTCTGCGGCGATGGCGGCGGCGCCGACATGGGTGTGGGCGCAATTTCAGCGACCCTGACCCACGCCGAGTATAACTCGTTGATATTGATGTATGACAACGAGTCGTATGCAAACACTGATATTCAGCTCTCCGGCAGCACTCCCTGGGGCGCCAACACCACCTTTAGCTCGCCCGGTACGGTCAAAAGAATCATGCATCGCCGGTGGAAGAAAAACATGGCAGGCATGATGGCGGCAGGTCATCCAGAATGCCGATATGTAGCAACCATTTGCATGTCGTATGGACTTCATGGTATGAACTCCATGCGTAAAGCACTGGCTATTGGCGGGCCAACATTTATTCACTCGCTGGATCCGTGTCCAAAGGGTTGGGATTACGATCCTTATCTTTCGCACGAAATGGGCGAACTGGCCATCAATAGCGGGGTTTGGCCGCTTTATGAAGTGGAAGATCGCGTGCTGAGACTTACTGGTCGTACCGAGCAGATCGCGGCTGGCAAGATTCGGCGGTTGCCAGTTCGAGACTATTTATTGAAGCAAGGGCGGTTCGCACACTTTACCAAGGATGACATCGATTACTTCCAGAGCAAGATCGATGATATGTGGGAAAAGTGGCTGATCCCTGGTGTGATTCCGTTCCACAAAGATGTGGAGGCCGATCGCCCGCCATCTGAGTAGAGCAAGCGGCGGGAAACGACAATTCGACTTTTGCACCTCCAAGGAGCGGTCGCAGGCAGGGGCTGGCGCACTTGCAGTTAAGCCTTTAAGTCTAGTGCACTACTGAGGAGGTGTATCCATGGCTGCTTCTAAAGCCACAGTGGTTCCTGAAACCAGCGAATCCAACCGCTGGGTCATTCTCCTGTTTAGTATTCTCGGCATGGTGGCGGTAGCGAACTTCCAGTATGGCTGGACACTGTTCGTACCGCCGCTGCAAAAGCACCTCAAGGCAGACCAAGCTCTCATCCAGGTAACGTTTACGGTCTTTGTCCTGTTAGAGACCTGGCTGGTCCCCTTCGAAGGTTGGTTGGTGGACACGTTCGGCCCCAGGTTACTGGTGATGCTTGGCGGGCTCTTAGCCGGGCTCGGCTGGGTTGGCAGCGGCAAAGCCGAATCGCTCACCGCTCTGTATCTCTCCTACGCAGTGGCTGGCATCGGCGCCGGCATCGTATACGGCACCGCCGTTGGCCTCGCTCTGAAGTGGTTTCCTGACCACCGCGGACTGGCAGCGGGGCTGACGGCAGCCGGCTTCGGCGCCGGAGCCGCCTTCACCGTTGCACCTATTGCCAGCTTGATCGCGTCGGCGGGCTACCAAACGGCCTTCATCCGATGGGGGATCATCCAGGGCGTGACGGTGATCGTCGCGGCGTTCTTTCTCAAGTCGCCGCCGGTCGGCTGGATGCCCAAAACCTGGCGATTGAGGGGTAGTCCGGAAGTGAAGGCGCGCCAGACGCAGGTGGACTTTACCGCTGCTGAAATGGTGGCGACGCCCAACTTCTGGCTCATGTACGTGATGATGGCAATGGTTGCGACCGGAGGCTTGATGGCAGTGGCCCAGCTCAAGCCGATGGCGGTCGATTTCAAGGTAGACAAAATACCCGTTCACTTCCTGTGGCTCACCATGCCGGCGCTGGTTTTCGCGCTTTCCGCTGACCGTCTGGTCAACGGACTATGCCGCCCGTTCTGGGGATGGGTCTCTGACCACATCGGCCGGGAGATGACCATGACCGTGGCGTTCGGTTTGGAAGCCATCGCCATCTACGTGCTCCTTCGGTTCGCCAGTAACCCGCTGCTGTTCGTCATCTTCAGCGCGTTCACCTTCTTCGGCTGGGGCGAGATCTTCTCGCTGTTTCCCGCGCTTTGCGGAGACTTTTTCGGCCGCAAGCACGCCACCGAGAACTACGGCTTCTTGTACACCGCCAAGGGTACTTCTGCCATGTTCGTGCCCGTCGGGTCGGCGCTGGCAGTGGGTAAGGCTTTCGACTTCCGGGCCGATATCCTGCTCCTGCTGGGTGGTCTCTTCGTGCTGTTCACGGTATTCCTGGCTCCTGCGGTGTTTCGCATCCACTTGGGTCGGAACGCCAAGGCCGCTCTGTTGTCGGTGGCCGGGGTGTTGATTGTTTACGGGATCATCCTGACCGTAGTGCCCACGGTTTGGACTCCGTTCGCCGCTAAGTTCACCATGCCGCACACGGGCTGGAAGGGCGTGTTCCGGGTTGCTATCTTCTTCGACGCATGCGCGGCTATACTCGCCTTCTTCGTCCTGCGACGCATGAAGGCACCAGTCAAACGAGAGGTAAACCCTGTCGAGGCTCCGCAGCAGATGGCACCAGCATTAAAGGCGCGAGGCGTGGCCTAAATCAGAAGTTCGATCCACGTGTGAGTGTGGGCTCCCTTTTCAGCACGAAAGGGAGCCCATTTTTCTGACCGTGATTCAGTCTGATCTACCGGTGCTCTCGGCCGCTCAGCGCTCCTGGGGAGTGAGGCTGTCGCGGACGGCCCGAGTTGGATTATCCCTTGGCCGCTTTAAGGCGCTGCTCAAGCGCGTCCACCGCATTGTTGAGTTGTCCAGGAAGGCGATTGCCGAACTTGGTGAAGTGTTCGCGAATGCGCGGCACCTCAGCCAGCCAGCCTTCGATGTCGACATTCAGCAATTTTGCCAGGTCGGGAGCGGACATCTGCAACCCTGAAGTGTCGAGGTCAGTGGTTTCGGGCAGCCGTCCGATGGGCGTTTCTTGGGCATGCACGGTACCGTCGCAACGCTCAAAGATCCATTTCAAAACGCGGCAGTTCTCTCCAAAGCCCGGCCACAGGTAGCGGCCGTTCTCGTCCTGGCGAAACCAGTTGACATAGAAAATTTTCGGCAGCTTAGCTGAATCCGCCTGAGCTCCGAGCTTGAGCCAGTGACCGAAATAGTCGCCCATGTGATAGCCACAGAAGGCAAGCATCGCCATGGGATCGCGGCGCAACTGGCCCACCTGGCCGGTGATGGCGGCAGTAGTTTCGCTGCTCTCCGTTGCCCCCAGGAAGGTACCGTGCACCCAGTCGAAGGCTTCCGTTACCAGCGGCACAATGCTCTTGCGCCGGCCACCGAACAGGATCGCATCGATCGGCACACCGTTCGGATCTTCCCACTCCGGCGCAATCACAGGACATTGTTTCGCGGGCACGGTAAATCGCGAGTTGGGATGAGCCGCCGGTCGAGTTAGATCTGGAGCCCAGGGGCGGCGCAACCAGTCGATTAACTCGGCCGGCTTCTGCTCCGTCATCCCATCCCAGTACACATCGCCTTCGCGAGTCATCGCGCAGTTGGTGAAGATGGAGTTCCTGGTCAGGCTGCGCATGGCGTTGGCATTGGACTTCATGTTCGTGCCCGGAGCCACGCCGAAGAATCCGCACTCCGGATTGATCGCATAAAGGCGTCCATCGCGGCCGAACTTCATCCAGGCAATGTCATCCCCAATCGCTTCGACTTTCCAGCCCGGGATGGTTGGAATCAGCATCGAGAGGTTGGTTTTGCCGCAGGCTGAAGGAAAGGCGCCGGTCATGAACTTCACTTCGCCGGATGGGCTGATCACTTTCAGAATCAGCATGTGCTCGGCCATCCAGCCCTCGTCGCGCGCCTGCACCGACGCGATGCGCAGGGCATGGCACTTCTTTCCCAACAAAGCGTTGCCGCCGTAGCCGGAGCCGTAGGACCAAATCTCGCGCGTCTCCGGAAAGTGGCAAATGTATTTGTGTTCGGAATTCTGCGGCCAGGTCGAGTCCTGCTCATTTGCAGCCAGCGGAGCGCCGACGGAATGCAGCCCGCGAACGAACTCTCCGTCCTCGCCCAACGTGTCCAGCACCGGGTTTCCCACTCGCGTCATGATGTGCATGCTGGCGACGACATAAGGGGAGTCGGAGATTTCAATGCCGATTTTGGCGATGTGAGAACCGATCGGGCCCAGACTGTAAGGCACCACGTACATGGTTCGCCCGGCCATCGATCCCGTGAATAGCCCGGTGAGTTTCTGCTTCATTTTTGCGGGATCTTCCCAATTGTTGGTGGGGCCGGCGTCGTCCTTGCTGCGCGAACAAATGAACGTGCGATCTTCCACCCGGGCCACGTCGGCGGGATTGGAGCGCACCAGAAAGCTGTTCGGGCGCTTGGCGGCATCCAGAGGGATCGCGACCCCGGTTTGCACCATCAGTCGCATCATCTCCTGGTACTCCTCAGGGGAGCCATCACACCAATGGATGCGATCGGGCTGGCACATCCGCGCCATTTCTTCCACCCAGCGTGTCAGTTTCGGATGCCGATGATCGCTGGTGGTTGATCCTACATCCATCGAAATCGTAGCCATGAGAGCAGTCTCCAATCGTTGACCCGCTTGCCTTGCTGGCGCACTGGGCGCGCGGGCCCATAAGCACAATTATTTATTCTCTCGCACTGACGAGGATTATTCCAGCGAATACGCCGGAAGGTAGTGGCTCATTCTCAAGTTCTGATGGCATCTTGGGTCGTCGATGGCGTCATCCTGTCTCTAACGACGGTGTGCCCTGTCAAGCGAATTGTGGCGACACTCCGGCGTGGACGCCGTGAGCAGCGCCATTTCGCTCTGGTAGAAAGTTTTTGACTCCCAGACCAAGGTCGTCACTCAATTCGAATCCTGCAGCGGGACCTCAGGTCCCACCATCCATCTCTTCGGGACTTGCACCCACGATTACTCACTTCGATCTCCCCGACGGTTTCAGGGAGGCAGGCTGCCCACTCAAACGCTCGGCTCTTACTCGCCGGCCACAGAATGACTCGGGCTCACCTGCATGACGGCCTGACATAGTTGCGCGTACGTCCAGTCCTCGCGCAACATCAGGTACAACCGCGTGGCCAACTTTCTGGCCACCGCCACCTTGGCGAGGCTGCGATTCTTGCGCACCGCCAGGCGGCGATAAAAGCGCTTCAGCTGCGGATCGTAGCGCGCCGCCGTCTGTCCCGCTTCTACCAGCAAAAAGCGCAGAAACGAACTGCCCTGTTTGCTGATCTTGCCCAGCCGCTGTTTTCCGCCGCTGGATTCTTCGCTCGGAATCAGGCCAAAGTAACTGCCCACTTGCTTGCCCGAGGCGAACCGCTCCGCCGGTCCCAGCGTCAGCACCATGGCCAACGCCGTCACCGGGCCCACTCCCGCATGCGTCATCAACCGCACTGCCTCCGGCCGCTGCCGCGCTTCTTCTTGCACCCGCCGGTCCAGTTCGACGATCTCCGCTTCCAGCCCGTCGAGCGCTTCCAGCAACCGCTTGCGCCGCTCGGCTGCGTACGGCAGCAAAGGCAACTGCTCCAACTCCACTCGCCCTGCCTTGGTCCACAGCTTGTACTTCTTCTGTACCCCGCAGCTCAGCGCCATGGCCTGCAGCTGATTCTTGGTGCGCGTCCGCGCCTGCACCTGCTTGTGCCGATGCACCAGCAACTGCCGCACGTCCCGCACCTCCAGGCTCGGCACCCAGATCCGCGGAAACCGGTCCTGGCGCAACAGATCCAGCAGATGCTCCGCGTCCCGCCGGTCCGTCTTCTGCCGGCGCACCACCGAAGCCCGCACCCGCGCCGCATCGCCAAACCACAGCTCGATTCCCAACTCCTGCAGCAACCGCTCGAACCACGGATAGTGCCCGCATGCCTCCATTCCCACCACAACTTCCTGGCCCGCCAGCGAACGATAAAACTGCTCCGCTTCTTCGCGGTGCTGCAACCTCTTCTCCTCGATCTCTCCCGTTCGGTTGTCAAAGATCGCGACCTGCTGAAAACCCGGATGGAAATCGCATCCTATAATCAACATGACGTTGGCTCCTCTCACGAGCCTTGGTCTTGTTCATCGCATACCAATCTACTCGCGACGGGCCAACGTCGTTATGCAATCAAGCGCAGCCGTTCTTCAGGCGGAGCGAAGGATCTCCGCTACGACGCTGTGTGCCACGGGAGATCCCTCGGCCCGCTGGTAAAAACGCGGGCTCTTCGGGATGACGCCTTGTGAGGTTCAGAGTTCAAACTGAGCCACCACGCGCCGGAATTATGCCTTTGCAAAACCATCGCCGTGATTCATACTCTGTTTTTTCGGAGGAAATATGGCACGAAAATCAGGGGTAATTCCGCTCAACAGAAAAGGTGGTGGAAAACGGCTTACAAGGGTCAGGTGGGTAAAGATTCAAAAAGGCAAAGAAGACAGGATCGCAATCACAATTTTTCTTGTTAAGAAAGATGCACTCCGTCTAGCCAAGGACATCCTAGCCGCATGGGGATGAGGTCATTCACCCTTTCGTTTCTTCTTCGGTTTCTCCGGAGGTTTCACCTTGAGCACGTCCACCCGGGGCCTGGTCTCGCAAAACCGCGTCCAGAGGGTTGCGGGGCGTGGGCCGACTGGTTTGTAGTCCCGTGACTAGCTCTCGCTCGAAGCGAGGTAGGTTCCCAGGCCGATCATGATGGCGCCCGTGAGCGTCCTTTGGCGGCGACGGAAGGTTGCTGAGGAGCGTATGCGGTTGCCGAGCGGGCCGGCGAGCATGACGACGATCAGGTCGGCAGTCGTGTTCAGGAAGACCGAGATTGTGCCCAGCAGCACGAATTGCAGGAAGACTTGCCCGGCTTCGCGGCTTACAAACTGCGGGATGAAAGAGAGGAAGAAAAGGGCGGTCTTGGGATTGAGAACTTCGGTGGCGATGCCCTGCCAGAGCGGCTTTCGGGACCTCGCATTAGGTTCCGACTCGGACTGGGCGGTGGCAAGCAGATCGTTTTGAGCGGGATTTTCTTTGCGCGCCTCGAGCATCATGCGCACGCCAAGGAAGCACAGATAGGCGGCGCCGACGTATTTGACCGCTGCGAAGGCAAGCGCCGATCTGGCCAGCACCAGCGAGATGCCGAGAGCGGCGGCGAATACATGGACCATTCCGCCCAGAAAAGTTCCGAGAGCCGAGAGAATTCCTTCACGCTTTCCGCCTGCCAGGCTTCTTGCCAGAACGTAAAGCATTCCGGGGCCGGGGGCAATTGCCAGCAGCAGGGCCGCGATCAGGAAGAGGAAGAAGCGGGTGGAATCGAACATGGTGAGATTTTACGGCATTTCCTGTAGCCAGCTTTCCAGCCCCGCGAGCGACTCGACTCGCGGCAGGTCGTGGTCGCGGTAGGCTCCGGCCACGTCGAAAAGGATGGCTTGCATTCCGGCGTCGAGGGCGCCTACATAATCCACCGAGTAGACGTTGCCGACGTACAGGCTTTCTTCCGGCTGAGCGTTCATCTGGCGCAGGGCGGCCTCGAAGATGGCGCGATGCGGCTTCTCGCAGCCGACGATGCCGGAGTCCGTGATGCTGCTGAAACAGCCGGCGATGCCGCAGCGGCGCAGAACATCTTCAATACGGCCGTCGGCGTTGGAGATTACGGCGATGGGATGATCGCTGCCGATGCGCTGCAAAGCCTCACAGGTGCCGGGAACGATCTGGTCCCAGTTGAACGAGCTTTGCGTGTTCTCGATCAGCGCGTCTCGAACACCATCATCCGAGATCTTCAGGTCTTGCAGCAGATAAGTGTGAAACGTCCACCAGAAGCCGTGATCGACCCTCCCGGTCACCATGCCCTGATCGAATTCGTGCTTGGTTCTGCGCTCCAAGGCCTGCCACTGCTCAAGCGGAGGATGGTGCTTGTCGGCCAACGGCGACAGGATTCGCTTGCGGTTGGGGAAGAGCAGGGTGTTGCCCACATCAAAGAAAATCACACGGCAGGTGGTCATGAATCTATCTTACCCAAGGCTCTTTGAGCGGCGATAGCCGGTGACAAGAAGAATACGTAAAGGCTCGTCAGCCGTGACCAGAGCGGGAAAAACAGGTAATATCCAATGCTTAGCGTGGAGCCTGCAACGGGCTTTGCGAGGAAACAGCACGACATGGGATTGTCCACAAGCATCAGCGTGATTTCCGGCTTTTCGCGCACCACGCGAGCGGTGTGGGCGGTTTACCCCGCCGTGCGCGGATTTGTGCCATTGCTTTTCGGCATGGGAGTTGCGCTGCAATATCGCGGCTCGCGTGGAGATGTCTACAATATCCTCTGGGCTGTGGTGTTTGGGTTTGCGACGTTGAATATTCTCAGCCTGGCCGCTCGCCGCCTCGAACCGAAGCGGCGGGGCTTGAGCTTCGGCGAATTGCTGGCGGTGATCGTGGTGATACTTTCGCTGTTTCTGCTGGGATGGGAGATGCTGACCTTGTTTCACATCTTTCCGATCAAGCTGAAACGCTGACAGCGGTATTGGGACGCGTCCTCGTGGTCAATTTTGCTGTATGATTCGCAGGTGATGGCGAAGAATCCCTCAAATTTTGAAGTGACCTGCCCGTGCTGCAGCGCCGTTCTAAAGATTGACACCGAGACGCGCGGGGTTATCTCCCACGTCGCGGCGGTAAAGCCGAAGATGTTCAGCGACATGGAAGCGGCCGCCAAGGCCATGCGTGAGCAAGACAGCCGCCGCGAGTCGATTTTTCAGCAATCGGTAGAGGCGCAGAAGCACGCCTCCGACCTTCTGGAAAAGAAATTTCAGGAGGCGGTGAAGAAGGCCAAGGAATCTCCGGACACCGGTAAGCCCATTCGAGACTTCGATCTCGACTGAGCGTCTGACACTACCCGCATGAGCGCGCGCCCTCTTCTTCTCGGTCACCGCGGCGCCCGCGCCGTTAAGTCGATTCCGGAAAATACATTTGCCTCATTTGATCGCGCGCTGGCCGATGGCTGCGATGGCTTCGAATTCGATGTCCGCCTCACCGCGGATGGGCAGGCCGTCGTCTGTCATGATCCGAAGGTGGGGGCGCTGGAAGTGGCGCAGGCCGCGGCAGGACAACTCGCGGGCCTGCCTCGCTTGGGCGAGGTGCTGGAGCGCTACCATGACACGGCGTTTCTCGACATCGAACTGAAGGTAGCCGGGCTCGAAAGAATCACTGTGGATTCGCTTCGGGCTCACCGTCCTCTGCGCGGATTCCTGGTTTCTTCGTTCTTGCCAGAAGTGCTACACGCGCTTCACGAGGAAGATTCCTCCGTTCCACTCGGGCTCATCTGCGAAACGAAATCAGAACTCCAGCGCTGGCGGAAGTTGCCGCTCGAATATGTGGTTCCTCACTACAAGCTGGTTACCGAGGATCTTATTCGCGAACTTCGGGAGGGGGACAAAAAGATATTCGTCTGGACAGTAAACCACCCCGAGCTTATGCAACGTTTCGTGAACTGGAGCGTGCAAGGAATTATCTCGGACGATACGGAGCTCTTAGTAGAATTCGGGACCGTGCCGCCATGAATCAGTCGGCCGCAGCTTCCAGCGCCGCCGCGCTGCGCGTTGGACGGGGCACAAACGGCGAGAAGAAACACCTTCAGTCAGAGTCGCAAAGGTTATCCGCCCTTAGGTCATGCTTCGCATCGAAGACCAAGTAGATCAGCTGTATCATTCCGTTTTTTTTGGGTGCCAGTTGAATCGTGAACTTTTCGGATTCGACCCGCCACATTTTGAGCCGGGGCTTTTCGGTATCTAGAAGGGTCCATTTTCCATAGCGCTCGTCGATAGCAGATTTCACTTCGTCGAACGACACCGGCTTGTCGTACAGAGCTACGATTCCGATGACGGCTTGGTTGTTCACGTCTGTGCTGACTTGCCACGGGTATACGGCGTTCTCGTCTTTCGTCGTATCCTGCCATAGCTCAGCGCAGCCGGCGCCGCTACATCCAAGCAGCTTGGGATTTGGCAAAACGATGTGCCGACCACCACTCTGAGCCATGGCAGTGAAGCTCCAGGTCAGGCTCAACGCCACAATTGCTGCTTTGATTACACGCCTCATTCCTTCTCCAGTAAGCGTCGTTAGTCGGCCGCAGCTTCCAGCGCCGCGCTGCGGATGGGGCGGCGCACAAACGCCGCGCGCTCCATCTCGAAAGACTCCAGGTTCGCGCCCATGGTCGGTTCGTCCCAGCCGAGGACGGCGCCGATGCGCAAGGCGGCTTCGCGGCTGCAGGAGTCGGACCAGCACGGTCCCAGCGCGATCGGAACCCGGCGCAGCAGAACATCGCCCAGGGTGACGGCACATTCTTTACGGTAGGCTTCGACTACTTCGGCGACGATGTGCGACGTGTGCGGGCAAATGGGCGCCCGCAGTTCCGCACTGACCAGAGCCGTGCGGGCAATGTCGATAGCGCGCTTGCCGTGCCACTCCACGATGCCGCGCGCGGATTCCTCGCTCACCGAGCCCGCCCGAGCGATCTCCAGCACGGCGTGATCGAGAAATGGATCGAGCGCACTTCCCGGACCGACAACGATTGATTTCGGTTCGGCAACCGAAAGCCCGATCTTGCGCGCGCAGGCTCGCGCCAGCGAGGCGGCCGTGGTCAGCTTTCCTCCGATGACGGAAATCATTCGCGCCGCGCCTTCGTCGGAATGGTCGTGCAGGAAGTGCCTCCGGGTGATGGAGGCGGAGCGATTGCGAGGAGAATAGGGCAGGGGCCGAATGCCGGCGAACGCGTATTTGATGTCGTGCGGCGCGAGCTTCGCGCGCGGGAATAATTGGGTCACGGTGCGCAGCAGATATTCAATCTCTTCGTTGGACGGGACAGCCCTGGCGGGATCGCCGGCATCTTCAACTTCTGTAGTGCCGACCATGATCTGGTCGTTCCAAGGAATGATGAAGACCGGGCGTCCGTCGACAGCTTCGGCATAGAGCGCGGCGTTCGGCGCGCCGGAGAAACGCGGCAGGACGATGTGGGATCCGCGCACTCCGCCGAGCATGGGCTTGGCGGTGCGAATCGAGGAGCGCTGGCAGATGCGATCTGCCCAGGGTCCGGTACAGTTGATGATCCAGGCGGCGTCGACGCGCTCGTCGCGATTGCTGATGCGGTCACGCAAAAGGATGCCGCGGGCGCGGCCATGCGCCACATCGATGGCCAGAACTTCCGAGTGATTGCGGACAACGGCTCCAGCGTCGATCGCCTCGGTGAGCCACTCGGCAACCAGGCGCTCGGGAAACTCACACTGCGCGTCTTCGTAGTCGAACAGGGACCAGCGGTGTCCGGCGTCGAGCACGCGCTCCAGGCGCGTGGTCTCCATCTTTGAAACCGCGGCAGATTGTTTCTTTCCGGCCAGGCGCTGGTAGAGCCACAGCCCGGCGCGCACTTTCAATGCGCTGCGCTGGCTGTTCTCATTCAGCAGGAAAAGGAAATGCATGGGGTGAACCAGGTGGGAGCGCTCGCGCAGCAGGCGATCACGCTCGCGCACAGACTCGCGAACCAGGTCCAATTCGCCATGTTCCAGGTAACGAAGGCCGCCATGGATGATGCGCGTGGAGCGGCTGGTAACGCCGGAAGCGAAATCATTCTGCTCGACCAGCAAAGTGCGCTTGCCGGCGCGGGCGCACTCACGCGCCACGGCGACGCCATTGATGCCGCCCCCGATGACGATAACCTGAAAGGTTTGGCCTTCCAGGGGAGCGCGAGGCTTTACTGCTAATGTCATTTGTATCAATTAGATGCGAAGCGTTTACAATCTACTACTGAAGGCGTTCTTCGACCTGCCGACAGCACTCGTAACTCCAGTTTGCGCTTCCGGCACGGTGGGAGAAAAGTGACGATAGTGCCGAGGCAGGAGTGGCCGAACGCCGACCAGGCAAAGGTCTTGTCGCATCATTTTAAGAGAACCACTAAAAGAACCGCTAAAAGAACCAAGCTGGAAAAACCCGGCCGGCCTGTGATGCGCTGGGCCGGCCGGAAGAAAACGCTGCGTTGCTGACTACGCAGTCTTCTTGAGTTGAGCGCCGCCAGCCTGTCCGAACAACGCAATCATCTCGCGATTGAATGCGGGAATGTCGTCGGGGTTACGGCTGGTCACAACCTGGTTGTCGTGGACGACTTCCTTGTCGACCCAGTTCCCACCCGCATTCTTGATGTCGGTTTTCAGCGACGGCCATGAGGTCACGGTGCGACCGCGAACCGCGTCGGTTTCCACCAGCATCCACGGACCGTGGCATATCGCGGCCACGGGCTTGCCCGCGCTGAAGAAATGTTTTACGAAGCTCACGGCCTCCGGAATCATGCGCAGCTGGTCGGGGTTCATCACTCCGCCGGGCAACAGCAGCGCATCAAACCTTGCCGGATCGGCGGACTTCAACGCCACGTCTACCGGGACTTCCTCGCCCCATTGTTTCATATTCCAGCCCTTGATTTTGCCGTCCTTGGGTGAAACCACCTGGGTCTGGGCGCCGGCGTCTTGCAGAGCTTGGCGCGGTTTGATGAGTTCAGATTGTTCAAATCCATCGGTTGCCAGGATGGCGATCTTTTTTCCTTGCAGAGTATTTGCCATTACCTTTTCTCCTGTATGAGGTTGATTCGTTATGTTTAGGTTTGCCGGAGAGACAGTTGTTGGTTAGTTGCTTTTCCGAAATCGAACGGTTGGCTGCAGTTGTCAGACGCATGGAAAAGAAGTGTGGCGCGGGCACTCTTGCCCGCGAGCCCTGCCAATACTGCATGCAACGCGGACAGGAGTGTCCGCGCCACACGGACTATGCCTGCGCGCACATTGCCCCTTCCACAGACACTCGTTTAAAGTGGTTGGCGAATGCCCACCACAGGTGAACGTTTCGAGCGCGCCGTCGCGATCATGGAGCGGCTGCGCGCGCCCGGCGGATGTCCCTGGGATCGCGAACAGACCTTTGATTCCATCAAGCCCTACACGCTCGAAGAAACCTACGAAGTTCTTGAAGCCATCGATAATCGCGATTGGAGTGAACTCCCCGGCGAACTAGGCGACCTGTTGCTGCAGGTGCTGTTTTATTCCGAGATGGCCAAGGAGGAGGGAACGTTTTCGATTGACGACGTGCTGGATCGTCTTTCGAAAAAGCTGGTGGACCGGCATCCGCATGTCTTTGGCGATGTCAAGGCCGACACAGCCGCCGAAGTGAAGCGGAATTGGGATGCGCTCAAGGACGAAGAGAGAAAGAAGCGGTTGGGCAGCGAGGGCGATGAGAAGGCAGAGAACCGCTCCATTCTTGACGGAATTTCTTCCGCCATGCCGGCGCTGCTTGAGGCCTATAAGCTGAGCTCGCGGGCGGCACAAACCGGGTTCGATTGGGCAAACATCGAAGGGCTGTTTGATAAGCTGCACGAGGAGACGGAGGAACTGCGCGAGCATTTGAAGGAATTTCCCGCGCCGGGGCCGTCCCCGCAGGCACGGGGAGTTGCGGGATCTGGACGGCAGAGCATTCCACCGAGACTTCAGGCTCGGCTTGAGGAAGAAGTCGGCGATTTGTTCTTTGTGCTGGTCAACATCGCGCGCTATCTGTCGCTTGATCCGGAATCGGCGCTGCGCAAGACCAACCGAAAATTCAAACGCCGCTTTCAGTGGATGGAAGAGCGGCTAGGCGAAAGTGGGCGCACTCCAGACCAGGCAACCATGGACGAACTCGAAGCCCTGTGGCAGCAAGCTAAGGACGAGGAGACGCAGGCGTGAGCGCCGACGCTGTCGAGGTTCGCCACTGTCAGGGGCTTGAGGAGTTGCGTGCCTGCGTTGCTCTGCAGAAGGAAGTCTGGAACTTTACGGATGCAGAACTGGTTCCACTGCGCATGTTCGTGGTCGCGGAAAAAGTTGGCGGGCAGGTGATGGGCGCCTTCGCAGGCCGCGAGATGGTGGGCTTTGCGCTCTCCGTGCCAGGCACGCGTTCCGGACACGTGTATCTTCACTCCCACATGCTGGCGGTGCGCAAGGATCATCGCAACGGCGGCCTGGGCCGGCGCCTCAAGCTTTTACAGCGGGAAGATGCGCTGGCGCGGGGAATCGAGCTGATCGAGTGGACGTTCGATCCCCTGGAAATCAAAAACGCCTACCTCAATCTGGAAAAACTGGGTGCGATCGTGCGGCGCTACAACATCAATCAGTACGGGATCACTTCGTCGCCGCTGCAAGGTGGCCTGCCCAGCGACCGGCTCATTGCGGAATGGTGGTTGAAGTCGAAGCGCGTGGAGAAGCTGCTCGCGACGGGAGAGAACCCGGAGTTTCGCCGCGGGACAACCATTGAAGTTCCGGCGCAGATTTATGAATGGAAGGCAGCGGCGGATACCCGGCAGCGCGCACAGCAGGTGCAGGAGCGGAATCGCGAGCAGTTTCTGCGGGCCTTTGGCCAGGGCCTGGCCGTGCTGGGTTACGAGCGCGACGCAGAGGGAAACGGCAAGTTCCTGCTCGGCCGGTGGGACGAGAAGTGGTCCTACGCGTCCGAGGCCTGATTCACCACGGAGACACGGAGTCACGGAGAAGATGATTCAGGTAAAGAACTGGTTCAGGCTTCGGTCGGTGAGCAAATTGCAAGGCCCAGTTCTAGCGGATCGCTGATGGTGGGCTGTGTTTTATTTTGAGTTGCTCCGTGTCTCTGTGCTTCCCGTGGTGAATGAGTTCCATCTATGAAGATCGAAGCCATCACGCTCCGCGAACTTCAAATGCCGCTGGTTCACTTCTTCGAGACCAGCTTTGGCCGCGTCTACAGCCGTCGCATTTTCCTGATCACTGTCCGTTCAGAAGGCGTCGACGGCTGGGGCGAATGTGTCGCGGGGGAAGACCCGTTCTACAGCAGCGAGTGGATTGAAAGCGCGTGGCCGACCATCACGCGTTATCTGGCGCCTGCGATTCTGGGACGCGACCTAGAGTCTCCAGCGAAGTGTGACGTTCTGTTTTCGCGCGTACGCGGGCACCGCATGGCCAAGGCCGGACTCGAAAATGCGCTGTGGGACGCCGAGGCCAGGCAGAAGGGGCAGCCTTTGTGGAAGTTGCTCGGCGGCACGCGGCGCGAGATCGCTTGCGGCGTCTCCATTGGCATTCAGGATTCTGTGCAGCAACTTCTCGATAAGATCGAGACCGAGTTGGCGGCGGGCTACCGCCGTATCAAGGTCAAGGTCAAACCCGGCTGGGACGTGAACGTGCTGGAAAGAATTCGCGCCCGCTGGTCTCAGATCACGCTCAGTTGCGATGCCAACTCCGCCTACACCCTGGACCAGGTCGAACACCTGCGGAGCTTTGATCAATTCAATCTGCTGATGATTGAGCAGCCGCTGTGGCATGATGACATCTACTATCACGCGCGACTGCAGAAAGAATTACGAACGGCGATTTGCCTCGACGAATCGATTGTGCACGCGCGCGCGGCGGCCGTTGCGATTGAGACCGGAGCTTGCCGCATAATCAACATCAAAGTCGGCCGGGTGGGCGGATTCAGCGAGGCGCGCACGATTCACGACATCTGCCAGGCGCACAAAGTTCCGGTCTGGTGTGGCGGCATGCTCGAGTCCGGAGTCGGGCGAGCCCACAACATCGCTCTCTCAACGCTCGAAAACTTCCGTCTTCCCGGAGACGTTTCCGCTTCGAAGCGTTACTGGAAGGAAGACATCATCGATCCCGAGGTGACAGTTTCCTCTCAGGGAACGATCGCCATCAGCGATGAGCCGGGGACTGGCTACCGCGTGAAAGAAGACCTGATCGAGAAGCTAACGGTTCGCAAGGAAACGTTGAAGGCAGGGAACTAGCCGGTCAACGAACTGCAATGCCTGAAAACGAACTGCGACGCCTCAGTGAGTGTTCTTGCTGGCCGTGGCTGTACCAGAGTCTCCGTGCTGCAATTTCGCCCATTCCTGCTTGAGCAGGTCCACTCCTCTGGCAAATGTCACGTCATCAGGCACTCGCCGGAAGTCACTAAAGCTCTCGTCTGAGTTGATGACGATGCTTTTCACCAGCATGATTTTGCCGGTAAAGTTCAGTTGGATGTGCGTGATCTCCCACGTTCCATCGCCAACGTCGGCTTGCTCCACGAGGAAGGAGCCGCCTTTGTCGAGATGGCCGAGGATTCCCCAGCCGAAGCTAACTTCGCGAAACAGAGTGGCGTGGATCCTGGCGAGGCGCCGGGCGCCTTTGTCGATGAGTACGGTGCCCCGCATTCCCATCAGCACCTGCTCTACGCGGGAAGGCGGAGTGTAGCGCGGATTCGGTTGAAACTTCAGGCGAACGAGTTCATCACCGGGCTTGCCCGTGCCGGGGTGGCTGGGTTCCGTGCCATCGAACTCGTAGACGAAAGCGTCGGGCATGGCTTTGACGATGCGCAGCGTGTGCTCGGCGTCATCGCGCTCCTGCTTCTGTTTTCGCCGCAGGTCGTCGCGATCCACGATGAGGTGCTGCAATCGATGGAATTCGCCCTGCGACTGTTCTTCAGAGATTGGCTTGTCGTCATAGGCAATGGTCATCGCCGCTATCGCTTCCCGGGTCTCGATATAGAGCCTGGTTTGAGAGCCTCGCGCGGTTTGCTTCCGCGAGCGGAACATGAATTTAGCGGCAGTATGCTGGCTGGCCGCTACTTCGTTTGCGACGGCGTTTCGCACCAGAGCAGCTGGGGAAATATCGGCACCCGTGTCGGTGGGTGGGGCGGCCGCGATCTGGGCGCAGTTCGCTGCCGTAACGGCAACAATAAAAAGGGCTCGGCAGAAATTGAGTGAAGAACTGGAGCGCAGCCAGCTCATGTTTGTGAGCACCATAAACAGTGTAACAAGCACGCCGCGCCGCACCTCTACCGTCCTTCCCGTAGGAACACCAGGGCTCAGGCAATTTGATTGTCATCCTGAGGAGGGCGCTTTTTGCCCGACGAAGGATCTGGGCGAGCCGCGCGGTGCAGCCTGTTCCCTGAGCGGAGCCGAAGGGTCGCGCCCTTTGCGACGCAATAATCGCGCGTTTGGATCGCTTCCTTGTTGAAATGCGCCACTCCCCGATTTCGGTAGTGGCTCAGTTTGAACTCTGAATCTCACAAGGCGTCATCCCGAAGAGCCCGCGTTTTTACCAGCGGGCCGAGGGATCTCCCGTGGCACACAGCGTCGTAGCGGAGATCCTTCGCTCCGCCTGAAGAACGGCTACGCTCAGGATGACGCCATCGACGAGCGAAGATGCCATCAGAAATTCAAACCGAGCCACTACCCCGATTTCCAATCGCTTGCCGCACATCCGTGGGTTGGGTATAGTCGAAGGGACACGCCCACTGCGTCTGCTCCGGCAAAATTGGTTGTCGATGGCATTCGGCTGGTGATCCTGCTTGGGAGGGAGAACGTCGATGAGCGCACCTTTGTCCGGCGATCTGGCACAGATTGGCAAATCGGTGGTTATCAAGGGCGAGCTGACGGGAAGCGAAGACCTTTACGTGGATGGCCAGGTGGAGGGCAGCGTCTCCCTGAAAACGAATAGCCTGACGGTAGGTCCCAACGGCCTGGTCAAGGGCGGCGTCGAAGCCAAAGCCGTGGTGGTGCAGGGCAAGCTGGAGGGCAATGTGCAAGCCAGTGACCGCGTGGAGCTGCGCAAGTCAGCCGTGGTCACGGGAGACATTTCCACCCAGCGCATCTCTATCGAAGAGGGGGCGTACTTGAAAGGTAAAGTCGATATCCAGGGGAAGCTGGAGGCCAAAGCTGCGCCGGCGAAGTGAGACGCGCGGTCCGCTCCCAGGAACCTGAAGGGTTACTTTCATAATTTGCTCAAGGCTGGCAATCAAGTCAATACTTCCTTACCGGGGACGGGAGGTTGAGTCCGTCGTACCTGTGCCGCCACAGGGCCGGACAGAAAGCTGGAATGGCATCGGTAACGCAGAACTTCATGAAATTCTTTAAGAGCTCACCGAGCGGACCGCAGACAACCACGGCACAAGCTGCTCAGAAATTAACGCGGCGGTCCAGCGGACTGGGCGAGATGGCGCGGCGCTGGGACACGGAGGAGACCCTCTGCATTCTGGATCTCGGTTCCACCTCTCCGGCCAACATTCGCCACTTCACCGGGCGCGGACACAAGATTTACAGCGAGGACCTGCTCACCGCCTCCACCGAGCCTCACCTTGTGACCAAGGACGAGCAGGGGAAGATCGTGCTCGACAGCCGGCAGTTTCTGGCCGATAACCTGGTGTATCCGGCGGCGCACTTCGATGTTGTCCTGTGCTGGAACCTGCCTGACTATCTGGACGAAAGCCTGGTGCGGCCGGTGGTAGGCCGGTTATGGTCCGTTCTGAAGCCCGGTGGCTTGTTACTCGCGTTCTTTCATACTCGCGATGCCGGGCCGGACTCGCCCTGTTACCGCTTCCATATTGTGGGTTCCGACACTTTGGAGATGCAGCGCATCGTGCTTCGCCGGGAAGCGCGGCGCGGACCGACTGGGTCGGTGCACACCGCCATCAGCGATGGTTTTCAGTTGCAGCGCGTGTTTAACAACCGGCACATCGAAAATCTCTTCCGCGATTTTGCTTCGATTAAGTTCTTCCTGGCTCGTGACAACGTCCGGGAAGTGCTTGTCGTACGCTAACTTTCAGCCTGATTGCGCACCGCCTATGGGGACAGCCGTCCTCGGCTGTCCGGCGAGCGCAGCTCGCAAACGAAGCATCAACTGGCGCGTTCTCGCGTCGCAAACTCCTCGAAGGCGCCTCCGGAAAAGGCCTTTGACCGCAAAGTGCGCGAAGAGACGACGCAAAGAGCGCGAAGCAAAACAACCAAATCTTCCTTTGCGTCCTTTGCGGCTCTTCCTCGCGATCTTTGCGGTTAAACGACTATCCATTTTCTCAATGAGGTGTTGGGTGATTTAGCAGGTCGTCACAACTGATTGCAAGCGCATGCAAAATCAAGGCCCCCACCCTACGTCGCAAGAGGCGCGACGTTAGGATGGGGCACTCGGTCATCCGCCGCCTGTCTGCCGGGGCGAGTTGCACGATTCGAAACTATTTCCCCTTATAAGTCTTAGGGCTGCCGAGACCGCTACAGGGATCCCAGCCAGCGGATGCAAAATCCCCCATATACACGCCGCACGAACCCCTGGTGATGTCGGTGAAGTCCGTCTTTGGGTCCGCGTATAAATCGGTGAGTTCTGCATTGCTGGAGGCGGAGAATGTCCCAGCCGCGTTGACAATACCTGCCCACATAGGCGAGGCAACGCTGGTGCCGCCAACGATATACCAGGTCCCTGGACCGAACACCAAGCTATCCAAAACCCAGACACCGGTGTAGGGGTTGGCGTCGGCGGCAACGTCAGGAACGCCGCGCTGGGTGCCCACGATACCCGAGATGCCGCTCTGGTAAGTTGGCCGGGATTCAAAAGCGCTCAGACCACCGCCCGTGTCTTGCCAGACGTTCTCCTGAATAAAGTCGCCCGTGGTAGAGTTCGTGCTGAGAGTGGTGCCGCCCACTGCAACAACGTTGGGAGAGGCACTGGGATAGCTAACCCCGGGCCCATCGCCGGTTGAAGCAAAGTAAACCACACCGGGGGTTGTGAAAACGGGGTCGCCGGCCGTCTCGCCGGGAAACTCGCCGGAGCCCCAACTCATGGACACTTCACCGCCTCCTCCTGCTTGCACGAGATTGCTGGCGATAGTCACGGCACAAAACAAATCGTAGAGGCTATTGGACTGAGCTTCCACCAGATAGAGTGTGGCCGAGGGGGCCATGGCGTGACCCCACTCGATGTCCAGCGATTCCTCGACGTCCCAGCCATAAGTCGCAGCCGACGGGGGCTCGGTAGCAGGCCCGGTGCACGACCCCAGTGGGGAAGTACCAAACGGCGCATATACGACCTGAAAACTGGTCGGGCCTATAGCGGCAAGTCCGAACTGGATCGAAAAATTCGTCAGATCCGAAGTAGCGTTGGGATCGTCGTAGGCGTCCACAACGGCGAGGACCTTCCCGCCGCCACTCGGATTTGCAGAGGTGACATTCGGGTTGCAGCCCGGTATCGCCCGTTGTAGTTTGTAAATGCAGGCTATCGAAGACGGATCTTCGTAGTAATATCCCGCGAACGGAGGACCATAGGCTTGGGGCGCCGCTCCCTTAAAGTCTTTCGAGGTAGCCTTAATTTGGATGTTGGTGTGGGCCCGCTTACCAGCATCGCCAGCTTTGGCAATACTGGAACTGGGTATAGTGATGCTGGTCCCGCCGCCGGGGCTTGCACTCTGGGCCAACAAAGTGCTCGTGCAGCAGGCGAGTAGCATTGCCGCAATCACAAGTGACGCAATGGAATAGTGAATCTTCATCGAGATTCTCCTTATTTTTCGGGCATCGCACAAAGCCGGGCGGGGGCACAAAAACACGCGGAGCATTATGTGAGGGGGATGTCGTCCTGTCAATCTGCAAATAATTGCACTCGTAAAGCCCCGGAATGACATATAAATTAAAAGCAGTTAGCCATTAAAATCACCGGCCACCATTCATTTTGCATTTGTGCGCCGAGCGAACGATAGAACTCGATTGCCGGAGTATTCCAGTGGAGCACCTCCCAACGCATGCCGTAGCAGTTATGCTCCTGTGCAGTCACGGCCATGCGTCGCAGCAGTGACTTGCCGATGCCCTTGCTGCGAAACGGGGCGCGCACGAACAAGTCTTCAACGAAAAGGCTGGGACGTCCCGCCCAGGTCGAATAGGTGAAGAAATAAAGCGCGTAGCCTGCCGGATGACCCTCCCACTCTGCGATGAGGGCGTGAAACTGCGGGCTCGCACTAAAGCCGTCGCGCAGGATGTCCTCAGGCGTAATGTCGACCTGGTCCAGTTGGCGCTCAAACTCGGCGAGTTCACGAATCATGTCAACGATGAGTTGTGCGTCCGCTGCAGTGGCCTCGCGTATTACAAGCATGCGTGATTCTCCAACGCCGGGCGCGTTCGCCCGTGGAAATGTGAGTACTTATTTTACGAGCGTCAACTGCTTTGGGTGGTAACGTCGCCTTTGGAACCATCGACCGCCGCGGTGAATGGCGCGTCATCTTGCGCGCCAGAGCTCTTCCACACAATTACTCCCATCCGAAAAAGATAGTGGCGCGAAACTTCTATTCGCTGGCCCGGAGCGAGAGCGGGAGCCAGCATCTGCCGCATTTCCCCGGGAACATAGGCTCTGCGCACAGAGGCAACGCCATCCACCCGGGACACGTGGCTGCGCATGAGCAGAAATCCCGCGTACACCAGCGCCAGGTGCATGGGATGCCGAACCAGGTCGTTAATGAGCACGGCGCAGCGGCTGACTCGCAGAGCTTCTTTCACGAATCGGCGCAAGCTGTCCGGGTCCAGGTGATGAGCGAACAAGTTGCACCCGACCAGGTCAAACGCGTTGTCCGCAAAAGGGAGCGCGAGACCGTCGCCGACCACCGCGCGGCTGCCATTGATCAGATGACTTCGGGCTATATCCAGCAGCGTGATCTCGAGCGTGATGCCATGGCGCGCGAGTTGTTGCGCGACCCCTTGCGGAACCGCGCCGAATCCGGAGGCAACCTCCAACAATGAAAAATGTTTCTGCCCCGTCTCGCGAGCGACGCGCTCGATCAGCGCCCGGCTGGTCGCCACTCCTCCAAACCAGCGATTAATGCGGCCCAGATCGCGCAGGCAGAGTGCGGCCTCAGCCGGAGGGCAAGCCTCAGAATCGAGAATCTCGGGAGTATCGACTCGCTGCATGAAGTGTTGGACGGAAGAAAAGACTTTCGGCATCGGCCCACCCGCCAAAGATGCGCGCCTTAAATGAGGCCTGACAGCTGAGAACTAGCAACTGATCACTGGCAACTGCCCTTCACACTTCCTCCAGTTCTTCTTCCAGCAACTGCTTGTTATACAGGTCGGTGTAGTAGCCGTTCAAGGCGAGAAGTTCCTCGTGGGTCCCGGACTCGACGATGCGTCCGCCGTGCAGAACCGCGATGCGGTCGGCGTTGCGCACCGTGGAAACGCGGTGAGAGATGAAAATGGTCGTGCGGCCCTGCATCACATCGCGCAGGTGGTTCAGAATTTTGTCCTCGGTGTGGGTGTCGACGCTAGAGAGTGCGTCGTCGAGAATGAGAATCCGCGGATCGCGAATCAGGGCGCGGGCAATGGCAGTGCGCTGTTTCTGGCCGCCGGAGAGCGTGATGCCGCGCTCACCCACCAGCGTCCGGTATCCCTCGGGAAAGCTCTCGATGTCCTGGGCAATGTTGGCGGCATCGGCCGCCTCGTGAATTTGCTGGTCGGTCGCCGACTCGACGCCGAGCGCGATGTTCTCCCGAATGCGGTCACTGAACAGGAAAGTCTCCTGGGGCACAAAGCCGATCTGTTTGCGCAGCGCGGCGATCGAGTATTGTCGAACGGGTCGGCCGTCGATCAGCACCGTTCCGGGTTCCGCATCATAGATGCGCGGAATCAGGTTGACCAGAGTTGTCTTTCCCGATCCTGTGGGTCCAACAATCGCGAGACTGCGGCCCGCGGGAATCCGCAGGTTAAGGCCGTGCAGCACTGGCTTTCCGTTATAACTGAAGTTCAAGCCGCGGAATTCGATTTCGCCTTCGATCGGAAGATCGCGCGCCTCGGGGCTATCTTTGATGTCAGGCTGCTCCACCATAATTTCGTTCAAGCGCGCCAGGGAGGCCGTTCCGCGCTGGAAGAGATTGATGACGTAACCCAGGGCGATGATCGGAAAAGTGAGCTGCCCCATATAGGTGAGGAAGGCAACAAAGCCGCCGAGTTCCACGTGCCCGAGCAGGACTTCGCGGCTGCCCAGCCAGAAAGAAAGCACAATGCCGACGCCCAGCATGAATTCCAGTGTCGGCCACAACATTCCCATCAGCCGCACCAGTTTCAGGCTGCGGGCAATGTACTCCCGGTTCGCGCCTTCGAAGGCTCTGATCTCCGCTTCCTCCTGCGCGTAGGCGCGTATGACGCGCGCCCCGGAAAAATTCTCCTGGGCCCGGGCCGAGATGTCGGCGAACATGGCTTGAATTCGTTCGAAGCGTTCGTGGATGCGGCGTCCGAAATATTGCACCACCACGCTGGCGATGGGCAGCGGCAGGAATGCGTAGAGCGTCAGCTTGGGGCTGATGCCCATCATGAAAGCCAGCGCTCCCGCGGTAAATACCAGCGTGTTGGCGGAGTACATGATGGCCGGCCCCAGCAGCAGGCGCACCGCACTCAGGTCATTAGTGGCGCGGGCCATGATGTCGCCAGTCCGGTTGCGCTGGTAGTAGGAGTTGGGAAGGCTTTCCAGATGGAGAAACAAATCGTTGCGCAGATCGAACTCAATGTCGCGCGAAATCCCAATCACCACCCACCGCGTCAGAAACTGAAAGACACCGTGAATCGCGGCCACCGCCAGCAGGAGCAGGGCGTGAGTCGCCAGCTTCTGCCGGGTGACGCCAAGCTGCAAGTCGTCCACGGCGCGGCGAATCACCTGGGGAAACAGAATCCAAACGCCGTTGTTCAGAAAGACGCAGGCTGTCCCCAAGGCGTAACCCCAACGATAGTGCTTGACGTAGGGAAGGAGCGGACGCAGCCTTTTGGGAAACATGCAGGTCTAGTAGATGAGATTTTAACAGGGCAGGGTGCAGGAAGAAGCGGTCAGCGATCAGCACTCAGCCATCAGCCAACCCGGGTTTCTTTTCTATCTACACAACGATGAGGGGCCGAATGCTAGATACTGAGTGCGAATTGCCAACTGCTAATTGCTAACGCTGTGTGCTTGGGGCAAAGTTATCGCTGCCGTGACCTGGCAGGGATCAGGTCTCTGCCGAATGCAATTACGCTTACCGCGAGAACTACCAGGCTCCATGCCGCGAAAAAGATCCATCCCGCGTCAATCACATATTTCACATCGAAGAACATGCGTCGTCCTCCAGCGGCCTGCTCAGATCCTGCGCGAGGCGTGTGCTTCGCACAGGATCAGTCAGGAATTCCAGCCTTTACTGCTCCGACGCGGCAGGAGCTTTGGATTCCATATGCTTCTGCCAGCGTGCTTCCCGATTCGCCTCGAATTCTTTCATCTTGGTTTGCTGCTCGGGAGTGAGTAACTGGAACAGCTCGGAGTGGATCCGCGCCTCTTGCACCCTCAGTTCGATCTTGGTCTGAGCCTCTTGTGTGGCCAGCGTGCGCACCTTGGCTTCGTCGTAGGCGCCTTCCTCGTACTGCTTGAGCTGCGCCTCGGTCTGGTGCATCTGCTGCATCAGCGGCTTCATCGTGCCATGTTCTTTCTGCAGAACAGCTTTCATTTGCGTCCGCTGGGCATCGGTAAGCTCAAGGTAGCGGGCAAAGAACTCCATGTGGCCCCGGTGACCGCCCATGCCCCACTCGTGACCGTGCATTGGGGGCGCTGGCGCCGCGTCGGTCGTCTGCGACCGCGCGATGACGGAAGCGAAAAGTACGGCTAGAGCGGCAATCAATAAACGCGAACGAATCAGTCTCATACTGGAACTCCTTAAAGGGTTTTCTGGGAACCCATGATATTGCGTACACTGATAAGAACACGACTGGCGGGGAAATAGCAGTAAAGAGTCGGTCAATCAGAGTAAAGTTTTGTCAACCGCCCAAACAGCTGATTTGTCATTCCGAGCGAAGCGAGGAATCTGCTGTTTCTTGGCGGCGGCAAGAGCCCAGATTCCTCGCGTTGCTCGGAATGACAAGGCTCGTCGGAGTGACAAGGGCGATGTCCTAGTCCTGACTCCGCCGTCGGGTGACAATTCTTTACAGCGAGAGCTTTCGCGTCTGGTGCAAAATGAAAGCTGTGAAAACGGAACACATTCTGATCATCGATGATGATGTCGAACTCTGCCATCTTGTGGGCGAATATCTCCAGGCGGAAGGATTCGCCGTCGATTGTGTTCACGATGGCGAAGGCGGCCTGCAGCGCGCGACTGACGGTGAATATATGCTGGCCGTGCTCGATGTCATGTTGCCCGGCATCAATGGCTTCGAAGTATTGCGGCGTCTTCGCGCAACGTCGCGGCTGCCCGTGCTTTTGTTGACGGCGCGCGGCGAAGATGTGGACCGCATTGTCGGCCTCGAGATTGGCGCCGATGATTATTTGCCCAAGCCCTTCAACCCGCGCGAGTTGGTAGCGCGGATTCGGGCAGTGCTTCGGCGCACGCGCCGCGATGGCCAGCCATCGCCGCCGGCTCCGGACATTTTGCGCGTGGGCGAGGTGGAACTTGATCCGGCGACGCGCACGGTGCGCCGCGATGGCCAGCCCGTGGATTTGACCTCGGTGGAGTTCAACCTGCTGGAGGTGCTGCTGCGTGAAGCGGGGCGCGTGGTTCCGCGCGAGCGGCTGGTGAATGCGGTGCTTAGCCGCAAGTTCTCGCCCTTCGATCGCAGCATCGATATGCACGTCAGCAAAGTCCGCAAAAAGCTTGGCGATACTGACAATGACGAACACATCAAGACGGTTCGCGGAGTAGGCTATATCTTTGCGCGGCCCCGGGAAGTGGAAAAGCGCAACGTAAAGTGAACCATGAAGAGTCTGTTCCTTAGAATCTTTCTTTCGTTCTGGATGGCGCAGGCGCTGATTATTGTCCTGGCGATCCTGGTCACGCTCGCCTTTCGTCCGCGCACTTCGACATGGGAAGCGCTCCGCACCACGGTCTTGAACGACGCCGTCGGTGCCTACGAGGAGGGTGGCGAGAGTGAACTCCGGCAGTACATGGAGAATCTGGAGCAGACGCAACACGTTCGCGCCTATCTGTTCAACGAAAAGGGTGAAGAGGTTTCCCGCCGCCGGGCTCCGGACTGGGCCATGCGCGTGGCGGCGGGCGGGCCGCGGATCCCGCATGAAGGATTCATGTTCCCCGCGCCGCCGGTGCAGCGCGATTCGCGCGCCTCTTCGGATGGACTTCATCGCTATACGGTGGTGATAGGACTTCCTCCGGGACCGCGCGTATTTTTTGGGCCACGTGGGATGCCGGTGCCGGGGCTGATTATCGCGGTTATCTCTTCGGGGTTGGTTTGCTATCTGCTTTCGTGGTATCTGACCAAGCCGGTGGTGCGGCTGCGGGCGGCCACGCGCAGGCTGGCTGCGGGCGATCTCAGCGCGCGTTCCGGCGCTCCCACGAGCCGCAGGCATGACGAGGTCGCCGGCCTGATGCGCGACTTTGACGCCATGGCCGAACGGCTGGAGAGTCTGGTCAAGGCGCAGTCGCGCCTGTTGAACGACATCTCGCACGAGCTACGCTCGCCTCTTGCCCGCTTGAGCGTAGCTCTGGGACTGGCGCGCCAGCGTTCGGGAGAGCAGAGTGCCGAGATGCTGGAGCGCATTGAACTTGAAGCCAGCCGTCTCAACGAACTGATCGGGCGGATTCTGACCCTGGCTCGTCTTGAAGATGGCGAACAGAAAGTGCCGCACACGCCGGTTGCGCTGGACGAAATTGTGTTGAATATCGCCGAGGATGCCGAGTTTGAAGCGCAGGAGCGGAACTGTCACGTGCGCTGCACGATCCCGGAAGGAGATTGGGCCGTGCGCGGCAACGCATCGCTGTTGCACAGCGCGATAGAGAACGTGGTGCGCAACGCCATCCGCTATACGCGAGAGGGAACTGCCGCTGAGATCGAGTTGCAGAAGATTGACGGGCCGAGCGGTCCCGAGGCCCGCGTGCGGGTGACCGACTGCGGACCGGGTGTCCCCGAAGATGCTTTGGAGAAGCTCTTTGAGCCGTTCTATCGGCTGGACGATGCCCGGGGACGGCTGACCGGGGGAGTGGGGCTGGGCTTGTCCATCACGGAACGCGCGGTGCGCTTCCATGGGGGACGAGTGGCCGCGTCGAACCGACCGGAAGGCGGCTTGATGCTGGAAATCTATATCCCCTTGATTTCCGGCGGCAAAGCGTCAGCCAGGAAACTGGAGCCGGAACCGGTTGTTCGCGAAGCCTGAATCAAGGCTCGACAACGACATGGTTGCGAAGCAATTCTCACCGCTTTGGTTTCAAGTAGTTAGAGCAGATTGAGACGCTCTTAGAGCCAGAAATAGCTAAAAGATAATCTACAAAATCCCACACGAGTCGTCGGATGCCTGATCCAGAGGTTGCAAATCGCGATCTCAGGAGTTCGTGGAATGCCATTTGCCGGGCCGGAAATGGCCCCAGGAACGCGACCGAGCTTCAGGGACAGGGTTCACATCATCCGCGGCTTAGATCGCGCCCTGGGGCGTTCCTGAGCGGTCCTACGAATTATCAACAACTTACACGTATGATCAATAACTTAGAGAAAAAGGGCAAAGGCTACGTTTCAAGGTTTCAAGGTTGTAAGACGCAGGCTGTATTGGTTGTCTCTTTGAAACTGCGGAACATGAAACTCTGAAAGCCCACAATCACTTTTGTCTTTGAAACCTTGAAACTTTGAAACCTTGAAACTTTTGAAACCTGGTCTCGGAAACTGGTCTCTGCCCAACCTTTCCGCTTAAGGCAACTCCTTGCCCTTTCACAGGTTCCAATAGCTCGCTGAGGGTTTGCTCTTCCCGCGCATTCCTGATACACAAGTGGATTGAGATTTCACGCCTTTCCGGGATGCGAGGCAGGTCCGCGGGGCGGATGCGCGGGCATGTCAACCTTAATGGCATAAGGATGCTGACTGCTTTGTCGAGAGACCCGGGTGTTGCTTGCCACCGGCTAGAACCCAGATTCCTCGCGTTGCTCGGAATGACAAAGCAATGACCAAGCTCGGAATGACAACGCATTAAGAAAGCAGAGATTAGAAACGGAGATCAACCGAAGAATGTCGATACGATTCCCTTGGCTGCTCGGGGTTGTGATTCTGGTTTCAATCGCTTTGCTGATGGCGTGCGGCAGCCATTACTCGGCTTCCTCGGACGGGTTGCTCATCGTGCCCAGCCTGGGTTCCGGGGTGGTGCAGAGTTTCACCTTTAACCTCGCCAGTGGTCACACTTCCGCGATCAATACCGTGGCGGTAATTCCCGGTCCGCCCGCGCAAGGCGCGCCCACGGCGATCGTCCTCGATCCGGCAGGCGCGTTTGCTTATATCACCACGACGCACCTGACCAATGCGGGCACGGATCCCTGCACCAGCAGCAACTCGGTCGCTACCTTCGCAGTGAAGTCCGACGGCACGCTCGCCGCTCTTAGCTCAGTATCGGTTGGGACCAATCCTGCGGTGGCGTTGGCCATTGACTCGGCTGGAAAGTTCCTGTTCGTCGCGAACAGCGCCACCTGTGTTCAGCCGAACCACTTGATAAAGGCTGGATACATTTCTGTGTTTTCCATCGGAAGCAATGCCAGTCTGACTCAGGTGCCGGGTTCGCCGTTTGCCGTTCCGCAGGCAATTGGTGGTCCGCCGCCGAGTCCGCTCTCGCTGGCAGTGACGCACACGGTGTTCCCGGTTGCGGGAACTCCGGCGGTGTGTGGGTCTCAAATGGCTCCCACAGCGGAATATCTTTACGTAGCTGACTCGACGGGAAATGACGCGGTGGGATTCTCGGTGGATTCGTCGGGCGCCTTGACACTGATTCCCGCGACGGCCGGCGTGGGATTCGCCACCGGTACCACTCCCTCCGGAATCACGGTGGATCCGTGTAACCGGTTTGTGTACGTGGCCAACCAGGGATCGGACAATGTCAGTGCCTTCAACATTTGCAGCGCGGTCGGAGTCGCGACCTGCACGGACAACAAATGGGACCTGGTTCCGGCGACTGGTTCGCCCTTTAGCGCGGGAACGGGTCCGGGACCGTTGGCGGTGGATCCATTTGGGAATTTTCTTTACGTGCTTGATACCACACAGAGCGCGGTTTCGGGATACGAGATTGCGCAGGTCACGGGAGCTTTAACGCCCTTGACTCCCGCGACGGTGGGCGTGGGCTCGCAGCCTGTTTCTCTCGCCATTCGTGGGGACGACAACTGGTTGTTTGTGACCAACTATGCCTCGGCCACGGTCTCGCAGTTCATCCTTACTCCCGCCAGCGGGGCGCTCACTCCTGCCGGAACCGGGATTGTTACGGATAACTTTCCGTGGGGAGTGGCGGTGAAGTGAGAGTCAGTACCTAGTACCTGGTACGCAGTACCCAGTAACAACTTTTGCTTCCGCCCCGTGTGCGGGTCTTGAAGACTGGCCACTGGCCACCGACAACTTTCCTACGGCCAGCAGACAGCCGGAAGCAAGAGTTGTTACTGGGTACTAGTTACTGGGTACTGACTCTCCTACGTTGGCACTTTCAGAATTAAATATCCTCCTAACAGTGTGAAGATCAGGTCTGGCGACCAGGCTGCCAGCGCTGGGGGGAGCAGGCTCCCGTCGCCCATGGCCTCGAACAGGCGCGAGACCACGGTGTAGAAAACTGCAATGCCTACGGCTACGGCCACTCCGGTGACTGCCCCTTTTTTTCCGGTGGAGAGCGCGAATGGAATCGCGAGGATGGCCATGACGAGCGTGATCAGCGGGTAGGAAAGTTTTTTGTTCAACTGCACACGGAGGCGGACCACGTCGAAGCCGCTTTGCTGCAGGTCGCGAATGTAACGGCGCAGCTCCTCATAGTTCATTTCGGAGTATTGCTTCACTTCTTTTTTGAAGTACGACGGACTCTCTCCGAGATCGGGGAAGGTCGCGACATCGAAGGAATGGTAGTTGACGATGGCGGAGACATGCATCAGGCGCTCCCAGCCCTGCTCATAGATCCATCGGCCCAGATTGTCGGCCCAGTGGGCGCGTTCGGCGTGGATACGGCGCGTGATAGTAAAGCTGGCCGGATCGAGCTGGAAGATGGTGACGTTGGCGAACTGGTCGCGGTCGGGATCGAAGAATTGGTAGTAGTAAATGTCATTGTTCTGGCCGAAAATCCATTTGCGATCGGGACGCAAATAGGTTTGCGGCGGCTTGCCCTTGATCTGGTTGTGGAGCGCCTCCTGGCGCTTGTTGGTGTGAGGCAGGTAGAACTGATCCGCCAGGAAAAGTCCACCGGCCAGCAGAGCCGCGGCGACCAGCACCGGGGTGACGACACGATAGATGCTCACGCCCGTCGCCTTGACCGCCGTCATTTCATTGGAGCGCTGCATCAAGCCGAAAGTGACTAGCACGGCCAGCAGCATAACCAGCGGGGCGACGTTGTAGAGCAAGTAGGGCGCGACGTTGAGCATGTATTCGGCGACGATGATGGCGGGAGTCTGGTTGCGAAGAATGTCTCCCAGGAGTTCGAACAGAGTGAAAACCAGAACCAGGACCAGGAATGTCCCCATGATCATCGCGAGGTAGACGAAGAAGTCGCGCAGCACATAGTCGTCGAGCAAGGTGGGGAAGCTGGCGCGGAACATGCGGCGGCGGCTGGCGGCGCGCTCGAAAGCGTTTTCGACGCGGCCGCGGGGAAAGCCGGCCTCCTGCAATGGTCTAAGTGAGAGCCGGAGGGTGCCGAGTTCAAAAGGACGGCGCTCGGCTTGCCACAGCAGGAAGATGGCCCCGGCGAGGAACACGAAGTTGGCGAGCCATGCTCCGAACCAGGGCGGGACTTTGCCCTGGCGCGCCAGCGAGATTCCGACCAGCGAGACGAAGTAGTAAGCGAAGACCAGCAGGATGGTGAGGACGAAGCCGCCGGACTTGCCACTCTTCTTAGACGACAATCCCAGAGGAATACCGACCAGCGCGAGCACCAGACAGGCCGTGGGCAAAGCGAGGCGGCGATGAAATTCGATGAGGTACCAGCGCGCGGAAATGGGGTCGACGCGCGCGGCTTGACGGGGCAGGTCCCAGGTATTCATCACGCCGACAGGGACAGGCTCGACGGGTTTGTTCTCGGCGGAGGGCAGTTCGATGGGAATGTCGGTTTGGTCGAAGGTGGAAATCTGGTAGCGGTCGGCTTGCTTCGGGTCAGTTTCGTGCACGGAGCCGTCGCGCAGATGCAGGTGCAGGCGGTCGGGTCCTTCGGCAACCAGAATGCCTTCGCGGGCCAGGGTGACGCGCGGGCTGAAGGCGTCGGTGACGTTGGCAAGAAAGACGCCTTTCCAGACGGCGGCCCCCTGGGCGTTGTGCACGTCTTGCACGTAGAGCACGACCTTGGGAAAACCTTCATAGAAAACTCGAGGCTGGACTTCAAAGGAAACTTGCGAGCCCTTGAGTTGGTCCTCGAGCCGGGCCAGGGAGGCTTGCGATCGCGGTGCGAGGTAAATGCCGTTGGCGAGTGCGAACAGCCAGGTGGCCACCACAAAAATGGAGAGGATACGGAGAAAAGTCCACACGCCCATACCGCTGGCGCGCATCGCGGTAATTTCGCTGTCGGCGGCAAGGCGGCTCAATCCGATGAGAATGCCGACCAGCACGCTCATGGGAAGCGTGTAGGTGAAGGCGAGAGGCACGGTATAGAAGAAGATTTGTGCGACGCTGGGCAGCGGGGCGCTGGCCCGGACGACGAGTTCGAGGATGCGTCCCAGATCGCGAGTGAACAGGACGAAGGTGAAGATGGCGGCGCCGATGAGGGCGTGCGCGATGACTTCGCGAAGAATGTAGCGAGTCAGAATCCGCATGATAGACGCGCTTCAGGCGAGGATAGCACGGGGCGGCAGCGCGGGCGCAAACGATCAGAAGCCGATTGCGAGGCACCCGGCATACCGGGCGCATCGTAGCTCAGGCCTTGCATTCGCTGGGCGACAGAAAGTGCATGGATCCTCCGCTTCGCTTCAGGACGACAGGCCTCTTCGAGGCCTATTTAGCGATACAAGCCTGTTCGAGGCTTAGCTGGCTATGACGGGACGCGAAACACAGTGGAGCACAGAGGAAACACCTCTAGTTGCGCTGCGCGTCAGCGATATAGCACAATGCACAATTCATTTTGAAAATGACTTCCTAACATCCCTGGGGGTTTTGATGACACGCTTTCGTGTGTGCGCTTTCTTGTGTGCCTTAAGCCTCATCGTCGGATTGCCGACATTTTCGTTTGCGCAAGTCTCGCCCGAAGTAAAGGCTACGGCTGATCAGCTTGCGGCATCCATTTATGTCGGACCTTCGATGACCACTTTGCGCGAACTCTCCGATGGTTTTGGGGGGCGGTTGAGCGGTTCGCCGGCGCACAAGCGGGCGGTGGAATGGGCAGTGGCGAAGTTTCGCAGCTATGGCATTCAGAATGTGAAGTTGGAGGCATTCACCATGCCGAATGGCTGGCAGCGTGGTTCGGCGCGCGGGGAAATGGTTGCGCCGATGGCGCGTACGTTGCATGTCGAGTCACTGGGATGGACGCCATCGACGCCGCCGGGCGGAGTGAAAGGGGAAGTGATTCTGATTGACGACGTTTCCGCCGACACGATTAAAGCCAAGGCCGACAAGATCAAAGGCAAGATCGTGATGCTGGACTCGGCCAAACTGTTCGCCGACGGCTGGATGAAGGTGTTTGTCGCGTTCAGCGCGACTCCGCGGCTATTCAAGGACGCCGGCGCATTGGCGGTGCTCAATCCCGACTGGGCGAACAGCAATGTGATTAACGCGTTCTCCATGGACTGGGGTGGACATGAGGATCCGCTTCCCGAAGCGCATTTGGGAATGGAGGATTCGGAGCTGATTCGACGCGAGCTGGAAAAAGGGCCGGTCACGATTCAGTTCGAGATCCATAACACGACTTCGGGTCCCATCCAGGTGGACAACGTGGTGGCGGAGATCCGCGGCAGCGAGAAACCGGACGAGTGGATTCTGATTGGGGCCCACTTCGACTCTTGGGATTTCGGGACAGGGGCGCAGGATAACGGCACCGGAGCAGTATCGGTGTTAGAGATTGCTCGTGCTATGGCCGCGCTGGGCAAGGCACCCAAGCGGACGATTCGCTTCGCGCTGTGGGGCGGGGAGGAAGAGGGGCTTCTCGGTTCGTACGCGTACGTGCAGGCGCATCTGGGTGAGATTAGCAAGTGCGTCGCCGTGCTCAATACCGACAATGGCGCGGGGCATCCCAAGGGATGGAAGGTGGAAGGCCGCGAGGACTTAAAAGCTGCGATGAAGCCGATCAGCGACTCGGTGCTTAAAGAGCTTGGCGGCGGCGGGCTTTCGACGGAAGTGTCCTACGACACCGATCACGGGCCGTTCTTGCTGCAGGGCGTGCCCGCGCTTGATTTGTGGGTAGACATGACGCACTACGAAGAGATTCATCACAAGTCGAGCGATACGTATGACAAGGTGGATCCAGTGGATTTCAAATCCGGGGAGGGAATTGTGGCGGCGACGGCGTGGGTGATTGCGAATGATCCGAAACCGATTGCGGGGCACATTGACCATGCGGCGGTGGCGGAGATTCTGAAGAAGAAGGATGGGCTGGAAGAGGTTTTGACCAGCGTGGGGCAGTGGAAGCCGTAGGGGCACGTTCGAGGTGAGTGCCGTCCCTCCGGGACTCAGATGTTGTGCGGACGATTACCCAGCGCTTACGCGCTGGGCTAACGAATTCCGCCCCTTCCGGGGCTGACCTGCTGACCGCCCCTTCGGGTGTACTGCTGACGTGTGCGATCACGAACGGAAGTCTAATCGAGATCATTGAGTCGGTCGATCGGTGGCTTAATACGCGAATGGTTTTGTTCGAGTCAGAATCCTGTTCGATCAGATTCATGAAAGTGCTGGAGCCCCGGTAGGGGCGTTATTCGTTAGCCCAGGGCGTGAGCCCTGGGAAAACGAGAGCCGTCGTTTTGAGCCCCGGAGGGGCGGCACTACCCGAAAACGTACCGTGGGTTGTAATCAATCCCGGATTTCTTCAGTAGGAGCAAGAATTCTTCCTCGAAATTCCGCTTCTTGTGGTGCTCGGCTTGATTGCGAATGTAGCTTTTAACGGATGGAGCTTGGGACGTGCTGACGCTGAATGCACCAAATCCTTCTTGCCAGGAAAATTGGGGACCGTTTTCCCTCATCCATCGCGAGGAGTTTGCCTTGAGGTCGCGAATCGCGTAGGAGAGAGGTTGCTTCGCCGGGAGGGCCATCAGGATATGAATGTGATTTTCGGTGCCGCCCAAGGCCAGAATTTCGATTTCCAGGTTCTTCGCAGTTCCGAAGATGTAGGCATAGAGAGGTTCCTGCGTATCTGCGCGGATTAGGTTCGCGCGATCTTTCGTGCTGAAGACACAATGGACGAGATTTGTGACGTAGGTGTGCGACAAGTGCCGTCCCTCCGGGACTCCCGGGGTTAATCGGGCGATTACCCAGCGCTTACGCGCTGGGCTAACGAATTGCGCCCCTTCCGGGGCTGTGCGCTCTGAGCTCTGACTCCACTCCGAGTTGCCTTCTTCCGGGGCTATGCGCTCCAGTGTCTGATGAGCCTCTGAGTTGCTCCATCCAGATCGCGATCGAAGTACAGTCGTGATCATTGTCAAAGTAACGTCAAGCAGTCTGTGAGGAAGGACACAACAAAGAAAGAATAATTCCGTTCCGTTCCGAATCAGGCGAAACTGCCAATCGATCGGATGGTCGGGGTGCCTTAGCCTGATGGCGCGGTATCGGGATCGAACCTTTCTAGCTGGCTTTGAAGAAGAGTGCGGCTAGCGGGGGCAGCGTTAGCTTTAGTGAGAAGGGGCGGCCGTGCTGGGGTTCGGGCTCGGCGTGGACGCCGCCTAGATTGCCCATGCCGCTTCCGGCATAGTCTCTGGCGTCGCTATTCAGAAGTTCGCGCCAGTAGCCGCCGTGGGGGACTCCGACTCGGTATCCGGTGCGAGGGACGGGAGTGAAATTGCAGACTACGAGAACGGTATCCTGCGCGTTTTCGCTTTTGCGCAGCAGGGAAATGGTGCTGGCGGCGTTGTCGTTGCAGTCGACCCACTCGAAACCAGCGGGATTGTTATCGAGCACGTGCATGGCAGGTTCGCTGCGGTAGAGGCGGTTCAACTGCTCAACCCATGCCTGCGTGCCGCGGTGGACCTGGTACTGCGTGACATGCCACTCCAGGCTGGTATCGTGTGCCCACTCGCGGACTTGTCCGAATTCGTCGCCCATGAACATCAGCTTCTTTCCGGGCTGGGCAAACATGTAGCCAAACAGCAGGCGCAGGTTGGCGAAGCGCTGCCACTCGTCGCCGGGCATCTTGCCGATCAGAGAGCCCTTGCCGTGCACGACTTCATCGTGCGACAGCGGCAGGATGAAATTTTCGTACCACGAATAGAGCATGCGAAAAGTAAGCAGGTTGTGCTGGTATTTGCGATGGATAGGGTCGTTCTGAAAATACTTGAGCGTGTCGTGCATCCAGCCCATATCCCACTTCAGGCCGAAGCCGAGTCCGCCCACGTAGACGGGCTTTGAAACCATGGGCCATGAAGTTGACTCTTCTGCAGCGGTCTGGATGTCAGGATGTTCCTTATAAACTTCCTGGTTGAAGCGGCGAATGAATTCGATGGCGTCAAGATTCTCGCGGCCACCGTACTTGTTGGCGATCCACTCGCCCTCTTTTCGCGAGTAATCCAGGTAGAGCATGGAAGCGACTGCATCCACGCGCAGGCCGTCGACGTGATACCTGTCGAGCCAGAACATCGCGCTCGACATGAGGAAGCTGCGTACTTCGGGACGGCCGTAGTTGAAGATGTGGGTCTTCCAGTCGGGATGGAAACCCTGGCGCGAATCGGCGTGTTCGTAGAGATGCGTGCCGTCGAAGTAGGCGAGACCGTGGGCGTCGGAAGGGAAGTGCGAGGGCACCCAGTCGAGGATCACGCCGATGCCGTGCTGGTGCAGGTAATCGACGAGGAACATGAAATCCTGGGGCGTGCCGTAGCGGGCGGTGGGCGCGAAGTATCCGGTGGTCTGGTATCCCCACGAGCCGTAAAAAGGATGTTCCATCACAGGCATGAACTCGACGTGGGTGAAGCCCATGCGACCGGCGTATTCGGCGAGGCGCGGGGCGGTCTCGCGGTAGGTGAGCGGGCGATTGTGCTCTTCGGGGACGCGCATCCACGAACCGAGGTGGACTTCATAGATGGAGTGCGGGGCGCGGAGTGAGTTGCGACCTGCGCGGGTTTTCATCCATTCGTGGTCCTGCCATTCGTAGGCGAGATCCCAGACGACGGAGGCGGTGCGCGGGGGCTTTTCGTGCAGCAGTCCGACGGGGTCGGCTTTGTCGATGCGATAGCCGTGGCGCTGCGATTCGATGTGGTACTTGTAGAGCGCGCCTTGCTGTGCACCGGGAACGAAGCCTTCCCAGATTCCCGAGGAAGCGCGCGGCTCGAGGCGGTGCGACTTGGGATCCCAGTCGTTGAAGCTGCCTACAACCGAGACCGAGCGCGCGTTCGGCGCCCACACGCTGAAGACAGCGCCAGATTGGCCGTTGCGGGTGACCAGGTGGGCGCCCATCTTTTCGTAGATACGGTAGTTGCTGCCCTCGTTGTAGAGATAGAGATCCTGATCGGTGAGGAGGTAGGGCTGGGCGACGGTGCTGTATTCGGGACTCATGTCAGGCCGACCGGGACCTCTAGTCTACCGGAAGATTGTGTCTGGGCGCAGACGATTGAAAGGTTAGGTGCAATCCGTGGGCGGTCTGTTTACAAATTATTGACAACCGAAAGGACAATTTGTTGAAGAAACGGCTCTATAAAGATCCAAACTTCTGCCAGTAAGGGATCACTTATGAATCGGATGATTTCAGCTCTGTCGCTTGCAATGAGCGCCTGACCAGCCGCAAGTCAGAAAAAACCGGGGAAATCCGCGTGCTAGACTGGGTTTCCAGCCATGCCTGCCTTGCGCGTCATACTGCTTTGGCATCAGCACCAGCCTTTCTATAAAGACCTGGTTTCGGGGGAGTACCGGCTGCCCTGGGTGCGTCTGCACGGGTTGAAAGACTATTACGGCATGGTCAAGCTGCTGGACGAATTTCCCAACGTTCATCAGAACTTCAATCTTGTGCCCTCGTTGATGACGCAGATTCAAGACTATGTGGCGGGTACGGCGAAGGATCCGTTCTTGAGTGTGGCGGCCAAACCGGCTAAGGACTTGTCTTCCGATGAGAGAGGATTTGCCCTGCAGTATTTATTTCAGGCGAATCCGGTCAACTTGATCGGGCGCTATCCGCGCTACCGGGAATTGTGGGAGCGCTTTCGCGAGCATGGGGGCAATCCTGAGCGCGCAGAGCGATATTTTCAGGCGCAGGATTTCACCGACCTGCAGGTGCTGTCACAGATTGCATGGTTCGATGAATTTTTTCTGGAAGAGAAGGAAGTGGCGGAACTGGTTGGCAAGGGCCGCAATTATTCGCTGGATGATCAGAAATTCGTGATTGCGCGCGAGAGGGAATTGCTGAGCAAGGTTTTGCCGGCGTACGGCGAGGCCGCGAGGAAAGGATCGGTGGAGATTTCCGCGACGCCGTTTTATCACCCGATCCTGCCGCTAGTGTGCGATACCAATGCGGGCGCGGTGTCGTCGCCGGGACTGCCGCTGCCGCAAAACCGGTTTCGCCATCCGGAAGACGCACGGGAACAATTGGTGCGCGCGCTCGATCATCACCAGAGAGTTTTTGGGGTGCGGCCGAAAGGAGTGTGGCCATCGGAGGGAAGCGTCTCCGAGGAAGTGCTGGCCATCGCGCACAGCCTGGGCATTCAGTGGATGGCCACGGATGAGGGTGTGCTGGGGCGGAGCACTGGGGTATTCTTTGCGCGCGATGGGAATGGGCGGTTGCCCGCGAACCTGGCGGAGAAGCTGTATAACATCCATCGCTACGAAAACGGTCCGGCCATGATGCATATGGTGTTTCGCGACCACACGATTTCCGATCTGATCGGGTTCGTTTACTCGGGCATGGATCCGGCAGAGGCGGCGCGGCATTTGATCGGAAACATCAAGGAAGCGGCGAAGCCGGTGCTGGCGCAGGGGCGGGACGCGGTGGTTTCGATCATCCTCGATGGAGAGAACGCGTGGGAATACTATCCCAAGTCGGGGCGTAAATTTCTGCGGCGGTTTTATGATGGCCTGCAGCGCGAGGCTGGGCTGGAGGCGGTCACGATTTCGGAGGCGATCGCGCGGCACACGAGTTTCGGGAAATTGAGTTCGCTGGTGCCGGGGTCGTGGATCAATGCGAACTTCGACGTGTGGATTGGCGCGCCGGAGGACAATCGGGCCTGGGATTATCTGCACAATGCCCGCGAGTTTTACGCGCAGAACGCGGCGCGGGCCAGCGAGACGCAACGCAAGCTGGCGTTTGAAGAGATTCTGATTGCCGAAGGCAGCGATTGGAATTGGTGGTACGGACCGGAGCATCACTCGGCCAACGACCGCGATTTTGATGAGCTCTATCGCACTCATCTCTCGAACGTGTATCAGGCTTTAGGGGCGGTTCCGCCGGATTATCTGGCCCAGCCGATCTCGGGTGTTGAGGTGCGGCCTTCGTTCACGCGGCAGACGGCCTACATTCATCCGAAGATTACGGGCGACAAAATACGCTACTTCGAGTGGATGGGCGCGGCAGTCTACACGGCGGACCATCGGACCGGCGCGATGCACGGCAAACAGTTTCTGCTGGACTCGGTGTATGCGGGCATCGATGGCACGCATGTGTACGGGCGGCTCGACTTCAAAGATAAAGTTCCGGCGATGGAGTTTGAGATTGTGGTCAACCTGGAATCGTGGGCTGGCGGAGAGCAGCGGCCGCGGCGCGCGCTGCGGCTGGATGCATCGGTCGCCCAGGGCAGGGTGAACGGCTGGAAGGTTGAGAATGGGACGGAGGCGCGAGTGCTGGCGTCGTCGGCCGCACCCGAGGAAGGCGTGAAGGTTGCGTTGCTGCGCAACTTTGAATTCAAGCTGCCGCTGCTGTGGTTGCTGGCTACGCCCAGCCCGGCGCCTGCGAGCGAGCGTAAGGCGGGTGCGGCCAGCCTGCCTGCGACCGACAAGTTGCGATTGCGCTTCAGCCTGTGGCAGAACCGCCTGCCCGCGGATGCGCTGCCGCTGGAAGGCTGGGTGGAGTTGCAGGTGGTGAGTGAAGGGGAGCTGCTGTACGCGGTGTGACGTAGGTTGAGATCGCCTATGGCCGAAGCAACAGCGATCCGCCTGTTCTTCGTTGTAAGGCTTGATCGAATGTCACGAGCCGCAAGCCGAGAGCCTGCGGAAAGGCTGAGACGTAGGAGTCGGCCCAATCCTTTGGAGCCGGTTGAAGGGATTGGGAGAGAGAACGAAAGATGGTCTCAACTGAAGGCGGTTCGTCTACATATGTGGCACGCCCATTTTCCAGCCAATCGTCATAGACATTCCAGGCGACAGCTTGAGAGAGAACGTTATGGCCCATGACTGCGGGGGTCGTGAGCAGACGGAGAAATCCGACTTGCGTAAAGCGGCAGAAGCAAAGCTCTGAGTCGTCCGGCACAGAATCTAACCATGTTTTGGCCGGCCTGTAATGGATATGGCCTCGATAGGTCAATGCGACCCAAACGTTGACATCAGGGAAAAGGAATGATTTCGTAGATTTTGGCATTGTCCAATTTCAGGCTGCCGGGCTTATCTGAATCGATAACCGGAGGACGTCTGGGCCGTCTGTTTGTTGATTTCGTACGCAACTCCAGTTGAACGCCTCGCAGAACCAGTTCTCTTACCGAGTGTCCCTCATGGGCGGCTTTTTTCTTCAGCGCCCGGTACAGCGTGTCAGGAATGTCGACGGTAGTCCGCATGGGTCTATTCTGCCATATTTATGGATGAATGGAAATATCCCATTCGACAAGAACGCCGGAGGTGCGAACCCTCCGGCGTGGTTGCAGTGCGGAATTTCAGTTGGTGCCTGTGTCGGCAGCTGGCGCCGGTGGAGGCGGCGGCGGGGGCTCGGCGGCCGCGGAGTTCAGCGCCAGCGGGCGATTCAACTCGAGCGTCAGTTCCGTCCCGGCGGGTAGTGTAGCGGAGCGATGCTTGCTGAGCCAATGAGCCGTAGTCGCACCCGCGCCAATTGCACCGCCGATCAGGATTCCCGGAGGGCCTCCGACGAGACCGCCGACCAGCATGCCACCAGCTGCGCCACCACCGGTTTCCAACTGATCACGACGATCGTGTCCTGAGCCTTTGAACTGACCTTCCTGATTCACGTCTGTGCCTTGACCAATATTAGTGTCAACCAGAGTGGCGTCGAGGAAGTAGCGTTCACCGGTGGGCATGATGACGGCTTCGGCCAGAATGCCGATGGTCGGCTTGCCAGAAATGCGGCGGGGCTCAGCCACTTTCGTGACCCGGCCTTCCACTCTGGCCCCAGCGGGGAGCAGAGTTTTTCCGTCGACCACGATGGGCTTGTCCAGGCTCGCCTGGAAGGGATCGCCGACTTTGCTGCTAAAAGTTGCGAGGGTGGTTTCGAGCTTGACCATCAGCGCGGTACCGGCGGGCACAGCCTGATTCGTCTGCGCTGCGAGCGTTGCGGCCAGCAGCAGGATGCATGACAGAAAACCATACTTTTTCATTTTCTCCACCTCTGGTCCACTAAACACTCTGACTTTAGATTAGTCGCGCTCTGGGCACAACCGCCGCAAAGTGCATGAACCAGAAGAGGTAAGGGAGATGTTCCTTCGTCCAGCCTGTTTTGGCACTTTTGGGCGATTTTCGGGTGCGCAGTTGAAGATCCCGGCGAGCCCGGTCAATTCTAATCCGCTATAATCGGGGGTTTTCCACTTACTCATGGGCACAGAACACAAAGGAGTTGGCTATCGAGCCGGACCTTTGTTAACGAAACCAGGCGGGCGAGGGCGCCCGCCCCACATGACGATTCCCGCACCACATACTCAGATTAAGGAGGGATAACGTTTCATGACGAATATTGGCGCAATCATCGGACGTCAAGTGCTCGATTCACGTGGCAATCCTACAGTCGAAGCGGAAGTTCAACTGCTGAACGGCGCGATTGGCCGCGCCATCGTGCCCAGTGGCGCCTCCACCGGTGAGCACGAAGCTGTCGAGTTACGCGACGAAGACCAGAATCGATTCAAGGGCAAAGGTGTTCTAAAAGCTGTGGAAAACGTGAACGGGGAGATCGCGGATGCGTTGGCGAATCTGGATGCGTCAGACCAGCGCACGCTCGATCAGAAGATGATTGACCTGGACGGCACCGAGAACAAGGGGCGGTTGGGGGCCAACGCGATTCTGGCGGTGTCGATGGCGGCGTCGCGGGCGGCGGCGGCCGAGTATGGTTTGCCGCTTTATCGCTACCTGGGCGGCGCGGGGGCGAACACGCTGCCGGTGCCGATGATGAACATTCTGAACGGCGGGGCACATGCCGACAATAACGTCGATTTCCAGGAGTTCATGGTCATGCCGGTGGGCGCGCCTTCGTTCTCCGAGGCGCTGCGCTGGGGCGTCGAAGTCTTCCACACGCTCAAGGGAGTGTTGAAGAAACGTGGCTATAACACGGCGGTGGGGGATGAAGGCGGCTTTGCTCCCTCGGTGAAGTCGAACGTGGAGGCCATAGAAGTCGTGCTGGAGGCGATTCAGCAGGCGGGCTACAAGCCCGGAGAAGAGGTTGCAATCGCACTGGATCCGGCGGCAAGCGAGTTCTATCAGGATGGGAAATATGTTTTCAAGAAGTCGGATAAGTCCGCGAAGAGCTCCGACGACATGGTGCGCTTCTATGCGAAGTGGGTGAAGGATTATCCGATCGTGTCGCTGGAAGATGGGCTGTCAGAAGAGGATTGGGACGGGTGGCAAAATCTGACCAAAGAACTTGGTGGGAAGATTCAGTTGGTGGGTGACGACATTTTCGTGACCAACATCAGCTTTTTGCAGGAAGGAATCGACAAGGGTGTTGCCAATTCGATTCTGATCAAGGTCAATCAGATTGGCACAGTGAGCGAGACATTGGATGCGATCGATCTGGCGCGAAGGAATGGGTACACGTCGGTGATCTCGCACCGGTCGGGAGAAACCGAAGATACGTTCATTGCGGATCTGGCGGTCGCGACTGGTGCGGGGCAGATCAAGACGGGGTCTGCTTCGCGCACCGATCGCGTTGCGAAGTACAACCAGTTGCTAAGGATCGAGGAGCAACTCGGCGACGGGGCGCGGTTCCTGGGAATTAAGGCGCTGAATTACAAGGGATGACGGTTTGGCCACGTGTAGTTTTTCACGGCGAAGTACGCTAGCTTTGGTCGCATCCTTGACGGTTTTGCTGCCGGCTTGCAACCAAGGCAAGCCGCTCCCGGAAGGGACAAGAGCGGACAGGATCGTGATCGCTAAGTCAGCTCACACACTGACCCTGATGAACGGCCCGCAAGTAATAGGGACTTACAGGATTGCGCTCGGAAGAAATCCAATAGGCGCAATAACTCGCAGTGGGGACCACAAGACTCCCGAGGGTGATTACGTTATCGACTCAAAAAAGCGTAACAGCAGGTTTCATTCAGCGTTGCACCTTTCATACCCGAACGAAGGCGACCGTCAGCGGGCGCTTGAGTTAGGTGTGAAACCTGGTGGCGATGTTGAGATTCATGGAATCCAGAACGGCCTGGGCTGGATTGGGAGCCTACATCGAAAATTCGACTGGACTGATGGATGCATCGCTCTAACCGACAACGAGATTGACGGGCTATGGAACGCAGTTGCTGTCGGTACCCCGGTTCAGATCAGGCCGTAGGTGACCTAAGATTAAGAGGATGCGTTCAAAATCCCAGCGTGTCATCTGCGGATGGACCGTAGGTCGCGGGCACGGGCTTACCATTTAATCGCAGATATACGCCGAGCTGGGCGCGGTGATGCACCAGGTGATTCAGAAACATCTCGCGGTAGGCCAGAAATCGTTGTCCCTCGAAAATCGTCTTGCCCTGGAAGCTCAGCTTCCAGTTTTCCGTCCACGCTTTATCGGGAGTAGCTTCGAGGGCGCTGCGCACTTTCGCCGCGCCTTCGTCGAAGGCCTGGAGCAGTTGGGGGACAGACTCGAACTGCAACGGTTTTACGCTGCCTTGGGAAAAATCCAGTTCCGGGGTAGTCAGCACGTTTACGCCAAAGCTGGCAAGCTGTGCGACATGAGGCGCCAGTTTGCGCAAGGGCATAGATTTCGCGTGAGGAGCGAAGTCCGGTTTGTCGGCAGGAACCCGTTCCAGGGTTGTGCGGGTTTTCTTCATCTCCCGGTCGAGTTCGGGGAGCAAGAGTGCGCTGATCGGCATGATTTCCTCCGTCGATTTTCGAGTATAGTCCAGCAGGAGCCTGCGAAATGCATCGTATAGGAAGTGCTGCTGAAGAGGCTGCGGAAAAACTTATTCCCGAGGCGAGAAGGGCGACCACCAGGGCTGAAGCCCGGCCGATTCTAGACGGCTTACGCGGCCCTGAAGGGCCGCTCTTCCACGGTTCTGCCTGCATCGATGAGTTTTTCCGCAACCTCTGAAGCCGTGCCCTTCCGGTCCTTGCCGCTAAGAGCTAGAAGCTAAGAGCTAAGAGCTGATTTATGACTCGTCCTAAACCGCTTGTTCTGATCATCCTCGATGGTTGGGGATATCGCGCCGAAACCGAGGCCAATGCTATAGCGATGGCGCGTAAGCCGACTTACGATCGACTGCTGCGCGAATATCCCAACACGCTGATTCATACCAGTGGGCCTTATGTCGGCCTGCCTGAAGGGCAAATGGGAAACAGCGAAGTGGGGCACCTCAACATTGGGGCGGGGCGCATTGTGCACATGGACATCACGCGCATTGATTTGATGATCCAGAACGGGGATTTCTTCAAGCATCCGGTGCTGCTCGCGGCGATGAAGCATGCGCGCGTGGGGGAGCGGCGGCTGCATTTGTTCGGGCTGGTGTCGGATGGCGGCGTTCATTCACAACTTCTCCATCTGTTTGCTCTGCTGAAGATGGCGAAACAGAACGGATTAGAGCGCGTCTTCGTGCACGCGTTTATGGACGGGCGCGACACGCTGCCGACCAGCGGCGCAGGCTATCTTCGAGCAATTGCAGCAAAAGATGACTGAGTACAACTGCGGCAAGATCGCAACGGTGAATGGGCGTTACTACGCGATGGATCGTGACCGGCGATGGGAGCGCATTGCGAAGGCCTTCAACGCCATGGTTTATGCCGATGGCGAAGGCGGGCGGTACGCCGATCCGGTGAAAGGCATGAAAGAGTCTTACAACAAAGGAGTGACCGACGAATTTGTGTTGCCGTTTGTGTGCACCGACCCTCAGGGAGAGCCGCTGGCCACCATTCGTGATGAAGATGCGTGCATCTGCTTTAACTTTCGGGCGGATCGCGTGCGGCAGATTACGCGGGCGCTCACCCGTAACAGCGGCCTAAACGACAAGGGCGGCAGCGATCTGCCAGGGGCGGCAGAATTGGATGCGACGATTCCCCGCGATCGTGTGCCGAAGAATCTGCATTACGTGTGTATGACGCGGTACGACAAGAACTTCAGCCTGCCGGTGGTCATTCAGCCGGAGTCGATGGCGAACATTCTGGCCAATGTTATGGGCGGTTTGAACATGCGCAATCTGCGCGTGGCGGAAACCGAGAAGTATGCCCATGTCACCTATTTCTTTAACGGCGGCGTGGAGAAGCCGTTTCCTGGGGAAGAACGTTTGCTGGTGCCGTCGCCCAAAGTTGCAACTTACGATTTGAAGCCGGAGATGAGCGCGGCCGGAATCGCCGATGCCGTGGTGAAGGCGACGGAAGAAGGAACGTTCGACGTAATCATCGTGAACTTCGCGAATGCCGACATGGTGGGACATTCGGGAAAAATCGAGCCGACGGTCAAAGCCGTCGAAACTGTGGATGCCTGCCTGGGACGAATCGAGAGTGCGGTCCGCGCCAAGGCCGGCGCGATGCTGATCACGGCCGATCATGGCAATGCGGAGATGATGATCGATCCTGCGACCGGCGGGCCGCACACGGCGCATACGACGAATCCCGTGCCGTTTATTGTCGTATCGGAAGATGCGAAGCAGTTCACGCTGAAGTCCGGCGGATCGCTGCGCGATATTTCGCCTACGCTGCTGGGAATGCTCGGTGTCGATGAACCGAAGGAGATGACGGGGCACGACCTGCGGATCAAGAAGATCGGGTGATCTGGTGATCGGGTCATCGGGGGATTGGATTGTTTGGTTGCTCAAATGAATGTGCCTATTATTAGCAAGCAGGAAACGCTACGTGATCGTACCAAGCGCTTTGCGCTTAGAATCATCCGGTTGTTTCAGCATCTTCCTCGTACAATCGAGGCGCAGGTTCTGGGCAAGCAGCTATTACGCTCTGGGACCTCGATAGGCGCGAATTACCGAGCAGCGGGGGGGCGGGCACGGTCTCAGGCCGAGTTTGTGTCCAAGATCGGAATCGTCGTCGAGGAAGCAGACGAAACGGTGTTTTGGCTTGAATGTCTTATCGAATCCGGAATTATCAAAGAGGATCTGTTAAAGGAATTACTAATTGAGGCTAACGAATTGGTTGCCATTTTCGCTGCCTCATACCGGACTTCGCGCCGCCGAATCTGAATCAAATCACCCGATGACCCGATCTTCCGATCATCCGATGACTTGTTCTATTTCCAGGGCTGTCCCGAGCTGTTGCAGGTGTCCGCTTGTCCGTCGGCGGCGAAGAGTAGCGTGCCGGATTCGTCGGCGCAGAAGGCCTTCATGCCGGAGTCAGCTTCTTCGGGGACGGCGGAGATTTGAAACTTCGTAGCGGGTGAGCCTGTGCAACCGGTAACGGAGAACACGTATCCATCCTTTGTGCCTTCCGCCAGCGCAGGATCGAACAGCGCAGCGCCCTGCTCGACCGCGTTAGGATTGAACTTGGTTCCGAACAGGGTGCTCAGTTTGCACGTAAATCCTTGGGCAGGGTGCTTCTGCGAATAATTCAACTCTGCGCTCACCAGGTTCTGCACCTGTATGGGAGCCATGCGCTCGTAACCCTTGTTCTGCTCTTTTCGCAGTCCGTTGAGATAGTCTGGATCGCTGAGTGGCACATGGGCTTCGGCGGTCAATTCATTGAGACGCCAGACGTCCTTTTCCTGCTTCATAGAGAAGATAAGGCGGGGCAGGACGGGGAGATACTCCAGTTGTCCGTCGTGATAGGTGCGAAACGAGAGTTCAATGACGTCGTCCTCACCCTGCAGGTCGTCCCGTTCGACTAAGATCTCAATCTTGCGATGGCTGTTGCTATCCTCGTTTACGGCCAGAGTAGGACCTGTGTCGAAGGTTTCCAGCTTGCTTCCGCCTGAGGAAAGTTCCTGTCCGATGGTGGAGAACCGAAACATAAGCGAGGATGTAATCGTATCGCCTTTGCGGATGAGCGCGTGGCGAGCGGACTCGGGCAAGTGCTTTTCGAACGCTCCCGGACTCTTTCCGATGAACATCTCCAGCAGCGCCTGACGCGCGGTCTGAGGGGGAGGAGGCGGGGGAGGGGTTTGTGCGATCGAATGGATGCTCGCCAGCACGATCAACAGAACAAAGCAGGTGTGCCGCATAATGCCCTCCGGACACGGCTTGCGCCAGCTGCCGTTATTGTAACGGTACAAGACTCCGGGGAGGGGTACAGTGTTCCAGATGCGGTGGGCAGAACGTCGATTCTTAAGATTCTTGTGACTAAGTTTTCAAAACTTATGAAACTGCTGATCGTGGTGCATCACCGTTTCGAGCTGTGGAACGTGCCGGCGTGGTTTGGCGAACGGCTGGGGAACGAGTTCAGGCAACTGCAGATTGTGCAACGCGACAGTTACGATGGCGTCGAGGAGCATCTGCGCGAGGCGGAAATTATCTTTACCATCTCGTTGCGGCCGCAGCAGTTTGCGGTTGCGCGCAAGCTGCGGTGGGTTCACGCGCCTACGGCGGCGGTTCATCAATTGATGTTTCCGGAGCTGGTAAAAAGCGATGTGGTGATTACGAACTCCAGCGAAGTTCACGGTCCGGTGGTGGCGGAGCATGTCATCGCGTTGATCTTTGCGCTGGCCAGGAAAATTCCGCAGGCCGCACTTTGGCAGCAAAAACGGACGTGGGGACAAGCGGCAATGTGGAGTGAAGGTCCGCGCCCTCGTGAGATCGCGGGAGCGACGCTGGGCCTGGTTGGGGTGGGCAGCATCGGACAGAACGTGGCGAAGAAGTCCGCTGCGCTGGGCATGCGGGTGATCGCGGTGCGGGAACATCCAGAGAAAGGAAGACCGGAAGGAGTAGATGCGATACTCGCTGCGTCGCAGCTCGATGAACTGCTGGCCGCGTCGGACTATGTGCGTGGTGGCGGCGCCACTCACTTCCGCCACGCAGGGACTGATGAATGCAGCACGTTTTGCGAAAATGAAAGCTGACGCTTACCTGATCAACGTCGGCCGTGGCGCGCAGGTCGATGACGCAGCCCTGGTGGAGGCGCTGCGCGGCAAGCGGATTGCCGGTGCTGCGCTGGATGTGTTTGAGCAGGAGCCTTTGCCCTCGGAGTCGCCGCTTTGGGATCTTGAGAACCTGCTCATCACACCGCACACTGCCGGGTTGACGGAGAAGCTCTGGCAGCGGCACTACGATCTGTTCTCCGAAAATCTTCGGCGTTATCTGACGCACGAGCCGCTGCTATACACGGTGGATAAGCGCAGAGGCTACTGAAGGCTTTTTTCAGCCGGCTTTTTTCAGCCATCAGGCTTTGAATCGTTCGTGCTACAGTTTTCTCAACTGCAATCTTCGACGGCAGCCTGGGCGACCCGAATTCCATGGATACGCGTCTCATCCTCATCAATCTGCTAGTCAAGCTGGGCGTGGCGGCGGCCGTTTCCAGCAGCCTGGTGCGATCGTTGGAATTTAAGTCTTTGCTGTTCCGCGAAGAGCGGACTCTGCGCCAGAAAATCTATCTGGTGCTGTGGTTCGGCCTTCCCATCATGCTGGGGTTGTGGATCCGAATTTCGCAGAAGAGTTTTCTGGCCGGCGATTTAAGTTTCGAAACCGCGCTTTTGCTGGGAGCGATTGGCGGCCGCCTGGCGGGATCGCTCGGCGGCGTGCTCATGGCCTTCCCGGCGATGCTGCTGGGAGAGTGGGCCACGTTGCCATTCGCAGTGCTGAGTGGCTTCATTGCCGGACAACTGCGCACGCTGGCAGTAGACAAGGACGATATCTGGTCGTTCTCTCCCTTCATTGATCTCAGCATTTATCGCCTGATCCGACGCAATCTTCCGAGGCCGCGATTGTTCGACTGGCAGATCATGTTTTTCACCACCATCGTCGGCCTGCGTTTCGTGCAAACCGAGTTGTCACGCTACTTTCCGCGCTCGACCTTCAGCCTGGAGAGCAGCAATCTGTGGGTGGAAGCGGCGATTTATGCGGCCTCGGTGATTGCGATTGGAATTGAGCTGAAGATTTTCAACAGCGTGCGCATTCAGATCAAGCTGGAGGAGCAGGAAAGACTGCTGCTGCATGCGCGAATGGAGGCATTGCAGAATCAGATCAACCCCCACTTCCTGTTCAACACGTTGAATTCGATTTCGTCGCTGGTGCGCTTCGATCCGGAAACGGCGCGGGAGGTCATCTTCAAACTGGCCACCATATTGCGTCGGGTGCTCAGCACCGGCGAGGCCTTTTCGCCGCTGCGAGAAGAGGTCGACTTTATTGACAACTATCTCGATATCGAAGTGGTGCGCTTTGGACGCGACAAGTTGCATGTAGTGAAGGAACTCGATCCGGCGTCGCTGGACGTGATCGTACCCAGCATGCTGTTGCAGCCGCTGGTGGAAAACTCCATCAAGCACGGGCTGGCGACGAAGGTAGAGGGAGGGAGCATCTACTTGCGCAGCCGAGTGACTGACTCAAAGCTGATCATCGAGGTGGAAGACGACGGCGTGGGAATGGGCGCGGCTCCTCTGTCGAACAGCGGCACGTGGAGCGGCATGGGCATCGGCATGGCGAATATCTCCGAACGGCTGCACGTGCTTTATGGGGACACGGCACGCATGACCATCGACAGCCACGAGGGGAAGGGAACGCTGGTGCGAATCCGTTTGCCGCTGTTGCGGGCCGAAAGCGCGGTGCCGGAAGGGTTCTACGAAGAGCGTTCCAGCACGCGACGGTAAAAGTTTTCGTACTGCGGGACGATTTTGCTGGCACAGAAACGTGCTTGCGCGACTGCCCGCGCTTGTTTGGCTACCCGGTGCAGAAGGGACTCGTCGCGCAGGAGGTCGATGGCATAGCGTGACATCGTTTCAACGTCGCCGACATCAGCGAGATATCCGCTGACGCCGTGCTCGATCACTTCAGGCACGCCGCCCACGCGTGTGGCGATGGGAACCACCTCACAGGCCATGGCTTCCAGAGCGGCCAGACCAAACGATTCCAGCTCGCTCGGCATCAGCATGATGTCGGCGACCGCGAGTTGTTCGTAGATCTGGTCCTGCTTGCCCAGGAAAAGCACGTCCTCGTGGATTCCTTTTTGCACCGCCAGCCACTCGGCCACGGAACGATCGGGCCCGTCGCCGATGAGCAGTAGCTTGGACGGAATCTGCTTGTGCACACGGTCGAAGATCTCGATGACGTCGGTGAGCCGCTTCACCGGGCGGAAGTTGGACAGATGCACGAGAATGCGTTGGCCATTGGGCGCGTACTCTTTGCGCAACGCGGCTGAGGCTTCGGGATCGCGACGGTACACGTCGCAGTTGACCGAGTTATAGATGACCTCGATGCTGTTCTTCACGTCGAACACGCGCAGCGTGCGATCGCGCAAGTAATTGGAAATTGCGGTGACGCCATCGCTCTGTTCGATCGAGTAGCGAGTGATCGGCAGGTACGAGCGGTCGAGGCCAACCAACGTAATATCGGTCCCGTGAAGGGTTGTGACAAAAGGCAGGCGCCGGCCGCGAGGGCCGTCGGCCAGCATCTGGCGCGCCAGCAACGCGCTTACAGAGTGGGGGATGGCATAGTGAACATGAAGCAGGTCAAGGTCGTAGAGCTGGGAAACCTCGGCCATACGCGTGGCCAACGCCAGATCGTATGGGGGATACTCGAACAGCGGATAGCGGGAAACCTCGACTTCGTGGTAGTGGATGTTCGGTTCTGCGCCTCGCAGGCGGATCGGCTGGGCGTAGGAGATGAAGTGAATTTCATGTCCACGCTGAGCCAGCTCGAGACCGAGTTCCGTAGCGACCACGCCGCTGCCGCCGTAGGTGGGATAACCAGTGATCCCAATCTTCATCTGTCGAGGTCCGCCCTTTCGCGGGTTTTGTCATTCGATGGCTGGAATGAATAGCGGATGCAGATTTTACACGCAGCGTTGCGGGCAAAGCGAAAGAGATGAATCTATTCGCTGGGTTTGGGCGCAGTCGGCAGGTTGCCGGGATCGATTTGCTCCAGATGGGCCTGGAATCGACGCTTCGTCTCTTCGGTCAACCCGGTGAATTCGATGCCCATGCCCACTCCGGGATCGCGCGTGCGAACCGTGGCGGAGGCGGAAATGTGTTCCTGGTCAATCCAGAGATCGACCTTCAACGAAGTCCCGATAGGCAGCGGCATGATGGTCTCAACATAACAACCGTTCCCGCTGATGTCGGTCGCGTTTACGCGCATGGGCGTGTTGACGCGCTCGTCTTTGAGTTCGAGAGGGTACGCAATCCTGTGGCGCTGGAATTTTCTGCGGTTATCGGGGGCCCGCGGGGTCTCGGCTGCGTCTCGAGTCTCCTGCGGCAACAGCGCGAGCCAGGGGCACTCCTGATCGGCGATCAGCTGCACGCCAACCTGAATCTTTTTCAAGCCGCCGGCGTCCATCACCCAGATCACTCTACATCGTGCCTTCTTGCCCTCGTACTGCACGCCGATGACGTCGCCCACCTTTAGCGGTTGCTCGAGGCCGCCGATGCAAGCGCCGCTGGCGCTGACATTCTGCGCGCTGGCGTTCTGGAAAAATATATGCTCGTTGGCCCCCATGCCCCACACGCGTACCTTCAGTTCGAGCGTCGCACGCGGTGCTGATCCTTGGGCTGCCATGAGCCACGACCTCCAAATCTGAAGAACTGTTAATGTTGACAAGACCATAATACTCTTTGGCGTAATCGCCGCAGGTTACGAGGGTAATGTGGGCGGAGGCTTAAAGGGGCTGGATCCGGTTGGGAATCTATCCGTGAGCCGCGAGGTCGCGATACGAAATCAATGCAATTCCGCTGCTGCGAAGGACTTCACGAGCCTGGGGCAGAGTGAGAGCGCGCAGCTCAGTTTCGCGCGACTCGCGCAGCCGGGTCTTGGCGGCTCGCAGTTCGGCGTCGTTATAACCGGGGTGGCAGACAAACTCCCACGTGCCCTCTGGCATGTCCGCGGCAATGGCCCGAAATAGGGTTTCATCCAGGACGCCGGTGACTTCGATGCCCAGAGTGCCATCCGGCGTGACGAACGATTCGCGCTCGACAGCCTCGCGGAACCTGGAGGCAAAGCGGCGTAAGAACCGGAGCTCAGCATAGCGCGTCCACAGCCCAGGTCTTGCCAGCAACTGGCTCGATCGAAACGGCCGGCGTGGACCAAAAGGATTGCGCAGCGCGCGAATGCCACACGCAGCAGCGGCTCGCAGCAGGGGTCGCAACACGCTCGGGAACAAGTGGGTATGTTTGTGAGTATCCACGTGGGAGACGGCGATGCCGAAGGACTGGAGCTTTCGAATCTGCGCTGCGGCTTCGGCTTCGATTTCTTCCGCAGAGATGCGGCCTGCAATCGCGCGCGCGGCGAAGGTTTTCAGGCCATCACGAAAACGGGCAGGGTGCGAGTGCCCATCGGTGAGACTGGGAATTTGCGCGGGCGCGAGCACCGGATTGCCGTCGATCAGCACGACGTGACATCCGATACTAAGTTGCGGAAGCGTCTTCGCCAGTTGCGCGGCTTCGGCGAAGGCGGGACCGTTCGCCATTAGCGTAGTCGAGGTCACGACTCCGCTCGTATGCGCCTCGACAATGGCGCGGTTGACTCCGGAGGTGAAGCCGAAGTCATCTGCATTTATGATCAGGCGCCGCACAGCGCCAGTCTAGCAGGTGGTGACTCTGGTTTCGGCGCACGCGGGAAGGGAAGGGGCCGTTGTGCTGGATGGCCGCTGATGTTTGACCGTTTTTTGAACGGGCACGTATACTCGAAAAAACGCCGTTCGCGCCTATGCCCCTCCTTCAAGATCCGACCGGCGCGGCAGGTTTTCCTTAACGGCAAAATTCCTTAACGGATCTCGGTGCGCGCAAGTGTGAGGGGCGGTTAGCTCAGTTGGTTAGAGCGCCTGCCTTACAAGCAGGAGGTCGCAGGTTCGAGTCCTGCACTGCCCACCATATTTCACAACCTACAAGCACGGCGGACTCTGCAAATTCACAAGCCTGGAATCCAGTGGAGCGCGTTGCTGCGAAATATCTTGCGGAGTACAGGCGCCGGTAGATGCAATCCATGCACCTGCCGGCCGTCTGCACTGAAGCTGTCTCCGGTGGCCAGAAACCTCCAATCCCGCGCGTAGGTAGATTTCCATTCTTTCAGGGCTTCGGGGAGATTCGCTGTTGCCAGCAGATCGAGATCCGTGCCATAGAGCACGCGGTCCTGGTACTTAATGAGGAAGGTGCGCACTTTTTCCGTGGGCGCCATCATCAGGTATTCCATTCGGCCGGCGGTGTCGATGGCGAAGTTGGGATATTTGTCTAGATGTGCCGCGATGTTGTCGAAGTCTCGTTCCATGCTGCCGAGGTGGACTCCTACCATTTTCAGGGTGGGATTGCCGGCGAGCACGTGATCGCGGGCCTCTAGAATCGCCTGCTTCGACGGAAAACCGGGTTTATTGGCGACATACCATTGCGGATTTTCCTGGTAATACGACCAGGAAGGATCGGACGGATCGGGCGGACCCCATGCCACGTTCGGCTCTGCCTGATGGGACATGAGAGTTTTGCCGTGCCGGGCGATGTCCTGATAGATGGGCTCGAACTTCGGATCGTCGGCGAGGATGTATTTGCCGTTGTGATCTTTAATCTCCATGCCGATGTTCTTCCAGATCTTCACTGCCACAGCGCCGTGGGCGAAGTCGTCATCAATCTGCTTGATGGCGTCCGCAGAGAATGAAGGACTATCGAATTTATAAGGATCGAATGTGGTACAGAGCGCAACGTGGCCGCGACTGGACTTGATGAGCGCAAGTGCGTCATTGACCTGCGGCTGCAGCTCCCGGCGATAGGACAGCGTGTCATCCATGACGAGAATGTTCAGCAGCTTCAGATTCAGCTGCTCGAGCATTTTTTGAAATGCGGGATCGGTCTTGAAGACGTGAACGTGCACGTCGATGGGATGGAGATCCGCGAAAGACTGCAATGCCTTTTCTTCTTCAGTCCGTCCAGGCGAAGAAGGCGCGGAAGTGGTCTGAGCAGCGCAGAGAATTGCGGTCGCAATCGTCATCGCGATGGTCAACAAGACGGCTGGTGCCGGTCGCTGTGGGCGCGTCATTGGAATGGGAATCATTGGAATGGGAATCATGGAATCACCCTCCTTCACGGCAGCACTGTCTTGATGCCGGTCAGTTCACAGAAATCAACGAGTGCCGGGAAGAGATGGCTTCCATATCCCAGGCACGCATATTCATTGGTCCAATTCTGAAGAAGCACATCCATGTCGCAATGAGCGGTGACAAAGCCATGCGGCCAGAAGGGAATGCCGCACTCTTTCACGCGGCTCGCCATCTTTTCGGCCGGAGGTTCGAAAACCGTGGCCCGCGTGATGACCATCTGGAATTCGCCGTTAATCCTCCCCAGGCGAGCCAGGACGCCCTCTCCGACTTTGCAGATCAGCTTGACGGAGAGGCCGCCCGCCTCGCCTTCGGTGGGAATGCCGTGCTCGGCAAAACCAGCGGGCCCAAGCTTCCCGGCCAACGAAGGCGGACACGCTCCGTCCCCAATGATTTTGATCTCCTTGGTTTTCGCATCGATGTGCTGGAGATCGCCGTAGTATACGGGTTCCTTGCTCAGCTTGGTCAGCAGCAGAACCGTAAGCGCAGTGTTGAAATCGCCGAGAGTGGACGTCCCGTATCCATCTTCGAGCATCATGCTCTGCGCGAAGCAGGTGGCCGAGTAAGAATCACCGAGACCGGGGAATGACTGAATCGTGTAGAAGTCGAAATGTTCCTTCTCAACTATTTTCTTCAGGGCAAGGTAAAGGCGGATCGAGCGCTCATTGGCAACCGTTAAGTCTGGAGCCTTGTCGAACAACTTCTGCAATCGCGTGGCGACGGTTTTGATCTCGGCCTGCGAGACTGATTCTGCGGTACGGACGAGCTCGGTCGTATCGCGAGAATCGATGTCGATGCCAAACATGCGCATCCACTGGGATGGGTCAGCTACGCCGCAAGTTTGTCCCATACCGCGGCCCCCGAAGGTTCCGATCGTAGACAGGTTGAGCCAATTCTTCATGTGGGATGCACGCGCGTAACTCACGATTTTTTCAACCGCGACCGGGTCGTCGGCCGCACCATAGACGAACTTGTGGGGGACTCCGATCTCCAGCAATCCTCCATGCATGACCAGTCCACCTACCGGGCGCCAGCCTTGCGAGCCGGGATGAGTCCACAGCAAAACACCTTTTCCCGTGCTGGCGTAGTCGCGTATTGCTCCCACCAGGTGAGCCGCCCACACCCAGGTGCCGGAAAACAAGATCACGGCGTCGACTTCCTCGGCGTGCTTCATCCGCCGCAAGGCGGAGATGGCTTCTTCCTTGCTGGCGATCACCATTTCGTGGGTGACCAGTTTGACTCCCGCTTTGGTGAGCGCGTCCTTGGAACGCTGAACCACGGCCTCATCGATGAAAGGCTGGCCCATAGGGTCCTTCAGCCCGTCCTTGTGGACGCCGTAGACAATGAACCCAACGTTGGGCTCGATCATGGTTCCTCCTCAATTCGCTTTGCCTGTGAGCGCCTTAATGGCGCAAGGCTGGAATAAAGCATGCGGTATTGCATCCTCTGAGCTTCGTAGCTGGCAGCGGTGGCGGCATCCGGCGTGATTGTTTCCGAGACGCGGACTACCTGTTCAACGGCTTTCGCAAAACTGCCGTACTTGCCGGTCGCAACCCCGGCCAGGATCGCGGTGCCCAGGCAAACTGCTTCAGGACATTGCATGAGGTGGAGCTCGCGGTTTGCCATGGTGGCGCGGAGCTGCAAACCGAGACGGGAACGCGCACCGCCTCCGCTGATGTATACATTTCGAAACTCACCAGCTGCCTGTTGCAGCAGCTCCGCCATGTTCGCGAATTCACTGGCGATGCCTTCGAGGATGCCCTTGTAAAGATCCGACCGCGTCGTGCTCCCGCGAATTCCCGCGATCACTCCGGTTGCGTTGGGATCGAAGTCTGGATTGCAAGTGCCGAACAGGTGTGGAGTGATGCATAACCCGGTAGGACCCGGAGACGCCTGCGACTCCAGTGCCGCACAGAGGTCGCCCTGCGACACGGAGCTGCCCGGCTCTCCTGCCGAACAAAGCACTCGAAGAAACCACTCGATCATGATTCCCGCAGGAAAATAAGCGAGAGTGACATAGCGACCCGGAACGACGTGGCAGTACGAATTCAGATTGGCCGCAAGAGCAACACCAATTGACGCCGGAACTTCCGAGGCGGCGACCAGGCATTCGTACGTTCCCAACGACGCTGAGACTCGTCCCGGGCCGAGCACTCCGCTGCCCAACGCAGCGCAGGGCTGATCGTGGCCGCCTAGTACCACGGGAAGGTTTGGCTTAAGGCCCAGGTCAGTGGCGATGTTTGCAGGCAACTGCCCGGCGATCGTTCCCGCCGGGAGCGGGGTAGGGAACTGGTTCTCGGGCATTTCGCAAGCCGAAAGAATCTCGGCCGACCATTTTCGTTTGCGAGTATCGAAGGCGAGGAAACGGGAAGCGAGGGAGAAGTCGATGTAGCCCGGCAGGCCGAGCCGGGTCAGCAGATAACCGGGAAGAGCCAGGAAGCTGGCGGTGCTGGAGAACACATCGGGCTGGTGTTTCCGGAGCCACAACATCTTTGGCAGCGGATACATCGAATGCGCCACCAGTCCGGTAATTTCAAAGAGCTTCTCGCGCCCGATTTTTTCGGCGAGCCAGTGCGCCTCTGCGACGGCTCGGTTGTCCGCATTGAGGATGGCCGGGCCGATAGCGCGTTTCTGCTCATCCACCGGGATAAATGTTTCTCCGTGCGAACTGACGGCAAGAACTTCAACGGAGTCGTTGGTCACCTCAGCGGCGATTGCCTGGACCACGGTGTGAAAAGCCTGCCAAAACTTTTCTGGAGGCATTTCGCTCCAGGTAGGACGGCGCGACTCTGCGGAGTAGGACTGAGTCTTCAGAGCGAGTGCGTGGCCGTCCTCCGAGAATGCAACGGCCTTGCAGCTGCTCGAACCCATGTCTACTGCCAGCAGACTCACAGGTCACTTTCCTGGGGTTGACTTCACGGCGAGTTCTGAAGAGACACGCCGCAGGAGTTCGGGCATATTGTCGGACTGAAAAATGTTTCGGCCAAAGAACACTCCGGCGGCGCCCGATTGCATAATCGCGCGGACAACAGAGAGCACTTCCTGATCTGAGCTGGTGCGAGTACCGCCAAGAACGAGGATGGGAATGGGGCAGCTGCGCACCACGTCACGCATGGTTTCGACGTCTTCGGCGTTTTCGGTTTTGATTACGTCCGCTCCCAGTTCCGCCGCCATCCGGGTGTGGAGCATGAGCCACCTGGAATCACGCGGGTTCTTCACCTGTGCGCCGCGAGCCAGTGACTCGACAATCAACGGCATTCCCAGCCGCTCACACTCGCGGGCAAGACGGCCTACACGGCGAACTTCTTTTTTCTCGAACTCGGCATCCCCGCTGCCGACAAAGAGGAATGTGATAACGGCATCGGCGCCCGCTCGCAGAGCATCTTCGGGGTGGGCCACCAGGCAAGTCTGGAAGCCTTTGGGAGCTACCTTCGCCGAATCGTTGAACGCGGTGGTCCAATCCAGGCGGACGATGAGCCCGGGGATATGCCCGGATGCAACCGCCTCCGCGAAGTAACGAACCGTCCCCAGGTTGAGAAGGATGGCATCTGCCTGTGCCTCGACGAACCGCTGAATTTGCCTGGCCGGGTCGAGGGTGCCGGGAATCGGGCCCAGAACCAGCGCGTGATCAAAGGCAATCACCAGGGCGCCGCGGTCGTGCCGGAGGATGCGTTGTAACCTGATGCGCTTCCCAAAATCTGTCAAGCTTTTTCTCCGGTGAAACGTTACAATACGGCTAAATGTAGGCTTCGGCTTCTGTGCTGTCAACTGTTCGCGCCAGGGTACGTGGTTGTGCTAGAGTCCATGCGGATTTTTATTCGACCAGTTCTGGTGACGCGGCCGCGCCATTGAGGCGACGATGGTAACCATTCGTGATGTTGCCGGCAAGAGCGGATTCTCGGTCACAACCGTCTCCATGGTGCTGAACGCAGGACCGTCGGCCGAGCGCATCTCTGCCCGGACCCGCACACACATCCGGAAAGTTGCCCGCCGACTGGGCTACCGTCCCAATCTGTTTGCGCGTTCGCTGCGAAGCCAGCGCAGCCACACGATCGGCGTCGTCGTGTTTGACATTACGGACGCCTACTGCACGCAGATTCTTCGTGGCATCGAGAATCACCTGCGACCGGCAGGCTATTTCCCCATCGTCACCGACCTGCAGACCGACAGATCCCAATTTCAACGCTGTGTGGATATGCTGCTGGGGCGGCGAGTAGAGGGTCTCATTGCCATCGCCAATCCTGTCTACCTTGACACTGCCCTGCTGACCGAGTTTGCGGAGCGCGATATTCCCGCGCTGGTGATCGGGCGCGAGTTACACCGCGGTCCGGTCAGTTCCATCGTGGTGGACAACGAAGCGGGTACGCGGCAGGCGATTCAGCACCTTTACCAGTTAGGTCACAGGCGAATCGCTTTTATCAAAGGCCCAAAGATCCTGGTTGACAGTCTGCAACGCTGGCGCGGGATCCAGAATTTTGCGAACGATGTCGGCCTGAAGATCGATACTCACCTCGTTTTAGAAATCAAGGAACGGACCCCGACCTATGCGGAAGTATGCGACCTAACGGAGGAATTGGTGCAGCGGGGCCTGGATTTCACGGCGGTGGTCGCCTTCGACGATCTCACCGCGTGTGCTGCAATCCGCGCCCTGACCAAGGCTGGACGGCGGATTCCGAAGGATTGCTCCGTCGTGGGCTTCGATGACATCCCAGGAGCGGAATTCTACAATCCGCCGCTGACGACGGTGCAGCAGCAGTTAGAGATGCAGGGTTCGCTGGGCGCGGAGATCGTCGAGGAACTGATCCGAGCCTCGGTAGAAAAGCGCCCGGCTCACGCGATGTATCGGAAGGTTTCCCCCAAGCTGATCGTGCGGGAGTCGACGTGTCCAGCGCCGCATTTGTGATGCGCTGGCGCGCTCGGCTGGTCATTTTTCCTGCGGACGTTTTTTCTTGACAGTTGGGGCGACCGGGTATTATCAATGTGCGATCAAGTAAAACGTTACACTTACCGCAATTGATCGGTTTGTCGACCCCGCTCCGAGCCGAGAGGTCTGACACAATGCCGCAGCGTCGAACCGTTTCTTCCTGGGCCATCTTTACCGTGCTGCGGTCGACGCTCTGTCCTGCTTTCGTTCTGGTGCTGTGCATCGCCGGTTGCAACCGGGCCAAGAACGTCATCTCCCCGCAGTCAGGGGGAATCGGCGATTGCGGTTACGACCAGCCCGGGGTCATCCATCGTGGTGACGACCTCGGCCGCGGAGTTTCGATTACTTCCATCTGGATATGTGCAGGCGAATCTTCTTCACGGCGGACAGAATGTGACGCTGGATGATCCCATGGGAGATACCACTGCTTCGACGGACAGTGTGGTCATCGGCGGGCGAGAAATCCGCGACTTTGTGTTAGCCCTCGATCACGCCCGGATTTCCGAGGCTTCCGGCCGGCTTGGCGCCAAGGGCAAGCGCATCGAGGTTGTGGGCAATAGCCAGTCGCAACCTTCTTTGGAGAAATCCGTCGCGATCGAAGTGTATGACGACTTCCCCAACCTGCTTCTCAGCAGTGTTTCGTATAAGAACACCGGCAGGACCGAAGTTACGATTGACCGGATCACCACCCAGCAGCACGTCTTCAATGCTTCGCTTACCGATCAGAAGGCAGCGCCGTATGCGATGTGGTCGTTTCACGGCTCGAGCGAGGCCTGGGGCAAAGAAGATGTAGTGCAGATCAGCGAGAAATTCGCGCGCGCGAATCCCATGCAGGTCATCATGCACAATGATGAAAACCAGACGGGAGGAGGCATTCCCGTCGTCGCCTTCTGGACGGGATCGGTCGGGGAGGCAATCGGGCACGCGGAAACTGTTCCTCTGCGCCTAAGCTTGCCGGTACAAACACTTCCCAGCGGCCGTGTGAGCGCCAGAGTCGTCCTGGATGTGAATACAAAGTTGCAGGCTGGCCAGGTGTATGCGACTCCACTTACGTTCGTCTCCGTCTTTCACGGCGATTTTTACGAGCCCCTGAGCTTGTATTCGAAGATGCTGCAGGTCCGCGGGCTGAGTCTTGCCCATCCGACGAACGCCGACTATGAGGCCAACTGGTGCGGCTGGGGATATGAGATGAACTTCACGCCCAAGCAGATGCTGGGCACTATTCCGAAGCTGAAGCAACTCGGCCTCCGCTGGGCCACTCTGGATGCGGGCTGGTTCCAGTCGCGCGGCGATTGGGAACCGCGCGCGGATACTTTCCCCGACGAGTCGCTGCAGAAAGTTGTCAAGGCATACCACAACGAGGGCATACACATCACGCTTTGGTGGATACCGCTGGTCGTCGAAGATGGGCACGGCAAGGACATACTCAACCATCGTCCGTATCAGCTATCGAATGTGGTCAAGCAACATCCTGACTGGCTCATTCTGGATCAGAAAGGGAATCCCGCGCGCGCCACGGCGGATCTCGGCGCACTCTGTCCGGCGATCCCTGAAGTGAAGCAGTACTATAAGCAACTGACGGAGCGCTTCATTCGCGACTGGGATTTCGACGGGCATAAGCTCGACTTTGCCTACACGGTTCCGGCGTGCTACAACCCCAAGCACCATCACAAGTCGCCGAACGAATCCATCGAGGCAGTGGGTGACATCTACAAGATCATTCTGGAGACAACTCGCGCTCTGAAACCGGATAGTGTGACCCAGGCGTGCCCGTGCGGCACGCCGCCGAACCTGGCTTGGCTGCCGTACATCGACCAGGCAGTCACGGCTGATCCAGTCGGCTCCAGGCAAGTCCGTCTGCGCACCAAGATGTATAAAGCGCTGCTCGGCCCGCAGGCGGCGGTGTATGGCGACCACGTCGAACTCACGGAAGTGGAGCTTAGTAACACTGAGCATGAGGTGGATAAAGGCCGAGACTTCGCCTCGGCGGTGGGCGTGGGCGCCGTGCTGGGAACGAAGTTCACCTGGCCCGACTATGGCCCGAAGTTCAAGACTGCCGAACTCACACCGGAAAAGGAAGCGCATTGGAAGAAGTGGATCGATATCTATCAGGACAAGATGTTGTCGCGGGGCGAATTTCTGGACCTGTACACCTACGGTTACGACTCGCCCGAGGCCTACGCCATCGCGAAGGATGGACGCATGTACTACGCCTTCTATGCCCCGGACAAGAACAAGCCGTGGAAGGGCGAGGTTGAGCTTCGTGGTTTGGCAGCCGGGTGCATACCAGGTTATCGATTATGAAAATGGAAAACAGTTAGGATCATTGAACGCAAATCTCCCAAAGTTGAAAGTTGAGTTTTCTGAATATTTGTTGCTCGAAGCCAGGCGTGCAGAGGAGCAGAAGAACCCCTGATCTTCTCGCTCGATCTTGTGTGGAGGCGTAACTATGAAATCTCCTTGTGGCCACTCTCGCAGCGTATTTCTGAGCACGGCGGTTGTCATTCTGATCGTGCTGACAACGGCAAATACCGCCTGGGCTCAAAAGGACATGGGCAGCATCGTCGGCCTTGTGAAGGACGGCACGGGCGCAGTAGTGGCGGATGCCAGGGTCACCATCACGGATGTGGACCGAGGGACCGTGATCCACACCACGACTAACGCAGGCGGGGAGTATGTGGCGGGCCCGATGAGAATCGGCCAGTACACGGTGACGGTTGAGAAAGCGGGCTTCAAACGAGCGGTGGCAGGCCCCGTCTCTTTGAACGTACAGGATCGTGTGGGCGTGGACATTATCGCTGCAGGTGGGGGCTATCAGCGAAACGATGACCGTCTCGACCACGGCTGCACAGCTTGAAACTGAGACCTCCGAACTGGGGCAGGTGGTGAATAGCCACACCGCCACGACCCTTCCGCTGAACGGCCGCAACTTCGCGCAACTCGCTCAGCTCGCCGCCGGAGTCGCGCCTAGCGAGCCGGGTTCGCGTACCGAGACCAGTTGGGGATTCAGCTCCAACGGGGCGCGGTCATTGCAGAACAACTTTCTGCTCGACGGCATCGACAACAACGCCAACCTCGGCGATGTGCTGAACGGAAGCGCCTACGTGATTCAGCCCTCTGTGGACGCCATCGGCGAGTTCAAGGTGGAAACCAATTCCTACACTGCGGAATTTGGCCGCGGCAATGGCGCCATCATGAATGCCGTGATCAAGTCCGGAACCAATGGCTTCCATGGCGATCTGTACGAGTTCATCCGAAACGACAAGCTGGACGGCAGAAACGCGTTCGATTTCCTCGGCCGGCAACCCTACCAGCAGAATCAGTTCGGAGCCACGCTCGGGGGACCGATCATCAAGAATCGCACTTTCTTCTTTGTGGACTATGAGGGGCTGCGCATTCGCCAGGCTCTGCCGCAGCTTCTGCTGATTCCGACTCCAGACCAGGTCGCGGGTAACTTCTCCAGTTTCCTCGATCTGACCACCCCGATTGCCGGTGTGGTCGATTGCAGCGGCAATCCGACCTACCAGGGAGAAATCTTCAACCCGCGGCAAACAGTGCCTTACGCCGCCAACCCAAGCGGTTTCTGTGGTGTACCCATCGCTGTCAATAGCAGCGGCGTTCCCACCAATATTTTCCCCAAAAGCGGGCCCAGCGCCATTAACCCCGTAGCCGTGCGCATAGCGGCGCTGTTCCCGGCTCCCAATGTCAACATTAACGGGAACAATTATCTGGTCGACCCCAAGAAGAGCCTCAATCAAAACAATTTCGACGTCCGCGTGGACCACAAGTTTTCCGACAAGGATAACTTCTTCGCGCGCGTCAGCTATGAAGACCAGCCCATTGTCACTCCCGGTCCGTTCACCAGTTTTCTGGACGGCGGCGGCTTCACCGCAGGCAACCAGGACAACGCCTATCGCAGCGTCGCCATCAGCGAGCTGCACACCTTCTCGTCAACTCTGCTGAATGAGTTCCGCCTGGGCTACAACCGTATCAATTCTCACCGCGTCGAGCCCAATGCCAACACCAACGTGTCCAGCCAACTTGGCCTTCTGGGAGTTCCTTATCAGTCCGGAATCGGCGGACTTCCCTCGATCTGCTTCGTGGACTATGCCTGTATCGGCAGTTCCGATTTTCTACCCGCCATCGAGAAGCAAAACAGTTTTGTGCTGAACGAAAACCTCATCTGGATTCGAGGCCGTCACTCGATGAAATTTGGCACTGAACTCCGCAAAGAAGAGTTCACCATCTTCGAGCAAAACGCTCCCCGCGGTGATATGAGCTATGGCCCTGACTTCACCACCAATCCTGGGAAGCCGGCGGACCCGACTACAGGCAACTTCACGGGAGGAGACGATATTGCCTCGTTCTTCCTCGGGGTCCCCGACTCCGCCAATATTGCCAGCCTGACGGGTCCGTACTATCACCGAAACACGTTCGCCTTCTTTGGACAGGATGACATCCGGGTCACGGACCGGCTCACCCTGAATCTGGGGCTTCGTTACGAGCTTTTCATGCCCGTGACGGAAGGCAAGAATCAGCAGGGCACGTTTGATTTCCGCACCGATACTCTGATTGTCCCGAAAGGCCAAACCGTGACGCTAAATCCGGCCATTGCTTCGTATTTACCGCTCCAGGCAACCGGATCACCGGGATTGATCAATCCCGACTACAAGGACTTCGCTCCACGCATCGGTCTGGCCTACAGCATCACCGACAGATTGGTCCTGCGCACCGGCTACGGAATTTTCTACGGAGGTGTCGAGAACGGGCCGTTCTCCTGGCCCAGTCCGGGATTTAATCCTCCGTATTTCCTCACCCAGACTTTCGGTTCGCCCTGCGGCAGTCCCACTCCCCCTCAGGCCAATATCAACGACCCGATGGATCTTTGCGCTGTCGGAGTCAAGTTCCCCGCCGGTGGAGGACCGCCCGACACAAGCTTGATGATCAACAACTTCTGGACTCAGGGTTATCCGAGTGCCTCTCTTCAGAACCCGAACAACCCATATCTGTACTCGATCGCTCCCAATATGAAGACGCCGATGATGCAGCAGTGGCACTTCGGTCTCGAGTACCAGTTGCCGGGCCAGACGGTGGTGGAGCTTTCCTATGCAGGCTCGCACGGCCAGCGGCTCTATGGGTTCTACAACGGCAATCAGGCCACGCCTAGTCCTGACCCGAATGCGCTGCTGGCGCCTCGCCGACCTTTTCCCTTGGTCGATGGCACGATCTACACTTTCCGCTCCGACACGATTTCCAATTACCATTCGCTGCAGGCCCGGGTTGAGAAGCGGGCGTCCCATGGGCTGCAGTTCGAGGCCTCTTACACGTACAGCCATTCCCTGGACGATGCTTCCAGCGCCAGCCTGGGTTCGTTGAACAACGGAGACTTCCGCGACCAGCGGTACCCTAACATGGATTACGGGAATTCTGACTTTGACGTTCGCCAGCATCTGGTTGTCAGTTATGCCTGGGAATTGCCAGTTGGCAAGGGCAAGGCGCTGGCTGGAAATGCCTCCGGCCTCCTGAACCAGGTCATCGGCAACTGGCAGATCGCCGGGATTGTGTCGGCTTCCACCGGGAACTGGTTCACCGTTTCAGATCCCTTTGTCAACAGTGCGAATAACGACTGCGGCGGGGTGGTCACGTATAACTGTGCACGACCAAACGTAGTCGGTAATCCCAACGGCAAGCCCTGTGTGGCGGGAACATTCTTCAATACCTGCGCATTTAGCGACAGCAACATGACCCCTGGCGCATACGGGAATGAAGGACGAAACATCGTGCATGGTCCCGGTTATCAGACTTGGGATATGACAGTGATAAAGGCGTTTCCGGTGAAGGAGCAGCTGAGATTAGAGTTCCGTGCCGATTTCTTCAATCTCTTCAACCATGTGAACCCGCTTTGGGGTCCGATCGGAGCCGCCGGCCAGGTTGAGCCCGTCGCGATCGAACTCGGGACTCCGCAGTTCGGCCAATTGCAGTCCGCGCGCGACCCGCGCTTTATTCAGTTCGCGATGAAGTTCTATTTCTAGAGCTGCATCTCCCAGGAGGGCACTGTCGACTGGTTGAAATTTTCGGGGCTCCAATTTGCTAAGCCGAAGAAGGAGAGGATTGTGGCCATCATCTTACGTCTGATCCAGCAATACCTCCCATCCCGGAAACAGGAGTTCCACGCGCTGGAGAAGCAATTCGCGGCGTTGGAGCATCGCGGCCTTCTGCCTGCAGGAGAACGTCTGGCGCCGATCTCCGGGCGCGAACCCGGTAACACCATCGTCTGGCAGTGTCGATTCGATTCTCTCGCCGCCGCCGAGAAAGCGCTCAAACAAATCGACAACAGCGCGGAGCATACGGAACTCGCCAGCAAACAACACCCTCTGTACCAGAAAAGTTGGGTCGAGTTCTATGAAGTGCTGGAGTATTGAATAGGCGCTGGGTGTACTTCATCCGGCCACAATTCCGGCGCTGGAGCATTCACACAGACTGATCTCGCAAATCCGCGACTGCCGGTGTTAAGCGTTTCAAGTCGCGATCCAGGGTGTCCAGCGCAATCCCCACACTCTCCAACATGCCGGACTTTGCCATCATTTCTAACTCGCGTGCGGTGGTCGTTGCCTGTCGCGCCCCGATCACACTGGCGGAGCCTTTCAGCGTGTGTGCCGAGTGCTGGATTGCTGCCGCGTCCATGTTGGCGACTGATGTTTGGATGTCCGTCCACATCGCGGGCAAATTCTCGAGGAATACTTGAAGCACGCGGCACAGTAGTTTTTTGCTGCCGCCTGCGCGCGCCAGGGCTTCGGCCGCGTCCAACACTTCGTTCTCCGCGCCTTGCACAGGTGCCTCGTTGCAACCAGGCTTATTCGCAGCAGCGGGTTCGCCCGGGTTCGCACAGCCTGGGCCCGCACCATACGGTGAGAGGGCGTTGTGCAAATCAGCGGGATAGAAAGGTTTTTGAAGATATCCGTCCATTCCGGCTGCAAGGCAACGCTGGCGGTCACCGCTCAGCGCATGGGCAGTGAGCGCAATGATCGGCACATGGGCGCCCGTTTTCTGTTCCTGGCGACGGATTTCAGCGGTAGCTTCCAGTCCATCCATCTCGGGCATTTGCACGTCCATGAGGATCACATCAAAATGATCAGATTGCACCGCGTCAACCGCATGTTTGCCGTTGAACACTACTTCGACACTATGGCCTTGCTTTTGCAGTATCTCGAAGGCGAACTGCTGATTCACCGGACTATCTTCCGCCAAAAGAATGCGTAAGCGATGACTTGCCTGCGGTAATTTCGGCAACGAAATTTGACTCGCCGTCGGTTTTACCCAGATGCCGAGAATGCATTGCAACAATTCACCCTCGCGGACCGGTTTTTCCACGTAGTTGGAGATGCGCAGTTCCTCGCAGCGCGCTATAGCGCCGTGAAGTTCGTTCGAACGTCAACAACATGATTACGGCAGGGTGTGGGCGTTGAAGTTTCTGCAGCCTGTTTGCCAGCATAAAGCCATCCGTTCCAGGCATTTCGGCGTCAATCACCAGCAGCTGAAAGGGCAAGGCAGACCTGTCCGAGTTCTCCAAAAGAGTCAATGCTGTCGTCGCGTCGCCCGCAACCGACGACGGCATCTTCCACGATCGAAGCATGCCTTGCAGAATTTGGCAGTTGGTTTGGTTATCATCCAC
>CAWENI010000018.1:0-115841 GCA_963810505.1 Terriglobia bacterium | reverse complement strand
TTTCCATTGACCGATTTCCACGCCGCACGCTAGAATGGTTGAGTTTGCCTGTACTCGCCGACCCGTTCTGGGGACGCCTGCCCTGGCTGCTCAAGCGCCGCGGCGGAAAACACAGCAAGCACAGGAATTTCAGCCGGTCCCCGCGATTGCCATCGTGTGCTTCCCGGGGCATGGTTCGAGCTGATTTCACGACACTTTGACGGAGGCAGACGTATGTACGCGGTTATCCGCGCCGGTGGAAAGCAGTACCGGGTGGCGCCCGGCGATGTGATTCGAGTCGAGAAGCTCGGTACCGGTACCGACGGCCACGTGGAATTCCCCGAGGTGCTGGCGGTTTCCGGCGAAGAAGGCCAGATCGGCAAGCCGCAATCGGAAGCGCGTGTCGTCGGCCACGTGGTCGAAGAAGGCCGCAGCCCTAAAATTCTGGTTTTCCACTACAAGCGCAAGAAGCAATACAAAAAGCTGCGCGGACATCGTCAGGCGTTTACCGCCGTGCGAATCACCGAAATCGCATTCGATGGCCAAAGCTTCAAGGCTCCCGATCTGCCGAAGAAAGAAGCCAAGCCGAAAAAAGTAAAGCCGGCCGAAGAGCACGAACCGCACAAGGCTGAAGCCAAGGCCGCAACGCCGCACGCAAAGAAGAAAGCAGCTCCGAAAAAAGCTGCAAAGAAGTCAGCCCCAAAGAAAAAGAAGTAACCGAAATCTGAGAGACCGAGAACTGATTTCCTATGGCACATAAAAAAGGACAAGGCACTTCACGAAACGGCCGCGACTCAAATGCGCAGCGGCTTGGATTCAAAGCTTTCGGCGGTCAGGTCGTCCCCGGCGGCACTATCATCGTCCGGCAGCGTGGCACGCGGGTGAAGCCGGGCCTGAACGTCGGCCGCGGCAAAGACGACACGCTATTCGCTAAGATCACCGGCCGCATCAAGTTCCAGGATAAGGGCTCCATGGGCAAGTTCGTGATGGTCGAGCCGGTAACTGCGAAGTAGCGATATCTTGATCTGGAAAGCCGCGGGCGGGGGCGCCCGCGCCACACTGCCTCGCCTTCGGGACGAGGCTTTTGTTTTTGGGCCGCGCGTCGCCAACGACCAACGACGGTTTTCATGTTCATCGACGAAGCTAAAATTCGAGTCAAAGCCGGCGACGGCGGCAACGGCTGCATGGCCTTTCGCCGCGAGAAATTCGTACCGCGCGGCGGACCTTCGGGCGGGGACGGCGGCAAGGGTGGCGACGTCATCATGGAATCCAGCGAGCGCCACAACACGCTGGTTCACTTCCGCTTCAATCCTGAGTACAAGGCCGACCGCGGACGACACGGTGAAGGTTCGAACAAGACGGGGCGCGATGGCGGCGACGTGATCCTGAAGGTCCCGGTTGGAACCATCGTCTATGACGATGAAACCGGGGAGAAGGTTTTCGACTTTTCAGCTCCCGACCAGCGCATCGTGATTGCCCGCGGAGGCCGTGGAGGCCGCGGCAACGCTCGTTTTGCCACATCCGTACATCAGGCCCCGCGCGAGCACGAGGCCGGGCGCCCCGGCGAAGAACACAACTACCGCCTCGAACTTAAACTCCTTGCCGATGTCGGACTCGTCGGATTTCCGAACGTGGGCAAGTCCACGCTGATCTCGCGAATTTCGGCGGCGCGCCCCAAGATTGCTGATTATCCGTTTACCACCCTCGAGCCGAACCTGGGCGTGGTCGCTGTGGGCGACGCCAAGAATGAAGTCAGCTTCGTAGTCGCCGATATTCCCGGGTTTATCGAGGGCGCTCACACGGGAGCTGGTTTAGGCACGCAATTCCTGCGTCACATTGAGCGCACCCGGCTGCTCGTGCATCTGGTGGATGTATCTGACGGGAGCGGCCGTCCGGATGTGACCAAAGATGTGGAAGTGATTCTCGGCGAACTGGGCAGCTTTGGCGCTCACCTCGAAGACAAGCCGATGATCATGGCGGCCTCGAAAATCGACGTCGCCAACAAAGACAAGGTCGCCCAACTGAAGCGCTATTGCAAGAAACACAAGCTGAAGTTGTATGAGATTTCGGCAGTCACCGGCAAGGGCATCGAAGAACTGAAGTACGCCATTGCCGAGGCCGTGCAGAAGTTGCGCGAGACAGAGTTGAGCGGGAAGCTACTGCAGGAGAAAGCAAACGGTGCGCATTCGGCCACCGGCAGGCAATCTGCCTGACATCATCAAGCCGCCTTCATAAAGTCCAGCGCTCGAGCGATGTAAGGCCTGAGTTGTTTGCGATGGACGACGGCATCGAGCATGCCGTGCTCCAGCAGGAACTCGCTGCGCTGGAACCCAGGCGGCAGCTTCTGACGAATCGTCTGCTCGATCACTCGCGGCCCAGCAAACCCGATCAGCGCCCCGGGTTCGGCAATATTCAAGTCGCCCAGCATGGCGAAAGATGCGGTCACGCCCCCGGTCGTCGGATCGGTCAGCAACGATATATACGGAATCTTGGCCTGATCCAGTCGCGCCAGCGCTGCTGAAATCTTCGCCAGTTGCATCAGGCTGACCACGCCCTCCATCATCCGTGCTCCCCCCGATGCCGAAACAATGATCAGCGGTGTGCGCGATTCAGCGGCGCGTTCCACGGCGCGGGTGATCGCCTCTCCCACCACCGCACCCATGCTGCCGCCAATGAATGCGTACTCCATGACGCTGGCCACCACCGGCCTACCTTCCAGTTTGCCCCGGGCGTTGATGACCGCATCCTTTAGCCCCGTCTCTTCCTGTGCCTGCCGCAAGCGCCGGGAATAAGGCTTCAAGTCCACAAACTTCAGCGGGTCGGTCGAGGAGAGTTCCTCGTCGAAGTCTCATACTGCCCGTCATCCAGTAATTGCGCCAACCGCGTGCGCGCGTCGATCCGGAAGTGTTTCTCGCACTTCGGACACACGGCCATGTTTTCTTCCAGATCCTTCTTCCAGATGATCTGGCGGCAGCCCTCACACTTCACCCACAATCCTTCGGTGCGCACTTTCTTCTCGCCCGAAGTATCCAACTCCCCGGATTGCCGTTTGAACCAAGCCATAAAACAGTTGCCAGTTGCCAGTGCCCAGTTGCCAGTCTAAAACCAGTCGCCGCGACGCGATTCTACTGGCAACTGGGTACTAGGTACTGAGAAGTGGTCTCACAAACGTCTCAACAGGATCAACATGCAGGCAAGTTGAACCATGCCGAGAAAATTATTGCTATGACGTTCCCAACGCACCAGCAGGCGGCGGAAGTTCTTCAACCATGCGAACAACCGCTCGATCTTCCACCGGCGTTTGTAACGCCGGAGTTTTCGCCGGTCCTGGCGGTGGGTTCGTGTGCGATAGCGACGATGAGGCGCGATCAACTCGATTCCATGCTGTTGGGCAAGAAGATCGACCAACGCGTCGCTGTCATATCCGCGATCCGCAATCAAGCGTTTCGGCTTCTCGGCCACGAAGCGGTGCTCGATCGTAGCCGCGACCAGCTTTTGCTCATGCGGCGTAGCGCTCGTAACCCAGAGGGCGATAGGAAGACCATGGCAGTCTGCGATTGCCATGAGCTTGCTCCCTTTGCCGACGAGCGTTCGACCAACGCCATCGCCCCTTTTTTTGCCCCCATAAAGGAGGCGTCAATAAACGTCTCCTCCAGGCCGAGCTTTCCGCGCGCCAACAAGTCCTCCGCCAACCCCCAAAGAATGCCGTCCAGCACCCCCGAGCGTTGCCACTGCTGGAAACGGCGGTGGCAGGTCTGGTACGGACCGTATCGCGCTGGCAGATCATGCCAGGGCGCACCCGTCCGCAACACCCACAACATGCCGTTCAGCACTTGCCGTGCTTCCCGCCAGGGTCTGCCCCGGTTGTCGGCACGGCGCCGTTGTCCAAATTCCACCAAGGGCCTGATCCGTTCCCACTGCACGTCGGTGAGGTCCGCCATGCCCTTGATTTGCTTCAAATTCGCCCGTGATGCAAGTGTTTATTCACGAGCAACGTTTATGAGATAGCTTCTGAGTACTGTGCTCTAGTATTCGATTCCCCTCTGCGCCATCACACCTTTCTCGTAGGCATGTTTGATCTGACGCATTTCCGTGACCGTGTCAGCGGCCTCGACAATTGTGGGGTGCGCGTTCCTGCCCGTCAGGATAACATGCACCATTTCCGGCTTCTTCTTAAGGCTCTCGACCACCTTTGCCGGATCGAGCATTCCGTAACTGATCGCGTAGTTGATTTCATCGAGGATGACCAGATCCCATTCGCCTGACTGGATCGCCTTTTCGGCCTCCGCCCAGGCCTCTTCCACCATGCGTACGTCTTCCGCGTCGGGCTTCTCCGCCCCTACCTTCACGAACCCCCGTCCCATCTGTTTCATGACAAACTTGTCGCCAAAGGCCTGCACGGCATCGAGTTCGCCATAGTGCCACGAGCCTTTCAGGAACTGCAGCATCAGCACTCGCATCCCCTGGCCCACGGCTCGCAGCGCCGTACCCATCGCGGCCGTAGTTTTGCCCTTCCCCGGTCCGGTGTTTACGATGATGAGTCCGCGACGGATATCGGTCATATTTCAATCGGAGGACTGATTCTACTAGAAGCCGTCATGGAGTGGCTTGGCGCCGGCTTTCCCCTAACTTCTTTGTCAGACTCACGGGCTGCAAAGCCTAAATAAACCGGCCCAACCCCAGTCTTTCAGTCAGGCAAGGCCGAAGTGTAAGATCCGGTTCCGCATAACTTGCGCCGTGCCTTTCCAGTTTGTATAAATGACACCCAAGAGATACTGAACTTTTCCACGGAACTCATGCATCCAACCTTGCGTAACCCGGTCAGGCGGATCTCTGTCCCCTTGCAACTCGCGGAGGTCTCATGATTCACAAGTGTGCAGTGTTATTGTTGTTCGTGCTCGCTGCCTTGCCCGCCTTTGCCGGCGGACAGATCGCCCTTCACCCCAGGCCGCCCATCCAGAGCGCCGAGCAGGAGATCGTTCGCGAAATTATCGACATGGAGCGGCAAGCCAAAGAGGCCAGCCTGCGCCGCGACGCCGATTTTGTGCAGCGTACCCTGGCCGAGGATTACGTCGCGATCACACCGCTCGGACAAGTCACCACCAAAAAGGACACCCTCTCGGCGCGCCGGAGCGGACAACTCCGCTACCAGGCCATCGACGTGTCCGACATGATCGTTCGCGTCTATGGGGACACTGCCGTGGTTACCGCTCGGGCCGATGTTAAAGGTCACCAACTGGGCGAAGATTTCAGCGGACCGTACCGCTACACCCGTGTCTGGGTCCGCCACAATGGCCGTTGGCAAATGGTTAGCTATCAGGCCACCGTCACACAGTAGTGGACGACTCACAAGCGAGGCGCGGGAACGCTCCAACCCCAAATTGCGGGACAACGGATGCAGGAAGTACCGTGGAAGAGCGGCCCTTTAGGGCCGCGTAGGCATCAGTTGGGCTTCAGCCCCTGTGGTCGCCCGTCTCCCGGAGAGACGGGGTCTTCCGCATCGCTAGGGGAACTGCGTGACCCTTTGTGGTCTTTTCTCTGGAGCCCCCGCCGGCGAATCCGGCACGAAATCTTCTTGGTCCTCCAACAACGGCGCCGCCACGCGCAAGGCCTCGATTTCTTCCCTGACCCGCATCAACTGCTGCTCTCTTGCTCGGAGTACCTCCATCACATCCTTCATCACTTCTCCCTATGTCTACAATATAAGAGGCCAGCCATCCTGGCCATGCGCCTGCAACTCTAGTGGGACTTGCAACACGAAAACAATCAGGAAAATACAGGATTGCGTCTTGGGCACGGTCTCAGTGCCCACAATGGTACGGATGCCCCTTCAAGATGGTGAATGCCCGGTAGACCTGCTCCAGCAAAACCACTCGCGCCAGCTCGTGTGCGAGAGTCATCTTCCCCAGTGACAAAGTGAATTGCGCTGCTGCTCTGGTTTGCTCACTGAAGCCGTCCGCGCCGCCGACTGCCAGGACCAAAGGCCGCGGATTGCTGTCCTGATAATTTCCTAGAAACTGCGCGAATTGCTCAGAAGAGAATTCTTTGCCTCGTGAATCCATGATGGCCAGCGTGGAATTCCCGTCTGCCGAAGCTTTCCCTCGCTTGCCTGTGCCTGCCCGGCCGCAAACTGCCAGCAGCGCGGCTTCATCCCGCACCGCGATCCCTTCCACCTGCGTGTAGCGCGAAATCCGCTTGAGATATTCGTCCGTCAGCGCCTGGATTGCCGCTTCCTTCGTTTTGCCAATCCATGCAATCTTGATCTTCACATCAGTACTTGAATCGCAGGCTAAAGCACATCGTTCCTCTCCGCGCTCTCCGCGGAAGTTCTCCGCGTACTCTGCGATTGAGTCCTTGCTCGCGGCTCACTTCATTCCAGCGGCCAACACCACGGTCGCCCCGAACGCCACCCCCTCGCCGTCGAAGTATTTACGCAACGCCGCGTGCACGTCGGCATGGATCTGCGGCCACATCTCGGCCGGCACGCGATCGAGCATCGGCCGGAATGGCACCGCGACCGCTTGAGCCTGTTCCCACACTTCCTCGACCGGCCCCTTCCAGGCCCATGGCAATGTCCGAGTCTCCTCTTCGACGTTGCTAAACCCTGCACTGCGCAAGACCTCCGACAGAGTGCCTGGCTCGGCGAAGCGGAACGGATCAGGGCCCCCAGGCTGCAACAACGGCCCACCCACATGGCGATGCACCACGCCCATCATGGTCTGCCAGTACGGCTGCTCGAAGCTCCCCCAAGCCAAAAAGCACGCTCGCGCCTTAGGACGCAGAACGCGCCGTAGTTCTTCGAAGGCAAGCCCTGGATCGCGGAAGAACATCACCCCGAAGCGCGAGGTGGCAAGGTCGAAACTGTTGTCAGGAAACGGCAGGCTGTGCGCGTCGGCCTGCTGTGTAGAAAAGTTCTGCAATCCACGGGCCTGCGCCCGCTCGGTCGCAATCTGCAGCAGATCCGCGCTCAGGTCGAGCGCCGTTACGTGCCCCTGCGCACCCACGCGCATGGCCAGGCTGATGGCAGGCTCACCGGTGCCACTGGCCAGGTCGAGCACGCGCATCCCGGGCCGCGGCTGGGCATATTCGACCAGCGCATCGGTGACCGGCTGTCCCATCGCCGCTGATTTGGCTTTCCACTTCTCAGCCGCGACCAGCCGGTACTGATTTCCCCAACCTGGCTCGGACTTTGCTGTGCTCATCATGAAGGGAACGGCGCTCAGAAGCGACCTAGGCTTTCTTCCTTCTTAGTCGGACCGTCGACGGAGTTGCAGCCTTCCGCTTTCGAGGGGCGGATTTCAGTGCCCCAGGTTCGAGTCGCTTCGCCGACTTCCACAGCCGTTCCAGATCGTAAAACTTCCGCGCCTTCTCCGAGAATACATGGACGACGAAGTCCACATAATCTATCAGGATCCACTCTGCCTGGTTGTACCCCTCAACGTGCGTCGGTCTCATTCCGGCGCCCTTCAGACGTAGCTCCACCTCATCGGCGATCGCTTGAATCTGCCGCGGGTTTGTGCCGCTGCACAACACAAAATAGTCGGTGAAAGCGCCTGAGCCCTTCTCCATTTCCAGGATCGAAAGTTCCTCGGCTTTCTTGTCGAGGCAGGCTTGAATGGCTGCGGATACTTGCTGCTTGAGCTCGTTCTTCTTCATTCAGTCGATGGTCGTTCGCCCTTCGTCGTTGGTCTTTCGTCGTTGGTCTTTGGCCGGTCCCCATTGTAAATGACAGTGCCTTGGAATGTTTTCACAGGGAAGTGAATGCAAGAAGCCTGCGGCGGATGGGTTGGCCACCGACGAACGACCAACGACGTTCAAGCACCCTGCAGTCACTCAGTATTAAGCCCTCACGGATATTCCGACGACGCAGGAAGGAGCCTTCATGGCTGAGTGCTGACTGCTGATTGCTGGCTCACTTATACAGCCCCATCTTCTTGATGTAGTCCGCCACCGAAGCATCCACAAAGCGAGCCAGCGGCTTTCCCGCCGCCGCAGCTTCGCGGATGGCCGTCGCCGAAACCAGCTCGTGCACTTTGTCCAGCAGATGGATCGTTGCCCCGGCCAGCACCAGGTCCCCGGTGGCTGCGTGCTTCTGAAACGGCCGTGTGACCTCCGGCTTGGGGCGCAAACTCTCAGGCAGCGCATTGGCGACGTCGGCCAGCGAATATCCCGGCCGGCTCGCGACAATGAATTCACATTCGCGGAACAAAGCCTCGGGCTGATGCCATTGGGCAATCTCGGCAAAGGCGTCGATTCCGATCAACAGAAACAGTCGGTCGCTGTTCTTGAACGACTGCTTCATTCGCCGCACCGTATCGATTGTGTAGTTGGGCTTTCCGTTACGCTCTTTGCGCGAGGCAGGCGCTGATTCCTGGGGCGCCTCCAGCAATGAAGGAATGAAGGCTTTTTCCTGCCCAGTCGCCAGCGCCAGCATGGCAAACCGGTGGACAAAAGGCGTCAGCGGTTGCTTCTGCTTATGCGGTGGAATACTCGCAGGCACAAAGTAAATGCGATGGAGCTTGCAGCGCTCCAGCGCCGCGCTTGCCAAAGCAAGGTGTCCGCGATGAATCGGATCGAAGGTTCCGCCAAATAGCCCGATGTTCATGGGTCCCGCCTAGTCTCTCGATTTGCCGCCTCCGATGCAAGCCCCGCAATCCCGTCTTTCTGCTTCAGCCTGTCCAGCTGAAAAAGGTTCAATGGGCCCCCTGGCCGTTGGCCATACGGTCAGTGCGCAATCGCCGACTCCAGATGTTCCTGATTTACAAAGTCCGGAATGTACTCCTGTAACTCGCGCTCTTCCCGTTTTGGAACTAGCATGGAGCCCGTATGCGAGTATTCCCCCTACTCCGCATTCCGCCCGCCCGTGCGCCTATCCTGCGCTACGGAGTCGCCGTACTCAGCACCACGCTGGCTCTGATTCCCACGCTCCTGCTGGCCAACGTCGCAGAAAGCCGCCTGGCGCTGTTCGGCGTGGCGGTCATGGTGAGTGCGTGGTACGGAGGCTGGAAGCCCGGGCTCGTCGCGACCTCATTCGCCTTAACCGTCAGCGCATATTTTTCCCTCGCCGGACCTCACACTCCCGAGCAGTACCGCACTGCCATCTATCGCCTGGCGCTATTTGTCTTTGTCGCGTTACTCATCTGCTGGTTCAATGCCGCGCTACGAGCGGCGCAGGAAGGTTTGCGCCTTTCCGAGCTGAACTGCCGCTCGCTGGTGACCAACGCTCCCTATGGAATCTGCCGCTGCGACGCCGCCGGCAAAATCCTGGACGCCAATCCCGCTTTCCAGCAGATGCTGGGCTACACATCGCCCGCCGAGCTCGCCGGCCGGCATTTGGGCGCGCTTCACACCGACACCCAGCAGTGGTTCGAACTGGCCGACTACCTTCGCTCCAGCACGCCCTTCAATGGCCTGACCTCGGATTGGAAACGCAAGGACGGCACCAACATCGCCATTCGGGTCTCCGGCCGCTCTGTTCCCGACGGCGGCGACGGCACTGTCTTCGAGCTCTTCACCGAGGATATCAGCGAGCGCCGCGTGCTCGAGCAGCAACTTCGCCAGTCGCAGAAGATGGAAGCCGTCGGCCGTCTGGCTGGTGGCATCGCTCATGATTTCAACAATCTTTTGATGGTGATCTCAGGCTACTCCGAGTTCCTGCTCGAACGTCTCGGACCCGAGCCCGCACTGCGCTCTCCCGCGCAGGAAATTGCCAGTGCCGCAGAAAGGGCCTCCTCGTTGACCCGCCAACTGCTCGCCTTCAGCCGCAAGCAGATGCTTGCACCCAGCATTCTGGACCTGAACGCCATCGTCACCGAAAACCTGAAAATGCTCACTCGCATGATCGGCGAGGACATCGATCTGGTGATGGTGCCGCACGCTAATCTCGGCGCCGTCCGCGCCGACGCCGGACAGGTCGAGCAGGTCATCATGAACCTCGCCGTCAATGCTCGCGACGCCATGCCTTCCGGAGGCAAGCTCACCCTCGAAACTTCCAACGTCACCATGGACGAGGAGTACGCCCGCTTCCACGCTCCCTTGCGCCCGGGCGAATACGTAATGCTCGCCATCAGCGACACCGGGGCCGGCATGGACGCCGAAACTCAGTCTCATATCTTCGAACCCTTCTTCACCACCAAGGGGCCCAAGGGAACAGGCCTGGGCCTGTCAACGGTCTACGGAATCATCAAGCAGAGCGGTGGCTACATCTGGGTCTACAGTGAATTAGGCAAAGGCACAACCTTCAAGGTTTACCTGCCGCGCGTGCCCTTTCCCGGAGAAAGAGTTGCGCCGGCGGTCGCGGCCCCGGTTGAAACTCACAAGGCCGAACCGGGCACCGAAACTATTCTGCTGGTGGAAGATGAAGCCAACCTCCGCTACCTTGCCCGCCAGTTTCTGGAGAAGCAGGGGTATCGCGTGATCGAGGCCGCCGATGGCGCGGTCGCCATGCAGATCGTTGTGGCCCACGAAGGCGTGATTCATCTGCTGTTGACCGACGTGATCATGCCCGGCATGAACGGCCGCGAATTGGCTCAGCGCGTCTCAGAGATTCGCCCCAACGTGAAAGTGCTCTACATGTCCGGTTACACCGAAAATGTGATCGGTCACAATGGCACGCTGGATGCCGGAGTTCGCCTGCTCCAGAAACCTTTTAACCTTCGCGACCTGAAAGACAAAGTGCGCGAAGTGCTGGATGCAACCCCAATTCCCCCGGAGGTCGCCATGTCCGCTCAAACCGCCATGCAGAAAGATGCCGTGCGAGGACGAGAACAGTTCCCGCCGGCGCGCGCACAACGTTTCCAACTCCACTTGCCTCTACGTTATCGCCGCCTTGGCGAAAATAACTGGCATGAAGGCAAGACCGAAAATATCAGCCGCTCTGGCATGCTCTTTCAGGCCGAGGAAGCGCTGCAGCCGAGCGCCGTGCTTGAAATTAACCTCGTGCTGCCACAAGAAATTGCGGGCCTTTCGGAAACCGAAGTCGTCTGCCGCGGAGAAGTCGTCCGCACCGTGCAGCCTAACGGCGGAACCGTAACTCCCGCCCTGGCCGCACGCATTTTGCAATATCACTTCCAGCATGGCTCTCATCTTCCGCGGGCGTAGCCCCGGCGGAGATTCCCATCAGCAAGAAAACGGGCGGCCTGCAAGGCCGCTCTTTTTCGTTGTTGTGTGGCGCGGACACTCCTGTCCGCGACTCGCCCGAAGAACCAATTTCGAACCCGGCAGAATTTCCTAATCCCGAACGTACGCCCCCGCCAGAAAGCCGTTACGTACGTGCCCGCAGAAAACCGTTATGTACGCACCCGCCGGAGAGCTGTTACAAAATCACTGGTGGACCCAAAACCTGTTACGAAATAAGGGATGAACGCATAAGTGCGAGCCGCGGAGCGGCGCCATTCGTTAGCCCAGCGCGTAAGCGCTGGGAAAGCATAAGAGACCTAACCGAGTCCGCTTCAGCGGACGGCACCAACTTCGGTCAACCCCGAGGCAGACACTAGTCCGCAATACGACCCCCAGCCCACGATAAAATGACCACAACAGCCAATGTCCTACGAAACCGCAGTCGCCAGCATGTTTGCGCTCGGCCATGAATTGGCGCATACGCCGTCGAACAAGTTCGATCTGGCCCATGTCCGCGTGCTCTCGCAGGCCATGTCGCATCCCGAACGTCAATTCCCCAGCGTGCTGATTGCGGGCACCAACGGCAAGGGTTCAACCGCCGCCACCCTTTCTTCCATCTTGCAGGCTTCCGGCCTCAAGACCGGACTCTACACATCGCCGCACTTGATGCGCATCAACGAGCGCATCCGCGTTAACGGTGAGGAAATCAGCGACGACGATTTTGCCAGGCTCCATGGCGAAGTGGATCGATGCGCCGAACACTTGGTCGAAAAAGCAGACCTGCCCTGGCATCCCAGCTTCTTCGAGATGATGACCGAAATCGCCTTCGTACACTTCGCCCGCGAAAAAGTTGAGATCGCTGTGCTCGAAGTCGGAATGGGCGGACGCCTGGATGCCACCAATATCGTAGAACCGCTCCTGAGCGTGATAACCGATATTTCACTCGACCATCAGAAGTTTCTCGGGAATACAGTGACTGAGATTGCGCGCGAGAAAGCCGGCATCATTCGCCCGGGAAGGGTTGTCGTGACCCTGCCCCAGCAGCCCGAAGCCAATGACGTCATCGGCAATACAATCCTGGAGCTTGGAGCCCGCGGCGTGAGCGCCGTGCAGTATGTGCCGCCAGTTTCGCCAGGCAGCGACAGCTATCTGGTTCCGGAAAACAGTAGCACCGGCGTCCCGCCGGCTGTCCCGAGGGCGTCTCGCTCTCGGGAGCGCGACCACGCAAAGAACCCTTCAAACGCACAGTCCCCACTTTACAACTATCCGCTGCAAGTCATGGGCACACAGATTCGGGTGGAGACCCCGCTCGTTGGGCGTCACCAGCTACGCAACGTAGCGCTCGCGATCTCTGCGGCAGAGGAACTCAGCAAGCAGGGCTTCTCCGCGATTACGCCCGAAGCAATTGAACGTGGTATCCGCCAGACGCGCTGGCCCGGAAGATTCCAGGTGCTCCCCGCACGCGAGCCATGGCCTGAGATTGTGCTCGACGTGGCCCACAATCCAGCGGGAGCCTGGGCGCTGCGAGCCGCCCTTTCCGAATGCTACGAAAACCGTCCGCTGATCTTTATCTTCGGCGCGATGAGAGACAAGGCCATCTCCGAGATGACAGAGATCTTATTTCCGTTAGCGGATCACGTGATCGCCACCCGACCCGACAATCCACGTTCCGCCTCTCCGGAAGAGATTCAGCAGGCAGCAGGACGAACAGGAATCGAACTTGATACGGCCCCGGACGCCGCATCCGCCTTGCAGCGAGCGCGAGCCATCGCACGACCCGGCGCAGGCATCGTGATCACCGGTTCCATCTATCTTGTCGGAGAAGCGATGTGCCTTCTCGAAACCGCACTTTAAGGCGTCACCGACCCGGCAGTTTTCCCCTAGAATGGAACTGTGCAGGAAGTGAACCCATCCGTAGAGCAAGTTCAGCGTGGTGCGCCTCAGGCAACCGCGTCCCCGCGCCAGAGTCCTCATGCAATTCCAGGGGCGCAATACGGCTGGCTCAGCCGCTTGCGGTCCTATTTCATCTTTGATCCGTTGATCTGGTTCTACACGTTGGTCATGGGTCTGATAGCGATCCCCGCGGGCCTATTCGATCGGGACGGTCGCCTGCTGCACGGGTTCTCGCGAACCTGGTCCTGGCTGATCATGAAGACCATCTTCTGCCCCGTCAAAGTGGTTGGCCTTGAAAAAATTGACACGTCGAAGCCACACGTCTACGCGGTGAATCACGCTTCGGCGCTCGACATTCCGGTGCTTTACGTTTACCTGCCATTCCAATTCCGCATCGCCTTCAAGAAGGAGTTATTGTCGTACCCCGTGGTGGGCTGGCACTTGAAGCGCTCCGGACAAGTCTGCATCGATCAGCAGAACCCCTCGCATTCGATCAGCAGCATCCGCGCCGCATTGAAGGGTTTGCAAGCGGGTCTTCCCCTGGTGATTTTTCCCGAGGGCGGGCGTACCCCCGATGGCGAAATCAAACCGTTCTTATCGGGTGCTTTCTTTCTGGCGATCAAGGCGCAGGTCGATATCGTGCCCGTAGCGCTGGTCGGCACCTACGAAATCGCTCCCCATGGATACGTATCACATCAAGTCTCGCCCCCTCGAAATGCGCGTAGGAGAGCCGATTTCGACCACCAGTTTGACCATGCGCGATCTGGAAGTACTCTCCACCAAAGTGCAAAAGTCGGTCGAAGACTTGTACTATCGAGCCTGAAATCGGGACTACCCTCTGTGGCACGTCTGTGCCTCTGTGGTGAATAAAGTGTAACCACCCAGAAATTTTCCGTAACCTTTTGCCGTCCTGAACGGTTTAACCTTAGCGTAAGGCCAATTCGCCCGGAGATTTCGTTGAAGGCTCTGAAGAAAGAAGCGGACGAGCGGCTTCTGATCGAAGCGGCGCAGCGCGATCCTGCCCGCTTTGCGGACCTGTACGAGAATAACTTCGAACGCGTGTACGCCTACATCGTGCGTCGCGTGGGAAACCGCGCTGAAACCGAAGACCTGACCTCCGAGGTTTTTCACCAGGCGCTGGCGAATTTGAAACGCTTCGAGTGGCGAGGCATTCCGTTTGCGGCCTGGCTGTTCCGCATCGCCGCAAATCTGATCTCCGATCGCTGGCAGCGTTCAGGACGCGAAGTTGCCGACGAGTCCGGACTCATCGACTCAGTGCAGGTCAGTCCGGCGGAGATTGAAGAAGTCGAGCGGCGCGCCACTCTCTTTCGCCTCGTCAACACTTTGCCCGACGAGCAGCAGCGCGTGGTCGTCCTACGCTTCGTCGAGCAGAAAAGCATCAAGGAAGTTGCCCAGCAGATCCGTAAGACCGAGGGAGCAGTGAAGCAGCTACAGTTTCGCGCGCTCAGCAGTTTACGCGCGCGCATGGAGGGTGCCGATGCCTAAGCGCTCTCTGAGTCCGGGAAAAGGCGATCAGCAGAAAATCGAACAGCTGAACCGCGCCATCAACGTCATGCTCGCGCGAGCAGACGGCAAGCCGTCCAAAGTCGACGCCAGCGTTCAGAATCTGGTGCGCGTAGCCGCCGATCTGCGCGCCTTGCCCCGCGAAAGTTTCAAAACACGACTTAAATCAGAATTAGAAAGGAGCAAACCCATGTCCACCGTAGCCGAGCCCGTTGCAGCCGTGCGCACGATTGCGTCAGCAAGAATGGCTTTCCTAGATCCTGCCAAAGCGATCGAGTTCTACAAGCAGGCTTTGGGCGCGAAGGAAACATTCCGGTTCGTAATTGGCGAACGGGATCTGCACGCCGAGATCACGATCGGCGATTCAACCGTCCACATCAGTGGCGAATGGCCCGCGGGCGGCCGCTTCAGCGCGGAAACGCTGGGGAATTCGCCGATTTCCATGTCTGTCCAGGTTCCCAATGTGGATGCGTTCGCGGAGCATGCGGTTGCAGCGGGGATGAAGGTCATTCGGCCGCTCAAAGATCAGTTCTATGGCCGCCGAGACGTGACCATGGTTGATCCCTTCGGCTACAACTGGACCGCGTTCACGGTGAAAAAAGAGATGTCGGTCGAAGAAATGCACCAGCGCATGAAGGGAATGACCGAGGGGCCCGAGGGCGGGCAGATATCGGAGAAGGCGCAGAAAGGCGTCAGCCCGATTCCCAAGGGCTACCGCACGGTCACGCCTTACATCGTTGCATCCGACGCTGACGCGATGATCGAGTTCGCCAAGAAAGCGTTTTCCGTTGAGGAAACATTCCGGACGATCGGCCCCGCAGGTGGAATTCACGCTGAGGTTCGCTTGGGCGATTCCATGATCATGATGGGCGGCGGCATTCCCGGCAAGCCGTTCAAGGCGACTCCAACCACCGTCGCGCTCCACGTTTACGTTCCCGACATTGACGCGGTCTATCGCAAGGCTCTGGACGCGGGAGGAATTTCCCTCAACGAACCTCAGGACCACGAATACGGCGAGCGTGGCGCCAGCGTGCAGGATCCCTTCGGAAATCACTGGTATATCGCCACCTACAACGGGCCGAACTACAAATGGGAGGGTGCGGCGGATGTGCAGCCGTATCTGCATCCTCTGCGCGCCGAGCCCGTCATGACCTTCCTGAAGCGCGCCTTTGGCGCCGTGGAACTGGGCAAGTACGCGACTCCGGATGGCGTGATCCATCATGCCAGACTGAAAGTTGGTGATTCGCACGTGGAGATGGGCGAGGCTCATGGAAAGTATGGGCCCATGAATTCCATGTTCTATCTCTATGTTCCTGACGTTGACGACGTATATCGCCGCGCTCTGGCTGCCGGAGCAACCTCGATCGCCGAGCCCAAGGACCAACCCTACGGCGACCGCAGCGCCGGCGTAAAAGATGTCTTCGGCAACCAGTGGTACATCGCAACCCACATCAAGGACGTGAATCAGTAGTCGCTCGGGCTGAGGGCGGAAGAAGGTATCCGTCCTCGGCGAGCCATCGGTCGCCCGGGTAGTGGTCACTTTGACCATCCAATTTTCGGCGTCATCCAGAGCGTAGCCGTTTTTCAGGCGGAGCGAAGGATCTCGCGCGCATAACCACTGGCTTTGGCGTCAATTTGACTCACGACCATCCCCCGCCTCGGTTTGACCCTCGCGAATCCACTCACATAAACTGAAAGATTCAAGACACTTGCGGGTCACTTATGGCAGACAGCATTCACGTGAAGCTTCCGGATGGGAGTGTGAAGGAAGTTCCCAAAGGCACGACTGCCCTCGATGTTGCCAAGTCGATCAGCCCGCGACTGGCCGACGCCGCCCTCGCCGCAAAGGACAACGGCAATCTCATTGATCTCACCCGTCCGTTGGAGAAAGACGCAGATCTGCGCATCCTGACCGACAAAGATCCGGAGGCACTGGAAGTCTACCGCCATTCCTCCGCGCACCTGCTGGCCGCGGCAGTGCTTGAGCTTTTCCCTGAGACCAAACTCGGCCATGGACCGGCCACCGAGACCGGATTCTTCTACGACTTCTATCGCCCGACCGCCTTTACTCCCGATGATCTGGCGAAGATCGAAAAGAAAATGCAGGAGCTCGTGCAGCAGAACATCCCCTACGCGCGCGAATTTTTGCCACGAGACCAGGGCCTCGCGGAGTTCAAAAAAGAAGGCGACTTCATGAAGTGCCACTTCATCGAGCAGTTCACCAAGCCCGATGAAAAGATTTCCATCTACCGCACCGGCAAATTCACCGACTTCTGCCGCGGACCGCATCTCCCATCCACCGGAAAAATCAAGGCATTCAAGCTGCTCAACATCGCCGGCGCCTACTGGCTGGGCGATGAGAAAAATCCTCAACTACAGCGCATCTATGGCACTTCTTTTTTCTCGAAAAAAGACCTCGAGGACTACCTGAAACAAATCGACGAGGCCAAAAAGCGCGACCATCGCGTCCTCGGGCAGCAGCTCGATCTGTTCTCCATTCAGGAACTGGCGGGCCCGGGGCTGATTTTCTGGCATCCCAAGGGCGGCATCATCCGCAAAGAGATGGAAGACTGGATGCGCAACGAATATCTGAAGCGCGGCTATGCCCTCGTGTACACGCCCCACGTAGCGCGTCGGCAACTGTTTTTCACCTCGGGCCATGAAGGCTATTACGCGCAGAACATGTTCGACGCCATGGAGCTTGACGACGCCGAATATCGTTTGAAGCCCATGAATTGTCCCGGCCACATCCTGATCTACCGCGACTCGCTGAAGTCCTATCGCGACCTGCCCGTGCGGCTCGGCGAGCTGGGCACGGTGTACCGCTACGAACGCTCAGGCGTAATGCACGGCCTGCTGCGCGTCCGCGGCTTTACCCAGGATGATGCTCACATCTTCTGTACTCCGGAACAGATCGAGGGTGAGATCGCAAGTTGCCTCGACTTCGCCCTGGATGTATTGAAGGACTTCGGATTCGATCAGTATCAGACCGAGCTTTCCACCTGGAATCCGCTGGACCGCAAGAATTTCGTGGGCAGCGAAGACCAGTGGAATCACGCGACGCAATCGCTGGAAAAAGTTTTGAAAGAGCGCAAGATCCCATACAAGACCATGCCTGGCGAGGCGGCCTTCTACGGCCCCAAGATCGACATCAAGCTGGTTGACGCCATTGGACGCCTGTGGCAGCTCTCGACCATCCAGTTCGATTTCAACCTGCCAGCGCGCTTCGGCCTGGAGTACGTGGCCGAAGACGGCTCGCGCAAGCAGCCGGTCATGGTGCATCGCGCGCTCTACGGATCGGTCGAGCGTTTCTTCGGCGTGCTCATCGAGCACTACGCAGGCGCATTCCCGGTATGGCTGTCTCCCGTGCAGGTGGCAATGATTCCCATCAGCGAGCGCCACGCCGACTACGCGAACAAAATCGCGGACCAACTCAAAGCTATCGGCGTCCGTGTGGAAGTCGACGCCCGCAACGAAAAGATGAACGCCAAGATCCGCGAACACGCCATGCAAAAAGTCCCGTTCCTTCTGGTGGTCGGAGACAAAGAGGCCGAGGCAGGAAAAGTCAACGTCCGCACCCGTGGCAAAGAGAAAACGGAAGACATGCCCGCCGCTGACTTCATAGAAAAGATCAAAAAGCTGATCGCAGATAAGAATCCGACTTTGTGACCACGATCCGACTCGACCGCGTTTTCATCTTCGGAGATCAACTAAGCTTCTTGATCCCACACGAGTGGATCGAAGAGGAAGAAGAGCCAGACTACTACCTCTATCATGCACCAAATGCCGATTCCGGCTGGTTTCGCGTGAGCCTTATCACGCTGAAGGGCACAAGTAAGGCTTCCAAAGAACAACTCCGCGAAATCCTGGCGGAGAGGGCTCAAAAAGAGCAAGGGCATCTTTATGAATCGGGCGAAAACATCGTCCTAGCATGGCAGCAGACGTCAGAGGAAGGCGAAGAGCCCATCACCAATTTTTGGTGGGCCGTCAGCCATAGCCATGGTCCAAGTCTCGCACACGAGGCCCTATTCTCTTACACAATCCTCCGGGAACGTGGCGAATATCCTGAAACTCAGGAGACGCTTTCGCTCATCGCCCAATTGGTCGCTGACGCGAGGTTCGCAGAGCCCAAGGTTATCTAGATCAATCTCGGTCGCCGCCCGGATGTACCATATTTTTGTGCAACCCCTCGCCGAGCGCGTGCTCTCCCACATTCGCCGCCACGACCTACTGCGCCCCGGAGACCGCGTCGGAGTAGCCGTCTCCGGCGGCATCGATTCCGTCGCACTGCTGCGTCTCTTGCTCGAGTTGCGCGCAGACCTCGGTGTCGTCCTGTCGGTTGTGCATTTCAACCATAAACTGCGCGGGCCTGAATCCGACGCCGATCAGGAATTCGTAGCCAATCTAGCCCGCGAACACGACCTCGAGTTCTACGCTGACAGCGACGACGTTGCCGCGCAGGCCGCCGAAGAACACATCAGCGTCGAAGCCGTCGCCCGCGAGCTACGCTACGGCTTCTTCCGCTACCTCCTGGGCGAAGAGTCAGAAGACGCCCGCCCAGCCGCCAAGCTCAACAAAGTGGCTACCGGTCATACCCTCGACGATCAGGCGGAGACCGTACTCCTGCGCCTGATTCGAGGCACCGGATTGAAGGGTCTCGGCGGCATCCATCCCCGAATCCTGCTCGAAGACGACACGCAAGAAATCTCCGGCGAGATCGTCCGCCCCCTGCTCGGAATCCGCCACCGCGATCTGGAGCACTACCTGAAAGAACTCAACCAGCCGTGGCGCGACGACTCCAGCAATGCCAGCGCCAAGTTCACTCGCAACCGCCTGCGGCAACTCGTCCTCCCCCTGCTGGAGCGCGAATTCAATCCCGCCGTGGCCGAGAACTTAAGTGAGCTGTCCGAAATCGCCCGCGGCGAAGAAGACTACTGGAACAACGAAATTGCCGGCTGGATGGGCACGACCGTGCAGTGGTCCGAGCCCGACTGGGCCCATACCCCCCAGCCGTCCCTGGTGCAAATCCAACCGCACAACTCCAACCCTGAACCTCTGGAAGAGTCGCCGCCCATGAACGCCTCCGTCAGCCTGATGTGGCTCCTGGCCGAGCCAGTCGCCGCGCAGCGCAGGCTCGTCAAGGCCATCGGTGATCACGCTGGTATCCCAATCGAGTTCAAGCACATCGAAGAAATCCTGCGCTTCGCTTCTGACCGCAGCCCATCCAACCAAGGCTCATCCAGCCACAGCCGGTCCGGCAAAGAACTGTCGCTTCCACTCGGCTGGACCGTCAAGCACGAACCTGAAGTCCTGCTATTCATCGCGCCCGGCCCGCGCCCTCAAGACCGAACTTTCCAGGACTATGAGTACGAGCTCCCCCTGCCCGGTCGCGCCATAGTTCCCGAGGCCGGCACCGTAATCGAGGCCCTGCGGCTTCCACCGGAATGGCAGGGCCCGGGGTATAATCCCCAGCATCTCCTCGATCCAGAACTCGTGCACGGACGGTTAACAGTGCGCAACTGGCGTCCCGGAGACCGGTTCTGGCCGGCCCATACGAAGGCACCCAAGAGGATCAAGGAACTCCTGCAAGAGCGCCACATTGCGCAGCCCCAACGCAAGCTTTGGCCTGTCATTGCGAATGGAGACCAGATCGTCTGGGTGCGAGGTTTTCCGGTGCCGGCAATGCTTCAGCCGAAGACGGGCCGCGAAGCCCTATTGATTCGCGAGTCGCCCTCAGCCGAAACGACCTAAAACGGAGGCACCGCCACTTCATGAACGCGAGCAGAGTCGAGCCCTTGCGCCAGGTGATTACCACCGAGCAAATCCAGAAGCGAGTCAAAGAACTCGGACGCCAGATCTCCGACGACTACAAAGGCCACACCATCCAGGCCCTCGCCGTCCTCGAGAACTCGTTCATGTTCATGGCCGATCTGGTGCGCGCAATGGATGTCCCCGTCGTGTGCCAGTTCATCAAGCCCAAGTACAGCCGGCAGCACGGCGACAACGCCAGCGACATTACCGAGATTTTCTTCAGCCACGAACCCGATATTCGCGGCCAGCACATCCTCCTGGTCGAGGGCCTCGTGCACTCCGGCGTAACCAGCGAGTTCCTGATGAGCGACCTGCGGGCCCGGGGAGCGGCCTCGGTCAAGCTGGTCACCCTTCTCGACCGCCAGTCCGCCCGCCGTGTGGCCTTACAGCCGGATTATTTCGGCTTCCTGGTCGACGAGACCTTCCTGGTAGGCTACGGCCTCGGCGCAGTGGAGCAGACCGGCCGAAACCTGTCTTACGTGGCGGCCAGACCCACCCCCTCGTAACTTACGGGCTGCATAGACTTAAGTCATAAAAATCTGGACGCGCCTTTTTCCCCCGGACAAGGTAAAATAAAGCGATTAAGCAATTTCGTCGATCCAAAAGCGGCGAGTGGCATCTAATTGTGGTAGCAGCTTCGGGGCTTAGTGTCGGTCACTGACCCCTCGGCGACTTCAGGAGCCTTAGGTGAATTCAACGGTCAAAACGGTAGTTTTCTGGCTCGTCATCGGGCTGTCCGCCCTGCTGCTGTGGCAGGTGATTCAGGCAGGCCGCAGCGGTCAGAAAGACAAAGAAATCAATTTTACGCAATTTCTGTCAGACGTGGACCAGGGCAACGTCCAGAAAGTTACCGTCCTCGGTCAGGAAGTGCGCGGCAAGTTAAGGGACGGGGCGTCCTTTCACACCATCATCCCCCCCAGCTATTCGGAGATGTACAAGACCCTCAATGACAAGCACGTTGAGGTCGAGGTCAAAGAACGTCAACAACGGAAGCTGGCCTCTGCAACTGCTGGGCACATGGGCTCCCCTGATCCTTCTTGGCGCGCTCTGGTTCTTCATGATCCGCCAGATGCAGACCGGCGGCAACAAAGCGCTTTCCTTCGGCAAAAGCCGCGCTCGCCTCCTCTCCATGCAGCAGAAAAAGGTCACGTTCAAAGACGTTGCCGGCGTGGATGAGGCCAAAGAAGAGCTGCGCGAAATTATCGAGTTCCTCCGCGAAGCGCAAAAGTTCCAGAAACTCGGCGGACGAATCCCCAAGGGCGTGCTCCTGGTCGGGCCTCCGGGAACCGGCAAAACTCTCCTGGCTCGGGCCGTCGCCGGTGAAGCCAACGTCCCGTTCTTCTCCATCTCCGGCTCCGATTTCGTGGAAATGTTTGTCGGCGTCGGCGCCAGCCGCGTTCGCGACCTCTTCGAACAGGGTAAGAAGAACGCCCCCTGCATCATCTTCATCGACGAAATCGACGCCGTCGGACGCCATCGCGGCGCAGGTCTCGGCGGCGGTCACGACGAACGCGAGCAGACACTGAACCAGCTCCTGGTCGAGATGGACGGCTTCGAATCCAACGAAGGCGTCATCCTCATGGCGGCCACAAACCGCCCCGACGTGCTCGATCCCGCATTGCTGCGCCCCGGCCGCTTCGACCGCCGCGTGGTCGTCAGCCGTCCCGATGTCCGCGGCCGCGAAGAAATCCTCCGCGTCCATACTCGCAAGATTCCTCTTGCCGAAGACGTCGATCTCTCTGTGCTCGCCCGCGGCACTCCGGGCTTCTCCGGCGCCGACCTCGCCAACATGGTCAACGAAGCCGCTCTGGCAGCCGCGCGCCAAAACCGCAAAGCTGTCCTGATGTACGACTTCGAAGTCGCCAAGGACAAAGTCCTGATGGGCGTCGAACGCAAGTCGATGATCCTTTCCGACGAGGAAAAGAAAGTCACCGCCTTTCACGAGGCTGGACATGCTCTCGTCGCAGCCAAGCTGCCGAACTCAGATCCCGTCCACAAGGTTACGATCATCCCGCGCGGCATGGCCCTGGGCGTAACCCAGCAGTTGCCCATCGATGACCGCCACAACTACACCAAGGAATACCTGCAGACCGACATCGCGATCCTGATGGGCGGCCGCCTGGCGGAAGAAATGTTCCTCAGCCAGATGAGCACCGGCGCTGGCAACGACATCGAGCGCGCCACCGAACTGGCCCGCAAGATGGTCTGTGAGTGGGGCATGAGTGATCTCGGTCCGCTTACCTTCGGCAAAAAGGAAGAGCAAATCTTCCTCGGCCGCGAAATCGCCCAGCACCGCGACTACAGCGAAGACACAGCCATCAAGATCGACGCCGAGGTCCGCAAGTTGGTCAACCAGGGCTACGCCGTCGCCAAGCAGATTTTGGAAGTGAATCGCGAAGCCCTGCAGCGCATCGCCAATGCTCTGCTGGAGCGCGAAGTGCTCGACGCCTCCGAGATCAAGCTTCTGGTCGAGGGCAAAGAGTTGCCGGCCAAGCCGCCGTCTCCCGGAAAGACCGACGACGGCGTGCAGCAGGTCCTCAAGCCCGAGCCCGGACGCCCCGGCATCGTCAAAGGCGGCGAGAGTCCGGCACGCGCGTAACAGCGGATAATCTGATTAGGAAAGGGCAGCCACTGTGGCTGCCCTTTAGTTTTGAATCACTACCTCTGCCCAGGGAGTCGATTTATAGGTCGACGTCGCTGGAAAAAGTGGAATGCCAGGCTCCTCTACAGCCGCGAAGCGGCGACAGAATGTCCAGACGGGCAGATAGTTGACAGTTTAGACCGGGGACATAGTTGACAGATTCTGGCCCGGGTTTTGGGGATGGGGTGCAGGGGAAGGGGTCAGTTCCCCTTCCCCTGCATCAGCTCTGTAGAAGCCGTGAGCTGGCATTCGGCGATGAACCGTTCGGGTTCGACTGTCGAAATGCCCCAGGGCAAACTCTGCGAAATAAATCGTGTACCAGCGATCATCGATCGGCTGCAGTGCGATGCGTTCTCCCATCAGCGTCTCGCTTAAGAACACATCGTGAGTCTTCCACATGAACTGGCCGCCGGGTGAGATGCGCCGCACGATCATGGAACTGCCATACTCCGGTGCAGAGATACGTGCGGGATAGGGTCGCGATGAGGGCGCATAGCAACTTGCCGGAGTGCGCATGTCGAGTGCTTGGTGTGGACGCTGCTCATTGAACTCGCGGCGAAACTGCTCGAAGCAGCGCTGTTGTGCGCGGCGGTTGGCCGCCATCGGTGACATGGTCTCCTGCTGCAGGGTCAGGTGCATGCGTTCGTGGCGTCCGTTCTGCTCCGGGTGCGCCGGTTGGATACGCTCGGGCACGATGCCCAGCTTCATCCACCACACCGCTAAGCGCGATAATCCGGCAATCGCGCGGGAAGCGAAGGGCGCGCCGTTATCGGTGCGGATCGCCTCCGGCAGGCCGTACTCGCGGAACGCAGCCTCGAAGATGGCTTGCGCGCGCTCGGTGTCGGTCTTCTCCACGGCCTGACAGCGCAGCAGGTAGCGGCTGCAGGCATCCGTGAGAGTCAGCGGATCGATGCGCGCGCCGTCCTGGGTGCGGCCCCAGCCTTTGAAGTCGCCGCACCACACCCGATTGGGCGCGTCGGCTGCGGCGAAGGGCGCAGTATACGGATCGGTCCGGCGCCGCTTCTTGCGTGCGATTACCAATCCTTCGCGGCGCAGCAGTTCGCCCATCGTGCTCACCGCCGGCCACGTCCTATCAGGCTGCTGACGTTCCAGCACCGCCTTCAACTTTCGCGGCCCCCAGCGCATGTGCTCGTGCCGCAGCTCCACGATCTGCTGCTCGATCTCTGCCGCTGTCTGGTTGGGATGACGACGCGGCGCACGGCTGCGCTCCTCCACGCCCTCCCAGCCGGCTTGCTGGTAACGGGCCAGCGTATTGTATCCGGCCTGGCGCGAGATCCCGTGCCGGGCACAGAGTTCGGTCATCGTACACTCCTCGGATAACCACTGCTCCACAAACTGCCTGCGCTTCTCCACCACTCCGCTCACTTTCCAAGGCATGCTCCTTTGTAGCCGCCTTCTGTGAACGGACCAAACTGTCAACCATCTCCCCGGTCTGTTTTGTCAACTATGTGCCCGGTTTGGACCAGGGGTCCAGGTGGAAGATGAACCAGCCCTGAAGGGGCGAAAGAAGCGGACAGAGCTTTCTGAGGGACGCGAGCAGAACCCGGGTTCTTGCAGCGCAATGCCTAGTCTCAGCGATGAAGGGGACGGAGGAATTGCATGATCCTTTGCTTAGGTCAGGAATGACAAGCATGCAGAAATCATTTGCGACTCACTTCCGCGAATGTCATCTACTTTGCCGGAGGAAAAAAATGGCTGTCGTCGACCCGATCCTGAGCGAGTTTCGCCGCGAAGTTCCTTCCATCCGAAAGATCCTCGAACGTGTCCCGCAAGACAAGCTCGCCTGGAAGCCCCATCCCAAATCCAGATCGCTGGGCGAACTTTCAATGCATGTCGCTGGGATTGTCGGCATGGCCGAAAAGATTATCCACGCCGATGAGTTAGCCGCGGGTGTTGGTTCTCCAACGCAGGTGACCAGCTCGGACGAAATTCGAGCCACATTCGAAAAGAATGTGCGCACCTCAGAAGAAGCCCTCAGCAAGCTCTCGGACCAGGCAGCCTTGGGAGAGTGGCGCCTTGTTTTCCGTGGGAAAGAGTTGATGCGCGTGCCCCGCATCGCAGCCCTGCGGACGAACGTGCTGAATCACATCTACCACCACCGCGGCCAGTTGTCCGTCTACCTGCGCCTGCTCGATGTGCCTGTCCCGGTCATTTACGGCCCAACAGCGGACGAGAACCCGTTCGCGTAGCAAAAAAACTCTTGGGCTCCATTACGAGATGATATCGCTTCAGGGCTCCGCCTATGAATCAAATGCCTCTCTGGTTTGAACGAAGTTTCGATTTCTCATTTCCCGTCGAGCTCCATCCGAATCTATGCGTGCGCTTACGAGGCACTCCGGCGCGGCTGGAAGAAATCGTCCGCGGCCGCTCCCCTGAAATTCTGCGCAAGAAGCCGGACCAGAAATGGTCGGCGCAGGAGCACGCCGGGCACTTGCTCGACTTGGAGCCTCTATGGACGGCCCGCGTCGGCGATTATGAGACGGCTAGCTCCGTACTAACCACCGCCGACTTGAACAATCGAAAGACCGACGAGGCAAATCACAATGCCCGCTCTCTGGAACAGATTCTCGCTGAGTTCCGAAAAGCGCGAGCGGAGCTGGTGCGCCGAGCGGAAGAAGCAGATCCCTCGCTATCTGCGCGTGCGATTCCCCATCCGCGTTTGAAGAAGCCAATGCGACTGGTCGATCATTTATACTTCGTCGCGGAGCATGACGATCACCACCTGGCCATCATCTGGCAACTGCTCCATGCAGCAGACTTCGCTATGCCTTTGTCACGTTAGCGGCTGACCAACTCTTGACAAATTCGCCCAGCCGGTCCAGCGCGTCGGGAAATTTGTCGGTCATCGCCGCGAACCCAAGGCGAAAATGCGAGGGCGCATCCCAGCAATCCCCAGGCGCAAGCAGGATGCCCTGTTCCGCAGCTGCTTGGCAAAAGGCGCGGCTGTTTTCTCCACTGACTAGCCATGGGAACGCGGTGAGTCCGCCACGAGGAGGAATCCAGCCAAGCGTCTTGCGATGTTCCGACATGAAGGAGGCAAGCCGCCGAAGATTCTGAGTTGCAGTTTCCTGCGTTTTCCCCAGGACGATGTTCCGGTGGCGCATGGCAATCTCCGCCAGCATTTCTCCGGCTGTATTGTTTGAAATGGAAAAATAGGTGCGCGCATTCCAGTAGCGCTCGCGGCGCTTGGCATCGTGCTCGATCATCCAACCGGTCCGCACTCCGGATAAAGGGAAAGCTTTCGAGAAATCGTGGATGACGGTCGCACACGGCAGACGGGAAGCCGATCTTGTCGCCTGTCCCCCATTGATAGAGTGATAGATAGGGTGGTAGACCTCATCGCTGACCAGTTGAATTTCACGAGACGCTGTGAACTCGTGCAATCTGTCCAGTTCCGCATCGCTGATCGTGCCGCCCGTGGGATTGTGGGGACTGTTGATCAGGATCAACTTGGTATTTCGATCCACCAGTTGCTTGATCTCATCGAGATCGACACGGAAGTCGTTCTCCTTCCGAAGAGCGTAAAAGCGAGTCTCGATCCCAAGCGATTCGGGCAGGGCCGAAAAGGGAGGATAGCCTGGTTGAGGCAGGACAACGTTGGCTCCAGCTTCCGCGGCCAGCCAAAAAAGAACAACAAGTGCCTCAGAGGCGCCAGTGACGACCTGGACCGTGTCGACATTAACCTCCTGCATGTCGGCGATGGCGGCGCGTAAGCCCTCGGCTCCTGCCGGGCGGCTGTAGGCCAATGTGTGATTCAGGAAGCGCTGCCGCTCCTCCTCGCTGGCGAGGTTCAGGATCTCATTCAGGGTCCAGCGCGGCCCTTCGCTTGAGGCCAGATTGAATTCGATGTCGTGCTCGTAGGTGTCCAACCACATGTCTAGCAGGAAGGGCTTCAATTGCATGTAGCACCTCGAAGCATTAGATCAGCCAATAGTCAGTCCAGCCTCACAAAACTTTCAAGCTCTCGCCCCCGGGACTGCCTCCCGCTGTGTATGCCCGAAGCCCAAGCCGGAAACGCCGTGGAAGAGAGGGCACTTTAGCGCAGTACATGGGGGACTCTAGCGCGGTGGAAGAGCGGCGCTTTAGCGCCGCGTCAACCGCCAAGAGAATTGGGGCTTTACAGACTGCTAAGAAACTCCGTTCCAAGCAGGCTTTGGAAAGGACACGACTTCACAGCTTGCGGAAAAACTCGTGTCGTACGGCTGCTTCGAAAGGGCGCGGCTTCAAGCCGCGCCGTAAGTCCAGCAAAATCAGCAACGGCTCTAGCCGCTGAGGTATGCTCTCCAAAAATACTCTGTCATCCCGACCGGAGCCGGAGCGGCAGCGACGGCGTAGTGGAAGGACCTGCTGTTCCCGCCCGCATTCCTGCACTTTGACAGCCGCGGAGCGGTGAAAGATAGTGTGCCGTTAAGTTCTCTAAAACCAGTCGCGCTGCAGCGCCTGCGGTTCGCTTCCGGCAGCAGAGATTAGTTTTTCAGCAGCCTGTCCCTGAAGTATTGATCGACAAATCTTAATAGCCGCAAGAATTCGGTACTGGGTCAGTCTGATTTCCAGACTGACCCACTACCAAGAATTCCCTTGACTTCACTTTCGTCCAGGCATCTAATACTTAAAAGCATTGGCTCTTTGACAACTGAATATCAATAAGCTAACCCATGCAGGCTCAGGATTTTGCAGCTAACTCCTTCAGCCTAAATATTTTGGCTGCAGCCGGAATCGATATGCCGAAAAATGCTACTGATTCTAAAGCGCTTAGCAAAGCAACGCGAAGCTAAGTCCTTTAAATGGAATATTTTACGCATAACCCCTTTAGTTTGAATATTTTAGCGAGGCGCGATTTTTCAACTACCTGATTCCAGAGATTTTAACCTCAAGGTATCCCCGTTTTTTACAGGGACATGAATCGCGCCTCAAGCCCGCACTCGGATCAACGGCTTTGTTCGAGCCACCACGACTCCGACTTCCACCGCAGGCACGCTGGCTCCCGCGAGCGCTCCCATAAGGTCGCCGGCGTCTTCAGCAGCGACGGAAATGAGCAACCCGCCCGCGGTCTGAGGATCAAACAGCAGCGCTCGCACCTCGGCTGAAACGCCGTCGTCGTACTCCACCAGGCATTCCGCGAAGTCACGATTGTTGTTAAGCCCGCCAGGAATGTAGCCGGCGCGTACACATTCAAGCGCACCCCGGAGCAGTGGAATGCGGCTCGCGTGAAGTTCCAGAGAAACATCGGAAGCCAGCGCCATCTCGCGCGCATGACCAATGAGCCCGAATCCAGTCACGTCGGTCATGGCGTGAATCATGAATTCCGAGTCGCGAATGACTTCAGCAGCCCGCTTGTTGAGCGTAGTCATCGACTGAACCGCGCCGTCGATCCATTCCTTCTGCGCTTTCTCTTTTTTGATCGCGGTAGAAATCACCCCGGTGCCGAGAGCCTTGGTGAGCACGAGAGAATCGCCCGGCATGGCGCCGCGATTGGCGAGAATTTTCTTCGGATGAATCAGCCCCGTCACCGCGTAGCCAAATTTCGTTTCTTCATCGCGAATACTGTGGCCTCCAATCACAGTGCATCCGGCCTCGACCATTTTGGAGAGTCCTCCGGCGAGGATCTGCTGAAGAATCTCGAGATCGGCCTTGTCGGGAAAACACACCAAGGCGAGCGCTGTGAGCGGCTTTCCGCCCATGGCGTAAACGTCGCTCAGCGAGTTGGTGGCGGCGATCTGCCCGAAGACGTAGGGATCGTCGACGATGGGAGTGAAAAAATCGACGGTCTGCACCAGGGCCTGGTCAGGTGCGATTTGATACACTCCGGCGTCGTCGGCATGATCAAAGCCGACCAGAACATTCGGGTCATGTTGCCGGGCTAATTTCCCAAGCACCTTGTCCAGCGCCGCCGGACTCAGCTTGGACGCTCAACCCGCAGCTTTCACCGACTCCGTCAGCCGGAATGGCTTAGTTTCAGGCACGAGGTCATTGTAATGGAAGAAGAGAGTGGCCTTGGCGAAGGCAGAAGGCAGAAGTCAGAAGTGAGAATTTAGAAGTCAGAATTCAGAAGTCAGAATTCAGAATTCAGATCTGAACGCCGCCTTCTTATTTCTTACTTCTTCCTTCTGACTTCTCACTTCTTACTTCAGGGTCACGTCCGTGATCCGGATCTCGGGATACTGATGGTTCCACTGTGCCGAGATGCCCTCGAACGTGAGTCGAAAGGGCTGGCTCTGGCCGGGACCAAGAGGGGAGACACTGAGATCGACCGCTTCGGGATAAGGGCCGCCGGTCTTCAACACCTTGAGCGGCACGTTTTCCCGCTGGACGATCTGACTCATGTCATCCTTGAAGACGACTTCCACTACGGCATGGGTCACGGTCTTGTTGCCAGTGTTGGTGATGGTGCCATCGATGTAGCTGACAGTCGCGCCGACGAAGTTCTCCGCCGCGCTCATCTTGAGGTCCGAGAGCTTGAGACTGGCGGCGTATGGCGGCGGTCCAACTGCGCCCTTGGGTTCACTGCGAAGCAGCACGGCAATCACGACCGCCAGCAACAGAACGATGGCGACGGCGATGGCAATCGTCCTCCGGCTGGAGTCGCGCTCTTCGGTCGCCGGAGACTGCTGAATCAGCCCGCCCATGAACAACGATTGTAGATGGTTGATTTTTGATTGTCGATTTTCGGCGGGCGTGCCAACTCAGCAGTTCCCGGTCGGAATGATGGCCCGAACTACCGAACCGGCATTGGAGGATTGCACGTCCAAACGTCCGCCGAACTCCGCCAGCCTCTCCCTCATTCCAGCGAGGCCGATGCCGGCCGCCAGTCCTGATTGGAAGCGAGCGATGACCTCGTACGGAATTCCGCAACCATCGTCGCTGACGGTGAGAGTAACGGTGCCGTTGTGGCACTCGACACGAACATCGATGGCCTGGGCATTGGCGTGCCGGTGAACGTTGGTCAAGGCTTCCTGCAAGACTCGAAACAGGGCCATCTCCACTTCTTTCGGAAGGCGCTTCTCGGGTTCCTCGACCTCGAGTGAAACCCGAACCTGGCTGCGCTTGCCGAACTCCTCGGCGTACCAGCGTGCGGCCGAGGTCAGTCCCAACTCTTCCAGGAGCGGAGGATGCAACAGGTGGGAAATGGTTCGAACCTCCTGGATCGCCTGATCAGTCATATCCAGCGTTTCGGAAATCAGAGGAGGAGTGGAAACGCCTGCCGTGGCCGCAATGCGGGAGAGGTTGATTTTCAAGCCTGCGAGAAATTGCCCCACGCTATCATGCAGTTCGCGCGCGATGCGCCGGCGCTCCGTGTCCTGCATCTCCAGAATCCTGGCGCTGAGAGCTCGATACGATTCGGCATTGTGCCGCTCGCGCTCTTCCATCTCTTTTGTGCGGTTCACTTCCGCAGTTTGCAGGCGAAAATTAAAAGCCAGCATCAGGATGGCGACCAGCAATGCCAGCGCCAGAACCACCACACTTCGCCGGAAAAGACGATTCCAAGCCTGGATTCGCGCACCGAACAAACCTTGTTCCTCATCCTGCATTTCGTGAACCAGAGCATCGACTTGCGCCTCGCTGTCGACGATCTGTTTCTGCAAATCGGTTTGGCGCGGCGAGATGTGAGTTCCGACGGGGAATAACGTCAACACTTTCTCGACCAACGCAACGTGCTCCTTGAGAAGAGGTTCCAGCTGGTTTAGGCGCTTTTGCTGCGAAGAGTTATCCCACGTGAGTCCGCGGAGCATGCTCAGGGTCTTTGGAATCAGAGCGATTTCTTGCCGGGTTTCGGTGAGTTGCTCGTCTTCATGTGCCAGAAGATAAGCTGATTCGCTGGCATGAACCCGGGTAAGTTCCAGTTGGAGGTCGTTCAACTCGGATCTCACCTGGTAGGTATGGATCACCCACTCCTGGCTGCTCGTGGTACCAACCTCGGTCACGTAGGCAAGGATGCCGACCACCACAATAATCACCAGCGCCACAAGAAACGTGGCGAAACGCACGGCGGGTGAGGAGAATGCGAACTTCCTGCCTCCCGCGGCGTTGACCCCATTGCCTGACATGACGGAGAACCCCATAAACGCGATTGAGACTGGCCAAGTCGGTGGCCACAGCGCGGCTGACGCCGACTCTCGTAGAAAACTGCTCAGCCGCCTGGCTCCTGACTATCGTTCCGTGGAAGTCGCTTTTTGGTTCTTGACCTCGAGCTTGTTTACTACCTGCTTCACATTGGGCACGTCGGCGGCTACTTTCTCGACCGAGGTTCGCTTCGATTGAGACGGAACGTCGCCTTTCAACGTGACCACGCCATTCTTAACATCGTAGCGGACGTCATGATTGAGATTCAGTTCCACGAGTTTTGCGTCAAGATTTTTGTCGATAGCTTTATCGAGGTCCGACTGGACCTTTTTAGCAGGGCCTTCTTCGCCGGCCGGTGTGACTGCAATTTCATTGGCAACCACCTGGGTTCCGGCAATGGAGCGGGCAATCGATTCAGCTTGCGTTCTGTCGTTATCCGCGGTCACCTTTCCGGTCAAGGTGACGACGTTCTTGTCGCGATCTTGACTGACACTAACGTCGTTGAGTCCGGCCTGATCCAGGGCTTGCCGAATGTTGGTGGTGACATCGGGGGCCTTAGGCGGCCTGCTGGAACACGCCAACGCGATCGCCAGCACGAAACTGAGAGATAAAACAGAAGTGACCTTAATTATTTTCATAATACTCCTTGAATTTGGACACCTTCAACAATGTGCCCTGCGCTGCGGGCGTGGCTGTATCCCATGGAGGCTGTATGCGCTGGAATTAATAAGAGTAAGAAACGGTAAGGAGTTCCGGTCCGTGGATGAATGCTGGCGACCGGGGATGGCTTCCAATGCGGTCAAACTGCAAAGGCCCGCAAGGGCCACCGTGTGCAGTCACTCCCAATAAGGACAGGGTCGCCAGCTGTCTCTGCCGTGGAAGAGGTTAGGGGACGGGCAGCGCGGATGGAATCAGGAAAAACCTTAGGGCGCGGCTTTCTGCAATTTAGCAGAGTGCTGAAAAATCCTTTTCGCTCAGTTGCATTTCCCTCAGCGGCTAAAGCCGCCGCTGATTTTGCTGGACTTACGGCGCGGCTTGAAGCCGCGCCCTTTCAAAGCAGCCGTACGACGCGAGTTTTTCAGCAAACAGGCGGATGAGCGGGAAATTTCCCTGTCAGGGTTGTGCGGGAACCGGTGCGGGCAGGCGCCGTGCATCTCGCTGCTGAGCGAGGAAATTCAGATACTGCTGCATTCCTTCGCCGGTTTTCGCGGAGACGCGAAAAATCTCCATGCCGGGGCGGACGGCTTGAATGCTGGTTCGGGCCGCGTCCCAATCAAACTCAACCGCGCCGGCCAATTCAATTTTGGTCACCACGGCGACGTCGGCGCTGTTGAAGATCGTGGGATATTTCAGCGGCTTGTCCTCGCCTTCGGTGACGGACATCAGCACCAGGCGAAGATCTTCGCCCAAATCATAGGAGGACGGGCAAACCAGGTTGCCGACATTCTCAATAAAAAGGAAATCCAGGTCGCGCAGGTCCCATCCCTCGAGCGCGCGCTGCACCATGGCCGCTTCCAGATGGCACACAGTGCCGGTAGTAATCTGTTTGACCGGGGCATGGCTGCGGGCCAGACGCCGCGCATCGTTTTCGGTGGCGAGATCGCCGACCAGCGCCGCTACTCGATGAGCCGGTTGAAGCAAGGTCAAAGTCTTCTCAAGGAATGTGGTTTTGCCCGACCCTGGGCTCGAAACCAGGCTGACTACAAATACTCCGGCGGAACGAAACTGTTCCCGCAAGGCGCGGGCAAGCACGTCATTTTGCTTGAGGACGTTTTTGCGCACTTCAATCAGACGGGGTTCGGTCATTCCTCTACCTCCAACGCGAATACTTCGAGTTCCTTGCCTTGCAGAATGTCGCCGGTGACGGCGCCGCAAACCGGGCAGGTAAAGGATTGCACCGAGCTCAGGGCGCGCCTGTCCTGGCAATTGGGGCAAAACACGATGACCGGCATGTCTTCGACGACCAATCGTGATCCTTGAAGCGGAGTATCCTGACAGGCCATGTCGTACGAAAAGAGGAGGGCGTCTTTGACCACGCCGGCAAGCGCACCGAGGCGAAGGTGGACCGCACTGACCCGAACGCCGCGCCGCTCGGCCTCTTCCTGAGCGGTATCGATGATGCTGATCGCGATGGACAATTCGTGCATCGACGGCCTGTGGGTATTCTAACGGATTACCGATAGGGAGAGCCCGGAAGGGCCGAGTCGGCCTAACTTCCCGGTTTCGATAGTTGCGAGCCACGGGCCTGCGCTAAGCAGGTTCGGGTTAGCGCGACAGCTGCGCGATGAATCCGCAAAACAGAAAACGGCAGGGCCGACCCCCTGCCGTTGCTAATCCCAAATTTCGTGTCTTTACTTGGTCCGATTGACTGCCTTTTTGAGTTCAGCCCCTGGAGTAAATTTGGCGACCTTGCGGGCGGCAATTTTGATAGTGGCGCCGGTTTGCGGGTTGCGCCCGTTCCGTGCTTTTCTCTGCGAAACAGAGAACGTGCCGAAACCTATCAGGGCCACCCGATCTCCTTTCCGAAGGGAAGCGGTAATGCTCTCGACCGCTGTGTCAATCGCAGTTGTAGCCTGCGCTTTGCTGACATCACACGCGCCTGCGATTTTGTCAACGAGATCGGCTTTATTCATGAGTTTCTCCTCGCAGGTCTCTTTGGTGCCCAGCCGGTGCCGGGAGGAAGAAGCTGTGGCTGAGTTGGGAAACCTGACGGAAGGTATTTTCCTCCCTTCTGGTCGAATGTCAACTGTGAAAATCCGCGCCGGAAGCCTGTTTCACAACCAGCCGGCCCGAATTGGGGCTAGGGAGGCGGCTTTTGGGGTCCGCTGTCCGGCCTCTGAGGTGTTCCCCGGTTTTCCTCGATGCTCCACAAGAGTGACCGCTCCTGCACAGGATGTGCACAGGAAGGCAATCCTTGGGCCTTGCGTGAGACGAGGCGTCGGGTGCAAAGTCGAAAGAAGGAAATCGCAATCGAAAATGGCTCAGGTGATCAAGGCTCCCGCGGAAGTTTGTCCCTTATGTGGTGGAACGGGGTGGAAGACGGCGCTGCCCGGCCCTGGCGAGGCTTCGAATGGATCGAAAGAACGGCGCGTGACGCGCTGTGACTGCCGCTTGCGGGAGCGCGCTCACGCGCTGCTGACGGGGGCCCGCATACCGCCGCGCTACGAACATTGCGAGCTGTCGAGCTACACCACCGATTTTCCGGGGGCCCACCCGTCGCTGGCGCTGGCTCACGTGACGGCTTCGCGGTTTGCGCAAGAGTACGATCCGCGCGACGGTATGGGACTTCTGATTATTGGCAAGATTGGCACGGGGAAGACGCATCTGGCCGTGGGAATCATCAAGGAACTTATTCTGGACAGGGGGATCTCGTGCCTGTTCTACGACTATCGTGAACTGCTGAAGGAAATCCAGAATTCCTACAATGCCGCGGTGCAGACGACAGAGCTGGACGTTCTTCGCCCGGTATTCGACACCGATGTTCTGGTGCTGGATGAGTTGGGGGCGGTAAAGCCCACGGAATGGGTCTGGGATACGGTCAGCCTGATTTTGAATACTCGTTACAACGACAATCGCACGACCATCATTACGACTAATTTCGAGGATCAACCCGCGGCCGGCGTGAATGGCTCGGTATCTCCCGCGCGAGGCGCCAGTCGCGCGGAAACGCTGGGCGACCGGATCGGCGAGCGCATGCGGTCGCGACTGCATGAGATGTGCCGGGTCATCACTCTCGAGGGCGCCGACTTCCGCCAGACGTTTCGCAGCGCGAGCTTTCGGTGAGTGTTTCGCCGATGGACATGGATTGGAGGGATCTGGCGTGCAGCACGGTAGCCGCGACAAAGAACGTCGCGGCATGGACGGGTCAGAGACCCGTCCCCACACGAGCCTGTCCAGCGCCCCGTGCCTCTGTGGTGAAAAGCCGCTTACAATGGGCTCGTGCTGACTGAGCGGCTCGAATTCGTTGCCGAGCGGGATGCTGAAATCTTCGCAGGTGTGCCGGCGGCTCCCGCCGTTTTTTTGTTGCGGGGGAAGGAGGCGCAATCGGAGCCTTACGTCAGCAAGACGGCGAACTTGCGGCGGCGTCTGCAGCGGTTGCTGGGGCCGGTCGAAGAGCGAACGAAGAAACTCAACCTTCGCGACCGGGTTGGCTCGATCGAATACACGCCAACCGGGTCCGACTTCGAATCTGGATTTGTCCTGTACCAAATTCTGCGCGCGACATTTCCGAAGAGCTACGCAGCCCGGCTTCGATTCCGCTTCGCGCCGCTGGTGAAGCTGCACCTGGAAAACGAATATCCGCGCGCCTCGATCACCACGCGCATGGGCAGGCTGAATGGGCGGTCGGCCTACTATGGCCCGTTTGCTTCGCGGATCGCGGCCGAAAAGTTCATGAATGATTCCCTCGACTTCTTCAAGATGCGGCGCTGCGTCGACAATCTGCACCCCGATCCAAAGTTCCCGGGCTGCATTTATTCCGAAATGAAGATGTGCCTGGCGCCTTGTTTCAAGGGATGCAGCGATGAGGAGTACTCCGCCGAAGTGAGGCGCGTGCAGGCATACTTCGACACGGGCGGGGAATCTCTGGCGCGGGAATTTTCGGGCGAGCGTGACACCGCCTCGAGCGAGCTTGACTTTGAGAATGCCGCGGCCATCCATGCCAGACTGGAAAAGCTGAAGCCGGTGCTCGGCCAGCTTCCGGAGGCAGTTCACCGCATCGACCAGCTTTCAGGGCTCATGGTGCAGCCATCGCATATCGCCGAGTGCGTGACATTCTTCCGGATCGATGCTGGATATCTTTCCGGGCCGCAGACGTTCAGCATCCAACCGAGCGAGCACACGAAGTCGCAATCGATGGAGTCGCGGGTGCTTGAGGCCATTCGTTCTTTTCCGCAGGCGAAGCGCAGGCCAACGCTTGAAATCATGGAGCACCTGGCGCTGTTCAGGCGCTGGTACTACCGTGGGAGCCGGCTGGGCGAAATCTTTTTCGCGGATCAAAAGGGCGAACTGCCGATGCGCCGCATCGTGCGCGGGATTTCGCGCGTGTATCGTGGCGAGAAGCCAGAAGTAGAAGCGATCAAGGAGGGAGGAGCATCTTAAGATCATAGGAGGCAGGAATGAACGACGACCAGTCTTTGCGGGAACATCTTCTTGATCTGCTTGGCGGCGGTGGGGCACATGCAAAGTTTGACGATGTCGTGAAGGGGCTGCCGCCGAAGCTCCGGGGCACAATGCCCGAAAAATTTCCGCACACCGCCTGGATGCTGCTCGAACACATGCGAATCGCGCAGTGGGACATTCTCGAGTTCAGCCGCAACGCCAAGCACGTATCGCCGGATTGGCCCGCCGGACACTGGCCGAAGACTGAGGCTCCGCCCAGCGAGGCGGCCTGGGACAAGAGCATCCAGCAGTTTCGCGATGATCTGAAGGCTATGCAGGATCTGGTGGCAAACCCAAAGACGGATCTATATGCACGGATTCCATGGGGGGATGGCCAGACGATCTTGCGGGAGGCTTTGTTGATTGCGGATCACAACGCGTATCACCTCGGGCAGATGGTGGATGTGCGGAGATTGCTGGGAGCGTGGAAGTAAAGCTGATGGAAGATTTACCGGCTAGGAAGAAAAAGTGCCGTCCTGAGCGGCAGTGGTTACCTGTGAACTCTCTTCAGCTAGCAGCGAAAACCCGATGAATAGCGGCGGCTCGACGGCTGCTGCTGCCAAAACCGCGACGAGGGTAACTGCCCAGCCATACCAATCGTTGTGTCTGAGATATGGGGGCACGACGAGTGCAAGGCCGTAGAGCACGGCGTACCACGCCAGATAGGAGCCAACGACGGACTCAATTACCAACAAGAACAGCGATCCCTCGTACCCATTGCTCAGTTTCACGCTTCTTTTGAGTGCGGCCCAAGTTCCGATGTTTCCTCGAAGAATGAATGGAATAGCCATTCCGAACCAGCTGACGATGCCAGCAACCACCACCACACCGACGACTGAGGCGGCATAATTGAATCGGTAAAACTGCGCCCGCCCTATGACCTTGCTGATCGCCAAGACCACCATTTCGACGGCCGCGATCCCAAACAAAAACATACAGAAAGTGAACAGAGCGATCAGGATTACAGCTCCAAAGTGTTCCCGGGTACGCTGATGACTGTCGTGACGCCAAACCTCGTCATCAGTTGGGTCCAGGTTATTTACTGCAGTTGCGATCGCCCCCAAAGCAAACGCACCAAGAAGCCAGGCTGTGAAAAATCCGCCGAATCGTAAGGCGAAAGATTCCGCTAAGTCGACAAGGTGGGGGATCTGGTAACGGGGAACATGACTGAAAATCTCACGGACTTGCCGGTCTGCGATTACCAGAACTACGGAGGCTATCAGAGAAGTCGGCGCGGTAATTGCAAACCAGCGCCGGAACTGTTGTCGGTAGAGGATGAAGACGTTGTTAAGCAAGCGACGCGAGGGTGAAACTCCTCCTACTTCAAACGGCTGCTGCGGTGGGTAGCTCACATCCACGCTTCATCCCTCGCTCTGCACGCTTGCGGAACACGACTTTTACCCCTTCCCGCCAGCGCTCGTCAATGCCCACGAACTCCCATTCAATTTCGGGATTGATGTAGCGCAGCAGAATGTCGGTGGTGGGATGCACGTGAAAGGCCGGGGCCACGAGGAAGAGCAGGGGTTTTTCGGTTGACAACTCTCGCCCGGCAAAATATCCGAAGCGCGTAAACTCGCCACGGGCGTGGTGCCACTCGACCCGCGCCCAGTAGTCCAGACCTTGCAAGGGTAAGTGAATGTCTTCATCCGCCTTCAGTTCGACCACCGCAAGGCGGCCTTCACGCGTGGTAGCGAGGACGTCAATCATGGCGCGGTCGGAGGCGGAAAATGCGGGAACCTGCGAATACGGGGTGGCGGATTCGAGGTTTTCATCGATCACGCTCACGTCGCCGACCACCAAGGATTCCAGCCAGCGCTCGGGATGCAGCCTCCACAGGCGGTGATGGCGCGGCCCGTAGGGATGACGAGTGTCACGCAGAGCCGCGACCAGCTCCCGGAAAAGAAATTCGTTGCGCTGATCGAGGACTCGCTCCTCGGCGCCGACGCCGAAGATAATTTCCTGCAGGCTGCGAAATGATCCTGGCTCGGCGCCGAGACGGGCGCGAGCGAACTCCAGACCGCGCCAGCGGAAGGCAATTTCCGCGGCGGAAAGAACGGCGACCTCGCAATTGGGCAGCAGCTTTCTCATTTTGCCGATGGATTCTTCGAATCGCTCGAGCGCCGCCCATTCGTCCGGGGCATGCATCAGGCGGGTTGAGACGTTGCCGCGGTCGGCGCAGTCGATTTCCACGATCGCGTCGTGGCGTTCGTCGAACTCGAACAATCGCCATTTGGCAGCCGCGGGGTTAAGATTCGCCATCCGCTCACGAACCAGCGTCGACCTTCCTTCAGGGACAACCAGAGTCAGACCCTCGACCAACACTTTGCCCGCCTGCGACTGGCGGCACACATCCATCCACAGGATGCCGAAAGTCAGCGACGCGTCGATGGACGCTTGCGTCTCTTGCGCATTGACCGCCAAAACGGCGAATCCGGATTGTCCTTGCCGGAGCACTCCTCGTGCATAGATCGGTCCGAAGGATTTTTCCAGGTCGACGGCGGTGGTCAAGCGCGAAATCGTGAATGCTGGGAAGTGCCGTTCCAGCGCGTGCCGCAGCCTGGGTTCGTAGGCAACACGAGCGGCTCTCTTGGCCGAAGGAGAGCGCCGATCTTGTTCGCGGCAAATCTCCAATTTTGTGGGACGCGAGTGGCCCAGCCGCTGCACCGCCAGCCGCAGCGTGCCGTTCTTGATCTCGGCGTCGAGCACGCGCCGCACCGTGTTGCGCTCGGCAGACCAGAGATGGAGAAGGCATTTGTTGTACTCCCCAGAGATGGAGTACTTCGACCTGCCCAGATCAAAGGCCAACGCGCCATCTTCGAACACGACCGCTCCAGTGGCCTCGTTGAGGAACTCCTGGACGGTGTTAGTCAGGGCTTCGGGTGTCATGTCGAGATTTTGGGTCTGCAGCCGGAATATGTCTGTGACGGGTAACCATCGTCATTTCTGGGGATGTGGATAGATATTGCGTCCGGCAATTTGTGCCCCGTCGGTGTGGGATAATGTCGGGAGGGGTTTGCCTTCCGAGTCCTGCCAGAACTCGCCGGCATCTAATCATCGTGGATAGACAGAGATTTTTCTTCGAGCACTACGGGTTGAGCGAGCGCGACCTGGAGCGGTATCTGGGGGCCGCGCTGTCGGCGGGCGGCGACTACGCCGACCTTTACTTTGAATACCTTTCCTCTACCGCGCTCATGGTGGATGAATCGATGGTGAAGTCGGCCTCTCAGGGAATTTCCGCGGGTTGCGGAGTGCGCGTGGTTTCCGGGGAACGCACCGGCTATGCCTATACCGACGATCTTTCCTCGGAGCGCATTCTACATGCGGCGCGAACGGCGGCGTTGATTGCCAGCGCGCCGGCCAAGACGCCGGTCGCCGGCTTTCAGAAAACAGCGGCCCGCAGCCTGTATCCGGTCACACTGCCTTCTGTGGATGCCGAGATTACGGCCAAGGTCGAACTGGTGATGCGCGCGGACAAGGCTGCTCGCAGCTATGATCCTCGCATTCAGGAAGTGCGCGCGAGCTACGCCGACGAACTGAGAAACATTCTTGTAGTGGGCTCCGATGGAACGTTTGCCGAGGATTCCCAGCCGCTGGCTCGCATGAATGTTTCCTGCATTGCCAAGACCGAGGGCAACTCGGCACGCGGCAGCGCGGGAGGGGGCGGCCGGGTGGCACTCGACTTTTTCTTTGGAGACAAGAATCCTGAATTTTTCGCCAAAGAGGCGGCGAGGCAGGCGCTTCTACAACTCGATGCGCGCGAAGCTCCCGCCGGCGAGATGGAAGTTGTACTTGGCCCAGGCTGGCCGGGCGTGCTGCTGCACGAAGCGGTTGGACATGGCTTGGAGGCCGATTTCAACCGCAAGAAGACTTCTGCGTTCGCGGGACTTGTGGGCAAGCGCGTGGCCAGCGAGAAGTGCACCGTGGTTGACAATGGGACTATGCCCTGGCGCCGCGGTTCGCTGAACGTGGACGACGAAGGCGAACCCACCCAGGAAACCGTACTTATCGAAAACGGCATCCTGAAGGGGTATCTCAGCGACAAGCTATCCGCACGGCTCATGGGAATCGCCGATACGGGCAATGGACGCCGCGAAAGCTATGAGCACATCCCGATGCCGCGCATGACGAACACGTACATGCTTCCGGGCGACGATAATCCGGAGGATATTATCCGATCGGTTAAGCGTGGGATTTATGCCGTGAACTTCGGTGGTGGCCAGGTCGACATCACTAATGGGAAGTTCGTATTCTCGGCGTCCGAGGCTTACATGATTGAAGGGGGCCAGATTACGGCTCCGATTAAAGGCGCAACTTTGATCGGAAACGGCCCCGACGTACTGACGCGGGTTTCGATGGTGGGCAATGATCTGAAGCTCGACGAAGGCGTGGGGACTTGCGGCAAGGACGGCCAGGCAGTTCCAGTCGGCGTTGGCATTCCTACGATTAAGGTGGATCGTTTGACGGTCGGTGGCACCGCTAAGAAGGATGTCGGCGGCTTCATGCAATAGGCTTTTCACCACAGAGACACAGAGGCACAGAGAAAATCCGTGATTTCTGTGTTTGATTTTCTCCGTGCCTCTGTGACTCCGTGGTAAAGAATTTCCTATGCCTTCTACTCAACTTGAAACTGGAACTCCGAAGCTCGAAACGGACCTCCGCGATCTGGCTCAGGATATTGTTCGCCGCGCAATGGCCGGTGGTGCTACTGCCGCGGAATGCGTGGTTCGCGAGGGCGATGAATTCTCCACGCTGGTCCGTCTGGGACAGGTCGAAACGCTGAAGGAGTCCGGATCGAGGTCGATCGGAGTGCGCGTGTTCTTCGGCCAGCGCGCCGCGAGCACGTATTCCAGCGACTTCTCGCGCGCGGGTCTTGACCGTCTGGTGAAGTCGGCGCTGGAATTGGCACGCATCACCTCGGAAGACCCGTTCGGCGGAATTCCAGAAGCTTCGCAGCTGGGATCGCTCTCTGGCGATCTTGATCTGTATCACGAAGATGTTTATTCGCTGCCTGGAGCGGATCGCATTGACTATGCCCGCCGGGCCGAGAAGGCTGCTCTCGATTTCGATGCTCGCATCAAGAACTCGGAAGGCGGATCATTCGATGCCGCCACCGGCCATAAGGTCCTGGCGAACTCGCACGGCTTTGTGGGCGAGTACCGCCGTTCGTATTGCTCGGTCGCTGCGGTTCCGATTGCGCAGACCGAACAGGGCGCAATGCAGCGCGATTACTGGTATTCGGTCGCGCGTACCCTGAAGAAACTTGACCCACCGGAAAAAGTCGGCAAGATTGCCGCGGAGCGCACGCTGCGCCGCCTGGGCGCGCGCAAAGCGAAAACGGCACAGGTTCCCGTGGTCTTCGATCCCATGGTATCGAGCTCGATCCTGGAGCATATTTTCGAAGGCGTGAACGGCGACTCGGTCTACCGCGGCGCGTCATTTCTGGCAGGCAAGCTGGGGCAGAAAATTGCGGGAGACATCGTCACCATAATCGACGACGGCACCATGCCAGGAGGCTTTGGCACCAGTCCCTTCGACGGCGAAGGGGTTCCCACGCGGCGCACCGTGGTCATCGAGGACGGAGTGCTGAAGTCTTATCTGCTGAATACTTACACGGCAAAGAAGTTGAAGCTTCAAACTACCGGCAATGCTTCGCGCGGGCTGGCAGGCACACCGGGAATCGGACCGGGCAATTATTTTCTGCAGCCGGGAGCAAGGTCTCCGAAGGAACTGATCTCAGGAATCAAGGAAGGTTTGTACGTCACCGAGTTTCTTGGTCACGGAGTGAACCTGGTTACGGGCGACTACTCGCGAGGGGCGTCGGGATTGTGGATCTCGGGCGGAGAGTTCGCTTATCCGGTGGAAGAGATTACCGTGGCCGGGAATCTCAAGGAATTGTTCTTCAACATTTCCGAGATCGCCAGCGACCTGGAGTTTCGGGGCTCGGTGGCGGCCCCAACGCTTCGCATCGAGGGGCTCACCGTCGGTGGCGAGTAAGTAGAATCCGATGAAGTTCGGAAAGATCGTCTTTTGGATTGCCGGTCTCTGGGGCATTCTGGTCCTTACGCCCTTATATTTCATATTCGACATGATCGGGCGCCAAGATCCCCCGGCGATCACGCACCCTGGCTTCTACTACGGTTTTGTAAGCGTAGGTTTGGCGTGGCAGGTTGCGTTTTTCGTAATCGGGAGCGATCCGGTACGCTACCGCTGGATGATGATCCCCGCCATCCTGGAGAAGTTTGGCTATAGCGCCTCCCTGGGCGTTCTTTTTCTTCAGCACCGAATGCATTCAGCGGACCTGATGTTTGCCGGCGTGGATCTGGTGCTGGGATTGTTGTTCCTCACTGCCTTTTTCAAGGCGAAGAATAGCCATCCCTCTCCTCAGTAGAGTCCACAGGTAAGCCTGCCTTCCTTGGATCGGTCCTGACGTGGGTCCGTGAGGACAAAAGTGCCCAGGCGGCCTTGCGACAATCAGATGAAAGCTCGTTGGAAGGGAGCAGGTGCCGATTCCTCCCAGTGGACCGGCACCTGCTGATGGGGGCGTCGTGTCGAGTAGGCTTCGACAATAATGCCGAAGAAACGGCACCACAATACAGTCGATGCTGTATCAGCCAAAAAGCGCAGCCTTAGGGCCTCGCAAAACGGGTGCCTCGCCGCACACCTGGGCGAGGTACATAAGAGTATTTATAGAAAAGTTACTCCAGTACTTAGGGGATGTTCCGCCACTGCCTTACAGGTTGAACCGGATGGAAGCAGTACGGAACGCGGACTAGCGTTAACTCGCGTGACAAATAAAGCGTTGCTCACTCGAGCACGGGAGAGGTGTGGAAAATTATGAGACGAACCAGCGGTACTTTGCCCCGGCGTCTGTTAGTGCTCGGCGCTGGGCTTTTGCTCATGGCCGGCAGTATAGCGTGGGCATCGGACGACAAGTCTGACATCGAGAAACGAATTGATAACGCGGCCAACGTTTTGAACGAGATCATGGCTACGCCTGACAAAGCCATCCCCGACAAAGTGATGAATGATGCGAAGTGCATAGCGGTGGTGCCCTCGATGGTCAAGATCGCGGTGGGGTTCGGGGGAAATCACGGAAAAGGTATTGCCACATGCCGGACCGCCGACGGGAAATGGAGCGCTCCGGCACCAATTACCATTACTGGCGGTAGCTTCGGCCTTCAACTGGGCGGTCAAGCTATTGACCTGGTAATGATCATTACGAACGACCAGGGGATGCAACATCTTCTGTCGAGCAAGTTCAAACTCGGGGCAGACGCGTCAGCAGCCGCTGGCCCGGTGGGACGCGATGCCGCAGCGGACACTGACTGGAAGTTGAAGGCCGAGGTGCTGACTTACGCGCGAGCACGCGGCGTGTTCGCGGGAATCGACCTTAATGGATCCGCCATCACCCAGGATAAGGACGAGACCCGAGTGTTATACGAGAAGTTCGTTCCTTTCGACCAAATCCTGGAGGGCAAGGTTCGCGCACCTGAAATGGCAGAGCCGTTCCTGTCAGCGGTAAAAAAGTATGCGAGCCAAGCATCTGCCAAAGGATAGTGCAGGGCGCGCTAGAAGGGCGGTTTCGGCAGGCTCGGTTGCAGTACGCGACCGGGCCTGATTATTCCAAATCGAATTGTGAATCGGAGGGTTTCATGTCAACCATTCTGCTTGTACTTCTCATACTGCTGTTAATCGGAGCACTGCCGTCGTGGCCGTACAGCCGGTCATGGGGCTACTACCCGAGCGGTGGCCTGGGGCTGGTGGTGGTAATCGTGCTGATATTGCTATTGACCGGCCGACTGTGAAGTGAAGGCATGAGGCGCGCGAATGCCAAGATCTTTAGCCGGTTTTCGGCGCCGACAACTCAGTAACCTGTCGAATGGTGGGAATGTCAGATCCCACCATTCTTAGTTTTGGCTCACGGTCCAACTCTTTCAGAATTTCCCGCGTGACGCGCGCGTCGATCTCGGCGGCATGCTGCACCTCTACAGGAAAACTAACTTTCACTTCAAGGCCCGACGCAGTGAGCCGGAGAGTAGTTCGGGGTCGCAATGGCCCGATGTTTACAGAACCCAGGTTGGTCTCCATCAAAATTCTTTGGCGTTCCAGATTGTCATGGTATTCGGCGAAAGCCGTGTCCACTGCACGAATCATGCGTTCCTCGACGGAGCGGTAGTCATTCTCGAAGGCGAGGATCAGGGTCATCTGATGCCACACGAAATTGGTGCCAGGAATCTGCTTAAACATTCCGGCGGTCGGCTGAAAGACGAACGCGTTGGAAAAAGCCACAATGCGGCCCGTGGGCTGAACATCGCGGCCGTTATCGGCTAGCTCCATGACGTGGATGCGGACCAGGCCGATGTCGACCACCTCGCCGGTGACGCCGCCGATCTGAACCCGGTCCCCTACGCGAACGCCGTACTTGCCAATGAGGAAAAAATAGCCGACGACAGAGAGAATGACATTCTGCAAAGCCACTGCGACGCCCGCTGTAAGCAAACCTGCGAAGGTAGCAACCGAGCTCAACTCAGTGGCAAAACTGAATGCAATCACCAGGAAGATTGCCACCCAGAGAACGATCCGGCGCAGCAGCAACATCTGATAACGCCGTCGAGTGTCGCGGATATAGCGAAAGATTGCCCGCCGCCATAGAGCCGCGATTCCGAGCACTATGCCAAGAATCACTGCAATCGTGAGTAGTCGGATCAGCAGGTTCTTCCAGTTCGCGGCGTTCTGAGCCTTGATAGAACTGCGCCAACCCTCCAGGTTTCTGGAATAGAGGTCGAGCAAAATGGACTGCTTACTTAAGGGCACGAACGCACCGGACACCGCTTTGAACTGGGCCGTGAGGTTATCGAGCTCGCCTTTTTCCTGCCCTAGACCGCTGCGGCTGGCGGTGTCGGCCTGGGCGGCAATGGTTTCGCTCTGCTGCGTCATTTGCCGGAGCTGATTCACCAGGGGTGTTTGAAGTTCCTTGCCTGCCTGGACAAGCGAATCTGTCTGCTGAATGTCCTCGTCAAGAACGCGCATTTTCTGCGAGGCCGATACGATAGCTGGCGATCAATCCCCAAAGTCCTGCAGGCTCCGAGCGGTTAGGCAACGTGACGGTAGTGGAAGGATGCGTGTCGTCGGCTCGGTTCTGGGCATTTGCCGGTGCAGACAGGGCGGGAGGAACAGAATGACTCAGCGCTTCAATTTGAGCAGCAAGTCCGGTTGCGCCCGTGCCTTCCGCGGTGGAACCTACAAATTCGAGCATGGTTTGAACGACATCATGCCGAGTTTGCAATAACTGAAGTTCACTCTGCAACTCAGCAACCGTGGACTGCAGATCCTGGCGCCTGCGACCGGTGGCATTCTCCGACTGCTTTCGGGTGGACTCAAGTTCCTGCTGGGTCTGTTGAATTTGCGCATCCAGCTTGTGGGACGTCGCGGTGAGCATCTCATAGCGCGACGCGGGTTGCGGCTGATTCTCGCCCGTATTTTTCTGCTTTTCGATAGCTTGTAGCTGGCCGCGTGCAAAGTCGAAGCCCAAACGCACGACTTGATCAGCGATGCGGGCATTGTCTTCGACAAAGACCAGATCGCCGGGAGTCGATGCAATTTGGCGCTCAGCACCGACGCGGTGGTACCACAGCACGGTTTGATTGAGGAATTGAATTACGCTTTGAGGATCAGACGGGTTAATGGCGGATACAAGCGCGGCAACGAAAACTAGAATCGATAAGAACCTGGTCTTCATGAGACTCTGTGCCTAAACGTTGATTGTATCGGGGCGAATCCTGCAATTGGCGGGGAACATTATTTTCGGCTGACTCGCTCAAATGATACGGCTAATTTCTGCATCGCCTTATCAGGCAAATCAAGTAGGGAAAGCAAGATCAGGGTTGAAGTGGGTTTCCGCCTTTACTAGCGCCAGAAGTTCTAAGCCCGCGTGCGCGGACTGAGGGGATGACGTAGGTAATTCACTGTAGGGGCCGCGCAGCAGTTTGTGCGGCCTCTTGTTTGTGGAAACGACTTGATGGTGGAGCACTGAGCTGTTGTAGCCCCACGAAATAGGAAGCAAAATCGCTTTGGCCAGCGGAAGCGTGCTGCGACGCGATGTCACCTGTATCCCTCCAAGGGCGCAAAGTCGCGGGCTTCCAACGAGTTAGGGGTTTAGGACTCCCCGGTACAGCAAGGCACCCCCCTATTTACAGCCGTAACCCGATGGGACCAAGCGCTCAATTTTCTTAATCTCATTTCGAACGCTGCATGCTCCGCTGTCTTGAGAGCGATCCACAAGCAGCAGAAAGTTTTCGAAGGAGACTACAGTGGCGACTTGCGTGATTTCCGCTTCAGCAACGACGAATGTACTTCCCCTCGAGAAAGAAAAAACTAAAGACAACGCTGAACTTACACTCGTGCAGCGCGCCCAGCGCGGCGACGAAGAAGCATTTGCCACACTATTCCAGCTTCACAAGAAGCGGGTGTATTCAGTCTGCCTGCTCATGACAAAAGACGTAGCCGAAGCCGAGGACCTTACTCAGGAAGCTTTCCTGCAGGTGTTCCGCAGTGTGGGTACGTTCCGGGGAGATGCCGCCTTCTCCACCTGGCTGTATCGGGTTGCGGTGAACACTGTGTTGATGAAGCTGCGCCGGCGGAAGAATCCGCCATTGGTTTCATTTGATGAGCCGGTTTCATCAGAGTCCCCTTCTCTTCGACGCGACTTCGGGAAGAGTGATCCACGGCTTTCCGGTGCGGTCGACCGCATCGCTTTGCGCCGCGCGATCCAGGAATTGCCCGAAGGCTGCAGAACGATTTTCGCTCTCCACGAAGTGGAGGGATACCAGCATCATGAGATCGCGCGCCTGCTGCACTGCTCCATTGGCAATTCCAAGTCGCAACTCCACAAAGCGAAACTGAAAATGCGGGACTTGCTGTTTCCCAAGAGACGAAGCGCGCGACGCCGAGTGGCGGAGCGTCCCTCAGCAGAGACCACGCCAGTGCGGGCTAAGAACAATCGCCGGACTGAGTTCGATATTTCGTTCGACGCACGGTAGCCAATAGAGAGAGTATTCATATCAGTGCTCGCAGTGGTCGAGAAGGAAGAATCTCACGGTATGTCAGGTTCTATCGGGGCTACGGGGTTGAGCTTCCCATGCGGGTGAGTTCTGCCGCGCAGTTTGGCGGCAATGAGATCTATTTCCGCCGAAACTTCCTGCGCATCCCCCTGGTGCCATGCTCCGCTCGCCTATGCCTCGGAATTGACCCGCCTGCTGATGAATGGCGAGATCGCAAACACTCTGCGTCTCAGTTTGCTACCGGGATTGGCCACCGCAGCCGCTCTCGAACTGAAACTGACCGGTAGCGACAAGGGAATCTGGTAGGTAACATTTAGGGTCAACTACGGCATACACCGGATTTGTTCCCCTGTCGCAGGACTCTATTGTTGACCTAGCGACTTCTCGATAAGGTTCATGTTTGCCGCGGTCGGAAAACTCGATCAGAGAGAAGGTTCACGTGGTCCGTATTCTGGTGGTGGACGACAATCCCGCGGTGCGGCACTATTTGCGCGCCATCCTGGAGCAACAGGCGGCGTGGCAGGTGTGCGATGAAGCTCGCACCGGCGGCGAAGCACTGCAGCGCGTCCAAAAAACCCCGCCGCCTGACCTGATTTTACTGGATTTCCAGATGCCCGACATCAATGGCTTGGATGTGGCTCAGCAGATTTCCGAGCTGTTTCCGAAGATCCCCATTTTGATGGTCACGATTCATCTTTCCAGGCAACTTGCCGAAGCTGCAAGGAGAGTGGGCATCAAAGGAGCCTGCGCTAAAACAGATGTCGGCTCCATCGTCCAGGCTGTCGATGCTCTTCTTCACGAGAAAACGTATTTTCCGGCCGTACCCGCCGCGGGCTAGAAGTGCCACGATCTTCCTCGCGGGAATACAGGATTCACTGTATTCGGGCCTTACTACCCCCATGGTACTTTTCCTTGGGGCGGACGGTCTTTTTGAAGGCCGCCCAGGGCGAACAAGAGGCGAAATATGGCCGATCGTCTATTCCCAGCCTCTCCTTACGAGCTGACGTGCCGATCATGACAATTCGCATCCTACTGGTGGATGACCATCCCATTGTGCGCCAAGGTTTGAGGACCTTGTTGGAAGGGCGTCCCGGATGGGAAGTGATCGGCGAGGCATCGGATGGCGTGGAAGCGGTCGATCAGGCCGGTGCTCTCAAGCCTGACGTTATGGTTCTCGATGTGACCATGCCCCGGATGAACGGCCTGGAAGCCTGCCGGTTGATCCGGCAAAAAGCTCCCGGAGTTGAGATACTCTTTGTCACCCAGCATGACTCGCCGCAAATGATGCGGGAAGCTCTGGACGCTGGCGCCAGAGGTTATGTGGTAAAGTCCAATGCCGCGCGAGATCTGCTGGAGGCAGTCGAAGCAGTGAGTAAGCATCAGGCGTTTACGGCGCTGAACCGCTCGGATTCGGTCAGCCCGCGTTAGAGGAGATCTGGTTCTATCCCCGTGGTGGAAAGGTGAGCCATGAAACTACGAATTCTGCTAGCTGACGATCATGAGATCGTGCGTCGTGGGCTGTGTTCCCTCCTTCAAAAGCATGAAGGGTGGGAGATCTGCGGCGAGGCGACGGACGGCCGCGAGGCCGTCGAGAAGGCCAAACAACTGAAGCCGGACGTCGTGATTCTCGACGTCGGCATGCCCAACCTCAATGGCTTGGATGCGACCCGTCAGCTCATGCAACACGACCCTAACTTCAAAGTCATTGTGCTGACCATCACCGATTCCGATCAGGTCATCCGCGAGGCTCTCGATGCGGGCGCCCGCGGTTTCGTGCTGAAGTCGGATGCTGCCCGTGATCTGGTTTCGGCAGTCGAGGCGCTGCAGCACAAACGAATGTTCTTCACGCCGCGTGTGAACGACCTGGTTCTGGCGGGATTTCTGGATAAGGGCCACGCCATCTCCAGGAACGAGCCACCAAGCCTGCCCACTTTGACGGCGCGAGAGCGCGAAATCACGCAGCTGCTGGCTGAGGGAAAGAGTTCCAAGGAAGTGGCGTGCTTGCTGAATCTGAGCACAAAGACCGTGGAAACGCACCGCAGCAACATCATGCGCAAGCTGAGTTTCCATTCGATCCGCGACCTGGTGGTCTACGCGATTAAAAACAACATTATTCAGATCGACATGCCACCCGCGGTCAAGACTCCGACGGGAAGTCCGGCGGCCTGACGGTTCAGACGCCTCGGTGTTGGCGCCCGTCTTACCGGGCGTTATCGCCTGGGTGGTCATGGTACGGACTGTGAGGCGCCTGATTCCTGGAGCTCGCGCTGCGGCCCCTTGGGACTGCAGGTGCTGCAAATTCCATAGTTGGGCGGAAGAAGGATATACCCGTTCCACCCGCCGCCAGCCTGAATGCTGGAATAAGTATTGCCGCCTCTTCCTCGCAAAAACAACCGCCACAGAGGAAAAACTTGCATCAACGATTCTCCACACAATGGCAACCAAGTTGTCGTGAGCCAATCACTTATGAGTTTGGCAACTGCGGTGCTTCGTCGGGTAACGGGATTCGGCTGGTTTTGTGAGACGCCGTTGGGGTGTCACTAGCTCGTTTTCGCATGTTTGCGGGCGATTGCCCCTGGTGATTGGAGGTGGAGCGTGAACGGGACTGTGCTTCGAATCCTGATTGCCGATGACCATGAAGTTGCCCGCAGCGGTATTCGGTCCGTGCTCGAGAGTCACCCGGGCTGGGAAGTCTGTGGCGAAGCTAAGGATGGCAGGGAAGCAGTCGATCTTGCCAACAAGCTGAAGCCTAACATCGTGCTCATGGATATTGGCATGCCGAATCTCAACGGCCTCGATGCCGCACGCCAAATCCTGGCCACTACTCCAGACGCACGCATCCTGATTCTCACCATGCATGATACCGACCAGGTAGTGCGCGAAGTACTGTCAGCGGGCGCGCGCGGTTTCCTGCTCAAGTCCGACGCGGGCCGGGATCTGGTCACCGCGGTTGAAGCGCTTCAGAATCAGCGAACCTTTTTCACCACCAAAGTCGCGCAAATGGTGCTGGATGGATATCTCCATCCGGAAAGCGAAGCTCCATCGTCCAAACACCTTTTGACGCCCCGGGAGCGCGAGGTGATCCAACTGCTGGCAGAAGGCAAGACCAGCAAGGAAGTTGCGGTCGCTCTCAATTTGAGCGTGAAGACGGCGGAAACGCACCGGACAAATCTCATGCGCAAACTCGACCTGCATTCCGTGGCCGATTTGACGCTTTACGCCGTAAGAAACGGAATCGTTCAGATTTACTGATGTTCTCAACTGTGCCGACACGTGCGGTTCAGCGGATACTTCTAAGGCGAATCCCGTAGAAACTTTCCTGTTTGTTCTTGGCGTCTCCCCTGCGATGACAAGCGTTCTTTACGGATTCTACTGGATGCCGCAGGTCATTTCGCCGCCGTACACTCGGCGGAGATTGCACAAGTTTGGCAATCACTTCCCCAAAGGAGGGGTTTCCGATGCTTTGGACCATTGCTGTGATTCTGCTTGTCCTCTGGCTGTTGGGAATGGTCAGCTCTTACACTATGGGCGGATTCATTCACATTCTGCTCGTGCTGGCGATCGTCACCATTTTGATCCGGCTGATCCAGGGGAGAAGTCCGGTCGCCTGAACTGACGAATCCAAATCAGTAAAACGCAGAGGCTGACACCGCCGGCGTGCAATCGGAGCACACACACGTGGTGCGACGGGTGGTATTGCCTTAGAACCTGGGAGGACATACGTGGCGGAGAAAAATTGCAGTACCTGCAATCGGTCGTTTCACTCCGATCGTGAGCTCCAGGAACATCAACAAAGGGAACACTCAGGAAACGAGGAGATCGGAAAGCATCCTGCGTTTCCCGAGCCCAGCACCGGCGACCAGACTGAACGCCAGGAAAAGATAGCCTGACGGTAGGAAGCGAAATTGCAGGAACGCCACCGCGTCATGCTAGTCAATTCGAACGAGGAGGATTCATGAACAAGGATCGGGTTGAAGGCAAGGTGAAGGATATCAGCGGCCGCGTAGAGCGTCAGGTAGGGGAGTGGACCGATGACCCCGAAAAGCAGGTACACGGCGCCGCAAAGCAGGCGGAAGGAAAGGTCCAAAATGCGTTTGGCAAAGTGAAGGATGCGGCCAACCAGACCGCAGACGATGCCAAGGCGCGTGAAAAGGATGAGCGCGCCACCGAGCGGGCCGAAGCTGAAAAGGACAAAGACGAAGAGATGCGGCGTCGGCGCGCCAGCTAGCTGCCTTTTCTTGACAGAGGCAGGGCAAAATACTCTGAGTTTCCCCAAGCAGGGTCGAAAAGCGACGTTAAATCGCAATTCACCCTGCATTTTTCTTGTGTACAATATGCTACCGTTTCGGAAACGTCCCTCATAAACGGCATGGTCACGCTGTTAGCGCGGAGTGTCGAACGATTGGAGGCAGCGCCTTCCCTACCGGGCAGGATGAGGCGAAATCTTCCACAATTGCGCCAGAGCATAGGCCGCGTCCGACACAGCACGCTTCTCGGACTGCGCCGGCGAGGGCGCGCCTTTGCTCCCGCGGTGGAAGATGGGGGTGCGATAGGACGAGCTCTGGCCCGCACTCTGCGCCTGTTGAATTTCGCCCAGCGCTGTTTCAAATACACGCTGCAAGTCTTTAGGCGGGACCGCGTCAGGTCTAGGTTTGTTGATCACGATGAAGCACTCCACTGGTTGATGTGTGCTGTACTGAGGCACTTTAGGATGAGCTTGACGGAAGCTCAATACAGCATTGCCCTAGATAGGCCGGTGGATGTTGCTTTACCTGGCGATGTCAAATTGCCGTAAGTGGCGTGGGGAAACTCCCGAACTCGCGAAGCCTTCTCGAGGGCAGCCAGACAAGGCTGCGGAGAGGCCCTTAGCGCGCGCTGGGTGTTTGCCGTGATTAGATGAAGGCCGGGATTTTAGGAGCGGTCAGGCAGCCGCGGCTGTGGCGTCGTCAGGTCCCAGACAGTGCTGCAGAGCACGCAAAGCGTACAGAGCGTCGTCCAAGGCCTGATCTTCCTCGATCGTGTCCGTTGGAGACCCGAAAAGCTCTCGAGCTCGCGCTATGATCGCTCTCTGTGCCTCGTCGATGCGATTGGGAATTTGGTTTCGGTCGGTCTCAAACAGGGCAGCTTTGTAAAGCTCGCGCCAGGAGGAACTGGGGAATTGGGCGCCGGTCGTCATGGGGGATAACCTCTGTATAAACTTTGGCCGTGGCCGTAGGATTCGTTAACTCAATTTAATGGTAATACCTGGGAATCCAAATCGGGTAAATACCGTAGGCTGATTTTCAAAGAAAAGAAAAAGGACGTCAAACAACGTCCTTTTTCTTTCCCTTCTTTTCACTTCCTTTCACTGTTTTGGATCAGGCTGCTCTTTTCGACTTTGCTCGCGAGCTCTCGCGCGAGCCCTCCATCGAGCCTGCCGCCTCCGCCGCCGAAGCGTTGACCTCCTCCGACAGCTGGGTGAGCTTCTCATCCGCCTGTTTCTCTTCGTTCAGGGTCTCCTCCAGAAGAGAAACTTGCTCTGACTCGCCTAGAAGTTCGGCAAAGGCCCGAACCGTGCCATAGGCAGCTATCTCGTAGTGTTCCACACGCTGGGCTGCCCCGATGATCCCTGCGTCTTTAACCTCATCGGAAAAGTCTTCCTTCATGACCTCGGAGCCTTCCTTGACCAGCCCTTCCATCCCGAGACACTTTTTCCCGCTGGCCTTCTCTCCGAGTTGTTCAAAGATCTGCTCCAGGCGCGAAACGTGCTCTGACGTCTGCCGCAAATGCTCTTCGAGGGCCTGCCGCAACTGGTCGTTGGCCGCCGCCTTGGCCATCTTCGGAAGTGCCTTCACCAGCTGGGTTTCAGCACTGTAAAGATCTTTCAGTTCATCAATGTACAGCTCTCGCAATGAGTCCTTCTGCATCGTCGTTTTCTCCTTGTTTAAGATTCATAGTGGTTACGAATCTTGTCTGTTCCCTTTTCGCAAAGTAGTTCGTTCGTTTGCCGCGGAACAATACCTCGAATGCTGTATAGACCTGCAGAAATCGAGTTGACACCATCGAGATAACTTATTTTTCAGAGGTTGTGTGGCGATTCTTTTTGGAGAGGATTGACACAAAGAGGGTGAAATTCGCGAAACCGGGCTGCCCGCGATGCTATGATCCCAGAAATACCAGCATCAATTCTGCTCGTCGAAGGGATCCGGACTCATGTCGATCGTGACGCCGAATAGTACCAGCGAAACCGCCGCGAACTCCTCGTCATCCTCTTCGTACCGGGTACCGCTGATGGTGGTCACCACGTTGTTCTTCATGTGGGGTTTTCTAACCTGTCTCAACGATATTCTTGTTCCACACCTGAAGCCGATCTTCGATCTGAATTACACGCGGGTCATGCTGATTCAGTTCGCATTCTTTGGAGCGTATTTCGTATTCTCGATACCTTCCGCCTGGATCATCGACTGGATTGGCTATCAACGGGCGATGGTGTTGGGCCTGCTTACCATGGGCGCGGGCGCATTCCTCTTCGTCCCGGCAGCCAGCGTGCCGTCCTACCCGTTATTCCTGTTGGCACTCATTGTGCTTGCAGCGGGTATCACTTGTCTGCAGGTAGCGGCAAATCCCTACGTCACAGTGCTGGGTAAACCAGAAACGGCTTCGAGCCGCCTCAATCTGACGCAGGCGTTTAACTCGCTGGGGACCTTTCTTGCGCCCTTTTTCGGTGGCCTCTTCATCCTCAGCGCAGCCCCTAAGACTATTGAAGAGATACGCGCCCTAGCCCCCGATGCCCTGCAGGCTTATCGCCTGCATGAAGCCGCGACCGTCAAGACGCCGTATGTGGGTCTGGGCATTGCACTGGTAGTGTTGGCGGTGGCCATCGGCAGTTTCAAGTTGCCGAAAATTCCCCACGCTCAGCATCAAGTCGGCGAAAAAGTAAACGACTCCATCTGGAGGCACCCGAACTTGATCTTTGGCGCAATCAGCATCTTTGTCTATGTCGGAGCTGAAGTTGCCATCGGAAGTTTCCTGGTCAACTACTTCAGCCAGCCTGATATCGGTGGATTCACAGAAAAAGTCGCGGCCAGCTTCGTTGCCTTCTATTGGGGCGGCGCCATGATCGGCCGGTTCATTGGATCGGGACTGCTGCAGAAGATGAGCACCCGGCATCTGCTGGGCATTTGCGCCGTATGTGCAGCTGCTCTTGTCACCATTTCCATGCTGACCACCGGCCACTTTGCCATGTGGAGCATCATCCTGGTCGGGTTCTTCAATTCCATTATGTTCCCCAGCATCTTCACCCTGGGAGTCGCTGAACTTGGCCCCCTCACCGGGGACGGCTCCGGAATCATGATCATGGCGATTGTGGGTGGAGCGCTCATCCCCGTAGCGCAAGGCGCAATTGCCGATCGCATAGGCATCCACCACGCCTTTTTCCTGCCGGTGATCTGCTACCTCTATATTCTGTTTTTCGCAGTGAGCGGATCGAAGCCGAACAGCGAGCGCTACGGCCAAGCCGCGTGATTGACGCGTGAATTGAGAAGATACGTGCGCGCGCGCGCACATCCTTAGGCGCGAGCTGCGCGCGCCGCCAGGCGTGACAACCGCACCACGCGATACAAAGGGAAAAGCGCCGGCGGCAAGCGTACCGCCTTCCATTCGCTGGGACCCGGTGTAAACACCAGGCGGCTCATGAATCGCATCTGGTCCGCTGATCGTTCCCGCAAGCGCAGCATCAGACGAAAGTAGGAGACCGACTCGACGTCGAATGCGGCGCCATTTTCAATCCCTGCGCCTATCTTCTCGGCGATGGTGAGCGTCGCTGGGTCGCCCCCTGACGTTGCATCGACCATCGCAGGGATTGAGGCCCCCAGCAGCCGATTCGCCAACAGCAACGTCACACTCAAAATGCGCGTGATGCCAAGCTCGCCGGCCTGCTGTTTGATCCAGTCCCAGTTCAGATTCGGGCGGCTCATAATGCGCGCGATGTCGCATAACCAGATCAGGCGTGCCCACGCGTGTTTGGCGGCGTGCAAAGAGAGAACGAGGATCAAGTCTTCCACCGACAGGGTTTTCATGCTGCGTCCGGCGATCGTTACCTGCACGGAACGCTGAAATAACCCATCCATATCCATGTCCACTGCGTAGAAACGCGGTTGCAGAGCCCACTGCAGTTCCAGCAGATTGGGCCCTGCCGGACTGTCGAAGGTGTATTCATATCCCGTGCGCAGGTAAGCCTCTTCTTCTCTCGATGACAGCGGGGAGTGAGGCATATAGCCCAAGCCTCGTACAGCCTCGCGTATTCGAGGAAAGTCTCGTACGCGAATGAGCAAATCAATATCGCCCGATTGCCGCAGGGCCATGTCCCCATACACGGTTTCTGCCAGGACCACACCTTTGTAAGGCATCACGTCGACGGCAAGTCCGTCCATGCAGTCAGAAATGCGGATCAGTTCTCGCGCAAAAATCAAGCTTTTGTGCACGTTGGTGCGATACCGCTGCTCGAGCCGTTGCATCTCCCGGGCCGGCATCAGGTCCGCAAGTTCGGAGAGCGTCTGCCACAGCAGAAATGTCACTCCGTGCTGATCGGCGCAGTCTACAAGAGTCGGCCAGCGATCCGGCTTCTGCAGCAGGCGACAAATCCTTTCAAGCTTCTCTGGACCCCGAATAAGAGAACAGGCGGCAAGCAGCAGGGACCGATCTGTCTCGAGGGCGGGAAGTGGCATGGGCGGGCGGTTTCCGGACTGAAATGCAGTCTACCTCAACTGCTGGCGGGAGGCACACAGCACTTTTCGTAACCAGCTCGACTGAAGCTGATCCGAGCTATGCCGTGGCCCTGGCCAGTGCCGGCAGGCTTTGAATCTGCACCAGGTTTGCCATGCGCGGCTTTCTGGACAGCAGATTGACAGATGGGATGCCGGTTCGGGCAAACGATTTCTCGCAGTCCTGAGTCGATGGCCCGCGCATGTTGCCCTCCATGTAGGCGAGTCCCGGGCAGCGCGTACATTTGGCCACGTGAGTACACTGCGAACAACTGGGCAGGTCCTTTATCCGAATCGAGCGCACTTCGTTCAACTGAGCCGAATGCCGCCAGATGTCGACGAACCGCTGCTCCCTCACGTTTCCGCTCGGAAGTGGAAACTGGACACAGGGATAAAGATCGCCGTAGGGGGAAACATAGCAGGACGTGTGACCCGCACTGCACGGCAGGGCTTGCAGATCGTCCTCGCCTGGCCTCGCCGCCACCGCGCAAAATTCATTCACGTCCCCGATCAGCGTTTCATCGCCGAACACCTGTTTCAGCGCTGTGTTGTCTATGCTGAGGCTCAAAGTCGACCGGTTGCCGTCCATCATGGGCGTGACCGTCGGATCGAGTGTGGACTCCACTCCCATCTCCGCCGCCAGCGCCCGAACCCCGGGATAGTCCGCCATATTCTGGGTCATCAGCACATTCGCAATGATGACTTTCAATCCCTGAGACTTAAGAAATCGGATGGCAGCCACCGATCGCTTTAGCGAGCCCGGAACCAGCGTGATCGCATCATGGACTTCCGGACGGTGCGAGTAGATGCTGACCTGTATGGACTCCACGCCAAGCTCGCGAATTCGCGCTGCTTCACGCTCGCGAATCATCATGGCATTCGTCTTGAGCTTCACGCAAAACATCAGCTTCCGCGCGTATTCGAGGATCTCAAAGAAATCCTTGCGCAGAAGGATCTCGCCGCCGCTGAACGTCAGAATGAAGACGCCAGCCTCGACCATCTCGTCGAGCAAATGCTTGATCTCGCCGGTCGTCATCTCGCCATGGTCGTCATGGTCGAGATAGCAGTGGACGCAGCGCTCGTTGCAGCGATAGGTAAGGTCAAGCTGCACACCGAGAGGAACGCCGAGCGCGAGCGCCTTCTCGGTCATTTCCTGCATCAGCCCGCTCATTGGGACTCTCCGGCGGATGTCTGTGAGATAGGTTCTTCCGACACTTCGAGAATGCCATGGCTGGCGAGTTCGCGCGCCAGTGTCTCCGCATCCTGCAATGCATCCTTCGGTTCGACCTCAAACTCCGGACATATTTTTCGGGCGACGATCTCCTCCAGCGAAGTTGCTCCGTCCGCGGCTTGCCAGATGACGGTTGCAGTGCGGTTAAGCGTAAATAGAGTCGAATCCCGGCCCGACATGATCATCATTTCGCCGTCGAGACTCCGGGCTGCGACCCGCGTGCTGCGCGCGACATAGAGCTTGCTCATCCGATGAACTCCCAGACTTTGGAACTAGGAAAGAAAGTGAGCCGCGATACCGGCACTCGGCTCACGAATTCGAAGGCGGAATGAAAAGTCATCTGCACCAATTCCGGCTCCTCGGCAAAAAACAGAATGTTGGCCAGGAGCGAGCGAACCGCCTCACCAGCAGTCACGGGTTCGATCTGATTTCCTGGGCCTTGCGCGAGCAGATAAAGCGCCGCGATGGGGGCCGAAACATTCTCGCCCACCTTGGCCAGTTCTCCCGTAAAAGGTGTACCGAAGGCAACATAGTGGTCGCCCTGCTTGCGGACGTAGGAAATCTCGTCCGTCAAAAGTGTCGCGTCGGGTGGCGCCAGCCGCGAGATGGTTGTCTTGCCTGCACCCGACACGCCGGCAAACAGGTACGCTTTTCCGTTGCGAATGGCGCTCGCCGCATGCAAAAGAAATCCGCCTTCGCGGGCCAGCGCCAGGGTATGCACGATGCGCAGCACGGAATCGATCGCGTACGGATACGCGGACTGACGGATGCTGCCCTTGCGAGACGCCGGCTCCCATTCGGCGTAGAAATCGCCACGCTCCAGCAACCATCGCCCCGAGCGCTTTCTCACGCGCACGGCCGCTTCAGGATCGCCGAAGCCGGGCGCAGTGAGTGCCACGTCGAGATCCACCTCGGTGCGGTCTTCCTTGCCGACAAAGCCGGCGTAACGGCGCAGCAACATGCGCAGAAACTCCGGATCGGTCGTATTCACGCGGACCGCCATACCCCCGATTTCGATCACAAGGCTTAAGCGTTCAACGTCGATGGCTAATTCTGGCAAGGGACGTTTTGCTCCTGCTGGCCCATAACATGCAACTCGGCGAGAATGCGGGCGGCCCAATAGAAACGGCACACCAGCGCAGCCAGAATGCGTTCATAGAAATGCAGAGTGCGTCTGGGCTCGAAGCGTCTGCCACTTCGCAAGACAAGAGAAACCCGGCCCAACAACTCCGAACCCTTCACCACTGGATCCGGGCGCGGCATGCCATCCCCTTGCGTTAGGATTACTTCCGCCGATCGAGACTTGGCGATCACGCGGTGAACGAAAAACCTGTGATCACGCCCGAAAAGCACCACATCGCCCATGCACACATCCTTGCAACCGGCTCTCTCAATGACCAGCGTGTCTCCCGGCCAGATTGTCGGCAGCATGCTCCAGCCGGTGACTCCCAGGCGCAGCCTGCCTGAGCAACGCAGAACCTCGCCTGCCAGGTCGCACTTCAAAGCGCTCAGGTTGCTCCGCGCAGCATCCCTGATTGTGTTCATGACGATTTAAGGCCGGTCAACCGGCAGGTGGAATCCGAGGAGGTTATTTTTCCGCAGGTTAAGGCTGTAGTGACGAAAACCTTCTCGAAGCGGAAAGAAGGCTTCTCGTAGGGTTTCTTGGTGGTCGCCGCTGGGCGCGGCTCAGAGGATGTATCGTTGCTGTCCATTGATCTAACCCCGCTTATTGTAAAGCTGATTGTGATGCTTGCACCGCGCAGCCACCTATACCGCCCGACGTGGTACATGCCTGATCGGCTTGTGTCGAAAAGTAAACTTGCGACGTTCCCAGAGTGCCGGGCGAAACAGTGTTGTCGATGATAATTCCGCTCGTGCCTCCTGCCGCCGAAAGTGCTCTGCTGGGCGGCGTACCCGCGTTGACCCAAGTGATGTTGTTGTCGGACGTAAAGCCGCCGAGGATGGTGTTCCACGTCGGGGGGCTTCCACCCGACAGATGTGGGGCGACCGTAGTTTTCACCACCTGGACGTTCCCGTTGCTGTCGAGAACACCCTTGCCCACCGTGGCGTATGTATTGTTCGCCACCCAAGCTTTGATTGCCTGCGCCGGATTGCCCTGATTTAACCAGACTACTCCGCCATCTGTCTTCGTCATACCGGGTGTGCTGGGCCAACTGGGTTGGGTTGCTCCAGACGTGCCTGCCGTGATGACAACGTTGATGAGCCGGACAAGAGGACTAGCCGACTTGATCAATATCTCCTGCCCCACCGTGAATGACGTAGACGCCTGCCATGGCGTGTCGATGAGATTCTGGATGCACCCTCCACCGCCGCAACCTGCGGCCGTGGAGTTGTTTTGCACGCTCACAAAGAGCCGCTCTGTGGCTGCGCTGCCGGCGGTTGCGCCCGGAGTGAAGATGTCAGTCACCGGAGAGCAAGCCGGCGTGGAGGTGGCAGTGGCTAGCGTGCCGATGGCGGCGACAGTGCCGGGAGTCCCAGCTTGTATCGGGACCACGTACAGAGTCGGGTTTGCGCCCGTATTACCGCAAACGTAAAGGTTCCCGGTGCCATTTGCAGACTCGATGTAGGCGTTGTCGAAAAACCCGTCGTACATCGGGTTTGGTGGCGGGGATCCGCCAAGTGAGGAAGCTCCAACAGGTATTTCTGTCCCTGTGTCGCCTGCAGCAAAGCCGGTGCTGAGTTGGAAGACCCCTGCACAGTCTTCGGTTCCACCTGCGCACGCTGCGCTGCTGTCCTCCGAGGAAAACACATACACCAGCCCCCGGAGCACGTCAGCGATCACTCCGTCCACGATTCCCGTGCCGAAATCCAGCTGACCCGATTGGGTTGCGGCTCCGGTGGTGGCGTCAACGCGATTCAGAAAGCCCCCGTAGTCACCCACAAACACAGTCTTTGTTAGGCGATCGTAAACGGGGCTTGAGAGCGCGACGGCTCCCGCGGGTACTTGAACTGGGAAGCTCCCGCCGACTTCTGCCGGAGTGCCCTTGAAAACACCGGTGAACTGATGGAGCCACCCTTGGCTGTCTCCGACCCAAGCGATGTCGTTGGCATAGTCGTAAAACACCGAAGAGGTGGTGTCGCGAGTCGTGGTTCCGGATCCGGTCCGAAGGTCGAGGGTCGTGAAGCAGGGCGCAGTACAACCCAGGTACGAGCCCGTACCTACCGAGGTAGCACTTCCGGGGGAGCCTACGCTTCCGCCGGAGGCAGCCCACCTCAGCAAGATCAACGAGGCGGAGAGTCCGTTGTCCTGGACGAATGCAATTTGAGAACCATCCAACGATGGCACGGGAGAAGTAAGGATTTGGCCGCTGCCGAGGTGGGCATCGGTAATGTTGTAAGCCCAATAGACCGAAGGAATCGCGCCCGTGGGGCATCCGGAATAGAGGTTGTCATAGGCCACGATATTTGCCTGCGATGACGTGCCGGTCAGACCGGTACTGAAAACCACGTAGTCGGGCGTTGGGTCGCTGCCACAGCTGGCAGTCGTACTGCTGAACGAAAACTTCGCCGGAAAAACCTCTCCACCGACGGTGGCGCCGCTGCCCAGGTCTTCTGCCCAGTCCCGGTGGAACTTTGTCGTGGATCGTGCGGCGGAAGATCGCTTGGCAGAACCGAGTTCGACCGCATTCGACGCAGAATTCTCGCTGGCATACCCCGGCAGTGCCAGGCGCTGGCTGCGCCGATGCAACTGCTGCCAAAACCGAGGGTCGTTCTCCAGCCGGGCGAGTTGTTGCGCCGTTGCCGGCCGCGAAAAAATCAGATGGCGATGACTCCAATCCGTAGGTAAAGGGATTCCATGCTGAGCGGGCTTTGCTGCCTGGCCCGCCAGCGTCCAAGCCAGGATAATGAGTCCTGCCAGGCCAGCGCCAAACCGGACCAATCGTGTGGCATTTCCGTTCATTTTTTCGGACTCCAAAGTCACAAGATACCAGGGTTTGTGGAGTTCTTTACCGATCCTTTGTTAGGTTCAGCTGGCTATGCTACTCGGTCGCGGTTTGAGCGATCGGTTCACGATCTCTCGATTCATCGATGCTCTTCCAAAAGCCGAGTGGCACAAGGCTGGTCGGACAATTTCCTTAGTGAAGGCTGGGTTGCGCGTGATTTTACTCTTTCCTGTTCGTCCACGCAATGCAGTGATTCAGTATGTTGAAGGGATGGCGCGGCCGATTGCTTGGGCCGAGCGCCCGCCGGATTTCAAGTGGAGACAACGAGCGGTATGAATGGTCGTGGCAGGCTCCAGCAGCCCCATGCACCGGCGATCCGCCAAACGGCTGGCTGATTCAGTGCTCAACCTGACCGCGTACCACATTCAGCGAGGCGGGTGGAAGAGTATAGAGCATGTCCGCCCCGCCACCCACCGTTGACTTCAATGGCGGATCGTCAGGATCGGCATAGCCATCCCGACGCGCGGAGTGCCATCGATACTGAGCCTTTCCGAAGCTCAACATGCTGACTGACCCGACAAAAGCGCTCCGCGAACCCTTGCCATCTTCGAACTCAATGTGCACCGGGTGAGGATGGTCATAGTCCTTGTTGATCACCATAAGCGACCACTGTCCGTCCGGTCGCAGCACAGCATACGCGGTCACGAGCACATGCCCTTCCGCATCCTTAACATCACTCGAAGCCGCGAATAGCCTATGATCCGCATCTTTCGGTTGTGCCCACTCCTGCGTGATGAGCTGTGCCGCGAAGAATTGAGAAGTGCGCTGCCGGATCTGGTAGTTCCGGTCTGTCATGAACATGTGATAAGTGCCCCAGCTGTTCGGACACGCCGGGTGAGGGGGAGAGTAAGACAGCGCATGATAGTAGTGAGTGGATTGGCCGCCAGCGGCAAGAAATCCGGCAAAAGTATCTGCGAGCCACAATGCGCCGAAAACGTCGACCGAGGCCTCGCCGCCGTGGGCATTGGTTTCGGTGTCAAGCAGGGGAATTCCCGGGGGCAGTCCGTCGTCCCGCCAAACTTGCATGATGTGAGTAAGCAATTGCGGCTCTTCGTACAGATTCTTCCACGGCGTTTCACAACCGTCGTATGGGTAATGCTCAAACGACATGAAGGCAAAGTCCGCAAGCCGTCCGTGAGCCTTCAGATAATCCAGGAAGCGGCCGAACCAGGAAGTCTTCCCCTGCGCATCAGGCCATGCCTTGATGTCTTCCGTAACCCCTTCAAACGCCGGCCCGCCGAGCTTGAAATTCGGATCAACCCGATGCAGCGCAGTAGCCCACTGCAGATAGAGCGCCCCGTAATCCTCCGGTTGCATGTATTGGCCGTCTGCTTCCTCTCCCATTTCGATGTAGGAGATGGCATAGCCTCGCTTCTTCAGATATGCCATCTGTGCCGCCGAATCCTCGGGCGTGGCATAAAGCATTGCGACAGGAACGATGGCGGGCAAACCGCGTGTGATCCCGCTGGTGAAGAACAAATCGAACCCTGGCTGATCGCCGGATTCCATGCGGTCGGGCGCGACATAGAGGTCGGAAGGCTCATGCCATGGATCAACCGAGGAACAATAGGTCAGCGACTGCTTCTGGTCGGGAGAGTGCTGGAGCAGATCTTTGAACCCGTTTTTGTCATCGTTGGTGCCGACATAGATTTCCTTGATGGCATAGCCTACGCAGTTGCGCCGGTCGCTGGCGCCATGGGTGTCACAGGTATTCGAGGATCGTGTCATCACGACGCGCACAAACTTGGTGCTGATGGGCAGCGATGCTAGCTTGAGGGTCACGGTCCCGCCGCTGCCATTGGTAACGGCTCCAGAAGCGAATCCTTTCCATTCGCCGCTCGCTGGCTCGTCCATGGCATCGTTGTCTCCCGTCCAATACTGCACTTCGTAGACGACAGCATACGGCTGAGCCCAGGCGATGCGAACCGCATTCACATCTTGTTTCCTACCCAGATCGACCACGATCCACTGCTTATGAGCAGCATCGTCCTCGCCGGTGAAATCCTTGGTCAGGTAAGGATTACTCTTCCAATAGGTGTTCAGGTCACCGTCGTCCAGGCGCGAGAAGCCGTCAAATTCAGTTCCGCCGTTCCGCGTGAATCCACGGTGCTGCAGAGAATACCCGTAGGAGTGCCGTATCATCTCCGTTGGCGTGGAGTCTCCCGTGAAATAGCCTTTGCCTGCGGGATCGCTCCACGTTCCCCTGGGGTTCCAATGCCAGGCCTGCACAAACAAATCGGTGTTCTGGCGATAACTTACAACACCCCAACCCGCGGATAACACCTGTTCGAGTTGGTCCGGCCTGAAAAAAGTATCGGTGGCGTTGCTGGGTACGCGGTCCACGGTACTTCCCAGCGCATAAAGCGGACTGAACGTGTTTACGACATGGCTGGTATCGACTCGCACCGTTTGCGCGGCGCCGGGGTGGTTCAACATGGCAGTGATGATTACCGCTAAGAGGCCAATCTTTTTCATCGGCAACCCCGTATATAAACGTTTTACTACTTCGTCCAAAACAAAGCGGGATGAGCAACTCATTGCGAAAAAGGTAAGACTGGCGGAGGGAGAGGGATTCGAACCCCCGGTACGGTTTCCCGTACAGTGGTTTTCAAGACCACCCGTTTCAACCACTCACGCATCCCTCCGCGAAGTGGGATGCATCTCTTTGAAGGTAGTTTACAACAGGTACCCACCACTGCCGACTGTAGACAACCCTACGGCAGCAGACCGAAGGCCCGGGAGTGAAACTCCATCACTTCGCCGAAGTGAGCAAGGAAGTAGGACAAGCTGTGGTCTCCAGGATAGGGATGGTACTCGTGTTTCACGCCTTCTTTCGTCAAGATCTGGTGAAGCGCGGCCGCGCCTTCTTCAAAACCGTAGTTGTCGTCCTGGCCGCAATTAAAGTAGATCGCAAGTTTGCTCACGCCTGCGGGATTTCTCTTTGCCAGAACTAAAGGGTTGTTGTTATTCCAATGAGACACCTCAATCGGATTTCCAAAGACCGCGGCCAATACCTTCGCCAATGGGGCCCCTGTGCGGGCTGCGGCATCAAGTTCTTTGGGACTGGTGGTGATTAAGGCAGCGCTTTGCGCGCTGACTGCGGAGAACATCTCCGGATGCGCGAAGGCAAAACGTAATGCGCCGTACCCGCCCATGGAGACACCGCTGATCGCCCGCCCGTCGCGGCCGCTGCGGACGCGATAGCTTGCCTCTATATAAGGAATGAACTCGCGGAGAAAAAAATCGCTGTAGCGCAGCGAGCCGTCGGCGGAGTTGATATAGAAGCTGCGGCGGCCTTCGGGAGCGACGATGAGAAAATCACCGATCTTGTGATGGCGGCGCAGGTCGTCGAGCAAAGTCCACCCGCCGCTGTTGAATAGAGTCTGCTCGTTGTCTCCCAGACCGTGGAGAAAATAAAGTGCCGGATATCGTTGCGCATTAGACTTGGCAGCGCCGTCGTAGCCGCCCGGCAGGTAGACGCAATAGTGGACGACCTGCTGCAGAATCTTACTGTTGATCGCATTGCAGTCAATGCGGCCTTGCGCCTGTGCAGCGGGGACACATGCCAGACACAATAAAACTATCCCGAGGCAATTGGATTGAAGGACACGAAGCATGAGTCAGGATTCATTCGTAGCGCAGCGCCTGCACGGGATCGAGCCGGGCTGCGCGTGCGGCTGGATACAAACCCGACACCAGACTCACCAGGAAGGCAAATCCGATCGCGAACGCCACCAGCCACCAGGGAACGGCCCAGAAATGTTCCGGGGGCAAGGACTGACGCTTGAGATACACGTTGGTCCCGAGGTTGATGGCCTGTCCGATCGCCCATCCCAGGGCGACTCCCACGATTCCGCCCAGAATCCCCATCGCTCCGGCTTCCGCAAAAAACAGATTCTTCACATCTCCGTCGCTGGCGCCGATCGCCTTCATGATCCCTATTTCACGCCGCCGTTCCAGAATCGCCATGACCAGCGTGTTGACGATCCCAATCGAAGCCACGGCTAATGCGAGGCTTCCAAAAATTCCGAGAAAAAGATCGAGAACCTCAAAAAACTGTCGCAGGCTGCGCGTGGCATCGAGGATAGAAAACGTATTGAACCCCATCTTCTTGACCGCATCTTCCACTGGCTGCACGTGCTTTGGATTGCTCACTCGTACGCTGACCGAAGAATAGACGGGCTGATCGGCTGAGGCATGCGAAATCTCGCGCAGGTCCCCCGGCAGCATGACGTGCAGGCTTTCCGCAAGTTTCAGCGGCAGGAAGACCCTCGCTCGCGTCGGACCACGCATGCTTTCAGGATCAAGATCTGCGATGCCGACAATGGTCAGTTCCTGCTCCCGCGAAACAACGGAATATGCCGCTCCCGCTACCGTGCTCTGAGGGTCAGCCGGCGATGCCGTTCCACTCGACTTCGGCGAAGAATCCGGTGCCGTCTCGCGCTGCGCATATCGCATGATCAGTCTCTTGCCCAGCAGAGGGCCCGCCAGACTGCCGGCATTAACGTCATCGGCTCCGGGCTTGGGAGTTTTCCCTAACAACTCCTCGGCAAATGTTTTTTGCAGGATCACTTCAGAAGCTGTGTCGGACGTAAAGAAGTGGCCTGGCATCCCATCGAATGCATCGTTGGACTTGGCGGAAGCCGGCAGCGCCGAAACCATGGTCATGTGCGGCTTGTCTTCATAGCGCAGTTCGGTAATGAAGCGGATGTCAGGATACGCCTCCACCACATTGGGCAGGTGTTGAATCTCCAGCCGCGAGGTTTCGTCCAGAATGCGGCTTTCGCCCGGAGCCGGGCCGTTCCGGTCTTCCTCCCGGCCCATATTGCGCAGATCGCGCCGCGACGTTACTAGTACAGTGTCAAACAATCCAGCTTTCACCAGCCGGCGCGAAGCCAGCTGCTGCAGCCCGATGCCGAGAGACAGCATGGCCACCAGCGATGCCACTCCCACCGAAATACCCATCGTAGTCAGCGAGTTGCGCAGCACCGATTCGCGTAAGTTGCGCAAGGCGAGTTCGGTCAGATCAGGGATCCTCATCTCTGCCCTTCCAGCACACTCATGCCTGCAGGGACGCTCCTGTGATTGTTCGGGCGATCTTCGACCAGTTTCCCATCCGCCAGGAAGATCATGCGTTCGGCATATCGCTCGGCCAGCGCGCGCTCGTGCGTCACCATCACCACCGTCATTCCCAGCTGTTGATTGAATTCGCGAACCAGATCCATGATCTCGGTGCCGGTATGGCTGTCGAGATTTCCCGTGGGCTCATCGGCCAACAGAAGTTGAGGGCGGTTGATCAAAGCCCGCGCCAGTGCCGCCCGCTGCTGTTCGCCCCCGGAAAGCTCAGCAGGACGGTGGTTCATTCGTGCCCGCAAACCTACCCGTTCCAGCGCTTCGCGCACCAAACCCTCGCGCTTGTCGCGATCCACCTCTGCAAACCGCAAAGGCAGTTCGACATTCTCCGCCAGCGACATGGTGGCGATCAAATTGAACGATTGGAAGACCATGCCCACAACATGCAGCCGGTACTTGGCGAGTTCCTCACGCGAAAGCTGGGCCAGATTCCGATCCTGAACCAGCACATTTCCGGAGGTTGGCCGGTCCAATCCGGCGATCAAGTTCAGCACCGAGGATTTGCCGGAGCCCGAACTTCCGAGCAGGGCAACGAATTCCCCAGCTCTCACCTCAAGCGAAATGCCATCCACGGCGCGGATCAAGATTTCACCCATGCGGTAGTGACGGCAAAGATCCTGGGTGCGGATCGCGGCGGTAGGTGAAGAATTTCGCGATGCAAGTGGCATAGAATTTATCGGATCTCTCCCTTGAGCACGCGCAGCGCGTCGGCCGCCTTGTCGCCGTTGCGGTCCTGAGAAGAATTGCCGTTCTCGTCCACGGTCGCGGCGTCTCCCTCTCCAGGAGCGAGAAACAGGTTCTCATCCACGCCGTGCTGTCGGGTATAAAGATCGTAGTAGCGGCCCTGTGCTGCGTAGAGTTGCTCGTGCGTGCCGCGCTCGATGATCTGTCCCTGCTCCATCACCAGAATCTGGTCGGCGCGGCGGATCGTGGAAAGCCGGTGCGCGATTACAAACGTAGTTCGCCCGTGCATGAGATAGGCAAGACCATGCTGGATCATCTGCTCTGATTCCGAGTCGAGGCTTGAAGTTGCCTCATCGAGGATCAGGATGCGCGGCTCCGCTAAAATAGCGCGTGCAATCGAGATGCGCTGCCGTTGACCTCCGGAAAGCTTCACCCCGCGCTCCCCCACAATAGTTTCGTACTTGTCTGCAAAAGATTCGGCGAACTCGTCTACGCGCGCAATCCGGCATGCACGCATTATTTCTTCTTCGCTGGCATCCGGCCGCGAGAAGGCGACATTCTCGCGAATTGTCCCGTCGAACAGAAACGATTCTTGCAGGACAACTCCAAGACGAGTGCGGTAGGAATCCAGCCGCACCGTGCTGAGGTCCACATCGTCCACCAGAATTCTTCCCTTCGTCGGCACGTAGAAGGCGGAGATCAGCCCGATCGTGGTGGACTTGCCGGAGCCGGACGAGCCGACCAGAGCGGTAACCGTCCCCGGATCGGCGCGGAAAGAAATATCTCGCAGCACCTCATGCACTCCGTCGTAACTGAAACTCACATCTTCAAACTCGACTGTGCCGACGATGTCACCCAGCGCAACCGCCCGCTTCGGATCCCGATCTTCGGGGCTCTCACGCATAATCTCCTGGGTTCGCTCCAGTCCGGCGAGCGCCTCGGTGAGCTGAGTTCCGATCGCAACGATCTGCATGATCGGTGCGACCAGGAAGCCCAGCAACAGAGTGTATGAGAAGAATCCGCCGACGGTGAGAGTGCCGGAAAGAATCTGGTGGGCGCCAACATACATCGTGACCGCTCCCACTCCACCCAAGAGCACACTGGCGGATAGGCTCATCACCGACGTAGCGGTCAGCGTGCGCATTACATTATCCAAAAGACGCCGAACGCCTTTGGCAAAGATCGACTCTTCGCGCGCCTCGGCATGGTATCCCTTGATCACGCGCACGCCGCCAAGAGATTCGGTGAGTCGTCCGGTCACCTCCGCGTTGATTTTGCCGCGCTCACGGAAGATCGGACGAATAGTCGCGAAAGCTTTGTTAAGTGCCACCGCAAAACACAGCAGCGATCCCACCGCGATCAAGGTCATCTGCGGGCTGGTTCGAAAAAGCAGAACCAGTGCAATGCCGGACGTGACGAGTCCGCCAGCAAGATCCACTAGGCCAGTTCCCAGCAGATTGCGCACCCCCTCGACGTCACTCATGATCCGCGATACCAGATTGCCGGTTTTATTGGCATCGTAAAACGCAACCGGCAGGCGAGAAATGTGAACTTGTACTTTCTCTCGCAGCTCTGCTATCAGTCGCTGCGCAGCCTTCGACAACAGCTGCGTCAGCGAAAATGAGGTGATGCCCTGGATCAGCGTCGCTCCCAGGACAAGCAGAACCAGCGACCGCAACTGTTCGATGTGATGTTTGTTAATGACGTTATCGATCAGGAACTTGGTGGAGTAGGGCAAAACGAGTGCGGAAACGCGGTTGATGATCATCAGCACGAAGCCCAGCGCCAGCAATCCCCGGCGCGGGCGCATCAACTCCCAGACTTCCGGCAAAACTGCGCGGAGTCGCTGAATTTTCGGCGGCTTGGGAACTTCTTTGGTGGGGGAACTCAATCTGTTATTTGACGCCTCCGAGGCCCGTTCCGCTTCATTATTAAAGTATTGTCACACATTCCGCCGCTGTGACAGCTCTGGCTGAACCGTTGTATGCTCGGGGCGTGTCCCGCCCGTCTGTGCCGGAGCGATCGCCGACCCTGGGCCTATTGCTGGGCCTGATGATTACGCTTTCCGCGGTCCTCATCTATTCCGCATATATCACGTGGCAGGTTACGGGTTTGCGCAAGCTGCAGACTGAACTCGTCGACCGCAACCGCAAAGACTCGCTGCAGCTGCTGCGAATCCAGAACGATTTGAACCTGCTCGCCGTGGCCATGCGCGACATGGTAAGCAATGACGAACCCTATCCGCTCACCGCCTGGGTCGCGCAGTTTCAGCGCATCCGCACCGACTTGGACGATGCTATGCGACGTGAAGCCGGGTTCGCCGCGGCCAGCAGGACGCCCGAGCAAAGCGCTTTCCTCACCAACTCTCTTAGCCAGTTCTGGGATGCGGTCGACCGCATCTTCGCTCTGGCTGCCCAGGGGAAAGAACAAGAGGCGCGGGAGCAGATTCAGCTCTCGCTGCAGGAGCGGCAAGCCGCCCTGAGCACGGCCGTAGCCCGCCTGTTGGTGCAGAACAGCGACAACGAAGAACAGGCCGCGCAACGTATCGTCCAGATCTACGATCGCGTACAACGCCAGGTCTATGTTTTTCTCATGGCGACGCTTCTTGCAATCTTGCTGAGCGGACTTTCGCTGATCCGTTGGAACCGGCAACTGTTCGCACGCATGGCGGAACTTTCCGAGCGCCGCAGTGAGCTGGCGCAGAAGCTGATTGCGACGCAGGAGTCGACGCTGCGTTACATCTCGCGCGAACTGCACGACGAGTTTGGACAGATCCTCACTGCCATCGGATCCATGCTGCGCCGCGCTGGGTCTCATGCTCCTGAGGGCTCACCGCTTCGGGCTGACATACAGGAAGTGCGCGAGATTACCCAGTCGACCTTGGAAAAGGTCCGCAGCCTTTCTCAGGCGCTGCATCCTGTGATGCTCGATGAAGCAGGCCTCGAAAGCACGCTCGACTGGTACATCCCCACCGTGGAAAGGCAAACCGGTATTACCATATCCTATGAAAAGCAGGGCACGCCCTTCCCTGTGGATAGCGCTGCCGGCGTGCACATTTACCGCGTGCTGCAGGAGGCGTTGAATAATGTGACGCGGCACTCCGGAGCAAAGCAGGCATGGGTGCGATTGCGTTTTCTCGACGCCGCGCTTGAACTGGAAGTGGAAGACCATGGAGTAGGATTCACGGAGCGTCCCGCGCGGCAGGGGATTGGCCTGGTCGCGATGCGCGAACGCTCCGAACTGATGGGCGGAAAGCTCGTGTTCTCGCGCCCCGCCGAAGGCGGCACGCTCGTTCATCTCACGGTTCCTCGAGAAAAAACGGAGTCCTATGGCAAAGAAGATCACAGTATTGCTCGTGGATGATCACAGCCTCGTGCGGCGCGGCTTTCGGCGCATGCTCGACGATGAGCCCGACATCGAAGTTGTTGGCGAAGCCGGAGACGGCGAAGAAGCCATCCAGCAGGCGCGTGCGTTGCATCCTCACGTCGTGATCATGGATTGTGCTCTTCCCGGTATGAATGGGTTGGACGCGACTCGCCAGATCATCCACGACTCGCCGGAGGTTCGGGTGCTCATGCTCAGCATGCACAGCGAGCACACGTGGGTGCGGCAAGCCATCGAGGCCGGGGCCAAGGGATACATTCTCAAAAACGCGATGGATTTGGAACTCGGACCCGCGATCCGCAAGGTTGCAGCCGGAGAGACGGTGTTCGACCCGCAAGTTCAACAGCATTCCACGCTGAAAGGCGAGCGCAACGGTGGCCTCACTCACCGCGAACTGGAAGTTCTGCAAATGATTGTGGACGGAAAATCCAACAAGGAGATCGCCGTCGCGCTCGAACTCAGCGCCAACACCGTGGCGGTGCATCGCGCCAATATCATGAACACGCTGGGCATCCACAAGACTGCCGAACTCGTCGTCTATGCCATCCGCGCCGGGCTGGTGAATATTCCGTGAATCGCAGGTCTTTTCTCTGGGCGATGTCGTGTCTGGCGCCGTTCTTGCGCTTGCCGCTGTTGCGCGCGTCGGTACAGACGGCACAAATTGCATCTCCCGGTTTTCGCTTCACCGATGTCACCGCCACAGCGGGAATTCAATTCCAACACAATAGCGGCGCCTACGGCGGGAAACTCCTGCCCGAAACTCTCGGCTCAGGCTGCGCTTTTCTCGACTATGACCGCGACGGCTGGCAAGACATCCTGCTCATCAATGGCACGGACTGGCCCGGCCACAAGAAGCGCCGCTCCACGCTGCGCCTTTACCATAACAACGGCAATGGCACGTTCACGGATGTAACTTCACGCGCCGGACTTGATGTCGAAATGTACGGCATGGGCGTCGCGGTCGGAGATTACAACAATGATGGCTTCCCCGACATCCTTGTCACCTGCGTGGGCCAGAACCGTCTGTTCCGCAATACCGGGAAAGGAACATTCGTGGATGTCACGAATGCCAGCGGCCTCGGCAAGCGTGAAGGCTTCAGCACTTCCGCTGTGTGGTTCGACTACGACCGCGACGGCCTCCTCGATCTTTTCGTCTGCAACTATGTGAAGTGGTCGCCGGAGCATGACGTGTTTTGCAGTCTTGATGGCAAGCACAAGTCTTATTGCACTCCGGAAGCTTATCGGGGTGAGACCTGCTGGCTCTTCCGTAATCGCGGCGACGGAACCTTCGAAGATGTCACCGCCGCGAGTGGAATTTTCGACAGCAGTTCCAAGTCGCTGGGAGTAGCTCTACTCAATGACAATCACGACGGCTGGCCTGACCTGTTCGTCGCTAACGACACACAGCCCAACAAACTCTATCGCAACCAGCGCAACGGAACCTTCAAAGACGCCGCGGTCGAGGCGGAGCTTGCCTTCAGCAGTGAAGGCAAGGCACGCGCCGGCATGGGCGTAGACGTCGCCGATTTCGAGAATTCTGGCGCGGCTGGTATCGCGATTACAAATTTCGATAATGAAATGATTGGCCTCTATCGACCCAACGGCAAAAGCTTCGAGGACATTGCCGCGCAGACAGGGGTTGGCCTGGCTTCAAAGAATAGTCTCGGATTCGGCTGCGCATTCTTCGACGCCGACCTCGACGGCTGGCTCGATCTCGCAGTGGCCAACGGACACATCGACGAGACCGTCCGCAACATTCGCGGCAACGTGGGATACGCCCAGCCGCCACAACTATTTCTCAACAATGGGAAGGGAAGTTTCCGCGATGTTGCCGCCGCGCTGGGCGGTGGTTTTGATCAGCCCAAAGTCGGACGCGGCCTGGCTTTTGCTGACTTCGACCGCGACGGCGACCTTGACCTCTTGCTTACCACCAACAATGGTCCAGCGTATCTCTACCGCAACGATCAACTGATCGGAAACCGCAGCATCCGCTTTCGTTTGGTGGGCACAAAGTCCAATCGCGATGGCATCGGCGCGACCGTGCGCGTCTTTGCCGGGGGCCTCACGCAATCGCGAATGGTGAAAAGCGGGTCCAGTTACTTGTCGCAATCCGAACTGCCCGTGACCTTCGGATTGGAGAAGCGCGACCGCATTGAACGCCTTGTCGTTGACTGGCCGAGCGGAAGAACAGAGGAGTACAAGAATCTGACCGCCGGCCGATGTTACGAGTGCGTCGAAGCCAAAGGCATCTCGCCGCAAGATGGTTACTGAGCCGGAGGATTGGCCGAAGTATCTCTGGTCAGAGTCCCGGCCGCGGCGATCTCAATCTCCACTTCATCGCTTACATGCAGAAAAAAGGTGCTCGGATTCTTCATCCCCCACTTCGCATAGGGAATCGTGAAGTGCAGGTTGGCCGTCCAATGGTCCGCGCTCATCTCCACATCAGCCGGTATTGTGATCTCATGATCCGTACCGTGAACGCTGAAAATTCCGTGAACTCTTACTGCCGACTTCCCCGGCGCTGCGACGGCGCCGTCCACGCGCTCAGGGCGAAATGCAATCTCCGGATAACGCGCGCTCTCCAGAACTTCCTTGTGCATCTTGCGATCCCGCATGCCATTGCCGCTCTCGCCGCTTGTCGCATCCACAATAATCTCGCCGGAGAGTTTTCCGGAAGCCGGATTGGCTCGCAGCGCGCCTGTTTTCGACTGGAAAGTTCCGTGCACGGTGTGGAGCGCGGCCCCCAAAGTAAATGTTATGGTGGTACGCGCCGGATCGACCTGCAAAACAAAACCTTGCGCCGCCGCCGTGCCCCTGACTAACAACAGCGCCAGGATTCCCCATCCAATGCTGCGGCGCAACCTGACTCCGAGCCTGGGTTCATTCATGGTGTCAGGCGCTCAAAAGTTCCCATCCGAAAGTGAGACCATCCCATGCGAGATCAAGTGGCGACACGCTCCCCACATGCAAAGCGAGCAACGTTCGGAAAACTTCTGGGCGTTTTCGAAACACTTGCAGGGTGCGGCGCTGCAGCCTCGGCCGTCCATCGAGCGTAAGCATCAGCCCTGCCATCAGCAAAGGGCGAAGAGACAGGCGGCGATGCCTGGCCTGATAGCGAGCTAGATTTCCAGATTTAAGGCACTCCGCGAGCACCAGGGCCTGATGAAATGAGAGCCCCAGGCCCTCACCCGTAATCGGATCCACGGTTCCTGAAGCGTCCCCGACCAAAACGATGTTATCGCGGTACACACGCTTCAACTTGCGCGTAACCGAAAGCGCCCCACGCTCCACTGAAATGATTTCTGCCTCACGCAAACGCGCATCAAGCTCGGGGAAACCCCGCAAAGCTTCATCCGCCCGAAACTGCGGATCGCATGACATGAGGCCCACAATGGCTTCCTGGTCGGTTACGTGTGCGACATACGCCTGACCACGCGGGCTCCAATAAAGCTCCATGTGGTCGGTCCAGGGAGCAATCCGATAATGGCGTCGAAACGCATAGCGGCCATTCGTCTGAGTACAAGTTTCAAGATTTGCCCAGCGTCGCACCCGCGAGTTTGCGCCGTCGGCGCCGACGATCCACTTCGCGCCAACCGAGCGATTTCCCACGCAGATGCGGCCAAAAGCAATGCCAGAGACCGGAGTCCCCCACAAAAAATCAACGCCCAGGATAGCGGCGCGCTCGCTCAACAGACGGTGCAACGTGGTACGTCGAACGCCCAGGCCGCAGCGCGAGGGGAAACGTGCGTCCGCCGTTAAGCCCGCAGCCAGGAATCGGACGCCAAGAAAGGCATGGCACTCCTGGGGCCTGAAACTGATCCCCAGCCGTTCCAGTGCGGGGAAGCTGTCTGGCATCAAAGCTTCGCCACAGGTCTTATCAATCGGCGGCTGCGCCCCGTCCGCAACCGTAACCCGAAATCCCTGTTGTCGCGCGGCAATCGCCGCTGCTAATCCCGCGGGGCCGCCGCCAATCACAAATACGTCCGTAGAATCCAGCAATCGCTGACCTCACCACCGTAAAAGTACAAGCTCTGAGCAGAATCCCGGTCCCATGGCGGCAAGAAGACCCAGACTGCCAGGTTCAGGCCGACGATTCCTCATCACATCTTCGAGCACGACCAGCACCGAAGCCGAAGACAGGTTGCCGACTTTCCGCAAACAGTCCCAGGACGCATCCAACTGGCCATTGTGCAGGTCAAGTGCGGTTGCAGTCGCCTCCAACACCTTCGGCCCTCCGGTGTGCAGCACCCAACTCTTGATGTCGCTGCGCTGATATCCGTGATCGGACAAAAACGCATCCACGTCGTGACCCAGGTGCTCGCGAATCAGAACCGGAACCTCCGGCGACAGCGTGATCCGAAAACCCTTCTCCGACACGTTCCAACCCATCATCTCCTCGGTCTGGGGATAGAAGACGGATCGCGTCTTGAGAATTTGAGGCCCCGTAACTTCCAAGTCCTCCCCTGCAACGACTACCGCAGCCGAACCATCGGCAAACAGGCCCGAGGAAATCAGGTTCGCCACCGACAGATCGTCTCGCTGCAGCGTCAGGGAGCAAAGCTCTACCGAAACCAACGCCGCGGCCTGCCCCGGATAAGCGCGCACATAGTCTGCGGCGCGCGCAATCCCCGCGGCCCCAGCGACACAGCCCAGGCCGAAAATCGGCACCCGCTTGATGTTCTGCGGCAGCCCCATGCGATTGATCAGCAGCGCGTCAATCGACGGACTCGAGATGCCGGTAACGGAGGTGAAGAATAAAGCTCCCAACGCGCTGCGCTTCCATCCCCGCATGATGCAGGGCGCGGCAAAGCGCCTGTTCGCCCAGTTCCGCCGCAACTTTGATCCAGACGTCATTGGCCTGTCCCCAGGTCGTGAGGTCGTGGTAGTTCTCGGCAGGCATTGCCAGATAGCGGCCCTCCACCTCAACGTTGCGGTGCAACCGCGCGAGAGTCTGGGGATTCTTCAGACGATCCCCCCAATACTCCCGCAGCTTTTCCAGAAGAAACTTTTGTGGGTAGTAATGCTCGGGGAAGGCGCTTGCCGCGCTGGCGATTTTCATAGGTTCATGATCCACTCTCTATCGCGGCATGGGAATCGGCCACTTTTCCGGCCGAGCCTGACCGGTGAGACGGCGTCTCACCAGCTGCGCGTTCCGTCTAAATAGTCTGCGCCACTGCACGTATTTTTGCAGTGTCCCCATCCTCGATTTGTCACTGCTTTGTTAATTTACTGCTGTTAAATCACTGCACAACCGCGATCGCAGACGGGCCGTTTCCGGTCGAGTAAGTAGCGAAGGATGTTAGCGTGCCCGTGCTGGGGTCGAGACCAAAAACCTGAATATTGCCCGATTGCATCCCAACCAGCACATATTTTCCGTTCGGATCGCCGTTAATAAGGCTGGGCTGCGTGCCCGTGCCGAAAGGCGAGTTCGTCAACAGCGTCAAGGCCCCACCAGATGCGATTGTGTACGCGGCGATGTTATTCGAACCCTCGTTCGCCGACGAAAAGGTATTTGTCAGAGCTGTCCACGAAAAGTGAAAAAGGATTATTGAGCGTTCCACCAATCGGGGATCCGTTAATCGGCGTCAGCAACCCGTTCGAGCCGATGGTGAATTCCGAAATCGTATTGTCCGGGGCACTGTTCCCGACGTAAAGGTGTGTTCCCTTGGCATCCATTGCAAGTCCTAATGGACTTGCGAGCGGACTCGCGCCAGTGGGCACCACTGCAATCGGCTTAGGAACCCCCGCATTCAGACTGAAGACAACCACCACTCCCGGCTGCGACCCCGTCACATAAAGAACGTTTCCCGAAGGCGACAACTTCATGTTGAGTGGAGACAACCCGATGGGAAAGGGAGAACCGGAAACTGGCTTGAGTGCGCCGGCGGAACCGATCGAGAACACGGAAATATCGTGCGAACCGGAATTGCCTACGTATAGAAAACTTCCCGCTGGATCCACCGCTAATAAAGATGGAGTGGTTCCGGTCGCAGTGCGCGGCGTGACCTCCGTTAACCCGCCGCTGGCAATCGTGAACAGTGAAAGGTCATTGTCGCCAGAGTTCGCCACATACAGAAAAGCTTTTGACGGATGGACTACCACCGACTGCGGAGTCGTACCGGTAGGGAACGGACTGCCGGAAACTCCACTCAACACCCCGGAATTCGGGTCTTCCCGGTAAGACACTATCTGGTTGGCTGCTGGAATCGTCACATAGACGAAATGACTCTGGGTAGTACCGCAGCTCACCCCAATAGCAATGCTTGCAGACACGAACAACAAAGCCGCTGCTTTCCTGAGCATCCGTGACTCCCGGGAGAATTTGTAAAACGAAAAAATGACCCCGTCCAGGGCGTTTTCCGGACAGATGGACTCGCTCAACTGAACCGCCTGTATTCATATCATACCGGGACAGGCCGTCCCGCGGCGATTCACACTCTTAATTCGTCCAGGCTGCTGCGATGCGCATTCTTACATCTCGGGTTGCACACGCCCATGCAAAGCCCAGCCGCCTTGTTCCCTCGGAAAAGACAACGTTGGCAATGCTACGCTAACCTGAGCCGCGAGGAAATGAAATTGCTCAATGCGCCGGACTCGGCCGCGGAGCCCCCGGCGACGAAGCTTCCGGCAAAGACTTGTCTTCTTCTCCACCGCGCAGCGCCAGTCGCAAACGATCAAGATACACGTACACCACAGGCGTGGTGAACAGCGTCAGCGCCTGGCTGACAATCAAGCCGCCGACAATCGTGATCCCCAGTGGGCGGTGTAGTTCCGAACCTGTACCACGCCCCAGCGCCAGCGGCAGCCCACCCAGCAGCGCGGCCATGGTCGTCATCATGATCGGCCGGAAGCGCAGAATGCACGCATCGTAAATGGCTTCCACCGGCTTTTTTCCCTGTGTCCGCTCCACGTCCAACGCCACGTCGATCATCATGATGGCATTCTTTTTGACCAGCCCGATCAGCAGAATGATGCCGATCATTCCAATGACGTTGAGTTCGTTGTGGGTCAGAAGCAGCGCCAGCAGTGCACCCACGCCGGCCGACGGTATCGTGGAAAGGATCGTAATGGGATGAATATAACTCTCGTACAGCATACCCAGCACAATGTAGACGGCGGCCAGCGCGGTGATGATCAGGATCAGCATGTTGGAGCGCGAACTCTGGAAAGCGGCGGCCGTTCCCTGAAAACCAGCCTGGATGGTTGCCGGAAAGCCGATCGTGCGTTCGGCTCTCTCGATGGCGTCCGTTGCCTGGCCAAGAGAAACTCCCGGCGCTAGATTGAAAGAGATCGTGACCGAAGGCAGCTGCCCCTGGTGATTCACCGAGAGCGGCGTGTTCGAGGGCTCGAAATGGGTGAACGCCGCCAGCGGCACCGGCGTTCCAGCCGTGGACCGCAGGTAGATGTTTTGCAGCGCCTCGGGACTCTGCTGGAATTGCTTTGCAACTTCCATGACCACGTGATACTGGTTCAGCGGGCGATACATGGTGGAAACCTGGCGCTGACCGAATGCGTCATAGAGGGCGTTGTCCAGAGTCTGGGGGGTGATCCCCATGCGGCTGGCGGTGTCGCGATCAATCACGAGCTTGGCCTGGAGTCCTTTATCCTGCTGGTCCGAGTTCTGGTCGCGCAATTCTGGCAGAGTCTTCAGTTTCTCCAGCAATCGCGGCGCCCAACTGTTCAGGTCGTCCAGGTTTCCGCTCTGCAGCGTGTACTGATACTGCGCGTTGCCATACCTTCCCCCTATGCTGAGCTCCTGTTGCGACTGCAGAATCAACGTCGCCCCGGGCACCACCGCTAGTTTGCCGCGCAGGCGGTTGATTACGTCGTCAGCCGTCACATATTCACAAGGCTGCCAGAAGTGCTGCTTCTTGCACGCGCCGCGCTGCTCCAGCGGTTTCAGCGCCACGAAGAACCGGCCCTGATTCAGCGCCGATCCTCCGCCCGTAAAACCACCCATCGTATCGACCGCCGGATCTTTCAACACGATGCTCGCATAGCGCCTCATCTTGTCGCTCATGGACTGGAACGACAGATCCTGCGCTCCGATCACCGTGCCCTGAATGCGCCCAGTGTCCTGCTGCGGAAAGAAACCTGTGGGCACCTTGAAGTAGAGAAAAATGCTGAGCGCAGCCACCAGCACGGTTACCACTCCGGTGAACGGTTGGTGTGCCAGGACCCACTTCAACGCATGCTTATAGGTCGCAAGAAACCGGTCAAAAAACCACTCGCTGGCGCGATAGAAGACATTGTGCTTTTCCGCTTTCGAGGGCCGCAAGAATTTTGCGCACAGGGTCGGCGTGGTGGTCAGCGAAACCAGCAGCGACACCCCGATCGCAATACTCAGCGTCACCGCAAACTCGCGAAACAGGCGGCCCACAATCCCCCCCATCATCAGGAGGGGAATGAATACCGCCACTAGCGATGTGCTCATCGAGAGCACGGTGAACCCGATCTCGGCTGCTCCTTTGAACGTTGCTTGCACAACGTCCATGCCGTGTTCCACGTAGCGTGTGATGTTCTCCAGCACCACGATCGCATCGTCGACCACGAAGCCAGTCGAAATCGCCAGCGCCATCAGCGAGAGATTGTCCAGGCTGTAACCCAGCAAATACATCCCTCCAAACGTGCCCACCAGGGAAAGCGGCACGGCGATGCTGGGAATGATCGTTGACCGCACCGTGCGCAGAAACAGGAACACGACTAGAATCACGAGCGCGATCGAAATCAGCAGCGTTCGCTCGATCTCCTTCACCGACGCTCGCACAGTGATCGTGCGGTCGCTCACAACCGAGAGTTGGATCGCCGGCGAAATCGAGGACTGCAGGTAGGGCATCAGAGCCCGCACTCGATCCACCGTATCAATAATGTTGGCGCCCGGCTGCCGGAAGACAGGTATTATGATGCCCGGTTTGCCGTTGATCAGGCCCAGGTTGCGCACATCCGCGATTGAATCTGCTACTTCGGCCACATCGCCGAGCCGCACGGTCCCGCCATTAGGGTTGGTGGCTACAATCAACGGACGGTATTGGTCGGCCGTAAAAAGCTGATCGCTGGCGCCAATGGCCCAGAATCGCGTCGCACCAGAAAGTTGTCCTTTGGCCCGATTAGCGTTCGCCGCATTCAAAACGTTTCGTACACTATCCAGCCCGACTCCAAGCTTGTTGAGCAACGTCGGATTCACTTCAGCTCGCACCGCCGGCTGCGATGAACCCCACACGAAAACCTGCCCCACTCCTTTTACCTGCGCCAGCTTTTGCGAAAGGATTGAGTCGGCGGCATCATACATTTGGGGAATGGTCACCGTATCAGAGGTCAAACCCAGCAACAGGATGGGGGCGTCCGACGGATTGACCTTGCGGTAGGTGGGGTTGCTGGGCAGGTTTGCTGGAAGCTGGCTGCGCGCCGCATTGATGGAAGCCTGTACGTCGCGAGCGGCAGCGTCGATATTCCGGTTCAGATCGAATTGCAGCGAGACTCCGGTGCTGCCTAACTGACTCGCCGACGTCATCTGATTCACCGCTGCAATCCGCCCAAACTGACGTTCCAACGGAGTGGCCACCGCCGACGCCATGGTTTGCGGATCGGCTCCCGGGAGGCTCGCTCCCACGCTGATGACGGGAAAGTCCATCTTCGGCAGAGAGGCCACAGGAAGAAACTCGAAGGCAAGAATTCCCGACAGCAGCAACGCCGCCGCCAGCAATGACGTGCCCACCGGACGTCGGATGAATGGAGCTGAAATACTCATCGTTTAGTCCGCCGATGCATCTCCGGGAGCAGCTTCCCGCGGAATCGGATTTCCCACTCGGTACTTGGAAAATCGAAGCGCCAGCCGATCAAACCACAGATAGACGACGGGGGTCGTGTACAGCGTAAGCAATTGGCTGAGCAGCAGTCCGCCCACGATGGTAATGCCCAGAGGCCGCCGTAACTCCGCGCCCGTACCAGAAATCAGCGCCAGCGGCAATCCGCCCAGCAGCGCCGCCATCGTCGTCATCATGATCGGGCGGAAACGCAGCAGGCACGCCTGGTAAATCGCCTCCTCCGGCGGCTTGCCCTGGTCACGCTCCGCCTCGAGCGCGAAGTCGATCATCATGATGGCGTTCTTCTTTACGATCCCGATCAGCAGAATGATCCCGATCAAAGCCACCACCGTCAGATCATTTCGTGTGAGGATCAGAGCCAGTATCGCGCCCACGCCGGCGGATGGCAGGGTCGACAGAATCGTTATGGGATGAATGTAGCTCTCGTACAAGACTCCGAGCACGATGTAAACCGTGATCACCGCGGCCAGAATCAGGTACGGTTCACTGGAGAGCGAGTTCTGAAATGCCGCCGCCGTTCCCTGAAACGACGCGTGGATACTAGGCGGCAACTGAATCTCCTTCTCCACCTCCTGAATCGCGCGCGTCGCCTCCCCCAGTGATGCCCCCGGACCCAGGTTGAACGAAAGCGTTACCACCGGAAACTGCCCTTGATGATTGACGGCCAGCGAGGTGTTTGTCGAATTGATTTTCGTAAACGCGGTCATGGGAACCGGCGAACCACTGCTGGTGACTGTCGCCCCATTAGCGGTCGGTGCTCCGGAATTCGGCGTCACGCTGCTGGGGCGGACGTACACGTCGTCCAGCGAAGCCGGGTTCTGCGCGAAGTTGGGCAATACCTCGAGTATGACGTGATACTGATTCAACTGCGTGAAGATGGTCGAAACCTGGCGCTGCCCGAAGGCGTCATATAGCGTGTTGTCGATGGCCTGCGGTTGGATTCCCAGCCGTGACGCAGTATCACGGTCGATCGAAATATTCGCCCGCAGTCCGCCCATCAGTTGATCGGTGGCCACATCGCTCAGTTCCGGCCGCGTGCGTAGTTTGTCCACAAGTTTCGGCGTCCACTGCGCCAGTTCCTGCGCATCTGCGTCTTCAATCGAATACTGAAACTGAGTGCGGCTCACGCGATCTTCCACGGTCAGATCCTGAACCGGCTGCATATAGAGCGTGATCCCCTCCACTTGTTCCAGGGCTGGCTGCAATCGGCGGATGATCGCAGAGGCGTCATCGCTGCGTTGGTCCCGCGGTTTGAGATTGATCTGGATGCGGCCGCTGTTGGGCGTAGTGTTTGTACCATCCACCCCAATGAAAGATGACAGGCTATCCACGGCCTTATCCTGCAGGATAACTTTCGCCAGCTCCTGCTGCCGTTGTGCCATTGCCCGAAACGAAATGCTGTCGGGCGCCTCGGATATTCCCAGAATCACGCCGGTGTCCTGCACCGGAAAGAATCCCTTCGGCACCACCACGTAGAGGAACAGCGTCAATACCAGTGTTGCCAGCGTCACCAGCAACGTCGCTGTCTGGTGCTTCAGCACCACCTTCACGGTGCGGCCGTAAAACGCAATCACCCGGTTGTAATAGTCTTCGGTGACTTCGTAGAAACGCCCGCGCTCCCCTTCTTTCCGATGCTTGAGCAGCTTTGCGCACATCATCGGAGTCAAGCTCAACGAAACCGCCGCCGAAACTAGAATCGTCACCGCCAGCGTCACCGCGAATTCGCGAAACAGCCGGCCCACAATATCGCCCATGAACAGCAGCGGTATCAGCACCGCAATCAGCGAAACCGTCAGCGAAACGATGGTGAAGCCGATCTGCCCGGCTCCTTTCAAAGCCGCGTCCAGCGGGGAATCTCCCGCCTCCAGATAGCGGTCGATGTTCTCGATCATGACGATGGCATCGTCGACCACGAATCCCGTCGAGATGGTCAGCGCCATCAGCGTGAGATTGTTCAGGCTATATCCCAGGAGATACATCACCCCAAACGTTCCAATCAAGGAAAGCGGCACGGCCACGCTGGGAATGACGGTCGCCGAAAGATTCCGCAGAAACAGAAAGATGACCAGCACCACCAGCGCGATGGTCAGCATCAGCTCGAACTCCACGTCTTTCACGGAAGCGCGGATCGTGGTCGTCCGGTCCGTCAGAATCTGAACCTTCACAGCCTGGGGCAACGACGCCTGCAACTGAGGCAGAAGTTTCTTGATCCGGTCGACCACACTGATGATGTTCGCGCCCGGCTGCCGCTGGATGTTGACGATCACCGCCGGCGTCAGATTCATCCACGCCGCCAGTTGATCGTTCTCCGTTCCGTCCACCACATTCGCCACATCACTGATCCGCACCGGTGCGCCATTGTGATAAGCGATCACGATCGGCTTGTACTGTTCGCTGGAAAAAAGCTGGTCGTTGGCTCCGATCGTGTAAGACTGGCGCACCCCGTCGATGACGCCCTTGGCCTGGTCCACATTCGCCTGCGTCAGCGCCGTACGCAGATCTTCCAGCCCCAGCCCATACGAAGCCAGCGCTGTCGGATTTGCCTGAATCCGCACCGCCGGTTTCTGCCCGCCGCTGATCGAGACCAGCCCCACCCCCGGCAACTGCGAGATCTTCTGCGCCAGCGCGGTATCGGCAAGATCTTCCACCTTCGACAAAGGCAATGAATCCGCGGTCATGGCCAACGTTAGAATCGGTGCATCCGCGGGATTCACCTTGTTATAAATCGGCGGATTGGGCAGATCTGTAGGCAGATACGTTGAAGCCGAGTTAATCGCGGCCTGCACCTGCTGCTCTTCCACGTCAATGTTCTGATCGAGCGCAAATTGCAGCGTGATCACCGAGCCGCCAAACGAACTCGTCGACGTCATCTGGCTCAGTCCGGGTACCTGCCCGAACTGCCGCTCCAGCGGCGACGTAACCGACGAGGCCACAACGTCGGGATCTGCCCCGGGATAAAACGTAACCACTTGAATTGTCGGGTAATCCACTTCCGGCAGGGCAGAAACGGGCAGTTGCATAAACGCAACCCAGCCCACCAGCAGCACGCCCACCATCAGCAGCGTGGTCGCCACCGGTCGAAGAATGAATAGCCGCGAAGGACTCATGAGCCAGGACTTCCTGTCGGCGCTCCGCCGCCGCTTGGGCTGGTCAAGGGACCATTGCGCGGTTCGATCTTGCTCCCGGTTTGCAGCTTGTCCTGGCCGTCGGTTACAACCACGTCGCCCGGATTTAAACCGCTCGCCATCGCCGTCAGATTCCCTTGCGTCAGCGCTACAGCAACTGGGCGCGCCTCTACCGTCTTGTCCGCCTTTACAGCGTAGACAAATGTCCCTTGCGGACCACGCAGGATCGCTGCCGTCGGCACTACGGTGGCGCCCTTTCGTGTCTCCAACAGCAGATTGGCGTTGACGAACTGATTGGGCCAGAGCTGATTGTCTTTGTTATCGAACACCGCCTTGAGCTTGGCTGTGCCGGTCGTGGGATCGATCTGGTTATCGATGGTCAACAGCTTGCCCGTCCCCAGCTTCGTCTGGTCATCACGGCTGAGCGCATCCACTTCGAGCGTTCCCTTGCTCATATGTTGCGCCACACTGGGCAACTGATCCTCGGGTAGAGTGAAGATCACTGCAATGGGCTGCAGCTGCGTGAGGATCAGCATGGGATTGGTGTCGGACGCGTGCACGATATTTCCCGGATCCACCTGCCGCAATCCGACGCGCCCCGTGAACGGCGCGGTGATGTGACAATACGTGATCTGCAGCTTGGCGTTGTCGATCTGCGCCTGATCCGTTCGCACTTGGCCGTCCAGTTGGTCCACCAGAGACTTCTGCGTGTCCACCTGCTGCTGCGCGATGCTGCCGGACGGGATCAGCGTCGTATAACGGTCCAGGTTCAGCTTAGCGTCCCGCAATGTGGCCTGATCTTTGAATAACTGTGCCTGCATCTGCTCCAACTGCACCTCGTAGGGGCGCGGATCAATCACGATCAGCAGAGCGCCTTGCTTTACGTTCTGGCCCTCCGTGAAATTCACCGCCATGATTTGCCCGTCGACGCGGCTCTTGATATTCGCCGTGTTGAACGCAGTCACGGAACCGAGGCCGCTCAGATAGACCGGCATATCCTGGCGCTGGACCGTCGCTACAGCGACCGAAACCGCTCGCGGAGCAGCCGCATGCGCCGCCTGCTGTTTCGCATCGCCGCTGCTGCAGCCTGAGAAGGAAGCGCAAAGCGCGCACACAACCAACAGGATCAAACGGGAGGCGGCGCGTATTGCAGCTGGCGACATCCGTGGAGTAAAGCTTGAATCAATCTTGTTCACTAGTAAGTCCGTGCCGGCCTGTGACTTCCCGGCTTTGATGATGACCAATAGATAACGACTAATATTAGACGTTTTCCGCCCGCAACCGGTTGTGGCAACTCCTAAAAGCAGGGGAAATATTCACTAAGGGCCCCCTACGGCGCCCGGGCGTAAGCCGAAAAACAGCCGCAAACCATGCCCTTTCAGCATCAACTGCCGTGTTGAACAGGTCAAGAGCCGCCGGAATTTTTTACAAATCTTTACTCCCTTTAATGGCCTCTTCCCATGTTCAGCCAGACGCTTGGGGAGAACAGCCCCTGTCCCCACTGCGAGAAGTGGGGTAAGCACGAAATATGAAAGGCCTACACCCTCCGACTTCGCTCAGGGTGTGCGGGGAAACACCGCTCAATAGAACCGAGTCCCGTAGGGACGGCACGATGGCTCACAAGGCTCGCCCGCGTTTTCTTTCCGTCACTCCAATAGCATTGCTGGCAGCGTATTGCGCGCCTCATACGCCGCGATCTCCGCCTCATGCTGCAAAGTAAGTCCGATATCATCCAGCCCTTCCAGGAGACAATGCCGCACGAAATCGTCCATGGGAAACCGCGCGCGGAATCCCTGATCGTCGCGAACCTCGCGTGCCTCCAGATCGACGGTGAGTTGATATCCCTCAATCTGCCGCGCGCGCTTCATAAGTTCCGCCACCTCATCCTCGTTCAAGCGCACCGCAAGAAGTCCGTTCTTCGCGCTGTTGTTGGCGAAAATGTCGGCGAATGAAGACGCTATCACCGCACGAAATCCGAAGTCCGCCGAGCGCCCACACCGCATGCTCGCGCGATGATCCGCAACCAAAATTCCTGCCCGCAACCAGAATGCTCGCACCCTCGTACCGAGGCTCGTGCAGAACGAAGTTGGCGATCTTCCCGCCGTCCGCCCCGAACCGCCAGTCATAAAACACAAACTGACCAAACCCAGTCTTCTCGATCCGCTTCAGAAACTGCTTAGGGATGATCTGATCGGTATCCACGTTCACCCGATCCAGCGGCGCCACCAGCCCACGATGCACACGAAATGGTTTCATCCCTGCTGTCCTCTCACTGAAATTTCCAATTCCGAATATCCGTAAAATGCCCGGCAATCGCCGCCGCCGCCGCCATCATCGGACTCACCAGGTGCGTTCGCCCGCCCCGCCCCTGCCGCCCTTCAAAATTCCTGTTGCTGGTGGATGCGCACCGCTCCCCAGGCTGCAAAATGTCAGGATTCATTCCCAAACACATCGAACATCCCGATTCGCGCCACTCGAATCCCGCATCCAGAAAAATCCGGTGCAGGCCTTCCGCCTCCGCCGCCCGCTTCACCGTCTGCGATCCCGGTACCACCATCGCTCGCACCGTCGGGCTCACATGATGTCCCCGCGCCACCCGCGCCGCCGCCCGCAAATCTTCAATCCGCGAATTGGTGCACGACCCAATGAATACGCGGTCAACACCGATGTCCTCAATCCGCTTCCCCGGTTCCAGTCCCATGTACTGCAACGCGAGTTCGGCCGCCCGCCGCTCGCCGTCTTTCATGCGCCCGATTTCAGGCACGCGCCCCGTAATCGGCGCTACCATCCCCGGATTCGTCCCCCATGTCACAAACGGACAAAGCTGCGCCGCGTCGATCTCGACCACCTTGTCAAACGCCGCACCCTCGTCGGTCGGCAGGCTTCGCCAGTACTGAACTGCCTTCTCCCACTCCCCGTCCCGCGGAGCAAACCGCCTCCCCTGCAGATAAACAAATGTCGTATCGTCCGGCGCCACCATTCCGGCCCGCGCGCCCGCCTCGATGCTCATATTGCACAGCGTCATGCGCCCTTCCATCGACAGCCCGTGCACCGCCTCGCCCGCATACTCGATCACGTGCCCGGTCGCGCCGTCCGTACCGATCTGCCCGATGATTCCCAGCGCCAGATCCTTCGCCGCCACGCCCTCCGCCAGACGCCCGTGCACTTCGATCTTCATCGTCCGCGGCTTGTTCTGCGCCAGGCACTGAGTCGCCAGCACGTGCTCCACTTCCGACGTTCCAATGCCAAACGCCAGCGCGCCGAACGCCCCATGCGTACTGGTATGGCTGTCGCCGCACACGATCGTCATCCCCGGCTGCGTCAGCCCCAGCTCCGGACCAATCACGTGCACGATCCCCTGCTCCGGCGAATCCATGTCGAACAGCCGTATGCCAAATTCCCTGCAGTTTGCCTGCAGCGTCGCAATCTGCTTCGCAGCAATCAGATCCGTGATCGGCGTTCCGCGCGGCTCAGTCGGAACATTGTGGTCGACGGTAGCAACGGTTCGCGCCGCCTGACGCACCTTTCGTCCAGCCTCGCGCAAGCCCTCAAAAGCCTGCGGCGATGTCACCTCGTGAACCAGGTGCAGATCGATGTAAGTAATGGAAGACCGCCCCTCCGGCTCAGCCACCAGGTGCGCCTCCCAAATCTTTTCAAACAACGTGCGTTTCGTAGACATGGATATGAATATCGATACGAATGATGATCGGTGCGACTCCGGTCAGTGACGGCCGGGAGCCCAATCTGCAAAGTTCAGTCTGGCACACGTCGTTCCACCCGGCAAGCAGGGTTGATCCCAGAGACTTGCGGGAAAAACGTCCCTTGTCCCTGCTGAGGACCAGTGCTCGTGGCACAGCCCCTGTGAAATTGCCTTCTGGCCGCGTAAGTGCCGGGTAGCCGTCTCTTTTAACTGCGCCGCAGACCCCACAGGGAAGGCACGATGGCTCATACGTACCACTAGTCCTGATTCGGTCTGCGTCTTCAGCGCAAGACCTTCCATCCCTCGCCGTTCTGCGCCCTGCCAAAAGAGAACCCAACCCACCCCTTGTGCCATACTGAATCCATGCAGTCCCCACTCCAGACGCCCACCCAGGCCAGCGATCCCAAGTCGGTGAAGGTCAATCTAACCACCGGCACCGGAGTCGACATCGAGTGGAAAGACGGCCACATTTCTCACTACAACTTCGTTTACCTCCGCGACGCCTGCCCCTGCGCCATGTGCGAAGACGAGCGGGGCAAGTCCGGACGCCGCCCCGGCGACCCTCCAAAACTCGCCCCCGGAGCGCTTCCTATGTTCAAGCCGACAGCCAAACCGGTGAACGCCGAAGCCGTCGGCAAATACGCCATCAAATTCTCCTGGAACGATAACCACGACCTCGGGCTCTATTCCTGGAAATTCCTCCGCGAAATCTGCCCCTGTGAAGAGTGCAAGGCAGCGGGCGCGGTAAAATCTTGACCAATACCCGGCCCTTGAACGCCTTCTTCGTTTTTCGAGTGAAAAATACGAAGGCCCCGATTCCTCGGGGCCAATCTAATCTGGGCACTACAGCTCTGGGCACTACAGCACCCTGCGACACTTTCAGTATAGGTCGCCCAAATCTCCAGTCAAGTTACTTTTGTAGGGAAGCTGTCCCTGCTTCGCTCCCCACAGAACCCGCGCCCCAAAAGACCGGAGCGTGGACCCGACGGGATTCGAACCCGTATCTGCTACCGTCGCAGGGTGCTGTGTTCCCATTACACCACGGGCCCTGCGTGAGAGTTTATCCGGGGTTCAAAGGAGAGATCACAGTCGGAAGCTAATATCGGAAGCTAATATCAGTACCTGTTGCCTTCCGAAAAGGGACACGCGAAGAATGCTATACCGACGGACGGAAGTGCACGTCTGTGGGCGGGAACTCGCGCCACGTGCATCCTGTAAAATCAATTCACCAACTCCGGAGCCACTTCCGCCTTGTCCTTTCTCGACCAACTCAACCCGCAGCAGCGCGAGGCCGTCGAAACCACCGAAGGCCCGGTGCTGATCCTCGCCGGCGCGGGCAGCGGCAAAACTCGCGTCATCACTTACCGCATCGCTCATCTCATCGAGAACCTGGGCGTGATGCCCGAATCCATCCTCGCCATGACCTTCACCAACAAGGCTGCCGCCGAGATGGCCGAGCGCGTCGAAAAACTGGTCGGCGGACTGAGCATCGCCAAGCCCGTCATCTCCACCTTCCACTCATTTTGCGTGCGCGTCCTGCGCCGCGACATTGAAGCCCTGCGCATTCCCTCGACGACGCCCGGCCAGCCGCCCATCGGCCACACAAAAAACTTCGTGATCTACGACGAAGCCGATCAACTCTCCGTCGTCAAAGGAATCATGAAGCGCCTCGGCGTCGACGATAAGCAACTCACCCCGCGCACGGTCCTCTCGCGCATTTCGTGGGCGAAAAATCACATGCTCGATCCGCAGGAACTCTACCTGCAATCTGCCGACCCCAAGAACGAAAAAATCGCCCACCTTTTCGAGGAGTACCGCAAAGAACTGCGCAAGGCCAACGCCCTCGACTTCGACGACCTGCTCCTCGATACCGTGCGCCTGCTGAAATCCTCCGCCCCGGTTCGCGAGTACTACAACCGCCGCTTCCAGTACCTGCTCATCGACGAGTACCAGGACACCAACCGCCCGCAATACGAACTCATGCGCATGCTCGCCGGCGAGCGCCACAACGTCTGCGCCGTCGGAGACGAAGATCAGTCAATCTATTCCTGGCGCGGCGCCGACATCCGCAACATCCTCGAATTCGAGCAAGATTTCCCCGAGGCCAAGATCATCCGCCTCGAACAGAACTACCGCTCCACGCAAAGCATTCTGCAAGCCGCCTCGGCGGTGGTCGCAAACAACATCCGTCGCAAAGGCAAGAACCTCTGGACTGCGCGCCAGGGCGGCACCAAAATCGGCTACTACGAGGCTCCCGACGGCGAGAACGAAGCCCTCTTCGCTGCCGACCACATTGCAAAATACCTGCGCGAAGCCACCGAGCGCGGCGAGTCGCCCCGCGCCGCCGTCCTCTACCGCACCAATTCACAGTCGCGACTCTTCGAAGAGGCCATGCGCCGCTACGGCCTCAAATACCACGTAGTCGGTGGATTCTCTTTCTACGAGCGCGCCGAGATTAAAGACATGATCTCGTACCTCAAAGTAATCCAGAATCCCGACGACTCAATCTCGCTGCTGCGCGTAGTCAACACCCCCGCCCGCGGCGTCGGCAAAGGCACCATCGACACGCTGGAGCGCCTGGCCCTGGAAACAGGCCTCTCGCTTTGGGGAGCCATCGGCGAAGCCATCCGCCGCCAACTCCTCCCCCAGCGCGCCCTGTCCTCCCTGAAGAATTTCCAGCAACTCATCGAAGACGCAAGAGCAATGCAAGCAGGAACCTTCGTCGAGCACCTGGAAGAAAATGTGGCGCGGGCGGCCTCGCCCGCGAATCCCAACAGCTCAAGAAAGACGGAAGTCAATCCCCGCACTCGTCTGCAATCCAGTCCAGAAGAGCCTGCCCTGAGCGGGCGGAGCGTGCCGAAGGGGACGGAATCCCGCGGTCTTCCGGAACCCAGTCCCGAAGGGACGGAATATGAGAGCCCGGGACGGAAGTCCCGGGTAAGTGATGGGGAAGGAATGAGTCCCGAAAGGGACGGCACAAACCCTCCCGAGAACGACGATGCCACCGCCTTCGATCCCACCGAATTTGGCAACTTCTCCTTCGACTTCGGCGCCGACCAGACCAACGATCACGCCGGTAGCGCCGGCGTCCCGCCGGCTGTCGAGGGGGCGTCCCGCCCACTCCCTCTCCCGCAAGATGCTCCCCTCCCTTCCACCCCCGACCTCCTCAAATTCCTCATCGACCGCACCGGCTACATCAAGCTCCTCGAAGAAGAAGACACGCCCGAGGCCTACTCTCGCATCGAAAACCTCCGCGAGCTGGTCAATGCCGCCATGGACTCCCGCGACCGTGCCGAAACCCTCGACCAGTTCCTCGACCATGCCGCCCTCATCAGCGACGCCGATGACTACGATGCCCGTGCACAAATCACGCTGATGAGCCTGCACGCCGCCAAGGGCCTCGAGTTCCCGCTAGTCTTCCTCAGCGGCCTCGAAGAAGGCCTGTTCCCGCATTCCCGCACCATGCTCGTCCCCGACGACATCGAGGAAGAACGCCGCCTCTGCTACGTCGGCATGACCCGCGCCATGGACCAGCTCATCCTGACCCGTGCCGTCTACCGCCGTCGCTACGGCACCGACCTGCCCGAAGCCAGCGTTCCTTCGCGCTTCCTGGAAGAAGTCCCCGCCCCCCTGATAGAAGAGCTGGGAACCAGCAAGTCTCGTGTGGGGACAACTCGTGTGGGGACGGGCACTCTTGCCCGTCCAGCGGGGCGAAGCCCCTACGACGCAGCAGACACCCACTACTCCTACGAAGACGAAGACCAAAGCGCCGCCTGGCACGAATCGCATGGCGACAGCTCTCGGCCGTCCGGAGCACAAAAGCCCGCCTCCAAGCCCACAGCCCCCGCTCGTCCCTACAACTCCATCGAAAACATCGCCCAGTTCTTCGCCAGCCGCGGCAAGAAGTTCACCACCCCCAAAGTGAAGCTCGATGAGCCTACCGGCAAGCGCGGATTCCGTCCCGGCCAGAAGGTTCGCCATCCCAAATACGGCGAAGGCACCGTCTACCAGCGCGAAGGAGAAGGCGAAGAAGCCAAAATTACGGTACAATTCCCTCGCTTCGGCTTGAAGAAACTGGTGGAGAAGTACGCCCAGCTGGAGCGCGCCTAGATTCATAAGTCATCGACGTTTTCGGGGATCGTTTTCGGGGATCGTCGACTCGTCGAATCCGCACAGGCCTAGTCCCTTCAGGGACGGCATTCATTAGCCCAGGACGTAAGTCCTGGGTAAGCTGAGTGGGTTGAGCGAGTCCCGTAGGGACGGCACGACTCTACGCAACTTGCAACAGATTTTGGCACGAAGAGCTTGCCCCGAGCGAGCCGAAGGGCGAAAGAAAATCCCGAGGCGCCACGCCCCGGCAATCCGTATGATAGAGGACTTCAACCGCATTCATGGCAAACACAACTAAGCTAAGCAAAGAAGACCGCAAAAAAGCGAAACGCGCCTCGCGCAAGAAGCGCAAGGCCGAAAATCCGCTCAAGCCCCGCGATTACCCTCGCGGATCGAAAAAGCCAAAAGTAAAGAAGCTGGCAAGAGGCCAGGCAAAGCGGTAAGAAACAAGAACTCGTGAGGAGCGGGTGACAAGCCCGCTCCGTAGCGAAGCGACGCAGACTTTCTGGCTAGAAGCTAGGAGCTAGCTACAGCTGGGTTCCAGGAGACCACATACCGTTGCCACAACCATCCACCGAACCCGCACCTACCATCCGCACTTCCGACAACCAGCTTTTCTGTTGCAAGTCCATCGACAAGCTGATTTCTGAATCCGAAGTCCCCGGCCAGCGCCTGCAAAAAACTCTCGGCCCATGGTCGCTGACGGCGCTCGGAATCGGCGCCGTCATCGGATCCGGCATCTTCGTTCTCACCGGCACCGCCGCTGCCGGAGAATATTTCCAGGCTCCATCCATCCTCCATGCCCAGGTTCTCGACATCATCGTCAACTTCCTGCGCGGCGGAACTACCTCGCAGATTCTCATGCATGGACGCCCGCCCGCCGGCCCCTCCATCGCCATCTCATTCCTCCTCGTCGCCGTGGCTTGCAGCTTCGCGGGGCTCTGTTACGCCGAACTAGCCTCGATGATTCCCATCGCCGGCAGCGCCTACACATATTCCTACGCCACTCTTGGCGAGATTTTCGCCTGGATCATCGGCTGGGACCTCATCCTCGAATACGTCGTCAGCAATGTCGTGGTGGCCATCGGCTTCAGCGCCTACACCAAGGCCCAACTCGCCTCGTTCGGCCTCAACTTGCCCGACCGGTGGTCCACTCCCGTCTGGGAATCCGGGCACTGGACCGGCGCTTACTTCAACGTCCCCGCCTTCCTCATCATTTTCATCCTCACCGTCCTGTTGGTGCGCGGCATTCGCGAATCGGCTGAAGCCAACAACATTATGGTCGCCATCAAGATCGGCGCCATCCTCATATTTCTGGTAGTCGGCGGCGCGCTGGTGAATTCCAGCAACTGGCGCCCCTTCGCGCCCTCCGGATTCGGCGGCATCGTCACCGGAGGCGCCATCGTCTTCTTCACCTACATCGGATTCGATTCCGTCTCCACGGCAGCCGAGGAAGCGCGCAACCCGCAGCGCGATTTGCCCATCGGCATCATCGCTTCGCTGATTATCTGCACCATCCTCTACGTCGGCGTCTCTCTTGTCCTGCTCGGCATGATGCGCTACACCGACCTTCGTCTCCGGCGAAGCCGCTGAAGCGCCTGTCGCCTACGCGCTCAAAGCGCTCGGCGCCAGCCGCTGGTCGCGCTCCATCATCGTCATCGGAGCCCTCACCGGAATGATCTCCTCGCTGCTGGTCTTTCAATACGGCCAGGCGCGCGTCTGGTACGCCATGTCGCGCGATCGCCTTTTCCCGCAGCTTTTCTCCAAAGTCCACCCCAAGTTCAAAACGCCTCATTACTCCACGTGGATTGCAGGCTTCGCCGTCGGCGTCCCTGCCGGCATCTTTGCCATCAGTGACGCCGCCGATCTTTCCAACATCGGCACACTCTTCGCTTTCGTACTGGTTTCACTCGGTGTAATCATCCTCCGCCGCACCCAGCCCGACCGTAAGCGCATCTTCCGCGTCCCCTTCGTTCCCTGGTTCCCTCTGATCTCCATTATCCTCTGCGGTGGCCTCATGACCGGACTCACCGTCATCACCTGGGTCCGCTTTATCGTCTGGCTCGTGCTCGGCCTTCTGATTTATCTCTTCTACAGCCGTCACCGCAGCGAGTTCGCGAGCAAATAATTCCTGACCCGCACCTCCCGCAAACTCAGCTTTTCGGTAGTGGTCAGTTCGGGCCGCCGACCTTTGCGTCATCCTGAGCGCAGCCGTTTTTCAGGCGGAGCGAAAGATCTGGCGTGCGTCGTCCCTACCGTAGCCATCAAACTGACCCAATACTCAGCTTTCATCCCACTGCCCGGATGTGGTGCTTTACAATGAATTCCCAGGGCCAGTTCGGATCCACGACGTCAGGAGAATGAGTCCGGTGATGCAATCTCTCGCCTCATGGTCCCGAGTGTCGGTGGCACTCGACATTCTGCTCGTGGCGGTGCTCATCTACCAGGTTCTGGTGATGATTCGCGGCACGCGCGCCGCGCCCATGTTGGCCGGTGCGGCTGCCCTTGCCATTCTTTTCTACCTGGCGCGGATTGGCGAACTCACCACGTTGAACTGGCTCGTCAGCCGTTTGCTCCCCTACGCGGTTTTTGCCCTGATCGTCGTCTTCCAGGCCGAAATTCGCCACGTGCTCGCCGACCTGGGTAGGCGATTAACCTTCATGCGCGGATCCGCCGCCGATGGCGACTCCTACGACGACATCGTTCTAGCCGCTAACCTTTTCTCCCAGCATCAGACCGGCGCCCTCATCGTCATTGAACGGGAAATCGGCTTGCGCACCCACATCGAGAGCGGCGTCCCCCTGGATGCCCGCCTTTCCTACGATTTGCTCGCCACAATTTTCCGTCCCAGTGCGCCCCTGCATGATGGCGCCGTGATCGTGCAGAAAGATCGCATCGCCGCCGCAGCTTGTTTCCTGCCCCTGTCCATGAATCCCATGCTCTCAACCCAGCTTGGAACCCGTCACCGCGCCGGAATCGGAATCACCGAAGAAACCGACGCCATCGCGGTCATCGTTTCCGAAGAGACCGGCGCGATCAGCCTGGCGATTGGCGGCAAGATCGAGCGTGATTTGACGGTCGAACAACTGCGCGAGCGCCTGGGCAGCGAGTTGCGCCGCTACATGTCTCCGGTGACGCTGCCGACCGCCATCGCCCGCGATGATGAATCGGATGCGGCGCTGGATTCCCCGTTGCGGGCACAGCGCAGCTCTGACGGCAGCTCTTCCGAGACGGAGCGCCAGCGATGATCGCCTTCTTCCAGCGCTACGTGCTGCACAATTTCGGATTGAAAATCCTGTCTCTGCTGCTGGCCACCGGACTGTGGCTTATGATTGCGCCCGATGAGCAGTCCGCGGAAGTTTCGGTTCGTGCACCCATCGTCTTTCAGAATGTCCCACCCCAACTCGAGATCAGCACCGAGACCATCCCCGAGGCCCACATCCGCGTGCGCGGCCCAGAGCGCGTGATCCGGCAATTGCGCCCCAACGATGTCTACGCTGCCCTCGAATTGGGTGACGTCCAACCCGGTGAACGCACCTTCGATCTGACGTCACAGATTCGCCACCCGCGTGATCTTGCCGTGGTGCAAGTCGTGCCCGGTCAGGCGCATCTTGCCTTCGACACTCGGCTCACCCGCGAGGTCGAGATCCATCCGCGGGTGACCGGAAACTTTTTGGCAGGCGAGCAGGTTGCCCGCGTCGACGTAGACCCACCCCGCATCACCATCACCGGCCCTCGCCATCACGTGGAAAAAGTCGAATCGGCCACTACCGATCCCGTAGATGCCAGCGGAACCACCGACCGTGCAACCTTCACTACAAATGTGTACGTGACCGACCCGCTCGTGCAAGTCCTGCAGCCGACCTCGATTCACGTGACCGTGATCGTCGAAAAGATCGGCGAAAGCGCCGCCCCTCACTAAACGCGTAACTGAACAGGTCACATAACTCGCAATGATTTCATAAATGGTTTTGGGAAGGGACTTCACAGCTTGCGAAAAAAGTCGGTGTGGCACTTGATTTTGGGTGGCGCAGCAGTTCACTGCTGCGGTAAGCACACTGTTATGAATACGGCTTTAGCCGCTGGGGGTGCGTTCCTCGCTCAGAGATGACTTTTTCCGCAGCCTGTTTAAGCATCCGAGGAAAAGCGGCGCTCTAGCCCTCGCAGGGCCCGAGTGCCGTAGGCACAGCATATGAAAGCCCGGCACGGCAGTGCCGGGTAGCGTCGCTCAAAAGAACACAGTCCCGGAGGGACGGCACGAATGGCTCACACATGAAAAATGCTGGGCTTCCTTGATTCGTAGCGCCGCGGTCTCGGCGGCTGTCCAGCGGGCGTCCTCGCCCGCTGTGCCGGGAGCAAAAGCGACTCCATCCATCTCGCGAAGGCATCTCCCCAAGTCCACCCCCGCCCTTCCGGGCGAGCGAATCCTCCCGCTCTCATTTATCATCCTCTGTTCACCAGTTCTGAAAATTTTTCTCTCTATGACCCAGCAGACCAGGCAGCTATTTGGAACCGACGGAATTCGCGGCGTAGCGGGTGAATTTCCCCTGACCCAACAAAGCACCTACCTAATTGGACGAGCGCTCGGCCACGATCTGTTGCGGACCACCCCCAGGGCCCAGGCAGTGATCGGACAGGACACGCGCGCCTCCAGCCAGTGGATTGCCGATCGAGTCGCCTCCGGACTCGCCGCCGTCGGCGTCACCGTTCACAGTGCCGGTGTCATCACCACCCCGGGAATCGCGTACCTGGCGCGCTCCCGGGGCTTCGCGGCTGGCGTAGTGATTTCCGCGTCGCACAATCCCTGGATAGATAACGGCATCAAAGTTTTTTCCAAGGACGGCTTCAAGCTGACCGATGCTCGAGAGTTGGCCATCGAGAAGGAAATCTTCGCGCTGCTGCAGAATTCGGAGGCCGCCGATGACACGGCGTTGAAGATCCCGGCGCCTTCCCTGCCCGGAGAAGCGGAATTGCGCCACGCTTACGTCGAGTGGCTGGCGGCATCCGTCTCCTCGGATTTCAGCCGTCTCCGCGTGCTCGTCGATTGCGCCAACGGAGCCGCAACCGCGGAGGCCCCGGAATTATTCAAGCGCGTGCGGATTCAGCCAACCTTTGTTCACGTTGCGCCCGATGGCAGAAATATCAATGAAGGCTGTGGGGCTCTGCATCCGCAAACCCTGGGCAAGATGGTCGCCGACTCCGGCGGAGAATTTGATCTGGGCGTGACCTTTGACGGTGACGCCGATCGCGCTCTGTTCTGCGATGCCGCCGGACGTGTGGTAAACGGGGATGCAGTGTTGCTCGCAGCGGCGCGCGATCTGCACGCCAACAAAAAGTTGAAGGGCGCAACCGTCGTGGCCACCACCATGTCGAACATGGGGCTCGAGATCGCTCTGAAAAAGTCCGGCATCCGAATGTTGCGGGCCAATGTTGGCGACAAGTATGTCCTCGAAGAAATGCTGAAGATCGACGCAACCCTGGGCGGCGAGCAGTCGGGCCACATCATTTTCCGCGACGGCGACGCCACCACCGGCGACGGCTTGCTGACCGCGCTCCGCCTGATGGATGTCATGGTGCGAAGTGGAAAGTCGCTGGCGGACCTGATTGCCGACCTGAAAGTATTTCCCCAGAAGATTCAGAATGTGCGGGTGCGCGAGAAGATTCCGTTTGCCCAGGTGCCCGAAGTTCAGCGCGCGATTGAGGTCGCCGAGCGTGAGTTGGATGGAAATGGCCGTGTCGTGGTCAGGTATTCAGGAACCGAGGCCCTGGCGCGAGTAATGGTCGAGGCGGCCTCGGAAGAACGCATGCAGGCGCTGACTTCAGGGATTGCTGAGGCAATTCAAAAGGCGTTGGGAGTGTAAGGCCACAACGTGTTCTGCGCCGCAATCCTACTCCAAATCCCTCCAGTTCGGCCCCACTCCCATCTCCACCAGCAGCGGCACAGCCAATTCGTGCACTCGCTCCATTTGCTCGCGGACCAAAGACTTCATAGTCTCCACTTCGCTCTCCGGAACTTCGAAGACCAGTTCATCGTGAACCTGGAGCGTCATCCGCGACTTCAGCCTGCGTTCGCGTAGTGCGGAATCGATCCGTATCATCGCAATCTTGATTAAATCCGCCGCAGTCCCTTGCAGCGGAGTATTAACAGCGGTCCGCTCGGCGAACCCGCGCTGGTTCGCATTCTTGCTGTTGATGTCGGGGATGGGGCGCACGCGCCCGAACAGCGTCTTCACTTTCAGATCACGCCGGGCTTCCTCGAGCGTCTTGTCAATAAAGCCGCGCACGCCTTTGTACTTCTCAAAATAGTTCGCGATGAATTGCTTGGCCTCGGAAGGCTCGATGCCCAGTTGCTGCGAAAGTCCGAAAGGCGAAAGCCCGTAGACAATTCCGAAGTTCACGACCTTGGCCTGGCGGCGGTGCTCGGGCGTAACCATCAGCGGTGGCACGCCGAACACCTGCGAAGCGGTAAGTGTGTGAATGTCGTCGCCCCGCCGGTAAGCCTCCACCAGCAGTGGATCACGCGAAAAGTGCGCCAGCAGCCGAAGCTCAATTTGCGAGTAATCCGCCGTCAGCAAAACATGCCCCGGCTCCGCGATAAACGCCGCGCGTATTCCCCGTCCCAGTTCCGTGCGAATCGGAATGTTCTGCAGGTTAGGATTCGCCGACGAGAGACGCCCAGTCGCAGTTCCGGTTTGCCCAAATGTAGTGTGTAGCCGTCCACTGGTGGAGTTGATGAGAGCCGGCAAAGCGTCCACGTAGGTAGACTTCAACTTCGTCAGCTGGCGGTAGTCCAGAACCATCCGCGCAATCGGATGATCTTCCGCCAGGTCCTCCAATACATCCACGGCCGTCGATATAGTCCGCCCCTTGCCGTATTTCACGGGTTTCGGCAGGTTCATACGGTTAAATAAAACATCACCCAACTGGCGCGGAGACCCGATGTTGAATTCAGTCCCCGCCGACTCGTGAATCTCTTTCGCTTTAACCCCAATCTCACGCTCCAGTTCCGCCGACATCTTCGCCAGAGCGCCCGTATCGATCTTCACCCCTGCCTGTTCCATGCGCGCCAGCACAGGAACCAGCGGGAGATCGATTTCTTCGTAGAGCTTCAGCAGCCCAGCCTGCTCCACTTCTGCGCGCAGCGCAGACGCTAGCCTCCCGCTGATGTCCGCCGCCTCCGCGAGTTCATCGCTGAGCTTCAGATTGAACCGCCGCAGCGCCACATCCGCGAGCCGCTGCGAAGAATACGTGGGATCAAGAAGATAGGAATACAGCATCGAATCGTCGCGTACCCCGGCAAGCGAAATCCCCAGCGGATCGAGCGCATGAATCGCCGCTTTGTAATCGTGAATTGCTTTCGGCAAAGCCCCATCGCCGAGAGCGGAGCGAAGCTTGTCGGCAGCCGCAGACGAATCCAGCTTCACAATCGTGGCCGAGCCTGCCCCAGACGAGATCGCGACGCGCCGCACAACTTCAGGAATAGAAGACGATGCGCCCGTCAAAGGCAGCATCGCTTCCTGCAACTCTTCGCCGCCTGCTTCTTCGGCGGGCTCCGCCGCTTGATCTTCGTGCTCTACAGCGATAGCAAGTGTGCCTCCTGTGGCCGCGGTAACCACACGTTCCACATCCACGGCAGACGTGGCTTCGCTGTAATGCGCCTCGGTGACCTCCACCACCGGCAGGAGTTCCTTCAGCAGGGAAGTAAATTCGAGTTCAGTGAACAGCCCGCGCAGCGCATCCATCGCGGGCTCTCCCGCGCGCATGGCTTCCACATCAAGCTCAACCGGAACATTCATGTCAATAGTAACCATGCTCTTGCTGAACAGAATCGCCTCGCGATTGTTCAACAGAGATTCGCGGTAGGTTTTCTTCTCAACCTCGGCGGCCCGCTCCAGGGCCTGCTCGACCGTGCCGAATCGCTTGATGATCTCGACCGAACCCTTGTCGCCGATACCAGGCGCGCCGGGAATGTTGTCGATCGAGTCGCCCCGCAAAGCCATTACGTCAATCACACGCTCCGGAGGAACCCCGAGAATTTCTTCCACCTTGGCCGCGTCGCAGATCAGGTTGTCCTTGGGCGGATTCAAAATACACACCTTGTCGTTGACCAGTTGCATCATGTCTTTATCGCTGGAAACGACGTAGACCGGGTGCCCGGCTTCCACCGCTTTGCGAGCCAGCGTACCGATCACATCGTCGGCCTCGAATCCCGCCAACTCCAGGATCGGAATGCGGTACGCCTCTAACGCGCGGCGAATGTATGGAACCTGCTGTGCCAGATCTTCCGGCATCGCAACTCGATTGGCCTTGTATCCCTTGTATTCGACCTCGGTGAAGGTTTGCGTCTTGATGTCGAACTTGCGGACCCGGGTGATCGCTTCCGCTTGCTGGTCGCGGAATGTGGGCGCCGCTACGTCGAAGACCGCCGCCAGATATTCTGGCGAAAAATCTTCCCGCAATTTTCGCAGCATGTTCACGAAAACGTAAATCGCCGCCGTCGGCAGGCCCCTCTTGGTAGACATGGGCCGCTGCCGCGCCATGGCGTGATAGGCGCGGAAGATGAACGACATGGTATCGATGAGAAAAATGTGCCCCTGGCTCGATGCCGATGGCTTGGCTCGAACCAGCGTCGGCCGGGCAGAAGGCGCTTGGCTGCTCTCAGGCTCCGAGGTTTTCTTTCGCGGGGACAATCATTTTAGTGTAGCAGCAGCAACTGGGCTGGAAACTTTCCTAGCAGGCTGCTGAAAAACTCCCTTTCGGACTACAGTTTTGAAAGGGCGCGGCTTCCAGCCGCGCCGTAAGTGCCGCAAAATCAACCGCGGCTTTAGCCGCTGAGGGACGACATCCAAGCGAGAAAGACTTTTTCCGCAGCCTGCTAGAAATCGACGCGGAAGTTCGCTTCAACCACTTTCTTGGGCCCGCCGGTCGTCGCGCTGCGAAAAATCAGGTAGTACTTGACCGGCTGGTCCAGGGAAGCGGGCAGATCGAAATTCACGGCCTGATTGTGCGAGCCTTCCACCGTGAACAGCGCTTCGCTGGGGTGCCCTCCGGAAAAGTCGGCGTATTGCGATTCATTCAACACCAGGAAGTCAAGGTTTGCGGTCTCGTCGGAACCGCCGTGCACCTGGCCCACGAACGATTGAAAGATTCCATGCAAATGCGGCTGGGCAGCGTGGGCGGGAATCTGGAAAGGAAAAGTGGCAGAGTTTTTCAGCGGGAAAGTCTTTTCGATAACGATCTGCGTCGTCCCCACAGGGGAAGGCGCCACGTGTTCGAAGTGGGAGACGGGTTCGGGACCAGCCGGCGGCTTCTGGCACGAAATCGCGGCCAGCGCAACCGCGATGCCAACAGAAATCTTCACCCAGCGGCGAATCAACAATCGACAATACATTCGCGTCACTTCACCGCGACCGGCTTTCCATACGCGGTGTTGTAGTGCAGTTCAATTTCTCCACACGTGCCCTGTTCGGCGGAGTATACAACGCAAGTATCAAACGGCCGCGAGTAAACGTGAAGGCTGACCGCCCGCTGGTTAAACGCGCGCGGATTGAGCACGCGGTGCACAGGTTCCCGCGGATCAACGGCGCACGGCTCGGAAATGTTCATCTCCACCGTATTTGTCGCTTCCAACTGGCACCGCCCGGAGCTCAGATCCTGATGAACCACGCGGAAATTTTCCACTTGCAGCCGCCCGATGGGAACGGCCATCCAGCAATTCTGATCGCGATGGTTGTGTACCGAACTGATTTGCCCCACCTCCCAGCAGATCGCGAGCAGTTCATACAACGGAGTCTTATCGATCAGATTGCGCGTGTAGTGCTGGTGGTTCCAAGTGAGATACGTTGCCAGCGAGTCCGCCCTCACCGGCATCTCCTGCAAAAACCGCCGCAGCTGCTCGGTCTCGTTAAAAGCAGCCTCCGGGAATTGCCGCAGTCCAACAACCAGATCATCGATCGAGACATGTTTCACACCAGTCGGCATGGATGCTTCTCCGGAAACACGATGCTCCGGAAACAGAGTATAGCTCACACCCAAGCCGTGCTACTCCACGAACATGCAGTCTCCGTAAGAATAAAAACGATAGCCCTCGGTAACCGCGTGCTCGTAGGCATGCAACACATTTTCCTTGCCGCCGAAAGCGCAGACCATCATCAACAGCGTCGACTCCGGTAGATGGAAGTTGGTAAGCATCGCGCCCACCGCCCGAAACTTATAGCCCGGATAAATAAACAGGTCTGCCTCGCCCGGGCCCGGCAGAATCTTTCCGTCACCTTGCTGGGCCGCGTATTCCAACGTGCGAACTGTGGTCGTACCGATGGCGACGACGCGACGCCGCTCCTTCACAGCTCGGCTGATTTTTCCCGCGGCCTCGGCAGCAATGGAATATCCCTCACGGTGCAGTCGGTGTTCTTCGACGCGCTCAACCCGAACCGGCTGAAACGTTCCCAGGCCCACATGCAGTGTGATCTCTGTACTCTCGATGCCGCGCGCGCGAATCTGGGCGAGAATCTCCGGCGTAAAATGCAGTCCCGCCGTGGGAGCAGCCACCGACCCGCGCTCCTGCGCATAAACCGTCTGATAGCGTTCGCGGTCGCTCGCCAGATCAGCCCGCGAAATGTACGGAGGCAACGGGACGTGGCCAATACTTTCGAGGGTGGCGAAGAAATCTTCCACGGGTTGGAATCGAATGCGCCGCTCCCCGAAGGCTCCGCGAGCTACCACGTCGGCCTGCAACTCCTCGGCTTGTTCCTCGCCCGGTCCGAAGAAAAGATGCTCGCCCACTCCGATCCTGCGCCCCGGCCGGACCAGGCACTCCCATTCATTCGGATCCTGCGCCACCTGGCGCGTCAGCAGAACCTCAATGCGGCCACGCAGAAAATCCCGCGATGCCCGGTTGTGCGGGCTCAACGCCTGGGACTTAAGCCCGCCCCGCCGTCCATACAACCGTGCGGGAAACACCCGCGTGTTGTTGAACACGATCAGATCATCCACACGCAGCAGTTCCACGAAATCGCGGAAATGCTGATCCCTCCACCGTCCGCTCGACCGCTCCAGGTGCAGAAGCCGCGAACTCGCGCGATCTGCCAGCGGTTGCTGGGCAATCAGTTCTTCGGGAAGCTCATAATGGAAATCGGAGACCAGCACGCCATTCGATTATAGGGACCGGCTCGCACCACCTGCTCTCAGAGATCGCGCTAAGCCTCATCCATTATGTATTTTTTCGTATCGCATTGTGTCTGTCGGGCATCTACTGGTAATATGCGAGTGCCATAGTGCGGCCCGCTTTTTGCCACTCTCCCGAAGGATTCATGCTAAGCGAACGCAAGCATAGGGAAGAAATTGTCCGCTACGGCCGCATGCTCCACAGCCGCGGCTTCGTCGCGGCGATGGACGGCAACCTCTCGGTGCGCCTGGATAGTAAGCGCTTGCTCGTAACTCCCACCGGCCTCAGCAAAGGTGCCATGCGTCCGGCCGACTTGGTCGTCGTCGACCTTAACGGCAAACAGGTCGCCGGTCGCCGCAGCGTGACCAGCGAGATCGGCATGCACCTCCTTATCTACCGCATGCGCCCCAACGTCCGCGCCATCGTGCATGCCCATCCGCCCACCGCCACCGGATTCGCCGCCGCAGGCATGGCGCTCACCGAGCCTCTGGTCTGCGAGGTCGTCATCGGCCTGGGCTGCATCCCGCTCGCGCGCTACGGCACTCCAGGAACCTCCGAACTGGCCCAGACTTTAGAGCCCTTCGTCCCCAACTACGACGCCATCCTCATGTCCAACCATGGCGTGGTCGCCTATGCCGACACTCTCGAACACGCCTACATGAAAATGGAGACGGTCGAGCACTTCGCCCAGATTGCCCTGGTCACGCACCTTCTCGGACGGCAGCAGCCTCTCAAGGAAGGCGAAGTCGAGAAGCTGTTACTGGCGCGTGTGAAATATTTTGGCGCGAAGACCGCCGCCTCCATGCCCCTGCCCACGGTGAGTTCGTCCGAGAAAGTCAGCCGCGTCTCTCGCGACTAACACTCCTTCGCAACTATCCGCAGGCTGCTGAAAAACTCCGTTCCAGGCAGGTTTTGGGAAGGGCACGACTTCAGTCGTGCCGTTAACTTCTTTAAAACTAGCCGCGCTTCAGCGCCTGCGGTTCGCTTTCGTCAGCAGAAATTAGTTTTTCAGCAGTCTGCTAATGTCATTACCCGCTCCTCCAACAGTCAACGCGTCATTCCCCTCCGACCCGGAACCGCAACCCGGCGCGGAAATTGACTGGCAGCGCCGGATAACCCACAACTTCGTTGTAGCGCCGGTCCAGTGCGTTTTCGATGTTGAGATACGCAGTCACCCGGCGATGAACCGCGTACCATCCGCCGAGATCCACTCGCACATAGCCCGCGGCATGATCAATGTTGAACCCCAAAAAGTCGCTGTCCGGACGGCGGCCCACGAAACTCGTCGCCAGGTTCGTTCCCCAGCGTGATCCAAGATAGTTCAACAGCATCGTCGCGGAATGTTTCGGCCGGCGCAGCAAAGGTGAGCCAGGATTGTAGAGAGCATTGAGCGGCGCCGGATCATCCAGAATCTGCGTCGAAGTGTAGCTGTAAGCAGCATGCAAAAGCAGCCGAGCGCGCAACTTCGCCTGCAGTTCCACTTCGGCGCCCTGTGCGAAAGCCTGGTTCACGTTGAAATACTCGCCTACGAAGGTAATCGGATTCACCGTGACATAGTTGATCTGATCGTGAAACAGATTATTGAAGTACGTAGCGTTCAGAACATACCGGCCGTTGAAAAAACCCTGCTGCATGCCGGCCTCAAACGCCCGCACCCGTTCCGGCTTCAGCGCAGGATTGGGTTCAGAAAACGGGGGCCCGGCGAAAGTTTCTTCCAAGCGCGGTTCTTTGAATCCGGTGGCGTAAGAAAAACGCAGGCGCGTGCCCGAGAATGTTTCATTTCCGCGGACCACCTGATATGACAGTGCAACTCGCGGCACGCCCACATTCCCAAAAGCGCTGTCATGAACCAACCGACCGCCCACAATCACCGAGAGCCGTCCCACCGCGATTTGCTGCTGGACATAGACGTCGTTATTCAGGCGTTGGCCGTGGGTCTGTCCGAAGTTGACGTCGCCCACAAATCCATTTTCATTTTCGATCCGGTATCCGAATGTCGTATGCGCCCAGGCCCGTTCCGAATAATCCCCCTGATATTCGAACCCGCCGCGGTTGATGTGATCGACTTCATGCGACGGAAAATCGAACTGCCCGAACGCCGGACTGACGCGAGTCGGATCTCCATTCGGGTTCAGCTCGTCGTAGCGATAGCTGTAATCGAAGCCGGTCAGCCGATGCTGCCAGCCCGAAGGCTCCACGAAAGCGAGTTCCACGCTGCCCAGAATCGTGTTGAGGTGAGAACTATCCGTGGGATCAGGCGGCTCCAGCGGAGACCCGTTGAAGTTCCATTCCCCCGGAACACCCACGTGACTGTTCGAATGCCGCACCCGCACGCGCACCGAAGCCGTGTCGCTAAGCGCCAATCCTGCATTCGCTCCGGTAAGCGTGTCGGTGAAATAATCGTTGATCCCGAACCCGTTGGTGTTGAATTGATTGCCGAACAAGTTGTAATCGATGCGCCCGCGGGCCCCAGCCAGCGATGCGTACCCGTTCGCCGTGGAGAAGTTGCCGCCATCGGCCCCGAAGCGGAGCTCCGGAGTGAGCGTACTTCCCGTCCGCGTCCACACTTGCACCAGGCTCGTCATGGCGTCCGAGCCATAGAGCGTGCTCTGCGCTCCGCGAACCATCTCCAGCCGGTCCGCCTGTGCCAGCGGAAGCGTTCCCGCGTCGACGGTGCCGCCGGGTTCGTTGACCGTAACCCCGTCGACGATCACTTTGTTGTACGTGGAATCGCCCCCACGAACAAAAATCGACGCCAGCCCCCCAGTCTGCCCGGCAGTGTTGACGATCACCCCCGGTAGAAACCGCACCGCGTCGCTGACCGCGATCGGCTGCAGGGCGGTGAGCTGTGCATTATTGAGAACCGCAACGTCTGCCCCGGACGACTCGCCCTCAACCAGAGTCCGCGTCGCGCTGACCACAACCGTTTCCGATGCCGGCGCCAGATGCAGCCCTACTGTCAACTCCGCTTGCTGCGAAGTCACCGCGAGCATCTCCGGAGCAAAGCCGGCAGCCAGCACTTTGATCTCATAATTCCCCGCGCCGGGCTGTCGAAACGTCGCAATTCCCTCGGCGCTGGTCGCTTGTGTGGCGATAACGGTGCTTTCACCCGCGCGGGTCAGCGACACTTGCGCGCCTGCCACGGCCGCGGATTGAGGATCGACAACTTTGACTTTGAGCTCAGCGGCGAATGCCGCCGAAACGATTACGAAAACTCCAACCAGGGCGCGGAGTACGCGCATACCATCCTCCTTTTCACGCGAAAGAGGTTGAGGTGGACGGAGTGCGCCGGTCTCCTGGCTTCGCGAGTGAGGATGATTTCATCCAGCTTGCCCGCCGGCCTTCCCGGGAATTCCCAGTGACCGGCGGCGATGTCCTCGCTTACAGTTGCGCGGCAGCGCGGGACTTGCACCCGCTTCCCTGTCTTCGCCCAGCGGCAAAGACGCGCATCCCGAAGGACTTTCAAAGAACAACAAAACTCGTGGAAAGAAATCTACGCACCACCCACGAGAAAGTCAAATCTGTGGAGCGGCTTGTGTGGAGCGGGCACTCTTGCCCGCTGGCCTTATCGATGCTGTCGGCCCACCACCCGAAAATCATCCGCTGACAAAAACCAGCCCGCAGGAGCATAATCCAGAAGTCATGGAAGCTCACGGGCCCAGGAATATTCCGAACCACCCCGCGATGATGCAGCCCGACTGGCCCGCCCTGCCCCTCGAAGAGTGGGAAGACACCTACCACACGCTTCACCTGTGGACCCAGATCGTGGGAAAAATCCGCCTCGCCCAAACGCCTCTCCAGAACCATTGGTGGAATGTCGCTCTCTATCTGTACGCGCGCGGGTTGACCACCTCGCCGATTCCGTACCGGGGACACGCCTTTGAGATCCAGTTCGATTTCATCGGCCACCGGCTGAATCTCCGTACATGCGAAGGCCAGGTCAGCGGATTCGCGCTCTCCCCAAAATCCGTTGCCGCTTTTTATCGTGAATTATTTTCGCTGCTTCAGGCCGCGGGCATTCAGGTCAAAATTAATCCCAAGCCGCAGGAGATCCCGAATCCCATCCCGTTTGATCAGGATGAAACCCACGCCTCCTACGATCCCGAGTACGTAAGTCGTCTGTGGCACATTCTGCTCTCCACCAGTCTCGTCTTCCAGGAGTTTCGCGCAAGATTTATCGGCAAATCCAGCCCGGTCCATTTCTTCTGGGGCAGTTTCGACCTCGCCTGCACCCGCTTCAGCGGCCGCCCCGCTCCTCCCCGCAAGGGCATCGTCGCCTCTGAGGCCTACTCGCATGAATGCAGCAGCCTGGGTTGGTGGCCCGGTGGAGGTAACGTGAAAGCGCCGGCGTTCTACGCCTACATGGCTCCTGAGCCGGCAGGATACGGTGATCAGCTGGTCCATCCGAAAGCTGCGTTGTATGACCGCAATCTCCACGAGTTCCTGCTGATGTATGACGACGTGCGCCAGGCAAAATCCCCGTCCTCGGAAATTCTGCAATTTGCCCAAAGCACCTACGAAGCGGGAGCCAATCTTGCACGGTGGGACCGGGCAGCTTTAGAAAGAACACGGCCCGCAGAGAAATCAGTAGAACCAGCGGAAAGGAGACGAGCCTCGTGAAACACCTGAGCCCCGACTGCGCTCACTTAAACCAGATCAAGTTAGAAAGCACCCGCAAACACGAATGCGAAGAATGCGTCAAGATGGGCGATACATGGGTGCATCTCCGACTCTGCCTGACCTGCGGCCACGTCGGCTGCTGCGATTCCTCAAAGAACAAGCACGCCACCAAACATTTTCACGGCACAACCCATCCCCTCATCCGTTCCATCGAACCCGGAGAGCGCTGGGTCTGGTGCTACGTAGATGGCTTCTCCCCCGGCGAACTCCAGGCGTAAACCAAAGAGCGCAGCAGGTCGAAGCCCTAGAACCCGTCTCAGAAATAGCGGGTCAATGCGCGCATGGTGATATTTCGACAGTTACGGCTTCGTTCAGTTTCTAAACGAACACGACTGTCTTGTTCTGGTAGACGAGAATGCGATTTTGCAGGTGCCACCGCACGGCGCGCGAGAGCACGACCTTCTCCAGGTCGCGGCCTTTGCTTACCATGTCCTCGACCGTGTCGCGATGGGAAACACGCACCACGTCTTGCTCGATGATCGGTCCTTCGTCCAGGGTGGCGGTGACGTAATGGCTGGTGGCCCCGATCAGCTTTACGCCGCGCTCGAAGGCTTGATGATAAGGTTTCGCCCCGATGAAAGCGGGAAGAAAAGAATGGTGGATATTGATCATGCGCAACAAATACTGGGCGACGAAATCCGGTCCCAGAATCTGCATGTAGCGCGCGAGCACGATCAGGTCCACGTCCTGCCCTACTAACTCCAGCATTTCCCGCTCGGACTCGCGCTTGTCTTTGGGGTTGGTCAGCAGATGGAAGGGGACGTGATAAAAGTCGGCCAGCGGTTTGGCAGTCAGGTGATTGCTAATGATCCTGACGATGTCGCACGCCAGGTCGCCAATGCCGTGCCGGTACAGCAGGTCAGCCAGGCAGTGATCATAGCCGGAAACCAGAATAACTATCTTGGGACGGTAGTTCGTCAATGCCAGGTGGTAGTTGATTCGAAAACGTTCGGCTACCGGCTTGAAGTGGTGCTCGAAATCGGAGATTGAGATATCGAACCCGTCCAGATCCCACTCCAGCCGGGATAGGAACAAATCGCGGCCACTGTCCAGATGGTCGTCGCAATGCAAGACGCTGCCGTTGTGCGCAATCAGGAACTGGGAGATTGCCGCCACCACACCTTTGCGGGCGAGGGGCATAGGCGTACTCAGGAGCAAGGCGGCCGTGTTGTTCATTTTCCGCCCATCATACTCCCACGGATTCGGGCTCAAAATGCTCCCAGCGGGGAACGGTTCATCCGGCGACGACTTACCCTCCGCGAGATCCCTTGGAACGAGCGCTAGGTGTGGAGCGGGTACTCCTGCCCTCTGGCGCATAGTGTAGCGCCGCCGTCCCGGCGGCTGTCCGGCGGGCGTCTCGCCCGCAACGCCGAAGCCAAGACGCCAGTCGTGACTTTCTCAAATAGCCAATGCTGTGTGTAGACTGCTCAGCGCTAAAAAAACAAACGCCGCCGATCCCTCGGCGGCGCAGCCTAATCCAATTCCACTTACCGCGGAGCTTCCTCCAGCAATCCCTGCTCCAGCTTCTCCTGGCACTCTATGCAATGCCGCGTCCACGGCACCGCCTCCAGACGCTTAGCATTGATCTCTTTGCCACAGTGAATGCACTCGCCAAAGCTGCCTTCGCGAATGCGCAACAGCGCCTTCTCCACCATCTGCAAAAGTTGCCGTTCGTTATTGCTCTGGCTGAACAGGAACTCCTTGGTGTACGAACTCGCCGCGCGATCCGCAATATCCTGCGCCGTGTCTTCGTCGGCTGAGCGACCATCCGCCTGCGTCCGCGTCACGGTGCGCCGCAGTTCCTGCTGCCGCGTCTCCAATCGCTTCTTAAATGTTTCCAGCTTCTTCTTTTCCATAAGGTCACTTCAAATCTAAGACGCCCCCTCCCGGGGGCGTCCGCGTCATAAAGCCCGAACCACGATGATAAGCGTCAAATTTAAGATGCGTCAACCGCCCTCCAGGCTGCAAGCTCCGGCAAGGCGGCAAAAATTGTACGCTTTTTCCTTTAGAAAATGCGCCCTGGAATACTCTCTTCGCCCTATCGCGGCAGCCGGTCCTTCATCTCCGCCAGCGCATATCCCATCACCGCCATCGCCGCCGCGTTCTCCCTCAACTCCTCGGGGACAATCTTATCCAGCGTGTCCGCCGCCGTGTGGTGATAGTTAAAGTATGTCCGCGAATCCTGCATGATCCCCAGCGCCGGCACTCCCGCATCCGACATCCCTGCAATATCCGCTCCCGGCGAATACGTGCTCTCCCGCAGTACATTCGCCCCAATGCTCTCGAGAGCATCCACCGCCGGCCGCACCAACTCCGCCGCCTGCGCGCTCATCTTCGCCTCAAATCCCAGCGGATGCGCCGCCCCCGCATCGCTCTCAATCGCCGCCACATGCCGCGCAAACTCCGTCCCGTAATCCCTCCCATAAGCCTTGCTGCCCGCGCCGCCGCTCTCCTCATCCATCCACGCAATCACGCGAATCGTCCGCCGCGGACGCAGATGCAGCTTCTCCACCACCTCCGCCGCCTCCATCGCCACCGCCACTCCCGCCGCATCGTCGATCGCGCCCGTCCCCAGGTCCCACGAATCCAAATGTCCCGACACCACCACAATCTCCTCCGGATGCTCGCTCCCCTTCAGATCCGCAATCACGTTATGGCTGATCCCGTCCTCCAGCTTCTGCGGGGTCAGCGTCAACCGCATGCGGACTTTCCCCTGCGCCGCCAAGTGCGCAATCAGCTCCGCATCTTCCGCCGTAACCGCTCCCGCCGGAATTCCCGCCGGATAACTCCATCCCGTGTGTGGAAGCCGGTAATCCGCGCTGCCCACCGACCGAACCAGCGATGCCGCCGCCCCCAACTCCGCCGCCGCATTCGCCCCCGCCCCCCGATAGCGCACCGCATCCCCATAAGCATAGAAAGCCAGCCCCGCCGCCGCCTTCTGCTTGTCAAACACTTCGTTGAACATGACAATCTTCCCCGCAACTTTTTCCCGCCCCAGCGCCCGCAGTTCGTCGAAGTTATTCACCACCACTACGTCCGCCTCCAGCCCCTCCGCCGCCGTCGCCGTACTTCCTCCCAGCGCGGTCACCACAATCTTCTGCACCGTCCCCGGCACCTGCCCCGGATACTCCACCAGTTGCGCCGTCTCCGCCCCGCGCACCCAGTGCGGAACCTTAACCTCCTCCAACCGCACCTCCAGCCCGAGTTTCCGCAACTCCCCCGCGACATAATCCACCGCCGCGTTCGCCTGTGCCGACCCGCTAGGCCGCGCCCCGATGTTCTCCGTCAGATGCTCCACCTGCCGGTAAGCATAGTCATCCTCCAGCGCCGCAGCCTTGATCCTCTCCAACTCCTCCAGCAATCGCGGCGGAAAATTTTCCCGCTGCGCCGCCGACAGCTGCGGCGCCGACGCCCACGAAGGCGTCTTCGGTTTCTGATTCTGCGCCGCAGCGCTCAGCGCGAGAAGACACACGCCGATCAGCAAACCGATCAACGACAAGCCGATTAACCAAAGGAAGTGAAGCAGTTTGGCAAGCAGAAATCTGTTAAACAAAAAAGAGGAAAGCCGCCAGGTGGTAGTCATGGTCGCCAGTCAGTGTATCCGACCGCAGCACGACAACGAAACCCAACCGCGTTCCGAAGTTTTGTCACTCCGACCACTTGCGTCCCTTGGGGCAGCTCCCATTCCCCGTCCCGCGGGTCCAGTTTGTTCACCCGGTGGCCCAGCGAGCGCACGCCTGGCGACGGCCGCCCCGGAGCGCAAGGAAACCTCGCGCTCCGCGCTGAGGCCCCCAAGCATCACCGTGATGTTCAAGGCCTTAGTGGTCTGTTTCATTCCCAATAATCTCCACTTCGCTTTCCAGCTCGATGCCCCGCTCGGCCCGGCGCGCTCGCGGATGAGCGCCATCAAATCCAGGATGTCCCGCGCGGTCGCGCCGCCGTCATTGACAATGAAATTGCCTTCTCGAGCGAGACGGAGGCGCCGCCGACGCGCCGGCCCTTGAGGCCGAGTTCCTCGATGAGTTTGCCGGCAGGCATGGCTTTGGGGTTCTTGAAGGCGCAGCCCGCGCTGGGGGCCGCCGGCTGGGAGCCCCAGCGCCTTTGGCTGAACTGGTTCATGCGCTCCTCAATCCGCTCGGGGGGGCGGGCCGCCCGCGCAGCACCGCGCCCAAGGCGATCTGCGTCTTCAAGGCCGCGCAGTTGCGATAAACCGCTCCCAGCTCCGCTCCCGGAGACACCTGCACTGTGCCCTCCCAATCCATCAGGCGAACCGACTCGACCGCGTCGAAGATCGAGCCGCCCATGGCGCCCGCGTTCATGCGGAGGGCGCCGCCGACGGCGCGGGGATGCCCTCGAGAACTCCAGGCCGCCCAGCCCGTGCCGCTTGGCTTCCACGGCGACCGCTTTTAACCGCGCCCCGGCGCCGCAGTTCAGGAGTGGCGGGATGACTTCGATGCCGCAAAAAGCCGGATGATTCAGACAGACCATGACCCCGCGAAAACCGCCGTCCCGGATTACAGTTCGAGCCTCGGCCCAGGACGAATAGAGGCAGCGCGAGGCGGCGGCAGAACCTCACTACGGTCTCAAGTCCTTTTCGTGGGCCGGCTCGACGTAAAGGTCAGCGGGCCCCCCCACGCGCAAAGTGGTGCGCCGGGCCAACGGCTTGTGGCAGCGAACCGCCGTGTCCGGCGAGACCAGGCCCGACAACTGTTCGGCCAGCGGTCCCGGTCCGTCCAGGATGTGTTCGGGGCCGGTCATGAGAAGAGCAGGATGGTCCGGGCGATCTCGGAGGCCGCGCGGGGGCAGTGCCACCGCGCGAGGGCTTCCTGCATGGCCTCGCGCACGGCGGGGTTTTCCACCAACTCGGCCAAGAGAGCGGCCAGGGATTGCGGAGTCGCCGCCTTTTGTTCCAGCAGGCGAGCCGCGCCGGTTCCTTCGAGGGCCCGGGCGTTGTATAGCTGGTGGTCGTCCGTAGCGGCGGGGTAAGGAATCAGAACACTGGGCACGCGCATCGCCGCCAGTTCGGCGAGCGAGGAGGCCCCGGCCCGGCTGAGGGCGGCGGTGGCGGCGCCCAGCGCCAGTTCCATCGAGGAAAAAAATGGATGAACCTGAGCCGACAGGCCGGCCTTGGTGTAGGCGCGTTTCACCGCCTCGACCTCGGCGGAGCCGCTCAGGTGAAACCATTGCCAGTTCGGGAAGCGCCCGGCCAAGCAGGGCAGCGTGTGGCTGACCAGCGAGTTAATTGCGCTGGCACCCTGGCTGCACCCATGACCAGCAAGACCGGGCGGGCCGGGTCCAGACCCAGAGCGGCGCGGCAACCCGCCGCTTCGCGGGTGTGGAACTCGGCACGCACGGGGGTGCCGGTCACCGTCACCTTGGGCGTGTGCAGGCGCGGGCCGGCGGCGGCAAAGCCGACAAACGCACGGTGGACAAACCACGAGAGCCAGCGATTGGCGCGGCCCGGGATCGAATTGGATTCGTGGAGGAAGACCCGCGCCCCCAGTCTCCGGGCGGCCAGCAGCGGCGGGGCGCTGGTGAACCCGCCCATGGCCAGGGCCGCGCGAGGCGGGCAGGAGCCGAAGCCGCCTTGGCGGCCCGATAAGAGCGGGCAAAGCCGCGTACGAAGGCTATCTCGCCGCCCCGCGTCAGGCCGACGGCGGGCAAGGTCACGACCTCGAGGCCCGAGCCGAGCCGAGGGCCTGTTGGTCCACTTCCTTGGGAGAGATGAGCAGCGTGACCGCGGCGCTGCGCCGGCGCAGTTGCTGGGCTACCGCCAGCCCGGGAAAAGGGTGGCCTCTGGTCCCGCCGCAGGCGATGGCAATTCGATGAGCTGGCGGCGCAGACTCGCTCATGGGTGAGTCCGACCGTCGGGCCCGGAACGGGTTGGGGTCTTGGAATTCCTCGTCACCCTCCGGCAAGTCGTCCATGGCCTCGGCCGCGCGGCCGTGGCGGGCGATGCTCGGAGCAGGCCGACACCGGCCAGGATGACCAGGAGATTGGAACCGCCCCGGCTGATAAAGGGCAGGGGCAGGCCCTTGTTGGGCAGGGCGCTGGTGACGACGCCGATGTTCACCAAGGCTTGGAAGACGATCAGGAAGGTGATGCCGCAGCCCAGGAGCAGCCCGAAGGTGTCGGCGGCATTCCAGGCAATGACGAGCCCGCATACCAGGATTGCCATAAACGCAACGAGCACCAGGCCGGTCCCGACCAGGCCCAGTTCCTCTCCGATGATAGCATAGATGAAATCGGTCTGATGCGCCGGCAAGTAGCCCAGCTTCTCACGGCTGTCACCCAGGCCCCGGCCGGTGATGCCCCCGCTGCCCAGGGCCACCGTGGCCTGGTAGGCCTGCTGTCCCTTACCCCGCTTGGTTTCCTCGACGTGGCGCCAGGAATAAACGCGCTGCGAGCGCATCGGATTGTAGTAGATGAAAAGGCCGACGGCCACCAGGCCCACGAGGACCGGGGGGAGAAGATACGCATCCGAACGCCGGCGACCATGAGCACCACCCCGCTGACCGCCGCGAGCACCACCGCGTTGCCGACGTCCGGTTCCAAGAAGATCAATCCCGCGATCAGGCCGATGCCCAAGCCCGGAATGACGAGGCCGCGCCACCAGCGTCCATGTGGCGCCGGCAGCGTTCGCCGTACCAGGCCAGGGCCACCAGCAGGGCCAGTTTGGCAAACTCAGAAGGTTGGAAGCTCAGACCGCCCAGATTGAACCAGCGCCGCGCGCCGTTGAGGCGCAGGCCGATGCGCGGCACCAACACCAGCCCGAGCATGACCACCGCGGCCAGCAAGAGCAGCCACCAGAGGTGCGTCTTGAGCCAGCGGTAATCCGCCAGCGCGGCCACCGCGCAAACCGCCACGCCCAGCCCGCACCACATCACCTGCAATTCGAGCTGGCGCGACCCATTCTGGCCCATCGCCGAGCTGTAAAGCATCACCACTCCCAGCGCCAGCAGGGCGGCTACACAAAAAACCAGGGTCGTCACCGCCAGCTTCATGGCGTGGAGCGTGGAGGTAGAGGGGGTAGAGCGTAGAGGGTAGAACGTAGAGCGTAGAGCGTAGAGCGTAGAGCGTGGGAGGGAGGGGAGGGAAGGCCATCGTGGCCGCGCTCCACGCTTCAGGCTCGAGATTGTGCTTTCAAGCGCTTCACGCTTTCACGCTCCACGCTCTCTCGCGGTAATTACCGTCCGGGCGGTGAGGTCGTGTTGCCGGCCGCCGGCGCCGGCGCCGCCTCAGACGCCGCGGCCGTCTTGGGAGGGATTTTGAGTTTCTGGCCGACTCTTATCTTGTCCGTCTTAAGATTGTTGGCGGCGCTCAGCGCCTTGACCTTGACGCCGGACTCGTGCGCGATCTTGAGTCAGGGTGTCGCTGGATTTGACCGTATAGACTTGTTGGCCGCCCGCGCTCTCGCCCACGGCCCCCGCTGCGGCCCCAGGGCCCGAAGGGGCGGCCGCCGCGGCCGCTGGGGCCGGGATGTGAATCGTTTGCTCGACCTTGAGCTTGGTCGAATCCACCCCTGGATTGGCAGCCTTGAGCGCCGGCAGGGTCACATGGAACTTCCGGGCGACTTTGGAGAGCGTGTCGTTTTTGACGATCTTGTAGTCGCTGCCGCCAGGCACCGGGGGCGGCGCTGACATTGGGGTTCTCGGGCGGCAAAGGTCCGGGGGCCGGTTGGTGGGAGCGGCGGCGGGAACCGTGGCGCTCGTGGTGGCCGAGGGGGAGGGGGCCGAAGTGGCCGAGGTCGTTTCCGGCGGGTTGCTCGGGGCGGCAAAGGCCGGGGCCGGCTCCGTTGCTCCGGCCGTCGTCGAGTTCGAGTTGGGGCGGTTGAGCCGGGCCCCCCGGATTCTCATGACCGCAACCCTGCATCAGCAACGCCAGCAGGCCGATCCCATGAAGGGCCAGCACAAAGATAACGGCGATCTTGACGCGGACGCGGGTCTTGTTTTTTTGCTCCAAGAGGGAGCCCTGTGGAATCAGCGGACTTTGGTTGTTCATTTTGAGCGGGGCGGTCGCGCCCCGGTTGTTGGTTGAGGTCAGTCAATGTTTGTTGGCTTGCGAAATCTTCGGTTGCGCTGGCTTAGGTTGTCAAATTCTTGTGGTTTATTCAAGCGCGCTTGTGCATCGTTGGTTAGCGGATCTTCAAGGTGCGGAGGGCGACGACGGCGCAAAGCACTCCCAGGATGTAAAAGCGAGTGACTACCTGGGATTCGGTCCAGCCCTTTTTCTCGAAATGGTGATGTATGGGCGCCATGAGAAAGAGGCGGCGCCCGGTTTCGTAACGCAGACGGGTAAAGCGGAACCAGCCGGTTTGGAGGATGACCGAAAGGGCCTCCATGACGAAGACGCCGCCGGCGATGACGAGCAGGAAGGGCTGATGAATGAGCACGGCGGTGATGCCGAGGGCGCCGCCGAGGGCCAGCGAACCCGTGTCGCCCATGAAGACCTGGGCCGGATGGCAGTTATACCAGAGGAAGCCGAGCCCGGCGCCGATCATGGCGGCGCAAACACGGTTAGCTCGCCGGCGCCCGGCACGAAGGGAATCTGCAGATAGGCCGCGACGTTGCTGTTGCAGCCAGGAAGGTGACCACGACGAACACAAAGGAAACGATGAGCGTGCAGCCGATGGCCAGGCCGTCCATGCCGTCGGTGAGGTTCACGGCGTTGGAGCTGCGGACGATGGCCAGCACGGTCAGAAGCAGGCCCGCCACGCCGGCGTCCGTGGCGACGGGCCATTTGTAGAAGGGAACCATAATGTCGAGATGAGGCGGGTGGTTGCGGGCTGCAACCAGAGGTAGAGGGCAATGGACAGGGCCAGGACGCACTGTA
>CAWENI010000017.1:0-32497 GCA_963810505.1 Terriglobia bacterium | reverse complement strand
GCCCCTTCCGCCTCCGCCTCGGGAATCATGCCCTTCTTCTGGTACAGCACCGACAAACTGGTATGAGCAAGCACGTCATCCGGGTCCACTTCGGCAATGCGCTGGGCAACTTCGATCGCCTCATCGTAGCGCTGCAAATCTTGCAGGGCACGCGCCAGCCCGTGCATGGCCTCGGTAAAGGCGGGATCTGCAGCCAGCGATTGCCGATAGGCGGCGACGGCCTCTTCCAGCTTCCCATCCGCCATCAGATCGAGCGCGGCATAGTAGTGGTCTTCAGCTGCCTGGCGGGCGTTTGCATCGGACATGAAGAGAAATCCCTGGCGGAGCTTGGATTCTAACATGCAGCGCTAAGAGCCGATCTTTTGATGGTGCTTTGATAGTGAAGCGCTTTGGAGATCGCCATTAAATTGGGTAGGAGTCATCCTGAGCGCAGCCGTTTTTCAGGCGGAGCGAAGGATCTCGCGCGCACCGCCAATTCTGCCATTACCGGACGGCACCACAGTTTCCTGGGTGCGCCTGCGTGTCGTTTGTGGGTATTATTCCCTGTGCGCTACACGCTCCGCTTCCTCTGGAACGCAACCCGGGGCCACCGCCTGGCTCCGTGGCGAAGTCCGTATCTGCTGTGGCGGATCGAAACCTACACCGGGGTGAAGATGACCCAGATCGGCTTTCTCGAATTCTGGGAATTTGTCTGGCGCGAGCGGGACCATCTTTGGCGGTTTCTGAAGTGGACTGGCGAGATGGATCGCTATGTCCATCCCAAGCCGAAAGCGTAAGTTCAAAGTTTCAAGGTCGGATTTCGCCGGAGCAAACCTTGAAACTTTGAAACCTTGAAACCTTGAAACTTTGTCTAAGCCCCTTTGCCCGCGGCCGCTGCTTCCCCGAGCACGATGCTTACCTCTGTGCCCTTGCCGACGCCGAGCAATTGCGCCGCTGCTCCCCGGTTGGCGGCGATTTCCAGAAATCCCATGCTGCCGAGGATTCCAAAAACCTCGCCCGGAGCGCCTTCGGAATACGCCTTGCAAATGTCGGTGATCTCGCGGCTGCCGATCACAATCTTGAACGCCGAAGGCTGGTCCGCAAACAGTGTGGGCGCGTCTTGCGGCGTGACGTTGGTGATGAGGTTGCCGAAGCGGTCCACCTTCAGCACCACGGCGCGTATGCGGTTCTCATCCACCGGCTTCGGCTTGGGCGCCGTGAAGCGCACAAAGTCTTCAATCTCGTCGCCAAACTTCTGCGTATCCACCAGTTTCGCGAGATAGGCCGCAACCGGCGCGAAAATGTCCCGCGCATGGAAGGTGTTGCTTACCGGCTGCAGGAAGTAATGCTCGGAAGTGATGTGACGTACATGGATCCGCTCTTCCCGCCCATACACCAGCGATAGCACGCCATTATCCGGCGCCACGAAGTGATAGCCGTCGCTCGAAGCGATGATGGGCCGTCTCGCCGTGCCCACGCCCGGGTCCACCACCACGAGGTGCACCGTCCCGTTAGGGAAATACGAATATGCCTGGGAGATGGTCAAGGCCCCGTCGAGTACATCGAACGCCTGCACCGCGTGGCTGATGTCGACGATCTCGGCCTCGGGCACGATGTTGAGGATGACACCCTTCATGGTGCCCACAAAATGATCGTTCGTCCCAAAGTCAGTGGTCAGAGTGATGATTGGTTGATGCGCCAACGTTCCCTCGCTAAGAAAAAGAAAAAGGCAGGATACTCCCTACGAGTTCGAAGTTAATTTGCCGACGAGCGCGGCGTCAAGGCACGGAGGTAATAGTGAGGTGGGAATTCCAGATGAGACCGTCGAAATGCGCGTCGCGACTGGGTTGTGAGTGTCGTAGGGATTTTTCATCCGTTGAGGCGATTCTCCTACCCGGTTGGACGCTCGACAGCTTCCGATTGTCCGAACAACTGCCCGGAATAGACCGCTAAAGAGGTTGGGAGAATCTGATTAAGCGATTAAGCCTCCCTCATTCGTGGATCATTTTCCCATCGGTGTTCCCCCGCATAAGGATTCCGTCCGCGTAGTGACTGAAGCGTCCGGATAGTTTGAAGATAGTTCATCCAGAGACAGACCTCGCGTTCTGCCGAGGAGATTCGTATCGAGAAAAGCAGCGATGTAATTTCGTATTCCCGCGACCGTTTTGTCGGGCCCCGTGGTGCCCGCTTTGATGGCATACTTTGCCACCCAGACTGCGTCGGAAGGCGTCACGTGCTCGGCGTCGGGGAAGTTTACCGCAAGACGTGGACCGTGCAGATTACTCCAAAGGCTGCACAGATCTGAATTAAGCTCGTTCCCCATTGTCATCAGCAGCACTGGGCGGTGGCTGGCATGGATCAGAGCCTCATTTACGTGCCCGTCAATGTCTATGGCAGCCTTTAGGCGCGTGTCTTGTTCCAGCGCAAGAAACGCGGTAACACCACCCAGGGAATGACCGGCAACGGCAACGCGAGCCAGATCCAGTTTGCCGATGAACGGGCTTTCAGCCTGAACGCTCAGACGCTTGAGTTCATTCAGCACGAATCGCAAATCGCGCAACCGCACGGACACTGCGAATGTCAGAGTGCGGTCATCCCCCTGCCAGCGGGGGCCCAAGTGGCTGCCTACGGCAGACTCCACAAATCGTCCATCCGGAAATTCGACCGCCGTGGCCTCATAGGTATGGTCCACGGAAGCAACCACGTAACCGCGGCTGGCGAGGTCTTCAAACAGAAACGTGTAGTCCGTGAAGGTCGCCGTGTATCCGGGAGTGAACAGGACCACCGGATGAACACCCGCGACGATGGGGGCGTTCAGACAGCTGTTCGATTGAACATCGGGTAATGGCACATCCAGCAACTGCGAGAAGTAGTTCCAAACCCGCCGGGAAGTGTATTCCGCGCGGCTGCAACTCTCCTCTGAAACTGAAGACGGATACCAGAATCGAACCAGCAATTCGCGTTTACGCCCGGCCGCATAGGGGTCTTGGCGTAAGGGATCAACCAGGTCCATGACTCTGGTGCCGACTTGGTAGGGTCCACCTGGTCTCGGTGACATTACCGTGGGAGTGGCGGATAACACGGATCGCAGCGCTGACTCTTGAAATGGACCACGGAGTGTTATGCCCGTGCCCGATAAGCTCACCTGTTGCGGGCTGTCGGGACTGCTGTCGGCGATTGAGAGGGCAGCAGCTTGGGAACCCCGGCTTCCTGGCTTAAACGTGACTGCAATCGTGCACGAGTTCCCCGCCGGAACGCTACTTCCGCATGTGTTCGTCTGTGCAAACTCGCTGGATTTGGTTCCAGTCGTCGTGATACCGGAGATACTCAGCGCGGCAGTGCCGGTATTGGTCAGGGTTATAGTCAGGGGAGTACTCTTCTTGTTTACAAGAACGCCGCCAAAGTTGAGACTGGCGGGAACGAGTTCCACCGTGCCCGCCGAGACGGTAATCGCAGCCGTCGCCGACTTCGTAGGATCCTCTACTGAGGTTGCGGTTAATACCAAGGCAGGGTTGGCCGGCAGCGCGGCAGGAGCGGTGTAGGTAGTCGGGCTCGCGCTCATGGTGCTGGAAGGCACGACAGTGCCGCAGCCGGGCGCGCACGAACTGCCACTAACGGCCCACGTGACACCGACGTTCGCGGGATCGTTGCCTACTACAGCTGTGAATTCTAAAGCTGTGTTCAGCGGCAATAGGGCGCTGACTGGTGTGACTGAAACAGTGACGGCGAGCACGGTCACTGTCGAAGTGCTCGCCACGGAATTGAAGACCGACGTAGCGGTGATCGTGACGGAAAGATCGCTGGCCGGAGGAGTGCTGGCCGCGGTGTACGTGGTAGGCGCTCCGCTCGACGTTGAGGTGGGTGAGATCGTGCCGCAAGGTGGCGTCGAACAGGACACGCTCCAAGTAACTCCCTGATTGGTCGGATCATTAACAACGCTTGCAGTCAGCTGTGCCGTGCCACCCGCCTCTACCGAACCGATGGTCTGCGAAATAGAAACGTTGGTGCCGGGCACGGTCACCGTCTCAGAATTTGTGGCCATCGGATTACTCACGGACGTGGCCGTGATATTCACAGCCAGGTCGCCTGCCGGGTAGGTACTCGGAGCCGTGTAAGTCGCCGCGACTCCACTTGCCGTTGTCGCGGGCGAAATTGTTCCGCATGGTGCTGCGGCACAAGTGAGACTCCAGGCGACTCCCTGGTTTGCCGGGTCTCCGGTCACCGTTGCGGTGACCTCGGCCGTGGTACCTATCGGAACAGTACCTTCACTCGCCGTAACCGATACCGAAGTTCCGGGGACCGTAATGTTCACCGAGTTTGACATTGAGCTGTTAGCGATCGACGTGGCGGTGATCATAACCCCGAGGTCCCCAACTGGGGGTTTAGTTGGAGCAGTATATGTCGTCGCGGCTCCGCTGGACGTGGTGGTGGGTGACACTGTTCCGCAAGGCACCGGCGAACAGGAGACGCTCCAAGTGACGCCTTCGTTATTGGGGTCGCCACTCACGGTTGCGGTGATGGACGCCACGCCGCCGACTGCTACAGTGGTCGTAGAGGCCGCGACTCTAACACTCAGTCCATTCGGATTGAACGATTGAAGTTGTGTTGACCTGCTGCCACCGCACCCTGCGTTCACGATGACGATTGCGGAGTACAAAAGCGAAGCGGAAATCCGAAGTCGGTGCTTCACGGTGCCTCCAAGTCGGCATGTTTCGGGGGGGCGCCTGCGACAAAATCGCTGGCCAACGCTACATCTCCCGGCGCGTCTGTGTCTGTACTTAGATTTGCCCGGTGATAGGCCCACTAAAAACTCGACTGCGAGACAAGGCCGCCGTCAGGGAAGGCCGCCCTTATAACACCAAAAAGACGGGAAGTCAATAGACAAGTGAGCTATGTGAGGAAGTGAGGCGGAACTTCAGATGAGGCCGTCGAAAATGCGCCTCGCGACTGAGTCGTGAGTGCTGTTACGATTTCGCGTCAACCGCTGCTAAGTACACGATTTCCAGAACCATCGCGAACCGATAGGATTGAAAACTCACATTCATCTGAACTCGTGAGGAACTTCTCGCTGGGAAGGTAGTCATCGTTAAAATCCTGTATCCTGATCTCCTGGAGAACAACCTCGATGAGCAACCAAATAACTTCTCGTTTGATTCTGGCAGTCGTTTTCACCGCATTAACGTTTGGGCTTGTAGGATGCCAGAAACCCCAGGACACGAGCCAGCAACCTGCGCAGACCGATCAGTCGCAGGATCCAGCAGCTGCCGCCAACCTGGCCCCCGCGGACACGACCCAGGCCACCGATAACAGCAATCAGCAGCAGCCGGAAAGCCAGGGAGCGCAGCAGAACTATCAGCAGCAGCCGGCAAGCCAAGGGGCGGAGCAGAACTATCAGCAGCCTGCTCGGCACCACAATTATTCCCATAACGACTACGACGATAGCGACGAGGATTCGAGCTACGGCCAGCCCGTGCTTCAGGCACAAGATCCCCCGCCACCGTTGCCGGAATATTCGCAACCCGAATGCCCCGGCGATGGCTACATATGGACGCCCGGATACTGGAGCTATTCTCCTCAGGGCTACTACTGGGTTCCGGGTGCATGGACGCGACCGCCTGAAGTGGGCTTGCTGTGGACACCGGGATATTGGGGATATGACGGCGGAAGGTATCGCTACCACTACGGCTTCTGGGGCCGGCATATCGGCTACTACGGCGGCATTAACTACGGATTCGGTTACGTCGGAGTCGGCTATCAGGGCGGGTACTGGAACGGGAATCGTTTCAACTATAACCGTTCCGTCAACAATGTGAATGTCAGCAACGTTCAAGTGTATAACCGCACGGTAACCAATACGGTCATCAACAACACCACCATTAACAACACCACGATTAACCGCACCAGCTACAACGGGCCCGGAGGCGTCACTCGCCAGCCTCTGCCGGCGGAAGCCGCCGCCAGGCGTGAGCAGCGCATTCCTCCGATGACCACGCAGTTGGAACATCGGCAGCAGGCGGCACAGAACCGCCAGCAGTTTGCCTCGGTCAATAAAGGGCGGCCGGCCGTTCTTGCAGCGACGAAGCCCGTCCCAGAGGGCAAGCCTATCGCTCCCGTGATTCCCGCTCGCCCGGCTGCGCCGGCGCGAGCGGCGCAGCAGAATCGTCCTCAACCGCAAACCCCGCCCATGGCTCAGCCAAAGCCGGAGGCCCAGGGACGACCCGCTCCGCAGCAACAGCAGACCAGGACCGCTCCGCAGCAGCCGTCCTCGAAGGCGGCAGGCAAGCCGCCGCAGGCAGGAAGGCAACCGAATCCGACGCCAGAGGCCAAAGCTAAGACTCCGGCGCCTCAAGCTTCAAAGCCGGCGGCGCACCCCCAGGCAGCAAAGCCTGCGGCGCGGCCCGAGGCAGCAAAGCCTGCGGCTCGGCCCGAGGCAGCAAAGCCGGCGGCGCGGCCAGCCGAACCCAAGCCGGCTCCAAAGGCGCAAGCGAAGCCAGCCAAGCCGCAGGCTGAACAGACGCCGCAGCGGGAGGCCAAACCGAAGACTGCACCGCCTCCGCCCAAGACGCAAACGCCAGGCGATAAGGCCAAACCGAAGACTCCGCCGAAGAAAGAACCGCCAAACGATAAGGACAAACCGAAATGACGATGAACGCCACTACCATTGGGCAGTGGCGTTCCCCTTGCGAGTCGCGGAAGTGTCAAAGCTAAGCGAGATGAAGTAAGTCCGCCTGCCACGATGTCCATTAGCATTCGCGAAAATGCCCTTCCTCTCGCGAAGGAGGAAGGGCACTCCACTAAGATCAATCTGCGGACGCTGCTCTACCCATGTTCCAGACGATTCCGTTCCTGATTACAAGCGCGCCCTATCCGTTTGAATCCGTGTAAATCCGTGGCCAACGAACTTCCCTATTGAATATGAATGTCACCCGAGCCCGTGCGCACCGACAGCAGCGGCCCGCCTCCGCGCACCTTCCCGCGAATCGACTTGCGTGATTCCTGCACCCGGCCCTGCACGGTCGTTTCGACCGGTGCGTCGATGTCGATCGTGCCGGAGCTGCTCGTAATCTCCGCGTCGAAGGCGGAATTGCCCGGCAGTCGAACGTGTACATTGCCAGAGCCGGTGCGAATCTGCCACGAACTGGTCTGCGTGCCTTCGGCGGTAATGTCCCCGCTTCCCGCGTCAGCATGCAGTCCGCCTTGAATGCCGCGCACCGTAATGTTGCCGGACCCGGTGTGCAAATCAATGTCTCCCGAACCGGTTTCATCGACCTGGATGTCGCCACTGCCCGCGCCTCCGCGCACCGGGCCGGAGATGTCACGCGCCCGAACGTTGCCTGAACCGGTCTGCAGCCGTATCTCCCCGGCGAGATTCGCCAACCTCAAATCGCCCGATCCACTCTGCAGATCGGCATTCCCGTGGGTCCCCTCGATCATCTGATCGCCCGAGCCGCTGCGCGTACGCACCGTCGTATCCGGGGGCACACTGATCTCGTAGTCCACCGAGATATCGTGAACATTCACATAGTCGACGTGGATGCTGTTTCCTTCCTGGCGCAGCGGGGGATGCTGCTGAATCTCGGTCACGTCGCCTTGCCGCTTTCCGAATAGCCAGTGGTCGCCGACGTAAATCTTGCCGCGAATGAAAACCGACCCAGCCGGCCCGTTGCGCACCGTGATATCTCCCGAGCGTGTGAGCACTTCCAGATCTACCGGCCCGCTCACTTGAAACGTCTTCTCAAATGTTCCCTGCGGCGTAGACGCGAAGGCGGCCACAGATGCGAGAAGCACAACCAAAAATCCCGCCAGCGCCGCGATACGGCCCGTCACAAAAAACCAAGCCCGCACATCTCGATCATTATTCATATCGTAGTGACTCCACCGTGTGGTTCCCGCAGTTCGAAGTCCGACTGCTGACCGTTAGCCGAAGCCCAAAGCCCGACGCCGGCCTACTGCAGCACCACCTGATCGCCTTCCTTCAACCCGCTCAGCACTTCGGTCTTCGCTCCATTCGAGATCCCAATATTCACCGCAATCTTAGTCTTGCCGTCCTTGCCCTTAGGATCAGGAATTTCGACCGAGGCCTTCTTATCCTTGTCGTAGAGTATCGCGCCCTCCGGAATCTGCAACACGTTCTTGTGTTCTTCCAGCAGGATTTCCGCGTTCGCGGTCATCTCCGCCTTAAGTTCACCGCCTGGATTCTGAATCGAAACACGCACCTCAAACGTCGTGACATTATCCTTTTCCACACCCATCGGGGAGATCTTTGTTACCTTGCCGTTGAAGGTCTTGTCCTTAAACGATTCCACCTTGATTCGCGCCGGCTGCCCCAGATAAACCTTGCCGATATCGCTCTCGTCCACTTTGCCCTTCACATAGACTTCGCTGGTATCACCCAAATTCATCACCAGCGTGGCCGACGACCCGAGCACGAGAATAGAACTCACCGCATCTCCCATCTGCACATCGCGCGAGAGCACGATGCCGTCAATCGGCGAAACAATGTCGGTATAGCTGAGCTGTTCTTCAAGCTGCTTTAGGTTAGCCTGGTCCTCTGCGACCTGCGCCTGCGCCTGCGCAATCTTCGCCTTCAAAACTGTAACCTGCGCTTTCGACACGTTCTGCTTGTTCAGCGCCATCTCGTAATTCTTCTGCGCGTCATCCAGCGCCGATGCCGAAACCACTCCATCTTTCGCCATTCCCACCGCGCGGTCGTAAGCGCGCTTCAACAACGGCACGTCCGGTCCTTCCGCATCGACCTTGGCGCGCTCCAAATCTGCCTGGGTGCTACTCAAGTTAGCCTGGGCCGCCTCCAGAGCCGCGCGCGACTGTTCCACCTGCGCCTCAATCTCAATCTTGTCGAGTTGCGCCAGCAGTTGGCCTTTCTTCACCTTATCGCCGTAGTCGACCAGCAACTTCTTCACAATGCCGCTGGCCTTGGACTTCACCTCGACCTGGATGATGGGCGTCACCTTGCCCGTGGCCACCACGCTCTTAGCCAGGTCGCCCTTGTCCACCTTCGCCAGCTTCGTCGGATCAATCTTGGTGCCGCCGCGCGTGGCCGCGATCACTCCCCCCGCGATCACCAGCACGATCACCGCGACCACCGCCACCCAAATGATTAGTTTGCGACGCTTCTTCTTATTATTTCCGTTTCCGTTCACAAACCCTCCTGTAATGCCAAGCTGGAGATCGGGAGCCGTCCTGCGCCCTCATTGGTTGTTACGCGGCCAGACTAGTTTTTGTTCCTGGAACCTTCTTCGATTCGAAATGAGACCGTGGGACGCGGTGCTCGGCCTAACTTGATTGCCGCCTGCCAGTTAGACCGCAGGCCTGCAAAAAGGAAAGCCGACCACCAAGCCGAATCTTGTAATCCCCGCATTGATCGTTCGTCGTCCAAGCGCACGGGGTACTGGCAACTGGCCACTGGCCACTGGAAACTGCCCTCCGGCAACTGCTCTCCGGCAACTGGTTCCAAATGTTAGAATTAGCTTTCCATGACCGCCTTTGTGCTGCTCCGGGTCTTTCTGATCCTGCTCCTGGTCGCAGCCAATGCCTTCTTCGCCGCCGCCGAATTCGCCCTGATCAGCGTGCGCGATACCCGCATCCAGCAGCTGATCCAGTCGGGCCGCATCGGTGCCCGCATCGTTCAGCGCCTCCACCAGCGCTTGGACGAAGTCGTCAACGGCGTGCAGCTCGGAATCACCATGGTCAGCCTTACCCTGGGCTGGATTGGCGAACCCATGGTCGCCCGTCTCGTAGAAAATCTTCGCTTCGTGCACCAGGTTCCCCACGCCGCGGTTTATGCGCACGGAATTGCCATCACCATCGCCTTCAGTCTGATCACCTATCTCCACGTTCTTCTCGGCGAGCTCGTCCCCAAAACGCTGGCCCTGCAGCGCGCCGAACAGATTGCCCTGGCCGTGGCCGCGCCCATGGAAGCCTTCCTTACTCTGACCCGGCCATTTCTCTTCTTCATGCGCCGATCCGGAGGCCTCGTCCTGCGCCTGTTTGGCGCGCAGCCCACCCGGCGTGGCGCCGTCCACTCCCCGGACGAACTCAAACTCATCGTCACCGCCAGCCGCCAGTTCGGCCAGATCCCCGAATTCCAGGAAGAAATGATTCACCATGCCATCGAACTCGACAGCATCACCGTACGCGCCGTGATGGTCGCCCGCCCCGATATCTTTTCTTTGCCTTCCGACCTTTTCCTTGACGAGGCCCTGACCCGGGTCGTCGAAGGCCAGCACTCGCGCATCCCGGTCTACGATCCGCAGAGCGGCCCCGAGCACATCGTTGGGGTCCTCTACTACAAAGACCTGATGCGCTGGATGCGCCTGCGCCTGAGCAACCTCGGTCAAAACACGGCTGTCCGTATCTCCCGCATGCAGATTGCCCAGATCATGCATGACGTGCTGGTCGTTCCCGAAACCAAGGTCCTCGCAGAACTCCTGGCCGAATTCAAGGACCGCCGTCGCCACCTCGCCGTCGTCGTAGACGAATTCGGGTCCACTGCAGGAGTGATCACGGTCGAGGACATCCTCGAGCAGCTGGTCGGAAACATCGAGGATGAATTCGACGTCTCGCCCCGGGAACCTGCATTGCAGGACGAATCCGTGCTGCTGCTGGAGGGCTCGGTCAACATCCGCGATCTGGAGGCTGAGTACGGCATTATCCTGCCGCGGGACGCTGGCTTCGAAACCCTGGCAGGATTTATTCTGGCGCGTCTGCAGAGGATCCCAACTCTGCGTGAATCGTTCGAATACGAAGGTCACCGTTACACCGTCGAAGAATTGGAAGGGCATCGGATCGCGCAAGTCAGAATCGAGAAGGCAGCCAAAGTCGAGGGCCAGGCCGAGGCTGCAAAGCAATCAGGAGACTAGTAGCGCCGGCGTCCCGCCGGCTGTCAGGCGGGCGTCCCGCCCGACTCTCCTGCCAGCACTAAACCGTGTCAGTCTTTGAGATAAGCCCTGAGAACTGAGAACTGAGAACTAAGAACTGAGAACTGAGAACTAAGAACTGAAAACCGTCCTCCAACGCGTCCTCTACACCCTGCCCGTGATCTGGCTCGTTGTGAGCCTCGTCTTCCTGATGATCCACCTCGTCCCCGGAGACCCCATCCAGCAGATGCTCGGCGAAGGCGCGCCCGCCGCCGACATCCAAGCCACACGCCATGCCTATGGCCTCGACGCCCCCCTAGGCCAGCAGTATCTCCACTACTGGAAAGGCGTCCTCCACGGCGACCTCGGACAATCCTTCCGCTACAACCAGACCGTGACGCGCCTCCTTCTGCAGCGCTATCCCTACACCCTGAGGCTCACGCTCGCATCTCTGTTCGTAGCCATCATCCTCTCCATTCCCGCCGGAGTGCGCTCCGCCCGCCGCCGCAATCGTTGGGACGACCGCCTCCTCTCCGTAGTCAGCCTCTTCGGCCTGTCGTTCCCCAACTTCGCGCTCGGCCCAATTCTCATTCTCCTTTTCGCCATCAAGGCGGGATGGCTCCCCGTCTCCGGCGCCGATTCCTTCGCCAGCCTCGTGCTCCCCGCCATCACCATGGGCGGAGCCCTGGCCGCCATCCTCACTCGCATGGTGCGCACCTCCATGCTCGAGGAGCTCAGCCAGGACTACATCCGCACCGCCCGCGCCAAAGGCCTCCCCGAGCGCACGGTCGTCTACCGCCACGCCCTGCGCAACGCCATGATCCCCGTCTTGACGGTGCTAGGTCTTCAGTTTGGAGCGTTGCTGGCCGGCGCCATCGTAACCGAAACAATCTTCTCCTGGCCCGGCATAGGCCGCCTGACGATCCAAGCCATCTCCAATCGCGACTACTATCTGGTGCAAGGCTGCATCCTGGCCATCGGATTGACATACGTCGCAGTCAATTTCCTGACGGATGTGCTGTACTCGGTAGCGAACCCGAGGATCAGACAGTGAAAGACCGTATCGGACTTCCAGTTCGCGTCGGCAAAACCGAACTAAAGGCTGGCTGGTTATCGTTGCCACACATTGGACCAGCCTTTTGGAAGAAGCGATTTGCCCGCCCCAATGCAGCTCTTCGCGCTTGATACGCAGTTGGTCAGTCTCCGACAGCTCGGAGAACCATCGCGAAAAGCTCCTGAGCGTTATTTGTGCAACCCTGCCCTCCATGTTCTGCGGTTTCCCGCTTGTGTGCCGGAGAGTTCGAACCCGCGTAAATGAAGAAGGGTGTCTGATCCCCTCTGCGCCGAAGAGTATCTAGGAGCACGTATCCTTCGCGCGGTCCCTCCCTTCTGCCCATATCCGAGATTATCAAAGCGAAACGTTGGTGAGATATACGATCCAGAGCGTCGCTTGTGGACAGCGCGAGAGTGAAAATAAAGCCCATTGACTCGAACGCCTTTCGTTCGTAAACATTGTTCTCCGGACGATCGTCCACCCAGAGCACGCTCCGCCAGTCAACGGCGGAGGTCTCCTGCGCAGGCTTTGCCTGGCGGACAACCTCAACGATCCTCTGAATCTCAGCCTCGGAACTGCCGCCCTCAGTCTTAGTTGAAGCAACAGCGAGCGATGCGACAGCCGACAATTGCATCCGCACGTAGTTATCTTCATTGCGGAAGTCACTCGGGGCGAAGAGCTTACCGCTGTGTCGGGCAACAAGCCAAGCAAATACTCCCAGCACGAGGACTGGAAAAATGACAAGGAAATAAACCAGCGGCGTCTTTTGTCCTGCGCTGAACGAACTAGAAAACGCGGTAACGAGACACGCAAATCCGTAGACCAGAACAATGAAAAGGGCGATGATGCCAAGTGGGTTTCGGGCGAGCGCCCTCGCCGTTTCACCAAATCCCTTAACGTCGCTCGCGGACGTCCTGGCCACAAACTAACCCCAACGAAGCAATGGCGAACACTCGATGAGTATATAGAAGATTGTCAAACCACGAATCGCCGAGCACCCATCCTTCACGTTCTTTGCGAAGGCTGGGCTTTTCGAATCTATGCACCAAACTGGTGTATAATGATGCTATGCCCGCAACCAAGCATGTCCGGCGAAGCGTGTCGCTTCCCGCTCCCATCGCCAAACAGGTTGACCGCATGGCTAAAAGCCAGCGCCTGAGCGACAACCGTGTCCTCGTGGAGCTCATTGAGTTGGGCATCGAAGCGCGGAAACAGAAAGAGAAGGAATTCTTCGAGCTTGCCGAACGTTTTCGCGCCGCCAGCGATCCCGAACAAGCGAAGCGCCTGGGCGACGAGTTGGGGCGCTTGGTTTTCGGTGAGTAATGCCGCAGATCGAGCCCTGGCCGCGAATCCCCGCCGCCATTCGCGACCACCTCGTCGAGCGCATGCACGACCGCAACACCACCCTCGACGATCTCAACCGGCTGCGAGTTTGGATGGAGACCAGACCGAATGTTCCTGCCGGGACGTGGTTTAAGGACTTCGGGTCGTTCAAACTATGCGGCGAGGGCAGGTATCCGAAGACATTTCTCCTTGCCGGACAGACAGCCACTGGTGAAGAACTTTAGGATTTCGCGCAGCGGACAGGACAATCAAAGAATGCCGGGTGCCCCACTTCTCGCGTCTTTTGCGAGAAGTGGGCTGGGCAACGATGCTCTTCGGGCGATTCCACGATTCGGCTTCACACTAAAGTTTGTTTCCGTGACAAGTCTAAGCGGCGGCCGGGTGCCCCATTTCTCGCGTTCTGTACGAGAAGTGGGATCTGTCCGAGAGGCAGGGTGAGTTGGGCCGACCCAATCTCCCAGCTCACACCAACTCAATCACCACGCGCCGCCCCACCAGAGCCGCCGCACGCTGCAAGCTCGACAGCGTGATGTCGCGCTTCGGATCGAGAATGCGATCCACCTGCGACCGGCTCGTCTTCAGCAACACCGCCAGGCGCGCCTTTGAAATCTTTCTCTTCTTCATGGCCTTCGCCAGTTGCCAGGCCACGACCTCCTTGATAGCCTGTGCTTGCGCTTCCTCGAAGATGTTTTCTTTTCGCAGGAAGTCGTCAATGTTCGATCCCAGATTTTTCTTGCTCACTGTTCCAACTCCTTCTGTCGCTTGCGCGCCAGCGTTAAATCATCCTCCGGCGTGGCCCGCGTTTTCTTGATGAATCCGTGCAGGGCCACCAGGCAGCCGCCGTAACGCAAATCAATACGCGCGCCGTCCGGTTGCTGGGCAGATCGGTTCGTACCTCCCACAAGCCTTTTCCCATCGGCCGGCACAACGGCATGCCAACCGGCCATCGCCACTGCGCCCGCAACAAGTCAGTTCCGGTGGCTCGGCGCTCTGCCTCATCCAATCCCCTCAACCATTCCCGGACCGGTTCGCTACCGGCGTCATTGCGGAAGAAAACAAGTTCGATCTTCCGCGGCGACTTCTCGCGAGCCATATCTGCTGATCATCCAAGCATCAGTGTACCATATAAAGTACGTCGAATGCCACTCGCGAATGCATGCAATCGTTATACGACATGGCTCGAACTCGTCTTCGCGAGGGGCAAATTCGTGTGCGAAGGATTCCCCAGCCTGACGGCATCCACGCCTGAGGCTGGAAACCTTCCTTCACGTTCTCTGCCTTGGTTCGGTAGCGCACCACTAGCGCCTTGAAACCTTCCACAGCCCCTTTGTGACATCTAACCTTGCCCACAGCCCGTCACGTGCGCCATCATAGTCGAGGTCGTGACGGTCGGCAGAAGCCAATTCGTTGCCCCCCAAAGTCCTTTGTTTCACGGATTTTGATATCTAAGTTCTTTGACAACCGGATTTTGCAGGGAATTTCGTGCTAACCCGATGATTCCAGAGATTCGGGGGGAGGGGGGATACCCGCCTGAGGTACAGACCGGGATCCCTGAGAGCGGAACGAAAATCTCGCTTTCCACAGTGCTCCCCAAGCAGCCGCGAGAAAGAACTCTTACGAGCAGAAATTCACAGGCTGATTCCTAACAAAGGCGGGGCTCTGTTGCCCCGCCTCGTCGCAACCAAATTAAGCTGCCGGCTTCAACTTCTCCATCCGTTCTTTCATGTCTTTGGGCGACACATCTTCTATGTGAGTGGCAATGCCCCACAGATGTCCGAACGGATCTTGAATGAAGCCAGTGCGATCCCCGTAGAACTGGTCCTGCACCGGCTTCAGGATTTTCGCGCCCTCTGCCGCCGCTCGCTGCACCACGTGGTCGACGTCGGGAAGGTATACATACAGGCTCACCGGGCTTGCGCCGATGGTGGCCGCGCTGGTGTGCCCTTGCCCCATGCTGGGATTCTCGTCTGCCAGCATGATGTGCGAGTTGCCGATCTTCAACTCGGCATGACCGACCTTGCCGTCCGGACCATTCATACGAACGGTTTCGGTCGCGCCGAAAACTTTCTTGTAGTACTCGATGGCCTGGGCAGCGCCCTTCACGACCAGGTACGGCGTGACGGAGTTGTAGTCCTTGGGAATATACGAGACTTTACTCATGATTTTTTCTCCTTAGAATGTGAGCTAAGAGTGGAGGTTACGGCGCGCACGCGGACCGCCCACGCGATCCCAGCATCTCTTCTATGAGAACACAATTTGTGATCGATCTCAAGGTTGGATGGCAGCGGCGAAGCCCAGGATAAAAGATAGCTGTCAGACCTAAGAAAGTGGAATGGTGAGTTCGAACTCAGGGAAAGCTGGGCCGATTCTGTGAGTTTAACCAGCGCGAAAAGTCTCGGGCGCGTGAGCATTCGAGCTGCTCCGCGCCCTTGACCGGTCGTATCTCCTTCGCAGTCGAACTTACCGGCGAGCTGCGTCGACCGCCATGTCTAATTCGCGTTCTGCGGCGCGAAGGTGCTCTTCGGCCCTCATTCCGTGACCACCCATGTCGTAGTGATTGGCGGCGCGGGCACGCTCCATCTCATGAATAGCTTCACGCACGTGCCGATTGATGCCCTCAAGATCGTGCCAGTCGCGGACTTGGCCGGACAATGCGGCTCCCGCAAAAAATGACAGGGCAAGAGTAAGAACGCCCAAAACTTTTCTCATAGACTTTTCCCTCTTTGGATTGAGATTTGTCCCCGATGCAGGAACTGAAGGCAATTGTGGCGTAAACCAGAAACCACTGCACATACCAATGGGACATTGACCCAACGGACGAGGGTTGAGTTGTCTGGCCGTAACTTCGACCCTTCGCATAGTTGACAACCACGGCTAAGATTGGAGCGCATGGCCGCTGCCATTTCCATCCGCCGACAAGTTGTCGGAAACGCCCGCCACAATCCTCTGGCGGCCGCTGGCGTCGTGCTGGTCGTTGTCTACCTCAGCTTCGCATTGTTCGCGCCCGGGATCGCGCCGCAAGATCCCGCTGCCATTAATCTTCCCGCGCGCCTCGACCTGCCCTCGCACAGCCACTGGTTCGGCACCGACGAACTTGGCCGCGACATCTTCTCCCGCATCATCTACGGAGCGCGCATCTCGATGCTGGTGGGCAGCTCGGTGGTGGTCTTTTCGCTCGCGTTGGGCCTCATCATCGGCTCCGTCGCCGGATACTACGGCGGAGCCATCGACCGCTTCGTCAATGTCATCCTGATGAATGCATTTCTGTCTTTCCCCGGAATTCTTCTCGCCATCGCTTTCGTCGCGTTCCGCGGCCCCGGCATCTTCAACTTGGTTCTAGCGCTCTCGCTCGGTGGATGGGTCGGTTATGCGCGCCTGGTCCGCGGACAGGTGCTGGCCGCGCGCGAGCGCGAGTTCGTAGAGGCGGCCCGCGCCCTGGGCGCCAGCGACCTGCGCATCATCGTCCGCCACATCCTGCCCAACATCATTCAGCCCGTCATTGTGCAGGCAGCAATTGGCATGGCTGGAGCCATTCTCGCCGAAGCCACTATGAGCTTCCTCGGCCTCGGGGTTCCGCCACCCACAGCCAGTTGGGGAACGATGCTGAACGACGGCCGCGCCCACTTGTTCGACGCCCCGCATCTGGTCCTCTTCCCGGCGCTTGCCGTGATGCTGGCCGTGCTGTCGTTCAATTTCATCGGCGACGCCCTGCGCGACTATCTCGACCCGCGCTCGCGCATCGAAGCAGGACTGTAATGATCTCCTCGGGGGTTCCATCGCAAAACCGGCTCAGGACGCGGCCTTTGGACGCAAGTCGTTCACCCGGCGCTGAATAAAACCTCGCAACATTTCTTGACACTCTGGGTTTCTCTTTGACGTGGCCACAATGCAGCAGTGAATCACAGACATCAGGCCAACGGGAGAGTTCCATATGAAGATCACGATAAGGATGACCTTTCTGAGTGCCGCGCTCGCTATGCTCGCGCTGCCGGTTGTGGCCCAGAGCAATAACGCACCTGTTACCGGAGAAAGCATTCAGGATCGCAAAGAGAATCAGCAGGACCGCATTGCCAATGGCGTCGCCAGCGGCCAGCTTACCGCCGGCGAGACCGCCAACCTGGAGAAGAAAGAGTCCAATCTGAACCAGGAAGAGCGCGACATGCGTAAGCTGGATAATGGCAAGCTGACGGCCGGCGATAAGGCCACGCTGAATCAGCAGCAGAATCAGCTTTCGAAGCAGGTCTATCGCGATAAGCACAATGCTGCCGTGCAGAATACGAGTCCCAAGAGCGAAGTCGGCAAGCGGCGGGAGAACCAACAGGACCGCATCGCGCAGGGCATCAACAGCGGACAATTGACGGCCGGCGAAGCCGCTCACCTGGAAAACAATCAGGCGCGCATCAACCAGCAAGTTCGTGCCGACCGGCAAGCCAACGGGGGCAAGCTGACCGCCAAGGAGCGCGCTCTGGTCAATCGCGAGCAGAACCGTCAGTCGGGCCAGATCTATCGCGACAAACACAACAACAAGCACCAATAGCGTCGAAGGCCGGAAGAACGGCGAACGCCCCCCGGGCTTGAGTCCGGGGGCATTTTCTTGCCCTAAAAGTCTCCTTAACTCGTGCCTCGAGGCAAACCACTGAAAACCCGGCACATTGAGTTCTTGACATAAATCGCATATTGCAATATAACTATTTCGATTTGAAATATGAAACTCGGGGAGAAAATCCGTTACTTGCGCGAGGTGGAAGGCTCGCTGCGCGGTTTAGGGCGCCCCATGACGCAGCAGGAAATCGTCCGCGCCATTCGTCAGGAACTGGGACGAGGCAAGGGCATCAGCCAGTCCTATCTCTCGCAGATCGAAAGCGGAGCGCGCCCGCATATGACGCAGTCGTCGCGCGCGCTGCTGGCCAAGTTCTTCAAGGTGCATCCTGGCTTCCTGGTGGATGATCCTGAGGGCTACCACGCGGAGCTGACATCGGACTTGCGCACAACCGAAGGCCAGCTTGATGTCTGGCTGCTACAGGGCTCGGAGCGCTTCGCCAGCGATCCGGAAGTCAGCGAGGTGCTGATCAAGTGCGCGCGCGAGAAAGATACGAGGCGTTGCCTGTTGTTGCTGGGCGCAATTCTGGACACGCCTGGACTCAGCGAGCGCCTGCTCGAGGCGTTGCGTCCGGAATCAGGCGGGAACGGCAATCGTCGCCATGGCGCGACGGAAAGGGGGCGAATCCGATGAGCCATTCGTTTACCTGGTCAGACTTTTACCTGATCTGCTTTGCGGTCGGCTTCTGCTTCAGCTTTCTTTCGTTCGTGCTGGGGGGCGCGCGCTTCGGGCGGTTGCATCTTCCGCATTTCCACGGGCACGTTGGCGGCGCGCATCTTCCAGCGGCGCACCTTCCAGCGCACGGACCGGTTGCCGCGGGCGGAGCGCGCGGGGCGACGGGAACGCAAGTCGGGCGTGTCGCCAGTTCCCGCGCAGGGCAGAGCGCTGACATTTCGCCGTTTAACCTCATCACGCTCACCGCATTTCTCGCGTGGTTTGGCGGGACTGGCTATCTGCTCACGCGCTACTCGACGCTGTGGGTCGGCCTGGGCTTGCTGGCTTCGATTGCGAGCGGCCTGATCGGCGGTGGCATCGTGTTTCTTTTCATGAGCAAGGTTCTGATGTCGCGCGACGAAAACATGGATCCCGCCGACTACGAGATGGCTGGCGTCCTCGGGCAGGTGTCAAGTTCGATTCGTGCCGGCGGAACGGGCGAGATTATTTATTCGCAGATGAATACCCGCCGCACCTGTGGCGCGCGCAGTGAAGACGGCAACGCCATCGCGAAAGGAACGGAAGTGGTGGTCACGCGCTACGAAAAGGGAATTGCCTATGTGCGCTTGTGGAGCGAGATGTCGGAAGGTCGATGAAGGGGCCCATGACCAAGTTTCACCAACTTGCGATCTGGCTGATGTGGCTGGCGGTTCCGCTTACCGCATTGGATTACTGGCTGGTCTGGGACCGGTTGCCCCAGAGGATGGCGATCCACTTCGACATCAACTGGAGGGCTAACGGCTGGGCCTCACGGGAAGCGTCGTTCGTACTTGCCATGGGCGTGGTGGTGTTTTTGCTCCTGGGGTTCACAGCAGCCAGCTACGTGGTTCGCATGCAGCCAGTTCCGGAGTTCATGCGTTGGGTGACGCTGGCATTTTTCTACGGCGTACTGGTCTTTGTCTGCGCCGTCAACCACTGGGTTGTGCGCTACAACCTGGGCGAGCGGACGACTTCCACCATTCAAAATGCGCGGAGCGCGCAATTTTACAGGCCCGAGACTTTGAAACCGAGAGCCGAGAAGTGAGTTTACGAGGGAGGCGTTATGTTGGAACTGCCGAGATGGATGGAGATGTGGATTTTCGTTGGCCTGGGAATCATGGTCATTCTGTTTCTGGTGGGCATGATGGCCAGGCTTTACCGCAAAGCCGGACCGCACGAGGCACTCATCGTGTACGGATTTCGCGGACCGCGCATCGTGACGGCGCGCGGCACCGTGATTATTCCCATGGTCGAAAACTATCACGAGTTGTCGCTGGAGTTGATGTCGTTTAACGTCGCGCCCCAGCAGGATCTCTACACGAAACAAGGCGTGGCAGTCACAGTCGAGGCCGTGGCGCAGATCAAGGTCAAGTCGGACCACGAGTCGATTATGACCGCGGCCGAACAGTTCCTCACCAAGCCGGACAACGAGCGCGAGGGCTTGATCCGGTTGGTGATGGAAGGTCACCTGCGAGGCATTATCGGACAGCTTACGGTGGAGGAGATCGTCAAGCAGCCGGAGATGGTTTCCGACCGCATGCGGTCTACCTGCGCTGATGACATGAACAAGATGGGCCTGGAAGTGATCTCGTTCACGATCAAGGAAGTGCGCGACAAGAACGAGTACATCACCAACATGGGACGTCCGGACGTAGCGCGCATCAAGCGCGACGCCGACGTAGCCGCTGCAGAGGCCGACCGCGACACGGCGATTAGGCGGGCGCTCGCGCAGCGGGAATCGGCGGTGGCGAAGGCTCAGGCCGATCAGGAACGAGTGCTGGCGGAAACGGTCTCGCTGGCCAAGCAGGCCGAAGCGCAGCGCGATCTCGAAGTGAAGCGAGCACAGTTCGTCGAGGTCACCAAGCGGCAGCAGGCGCAGGCCGATAAGGCGTACGACATCCAGACCAACATCATGCAGCAGCAGGTGGTTGCCGAGCAGGTGAAGGTACAGCAGATCGAGAAGGAGCAGCAGGTCAAGGTGCAAGAAGCCGAGATCAATCGCCGCGAGAAGGAACTGATCGCAACCGTGTTGAAGCAGGCTGAGGTCGAGCGTCAGCGGATTGAGACGCTTGCCGCAGCCGAAAAGCAGCGTCTGATTGCGGAAGCGGAAGGCCATGCATCGTCGATTCGCGCGCAGGGCGAGGCCGAAGCCGAGATCATCTTCAAAAAGGGTGAGGCCGAAGCCAAGGCGATGAACGTGAAGGCCGAAGCTTTCCAGGAGTACAACCAGGCGGCGGTGATCGACAGACTCTTCGCGAGCATGCCGGAGGTGGTGAAGGCGCTGGCCAGTCCGCTGGCCAACGTCGACAAGATCACCATCGTTTCTACCGGGAACGGCGATGCTTCCGGAATGAACAAGATCACCGGCGACATTACCAAGATGGCGGCGCAGGTGCCTGCGTTGTTCGAAACGCTTTCCGGCATGCCGCTGGCGGAATTGCTGGGGAAGGTGCGGCAGCTTGGGGACAAGACAGCAAAGGCGGGAGATTCGCCGAAGAAGTGAGCGATGGGGCACGCCCTTCGCTCGCTGCGCTTGGCGGGACCCTTCGGCTCCGCTCAGGGCAGGCTCGCGGGGCGCCCGTCCCCACACAGGCACATCGGAGCAGACGTTATGACCAGCAAACCGAAAGGAATGGGACTAGGCATCGCGCTTGGAGCGGCGCTGGGCGCAGTTGCTGGAGTTCTCGCCGGACACGTCGCGATCTGGCTGGGCATCGGGATCGCGATCGGCATGGCGATAGGCACATCGTTCCGAAGCAGGGAAGGCCAGTGTCCGGAATGCGCAGCCGTCCACCGCACACACGAATTGAGAGTGAAAAGCTAGGAGCTAAGAGCCAAAAGCTCAAAAAAGGAGTCCACCATGGCACTACTAGAGCGAGTTTCGACGTTGGTTCGGGCGAACCTCAACGACCTGATCGATAAGGCCGAGGAACCGGAAAAGATGATCAAGCAGGTGATTCTCGACATGCAGAACCAGCTTCTGCAGGTCAAGACGCAGGTGGCGATCGCAATCGCCGACCAGCACCTGCTGGAAAAGAAGCAGAAAGAAAACGAAGAAAAAGTGGGCGAGTGGATGCGCAAAGCCGAACTGGCGGTCGACAAGAAGCAGGACGACCTGGCGCGCGCATCGCTGCTGCGCGTGGAGAGCTATCGCGAACTGAGCGAGAACTTCACGCAGCAAGTCGCCGACCAGAAAGCGCAGGTGGAGAACTTGAAGTCCGCGCTGCGGCAACTGGAGCAGAAGCTGACCGAAGCGCAGGCTAAGGCGGACTTGCTGATTGCGCAGCATCGCCGCGCCCGCGCCGTGGGCAAGGCCAGTGACGCGCGGCTCGCCTCGGGTGACGGTTCGAAGGCGGCTGCTTTCGACCGCATGAAGCGCAAGGTGGCGCACTCGGAGGCGGTAAGCCAGGCGAAGTCGGAGATCGCGGGCGACAATCTCGACGACCGGTTAGCCGCGCTCGAGAAGGAGGACCGCATCGAGCAGTTGTTGGCGGAACTGAAGACAAAGCGAGGGGCGTGATCAGCGGATCCTTCGACTCCGCATCAGCTTCGCGTTTGCGAAGCTGATGCTGCGCTCAGGATGGCAGGCGGGATGGGCTGAACCGGTATTTTGTTGCGGCATCTGCGAAATCGCTTGAGCGGCGGGAAAGCGCGACGACGAGGGCTGAAGCCCAAGCAAGTCCTGAACACCTTACGCGGCCCTAAAGGGCCGCTCTTCCACCTGATGCCGCGCCGGGAGCGCACCTAATGCCGCGTCCGGCGCGGGAAAGCGGGCATCCCCCACCGCTGGGGCCGCATCTCTCTAGTGCCCACTTCCAATCCAAAATAAAAGGATGTTTCCAGTGAAAAAACTTGCAGTGGCGATGTTGCTGGTAGTGGGACTGATAACGGTGGGGTGCGGTACAAACTCGAACAAAAGTGGCAACGTCAGTGGAACCTGGAGCGCGATGCTGACGGGTACTCAGAATTTCAGCTTTACCACCGCGCTGGTCGACAACGGCGACGGAACGGTGAACGTCACCAAGTTGTCCTTTTCGACGAGCTCGTCGTGCTTTGTGTCAGGAGACACGGAAACAGGGACATTCGGCCTGAGCGGAAATTTGAACGGAAACGTGCAGGGGCAGTTCGGGATGACGATTACGTCAGGGACTCCCAGCGGCAACGTGTTGACGCTGACGGGGACGGTGAACGGAGGTACGGTCAGCGGGACGTGGTTGTTGACCGGAGGGGCTGGCTGCAACGGATCGGGCAACTTCACGATGACGAAAATGTAATTGGCTGCGAAGTCGGATCAGGAATCGCTGCGACGAGGCATGGCTGGCCGCAGTGATTCCTCTCCGGAGCGCGATGCGAGGCAGGCGGCGAAATGTGAGTTGCATACCTCCCCGGTGATACGATGGCGTATCGAATGCTAACTTCATTCCAGGTCTTCAAGGGACAATTCATGCGGAATCTGGCCATCCTTTGCCTCGTGGCGATGGAAGTGGTGGTGATGGGTTGCGGCAGCAACAACAACAACACTTCCACGACGCAGGGGACAACCGGGCTTTGGGAATCGGCGCTGATCGGAACGGGTGCGGGCGTGGGGGTGTTCAACTTCACGACCTCGTTTACGATAGGCGGCGACGGCACGCTGAGCGTAACCTATTTCAGTTTCTTGACGACGGGGCCGTGTTTTGGGCTGACGGGCGAAACGACCAGTGGAACGCTCAGCGGGTCCACGACCGGCACGACGGCCACCGGTACCTTTCAGTTCTCGGTGCAATCGGGCGGCAACACGCTGGCGATGACGGGCACGGCAACTGGAACCACGGATTCGTCGGGGAATACCACCTGGACGTTGATCACCGGCACATGGACTCTGACTGGGGGAACGAGTTGCGCGGGTTCGGGCACGTTCACCATGACGCAGACCACCGGCTAGGGAAGCATTTCCTTCAGAACCATTCGCTGCGATAGGCCACCCACCAGGCGATGAATACGATGGGAATGGTGGCGGCGATTCCCCACCACAAAGGAAGAAGGAAATCCGCCAGCAGTCCGAGGACCAGGAAAACCATCCAGAAGATTCTTCGTTCCATGAAGGGATTGTAAGCCCTGCAGGGCAACTGGCCGGTCAGGCCGCGTGTTTGCCGGGTGTGTCTTCGCTGGAAGTGGAAAGCTGCTGGTCGATGGAGATGTGCCGGCGCAGCCATGTGCTCTCATAGCCGGCCCACCAGGCAATGAGCACGATGGGAACAACGGCCGCTACAGCCCACCACAGCGGCAGTATTGTCACGGCCAGAAGGCCGAGCACGGCGACGACAATCCAGAAGATCTTGCGCTCCATATGTTTCTATTGCGCGAGTGCAACACACCCGTCTGTGATCAGGAGAGCATGTGGTAGTCGTTGCCAGCATGGTTCCCCACGGGGAACGATGTGTGGCAGGCTTCCGTCTGCTCTGTCCGCTACTATACAGTTAAACGCATGAAACGCTCCCTACAAGATGTGGCTGATGCGGTCGCGGCCCGCTTAGTGGGGGATGGCACTATTCAGGTGACCGGCGTAGGCAGTCTGGTTTCGGCTGGCGAGGAAGATCTGGTTTTCGTGGAGGATCCGAAGCGTCTGGCGTCGGCACTGGAGTCGCGTGCGGGAGCGGTGATTGCCGGGAAGTTTGCGGCCGAGGCGTCTGCGGCGAAGGCTTTGTTAATCAGCGAGCATCCGAAGCTGACTTTTGCGCGGGCTGCGGAGTTTCTGCGAGATCGCGGTGTGCAGCGGGGAAGTGTGCATTCGACGGCCGTAATACACGCCTCGGCACGAGTGGCAGCGGGTGCGGTAGTGGCGGAACGGGTGGTCATCGCTGAGCAGGCTGAAATTGGTGAAGGCACGCGGATTGGCGCGGGATGCGTCATTGGGCGGGGCGTGAAGATTGGGAGCGGGTGCGAGATTTATCCCAACGTGACGATGTATATGGGCACCACGGTGGGCGATGGTGTGATCGTGCATGCGGGCGCGGTACTGGGGAGCGACGGGTTTGGCTATGTGCGGGACGGCAAAACGGGGCGCTACGAAAAATTTCCGCAGCTGGGGCGATTGGTGATCGAAGACGACGTAGAGATTGGCGCCAACACGACAATCGATCGCGGCGCGCTCGACGAAACCCGCATTGGACGCGGAACGAAGATTGACAACCTGGTGCATATCGGGCACAACTGCTGGATTGGAGAGAATGTGGTGATCGCGGCGCAGACCGGGCTCTCGGGAAGCATTACGATCGAGAAGAACGTCGTGCTGGGCGGGCAGGTGGGCATTGGCGAACATGCGCGCGTCGAAGAGGGAGTGATGCTGGGCGGGCAGGGCGGTGTTTTGCCGAACAAGGTTCTGCGCGGGAAGGGCGTGGCGTTCTGGGGAACTCCGGCACAGCCCGTGCGGGAGTATTTGAAGCAACTGGCGCGGCTGGCGCGATTGGGAAAAAAGGAGTGAGTCGTGGCTCTGGTCGTCATTGGCGGACATTCGCGGAGTGTGGGGAAGACCAGCGTGGTGGCTGGGCTGATCGCGGCGTTGCCTGAGTTCGAATGGACTGCGGTGAAGATTACGCAGTACGGGCACGGTGTGTGCTCGGCGAATGGGGAAGCGTGCGACTGCGCTACAGCGGATCATTCGTGGGCGATTTCGGAAGAGCGGGATCGGTCGGGGGAATCTGACACGTCGAGATTTCTGGTCGCGGGAGCGCGGCGGGCACTGTGGGTGAGGACGGAGCAGGGGCGGTTGGCGGAGGCGATGCCCACCCTGCGGCGGCGGATCGCAGATGAGCGCAACGTGATCGTCGAGTCGAACAGCGTCTTGAAATTTGTGCGACCCGACTTGTATCTAACCGTGCTCGATCCTGCGACGGCAGACTTCAAGACCTCCGCGCGGGAATTCTTGGACCGGGCGAGCGCCGTGATTCTTCATACGCAAAGTGAGACGGCGTGGCAGGGCGTGTCCCTGAGGCCGTTGGCGGAGCGACCGGTTTTTCGCATCACGCCGCCGCCGTATGTGACGACAGAGATTGCGGAGTTTGTGAGGCGGGGTGTGGAAAGATCGGAGCGAGTGCGGAGTACCGGGTAGCAAGGCCGACTGTAAAATTCTTGCGTCGGCGCGGCGGGCGCGGACGCCCGCCCCATTCGACTTCGCTCAGGGCAGGCTCCCAGCCGCCGGGACGGCGGCGCTACGCCTGAGAACTGAGAAGTGGTCTCACAAACGTCTCAACAGGATCAACATGCAGGCAAGTTGAACCATGCCGAGAAAATTATTGCTATGACGTTCCCAACGCACCAGCAGGCGGCGGAAGTTCTTCAACCATGCGAACAACCGCTCGATCTTCCACCGGCGTTTGTAACGCCGGAGTTTTCGCCGGTCCTGGCGGTGGGTTCGTGTGCGATAGCGACGATGAGGCGCGATCAACTCGATTCCATGCTGTTGGGCAAGAAGATCGACCAACGCGTCGCTGTCATATCCGCGATCCGCAATCAAGCGTTTCGGCTTCTCGGCCACGAAGCGGTGCTCGATCGTAGCCGCGACCAGCTTTTGCTCATGCGGCGTAGCGCTCGTAACCCAGAGGGCGATAGGAAGACCATGGCAGTCTGCGATTGCCATGAGCTTGCTCCCTTTGCCGACGAGCGTTCGACCAACGCCATCGCCCCTTTTTTTGCCCCCATAAAGGAGGCGTCAATAAACGTCTCCTCCAGGCCGAGCTTTCCGCGCGCCAACAAGTCCTCCGCCAACCCCCAAAGAATGCCGTCCAGCACCCCCGAGCGTTGCCACTGCTGGAAACGGCGGTGGCAGGTCTGGTACGGACCGTATCGCGCTGGCAGATCATGCCAGGGCGCACCCGTCCGCAACACCCACAACATGCCGTTCAGCACTTGCCGTGCTTCCCGCCAGGGTCTGCCCCGGTTGTCGGCACGGCGCCGTTGTCCAAATTCCACCAAGGGCCTGATCCGTTCCCACTGCACGTCGGTGAGGTCCGCCATGCCCTTGATTTGCTTCAAATTCGCCCGTGATGCAAGTGTTTATTCACGAGCAACGTTTATGAGATAGCTTCTGAGAACTGGTTTGCTATTCTCTTTCTTGCGGCAAATTCATTCCAGCGCATGGTTGTTGGTGGCATTGTCCTCCGCCTTGCAGGTGCTGGTCTTTCCTCTGCCCGGATTCTACCTGCTCTCGTGGATTGCCTTCGCGCCGCTGCTTGTTGCGTTGCTGCGGGCGCGTCCCGCGGGCGATCTTGACATTGAGGAGTCGGTCAGGCTGCAAGCGGCGACGCCTGGACAGGCATTCTTGCTGGCGTACGTTTCCGGCATTCTCTGGTATGCGGGCACTTGCTACTGGATTTATGACACGATGCGTCAATACGGCGGGCTCAGTTCACCGGCAGCGCTGCTGGCTCTCTTTCTCTTCTGTTGTTATCTCGGGTTATACCACGGCATTTTTGGCCTGATGCTGGGCTTCGTGGCCGGGCGAGGGCGCGATCACCGGCGGGCTCTGGTGGCCGCCCCTTTTTTGTGGGTTGCCGTTGAGTTGGCACGGGCTCGAGTCACGGGATTCCCCTGGAACCTGGCGGGGACCGCACAGGTGGATAACGCCCCGCTCTGCCGCATCGCGGGATGGACGGGGGTCTACGGGCTTTCGTTCGAGATTATGCTGGTGAACGTTGCCGTGGCTGCCGCTTTTCTGGTGCCACGGAAAAAACGTAGCGCCCTGCTTGTGGCAGCCCTTGCTGCAGCCGCAGTGCTGCAGGCAGGGAGGTTGGTTGAGGCGCCGACTGCCCCCGCGGATCGCGCCGCATTGCTGGTGCAGCAAAATATTTCGGTGTCGGCCAACTGGACCAGGGATTATTTCGAGCGGACACTGCGGGAACTGTCGGATCTCACGGTGAAATCGGCAGCTCTCAATCCGTCGGCGGTTGCGCCGGGCAGAACCTCGGCGACGAAAATTGATTTGATCGTTTGGCCGGAATCACCGGCACCGTTTTACACGAACGACCCTTTGTTCCGCACGGCCCTGAGTGAGATGGCCCGCCAGACAGGCATTTGGACGGTTTCTGGGTCCATCGGAAGCAAGCCGGCTATGTCCAGCGGAGGACAAGGCTCCGCAATATTCAATTCGGCCGTGCTGGTCAGCCCGCAGGGAGAATGGGCGGCACGCTACGACAAGGTGCATCTTGTGCCCTTCGGGGAGTATTTGCCTTTTCCGCGTTTGTTTGCGTTCGCTGGAGGACTCACGAAAGAGGTCGGCGAATTCCAGCGAGGTCAGTCGCATGCGCCACTCGCTGCAGGAGATACGAAGCTCGGTATATTTATCTGCTATGAGTCCATCTTTCCGGACGAGGTCCGCGAGTCCGCCTCACTGGGCGCTCAGGTGCTGGTGAACATTTCAAACGATGGCTGGTACGGCGATAGCGGGGCTTATGCGCAACATCTGAACCAGACGCGCATGCGCGCGATCGAAAATAACCGCTGGCTGCTGAGCGCGACTGATACGGGGGTTACCGCCTCGATCGACCCCTGGGGACGAATCGCGGCGCAAATTCCGCGAAAGCAGCGGGCTGTGCTGGTTGCGCCGTATGCGCTCACTTCCGTAACTACGTTTTACAGCCGCCACGGAGACTGGTTCGCGTATGTGTGTGCGATAATTTCTATTGGAGCGCTGGTGATGCGCTTCGCATTCCGCAAGAAGGTTGAAGCATCCTCATGGATCAGGAACTCGAACAGGAATACGAGAAACTAGACAAGAAAGTGCGCGAACTCCGGGAGTATCTTTGACGCGGAGAAAGTTCGTCCGCAATTAGCCGAAATTGAGAAGCAGGCCTCCGACCCGAACTTGTGGTCGAATCCGCAAAAATCCCAGCAGGTGATGCGTGAGAAGAAGCGGTTGGAGCACGTCCTTGCCACTGACGCCGACCTGGCGCGCCGGGGCGGGGACATCGCTGCTTACTTCGACCTGGCCAAAGAAGGCGAAAACGTGGACGCCGATTTGCAGCGTGAAATCGGTTCGCTGCGGGAGTTGATCGACAAGCTTGAGACCGAGACTCTGCTCTCCGGCGAGAACGATGCGCGCAATGCCATTGTGACGATTCACCCCGGCGCGGGGGGAACCGAATCACAGGACTGGGCGGACATGCTGCTGCGAATGTACTTACGCTGGGCGGAGCGGCAGGGATTCGAGACCGTGCTCTACGACTACCAGCCGGGAGAAGAAGCGGGGCTGAAGTCGGCGACCTTCGCAGTGAACGGCGAGTATGCCTATGGGCTATTGACCAGCGAAATCGGAGTGCACCGGCTGGTGCGCATCTCGCCCTTTGATCAGGCGAAACGGCGGCATACTTCGTTTGCCAGCGTGTACGTCTCGCCCGAGATCGATGAGACCATCGACATTGTGATCAAGCCCGAGGATATCCGCACGGATACTTACCGCTCCAGCGGCAAGGGAGGGCAGCACGTCAATACCACAGATTCCGCGGTGCGCATTACCCACATTGCCACGGGATTGGTCGCCAGTTGCCAGAATGAGCGCTCGCAGCACAAAAACCGCGAGCGTGCGATGAGCATGCTGAAGTCGAAGCTCTACGAATTCGAGATGGAAAAGAAGCGCGCGGCTACGAAGAAAATTGAGGACTCGAAACTCGACATTGAATTTGGCTCGCAGATCCGCTCGTACGTGCTGCAACCGTACCGGCTGATCAAGGATCACCGCACGAAAATGGAAGTGGGCGACGTGGATCGCGTGCTCGACGGAGACTTGCAGCCGTTTATTCGGGCGTATCTGCTGGCGCGGCGCGGGGAGAAGCAGTGACGAGGCCACAGACCGCAAGAAAGAAATCTCACCCCCCCAGGGCGCAGAGATCTGTGAAGTTGGGGTCGCGCTTCTTGCGGGCTTTTCAATTCGCCGCCGAGAAACATGCTGGACAAACGCGCAAGGCTTCGACGATTCCCTATATTGCTCATTTGATGGGAGTGGCTTCTCTGGCGCTCGAAGCAGGGGGCGATGAGGATTTAGCGATCGCCGCGCTGCTGCACGACGTGGTGGAAGATTGTGGCGGCGCGCTCATGCTGAAAGAAGTGCGGCGGCGATTCGGCGCGCGCGTGGCCAAGATCGTGGATGGATGTACCGATGCCGACACATATCCCAAGCCGCCCTGGCGCGAACGCAAAGAAAGCTATCTGCGGCACTTGAAGAATGCTGATGCGGATACCAGGTTAGTTTCGGCATCGGACAAGTTAAATAATGTGCGCTCGATCCTCACCGATTACCGGGAATTGGGCGAATCCGTGTGGTCAAGGTTCAAGGGCGGACGCGACGGGACTCTTTGGTACTATCGAGCTTTGCGGGATGAATTCTTGCGGCGACCGGAAAATCGGATAACGCGGGAACTGGCGCTGGCGGTGAGGGAATTGGAAATCCTGGCGAAAGTCGGTGCGTCTTGAATTTATGGGGCGGATGATCGATCAAATTCGCGCTTCGAGGTTGCCCTCCAACATGATGCAGTTCGCTGCGCGGGGCGCTTTGTCGGTACCCGCGGCAGAAAACATCGAGATCCTGGTCTACCTTGCCAAACACAATAAAGTCTTCGGCGATCTTGCGCGCATGACGCTGGCTGGATGGGACGAGAAGGCTTCGCTTGCAGCCGCGGCTGATCCGCAGACGTTGCGCGAGGTGCTCGAGTATATGATTTCGCCGGAAAATCTGCGCCCGAAGTTGCTGCCGGCGCTGCTGGAGAATCCTTCGGTGCCGCAGGATGAGCTGGCGAAGTTTGCCTTGTCGGCTTCGCGCGAGTCGATTGAGGCGATGCTCCGGAGTGAGCGAGTGAAGAGCTGTGACGGAGTTCTCGACGTTCTCAGGTCCAACCCTTACATCAGGAAGGAAGAATCAGAAGAGATCGGAAAGTTGCTCCGCAAGGACGAGGCGGCTCAGGTCAAAGTCTTAGAAGGTGAGCCTGAAAGTTCGGCGACTCTAGGAGAACCGGAACCGGACACGACGAGTTCTGAAGAAGGATCGTCGGACATTCCAGATGAAATCGTATCGGCTTATCTGACGGAACATGCAGCCGAAGTTGCCGCCGACGAGGGCAAGGCGTTTCAGGCGACCGGCGGAGTCGTCGATTTGCTCGGAGCCGACTACTTTCCGGTTTCCGAGGTCACTGAAATTGCCAGTGCTCCGGAAAAGCCGCAGCCAAGTTCCAGCGGCCAAGCCGCGGCAGCTTCCAAGCTTGCCCCGGGGAAGAAGCCAAAGGCAGCGGGTGAGCCGAAACGCGAGAACACGCTGCAAAAAATCAACAGTCTTGACGTGAAGGGCCGCATTCAACTTGCGCTAAAAGGCAGCAAGGAGGAGCGCTCGATTCTAATTCGCGACGGATCGAAGGTGGTGGCGCTGGCGGTTCTGGAAGCGCCCAAGCTGTCTGACGGCGAGGTAGAAAAGATTGCCAGCCAGAAGAATGTGCTGGAAGCGGTGCTGCGGCAGATTCCGTTGAAGCGGCGTTTCATGAAGAACTACATCGTGGTCCGGAATCTGGTCTTCAATCCGCGCACGCCGCTTGATCTTTCGCTGGGATTGGTGAAGAACCTGCTCGTTCAGGACTTGAAGAATCTTTCGTCCAACAAGGAAGTATCGGACACCATTCGGAAGCTGGGTTTGAAGATGTTCAAGCAGAAGATGGAAACGGCGAACAAGAAATAGTAAACCAATGGCCTCGAACAGTGATCCGATCGCGGAACTCCTCAAGCGCTCCAAAACAATCGCCGTCGTGGGACTCTCGGACAACCCGTTGCGCCCCAGTCACGGCGTGTCGGCCTATATGCAGAGTCAGGGATACCGCATCATTCCGGTGAATCCCGAGATCGAGTCTGCATTGGGTGAGAAAGCATACGCGTCGTTGCTCGATGTACCTGAGAAGATCGACATTGTGGATATCTTCCGCCGGCCCGAGTTCGTGGAGGAGGTGGTGGATCAGGCGATACAACTCAAAGTCCCGGCGGTGTGGATGCAGGAAGAGGTGATCCACGAGAAAGCCGCGGAAAAAGCGCGCAAGGCCGGAATCTTGGTGGTGATGGACCGCTGCATCTTGAAAGAGCATCGTGCGCGGTCGAGGTAGGCAACAGGGCGCTGGGGACGAGGTTGGGTTGGCACAAGGATCGGGTCTTAGCGGCCCACGCCGACGAACACTACACTGGCATCGTCGCGCACACCCGTGCCGTTGGCGAAGGAGCGAACGTCGTCGGCGATGCTGAGCGCGGATGCCCCGGATTGTGCCGCATGCGCTGCCAGGCGTTCCAAGCCGTATTCTTCTTCGTTTGCATCCACGGCTTCGGTGATGCCGTCACTGTAGAAGACCAGCCGCGAGCCTTCACTCAGGCCGATCTTGCATTCGGAATAATCCCCGCAGCTCAAGCCGAGAGGGAGGCCGCGCTCCACGTCAAGGAAGCGAGGGCCCGCCTGGTCAATGAGCAAGGGATGCAAATGGCCTGCGTTCGCAAAGGTAACGGTGCGGGCTGCGGGATCGAGCACGGCGTAGACCATGGTGACAAATCTGCCGGCCGGAAAATCGTCAGCCATTAAACAGCTCAGCTTGGTCAGGACCTCGGCCGGACTGCAGTGGGCTTCGACCAGGGACCGAAGCATGCCGCGGGTCGCCGACATCAAGCAGAGCAGCGGCCGTGCCTTTTCCCGAAACATCGGCAAGGACGAGTCCCCAGCGGCCGTCGGAAAAGGGGATGAAATCGTACCAGTCGCCGCCCACGGCGCGGGCTGGAACGCTGAGACCTGAAACGGTGAAGCCGGGAATCAAGGGCGAACTCTTCGGTAGAGCGCTTGCTGAATGGTCCGAGCTTCCTGGGATTCGCGGGTCATGGCCTCCCGCTCGAAACGTTCTGACTGGAAGCGGCGAGCATTATAAATCGCGACGGCCACGTGGTCGCACAAAGCCCGGAGCAGTC
>CAWENI010000016.1:0-161241 GCA_963810505.1 Terriglobia bacterium | reverse complement strand
AATCTACTCGGTAATCTCGAAGTGTACCCGGACTTCCTGAACATCCGGCCTGACCGCTTACCTACAGCAGGCCGTCCCTCACCATTCTATGGATGTGGTTGCGGGCTCGCAACCTGCACGGACCGACTTTGTTGAAATACAGAGCCGCTGTAATGGGCTCGGCGGAGGACAGGCGCCGCTTATGAGGTTTTTTCCGGTGATCCTGGACCCGACGGAGAAGGCTGCGAAGCAGATGCATTTGGAGTTGCTATCGAACTGGAACCTGTCGCTCCCGCCGCGACAGCATTGGCCGCATTCCCGTTTCCCGCGGAAGCCGGCAGTGGCGGCACCTTGGTGTGGTCGACTACGTGATGGTTTAGGCAGTACAACGCAAGTTCCAGGCGGTCGGCGACCCCGAGCTTGTCATAGACTTTGCGCAAATAGTTTTTCACCACTTGTTCCGTGGTGCCCACGCGCAACGCAATCTCTTTGTTCTTCATGCCCTGGGTCACGCAGGAAACGATGAGCGTTTCCTTGGGCGTCAGTTGCACCTTCGGACGCGATCCGGCCGGCCGCGAACTCTGGCTGCGGAACGCCTCCATTACCCAGTGCACTCCCTGGCGATCAAGCCAGGTTTCCCCAGCGGCGACCTTACGCAAGCAATCGACCAGAATTTCCGGTTCCACTTCACGCGACACGATGCCGTGCGCGCCCCGCCGGAACAAGTCCAACGTCAATTCTTCCTCCGACGCGGGAGTCACCACCACGACGCGCAACTCTGGATTTTGCCGCAGCAGATCGGCGATGGCCTCCACGGGATTGGGCGCCAGCGCTGACTCGAACATCAGCACATCGGCAGAAAACTTCTTTACCGCGGACAATGTCTGCGGCAGCGTCTCCGCCTGAGCAACCACGCGAAGGTCATCCTCCAGAGCGAAGATCTTGCGTAAGCCGGCGCGGAAGATGGCCTGTGTGTCGGCCAGGATCACTCGAATGATTCCCTTGCCGCTCTCCACTGCGCCGTGATTTTCTTGCACGCTGACCGGAATGCTTGCCATTCGCCTACGCTCTCTCGAAGTGATACTCGTCGATGACTACTCCGACCCCGCGCCGGCCGTGGTCTTCAAAGCTTCGCACCACTCGTCCGCGGCAATCGATCTGGACGTTTCTCGCCAGGCCCACGACATCGCCCTGCAACAGGATGGTGAAGTCGACCAGCGACCCCACGGGAACGTCGTTGTCCATCGCAAACAGCACGCCATTGGCGGAGATGTTTTGCGTCTCTGCCGCGTACGCGCCACTCTGCGATCTCAGCGATACCGGCAGGTGCAGCGGGAATCGTGCCGCACTCTGCATGTCCTCATAGTGCGCACTCTCTTCTTTTGCCGGAATCGTCGGATTTTTCTCTGCTTCCTGGCCCACGTCTCGCGACACCGTTCCTCCCGGAGCGCCATCCCCGCGCCACCGATGTTTTGCGCAACTCAAGGGCAGCGTACACCCCGGAACCATGCCTGCAAAGTTACGGAAGTCATGAGACGTTAGGGGCTAACTGCTTGTCTATGAATGAATTAGGTGGGATTTCGGAACTTCGGTATCAACCGAAATTGCCGTACACGCTTCTGAGTAGGGAACAAATGAAGAGCGAGACAGAGCTCGTAGGCTGAGTGCTGAGTGCTGACTGCTGACTGCTAGAACTTAGTGACTTCGGTAAAATTAAACTCTTTCACTTTCATCGCCGGCACGACCATGTCAAACGACTCTTCGCCGCAGGCGCGCCCGGGCACGCTCATGGCTTCGACGTTCGACAACATGTGGATCAGGCTCTCATTGAAGCGGAAGTTGCGCACCCCACTTCGCACTTTTCCGTTCTCCACAGAAAATGTTCCGTCGCGCGTCATGCCGGTCACGATCTTTTCGTAGGGATCGACTTCGCGGATGTACCACAGCCGTGTCACCAGCACTCCGCGTTCCGTCGAGGCGATCATCTGTTCCACCGTCTGAGGATTTTTCGGTGCCGCGAACACGATGTTCAGCGGCATTTCGCCAATTTCATTGGGCAGGGGAAAGCCGTGCCCGGTAGACGCAATCGGTCCTACCTTATTTTTGTATTCGGAGCGCTTCATCCTCTCCGCGGTAGACCGCGCGTAGACCACGCGTTTCACCACGCCGTTTTCAACCAGCGAAATCGGTTGCCGTTGCATGCCTTCGCCATCAAAGGGAGATCCCGCCTGCAAGGGATGCGCCACATCGTCAGAGATATTGATGTTCTCCCCGAAAAGCGGAATGCCGATGCGGCCCGTCAGGAACGAGCGCTGGTCCAGGATCGCCATGCCGGAGTAGTCCCAGAACATAAAGCCCACAATATCGAGCACCGCCGCCGGCTCCAGAATCACCGTATACTTCCCCGCTGGAATCTCGCGCGGCTTCGCCGAATCCAGTGCCTTCTTGGCCGCGATCTCAGCCAGCGCCAGAGGATCAAGCTTCCTCACATCCGGCGAATTCGCCTTCTGCCAGCCCGAGGAATCCGCGGCCAGCATCGTGATCGAAACTTCGGCTGAAGTTTGCCTGTGCCACTTGCTGAGACCGCGCGAGTTGAAGATGCCTTCCACTGTCTCTCCGCTGGAGTAGACCCCGGCGGTGGTGAGGTGATGCCGCTTGGCGACATCGACAATTTTCTTTACGCCGCCCGCCCGCAGGTCCGGAGTGATGGCGGCGGTCTGGTCGAAGTATCGTGGAGGTGTGGCGCGGGCGCCCTCGCCCGCGTTGCCGCTAGCTCCGCGGGAGTCAGGCATGGGCAAAAGATCCGGATCTGGATGCTGCACTTTCGCCAGACTCTCGGAAGCTTCCACCACCCGCCGCAGACTCTCATCATCAAATCTGTTGGTAGTTGCCCGAGCCGTCCGCCCCGAAAAGACCGTTCTCACGGAAACCACATGATTCTCTTCCGCAACATTCTGATGAATGGTGTTGTTGGCAAATCGAGTCAGCGCAAACCTTCCGCCGGAAAACAGCACCTCGACTTCGTCCGCGGACGAGAATTTCCTGATGCGGTCAAAGATGTCGGAGGCTTGCTCCTTCTTCAGCATGCTGTTTGATTGTTGTATGTCGTTCTCTGTGTCTCTGTGTCTCTGTGGTGAATTCAAGCCTGCTTGTAAGCTGACCCCACCTTAATCCTCCGGAACCGCGACGGCGCCGCCCCATGCCCCGTGCCCATCACCTGCTGGGGCTGGCCCTTGCCGCAATTCGGGGTGCCCCACAAAGTCCATTGGTCGCGCGAACAGATCGCGTCGAGCGCATTCCAGAACTCCGTTGTAATCCCCGAATACGACGGATTCTTCACCATGCGCACCCGCTTGCCATTCTTGATTTCCCACCCAACCTCGCATCCGAACTGGAAGTTGTAGCGCTTGTCGTCAATCGACCAGGAACGGTTGGTCTGCATGAAAATCCCGTGGTCGGTCCCGGCGATCAACTGCTCGAGGCTCAGCGGCTTTTCTCCCGGCAGCAAACTGATATTCGTCATGCGGATCATCGGCAGGCGATTCCATCCTTCGGCGCGCAACGTTCCCCCCGAACGCTTCTCGCCGATGGTATGCGCCGTCTCCCGCGAACTGAGGTAGCCCGTGAATAATCCGTTGGTGATGATGGGCGTGCACTGCGCCGGAACACCCTCATCATCGAAGCCGAAGGTGCCCAGCCCCGGGCCGTGCTCCTGCCGTGCATCGGCCACCACATTCACCATCTCGCTGCCGTAACGCAACTTCCGCAGCTTATCGAGCGTCAGGAAAGATGTCCCGGCAAAGTTCGCTTCCATGCCCAGCACGCGATCCAATTCGATGGGGTGTCCAACCGACTCGTGAATCTGCAGCCCGAGCTGCGAGCTGTCGAGAATAATGTCAAACGTGCCCTCCGGACACTGATCGGCATGATGCAGCGCCACCGCTTCTTCCGCAATGCGACGCGCATTTTCCACCAGCTTCAACTCCGCGACCAGTTCGTATCCTTTCCCTTGCCACTGCCCACCATAAGAATTCGGATAGGACCGCTTCTGAATTTCATTTCCGGCAAATGCATACGCACAATATCCCGCACCTGACTGAAACTTGGTCTGATGAATATCCGCGCCCTCGGAAGAAACGAACCACTGCTCTTCCCGGTTAAAGTTCAGATTTGTCTCCGCCAGCGTGACCCCTGCAACCGCGCGCAATTCCGCGTCAATCTTCATCAGCAGTCCGATGTTCTGCTCAACCGATACCGCGAATGGATCGATCTGGTGCGGCGTGGTCCACTCGGCCGTCACCGGCTTTTCGGGAGCAAGCCGCACATCTTCCTGCTTCACTCGCGCCGACGCTCGAGCAATCGCGACTGCCTGCGCCGCAGTAGCTTCCACCGCGGCCCGGGAAAGATCCTCTGACGCGGCGAATCCCCATGCGCCATCAGCGATTACGCGCACGCTCATGCCGACCGACTCCGCATCCGACGCGCTGCCCACCTTGCCATTCTTAGTGGCAAGCGCGCGGCTGCGATCCGCCACCATCCGCGCATCGGCGTAGGTCGCGCCCCGCATCGTGGCCACGTTCAAAGCCCAGTTGGCGATGTCTTTCATGGAAGAATCTCAATCTATCACAGCGGGTTCAGAACCTGCTCCAGCCGGCAACTGAGTCAGATCCCACGCCGCCTGCCCGCACACGTCGCAGTGATTCTGATCACTGTCACTTTCTCCCAGTGGAACTCCAATTATGGAAGACCGCTCTGGCCCGCCGGAGAACTCCGCCGGCGAAGGAGAAAACCTGCATGAGTACCCTTCTGAAAGATCCACCAGCAGACAAGAAAGCCGACCTGGCCGGGCCAGGCATCGGCGACTATAACGAACTCGAAACCATTCTTCCCCGCGACTATCACTCTCTGTTGAATCCGAAAGAAACGCAACAGGCCATTTTCGAAGTCAAACGTTATATTGAAGACCATTTATGCAAGGAACTTAGCCTGATGATGGTCGAGGTGCCGCTCATCGTGGACGCGGAAAGCGGTATCAACGACATGCTCGACCGCGATGGTTCACGCACGCCGATTCAGTTCCATATTTCCAATGACCATAACCAGCATCCCATCGACGGTCAGGTCGTGCAGGCTGCCACCAAGTGGAAGCGCATGGCGCTGAAACAGTTCGAATGCGGCACCGGGCAAGGCATCTGCACCGACATGCGCGCCGTCCGCAAAGACTATTTCCTCGATCATGACCACTCCGCCTACGTCGATCAATGGGACTGGGAGCGCGTAATCACCCCCGAACAGCGCAATTTAGAGTTCCTCAAGGCGGTCGTCCGCAAAATCTGGAAGGTGCTGGTGGGCGCCGAAAAGTGTGCCCAGGAGATGTTTCCGCAACTACGCCAACCGCGCTATCCCAACCTGCCCGAAGAACTCACTTTCCTGCACGCCGAAGAACTTCTCAACCTGTATCCCGACTTGCCCCGCAAGCGGCGTGAGACCGCCATCCTGCAGAAGCATCCCGCGGTTTTCATCATCGGGATTGGCTGGCCGCTGAAGGATGGCTATCCGCACGAGATGCGCGCCGCCGACTACGATGACTGGATCACCGATACCAGCAAGGAGACAGGGCGCGATACGCACGGGCTGAACGGCGACATACTGGTCTGGAACCACGTAACCCAGCGCCGCCATGAACTCAGTTCGATGGGCATCCGCGTGAATGCCGAAACGCTGCGCAGCCAATTGGAGATGGCGAACCTGCTCGACAATCTCAAGTATCCGTATCACCAGGGCATCATCAACAACCAATTGCCGCTATCGATCGGCGGCGGGATTGGCCAGTCGCGGACACTGATGCTCCTGCTGCGCAAAGCGCATCTGGGCGAAGTCAGCGTAACCGTGTGGCCGAAAATCCTGAAAGAAATGTGCGCGAAGAAGAACATCTTCGTACTGGAATGAGGCTGCTTCAGCGGAGATGAGAAATGGGACGGTCCAGGCCGTCCCATCCTTTTTGCAACACGCCGCGTGTTTCGCGGGCTAATGAGGGTAATCGCGATTTTTCGCCAGTTATCTCGCGATGTTACAACACCTTGGTCGGACCAGAACTGACGGAACGCTGAAACTGTAATAAAGTAGCGCGCATGAGCGAAACACTCTGGCAATCGAGGTTTCAATTGCTGCGGCAACTTGGGGTTGCGGCGCTGCTTGGTCTTCTCATTGCGCTGCCCTGCATCTTCGTGACTAACCAAGCGGTTTTTGCGGGACTCTTCGTCGTGGCCATATTGCTCGTTCTACCGGGTATGATCTACTTGGTGCTGGTGACAATATGGCATTGGAAACAGCGCTATCGAGGGCGACACAGCGATCTGTGGGGCGGACTTATCTTGCTGGAGACCTCCGGCTGGTTCAAGCTTGTCTACTTGTTCCGACACATCATCCCGGATGCCCGTGGCACTGGTCGCTACGCGAGATCGATCGAGGCGTCGAAAATAGGCACTCAAAGCGGTACTCGCTGAACCTGTAGTCGGAGCATTTGACGAAACAGGCCGTAGCGCTCATCGACTCCTTGAGTTCTACGGTGTCGCGTGGGCTTCTGCCAGCGCCTTCTTCACGGCCAGCAATTCTTTCAGCAATCCCCGCAGTTTGGTCGACTCCAGCGCGTTTGCCCCATCCGATTTCGCTTCTCTCGGGTTGTCGTGAACTTCGACGAAAATTCCGTCCACGCCCGCTGCCACCGCCGCGCGCGCCAGCAGGGGAATAAACTCCGGCTGCCCGCCACTTACCGCTGGCCCGTTGCCCTCAGATTGCGCGGAGGGCAATTGTACCGAGTGCGTCGCATCAAAGACCACCGGCGCGAACTTGCGCATGATCGCCAGCGAACGCATATCCACAACCAGATTGTTGTATCCGAAACTTGCCCCGCGCTCGGTCAGAAAAACCTGTGCATTGCCCGCGTCCCTGCACTTCTCCACCGCGTGGCGCATATCCCAGGGCGAAACGAACTGTCCCTTCTTGATGTTCACCGCCCGTCCGCTCAGCGCCGCAGCCACGACCAGATCGGTCTGCCGGCTGAGGAATGCCGGGATCTGCAAAACGTCGACCACTTCAGCCACCTTGCCCACATCCGCTGTCTCGTGCACGTCCGTGAGCACGGGGACACGAATCTCGCTCTTGATCTTCTTGAGAATACGCAGCCCTTCTTTCACGCCGGGTCCGCGAAAGCTGCGAATCGAAGTGCGATTAGCCTTGTCGTAGCTGGCCTTAAAAATGAAAGGGAAATCGAGCGAGCGAGCGACGCCCTTGATGATCTCAGCCATGCGTATGGCGTGCTCTTCGCTCTCGATCACGCACGGCCCGGCAATGAGGAACAGGTCCCCTGAGCCGATGCGGACATCCCCGACCTGAAATGCAGCAGTCAGTGGCTGGTTTCTCCCGTGTGCAGATAAAACTAAATCATTTCACCACGGAGACACAGAGGCACGGAGGATCTTCGTTACTGTTTTCTCTGTGTCTCTGTGTCTCTGTGGTGAACTTCCCGCACTACCGGCGCGACACCCTCTCCGGCCGGTGGAACATTTCGACGGCAGCGCTTTCCTTCTGCGCCCGCCGCTTCGAGCCATGCGCGTACGCCGCTCCCACAAACGTACTGAACAGCGGATGCGGCTCCAGCGGCTTCGACTTGAACTCGGGATGAAACTGGCATCCGATAAAGTGCGGATGGTCGGGCAGTTCCACCATCTCCACATAAGTGCCGTCCGGAGTAGACCCGGAAATCCGCAGGCCCGCCGCCACCATCGGCTCTTCGTACTCGCGGTTGAATTCGTAGCGATGCCGGTGCCGCTCGCTAATTTCCAGCTTGCCGTAAATCCTGTGGGCCAGCGTATTGGGCTCGATCTTACAGGTCCAGGCGCCCAGCCGCATCGTGCCGCCAAGTTCTTCCACGCCGCGCAACTCGCGCAGCTTGTAAATCACGCGATGCGGTGTAGCCGGGTCAAACTCGCTGGAGTTCGCCTCCGCCAAACCGACGACGTTGCGCGCAAACTCAATGCACGCGGTCTGCATTCCGAGGCAAATCCCAAAGAACGGCACTTTTTTCTCGCGCGCATACCGGATCGCGATCAGCATCCCCTCGATCCCGCGCTTGCCAAAACCTCCGGGCACAAGAATGCCGTCGTAATCTTCCAGTTGCGACTCGTAACTCTTGTCGCCGGTTTCGAGGCCCTCGGCTTCAATCCAGTTGAGCTGCAGCTTCAGATTGTGCGCCAGCGCGCCGTGCACCAGCGCCTCCTTCAGCGACTTATACGAGTCTTCATACTCAACGTACTTGCCCACGATCCCGATCACGACCGTGTCTTTCGGGTTGTACACGCGATGGACAATGTCCTCCCACTTGGAAAGGTCGCGTTCCTTGGCCTCGAGGTGCAGATATTTCAAAGCCAGGGTGTCGACTCCTTCATGGGCAAAGTTCAGCGGCACCTCATAAATGGAAGCCACGTCCTTCGCTGTAATCACCGCCTCTTCCTCTACGTTGCAGAACAGCGCAATCTTTCCCTTAATCTCCTTGGCCAGGTAGCGGTCGGTGCGGCAAAGCAAAATGTCGGGCTGAATTCCAATGCTGAGCAGCTCTTTCACGGAATGCTGCGTCGGCTTGGTCTTGAGTTCTTGCGCGGCGGCAATAAACGGCACCAGCGTAACGTGCACGAACAACGTATTCTCACGCCCCAATTCCTGGCGCATCTGCCGGATGGCTTCCATAAAAGGCAGGGACTCGATGTCGCCCACAGTTCCGCCGATCTCCACAATGGCAACGTCCACTTCCTGGGCCACCTTCTTCATCGCCGCCTTGATTTCGTTGGTCACGTGCGGAATCACCTGCACGGTCTTGCCCAGATAGTCGCCCCGCCGCTCCTTGGCGATGATCTGCTCGTAGAGACGCCCGGTAGTCCAGTTGTTGTCGCGGGAAAGTTTGGCGTGCGTGAAGCGCTCGTAATGACCGAGGTCGAGATCGGTCTCGGCTCCGTCATCGGTCACGAACACTTCGCCATGCTGGAACGGCGACATCGTGCCCGGGTCCACATTCAAATAAGGATCGAACTTCATGAGGTTGACCTTGAGCCCGCGGCTCTCCAGCAGGCAGCCGATGGAAGCCGCGGCCAACCCCTTACCTAAGGAAGACACAACTCCGCCCGTCACAAAGATGTACTTCGCCGGCATCTCGTCCTCGCTCTAAATTGTGTTGGAAGATTTGTGCAGGTGGGGTGCACGATCAATTATGGCAGAAAAGTCTGTGGAAAGAAATTCAAAAGACGTTCGTGCGTTGACTATCGCGCCACAGTAGGCGAAAATGAATCGGTTCCTTCCCGCACTCGGAGTCGGAGTTCCGAGTCTCCGAACCCAGGGAATTTCTCCCGCAAGTGGGCCTGTGGCGCAGCTGGGAGCGCGCTTCCATGGCATGGAAGAGGTCGTCGGTTCGATCCCGACCAGGTCCACCAACTCTCTCAATGGTTTAGCTCCCATCGCCATTTTGATCCCGAAGTTCTTACCTGTGTTGCCGGTTTTTACCTGTGTTCTACAGCACCAAGCGTGACTCGAACCGCTCCAGCGCAGCCCGCTTGGCCGGGTCCTATGTCTCACTGACGGCGCGTGTTTCTTTCGATTCGAAGAAGCACCAGCACCAGAGAAAACATCCCCACAATGCCAACGCCATAGAGAAAAAGCAATTTACCTTCTTCTCGGCTGGTAGCACTCTTCTGGGCGGCCAGAGCTCTCTGTATCTCCTTTTGGTACCGTAAGCGGACAAAAGCATAAGCTGCCCCACCGCGTTCCTTCTGCGGAAATTCGCCAACGACCTCCGACATGTTGCGAAGAAACTGAACCCGATCATCCGGGTCTTGAAGCTGCTGTACCCAATTGCTGGCCTCAGCCCGCAATTGATTCCGGTCGTATTCATTCGGGTCGAAAAGAAGGATGAAACTGTCCAACTCCGCAGATACGGCGATTCCGCCTGAGTCATATCTCGGCTGTACGGGAGCCTGTGCTTGTGGGTTGGCGGCAAGCTCCGAACGAACTTCAGCGGCGGTGACGTGCGACGACTGCCCCAAAGACAGTGGGTCATACAGAATAATTCCGACCACAGTCATCAGTACACCACCGAGCACGAGAAGCAACGTCAGTAACCGGGCGAAGCGAAAAAGTACTGCTGTTTCTAGATTGTCCAGAAAGCTCATCGGGGTCACCTAGTCTATTCGTTCTGCATGGACGACGACCATCTGCTGCGGTTGACCACCAAGCGTGCCAATCCTCTCCACACCCTGAATAGTGCCAATGACCCTAACTGCTTTATTTGGACTGAATGCGACGGTGGCCGGAGAGCCTTTGAAAACGAATTGACCATGCGAGCTGCGAACTACATACCAGTTGTCTATCGTCTTGGTTTCGAAGTTGCCGTGCCAATCTATGCGAACTCCGGCATCGGGCGAGGCCAGTGCCGAAGCCGGGGTCAGGCGCTGCACGTACCAGATCACTTTTTCTGCTTGCGCGTGGCTTTCATAAGACTGGGGAGGGATCTCTTGTGCAGCACGAGCGGCGAGGCTTCTAACCCGCAAGTCTGGTAAGTCATTGGAGACTAAATCTGAGACTGACCGGGCAGCTTCAGCGTAAAGGTGACCATTTAGCTGTTGGGTGCATAGATCAATCTGGTTTTGGAGTTTACGTTCTGCTCCTGCGGCCGCCAGATGAGCCTGTTCTCGCGTAGAAGCTTCGGCCAGCCTTTCGTGGGCCGAACCGAGCCGCTCATCATCCGGGAAATAGGTCCTGTACCTGTCTAGCAACGCCAAGCCAGCTTGATAATTCTTCCGCGACTCAAAGCCCTGCGCCTTCGAAAGGCACTCTTTTACTGCCTTTTCCCGGACGGCATTCTTATGCATTTGCGCCTGTTGATGCTCGGGAAACACGTCCAGTGTCTTATTGAACGCGCTAACGGCTGCCTCCCAGTTTCCCTGTGCCTCTGCCTGGGTGCCCTGCTCATAGTAGCGCTGAAGCAGACTGGCGACTTGGTCATGCGATTCGGGAATCTCAGAGAGTATTCCCTTTAAGATGGAGGATGCTTGCGACCAGTCGTTCTGGCTGTCGGCCAGCTCGGCCTGTTCGATTGTGCGCAAGATCTCTTTGACGATGATTTCCCCGAGGGCCGCCCGAACGGCTGCCACTCTGGGCGGTGACGGATACAACAGCTCACTTCTGGCTGCTACTTCCCTAGCAGACGATAGGTCAGGGCCGGGCGAACGGATCTGCTTCATGAGAAGGTCAGGGGACACGCGGATAAGCTGATGCGGCTGGTCATAATTCGGAACAAAATAGACGCCGTTGCGAGCTGTCACGATTCTGGCATCCCACTTTTCGAAGTAGACCTCGTATACAGAGATTACGTTTTCTCTGAGGTTGGAATCCACCACCTGAAGCTGCAATGATTGTCCACTTGGCGTCCTTAGGGCGCGCAACAACGGCTCGTCGTGGTAACTGCGTGTTCTCTGCCAGTCCTTGTCAGTTTCGAATCTTCTGCCGTTGACTGCGAGGACCCAACAGCCATTGAAGCATTGCAGTTTGTAGGCCCGTGAAAAATGTGCATAATCCGAATCTGGCGTAGCTCCGCTAATTGCGATGCCTCTGGTCCCTTGACCTAACGTGATGGTTTCTGGGGTTTGAGCAAACAGTGGAGAACAAGTTGCCAGCAGGGCGAAGGCGACCAGCTTCGTGGCCGCCATTGGTGCAGCATTCGGCATTGTGGGTTTCCAGTGGCGCAGACAGGATACGCCATAACACGAATGAGCAGCCGTGACGCCAATCACCCAAAACAGGTTTTTAGGGCAACCCACGAGGGAAATCACAGGAGGCCCGTGCCGGAAACACGTCATCAATCTTCCGCACGGCGCAGCAGTCAACCGAAATCACATACGTCGGCCCGTTGCTCGGAGTTAGGCGCTACTTCGTCGGCAACAAACCAGCTTGTCGTGCGTCCTGCGCCGCTTCTTTTCCGTCGCAGCCTTCCCCGATGACGAATCCGTTCAGTTCGTGTTTAAGAAACTCAACTTCAGACGGATGGCACCTAACGAAATCCACCACTCCGCCAATCCTGAGCATTGCATACGTGAGCATCTGCCACCTCATCCCCCAGTATAATCGCTGAGCGGAGGAGGGTGATCAGTTCCTTTTCTCTTGCCCGCGCGGACCTGCGCTGGTTACGGGCTCCGGCCGAGGCCGATCGTGCCTGTATCGGCATCTCTGAGGCAGAGCGGGTGGTTCGGGGCGCAGCCTGACGGCGCTAACCTGCGCGTCTTACCTGTGATTCTTACCTGTGTTGCGGGTACAAAAACCCAAAAGACGGTCCTCTGGGCGCTGTAAGTTGTTGGATTTCTTAATACGGGTTAAATGGCATGGAAGAGGTCGTCGGTTCGATCCCGACCAGGTCCACCAATTCTCTCAGCAAATTCGTCGGCGACTGGGCGGCGGCCTGAGCCTCATTATGTACCTGCAAAAGGATTTAGTCCCTGGCCGCGGTCCTGCCACCGCGTTGACACCAGCGGGTGTTCAGAGTAAGGTCACATCAGGAGCAGTTCCTCTCCTCTTTCAGGTCCTCTGAACTAAGTCAGTCCATCTGAAGTACTCCTCATCTTAGTCGGCTCCATGCCAGGAGGTTGACCTTGTTCGATCCCAAAGCGACCCAGAACCCTAAACCCCAGACTTCCGCCAGCGCGAAAAGTGCATCTCCGAAAGTGACCGCCATCTCCGACCCGGTCTCATCGCAGGATCAGATCAGAGAGCGGGCCTATCAGTTATACAAAAGCCGCGGTGGTCAGGATGGCCAAGACCAGCAGGATTGGCTCAACGCCGAGCAGCAAATCCTCAAGCAGCGCCGCTAGGGGGACAGGGCCGCCTTCAACTTGTAAGGCTATAAGAATTGCCGGAGGGATGCCCATTACCTGCTTACAGTGCAAAGAACTGACCCGAGTGTTTAAATTCAGGCTCGCCGGGTACGTCAAAGCACGCGCTGCGCCCTTCTACCGGGTGAGCACCGAACTTGCTGCTATCAAACAGGTGGATATGGAGCGCGCCAAGAGCGAACTCGAGGAGCATCGGTTGGCATGCCATATCGCAGCCGACCCGGAAGATGTCCAGGTCGCGCAAGTGGGCTGAACAGCGGCCTTCTTAGCTTTGGATAAGTGCGACCCAGCCGTAAGAACTCGGGTACGCATGGCGGCGATTATAGCCGGGAGCGTTCCCAGGAATGCTAGGCTGGTAGCGTGAGTCTTCACCGCCTGGTCAAACCTCTCCGAATCGCCGCTTGGTTGCTGTTCGCATGCACGTTTCCATCCCCAGCTCACGCCGCCAGTTGGACTGTCCGCGCCCAACCCACGCGCCTGGTCAACGGTAGTCCAGTGTTATTTCAGGTCAAAACACCCGCGCGGCTCGAATCTCTCACCGGAACCTGGCTGGATCACAAAATCACTTTCAGCTTCGATGCCTCCACCAGAACATGGTTCGCTCTGGCCGGCATAAGCCTCGAGACCGCTCCGGGCTCATACGTTCTTGAACTCGCCGGCGAGCGCGGGTCGAACAAAACCGCGGACGGCAAGCTCACGTTCGCGCGCAAATTCGCCATCACTCGCGCGAAATATCCGAAGGTCGAACTCACCGTAGAAAGCAAGTTCACCGAACCCAATCCCGAGCAACTCCAGCGAATCAACGAAGACAAGAAAATCAAACAGGACTATCTCAACCGCGTCACGCCCGACCGCGAATGGTCAGGCAACTTCACGCCGCCTGCCGATGCCGCAATTTCTGACGTCTTCGGCACCCAGCGCGTCTTCAACGGCAAGACGCAGAGCTCCCATCTCGGCCTCGACTTCCGTGTGCCCACCGGAACTCCGGTCGCCGCGATGAACTCCGGCACGGTACTTCTTGCGCGCCCACTTTATTTCGAGGGCAACTGCGTGGTGCTCGACCACGGCCAGGGCCTGCTCTCCATCTACATGCATTTGTCAGAGATCAAAGTGAACGAGGGCGACGCCGTGAAACGCGGCCAGGTAGTCGGCCTGAGTGGTGGCACGGGACGCGCTACCGGTCCTCACCTCCACGTCGCCGTCCGTTGGCAAGGGACTTATCTCGACCCAGCGCGGCTGATGCGTTTGAACCTGCCGTGACACAAGAACAGCTACGTGCCGGTCTTCCGTTTAAATCCCGATGAAGACTCCGCCAGAGCTTCCTTGAGAACATCCTTCAAATTCAAGTTTCGGATCAGCCGGTGCAGATAATTCGGATGCACGCCCAGAATCCGCGCCGCCTCCACGTAGTTCCCGCGCGTCTGTTCCACCGCGTCGAGGATCAATTGCTTCTTCAGTTCCTTCACGCTGGAGTGATACTTCGCCTCGTTCATCTCCGGTTCCGGCGCCTGCTCCAGCACCGATTCCGGCAGGTCTTCCGGCAGCACCGTATCGGAGGAACCCAGCACCAGCGCCCGCTCAATCGCGTTTTCCAACTCGCGCACATTCCCCGGCCAGTCGTAGTTCACCAGGCAAGCCATCGCCTCGCGCGAAACCGGCTTCAGCTTCACCTTGCATCGCTTGGCATACTTCTGCAAGAAGTGCCGCGTCAACATAGGGACGTCTTCCTTGCGCTCGCGTAGCGCAGGCATCCTCATCTTCACCACTGCCAGCCGGTAATACAAATCCTGGCGGAATTCCCCGTTCCGCACCGCTTCGCTCAAATCGCGATTGGTGGCTGCAACCAGCCGGATATCAACCTTGATGGGATGCGTTCCGCCGACCCGCTCAAACTCGCGCTCCTGCAATACCCGCAGCAGCTTCACCTGCAGCGGCGGAGCCAACTCTCCGATCTCGTCCAGAAATACCACCCCGCCATCGGCGATCTCGAGCCTGCCTTTTTTCTGGCCCGCAGCTCCCGTAAATGCGCCGCGCTCATGTCCAAACAGGTCGCTCTCCAGAAGAGCTTCCGGAATAGCCGCGCAGTTGATAGGGACGAAAGGCCGCGCCGAGCGCCCGCTGTTGAGGTGCAATGCTCGAGCCGCCAACTCCTTCCCTGTACCGCTCTCCCCTTCAATCAGCACCGTCGAATCCGATGGAGCGACGCGCTTCAGGAACTGATAAATCTCTTTCATGCGCGTGCTCTCCCCGACCAAACTTCGTTCCTGGCCGATCTCAATGTTCAGCCGCTGGTTCTCCTGTTCGAGCCACTGCAGCCGGCTGGCATTGTCCAGCGCGACAGCCGAGATTCCGGCGATCGCCGCAACCAGTTGCAGGTGGTCCTCGGTAAACCGGTTCGCGGCGCTGATGTTGTCGAGATAAATGCATCCAATCACGCGATGGAACACGGTCAGCGGCACGCAAAGCAGCGAGCGCACCTCCGCTGCTGCCAGGCTCTCCACCTCGCGCAACTCCCCGCCGCGCACGTCACTGCCAAGAATCGCAACTCCTTGCTCCTTAACCTGGCGGGCGATCGTACGGCTCACCTGGATCACGTTCGCGTGGCCCGGTTGCCGTGCCCGCGCGAACATTGAAGTAAATTCTTGGCCAGTTCCGTCGGCCAGCAGAATAGCTCCCCGCCCAGCAGGGACCACCTCGAAGATCAGGTTGAGCAGTTGCGTTTGCAAATCTTCCAGATCGCGAATCGCATGCACGATGCGGCTGATTTTCAGCAGCGCGTTCAGGTTCCGCGCCACCTGCGATGTAGGCGGCAGTTCCAGATTCAGCCGCTCCGGTTGCAGGTAAACCACTTCTTTGGGATGGATCAGCTTGGTCTCGGCGCTCTGGCGGTCCTCAAACTCAACCATGCCCGGCGCAGGCGCGCGCTCCTCTTCCTCCAGCAGAAAGAGAAACACCGAGTCGCCCACCGCGATTTCATCTCCGTGGCGCAGCCACTGCTCCTTTACCGCAACGCCATTGACCATGGTCTCGTTGCGGCTGCCCAAGTCGCGCACCTGAAAGCGACCGTCTACCTGCCGAAACAGACAGTGCTTTCGCGAAACCGAAGGATCGGTAACCGCGACCGCATTCGCTGGCTCGCGGCCCAGGGTGGCCTCCCCATCAGGCAGAGGAACGGTCGTCTCTTTCAAGGGACCCGCAATGGCAAACAGTCGGGGACGCAAGGGTCTTTTAAAACTCCGTCCGAGTTTCTATCACAGCACGGTCGGAAATGCATTCCCACTGCGAACTGTTCCAATATCCGAACGGTTAAACCAACTATCCGACTGGATAGTAATCCGGGCTATTGGTTGCTTGGACGTGGACGTGAAGACCGCTCCAGCGAGGGAGTTAAGGCATTGAAAGACAGGAAGTTATCCATTCTAGTGCGGTGTGCAATCAAGTCCCTCTGGGTTCGGAACAAGGCGTGCATACTCGCAAAGTGCGACCTCGGCAGAAAGCGATGGGGGAAGCGCTTTTTTGAACAATTATGCCGAGTGATGCAAAGTCACGAGGCTCGGGGGACCCCCTCATCGAGCCTCTGACTTTTTTAGCGTATGCCGTCACCTTCCCAAATATCCCCGAACCGAGAGGAGATCCTATGGTTACTGGACTGCAAAACCCGTCCGCCACAAATCCTCCCCAACCGCCGACGCCTGTGGCGCCTGCACGTCGTGGCTGGAATATAGACGAAATAGTGGTCGCCGCGTTTGCATTCCTGGGCTTCGGGGGTGCGGTCTTTCTTCCGCTTCGCTTCAACATTCCTCCAATCGTCATCTCCTTCCTGCTCGCAACAGGGTTAGCTGCCCTGGCCTATCGATATCTAGGTGGGATACCTGTCGCGTCCCTGGCGGTCGGGGCACTCAAGCTAGGCGGGTCGCTTGCCGCACTAGTGGGCATAGCGATCCTCATCGACGGCTACCTTGTGAAGGAGGTTCAGTTCCGTCTTATTGCGGACGACGACATTGTCGGTCCATGGAAGTGGGTCTATGGCAGGGGCGCATCCTCAGGGCACATCTACATGTCGAAAGACGCCAAAGGCAATCTAGTATTCACCGGGAGCCAGGAGAAATATGCTACGGAGAATGACTTTAGGCCGCTATATACCCTCACCAACGGAAAGGCAAAGTTGATAAATCGCAACGCCTTACTTATGGAAGCCGACGTTGAAGACCATTTCAATAATACCCACTTTCATTGGAAATCTGACTCGCCCATCCCGCTTGTTCCCGCGTTTCGCGGCACAATGCGTGCAACGCGCGAGGACGGGTCGGAGATCTCCAGCACGTGGGGCATTGCCTTCTACAAGCAATCGGGAGACTAACGTCCGCGATGGTAGTGGAGCACGTTTCTGACACCCGGAATACCGTGCAGCCTTCAGTCACCCGCGGTTCTAAGCTCTACAGTTGAATCGGCAGGAAGTGGCAAAGTCGCGCACCCGTCGCGATAACTTACCGTTCTGCCGGAGATCGCCGGCACTCGCTCGCCCGGGACCAGGATTCCAACCAGGTTCAATGGATCGGCCGCCGACAACTTGATCTCTTCGCCTGCCGAAGGAAAATTTCGCGTCGCGCGCACCGATTCCACCGCGACCGGCAAGGCGAACTGCTCACCCAGAAATCCGTCGACAAACCGTCCACCGCGAATTTCACCTCGATCTTCCAGACGGCGATATCCCATCAGCAGCTCCCGCCAGGACGGCAGGTTCGCCTCGCGCGCCAGCAAATCGCGAAAGACGATTCCATAGCGCCGCAGCAACATCCAGCACGCCGCCTCCACCGCCCGCGTTCTCTCCGCAGCTTCGCCAGCATGAAGCAGCGCCCACCGTCCCGTGCTGTGCCGCGGACGGGTGCTGCGCCCGCTTCCCTGCCCCGCGCGCCGCTTGGGATCGATCAGCGAACGCAGATTATCGAATCCGTCCGCCGTCACCAGGCCCGCAGCCACCAACTCCCACAGCGCGGTTTCAATCTCGGCTTTTAATTTCTCGGTGCCTCGAACAATGTCCGCGAAAAACGACGCCCCCCTCTGCCGCAGGAAGTCGAGCACGGCCTGCGCGCCCTGGCTCAGTCCGCGGGAGTCGCTCGCATCCGCGCCAGGGGGGTGCCCCATGTCTCGCCGCTTTTGCGAGACGTGGGAATTTTCTCGCGGAGTCATCCAGTCCGCTTCCTCACGTATGAAAAATGTAATCGGCGCTACGCTGGTCGGAATCACGCGCCGCTGTCGAGGCGCAGCAGAAGTCGCATCGGAGGAACCGCCATTCACTTTCGGAGTGGGATAATCCAATGTCGCCGGATGCGGTGACAACCTCCCCCAACCGACCGCCCCAGTGAGGCAAAGTTGGTCAAGCCACTTGGGATCGTAGTCGGCAATCCGCCGGGCCAGAACCTGCCGTTCCCAGGCATTCGCCGGAATCTCGAATCCCTGCAGTTGCTGCAGCACTTCGAGCGTGCCGCGCTCGCCCGCCACCTGCGTTCCCGGAGCCACATGCTGCCACCGCATCAGCCAGCGCATAAACTGCGCCGCCGTGACCGGCTGGATCTGCTTCCGCAAAGTCCCAACCGTCAACCGATGAATCCGCGCCAACAACCGCCGCTCACACCATTCCGTCTCTGGTTCTTGTGTGGCGACAGCCGCCGGCCCTTGTGTGGCGACAGCCGCCTGTCGTGTGGGGACAGCCGCCCCCGGCTGTCCGGTCGAGCGTAGCTCGACGGTTGAGTGTGGCGCGGGCACTCCTGCCCGCGAGCCCTCATCCGTAAACTTTCCACGCAGAACAGTCCCGCTAGCCTCCATCCGAAGCAGCGCCTTCTCCATATCAGAAGCAGGAAGCCCCAGAACCTTGCCCAACGCGAAGCCGTGACCGGACCAGAATGCGACATCCACCCAGTAACCAGCGCAAGCAAGGCCTCATCGCGCGATATCTGGCTCGTCTCCACATCCGCCAAAGTCTGCTCAAACTCCGCCGAAGGAAATAGCGCCGCAAAACTCCGCGCCCGCTCCGCCGCAACCCAGTACCGCCGGCGTCCCGCCGGCAGTCCCGAAGCGCCCCGCTCTCGGCGTGGACAGCTACTCCAGCCCGCCCCTCATTTACCAGCCTGTCAAAATATCCGCTCCATTCGCCCCCGGCAGGCCCGTGTGGGGCCGGCCGCCCTCGGGCCTGCCCTTTGAGCGAAGCTCGAAGGGACGCCGGCCATTTGAGCCGAGCAAAGCTCGGCTCTCTTGCGGAGCAGTCCAATGCCCGGCGAGTTCCAGATTGACCCAACTCCTCCGGCAGCGCCACCAGCGTATGCAGCACATCATGCAGCTCATCCGCATCCCGCACATCCGGCCACGCTTCTTCCCTCACCTGTGCGATCGCCGCCGGATCCAGCTTTCCCACTTCTTCCAGCACCGACTCCGGCAAAACCCGCCGCATCTCGACCGCGCGCGCCCGCCGCTCCTCCAGCGGCGCATCGTCAAGATACGCATACGGATTCGCATTCAAAATCTCATGCGAAAACTGCGATGGCACCGGCGTGTCCACCGCGACAACACGAATCTGCCCCGAGGCCATTCCACGCAACAGCGCTTTGAGCCCTTCGACATCCATCGCCTCAGTGAGCACGTCTTTCATGACTTCGTTCACCAGCGGATGATCCGGAATCTGAATGTCGCCCACGATATTTTCCTGACATGCCGCCGCCTGCGGGAACACCGATGCCAGCAGATCGTCCGACCGCATCCGCTGAATCTGCGCCGGAACTTTCTTCCCGCCCTGAAATCGCAACAACGCGAGCGCGCGATTTGCATCCCACCGCCAGCGCGTGCCAAAGACCGGCGAATCCAGTGCAGCCTGCTCCAGAATCGCCTGCACCGTGTCGGCCTGCAAGAAGCGAAAGACATCCCCCAGCGGAAAACTGTGCTGCTCGGCCAGAGCGATGTTGAGCCCGTTGTCCGTCGCCGCCGCCTGAAGCTCGAAGTTAAACCCGCGACAAAACCGCTTGCGCAGAGCCAATCCCCAAGCCTTGTTGATTCTTCCCCCAAACGGCGCGTGGATCACCAACTGCATCCCGCCGCCCTCATCGAAGAAGCGCTCCGCAATCACTGTCGCCTGAGTCGGCACCGCGCCCAGCACCGCTCGCCCTTGCAGAATGTATTCAATCGCCTGTTCCGCAGCCGGAATCATCCAGCCCGCATTCGTCCTTAAGCCAACTCACCGCCGCAGCTACGTCCGGCTGCGTCGCCGAAAACCCCACCGGTGAAGTAAGCGGCAGCATTTCGCTGATCTTCTCCCGCAACCTGCCCACATGCGCCGACAGTTCTTCCGTCCGCGCCGGTGCCTCTCCCCGCCAGAACGGCACGCTCGGCGGCGCTCCGTGCGCATCCTGCACCAGCATCCGCCCCGAGTTGGTCTCCATGCGATGGATCATCCACGAAGTATTCCCCAGCAGCATGATGTCGCCGCGATTGCTCTCCACCGCGAAATCTTCATCCACCGTGCCCACCATGCCGCCTTCAGGCTGAGCCACAACCGTGTAAAGCGAGTTGTCCGGAATCGCCCCACCGCTGGTAATCGCCGCCAGCCGGGCTCCCCGCCGCGCGCGCAACTTCCCGTTCACACGATCACGATGCAGATAAGCCCCATACCGCCCGCGCCGCGCCGCAATCCCTTCGGAAAGCATCTCCAGAATCGAATCGAAGGTTGCACGCGTTAAATTGCGATACGGATAAGCCCGCCGCACCAGAGCAAAAAGCTCATCCTCGTCCCATCCCGTCATCCGTCAACTATCGTAGCGCGGGCGCCCCCGCCCGCTTGGCGGGAGCAACGCTGCTGCCGGTACCCTGTACCGAAGCGTGTCCGCAGAAAGATCGTTGCCAGCTTCAGAACCTAGAGCCTCGCCAAAACCTCGCGGGCGAGATGAACCGCGCCACATGAGCTCGTTCTGCCCCGCCGCGCAAGTCGCCACAATCTGCTGCGCCAGCACATCCAGCGGAGACTCCGGAACCATCAGCCGGTCCAGATCCCCCTGCCGAATCGCGCGCACCAACGCCGCGCACTCCAGCAAATCATCGCGAGTCGTAGCAAAGAACCGCCCCTTGGGAACCGCTCCGCGCCAGTGCCCCGACCGCCCCACCCGCTGCAATGCCACCGCAATCGCCCGCGGAGAATTGATCTGCACCGCCAGATCCACAGTCCCCACATCAATGCCAAGCTCAAGCGAGGCCGTCGCCACCAGCACCCGCACCTGACCCTCTTTCAGCTTCTTCTCCGCCGCCAGCCGCAGCTTGCGCGACAAGCTCCCATGGTGCGCCGCGACATTCTCCTCGCCCATGCGCTCGCCCAGTTGGTGCGCGACGCGCTCCGCCATCCGCCGCGTATTCACAAACACCAGCGTCGAGCGATGCTGCTCCACCAGCGTCACCAGCCGGTCGTAGATCGCATCCCACATTTCATTCGACGCCACCGGCCCCAGCGGCATCGGAGGCACCTCAACCGCCAGGTCCAGCGTCCGCTTGTGCCCGATGTTGACGATGACCGGATCGGTAGCGCCGGCGTCCTCGCCGGCTGTCGCGAGGCCGTCTCGGCCTCGCACCGTCGCTGTCACCGCACCCAGCCCTGCCTCCGTCCCGTGGTTCCCCGTGAGAAAATGTGCCACCACTTCAATCGGTTTCTGCGTCGCCGACAACCCAATCCTCACCGGACGCTGATAAGAAAGTGCCTCCAGCCGCTCCAGCGACAGCGCCAGATGCGACCCGCGCTTGTCATCTGCGACAGCATGAATCTCATCCACAATCACCGTCTCGACATCGCGCAGGATCGCGCGGCTCTTATCCGCAGTGAGCAGAATGTAGAGCGACTCCGGCGTCGTCACCAGAATGTGCGGCGGCCGCTTCAGCATGGCTCGCCGCTCGGGCGCCAGCGTGTCGCCGGTCCGCACCGCAGTGCGAATCTCCGGCATCAGCAGCCCGCGCTCCCCCGCCAGCGCCAGAATCTCCCCCAGCGGCACCTCAAGATTCTTCTGAATGTCGTTGCCCAGGGCTTTTAGAGGGGAGACGTACAGAACTTCCGTGCGATCAGCCAAATCCCCAGCCAGCGCCTTGCGCACCAGCCGGTCAATGCAGGCCAGGAATGCAGCCAGTGTTTTGCCGGAACCGGTAGGGGCAGAAATCAGCGTAGTCCGCCCCGCCAAAATGTGCGGCCAGCCCTGTTCCTGCGGCTCAGTCGGCGTGCCAAACCGCCGCACAAACCATTCCGCCACGAGAGGGTGGGCCCAGTCTAAGGACGCGGGAAAGGACTGCATTTTAGTATTCTAGACTGAAAATCGACTTTCGCCAATCATTCGCTCGGCCAAAAACAGGTCCAACCGCTCCGATGCTAAAATCCCGCCGATGCCCAAACTCTCCCCCCAAGCTCGCGCCCGCAAAATCAAGCTCCTCCTCTTCGACGTAGACGGCGTCCTCACCGATGGCAAACTATTCATCTTTCCCGCTCCCGCCGGAATCCAGGCTGCGTCAAGCGGCCATACCGCTGAGCACGAAGACCAAGGCGGCTTCGGGTTCTCCAGCACCTCCCTCATCGAAGCCAAAGGCTTCAACGCCCACGACGGCACCTCGATCTCACTCGCCCGCCTCGCCGGCATTAAGACTGGACTCATCACCAAACGAATTTCGGAGACCGTAGCCCTCCGCGCCCGCGACCTCAAGCTCGAGCACGTGCATCAGGGCGTAAGCGACAAACGCGCCTGCCTCGAAAAAATCCTCAAACACGAAAGCCTCAAACCGGAACAAGCCTGCTTCGTCGGCGACGACGTCATCGACCTCCCCGCCATGCGCGCCGCAGGCCTGGCCATCGCCGTCAAGAATGCTCGCGCCGAGGTGAAGAAAGAAGCCCACTACGTCACGCCTCACGCCGGCGGTGACGGGGCCCTCCGTGATGCCGTCGAATTCATCCTCAAAGCGCAGAGCAAGTGGAGACGCGTCGTGGAGGAACATATCGGCGAGAGAAGTCCGAACTAGAAGAGTCTGAATAGAAGTGACTTGCGACTGCTGGCTGACTCCGAAGGAAACTCGCCGGCGACCGCAGTATTTTCCTTTCCCCTTCAACAAAAACATTCGCCCCTACGGGTTTTCCTGTAGTCAGCGATTACGAACCTGAATCTCCGCAGCACACAATTACATAGTTTTACAAAATTAGACGGAACTTCCTCCCTTTCTGGGGTTTAATCATTGCAAATACTCCTGAAAACAACAGGGTGAGTAAGGAGAAACGGTGGCCCATCGGATGCTGACCCGAGCACGCCCCAAGCAAGCGTCCGGTGGGTCTTTTTTAGCTGCTAGCTTCTAGTTCCAACTCCTGGCAATACGCTTTACGCAAGCGCCCATACTCGGGATGACATCCCTTCCAACAGCACGCATCGCAATGTAAGGAATGTTCCCCTCGCGCCCAGATGTTGACGCGACGAACATAAGCTTAGACGTGACTCCTGAATCTCAATTCGGCAAGGCAGGCGCCTTTGCCCCCATCAGTTCCGTGAACCGCGGATCCTTGCGCAGTTCGGAAAACTCCCCATCTTTGTAGACGTTCTTAAGGTCCTTGTACCCGTCTTCCATCGCCTTCTTCAAGTATTGCAGCGACCGTTCCGACGCACCCATTTTCGCGTAGAGCTTGGCGACCGTATAGTCGTACCGCGCGCGGTCTTCCGGGCTGGGCAACTGTGCCTGCACTCCTCCGCGCGAAGTTCGTTCAAAGACCTCGGGATCCAATTCCAACGCGTGCTGGTACGCCATCACCGCAGGCTCAAATTCTCTCTTCGAAAAATGCGCCGCGCCCAGGTTGCTGAAAAACGAAGCCGAGCTGCTGTCCGCCTCAATCGCCTTGCGATATTGTTTGATGGCGGCGCCGTACTTCTTCTCCTCGTAAAGCACCACGCCCAGATTGTTATACGCGTCGGCGTATTTTCGGTCCGCCTTGATCGCCTGCTCAAAGGCCTTCCGCGACTCTTTGTAGCGTTGCATCATCAGGTGGGTGATGCCCACCTTGTTCAATAGTGGGGCGTTGTTCGGCTTCTTGGCCAGCGCCGCGTGATAGTAATCTAGCGCATCAAGGTAAAGCTTCGAACTGCGCAACTGATCCCCGCGTGTCTCTAACTCGGCGGCCGTCGCGTCCGGCGCCGGAGGATCCACTGCCCGCAGCAGTGGCGGCTTGACCTGTACCTGTTCGGAATGAGAAATCTGCGCCGAAGAAGTGACCAGGACAGTCACACAGAAAACAAACACGGCAGACAGTACGAAGAAACTCTGGAAGCCTCTCGGGAAGGACATCATGGGCCACCCCCAGGCGATCAGTTCCGCTACGGTAATTCTGTCACAGTTTCCGCGCGACGGCTGCGATTTTTCAGCCACGTCCCTGACCGGAACCGTCCCGCTTGGAGCCATTACTGCGGCGGTGTCTGCCCGCTCTGTGGGGGTTTAGACGCCGGAGCCGACGATTTGTCATCCTTGAAGATCCCCGCAATCTTGCCAAACAATCCCTTCTTTTTCTTCGGGTCGTCCGCTTGCGGTTGCCCATCCGGACCATTGGCCGCCTGGGCGGAAACCGGCATCACCTTCTGTCCCCCGCCAAAGAGTTTCGAGAAGAACCCCGCTACTCCCCCTCCCTGGTCGCAAGTCTCGTGCGGTTCGGTGCCGGCGACGAAGGCCGACACATAGTCGTCCGGACAGGTCGGCGTCGCCAGTCGATTTGTGGCCTTGTCCAGTTGCACATCCACCACGCCCGTGGGTTGCGAAAACGGCTTCATGTCGGAATACTGCGGCAGCGCCGACGCCTTCTTCATGAACTCGGTCCAGATCGGAGCGGCCGTCTGCGCCCCGCTCAGCCGCAAATCGCTGTAGTCATCAAAGCCCACCCACACGATGCACAGCAGGTTCGACGTGTACCCCGCAAACCATCCATCGTGCGAAGTCCCCGTCTTCCCCGCCGCCGGCGGAGTGAAGCCGCGCAGCCGCACTGCCGTATATCCCAACCCATTGTTGATGACTCCTTCCATCATGCTCGTCATCACATAGGCAATTCGCGGATCGAGCACCTGCCGCTGGTCGGTGCCGAAGTTCGCCATCACGTCACCCTTGGCGTTGCGCACCGAGTTCAGCAAAATCGGCGACAGCCGAATGCCGTTATTGGCAAATGCCGTGTACGCCCCCGCCATGTCCAGCGGCGTCGCGTCGTAAGAACCCAGCGCCATCGCCGGCGTCGCCCTCACCGATGTGATCCCCGCCAATTTCGCCAGATCCGCGACCTTGTCATACCCGGTTTCTTCCGCTACCTTCACCGTCGCGTTGTTCAGCGACATAGCCAGCGCATACCGCAACGTCACTTCGCCGTGATATTCCTCTTTATAATTTCGCGGCTCATAAATCTGATCGCCATAAACAAAAGTCGAGGGTGCATCCGTCACCGTCGATGCCGGAGTAATCACCGTCTGCGAGCCGTCCAGCGCCGTATTCAACGCCGCCGCATACACAAACGGCTTGAAGATCGATCCCGTCGGCCGCCGCGCCACCGCATGATTCAACTGGCTCCAGGCGTAATCGCGTCCACCCACCAGCGCCAGCACCGCTCCCGTATGCGGATCGAGCGCCACCAGCGCTACCTGCGCCTGCGGCCCCGGCGCCACCTTCGTCTCCACCTTCTTGCCGACCTTCACCTTCTTGGTGCGCAGCTTCTTCACCTGCTCGTCCACCACCTTGATCCCTGCCTCCACCGCCTGCGCCGCGGCCTTCTGCAGGTCCGGATCCAGCGTCGTATAGATCCGGTATGACTCTTCATTCAGATCATGCTCGCTGAACTTGTTGATCAGAGTATCGCGTACCATGTCGACGAAATAGGGTGCGTCGCTCGCCTCCACGTTCGGCGGAGCCACCTTCAGCGGCACAGCCTTCGCCTTGTCCGCCTGCTCTCGCGTGATGGCATGGGTTTCCACCATTGAATCGAGCACCAGGTTCCGGCGCTCCAGCGCTCGCTCCGGATGTCGGTACGGCGACAACCGGCTCGGCCCCTGAATGATTCCCGCAATCAGCGCCGCTTCCGGCAGGGTGATGTCCTTGAGATCTTTGTTGAAGTAAGACCGCGTCGCCTCCGCAAACCCGCTGATGGCAAACGACCCGCGCTGGCCCAGGTTCACCCAGTTCGCATAGAACTCGAAAATCTGCTGCTTGGTGAACTTCTGCTCCAACTCCTCCGCGATCAGCATCTCGATCAGCTTCCGCTTGACCGTCTTCTCCGGAGTCAGAAAGAAGCCCCGCGACAGTTGCATGGTCAGCGTCGAGCCCCCCTCGCGTCGCTGCCGCGTCAGGTCCGTCCACATCGCCCCAAACATCCGCAGAAAATTCACTCCGCTGTGCTCAAAAAAGCGCCGGTCCTCAATCGCCAGCACCGCCTGCACCATCACCGGAGGAATATCTCCGTATTTCACCACTTGCCGCTTCGATCGCCCTTCCGCCTCAAACAGCGCCGTCACCAGTTGCGGCTCCAGTTCGTAGGCAGAGAGCTCATTCCCTTTGCTGATGATGCTGGTGACCTGACCATCCTCGATCTTGATGCGCGCCGCCTCCGGACTGTGATACGACTCCGGCCCCGGCGTGATATCAATCCCATACTTCTGCAGGTGGAACGTGCCCAGCGGAGACTGGTTGTCCTGGTCGGAATATCCCGCCCGCCTCAATTCCCCCGCAATCTCTTTGCTGCTGATCTGTTCGCCATCCCGCACCGTGTGCGGCAGCGCGTATATCCTCGCGGAATTGCTGAACACCGGCGAACTGAAGCGCCGCGCAATGATCCGGTCATACTTGATGTAGAAGTAGGAGAATACGACCGTGAAAGACAAGGCCAGGATCAGGAAAGCGGCCATGCCCGCGCGCAAAACAGGATCGCGCGGTACCCAACCGGCGCCGCTCTGTCCTCCGCTTCCCTTCGGAATCTTGATCTTGATGGCCACGATTACGGCGCTTTCGGCGGTTCTAACAGCCTGACACGACCGACACTTTCCCCTCTTATTTCAGACGTTGGGGCGCGTAAAAAGGTTTCTTCGGCGGTTGTAGCCCGCCGGCATCCTGCACTCCCTTGCGCCGACCGGTCGAGGACCTTACGCCGCTGCAGGCTACCTCATTGTACCGCTCCGGATGCAAACAAGAAGAGACCCGCAGTTCACGCAGGTCTCTCAGTTGTCAATAACGTTAAGCCGTCGTGCCTATTCGAAATGATATTCAATTAAGGTGCGGTGTTCAGATCGCTAACCGCGAAACCAAAGCCCAGAAAGCCCTGCAACGAGAACTGTGTCGAAACCGTGACAATACCGGTCGTGGGATCAGTGGGATAAGGGCCGAAGTCAGGAGATCCCACGTGTCCGATTCCGGCGCCGAACAGGAATTTGCCACTTTGATCAAACTGCCCCTCATCGAGATTTATGCCAGTAAACGGAGAGCCTGACACCGCCGGAAAGGCGCCTGAAGATGAGTTGATTTGATAGCCTTCCATAGCAGTGCCGGTTCCGTTAAAGGCGTACACGAAACTCCCGCTGGGATGCACGACGATGCTCAGAGGCGCCGCCACTGTGGCGAATGGCGACCCAGCCACTTCCGCAATTGCCCCGCTCGCCGCATTGATACCCAACACATGGATGTGGTTATCCGTGCCTTGCCCTGACACTCCCAGCAGGTACTTGCCTGACTGCTCCCCCAACACCTGTGCCAGGCTTAAACTGAACGGACTGCCCGGTACTGTAGTAGCGAGGATCCCGCTCGTCTGGTTGATGGCGAATGCCGCTACCCTGGTGCCACCCAAGCCCTCCGACACATAGAGAAACTTGCCTTGGCCGTCGGTGTTCATCTGTGCTGCCGGGATTGGAGAAACGAATGTTCCTACGGCGGTTAAAGAGCCATCCGTCGCGCTGATGGTAAACGCCGCAATATCCCCGGTCGAAAAATCGCTTACATACAGAAAGCGTCCCGCCGGATCGGCGGCAATGGACGTTCCGGCGGTCGTCGTAGAGTACGGAACTCCGGGCACCTCAGCGAGCGCGCCCGAGCTGCCGTCAATCGCGTAACCCCAAACCGTGCCGTCGCTGAACGGAATGTAGAGATACTTCTGGCTCGGTAGATTCACCACCACGGTCCCACCGTCTGTAACATTGTTCGTCGGCAGGGGCGGAGCAACAAAAGCGCTGCCAACGTCTACAAACACCGGCACCGAGAGATCGAGTTTGTCCGCCGCCATGCCCACTCCGCCAGACAGGGCACCCTCACCCAGCAGATATGCGAAAACGATGCCGCTGCCATTGGGGTTACCCGTCCCAAGGCCACTGCCGGAGGTCGTGCACGTCGAGGAGCCAAACGTGGCCCCGCAAGTGTAATGACCGCAACTGGCCAGCACCATCGCCGCTGACACAACTACCAAACCAAGGAGCGCTCGAACTTTCATCGTCATGAACCGCCTCCACCTGAACTTTTCCACTCTCCGCCAATCGCAGCGAATCTAATTTCCTCTGGTTTCCCGCTTCGTCCGATCGCCGGTCGCGAATCCCACCAACGGACGGTGTGAAGAAACTCTTATCCTCGGCGATGGTAAGACGTGCGTAACGCGGTGGCAACGTTACGAATGTCACTGTCCTCGTTTTTGAAGGCGCATCAGTAACCGCGGAACCTCAGCATGCACTCAGCACTCAGCACTCAGCATTCAGCTCTCAGCACTCAGCATTCAGCGTGTGGCCACACCGCGTCGTTGCCGGTAGACATGTGAGATTCATGCTCAGAGGTTTCTGGAAGACGCCGGTAACGCGGTCGTTAGGTGTGTGCTGAATGCTGAGAGCTGAATGCTGACGGCTGAGTGCTGAATGCTGAATACTATCTAGAAGCCCTTGTTCCCACTCGATGGATTGAAATTCAGAGTGAACGAATATCCCGGCAGGTTCACCGGCACGCTGTACTCTGCCGAGATGTAGACCGCCATTACTCCCGGTGTCCCAATGCGCTGTACCGTCACGTGCTCGGGCGTGAGCGGAATGTCGTGTTCCCGCGCTTTCTTGATCACCGCGCTGACCAGCTCCTGTTCGCTCTCATGCGGATTCGCGCCGCCCACCATTGCGATGGTCTTCAAATCATCCTCGAACGCATAGTTGCCCAACTCCGGCGGAATAACCTGAAATCCAGCGTAGATGCAGCCCACGATGGCGAGAATGCCGATGATTGCTTTAATGGTTCCCATAGCTTCAATCCGCCCCGCCGCGGACCGCAGCCATTTCAGCTCGTCCGGCGAAGCAACTCCTCCAAATGCTCTACCACCGCCGTGATCCTAACATCGCGTATTTCCCGGGTCGAGCGAAGAACGACTTCGACAGTACCTTCGGTAACCTTCTTCCCGACGGTAACCCGGTACGGAATTCCCACCAGATCTGCATCCTTAAACTTCACCCCCGGCCTCTCATCCCGGTCATCGAGAATCACGTCAAACCCCGCCGCTTCCAGCCGCCTGGCGATGTCCTCAGCCGTAGACTTCACTTTCTCATCCCTGACGTTCGCCGGCGAAACGACCACCTCAAACGGCGCAATCGTCGGCGGCAGCCAGAATCCGTTCTCATCGTTCGACTGCTCCACCGCCGCCGTCAGAATGCGCTCGATCCCAATCCCATAGCTCCCCATGATCGGCATCACTTCCTTGCCGTTCTTATCCAGCACCCGCGTCCCCATCGACTCCGAATACTTGTAGCCCAGCTTGAAAATGTGCCCTACCTCAACCGCCGTATCAATCCGCAGCTCCTTGCCGCAATTCGGACAGGCCTCGCCGGCCGTGACCGCCCGCAGATCCGCATACGCCGTAGGATGAAAATCTTTCCCCGGCGTGAGATTTTTCAGGTGATAGTCCTTCTGATTCGCCCCCGCAATCAGATTCGTCCGCCCTTCCAGCGCCTTGTCGACCAGCAGCACGGGATGACCCCCATCCTTCTTCAAATCCTTCGCCCACTCAATCCCAATCGGCCCCAAATATCCCGCGGGAGACTTGAACAGCGCCCTGATCTCGCCCTCCTCCATCGGCCGAGTCTCCATCGCAATCGTTGCCTTGAGCTTGGCTTCGTTCAACTGATCATTTCCCCGCATGAGCACAACGATTGCACGAGATTTTTTCTTCCCCGCGCGTTTCGTCGGCCGCGTCGGCCATCAGCGCCAAAGTCTTGATCTTGTTTTTCGGTCGATGTCCCCAGGAACCTCGCCACTTCCTCAATCGTCTTCAGCTCAGGCGTGTGCACCAGCAACGGCTTCCCATCGCCCTCTGCCTTCAAATCCTCAACCGGCCACAGCTTTGACGTGGCCTTCTCCATGTTCGCCGCGTAACCGCACCCATCGCAGCTCACAATCTGATCTTCCCCCGCCGCGAGTCCGCACCATGAACTCGTGCGATTCCTTCCCTCCCATCGCCCCTGAATCCGCCTCCACCACCATGTACTTCAGCCCGCACCGGTCAAAGATCCGGCAATAAGTGTCGTAATGCTTCTTGTAAGAAACGTCGAGCCCCGCCGCATCCATGTCAAACGAGTACGAGTCTTTCATCATGAACTGCCGCACGCGCAAGAGGCCCGACCTCGGCCGGGGCTCATCGCGAAACTTCGGAGCAACTTGATACCAGATCTGCGGCAGTTGCTTGTAACTGCGCAATTCCTTCAGCGCAATCGACGTCATCACTTCTTCTTCCGTCATCCCCAGCGCGAGGTCGGCCCCCTTGCGGTCCTTCAGCCGAAACAGGTTGTCGCCCATCAAAGTCCAGCGCCCGCTAGCCTCCCAAATCTCCCGCGGATGCAGCGCCGGCAACAAAAACTCCTGCCCGATCTTGTCCATCTCCTCCCGCACGATGCCCACGATCTTGTTGAAGGAGCGGTTGCCAAGAAAAAGGTAAGAGTAGATCCCCGCCGCAAGCTGCCGAATATAGCCAGCCCGCACCAGAAATTTATGCGAAGCCACCTCAGCGTCCGCCGGCGCCTCGCGCAACGTAGGAATAAACAGCTCCGACCATCGATGCATAGAGTTTGAGTACCGTGTCCCGAGTTACGAGTACCGAGTAACAGGCACTCGCTCATTCTGCAGAGGAATTGGTTATTGTAGCAGCCGATGGCGATGCAGCTGGAAAGACAGTCTACTCTCTGGTGGGGGTCATCCTGAGCGCAGCCGTTCTTCAGGCGGAGCGAAGGATCTCGCGCGTATCGCCACCGCAGTTAAGACCGACTCGCGCCGGCATCTCGCAGCGACTTCTTTGATTGGCCCTCAGCCCGGCTAGTAATGATCCCGACGCACCATCGCCACGTCAGACTACTACTACAACATCATGTTCCGGCCTGAACCAGAGGGCGGCTACACCGCGCTCGTTCCGGCCCTGCGGGGATGCGTCACGTACGGTCGCACTTTAAACGAAGCACGAGAAATGCTAAGGATGCCATCTCCGGTTACATCGCCAGCCTGCGGAAGCACACAGATCCCTGAACGGGACAGCCACGAAGCGGCGTAAGAATGTCCAGACGGGCAGATAGTTGACAGTTTAGACCGGGGACATAGTTGACAGATTCTGGCCCGGGTTTTGGGGATGGGGTGCAGGGGAAGGGGTCAGTTCCCCTTCCCCTGCATCAGCTCTGTAGAAGCCGTGAGCTGGCATTCGGCGATGAACCGTTCGGGTTCGACTGTCGAAATGCCCCCAGGGCAAACTCTGCGAAATAAATCGTGTACCAGCGATCATCGATCGGCTGCAGTGCGATGCGTTCTCCCATCAGCGTCTCGCTTAAGAACACATCGTGAGTCTTCCACATGAACTGGCCGCCGGGTGAGATGCGCCGCACGATCATGGAACTGCCATACTCCGGTGCAGAGATACGTGCGGGATAGGGTCGCGATGAGGGCGCATAGCAACTTGCCGGAGTGCGCATGTCGAGTGCTTGGTGTGGACGCTGCTCATTGAACTCGCGGCGAAACTGCTCGAAGCAGCGCTGTTGTGCGCGGCGGTTGGCCGCCATCGGTGACATGGTCTCCTGCTGCAGGGTCAGGTGCATGCGTTCGTGGCGTCCGTTCTGCTCCGGGTGCGCCGGTTGGATACGCTCGGGCACGATGCCCAGCTTCATCCACCACACCGCTAAGCGCGATAATCCGGCAATCGCGCGGGAAGCGAAGGGCGCGCCGTTATCGGTGCGGATCGCCTCCGGCAGGCCGTACTCGCGGAACGCAGCCTCGAAGATGGCTTGCGCGCGCTCGGTGTCGGTCTTCTCCACGGCCTGACAGCGCAGCAGGTAGCGGCTGCAGGCATCCGTGAGAGTCAGCGGATCGATGCGCGCGCCGTCCTGGGTGCGGCCCCAGCCTTTGAAGTCGCCGCACCACACCCGATTGGGCGCGTCGGCTGCGGCGAAGGGCGCAGTATACGGATCGGTCCGGCGCCGCTTCTTGCGTGCGATTACCAATCCTTCGCGGCGCAGCAGTTCGCCCATCGTGCTCACCGCCGGCCACGTCCTATCAGGCTGCTGACGTTCCAGCACCGCCTTCAACTTTCGCGGCCCCCAGCGCATGTGCTCGTGCCGCAGCTCCACGATCTGCTGCTCGATCTCTGCCGCTGTCTGGTTGGGATGACGACGCGGCGCACGGCTGCGCTCCTCCACGCCCTCCCAGCCGGCTTGCTGGTAACGGGCCAGCGTATTGTATCCGGCCTGGCGCGAGATCCCGTGCCGGGCACAGAGTTCGGTCATCGTACACTCCTCGGATAACCACTGCTCCACAAACTGCCTGCGCTTCTCCACCACTCCGCTCACTTTCCAAGGCATGCTCCTTTGTAGCCGCCTTCTGTGAACGGACCAAACTGTCAACCATCTCCCCGGTCTGTTTTGTCAACTATGTGCCCGGTTTGGACCAGAATGCAGCCCACGGCGCAAGCCGTGGGTGCCAAATTAGGCGAGTGAACAAGCCCCGAAGGGGCGAAAGAAATCTATAAACTCCGGCGGATGCGATATGGGCTTTGTGGACAGACCGTCGTCGTGTTCGCGCCAAGAAACTCGCGGAGTGGTACTAACCCACCAGCTGCTTCCGAGTCTTTTTCTCCAGCTTCTCGCTTCGCCGAAAAACTTCCGATACTCCACAAGCAGCCGCTTCAGCTCCTTCACAACCCTTCGTGCCGCACGTAATCGGCAAACCAAAGCACGAAAGAAAAAATTAGAGCCGGAAGGATGAACCAGTATTTCATGGTGGAGAAATCGGCAAGTATCGTGCCCGCTCCCAGGAGCGCCAGAACGTTTTTCATCGAATCAATCGCTGCGTCCCTGTGTAGAGTTCGTAGAAAATTGTATGCTTTGAACATTGACCTTTCCTCTCCGGAAGCTTTCCGAGTTACCCATTTTTTATGCAGACAGAAACTTAGTGCCTTGTCTTTTCGCAGTCTCTCCGCAGTCCGGCGACGTCACGAGAAAATAGACTTCCTCATTCGATGGAAGTCCCACGTGACTGGCACCGGGAAATTCCTCGCCGATCCTGGAAAAATTGGATATTGCAGCAGCGGACTCTTAGACTGCCTCCTGCAAAGACACAGACGCTGCAGAGTAGAAACCCGTGAAAAACATTTAAGTTGTCCCGAATGTCGCTACCGAGCGATGCCCTGAGGAATCTGCGGCTTTGTGGCTGGACGAACTCGCGCATCGTCTCGGCTGTAGGTTCGCGGTGGCAGGCGCCTGAATCCTATCCCGCCAGCTGCTTCAGTATCTCTTTCCCCAGCTTCTGCGCCTCGCCAAAAAACTTCTGATACTCCACAAACAGCCGGTTCAGCTCCAGCGACTTATCCGCCGACAGCCGCTTGCGCAGAATCATGTCGCGCACATGCACCGGGTTCGGCAGCGTCGCATCCTCGGTCAGTTCTTCCAGCGCCGTATTTGGATCGTAGTGATACATGGGACACCTTCAATTTTGTAATTGTGCAATTGAGAAATTGTGTAATTGAAACGCAGCGACCACGTGTTTTTTAATTACTCAATTACCAAATTACACAATTACTCAATTCCTAAACCAGTTCGGTCGTCCACAAATCATGCAAATGCACAATCCCCTCCAACTTCCCGGCTCCGTTCACCACCATTAAAGAAGTGATCTTCTTCTCCTCCATCAAAGCCAGCGCGGTCGCCGCAAATTCCGACCCAATAATCGTCTTCGGACTCCGCGTCATCGCGTCCCCCGCCGTCAAATCCAGCACATCCTTCCCCCGCTTCTCGAGCAGCCGCCGCAAATCCCCATCGCTGATGATCCCCACCAACTTCTCACCTTCCACCACCGCCGTCACGCCCAGCTTCTTCCGCGACATCTCATAAATCACGTCAGGCATCTTCGTCAAAGGCGCAACCCGCGGCAGCGCGTCCCCGCTATGCATCAACGATTCCACCCGAGCCAATCTTTTCCCCAGCTTCCCTCCGGGATGCAAATTGGCAAAGTCCTCCTCCTTGAACCCGCGCCGCTCGCTCAACGTCACCGCCAGAGCATCCCCCAAAGCGAGCATCGTAGTCGTCGAAGCCGTAGGCGCCAGCCCCAGCGAACAAGCCTCCTGCGCCACCGAGCAATCCAAAGCCACATCCGCTGCCGCCGCCAAAGTCGAAATAGAATGTGTGAAACCAGCCTGTGTGGAGTTGGCTTGTGTGGCGCGGGCGCCCCCGCCCGCGTAAGGCGGCGCAGCCGCCGGCCCTGTGCCCGCCCGATCCCCAAATCCAGAAGCAGATCCAGAAGCGCGACTCCCCCGATCACCCGATCCGCACACCTCATCCCCCGTCATCGTAATCAGCGGCACCCGCAGCCGCTTGATCGTCGCCAGCAGCGCCAGAATCTCCTCCGTCTCCCCCGAAGCCGACAACGCCAGCACCACATCGCCGCGCACCACCATCCCCAAATCCCCGTGCAGTGCCTCTACCGGATGCATATACAACGCAGGAGTCCCCGTCGAGCTCAGCGTTGCCGCAATCTTGCGCGCAATCAGACCGCTCTTCCCCATCCCCGTAACCACCACCCGCCCCGCGCACAAAAACATCAACTCCACCGCCCGCTGAAATGCCTCCGCCATCGGACCGCCAATCCGATCCGCCAGCGCCCGCAGCGCCTCCGCCTCAATGCGCACCACGTTCTCGCCAATTCGTTTCATGCCATCAACTCAGGAAGAGAAGAAAGGATGTTAGCACGCGCGAATTCCGCGCAGCGCCCGCGCATCCTCCGTGATTTTCTCCGCGGACTCTGCGGCACTTCTCAGCGCACTCTGCGGTCCAGGCTTTTAGACCGGAGCTGCGATACCCCCGCGAATCCGACGTCCCTAAAAGTGATCCTCGCTCCCCCGCGGCAGTCCCGGCTGTACCGGCCTCTGCCCCAGCACCGCAAGTCCCCTCGCCTGAATCACCCGGTCCCACGGCCCAGCCTTCCAGTTGTCCCGCGTCTTCTCCGAATGCCGCCACGGTGGAAGCGTCAACATGAGGTTCTGACCGATTGAGTGCACATACGGTTCATACATCGACCGCAACTGGGCCAATTTCGGCCGCGCTGACTCATCCGCGCGCAGGTTCAATCCCGCCGCCGCCATCGTCGCGCGTACCTCGTCGAAATCCGCATCCGGCAACCGTTCCGGCGCCTGCGGATCGTAGCGCGCATTCACCACCTGCGCCAGATCCACCGCCGCATGCCGCGCCATGGCAAACGTCACCTTAGCCTGTCCCGGATGCAATCCCTCCACGCCCGTCAAAATCAGCGAGGTCACATCCAGTATCGTCGTCAGCGCCCCCAGCCACGACTGGTTGCTGTGCTGCGACCGGAAGAAACTCAGCACCGGATACGAAATGTGGCTCTCCAGCAACTCCGCCGACCACCGCTCCCAGTCGCGCAGCACTTGATCGAGGAGGATCTGTTCGATCGACGGCCCGTCCGAACGTCCCGCCAGCCGCACCAGCAACTCAACCGCCGTCGGTGGCGATCCTGCCCGCGCATCCAGCATTGAAATCTGAACCTCGCGCCGCGAAAACGCAGAATAAACGACCGGGATATACCCAATCACAATTCCGAGAAACGCGAACCCCATGCCAGATTCCAGCACCGAAAGCGCTCGCGCCACGCCAGAAGTCGGCACAATATCGCCATAGCCGAGCGTGAAAAATGTCTCGCCGCTGTGGTAAACAATCTTGCCAAACGTGAGCCGTTCGCCGCTGAGTTGCTCGTGTCCGCCCACGCCATACTGCAGAAGCGCGAAACCGAAGATCAGCCCCGCCGCCCAGAACGCCAGCAGCAGCAGCAGCGACAGCGGCCCAAAGTATCCCAGAAAGTTTTGCTGCCGCGAGACCGTCTTGATCCGCCGCGCAATCTTGCGCCACGGTGTCCAAGTCCGGCGGTAAAACCACGCGGTCAGCTTGAAGTGCCGCGTGACCCGCCGCGGCAGCACCATCGTCTCAAACGCATCGAGCAGAACACTAAAGATGATGGCCACGCCACCAATGCTCGCGACAATCTCATGGTTAAGATTCATGCCGATTCTCGAATGCAATGTGGATGCGGTGGAAGCCTATCAGATTCTCGCGCTATTGGGACCGACGCGAGGAGCAAGATCGCCGAACTGGTCTTGTGAATGGCTTTGGGAAGGCCACAACCGCACAGGCCGCCGAAAAACTCCGTATTAGGCAGGTTTTGGGGAAGGCCACGACTTCACAGCCTTCAGAAAAACTCGCGTCGTACGGCTGCTTTGAAAGGGCGCGGCTTCAGGCCGCGCCGTAAGTCCAGCAAAACCTGCGGCGGCTTTAGCCGCTGAGGGTAATGCAGGCGAGCGAAAAGAAGTTTTTCCGCAACCTCTTCAGTCGTGCCGTTAAGCTTCTTAAACCAGCCGCGCTTCAGAGCCTGCGGTTCGCTTCCGGCAAGCGCCGAAATGCCGCCTACTGCGGGTTTGCCTGCGGGGGGGGCGTCTGCGCCGGCGCCGGCGTGACAGCCGGTTTCTTCGCCGCTGCCTTCTTCTTAGCCGCAGGCTTCTTCGCCGGCTCAGTGTCGTCCACAACAGTCACCTTCGGAGGAGCCGCCGGAATCGCCGCCTGTGCCTTCCTCAAGTCCGTCCGCAGACGCGAAATCTCCGCTTCCTTCGCCGCCGCCAGATTCTGAATGCGTTCCGCAAACGCCTTGCGCACGCCCTCCACGCTGCTCAAATCATTCGACAGCGCTTGAAAATCGTCTTTCGACCCGAATGCCCCCGCCGACTCCACCACGCTACCCACCACGTCGTACAAAGCATCCAGATTCCGGTACAGCTTGAAAGTCGCCGGCAGGTCTTCCGGTGCCGCCCGCACTTGCCCAATCATCTCCGGCAGCGCTGCCTGCAGGTTGCGTTCGATAGAATCCACATTCGCCAGCGCTTGCTTTTTGTACGTGCCATCAGCTTTCCAGCGCTCGATGCGCATCCTGGCCAGATCCGCCTGAGTATTCTTCGATGCCGCTTCCAACTGCGAAAGCAGCCCGTTCACCTGCGTTACCGATGCATAGGAAACCGGCGCCGACTGCCCGGCCCCCGCCGCCGGCCCTCCGCCCGGCACCGTGTACGGCACGCTCCCCGGTGCAGGAGCCCCGATCGGCGCGCTCGCCTGCCCGGCGTCCACCTGCCCCAGCGCAGCGCTCGTATGGATCAACCCGGAAAAAGCAAAGGAAACAGCGGCAGAAACAATGATGGTGCGATTCATCTTCAATGTCAGCGGCCTTACGCCGTCCAGCATACTACAAGCTCCCCTGGCATGTTGATCGGAACATTCCCAATCCTGGGCCCGCGCCGTCGCACCAACTTTCACGCGCCCGGCATTGCTCAGGCCGTCTGCAACCCGCATCCACTTCGGGGAAATTGTCGCCCCTCCCTGGGCCTAGCCGGTTGGGTTTTGAGTGCTATGGCCGATTACGCTCGTTGATGGCCTTCCAACCCATAGAGGAATGGTCGATCTGCATGGCTCCTCCAGAAATACGCGAGGATGATCACACTTGCGGCCGCTGCATACGCACACCATAGCGAGGTGAAGGCGTACCGCTTGAACTCCATTACAACCAGCAGAATCGCTAGGTTTGCCGCGCCAAACACTACCATCATCTTGATCTTCGAGAAAAACAGCGAACCGCACGTTGCAATCACATAGAGCAATGCAACCGCTGTATTGTTGGTCGCTTGATTGATGTATACGATACTGTTTCCCTTCACGTACAGCTGCAATGGGAATGCCGTCAGCGCCCACAGTATGTAGAGCGTAGTTGCTCCGCCGAGAACGAGGAACGGCAGCATTCGGCTGCGGCTCTTCGCGTTCGGCTCGAACAGCAGCACGCTTAGCGGCAGCAAAAAAGGGAGCAGCCCCTGCGCATAAAGCATGAACGCCGCGCCCATATCGTGTGCCACCGCCGGCGAAAGAATCCCATCCAATCCCAGCCAGACAAACCCCTCGATGAACTGATGAACGGCGAATACCATGGGCAGCGCAGCGAAAAGCAGTTCACGTCTGTGCTTCACCCTGGTCAATGTGACGACGCCGACGGCGCCCAGAACTCCGCTGCCCACAAAGTTCGCGGTGGCTGAAAAACACATGACCGCTCTTCTCCCTTGCGAAGAATCCACAGCGCACCCAGGAAAGGCGCAGCTCTAGCGATGTAACGTGAAATTCCGTAATCCGTGAAGATCCGTGCAAATCCGTGGCCAAGCCTCTAGCAATCACTTCTGCAGCATAATTTCCCCGAGCCACGGAACCGGCAACGCTCCTTCGTCCAGCGCACGGTCGTGAAAATCCGCCAGGACGAAGTCCTTCCCCCGCGCCGCTTCATAAGCGCGCCGCAAGCGCCACCATTCGCTCGTGCCTACGAAGTAAGTCGGTAACTGTGTCGAACTCAGTTTCGCGCGCTGCAGCTTTCCTTCCGCCTCGGCCCTGGTCTGAAAGGAATCGTTCATCATGAGAGACATCGCCTCGTCATCCGTCATCTGCATCGTCTGCATGCGGACGTCAAGAATGCTGTTGCCAATCGCGCGCAACCAGATTTTCAAATAACTGATCCGGTACCGCGGATCGTTATTCGCAAATCCCTGCTGCATCATGACCTGCGCAATGTACTCCGCCCAGCCTTCCACATAAGCTCCGTTTCCAAAGACAGCCCGCACCAGCCGCCGAGTCACCGGCTCGATCTCATTGGCATGCTCGGCCTGCACATAATGTCCTGGCAGCGCCTCATGAATCGTCAGCCACTTCAGTACCCAGTTGTTGTACTCGCGCAACTTCGACTCGGCCTTGTCCTCCGGCGTCTGCCGGTCGATTGGAGTAACCCAATACTGCGCCTCGGCGTTGGGATCGAGCGCCGGTGCCGAATGGAAACCGGCAACCGAAAAGCTCCCCCGCATGAATGGGGGCGTCGGAATCACTTTCAAATTGTCTCTCGATTTCAGCGAGACGATTTTCTTATCGATAATGAATTGGCGAATGTCGGCAAGATCATCTTTCACCGCCTGCATCAAGTCATCGCGCTTGGGATGATCGTCAGAGATCCTCCGCAGCACCTCACCAATAATCTTGTTTTCACGCTCCTGTGCGCTGAGGCTCGAGTGATCGTCATGCTCAGGGAAATATTCCTTGTGCAATGGCAAGGCAATCTGGAGCATTTCAGCCCGCGTCTTCTTGAGCTCGCGTTCTGCGTCGGCAAGGACCTGCTCGGGTGTAACCGGAGTTTCCATCACCAACCGGAATTTTTCCCCGTACCACTCTTTCCCCAGGCGCCAGGTACGATCAGTTTTCCGTTTCGCAAGATCATTCTTAAGCCAGCTGGAAAAATTCTTAAGCGCTTCAATCGCCGCCGGCCCAACCTGATCGAACTGAGTTTTCAATTTCGATCCCGCCGGAATCGCGGGCGCAATCGCGTTCTGGATCAGATCGATGTTTCCATCGTTTTCTTCGATCCCCACCTTGATGAAAATGGCATCGGCATCCACCAACACGCTTCGCGCCTGCTCCAGAAAGCGCGGCGTCGCCGCCAGCCGCGAAAGAATATGCCCCAGCCGCACCTCCATCGCTGCATAGTCATCCGTCAGCGGCTGAAATAGCGCGGCCCCCAGCAGTTCCACATAAACCGTGGGATTATGCTTGTAATTCTGAATGAGGTCGATTTCCAGCAGACTCAGACCGATCTGATCATCGATGAGCCGCCAGTCCGCCGTATCCTCAATTCCAAGCGAGGCCACAGGAGTCTCCTCGCGGAATCGGTCGCGCCAATGCGCGTACACCCGGCGCTGCTCCGCCATCCCTGCGGCACTCACGTCATCCAGCAGCGCATCCAGCTCAATCACTTTGCCGGTCTTCGTGTCCACGTGCCGGTGGTATCCCACCTGCGAAGCCGTGGCGGGCGAAAGCACCAACGTCTCATGAATGAACTCTTCGCTGAGCTTGGCGAATTTCGCGCTACTGTCAGCCGACGGTTTCGAAGTCACTCCCAACACAGCACTCGATAGAAGCAGGCAGATTGCAATCGCTAGCATGCGCATGCTGCAAGATTCTAGCAGCCTCGTCAAAACTCAGCTCCTAGCACCACCACGATCGAGGCTGCCCCACTCGCCGCGGTTTTCGGCGAGTGGGTACCACGGACCCATATAGCGTGGGGCCAGCCATCTCGCACTATGCAATTCCGCGCACCCGCATCTCCGCCTTCTGCGCTTCGTTGACCAGCACTGGTCCCCGTAACCATGGGGCACCCTCAGTTGCCCATTTTGAATTTCTGATGGCATCTTCGCTCGTCGATGGCGTCATCCAGAGCGTAGCCGTTCTTCAGGCGGAGCGAAGGATCTCCGCTACGACGCTGTGTGCCACGGGAGATCCCTCGGCCCGCTGGTAAAAACGCGGGCTCTTCGGGATGACGCCTTGTGAGATTCAGAGTTCAAACCGAGCCACTGGGGGCTGGCCCATCTGTGCGGCACCAGAATAAGCGAGGCTGCCCCAGCTTTGCTTCTTTTGCAAAGCTGGGCACGATGCTGCCGACACCATGAGATTTCGCTATAAGCATCACAGAAACCTAGCTTCAGGAAATTCCATCCACTCGAGCGGCGGTCTCAAATTCATAGAGGTTCAGATTTTATTCCCCCAAATCGATTCGAATGGAGGGGGCTGGCTGTGATCTTTCAAGACGTTGTTCCCAAGAAGTGAATAGTCCATTCGAGCAACACCGGAGAAGCTGATGGTGCTGACCAATCTGCTTCGAAGGAGTCGACCGAATGGACCTTCACCAGAATGCCCGACTTACCTTTCGTAGTCGAGAGACTTTAGCCAAGAAGATTATGATCGAGAAGTTGACGTTGAACGCGGCTGCAGCCGCGTTCAACGTCAGCCGAAAAACTGCCGCCAAGTGGGTCCGGCGCTATCGCACCCTGGGTTTGCCCGGCTTGCGGGATCGTTCCTCGCGGCCCCTCCATAGCCCGCGCCGAACCTCGTCGGAGCTGATCGCTCAGGTCATCGCTCTGCGTCGCCAGTTATGCCCCGCCTATCAGATCGCCCAAGCCACCCATCTCAGCCCCGCCACCATCAGTCGCATCCTGCAGCGCGCTCAGTTGAACCGCTGGCGTCATCTGCATCCCGCTCCACCGGTCGTGCGCTACGAGCATCCCGCTCCCGGCGATCTCCTCCATCTCGACATCAAGGGCATGACCCGCTATCAGCAGGTCTCCATTCGTGGCGATGGCCGGCGTCGCGGCCGCCCTCAGTTCGCCGGCTGGCAGGCTCTGCACGTCGCCATCGACGATCATTCCCGCCTCGCCTTCTCTCGCATGCTGCCCAATCAGCAAAGCGAAACCGCCATCGCCTTCCTGCGCGCCGCCGTCGCCTTCTACGCCCAGCACGGCATCTCCATCCGCCGCCTGCTCACCGACAACGGCTCCTGCTATCGCTCCCGCCACTTCCGCGCCGCCTGCCTCCAACTCGGCATCCAGCACCGCTTCACCCGCCCTTACACTCCGCGCACCAACGGCAAGGCGGAACGCTTCATTCAAACCGCCCTGCGCGAGTGGGCCTACGTTCGCCATTACCTCAACTCCGAGGAACGCGATCAGCATCTCTCGCCCTGGCTTGAGCATTACAACTTCCACCGTCCGCATGGTAGTCTCGGTTACGCTCCGCCCATCAGCCGGGCTATTCCGCCGGGTACAACGTCTTGATAGATCACAGCTGGCCCACACATTCCAATTTTTAATGCCTAGCACCACCACGATCGAGGCTGCCCCACTCGCCGCGGTTTTCGGCGAGTGGGCACCCCGGTCCCATACGGCGTGGGGCCAGCCATCCCGCACTATGCAATTCCGCGCACCCGCATCTCCGCCTTCTGCGCTTCGTTGACCAGCACTGGTCCCCGCTCTCCCAAAGCGTAATAACGGTAACTGCTCCAGTTCCACTGTTCCGGCGGCGGGTGGCCCAGGCTTTTTATCTCACTGGCATTACCAACACAATGGGTGCCCCGTCCTTCGCGTTTTTTGCGAGGGCGGGAGTCGGAAAACCCGGCACCAAGTGGGTTTGATCACGTGTCCACATCAAAATCAAATAGCACACGCAGCATCGCCGCCCACCCTTGCCAAAAAACGTAACGACGGGGGCACCCTCAGTCGCCCATTTTGAATTTCTGATGGCATCTTCGCTCGTCGATGGCGTCATCCAGAGCGTAGCCGTTCTTCAGGCGGAGCGAAGGATCTCCGCTACGACGCTGTGTGCCACGGGAGATCCCTCGGCCCGCTGGTAAAAACGCGGGCTCTTCGGGATGACGCCTTGTGAGATTCAGAGTTCAAACCGAGCCACTGGGGGCTGGCCCATCTGTGCGGCACCAGAATAAGCGAGGCTGCCCCAGCTTTGCTTCTTTTGCAAAGCTGGGCACGATGCTGCCGACACCATGAGATTTCGCTATAAGCATCACAGAAACCTAGCTTCAGGAAATTCCATCCACTCGAGCGGCGGTCTCAAATTCATAGAGGTTCAGATTTTATTCCCCCAAATCGATTCGAATGGAGCAAACGGTTCGCTCAAGGCTCGCCGCAATTTACCCTTTCTAGATCGCGCATGAGGCCTCGAACTGTCTCCAGGGTTAAAAAAAGTAAAGTAGCTGTCGATCTTCGGTCTCCCGAACGACTATCTGAGGCATCCCCAAACGGCAAACCCAATCGACTCCCCGCCCCTGCTGGTTGATAATTAAGGTTGATAATTAACGTTGATCATGAACTCAACCATGACACCAGCCATCCCGCTCCGCCGCGGCGCTATCTGTTTCATAGTCGCCGCCCTCGCCACGCTCTGGCTGATCCCCGCCCATGCTGCCTCTCAGGACCGCTCTCTGCGCCTGATCCTCAAAGACGGCTCCTACCAGTCAGTCACGAAATATGAAGTCAAAGGCGACCGCGTGCGCTACCTCAGCGCCGAGCGCAACGAGTGGGAGGAGCTCCCCACCTCCCTAGTCGACTGGCCTGCCACCGAGAAATACGAAAAAGACCGCGCCGCCGGCCCCTCCGTCCCCGAGGCCGTCGAACTCGACAAAGAACTCAAGGCCGAGAGCGATCTAGGCGAAGCCCGCCACCCCCAGGTCGCTCCCGGCCTGCGCCTGCCCGAAGATTCCGGCGTGTTCCTTCTCGACAATTTCAAAGGCGAGCCTCAACTCAATGACATTCAACAAACCGCCGGCGATCTCAACCGCAAAACCAAAGGCAACATTTTCCGCGGAGCCATCAATCCCGTCGCCAACTCCAAGATGACCATCGAACTCGACGGAGAACACGCCCCAGTCCAGTCGCACACCAACGTACCCTCGCTCTACCTCATGCCCGAGGACTCCCCGGAAACCTCAGACCAGGCCCAGCAACCAAAAGACTCAACCGTGAAAGATCCCAGCTCCGCCTCACAATCCCCGCAGCAGCCACAGCAACCCATCGTCCCCTTCGACCGCTTCCGCATCGTGCGCGCGCAAACCGCAAAAGGCAAACGCATTCTCGGCGATGTGAAGCGCAACCTCACCGGCAAGACCAGTCAGGAACAACAGTTCGTGAAGACCACCATCGATCGCATCACCGGCGGATGGCTGAAAATCACTCCCACCGAAAGCCTTGCTCCCGGCGAATATGCCCTGGTTGAAATGATGGGAAAGGAAGGAATGAATCTCTACGTCTGGGATTTCGGCGTCAACCCCACCGCTCCGCCAAATGCCAATCCCTGGAAGCCCGAACCCAAATAACCCGAGCGCTACTTCATCACCCCGCGCTGCGCAATCCCAATGTTATCTCGCGTAGAGTTCTTCACGATGTACATCATTTCGTCGGCCTGGCGGATTATGTCGTGGGCGGTACGGGCATCGTGGGGATACGTGGCCAGGCCAATCGATGCCCGCACATTCAGATTTAATCCTTCTTCGCGGCAAAAGCTGCTGGCGCGGAAGCCCTCCTGCAGTCGCTTGGCCACCACCAGCGCGGAATCTTTGCTGGTCTGCGGCAGCAGCACCACGAATTCGTCCCCACCGTAGCGAAACGCAAAGTCAATCAGCCGGAGCTGCGCTTTGATCAGATATCCAATCTCCGCCAGCAGCTTGCTCCCAATCAGATGCCCGTGCGTATCGTTCACCTGCTTAAAGTGGTCCAGATCAATGAACAGCACGCTGAACTCATATCCGAAGCGGGACGACCGGTAGACTTCCGTATCCAGCGTTTTATACAGATGCCGCGCATTGTAGAGCCCGGTGCAGTCGTCGGTGATGGTAAGTTCCTGGATGCGCTCCACCCAGCGCGCATTTTCGATCGCAATCGCTGCGTAATCACACAGCGACTGCAGAAAGAAAACTTCCTGGTTCCCGAATCGCGCCATGTCGACATTCACCAGCTGGATCACTCCCAGCACGCGCAGCTTCGAGCGCACCGGCACGCAGATAATCGACCGCGTCTCCCACTTCGTCGTGTCGTCGATCCGCTTGGCGAAGCGCGCATCCGCCTCGACATCGGGAACAATCAGTTGTTCCCCGTGTTTCGCCACCCACCCCGCAATGCCTTCCCCCACCTTGAGCCGCACGCTCTTCAGCGCCTCGGCAGCCTCGCCCACGGCAATCGCGAAATACAATTCGTCGTGATCTTCATCCACCATCAGCAGCGACCAGGTATCGGGGCGGAAGTATTCCGCCATTTTTTCCATGATGGTTTGCAGGATGGAGTCGAGGTCCAGCGACGACGTGAGCGCCTTGGCCACGTCATGAAAAATGCTTAGCTCCTGGCTCTGGCGCGTCAATTGTGTGCCGGCCTCAGGCATGCAGAAAAACCGTTGTCCTCGCTGAACGGGATGGCGTGAAAAAATTATATTCGTCACTTTTGTGCACGGGCAATGATCGTTAGTAACCTGAACCCCTAAAGCCAATGCCATGAATCGCTTCCAACCCAGCACGTGTGGCGCGGGCGCCCCCGCCCGCGGCTTTTGACCTTGGTGTCTGAACCCCCGGTTGGCGTAGTCTTCAGGTAGTCTTATAAAAGGATGCATGAGTCTAAATACGAACAAACCCCTGCTGACCTTCTTTCTGCTCGCTGCCTCTTCCCCAGCTTTTGCGCAGGCCACGACATCAGCCGCAGATCCCAAAGCCGTCCCTGTCATTGACGGCGGCCTCGGTCCCTGTTCCGCCGAATTCACTGTCACCGATTCCGGCGGCGCGCCCGTCTACGACGCCAAGATCCGCGTCCACATCGCCTACCGATTCATGAGCCTCCACAAGCTCGACCTCGAAGTCGGCACCAATGCCGACGGCAAAGCCAGCGTCACGGGCCTCCCCGACCGCATCAAGCACGGGCTGTACTTCCATACCTCCCAAGGGGACCGCAGCGCCGAGACATTCGACGATCCGGCCAACACCTGCAAGGCGCAATTCGCGGTAGTGCTCGAAAAAGCGCCCGAAAAGAAAACGCAGTAGGATTTCTATTGATGGGCATTCTGCCGGGTGCCCCGTGTCTCGCGTCTTTCGCGAGACGTGGGGATTTTCGCGGCCACTGCCCGCGCCCCGCGTCTCGCGGAAAACCTGTTGCGGGAGGCAAGATCCCACCCCAGGCGCTGAAGCGCAAACATTTTTCAACGTTTTAGCGGCACGACTGAAGGTCGTGCCCTTCCCAGTAGCGGTGACCGGCGAGGTTCACTTGACCGTGGAAGATCGGTCCCGGAGGGAACGCCGACAGTAGCCCGCCAGTTCTCTGGCGGGTGATGTTCGCGACATATCAGCATCGCGCCGGAGACTGCCTCCCCGGACGAGGGCGTCCGGGGCTCCAGGTGGAGATGATTTCGAACCGGCTTCAAGTTTCAGGCGCCCCTACGGCGCGGCTACAATCATGCCCAGCTACCGGGCGTTTGAAACGCCGGGCTATTTTCGAACGTCCCTAAGGGGCTTCGTTGGCCGTCGCGCTAGCTAATTTTCGGACGTCCTACGGGGCTTCGTTGGCCGCTGACATCCAAAGAGATGCGTCGTCGACGCAGGCCATGATGCGATCTACGCGGGTGGGAGCGTGGTTTTCGCCGCGCAGCAGGTGCCAGGCCTCTTTGTAAGGCGTGTATTTTGCGCGGTTGGAGTGGGGATAGAGGGAAATGGCCTGCATGCCTCGTACCTTTTTCCCTGGAATGATGAACCAGGTATCGTCTGGCATTACGTAAGCGGCGAGGAAGTCGAAGGGATTGCCGCGATATTTTCCGTGGCTATCCTTTAAGGTGCACGAAAATCCGCCTTCCGGCTTCCTGCAAATGGTCGACTTCACTTGCACCCGCACGAACCGTCCGCCTCGTTCCACCGCAAAGTCGTAGCCCTTGATCTCGCCCCAGGGCTTGCTGAAGCACAGGCCCTGCTCGATGGCACGCGACATGAAGCACAGTTCGGTCCACTCGCCCCGCAGCTTGCAATTCTTGATCCTCGATCCCGGATTTTTCTTTGATCTTTTCCTTGCCACAGAATGGTCCTCCCCAACATCTCCCGCCCCACTTGAGGACAAAAAAACGCGGCCTTGGATCGGCCGCGTATTTTCTCCTAGAAATAGTTTGTCACACGTGAATAGCCGAAAGCAAGATTCGAGGCAGGAAAATTTTCCCTTCATTCCCATTTTGGGAAGGCTATTCCCGAAATGGGAATGGGCGGCAAGTCGGGTGCTGATACGGGTATGGGTGCCTTTTGCGCGGTTAGCTCAGCGTTGGCCCTCGCCGGATCCTTCGCTCCGCCTGAAGAACGGCTGCGCTCAGGACGACGCCCTCGAAGATCCGAGTTCGCCAAATGCAAAAATGCATCATCGCGCTGACTCCGGGCTCTTCATTGGCGCTGATCTGGGGTGGGAAAGCCCCACCCTTCGGCAGGCTCAGGGCAGGCTTTCTCGCGCCCAGAACGCGCGAGAAATGGGGCATCCGGCACCCTTCTCCGCGCTCAACCCTTCAGGACATTCCTCTTCGGTCCCCCCTCCCCAGGTTACCTCCGCCTAGTATCTGATGGCTGTGGCGCACTCTTCGCGCTTGTCCTATGATGATCCCATGACATGCGGGTAAAGGTCTGCCCGCCGGGGTCTCAAGTGGGAGTATTCGGGAACAAATTCCGCACAGAACGCGAGCGCCGCGGCTTCACGCTCGATGACGTTTCCAACGTCACCAAAATCAACTCGCGCATGCTTAAGGCCATCGAGGATGAACACTTCGACCTGCTTCCCGGGGGAGTGTTCAACAAGGGCTTCGTCCGCGCCTATGCCAAGCATCTGGGATTCAATGACGAAGAGTCGGTCAGCGAATATCTGGTTGCCCTGCGCCAGGCCCAGGTCCAGGCCGCCGCGTGGCAGCCGGAGGTTACGCCGCAGCTTCATCCCGAGCCGACTCGCCCTGGGCGGTTGCGCGCCACGCAACCTAGCCCCGAACAGGCTCGAGCTGAGCAGGTTCGCGAGGATCAGATTCGCGCAGAGAAACCCCGCGTCCAGCAGCGTGCGGCCGAACCGGTTCGGGTAGAACCGGCGCGCCTCGAACCAGTTCAGGTCGAACCAGTTCCCGTTGAACCAGTTCGCGTCCTGCCCAAGCCCAACCCGCCCGCGATCAAAATTGGTGCGACCAGGGCGGTTGCCGACGAGGTCAAGCGCGAAGTGACCAGCGAGGCGAGTCCGGAACTCACGCCCCAGATCAAGAACCCGCAGCCGGCTCAAACCCGTGAGTCAACTCCCGTGCCGTCCGCGCGCAGGCCGCAGCAGAAGTATCCGTCCGCTGACCTGGAGCTCGGACGCATCGCGCCCCGCGCCGACGCGATTCCGTGGAAGGTTCCCGCCGTCGTCCTCGGGGTGATTCTGGTGGCGGCTATGTTGTGGAGCCGGCACTCCCGTGGGGTACGGGCCGACGGCGCCCCTTCGGCTCAGACTCCGATCTCGCGCGTGGTGCCCGCAGCAACCGTGGAAACTACTCCTGCCGCGGCTGCCACAATGCCGTCTGCTTCTGGCGCCACCCGCCCCGCTGCCTCCGGCTCGCCTTCCGGCCCTCATCTCGCCACGAAACGTGAGCTTTCAAGCACTCCCACCACGGCCGCCGGTCATGAGCGCGACACTGCGGCGCTTGGCCATTCTTCCTCGGATCGTGCTTCTTCCGATCGTGCTTCCTCTGATCATGCTTCTTCGGATCGTGTTTCTTCGGATCGTGAAGTCACGGTTCGAAAGTTCTCCGGCGCCGCTGCCGCAGCCAAGGCCCCCCCGGTCTTTACCCTGAGAATTCGCGCGTCGGAAACTACCTGGATCGCTGTGATTGCCGACGGCCAGCCGGTCGTCCAGGAAACTCTGATCGCGCCAGCCAGCACCGCCATCCGCGCCGCCCATGAAATCACGGTCAGAGTAGGCAACGCATCGGGCGTAAGCTTCCTGCTCAACGGCAAAGAGATTCCGCCCCAGGGTGCCGAAGCCGAAGTCAAAACTCTCACTTTCGATAGCACGGGACTCAGATAAGTCCTCTGCCGCTCAACCCGCAACCTTCCCCGTCCGGCCCGGCAATTCCACGATTGGATTCATTCCCGGGCAGTTAGGGCTAAAATCGTTGCGCGCTTTTGAGCGGTCTGTTAGCCTCTTTTGAGGACTTTTCGACGCCGCTTTCGCTCAATGCGAGGGCGTGTAGTTCCTCCGGTCCCGCCAGCTGTAAGAGTCCCATGCCTGTCTCAGCGGGCGAACGTGCTTGAGACATGCCACAAGGAGATATCCAACTTGGCAGCAAAAAACCGCATTCTATTTACCTCCGAGTCCGTCACCGAAGGCCATCCTGATAAAATTGCCGACCAGATTTCCGATGCCGTACTCGACGCCTGCCTTGCCGAGGACACATTCAGCCGCGTCGCCTGCGAAACCCTCACCGCCACCGGCCTGGTCGTTATCGCTGGAGAAATCACCACCAAGGCCTATGTGGATTTTCAGAACGTGGTGCGCGGCACCGTCGCCGCCATCGGCTACGACAACGCCGTCTACGGCTTCGATTGCAACACCTGCGCCGTCATCTCCAGCATCAACAAGCAGTCCGGCGACATCGCCATGGGCGTAGACACCGGCGGCGCCGGCGACCAGGGAATGATGTTTGGCTACGCCTGTAACGAGACCGAGGAGTTGATGCCGGCGCCCATTTCGCTGGCACACAAACTGACCATGCGGCTTTCCCAGGTGCGGAAGAATGGAACGCTTCCCTTCCTTCGCCCGGATGGCAAGTCGCAGGTTACGGTTGAATACGACGCCAACGGCAGGGTCTCTCGCGTCGACGCAGTGGTGATTTCCACGCAGCATGCGGAGACTGTTACCAACGACGAATTGCGGGCGGGGATTTTGAAGCATGTGATTCAGGCGGTGATTCCGGCGCGCTGGCTCGATGAGTACACGCATTACCACATCAATCCCACAGGTCGGTTTGTGATTGGCGGGCCTATGGGAGACACCGGACTAACGGGCCGGAAGATTATTGTCGACACTTACGGCGGCATGGGACGGCACGGCGGCGGGGCTTTCAGCGGGAAGGATCCGACGAAAGTAGACCGGTCGGCGGCTTACATGGCGCGGCACATTGCGAAAAACATCGTCGCGGCCAAGCTGGCGGATCGCTGCGAAGTGCAACTGGCTTACGCGATCGGCGTGGCCGATCCGGTGAGCGTGCGGGTGGATACATTCGGGACCGGAGAAAGTGGATCCCACGATCATCCCGGACCTGATTCGCGCGCACTTCAAGCTGACCCCGCGGGGCATCATCGATTCGCTCGATCTGCGTCGGCCGATCTATAAGAAGACCGCGGCATACGGGCACTTCGGTCGCAACGATCCCGACTTCACCTGGGAGGCCACCGACAAGGCGGCGAAGCTGGCCAGCGATGCGGGGCTGAGGGAACCGGTGGGGCAGGCTGTGCGCAAATAGGGACGGTGGCGCTGCACGCCAGATCCTTCGCTCCGCCTGAAGAACGGCTGCGCTCAGGATGACGCCGGCTACATCAGAGAAGAAAAGGAAGTCAAAACCTTATCGCGGAGGTCGCGGAGAAATTCCGCACTGAGATTCACCAAAGTTCCGTTTCTGCCTTTGGCCGGAAGACGGATGTGGAAAGTTCGAGTGGGCAATCTCCCCTGAATCTGAAGTTCGTGTATTCTGCAATGTGATGCAACCCGAGTCATCGTCTTTAAAACTCAAGCTATTTTTCCGCGCGAGACGCGCCACTGAATAGAAGAGGAGAAGTATGTCAACCGCCGCAATCAACTGTGATATCAAGAACGTAGAACTGGCCGAACTGGGCAAAAAGCGCATCGAGTGGGCCAACCAGTCCATGAAGGTGCTGCAGATTATCCGCAAGGAATTCATCAAGAACCAGCCGCTGAAAGGGATCCGCGTCTCCGCCTGCCTGCACATCACGGCCGAGACTGCGAACCTGGGCATCTGCCTGCGGGACGGCGGTGCCGAAGTTGTGCTGTGCGCCTCGAATCCGCTGTCGACTCAGGACGATGTTGCCGCCAGCCTGGTGCGCGATCACAGCATTCCGGTATTCGCCATCAAGGGCGAAGACAACGACACGTACTACAACCACATTCTGGCCGCCATCGATCACAAGCCGCACATCACCATGGACGATGGCGCCGACCTAGTGACGATTCTCCACACCAAGCGCACCGACGCGCTCGAAGGCGTGATTGGCGGCACGGAAGAGACGACGACCGGAGTGATCCGCCTGCGGGCGATGGCCAAGGAAGGCGTGCTGAAGTTCCCCATCGTTGCAGTCAACGACGCCGACACCAAGCATTTGTTCGACAACCGCTACGGCACCGGACAGTCGACGATTGACGGCATCATCCGCGCCACGAATTTCCTGCTGGCCGGATCGAAGTTCGTGGTCGCAGGCTACGGCTGGTGCGGGCGCGGGCTGGCGAGCCGGGCGCGCGGCAACGGGGCCGAGGTCATCATTACAGAGGTGGATCCGACAAAGGCGCTGGAAGCGGTGATGGACGGTTTCCGCGTAATGTCGATGGCGGAAGCAGCCAAGATGGGCGACGTCTTCTGCACGGTGACGGGCAACAAGAGTGTGCTGACCAAAGAGCACTTCGCGCTGATGAAAGATGGCGCGATTATTTCCAATTCCGGCCACTTCAATGTGGAGATCGACATTCCCGCGCTCGAAAACATGTCATCGTCGAAGCGCACCACGAGAAACTTCGTCGATGAATACTCGCTGAAAGACGGACGCAAGATCAATCTGCTCGGCGAAGGCCGGCTGATCAACCTGGCGGCGGCAGAGGGCCACCCGGCATCGGTGATGGATATGAGCTTTGCCGACCAGGCGCTCTCAGTCGAATACATGGTGCGCAACCACGCCAAGCTGGAAAAGACGGTCTACAAAGTCCCCGACGAACTCGACAAGCGCGTTGCGAAGCTGAAGCTGGAGTCGATGGGAATCAAGATCGATCGGCTGACGCCGGAGCAGGAAGAGTATCTGGCGGGCTGGAGCGAGGGAACGTAAGAATCAGCTTTCAGCCATCAGCCATCAGCAAGACCCATGTGGGGACAGCCGCCCTCGGCTGTCCAGCGGCCCGGAAGTTTCGGGCCGCTAGTTCTTTTGGTTGTCATCTGAGCGAAGTCGAAGGATCCCAACCCCGCTGCCCGGGAGACCAGCCCGCCCCGCTATTCACTTCTTCGGAAACCCGGCCTCGTTCTTGATCTCGCGAATCTGCTGGATGTGCCTCTCGGCGTGCGTGGAGATCTCCAGCATCCACTGCCAGCAATCGATCACCTCTCCATAATCCCCAAAGCTGTGCGCCCGCAAATCATCGTTGGTAGTCTTGATGTATTCGATCATGATGGCGCGCAGCGCCTGAAACTTCCCCAGCGCCTCGCCCAGGTCCTTGTAGGTATCGACTTTTTCGTGCCCGCCGCCGGTCTTGGTATGCACCACGCGATCGATGCCGTACCACATAATGTCGGCGTCGGTCGCCGACGATTTCTTCTCCTTCATGTCCGGCGCCGCCTTCAGCGCTTTCTGGATCTCCCGCCAATAGTCCGGTTCGGCCACCGCCAGATGAGAAACAACTTCCCGGATGCTCCACCGGTCCGGCGACGCCTTGTACTCCAGTTGCGCCGCCGACAACCCGCGCACCTGCTCGGCCACCATTTGGGTCGTCATCTCGAAGTGCACCAGCAAGTGTTGGCGGTCCGTATCGGTCATTGGGGCGGCGAACAGGGGCGCGGCAAACAGACACACCGTCACCGCCACAACCAGCAGCGGCAAACCTAGCAGCGTATTCCTTCGGAGCATGTTCACACGAAGTATGTTCATAGGGATGGGCATGGTAAGCGTCGTCTCCAAAACTATCACTTGGACGCTCGGAGGAGAGTTCGGTCACCATACCAGCACGAACCATGTGGGGACAGCCGCCCTCGGCTGTCCAGCGGCCCGGAAGTTTCGGGCCGCTCGCTTTTGCGTCGTGTGGCGCGGGCACTCCTGCCCGCGGCTTTTGACCTTGAAGCGGGGCGGCGCAAGCCGCCCCGCTTTGTTTCGGGCTATTGTCTTTCGCCGCTCAGCGGCTTAAACAAATCTCTTTCTTCGTGCCCCACGGCTTGCGCCGTAGGCTGCATTCGGTCCAAACCGGGCACATAGTTGACAAAACAGACCGGGGAGATGGTTGACAGTTTGGTCCGTTCACAGAAGGCGGCTACAAAGGAGCATGCCTTGGAAAGTGAGCGGAGTGGTGGAGAAGCGCAGGCAGTTTGTGGAGCAGTGGTTATCCGAGGAGTGTACGATGACCGAACTCTGTGCCCGGCACGGGATCTCGCGCCAGGCCGGATACAATACGCTGGCCCGTTACCAGCAAGCCGGCTGGGAGGGCGTGGAGGAGCGCAGCCGTGCGCCGCGTCGTCATCCCAACCAGACAGCGGCAGAGATCGAGCAGCAGATCGTGGAGCTGCGGCACGAGCACATGCGCTGGGGGCCGCGAAAGTTGAAGGCGGTGCTGGAACGTCAGCAGCCTGATAGGACGTGGCCGGCGGTGAGCACGATGGGCGAACTGCTGCGCCGCGAAGGATTGGTAATCGCACGCAAGAAGCGGCGCCGGACCGATCCGTATACTGCGCCCTTCGCCGCAGCCGACGCGCCCAATCGGGTGTGGTGCGGCGACTTCAAAGGCTGGGGCCGCACCCAGGACGGCGCGCGCATCGATCCGCTGACTCTCACGGATGCCTGCAGCCGCTACCTGCTGCGCTGTCAGGCCGTGGAGAAGACCGACACCGAGCGCGCGCAAGCCATCTTCGAGGCTGCGTTCCGCGAGTACGGCCTGCCGGAGGCGATCCGCACCGATAACGGCGCGCCCTTCGCTTCCCGCGCGATTGCCGGATTATCGCGCTTAGCGGTGTGGTGGATGAAGCTGGGCATCGTGCCCGAGCGTATCCAACCGGCGCACCCGGAGCAGAACGGACGCCACGAACGCATGCACCTGACCCTGCAGCAGGAGACCATGTCACCGATGGCGGCCAACCGCCGCGCACAACAGCGCTGCTTCGAGCAGTTTCGCCGCGAGTTCAATGAGCAGCGTCCACACCAAGCACTCGACATGCGCACTCCGGCAAGTTGCTATGCGCCCTCATCGCGACCCTATCCCGCACGTATCTCTGCACCGGAGTATGGCAGTTCCATGATCGTGCGGCGCATCTCACCCGGCGGCCAGTTCATGTGGAAGACTCACGATGTGTTCTTAAGCGAGACGCTGATGGGAGAACGCATCGCACTGCAGCCGATCGATGATCGCTGGTACACGATTTATTTCGCAGAGTTTGCCCTGGGGCATTTCGACAGTCGAACCCGAACGGTTCATCGCCGAATGCCAGCTCACGGCTTCTACAGAGCTGATGCAGGGGAAGGGGAACTGACCCCTTCCCCTGCACCCCATCCCCAAAACCCGGGCCAGAATCTGTCAACTATGTCCCCGGTCTAAACTGTCAACTATCTGCCCGTCTGGACATTCTTTCGCCGCTTCGCGGCTGTGAAGAGTGCGGGATTGCGGGCGGAACAGCAGGTCTCCTTCGACTTCGCTCAGGGCAGGCTCTCTGCTGCGCCGTCGCTCGCGCTCTGGCTCCGGTCGGGATGACGGACCGTTTTCAGAGAGCGTACCTCAGCGGCTGAAGCCGCGCTCTTATTTCACCGCTGGTGCGGCACGAGTGAAGAGGCTGCGGAAAAACCTGTTCCTGAGGCGAGAAGGGCGACCACCAGGGCTAAAGCCCGACAGATCCTAAACGGCTTACGCGGCCCTGAAGGGCCGCTCTTCCACGGTTCTGCCTGCATCGATGAGTTTTTCCGCAACCACTGAACTCGTGCCCTTCCCCGTTCGCGGCGCATTCGGTGGAGAGAGCATGGGAATCACGCGGGCGGCTCGCGCCGCCCATTTGCGTGATGGGGGGTGGGGCAGATCGTTGGCGTCGCCGAGCGGCCGGGCAGGACTAGTAGCGGCCCTGCTTCAGCCAGAGGCGCACCTGTTCTTCCACAGAAAATCTTTCGAGGCGTGGGCGGGCGAACTTTGACTCCAGGGAGAAAGCTTGCGCTTCCAACGGCACGGTGAAATGAAATTTCGTATCCACGAAACCGCGCACGAAAAGTTCGGTGTAACGCTCCAGGCCCAGCACCTGCATTTGGACGGCATGGACCAGCGCGTGAAACAGCGCCCTCTCGGTCAAGGTCTCATTGAAAACCAGCACATCGATAAAGGTTAAAGACTCCATGTGGGTGAAGTCTGGCAGGTTCACGAAACCCAGAGCCTTGGCCTCGCGGTAAAAGGGAGGGTTGGGGAGTCGCTCGCCGTGAAGTTCAACTATACGGACTTGATCGAGCAGTTCTGGTGAGAAGTATGGCCACATGATGGCTTTGCGGGGTTGAGGCAGCGGCACGGCCGAAGGCAGAAAGCGCTCGCGCTGCTCGCGCAGGAAAGAGGAAACGCGATTGACGGCTTCCGTCAGGTGCGCTTCCGTGAAATTGCCGGGGAGACTGGAAACGGGCTGTGGACGACGAGGGATCTTGGTGTCGAGGGAGGCGTAATACTGGTTCAGAGCGCTGGCGGTTTCAACCGATTTGCGGAGGACGTCGCGCTGTCCGAAATGCGCCAGATCTTCGAGGGAATATCGCAGCCGAAGCTGGTGGGTCGCGCAGTGGGCGCTGAGCAGCTCCAGTTGCGCGCCCCGCAAATCCTCATTCATTTGCATAATGACGACTCTGTCCTTTGGATCGTCCCAGGAATACATCGTTAGACTCCTAAAGCAATTTTTGACACCCCAGGGGAAGGAAATGGCCCAATTACGATTATTTATACACTGTTATATATACGCTGTCAATATAATCCTTGACTCTTTTTGAGGGGTGGAGAAGGCGCGCCTTGTCTTCCTCCCGCCATGGTGTTATGTATACCTTGTAAACATAATCCCTAAAGGGACTGATTCCTGGGAGGTTTATGCCGCGGCAACCCGATCCTGATCTGGAAGAACATATTCTCAACGCGGCCCACGGTCTGTGGAAGCGCGGGGGCGAGAAGACGCTCACCATGCGCGCCATAGCCGACAGGGCCGGCAGCAACACGCCCGCTGTTTACCGGCGCTTCAAGAACCGGCAGGAGATTTTGCGCGCCCTGCTGCGCCGCATTCAGAACGATATCGGCGGCCATCTGCAGCGTTGCCGATCGATCGAGGAAATGGGCGACACGTATCTGGACTACGCCCTCGCCCACCCGCACGAGTTCGAATTGTTTTACCGCAACGTGCATAGGCTTTCTTCCCGCAAGACGTCGAAGCGTGCAGGTCCCCTTCGGGAGTCCAGGCCGAACGTGGGATTGATGCAGAAGAGGTTGGCGGAACGGCTCGGGGGCTCGCCGGAGGATCACACGCGGCTGGCGCTGGCCCTGTGGGCCTCGGCCCATGGAACCATCATGCTGCTGCTGACGAAGGCGATTCCAGACGGGTACGAAACGGAACTTCGTTCTGGGTTCCGAGAGACAGTGAAGACGCTAATTGGCGCGGCGTCCAATGTATCCAGTCGCAAGTGAATAGGCACCTATCGGCCCACAACAAGGAGCACGAGCTTCTGTGGGAAGAAGTCATTGCCGATGCCCAAAGGTTAAGAGAACTCTTATCTGATAGTCTGCACTAAGGTCTGCCGCAGAAGTTTCAAGTTCTGCCGATAGAAAAAGAGTGAGGGCCGAGGCTCGCGTGCAACGAATCGCGAGGAAGCGGGCTGCGAGGTTTCTGCGCGGGAAATGGGAGGCCTGAGCGGCGATGACAAAGATTCTGGTAGTGGAAGACAGCAAGTTTCTGCGGATAGCAACGGAGCGCGCCCTGGCCCAGGCGGGCTATGAAATGAGTTCAGCAGGCGATGGAGAGCAGGCGCTGCTGATGGCGCGGGAGAAGGCGCCGGATCTGATCCTGCTGGACATGCTGCTGCCGAAGATGGGTGGTGTGGAAGTGCTGCGGGCGCTGAAGAAAAATGCAGCGACGGCGCAGATTCCGGTAGTGGTGCTGACGGGAATGTCGCAAAAAAACGCGGAGCGGCTGCAAGAAGACGGCGCGGCGGGATTTCTGGAGAAGTCGGCACTGGGAATGGATCAAGGGTCGGAGGCGCTGGTGGTGGCGGTGCGGGATTTTGTTCATCGACTCTGCTCGAAGAGGGCGGCGCAGGTTGGCGCCAAGAGGTAATCCGTCGAAGTATCTTCAATCATCGGGCGGTGCTGACAACGGTCAATCGGGAACTGCTTACGAGACCAGTGAAACCCACTCCCTTCTTCTCTCCCCGATTCGTCTCGGCCGTGCAAATGTGCGGCGCAATTCTGTTCTTATCCGCGACTCTTGCCGATGGACTACATGAGCCATGGGCAGACCATCCAAGTCACGGAAGAAAACCAAGGCCAAACGGTCGCGACCGCGCCGCACCTCAGCCCGAGTGGTGGAAATGCAGTCGCCGCCATGCCCTCTAGCCGGGCAAGTCGACCTTATCGAACTGCCTCCTGACCCTCCGCCGCAAGCGTCCTCCGCCGTGGTGATTGGACCGCCACCCGACTCGTCCGCGCAAATGGAGACGGTCAATGTGCGCGAAGAGCCGCCTGCGCCGCAAACAACCGAGAGAAACCTTACCGAGCCGCCGCCCGAACCTCCGCGAGCGCCCTCGACTGAGGAATGTCCGCCTGGGCCCATCAAGATTCTCGTGGTGGAGGACGGCAACTTCCTAAGGCTCGGAATCCAGCGGGCGCTCGTGCGCGCAGGATACTCCGTGGTCACAGCCGCCGACGGTGAAGCGGCGCGGAAATCACAGCCGGACCTGATTCTGCTGGATCTGCTGTTGCCAAAAGTCGGCGGGCAGGACGTGCTCAAGACTTTGAAGCACGATCCGGCCACTGCGGCTATCTCTGTAGTGGTGCTGACCGGCCTCTCCCAAAGGAACGCGGAGCGGCTAGTGGCCGACGGGGCGTTAGGATTCCTGCAGAAATCCGATCTGGGGCTGGAAAAGGGATCAGAGGTATTGTTGGCCGCGTTGAGTGCCATCGTCCAGCAGTTGCCTGTGCTGCAGGCTCGAAAGCGGGCAACAGCGGCTGCGTCGCGTTGATAAGATTAATCAGAAAAACAATTTCGAGAGCTCTCTGCCCGCTGCGCCTGACGCGTTCCTGGTGCAGCGAAATCCAGCCAGCGGGCCGGCGCGGGCGTTCCCAGGTAACCATGCGCAGTTACCGTTGTCAGCGCCTCCCCCTTTGGCTTCAGAGCAGTCCATGCTCGCGGGGCTTGTGCAAGGCACCTCAATCGACAGAAACGAAGGTACTTAACGAACCGGGAACCTGGCGGTGGGCAACGGAGTCTATGAATGCAGGGCTTACGGCTGCGATTGGAGCTGGGCTGCGGAATTTTTCCGGTGGAATAGGGTGGAAAATCCTATAATCAGGGGACGCCGTCTATGGCGGGAGCAACCACCTTGGGTGATCTGGCAAGTGCGATAGGAGCACGGTCGCAGGAAGCGGCGATTGTCGCGGAGTTGAAGGCGGGATCGGAACAGGCGTACGCCTGGCTGATCGGAGAGTTTCAGCAGCCCGTGTACGGGCTGGTGTACCGCATGGTGAACGATCCATCGGACGCGGCCGATACGACCCAGGAGGTGTTCCTGAAAGTGTTTCGCGGGATGAAGCACTTTCACGGCGAGTCGAGTTTGAAGACTTGGATTTACCGCATCGCGCTGCATGAGGCGGCGAACCGCCGGCGCTGGTGGTTCCGGCACAAGGCGTATGAAACCTCGATTGAGCCGGCGGATAGCGAGGGCGCCAGTGAAGCGATGCAGATCGCGCTGACCGACCGGGCGGACTCTCCTTTTGACAACGCTGCGCACGTGGAGGTACGGCGCAAGGTGGAAGAGGCGCTGCGAGAGGTCCCGGAGCCGTACCGGACCACGCTGATTTTGCGCGATCTGGAAGAAATGGCCTACGAAGAGATTGCGGAGGTGCTGGAGATTTCGCTGGGGACGGTGAAATCCCGTTTGACCCGGGGGCGGCAAGCCCTGAAGCAGCGCCTGGCGCCCTATGTGCGCGAGGTGAGAGGGTTGAGCGCCGATGAAGATGAAGAAGATGAGATGGAGTCTGGGGTCAGTGGAGAGGGTAGAAGGGTCGAGGTGACACCATGAAGTGCACCGAGAAAGATATGCAGTGCACAACCAAGCCGTACAGCGCAGGAGCGGGGAGCGCCATGCGGTGCTCTGAGGCTGAGGAACTGTTCTCTCCGTATCTGGATAGCACGCTCACAGGCGCACAGATGATCGCTCTGCAGGAGCACATCGGAAGTTGCGCCCATTGCGCGAGTGCGTACGAACTGCTGCGGCAGACGCAGCAGATGCTGCTAAGCGTGAAACGTCCAAAGGCTCCGGTGGATCTGGGATTGAAGTTGCGCCTGGCGATTTCGCGCGAGGCGGCGCTGGCCCGCCAGCCTGCGTTCGCCGGAGTGAGGATGCGGCTGGAGAACATGGTGAATGCGTTCATGGTTCCCGCGACCGCGGGATTTCTGAGCGCGCTGCTGATATTTGGGACCGTGATGGCGTATTTTGTGGCGCCTCCGTCGGTGCAGGCCAATAACCATGACGTGCCGCTCATCATGGTGAACACCGCTCCCGAGCTGCAACAAAGCGCGTTTGGAACGAACCTGAGCACGATCGACGCGGATTCGCTGGTCATCGAAGCCTACGTGGGAGCCAACGGGCGGGTGCAGGACTATCGCATACTCGCCGGGCCGGAGAACGTCGAAAGAAATTATGCCTGAAGTCAAGCGCATGCTGGTGTTCACCACGTTCCGTCCGGCGCTGTCAATGGGCGTGCCGACCTCGGGGCGGGCGGTGCTGTCGTTTTCGAAGATCAGCGTGCGGGGATAAGGTTGGAGTTCTCAGTTCTCGGGAAGGAAGCGGCTTCACGCCGTGGCCTTCCCGAAACTATTTAAGAGAGCTGCAATGGTCAGGCCACATCCGCAGCGGCGCCCGCGGGTGCGTCGGGAATGGGCAGCGTGGCTATGACCGAGGTGCCACTTTCATTGGAGTCGATTTGCAGAGTTCCTCCCAATCGCCGAATACGTTCCTGCATTCCACGGAGACCGACTCCTGCCGAGGAGAGCAAGGCCGCCTGTTTTGACTGGGGGATGCCACGGCCACAGTCTCGAATTTCAACCCGCAAATGTTCCTTGTCCTGCGTCATCTTTACCGTGCATGAGGGGCTGCCGGAGTGGCGATGAACGTTGGTAAGAGACTCCTGGACGATGCGGAAAATCGCGATCTCCATGTCACTGGACAGGCGGCGGAACTCAACCGGAATTTCCAGATTGACTTTAATCTTGCTGCGTTCGGAAAAGCCGTCGACATACCAGCGAAGAGCCGAGGCGAGACCCGCGATGTCGAGCAGCGGCGGGTGCAGCAGATAGGAAATCGTGCGAATCTGCTTGCTGACCTCATTGATCATGCTGAAGTTGTCATCCACTAAGTTGGCCACTTCAGCACTGAGCTTGTGAGCCTCCTGCTTGACGCGGGATATGTTCATGGCGATGGCCGCGAGCAACTGACCGACGCTGTCGTGCAACTCGCGAGCGATGCGCCTGCGCTCTTCGTCTTGCATTTGCTGAATCCGTGACGTGAACTCTTCCTGTTGGGTGCGCGCCGTAAGGTCAGTGATCAGAACGCCGGTTGCAGAATTGTCGCGCGACAACGATCGGAAAAAGAAATGGGCCAGGATCATCGTCCCGTCGGCTTTACGGAGCCGCATTTCGCCCTCGCAGGGAGCCTGCTTGCTCTCACTTAATAGCTTCTGACAGAGCGCCTGTTGAACGGGATCGAGGAAGTTTTGCAGCGGAACACCGATGACTGTTGCGAGGGGCACGCCCAGAAGCTCTGCCAGGCTGGGGTTGCAATAAATGATTTCGCCGTGGGTGTTGAGCATCGCGGCGCCCTGCTGCATGCGCTCAACCAGGACACTGTAAGGCAGATCGGCGCCTTCCAGCGTGTAAACGCGATGGCCTTCCGGTTCCTCGACTACGAACGCATCCACGGCTCCTTCCTGGATGGCGCGGAGGGTTTCGACAGCTTCGTCCATCAAGTGAATACCGGTCTCGGATTCAGGTCTGTTAGTCGTCATAACTGCACTCCATCAGGCTCGTCAACCTTCATCGTTCGTCAGTTGCTACGCGTCGGTTCCAGTTCCACCGGAACGCAATTGTAAGCCCACCAAGGCGCGATCGGTATCGCGAAGATCGCCGATAATTTTGCGTAGGGGCTGAGGCAGCTTGCGAACCAGCGTCGGAATCGCCACAATCTGATCGCCCGCGGCCAACTGCGGGTGCTTGACCAGATCCACCACTTCTATATTGTATCGGCCCGGTAGATGCTGCTCACAAATCTTTTTGAGATTGGAGAAAGCGGCCAGGGAACGCGGTGTTTGTCCCGCGACATAAAGGCGGAGATCCCACATTTCAACCTCGCCCTGCTTGCGCGCCTTCTTTCCAGCCAGTTGCTGGAGGCTAACCGGCTGTTCAGCCGACTTGGGTGATTTTTTCATTCCGAGTCTTTCGTGTGTTTTGGGAAAGTGACGAAGTTCGCTTCATGTCGGCGTGACGGCTGCGGCCCATCGCCTCGCGGTTCTGAGCAATGGCTGTTTCGCGGGCAACTTCCTGGGAACCAAGGAGAGCGGCCTCGGCTTCCTCAGCCTCAAACTCTTTGCGTAGTGCAATGATACGCGCTTCCAGTGCTTCTTGCTTTCTCTTCAGGTCGCGCTCCCTTCCTTCCGCCTCCTGTTGGCGCGCCAATGCAGCGGCTTGCTCCCGGGCTTCCTGGGAGACGCGGGACGATCCAGTGAGCACACCTTCCGGACCAACGTAGACGTCGAGCAAGTCGACGCCGCGGGAGGTCAGGCGGAACTCGCGGAGCTGATTGGAATGGGGCATGCCGCGCGACTTGAGGACGTACATGGCGCGGTTGCGCTCGCCGCCCAATTCTATGTCACGGACAAAGAGCCAGGTGTCCACAATGGATGAGATGTCGATGGCGGTGCGTTCCAGAGCTGCGCCGCCGGACGTCAAGTTCGTCAACAAGCCGGTCACGCCCCGCAGCTTCAAAAAATCGATCAGGCGGACCAGCATGGTATTGGCATCGCTCTGGATTCCCGCCCGGATCAAGCTGCTGATGGGATCGAGAACAACTGTATCAGGACGGAACTCGTCGACTAGTTTGTGGATGGATACCAAGTGCATTTCCAGCCCGTAAAACGTGGCGCGGCTGGAATGAAACCGGAGAAGACCCTTCTTTACCCAGGTTTCGAGATTCAAACCGATGGAGCGCATGTTTCGAATCAATTGACCGGGCGATTCCTCGAAGGAGAAGTAGAGGCAGCGCTCGCCGCGGCGGCAGGCGGCATCGACGATGTGCGCCGCCAGGCTGGTCTTGCCGGTACCGGCTGTGCCCGAGATCAGAATCGTCGACCCCCGGTAGAAGCCCTTGCCGCCGAGCATGGCATCAAGGCGGGGAATGCCGCTGGAAATCCGTTGGTTGCTTACCTGGTGGTTCAAGCCGAGGGACGTGACCGGCAGGACGCTGAAACCGCTCTCGTCGATGATGAACGGATACTCGTTGGTGCCGTGCGTGGTGCCGCGATATTTGACGATACGCAGGCGGCGGGTCGAAACCTGGTCGTTGACGCGGTGGTCCAGCAGGATCACGCAGTCGGAGACATACTCTTCCAGGCCGCGGCGAGTCAGGGCGCCCTCACCGCGCTCACCGGTGATGATCGCAGTGACACCTTTATCTTTCAGCCAGCGGAACAGGCGGCGCAACTCTGCGCGCAGGATGCCCTCGTTCTGAAGTCCGGAGAACAGGGTTTCGATGGTGTCAAGCACGACCCGCTTGGCGCCAATGCTATCGATGGCGGCAGACAGGCGTATGAACAGTCCTTCGAGATCGTAGTCGCCGGTTTCGTCGATCTCGTTGCGCTCCACGCGGACGAAATCCAGAACCAGCTTCTTTCGCCTGACCAGTTGATCGAGGTCGAAACCGAGGGAGCGGACGTTTTGTGTCAGCTCGGTTGCGGTCTCTTCGAATGCCATGAACACGCCGGGTTCTTTGAACTCGGTGGCGCCGCGCACCAGAAACTCCATGGCGAGCAGGGTCTTGCCGCATCCTGCGCTGCCGCAGATGAGGGTGGGCCGGCCGCGCGGAAGCCCCCCGCCGGTGATCTCGTCGAGTCCCTGGATTCCGGTCGGGGCTTTGGGGAGGGTCGGGTTGGTTGTGCTGTGCTTCCGGGTGGTCTTCGCCATGAATGTGTCCCCTGTGGCCGGGTTGTACACGAACCCGGGGCGGGGCGTGGTGTGTAATTTACTCCGATTCGCCGGGAGATGCCAAGCCCGCTGCCGCGGAGGGTAGTGGTGCTTTAGGGATACAAGCTCCGAACCCATTTGGATCATCCACCAGTGATCCGTCTTGCAACCGCTCGCAACCTCCTGCACTTTCATGCGCCAACAAAATCAACCTTTCACCTTGACATGTCTTCCTTCCACGCGCATAATTCGTCCGCTTTCTCCCCCAACGCTTTTCCCGGTTCTAAGTTCTAGCTCGCGAGCCTCAGCAATTAACACAGCAAGTGAGCCAGCGTTTCTCTCCCCCCTTTTTAGTGCTTCAGCCGAGGTGTGCATTTGATTCTGGGCTTGCCAGACAGCACTGATAACAGCGCTCGAGAATCTCTCGTGCCTTAGATTGTCCGTATGGAAAATTCAGGAGGAACTATGCAACGCAGGGTTCTACGCTCAATCCACTATTTCGCTTTGCCATGCCTTGCCCTTTGCCTGGCGCTCGCAGCGCAGGCCAGGAACACGCACAGTTTTAGCGGAGATTACAAGATTCTCCAGGTCACCAAGCAGGGCGAAAACGTGGAAGTACGGATGTCGCTCCGCGTAATCAACTACAGCGGCAAGGACGTAGAAGACGCCACCATCTCGCTCGCCAGTTCCCTGGTGATGCGTCCCGAGCGCGAGCCGCTCGATTGGGAGAAGGAACAGGTTCCCTTCACGAATGTGACGCTGCATTTTAACGAGCACAAGATCGTGCCGCCCCTCGTAGGCACCTTCACCATTCCCGCCAGCGAATACGAGCACTGGCAACAGAGGGGCATAGTGCCGAACTTCAACATCGACTTTCGGGATGCATCAGGAGCGCAGCACCACCAGAGAATTGACCTGGTGATCGCTCCCTAGTACGACGCCGCGGCTTTTATGGAAAGGATTTGCAAAAGATCAATTTCAGCCGGTGCTCTAGCGCCGGCAAAAAAGAGGGAATATCGATATGCGTTACTTCAAGCTGATTGTTTGTACCGGAATTTTGCTGCTCCTGTCGGCAGCGGCCTTCGCGCAGCAGGACTATATTAACGTTTTCGCCGGCGGCGGACCGAATGACGTTATGGCCACGATCGCTCCTGTGTACCAGCCCACCAACATCACCTTCGACAGTAACGGGAATGTCTATTTCAGCAGCAACTACTCGAACTACCAGCACCGCGTCTGGAAGATAACCAAGTCGACGGGGATTTTGACCATCGTCGCGGGAGGCTATTACTACGGTTATTCCGGCGATGGCGGTTTGGCGACAAACGCGCAGTTGTATAACCCGCTGGGCATCGCGGTCGATCACGCGGGGAACGTATTTATCGCGGACGAGAGTAACCAGATCATCCGCGAAGTGAACGCCGGCAGCGGAATCATCACGACGATCGCTGGAACTCCGCAAAGCGCCCAGTCTGGCGCCGCTGGCGATGGCGGCCCGGCTACGAGCGCTCACTTGTATAACCCAACCGGCGTGGCCCTCGACAAGAATGGCAACCTTTTCATCGCCGACCAGTCTAACGGGCGCATTCGAATTGTGTCCTGCGCCACGGTGACCAGCACTGGCGGCGCCTGCACTCCCAATTCGGGCCAGACCGCCGGCGACATTTACACCGTAGCCGGAAGCGTCACTAACGGAAACACCTACTACAACGGCGACGGCATCGCAGCCACCACAGCCAACTTGTACAACCCCTACGCTGTGGCCACCGACAACGCTGGGAACCTCTACATTGCCGACACTGACGATCAGCTAGTACGCCAGGTAGCCTGCGGTACCGGAATCAGCAGTTGCACCGCTCCCTCGGGTGAGACCAGTGGCGACATCTACACCCTGGCTGGCACCGGTGAGAGTGTCGGCCATCCTGGCACTGCCGGCTACAATGGCGATGGCATCGTAGCCACTACAGCCGAGATGTACTATCCCGCTGCGGTGGCCGTGGACAATTCCGGCAATCTCTTTATCGGCGACGAGTACAATCAACGCATACGCGAAGTGTCTTGCGCCGCCAAGACCAGCAGCGGGGGCACCTGCACAGCCTCGACGAGTGAGACCACCGGGGATATTTACACCGTGGCGGGCACCGCAAGCGCGGGCTACAACGGCGATGGCAAGTTGGCCACCATAGCCAACCTGTACTATCCCATCGGAGTGGCGGTGGACCCTGCGGGTGATTTGGTCATTGCCGATTACGACGATTATCGTATCCGTGAAGTCTATTGCGACGTCAGCACCCTCACCTGCACTCCTCCAACCGGCGATACGGCAGGGGATATCTACACCATCGCCGGAACGGGGAGCACCACCTTCTTCGGCAACAACATTCCGGCGACTGGCGCGGAATTTTATTATCCTTACGGGGCCGCTTCCGACTCCGCGGGGAATATTTACATTGCCGACCGCTATAATTGCGTCATCCGGCAAGTGAATGGCGGCACCGGAATCATCTCGACATTTGCCGGCACCGGAACCTGCAGCTACAGTGGCGACGGAGGGGCAGCCACCAGCGCAGATTTGAACTATCCCGCCAGAACCACGGTCGATAGCGCCGGCAACGTTTTCATCGCGGACACGAACAACTGCCTTGTCCGCAAGGTGAGCGGCGGCACCATCACTACTATCGCGGGCAAGAGCCCCTCGCTGGCCTGCGGCTACATGGGAGACGGCGCGCCCGCTACATCCGCAGAACTCTACTACCCATACGGGCTCGCCTTGGATCCTTCGGGGAATCTCTACATCGCGGACAGTCAAAACCAGGTGATCCGAATGGTGGCCTGCGCCACCGTGACTAGCACCGGCGGCGCCTGCACTCCCAAAAGCGGCCAGACCACCGGCGATATTTACACGTTCGCCGGCAACCACACCGCCGGCTTCTCCGGCGACGGTGGCCCCGCTACCAGCGCAGAGTTGTACACCCCCTATGACGTAGCCGCAGATAGTGCGGGAAATGTTTACATTGCTGACTATAACAACCTGCGCGTCCGCAAAGTGAACACGTCAGGGATCATCACAACCTACGCCGGAAACGGCAGCGGCGGATATCAGGGCGACGGCGGCCCTGCTAACGAAACCGCGGTGTACTATCCCTGGGGAGTTGCGGTCGATCTGGCAGGCGACGTTCTTATCGCCGAGTACAGCGGCCAACGCATACGCCTGGTGGATCAAGCAGGGAACATTCACACCGTTGCCGGAACCGGAACCGCCGGCGTGACTGGCAATGGCGGGCTGGCCACGTCCGCCGAACTCTATGCTCCGGTAGGCGTGGGCGTCGATCCTTCGGGCAACATCTACGAAGCCGAGTACAGCAGCTGGCTCGTCCGCAAGATCAATGCGCTTACCATTCTCGGCTCCGTGCCCGCGAGCGTGTCGTTCGGCACGCAGACGATTAAGACAACCAGCGATCCCGTGGCTCTGATCCTCAGCGCCAACGGCAACGCGGCCATCGCCAGCATCGTGGCCAGCGCCGGTTTCACTGAGGTTGACGATTGTCCCACCACGCTCAACAGCAGCTCGAGCTGCCAGGTGGACGTGAGCTTCTCGCCCACCGTGGACGGCGTCATCAACGGCACGCTAACCGTCACCTATCCCGGCTACTTCGGATCGCTGGTTGTGCCCCTGCAAGGCACGGCCACGGGTCTCACTCTCAGCCCCACGTCGCTGGGCTTCGGCAACCAGTCCGTCCAGACCAGCGTGACCAAGAACGTGACGGTGAAGGGAACGACCACTTACGCGGCGACGTTGGCCACGCTCACGGGCGACACCACCGACTTCACCATTGCAAGCAACACCTGCACCGGTACCGTCACCACCAGCTGTATCATCGGAATCAAATTCGATCCGACGACCACGGGCGCGAAGAAGGCCACGCTGCTCGTCCACGACAACGATCCGACGAGCCCGCAGTTGTTGGGCATCACAGGAACGGGAAGCAGCTACGAGTCGTTCAGCCCAGCCAGCATCACCTTTAAGGAGCAAGTGATAAACACCACCAGCGCAAACACCAAGGTGACGTTCAAATATGCCGGAACGGGCACAATCACGTTAAACACTCTGGTGCCAAGCCCGAGCGCGAACTTCGCGGTCAACGAGACGGGCCTCACCGGCGCGTGCAATCCCGGGACCACGGTGCTCTCAAGCGGTCAAACCTGCTTGTTCAACGTGACCTTTAATCCCGGTTCTACGTTCGGCGTGATAATGGGAACGGTCACCGCGAACTTCACGGCCGACCCGAACGGCATCACATCGGCGGTGTTGCCCTTAACCGGAACCGGCACCGAGGTGAAAATCACGGGCTCGCTGGCCTTCGGTACGGTAGTCCCTCCGGCGACGAAAACGAACACGTTGACAATCACCAACGAAGGAACTACGACGTTAACCTTCAGCCCCGCCCCGGCAATCACGGGTAGCGGCGCTACGGCGTACTCCATACTTGGCACCAGCACGTGCCCGAGCGCATCGCTCACGCACCTGCAAACCTGCACGATTCTTGTGAAGTTTACGCCGCCAGCGGGTAGCGGACAGTCGTTCAACGCAACCCTTGACATCTACGACACTGGTGGAGGCAGTCCGCAGACAGTGGCGATCACCGGCAAGAACTAAGGCAATCCAGCAACTCGCAGGCGGGGAGCGCAATCCAGGCTCCCCGCCTTTTTTCCAACCACACTGGACCAGAACCGGAACCCCTGGCCTAGAGGTTCATCACCACGCAGGCCGGTTTCATGGAGAGCCGTTTCTGAACGCGCTACCTCCTATCCCTCTCGGGTTTGACGGGGATAGGGAACAGAGACGATCAAACCTCACCAAGGAGCAGATGTACGGTAGCGTACGGTATCTCCCGTATGGCCTTCCTGGCCCCCGGGTATAGGCTGGTTGGCAGATTGTTCTTCATATCGCCAAGGTGTCGCTTCGCCAAAGGAAGCTCCATGGAAACCAATCGTATCGAAGAACTAAGGGGCGAACTCGGTCAACTACTCAAGAAGCAAACCGAGGTCCTGGAATCAAGAATTTTTGGCGGAGCAACCGATGCCGAACTTCTTGAATACGAGATCAGGCAAGAAATCATTCATGAAATATGTGATCAACTCGCCCACTCAGTTGCCGTGTAGCGGCCATCTCCAGAGGCGCTCGGGATTTCTTCAGGAGCGGTGCGACCCGGCCTTCGGCGTCGTTCTTGCAAGGCTTCATTCAGACGTTGAATAATCTGGATGAATTTCTTGGGGTCTTGCTCCTTTGACGCTCGCTCACAAAGATCCTCCACAGCGTTCCGACAGTATCCCTCCATGTTGCCTCCTACTACTCTTGGCGTTAGTACGAGGAACGAGGTGACGACCGATAAGAAGCAACTGCCGGGCCAAAGCCATGCATGGCCATCAACCCGTGGAATATCAAAAGGTTCCGCAATTTGATCTGCGCTTGCTGGGAGCAGGTGTGTGGTGAAATATCTTCGGGGAGGCGGTTATTCTTTCGATATGGTGATGGGCGCAGGCGAGCCAGGAGTGGCCGGATTTTCCCGACCTCTATAGCTATCTCCGACACGGGTTTGACCCTCTGCTTGCTAGACCTTAAACTTAAGGGTGTTCTCCGCCTATCTTCATTTGCCATCCTGCGGGAGGTTTTCCTGAGGCTTTCTTTGCGTTTACGGGTTCGAGGGGCGTCTTTGGCGGTCCTGTTGGGGCTCGCCACATCTTTGCTGGTGACGGCTGCTACCGCGGAGAATAGCTCTCCGATTACGCTGGATACCAGCGAGACGCTGTTTTCCGTGCTGACCGCGATCAATGCCTGCGGCTATGACGAGAATCTGAATGTTTCCGATGCCCAGCGGAGCAACATCCGGGCCGAGGTGCAGCGGAACTTGCAGAGTTCCCTGGAGGCGCAGGCAACGGCGACCACGCTTTGCGCTTTCTACGAGGCGCACCGGGCCAGGGACGCGGCTCATGACTTGTCGCAGTATGTGTCGCTGGCCTTTTATCTGCAGGGGCCACCGCATTTCCAGCCCAAGGTGAAAGACGAGGAGATGCCTCCGGATGCGGCGTCGATCGTGGGGTTTGCCGGGTTGCTGGACAGGTTCTACGAGAAAGCCGGGCTGCACGCGATCTGGGAGCGGCACCAGAAAGAGTATGCGGCGCTGGCCAACCGCTATCATGAGCCGCTGGCCAAGATGGTGTTTGACACCGAGATTTATCTGAAGCTGGCTTCGGCGGGTTATTTGGGGCGGGCATTCACCATTTATCTGGACTTCATGGGTGATCCGGATGAGGCCAATGCGCGCATTTACGGACCCGATTATTACGTGGTGGTGTTTCCGTCACCGGATGCGGCTGCGGGGTCGCCGCTGAAGATGGATCAGATCCGGCATACCTATCTGCATTATCTGCTGGATCCGCTGGCGGAAAAGCATTTCTCTTCCATCAAGCGGCTGGAGCCGCTGCTGCAGTCCGTGAAGCGGGCTCCGTTGGAGGATATTTTCAAAACCGATATCTCGCTGCTGGTCACCGAGTGCATGGTGCGGGCGGTGGAGATCCGTACCAGCGGAAACAAACAGACGGCCGAGGCGATGCGGGCGCAGGCGGTGGATGATGCCGTGCGGCAGGGCTACATTCTGACGCGGCATTTTTATGATGCGTTGGGAGTGTTTGAAAAGGATCCGGCGGGGATTCGCAGCGCGTATGCTGACATTCTGGACAACGTAGATTTGAAACACGAGGAGAAGTTGGCGTCGGAGGTGAAGTTCGCCAACACGGCGGCGCCGGAAGTGGTGCAGTTGTCGCGGATGGAAGACCGGAAGATGCTAGTCACCGCGGAAAAACGGCTGGCGGCGGGCGATGCCAAAGGAGCCCAGGAACTGGCGCAGCAGGCGCTGGCGAAAAATATCGGGGACCGCGGGCGGGCGTTGTTCATCCTGGCTGAAGTGGCGGTCAGCAACAAGGATATGGCTGGCGCGCGCGACAATTTTCAGAAAGCGATTGAGGCGACCAGAGATGCCAAGGTGGTGGCCTGGTCGCACGTCTATCTGGGAAGAATTGCGGATTTGAAAGAAGAGCGCGAGGCCGCGATGAACGAGTACCGCGCGGCGTTGAATTCGGGGGGAGCGTTGCCGGAAATTAAAGCGGCAGCCGAGCGCGGGCTGCAGCACCCGTACGAACCTCCGGCGAAGCCACAGTGAATCTGCAGCTCTCCGCTTTTGGCTCAATCGAGGATAGGTTGCTGCGGTACAATGCAACGGCTGTAAAGCAAAATCGAAGTAACCGCGGTAGACATCGAGGAGAACGCATGAAGCGAACAGCAATTGTGGTCGCGATGCTCGGGATATCAGCGTGGAGTTTCGGACAGAGTAGTGATAAGGCGGCAACCCAGGCTCCCGCGGCGGGCCAGCAGGCGGCGCCGACGGCGCAGGGGAAGCGGCCTCCGGCGGCCAAGACGCAGCCGGAGTATGCCGCGTATCAGGCGGTGGTGGCGATTACCGATCCCGCAGCGCAGGAGAAGGCGGCAGACGATTTTGCGGTGAAGTTTCCGGACAGCGAATTGCGGGTGGTGATTTACAAGTCGGTGATGCACACCTATCAGCAGGCCAACAACGCGGACAAGATGATGGAGATGGCGCGCAAAGTTCTGTCCTATGACGCCGACGATCCGGAGGCGCTGGTGGGCGTGTCGCAAGTGCTGGCGGAGCGCACGCGCGATACCGACCTGGACAAGGATCAACGACTGGCGGAGGCCAGGAAGGATTCCGAGCGGGCGCTGGTGACGGTGGAGACCGACGTTCCCACCGCGGGGCAACCGCCGGACAGAGTCGAAGCATACAAGGGCTTCCTGCGGTCGGAGGCTTACGCGATTCTGGGAACGCTGGACTTCAACAACAAGGCCTGGGCGAGTGCGGAAAACAATTTCAAGAAATCGATTGATGCCTTGCCGCAGAACGTGGATCCGATCGCAGTCTTCCGGCTGTCGGTGGCTTTGGATATGCAGGACAAGCTTCCTGAAGCGTTGAAGTACGCCAACCAGGCGGTGGATTTGACCAAAGCCGGCACCAGCGCGGGTGATGCCGCGCGCGCGGAGAAGGACCGGTTGACGAAGCGCAGCGGCGGCAGCGCGCCGGCTCAGGCTCCAGCGCAGCCGAAATGAGGTCGCCGCAGAGGCCGGCGGCAATTCCAGCATGAAAGAACGGGAAATCACGGCGCTGGAGACGGCGCTGGGCTACCACTTCCGGCGGCGCGCCGTCGTGGAGCAGGCGGTCACGCACAGCTCTCAGGCGCGTGAGCAGGAAGCCCAGCAGCCGGGCGCGGACAGCAAATATAAAGTCAGCGACAACGAGCAGTTGGAATTTCTGGGCGATGCCGTGCTGGCGCTGGTCACGAGTGAAGAGTTGTTCCAACGCTTTCCGCAGTTTCGCGAAGGCGAACTCTCCAAGCTGCGCGCGCATCTGGTCAGTGAAAGGCATTTGATCCAGGTAGCTCAGCAACTGGAGTTGGGCCACTACTTGCGGCTGGGACGGGGCGAGGAGAAAAGCGGCGGGCGGGGAAAGACGGCGCTGCTGGTGGACGCTCTGGAAGCCATTCTGGCGGCCATTTACCTCGATGGTGGATTAGAACCGGCCCGGGAGTTTGTGCTGCGCGAGATTGTTGCGCCGGAACTGGCGCGCATGGAGCGCGAAGGGGGCACGCTTCCGGTCACCGATTTCAAGTCGGCTCTGCAGGAAGCAGTGCAAGGACTGGGGCTGCCTCAGCCTTCCTACGTCCTGGTGCAGGAGGCTGGCCCGGAACACAGCAAGACATTTACCGTCGAGGCGCGTCTGAATATGAAGGATCACAAGGGGCAGGCAGAGTTCGTGGGGCGGGCGCAGGGTACGACCAAGAAAACCGCGGAGCAGGATGCGGCGCGGCAACTTCTGACCTATCTGGCGTCGAGTTCGAAGGCGGCAGTGAAGCCGGGACGGGCGACGCACGCCGCGGACAAGCAGAGTTGATGAATTCTCCAACCCAGGCGGGAGGCGGGGCAACAGCGGACTTGATCGCTTCGCTGCAGTCGCTGCTGGGAACCGTTGTGATCGCCGTCTTCGTGATCACGTTCATCGTGCAAGCCTTCCAGATTCCTTCCGAATCGATGATGAATACGCTGCTGGTGGGCGATTACCTCCTGGTGAACAAGCTGTGCTATGGAGGAGCGGGGTTCGGTGATCATTTGATGCCATATCGCGAGATCGCCCGCGGGGACATCGTCGTGTTTCATTATCCGGTCGATCCGAAGCAGCATTTCGTCAAGCGGGTGATCGGAATGCCGGGAGATCATCTGCGACTGGTGAACAAGCAAGTGTGGATCAAAGGAAAACTTTTGAAGGAACCCTACGTTCGATTTCTGGAGCCTCCGAACAACATGTTTCGCGATAATTTTCCGCGCCTCGACATTCCGGCGGTCGGGCTGGAGGGCAAGTGGTGGCTGGAGATGCGGAAACTGGTGGAGGACGGGCAACTCATTGTGCCTGAAGGACATTATTTTGTGATGGGCGACAACCGCGACAACAGCCAGGACAGCCGCTACTGGGGCTTTGTGCCGCGCGAAAATATTATCGGGCGGCCGCTGCTGATTTACTGGTCGGTGCAAAGCTGGGATGGGAGCCACTTTCCCAGTTCATCGTGGAGCGGAAAGCTTTACCACTTCGCCTATGGAATCACCCATATCTTTCAGATTACGCGGTGGCACCGTACCTTGCGGCTGGTAAACTAAACAGATGTCCCAGCGAGCGAGTGCCCACTGGGATTCATTGAAGATGCTGGGTGACGTGCGGTGGAGTTCCATGTAAGCCGGCGCTAACTCATCAGAAGTCGCGGTAACGATCGACTGGAACGGAACGGGGAAAGTGGCAAGAAAAGAAAACGTGGCAAGAAAAGAACCCGAAGAGAACAACGTCACAGAAGACAAGCCGAAAGAAACTACGGTTGAGTTTCTGGCGTCGATGGCCGCCGTGCTGGTCACCGGACTGTTCATCATTACGTTTGTGATGCAGGCGTTTGAAATTCCATCGAGCTCGATGGAGGACACGCTGCTCATTGGCGATCACGTATTCGTAAACCGGGTTCAGTTTGCCCCCAAGAGTCCGTGGGTAGGTCCGCTGCTTCCCTATCGGGATGTGCGGCGTAACGATATTGTGGTGTTTCTGTCTCCGCAAACGCCTGGACTCTACGTGGTGAAGCGGATCATTGGTGCTCCGGGAGATCGCATCCATCTGCGCAATGGTGTGGTCTACCGCAACGGCGAGAAGTTGAATGAGCCCTACGTCAAGCACACCGAAGGGTCCTATCCGAATCCCTACCGCGACAATTTCCCGGCAGTTCCGACATCGGAGGCATCCAACGTTTATTCCGTTTGGGAGCAGGAGTTGCCCATGCACATTGAAGGCGACGACGTTGTGGTTCCTCCCGAGCACTATTTCGCCATGGGCGACAACCGGGATGTGAGCCTCGACAGCCGCTACTGGGGCTTCATTCCAAAGGAAAATGTGATTGGTCGTCCCATGTTTATTTACTGGTCGTTCGAGACTCCAGCGGATCAATATCAAAAAACTTCGTTCGGCGACCGGCTTGGGTTTCTGGCCCATGTAGTGATTCACTTCTTCGACGAGACACGCTGGCGACGGAGCTTACGAGTAGTGCGGTGAAGCTTTTTCCTTCCAAGCGGCGCACGTTGGCGATTGTGGCAGTTGTAGTGCTGCTGCTGTTTTTCCTGCGTCCGGGCGCCGCGCGATTGAAATCGCGCATTGCCGCCTCGATCAGTGCCGCCTTGGGGCGTCCGGTCGAGATCGGGAGCGTCCACATCCGGCTCCTGCAGCCGGGATTTGATCTGGAAAATCTGGTGGTATATGACGATCCGGCGTTCGGCGCCGAGCCGATGCTCCGCGCGGCTGAGGTGACGGCGGATTTGCGGTTGATTTCCCTGCTACGCGGGCGCATGGAAATTGCGCGTCTCGATCTCACCGAACCGAGCTTGAACCTGGTGCATGGCGCGAACGGGCGTTGGAATCTGGAGACGCTGCTGGAACGTGCGGCTCAAACGCCGCTGGCGCCCACGGCAAGAAAATCTGAGCCCCGTCCGCGCTTCCCCTACATTGCGGCTACTTCGGGGCGCATCAACTTCAAGATCGGGCAGGAGAAGAAATCCTACGCGCTGACCAATGCCGATTTCAGCCTGTGGCAGGAGTCAGAAAATGCATGGGGAGTGCGTTTGAAAGCCCAGCCCTTCCGCAGCGATTTGAACCTTAGCGACACCGGCACGGTGCTGGTAAGCGGCACCTGGAACCGTGCCAGCCGCCTGCGCGAAACACCGCTTCAATTCAGTTTGGAGTGGAACCGTCCGCAACTCGGACAACTCACGAAATTCATTACCGGCAGCGACAAGGGTTGGCGCGGAGCGGTGCAGTTGGATGCGACGCTCTCGGGAACTCCGGCGCAATTGCAGGTGACGACCGATGCCAGCATCCGCGATTTTCGCCGCTATGACATTTCAAGCGGCGAGGCTCTGGGTCTGGGAGCGCACTGCGATGGACGTTACAGTTCCGTGGATCATGGGCTGCACGAGCTGTTCTGCCGAGGTCCCGTAGGCAACGGCATGATCACTTTGCACGGCGACATGGGGCTGCCCGGAAGCCATACCTATGATCTCGTTTTGATGTCGGAAGACGTGCCGGCAAGCGCATTGGTGGCGCTGGCCCAGCGCGCGAAGAAAGACATTCCGGGGGATCTGAGCGCCACCGGCAGCGTTGAAGGAAGCCTGTCGATTCGCGGGAACGCCGCGCAGGGAGTGCAGTGGATGGGAAGCGGAGAGATTGCCAGGCTGCACCTGGCGTCAGCCAGCAACAAGGTGGACCTTGATGCGGGCAGCATTCCGTTTGTGCTGAGTTCAGCACCAGTCGGTGCGCCGCGAAAGAAATCAGGGCAGCAATCCGCCACAGCCGAAATTTCCTCGATACCGAATCTTGAGTTTGGACCATTTGCTGTGGCTCTCGGCCGCGCTACTCCTGCGGCCGCCCAAGGCTGGGTGAGCCGCGCAGGCTATAACGTTTCGCTGGCGGGCGAGGCAGAGATTGCGCGAGCGCTGCGGTTGGCGCGGGTATTTGGCTTGCCGGCGCTCACCACAACCGCGGATGGGATTGCTCAAGTGAATCTGCAGGTCGCGGGGTCGTGGATTGGCTGGTCTTCCGGCGGTCCCATCGTTTTCTCACAGCCGCAAGTGACCGGAACAGCGAAGTTGCGCAACCTGCGCGTCGAGGTCCGGGGAGTGGATGACCCGGTCGAAATTTCTTCGGGAGATTTGCTGCTTTCGACGGATGAAGTGCGGGTGTCGAAGCTGAACGCGAATGCGGCTCACGCGGTCTGGACCGGATCGCTGAACTGGCCGCGCGGCTGCGGTGCACCTGGCGCTTGCGCAGTCCGCTTCAACCTGGGCACAAATGAAGTGGGATTGAGCCAGATCAGCCAGTGGGTCAGCCCGCGGCAGAAAAAGCGGGCCTGGTATCAAGTGTTGACCTCTGCCCCGAAGTCCGGGCCGTCGTTCCTGGCGAGCCTGCGGGCTTCCGGAATTGTGAGCGTGAACCGCCTGCTGCTTCGCGATCTCAGCGCCACGCATGTTTCCGCGAGCGTGAATCTGGACGGCGGGAAGATGCGCATCTCAGACTTGCGCGGAGAATTTCTGGGTGGAAAGCATCGGGGGGAATGGCAATTAGATTTCAGCGCGAAGCCCCCTGCCTACACGGGGAGCGGAACTCTCACCGGCGTTTCGCTGGGACGCCTTGCTGATGCTATGAACGACGATTGGATCACGGGGACGGCGGACGGCACCTATCAGTTCAAGACTTCTGGATTATCCTCCGCGGATTTCTGGCAATCGGCGCAGGGCACGGTGCAGTTTGCAATGCGCGACGGGGCACTCCCTCACATTTCTTTGACGGGCGACGCAGGCCCGCTGCGCGTAGAGCAGTTCGAGGGCCGGGCGCGTCTGCACGACGGCACATTGGAAATGGAAGACGGCCGTCTCAACTGCGCCGAGGGAGTCTTCCAGGTGAGTGGAACGGCATCGTTTAGCCGCGAACTCGATCTCAAACTAGCGCACACGCGGGTAGCGAGCTCGGAGCGTGGATACGCGATCACCGGCACGGTTGCGGATCCACAAGTGGCGCTGGTTTCCCCGGCCGAAACCCACGCGTCGCTCAAGCCATAACACCGACCGGCTGTAAGAATCTGGCCTAAGGCACGTAACCCGCACCGCGCAGCACTTTTCCTGGAAGCGCTCCCGTCATCTTCCCCTGATCGATCACCGCGACACCATTTACCAAAACGTACTCCATCCCTTGCGAGAGTTGGTTCGGGTTTTCGAAGGTGGCCAAATCGCGCACGGTTGCGGGATCGAAGATCACTACATCGGCCCACATGCCGGCCTTGAGCACTCCGCGATCTGATAAGCGCATACGCTGCGCAGGCAGCGCCGACATCTTGCGGATCGCGTCCTCCAGAGTGAGCGCCTTGTCTTCGCGGACATATTTGCGCAGAACTCGCGGGAACGTGCCGTAGGCGCGGGGATGCGGATGCTCCTGGCCGAGAATGCCTTCGGGCGATGTGCCGGAAGAATCGTTATCAATTGCGACCCATGGCTGTTGCAGCGCAAGCGTCACGTCGGGTTGCGACATCCCGAAGACGGCCACGTCCGCGAATGGATCTTCGATGAGGAAGTCGAAAAGAGCGTCCATGGGATCTTTGTTCCAGAGCTTGGCGATTTCCGAAAGGCGCTTGCCTTGCAGCGGCAGCAGTTTGGGATTCTGCACCACGCCGATCATGATTGCTTCGGGGCCAGGGATCTCTTCCCATTCGTTGTCCCAGTCTCTGGATGAGGTCAGCATGTCTTTGCGGATGCGCTCGCGGGTAGCTGGATCCTTCAAGCGCTCAACAAGTTTGGCGGTGCCGCCGTCGTGCGCCCACTGCGGAATGAAGGCGGAAAAATCATTGAACCAGGCGGTGTATGCGTAGGTGTCGGCGGTGACGTCGGCCCCGGCGGCACGCGCAGAGTTGATCTTGGCCACGACTTCCGGCATGCGCCCCCAGTTGTTCTTGCCCGCCACCTTGAGGTGCCAGATTTCGACCGGCACATGAGCTTCGCGGCCGATGCGCACCGCTTCGTCAATCGCGTCAAGCACGGCGTCGCTCTCGTTCCGCATGTGAGTCGAATAGATTCCGCCGAACTTGCCGCCTTCCGCGGCGAGAGCAATCAGTTCGTCTGTTTTCGCGTAGGGTGCGGGAGCATATTCCAGCGCAGTCGAGACGCCCACCGCGCCATCTTTCATGGCATCGCGCACCAGAGCTTTCATCTGCTCAAGTTGCCCGGGCGTAGGCTGCTTGTCTTCGTCGCCGAGCACCATGCGTCGAACCTGCGTGGCGCCAACATAGCTGGCAAGGTTGATGCCCATGCCCTGCTTTTCCAGGCGCGCGAAATACTGGCGGAAATTCCGCCAGTCGGGAGTGATGTGATAGTGATCGTAGCCGGAGCGATCGGCCTGGATGATCGCGTCGTTGAGCGGAGCAGCCGATCCGCCTTCGCCAGTGATTTCAGTCGTGATCCCCTGATAGATCTTAGAAGGCAGGCGTGGCTCGACGAGAATCGTCATCTCCGATTGGCCGAGCATGTCGATGAACCCGGGCGCGACAACTTTGCCGGCAGCGTCGATCGTGCGCTTGCGCGGCGCGGCGGAGAGATTGCCAATCGCCGCGATTTTTCCGTCGCGGATGCCGACATCCCCCGAGTACCACGGCGAGCCGGTGCCGTCGATGATGTGGCCGTTAGTGATGACCAGGTCGAAACCCGGCGATTGCGCCCGCAAAAGGCAGGCCGTTCCCATCAGCAATAGTGCCAGCAGCAGATGACTTAGTCTCAAGTTAGCTTTCATTGATTTGCTTTCTCCGGTGTTCTACGGTGCGAAATCACACCCAGCAATATCCATACGCCCAGCGCCAGCCATTCGTAAATGGTGAAATGGCCGGGCACGTGCGGAACGATTTTCATCAGGATCATGGCGAGTCCCACAAGCAGTCCAAAAACCGCAACCGTTCTCTCGGCTCCTGAGAACGTGATACTACCCGACCGCCCCCCGCGCCCGAGAGCAAGGCATGCCGCGCAGGCCGCGGACCATCCGATGGCGCAGGCCACCGAGCCAACCTCGGTGATGGGAACCAGAATCGCGTCTCCAAGCAACATACACGCCGCCGTGGAGATTCCAACACAAAGAACTGCGACCGAGGGCGTCTGATACCGCGCGTGAACCTCTCCGGCCTCCGGCGCCACCATCTTCCGGCGGCCCAAGGCGAACAGCAAGCGGCTGGCGGCCACGAAGTTTCCGTTGAAGCACTTGAACAGCGATAGCAGCGCTGCCGCGAGAATGATGTTGACGATCCAGCGCGCACCGACTGCGCGTTGGAAAGCAACGGCAGTCATAAATTTCTCGCCGATCAATTCGCGCCACGGGCTCACAACGCTGACGGCGGCAATCACGATGGTGTAAAAAAGAATTCCGACCAGGATCGCCATCCAGATGGCGCGGGAGAAGGCTGAAGACCGAAAATCCGCGTGAGCTTCTTCCGCAGCTTTTCCCACCGACTCGAATCCGGTCATAAAATAGGGCACGATCTGAATCACCAGAAGAATCGAGACCAGCGGGGCGTGAGTAAACAAGGGCGGAAAGTTGCGCGGAGAACCTTTGCTCACACCCAGACACACGAACACGAGAAAGAGCGCGAGCGTACCAAAGCTGGTCCAGTTCTGGAAAGTCGCGCTCAGGCGAATGCCGCGGTAATTCAGCGTGGTGAGCACTGCGGTAAGGCCGAGTCCGATGACCAGGTGAGGAATGTACACGGGGCGTCCGGCGATGCGATAGATCTCCATGGAATCGAGCGCGGGAAAAATGTAGCCGGCGATGCGGCCCACCGCGACCGCCTCCCACGGGCATACGATGAAATAAGCGAGCAGCATCATCCAGCCCGTCGCGTAGCTGACCAGGCTGGAGAAAGCGGCAGAGGTGTAGGCTACTTCTCCAGCGGCATCGGGCATGGCCATGATCAGCCTGCCGTAAACCCAACCGATAGGGAACAACACCGCGCCGCCAATCGCGAAGCCCAGCAGAGCTCCCAGCGAACCGCCGCGCGAGAGCCAGTCGTCCATGATGACCAGCCACCCGACGCCCACCATGGTTCCCCAACCCAGCGTGAAGTAATCAGTGACGCGGAGTTTACGGGCGAGGTTGGTCATGGGTGAAACGCGGCGGAACGCCTCGCAGAGCGGCGACTGCAAGCGAGGCTGCGCGATTATAAAGCACTCCGCCACTAGTACGCAGCGCGTGCGCGGAATGAGCTTTTCGCGTGATAGTATCGAAGCCAGTCCCGCATGTCTCTTGAACATCTCAGCGTAGACACACTGTTTCAGTTGATCGTATTTCTATTTGCGATCAGCTTTCACGAGTCGGCGCATGCCTGGATGGCGAACCGCTGTGGCGATCCGACCGCGCGCATGCTGGGCCGCATTTCGCTGAATCCGATCAAGCACATCGATCCTGTGGGAACCATCCTCCTGCCGCTAATCGCGATGGTAACTGGACTCCCCATGCTGGGATGGGCGAAACCCACGCCCGTCGATCCGCGCAATTTTCACCACCCTGTGCTGGATGACATCAAGACTGCGGTAGTGGGACCGGTGAGCAATTTCGTGGTCGCCAGCGCCGCCTTGCTCGCTCTCACAGGAATCGCGTTAACTTCACGCATGGCCGCCGGTTTCATTCAGACCATCATCTATAACTATCCACGACGCATGGACATTCTGGCGGCTCAGACTCAGTCGTGGCTCATGCCGATCTGTCTTCTGGGGTACGAGATGATCGTGATCAACATCATCCTGGGAGTCTTCAATCTCATCCCGGTTCCTCCACTGGATGGCAGCCATGTGTTACGGCATTTCCTTCCAGAGCCGGTGTTGAAGGCATATGACACGATCGGCTGGCTGGGGCTGTTGGCGCTGGTTTACTTTGGAGGAAACCTCCTTTTCCGGCTGATCACACCTGTGCTCGGAATTTTTGCAAAAATGTTGCTGGCAGTAGTGAGCTCTCGTTGAAAAGTACGATGATCAATTCCGACAAACCTCGCAAACGCGTCCTAAGCGGAATGCGCTCCACTGGAAAACTGCACCTCGGCAACTACGTGGGTGCACTGCAAAATTGGGTTCGCATGCAGGACGAGTATCTCTGCTTCTTTGAAGTCGCCGACTGGCACGCCCTCACCACCGACTACGCCGACACTTCGCGCGTGAAAGAGAATTCGATCGAGGTGGCGCTCGACTGGCTGGCAGCCGGGCTTGATCCGGATAAGTCGGTGATCTTTATTCAGTCACATGTTCCCGCACACGCCGAACTGCACCTGCTTCTCTCGATGATCACGCCCCTGGGCTGGCTGGAACGCGTTCCCACTTATAAGGAGCAGCGGGAGAACATCAAGGATAAGGATCTCGGTACCTACGGATTCCTGGGATATCCAGTGCTGCAGGCGGCGGATATTTTGATCTACAAAGGAGAAGTGGTGCCTGTCGGCGAAGACCAGGTCGCACACGTAGAGCTGACGCGCGAGATTGCGCGGCGGTTCAATCAGTTCTATAGCCGCAGGCAAGAGCTTCCATCTCCTGTGGCAGCACCAGGCGGACTCCCGATGACTGGCCTCAAGGTCGTTTTTCCCGAACCCCAGGCCTTGCTCACGCCCGCACCAAAGCTCCCCGGCACCGACGGGCGCAAGATGTCAAAGTCGTACAACAATGCGATCCTGCTTACAGATCCAGAGCCCGTGGTGCGGCAAAAGCTGAAAACCATGGTGACCGATCCGGCGCGCGTGCGCCGCTCCGATCCCGGCAATCCCGATGTCTGCCCCGTAGGCGACTTGCACAAAATCTTCAGTGACCGCGGAACCATCGCAAAAGTATATGAAGGTTGCCGCTCGGCCGGGATCGGCTGCATTGAATGCAAGAGTTGGGCCGCCGATGCCCTGGTGAAACTCCTGAGTCCCATGCAGGAAAAACGCAAAAAATACGAGGACAATCCGCGCCAGGCTTGGGATATTCTGGAGCAAGGCGCAGAGCGCGCGCGCCAGGTGGCGGCCAGGACTATGGACGATGTGCACCAGGCTATGGGCATGTCGCAGGAGTACGAACCTGCCAGCGGGAAGGATACGAAGTAGAAAATGACTGGGGAGACAAGGACGTTTGCTTCTGCGGCCGCGGCCCAGGACACCTCGCACGCAATTGCCGCGAGCCAGCAGGCGCGCGCCAAGCCGGTCAAGGATTCCGCCAGGAAGGAAGAGAGCGACTTCCCGTTCTCCGTCTCGGTAAGCAACGTTTATGAAGGCCCGATGGACCTGCTGCTTGATCTGATCCGCAAGCAGGACATTGACATTTACGACATTCCCATCGCCCGCATCACGGCGCAATATCTGGCATATGTCGAAAAGATTCGCGAGCTCGATGTGAACGTGGCTGCCGACTTTATTTACATGGCGGCGGTGCTGATTCACATCAAGTCGAAGATGCTGCTGCCGCGCGATCCCGACGCACCGGCCGAGGAGCAGGAAGATCCGCGCGCCGAACTCGTCAACCGCTTGCTCGAGCATGAGAAGTTCAAGTCGGCGGCGCAAATGCTTTTGCAAAAGCAGCAGATTGAAGATGCGGTGCTGTCGAATCCGGCGCTGAAAGAGTTCATGGATGCCGAAGGCACGGAGCCGGAAGTCGCCGCGGATATGATTGACCTGGTCAAAACTTTTCAGCAGGTGCTGGATCGTGTGCGGACGCGACCGGTGATCAACGTGGATGAGGAGACGGTCACCGTCGGCCACATGATTGATTATTTGCGGCGGCGGCTCTCGCTGGAGGACCGGCCCATTCGATTGAAGCAGCTTCTGATGCGGGTTCCGTCGCGGCCGGCGCTGGTGTGCATGTTCCTCGCGCTGCTGGAACTTGTACGATTGCAAGCAATCCAGGTAAGGCAAGAAAAGCTGTTCGGCGAAATCGCCGTTCGCAAGCACACGCACTTCGATGAGATTATGAACCAGCAGGCAGCGGTGCGCGACGATTGGAGATGAAAGGCAGTTGCCAGTACCCAGTACCCAGTTGCCAGTGAAAGCCTGGCGCGCGTATTTCTGGCTCCGTGGCGGAAGACTTAGGCGCTGACTGTCGTAATATCGTCGGTTCTTAACTGGCAACTGGGTACTGGCAACTGGATACTGAATATGTCTTTAAAAGCTCAACTCGAAGCCATTATCTACGCGGCGGAAACGCCGATTACCGTGGAGCAGATGACTCAACTTGTCAAAGACACCGTGATCGCAGCGGGCGCGACCGACGACACCGATGTGAAATCGCGCGTGCGTTCCTGCCTGGAGGAACTCGTCGGCGAATACGGCGGGCCAGATCATGGCATCGAAATCCGCCAGGTAGCCGGCGGGTACCGCATGTCCACCAAGCCGGAGCAGCATGAGGTGGTGCGTGCCTTTGCCAAAAGTCTGAAGCCGCCGATTCGACTTTCATTGCCGGCGCTTGAAACCCTGGCCGTGATCGCCTACAAGCAGCCGGCCACGGTGCCGGAGATCAACGAGATTCGCGGCGTCGATTCCGGCGGCGTGATTGGCACCCTGCTCGATCGCAAGCTGATCACAACCGCGGGTCGCAAGCAGGTCATCGGACGGCCGATTCTCTACAAGACGACAAAAGAATTCCTCATGCGCTTCGGGCTCAAAGACGTGAACGAACTGCCCAGCATGGAAGAGTTCGAGAAGTTGGTGGCGGAATCATTTCAGGCCGAGCTTATCCCCGCGGAAAGCGCAGCCGGCGAGGCCAGGGCCGCGGAGGCTGAATCCCAGGCTGGTGCGACTGAGGACGAAGACCCTTCGGAAGAGGTGACGCGCCGCGCACAAAACGTTGAGTCGAACTGAAGACGAGCGTACTGAACCGGAAGCAATCGAGAAGTCCGCGGCTCCTCGAGAACAGTAATCGCCCAGCCGCCCGAGCTGTAAGTACCATAGTAGGTTCGTATCAGGGCAAGTACGGTTCGTATTAGGGCACGCATTTATGCGTGCCGTAAAAGCCGCAGAGTCAACGCGCCTTTAGGCGCTGAGTTTGAATTTCAGACTTGCGCCACAGGTTGCCACCCGCGTCCACCGAAAGGCAGATCCCATGCCCTCCGAGCGCCTGCAAAAAATCATCGCTGCTGCCGGAATCGCCTCGCGCCGCAAGGCCGAGCAACTGATTGCCTCCGGGCACGTGCAAGTGAACGGGACGGTAATCACCGAACTCGGCAGCAAGGCCGATCCGGAAATTGATCACATCCGTGTCAACGGAAAACTTCTGCACGGCGCGCAACGCCAGGTCTACCTGCTTCTGAACAAGCCCAAGGGATACGTCACCACCATGAGCGATCCCGAGAAGCGTCCTACCGTGATGGATCTCATTCGCGGCGTCAAGGGCCGCGTGTACCCGGTCGGGCGTCTGGATTACGCCAGCGAAGGTTTGCTGCTGCTGACCAACGATGGCGAACTCGCTCACAAACTCATGAAAGCGGCTTCCCATGTTCCGAAGACCTATGTCGTCAAGGTAGCGGGCACTCCCAAGGAAGACGCCATCGCCAAGTTACGCGCTGGAGTTTCTATCGCCACCGATGACGGCAAGCGAGTCAAGACCGGGCCGGCGGGAGTTCGCGTCGTAAAGGAGGCGGCCAATCCGTGGTATGAAGTAACGCTGGTCGAGGGCCGGAACCGCCAGATTCGGCGCATGTTCGAAGCCGTTGGGCATCATGTGGAGAAAATCAAGCGCGTGCGCTACGGCCCGCTCACGCTCGATGTCCCGCCGGGCAAGTTTCGCCCGCTCACGGCGCAAGAAGTCGATCGTCTGAAAGCGGCCTCCGCGGCGGGGATGGCGCGTCCGAAACGTTTCATGGCATGATCGCGGCGTGATGTGCGAACAACGATGAGCCGATTCTTTGATCTCGTTTCGAAGCCCGCGCGCGACATGGGCGAATATTCGCCGCGAGCTTCGCTTTGGCAACCGGTGCAGCAAACGCCTCCGCGCCTGATCAAGCTCGACTCCAACGAAAATCCCTTTGGTCCTTCCCCGCGCGCCATCGATGCCATGCGGTCGGCGCTGGCCGGCTCGAACTCCTATCCTGACGATGACTGCAGCCTCTTGCGCCGCACCTTGGCGACGCATCATGATCTGCCGCCCGAACAGGTTCTCGTTACCGCCGGATCGACCGCCTTACTGAGCATTCTGTGCCAGACGCTGCTGGCACCCGGCCTCAACGCCGTGACCAGTGAGCGCTCATTTATCGTCTACCGGCTCGCCGTGCAGGCGACGGGCGCGCACTTGATCGAAACTCCTATGCGGGATGACGGTTTCGATCCCGACGCGATCCTGGGCGCGATCAACGAAAACACACGTCTGGTTTTTCTCGCCAATCCGAATAATCCTACCGGCACGGTGCTCGACGCTACCGTACTGGATCGGTTCATAGCGAATGTTCCGGCCAACGTTGTAGTTGTGCTGGACGAGGCTTACTACGAATTTGCAGCGCACTTTGCAGCCCTTCGCCGCGTCGCGTATTCACAGTTCGCTCGACTATGTGCGGCAGGGATCGAGCGTGGTCGTGCTGCGCACTTTTTCCAAAGCTCACGGATTGGCCGGCCTGCGCGTGGGCTATGGCTTGGGACCGGCGGAACTGCTCGCCTATTGCGCGCGCATGCGCAACACCTTTTCCGTCTCATCGGTGGCGCAGGCCGCGGCGCTGGCTGCGATCGACGATCAGAGCCACATCGAACGCGTGGTCTCCAACAATGCCGCGGAAGCGAAAGTCATGGCGGAGGAACTCTTCCGGTTGCGAATATCGAGTAGTGCCGACTTCGGCGAACTTCCTCTATTGCGATTTGCGTCAGGATGCTCTCGATTTCGCCGGAAGGCTGCGCGACGAAGGCGTGAGCGTCCGTCCACTGGGCGTGTGGGGAGCACCCAACTGCATCCGTGTAACCATCGGAACGCCGGAGCAGAACCTGTTTTTCTTGAAGGCGGTTCGCAAGGTGGCGGGAGCCGGAGCGCCGCGCCAACAGCAGGCCTCACGTCTTCGATCATAAACCTTCCGCTGCGACGGCCAGCATCTGACTCAAGCCGTCGCAGGAATCCGTGCCGCGCCGTACAATCCCGCATCGCTGCCCAGAAGCGCGCGCGTGATGATCGTCTTTCGCCGCGTGCGCGCGACCACTTGCGCCGATGCCCCTTCGTCTCTCCCCACAGAATCTTCGGGTGCGGTTGCCGCATAGACCAGTGAGCGCTCGCGCAACTCTTCGAACATGGTGGGCGCAAACGCATCCCACGCACTGGAGACGCCGCCTCCAATCACATACATGTCGAGATTAAACACGTTCACCAGCCCCGCGAGCAGCAATCCCAAAGATTTGCCGAAGCGCCGGAAGATGCGCCGCGCATCCTCGTCGCCCTGTATCGCAAGGTTGTAAATCGACCGGGCACTGAACTCCGCGTCAGAGTTTGCCGCCTTGGCCAGGGCCGGCGCCGCGCCGCTGGCGATGGCTTCGCGCGCCATACGGACAACGGCGGAAGCCGAGGCATATTTCTCCGCGCATCCATGGCTCCCGCAGCCGCACGGCACACCTTCCGGCTCAATGGGGACGTGCCCGAATTCGCCCGACATGCCATTCATTCCGTGCCATATTTTTTCGTTGATCACGATCCCGCCGCCGATGCCGGTGCCCAGCGTGACCATCGCCATGTTCGGCACATCGCGCGCCGCGCCCAGCCACTTCTCGCCCAGGGCGGCAACGTTGGCATCGTTGTCGAGGAAAACGCGCGCGCCCAGACGCCGCTCAATTTCCGCGCGCACCGGATAGTCGGACCATCCGGGAAGGTTTGCCGACTTGCGAAGCATCCCGGTTTCCATGTCGATGATTCCGGGCACGCCGATCCCGGCGCCCAGCATGGTTCCTGAGCTGCGGTACTGATCGGAGAGGCGCCGAATGGCGTCGCACATTTCCGTAATGACGTGGTCGCGGCCGAGCGCAACCTTAACGCCGAGAGTAATTTTCTCCAGCAGTTGGCCGTTCGTGCTGACCGCGGCGATGCGCAGGTTGGTCCCGCCGAGATCGACGCCGATGGAGAAATCGGGCATGAAGGAAGGTTACCAGAGGTTCATTGTTGATTGCGTACCGCAATTGCTGATTGCTGATTGTTGATTGCTGATTGTTGATTAAAACCCAACGCGCGTCAGGTTTTTCAATCAACAATCAACAATCAACAATCAGCAATCAACAATCAAAAATGGCGTCACCCCTGGCACCTCGGGCAGTAGTGGCTGCTGCGTCCGGCAATAACGATTCGCTTAATCGGAGTTTCGCAGACCAGACAGGGTTCGCCTTCACGGCCGTAGACGCGGTGTTGCAATTGGAAGAAGCCTTCTTCGCCGTCGGCGTCCACGTAGTCAGAGATGGAGGAGCCGCCCAGAGCGATCGCCTCCTGCAACACTTCCCTCACCGCGAGAAAGAGTTTTCGCAGATGTTCGCGGGAGATCGAAGCCGCTCGGCGGCGTGGCCGAATCCCGGCGCGGAATAAAGATTCATCGGCATAAATGTTGCCAACGCCGCGCAGCAATTTCTGATTAAGCAGGGCGCTCTTGATGGGAGTCTTGCGGCCGCGGAATAACAATGTGAAGCGGTCGAGTTCCACCTCCAGCGGCTCAAAGCCGCCAGCGTCAAAGTCTCCGGCCTGAGCCACGCTTAATCGGCCGAAGCGGCGCGGATCAACAAAGCGAAGTTCCCTGCCCGACGCCAGCTTCAGAACCGCGTGCGTGTGCCTGAGCAGTTCGTCCTGCGGCTCGCAAACCTGCAGCCGGCCAGTCATGCCAAGGTGGACGATCCACTGAGCAGTGGCATCCGTGGAGCGGCGGACGCCCTCGTCCGCCGGGTTTTTAGCACGTGTGGGGCGGACCTGTGTGGGGCGGGCGCTCTCGCCCGCCAGGTTTTGGCTAGAAACGTCCGATGCTTTAATCTCGAAAGACTTCCGCTTTCGAGCAGCTCCCCGGCCTTTCGCGGGCAAGAGTGCCCGCGCCACACCTGCCACACGGTTCGGTTCGAGGTCGAAGACGATGTGCTTTCCGATGCGGCGGACGGCGGCGATGCGTCTGCGCTCAAGAGTTGCCGCCATCTCGTGCGCCGGAGATTTCAGCGGCTCGGGCTTCTGCCCCAGCCACACGGATTCGATAACGTCTCCGATGACGCGTTTGGCCAGCCCGCGCGCGATGGTCTCGACCTCTGGCAGTTCGGGCATGTGGTCAGTGTACAGAAGCTGGGCGGAAGTGGCGGGCTGTGGATTTGTGCTCAAAATAAATCTGCTCTGCGGGGTCCGGGATGCGTCGCGGGCGTCCGATTTTGATTAGTGATCTTATCTGCTCGCCGGTGTGCCAATCAGGTGCAGGGTTCTTTGCGGTACAACGTATCAATGACATGCCGCCCTGTTTTCGCTCACGCAAGAATACGACATAGTTTATCTTGGACCGCTCCCATTTTCTGTCACAAACGATGGTAGAGGTCTTGGGTCAGCACTTCATGGCCATTGACCTGCTGCGGTTCCCATCATAGTGTAAACTCGGTTTTTGCCTGAGCTGTCTCGGTTCCTTTAGGCCAGCATTCGTGCGGCTAGATGTGCACAGGCTGTAGACAGGAGACCACTGTGGCGATCATCGATAGAATTAAGTTCGACTCTCCCACCGACGACATTCTCGCCTGGAAGTTCCCAAGTGATGACCTGAAACTTGGTAGCCAACTTATCGTTAACCAGAGTCAGGATGCACTGTTTCTGAAAGGCGGGCGGGTATTCGATTTGTTCGGCCCTGGGAGGCACACTCTAAGTACTGCGAATCTTCCGCTACTCAATGCGGTGGTCAACCTTCCCTTCGGAAGTGAAACGCCGTTTGCGGCTGAAATCTGGTTTGTGAATAAGACAGTTAAGCGTGATCTCAAGTGGGGAACTTCTGCACCAGTCCCCCTCATTGATCCCGTTTATGACTACCCAATTTCAGTGCGTGCTTTTGGACGCTGGGGTATACGGATTCAGGACTCTCGTGAATTCTTATTGCAGATTGTGGGATCACAGCTCGTGGCTGATAGCGACAAAATTTTGGCGTACTTCATCGGTGAAATTCAACAGCGGTTTTCCGCGGCAGTTGCGAAATTCATCCATGAAGAAAGGACCTCCATCTTTGAAATTAACCTCAAACTCAATCAGCTTTCACAGTACTCGGCCGAAGCAGTCACTCCGGAATTCTCACGGTTTGGCATTCAACTGATCAATTTCAACGTTGAACGTGTCAGTATTCCAGATAGCGAACTCATGAAGTTCCAAGAAGTCTTCGGCCGGCGCATGGAGATCGAGCAAATAAGTAAATCCAAGGTCGGGCCTGCTTATTCGATCATGCGTACTTTTGACACATTGGAGAAGGCTGCCGAAAACCCATCGGGTGGTGCAGGTGCGTTGCTCAGCGGGGGCGTCGGGCTTGGTGCGGGCCTTGGCGCGGGCGTGCCGCTAGGTAAACAATTGGGTGAATCTCTGAACATTTCGAACTCCGAAGGGCAAGACCTCGTCACTCGGCTGCAAGTTCTAAAACGGATGCTGGACGAGCGGTTGATTACCCAAGAAGAGTTTGACATTAAGAGACGTACGATTCTGGATTCGCTGTGAAATTCATATCCTGGTTGTCCTCAAGGTAAGCAGCCCATAAACGAACAAGTAATTGCAATTGGAGACACAAATGTCATTTGTACCAGCAACTTGTCCAAGCTGTGGTGGGAACTTGCAAGTGCCTGATGATCGGGACCAGGTCAAATGTATGTACTGCGGTGGGGACATAATTGTTCGTCAAGCCATCACGTTGGCAGCTGGTGTTAACGTGGGAAACCTCATCCAACTGGCTGAAGCCGCCGCCGCTGCCTCTAATTATAAGGAGGCTTACGACTATTACACGAAGTCCCTTGAATATGATCCTACGAATGCCACAAGTTGGGTTGGAAAGGGAAAGGCGGCAGGGTGGATGTCGAAAGTCAATGATCTCAAGCTACAGGAAATGACAGCTGGATTTGATGCTGCGATTAAGTACACCCCGGATCCGCTTAAACAATCAATGCGCGAAAACTGTGCAGTAATGACCAACGACGTAGCCGCTGCGTGTTATTCGATAGTAAGACAACATTGTCTACAGTTTGTTCAGCTCGACAACACGTGGCCAAACTACCTCGCCCAGTGCCTAATTATCATCAACGCACTAGAGACTGCGCATTCGTATGACCCGAACAATACGATTGTAATACAGGGCATCATCAACATCTACCAGGCCAACATTCAAGGCCTGAACTTTAAAGCATTTGATGGTAGCTCCAGAATCGTATTCCTACTGCCAGGGTATGAGGCCGTGGCGAGAAACAAGATCAGAGAATACAGTGCCAAGATGCAACGATTCAACCCGAGTTTTCAGGAGCCACAGGCCCAAAAGCCCTCTCTTTTTTGTTTTGTCGCGACAGCGACGCTAGGGGAAGTGAATCATCCTGCAGTTATACAACTCAGACAATTTAGAGATGCATGGCTACTGAAACGAAGAGTTGGGCGGTTGTTTGTCCGCTTTTACAGCCTGACTGGACCACATCTTGCAAGGTTCATTAGAAAGAGCCCACTTCGCAGGCAATTGAGCTTTCTGCTGATCATTCGACCTGCTCTGAGGTTTTCGTCGTTTCTGACTAAAAGGTCAAACTGAGAACGGCAGGGGGCTGGCCCACCTTTGCTCGTTGTTGTATATACCCATCACAAAAATGGGCTGCCCCACCCTTCGAAGCGTGGGCACCACCGACCTGGACGCGATGGTTGGAGGGCGACGATACGAGCGTTGGAGTCCGGTTTCACGCGGCAGGAAAGCAGATTCCTCCCTTCGGTCGGAATGACAAGGCGTGGGGGGTAAACAAGGGAAGGTGAGGCAGCCTCAGGAGTGGTACCTCATGGAAAGACTAAAGCTGGCTGGGCCCCAACTGATAACTTTTTCCACAGTCAGTGACCCCACGCGTGTGACATCCGACCTTGCGCCCCGATTTCAATTAGTCCATTCTCGTCAAAGCGGAGCGGGGTGCAGCCAGCCTGATCGGCTGGGTCATAACTCCCTTGTTCCCAAGATTTTGACCTCTAAGTTCTTTGACATGCGGATTTTGCCGGGAATTTCGTGCTAACCCGATGATTCCAAAGATTTGAAGGGGGGAGGGGGGATACCCACTCTATGGGTACAGAGCACTAACCAAAACCGGACGCTCGCGACGCACACGCGCCCCTCAGGACGGATTTATTTTCAGTGGAAATTCACAGGCGGCGGGCTGCCGGCAAGTCGACGCCGCCGGACAGCCCGCCGGGACGGCGGCGCTACGAGGAGCTTCTAGTCTTTCAGGGGGACTACGGCGCTGCCGTCGCGGCAGAAGGTGGCTACCCTTTGCAGATTGCCGTTGGCGCGGGGGACGATCATTACTGGGCCGTAGCAGTAGACGGCGTGACCGCTGGCGGCGAAGTACCAGCGTCCGCCCTTGGAGTGTTGGGCCACGTGGCCGGAGGGCTGGCGCGGCGGCGGTGGGGCGAGTCTGGGGACTGGCAAACTCAACAACAAGGCTAGGGTCAGGGCCTTCATCGTTCACTTCTTATTCGTTCATTTCAAGTCCACAGAACCTTTACTCGATTCACAGAACGCTCAACTACAGCACTCTAGATCGTGATCAGCGAACGGCGCTCGTCGGCGAGATCGGATGCCGGGCGAGATGGAATCTGGAACTGTTTCGGCGCGCTTCCGTGAGTCTGGGCGCGATGCTGCGGTATGGCCTGGGACGACGGGGTCTTACTCGGAGTCCCACTCGGAGCCTGGGTTGACGGCGGTTGGACGGCGGGGTCCTGGGTCAATGAATCCTTCCTGGTTTGACCGCTGTGCCGCGCTGCGTTCGCGCCTGCCGCCCGGGCTTTCAAGGCTGACAACTCGGAGCTATCGCGGAACAGGTCGCGAATCAGGGCGCGCTGGTTGGCGATGGTCGTACCTTGCTCGACGATGAGCAGGGTCATCAGTCCGTAGGAGATGAGAAAGAGGACGGTCAGCAGCGGCAGCCAGCCATGCTTCTGGGGCGTGGCGGTTGGGGCGGGCTGAATCGCGGTGTTGCCGAACAGAGTCGTCAAGTGGCACCCCGGTTCTGCCTAAACACGGCAGGTATAGAGGGAATTGCAGCTTGGACGCCAACGGAGCTACATCATCGATGATATTGATAAAGCTTGGGTTAGCGATTCCGCTGGGCATGCGGACGGGACAGTGAAGTGCAACTCGATGCACATTATGAGTAACTCGAATTTGTTACGGACGTGACTTGTGGGGGGAAAGCCGCGCCGGGCAAGGGATTGCGCTGGATCAGCATTCAGCAATCAGCAATCAGCATTCAGCCAGAGACGGTTCTTGCCGGCGGCGGCATAAACCGCTGGGACTGAATGCTGAGCGCTGATTCCTGAGTGCTTATGCGGAGTCCGCAAATTCTTTCACTTGCCTCCCAGGACCAACTTGGCGATTGTGGCTAATTGCATGTTGGAGGTGCCTTCGTAGATCTTGCCGATCTTGGCGTCACGCCAGTACTTTTCGACGGGGTAATCCTTGGTGAATCCGTAGCCGCCGTAGATTTCGATGGCGAGTGAAGTCACTCGCTCGGCTACCTGCGAGGTGAAGAGCTTGGTCATGGCGGCTTCCTTTACGAAGTTGACGCCGGCATCTTTCATGCGGGCGGCGTTGTAGACCATGAGGCGCGCGGCTTCAATCTCGGTGGCCATCTGCGCGATCTGGAATTGGATGCCCTGGAAATCCGAAATGGGCTTGCCGAACTGCTTGCGCTCCTGGGCGTATTTGCAGGCGAACTCCCAGGCGCCGCGGGCGATGCCGATCATTTGGGCGCCGATGCCGATGCGGCCTTCATTTAAGGTTTCAATGGCGATCTTGTATCCCTTGCCGGGTTCGCCGAGGACGTTGTTCTTGGGCACGCGGCAATCTTCGAGAATTAATTCGCAGGTCGAGGAGGCGCGGATGCCGAGCTTGTCTTCTTTTTTGCCGACGCTGAAGCCGGAGGAATCTTTGTCGACTAGGAAGGCGGTGATTCCTTTGTATCCGGCGGCGGGATCGAGGGTAGCGAAGAGGACGAACAGTCCGGCCTCTTTGCTGTTGGTGATCCAGAGCTTGCGGCCGTTGAGGACGTAATCACTGCCTTTGAGTTCGGCGCGGGTCTGCAGGGCGAATGCGTCGGAGCCGGAGGCGGCCTCGCTTAGGGCGTAGGCGCCTACGATCTCAGACGCCATTTTGGGGAGGTAACGCTTCTTCTGTTCGTCGGTGCCCCAGCGGAGCAAGGCGTTGTTGACCAGTGTGTTCTGCACGTCGACAATTACGCCGGCCGAGGCGTCTACGCGCGACAATTCCTCGACCGCCAGGATCGCCTCGAAGAACTTGGCGCCGCTGCCGCCGTATTGCTCGGGGATCTCGATGCCCATCAGGCCTAGCTGGAAGAATTCGTGAATGAGGGCTTTGTCGAAGATTCCTTTTTCGTCCATCTCCTTCACCAGGGGACGGATCTTTTCGTCGGCGAACTGGCGAATGTTGTCGCGGAAGAGGATTTCGTCGTCGGTGAGGGTGGTCAGGGGAGTAGGAGCGGGGGCTTGCAGGGTAGTTTCAGGCATAGGAAGACCTTCAAGAATCGAACTGGTAATTTTAGCACTGCGGGAGAGACTCAGTTGCATTGTCGATGTGCGCAGGTCATTCGCCCGGGGCTGCGTGTGGCGCGGTACTCCCTTCGGCTTCGCTCAGGGCAGGCTTTGCCCGCGAGCTTTGAGGTGCTGCCGGCAAGCGGGCAAGAGTGCCCGCTCCACACAGGCAACGCCTGAAAAGCGGCTGCGCTCACGATGACACCTTCGAGAAAACTAAACTGAAAACCGGCCGGTTGCTACTTGGGGCGGGAATGGACCAGCTTCAGGCTGTCGGCCTGGAGGATGCGCTGGATCTGGCTGCGGGCATGGACTGACCAGGGGCCTGCGGTGTCGAGTTTGATATAGGCTTGCCAGTGCTGAAGGGCCTTGCGCGGCTGGCGCAACTTTTCGTAGGCGAGCGCGAGATTGTAGTGCGCGTCGGCGTAGGTGGGAGCGAGTTGCAAGGCAGTCTTGTAGGTTTGAATGGCTTCCTGCACGCGTCCGGTTTCGTCGAGCACGTTGCCGAGATCGAAGTAGGCCAAGGCATAGCGGGGATCGGCTTCGAGGGCGCCGCGATAGTGCTTCTCGGCGAGGGTGAAGTCCTGCCGGTTGTAGTAAAGCGTGCCCAGGTTGATGTGGGCGGCGGCGTGGTTGGGTTCGAGTTCAAGGACTTTGTGATAGGCGTTAATAGCGTCGGTTTGCGTGTTGGGATCCTCTTCGAGGGCAACGCCACGCACAAACCAGACGGCAGCCTCGTCTTCGCGGGGAGTCGGCTCCGGCGCCGGAACGGGCGTGCTGGTGAGGACCTTTTCCCGGGACGAGAAGTCAATGAGGAACTGTCCGGCAATCGGCTCCAGTAGTTTGCCTTCGTGACGGAAAGCGACGCGATGTTTCCTGGTAGAGGAGGTTCCCGCTTCGAGCAAGGGATTTTCGAGGCCGGCAGCCTGCTTCCGCATCGCATCCAGCGACTGGCGAATCACCGCCGGACGCACACTCATGGCGCAGAGATCGCGGACTTTTTTGATTTCCAGAATATCTGCGAAGGAGTAAGTCTGGGCAGACAGTGCCAGGCCCGCTCGCTCCCAGTTCGCCAACTGGCGCGGGCTGATGTGGAGAATCCTGAGTAAATCTGCTCGACTGTACACGGTGCTGGATAACGTCCCGCGCCCCGTCGGCGGAACGTTCCGGGGCCATTATCCGCAACTTGCGGCTGAAAACGCAACTGGAAACGGTGTGGAAAGCTGTGGAGAACCTGGTTGATTCACATGCACCGGAATGCGGCGCATTGCGATGAGTCTGAATCTGTTAGTTTGGCAAACCGATGCGCTGCAGCAATTGCCGGTAGCGGGGCTTGGATTTTAGACTGTCGAAACGCGGATCAACGTCTAAAAGGATAAGGCCGCCTTCGCGGCGCCGGCAAGCACTTTCCAGTACTCCCAGTGCGCGATCCACTTCTCCCAATGCGACATAAACTTCCGCGGTCGCCCCCACCTCGGGCAAAATACCCCCAGGGCTGGTGTTGGCGACCCTCCGCAGGCAGTCTTGCATTTCTGTTTTCTTGCCAGCCAGAGCGTACGTGTTGGCGAGGTCTAACAACATCCAAGGGTCGTCATCCGAGAGTGCGACGGCCCGCTGCCCTTCGGCAATCGCGTCGGGAAACATGTGCTTCTCGTCGTAAATGCGTTCCAGAACGCGGTGCGCGTGGGGAAAGTTGGGCTCCATCTCAATGGTGGCGCGGGCTTGTAGCAATGCCTCGTCGAACCTGCGCGCGAAGTACAGGATCTCCGCTGCATCCGTATTGATAATTGCCGATAACGGGTCCGTCTGACGGGCACGTTTCACCTCCGCCACGGCTTCGTCCATTCGTCCCATCGCGGCGAGATCGTATGCGTACCAGTGATGCGCGATCGAGTAGTTGGGGTCGAGATCAATGGCGCGATTGAATTCTTGCTCAGCGCCGCGAAAATTCCATTCGTAATGCATTTCCACGAAAGCAAGCGAGGTGTGGGCATCCGCCAGCGAATCGTCCAGCTTCAACGCGGCGAGGGCCATCTCTTTGGCCTTGATCATTGCCGTTTCGCGCGGAATCTTTGCGCCAGGCATCGAGCCAAGCAGAGCGTAAGCATCGGCCGACCCGGCATACGCCTGCGCATATTGTGGGTCCTCGGCCACCGCCCCTTGAAAATAGTCAATTGCTTTGATGTAGCCCGCCTCGCTGCGGAGATTCCAGAAGTACCGGCCCTTCAAGTAGTCCTCGCGACCTTGGGCGCTGACAAGAGCGGTGGTGGTCAGCCGTTGGGGTGTCGTGGCCGCGATTTGTTTCCGTATTTGTGCGGCGATACTTCGAGAAACTTCGTCTTGCAGGGCGACGAGGTCGCTTAAGTTCCGTTCGTAAGACTCAGCCCAGATGTGCTGATCGGTTGTGGCGCGCACGAGCTGGGCGGTAATGCGGACCCGATCCCCAGAGCGCAACACCGCACCTTCGATGACGCCGTCGACGCCCAACTCCTGGGCGATCTGCGGCAACTTCTTGTGTGAATTCTTGTACTGCATGATCGAAGTCCGGGAAATGACTTTGAGGCCGGGAATCTTTGCCAGGTCCGTAATTAAAGCCTCCGTCATGCCGTCGGCAAAATACTCCTGCGCGGGGTCGGCCGAGAGATTCTGCAAAGGCAAGACCGCTAACGACTGTATGGGCTCTGGGACGGAAGTGCGCAGTCTCTTCAGCACTGGTCTCAGGATCAAAACCGCGAGCAATACAACCAGTGCGGCAATCGCCAAGGTCGGCCCCCGGCGATGCCGCGGTCGGACGCTTCCGCGAACGCCACTTTCAGGAACGCCCTGGGACGGTCGTCGGCCGGGCGTTGAATCCGGAAATGCGTTGCTGTCGGAGGCTGGGCTTCCAACTTCCCGAACTTCCGCCACGAAACGATAGCCGTGCCGCGGTACGGTCTCGATGTACTGAAAGCCGTCCTCTCCGTCCCGCAATACCTTGCGCAGGATCGAAATATGCTGGGCAAGGTTCGACTCTTCGACGAAACTGTCGGGCCAGACCCTTCTCAGCAGTTCATCTTTGCCCAGCAGGCGTCCTCGATTCTCTACCATAACCACCAAAGCGTCGAACGCCTTCGGGGGCAACTGCACCTGCACTTGCTGGCGCAGCAGCAGCCGCTCGGCAGGATTCAAGCGAAACAAACCAAACTCGAAAATCCCCTTAGTTTGCAAGGGCATAAGGCATTCACAAAAGCTTTAGAAAAACTTTAGCCCAGCCTGAAGACGGCCTACCGGTTTTGCGGCAATTATGCCAGGCGACGGGGGAATGGCGATCGGGGGCGATTGCGTCGCACTTGCGACATTCTATACCTGACAAACCACGTCCAAGGCAGGAATTGAGGCGGTGCACGGTGCTATCACGCGCCCGCTTCACGGCGAGGGGCTCTTGTACAACTCAATTTTCTGGAGGATCAGTTTTCTGGAGGAATCGATTATGACGAACAGGCTGCAACTTCGGAACCGGATTTGGTGGATGCCCATGGCTGCGACCAGTGCCGCGCTGGCATTAGCGGTCGTGTTCGCGTCGGCACTCATTATGTCTCAATCGGCGCACGCGCAGACTCTCACCGTACTTTACAGCTTCACCGGAGGGGCCGACGGATCAAGTCCCACCATGGGTCTGATCAGGGATTCGAAGGGCAACCTCTACGGCACGACGGGCGGCGGCGCGTACGGTGCGGGAGTGGTATTCAAAGTGGATAAACACGGTACCGAGACCGTGCTATACAGTTTTATGAGCTCAACCGATGGGGGATACCCACAATCAGGCCTGATTCGGGACACGGCGGGCAACCTCTACGGCACCACCGAGTACGGCGGCGCGTACAGCTATGGGACGGTGTACGAGTTGAGCCCAAGCGGTGTCGAGACCGTGCTCTACAGCTTTAAGGGCCCGGGGGGCGACGGTTCCTATCCGCTCGGCGGTCTCGTCCGGGACACGGCAGGGAACTTCTACGGCACTACCAGCGCGGGCGGCACTTACTCCTTGGGAACGGTGTACAAGCTAAGTTCGACCGGTACCGAGACCATACTGCACAATTTTGGTCAGGGATCGGACGGGACAGATCCGCAAACAGGTGTGATCCGGACAGGAAGCACCCTCTATGGCACCACCCTCACCGGCGGTGCTTACGGCGTCGGAACGGTGTGGAAGCTGAGTGCGACTGGCAAGGAAACCATACTGCACAGTTTCGCTGGAGGGAATTCGGACGGGGCATATCCCGAAGGTACCTTGCTTTTGGCAAATGGCAACCTCTACGGCACCACATTCGAGGGCGGCCTTTATACCGGCCCTGGAATTGTGTACGAACTGAGTCTGAAGGGTGCCGAGACCGTGCTGAGCAACTTCGGACCGGACAACGGGATTGGGACCTACGCAGGTGTGATTCGGGATCCTGCAGGCAATCTTTACGGCACCGACGCCTTCGGCGGTGCCGCCGGAAGTGGTACCAACGACGGAACGGTGTATGAGCTGACGGGCATCGGCAATGTGTCCGTCTTGTACAGCTTTTGTTCCGCCCTAAACTGTACGGATGGGGCACATCCCTACTCGGGTCTGGTTCGAGACGGCGGGGGCAACCTCTACGGTACCACCGAACTTGGCGGTGCTTATGGGTTTGGCACGGTGTGGAAATTGACCCCGTAATGCGGGCGGCAAGGGAGGGTTAGACTGCAACGGCGGTTTGGTATTCCTCGTAGGATCCCTTGAAGTCAGTGAGCTTGTGATCGCTTTCGAAATGCCAGATGCGGGTGGCGACTTCGTCGATCAAATCGTGATCGTGGGTGACGAGGAAGACGGTGCCGTGATAGCGCTGCAGGGCGATGTTGAGGGCGTTGATGGTTTCGAGATCAAGGTGGTTCGTGGGTTCATCTAGGACGAGCACGTTCGGTTTTTGCAGCATGAGTTTGCAGAAAAGCAGGCGGGCGGCCTCGCCGCCGGACAGGACGCTGGTGGACTTGGTGGCTTCGTCGCGAGCGAAGAGCATCTGGCCGAGCAGGCCGCGGATTTCTTCGGTGACGGCCGAGGAATCCCACTGATGCAGCCACTCGAGAACGGTCATGCCGCCTTCGATCAGGCTGCGGTGATCCTGGGCGAAATATCCGATCGAGGCTTCGTGACCCCAGATGACTTTGCCGGAATCGACGAAGGGGCCGTCATAGCCGGTGGTTTTGCGCAACTCGGATTCAGGGGTTGTCGGAGAGTTCGCGAGGAGAGCGTTCACCAAGGTGGTCTTTCCAGCTCCGTTGCGTCCCATGAGGGCGATCTTTTCTCCGCGCGTGATGCTGGCGGTGAAGTCGCGGATTACTTTTTTGTCGCCGTAGGCCTTAGTTAGATGCTCGACTTCCAGAATGTGTTTGCCCGATGGGCGCTTTTGTTCGAACTTGATGTAGGGCCTTTGGATGTTTGACTTGGCGAGTTCCGTAACCTGCAGACGCTCGACTTCCTTGCGGCGTGATTGCACCTGGCTGGAACGGGTTCCGGCGGCGAAGCGCGCGATGAATTCGTTTAACTGCGCAATCTTCTTTTCACGCTGCGCGTTCTGACCTTCGATCTGCGAGCGCACCTGGGTTTTGGCCACCACCATGTCGTCGTAACTTCCGGTGTAGGTGATGATGGTTTCGTAGTCGATGTCGGCGATGTGGGTGCAAATGCTGTTGAGGAAGTGGCGGTCATGCGAAATGGCGATGACCACACCGTCGTAAACGTTAAGAAATCCCTGCAGCCAGTGGATGGAGTCGAGATCGAGGTGGTTGGTGGGCTCATCGAGCAGCAGGGCCTGCGGGTGGCCGAACAGGGCCTGCGCCAGCAGCACGCGAACTTTCTGGCCGCCCTGCAGCTCGCCCATCTTACGGGTGTGCAGTTCGTCGGGAATGTCGAGGCCCTGGAGCAGGATGGCGGCGTCGCTCTCGGCGGTGTAGCCGTCTTCTTCGCCGACAATGCCTTCGAGTTCGCCGAGTTTCATGCCGTCGGCGTCAGTCAGGTTGTGCTTGGCGTAGATTGCGTCGCGCTCGTGCATCGCCGCCCAGAGGCGCTTGTTGCCCATGATGACGGTGTCGATCGCGGAGAAAGCGTCGAAGGCGAACTGGTCCTGGCTCAAGACGCCGAGCTTGCGGGGGCGGACTACAGTGCCTTTTTGCGGTTCGAGCTCGCCGCTGAGGAGTTTCATGAAGGTAGACTTCCCGGAGCCGTTCGGTCCGGTGAGGCCGTAGCGCTTCCCTGGCGTGAACGCCGTGGAGACTTCGTCGAACAGTATTTTGGCGCCGTAGCGCATGGACACATTGCTGACTGAAAGCATGATTTGTGGCTTCTCTTCTTCCGGACTTCTTCAGGAACTGCGGGGAATTCCGCCGAGACGGTGTGCAGCTGATGTTAATAGAATATCACACCGAGCCGGTGTTCCCTGCTGTTGGCCTGGGTAGGGAGGAAGCAATGACGGCGGGGCTATCTACAGGTTCACGCCGTAGGCTTACCGAGGAAGGGGTTTGTGCCGTCCCTTTCGGGACTCACTCGTTCCCCTCGCCTACCCGGGACTTCCGTCCCGGGCTTTCATATTCCGTCCCCTTCGGGACTGGGGTCTTGCTTACTCGTTCTGTCCGTTGCTCCCGCCGCGTATGCCCGCTCCATACTCCCGCTTTCCGTTAATGGTCGACGAAGGGTATCCGAGAGGACGGCACGTAGACATACCGAGGCGGATATTGACGACTTGCGAGAGTCTGCGCCAGCGGCTCCCCGGTAAGGTTGGTTCAGTTGTGCTGGGGTCCTGCGCTGGCTTCGACTAACTGCTGCACGGGCGCGACCACCATGAGGAACAAATCTGCCTGGCGTGTCTTGGCGCGGTCGAGCAGTGCGAGTTGCAGAGTTCGCATCGCTTCCGGAGAAGGCTCGGACTTGTCGAGGTAATCGAGCGCGAACAGACCGGCCGCGCCTACAGCCGCAAGATCCTCGGACAATGGTTTGACTTCCTGCAGGAGGAAAGAGCGCTCCAGCAGAGAATGCAGTTTGGCGTCGTTATCGCGCCAGAGTGCCAGCCAGACGCGGATTTGCTCTTTGAGCGGCTCTTATCTTTGTAGCCGCTCGCGGGTGTATGCCTCGCACCAGATCGCGAAATGGCGCGCCGTGTCGCTCTCCGGATAGACCGCGTCGATCATACGGTTCAGGGGCGCATGGAAGTCGATTGGACCTTGTTTCGCGTCGTCCCAGCGGCTGTAGTCTTTGACTGGCTCGACGACATCGGCGAGGACACGGAGCGCGGAAATATCTTCGGGTCCCGCCATGCGATGCAGCATGTGCATGCGGGCGGAGCGGTGAGTCAGGCCCAGCCATTCCAGATCGAGGCTCACGGCATTCAGGCGCGGCGTACATCGAGTCCACATCCTTTACTTCTTGCGGAGACCACAGGCGCTCGGCAATGGCTGCGTTGCGCGGCCAGATGTGGGAATCGATATTTTCGGGAGTAACCCACTCCGCCCACATGCAGGCTTCGCCGCCGAGGATGCGATTCTTTTCTTCGGGAGTTAGGGTAGCGGCCGGCGTCGGCCATGGGATCGACCGCGTAGTGGCGGGCCGCCGGCCACATCAGGTCGAGGTAATAGCCGAAGGAGAGCAGGCCGCGGTAGCCTTGCTGCGCGGCTTTGGCCAGCGATTCCTGGCCGCGCCACGATTGCACGACGATAGTCTTCGGCAGATCGGGATGCAGTATCTCATCCCAGCCGACCATGATCTTGTGGTGCTTGCTCAGGATTTTTTCCAGGCGCTGGTTGAAGTAGGCTTGCAGATCCTGATTGTTTTTCATGCCGTGCGCGTGGATGAAGGCTTGGATTTTCGGATTGGCGTCCCACTGCTTTCCGTCGACCTCGTCGCCGCCGATGTGGAAGTAGGCGTCGGGAAACAGTTTGGCCATTTCCTCGATGAACTTGTCGAGGAATTTGTAGGTTGACTCCTGGGTCGGATCCATGATCGGGTCGATTGCGCTGGCTTCCAGCGTATACGGACCCGGACCGCTGGCGAGTTCGGGATAGCCTACGAACCAGGAGCGGCTGTGCCCGGGAATGTCGAATTCCGGGAGCACGCGGATGCCGCGATCGTGGGCGTACGCCATGAAGTCGCGAATCTCTTCCTGGGTGTAGAACAGGCCGTCGGAGCCCATTCCGTGGAGCCTGGGAAATTTCTTGCTCTCGACGCGGAAGCCTTGATCGTCGGAGAGATGCCAGTGCAGAACATTCATCTTCACTGCGGCCATGCCGTCGAGGTTGCGTTTGAGGACGTTGATCGGGATGAAGTGGCGGCTGACGTCAATAAGCAGACCGCGCCAGGGAAAGCGGGGCTGGTCTTTGATGGTGACGGCGGGGAGTGCGAATCCGGTTGGCGTGATTTGGGCTAGCTGGAGGAATGTTTCGAGGCCATGCAGAATTCCCAGCGGATTTGGGGCGGTGAGCTTCGCGCCAGAGCTGGTGACACTGAGCTCGTAAGATTCATCCTCGCCGAGTTTCTGGATCGCCTCGCGGCCGTGATCGATGTGGATTGTCAGCGCCGGGGCCGCTCCGGACTTCGGCCGGAACTGGATTCCAGTTTGCGCTGAGAGTTGCGCGACAAATCTTTGCACGCCACGATCGAAGGACGCGTCGTGAGAACCGGTGACCGTTATCGAGAACAATCGGTCGATCGGAAGTTGTCCTGCGCCTGGTTGCACGCTGGCGGGCATGGGCATCAGATTAAATTGAGGTTGAGTTTGAGCAGCGGCAAGAGTTGCTAGCAATAGCAGATATACGATTTCGAGTCTTCGCATAGGTCTCATAAGAACCGGTCCCGCCTGGACCATTGATAGTAGCCTGCCACTTCAAGTGGCAGGAAGTTAGACAAACTCAACACCCGTGCCGTCGGCACGGCTGATCCGGATCGCTAAGGCCGTGGAATTGAGTTCAACCGTCCCTAATGGGACGGTGGGATTCTCAGCAAGGCGACCCGGCGTTGAAACGCCGGGCTATTCTCGGACGTCCCTTCGGGACTTTTCGCGAACGTCCGTATACCGACTAGTGCCCCCCGCCCAATTCGCGCACGATGCCGCCTACGAACTGTTTGGCGTCGCCGAAGAGCATCAGCGTGTTCCCGAGGTAGTAGAGCGGGTTGTCGATGCCGGCGAAGCCTGGGTTCATGCTGCGCTTGATGACCATTACGGTGTGGGCTTTGTCGACGTTGAGGATGGGCATGCCGAAGATGGGGCTGGACTGGTCGGTGCGGGCGGCGGGGTTGGTAACGTCGTTGGCGCCGATGACTAAGGCTACGTCGGTTTGCGGGAAGTCGCCGTTGATCTCGTCCATTTCGATGAGGCGGTCGTAGGGGATGTCAGCCTCGGCGAGCAGGACGTTCATGTGGCCGGGCATGCGTCCGGCGACGGGGTGGATGGCGAAGCGGACTTCGATGCCTTTCTTGGTGAGGATGTCGTAAAGTTCGCGGACTTTGTGCTGGGCCTGGGCCACGGCCATACCGTAGCCGGGGACGATGACAACTTTGTTGGCGGCGGAGAGAATCGCGGCAGCTTCTTCTGGAGTGGCGCTGCGCACGGGCTTGGCTTCCTGCGCTCCGGCGGCGGATATTTGAACCTGGCCGAACGCTCCGAACATGACGTTTGTGAAGGAGCGATTCATGGCCTTGCACATGATCACGGATAGAATGAAGCCGGAAGATCCATCAAGAGCGCCCGCCACGACCAGCACTTTGCTATTCAGAACAAATCCCAGCAGCGCGGCGGAAAAGCCGGCGTAGGAATTCAGCAGCGAGATGACCGTGGGCATGTCGGCGCCGCCGATGGGAGTGACCAGCAGCACGCCAAAAATCAGCGCCACAATCACCATGATGGGAAACAGCAGGGCGTGCGCGGGATTCACCACCAATGCAACCGCCAGCCCGAGGGCTCCCGCCAGAACGGAAAGGCTGACGATATTCTGCCCGCGATAGACGACGGGCCGCTGCGGCAGCAGTTCCTGCAGCTTACCTGCAGCGATCAGGCTGCCGGTAAATGTGAGTGACCCAATGATGACTTCCAGCGCGATCTCGCCCATTTGAAAGCGCGTGACCGGCGCAGTGCCCACGTAATATTCGGCGATGCCGATCATGGCTGCCGAGAGTGCGCCGAAAGCATGACTCAAGGCGGTTCGTTGCGGCACAGCCGTCATCTGCACCAGGCCCAGGGGAACGCCGACTCCGGCGCCAATGATCAGGGTGATGATGATCCACTTGTACTGCACCAGTTCCGGGTTGAAGAGGGTTGCGATGACCGCGAGCGCGGCCCCGATCTCTCCCGCGAGCACGCCCCAGTGCGAACTCGCCGGCGAACTCAGGAACTTGAGAGAAAGAATGAAGAGAACAACCGCGACAATGTAGGCGAAGTCGAGATACTGCTGAAGCGCCAGAGCGGTCATGATTTTTTCGACCTGCCGGATTTGAACATGCGCAGCATGCGGTCGGTAATCAGGAATCCGCCCACCATATTGCTGAACGATGCCGCAACCGCAATCGCGCCCAGAACCGTGGTCAGCCGCGTCTCATGCCGCCCAGCAATGATGATGGCTGCTACCACCACGATCGCGTCGAGGGCGTTGGTCAGCGACATTAGAGGCGTATGGAGCAGTGGTGAAACACGCCTGATCACTTCAAAGCCCACGAAGCCGGCCAGGATGAAGACATACAGGTTAGAAATGAAATCCGCAGGCATGATTGCTCCTTTGCATTCGTTCAGTGCTGGGTTGCAAGTGCGGGCAGCTTGTAAAAATCGCGCACGCGAGCGTTTACGATCTCTCCGCCATGGCAGACCAGCGTTTCGCGGATAATCTCGTCCTGCAAATTCAACTGCAGCTTGCCTTCCTTCACCATGTAGGTGAGGAACGTTGTCAGGTTGCGGGCATACATCTGGCTGGCGTGGTAGGGGACGCTGCTGGCCAGATTGATGGCCCCGATGATCGAGACTCCGTACTCCTTGATTGTTTCTCCGACACGCGTGAGTTCGCAGTTGCCGCCTCGTTCAGCGGCAAGGTCGACGATGACGGAGCCTGGGGCCATTCCTTTTACCATATCAGCGGTGATCAGTATCGGAGATTTCTTGCCGGGGATCACGGCGGCGCTGATGACCACGTCGCTCTCGGCGACGACGCGAGTCAGCAGTTCGCGCTGGCGGGCGTAGAAGGTTTCATCCTGCGCGGTGCCGTAGCCGCGGGCGTCCTGGGCGTTCTGAGCTTCGATAGGGAGTTCGACGAAACGTCCGCCGAGACTCTGAACCTGTTCTTTGGCGGCGGGGCGCATGTCGTAGGCTGAAGATACGGCGCCCAGACGACGGGCAGTGGCGATGGCCTGCAATCCTGCAACTCCGGCGCCGATCACGAAGACGCGCGCCGGAGTGATGGTTCCGGCCGCGGTGGTGAGCATGGGAAAGACTCGCGGCGAGGTTTCAGCGGCGAGCAGCACAGCCTTGTAACCGCAGATCGTGCCCATGGAAGAAAGCGCATCCATGCTTTGGGCGCGGGTGGTGCGCGGCACCAGTTCCACGGAGAACGAGGTGACACCGGCCTGCGCGATCTGCTGCGCGACCTCGGCGGAACCGAAAGGGCGCAGGAATCCGATGAGCACTTGATCGCGGCGGAAAAGAGGAAGGTCGTCTTTGCCGGTGATGTCATTCGAGCCGTAGCAGAGCACTTGCAGAATAATGTCGGCCTGGCTGAATACGGCGGCGCGGGTGGGAAGGATCTTGGCGCCCTTTTCGGCGTAGAGTGCGTCGGGGTATCCGGCCTGCTCACCGGCGCCAGTTTCGATGACGACTTCCAATCCAGCCTTGGCGAGGTTGGGGATCACCACGGGAACGAGAGCAACGCGACGTTCCCCGGGATAACTTTCCTTCGGCACCCCGACAATCACACGGTTCGTATCCTTTCGCTATGGAGCATCGATTACCGGACTGGAAACAGTAACAGATCAGGACGGGAACTGAAAAGACCGCGGGAGACACTGCCTGGAATTTCACCACCGTCGGGATAACCGCGCATGCAGGACATGAGGCAGGCTAATTCTTGGCATAGACGGTCCCGGCGGTGCGGTAAGGCGGATCTGAAACAGCACGAATATACGATATCAAAGCCTGAATGTCGGACTTGCTGAGGGTGTTGCCCCATGCAGGCATGAGCGCGGACTTGTTGAGCGCTGGGCCCCCGTGCGTGATGATGGCGGCGAGATCGGCGTCGCTGATCTTGTTGAGAGTGTCGCCCTCGGTGAAGGGATGCGGCTTGACTTCCAGGTTGTCGTAGTTGGAGACGCGCTCGACGGTGGATTCGGGATTGTGGCAGCGTTCGCAGTATTGATCGTTCAGCTGGCGGCCCAGGGTTTGTTGATAGCCGAGCGCGATCTCTTCGATCTTCAGGTCGACTCTCTGGTGCGATTTGTCGGTTGTAGTCGCTGTGAGTTCATAGCGGCCGGCCATTCCGCCCAGGGAGACGTTGGTTGTCACCTGCCCGCTGGAATCGGTGAGAGCGTCTGCAGGATCGAAGGTCACGCCTGAAGGGCCGTTGAATTCTACCAGCGCGCCCGTTACGGCTGTTCCCTGCGCATCGTTGACCTGGACGACGAGAGGTTGCGGGAGGAGGCTGCCAGTCTGCGCGATTTGTTTTCCGCCGCTGGATTCGACGATGGCCGCGCCGAACGCGGTGGGTTGCGGCACCAGCTTCGATGTGGTTTTGCGAGTGCAAGAGGTCGTGGGGGACATTACGAGTAGAGCGAAAATCGCTGTAATGGTTGTCATAGGAGAGCGTTTCATTTCTTTGCGACCTCCTGTTTTGTTCCGCCTTTCTGCATTATGAGAAATGCGGTGAGGGCGCGAGCGTCTTCGTCGCTCATGGCGCGATTCGGTTCCATCGTACCGGGACGCAAGGCCTGCGGATTTTTCATCCACTCAAAGATCCAGGCGGCGGTGAGGCGCGAACCGACGTGAGTCAGGGTCGGACCGATGTATCCCTTGTCGGCCTTGGTGTCGACGATGTGACAGCCTTGACAAGAATACTTGCCGTAGAAAAGCTGCCTGCCGAGTTCTACCTGGCCTTGCGGGTAGCCAGTGAGGGGCATCGAGTCGCGGTCGACCTGCGGATTCTCGTAGGCCGTCATAATGTAGTCGGTGAGTTCGTTGACTTCGCCGTCGGAGAGGTTAAATCTGGGCATGCGGCGAATCAGCGCCGGGCGCAGCGTGTTCGGATTCTTCAGGAATTCAACCAGCCACTGGCGCTGGACCGAGCTTCCTTCCCAGGTGAGATCGGGTGCCATGGTGCTGCCGTGGCCATTGATGCGATGGCAACTGAGGCAGGCGAGGTCGGACATTAATTTTCCGGCGCGGCCGGCGGGCTGATAATCGGACTCGGGAGCGGCCGCGACGGTCAGCGACGGGGGTAGGCTGGCGGCGCGATCATTCAAGGCGAGCAGGGCGGTTGCCAGGGAATCGATTTGCGCGGAACTGAAGCTGTATTGCGGCATCTTCAAGCCTTTACCAAAAGCGCGGGGCTGCTTGATTTTGCTGGCAATGTAGTCCGGGAGTGTGTGCTGCATATCCGGCAGGAAAACCAGTTGCGTGACCGGTTTGCTGCCGATGCGGCTGAGTTCGGGGGCGAAGTTTTCCGGCTTCTTGATGCCCGCGATCTCATGACACGAAGCGCAACCGAAATCGGCGACCAGACGCTTGCCGCGGGCAATCTGCTCGGGGGTTGCAGCGTCGAGGTGAACATTCGCCAAGAGATCGGAGTCGGCCTTCACCTGCAGGAATCCGGCTAGCGTGGCGATCTGGGAATCGTTAAAGCGGTAGTGCGGCATTCCCGTGCCTGGGTCATAGGTGCGCGGATTTTTCAGCCAGGCTTGCAACCACTCGGGCTTTACTTTGCTGCCGACGCGGGTCAGTTCCGGACCGATGTCGCCGCCGACCAGATTGCCGGCGGCGTTCTGCACTGCGTGACATGACGCGCAAAATGATTCGCCGTACAGACTGCCGCCCGCCGCGGGATCGGGAGGGGCTTTCTGTGCAATTGTTATCGTGTCTCCCGCGATCGGTGTGCTGTTGGCAATGAGGAACGCGGAGATATCGCGCACGTCGTCGTCAGTCAGCTTGAAGTTCGGCATGGTGGCCGTGGGCGCATAGGCCTGCGGATCTTTCAGCCACGCATAGATCCACTCGCGCGAAGTTTTGTCGGCGATGTGGGAGAGCGACGGTGGATCGTCAGCTGCCTTCATCGTGCCGCCGTCCGGCAACTTCACGGTGTGGCAGTGCACGCAGCCGTAGCGGGAGAGAAGGTTTCGTCCCTGATTCAGTTGCGGCGTTCCCGGCAGCGGGCCGCGGTGGCACTGGCCGCATGAAGATTCGATGTACTTCGCAGGGAGAATGGGCTGCTCCCACGCCAGAGTGCTGTTGTGCGCTTCGGTGACTGTGGTAGCGGGACCCTGGCCGCGGTGACACAGGGTGCATCCGAATTGATCGATGGCATGCGGGATCACGGGATGCCTGCGGAACGGCTGGGTGCTGACATCGATGAGGCTGGCTTCCTTCTGGCCGACATGGCAACTGGTGCAGCGGTCGACTACACCGAGATCGGGTAGCCAGATTTGTTGAATGCCTCCCTCGAAGTGGCGTTGCAGCGTGACCGCATCGCTGCGGTTGCGGACCATCTTCAGATAATTGTGCTGATAGTGGCGCCACTGGCTGAAGAAATTTTTGGCGGGGGCGATCGCGAGCGAAGCCAGGAAAATCAGGCTGACGACGCCGAAGGCGCGAATGCTGTCGCCGAACAACCTCTGCCAGAGCGACCTGAGTTTTTCTTTCATGAGCGTCTTATGAACCTTGCCAGGGCCAGACCCAGGACCATCCTGGCCCGCGGAAGAATGTGCCGATGGCGGTCAATACCGCCAACTCGAATAAGAACCAGGTCATGACCCAGTAAGAAAGCGGCCTGGCGGCCAGATACCGGCGAAAGGCCGAAGGCGACTGCGGCGAACTCTGCGCGGCCAGAAGAATGATTGCCGCCATGATCAAGGTGGGGACCAGGGCCGCGTAGACCTTAAAGACGAGGAGAAAAATCGACAGCGCGGCGGCGACCAGATAGAAGATGCGGAGGCGGCGCTGGCGATCTTTCAGGAAGAGGCCTTGGGCTTCAATGTTGATATTGAAGTACGGGATCACGATAAGCGCCATCACGACCAGTCCGGGCGCCAGCACACCCGCGACTACCGGCGGAAAATAGTGCAGCAGTTCCTGCAATCCGAGGAAGTACCAGGGAGCTTTCGCGGGATTCGGCGTGTGCGAGGGATCGGCCAGACCTTCGAGTGGAGCGTTAAAAAAGAGGGAGATCCAGACCAGCACGATTGCGAGAATCTGGATGGCGACGGCAGCGCGGAATAGCACCTCGGGGAAAGTCTGCACCTGATCTTCGGTTTCGACCTTGACCTGCGCCGAAGTGCGACGTGTGATGAAGGCAATGCGGCGCGGAGATTTTTTCGCGTTGGAGTCGACGCCGGCGACGAAGTCTTTCGAGTCAGCCATGACTATTCGGCCTCCTTCGCGGCAGCGGGCTCGGCCACATTGGCGCGCAGCGTCGCGGGCTCGCTGGAGTGGGCGTAGAGGCCGCCGTCCTTGCGAATTCGCCAGAAATGGATGGCGATGAAGAACATCGCGGTCAGCGGCAGAATCATGCAGTGCAGCACGTAGAAACGCAGCAGCGCATTGGCGTTGACTGCATTGCCGCCGAGCAGAAGGAAGTGAATCTTGTTGCCCATCACTGGAACCGCGGACGCGATGTTCGACCCCACCGTGATCGCCCAGAAGGCCAGTTGATCCCAGGGCAGCAGGTAGCCGGTGTAGCTGAGCAGGAGCGTCATCAGCAGAAGGATGACGCCGATCACCCAGTTGAACTCGCGAGGAGGGCGGTAGGCTCCGCGATAGAAGACTTTGAACATGTGCGCGAAGACGAGGAACACCATGGCGTGCGCGGACCAGCGATGCAGGTTGCGGAGAAACAGGCCGGAGGAAACTACGAATTCGAGATCTTTGGTGTCGGCGTAAGCCTGGGGCGCGGACGGATGGTAGTAAAGCATCAGCGGAATTCCCGTTGCCACGAGAATCAGGAACGTGCCGAGCGTCAAGGTGCCGAGATACCAGGTGGCGCTGAAGCTCAGCATGCGGGTGCGCACCTTGGTCGAAAACAGGTGCAGGAAGACGTTCTGCTGGATGGCGAGCGCGCGTTTCAGCGTGCTGGTGCCGGTGCCGCTGCGGAAGATGGAGCGCCACACGCGGGTTGCTCGTAAGTTGTCGAAATGCTGGTCCATCGTTTTGGTTAATCCGGTTTTCGCCATGCTCAAACCCTCACGAACTGCATGGGAGGAATGTCGGTGGAACGGTCCACCAAAAGATCGCCGTCATCGTTGACCCACATGCGCTTCCAGGGAAGCGGCCTGGGCGCGGGGCCCTCGATCTTATCTCCCGGTTTGTGATCGTCTTCGGAGTGAACGTAGAACTTGCTGCCGTGGCAGGGGCAGGCGATGATGCCCAACTCCGGCTTCCAGGCAGTGAGGCAGCCGAGATGCGTGCAGACGGCGCTCAGCGAGAAGTAACCTTCCTGCGAATGGATGATGTAGATGCCGGTGTTCACATCGAGCGTGACGGAATCGAGCGGATAGCGGTCGGGCTTGCCAGCGTTGACCACGGGGGAAGGCTCATAGAGCACGTTCGGCTCGAGGAATTGATAGGCGAAGGCGGCGGTGCCGGCGGCGGCGATGGTGAGAGAACCGAGGCCGAGTTTCAGGAAAAATTGGCGGCGGTTGACGTCGTCGGTGTTCGGGGTTTTGTTTTCGTCTGCCATGTTTCAGTTTGTGTCGTCCCTACGGGACTTGTTCTCTTACGTCCAACTTACCCGGCGCTTCCGCGCCGGGCTTTCACATTCCGCCGCTTTCGCGGCTGGAGTCGGACGGCGCTTGCAGCCGGTGCTCACGGCTCAATTCGCGCCGCGCTTACAGCCCAGTGCTTCACGGCTGAAGTCGGGCGAAGCTTGCAGCCCGGTTCACGTCAATTCAGGCGGCGCTTGGGCCGCTGCCTCACGGCTCAAGTACGGCCGGTGCTTGGGCCGCTGCTTCGCGGCTGAAGTCGGCGACGTGTGTACCCGATGCAAACTGACCTCACTTCTGCAATCCGGCGCCGATTGCGGCAACTGAAATCAATCCTGTCGGTTCGGCGGGAATGAAGTTGTACGACTCCATTGTGATCGTGCCGACCGGGCAGCGCATGGCGCAGAGGCCGCAACGGATGCAGCGAGTCTCATCTTTCAGCATGGCGGAGCCAGTGACAACGCCCAATTCGTCAGCCGCTATGTCGTCAAGTTCGACGCCGAAACATTCCTGGTTTTCGCGGATGTGCTGCACGGTTTCTGGTTCGAACTCGATGCGATTCAGCGAGACGAGCTCCAGACAATTTTCCGGACAAACGTCGACGCAACCGCCGCACAAAATGCACATGCTGCCGTCTTCGGGCGAGCCTTCGAAAATTGTGTTGACCCAGCAGTGCAGGCAGCGCTGGGCTTCGGCGACGGCTTCGGGAGCGTCGTAGCCAACTTCGACCTCGGTCACACCGGTGCGGCGTTCGAGCGGAAGCATGGGAACCGGCTGGCGGTTGATGTCGAGGAAGTCGAGGGGCATGGCGTGACGCTTCAGGACTTCGACCTCGATGATCGGTTCGGGATGCTTGTGGCCGCGCAGGAATTCGTCGATGCCGACTGCGGCGCGCTTGCCGTCGCCAACGCTGTCGATGATGAGGCGGGGGCCGAAGACGCAGTCGCCGCCGGCGAAAATGCCGGGGGCGGAGGTCATCAGCGTTTGCGGGTTGACGGCGATCAGGCCGCGCGGAGATAACTCGACTTTATCTTCGGGCGTAAAGAAGTCGAGGCGCGGAGCCTGGCCGATGGCCATGATGATGGTGTCGCATTCGATTTGAGTCTCACTGCCTTCGTAGAAGGCGGGATTGAAGCGCTTGTTCTGATCGAAGACCCACTTGGTTTTGAGGGTCTCGAGCGCAGCGACCTTGCCATCCTTTCCGATGACGCGCTTGGGGCCGAGGCCGGGATGCATGATGATGCCTTCCTGCTCGGCCTCTTCAATTTCTTCGAGGGCGGCGGGCATTTCCTCGCGGCGCTCCAGGCAAACGAGATTCACCTCGCGCGCGCCCATGCGGAGGGCGGAAAGTGAGATGTCGACCATCTCGCGAGTGGCCACGGAGATGACGTTTTCTGTGGAAGGTTCGGCATCCTCGACTCCGGCCGCGTGCTGCTTGACGACTTCGCGGGCGGCGGAGCGGGCTACGTCCATGGCGACGTTGCCGCCGCCGATTACGATTACTTTCTTGCCGATGGTGAACTTGTAACCGAGATTTACGTTGAGCAGGAAGTCGATGCCTTTGTGCACGCCGTCGAGGTCGACGCCGGGAATGCTGAGATCGCGGCTGCGATGGGCTCCTACCGCGATGAGCACGGCGTCGAATCCCTGATGACGTAGCTCGGAAATGGTGAAATCGCGGCCCGCGGCGTGATTCAGCTTGAGGGTGATGTCGCCGGTTTCGAGAATTTCGCGGACCTGGGCTTCGACTACGTCGCGGGGCAGGCGGTATTCGGGGATCCCGAGGTAGAGCATTCCGCCGGCTACCGGAGCTGCCTCGAAGATAGTGACAGCGTATCCCATAAGCGCAAGGTCGTGGGCGGCTGAGAGTCCGACGGGACCGCCGCCGACAACGGCTACTTTGTAAGGCAGTTTTTCTTGAATACGGCCTTGATTGACGTTGATGGGATGCTTGGACTCGGGACCGTACTGCTCAGTAAGAAAGCGCTTGAGGGCGCGAATGGAAATGGGGCGATCAATTTCTCCGCGGCGGCAGGCGGTCTCGCAGGGATGCGCGCAGACGCGGCCGCAGATGCTGGCCAGCGGGTTGGGATCGCGCGCGATCCGATAGGCGTCTTCGAAGCGGCCTTCAGCGATCAAGCCGACGTAGCGCCCGGCGTTGGTGTGGGCCGGGCACGCCATCATGCAGGGGAAGTTCGTGTTGAGCCAGTCGCCGTCGACCTTCTTGTTCTTGAATCGCTTGAGCATTGCAGGCATTTCTAGTCTTGCGAGGATGAAAGGTCAATGGCATTTTACGGAAGACTGCGATGAAAACTACGGGGAGCGAAGGCAAACCAGCGCTCCCCGCTGGTTTCTACTTGCTCAAGGTGAAATCCGCCTTGCCCCCTCCGGAGACGGTAACCGGTTTGGACTGATTCTTCGCGCCCTCATGCCACGCCGTAACCGTATAACTTCCGTCGGGAACGTCTTTGATCTTGTAATTGCCGCTGTCGTCGGTTTCGGCGAAATAGGGAGTCGGACTCACGATGACATATCCCGCCATTTCCGGGTGCACATTGCAAAGCACCGGCACGACTCCTGCTTTATCGAAGGTAAAGGAACGCTTTTCACCCTTGGGCCACGTCCCGAGATTGTGTCCCGCTTTCTTGTCGCTGCCGATCGCGGTCCAGAAGACGTTATGTTGGACGGTGTCGCTATTCAGGAACTCAACCGTTGTGCCCTGTTGTACGACCATGATGTGCGGCACAAACATCAGTCCCTTTTGATCCATCACCGGGTGGTCTTTGGGAGCGGGGAAGGTTTTGCCCGCAATGACATCGACGTAAACCACCGACTTGCCTTTCATTCCGGTAACTTTGCCCTCGATGTCGCCGGCCCACGCCGTGCTGCACAACCCTGCTGCCAGTACCACGAGTACGAATGCTTTGCGTCTCATTGAATTGTTCTCCTTTAGAGCTGATGATAACTGCTCACGTGCGTGTCAGAAAATGATCTTCGCATCCAGATAAAATGTGTTGTTGGCACTGGCGTTGCGACCCGAGCCGTCGTAGTTGGTCGAACCGCCATTGAAGCGTGTATATCCAGTGTATTGCGCCCCGAGCTGCAGATTCTGCCAGGGCCAATAGGAGAAGTTCGCAATGTATCCTGCGCCTCTCGGGTCTCCATTGGCGCTGCCGCTTACCGAACCGGGCGCATACAGCCCTGGATTGACCGTGCCGCCGGTATTGAACACACCGATTGTGCCTGTATATTTATTGCCGAAATGGTATTCGACATTGGCCAAGACGGTATTTAGATGATTTGAGCCAAACCCGCTGGCCAGCAGATCAGAGTTTTCGTGAATAAATGTACCTCGGAACGAAAGCACATCCGTCCTGAATAACGTCCTGTCGATCTGAGTGTCAAAGGCAAAGTCCGTGAACTCATCCTGGGGGCCGGGTCCGGAAAGGGCGGTGTTCCGCAGGTGGATACCGTAAGTGCCGAACTCATACTGTGTCTTTCCTGTCAATTGTTGCCAGGCAACGCGCCAGTAGGGAGCAACGCCGCGAATGTTGTTGGTAGATCCATCTCCTGGATTGGGCTGGGGACCGCCCACGTGTTCCGAGCGATAGAGCGCTACGTCCAGATATAGATGGTTGTCCCACATGGCAAAGCCGCCGAAGCCTGCAACGTCCTGCGCCAACCCACCATCAATGATGGGAGCGGCGGCCGGGGTTGGTGCAAAATCGCTGTTGATCCAGGGGAAACCCCATGCTGGCGTGCTGTTCCAGAGATCCTCTACGGTTGGATTGTTGTTGAGGTCCAGGCCGTAGACCAGTTCCTTGCCGCCCAGTTTCGTCTTATTCGCGTAGCGGATGTCGGTGTTATCGCTGGTGAAATGGTCGTCCTGGGTGTCGTAAGTCACCTGCAGAAAGCTGCCGATGTTGCTGGTCCATGCCCCCGAGAGGAAGAGCGAAATGTCTTGCGGAAATTCAAAACTGCCATTCTGGCCCGTCGGCAACGGTGACTTGGTTGAGGTAAATGAGGTCTCCAGCATAACAGAAAGGGGCAATGAAGCGAGAAGGTCAAGCGCGGCACGCTTTTTGCCTCCATCCGTCTTTATGACTTTGGTGTCATCTCCCCTATCAACATAGCCGAGCAGCTTGAACCTTCGTCCGGCAGGGTTAAGTTCCGGAGGAGCGTAGTGGCAGCCGCTGCACGCCAGGCCTGTCTGCCGCGCATAGCTTGGGACGGCCTGCACCTTGGGTGGATTCAGTGCGGCAAAAAACATCAAGACCAAGATAGGGACTGCCACCAGCAAAGAAAGAATGGTCTTTTTCATCTGGAATCTCCTTATTGACTGCGACTTCTCGGTTGCGCGCGCAGAAATTTAATTACCTCGGCTTCAATTTCCTTCTCAGGATGGATGGATTCCAGTGACGGGCAGAGAACGCCGGAGAACGAATGAAGGGCGGGAAATCACCACTCAATGTTATTGAAATCACAACTTCCAAAATGCGTGGGAACGATGGCACTGTCAAGCAGCAAGCTAGGTTCCTGGAGCAGGCAGGACACGGCTGGAGCGGTTTCCGCGCGATGACGTCCGAAGGCTCCTGGCAAGAACCAAATCAAGGCGCATCTACTTCAGTTCGGAGTTAAGCACGTTCGCCAGGCGAGCGCCGGCGAGTGCGATACGTTCGCTGCCGAGCTTCTTTGCAGCATCGTTATATTCCAGAGTGATGGTGAAGGGACCGTCCCCCGGGCCGATGGGCGCGACATAGACATACTGCTGAGCATCGTCCGCGCTCTCCTTGATCCACGCGGCGGTGTCGGTATTGCTGGCGGATTGAGAGTCGGTTGGGGGCAAGGCCTTCGCCGCGGCCAGTGCGACGGCTGGATCGAAGCCAGGAGCGAGAATGTTGTCCCACAAACCATGCAACGCGGTGGCGCCGTTGCAGGTAGAGCACGCGATCTTTTCCGTGTTCCCGCCTTTATCGCCGTCGGGTTCTGAGCTGCTGACTCGGGTGACGCAGTGAAGCGGTTGGTGTACGTCGCCGATAAGATGGAGCAGCCAGACGAGATCGTAGGACTTCAGATCGTCGTCGGCAGAGGACGAGGCAATGACTTTGCGGAACGCTGCGATCTGGGTCTCGGCGTTGGGAGTTGGAATAGGTGGAAGCTTGGTGCCATCGATGGAGAATGGCGTGTCCAGGAAGTGCCAGTAGCGATGCTGCAACTTGTCTTTGTAGCCGATGTTTTGGGCGGATGAGGGTCCGTCGGGCAGGTTGCCGTTGGAGCCGGGCGCGCCGTCCAGCGAGTATTCCACATTGCCCTTGATTCGGTCCGCCCATGTGGCCGCGATCATGAAGATCAGCATCTCGTCATCCTGCGGAGATGTGCCCTCGGGGATTTCTTTGACCCAGTTTGGGTAATCCGGGTTGAGCTTGAGCAAGGCGGCGGCTCTGGTCCTGGTCGCCGGATTCATGTGCTGGTAGGCGACATAAGCCACGGCCATGTGACCGACACCGTTCCATCCAAAGAGTGGGAACGGGAGGAGCAAGATCAACAGCGCTAGCAGCGCGAGGATTGCTCGCTTCGGCTTCATCGATGGTTCCCTCTAAGGGCATACCTCAGCGGCTAAATAGTTGCTTGAAAACACCATCGCTCATTGACAGAACGAGCACCGGGGCTGAAGCCCGATCGATCCTAGAGGCTTACGCGGCCCTGAAGGGCCGCTCTTCCACGGTGCTGCCAGCATCGGTGAATTTTTCCGCAAGGTGCGAAGTCGTGCCCTTACCGTGCCAAGATACTTCCAGATTGCTCACCTGGTGCGTCCGCTATCTCCACGAGCAAAGCGGCGGACAGTAATGTCCACCGCACACTCCGCCTAGGACGTCTTCGTGGCCCGGATCTTGGCCCAACGCGCCTTCTGCGCCGCTGCAATCCTTTTTCGACCGGCGGCTGACATCTTCCGTTTTTTGGGCGTAGTGGCCCTCTTGGCCGACGGGCGTCCGCTCCTCACTTTTGCCCATCTTGCTTTCTGGGCAGCCGCGATCCTTGCCCTCCCAGCCGCCGACATCCTGCCGCGAGTTCCCGTCTGTTTACCGTATGCCGCGCCGAACGCGGCGAGGGCCGCGGCAACCCCTCGAATTTCCCTGGTCAACCGATCATGCTCTTTTCTTAACTGCCGGACAACACCCGCAAGATTAGCCATTGAGTCCCCCTCGCGTGGATTGTAGCAGGAGGTTCATCCAAATCACTCCTGGGCACTGGAGTCGATGGGATTGGCTTGGTCGCTCACAGCAGGGCGACTCGCCGTTGCACCACCAGAAAGTACAACGCCACAAGAATCAGCAGCAAACCATTCACACCCAGCACCAGCGGCGCCGTAAACATCGGAACCAGCCATCCCGTCAACAGATTTCCCATGGGCATGCCTCCGCGGAAGGCGCAGTTGTAAACGCTCATCACACGGCCGCGCATTTCGTTGGTCGTGATCAACTGCACCAGTGAAGTGACGGTGGCGAAGACCGCCATCATGGAAGCTCCCACCAGCACCAGCATGGAGTAGCTCAGGGGCAAACGTTTCGACAGAGAAAATGCTGAAATCCCGGCGCCGAGGCAGATGAGCATGATCAGCGCGAACCGGCCTTTGTGGGGACGGTTGCCCCTCTCCGCGACAATCAAGGAGCCGCAGATCGAACCAAGGCCCATCAGGGAAAGCAGGTTGCCGTAAGTTTCCGGGCCGCGATGAAAGATGTCTTTGACGAATACGGGGATATAGGTGCGCATGGGCATGCTCAATGCCGTCATGCAGAAGGCCAAAACGGTCAGCGCCTCCATGGAGTTCTGCTGGCGAACAAACTTAATGCCCTGCTTCAGGCTGCTGAACATCGACTCGGTGGATTTTTGCGGCAGAAATCGCGCGGAGATGATGGAGAGCGAAATGACGGGGGCAAGGAAGGAAAGAGCATTCAGTCCAAAGCACCAGGTCTCACCCAACTTCGCCAAAGCCTGACCGGCGAGAGCGGGCCCAATAGTTACGGCCGTGTTGAACTGGATCGAATTGAGGGCGATGGCGTTCGGCATGTCCTCGCGATCGACCAGAGTCGGAATCAGCGCCTGGTAGGCCGGCCCGCCAAAGGCCTGGGCCAGGCCGGAGACGAACGAGAGACAGAGGATGTGCCATACGTGAACGACCCCGGCGGCCACAAGCACGGTCAGCAGCCCCGCGCTGGCCATCTGGACATATTGGGAGGCGAGCAGAATCTTCCGCCGCTCGGTGCGGTCGGCCACCACGCCGCCGATCAGCGAGAAGAGAAAGATGGGAATGCCGCCGAGAAACTGGTCGAGCGCGAGATAGAAGGCGGAATGGCTGAGACGATAAATGAGCCAGCCCTGGGCCACGATCTGCATCCAGGTGCCGATGCTCGAGGTACAGGCACCGAACCACATCAGGCGGAAATCTCTATAATGAAATGCTTTGAATACCCTGCGAAAGGTGGACGTTTCCATGTGCTTCGCGCGTCTCGCCTTGAAAGTCTACAAGAACGTCGCAGGCAATAGTGGCGAAGGAGGGTCAGCAAATTAACGGGCGGGCATGAGGGTATTGCTGGCAGGGCGGGTATTGGCTCGGAGGCTCCCCGCGGAAGTTCTAGTTGTGGGTAATGCCCTCTTCGACCTTGGTCACAAATTTGGGCGCGTGGCTCTTCATCAGTTGCTGGATGCCGGGGCCAAATTCATGGACGAGATTCATGCCCGCATCGTTGCCAAGGTTGGAGCCAAAATCGCTGAACGGTTGCGCAGCAGAGCGCCTCCAATACGGACAGCGGGCTGAGTGTAGAGCGGCTGAACTCAGCACCCCAACCAGATACGCGGTGTTCAGCCTCTGCCTTCCGGACTCGTCCCGCGTGACAAAAATGCGCGAAGCCGCGTCCGTGGCCCGACCCAAAAAGCTGGCGCTGGTCGAGGGATGATAACTCGGGTTCCGCCTAATCAATGACGGATACAGATGCTTCTCAAAAAAATCGCTGGGATTTTTTTGGACAGCATATTCTTTATCGAGATCACCAAAGCTGGTCCGTGCCGTGCGACTGGCTTTGGCGGCCTTCGATTCGAGAGTTAACCCCGCGTCAGAGCCAACGGCGCCACCTGTCAAATCCGAGCGTGCTTCACCTGCAGAGGTTCGAAGTTCTGTGCGTGCTGAGACCTGTACCGACGGAGCATCCGGCAGCGAGTTCGACGCACTGTTCTGCTGGCGCTCCTGGCAGAGCGCTCCGCAAGCCGCTAACAGCAGAAACGAAATAACCCGGACTGGAACCGTTCCCACCATAATTAGGGCCGCATGCGCCTGGGACTTCGCGGGCGTGCCTAACGGCTCGCTCGTAAACCTACCCTGACGGTAGCACTCCACGTGCCATTTTTCTGAGCAGGAGTGCTCACTTGCGGGCATAAAGTTGGTTGATGAAAAGCGGGTAACGGTTGTGCACCAGCCTCGGCTCCCCGCTACCAGCCTGGCCCATCAGCCGACAACTGGACTCTTATGAAGCAATTAGGGTCGTGATTCCCGAGTAACAGGGATGTAGTTACTGCCCGCGAATTTCGGGCCAGGGCGAAGTCCCAGGTGCGTCGTTCCCACGTTCTCTACGGCTGTACGGGAATTGTGCAAAGTTTCGAACCAGCGTAGGCAAAGCATTTCATTCGAAACGGCGGGGGAGCAAATGCCAGCATGTTGGAGCACTTACCAGAGACGAAGGCTCGCCGGACGCACGGTGCTGAAAACATGGGTCTGGCTGGGTTCGGTGTTTCAAGCCGAATACAGTCTCGAACCCGCTTTTTCGTCGGCTTCACAGTCCGCTTCCCGACTCTGTTCATCACTGGCTGGAAGGATTTCGGACCGCGATGAGTGATACCTGTTCCAAGTCCGGGTAGTGGTCTTCTTTGTCGGGAGTACGCTCGGCGGGCGCGATTTGCTCGATCGTTGTTCGTGCCGGCAGCACATGGTTGAAATATTGGACATACACCTCATCGAACGCCCGCGCGTCCGACAAATCGTCCAGGTAAACGTTCGTGGACACAACCTCGTCGAAATTCATGCCGGCTTCTTCAAGGTTGTCGAGCAGGTTTCGCATGGTTTGCCGGAGTTGGTGGGCTGTGGTGGAGGCATAAACGCCGCCGTGCGGTCCGGGAATGAAACCACTCTTTGCAGAGCAGTACAACGTCTCGCCGGCGAATACGCATGGACTCGCGGTTGGACTGGGTGGCATGTTCTTGGGTCGAACCGCCTGCCTTCGCTTCAGGTCACGTACCGCGACGCCGGTGTACTCGATGTGGGCGCCCCCCGGAAGACTTGATACTTCGATGGTGGCTCGCGCCGGAGTGTTGCCGAATTCGAAGCGCAGTGCATAGCGTTGGTTCATGACCCGCATGGGGATGGCTGCTGTCAGGTAGGGGTTAACGAAAACCATGTGGCGGAGGTCGAGACCGGCGGCTTCCAGGACAGCTTTCATTCGGTCCAGGGCGAGATCTACTTGGGTTGCGGGGTCATCCGGAACCTTGCCGGTAGAGGGATCGCTGCCGGGCATGGCGGAAAGGAACAGGCGGTCGTGAGTGAGCACACCGGGCGAGGCCCACTCTTCTGACTTGAAACCCGGCGGAATTACGGCTCGCCGGTCAGCCAGACTGCGCACGGCTACGGCACTGATCTGAATTGCTGGCTCAGGAAGCTTGGCCACACCCAGAACGGCCCGAGCGGGCGGAGTCTTGGCGAAGGTGTCGGCGAAGACTTTATCTAGTTCTCGATACTTGCCGACGTCCTCAAGATAAACCTGCGTGTAGACCACGTGCTCCATGGTCAAACCCGCACTTTGAACGACCGACTTGACGTTATCCAGAGCTTGCCTGACCTGCGCTTCAAAAGTCGCAGGTAAGCTCCCGTCTGGGCGACGAGGCCCCTGTCCGGAGACGTACAGGTAGTCGCCAGCGTCTACGCCGGGCGAGTAGACACGATTCGCCGCGGCAGACGCGGGCGCCACGGCGCGAATCTGAGCTTGAACTACTGGCGAGAACAATAACAACACTCCGGCTAGCACTATCCGCATTCGAATCCTGTCGGTTTGGGAGAAAGAGGTTCTCATCACTCTATATTTTTTAGGCGGATTTTCCCTTTTGCGCAGCGCTCAGAATCGCCCGCAATGCCTGTGCCACAATGATGTCCTGGCCCGGCTGTATGGTCATGGAAACCAGTTCGATGTGGTCGGCCTCTTTATGTTCCTTACGGTTCGGATTGCCTTCGCGCACCGCCGTCACCAGGCTGGGATTGTCCGAACCGAGCACCTCGATGACAGGATCATTTTCGCGCAGCTTGCGCACGCAGTCCGACGTGGTGAAGTTCCAAGCCGATTGGTCCCACGAGACTTTCAAGGTTGGGAAGCGGTTTCCATCATCGGGAATGTAGATGTCCGTCTTCACACCAGGCACAGTATCAACCAGCTTGCGAATGCGGTCCACGCGGCTGTTCCACTCACGGTAGATCTTCTTCTCGTCTATGTTCAGCCAGGTCTCCAGCGCGGTAAGGCAGCCGATGATTTCCTCCTTTCCGACTTTCATGGGGCGGCACACCGAGCCTTCGCGTGGGGCCGAGTTCATCAAGGCTGCCTCAATCAGGTCCTTGCGTCCGAGCAGTAAACCGCTGCACTGTGGCCCGCACAAACCCTTTCCGCCGGAGAAAGCGTAGAGGTCAATCTTCATACGGGCGTATAGCCTGGCGTTGTCAGCGGGGGGAATGCCCGCAGCGTCGTCCAGCAACATTGGGATCTTGTGATCTTTTGCCACGGCGAGTTCGCGCTGCAACTTCTCGCCCAGATCGGTGGTGTAGATCATGGCCGTGTTTTCATTGATCGCATTGGCCAGTTCTTCCGGAGAAAACACGAGCACCAGCTTCGCCCCGGTCAGCCGGATGGCGCTGTCAAAAGCGCTCCGCCCTCCCACCATGAGCACTTCATGCTTCAAACCGGTTGTATCGGGCAGTTGCCAAATGTACCGGTCATTGGTCCCAGCCATGCATGCGGCCGTTGCGGCCGCCATGGCGCCGGCAGCGCCTGAGGTGACCATTCCTGATTCGGCGCCGGTCAACTCCGCAAGGCGGCGCCCGACACCGCGCTGCAGCTCCAGCATGTTGACGAAATATTGCGCTGCCTCGACTTGGGCTTGACGGACTTCAGGAAACTCGAGAGACCCGCTCAGATAAGTCCACGTACCGCGACAATTGATCACGGTACGCACTCCCAGTCTGGTGTATACATTCCGCCTGAGGTCTTTGCCCACCGCAGCGGCGGCTTGCGCGTAGAGATTTCGCGCCGCGATCTGGGTCAGAAGTGGAGCGGCCGCCGCCAATTTGATGAATGATCGCCGACTGGAACCTCGGTATGCGCATTTCGTTACCTTCTTGCCTGGAGAAACCAGCAGATTCTTAGCGCGATGAGGCGCGTTACCGCAGAAACGGATTCCCGCGGCGACGAACAATCGCGCAAAGGCGAATTTGGTATACCACGGAATATGCTTGACGCACATCAATTTATTTCGTTTTATTAGGTTTCGTTTCGTTCTCGGGGCTGCTGTTTGGCGAATTCTTTGAAAAACGAACTATGACACCACATCTCACTGCCAATTTCGGGCGACACTTTGTCAGGATTCTGCTACTGGGCTGTCTGGGGCTTAACCTGCTCTTTGCCCAGGCCAGGACTGAACCGCATTCACCCGCGAATTCACCCTGCAGCGTTGAGCCCGCGGATTATAAGGGTTGGCACGCGCAACGAATGTCCAATCGCTGGGTCGAGCTGATTATCCTGCCCCAGAACGGCGGACGGTTAATGCAGGTGATTTTCGCCGGACACCCCTATCTCTTTGTCAATCCGAAATATGAAGGCAAGTATCTGCCGCCAAGTGAGAGCCAATGGTTCAACTATGGCGGCGACAAGCTCTGGCTCTTGCCCGAGGGAAACGACGATGAACAACATTGGGTGGGGAATTCCGACTTGCTCGACGACGGACCATATGCTTTTCGAAAGGTTTCGGAAGGAGAGCACTGTGAAGCAGAACTCACAGGTCCCGCCGATCCCCGGACCGGCATTCAGTTTCAGCGCACGATTCACCTGGATGCCGACTCTCCGCGCATTCGTTTTCGCGCCACCATGAAAAACACGACGGGACACACCGTGGAATGGTCGATGCAATCTGTGTCGCAATACGATACGTCGGCCCCCGGCGCTCCGTCGCAAATGAAATGAACCGCGATTTCCACACGTTCGCTCCTGTGAATGCCGCAAGCAGCTATCTCAATCGGTACCACGTCCGGTTCGGTCCCGCGGAGAATCCTGCGGTCTCGGTAAGAGAAGACGGCATGTTTGCGCTGCGTTATGTTCACATGGCAGCCGAACTGTGGCTGGACTCGATGGCGGGCTGGCTTGCCGTGGTCGATGGCAGCAGCAAGTACGGAATGGTCGAGCGCTTCCAGTTTGAGGAATCCCGAAACTATCCCGGCAAAGCGTCCGTCATTTTTTGGACCAACGGTCCGGAAGTAAGGTTAAGCGCCGACGGCGAAGCCTCCATGTCTTCGGGAGGAGACGGAGTTCCTTACTACCTGGAGGCGGAGATCAACTCGCCTCTGTGCCGACTGCGTCCCGGAGAGTTCTGCAATCTGGAGACGGATTGGTTCCCAACCCGCGTGGAAAGCGAATCTCACGGGGTAACCGATGCTGGCATAGTGGTACGCCCTCTTCGCGCCACTCGTCTGGAGAGCGGCAAGATCAAACTTTCCGGCGCCTTTGGAGTATTCTTCCCCGGACATCTGGTGGCACACCTCTACAACGAACACGGCGCACAGGTGGAGAGCGTACCGGTGAAAGATGTGGATCCCGTCGAACTGGTTCTGCTCGAAACCGAGATCGTGCCTTCTGAGAAAACCACTCGCATCTCGCTTCACCTGGAAGATTGGAATGGCCTGGACCGCGGTTCTCTCCAGGAAGTTCCAGTGGAATCGCCGGAGAATCACTGAAGTGAATTTGCGCGGCAAAGTATTCACTTTGGTCTTGCTTGCCGTTTTCCGACCAGCCGGCTCGACCGCCGCGACCCAACCGGAGCAACCTGCCGTCAACGCTGTCGTTAGCGTGAGCCCAGAGGAGTTGCTCGCGCACCCGGTTGGCGCAAACTGGACCTCCTACAACGGGGATTATTCGGGACAGCGTTATAGCAGCCTGCGCGAAATCAATCCGGAGAACGTGGCGCGGTTGCGCGCGGCGTGGGTTTTCCATCCTGGCAATTCCGAAAGACTCGAGGCGACTCCGGTGGTCGTCAACGGCATGATGTACGTCACTTCAGCGAATGATGCATTTGCGCTGGATGCTCGCACGGGGCGACTAGTATGGCGTCACCAGCGGCCAGTGAGCGCAGGGTTACTCGATGACGCCGCTGGTCATAAAAGCCGTGGAGTTGGAGTGTGGAGGAACTTCGTCTACATGGAGACCGATGATGCCCACCTGCTTTGCCTCGATGCCCGGTCGGGAAACCTGGTCTGGGATGTCGCATACGCGGACAAGACGAAACACTATGGCGCGACCAGCGCTCCCCTGGTTGTCAAAGACGAAGTGATCGTCGGAACCTCCGGGGGAGACTCGGGCGTGCGCGGCTTCCTCGAGGCTTATGACGCACAGACCGGTAAGCTGAAGTGGCATTTCTGGACAATTCCGGGGCCGGGAGAGTTCGGCTCCGCAAGTTGGCCGGGTGATTCGTATCTGCATGGTGGGGGCACCACCTGGATGCCCGGCACTTACGATCCCAAACTTAATGCTCTCTACTGGACAACCAGCAACGCCGCCCCCGACTTTGTCGGAGATTCTCGCCCCGGCGATGACCTCTATACCGCTTGCGTCTTGGCTCTCAACCCTGACACCGGAGAGTTGAAGTGGTATTTCCAGTTCACGCCTCACGATCTGTATGACTATGACGCCAATGAGACACCCGTGCTGGTGGATGTCGAGGAGGGAGGCGCGACCCAACATCTGTTGGTGCAGGCCAACCGCAATGGTTTTCTTTATGTTCTCGACCGCAGCGATGGCAAATTTCTGAGAGCAACACCATTCGTGCAGAAGCTGAACTGGGCCACCGGCGTGGACGCATCTGGCCGTCCCCTGCTGTCAGGTCGAACACCAACGGCTCAAGGCACCTACATCTGCCCTGGTATCGACGGCGCAACCAATTGGTTTTCACCTTCCTACAATCCTGATGCCGGGCTCTTCTTTGTCATGGCGCTTGAAAGTTGCAACCTGTTTTTCAGCAAGCCGAAGCCGTTTACCAAGGGCGAGACCTACTACGCTACCGGCACGAAGCTTCCCCCGGATGAACACGCTCAGAAGATGCTGGTGGCGTACTCCGTGGCGACGGGAAAGCCAGTGTGGCGTTATCCCCAAGTAGGCAACGGGGATTCCTGGGGAGGGACGGTGAACACCGCCGGAGGGTTGGTGTTCTTTGGGGATGATGCCGGATCTCTGGAAGCGGTTGAGGCTCGCACCGGCCGTGCACTCTGGCACTTCAACACCGGCCAGACGATGCACGCTTCGCCGATGACGTTCATGGTCGATGGGGTCCAATACGTCGCGATCGCCGCAGGAAGTGACGTTTTCACGTTCTCACTTTCGCATTGACGACCTCGTTCTTGGGACGGGAAAGTGACGAGGGACTTTAGTGGTTACTCGCCTCCAAGTTTTCCTCGAAGAACCACCAATGAAGCCGCTCGAAGTTCGATCGTTTTGTTCGTGCCTTCGATAGTGATTGAACTTCTTGTCGGGCCTTGGGAGTCGGCAAGCTTCTTTAGTGGATCCCAACGATATTGAGCGCTGCCGAAGATGAGCATGTCGACGGGGCCGGTGAATGAGGTCTCCCGCCTGGTGTCCTCGTTGTGGAAACTCAGTTTCACTTTGTGGGCGTTTTCCTGATCTTTGTTGATGATGAGCAAAGCCCATTTTCCATCGGGTCTTTTCGCCGCGTAAGAGGTTACTAGCGTATGTCCTGCCGTGTCGCGGACGTTCGCTTTCCGAGGAGAAAATCTCGTGGCGCTCACCGCCGGGTTTCAGCCATTCCAAATTCACGAGCTGCGCGGCGTAGAACTGTGACAGGGGCTGAGTAATCTGATGTTTGTCATTCACCTCGAACATTCCGAAAGTTGATGCGGAATTGTTGCAGCCAGGATGTACTCCGAACGGGATGTAATGAAAGTAATAAAGCCCGTCGCCGCCGGCAGTCAGAAAGGCTCCTACGTAGTCAGCGAGCCAAAGCGCGCCGAAGATGTCCACCGAAGCCTCTGAGGCCTGCGACGAAATGTTGCTTTCGGTGATGAACATGGGAATGTTGGCCGGCACTCCGTCGTCACGCCACACCTGCATAATGTTCGACACCAGAGCCGGCTCATCGTAAAGACTGCCCCACTGATAGCGGCATGGGTCGTAGGGATAATGTTCGAAGGAGAAGAATGCCAGATCGGCGAGGCGGCCATGCGCCTTCAGGTAGTCGATGAAACGGCCCGTCCATGAAGTACGCCCTTCGGGGTCAGCCCACACTTCGATATCTTTGTTCTCGCCGGTAAAGACTGGACCGCCCAACTTCAACGAGGGATCAACCTTGTGAATTGCGGCGGCAAACTGCAAGTAGAGTGCGCCGTAATCTTCCGGCAGCATGTAATGTCCGTCAGGCTCCTCGCCCATCTCGATATAGGAAATCGGGTAATTGCGGTTCTTAAGGTACTTGATTTCTGCGGCAGCATCTTCGGGCGTGTTGTAGATCAGCGCGATCGGAACCATCGCCGGCAGGCCGCGCGTGTAGCCCGTGGTATAGAAAATGTCGAATCCCACATGGGAGCGCCCACTGCGATCGATATCGGAGGGTTCGTGCCAGGGATCGACCGAGGAGCAGTACGTAGGAGTCTGATCTTGATCGGGGGTGTGGCGCAGAATATCGTGCAACTCTCCTTTTGGGCCAAGATTGCCCATGTAGAGCTCGCGTATCGCGTACCCGACACAATTTCTGCGATCGGCAGAGCCATGAGTGTCACAGGTATTGGATGACTCCGTCATCCAGATGCGAACCCAACGAACCGGCACCGGTGAAGAAGCAAGCCTGATGGTAGAAGTGCCACCCTTTCCGTCCGTAATCAAACCGAAAGGGAAGTTTTGCCACAGGCCCTTGTTGGGCAGGTGAATGGGATCATCCCCGGTAAAGAACTGTATCGCGTAACGGCGTGCATACGGATCAGCCCAGGCAATGCGAATTGCATCCACATTTTGGACACTGGAGAGATCAAAGAAGATCCACTGTGGATTCTTGGAATCGTCTTCGCCCGTGAACGCTTTGGTGAGGTAGGGATTGCTTTTCCAATATGAATTCGTGTCGCCGTCGGTCAACCTTGAGTATCCAACGGTTTCGGTGCCATCGTCGCGCGTAACTCCGCGATGCGGCAATGGATATCCGTAGGTGTAGCGAATGATCTCAGTTGGATTCGAATCGCCGACGAAATATCCGTTCCCGGCGGCAGCGCTCCATGTGCCTTTTGGATTCCAGTGCCACGCCTCGGTGTAAAGTTCGGTGTTCTGGCGATAGGTCACTGGCCCCCAGCCCGCCTCGAGCACGCGATCGACGATCGGTTTTTCGAACATGGTGTCGATGGTTTTCTCATTAATCCGATCAATGCCGGCGCCGAGGGTTTGATTCGGCACAAATGATTTGCGCATGTGACTGGGCGTGATATCCACCTGGATGGTCTGCGCCCGTCCGCAGATGCTAAGGGAAAATAACAATAGAACGTATTGAGTTGCTGAAGTCATGGGTCGACACCTTTCGCATGAATGCTTGTATTGCTTGTGTGGAGCGGGCACTCTTGCCCGCTTGCTGGCAGCATCCAAAAGCTCGCGGGCAAGAGTGCCCGCGCCACACATATCTGCCGTCCGCAGAGACGCGCTCCGCGTGTGCGGATGACTCGAAAGTGTATCTTATGAGAGGTGTGTAGCTCCGGTCGCTTTCAACAGGTGAAAAAGGACGCCTTCAGTGCGAATCAGATTCCTGGCGGGCATCTCCGTCAACAGCTTCGGACTCATCCAGCTCCTGCTGGTGAAGTTTTTTGAATTCAGCGAGCGTGTGCTCCGCTTTATCTTTTTCCCCAAGCTTTCCGTAAACGAGTGCGAGTTGATAATAGGCCGAGGTTAGGCCGGGATCGAGCGCAATGGCCTTGTCGAGTTCGGCCGCAGCTTCCTTCCATTGCTTCGACTGCATTCTCAGCTTTCCGAGTTCGTAGTGGGGTAGCGCATATTCCGGTTTTAGTTCAATGGACTTGAGGAAAGACTGTTCTGCTGCGCTGTACTCGTTCTCCCGCAAGAAGAGAATTCCCATGTGGCAGTAAAAGCGTGAGTTATCGGGCTGGAGTGCGATAGCCCGCTGGATACACTTCTTGGCTTCCTCGGGATTGCCTTCGTTGGCCCAAGCGAGACCTTCCACAAAGATGGTGGCTGCCGAGGTTGGATTCAATTCGAAGGCACGCGCCAAGCTCTGTCGAGCCTGGGGGTACTGGTGATTGAAGTAATAACTGATGCCCGCAAGATAGAAAGGCTCGTCCCAGTCGGGAGCGAGTTTTGCTGCTTTTTGCGCTATCTCTACAGCAGCATTCTGTTCCTTGGCGCGCTGCAGGAGCCGAGCGCGCAAGACCAGGACTTTGGCGTTCTCTGGAGCTAGGGTCAGCGCCGCCTCCGATTCTTCGTCCGCCTCGGTGAACCGATGAACCTGGTAGAGGGCGCTGCCACGGAGGTAATACTCGTCGGCTGTCTTCGGGGCTTTGATCAACTCCAACACGTTCTCAGGCTGGCGTGACGCGAGGTATGCGGCGGCGAGCTGATTTCGCAAATCCTCATCCTCAGGGCGGATGAGGCTAGCCGCCCGAAAGTAAACCGCTGCGTCTTGTGGCTGGGCATGTTTCAGGAAGAGCTGGCCGATAGCTGCGTTCCATTGGAAATCCGACGCACGATGGCTGGCATCGTCCTGCGCTGAATTGCGCGCTGCCGCGAGGTTTCCGGCCTCGAGCTCGGCACGAACAATGTTAAACGATACGTCCGCGCGGCCCGGGTTCATGGCATTGGCACGGCGAAGGTGCGGAAGCGCAGCCGCAGGTTGCTTCATCTGCAGCAGAACAATGCCCAGATCATAGGCGGCGTCGGCTTGTTTGGGGTCGAGAGCGACCGCCCGTTCAAGCTCAAGGCGCGCGTCGCGTAGATTATTCTCCTTCAGGTAGGCCAGGGCCAGATCATAGTGTCCGGAGTAGGAGCGCGGGGTGAGTTTCAGCGCTTGTTTGTAGTGTTGGATAGACTTGGAGGTTCGTCCTAAATGAAACTCCGTGAGCCCCAAAAGCAGATATGCGGCGGCGCATTGCGGATCCAGCTCAACGGCCCGGTTCAGTTGCTCGAGAGCTGTAGCGGAGTCGTCCGCAGCGGTGGCGTTTTGTGCGGCCGACATGTAGGGCCGAGCCGCGACGCAGCTTTGCGTTTGCGGTTGTGCCGACGTAAACAGTGACGATCCGATCAACCAGATCATCGTCCAACAGGGCGTCAATAGCAGATTCCGTCGTCGAACGCTGGGCGCGTGGTCAACGCGGTGTGCAGCAGTATTTCTGAGTAGTCGGAAACTTTCGGTCACATTCCCCGTCACAGCACCGAGAATATCACCAGATGAAAATAGTTTTCATCTTGACTGTCTACACGTCTATGAGTAACTTATGGTTCGCTCTCGGGTCTCAACCGTGGGGGTTCTGATCCCAAAAACACACGCTGAAGGTGCGTTATGACTTGCCACTTGCCGTGGAAAGTTCTGGTTTGCACTCTGGTCGTTACTCTGCTCTGTCCCCTGCTCTTGAACGCAGAGGTCACGGGCACGATCTCGGGAACCGTCTTAGATTCCAGTGGCGCCGCCCTCAGGGACGCGAACGTCACTCTGCAGAACCCGAACACGGGGCTAGTTCGCCGTGCGAAGACGGGGACAGACGGAGGATATGAATTCCTGAGTGTTCCGGTCGGCGAAAACTATTCTGTCCAGGTCCAGGCTCCGGGATTCCGGACTGCAGCTCAAACCGGGATTAAGCTCGACGTCAACCAGAAGTACCGTGCAGACTTCAATCTCAAAGTCGGAGCTATTAACGAGACGATTGAAGTCAGAGGCAATGCCGCCCAGGTGGATACCAGCAACACGCAGCTTGGCGATGTCATCAGCGACAAGAAGATGACCACACTGCCGCTGAACGGCCGCAGCTACATTGACCTGATGGGCCTGCAGGCGGGCGTGGTGCCGGTTGCATCCGACGATGCCGTCAGCGACCGGAAGGTTTCGGGCAACGGGAATTCCGGCCAGATGTCAGTGAATGGCCAGCGGGAATCGGCCAACTCCTTCCTGGTGAATGGCGGCGACGTGGAAGAAAGCGTGAATAATGGCGCTTCGATCGTCCCTAACCTGGACTCTATCCAGGAGTTTCGGCTGCTCACAAGTTCTTTCAATGCGGAGTACGGGCGCTTCTCAGGAGCCATCGTCAACGTGGTTACGAAGAGCGGAACCAACGAAATCCATGGCTCGGCTTTCGAGTTTTTGCGCAACGACGCAATGGACGCACGAGGATATTTTGATCCGACACGTGCCCCACTCAAGCGGAACCAGTTTGGCGGCACGATTGGAATGCCGATAGTCAAGAACAAGCTGTTTTTCTTTGGCGATTATCAGGGTACGCGCGAAGTGGCGGGAGTATCGACGGGCATAATCCCTGTACCCTCGAACCTCGAGCGAACTGGCGACTTCTCGGATCTGGGGACCACTGGATTCGGCGCGTTCGTTGATTCGAACGGGAACCCCACCACGGTTCGCGGCGCCAATTTCGATCCTAAGGATCCTTCAACCTTTACGCAGTTTCCGCACGTGTTGTCTCAACGTCTGGGTTACACAGTTAACGGCGGAGAGCCATATTGGGTTTCCGGTTGTTCGACTTTAGTGCAAGCGCAAGCAGGGGTGTGCGTTTTTCCAGGAGCTAACGGGCCCGTCATTCCTCAGGCGGCATGGTCCCCGGTAGCGGTGAAGACGTTACAGTTTATCCCTACCCCGACCGGAAGCAACGGCGGCCAGCCTTTCTTTTCTGCGGCTCCGGCATCGAATGTGCGGGATGAGAAGTTTGGGATCAAGATTGACCTGAATACGGCACATTTGGGTAACTGGTCTGGTTACTATCATTGGGACGATGCCACTTTCTTGGATCCCTTGTATGAGTTTTCTGCGTCCAAAGTGCCGGGTGTCCCCGTCCTCACACCCTCACGTGCGCAGCAAATTCAAGTAGCCAACACCGCCTTGCTCAACGCGAGCACCGTCAATGAGGTGCGGCTTAACTACACCCGGTTTGCGTTCGTGAAAAACAAGCCGCAAAGCGGACTCGGTGACATCACGAATTTCGGATTGGTAAAGGGCGGGAATGGGATCATCCCATCTAACCCTAAGTACGAAGGCATCGGCACCTTCACCTTTAACAACACGGGTTTCGAGTTCGGCTTCCCGGACGGCATTACTGGCCAGTACAACAACACATACCAGATTACCGACAACTTCACCAAGGTTAAAGGCAGACACACGCTGAAGTTCGGGGGTGACGTTCGCTACATTCAGGTCAACGAGCGCAATACCTACACCCCCAACGGGTGGTTCCAATTTAATGGAGGCGAAACCGGTAACGATTTCGCGGACTACCTGTTGGGCGCACCCGATGTCTTCAATCAAACCAGCTTGCAGTTGCTGGACTCGCGCAGCAAGTATTTCGGCCTCTACGCCCAGGACACGTTCAAGGCTACGCCTGATCTGACCATCAACTATGGTTTGCGCTGGGATGTAAGCCAGCCGTTTTATGACACCAAGAACCGGCTCCAGACCTTCGTTCCGGGACTGCAGTCAAAGATTTATCCGGACGCCCCGAAAGGCTTTGCATTCCCTGGGGATCCAGGCGTACCGAGCACGCTCGCTCCGACTCAGTATGATCGGTTCGCGCCGCGTCTCGGGATTGCATATTCTCCAGGCATGACCGACGGTCTTCTGAGCAAGATTTTTGGCGGACCCGGCAAGACCGCCATTCGCGCAGGTGGAGGGATGTACTATACGGCTATCGAGGATCTGACCCTGTTTAACGAAGTTGGCGATGCTCCCTTCGGCCTGTTTTGGATAAGTCCTGTACCGGTGTACCTGGAGCAGCCCTATGTGGGCCGCACAGGGACTCTCGCCGGCGGCCAGCGGTTCCCCTTCACGATTCCCGCGCCGGGAGCGACTGGAATTTGGGACCAATACCTGCCGATCGCGACCGCACCTACTTTCCGGCCCCAGAACAAGCTTCCGTATTCTGAACAGTTTAATTTCACGATCCAGCGCGAAATTGCGCGCACGACGGTTCTGACAGTTGCTTACGTGGGATCGCGCGGTCACCACCTGCTTAACGAAGTCGAATCGAATCCTGGGAATGCCGCGTTGTGTTTGCAAATAGCTGCCGTAATGCCTGCGGGCCAGGGATGTGGGCAATTTGGAGAAGACACAATTTACACGACACCTTCGGGCCAGACTTTTAACGGCACGCGACCATTTTCGGTCACCTCGGGTCGTGGGCTATCCCTGGGGCTGCTCGATTTCCAGAGCAACCCATGGGAGGCCACAGAGGCTAATTCAACCTACAATGCCTTGCAGGCCAGCGTGCAAAGGGAGGTGGGCCGCTTCCGCTTCCTGGGCGCTTATACCTTCTCCAAGTCGATCGACAATTCTTCCGGTTTCTATGACGAGCCGAACCCCTATAATCCAAGCCTTAGCCGGGGGCTTTCCACCTTTGATGCGACCCACAATTTTGTCATGAGCTACAGCTACGATTTGCCGTTCACCAAATCAGCCCACGGGGTCCAGGGTAAGTTACTCTCGGGTTGGACGGTCGCGGGTATCACTCGCTTCACTACCGGTTTCCCGGTCACCCTCCGTGAGAGTGATGATGCTTCCTTGTGCGGCTGCGGGGGAGCAGATGTTCCCAACTACAATGGCCAGCCGATCCATTTCCTTGACATCCGGAAAACTGGACAGTGGTTCGATACATCGCCATTTTCCACCGAAACCCTGGGTGTCTTCGGCAATACACGCCGCCGCTTCTTCCACGGTCCTGGCATAAACAACTGGGATTTTTCTCTGCATAAAGACACGGCGATCACAGAAAGAACGAATCTGGAGTTCCGGGCGGAATTCTTCAATGTTTTCAATCACGCGCAGTTCAGCAGTGTCCAAGGCGATATCCTTGGCAGTTTTGGTCAGGTTACAGGAGTGCGTGCTCCCCGCATCGGACAAGTGGCTTTGAAGTTCTCTTTCTGAGTCTGATAGACCCTCTTGAGCGACCGGCGGCTTCCGGTCGCTTAGTTCGTTAATGGTTCTTGCCTCGTACTCGCAGTCCAAAAAGAATTTGGAGCGAAACATGCAACTCAATATGAGGAAGATCATCCCCTGCGCCTTATTGCTGCTCCTCTGTTCAACTCATAAAAATCTGTCCGCGCAAATGAACGGAGATGCGGCTCGCGATTGGCCGGTCGTGATCCGAGAGACGCTGCAACATACGGTTCTCCAGTTTTGGGTTGATCACGCCCTCGACAAGGAATATGGGGGCATATACGGGCGCTTGAATCGTCAGGGCAAGCCCACCGATTACGGCAACAAATCCGTCGTACTCATTTCGCGATCCCTATGGTCGTTCTCGGAAGCCTACCGCCGCTATCCCGATCCGGCTTATCAGAAGATGGCTGCAGAGTGCTTGAAATTCCTGCGCGAAAAGATGTGGGACAAAGGGCATGGCGGCTATTACTTCATGGTCACGCGTGAAGGCAAAATCGTGAATTCAAACAAAGAGCTCAACCCCATGTCTTATACGATGGAAGGACTGGCCGAATATGCGCTTGCTTTCCACGACAATCAGGTTGCTCAAGAGGCGCTTGATCTATTTCGAGTGATCGACCAACACGCCCATGACAACGAACATGGCGGCTACCGGCTCATTTTCACTACCGACTGGAAATTCGTCCAAGGCTACAAAGATGGCCCGAATGCTGTGGGATCATTCGGACGAAAATCCTACGATTGGCATTTGGGAATCGTCGAAGCATTCGCGACACTTTATGACGTCACGGGTGATCCTCAGGTCAAGGCTCGCCTTAACGAACTGCTCGACATCTTCGTAAACAAGATCATCGATGCAGATATTGGGTATGGGCGTTACTACTTCAACGATGACTGGAGTGTGAACGATCGCGACGGTGACTCCAAGCAATGCGAATATGGGCTCGATCTCGAAGCGAGTTGGTTGATGACAGAGGCGGCGGAACGGGTGGGAAGACAGACCGATCCCAAAATTCGCCGAGCTAGTCTCGCTCTGGTGGATCATGCATTGCGTTACGGTTTTGACAAAGACCACGGAGGCGTCTATCGCACTGGCCCCGCAAACGCGCCCGCGACCAACCTCGACATGGAGTGGTGGCAACAGTGCGAGGCTATGGTCGCCTTCCTCAACTCATACCAGCTCACGGGAGACCCCAAGTACTGGCAAGCTTTCGATCTTGAGGCGCGCTTTTTCATGGACCGCTGGGTGGATCATCAATATGGGGAGGTTTACACCGCCCTGTATCACGATGGAAGAATTGACGACATCAAAGTCGATCCGTGGAAGGCGCCCTATCACATCACGCGAGCTTGCCTGGAGATTATCTCCCGGCTGACAGGAACCCTGTAGATCTGACTACTGCCTGGCACGCAGCACAATAAGGTGATTCATTGATCGACTTTCATCGTGTTGTTTGTGTCACGCTCGTGCTGATGGTTGGTGGTGGTGCTTCCGGGCAGACGAAGACCGAAAATAGCCCCACCAGCGCGATTTCCTATCTGAAACTTACAACCCCGCGACAGATCATGCCCGAGGCCCAATCGTGGGAAGGAGACCAGTTTCCCCACACCTTGAGCATTCTCGAACTGAAACGTGGCGGCTTTCGTTACTGGGGCTGGTATGGATTGAATGAGGGGAGAGGGATTGGGCTGGCCCGCAGCAACGATCTGGTGAACTGGACTAAGTACGAAAAGAATCCGTTGTGGACCAATGCGCGCTGGCCCTCTGTGCTCGCCAAAGCCGACCCAGCGCACAAACACCTTCTCTATTTTGCAATCACCCGCGATTACGACACACCCAGCAGCTACATTGTCCTTGCCCACTCTAAAGACGGCATTCAGCTCAACGAAGATAAGGTTCTGGTTGCCAAAGTTCCCAACCAGCGTAATCAGAACCCAAATCTATTCCATGATCCGCGATCAGGACGTTTCTATCTGACTTTTTATCGCGGCAACGATAAGGACCGTTTTGAGATTGTCAGCAAAAATGCGACCAGCATCCATCAACTGGATACGGCACCGGAAAAAGTTCTGTTGAACACGACCGAAACTGTCGCCGCGCCGACTCTCCTCTGGGTAAGGGACGCACGAGGAATTGCTGGCGGCCAAGGCCGCTACTACCTGGCAACGGAAATCTATCCTCACCGTTACACCGACGATCCAGAAGGCGAGTGGCAGGTTAAGGTATTTGCGGCAGATTCTCCCGATGGCAGCTTCGAACCCATAGGCAAGAATCCAGTCATGCGCGGCCAGCGCGCTTGCTTGTTCCAGCACATTTTTCATGGCCGCTTTTACGGATACGATTGCCACCTGGACACAGCAAGCGATCGCTGGATGTTGGAGGAGGTCGAGGCGCCGTTGCCGTGACCATCCGGCCGGTGACAAACTCGCATCGGGAAACGGTCGTGGCACTGACCGCTTCGGACGCATGTTAGACCGGTGCCGCAACTCTGTGAGAAGATTTCGGTAAGCGACAGTACAGCCGCACCTGATGCCATCTTCCTTCCCGAGCCAAACTAACTCTCACTGGCGGCTAAGTGGCTTGCTGCCCGCGTTGGTTATTGCGAGCCTGACGCTGTTTGTGAATGCCGCGACTGCACAGAAGCTTCCCGACGCAGCGCGGCCACAACAAAGCGGCATGAGCACTGGAGCGGCGCACGCCCCGGTTAAAGATTCCCTGGCCCGGCCCATTACAGCGGGCGGGTTTGTCGACGGAGCCCCGATCGTCTTCGCCGATATCACGCACGCGGCAGGTCTGGACAAGTTTCATCACAAATCGGGAACTCCTCAGAAAAGCACCATACTTGAAACACCCGGCTCTGGTGTGGCGCTGCTGGACTACGACAATGACGGCTGGCTCGACATTTACCTGGTGAATGGCTCGACGGTCCCGGCGCTGCAGGGGAAGGAGGCGCCGCCCAGGGCGGTGCTGCTCCACAACAATCACGATGGAACTTTCACGGATGTCACCGAGAAAGCTGGCGTGGCCAATGAGCGTTGGGGGTTCGGTGCCGTAGTCGGCGACTACGACAACGACGGCTGGCCTGACATCTATGTTTCTAATTTTGGTAAGAACCGTCTCTACCACAACAATCACGATGGAACCTTCACCGACGTGGCGGAAAAAGCAGGGGTCGCGCTCGGCGGATGGTCCACCGGGGCGACGTGGGGCGACTACGATCACGATGGCTTCCTCGACCTCTTTGTGCCCGGATATGTGAAGTTCGACCCGGACCATCCGCCAATCCCCGGTAAAGACGGCCTCCCACCGGGCTTTTGCCAGTTTCGGGGCATTGACGTAATGTGCGGACCGAGGGGCTTGCCGGGCGAGAGTGATCACTTATTCCATAACAATGGAGACGGCACCTTCACGGATGTCAGCGTGAAGGCAGGAGTCGCCGACCCCAAGGGCTACTATGGCCTCGCATCCGTCTTCGTCGACGTAGATGACGATGGCTGGCTGGACCTGGTGGTCGCGAACGATTCAGTTCCCAGATATCTCTACCGGAACAAGCACGATGGAACCTTCGAGGACGTCAGCTATCTCTCAGGATTTGCTTTGAATGATGAGGGTCGCGAACAGGCGTCGATGGGAATCGGTGTGGGCGACTACAACCGCGACGGGAAAGTCGATTTCTACCTCACCAATTTCTCCGACGACTACAACACGCTTTACCGCAACGATGGCGAAGCCAGCTTTACGGACGTAAGTTTTGCGGCTGGGGTTGGCAACGTCACGATTCCGTTCCTCGGTTGGGGAACCGGCTTCCTGGACTACGATAATGACGGATTCCTGGACATCTTCGTGGCGAATGGGCACGTGTATCCTGGCGTCGATAAGCAGGATTGGGGAACCACGTATGCGCAGCGGCCGCTGTTGTTGCGCAATCTGAATGGGAGCAAATTTGAGGAAGTCGCTGCGGCCACCGGCAGCGGGCTTGGCGAGGTTGTGTGCGCTCGTGGGGCCGCCTTTGGCGATTTGTTCAATGACGGTCACATCGACGCCGTGCTCAATGTGATGGATTCGACTCCCGTGCTCCTGCGCAATGTCGTCAAGAATTCGAATCACTGGTTGACCTTGAAGTTGATCGGCGGAGCCAAGAGTCCCAGGGATGCGATCGGAGCGAAAGTGTTTGTCACCGCCGGCGGTGCCCGCCAACGCGCGGACGTTTTCAGCGGCGGCAGCTACGCTTCAAGCTCCGACCAGCGGTTGCACTTCGGGTTAGGTGCGGCAACCAAGGTAGACAAAGTGGAAATTCGCTGGCCGAGCGGCGAGAAAGAAGAGATCCGAGTCCCCACCGTGGATCGCATTCTTACAGTCGTGGAAGGTAAAGGCATCATTGAGCACTAACCCCCAGCGAGGCTGGGGCTGGCCCAGGCCTTCCGAACAACCGATCTCGCAGCTGCCCCGTCCTTGTCTTTTCTTTTGCAGAGGTAGAGCCTGCCCTGAGCTTGCCGAAGGGGCGGGGAATTTGATCTCCACCCAATAGACACCCCATTGCCTCGTTGGTAAAAACCCGTTTGAAGGAACCGTCGCGGCTCCATGACAATTTCTGAACAGTTTCGGTTGACATCGCCAGCGTGATCGCATAAAATTCGCGCCCAAAAGAGTATCGTGCGGATCTCGCTGTTTAGCTCCGCTGGGGCCCCCCAGTGATCGTCAGAAGAAGCAATGCCGCTTTCGAGCGGCAGAAGTGTCCCGAACCCAGGCGCAAGCCAAATCTAACGAGAAAGTTTGCCTTGGATGGCGAACTGATATTCGTTCTGTGGAGATATGCCCATCGCTTCGAAGCGCGCTACTTCGCTAATGATCCTTTGGGTGGCGGCTATTCTGACCGCAGTTCTCGGCTGGTTTTCCCTGGCGCAAGGGGGCACTCCGACGTTGCCGAACGCGGCCCAGAGGAACGCGCCAGTTCCCACCGGCATGACGCGGGGACCGAATGGTGCGCCAATTCCTTTGCTGCAGCCGGCTGCGCCTCAGCTTCCTGCGGGACTGCATGTGCCTTCGAGTGCGATGAATCCATTCTCCCCCTTTGCGGCCACAACCAAAGCCAAACCAAACGCGACTTTACGTAGCAGCGCGCAAATGAGTAATCCGGTTTTTGCAGGAATACCCAACTACCCGGCGGGATACAACGTTCAATCGATCGCTATAGGCGATGTCAATGGTGATGGCATACCCGACGTTGTGGTGGCCAACAATTGCCAGAGCAGTAGCAATTGCGCCAATGGTGGCGTAAGTGTGCTGATCAGCAACGGTGATGGCACCTATCAGGCTCCGGTTAGTTACGCATCGGGTGGACTCAATGCATTTTCGGTGGCGTTGGGAGACTTCAATGGAGATGGCAAGTTGGACATCGCTGTGGCGAATTATTATGCCGATACGAGCCAAAGCTCCAGCAATGTGAGTGTGCTGCTGAACAACGGGGACGGAACCTTTCAGGCGCCAGTCAGCTCGGCGGTTGCTGGGATTTACATTCCGGTTGTCGTGTCAGGAGACTTTAACGGGGACGGAAAATTGGATTTAGCAGTCTCGACCGACTGCCAGACGCCTCAGAACTGTGCCAACGGCGGCGTCAACGTATTGCTGGGAAATGGCGACGGGACATTTTCACCCGCTCAGAGCTACTCTTCAGGTGGTGTTATTGCATATTCGGTGGCCGTATCAGACTTCAACGGCGACGGCAAGCCCGATTTGGCTGTGGTCAATGAATGTGCCACCAGTAGTTGCAGCAACGGTGGAATCGGGATTCTTCTTAACAACGGCGACGGTACCTTCAAGGCGCCATCCAGCCTGGTGACAGGAGGCCAGTCCAGTTTTGCCGGCATTATTGGGGACTTCAACGGCGACGGCAAAGCTGACATCGCCGTTACCAATGAGTGCGACACCAATGGCAACTGCAACAACAGCAGCGTGTCAGTCTTTTTGGGCAATGGAGACGGAACTTTCTCTGCTTCCGTCAACACTCAGACGGCAACGAATTCCTCCCGTTTCCTGGAGGCCGGTGACCTTAACGGCGACGGAAAGTTGGACCTCGTTACCGCGAATTCTATTAATGGTACTTTGCAACTCTTGTTCGGCAACGGGGATGGGACCTTCCAGGTGTCGACACAACCTCCTTCAAGCGGGAACACCAATGTTGTCGCCGTGGCCGACGTTAATGCCGATGGCAAGCTGGACATCGTTGCAGTAGTCCCGCGCTTGACCAATAACTGTTCCAGCGACGAGTTCGAGGTACTGTTGGGCAACGGAGATGGTACGTTCCAAGTGCCACCGAGTTACCTTTCTGGTGGCAGCAATGTCTGGTCAGTAACGACAGCAGACTTCAATAGCGACGGCAAGCCAGACTTGGTGGTAACCAATGGGTGCCCCGGCAATAACAACTGTGGAATTGGATCGGTCGGCGTCCTATTAGGGAATGGCGATGGCACCTTCCAGCCGGCGGTCAACTATTCGAGTGGCGGACAGTCCGCGGTCGCTTTGGCGGTGGGAGACTTCAATGGCGATGGCGAGTCAGACGTGGTGGTCGTTAATGAGTGCAGCACAACCGGCTGCCAGAATGGCTCCCTCAGCGTGCTGCTGGGCAACGGCGACGGCACACTTCAGTCCCCGATCACCTCTGCCACTGGAGGTGTCGAGTCCTGGAGTTTGGCGGTCGGAGACTTCAACGGCGACGGGAAACTCGATGTCGCAGTAGCAAACTATTACGCAGATACCACGGATCAGAGCAGTTCCGTCAGCGTGCTGCTGGGCAATGGCGACGGAACTTTCCAGACTCCGGTGACTTACACGCTGAGTGGCCTTTACAACCCATCGATCGCGGTTGGTGATTTCGATGGCGATGGCAAACTTGACCTGGCAGTATCAAATGAATGCCAAAGCACCGGGACTTGCGTCGGCGTCGTCAGCATACTGAAGGGTAATGGCGATGGGACATTTCAGACTCCGCAAACCTATCCGTCGGCAGGGGGCAACACGGTCTCAGTGGCCGTGGGAGACTTCAACGGAGACGGCAAACCAGACCTCGCGCTTCAGGACGGCACCGACATCAGCGTGCTGCTAGGCAATGGGGACGGCACTTTTCAGGCGGCGGTGAGTTATCCGACAGCTTGCTGCACCAGTGGCATTTCCCAATCTCTGTTGGTAAGGGATTTCAACGGCGATGGCAGCTTGGATTTGGCTGCGACGACATACCAAGGTGGCGTGAACCTTTTGCTCGGCAATGGCGACGGGACGTTCCAAACCTCGACCTTCTATGCCGCTGGCAGTAATGATTCCGCCTTGGCAGCGGTCGACCTGAACAACGACGGCAGACCTGACCTGGCGATCACTAATGGAGGCTCACCTGGCTTCATAACGGTCCTTCTCAACATCGTCTCCGGTTTCCGCAACGCCACCAGCACGGCGGTCACTTCTTCCGCCAACCCGGCCCCCGGCGGCCAGTCTGTAACATTCACCGCTACCGTTACCCCAGCGTTCTCAGGGCCGCCGCCCACCGGCACCGTCACCTTCTACGACGGACCCATCGTGTTGGGCACGGGCACGCTTAGCGGCAACCAGGCGACATTCACCACGTCATCGCTAGTCCTGGGGGCGCATTCGATCACCGCCGGTTATAGCGGCGATACTAACTTCCTGCCCAGCACCTCGCCGGTGCTGACGGAAAACGTTACTTCAAGCCCGACCACGACCACGCTTGCTTCGTCTCTGAACCCGTCTAGCTACGGGCAACCGGTAACGTTGACGGCAACTGTGAGCTCGTCCGGTCCGGGCACTCCGACCGGCACGGTCACCTTCTCTGACGGCACCGATACAATTGGCGCATCGGCATTGAGTAGCGGCCAGGCCACACTATCAACCAATGCGCTTGTCGCCGGAGGACACTCCATCACTGCAACCTACAGTGGCGACTCGAACTTCAATGCGAGCAGTTCCTCCCCGCTATCGCAAACAGTAAACCAGGCTCGTACGACGCTGGTTCTTACCTCAGGCGTTAATCACTCGGTGTACAACCAAGCGGTGGTCTTCACCGCGACTATCACGCCACAATTCGGTGGACAGGCAACCGGCACTGTGACATTCGTCGACCAATCTGGCCAGCAGTGCAATGGCGTGGTGTCGAATAACGTCGCGACCTGCATTGTCCAGGCTCCTTTCCTCATGATCGGCACGAATTCGGTCACGGCAAACTACCCCGGTGATTCAAATTTTGGGGCCAGCACAGCTTCCCAGCTGAACCAGGTCGTCAATCAGGCGACTACCATCAGTGTCGTAACTTCCTCGCTGAATCCCGCATACGTGACACAGTCGATTACATTCATGGCAACTGTCACTGGCCAGTACGGTGGTTTGCCGACGGGATCCGTGACGTTCAAGGCGGGCAACAATACGCTCGGCACCGCGACCTTGAACGGCAGCGGACAGGCCAGCCTGACCATTCCGTTCAGCGCTAGTGGAAACCACTCCGTCAATGCGACATACGCCGGTGATATGAACTACAAGGGCAGCACATCGGCGGTGCTTGTGGAGATAGTGACCAAAGCCCCGACGGTGACCACGCTCAGCTCGTCGCAAGCTCCGTCGCTTGTCGGTCAGTCGGTGACTTTCACGGCGACGGTTAACTCAACCTACGGCTCAATCCCGGATGGTGACAACGTGATCTTCAAAGATGGAACCACTGTTCTGACCACGGTGGCATTGAGCGGAGGCACGGCCACTTACTCGACCTCGACTCTGATCGCAGGCACTCATACCGTCAGTGCTTCCTACCAGGGCGACTCGGCGTTCAATGTCAGCACGACAAGGTTCAACCAGGTAGTCGACAAATATTCGAGTTCCAGCGCCGTGACATCCAGCTTGAATCCCTCACTTTACGGACAGGCCATCACCTTTACCGCAACCGTCAGCGGTGGCGGCGGCACTCCCACGGGCACGATGACGTTCAAGAGTGGCACCAGCACGTTGGGAACTGCAACCGTAAGTGCGGGCACTGCCAACTGGACTACCTCGGCTCTAAACGTGGGTACGTGGTCGATAACGGCCGTCTATAGCGGCGATTCGGCCTATCTGGGCGACACTTCGCCCGCGTTGAGCCAGACGGTCAACAAGATAACAACCACAATTACAATCACTTCGTCCGTGATCCCGTCCGTCTCAGGGCAACCGGTCACTTTCACAGCCACCGTCACTTCTGCTTTGGCTGTGCCCAGCGGTACCGTCACTTTCCAATCGGGTGCAACGGTGCTTGGCACCGCAACGCTCGATAGCAGCGGAGTAGCCAGTATTAATACTTCGGCGTTGCCGGCCGGATCGGACCCGATTACCGCCGTCTATCCAGGGAACAACTTCTTCGTGGGTGCGGCCTCGACGATTGTGCAGCAGGTCGCACCGGGAAACGGCGTAGGAACCTGGACCCTGGTGCAGACCGCGCACTGCACCACGGCTGCTTCAAGCAATACCTGCACCATCGCAGTCTCTCCAAATCTAGCGGCAGGGAACCTGGACATTTTCGGATGTAACATCCCAGAAGGCGGGCACCCGAATAATTCCATTGCCAGCGTGAGCGCCGGAGGAACCCTAGTTAAGGCCATAGCTGCCAGCACGGGAAGCTACGCCAATGGTAGTCAGGTATCGGCGGGACAGTTCATTCACTATATTCTCCCGAGCACCAGCACCGGAGGAGCTTCTCCCATCGTGGTGACGTTTGCCAACAACGCCTCCAGTGCGAAGGGCGTCTGTGTGCTGGAGGAATGGGCACCGAGCCAAAACGGCGCAGGCGTCGCGATTGATAATGACAGTGCGTTCGTGCCTTCAGCGGCGGGCACGTCGAATACAAACATCAATTTAGCCCAATCGGGGGTGAACAACGTCTGCTTTCAGCAATTTATCCCCTCGAGTGTGGCCGCGACCGTGTCGGCTATAAGTTCGCCGTATGACACAAACGCTTTCTTTGCCTCATCGACTACGGGGGGCGGATTCTCCGGTGCAGTAACGGGTGGCACGGGTCCGACGTGGACAAGTCAGTCTACGATTCCCGTGCTGAGCGCGGCATGTTTTGGTTGGAATACCTTGCCGTTTTCTAGCCAGAGCTTTGTGGACTTTGAAAGCGGAACTAATGGCACCGCACCTACGTCTACGACGTTAGCCACGGATACACACGGTTGGCAAGGGATGCATGTGAACGTTACCGGATCCAATATCCTTTACGACAGTTCGGCGTCGATGCCTTTGCTGAATTCCACGGGGCGTTTAGGCGATGGGAATACTTATGCGGCGGGTGCAGGGTCTCTCGGAATTACGCTCACTGGAACTGGCTCAGGTGTCATCAATCACTTGGCCTTTAACTGGGGCCGCAATGTGTCGCAAACCGTCATGACTGCGGCCATAAAGTTCACCAGCGATGTGGCCGACAACGATACCAGCAACATTGACTGTTTCGCGATTCACGGCACGAACGCAGATTTTGCCGCGGTCAACTGCTACGCCGCAGGAGGCCATCGCTATTTCGGCCTTGAGACACCGGAGGGCAATGGGCCGACTCACATCATCGCGCTGCCATCAACAGCATGCGGTTCGACTGGCTGCACCTTGGTTGTCCAATATCAGGCGGGCAAGGGCACCACGGCAGGCACGCACAGCCTCTGGGTCTATGATCAGACGGGAACGCTGCTGGGAACAACGAGCCACGCTGGTTCTACAGCGCTCGACTATCCGGAGTATGTGAACGTTGGACCGGCAGCAAATAGCCAAGCCCTGACTGCCGGCAAACACATGAAGTGGGACAGTTTGCAGGTGTCGCTGACGAGCGCAGTGCCAAATATGTGAGCAGCATGAAGCGATTCCCATTCGACAACAGCCAGACGAGGAAGACGAAGGCGACGATGCACTATCAGCATCCGGGGCTGGATCCGATTCGCGAGGCTATCGACCAGCGCAATCTACGTCACAATTCACGTCACGGTGAAGTGCTGGTGCAGTGAGGAGCTCATGCAAGTGATTGAAAGAATGGAGCCGACGATCGGACTTGAACCGATGACCTGCCGATTACGAATTCTATGCGGGGACGGCACCCACCCCTTTCGAGGCAAATTGCTGAGCCACCTCCGCCGTTCGATCCGTGGATCCGTCGTTCACGACGATGATCTCTTTGCGTTGCCAAGTTTGCGCAATCGCGGACTCGAGCGTATACGTGATCCACTGTTCGCTCGAAGCATTCCACCGATCCATCTCTTGATCTGCCGCGTACCCTTGCGCGAAATCGAGCGTAATGCAACCAGGCCCTCAATGACTGGTTGCAGGCCGAGCCGCGAGACGAATCGCAATTGAGCCTGTAAATGCTCTCGTTCCTCGTATAGGGCAAGGATGATTAGGTTGCGTTCAATGATCTCATCGATCAGTTTCTGTTCTGAAATGCAAATTTTTCTGTCCGCCGCTTGTTGGGCAGTGTGTTGGCTGGCTGCCCACGTCTTCCGGTCGTATTGCAGCACCTCAAAGTCGTCGCGGTACAGTGAGTACACTCTGTCGGCGAGGTTCTCGGTGTAGAGAGCGCTACCCATCGGAAGCGACTCGTTCTTTGCGGTGGCTACGAGAGGCCCCGACAGGCGGAGGTGCTGTGCGAAAGACTGCAAGCCCCCCCCTAGTTCCTCCAGCTTCACTATGCAGGAGAAGTTCATCGCCGGAAAAGAAGTGTAATCCACTTGACGCATCCAGTGACGATCGCAGTTACGAGGATCACACTTGGTCTCGATGTACTCCACGAATTCGTTGAACGAGACCAAGGACTTGTTGAAAATATCGGGAAGACGGCCCTTCATTTGCAGGTATACATCTCTACCTGTTCGTTCGCACAATAAAACATTATTCCTAAATGCGGAAAGAAGGCGGGTATACGGGTTGCGGACGACCGTCATGCGAAAAAAGTATGGTGCCTCGAGTACCTCTTTTTGCGTCGCATCGTCCAGGTCGACCAGGGAGGGCAACGGTACATTGGAGCGAGCGTGGACGAACATGTCCCGGCGAGTTTGCCAGTCTCCATTAATGAACAATTTGAGTGGTGCCGCGCACTCCAGATTCCTTAGTAAGTGCTTCATCTGGGTGCAGCCAGCCTTCGGAACTTCGAAATACATATAACGCTTTGGAAGACTGATGAACGTCGATTGGGCAAGCCGAAACGCAACATCTTTTGCCTTCAGGCCCGGAAAATGATCTAAGATGCGAGCAACCGTATAAGGATATTTCATCGGTTTCTGCTCCCAACGAGGCACAATGGGGTCGGATAAAGTGAATACTTTGTGTGGAGTTTCATCGATCGGAGCGGTTCCTCTTTCTTCTTATCCGAGTGTCCAATGTAGCTTACAGGATTTGTGCCAACAACCTGTAGAAGATCCTTGTCCTCGGTATGCGAATGAATCTCAGCGGCTGAACAGGTTCTCTAGGCTGAACATAGTCCTATCCCAACGAATAACACTTGACTGTTTGAGCTGTGGAAGGGTGGTCTGAGCCCATTTTGCAGCTTTTTGCCCAAAGAGCGGTTTCATCCAGGAATATTTCGATCGTAAGCGCGGTACCTCCAGGCGACCCTGAAGTTGCGTAGCTACGGCCTGCAGTTCAGCAAAAAGATCTGGTCGTTCAGGATAGAAATTGCCACACCAAGTCTGCATGTATACCAAACACGCTTTTCGTACCCGATCGCTGTCTTCCAGTGAGCGAAGGTACTTGACATGTAAATTCATCGACCGCAGCAGCCCTTCTTTCTTCTTATCCGAGTTTCCAATGTAGCTCAAGCGATTCGTGCCAACCCGCCTGTAGAAACTCCCGGCGTCGGGTACGAAACGGGTACCTTCGGAAGCTACAAGCACGCGTGCAAAATATTCGCCATCTTGATCAAAGTGAAGATCCTTGTCCCAGGGGCCTGCTGCCTCAGCCAACTCTCGGCTAACTAGCCAGGTTGCGTTTTGCGCGTGCAGATTCTCGCCCATTTTCCTCAAGAGCCACTCCACGGGGGAAAGATCTTGGCACAGCGAGTCATGAACGAACCGGGCGCGTCGAGTCCGGTAATGGAACCATGCCATCGGCGAGGACAGAAGCATGCGCCTATTGTCGCCTCGCCGCAATGCCGCAAGCTGCCGCTCGATCTTGTCGGGTGCCAGGAGGTCATCCGCGTCCAGGTATTGGATGTAATCACCTTGGCTGTGCTCATACGCATTGTTTATAGCCCCCGATAGACCTTCGTTCGCCGTGGTCACTACGGATACCCCTTTCGAGGCAAATTGCTGAGCCACCTCCGCCGTTCGATCCGTGGATCCGTCGTTCACGACGATGATCTCTTTGCGTTGCCACGTTTGCGCAATCGCGGACTCGAGCGTATACGTGATCCACTGTTCAGCGTTATATGCGGGTATTAGAATTGAGACCAGCGGTTTCATGGCGAAAGCCTCCTGAATCTCCCCCACTTCTTGTCTCAGATTTCTAAAGTCTTTGAACAGGCGGGCCGACTTCCTGCTTATCGTAAACCCGAGCCAACGGACAGAACGGTCTGTCAGTGCTTTGTGAGCAGTTCCGCTGGCAAATATGTCTGGACCTTTCTCAACCTAATCAGAAACCCGAAAATAACTCGCAGCTTTCTCATTTGTTCGCTCCTATGAAATCGCATGAGCTCAGGGGATATCGGCCTTTCAATCCGGCGCACAGCTGCCACACAATAGCCAAGCAATAGAGCTATACCACCAAATACAATCGGTTTCCTAGTTGCTCGGTATGCGACGCGAAACACTTGCCAGATAGGGGACCCGCCGAGGAAATAATCTTTTTTACCGTAATCGAACATCGCACCCACAGGTCCTCTCTCGGCACAGCCAAATGTCCGATAATGGTGATAACGCCTGTCCCGGTAATTGCGGGTTTTCCAACCCTTCATACGTGCTGTCGTGACTGCGATCCAGTCGATTCCACCGGCTCGGTTGGCAACGTAACCTCCGATGTCCAGAAAACATCGATAGCGAAAAAGCTGACAAGCGCCATGTACAGAAACTTCGCCTTCAAAGCTATCCTGTGTGGAGTCCCAGTCGGCCTGGGTATAAGCAGTTCCTGCAACCCCGAGCTCTGGGTTCCTCACGAATTTGCCAATTAGAAATTCAAAGTGGTCCGGGCCAAATGAAATGTCAGCGTCCAAATTTCCAATTAACTCAAACTCAAGATCTTGGACTCGTCGGAGACCCTCATTAAAAGCGTAGACTTTCCCCGCGAAATTTCGGTCTTTATGGGGCGAACGGCGAACTAGTGTGATCCATGGATAGAGCTTCGCGTACCTCTCCACGATCTCTGCTGTACTGTCCGTCGATCCATCGTCTACGATGACCCATTTCAGGGGTAGTAGCGTCTGATGGATCATCGACTCGATTAACTTCTCAATGAACGCCGCTTCATCACGAGCCGGCGTGATCAAGACATAGCTCAAGTGCTCAGCCATGGAATTTTCCTCCGGCGGACAGTCCAAATGTGCCGGTCGTGCCTATGACTCGCTTACCAGGTTCACCAGTGTCTCTCTTTGCTGCGACAACTGTGCGCCAAATAAACCTGATTGGGTCAGTGCCAACGTCCACTCTGGCTGCGCCAGCCGCGAGTGCATACCCATTAGGCCGTTGAAGTAACTGGGGAAGTTGTAATGCGGAGCCGGGGAGAGCGTTCTTCGGTCCTCCGCACGAGGTTTATTGTCTGCCCGCCAGAATCGAAAGTCAACATGGCGATCTCTCGCTCGATCTGGAACGGCCGCGTCGGTGCCCCTAAGACACGGAAATCGAGCGCGCCAATGCCAGTGATTCGCCAGCTCGCTGACCGCCTAGAGATGCACCGCCTCCACGCGAGCAACCCTCAGAGTGGACCAATCTTCGCAAACAGCCTGGATAATCCGATGAGCATGAACAATCTACTCGGGCGGGCCATCCGACCTGTGCTCAATCGCTGCGCACGCTGCGGAAGGTCGAAGGGAAAACCACACCTGAAAGCGGATCACGAATATCAGCGCGACGCACGTCTTCTGCAGTGGCATGGTTGGCATGCTGCACGCCGCGGCTTGGGTAAGCAACCTGTATCGCCTGGGCGTACCGGCTATGGTGATTCAGCGAATCCTGCGTCACCCGAATGTGAGCACAACTGCCAACTACTACATCAAGACGGCTGCCGATGACGTTCGGGATGCTATGGCCAAACTTGAAGAGACAGTGACCGACAACCCCGCCTCAAAAACTCGGGACACCTTCGGGACACTGAAGCCGACACTGAGCGCCCTGCCAGAGTCGATAAACTGAATGAGGGATTGGGGTTATGGTGGAGCCGACGATCGGACTTGAACCGATGACCTGCCGATTACGAATCGGCTGCTCTACCAACTGAGCTACGTCGGCCTGGAATCGATTCTAAATGGGAGAACTGGAAGCGTAAAGGGAACGCATACCGTCGCTGAAAATTGCCGAACTGAAGCTTGTCCACGACGAGGGAGGCCGATGACCAGCCTTCACGCGGCGCGGTCTGCTGCCAGAGCTTCGTAGTCGCGCTCGGACGGGCCCGGCAGAAGTACCCATAGGGTGTAGACGCCGATGGCGGTGCCGAAGGGAACATTCAGCAGAGCGAGGAACGCGAGAACCAGCGCAACGATGCGAGCCCAAGGTTCACGGCGCAGCAGACCCCATCCCGCGATAAAGCCGAGGGCGGCCTTCGCCAGAACAAGAATTGCGACCACGCTGAGCAGCGGACGCAGGAATGCCGTGGGCGCTTCGGGTGCGCCGAGGTCACGCATGTGGGCAAAGAGAGTATTAGCGAGGATGTAGAGAATCACGCCGCCCACCGCATTGAATGCGGAAATCGCCAGCCACAGGATGCCGAGCAGGTGAATGTGTTCCTGCACGCGGCTGCGACGGGGCTGCATCGCGGTTACGGGTCCGACGATCTGTTTCCCGCAGTGACTGCAGAATGACTGGCCCGGTTGAACTGCTCCGCCACATCCGTCGCAGAACATTGTTTGCCTCCGGCGCCGGGTTATGCCGGCGCGTCTTGACAACCATACAACTGAGAGATGATACGAACCCTGCGCGCAGGAGTTCCATAGAAGAGTTGTGCGCTCGATTAAACTTTTGCCGAAACGAAAAGGCCACCCGGCAACATGGGCGGCCTCTTCTTCAAGGGAGAATAGTTCCAACGGAGCTTGAAAATCCGTCAAAACTTTCTGGCGAAATCTTATGAGTCCAAAAACCGGGGTGTCAAGCAATTTCTACGAAATAAACACCTTTATTTTCAATCACTTACACAACCAATTAATATGCCCCAGAAGTGTTGCAATTTGAGACACAAGCCCGGGATTTAATCCCTAAACCAATACTTCTAAAGGGGGTTACCGGGAGGGTGGAGCGGTTTCTCCCGATTCGGGCACTCTGCCCGGCCCTCGCTCCGCGGCAGTTTCGGCCAGGTGCAAGGAGATGAATTCCATCTGCTCCGGACGATCGAAAATCCTGTCCGGAAGGAAGCGCTTGGTCAGGATGCGCACGCCGCCGAAGGCGAAACCAGCGACGATCGCCATGGCTCCAATGACGAAGCACAGAATGATGATGTTCACCAGCAGCGTCCCGATGTTGTTGTTCTTGTCGAAGAAAGTGTTCTCGTTCCAGGTAACGCGCGCTTCGTAGTTGACCAGGCGAAGCAGCGACTGCGCCTCGCTTTCGGAAAGCGGACCGGCTGCGATGGCGACGATGGGTCCGGAGCGCTTGAAAAAAAACTGCCCTGCGTTTTCGATAGTGGCAATGCCGGGCTGCGCATCAAGGCCGTGATGCGCAGCGTCGATGCGTCGCAGATGTTCGGCGGCTGATTGCGGATTCGGATAATAGATCAGCATCAACGTAGCTTCGCCGCTGGAGCTGCTGTATCTGCCAAGCGTGACTTCAGGATCGACGCTGAAATCAACCAGGTCGGCGGAGATCGGAGCCGGTATAGCACCGAGCGCCTTCGGACCGAGAGCGTATTTCTGGGTGTTCTTGATATATCCGCGGGTGGGCATGAAGCTCAGTACAGGAGGCAGCTTGCCGGCATTGCCAGTGGCGCGCGGCAGCAGGCCGGCGAGCTCGCGCAGTTCTGCGCCTGACATCGGACTCTCCGTGCTAAACAGGGCTTCGATGAGCACCTGGCCGCGGTAGAACAGAACGCGCTGACCGAGAGAGGCGCCTTGATCGCCAATCTGCTCTTTCGCCATCTCCGGCTGAAGGTAGAACGTGTAGGCGCCGAATGCGCCGCTGGCATCGGCGAAGCGGGCGGCCCGAATCTTGAGCGAGCGGCCATCATCGCGGGTATAAGTGGCGGCTGCGAAGTCAGCAAAGCCATATTCCTTCAGGACGGCGGCATTGGTGGGATCGGCCGAGGCAGGATCCTGGCTGGTTTGCGGGCTGTTTTGCATCTGCCATCCGCCGAATTGGCGTGGCAGGATCGCCTGTTCTGGACTTGCCGAGGCAGCCGCCGGCCCCACAGCGGGAGCCAGGCTGGTCAAGACAATCAGCAATAGCGGGATGAGAGCAGGCCTCAAAAATCTCATGATCGGTCGATTCGCAGAGAAATCCTTGCTTTAATTAGACCACAGAGGATGGAGAAAAGTTTCCCGCCGGAGCGTTTTCCGAGTGCGCTCCCAACCACGCTGATTCTTCAGGACTTGCTCGTCGTAATACTGTTGTGCCGGATGCCCCACCCATTGGAGCCATTCCCCTCTCGCCGGAATAGCGGCACACTACCAATGGGTAACCCATGCAATCCAGCAGTGTAGAAAGAGAAAAGCGGCGGCAGGATCGTACCAAGGCGGTGTTGCCCGTAAGAGTGCGCGGAAAAGACGTATCCGGAAAGGGTTTCGAGGATCTGGCGCACACTCTGGACATCACGCCGACCGGAGCGCGTTTGGGCGCGGTGCGTCATGCGCTAAAAGCTTTGGACCGGATTATCGTTACTTACCGCCAGCGCCGGATTGAGTTTCAGGTGATTTGGACGAAGCGGATTGCAGGGACAGGCGAGTTTCAGATCGGCGTGCGAGCCCTGGCGCGAGACGGTGACGCCTGGGGGATGAACAACTCGGAGTCGAATGCTTCCGATCGCGAACGCGCGTCGGGGGTGCTGTCTGGTGCTTCGGTATAAAGGTCAGGACGCGATGGATCATCTGCGAAACTTGTGGTCGAACGAGGAAGGTCAAGACGTTGCCGAGTACTCGGTGATGCTGGCTGTCGTCCTGGTCATCATCATGGGGACGATACGGCTCATTGGGACGAACGCGAACCAGGTATTCTCACAGGTGGGAAGCGCGATCGTCCCGTAACGCGCCGCTTATCTTCCAGGCAGCAAATCAGGTAGTGGGCTTTCATTTTGAGACGGCGGGTGCAAGTGGCATTGAAAGCAAAAGCTATGCGTGAAGTAAGCCCAATATTTTGGACTGTTGCGCTCAGAGATCGTGGCAAATGCGTGTATTGCGGGCTAGACGGATCACAGGATATTAGAATCCTCAGGAACTTGCGTTTAGACCACCTGATACCGAGATCAGCACAGGGAACTGATGACGCGGAGAATCGAGTTTTGTCGTGCTCGTACTGCAATACAGACTGCAAACGAGGTTGGGACCCAAGCAAAGTCGGTGCAAAACTCGAAAGGAAGCTGTTGCTTAAAAGGGCAAGGAAATATGTCCAAGTGCAGCAGGGTTCACGCTTCTTTACAGAGCTGTTCAATAAACTTAATTTCAAGTAGCCCACTACCGCAAATCATCCAAAAACAAGCGCATCGACCTAACCATGCTTCGGGACCAGCGTGCGAGGACAGTTCTTATTGTCCGGCGGCCTTGTCCATCTTGCTGGCGACTTTGACGCCGCTGAGGCCATTTACATATTTGGCGACGCCGCGGTAGAGAGACTCGGCAATGCGCTGGCGGTATTCGGCGGTTCTGAGACGGCGCTCGTCCGAGGGGTTGCTGACGAACGAAATCTCGGCCAGGATCGAGGGCATGTTAGCTCCGATCAGAACGATGAACGGGGCCTTCTTCACTCCGCGATCGCGGATGGCCGGACTTTTCGCGGCCAGGCTGCTGTGCAGCGACTGCTGCACGTCCCCGGCAAACTCGCGAGACTCCTCGATCTTTTCCTTGAGGGCGATCTTCTTCACCAGGTCCTGCAGTTCGTAGATGGACTTCTCCGAAACCGCGTTCTCGCGAGCAGCCACCTCCAGCGCTTCCGGCGACGAGGTGAAATTCAAATAGTAAGTTTCGACACCGCGTGCATCCGGATCGCTGCTGGAGTTGGCGTGAATCGAAATGAACAGGTCGGCTCGCTCCTGGTTGGCAACGGCGGTGCGGGTTTCGAGGGGAACGAATGTGTCGTCTTTGCGCGTGTAAACCACCTCGGCGCCGAGGCGCGACTCAAGCAACTTACCCAGGCGCCTTCCCACCTCAAGCACCAGGTCTTTTTCCTCGAGGCCGTTGGGACCGATGGTGCCGGTGTCGTGCCCGCCGTGGCCGGGGTCGATGACAATCTTTCCAATCTTCAATCCCAGCGCGCGAATCAGCGAGCGGTCGCCGCTCGAGGTCGGCTGGGCTTCGCGGACATCGACGTCCGATGTGTTTCGGGATTTGCGGCCTGTGGCTGAGGCCCCTGCTTTTCCTCGAGTGCGGCTCACTACAGTGTGACGAGTCGCGGAAACTTTCGCCTCGGCGGCCTCGGTCGCGGCCGGATCGCCAGCAGATCGGGAGCGTGAGGCGGCCGCGCGTCCCTTTCGCGGCCCGAACATTCGCCTTGGCGGACTGATCGGAATCATCGTCGTCGGCGTCCACCACCTTCTTCACCGGCGGGAGCGGCGTTTTCTGACTCGCGGCAGCATGCTCAGATGTGGGCATCGAAGGCGACCTAGTCTTGTCGGAGGTGTCTGTCGCCGTCGGCCTGGTGCGATCATCGCCGTTCCGGTCGTTCGCGGCTGTCCGATCATCCACAGCTCGGTCACGCACTGTGGAATCGGTGACGTCCATACGCGTGACCGGCGCCTTGCCAGCCTCCGCTTGCAGTTCAGATTTCAGCGCACCCGCGGCACCTTCTCCATCGGACGTGGCGCCAGCCAGGGCCGCTGGATCTGGGGGAGCCTTCGGAAGCCGTCCGCGCGCATTCTTTCCATGGATGTCAATAATCAGGCGGTACGGGTTGGGAATCAGGAAGGCGTCGTAGTCGGATAAGTCGTCGACCTCCAGCACGACCCGTGTGCGGCCCGGCTGGAATTGCGCCACGCGAATCTTCTTCAGGAATCCGTCGTCGACGTCAAAGCTTTTGCCGACCAGGGTCGACGCCAGCTTAGTGCGGCGCAGATCGAAAAAGATGCGGTTGGGATGTGCGATGCGCTGCGAGTCAAACTTCACGTCGCTTTCCAGGTCAATGGCCACGCGGGAGTAGTCCGGAGCGGACCAGTGCCGTATGCCGGTAACCCGGGGAAATTTTCCCGGTTGCTGCTCGGCGGAGGCCTGCTGGCCCGCGGGCGTTGTTCCTTCCGCGGCGGTAGATTCCTTCCCAGTCTTCTCTTTCTTGCCGGCATCCTCTTTCGCGGATTTCTTTTCCGCTTGAGCCTGCCGGTCGAGCGCGATCAGAGCCTGCTGCGCGTCTTCGGCCAGGCGGTGATGCGAATAGCGGCGCAGAAATTCCTGGAACGTAGCGCGCGCCTGCTCGGGATCATCGAGATCGTCTTTGTAGATTTCCCCGATGGTGAACAGCGCGTCAAAACGAAACTTGCTGCCGGGATATTCGCGGCGCAGGAACTTGTACTGGGCAATGGCCCCGTTGAGAATCTTGTCGTCCTCGAAGCGGCGGCCCATCTCGACCAGGATTTCAGCCACCGCGACCACGCTGGGATCGGCCTTGGTCGACGCCGGCGCGCCCATGTAAACGGCGCGGTAGGCATTGATGACGCGCTGGTAGTCATGCCGGGTGCGGTCAAGCGGAGGACGTCCATTCAGCGCTTCGCGCAAGCGATCGGCTGCGGCGAACTGCTGGCGGGCCCAGGCTTCGGCATGATGGGCCCGGGCATGGGCCTGCACCACGGGAAGCACGGCCAGCAAAAGCAGCGCTCCCCAGCGCAAGCCGCGCTGGCTCGATGAGGTCTTCAAGATCGTTGGCCTATAAGCTTTTCGGGCCGTTCACTCGTGTTTGAACCTGTGGTGCCTGAGAGACGCTGACGCTAATAAACAGATGCTGCCCAATCAATCGGTGTTGCTGATGTAAAGCACGCCCCGGGCATCTCGTTGCACGCGAACGGGATCGCGCGACACCGATTCTCCCGAAGAGAGATCAAAACCACCGTAATAGAGGCTCGTGATGCGCCGGACATAGTTCTGGGTCTCGGCGATGCGCGGGACGCCCGCACTGCGCGCCACTGCGCCCGAACCTGCGTTATAGGCGGCCAGGGTCAGTTTCACATCGCCGCCGTAACTTTCCAAAAGTTGCTTGAGATGTCGAACCCCGGCGTCGACGTTTTGTTCCGGGTCAAACGGATTTTTTACCTTCAAACTGCGCGCGGTTGACGGCATGAGCTGCATCAATCCCATGGCACCCTTGCGCGAGACGGCGTTGGGATTGAAGTTCGATTCCACCTTGACGACGGCCCGCACGAGGTTGGGATCGACGTTGTGGCGGGCGGCAGCCATGTCGATGGCGGCATCGATATCCTCAGGAGACGACCGCGTGCCACGGTAGTTCGCCGAGGCGATCTTCGCGCTGGCTGACTGGTCAGATTCGTGCCCGAAATACTGTGTGACCTCGGCTGCGGCCGAGCGCGCGGCTCGCATGGACGCCGCATTCGCCCCGGGCACCGGCTTCCAGCGGTTGTCTTTCACGCTCCAGTACATCAGCGAGCGCCGTGGCGCCTCCGCCGTCTGCGCGTGGTGCGCCCGATTCGCAGGGATCGATTCGTTGACGTAAACCTTGTGCCCGTTCTCGTCGGTGGGAGTGATCGTCTGGGCGAACTCGTCGCCCGTTCCCGCCGAGAGCGGCAGCGGATGGAGAGAGAGGGAGGTCGCGATTACGGTGCTAACCGTCAGCATTCTTGCGATTTGCAGGCGCTTTCGCATCACCGGGTTTCTGCCTTTCACCGAACTTCGCCGGAGGACAGACTTCGCCCCCGTGCATCTTTACCCGGAACCTGACGGAGAATTGCCTACACCAGAGTAGATCAATTATAGGCGGGGCGGAGCAGGCGGGCAATCACTCCGAAGGGAGTAGAACCACCGTAGTAATTCACCGTAACCCGTTGTGGAATATGTTTCTTAGAACCAATGAGGACTTACCGCAGTAACCTCCGCTGAGGTTACTTCCTGAGCAGAGATCAAAGATAAAGTTGGACCCTAGTCGCTTTGTCATTCCGACCGGAGCCGGAGCCCCAGCGACGGCGGAGTGGAGGTACCCGCTGTTCTGTCCCCAGCAAATTGGATTGGAATATGAAGTGGCCAGCCAAAAAACCTTGTCATTCCGACCGGAGCCAGAGCGTCAGCGACGGCGTAGTGGAGGAACCCGCTGTTTCCACCCCCGGCAAATTGGAGTGGAATATGAAGCAGGCCAGCCCCAAAAAACCTGTCATTCCGACCGGAGCCGGAGCCCCAGCGACGGCGTAGTGGAGGAACCTGCTGTTCTGTCTCAAGCAAATAAGTCCTTGCACCGCGTTAACGCGATCCATCTTTCCCGGCACCCCATCTTCATTCACGCCTTCTCCAGCGCAACCGCAAAAGCATCCAGCGAAAGCGATCGCAGCAGGTTGCGCCTCATCCCCCGTTCGACTTCAGCCAGGCGGTCGGACGCCGCAGCCACCCACTCGAAATCGGCAGACTCGACCAGCCTTGTCAGCTCAGCCTGAATGTCGGTGTTGCGGACGAGCTCCGGCGTGCCCGCGCCCAGGAACATGAGATCGCGCAAAAGCGCATAGAGCGTGCGCACAAGTTGCTCTGTCTTCTCCCGCCCCTCCGCGCCCGGACGGTAGGATTCCGTCGCCTTGAAAAGCTCGCTGTGATCGCCCCCCGGCAACGCGGATTTCAGGATGGTCAGCGCGTTGCTCCGCGCGGCCACGTAAGACGCGAGATCGAAGCTGCGGGCACGGCCGACGGCCCCGTCACAGAGGCGGGCAACCAGGGCGCGTTGTTGCGCCTTCCATTCCGGACGGTGTTTGGCCAGGTATCGGTCGATTTCTTCCACCGGCAACGCATTCAGGGGGAAGACCATCGACCGCGAGCGGATCGTGGGCAGCAGTTCCCCGGGATTTTCAGTGAGCAAAAAGATCGTCGCGAACTCGGGCGGCTCTTCAAGCACTTTGAGCAGCGAATTCGCTGCCTCTTTCATGAAGGCCGAGTCGGTGAAGATGTAGACGCGCTCCTTGCCTTCGGCCGGACGGTAGTAGATGGTCTCGATGACGCGCCGCACCTGGTCGACTTTGATCATCATCTGCGGAGGGTCTGGAGGGATGACGAGAACATCGGGATGGGTCTGCACGAAGAGGCGCGTTTCCTTCTTGTCCGCCTCGCGGAGGCTGTCGCGGGCTTCGACCGCCTCCGCGAACCGGGCATCCAGATCAGCGGCCTGCGCCATGCGGGTGCAGTTTGCGCAGCGGCCGCAGAAGTCGGGCAAGCCATCGGTCTCAGTCGGTGAGAGACAATTCAGCGCCTGGGCCAGCATCAGCGCGAGCGTATACTTCCCTGCCCCGCGTGACCCGGAAAGCACCACCGCATGCGGAAGCCGCTCCCGCGCCACCATGTCCCGCAGGCGATGAACAGTTTCGGCATTGCCGTGGAAGTCAGAAAAAGGCATAGAACCCCAAGGAACCGATGGCTTGTCAGCGCTTTGCCCTTTGTCTCCTCAAAGAGCAGTCAATCAATCTATCCAGCGCTCGGTCATATTCGAAAATATGCTTTAGGTTCTGCTCAGGTTGAGCGTAAAACGTTGCGCAATCGCCTTCAGGCGAGCCACGTTGGATCCCTAGGCTATACGATTGCAGGTCTTGGAAGCGCAAAATCGTAGAACCGTCGTCACCCTTTTCCCTCCCAGTGAAGACCAGTGTTTCTAGGATCGGCAGAAGGAGACTTTCGTCCACGAACTGCACAGAAAAATAGATTTCGCCTTCTTTGAGGTCGCCCGCAGTGACCGGTTCAGCGTAAGTCGGTACTTCCCTCTCGAAATGATGCCGTCTCTCTGAATCCATCGACTTTGCGCCCTCAATAGAACTCGTTGATGCCCATCCTGGCTGAGTGCTGACTGCTGAGCGCTACAGCGTCAGCTTCAGTTTACGTCCGACAATCTCCAGAATGCGCTGCTGCGTCTGCCCTGGAGTGCCCCGCGCGTCCACGACCGCCACGCGTGCGGGTTCCCGTTTAGCAATCGCCAAATATCCCTCGCGGACGCGGCTAAAGAATGCTCGCGTTTCTTGCTCGAAGCGATTCTCGTCGTCATGGCTCGCCGCCGCTCGTCGCGATGCTCGTTTATTGCGGCGTCGCGCCCGCCCCAGGCTGCTGGCGGCGTCGGAATCCAGCAGCAACGTCAGATCAGGCTGCAGCCCTCCGCACAGCACGCGATGTAACTCAAGCACGGCGGCGCTGCCCAACCTGCGCCCGCTGCCCTGGTAAGCCGCGGTCGAGTCGGTGAAGCGGTCGCAGAGCACGATGCTGCCACGCGCCAGCGCGGGTTCAATCACTTCCGCGATATGCTGCGCGCGCGAAGCAAACATCAGCGCCATTTCGGCTTGCGGCGAAAGCCCCAACGTCCCCGAATCGAGCAGCACCTTGCGGATTTTTTCCCCCGTAGCCGTTCCCCCAGGCTCCCGTGTTTCGACCACCGCATGCCCCGCCCCGCGCAGTGCCGCAGCCAGTCGCCGCAGTTGCGTGCTTTTGCCGGTTCCGTCGAGCCCTTCGAGCGTAATGAATTTTCCGCGCCGTGACATCTGCGGAATGATAACAGTGTCCCGGTAGTGGAATACTTCTGAACATCCAATTTCGGTGTCATCCTGTCTCTAACGACGGTGTGCCCTGTCAAGCGTTTTGTGGCGACACTTCGGCGTGGACGCCGGGAGCAGCGCCATTTCGCTCTAGCAGAACGCCTTTGATGTCCAGACCAAGCTCGTCACTCAATTTGAATCTCGCAGCGGGACTTCAGGTCCCACCATCCATCTCTTCGGGACTTGCACCCATGATTACTCACTTCGATCTCCCCGACGGTTTCAGGGAGGCAGGCTGCCCACTCAAACGCTCGGCTCTTACTCGCCGGCCACAGAATGACTCGGGCTCACCTGCATGACGGCCTGACATAGTTGCGCGTACGTCCAGTCTTCGCGCAACATCAGGTACAACCGCGTGGCCAATTTTCTGGCCACCGCCACCTTGGCGAGGCTGCGATTCTTGCGCACCGCCAGGCGGCGATAAAAGCGCTTCAGCTGCGGATCGTAACGCGCCGCCGTCTGTCCCGCTTCCACCAGCAAAAAGCGCAGAAACGAACTGCCCTGTTTGCTGATCTTGCCCAGCCGCTGTTTTCCGCCGCTGGATTCTTCGCTCGGAATCAGGCCGAAGTAGCTGCCCACTTACTTGCCCGAGGCAAACCGCTCCGCCGGTCCCAGCGTCAGCACCATGGCCAACGCCGTTACCGGGCCCACTCCCGGATGCGTCATCAACCGCACTGCCTCCGGCCGCTGCCGCGCTTCTTCTTGCACCCGCCGGTCCAGTTCGACGATCTCCGCTTCCAGCCCGTCGAGCGCTTCCAGCAACCGCTTGCGCCGCTCGGCTGCATACGGCAGCAAAGGCAACTGCTCCAACTCCACGCGCCCTGCCTTCGTCCACAGCTTGCGTTTTTTCTGCACCCCGCAACTCAGGGCCATGGCCTGCAGCTGATTCTTGGTGCGCGTCCGCGCCTGCACCTGCTTGTGCCGATGCACCAGCAACTGCCGCACATCGCGCACTTCCAGGCTCGGCACCCAGATTCGTGGAAACCGGTCCTGGCGCAACAGATCCAGCAGATGCTCCGCGTCCCGCCGGTCCGTCTTCTGCCGGCGCACCACCGCCGCCCGGATCTGGGCCGCATCGCCCAGCCACAGTTCGAACCCTAACCCTGCCAGCAACCGCTCGAACCACGGATAGTGTCCGCAAGCCTCCATTCCCACCACAACTTCCTGGCCCGCCAGCGACCGATAAAACTGCTCCGCTTCTTCGCGGTGCTGCAACCTCTTCTCCTCGATCTCTCCCGTTCGGTTGTCAAAGATCGCGACCTGCTGAAACCCAGGATGGAAATCGCATCCTATAATCAACATGACGTTGGCTCCTCTCACGAGCCTTGGTCTTGTTCATCGCATACCAATCTACTCGCGACGGGCCAACGTCGTTATGCAATCAAGCGTAGCCGTTTTTCAGGCGGAGCGAAGGATCTGGCGCGGACCGCCATGGGCCTATGCGTCAAACTGACTTCTAGCGTCCCCTTCCCTGTACCGCCCCGCTCTCAGACTGCTATAGTCTTAAGTTCTGTCGTCAGCTGGAAATCTCTTCAGCACACATGGGGGCCCTTACAAATGAAACTCTCAAGCATCTTGGGAGTGGTCTGCGTTCTCGCTTCGTCGATTTGCGTTTCGTCTGCAACTCCGCCCAACGTCACTCTCTCCGTTGATGCCACGACTGCCCCGCGCAAAATTTTTCATGCCACGCTGAAGATTCCTGCCAGCGCCGGCGACCTCACCCTCTACTACCCGAAGTGGATTCCCGGAGAGCACGCGCCCGACGGCCCTGTTACCGATCTGACGGGCTTGAAGTTCAGGGCCGGGGGAAACATTTTGAAGTGGCGCCGCGACCTGCTCGACGGCTTCACCATTCATGTGGAAGTGCCGACAGGCGTGAGCGAGGTGGAGGGGCAACTCGACTTCGTGTCTCCCGCAACGTTTGAGGGCGGTTTTTCTGCCGGCTCTTCAGCCACTGACAAGATGGCCGTCATCAGTTGGAACCAGGTTCTTCTCTATCCCAAGGGCTGGAAGTCGGATGACATTAACTTCACCGCCAGTCTGAAACTTCCTTCCGGATGGAAGTTCGGAACTCCTCTTCCCGTCACCAGCCAGAGCGGCAACGAGATTCATTTTTCCACCGTCTCTCTGACCACGCTGGTCGATTCGCCCGTCATTACTGGTGAATTCCTGAAGGTGGTGCCGCTGACCGAGGAGCCGCTCACCGAGATGGATATTGCGGCCGACAGTGCTGCCGCGCTCGAAGCGCCGCCGGAAGTGTGGGATCACTACAAGAGTCTGGTCGAGCAGGCGAACAAACTCTTCGGCGCGCATCACTACCGCGACTATCATTTTTTGTACAGCCTGAGCGACCACGTGGCGCACTTCGGATTGGAGCATCATGAATCCGACGACAGCCGCGTCGACGAGCGTGGCCTGGTCGATGAGAATCTGCGCAAAGCAGAAGCCGGGTTGCTCCCGCACGAGTACGTACATTCGTGGAACGGGAAGTATCGCCGCCCCGCCGATCTTGCCACGCCCGATTATCAGCAGCCCATGCAGGATGATCTGCTCTGGGTCTACGAAGGGTTGACATCCTACCTGGGTGACGTCCTCACCGCACGCAGCGGCCTGCTGAATCAGGACCAGGAGCGCGATGACATGGCGCTCATTGCGGCTGCGCTCGACCATACTCCCGGCCGCGTGTGGCGAAATCTGCAGGACACGGCCGACGCGGCCCCGCAACTTTATTTCTCTTCGCGGGCCTGGCATTCATGGCGGCGCGGAGTCGATTTTTACGATGAGGACGTGTTGACCTGGTTGTGGGCGGACGTCATCATCCGTCAGCACAGCAAAGGCAAGAAGAGTCTGGATGATTTCTGCAAGCTTTTCCATGGAGCGCCCAGCACCGGCCCCATGCTCAAAACTTATACCTTCGATGATGTCGTCAACACGTTGAACCAGGTCGTGGCCTACGATTGGCGGGGCTTCTGGACCGAGCGTTTGACCAATCACGGTCCCGGCGCGCCGCTCGGCGGAATCGAAGGCAGTGGTTGGAAGCTGGTCTACGACGATACTCCTTCAGAAATGCAGCGCGGCGGGGGATCCCATTTCACCGATGCGACGTACTCCCTGGGACTCGATTTGCGCGAAGACGGCAGCATCGCCGATACCATCGAAGGCATGCCGGCGGCCCAGGCGGGGATCGGGCCGGGAATGAAACTGATTGCGGTAAACGGCCGCCAGTTCTCCGGCGAGGTGTTGCGCGATGCGCTGAGGGCCGCAAAGAACAGCTCTGCGCCGCTCGAGTTGCTGGTCGAGAACACCGACTACTACAAGACGTACAAGCTCGACTACCACGGCGGCGAGCGCTATCCGCACCTGGTGCGCGACGAATCCAAACCAGACTTGCTAAGTGAGATTCTGAAAGCAAAGTAAAAATTGTGTGGGACCTGGTCTGAGTCTTGTGTGGGACCGGGTCTTTTGACCCGGTCATGCGGTGCGCAGCACCGCTGCCTGTCGCCACCGTGAAACCCGGCCCTAGAGAGAAATACAAAGCTGGTGAATCAACAACGCTGGCTGCCCCATCCTAGCCGCGTTCTTCGCGGCTAGGGTAGGATTCCCCGGGCCTATCCACTGTATCCAGGGTTGAAGATGCAGGATTCCTTCCTGTTTGCTCG
>CAWENI010000015.1:0-139192 GCA_963810505.1 Terriglobia bacterium | reverse complement strand
TCCGCCGGCCGTCTGCACCTCAACTGGAACCGAGATGGCATAGCCGTTGTCTTCCACGCAGAAGATCACCGGTAATTTGCCCAGGGCGGCGGCGTTCATGGCTTCCCAGAATTCGCCTTCGCTCGAAGTGCCGTCGCCGAGGGAGACGTAGGTGACTTCGTCACCCTGGAATTTCACGTTCTTGAAGCGGCGGTAGTCGAGAGGTGGCGAGGCCGGGGAGTCCGCGGCCTTCGGATGCCGGGCAAAATAGCGGCCACCCTCGGCGCAACCGATGGCCTGCAGGATTTGCGAACCGGTGGGCGAAGACTGGGTGACGATGTTCAGCCGCGGATAACTCCAATGCGAGGGCATTTGGCGTCCGCCCGAGCTGGGGTCGTCGGCCGCGCCGACTCCCTGCAGAAACATGTCGTATGGCTTGGCTCCGAGAGCGAGGCAGAGGGCGCGGTCGCGATAATAGGGATAGAACCAGTCGTAGCCGGGCTTGAGAGCCATGCCCGCGGCAACGCCGATGGCCTCGTGGCCTGCGCCGGACATCTGGAAATAGATTTTTTGCTGGCGCTTGAGGAGAATTTCCCGGTCGTCGATGCGCCGGGAGGTGTACATGATGCAGTAGGCCTGGATTAACTGATCGCGCGTGAGGCCTTCGTAGCGGCCTTTTTTACCGCCATTGGCCGCGGAGGCCAACTTGGGGTCGGTTCTAGTCGTCGCCATCCCGTTCCCGCCGTGTAGTCCCTACTATCTCTGTAGATTCCCCCGCCCGTCCCAAGGTTTCAAAAGGGCAAGCCGACTCGTCACAGAGTGGGTTGCCAGCTACGCGAAACCTGTTGCATTGTAAACGGTAAATACGAGTTCGGAAAACACGGAAGTTTGGTTGGAGGGGGTGGTCGGACCACGTGACCACTCGCGGAGCACCATCACAATTTGGATGGGCTTGAGCTGCCGCTGAAGAGAATCAACGATACTCTTCAACCCTTCACGCCTTCCCGAGCGGCCCGCAGACAGGGATCGCTGGAACCTCACCGACCACCTCGCCGAAGTAACGCCGCTGAAAATACAGAGCCACATTGACAAGACCAATCAGCGCCGGGACTTCCACGAGCGGTCCAATGACGGCGGCAAATGCGGCGCCGGAGTTGATGCCAAATACGGCGACGGCGACAGCGATGGCGAGCTCAAAATTGTTGCTGGCGGCGGTGAACGAAAGGGTCGCTGTCTTCGAATAATCGGCTCCCAGCTTGCGTCCCATGTAGAACGAGACCAGAAACATCACGACAAAGTAAATCAACAGCGGAATTGCGATCCGCACCACGTCCAGGGGCAGCCGCACGATGTATCTGCCCTTCAGTGAGAACATCACCACGATGGTGAACAGCAGGGCGATAAGTGTGACGGGGCTGATTCGCGGAATGAAGGTTTTCTCGTACCATGCCCTTCCCCGCGTGCGCACCAGCGTGAATCGGGTGAGCATCCCTGCAAGAAAAGGGATCCCGAGATAAATGAAGACGCTTCTGGCAATGTCGCGAATCGATACATTTACAACTGAACCGCGCAATCCAAACCACTCCGGCAGTTTGGTCACAAACACCCACGCATAGATGGAATAAAACAGCACCTGGAAGACGGAATTGAAGGCGACAAGGCCGGCCGCATATTCTGTGTCTCCCTTGGCCAGTTCGTTCCATACGATCACCATCGCGATACAGCGCGCCAGTCCGATCATGATCAGGCCAGCCATGTATTCGGGGTAGTTGCGCAGAAACACGATTGCCAACACAAACATCAGCACTGGACCGATCACCCAGTTCTGCAAAAGGGAGAGGCCAAGAATCTTCTTGTTGCGGAAAACTTCGCCCAGTTCCTCATAACGGACTTTCGCCAGCGGCGGATACATCATCAGGATGAGGCCGACTGCAATGGGAATGGAAGTCGTACCGACGCTGAAGCGGTTGAGAAAAGGCACGATTCCTGGCAGCGCCCAGCCGGCCGCCACGCCAATCAGCATGGCGGTGAAAATCCATAGCGTCAGATACCGATCTAGAAAGCTGAGACGGGACATTACGTTGGTGTTCATTTGCTTTCGGACCTCAATTGCAGCACGGATGCGGGAAGGTTGATGTTCATTGCTGTCCGATCTTGTCGACTTCTTTCTTGATAGCGAGGCTGTCAAGACTGGCGAGAGGAAGACTGAGGAACAGGCCGATACGGCGATCGAGGAACAGGAAGGCTTCGCGGAACGCTCGTCCGACTTCCTCCCGACTTCCCTGAACAGCCGCGGGATCGGCCACGCCCCAGTGGGCCGGATGGGCTGCCCTGGCCATACTGGGCAGACTTCTTTCGCGGCGTTATCGCACACGGTGAAGACAAAATCCAGGCGGGGAGCATCCGGCTTTGCAAACTCGTCCCAGCTCTTGCTGCGAAGGCCTGAGGTGGGAAGGTGCGCGATTTCGAGTTCGTGGAGCGCTTCCGGGCGAATCTTGCCCGCGGGATGACTCCCGGCACTGTATGCGGTGAAGGTCGGCTTGCCTTCTGAAATTCAGAATCGCCTCGGCCATGATGGAGCGGGCGGAGTTCCCTGTGCACAAAAAGAGAACGTTGTAGTGTCTGCATCGTCCTTGATCCGCCTCAACTTGCAGCAGGTCGGACCGCAACATGTTTTGGTGCGGCGGGTGGCTTCACGGCGCGGACGAAGGCGCTGAAGAATTTGCCGTCGACCTGGGGAGCGAGTGCGTCCACATCAATTCCCTGCCCGGTGAGAAATTCGCGCGCATCTTCGGCGCGATAGATGCGGGTGGGCTCGAGGTCAATCTGCCCGAATCCGGCGGCGGCGAGCTTGCTGCGATATTCGTTCTCTTCCAAAGCTCCGGCGATGCAGCCGACCCAGGCAGAACGCTCTGGCGAATTTCGGGGAGCATTTCTCCGCGGGTGACTACATCGGAGACAGCGAAGCGGCCTCCGGGCTTCAAGACGCGGAAGGCTTCGCGCAGGACTTTATCTTTGTCGGCAGAAAGATTGATGACGCAATTGGAGATGATCACATCCACGGAATTGTCAGGTAGTGGAATGCTTTCGATCTCGCCCTTGAGAAATTCAACGTTGGCAATACCGGCCTTCCGCTTGTTGTCATTGGCGAGGGCGAGCATCTCGTCGGTCATGTCGAGGCCGTAGGCCTTGCCGGTCGGTCCGACGCGACGGGCGGAGAGCAGCACGTCAATGCCGCCGCCGGAGCCGAGATCGAGCACAGTTTCGCCGGGCTTCAATTCGGCCAGGGCCGTGGGATTGCCGCAGCCGAACGAGGCTAGCAGCGCTTCGTGGGGGATCTGGCCGGCTTCGGAGGCGTCGTAGAGATTGCTGGTGATGGGATCGGCACAGCCGGTCGCCGAAGTGGCGCCGCAACAGGAACTTCCTCCCGACTTCACGCGGAGGGCGGCCTGGCCGTATTTTTCCTTCACTACTTCCTTGATGTCGGCGGTGTTGGTCGTGCTCATGAGCGTCTCCTACTTACAGATTTGGATGATGGCTTCCGGTTTGAGTGCTTTGTTGCGGGTGCAGCACTCGGCATATAGGAATTGCAACAGCTCTTGCAACGCCGCGGTGTTTGCGGTGTAGCGCAGGTAGGTTCCTTCGCGCTCGACCTGGATCAGGCCTTCAGTCTTGAGTTTGTCGAGATGATGGGAGAGGGTTGAATTCGGAATCTCAAGTTCGTCCTGAATCTCTCCGACCACCAGGCCATCGGGGTGCGCCGAGAGCAGGAGGCGCATGATCTCGAGGCGGGGCTCGGTTCCCATGGCGGAGAACATGTCGGCGTATTTGGCGACGCGGGCGGTAGATACGGCCATATTTCGATAATACTAGAAATATGGGAGATGTCAAGAGGGAGCAATTAGCATTCAGCATTCAGCATTCAGCATTCAGGCAGTTCCCAGTTGGTACGCTCGGCAACCTTGCCACGAACCAGGCAGCGCCGAGGCGGTCTCGGTCTATTACTCGCCTCTGACCGAAACCATGACACGTTCTACTTCACGTTCTGAATCACCGACGCTGAACTTTTGGCGATGTTCGAGTCGCCGTAATATGTGGCTGTGATTGTGGTCGAACCCAGGCTGAGTGTCGACGTTGTAAACTGCGCTTTGCCTCCTGCAAGTTGCGCTGTTCCCAACACCGTCTTCCCCGCTGCGAATGTAACTGGGCCAGTTGGTATGACTGTCGGTGAGGTGATCGCGGCGGTGAACGTTACCGGCTGGCCGTGAGTTGATGGATTCTGCGACGAACTAATGGTGGCCGCGCTGGTTGTTTGGACTACTATCTGGTTCAACACTGCGGACTTGCTGCTTAGGTTATGCGCGTCGCCCTTGTAAACCGCGGTTATCGGGTAAGGATCAGCGTTGAGATTGGACTTGGTCAGCGTGGCCACGCCGCTGCTCTTGAGCGTTGCCGTGCCGATCGTGAACGTCCTAAAGCCATCAGACCAGATGAACGCAACCGTGCCAGTCGGAGGCTGCGAGCCGGCCCCGGTCACAGTCGCCGTGAAAGTCACCTTTTGCCCGTAAATGGAGGGGTTCAAGCTGGATTTCAGAGTGGTTCGCGTGGGAATTCCCGGCGTGATGGCCAGCCCCCAAGGGTGAAGCCCACCATCTAGCGTGGCAACCACCGTGTTGCTCGCCGTGTCGATCACCGAGATCGATTCGGAGGAGTAATTCGTCACATAGGCGCGGCTTCCGTCCGGGGTAATAGCCACTACAAAGGGGCCACTCCCGACCGCTACCGTGGCAACCACCGTGTTGCTCGCCGTGTCGATCACCGAAACGGACCCGCCGGCGTTATCCGAAACATAGGCTCGGCTTCCGTCCGGGGTAATGGCCACTATCGCGGGGCTGCCAACCGCTACCGTGGCAACCACGGTGTTGCTCGCCGTGTCGATCACCGAGATCGATTCGGAGGAGAAATTCGTCACATAGGCGCGTCTTCCGTCCGGGGTGATGGCTACTCCGTAGGGGTAATGCCCAACCGCTACCGTGGCGACCACCGTGTTGCTCGCTGTGTCGATCACCGAGAATGAATCGGACCCGGAGTCGGCCACATAGGCGCGAGTTCCGTCCGGGGTAATGGCCACCCCCGTGGGCTGACTCCCAACCGGAACTGTGGCAATCACGCTGTTGCTCGCCGTGTCGACTACCGAGACGGAGTTAGGGTAGAAATGCGTCACATACGCGCGGGTTCCGTCCCGGCTAATGGCTACCGAAATGGGGTAACCCCCAACCGCTATCGTGGCCACCACGGTATTGCTCGTCGTATCGATCACCGAAACAGATCCCAAAGAATAAATCGCCACATAGGCGCGGGTTCCGTCCGGGGTGATGGCCACCCCAGCGAGCGACCCCCCAACCGAAATGGAAGTAACCAGAGTATTGCTCCTCGTGTCGATCACCCAGACTTCGCCCTGGCCCAATATGGTTACGTAGGCAAAGGTCTGGGCCTGCGCCGGAATAGCGGGCAGCGCCACCGCAAGCAAAAAGGCCAAACTCAGAAGGCTTAAGAACAGGAACCACTTGTGCGCTTCATATAATTCCTCCTGCGTTTTACGCTTTTAAATGACGACTGTGGGGGCGGCATTGACTGTCCCAAATTGACGCGACAATGACGTGACGCCGACAAAATGGATCGCATCGTTAGCCGGCAACATGTCCCAGCTTGTGCTGTTGGACGCACGCGTCAATAGTCACCGCCCGGTGAGAACGAAAGGAACTTAATCGTTGTGGAGAGGTCTGGGGAAGGTCGCGAGTCTCAGAGGACTCCGCAGCGGGATGACGATCAAAGCATGGATCGTTGCTTCAGCTTTGTCAAGGATTAAGCCGAGTGCTGACTGGCGACTACTGGGTGCTTTATCCTGAAGGGAGATGATTCGAACCTTGCGCGTTTTCGATCCGCATCTGATCAAGCTGGTGATCTTCGATCTGGACGGCACGCTGATTGATTCGCGGCTGGACCTGGTGCATTCGGTGAACGCGGCGCTGCGCCATATTGGGCGACCGGAACTGCCGGACGACGTGATTGCCAGCTACGTGGGCGACGGAGCACCGATCCTGATTCAGCGCGCGCTCGGCGGCGAAGCAACCGACGAGGCGCTGGTTCGCAAGGGGTTGGAATTTTTTCTGGCTTACTACCGGGAACATAAACTCGATCACACTACGGTCTACGAGGGCATCGCAGAGGCCCTCACTGCGGTGCGACAGACACGCAACGGCGCTTCCCGGAAGATGGCGGTGCTCTCGAACAAACCCGTGAACCCATCCCGCGCGATTGTGGAGGCGCTGGGGCTGGCTCCGTTCTTCGGCCAGATTTATGGGGGAAACAGTTTTTCGACGAAGAAGCCGCAGCCTGAAGGCGCGCGCAAGTTGCTGGAAGAAAACGGCGCGCGGCCGGAAGAAGCCGTGGTGGTTGGCGACTCCCACGTGGATATTTCAACGGGACGCAACGCGGGCATGTGGACGATCGGGGTCACCTACGGCTTCGCCCCGCACACGCTGGAGCAGGAACCTCCTGACATTCTGGTGGATCATCCGCGGGAGTTGGCGGAGGTGTTCTGCGGGTAGGGAAGCTGATACGCAGAGGACGCGAAGAAAAGCCGCAGAGAGCGCTGAGGAAATCGTGCAGCGGCTCTGTACGCTGGCTCTGTACACACTCGAGGGAACGGCTAACACTACCGATGACCACTGACAACTTCGGCTTCACTGCAAAAGAACTGCGCAAGCTGCGCGGCATGAAGGATCCTCACGGCATCCAGCAGTTTCTGGACGATGCTCCTTATCATCTGGCGGATACGGCGTGGTCGCCGCGGCGCGTGCTGGCGGAGGGAACGGCGCACTGTCTGGAGGGGGCGATCTTTGCCGCGGCGGCGCTGCGGGCCAACGGATATCCGCCGCTGCTGCTGGACTTTGAGGCCGAACAGGATACCGACCACGTGATTGCGATCTTTCGCGAAAAGGGCTGCTGGGGCGCGGTGGCGAAGTCGAATTACGCGGGATGCCGCTGGCGCGAACCGGTTTATCGAACGCTCCGCGAACTAGCGTTGAGTTACTTCAACATCTATTTCAACCTGCGGCGCGAGCGCACGCTACGGCGCTTCTCGGTTCCGGTGAACCTGAGGCGCTTTGACCGCCAGCAGTGGATGACGACTGACAAGCCGGTCTGGTTCATTGTCTATCACCTGTTCGATATCAAACACTACCCGTTACTCAGTAAGGCTCAGGAGAAGAGGTTGCACCGGGTGGACGAGAGGCTGTTTCAGGCGGAGTGTTTGGGGAAGGCGCTGAAGAGCAGTCGGGACGGATATGTGAAGTAGCTAATGTTCCAGGGTGACGGCAGTAAAGTACATCGAGCAAGTTGCCGATGAAATTAAAGTTCGTTGACTTTTTTCCAGACGGTTCGTCTGGAAAGCCGGACAATTCCAGCGTGAGAAAGCGGCCGCGTGAGAACTCAGCATCGAGCCGGGGATCGGGGTCCGGAGTTTGTGGAAAACCGGCGCTGTCCCCGCTACAAGCTGGAGGTGGCGATCAAAATCTACGTTCGCGGTAAGAGCGTGCTCCGGGGCCTTACGGTCGACATCAGCGAATCGGGAATCTCCGCCATGCTGCGGGACGAGGTACCTTTGGGTGAGGTGGTTCGGCTGGAGTTCACGCTTCCATCCGGGGAGGTGGAAGTGCTGGCGGTGGCGCGGCAAAGAAATGCTTTTCGCTTCGGCTTCGAGTTCCTGGAGAATGCGGGCTCGCAGGAACTGATCAGGCGTACGTGCCGCGAGCTTGCGATTGAGGAAGCGCTGTTTGAAACGCACGACACCGGGCTCGGCTGAGCAGAAAACTACAGTGGCCGTGGTATCGCAGTGGGCTCCGCCGGGGGACTTCCGAATCGGCTGATGGCTCCGACGATCAAAAGCTTGAACCGCGAAGTGCGCTAAGAAATGCCGCAAATTAGGATCTACTTTCTTCGCTTTTATCTCCTTCGCTTCGGCTTCGCTTGACGCTTGCTCCAGACATCCTGAGGGAACTTCTGGCCTTCTAAGGACGTAAGATAGGTCATGCGCAAGGTCGGTGTGATTGCTTTGCTGTGGGTCGTCTGTTTGCCCGCCCTTGGACAACAGGAACCGGCCTCCGCGCCGGGTGCGTCTCCGCCGACTGATACTCAGACGGACAAGTCGAGCGCGGATCGACGTGAGCCGAGTATTGCGCCGTTAGGGCCTTCGGCTAACCAACCCAAGACTTCCCTGCCTGATCTGACCCCGGACGCCCACGGCAAGCTCTCGCAGGAGCAGATGCAGGAGTTGTTTCGTGTCGTGGCTGACAAGGACATGGAGAATGACAAGCGGCTGCACGATTACACCTACATCGAGCGCGACGTTGAAAACAAGCTGGATGGTAAGGGGCGCACCAAATCGACGGAGACCCACACCTACGAGGTTTTGGAGATTTACGGGGAACAGGTGCAGCGGCTGATCGAGAAAGACGATAAGCCTTTATCGGAAAAAGACGCGGCCAAGGAAGAAAAGAAGATCCAGAAAGTCATCGACAAGCGGAAGAATGAATCCGAGAGCGATCGGAAAAAACGCGAGGAGCGGGCGGAAAAAGATCGCGAAGAGGGACGCGAGTTTGTGAAAGATATTGCCGACGCCTATAACTTCACGATGGCGGGAACGGAGGTGCTCGGAGGCCGCGAGGCCTGGGTGATCGATGGCGAGCCGCGTCCGGGCTTTGTGCCTCACGCCAAGTACGCCAAGTATCTGCCCAAGTTCCGCGGCCGGGTTTGGATCGACAAGACCGACCTGCAGCTGACCAAGCTGGATGTGGAGTGCCTGGACACATTTTCCTGGGGACTGTTTCTGGCGCGGTTCCACAAGGGTACCCGCTTCGTGGTGGAGCAAACGCGGGTGAATGATGAGGTATGGCTTCCCTTACATGTGACCTTCAAAGTGGACGTGCGGCTGGCGCTGCTAAAGGGGTTCAATATCGAGGGCGAGCAGACTTTCCGGGATTACAAGAAGTTTCGGACTACCACGAAGATTGTGGGGATGGGAGAAGTGAAGCAGCCGTAGGAGAGGCCCCCTGCCACTCCTCTGTCCAGCCTGACAATCGTCCTGCTCGCCTGGCGTCTTCGCTGTGAAGCCAAAAGGCCTCCCGCGTCATCTATGTAGGCTTGCGGTCTTGTAAACTCTGCACGTCCCAGGTGAACCAATGTCTTCTTCGGCCACGTTTCCTCCCGCCGCATCTCCCACGCCCGCCTCGTCGCGAGGCGCTTCGTATAAATTCCCTGCTGTGGACCAGGCAGAGGCGTTTCCCGTTCTCACGGCTGCGCAAATAGCTCGGATACGCGAAGCCGGCAACGTACGGAAGGTTGAGGCAGGTGAAATTCTATTTGAGCCGGGCGACGTGAATGTTCCGTTCTACGTTCTGCTTTCGGGAAGCCTGGATATTGTGCAGTCTGATGCAATGGGGGGCGAACGGGCCATTGCAACCCATCACGCGGGAGCGTTTACCGGCGAGATGACGATGATCTCGAACCGGGGAGCGCTGGTGCGGGGACGGGTCTCAGAAGCCGGAGAGTTTCTGGAGTTGCAATCGAAGGAGTTTCATGCGCTGGTGGCGCGGGACGCCGAGCTGAACGAGATCCTGATGCGGGCGTTCATTCTGCGGCGGATTCTGCTGCTTTCCAGCGGCTATGGCAATGTGGTTCTCCTGGGATCGCGGCATTCAGCCGCAACCCTGCGCCTGCGTGAGTTTTTGACCCGGAATGGACATCCGCATACCTACGTCGATCTGGACGTTGATAAAGGCTCGCAGGAAATGCTGGACCGGTTTTCCGTCAAGGTGGAGGAAATCCCAGTTGTAATCTGCAATGGGAAGACCGTGCTGCGCAATCCGTCGACGCAGCAATTGGCAAAATGTCTCGGATTTAATGGCAGCCTCGAGCCTACCGAGATACGCGACCTGGTCATCGTAGGCGCGGGGCCGGCGGGGCTGGCGGCCGCGGTGTACGCGGCTTCGGAAGGGCTCGACGTGTTGGTGATCGAAACCGAAGCACCCGGCGGGCAGGCGGGATCGAGTTCGAGGATCGAGAATTATCTCGGCTTTCCCATGGGTGTCTCGGGACTAGAACTGACGAATCGGGCCACGACGCAGGCGCAGAAGTTTGGCGCCAAAATGATGATTGCTTCGAGCGTGACGCGGTTGAATTGCGATCAGCGCCCGTATGAGGTGAAGCTTGACGACGGGCGGACGATTCTGACGCGTTCCATCGTGATTGCCAGCGGGGCGCAGTACAACAAACCTCGCATCGGGAGCCTGGCGAAGTTCGAAGGTCAGGGCGTGTACTACGGAGCGACATTCATCGAGTCGCAAGTGTGCGGAAATGAAGAAGTCATCGTAGTGGGGGGCGGGAACTCAGCCGGGCAGGCGGCGGTGTACCTTTCGCAAACCGCGAGCAAAGTTTTTATGCTGGTGCGGTCGGGAAAATTGGCGGACACGATGTCGCGGTATCTGGTTCAGAGGATCGAGGAGAATCCAAAGATTGATTTGCGTTACAGCACGGAAATAGTCGGGCTGGATGGAGATACACAGCTGCAGCGGGTGACGTGCCGCGACAAGAACACCGGCAAGACTGAAACGCACCCGATCCGGCACTTGTTTATCATGGCCGGGGCTTCACCGCGCACGGACTGGCTAAAGGGATGCCTGGCGCTCGATGACAAAGGATTCATTCTCACGGGACGGGATTTGGATCCGGTTGCGAAGGAAGCCGGATGGGTGCTTCCGCGACGTTCCGCAGATGCTGGAGACGAGTTTGCCTGGAGTCTTTGCTGTGGGGGATGTCCGTTCGAATAGCGTGAAGCGGGTGGCTTCGGCGGTGGGCGAGGGAGCGATCGCGGTGTCGCTGGTGCATCGGACGCTGGCGGAGTTGTAGGGGCACACGACCTCCTATTCCAAGCGCCGGACGGCTGCGCTATCATCGTCAGCTATGCTGTCTCCCACAAGCACGCTGGCGGGTTGGACGTTGGGGATCCTCATCGCGACCGCAACACTCTCTATTGGCCAGAACGTCAAGCAAACGTCGGTTCCGCTGGGAGACGCCCTCAACCACGCCCTGCAAGAATCTTCGCTGACTGGGGTGGACGCCAAGCCCTTCCATCTGAAGATGCATCTGTTTGAATCGACGAATCCCTCTTCTGACTATCGTGCGGAGATTGAGGAGTACTGGGTCGCGCCGCGACAATGGCGGCGCACGATTGACGCACCCGACTTCAAGCAGACGCTCATCGTCAACGGCGATCAGGTGAGCGAACAGAACGCGGGAGATTATTATCCCCTGTGGTTGAAGAGCTTCGTAACGGCCATTTCGGATCCGATTCCGAACGCGGAGCAGTGGAACAGGGTCGACACCAAAATAACTCAAATTACTCTTCCCAATGGACTACACTCCGATGCCTGTGCTCGAGCAAAATTCAAGATCGGGTCGGAGACGGTCAAGAATGATGCTTTTGGAAACTTGTGTTTCGATGGCCAGGGAATGCTCAAGTTCGTGGGTTGGCCTGGGTATGACATGGAGTTCCACGATTATCAGAGGTTCGGAAAGAAAATGGTCGCGAGGAGGTACCAAGACGATCCCGAGCCTGGCACTGAACTCGTCGCGAATGTCACATTGTTAGAAGAGTGGAAGAAGCCTGATGCCTCCCTTTTCACGATCGCGCAGTCTACTCCTGCTGAACAACAGTTGAGGTCCATTTCGGTCAGTCAGGCAGCAATTGAGCAAGCGGCTCAGGGTCAGCCGCCTCTTGCTTGGCCACCGGTGGGGAGTGGAAAGACTTCGGGACTGCTGAGCATGTATATCTCTGTCGACCGCCATGGGCAGGTCCGAGAGGCCTATCCCTTGAATTCGGACAACGCAGGCTTGCAGGACTCTGCCCGAGACCAGCTTCTAAAGTGGAAGCTGAAGCCCATGGTGATGGGCGGAAACCCCATCCAAGTGGAAGCCGCGATGTCGTTTCACTTCGAGACGATTCAGTCTTCCAAGCCACCCGAAGCAATTGCGGCCGATGCGTCTCCGGATCATGCTTCGGCCCAGCCCGTGAAGGTCAGCCCCGGACTACTACGAGGTTTTCTTGTGTCCAGCCCAGCGCCTGAATATCCTCCAGAGGCCGAGAAGGCGCGCATCCAGGGGAAGGTGGTTCTAGAACTCACCATCGACCGGTCTGGAGTTCCTCAAAATATTGAGGTAGTGACATCTCCTTTTCCAGCGCTCACCGAAGCCGCCATCGCTGCCGTCAGCAAATGGCGTTATCAACCGTATCAGCTCAATGGCTCTCCTGTCGCGGTTCTATCCACTGTTGAAGTGAATTTCGTTCTCCCATAGGATCTTGAGCCGATCCAGACGCCGTGTTTTGCACTCTTTTGCCCGCGTTATAATAAAAAGATTCTCAAGCGGTGAGATTGGCTTCTGTGCGCAAGGAAAGGAAACCTAGCCGAGCTTTCGCTCGGCATGGACGGGCGAGGGCGCCCGTCCCCACATGGGCATTGCTGAGGGCTGACAGCTGATAGCTGAGGGCTGCTTCTTCATGGACTTCAAACTTGTTTCGGATTACAAACCGCGCGGGGACCAGGCTACGGCGATTGCGGCGCTGACGCGCGGGGTGTTTGACCGCGAGGCGCACCAGGTTCTGCTCGGGGTGACCGGGTCGGGGAAGACGTTCACCATGGCGAAGGTGATTGAGGCGGTGAATCGTCCGACCCTGGTGATGGCGCATAACAAGACGCTGGCGGCGCAGTTGTATCACGAATTCAAGAATTTCTTTCCGCATAATGCAGTGGAGTATTTCGTTTCGTACTACGACTACTACCAGCCGGAGGCCTATGTTCCGGCGGCTGATCTGTACATTGAAAAAGAAGCGACCATCAACGACGAGCTCGACAGGTTGCGGCTCTCGGCCACCAAGTCGTTGTTTGAGCGGCGCGATACGCTGATTGTTTCTTCAGTGAGCTGCATTTATGGCTTGGGATCTCCGGAGGCGTATTACGGGATGATGCTGTTTCTGGAGAAGGGGCAGAAGATCAAGCGCGAGGACATCACGCGCAAGCTGGTCGACATTCTTTACGAGCGAACCAACGGCGAGTTCCGGCGTGGGACGTTTCGGGTGCGCGGCGACGTGATTGAGGTCTATCCGACTTATGACGACATGGCGTATCGCATCGAGCTGTGGGGAGATGAGATTTCGGCGCTGGCGCAGATCGATCCGCTGTTTGGCACGGTGAAGCAGAAGTATGTGCGGCTGCCGATTTATCCGAAGACGCACTATGTCATGAAAGACGAAACGCGGGCGTCGGCCGTGGAGTCGATCAAGAAAGAACTGGCGTGGTGGGAGCCGGAATTGGAAAAGCAGGGGCGGGTCGTGGAGGCGCAGCGCATTCATCAGCGGACGATGTTTGATCTGGAAATGATTCGCGCCATGGGGTATTGCCACGGCATCGAGAATTATTCGCGGCATTTTACGGGACGGATGCCGGGCGAGCCTCCGCCCAATTTGCTGGATTATTTTTCCCGGGACTATTTGATGTTCATCGACGAGTCGCACCAGACGGTGCCGCAGTTGCACGGGATGTATGCGGGGGACCGATCGCGCAAGGAAGTTTTGGTGGAGTATGGATTTCGCATGCCATCGGCGCTGGATAACCGTCCGCTGACGTTTGAGGAATTTGAGCATCGCACCAACCAGCTGGTGTATGTTTCGGCGACGCCAGGGCCGTATGAGTTGACCAAGTCGGCGGGCGTGGTGGTGGAGCAGATCATCCGGCCGACGGGGCTCATTGATCCGGAGGTTGAGGTGCGTCCGGTGAAGGGGCAGATTGACGATCTGCTGCATGAGATTCGGGCGCGCGTGGCCAAGGGCGAGCGGGTGCTGGTGACGACTTTGACTAAGCGCATGGCGGAGGATCTGGCCGAGTATTACGCCGAGGTGGGCGTAAAGTGCCGCTACATGCATTCGGAGATCGAGACGCTGGAGCGGGTGAAGATTCTCCGCGATCTGCGCAAGGGTGAGTTTGATGTATTGATTGGCATCAATCTGCTGCGCGAGGGGCTGGATTTGCCGGAAGTATCGCTGGTGGCGATTCTGGACGCGGACAAAGAAGGCTTCCTGCGGTCAGGTGGGTCGCTGATTCAGACCATTGGGCGCTGCGCTCGGCATTTGAATGGGCGGGCAATTCTTTATGCGGACCGCAGAACCGATTCGATGAAGCGCGCGATGGATGAGACCTTGCGGCGGCGGGCGATTCAGACCGCATACAACGAGGAGAATGGGATTACGCCGGAATCGATCGTGCGTCCGCTGGACATGACGCTGGCGGGGATCGTCGCAGCCGACTATGCCGATCTGACGGCGGGCGAGAGCGAAGGCATGCCGGAGTTCAAATCGCAGGAGGAAGTGGACGCGTATATCGGCAAACTCGAAAGCGACATGCGCGAGGCGGCAAAGCGGTTTGAGTTCGAGAAGGCGGCGAAGTTGCGGGACACGATCAAGGAATTAAGGACGAAAGAGTTTTTGTTCGCGTAATACCGAACTGCTCTAAATTCGTTTTGAAATCCTCCGGACACGTTCTTGGCTTATAACAGTGGCGGCGAGGACGCCGCCACGACAGCCGCCGGGACGGCGGCGCTACGTTTACCTGCCGTAAGCCGCGCTGGCGGCTAGCGGTTTGCGGTGGAAGGTGTAGCCGTCGTAGGTTTCGGGACGGAAGTTGAGGTTGGGGGCGCAGAGTTTTTCGGTCTGGCTTAGGAAAAGGTATCCGCCGGGTTCGAGGTAGAGGTGCAGGCGCTCGACCAGGGCAGTGCGCTGGGCGCGGGAGAGGTGCGGCAGCACGTCCATGCAGAAGATGCAGTCGAAGCGTCCGATGTAGACGGCGCGCACCAGGTTCATGACGTTGAAGGTGATCATGCTGCGCAGGCGCGGCTTCACCAGCAGGTGCGAAGATGGGGTTGCTCCGTCGGAGCCAGGGTCGTTCTTGGAGGAGCCTGGGAAGCTGGTTCCGTTCGATCTTTCTCCGTTCGAGCCATTTCCGTTCGAGCCATTTCCGTTCAATCCAGTTCCGTTCAATCCATTTGCCTTTGAGCCACTTCCGTTCAAGCTGTTTCCGTTCGAGCCATTTAACTTTTGTGCGGCGTTGGCGGACGCGATTTTGGAAAAGCAGGCGCGGATGATGGCTGGAGGCAGGCCTGCCAGCGCCGACTGCGGATAGAGGCCGCGCTCGGCGGTCTCGATGGCGGAGGGCAGAAGGTCGCTGCCTACGATGTGGATCGACCAGTCTCTGGAGAACTGGTTTCCAAGCTGTCCGGAGGCAGAGGATGGGACGTTGGCGATGCCACCGTTTCGGGCGGCGGCCGTCTTTTCTTTGCCGTTCCCGTTTCCGTTGATAGCGTTGCCGTTGGCCGTGGCGTTCGTGCTGCCTGCGAGGAGCGCGTCGGAGATGGCCATGGCAATCGAATAAGGTTCTTCGCCGGTGGCGCAGCCCGCGCTCCAGATGCGTAGGGTGCCGGGAATCTCGCCCGATTTGCGGGCGAACAGTTGCGGAAGCACCTGGCGGGTCAGCGCATTCATCGCTGTGGGATGCCGGAAGAAACCGGTGTTCGCATTGAGCAGTCCTTCAAGGAAATGCGGGAGCACTGCCGGATCCTGATCGGCGGGGCGCAGTCGGTCAAGCAAAGCGGCGGCAGATTCCAGTTCATGGGTTTCGAGATACTCGATGACGTGAGCAGCCAGGGCGCTGTTGGGGCAGTCGAGCATGAGGCCGGTCTGGCGCTCGACCAGCAGGCGGAGTTCCGAGAGCTCGTGCTCGAGAATGGTGCTACCGGCCATAAGTTTGTGCATAGATCCATCCCCCAGCGGGTGCGAACCAATCAGAAGCCCAACAATAAAACAATCGGCTGATTCCGGGGGAGGATTAGCTTGGTTCCGTTCTCAGTTCGAAGTTCTCAGTTCTCCGTTTTATCCATTCAATTTCCGGCGGCCGCGGCGGCGGCGAAAGATTTTCCAGAATCCTGCTCGGCCTGGATGGCGGCGACATTCATTTCTTTCTCAAGCGACGAGAAGCGCTGCATGACTTCGTGGATGCGCAGCGCCATGTTGCGAATGGTTTCCATCTGGGCGCGGGCCGGGCCGGAAAGCGTACCCGGCTCCAGCAGGAGCAGGTCGGAGTTCCCCAGCACCGAGGTGAGCGCGTTGTTGAGGTTGTGGCGCATCTCGATCATGTAGCGGCCGAGAGTGGCCTGACGCTCGAGCGTGGCGCAGGCAAGTTCGGCGGCGCGGGCGCGGGCTTCGGCGCGGGCGCGCTGAACGGCTTCGCAGGCGGCCACGACCAGGACTTCGAGCCAGTTTTCGTCGCGGCGCAGGATGGAAATGCGCGGCCAGCGCTGGTGGACCAGTTGCGCGGTCTGGCGATCGTGGCATACGCAGAAGATGGGCTGCGCGGTGGAGTGCAGAGGTTCGAGAACAACCGACAGAACGTCCCGGCGCAGGTCGCCGACGATGGCCACGTCGAAGGTGTCAACGGCAAAGCGCGGCCAGAGATCTCCGCTGAGGAGGGTGAAGGTGGGAACGCTGCGTTCCATCTGCCAACGCGCCGTGATGCGGCGGGAAAAGTCAGCGTCGTCGGAGATGATGAGTGCGGTCGGTTGATCCACGTTTCGAAAGTCCCTCGTTCTGCTTTTCGTTGCGTTTCTGGCGCAAGGCGCCTACTTCTTTTTCTTTCCCTGCTGCGACCCGGCATCCGGATCCCAGCCAGGTTCGCTCGAAACTTCAAATTCTGCAGTGTGGCCTCCGGGTGCGTCAGAACTGGCGCCGGCGGCGGCGGCTTTGGCAGACGGAGCGGATTCGGCGGCCGTGGTATCCTTCTTCGCATTCGACGACTTTGCAGCCGACGACTTTGCTTCCGTTGCCGGACGGCGGCCCAGCGCCTGGTCGACCGAGGCGCGCAAATCCACCAGCATGCGCAGCGGCTGGCCGGAGGAGTATTCCGCCTGGAACATGACCTTCCAGGACTGGCAGATGATGCGCAAGCGGCTGATCGGCTCTTCGGCTGAAAACTGGGCGCGCCGGCAGTCGATGGTGGTGATTCCTTTATCCTCGAGTTCGGTGAGGCCGTCGAGAATGGTGTTGAGGTCGGCAAGCATGAGGCGGAAGAAGATTCTCCGCATGAGGTAGCCGAAGCGAGTGAAGGCTACCAGCGCGACGGGAAGGAAGAAAAGATCGCCGGCCTGCACTTTGGCCTTGCGACCCTGGGCGAGCACGCCGCCGTGGAGCAGTTCGTCGAGGGAGCGGCAGCGTTGGGCGGCGTCGAGGACGCGGTCCAGGGAGTTGAGCCACACCGGAGTCTTCAGCTCAACTTCGCCCAGAGCCGGCTCCAGTAACTGAGCCACAAACGAGAGATCGACCTGATCGTCGTCGAGGCGCGAGGGAGCAGCCTGGCTGAAGAACTGTACCAGGAGGAAATCTATTTTGTCGCGAATGGTGTCGGGTTTGGCGGCCTTGGCGAGGTGGTGTTTCAGCAACTCAGCCAGGGCGGTCTGATCGACGAGGGAGCTGGTTTGCAGGAACTGGCGCAGTTGGTGAACCTGAATGCGCCCGTCCATATCGTCGAGCCACTGGCGGGCCTGCTCAACGGATTCGCGTCCTGGAGTATCCAGCGCGCCTTCGAGGTCAGGGCAGGCTTGCACATCGATGACGAACTCGCGCGCCAGTTCGAAATAAATGGGATACAGGCGGCGGGCCGAATTCCATTGCGCAGCCAGGTCTTGAACAGGAGTGGTTGGGTTCATGGCTTCACGATCCAGTTGGGAACTTCGGAAAGAAAGCGGGCAGCCACCACGGTTTTTCCGGGGTGATACTGCACGGCGACGACGGAGGCTTCGATATCGAGCGACCCGTCGGAGTTGCGCAGGCGCACGACGTCGGCAAACTCCAACGGCGTCGCGCAGGCGAAAAGAACTTCGCGTGCCGTGCCAAATTCGATGAGAGTGCTTTCGCTGAAATTGCCGGGCGCACCCGCCTCTGCACAGCGCGCCAGTTGTACGGGGAGGCGCACCGGAGTGGCCTCGGGGAAAAAGCGCGCCAGGCCGGCGACGGAGCCGTTGACGTAGCTGCTGCGCGACGGTGCTGTGGCTTGTTCGGCCAAGCGGCGATTACCCTTTCCGGATTTGCTCCGGCACTTCTTGAATGCGGGCGGGCTCCCCCTCTTCCCGGTTAGGAAGAGCCTTGGGGAGCCGGAATCCGCAGTTACGCCTGAAAGTGAAGCAACGTGGGCACCAAAGCAGAACACCGAAGGACTAGCACTCAGGTGGATGCATTTTCAGTGAGTTGGAGGCCGTACGGGGCGGCGGCGACGGGTGCGGCGAGCGGGCAATCTCAGGATGAGACGGGAGTCTCATGGCGCTGGCGGCTCGGTTAGATACTTTTAATCCTCAGGGAACGGTAACTGTCTCTGTTTGCAGCACCGCCTCAGCGAATTCACTTAGGGGTTTCACCCTATCCATTACGGTGTTCTGCCGATGGACTGTGGAGTAAATCGCTTCATAATCCAAGCATTCCTTTCATCTGGAGAAAAATTCATGAGTTTCTCCCTGAGGCTCTGTTGGACCGTCGTCGTTGCTGCCCTGATGCTGCTGGCCGTGCTGGGAAGCGCGCGAGCGCAAGAACCACAGAGACAGCCGCACAGGACTGGGCCCGCAGATGTCGTGAGTGTTCTGAGCAGCCAGCCGCACGGCGCGGCGCTGTCGTCCTCGCCTTTCTCTCCCTCCAGGTAGTTCTGTTTTGCATTCCCGTCCTAATGCTTCTTCCGGATTGAGTGGCGCAGATTGAGTGGCGGCGGGGACGCCCCCACGACAGCCGCCGGGACGGCGGCGCTACAGTTTATTCCTGAGCTCATCTCATCGGCAGATCGTGAACGGAATGGCTCGCTTCGTTACTGTAGCGTGTGGTGTGCGGCGCCTGGCGTGGCCCCGCTGATGTTGTAGCGCTTGAGTTTGCGATAGAGCGTGGCGCGGCTGATGCCGAGCATGCGTCCGGCGAGGGCTTTGTCTCCCTTGACTTGCTCGAAGACGCGCTGGATGGTAGCGCGTTCGATGTCTTCGAGATCAGTGGTGGAAGTGGCTGCCGGATGCGTGGGTATTGCAGGGAGAAAAGCGGCGTCTAGCGCGGAGGAAGCTTCGCCGTCATCGCTGACGCTCGGGCGAGATGCACTGGAAACCGCGGCGATGCTGGGCGGAAGGTCGCCCAGGTCGATGGACTGTCCATTGCCGAGAGCGACGGCGCGCTCGACGCAGTTTTCCAGCTCGCGGACATTGCCGGGCCATTCGTATTGCATCAAGGCCTTCATGGCGGCGCTGGTGACGTGCAACTCCGAGCCCGGAGCGTAGCGCTCAAGAAACCAGTGCACGAGCATGGGGATGTCGCTGCGGCGCTCGCGCAACGCGGGGACGTGCAAGGTCACGACGTTCAAACGGAAATAGAGGTCCTTGCGGAAGGTCCCTGCCTTGTAGGCGGCCTCGAGATCGCGGTTGGTGGCGACGATGACGCGGACGTCGACCTTCACGCGCTGATTGCTGCCCACGGGGCGAACTTCTTTTTCCTGCAGCACGCGCAGCAATTTGGCCTGCAGTTCCACAGGCAGTTCGCCGATCTCGTCGAGGAAAATGGTGCCGGTGTCAGCGGCCTGGAATAATCCCTGCTTCGACTTGAGCGCGCCGGTGAAGGCACCTTTCTCGTAGCCGAAGAGCTCGCTTTCGATCAGCGTCGGCACCAGCGATCCGCAATCTACTGCGACGAACGGGCGGCCGGCAAAGGCTCCGCGGAAATGGATAGCGCGGGCGACGAGTTCTTTGCCGGTGCCGCTTTCGCCCGAAATCAGCACAGGCGTGCGCGTGTCTTTGAGGCGCGAAACCATGCGCAGGACTTCCTGGATTTTGGCCGACGAGCCGACGATGCCGTGGACGGCAGTTTCGGAATCCATGCGCTGGCGCAGGAATTCGTTCTCTTCGACCAGGCGGACCTTCTCCGCCATGCGGCGCAGGAATAGGCGAAACTCTTCGAGCGGAGAGAAGGGCTTGGTGATGTAATCGTAGGCGCCGAGTTTCATCGCCTGCACAGCCGTCTCAATAGAGCCGTGTCCGGTCATGAGAGCGATTTCGGTGCGCGGGAGAAGCTTTTTTACTTTTTCCAGGAATTCCAGTCCCGACATGTGCGGCATAACCATGTCGGTGAGGACCATGTGTGCCGGCTGCTCTTCGAGCAGGGCCAGGGCGGAGTCGCCGCTTTCGGCCTCCATGCAGATGAAGCCGAGGGCCTCGCCGACCGTGACACAGAGCTTGCGGATGCTCTGTTCGTCGTCGACGATGAGGAGGCGGATGCGTAGGTCGTCTTTGCTCAAGGCTGCGGTCACTGTGCACTTCCCATGGTCTTGGAGACTACGTCGATGAACTGCTGTACGCGGAAAGGCTTCTCCACGCAGGGAGCGCCGGTTGCGCGCAGAGTGGCGACGGTTTCTTCATTGGCGATATCGCCGGTGATGAATACGATTTTCGCGACCAGGTCGGGGCGATGCTGGGCGATCCAGGCGTGAACCTGGGCACCGTCGACGCCGCCGGGCGTGCGCATGTCGGAGACGATGCCAAGAAATTCGCCGTTCTCCAGCAGGCGGAGGGCATCGACGCCGGACTCGCAGCAAACGACGGGATATCCGCTCCGCTCTAGCGCCGCCTGCACGTAGGCCATGACCGCGGGCTCGTCTTCGATGAGGAGCACGGGTAGGAGAGCTTGTCTGATGGCTGGGAGGCTCATGGTTGGGTAACTCCTGCGGCCACACCGAGCGATGCGGTGTGGGTGGATGCGGGCAGGCGGACGATGAAGGTCGCTCCCCGCCCGTCGCTGTTGTTGTGACAAAGAATCTCGCCGCCGTGTTCTTTGACGATGCCGTAGCAGATGCTGAGGCCGAGGCCGGTTCCCTTCCCGATTTCCTTGGTGGTGAAGAAGGGATCGAAAATTTTATCGGGATGAGAAATTCCGTAGCCGTTGTCGCTGAAGGAAACTTCGACTATGTCGCCGGACTTGGTGCTCATGATTTCGATGCGCCCAGCACGGCCAACTTCATGGACCGCGTCGTAGGCGTTGTTGAGGATGTTAAGAAAAACCTGCTGCAACTGGTGCGCGTCGCCCAACACGTCGGGCAGGCCCTGGTCCAGGTGCTCGATGACTTCGACGCCGTGACTGGTGAAGTCATAAGAGCGCAGTTGAATGGTGCGGCGCAGGATGGCGTTGAGTTGCACGGCGCTGCGCTGCGGCGGCATCTGGCGCGCGAAGCTGAGCAGGTTCTGCACGATCTGCTTGGTGCGCTGGGCTTCCTGCAGGATTACCCGGAGATCCTTGCGCGCGGTTGCTGGGAGGTCGGGATTCTCCATGAGCAAATCAGCGAATCCGAGGATGGCGGTAAGCGGGTTGTTGACTTCGTGGGCGACGCCGGAGACGAGTTGCCCGACGGCGGCCATCTTTTCGGCGTGCACCAGTTTGTCGCGGAGCACGGCGGAATCGGTGATATCGGTGAGCACGAGGACGAGGCTGGTGATGTTTCCCTGCTCGTCGCGCATGGGGCTGAGGTTGGCGGAGAACTGGCCCGAGGTCGCGTTGCCGCGCAGAATCTGCAGTTCCAGATTGTCGACCTGCTGTCCCTGGAACACGCTTTGAATGGCGTCGGACAGGGGCCGAGCGAAACCGGGCGCGGCTAATTCGAGCAGAGGCCGGCCGAGAAGGTCGCGTTGCTCCAGTCCTGCATCCCCCCAGCGGCGGTTGGCGTAGCTGATCAGGCCGGCCGTGTCGGCGACCAGGATCAGACTCTGCGTGTTGTTGAGGATCTTGCCGGAAAAATCGCGCTCGCGATGGAGTTCGGACTGATAGGTGCGCAGGCCAGTGACATCGAGCATGAGCCCGCGAATCTGCAACAGACGGCCCTGATCGTCATATAGACCAAAGGCATTGATAAGAACGTGAATGGGATCGCCATTTTTTCGGCGTAAAGTCGCTTCGAAGTTCCGCAGGTGGCCATGCTCTTTCATGACTTCGGCATGCTGCAGGCGTTGCTCGGGCGAGAAGTAAAGTTGCGTGGGAATGTCGATCTGCAACAGCTCGTCGCGGCTGGAATAGCCCAGCATGCGGACCATGGCGTCATTGACCTCGATGAAGCGTCCGCCGGGCGTGCTGAAGAAAAGTCCTTCCTGGATGTTGTCGAAAAGTTCGCGATAGCGGCGCTCCGCTTCGCGGCGGTCGGTGATGTCTTTCAGCACGTGAACGGTCTGCATGCCTTCGCTGGCGGCGCCATGCACGCGCGAGGTTGAGACCAGATAGGTGCGGTCGAGCACGGGATGCACGAACTCATCGACATCGTCGGTGAGCGGACGGCAAAAGGGACAGGAGTAGGACGCGGCATCTCCGGTCAGCGTCAGCAGCGCCCGCATATTGACGCCGATCAGCTCTTCCGGCGGTAAACCGATGGTGGACGCCAGGGAGCGGTTGACGCGGAGGATGCGATCAGACTCGTCGTGGGCGACGATGAAATCGGTGATGGCATCGAAAATTTCCGCCCAGTGGCGGTTGGCCTGCTCGATGCGGGTAAACAGGCGCGCGTTCTCCAGAGCCATGGCAGCGTGACTAGCCATCGCTTCCAGGAAGATGCGATCTTCCTGCGCCAGAGGTCGGGTCCGTCCCGCGAGGCAAAGCAATCCAGCAAGCTCACGGTTGGCGCCGGGCAGACGTACGACGGTGCAATCGTTCCAGCCGAGGGCGGTGGCGACTTCGGCGCCGAGCAGATCGACCGCTGAGCCGGAGACAACGGTCTCGGCATGATGCTCGACCAGTTGCGCCAGGGCGGTGTTGAAGATGCGGTCGACCGTAAGCTCGCTGCGGCGGATATCGCCGGCACTTTGCGCGGTTAGCGCCTGCGGACTGGGTTCGTCGCGCAGATCGTCGCCGCGAGGCTCGTCGGCAGAAACCGAGTCGCCGCCCGGCGGATGAAGTGCAAAAGTCTGGAAGCGGCCATCCTGGAACAAGGCCAGCGCGCCGGAGCTGGCGCCCGTCAACTCGGCGGCACGACGGACAAAGTGTCGTGCAAAGTCTGGCAGGCGCAACACACCGTCAATTTCGCGGGCCAACTCCATCAGGGTTTCAGCGCGGCGGCGATGTTGCTCCGACAAGTGCAGGTTGTGAGCGACTTCCAGGACTACGGCTACCTGGTTGGCGAGCGCGCGGGCGCGGCGGATGTCTTCCTGCGAAATGCCGGTGCCGTCCAGACGGTCAAGGACGGCAAACATGCCCAGCACTTCCCCACTGGCGCCGAGCAGCGGCACGGCGAGAAATTGGCGAACGTGAAAGCGGGTGATGACGTCGAGGTTCGCTCCGGGATTTTTGCTGGCTTCATCGGTCCAGAAAACCTCTTTGGCGCGAAGAGACCGAGTCGCAATTCCTTCGGGAAAAACCAGTTCCATGCGGCCCGGTTCGTTGTTCTCAACTGCGTAGCGTATGCGAAAGACGCCATCCTCTTGCAGGGCAATGAAGCAGCGGCCAAAGCCCAGGAAATCGGCGGCCCGCACCACGAAGGCCTGCAGGAACTGCTCGAGATCGCCACTGGAGCTGAGTTCGGAGGAGATCTCGAGCAACTGATGAAGTTCATGCGCCTGGGCATGGGCGGTCGCATAGAGCTCGGCATGCGCCACAGCCACGGCCCCGAAGCCGGCGATGGCGGAGACCAACGCTTTTTCCTCCGCCGTGAAGACTGCATCCTGGCGCGGATACACAAGGATTGCCCCTTGCGTGCGCGAGGTGCGGAAGGGCGCCGCAATCAGCATTCCGGGTGAAACCAGGTTGCCGAGAGAATGCACATCGTCGGCCAGGGTGAGAGTGATGGGTTCTCCCGCGCTGACGGCACGTTGCGCCAGATCGGCCGCGAAACGGATGGTCTGGCGGTCATGGCGCGCCCGCACGGAATTCGCCAGCTGCGGACTCTCAGCGGAGACGGCCCGCAGCTCGAACGGGCCTTCGCGGCGCAACAGGACACAGACCAGGCGTGTGCGCAGAAGCAGGCGAAGACGGTCGGCGAGGGCTTCGATCACGGCGGAAACGTCGGGTGTTCCGTGCAGGGCCTGAGCAACGTCGGCCAGGATTTCGGCACGGCGATGTTCCTCGCGCGAAACGTCGCGCAGGCGCGTGGCTTCCAGCAGGCTGCCCAGCTGGCCGGCCAGAATCGTGGCCTTGGCGGCGAGATCCTCGTTGAAAAAGTTTTCGTCGGCATCATGCAGGAAGGTGGCTGCGCCGATCACTTCATTGAATACGACCAGCGGAGCTGCCATCAGCGAGCGGGCCTCGAATTGGTGAGCGGCGGGAAACATGGCGGAGTGCACCTGATTGGAAAAGATGGTGCGGCGACGGTGGACGGCTTCCGCAGTGACAGCGCTATCCTGCGGGCGTAGGTGCATGCCGATGAAGCGATCCTCCAACTTGCCGTCCGCTTGCTCTCCGACCAGATCCTCCCCGGCGTGTCGCCGCCAGAAATAGACTCCGCTTACCTGAAAGAACTGGCGCGTGGCGCGGCAAAAGAACTGAATCAGGGAACCGGCGTCGGCCCGCTCGCTGGCCTTGGCGGCGAGACGAAGCAGGAGTTTCTGGAAGTCGTCGTCGGAACCCCGGGCGGGGTTAGAACCCGGGGGCAGGGGCGAAGCTCCACGCAACAGGTTCAGTGCATCCCGGGTTGTCAGAGGAACCTGTTCGCGATCCACAAGTGATTGAATCTAAGGGGAAACTTATCTGCCATCTCAATTTGAGTCAAGCGAAATGGCCGATGGGGTGCCCAAGGTGACAAATGGGCGCTCTAAGCTGAGACAGGGTCTCAGTCTGAGAAAGTCCCAAGGCGAAAATAGTCGATGAGACGAGGGCAATCAAGCATAGATGTGGGTCGGGCCGCTGCAGATGGGCACAGATCCATTAGTTTCAGAGAGATACGCATGTGACTTTGGTTTTTTCTTGACGGTACAGGTGGCCCGGGCGTTGCACGGTAAGCGCTGGCCGGGTATTTCTGCCCGAGGAGGAACTGTGTCTCGAGGAACGACCGCAGTGCTGTTAGCCGTTCTGGCAATCACAACGGCTGCACCGATCGCTGTTCGGGGGCAGCAAGCGCAAAGCGAGGAGTTGGTACGGCGGGCAAAGACCAAAGTGGCGCCCAACTATCCGGAGCTGGCACGCAAGATGAACATTACCGGGACCGTGAAGGTGGAAGTGGTAGTGGCGCCCAACGGCACAGTGAAAGAGGCGCGGGTGGTGGGGGGACATCCGGTGCTGGCCAATGCAGCGCTGGACGCAGTAAAGAAATGGCGCTTTGAACCGGCGTCGGGCGAGAGCACCGGGGTGATTGACTTCAAGTTCGAGCCGCGGTAATGGGGCCGGGCCGCGCAGGAGAAACGGCATGACGATTGGCAAAAAGCTGTATGTGAACTTCGGCATCATCCTCTTGATGGTGGTGGCGCTGTTCCTGGTGAACTTGGTCGGCGGTGCAACGCGAACACGCCGCCAAGGCGGCGGCGGCCCTGTCACTGGAACTGAAGGACGCCACCAACAATGTGCGCTCCCAGATGATGCAGAACCGGCTCTATCTCAGCAACTACCTGCTGAGCGGCGACACGCGGGAAGTGGAGCGGATGAGCGAGGGCCTGCGGACGCTGAGCGACAGGCTGGAGCAAGGCAAGACCCTGGCCAACTCTGATCAGGAAAAGACGGCGCTGGCGAAGGTGCAGCAACTGGAGCAGGCCTGGGGCAAGGAGTTCGCACAGCCGCTGATCGACAAGCGCAAAGACGTGGATTCTGGAAACGCGACGGTAGCCGAGTTGCAGATCTACTACCTGCAAAAGGACGCCTCGTCGTGGGTAAAGAACTCGACCGAAGCGCTCGATGTGGCCGACGGCGAGAACCACAAATTGGTCGATGAGCGCCGAAAGTCGGATCAAAGCGCGGCGAACTGGACGATCTCGATTTCACTTTTCACCACCATGCTCGCGCTGATCATCGGTGGAATGCGATCGCCTACAGCACGGCAAAATCCATTACCGAACCGCTTACCAACCTGATGACGGTGGCGCGGCAGATCGGCAACACTGGCGATCTGGAACACACCATCGACCTCACCCGCGAGGACGAGATCGGGGAACTGGCGCGGACTTTCGCCAAGATGGTGAGTTACCTGAAGGAAATGGCGTCGGTTTCCGAATCCATCGCCGGGGGCGACCTGACGGTAGAGGTAAAGCCGCGCTCCGCGCATGACACGCTGGGCAACGCCTTCGCAAAAATGGTGGAGGGTCTGGCCGGACTGGTGAAGAGCGTGCGCGACGCGTCGTCGCAGGTAGCCAGCGCCTCCAACCAGGTGGCGGGCGCCTCCGATGATTCGGCCAAGATCGGACTGCAGTCGGCCTCGGCCATCGATGAAGTTACCAGCACCATGCATGAGATGAGCGTTAACGTGCAGAACATGGTGAAGAGCACGCAGGTGCAGGCATCGAGCGTGAGCGAGACCTCGGCGTCGATCGACCAGATGGTGGCTTCGATTCAGCGCGTGGCCGATACAGCCAAGGTGCTGCTCGACATCTCGAACCGTTCCCGCGAGGAAGTGCACAGCGGAATCGCAACCATGGAGAAGGCCACCGACGGCCTGAACCGCATCAACACCACCATCACCTCTTCGGGTGAAATCATCGGAGCGCTGGGACAGCGGGCCGACGACATCGGAAAGATCATCGAAGTCATCGATGACCTGGCCGAGCAGACCAACCTGCTGGCGCTGAACGCGGCCATCGAAGCGGCGCGCGCCGGAGAGCACGGGCTGGGCTTCGCGGTGGTGGCCGACGAAGTGCGCAAGTTGGCGGAAAAATCGGCGCAGTCGACCAAGGAAATTTCCGAACTGATCCAGAGCATCCAGAAAGAGGCCCGCAAAGCGGTCGAAAACATGGACCGTTCGACCACCATCGTGAACGAAGGGCTGGAGCTGGGCGGAGAGCTGAACGCGGCGCTGCGCAAGATTTCCAACGTGGTCACCGAGGTTTACAAGTTCGCGCAGGAGATTGGCGCGGCCACCAACGAGCAGTCGCACGGTTCGTCGCAGATCGCGCGCGCCACCACGCGGCTGAACGAGATCACGCACGAAATCAATTCGGCGGTGGAAGAGCAGGCCTCCGGAGCCCAGGCCGTGGTCAAGGCCATGGAACGGATGCGCGAACTGGTGCAGCAGTCCACCTCGGGCTCGACCGAGCTGGCGGCCTCGTCAGAGCAGATGTCGAAGATGTCGCGCGGCCTGCTGGAGTTCATGGACCGCTTCGCGCTGGAGCATTCTTCGAGCCAGCGCGCGCGGGAAGCAGGACGATCAGCGCACGGCACGGGGAGCGGCGGCGGGAGCGAAGTTCTGAAACGGGGTGAGTGAGCAACCATGAACCGCGAACTTCACATCGTGGGCTTTCAGGTGGGGCGGGAGACTTATGGCGTGCCCATCACGTCGTTGCACGAAATCGTGCGGGTTCCGGAGATTACCGCGGTGCCCGACGCTCCCGACTATCTGGAGGGCGTGATCAACCTGCGGGGAAAAATTGTGTCCGTCATGGATTTGCGGAAGCGTTTCGGCGAAAAGCAGGTAGCCCTGAAGAAACAGAATCGCATTCTGGTGGTGGAACACTCGGGCAGGCTGGCGGGGCTGATCGTGGATTCGGCGTCGGAGGTGCTGAAGATTGCAGCCGACGACGTGGAAGCGCCACCCGCAGTATTTCAGGATGGCGGGCTGAACTGCGTGACCGGTCTGGGAAAAGTGAAAGGGCGGCTGGTGGTGTTGCTCGACATGAACAAGTTGCTGGCTCCCGGCAGCTTGCAGGTCGCAGGCAGCGGCAGCAGCGGGGTAAAGGGCGGCACGAAAGCCGAGGCCCGGGGCGCAGGGGCGAAGTAGAACAAGTGGTCAGTGGTCAGTGGTCGGTGGCCAGTGGTTAGTGATCGGTGGTTCGCGGCGGGTTCGGGGAAGGGTCGTGGTCATGCAATTTTTACTAGCCACTGACCACTAGCCACTGCCCACTCTTTTCAGAGTTCAGTTTGAAGCGGGAACGAGAAAACGCATGAGCGCATCTGGAGCCGCACCAGCTCCCATACTCACGGAGGCGGAACTGAAGCTGCTGCAGGCGCTCATCTACCAGGAGTGCGGCATGCACTTCGACGAGCGCCGCACGCATTTTTTGCAGGACCGGCTGCTGCGCCGTTTAAAGGAGTGCCGCGCCGATTCGTTTTATGCCTATTACCGGCTGCTGATCAGTCAGGAGGGCAAGGATGAGCTGGCCCGGCTACTGGAGAACCTGACGGTCAACGAGACCAGCTTCTTCCGGCATAAGGCGCAACTGGACCTGTTTCAGAAGCACACTTTGGAAGATTTGTTTAGGCAGAAGCAAGGGCGCCGCGAGTATTCGATCCGGGTATGGAGCGCGGGATGTTCGACCGGGCAGGAGGCTTACACGCTGGCCATGCTGGTGACGGACGCGCTGGCCTACTACTACCTGCGCAATCCGCTGCCGCTGGAGTTGCCGCTGCCCAAGCCTCTGATACCGCCGCCGTGGCGGGTCGAGATTCTGGCCAGCGACATCAGCTACCCGGTGCTGCGCGCCGGGCAGGAAGGCGCCTACAGCGACAGCCAGATGGCGACGGTGGATTACGGCTACCGCCTGCGCTACTTCGACAAGGTGGGCGACCGCTACGCGGTGAAAAAGGCGCTGAAGGAAATGGTGCACTTTGACTTTCATAATCTCAAAACCGAATACCTGCCGCAGCGCAACGATGTGATCTTCTGCCGGAACGTGATGATGTATTTCGATGAAGCCGAGCAGAAGCGGCTGATCGAAAAGTTTTACCGCTGCCTGAATCCGAACGGTTATCTGTTCGTCGGACATGCGGAGAGTTTGCTGGGTGTGACCGAGAAATTCCGGATGGTGCACAAGGACAGCGGAACGGCCTACCAGAGGGTTGAGGTGCGAGAGTGACGAATCCCCCCGATGAGCGCGGAGCGGAACTGCGGGAGCTGTTCTTTGAGACCTCGCAGGAGCTGCTGCAGGCGCTGAATGACGAGGCGCTGAAGCTGGAAAAGACGCCCGGCGACGAGGAGATCGTGCGCGGCATCCGGCGCACGGTGCACACGCTGAAGGGCGACTCGGCGGCCTGCGGCCTGCGCGAGTTGAGCGAACTGGCGCACCAGTTTGAGGATGCGTTGTCGCTGGAAGGCGCGGCCACGCAGGCGGTGGTGGCCGAGATCGCGTTTCAGGCGGCGGATGTTTTTGCGGGGATGATTGCCGCCTACCACAAGGGAAGCAAACTGCCAGCCACGGGCAGCCTGCGCAAGCGGATCGAGGAGCTGACTTCGGCGCCGGTCGTCAAAAAGACGCGTCGCAAGAAGGCCAAGGCCGCGGTCGCGGCCGCCTGGACCGAATACGAGAAGCTGGAAATGGCCGAGGCCCTGGCCAGTGGACTCGCCCTGTATCACGTGGTGGTGAAGATTGATCCGCACTGCGCCATGCCGATTGCCGCGCGCCAACTCATCCACAACGCGATCGCAGGCGCAGGCCGGGTCATTGCGGTGCGGCCGGATGCGAAATCCCCGGCGGCCTCCAAACACGTGGAGTTTGTTCTGGTGAGTGCGCAGAGTGTGGCGCAGATCTCCGCCAAGGGCAAGATCCCAACCATCTCGGAAGAAGTTACGGCGGAGCTAATGCCCGCAGCGGTGCCGCTCAAGAAGAAAGCCGCGAGAGCGGCAGGGACGGCGACAGTCGCGACCAACGTCGCGGCAGGGACTGATGCTCCGGCGGCGGTGGCGGAAGATTCCGCCGAGGTCGAAGCCAACGCACCCGAGGCTAGCGTGGCTGAGACGAAGGCCGCCCAGCCTGCGCTTTCTCAGGCCGGGATTCCCGAACCAGCGATTCCCCAGAGCACGCTCGAAAATATTCTGCGCGTGGAAGCGGGCCGCATCGACAGCGTGCTCAACCTGGTGGGCGAGCTGATCATCGGCAAGTCGATGCTGCAGCAGGCGCTGAGTGAATTCTCGAAGCGCTATCCAAAGGAATTGCTGCGCGGCAAGTTTGCCGATGCCATGGCGTTCCAGGCGCGGGTGTTGAACGATCTGCAGCGCTCCGTAATGAAGATACGGATGGTCCCGGTGGAGCAGCTGTTCCGGCGCTTCCCGCGCATGGTGCGCGATGTGTCCCGGCAGTGCGATCGCGAAGTCGATCTGGTGTTGAGCGGGCAGGAGACAGACCTGGACAAGGGAATTCTGGACGCGATTGCCGAGCCCCTGACCCACCTGGTGAGAAATGCCATCAGCCACGGCATTGAACCCGCCGAAGAACGGCGGCGGGCGGGCAAAGCGCCCCGCGGCGTGCTCCGGCTGAATGCCTATCACCAGGGCAACCAGGTGGTGGTAGAGGTCAGCGACGATGGACGCGGCGTGGATGTTCCGAAGATTCGCAATAAGGCGATCGAGCTTGGACTGGTGACGGCGGAAGACGCGGCACGGCTGAGCGAGGCCGAAATGCTCGATTTCATCTTCCGGCCCGGCTTCACTACGGCAGAACACATCACGGAAGTCTCCGGGCGCGGCGTAGGAATGGATGTGGTGCAGAGTGTGCTGCACCGGCTGAAGGCCACCATCGGCATGGAGACGCGCGCCGGACAGGGCACCACTTTCCGCATGAAGCTGCCGTTGACGCTCGCCATTATCAAGGCGCTGCTGTTCTGGGTGGAGCAGCGGCTGTATGCGATCCCGCTGAACGCGGTGGTGGAGATCGCGCGGACTGACGAATCGGAAGTCCACCGGGTCGACAACTACGAAGTGCTGCAGCTGCGCAACCAGGTGTTGCCGCTGTTGCGGCTGGGGCGCCCACAGGTGGTTGACGGGGTCCGCAAGTCCGGCAAACTTTTTGTGCTCGTCATTACGGTTGGAGAGAGGAAGTTTGGCTTGATCGTGGATGCGCTGGAGGGGGAAGAAGAACTGGTGATCAAGGCGCTGGACGACCAGACTTTCTCTACCGACCTGGTCTCGGGCGCGTCCATCCTGGGCGACGGGCGGGTGGTCTTGATTCTGAACCTGGCGGCGGTGGTGGAACACTGCGCGCGTTCCCGGCCCCAGGAATCAGGTGAGGCATATTCGGGTCTGCTGCTGACGCACACCGATCGCGTGCGTCTGGCGGCGGGCGGGGCAGGGGGCCAGGCATGAATTGGTCCCCGAACAAGACCCGCGTGCTGGTGGTCGACGATTCGGCGCTGATGCGCAAACTTATTCCGCAGATGCTCCACGCCGATGATTCCATCGAAGTGGTCGGAACGGCGATGGATGGAACGTTTTGCCTGAAGAAGATTGAAGAGCTGAAACCTCAGGTGGTGACGCTTGATCTGGAGATGCCGGGGATGAATGGCATCGACACGCTGAAGGAAATTATGCGTCGCCAGCCGGTGCCGGTGATCGTGTTCAGTTCGCACAGCACGGAGGGCGCTTCGGTCACATTAAAGGCGCTGGGCCTGGGCGCGTTTGATTTTGTCACCAAGCCCAAGGATGCGACCGCGCACATGGCGGAAACGGCGCGGGAACTGATCGCCAAGGTGAAGGCCGCGGCGGACTCCAAGCTAAAGCCGCGGATGCTGCCGGGAATTCCACCCCGGCCGGAGAAGCGCGAGATTTCCGCGGCCGGGATTCCGAGCAAGGTGGTGGGAATTGGGATTTCGACAGGCGGACCGCAGGCCATGGAATACATGCTCTCCCAATTGCCGGCGGATTTTCCGGGAACGATTCTGGTAGTGCAGCACATGCCGGAGGGTTTCACCGAGATGTTCGCCAAGCGGCTGAACGAAACCAGCGCACTGCGAGTGAAGCAGGCACAATCGGGCGACTTGCTGCAGCCGGGGCGGGTTCTGGTGTGTCCGGGAAGCCGTCATCTGAAGGTGAAGCGGTTGCCGCTGGGAGACATCGCCGTACTCACCGACGAACCGCGGGTTAATGGACACCGTCCCAGCGCCGATGTGCTTTTGCGCAGCGTCGCCGAAGAATTCCGGGCGCAGGCAGTCGGAATTCTGATGACCGGCATGGGGGATGACGGCGCCGAGGGTTTGGGCGCGGTGAAGAAAGCAGGAGGCATGACCATTGCGCAAAGCGAAGAATCCTGCGTGGTGTATGGTATGCCGAAAGCAGCCATCGAACGCGGCTACGCCACTCGCGTAGTCTCGCTGGATGTGATGTCGGCAACGCTGCAGGCGCTTTGCGGCCGGAACGAAGCAATGCGCGCCGGCAACTGAGTTTGGGGTAGGGCATTAAAAGTTTGGGGTAGGGCATTAAAAGTGCGGAAGGCTCGTGACCGGGGTGATCTGGCCAACACGAGCCGGGCGTGGTATGCAGTTGGAAAGGGGAAGAAGTTATGGAGCAATTTGCACCAGTAAAACGCAGCAAGGACGGGCAGCCGGTGCGCTATCTGATTGTGGATGACTCGGTGTTCGCCCGCAAGAACCTGGCCCGCATGATCGAAACGTTCGGCGGGCAGGTGGCGGCCGAGGCCGGCGACGGCTTGACTGCCATCAGCGAGTTCGACCGCACCCATCCTGACATCGTGCTCATGGATATCACCATGCCGCAGATGGAAGGGATCGAAGCGGCTGAACGGATCGTGCAGCAGCATCCTGAGGCCCGCATCGTCATGGTGTCGTCGGTGGGCTACCAGGAAAACATTGTGGCGGCGCTGCAGCGGGGTGCGCGCCATTTCGTGCAGAAGCCGGTGAAGCCGGAAGTTCTGTACGAAGTCATCAAGTATGTGATGGGAGAAGACGGCGCAGTCGCTGCCGGCGCGGGGGCCTAGCTCATGAAGATGGAACTGATCCAGCCTTTTATCAATGCGGCTGATGCCGTCTTGTCGCAAGGCTTGCAGGGCACCACCACGGTGGGCAATCTCACCATGGAGGAAGATGCCTACCGTCGCAAAGGCGTCGCCGGGATGGTGGCGCTGACCGGCGACATCGAGGGGCGGATCATTCTGGATCTTGATCCGCACACGGCGGTGCGTGTGGCCAGCCACTATGCGGGCGCGCCCTTACCCGAGTCCGACGGATTGGTGAAAGAAACCATTTTCGAACTGGCGAACCAGGTTGTCGGCAATGCAGTCTCGGCCTTGAATGACCAGGGCTTCCATTTCCGCGTGCATCCTCCGGTGCTGCTCACCGAGGCCGAAGGCGACAAGTCCAGTGAAGACGTGGAAGCGCTGATGATCTGCTTTGATACTCCAATGGGGAACGTCTTCATGAATGTCGCACTGCGCTACAACAAGCGCCGGATGGCGGAACATGCAACGGTGGGGCGTAAGAGGAGTTGTAGCCGGCACACATTTGCACGCCTAAGGACATGGCGTTGGAATCCTCTAATCTGAGCGCCTTCGAAAAATCAAAGATCATCGCACAAGCACTGCTTGAGGCCGTCAAGGTCGTCATCGTCGTCCCTATATGCGCTTTTTTTCTCGCGACCGTCTTTGTCTTCATTATCGCAATAACGCACGCGTTCGAACTCGGTGAATACGGAGCATGGTTGGGCATCATCTTTGCGCTGTACGCAGCATACGCAGACATCGTGATTGGCCCGGTCGTCTGGTGGAGGGTGTCGGCGAAACGTCTCGGCGTCTCACGTAAGACCAACACCATCGGCACGACTGCTGTAAGCTTATTCTTTGCCGTCGTTTTGTTCAGCGTGGTCTGGGGCGAACAAGCAATCACCAACGCGCCCCACCTGGAGGATGTATCGGATGACGGCAGGTACGTTCTCGCGACAGGCCCCGACTCCTCGAGTCTGTACAAGATCGACACCACATCTCGCATCGCAACGTTACTGCCTACGACATGGCAACGTCGGGCAGGCTCCTATGCGGCACTTTCTCCAGATAGCAGTCAGATCGCGTTCGCACACAGCGATGATGAGAAGAACTACACCATCATGCTCATGGACATCAACGGAAAGAGTTCTCATCCACTCTTAAACCAGGGTGGGAACGATTCCTGGCCACGATTCTCGCGGGATGGGCGCACAATCTATTTCATTCGCACAGCCGGAAACGGATTCGATCTCTTCTCCTCGACGTTAGATGGCAAGAATGTGACCCAACTCACTCATCAGCACTACACGTTCAAGCTGGGACCGTACCTCCAAGCAGCTCCGGCGGTGTCCTCCGACGGCAAGCAACTGTTGTTGTTCGCGGCTGGGGACGAAGCGCTACAACTATGTTCGCTCGCCAGCGCGAACCAGAAGCCCAGCAACCTGGTTTTTCAACTCCCGAATGCACCGCGCTCTCGAATCTACGTCTCCGCATTCTTCTCGCCCGACGACAAAGGAATCCTCTTTATGGCGGCAAGCGAAGGAAAGGGTGGTTATGCCCATGACGCCTATCGTCTCGACCTTGCATCACGCGACGTGCAGAAATTGACCGAAAACAACGGCTATGCCAGCGATTTTCGGGTGTCAGTCAGTGGTACAAAAGCCGCGTTCCTGAAATGGAAACTCAGCCGCTTTCAGAAGCTTCCGCGAAGTTTCCAGCTCCAGCTGATGGACATTCCGAGTGGAAGAGTCACGCCTGTGAACTTTAAGGGTCTGCCAGAATAATAAGTGGCACTACAGGCCCCCTAAAGCGCCGGATGGCAGAGCACGCGACGGTTTCGCATAAGAGCAGTTGCCAGTGCCAGGTAGTCGGTTGTCAGTCTTTGACCGAGCTTCAATCCCGTCTTACCGTTCGCTCTGTCGCCCCGATCGCAGTTCCGCGCGTCCAGCATCTGCAGGCACATTAGAAATCGCGCCTGTCATGGGGATCTAGATCAAGCACGCCTAGGTCGATGCGTGTAAACGCCGGTTCTCGTCACTAAGCCATGGATTCCGTTTGCGAACGGCGGCCGTGGTTCACCGAACTGAAGCTTTTCGATGACCTGTATCAGCTTGGAAGGATTCCCTTTTGCAGAAGATAAACGATAGTTGTCAGCGCCACCGCCATGATCACTATGCTGGATCGATTGAGACGCAGGTCGCGCCAGCGGAACTTATCTCTCAAAGATGGCACGACGCGTGTCGTCACGCCGCTGTTTTCCAGCGGCCTTTGGGACATGCGCCGGAGTTGATTAGGGTCCACCACAAGAATCTTCACCAGGGCCACAGGAGTACCTCACCTTTGTGATCGCCGCAGCAAATACTACCTCGTTGATTGATCTGGCAAGGCAGCAGGATACTGGGAATCGGCAGTGGAAGCCGTTTGCTCTCATGTGCGATTAGCGAGAACTCAGCGAAGTTCGCTAGGCTTCCCATCTGCTCCATGATTGAAGGCAGCAGGACGAACCGTATGTGCGATATTGCTCACTTTGCAAAAGAAACCGCTCGCAGAACCATTGTGGGAGCGTGGGCGGTCGCCGATTGTTGGCGAATATCGCGATCGCACTCCTCGAGGCATTCGCGGAAGAAGCTGACTCTGGTTGAAGGGCATCACTAAGGAAATCTGGGATCCCGAAAACGAGAATTAGCGCACTAAGCCAGCAGCGGCAGTTGTGGGTCGGAAGCGCCCGCACCAAAATCTTCCGCTGGATCGGCGATTTTTCTCAGCTCAGGATACTTCTTGATCAGCGTCGGCGGCGCCAGCACGCGTTTCCCGCTGATCATTGCCATCAACTCCAGCGCATTCACGCCCGCTTTGCTCTCGAAGTGATTGTTGGTGATGACGTAGGTCGTCTGGGCCTTCTCGGCGACATTCTGGATTCTTTCCTTCCAGCCTTCCAGTTCTTTTTCCTTGTAGAGATAGTTGTAGCGGTCGTTGCGATTGTCGGAATCGAACCACTGATCGTAGTTGCGTCCGTGCAGCCGTACGTAGGCGATGGGCGCGGTGACGTGCTCGGTGGGCGCCAGCGAGTGTCCCATGACGGGCTGATCGATGTTGCAGAAGCCGACATTTTTCTGCGCGAAGGCGGCCATGGTTTCGGCGTTGTTCCAGCTGGAGTCGCGCACTTCGACCACCCGCGGATATTCGATGAACTGCCGCAGCAGGCGGTCGAGGTATTCGCGGTTGAGCCCGGTGTTTTTGAACGAGACGGGAAACTGGATGAGCAGCGCGCCCAGGCGTCCCTCGTTGGCTATGGGGTCGAGGCCTTCCCGGGTTCGCACCTCGTCTTCGTCGGTGGGCCGGATGGTCGCGGCGGAAGTAGGCTCCATTACGGCGATAGGCGAGTGGGTGAAGGCGCGGTAGAGCTTCGCAGTGAAAAGAAATCGCGGATTCAACGCCGCCACTTTGCGACACCACAGCTTGGCCAGTTCGGGCTTCAGCGGTCCATAAAACGAAGTGTTGATTTCGACCGTGTCGAAAAAGCGCGCCAGATATTCGAGCTGATGTTGCTTGCGGTGCTCAAGTCCGTAGGGATAAAAGATGCCGTTCCAGTCTTTGTAAGACCAGCCAGCCGTGCCAATGCGAATGTTCTGCAGGCCGAGTTCGGGTGCGCGAGCCTGGGCCGAGGATTCCATGGCGGAACCGCAGACGAAGGGCAGGCCAAGAGTAGCACAGAGGGGATCAGGGAAGAGGAATTCCAGCAATCCAGTCGTTGTTCAGGATCTTCATTCAGGAATGATCTTCATTCACTCTTCGTTCAGGATGATCTTCATTTAGGAATGATCTTCATTTAGGGATGATCTTTAGAATCTGTGACCAGCATCACTGACAAATCGGCGTTCCGGCGTATGGTGTGACTGAAATAACATCAGCCGCGATCCTACTTCCCAGTTCCCCCTGAGCGGTGAATCACTGAGCTGCAAACCTTCTCCCGAGCACGAGCCGACGACCGCCCGCTGCCCCTCACTCGCAGTCAGAGGAGGCCTCCTATGATTCGCAAGAGAACGAACAACAGGCCGGAAAGCCATTTGAACACTTCCGATGTCGGACCGAGATTCGGTTCGACGAAACCTGTGACCGCGAGAGTGCACGGCGCCGTGACGCTAGCGGTGCTCTCTGCTCTGCTGCTTGTTGCCGCGCTTCGAGCCCGCGCCCAGACCGAAACCGTGCTCTACAACTCTACGGGGGGCATTGGCGGTGCTCACCCCTGGCACCGCCTCACTCCTGACGGTGCTGGCAACTTCTATGGAACGGCCCAAGAGGGAGGGTTGGGATGCCCTACAAACGGTTATGGGTGTGGAGTGGTATATGAGCTTTCGCCAAACGGCAACGGAGGCTGGAACTACACGATGCTGTATAGCTTTCCGGGTCCGCCGGACGGTGCGAATCCTGCTGGCCCTGTGATATTGGACAGCGCTGGAAACCTTTATGGCACCACGCAGTATGGCGGCTCATGTAATACCGGAACGGTTTTCGAACTTAGCCCCGCGGGAACAAACTGGACGGAAAGCACCCTTTTCGATCAATTTTGTTATTCAGCCGCCGTTGGTGTTTTTCCCGTATTCGGTTTGATCATGGACGCACGGGGCAACCTGTACGGCACAACATGGGGCGGCGGAGGAGCACCGGGAACCGTGTTCGAGCTGAGGCCAAGCGGTGGCGGCTGGACAGGGCAGGTGATCTACAGCGGAGATATCAGCAGCGGCTTGGCTGTAGATGCTGCCGGAAGCCTGTTCGGAGCCACCCGCTCGACGGCGTTCAAGTTGTCACCGGACGGCAGCGGGGGTGGAATCCCACTGTAATCCACACCTTCGCCGGAGGAACTAAAGATGGCTTCAACCCGGCGGGCACTCCTGTGCTCAGCGACGGAGGAAACCTTTACGGAACAACAGTTGATGGGGGCGCCAAGAACTACGGAATCGTTTATAAGCTGAGTCCTGGCGCGAATGCACAATGGACGGAAGAGGTTCTGTATTCCTTTCAGGGCGGCGCAGACGGCGCCAATCCTCAGGCCGGACTTGTGCTCGATGCGGCCGGCAACATCTACGGCAATACGGAATTCGGTGGTGGCGAGCTCAACGACGGAACCGTTTTCGAGCTAGCGGCGCCAGTTGGCAACGGCAGCAGCTATGGAGAGAAGGTTCTGTGGCGTTTCAACGGCACCGACGGAGCCGAACCGGTCGACACCTTGGTTCTGGAGGGCGCAGGCAGGCTCTACGGCACGACCGGCTGGGGAGGCTCGTACCGACAAGGCGTTGCGTTCGAAGTGAGCGGTTTGCCAGCGGCAACCGCGACTTCGTTCATTTCCAGCCAGAATCCTTCGATATACGGGCAGAAGGTCACATTCACGGCGACGGTGACAACTTCTGGTTCGCTTCCGCCGACGGGGAAGGTTGCATTCACATGGCGGTACTTCTCGGAGACCTACACTGTCGGATACGCAAAGCTGGACAGCAGCGGCGTGGCTACGCTGACGAAGTCCAATCTCAATGCTGATGCTTACCCGCTGACCGCGGTATATAGCGGGGACACAAACCACCTGAGCAGTGCATCGCCGGTAGTGAATCAGCTCGTGCTGCAAACTACGAGCGCGGCCACGATTATGTCATCTCTGAACCCATCCACACTCGGTCAGGCCGTGACTTTCAGTGCGCAGATCGCCTCGCCAACCGTCATGCCGACGGGCCCCGTCACGTTCACTGCGGGAAAAACGGTGCTGGGCACGGCACAACTCAGCGGCGGTGAAGCAACATTTACGACCTCGTCGCTGCCCACGGGCTCGACCGTGGTTAAAGCGACTTACAACGGAGACTCGAACATCAAAAGCAGTTCAGCTTCGGTCACACAAGTCGTGCGGCCGTAGTCGCACTCACGGCTTGGACAATTCTTTTCTTTCTAGACACGCATTCGTTTGCACGATCGGGCCCGTTTCACGGTATCCAAGGAGGTCTCCCCATGGCTTCACATCGCACTCCTAAGGTTAAGGTTCCTGATTCATCAATGACGAACAACAGGCCAGACATCACTCTCAGCATTTCCGATGTCGAGGCGGGATTCGGCTCGATGAAACTCGCAGCCGCGGCGATCAGCGCTCTGACACTAATAACGCTTTCTCTACTGCTTGCTGCCGCTCGCCCAGCTCAGGCCCAAACTGAGACGGTGCTCTACAACTTCACGGGCGGCAGGGATGGCCGCAGTCCCGCCGCCAGCCTCATCTCTGACGGTGCTGGCAACTTCTATGGGAACACGGGTTTCGGGGGACTAGGATGCCCGGGTAACGAACTTGGATGCGGAACCGCATTTGAAATCTCGCCGAACGGCAGCGGAGGTTGGAAAGAGAAAGTGCTCCACAGCTTCAGCGGACCGCCCGATGCAGCGAATCCATTTCTCTCTCCCATGATATTCGACAAGTCGGGAAACCTTTACTGCACGACGCAATGGGGCGGCGAGTTTAATTTGGGTGCCGTGGTCGAACTCAGTCCCGCGGGAACAACATGGACAGCCACCATCCTGTACAGCTTTACCGGCGGCGCGGACGGTGGACATCCGGTTTCCAGTCTGATCATGGATGGGGAGGGCAATCTCTACGGCACCACCAAGCAGGACGGTGCGGCCGGTGGGGGTACGGTATTCAAGTTGGCCCCGGCTGGCACCCTGACTGTTCTCTATAGCTTCGGGAGCAAATTTGGGGACGGTCTCTCGCCCAATGCAGGTTTGACCCTCGATCAGAGCGGCAATTTCTATGGCACCACTGTCGGTGGCGGCGTGAATGGCGTGGGTACAGTATTCAAGCTGACTCCGACTGGCACCGAGACGGTGCTCCACGCTTTCGGGGACTCCGGAGACGGGGCCTACCCTTACGCAGTCTTGGTCTTTGATAAAGAGGGCAGTCTTTATGGCACAACCCAGGAAGGTGGCGCTTACGGCCAAGGCATGGTGTTCAAGCTGACTCCGGCTGGAGCTGAAACCGCACTCTACAGCTTCGGGAGCCAACCCGGAGACGGGTCTCACTCCTTTGAGGGCTTGATCTTCGATCAGAAGGGCAATCTCTACGGCACCACCTACGATGGCGGTGCGAACGGCCAAGGCACGGTGTTCGAGCTAACTGCGACCGGCGCTGAGACGGTGCTGTACAGTTTCGGGAGCCAACCCGCGGACGGGTCTCATCCCTGGGCGGGATTGATCTTCGGTAAGAACGGTAACCTCTATGGCGACACCAATGATGGCGGCACCTACGGTGCGGGTGTCATCTTCGAAGTAACCCCAGTGGGTGTAACGACGGGGACGACACTTGTCTCCAGCCTTAACCCTTCCATCTACGGTCAAGCGGTTACCTTCACGGCCACAATAACTTCAACGGTGGGAACACCGCCGAACGGAGAGATCATCACCTTCTATAACGGAACCGCGGTTCTCGGTACTGCTCCGCTGAGTGGAGGAGTTGCCGCGCTGACCACGTCTTCGCTGCCTGCGGGCATCTTCACTATCACGGCGAGGTATCCTGGCGACTCTAACTTTTTCTCCAGTACTTCGGCCGGGCTCAGGCAAGTGGTGAACTCCACAACGAAGTCTGTGACGTTGACTACGTTCACTTCCAGCCTGAATCCCTCCATCTACGGGCAGAAGGTAACCTTCGCGGCAAAGGTAACAACGGCGGGCGCAGTGACGCCGACTGGCTATGTTGCGTTCACTTGGGGAGGGATTCACACGATCGGGTCTGCGCCCCTGAACAGCAGCGGCGTGGCTAGTTTCAGCAGATCAAATCTCAACGCCGATCCTTATCCGCTGACCGCGGCTTATTCGGGCGATGCCAACAACCTGAGTAGCACCTCGCCGGTCGTGAATCAGCTTGTGCTGGAGACCACGAGTGCAGCCACGATTACAGCGTCCCCGAATCCGTCCACGGTCGGCCAGGCGGTGACGTTCAGCGCGCAGATTACATCGCCAACCGTCACGCCGACGGGTCCCGTCACGTTCACTGCGGGTAAGACGGTGCTGGGCACGGCTCAACTCAGCGGCGGCAAAGCGACGTTCACGACCTCGGCACTGCCAGCGGGCTCGACGGTCGTGACTCTAACCTACAACGGAGATTCCAATATCGCGAAGAGTACAGCATCGGTCACGCAAGTAGTGCATCCGTAGAGGCATCAAGGAGGAGGAATTCCAACAATCCGATTCGCGATTCACGTGATCTTAGTCAGGACGATCTTCGCCACAGCACCTGTGACTGGCGTCACTGACAAATCGGCGTTCCGGCGTATAGTGTGAGTGAAATTACATCAGCCGCGATCCTACTTCCCAGTTCCCCCTGAGCGGTGAATCACTGAGCTGTAAATCTTCTCCCGAGCACGAGCCGACGACGGCCCGCTGCCCCTCACTCGCAGTCCAAGGAGGGCTCCCATGGCTTCACAGCACACTTCTAAGGTCAAAGTTCTTCGGCTTGTTGCTCCGTTCATTGCAATTCTGGCAGTTATTGCACTCGTAACAGTTGTCGTCACCCCAGCAGCGCTCACCCAGGTTCCCCAGGCAAACCAGCGGCATGCGGCACCGGCGAAGTCGAGGTCGCAGGGTGCTCTCTTCAACTCCGCCGGGTCATCCCTTTTCCTACCAGCGGTGACCTACGATCAGGGCGGAGTGAATGCCCTGGCCGTCGCCGTTGCTGACGTGAATGGAGATGGCAAGCCCGACCTGATAGTCGCGAACGAATGCGCCAAACCCGCCTGCGGGACCAGTTCCGTTGGGGTACTTCTGGGTAACGGGGACGGGACCTTTCAGCCGGTTGTTATCTACGGGTCGGTCGGCCAATATGTTGACGCCCTAGCTGTTGCCGATCTAAACGGCGACGGAAAGCCTGACGTGGTTGTGGTTAACTACCTATCCAGCAGTGTGCAGGTCATGCTGGGCAATGGCGACGGCACTTTTCAGCCAGCGGTGACATACGACTCGGGCGGGATCTGGGGCTTGTCAGTAGCGATCGCCGATGTGAATGGGGATGGTAAACCGGATCTCATCGTAGGGAACGCTGCGGGACCCAACGTCTCCGACTTGGCGGTGAGTGTCCTGCTGGGGAATGGAGACGGAACGTTCCAACCTGCGGTTGCCTACGACTCGGGCGGTTCGACAGTTTCTTCGATAGCGGTCGCAGATGTAAACGGCGATGGCAAACCCGATCTAGTGGTAGTAGCCCAATGCGGGGGTGGAAACTGTGCCAATCCAGGCACTATTAATGTCCTGTTGGGCAACGGAGATGGAACTTTTCAAAGACCGGTACCTTATGGCTCCGGCGGGCAGGTTCCCCGATCCGTCGCAGTAGCGGACGTAAATGGCGACGGCAAACCCGACCTCGTGATTGCCAACCCCAGTACGGTCGGAGTGTTGATGGGCAACGGCGATGGGACCTTCAAGCCAGCGGTGACGTACGACTCCGGCGGCGGGCCCGTTTCCATCGCGGTGGCGGACGTGAATGGCGACGGCAAACCTGACGTGGTAGTCGCGATCGAATGCGGAGACAGCAACTGTGACGGGTTGGTGGGCGTACTGCTGGGCAATGGCGACGGAAGCTTTCAGGCGGCGGTGACGTTCGCCTCAGGCGGATATTATGCTTCCTGGGCCGCGGTGGCCGATGTGAACGGCGACGGAGAGCCTGATTTGATCGTAGCGAACCAGAGCTACGCTCTCGGTGTCCTCCTGAATAACAGCGTGCCCCCCAAAGCTACAACGACCACGCTCACATCCACGCGGAATCCTTCTGTATACGGGCAGGCCGTGACCTTCACGGCTAAGGTGAAGTCGACTTCCGGCACGCCGGCGGGAACGGTCCAGATCCTCAACGGCGCGGCCGTCGTAGGAAGCGGAACTCTGACGAACGGCAGCGCCTCGATCGCGGTTTCTACTCTACCCGCGGGTTCCGACTCGATCGCGGCGTCGTATCTGGGAGGCAGCGGCTACGCGGCCAGCAAGTCTGCGCCACTCGCTCAAACTGTGACCGTGGCTACGACCACCACTTCTCTGGCATCGTCCCTTAACCCGGCTGCTACAAGTCAGTCCGTGACCTTCACCGCAACCGTGACAAGCCAACACGGCGGCGCGGCAACGGGGTCGGTAGTGTTCAACTCTGGGGCACAGACTTTGGGCACCGCTCCGCTGAGCGGGAACGTGGCGGCGCTGACTGTTTCGTTTTCTGTCCCGGGAACCTACTCGATTTCGGCGAAATACAGTGGCGACGGAAACAACACCGGCAGCACGTCCGCTCCTCTAAGCGAGAAAATCCTGGCGGCTACCACGACCATTCTGACCTCCTCGCTGAATCCGTCGTTCATCGGGCAGGCGGTCACGTTCACGGCCACAGTGACGTTAACGACAGGAACCCCGCCGAATGGAGAGACCATCACCTTCTCCAACGGAACTGCGGTTCTCGGCACTGCTCCGTTGAGTGGAGGAACTGCGGCGCTGACCACTTCTTCGCTGCCTGCGGGCATCTTCACTATCACAGCCAGTTATCCCGGCGACTCCGGCTTCGCTGCCAGCACTTCGCCCGGGCTCAGGCAAGTGGTGAACTCCACCACGAAGTCCGCGACCGCGACTACATTCTCTTCCAGCCTGAACCCGTCCACCTACGGGCAAAAGATAACCTTCACGGCTAAGGTGACCACGGCGGGCGCACTGCCGCCGACCGGCCATGTTGCGTTCACTTGGGGAGGGATTTACAGCATCGGGTCTGCAACGCTGAACAGCAGCGGCGTGGCTAGTTTCAGCAGGGCAAATCTCAACGCCGATGCTTATCCGCTGACCGCGGCTTATTCGGGCGATGCCAACAACCTCAGTAGCACATCGCCGGTGGTGAACCAGCTTGTACTGGAAACCACGAGCGCAGCCGCGATTACAGCATCACCAAACCCGTCGGCAGTCGGTCAGGCGGTGACTTTCAGCGCCAAGATCACATCGCCAACCGTCACGCCGAGTGGTCCCGTCACGTTCACCGCGGGCAAGACAGTGCTGGGGACTGCTCAACTCAGCGGCGGTGAAGCGACGTTCACGACCTCGACATTGCCAGCAGGCTCGACCGTCGTGACTCTAACCTACAACGGAGATTCCAACATCGCGAAGAGTACGGCATCAGTCACGCAATTGGTGAATCAGTAGATAGGGTCGCCGTGGGATCCGCACAAGCCGAAGATGGCCAGGTCAGGAATGGCGGTGCAAGCCGCCATTTTCTGACGCTCGACTAAAGATCGCACTCAGTCCAGCGACAACACGATCCAGTACACGCCCGTCGGATAACTCTCGGTGCGAGCGTAGCACGCTCCCACCGAGAAAATGTGCATGTAGGGGCTGGCAACGGCGCGGCTCGCCCCTGCCGGCAGTGTTTCCGGGCGCAGGCTGGTGTAGGTCAGCACCGTGTAACGCTCGGCGAGTTGGTGAATGGGGGAGGTTCCGAGCTTGTCGGCTTGCGCCATCGAACAGGCAGCGTCATCGGCGACGAGCAGGTCATGGCGCTGCAACTGCGGCTGATTGGCTTGGCGGCGCATCTGGTTCAGCGCCGCCGCGACGCGGTCCTTCACTTCGGCCGGTGAATAGTTGGGGAGGGCATGGCCGAAATCTTCGACGATGTAAAGCCGGTCTCCGCCACGAACCGCGGCCAACCCGACCACATTGTAGGCCGGGTTGAGCAGGTTCGCGCGGTGGGGCGGAGAGAGCATCAGGTGCTGATGTCCCTGCTCCGCGTCGGAATCAAAGGCTACGTTTTCGCCTTCCTGTTCGAGTAGAAGGCGGGTGGCCGCTGCCAGGCGTTGGGTGAGGGAGGGCTCGCCGTCAAATTGATGCGAAAGCTGCCCGGCTTCCAGCATGGCCTGCGCGTGAGTGCGCGCGGCCTGGGAAAGTCCTGAATCCAGAGTCAGGGACGGAGCGCCCGCCTGCGCTCGCGATTGGTTTGCCAGCTCCAGAAGCTGCTGTTCCGCTTGAAAATCGAATTCGTGGAAAGGGATGTCGGGCGCGGTAGCGGCGGCTGGCTTCAGAGTTGCATGTTTGGCCTTGTCGGAGCCATCTCCGCCGGAGGAAGCCATGAGGCGAACCGATGGCTCCACAGTCACGGCGCCTGTTCCAAGCAGGAACGCCAACAATAGTTTAGGGGCCCTGTGCATCCAGTTTGGCCTATCCAACCAGACCCTGGGAGGGACCGAGATCAGGCACAAACTTTTTTCGACTCAAACCGCCGAAACTGCGACGGCAGTTGTGCTGCCGCTACTTATTCAAACTTGCGGCTGGTGCTAGGCTAGAAGCGGGAATCCCCGAGGAGTAGTTACAGGCGTCTATGGAACTAGGGACCAGTGTAGTCATTGGCCTACTGTTCGGAGCTCTAATTGCGTGGCTGGTGCTGCGTTCGCGGGCGGCGACGCTGCACGCGCGCTTGTCCTTAACGCAGAATGAGTTAGCGGCCCAAAAGGCAGATCTGGCGCGGCTTTTGGCGGATCAGCGGGTACTGGTCGAGAGCCGTGCAAGATTAGAATCTGCTTTGGATTTAGAACGAAAGGCCAGCAACGACAAGATCGATTTGCTGACGAAGGCGGGAGAACGCGCCGCGGCAGACTTGCAGAATGCCTTCAAGGCACTCGCAGCAGACGCGCTCAAGAGTAACAATTCCTCCTTCTTACAGATCGCGCAGGAAACGCTGAAGCGCTTTCAAAGCGAGGCCAAGGGCGATCTCGATGCGCGGCAGAAGGCTGTGGCTGACATGGTCGCTCCGGTGCGTGAATCGCTAACTAAGGTCGACGCGCAGATTCAGCAGATGGAAGTCGCGCGCGGCGAAGCGTATGGCGATCTCAAGGCGCAGGTGCAGTCGCTGATCACCACGCAGAAAGAACTGCAGTCGGAAACCGGAAATCTGGTGCGGGCATTGCGCACTCCGAATGTGCGCGGGCGTTGGGGCGAGATTCAGTTGCGCCGCGTGGTCGAGATTGCGGGCATGCTCTCGTATTGCGATTTCGCCGAGCAGGAAACCATTACCAGCGACACCGGGAGACTGCGTCCCGACCTGGTGGTGAAGCTGCCCGGCGGCAAACATGTGGTGGTGGATGCAAAGACTCCGCTGCAGGCGTTTCTGGAAGCCTTCGAAACCAACGATGAAGAGGCCCGCCGCGCATGTCTGGCCAATCATGCGCGCCAGGTGCGCGACCACATGAAAACGCTCAGCGGCAAGAACTACTGGGAGCAGTTTGAAGCGACGCCGGAGTTTGTGGTGATGTTCCTTCCCGGCGAGACGTTTTTCAGCGCCGCGCTCGAGCAGGATCCGGGACTGATCGAGCATGGCGTTTTGAACCGGGTAATTCCCGCCTCGCCCACAACTTTGATCGCGCTGTTGAAGGCCATCAATTACGGATGGAATCAGGAAAAGCTGGCGCGCAATGCACAGCAGATCAGCGCGCTGGGCAAGGAACTTCACGACCGCCTGCGCAAACTGGCAGGACACATCACCGGCGTGGGCACGAATCTGGACCGGGCGGTCGAAGCCTATAACCAGGCCGTCGGGTCGCTGGAAAACCGCGTGCTGGTATCGGCCCGCAAGTTCGCCGAACTGGGCGCATCGGTGGCGGAAGATATTCCCGAATTGGAGCCGATCGAAACTACCTCCCGCGCGCTGTCGTTCGAGTGGGACGAAGACAACGTTTCGGCACATCCTGCCGAGGTCGATGAGCGCAAAGCCGGCTAAGTTGAGGTTATTCTGGTAATCATAGGTTCGTAGCGAGGCAAATCTACGGTCTTTCCGTTCTGCGTAAGTGCAACATCCTCAAAAAGAAGGCGCTACAAAATCCCACAGAAACATCCAAAAAGCAGTATTTGCCGTTCAAATCTGCATCTATAATTCAAGAAGTTGCTTGAATTCGGGCACTTAACGCTCCCGGCGGCGGAACGGACATGGCAGCGCACTTGCTTATTGATGATCGACGTGGTGTCAGTCTTACGCCAATCCAGCCCCCTAGGGGTTCAGGGTCGCCGAAACCCATGAATCGGGAGAGTCAAGCCCGCTTTGTAGCCGTTCTGTTGTTTCTAACGACGGTGGCCGCAGTCGTGTTCGCCGGCTTCAACTTCCAGAAAGAGCGTGAGTTCGCGGTTCCCGACGACGGGGCGGCCTGGATCGAGCAGAACGGGCGACTGGTGGCGGAGACCGTCGATGCGGGCGGCCCCGGCGCAAGGGCCGGTATTAAGTCCGGCGACATGCTGATTTCCGTCAATGGCCGGGACATCAAGGATCTGGCGGGGCTGGAACGCCAGATTTTTAGCACTGGCGTCTGGTCAAAAGCGGTCTACTCTGTCGCCCGCCACGGAGTCACACTTGACTCCACGGTGATTCTGGTTCCCGCCGATCGCTCCCTCAATAACTGGCTGCGACTTATCGCGCTCATCTACCTGGGAATCGGGGTTTATGTTCTGCTGCGGCGCTGGACCGCGCCCAGTTCCACGCACTTCTACATTTTCTGCCTCGTATCCTTCATCGCGTACTCCTTCAAGTACACCGGCAAGCTGAATGACTTCGACTGGACCATTCTGTGGAGCAACATTGTCGCCTGGCTGTTGCAGCCGGCGCTGTTTCTGCACTTTGTTTTGACCTTCCCGGAAAAGCGGCAACTCGTACGCAAGTATCCGTGGCTGCTCGCGCTGGCGTACGCGCCGGGCGCGGTGCTGCTCGGTCTGCGTCTGGGGGCGATGCACTGGTTGGAGGCAACCGGGCGCCTGAGCCGCAACATGGACCGGCTCGACGTTTCTTACGGAGCAATATTTTTCCTGATCGCTGCCGCAGTGCTCTGGTACAGCTATGAGCGCGCCGGCACCACGATCCTGCGCCAGCAGTTGAAGTGGGTTACTCGCGGCACCATTCTGGCGATTGCTCCCTACACGCTGTTGTACGTGCTGCCGTTCGTGTTTCCGCACGCGCTGGCGTGGCTGCCTCAGGTCGCGATGAAGATCTCGGTTCTGTCGCTGGGCTTGCTGCCGCTTACTTTCGGCTATGCCATCTTCCGCTACCGCCTGATGGATGTGGACCTGATCTTCAAGCGCGGCGTGGTTTATACGCTGGCCGCCGCCGCCGTGGTGGGAATGTATTTTGGCCTCGTAGCCGGCGTCGCAGAACTGGTTCACATGCGGCAGCCGGGCACGGGTCCAATTGGACTGATCCTCGCTGTAGTGGTTACCGCACTGCTGTTCGATCCGGTGCGCAAGTGGATTCAAGACCGCGTCGACCAGTTCTTCTACCGCACGCGTTACGACTACCGGCGAACCCTGCTCGAGTTTGGCCGTGAGCTAAGCTCCGAGCCTGATCTGAACGTCATGCTGTCGTCGGTGATGGATCGCCTTTCGCGCACCCTGGCAGTGGACCGCGTCGCAATTTTTCTGGGGACGGGCGAAGAGCCGGAACGCTTCGTACTCTCCAAGTTCTCAGGCCTGACACCGCCCGGCAATCTCGACCTGAGCTTCCTCAGCGCGCCGCGGCCCGAACCGGCGGGACACCTCTTCTTCGAAAACACACACCAGGTGCCGCGGGAGACGGACGGTTCGCAAAACACCATCGCCCGCCTCGATCTGAACTATTACATTCCCTGCCGTGCCCAGCAGAAGACGGTCGCCGTGCTCGGCTTGGGAAAGACGATGCAGGGCGATTTTCTTACCAGCGAAGATGTCGAACTTCTCGAAACCCTCGGCGGCTATTTAGGAATCGCCATCCAGAACGGCCGCCTGTACGCGTCATTGCAACAGAAGGTTGCGCAGTACGAACGCTTGAAGGATTTCAACGAGAACATCGTCGAATCCATCAACGTGGGCGTGATGGCGCTCGACATGGAAGACCGCATCGAGAGTTGGAACGCGCAGATGGAAGTCATGTACGCGCTGCCCCGCTGGCAGACACTGACCCAGCCTCTGCCAACCGTCTTCCCTGCCGAGTTCGTGGAAGAGTTTTACCGCGTGCGGCAGAGCGCCGGCATCCATAACCTGTACAAGTTTCGCTTGAAGACTCCGGCGGGAGAGACGCGCACGGTGAACGTGGCTATCGCTCCGCTGGTGACGCGCAAGTTCCAGGTTGTGGGCCGGCTGGTGATCATGGATGACATCACCGAGCGCGTCGCACTCGAAGCTCAACTCTCTCAATCCGACAAGCTTTCGTCGATCGGACTGCTGGCGGCGGGCGTCGCCCATGAAGTCAACACTCCGCTGGCCGTGATTTCCTCCTACACCCAGATGCTGGCCAAGCAATTGCAGGGCGATTCGCAGAAATCGGGACTGCTGGAGAAGATTACGCGGCAGACCTTCCGTGCCTCTGAGATTGTCAACAACTTGCTCAACTTTTCGCGCACCAGCGGCAGCGAATTCACTGCAGTGGACGTCAACAAGGTAATCACCGACACGCTGGCTTTGCTCGATCATCAGTTCAAGACCGCGAAGATCGAAGTGCGTCACGAATTGGCGCCGGCAATCTCGCCCGTCCAGGGAAATTCGGGACGCCTGCAGCAAGTTTTCCTGAACCTGTTTCTCAATGCCAAGGACGCCATGCCGGGCGGGGGCACACTGAGCGTGGCCACCAGCAATGGAGATATGGTCAGCGTCCGCGTATCTGACACCGGCTCAGGCATCGCACAGGAGCACATCCAGCGCATTTACGATCCGTTTTTCACCACCAAGACGACGGCTCGCGAAGGCCAGAACCGTGGCACCGGCCTCGGCCTTTCCGTGACCTACGGAATCATTCAGGAGCACGCGGGAAAGATTCGCGTGGAAAGCCATCCGGGAAGCGGCACAACCTTTGAGTTGGATTTCCCTCTCAGCAGGAAGGCGGTTCATGTCTGAGGCGGCAGTGATTTCGCGCAGCACGTTGCACGGCGAACCGGCACCGGTCGGCTCCGTGCTGATTATTGACGATGAGGCCGAGATTCGCGAGTCACTGCAAACCTTGCTCGAACTGGAAGGCTTCGAGGTCGACTCGGCCGCCAGTGGCGAAGATGGCCTGCTGCGGCTCGGAGAACGCGCTTTCGATCTTGTGCTGCTCGATCTCGCGCTTCCCGGGCGGGACGGCATGGAAATTCTGGCGGAGATCCACGCCCACGATTCGCGCTTACCGGTAATCATGATTACCGCCTATGGCACGGTGGAGAACGCGGTGCGGGCTATGCAGTCGGGCGCCGCCAACTTCGTCCAAAAGCCGTGGGACAACGAAAAGCTGCTGGCCGATGTCCGCGCCGCGATCGGCTGGCGCCGCGCCGAAGAGGAGAACGTTCAGCTCAAGCGCGCGCTCAAGCAGCGCTATAACTTTGAGAATATCGTGGGCAAAAGCGAGCCCATGCTGAAGATTTTCGACCTGGTGGCGCAGGTGGCGACCAGCCGCTCCACCGTGCTGCTGCAGGGCGAGAGCGGCACCGGCAAGGAAATTATCGCCAAAGCAATTCACCTGAATTCTTCCCGGCGCGACAAACCCTTTGTTCCGGTCAATACCGGCTCCATGCCCGCGGACTTGCTCGAATCTACCCTGTTCGGCCACGTCAAGGGCGCGTTTACCAGCGCCATTGCTTCGAAAAAAGGTCTATTCGAGGTTGCGGATAAGGGCACCCTGTTCCTCGACGAGATCGCGACCATGGGCCTGGAAACGCAGGCCAAAATTTTGCGCGTACTGCAAGACCGGAAGTTCATGCATCTCGGCGGCATTCAGGAAATCCAGGTGGACGTGCGCATTATCGCGGCCACCAACATCGACCTGCGCCAGAGCGTGCGCGAAGGACGCTTCCGCGAAGACCTGTTCTACCGCCTGAACGTCATCACCATCGAGTTGCCACCGCTGCGCCAGCGCAAAGAGGACATCCCCGCGCTGGTCGAACATTTCCTGAAGAAGTACGCCCAAGAGAATGAGCGCCCGGTGCGCCGCATCACTTCGGAAGCGCTGCGCCCGCTGATGAGCTATTCCTGGCCGGGCAACGTTCGCGAACTGGAAAACGTGATCGAACGCGCGGTGGTGCTCTCCTCGGGGCCGGAAATCAGTATGGACCTGCTCCCCGACTCCATGCTGGGACGCGGATCCTCGCTCTCCATGCATGACCAGCCTTCGGATGCGTCGCTGTTCGAAATTGTGGAAGATGTGGAGCGCCGCGTCATCACCGACATGCTGGAGCGCTGCAACTGGAACCAGACCGAAGCCGCCGAGCGCTTCCATGTGCCTCTTTCTACCCTGAACCAAAAGATTCGCCGCCTGAATATTGAGATCAAGAAGAAGGGCCGGGGGTAAGGCACTCCTCCGTGCGTCATCCTGATGCGAAGCGAAGGACCTATGTACCGTGCCTACAGCGCCCATAACTTGAGTTGTCACGCCGAACTGCGGCCCCTCAAACGTGACTTGTCATCCTGATGCGCAACCGTTTTTCAGGCGAAGTGCCTGCCCTGAGCCCGTCGAAGGGATCTCACGTGCATCAGACGACCCTCGACCATCAACGCGCACGTCAAATTCGCGAAAACTCCAGGTGCACAGAGAGGCACGAGAAGCTGATCGCTGACAGCTTTCTCTGCTATAGTTCGGTCAAGCCCGGCGCGCGCAGGCGCGACTCAACGGGTCCTTGCGAAATCGCATGGAACTGATCTCGCCCACGGAGTTCGCCAAGGAGAAGGTCCAGGCCGTCCAGGATTACACCTTCCTCTCCGTGCAATCGCTGGGAAACCTTTTCCGCAAGCCAGTTTATTTCGCTGACATGGTTCAGCAGGCCGACCTCATCGGCGTGGGTTCGCTGCCCATTGTGGTGTTGATTGGCTTCTTCACTGGCGCGGTGCTGGCCGTTCAGACCGCGAACACCCTGCAGCGCTTCGGCTCGATCACTCTGATCGGGCAATTAGTGTCGCTCTCCATGGTGCGGGAACTGGGTCCGGTACTTACCGGAATCCTGGTGGCCGGACGGAACTCATCTGGCATGGCGAGCGAGCTGGGCTCCATGGTGGTCACCGAACAGATCGACGCCATGCGCGCTCTCGGCACCGATCCCATGAAGAAGCTTGTGACCCCGCGCGTCATAGCGTCGGTCTTCATGTTATTTTTCCTGACTATCATTTCGGACCTGGTGGGACTGGCCGGCGGACTCTTTGTCTCCAAGTTGCTATTGAATCTGGACGCGCGCCAGTATTGGAGCAATGCCTGGCAATCGCTGGTTTTCGAGGATGTCTTCATGGGGTTGTTGAAGCCGATTCTGTTTGGCTTCATCATCGCCACGGTGGGCTGTTACTACGGGATAACGGCCCGGGGAGGAACGCAGGGAGTGGGACGAGCCACAACGCAAGCCGTTGTGGCGGGCTCCGTCCTGATCATTGTCGTGGACTTTTTCGTCACCCAACTCCTGCTCCAAATTTTGTCGTACAGATAAGTCTGCATGTCTGCCCCGACTTTGCCGCTCGATTCCGCACGCACCACCACACCGGACCACTCCGGGCTTGCCATCCTGTTCGACGATGTCTGGCTGGCGTTTGGAGAAAATGAGGTGCTGCGCGGAGTTTCATTTCGTTTGCCCCTTGGAGAAACTAAAGCCTTGTGGGGCGTGGCGGGATCGGGCAAGAGCACGATCCTGAAACTTTCTTTGGGCCTGCTCAAGCCCGACGCCGGACGCATCACGGTGCTGGGCCACGACGTCACTCAAATGCAGGAAGTGGATCTCTTCGCCCTGCGCGCCAAGGTCGGCATGGTGTTTCAGGAGAGCGCGCTGTTTGACTCGCTCACCGTGGCGGAGAACGTGGCCTTCCGCCTGATGGAAGAGCATGGAGTTTATGACCAGGAGATCGACAGCCGGGTGAGTGAGGCGCTGCGCTTCGTCGAATTGGAACACACCATCAACATGTTTCCCTCCGAACTTTCGGGCGGCATGCGGCGCCGGGTAGCCATCGCGCGCGCCATCATCACGAAGCCCGAGCTACTGCTCTATGACTCGCCCACCGGCGGCCTTGATCCCGTCACCTCGAACACGATTATTGAACTGATTGTGAAACAGCGCGACGTCTACAAGACCAGTTCCCTGCTGGTTTCGCACCGCTTGCAGGATGCTTTCGCCATGGCCACTCACGAGTTCGACCGCAAAACCAACCAGCTCCGGGCGCTGCCTAAGGGTCAGTATTGCGAAGTCCCCATGAGTTTCCTCATGCTGCGCGATGGAAAAGTCATCTTTGACGGCGACATTCGCGCCCTGGCGCACAGCCAGGACGATTACATCCGGGAATACATTTCGTAGGAGTTGAGTAATTGGGCAATTTGGTAATTGGGTAATTTAAGACCGGAGTGGAGGTTTTCAAATAGGGGCCGACTATATAATTCCCTTTCAAATTATCCAATTACCTAATTACCCAATTACCCAATTGTTTTCCTACTTCCCTGCCATCGCCTTCTCCACGTCCTCGGCTTTCGAAGGCAGTGCCCCGCTCAGGTTGACGAGCTTCCCCCCGGCATCGACGTAGAAATCGTCCTCGATCCGCACCCCCAGACTTTCTTCTGGAATGTAAATTCCCGGCTCGATGGTAAATGCCATTCCCGGGCCCAGTGGAACATCGTAATCGCCGGGATCGTGTACATTCAGTCCAATGTAGTGACTCAGGCCGTGAATAAAATACTTACCCAGCGGCTCGCCGTGCAGGTCTTTGCCGTGAGAATTGATGTAGTCATAGGCGACGTTGTACAGAGAGTTGGGGGCGCCACGCTTCAACGTCGACTTGCCAGACTGAAATGCCGCGACAGCAGCCTGTTGCGCGCCCAGCACGATGTCGTAAATTTCTCGCTGGCGCGGAGTGAAGTGGCCATTGACCGGCAGCGTGCGGGTGATGTCGGCGGCATACATCGAGTACTCCCCGGCTGCGTCGATGACCACCACGTCCCCCGCTTTCATGGTGTTGGAATCCTGGGAGTAGTGCAGCACCGTGGAATAAAATCCTGAACCTACGATGGGAGCGTACGCGGGACGCTCACATCCGCGCTTCCCCCACTCATATTGCATGAGCGCGGAAATCTCCCGCTCGTTGACGTTCGGCTTGACCGTCTTTAAGGCCGCGAAGTGCGCCGCAACTGAGGCGTCCACCGCTTTGCGCAACAGAGCTGCCTCTCCTGCATCTTTGACCGTGCGTAGCGACGACAACATGGGCTTCACGTCATGATACGTAAGCATCGTATTGAGCCGCTTCAGAAACGCTAACGCGATCGTGCTGGCCGACTCTCCCTGCTCGGGCACGTCGGTATAAATCGCCGGAAAGGCGCCGGAAATCATGCGCGCGAGTTCGTCCGGCAACTTGCCAATCTCCTCCACCCGCTCGAAACCGGTAATTTGTACGGCGTTGGGATCCTCCGGGCCGAGCTTGGGGCCAAGCCACTTTTCCTGCGTCAGATTACGCGGCGGCAGAAATAAAATCTCCGTGTAAGGTCGGGATGCGGAATCGCCCTTGGCTTCAACCGCCGAGGCGATGAGCAACGCTGTGCCCGGCTCGCTGATCCCGGAGAGATAGAAGAAGTTATCCTCCTGGCGGAAGCCGTAGAGATCGTCGGAAGCCTCCACCGGCGCGAACAGCACCACCACCCCCGCGGCCTTCTTGGCGAGCGCCTCGCGTCGTGCGCGATAGTCGGCATTGGGCTGGCGCTCGAGAGCAACACTGAAAGATGCAAAAGCCAGCAGCAGGATCAGAGGAAAAAAAGAAAGCAGCTTACGCATCGTCAACCGTCCGTTCGTCCTTATCTTGTAACCGAGAATCTCCCGCGCTTACTTCTTCGCCCCCGTTAGGCTCTTCTTTGCCTGAAGGAACGAATCGACGTTGCTCTTATCGATCAAGTCCGAACCAGTATCCACGAATGCAGGGATGGGCGCAAAGCTATCCTTTGACCAATCGGCATCGAGCGAAGAAGGCTTGTGGTGGTAGAGATTGTCCAGCATCTGCAGCCCGACGAAGGCCATGGTGTAGGGCTTCTGCGCGATGGTCGCCGCAATCCCGCCTTTCTGGATCCACTCCAGCGTCTCCGCGTCCGTGTCCATCGCCATCACCACTTTGCCGGTAACATGATAGCTGTTCAGCACTCCCGCCACTTCCTTGCCCGACTGCGCTTCCAGACACACGAACGCATCCACCTGATCTTTTTCCTTGCCGATGGTCTGCGTAGTCGTATCAAAGGCGATGCGCGGATCGCCTTGAATATCCACCACCCGCGTGATCTTGATATTCCCCGACTTTTCGACCGCATCTTTGTAACCGCGCAGACGGTCCTGCATGTTCACCTGATCCGGCATGGTGAAGACGACGACGTTTCCCTTCCCGTTCAGTTCTTTGGCCAGGCGTTGCCCGCCAGCCAGACCGGCCTGATAGCTGTTCGTGCCGATGAAGAATAGCCGCTTGCTCGCCGGAGCATCGGAGTCGATCGTAATCACCGGAATGCCCGCAGCCACGGCCTTGTCAATGCTGTCCTTCAACAGCGCAGCGTCTGTTACCGCCAGCAAAATTCCTGTAGCTTTCTTCTGCACCGCCTGATCGAGAGCGTCGCGTTCAGCCCTGGCATCATAGTTCTGCGGCCCTTTGAAATCGGCGCGAACCTTGAACTGTTCTGCCGCTTTCGCAAAGCCCGCCCCGGCCGCCTGCCAGTAAGGCACCTGCAGGTTCGCCGAGACCAAAACGTAGTACTCGTCGGAATCGTGCGCCGAGCCGCAACTGAGGAAAGGAATCAGGAGAACAAAAAGGCAAATCAGCTGGAAAAGTTTTCGCGAGAGGAGCATGGATTCCTCCTTCGACCCATTCATAATCAGCAGCAAAGACGCATAGCCGGTGAGAACTTTCGCGAACGAATTCTAAACCCGAGCGTCAAGCGAAGCCTATGTTAGACACTGATCTAATTTCGTGTCGCTACGATTTTCCACCATACTCGCTTCAGGGTCTCGATGACTTGAGAGCTGGGTGTGCTCCACATCCAAATTGCGAAAGCGCCTATCAAAATCACAAGCGGAATTTTTAATAACCAGATCATGTGGAATTAGATCAGCGCCAAGCGTGAGCCTATACCCCCACCGGGAATGGCTTGGTGTGCGTGCTGGTGCTCAGCGCGACGCTGCCAAATCGTCCCTGCAGCAAAGACATCAATCCCGTATACCAGTAGCCCACCACGAACAGCACGAGAAACGGCACCGTAATCAGGTTTTCATTCTGCACCGCGTAATAAACCGTCAACGCGAAGTACGCTCCAATCAGCAATTCGACCCACGGCACCCATCCCAGCCGCTTGCGATACTTGGTAGCGCCAACTTTATCCTGCCTCGATTCGACACGGTATTTCGGTGTCCGCGCGAACGCGCTCTCCTTGCCGATCAATGCCTCGATCACAGCCTTGGTGTTGGTCACCGTCAGCCCGATCCCCAGCGCCATCAGGAATGGCAGATATAACAACGCCCGCGGCCAACTCCTGGGAAAAAGCTCGCGTTGCGATACCAGATAAAAGCTTGAGATGGAAAACGTCGAGGCCACGAATAGCGGCAGGTCGATATACAGCATCTGAAACCAGCCCTGATAAAAGCGGATGATCATCGCCGGCAGCAGCAGCACCGAAAGCATCACCATCAGCGGATAGCTCAGATTCGCCGTCAGGTGATACCACGCCTCCACCTTGGTATGAAACGACGCATCGCTCCGCAACACCCGCGGCAGAATTTTTTTTCCCGTCTGGATCAGCCCCTTAGCCCAGCGCGCCTGCTGCGTCTTGAACGCTGTCATCTCCACCGGCAATTCCGCCGGACACTCCACATCCTGCAGGTAAATGAACTTCCATCCTTTGAGTTGCGCGCGGTAGGAAAGATCGGTGTCCTCGGTGAGCGTATCGTGCTGCCAGCCTCCTGCCTCTTCAATCGCCTGCCGCCGCCATACACCAGCCGTGCCGTTAAAGTTAAAAAAAAGTCCAGTACGGGCGCGGCCTGAATGCTCCAGCACAAAATGCCCGTCGAGCAAGATGGCTTCCACCTGCGTCAGAAAAGAATAATTCCGGTTAATGTGCGTCCACCGCGTCTGCACCATGCCGACCTTCGGATCGGTGAAGTGATGAATCGTGCGCATCAGAAAATCTTCCGGCGGCGTGAAGTCGGCGTCAAAGATGGCAATGAACTCGCCCTGCGCCGTCTTCATTCCCTCAGCCAGCGCCCCCGCTTTGTAGCCCTCGCGATTGCTGCGGTGATGGTATCTGATCGGATTGCCCAGCGCCGCATAGCGCTCCACCAGTCCGCGGGCCACGTCGACGGTCTCGTCGGTAGAGTCGTCGAGCACCTGTATATCCAGCTTTTCCCGCGGATACTTCAGCTTGCAGATGGAGTCCAGCAGCCGCTCCACCACGTACTGCTCGTTGAAAATCGGCAGCTGCACGGTCACCCGCGGCAGCTCTTTGAAATAGTCGGCCGGCTCCGTAGTGCGCTTGTCTTTATGCTTGTAATAAAGGTAGACCAGAAAGTAGCGATGCGCCCCGTACCCGGCCAGCAGCACAAGAACCACGAAATACGGAATCAGCAGCGCCAGATCGAAGGCGTTGGCGTGATAGAGGCCCTGAAAAGTCTTGTCAAAAAGATGCTGGCGGATGTACTGCCCAATGCCTTTCGGAGCAAGCCACACGGCCAGCGTCAACAACGGGATGAGAGCAGAATTCACCAAAGCCTTTAAATGAAAGCTCCTAATTGTACTGAAAATTCGTCTCGCTGAAGAATTCTGTCTTCCTTCCCGCTAGAGTTGTAGTCTTGAATTTCACTAATCTCTTCTGAGGAGTCATCCTGAGCGCAGCCGTTTTTCAGGCGGAGCGAAGGATCTGGCGTGTATCGCGTCGGCACTTAAAGTCGTGCACCACTACCTAACCCTTACGGTTGCTCTTCGCCGCCAGACGCCGCCTTCAACTGCACGCTGCTATGCTCCCCTTCACCCACGGACAGAGCCTTCCCCTGTTCTTCGTAGCCCTTGAGGAAATCAGGATTGTAGTAGTCATCGCCATCCACGCTCTCCCATGCAAGCAGCGTGTACGCCCCCGGCGTAACGCCACGCAGAACGAAGCGCCCGCTCTGATCGCTCACCGTTTTGCGGAAGCGGTCGATGCGGGAACGCAGACGCGGCTCTGGGACAGCCACCACCACGGCATTCGCGACCGGTTCGCCCTTGGCATTGACTACCACGCCATCCACGACCGCGGCCTCCGTGCTGGCAGTCACGTCAAGAATCGCCGCGCCGCCACTCACCGTCAGCCCGGCATCTCTCATCTCACGGTTTCCCGCAACCACCGATTTCAGGAACCAGTCCGACCCGCCGCCATCGCCGGCAAGCTGCACGAAGTATCGTCCGGGCGGAACGTTCTTCCACTCGAAACTGCCATCGGCGCGCACGTGCGCAATCGGGGAAAAATCTTCTCTGATGGGCTCTGCGCCTGATACCTCGACACTAACTTGCATAGTGCTGGGAAAGCTTTCTCCGAGCGAGGTGGCGCTCAGCAAATCGCCGTCGCCATCCGCGGAAGCAAGCGAAAGATAAATTTGGCTCACGTCGAACCCTTTGACTCCACTCTTGCTTTCCACCCGGAGCCGCCCACGCACCGATCCCCCACTTTGCGGAACCAGCCGCAGGCCATCGACATCGGCGGATGCGACCTGCACGGTCTGCCGCGCCATCATCGAAGCCGGCGTCCCGGAAACCATCGCCACCATCGTGTACGACCCGGGCGCAACATCGGGAATCTCGAAGCTGCCGTCTTTGTGAACGTCGGCACTGCGTAACATCACACCGAAATCCCTGGAGTGCGCCATCACCACGGCTGTAGCACCCGGCGCCAATGCGACCGAGCCGCGTATCGCCAGGCTCGGACTGCGGGTCAGCGAGAAATTCGCGGGAAAGTCATCGCCCGCGTGCAACTGAATCGGCGCTGCCTGCCCGCGATCCCTGGTGCCGGGATAGTAAGTGGTCGTGTACGACGTGGGCGGAGACTTGTTCGACGACGCATTGCTGCGACTCCGCGGCTCGTCCTTGCTGGCGGTCTCGATCCAGCTCTTGAGGTCCAGTGGAGGAGTGACCGAAACGTAGTACGTCCCCGCCGCCAGCCCCGCGATGCGGTATTCGCCGACATCGTTGGTGCGCTCTCCCGCAGACTGCTCCCAGTGGCTGCGCCCCGACGCGAAGGTTTGCCGCAGCACCGCCACCTGCGCGTTCGGCATCGGATCGCCATCTTCATCGGTCACCCGGCCTTCCACGATCGCCGAAGGCTGCAGGCGAATGACAAGGTCTTTTACTTCCTCGCCCGCTCTCAGCGTCAAAACGCGGCCTTCGGTGGGCCGGTGATGCGCGTCCGTTTCAAGGTAACCAGTACGCTCAGCGAACAAATGGTAGCGGCCCGGCGCAATTCCTTCCACGTGGAACCTTCCGTCCGCGTCCGTCATACCCGTGTAATTTCCGCCTTCGTTCTGATTCTCGGCGATTAACTCGATCAGAACTTTCTTCACCGGCTCGCTCCCCGGATCCTTAGTGACCACGCCGTGCAGCGAAGCCCGCGGGTGCTTCGTCGCGTCGGAAGAATCGGTTGCGTGCGAACCGCCGGAAGCATCCTGGGCGAATACCCAATTCGCCATCAACAGAATCCACAGCAAAGCTAAGGCGGCACGCTTCATCGATTGGTTAGACGTTCTTCCCCTTCGCCCAGCTAGCAACGTGCTCTTTAGTGCATAAACAGTCGTTGCCTCGCATAAACAGTTTGCCTCTGCCTCGCATAAACAGTTTGCCTCATAAACAGTCTTCGCGAAGGCAAAGTTTTTGGAAAGGCACGGCTTGTGAGAAGGTCAGGGTTTTGGGAAGGGCACGGCTTCAGCCGTGCCATCAGGGCATTCAAGAAGTTGGGCTTTAGCCCCTGAGGGAGCGCTCCTTCATACGCTCCATAGCCTCCTCAGACTTGGATATTCATATCGCGGTAAAAAACAGACCTAGTATGGAGGTCCCTTGGAATCAGCGGGTTGCGCGCCAAGGGGTATGGTTTGATATGGCTAAAATCTTCGATTTACAGGACTTACAGGTAAAATATTGGAATCAAAGGAGTTAGAGGACGCTCACTCGTGAAATGCCTTGAAAATCGAGAGTCGGAATCCGCAAAATCTTGAAGCCGTTGTACTTATCTTTTTGCTATTGAAATGTCAAAGAACTAATGCGTATAGAGATAGCATGACGACTTGTTGAAAGGAAGTCAAGAAAATTCTCAGCAGCGCATGGATTGTTAGCCGCAAAGGGCAAAGAAAAGTTACGAACTCTTCAGAGGGATTGCTTGACGAGCGAAGTTCAGAAGGCTAAGAGCGATTCTCGCTGCGTTTCGGAAGGGCACGACTTTCACAGGCTGCTGAAAAACTAATCTCTGCTGCCGGAAGCGAACCGCAGGCGCTGAAGCGCGGCTGGTTTTAAAGAACTTAACGGCACGACTGAAGTCGTGCCCTTCCCAAAACCTGACTGGAACGGAGTTTTCAGCAGCCTGTTTCCAGTCGTGCCGCTAAGGATCGCATAGACACCGGGCTTTAACTCCTGAGGTTGGCTATTCGCTCCCTTGCGGAGTGCATTTGCGAGATGGCCTCTAGTTCAGGAAGTAAGTCCGGTACAAAGTATCGCGCTGCGCCGGACGAAAACCCGCGTCGCGAATGATCCGTCGCAACTCTTCCTCGGTCGTGCAGTTGGTCACGCCGGCGGCGCGAACCACGTTCTCCTCGAGCATCACCGAGCCAACGTCATTGCCGCCGAAGCGCAATCCCATCTGGCAGACTTTCAGGCCCTGAGTGACCCAGCTCGATTGCACGTTGAGGAAGTTGGAAAGAAAGATGCGCGAGATGGCGAGGACTTTGAGGTAGTCGACGGCGGTGGCTTCGTCCCAGTGGCATCCGCCGAGCGCGGTGTTTTGCGGTTGAAAACTCCACGGGATGAACGCGGTGAAGCCGCCCGTTTCCTGCTGCAGATCGTAGAGCCGCTGGAAGTGATTGACGCGGTGCTCGTAGCTCTCGCCCACGCCAAACATCATGGTTGCGGTGGTGCGCATGCCGATCTGATGCGCGGTGCGATGCACGTTGAGCCAATCCTCGGTAAGGCATTTGAGGCGAGCGATCTTGTAGCGGACCTCGTCGTCGAGAATCTCGGCGCCGCCGCCAGGAATGGAATCAAGCCCCGCGTCGCGCAAGCGAAGAATCGTGTCGCGGATCGAAAGCCCGCTGTACTCGGCGATCGCGATGATCTCGGAAGCCGAGTAGCAGTGCAGGTGAACCTTCGGAAAGCGATCTTTGATTCCGCGCAGCATCTTCTCGTGCCACTCGATTTTCAGGTCGGGATGCAGGCCGCCCTGCATCAGCACTCCCGTGCCGCCAAGTTCCACGGTCTCGCGGATCTTGTCGTAGATCGTGTCAAAGTCGAGGATGTAGCCTTCTTTCGCGGCCGGCCCCTTCAGCGGACGATAGAAGGCGCAGAAGGTGCAGTACTCGGTGCAGAAATTCGTGTAGTTGATGTTGCGGTCGATGATGTAGGTGACCACACCTTCGGGATGCAGCTTGCGGCGCACCGCGTCGGCTTCCATCCCGATGCCGATCAGGTCATCGGAGGCGAACATCTCGAGCGCTTGCTGCTTGGTCAGGGACATGGCGAACTGTTTATTCTAACGGAGGGCGGCGGCCTGCTCCAAATGCGTTGTCAGGCGGTCCGTTTGGCAGCGGCGGCGGGCGATGCATTTCTCCATCGCAAGTATTGGATGAGCGACACCGCTGCGCCGATACACGCGATTCCGACGAGAATTCCGATGGCCGGTTTGTTGTACTTGGAAAAGAAGCGCAGGATGTGGCGTCCGTACACGAATCCCAGGCCAGCCTCGATGAAATAGCGAACTCCCCGTCCGAGAGCCAGGGCACCGACAAATTTCTTTGGCGGGTACTGCATTGCGCCCGCCGCCAACAGAAAGGGTACAAAGGGAAACGGCGGCGGTATCAGAGCAGGGACCACGACGGCTGCGAATCCCCAGCGCTCGAATGCTTTGCTGACTTGGGTTGCTCTTTTTTTCGAGATCCTGCGCTCCATCGCCTCCTTGCCGCCTTTGCGAGCGAGGCTATAAGTGATATAGCCGCCGATGACGGCACCGACGGTGGCCATCACCGCGTAGTAAAACCATGGCTCATGATGGCGCGCCGCGAGCCAGATGGTGAGAACGTCCATGCTGCCGGTCAGGGGGATTACAGAATTATCCGCGATTCCCAACAAGACAAGTCCCGGTCCACCCATCCGGCGCAGTTGCCGCCAGAGCGGGATCGCAAGCAAGGGATGGAGGTGTGGGAGCATTGGTCTGCAGCGAGTCTATCGTAGACCCTGAATCATGGGGTTTAGACGATTGCCGCCTTGACGCTCCCTGCGAAGGAAATTTCCGGTGGGGCCGGTAGAGCGCCGATCTCCGCTGCGTAGCGGTAGAACAACTGTAAGCCCTGGAGGCAGGCAGGATCGAGAGTGTAGTGGATGTTTTCGGTGAGATAACTGCGGACGTCCGACTCGCGGAGTCGAAGCCGCGGAGCCCATTCGCGGGCAATCTGATCAAGAGCGGCGGGCGCAAGCCCGTGGTCGCGAGATTGCTGAAAGATTTCGGGGAGATCGAGCGACGGTGACGCTTCCTTCAGCGCTGCACTGCGAACCGCCCAGAAGGCGAAGACGAACGGCTTGCCGGTGTAGCGAATCCACTCTTCGGCAAGGTCGAGGGTGAAATATTGCGAGCGGTCGATTTGAAGTGCGGGATCGCCGATCACCAGCGCGGCATCGTGCTCGGCGAGCATCTTTTCGATCTGGGGCGGCATCGGGGTGAAGATACGTCCACCGCCGAGCCATTTCTCAAAGAGTATTTTGATCAGCGCCACCGAAGTCATGGAAGACGTATCCACCGCCACGGTGCGAGCCTTATCGATGGGCACTTTGCTCACCAGCAGGATGGAGCGAACGGGACGGCGCGAAGCGATGGCCACATCGGACAGGATTTTCAACTTCGGAATCATGGTGTACGCCGCGGCGGGAATGATTCCGATATCCGCGGCGCCCGACTCCAGATCTCGCGCGCACGCGGAAGGAAGCGTGTAGGAAATGTCGAACTGTCGACCCGCTTCGCCATGTTCGAAATCCCACATGAGGGGCGCAGTGTTGAGGTAGGAAATGGCCGAAATACGCAAACGTCTCATTCTTCTTTGATTCTAACAAACCGGATTTGAACAAGGCGGTGTGACGCCTTACCTTGACAGGTTTTCGGGCAGTAGTTACAGTGCGCGAGTTCGGAGAAGTGAGAGATTAGAAGCCATCAAGCCATCTCATAATGAAGTTCGGGGAGAAGAAGCCGAGGCCCCTCAGGGGCTAAAGCCCGAGTTTCTTGAGGATCTAGCGGCACGGCTGAAGCCGTGCCCTTCCCAAAATCACTATGAGGCCGCATCGCTTTTAACCTTGAAGATTTTTTTGCCTCAGTTTGAGCCTCGGATCGGAGTATAGCTGTGCCGAACGCTGCTAGCGCACCTTCCGCCACCACGCACATTCTGGAATGGCTTGCCATCGCGCTTACTCAGGGTCTGGGGCCAACCAGATCGAGGAAGCTGGTGGAACATTTTGGAGGGGCCGACGCGGTATTCCGCGCCTCGCTCACCGAACTGGAAAGCACCGGCATTCAGGCGGTTTCGGCGCAGTCGCTGGCTACCGGGAAGTCGGCGGAACTGGCGCGGGAAGAGATGGCGCGGGCTGCGGCGGCGGGAGTGACCGTGATTTCCGCGGAAGATGCGGCCTACCCTCCGCGATTGAAGGAAATCTACGATCCCCCGCTGGTCCTCTATGTGCGCGGTAGCCTGGAAGTGCTGACGCAGCCGGGGATTGCCATGGTCGGCACGCGGCATCCGACGCCATACGGTTTGGGGATGGCTGAACGGCTGGCTTGCGACCTCGCGGCGCAAGGGCTGGTCATTATTAGTGGCATGGCGCGGGGCGTGGATACGGCCAGCCATCGGGGCGCGATCTCGGCCAAAGGCAAGACGATTGCGGTGTTTGGCACGGGCGTGGACGTGATCTATCCGAAGGAAAATTCGCGGCTGTCGGAACAGATTCTCGCACTCGGCGGCGCAATCATCTCCGAGTTTCCAATAGCGACGTTTCCGGCGCCACAGAATTTTCCTATTCGCAACCGGATTATCAGCGGCATGTCGGTGGGGGTGCTGGTGGTCGAGGCCGCGGAATATTCTGGCACGCGCATCACGGCCCGCTGCGCACTCGAGCAAAATCGCGACGTGTTTGCGGTCCCCGGCAACGTCACCAACAAGAATTCCTGGGGCCCGAATACGCTGATCAAGCAGGGCGCGAAGCTGGTCGCGACCTGGGAAGATGTGTGGGAAGATCTCCCGACGCCAGTACGGCTTGCGCTGACTCCGCCTCCCTCCCCTGAATCCGCAGAGGGTTCGACTGCATCTCTATTCCCTAACGAAGGGCTTCCTCCTCACGAAAAGCGAATCTTGAGCCTGCTGAAAGCCGACGAAACTACGCACATCGATGAACTCGTCGAACGTCTGGAGAAGGAGATGTCGTCTTCAGAAATCTTCGCGGCTTTGTTCGAGCTGGAGCTGACCGGCAAAATACGGCAAATGCCGGGGAAGAATTTTGTAAAAAGCTTTTAGCTGTTAGCTCTTAGCTTTTAGCCCGGAGGTAAGAATGCGCAACTATGAAGATCTTCAAGTGTGGGAAAAGGCTCACAAATTGACCATGGCAGTCTATCGAGGTACGCGAAATTTTCCGGCAGACGAGCGCTTCGGCCTGACTAGTCAACTTCGACGCGCAGCTTCATCAATTCCGGCGAACCTGGCGGAAGGTTGTGGACGGCGATCGGATGGAGAGATGGCACGCTTCATTCAGATTGCGATGGGGTCAGGAGCGGAACTTTCCTACCACTTGTTGCTCTGCCGTGATCTTGGAATCCTCGAAACAGCAGAGTTTTCACGTCTGACATCCGATCTGGAGGAAGTCATGAAGATGCTCTCGTCGCTATCGACGCGAGTGAAAGGCGCCGCGCGCCCAAGCATTTTGGAGCTAAGAGCTAAAGGCTAAAAGCTAAGAGCTTTCTCGCGGTAACTTGTTCGCGGCTTGACATTCGTGCTAGGGTCAAAAACATTGCAAGGAGAACTGAGGGGACATTGTCCAAGGGTTTAGTCATTGTCGAGTCGCCGGCTAAGGCGAAAACAATTCAGAAATATCTGGGTAAAGGTTTCACTGTCGAGGCTTCGCTGGGCCACGTGAAGGATCTGCCCAAGAGCACGCTCGGAGTCGACACCAACAAGGACTTCGAGACCGACTACATTGTCATTCCGGGCAAAGAGAAGGTTGTCATCAAGCTGAAGAAGCTGGCGGCGGCGGCGGACAACATTTATCTGGCGCCTGACCCGGACCGAGAAGGGGAAGCCATTGCCGCGCACCTGGCTTCTGAACTCGGCGAGAACGGCGGGCGCAAGAAGAAGGCGAAGAAGGCTAAGAAGGGCGAACCCGAGGTGCCTCCGCGCATTCAACGCGTCACCTTCAACGAGATCACCAAGCGCGCCGTGCAGGCTGCGTTCGAGCATCCGCGGCAAATCGATCAAAATCTTGTGGACGCCCAGCAGGCGCGACGCGTGCTGGATCGACTGGTGGGCTACCAGGTTTCGCCGCTGCTGTGGGACAAGGTGCGACGTGGTCTTTCCGCCGGGCGTGTGCAAACGGTTGCGCTGCGACTGATTGTCGAACGCGAGCGCGAAATCAAGGCGTTCCAGAAGGTTGAGTACTGGACGATCGACGCGCACCTGGCTGCTAATAAACCTCCGGCGTTCGATGCGAGATTCCTTGGCAAGGGTGAAGAAAAGATCGAGGTTCCTAATGCCGAGGAAGCGGAAAAGATCCGCGCTGCACTGGAAAAAGCCGATTGGGTGGTTCGGTCGGTCGACAAGAAAGAGCGCCGCCGCAATGCCGCTCCGCCGTTCACCACGAGCAAGTTGCAACAGGATTCTTCGCGCAAGCTGCGTTTCAGCGTGAAGCGAACGATGATGATCGCGCAGCGACTTTATGAGGGAGTGGAACTGGGTGAAGAGGGCTCTGTCGGACTCATCACTTACATGCGTACGGACTCGACGCGGGTTGCGCCCGAGGCGATAGCAGAGGTTCGCGAATACGTGGGCAAGGAGTACGGGCCGACTTACCTGCCGGAAACGCCCAACACATATAAGGAGAAGAAGGAGGCGCAGGCGGCGCACGAAGCCATCCGGCCAACGTCGGCGATGCGGCATCCGGACCAGATCAAACAGTATTTAAAAGAGGATGAATTCAAGGTCTACAAACTGATCTGGCAGCGCTTTGTGGCGTCACAGATCAATCCGGCTGTGTTCGATCAGACGACGGTTGATATCGACGCAAAGAGCGGCAACGAGACGTTCTGGTTCCGCGTGACAGGTTCGGTGCTTAAGTTTGACGGCTTCCTGAAAGTTTACGAGGAGTCCAAGGAAGGTAAGGACGAAGAAGATGAGGAACTGAAACACAAGCTGCCGGCACTGGAAGCTGGGCAGAAGCTCACGTTGCGAGAATTGAAGCCGGAGGAGCACTTCACCGAGCCGCCGCCGCGATACAACGAGGCATCACTGGTGAAAGAACTGGAAGAGCGCGGGATTGGGCGGCCTTCCACCTACTCCGCCATTTTGTCGACCATCCAGGAACGGCAATACGTGCAGAAGCTGGGGGGAAAGTTTGTGCCCACCGAGATCGGACTGGTGGTCACCGACCTTCTGGTGGAAAACTTCCGCGACATCTTTGACGTGCAATACACCGCGCGGCTTGAGGAAGAGCTGGACGAAATCGAAGAGGGCAAAGAGAAGTGGACGGACGCACTGAAGGAGTTCTACAAGAAGTTTCAGAAGGATCTCAAATATGCCGAAAAGCATATGGAGAACATCAAGCGGATGGAGAAGCCCACGGATGAGAAGTGCGAACTCTGTGGCGCACCGCTGGTGATCAAGTGGGGCAAGCACGGGTCCTTCTACGCCTGCAGCACGTACGACAAAGACGATCCCAACACCTGCAAGTTCACGAAAGAAAATCCGATCAACCTGCCGGACTTGGATTCGGCCGACCTGCAGGAGACGACGCAGGAAGAGTATTGCGAAAACTGCGGGCGGGTGATGGTGCTGAAGCGTGGGCGGTTCGGGCAGTTCATGGCGTGCACGGGATATCCCGACTGCAAGACCACACGGCGGCTGGATCAGGGCAAGAAAGTTCCTGACATTCCACTGGACGAGCCTTGCCCGAAGTGCGGACGCAACATGATGATCCGACACGGACGTTACGGTGAGTTTACGGCGTGCAGCGGATATCCGGAGTGCAAGTACGTGAAGCAGAATTTTATCGGGGTGAAGTGCCCGGAGTGCAAAGACGGCGAACTGGTGGAGAAGCGCGCGCGCAAAGGGAACACGTTTTATGGATGTGGAAATTATCCGAAGTGCAAGTTCACCTCCGCGCACAAGCCAATTGCCGAAAAATGTCCGAGCTGTGGCAGCGAGTACCTGGTCGAGAAAAATCTGAAGGCCGGGCCGGTGATCGCCTGCCCCAACAAAGAATGTGATTACGAGCGGCCGGCGCCGGTCGTCGCTGCGTCAACCAGCGCATGACGGCGGGTTCGTGAATAAGGCTTTTGAAACTGGGGGAACTATACGGAGGAAATATGTCCAAGAAACCAACCGCGACGGATGCTCAACTGATTCTCGAACTCTACGATCTGCGCCGTGAGGCGGAGATGCGCAAGGCGCGCGCCTGGTGGGCCGGGGAGTTCTTTCCGCAAAATGCTGACGATTTCGTGAAGGTGGCATGGGCTTGGGGCACGCCGGAGAATTCCTGGCTACGGCAAGTGAGCGGCTACTGGGGGATCGTTGCGTCATTTGTTCTCACGGGCGTATTGAACGAAGATCTTTTTCTACAACCCGGCTTCAGTGGCGAACTGTTTTTGATCTACGCGAAAATCCATCCCTTCATCAAAGATCTGCGCGAAAAACTGGACGACCCGGAAGTATTCCTCAACGTCGAAAAGGCAGTCACCCGTACGAAGTGGGGCAGGAACCGATTGCAATTCATGATCAAGCGGGTCGAGATGTTGCGGGAGAAGATGGCTGGGGCGAAGGCGGCGGACTAACCCGGATCTCAGGTTGTGTTGCGAAATTTCCTCGAAAGTGCGGTGCGCTGTGCGATCAGCGAATCACCGCCATTGTCGGTCCATTCTGTTATCCTAATCCGTCGTGCGGATGATCTGGTGGTTCCTGATCCTGGGAGCGAGTACGCTGGTGGTGGTGTGCGTCGCAATTGCTTTGTATATGCGCTTGCGCCGTCATTTGCGGGAAGCGCACGCAGCACAGGGACGGACGCTGACTGAAGTGGAGCGCGAGCACCAGTCAGGGACGATCGAGCACTGATGGTTTGCATCGAGAACACAGATCCTTCGCTTTTGGGATTGGGAGGCGTGTCATGTCAAAGACTGCAATTCAAGCATTAAGCACTCCGCAAGAACGGGCGCTGGAGGCCGCGCGGCAGGTCGCTCTGGTCGTGGGCGGCAGCCTGGTCGTGGCTCTGTGTGCGCGAATCACCATTCCACTGATGCCGTTGACGCCGGTGCCGCTGACGGTGCAAAACTTTGGCGTGCTGCTGGTGGGCTTGATGTTGGGCAGCCGGCGCGGCTTTGCGGCGCTTGCTCTTTATCTGGCCGAAGGGGCGGTGGGACTGCCGGTCTTTAGTCCGGGAGGTCTGGGCGGGGTCGCGCAACTGATGGGCGCGACTGGCGGATTTCTGCTGGCCTACCCGCTGGTTGCGTGGCTCGCTGGATTCATCATGGAGCATGGGAAGAAGAGTTTTGCGCGGGCTGCGATCGGGGGACTTCTCGGAGAGGTTGTTCTGTTTGCCGGGGGGCTCGGGTGGCTTGCGGTTCTCACCCATTCAGCGGGACAGGCATTTCGCTGGGGCCTGCAGTGGTTCGTTTTTGCGGAAGTGATTAAGGTGATGGTTGCGGCTGGCGTGGCGGTGGGGTGGAATCGACGCGCGAATGCGCAGCAATAAGATTGGAGTAACTAAGGTGACAGTGGTTTCCGAACAAGCCGTCGACGGCATCAACTCTTCGAGCCAGGCGCGCCAGATCACGGTGGCGCACAGCCCGGATTCCGATGATGCGTTCATGTTCTACGGGCTGGCGACCAACAAAGTGCGGCCCCCCGGACTGCGCTTCACGCACACGCTTTGCGACATCGAGACGTTGAATCAGAAGGCGCGGGAAGGTGTGTACGACGTGACGGCGATCTCCTTTCACGCGTACCCGTATATTCAGGATAAGTACGCGCTGATGAGCTGCGGCGGAAGCGTGGGCGAAGGGTATGGGCCCATGGTTGTTTCGACGCGACCGTTCACGGAAAGCGACGTCAAGAAGAAACGAATCGCGGTGCCGGGAACCCTGACCACGGCGTACCTCGCACTGCAACTTTTCGCTCCGGGAGTGGAGACGGAGGTGGTTCCCTTCGATCAGATCATTCCGCAGGTGCTGGAAGGAAAGTACGAGGCGGGGCTCATCATCCACGAGGGGCAACTGACGTACGACAAGTCGGGATTGCATCGGGTGGTGGATCTGGGAAGGTGGTGGCAGAAGGTGACTGGTTTGCCGCTTCCGCTGGGTGGAAATGCGATCCGGCGCGCGATGGGACCCGAGTTGATGTCGGCGGCTTCTTCGGCGCTGCGCGAGAGCATTCAGTATGGACTTGAGCACCGCGAAGAAGCGCTGGCCTACGCGATGCAGTTCGCGCGCGATCTCGACATGCAATCGGCGGACAAGTTTATCGGAATGTATGTGAACGAGCGCACGCTCGACTACGGCTCTGACGGGCGTGAAGCGGTACGGCGCCTGCTCGACATGGGGCACAAGGCGGGGATCATTGCGACGGAAGCGCGCATGGATTGGGTGTAGAACAGCTTTGAATCTTTTCGCCGCTGCACACCGATGCCTGAAGTATATTTGACCGGCAGTGAACTGGCCTGCGCTTTTCCTGTTGCAGTTCGAGATGACGCTTGCTTTGCGTTGTCCACACTTCCCGCCACCAGACTCCTCGGGCATAACTTCTCAGTGCTGCTAGGTAATGAGGCCGTCACCTTACCAACGCGCATATACAACGATCCTAAGCTTGCACGCACCGAGTCACTGACCGATCTTCAAAGAGAATTTGTCGACTGCCTGTTAACGAGGCACTGCAACGGATTTGTTCGCGAGGAACATCTGCTACGAATCATTCGGTCTGAGCATGTTTGGGTTTCACCCTTTGTGATTCAACTCGTAGGGGAGTACGTCATTGAGATCCTTCGTGCGATAGACCAAAACTTGCAGAACCTAAATCTTTCTGTCTACGCTGGCTTCCTGCGGGCGAATCGGGGATTCTTTGCCACAACCGACCGGCGAGTCATCAGTTATTGGAACTGTTACTATCGCGCCCAAAGGCGGGAGGAATACGTTGGATTCCACTTACTAGATTTCTTTCGATCTCTTGTGAGGAATGATGGATAGCGCAAACGGCTCCCAGACTCTGCTGATCGACGCTGACGATACGCTGTGGGAGAACAACATTCATTTCGAGCGGGCGATCGCCCGGTTCATCTCGTTTCTTAATCACCACGAATTCTCGCCGGAGCAGGTGCGGGAAGTGCTCAACGACGTGGAGCGCGAGTGCATCGTCAAACACGGCTACGGACTGCACAGCTTCGCTCATGCTCTGGTCGATACGTTTGAACGGCTGAGCGTGGAACCGGTCACGGCCGAACTGCACGCGCAGATCAACAGCTTTGCGCATACGATCGCGGATCATCCTGTAGAAATTCTTCCCGAGGTGCCGGAGACTTTACAGTATCTTTCGGAGAGGCATCACCTCATCCTGATGACCAAGGGCGCTTTCGCGGAGCAAACGGGGAAGGTGGAACGCTCGGGTTTGAAAGAATATTTTGCCGCAGTGGAGATCGTGGCGGAAAAGGATGTGGCGGCTTACTCCTCGGTCATCGAGAAATATGAGTTGGAACACGATTCCACGTGGATGATCGGGAACAGTCCGAAGTCCGACATCAACCCCGCTCTGGCGACCGGGCTGCATGCTGTCTTTGTTCCCCACGGAAATACATGGATCCTCGAGCACGACGAGGTGAACCGAGCGAAGGCTCCTCAGAAGCTGCTTATTGTGGGGCGCTTCGCGGAACTGCGCGAGCATTTCTAGGTATCATCTAGCCCGGGCCGTCCTTCGATATTCTTGGTGCACACGGCGCGGCCAATGAATCCGCGTCCGCCAGTCACCAGCACGGAACTTTCAGGAACTGCCATGGCCTTCTCGTGTCGGAATCATGATCGTCAACGTGTTTTCAAGTTCGCCACCACAGCACCAAACTAACCAACAAGCCGACTCGCTGCAATGATTTCCAGCATGGTACGCTCATTCTGCTCTGCGTTCTTGCGACCACTTCGTCCGTGGCGGTGCAGACTAACAATTTTCGGCAGCTGTTGCGCACGGTGGAGGCGCTTTCGGAACTCGGGCCGGAGTTAACGGCCGAGCGCGAGTTCTCGGAGACGTCGCGTCGCATGCTGTCCGCAACCATGGAGGCGGCGGGGGCGCGTGAAGGAGCGCTTTTTCTCTTCCACGACAAGCCGGCCATGCTGACCACCGCGGCATCTGAGGGATTCGCGCTGATGCCGGAGCCTGCGTTCATTCCTCTTCTGCCCAAGCATGTACACGCGCTTATCGCGGCCCGCGGACCGATCGTTCTGAACGCCTCGACCTACTCGGTATTTCTGAGCTCGAATGGCAACGTTGCTCCGGAGCTTTTCAAGTGCATTGCGCCGTTGCGGGCTGCGGGGAAACTCGCCGGGGCGATCGCTCTCGGCCGGCGTCCTGGGGACGCACTCTACGAAGACAACGAACTGGAGGCATTGGAGTTGCTTTGCAGTTATATCGCGCTGGCGGTTCACAATCACGCGCTTACTCAAACGATCGCGCAGCGCGTTTCTGAGAACCTGCGGCTGATGGGCTCTCTGCACGGTTTCTATGACAATGCGCTGGAGGCCTTCGCCACGGCCATTGATGTGAAGCATGTAAACATTCACGGGCACTCGCTGCGTGTGGGGCGTTATGCCTCCGCGATTGGCGAGGCGCTGGGAATGGAACCAGGCGAGGTGGCCGCGTTGCGCAGTGCTGGATACTTGCACGATATCGGCAAAGTTGCGGTCGACCGCCGGTTGTTCGGAAAAGCCGGGGCGCTCGATGCGGAAGAGTTTCGCGAGATGGCGGATCATACGGTGGTTGGTCACCAGATTGTCAGCAGCGTGCAATTCCCCTGGCCAAAAATTCCTGAGGCGGTGCGCTGGCATCACGAACGCAGCGACGGCTCCGGTTATCCCGACGCGCTCGCCGCCGACGAGGTGCCGATGGCGGTGCGCATTGTTGGACTGGCCGACACGTTCGACGCCATGACCAGCGCGCGCCCTTATCGGGAACCGCTTTCGGTGGGCAACGCGCTAAGCGAACTGGTGCGACTGTCGCCGCAGAAGTACGATCCGAACGTGGTGCAGGGCCTTCTGATCCAGGTGCGGCGCGATGCCGTGGGGAGCAATCGTGCGCCGTTGCTGGCCGATCGCATGGCGGTGAACATCGCCGCGGGGGATATCGACCATCTTGCAGCTTCGTTGCAGCATAAGACTTCTCGCGGGCGGATGTATTTGACGTGAGGGCTTCAGCTTCTAGCTTCTAGCTCTTAGCTTCTAACTTGCCCCTATATCTTTCGGGACTTCGCACGCAACTGCACTGGAAAGCCTATACTTCCAACTAATTCGAGCTCCTGCGGTAATTACGGCGGGCAGCAACTTTTCCTTGCATTTGGGTTGATAATCAGTGGAGCTTTAGGCCTTCCGTTCTGGAGTCTTCGTGCGATTCGGATTTCGCCAGTTTGCGCTTGTTTTGCTTTGTCTTGGCCTGGCGTGTGTTGTCCCCGAGTTGCCGGCGAAGATGAAGGACAAGCCGGGCAATTCCAGCGCCAGCGAACAAAAGCGTGCTGTGCACGCGCTGAATCGTCTCACCTTTGGTCCACGCCCTGGAGACGTTCAGCAAGTGATGGCAATGGGAGTCGAGAAGTGGATTGATCAGCAGCTTCATCCGGAAAGAATCAAAGACAGCGTTCTCGAATCGCGGCTGGCCCCTCTCCGGACTGTGCATATGAGTTCCAGGGAGGTCGCTGAGGAATTTCCGGATCAGCAGGTGATCCGACAGGTTATGGACGGAAAGAAACCGATGCCGTCTGATTCCGCCAAACGTGCTGTGTACCGTGTCCAGATCGCCCGCTTGCAGGAAAAGAAGGAGCGCAAGGCGGAGGTCGCTGGCAATGGCGCGCCAGGAAACCCTCCCTCGAACAACGCCAAATCCGCCGAGAACACTCCCGGCGTTGGGATGAATCACTCGGTGGACACCACCTCGACCATGACTTCGGACAGTAATGGCGTGAATTCCGGGAGCAGCAACAGTGAAGCGGTCGCGATGACCGCGTCGGGCAACGACAGCAGCATGTCTGGGATTGTCGAGAAAAAGTCCACGGCTGCCGAGGATGTGGAGGCCCGCCGCCGCGAAGGACGGCTGTACGCCGACTTGAGTGTTCAGCAATTGGTGGATCTTCCTCCCGAGCAGCGGTACAAGAAGATTCTAGCGATGCCGGCGGATGGGCAATTTGCCTTCGCCGACTCATTGCGCGGTGGCAAGGGACAAGAGTTTCTCGTGGGCATGGATGCCAGGCAGAAAGAAACGCTGCTGGCCATGAATAATCCTCAAGGTGTGGTGTTGGAAGAATTGGTTCGAGCCAAACTGCTGCGAGCGGTGTACAGCGAGCGTCAACTCGAAGAGGTGATGGCGGACTTCTGGTTCAATCACTTCAATGTCTTTGCCAATAAGGGTGCGGACCGGTTCTTTCTCTCCAGCTACGAGCAGGAGGTGATTCGGCCGCGCGCTTTGGGCAAGTTCGAGGACCTGCTGGTGGCTACGGCGAAGAGTCCAGCGATGTTGTTCTATCTGGATAACTGGATGAGCGTGGGGCCGAACTCGGCTCAGGCTCTCGGCATTCCCGCGCGGCCGGCGGGGGCCCATGGACGGCCCTACCCGCCGAGGCCAAATGCGAATGCCAGGCGCAGGCAACCCAGTGGCCTGAACGAGAATTATGGGCGCGAGTTGCTGGAGTTGCACACGCTCAGCGTGAATGGCGGATACTCGCAGCGTGACGTTACCGAGGTCGCCAAGGCATTTACGGGATGGACCATCGCAAAGCCGTTCGAGGGTGGAGGTTTCCGTTATGATCCGCGCATGCACGAGCCGGGACCGAAGTTCGTGCTGGGCCATCGCATCAAGCCCAAGGGCGAAGATGAAGGACGGGAGGTGCTGCACCGGCTGGCAACAAGTCCGCGGACGGCGCAGTTTATTTCGCTGAAGCTGGCGCAGCGTTTTGTTTCGGATAATCCGCCGCAGGTTCTGGTCGATCGCATGGCGAAGACATTCCTGAAGAAGAAGGGCGATATTCGCGAGGTGCTGAGCACGCTGTTTCATTCGCCCGAGTTCTGGGCGGAAAACACGTATCGCGCCAAGGTGAAAACACCGCTGGAGTTTGTGGCGTCCGCGGTGCGCGCGACCGGGGCCGATGTGGAAGATGCTTCGCCACTGATTCGTCAACTGAACACGATGGGGATGCCACTCTACGGCGCGCAGCCACCTACGGGATACGCGATGAAAGCAGAGGTGTGGGTGAGTTCGTCGGCGTTGCTGAACCGAATGAATTTTGCGCTCGCGTTGGCCAGCGGAAAAGTCCGAGGCGTGAAGGTGGATGCGGTCCAGTTGGCGAGGAGCACCGCGGCTCCAGCAGAATCACCGGCAATACTTTCTGAGATGGAAACGAGCCTGCTTGCGGGCGATGTATCGAAGCAGACTCACGATTCGATCGTGGCCCAGATCGAAGAAACGAATAAGAAGGCTGGCCAGCGCAAACCGGCGGATATGATGCGTGCTGCGGACGCGGGCACGATCACGGGGCTGCTGCTGGGTTCGCCGGAATTTCAGAGGAGATAGCTTCTGGCTATTGGCTGTTAGCTCTTGGCTTTTGGCTTGGATCGCCGCGTTCAGAATATGATTCTCGGCCGAAGGTACTAGAGCATGGAGCGCTGCTCATGTCCATTACTCGTCGCGTTTTTGTTCGCAATAGCGCACTGGCCGTGGTTGGTACGGCGGCGGTGCCCAGCTTTCTAACTCGCGCCGCTTTCGGCGCCGGCGAAGTGGGCGCGCGCACTAAGCTCCTGGTCGTGATCTTCCAGCGTGGCGCTGCCGATGGCCTGAACATCGTGGTTCCCCATGGCGAACCTCAGTATTACGCCATGCGCCCCAACATCAACATTCCGCGCCAGGCGGTGCTTGATCTCGATGGGTTTTTCGGGCTGCATCCATCGCTGGCGGCATTTCAACCGCTGTGGCGGCAGCGGCACCTGGCCATCGTCCATGCGGCGGGATCGCCCGACCCGACGCGCTCACATTTCGACGCGCAAGACTTTATGGAATCCGGCACGCCGGGGATGAAAACCACGGAAGAGGGATGGCTCAATCGCTCGCTACACGACATGCCGCAGGCCGCGCCCAAGACGCCTTTCCGCGCCATCGCACTGGGACCGTCGGTGCCGCGAATTCTGAGCGGGGCCGAGGCGGTGGTCGCCATGAATAACATCAACGAGTTCGCGGTTGGCGGACGAAATGGGAAATCGCCAGCTGCAAATACGTTCGAGGCGATGTATGACCAGTCGCTCGACACGGTCCTGCACGGCGCGGGGGAAAAAACTTTCGATGCGGTGAGGATGCTGAAGTCGGCCGATCCCGGCAAATATAAGGCTGCGCCCGGAGTGAACTATCCCCGAGGACGCTTCGGCGACAAGTTGCAGCAGCTGGCGCAACTCATTAAAGCGAATCTGGGAGTGCAGGTGGCATTTGCCGATATTGGCGGCTGGGACCACCATGTGAACGAAGGCGCGGTCGAAGGACAGATCGCGAATGTGCTGACGGATTTCTCGGAATCGGTGGCAGCGTTCTGGACCGACCTGGGCGACCTCGCCGAGGAAACGGTGGTGGTCACCATGTCAGAGTTCGGCCGCACGGCGCGCGAAAATGGCAATCGCGGCACCGACCATGGGCACGCCAACGTAATGTTCGTGCTGGGTGGGCCGGTGAAGGGCGGCAAGGTATACGGTCGCTGGCCGGGGCTGGATCAGTCGCAACTGTACGAAGGCCGGGACCTGGCGCTGACCACCGACTTCCGGCAGGTGATCGGAGAGGCGGTAGCGGGGCACATGGGGAATAGAAATCTGCACGCGGTTTTTCCGGGATACGACAATCAGCCGGGAAAATTCCTGCGGTACCTTGGCTGAGTCGCTGACGAATGAGGCGACCAGCGATCTATCTTGTCGGTCCGGCTCCGAGGAGGCTTGAGTTTTTCCCCGTTAGATTTGCTCTCCTACCGGAAAACGCTGACGCAGTGTTGTTATCAGAGCAGCGTCTGCTTTTGTGGAAACCATCTCGAGGGGTGAGAAACCTCGTCGCCATGCGAGCCAGAGCGTAGTCAAGAGGAGCGCGACGGTGAGCGCGACATTTGGCCAGGCATTCAACGCCCACTGTCCGTGCCAACTGAGCTGCAAGGGCGAAAACGGCTTCAGATAAGGAATCGGCCAAGGATCCCCGTCTGGTCCGCGCGATCCAATTAAATCCTCGAATAAGTGCAAATGGAAACTCACAAACGCCAGCAGCCCAGTTTTCCATTTCTGCGCCGCCCACATGGACACCGTTACGGCAACAACAATCGCAAACGCGAGGTTGTGCAGCGAGTGGTGATAGAGAGAGAACCAGAGGAGTGGATGCGAGGAATTACGGGTCAGCAGTTCAGGGATTATTCCGAGGCCATCCATGTCGGGGGCAACCGATGCGAGTGTGACCAGGGCCCGCTCTCTCGGCTCTAGCCGGAAGCTGTTAGCGAAGACCCATCCCGTAAGGAAATGCGTAATCGGACTCATGATCCTTGCCCGGCACTAGACTTCGATCAGGATGTCTCCGTTTTCGATCTTGATCGGATACACCGCTACTTTCGCGCTGGGATTCTGCGCCGCTTCTCCGGTCTTGGGGTCCCACTGCCAGCCGTGCCAGGGACAGACGACTTTGTTGCCCTCGATCATGCCTTGGCCGAGCGGGCCTCCGCGGTGCAGGCAAACGTTGTCCATGGCACTGATTGTGCCGTTGACGTTGGCGACACAAATGGTCCGGTCGCCGCAAGGAAATTCTTTGGCTTCGCCTTCTGGGGGGAGTTCGGATTGGGTGGTGAGCTTGGTGAAATTCGGCATGTGAAAATCAGCAATTAGTAATTAGCATTTAGCGATTAGCGGCGGAGATCCTTCGCTTCGCTCAGCGGACAGCCGTGGGCGGCTTCCCCACATGAAACTGTTTGCTGACAGCTGACGGCTGTTCCGCTGACAGCTATTTGGGTTGCAGGGTTTGCGCGATCATGACCTGGCGCTTGAAGTTCTCCACCATGTTGGGATCGAGACGAACTTCGGTGGGCTTTTTGGCCAGGGTCATGGTATCGATTTTGTCCTGCAGTTTGAGCAGCGCGTAGAAAAGATTCTCCGGGCGCGGCGGACATCCGGTGACATAGACATCTACCGGCACAATCTTGTCGACGCCTTGCAACACAGCATAGGTATTAAAGGGACCGCCGACGGAGGAGCATGCACCCATGGAGATGACCCACTTGGGGTCAGGCATCTGGTCGTAGATACGCTTCACCACGGGCGCCATCTTCAAAGTGACGGTGCCGGCGACGATCATCAGGTCGCTCTGGCGCGGGCTGGGACGAAACACTTCCGAGCCAAAGCGCGCGATGTCGAAACGCGAGGTGGAAGAGGCGATCATCTCGATGGCGCAGCAGGCGAGGCCGAAGGTCATCGGCCATACCGCCGATTTGCGCGCCCAGTTGAAGACGTAGTCGACCGTGCTTATCAGAAAATTTTTTTCAAACTTGTTTTGCAACCAGCCCATAGTGTCCTCAGTCGTTACATTATAGGCTACAGGACCAGTTAGTGGCAGCCGCAAGCCGGCGTTAGCAGTTTGGGCACCTCGCGGTGACAAACCTGCTGCCGCGCCGCGCATCGGAGGTATACTCTCGCGTAACGCGTGAACAGGCCCGCGCTGGAATCCAGGACGGGCGCACGGCAACGAGGTCAACACATGAACCCGAAGATACGATTGCTTCTCGGAGTACTCACCGCTTTGGCGATGATGTTCCTTACTTATGCGCTTCCCCGAGGAGGCGCGTTACGAGACGCAGCCCTGGTGCAATTTCCGATGACCGCGGGAGTGTGGGCAATTTTTGTGTTGCTCTTCGTGAAGCTGAAATAGGCCGACCTGGTTCCGTGCAGGAGCCGTCTCCTTCGACAAGGCATCCTTGGGACAGGATCAGCGGCGAGGTCGTCAACGGACTGATTCTCAGCCTCACTGCGTGGGCTCAAACTAAGCCTCGAGACCGCGATCTCGGGGTCCCTTCCGACGGCAAGCGAAGCCACCAACAAATGCCATTACCGCCGTCCAGAGACCTGGGACTAGTCCACCACCCCTAGTCCACCACCGCTTTATCGGTGATGGCGAGGCCTCGGTCAATGATGGCGAAGGCTTCGCGCAATTGCTGCTCATTGATGCACAGCGGCGGGTTGGTGAAAAAAGTGTTCCAGCGAACGAAGGTATAGAGGCCTTGCTCGCGGAAGAAACGGCCGAGGGCAGCCATCTCGTCCGAGGTGCCATTGAATGGGGCGAGGGGTTGGCGCGTCTTGCGACTGCGGATCAGTTCGACGATGCCGAACAGACCGATGGAGCGCACGGCACCTACAGATGGATGCTTCTTCTGCAATTCGGCTCCCAGTTCTTTCAGGACTGCGCCCATCTTTCTGGCGTTGTCGATGAGGTCGTCTTCTTCGTAGACGCGGATTGTGGCCAGGGCAGCGGCGCATCCCATGGGATGGCTGTTGTAGGTCAGGCCGCCGTAGAAGACCTTGTCCTGAAAATGCTGCGCGATGTGATGCCGTATTCCCACCGCGCCAAGCGGGAGATAGCTGGAAGTTAATCCCTTGGCCATGCACAGGAGGTCGGGAACGACCTTCCAATGATTGACCGCAAACCATTCTCCCGTGCGGCCGAAGCCGGACATGACTTCATCGGCGATCATGAGGATGCCGTACTTGTCGCAGAGTTTCCGGACGCCCTCCAGGTAGCCGTCGGGTGGAACAAGAATTCCGTTTGTGCCGGTGACTGGTTCCAGAATGAAGGCGGCGATAGTGTGCGGGCCTTCGAGCTGAATGGTCTCCTCGATCATAGCGAGCGAGCTTTCGGCGGACTCCCATCCGCGCTCGATACCGTGATATGGATCGAGAACGTGGACGACGCCGGGGATACCGGGTTCGACGGCCCAGCGGCGAGGATCGCCAGTGAGGCTGATGCTACCTGCGGTGGCTCCGTGATAGGAGCGGTAGCGGGCGATGATTTTGTTGCGCCCGGTGAAGAAGCGGGCAATCTTGATGGCGTTCTCGTTGGCTTCAGCACCGCCGTTGGTAAAGAAGAAGGTGTCGATGTCGCCGGGAGTGATTTCTGCAAGCTTCGCGCCGAGACGCGCGCGCGGTTCGGTGGCCATGAAAGGATTGGCGTAGGCAAGGGTTTCCGCCTGCTCTTTGATGGCAGTGATGACGCGCTGGTCGCCGTGTCCGATATTGACGGACATCAGCTGGCTATTGAAGTCGATGTAGCGCTTGCCTTCGGGTGTATAGAAGTAAATGCCCTTGGCACGGGCGACCGGGATGGGATCGACTTTCGATTGCGCGGACCACTCGTAGAGCGTGTGCTTTTTGCAGAGGTCGATGATTTCAGGGCCAGTCATGGCGGGAGTGGCTATTATCGTGGTCATAGAATCCTTCCAAAGACATTTCACCACAGAGTCACAGAGACACAGAGAAAACCTTTATGGACTCTTCGGATGATTGGTTGCGTCAGTAATGGGCTATTGAAATTGATCACGAGGCCGACTTTCTTATCGACGATCGAAGCCGTTTTAGGGTCTTGCTCGTTTTCGATTTCTCTGTGTCTCTGTGACTCTGTGGTGAGAAGTTTCATTGTTCGTCTCTACTTGTCCGGCGCTCAGAACTTGCGGCTGTGCTCTTTGGCCCAGCGTTCGATGACGACTTTCTTATCGGTGTAGAACTCGATGGCGTCGCGGCCCTGGCCATGGAGATCGCCGAAGAAGCTGTTCTTCCAGCCGCTGAAGGGAAAATAGGCCATGGGTGCGGCGACTCCGATGTTGATGCCGATATTGCCTGCCGGCGCTTCATAGCGGAAGCGGCGCGCGGCGGAACCACTCGATGTGAACAGCGAGGCCTGGTTGCCGTAGGCGCTGCGTTCCAAGAACGCGAGGGCGTCGTCCATGTTGTCGGCGGGGACCAGGCTGAGGACGGGGCCGAAGATTTCCGTGTCGGCGAGTTCGCTGGATATCGGGACATTATCGAGAATGGTTGGCTTCACGAAATTTCCGGACTCGTATTTCGGGACCTTCGCGTTGCGGCCATCGAGCAGGACTTTCGCGCCCTGCTTTTCGCCGAGGCCGATCAGAGACTCGACGCGCTCCTTACTCTGCGGCGTGATCACGGGGCCCATCTGTACGCCAGCGTCCAGGCCATTCCCGACTTTGAGGTGCGCGGCGGCTTCGGTGATGGAATCGCGAAACGTCTTCTGCGCTTCGCCAATTGTCACTGCGACGGAGACGGCGAGGCAGCGCTGGCCGGCGCACCCGAAGGCGCTGTCGCTGATGATTTGCGTGGCCATCGGCATATCGGCGTCGGGGAGGACGATGACGTGATTCTTGGCTCCGCCCTGGCACTGCGCGCGCTTGCCGTTGGCAGCGGCGCGGAAGTAAACGTATTTCGCGACTGGAGTTGAACCGACGAAGCTGATGCCGCGAACTTTGGGATGGTCGAGAAGGGCGTCGACGGCGGCTTTGCCGCCGTTGACCAGGCTGACCACGCCTTTGGGCAGGCCGGTTTTTTCGAGGAGCTCGTATACGTAGCGCATGGTGAGCGGAACGCGCTCGCTGGGCTTGAGAATGAATGTGTTGCCGGTGGCGATGGCGTAGGGCAAATACCAGAAGGCGATCATGCCGGGGAAATTGAAGGGCACGACGGCGGCGGTGACGCCGAGTGGCTGGCGGATCATCATCTCGTCGATGCCACGGGCAACATCTTCGAGGTTGTAACCTTGCATCATCATGGGGATGCCGCAGGCGACTTCGACGTTCTCGATAGCGCGGCGCATCTCGGCTTTGGCTTCAGTGAGGGTCTTGCCGTTTTCTTGCGTGATGATGCGGGCGATGTCTGCGATGTGATCTTCGAGAAGTACTTTGAGCTTAAAGAGAGGCTGGATGCGATCCTCGGGGGGAGTGCGGCGCCATTCGGGGAAGGCGGCGGCTGCGGCTTCGACAGCCTGATTGACTTCATTCGCGTCTGCGAGCGGGACTTGGGCTAGCACCTCGCCAGTCGCGGGATTGATTACGTCGCGCCATTCGGAGGCGTGCGAGTCGGTCCATTGGCCGTTGATGTAGTTGGTGAGCTTGGTGATGGGTGGTGCGGCTACGGTCATGATGAGGCCTCTGCTATCGCGAAGAGTTTAGCGCGGTCACGATGCGTTGGCACCGTGTATTCCCCGAGACAATGACTAATGATACCGCGTTCCGTACGACACATTTGTGGTTGCGCGAGCGAGAGCGAGCCGAGCTTGCTCGGCCTGTCCGGGTCTGAGACCCGGACCCACACAAACAACCTACACCAATTGCGCGACCGCGCCTTTCTTGTCGCAGATCGCGGCCAGCGCGGATTCGAGCACGCCCATACCTTCATCCATTTGATCGTTGGTTACCACCAGCGGGACCAGCACGCGGATCACGTTGGAATACGAGCCCGCGGTGATGGTGATCAGGCCGTGCTCGTAGCAGTGCTGCGTGATTTTTTTCGTTTCGTCGGTGGCCGGCGCTTTGGTCTCCTGCGACTGCACGAGTTCAATCGCTTGCATGCCGCCGAGGCCGCGAACGTCTCCGATGATGGGCCAGCGGCGTTGCCATTCGCGGGCGCGGCGCTGGAAGCGGTCTCCGAGTTCGTTGGCACGGGCCAGCAAGTTTTCGCGCTCGAACAAATCGAGAACGGCCAGGGCTGCGGCGCAGGAGAGCGGATTACCGGCGAAGGTTCCACCGAGACCGCCGGGACCGGGGGCATCCATAATTTCGGCGCGGCCGGTAACCGCGGCTAATGGCAGGCCACCGCCGAGAGACTTCGCTGTGACGAGGAGGTCTGGCTCAATGCCGTAACGCTCGCTGGCGAACATGGCGCCGGTGCGGCCGAAGCCGGATTGGACTTCATCGGCAATGAAGAGGATGCCGTGTTTGTGGCAGAGATCGACGAGAACTTTGAAGTAGTCGGGCGGCGGTGCGATGAAGCCGCCTTCTCCCATTACTGGCTCGGCGATGATGGCGGCAACTTCCTCGTTGGCAACTACGCGTTTGAACGTGTCTTCCAGATGGCGGGCACAGTAGAGATCGCACTGGGGATACTTCAGGGAATACGAACAACGATAGCAATAGGCAAATGGGACGCGGTAAACATCGCCGGGGAACGGGGCGAATCCGGCTTTATAGGGATGAGTCTTGCTGGTCAGGGCAAGCGTCATCATGGTGCGTCCGTGAAACGCGTCTTCGAAAGCGATGATCGCGGGGCGCTTGGTATAGGCGCGAGCGATTTTTACCGCGTTCTCGACGGCTTCGGCGCCGCTATTGACGAACAGGGTTTTCTTAGGAAACTTTCCCGGAGTTATTTGGTTCATGCGCTCGGCGAGGTGGATGTATCCCTCGTAGGGCGTGACCTGCACGCAGGTGTGGAGGAAGCGGTCGAGTTGATCCTTGACGGCGCTGACGACTTCGTCCCTGCGATGGCCGACGTTGAGGCAGCCGATGCCTCCGGCGAAATCGAGGTAGCGATTGCCGTCGACGTCTTCCAGCCACGCGTCTTCGGCTTTGGCTACGTAGATAGGCGTGCCGTGGGAAAGGCCGCGGGGCACGGCTTGAGCGCGGCGCTCGGACAGGGCCTTGGACTTCGGGCCGGGGATGGGGGTGCGGAGTTGAATAGTGGACATCGTTAGTCTCGTCGTTGGTCGTTGTTCGTTCGTCGTCGGTCGTTCGCTTTCACAGCTACCGGCTTCATCGTTGCTCCAGTTGCATAGGTCCTTCGCTTCGCTCAGGATGACAGGACAAAGTGGTGGCAACTGAAAACTTACCCTGTCTTTCTAGTACCAGGCGATTGGTGCTTCGTTCAGATTAATGTGCACCTGCTTGGTCTCGAGATACTCTTCGATGCCCCAGGGGCCGAGTTCACGACCGAAGCCGGATTGCTTGTAACCGCCCCACGGGGCTTCTACATATGTGGGTTGCATGTGATTCACCCAGACGATTCCGGCGCGCAGGGACTTTACGGCACGCATGGCTTTGAAAATGTCGCGGGTCCAGACGGCGGCGGCCAGGCCGTAGGGCGAATCATTGGCGATCTTCATCGCGTCCTTTTCGTCTTCGAAAGGAATCACCGCGGCTACGGGGCCGAAAATTTCTTCGCGGGCGATGCGGGCTGAGTTGTTGACGTCGTAAAAGATGGTGGGCTGAACGTAATAGCCCTTGGCGAATTTTTCAGGGCGTCCGCCGCCGGAAGCGAGCTTGGCTTCTTTCTTGCCGATCGCGAGGTATTGGTTGACGCGGTCGTATTGCTCCTTGCTGACGAGAGGACCCATCTTTGTATCGCGCTCGAGCGGCGGACCCAGCTTGATTTTCTTGGCCTTTTCGGTCATGGCCTCGACGAAATTTTTGTAGATGGATTTCTGCACGAGGATGCGGCTGCCGGCGGAGCAGACTTCTCCCTGATTGATGAAGACTCCAAAGAGAGCGCCGTCGATGGCAGCTTCAAAATCGGCGTCGGCGAAGAAGATGTTGGGCGACTTCCCGCCGAGCTCTAAAGTGACGCGCTTCACCGTATCGGCGGCCTGCTTGACGATGATCTTGCCTACGGCGGCGCTGCCGGTGAATGCGATTTTGTTTACGTCGGGATGCTGGACTAGCGGAGCGCCGGCGCTCTCGCCGAAGCCGGTAATGATGTTGACGACGCCCGGGGGCAGGCCGCACTCGGCGAAATCTTTGGCGAATTCAAGGGCGGTGAGCGGCGTTTGTTCGGCGGGCTTGAGGACGCAGGTGCAACCCGCGGCCAGCGCCGGCGCCAATTTCCATGCCGCCATCAACAGCGGATAGTTCCACGGGATGATCTGTCCAGCGACACCTACGGGTTCTTTCAACGTCAGACTCATGGCGTTGTCGGGGACGGGATTCACATAACCGACAACTTTCGTAGCAAGGCCGCCGTAGTATTCGAAACAAGTGGCCACGTCGTTGATGTCGTATTCGGCTTCGACGATGGGCTTGCCGGTGTTGCGGCACTCGAGTTCGGCGAGCGCGGGCAGGTTCTGACGGACTTTGTCCGCGAGGCGGAACAGGACGCGGCCTCGCTCCTGCGCGGTGGTGGTTGCCCATGGTCCTTCTTCGAAGGCAGCCTTGGCAGCGGCGACGGCGCGGTTGACGTCGTCGGCAGAGGCATCGGGGACTTGGGCGATGACTTCCTCCGTCGAGGGATCGTAGACGGGGAATGTCTTCGCGGATTTGCTGGCGACCCATTCGCCGTTGATGAACATCTGGTAGGTCTTAACTTCGGTCTGAACTCCGCTGGGCATTGAAGCCTCCTGGCTACCTGAAAGGTTGTGCCGTCCCTAACGGGACTTGTTTCATTCTTGTCACGTCTACCCGGCACTTCCGTGCCGGGCTTTCACATTTCGGCGCTACGCGCCTGGCGCATGGGATCCAACGCGCGACCTCTTGCCTTTCAATTTGGCCTCGAGGGTGAGCTTTGCTCACCTCTAGTCTTCCAATTCAACGTCCGAGGGTGAGCTTTGCTCGCCTCGACCCTTTGGCTACGCTCAGGACAGCCGAGGGCGGCTGTCCCCACATAATTCAAATTCCACGGCGAACTTCGCTCGCCGTTACGGGCGCGGCGACGGAGGCGAGTTGAATCCGTCGCGACGCCTTGCGGCGACCGTAGACGAAAAAGAAAAATGCGGCGAGGCCGATGAAGAACAGCGTGCCGCCGAACATCCATAATTCGTATTGCCACAGCGACGTAATTTGCTGGGCCGGAAAAAATACCAGCGCAATGCCGAGAACCGTGGTCAGGAATCCGCTTAGCCCTGCGAGTAAAAGCGTGAGGCGTCCATACTGGCCCTTAGGAGCGGATTCGGTCACCGCGAATTTCACCAATGCTCCGAACATGTAGACGAAGGGAACGAGTTGCAATACAACCGCCAGTGAGAGCAGCTTTTGAAATGTTTCCTGCACTCCGGCGCCGGCGAAATTCAATATGACAAGAACGGCGGAGACGATTCCCTGCACGATGAGGGCGGCGTACGGCGTGGCGTAACGCGGATGGATATTGCCGAGCCAGGAAGGCATGTAGGAATCGAGTCCGGCGACAAAGGGGATACGGGAACAGCCGCCGATCCAGGCCGAACCGATGCCAGCGATGGCCAAGCTGAGCATGAGGGCGAAGGGGCTGCTGATCCAACTCACGCCGAGACGGGCAGCCATTCCGGTTACCGCTTGCACCACGCCTTGCAACACGTTGACGCTTTTGCCGACAGCGATGAGCAACGTCAAAGTCGCGGCGATGTAGAGAGTGCCGGAGAGCAACCCTCCCAGGGCGACAGCTCCGGGAAGAGTGCGGCGAGGGTCCTGGATTTCATCTCCCATAACCGACGCGAGTTCGAGACCGACCAGACCGAAGCAGATGACTCCGAAAGAATTGAGAACAAAACGCGGGTTGGCGGGAATCTTGAAATCGGCTGTGGTGATACCAGCGCCAAAGCGCGACCAGATAACAATGCCAAGACCGACCAGCACAGCGGCGGCGATGAAGGTTCCGACGGCGCCAACGTTGTTGATCCACTTTCCAACCCCGAGTCCGAGGATGTTGAGAACAGTAAGCAGCGCAAGCAGAGCAAGGGAGACGCTGGCAGCGAAGAGCTTGTTGTCGGGGAGTCCCTGGTGGCCGGGACCGAGCACGTAGACCGAGACGCCGACGAAGTAGAGCATGACGGTCGGCACGTAGAGCATGTTATTGGTCCAGTAGCACCAGCCGGAGAGAAATCCGTGAAAGTCGCCGAATACTTCTTTGGCCCAGAGATAGACGCCGCCTTCGCCGGGATAGCGGTGGGCGAGTTCGATGACCGCGATGCCTTGCGGCCAGAAGAACAAGAGTAGAGAGATGATCCAGAGGTAAATGGTGACGCCACCATTGGCGGCGATGGAGGGGACGACGTTTAAATTGAAAACGGCGACGACGAACAGAAGTACGAGGTCACGGCGGCCCAGTACGCGCTTGAGGTGCGGCTGAGCGGCAGCTTCGGCGGTTGCGGGTTGGATGGCGGTGGACAATGGTCCTCGGGAACGCCTCGCTTCGCTTTGCGGACAGTCGAGGCGGCTGTCGCCACGTGAGTCTTGATGCTGCATGGGGGCGGACAGGAGTGTCCGCCCCACACAGACATTACTTAACTAATGTGCTACTTCGGCCGGCACACGCTCACTGCGTTCTTGCTGCGCCTTGGCGAGCGAGGGAGCTATGTCCTCGAACGCGGCCAGGTGCTTGTCGATGTCGGCCTCGGTGTGCTGGACGGAGATAGTCCACTGCTCGTCCCACCAATAGGGTTGCGCCATGACGCCCCGGTTGACCATGCCGAACCAGTAGTGGCGCCAGAGATCGACGTTAACCACGGTCCAGTCACGATAGTTGCGAATTTCCTTCGGGTAGAGCATGAGCGCGCCGTTGGCTCCGGCCTGCGCGATGTAGGCCTGCAGGCCGACCTTGGCGAGGGTTTTGCGATAACCGTCGGTCAACTTCTTGCTGAGGTTGTCGACGTGGGCGTAGTTGGCGCGGGTCAGGACTTCGCGGAACGTTGCCAGGCCTGCGGCCATCGAGACTGGGTTAGTGTTGTAGGTTCCGCCGTGGAAGACTTTGTGCTGCGAGATGAGGTCCATCACGGATTTTTGCGCGCCGAAGGCGGCAAGCGGCAGGCCGCCGCCGATGGACTTCGCCAGACAGATCATATCGGGTGCGACGCTGAAGTATTCGCTGGCGCCTCCCCAGCCTAGTTTCGCGCCGGTTTTGACTTCGTCGAAGATCAGCAGCGCGCCATTTTTGGTGGCGATCTCGCGAAGACCTTTCAGGAAGCCGGGTTGCGGCATGCAGAGGCCGACGTTCATCAGGATGGGCTCGAGAATGATCGCGGCGATCTCGCCGGGATTTTCTTTGAACCGACGCTCGACGGTGGCTAGGTCGTTGAAGGTGGCGATGAGCACATTGGCGACTGCGGACTTGGGCACGCCCAGGCCGCCGGGCACCGCCGTGGGGTTGTGGATGTCGCCGTAGTCGGGAGCGTGCGGCTTGACGCTGACCAGAGCGCTATCGTGCAGGCCGTGGTAAGCGCCTTCGAATTTCACAATCTTGTCGCGTCCGGTGGCGGCGCGGGCCAAGCGAATGGCGTGCATGGTGGCCTCGGTACCGCTATTGCCGAAGCGGCACATCTCGACCGGGAAACGGTTGCAGATTTCTTCGGCGAGTTCCCATTCCATATCGTGGGGCATGCCGAACATGGTGCCGGTGGATAGGCGCTTTTCGACGGCCTTCATGACGGCGGGATGGCAATGTCCGGCCATGAGCGCGCCGAAGGTCAGGTTGTGGTCGATGTATTCGTTGCCATCGAGGTCACGGAACTTGCTGCCGCTGGCTTCCTTCACGAAAATCGGCCAGGGATCATAGGCGCGGTAGTTGCTGGCCACGCCGAGGGGAATGCGTTTGAGATTTTTCTTGTGAGCTTCGGCAGATTTTGGCGTGCGCCGCTCGAAGGTTGCGAGTTCTTTCTGCAGATCGGGGTACATCGGGTTCTCCGGGAAAGCTCAGGCCGGCATTTGTTGGCGGGCCATTAGATTGCCCGGACGGCGGGCCGTCCGGGGGTAGGTCTCTTTCTATACTGTACTCTTCCAACTAGAAATAGAACTTCAAAGCAAACTGCATCAGGCGCGGATCTGCGACTTTCCTTGCGATTCCGAAGTTGGCGCCGTCGGTGATGTTGCCGTCGATGTTGAAGAAATGGGTGTGGTTAAACACATTGAATACGTCCCAGCGAAATTCAAAATGTTTGATCTCGCTCAGGGGAACTTCTTTCTGTACGGAGATGTCGGAGTTGTCCAGTCCGGGACCGCAGCAAATAGTGCGTTTGGCGGTGCCGAAGTTGCCGAGGGCGGGATTGGCGAAGCTGGCAGGATCGAACACGAAATGCTGAGCACTCTTGCGGGGATCCAACTCATGAAAGGGCGCAATGAGATCGGGCGTACCGGCTGCGGAGAAGTCAATGCTGCTGGTAAGTTCGCTGTCGTTGCCGTCCTGGATGTGAACCGGGAAACCGGATTGAAATTGAGTGATGCCAGAAACCGCCCAGCCATCGAGGACCTTGCCCTTAAATCCGGAATACTTGGGGACGGGCAACTGGTAGTAATAGCTGACAACGAAGCGCTGGCGCGCATCATAGAGCGAAAGGCTGCGAGTGGCCCGGGGATTAAACGGGTTGAGGAGGTCTTCAAAGCTGGAGGCCTCATCTATCGACTTGCTGAAGGTGTAGGCGGCTTGAAGCTGGAGACCATTAGAGAAGCGCTTCTCGAGATTCGCCTGGAAGGAGTTGTAGGCAGAATTCGCAATCGTGTCTTGAGCAAAGATGTTGGAGAAGACGGGGATTTGATCAGGCGGGCAGCCAGTATTGTTAAGCTGGCAGGATGGTGAAGAGAAAGGCCGGATGCCGGTAAAGTTTAATGTCTGTCCCGTACCCATTACAGTTTGACCGTTTGGTAAGTGGAAGTTGAAACCGGGGGGCACGGTAACGGTGTATTGATTGTCCTCGAGGAAGGGACCGCAGGTCCCGGGGGCAAAAAATGAGCTGACATTCGCTTGGTTGGCTTTGGCGATCGAAATGATATCCAGACAAGTCTGGGGCGTGGCGCGATTCAAGTCCGTGGTGGCGAGCAGGCGATGTCCCTGCGAGCCCACGAAGCCCAGGGACAGGACGAGATTATTAGCCAACTGGTGTTGGATAGTGAAGTTGTATTGATCGGAGTACTGCGTGCGCATGTGCGGCTGGAACTCTCCAAACAGAAGGATCGGACGGAAGAGGGACCAATCGACAGACTGACCAGGCTTGGGATTGAGAATTCCGGTGAACTCACCCCCTGCCGGATTGAAGGCATTGGGGTACTGGTAGCCAGCCTGAGCAACGAAAGGCGAGTTGAACATGGTCCCGAAGATCAGAGTGCTGCCGCCGAAAGGAGGCTCCGCGCTGAACTGTTCGAGCACCAACTGCTCGATGGGATTGTAAAACATGCCCCAGCCGGCGCGAATGCTGGTCTTTCCAGATTTTCCGGGGCTCCAGGCGATGCCGATGCGAGGAGCGAAGGCCTTGTAGTAGGTCTGGGTTAGGCCCGAGGGAACGCCCTTGTCTCCCGGGACGACGAGTCCCGTGGGAAAAACCCCCGTGTTGGCACAGGTAGGGTCAGCGACCCCGTATTGTGTCTGAAAATAGTTGATGCTGTAAGCGCTTAGCTGGCAAGGATAGGTCGTGGTGCTTTGTCCGGGGCGGAAGGTCTGCACGTGGTGGCCGATGTCATCCAGCGGACTGTTGAATTCCCAGCGCATACCGTAGTTCAGAGTTAGGTTTGGACGTATTTTCCAGCTATCCTGCGCAAACGTATAGATCGAGGTTTCACGGACGTTTTCGACCTGGGCCGCGCCCTGCTGATACTGGTCGGGAAGTCCGAGAAGATAGTCGGGGTACAGATCGGAGAATCCGGTCGTGTTGACTCCGGTGCCGAAGTAATTGTAATAGCCGCTGACTTCGAAGTAGAGGTGTTGATCGAACCTCATGCGGCGCACATCGCCACCAAACTTGAAAGTGTGATTGCCTTTGACCTTGGTGATGCTGTCAGTCCACTGGAAGGAGTTGCCAACCTGCGGGATTTCGCCCTCGAAGTTGTTGCCAATGGTGAAGCCGCCGGAAATTGCGATATCCGGAACACCTTCGCGCTGTGGGCCCAAGCCCGGAGTAATCCCTACCCTGGTAAGGCCCAAGTTGTTGACGGCCGACGAATCAGACACTCCAGTAAAACAGAAAGGCTTGGCCGCCGCGCTAACGCAGGAATTGGTAACCAGATTGGTTTGCTGGGAATGGCCGAATGTGCCTTGCGCTTCGCGCATGTAAGTGAAACGCGCCTCGTTGACCAAGCTGTTGGTGATCGTCCAGCTATGGCTCAGGTTGTACTGCTGGTTGCGTTGCGCAATGGTGTCGCCAAATCCTGGCATATTTGCGCCCGCTGCCTGGAAGTTGTTAAAAGGACTGAAGTCGGTCTCATCGGTAATGTAGTAGTAGGCAGAAAAGTTCTGCTTGTCGTTGATGCGGTGGTCAAAGCGAAATTGGCCCTGGTCGCGGCGGTCGTGCTCATTCAGCACGGTCACGAGGTTGCCGCTAGAGTTCACTTGTGGAATGTAAGGAGTCACGTAGTGGTTCATCAGGTCAGCGGCCACGGGATCCTGGCACGCGACAGGGATGGTGGTATTGCCGTTAATTGTCGGGAAAAGTGTCGTCCATGGGGTTGGATAGTTAGCAGCGACGGTCGGATCTGGAATGCTTCCGCCATTGTTCGCGATAGCCTGGGCGCAACCAGGACGCCCTTGTAGAACCGCACCAACGAAAGGATTCGTGACGGAGCCTCCGAAGGCTCCATTGAATACGCCTGTACTTTCAGCAGCAGTCGGCAGCGTCACCGTGCCACTTGAAATTCCCTGGATGCGCCGCAGTCCTTCATAAGCGCCGAAGAAGAACGTCCGATCCTTCTTGATAGGCCCGCCGATCGTCCCGCCAAACTGATTCAGGATGAAAGGCTCTTTGACCGGATCAAGGTAATTCTTGGCATTCAGTACCTTGTTGCGATTGAATTCATAAATGTCGCCGTGAATCTGATTGGTTCCGGACTTGGTCACCACATTAACGACGGAACCTGAATTGCGGCCGTACTCGGCGTCAAAGCCGTTAGTCAGGATGCGAAACTCTTCCACACTGTCCGGGCTGGGCTGCACGGTGGGAAGATTGGCGAACAGATCGTTCGCGTCACCGCCGTTGACGCTAAAGTTGTTGGAGCGGCCGCGGCCGCCATTGACGGAGACGCTTCCCGTGCTGCTGCTGCCGTAATAGAGATCAGCCCCCACCTCGGATTGCACGCCCGGCTGCAGAGAAAGGAACTGATAAGTATCGCGCTGGTTCAGGGGTAACTGCACAATGGCGCGGTCGTTGACGACGGTGCCGAGTTGCGTGCTCGAGGTCTCAACCAGCGGAGCTTCCGAGGTGACATCTACAATCTCTTTTGCCTGGCCTAACTGCAGGCTCATGTTGAGAGTGATCACCTGGTTGACATCGAGGATGACGTCACGGCGAACGTTCTTTTTGAAACCCGGGAGATCGAATTCCAGACGGTAGGTGGCGACTGGAACCGCCACGAAATCGTAGTCTCCACTTTCATTCGTGGTGGCATCGCGACTGACGTTGGTGGCCTGGTTGACGAGCGTCACTTTCACTCCCGCGAGAACCGCGCCTGTAGGATCGGAGACCCGGCCCACAACACGGCCGGTGGTACCCTGCGCAAAAAGCAGACTGGAAGCAGAAAGGCAGATTGCAACGGCCAGACAAACTCGTGAGCAACGGGCTCGCAGTGACGGCATGGAACCTCCAGGCACACTCGGAGAAGTCAGTTTTTTCTTTGAAAGCGACTGCTTGTGTTCAGCCACAACCTTGCTATAATCCCGCAAGGTTAGAGAAGGGGGATGCGCACTGTCAAGGAGAAAAAACGCATTCCTTCAGCAAAATAAACCTTATCGCGGCGGCCAGCGGGAGCATGAACTCGACCAATTCCAAACCTTATCTGAAGATTGGTGACGTGGCGCGGACCGTGGGAGTATCGCCGTCGGTGATCCGGTCGTGGGAAAGCCTGGGGCTGACCCGTCCGCGGCGGACTGAAAGCAAGTATCGCCTGTATTCGAGTGAGGACGTGAAGTTGCTGAAGCGAGCGCGGTTCCTGCGCAAGGTGCGTGGGTTGAACGCGCCGGCGATCGTGGAATTACTGAAGCGCGAGGGACAGATACGACCCGCCGCGGATGGAAATGCGGGCGCGATTGGAGGTCATCTGCGGCAATTGCGAGTCAAACGGCGGCTGTCGCTGGCGCAGGTGGCGCGTGCAGTGGGCATTTCGGTGGGATTTCTGAGCGCGCTCGAGCGATCGCAGATGAGCGGGTCGGTGGGCACACTGCGCAAGCTGGCGCGTTTTTATAAGACCAACATTCTGGACTTCTTCGACGCGAAAGAAGGAAGCAGCCGTCTGGTGCGTCCGGCACAACGGAAAGTGCTGGAGGCGGGTCAGGGAGTTTGCATGGAATTGCTGGCCTGGGGCAACACAGTAATGGAGCCGCACCTGTTTCGTGTAGCACCGGAGGCCGGGAGCGGTGAAGCGTATACGCACGAAGGAGAAGAGTTTCTGTACGTTTTGCGCGGCGAATTGGCCATCACGCTTGACGGGTCGGAGTACCGGCTGAAATCGGGCGACAGTTTTTACTTCGAGAGTGCCACGCCGCATCGCTGGAAAAATCCGGGGCGCATAGAAACTTGCCTGTTGTGGGTGAACACGCCGCCGACGTTCTAGAAGCGAAGAGATGTATCGCACGATACAAAGCTGTCGTTGGAACGCGCTGCTGACGGCTGTCGCGGTGGTTTCGCTACTCGTTGAGGCCGTCGCACAGGAGAAAACGAATAGTGCCTCCGCCGACACTCTCATCGTGCACGCTCGGATTTATACGGAGAACCCAAAGCAACCGTGGGCAAAGGCCATAGCCATCCGCGGAGATAAGATCGTGGCTATCGGGTCTGAGGGAGACATTGCGGCTTATCGAGGCCCTAACACGAAAGTGATCGAGAGCGACGGTCACCTGGTTCTTCCCGGCTTCACCGATTCTCACATTCACTTCCTGGACGGCTCGCTCAGCTTGTTGCAGGTGAATCTGGAGGGGGCAAAGACTGTTGACGAGATTCAACAGCAAGTGAAGACCTATGCGAAGGCGCATACGGAGTTACCCTGGGTCCTCGGTCGGGGATGGCAATACACGACATTCGGAACCTCCGGCATGCCGACGAAGGGTGATCTTGATCGGGTTGTTTCGGACCGACCGGTCTATCTCGAAAGCTTTGACGGTCATACGTGGTGGGCCAATAGCAAGGCGTTAGAACTGGCCGGCGTTGGAAAGGAAACCGCGGATCCGCCAGGGGGAAAGTTTGTGCGGGATCCGGCAAGCGGCGAGCCTACCGGGGCGGTGAAAGAGGATGCGGCAGATGCGGTTATCCGGCGAGCGATTCCACCACCGAGCCGGATGAAAATTAAGGAAGCTCTGCGGCTGGGGATGCAGGAGGCGAATAAAGTGGGACTGGTTCGGGGAATCAGTCCGGGAGGCGTCAGCGTCGAGGGTGGCGATTTCACGGCACTCGATGTGTATGACGAGTTGCGACGTGAGGGGCAGCTTACGGTGCGCTTCTATATTGCTTCGCGGGTCGAGCCAGTGTCGGTTTCCACTGATCAGACCGACAAGATCATCCTCGACAAGATCATCCTCGACAAGATTAAGGACGCGCAGCGACGGTATCATGACGAATGGCTGGCGGCGGGAGCAGCAAAGTTTTTTCTCGATGGAGTGATCGAATCGCACACTGCAGCCATGCTGGCTCCGTACAGTGATGATCCCAGCCAGAACGGTAAGTTGTGGTGGGAGCCTGAAAAGTATAAGCGAGCAGTGGAGCAACTGGAACGTGCGGGCATTCAGGTCTACACCCACGCAATCGGCGACAAGGCGGTGCGGCTGGCGTTGGATGCATACGAAGAAGCGCTGAGCAAGGGTGGCGGCAGCGATATGCGTCCCCGAATTGAACACATCGAGACTATTTCCGCGCAAGACATTCCGCGCTTTGGACGGCTGGGCGTGATCGCGAGCTTCCAACCTCTGCATGCGTATCCTGATGACGATTTAATGAAAGTCTGGGCACCGCATATCGGCCCGGAGCGCGCTCAACGCGGATGGGTGTGGCGGAGCATCGAGCAAAGCGGTGGTGTTCTTGCTTTCGGAAGCGACTGGCCCATTGTCACACTCAACCCGTGGCCCGGGGTGCAGAACGCATTGACGCGGCAGACGACTGAGGGCGAGCCTCCCGGCGGCTATCTGCCAAACGAGCGAATCAGTCTGGAGGATGCGATCAAGGGATATACATGGGGAGCGGCCTTTGCCGGACACCGGGAGAAGGAAGAGGGATCGCTGGAGGCTGGAAAGTTGGCGGATCTGATTTTGATCGCGCAGGACTTGTTCAAGATTCCTCCGTCGGAGATTGGAAAGACTGAAGTGCTGTTGACTATGGTCGGTGGGAAGGTAGTGTACGAGTCCCCGCAGTGGAAGGCGAGACGCGATGGAAAGCCGGAGGGGAAATGAGCTGGCGACGTTCTGATGAGCTTGCTACCGTTGATCTTGTTGGCGGTATCGTGCGGTAAGAAGACGCCCACGCTCAATCTGCTGGTGTGGGAGGGGTACGCCGATCCCGCGTTCGTGAAGACGTTTGAGGAGCAGCACCACTGCAAAGTTTCGGCTTCGTACATGGGATCGAGTGACGAACTCGTGGCCAAACTGCGCGGCGGCAGCAGCGGAAATTATGATGTGATTTCGCCATCGAGCGATGTGGCCACGTCGATTGCGTCGGCGGGCCTGGCCGCGCCACTCGATTTGGCCAAGCTTCCCGCCTACAGCCAGCTTTCGCCGCAACTGACTTCCCTGCCGCTGGTGCGGGTAAGCGGCCAGGTGTACGGCGTCCCGTTCATGTGGGGACCGGATCCTCTGATTTACGACACGACGGTGTTCGCGAAACCTCCGGAAAGCTGGAACGTTTTGTGGGATCCAAAATACCGCGGGAAGATTTCTGTGTGGGACGATCTGTCGACGGTTTACATGGCGGCTCAGGTTCTCGGTTATGACAAGCCGGAGCCGTCGCAGCTTTACAACTTGACCGATGCGCAACTGGAAGCGGTGAAGAAAAAGCTGCTGGAGTTGAAGCCGAATATCCGCAAGACGTGGTCGACCGGCGGTGAGTTGACGAACCTGTTTCAGAATCATGAAGTCGTGGCGGCGATGGGATGGCCGCTGATGACCAACCAGTTACGCAAGATCAATTTTCCGGTGGGAGAGACGATTCCGAAGGAAAACACGACCGGATGGATCGATCACCTGATGATTACGGCGGGAAGCGAAAATAAGGAACTGGCCAATGCGTTTCTCGAGTACATGATTGAGGCGCAGACGCAAAAGAAGGTTACGGATGTGACGGGGTATACTCCAGCGAATCCGCAGGCAGCGCAGTTCATGACGAAGGATGAGGTGAAGAACCTGCATCTCGACGATGTGGACAACTATCAGAAGCGGCTCTACTTCTGGCAGAATGTGCCACGGCGGGCCAAGTACAACGAGATTTGGAATGAAGTAAAGGCTGCTCAATAGCTCTGCGTCAACTGACCACAAGAGATCATGGCTTCCACCCTAACCTCCAGAGCTAATTCCAGGACGGACGCGAATTCCGCCGCCAGGGCAACGCTGCTCACCATTCGTAATGTCGCGAAGAACTTTGGGAAGAATGTGGTGTTGCGCGACATTTCACTGGAGATTGCGGAGGGGGAATTCCTCACGATTCTGGGAGAAAGCGGTTCGGGCAAGACCACGCTGCTGCGAATTATTGCGGGTTTTGAGCGCGCGACTGCCGGCGAAATCTGGATGGGAGAAGAGCGTCTCGACCGGCAACCTCCGTATCGACGTCGCGTGAATACAGTGTTTCAGCACTATGCGCTGTTTCCACATCTGACCGTCGAGGAAAACGTGGCGTATGGATTGCGCGTGGCGAAACGCCCCGCAGCGGAGATTGCGGCGCGGGTTGGTGAGGCACTGGAGAAAGTAAAGATGACGCCATTTGCAAAAGCGAAGCCATCGAAGATCAGCGGAGGGCAGCAGCAGCGAGTAGCACTGGCGCGGGCGCTGGTGAACCGGCCGCGGTTGTTGCTTTTGGATGAGCCGCTTTCGGCGCTGGATGCGAACTTGCGGCGGCAGATGCAGGTGGAACTGAAATCTCTGCAGCGGGAAGTCGGCATCGCATTTGTGTTTGTCACACACGATCAGGAAGAAGCGATGGTGATGTCCGATCGCATTGCCCTATTGCGCTCGGGAGAATTGGAGCAGGTGGCGACACCGCGGGAGATTTACAGCCGGCCGGCGACGGCTTATGCGGCGCAATTCATCGGACATACGAATTTGTTGAAGGGAATAGTGCAGGCTGGGATGGTGCGCTGCTCTTCCCTGTCGTGGGCCGTTCAACTTCCAGATGGATCCACACTTTTTTCGTTGCGTCCGGAGAATATTCGAGTGGTTGCCGGCGGAAACGTGACCGGCGCAGGCGGCGTGCGGATTCGCGGCAAGGTTCGGCACCAGGCATTTCATGGAGCCACGGAGTTGATCCGCGTGGACTGCGGGGACGGGCTCATGCTCGTGGTACGGACGCCGAGCGGAGTAATGCGGGACGAGATCGATCTGGAGTTCTCTCCCGCTGATGCCGTCCCGGTCCGCGAGTCTCCGGAGAGGAACTGATGTTCTCCCGCGCTTACAGAACGGCCGTGACCCTTCCCCCGGTCTTGTGGGTAACGGCGTTTCTGCTCATTCCGTATGCGCTGATGTTCTGTTACAGCTTCTGGTCGGTCTCTCCGACGCAGACTATCGTGCATGCGTGGGATCTGGCGAATTACAAGACACTTCTGAAGGTTGATGTTTACTGGCAGACGCTGTTGCGCTCGATGTGGATTGCGGCGCGAGTCATGATCTTCTCGCTGCTGCTGGGGTATCCGCTGGCGTATTTTCTGTCGTTCTATGCCGGAAAGCGGAAGGACCTTTTCTATCAGTTGGTGATTATTCCGCTCTGGGTGAGCTATCTGGTTCGGGCGTATGCGTGGAAAACAATTCTAGGGTCGGACGGCGTGCTCAACACGCTGCTGCAGTATGTGCATTTGACCAGGCAACCGCTGGAGTTTCTGCTCTACAGTCCGTTTGCGGTGGTGCTCACGCTGACGCACATCTACACTCCGTTCACGTTTTTGCCGATTTATGCGGCACTTGAGCACATTCCCCGCAATCTGGTGGAGGCTTCGCACGACTTGGGAGCGACGCCGATACAAACATTTTGGAAAGTGATCTTGCCGCTGTCGATTCCGGGAGTGTTGGCGGGAGCGACGTTTGCCTTTGTGCTCAGCCTGGGGGATTTTCTGGCGCCGTTACTGCTGGGCGGGCCAAGCGGGATCATGATTTCGAACATCGTCGTGAGCTTGTTCGGCGCGGCTTACAACTGGCCGTTGGGAGCGGCGATTTCGCTGTGCATGCTGGTGCTGGTCGTGGGTCTGCTGTTTTTCTCGGAGCGGCTGGAAAAGAAATGGAGCTTCTCGTGAGCGGCGAATCGATGACGTTTCCACGCTCGCGCTGGCTGATGGCGCATGCCGTTGCCGTGTTTGCGTTCCTCTATTTGCCCATCGTGGTCCTCATTCTGTATTCGTTCAACGGAGAAGGGGTGGGCGGATTTCCACCACATCACCTGACGCTCGACTGGTATCGCACGTTGTTCTCAGACGGGCCGATCTGGGATTCGGTGTTCAACAGCTTGCAGGTTGCGTTCGCCGCGATGGTGATTGCGCTGGCGTTTGGTGTTCCGGCGGCGTTGGCGCTGGACCGGGCACAGTTTCCCGGGAAGGCTTTGTTTCGGCGTCTGGTACTGTTGCCGCTGATTCTGCCGGGAATCATTACGGGGCTTTCACTACTGATGCTGTTCAACTTGACGGGAACAAAACTCAGCCTGCTGACGATTGTTCTGGGACATGGGACGGCTTTGATTTCGGTGGCGACTACCGAAGTATTCGCAGGACTGCAGAAACTAGACCGGGCGCAGGAAGAAGCTTCGCTGGACCTGGGAGCAAATTACTGGCAGACGTTCTGGCGGGTGACGGTGCCAAACCTGAAACTGCCGATCATCGGAGCGGCGCTGCTGATCTTCACTCTCTCGATGGACGAGATCGCAGTCAGTTTTTTTCTGATTGGACGAGACAATACTTTGCCACTGGAAATCTGGGGACGGTTGCGGCGCGGCATCACTCCGGAAATCAATGCCGTGTCGACCGTCATCTTTGTGTTTTCTCTGATTACGATTGTGTTGTGGTACCGGTTGCGGGCGCGGGCCGAGGGCAGATCCGAAGTGGTTACCGAACTGGTCGAAAGCACAACCTCAGAACCCGCGTGACGCGTCCTTCCCTTCGCGGGAAACCTTCGTCACCCTTCGTGGTGAATTCATTCCTCGCATAGTAAAGTGGTAGTAGGCAACAATTCAGGAAGGATTCTTTTGAGTTCAAGCATTCGCAATATCGCCATCATTGCTCACGTCGACCACGGGAAGACGACGCTGGTCGACGCCATGCTGCAACAGAGCGGAACGTTTCGCTCCAACGAGCACCACGTCGAACGGGTAATGGACTCGAACGAACTGGAGCGCGAGCGCGGCATTACTATTCTGGCCAAGAACACGGCCATCTTTTATCACGATGTGAAGATCAACATTGTGGACACGCCCGGCCACAGTGACTTTGGCGGAGAAGTCGAGCGGGCGCTGAAAATGGTCGACGGTGTGATGCTGCTTGTGGATGCGAGCGAAGGCCCGCTGCCGCAGACGCGCTATGTGCTAGGCAAGGCGCTGGAAGCGAAGCTGCCGCCGATTGTGGTGATCAACAAGATCGACCGCTCGGATGCGCGTCCGCAGGAAGTGCTCAACGAGATCTATGACCTGTTCATCGATCTCGACGCCAAGGAAGAGCAACTGGATTTTCCCGTGCTCTACACAAATGCCAAGACTGGCACGGCCTCGACCGACATCCGCGGGGGTGGCGAAAATCTGCGTCCGCTGTTCGATGCGATCCTGAAGACGATTCCCTTGCCCAAGGGCGATCCATCTGGTCCGCTGCAAATTCTAGTGGCGAATCTCGACTACAGCGACTATCTCGGCCGGCTGGCCATCGCACGCGTTTTCAACGGCAAGATGCATACCGGCGAAGAAGTCGCCATTGCCAAGCTCGACGGCTCGTTACATAAAACAAAGATCACCAAACTGTTTTCGTTTTCAGGCCTGAAGCGGACCGACATCACGGAAACCGAACTTGGCGACATCGTCGCCGTCGCGGGTGTGGAAGGAATTACGATCGGCGAGACTATTACTGAAGCTGAGAATCCTGCGCCGCTGCCGCACATTGCGATCGATGAACCCACAATCGCCATGCTGTTCACAGTTAACACTTCGCCATTCGCGGGGAGAGATGGCACCTACGTCACATCGCGCAATTTGCGGGAGCGGCTGGAAAAGGAGTTGCTGACCAACGTGTCGCTGCGAGTCGACGACACCGGCACTACGGATTCGTTCAAAGTGCTGGGCCGCGGCGAGCTGCAGCTGTCTATTCTGATAGAAATGATGCGGCGCGAAGGCTACGAACTCATGGTGGGGAAACCGGAGATCGTCACCAAGCGAATTGATGGGAAGCTGATGGAGCCGGTCGAACACCTGACGGTGGATGTCCCCGAAGAGTTTGTGGGTGTCGTTATGGAGCAACTGGGCTCGCGCAAAGGCGAAGTCGCAAACATGCACAACCACGGCTACGGGCGGGTGCGGATCGAGTTCCGCGTGCCCAGCCGCGGACTGATTGGACTGCGCAGCCAGTTGCTTACCGATACGCGGGGAACGATTGTGATGAATTCGCTGTTCGATGGATACACGGAGTGGCAGGGTGAGATTCCACACCGGCTCACCGGCGCACTGATTGCGGACCGGCCGGGAGTTTCGACGGCATATGCATTGTGGGGACTGCAAGAACGCGGGGAACTTTTTGTGGGTCCGGGCGTGGAACTTTACGAAGGCATGATCATTGGCGAAAACGCGAAGGACAACGACCTCGACGTGAATGCGGTGCGGGAGAAGAAACTGACGAACATGCGGGCCTCGACTGCAGATGAAGCGATCCGGCTGGTGCCATTCCGTCCCTTGAATCTGGAGCAGGCAATCGAGTTCATCACGGACGACGAGTTCGTCGAAGTGACTCCGAAATCGCTGCGGCTGCGGAAGAAAGTACTGCAGGCGAACAAACGCAAGAAGAGCGCACTGGCCGCGGTCGAGGAATCGTGAAACTTCGCGAGCGTTCTGTGGCCAAGTCCGAGGTGAATTCTAAAGATAAAGACAAAGATCCACGCATGTTTCTTGTGCCGTGCAGTTGCGGGACGACGTTTGCAGTCTCAGAAAACTACGATCACCAGGGCACGAACTGGAGCCGCTATTTGATTTGTCCGGGCTGCGGGAAACGGCACGATCCCAAGAACCGCCTTCTGCAGATGGGGTATCACCGTGAGGGATATTGGAAAGTGGACAAGTGTTAGGCGCGCTGTGCTCTTCGGTGGCGGCATGAAATCCCCAAAAAATCTGCCCTTGGAATGACGATGGTGGAAACCACGGCACAACAAGATTTGCGTCCGGCGCGGGTCGCGGTGGTTGGCACCGGAAACGTTGGCGCGACGTTTGCCTACGCCCTACTGTTGAGCGGCATGGCGGCGGAAATTGTGCTCATCGACGCCAACCGAGCCAAGGCCGAGGGCGAGGCCATGGACCTGAATCACACTGTGCCCTTTTCCCATCCGACACGAATATGGGCCGGGGATTACGCCGATTGCGCGGGAGCGGCGGTCACGGTGCTGGCGGCGGGCTCCAATCAGAAGCCTGGGCAGACACGCATGGAGTGCCTCCAGAACAACGCGCGCATCTGGCGTGAGATCGTGCCCAAGATCGCCCAGCGTAATCCGAATGGCATCGTACTGGTCGCAACCAATCCTGTGGATGTACTCACCTACGCGGCGTGGAAGATTTCCGGCTTGCCGCCGGCGCGCGTTCTGGGCTCGGGGACGATCCTCGACACGGCGCGCTTCCGATTCCTGCTGAGCCAGCATTTCGGCGTTGACGCGCGCAGCGTGCACGCTTACATCATCGGCGAACACGGCGACAGCGAGGTTCCGGTATGGTCGCTGGCGAATATCGCCGGCATGCGACTGCCGGATTATTGCCGGGCGAGTGGACTCGCCTACGAGCCTGAGCAAATGGAAAAGATCTTCGAATCCACGCGGGACGCCGCGTATCGCATCATCGAGCGCAAGGGCGCGACTTATTACGCAGTGGCGGCGGGGCTCATGCGGATTACCCAGGCCATTCTGCGGCATCAGAACACGGTGCTGTCGGTCTCGAGCTTGATCGAAGACTATTGCGGAATCAGCAATGTCTGCTTTAGCCTGCCTACCGTGGTGGACGGCGGAGGCATCCGCAAAGTGTTGCGACTCGAACTGAGCGAGAAAGAAGCGGGCCAGATTCGTGCGTCTGCGGCAGTGCTCAAGAAAACGATTGCCGCCCTGGATTTGATGTGATGACGCATTTGACAAGAATATTCACACAAACCTGCTATACTTTTGCCCGCACTTGACTGTTTGCTGGCTCCGGTCTCGATTTTCAGGAAGGCCCTCCCGACCTGCCAAGTCCGCCGAACTGAGCTTGCACTTCCGACAGCTCAATGCAGGGGCAGACGACGTGAAGAATATTTTTGTAGGAAACCTTAGCTTCAACACCAACGAAGACGAATTGCGGCAGCTCTTTGAGACTTACGGACAAGTTGACCGCGTAAGCATCATGACTGACCGCGATACCGGGCGGTCGCGCGGATTTGGTTTTGTGGAAATGGCCAGCAATGAGGATGGAGAGAAAGCCATTGCCGCACTCAATGGTTCGCAGATTGGCGGGCGTACGCTGAACATTAATGAGGCACGGCCAAAGACAGAGCGGGCCGGCGGCGGTGGACGCGATCGCGGTGGCGATCGTGGCGGACGCGGTGGTGGCGGCGGCCGGCGCGACCGCTGGTAGATTCTTACCATTTCGCTGGTGAAGATCGAGTCCTGACATCACGCTCGTATACATTGTGTGAGGTCGGCCCGTGGAAGGTCCCCCAGTCCGCACGCACGATTGCGAGAGCATGAAGTTGCTTTCGGTTGAGCAAGCTGCGGTTGGCCCTTTTTCTGCCGCGGGCGGGCGTTTGAAGCGTGCCTCGGGCCCATGTAAACTGATGCTATTGGAGCGCGCCCGTAGCTCAGCTGGATAGAGCGATTGCCTCCGGAGCAATAGGTCGGGAGTTCGAATCTCTCCGGGCGCGCCATTCCTTTTGCCTTCCCCTGTGAAACATCGGAATATTCTCGTTCCTACTGGATGCGCTCTCCCGTCCAACGATCGCGGCCTGCCCAGAATGGGCATTGGGGACATGGGATTCCGTCCGGGTAATCAATGCCCTCTTCATGCGGGCAGCCGATGATCCGATCCGTCATGACTACGGACTCGATTGCATGCGTTTGGAGTAGTGCAAGAACATCAGATCCTACAGTTTCGTCAAAGCGCACGTCAGTCGCCCCGGAGAAAAACCGGCCCACGACCTCGGGTTCACCCGCTTCGCCACGAACCACCGCAACCGCGACCTTCGAAGCAAAATCCGACGTGGGTCCATAAAAGGCGATGGTCGCGATCGGGTAGCCGCGAAATCCAAGCTGGGCTCTTTTTTCGAGTTGATAGCGAGACTTGTTCATAAGAATTTCACGCTGCCAAACCATGCGTCGAGACGCACACTGCCGAGCGGCCAGGTTCATTTCCGCCGGAACGGAATCACTTCGTTCGAACCGACGGGTTCGTCTGTTCTTGCTGTGTGGCCGATGGGCCCCGCCGAGCGCAGTAAGTGCGGAGACACGTTCCACCGATGGCCACCGGCTGTGATAACTGTAACGGACTTTTTGTTATATCGTGTCAGCACGCCCATGACAGGAGGTCCGCCATGCGGTTCGAACGCAACCCGGTCGCCGATACGGAACTCCAGCATTGCCTTGTGGGCATGCAGTTGGCTGATCAGCCTGAGGCGCTCCACGATGCGATGATTCAGGTCGATGAGTTCAGCCTCCGTCAAATGATCATGTTGATCCGGTTCATGGTTGTTGCCGGATTATACGTTTGCGGCACGAACTGGCGAACCGGAAATCTTAATCGAAATCCACGGTTTTAGAATGGGGCGCGCCAGATTTTACTCCCGGACTGTGACCTTCAATCTACAATCCTTCGATTCCTGCAGCTTCAATTCCTGTAGCATAGATAGTCTCTAAAGCAGGCGTGGCGAGGGATTTGCCCGCAGAACCGCGGCGGCCACACTGAACCTACTCATGAACTACGACGCAATTCTTGTGGTGTCGTTTGGCGGGCCGGAATCCCGCGAAGATGTCATTCCTTTCCTTGAAAACGTGCTGCGGGGACGGAATATTCCGCGCGAACGCATGTTGGCGGTGGCCGAACACTACTATCATTTTGGCGGCAAGAGTCCGATCAATCAGCAGACGCGCGAACTGATTGCGGCGCTTGAGGCTGAGCTGGCGCGGAATGGGCCAGGGCTTCCAGTGTTTTGGGGGAATCGTAACTGGCATCCTCTGCTGACAGATACGTTGCGGGAGATGAAGGAGCAAGGAATCCGCCGCGCGCTGGCCTTTGTGACTTCGGCTTACAGTTCTTACTCGGGATGCCGGCAGTATCGGGAAGACATTGTGCGAGCTCGGGACGCGGTGGGGGCAGGCGCTCCTGAGGTGGACAAACTGCGGGCATTCTTCAACCATCCCGGATTTATTGAGGCTACCGTGGACCGGATGCGGGATGCGCTGCAAGAACTCGTGGCTTCCGCTCGATACAAGACAGCATGGACGGGCGAGGCGCCCGTCCCCACACAAGTCCAGGTGGTTTACACCGCGCACAGCGTTCCGATCTCGATGGCTCACAGCAGCGACTATGTGCTGCAACTGCAGGAAGTACGGCGGCTGGTTTCAGCGACACTGGGTATAAGAAATGATGTTCTGGTTTATCAGAGCCGCAGCGGAGCGCCGGGGCAGCCCTGGCTGGAACCCGATATTCTCGACCACCTGCGGGAAGTGAAGGCCAGCAACCGGGCAAGCGCGGTGGTGCTGGCACCGATCAGCTTCGTGTCCGATCACATGGAAGTGCTTTACGACCTGGATGTAGAGGCGCGGCAACTTTGCGACTCTCTGGGCTTACCGATGACGCGGGCCAAGACGGTGGGAGTGCATCCCAAATTCGTTGAGATGATTCGCGAATTAATTCTGGAGCGGATGAATCCTGACAGCGAGCGGCGCGCGCTGGGAACACTGGGGCCGCGAGAGGATGTTTGTGCGTACGATTGCTGCCCGGCGCCAAAACGACCGGGAGTGGTCGGCTAAAGAGCGAATCACGTAACAACTGATTTTCAGACCGCGCTGGGGGCTTTGGGGAGTTCGTAGTCGGTGGCCTTGGGGCGGCCTTCGACGAGGCTCATGGTGCTTAGGATGGTCGCCAGAGCTGCTTCGTTTCCTACCGCCGTGTTGACCATGATGTGATAAAGCGAGCGCGTGGGCCAATCCGCATTGAAATAGTGTTTGATGTAGGCGATGCGCTCGCGGTCCACCGTGTCGACGAGTTCCTCGGCCTCGGACTCGGTGGATCCGTCCTGGCGGAGGCGGCGAATTTTTTCCGCGCGCGGGGCGTAGAGAAAGACATGAAAAGCATCGGGCCGTTCGCGCAAGAAGTAGGGCGCGCCGCGTCCCACGACAACGGCATTTCCCTCTTCTGCAATTCGATTCGTAATCTCCTCCATCATTGAGACCATACGGTCGGTATCGAAAGCCCGATTGCCGATGGGAGAAGTGCGCTCGTAACTGCCGCGCCAGAATGCTCTAGCGATGCGGTATAAGGGGCTGTCCATTCGTTCGTCGCAACGCTTCACGGCCGAGGGGTCAACGTTTGCGAGGCGCGCGATTTCTTCGGTGAGACGATGATCCCAGAGCTTCCAGCCGAGATGGTCTGCGAGGTGGGCAGAAATGGAGGCGGCGCCGCAGCCGTACTCTCGCTCAACGGTGACGAGGCGAAACATAATAGAGCAGCTTCTAGCTGCTAGCTCCTAGCTAAACCTGTTCGCTTAAGCTAGAAGCTAGCAGCTCTTTTTAGTGTACCGCCATTCCGCCGCCAGGCTTTGACTTTTTCACCAGGAAGGCCATCGGGATCATGATCAGGATGGCCACGCCTAGAAGCCAGAAACAATCGATGTAGGCCAGCATGGCGGCCTGCCGTTGGATCGTGCCTTGAATCAGCGCATACGATTGTTGAGCAGCATCGGCCGCGCTGGCGCCATGGGCGCGCATAGCCTGCTCGGCTCCCCGAATCATCGATTGCAGTGCCGGGTTTCCATTGTTGACGTGACTGGCGAAATCGGTGAGGTGCACCTGGGTGCGCCGGTCGAGCATAGTGGTGACGAAGGAAATTCCGACGCTGCCGCCGATGTTGCGCGCCAGGTTCATCAGACCTGAGGCCGCGTTGTTTTTGTCCCTTGGCAAGAAAGCGTAGGCCGCTGTATTGATGGGAACGAATAGGAAGGCCATGCCCACTGCCTGGAAAATGCGGGCCACGATTATCGTACGAAAATCAATGTCAAGGTCGAAATTCGTCATGTGAAATAGCGAGAGGGAAAGCACGGTGAGGCCGAACAGCAGCAGCCAGCGCGGGGTGTAGCGGGAGAGAAGAAATCCAACGAGCGGCAGCAGAAGCATGATGGCAAAGCCGCCGGGCATCAGGCCCAGTCCGGCTTCTTCCGCGGTATATCCGAGCAGGGTTTGCATGAAGAGTGGCAACAGCAGCGTGCTGCCCAGCAGTGCAAATCCCAACATAAACATCAGGAGATTCGACGTCCCAAAGGTTCGGTCGCGGAAAAGATGGAGGTCGACGATGGGGTCTTTTCGACTCCATTCCCAAAAGATCACGAAGATCAGAGACGCCGCTGAGATCAGGGAAAGGATCAGGATGAAATGCGATTCAAACCAATCTTCACGCTGACCCTTGTCGAGGACGACTTGTAGAGTTCCAAGACCGAGGGCAACAAAGCCGAGACCGATGTAGTCGATGTGGGTCTCGCTGAGCTTGCGGCGCTTGAAATAGGGGGGATCTTGAATCAGCCGCGAGGTCAGAAGGATGGAGAGGATTCCGACTGGAATGTTGATGAAGAAAATCCAGCGCCAGGTGAAGTTATCGGTGATCCAGCCGCCGAGGGTGGGGCCAATCGCCGGAGCGGTCACCACGGCGATACCGTAAACCGCGAAGGCCATGCCGCGCTTAGCGGGAGGAAAAGTGTCGGCCAAGATCGCCTGCTCGCTGGGCTGGAGACCTCCGCCTCCAACGCCCTGCAGCACGCGGCAGATAATGAGCGTGGCCAGGTTGGGTGCCAGTCCACAAAGAAAAGAACTCACCGTGAATAGAGCCACGCAGCTCATGTAGAAATTCTTGCGGCCCATAATCGAGGAGAGCCAGCCGCTTAGCGGAAGGACGATGGCGTTCGATACCAGGTAAGAGGTCAGGACCCAGGTGCTCTCGTCCTGCCCAGCAGAAAGGCTGCCGGCGATGTGAGGCAGGGCGACGTTGGCGATGGAAGTGTCGAGCACCTCCATGAACGTGGCGAGTGTTACGGCGAGAGCGATGATCCACGGATTTACCGCGGGACGCCAGGCATCGGCGTGGTCGAGCGTGGCCGCGCCGGCGCTCATTGCCGAATCCAGACCTTGGGGAGAACCGACATTCCGGGGCGCAACTGGTGGTCGTTGTTTTCGCCAGGATTGAGCACGATCTTCACCGGCAGGCGCTGCACGACTTTCACGTAGTTTCCGGTGGCATTTTCCGGAGGGAGCAGGCTGAAACGGGCGCCGCTAGCGCCGGCGATGCTGTCGACCTTACCGTTATATTTTTTGCCGCTGGCGTCTACTTCGATGGTCGCGCGCTGGCCAACCTTCATGTCCCGAAGCTGAGTTTCTTTGTAGTTCGCGGTGATCCACACGTCGTCGAGGTTGATCACCTTCATCAATTCCTGGCCCGGAGAGACGTTCTGTCCGACCTCCACGGTGCGGTTGCTGACAACGCCATTCACTGGCGCGACGATCTTGGTGTACTGCAAATTGAGCTGCGCCTGGTCGAGATCGGCCTTCTTGCGTTGGGCATCGGCCCGAGCTGATTCGGCTTTCGCTTGCGTCACCTGCATTTGTTTGGGAGCGGTACCGGCGTTACGCCAGGTGGCCTCGGCCTGAACCAGTTTGCCCTGGGCCTGAGTGACCTGCTGTTGGGCGGCGTCGGCATTAGCGCGGGCGGCTTCCAGCGCCGCAGCTGATGCTTTCGCCGTGGCTACCGCCAGATCGTACTGCTGCTGCGAAATTTCCTGCTTGTCGATGAGTTGTCTGTAGCGACCGAGGTCGTTCTGCGCCTTCCAGTTGTTGGAGTCCGCTTGCTGCACCTGTGCCCGGGCGGCTTCCAATTGCTGCTTTGCGGCTGCGATTCCGGCGCGCGTGCTCTCAACATCCGCCTGACTTGCCAGCAACTGGCCGGAGGTGCTGACGGAGGTGATGGGCACGTCGACTCCCGCGGCTACAGCGGCGGCTTGCGCGGATTCAAAGTCTGCCTTGGCGCGATCGTAGGCAACCTGGTAGTCGGCCGGATCGATTTCCACTAACACCGTGCCTGCCTGCACATACTGATTGTCCTGCACATCAAGCTTGATGACGTGGCCGGAAATGCGGGGGCTGATGGAGTTGATGTGGCCGTCCACCTGGGCATCATCGGTGGACTCGTAGCTGGTGACATACCGGTAGAGGAAGAATCCCACGACGAGCAGGACGATCACGGCGATAACGACCGCGACGCGGAATTCGGGGCTCCTGGTCCGCGAAGGGCGGGTATAAAAATCTTTCTCCGTCGCGGGCAAGGGCCGTGTTTCCGTCTCTGTCTTCTCCGCCGGTGCGGGCGGGCTTTGCGTCGTCGGTTCCATTTCTATTGGTCGCCTTTCAGATATCGTTTCACTCCCTCTTCAGCATTCCCGATGGCGCGAGCCAGTTCGACTTTAGCAAGGTTATGCGCGTACAGGCTTTGGATGTAACTTTCGTGGGCGGCGGCGACCGATTCCTGCGCCTGCACAACCTCCAGATTGTCGGCCACTCCGGCAGCGAAGCGGTCTTGCGACTGGGTAAAAGCCTGCTCGGCCAAGTCTACCGCGGTACGTGCGACTTCGACTTGTTGCGCCGCGGCATCGAGATCCAGCAGTGAGGCACGGACTTCGTAATCGATGCGTCCTCGGAGATCGCCGAGTTGCGAGCGCGCCTGCTTCAGTTGGGCCTCGGCCTCGAGCACGTCGCTGTGGACTTTGCCGCCGGTAAAAATCGGGATACTTAGACTTCCGTCCACTTGCCAGGTTCCGTTGGAGTGGGCGGGGGTTACTCCGATGTCACCGTAGTTAGCATCCACATCGAGCGAGGGATACCGTCCGGCAGCGGCCGCACGTCGCGACAGTTCGGCGGAGCGTACTTGAGCCAGCGCGGCTTGATAGTCGGAGCGCGTCGCATAGGCGCGCTGGAGGTACACCTCGACGGGAAGCGGCGCCAAGGCCTGGTAGGGAGCTTTCTCGGTCAGTACGTACTGTTGCCCGGGGGGCAGGCCGATAATCCGCGCGAGCGAGAGTAATTGCTTGGCAAAATCGTTGCGCGCCTGAATGAGTTGCTGCTGCCGGGTTTGCAACTCGACTTGTGCACGGAGCGTGTCGATGGCGGGACTGAGTCCGGCTTTCTGCTGGTCCACTGCTTTATCGAAGAGCGCGTGAGCGTTCTTGACCTGCGCATCAGCAGTTTCGATTCGAGCAGCGTTGGCAATGGCCAGCAGGTAGGAGTTGCCCACGGCGAGCACAACCAGTTCGCGTGCGTCCTTGTAGGTGTACTGCGCAGACTTCAGGCTCTCGCTGGCGGCCCTGGTCTTTTCAATGTTCTTGAAATTGAACAGGGACTGGCTGACATTAGCTCGGGCATCAAAGTAGTTGAAGGGGCCGAACACGGTAGAAATCGGGGACGGAAAGCCGCTGCCCCCTTTAAAGATCTTCGAAAAACCCAACGCTGCGAGACTTTCGGTTTGGACGTTCTCCTGGATGCGCGCGTCAACATTGGGCAGAAGGTTGCTAAGTTCCTTCCAGCGTTCTCCACGGGCGGTGATGGTCTGGTCGCTGGAAAGCAGCAGCCCGAGGTTGTTACGCAGTCCGCGATCGATGGCTTCTTTGAAGCCGATTTGCAGGACATCCGCCGACGCTTTGCCTTCCGGTTCGCTACCCAGGAAGGGGCTTTGAGAACCTGGCAGCGAGATGGACGGGGTGGGGGAAGATGCTCCCGAAGGCTGCTGCGCCGTTAAGGTCGAAGCAAGGAGCGGCAAGAAGAGCAAGGAAGACCAAGTCTTTGGGATCGGCGAGCTAAGCATGCTTGGTGATGGAAACGTCCCTACATCGAAGCCGGGCGGTGGGACGCCTTTCTTGTGCACAGCATCATAACGTCTTGCTTTTGATTCGTTTACCTAGCCCCGCGATGCAAAAGGAATTAGCGTCCGTTCGGTTTACGACTCCGGGTGCGTGGCCTTTACTTCCGGCAACAAGACGAACGGTGGACATTAGAAAAGCATGAGCGGCAACTGGTTGTCTGCGAAATGCGGTTACTTCCGTGCTTTGCCTGACTCAGCAGACTACCGCTAAGCTGAGTCGAGGCGGAATCATTGCGCGTGGTTGGCGCGATTACGACTCAATTAATAACGCACAAGGCATCATCATGTCCTCCCAGCCGGGAAAGGCCACCAGCACGACACCGGAACGCCGGCACAGGCGGTATCCGCGGTATCGCTCCGAGTTTGCGGTCGTCATGACCCTGTTTTCTGGAAACCAATACCAGAAGTTGGACGCGCACTGCAAGGATTTGTCCGAGGCGGGCATCGGAGTGCTGCTGGCAGCGGAAGTTCCGATGGGCGAAGTGGTTTCGCTGAATTTTTGCCTTCCCGTCTTAACCGAATCCTGGGACGTACGGGCTGTCTTGCGCCACCGGCGCGGTTTTCACTACGGCTTCGAATTTCTCTCGCTGGCACAGGAACGGAGCGCAGTCCTCAAGAAATATGTCGAGGGTCTGCCGCGCGTAGACTGATGCGCCGAGGGGATAAGGCCCGGACACCAGTGACTTGGCAGTGGTAACTTCGGTTACCTTGAAGGGGGATGACTCCCGGGGCATCCTGAACCGAAAACTCTTTTGACACGAACGAAAGAAGTGCAAGCCGAAATGAGCAATAGCAAGCCCTCGGCGGCGGTGGTGGGGACCGATTGGACGCACCTGCTGTCCGATCCCGACCTGGTGCGGCATGTGGGCAAGCTGCTGCAAACGTATCGTGATGCTCCGCCCGAGAAGCGCGAGCAGGCACTGCTCGCAGCCATGCGCGAGATTAAAGCAGAGGCAGCGCGCGGTGCCAAGCCTGCAACTTCGGCAGCAAAGCGAGAAATCCCTGCTGCGCCGCAACGGGTACCGACTCCGGTGACGCCGGTGCCTCCTTTTGAACCCGGCATCTTTGCCCAGAATATCGGGGACGATCGTCGGCGGCATCCCCGCATCAAGTGCTTCGTTGCAGTTGAATTGCACGTTGACCACTCCGAGGCCCCAATCTGGGGCAACCTCTGCAACACCAGCGTTGGCGGCTGCCTGGTGGAAACGGCGAAGCCGGTCAAGAGTGGATCCAATGTTGAGATCGGTCTCTGGGTGGCCAACGGCAAGATTTGGGTGAAGGGCTTCGCCCTGAGCGGAATCGTCACGCGCAGTGCACCTACCACGGGTGTACGCGTTCGTTTCGCGGGCATGGAGTCAGCCGAGCGCGAGAACCTTCGCCAGTTCCTCAAATATGTGCAAGAAACTACCCGTTCTCTGCGCAGCGAAAGCAGCTACCTGGAACTTCTGAGGTAGGGCGAATCCTGTACGCGCTTTGCACAGTGGACACTTCCCACCTAAACATTGATACACTCTCTGCGTATTGAACCCTTTCTTTAGCCCGAAACTCTAATAAGATTATGACCAGCTAAACCCACGTCGGGGAAAGCAAAACATCCGCAGAGGAGCAGAGTCGCATGGCAGTCAGTGAACAGGCGGTCGTGACCGGAAAACAACTGGAGACGCTGTGCATTAATACGATTCGAACTCTGGCCATTGATGCGGTGCAGCAGGCAAACTCGGGACATCCCGGCGCGCCGATGGGACTGGCGCCGGTCGCTTATTGCCTTTGGCAAAACTTCTTCGATACGATCCTGCCGACCCCACCTGGATGAACCGCGATCGCTTCGTGCTCTCCAATGGCCATGCTTCCATGCTGCTGTACGCCATGCTGCATTTGGCGGAGGTGCGTGAGGTTAATCGAGAACGATCAGGTTCTGGATGAACTCGCGGTGCCCATGGAGGAGATCAAGCGCTTCCGCCAACTGGGCAGCAAAACGCCCGGGCATCCCGAGTCGCATGTGACTACGGGAGTGGAAGTGACCACCGGACCGCTAGGCCAAGGCATTGGTAATAGCGTGGGAATGGCGATCGCCAGCAAGTGGCTGGCGGCGAACTTCAATCGTCCCGGATTCGAAATCTTCAACTTCAATGTCTACGCCATGTGCAGCGATGGCGACCTGATGGAAGGAGTCGGCAGCGAAGCGGCTTCTCTGGCCGGCCATCTGAAGCTTCGAATCTTTGCTGGATCTACGACCACAATTCGATCACGCTTGACGGCCCCGCGGACTGGTCGTTCAGCGAGGACGTGATGACGCGCTTCGTCGGCTATGGCTGGAATGTAACGCATGTAACGGATGCGAATGACCTGGAGATGTTGTCGCGGGCTTACGAAATTTTTCTCAAGACGACGGATCGGCCAACTTTGATCGTAGTGGACAGCCACATCGGATATGGCTCTCCCCACAAGCAGGACACCAATGCCGCGCACGGCGAACCTCTGGGCGAAGAAGAAGTCCGGCTGGTGAAGAAATTCTACGGCTGGCCGGAAGACGCCAAGTTTCTGGTGCCCGAGGGCGTGCGCGAGCACTTCCGGGAAGGAGTCGGAAAGCGCGGGCGCGATCTGCACGGGAATTGGAACGAGTTTTCGCGCGACTATTCGAAGAAGTATCCAGAATTGGCGGATCACCTGCACCGCATGCAGCACCACGAACTTCCCGAGGGCTGGGACAAGAACCTGCCGACTTTTCCCGCCGACGCCAAGGGTGTGGCGACGCGCGAAAGTGCAGGGAAAGTGCTGAATGCGCTGGCCAAGAATGTACCCTGGCTGATGGGCGGTTCGGCGGACCTGGCGACTTCCAATAAAACCACGCTCAAGTTCGAGGGGGCGATTTTCGAGGCGGGCAATTACGGCGGACGCAATTTGCATTTCGGCATGCGCGAGCATGGCATGGGCGCCGCTCTAAACGGCATGATGGTATCCAAGATTCGCGCCTTCGGCGCAACTTTTTCAACTTCACCGACTACATGAGGGCCAGCGTGCGGCTGGCGGCCTTGATGGAGATTCCGTCATCTTCATCTTCACCCATGACTCGATCGGACTGGGTGAAGATGGCCCGACGCATCAGCCTATCGAACAATTGGCGTCGTTCGGGCGATGCCCGGCTTGGTGTTGCTGCGACCCGGCGATGCCAATGAAGTAGTCGAGGCCTGGAAGATTATCGTGCAACTACGCACAAGCCGGCCGCCCTGGTGCTGACGCGGCAAGCGGTGCCGACGTTCGACCGCACGAAATATGCCTCCGCCGCCGGCGTGGCCAAGGGCGCCTACATTCTTGCCGACGCGCCAGGCGGCAAGCCGAATGTCATTCTGCTGGCACCGGCAGCGAAGTTTCGTTGTGCGTCAACGCTACGAAAGCTCAAGTCCGAGGGGTCAAGGCGCGCGTGGTAAGCATGCCGTCGTGGGATATCTTTGAAAGACAGGATGAGGCCTACAAGGAAAGCGTGCTGCCGGCGGCAGTGAAGGCGCGGGTTGCCGTGGAGATGGCCTCTACGTTCGGATGGGAGCGCTATGTTGGCCCAAGGGACGAATGGTGGGCATGCGCCGCTTCGGAGCTTCTGCACCATTGAAAGATCTATTGAAGTTTTTCGGCTTCACACGTGGACACCGGTCGTGGCCGAAGCGCGCGAAGAGCCGAGAGCCGGAAATTAGCAGCGCGCAGCAAGCTGCTCCGAGTTCAGATTAGGGAGAAGCATCATGCAGCCAACTGGAGTTCTCGGAAAAATCCGCCAAAGCCACCAATCCCTTGAAAGACCTGCTGAAGTATGGGCAGTCGATGTGGCTCGACTATATCCGGCGTGATCTGATCACCACCGGAAACTGAAGCAGATGATCGACGACGACGGCCTGCGCGGGATGACCTCGAATCCCGTGATTTTCGAGAAGGCGATCGCTGACAGTACGCTCTACTCACGACCTTCTGAAGTCGCTGGCACCGAGAGACCGATCTCGACGCGAAGGGAAAGTTATGAGCACATTGCCATTCGTGACATTCAGGATGCGGCCGACCTCCTGCGTCCCGTCTACGAGCAGACCAAGTTTCGCGACGGATACGTGAGCCTGGAAGTCTCGCCCCTGCTTGCCCGCGACACGCAAGACACCATCGAGGAAGCGCGCAGTCTCTGGAAAACGGTCACGCGGGAAAATGTAATGATCAAGGTCCCAGGCACCGAGGCAGGGATTCCAGCCTTCCAGCAACTGATCGGCGAAGGCATCAACATCAACGTCACGCTGTTGTTCTCGCAGGACATTTATGAGCAGGTGGCGGAGGCTTACGTTGCCGGGCTCGAGGACCTGGTGGCGCGCGGCGGCGGCGATTTGAAAAGATGGCGAGTGTGGCAAGCTTCTTCATCAGCCGCATCGATTCGCTGGTCGACTCGATCATCAACTACCGTCTGAAGACTTCGACCGATCCCGCAGCAACGGAACCTGCTGGAAAGCCTGTTAGGAAAAATTGCCATCGCGAACGGGAAGCTGGCCTACCAGCGCTATCAGAAGATTTTCCGCGGACCGCGTGGGAAACACTGGCGGCCAAGGGCGCGCAGACGCAGCGTGTGCTGTGGGCCAGCACCAGCACCAAGAATCCCAAATATCGCGATGTGATGTACGTCGAAGAACTGATCGGCAGCGACACGGTTGACACTATTCCGCCGGCCACGATCGATGCTTTTCGCGATCACGGTCATGCGCGGACCAGCCTGACGGAAGATGTTCCAGGCGCCGAAAGACCATGGAAATCTTGCGAAGCCGGCATTTCGATGGAGGAAGTAACCGACAAGCTGACCGAAGACGGCGTGAGACTCTTCGCCGATGCCTTCTACAAGCTGCTGGCCGCGGTCGAGAAGAACTACGCAGCAAAAAGGAAAGCGCGTGAGCCGTGAAGACCTACGCTGCCCGAAACCCTGGCGGCTGCGGTCAAGTCAGGCATAAGGACTGGCACGGCCTCGGGCAGTTGCGGGGCCTTTATTTGACGGCGACACAGCCTGTGGCCGGGCTTCGACGAAGCACGCGGAGATTTTCGGTCTGGCGGAGCGGACGAAGGGCGCTTCGATGCATCTCGGACGATCGAGGTCAGCCTACGATGCTGGTGCAGGAATTCCGTCAGTTTTGTCCTGATTAATCGGCCCCATGATAAGCTTTGCGAAAACACAGGGGACCAGAAGGGCACAGACGACAATCAGGAGCAAACACATGCGATTGGGGATGGTAGGCCTGGGCCGAATGGGCGCGAATATGACGCGGCGGCTGATGCGCGACGGACATCAGGTGGTGGTTTCCGATCTCAGCCGACAGCTGTGAAGCAGCTCGCTCGGCGAAGGCGCTGTGGGTTCTCCTCGCTGGACGATTTTGTCAGCAAGCTCAATCCGCCGCGCGCGGCATGGGTCATGGTCCCAGCGGGCGGGCCGACGGAGCAGACGGTGCAGAAGCTGGCGCAGCAGATGCAGGACGGAGATATGATTATCGATGGCGGCAATTCGTATTTCAAAGATGACGTGCGCCGCTCGAACCAGTTAAAAGAGAAGGGCATTCATTACGTCGATGTCGGCACCAGCGGCGGAGTCTGGGGACTGGAGCGCGGCTACTGCATGATGATTGGCGGGCCGAAAGAGGCGGTGCAGCGGCTGGATCCGATTTTCAAGACGCTGGCGCCCGGGCAGGGTAGATTCCGCGTACCCCGGGAAGAGAAAAACTCGGGGGCACAGCGGAAGACGGCTACATTTACTGCGGCCCGTTCGGGCTCGGCCATTTCGTGAAGATGGTGCACAACGGCATTGAATATGGCCTGATGCAGGCATATGCCGAGGGCTTTGATATTTTCAAGAACGCTACCAGCAAAGAGTTGCCGGAGGACTATCGCTACGACTTGAACCTGGCGGATATTGCCGAGGTCTGGCGGCGTGGCAGCGTGGTCAGTTCATGGCTGCTCGATTTGACCGCGATGGCGCTGGCGGAAAATCCCACGCTCTCCGAATACGAGGGGTTCGTGCAGGATTCCGGCGAAGGCCGGTGGACCATTCAAGCGGCGCTGGACGAGGCCGTGCCGGCCGATGTACTTAGCGCCGCGCTGTTGCCCGCTTCCGCTCGCGCCAGCAACATACGTTCGCGGAGAAGATGCTTTCCGCCATGCGGCAGAAGTTCGGCGGCCACGTGGAAGCCGCAGCGAAAGCCAAGAAGAGCGGCATAGGGGCGTTCATTCACGTCAGAGTTTCTTGAGGGTCTGATTCATGGCTCAATTAGCGGAACAGCCAACGGAAACCGTGCCCCGCGTCGGCAAACAGGGCGAACCTTGCGTGATGGTGATCTTCGGTGCGGCCGGCGATCTGACCGGGCGCATGTTGATCCCTGCACTTTATAATCTGGCGCGGGCAAGCCTGCTCTCCCGCGAGTTCGCCGTGGTGGGCGTGGCGCGGGCGGCGATGTCGGACGAAGAGTTCCGCAAGAAAGTCTACGAACACGTCAAGGAATACTGCACGGATTGTGTCGACAGCGACCTCTGGGAGTGGTTTGCGCGTCGCTTTTACTATTTTCGGGGTGACTTTAACGACGACAGATTTACCCGAAGCTCAAACAACTCCTGGACAAGGTCGACCACGATCACTCGACGCATCAGAACTTTTTTTACTATCTCGCAACCGCGCCGAATTATTTCGGACCCATCGTCGAGAAGCTGGCCGCCGCCGGGCTGATGGAGCAGAGCGCCGACCACTGGCGGCGCGTCATCATCGAAAAGCCCTTCGGCCATGATCTGGAATCCGCCAAGGCGCTGAACCAGCAACTGCTGAAAGTAGCGGACGAGAAGCAGATCTACCGCATCGATCACTATCTGGGCAAAGAAACGGTGCAGAACATTTTGGCGTTCCGCTTCGCCAACGGCATTTTTGAGCCGATCTGGAACCGCCGCTACATTGATCACATACAGATTTCCGTGGCTGAGACCGTGGGCGTGGAGGAGCGCGGCAGCTATTTCGATCATGCCGGAGCGCTTCGCGACATGGTGCCCAACCACCTGATGCAGCTCATCAGCCTGACCTCGATGGAGCCTCCAATTTCGTTCGACGCCAATGCGGTGCGGGACGAACAAGCGAAGATCCTGCATGCCATCCAGCCCATGAGCGATGAAGACGTGCTGAGCCGCACCGTGCGTGGACAGTATGGTGACGGTGTTCTCGAGGACGGGCGGGTTCCGGCGTATCGGTCAGAAGAAGGAGTACCGCCGGATTCGCGCACCGAGACTTTCGTCGCCATCAAGCTGTTGATCGACAACTGGCGCTGGGCGGATGTGCCGTTTTACCTGCGCACCGGCAAGCGGCTTCCGGTGCGCAATACACACATCGTGATACAGTTCCGGCAGGCGCCGTTTGTGCTGTTCCGCGACACCAGCGTGGAACAACTGATGCCGAACCAGCTGGTTTTGCACATCCAACCGGAAGAAGGCATCTCGCTGCGCTTTGCCGCCAAGGTTCCCGGGCCAGTCATGCGGCTGGGCGCGGTGGACATGAACTTCGAGTATCAGAAATACTTTGGCAAGCAGTCCAACACCGGCTACGAGCGCCTGTTGCACGACTGCATGATCGGCGATCAGACGCTGTTCCAGCGTGCCGACATGGTGGAGGCAGGCTGGAGCGTGGTGAACCCTATTCTGGACATCTGGAAAGCGCTGCCGCCGCGTAATTTTCCCAACTATCCGGCGGGCAGTTGGGGACCCAAAGAAGCCGACGAATTGCTGGAACGCGATGGCCGCCGCTGGAGGAACTTCGAAAAATGATTCTGGCCGGCGATATTGGGGGAACCAACGCTAGGCTGGCTTATTTTCAACCCCAGAACGGACATCTCCGGCTGGTGTCCGAACGTGTGTTCCCCAGCCGCGAGCACAGCGAACTCGGCGAGATCGTCAGCAAATTTCTAGCGGATTCGGGAACGCGCCCAGACGCGGCCTGCTTCGGAATTGCCGGGCCGGTGCGCAACGGGCGGGTCGAGACCTCAAACCTGCCCTGGGTCATCGAACAAGCCCGGCTGGCAAAGCAAATTCAGTTGCCCGCCACATTGCTCATCAACGACCTGGAAGCGAGTGCCTGGGGCGTCGCTGCGCTAGCGGCGGGAGACTTCGTTGCGTTGCACGAAGTAAAAGGTCCTGCCATCGGCAATCAGGCGGTGATCGCTCCGGGAACCGGGCTCGGGGAAGCGGGATTGTTCTGGGACGGAACGCGGCATCACGTCTTTGCCTGCGAGGGTGGGCACGCCGATTTCGCGCCTCGCGGGGACTTGCAAATCGGGCTCCTGCGCTACCTTCAGGCGCAATTCGAGCATGTCAGCTGCGAGCGTGTCCTCTCCGGTCCCGGCCTGGTCAACATATACGCCTTTTTGCGCGAGTCGGGATGCGGGGAGGAATCGGCGGAGTTTCGCGACCAACTCAAAAAGAGCGATGCCGCCGCAGTGATTTCCCGCGCCGCGCTGGATGGCACCAGCGGGCTGGCTGAGCAAGCTTTAGACATGTGGATCTCCGTCTATGGCGCCGAAGCCTCGAATCTGGCGCTGAAGCTCATGGCCACGGGCGGCCTTTATTTGGCCGGGGGAATCTCACCCAAGATTATCTCTAAGCTCAAAGGACCCGGCTTCATGCAAGCCTTCCTCGATAAAGGGCGTTTGAGTTCCTTGCTGGAGGCGATCCCAGTGCAGGTCATCATGAACGACAAGATCGGACTGCTCGGGGCGGCGCGTTGCGCCGCGGTGCGGGGCCACCAGAGCTAGGGGCAACCCTGTCGGGAGCGGGATGAGTTCTTCTGCAGAAATCCGCCGGCTGACGACGCCGCAAGAGCTATTTGAGGCTGCGGCAGAAGAGGTAGTTCGTGCCGCGAATCAGGCGCTGGCGGAGCGCGGACGCTTCACCGTCGCGCTCTCTGGCGGATCGACTCCCCGGAATCTGTTTACGCTGCTGGCGACCAATGCCCGCTCTTCCCTGCCGTGGGACCGTACGTTCTTTTTCTGGAGCGATGAACGCCATGTCCCGCCCACCGATCCGGACAGCAATTACCGCATGGCGCACGAGGCCATGCTTGCAAAAGTTCCGGTGCCGGCGGGCAACGTGTTCCGGGTGCCGGCGGAAATGCCGGATGCGGCGGCCGCCGCGGAAGCTTATGAACAGACAGTGCGGAACTTTTTTGCTCTCGCACCGGGGCAGTTTCCGCGCTTTGATCTGATCCTGCTCGGCATGGGTCCGGACGGGCACACGGCTTCGCTGTTTCCGGAGACGGTGGCCTTGCGGGAAAAGTCGCGGCTCGTGGTCGCAAACTGGGTAGAAAAAATGAAGGCCAGCCGCATCACCTTCACTTTGCCGGTGTTGAACGCGGCGCGCGGCGTGGCATTTCTGGTTAGCGGCACAGACAAGGCTCCCGCGCTCAAAGCGGTGCTTGAGAGTGACGTTCCGGGCGAGCAATATCCTGCAAAGCTGGTGCAGCCGAGCGATGGCAAGCTGATCTGGTTTGTGGATCGTGCCGCGGCGAGCGAATTGGCGAACCTGCCGTGAGTCCGGAAGAAGCTAGCCCCGCCAGTCGCCGATTTCCTTCAGGCCTTTGCCGCGCGCGTGTTCGAACAGGCGCACGCGATGACGGGAGTGCTCAAACTCGTGGATATCGGCCCAAACTTCGGCCTGCCACGGCTGCTCGTGGGTGGAAGATTCACCGCAGGTAGCGCAGCGGGTGTGTAGGGTGATCTGAATCGCCTCAGCCTCCGCGGCCGGAACCGCTCCGGGCAGTTCGATAAAGATGCAGCGCACTTCCTGAATCTCTTCGTCCTCACCCAACATGTGCTCGTAGCGCAACAGGAATCCGAACCCTAGCTTTTTGGCCTCGGTCTCAGCTTCCGCCCGGGTGTGAAAGGGACCATACTCCGCCCGCAACTGTTCGGTGGAGTCACATGCCATCCAGAAGATTTCTTTGTAGGCCATTGCTGCCTCGCCCCGGTATTTGCGAAGCCGACTTATGGTGCTTTCGAGTCCGCCCTCGAAGGTCGGGTCGTACCGTGCAATTTGGAGACCGCGGAATGAGTTTGGAGGCCGTTTGAAAACAATCAGTTAGAGGATGCGGGTAGGGCTCGGAGGCGGTCTCCGTGAAACCTTTTGCAGATGTTTGCAGGCCAATAGTGTAGACGAGGCGCTCACTGAGGCGCTCACTGAAGGCATGGGACGCGAGGCAAAGCGGAACTCAAGACCGATCTGGCGGCCTTGGCAAAGGTTCTTAGGCGCAGGTGCACATGCACCGAGGACCACCGCAACCGTCTAATCGTGCCCTGCTTAACCGGAAGCTGGCGCACTCCGGCAGCACCGGTGCTCGCCGCACCAAACATTACGAAAAAACTATGCGAACTTTTGTACCGCCGCAGAGCTACTGCCGTCCATGGTGGGCCTTTCCGTGTCCGGGGGCCAGTTCTTACCGCCGTGGCTGGCAACATACATGGCCAGCTCAAGCCGGCTCCAGACGCCAAGCTTATCGAAGGTGCTGCGCAGGTGATTCTTGATCACCTGCTCGCTGGTTTCCAGTATCCGGCCAATTTCGCGATTCGTCAGACCCTGCCAAACCAGGGTCGCGACGCGAACTTCCTTGGGGGTGAGAGACTCGCTGGGAATCATGAGCTTGCCTCCTCCTTGGTATACACGGCAATGGCCAGTTTCACGCGCTTGCGGCCCTCGCGGATGCCGGCTCGCAGGAACAGCGTGCGCAGGTGTTGTTTCACGGTGCGCGGGCTGATGTTCAACTGCCCCGCGATCTCTTTGTTGCTGCAACCTTGGACGAGCAGATTCAAGACCTGCTGATCGCGGGGTGTCACCTTTACTTCCTCGAGATTGATCACGGGACCTCCAGCCTGATTCGCAGTTGATGGAAAATTGCAACGCAACCTCGCTGTAGCACGACCTTCGCCATCTATTCGCACAGACGCACATCATGGCTAAGCCAAACGGGCGCTAGCACTTGGGGGCAGAACCCCCAAGGCTTTCATGTGGCTTTCAGGATCGCTATGCTAGCCTACGAGTTCAAATTGGTCTGCGGCCTTCAATCGCTTCCGACGAGGATGCAAAGAGAATCGGACTCTGGGGGCAGGCGGGACTGAGAGAACAGCAATCGAGGTTCGCGGTTGACCTGTTCCAAGACCCCTGAAAGCTGTTTGGCATCAAATGTTTCCCCGGATGTCGATCTGTGATCCGGATTCGAGGTGACTTGTGATGTCCTTCTACGTCGACTCGTTCGCAGCAGAAAACAGGCGGTCCCATATCTGCAACCACAGGAGGATGCCGATTCTCATTTTGGTCCTGCTTGCCTTGGTGCAGGCAGGATTTGCACAGGCACAGACAACCACGTTGGCAATTCAGGCTCAGGGCGCCTCCGCTGCTGCCAGTGGCGCAGCCCCGCTGACCATCACGTTGCAGGACGCACTGCAGCGGGCCCGGCTGAATGATACGCAATATCGTTCGGCGTTGACCGATCTCGGGCTGGCGCGTCAGGACCGCGTACAGGCTCGCGCCGGATTGCTTCCGAGCGTCAACTACAACAATTCGTTCATCTACACTCAAGGAACTGGTGGCCACCTTCCCGTGAACTGCATATCGACGATCACGGGTTGCCCAACCTCGCGGTTCATCGCCAACAACGGCGTACACGAGTACATCAGCCAGGGGGATGTGCATCAAGCGATGTCGCTGACCGGCGTCGCCGACTACGCGCGCTCGTCCGCCCTGCTGGCGCAGGCGCGGGCTAAGGCGGAGATTGCCCAGCGCGGACTGGTGGTCACGGTGACTCAGGCGTACTACGGGCTGGTGGTCTCACAGCGCAAGTATGCCAATGCGCAGCGCGCCGCTTCCGAGGCGGAGCACTTCCTCAGCATCAGCCAGAAGCTCGAGAGTGGCGGCGAAGTGGCGCACGCCGATGTGATCAAGTCGCAGATCCAGGCCCAGCAGCGGCAGCGTGATTTGCAGGAGGCCGGACTCGATATGCAGAAGAGCCGCCTCGAGCTCGCCGTACTGCTGTTCCCAGATTTCAACCAGGACTTTACGCTCGTCGACGATCTGCAAACGCCCGAACCTCTGCCGTCCTATGCCGAGGTGGAAGTTGCGGGCAAGAAGAACAATCCGGAGCTGCGGGCCGCGCTGGCGGCTTTGAGCGCGGCCAATCGCGAAGTCACCGCGGCCTGGGGCGCGTTCTTCCCGTCGCTGACGATCGACTACTTCTACGGGATCGACTCCAACCATTTTGCCATTCGCACCGACGGGGTGCGGAATCTGGGCTACTCCACCGTGGCCAGCTTGCAGATTCCCATCTTCAATTGGGGTTCGGACCGCAGCAAAGTGAAGCAGGCGGAATTGCGCCGCGACCAATCGCGAGTCGAGTTGAGCTTTGCGCACCGGCAGCTGGTCAGCCACCTGCGCCAGCTCTACAGCGAGGCCGAAGCCTCGCGGACGGAAATGGAGTCGCTGGCAAGCTCCGCCGAACTGGCGGCCGACAGCATGCGCCTGACTACCCTGCGCTACCAGGCGGGGGAATCCACGGTGCTCGAAGTCGTGGACGCGCAGAACACGCTGACTCAGGCGCGCAACGCATACGACGATGGGCAAGCTCGCTTTCGTGTGGCGGTGGCGAACCTGCAAACTTTAACCGGAACCTTCTAAAGCGCATGAATCTCACCCCACCAGTCGACACCATGCACCATCTCCATAACCGGTTACGCATTCCGCTCACGCTGGCGATCGTGGCTGCACTAGTATTCGCCGCCGGTTGCTCGGGAGGAAAAGCTGACACCGAACCAACCGTGACCGTGCAGACAGCACCCGTCGAAACCACCACTATTCAACATACCCTTGGCGCCGAGGCCATCCTGTTCGCGCGGGCACAGGCTGCGATCGTGCCCAAGATCAGCGCGCCAGTCGCGAAGTTTCTGGTCAAGCGCGGTAGCCGCGTCCATCAGGGCGAACTACTGGCTGTGCTGGAGAATCGAGACCTGAGCGCCGCAGCGCAGGATACCCAGGGCGCCTATAAACAGGCGCAGGCTACCTACGAAACTACCACTCGGGCGAGCTTGCCCGAGGAAGTTCAGAAGGCCGAGGCCGATCTGCAGCAGGCCCAGCAGGCACTCGATGCACAGGAGAAAGTTTTCCAGAGCCGCCAGCAACTCTTCGAACAGGGAGCGCTCCCGCGGAAAGAACTCGACCAATCGCGGGTCGATATCACGCAGGCTCGCAACCAGTACGCCATCGCCAAGACACATCTCGAGGCCTTGAATTCGATTACCAAGCAGCAGGAATTAAAGGCCGCCGCCGGACAACTGGAATCCGCCAAAGGAAAGTACCTTGGAGCAGAGGCGCAACTCAGCTACTCGGAGATTCGCAGCCCCATCGACGGCGTGATCACCGACCGTCCGCTTTACCCGGGTGAGATGGCGACTGCGGGAACTCCACTGCTGACGGTAATGGACACGGGCGCAGTGATCGCTAAAGCTCACGTGCCGCAGGCGGATGCGGCGTTGCTGAAGCTAGGCGACAAGGGAACGATCACTGTCCCAGGAATTGATGAGCCGATTGAGGGAAAGGTCACCGTGGTGAGTCCGGCGCTGGACCCCAACAGCACCACGGTTGAGATATGGCTTGAAGCCAAGAACCCCAAGCAGCAATTAAAGCCGGGAACGAGCGTGCAACTCACGATCACTTTGCGGGAGATCAAAGATGCGCTGGTGGTTCCGGCCAATGCGGTCATCACCACGCAAGACGGATCATCCGCGGTCATGCTGGCCGGAACGGATGGCCGCGCCCACCAGAAAGTGGTAAAGGTTGGCGTCCGCCAAGGCGACGATGTCCAGATTCTAGAGGGAGTGACGGCCAGCGATAAGGTAGTGACCAGCGGGGCTTACGGCTTGCCCGACAACACCAAAATCAAGATTGAAGCAGCACCGGCCGAAGCCCCCGAAGGCAGCAAACCTTCGCCGGAAAAATCGAAGGCTCCCAGTGAGGGATCGAGTGACAAAGAAAAATAATTACTGGGGAGCACGCGCGTGAACCGGCCGAACTCGGACCACTGGATTGCGCGGCATTCCAGACCGGTTATCTTCCTCATTCTGACTCTCGGCCTGCTGGGCGCCTATCTCGCCTTCACCATTCCCGTGTCCGTATTCCCGTCCACGGATTTTCCTCGCGTACTGATTGCGGTCGACAACGGAGTCATGCCCATCGATCAGATGATGGTCACAGTGACGCGGCCCATCGAGGAAGCCGTCAACAGCGTGCCCGGACTGCTCACCGTACGCTCCATCACCAGCCGCGGCTCGGCCGAAGTCGATCTTTACTTCCGTTGGAACATCGACATGTTCCAGACCTTGCAGTACGTCAATGCGGCGATTTCGCGGGTACAGCCTGAGCTTCCGGCCACGGCCAAGATTGAAGCTCACCGCATGACCTTTGCCAGCTTCCCCATCATCGGCTACAGCTTGACCTCCGACACCATGCCGCAGACCAGGTTGTGGGAGATGGCGACCTATGAGATGAAGCCACGACTCAACCGTCTCGACGGCGTTTCCACCGTGATCATCCAGGGAGGGCAAGAGCCGGAATTCCACATTACTCCCGACCCCTCCAAGCTGCTGGCGACGGGCGTCACGGTCACCGACATTCTGGACTCCGTGCGGCGCACCAACCTCATCGATTCCCCCGGCCTGCTGGAGCGCAATCATCAACTGTTTCTGGGATTAGTCAACGGCCAGGTGCGCACACCCGAACAAATTGCCAATGCCGTGGTCAAAGTTACCTCCACCGGCATTCCGGTGAGAATCGGCGACGTCAGCACCGTGGCGCCGGGAGTGAAGCCCGTCTATACGGTCGTCACCGCGAATGGCAAGCCCGCCGTGCTCCTCAATATTAATCGCCAGCCGGACGGCAACACGGTGCAGGTGGCGCAGGAAGTGCACGACGAGATCGATCGCATCCGCAAGACGTTACCCCCCGGGGTTGAGATCAAACCGTTTTACGATCAGTCAATCATCGTCAGCGACTCGATCAAGAGCGTGCGCGATGCCATCCTGCTCGGGCTGGTGCTGGCCTCCATCATTCTGGTGGTGTTTTTGCGCGATTGGGGCACGTCGCTGGTGGCAGGCCTTGTGATTCCCGTGACCCTCATGGTGACGTTCATCGCCCTGAAGATAATGGGGCAGACCTTCAACCTCATGACGCTGGGCGGACTGGCAGCAGCAGTGGGCCTGGTCATTGACGATGCCATCGTCGTGGTGGAAAACATCGTCCTGCATCGCGACGCAGGCCAGGGACGGGTTGAGGCCATCCAGAGCGCAATTCGCGAAATCACGGTGCCGCTGATCGGCTCGACGATTACTCCGGTCGTGGTTTTTGTTCCGCTGATTGTCATCACCGGCGTGACTGGAGTATTTTTCCGCGCGCTCGCCGTAACCATGAGCGTGTCGCTGCTCACGTCACTGGTGCTGGCTCTGACATGGACTCCGACTTTGAGCCAGTACTTCATTCGCGGCAAGCGCCACAAGGAAGCTGCGCCGTCAACTATCTCGGATCGGGCGGCCAATGGGCCTGCCCCCACGACGACGAACGCGACAGACCACGAGGCGAATGCGCGCGAGTTGCTGGCTGCTGAGGAGGCGCACCTCAGCGGATTTTTCCTGCGCGTGGTGAACTTTCACGAACGCTGGCTGCGGCGCGCGCTGGAACGTCCGCGCCTGCTGCTGATCTTCAGTGCAGCGCTCATCGTCGTGGCCGCCGCCTGCTACTACTTCTCCGGTTCCGACTTGCTCCCCGCGATGGACGAAGGCGGCTTCACCGTCGACTACATTATGCCTGCGGGCAGTTCGCTGGCGGAAACCAACCGGGTTGTGAGCCACGTCGAGCAGATGCTGCACGAGATTCCTGAAGTGGAAAGCACGTCGCGGCGCACCGGGCTGCAACTCGGTCTGGCGGCGGTGACGGAAGCTAACACCGGCGACATCCTCGTGAAACTGAGGGCCAAACGCAATCGAGAACGTCGAGGAAATCATGGCCGACGTCCGCGCCGACATCAAGAAGCAGGAACCCGCTCTCGATATTGAATTGATCCAGATCCTGCAGGACATGATCGGAGACCTCACCTCGGCGCCCGAACCCATTCAGATCAAGCTGTTCTCGCAGGATCCCAAACTGCTGGAGGAATGGGCGCCAAAAGTTGCCGCAGCGATTGGTCCCGACGAAAAAACTGGAAAAGGTGGAGTCCAGGGGGTGGTTGACCTGCTCAACGGAATCGACAATACCATCAGCGGACCGGCAGTTACTTTCCAGGTTGATCCTACGGTCGCGGCGCGAGCCGGATTCACCGCGGAGGAAGTCGCCATCGACGCCTCCGCCATCTTAGAAGGTGAACCGGCGCCCACTCCGGTGGTTGCCAATGATCGCGCCTACACTCTGCGGGTGCGCTTTCCGGCTGCGAATCGATCTTCGCTCGAAGCTATGCGCGATACCCTGCTGGTGAGCGGCAGCGGCCACACGGGCACGCTGGGTTCTCTGTCTGCTGTGGTCGAGGATCCCGGACAGACCGAGATTCGCCGTGAGAACCTGCAGCGTCAGGTTGCGGTTACGGCCCGCCTCGAAGGCAGGAGCCTGGGCAGTGGAGTGGCCGAGGTGCAGAAAGTAGTGGCAGGCTTACACATCCCTTCGAGCATCCGCGTGGAATACGGCGGCACCTATCAGGAGCAGCAGCGTTCGTTTCACGATCTGGTAATCGTGCTGATTCTCGCCATTCTTCTGCTGTTCATCGTGCTCATGTTCGAGTTCGGAAACTTTGCCGCTCCCATCGCCATCCTCTCTTCCGCGCTGCTGTCGACCTCGGGAGTTTTCATCGCGCTGTTAATCACGCGCACTACGTTTAATATCTCGTCGTTCATGGGCATGATCATGGTGGTCGGAATCGTGGCCAAGAACGGCATCCTGCTGCTCGATGCGGATCAGAAAATGCGCAGCCTCGGCATGAACGCTGAAGATGCCATGCTGCAGGCTGCCCGGCGCCGGTTGCGGCCCATTGTGATGACGGCGCTGGCTACCGTAGCCGGCATGCTTCCGCTGGCATTCGCCATCGGCGCCGGATCGCAGATGCTGCAACCGCTGGCCATCGCGGTGATTGGCGGCGTCTTGATCTCGATGGTGTTGTCGCTCATCATCACTCCTGCGGTTTACTTCTTCCTAAGCCGGAAAGACGACGGACAGGAAGAAGAAATGACGCCGGCAACTGCATCGATCTAGCCGACTGATAAAGGGAACTACGCAAGATTACGTGTGCAGTATTTTGCGGATTACCGTGGTCACCAGCGATGCTTCTTGAGTCTGCCCGTGCCTCAGATCGGGCGCAGGACATGCTGGCCAATCAGCCCTCCAGACTGTAAACTGTTGATGATCTGAGGGGCCGCGCTTCCCCGCGCTTGTGCTGGGCTGCCCCCGACTCCCCCGAGGTAAACAACAATCGAGCTCTGAATTGGCGTGGGATTTGCACTAAAATAGGCCAAACTCGGTCTGTTAGCCCTTGGCCGTGCGTAGACGAATGCTGCCGTAGAGAAAAATCGTGTCGGTCCAAAACGATAAATCGGTTTTCGATGAGCAAACTCTGGCTCGTGTGCTCGAGGCGGCATACGTTCTGCAAGAGCATAATCGCGAACTGGAACGAACCCTCGAGTTGCAGAGTGGTCAGTTGCGCGAACAGCACTCCGAAAGCGTGCCTCCGCCTGCGCCTTCACCGGCAGCGCCGGACGACAAATCCTCTTCCAAGGATGATGATTACACGCGTGTCCTGGCGCAGATCGTAGAGACGCAACATCAGATTCAAGTTCGCCAGCTTGACCTGGAGAGCGCGTTGGCGCTGGTCGCGGACCGCCTGACACAGATCACGGGCGCGAGCGGTTCTGACGTCGGAATTGTCGAGGAAAAGAGCGTCCGCTACCAGGCCGGGAGCGGCACATCAGCGCTCCCCCGCGGAAGCCAGCTCCCTATGGAGAAGGCCCTTTGCTTTACCTGTTTGCGGACGGGCCAGGTCATGCGCTGCGCCGATGTGAATCCGGAGTTCCTGCTGGACGCGGAAGATTGCCACTGGCGTGGTATCCAATCGCTGATTGCGGTGCCGGTTTATCACGACGGCGCAGTCATTGGCGCGCTGGAGCTTTACTTCGGTGATGCGCAGGGCTTCAACGACCAGGATGTCCACACCTGCCAGATGATGGCGGGCCTGGTCACGGAGGCATTCGCACGAGACGCGCAACTGACGTTGAAAAAATCGCTGGCGGCGGAACGCGTCACCATGCTGGAGGCTCTCGAGAAGCTGAAGCCCAGCCTGGATGCACTGGCGGCTTCCCCCGCCACAAAAGACGCAGCACCTGATGACGCCGCTGCGGCTCCGGTGGCTGCGCACTCTTTTATGTGCCGAAAGTGCGGCCACGCTCTGGTGGGCGAGGAACAGTTCTGCGGGAAGTGCGGCACTCCGCGCATCATCGATAACGAGCCTCCCACCTTGCAGAGCAAGGTGGCATCCCTGTGGCAGATGAAGCAGAGCAAGAATGCGCCGCCCCCGCCTTCGAATGGCGCTGCGAGTGCCGAGAAGCCGCAAGGGAAGGCCGGCGAGCAGGATTTCAGCGAATCAGATCTCGAGCAACACAATCGCGAGGACGAGGGGGAGCGCCTCGAGAGGGAGCTGGCAAGGCTCCTCGCCAACACCGTGCCCGACTTCTCCGTGTCCCATGATCCAGCGGAGGTTGAGCTCGCGGCCGCACATCCACGCGGCAAGTACAGTGCGGGAAACGCAATCACTCCCGCCGAAGAACCAGTTGAGTTGCAAGAGATCGACGACCTTCTCATTCCTGAAGCGGTTGGAATCCAGACGGAAGACAATGAGCAATCGGCCACGGAAACTGCGTTAGAAAAAAGTGATGAAGACATTCCCTGGACTTCGGCGGCCAAGGCCCGCGATTTTCTGGAGCAGGTGGCGCAGTCGAATAGTCGCAATGCATTCCAACGTTTTTGGAATATGCGACGCGGGGACGCCTATCTGGCGATTGCTGTGATCTTGATGGCGATCGTCATTCGCTGGGGCTTCTGGTCCGAACATACGGTGGGCGCCACCGGTTCTGGAGTTGTGAATGCAGCCCACAGAAATCCGGAGGCCGACCTTTCCATGTTTGACAAATTGCTGGTCAGTACCGGGTTGGCCGAGGCCCCCGACAAGCCGGAACCGAAGGGCAATCCTGACACCCAGGTGTGGGAGGACTTCCATACCGCGCTTTACTACTGTCCCGGGACCGATCTCTACGGTAGAACCCCGAAAGGCAAGTTTACCAGCCAGAAGGACGCACAACTCGATCAGTTTGAACCAGCTTATCGTAAGGCATGTGATTGAAGGGACTGGATTTGACGCGGTCCTCTAAGGCAGACGCGGCGGATTTGACAACCCTCCCGCCCCGGAGTGCAATCATACATGACGCCGCTTCTCGAATGGAGGCGTATTGCCGCGTCAAACTGAGCACAACCTGGAGAGCGTATTGCCGCAGCCTGAGCTGAATCCCCTGCTCAATCCTTTGCTCGGCCAGCATATGGGCCGATGGGCAGAAGTTTACTTCACGGCGGCGCCCGAGAACCGCGAGGAAGCGGTTCTAGCGCTGCTGCGGGAACTCGAAAGTGACAATGCCGCCAAGCCCGCGGACTCCATTCGCAGGCCAAATTTTGCGCCACCGGATCTTTCCAAAGAAGCGGTTGCGGAGTTGCCCGAATTACCGCCGCAGGATTCTGCCCCGACTTCGCCAAAGTTAGGTCGGCTTGCCATCCTGCCGAAATCTCTGATCTGCGAGTCGTGCGGTCAAGCAGTCCCCGGAACGCAGAGATTCTGCGGAATGTGTGGCGCGCCCATGCAAGGGGAAGCAGTCGGCGGCGCCGAGACAGAGGGGACAGATTGGACGAAAGCACCTGAGGCGGAAGAAAACGAGACCGCGACACTCCATCTTCTGGAAGCCCAGCCCGTTGAAGCCGATGAATTGCGGGAAACGGTTTTTTCTTTCGGCGGCAACGTACCGGAGGAGTCGGTTCCCTACCGCTATCGGATTTATGTGGGAGCCGCTCTGGTCGTCCTGATGGTGGCACTCTTGATCATGTCATATCGAGCCACGCAGGATTGGTCACGAAGCTCACCCCCGCTACCGCAAGCTGCCCCCAGTGCGTCCTCCCAACCCGCTGCGCAACCGCCGGTCCAGCCCGCTGCGCAACCGCCGGCCAAGCCCGACGCGCCGGCCGAACCTGCTCGCGATGGTCACGCGCAGACGCAGCCTGATCGCAACACCGGGCTGACAGCAGAGCCAACAAGAAGCAGCGCACCGCCTGCTATGCGCACGCAGGCGCCGCAGCCCGTCACCCGTAACGCTGCCTCCGTTACGCCCGTTGGTTCAACCGTTGCCGCTAATCAGGGAAATGGTTCGGAAGAGTTGCTGGTTGCCGAACGCTATCTCAATACTTCGCCGGGCAAGGTCCGCGACAGCAGAGAGGCCGCCAAATGGCTGTGGCAGGCAGTGGGTAAGCAGAACGCAGCTGCTACCCTGTTGTTGTCAGACCTGTACTTGAAGGGCGACGGAGTACCGAAGAACTGCGATCAGGCCCGCCTGCTGCTGGATGCAGCCGCGCGCAAAGGCGCACCAGGCGCCGGAGAGCGCCTACGCAACCTGCCGGCTTTCGGCTGCCAGTAGACCGCGCGCTATCTTCCAACGAACTAGGGATCGAGTCAGAGGTTAGAAGCGAGTGCCTGCTGCGGACAACGCCAGATTCCGTCGCCCACAGCAGGTTCCCGCGCAACTCAACACCCGGGCCTAATTTGCGGCAGGCTGGATCTGGCGTGAAACGTACCACAGCGCCAGTTCCACGCGGTTCCACATCCCCAGCTTGTCGTAAATCACGCGCAGGTAGTTCTTGACAACGTGCTCAGTGGTGCCTATTTCCTTGGCGACTTCGCAGTTCTTCAGGCCTTGGGCGACAAGTTCGATGACTCGTTGCTCACGTTCACTTGGTATGCGGGTTCCATACCGTTCACTTGCGGACATGTTTGCCTCCGATACAACAGGGTCGCGAGTTTGACTCGCTTGATACCACCGGTAATTCCGAAACGTAGAAATAACCGGTTGAAATGCGCTTTCACGGTTCTGCGCGCCATATTGAGCTGGCTGGCGATTTCTGCATTGTCACAACCTTGCAAAAGCAACTCGACGATTTGTTGTTCGCGCGGGCCTAGCCGTACGGGCTGCTCCTTCATCAGGTCCCCCCTAGTTTTGGCATCGCCTTCCGCGCAAATGGTGCGCGGGCCATGTAATGTACTGGAATCCATAGCATCCTCATTGCCACTTTGAGACAAAAATCTCTGTGCGGCCGAACAGCAATTTCCACAGGCACTTGCAGACGGGCAAAGGCCTCCCACATAGCGGAAATTGCGGTTCCTAAATCCGTACACTGGTCTGATGGCCCATTCGTGTTCCACTGGTACCAAGGGCTTGAAACGAGTGCCAGACCCGCGCCATTGCCGTGCTGCGGTCGCTGGACGCGGCCGGGGCCGGCTCACTTCACTGCGGGCTACAAATCGGGACGAAGTGCGGAATTTCCCGGCCGGAAGGGCAGGAATGACCATCTTACAGGGTCAATTTCAGGTAAACGCCTTAGTCGAAATTTCCCGCTTCTACAGCCTCACGCGGCATAAATTACACGATCTACCCTAGTGCTTTTCTTATGGCGGGGGAAAAGAGAGGGGCGCCCTGTAAGCGATACGGATGGCTATTGTAACAATTAAGTTAATAACAAGTTAATTAAAAACAGGCACTCTTCCCGCGAAATAAGAATGCCAAACTCCGCGATTTTTGAACGCGCGATTTTTGCCGAGTCCAACCTTGCTTGTTAATTAGGATAATCTACCTGGAGTACGCGGCGCAACCCGCCCACTCCCGTTCCCAATCGTGATCAATTCCCCGCAGAACCGGGCCGTCATCGTCGAGAAAATATCGGACGCCGACTTTCGAGTGGATAAGACACTCTCGCTTCCGAAGGATGGCACAGTTCTATATATGCTCGATCTGGGGGCGATAGCGCGCGCAGAGCCGAAGTGGCGTGAACTGCTTTCCTCTGACGAACGGGAGCGCGCTAATCGCTTTCACTTTGAACGGGATCGGCAACACTATTGCGCCACGCGGGCGGTCCTCAGAATCTTGCTGGGCGCGTATCTGCAGACATCTCCGCATGACCTGGGATTTCAGTATTCCGACAAAGGCAAGCCCGCTCTGGCATTGCGCCACGAAGGCTGTGGGATTGCTTTCAACGCTTCCCACTCCGGGGATTTTGCGCTGCTGGGATTCACGCGACGCAGCCACATCGGAGTCGATATCGAAAAGATTCGTAACGACTTTGACATTTCATCCATTGCCTACCGATTTTTCTCCGCGCGAGAGCAGGACGAACTCTCTCGCCTTCCGGCAGATCAACAACACCACGCTTTCTTCCGTTGCTGGACACGGAAAGAAGCATTCATCAAAGCACTCGGAGAGGGTTTGTCGCACCCGCTTAATCAGTTTGACGTGTCTATCGGTAGCTCAGGTCCAGTGTCGCTGACGACGCGGCCCGAACCGGACGAGGCCGAACATTGGTCGCTCCAGGCGGTCGAGCCAGGACCGGGCTACGCAGCGGCCCTCGCCGTTTCAAATCGCTGAAGCCACTAGCCGGCCGGAATCAGCCTTTTGTTGCAAGAACTTTCACCTTGCCAGAAGAAGGTTCCCCTGACTGTCTCAGCCGTCGGGTAACCGCTTGTTTTTCATATAGTTGCTTGCGTCGCCGAAGGGCGGCTTTGGAGGCCGAGTTGCGGGCTCAACGGCACGCGAACAACTTCCCCCACTTCGCCGCGAAAGTGCTAGTCTTGAGGACAACGTAGGTGAGAATCTCTTTCCTTCCAGCAACTTGCCCGACGCTCGAAGAATACCCCAGAAATGGACAGAATTCATGAGGCTTATGCATTTGACTGCGTCAACAACCCTTCTTATTCCGCCGCACGCCAGAGAACTCACGATTCGCAACTGCGACAAATCAATCTGGACCAGGTTTCTTAGTCTTGTAACCAGTCTTGTAACCGCCCTCGCGCTGACAACTCTGGTGCTGCTGACAGGGCTACCGACCCCGGCTCAGGCACAGGTTAACGTCGTTACCTACCATTACGACAATGCGCGCACCGGTCAGAATGTCGAAGAGACGCTGCTGACTCCGGCCAATGTCAACAAGAACAGCTTCGGTCTCCGCTTCAGCCAAGCGGTCGACGGATTCATCATCGGGCAGCCACTCTACCTGTCGAATGTCGCGATACCAGGTGCCGGCACGCACAACGTGGTCTATGTTGCGACACTCAACGACAGTGTGTATGCCTTCGACGCGGACAGCAACGCGGCGCCGCTTTGGCAGGTAAACTTCACGAACCCCTCCGCCGGAATTACGACCGCGTCCGGATCATTTCTCCCCTGCCCTGACGTAACTGGCTACCCTCAGGCGGGAATAGTTTCCACGCCCGTGATTGATCCAGCCACGGGGACGATGTACGTGGTGGCCAAAACGAACGAGAACGGAACGGTGTACCACCGTCTGCACGCTCTCGATGTAACCACTGGCGTCGAGAAGTTCGGCCCTGCGGTGGCGATTGAAGGGACATTTACCGCTACTGACGGGACTAAGGTCACATTTAACAGCTTGCATGCCATGAATCGCCCCGCGCTGCTGCTCGATAAGGTGCTGCTCAATACTGGGATCATCTATATCGCGTTTGGGTCCAACGGCTGCAATGATTCCTCGCACGGCTGGATGCTGGCATATGACGCGACAACTCTGGAGCCTCTTGGAATCTACAACACTGCGCCGAAAAAAGGTTTAGGCTCGATCTGGCACAGTGGCTCAGGTCCCGCCACGGATGCTGATGGGAATGTTTACGTTTCGACAGCCGAGGCCGACTTCAACGCTCCCACTGGACAGGACTTCGGGTCAAGCGTTTTGAGGCTCGTCGAGAATGAGAGTGCGGGAACCCTCACCGAAGCTGACTATTTCACCCCTCATAACCAGGCAATCCTCTCGGCGGATGATCTGGATTTGAGCGCGTCCGGGGTCGTGGTATTGCCGGACCAGCCCTCTGCGAGTCCGCATGTGCTGGTCGCGAGCGGAAAAGAGGGCACAGTCTACCTGCTGGATCGCGACAATATGGGGCAGTACCACCCCGTAGACAACATTCTGCAGGAATTTCCCAAGACGGTGGGTGCGATGTTCAGCACCCCGGCGTACTGGAACAACACCGTCTATTTTGCCGGGAATTCACATCCCATCATGGCTTACGCGCTGGCCGAGGGCGAGTTGGCAACGCCTCCAGTCGCGCAATCCATCAAGATGCCGGGCGGCCATTCCCCGACAATTTCCGCCCATGGAAATACTAATGGTGTGCTCTGGGTGATCGGTGGACCGTCAATGTGGGCCTTCGATGCGGTGAGCCTCGCGCAGTTGTATAACACGAGCCAGGCCGGAACCCGTGATGCTCTGCCGCAGCAAGCCAGTTTTTCCACGCAGATGGTCGCGAATGGAAAGGTATACATCGGAACGAAGACCGATCTGATGGTTTACGGTCTTCTGCCGGCACTGGCAGCGATTTCCGGAAATCAGCAGAGCGCGCCTGTGCACACAACCTTGAAACTTTCGTTGCAAGTCCGGCTTACTGACCCGTACACGGGGGATGCTGTTGCAGGGGTGACGCTGACCTTTAGCGACGGGGCCAAGGGCGGCACTTTTGGAACCCCTAGCCCGGTGACCGACTCCACTGGAACCGCGACCACGACCTACACCTTTGGCACAATCGCGCGGTCGGTGACGATTACCGCATCGAATCCAGGAGTCCGGAGCGTGACGTTCACGGAAACTGCAACCCCGGGTCCTGCCAAGTGGGTGGTGCTCTCTTCGGGCGGAAACCAGAGCGCACAGGTTACCGCCAGCCTGCCGGCGCCGGTCGTAGTCAAAGTGACAGACCAATACGGCAACAGCATCGCGGGCATGAGTGTGACATTCGCAGATGGTGGCGCGGGTGGCAGCTTTTCGGCCAATCCTGTAACCACAAACGGTTCCGGACTGGCGAGCACAATCTATACGACCTCGACCAAGGCTGGCGCAATCACCCTGACAGCCACCGGGTCGGGGCTCGACATTCTCAAGATTTCCGAGACTGTGGCGGCGGGCCCACCTGCAGCGGTCACCATAATCGCGGGGAACAATCAAACGGGTCCGCCTTCCACGACGCTGCCGCAGGCGTTAACGGTTCGCGTCACGGATCGATACGGAAATCCAGTCCCGGGTGCGTCGACCAGCTACAGCGACGGGGGTGCGGGCGGGAGTTTTTCCGCGACGCCCGTCTCCACCGACAGCACCGGTGAAGCAAGCTGTTCCTACACGACACCATCGCCCACGGGTACGATCAAGATTACGGTTTCTGCGGGTTCGGCTCAGGCGACATTCACCGAAACATCGCAATAGATCGGTAGCGACTTGTTGGCTTCGTGAACAGATATTACAAGACCGCCGCAAACCTTGTTGGCTGCGATGTTTGACCTAAGGCTGGGTTGCGCATCGACGTTCGCCGCCTGAAGGCATCCGTTGATCTAAACCGGCACTTTGTTGCAACAACTTTCACATTGCAGGAATTGCGATGAAAATGGGGGTAAACTACTTTCCACTTCAACCCGGAAAGTGGTACTCTGGACCACAACGTAAGCGAGAATTATTTCCTCCCCACTGGAATTCTGCGTTATGCAATCAGCAGTGTTTGCCCGACGGATCGAATAAATCCCAGGGAATGGCTATAAAGGCAGTAGACTTAGAGGACAAGAATTCAGGAGGCTTAAGGACTTGACTGCGTCGACCGCCCATCTCATTCCCCCGCACGGCGGGGAACTCACCGAACTCATCGCCCAACCAGAACGAACCGCCGAACTCAAAGCGCACTCCAGGGAGTGGCCGTCGTGGGATTTGACCGCACGCCAGCTTTGTGACCTCGAACTGCTGCTGAGCGGAGGTTTCTCGCCGCTGCGCGGGTTCATGACGCGCGCCGACTACGAAGGCGTCTGCCACAACATGCGGTTGTCAAGCGGCGTCATCTGGCCCATGCCCATCACGCTTGATGTTACGGAAGAATTTGCGAAGAAGCTTGCGCCGGGTAGCAGCAAAATTGCGTTGCGCGATCCCGAAGGCGTCATGCTCGCGGTTCTGCACGTTGAAGAAGTCTGGCAACCGGACCGCGCAGCGGAAGCGAAGGCCGTGTTCAACAGCACCAGCAAAGCTCATCCCGGAGCCGACTACACCATCAACAAATCGAATCCCTGGTACGTCGGTGGGCGCGTGGAAGGGTTGCAGGCGCCTTCGCATTACGACTTCCGCAGCCTGCGCTTGACGCCGGGCGAATTGCGCGCGGAATTTGCCCGCCTGGGCTGGCGTCGCGTGGTCGCATTTCAAACCCGCAATCCCATGCACCGCGCTCACGTCGAACTCACGTTCCGCGCCGCCAAGCAGGTAGAGGCGAATCTGCTCATCCATCCCGTGGTGGGCATGACCAAACCCGGGGACGTGGACTACTACACCCGCGTGCGCTGCTACCAGTTACTCACTTCCAAGTATCCGCAGGGCACGCAGAAGCTTTCGCTGCTGCCGCTGGCCATGCGCATGGGTGGGCCTCGCGAGGCCATTTGGCACGCGCTCATCCGCAAGAACCACGGTTGCACGCACTTCATCGTCGGTCGCGATCACGCTGGTCCGGGCAAAGACACCGACGGCAAGCCGTTCTACGGGCCCTACGAAGCTCAGCAAGTGTTCAAGAAACACGAGGCAGACATCGGCGTCACCATGGTCCCTTTCAACATGATGGTGTACCTGGAGGACCAGGATCGCTACGTGCCCGATGACGAAGTCAAGAATGGGGATCGGGTCCTGAATATTTCCGGGACGGAACTCCGGCAGCGGCTCAATGAAGGTCGCGACATTCCCGGATGGTTCACCTACCCCGAGGTGGTCCACGAGCTGCGCCGGAGTTTTCCGCCGCGGGCGAAGCAGGGCCTCACCATCTTTTTTACAGGGCTCTCAGGCTCGGGCAAGTCAACCATTGCGAACGTTTTGCTAACTAAGTTCCTGGAGGTCGGCGGACGTCCGGTCACGTTGCTTGACGGCGACCTGGTGCGCAAGCATCTTTCATCGGAACTCGGCTTCTCGAAGGAGCACCGCGATATCAACATTCGCCGCATCGGATATGTGGCCTCGGAAATCACAAAGAACGGTGGCATCGCGATTTGCGCGCCCATCGCTCCCTACGATGCCACGCGCAAGCATGTACGGCAGATGATCGAGCCCTACGGCGGATTCATCCTGGTACATATCGCCACCTCGGTTGAAGTGTGCGAGCAGCGGGATCGCAAGGGGCTTTACGCCAAGGCGCGGGCGGGAATTCTTAAGGAATTCACGGGCATCTCTGATCCCTACGAAGTGCCGGCGGATGCCGACGTGGTGATCAACACTGGCGAACTTTCACCCGAGGAGGCCGCGCAGCAGATTGTTCTGCACCTGGAACGGGAGGGGTTTATTGGGGTCAACGGTGCCTCCGCGTAAGGGCACCGCTGGAGTTCACAGCAACAGGCAGGTTTAATCATGGAATTAATGACCGCCAAGATTTTCGTGGGATTCGTGGTGGGAGTCCTGATCGGGCTCTCCGGCGTGGGCGGCGGCGTGTTGCTGCTGCCCGTGCTCATCTTCGGGCTGCGAGTGCCGGCGATCATGGCCGTCGGTTCGGATGCTCTTTTCAATTTCTTCACGAAGATTCCGGCGGGCCTGATGCACCTCAAAAAGGGCACGGTGCGCCGTAAGGTCGTACTCGCGCTGGCGGTTGGGAGCATCCCAGGCTCCATCTGCGGAGTCAAGCTGCTTATGTATATTCGCCATCTTTATGGGGATGGCGTCAACAACTTCATCAAGACCGCTATAGGCGTACTGCTGATCGTCATTCCGACCCTGTTGCTATTCCAGCGGCGCATCGAAGAGAGAGTCGCCAATCGCCCGCCCACCGCGAAAGGTTTTGCAGGTATGGCGTTGATCGGTCTGGTTGCCGGTTTTCTCGTGGGTATGACCTCGGTGGGTTCGGGCAGCATCATCATGATGTTACTGCTGCTGTTCTACAGTTTCGGGCCTAAGGTTAACGTCGGGACTGATATTGTTCACGCGGTCATCCTCACCGGAGTCACCGGCTTAATGCACTTCCGGCTGGGCAACGTGGATCCGAAGCTGGTGGTCTCGCTGCTGATCGGGTCAATTCCCGGCGGACTTCTGGGCTCGCATCTCTCCACCCGCATGCCCATGCTCTGGCTGCGCCGCATCCTTTGTGCATTGTTGCTGATTACGGGGGCCAGAATGCTGTGGCCTGCGTTCTAGATCGATGCCGACCCCGAATTTCAACAAGGATCTCATGACTTCTTCCTACTCCGATATTCTCGATCGCATTGAAGCCGCGCTGGAGGCCGCCCGTGGCGTGTTCAGCCGTTTTACTCCCGGCGAGGTGCAGGCCGAATTTAAGGCGGGGCACGACCCGGTGACCGAAGCCGACCGCTCGGTGGACGCGGCGCTGCGTCAGAATCTGTTGCGCGAGGGCGAGGGATGGCTTTCGGAAGAGAGCGCGGACGATCTCTCCCGGCTCGATAAACAACATGTGTGGGTGGTGGACCCCCTCGACGGAACGCGGGAGTTTGTCATGGGACTGCCTGAGTTCTGCGTCTCGATTGGCTACGTCGAAAATGGCAAGCCCGTGGCGGGAGGTATTTATAATCCAGCGACCCAGGAGAAGTTTCTGGGCGCCGTAGACAGCGGTGTCCTTTACAACGGAAAACCGGCGCGTCCCAGCCAGCGCACGAACCTCGACGGCGCGCTTGTGTTGGCCAGTCGTAGCGAAGTGAAGCGCGGTGAGTGGAAGCCTTTCGAAAATGCGGCGTTCACCGTGCGCCCGATGGGCTCCGTGGCTTACAAACTGGCCTTGGTCTCAGCCGGGCTCGCCGATGTGACCTTCACGCTGACTCCCAAGAACGAATGGGACC
>CAWENI010000014.1:0-54985 GCA_963810505.1 Terriglobia bacterium | reverse complement strand
AGCGTACCGCTGATCTTCGATTTTCCGATACGCGGGTGGTAGCTCACCGGGACTTCAACCACGCGGAATCCAGCCAGCGCGCCTTTGAGAATCATCTCAACTGCCCAGCCATAGGTAGTCTCTTCGAGGGCAAGCGCGCGAAGTACATCGGCACGCCCAGCACGAAACGGGCCGAGATCCGTGATGTCTACTCCATAAAGAACTCTGATCAGGCTGGCGGCGAGACGATTCCCAAACACCTGATGCCAGGGCAACGCCCCATGAATGCTGTGCTTCCCTATGCGCGAACCCAGCGTAATATCCGCGCGGCCGTCAAGAATTGGAGTCAACAGAAGTGGCAGCTCAGCTGGTCGATCGCTGTAATCGCCGTCGAGGAACACTACAACGTCAGGGTTACTTGCACCGGCCACTCCGGTCAAACAGGCGCGACCATATCCGCGCCGAGGTTCCTGGATCACGCGGGCTCCCATCTCTGACGCGATCTCGGGAGTCCCATCGTTTGAATTGCTATCTACAACCAAAACCTCAGTGACAATATCAGCCGGGAGATCAGCCAACACGCGACCGATGGACTGCGCTTCATTGTGCGTAGGAATGACGACCGACACTCGCATCTTGGCTCAAGTCACCACCATGGAGACGACGGCCAGCGCCGCGCCAGCAAGGCATCGACGCCCCACGCTCGACCCGCCCGTCCCACCGCGAGCCCAAGCGACGCGAGCACCGGAACCAGCAGCTCCCAAATCCACGCCGTGCCCCACTCCGACATCCAAAGGCTGCCTAGGTATAGAAATGCTACAAAGGCAACCGGCCGCGTGAGCAGGCCGACAATGAGCAGGATCCCGAGAGAGATCTCGGTCATCGCCTGCATAGGCGCCGCCATCGCCGCGTGACTCGCCGCCAAACTCATAACTGCCTTCCACGCGGCCGGCGCGTGACTCGCCTTTATGTAGTAGTTAATCAGGCCTGCGTACCCCGCCGCAGTGTAGAGACCCTTTCTCAGATTTTCGAAGAAGACCGACACCAACATCGCGCCGATCGTGAGGCGAACGATTGCCAGCCCGTTTGCCGCGGGCAGTTGGCCGGCCACATTTTGCGTTGGGTTTGCGTTCGTCATCATCGTAATCTCTCACTTAGCAAAGGCTCAACTCGTTCGTGGGCAGAACCGCATGGCCTTGTCCCCGGAACAAGATCAGACATCTTAAGCCGTTCTTTCCGGACTTGCTAGTGGATGCGCAAAGATCGGTATTGGTTCTTGCAGGTAGTCTTGCAGCTGCTTCGTTGAAGCTTTATTCCCCTGTGCCAGTAACCCAAGTCCACGTACGCTAACTTATCGCACCGTCGCCATGATCGGAATGTGCGTCGGTAACATTCTAACGGGTGGTGCCGGCCTGTGGGTGCTGGACAGACCGATCAGGCCTGGCGCTGGAGATACACGCACCTCGTTTCCTCCCACCCAGCGATTGGAAACCGACGGCTGGGCCGCATTGCACGGTCGCCGGCGATCCCCGACACCTGGCGTCGGCCGCTCGGAAGTTGGGTGCCACAGAGAAACCACGGGCAGACCATGCGGCACACGCAGATTCTCTCCCTCCCAAGTTGGCCTAATCATCGCTTGCCCAATCATCGCCTTCGAATGTCCTGCTTCTCGATACAAACCAGACACGAAAATCGGTTTCCCTGACCTAGCCGGTACGCCAATCCTCTGGCGCAGGCCGCTGATCACAACCGGCGGCTTGGCCACCACGCTCGCTGGTTTCGTGTTCGCAATTGCCATCTGCAAAGCTCCGGGGGCTGTGCTGGACGCCGCCCCGCTCGCCACGGTCAGCACCACAGTCGTCGCCGTGTACGACACGATGAAGTGCTCGCTGCCGTTAATCGCGATGGTGGAGTTCCTGAACGTCCCGGTGATGCTCGCTGCCTTCAGCACCGTGAAGGTCTGGCCAATCGTCGGCGTAAAGCTGTTGATCAACCCCGCCGTCAACGCCCCCCCGAGACTGGCCGCACCCGTGATCTGCAGCTGGCTGTACTTGGTTCCCACCGTCGTGCCGCCGATGGAAACGTTCATGGTGCCCGAAGCCAACTGCGTGTAAGTTCCCGTGATCTTCAGCAGTCCGGCTTTGTTGGCATCGCCCACGTTAAGCGTGCCACCGCCGAGCGAAACGTTGGTCTTCAGCGTTCCCGCCCCCTGCATCGTGCCGCCCGTAACGCTGACGCCCGTTGTCCCCCCGCCCACCAGAGTGCCGTCCACCGTCGTAGTCCCCGCGCTCTGATTGTAGCTGTTGCCAGTCCCGCCTACCGTGAGCGTCGTGCCACTGCCAATCGTGACCGTGCCCGAGTTCGTGAAATTGCTGGCCGCGGTCGTCAGTTTGGCCCCGGTCGAAAGCGCAAACGTGCCGGTGTTGTTGTTGAAGCCGGCGAGAGCGTTGCTGGCGCCGTCCATGATTTTTGCCGTGGTTCCGGTCAAGGTGAGATTGGCCGCATTGGTCGTGATGCCGCCATTCCCGCTGGCCAACTGCATCGTTCCACCGATAGTGTAGGTGCCCCCGGTCAGCGTTCCCGCGCTCAGGTTGGTAAGCGTGCCAGTCACCCCAAACGTGCTGCCGCTATTCACCGTGAGCTTGCCTGAATTCGTAAAATTCCCGGCCGCGGTGAAGTTGGCGTTGCTCGCCAGAGTCAGGCTGCCGGCGGCGGCAATCGTGTTGAGATTGGCCAGCGCATTTGTGCTGGATGTTGAATTCTCGAGCTCACCTGTGCCATTCAAAGTGATGTTCGCGGCATCGGTCACAATATTCAGGCCGCTTGCGGAGAGCGTTCCTCCGACAACGTACGTACCGCCCGTGAGCGTATTCGTCGTGGAGTTGTAGTTAGTTAACGAACTCCCGGGAGCCACAGCAAACGTACTGCCGCTGTTAACCGTCAGCGTACCGCTGTTGGTGAAATTGCCGGTGGTCGTGAAATTCGCGTTGTTCGCCAGCGTCAGACTCTTCGTGTTCTTGTTCAGACCAGCCAGGGCGTTCGTGGCTCCTGACATGATGGTCCCGCCCTCGAGGGTCAGCGTCGAGGAGTTCGTGGTGATGTTGATGCCGCTGCCCACATTCAAATTCCCACCCAACACGAACGTGCCGCCCGACAAAGTCGACCCGCTGATCTGAGCCAGCGTTCCTGTCACCGTGAAAGCACTGCCACTGTTGATGGTCAGCGTACCGGTGTTCGTGAAGTTTCCGGCCGTGGTGAAGGTGGCGTTGTTGGCCAGCGTCAGGCTCTTGGTGTTGCTCGCCAAACCGGCCAGGGCATTCGTGCTGTTGGCGTTTTCAATAGTTCCGCCCCCCAGCGTCAGAGTCGCCGAGTTGGTGGTGATGTTCTGAGTTGCACCGGATAAATTCAGGTTCGCATCCAGCACGTAGGTACCGGCGGTCAGCGTGCTGCCGCCGATCTGGGCTAAAGAGCCTACGGTGAAGCTTTCGCCGGTCAGAATCGTCAATGAGCCCGCGTTGCTAAAGGCTCCGGCATCGGTGAAGGCCACACCACCGATGGTCAGCGCGCCCTTGGAGGTGATGCTGGTCAGCCCCACCAGAGCGTTGGTGCTGTTCGTGGTGTTGAACAACTGCCCGCCGTTTTCTTCGGTCACGTTCGCCGAGAGCGTCTTGATGCCGCCAGACCCGGCCGCCCACTGAATGTTGTTTCCGTTCGCGATGTAGCTGCCGCCGGTCAGCGTGTTGGTGGTCTGATTGTCGTTGGTAAAGAATGTGGTTCCCGGTCCCTCGATGGTCAGCGTGCCCCCGTGCGCCTCAAGAGTACCGAGATTGTCGAAGTTCACGCTGCTGGCGTTGATAATGCTGTTGTTCCCGACCGACTCGATTATCCCCGTCTTGCTGGTCGTCACCGTGGCGCCTTGAATGGTGGAATTATTCATTTGCAACGTCGCGGCTCCGGTCAGCGTCACCGCCCCTCCGTTGATCGTCGTGGTGATCAACTGCAGCGTGCTAGCATTGTCCAGGATCTTCCCGCCGGTGTTGGTGATCGTCCCCGAGTTGGTGAACAGCAACGTCGCCCCCGCCGTCGCCTCCATCGTCCCCGTGTTGGTGACACCTCCGTCGACCTGTATGGTCATGCCCGCCGACTGGTTTGCGTTGATCGTTCCCGAGTTCACCAGCGTCAGCTGGCCGTTGCCGATGTGCCCCGACCCCGAAATCGTCTCCTGATTGGTCAGCGTGTCCGCCGTGGCCGCCCCAAAGATGTAATTTTGCCCATTATTGGACATCGTCACCGTGCCGCCGCTCAGGGTTACGTTCCCTTGCAACACCAACTCAGTGAACGAGCCCGACGAGTTCAGTTGCACGTTGCCCAACTGGGAATAGGTCCCGGTCTCCAGGTTCAGAACAGCCCCGTTGTCAATCTTGAATGTCCCGCCCGCCGAATTGTTGATCGCCCCCCCCAAGGTGTTGGTGCCCGCCAGCGCTTCGATCGTTCCCGTCGCGCTGTTGGTCAACGTGCTGCCGCTGTGAATTACGCCGTTGGTCAACTGCAACGTAGCCGCCCCGGTCAGCGTCACCGCCCCACCGTTGATGGTTGAATTGATCACCTGCAGCGTCTGGCCGTTGGCCGAAATCGTCCCCCCGGTATTCCCCACCGTCGTACTCGACAGCAACAGCGTTCCGCCCGTGGCTTCGATCGTCCCCGTGTTGGTGACACCTCCGTTGACCTGTATGGTCATCCCCGCCGATCCGTTGGCATTGATCGTCCCCGAGTTCACCAGCGTCAGCTGGCCGTTGCCGATGTGCCCCGACCCCGAAATCGTCTCCTGATTGGTCAGCGTGTCCGCCGTGGCCGCCCCAAAGATGTAATTTTGCCCATTATTGGACATCGTCACCGTGCCGCCGCTCAGGGTTACGTTCCCTTGCAACACCAACTCAGTGAACGAGCCCGACGAGTTCAGTTGCACGTTGCCCAACTGGGAATAGGTCCCGGTCTCCAGGTTCAGAACAGCCCCGTTGTCAATCTTGAATGTCCCGCCCGCCGAATTGTTGATCGCCCCCCCCAAGGTGTTGGTGCCCGCCAGCGCTTCGATCGTTCCCGTCGCGCTGTTGGTCAACGTGCTGCCGCTGTGAATTACGCCGTTGGTCAACTGCAACGTAGCCGCCCCGGTCAGCGTCACCGCCCCACCGTTGATGGTTGAATTGATCACCTGCAGCGTCTGGCCGTTGGCCGAGATCGTTCCGCCCGTATTGGCCACCGTCATACTCAACAGCTCCAGCGTGCCGCCTGTGGCTTCGATCGTCCCCGTGCTGGTGGCACCTCCGTTGGCCTGAATCAGCATCCCTGCCGATCCGTTGGCATTGATCGTCCCCGAGTTCACCAGCGTCATCTGGCCGTTGCCGATGTGCCCCGCTCCCTGAATCGTCTCCTGATTGGTCAGGACGTTCCGTCGAGGCGTGGCCAAAGATGTAGTTCTGAAAATTGTTCGACATCGTCACCGTGCCGCCACTCAGGGTTACATTCCCCTGCAACACCAACTCAGTGAACGAGCCCGCCGAGTTCAGTTGCACGTTGCCTAACTGGGAGTAGGTCCCGGCCTCCAGGTCCAGGATGGCCCCGTTGTCAATCTTGAACGTCCCGCCTGCCGAGTTGTTGATCGTTCCTCCCAGCGTGTCAGTGCCCGCCAGCGCTTCGATCGTTCCCGTCGCGCTGTTGGTCAGCGTGCTCCCACCGTGAATCGTCCCGTTATTCAACTGCAACGTAGCCGCCCCGGCCAGCGTCACCGCTCCACCGTTGATCGTGGCAGCGACCAGCTGCAGCGTCTGGCCGTTGGCCGAGACGGTACCCCCAGCGTTAGCCAACGTCATACTCAACAGCTCCAGCGTGCCGCCCGTCGCTTCAATCGTCCCCGTGTTGCTGCTGGTGACCGTGGTCCCGTTCCCGTTGGCCTGAATCAGCATCCCTGCCAATCCGTTCGCATTGATCGTCCCCGAGTTCACCAGCGTCAGCTGGCCGTTGCCGATGTGCCCCGACCCCGAAATCGTCTCCTGATTGGTTAGCGTGTCCGTCGAGGCCGCCCCAAGAATGTAATTCTGGAAATTGTTCGACATCGTCACCGTGCCGCCCCCACTCAGGGTTGCGCTCCCTTGCAACACCAACTCAGTGAAGGAGCCCGACGAGCCCAGATTGATCGTGCCGCCATTATTGATGCTGCTGCCGAAAACATTCAGGACAATGCCGTTCCCGATCGTCAGACCGTCGCCCACGTTGCTCAACGTCAGATTGCCCACGTCGGCGCCGTTAAGGTTGTCATTCACTGCAGCGCTGGCCGTGCCGATGGTGACGTCCACGGTGCTGCTGTTCGGGATGCCCGCGCTCCAATTGGAGGCATTGTTCCAACTGGTGCCGTCCCCGCCGCCCGTCCAACTATCGGAAGTGTTCGGCGGAGGCGCAGCATTCTTCGCCGCCGGTCGCACAGATGCGGCACTGGCCAACGGCTGAGCGGTCAGCAGCGAATGCTCGGAAAGCTGACGCTTCGGCTTCGAACGGTTCTGGGCAAATGAAACGTTGGCAAGAGCAAAAAACGCCAGGAGGATGGAAAGCACTCCCATCCCTTTCACTGCGCGGGCAGGCGCTAAACACATGGCAGGCTCCCTAAGTGGGCATCGGAATCGAACTGGGATCACTTCCTACCAGCGGCGAACAGGGCACCGCTCAAGCGGGCTCGGGGAGAGCCCACAGATAATAACTGACCAAAATATCCTGTCAAGATGAAAAATCTGCCAAACAACCAGCTTGACTCAGCAGCAAGGTTTGCCCCAGTCGGGGGATTGCAGACACCGTTGTTAGGATCGAAAATGAAAATCAGCGGCCACAGAACCGACGCCATGTTCCAGCGTTACGCGATCGGGGACGAGGCAGATCTCCGGACCGCGCTCCGGCGCACTCAGAAGTACGTGAAGACCGTCAAAGAGAACATCGTTGCCCGGCCGGAAAAACGCCCACCCTCCAATGAACACGGACAATTCACGGACAACGGGCAGGAACCGGTGGAGCGGAGGGTCCAGAGGTGACTGAAAAGAATGGCTCCTAAAGAATGGCTCCTCAGGTAGGACTCGAACCTACAACCCTCCGGTTAACAGCCGGATGCTCTGCCATTGAGCTACTGAGGAGTGTTGGAGGCCGTGCGCCGAAGGCGCGGGCCTTCACCTTTTCGGTTTCTATCATAGCATTCCCGCCCGGGGCTGAACATATGCGCGAGGATCGGAGCAGATTCGTACATCGGCGACCTCGCAGGCTGACGAACCGGGGGCTGAAGTGGGGCAGATTTATCAGGCTCAGTGGACGCCGTGGGCGTTCATGAAATCGCTGTACTTCTGATCGACCGTGCAGATGTGGTGTTTCAGCCAGTCCACCAGAAACGTCATCAACGGAGGAATGGCGCCTTTCCCTGCTTCGTATTCTTTCTTGAACGCCAGGACCTTGTCGGTCAGGGCCTTATGTTCGGCGCGGTGCGTCACCAGCGATGGATAGCTATGCTGCTCCATCAGTTTTTCTTCCGCGGCAAAATGGTTGACGGTGTAGTCGATCAGGCGGCCGAGCACCTCGCTCGCTTTATCCTTGCCGTGCCCGGCAAGCATGGCGTTGTGCAGTTCCTCAGCAGTGGCGAAAAGCTGTTTGTGCTGGTTGTCTATGGCCGCGACTTTGACGCTGTAGCTATCTTTCCATTCAAACGGATTCATTCTTCTCCTCCCGTGACCTCCGGACTCGCACAACGAGAATAGACAAGCGGCGTCTAAGGAGCCAGATCACTTAGGGCTGTAGCGACCACTCAGCTTTCCTGGCGCGGCATTTCAGCCGTTCCTATCTGGGACGGGATTTCGGGTAGGACCATGTCATAGTTTTTCTTTCGCCCCTTCGGGGCTTGCACGTTTCCCACTTACCACCCACGGCTTGCGCCGTGGGCTGCATTCGGTCCAAACCGGGCACATAGTTGACAAAACAGACCGGGGAGATGGTTGACAGTTTGGTCCGTTCACAGAAGGCGGCTACAAAGGAGCATGCCTTGGAAAGTGAGCGGAGTGGTGGAGAAGCGCAGGCAGTTTGTGGAGCAGTGGTTATCCGAGGAGTGTACGATGACCGAACTCTGTGCCCGGCACGGGATCTCGCGCCAGGCCGGATACAATACGCTGGCCCGTTACCAGCAAGCCGGCTGGGAGGGCGTGGAGGAGCGCAGCCGTGCGCCGCGTCGTCATCCCAACCAGACAGCGGCAGAGATCGAGCAGCAGATCGTGGAGCTGCGGCACGAGCACATGCGCTGGGGGCCGCGAAAGTTGAAGGCGGTGCTGGAACGTCAGCAGCCTGATAGGACGTGGCCGGCGGTGAGCACGATGGGCGAACTGCTGCGCCGCGAAGGATTGGTAATCGCACGCAAGAAGCGGCGCCGGACCGATCCGTATACTGCGCCCTTCGCCGCAGCCGACGCGCCCAATCGGGTGTGGTGCGGCGACTTCAAAGGCTGGGGCCGCACCCAGGACGGCGCGCGCATCGATCCGCTGACTCTCACGGATGCCTGCAGCCGCTACCTGCTGCGCTGTCAGGCCGTGGAGAAGACCGACACCGAGCGCGCGCAAGCCATCTTCGAGGCTGCGTTCCGCGAGTACGGCCTGCCGGAGGCGATCCGCACCGATAACGGCGCGCCCTTCGCTTCCCGCGCGATTGCCGGATTATCGCGCTTAGCGGTGTGGTGGATGAAGCTGGGCATCGTGCCCGAGCGTATCCAACCGGCGCACCCGGAGCAGAACGGACGCCACGAACGCATGCACCTGACCCTGCAGCAGGAGACCATGTCACCGATGGCGGCCAACCGCCGCGCACAACAGCGCTGCTTCGAGCAGTTTCGCCGCGAGTTCAATGAGCAGCGTCCACACCAAGCACTCGACATGCGCACTCCGGCAAGTTGCTATGCGCCCTCATCGCGACCCTATCCCGCACGTATCTCTGCACCGGAGTATGGCAGTTCCATGATCGTGCGGCGCATCTCACCCGGCGGCCAGTTCATGTGGAAGACTCACGATGTGTTCTTAAGCGAGACGCTGATGGGAGAACGCATCGCACTGCAGCCGATCGATGATCGCTGGTACACGATTTATTTCGCAGAGTTTGCCCTGGGGCATTTCGACAGTCGAACCCGAACGGTTCATCGCCGAATGCCAGCTCACGGCTTCTACAGAGCTGATGCAGGGGAAGGGGAACTGACCCCTTCCCCTGCACCCCATCCCCAAAACCCGGGCCAGAATCTGTCAACTATGTCCCCGGTCTAAACTGTCAACTATCTGCCCGTCTGGACATTCTGTCGCCGCTTCGCGGCTGGAGAGGGGTCACGGCATCCCACTTTTTTCAGCGACATTGAGCTATGACATAGACTCCTCCGGGACTTTAGTCCTCAGCGCTGCGGCTTTTTGGTACCCTAGGCGGTTAGCCCCGTCTAAGGCTTGTGGTGACCTGAGAGGTGCTTCATGTCAGGAGGACTCCGTTTGTTCTTCGCCTTCACTTCCCTGCTTTTATTCGCAGCCGCAGTCCGCGCCGTAAACGACAGCAAGGCTGCCACCGTGTCCACCGCGCCGCCCAAAGCTGCGGTGAAGCCCGTCGAAGAGACGATCAGCGGCACCAAGATCGTCGACAACTACCGCTGGCTCGAGGACGGCAAGAGTCCCGAAACGCAGAAGTGGGTGGAAGAGGAAATGACCTATACCCGCTCGGTGCTCGATCCGCTGCCGGGGCGCGAGCAGATTCATAAACGTCTGACTGAACTGCTGAGCATTGGCAGCATCACGCCACCGCAGATTGCGGGGAAATATTACTTCTACACTCGGCGCGAGGGGATGCAGAACCAGCCTATCCTTTATGTACGGGAAGGTCTGGACGGCAAAGACCGCGTCCTGGTCGACGCCAACCAACTTGCCGCCGACGGCACCATCGCGCTCGATTGGCACGAGCCTTCGGAAAACGGCCGCTATCTCGCCTATGGCACTTCACCCAGCGGCTCGGAAATGTCGACGCTGCACATCGTCGAAACCAAGACCGGCAATCTGCTGCCCGACACCATTGAGCGCACGCGGGCCTGCAGCATCGCCTGGATGCCCGACAATCGCGGCTTCTACTACACGCGCTATCCGATGAAAGGAGACGTACCCGCAGGCCAGGAGATGTACAACCGGCACGTCTTCTACCACGAACTTGGCGCCGATCCCGCCGACGATCCACTCATCTTCGGCGAAGGCCGCGATCCCGAAGACTGGCCGGACATAAGTCTATCGAACGACGGCCGCTGGCTCGTGATCATGGTCGCGCAAGGCTGGACCAAGTCCGAGCTCTTCTTAATGGATCTGAAAGCCGGCACGCCGCCCACGCGCGTCAGCACCGGCAAGAATTTTCTCTACAGCGGAACGGTGTACAACGACAAGCTCTACATCACGACGAACGAGGACGCTCCGCGCTATCACGTCTTCGTCACCGATGCGGGCGATTACGATCGTGAGCACTGGAAGGAATTGATTCCGCAGACCGACGCCGTTCTGCAGGGCGTGGGCGTTTGGGGCGGCAAGATTTTCGCCCAGTATGAGCAGAATGCCACCTCGCAATTGAAGACGTTCGACCTTGGGGGCAAGAAGTTGAGCGACCTCGTGCTGCCCGCGATTGGCAGTGTCTTCGGCATAGAAGGCAAGTGGGACCGCGACGAAGTCTTCTACGGATTCCAGTCATTCACATTCGCGCCGTCGATTTATCACTACGATCTGAAGAGCGGCGCGACTTCGCTGTGGAACAAAGTCGATGCGCCTTCCATCGATCCCTCCGCTTACGAAGTGCAGCAGGAGTGGTACCAGTCGAAGGACGGCACGCGCGTGCCCATGTTCGTCGTCTATAAGAAAGGGCTGAAAAAAGACGGCCACAATCCCACCTGGCTCACCGCCTATGGCGGCTTCAACATCAGTATGACGCCCGTCTTCAGCCGCAACACCTATCTGTGGCTCGAGCACGGAGGCGTCTACGCCATGGCCAACCTGCGCGGCGGCGCCGAGTTCGGCGAAGACTGGCACCGCGCCGGCATGCTCGACAAAAAACAAAACGTCTTCGACGACATGATCGGCGCCGCCGAGCACCTGATCGCCGAAAAATATACCGACAAGAATCATCTCGCCATCCAGGGCGGATCGAACGGCGGCCTGCTCATGGGCGCCATGATGACGCAGCGTCCTGACCTGTTCCGCGCCGTGGTCTGCCAGGTCCCGCTGCTCGACATGATTCACTATCAGGACTTCCAGATCGCCAAGCTCTGGATTCCGGAATATGGCAGCGCGGAAAATCCCGACCAGTTCAAGTGGCTCTACGCCTATTCGCCCGTATCACCACGTGAAGGCGGGCACGGAGTATCCCGCGATCCTATTCATGACCGCCGACACCGACACCAGAGTCGATCCCATGCACGCGAAAAAGATGGCCGCGTTGATGCAGGCCGAAGCAAAGAATGGATCAAGCAAGACCCGTCCGATTTTGTTGCGGATCGAGACCAAGGCAGGGCATGGCGCGGGGAAGCCGGTAACCAAGCAGATTGAGGAGTTCACGGATATTTATTCGTTCTTGTTTTGGCAGTTGGGAGTGAAGGAGTAGGTTGGCCGTTGGCCGTTGGCCGTCGTTGGTCATTCGTCGTTCGTCGTTGGCACTTCGTCTTCGGACCTCAGCGGCTGAGGGATGTTGCTCGTGTGGGTCCGGGTCTCTGACCCGGACAGGCCGAGCGAAAGCTCGGCTTCTACCACCGTCGAATGGGCGGGTGCCTGTGATCTATCAAGACGTTGTACCCGGCGGAATAGCCCGGCTGATGGGCGGAGCGTAACCGAGACTACCATGCGGACGGTGGAAGTTGTAATGCTCAAGCCAGGGCGAGAGATGCTGATCGCGTTCCTCGGAGTTGAGGTAATGGCGAACGTAGGCCCACTCGCGCAGGGCGGTTTGAATGAAGCGTTCCGCCTTGCCGTTGGTGCGCGGAGTGTAAGGGCGGGTGAAGCGGTGCTGGATGCCGAGTTGGAGGCAGGCGGCGCGGAAGTGGCGGGAGCGATAGCAGGAGCCGTTGTCGGTGAGCAGGCGGCGGATGGAGATGCCGTGCTGGGCGTAGAAGGCGACGGCGGCGCGCAGGAAGGCGATGGCGGTTTCGCTTTGCTGATTGGGCAGCATGCGGGAGAAGGCGAGGCGGGAATGATCGTCGATGGCGACGTGCAGAGCCTGCCAGCCGGCGAACTGAGGGCGGCCGCGACGCCGGCCATCGCCACGAATGGAGACCTGCTGATAGCGGGTCATGCCCTTGATGTCGAGATGGAGCAGATCGCCGGGAGCGGGATGCTCGTAGCGCACGACCGGTGGAGCGGGATGCAGATGACGCCAGCGGTTCAACTGAGCGCGCTGCAGGATGCGACTGATGGTGGCGGGGCTGAGATGGGTGGCTTGGGCGATCTGATAGGCGGGGCATAACTGGCGCCGCAGAGCGATGACCTGAGCGATCAGCTCCGACGAGGTTCGGCGCGGGCTATGGAGGGGCCGCGAGGAACGATCCCGCAAGCCGGGCAAACCCAGGGTGCGATAGCGCCGGACCCACTTGGCGGCAGTTTTTCGGCTGACGTTGAACGCGGCTGCAGCCGCGTTCAACGTCAACTTCTCGATCATAATCTTCTTGGCTAAAGTCTCTCGACTACGAAAGGTAAGTCGGGCATTCTGGTGAAGGTCCATTCGGTCGACTCCTTCGAAGCAGATTGGTCAGCACCATCAGCTTCTCCGGTGTTGCTCGAATGGACTATTCACTTCTTGGGAACAACGTCTTGAAAGATCACAGGTGGCCCATCCTTGCGTCTTTTGCAAGGGTGGGAGCGATGCTGCCGGGAGCGCCGGTTTCACAGGAGAGAGTATTTCCAGCATAGTTGAACTGACTCGGGGGCTCAGTGGGATTTCCCGCTGACTGCCGGTCCTCGGCATGTGGAAAAGACAGGAAGTCAAAATCCTAGGCAGTCAAGAATTAGGAATGCCCACCCTTTCGCAAACAGCGCGAAAGGATGGGCCACCCGCCTCCAAGCTGTCGAACATGCTCGGCACACACAAAAAAGCAGGCCGGAACCACTCCGGCCCGCTTTGGTTCGTTCTTTATCTACTGTGGACTATTTTGCCGCGGCCACGGCCGCCACAAAGTCGGTGCCGTTCGGCGTGCCGAGTCCGGTGACGTTGTCCCATCCTGGACCCGTCGTCAGCGAACTGTCGGTGCCAAAGCTGATCGCGTACCAACGAGTAGAGGTTCCGTTGTAGAGCAAGCTCATGAACTCAGTGGAGTTCTGCACCGGAGCGACCAACTCCGCAGGAGAGTAGTAGACCGGAGCAGCGGGCGGAATGTCGGTGATGCCAAAGACGTTGTTAGGCCCGTTTGAGGCGACAACGTCGGTGATTGCGCCAGCAGGCAGACCGTAAAGAATGGGAGCAGCCTGGCCGAGCCACCTGCCGGCAGCCTGAGTGGCGATCGCCCATATCCCAGAAAACGTGGGGCAGGCAAGGCTGGTTCCGCCGACGACTGAGATGAAGGTCTCTCCGCCTTCGGTATCGATAAACTCGACTCCGGTGTAGGGATCAGCCACCATTGCGATGTCAGGAACGAGCCGCCAGCTACCCCCCAGGCTCGACTGGTACGACGGCAGTGGCCAGACACCGCTCGTGCCGCCACCCGCGCCAAAGTAGAAGCCGATGAGGTCCGGCGGGATTATGGGCGGATTGGGAGTAGCGTTGGCGATGCGCGTTAAGTTGGTGCCCCAGCCCGTCTGCAACTTTATGGAGTTGTTGGAGTTGAGGAACACGCTGGTACCGCCGACGCTGGTCGCGTAAGGAGAAGACGCAGGCATGGAAACGGTAGTCGAACCGTAGGCAAGCAGGAAGTCTCCGCTGTCGCCGCTCGAGAAATTGACCGAGATGCCGAGCGCAGCGCCCGTTTCGTTGATGTTGTTCTCAACTATGAGTTCGCCCGGATCGAAGGTTGCGAGGGCGGCCTCTTCGATGCCCCAGCTGTTGGAGACCACTGGACCAAGCTCGGTCTCAATTGCGAAGAGATTGGAAAGGTCAAGGTTGGTGAGTGAGTTGTCCAGCGCCAGCACAAGGGCAATGTTGGCTCCCGGCGCGACCGAGTGCGACCACTCCACGTCAAGGCTAGTCTCCACATCCCAGCCGCAAATATTACCTCCGCAATTCGTGGGACCAGTGGGATAGTAGATCGCGAAGTTGCTCGAGGTCAATGCCGGAAGACCGTTGATCTCCGCGAAAACATTGGCGTCGCTCGTAATCGTATCGGATCCGTAGGCATCCACGATCACGATGGTTTGGCCAGTGCCGTCGAGCTTCTCTTTGTATAGGGAAGTGAGGCCGTAGGCCGTGTCCACCTGCGGTGCATCGTAGCCGCAGGGCGGAAGATTGGGGATACCGGCAGTGATGCTGCCACCGTAGCGAGCGCCGGAGTAGATGGCGTAGGCGCCGCCGGTCTTGAACTCCTTCGTTTGCGTGCCGCGCAGGCAGTCGGCGTTAAAGAACTTCTCGGCCGGGCCGACGTGGGACATCGTGACCACAGCCTCTGGCTTGCCGGTATCGGGGTCGATTGGACGTATCGCATGGCTCTTATACTTGAAATCGGTGAGGCCTTCGACGGCGTAAACCAGCTTGCCTGCAGCACCGGAGATGACCGGCTCTGCGCTTGGCAGGCGATGCCTCTCGCCATTGATTAACACGCGGTTGAGTTGCACGCCGGTCGCACGTTGCACGTCGGCCACGGTACCCCGGGCAGCCACCGCAAGATTCAGTTTGTCGGTGTAAACCACTTTGAGATTATTCGCTGCGAGATGCTGCCGAACAATGACCATCTCGGCGGCGCTAGGCGCGAACCGAGCTTCGTACTCCTTCACAGTGAGCCAATGGTGGTAGTTGGGCGAATTCCGGTCGTACATCTGGCGGACCATCTCATCAAGACCCGCTTTGTCGTGTTGCTTGAGCCAGAACGTAACGGCAATTTGCTTGGACAGATCTTCAGCGCCAAGGACCTGAACATTCGATAACGCGCGACCGCCATTCGCCGACTGCGAAAGCGCCGGAACGGTGATCAACAAAACAACGAGGCAGGCCAGTATCACAGCCGGGAATATTCTACGTGTGTCTTGGGACATAAGTGGCTCTCCTGGGAAACGGTTAATTGGCGCGACAATGCGGCCCCTCGCACCTAATTGGTCTCAACGAACGGCTGCAATTCTCCGCCCGATTCCTGTTCCCGTCAATGTGAAACAATTTTCATCACCAGCGACTGATGTCTCCGTCGAGGGTTGACGTAACATTGCCACAGGGGCTGGACCACCTTTGTTTCTGCCTCGAAATGAGGCTGCCCCACCACAGGTCTCGCCAAAATCAACGCCCAGAATTCCCTTGACTTCTCTTCACCAAGGCGCCATCCTATTCCTATAGGCATTAGATCTTTGACATTTCAATAGCAATAAGATAAGTACAGACGGCTCAAGATTTTGCGCATGCAGGCCTCGAATTTGAAGGCATTCTGTGAGGAAGGGTCCTCTAACTCCTTTAGTTCGAATATTTTACCCGCAAGTCGTTTGAATCCAATATTTTAGCCATACCGATCCATACCACCAGGCGCGCAACACCGTGATTCCAAAGGATCTTCATATATGGTCTGTTTTTTCCTGCAGATATGAATCCGACCTCGGATAGAGAAAACTGTGGCCGGGGGGAACAGAGAGACTTCGTTTCACGCGCGAAGCGCTGTTTTGTGAAGTGCACGACTGGTAAGGCAAGGATAAGTTTGTGGAAGGGCACGACTGTTTGCCTGCGGAATGACAGGCGGTTTAATAGCCATCCCACCAATAGTCGCCCCACCATGGGCCATAGGCGTAAGGCGGCCAATACCAAAACGGAGCCCAGCCAACGTTCCATCCCAGGCCAAAGCCCCATCCCCAACCCCAACCCGGGCCAAATCCCCAGCCGTAGCCGGGATAACCCCAACCCCCGCCATAGAAGCGGCGTCCGCCGTAAAAACCACCGCGTCCGAAATTGTTAAAGCCCCGGCCATTACGCCCCGCCGACGCGCCCGCCGACGCGCCCGCCGACGTCCGCCCATTCGAAGCCAGCGTCGATCCAGCCGCGCTGTGCGCGCCTCCAAAGGAGTGCCACTGCCCGTCCCGAATCCCTTCATGGAAGTTCCCGCCCGCGCTGTTGCCCGATCTTCCAAAACCAGAGCCGCGGCCTTGTGAGCCCCAACCCCGCCCCGCGCCGGAACTGCGCCCCGCTGATGAATATCCGCTCGCTCTTCCGTATCCATCTCTGTAGGTCGAACCCGCTCGTCCGCCGCCACCATAGCCGCCGTGGAAGCCCCCGCCACCGCGATCGCCGCCTCCGCCATAAAAGCCCTCACCACCGTGGAAACCACCGCCGCCACCAAACCCGCCACCGTGAAAGCCGCCACCGCCAAAACCACCACCACCGCCGTGAGAGCCTCCCCCACCACCGCCGCCACCGTGACCGCCGCCATGTTGAGCAAACGCAGTGGTCGGCAAACAAACCAGACTGAGGGATGAAATTCCCGCAAGAAGAGCCTTCAGCAAGGTGGCTTTGCACATGATCGTTTCCTCCACCCGAGCGCGGTTCGCTGCCCAGGAGGGCAACCGCGTCTTTCATCCCTATTCTATTCGACTCCTGTTTCAGGTTGGAAGTTGCACCTCCCGCGAAAATCGGCATGCCAAGTCTTGCATATTGACAGGAACAGTGGTTGGGCGGATAATCGCACCCCTCTTGGGGCGGCAAAAAGGAAATTCCTGTCCAAATGGAGGCAAGATGCGCGCTCTTCGGATGTTGGGGTGTGTGTTGGCGCTGCTTTTCGCTACTTGTTCTGTTTCACTGGCCAAGACTAACTATGCGTACGTGGCAAATGCCACGGGGACCACGGTTTCTGTTATTAACACGAGCACGAATGCGGTTGTGAAGACAGTCACGGTCGGATCGAATCCGTTTGCGATCACGGTGGACCAAGCAGGCAAGAATGTTTACGTGGGAAATGAAACTTCGAATACCGTTTCCGTGATCAGCACAAGTACGAACGCGGTGGTCGCGACGATACCCGTCGGCGCATTTCCGCAGGGCATCGCAATTAGCCCCAACGGCAAAACGCTGTATGTGTCCAATGATAACGGTGCGTCCGTTTCGGTTGTGAACACCGGCACGAAGAAAGTTACGGCTACGATTACGGTGGGGTTCGAACCACTGGGAATGGCGGTGTTGCCGAACGGATCTTTCTTGTATGTGGTGAACTATAGCGGCGGTGGTGCCGGTAGCGTTTCGGTGATATCGACCTTGACCAATGCCGTGGTCGCAACGGTACCGGTCGGCAGCGGCCCGATCTGGGCTGCAAGTTCACCTGACGGTTCGACTGTCTATGTAACCAATTATTTTTCGGGTTCTGTTTCGGTGATCCGAACCGTGGACAATTCGGTTATCAACACCATCAGCATTACAGCCGCTGCGCCCTACGGTGACGCAGTGAGCCCGGACGGTCACTGGCTGTATGTGAGCGGCAATGGAGTAGTGACAGTAATTGATACCAACACAATGAGTGTGGCGGCCACGATTCCGATTGGTGCTGGGGAGTATGCGATCCCTTCGTTTACGGAAGATAGTGCCTTCGCCTATGTGAGCGAACCTGGGGCAAATTCGGTGACCTTGATTAACACGGCGACTAAGAGCGTCGTTGGCTCGGTGGCTGTCGGCAGCGGTCCGGGCGGGGTGGCGCTGATGGGGACGACTCACGTTTCCACCGTGGCCGGCGGGTATGTGGGCGATAAAGGATTAGCTACGAATGCTGCCCTTCAAAACCCGTACTTCTCTCTGCTGGATAGCTCGGGAAATCTTTATATCAGCGATCTGTTTGCGGCCCGCGTGCGGAAGGTAAGTACCACTGGAACCATCACGACCTTCGCCGGAAACGGGAGCTGCGGCTATAACGGCGATAACATCCCCGCCTCGCAGGCAATGGTTTGCTGGCCCGAGGGTCTGACGCTCGATCCCTCCGGAAACATCATTCTGGCGGACGGCGTGAACAGCCGCATGCGGAAGATCGATCACAAGACGGGGAAAATCAGCACAATTGCGGGAACGGGTGTCTATTGCACGAGTTTCCCCTGCGGCGATGGCGGGCCGGCGCTGAAGGCGCAACTTGGCCAGCCGGTCACGCCCATTTACGACTCCTCGGGCAATTTGTACTTTTCCGACCTCGCCGAGTGTGTGGTGCGCAAAGTAAATACGAGCGGCACAATCAGTACAGTCGCGGGCACCGGGACATGCGGGTATAACGGCGATGGCATTGCGGCGACCACGGCGCGACTAAACGGACCGGTTGGCATTGTGTTCGACAGCGCAGGGAACCTGTACATTGCCGATGTCAATAATCTTCGCGTGCGAATAGTGAACGCAAGCGGGACGATTAGCACCTTCGCCGGCAATGGCACCTTTTGTGGAAGTTTCTCGTGCGGCGATGGTGGGCTTGCGGCCAGCGCCCAGCTCGCATATATCCGCGATCTGACAATCTCGGGGGGACTGCTTTATATCAGCAATGGAGCACCGTCAAGGATACGCACAGTCAACTTAACGTCGAATATCATCAACACCTACGCTGGCTCAACTCCCGGTTACGACGGCGATGGCCACTCATTGCTGTCTACCGAGTTCCTGACTCCGCACGACACGATCTTCGACTCTGGCGGCAATCCCATTTTTAACGATGCTCGCAATGGCCGAGTGCGTAAAGCTACAAGCGGCATCGTCAATACAATCGCCGGAGGCTACCTGGGCGACGGCGGAAGCGCCACCGCGGGAGCTCTAGTTGCCCCCGAAGCGCTGGCACTGGATAAATCAAACAATCTGTACATCGCCGATGCGGATGGGAATCGTATCCGTAAGGTGAGCGCCGGGAAGATCAGCACGATCGCCGGCACAAGCGTAACTGGGTTCAGCAATGGAGCGGGGACAAGCGCAACGTTAAATCAACCCCAGGGCGTGACCGTCGATTCGTTAGGCAACGTATATTTTGCCGATACCGGAAACTTAGCCGTCCGGAAGGTGGACACGTCGGGCAACGTTTCTACGTTTGCGACCAATGCGAGTTTCAGCTATCTCCTGCAGATGGCGACGGACGGTTCGAATAACGTTTACGTCGCCGATTATGGGGCGTGCGTGGTGTGGAAAATCACGCCCGGTGGCGTAGTCAGCATCGCTGCCGGTGTGCTGAACACGTGCAAATACAACGGCGACGGAATCTCGGCGACGGCCGCCGACCTGAGTTTTCCCTCTAGCGTGGCGTTTGATGGCAGCGGCAACCTGTATATCGCAGACTACGGCAATTCGCGGCTGCGCGAGGTGAACACCTCGGGGATTATCAGCACGGTTGCAGGCAACGGGACGTGCGGCTACACGGGCGATGGAGGCTCGGCCACGGTGGCGGAAGTGTGCCCGAACTCCGTAGCGGTGAGTAAGACGGGCACAATCTATGTAGCGGACCTCAGTTTCGATCGCATTCGCAAAATCAGCGGGGGAATTATTACGACCTTCGCTGGGGCAGGCTTTGGCTTCAACGGAAATGGCTTGTGGCCACTCTATACAAAATTCGGCGATCCGGTCGCCGTCGCTGTGAGTTCTGCCGGCACGGTGTACGAACTGGATGATTTCGATAACCGCGTCCGTGCGATCCAGTGAGGGCCGGCTCTGGAAAGCCAATAGGACTACGGAATGGCGCGATTACCAAAGTCCAATTGGCTCTCTGCTTGGTAGTGGCTCATTTTGAATTTCTGATGGCATCTTCGCTCGTCGATGGCGTCATCCTGAGCGTAGCCGTTCTTCAGGCGGAGCGAAGGATCTCCGCTACGACGCTGTGTGCCACGGGAGATCCCTCGGCCCGCTGGTAAAAACGCGGGCTCTTCGGGATGACGCCTTGTGAGATTCAGAGTTCAAACTGAGCCACTACCCTCTGCTTCTGTTACTTGTCCCCTCTGGCTCTCATCGTCGAGGATTTCTTCCAGCACCTGATACGATCCGGACCTTCGGGATTCGTCGAATGGTTAGCGTGACGAACCCCGGCTGCACGAGACGCCGGTACAGGACGGAATTGGTGCGATTTCACACAAAAGGGGAGAGACTTAAAGATGCGAAATCTTATCGGCGTTGCCGTTTTGGTCTGCATGATTTCGATGCTGGGAATGGCTCAGGAACCGCCTAAGCCGGAAATTTATGGCGGTTACCAGTTCACCAGCACCGACGGCGGCTGGCATGGCAGCGGCTGGAACACAGCCGCGAATATGTACATCACCCGGTGGCTGGGCGCAACCGCAGATTTCAGCGGAGGCTATTCCTCTGGCACGAATCTGTACACTTATACCTTTGGGCCGGTTGTCTCGACCTACAAGGGCAGCGTTTCGCCGTTTGCGCACGCCTTGTTTGGCGGCGCCCATACTTCGACTGCTGGCTTCGGCGACAGCGGGATGGCGATGCTGTTCGGCGGCGGTGTGAACTTCGGAAAGCACAAGCTGGCTTTCCGCGCGGCCCAGTTCGACTGGATGGTACTCCGCTTTAACGGAGTCAGCGACAAGAACAACATGCGAGTGACTACCGGGTTGTTGTATCGGTTTTAGTTCGGGAAGCGCACGCAAGGCGGCCCTTCGGGGCCGCTTTTGCCTTGTTAGGACGGCGGCAGGGCAACGCCTCCGTCCGTTGCGTTCCCAAAAAGCAAGCGATGACTAAAGAGGAACTGTAAAAAATGCTAGCTACAGGATTCACTGTACGACCCTCTATGACAACAGGACCGATTCGTAGTAGTAGTCTTAAACCATGCCTTTCCCCCAACTCAATCAGCGCATCGTCTATCAGCGCGTCGTCGGAATAGGCAGCATGGTTGCGCTCGCCGCGTTGGTCGTCGCTGCAATTGCGTCGACAGGATGCGGCTCTCGGAGCATGCAGCCTGCGGCTCTTAATACTCCTTTGCCTCCCGCTGTGAAAGCTGCCGAGCCTGTGCTTCTGTATGTGGGGACAGGTACCACACCCGGTGACGTTTCGGCGATCGAAGGGATCTTGAAAAGCCTCAACATAGGCTACGTGACGGCGGACCAGAATCAACTCAACGCGATGACGGAACCACAGCTGGGAGGATATACGCTGCTGATCGTGCCGGGCGGAGACTCCAGAATCATCGGCGAGAATGTCAGCGCGAATGCTACGGCCACGATCCACAATGCCGTGGCCCAGTACGGACTGCGTTACCTGGGAATTTGTGCCGGCGCTTTCTTTGGCGGTGCGTCGATTTACAACGGGTTGAACCTCACTTCGGGGGTGTCGTTCGATCTTTATGCTGATGCGTTAAAGGGAATCCTCCTGGAGCCAGTCGAAATCACTCGGGCCGACGACAGCCCGCTGGATGTGTTGTGGAATGACGGGCCGGAGCTTTCAGGCTGGGGTGAGGTTGTTGCCAAATATCCGGACGGTACGCCGGCGATTACAGAAGGTACGCAGGGAAATGGATTCGTGATGCTTGTGGCCGTCCACCTGGAGGCTCCAGCAAGCTGGCGAACCGGAATGACGTTCACTACGCCCGTGTCGGTGGACGTCGCTTATGCGGGTACGGTGATTCAGGCCGCGCTGAGTGGGACCCCCTTACCGCATTTCTAGCGGCTTCATTTTCCTGCGTGGGCCCGCTTCAAACCTTCAATATCAATCTTGTCCATCTTGAGCATGGCTTGCATGACTCGCGTTGATTTAGCGGGATCCTTGTCTCCCAACAGCTCGCCTAATGCAGTTGGGATGATCTGCCACGACAGGCCGTATTTATCCTTCAGCCACCCGCATCTACTCTTTTGTCCGCCCGCGGAGAGCTTCTCCCACAACTCATCGACTTCCTGCTGGGTCTCGCAATTCACGAAGAACGAAATGGCCTCAGTGAACTTGAATAGCGGACCACCGTTCAACGCCATGAATTTTTGGCCCTCGAGTTCGAATGTTGCCGACATTACCGTTCCCTTCGGTCCAGGACCGGCGTCGCCATAACGAGTGATGCTTCCAATCTTCGAATTCTTGAAAATTGAGGTATAGAACTTCATTGCTTCCTCAGCTTTGTCGTCGAACCACAAGAATGGGGTGATCTTTTGCATATACTTTCTGGCTCCTTAATTAAATCGCAAAGTGTCGCTTAAGTTGAATCGTAACAAAAAACGCCGGCTCGCTAGGAGGCTGCGGAAAAACCTGTCCCTGAGGCGAGAAGGGCCAGGGCTGAAGCCCGACCGATTCTAAACGGCTTACGCGGCCCCTTCGACTGCGCTCAGGGCAGGCTCTGAAGGGCCGCTCTTCCACGGTTTTGCCTGCATGAGTTTTTCCGCAACCTCCTGGGGGTTGTGGGACGTGCCGCGGCGATCGCGAGAGTGGAGGGCCACGGGTTGTTCCGTCAACAGGTTGGGGGCTTATTCGCGGGACAAAAAGCATGGACGCTAAGGGCGCAAAGGATTCGCGAAGATCGCGAAGAAAAGCAAGACCGAAATGGAACACTGCTAGCAGGCTGGGGGTTTGACCCTGCTCACCCAACGTGTTATAAACGCCTGTTTTGCGCTGGGACGCCGGGACGGAGTCTTATTTCTCCGGCCAGCTTTCTACGGGCCCCGGCGCGAACTCCGACGCGGCCAAGCTCCAACACTCATTCAGGTCTTAGGGTGGAAGCGTGTTCGGAATTCCGGAGACAATACTCAAAGGTTGAAGGGGCTAAAGCCCAGCGGTTCATGTGATCTGTCGCGGCACGACTGAAGTCGTGCCCTTCCTAAAACCATTTGTGAGATTGGTTATAAACAGGTTTGAAAAATTTCCTTGTCAATATCTATCGACTTCATTGGGAGGAACTTATATGCGCACCTGGCTCGCCACCGTTGCGTTCCAAGGACGCCGTGTGGCTGCTAATTCCCTGACTAAGATTTCGGCCGTGGCCGCGCTGATTACCGTCGGCGCCGCAGCGGCTTTTGCCCAATCTTCCTCTGAGGCTGCTGGCGGCGAGGCTTCGCTTAAGTTACCCGACCTTTCCCAGGTCAGCTTCTTCAATGGCGCCATCGACGGCCACCGGTTGCTGCTGATCGGCATCCTGTTCTGCCTGGGCGGGCTGGGATTTGGCATGGCGATCTACATGCGGCTGAAAAACCTGCCGGTGCATCGCGCCATGCGCGAGATTTCAGAACTCATTTATGAGACCTGCAAGACCTACCTGATCACGCAGGGCAAGTTCATCCTGCTGCTGTGGGCTTTTATTGCGGTCATTATTGCGGCTTACTTTGGTTGGCTTTCGCCGGTGCCGGGTAAATCTGTTGGTCTGACGCTGCCCATCATTCTGGGATTCAGCCTGGTAGGAATTGCCGGCAGCTATGGCGTGGCGTGGTTTGGCATTCGGGTCAACACGTTCGCCAACTCGCGGACGGCGTTCGCTTCCCTGCCCGGCAAGCCGTATCCCGTCTATCAGATTCCGCTCGAGGCCGGGATGAGCATCGGCATGATGCTGATCAGCGTGGAACTGCTGATCATGCTGTTCATTTTGCTGTTTGTTCCGGGCGACTACGCAGGACCGTGCTTCATCGGCTTTGCGATTGGCGAGTCGCTGGGCGCGGCGGCGCTGCGTATTGCGGGCGGGATCTTCACCAAGATCGCCGATATCGGCTCGGATCTGATGAAGATCGTGTTCAAGATTAAAGAGGACGACGCGCGCAATCCCGGCGTCATCGCTGATTGCACGGGTGACAACGCCGGTGACTCGGTCGGACCTTCGGCCGACGGCTTTGAGACTTACGGCGTCACCGGCGTGGCGCTGATCACGTTCATCCTTCTCGGTGTGAAGAGTCCCAGCGTGCAAGTGCAGTTGCTGGTGTGGATCTTCGTGATGCGCGTCATGATGCTGATTTCGAGCTCGCTCTCGTACTTTTTGAACGGCGCCATTGCCAAGGCGAAGTACGGCTCGGCCAACGAGATGAACTTCGAAGCGCCGCTGACGTCGCTGGTTTGGATTACTTCGCTCGTCTCGATTGCGATAACGTACGCGATTTCTTACTACGTGATTCCCGACCTCGGCGGCGACGGTTCGCAGTGGTGGAAACTGTCGACCATCATTTCCTGCGGAACGCTGGCGGGGGCGCTGATCCCGGAACTGGTGAAGGTGTTCACCTCGACCGAGTCGCGGCACGTAAAAGAAGTCGTGATCTCGGCGCAGGAAGGCGGAGCGTCGCTTGGCATCCTGTCGGGATTCGTAGCGGGCAATTTCTCCGGCTACTATCTCGGGTTGTCGATGATGATCCTGATGGCGATTGCCTATTACATGAGCACGATGGGCCTGGCGCTGGCGGCGGGAATGCTGGCCCCGGCGGTGTTTGCCTTTGGACTGGTCGCGTTCGGATTTTTGGGCATGGGGCCGGTGACAATCGCGGTGGATTCCTATGGGCCGGTTACGGATAACGCGCAATCGGTGTACGAGCTTTCGTTGATCGAGGCTGTGCCGAACGTGCAGGGCGAGATCAAGAAGGACTTCAACATGAGCGTCGACTTCGAGCGCGCCAAACATCTTCTTGAAGCCAACGACGGCGCGGGGAATACGTTCAAGGCTACGGCGAAACCGGTGCTGATCGGCACGGCCGTAGTTGGCGCAACCACCATGATTTTTTCCATCATCATGGCGCTGACCAACGGACTTACCAATACCGAGAACGTGGCCAAGCTGTCGCTGCTGTACGCGCCGTTTTTTCTGGGACTGATCACCGGCGGAGCGATGATTTACTGGTTCACGGGCGCGTCGACCCAGGCGGTGACCACGGGCGCTTACCGCGCGGTCGAGTTCATCAAAGCCAACATCAAACTCGAAGGCGTGGAAAAAGCTTCGGTTGCCGACAGCAAGAAGGTGGTCGCGATCTGCACCCAATATGCGCAAAAGGGGATGTTGAACATCTTCATCGCCGTCTTCTTCGGCACGCTGGCGTTCGCCTTTGTCGATCCGTTCTACTTCGTCGGCTATCTCATTTCTATTGCAATCTTCGGCCTCTACCAGGCGATCTTTATGGCCAATGCCGGAGCCGCCTGGGACAACGCGAAAAAGATTGTCGAAGTCGAGATGAAGCAGAAAGGCACGCCGCTGCATGATGCAACGGTGATCGGAGACACGGTGGGCGATCCGTTCAAAGATACGTCGTCGGTGGCGCTGAATCCGGTGATCAAGTTCACGACGCTGTTCGGGTTGCTGGCGGTGGAACTGGCGGTCAAGCTGGCCACCGACCAGAGCACTACTCTGACTCGAGTGCTGGCGCTGGTATTCTTCGTGGTCTCGTTCTCGTTCGTATACCGTTCGTTCTACGGAATGCGGATCAAGCAGAGCGCGGAGTAGCGGAAGGTTGGCGGCAAAGAACTACGCCGTCCGGTTATGCCGGACGGCGTTTGCTTTTCAGATTGAACTCGCAGAGTAGGTGACGTGGAACCGGCTTAGCGCCGATCCCAATACAAATCGCGGCGATCACGATTCATGTCGCGGTACTCGCCGCGCAACTCCCGGCGTTCATGGCGTGCCGCCGCATAGTTTCCGCGGTAGAGATCGCGCCGCAACTCGCTGCGATCGTGCGCGATTTTGGCTTCATCGTGCCGGATGTCGCGCCGATCGCGCCATCCGTCGTCGGCAAACATCGTTCCTGCACCCAGTCCCACCAGCAAGAGTATCCCAGCAATGGTCCGTTTCATATCTCGACCTCCCTCCAATTCAGGATTTCCTTAACAAATCAAAACACGGAGGGAGGCAGGGAGTTGCGCCGCGGAAAATTGAATTTCCGTCAATTCCGGGGCAACCTTTGAAACTATTCGCCCCAGATCTCGTCGCCCACGCGGATGGTCCCGCCCGCGACAATGTCAGCCCGTAAGCCACCACGATGAATCAATCCTGCGAGCACGCCTTTCTCAGTCAACCCTTCGAGATAGTCGCAGGGATGGCACAACCGCGTTCCCAAGAGGCGTACCGGACCTACGTGAAACTCGCGCCCTACAAGGTGATTCAGTGGCACGCCGCGCGTCACCAGATTCCGCCGGGCCGAGCCCGGAGCAAGAGCAATCGCTTTTTCGCGATGCAGGGCATCGATGGCTTCGATTTCAATCAAGGTGATATTACGGCCGCTGTCAGCGGATTTAGACCAATATCCCGTCCCCAGGAAATATCGGTCGCCTTCGATTCCACGTCCAGCAACCGCCGTCACCTCCTGGCGCGACTCCATCGGGACCGCGGCTTGCGGTGCAATGTAAATCAATGCAACTTGTCCTCGAAACAAGTTTTCCTCCTGCCAGCGACTTTGACAGTATGTTCGACGCGCTTGCTTGCCAACACCAGTCGCTGTCTACAAGCCATCTCATAAATAAAGCCTAGTACCACCCGAGATCCCTCAGAGGCTAAAGCCCCACGTTTTTTCGGGCTCTATCGGCACGGCTGAAGCCGTGCCCTTCCCAAGAACATTTGTGCTCTTAAAAAACCATTTATGAGATAGCTTGATAGCTTCTAGTTTGGGCCCTTCATTTTGTCCTTCACGCTGTGCGCCAGCTTCTCAATCTCTTCGGCCTTCTTGACCACGTCGACCGAGAGGACGTTTGAGTTTGACTTGTCGACGTAGGCCTTCAACTCCACGGCCAGCTTGAGAAGTTTATCGGTGTCATTCTTGAGCGCGACATGCCGCTCCTCGTTCGCCTTTTTGGCCATGTCGCGAGTCATGCGATCGCGGGCGTCGTCTGCGTCCCCAATGGGGACTGGATCACGAGGCATGCGCTGGCTTTGTGCCAACAGACTGGAAGGCAACACCAGCAAGGCTAGAAGGGAAAGGGAGAGCAAGTGTCTCGACAGCACGGGATCCTCGTGGGTGGAAAAGTCCGTCCCGTTCAAGTATGACACTTTGGGAAGCGAAAGTAAGCGGCCAAAATACGGTGGGAGGTCTTGCCCGAGGCAGAGATCCCCTCGGCTTCCCGACGACACTCCGCTCAGGTGACACGAGCAGACGGCTGGATTTGAAAAGCTGCGGCCCGATGAACCTGGGCCGCCGGACAGCCGGGGGCGGCTGTCCCCACATGGTTCTTGCTGGCTTACAGCGCGCTCATGTTCGCCAGGAACTCGCCGTTCGACTTGGTCTTACTCAACTTGTCGATCAGCAACTCCATGGCTTCGACGGGCGACAACGGATTCAGCACCTTGCGCAGTACCCAGATGCGCGACAGATCTTCCTTCGGAATCAGCAACTCTTCCTTGCGCGTGCCCGAGCGCTGAATGTCAATGGCTGGAAACACACGCTTGTCGACGAGCTTCCGTTCGAGAATGATTTCCGAGTTGCCCGTGCCTTTGAACTCTTCAAAGATCACGTCGTCCATGCGCGATCCGGTATCGATCAGAGCCGTCGCGATAATGGTCAGCGAGCCGCCTTCTTCAATGTTGCGGGCCGACCCGAAGAAGCGTTTCGGACGCTGCAAGGCATTGGAATCGACGCCGCCCGACAGGACCTTGCCTGACGGAGGCACAATCGTGTTATAGGCGCGAGCCAGGCGCGTAATCGAATCCAGCAGGATCACCACGTCGCGTTTGTGCTCGACCAGGCGCTTCGCCTTCTCGATCACCATCTCGGCAACCTGCACGTGGCGCGCGGCGGGCTCGTCAAAGGTCGAGGAAATCACCTCGCCCTTCACCGAACGCTGCATGTCGGTAACTTCTTCCGGCCGCTCGTCAATGAGCAGCACCATCAAAACAACTTCCGGATGGTTCGTGGTAATGGAGTTGGCGACGTTCTGCAGCAACATGGTCTTGCCGGCGCGCGGCGGAGAAACAATCAGTCCGCGCTGTCCCTTGCCGAGGGGGGTGAGCAAGTCCATGACACGGGCGCTGGCGTTTTCGCGCGTGGTCTCGAGCTTGACTCTCTCCTGCGGATAGAGCGGCGTGAGGTTGTCGAACAGAATCTTGTTGCGGGCTTCGTCGGGAGACTCGAAGTTCACCGCTTCGATCTTCACCAGCGCGAAATATTTCTCCCCCTCGTGGGGAGGCCGCACCTGCCCGCTGATGGTGTCACCGGTTTTCAAGTCAAATTTGCGGATTTGCGACGGCGAGACATAGATGTCGTCCGGTCCGGGGAGATAGTTGTAGTCGGGCGAGCGGAGGAAGCCGTAGCCGTCGGGCAGAATTTCCAGCACGCCCTCGGCAAAGATGTGGCCTTCTTTTTCGCTTTGTGCCTGCAGGATTTTAAAGATAAGGTCCTGCTTGCGCAGACCGCTGGCACCGGGCAGATCCAAGGTCCTTGCGATCTTGGTCAGCTCGGTAATGTTCTTTTCTTTCAGTTCAGCAATGGTCATGATTCACCTAAACCCGTTCACTTAAACGTTATTCGTTCAGCGTTGACGGGAGATTTTCAAAGGAGGGTACTCAGGGGAAGACAAAACAACACCAGGCAGGAAGGCAGGGCTGGGTTAAGCAGCCCGCCGTTGTGCCTCAGCAAAATTCTCTGGTTCTGACAACACTTCTTGCCGCTCCGAGCCAGCGATCCGGTCCAATACGTCGTTCATCGTTTCCGGGATTCTGGTGCTGGGCCGGTGGAACTTCCGCGTGGCCTTGGAGGCAAGCTGACAAAGCATATACCGGTTCCGCAAAGTCTGTAAAGCATCAAACACTCGATCAGAGCGCATGAGCGTCTTTCTCCTTACTATATGAAGTGTGTGCCTAATCTTGCGTCCTACTTCCCCGGGATGTGACCGAACCCCCAAGCGCCCAGCTAAGTCACTGATTCCAGGCATTTTATAAAAGGAGTAAGGACCAAGCCTACTTGAATAGATGCATGAGCGGACATCTAAGATGCTCAATTTTCTGGATTTGGCTCGGGCGCAGGTACGGCAAGAACGGGGCCCAGGAGCTTCCGGATGTCCTTGGAACAGGTAAATGTAGATCGAAACCGGGACGAGGTCAAGTGTTTCTTTGGGGAGGCAAGCCTGGGCTTGGCCGTATCGGAAGGCTTGGCTCAGATACAGGCCTTTTCCTATTGACAGGGGACGGGTTAGCCAACACTATTCATACGTTTCATTAAACCCGTTCATTCCAAGGGGGTGTCCCCCTGGCCACTCTACCCGGGCATTCCGCTCCCGCGCGCATTCTGTCCCACCTTATATTGTCAGCGCTGACGGTTGTTTTGGGGGCAGGTCTCGCCGAGGCGGCCACCGCCTACATCCGTGTTAATCAGGTTGGTTACATTGGCAGCGCTTCCAAGCGGGCTTATCTCATGGCCAAGTCGCCGGAGAATGGGGCCACATTCAAGGTCAAGAACTCCAAAGGCGTCACGGTCTTTTCGGCCAGCGTCGGTACGAGCCTGGGAGCATGGGGGACTTTTACCAAAGTCTACGCTCTCGATTTCGATTCAGTATCCACCGCCGGAACTTACATCATCTCCGTTGAGTCGCCTGTGCCCGCCATGTCGCCGGCCTTCAAGATCGATACAGGATCCAGCCTTTATGCCAGGCCGCTAGCGAACGCTCTCTTTTACTACGAAACATCGCGCGACGGGCCGAACTACATTCCAAACGCGTTGCGCACCGCACCCGGCCATTTGAACGATGAGAGCGCGAAGGTGTACTTCACACCCAAGTTCGACAACAACGATAATGCCGGTCCGCTGAAAGCAACCGGGGCGGTGATCGACGCTTCCGGGGGCTGGTGGGACGCCGGCGATTACATGAAGTTTGTCGAAACTCATAGTTACACCGTAGCCATGATGCTGGTCGGGATCCGCGATTTCCCGGGCCAGATGGGAGCGGGGTCGAGCGCGTCCAACTTCACCGCGGAGGCCAGGTTTGGTCTTGACTGGCTGCAGAAGATGTGGTCGGAGAGCACGCAGACGCTTTACTACCAGGTTGCCGTGGCCTCGGGCGGAAACCGTTACAACGGTGATCACGACATCTGGCGGCTGCCGCAGGACGATGACCACTACCAGGGCTGCGGGTCGCCCTACGAGTACATCTGCCATCGGCCGGTGTTTCAAAACACGGCCGGAGCATCGGGAGCGGCGATCAGTCCCAATCTTGCGGGGCGGTTGGCGGCCGACTTCGCGCTCTGCTACGAGGTGTTTGCGACGAGCGATTCCGCTTACGCAAATCAGTGCCTGGTCTCGGCCGAACACGTTTTCGATCTTGCGAACACCGCGCCAAAGGGAAACCTGCTGACCACCGGACCATTTGATTTCTATTCCGAAATCGAGTGGCGAGACGATCTTGAACTCGGCGCGACTGAATTGTATTTTGCGCTGCAAGGCGCAACCAGCCTGCCTTCGGGATTGCCCCACACCGACCCTACGTTTTACCTGCAAAAAGCCGCGATCTGGGCTCATGCCTACATTACCGGACCGAACGATGCCGCCGATACGTTGAATCTTTATGACGTCAGCGGGCTGGCGCATTTCGAGCTTTACCGCGCGATGGTTCGAGCCGGAAACCCCAGCGGACTGGCCACGTCGGAAGCTGCGCTGCTCTCCGACTTGAAGAAGCAGTTGGATAACGCCGTGAAGCAATCCGAAAAGGATCCTTTCGGATTTGGATTCCCCTGGAACAATTACGACACGACCTCGCACGGTGGCGGCCTCGTCGTTATGGCGAATGAATACGATTATCTGACGAGATCAACGGCGTATGCCGACTATGCCAGCCGCTGGCAGGCGAACGTGCTCGGCACCAACGCGTGGGGCACGTCGTTGATCGTCGGCGATGGCGACACTTTCCCGCTCTGCATGCAGCATCAAGTGACAAATCTCGTTCCCAAACCGCCCAATGGGCCGCCGTTCCTTCTCGGTGCGGCAGTGGAGGGACCGAATTCATTCGCAGCAAAAGGCACGCTGACTGATATGGTGGCCTGTCCTCCAAATGGCGGGGACCGGTTCGCAGCGTTCAATGGACGGGGAGCCGTCTATCGTGACAACGTGCAGTCTTATTCGACGGTCGAGCCAGCCATCGATCTCACCGCGTCATCCTTCCTCGCGTTCTCGTGGAACAGCGCGGGAGCGCCGTCGGGAACTCCTTAATGACTAGGTTGGTCGTGGAACCCCTCGTCCGGGCTGATTTGTGCTTACCCAGCCCGGACGAGGGCGTCCGGGGTTCCACGTTGAGAATTAAGTCCCCACTTCTTTTGCGTTTACGCCCAATACGTGCGGTCGAGGGAGCGGTATTGGATCGCTTCGGCGATGTGCTTGGGCTCCAAGTTTGCTGACTCTTCCAGGTCGGCGATGGTGCGGGCTACCTTCAGGATGCGGTCGTGGGCGCGGGCGCTCAGGCCTTGCTGGGTCATGGCGCGTTCCAGCAGGCGCTCGCAGTCGGCGGAGAGTTCACAGTGGGTGCGGATGTGGCGGGACGACATCTGCGCGTTGCAGTAAAGTTTTTCGCGGGACGACGCAAAGCGCTCCAGTTGCTTCTGGCGGGTTCGCATCACGCGCTCGCGGATCTTGGCGGAAGATTCCGGCTCGTTGGTCGAGCGCATCTCTTTGTAGTTCACGGCGGGCACGTCGATGTGAATGTCGATACGGTCCATGAGCGGTCCGGAGATTTTCGAGATGTAGCGCTGGATCATGGGAGTGGTGCAGTGGCACTCGCGGGTGCGGTCGTTGTGGAAGCCGCAAGGGCACGGATTCATCGCGGCGGCCAGCATGAAGCGCGCGGGGAAGGTCAGCGACATCGAGGCGCGGGCGATGCTCACGGTGCCATCTTCCAGCGGCTGGCGTAGGACTTCGAGGACGTTGCGGGGAAATTCAGGCAACTCATCGAGAAACAGCAGGCCGTTGTGCGCGAGCGAAACTTCCCCGGGACGCGGAATCACTCCGCCGCCGATCAGTCCGGCGTCGGAAATCGTGTGATGCGGCGCGCGATACGGGCGCTTTCCCACCAGGCCCGTGCCCTGGTCGAGCACTCCGGCGACGCTGTGAATCTTGGTGGTCTCCAGCGCCTCTTCGAAGGTGAAGGGCGGCAGGATCGTCGGCATGCGCTTGGCCAGCATGGTCTTGCCCGAGCCGGGCGGGCCGATCATGAGGATGTTGTGACCGCCGGCGCAGGCGATCTCGATGGCGCGCTTGGCAGTTTGCTGGCCGCGAACGTCTTTGAAGTCGACAAAGAACTGCTGCGACTCGCGCAGCAGCGCATCGCCGTCGGCCTTCATGGGGAGAATGCCATTGCCGGAATTCACGAAGTGAATCACATCGAGCAGCGAGCGCACGGGATAGACTTCAACGCCGCCGACCATCGCCGCTTCTCGGGCGTTGGCCTCAGGCACGACCATGCGGAGAATCTTTCGTCCCCGCGCCTCGAGCGCAATCGGCAGTGCGCCACGCACGCTGCGAACGCCGCCGTCGAGCGACAGCTCCCCGACGAAAAGGCAGTCGGCAATATCCTTTTTGGTGAGGCCGCCGTAGGCTCCGACGATGCCGAGAGCCATGGGCAGATCGAAGCCGGAACCTTCCTTCTTGATGTCGGCGGGCGCGAGATTGATGGTGATATGGGTGGGCGGAATGTCGTAGCCGCAGTTTTTCAGCGCGGCGCGCACCCGGTCCCGGCTTTCGCGCACGGCAGCGTCAGGCAGTCCAACGGTGTGGAAGTGATCCTGGTCGCACTTGATGCCGGAGCAGTCCACTTCCACCTGGATGATGTTGGCATCGATCCCGTAGACTGCTGCGCTAAGAGTTTTGTAAAGCATGTCAGCAGGAGTGCCGAGACGCGGTCCGACGCCACGGTCAACGGGACACACGACAGACACTTCCCCAAGTTACCTAGCTTACGGCGGCTGGCAGGTTGTGGCTGTGACAGATGTCACCTGCCAGCCTGTGGAAATGCGGCGAAGCTCAGATTCGTTGGATTCGGCGTCCCGCAAGGGAATTGACCTTTCGTGTACCAAGTTCTCCAACAGGCAGGCCGCTTGTTGGGCATCGCCCCGTAGAATTAGGATGTTTGTACCCAGAGCCTACCAATTTCCTCATGACCCCGGACCCCGTTCGTCAGCCGCGGCCGCCGCAACCCTCCCATAACCTGGAGCGGGAAGAATCGCAGCTTTGGCGATGGGCGCTGCTGTTCATGGTCCTGCTTGCGGCAGCACTGTCGGCGTTGTTGTGGGAGCGACTGGAAAATATTCCGTATTCACTGCGCGCCATCCCGATCGGCATTCTTGCGTTGTCCTTTCTGTTCGCGGTGTACGCCTACGGGCGGCGGCGCGAGGTTTCCGATCTGAAGCACCTTTTGCAAGGGTTGCAGGAACACGTCGGCGCCGCGCCTTCGGAGGAGCAACTCGATCAGCTCAGCCAGGTCATCATGCGCTCGCAGCGCAGCTTCAAGGAACTGATCGACTCCTTCGACGACGCCGCCTGCGCGCTCTCCCTCGACGGAACCTTGCGCACCGTGAACAAAAGCGTCACCGCGCTTCTCGGCGTCTCTTACTCCGAGGTCGTGGGACACAAGATCTACGAGTTCGTTGATCAGCCGACGCGGGAAAGCGCGGAACGGAATCTGGGACGCTTTCTCGAGAAGAGGCATTGGGCGGGAACCGTGCAGATCCGCCTGAAAAACAGCCCACGCCCGCTCTATTTTGACTGTGTGCTCAACGGCATTATCAAAGGCGATGAAGTGGTCGGCGTCAGCATGCTGGGACGCGACATCACCCAGCAGCGGGAGAAAGAGCTGCGCTTCACCGAATTGTTTGAGACGCTGCAGGAAGGTGTCTACTTCAGCACGCCCGACGGCAAGCTGCTCGATGCCAATCCCGCGCTGGTCGGCATGTTGGGATATACGACCAAGGAAGATCTTCTGGCGCGCGACGCCGCATCGTTGAACTTCGATGCCGCGCAGCAACCTGTGCTGGGGCGGGCGACGGATGATCGTGGCGGCGTGCGCACGCGCGAGGTCAAGCTGCGCCGCAAAGACGGGACACCCGCCGTCTTCCTCGATTCCTCGCGCGCGGTTTGGGACGCGTCGGGAAACATCATTCGCTATCAGGGCACGCTCGTCGACATCACCGAAAAGCGCAAGATGGAGCGGGAATTACTGCAGCAGGAAGAATTCCGCCGCCGCCTGCTGGAAAGTTTCCCTGACCTGATTCTGGTGGTCGACCTCGACGAGCGCTACACCTTCGTAAGTTCACGGGTGCGCGATCTGCTCGGCTACCAGCCGGAAGACCTGCTGGGCAAAAAGATTTCTGAGCTGGAAGATCATTCGCCGGAACTGGCTTCGCTCTACCACGACGTGGCCGCCAGCAAGCAAGTTTTTGGCTCGGCCGAATACGGCGCCCGCCACCGCGACGGAACCTGGCGCACCATGCGCGCCTCCGCCAGCCAGCTCTTCGACGCCGAGGCCAGGCTCAGCGGGGTCATCATCTCGGTCCGCGATATCACCGTTGAGAAGAAGCTGGAGCAGCAGATTGTCCAGAGTGAGCGCCTGGCCGCCATGGGACAGATGATCGGCGGCGTGGCCCACGAACTGAACAACCCGCTGACCAGCATCCTCGGCGTGAGCGAGCTGTTGCAGGACGGCGAGACCACCGAAACCACGCGCAAGCAGCTCGGCATGTTGCAGCAGCAGGCCCGGCGCGCGGCGGAAATCGTGCAGAATCTCACCTACTTCTCGCGCCCGCCCGCGGCCGGAAAGACTCGCATCAACCTGGCAGAAGTGGTAGAACGGACCCTGAACCTCCACGCCTACTCGCTGCGCAAGAACAACGTCACCGTGGATTTCTTGCGAGAACCGGGACTTCCCTACGCCTTGGGCGATCCACACCAGTTGATGCAGGTATTTCTGAATTTGATTTTGAATGCCGAGCAGGCGATTCGCGAGGCCAGAGACAAAGGGACACTCCGCATCCGTCTAGGCAAATCGGACAACTCCGTATGGGCGAGCTTTCAAGACGATGGTCCCGGCATTCCCGCCGAAACGCTGCCCAGCATCTTCGATCCGTTCTACACGACGAAGCGCCCCGGCCGCGGCACCGGATTAGGTCTCAGCATCTGCAAGGCGGTGATGAAGGAGCACAATGGCGCAGTGGAGGCCGCAAACGCGCCCGGCGGAGGGGCCGTGTTTACGGTTACGCTGCCGATGGCGCCGGGAGGTGTCTCGACGCCGGCCGGTGCCTAGACTCTATCCCTCGTTTGTTCTCGAAAGACTTTGCGAAGATCCTCATTGCCATGAAGAAGAGTGTTTTGAGAGCGATGATCGAGATGGGCTTCATCATCTTCCTCTTTTATTCCAACCTTTTGATGGGAGAGTTTGAACGCTCAGGCATGGGGCGGAAGCGCGGTCTGGCTTGGGCCATTGCGGATGTTTTTACGACCGTCAACTTTGCAATTGCCGCGCTGGCCGCAGTCCTGGGTTACATCCTCTTTGAATTTCTTAGACGGCGATTCTAGACAAACGCGCGAATACGCCCGCGACGCTGCCTATCAAAGTAGGGAAATGTTCAGGAGTGCAGCGGTTGATCAATCTCTGTGCGCGCAGCGTTCGCTTCTTTCAAGATCTGATCGCACAGCGAACGCAATCCCGTCGGGCATTCCCTGGTCGCCTTTTCCCCGATCTTCTCCAGGTCTTTCACATCGAGTGTTGCGTCAATGTGTCGCATTACGAAGCGGCGAAAGGCAGGATCCCGCTTTGTAATAAGAGCCAGCCTAGGCAGGCTGCTCCAGTGATCCGCCAAAATTCGAGCAACAGACTCGCTAAATCCCTCTCCTATAGCTCCGTCATCGCAGTTTCGATATATGCCAAATGAGCGATACAGTGCATCCCACGAACGAAGCGTGTCTGCTTCAGTCAGGGCGCGGCGACTCTGATTGTCATCGCAGGTCTGGCCCTGAGCTGTAGACGGGGCTAATAGGACGATGACCAGCAGGGCGAAGGCTAGGCCACTCTCCCGGGTGATTTCTGACAACTTGGACATCGTTTACCGCTCCACCGCCATCGCCACGGCATTCCCCCCACCGAGGCAGAGGGCGGCGATCCCTCGCTTCGAATTGCGGCGGATCATTTCATAGATCAGAGTGACCAGCACACGCGCACCGCTGGCCCCGATGGGATGCCCGATCGCAACCGCACCGCCGTTTACGTTCACCTTGTTGGGATCGAGGCCGAGTTCGCGCATCACGCCCAGCGCCTGCACGGAAAACGCCTCGTTGAGTTCATAGAGGTCGACGTCCTCGTTCTTCCACCCAGTCTTCTCCCAAATCTTCCGCACGGCTCCCACGGGAGCCATCATGACCCACGCGGGATCGACGCCGCTGGTAGCCTGAGCCAAGATCCGCACCATGGGCTGAGCGCCGAGTTCCTTCGCGCGCGATGCGCTGGTCACGACCACCGCCGCCGCTCCGTCATTCACTCCCGGAGCGTTCCCGGCGGTCACGGTGCCGTCTTTCTTAAAGGCCGGCTTCAACGCGCGCAGCACTTCAATCGTGGTGTCCTCGCGGGGAGATTCGTCCTTGTCAAAGATGGTGGGGGGCGCGCCTCTTTTCTTCGCCGGAATCTCTACCGGCACAACCTGCGACTTGAAGCGGCACTCCTTGATCGCCGACAGCGCCTTGCGATGCGAGTTGAGCGCGAACTCATCCTGCTCTTCGCGCTTGATGCCGTACTTCTCGGCGACGTTCTCGCCGGTGATGCCCATGTGGTAGTCGTTGTAAATGTCCCAAAGGCCATCGTGAACCATGGAGTCGACAATCTGCGCATTGCCCAGGCGGTATCCTTTGCGCGCCTGCGGCAACAGATAGGGCGCGTTGGTCATCGATTCCATTCCGCCGGCGACCACGATGGAACTGTTTCCCGTCTGTATGGCTTGCGCGGCCAGCGCGACTGCTTTCAGTCCTGAACCGCAAACCTTGTTGATTGTCATGGCACCTGTCGCGGAAGACAATCCGCCGAAGATGGCGGCTTGCCGCGCCGGATTTTGCCCCAGTCCCGCCGAGACCACGTTGCCCATAATGCATTCGTCGACCTGGGAAGGATCGACGCCGGCGCGCTTCACCGCTTCGCGCACGACGATCGCCCCGAGTTGCGGAGCGCTGAAATCGGAAAGACTGCCCTGGAATTTTCCCACTGCGGTGCGACAGCCGGAAATGATGACAACATCGTCAAAAGAGGCCATGAATCAAGCTCCTCGCGAAGTTTCGCAATCCTCATTATAGATGCGCGGCAAAGGAAAATGCTGCGCAGGAATCGAGAGTCGGGCGCACAGGCCTGAGGCTTCGAGCACTTCGGCGGCGCGTCTCAATTCTCGAGCGTCGGCTGGCGAATGCGTTTGCGCATCGCGCTGCGAGGTACCCGCGTTTCATCTCCGCTGGTTGACGTTGCATTTTTTGCTTGCAAATTTTATCGAGCAGTGACTTTGGTACACGACTGTGCGCTCTTCCATCGTCATTTTTTTCTTGACTTCGATTTTCAATAACTCTATACATCAACTAGTTGCAACAGTTAGACCGTTGCAAATTTTCCATGAAGAATGGAAGGGAGAATAGAACCAATGGCAACAAAGAAGAAGGCGAAAAAGAAAAAGAAGCACTAAGAAAGATCAGTACGAAGTCAGAAGGGGACGCTAAATGCGTCCCCTAAGTTTTTTGGGGGGCCGCGCATCTTGTCTGTAACGCTGTCGCCGCCGCCGGCAAAGCGAGCCGAGAGTTGCGGCTAAAGCTTCAACCAGCCACAAAGTATGAGATAGGAAGATGGCTTCTAGTAAGCCAGCAGGATTCTCAGGTCCCGCAGATTGTTCCCCGTCGGCCCGGTCTCAATCGCATCGCCCAGCGCGCTGAAGAGCGGATAGGCATCGAACCTCTCAAGCGCTCCACGCGCATCCAGCCCGCGCGCCTGAGCTCGTTCCAGGGTCGTGCCGTCCGCTACCGCCCCGGCCGCGGGACTATTTCCGTCCGCCCCATCCGTGCCCGCGCTCAGCACTGTGATCTGCTCTCCGGCGATCTTCAGCGCGCACGCCAGAGCGAACTGCTGGTTCCTTCCGCCGACCCCGCCGTTCGCGACTTTTACCGTAACTTCCCCGCCGGAGATGAGGCACACTCTCCCAAGCTCTTTCTTGAGTTCGCGCAGGCGCCGCAAGAGATGCTCCGCCGCACGCTCGTAATCCCAGTCGTCGCACGAATTGTCCACATGTACCACAAACCCGGCGCGCTCGGCGGCGGCGCTCGCCTCCTCGACCGCTGTGCGGTTGGATAGTACGGGCCACCAGCGGGCGCGATGAAATGCCGGGTCGTCCGACTTGGGAGTCTCCTCGAGCGCATGGCGTTCAAACAGTTCCCGCGTCGACTGCGGAAACTGTTTGAGCAGTTCGTATTTCTCCGCGATGCGGAAGCAGTCTTCCACGGTCGTTGAATCGGGCATCGTCGGGCCGGAAGCCAGCGCATCCGGCGTATTGTCCGGAACGTCAGAAACCAGCAGCGATACCTGCTGCGCGGGAAACGCCGCCTGTCCAAGCCGTCCGCCTTTGACCGCGGAAAGATGTTTACGAATGGTATTGATCTCGGCAATGGGCGCGCCGGAGAGCACCAGGGCGCGATACGTCGTGATGAGATCGTCGAGCGAGATCTCGTCATCGATCGGCTTTTCTACAATCGACGAACCTCCGCCGCTGAGCAGAAATATCACCAGCGACGCCGAGGTCTGCGCCTCCAGCGCTTTCAGGATTGCGCTCGCGGCGTGAAGCGAGTCGGCATTCGGCGTGGGATGCCCTCCGTGAAAATAGCGGAAGCCGTGAACCTGCACGGAGGGCTCGACCGAACTCGCCACGATGCCTTCGAGCGAAGCTCCGACTTGCGCGGCCAAGGCCTCGACCATGGTGTGTCCCGCCTTTCCGATGGAAACAACGAACACGCGGGAATACGACTGCAGGTCGTAAAGATCATCGCGGACGCGGAGCACTCCGCGCTCGCAGTGCACGTGGCGCGCGAACCCCTTGGCGATCGAAGCCTCGGCCAGCGCATGGAGGAAGATTCCACGCGCGGTCTCGCGCATCTGGCGGAACCGGGATTCGCGATCGGCATCCGACATAAGCGAGGATTATAAACAGCCGTCAGCCTTCAGCCATCAGCCGTCAGCTAAACCGAATCGTTGTAGGAAATGTGCTTCGAGATTGCTTGATCCGGCGGCTGACTTTAGGTTTAGCTGAGGGCCGACGGCTGAGGGCTGACAGCTGACTTTAGGTTTCGCTGAGGGCTGACGGCTGGGGGCTGATGGCTTACTTCACCCAACTTTCGATCGCGTCGCGCAATTCGCGCAGCCGTCCTTCGAAGAAATGATCTGCCCCTTCGATGACACCAACTTCTTCGGCTCGGGGATCGTCCTGACCAGTTCTTCCAGTTTGGGGCGCGGACCGAACTGATCGCGCGCTCCGCTGACAAAGAACTTTGGCTTCGGGCACTCGCGCAGGAAGTCGAAGGTGTAGGTGCGTGGGACTTCGCTGTCCGCAACCACGGGACCGACTGGGGTTCCAACTGCGATCACACCTTTCACGCGTGAATCGGGACAGGCGGCTCGTAATCCTACTGCGGCGCCGAAGGAAAATCCCGCAAACACCAGGGGCAGATGATATTCCGAGTCGAGCCAGTTGAGGGCGGTGCGAACGTCTTCGACTTCGCCTTCGCCTTGGTCGTGTTCGCCGTGGCTCAGTCCCGCGCCTCGGAAGTTGAAGCGCAGCACGGGAAAGCCGAAGCTGTTCAGCGCTTTCATGGTGTGGAAGACGACCTTGTTGTGCAGCGTACCGCCAAATAGTGGATGCGGATGACAGACCAGTGCAGCGTGCGTGGCGGTTTCTGTGCCTGCGTTGAGCAGCGCCTCGAGGCGTCCCGCGGGACCTTCGAGGAAGAGGGATCGGATTGTCGAACCGGGAGAGATCACAGTTCAGGTTACACATGGAATCGAGAAGTGAGAAGTCGGAATGCAGGAGATCGGGGGATCTGGCCATCGGGTCATCGGGCGATCTGCGGTCACGCGATCATCCGATCGCAAATCACCCGATTTCCTGACCTCTTACTTCTGACTTCCCGGACTTTGCGCCTGGCCTCCATGCTCCTCACCTCTGCTATCCTCTGTTTTCATGGATGCTGTCACGCTTACGCGCCAGTTGGTCGACATTGAATCGATTACGGGCAATGAAGCCGTTGTGGGAAATTATCTCTACGGCGAACTTTGCCGGCTTTCCTACCAGACGGTGAAAATGCCGGTCGAAGGAGAGCGCTTCAATCTGTATGCAACGGCGGAAGGGGTGTCGAATGCTGACTTTTCGACGGTTGTGTTCTCTACGCACATGGATACGGTTCCGCCGTTCATCGCGTCTTCCGAGGATGCGACGCGGATTTATGGACGAGGATCGTGCGACGCCAAGGGGATTATCGCGGCGCAGATCGCGGCTGCGGAACGTTTGCGCCGGGAAGGGATCAACGTCGGTCTGCTGTTCGTGGTTGGAGAAGAACGCGACAGTCTCGGCGCGAAGGTCGCGAACGAGTTTGCTGGGAATCAGCATGTGAGATCGCGACGCTATCTGGTGAACGGCGAGCCTACGGAGAACCGTATTGCGCTGGCTTCAAAGGGAACGCTGCGCGTGGAGGTCGCGGCAACGGGAAAGATGGCGCATTCGGCTTATCCGGAACTGGGGGAATCGGCTATCGACAAACTGCTTGATGCGCTGGCTCGCTTGCGGGCGATGGCGTTGCCTTCTGATCCGGAAGTTGGGGCTTGCACGCTGAATATCGGGCTGATCGAGGGCGGGCGCGCGCCTAACGTTATACCTGATTACGCTCATGCAGACTTGCTTTATCGGCTGGTTGGTCCGTCGGAGGATTTGCGGCGGCGGATTGTCGCCACTGCTGGCGAACAGGTGCGAGTAACGTTTCCGCTGGAGATTCCGTTTTTGCGGTTGCGCGCGGTTGAGGGATTGCCGACGATGATTGCGGCTTTCACTACTGACGTTCCTTTTCTCACGAACTGGGGCGAGGCGCTGCTGGTTGGTCCGGGATCGATTCATGTGGCTCATACGGAGGGCGAGTCCATCGAGAAGCGGCAACTGGCGGAGGCGGTTGATTTGTATTGCATGATTGCGCGGAAGTTGAGCGCGTGAAGGCGTGCTGGTTGTGAATTTCTTGCGAAAAATAAATATGGTGGGCGAGTGTGGCGAGGCCTCAGGTCCGTGCCTCGTTGCTCACACTACAAGCGGGCAGCGGAAGGGAAGCGCACCGACGCACCTATGCAATTTGCCGGCGCCAGCAGAGTGCATAGGTTCTTCGCTTCGCTCAGAATGACAAAGCTTGAGCTGTCAGTGACGATTCGTGGTGGGTGCGATCGGCGCGGACTTTGGCGAGGTCATCGGGACTGGAGTGCTTGTGTGCCCGGATTGCCTGGCGGTATAGTACGGACCGCACTCTAGAATGAAATGAGGGTCTCGAATTGATGCTATCGGTTAGAGCTCATTCAGTGGCGAAAGACTTCTTCTATCTTGTAGTGCTTTTTTCCATTGCGTCGCTCGACGTGGCTGGGCAGTGCGTGGCTGAACGGAGCGGGGCTGGGGAGAACCAGGCTGGGCAGAACCAGGCTGAGCAGAGCCAGGCTGGGCAGAAACTGGAAAAAAATTCCGGATCGTGGTCCGGGATTCTTGTGTCCAGCAGTTGCAACGCGGACGAAGCTTTCTTCGAATCTTCCGAGTGCAACAAGGTCGTGCCGGGCGCGAAGGTGTCCCTGTATGACGATACGAACAGGGTCATGTACAACCTTGAGCCGCAGGACAAGGTTGTATTTCACCTGGGAGACACTGTGACCGTGCGAGGGACGCACGATGGCGATACGATCCAGATCGCTTCGATCGAGCGGATGTCGATAGGACTGGCGGTTGGTCAGAGAGCTCCGGGTTTTTCGGCTCACGACCAGGCGGGCCGGGTACAGACTCTTGAAAGCTTGAAGGGAAGGAACGGCACCGTTCTCCTGTTCTTCCGTTCTGCAGACTGGTGACCGTTCTGCAAAGGGCAGTTGGTCCAGCTGCAAAGCGCAATCCCGCGATTCGAAAAGCAAGGGGTCAAGCTGGCGGCGATCAGTTATGACTCGGAAGAGATCCTGAAGTTTTTTGCTGACCGGCACCAGATCGAATATGCGATGCTGGCGGATCCGGACTCGAAAATCATTCGGGCTTATGACGTGCTGAATGAGGAAGCTACGGGGATGCAGAAGGGCTTTGCGCGGCCGGGATATTTTTTCATTGATCCCAGCGGCATTGTTCGCGAAAAGTTTTTCGAGGCAAGATACCGGGAGCGCCTTACGGGAAATAGCGTTATTTCGAAACTTTTCCCGGAGCTCGGGGAGGAAGTGACAGAAACGGTCGAAGGCCCGCATCTTCAGGTGGCGCTGGAACAATCTGATCCAATCGGCTATCCCGGTACTCGCGTGACGCTTGCGGCCGCCGTGCGGCTGCCTCAGGATGTGCATGTCTATGCGCCCAGCGCGCAGGGTTATAAACCGATTAAGCTGGTGATTGACGCTATTCCGCAGATGGAGCTGAAGCCGGCAGTTTATCCGCCATCCAAAATTCTTTATTTGCCGGCGATCAAGGAACGCGTGCCGGTTTTCGAAGGGAGTTTCCGCATCCTCCAGGACGTGAAAGTGAACTCCGGATCGGAGTTCTGGGGCTCGCTGGGAAAGGATGGGAAGGTCTTCACCATCGCGGGGAAACTCGAGTATCAGGCCTGCGACGAAACCAAGTGTTACGTGCCAACGTCCGTCCCGGTGAAGTGGCAGTTGCAAGTGTTTCCGCTGGATCGGACGCGGGCGCCGGAGAACATTCGACACAAATAGGTCGATGGACGGTGGCAAGGCGGTTGGGGCGCGATATTACTGCGGGGTCCAGGTCATTTCGACGCGGATGGGGATGTCGTTCTTCACGGGCAGGGTGAGCAGGGATGGGGGCTCGATTTTGAAATCGGAGAGCGTCGCTGGGATCGTGCCTGAGATGTGGCTTTCATTTCCTTTGGTCACGACTTGAAACTCGACTTGCTTGTATTGGGCGGTTTGTCCGGCGAACTGAATTTCGAGATCGGCCTTGATGGTTGAGGAGTTGGCGGCGGACTGGGGCAACCGGGTGCGGACGGTGACCATGGGGAACTCGGCGCCGCGGGTGACCTGGAGCATGTGGAGGTCGCGGTTGCTGTCGCCGGAATTGAAGGACTTGACGGGGACGGCGATGAGGAAGTCGCATTGTCCTTCGTGGCAGACGGCTTTGCCGCGGGCGGCGTGGCTTACGCCGTCGGTCTGGTGGAGCGGGTGGGAGACGTGGTAGGTGAGGGTGCTTTCTTTCAGGAGCCACTGGGAGTCGGCGGCAGTGGCAACGGTGGAAAAGACTAGCAGGAGGAATGTGACGAGCATTTTCTTCATGAATTCTTTTCCATGTTGAAAAAAACGACCATAGAGGCTGAAGCGCTGGGGAATTCTCAACGCCTTACGCGGCCCTGAAGGGCCGCTCTTCCACCATAACCTCGGCGGGAGGAATTCTTCTGCAGCCACCGCAGTAGCCTTTCAGAGCTGTGATTTGTGCTCATCTTCAACGGCCTTAGAACTTTACGGACACTGATAGAAGTGCGGCGCCGAAGGCTCCTGCGGTTACGATCGCTACCGGGCCGTGAGCGGCGGCAATGCCATGAACCTTTTCTCCTTTGTTTTTCTCGTCGAAGGCCATGATGCCCAGGATGGGGGTCAGGATCATGCCGGGGCCGTGAATCCAGGCCAGGGCTTTGTGGAGGCGGATGGGGCCGCGAGTTTCGGTTCCGGGAAAGCGCGGGGCGCGGATGGCATAGTAGGCGGTGATGAAGTATAAGTCCGCGGTTACTGCGCCGAGCGCGGTGTGGACGTCGCGGGAAGTGGTGCTGGTGTTTTTGCCGCCGGCGTTGACCGAGGTGATGCAGGGTGGCGAGCAGAGGGGCGGTCGTGATCAAGCCCATGCGCTGGTGAATTTTCAGCATGTGGGTGCGCTTATCGAGCAAGGCTTGCTGCTTGGCGTTGCCCTGGGATTCGGACTTGGAAAAACCCAGATCTTCGAGCGAGGGTTCAGTCTTGCTGCTGCTGGAAGGGGCGTTGGGGAGATTCTGCGCCGGCGCTTGCGGCGGATTGGGCGGCGCATGCTGGGCGTCCTGCGCGCGGAGTGGGTGGGTCGTGAGTACAGAGATCAGCACGATTCCAAAGACGAGCTTCGCCGGATTTGCATTCATTGGAGGCTCTCTTCTTACCTACCCGATATGGCAGAGTACTTTATGGTAGAGAGATGCCGCAAGGGGTGCAGGGGATGTCTTGACTTCTTACGCTCTCGTCCGCGGAGTGGAGCGGGTCCGCGAGGCGTTGATGCTTAGACATGGAGGCAGTCGCTTTGCTCCAGGCGCGGCGGGCGAGGACGCCCGCCAAACAGCCGCCGAGACGGCGGCGCTACGAGAATACCTCCAGTCCCCCAGTCGCTATACTTCCTGATCGCAACGAATTGATCGGCAGCTTCAGTTACTTTGGTGGAGAGAACGATTTAGACTGAGTGGGATGACTACCACCACCCTCAACTCCCTGGCGCGCGCTTCTTCCGCTTACTTGCGGTCTGCGATGCATCAGCCTGTTCGGTGGCATGAGTGGGGGGAGGAGGCATTTGCGGCGGCGGCGCGGGAGAACAAGCCCATGCTGCTGGATATTGGGGCGGTGTGGTGTCACTGGTGCCATGTGATGGATCGGGAGTCGTATGACGATCCGGAAGTGGCGGCGATTGTGAATGAGCACTTCATTGCGGTGAAGGTGGATCGGGATGAGCGTCCGGATATTGACAGCCGGTACCAGGCGGCGGTGCAGGCGGTGAGCGGGCAAGGCGGGTGGCCGCTGACGGCGTTTCTTACGCCGGATGGGAAGCCGTTTTATGGCGGGACTTATTTTCCACCTGGCGATGGATTTGGGCGTCCGAGTTTTCGGCGCGTGCTGCTGAGTATCGCGAACGCTTACAAGGAAAAGCATGGCGACGTGGTGGAGCAGGCGAAGATGGTGGAGAGCGCGATTGCGCAGGCGGAGTCGTTTGCGGGGCGGAGTGGGCGGGTTTCGGCGAGCGTGATTGAGGCGATTAAGAAGTCGGCGTTCGGCTTGTTTGATCCGCAGCATGGAGGGTTTGGGCAGGCGCCGAAGTTTCCGCATCCTTCGGCGCTGGATTTGTTGATTGAGAGATATGCAAGACGCAGCGGAGCTTCGCTCCGCCGGACGGGCGAGGGCGCCCGTCCCCACACAGAAGCTTCCTGAGGCGGATGGTGCAGCCGGCGCGGGGGGACGGCGAGAATCTGCGGGAGCTTATTACAAGCACTCTGGAGCATATGGCCAAGGGCGGAGTCTACGACCAACTGGCGGGCGGATTTCATCGGTACTCGGTGGATGAGCGCTGGGTGGTGCCGCACTTTGAAAAGATGTGCTACGACAATTCGGAGCTGCTGAAGAATTACGTGCATGGCTATCAGGCTACTGGGGACGAGTTCTTTGCGGAGGTGGCGCGCGACATTGTTCGCTGGATGGACGAGTGGCTGAGCGACCGGGAGCGCGGCGGGTTCTATGCTTCGCAGGACGCGGATATTTCCATGGATGACGATGGCGACTATTTCACCTGGACGCTCGAAGAGGCTCGCGCGGTTTTAACTGACGAGGAAGCGCAGGTGGCGGCGCTGCATTATGACATCAACGAAGTCGGGGAGATGCATCACAATCCGGCGAAGAACGTGCTGTACGTGCGGGCGCCGATCGAGGAGATCGCGCGGCGGATGAGGCTGACGGGCGAGCGGGTTAAGGAGCTGCTCGATTCGGCAAAGAAGAAAATGTATGCGGCGCGGCTGCAGCGGCCTACGCCTTACGTCGATAAGACGGTGTACGTGGGATGGAACAGCATGTGCGTTTCGGCTTACCTGGAAGCGGCGAAAGTTCTGGGGCTTGATCATGCGCGGCGATTTGCTTTGCGGTCGCTGGATCGGGTGCTGGCGGAGGCGTGGAGGACGGAGTCGAATCAGAAAGAGCGCGCGGGCGAGGGCGCCCGCGCCACACAAACACCGGCCACAGGTTCGCGGCTGCTGCATGTGGTGGCTTACTCTGATCCTCAGGCGGAGCACCGGGAGGTGCGCGGGCTGCTGGACGATTATGCGTGCACGGCGCTGGCCTGCCTGGATGCGTATGAGGCCACGGCAGACTTCAGTTATTTCAAGTTCGGGCGGGCGATCGCGGATGCGATGATTGCGAAATTTTTTGATCCGACATCAGGCGGATTCTTTGATCGCGAGGCGGATGCTGAAGGGAATGGTCTGGGAGTACTCTCGACACGGCGCAAGCCGCTGCAGGATTCGCCTACGCCGGCGGGCAATGCGGTGGCGGCGATTGCGCTTTTGCGGTTGCACCACTACACCGGAGATGCAGGTTATCGCGAGCGGGCGGAACAGACTTTGGAAACCTTTGCGGGAGTCGCGGAGCAATTCGGGATTTTCGCGGCGACGTATGGGATCGCGGTTCTTCATTTGCTGGAAAAGTCGGTGCAAGTGGTGGTGTTAGCAGCGGAGGGAGACGAAGCGGCGGCTGCAGAACTTTATGGCGCTGCAACCGGAGCTTTCGCCTTCAGCAAGAGCACGCTGCGGCTGACGACGAACGAAGCGGCCGCGAAAAATCTGCCGCCCGCGCTGGCAGCTACGATTCCGCATCTTCCGCTGCTGGGATCGGGGAAATCTTTTGCGGTGTTGTGCTCGGGCTTTGCCTGCCAGCCGCCGGTTACGGATGCAGCGGAGTTGCGGGGCGCGCTGCAAGCGGCGGTCGAGAAGCAGGGCTAGCGACTCGCGTCGAGGCTTGGTTTGACGCCCCCAATGGACAGCCGCCGGGACGGCGGCGCTACGCTGGAAATCCGCGGCTAGAAATCAGGGCTGAACTTCTTCTAGCAAGCTGAACTTCTTCTAGCAAGCTGAACTTCTTCTAGCAAGCTGACTTCTCCGTACGAAGCTGAACTTCTTCCCTAAAAAAGAGCGGGCTGACGGGTTATGAGGTCCCGTCAGCCCAAAGATAGCGAGCCCGAAGTTTTCGGCCCAAGTTACCACGAGGTTACTTTGGTTACCTTGCGGTCAGGTAATGCCTCCGATTACTACTACTTCATCATCGGTGGGAAGATCGAGCATTTACCTTGTTGTTGTTGTTGAGGTGGGCACAGAGGAATCGGGCCTCCGTCCGAGGCGGGAACCTGGGGAACGGCAGCTACGATGAATGTGCCCACTAATCCGACCATCAGGATCGAAATCCTGAGTGAGCGTTTCATGGGTTCTCTCCTTACACGACCCGCGATAGACATTCCAAAATGGGAAGCTAACCGCGGAGCCGCATTATAAGGTACACGTCAAGCCCCTCTGCAAGAAATTTCAATTGTTAGGGTTCAGTTATTACTGGGCGAGGCTGCGCTCGGGCTGGCGTCGACGGTCTCATATTGGTGTAAACAATACGGAATCAGTGGGTTAACCCGTGCCGGCGATGGCTGAAGCTGCCCGAATCCTGGAAGCTGGGTCCAAAGTGTGGAAACGGGGTGAGGTTTACGAAATCAGAACAACAGAAGTTGGGGACAAAGAAGCCGCGGAAGTGGGAAGCTAGGTCTTAGAGGCAACTCGGTCAGACAAAGGCAGGTCGAAATCGCGCAAAGGAATGACTTCGGCGCGTGAGCCGGTGCCGACGAGCTGTGAGTTCGCTGGCGCCGACGTTGCGGGCCGGGTGCGCGAGAGAGCCCGGTCGACCATCCCCTCAAACATCGGAATCAATGAGTCGGCGGGCAGCGGGTGTTGAATGTCGGAGAGACTTTGCTCCCAGCGCTGCGGTCTGAGCAGGACGCCGCCTTCTTGCCGGGCCTCGCTGTTGGACGCGACATAGCCCACCCAGATCAGCAAGGTGACATTGTAGGCAGCCATGTTGACCAGGTTGGTCGACATGTCGGAGAGGTGGTTACCGACCCAGGAGGCGATCAGCGCGAGTTCGACCAGGGCGAAACCGCCAAAGCCGAGCGCAATACCGAAGCTGTGCTGGCGGCGGCTTACTCCCAGATAACGCGAGAAGAACAACAGGAACAGGACCATGCCCACCTGAATGATGCGGACGCAGCGTTGGGTAGTGACGATGGCGTGCATCCAAGGCACCATTTCGGTGGATGTGCTCGAAACCGAGACTACTCCGGCCACCAGCAGCATAACCAAGCCTGCCCATTTGAACAGCACCGTGCCCAAATCCCTCAGCGTGTGGAAGGATTGGAACACGTCGAGAAAGACTTCGTGGATGATCTTGAAGCCGAGAACCACGCTGATCGCGTTGCTGATCCAATAGAGGTAAAAGTAGACCAGATAGTTTTGCCGCAGGAAGGCAGGGAAGACGACGGAGAAAGTGAGAATCTGGGTCACTACGTATGCGAAGAAGAATTTGAAGTTGCGGTGCATCTTGCGATGGAGCATGACGGCGGCGATCCCGGCCTGCAGGAGGGGATGCGCGATCCACAGAGCGTAATAGAGGATCCTGACTTTTTCGCTCATCGGTCTACAACCTGGGCTCTCGCAGAAGCGTGGTAGCGAGAACCGGAGTCGCGGCACTGCACCAAATAGAGAACGGCGTTATAAGGAGAAGTTAATCGCTGCGCCTCAAACGTTCAATGTACTCTGGTAATCCAAAGTAACGTTACCGTTATGGGAAACAGTAAGCAACGTTACCTTCGTGCCATACGGGTTTAGGGGGAAACCGCGCAGCGGCGCTCTTCGGGTGGCTGCGCTCGGGCACAGAAACTGCGGCTACTGGGGCGGCTAAAGCCCGATTGATTCCAGCTCGCTTACGCGGCCCTAAAGGGCCGCTCTTCCACTTATTCGGGCTCGGAGATGCTGGGGAAGCACACTTCAAGAGCGGCGAGCGGGTGGCGTGCGGGCTTGGCCTCAGGGGACGGAGTGGATGTAGGCGCGCATCATGCGCACCTCGTCGTCTTTCTCGCTCAAATCGTGCAGCAGGATATCGCGCAGCGAGACCATTCCGACAAGTTGTCCCTCGTGACAGACAGGCAGGTGGCGGAAGCTGTGACGGCGCATCATGGTCATGCAGTTTTGCAGTTCCTCATTCATGCTGACGGTGAGGGGATCGTCGGTCATGACCTCGGCCAGGCGTGTGGTGCGCGGGTCGCGGCACTCGGCCACGACGCGCTTCATCAGATCGCGCTCGGAGAAAATTCCAACAAGTTTGCCGTTGTGCAGCACCGGAACCGCGCCGATGTTGCGGTGCACCATGGCGTGTACGGTTTCCAGCACCGTATGGCTTAAGTCCCCCTGGTAAATCTCCTGACCCTTGATCAGGTCGCAGATGCGCATTTTGACAACCTCCCGGGCCCTGGTTCTAAGAACCCCCAAAAACCTACTATCGGGGCGGAGTATATGACGAAACCAGATGTCTGGGAAGAGGAAAAAGGTTGGATGGTATTAAGTTCAGGGCACGAAAGTCCCATGAAGGAAAGGTGGCGGGGGCCTCAGGAAGCCTGTTTCGGCGCTATTTTTTCAAGGTGGCGGAGGGTCCGTCGCTGAGAAAGACAAAGTAGGAGCAGTTCCAGAGCGCGGTGGGCAGGCTGCCCCTGGGGCGCGAGGTTAGAACGATGTTGTACTCGCCGGCGCTGCCAAGGTTCATTTCGCGAAGCGCGTCGACGGCCTGAAGTGGAGTTTTCGGCATATGTGGTTGTGGCTCAATCACGGCCAATCTGGCCAGGAACTCGTGCAGGTCGGTGCTGCGGGGATGTCCCGAGACTACGAAGGAAACTTCCGCGTCCTGCGAGGAGAAGTGCCAGGCCAGAGAGGCGGCGAGGTCAACCGCGCGCTCGTAGGCCGGTTCGGAGATGAGTCCGGCAGCGGGATTATCGAAGACGATGCAGAGCTTGCGCTCGTCCTCGCGGCTGAACTCGCGCACTTTGAGAGAGCCAGACTTCGCGGTTGCCTTCCAGTCGACGTGGCGGGCCGAGTCTTCGGGCAAATATTCGCGGATGCGGTAGAGATCGGAACCGCGGCCATGAACAAAGCTTTCCCATTCGCCGCGCACCAGCGGAAGGATTTCAAAGACCTCGTCGGTGGGATCAATGCGAGGATAAACCAGGACTTCTTTTTGCAGCGGAACGCGCCGGGCCTTGGTGAGAAAGGCAAAGGGGAAACGGGTGGCGACGCCGAAGCTGTCTTCGCGGTAACGGCCGCGGCGGGAGAAGGTGACTTCGAGATCGGCGAAGCGCTCGGTGTGCGCGGGCAGGTAGGGGAAATAGGCCATGCCTTGAAAAATTCCGGGAGGGTCGGGGAGAAGCGTAACGCGGCGGAGACGGCGGTCGGGGAGGCGAAGCCACTGGCGCTCGCGGGGGCGGTTGAAGGGAAAAACGAAGGTGGCGGATTCCCATTGCCAGTGCTTCTCGGGCTTTTCTCTCTTCTTGCGCGCGGAAACTACGCGGATGGAGAACGACGGAAGGATGCGGCGGGAGTTTCGCAGCACGATTCTGCCAAGAACGGTGCGGCCGGCGAAGACGTGCTCGGGCAGGCGGACATCGAGTTCGAGGCCGCGCAGCACTTGAGCTGACACGACGCCGGAAACCAGGATCGCCGCCAGCATGGTCGCAACCACGATGTAGAGAAGATTGTTTCCCGTGTTTAGCGCGGCGATGGCAATCACCAGCGTTACCAGCACATAGACAACGCCGGCGCGAGTGACTTCATAGTCGAAGGTTTCGCGCAAGCGCTCGAAGGCTACGCGGCGCGCCAGGTAGGGGACGGTAACCAGGCCCACGAACGTCGCCAGGAGCAGCGAAGTGGAGGCTAGGACGACGGTGGCCCAAAGGTTTCCGGCATCGCGGGAGACCGTGGAGAAGAGGGCCGCGGCAAAGGCGAGTCCCAAGCCGACCAGGGCGAGCAGAAATTTGACCCACACCTCCGCGGTGGCCGACTGCAGCCACTGGCCCAGCCTGGCAGGCATGGAGGGGCGCGAGTTTATCGAATCTGGGTATGCGGAGTGCACTATTTGGAGCCTAGCATTCCCTGGGAGAACGAACAATCCGGATGGGCTTGCGGGGGAAGCGAGGGTAACCGGCGCGGGCAAAGACGGGGAATCCCGGAGGCAAAAGGCCTGCGCTCAGAGCTGCGCTACACTGGCCAAGGAACGCCTTATGGCCCACAGATTATTCGGTCTCGCCGTGCTGCTTTCCTTTTTTCCTGGCTTTCAGAATCCAATCTGGTGTCAGGGCAAAGACCACCTGAAGTTTGACATCGGAGCAGTGGACAAGACTGCCGATCCGTGCGCGGATTTCTACCAGTATGCATGCGGTGGCTGGATGGTGCAGCATCCAATCCCAAGTGATCGGTCGAGTATCGCCGTCTACCAGCAGATGCGGGAAGTGAACCGGGCGAGAATCAAAGGCATTCTGGAGCACGCAGCCGAACCCAGGTCCACGCGCAGCGGTGACGAGCAAAAGATCGGCGATTACTACGCTTCGTGCCTGGATGAAAAGGCCATCGAGTCTAACGGTTTGAAACCGATGCGGGCAGAGCTTGGACGCATTGACGGGATTAACAGCGCAAACGATCTTGCCGCAGAAGTTGCGCGCCTGCATCAGCTCGGCGCGGATGCGATCTTCAATTTTTATGCCGACCAGAAGCTGCATGACGCGTCGCAGGTGATTGCCTACCTGGATCAGAGTGGGTTGAACTTGCCCGCCCCGGAGTACTACATGTCGAACGATGGCGAGATGGCGAAAACGCGTGCTGAATATCGCGCTCACCTCAAGAAGATTTTTGTGCTGCTGGGCCGCTCGCCGCGGGAAGCTACGAGCGCTGCGGAAGACGTCTTGCGGATCGAGATTGCCCTGGCGCGCGTCTCGCTCACACCCGTAGAGCGCCGTGACCGTACGAACTGGTATCACGAAATGACTGAAGAGCAGCTTCGTCAGCTTGCGCCGGGCTTTCCTTGGCAGCGGTACTTCCAAACCGTGGGCTTCACACCCAGCGGAGAAATGAACGTTGCGGTTCCCAACTATATGAAGGCGGTCGATGAGCTGGTTCGGAGCGTCCCGATTTCAGCCTGGAGGAATTATCTGCGATGGGAACTGGCGCGGCACGCCACGCCGGCATTGCCCCTCGGATTCCGCAAAGAAGAGTTCGACTTTTACAGCGGCGTGCTCGGCGGAGTGAAAGAACAAAGTCCTCGCGCTGAGCAATGTGTGGAGCTCACCAACCGCGACCTGGGCGAGGCCATTGGCAACGAGTATGTTCGCATCTATTTTCCGCCGGGGACGAAACAACGGGTGGTCGCTATGGTCAATCGTCTGCGCGAATCGATGCGGGAAGATTTTCATGAGATCACATGGATGGATGCCAGCACCCGGCAGGAAGCGTTGGACAAACTAGAAATGCTGCAGGCGTTGATCGGGTATCCGGAGCGCTGGCGCGATTACAGTACGCTTGAGATCCGTCGCGGAGACGCTCTGGGCAACGCTCTCCGCGCCCAGGAGTTTGAATTCAGGCGGCAATTGCGCAAGATCGGAAGACCCGTTGATCGCGGGGAATTCTATGAACTGCCGCAAGGAGTCGAGGGATACCACGACAATCCGCTGAACGAGATTGTATTCACCGCGGGCATTTTGCAGCCTCCGTTCTTCGATCCGAATATGGATGACGCGGTGAACTACGGGCTGGCGGGAGCGGTCATCGGACACGAATTGAGCCATGCCTTCGATGACTTGGGCCACCGGTTCGACGGCAAGGGGAACATGAGGAACTGGTGGACGCCGCAGGATGAGAAGAACTACAACGAGCGGGCTGCATGTTTTGTGGGGCAATACTCGAGTTATCCGGCGGTGGGAGACGTTAAGGTGAATGGACAACTTACGCTGGGGGAAAACATCGCGGACAATGGCGGACTGCAACTCGCATACCGAGCCTTTGACAGCGCGCGGGCGCGCGAGGGTAAGGCGGAAGACAAGGCGATCGACGGATACACGCCGGAACAGCGCTTCTTTTTGGGCTGGGCGCAGTGGCGTTGCATGAATGTGACCGAAAAAACGGCGCGGGTGTGGGCGAGCACGGACGCGCATTCTCCGGGCAGGTGGCGGGTGAATGGTGTGGTCAGCAATATGCCGCAGTTCTCACGGGCTTATCACTGCAAGACGGGGGATGCGATGGTCAGCAAAGAAGCGTGCAGGATCTGGTAGATGTCAGGGCAATCAATGTCAGGTCATCAGCGGGAAAATCCGTTCAGGCGCGGTTCACGGCCGGGGCTGAAGCTCATTGATACCACGCCCTCAACGCGGCGCTAAAGCGCCGCCCTTCCACGTCAGTACTCCTATCCGGTTCAGTACTCGGCGAGTTCCTTCATGGCCAGGAACAGGTCGTTGGGCTGGGGGAGGATGGCGTCTTCGAGGATGGGCTGGTAGGCGACGAAGGTGTCTTTAGCGGCTACGCGGCGCACGGGGGCGTCGAGGTGATCGAAGAGTTGGTCGGCGATGCGGGCGGCGATTTCTGCGCCATAGCCCCAGCTCAGAGTATCTTCGTACGCCACGAGCACGCGATTTGTCTTCTTCACTGATGCCGCTATTGTTTCCCAGTCAAAGGGATTGAGCGAACGCAGATCGACCAGGTCGACGTTTACGCCGTTCTCGCGCTCGAGCTTCTGGACCGCCTGCAGCGCTCGCGGAACTACTGCGCCATAGGTGATCACGGTGAGGTCGGTGCCGGGATGCACGACTTTGGCCTTGCCGAAAGGAATCGTGAAGTCGGGCCCGGGATAGGGGGCGCGGCCGTAGGTTTCGCGGTAGAGGCGCTTGTGCTCGAGGAACAGGACAGGGTCGTCGCAGCGGATGGCGGTGCGCAGCAGGCCGGCGGCATCCAGCGCGTTCGAGGGAAACACGACGCGCAATCCGGGGATGTGAGTGAAGATGCTCTCGCCGCATTGCGAATGATAGATGGCGCCGCCGGTGAGATACCCGCCAATGGCGACACGAATCACGCACGGGGCGGAGAAGCCGTTGTTGGAGCGCCAGCGGATGACCGGGAGCTCGTCACGCAACTGCATCATCGCGGGCCAGATGTAGTCGAAGAACTGAATTTCTACGACCGGCTTGAGGCCGCGCGTGGCCATGCCCGTGGCGCGGCCTACGATTGCAGCTTCGGCCAGGGGCGAATTGAAAACGCGGTCGGGGCCGAATTCGTACTGCAGGCCGAAGGTGAGCTTGAAGACTCCGCCTTTGCCTTTCACCAGTTTGCGCTTCAGGTATTCTTCGCGGCTGCAGTCGGCAACGTCTTCGCCGAAGATCACGATGCGTTCGTCACGCTTCATTTCGTCGCGCAGGGTTGTGTTGATCAGGTCCGCCATGGTTTTAGCGGCGGGCTTCTTTCCATCGGCGGCGGCTTCGGCAGCGGCAGGCTGCGTTTCAAATTCCGGCGAAGTGGGATCGATATCCGGCGAATAGAGATATTTGGTGATCGTTTCGGGCGCGGCAGGCAAAGATTCCAGGGCACGATCGACCGCGGCCTGCAATTCTTCCTCAACCTGCTTCTCGAGTTCGGTGATGCCCCGATCGTCGAGGATTCCCTCGCGGAGCAGGAACATCTGGGTGCGGCTCACCGGATCGTGTTGGGCATCGCGCTCGCGCTCGGTGTCGGGACGATATAAACGTTCGTCATCGGAGAGCGAATGCGAATAGGGACGAATTACGTGCGCATGCACGAAGGCCGGCCCTTGGCCCTCGCGGCAGTACTGCACTGCGCGCTGAAATGCGGCGTAGCTGGCCACCGGATCAGTGCCGTCTACCTCTTCGAAATGAAAGTTGGGGAATCCTGAAACCAGGCGCGAAATGCTT
>CAWENI010000013.1:0-73473 GCA_963810505.1 Terriglobia bacterium | reverse complement strand
CTCCTTCAGTGAACCAACGGCAGAAATCGAAACAATCCGTTCCACTCCAAGCTGCTTGAACCCATGAATGTTGGCGCGGAAATTCAGTTCGCTCGGCAGAATCGTATGCCCGCGCGCATGCCGCGCCAGAAACGCAACCTTGCGCCCCTCCAGCGTTCCGCACACGTACGCATCGGAAGGAGCGCCAAACGGCGTCCTCACCCGCACTTCCTTAACTTTGGTCAGTCCCGGCATCGAATACAGCCCGCTGCCGCCGATGATCCCAATTTCCGCCTGTGCCACCCGTTCTCCTAAGCACTCCGCACATCAGCGCAGAACCCGCGATTATACAAGAGTAGAATCCCTCCTCTGCGTCCTGGTGTCCTGTGTGGTTAAAATACTTTCAGCCATGAAATCAGCCGCTGTTCTCGTTGCGTCCTTCGCTCTATGCATCTTTGCCCGGGCCCAGTCCGCGCCGCCCGAGCCCAAACCCGTCACCGTCCCCATCACGCTCGATCACAATCGCATCGTCATCGACGTCTACCTCACGCTCCCGGACGGTACCGCCAAGCGCACTCGCGGATGGGTGGACAACGGCAATTCTGAGCTCGAAATGTCGCGGCGCATCGCGACGCTACTAGGACTCAACGTCACCTGCGATGACAAAACCTGCTCGGCCCCGCCTCCCCCCAGCATCGCGATCGGCGATTTGAAGATCCCGCTCGCCGCGATCAAGAAAGTCGGCATCCCACTCAAGCCTCCAGAAGCCGCGTCTGTCATGGCTCCCGGCATGTCCGCCGAGATCAACATCCCCTCCACCGTCCTGCGCAACTACGACGTGCTCGTGGACTTCCCCAGCCGCGAGTTCACTATTGGCCCACCAGGCAGCCTGAAGTTCAAAGGAGTGAGCAGCAAGGCGCTGGTCAATGCGGAAAATGGCCTCATCCAGATCCCCAGCCAGATCGAAAACAAAAAGTACAACCTCGCGCTCGACGTCGGTGCCTCGATCAGTTTTCTGTCGGAAGAACTCTTCGACAAGTTTGCCGCTGCGCACGCTGATTGGCCGCACATGACCGGCGCCGTCGGCCCTGCCAACATGTGGGGATCACCCGATGAATCCAAGTGGAAGTTAATGCGCTTGGACCGACTGCAATACGGCCCGCTCTACCTGACCAGTGTGCCCGTCGTCAGCTTTGCGAAAGAAGGAATGGCGTGGTTTGAAAAGCGCGCCGGCATCCCCACCGTCGGATTGCTCGGCTCCGAAGCCCTGCTGCACTATCGCATCGGCCTCGACTATGCTCATTCGGTGGTCTACTTCGACATCGGCAGCACCTTTAAGTTCCCCGACTTCGACGTCATCGGCCTCACGCTGCGCCCTGAAGATGACACGCGTTTCACCATCCTCGGCGTCGCCGATTTCGACGGCAAGCCGTCAGTTCCCGAAGTTCAGCCCGGCGATCATCTCCTCGCCGTCGACAGCACTCCCGTTCCCGACTCCACCATGGGCCAAGTCTGGTCGATGCTCGAAGGCCAACCCGGCCAGGAACGCAAGTTGACCGTCGAACGCGCCGGCAAGCAGTTCATTGTCGTAGCCAATGTGCGGCACTTCCTGGCAGAAGCACCGGAGGAAGGGAAAAACAAAGATAAATCTTCAAAGAAGAAGTGAGGTGAAAACTGAGGTGGTGGCTCAGTTTGAATTTCTTGCATTAATAACCTCTGCGGCGTCATCCTGAGCGTAGCCGTCTTTCAGGCGGAGCGAAGAGCCTGCCCTGAGCTTGTCGAAGGGATCTCGCGTGGATCGCGTCGCTGCTCAAGGTCCAAGTACGCCAATACCGAAAACACCGATTGCTGATTTCCAATTTTGTGTTCAGACGGTCGGTCCTAAATCGGCAATCAAAAGTCACCTTCCAAACACTTCCCCCTCCAGCACCTGCGTAGTGCCGGGATCGAGGCTTTCGCTCACGAACACAGTATCGCCCTCCTGCTCAATCACGACCGTACCCTCCTCGGTCGTCCAGGCGTGCCGCCCAGTCAGTCTCTCGATTCTAGACTCAGAATCTTGTCCCTCAGTATCCGATGGGGATTTCTCCAATTCGCCTTTATTCGAAGCCACCCCAGTCTCCTCCGCTTTCTGGTACCGCTGCCCCAGCGACCGCGCATAAATCTCCGCAAACTCCGACGCCTTTTCCGCGCTTGACCACCGCGAGATGTAGAGCAGCCCCAGCGGCGCACCGGCATCTGCCTTGGACCGCGCCGCATAGTAATATCCCCCACGCCACTCCGGATACAAACTCTTCGACGACTTCTTGCCCGCATACTGCTCGATCAGCACGGCAACGTCAAACTCGCCCATCGCTCCAATGTCGAACTTCTTGTAACTCTTGAAGTCGTGCGCAAAATCCGGCACGCGCATTGGCTCAATCTTCTCTCCCGACAGATAAGTCTCCGGCTGCATGATTTGCCGCGTGGTGTGCGGAGGATTGCGCAGCACATCGGCAAACGCCTTTTGCCGCCCACCCTTCTGCATCAGCTTCACCACAAATTCCATCCCGTAGCTGTAAGGAAACGTTAGCGACTCCTTCAGAAAAATGGGCGCGTCTTTGAATACCGCCGAATCCGGCGTGCCGCTGACCATGTTCTGTTCCATCGCGTCCACCAGGTCCGGCGAATCGACCACTGACCGCCCCACCGGCGCCAGCGCGTATTGCAGCATCACCGTCTCCGCCTGGCCTTCCAGTACGGCCTGGCGCGCGTTGTCAATCTCGTCGTTCTCTATGTCGGCCGGGGTCGGATCCTTCCTGATCTCAGCCAGGTCCTTCTCGCCCTTTTTCATCCACTTCTCAAGATTGATGGTCTGATCCTGAAGCGCATGGGTCAACTCATGCGCCATGACTGGCTCCTGCTCTTCGAGTGGCACCCAGTCCAGCAGGTTCACCGTCCTCGTCTTCGGATCGTAGTAGCCCGCCACCTGCTCCCGCAGCAGCGCCACCAGCAGCTTTTCCAGATCAAAGTCGCGCGGCAGCAATCCGAATTTCTTCAGCACCAGCTCCGACCGCCGCAGCCGTTGTACATCTTCATCCTTCATGTGCTTGGTCAGATACGAAACCACTTCCTCGCGGCTGGTCAGCCTTCGCTTCACTTCCTTTTTAATCGGCAGCCCGGTCTGCTTGGAGTCAAATGCCAGAATTTCATCGACAGAATGAAACAGCTCCTCCGCCTCCCGCGGCGTGATCTTGACTTCTGGTTTCTCTGTCTGCGGTGGGGGCGGAGCTGGTTCCTGCGGAATCTGAGCTGGTGTTGTCGGAGCTTGTGTTGTAGGAGCTTGTGTGGCGCGGGCGCCCTCGCCCGCGAGGTTTTGATCTGACATAGCGGGAACCCCACCGACCGCGGAGGTTTGCGCCGACAGACCACCAACCAGCAAGAAAAAGAGAACTACTAAACGACCAAACTTTTTCACCCTGTCATTCCTGGTCGAAGCGAAGAGCCTGCCTTGACCTTGTCGAGGAGACCTACGCACCGGGATGCCGCCACCAGCAAATCGTGCTCGTCATTCCAATGATCTTAGCAGCACCGCGCCCCGGCACGATTCGCAGAAACTACACGTGAGTACAAAAGATCCTTCACGTCAAAGATCAGCACTCGGTCCCCTGTGGTTGAGGCTTTTGACTCTGATCCGTGCCGATCCGTGGTCATCCGTGGCTAACTCTCTCCGCCACCCACTCGCCAACTTCCCGCGTCCCCAGCGCCCCGCCGATGTCCTCGGTGGTTTTCCTCTGTCGCACGGCCTCCAGCACGGCAGCCTCAATCTTTGCCGCCTCCGCAGCGAGCCCCAAATGCCCCAACATCATCGCCGCCGTCAAAATCGCCCCTAACGGATTCGCCACGTTCTTCCCCGCGATCGGCGGCGCCGATCCATGGACCGGTTCAAACATTGAAGTCCTCCCCGGATGAATATTCCCGCTGGCCGCCATCCCCAGCCCGCCCTGCAGTCCGGCGGCCAGGTCGGTAATGATGTCGCCGAACATGTTGTTGGTCACGATCACGTCGAACTGCCGCGGATCACGCACCATCTGCATGCACAGCGCGTCCACGTACATGTGCTGCGGCGTAATCTGCGGATACTCGCGGCTCACCTCCTTGAACACGCGCTGCCACAAGCCGCCGGCGTGCGTCATGGCATTTGACTTGTCGCACATCAGCACGCGCTGTCGCTTCGAACCATCAACCTTGGCGTGCCGTTCACAATATTCAAACGCATAGCGAACAATGCGCTCGACACCTTTGCGCGTGTTGATGTCTTCCTGCGTCGCGATCTCATCCGCTGTGCCTTGCTTGAACACTCCACCCGCGTCCGTATAAACGCCCTCGGTATTCTCGCGGATCACCACAAAGTCAACGTCTTTCGGTTCAACTCCCTTCAGCGGACACAACGCCGCATCGAGCAGTCGCACCGGCCGCACGTTAGCGTAGAGGTCCATCCTGAACCGCATCCCAAGCAGAATCTCCTTGGCGTGAATGTTTGTCGCCACGCGCGGGTCGCCGAAAGCACCCACCAGGATCGCGTCGAAGTCGCGCCCCAGCATGGTGAAACCATCAGGAGGAACGGTAATGCGATCACGGAGATAGCGGTCGGCCCCCCAGTCGAAGTGGCTGAGTTCAACCTTGGCGCCCGTAGCCTCGATGACTCTGACCGCCTGAGGAATAACTTCCTTGCCGATCCCGTCTCCGGGGATCACCGCGATCCGCTTCTTGCCAGACTTTCCCGAATCCACGGCAGGAAAGTTAACACAACCCACACAGATTTGCGCTTCGCTATAATCGAAGAGTCGAATAATCGAAGAGCCGATGAAGACCGCACTCCAGATCGCCCTCGCCGGGCAACCCGACGCCGCCTCGCATCCCATGGCGGACTATCGCGGCGCGACCACTGCGGCGCGTTTTGCCGACCCGCAGGTGGAACTCTCTAGAATGTTGACTGGATGCGCTGTCTACGACCTGGGCTTTCGAGCCAAAATCTCGCTCACTGGAAGCGATCGCGTGCGCTGGCTGAATGGCATGGTCACCAATAGCATCCGCGATCTGGCACAAGAGCGGGGCGTGTATGCCTTTTTGCTCAACCCGCAAGGGCACATTCTTGGAGACATGTATTCTTATAACCGCGGTGAATCACTGATCGTGGACACCGACCAAAGCCAGCGGGAGAAAATTCTCGCCACCTTCGACCACTACATCATCATGGACGATGTAGAGGTGAAGAACATAAGTGAGCAACTCACCGTAATCGGTGTCACCGGGCCGCGATCACGCGCTGTGCTCGCGGCCACAGGAGTTCATATTCCTGATCTGGAGCCATTGCAGGCGTTCCAGCTCCGCTGCGATTGCGAGTGTGGGTGCCTTGAATGCATCATCGTGCGCGGTGAAGATCAGCAACACGAATCCTATGAGATCTGGCTGGCTCCGGCGCACGTGAAGGCTCTTTGGGACGGCCTGCTCCGAGCGGGTGCAACACCGATAGGCTCCGAGGCGCTCGAAATGCACCGCGTTATATCGGGCGTTCCGCTTTATGGTGTGGACATTCGCGAGCGCGACCTTCCCCAGGAAACGGAGCAGGCGCGCGCATTGAGTTTCAATAAAGGCTGCTACGTCGGACAGGAAATTGTGGAGCGCATTCGCTCGCGCGGGAGCGTGCATCGCTCTTTCAGCGGCTTCGTTTCGCCTACAAGCGGGCTGATCGCACGCGGTGCCAAGATCTTGGTCGCAGAGAAAGAAGTGGGTGAGGTTACGAGCGCAATCTCGCTGCACCATCCCGACGCAGACTGGACTGTGGCACTGGGCTACATCCGTCGTGAGTACGCCGCAGCGCCTGGCAACGCGATCAGCCAGGTCACAATCGCGGGAGCAAAGGCCCAGGTCACGCAGTTACCCATGCGGGACGCTCCCTTTCTCCGCGGCCTGGACAGCGCCGTGGCCGAGGTCGGCACATCGGCCGCGAGGTAATTCGAGCCGTCCACCGCCGTAGCGGGCGCCGACATTCGAATACGGAATCATTACGAGGATAAGGTATGGCTGATAAGAAACATGAATCATCCGAGTTCACCGTGACCGACCGGCGTTTATTCACCTCTGACGGAGACCTACGGCAGGAAGTAGCCGAGCAAGTGGAAGCGCCTGAGCCCGGCCCTGTCTCCGCCGCAGCCGCCGAACCCGCGCCAGCGGCCAACAGTGCCGCGCCTGATCCGGAAAATATGGAGACCATTTCCGAACGCGACATCCCGCCTCCGCCCACCAGTGCTGAGCAAGACGCCCAGGCGGCGGCCTATCGCGAGTCCGCCAGAGAACTCGATTCGCAGGTCGAACTCAGCGGCCACTCCGCCAAAGAGTTTGAGATGACCTTCGAGCGCTTCCTGGCGTCGCTCTATATGACGGCGATGCTGCAACTGGGCATGATGCACGAAAAGGGGCAACAGCCGCACATCGACATCATCGGCGCGCGCCAGACCATCGACACCTTGAGCCTTCTGGCGGAAAAGACCAAGGGGAACCTCACGCCCACGGAGCAGAATTTCCTGCAGAACAGTCTGTATGAGGTGCGCATGGCGTACGTCGAAGTTACCAATGCGCTGGCTCGTCCGCCGCAGCCTGGCCCAGCGACAGGCACGACCGGACACTAACAGACTTTTCTGTGGCGCCCAGCGCTGCGAAAGTCAGCCCATGAGGATCAAACGGAAAGTCAAAAGATGAAAGCGACGCTCACCGTGCTGGGCAGCGGCACCTCCATGGGCGTGCCCACGCTGGGCTGTGACTGCGTCGTCTGTCACTCCTCCGATCCGCACGATAAACGCACCCGCCCTTCGGTGATGATCGAGTACGGCGGCAAGGTCGTGCTCGTCGACACTACTCCCGATTTTTACATGCAGGCCATCCGCGAGAGCATCACCCGCGTGGATGCCGTCTTCTACACCCATACCCACGCCGACCACATCCTGGGCATCGACGACTTGCGTCCGTTAAGTTTCCGGCTGAAACCGGAGAAGCTGCCGCTGTATGCCCGTCCCGATGCCGCCGCCTTTCTGCGCAGGATGTTCACCTACATTTTCGATGCTGACTACAAGGGTGGCTCATTGCCGCAGCTGGAATTGAAGCCCATCGATGGCCCGGTGGATGTTTTCGGCGTGCGCTTCGAGCCGGTCATTCTGCTTCACGGCGAAACCCAGATCTTCGGCTACCGCTTTGGATCGGCAGCTTATCTCACCGATCACAGCGAGATTCCCGAATCGTCGCTGCATCAACTGGAAGGACTGGATATCCTGTTTCTCGATGCCCTCCGGCACAAGCCGCATCCCACGCACTCGACCGTGCAGAATTCCCTGCGCACCGTCGAGCGGTTGAAACCGAAGCGGGCGTTCTTCACCCACATTTGCCACGATCTGGCTCACGAAGCGACCAATGCCACCCTGCCGCGCAATGTGCGGTTGTCCTTTGACGGGATGAAGCTGGAGTTTGAAATTTGATTGCTCCTCAGAATTCCGATTGCCAATTGGGCGGTGACTCGGGAGTTTGTTCGTCTTTTATGAAGTGGCGTCATCCTGAGCGCAGCCGTTCTTCAGGCGGAGCGAAGGATCTGGCGCGGATCGGTTCAGATTCCGCGCGGGGCGTATATACGTCATACCAGCTTGCAGCCAAGTCATGCCAGTGAGGATTCATACTCTCGATAAGTTCGATCTTTCTGCGGCGGAGCCAACCTTTAAGCTGTTTTTCTCGCGCGATCGCAGCGTCGGGATAGAAAAACATTTCGTAGTGGACAAGTCGCGTCAGGTTATAGCGGCTGGTAAAACCAGGAATCAGTTTGTTCTTGTGCTCGAACACGCGGTGAAGCAGATTGCCGGCGACTCCGATGTAGAGTACGTGTTTCCGGGGTCCGTTTGTCATGATGTAAATGAAAAATCGCTTGGGCTTCGGCATAGGTCAGTCTTGATGCGCGCCAGATCCTTCGCTCCGCCTGAAGAACGGCTGCGCTCAGGATGACGCCCTTATCGGTTGGATGCAATTGTCCAGGATCCCATGTCTGTGACCGATGAACCGTCGCAATGTGAAAATCTTTAGAGCAGATGAAAATCTTTCACAAACTCGACGAGGTCCCGCCTGACTTCGGGCCGGCGCTGGTCAGCGTGGGCAACTTTGACGGCATCCACCGGGCCCACGCCCACGTGTTGCATGAGATCGTGGCACGCGCGCGCCGCACTGGTGGCAAGGCGGTCGCGGTGACGTTTGAGCCGCATCCAGCCCGCATCTTGCGCCCGGACTCGGGGCTGAAGCTGCTGACGCCCACTTCCGAAAAGTTGCGCCTGCTGGAGAACACCGGAGTGGATGCGGTTCTCCTGCTGCCGTTTGGGCGCGACCTCTCGCTGATGACCCCGCGCCAGTTTGCCGAACGAATCCTCAAGAAAAAGCTGCACGCGCGCGAAGTGCATGAAGGCTTCAATTTTCGCTTCGGGCATAAAGCCGCGGGCGACATGAAGATGCTCACCGAGTTCGGGCGCGAGATGGGATTCGAGGTAACCGTGTATCCCGAGATGAGGTTGCGCGGCGAGCCGGTGTCGAGCAGCCATATTCGCCGGCTCGTCGCCGAAGGAAGGATAAGCCGCGCGCGCCATCTGCTGGCGCGCCCCTTCTGCATTCTCAGCACCCCGGGACGCGGCCGCGGATACGGATCGAAGTATACGGTCCCGACCATCAATCTCGCGCGCTATGAAGAGCTCGTGCCCATGGACGGCGTCTACATTACCTGCACGCGCGTAGGCAAGGAGACGTTCGAATCGGTTACGAATGTAGGCAACCGTCCCACCTTCGGAGAAATTTCGTTCGCCATCGAGACCCATCTGCTGAACTTCCATCCCATTGAACTCACGCCGGAAACGGAGGTGGAGATCTGTTTTCTCGACCGGCTGCGCGACGAGATCAAATTTCCCTCGGTGGATGCGTTGCGCGAACAGATCGCGCGCGACGTGAAGAAGGCGCGCAGATATTTTCATTTGCTGCAAAGAGCAAAGACCTAAGTAAGAGCATCGCGCCCTTCCCTCCAGTACAATCACCCGGTCGCTCCCTCGCACTGCATGGCGATTGGCCCCATACATCTGATCCGTCAGGCCACACCCGGACAGCGCCGGACGCTGCTCGCGGCCGCTCTGGGCTGGGCCCTCGACGCCTTCGATGCCATGCTCTACGCGCTGGTCCTGGCCCTGCTGATGCGCGACCTCGGTATGAGCAAGACAATTTCCGGATTGCTCGGAACCCTCACCCTGCTGGCTTCAGGAATCGGTGGCGTGCTGTTCGGCTTCGTGGCCGATCGCATCGGGCGCAAGCGCGCGCTGATGGCAAGCATTCTGACCTATTCGCTGTGCTCGTTCGCCTCCGGTCTGGCCACGAGCATTACCATGCTTGCGGTGGCGCGCTTCGTTCTCGGGCTCGGAATGGGAGGCGAGTGGAACACGGGCGCAACTCTCGTCGCCGAAACCTGGCCTACGGATCTTCGCGCAAAGGCCATCTCGATTGTGCAGAGTTCGTGGGCGTTAGGATTTGCCGCGGCGGCGTTGGTCGCAGGCCCGGTCGCGCGATACTTCGGGTGGCGCGCGGTGTTTTTTGTGGGAATCCTGCCCGCGGCGGTGACGCTCTGGATCCGGCGCAGCGTGCCCGAGTCTCAGATGTGGGAGGATCGTTCGTCGTCGGCCAGAGAGAGTCAACCGAGATTCGCCGCCACTACGTCAGCGGTTGACGGCATCGAATCCAGAGCATCTGCGCCCCTTCCAACCGTTCCGGACGCTAGCTTCTCCCTGATCTTCCGCCCACCGTATGTGAAGCATACTTTTGCCCTGCTGCTCTTCAACTTCTTCGCACTGTTTGCATGGTGGGGACTGTTCACCTGGATACCACCCTATTTGTCGCTGCCCATCGAGCACGGAGGGCGTGGCTTCAGCATCATAGGGATGACCACGCTGCTAGTGGTGCTGAATCTGTGCGGCATGTTTCCCGGCTACTTGAGCTTTGGCTGGGTTGCTGACCACATCGGCCGGCGCAATGCCTTCCTGGCGTACACGCTGCTCGCGGCGCTGCTGATCCCGGCGTACGCTGCGGCGCGGTCTCCGGCGGCGCTGCTGGTCGCGGGCACCGCGGTAGCCTTCTTCGCAACCGGAATTTTTTCCGGCTCGGGCATCATGGGCAGCGAAATCTTTCCGACAGCGGTGCGCGCCCGCGCCCTGGGCTTCACTTACAACGGAGCGCGTACTATGAGTTCGCTCGCTCCGCTGGTAATCGGGCGGGTCGGGCAGGCAAAAGGACTGAACTGGGCATTCTATTTGTGCGCCGCTGGCTATCTGCTGGCGGCTTTGACGACGACCCAGTTGCCGGAGACCAAGGGGCGCGGGTTGAAGTAGAAGTAAAAGACCAACCACGGTTTCGCCGGGCGTCTCCAGAAACTCCAGAACGCCTCAGCAAGACTACTCATCGTCGGGCCTCACTCGATCGGCTCCACCACCACACGCTCTTCTGCCGTAGAGCCACGCTCCGGAAGTTGCACGATCACAATGGCCGCAAGTACCAGCACGATGCCAAGACTTTGGATCGGCCGCACTCCTTCTCCGAGCAGCGCCGCCGCCAGCAGAATCGAGAAGACTGGCTCCAGGCAACTGGCGATGATCGCTCGCGTCGGCTCCAGATATTGCAGCCCCAGAAAGTAGAGAGAGAACGGCCCCAGCACCGAGAGCATCGAGAACACAAAGAGAAAAATCCACTCGCCGCGGCCGTAGTGGGCGGCCACGATCTTCCACGGTGGGTTGACCAACATCCACAAGCCCGAGGCTGAGGCCAGAGTCCACACTAGAACCCGCCAGCGGTCGTACCGAGCCAGAATGCTGTGTCCGCCCACGTTGTAAAAAGCGAAAGAAAATGACGCGAGAATAGCCGCCACGAGCCCATAAGAATCCAGGCGGAAGCTCTGGCTGCCCGCAATGCCGATTGCCAGAATGACTCCCGTAAGCGCAGTGCCCACCGCCGCCACTCTCTGCAACGTCAGCCTTTGCTGTCCCCGCGCCACTACATACAGCAGCACCCACACCGGCGCGGTGTATTGCATGATGATCGCGATCGCGACATTCGTTCTCTGAATGGCAACGTAGTAGAAGTAGTTCGACACCGCGACACCCAACACTCCGAGCAAGAGACATTGAATCAGATCCGGCCGCGGTAGTTGGATTCGCTTCCACCCACGCCTCCCAACAAGCACCAGCAGCAGTACCAGTAGTGAAAACGTGGTTCGCGCCTGCGACAGAATCAGCGGTTCGATAGGGTGAAGGACAGGATGAAGGCCCGCTCCTGCGAGCCACGGCAGCTTCCCGGTAAATACAGCGCGGCCCAGCGCAGCGCACACTCCCCAGAGAAATGCAGCGGCAGCGATGAAGAAGTATCCCCGGAGCGGAGAGCGGTGCGGAGAGCGATGAGGGGAGTTCGTTGAGTTCTGGATGGCCGGCCCTCGCTGTTCAACCTGCTTGCTGCGCAATGTGGATATTCAGAAAAGGTTCAGAATTTGAGCACCGGGTCCGACCCAACGCAACATTCTTACCCCGCAATCTAAACTAACAGGATGCTGAAAAACTCTTTCATGGAACAGATTTAGGAAGGGCACGACTTTCACAGGCTGCGGAAAAACTAGCCGATGCAGGCAGAACCGTGGAAGAGCGGCCCTTTAGGGCCGCGTAAGCCGTTTGAATCGGTTGGGCTTCAGCCCTGGTAGTCGCCCTCCTCGACCTCAGGAACAAGTTTTTCAGCAGCCTGTTTCAGTCGTGCCGCAAATGTCCACGAATCAATGCGGCTTTCAGCCGCTGGGGTTCGCTGTGGGCGTGTAAAAGATTTCTTTAGCATCACTCTAACTGTTCGCGTACTCGATCTCAGTGGTGATCCTGGCAGTTTTGGCGAGCATGGCCGACACCGAACAATATTTTTCTTCCGAGAGCCGCACCGCATCCTCAACCGCCTTGTGTGACACGTTGCCGCCGACGCGGTAGATCAGCTTGATCTTCGTGTAGACCATCGGCGGGTTCGCCGCGCGCTCGGCCTCCGCGCGCACCTCGAGACCGGTGAAGGGCTCCCGCTTCTTCTGCAGAATAGAGACCACATCGTATCCCGTGCAGCCGCAGAGCGCGACCAGCACAAGTTCCATGGGGCTGCTGCCCAAAGTCTTGTCGCCGTCGACGACAATCGCGTGTTTGCTCGACGCGGCTCCCTCAAACCGGAAATTCTCAATCCAAATAGCTTTGGCCTCAGTCATAACATCCCTCACTATTTCGAAGTTATCTCCGGTTGTCCGTGCTCGGTTCGGGATGAATCAAAACGCGGAAAAGTTCGGGCGCATCCTGCTTAAACCGAATTTCCAGCTCCGTCTGGATGTCGTGCACCCGCGAGAGCGGGAGATCATCGGACAGCGTGCAATGGCAGGAGATATATAGACGCCCGCGAATGCGTTTGAGGATGAACTCGTGAACGTCGAGAATCTCTGGAAACTGTACGGCCACCGCCCGCAGCCGGTGTTCAAGCTCGGCATCGCTGACGAACTCCTCGGGAGTTTCAATCGTAGCCGGCTCGCTCTCGATGTGGGTAAGGATGTCACCGATCTCCGGAACGTCGTGCCGCATATCGGCTTCGAGCTGGGTGACCTGATCGTGAGCTTCTTTAAGCGTCATCCGCTCATCGAGTTCGATATGCTGCTCGACGTGCATCCGTCCGCCGAGATCCTGCACGCTGATGTCATGCACGTTCAGGTTGTGATGCGTGGCGACCGCGCGGATCCGATCGAAAATGTTTTCCGAGCGCTGGGCGCGCGGCAGGGGCTGCACCGTGACATCCGCATCCGGAAGAACGTGTTGCACCGCCGCCGTCACGGCTCCTACCAGTTGCCCGGAGCGCTGGAAGGTGACGGTGCGCGCCAATCCGACGGCAAGGTCCGCAAAGTACCGGTTGCCGGCGCGGCGGATGCGCACCCGATCCACCTCCAGCACGCCTTCAACCCGCGAGACGGCGTCGATAATCCTGCCGCGAACTCCGGCGGGCGCGGCGTCAAGCAACGCATCGATGGTGCGGCGCGCCAGCCGCCAACTGACCGAGATCACCACGCCAGCCACGAACAGGGCGGCAATGGGGTCGGCGTCGGCCAGAATCTGGATGTGATAATTGCGACCGAGAATCACCAGCACCAGTCCCACCACAACCACGCCCGCGGACCAGATGTCGGTGGAAAAATGCAAGGCGTCCGCCTCCAACGCCTGGCTGTCGTACTTGTTGGCGATCCGCCCCAGCACCCGCGAGCGCCACCAATCCAGCCCCATGGAAAGCAGCATCACCGCGAAAGCTGCGGCGGACGGCTCGATTTCAACGTGGCGGAAAAACATGCGCAGGATGGCCTGGTAGATTACCCACGCGCAGGTAATCAAAAGCAAGCCCGTTTCTACAAACGCGGAAAAGTTTTCCACCTTGCCGTGTCCGTATTGATGATCGGCATCCGCGGGCTTGTCGGAGACTCCGACGGAGAAGAATGTGATGATGGCCGCTATCAGGTCCAGCCCCGAGTGTGCCGCCTCGGAAAGAATACCCAGGCTGCCCGTGGTGATGCCGACAACGATCTTCAGCCCGGTGATGACAACCGCGGCGAGGACAGAAGTTCCCGCGGCTGTTCGCTTTTCCGTGCGCATCGATCCGGGAGAATATACGGCCGGATTTCCCGACATTCAGGAATTATCGCCGCTCGGGCCGGAATGCGCCAAGGGAATCCGCTTTACGCAGATGCCCCCACGAAATCAAGCCTCGATTCACCCGATGCTAATTCAAAAAAAGCCCGCGATCAGCGCGCTGTATACGGAGAAAAGCCCCCGCTTGTGCTAGGATTTCCTGCTTGGACATTTGACGTTCTCAAAGTAACAATCCTGGAGGACATGGTTTATGCGTAAGAGTTGGTCGATGTGTGTGTTGCTCGGCGCGCTGGCGTGGGGACAGGCCACTCCGCCTACCCAGCAGACCACCCCAGCCCCGGCTGGGAATGCCGCCGCGCCCCGGGCGCCGGGACCGCCCCAGGCCCCGGCGGCTCCCGTAGATAATTCCGCGGCGGTTCCCCCGGATGCTCCCGTGCTGACCATCAAGGGAGTATGTCCCCCGGCCCCAAAGACCGCCGCTTCGAAAGCGGCGGCAGGCAAGGAGGGAACGCCTGCTGCGAAGGCTCCCGCTGCATCCAAAACTTCCGCTGCAGATTGCAAAACCGTCATCACCAAGGCTGAGTTCGAAAAAATCGCGAACGGCCTGTCTCCGAACATGACACCGCAACTGAAGCACCAGCTCTCGACTGTTCTTCCTCGCCTGATGGCGATGTCGCAGGAAGCTGAGAAAAAGGGTCTGGATAAGACCCCACGCTACAAAGAACTCATGAACTTCGCGAAGATGCAGATCCTGACCCAGGAACTCCAAAAAAGCATTACGGAAGAGGCGAGCAAGGTTCCAGAAAAAGATATCGCCGATTACTACCAGAAGAATCCTGAGGCCTATGAACAGTACAACCTGGATCGATTATTCGTGCCCCGCATGAAACAGCCCGCGGCAGAAGAAAACGACAAAGACGGCGACAAGGACAAAGATGAGAAGCTGACCGAAGAACAGCAGAAAGCCAAAGCAGCCGAGGACAAAGAGAAGGAGCAGCAGGGTGAGCAGGATATGACCAAACTTGCCGAGACCCTGCAGGCGCGCGCGGCCGCCGGAGAAGACTTCGCGAAGCTTCAGAAAGAAGCCTTCGAAGCGGCGGGCATGAAGATCGATTCGCCGACCGTGAATCTGCCCAAAATCCGCCGCACCGGCCTGCCCTCCGGACATGCTGCCGTGTTTGATCTGAAGCCGGGCCAGGTGTCCCAGGTCATAAACGACTCGGGTGGCCACTACATCTACAAAGTAGTGAGCCGCGAGCAGCTCCCACTGGCTCAGGTCAAGGACGAGATCCGCACCACCTTACAGAACCAGCGCACGCGCGACGCGATGGACAAATACCAGAACGCGTTTCAGGTCGAGACCAACCAAAACTACTTCGGAGCCGCGGGAGCAAGCCCGATGCGCCCGGGGATGCCTCCGCCCCGTGGACCGCAGCGCCCCGGCATGGCGCCTTCTCCGGCGACACCGGCGCCCCAGGCGCAACCACCCGCTCAGCCGCCAGCTCAGAAACCAGACTGATGAAACCTGTCGTAGTAGTCACGGGCATTGCCGGGAACCTTGGTTCCCGGCTGCTGCCTTTGCTCAAAAGCTTTTCCGTGATCGGGGTCGATGTCAGTCCGCCCCAAACCGATTTGCCGCTGCAGTTCGAGCGCATCGACCTCGCGGAAGAGGCTTCGACCCGTACGTTCTATGAGTTGCTGCGCGACACCGGAGCGTCTTCAGTCGTTCACCTCGCCTTTATCATCGACCCGGTCCGCTCCGGCGTCCTCGATGTAGAGCGCATGTGGCAAATCAATGTAGCGGGTACGGCGCGCGTTATGGAGGCCATCACCGAGGTCAACCGCACGGCCGACCAGGGCGTCCGGCAATTCATCTTCCCCAGCAGCGTTTCGGCCTACGGACCGAATCTTCCGGCCCCGGCCACGGAAGAGTCTCCTCTCGCCGCTCACACCTTGCCTTACGCCATCCACAAAAAGCAATCCGACGAAGTCGTGCAGCAACGTTCACCGGCTCTGCGCGGTTGCAGCGTATACATTTTGCGGCCGCATATTTTTGCCGGCGCGAGCGTGGAAAACTACTTAATGGGAGCGTTTCGCGGAACGCCCAATGGCAAGAGCGAGCGCGCCAAAAAGTGGCGCCAGCAAGGCAAGCGCCTCCCCTGCATGTTTCCTGCCGGCCCGCAATACCTGGCCAACAAAATTCAGTTCATCCACGTCGACGACATGGCGCGCCTGATCGTCCATATCCTTTACCGTGAACCCGAGACGCAGCGCCTGACCGTGTTGAACGTGGCTGGACGCGGCGAGCCTGTCACCTTCGGGCACTGCACCGAGGTGGCTCAGGCCAAAGTGATTCGCGTCCCCGGCAAATGGATGATGCGCATGGTGCTGCGGTTTTTATGGAAGTCGCGCATCTCGGCAATTCCGCCCGAAGCTGTGCCTTACATGACCGGCGAATACATCATGAATACCGACCGCCTGCGCAGGTTCTTGGGGCCCGAGTATGAGCACGTCATCCGCTACACCATTGCGGACGCGTTCAGCGACAGTTTTCAGTCAACTCCAGTTTCAGTCCAGAGCGCGAGCGCTGCTCTGCCGTGAGCGGCGAACCCTGTTACTTCCTTCCTCGGTAAAGCCCGGCAATCCCCCATGTGTACGGAGTCCAGGTGGCCTCGCGGAATCCTGCGCGGCCCATGCGGGCTTGCATTTCCTCAGGCTCAGGAAAACGTTCGACCGACGCCGGAAGGTAAGCATAAGGCCCCCGCACACCAGAGATCATCGTGCCCACGCGGGGCAACACTTGCTTGAAGTAGATGCGGTAAAGCTGGCCGATCACTCCTTTGGGTTCGCCGAAATCGAGAATGCCGCACTCCCCACCAGGCCGCAAGATGCGAGCGATCTCGCGCAGTCCGGCATCGTAGTCAGCCAGGTTGCGGAAGCCAAACGCGGACGTAACCAGATCGAAGTGCTCGTCGGGGAACGGAAGTTTGAGAGCGTCAGCTTCGATCCAGCCCGGGCAGCTCCCGGAAAATCTCGCCGAAGATTTCGCCCGTGCGCGCTGCAACATCGCGTGGGAAAAGTCTGCGCCAAGAACCTGCGGCGACGAGTCTCCGGCCTGTTTTCGCAGGGCAAACGTCATGTCGCCTGTGCCGCAGCACAAATCGAGAACTCGCGCGTTCGGCCTCCTCACAATAGAGCGGAAGCAACGCGCGGTTCGATGCCACCAGATACGGTCGATGTTGAACGATAAGACGTGGTTGAGCAGGTCGTATCGCGGCGCGATCGAAGTAAACATATCGCGCACCGCACGGGCGGCGGAAGCCGCGTCCGAGGCGCCTTCCGGAGACGCCCCGACCACCGTCGATTTAGCTATGCCTGCCACAGAAAATTGTCGCTTTCCGATTGCGGCTTCGCAACTGCATTTGCCGGGTGGTGGTGCCCTTGAATCTTGTGTCTCTGGGCGTCATCCTGTCTCTAACGACGGTGTGCCCTGTCAAGCGTTTTGTGGCGACACTTCGGCGTGGACGCCGGGAGCAGCGCCATTTCGCTCTAGCAGAACGCCTTTGATGTCCAGACCAAGCTCGTCACTCAATTTGAATCTCACAGCGGGACTTCAGGTCCCACCATCCATCTCTTCGGGACTTGCACCCATGATTACTCACTTCGATCTCCCCGACGGTTTCAGGGAGGCAGGCTGCCCACTCAAACGCTCGGCTCTTACTCGCCGGCCACAGAATGACTCGGGCTCACCTGCATGACGGCCTGACATAGTTGCGCGTACGTCCAGTCTTCGCGCAACATCAGGTACAACCGCGTGGCCAACTTTCTGGCCACCGCCACCTTGGCGAGGCTGCGATTCTTGCGCACCGCCAGGCGGCGATAGAAGCGCTTCAGCTGCGGATCGTAGCGCGCCGCCGTCTGTCCCGCTTCTACCAGCAAAAAGCGCAGAAACGAACTGCCCTGTTTGCTGATCTTGCCCAGCCGCTGTTTTCCGCCGCTGGAATCCTCACTCGGAATCAGGCCGAAGTAACTGCCCACCTGCTTGCCCGAGGCGAACCGCTCCGCCGGTCCCAGCGTCAGCACCATGGCCAACGCCGTTACCGGGCCCACTCCCGGATGCGTCATCAACCGCACTGCCTCCGGCCGCTGCCGCGCTTCTTCTTGCACCCGCCGGTCCAGTTCGACGATCTCCGCTTCCAGCCCGTCGAGCGCTTCCAGCAACCGCTTTCGCCGCTGGGCTGCGTACGGCAGCAAAGGCAACTGCTCCAACTCCACTCGCCCTGCCTTGGTCCACAGCTTGTACTTCTTCTGTACCCCGCAGCTCAGCGCCATGGCCTGCAGCTGATTCTTGGTGCGCGTCCGCGCCTGCACCTGCTTGTGCCGATGCACCAGCAACTGCCGCACGTCCCGCACCTCCAGGCTCGGCACCCAGATCCGCGGAAACCGGTCCTGGCGCAACAGATCCAGCAGATGGTCCGCGTCTCGCCGGTCCGTCTTCTGCTTGCGCACTACTGAAGCCCGTACCCGCGCTGCATCTCCGAACCACAGCTCGAAACCCAACTCCTGCAGTAGCCGCTCGAACCACGGATAGTGCCCGCATGCCTCCATTCCCACCACAACTTCCTGGCCCGCCAGCGAACGATAAAACTGCTCCGCTTCTTCGCGGTGCTGCAACCTCTTCTCCTCGATCTCTCCCGTTCGGTTGTCAAAGATCGCGACCTGCTGAAACCCAGGATGGAAATCGCATCCTATAATCAACATGACGTTGGCTCCTCTCACGAGCCTTGGTCTTGTTCATTGCATACCAATCTACTCGCGACGGGCCAACGTCGTTATGCAATCAAGCGCAGCTGTTCTTCAGGCGGAGCGAAGGATCTCGCGTGTACTACGCCGGTGCTCAAGGCAAACTGAACCAATGCCGCAGTGCCGAATCTTGATTACTAGCAATTTAACGAAATCCTCAGGGAACGACTCAGTCAACCAACCACTCAACATCAACCCCTGCCCACTTTTCCCCAGACCCAGCCGCCTCGCGAGAACCGGCGAACTTCCTCCACGGCATCGACAATCACGCCGTCCGGAACGTCGCTGGCGATTTCGACTTTGCCGATCTCGCGGGGCAGGACGAAGTGCACCACGCCGTCTTGCGTCTTCTTGTCAGCCCGCAGGCGCGCCAGAATCTTCCGCGCGCTGACGTTCACCTCCGGAAGCCGTCCCAGCCCCAGTACCGTGTCCGCGATGCGCCCGGCGGTCACGCTGTCTGTGCGCCCCACACTGAGCGCGATATTGGTCGCGGCGATCATTCCCCACGCAACTGCCTCCCCGTGAAGCAGGCGCCGGTAGCCTGTTTCCGCCTCCAGAGCGTGCCCGATGGTATGACCCAAATTCAGAACCCGGCGCAGTCCGCCCTCGTGCTCGTCGGCTGATACTACCTCCGCTTTCAGCTTCACCGATTGTGTTATCAACCACTCCAGCTCCGCCGGGTCGCGTTTCAAAATCTTTGCTCGATTTTGCTCGAAGCGTAGAAACAGTTCCACGTCTCCGATCACGCCGCACTTCACCGCCTCGTATAAACCCGCGCGAAACTCCCGATCGGGAAGAGTCTTCAGCACCTCCGGATCAATCAGCACGACTCGAGGGTGATAAAACGTCCCCAGCAGATTCTTCCCCGCGCTGAGATTCACCCCCGTCTTGCCGCCAATCGACGCATCCACCTGTGCCAGCACCGTCGTCGGGATCTGCACCAGCTCAACCCCACGCATATACAGTGAGGCCAGTAGTCCACCCACGTCGCCGACTACGCCGCCTCCCAGCGCGACAATGACTGCCTTCCGGTCGGCCCCCAGCCGCGCCAGTTTCTCGCCCAGAGCTTCCACGGTGGCCAGGCGCTTGGCAGGCTCGCCATCCGCCATGGGCACCACTTGCAGCTTGAATCCCGCCGCGCTCAGCGAACGCACCAGCTTCCCTCCCCAGCGCTTGCGCACCGGCGGCACCGTCACCACAAAGAGCCGGCTGGATTGCGGCAACAACTCCCCCAGCACTGCTCCCGCTCGCGTCAGCAGGCCGTTTTCGATCCGCGCCTGGTAGGGCCGCGGCGCAACGTGTATCGTCACTTGGGGCATGCGGTTCCATCATAGCGTAAGGTCAATCTGTTGTTGACCTCCCTGTGCCCGCAAAGTGATACCATTTTTCGTTTATGAAGTCCCTGCCAGCCGAAACTGATTACGTCGTGATTGGCGCCGGAGTCGCCGGACTCCGTGCGGCGATCGAATTGGCCGAGGCTGGACGTGTGCTGGTGCTGGCCAAGAAAGAAGTCACGAACTCTAACACGCAGTATGCGCAAGGCGGCATTGCCGCCGCCCTCAGCGACGAAGACGAGGTCAGCCTCCACCTGCAGGATACCCTGAGTGCCGGCGACGGCCTGTGCAATCCCGAAGCCGTCAAAGTGCTGGTGGAAGAAGGCCCGGAGCGGATTGAAGAACTCATCGCCTGGGGCACCCAGTTTGACCGCAGTGGCACCAGGCTGGTTTTCGGACGCGAGGGCGCTCACAGCCGCAATCGCATCCTGCACGCTCAGGGCGACTCGACGGGAAGAGAAATTCTGCGCGCCCTGTATGCCAAGGCTCAGACTCTGAAGCACATTCACGTGCTGGAGTTTGAATTTTCCACCGGCCTGCTTCAGGAAAGCACCCGCGTCACCGGCATTTCCCTGATCAACGAAAAAGGAGTTCCCCAGGAAATCACGTGCTCCGGCGTTCTGCTGGCTACGGGCGGAATGGGACAACTGTATCGCAACACGACCAATCCCGATGTGGCCACCGGAGACGGCGTCGCCATGGCATTCCGCGCTGGAGCCGAAGTCAGCGATATGGAGTTCATTCAATTTCATCCCACAGCGCTCTACTTGAAAAAAGCGCCGCGCTTCCTGCTTTCCGAGGCCCTGCGCGGCGAGGGCGCTTATCTCCGCAACATCGAACTCGATCGCTTCATGGGAAAGTACCATCCTCTGGGCGAGCTCGCGCCGCGCGACGTGGTGGCGCGAGCCATTGTCCACGAGATGGAAGTGAGTCGCGCCAAGGATCCGTTTGTCTACCTCGACCTCACCCACATGAACGCGGCCCACGTGCAGAAGCGATTCCCGCGCATCTACGCCACCTGCATGCAGCACAACATCGACATCACCGAGGATCTGATTCCGATTCGTCCCGCCGCGCATTACTCCATGGGCGGCGTGCGAACCAACCTCGACGGCAAAACCAGTCTTGCCGGACTCTACGCCGCGGGCGAAGTCGCGGCCACGGGAGTCCACGGCGCCAATCGCCTGGCCAGCAATTCCCTGCTGGAAGGTCTCGTCTACGGCGCGCGTGCCGGAGCAGCGATGCGAGAAGAGCCTAAAGCCCAGCCGAAACCAGTCGGCCAGCCGAGGGCGGCTTACTCCAATGGCCCGGTGAATGCCGGACTCGAAGAACTGATTGGCCAGATTCAGGATGTAATGTGGAACGATGTCGGAATTGTGCGCACCCGCGCCGGAATGCAAAAAGCGATTCACCGCCTCGAAGAACTGACGCCGAAGCTGGCGCATCCCAAAACTCGGCGCGCCTACGAGGCTTCCAACTTGCATCAGGCGGGCTTACTGGTCGCGCGCTCCGCGCTCGCCCGCGAAGAGAGCCGGGGCGCTCATTACCGCACTGACTACCCCGACCACGACGACAAGAAATTTCTCAAGCACTCCGTGCTCAAGGGCGATACCCTGCGATTCGTGTGAGCTCTTGACTGGAGGCCCTGCTTTTACTTCTTCCCGCTAGCAGCCCGTGGTGCCAGTGAGATTCGTATCTGAAATTCGTACCTGTGATTCGTATCAGGGCACGCCTTCAGGCGTGCCGGAACCCATTGCGATCAACGCGCCTTCAGGCGCTGCATTTCGGTATTCGAGTCTCGTTACGGACTGCCGGGTATCAGCACGAACGTCACCACCGAAACCATTAGCACTCCCGCAACCGCGCACAGCATTGCCTCCGTCGGGATCGTATAGTAGGCGCCGATCAGCATCTTCAAACCAACCAGCATCAAGACCACGGCAAGCCCGTAGTGCAGAAAACGAAAGATCTTCATCAATCCGGAGACCGCAAAGTACATCGAGCGCAGCCCCAGGATAGCGAACACGTTCGAGGTGTAAACAATAAAAGCATTGAGCGTGATGCCGAGAACTGCCGGAATCGAATCCACCGCAAAAAGCACATCCGTAGTCTCGATCACCAGCAGAACCAGCAGCAGCGGAGTCGCATGCAGCCTCGCGCCCGCCTCAGTCCCGCGCACGAAGAACTTGCGTCCCTGGTAGTCAGCCGTGACCGGGATAAGCCGGCGGAAGGCGCGCACTATCCAATTCTTCGCCGGGTCAATCTGCTGCTCGCCCTGCACACAGAGGCGCACCCCGCTATAAATGAGCAGAATACCGAACCCGTAAAAGACCCGGTGGAAGCGATGAACCAGGCCGACACCCGCGCCAATAAAGATGCCGCGCATCAGCAGCGCTCCCAAAATGCCCCAGAACAGGACGCGGTACTGCTGCTCATCCGGAACGCTGAAATAACGGAAGATCAACAGGAATACAAAAAGATTGTCGACACTAAGAGAGAGTTCGACAACATAGCCCGTGACAAACTCGAGCGCAGTCTGATGGCCCTGCCAGAAGTAAATGATGCCCGCAAAAGCAGCAGCCAGCCCGATCCACATCGCGCCCCAGCCCAGCGCCTCGCGGATGTGCACAACGTGGCCACGCCGGTGGAAGACCCGCAGATCCACCATCAGCATACCGAGAGCGAACAGATTTAAAAGAATCCAGAAAAAAAGCAACGGGGTCCCTGGCGGCATTAAGAATCGCTGATTGCCTGATTTTTGATTACTGATTAACGAACTCAATGCGTCGTCTTTCAATCAGCAATCAACAATCAAAAATCAACAATGGCTTTCTACTTCTCCCTGCCGCGCTTCCCGCTAGCCCACTCGTCCCAGATGCCGAACTCCTTGAACATCTCGTCGCTATGAGTTTCATGAATGCTCTGCTCGATCTGATCGCGGGTCAGGCGCGGCCCAATCTTTTCCGGCAGATTCGCCAGGCCAAAAGCCAGCCAAGCCGCTTCGGCCACGTGCTTCTTTAATTGCGCGACATCCACCTTGTCATACGTATCGGAAACAGCGTGGTAATTCTCCAGGTAATTCGCCTCACGCTGATCGGCGACAAACGTCGGCACGCCTTCCAGCATGAAGTCGAAATGGTCGGTGCCCCATTCCATATCCGTCTTTACTTCCACCACGCCAAACTGCTCCAGTGGCGCGATGAGCCGCTTCGCCGCGTCGACCACATCCTTGCGCCCGCCCAGCGAGAACCCCGTCGTCTGCCCTGTTCCCGAATCGTAAACGATCACGCCCGCGGCCTTGTCGAGTTCCGCCCGATGGGCGACCGCATACGAGCGCGAGCCGATCAATCCCTGTTCCTCGCCCGAGAAAAGAATGAACCGGATCGACCGCCGCGCCTTCAATCCCGATTCTTTGATCGTGCGCAGCGCATCGATGACCAGCGCCGCGTTGCATCCATTATCGAGCGCCCCGGTGCCGAGTTCCCACGAATCCAGATGCGCGCCTACAATCACAAACTCGTCCGGCTTCTCGCTGCCCTTGATTTCTCCGATAACATTGGCAGCCTTGATGGGCCCGCCAATCTGGTTCGGAATCGCCAGGTCCGCCCACACCGTATGCCCCGCCGCCAGCAGCCGCCCGATGCGTTCGGCATCTTCCCGCGCCACCACCACCATGGGCAGCTTGTCGATTTCTCCCGCCCCCGAATTCGTATGCCGGTAGAGAATGTCGTGCTCGCGCGTAGCCATGAAGGCAATCGCCTTGGCCTTCCCTTTCACCGCCAGATCAATCGTGGGCAGCGGCTTCTTGTACTCGTCAAACAGATCGTCCCAGGTCTTGAGAACGGTCGAATGCACCAGAAGAATTTTTCCGGAAATGTCGCCCGCTTTCTTGAAATCCGCTTCCGTGCCTTCGCCAACGTCGACGATCGGGACGTGCTTCACCGGGGCCAGCGCGGGCGCCCAGGCAACAGAAACAGCGCGCACGCGAAAGACTGACAGAACAGTTCCGCCCACTTTCGTGGCGCTGACCTCGTGCGAGGTGGTCGCGGTCATCTCCGTGGCCCCTTCGGCCCACGAATTAGCGATGGTGAATCCTTCCGTATGAACGCGGTCGGCTCCAGCGGCCGTGAGGGCTTGCACTCCCCATTCCACAGCGTGCTGCATTGCAAGCGTTCCCGGAACCCGCCCACCGATCTCATCGGTCAGGACAAGCAAATTCTTCTCAAGTGACGATGTTTGCAGCGCGGTTTGAATAATCCGGCCAGCGTCATCGCTTTCGGCAGGTGGAGTAGCGGCTAGACAGGTGAAGGCAAAGATCCAAACAAAGAGCAGCGATTTCGCAGTTCGCATATCCGCTGCATTAGAAATGAAAAACAAGAAAAGAGCAAAACGGCGTGCCTCATCGACACCAGGGTGACCTTCATGCGCAAAACTCTGGGACACGCACTCGTTTCGCGTTTACCTACGGTTCCACTTTGTACATCGCCACCATTCCCATGTCCATGTGGTCATCGACGTGACAATGGTAGAGCCAAACCCCTGGGTCATCCGGAACCATGTCCACGGTCACCATCTGTGCGGGCCCCCCAAGCAAGACAACGTCAGTACGTTTTCCGCCATCGATTACAACGTTACCGTGCCAGTGCGGCGTATGGAAGTTAATGCCCTCCCCGATGGTCGCCAGGTACCAGCGCACGCGTTCCCCTTTTTTCATGGTCATCATGGGCAAATTGCCGAAAATATAACCGTTGATCGTCGCCTTTGTGTTGGCGGCAACAAACCCCGTGCCAACAGCTGAGAAGGTTCCCTCTGTATCGATTGGCTTGGCTTCCAGTTTGTCCACCCCTTTGGGATCGCTGGTGTAGGTCTGAATGTTGTGATCGAGGTACCAACTGGTGTTCTCGTTGAACATCATGTAAAGACTCGCAAACTCACGGTCAACGTCCTTGGGCCTGCCATCGGGTCCGGCTTTCCCGCGCGCGGTCACGATAATCATGCCGACCAGTCCACTTTCGACGTCCTTAGTCGAGTGCGAATGGTAGAGCCACATGATGGAACTCGGATCTCCGGCTCCCGGTCCTGCCCGCTCCGGAATCTGCCAGGTGTAGACATGCGTTTTGCCGGGCGCAACGTTGTCGTCGGCTTTGTCGCTGCCCGAAGTGCCGTCGTCATAGCTCGAACCCTCCGAGTCCTTGTTATAGAAAACCCCGTGCGGATGCATGCTGTAAGGATGTGTGGCGTTATTCTTGAACACCACGCGGAGGGTGTCTCCGACCTCGCCCCGCATGATCGGCCCAAGAATTCCGGCGTGCTCCCACTCCGGCGCGCGCCGCTTCAAGTTAGTGAAGCTCTCGTCCGTATACTCGCGATAGATCGCCTTACGATATACCTTGCCAATGCGATGCGGTCCCTGCTCTACAAAAACGTTGGCATAGCCCTCGAACTTCATCCCCATCATCTGGTTCAATCCGCTGGGCGCGTAGTCCCATTCCACTTCGTCCGCCGCCACATAGTAGGTGTGAACCTTCCCAGTCAGACCCCGCTCTGTGTCCGAGGCCCAAGCTGAGGCCAGAAATAGCAAACTGAAAGAAGCACCGATCGCAAGACGGAGCAATCTGCTGTCCATCGTCAAACTCCTGAGTTGAGATATGGATTTATCCGGGGAGAAAACTTCCGCCACAGCGTATCACGAATGCTCAGCATTGGCGCGACTACTTCGGCGGAAGCGCTTCCATCCTGCCGACTATGCGAATGGTTTCCAGAACCACCGTGCCCACAATCTCCATGCTCTTTGGGCTGAGCTTGTCGACCGTGTCTTCCGTAGTGTGCCAGAACACGTTGTTGTATCCGTAAGTGAAATCGATAAGATCCGCCGACGGCACCCCGCGTTTCACAAACGGCAAATGATCGTCGCTAACCTGGTTGGTGCGCTCGAAAAAATGAGACTGGTAGCCCACCCGCGTGGCCGCTTCATAAACTACATCTTCCAGCCACGGCGTCGAGTTCGTGTCACGGTCCACGTTCAAATCCGCGTCCCCGATCATATCGGCGAGCAGGAACGCCTTGACCTTCTTCAGCGTTCCATCCGCTTGCCACTTCTCCGCCAGGTGCGTGATCCCATATAAGCTATCTTTTTCGAAAGGCATCTCCGTGTCCGACTTCACCGCCTCTTCCGCGTCGTCCCACACCAGCCACACCGAGTAGCCTTCCTGCGGCTTGCCGCGCAATTGATTGGCAAGCTCAAGCAGCAGCGCGCTGGAAGAAGCCCCATCGTTCGCGCCGACGTACGAAGTTTTTCGCAGCGGATAATTCGTGTCGTAATGGCTCGCCACCACGATGACACCGTCCTTCGTTCCCGGAAATTTCGCCACGATATTGTGGACCGAAAACTTCCCTTCCGGAGTATCCGCCGTGAAAACATCATCCTCGACCACATCGCCCTTCAAGTGACCCTTGATGTAGTCCTCAACTTTCTTGTGATTCGCGCTGCCGATCGGACGCGGCCCGAACTTCACGATCTCCTTGGTATATTGCATGGCGCGGTTGCCATCGAACGTGGGCGGCGGTCCAGAGTCCGCGGGTAAAGACAGAGCCGGATGGTTTTCCTCGGCGCTCGCATCAGCAGGTGGAATCGAGTTCTTGGGTGCCCCATTTCTCGCGTCCTTTGCGAGAAGTGGGGAATTCTCGGCCTGCGCCGTATCCTTATCGCGGTCACACGCCAGAATTGCCAGTCCACACGCCAGTAGAATCCACCGCATAGACTTCGCTCGGAGCATTACGCTTGTTTCTCCCGCCGCGCCCGTCGCTGCGCCGGATGCACCAGCCACGCCACTCCAACACTGAGCGCGTACAGTCCCACCATCGGCGCCGCGAAGATGCACATGTTTACGATGTCAGGCGTCGGCGTAACAATGGCGGCGACAATAAATATGATCAGAATCGCGTAGCGAAAGTTCTTCAACATGAACCCGGGGCTCACGATCCCCATCAACGAAAGAAAGAACACCAGAATCGGCATCTCAAAGATCAAGCCCATGCCGAGCACGATGCTGAGAAAAAGCTGCGTATATTCGCCGATCGTAATCATCGGCGTGAACTGATGGCTGAAGTCAATCAGGAAGTTGAGTGCTCGCGGGTAGGCGACCTTGTAGCCGAAGTATCCGCCGGCCGTGAACAGCGCGATGGTTGAGACCATGAACGGCACGACGTAGCGTTTCTCGCGCCGGTAGAGCCCCGGCGAAATAAACATCCACACCTGGTACAGCACAAATGGCGAAGTCAGGAACAATCCGGCCAGCGCCGCAATCTTCAAGTAAAGGTTGAAGGGCTCAGTGGGATTGAGATAAACCAGTTTTTCCGACAGCCCGTTCGCTTTGAGCGCGTCCATGATGGGCCGTTGCATGATCCCGTAGATGCGCTCGCGATATCCCCAGCACGCCCCCGCGCCCACACCAACCGCAATAACGGAGTAAACGATCCGCTTGCGCAGTTCCTCCAGGTGATCGAGGAAGCCCATCGCGGGCAGCGGCTCGGCTTCGTGTTCTTTGCTCGGCGGCTCAGCCGTCAGTTCAGGCATGCGATTCCTGCGAAGCAGCCGCAGCTTCTGAGTCAGCCACAGGGCCTGCCTCGGTGGCCGCAGTCGAAGGTTTCGCTGAACTCGCCGGTGAATCGGCGTGCCCCTCGTTCTGGGATGCCGCTAAAGTGGCGGGACTCTCCGGCGCGCTCTGCACCGCATCGGCAACTGCGGGCGTCACGCTGCGACTGGTGGCGCCGGGCGGAGGCTCGCTCGGAGGAAGAATCTTGCGCGTCTCTTCGCGCTCCAGATGCGAGATTTCCTGTTCGATCTGGGCCTTGAACTCGTTGGAAGCGCGCCTGAACTCGTTGAGATATTTTCCGACCTGGCGCGCGATCTCCGGCAACTTCTTGGGCCCGAAGACGACGAGGGCCAGCACAAACAAGAAGATCGTCTCGCCAAAACTCATTCGCTCATCATACTGCCGGAGTCGGAAAAGCAGCAATCACCCGGAAGACAAGGTAGTGGCTCATTTTGAATTTCTGATGGCATCTTCGCTCGTCGATGGCGTCATCCTGAGCGTAGCCGTTCTTCAGGCGGAGCGAAGGATCTCCGCTACGACGCTGTGTGCCACGGGAGATCCCTCGGCCCGCTGGTAAAAACGCGGGCTCTTCGGGATGACGCCTTGTGAGATTCAGAGTTCAAACTGAGCCACTACCTGAGACAAGCCTTTGACAACCTTTTCTCGCGCTTACCCTTATGATATTTCCCCATGCAACTCTGGTTCGCTAAGAGTCTTGGGGAGGGCACGTAAATGTGTTGGGAAAGGGCACGGCTTTACAGGCTGCGGAAAAACACACTGATGCATGCAAGAACCGTGGAAGAGCGGCCCTTCAGGGCCGCGTAAGCCCTTTAGAATCGGTCGGGCTTCAGCCCCCGAGGAACCTCGCCTATTCTAAGGCTGATTATCAGAGGGAGGAACTGGTGAAGGATCTTCTAACAGAAACCGCGGCGCGCGCCGTGCGATACATAAGCCAGATTGCCAGCCGTCCGGTTGCGCCCTCACCGGAAGCAGTAGCAAATTTGCAGGCACTGGGCGGAGCGTTGCCGCAAGGGCCGTCGGATCCGGCTGAGACCATGAGGCTGCTCGATGACATCGGATCGCCTGCCACCGTGGCCACAACCGGTGGACGCTATTTTGGATTTGTCACCGGCGCCACCCTGCCGGCCGCATTGGCGGCGAACTGGCTCGCAGGAGCTTGGGATCAGAATTCCGCGATGCGCGTCATGTCGCCAACGGCCGCGGCGCTAGAAGACATCGTGCTGACGTGGCTGGTCGACCTGCTCGGCCTGCCCGCCTCCAGCGGAGCCGGATTCGTTACCGGCACTACCATGGCAAATTTTTCCGCGCTGGCGGCCGCGCGATCCGCGCTCCTCAAACGTGCCGGCTGGAACGTCGAGGAAGACGGAATGTTTGGCGCGCCGCCCATTCGGGTGATCGTGGGCGAGGAAGTTCACGTTTCCTTGCTGAAGGCACTTTCCATGCTCGGGATGGGACGCTCCCGCGTCACTACGGTCCCCGCGGACGGCCAGGGCCGAATGCAGGCAGACAGACTCCCCGTGCTCGACGAGCGCACCATCGTCTGTATGCAGGCTGGCAACGTCAACACCGGGGCCTTCGATCCAGCCCGCGAGATTTGTTCCCGCGCCCGCAACGCCGGCGCCTGGGTGCACGTGGATGGCGCTTTCGGTCTATGGGCCGCCGTTTCGCCAAAGTACGCATCTCTATTGGATGGCGCCGGCGAGGCAGACTCGTGGGCCATTGACTGTCACAAGTGGCTGAATGTTCCCTACGACTCGGGAATTGCGGTGGTGCGCGAGCCTGATCACTTGCGGCGGGCAATGTCGGTGAACGCCCCATACCTGCCCAGCAGCAATCTGCGCGAACCATGGCACTTCGCGCCCGAGGCTTCGCGTCGCGCGCGCGGTATTGAGTTGTGGGCCGTCCTGCGCTCGCTGGGTCGCGATGGCCTGCGCGAAATGATCGAGCGCAACTGCCGCCAGGCCAAACTTTTCGCCGAGCGCCTGCGGCAAGCCGGTTGCCAGGTGTTGAATGATGTTGTGCTGAACCAGGTGCTGGTCTCGTTCGGAAGCGCGGAAGAAACTCGTCGGGTTATCGCCGCCGTCCAGTCGGACGGAACCTGCTGGTGTGGTGCAACCCAGTGGCACGGCCACACTGCAATGCGTATCAGCGTGTCGAGCTGGGCCACCACCGACGACGACGTGGAGAAAAGTCTCGCCGCGATTCTCAAGATTGTGACAACCGGAAAGCAGAACGAAAAAGAACTGGTGTGACACAGCCGCGCTTCCGCTATCGGCGCCCCGACCGTCTTCGGACTCGGCCCGCTCCTCGGCAACAAGCCGTCCCGCCCCAAGTTCCCGCGCCGGAAATTCGGCCTGGGGATCAAGCAAAATCCTCTGAAATCCCTGAACCCGCCCAAGTTCTCGACCCGAGGAATCTCGGCAACCTCCCCAGGCATCTGAAATAGGGACGCTGCCGGATTACCGCTGGTAACTAAGGCGCTTCGGAACCGTCTAAACTAGTGATATACTGCGTTTAATCAGCGCCGTAGCTGGGGTGCCCCGTACCCTTAAACGAAGGACAACTCACGATGGCTCGTAGTTCTCGCCGCTCACTCTTCTTGGTAGTTTTTTTCCTGCTTGCCTGCGGCTTCATCGGCATTCTCTTCGCCCAGCGCACGGGACAGCAGTCCTCACTCACCGGCGACTCCGACGTTAAAGACAGCCTCAAGCAGTTCACCGACGTTCTACTCGCTCGTCGAGGACAACTACGCCGAACCAGTGAATCCCGACAAGGCCATCTACAACGGCGCGATTCCCGGCATGCTGCACGCCCTCGATCCGCACTCCAATTTCTTTGATCCCAAGTCCTACGCCCTCATGCGCGAAGACCAGCGCGGCAAGTACTACGGCGTGGGCATGACGGTCGGCCCGCGCAACAATAAAGTCATTGTCATCTTTCCCTTCGTCGGAACTCCCGCCTACAAGGCCGGAATTCATCCCGGCGACGTGATCATCGCCGTCGACGGCAAATCCACCGAGAACATGAGCACCGGCGACGTCGCCGATCTCCTCAAGGGCCCCAAGGGAACCACCGTCCACATCAGCATCTCGCGCGAGGGCGTCGAGAAGCCCATGGAGTTCACCCTCGTCCGCGACGAGATTCCCCGCTACAGCGTCGACGTGCACTTCCTCATCCGCCCCGGCGTCGGCTACATGCACGTCTCCGGTTTCAACGAGACCACCGAGCACGAAGTCTCTGAAGCCCTCGATCAATTCGGCGACCTGAAAGGTCTGATCCTCGATCTTCGCGGCAACCCCGGCGGCCTGCTCAGCGAAGGCGTGGGCGTGGCCGACAAGTTCCTCAAGAAGGGACAGATCATCGTTTCCCATCACGGTCGCGCCTCAGCCGAGAAGCGCTACTCGGCACAGCACGGCAACGGCGGCAAAGATTATCCCATCGTTGTTCTGGTCAACCGCCTGACCGCATCCGCCGCTGAAATCGTTTCCGGCGCCATTCAGGATCACGACCGCGGCCTCATCGTCGGCGAAGTCACCTTCGGCAAGGGTCTCGTGCAGACCGTCTACCCGCTATCGGAAAACACTGGCCTGGCACTGACCACCGCCCGTTACTACACTCCCAGCGGACGCCTCATCCAGCGCGACTACAGCAACGTTTCGCTTTACGACTACTACTACAACCGCGAGAACGAGACCAGCAGCAATGCCAACAAAGAGGTCAAACTCACCGACAGCGGCCGCACCGTCTACGGCGGCGGCGGCATCACGCCTGATGTTCTCATTCCTCCCGTCAAGAGCAATCATTTCCAGGACACGCTGTTGCAGCACTACGCGTTCTTCAACTTCGCCAAGCGCTACGTCGTGAGCCATCACCCCTCGAAGAACTTCGACGTGGATGAAGCCACCATCCAGGACTTCCGCAAATCCCTCGACGAGGCCAACATCCCGTACACTCAGGCGGATTTCGTCGACAACAACGACTGGATCAAGTCCAACATCAAGGCCGAAATTTTCGTCGATGCCTTCGGCCAGGATGAAGGCATGAAAGTCCGTGCCGAGTCAGACCCCGCCGTGGTCAAGGGCTTAGAGCTCTTGCCCCAAGCCAAGGCTCTGGCCGACAACGCAAAAAAGATCGTAGCCGAGCACAACACAGCCCCAGCCTTCAACCGCTAGCGCCACTGCTCATGTGGGGACGGGCGCCCTCGCCCGTCCATGCGGCCCAGATGTATCGGGCCGCTGGCGCCATCAGCGCAGTTTTGGATCGCTTCTCTGAATGTCTGCGGAGACATACTATCTCCGTGGCGTCATCCTGAGCGTAGCCGTTCTTCAGGCGGAGCGAAGGATCTCGCGCGCACCGCTATCGCACGCAATAACCGCCGTACGAGACGCGCAGTTTCATTGACTTCACCATCCCCCTATGTGAAAATCCGCGCAGCAGCCCGTCTTTATTAGGGTTGAACCAAGACACACGGCAACGACAAGAGAGGAAATTCTCAGCGGCCCAGTCCCAGATCGTCATACGATGGATCTTTTCGCAGAACGAAAGAGTATCGAGCAACACAATCCGGAATCGCCCCAAGCCGCACCCAGCCCGTCGCTGAGGCCCTTTTGAACGCAGCCATTCTGGCTTGCGCCCTGCTTGTTTCGCTGGTCGCAGCCTACACCGACCTGCGCTGGCGGCGTATTCCGAACTGGCTCACCGTGCCCGGCTTTTTTCTGGGATTGACGCTGAATGTCGCCCACGGCGGCTGGCCCGGTTTGAAAACTTCTCTGCTGGGCGCAGGCCTCGGATTGCTCCTGCTCTTTCCCTTCGTTATCCTGCGCAGCCTGGGCGCGGGCGACTGGAAGCTGTCCGGTACCGTGGGATCGTTCCTCGGCCCGGGGGTATTGATAAATGTGCTTCTGGGTTCGGTTTTTGTCGCGGGCCTGATGGCCGTCGTGCTTGTAATCTATAAGCGACGCGTGCGGGAAACTATGCGAAACTTGAAGCACCTGGTCGGCTCACTCGCCACTTTTCGCATGCCCGGACCAGAACTTACACTGGATAGTCCCCGCTCGCTGAAAGTGCCCTATGGCGTTGCGCTGGCCTTCACCGTCGTGCTGTACGGAATCGCCCGAGCTTTAGGAAGAATCTAGTGTGGGTCATGCAGGTTCGCGGTATAACGTGATCTTGTCATTCTGAGCGAAGATCCTGTCATTCTGAGCGAAGCGAAGAATCTATGCACTTTGTTTGCAGCGTCGATCCCTCGTGTCTCCCACCGGAGCAAGGGCCAGATTCTGCCACAAATTTCCGGGACACCACGCGAACCGCACAGAGTTTCTCATGAGGATGCGAACACAACTGCCGCATAACGTCCGCAACTTGCGCAGATTGCCGCTCGACACCGCCGGCGCCGAGGTCGCTGAGGCCGCCGCCGTCCTTCCCCTGCTTCTAATGGTCTTGCTCGGCATCTTCTGGTTCGGACAAGCCTTCCGCATCTATGGCACCATCACCCGCGCCGCCCAGGAAGGCGCACGCGCCGCCGTCGCCCCTGCCTGTTCCACGTGCGCGTCCGTCGCCAGTTTCCCTCCTCCCGTGAATGCTTACAACGCAATCTCCAATGTCCTTACCACAGCGAGACTCGACCCCACGAAGCTTAGCCTGCCCACCACAACTCCCTCGGTACTTTCATGCAATGGCGGCTCAATCGCCTGCGACCCGTCTGAGCCGAACATCTGCGTTCAGACCAACATACAATTGTCAGACACCGTCACCGGATCCGGAGTGTGCGGCGTTTCCGTGAGCTTCCAATATCCGTACCAGTTCTGGTTGCCGTTCACGCCGCTGAACAATCAAAAAATCCAGATTCCCGCTGCCGCCCGCGTAAGAGAGGAGACCCAGTGACTCTCCTCCTTCATCTTCGGCGTCCGCCGAGCGCCGCTAAGCAGCGGAAAGACTCCTCGAGGGCACCGGTTTGGAAAGGGCACGACCTTGGAGGTTGCGGAAAAATTCACCGATGCAGGCAGAACCGTGGAAGAGCGGCCCTTCAGGGCCGCGTAAGCCGTTTAGGATCGCTCGGGCTTCAGCCCCTGTGGTCGTTGTTTCTTGCCGCTTTGAGCTTTTTCCGCAGCCTCCTTAGTCGCGCCCTTGAGTCGTTGGAAATGTGTCTGCGCTTTCAGCGCCTTAGGTGTGCTTTCCGCACTTTCAGGGACTTTCTCCGCAGGCCGCTTCAGCCGTGTTGCGAACGCCGCAGAATGAATATGGCTTCCGACCGTTGGCGGTTGCTTCCAGCGTGCACTTGTTTCCCTCAGCCAACCGCTGAGCCATGGCGCGACGACCACGCCTCCCAGATCGTCGAGTTCGCCGTATCGCTGCCATTACTTCTTGTGTTTGTGGTCGGAATCTTCGACTTCAGCGGCGCCTTTACGTTAAAGCAGAAACTTACAGATGCCGCACGGGACGCGGCTCGTGCGGCCGCCGCTGATCCCGCCAACGACCTTTCCGGTTTCTCCGGTACCGCGCCCCTCTCTGTAATCGACGCTTTTCAGATCGTGGACAACTTTCTGAAGGCCAACAACATCAACGATTGCGGCATTGCCACGGCCACCCCAACATCATCTGCATTAACCTGGACCTATTCGGCCAGTGGCAGCACCAGCGGTTGCCCCGGCACGGGTCTTTCCATCACCATCAACCGCGGATACTATTTCCCCTCGAACTCGACTGCAGCAGCCAGCATCGCGTGTTCTCCAACCCCGCCGGGGGGCCAAACGGCTGTGCTTGCAACCTGCGTGACTATCAGCTACGCATACTCCTGGCGCTTCGACCGCGTCATCACGCTGTTAGGATCGCGGGCCTCGGTGCCCACCTCGATCACAGCTACCGCCGTGGCGATGAATGAAAATTGAAGGACGCGTATGAAGTCACCGGCATTTCGCAGGCGTTACCGCTCACGGAAACATCGGCAGGACGAACGTGGGGTCACGATTATCCTCGTAGCACTTTCCATGGTAGGTATCCTCGCCATGGCGGCGCTGTCCATTGACGTGGTTACGTTTTATCTGGCTCGCCTCGAGGCGCAGAGGGCGGCTGATGCGGGAGCGCTGTCCGCGGCGAGAATCATCTCGCTCAGCGGGGTCACCGGAGACCCAGGTAATTCCTCTGGCGGCTGGCCTACGGCCTGTACGCTGGCGACGCAAGTGGCTCAGGCCGTGGCGAGCCAGGACACGGTCAGCGGCACTGTTGCCTCCACCGTTACCGTGACCTTTCAATACAACGGCACCAGTGTGGATTGCTCATCCCCTTCTTCAGGCTTTGCAGTGAATCCTCAGGTACAGGTGCAAGTGCAACGCACCAGCCTGCCTACATTCTTCGCTCGCCTGTGGGGAGCAGGATCCAATAACGTCACCGCCTCAGCCACTGCCGAGGCCTACAATCCCTCCGGCTCTGGAGGCCTCTTGTCGACTATCGTTCCGGTCCAGCCGCGCTGCGTGAAGCCTTGGCTCGTGCCCAATCAGGACCCGCTAAACAGTACCGGTTGCACATCCGGCGCTTGTAACAATTTCGTCAATCCGACCACAGGTTCCATCCAGCACCAAGGTATTTCACTCGATGGCAGCGGCGCCACCGGCGCTATCGGCGAAACCTTTACGCTGTTTCCCGATTGCCACAGCTTCTACTCGTACTGTAACTTGCGGGATTCCACGCCGATCGCTAACAGAACTGGCGGCGGCGGCCCCATCCCCTCCACGCCAAATCTCGAGTACCTTCCCGCCGCAACCGCCTACGAATCGACCGCCGTCCCGTCTTGTTCAGCCAGTACGCACCTTTACGAGCACGCCATCGAAGGATGCGATCAGACCACGGTCTATGCCTGCGGAGTACAGAATGCCAACACTGCCGACCTGAGCGAAAACCCGGGAGTTTATACCCGTGATACAGCCCATGGCGTCGAGTGCCTGATCCACGAAAACGGTGGGGCGGGACAGGACACCATCAACTCGACCGTCATTCCTTTCCAGATCACCGCTGGCGACCGCAACCCGCTGGCCGCCGTCAATGGCGATCTCGTCAGCAGCAGTACCTCCATCGTATCCTTGCCGATCTACGACAGCGGCCCGCCCGGCGGCTCGTCGGGGCCTGTTTTTACCAGTGGCGGCACAACTACAGTCACCATTGTCGGTTTCCTCCAGGTGTTCATAATCAACACCGACCCTGGTGGCTTCGGCACCGTGCAAGCAACCGTCCTGAACGTGGCCGGCTGCGGCAACGGCACAGGCGGCTCCACCGGAACAGCCGTAACCGGATCCTCCCCCGTCCCGGTGCGATTGATCACCCCCCCATAAGCACAAACTCTGCCGCTGTCCCGCCGCCGGAACAAGGGCAATATCTCCGTTCGCCGATACCTGCGCATCGACCGTGGCGCCGCCGTCCCGGCGGCTGTCCGGCGGGCGTCCTCGCCCGCCGTGCCGTCGAAGCAAAGCACCGGGCGCACAAACTGAGACCCTCCCGGAAAGTTATATCGCGCAGCCCGACTTCACTACGTTGCTTTTCCACCCACAACGTGTGACATCTAACCTTGCCCCCCAAAGCAAAAGCGCCGATCATGGTCTAGGCGGAGGCAGTGCACCGAGGACGCAGCCCGTACCATAACTCCTCCGTTGTCAAGGTTTTGACCTCTAAGTCGTTTGGCATCAAGGTTTTGCGCACTACTTTTGCGCAACCCGCAGGAACATAAGGGGTTCAGAAACAGGGGGGAGGGGGATGCCCCGGCCATTTACATTCATAGAACGAATTCTGATAAGAAAAACCGCCTCCCGAGAAGCTGCCAGGATCGGCGGCGGCGAGTTTATTTCAGGCTGATTTCCACAGAGAGACGAGATGCCCTAGTCCGGGCTGTTGTCTTCGCGACCTCTCTCTTCGGGCGGAGCTCCCGGAGGAAGCTGATGCCCTGGCTGGATCTGAGCCGCTGCAGGTCGTGGCTGAGGCACTGTTGCTTGAGGCCCTGCGTCCGGCTGCGGCGCATCGTCATCGGAGTCGTCGCTGCTGCTCTGCATCGGGGGCGGCCCGCCGGCCGCACCCTCGCCGCGCGGACTGAGAATCACACGGTCGAGCGCGCGCGGATCGGTGGCCGAACTGAGAATCAGAAAGTTGAAGCGCGAACCATTCAGCAGCCGCGCCAGCACTTCGGGCGCGGGCCCGGGAGCGATATCGGCCACAACCTGTTCCTGCTCCGCTCCGGCCGCGACCGCCACTTCGGCGCCTGTCCGCTGATGCACCGCGAACAAAACTTGCGACAGGCTCGCCTTGTTGGCGCGGATCGACAGCAGTCCATCATGGAAAGAAACCTCAAGCGAAGCTTTGCTTTCAGGCCCAGTCTGCAGCGCCAGCGGCCGCGCCGAAACACCCGTCGCGGAGAAACTGGTTGCCGGGAAACTGGTATTCACCAGACCCGGGCGCGTCACCGGAGGAAAGTAATCGACTCCCTCCGCTTCCTCAACCGCGGGTGTCACCTTGATCATGACCGTCCGTCCGGAAGGAAACACTTGATAGGACTGCGGCGACTTCAAATCGAACACGACGCGCGTAATCGGAGGAGTCGATTGAAACAGGCCAACCCGCACACTCTTGATTTCCCCGCGATCGATAGACTGCGAGCGCAGTTGAGCGCCGGGCCTGGCATTGGGAAAATCCACCACCAGACGATCCGGACCAGTCAGCACCTGGGTTTCAGGTATCAGGCGATCGCTGGCTTCGATTTCTATTTCGACCGCGCCTCTGCTGCCCAGAATCTGTACGCGACGAACCGAAGCATTCTGCGCAATCGCGGGCAAAAACAGACCGCCAACCAAGAGCAGACAGAGTGCGGTTCCGGGGGGACGGAGCATAAGTGCCTTCGGAGAACTGGTCTTGGTGTGATTCTAGCGCGATTCTAGCAGCGTTTTTTGTGAGGACGGCTTACGTTGGTATTAGAACCTTGGATTCCTCCCAAAAACGGAATGCTCTACTTCGTCAATGGTTTCAGGATCTCGGCGGGTGGCCACCCGTCCCCCGAAAAAAAAAGGGGAGCCTGGATTGCGCTCCCCGCCCGTGAGTTGTGCCTATCGGGTTTAGTCTTTAGCCGTCATCTTCACTGCCTGCGGGCTGCCCCCTCCGTTGTCGGAAATACTGAGGGTGTCCGCGTACGAGGTGCCAGTGCTCGTGGACATGAACTGCACCGTGAAGGTGCAGCTTTGGCCATTCATCAGAGTCACCGCGCCGTTGAGGCAGGTGCTGTTGACGCCGTCGTAGGCAAGAACCTGGAATTGAGTCGAGCCCGTTCCAGTTATGGTTGTCGGCGTAGCGTTGAAACTCAGCACGGTGCTGCCCACGTTCTTGACCGTCAAGGTTTCGTTCTTCATCCCACTCAGCACTGTGCCGAAGGCCAGTGAAGCCGGCGACAGACTTACTTCGGTGCCGGTTCCGGTCAATGGGAGTACCAACGAAGAGCTGTTCGGGTCGCCCGTGAACGCCGCCGTCACCGTCCCTGAGATGGTGTTGATCGCCGTAGGAGCAAAGGCCACATTGAACAAGCAGGTTGCATCGTGTCCCAACGACGTTGACCCGGACAGGTTACACGCGCCCGTCGTGATCCCCGTTGTATTCAAGGAGAAGCTCGCACTCGGCGTCAGGCTGGTCAGCGTGAGCGTGCCGCTTCCGGTGTACTTGAACGTCACTTTGGTGTTCTTGCTGGTGGTGCCGTCCAACTGAGTGGCGAAGGTAACCGTTGCGGGAGTAAACGATTCGTAGCTGGTCCCCGTTCCGCTGATCGAAACCGCCTGCGGACTGGTGGGGTCGCTGTCCTTGAGCACCAGCGTTGCCTTCTTTGCGCCTGTGCTCTGCGGGTCGAATTTGATGCTGACGGCACAGCTGGTAGCGACCGTGCCGGTGCAAGTATTGGTGGCGATGGAGAAGTCGGTGGTATCGCCTTCCAGCGTGACCGAGGAATAGGTGGTGGCTCCCTTCACCGTGATGGACTTGGTAACGGCGGTGTTGATTGGCGTGCTGCCCATCGAGAGCGGGTTTGGAGTGATGGTGAGCCCGGTTCCGGTGCCCTGCAGGCTGACCGTCGTTACGGCGCTGAAGTAGCCGTTGGTGTTGATGATGAGCGTGCCGTAGCGCGGCCCGTTTGCAGTCGGCGTGAAGAATACCGACACGGTGCAGGTTGTGCCGTTCGGCAAGCTGCCCACGCAGTCGTCCGCTTCGCTAAAATCTCCGGTCGTGCTCAGACTATCGATGACGGCCGGTCCAATACCGCTCAGCGTGACTTCAAAGGGATAGCTGGTGATCCCCTTGGGTTGCGTGCCGAACACTACGCTGCCGGTCGAACGTCCCACCGCCGCGAACGCGTTGATCTCGCGGATGCGGTAGTTGTACTGGTCGGCGATGAGGAAGTTTCCAGACGCATCCTCGAAGAGGGCATCCGGATAGTAGAGCTCGGCGCTGGTTGCGGGGCCGCCATCCCCGCTAAAAGCCGCCGTGCCATTGCCGGCAAACGTGGTCAGCGTGCCGCCGCCATCCACCCATCGGATCCGGTTGTTGTCGGTGTCAGCGATGAATATGTTGCCGTTGGCATCCACCCGGAGTGCGTAAGGGTAATACAGGCTGTTTTCCAGCGCCGGACCGTCTCCAGTGAAACCCGCAGTCCCATTGCCCGCCACGGTATTGATGATCTGAGTGGCGGCGTTGACCTCGCGAATCCGATTGTTATATTGGTCGGCGATGTAGAGGTTGCCCGCGGCATCCGTGGCCGCGGAGGAAGGATAGTATAGTTTCGCGCTGGTGGCTGGGCCGCCGTCGCCACTGTATCCGGCCGTATTGTTTCCGGCGACGGTATAGATGTAGCCTGCCGTCTTGCCGGCCGGCGGAGTGCAAGTGAGGGTGCCTGTGGTCGCGCACACCACCTCGCGGATTACGTGGTTGTAGCTGTCCCCGATGAACATGTTGCCGTAGCTGTCCAGAGTCACGTCGACCGGGTAACACAGAAACGCGCTCGTCGCCGGGCCGCCATCCCCGCTGTAGGTGCATTGTTGTGGCGTTCCGGCAAAGGTGCTGATGTTCCCGGACGTGTTCACCTCGCGAATAATGTGGTTGTATTGGTCGGCAAAGAAAATGTTGCCGTCGGCGTCACGTGCAATGCCAGCCGGGTAATTGACTTCAGCGCTGGTGGCCGGGCCGCCGTCACCCAGGTAACCGTAGATTCCATCTCCGGCAAAGGCATTGACGTTGCCGCTCGAGTTCAGCAGCTCCCGAACCATATAATTGTAGGCGTCGGAGACGAAGATGTTGTTAGAGGGATCCTGGTATACACCATCGGGATAATAGAGCGTCACTCCCAGCGCGGGCACGCCGTTCACGGGCGTCGCTTCGGTGTAGCTGCCGTTTCCGGCCACGACGTAGAGGTCGCCAGCTGTGTCTCCGGTTGGGGGCGTGCAGGTGCCACCCAGCGAGCAGGGCACTTCGAAGACATAGCCGTCAGCATAAGTTGGATAAAGATCTGGAGTTATGAAAAGGTCCCCAGCGCTATCGGCTGCGATGCCGATAGCGTAACCGATACAGGCGCTCTTGGCCGGTCCACCGATGCCTGAAAAGTAGGGTCCGCAGCTATTTTGTCCCGCGACGAAATTGATTTTGGCGCCCACGGTAATCTGCCGGATCTCATAGTTATAAAAGTCCGCGAGCCAAACTTGCGTCCCGGCGCTGTTCACGGCCAGCTCGCCGTAAAGGTACGGATCTATTTCCGCAAGGGTCGCCGTGATGTTATCGCCGTTGTAACCCGCCGTTCCTTGCGTACCCGCCACGGTTTTAATTTTTCCGGTGGATGCGACTACCTCGTAAACAACGTACTCATAGGCATCTGTAAGGAAAATGTTGGGCGTCGGACTCGTGCCATCCACGGCCACCGAAGGGGTAAGGCTAAAGCTACACGACGTTGCGAGCGTGCCATTCGCACAATAGCTATAGCCTAAGCCGTTGCCGGCCACCGTGCTGATCGTGGTGCCGGAAAGCTTTCGAATGCGCGCGTTATAGGTGTCGGCGATGTAGAGGTTATTCGAGGAGTCGACCGCCAACTGGTAAGGATTATTCAACTCGGACGAAGTGGCCGGGCCGTCGCCAATGTAGCCGCAACTGCCTTGAATTCCAGCGACGGTGGTGATTGTGTTGGTGGTGTCTACTTTTCGGATCACGCAATTGTTCGTGTCCGCGATGTAGACGTTGCCGGTGCTGTCGACCGCGACGCCCTGGGGGTTGTTCAGCATGGCCTGAGCCGCGCCGCCGGGCATGCCGTCGCCGCTATAGCCCGCCAAGCCATTGCCGGCCACTACGGTGAGGAAACCCGCGGGGGTCACCTTGAAAATCCGGTGCTGAGAGACGGCGGCGATATAGAAGTTTCCAGAGCCGTCCAGAGCTACCTGGTACGGAGAATACAGGTCGGCGTCCAGAGCAGGCATGTCGTTGGGGCCGCCGCCGATCACCGTGTTGATTTGATTCTGTTGCGCCGCCGCGCTCAGTGCGAGCACCACTACCGCCGCCACACTCATCAGAAACATTCGAAGTTTGCGCATAATCATCTTCTCCTGGGAGATTCCTTTTTTGTTGCGCCAGTCTTTATGCCCTCATACTGAGACCGGCATCTTGTCTTTGCCGGCAGCTCCGGCAGCCTAGCCGACTCTTCGCCCGCCCAGTTCATTCGGCCGTGGCCGGAGGCAGCATGGGCCTTCTCGACAATTGCACGTTCTGCCGCAGAGTGCGCCCGGATGCGCTATACATGACAACGACCTCGGGGCTGCCGTGCCTGCTCCAATTCTGGAATTCACGCTTGGACACGGTGAATTGCCCGCTGACGATCACGTCATGCTTGGCGGGGAGTTGCTTGACTGCGCTGAATTCACCCATCAGAGAGTGCGAGCCCGATTCCAGCAGGGCCACGACCGGCTGCTTGATGGCGCCCAGATCGCTGTTGTTGAATAAGTTGCACCGTGAGCGTAAGGGCCACTTTGTCCCCAGCCTCGGTGACGTTGGAGAGGGCGTAAAAGCCGGCGAAGTCGCGGCCGTCCTTGGCAGCGACCGGAAGGACCGCCAGCAAAATCATGAGCACTAAACACGTCAATAACGCTTTCGAGCATTGCAAACGCTCCATAGATCCTCCTTGGGAGTAAGAATCCCGGGTAAACGCACACGCACACACGCGCAGGCAGCAATGGGCCGCCGTGCAACGCAAATTTACGAATTCGGGGGAAAAAGCGGGGGAGAAAGAATTCGTACAGCCGCACTGTTCAAACTGGTGCCCGCCATTCTCGTGTGCGCGCGCAAATCTGTCAAGAAGAATTTCGCGACGGTAGTGGCTCATTTTGAATTTCTGATGGCATCTTCGCTCGTCGATGGCGTCATTCCGTCTCTAACGACGGTGTGCCCTGTCAAGCGTTTTGTGGCGACACTTCGGCGTGGACGCCGGGAGCAGCGCCATTTCGCTCTAGCAGAACGCCTTTGATGTCCAGACCAAGCTCGTCACTCAATTTGAATCTCACAGCGGGACTTCAGGTCCCACCATCCATCTCTTCGGGACTTGCACCCATGATTACTCACTTCGATCTCCCCGACGGTTTCAGGGAGGCAGGCTGCCCACTCAAACGCTCGGCTCTTACTCGCCGGCCACAGAATGACTCGGGCTCACCTGCATGACGGCCTGACATAGTTGCGCGTACGTCCAGTCTTCGCGCAACATCAGGTACAACCGCGTGGCCAATTTTCTGGCCACCGCCACCTTGGCGAGGCTGCGATTCTTGCGCACCGCCAGGCGGCGATAAAAGCGCTTCAGCTGCGGATCGTAACGCGCCGCCGTCTGTCCCGCTTCCACCAGCAAAAAGCGCAGAAACGAACTGCCCTGTTTGCTGATCTTGCCCAGCCGCTGTTTTCCGCCGCTGGATTCTTCGCTCGGAATCAGGCCGAAGTAGCTGCCCACTTGCTTGCCCGAGGCAAACCTCGCGGCCGGTCCCAGCGTCAGCACCATGGCCAACGCCGTTACCGGGCCCACTCCCGGATGCGTCATCAACCGCACTGCCTCCGGCCGCTGCCGCGCTTCTTCTTGCACCCGCCGGTCCAGTTCGACGATCTCCGCTTCCAGCCCGTCGAGCGCTTCCAGCAACCGCTTTCGCCGCTGGGCTGCGTACGGCAGCAAAGGCAACTGCTCCAACTCCACTCGCCCTGCCTTGGTCCACAGCTTGTACTTCTTCTGTACCCCGCAGCTCAGCGCCATGGCCTGCAGCTGATTCTTGGTGCGCGTCCGCGCCTGCACCTGCTTGTGCCGATGCACCAGCAACTGCCGCACGTCCCGCACCTCCAGGCTCGGCACCCAGATCCGCGGAAACCGGTCCTGGCGCAACAGATCCAGCAGATGGTCCGCGTCTCGCCGGTCCGTCTTCTGCTTGCGCACTACTGAAGCCCGTACCCGCGCTGCATCTCCGAACCACAGCTCGAAACCCAACTCCTGCAGTAGCCGCTCGAACCACGGATAGTGCCCGCATGCCTCCATTCCCACCACAACTTCCTGGCCCGCCAGCGAACGATAAAACTGCTCCGCTTCTTCGCGGTGCTGCAACCTCTTCTCCTCGATCTCTCCCGTTCGGTTGTCAAAGATCGCGACCTGCTGAAACCCAGGATGGAAATCGCATCCTATAATCAACATGACGTTGGCTCCTCTCACGAGCCTTGGTCTTGTTCATCGCATACCAATCTACTCGCGACGGGCCAACGTCGTTATGCAATCAAGCGCAGCCGTTCTTCAGGCGGAGCGAAGGATCTCCGCTACGACGCTGTGTGCCACGGGAGATCCCTCGGCCCGCTGGTAAAAACGCGGGCTCTTCGGGATGACGCCTTGTGAGATTCAGAGTTCAAACTGAGCCACTACCTTTGCGACTAAGCGTTTGACATCGCTTTCAAAATTCCAGGATGGGTCTGTTGGCGGTTCCTGCTATTGTTGCGATGTTGTCATCCCGCGCGAAGCGGGTTGTGGCCTGCGCGCTGGTTGAGCCGCTCCAGGCACAAACCAAGATCCCGCGCGTTGGCCCGGGATGACAACTGGGTCGTTGGATGGAAAGACTTAGCAGGCTGCTGAGAAACTAATCTCTGCTGCCGAAGGCGAACCGCAGGCGCTGAAGCGCGGCTGGTTTTAAGGAACTGAGCGGCACGACTGAAACAGGCTGCGGAAAAAGTCATCGCGGCCATGAAAAGCAGTCCTCAGGCGCTGAAGCGCGAACGGCTTTTCAACGGCTTAGCGGCACGAGTAAAGAGGTTGCGGAAAAACTTGTTCCTGAGGCGAGAAGGGCGACCACGAGGGCTGAAGCCCGACCGATTCTAAACGGCTTACGCGGCCCTGAAGGGCCGTTCTTCCACGCGTCTGCCTGCATCGGTGAGTTTTTCCGCACCCTCTAAACTCGTGCCCTTCCCTTTTCACGGCGAAGGCCGGGTTTTTCCGCAAGCTGTGAAAGTCGTGCCCTTCCCAAAGCCTGCCTGGAACGGAGTTTTTCAGCAGCCTGCCAGGCTTTAAACGCGGGCGAGTTTGCGGCGTGCGTGCCAGAACATTGCGGCGAGGCCGGAGGCAACGAGTATCCATGTTCCGGGCTCGGGAACCGATTCCTGTCCGCCGCTGCCACTGCCGCAGGCTCCCGTTTTCTTCTTCTTCTTTCCGGTGGGTTCGGCGGCGACCTCGGCTCCCTTGGTTTTCTTCTCTGGGGCGCAGAGCTCGCCATGCGGCAACGGAGGAGGCGCTGCGGCCAACCAGGCGCCGGCCGAGAGCGGGCTATACAGGGCTAAAGGAATGGTGGGTTCAAACCCGGCTACGCCAGGACGATTCAGCAAAGCGGACATGTAGGGAACCGGAGGCTGCTCGATGGCGGTGCCGTCGGCGGGGCGCAGCGGCATCTCGAACTTGGCGACTGGAGGCTCGGAAGAGGAAGTGGCCTGCTGCGGAACCTCTTCGACGCGATTGGCGCAACGCGCGCGGGCGGTAATCTTCCCGTCGGTGATGACTTTCTCGCCCTTGTGCAGAGTGATTCGATGCCGCGTCCAATAGACGTGATTGCCGATGCGGTAGGAGACGTAGGCGGTACGCGCAAGCACAAGGCGAACGACGCGCGCGTGGTCGTAATCGAATCCGGCATAGTGCGCTGCAACGATGGGATCGTGCTCCGCCACCCACTTGAGTTCGCGGGCATCCTGGACTCCGCCAGGCACCACCGAATAGGGATAGACGGGACGATCGGGCTGGGGCTGAAACGATGCCTCGTTGGCCATCACCACACGCTCGCGGCTGGCCTCTACTTCCTGGTGGTCAGGACCGTTCTGGGCGGAGTGGAAAAGGGAGGGGCTGAAGTGCCGCAGGGCAAGGGCGGAGAAGCCAGCGGAGAAGAATCCCAAAACCAGGAGGAACAGGCAACGGCGGATCAGGAGATTGCGGCGATGACGGCGGGTTCGCCGGCGCCGAATCTCCGTGCGAACGCTGCCTGCTTCCGGTCGGGTCACTCAATACTCCTACCTACGGGCGGGACGAGTAGCTACAAGCATACACCGCCGAACCGATTGGTGCAGTTCGGATGCCAATACCGACCGCAGCGTCTTCAATAAAACGTTGGAGATCGAAGCATCTCCGCGGGACCATGCTAGCAGACACTGCATCGGTTTGCACAAATGTGTTGTGGAATTCCTCAATTCTTTGTCAAATCGGAACCTGAAGCGCCAATGGCATCATTTCTTCCGACAGCAGTCACGGTGCGTGCAAGGTCAATGAAGGCCCTTCCCAGATTTCATTTTCCGGCTCTCATGTAAATCTGGAGGGGATCCTGCAGCACTTAGTTGATTCGGAACGGGTTACCATAGTTTAGTAACGCCAACTTACGGACCAGCGGCTTTTTCTTCCTCGCGATTCCCTTCGGAAAAATCGTGGCAGGCCACCGTGATTCACGGGGGCCAGCGCATGGCCAGCCTGCAGGGGGCGGAGTTTTTGGCACACCCCTAATTTCCTGCACGGGATCAGGAATTCTGGCTGGATAGTAAGACAGGGCAGCACTGTGGGTGGCAGTTTGGCACGATCGCAGGAGCAAAGCGATCAGTAATTCTTTGCGAGGTATTCGCGCAGGCGCTCAATCCTGAAGCGTGCATCGCCGGTCTCGATTTCCAGGAGCAGTTGTGCCGCAGTCAGCTGGTTGTGAAAGTCAAAGGCGGCCGAAGTGTCCGGATTGACAACAAGCTGAAGGTTTTTGTCGATCTGTTCGCTTTCTTCCTGCAGAGACTTGAGCTTCGCCTCTTGTACGGAGATGCTTTCCACCAACTGCTGTCGAAGGACCTCCATGTTGCGCACGACATCGCTTTCCTGCGTTTTTTTCCATTCCTCGTGGGCTTCCACGGCATGATCCAGATGCTTGTCGATGGCTCGGCTGGCGAAATTGTAGTTGACTGAGACTGCACCATACGGCTGAGCACCCTGGGCAACCGGATTGACCTGCTGATGGACACCAACGGAGAGGGCCACATCCCAATTATTTTGACGACTTAGCCTGTCCAGCGCTCTTTGTTCGTTCCCTTCATTACCTTGTTTTTCTGCGACCAGCTCCTTCAGCGGTCTGTCACTCAGTGGAGGGGTATACAGCGCGGTGATCTTCGACCGGGTGTCGGCTTGGTCAGCATCCAGCCTGATCTTCGTTGTCTGCAGCGAAAAAAGCATAAGACGGGTCGCGTTCTGTGCCTCCACCATCTTTGAAGTCTTTTCCATCAGTGCGTTCAGCGACTGCGACGCCTGTTCGATCAGTGCGAGACGGTTACGCAGAGCTTCTTTCTCCAGGCTGGACAGCGCATATTGGATGCTCTGCTGAGCCCCGGTTGTGGCTTTGTACAACTCGCACTCGGTGCGGGCTGCACCCATGGTGAGACCGGCTTTTCTTATGCTCGAAAGCCCAACGGAGGCACCGGCTACCACCTGCAGCGGTAGGCCAGTCTCGGGCTGAGTGAAGCCTGCCAAGGCGATGGGAGTGCGCAGCAGGTCTCGCTGCGCCTGCGCCTGCTCCGCGATGTAGGTGCAGTATGCTTGCTGATCTTTTGGGTCAACTGCATATGCGTACGGGCGTGCCACCAATGCGTGTAGCGAGGGAAAAACTATTAATGAGGCGACTACAAACTTCCAGTTGTTCAGGAACATTTTCCCTCTCCTCAAAACAACAGCGGCTTGCGGCCAAGAAATACCGTCTTCGATCTCGCAGAGTCGGCCTGATTCAGATTCATCTGGACAAGAAACCCGCGAATCTGTGTCTTGAAAATCGGATGGATAGCCGTCTCTTCGCCTGCGAATATCTGCTTCAACGTGCCCACTTTGCGGCACACGACCATGTTCAGGTAACAGTCGTAGATTGGACTGCCGGCTACCGCGCTGGCCTGGTTATCGTAAGGAACGAAGGCGAAGTACAGCGTCTTTTCTCCAGACGCATTGAGGTAATACGGACTCTGTTTGGCCGTTTGGATGGCCTGTCTCAATCGATCGATCTGTCGTGATTCTTCCTGAAACTGCTTCTCTGCGACATTGATGGCGACATCTAGCTGGGCAACCTCGGACCGCAACTCTGCCTGTTTTACGAGCACATCAAGCGAGTTGGTGCCAGTCGTGGTCTTATCCAAAACGCTGTCGGTCAGGAGGACTTCAGCAATTTTGCTGTCTGTATAGGCGCCCTTTGCCTGGTTCAGCGCTGCCAGTTGCGTGGCAGCGTCGCCCTGCGTGATCAACCCGGAGGCCAGGTCTTTGTTGATGTTGGACTCCACTTCCTTGAGCTGCGCCAGCACTTTTTGCGTCTTCAGGTTGTCGGCTTGTTTCTGCTGGTCGAGCGTCGAGAGTTCCGGGCCCGCGGTGCGGTTGTGAGTTTGCTCACGCACGATAGCTTGCTGCAGTTCAGGTTCGAGCGCTAGAAGCGCGGCGCGGTGTTTCTTCATCTCGGCCAGGCCGCTGTCCAGTTTGTTTGTATCCACCTTCAGATCTTCAATGGTCTGCTGGCTGGTGACCAGCTTTTCCCTGAAGTCCAGGCTTTTTTCGTCTGCCGCCGAGAGAATGATGGGTGCCGCCCACGAACTGTTCACGGCATAGAAGCCCATCACGAACGCGTAGCAGATAATTCCGGCGAGCACCAGATACAGGACGGCAATGGCAAAGACCCGGTAGAGCGTAATTACCAGCTTGTAGTGCAAAGACTGCCTGACCGGAACGTTCTTGTTCTCTGCAGGACGCGAATCGTCTTTGGGATCGGACGCGGGCGGCGGGCTAACGGTTGGCGTTGCCAAGGGCCACCTCTTGTGGTTTGGTTCGCGTGCCCCAGTCTGCCGAATCCATCGTGCACAGAGCGAGGGGCGTGAGGAACAAGCTGCTGACCAGCGACCAGGCTATGTAAGCGCCAAAGGCCAGAGGATGAGCGACGGCCTCTGTCGCACTATATTTCTTGATCACCCAGGTAAGAATAGCTCCCACTCCAAGAGCGGTGATCAAAGGGACAGGCCCCGCCCACGCCAGGGGATCGGAGGTAAGCATGGTGACCACGACCAAAAACCCCACTACTGCTCCAAGCGGAGTGAGTACCAGCGTGAACACCGTGTTGGGGTGCAGTTTCCAGACATGCTGCGGCAGGGTCCTCAGGGTGAAGAAAAAGTCGCGCACGATGCTGCGCCGCCAGCGCAGTTGCTGTTTAAACAGAACCGGCAATGTGTTTGGCACGGTGGTCCAGCAGAGGGCGTCATTGTTGATATAAGTTCCGTAACCCCGCAGCAGCGTCTGGTGGGTCAGGAACCTGTCTTCGCCCTGGTTCACTGGAATTCCGAACCAGTTGCGGGAGCGGATCGCGGGCTCGATCTCCAGCAGTAACCCGCGCCGGATGGCGAAAAGGCATCCGCTGATGCAGCAGATGCTACGGGTCCAATTTTCGGGAATCTTGTAAAGCTGGAACGCAGAATAGTAAATAACAGTCTGGATGGCGGTGATCACACTGTCGTTCGGGTTTCTGACGCCCACTCTGCCTCCCACCGACCCGATGCGCGGCTCCGCGAAGCATGCGGTCAGTTCTCGAATCGCGTCCGGATGGAAGATGCAATCCGAATCGATGGAGATGATGATCTCCGCTGTTGAGTGCTGCAGTGCGTTGCAGACAGAGCGTGCCTTTCCGCTGTTGACTTCATTCCGCCCTGTCCTTACGCGTATGTTAGTGAAGTCGTGTTGGGCTTTGAGCATCCACTTGTAGCTGTCGTCGACGGAACAGTCATCCTGCGCGATCACTTCAAACTTATCGTTGGGATAGTTGCTCTTGCTGATGCTTTCAATCGTCTCGTAGACCGTCTTGCCTTCGTTGAAGCAGGGCATCAGCACGCTGACGGTGGGCTGATACGTGTAGTCCTTGTGGGCTTTTGTGCTGGCGAACGAGAATTTCAGAATAACTCCCATCAGGTACTTGACCGCTGAGATCAACAGGCAAAGAACCAGGATGAGCCAGAGAAGAATGGGAGCCATTACCGCCGCGCCTCCCTGGGTGAATGCCTTGGGACACGGGTGTATCTGGCAGATGGGGCGTCGATGTGCCGACCTGCTTCCCTATGATGTGCCACGCGTGGCTCTCCCGACTCGCACCATATAACATTCATGTCAGTACCTCAATTGCCGGAAGTAACAACAGGTCTTTTCACTTTCACGGAACGCGGCGGCGAGGGTATCAAGTCGCCTGCGGCGTACTCGCCTCGTCTAGGTAAACAGCTAAGGATGGCGGGGGGAGGACAAAAATCCGCCGTCTCCCGAAGAATCGTCCCGGCGGCGCAAAGGACTATTGGATGGTCAAGGTTAAGGGCAGCGAGTGCTGCAAACTGCCGGCAGTTCCGGTAACCGTGATGGTGTAGGTTCCGGTTCCGGTCCCGTGCTGCGAGGCAATTCCAGTTCCACCGGCGCACGCCGGCATGAACAACAAGCCCAGGAGCAAGACGACGAGAAGCGTGAACATTATTAGTCTCTTTGAGCGTCTGCGCGATCCCACCGCCAGGATGATTCCGAATAACCCAAGGCTATGCACCTGAATCGAGATCGCAAAGGCAGGCCAAGCACGAGAACGCAGCGTGGGAATCGCCTGAGCTGCCGACGATGCCGTGGAGATGGTGAGCGTGCTGGTGGCTGAAGTTCCGCCTGGGGTAACCGACTGTGGTGAAAAGCTACAAGTCGCCAGCGAAGGCAGATTCCCACAGCTTAGCTTCACCGCGTCAGAAAACGGTCCGCCTAGCGCGGACACGGTGAGTGTATAGGTGGCAGTCGCCCCGGAGTTTATGGTGAGGTTGCTCGGAGAACTGGAGATTGCGAAATCCGAGCCGGTTCCATTCAAGCTGAGAGTCTGGGGACTACCCTGCGCGTTGTCGCTGACTGAGAGTGTTCCGCTCCGGCGACCTTCAGCCGTCGGAGTGAAGACCACGTTTATATTGCAACTGGAGCCCGCCAACAGGGTCAATGGGCAGTTGTTGGTCTGTCTATAGTCCCCAATCGTCGTGATGTTGCTTATGGTCACGGACGTACTTCCGGTGTTGGTCAGCGTCGCGGTGAGGGGAGAGCTGGAGGTGCCCAGGGGCACGCTCGAAAACGACAGGCTAGTCGGCGCCAGCGCGGCGCTGAAACCCAGCCCGGTCCCAGTCAGGCTTACGGTCTGGGGGCTGCCCTGGGCATTGTCGATGATCGAGAGTGTTCCATTTCGAACACCAGAAGCGACCGGCGAAAATACAACGCTGATGTTGCAAGTCGAGCCAACCGACAAAGAGCCCGGGCAGTTGTTCGTCTGGCTAAAATCTCCCGTGATCTGGATGCTGGTGATGATTAGTGCGGCAGTGCCGGCATTGGTCAGCGTCGCAGTCTGGGCCGTGCTGGAGCTGCCCACCGGAACGCTCGAAAACGACAGGCTGGTCGGAGACACCAGGGCTAGCGGCGCGGTACCGGTCCCGCTCAAGCTGATGATGTGAGGTGAACCCGCCGCATCATCCTGGATCTGGATGAATCCGGTTCGGACTCCGGTGGCCGTGGGAGTGAAGGTCACGGCCAACGTGCAGCTCCCCGCGGCTGGCACATTGTTTCCGCAATTATCTGTTTCCGCAAAATCGCCGCTCGTCACGATGGTTGAAATCGACAGCGACGAACTTCCCATGTTACGGAGCAGCACATTCTGCGCCGGACTGCTCGAGCCGACACTCTGGCTGGCATACTGCAAAGAGTAGGGACTTAGGGTGACCGCAGGGGCGGACGCAACTCCGATCTTGGCCACGAAGGCGTCCGTGTTTCCCGCGAGCGTATTTTGGAAGGCTCCCTGGGTCGTCGGGAAATCGGTGGAAATCGTGGAACCGCCCACATAGATATTCCCGCTGGAATCGAGAGCGAGGCCAGCCGGGTTGTCGTCACCGCTCCCGCCCAGATAGGTAGCAAAAAGTTCCGAGCCCGCTACCGGATCAATTTCTGCCAGGAGAAGATCGTTGCCACCGGTGTAAGGCTCGATGCCATTCACCAAGCCAAAGGAACTCCCCGAGGTCAAAGCTAGAACATACGCATCCTGGCTGGAATCAAGGACAATGGCCTGTGCCGTAGCATTGTTGTTCGGGCCCAAGAAAGTCGAGTACACCAGGGAAGATCCCGTTGCATCAAATTTCGTAACGAAGGCAAAACTACAGCTCCATCCAGAAACACCGGGATCGCAGATGCTAGTGGACGTTACAGGAAACGTCCCATCACTCAAAGCAGCTCCGGTCACATAAGCCGAACCGGCAGCATCCACTGCAATCGCGTTCACCTCCGTCAGAATGCCGCTTGCCTCGTAGAAATACGTGGAGTAGCCAAGGCTCCCGGAGGTGCTGAACTTCGCTACGAATCCGACGTTATTGTTTTGTTGAGTCGAGTTTGTGGTCGCGTACGCTCCCGGCGTAGTGGGAAAGTTGTAAGTGTTGGTCGTACCGGCGACATAGGCATTGCCGCTGCCGTCAGCCGCGAATCCAGCGATTGTGCTGAATGGCGACGGCCAGCAGGGCGTGCCCCCGCAGTTGAAGGCTAGGTTCGAACTGCCATAAAAATAGGTTGAGTAGATGAGGGACGATCCATCCGGAGTAAACTTCGTGAGGACTCCGTAGTTGCCAAATACACCGCCTTGGTTCGGACTTGCAGTTGCTTGATACGCATTGGCCACGGGAAAGTTGGTGGATGTCGTGTTTCCGGCGACTATCACCTCGCTGGCGGCGTCAACTGCAATGCTGGAGAGCACATCGGAGCCGTTTCCCCCAAGATAGGTGGAGTACAACAGCGACGACCCATCGGCAGAAATCTTGCTCACGAACCCATTAAAAGATCCCGGGTACGTGCCCTGATAAGGATTCACCATGGGAAAGTTGCTGGAAGCAGTGCTGCCTGTTACCCAAACGTTGTTCGCACTATCCAGCGCCAGCGCATACCCGTAATCCTGGTTGTTTCCCCCGAGGTAGTCGGCGTAGACGAGGTTCGACCCCGTGGAATCCAGCTTGGCCACGAACGCGTGGTTGGCGCCGGCGGGCAGCGACCCGGGCGAAGCCAGGGGAAAGTCCAACGAGTTGGTGTATCCGGCGACGTACACGTTACCTGAGCCATCCACCGCAATTCCGGTAGGCTGGTCACTCCCGCTTCCGCCGAGGTAGGTGGAGTACAGCAGCACCGGATCTATCACTAAGGGCTTGTCGTGGTCGTATTGGTCCAGGCGAAAGGCCACATGCGTCGCGCCTGTGAGCACGTACCCGCCAGTTACCGCAACCCGCTGGCCGCCGACTTCCTGGTACACATTGGGACTTTCGAAGTGAAGCTCGCCGCCATCGATGTGCAGAACGAGGTTACCTTCTCCATCCAATTTGACTTCACTCGCTCCCTGGATCTCAAACTGAATCTGGGCAGGATCGCCTCCCGACGAAATGGCGAAGTCATACTCCAGTCGCCGATGGTTCCCGTAGTAAATGAGATCAATTCCCGGGTAAACGTTCTTGTAACGTATTTTGCCGTAGGTCGGCACGTTCCTCTGCCAGTGAGCGGGATTGTTTCCGATGAAATAATTCACTCTTCCAGGTTGGGGGTCCTCTCCGATCGCGACCGGATTCTTCGCTGCTCCCAACAAGCGGAACTGCACCGTTGCTCCCATCGGTTGCTTGTCGGCAGGGACAACATTCGCGGTCTTCGCCGCAGGTACAACTTGCTGGGGACTCAAAGCAAGCACCATCCCACCGCTGGTAAGAAAGGCCGTATACCCCTTGCCGCGGGACAGAAAATTGACTTGTGGATCAGTCTGACCCAGGTTCGCTTGAAATGTTAGCGGCAGTTGGCCGTAATCGGTTGCGCGCGGAGCCGTGGGCGGGGGGGCAAGCTGCTGCGCCAACGGAGCTGTCGCCGTCACGAGCACCGTCAGCAGTGTCCAAGCCAAGAATCTACATCGCATTATCGGTCCCTTCGAATCAGCGCTGTTTCGGTGGGTGCACCGGAGTAGGTGCAGTGCAAGGCGCACACCAAACGCGAGGCTGCGCTGCAACGTCGAACAATTCCCATAATTATGTGGAGCTTATAAACAACTCCGCGGGCACTGAACGTTGCTGCGACGTTATTCCAGTTGTCTGAGTTCTGGACTTTGGTCTTGTCCTCAGAACTCCTTGATCGCTGTGTGCGGAGGCGTGGGAAACTGTTCGGATTTCGTAACAAAATCGAACTGGTAACCGGCTCTTTTCAGGGTCGCCAACATACTCCCTCAGGGAGCGCATGCTTGTGTCTTTGGGTAGCCCATATTCGCCTCCGCAGCTGAGACAGCGGACTTTTACCCAAGCAGCACTATTGCTTACCGGCCGTGCCTGGATGGGAGATCAGGATGCACGAGATCTATTGGAGTTTCTATTCCCAGTACCTGGAGCGAAGCGCTGCGAAGATGGAGCGGCACCTTACCTTGGAGGGAATCGTGGACCTGTTGAACCGAGGCAGAGACCGAATGCGTAAAGAAAGCCTTTCGCCGCATACTGCGGCATGTGTCAGAACCTGATCGTCGCGCCAGCACATTACAAAACTCCCGAACAGTGAGCGCACAATCAGCGAGAACGCGGCAAGTCCGCTGAACCTTTCACCCGCACTTTAGCCGTTTGTAAGTATTGAGCCCTTCTCCAATTTCACTCTTTTCCGCATATCCCCCTTTGGTGCCATCGCAAATGGCCCATGCAGGTGATTACTCGTCATTACTTCCTTCCGTTACGGTCTTGCGATTGTGCCGGATCAGATCCGAAGATAAGCTCCGAAGTATGAATCAGGGCTCACAACACGGCGGAAGCGGTTCAGGGCCCTGGCACAGCGCTAATTCGAATCGGAAAGGCGAAATTATGAAAACGATCATTCGTTATTCTGTTGCTGTGCTCATGCTGGCCGCAACCTCATTCGCGAAAGAACTGCCCGAGGCCCCCAGCACCCTTCTGACCGAGTCGTCCTCGGTCGCTGCTGTCACGCCCCATACGCCGCCCTTTACTCCGGAAGCCCGGCCAGCGAAGCTGGTTGATGCGAAGTTCATGAGCCTGGCGCTGATCTCCACGGGAAGCACGTTCGCCGACTCTTACACCACGCTGTTTGCGCGGCAGAACTGGCTGGCGGGCAAAACCGGGGTATGCAACATGGAATCTGAATCGGCTTATTTGTACGGGACGCATCCCACGGTGGCACGTGCCTACGCCGTCGCCTCCGCGAAGAGCGTCGGATCGGTCGCTGCCGCTTATTACCTGCGCAAACACCACAGCAGATTCTGGAGCGTGCCGCTGGTCGCTAACTCCATCATCAGTCTGCAAGGCGTCACTCAGAATATGGCGGCTTGCAACTAGCCTCGAGTTGCGGCAGCCAAGGCAGGAATCTGCTCCACCCGGTTTCTCCCGTTATGCTTGGCTTGATAAAGCGCGGTGTCGGCGCTGTGCAAAAGCGGCTCTGAACTGGTCGACGACTCCCCCACAATAGCGCCCATGCTCACAGTCACGTTCACCACTCCGTGAGGGGTGGAAATTGGGTTCCTCGAAACCAGTTCGCGAATCTGATTCGCTCGCCGCACGGTCGTTGCCAGATTGCAGCCGGGGATGACCAGCAAGAATTCTTCTCCGCCATAACGGCCTACGCCGTCGTACTCGCGAAGGCTCGAAGTAAATCGCTGTGCGATCTCTTTTAGGACACAGTCGCCGGATTCGTGTCCATATTGATCGTTGACTTTCTTGAAGTGGTCGACATCGACCAGAACAATGCCAACCGGCGTGCCATCACGGCGAGCGCGGGAAAGTTCGCGGTGAAGGAAGGCAATAATTTCAGCTCGATTCCAGATCCCGGTTAAGAAATCGTGGTAGGCGGCAAACTGGAGTGCGTTGTTGGCAGACACCAGTTTCTGCTGCAGCTCAACGATTCTCCGGCCTACGACCAGACGCGCCTTCAGCTCCAGCGGATCAAAGGGTTTCTTCAGAAAATCGTCCACGCCAGCGTCCATGGCTTCCAGCATCTCCTGCTTTCGACTTTTCGCCGTCAGCAGAATGGTATAAGTGTAGGGATCGCTGTCCGGCCGTCCGCGCAACCGGCGGCAGAGCTCGACACCGTCAATTTCCGGAAGCACCCAATCGAGGAGCGCCAATCGGGGCGCGTCCGGCTTGGCGAGCAACTTCCAGGCCTCTTTGCCGTCTTTCGCGCATACAAAGTCGAAGCCCCATTCCTTCAAGTGGGAGCCGATCAATCGTCTGTAGACTGCGGAATCTTCAGCCAGCAGAACGATTCCAGCTTTTTCGAGGGGATTCCTAACATCTTTCTCAATGGTTGTTTCCCGGTGCATTGTCGGCAGGCATCTCCACTTTCTCTAGTTTGGCCAACTCGACTGCTAACCAGCTTTCCAGATGGGCGAGGTCTTCTTCTGGAACGAAAGCAAAGCGCACTCCGGCTCGTCCAGTGGCATTCGCGTTTACCACACGGCCCGTCACATGAATCAGTTGGTTGGTATCAGGAAGAAGAAAGTGCGCCATTACCTCGCGATTGACCTGCAGCGCTTGCTTACACTGCAGAGCGAGCCCGCCCACGCTGAGGTCGCTGATTCGGGCTTCGATTTCTCCCACCTCCGCCACTCTCGCCACTACTGGAACGTCGACCGGCACCCGCGCCGCGCGTCGACGATTCTGCAGCATGGTTCCGTATGCCGCCCGCATGCACCGTCCTGCGTGTTCCACGTCCACCGGTTTGTGGATCATGAAATTTGCTCCCACGAGCAAGGCGTGCGTTTCCGATCGTCCAGCGACCAAGGCCACAATGGTCGAGTTGCTGTTGGGCGATGATTTGCGCGCGGCGCGCACCACCTGCGTTGGGTCATAGGCGCCGTCCCAGTCCACTATGACAGCATCAAGCCTTCGGTGAGTGACGGCATCCAAGGCCCATTCCAATTCGAAGGAGACGTCGGTTGTAATGGCGAAGCTGTTGAGGATCGGAGTCATGACCCGTTTCACAGTTGCATCGCGGCTGAAAAGAAGACCGTCAAGCTGAATTTGTTCGCTCATGAAAATCCCCAGACACTCAGTGCAGGTCGCGGCCCAAATGCCAGCGATAAGACAATTGGTTCTGTTTCAAGTGCTTGGAGCAAGGGGCAACCGCCTTGGCAGTTCGGCGGCGAGGTCTTGTTTCTGGATTTTGTCTGTACCGTGAACACCCGTGAGAACGAGATTCTACCGAGCAGCCTGTTTTCGCAGGTGCGCTTCTTCAATGGAACACGGGTTCACGTTTGTTCGGATTTCGTAACAAAAGTATGAGCCCACACACGGATCGCACTTTTTTGGCTTACACATAACGCAGCTTGGGCATCTCATGGAGTTCTCCCGCTCCGCACTTGGCCGGAGCAGGACGACCCACATGAGAAGTGAGCTGGGTAAGCGCCAAGCCGTTGCCGGCAATTCAGAGCACTTGCCTGTTCAGTGCGCCGGTTACGTGCCAGGCGCAACTCGGCTCTGACCGAATTACAAATGGATAATCCCGGGCTCCTCAAGCTGTTAGCCATCGACGACGATGCTTCCACCCTGGCGCTCATTGCCAGAGCTCTCGCCCGGGAAAATTTCGAAATCACTACTTCCCAGGATCCGCAAGCGGGATTTGAAATCTTCCTCCGCCTTCGCCCCAGAATCGTCTTGTTGGATTTAGTCATGCCCTCGCTTAACGGCATGGACCTGCTGGAGCGCATGATCCGCGTCGACCCCGCCGCCAACATAGTTTTGATTTCCGGCCATTACTCAACTGAGTCAGCGGTGGAAGCGATTACCAAAGGGGCTTGCGACTATCTGACCAAGCCGCTTGATATTCAACGGCTTCGCAGCCGCGTCGCCAGCCTCGCAGCGGAAGCCGAGCTGCGCCAAAAAACCTTGACCCTGGACCGGGAACTGGTGCAAGCCTGCGAGTTTGAAGGCATCGTGAGTCGCAGCCCTCTAATGTTTAACGTCTTCACCAAAGTTAGCCGGGTAGCTCCTCATTTCAGAACCGCACTCATCACCGGCGCAACTGGAACCGGAAAGGAGTTGGTCGCGCGCTCGTTGCACCGGCTCAGTCCGGGTGCCAACAACAAATTTATCGTGTGCAATTGTTCGACGCTGGTGGAAAATCTGGCGGAAAGTGAACTGTTTGGCCACGCCAAAGGTGCTTTCACCGGGGCCATTCAGGAACGGATTGGGCTGTTTGAACATGCCGACGGCGGGGCTATTTTTCTCGATGAGATTGGGGAGCTTTCGGCGGCGATGCAAGCCAAGTTGCTCCGCGTTCTGCAAGATCATGAGGTGCGCAGAGTTGGTTCTTCCGTATCGCGTAAAACTGACGTTCGAGTCATCGCTGCCACCAATCGCAATCTGCGAGCTATGGTTCGAGACGGACAGTTCCGCCAAGATCTTTATTACCGGCTGGCCGTGGTCGAAATCGAGTTGCCGCCGTTGCACAGCCGGAGGGAAGACCTTCCTCTGTTGCAGCGGCATTTCATCGAAAAGTTTTCCGCGGAATACAACAAGACAATTTCCGGCCTCACGCGTAGGGCGCAGGGGCGAATGGCAACCTATCCGTGGCCAGGCAACATCCGCGAACTGGAGAACGTTATCGGCAATGCCTGCATGATGACCGACGGCAAATTCATTGATATCGACCATCTGCCCGAAAGGCTGCGCGGCTCGCTGAGCGACGAATTACAGCTGGATGAGACTCTGTCGTCGCTCGAGGAAGTGCAGCGGCGGCACGTGATGCGCGTGCTGGAACGCGTCGGGGGCAATAAGGCGCGGGCGGCTGAGATCCTCGGCGTGGGTCGAGCCACTATCTATCAATTGCTTTCCAGAATGCGACTGGAGAAGCCAGGTGCCTGAACGTGGGCTTTCGCCCTTCTCCGGGGAGGTCGTATTTCTATCCGGTAAAGGTCATCTCTTCATTGCAATTGTCGGCCACTGCCCCGAACATGGAACCCCTGTCTGAATTGCAGACATCACGTTTTTCCTACCCTGCGTTTAAATTGCACAAACAATAGGGTTTAAGGTGCGGCAGATTTGGCGATTGGAGTGCCATATCTGTTTTGGCGGCGCTTCGTTTCCTTGGCCAAACCTGGTTGCCGATTCGAGGAAGATCACGCTCCTGCTTTTGAGGTGTGCATGACAGCAGACATGGCGTTTGAATGCTTGCTTGTTTCTCGGGATCCCAGCGTCGTGTGCGTCGTAAATAAGTTTCTGGAGAGTCTGTCCATTTCGACCCATGTGTGCTTTACATCTTCGAGAGCCGCCGATCGACTGGCGGAAGGGAGCACCGATCTCATCATTCTCGATTGGGAAGACAGCTCGACTGACCTATTGCGACGGATTCAGAGTTCTAACGGCCGGCAGAAGCCGACAGTCGTCGCCGTTTCTGACTCGCACACCCTTCTACCCGGAGCTCACGTGGTGCTTTCGAAGCCGGTTACGAGTGAATCCTGCGCCCAGCCGCTTCGCTTCGCCTACAACCGAATGCTGCGAGACCACCGCCGTCATGCCAGATATTCGTTGATGACGACCGTCACTGCCGTGGACCAGAACCAACGGTCTATTCCTCTCACGGTCATGGACATTGGGGACGGCGGAGTAGGTCTGATCTCGAAGGAGCAGCTAGCAGTGGGAGACACGCTGTCGTTTCGACTTCTACCGGCTGGAACGGATCGATCTATTTTCATTGAGGCCAGGGTCCAGTGGACAAGGCGGTACGGCGCTGCCGGTTGCGAGTTTATTCGGATTCCGCCACTTGACCTCAGCGTTCTTCACGACTGGCTGAAGAGCAGGTGCAAGATCAAGAAGCCTTTGGTGGCGTTATGACGATAGGGAGGCTGGCCGGCGCCAAATCATGCTGAATCCATCTGCACCGAAAAGCGTAGTTGAGCAACTTCCTCGCATGCGCCAGGTCGAAGGCCGCGAGTGGTGGCTGTGGGGATTCGCCGTCGCGGTTACCCTGATTCTGACTTTCGCAATCGTCTCGCTAACCTTTCCCGGTTTTCACCTGCCCAACGATAAAGACTACTCGCTGAGCTTGCGGGAGTGGGTTCGGGGCCTTGCCGCTCTAGTCTTCTTGTTCGATGCCTACACCATCTATCAGCATCTGCAACTCCAGCGTGTGCGGCGGCAGTTAGCCGAGCATGATCAACTTTTCCAACTCATCAGCGAAAACGCAGCCGATATGATTGCGCTGGTCGATAACAACGGAAATCGTCTCTATAACAGCCCCGCCTACCAGAAGGTTCTGGGCTACACGTCGGAAGAGTTAGCGGCAACGTCGGCAGTGGAACATATCCATCCCGACGACCGTGCGCGTGTGCAGGAAGCGGCAGAGAAGGCCCGCTGTACGGGCCGTGGCGAACGGCTCGAATACCGTGTGTTCCACAAGGACGGTTCCCTGCGGGTACTTGAGTCCACCGCCAATGCGATTGGCAGGCAAGGGGAAGTGCAGGCCCTGGTCATCGTCAATCGCGACATCACTGACCGCAAGCGAGCCGAAGAGATGCTCGCGCACAATGCCTTCCACGACGGTTTGACGAACCTGCCCAACCGCGCTCTTTTTCTGGATCGGCTGGGACGGGCGATTGCGGTCTCCCGCCGCCATATTGATTTCAAGTTTGCTGTCCTGTTTATCGACATCGACGGATTCAAGGTCTTCAACGAGAGTTTGGGTCACGCCGTCGGCGATGCCCTTCTTATCCAGATTGCAAATCGACTAAACGCATGCCTTCGCAGGGCGGACACAATTTCTCGCCCGCAACCCGGTCAGCAGGAGAAAGCGGTTTCCGCGGACACTGAGAGCACGCTGGCGCGTCCGGGCGGTGATGAATTTGTGGTGCTGGCAGAAGAACTTCGCGATCCCAGCGATGCGGTTCGCGTGTCTGAGCGCATACAGGAAAAACTTTCCATCCCATTCGATGTCGAGGGCCACGAAATCGTGATCAGCGCCAGCATCGGGATCGCCTTCGGTTGCAATACCAGCGGCGACGCCCAGGATTTGCTGCGCGACGCCGAGATCGCGATGTACCGTGCCAAGCAAACCGGCAAGGCCCGCTGCGAGGTCTTTGATAACACCATGCACACCGGAGCGCTAAAGCGATTGCAGCTGGAGACCGACATGCGCAGGGGCCTGGAGCAGGGTGAGTTTCGCGTCTATTACCAGCCCATCGTCTCCTTGCAAAGCGGCCGCGTGGTGGGATTCGAGGCTCTCAGTCGCTGGCATCGGCCCCAGGGATTGGTCATGCCCAACGATTTCATCCCAGTCGCTGATGAGACCGGGCTTATCCTTTCGATCAATCGCCAACTGCTTCCCACGGCCTGCCGCCAACTCTGCCGCTGGAACGAACTCTTTCCTTCCAACTTGCCGCTTACACTCAGTGTGAACGTCAGCCCCAAACAGTTCGCCCAGGTCGATCTGGCTGCCCAGATTGATCAGCTCCTGCAGGAAAGCAGCATAGATCCTCGCTGCGTGGATCTTGAGATTACGGAAACCATCGCCATGGCTGACGCGGAAAGATCTGGCGTGGTGCTGTCGGAGTTAAAGGCCCTCGGCGTTCACCTCGACATCGACGACTTCGGAACCGGCTATTCCTCCCTCAGCCGCCTGCAGAGCTTCCCGGTCGATAAACTGAAAATCGATCGCTTCTTTGTCTCCCGCATGGACAGCGACCCCGAGACTCAGGAAATTGTCCGTGTGATTGTCACGCTCGCCCACAATTTGGGCTTGAAAGTCGTCGCAGAAGGGGTGGAGACCCAGGTTCAACTCGATCTGCTCCGTGACATCGGCTGCGAAATGGCCCAAGGCTACCTCTTCTCAAAACCTGCGGATCAGGAGACTATCGAAAAACTCTTGAGCAGCAACCGCGCAGGAATAGTTCCGGGTTTGCGGGCAAACGCTGCTGGTCACGCGTGAGTTCAGCAGATGGCTACTAACGGCGCGTGACTTGTCTGTCAGTGCGGAGCAGAGCTGGCTTCGATTTTGGTGAATCGCATCGGGCGAACCATGTCAGTGGCGACTTCGAAACTGGTCACCCGGCCGGCAGAATCGCGCGTGAAGTGCATAAGGAATTGTCCCTCACTCAGGTCGCCAATAAAGCCATCGGGAAAAGCAGCTTCCAGTTCCTGGTCTTCCGTCATCCATTGCTGCCGGATCAGCTTGCCATTACGCACGACCAGTGTCCATGTGGCGCGCAGATCGTCATTCGAGTATGTACCCCCATAGTCGGCCAGGCGCGATACTCCGGGAGGTGATCCATTCGCCGCTTTGTACGTTACCGGCGCGCCACCTTCCCAGGCCTCGAGTTCAAACTCATGGCCGTTTGCGGAACGGTGAAAAATGTATTTGTCTCTGTGTTCCGAGTCCGGCTCGAGGGCTTCGAATTGCCCGTCAGCGAGAGGAAGCATGTCGTAGGTCATTCCCGGCGCCACCATGACGAGCTTATTGTCGCGCGATTCGAATTTTCGCAATGCGCCATTCTTCTGGCTCCAGTACGTCCCCACATATTGCTTGAGAGTACTCGCGGGCACACTCGAAGCGGTTTGCGCAGAACTCGCCTTCTCCGCTCGCGCAAATTCGTCCGCCAGATAGACGTCGGCGACCCGCTTCGCCATCCCCATGGGATTCATGCTGCCCACGCAATTGCAAGTGACCAGAGTAGAAAAATGCTGGTCGGGAAAGCGACTTAATGCAGCTCGGTATCCCACCCATTCTCCGCTGTGATGAATCCAGTTGAGCCCACGGTAATGGTCGATGAAGAGTCCCATTGCGTAAGGGATCGTCTGCCCATTATTGAGTTTGCCCGGCGTCGTGAGCTGACGAATGGCTTCCGGGCCGCCCACCTGCGGATGATCGAAATTCTGATCCCACTTGGCGAGGTCTTCCACCGTGGTCATGACGGAACCATCGCCGAGCTGCTCGAAGTTACTCATGTCAATCTCGAAACCGCCGCCATTGTGCGGCGCATACCCGGTAGCGCGACGAGACACGATCATCGTATGGTCGTCGTGAAAGTGCGTGCTCGTCATTGCCAAAGGGCCGAAGATTCGATCCTGGGCAAACTGCCGCAACGTCTGTCCAGTAACGCGCTTCACAATCTGTGACATCAGAAAATAGTTGGTATCGCTGTAGACGAATTCCTCTCCTGGCTTGAAGTTCACGCCCTTTTGCCGCACGATCAATTCCATCGCATCGCGATCGGTGGTTAAGTCGGCTTCGGGTATTCCTTCCAGATCAAACAAATCGTCGTAGTTACGCAGCCCGCTGGTGTGGTGCAGCAGGTGACGAACGGTGATTTGTGAGCCATAGTCTGGCATTTCGGGCAGGTATTTTCGGATGTCGGCATCGAGGGAGATTTTGCCGTCTTGCACCAGCAAAAGCATCGCCATGGCAGTAATCTCTTTCGACACCGATCCGATATCAAACACGGACTGCGGCGTGATGGCTACGCCGAGTTCAAGGTTGGCCATGCCATAACCGTGCTCGTAAACGATCCGTCCATCTTTCACTACGGCCAGCGCGCAGCCAGGAGAACCGGTGGTATTCCATTCCGCGAAGATTCGGTCGACTCTGTCAGTGAATTCCTGTGGTGCCGCCGAAGATGTTGCGGCAGCCAGAAAACAACACACAAGCACGAGCGCAGCGTGCCTCATAGGTCCCTGCTTTCTCCTAGAAGCTGTAGCGCAGCGCGAACTGCATGACGCGCGGGCTGGTTAAGGTAGAGGTGTAGTAGCCGAAGCTTGAGCTGTTCGACAGGCTCAGGTTTCCCGACGCATTACTTCCGGCGATCGGCTCCAGCGCGGCGGCGTCGAAGCGCACCGAGTTCGTGATGTTGAATGTCTCCCAGCTGAAGCGCAGTGCCGACGATTCTGTAATGGTCCAGGTTTTGCCCAGGCCCATGTCGATGCCGAAATAACCAGCACCGCGGATCAGGTTACGTTCTCCGCCTTCGCCGGGCAGCGCGAACCGGAATTGATTGATCGCGGCGGTCGGATTCTGGAATATGTTGGGGCCTCCATTGACCATGAACGTACCACTGTTCGGCTTTGGCCCTACGAGAATAGAATTCGCAGTGTTCTCCCAGTTGGTCGGCCAGTAGTTCCCATCGTTGACTGTGGTCGGAAAGCCGCTGGTCATCCGGAATATTCCAGTGAGTTCCCAGCCGCCAAATATTGCATCAAGCGCGCCATGAGTGGCAAAATGTTTTCCTTTTCCAACCGGCAGCTGGTACATCCAGTTCGCATTGAACTGATGGGTCGCATCAAAATCGGAAACGGCCCGGTTTTGATTCGGCGCCCAGCTATTCATGATGTAGCTTGCGAATCCTCCCCCCGCGACCCCCGTTCCGCCTTCGTATTGATTGACACGCTCCGCATCCGATCCCAGATCAATTGACTTGGAATACGTGTAGTTAAAGTCAAACTGCAGCCCGCCCGCCATCTTCCGCCGCAGGCTCGCCTGCAGTGCGTTGTAGCTGCTGTTGCCCATCGTGCTCCACACATAGAGCGAGGAAAACTGCGGAGTCCAGAATCGAAATGGTTGCGTGACCCCGTTCACGGTCGGGCAGGACGGAATGCAATACCAGTCAGGCTGAATGAGTTCGGTAGTCATGTCGACTCCACCGTTGCAGCTGAACAGCTGATACATGTTTTGGGTAGCAGTTGGATTGGCCGGCGATGTTCCCGGCGCACAGGCAGTGCTGTTGTTCTGCAGGGCAGCATAAGCGGCCGCGCCTTTCGCCTGTGGAAAGATGTTCTCAAAGTAAGGAATCTTTGCCATATTCTGCACCGGCACGCCCGCCTGGGTGGCTGCCGCAATCATCCGGGTCGCGGTATACAGATCCATTCCCGACTTCGGATCTTTAATATCCATCGGCTGCGCCACATCCAGCTGTTGCAGCAGCCGATGCCCAAATCGCCCCACGTACGAAGTCTCCACGACGAACCCGTGGCCCACGTCGCGCGTGAACGAAAAATCAACCACGTGCGAATACGGTGTCCTTAAGCCATTGTCCAGCCCCCAGCTGATCGCCTCTCCGCCAGTTCCGGGGGTGGAGGGAGGTGCATACGGAAAACCTCCTGTCGGTGCCGGCGGTTGCAGCAGACAAGGTGGAGCGCCGCATCCGTTATATGTTTTCGGAACGTCGTAAAGAGAAGTAAAGCGCGGCGTTTGATCCGGCGTCACCAGACCGGCCGGATCCCCGATAATCGTCGTCAATCCGAACGAGCCCATGCGATCGAAAGTGTTGATCACTCCTTCGCCGAAGTGGTCGAAATAAATGCCGTAGCCTCCGCGAACTGAGCTCTTTCCCGAATCGCCAAACATTTTTCCTAACCAACTGGATTTTGAAAAATTCGGCGACCACGCGAAAGCAAGGCGTGGCGCTGCGTCCTTATAATCCCAATTCCAGATCGGTGGCTTACCGTTGGCTTGGCCGGAAAGAGAAAAGGTGAATGTCGGTTGAATGCTTTGTCCCTCTGCCATCCCGAGATATCGATTCTGGAACCATTGATGGATGCCGGGGTCAGGTGCAACTTGAGTGCCAGTAGTCTCATACGGAGGCTGCAACAAGCTGTAACGCAATCCGAATGTCAGCGTCAGATTGGGTTTCACTCGCCACGCATCTTGCGCATACCACTCAGCCTCATGCGCGCGGAAATGGCGCGGAACCATCGCACCTTCCGGCAAGAGCGTGAAATTTTTTGTCTCCTGATAGGAGGCCGTAACCTCAGGCACCATGCCCGTCAAAGCAGTTGCCGCCAGATCGTAGGAAGCTGTGAAGGATCCCGAAACCTCCGGGAATCCAAGATAAGCGAATTGGGAAGCGCCCGGATCGAGGCTGGTCCCGGTTCCGGAGATTCCACCCGCCGCAAGCCAGGTCGGGTTCGACGACCCCGTGATGAACGATTGCGCATTGGATCGCCGAAGGTTGTTAATGATCCGCAAGTTCGTGCCGAACTGCAGGCTGTGCTTCCCCTTTGTCCAGCTGAGGTCATCCACAAAATTATGGAGCGGCACCTGTACGTTGATGGTCGGCGTTTCTCCTACGGGATTGGAAATTCCTCCCGCGTAAAAGCCGATGTATCCGGTAGTTTGCAGCCCCGCTTTTCCAACTCCTTCGCGGATGTATCCGTAACGGAAATTGTTGATCAGGGAATTGCTGATCACCGCCGTGTAGCCAGCCGCCAGACCTTTCCCGTTATTGGTTGTAATCTCGCTTGGAGGTTGGCCCGGGAATTCGGCGCCCTGGGTTGTCAGGTGATCATTCTGCAGGTTGCCCCGCAAGAACACTCGCTGATTTCCGTTGGACGTTAAGTTGTAGTCGAGTTTTACGATGTACGTGTCGAGTTTGGCCGGGGTAGGGTCCGCGAAGGTATACCCGGAAATATTCAGCCCATCGCCCACAGTCGGATCGTTCGGCAGCGGATAGCTGTTGAATACGGCCAGGGCTGACGGATCCACGCCGGGCCCTTGCGGGCAGTTCCCCAGTCCGGAGCAAAGCGGATCGAGAAACTTAATGTCGGTCGGTGTATTCCGAGCCAGCGTGTATAGACCACTTGCCGGACAGGTAGCGTTAGGGCCACCGTTATCGCACTGATAAGTCAGAATTCCCTGACGGAAGCTGGCGGTTGGCACAAACCTGGTAACAACCGCGGTTTCGTGCGTCCGCTGCCCCTCGTATGTGGCGAAGAAAAACAGTCGGTTTTTGATGATCGGGCCGCCAATGGAAGTCCCAAATGTATTACGCACCAGGTGGGGAGGAACGTTCGGATTGCCGGCCTCTAGTTCAGCCCTCTCATTAAACCAGTTGTTTGCCTCGCCGATTCCGGAGCGGTTGTATTCATAAAGCGATCCATGGAATTTGTTGGTTCCGCTCTTGGTCACCATGGAAACCTGCGCACCCGACGAACGGCCGGAATCTGCATTCGAATTCGTAGTCGTGACTCGAAATTCTTCCAGCGAGTCCAGGGTTGCCCGTAATGCGCCTTGAAAGGCATAGCCCAGAACAGGATCGTTGTTGTCGAGCCCATCGACAGTGATATCAGTCTGATCGCTGCGTGCGCCGCTCACCGCTCCGCTGCGACTATCCGCATCCCGATTGATGTCCGTACTATTGCCCGTGTACAGCACTCCCGGCTGCAGGCTGAGAATAGATACGGGATCGCGACCCTCAAGGGGAAGTGTCGTCATCTGGTCGGCAGTGAACGCGTGGCCAATGCTGGCATCCTCGGTATTGACCAGCGGGGCTTGGCTTATCACCTCGACGGTTTCCGCCACTTTTTGCACCTTCAGCACCTGATTGAGAGTGGCGGGTGTGTTGACCAGCAGACGAACGTTTTCGATATGAAGAGTTCCAAACCCGGGCGCCTTGATGGTGAGCGTGTAAGCAGCCGGGGGGATCTCAAGAAATTGATAGAAGCCCTGATCATCGGTCCTGGTGGTTCGAGCAAACCCGATCGAGGGGTTGGTCAGTGTTACCTCGGCTCCTGGAATCACGGCCCCTTTTGAATCGGCGATGGTTCCGCGTAACGATGTTGTGGAAGTTTGCGTCCAAGCCACCGCAGCCAGGAACCCAATCATTAACAGTATCAACCCGCTTGATCGCTCGCCCAGCTTCATGCCGCCCCCCTCTTTGCGCACCTTAGCCAGTTACGGATGTGACACGACGGAGTATCAACGCCTTATATAAACAATGGCCAAGCGTGTCAAGAATTAATTGCATATGATAGCTATCGAAAACATCGATACAAAGTTGCCCTCTGCCGGATGCATCTTTGGTGTTACAGATGTAACAGCTGGCTTGACACCTTCATCTGGTTCATGGATGCTATAGCGTTTGTGAATAAGCGCGCTACAAGTCATCGATCGCCTGGGCTAAGCTGGCGAAAACGGATCTCGGGGCTCTCGCCAAAACAGCAGGAGCTGATCCGGCCCATACTCGAAGATCCGCGCAGTTTTCTTTTTCTCAGCACCCGGGCACTCGCGGAAAAACTGCGCACCGACACGGCTACGCTGCTACGCGCAGCCCGGAGAATGGGCTTTTCTGGATATCCTGATTTCCGACGCTACGTACACGAGCTGACCATCGCGAATGCTACCTCGCTGGATTCCATGCTTTCGAGTGCAGGCGCCAATTCCGAGATCCCTGCCCACGTTCGCGATTCGCTCCATTATGACCAGAAAAACTTTCTCAGTTTCCAGAACACTTTGGACACAGGGCAACTGGCAAGGCTGGCGCAGCGCATGTGGGCGGCGCGGAGAGTCATCCTGCTCGGTGGCGATTTGGCCTCCGCGCTTGTCTTCTATTTCGAACATCATTTGGTGATGTTAGGTTTGCCGGTGTTCTCCGGCATCAGCCCGGGGCGGGTCGTGCATTTGGTGCGCACGGCAGGTAAGAGAGACCTGGTCATCGCGATCAGCTTTCATCGCTCGCTGCGCCAAACCGTGGAGGGCATGCGTCAGGCAAGAACGAAGGGAGTTTACAGTATCGGGATCACGGACACGTTTGTTTCACCGATCGCCCGCTTCGCGGATGAGTGTTTTATCGTGTCGGTCGAGACCTGTCATTTCGGAGACTCCTACGTAGCGCCAATGGCTCTATTGAATGTCATTCTCGTGGCCTGCGCCAACTATCGCCGCAAGCATGTTCTGGCACTCGCCCGCGACGCAGCACAGGAGCAGCAGCGCGGTTTCCGCTGGTATGAGGATTAACAATCCGTCCCCTGCTTGAGCATTAAAGCGGTAACTGCATTCAGGACTTTTGGCCATGAGAATCGAAAGCATCGAGCTGCGAGAACTCAGGATGCGCCTAAAAGCGCCTTTTGAAACCAGCTCGGAAGTGACCTGGGATCGGCGGGTCTTGCTGGTCGAAGTGGGCGTTGATGGACTCCGCGGCTGGGGCGAGATTACCGCCGCTGAAGATCCCTTCTACAACGGTGAAACCACGGACACAGCATGGCACATGATGAAAGACTTCATTGTGCCTTCCGTGCTTGGAAAACATGTGGAGAGGGCTGCTGAGGTCGCGGACCTGCTGGATCCTATTCGTGGTCACGAGATGGCAAAAGCCGGTATCGAGAACGCGGTTTGGGATATCGAAGCACAGCAAAAAGGAGTCCCACTGGCGAAGTTGCTGGGGGGAACTCGGCAAGAAATTGCCTGCGGTGTATCGATTGGAATCCAGAACTCCATCTCGACCCTCCTCGGCAAGATTGAGAGCGAACTGCGTGCCGGATATCAGAGAATCAAGCTCAAGATCAAACCCGGCAGGGATGTCGAGGTCGTAGCCGCGGTTCGACGCCAGTATCCCGAAATCAAATTAATGATTGATGCCAACTCGGCATACCGAATCGAAGACTTGGAACTCCTCAAGATGTTCGATCAGCATAATCTCATGATGATCGAACAGCCTCTGGCGTGGGATGACATTTATCAGCATGCGAAGCTGCAGGCCCAGGTACGAACACCCATTTGCCTGGATGAATGCATTCACAATGCTTCCCACGCCGAAGCGGCGATCAAACTCGGTGCCTGCAAGATTATCAATATCAAGCTGGGACGAGTAGGAGGCCACACGCACGCCAAGCAAGTGCATGATGTCAGCATGCGCCACTCGATTCCGGTGTGGTGCGGTGGAATGCTGGAATCGGGTATAGGCCGTGCGCACAATATTGCGATGTCGGGGCTGCCCGGATTCCTGCTGCCGGGAGATGTTTCTGCAAGCCAGCGCTATTGGGACGAGGACATCATCGAACCTGAAGTTGAGGTCAGCGCCGGAGGAACGATACGCGTGCCGGAAACACCCGGCCTCGGTTATGCCATTCGCAGAAAGAAGGTCGAGGAGCTCACAGTTCGTCAGAACCGCTGGATGGCGTGAATGATATTCCTCACTTTCAGATTGATATCTGGCAATTCGTTGCGGTATTTCGGATCGGCATGCTGACAATCTGGCTCCTTCATCTATGCAACCAAGCTCGATTGACCGCGGACCTGCCCTGAAGCAGCAGACTCAGGGCCATCTGAAGGCAAACGCGCTTTCCCTCGGCGACGCCATCATTCTCGGGTTGGCCAGCTCCGCTCCCGCGCAGACTATGGCCGTGGCTCTGCCGGCTTTGATCGCGGCTTGTAACTACGCCGGACTTCTGCCCATCGCGTGCGCTTTTATTCCCATGCTCGGCATTGCCCTTGGTTATCAGCGGCTCAACCGCTGGGACCAGAGCGCCGGGGCCACTTACACCTGGGTCTCGAAGGCGTTGCATCCTTATCTGGGATTCGTGTCTGGTTGGATGATCCTCTTGTATTACACGCTGGGCACGACGAGTACAACCGTGCCAGCCGGCACGTACACCTTGCAACTGATAGCGCCCGGCTTGGCGAACAACAAGCTGGCGGCGGCGGGGGTTGGCAGTTTCTGGAATGTGCTTGTTACTCTGCTGCTCATGGGCGGAATCGAAATTGTCGCCCGTTTTCAGCGGGTATTGGCCGTCATTGAATACACAGTGCTTTTCCTGTTCGCAATTCTCGGCATCAGAGCGTTGCTTTCACATCATGCGGCGGCACACGTGACCTCTGCATGGTTCAGCCTGTCGGGAGCCGGAGGCGCCAGAGGGTTCCTGGCGGGAACTCTCATCGCTGTGTTCATGTACTCAGGCTGGGACGCTGCAATTTATGTCAATGAGGAGACGAAGGAGAAAGACACCAATCCGGGCCGTGCAGCCGTAGCCAGCGTCTTTATTTTGCTGTTCGTGTATGGTCTGATCACCTTCGCCTATCAAGGCATTGTGAGTCCATCCGATCTCCAGAGTTCCGCTGGCAATGCATTGGCGTTGATCGCGAACCGGTTGGTGCCAGGGCCGAGTTCACTGCTGCTGAGTGTGGTCGTGTTGCTCGGAACGATTGCCTGCCTGCAGGTCGCGCTGGTTTCATCTTCAAGACTGGCTTTCGCCATGGCTGAGGACCGCGTAATGCCGTCGTTCTTCAAAATTGTTCATTCCAAAACTGGTAGTCCCTGGGCAGTCACATTGTTCATGGGCGGTGTGAACTTGTTGTTTCTTATGCTGACGACATTCGAGGCGGGAGGGACTCGTGAGGTGCTTTCTAATATCGCAGGCGCGCTTGGGATCATCGCCTCTCTTTTCTACGCTCTCACCGCAGTGGCAGCGGTGTGGCAGTATCGAGCCGTATTGCTGAACAATACAGGCAATTTTATTCTCGGGGGCCTCTGGCCAGCGCTCGGAGCAGTTTCCCTTCTTCTGGTCGTGATCGAGGCGGTCTTGACTCATGCAGTTTCGAAAACGGTGCTGTGGGCCGGCTTGGGCGCGACCGCCGTGGCCTTGCCGGTCGCGGTTGCGATCCACTACGTCGGCGGAGTTCCGTTCCTCGGCGGGACGCGCGAACAGCATGCACCATCGACCGAGTAAGATCCGCAGAGAGTCTGGCAGAAGGATCATACATTGAAGACCGATAAACGCAGGGTGAGTGTGAAAGCAACGACACAATCGGCACGGCTGTTCGCGCAAGCGCAAGAGGTGATCGCGAGCGGGGTGAACAGTACTGCGCGCACACCGCGCTCGGGATGGTCACCCTATCCTCTCTTTATAGACCACGCAAAGGGCTCCCGCATCTTTGACGTTGATGGCAATGAATTCATTGATTACTTACTTGGGCTGGGCCCGATGCTCCTGGGCCATCGGCCCGAGCAGGTGACCCAGGCGGTAATCGACTTTATCAGTCAACGAGGCACAGTATTTGCGTTACCTGTCGCCGACGAGATCGCACTGGCACAAAAGATCATTCACGCAGTGCCCAGCGTCGAGCAGGTGCACCTCGCGAATACCGGCACGGAAGCGGTTCTTTATGCAGTCCGACTGGCGCGCTCCTATACTCATCGGCCAAAGATTGTCCGCTTCGAAGGCATGTATCACGGCTTTTCTGATGCCGTGTATTGGAGCAAGCATCCCCCGCTCGACCAAGCCGGTCCGCAGTCGCAACCAGTTCCTGTTCCTCAAGGACCCGGGCTGCCGCAAGGGTTGGAAGATTCCCTTATTGTTTTACCGTGGAACGACGCCGAGTCCTTGGAGGGGACGATTCGCCAGCGTGGGGAGCAGATTGCGGCCGTGATCACCGAACCGATCATGTGCAACACCGGCTGCATTCTGCCGAAACCAGGTTATCTGGAGTTGATGCGGAAGCTGACCAGAGAGTACGGCATTGTGTTGATTTTTGACGAAGTGATCACTGGATTCCGCATCTCGCTGGGAGGAGCACAGCAACATTATGGGATCATGCCAGACCTTACAGTAATGGCGAAAGGCTTCGGTGGCGGTTTTCCCGTCTCCGCGGTTGGTGGCAAGAAAGAAATCATGCAACTGGTCGCTGACGGCATTGTGTCAATGGCCGGGACATACAGTGGCAACGGCATCGCGGTGAGTGCGGCCAACGCGACGCTCGACTTTCTGGCGACACCCGGCATCTACCAGAACCTGTACGCCAGGAGTGAAAAGTTGATGCGAGGTATCGGCGCACGCCTGAAATCTGCCGGCTTTGAGAGTGAGGTCGTCGGGCTCGGACCGCTGTTTCAGGTATGGTTCACGGATTCCCCAATCCGTAATTACCGCGACGCTGTGCATCATGCTCGTAAGGATTTGTTCCGCGTCTGGTGGGAAGAGATGATGAAACAAGGCGTGCTCTTCCATCCCGATGCCTTCGAGAACCTGTTCCTCTCTTTTGCGCACAGCGAAGAGGATATTGAACTGACTCTTCAGGCGGTCGACGATGCACTCCCCGAAGTGCGGAGCCGAATGCGATGAAGGCCTGCCGTTTGGTTGCATGCCAGCTCCATAGGTGCATGAGAAGGTGAGGAACGGTTGTGGAACTAAGCTCTTGCGTGCTCGGCATCGACCTTGGGACCTCGGCCATTAAGGTTGTAGCCATTTCTCAAGAAGGCCGGATGGTCGCGACTGCACGCGAGCCCTACAGCACGATCACTACCTGCAAGGGTCAGGCGGAGCAAAATTGCGAGCACTGGCTGAAGGCCTTGTCGCGTGCGGCAAAGAAGATCCGATCCCGGTTGGCGCAGAGGTTACGGGTGGAGTCCATCGCACTCACCGGCCAGATGCCCACCCTGGTCGTGCTGCGCGGAGATAGGCCGATAGCTCCCGCAATTACCTGGCAAGACAGCCGGGCAGATCAATGGGCAAGCGAGCGGCTCGACAGCGATCTTCGCCATGACATTTATGGAAGAACCGGAGTGGTCATCGACGGCCGCTATCTCGCTCCGATGTTTCAATTTCATCATTCGCGATGGCCCACGGCTGAGTTGATCTTGTCCGCCAAAGATTTTCTCTTTCATGCTCTGACGGGAGTGGCCGCAACCGACCCATCGACCGCCTCCGGTTATGGTCTCTACAACTTGACGACCGGGTCCTGGGACGTGGAGCTTTGCAAATTGTGGGACATCTCTGTCGAACGACTCCCGCCTATCAAGGCTTCCACCTTCTGCGCACCCCTCAACAAACTCGGTAGCAAGATGCTCGGCTGCGTACCGGGTACGCCGGTAGTCCTGGGCTGTGCCGATTCTGCCGCAGGAGTCTACGCGATCAATGGCGGAGAGCAAAGGACTCACACTGCCTCCATTCTCATGGGTTCAAGTACGGTGATCATGAAGTGTGATTCGGAGCCTCATTGGGACTCAGGGAGGAGGTATCTGGTTACGCCGCTTGCGACCGATGGTTTGTATGGCCGTGAAGCCGACCTGCTCGCGAGTGGTTCGGCTCGCGAATGGGCGGAGAGTATTTTGCTGAACCGTGGGAACAAGAACACTCGGCGCTCTGTCTGGGAAATGGCACATAAAGTGGCGCCTGGGGCTGACGGACTTCTTTTCGCTCCCTATCTCGCGGGCGGCGAACAGGGGATTCTGTGGAATCCAAAATTGAAAGGAATGCTGCTCGGACTCACCGTCGCTCACAGCGCGGCCCACATTGCACGGGCCGTGCTCGAAGGCATGTCGTTCGAAATTCGGCGTTGCCTGGAACTATTCGAGGAAGACGAGCCTATCTCACCTGTGCGGGTTACCGGGTGGATCGCCGAAATTCCCGAGGAGGTGCAGATGCTTTCCGACATTCTCGGACGGCCTGTACATGCGTTCAGACTGGAATCAGCATCCGCTGTGGGAGCGGCACTGCTCACCGGCTTAATCGATAAGAAAAAATACTTCGCAAACACGAAGGCGGTGGATTTCACTCCCAGTGAGCCGGCCGACTTCTATAACGGAGTATATGCAAGATACATTGCACAGTTTCCGACCGACCCGGCTGCGCCAGTGTCGGCGGCGATGCGATGAGCCGGCAAAAATTGTGAGGCAACTCTCCGGCAAATCCGGATTGGGACGACAATGGGACAAACTCGTTGGATGCGCTCTGTAGGTGATTGAATATTGG
>CAWENI010000012.1:0-296675 GCA_963810505.1 Terriglobia bacterium | reverse complement strand
GGAGCACAAGCCGCTGGAGTTCGTGATTCCGGATCAATTCTTCGATCGCACGCGGCATCGCGTGGATACGTTTTTCGGCAGCGGAGTGGTGGCACACATAGCGTTTGCTGATCCGGTGTGCGGGGAACTGGCCGGGATCGTCGAGGGAGCGTGCAAGAAGGCGGGCGTTGTGGGCAAGCGTGGGGGAACATACCTGTGCATGGAGGGGCCGCAGTTCTCGACCAAAGCGGAATCGAATGTATATCGCGGGCTGGGCATGGACGTGATCGGCATGACGAACCTGCAGGAGGCAAAACTGGCTCGCGAGGCGGAGCTTTGTTATGTGACGGTCGCGATGGTGACGGATTATGACTGCTGGCATCCGCATCACGATTCGGTGACTGTGGACCAGGTTGTGGCGGTGCTGCTGAAAAATGCGGAGAATGCTTGCCGGGTCGTGCGGGAGACGGTGGCGGCGATGCCGCGAGGGCGGTCGTGCAAGTGCGGGTCGGCGCTGGCGCATGCGATTCTGACGGATACGAAGAAGATTCCCGCCGCGACCCGGAAGAGGCTGAGGTTGATCATCGGCAAATACGTTAAAGGTAAGTAGCAAGGTTGAAGGACTTAATCGCAGAGATCGCGGAGAAGGGCCGCAGAGAACGCGGAGAACAGGGTTCACGATGAGCATTGTGGTGGTTGGGTCAGTCGCGTTCGATACGGTCACGTCGCCATCGGGCAGCGTGAAGGATATCCTGGGAGGCGCCGCTACCTACTTTTCGCTGGCTGCGAGTTATTTTACGCAGGTCCGCGTTGTGGCGGTGGTAGGCGAAGATTTTGGAGCGGAGCAGGAGAAAGTTTTCCAGAAGCGTGGGATCGATATGCGCGGGATTGAGCGGGCGAAGGGCAAGACTTTCCGCTGGGGAGGGACTTACACCGACAATCTTAACGAAGCTAAGACTGACTTCACCGATCTGAACGTATTTCAGACCTTCCAGCCGCGGATTCCCAAGGAGTACGACGATACGGAGTTTCTATTTCCTGGCGAACATCCAACCCACCTTGCAGGCGGACGTACGGCGCAAGATGAACGGGGTACGGCTCACCGGCTGCGACACCATGAACTACTGGATCAAGGGCACACCTCGGGAACTGGTTGAGACGCTGAAACTGGTGGACGTGCTGCTGATCAACGACACCGAGACAAAGATGCTGGCTGGCGAAACCAACCTGCCGCGGGCGGCGCAGAAGGTGCTCGCCATGGGACCACAGGCGCTGGTGATTAAGCACGGCGAATATGGGGCGACGATTTTTTTTCGCGAAGGTTCGTTTGGGATTGGGCGTCATCCCTTTCGCGCGCCGGCGCTGCCCATTGAAGAAGTGAAGGATCCGACGGGCGCGGGCGATTCGTTCGCCGGCGGATTCATGGGCTACCTTGCTTCTCAGGAGCAGGTAAGCCGGGAGGTGCTGAAGCGGGCGCTGTTTTATGGCGGCGTGATGGGATCGTTTGCGGTGGAGCGCTTTGGGACCGAGCGGCTGCAGTCGCTGACGCGCGAGAAGATTGACGCGCGCTTTCAAGTCTTCCGCGAACTGACTCACCTCGAATAATCTACGAACAAATGGGCGCATCCTCCAGCACTCGCTGGGATTATGAGGTCAGGTTGCTGGCCTGGCTGGCGGTTTGCGTTTCGGTTTTTTCCTTCCTGTATTACTTCCGGCGCGGGGATGTGCTGCTCTATGGCGATGCGGTGGCGCACATCAATATTGCGCGGCGCGTATTCGATTCCAAAACTCCGGGATTATTACAGCTGGGGACGGTCTGGCTGCCGTTGCCGCACCTTCTGATGATGCCGTTCGTGATGGTTGACGGGATGTGGCGAAATGGTGTCGGCGGGACGATTCCGTCGATGGTGGCTTATGTGTTTGGTGTGGTGGGGATGTTCCGGCTGGTGCGGGGGCTTTCCCGTCGCCCCGCTGCGCGGCTGGAGTCTGATGTTTCAGGTAGATCGGCTCGCCCACAGAGAAGTTCTCTGAACCACAGCGATGAAACAGCGGCGCGAGTTGCTGCCTGGACGGCGGCAGCGGTTTACGCGGCGAATCCGAATCTGATTTACATGCAGACTACAGCCATGGGAGAGACGTTGTATCTCTGCGTCTTTGTTTGGGCGGTCGTGTATTTCAGCGAGTTTACGCGGGGGGATGTGGGGGCACTCTTCAAGTGCGGATTGTGTCTGGCGGCGGCTTGTTTGACCCGCTATGACGGGTGGGTGCTGACTATGGCGATGGTGGTGGGTGTTGTGGTGGTTGGCTCCCACCTTTGCAAAGAACGCAAAGATGGGGCACCCAGGCTTTCAGGTACGACGCTTTCTGGTGGGACGGTTTCTGCTTCGCTGCGGAGCGCGCTGCTGAAATTTGTATTGATTGCGGCGGCTGGGCCTGTGCTGTGGCTGGGTTACAACGCGGCGGTCTATCGCAATCCGCTGGAGTTTGCCAACGGGCCGTATTCGGCGCGGGCAATAGAGCAGAAGACTCGCACTGTGAATCCGGCGAGGGGAAGTCTGCTTGCGGCCGCTTCTTACTTTTTGAAAGCTGCAGAATTGAATGTTGCGGAATCAGCCTTGGTGGGTCGGGTGTGGCTGGCTCTCGCCCTGCTAGCGATTGCAGCGGTGGTGTGGAGTTCCCGCGCTGGCAAAGAACGCGAGGATGAGGCAGCCGGTTCTCTCCGGTGGCCGCTGCTATTGCTGTGGATCCCCCTGCCGTTTTATGCGGTGTCGGTCGCTTACGGTGGCGTGCCGATCTTTGTCCCAACCTGGTGGCCTTTCTCGCAATACAACGTGCGATACGGATTGGAACTTTTGCCGGCGCTGTCGGCAACGCTCGGGATTCTAATGTATGTGGGGACGAGATCGGTGAGCGGCATTTTTCGGGGCGTGATCGCGCTGGTTGTCATCGTGACTGTAGTTGCCGGTTACGCTTCGGCGTGGCAGGCGGAACCGATCTGCTTGCGTGAGGCGCGGGTCAACTCGCGGGGGCGGATCGCTCTGGAACGGCAACTCGCGAGCTGGCTCAAGAAGTTGCCGCCGGATTCCACCTTGCTGATGTACCTGGGGGAGCATCCGGGCGCAGTCCAGCAGGCGGGAATTCCTCTGAAGCGCGTGATCAATGAAGGCAATCATCGGGTGTGGAAGCAGCCGTGGGACCCGGAGGGCTTGTGGGAACGGGCGCTCGTGGCCCCGGAGGCGTTTGCAGATTATGCGGTTGCTTTTGAAGGCGACAGTGTGTGGGCTGCGACGCAGGGGCGCGGGCTCAAAGAACTTGTGGAAATTAAAGTAACCGGGCAGCCACGGGCGGTGCTCTTTCGGTGCCGGTAATCACGCGGGTTAACGCGAGGCGCGCTGGCAGCGGTGATAAAATCCAGCCAACTCAGATCGCTTGCGTGGAGTGCAATCGACGGATGAATTGGCGGCACTTTCTCGACTTGTTGCATGGCGAGATGTCGAGCGGGATCGTTGCGAACGTCTTTGGCACGGCTGGTGCTGGCGGCGGTTCTGGGCGGGATCATCGGGCTGGAGCGCGAAGTAAAGAAGCGCCGCGCCGGAATCCGCACCAATATGTTCATCTGCTTTGGGGCCGCGCTATTCACGGTGCTATCCCGGGGCCTGGCGACCGAATCGTCCGAGTACACGCGGATTGCTTCCAACATTATTCCAGGAATCGGATTTATTGGAGCTGGATCGATTCTGCACACGCGCGGACTCACTACCGGCTTGACCACTGCGGCCACGTTGTTCGTGGTCGCCTCGGTGGGCATGGCGGCGGGCGGCGGACTCTACCTGACTGCCATTTTCGCGACCGGCATCGTCCTGGCTGCGCTGTTCTCGCTGGGGCATCTGGAAGTAACGTTCAACCTCAAGAATCTGCTGGTGACCTATGAAGTCACAGGCCGCAACGTAGAGGAGATCACCAATGAGGTGAACCGCATTCTGGAGCACGAATACCGGATGATGCAGAACGTGCTTACGGGCAGCACCGGAGAGCACATTCGTCTGCAGTTTGACGTGGATGGCTGCAACCGCGATCAACAGCACCTTCTTGGGAAGCTGAAGAGCTCTCCCGTATTTGGCAGCGTTGCCTCCCTCGGGCCGGTGGAGCGGGAGTGAAATCCGCCGGGCACACCATCCCGTTTGTGAAAGCCAATGCGTGCGGGAACGATTTTTTGCTGATTGAAGGCGCAGTGGCTCCCGCCGACGCTGCTGAGTTCACGCGGCGAATCTGCGACCGTCACGACGGTGTTGGGGCGGACGGAGTCGAGTGGATGTTCCCGCACATTTCGGCAGCGGTGGAGATCCGGCTGATTAATGCCGATGGTTCCGAGGCGGAGATTTCCGGAAATGGAACGCGGTGTGTGGCTGCTTATCTCTGCGATAAGCGAGGATTGGAGAAGATTTCCATTCTGACCGGGGCCGGGTTGAAGACTTGCGTGCTCACTGCGCGGCACGAGCGTGAGTACGAGTTTGAGATGGAGATGGGCGCAGCCGAGGTGTGGCCGGAGTTGTCGATTCCGCTTGGTGACGGTACGGCGCGGGGGATTTCGGTTTCGATGGGGAATCCGCATTATGTAATGTTCGTGGATGAGTTCCCGCGCGATTGGAAGGCGCTTGCCGCGCGGGTACAGGATAGCGGACAGTTCAAGCACGGGGTGAATGTTGAGTTGATAAAGCTGGGGTCGCCACACGATTTGAACGTGCTTTTTTTTGAGCGCGGCGTGGGGGAGACGCGGTCTTCCGGTACAGGCTCGTGTGCATCAGCGGTGGCGGCGATGGCAACCGGCCGGGCGCAGTCTCCGGTGCGAGTGCATGCCGCGGGCGGAACGCAGACCGTGCGAAAAGATGGAGGGAAGTTCTTTTTGCGGGGTCCAGCACAGTTGGTCTGCCGGGGAGAGTTTTTCGTAAGTTAAGTCGTCGAACCGTGGTTCAACGCATGCCTCTTTCTCCTGCCGCGCGCGTCAAACCGCCCGCTCTTCGCGCGGGAGACGTTGTCGGCATTATTGCCCCGGCCAGCAACATCAAGCGCCCCGATCTGGAGGCGGGTTGCGAGGCACTGCGAGGTGCGGGTTACCGGCCGTTTTATTTCGATTCGATTCTCGAACAGGATTTGTACTTTGCAGGGTCAGTGGAGCGGAGGCAGCGCGAGCTGGAAGAAATGTTTGCGCGTGACGACGTGCGGGCGATTGTTTGCGCGCGGGGGGGATACGGCGCGAACTACCTGCTGGAGGGGCTTGATCTGCAGAAGGTTAAGAATCATCCCAAAATCTTCGTGGGGTACAGTGACATTACAGCGCTGCTCACTTACTTTGCGGATGCGGCTGGCCTTGTGACCTTCCACGGGCCGATGGTAGCCAAGGATTGGACGCATGAGAATGGAGTGGACCTGGATTCGTGGCGCTCTGCGCTTTCGGGTGCAGGGGCGTGGGAAGTGAATGTGGGTTCGGAGGTCACCGGTCTTGCCGAGGGCGAGGCTGAGGCGATTCTCTATGGCGGGTGCCTTTCGATTCTGGTGGCATCGTTGGGAACTCCGTACGAAATCAAGACCGCGGGAACGATTCTGTTCGTCGAGGATTTGGCGGCAAAGCCGTATCAGATTGATCGCATGCTGATGCAGTTGAAGCTGGCGGGAAAGTTCGAAGGCGTCCGCGGCATTGTCTTTGGCGAGATGCTCGATTGTGTTCAGACTGCGAAGCAGGGATATACGCTGGAAGAAGTGGTGCGACGCATCGTGGGTGATTTGGGCGTGCCGGTGGCTTATGGGTTGCGGTCAGGACATGTGACGTTGGGGAACATCACGCTGCCGTTCGGTGTGCGGGCGGGGTTGAGGGTAGGTGGTGAGCAGGTGCGGCTGGAAATTCTCGAGGCGGCGGTGACGAGGGAACAGGGAGCTTAAATCGCAGAGAACGCTGAGGAATCGCAGAGGACGGGGAGAAGGTCCCCTGCTTGGATCGCGACTGACGAGTATGGACAAGGAAAAGCACATTCATTTGATTGGCATCTGCGGCACGGCGATGGCTTCGCTGGCCGGAATGTTGAAGCAGCGCAGGTTTCGCGTTACCGGTTCGGATGCGGCAGCGTATCCGCCGATGTCGGATTTTCTGAGGGAGTTGGGGATTGTGGTGGCGCAGCCGTTTGATGCACGCAATCTCGAGCCGCAGCCTGACCTGGTGGTCGTGGGCAACGCAATTTCGCGAGGAAATGTCGAACTGGAGCACGTGCTCGACCGGCGCATTGCGTTCTGTTCGCTGCCGCAACTGCTGCATGATGAATTTCTGCGTGGAAAGGAAGTGCTGGTCGTCGCCGGGACTCATGGCAAGACCACCACGACTTCGATGCTGGCCTGGATTTTCCACACTGCGGGGCTGCAGCCCTCCTTTCTGATCGGTGGCATCGCGGAGAATTTTGGTTCCAGCTTCCACCTGGGCCAGGGGAAGCATTTTATTCTGGAGGGGGATGAATACGATACGGCCTTCTTCGACAAGGGGCCGAAGTTTCTGCACTACTTTCCCGACGCGGCGATCTTAACCTCGGTAGAGTTCGATCACGCCGACATTTACAAGGATCTCGATGCAGTGGAGACGGCGTTTAAGCGGCTGGTGAATTTAATCCCGCGGCGCGGCCGTATCGTTGCGTTTGACGGAGTGGCGGGCGAGGCTTCGGAGAGCGCCAGCCTGGAACGCTGTCTGGGCAAGGCTTTCTGTCCGGTGGAGAGATATGGGGTCGGCGCGCGGGCCGACTGGCGAATCGTAAACCTGCGGCTGGAGGCGGGGCGAACGTCGTGGTCCGTATTGCGTGAAGGGCGAGCCTGGTCGGATTTTGAGTTTGTGCTGGCGGGCGAATACAACGTGTGGAACGCGACCGCGGCGGCAGCGTTGGCGGCGGATTGTGGCATCACGAAAGAAGAGATGGCAGCGGCGCTGAAGACGTTCAAGAGCGTGAAGCGGCGGTTGGAAGTGAAGGCCGAGGTAAACGGGATCATCATCATCGACGATTTTGCTCATCATCCCACGGCGATTGCGGGCACGCTGAAGGCTCTGCGGGCGCGCTATGCGGGAGCGCGCGTGTGGGCCATTCTTGAGCCGCGGTCGAACACGTTGCGACGCCGGGTGCTGCAGAGTGATCTGGCGCGCAGCCTGGCTCTGGCGGATGAAGTGGTTGTGGCGGGAGTGTTCCGGTCGGAGGCGGTGCCGGAAAACGAGCGACTGGAATTGCCGGCGCTGGCGGCGGAGATTCAGGCAAATGGCCGGCGAGCGCGGCTGCTTGCCGATGCAGATGCGATCGTGCAGACGATTGCTCCGGAAATGCGCAGCGGGGATGTGGTCGCGATATTGTCGAATGGCGGTTTTGGCGGAATTTACGAGAAGCTGCCGGCGCGTTTGCGGGCGCTGGGCGGGGGTGAGAGCGGCTCTGCGAAGTCGGCGGAGGCCAAAGCGTGACGCGAATCGCGCGCCTGGCATGCTTCGTGCTATGTCTCTCCGTCGAGACAGTTTCGCTTTCCGCACAGGTGGTTGGGCCGGTAAGCTCGGGGACGCCGCCGCAGAATCCTCGGACCTATGAAGAAGCAGGCATTCCACGGCCTGTGTACTACAGCGTCTCACTCCTCCACCCGGAACAGCACTTGCTTCACGTAAACATCCAAGTTCCTCCCGGCAGCGAAGTGCTGGAGTTGCAACTTCCGGTATGGAATGCGTTGTACCAGGTGCGCGATTTCTCGCAATACGTGAACTGGGTGCGGCCGCGGACGCCCAGCGGGCGCGTGCTGGAGGTTCGCAAAGTGGACAAAAGTCGCTGGCAGGTTTTGGGAGCGGAAAGCGGAGTGTTCGTTGATTATGAGATCTTCGCCGATGCCGGCGGCCCGTTCGGGGCGCAACTCAATTTTCACCATGCCTTTTTGAATCTGGCGGAAGTATTGATGTATCCGGTGGACCTTCGCGCGCGGACGAGCATTGTGGAATTCCGCGATTCGCCCGACGGTTGGCGGGTGGCTACACCGCTGGAGGCATTGTCTGGCTGGGCGTATCGCGCTGAGAGTTACGATCGCCTGGTGGATTCGCCGGTGGAGATTGGTGAGTTTCATGAGTCTGATTTCGACGAGGGGGGCGGGCACTATCGGGTGATCGTGGATGCGGAGCCGGGCGACTACGACCAGGAGAAGATCGTCGGCGACGTACACAAGATTGTCGTGGCGGCGACGAGCTGGATGAATGACCGTCCTTTCGAGCGCTACATGTTTCTGTATCACTTTCCGCGGGGGCCGGCGGGGGGCGGCATGGAGCATGCCTACTCGACGGCGATTGATTTGAGTGCGGAGGCGTTGAAGGGCGGCTCCGAGGAGCTTACGGGGGTGATGTCGACGAGCGGTTTAAGAGCACTACGTGGAGTTACGGCGCACGAGTTTTTTCATCTATGGAACGTGAAGCGTATTCGTCCGCAGACGCTCGAACCGGTCGATTACACGAAGGAGAATTACACGCGGGCGCTGTGGTTCAGCGAAGGCGTGACCAGCACGGCCGAGGGAATCATCCAGTTGCGTGCGGGGCTGCTGGACGAGAAAGGCTATCTCTCTCGACTGGGGGATGAGATTACGGAACTGGAGCGACGTCCGGCACATGTGGCGCAGTCGGCGGAAGAGTCCAGCCTGGATGCGTGGCTGGAGGGCGACGCGTATTATCGCCGCCCGGAGCGGAGCATTTCTTATTACAACAAAGGGGAACTTTTGGGGACGATGCTCGATTTGGAAGTTCGGGAGGCGAGTCATGGGCAGGCGTCGTTGCGCGAAGTCTTCCAGTGGATGAACCGGAACTATGCTCAGAAAGGTCGATGCTTCAAGGATTCGGACGGCGTGCGCGAGGCGGCGGAAGCAGTAAGTCATGCCGACCTGGGGTGGTTTTTTGCGAAGTACGTTGCCGGGACGGAGGAGTTGCCATGGAATGATTTTTTCCGCACGGTGGGATTGCGCGTCGTCGAAGGTACGAACGCCGTGCCGGACCCAGGCTTCACGGCCTCGCGGAACTTTGACGGGCCCATGATGGTTGAGGCCGTGACTCCGGGCGGGGGGGCGGAGCAGGCAGGACTGCAAGTGGGAGATACGATTCTGGAAAATCAGGGAAAGACGCTGGGCCCGGAGATGGCTCGGCTGGATGCGGGCGACACGATCACGGTGAAAGTGCGCGGGCAGTCCGGCGTGGTGCGGGAGCTGAAGTGGCAGGTCGGTAGCCGCGAAGAAATATCCTACGAAGTGAAAGATCTGGAGAAGGTAACGCCTGCGCAGAGGGCGAGGCGCGCCGCCTGGCTCAAAGGTGAAGCACAGACGGCGGAGGATTCGCGCCGGTGATCCGCACGCTCGCCATGCTCACATTCTGGAGCCTGGCGGCTCCGGTGGCGGCGCTGATCGGCTTTTCCTGGACGTTTATCACTGGCGACGTTCGCCTGCTGTACCGCATGTTCATGTGGGGGGCGTGGCACGGCGTGCGTCTGACGGGCGTCCGGGTGGAAGCGGTGGGACTCGACAAGCTCCAGCGTTCGCAGAGCTACCTCTTCATGTCGAACCACGCGTCGAACCTCGATCCACCGATTCAGATCCCTCTGATTCCGGGGCGTAGCTCGGTGATGGTGAAGAAGGAATTGTTCAAGACCCCGATTCTGGGGCACGCCATGCGGCTGGGATCGCTGGTTCCGGTGGATCGCGGCAATCGCGATGCGGGGATCGAAGCCGTTCGCGTGGCGAAGGAAGTGGTGCGGCAGGGAATCAGCATGATGATTTATGTGGAGGGCCACCGCTCTCCGGATGGCAAGCTATTGCCCTTCAAGAAAGGCCCGTTTTACCTGGCGATGGAGTGCGGCGTGCCCGTTGTTCCCGTGACCATCGTGGGCACGCACTATGACATGCCGAAGGGACGGTTTGCCATCAAGCCGGGAGCGGTGAAGGTCATTTTTCATACGCCGATCGAGCCCAAGGATTTCTCGAGTCGTGAGTGCCTCATGGAGAAAGTCCGCGCGGTGATTGAAGGCGGACTGCCGGCAGAGTATCGACAGGGAACGTCCGTGACCGCGACTTGGGACGAACGAAGCACGTCAGTGCAAGGGCCTTAGTGTCGTGTTGTAAATCTGGCGACGACTCTACAATTCCAACCATGTGGCGTCTAAAGCAAAAGTGCTCAAGGGTACTTTGTGTAGTCCTGCTCTTTTCTTTGACCGATCGGACGTGGTGTGTAGACGAGGCGAAGGTCCTGGAAAAGAAGCTGGATTTTCCTTCACCAGTTCAGTGGAAGGGTTACGGCGGTTTGGAGATCTCGCTCATTGGCGTGGCATGGGGGCCCGCGAATTCGCCACAAATGCTTTCCAAAGGGCGGGAGAAAACCGCTCGCGATAATCCGGAGTTCTATCCCGACCGCCCATATGCTCTGGCCCTTCGATTCCGCGCCAAGATCGGAGGGGCTCTTTCTTTGCAGATGACAACAGTTAGCGGACTAGGTCGGGTCAAAAATGTGGATGGCGACATAGAGGTACCCATGGAACTGACGACCGCGGGATTCGTGGGTCTTCCGCGCTCCAACGGCGTCTTCGACGTGCATTTTGATAAGAACAACACTACTGAGTATTGGGATGTCTTTCCGGTTTCGGCGGATCAAAAAGAATTCCTGTTCCAAGTGTTTCACGCCGCTGGCCTTACGCCGTCGGCGACGCCCCTCTCATTCAGAATTGTTCTGAAAGATGGTGACATTGTCATCATCGGTGCCACGCCCAAGTCGGTAACTCCATGCCTCGATTTCAAGAAGAACTTTATGGGGACTGTTGGAGCAGGTGTGCGGGTCAACCTTCAATTGGCGGCAGAGAATGCGGTCCTCTCGGGCACCGAACAATATCAACGGGTCGGAAAGACGCTCTGGCTGACGGGCGCAGTAGATAGCTTGGGCGAATTCACGATTGAGGAGCGCTACCCTGAGGATCAAGTCACGGGCATCTTTAAAGGAAAATTCTCCGAAGACTGCCAAGTCATGAGTGGATATTTCTCTAAGCCCGATGGATCGCGCCTCCAGCCCTTCGAATTCCGCGAGCCAGGGAAAGCCGATGGGCGTAGCGCGAGCCAATCTGATTCTGGGCAAGACGAACGAGAATGAAGAAGTCTACTCCTGCCGGCTCTTTGCCCGCACCGCCCTTGCGATCTCGGGAAGCCTGGGCAGGATCGCCGAATATTTCAGCCACAATTTGTGATCGACGGCGGGAGCGCCGCTGACCAGCGCGCCGGCGGGGATGTCGTGGGCCACCCCGCTCTGAGGCGTGACGATGGCGGCTTCGCCGACTTTGACGTGACCGACAACTCCGACCTGGCCGGTCAGAATCACGCGATTGCCGATTTCCGTCGATCCTCCCAGCCCGACCTGCGCGCAGAGTAGCGCATCTTCTCCGACACGGGAGCCGTGTCCGACTTGAACCAGGTTGTCGATCTTGACGCCGCGTCCGATGCGGGTTTCGCCGACGCTGGCGCGGTCGATGCAGGAGTTGGCCTGCACTTCCACGTCATCTTCGAGGATGACCGGCGCGGGCTGGGGAATCTTGTACCAGTGGCCCTCAGGGGTTTTGGCGAAACCGAAACCGTCGGCGCCGATCACGACGCCATTGTGCAGCAGCACGTTGTCTCCCAGGCGGCAATTCTCGCGGACCACGGCATGAGCGTGCGCGAAGAAGTTCTTGCCGATTTTCACGCCGCGATAGATGACCACGTGCGCGAGCAGGACGGCGTTCGCACCAATCTCGACATTTTCGTCGACGACGACGTAGGGCGCGATGTGCGCGCCAGCTCCCGATCTTCGCGGTGGGATGTATAACGGCGGTAGGATGCACGCCCGGAGCGTAGCGCAGTGGCTGATGAAAAATCTCAAGCGCGCGGGCGAAGCTGAGATATGGATCTTTCGCGCGGAGCATGGCGGCCGGAATGGCTGGAAAATCTTCCGGAACGATTACGGCTGATGCCTTGGTCGACCGCGCAGCCGCGGAATACTTGGGGTTGGAGAGAAATGTCAGCTCTCCCGGGCCAGCCTGTTCAATGCCGTTGAGGCCGGTGATTTCGGTGTCAGGGGAGCCGTTTTCGAGGCGCGCGTTGAGAGCGGAAGCGATCGCAGAAAGTTTCATGGCGTGAGAAAGAAAGACGAATTAGATCGTACACCAGCGGATGTGGCTGGTTGTGTCCACGACTAAATCGAGGCAGTTGGCAAGCGACACTGACGCGAGTGTCGCCCTGGATTGCTTGAAAGAAGAAGAGGCCAGCCCGCTGCACTGGCCTCGGTTGAAACGCTCAATTCCGCTTTACTGAACGGTGAGGGTGAAAGTGCCCACATTCTGGGAAAGAGAACCGGCGGTCGCAGTTACAGTTACGCTGGAGGTCCCGACCGGCGTACCGGGATCCATCTGATGATTCCCGCCTCCGTTTCCACCGCCTCCGCAGGCGGGAAGGGCGACTAGCAAGGCCATTAACATCAGCCCGAGCAGAAAGCTTGAGAGGCGTCGCCTGGGGGCAAGGAGAAAGATGCCGGCTAAGGGCAACCCTCCACCCAAGAGTGCTGCGAAGTAGTAAGGCCGCTGGTGTCGGTGAAGCATCGTGGTGTGAGGCCCCATCGTGGTCACCGTGATGGTAGCTGTCACGATCGAGTTCGGGCCGGCCCCGGTGAACGTGGGTGCGGTACAAGTAGCCTCCACGGGCAACCCGGAGCAAGTGAAACTGACAGCGGTACCTAAGTTGGAAGAAGTGACGAATTGGACGGTTGTCGTGGAGGACTGCCCGGGACTGGTGATGGTGACATTTGTGGGAGCGGAGACTCCGGTGAAGCCGGGCTGAATGCTAAAGCTCACAGCTTGGGTAGAGTTGCTCGGGTTGAAGCTTGGGTCACCACTGTACGCTGCCGAGATGCTGTGACTACCGGCGTCAAAGTTGATCACTCCCGCACCAATGGAGGTGTTGCCTTGACCATTCAGCAATGCTGGATTCGTGACCGGATTAAAGATGGGGCCAGGCAGGCTTCCGAAAGTATCCGTAAAGTTGACCGTTCCGGTCGGGACTCCTAATCCTGACGAACCAGCCACATCGGCCCGGACAAACACCACGCTACCGAACGGAATGTTGGTAAGTGGAATGGAGTTGCCATTGGCATCGAAGGCGAGAACTCTCTCAGCGGTAGTACTGTTTTCGGGTGTGACGGTAACCTGAATCGCCGGGGAGGAGTCGCTCGGGGCAAATGTGCTGGAGGCAGTTCCAGTTGCGGTCCCCGCATAGTGGGCAGTGACATTGTACGGTTGTGCTACACCGCCTTCGACCGGGGAACCGGGGAGCCATCCAGTGGAAGCGGCAAGAGATCCCGATGATAAAGTGAATAGCTGCTGTCCAGTCCCCGCGAACAGCGGCACGGAAGTCTGGCCGTTCGATCCAACGGCGGCGATGAGTGATACGTCGCCGGTTGGAATGCCAGTGTTGGATGTGACCGTGATCGTGACTGGAACCGCCGCTCCGTGGACGATGTTTACGGCCGTGCCGCCGTTAAGCGTTAACGTTGTGGTCGTGGCGTTGAAGGTTGAAGCTGGCCACGCATTTACTAGGTTTGTGACATTAACAGAGCCCAGCCCCGAGGCGAGGTCGTAGCCTACCGCAGCGGAGTACACTCCATTGGGATATTCGGCTTCGCCGGGAACAGAGTTGTTGCCCACGGTGACGTCATTGAACACACATGCGCTGTTGGGCAGAGGTGTTGTGGAGGCGTTGCAGGCGGTCCCATTCTTCTGTTGAGTTGCGGCTAGGGGATAAAGGACATAGTCCGCTTGGCCTTGCCTCCGACTTGCTCCCAGGCTCACCATTTGACTGTCCACTAGCGCCATGATGCCGGCGAAGGATGGGGCTGCGGCGGACGTACCCCAGACGGGGTAAATGAGATTCTGGCTGCAGGACCCCTCAAGGCAGAGCAGGTAGGGATCGTGCTCGGCGGAGGTCAATGACACATCCGGGATATCTCGCACGTGGTCATTAGGAATGCCGTTTACGTTTGATTGCCACGAGGGCTTAGGTATGCCGGGAGTAGTGCCTCCGTTTTGAATATTGCCCGCACTCGCACCGCCGCTTCCCGCCCAGATGCTTTGGCAAGTTGTGGTGGCGCAACTTTCGTTCCAAACGTCTTCCGGAATGTAAGAAATTGCGGTTTCGGAGAGACCATTGACGCCAGTCCAATACGTGCTGTCCTGCCCATTTTCGTTGAAAATTGTGCCACCGACCGCGACGGTGAATGGGGTGGAGGCAAGCACATTGATTGATATTGGTCCGGTCGCTACAGTCTCGAAATTTGGGTCGTCGCAGCCCTCTGCACCACTATCCCCGGTGGAAACGAAATAGGTGATGCCTTGTGCTGAGGCCTGTTCAGCCAATGTGTTTGTGCCGGCAATTCGGGTATCGGTGTTAAAAAATTCGCAGCTTCCGAAGCTCTCGGTCATAATGTCGGCAAGATTGTTCTCCACGATGTAGAGTTCCGAAAGATCAATTCCATCGGTGGTATCGGTCGAAGCAGAGACAACGAAATCTACATTCGCCTGAGGAGCGACCGCGCCGGACCATGTGACATCAAGCGTGGCTTCAGCCTCCTCCCCACCACCCAGGTCTCCCGGATCGGGTCCATTAAGGATTACATTGGGATTTTGGAAAGGCACCCCAAAATCGGAACGGAAGTCCGAGACATCACTGGGCGGCGTGCTTTGACCAAATAAGTTGCTGCGGGCGACGATCCCTATGGTTACGCCCTGGCCGTAATTGGGAGCGTTCCCGTTGTTCCCGTTGTACACGGGGTTAATGTTGTAGATGGTCGCATAATCTTGCGGGCCGAGAGCATAGAACGTGGGCTGGCCGTTTTGTGGGGGAAATGTAACGTACGGAGCCTTGCCATGGGTGAATACCACCGGCGTGGGATGAGGGGAAAAATGTACGTAAGGTTTGTTCAAGAAGTTGTGTAGCGTGAGCACGCCACCTACTGCGCCTGTCAGAGCCGTGGGAATGCTTGGGTCGCTGGCGTTGGCCCAGTGCTGTTCGCCGTGCACAATGTACTTGTGGATCGTGGTGTGAAACGCTTCTTGCACCTGGCTGGCGGAGCCGGAGAACTCGAGCACGGTGCGGCCTTTGGTCGAGCCGACTTGGAATCCGTGGGATTGCAGCCAGGACGTGATCGTCTGCATGTCGGCATCGCTGGGGCCGAACTGGCGGCCGAATTGTTCCGGCGTGAGCCACTTATGGTAGTGGGACGAGGCTTTGTCCTGCTGGTCGTCAAGCAACTTACGAAGCGCTGTCTCCTGCTCGGGGCTGCGCTTCAGCACCAGCAACATGCGCTGCAGGGGCAGGCTGGCGGGCGCGGTGCCGAGGTCGAACTGCGGACGCGCCAGGGGATGGGTGTTGCCTTTGAGAACCGTGAGCTGCGCTTCGTCCACGGGTTGCGTGATCAGCGGGCTCCCCGCCGGGGTGGGGGCCTCCGATTCAGGCGCAGGATGTTGCGCCCACAGCGGTACGGAGCAGACTGTGGCAAGAAAGATGGCGGCAAACAGGACGGGTGAGAAGACGAGGCGGCTTCGCATGTCGACGACACCTACGCTGGGATGTGGCTACGCCCTTGAAGACCGAACGGACGCGGGAGGAAGGGGTTGGTCCGATCGCTCTTGTTGCGCAAAAGACAGCTCTGCGCCTGGGACAGCCACGGTACGACAGATTGGCGGAGTTTGCAATATTGTTTACGCATGCGCCCAAAGGAAGTTACATAGGCGGAGGGCAGACCCTGGGGAGACGTGCTGTCCGGACCTCCATCTTCGGTACTTTTGTATTTCTTGCTGGCGTTTCGTGATGGGATAGTGCTAGTTTTCCGCGGGGGGAACCAGACATGGTGAGGGCCACATTGTGGGCATTGTTCTTGCTGGCGGGGGCTGGGCTCGGGGCGGCGCAGACTTATACGATCACTGACATCGGAGCGCTCAAGGGTGACAATGAGAGCAACGGATTCTGGCTTAATAACTACGGGGAAGTTGTAGGCTGCTCCGATACGAAGAACGCCCAGGGGTATCCCTGTACCGGGCTGGTGGCGGGGCAACATGCATTCTTATGGAGCAAGAGCACGGGCATGAAGGATCTGGGCACGCTTTCGGGCGGCACGGTGAGCGGCGCGCTTGGCCTGAATGACTCCGGCACAGTGGTAGGTTATTCGAATATCAAAGGCCAGCCGGCCACAAACTTTGTGGCGTTTCTCTGGACTTCAGGCGAAGGCATGGTCAACTTGGGGACACTTGCCGGGGGTAATTCCAGCGCTGCCTTTGAAATCAATTCGTCCGGAATGAGCGCGGGAGATTCGTTTCTCAGTTCGGGCGTGGTTGATGCGACGAGCTGGAGCAACGGGAAGATCAAGAATTTAGGAAGCCTGCCCAAAGCGATCTTTACCGCCGGTCTCGACATCAACGACAACAACGAAATCGTGGGGGAATCGGTTTTCAGCTACGGTCCGCCTTTCAAGTCGCACGGCTTCGCCTGGCTCTCGGGAACGGGGATGATCGACCTAGGGACACTTGCGGGAGGCGTGACCAGTATCGCGAATGCGATCAACTCGTCGGAAACTATCGTGGGGCAGTCGGACGGTTCCACTACCGCGGGCAGCTGGCATGCAGTGAAGTGGGACGCGTCGCGGAAAATCCACGACCTGGGGACGTTCCCTGGCGGAACGTACAGCGTGGCGTTTGCCGTCAACGACGACGACGTTATTGTGGGCTATGGCAATCTTTCCAACAACGCGGCTCACGCGATGATTTGGAATTCCAGCGGCATCCATGATCTGAATTCGCTCATTCCTTCCGACTCCGGATGGGTGTTGATCAATGCCAACGACATTAACAAGGTCGGGCAGATTACAGGTTACGGCACCATCAAGGGATACAACCACGCGTTCTTATTGACGCCGAAATAGAGCGGGAGACATTCTCCGACGCCATTCTCCGAGTCATTCTCCGAGCGTCATTCTCCAAACATGGGAACTTGGCGCTGGTCTGCGGCAGGGACGCGGCGCTGGCGGCGGCTGGCGCCGATGACGGCCAGCACGGTTAAAGATTCCAGCGCAGTGCGGGGAACGAAGATGCGTTGCGTGTTGGAGCGCTGATCGGGGGGATTGATGAGGAAGCCCTCGGGAGTGCTTTGGGTCAGGTCGGCAGGCATCAGGCCTTCCAGGATTTCGTTATCCTTGAAACGCAAGCGCACCCACAATCCTTCGGAGCGGGGGCGGGAGGTGAAGGTCTTGCGGGTGAGGGACTCGGAGTCTCCGAATTCGCGCACGAAATAGACGCCCTTGATTTCGCGCAAGTCCATGGCGACCACCGTACCGGCGGTATTCAGGAGTTCCAGCTTTCCCTCGTTCACAAACTGCGCCGGGGCAACATAACCCGAGACGGAATCCCGATCCATCTTGCGGACGATGACTTTCTTGCGCGTAGAGGGCATGAATGAGTTTCAGTTCACGGGCTTCGGGCTGCGGCTTTCGGGCGTCGGCCAAGAATCGTAAGGAATCCAGGTGCCGGGTTCCGGTTTGGCCGAAGCCCGAAGCCCGACAGCCAAAGCCCGACAGCCGCTGCGTGATTCTCGCACTTTTCAGCAAAAAACACTCGGCATACGCCTTGGCAGTAGCCAAACGATAAACGTTGTGTTATTTTCTGTAGCTTGCTGCAATATGAACCAGTCTGTCTAAGTACTTTATACTAAGCCACTTGCAATGGCGTGGCACAGGCCCAATGGACCCTGTCAATATACCTTGTGGAAATCTTGTGGAAAGCTCGGTTTTTCCAGCCCGGCCCGGAATGGCAGTTCTGTACCACGACGGCCTGACGGCCGCATGAAAGCGAATGGCTGATTACATTTACACGATGGAAATCCGGTTGACGCCGGATCAGTTGAAGGGCGTCAGCCTGGTCCAGGACATAGCTCGCGCCGCTGGAATGAATATCTACCTGACGGGTGGCGCGATCCGCGACATCATCAGCGGCTTCACCATCCGCGACCTCGATTTCACGGTCCAGGGCAATCCTCTCAAGCTGCAAAAGGAAATCGAGAAGGCCGGTGCGCAGGTATCCGCCGTGGACGAAGACGCGCGCACCGTGTTTCTGGCGCTGCCCGGCAATGTCCGCGCCGAGATCAGCATGGCGCGTACGGAGAAATTCGAGAAGACGGGCAAGCCTCCGCTGGTTTTCCCCGCGACTATCCATGAAGACCTGCGCCGGCGCGACTTCACGGTCAACGCCATGGCGCTGTCGCTCAATGAGGGATCACGCGGGCTCCTGCTGGATCCTTTCAATGGCGTGGCCGACATTGAAGCCAAGCTGATCCGCATCCTGCACAATTACTCGTTCCTGGAGGATCCATCGCGCCTGATCCGGGCCACGCGCTTTGCGGCGCGCTTCCACTGGCCCATCGAGGAGCGCACCCAGGCACGTTATGACGCGGCCAAGGAAGGCAACTACATCGACCACATTCTGCGCACCTCCGTGGGCCATGAGATCGCGGCGTTGGCGCACGAAGATGATCCGCTGAACGTGGTGAAGATGCTGGAGAAAGAGGGCTGGCTGAAGGTACTGCATCCTCATTGGACTCTCGCCAAGGTCGATGCCAACGGGCTGGCCCAGCTGATGAAGACTCGGCAGCAGATGGTGGACCTCGGCTACGCTCCGGATGCCGGCCCGGCGGTGATGCATTTCCTGACTGCGCGGCTGACGGACAAAGAGATTGCCGACCTGCGGAAGCAGATTCCGCGTAAGGACCTGGTCGAGGCATGGCGGGACATTGAGGATCACGCCAAGGACCTGGCCAAGCGGCTGATGGGCAAAGAGGCGGCGACGCCGTCGCGGGCGTGGCAGCTGCTTTCCAGCGCGCGGCCCGAGATGATCTTGTTCCTGGCAGTAACCGCGCGGCAGCAGTCGGTGGATCAAAAGATCAAGAATTTTCTGACCAAGTGGCGCCAGATTCAGCAGAAGATTCCACTGCCGGAGATGACCGAACTGCTGATCACGCCTCAGTTGCCGGAGTATCCCAAGCTCGCGCACGACGTGTTCATGCTGTTGCTCGACGGCAAGCTGCGTTCACGGACCGAGACGCTGAACTTTCTGAAGCCGTTCGCGCCGCCTCCGCCGCCTCCTCCACCTCCACCGAAGCGTGGGCGCGGCAAGGCCGCTGCCGCCGACGCGGGTGCTGCGGCTGGGGGAAAGAAGCTCGAGGCAGGGAAGGGCAAGGGGAAAGCTGCGCCCGCGGCCGCACCCGCCGCTCCTGCGCCCGCCGTGCCTCCGGTGAAGGGCAAGCCGGCTAAGGCAGCGCCCCCATCAGCCCGCCCTCCGAGCAAGGCCGTGGCAAAACGGCCTGCGAAGAAAGCGCCTCCGAAGAAAGCAGCTCCCAAGAAGACCAAGGGAAAGAAGAAGAAATAAGGCCTCCATTACTGGGTGTTGAAGTTGCCAATCGGGCTTATAATCTAGGTATGCGTCGCCTTCTTTCCATTGCGACGTCCGTCCTAACGCTGGCATTGGCGCCCGCCTTCGCGCAGCACGGTGGCGGCGGGCACGGCGGGGGTGCTGCTCACGGTGGTGGTGGTTTCGGCGGTCACGTAGGCGGTGGCCACTCCTTCAGCGGAAGTGGCGGCCACGCCTTCGGTGGCGGACCCAGCTTCAGCGGCATGCGCTCCGGGCCTGGGCTTGCAGGGCGCGGCATGGGTTACCGATCTTCCTTGCGTCAGCCATCCTTACGCGGGAATCGCTTCGCTGGAAATCGCTTTGCCGGAAATCGAGTTGCTGGAAATCGCTTTGGGGACCGCTTCGGTCGGGGCCGCTTCCGCAATGGGCGGTTTGGAAACTTCGGCTTCCGTAACTGCTTCGGTTTCAACTGTGGTGGATGGCCGGGGTGGTACGCGGGCTACTACGATCCGTGGCTGGATTCGTGGTGGTGGGATTCACATTCCTCCTACGATGAGGACCGGGCGGGCGAGATTCAAGCTGCCAACGAAATGAATCAGGAGAGCCTGGAAGAGCAGCGAGCGCGCCGAGAGGAAGATCAGGATTTTTATGCGCGGCGGGATTCTGGGCCGCAGCAGCGTGAAGCATCGCGAAGCGAAACACCGACTCCGGCTACGGTGCTGGTGTTCCGCGATCAGCACAAGCAAGAAGTGCAGAACTACGCCATCGTGGGTCAGACGCTTTGGTCGTTCGCCGCTTCGCGTACGCAGAAGATTCCCCTTACTGATCTCGACCTTCCGGCCACGGTCAAGGCGAACGATGATCGTGGCGTGGATTTCCGGGTGCCGGGAACCGGCGAAGGGCAATAGTCTTTCTTGTGGGATTTCCTCTTCCTGTGAATAAGTTGGTCGGGGATTCCTTCTGAATTCCCAGTAGAATGGCGCCAAATACAAAACACCAAGAGCCCATGTCTCAATTCGTCCACCTGCACCTGCACACTGACTACTCCTTGCTCGACGGCGCCTGTGATGTTGACAAGCTCTGCGAGCGCGTAAAAGAACTGGGCATGCCTGCCGTGGCCATGACCGACCACGGCAATATTTTTGGCGCGGTGCATTTTGTCAATGCGGCACACAAGCACGGAGTGAAGCCGATCGTCGGCTGCGAACTTTACATCTGCAAGAAAGACGATCACAACATCGAGCGAACTCCGCCCGAGGGTGATACTTACAATCACCTGCTCGTGCTGGCGGAAAACGAAGAGGGCTATCGCAATCTGGTGAAGATTACGTCGGAGGCATCGCTTCACGGCTTCTATTACAAGCCGCGGGTGAGCAAGAAATTTCTGGCGGAGCACTCGCGAGGGCTGATCGGGCTTTCCGGATGCCTGAAAGGCGAAGTCGCAGAACGGCTGATGGAAGGGAACTATGACGCCGCGCGCGCGGCAGCGGGCAACTTCCGCGACATTTTCGGCAAAGAAAACTTCTTCCTTGAAATTCAGGATCAAGGCTTGGCGATGGAGCACCGCATCCGTCCCGGCCTTTTCCAGCTGGAAAAGGACCTGGGGTTGCCGCTGGTGGCGACCAACGACAGCCATTACCTGTGCGAAGAAGATGCGCACGCGCAGGACGTAATGGTCTGCATACAGACCGGCAAGTCGATTCACGACACGGCGCGCATGAAGTTCGAGGGCACTCAGTTCTTCGTCAAGAGTCACGACGAAATGTACCGGGTGTTCAAAGACTCGCCCGACGTGGTCTCGCGAACGCTGGGCATCGCCGAACGCTGCAACCTGCGGATGGAGAAAGTCGCGACTCCGTTCCCGCAGTTCGATGTGCCAGCGGGATACACCCTCGACAGTTATTTTGTGCATGTAACCCGCGAAGGTTTTGCGCGGCGGCTCGAAACGCTGCGTCCTTTGCATGAACAAGGCAAGCTGAAACACTCGATTTCAGATTATGAGCAGCGGCTGGAGCGGGAGCTTGCGATTATTCAGCAGATGAAGTTTCCCGGATATTTCCTGATCGTATGGGACTTCATAAGCTATGCGCGGGAGCGCGACATTCCGGTGGGCCCGGGACGCGGATCGGCGGCCGGATCGCTGGTTTCCTACGCTCTCGGCATCACCGATCTCGATCCCTTGCAGCACGAGCTGCTGTTTGAGCGCTTCCTGAATCCCGAACGCGTGTCCATGCCGGATATTGACATCGACTTTTGCATGAACCGGCGCGGCGAGGTGATCGAATACGTCACGCGCAAATACGGGCGCGACAACGTGGCGCAGATCATCACGTTTGGAACCATGGCGGCCAAGGCCGCGATCAAAGACGTGGGCCGGGCGATGGACATCCCCTACAGCGATGTCGACCGCATTGCCAAGATGGTGCCCAACCAGCTCAACATCACGCTGGATCATGCGATTGAAGAATCTCCGCAGATGCGCGAAGCCTACGAGAAAGATGCGCAGGTGCGCGAGTTGCTGGATACCGCGAAAAAGCTGGAAGGGCTGGTGCGCAACTCTGGTGTGCACGCCGCGGGAGTGGTGATCTCGCCGCGGCCGCTGACCGATCTGGTCCCGTTGCACAAGACCAAGAACGATGAAATCGTCACTGCCTTCGACATGGTCGCGATCGAAAAAATGGGCCTGCTGAAGATGGATTTTCTCGGTCTGACCACGCTGACGATTTTGACCGACACGCTTAAATTGATCGAGCAGACGCGGGGCACGGCCATCAAGCTGGAGCAGATCCCGCTGGAAGATTCCGAGACCTACGAAAAGGTTTTCCATAAGGGGTTGACTTCCGGCGTCTTCCAGTTTGAATCGCATGGCATGCGCGATGTGCTGCGCCGCTACCAGCCCAATTCCATCGAGGACTTGACCGCTCTCAACGCGTTGTATCGCCCCGGCCCGATCCAGGGCGGGATGATCGACGACTTCATCGACCGCAAGCACGGCCGCAAGAAGATCGAGTACGAACTGCCGGAACTGCAGGAGATTCTGAAAGAGACGCTGGGCGTGATCGTGTATCAGGAGCAAGTGATGCAGATCGCGAACCGGCTGGCAGGATACTCTTTGGGCGAAGCTGACTTGCTGCGGCGCGCGATGGGCAAGAAGAAGGCGGAAGAGATGGCGCAGCAACGCGAGCGCTTCGTCGAGGGCGCGGCGCAGCGCAAGTATCCGCCGAAGAAGATTGAGAAGATTTTCGATCTGATGGCGCAGTTTGCGGGATACGGATTCAACAAGTCGCACTCTGCGGCTTACGCACTGCTGGCTTATCACACGGCATATTTAAAGACGCGCTATCCCGTGGAGTTCATGGCGGCGCTGCTGACCTCGGTCACGGGCTCGACCGACGACGTGGTGAAGTACATTAACGAATGCCGCGAGATGGGGATTGCAGTAGAGGCGCCTGACATCAATGTTTCTGACGCGAACTTTACGCCGCATGGCGAGGCAATTCGCTTCGGGCTGGCTGCGGTGAAAAACGTTGGCGGCAATGCGATCGAATCGATAGTGGCGGCGCGGAAGAAGCTGGGGCAATTCCGGTCGATTTTTGATTTCTGTGAGAGCGTTGATCTCCGGTTGCTGAACAAGCGGGTGCTGGAGTCGCTGATCAAGAGCGGAGCCATGGATTCGTTGGGTCGCCGCGCACAGTTGATGGAGGTGCTCGATAAGGCGATCGAGCGCGCGCAGAAGACACAGCGCGATGCGGAGTCGGGGCAGCACGGGCTCTTTGGAGTTTTCCAGGAAGAGAGCGAGGGAGACAACGATAAACTGCCCAACATTCCCGACTGGGACGAGCACACGCGCCTGGCCGCGGAGAAGGAGATTCTCGGCTTCTTCATCACTGGGCATCCGCTGGAGAAATACAGACCCAAGCTGGAGGATCTGCAGGCCCTGAATACCGAAGAGCTTGCCGCGATGAAGAACTCCACCGGCAAGGACGAAACCATCGTGACCGCTGGCCTGATAACGAACCTGCGTGTGCTGAAGTCGAAGCGCGGAGACTTCTACGCCCAGGCGATGCTCGAGGACATGTCGGGCTCCATCGAGATGATTGTTTTCCCGGAGGCCTTCAAGCGGCTGGGAGAAAAAGTGAAGCTCGAAGTTCCGGTGCTGGTGAAGGCGGGCGTGCGCATCGAAGAAGGGGCCAATCCGAAAATCACTGCCGCCGAGATTATGCCGCTGGAAGAGGCCAAAGTTCCTCTGCCGCGAGCCATCCGGATTCGCGTGCCGCTGGAGACCGCGGGCGAGAACACGGTGGATGATCTGCACCAGCTTTTTGTGGGGAACAAGGGTGAGGCGAAAGTGTTGTTCGACGTGGAACGGCAGGGCGATTTCATGGTGGTGATGGAGGCGGAAGGCTATAATGTGCTGCCGGATCGCAATTTCATCGCGAGAGTAGAGCAGCTGTGCGGACGTGGTAGTGTTCGCATCATCAGTTGAATCTTATGGCGGCGACGCAAAAGGCGCAGGAAGAACTGGAACAGGTGGAGCGGCAGTTGGCGGAGATGGAATCCTCCCACCAGGATGACGCCACGCGCCGCCAGCTGGCACGGCTGCAGGAACGCATCGACACGCTGCGCCAGGAGATCAAAGCCACATCCACGGCCTGGCAAAAGACCGAACTGGCGCGGCATCCGCAGCGTCCGCAGGCTCTTGACTACATTGAGCGCGTGTTCACCGATTGGAGCGAGATTCACGGCGACCGCGGATTCGGAGACGATCCGGCAATTGTCTGCGGGATGGCTCGCTTCCACGGCGACGAAGTTCTGGTCGTGGGCACGCAAAAGGGCCGCGACATGAAGCAGCGTGTCCATCGCAATTTCGGCACACCGCATCCGGAGGGATATCGCAAGTCGCTGCGGGTGATGAAAGTTGCGGAAAAATTTCGCCGGCCCATCTTCACCCTCGTGGACACTGACGGCGCCTATCCTGGAATCAAGGCAGAAGAGCGCGGGCAGGCCGAGGCGATCGCCCACAATCTCCGCGAGATGGCGCGTCTGGAGGTTCCCATCATCGCTACTGTAATTGGAGTTGGCGGAAGCGGGGGCGCCCTGGCCATCGCGGTCGCCGATCGCGTGCTGATGATGGAAAACTCGATCTACTCCGTAATCTCGCCGGAAGGTTGCGCCGCGATCATGTGGCGCGATGCCACCAAGAAAGAACTGGCCGCCGAGGCCATGCGCATTACGGCCAAAGACCTCAGCGAGCTTGGCTGCATTGACGACATCGTGCCGGAGCCTGGCGGGGGCGCGCATCGTGATTACGAGGCGGCGGCTAATCTTCTGGATGTAAGTCTGCAAAAGCACTACGCGGAGCTCAAGAAAATCCCCCCTGCCCAATTAATCGTCTCACGATATAATAAGTTCCGGAACATCGCACAGTTCTTCAAAAGCTGATTCCGGGTGCCGCGTGCCAGTTTCAAAGCAGGTTCCTCCTCGCTCCCGACGGGCGATTCGCACGACAGGGCTCCGGCAGCCGCCGTATAATGGAATGTTTTCCCTCTGCGGAACGCAAAATCAGGGCGATGTTTCGCTCTTTAATTGAAAGAAGGTGTAGGGATGGCCACAACGGATGTCGTGCCCCAGCAATCGGGGGATCAACTGGGGCGCAAACGGATCGTCAACGACATGAGCATTCAGGTCGCGACGGTCAACGGTTCCGGCTCGCAGAGCTCGAATACGGTGCTTTTGCGCAGCATTTTCCAGATGGGCGTGCCGGTCTCGGGCAAGAACATGTTCCCATCAAACATCGCGGGTCTGCCCACCTGGTACACCATTCGCGCCAACAAGCATGGCTACATCGGGCGCAAGAAAGAAACCGATTTTCTGGTTGCGATGAATCCGGAGACCGCGCAGGAAGACACGATGTCTCTGGCGCCGGGAGCTTCCGTCCTTTACGACGAGCCGCTCGGGCTCGACAAGTTGCGCAACGATCTAGTGTTTTACTCCGTTCCCTACGACAAGCTGGTCGCCGCGGTGTGCCCGGAAGCCAAGCTGCGCAAGCTGGTGAAGAACATGGTGTACGTGGGCGTGGTAGCTCAGCTGCTAGAGATCGAAATGGGCGAAGTGGAGAAGGCCATCCGGAAGCAGTTTGCCAAAAAGGCGAAGGCGGCGAATCTGAACCTGGCAGCGGCGCAAGCCGGATTCGATTACGCGAAAGCCAATCTAAAAAAGCGCGGTGCGTTTTACATCGAACGCATGGACAAGACCGCGGGCAAGATCATTATCGACGGCAACTCCGCGGCCGCGCTCGGCTGCATGTTTGCCGGATGCACAGTTGTAACGTGGTATCCGATCACGCCGTCTTCATCGCTGGTCGAGACCATGATTGAGTACATGAAGGAATACCGCATCGGTCCGGATGGCAAGGCGACGTTCGCCATCGTGCAGGCCGAGGATGAACTCGCGGCGATTGGCATGGTGATCGGCGCCGGCTGGGCGGGCGCGCGCAGCATGACTGCAACCGCGGGTCCGGGCATCTCGCTGATGTCGGAGTTTGCCGGGTTGGCGTATTACGTGGAAGTTCCGGGAGTGATCTGGGATATCCAACGCGTGGGGCCTTCGACGGGTTTGCCCACGCGCACCTCGCAGGGCGACATTCTTTCAACCGCGGTTCTTTCTCACGGTGACACCAAACACATCATGCTGATTCCGTGTTCGGTCTCCGAGTGCTTCAGCATGGCGACCGAGGCGTTCAACCTGGCGGAGAAATTCCAGACGCTGGTGTTTGTGATGTCGGACTTGGACCTCGGCATGAACAACTGGATGTCTGATCCGTTCGAATATCCGACCACACCGATCAATCGCGGCAAGGTGCTCAGCAAGGAAGATCTCGACCGGCTGGGCGGATTTGCGCGCTATAAGGATGTGGACGGCGACGGCATCGGCTACCGCACGCTGCCGGGAACGCCGCATCCCGCGGCGGCGTACTTCACGCGCGGCAGCGGCCACAATGAAAATGCGCAGTACAGCGAACGCGCCGACGACTTCGAAAGAAACATGGAGCGGCTGAACCGCAAGTTCGAAACGGCGCGCTCTTTCGTTCCGCGCCCCGAAATTGTAAAAGGCAAGAACGCAAAACTCGGAATCATCGGGTATGGAACCTCGCACTGGGGGATCATCGAAAGCCGCGATCAACTGCGCGACGAGTACGGAATCGAGACTGACTACCTGCGCCTGCGAGCCTATCCGTTCACACGCGAGGTGCACGAATTCATCGAGCAGCATGAACGTATTTATGTCGTGGAACAGAACCGTGACGCGCAAATGCTCAGTCTGCTTAAACTCGATGTAAAGCCCGAACTGCTCACGCGCCTGCACAGTATCGCGCACATCACCGGATTGCCACTGGATGCGCGATCCATTACCGACGAATTGACCACGATGGAGGGGAAGTAGATGTCGACCACTGCTGTTGAACCCGGCTCTGCTGGACCAAAGACGAATCGCATCGGCCTGACCGTGATGGAGTACAAAGGCGGAAAGACCACACTGTGCGCCGGCTGCGGCCACAATGCAATTTCCGAACGCATCATTGAAGCCATGTATGAAATGGGCGTGGAGCCTGAGTTTGTCATTAAACCCAGCGGGATTGGCTGTTCTTCGAAGACGCCAGCATATTTCCTGAGCCGCTCGCACAGCTTCAACGCCGTGCACGGGCGCATGCCCTCCGTGGCAACCGGAGCGATGCTCGCCAATCACCGCCTGATCTGCATCGGCGTCAGTGGGGATGGAGATACTGCTTCGATCGGCATTGGCCAGTTCGTTCACCTCATGCGCCGCAATCTGCCCATCATCTACATCATCGAGGACAACGGCGTATACGGCCTTACCAAAGGTCAGTTTTCAGCGACCGCCGATCTCGGCTCGAAGCTGAAATCGGGTGTGCTTAACGACCTTCCTCCGATCGATACTTGTGCGCTGGCCATTCAACTCGGCGCAACTTTTGTAGGCCGCTCGTTCTCCGGGGACAAGCGACAGCTGAGCGCGATGCTGAAAGCGGCGATCGCGCACAAGGGGACGGTAATGCTCGACGTAGTGTCTCCGTGTGTGACCTTCAATGATCACGAGGGATCGACAAAGTCCTACAAGTACGTGAAGGAACACGAGGAGATGCTGCAGGAAGTCAGCTTTATACCGCGATTCGAAGATATCTCCGTTGAATACGATCCCGGCACAACGCTGAGTGTGACCATGCACGACGGCTCGCACCTGCAATTGCGCAAGCTCGAGGAAGACTACGATCCTACCGACAAAGTCCGCGCGCTGACCCGTCTGACCGAATCTCACGACAAGGGTGAAGTGCTGACGGGAATGTTCTACGTGAACACGAAAGCCCCGAATTTCCTGGAGATGTTGAATGTCGTCGATCAGCCGCTGGCGACGCTTCCGGAGTCGATGGTGCGTCCGGGCAGGGAAGTGTTGGAAGCGGCGATGGAGGAATTGCGGTAGGCCTTACGCGGAAAAGTTTGCGCCTGGCGTCAGACTTCGCAGGCCGTTGTGGCAGTGCAAATAGTGCCGTGGAAGAGCGGCCCTTCAGGGCCGCGTAAGCCGTTTATAATCGATTGGGCTTTAGCCCTGGTGGTCGCGAGTTTCCAAGGGGCTCCTAGCTCAGCATCAGGCGTTCAATGTTGCGCGCTTTTCCCGTCTTCTCATCGCAATCAATGACCACCGCGCATAGCCGCACATCTCCGGTGGCGGGCTCAAAGCGCACCGGCATGCCGTTGAGAAACTTGTTCACGACGAGTTCCTTCTTCACCCCGATTACTCCGTCATAAGGTCCAGTCATGCCCACGTCTGTGATGTAAGCCGTCCCGTCAGGCAGTACGCGTTCATCCGCCGTGGGGACGTGCGTGTGCGTGCCAATCACCGCAGTCACCCGACCATCCAGATACCAGCCCAGAGAAATCTTCTCTGAGGTGGCCTCGGCGTGCATATCCACGAGAATCACTTTAGCGGCAACGGTTTTGAGTAGCTGGTCGGCCGTGCGGAACGGATCGTCGTTTGAGGCCATGAAAACGCGCCCTTGCAGATTAATGACCGCGTAAGGTACATGCCCTTTGCGGCCCTGATACAAGCCCCATCCGGGCATATCTGCCGGATAGTTTGCCGGTCTCAACACACGTCGCGCAGGGCCATGTCCGTTGCCTTCGACCGACTGGAAATAATCGAGGATCTCACGCTTGTCCCAGATGTGGTTTCCCGTGGTGATGACATCGATGTTGAGCTCAAATAATTCTTCGGCCAGGGCCGGAGTGATGCCGAAGCCGGCCGCCGAGTTCTCCCCATTGGCAATGATGAGGTCGATCTCTTGATCGCGGACAATGCCGGGGAGGCGATCTTTGACGATGGTCCGCCCCGGCCGCCCGAAAATGTCGCCAATGAAGAGAATCCGCATAGAGAATTGCTCAGGCGCCGGCATTTGATTTGCAGTCCTTGTCGGCCCGTGCGAAAGCCTCTCGGCCTCACCTCTGATTTTGATGGTACCACGCGAGAAATGGCTGTAGTTGCGAGGCGGCCGCTAGTTGTCGCTCGGAGCCAGCTCGGCCGTCCTGAGAAAATCGTAGTTTCCCGCAGGATTTAGTTGCAGGTTCTTTACCCGCTTGTTGTGCACCAGCACGTTGTCCAGATACCAGAGATCGATGTAAGGCAGTTCCTCGGCCAGGATGCTCTGCACCTCGGCGTAGATAGGCTTGCGCACCTTGGGATCGACTTCGCGGCGGGCCTGGTCGATCAGCGCATCCACGCGGGCATTCGAGTAGTGGCCGCGGTTCGTCCCATTGGGCGGAAACCGCGATGAGTGGAACACATAGAAGATATCTGGATCTTCGTTGCCACCTACCCAGCGCAGCCCGTAGAGCTGGAACGCTCCGTGGGTCACGTCGGCGAAGAAAGTCGCCGCCTCGAAGCTGCGAATGTCGAGGACGATTCCCACCTCGCGCAACTGCTGCTGCATAACGGCGACCATCAAGCGCGTGCTCTCGGTGGTGGAAGTTTTCATGGTGATGTGAAAGCGTACGCCGTTGCTCTGGGGATAACCGGCCGCGTCGAGCAGGGCGCGAGCCTTGTCGGGATCATGGTCGTAGGAGGGCACGTTTCCGTTGTAAGCCCAGCTTTGCGGTGGAAGCACACTGCGCGCTGGGCGCGCCTGGCCGCGCCACAAATACTCGATCAGCGGCCGGCGATCGAGCGCATAGGCAATGGCCTGCCGCACCCGGACATCCTTCAAAATAGGATCGCGAAGATTGAATCCCAGATACTGTACTTCGGTGCCGGGCGCATGTTCGACGGCAAGAAAGGGTTCGCGCGCGAGGGTAAGCACGGTGTCGGGAGTTAGCGAGTTGATGGTTATGTCGCCGCTGCCCTTGCGGAGCTCAAGGGCCTCCGTGGTGGCGTCGGGCACCACGGCGAAGCGAACCCGCGCCAGTTTGGCCTTCTCACCCCAGTAGTTGTTATTGCGCTCAATGATTACTTCCTTGTCGGTCTCGCCGCTGACGAACTTGAATGGCCCGGAACCGACAGGATGGCGCGTCATCTCATCCCCGCTCCCGTAGGGCACAATGCCGATCGCGCCGTCGGAGATGTTCCACAGCAGGGCGGCGTCCGGCTCTTTCATGTGAAAAACCACCGTGTCGTCATTGGGAGCGTCCAGATGATCCACGAAGCGGTACGCCGCCGTCTTGGTGCTGCGAATCTTTCCTGTAAGCAGGGAATCGAAGGTCCACTTCACATCGCGCGAGGTGAGCGGGCCTCCGTCGTGAAACCTTACGCCGTGATGCAAGTGAAAGATGTAAGTGCGCGGATCGGGAATCTCCCAGCGTTCCGCCAGTCCTGGCGCGACATCCAGGTTGTCGCCACGCGAGAGCAGATCGTCGAAGATCAGATTGTCGATGCGCTCGGAATATGCATCCTGACCCACGCGTGGATCGAGGTTCGTAGGGCTCGACTCGATGATCATCACCAGCGTGTTCGCATCGGGCTTGACGGAGCAGGACAGAAGGGAAAGTAACAATCCGAGAGTGGGGAGCACCACAGCCCATGTGGGGACAGCCGCCCCTTCGGCAAGCTCAGGGCAGGCTCCCGGCTGTCCGTTCGTCACGAAGCGACGACAGGTCCGCAGACGCCTGCCCATGCGCCGCGCAAGCATCATCTGCAGTCCAAACACATTTGATGAATGGAGTTCACGGTTTTCCAATTGCGCGTTGTGGTCACCACGCCGAGTGCTTTCTCCCACGGAACTTTCCACAGGCTGCTGCCGGAGAATCCGTTGGGCAAGTGTAGAAAGATTTCCCTGCCCACACACCGCGACTGATCGGGGGCAAGGGTGAACTCGGCCAACTTCTTCAGTGCGGGTGCCGCGGGAGTATCCGACAGAAAGGTAACATGCAGTTTCTCGTGGTCAATGCCGGGCTGTTTCAGGAAGGGATTGGCAACGACGATGTCGCCCAGTTCAGCGCTCGTCCTCACAATCACCGAGGCAGAAAAACCAAAGTCGCTGACAATCCTGTCTTCGATTTTCTTGCCCAGCGCCACGGGAGAACCCTTGCCAGCCTTGAAAATCACGTTCCCACTCTGGATGTAAGTTTTCACTTGCTCGAACCCGAGCCCTTCGAACGACTGCCGGAGCCGGTCCATCTTGATCCTCTTGTGTGGACCAACGTTGATTCCTCTTAGCATCGCGACGTAAACAGGCATGGTCGACAGTTTCTATTCAGCAAGTTTATGGATACGAAATCTTTCCCAGCACCGCCGCACGTTTCGCCCCCGTGGCCGACGGAACATTCGACGGGCGCCGGTGCCACGTCTCGTAGGCCAGCACAGCGAAGGCCGTGGCTTCCTTCGCTTCAGAAGGAAGGCCATACTCGTCCGAGAATCGCACACGCAGCCCGAGTGGCGCCAGTTCTCTGGTCAGCATTTTAACCAGCGTAGCATTTCTGGTCCCGCCACCGGAGAGGATCATCTCGTGGAAAAGTTGCTTACGTGCCGAACTTGGCCCAGGCACAATGAATCGCCGGATCGCATCGGCAATCGATCTCGCGGTCAGCGCCGTAGCGGTGGCGACGATGTCCTTCTTCCCGGCGCCCCCACATCTCCGCAAGAATTCCTGGACAAACTCCCGTCCAAACTCCTCGCGGCCCGCAGTCCTCGGAGGCTTTGTGCGGAAAAACGCGCCGCACAAGAGTTGGCGAATGACAGGTTCGAGTACAAACCCCGAGCCGGCAATTTTTCCGTCTCGATCGAAGGGCTGGCCGAACAACTTTTCGGTGACCGCATCGATCACCATGTTCCCGGGACCGGTGTCGAATGCGACCACCTCACTGACCGCTGCCCCTGCAGGAATCGCCGTGAGGTTCGCGATGCCTCCGATGTTCTGCACAATCCTTCCGCTACGCGCATCGCGGAACAGCATGTAGTCGAGGAAGGGAACCAGGGGCGCACCCTTGCCTCCTGCCGCCATGTCGGATGGACGAAAGTCCGAGACTACGGTCGCCCCGAGGCGCGCTGCGATTACCGCAGCCTCACCCGTCTGCCATGTCGCAGCCACCGTGCGCGCGAGAAAGCGCTTCGCCTCGCCCTGGTGATACAGCGTCTGCCCGTGGCAGCCCACCAAGTCCGCCTTGACGCAAAGTTTCTGCTCGGTGGCTAGCACGGCATCCGCATAAAGTTCACCCAGCAGAAAATTCAGTCGAGCGAGATCTGGCACATTCGCGTGCGGAGCATTCATCGCCGCCAGGACAGCTTTACGAACCTGTTTCGGATAGGGATACTCCGCGTGCCCCAGCAGTTTCATGTGGCGCGGACACTCCTGTCCGCGAATGCGTGCAGCGGAAACCAACGTCCGGGGCGAGTTTGAAACCCGCCTGTCGCCAATCCGTACGAGCGCCACGTTGACCCCATCGGCAGAGGTTCCACTCATTATCCCGGCCACGATCATGTCTTTCGTTTTCATGCGCGCTTTTTCATGCGCGGAACCGCGTACCGCCCGCACCGGTGAGAGCTTCCAGCCGCACCTGTTCGCCAAACTCCCACAATTTGCGCGACAGCTTTTCAACGGTTGTAGGCGAGGGAGTTTTCGTCATGTGGAGCAGCTTCGCTAACTTCCTTTTGAGTGCGAGCACGCGGCGCGCGGATTCCTCGACGTGCTTTGCGAACTTTCGGTCACTCTCCGCGGCCTTCGTCAGCGCCTCATGCCCCTGCATGACGTGATCCTCATGGTGGCAGATTAAGCACAGATCACTGCCCGCAAGGATTGACTCAACCGCCGCTTGTCCGATCGGGGCCGCCGACAGGACTCCGCCCATTTCCAGATCGTCCGACACAATCAGCCCGCGGTATCCGATGCGCTTGCGCAGGATGTCGGCGATCCAGATCTTCGAGAGCGACGCGGGAGTTTTATCTTTTGTGACCTGAGGGTAAGCCGCATGAGCAATCATCACGAACGGCAGTTGCCGTCGAAGAGTTCGATAAGGAACCAGATCTTCCGTCCAGAGCTTCTTCAAGGGCTTCTCGATGACAGGCCGTTCGTGATGGCTGTCGAGCTTGCCTTCGCCGAGGCCGGGAAAATGCTTTCCGCATCCGAGCACTCTTGCCGCGCGCAGCCCGGAAAGAAACTCACGCGCATAAGAAACGGCCTCGCGCGGATTTGCCGACACCACCCGCGAACTCATCACGCTGCGCGAAGCCTCAAACGCCAGGTCGAGAGAGGGCGCGAAGTCAACATTGAATCCCAGGGCGCGGCAGTTTTCCCCAATCAACTGCCCGTGCTTGCGAAAGAGCTTGCGGTCGCCGGTGGCGAATACTTCCGCGGCTGAAGGCGCCGGCCCGAGAAGGTCGCGGAAACGATCGACGCTGCCACCCTCCAGATCGACGCAAGTAAACAAGGGCGTGGCGACGCACTTCTGGCAATCGCGCAGGAGTTGCCAGGTCTGCTCTGCGCTCTTGATGTTGCGCGCGAACAGGATCACCCCGGCCGGTTGCAGCCGTGTGAGCAGGGAACGGAGCCGCTGCGTCATCTCTGCTCCGTCGAAGCCGACGATGAGGAGTTGGCCGATTCCTCCGATTTTACGAAGCCTGGGTTGAACAGACATTCTTGGCGGACGATCTTCCTCCGTGGCCCACTCTCTGTGGTTAGATTTCCTTCTTCAACTCCGCCAGCAGATTCAACGCCTCCAGCGGCGTCAGCCGATTCAAATCTACTTCGCGCAGCTTCTCCAGCACCGGTTGGGAGATCGGCGTGAAGATCGTCAACTGCGCCGGAGGCGGCGTGGCCCCGGGAGAAAGATGCGCGGTGGCCTGCTGCTCCGCGAACTCATGTTCCGCGAGCACCTCGCGCGCCCGCTCCACCACTTCATTCGGCAAGCCTGCTAGTTTTGCAACTTCGATGCCATAACTGCGGTCAGCCGCGCCCGGCTCGACTTTTCGCAGGAAAACGATCCCGCCGCCAGTTTCTTTTACAGAAACATGGTAGTTCTTGACGCCCGATAACTGCTCGCCCAGTTCCGTCAATTCGAAGTAGTGCGTTGCGAACAGAGTCTTCGCCCGCACTCGCGCATGCAGATATTCGACAGCGGCCCAGGCAATGGCAAGGCCGTCGTAGGTGGATGTTCCGCGTCCCACTTCATCGAGCAGAATCAATGACCGCGCCGTCGCGGTATACAGGATCGCCGCCGTTTCCGTCATCTCAACCATAAAGGTCGAGCGCCCACGCGCCAGATTGTCGCTGGCGCCGATGCGGGTAAAAACGCGGTCTACCAGGCCCAGCCGCGCCGAACGCGCCGGCACGAACGATCCCATCTGCGCCAGAATCACAATCAATGCTGCCTGCCGCAAATAGGTCGATTTGCCGCCCATGTTCGGCCCCGTCAGCAGCAGAATCGTATGCGTGGTCGGGTTCAGATACAGATCGTTGGGAACAAAGCGCTCATTACCGCCGGCCATTTCCTGCTGCTCAATCACGGGATGCCGGCCCTCGATGATTTCCAGATCGCCCGACTCATCCAGAATCGGACGGCAGTAATTCCGCAGCGCCGCCGTGTGCGCCATGGAGGCCAGCACGTCGACTTCGGCCAAGGCCAGCGCCGTTTGTCGAATTCGTTTCGCCTCGGCCGCAATCGAGGTGCGCAGTTCGGTGAACAGGCGGCGCTCGATCTCGACAATCTTTTCCTGCGCATCGAGAATTTTCGCTTCGTACTCTTTGAGCTCAGGCGTAGTGAAACGCTCGGCGCCGACCAGCGTCTGCTTGCGTTCATAGTCCTGCGGAACCAGATGCAGGTTTGGCTTTGAAACCTCGATGTAATAGCCAAAGATGGAATTGAATTTCACTTTGAGGGAGCTGATGCCGGTGCGCCCGCGCTCACGCTGCTCAATCTGCGTCAGCACCTGCTTGCTGTTTCGCGAGAGCTCGCGCAGGTCATCGAGTTCCGCTTCGACGGCCGCCGCGATCACGCCCCCGTCAGCGAAGCTCAGCGGCGGCTCCGGCACAATCGTCTTCTCAATGCGCTCGCGCAGGTCGCCCAGTTCATCCAGCGCTTCGTGAAGTTTTCTCAGTCTCTCTGCCGCCAGTCGTCCCAGCGCCGCCTTCACCGCGGGAAGCTTGCTCAGAGAAGCGGCCAGCGCCAGCACGTCGCGCGGATTCGCTGTCTCCAGCGTGACCCGGCTCAGCAGCCGCTCCAGATCCAGCACTCCATCCAATGCACGCCGTAGCTCCTCGCGCGCGACCAGGCTCTGGACGCCGGCCTCCACTGCATCCAGCCGCCCTTGAATCTCGCCCAAATCCAGAGAAGGCCGCAGCAACCATGATCGGAGCAACCGCTTTCCCATGGGCGTGACCGCGCAATCGATCGAGCGAAACAAAGTGACACCCGCATCTCCACCTGCGAACAGCGGCTCAATCAACTCCAGATTTCGCACAGTCACAGCATCCAGGACCAGGCAATTCTGGCGTTCATACCAGCCAATGCGGTCCACATGATCGAGCGAGCCGCGCTGGGTCGAGCGCACGTAATAAAGAATGGCGCCAGCCGCGGCTGCCGCCGCCGTCCGTCCCGCCAAGCCAAATCCCTCGAGCGACAGCACGCCGAAATGATTTTCCAGCAGAGGAATGGCATGGTCAGGCGCGAAGATCCAGTCATCAAGCGGCGTTTCGGCCGAGCGCGATAAGCCCTGCGGAGATACCCGCGCCTTTAACTGGCTCGTATTATGCGGCCCGTCGGTGGGCGCGGAGAAGCTCGGTACATCCTCACCCGTTGCAGCACCTTGCTCAAATAACGGCGCTGCCGACCCATACAACAACTCTTTCGGTCGCAGTTGCTCCAACTCCTCCTGCACCCGCCGCATCGCTCCTGCGCCGGAAAACTCGGTGGCGCGAAATTCTCCGGTGGACAGGTCCAACGCTGCAAATCCAACGCGCTCCCCGACCTGCGCCAACGCCGCAAGAAAATTATTTTCTTCGGCCCCGAGCGACGAATCCGCCGCCGTTCCCGGCGTAACCACGCGCGTCACTTCCCGCCGCACCAGCTTCTTGGCGAGCCTCGGATCTTCCATCTGTTCGCAGATGGCAACCTTGAATCCTCTTCGGATCAGCTTGCCGATGTAACCCTCCGCCGCGTGATACGGCACGCCGCACATCGGCACTGCAATGCCTTTTTCCTTGTTGCGCGAGGTTAGAGTGATCTGCAGCTCCTTGGCTGCAACCACCGCGTCTTCAAAGAATAGTTCGTAGAAATCTCCCAGGCGAAAGAACAGCAACGCGGTGGGGTGTTCCTTCTTGACGGCAGCATACTGCCGCATCAGCGGAGTGGACGGCTCGCTCATCTGCGGGGCTTGAGCGCGGATTATAACAAAGCACGCTGCCCACCTTCTGCGGCACTCGTCACCACGCAACGGTGGAAATCGCAGTTGACTCTATTTCAGTCCAGTGGTCTCCTATTGCGTGGAACTCCGTAAGGATCCCATCACGCGCTCCTGGGTCATCACCGGCGACGATCCTGGGGATACCAAACCGCAAGTCCAGGCAGCCTGTCCTTTTTGCGCCGATTCTACTTCGCCCGCGCAGGTGATAGCGACCACGCCGAATACCGGTGGAGCTCCATGGTCCGCGCGCGCCGTAGTGCATCCCAGGCCGTTGTACCGCATCGAAGGCGAGCCCGGCCGCCGCGGCGATGGCATCTACGACCGCATGCACTCCGTGGGCGCCCACGAAGTTCTGGTCGAGAACCCGCGTCACGACCGCCATATGTGGAACGCCACGGATGAGGAAATCGGACATTTCCTGCGCCTGGCCGCCGAGCGCATTCTCGATCTAAAGCGCGATCCGCGCATCAAGTACGTCAGCCTGTTCAAGGATTTCGGCCCCAGCGCCGGGCAGGAATTCAGCCATCCCACGTCGCAAATCACGGCAACCATGTTCGTTCCGCGCCGCGTCCTCTACGAACTGCGCGCCGGGCGCGAGTATTTCACCACCAAAGAGCGGTGCGTGTTCTGCGACATCATCCAGCAGGAGGAGCGCCAGGCCCTGCGCGTCATTGAGGCCCGCGGAGATTACGTGGCGCTTTGTCCGTACGCGCCGCAGAGTTCCGTATGAGACCTGGATACTGCCGCGCAATCACGAGGCCGCGTTCGAGCGCACCGGCTTGAGCAAGCCCGGGCTGCGGGTTAACCTCGGCGCTCTGCTTCGGCGGACGCTGCAGCGCGTACGCATCATCACGGAAGAATTCCACCTCGTGCTGCACACCTCGCCCAGCAGCCTGCACCCCTCGAAAAGCCTCGGCTACTGGAAGACGATCGACGAGGATTACCACTGGCACATCGAGATTCTGCCCGTGCTCGGCGCCAAAGCCCGCTCGTACACTTTCAAAGAGGTGTATTACTCGCCGGTCAGCTCGGAGACTGCAGTCAAGCAGTTGCGCGAAGCGAAAATTGAGGGATAGAGCCGCAATCCACGCCCTCAGGAGATTATCCTTGAAACAAGTCGTCTGCGCCATCTTGCTGCTCGCCGCTGCGTTCGCACAAACTCCCGTCAATCCCGCGAAGCAACAAGTCCTCTGGCAGAAGCTTGAATCGACCATCCGCGACGTCGATCAGAATCTCGACGGCGTGATGGGCGTTGTGGTTGAAGATCTCACTACCAGCGATCATTTCTTTCTGCGCGAGAATGAGATCTTCCCCCAAGCCAGCTCCATCAAGCTCGCCGTTCTGGCCGAGCTTTACCGCCAGGCGCAGCAAGGCAAGCTGAAGCTCACCGATCTTTACACCGTGCAGGCCTCAGATCTTGTCGCCGATAGCGACATTATGGGCGGGCTGACGCCAGGGATCACCCGGGTTACGCTACGCGATCTTGCCACTATGGTGGTCGCGGTGAGCGACAACTCTGCCGCCAACGTTCTGATCGACCGCGTCGGAATGGAGAACGTTAACGCCATGCTCGACTCGCTCGGCCTGGAGCACACGCGCCTGCGCCGCAAGATGATGGACGTGCAGGCCGCGAAAGGGGGCCGCGAGAACATTTCTACGCCACGCGAAATGGCGTCACTGCTGCGCGCGCTCTACCAGGGAAAGCTTCTGAACAAGGAATTGACCGCCGACTTCTTCAAGGTTCTCAGCACGAATAAATATTCCTGGATTCCTCGCGACCTGCCTCCTGAGGTTCGGGTCGCCAACAAAGAGGGATCACTCGAAGGCGTGCGCAACGATTCCGGCATCGTCTTCGTGGAAGGACGTCCCTACGTCATCTGCGTGATGACTGCATTCTTGCGTGACGAACGCGATGGCGAAGAAGCGATTACCAGGATTTCGCTCGCCGCCTGGCGCATGTTTGACCGGCTCAGCCGCGCCTCCGAATATGGCCGCGTAGTTTCCCCTGGAAACGGCAGACGATAGGGACTTTCTCACTTCTGCGAGTCATGCTTCGACAGTCCCTCAAACGCGTGATTATTTTTCAGGTGCTCCGGAAAATGCTTTTCATATCCCGCCAGCGCCGGGCAGATGAAGTGGTGCGGCCCGGTAAAGCCAAAAGCCTTCATCTCTTTCATCGCGTCTTCAGGCGACCAGCCCTCGATCGCCATGCGATAGGAAGCGACCATCATTCCTGTGCGGTCGTCCCCTAGCCGGCAATGTACAAAAATCTTTTTCCCCGGGTTGTCGTGCACAACTTTCAAGAACCGAGCAAAGGCCTCGTCTTTCGGAAACGGACAGTGCCATCGGATCACCACATATTTCATCCCCAGGCTTTTGACCTCTTTGCCTTCCTGGTCGTCTTGTCTTCCACCGGTATTCACCACGATATCCATGCCCATGTTGGCCAGCGCTTGCAATCCCGCGTGGCTGGGCTGACCGCCGCGATAAAGCGTCGGAATTACCTCGCCAAAGTTTCTGATCTCCCTGCCCGGAAGGTGCCGCCCGATTGCATGTTCTGTATGTGCATCTCTGCCGGCGTCACGACGCGGCTCGGCGTCTCCGCACATCGCAACTCCCAACAGCAGCAGAGTCGCACTCAAACGAACCAGGTAAGACATGCATGTCATCGGGATAAGGGCGGGTCGGAGGCGGCCTGATTCCCCATCAGCTTCCCAGCCCCGGCTGGCGTCTCACTGGCTGAGTTTAACCGCCAGTTGCCGCTCTGGCTGCGTCATCTGCGACCACAGCCTCTGCAAATTCTCCTGCAGCGGTTGATTGTCAGGCTGCTTGCGCAGCGCCAGCGCAAACCAGCGGTAAGCCGTCGGAAGATCTCGCGGAGTACACACTCCCGTCGAGTACAGTGCCCCCAACGAAATCATCGCCCGGGGATTCGACTGCTCCGCTGCCGGACGTAACATTCTCAGGCCGCGATCGCAATCCTGCCGCGCTCCGCCGCGCCCGTAAATATATTTTTCGGCTTCGGCCACTTGATCGAAAGCTTTGGCGGGGGTCGGCTTAGGGACAGGACGAGGTTTCGCGGTAGGCTTGGCGGCCGCCACCGGCGCAGGCGCGGAGGATTCTTCACTGGAAGCGGGGGCAGCAGCAGAGCCGGAATCGTCGGCGGCGGGCTTATCCGCAGGCGGGACACTAGCGGCCGCTGGAGGAGAAGCAGCATTTGTAGCGTGATCCGCCGCCGCTGCGTCTGGCGCACTCTTGTCTGGCGAAGTTGGAGTCGACGCAGCCGCGGCCGGCGAGGATGAGTCCGTGGCGGCTGCTGCAGGCTGCGAAGCGCTTCCCGTTGGCGGCGCAGTGCTAGGAGTCCCCGTTGCGGGAGGGGAAATCGCGGGAGGGGAAGAAGAGTCGGGCGCATTTGCCGCAGTGTCCGTCGCCGAATGCGACGCTTCCGCAGTCTCGGCCGCCGCCGGCTTCTTCTGAGCCGGCCACAAGGCCGACAATCCTTCGTGCCGCCAGCGCAAGTATCCGAAACCCAACGCCAGAGCCAAAGCAATCAGAATCAGAAAGATTTTTCCTGCGGCGCCCTTGTGCTCCTCCTCGTCGTCCAGCAGATAATCGAGGTTTCTTGAAGGCGGCCCGTGATGCGCATCCCGTTGCAGATTTGGAATCTTGCCGGAGCGTGACGGCGGGGGCGCGTTCAGTCCCAGGAACGACGGCCCAGAGATGCCGGGAACCTCCCTCGACACAGGAGGGGCAGTGCGTTGCGCAGTGATCGACGAGGGAGCGGCCGGCGACGTAGTGAGCGGCGCGGAGCTGGCCGGCACCGACGCATTGCGCACGGCGGTTGTCTGAGTCGCATGCTCAGTTCGCACCGTAGCGGGCGCCGCAGACGCCAGTGAAGCGCCGCAGCTTCCGCAAAAGCGGTTGGTCGCCGGATTCTCATTCCCACAACGCGGGCAACGCACGAAATCTCCTGTGTATAGCTTACGATATTCTAGGAGTTAGATGCAGTATCAGCCCTTGGAGGGCACGAAGAAACCGGGAAAGAAGCCTGATGAGGCATATCGAAGCGAAGAACATATCGGGGAGAAAAGGCCTCAGAATCCATACTCTTGAGGTGACCGTCCAAGGTCGTCGGCTCGAAGTCCAACGCATTGCGCAAGCGGGCGCAACAGTCGAAAACGAGCATCTGGTCCCGGAGCTTGTCCTTCTGCACGAGGGCCTGGGCTCGATCTCACACTGGAAAAGCTTTCCCGCAGAAGTTGCCGCCTCCACGGGATGCCCGGTGGTCGTCTACTCGCGTTACGGCTCCGGCAACTCCGATCGACTCGTGAAGCCACACGAAGTGTCGTACATGCACGACGAGGCGCTGAAGACTCTGCCTGAACTGCTCGCCTGCCTCAATATCGAGGCGCCGATTCTGATTGGCCACAGCGACGGCGCATCCATCGCGCTGATCTGCGCCTCCGTTCACCACCAGCTCCGCGGCCTCGTGCTGCTCGCCCCACATGTGTTCGTGGAAGACCTCAGCGTCAACAGCATTGCGGAGGCGAAACGAAAATTCGAAACCACGAACCTCTGCGAAAAGCTGGCGCGCCATCACCGCGACCCTGCCCGAACTTTCTGGGGATGGAACAACATCTGGCTCCATCCTGATTTTCGGGACTGGAACATCGAAGAATATCTCCCGCGGATCACTTGTCCGATCCTGACTATTCAAGGATACGAAGATCAGTACGGGACCATGGCGCAGGTGGAAGCCATTGCCCGCCAATCCGCCGGTCCGGTCGAGATTCTGCGCCTGCACGACTGCCGTCACTCCGCCCATCGCGACCAGCCTGAGGCAGTTCTCAACGCCATTCGCCGTTTCGTCGGCCGGCTTGCCTTGCCACAAAATTAGCTCTGTTCTCCTGATGCGAAGCGGAGAGCCTGCCCTGAGCTTGTCGAAGGGATCTATGCACTTCGCCTGCAGCGCCAATGCTCCCGCATGCCCCCGCGACCTTAGCCGCCTTTCACGCGTTGTGGGTGAAAATTAAGGCGTGCAGTGAAGTGGCGGGATGTGAAGTGAATCGGTGGGATAGGACCGCTGCGAGTCAGCCCCGGAAGGGGCGCAATTCGTTAGCCCAGCGCGTAGGCGCTGGGTCGCAGCGCGAAATATGAACAAGTCCCAGAGGGACGCGCGCTTAAACACCAAAGGCACAGAGCGCGTTCGTGCGCTCTGTGCCCGGTATGAGGTCTTAACCTCTCTTGCTTAACCTTTACTGTACGTGGATCATCTTCCCGCTGGCGTCGAGGGTGCCGTGCACGCGAACCTTCTTGCCTTCAAACTTCTTGACCTCGTCCTGGTGGTCAATGTCGTAACTGGTTCCCGAAGCGGCATCCTGCAGCACGTACTTGTCGCCCTGTTTCACGACCGTGCCGGTGAAGGTCTGCACGCCGGAAGCATCAGACGACTGCGCCTGTGAATCGGACGGCTGAGTCGCCTGGCCCGAAGGTGGAGTTGTCTGACTTGACGGCTGTTGCGGAGCAGGCGTCTGTTCCGTGGTTGGCGTCTGGTCAGGAGCCTGTGTCGGGGCTTGCTGTTGCGGCGGTTGCTGCGTCTCGGGCATGGGTTGCTGGCTTTGTGGCGGCGTCTGTTGCGCCTGAAGCGTCCCGCCGAAAGCGACCAATCCTAGGACTATGCCCAAGGTCAGAAGAAACGAGAAAGATTGAAACCGGTTTTTCATCCAAAACCTCCGAGAGATATACCTCTGAGTTTGCATCTGGTGCAAACTCTTTGCCAAAGGTCCATCTCCAGTTGTAAATGTTGTTGAAGAGAAGCCTTCCCGTTCCAATTGCAGTAGTTAGCGGGATTCTCTTCAGATATAAAATGACCCGCTCGGCAGTTTTTCTCTGCGAAGTACAGGAAACACGGTAGTCGCTCGAGAAGTGTTGAGGTGCAAGCGACCCCACTCAGGTGAGAAAATTTTGCTCGACACGTTGGTGGTACTGCCGGGGAATCCACTGCGCCTCATTTCCATTTCTTTGAGATACAGCCATCTGGACGACTCGTGGAGCCCCGGACGCCCTCGTCCGGGGTCGCTGCGGCGGCATCCACGGACGAGGCGGACCCAAAGAAAAAGGCTGCAACCGAAGCTGCAGCCCGCTAGTGATTTATCCGCCCAGATCCGCGTAAATCCGTGGCAAAGAATTTTAGTGCCGACCGCCTCCGCCGCCGCCGTGGCCTCCACCATGACCGCTGCGTCCGTTGCGCCCGCGTCCGCCACGCCCGCGACCACCACCGCCGCCGTGACGTCCGCCGCCGCCGCGCCCGCCGCGGTCTCCACCGCGAGGCCGATCGCCCTGAGGCCGATCAGCCCCGGCAACATGCGGCGCGCCTTCGCGATTGAAATTCGGTTCGCCTTCGGCTTCCTCGGGAAAATCCCCGCCGCCTTCGATCACGACCGTGCCGGTCGGAGCAGGCTCGCCCTGCGCTGCCGGCGTAAGGGGCGGAGCTTCCATGCCGCCGCCACCCCCCATCTTCGCGCGCTGTTCCTTCAGAATTGCCTTGCGCGACAGCCGTATGCGGTTGCCTTCTACCGCCAACACCTTCACCAGCACCTGATCGCCTTCCTTCAGTTCGTCGCGAACATCGGCAATGCGATGCTCCGCCACTTCGCTGATGTGCAGCAGCCCGTCGGTCCCGGGCAGAATTTCAACGAACGCCCCGAAATCCGCCAGCCGCGTCACCTTCCCGAGATAGGTTTTGCCGACCTCGGCCGTCGCCGTGATGTCGCCGATAAGCTGCAGCGCTTTCGCAGCCAACGTCTGATCGCTCGACGCCACCTTCACCAGCCCGGAGTCTTCCACATCGATCTTCACTCCAGTCTGCTCCACGATGCTGCGAATCATCTTCCCGCCCGGCCCGATCAGGTCGCGAATCTTGTCGACTGGAATCTGGACGGTGTAGAAGCGCGGTGCATAGTCGGAAATCTTTTCGCGTCCGGTGGTGATCACTTCTTCCATCTTGCCCAGGATGTGCAACCGTCCGCGCTGCGCCTGCGCCAGCGCTTCGCGCATGATCTGCGAAGTGATGCCGGCAACTTTAATATCCATTTGCAGCGCCGTGATGCCGTCTTTCGTGCCGGCGACTTTGAAGTCCATGTCGCCGTAATGATCTTCCGCGCCCGCGATATCGGTGAGGATGGCATACTGCTCGCCTTCTTTCACCAGTCCCATCGCAACCCCAGCAACCGGAGCCTTCAGCGGAACGCCCGCATCCATCAGCGCGATAGAGGCGCCGCAGACCGTAGCCATCGAAGACGATCCGTTCGACTCCAGAATGTCGGAGACCACGCGCATGGCGTAAGGCCACGACTCTTCGCTCGGCAGCACCGCTGAAACCGCCCGCTCCGCCAGCGCTCCGTGGCCAATCTCCCGCCGACCAGCCCCGCGCAGAAATGCCACTTCTCCAACCGAAAACGGCGGAAAGTTATAGTGAAGCATGAAGCGCTTCTTGGCTTCGCCTTCGAAGCCCTCCAGGCGCTGCATGTCGTCGCTGGTCCCCAGGGTTGTGGTGACCAGCGCCTGAGTTTCGCCGCGCGTGAAGATGGCGCTGCCGTGGGTTCTGGGCAGGACTCCGGCTTCGATCCAGATTTCGCGGACCTCGTCGAAGGCGCGGGCGTCGGGACGGCGTTTGTGGTTGATCACCTGCTCGCGGAAGATGCGCTCCCGGAGAGTCTCGTAGTAGTGCTTGAGCTTCTCCTGGGCCTCTTCGTCGTCTTCAGGAATGGCCGCGAGGAGTTGCTTCTTGAGTTCCTTGACCAGGGTGTGGCTTTCCGCCTTGGGATGCTTTTTGGTGTCGAGGCGATCAGCGAGGTCGGCGCCGATGCGCTTTTTGAGGTCGTTGTAATAGGCTTCATCGAACTGCGGCGGTTCGACCGCGCGCTTGGGCTTACCCGCTTTGGTCCGGAGTTCGTTGATCGCCGCGCAGATCTTCTTGATCTCGGTGTGCCCAAACTCGATGGCGTCAACAACGGTCTCTTCCTTCACTTCCTTGGCGCCGGATTCGATCATCACGATTCCGTCGGAGGTGCCGACCACCATGATGTTCACCAGGCTCTCGCGCATCTCGTTGTAGCTGGGATTCACGACGAACGCGCCGTTGACCAGGCCCACGCGGACCGCGCCGATAGGACCGAGGAACGGAATGTCGGAGAGGGTGAGAGCGCAGGAGGCGGCGTTGATGCCGAGCACGTCGGGATCATTATCGGTGTCGGCGGAGAGGACGAAAGCGATGACCTGCGTCTCGCACTTGAAACCCTCGGCGAACATGGGGCGGACCGGGCGGTCAATCTGGCGGCTGGTGAGAACTTCGCGCTCACTCATGCGCCCTTCGCGCTTGATGAAGCCTCCGGGGAAACGGCCGCCGGCATAGGTGTACTCGCGGTAGTCGACGGTAAGAGGGAAGAAATCGATGCCTTCGCGCGGGTCGGCATTGGCGACGGCGGTGGCGAGCACAACGTTTTCGCCGAGGCGGACGACGGCGGCGCCATGCGCCTGCTTGGCTAATTTTCCGGTTTCGAAGGAGATCTTTTTGCCGCCGGTGAGGTCTACTGTGATGCTAGTTGCTTCTGGTTTCATAATTCATTCCTTTGATGGAGCGTCTTCAGTTGTCGCAAAAAGCGCGCGGATAGAACAGCAAGGGTTTGCCCGGAGAAGCAAGGCAGTTGCGCTTGGAAGATGCACGTGGTGAGAGTCCTCAATGCTGGGCCGCCGGCAAGGGAGACGGCCGTTTCCTTAGAAATAGGCCTGCGAGTAGTCCCGCGTCGTGCTACATCGACGATGGGCGCGGGACGCCGGGCAAGCGAGTTACTTGCGGATACCGAGTTTCGTAATAACGGTTTTGTAGCGCTCGGAATCGTATTTCTTGAGGTAGTCGAGCAAACGACGCCGCTTGCTGACCAGCATGAGAAGGCCGCGGCGTGAGCCGTGGTCTTTCTGGTGCGTCTTGAAGTGCTCTGTCAGTTGGCCAATGCGCTCGCTGAGCAGCGCGATCTGCACTTCGGGACTGCCGGTGTCGGTCGCGTGCGTGCGGTGCAGGTCAATGACGGATCTTTTTTGTTCTCGGGCTAACACTAGCCTGATGTGCTCCTATATTTTAATCGATTGTCGTTGTGACGTTTACAGAGTAACACGCGGGGTTGGGGAGCGTAAAGGATGGGGCGACCGCCAGCGTGGCGACTCCGATCGATGGGAAGTCGAAGTCCCCGCCCGGCGCCAGCACTCGTTAGTCGTTGGCTGTCGACAATCTAAGCAGTACTATTAACTGTCTTGCCGGATATGGCTACGCTCTACAAACATATCACCAAGAAATTTCTCGCAAAGCTTTCCGGCGCGAAGGATTTTGATGAGAAGAAAATCGAGCAGCTACGGGTGCTACTGGGGGCGAACAAGAAAGTAAAAGCTGAAGACCTCGTCAAAGTCATTTCGGGCGTTGATGCCGACGAGATCAAATGATCAAGCTTGAGACCATCCACATCGAGGAAGTCCGCGGTATCAGGAAACTTGACCTTGATTTTCACAGGGAAACGTTTGCGATCTACGGGCCCAATGGCTCGGGCAAGAGTGGCATCATCGACGCCATCGAGTTTGGTCTGACTGGGCAGATGGGCCGCCTAACTGGGCGCGGGACCAAGGGCCTTTCTGTCGCACAGCACGGGCCGCACGTCGATAAGGCTAAATTTCCGGACGCCGCTTTTGTTACGTTGAAAGTCTTTCTCACCGATCTCAACAAGTCAGTGACGATGACGCGCTTCGTCGCCGATCCGGCCAGACCTGCGATAACGCCTGATAGTGAAGAAATTCGTTCCGTGCTTGCGGAAGTTTCCGATCATCCAGAAATTACACTATCGCGGCGCGAAATCCTCCGCTTCATTTTGGTCGAACCTGCGAAGAGATCGGAAGAAATCCAGGCACTCCTCAAGCTTGAGGAAATAGGCGACGCGCGGAAGGCGCTCAATGCCGCACTGAACAAGCTGACAATCGGGCTCAGCGAGGCTGAATCTTTGGTAAGGAGCCGACGGGCAGCGCTCCAACTTCATCTTCAAATACCTGTCGTTAAGCCGGAATTCGTGCTGGAAGCAGTAAACCAACGCCGGAAGGTTTTGAGTCTTCCGGAGATTACCGAACTGACGAAAGATACGAGGCTTGACGACGCCTTGACCTTGACTGGAGGTGCCACTGATTTCAACAAAGAATCGGCGTTACGTGACATCGCCGCATTGGCCGAAGCCGAACAGCAATCGGCAACTCTAGGGGCGGCAGAAGTTCGCATAATACTTTCTGATCTCGCGCGACTGAACGATGATCCAGCTCTCGCCAGCGCGCTCGAGCAACGAGCCTTCGTAGAGAAGGGTCTAAGCCTAGTTGACAGTGCCGTGTGCCCGCTCTGCGACACCCCTTGGCCGGATATCGAGCATCTGCGCGAACATTTAAAAGCAAAACTTGCGAAATCAGAGGAAGCGAAAAGCCTTCAGGAAGAGCTGTCAAGGGGCGCGACGCAACTCAGCGACAAAGTCTTGCAATTCTCCGGGCTGCTCCCCGCGGTTGCAAAATTGGCCATGGCTATGGGCGAGAAGGAATTTGCGGAAAGCCTAACGGTGTGGAAACGCAAACTCGACGATTTGAAGTTAAATCTTCTAACCATAGACAGAATTAGGAAATTAGGAACACGGCTGGAGGGCGATTGGCTCGGTGTGCCCGACAAGTTTTCCCCTTCGCTTGGATCCTTGGAAGAAAAGGTCAGAGCGAAGCCGAACCAGTCGGCCACAATCGATGCGCAGACGTTCCTGACGACAGCGCAGGTCCGGTTAAACGATCTTCGGGAGATACGCAGAACCCATGTCGCGGCTGAGAGGTCCAAGTCCGCAGGAAAGCTGGCTTATGAGACGTATTGCAGCGTTCTAGAGGAAGAACTGAACAAGCTCTACGACGAAGTGCAGGCAGATTTCAGCATGTTCTATCGCGTGCTGAACGGTCCTGACGAATCGAAATTCACGGCGAAGCTGACTCCCTCGCCAAGCAGTTTGAGTCTCGATGTAAATTTCTATGAACGAGGCCTGTTCCCTCCGGCGGCTTATCACAGCGAAGGACATCAGGATGGAATGGGCGTATGCCTCTACCTGACGTTGATGAGGCGACTCCTCGGCGACAAGTTCACGTTGTCGCTTTTGGACGATGTAGTCATGTCCGTCGATTCTGGACATCGATACGAATTTTGCAAACTTCTCAAGGCACACTTCCCGAACACGCAATTTATTATCACGACGCATGATCGGTTGTGGTCCGAGCAGATGAAATCTGCTGGTCTCGTGAGGGGAAAAACGTCGATAGCGTTTTATAGCTGGACCATTGATACGGGTCCGCTTGTGCAATCGAATGATGAAATTTGGGATGAGATAGCGGCAGCCTTGGCGAAAGGGAAGGTGGAGAGCGCCGGCGCAGCGTTGCGGCGTCACCTTGAATACGCGATGAGCGTGCTTGCGGATCAGTTAGGGGCTCGGCCCCAGTACCGCGCCGACGGCACCTACGAGCTGGACGAAATGCTGACCAGCGTATTGAAGCGGGCAAAGGAATTGTGGGGCAAAGCCGCTGAAGCTGCTAAATATTGGAAAAACGACGTGGCGGAGAAAGAGGCGAGGGAAAGAAAACAGTTCCTTGCCGCGTGTGACGCATCCGCCCGGGTCGAGCAGTGGGCAGTAAACAAGCTTGTTCACTACAACGCATGGGCGAACTTCGGGAAAAATGATTTCGAGCCGGTCGCTCGGGCTTTCAAGGAGCTTCTGGAATGCTTTCGCTGCAAGAGCTGTGACGGATGGATCTATGTCCTACCCCGCGTCAATCCGCAGTCGTTACGCTGCACTTGCACGAAGATCGAATTCAATCTGGCGCTTGATTCGAAATAGGCGGGTGGCCCGGCCTAATCATCCCTCCCTTCCGCACCCGCCGGGTCGTCCATGCTCGTATTCGGATGCGGAGTATGGGGAATCAAAATCCCCGCCCCTTCGGCTCCGCTCAGGGCAGGCTCTATCCGCACAGAGCGCGGATGCGCGATTCGAACTTCTTGCTTGTGGAGAGTGAACAGCAGGTTCCTCACCGGGCTTGGTGCCCGGTTCGGAATGACAACTCTTAGCTTTAGGCTTGGTTCGGAATGACATCGCTATTTTTTCGGAGCCGACTCGGGCTGGTGGCTTGGGCTAATCATCCCTCTCTTCCGGCCGGATCGTCCACGCTTGTATTCGGATACGGAGTGTGGGGAATGAAAATCCCCACCCCTTCGGCTCCGCTCAGGGCAGGCTCTATCCGCAGAGAACGCGGATAGGATGGGGCACGCGGCTGTGATGGGCGTCGGATTTCTTGCTTGTGCAGAGTGAACAGCAGGTTCCTCACCGGGCTTGGCGCCCGGTTCGGAATGACATCGCTTTGTTTGCAACCTTCGACCCTTTTTGTTTTCAAAGTTCAACCAAAGAGTCTTGTCCCAGTCTGGGCTTTTGCACAGACTGGCTGTGTTGTCGCTTACCGGGAATTTTCACGCCTGGCCTTAAACTCTTGTCATTCCGACGCGCGCCTAGAGCGCGCGAGGAAGCTGCTGTCCTTTGGAGTGGATATGGTGCAGGAGCGGCGCTACTACGTTTACATCATGGCTAGCAAGAGCCGTGTGATCTATGTCGGCATGACCGGTTTTCTTATGGCTCGGGTTTTACGGCACAAGGCGGGCGAGGGCGGAGCATTTACGCGGAAGTATCGGGTGCATCGGCTGGTTTACTACCACGGCTTTCAGAATGTGGGCGATGCGATTGCCCGCGAGACGGAGATCAAGAAGTGGCGGCGGAAGAAGAAAGTGGCATTGATTCGGGCGGAGAATCCTACCTGGGAGGATCTGGCGGAGGGGTGGGGCGAGGCAGCGGTGATGAGGGTGGCGGGGAAAGCAGGTTCCTCCCTTCGGTCGGAATGACAACCCATTTTTATTAGGTCGGATTTTTTTGCATGCGGAATGACAATCCATTTTTCGACTTCAAATTCAACTTCAACTTTGACGGAGGAGGGGCCAGGCTTCGCGGTAGGCGTCGTAGAGGCCGGGTTTGCGGTCGCGCTTGCGGCGGAACAGGAGGCTGGAGCGGGCGGCTACCGCTTGGATGGGAAGGATGTACCAGGTGTCTTCGGGGATGATGTAGGCGGCGAAGAAATCGATTTCGGCGGAGGTGTAGGGGATGGCTTGTCCGGCTACGCGGCGGCAGGAGTTTACGTGGTAGAGGCCGTTGATGATTTGGGTGGATCCTTTGACTTGGACGCGCCACAGGCGGGACGGAGTGGGCGTTGTGATGATGGATAGGGGAGGTTTGATTTTTCTTTTTCTCAAGGACTTCTGATGGGCAGATTTTTGGTCAACGGCGGCAGGGTCGTGTTGCGTCTTCCCTCCGGGGGCCGAGTTCCCCCACTTCTCGCGCAGAGAACGCGCGAGAAATGGGGCACCCGGTCGTCCGGCGTGTGGCTGCACGTGAAGGGCGTCGGCGTCGAGGATGAAATCGTAGCGTTCGCTGTCGCCCCAGGGGCGGGAGACCCCGAAACCGAGGCTGGCGGCTTTCAGGGCGAAGGCTAGCTCGGCGAGCTCTCCGCGGCGTTTGGTGGTTTGCTCGCGTCGGGCGGCTGAGGTTTGGCAGGGTTCGCGGGCGGGGGCGCCCGCGCCACACGGTGCCGGAGTGGCTGTGCTCCCTGGGGGTTCAGGCCGGATGGTTTTTCGGCGAGACGCTGGGCGGCGTCTGCGCGATGACCGGTCCCGGTGCATAAATTGTTGAAAATGGGGAGGCAAAGGAAAAGGCGCAGGCGGTTGAGCCTGCGCCTGTCGGATTCTTTTTCGCCTGCGGCTTCTTTTTTGACCCTTTCTTTTAGAATATCAAATTCGAGGGGGTCAACTGGACATGTTTGGGAAGTATATTTCTTCCATGGAATGTGCGGGTTGCGAGGAATTGTTCGAGTTTGGGGTCTTGACAAGATTTGGGGCTGGTGGCGGCGGTTGCGAAGGGGCGAGGGGCGGGCGAATCTGAAGAAATATTCATCGAAAAATTACGTTCTTTCCTTGAAGGGGAGCTTGAGCGTTTGCTATAACGGGCGGTCCCAAATATAGGAGGATCGTGCTATGGTCCGTCCGGCCATTTCAGTTGCCTTCTCTCCGTTGAATTCTTTCCGCCTTTTGTGCCTGGCGGCATTCCTGAGTCTGGCCTGCGTGTCCGCAATGGCACAGCAGACGCTAGGAAGCATCAACGGCACTATCACGGATGCCAGCGGGGCCGTGGTGCAGGGAGCGAGCGTGAAGGCTCGCGCCCTGGCCACTAATCTCGAAGTGAGTGCTCAGAGCAAGAGCGACGGTTCGTTCAGCCTTACCGACCTGCCGATTGGAACGTACCGAGTGACGTTTACGAAAGAAGGATTCCAGACCGCGGATTACCCGCAGATCATCGTGCAGGGCAATCGCACGACGACGGTGAATGCATCGCTGAAGCCGGGTGCAGTGTCATCGACGGTGACGGTCAACGCCACGCCATTGTTGAATGAAACCGATACGACGACCGGCTACGTGCTGGACAGCGCAGTCATCGACAACACGCCCTTAGGCACGGGGAGCTTTACCCAGCTTGCCATTCTTAGCCCGGGCGTGAACGCGGACCTTTTGAACACGTCGGGCACCAACGCGGGCTTCGGAAATCAGAGCATCTGGGCCAACGGCCAGCGCGACTCCAGTAACAGCTTTTCATTCAATGGAGTGAATGCCAACAACATATTCAACGGGAAGTCTTCGAGCCAACTTACTTCAGGGCGTGTAGCGGTGAACGTAGGGGAGGGCAGCAACAGTCAAACAGGTGAGATCCAGACCAGCACGTCGGTCTACGGTGCGATCGGGCAAGCCCTTCCGACTCCTCCACCGGAAGCGATACAGGAACTTCACGTGAACTCGGCGATGTACGACGCCTCGCAAGGCGCCAACAGCGGCGCGCATATTGAGGTGATGACTCGTTCCGGTACCAATCAGTTGCATGGCGGAGCCTGGGAGTATTACCAGACTGGGGGATGGAATGCGAACCCATGGTTCAACGAGGCAGCGGGCTTCCCGACGCCAGCGCTGCACCGCAACGTATTTGGCGGAATGCTTGGTGGACCGATCAAGAAAGATAAACTGTTCTTTTTTGCGTCGTATCAGGGGCAACGGGTGAGCGATCAGTTGTTGGGGAACTCGCTGATCGCAGTACCTGCAGCATTTCAGAGCGGCAATACGCTGAGCGGGCCCGGCCTGACGAGTGATCGTTCCGCCGCTGGTCTGGCCAACCTGGTAAACGCAGATTTCGGCCCGACGCCTTGCGGCGGGGGCACGCGAAATTGCACGGCAGGCGACATGAATTCGGTTGCGGTGAATATCATGAATCAGAAAGCGCCCGACGGCAGCTTTTTGGTGCCGAATGCCGTTTCCGATCCTACGCAGCTGAGCACGTTGCAGGGCCTATTCGCCGACGCCAAGATTCAGGGCCCGCCGGCGCGTTTCCGGGCGGACCAGGTGATCACGAATCTCGATTACAACTTCAGTGCCAAGGACCGCCTAGCAGGAAAATACTATTACCAGAGAGATCCCAACATCAATTCGTTCTCGAACAGCCAGACGCTCGGTTTCCCGACCACCATGAACGCTGGAAGTCAGGTCGTGTCGCTCGACAATACGACCGTTCTGAATCCGAACCTGAGCTGGGAACAGCGCTTCGGGTTTATCCGCGAGGTGGCCTATGCCGGGACAAGTCAGTCCCTCACACCCTCGAGCGTAGGGATTACCCTTCCCGGTGATAACCAGTTTCCGCAAATTAACATCTCCAACATTGATGCCGCGAGCGACTCGTTAACGATCGGCCCTTCCAATTTCGCCAACGCGGGAATATTCCAGAATAACTTCGGGGGAGCTAGCAACCTGGGATGGGTGCATGGCCGACACACGATCCAGACCGGCTTCAATTTCGACTACACGCAGCTCAACGTTATTAACAAGGATTCGAGGACAGCACGATTGAACTTTGGCAGCTTCGCTGGATTCATGCAGGGCCAGGTGTGCAGCTTCATCAACTCCTGCGGATTTTCCGCCTCGCCGGCGGAGATGTTCTCCGGGATATCGAACCGACACTTCCGTTCGAAACAGGCTGGACTTTACGTCCAGGACGACATTCGCCTGAAGCGCAACTTGAGCATCGATCTCGGCGTACGGTGGGATTGGGACGGGCCGCTGGTCGAAAAAGATGGACTGCTCGCCAACTTTTATCCCAAGGACTACCAGTACGATGTTGCATCCGACTCGTTCGGAGGGATTGGCCTTGTGATTGCCGGAAACAATAACAAGTTTGGGACGAAAGGGGTGAGCGACTCGACTCTTACCGGGCGGCAATGGGGTTTCGCTCCGCGAATTGGGCTCGTGTACAGCCCGAGTTTTGTGAAAAATGTTGTTGCCCGTGCAGGTTTCGGGATGTACTACGACCGTGGCGAGTATTTCGCCTACTTTTCGCAACCGGCCGGCGGAGGAGTCAGCGGACCCTTTGGGGTAACGATGTCGGAGCCATTCATTGTGCCGAATTTTGCCAACGGGAATACGGCGACGTTCGCCGTGCCCTTCGGCACGACTCCACTGGCACCACCGCCTAACAACTTTTCTCAGATAAGATCGCTAATCCCGAACGCGACTCAGATCGTAAACAACACAACCTCCTTCTGCCTGGCCCAGGTACCGCAACAATTCGGCTGCGGCGGCCTGTTCTTCGCCGGGTACAATCCTGCAAACAAACTGCCTTACTCGGAGAACTGGACGTTCGATCTACAGTGGCAGCCGCTGAACACCTGGGTCGTCACGCTTGGCTATGTGGGCAACCACGGCGTGCACGAGGTCATTCCACTGCCGTTTAACCAGGCGCAGATCGCCACGCCGAACCACGTTCTTCTTGCCGGAGGACCGTTTCCGCAGAAATACTCATACGGCTGGCAAACGCCTGGGGTCCCTGCCGAAGATCCGTCTCTGGGTGGGATTCAGACCCTGGTTGCTGGCTTCTCCGCAGGCAATGCCTCTCTCCGCGTTCCTTTCATCGGATACGACCCCAACTCCGCTTCCTACGAAGCTAAGGGAGTATCGAACTACAATGCGTTGCAGGTTGGCCTGAACAAACGAATCAGCCATGGCCTGCTGATCACCGCGTCTTACACGTACTCGCATACTCTCGATGAGCAGAGCGGGCTGGGCTTGTTCTTCACCGGGAATGACCCGACCAACCTGAAGTCGGCCTACGGCAATTCTGACTTTGATCGCACGCATGTTTTCTCAGTCAGCTACCTTTATCAATTTCCGAAGCTGGCCGCGGCGACAGGCTGGCTGAACCAAGTCGTGAATGGATGGGGACTGAGCGGCGTCACCACGTTAGAAAGTGGGCAGCCGTATAGCGTGAACGACTATAGCGGGGGAGCAGCCAGTATCTATTGGGGCGGCGGCAACGACTACGTCACGAACCCGATTATTCCCGTCGGCGGAGCTGGTTCTACCTCGAAGAATCCGATCCTTCAGGGAACGACCGGAATCAATGCACATCTTCCTGTGTTGAATGTGAACGCCTTTGGCCCGCCTCCACTGCTATCACCGGGCAACCCGACCTATGGTGTTCCGCCGTGCGATCCCGCAACAGGGGCTTGCGACTATTTTGAAACGCCTTACGCTACGGGAGGCCGTAACATTTTCCGCGGTCCATTTCAGAACCGATTTGATTTCGGGGTGTTCAAGGAATTCAAAATCAATGAACGTTTCGCCCTCAAGTATGACGCGCAGTTCTTCAACATATTCAACCACCCCAGCTTCGATGTCCCCAGCAATAGCGTGCAATACGTCACTGGGTTTCGTAACCCTCCGATCTTTGGCCCGGCGAATACTTCGACGGGAGAGTCAGCGCCCTGCGTTCCGCTCCCCGTGGGCCCAAACACTCCGGCGGGCTCGGGGGCTTTCCAGTGTCCGCCCGCCCTGCACCTGGGCCAGATTCAGCACACCATCGGCAGCCCGCGGTTCATTCAGATGGCGCTGCATTTAACGTTCTGAGTGCATAGCCAAGTCAGAAGTAAGAAGTCAGAATGCAGAAGGAAGCGCTGGTGCGGCCTTACTTCTGCGTTCTGACTTTTGCCTTCTGCGATGAGTCGTTCCACGCCTGCCCCGGCCCTTGCAGAGGATGCAAGGGCGGGGCGTCCCGCTTAAGGTCGTGAACCTGGAGGTGGGAGCCCACTCGCGTTTCAGGCCGCGGTTGGCAAGTGGGTAAGGGTTGGCTGCGATGAGGTTTCTGGGTTCTCTAAGTTGCTCCTGTAGATTTCTGGAACGAGCCTGAGGCTCTTCCCATGCGGAATAGTGTTGGTGATAGGGAAAACGTTTCGTGCCCTGCGAGACTCCGTTAGAGTCCTAGGAATTTGCTGAAAAACTGATTGGAACTACCTCAGGGGCTAAAGCCTGGCTTGAGACGGAAGGCTTTATCGCAGCGCTACAAGCGCTGCGCCACCCAAGAGTTTCTTTGGAAGTCCCGGACTTCAGACATGGCAAGAGGACAAGCAGGTTCCTCGCGCGCCTTCAGCGCGCTCCGGAATGACAAGAGTTTGAGGCTAGCGTTGGAGCGTGCCGGCAATTAACGTCATCGGCACGGTAAGAGTCCAGACAGGGACGTCCTATGCCCTGGCGGGAGCCGCGGCTTTCTTCGGGAACATTTCTCCGATGCGGCGGATTTGTGCGCCTACCCCACGGAGTTTCTCTTCGATGTTTTCGTAGCCGCGATCGATGTGGTAGACGCGGTCGATGATGGTTTCGCCATCGGCGACCAGGGCAGCGAGTACGAGTGAGGCTGAGGCGCGCAGGTCGGAGGCCAGGACGGCGGCGGCGCTGAGCGGAGTCTTGCCGCGGACTACGGCGCGGCGTCCTTCAATTTTGATGTTAGCGCCCATGCGGACCAGTTCCTGCGCGTGCATGAAACGGTTCTCGAAAATGTTTTCGGTGATGATCGCCGTGCCTTCGGCTTGTGTGGCCAGCGTCATGTATTGAGCCTGGCAGTCGGTGGGGAAGCCGGGATATTCCTCGGTGGTCATGTCGGAAGCGGTGAATGGATTGTCGCCCATGACGCGCACCGAATCCGGATTCGACTTGGTCTTGACGCCGGCCTCGTGCAGCTTGCCGAGCAGCGTGGCGAGATGCAAAGGCTCGCAACCGGCGACATTGAGATCGCCTCCGGTCATGGCGCCGGCGATGATGAAGGTTCCGGCTTCGATGCGGTCGGGGATGATGCGATGCCGGGCGCCTTGCAATCGGCTCACACCTTTCACGCGGATGGTGGGCGTGCCGGCGCCTTCGATCTTCGCTCCCATTTTGTTGAGCAGGTCGGCGAGGTCGGCGACTTCGGGCTCGCGGGCGCAGTTTTCAAGGATGGTCTCACCCTCGGCGAGAGTCGCGGCCATGAGAAGGTCTTCCGTGCCGGTGACGGTGATCTTGTCGAAGACGACCTCGGCGCCGTGGAGCCGGTTGGCGGTGGCCTCGATGTAGCCGTGATCTTGGGTGATCTTCGCGCCAAGGCGCTCGAGACCCTTGATGTGCTGGTCGATGGGACGACTGCCGATGGCGCAGCCTCCGGGAAGGGAGACGCGTGCGTGGCCGCAGCGCGCGACCAGAGGACCAAGCACGAGGGTTGAGGCGCGCATGGTTTTGACTAACTCATAGGAAGCTTCGGGGGCGGCCAGAGTTTGGCAGTGGATCGTGGTGCGGTGATGGGCGCGCCCGTAGCCGAGTTCGACTTCGGCTCCCATGGCGGAGAGCAGATTGCGCGTGGTCTGAATGTCGCGGACTTGCGGGATGTTTTCGAGAATGACAGGCTCGTCCGTGAGCAGGGCGGCGGCCATGCAGGGAAGGGCGGCGTTTTTTGCGCCGCTGACGCGGATAGTGCCAAGCAGCGGCTCACCGCCGCGGATTACGAATTTGTCCATGAATTGATGAGTTCCTCAGAGTAAACACTGCTTTCAAAGAAAGCGCGAAAAGACTTAGCAGCCTATGATGCAAGTCTGGACTTCAAACCCAGCGCCTAAAGGCGGGATGAGTTCATGACCTTTACGGCACGCATAAATGCGTGCCCCGATACGAATCACACTTACGGCACGCATAAATGCGTGCTCTGATACGAATCATCCTTGCACCACCGTGGCACGCATAAATGCGTGCCCCGATACGAATCACACTTGCACCCCGAACTACAAGGTAGCTTCGCATTTCATTTTAGCGGGGAATGACCTCCCGGGTGGGTAATCGGTAGGGCACGGCCTTGCGGGAAGGGGATAGGCTCATCCTGCGCAGAGATTGCGGACGGTTGCGAAGGATGGGCCTCTACAGTCGTTTTCCGAAATCGGGCTGCTGCTAACCTTTGGCGCTGGTGGAATAAGCAAGTGGGTCGTTCTGGGCTTTGATGGCGCGGCGCAGTTCTTCAAAAATTTCATCCGGCATCTGCTGAAAGACTTCGACGACTTCGGGATCGAACTGGCGCCCGGACCAATCCTGGATTTCCTTGCGCGCTACGACCAGGGATCGGGCCGCACGATAGGGACGGTCTGAAATGATGGCGTCGAGGGTGTCGGCGACGGAAAAGATGCGAGCCCCAAGGGGAATTTCCTTCCCTTTCAGGCCCCGGGGATAGCCGGTGCCGTCGAAGTGTTCCTGATGGGAATAGATAATGTCGCAAGCCTCGGCCAGGAAGGGAATCTTCTTGACGATCTGATATCCCTTGAAGCAATGCTCGCGCATGATGGCGGTCTCGTCGGGATCAAGTTTTCCCGGCTTGTTCAGAATTTTGTCGGGGATGGCCATCTTGCCAATATCGTGCAGGAAGGCGCCACGGGCGATCGTAGCGACCGACTCGGGGGGCAGTCCCATGGCACGGGCGATGGCCATGGTAAAGGCGGTTACGCGCCTGGAGTGGCCTTCGGTTTCGCGATCTTTGAGGTCCAGTGCGTCGCCCAGCGCCTGCAACGTGATGTCGTAGGAACGTTCCAGGTCGCGGAGTGCGGCTTGCAATTGCTGGGTGCGGGCCGCGACCAGGGATTCCAGATTGGTCTGGTAGGTGCGATTCTCGAGCTTCAAACGGCGGTTCTCGAGAGCGCGGCTGACGGTGGCGAGCAGTTGTTCGCGCTCGAAGGGTTTTAGCAGATAGTCGTAGGCGCCGTTGCGGATGGCGGCGAGCGCGACCGAGATGTCGTGCACGGCGGTAACCATCACAACCGGCATGTCGGGATACTTTTCCTTGGTGCGTTCCAGCAGGCCGATGCCGTCCATTTCAGCCATCATGAGGTCGGAAAGCATGAGCTCGAACTCCTCGCCGGAGTTCAGAACGGCGAGCGCCTCCGTGCCGGAAGCTGCTTGTTTACTGCTATATCCAGCGGCAGTGAGCATGGATGCGACGATCTCACGGATGGGTTCTTCGTCGTCGACTACCAGAATGCGGTCGGGCATGAGGTCCCCAGAAGTCTATCGGCGATTGTAACTAAACCACGAGATATCGAAAGTAATCACTCAGGTCCCGAAACTCCATCGAAAAAGACGGCGTCCGTGATATCAAAAAAGCAGGTATACCTCCGTCTTTTGAATGCAATGAGTGTTTCGCTCGGGTCCGTCTGGAATGTCGTCGCGCAGCTTGGCTGGGCCAAGCCGACCGGGGTGGAGTTCGCCCTGCTGATTGTGCTGGGCGCCTCCTTGCTTACCCTGCGGGCCTTCCGGGAACGTTACGTCGCTCTCTGGATTCTAGGCTGGACTGCTTTTGTCGGTTCGCGCCTGGCGGGCGATGTTTGGGCGGCGCAAATCCCGGGCATGTATGTTCCCGTAATCGAGCAGGCTTTGTTTGTGCTGGCAGTCGGGTTGCTGGCAGGAGCAGTTCTGGTCTACACGCGCAGCCATAACCTGTTTGTGCCGCTGTCGGTAATTACGCTGGTCCTGGTGGGATTTGCCGGCGCCCGCGTGCTGTTGTGGGAAGATTCTCTGCCCCTGCGAATGGCGCTGGAGGTTGGCTATCGCGTCGTCCTGCTAGGCGCTGCGATTGCGTTGCTGCGCGCGCGTAGCGGGCGCTGGGAACTGGGAACGTGGCTGCTGGCGCTGAGCCTCCCCGGGCTGCATCTCGCCTGGGCCCCATTTACGGAGCGAGTGCCGGGCGCAGTTTTCGTTGCGGCCGAGATGGTGTTGGGACTCAGCATGCTGCTGGTGGTGTTTGACCAGGCGCGGGCGCGCAATAAGAGGCTGGCGGTGGCACAGACGCTGAACGCAGGCATCGCGACGGCGCAGCAGTACGGCAACGTGGTGCTGACCGCGATCGAGCAATTGCAGGGGCTGACGCACGCGCGGGCGGCCTGGTTCCGGTTGCTGGATGGCGGGCACCTGGTGGCCATGCATGCGGTGGGAGTATCGGCCGAGTTTCTTCGCGACGCCAGCTCCGTGGAAGCGACGGAAGAGTTGCGCGCGATGGTGGAGCATGCGCAGCCGCGGATGGCCAAGGCTGACAATGCGGCTCCGGAGATCCCGGAGATTCTGCGCGCGGAAAAAATCCGGCAGGTCGTGATGCTGCCCGTGGTGGGGAAGAAAGCGCCCATCGGTCTGCTGGTCCTGGGCACTTCGCAAAGGGTGCGCTGGACGTTGGAGGAGTTGGAGTTTTTGCAGGGGTGCGCGCGCCAGGTGGCGAACGCAGTGGAGAACTTCCGGCTGCTTGAGCAGGTGTTGCGCTCGCAGCGGCAGTGGATGAACACGTTCGATTCGATCCACGACATCATCCTCGCGCATGACGCGGACTTCCGCATCATCAAGGCCAACCAGGTGCTTCTGGAACACATTGGGCGAGCTCCGGCTGACGTCCTCGAAAATACCTGTGAGTCCGTGCTGCCACATACCTTTGGTGAGTGGACGGGCTGTCCCTATTGCGCCATGGCGGGGGGCGAAGAGTTCCGTGAAGGAGCGGATCCGTGCTTCGGCGGCTTCTCGGTGGTCTCGACTTCGTCGTACACGGAGCAGGGAAGCCCGCAAAAGGGAACGATTCACGTTGTCCGCGACATTACCGAACGGCGTTCGGCGGAAGAAAAATACCGCTTGCTGTTTGAGCAGGTGCAGGAGGGCGTCTATGTGGCGACGCCGGCAGGGCGACTGCTCGATTGCAACGACGCGTTCGTGCACATGCTCGGTTACAGCCGGCGGGACGAACTGCTGGTCCTGAATCTTGATTCCGATATCTGCGTCGACCGCAGCCAGCGAGAGGCGTTTCAGCGCGAGATCGAAGCCAACCACTACGTGCGCAACTTCGAAGTCACGCTCCGCCGCAAGGATGGGACGCTGTTGCTGGCCTCGGAAAGCAGCTTTGCCACGCGGGATGCGACGGGGAACATTGAGCGTTATCAGGGCTTCGTCCTGGACATGACGGAGAAGCGCCGCGCCGAGGATGAAATGCGGCGGCGCAACCGCGAGCTGAACGCGCTGAATGCCATGGCGGTGGTGGCAACCCAGTCGTTTGACCTGGACGAAATTCTCAACCTCACCCTGCGGCAGGTGGTGTCGCTGTTCGGGGCCGAGAGTGGCTCGGTTTATCTTTCCGATACGGATGCCCCTACCTACCGGCGGCGGGCGGGGTGGGGGCCACGCGGCCGCGACAAGGGGCGTGCGTCGGAGATTTCATTTGCTGAAGGGTTTGGCGACCTGGTCATGCGGTCGCGTACGGAAGTGATCACCGCGGAGTATCTGCCGCACTTGCCCGAGCGCGTGGCGGAGTTCATGCGATCGGACTCGGAGCGCTCCTGGAGCTGGGTTCTATTCTGGGGCAAGGACAACCCTATCGGCATCATGGGACTGTGCAGCCATTTGGGATACGAGTATTCGAGTAACGAAGAAAATCTTCTGGTGGCGATCAGCCGGCAACTGGCCACGACCATCGAGAAAGTCCGGCTCTACGAAGAGACGTGCAAGGCCTACGAAGACTTGCGCAAGACCCAGGAGCAACTGCTGCAGAGCGAAAAGATGTCAGCGGTGGGGCAGTTGATTGCGGGAGTGGCGCATGAGCTGAACAACCCGCTGACCGCGATTCTCGGCTACGCGCAGTTGCTCGAAAGCGAAGGCTTGAATGAGCGGGCGCAGGATTACGTCGCCAAGCTGTTCAAGCAGGCGCAGCGCACCCACCGCGTCGTACAGAACCTGCTGTCATTTGCCCGGCAGCGAAAGCCACAACGCGATGACGTTGACATCCGCAAGGTGCTGGACGAAACACTGGCTCTGCGCGATTACGATCTGAGAATCAATAACATTGCGGTAGAGAAGGACACGCCGGCTGAAAGCGTGACCGTAGTTGCCGATCAACATCAGATTGAACAGGTGTTTCTAAACATCATTAACAACGCGGTGGATGCGATTCTGGAGACAGGACGCCCAGGCAAGCTGAAGATCCGAATCTTTTGCGAAAACGGCCAGGTATGCACGGAGTTTGCCGACGATGGGCCGGGAATCAAAGATCCAAAACGCATTTTCGATCCGTTCTACACCACCAAGAGCGTGGGCAAGGGAACCGGCCTCGGCCTTAGCATCTGCTACGGCATCGTCAAGGAGCACGGAGGCGACATCACGGCGCGCAACGGAGCCGAAGGCGGGGCGGTGATTGACGTGCGCTTGCCGATGGCGGCGCCCGCGGAGGTAAGTCCAGAGGTTACGCCCGCGCCTCCGCGGCGGCGTGAGGGCGCCATTAACGGACGCGTGCTGTTGGTGGAAGAGGAAGCCGCGGTTCTCGATTTTGAGCGAGACGTGCTTGCCGGAGCCGGGGCAAACGTGGTGACCGCGCGGACAAGTCAGGACGTCAAGACTCGCCTGCTTTCCGAGCCGTTCGATGCGCTGATCATGAGCGGAAAAATGGCCGGGGATTGGAATGCCAAGGAAGCCTTTACCTGGCTCAAGGAACATTCTCCAGGCATGGAATCGCATGTGCTGTTTACCTACTCACACGGCGCGGAGCAAAACGATACGCGCGCTTTTCTGCAGGAGAACAACGTTTCCTGCCTGGTGAAGCCCTTCGAAGTGGCCGAGCTGATTTCGCAAGCTCGACGGCTGCTGCAGAAGGGGCAAGCCGCGGCCGCTTCCGCGGGCTAGAATCACCCCTCAGCGCTCTATATCTTCGCGCGTAATCCCTTAATCATTTGTCGAATGGCTTTCTCATTACGGCGATACCATCGCCACTGACCTTGCTTGACCGCTTCGACCAACCCGGCCTTGGTGAGAATGGCCATGTGGTGGGAGATGGTGGGCTGGGAAAGCTTGACCCGCTCTTCGATGTCGCCTGCGCACAGGCCCGTACACTTGCCTTGGGCGTCCCTGGTATGCAGCTCTGAGTGGCTCCTCGGGGATACTGCCGAGCGAGCGCCGCGCTGCTTGAGCACCTCGAGAATGCGGCGGCGAGTAGCATCGGAAATAGCGTGCAGGGTGCGGTCAAGAGACGGGTCGTGGGTGGTCATGGGATGGCCATAGGAATAGCTTGGAAATTGACGGATGTCAATGTAGGAAATTGCTGACCCGCTCCGATGGTTGCCGAGCCTTCCGGCTATTTCTTCAGGATCGGGTTGTAGCCGTCGCTGATCAGGCGAGCGCGCATTGCTTCGGCATCTTTAATGTCGGAGAAAGGGCCGACCTGAACGTGGAACAGCTTGTCGGTGGAGGAAGTGCTGGCCACGAAGGCGGGATACTGTTTCTTCTTCAGGGCATCGACCAGGGATTCGGCGTCCTCCTGTTTGCTGACCGCGGCAACTTGAACGAAATAGGCGCTGAGGGGAAGCGTCGTGGCATCGGGCGCACTTTCCGCCGGCGGTTGGTTTTGGCTGGCTGGAGCAGCCGTGCTGGGCGTGGCTTCAGTCTTGGCGTCGGGGGCGGGCGGCGCAGTCAATTCCGGGGTAGCATCTTTCTGTTCGACGGCTTTGTAGAACGTCATGGGAGGCTGCGCGGATGCGGCCCCGGCAGGCTTGGTTGAGCCGGGTGTGGTCTGCGGCAAGGCGGCGGCGTTGGCCGTGGTGATGGCGGGCTCGGACTTGCGGCCGAGCGAGTAGCCCAGCGCAAAAAACAACGAGCAGATCGCGACCAGACCGAAGAACAATACGAGCAGCTTGCCTGTGCCTAATGTGATTTCAGTGTCTTGGGATGACGACATAAATCCTCTCCAAGTTACAGTTCCCGTTTTCGAAGCCTGCGAAAATCCTCACTTCCCGTTGCGATTAACGCGACCACAACCAGCACTCCCGCTTTCCACTACGCCGCCTTCCCCGGTGCCGGCTCTGCGTCCGGCTTCAGCAGCTTCTGGATTCCCGAGAAGAAGTCCACCGGCACAGGGAAGACGACCGTGGTGTTCTTTTCCACGCCGATCTCGGTCAGGGTCTGCAGGTAGCGAAGCTGCACGCTCACCGGTTCAGCGGCCAGCAAGTGTGCGGCGTCGACCAGCCGCTGCGCGGCGCTGAACTCGCCTTCCGCGTGAATGATCTTGGAGCGCTTTTCGCGCTCAGCTTCTGCCTGCTTAGCCATGGCGCGCAGCATGGATTCGGGCATGTCCACCTGCTTCACTTCGACGTTGGTCACTTTTACGCCCCAGGGCGAGGTGTGCGTGTCGAGGATGCTCTGCAGGCGCAGATTAATCTTCTCGCGATGAGCCAGGAGTTCGTCGAGTTCCTGCTCGCCGAGCACGGAACGCAAGGTGGTCTGCGCAAACTGCGATGTCTGGTAAACGTAGTTGGAGACTTCGACGACCGCCTTGTTGGGCTCGATCACGCGCAAGAAGATCACAGCGTTGACCTTCAGCGTGACGTTGTCGCGAGTGATGATGTCCTGCGGGGGAACCTCGAGGGCTTCCTGGCGCAGGGAGACGCGGACGATGCGGTCGATGGGCGCAAACACAAAGATCACGCCGGGACCTTTGGCCACCGGCAGCAGGCGGCCCAGACGAAAGATGACGCCGCGCTCGTACTCGGCCAGGATCTTGATCGAACTGAGAAGATAGATGACGACGATGACGATGATGATAGTGGTAAAGCCGAACCCGAACACTTCCATAGACGCCTCCACACCCTGGAGCGCCGAAGACGCTCCTAACGCGGATTGTATAGCAGCGGGACCTGGACGGCATGCATTTCGCGAAGGCGAAGTGCTTCCTTAGGTAACCTCGGGACCCGAATCGAAATCTCAGGGAATTGCGGGGGCTGGACGCGAGCTAGGCGGGGTTGCCGGGAGCGGTTCGACATGGAGTGTTAGACCGTCCACATTTCGCACGGCTACAAGCTGTCCGGCAGGAACAGTGACGGAAGAGACCGCGTCCCAGAGCTCACCGTGGACAAAGACTTTTCCCGTCGGGGAGAGCGCGGATTGCGCGATGCCGGTTTCACCTACCAGGCCCTGCACTCCGGTGACGACCTTGTTGCGGCGCGCCTTGAGAGCGATCGTCATCAGGAAAGCAGTAATGAACCCCAGCGGGATGCTGATGGCGAGAGCAGTCCACAGATGCACGCGCATTTCGGGGATCGGAGAATCGACGAGCAACAGTCCGCCCAGCGTGAGCAGCGCGATCCCGCCGATGGTTAAGACGCCATGAGTGGCGAACTTGGCCTCCAGGGCGAAGAGCACAAATGCGCCCAGGATCAGCACCAGCGCGGCAAAGCGGGTGGGAAGAAGATTGAGGGCGAAAATCGCCAGCAGGATGAAAACTACACCCACAGTGCCGGGGACAACCGCGCCGGGATGGTTGAACTCGATGTACAGAGACAGCGCTCCGATTGCCAGCAGCAGGAATGCGATGTTCGGGTCCATGAGGTAAGCCAGGATGCGTTCCTTCAGAGTCATCTCGAAGGCAACCACAGGCTGGCTGGCGAGTTTCAAGGTTACGTTCTCGCCATTGAAGCGCTTGAAACTTTTGCCTTCCATCTGGTGAAACAGATCTTGCTCGCTGGAGGCGACGTAGTCGATGAGATGCTGCGACAGAGCTTCCTGCTCGGTGAAGGACTTGGAAGAGCGGACGGCGCTTTCGGCGACGTTGACGTTGCGTCCGCGCTTGGCAGCCACGGAGCGCATGAGGGCTGCGGCATCGTTTTCCAGTTTCTCTTTCATCACGTCGTCCAGCTTGCCGCCGCCAAGCACTGACGGGATGAGCTGCACCGGCGTTGGTTCCGGGAGCCATGGCTGCAATGTCTGCTGACTCCAGAATGAAAAACCCGGCGGAGCCCGCGCGGCTGCCGCTGGGCGTGACGTACATGATTACCGGAACCGGGGAAGCGGTGATTTTCTCGATGATCTGGCGCGTGGAGTCGACCAGGCCGCCTGGCGTATTGATCTCGATCAATACGGCTTGATCGTTGCGGCGGTGCGCTTCGTCAATGGCGCGAGCGATGTACTCCTCGGTAATGGGCTGGATGGTGTCGTTGACGACAACCTTGAGGACCTCCGCGGAGGCGGAAGAGCGGAAAAGAAGAGCCAGCACAACGAAGAGAAGCGCTCGCCGGATTAGAAAGTTGTTCATGAGTTCCCACCGCACCGCGCCGCCCGCGGCGAAGTACATCCAAGAATATTCTTACTCTTATTTGCGGGTGGCGGCGGGAATTTCTTGTGGCGCGGACTGGGCGGATTGCGATTCGGGACCAGTGCCGGTCCAGCCTGGCAGAGACGTGCTCCCGGTGATCAGCCGCGCGCCGCGCTCGTAGGTGAAGTAGGACCACGCCCATTGAATGAAGACCAGCAGGCGGTTCCGGAAACCGATGAGGAACAGAATGTGCACGAAGAGCCAGGCCAGCCAGGCTACGAAGCCGGAGATGTGGATCTTGCCGAACTCCGCGACGGCGGCGGCTCGGCCGATGGTGGCCAGGCTGCCTTTGTCCCAGTAATGAAAAGTGGGGCGAGCAAAATTCCCATGACCTCGGTTGGTTCGGGCTTCGACCTCTTGACGAATCAGTTTGGCGACGAAGCGTCCTTGCTGCATGGCGACGGGGGCAACGCCGGGGAGCATTTTTCCATGTTCGTCTTTCAGCGACGCGAGGTCGCCGATTACGAACACTTCGGGATGGTTGGGCAAGCTGAGATCCGTATTGACCAGCACACGTCCGGCGCGATCGATCGGCGCGCCCAATTTTTTCCCCAGCGGAGAAGCGGCCACTCCTGCAGCCCAGAGCACGACGGCCGCCTGGAGGCGGTTTTCGCCGATGCGTACGGCGCCGGGCTCCACCTTCGTCACCATAGTTGAGGTCCGCACCTCTACCCCGAGGCGCTGCAGTTGCTCCTGAGCACTGCGGGAAAGATCGTCGGGATACGCGGGCAGCACTCGCGGGCCGCCTTCGAGCAGCAGGATGTGGGTTCGCTTCGGATCGATGGAGTGAAATTCGTGCGCCAAGGCATGGCGGCTGATCTCGGCTAGAGTTCCTGCCAGCTCCACTCCTGTCGGCCCCGCGCCCACGACTATAAAGTTCAACGGAACGCCGGTTTCACCCGCAATGGCCTGCTTCTCAGCCAGTTCGAAGGCCAGCAGAACTCGCCGCCGAATTTCCAGGGCATCTTCGATGGTCTTCAGGCCGGGCGCGAAAGGCTCCCAGTCATCGTGGCCGAAGTAGGCGTGGCTGGCGCCGGCGGCGACGATAAGGTAGTCGTAGGGAAGCGCGAGATCGGGGGTTTGCACGATTCGCCGCTCGAGGTCGAAGCCGGTAACCTCCGCCATCAGCACTTCAATATTCTTGTAGCCGCTGAGGATCGAGCGAATGGGCGAAGCAATTTCTCCGGGAGAAAGCCCTGCGGTCGCAACCTGGTAAAGCAGCGGCTGAAAGGTGTGGAAATTCTTGCGGTCGATGACGGTGACCTGCACTGGCGCGCGAGCCAGAGCGCGAGCGGCGTTCAGGCCGCCGAAGCCCGCGCCAACCACTACCACGCGAGGTATCGATTTGCTGTTCATCTCCCCTCTCTATAAGATTCAGCGCGATGGGGGATGGTTCCACAAGTTCATTGCAAAGGCCGGCATGGGTGCGACTGCTGCTCCCCTCGGTGAGTGACGTTCTCTTTGTTGGCATGCTCGGGGTGCTGGTCTTCACGCCGCTTTCGGTGCGATTGCTTGGGGATGCTGGCATCGGGTGGCACATCCGCACGGGACAGTTGATTCTCGCAACCCATCGTATTCCGCGCGTGGACGTGTTCTCGGCGACGATGCGCGGCAAAACCTGGTTTGCGTGGGAGTGGCTGTATGACCTGCTGGTGGGCTGGCTGGAGCGCGGGGCTGGCCTGAAGGCAGTGGTGTGGTTTACGGCCGCGATGATTGCCGCAGTCTTTGCCTGGACATTCCGTCTGTTGGTGCGTCGCGGTACGGATGTGTTTGCCGCACTGGTTCTAGTGCTGTTGGCGGCTTCCGCGTCGATGATTCATTTCTTTACGCGACCGCATATCGTGAGCTGGTTATTTGTCCTGCTATGGTTCTGGGTTTTGGATTCGCAAGAGAGAGAAGGGGGACAACGCGTATGGATGCTGCCGCTGCTGATGCTGGTCTGGGTGAACGTGCATGGCGGGTTTCTGATCGGCTTCGTACTGCTGGCAATTTTCTGGGTTAGCGCGACCTGGCAGTGGCTTTCACTTGGGGAGAACAAGCTGGACGAGTTCTTAGCGAAGCTGCATGCGGGAAAGAGGGCTTTCACGCTGGCCGCAGTCGGCGTGCTGTCGCTGGCGGCGACTCTCGCTAATCCCTATGGCTGGCGCCTGCATGTCCATGTTTATCAGTATTTATCGAACCGCTTTCTGATGGATCACATTGATGAGTTTCGATCTCCGAATTTTCATGGAGTGGCCGAGAGATGTTTTGCGGTGTTGCTTCTTATCACGCTGGTCGCGCTGGCACTGCGTGCGCGGAAACTGCGTTTGAGTGAAGGGCTGGTAGTTTTATTTGCTGTCTTCTCGGGCTTGTATGCTTCGCGCAACATTCCGGTTTCGTCGCTGCTGCTGGTGATGGTCGCAGGGCCGCTGCTGCCCCGGGGAGCGTTTGTCCGTCTGCTTCACTGGCGCGGCAACGAATTTCGCCACAGCCGAGAACAACAAGCCCACCCAAGTGCCCCTGTCTCCGCCTTTCTTGAGCGAATGGGTGAGATCGAGTCGAGCCTGTATGGGCATTTGTGGGCGGTGGCTGCACTACTCGTGACCGGCTGGGCCGCGGCTCACGGAGGGCACTTAGGATCGCGGCTCACAATGGATGCGCACTTCGACTCCCGGCGGTTTCCGGCCGCCGCCGTTGATTATCTTGAGAAATCCAATTTGCCGAAGGTTGTGATCAGCCCTGACTTTTGGGGCGGGTACTTGATTTATCAGCTATATCCCAGGGAACTGGTTGCAGTGGATGACAGGCACGATCTATACGGGGAGCGATTCTTAAAGTCTTACTTGAGGTTAATGCTGGTCGAACCGGGATGGGACGAACTTCTGCGAGAGCACGATATTCCATGCGTAATGGCGCCTCAGGGATCCGCCTTGAACAACATTCTCGCCCTGCAACCGGCGTGGACTGAAGTCTACCGGGACGAGGTCGCGGTAGTGTTTGTACGTCGTCCGTAAGAACGGCGGAGAGGACAAATACTCACACACGCTGGAAGCCACAGTCGTACCCGCGCAAAACAATGCACATTGACAGAAGTTGAGAACGCAAGATATCTTCAGCCGCGCGCTGAATCTTAGTTCCCCCGCGAATGCCCTCGAAGGGCGCACAAAATAGTACTCAAAGCCAAAGGAAAGATTTCATGAAGCGAAAACTCTGTGCTAGTGCCACTGGTCTGCCGTGGGCTGCCCTGTTGATGGCGGCGGCTGCGTTGGAAGTATGTTTCGTGGTCGCGACTCCTGCTCATGCGCAGGAGGTCACGGCGGCAGTTACCTTGTCGCGGATCAGCTCAGATCCATTTACCGTTGGACCGGGCCAGCATGCCACCCAAGTTGAGCCGCACGTGCTGGCCAGCGGATCGACGCTGGTGGCGGCGTTTCAAACCGGGCGCATCGCTCCCGGCGGCTCGACTGACATTGGCTGGGCAACTTCGACCGACGGCGGCAGCACGTGGAGTCACGGGTTTCTGCCGGGATTGACCAAGGGCGAGGGCACGGGTCCCTACGACGCGGCCAGTGATCCCGCCGTAGCTTACGACGCCAAGCACAACGTGTGGATGATCGCTTCGCTGCCCATCTCCAACACGTCACAAACTCCCGCAGTGGTTGTGAGCCGCTCGACCGATGGCGGCTTCACCTGGGAGAACCCGGTGAGTGTCGATCCCACGGCGTCGAGTTCCGACAAGAACTGGATCGTCTGTGACAGTTGGGCCAGCAGCCCGCACTACGGCAATTGCTACGTGGAGTGGGATGATCCCTCGGCCGGGGATGAGATCTTCATGAGCACCTCGACCGATGGTGGACAGACTTGGGGCCATGCCATTCCGACGGCGAACCTGTCGAGTGGCATCGGCGGCCAGCCGCTGGTAAAGCCCAACGGAACCGTCGTGGTGCCGATCGAGACCGGTTTCATGTCAGCCTTCATTTCCACCAACGGCGGGACGAGTTGGACGTCCCCAACAAACTTTGCCTCCATCCAGAGTCACACGGACGCGGGCGGAATCCGCAGCGGGCCGCTGCCGTCGGCGGCGCTGGATGGCGCGGGCAAAATCTGGGTGGTGTGGGAGGACTGCCGCTTCCGCTTGAGATGTTCGACCAATGATCTGGTTTATAGCACGTCGACCGATGGCGTCCACTGGACGAAGGTGAAGCGCATTCCGATCGATGCCACGACCAGCACAGTCGATCACTTCATTCCTGGCATCGGAATTGACCCGGCGACTTCGGGGACGAGCGCCCACGTCGCGATCCACTATTACTACTATTCGCAGAGCTCGTGTGTGATGTCCACATGCCAGCTGTACGTGGGTTTCATTTCATCGCACAACGGCGGCTCGACCTGGAATGCTCCAGTGAAACTGTCTGGACCGATGAAGCTTGCGTCGCTGCCCGCTTCGCAGAACGGATGGATGGTTGCAGACTACATTGCCACGGCCTTCACCAACGGCATACCGCATGGCGTGTTCGCGGTGGCTGCGGCGAAGTCTGGGACGGTGTTCAACGAGGCCATGTACACGGCGCAGAACCTGACGGTGAGTTTGGATGGTCCGCAGTTAAGTTCGCAGGCCGACAAGCCATTGCATAACCTCTCTGACAAGATTGAGAGGGAGCGTCCCGAGAAGGGTGTGATCGCGCCGCCGTCGAAGCGGAAACGCAGCGCGAAGTGAGGTTGATTCTTCGGAGAGCCGCGCTCAATAGCGATCGTTAGTGTCGATGCCGAAGCCGAGGATGGCGTTGACCTCCACGGGTTGGTTTCCGCGCGTTGCGGGACGGAATTTCCAACTGGTCAGGGCGGCCATTATCTTCGCAGTCATTTCTGGCGGGCCGGCCTCGAGTACGTGGATGCTCTTCAGATTGCCCGAGGTGTCGAGGATGCATGCGATCACAACACGAGCGTGCGGCAACCCGGCCGGGAGATCGGCGCGCAAGGCCTGCGGGCCGGTCAGAGTTCCACTGAAATGTTGCGAGGCGGATGCGGGATCGGCGAATTGCATCACCATGGTGCCAGCCGAAGTCGGAACATAGATGGTGTAGTTGTCGCCGGGAAGCTTGCCATAGAAATTGAAGGCCCCCCCGGAACGTGAAGTGGCCACAATGGTGATGGCGGGACCCTGCTGCTCTTTCACCGAGGAGCGCCCGGGCACACCGGGAGCGTTGCTTTTGCCGTCGGAGCCGAAGCTGGGCAGAGTCACGATCGTGCTGCCGCCGTTGATGGAGACTCCGGGCACTGCTGGCGTGCCACTGGTGGCGTTGCCCGCGCCGCCGGGACCTGCAGTGGGAGAAATTCCACCGCGCGCGTTAGGGTCCGAGCCGCGACCCGTGCCCGATTTGCCCGCGCCCGAGCCTTCCCCACTCATACCACTGCCGGGACCACTACCGTGACTGATACCGGAACCTCCGCCGTTGCCGCCAAGACCGGGTTTGTCCGCTCCGGCGGGCGAGAGCGCGAGGGAGCCTGCTCCGCCGCTGCTCGGCACTCCAACCTTCGAGCCCGGCTGGTTGGAGACTACCAGTGCAGACGAACCGCCGCTGCCCCCGCCGCTCGGCGGCGCGAGAACGGAGCCGGCGGATAAAGGTTCGCCGAAGCTCGATCCCTTCGTCCCGCTGCCGAATCCGGAACGCGCCGTGCCTCCGCCAAGCGATGGAGGAGGTGGCACCACGTTCTCGGCAAGTATTGTGCCGCCGGGAGCGCCGTCGCGACCAGAACCGTTTCCGCCGCGTCCGGTGCTCGAGATTGCGGGAGGTGGCGGGACAACATTCGTGGCTAGTAATGTGCCGCCGGGCGCACCGTCGCGACTAGAACCATTTCCGCCGCGACCCGTGCTGGTGACTGCGGGAGGAGGCGGGACCACATTCGCTGATGTAAGTGAGCCCCCTGTGGGTCCTGTCGCGGAGCGGCCCCTGCCTGAGCCGGAACCAACTGTGGATGGCGGAGGCGGAACCACACTCGTGGCGATTTCTGTGCCGCGCCTGATGCCATTTGGGTTTCCCAACGCGCTGCCTCCGGTAACGCCAGGCGGAGGCGGAACCACGTTTGCGCTCAATGAAGTTCCAGTTCCTCCTGCAGCGCTGCCTCCGGTCACCGTTGGCGGCGGAGGCACGACATCCGTTGTGCCAAAGATTTTTCCCAGGATGCTGCTCATGAAGGTTCCATTGCCGGCTGCCGTAGGTGGCGGAGGCACTACGGACTTGGCTGGGTCGGGAACGCTTCCGCTGGCTAGGCGATGCAAGTCGGGCGAAATGTCGGAAGCGGGAGGCGGAGCGATAACCGAAGGCGCCGGCATCGTCAGCCGCGCATTGCGCGATGCTTCCCGCTCGGGCGAAGACACCGGAGGAGGCACCACTGCGGGATTCGTCATCTGCACCGGCGAGCGTGAAATGTCGCGGCTTGCTACGCCCGGTGCTGGCGGAACAACGCTAGTGGCAAGGGACGGAGCAGCGCGGGCTTTGTCGCGAGAAACACTGGGCGCGGGCGCTACGATAGGAGCGCCGAGCGCGGGGGCGACCAACGTGTGCTCCCGAGAGACAGTTGGCGCCGGCGGAATCGCGGAATTCAGCGTCGGCGTTGTCAGTGGATGCTCACGAGAAATCTTGGGAGCTGGCGGCACCACTGACTCGAGCGTGAGTCCTCCGCGGGTGTAGTCACGAATTACATCGGGCGCGGGCGCCACTACATTGGCCGTCAGACCGGGAGCGCGCCGCGAAGAGCGCATGCCTTCCAGGGGAGGAGGTCCAGGATTGGGTTTGATCGCCAGCAGGTTGGCCACGGCCTCGTTCGAGGCGGGCAGTCTCAGGTTAGGAGCATCCACCACACGGTCGACGAGCGATCCGCCGCGGGCGATCTTGATCGTCTGCGTGCGGTGATGGGCTTCGCTGCCTCCGGCGCGGCCTTTAGTACCCGCTTGTGCTCCCCCAAGATCCTCGGTGCGAGGTAATTCATCGCCGGAATAGTAGATGACATCGTGACTCGTGAACTTGGGCGCAACGTAGGGACGCAGCTGCGCAATCTTCATGGGCAGAACGATAGCCACGAACAGCAGGAAAGCTTCGATCACCCACGACGTCAACATGCCACGGTATGGCCACATGCCATACGGCGCTTCGCCCGCCAGTCGCGCGCTCGAGCGTGCCAGGGCGGGCCGGATCGAGGTGATGAACTCCTCCCAGCGCGGCGACCACTCGATCAGGAGCTGGGGCGCATCGTGAAGCTGGACCGGCTCTTCGACTTCGAGAGTTTCAATCATGCGTCAGCTGGTTTTCGTTGTTTCCGCTACCGGCAGTAGCGGTTTAAGCCGCGGTTCTATCGGGGAAGGCATGGCCGAACGTCATGCCCAGATACGAACCTTGTTGGTCTACTTTATACGAAATCGGGCGGCTACTCTAGTGATTCTCCTTCGCAACGGAAATTTCGATTTTATCGCCCAACGCGGTCCCCGTGCTGCTTACCGTCTGGCACGGCAGCTCCAAAACCGAGGCGGCTTGCAGCCGGACGGGGGCGAACCGCCAGGGCTGCAGATCCCTTTCGATGTGGACCACGGTTTGGGATCGGTCGAGGTAGACCACATCGATCGGGAAGCGCATAGCTAAAGTATGAACTCCGTGGCAGGGCACAATCCAGAGGCCGCACCCGTTACGGAAGTCATCTGGCGAAGCGCCGACCAGACCTCGCAAACGGGTCCAGTGCGTGTCCGCAAAAGCCAGGGCGGTTGCCAGGTAGACCTGGCGGGTCTGGTTGAAGGCCTGTCCCCGCGGGGAGAAAACTGCCATGGAATGCGAGTGCTCCCAGTTTCGTCGCTGCTACTTTTGCATCGGCCCCAGTTGCCGGATGAGTGAAATTATGGCCGGGCCAATGGTGACAAAAATAATCGATGGCAGAACAAACAGTACCAGGGGAGGAACCATCTTGATGGTGGTCTTGGCAGCCTGTTCTTCGGCCCGCTGCCGCCGTTCGGTGCGCAGGGAGTCGGAATGCACGCGCAGAGCCTGGGCAACGCTGGTGCCAAAGCGGTCGGTCTGAATCAGCGTACCCACCAGTGAGCGGATATCGTCAACCCCGGTGCGGTCGACCAGGTTGCGGAGAGCCTCCGCGCGGGGCTTGCCCGCTCGCATTTCGAGGTTGACCAGGTGAAACTCGTCGCTCAGGTCAGGGTGCGCGTGGTGCAAATCCTGGCCGACACGCATCAAGGCCTGATCGAGTGCGAGGCCGGCCTCCACGCAGATCACGGTAAGATCCAGAGCATCAGGCAAGCCCAGGCGTATGCGCTGCTGGCGAGCCTTGATCATGCGTTTCAAGAAGAAGCGGGGAAGAAAAAAACCGAAGCCCGGAACTCCGACCAGCAGGAAGGGGCTGTCGAAGCCGGAGAGCAGGACGACCACTGCAAATCCGACGAATGCAATCAGCAGGCGAGCCCCGTAGTAATAGTTGACGTGGCTGGCATCGCGAAGCCCGGCTTGAATGAGCCAGGCGCGAGTACGCGAAACGTCGGCAGGAGATAGAGGAATGGCCTTGCCGATGGGGTCCAGTGCGTGCTCAAAGCGCTCGCGCAGAGCCTGCTTTTCTTCGACGCGTTGTTGCTGGCCTCCAAGAGCGCGCAGGCGGGCGCCCAGCATCGATGTGGGAGTCACGGCCGCGGCGCCAAATGAGAAGACCACCACCACGACGGTCAAGAACACGATAATGGACAGAATCACCAGCAGCATTTCTTCACCGACAGACGCTCACACCTGGATCCGTATGATTTTCCGGATCACGAAATATCCAACGGTTTGCAGACAAATTCCCGCCACCAGCAGCGTGTGGCCGATGGGATCGGAAAAAAGCGGGCGAATGAATGCGGGATTCAGCACCAGCATGGTTACCACGATGACGGGCGGCATGCCCATAAGCAGCGCCATCGTCAGCCGTCCCTGCGCCGTATAGACGCGCACCTGGCGCTGAATCTTGAAGCGCTCCCGAATGACGTAGGACAAGTTGTCAAGGATTTCGGCGAGATTGCCGCCAGTCTCGCGCTGCAGCATGACCGCGGTCACGAAGAATTTTACGTCGACCAGGGGCATGCGCTCGGTGAGGTTCATCAGGGCGTCGCGCACCGGCATGCCGAATTTCTGTTCTTCATAGAGTTTACGAAACTCGCTGCACACCGGCTCCGCCACCTCGTCAGAAATCATCTCCAGAGCGGTGGTGAAGGCGTGTCCGGCGCGCACGGCGCGGGCCAGGGTGTCGATGGCCTCGGGAAAAAGTTCTTCGAACTTTTCGAAACGCTTGTTTCGGCGATACGACGCGTACGAATAGGGAAGCAGGAAGCCGATCACCAGCGCGGCCCAGGCTATCGCGGGATTGTTCTTGGTCAGGATAAAAGCCGCGATGGCGGCGGCGACCGCGGTCAGCACGGAGACCCCAAGAAAATTTCCCGCGCGCAGCGTCATGCCTGCCTGGGCCAGCATTTTCTGCATGGCAGCAATACGCTCGGAGCGGCGCAGCAGGGTGTCGAGCGCCGGAATCTGGCTGAGTTGTTCGTCGCGCAGTAGAGCGAGCTCTTCTTCCGGTGCGCGCTCCGGACCCTTCTGCACGGTGGCCAGGCGTTCCTTGATCAGCCGTGCGCGGGCGCTGCGCTCATCGAGCAGCGAACCCGCGGCAAAGACCGCGACCGCCACGACCAGGAACACAATCAATGCCAGCAGTGTCGCCATTCAGCTCCCGGTTCCTCAAACCTCAGTTTTAGATTCAAACAGCGCCGGGCGCAAGCGCGCTCCCGCGATGGCCAGCCGGTCGGCAAAGCGCGGGCGGAGGCCAGTAGCGCGGAAGCTGCCCCGAACTTTCCCGCCTTCGTCGACGCCAGTGCGATCAAACTCGAAAATATCCTGCATCGCCACCGAGTCTCCATCCATGCCGGTGACTTCGGAGACGGTAATGACTTTGCGTGTTCCGTCTGAGAGGCGTGCAATCTGAACCACCCCATGGATCGCCGCAGCCAGCTGGTGCCGCACGGCGCGCTCCGGAATGTTCAGATTGGCCATAGAAACCATGTTTTCCACCCGGGCCAGCGCGTCGCGCGGAGAGTTCGCGTGCACGGTGGTAAGCGAGCCCTCGTGGCCGGTATTCATCGCCTGCAACATATCGAAGGCCTCTTCGCCGCGCACCTCGCCCACCACAATGCGGTCGGGACGCATACGCAGGCTGTTGATGACGAGTTGCCGCTGCCGCACTGCGCCTTTACCTTCGATGTTGGGCGGGCGTGTTTCCAGGCGCACCACGTGTTCCTGCTTGAGTTGCAGTTCGGCCGCGTCTTCGATGGTGACGATGCGGTCGGAATTTGGAATGTAGCCGGAGAGCACATTGAGCAGCGTTGTCTTACCCGCGCCGGTTCCGCCCGAGACCAGGATGTTCAGCCTGCCTTTCACCATCGCCGAGAGCAACTCCAGCATGGCTTCGGTGAGGGTGTGATTTTCGATCATCTGGCGCGCCGTAATCGGCTCGCGCCCGAAGCGGCGGATGGAGAGACACGGGCCGTCGATCGCCAGCGGAGGAATAATGGCGTTGACGCGCGAACCATCCGCAAGCCGGGCATCGACCATGGGGGAAGACTCATCCACGCGCCGCCCCACGCGGGAGACGATGCGCTCGATGATCTGCATGAGGTGCGAGTTGTCTTTGAACGACAGGCCCGTCAGCTCCAGCTTGCCGGCACGCTCGATATAGACGCGGTCGAAACGGTTCACCAGGATGTCTGAGACGCCGTGATCTTTGAGCAGCGGTTCGAGCGGTCCCAGGCCGAAGATCTCGTCGAGAATTTCGCGCGAAAGGCGTTCGCGTTCGGCAAAACTGAGCGGAACCACTTCGCTGTTGACCGCATTGCGGATGACGACCAGGACTTCATCGCGCGCGGAGTCGCCCGAGGTCTTGCCCAGTTTCTCCAGATCGAGGCGGTCAAGGATCTTGCGATGCAGGTCAGCTTTAACCTGCTGGTATTCGGCGCGCTCGAAGCTCTGCAAGTTGGCCATAAAGTCCTAATTCTTACACGCTCTTAAACAACGACCACGCGGCACGCTTCACATCCGCATCGTCGCGGGTCAGTTCGTGTGCCAGCCCGGCGAAACTGCGGGCAATTTCGGTGTGACCCTGTTCCATGAGAGGCGTGCCGCGATCAATGGCGCTGGAGACCGCAAAATACTGGTTGGGCACTCGCCACAACAGTTTCGCTCCGGCGGCCGCTTCCGCGTCGGCCTCGCTGAAGCCTGGCACCTTGCGAAAACGATTCAGCACCAGCCGAATGCGTTCGCGATTTCCGGTTTCTCCCAGGTATTGCAGCACGCGCGACGCGCTCCACAGGGAAGCCACGTCGGTGCAGGCGACCAGCAAAACACACTCCGAAAGATTGGCGATGAGGCGGCTGCAGGGATCGAAACGCGTCGAAGCATCGACCACTACGTAGCGGTAGTGCGTGACCAGCATGTCGAACAGGCGAACGAACTCGGCGGTAGAGGGATCAATGGCGGCGGGAATGTTGGCTCCCGCCAGCAACTGCAGACCACCGGCGTGCCGCGTCATGAAACTTTCCAGCAGCGAAGCGTCCATGCGATGCAGGTTGCGGGTCGCGTCGGCCACAGTGAACAGCGGCTTGAGGTTGAGGTGCAGCGCGGCGTGGCCGAGCGGGGCCAGATCGATGAGCGCGGTTTGTCCATGCGCCGACTGCAGAGCCAGCGCCAGATTGACGGCAACTGTAGTGGCGCCGCTTCCCCCCTTGGCATTGATGACGGAAAAGACCTTGCCCCGCGGGCCTTCCTGACGTCCGCGCCGCTGGGCCGCGGTGAGCCGCACAAAGGCCTCCAGCAGATCGGTGGTGGTGGGAGGGCGCTCGATAAATTCACGGGCGCCGGCGCGCATGGCATTAACAATGACCTGCGGCTGGTTGAGATTTCCAATGGCGAAGACGGCCGATTCCGGCATCTCCTGATGCAGCAGTTCAATCGCCCGCAGGGCCATCGGGGCATTCTCGGCAGGGATGTCCACCAGAGTGACGTCCGGATTCGCGGCCCGAACCCGGCGCATGACCGGATCTGTCGCAGCCATGGGGAAAGTGGCGCAGGTGTGCACGGTGCGGGCTACGCTGGTGCCATCGACCAGCACCTGCAGGACGGTGCGCTGCTCATTGTCGGTAGCAACGATAACGACCGAAAGCTCGGGCATAGACTGCGACTTCCCCTAGGGTCTACGGCTTCTTCGGCAAGACACCTGACGGTTTATCGAACTTCTCATTGTTTATAAACGGCGCGGGATTCCTGGGGGGTGCCGGCGGCTCGGCGTTAGCCGAAACGCGATGCACCGTGCACAACACCATCAGCTCGGAGTTGCTCCTCTGCGCGCTCTTGCTGCGGAAAAACGCTCCCAGGATTGGTATGTCCCCGAGGCCCGGAATCTTGTTGTCGATATTGGTGACACGATTGTCCATCAAGCCCGCGATCACGAAGCTCTGACCATCCTGAAGTTCAAATTCGGTTTCCGCTTTCCGGGTGCTTAACGCGGGGACGGTGAAGCCGGAGATGGTCAGGGCATTGCTGAAATCCAGGGTGCTGACTTCCGGCGCTACCGTCAGATGGATGTTGCCATTGGGCATGATCACCGGCGTGAAATCCAGCTTCACCCCGAAATCCTTGAACGAGATCGTGACCGCGGTGAAGCCTGCGCCGGGTTGCACAATCGGAAAAGGGAACTGACCGCCGGCCAGGAAGCTGGCTTTCTTGCCGTTTACCGCGATGAGATTGGGCTCGGCCAGAATCTGCAACAAGTTCTTGGTTTGAAGAGCCTCGATGACCGCTCCGAAATGAATGTCTGGGCGGAAGAGAAAAAGGTTGAGAACATTGCTGATCGTCTCATTCGCCTGAATGCCCCCGCTGGTGCCGGTGCCCTGGCTGATCTGTTGCGTGCCGAAGCCGCCATACTGTCCCGTGGTTGTGGTGCCGATGAAATTTGCCGCGCCCGTCGAGATGAAGTTTACTCCCAACTGCGTCAGCGCCGAGCGATCCACTTCGGCGAACTTCACCTGCAGAAGCACTTCCTGCGCCCCTACCGGCCCGAAGGTCAAAACGTTGACCACGTTCTTGGCATAGGCGGAAGCGAGTTCGGCGGCGCGTTTGGATACGTCTTCGTTAGTGACATGTCCCGAAAGCACAACCGCAGAGCGGGAGGGCGTCACCGTGATCCGTTCGTCGGGGAACACGCGACGTTCTTCTTCCGCACAAGCGCTTACGTCGACATCCACGCGCAGATCGAAACTGCGCGAGCGTTCCAATTCGTCCCAGATCAGCAGCGAGACCTCGCCGGCGGCACGTCCGTGCACCAGGATCTGGGTGGGAGTAATGACCCTGGCGAAGGCGATGTTGTCATCGGTGACGGAGATGCGCTTCAAGCGCTCCGTGGTGTTGATCAGCAGAGACTTGCCCACCATGACGCGCAGGGGCGCGGAGCCTTGAGGCTGCTCCGATTGCGCGGGGAGCGTGGTGGTCTGCGTCCCTGTGGGCGGGCCGGGCGGGTTCTGCGCCGGATCACCGGCGCCCGGCTGCTGCAAACCCTCTGCCAGCGCGGGCAGCGCGAGCAAAATCGCGAACACCATCGCCCCCAGCACCGGCATGCGAACTTTCATCTTCCGATTCCTCTCCCTGCGAGGAAACATTAAACACCACGTTGTCAAACTGGAAAAATTACCGTTCACTTGCTTGGAGGACTCCCCTCGGGGAAATTAACCACATCCGGCTTCTTATCGCCTTGGTAAACCTCAATGCTGAACACACTGGGAGCCTGCGGCGCCGGTTCAGCCTTCTTCTTGACCGGACGAGGATGGGCGGGAGGCGGTGTCATGGCAGGAGCTATTCCTTTGTAGAGGCCCCTGGCGCTGGAGGCAGCTAAATCGTCCTGGCGAGTGTCGAGCGGATTGCGTAAAACAAGCTGAATTTTGCCCTCGGAGCTCGCAAGAGTCAGCCGCTGGGCATCGTCGGGAGAAACCAGAAGCGTGATCACCGGGGTGTTCTGAGGCTCGCCCGTGGCCGTGCGTTCCAGTGTGTGTCCTGCGGCGATGACTGCCACGTTCTGAAGCACCGTGGTCGTCTGTGACTCAGTGCCCCCGTTCGGCGTCCCGGTGAGCAGCACGTCGACGCGCGTGCCAGGCGTGACGAATCCAGCAACCGAAACAATCTCATTCACGCGTACCGAGACGGCGCGCATTCCCGGCGGGATCAGCGAAGGCAGACCGGATCCGGCGTTTTCCGGAGCAAGCTTGGTGGGCAGGACGAACTCGCCCCGCGTGATTGGAACCACGACGCCGCGGCCAAGAACCTGGGACCGCTTGCTGTACGCGCCTTGGGGAAGGTCGACGGCCGGAAACTTTACCAGTTTTATATCGTGCTCTTCCACCTTAGACCCAACCTGGATATCGTTGGAAGCGACCACGACGTCGACGCCCGTTTCATTGCCCGGTCCCTTGGATTGCAGGTTCTTATAAACCAGAACGCTTACAAATGCCCCGAGCCCCAGTGCCAGAACCCCAATCATCAACAATCGTGTGCGGTTCATGATGCTCCCTGAAAAGATGCTTCCTGAAAATGTGTCCGAAGTTCTGTGCCAACCCGACGCCGTTCCAAGGTCAGATTTCTCCGTTAACGCGGACAAGGCCCCGCGCCTAAGCTCTGCGCTGGAGCCTTGGCAGCCCACATAGCCGCCCTTGAGCGCCGACGAAGGGCATCCTGACACGACATATAGCTGTACGGGGAGATTGGCCCACTCAAAACTCCCTAATCATAACCTGCCAAATGCCCGAAGGGTGTAATTTCTTGCATACCCGCAAGTGACTTGGGTGTACCCGCCGCCTTCCCAGATCGGGGGCGCTCCCGCAGGCCCATCCTCAGGCCAAACTGGGGAAGTGCACAGCGTCCCAAACTGAGGTATTAACGAGAAAACGACCGCTTGCCGGTCCTCATAACGAACCGACCAGCCAGGATAGTTCCGAAGTCCGGTCGCCAGAGCGGACTCGGGCGGCACAATCACGGTCCCGATTTGCCAGCGGTTCAGAGTCTGCTGCCAGTCCTTGGTGAGCAGGTAGGTTTGCATGAACTCCTGGAAGACGGCCTCCCCGTAAAGATCGGCACGGCCGTCGATAAACACGCGGGTTCGCGGATAGAGTTTCCAGATGAGATATCCACCCCAATCATAGTGGTTGAAGATGGGGCGATCCGGGGGATGAGCGGCGAGAAAAGCGGCAGCTCCAACCGGAAAGTGCTCTGCTTCCTCATGAGCTTGTTGATGAAACACCAGTGAGATGTGAGCGGCCACAAATCCGGCCAAGGCCACGAGGATGACCGCATTGAAGGCCAGGCGAGGTCTCGCCCTAGGAGGCGCCGCCCGGGATGCAGGTCGATCTTGCACCCATGATCCTGCAGCCCTGGCGATCAGCGGCACGGCAATCAGCACAAACAGTGGAATCATGCGGATTGAGGACAAGGCGGCAAACGTGCTCACCACGAGTAGAAGCATGTCCCGCGGCCGCACGCTGCTGCGGGACCAGGCCAGCCTTGCGACGACGGCGAGCAGCAGAAGCAAAAAGGGCCAGTAGTCCGCGCGGTGAAAGTTGGGTGAGCTCCATTCCGAGATGTAGGTTTGCATCGCCTTGGAGCGAAGTGTCTGAATCGGGTAGGCGTACATTCGGACGCCGTTGGGATTCAACGGGACCAGCAGCAGGTTAACAAGGAAGGCGAAGGCGAGCGCACGCAGGCGAGCATTATTCGCTGACGCCGGATTTGACGATACTGGTTGAGGCGACGAAAATCGCTCCAGAACTTCGCCCACAAGAAATAGCGCCAGCAGCGCTGCTCCCAGGGCGAAACCCGCATGCAGGTTCACCCACAGAAGCGTGAGCGGAAGAGTCCACCAGAGCAGGCGGCGGTTGCGCTCAGAGTTCTCCAGAATCAGCAGCCAGAGACTGGCCAGCAGTAACGATAGGACTTGCGGGCGCACTCCCCAGACGGGGGCAGTAGCCCAGGCTCCCCAGACGGCCATCGCGCCAGAGAGATAAGAATTTCGCGGACAGCGCAGATATAGAAGGAAAAACGAGGCGCTGAGGATCACGGCGAATACAATGCTCAGCCCGCCCCATCCGGCCACTCGATACAGCGCGTACATGAAAAGGTCGGTGAGCCATTCATGGGCCACCCAGGGTTGTGCGGCACGAGTGTAGGAAAAAGGGTCTGCGTGCGGCACTGCTTTATGCGCAACGATGTACTCGCCAGTCTTCAGGTGCCACCAGACATCGGGGTCAACCACGTTGCGCACGGCCATGCCGAACAGGCCGAGCACAATAATGATCAGGAAAACGTTTCGCGTTTCGAGTACTCGTCTCACAGTGGTGGAATGATAACGCTTTCGCGGGCGCGACTATAATTCCCCAGAACTCAGGGACTGCGTGGGAAGAACCAAAAGACGTGTAGGAATGGCTCTGCTTGGCGTCCTGCTGGCGATGCACGGACTGCTGTTCTGGGGCAGTTGGCATCTCGCCCGGCAGGGCTACGCCGACTTCACGATCTTCTACACCGCGGGAACGATCGTGCGTCTCGGCCTCGGCAACCATCTGTACGACGACGCATTGCAGTACCGCGTGCAACAGAGCTTCGCCTCGGAAGTCGAAATACGCAAGGGGCCGCTGCCTTATAACCATCCGGCCTATGAGGCGCTGCTGTTCGTGCCCCTCAGCTTCCTCGATTTTCCGACTGCCTATGCGGTCTGGGATTTGATTAGTCTTGCGAGTCTGGCTGCTGTGCCATTCATTCTCCGGCCCCACATTCCCCTTCTGCAGCGGGCTTCTCCTCTATTGTGGCTGTTCGTGTTGATCGCTTTCTTTCCGGTTCTGGCTGTGCTCATGCAGGGTCAGGATGCCATTCTGTCCCTCCTGCTCTACGCCTTGGCATTTGCGGCGTTGAAGAGCAACGCTGAAATTCTTGCCGGAGCGTGGCTCGGGCTGGGGATGTTCAGGTTCCATCTCGTGATTCCGTTAGTCGTGATTCTCCTATGCTGGAAATACCGGAAGACGGTTCAGAGCTTTCTGGTCGCTACTTCCGTCCTGGCGATCGTTTCAATAGCAATCACCGGATGGCGCGAAGCCTTACGCTATCCGCGATACATTTTCCACCTGGAAGGAAGCTTGGGCCATGCCGCGATCTTTCCGTCGGTTATGCCGAACCTGCGCGGATTGCTGGAAGGCTGGCCGGGAGTTCGTGATTTTCCAATCGCGATACACGCGGTGGTCATCCTGCTTTCTCTTTGTCTTGTACTGTGGGTCGTCATGTCAGGTCGCACTCAGGAACAGTCCAATCACCAGTTTGACCTTCGATTCTCGCTGGCGACAGTGGCAACCGTGCTGGTCAGCTATCACGCCTATGCTTACGACCTCAGCCTTCTGGTGATCCCCGTTCTGGTGGTTGCCAGTTATGTCCTTGAATCACCGACCCTGCTGTGGAGCAGGCGGATGTTCCTGTTACTGCCGATGGGAGTGCTATTCTGCACGCCGCTCTACGTTTGGCTTGGATTCCGGGCCTACCAGTTAAACCTGTTCGCCGCAGTAGAACTGGTGTGGTTGTGGGGAATTCGCAATCAGATTGCGGCCACTACGCCGATCCCCACGAGAAAGCAGCCCGTCTTACTCTGCTAAAGGCTCCTTTGTTAAAGTCTCCTTTGCGAAAGTCTCTGCAATCCGCTTTGTGTTTCTTCCTCGCCCTGCTGGCCGCGGCGTGTTTGTGGTTCTTCGTGGACCACATTGTGATTACCCATCAGATCGCCGACGCCGCTGAATATGATCGCCCCCGCGGCAATCTTTCCGATCTCTACCCGCGGTGGCTGGGGACGAGGGAACTGCTGCTGCGCCACCGAAATCCTTACAGCCCGGAAATTACCCTCGAAATTCAGCAGGGATATTACGGGCGCGTTCTCGACCCTTCGCGCCCCAACGATCCCAAGGACCGCCAAGGATTCGTCTATCCGGTGTATGTGGTTTTCCTGCTGGCGCCGCTGATCGGGCTCCCCTTTCACAGCGTGCAGTTGTTTTTTCATTGGCTCCTGCTTGCACTCACGGCGATCAGCGTGTTGTTGTGGCAGCGAGTGCTCAACTGGCGAATGTCTCCCCTCGCCACCTTGACTTGCATCACACTCCTGTTGGGCTGCATCCCGACGGTACAGGGAATCAAGCTGCAGCAGTTGAGCCTGCTGGTGGCGGCGATGCTTGCCATCAGCGCGGCCTGCATCGCAAGCGGCTGGCTCGTCTCCGGCGGAGTAATTCTGGCGCTTGCAACCATCAAGCCGCAACTGCTGTGGCCTGCGGTGCTGTGGATGCTGGTATGGTCGTTGAGTGACTGGAAGGCACGGCGCCGTCTGGCGTTCGCATTTGCCGTAACCATGGCAATTCTTCTGGCGGGCGCTGAGTTTGTCTTGCCGGGATGGTGGCGGATGTTCCTCGAAGCCATTCACCAGTACCACCAATACACCCAGAGTGAATCGGTTCTCGAACAACTTGTGAATCGCACGGCCGGGCGTTTTGCCGGAGACATTCTGGCCGCCGCCGCGGTTTTGCTCAGCGGAATTGTCCTCTGGCATGCGCGACAAGAACCACGAGGCTCCTCCGGGTTCGGACACGCCGTAGCGCTCCTGATGGCTCTGACCGTGCTGATCGTTCCCATGTATGCACCCTACAATCAGGTACTGCTGGTGCCTGCCATCCTTTTGATATGGAGAGACCGGGCAAGTTTGCTGTCACGATCGGGGGCGGTGCGCATGCTGTATGCCGTCGCCGGCTTCGCCCTGGTCTGGCCCTGGATCGCCAGTATCGGACTCACCGTCACCTGGTTTATTTCGCGCGATTCGGCCCTGATGGCGTGGACCCTGCCCTTCTACTCCACCTTCGCGCTGCCCGTGCTGGCCTTTGTTCTGGCGCTTCTCAGCGCACAAGATGCCTTGCGATGGCGCAAGGCGGCAGAGTAGTCTGGAGCGGCACTTGATGCGCTGCTTTTCGTCGGGCGGAGAGCCTGGGCGCATCCCGTCTCACATCCATGGCTCTAAGCACGATCACGCATCATTCGGGCAGTTCCGGCTCAGGCGTCTTCCCCGCGCTCGTGTTTGTACAGGGAAATGAACAGAAAAATATTGTTCTCAACCGGACGCCCTTCACCGTGGGTCGCAAGGTGGACAAAGACCTGGTCATCGCCGACCCACGCGTCTCCCGCGATCACGCGCAGATCGTGCTGGAGGGCGCCGAGTTCTTTCTGGTCGACCAGGGAAGCAAGCACGGCACGTTCGTCAACGGCGAACGCATCCAGCGCCAGAAACTCGAGCGCAATGATCGGATGGAATTCGGTGCGCGCGATTCGGCCTATGTCATCTTCAATCCGGCCCACGCCACCTCCAACACCGCGCGCGAGTTTTTGAGCCAGATTTCCGGCATCCAGATTTCGCAGGAAGCCACCGACCTTCAGAAGCTCACGCTTTTCCTCGAAGCAGCCCGCAAGCTGAACACCGCCGGAGTGCTCGACGAAATCCTCATGACCATGCTCGATACCACGCTGCAGCTCACCCGGGCTGAGCGCGGCTATGTATTCCTGAAAGACGAGCAAGGCAAGCTCCGCCTCGCCGCGGGACGCAATAATAAGGGCGAGGCCCTGCTGGATGACAAGACGATTTCGCGTTCGATCCTGGAAGAATCGATGCGGGCCAACTCAGAGTTCTTGCTGACCGACACCAGCCAGTCCCTCGACCTTGCCGGGCGGCAGAGCATCGTGGCCTACGATTTGCGGACGGTGATCTGCATTCCGCTGCGCAAGATGCAGGTGCAAGCCAGGGCCATGCGGGATGCGCAAACGCCGGTGCCGGCGCCGGCGGCGGCCGTGGAAGTGTTGGGCGTCCTGTACGTCGATTCCCGGTTCGCCTCGCGCGATATTTCCGGCGTCAGCCAGGACATTCTGCATGTGATCGCCACTGAATGCGCTTCGCTGATTGAAAATGCCCGCCTGGTGCAGGCCGAGGAAGAAGCGCGTCGTTACCAGCAGGAGCTGACCATTGCGGCGTCGATCCAGCAGCGGCTGATGGAGGTGAAGATTCCCGAAGTCCCGTTTGCCAGACTGCGCGGCAAGAATCTTTCCTGTAAGGAAATTGGGGGAGATTTTTTCGACGCGGTCAATACCAAGGAGGGCCTCGCCGTCGTGTTAGCGGATGTCAGCGGCAAAGGAGTTTCGGCGGCGCTGCTGGCCTCACCAGTTGCAGGGAATGATCTACTCCAATCTCAGCGCGGGAATGCCGCTGCTGGATGTGGTGTCCGGGGTGAACCGCTACTTCACGGACAAACTGGTGGGCGAGAAGTACGCGACCTTGCTGCTGGCTCGTTTGCGCCGGGATGGCGATCCTGGAATACGTGAACTGCGGACATGTGCCGCCGCTTGTTGGTGTGTGCCGGAGAAGTGATCCGGCCTCCGCATGGCAACGTTCCCGTCGGATTGCTGAGCGATGCAACCTTTGAAAGCGCGCATTGCCAGCTCAATTCCGGCGATCGCTTCATCCTGGTAACTGACGGCGTCACCGAGGCTGAGAACGCCATGGGCGAGTTCTTCGAGGATTCGCGGCTGGAAACTGTGGCGGCAAAAACACCGACTCTGGAAGGAATCTTCTCCGCCGTATCCGAATTCTGCGCCGGAAATCCCTTGAGCGACGATTGCACCGTGGTCGAACTGCTGTACTCGAATCCAGAGGCGTGAGTCCTGCCTATTCGTTTCACGCTTTTCGCGTTAAATAGGAAGCCGCCGACCCGCTCAGCCGCTCCGGGTTTCACTAACATTCTGCCGACAACATCTGACTGCCCTTTGGCACCCTAGCTTTAACACTCAGGAGAAAGGGTAATTATGAGGAAATTAGTGTCTTTGTACTCCCTGGCTAGGCATGGTGTTTTGCTGCTGGCAAGCTCAGGACTTTGGGCGCAGCAGGATTCCACGCAAATGCCACCGCAAGATGATAAAAGCACGACCGCGGCTCCGGATAACACGGGCAAGAATCAGCGCGACCGTAACCCATCCGAGCCTACCGCGGACAAGCAGAAAGATAACAAGTCAGACCGCGAATTGACGCGCCAGATCCGGCGCGCCATCGCGCAGGACAAGTCGCTTTCCACCTACGCCCACAACATCAAGATCATCGCGCAGAACGGCATGGTGACCCTGAAGGGGCCGGTGAAGTCGGAGCAGGAAAAGCAAACGATCGAGGGCAAAGCTGCGGAAGTAGCCGGCGGCGCCGACAAAATCAATAGCGAAATTGAAGTGAAGTGATGTCGGGGCAAGGTCCTCAAGTATCAAGAAAATCAAACTAATCATTCAAGGAGATGTGCATGGCAGGCAAAAATACCGCAGTATTTGGAATCTACCGCACCCCGGAGAGCGTCGAAACCGGCGTCGACACCTTGCGGCAAGAGGGTTTCCGCAACACTGACATTTCGGTGTTGTTCCCCGCGAACGAAGGCACCAAGGACTTCGCGACCCGGAAAGCCACCAAGGCCCCGGAAGGAACCGCCGCCGGAGCCACCACAGGCGCCGTCGTCGGCGGAGGCCTGGGATGGCTGGCAGGCATCGGAGCGCTGGCGATCCCCGGACTCGGGCCGCTCATCGCCGCCGGTCCCATCGTAGCGGCTCTCGCGGGCGCGGGCGCCGGCGGAGTCGTCGGCGGCATCACGGGAGCCCTGGTCGGCATGGGCATCCCCGAGTACGAAGCCAAGCGCTACGAAGGCCGAGTGAAAGAAGGCGGAATTCTGCTCTCAGTTCATTCCGACAATTCCGAGTGGACCAAGAAGGCCAAGGAGATTCTGGAACGCACGGGCGCGGAAGATATTTCCTCCACCGGCGAAGCCAAGGCTGACTACCAGAAGACCGACAAGCCGATGCAGCGCGCTAGCTAGCTTTGGCAGAGGAAGCTAAGTTGTGCCGCACGTAGTCAGAATCGTGACCGCTGGGACGGGCGCTACTCTACAGCAACGCTGTAGTTCGACGCCCTCCCAGCGATTTTCTTTCGGCCATAAGAAGGTAAAGACCACCTGCCCTCCAACGGGCAGCGAAGCCGTCGGCAGATCCAGCGTGTAGACGCCCAATCCTGTGTCGCGCGCCTTGGTGTCCTGCACACTCTTCCAACCGTCAATGCTCCAGTGCGCCATCGCCGGATGAGCAGCACCAGCCGCAAGGTCCTTCCACGCGGCACCGAGCGGCACTTGTTGTTAAACCTCCACTCGAAGAACTTCGGGATCAGATTTATCGATCAGATAACGCTTCACAGGCTGCGGAGGCTGGTCGAAAACCTTGCCATCGCGCAGCGAGCGGCGCAGTTTCACATACTCAGAATGCGCCCACACCAGAGGACACGCCGAGCCAGTCGGTTTCCCGCGAAAAAGTTCCAGCACCGGAATATCCGCCGCATCCCAGACTTGTTCGGGAAGCAAGCGGCTTGCCCCGCCGTGGAGTTCTCCATGACCACCAGCATCGCCTCGGCTTCGTCGGATGCCCCGCGGCCAATACATAGTGAGCGCGTTCGCCAGCCAGCAACGGCCACGGGCGCCCAATGCCCGTTCCGTCGAAGGCTGAGCCATCGGCATGCTCGCCGTAGCCGTCGCCGTTGTAGCGATACCAGCACGGGCCCTGCGGCAACTCCACGGCGAGCAGGGCATCGATCACTCGCAGCGTGTTGAGAATGCGCGGGTCATCGGGCGCGCGCAAACCGAAACGCACCAGCGCCAGCGAGTCAGGACTGACGACATGAAAAGCACGGTCCAGGTTTTGCCCGGGCGGGCGGTTCTTGATCGGAACGAAGCCCTGGGTGGGCGATGCCGCGCTATCGGTGTCCGGCGGAGCGATGCGCACGTAGTAGCCACTTACTCCGAGTTGCTGCGCGAGATCTCCACCCGTGGCATAAACCCAGCGCTCGATGTTATCGTTCCAGGCGTCAGCCACAGCGCGCAGCGTTTCGGCCTGATCGCTGTGCCCGACGAGGTCGGCAATGTCGGCCGCAGCTAGTAGCGCAGAAATCTCCGCGGCCAGAGTGAATGGAGAATAGCCGCCATCTTCCTCCCAGCGATCCTGCTGCGTGACCGGCCCGTTGCGCAGAATAAAGCTGGCAGCGTTGCGCACCATCCGCCACCACCGCTGCAAGTTGCCCAGCATAGCCGGAGCTTCGCGGCGCATCAGATCGACCAGCAGGATAGGGAAAGCGGTTTCGTCCATCTGGAGTCCGCTCCAGTAGGGCCGTCCATCGAGCCACAGATTCTGCGCCCAGTTGCCCGCGGCTTCCTGCGTCGACTCGAGATAACGCAGCACTCGCGCCGCGTCGGTGACTGCGCCCGCGGCCAGCAATGCGCCGGCGGTCTCGACCAGGTCGCGCGGCCACACCAGGTGATAACCGCCAAGGTCTTCATCGCCCTTGCTGAAGCCCCAGGGAACGGAGAGACTCGCAATGATGCCGCCGAGAAAATCTTTTGATTCGTGCGTGCGCAAAACCGCAGTTGAGGCGCGGTAGAGATCGGTTAGGCGCTCAGGTTCATCGAGCGGCAGCAGAGTTTTCTGCCAGGCCTTCCACTGCGAAACATAGTGCTGGCGGATTTCGCCGTAATCTTCCAACAACGCGGAACGGGCTTGCTGACCGGCCTCGCTCCAGATCGCGCCAAATCCGAGGGCCAGCACGAACTCGCCGTTACAGGCGGCCAGATCGATTTCGCCCGTGCAGGCGATGTTGCCGTTCTCGGCGCGCGTGTATTCCCACTCCATCAGGAAGTGTTGGGAAACATCCTGCCAGCCGTCGGAGAAGCCCACAAATCCCACCGACATCTTCTTCCACGGCGCCGATGAGGCAAGCGCCAGCGTCGTGCCGTTGTGTTCGGCAAAGAACATGGGAACGCCCTTGTATTCGCCAGTCCAGCCAGTATTGCCATACCCGCAGTTGGCCAGATGCGGGGCCAGAACCGCGTAGAGGTGATAGTCGGACAGCTTTCCGATCAGTGGTTCGAAGCGGACCTTCTGCAACACCACGTTGCGGTAAGGATCGGTCAGAACTTCTTTGTGGATGCGATAGCGCCCGTCGGTGGAGGTGTTGGTAAGCTCGAAAGCCGGGATGCCGGGCTCGAATGGCCGGTTCTCGAAAGTGCAGTGACGCTTTTCCTCAGAAAAAAACTCTCGCCCATCGCTAACCAAAAATCCCATGTCGCGGGTACAAGCCTGATCGACGCGCGGAAAGTAGACCTCATTAAGAATGCCGTGGCTGAGTGTGAACCAGACTCTGCTGTGCTGGTTGAGGGCGGTTCCCGCGCCCATCTTGGCGCTCGAAGTCCAGCGCGGAGGGATGCCCGGTCCACCCGGGGCGAGTCGCGGGGGCCAGTCGTTCATGAAGTGGTCGTCCTAAGCGGGCACGGAACCGGGAAGCATCCCCAGTAATTTACAAAACTTTGACAGGGAGGTATACGGTCGCCGCCACCGGGTGCATCAAAGTAACCAGATTCTAGACAGATTCGTGGGCAAACGGGGCGGAAATCGGCGGTAATAGCCCGATGGAGACGTGGGGGCATGGGGGACTCTATCAAACGATCTGATGCACGAGCGTGGAGGATAGTGGCAATTTTTTGCCTCTGCGTTGTAGCCAGTTCTGCCATGCGCGCTGAACCCGGAGCGGGACTGAGCACGCCTTCCGCTCTGGATCAGGGCTTCGCAGGCCTTTACAACATGGACTTCGCGGGCGCTCAAAAGGATTTCTCCGCGTGGCAGGCCCAGCATCCCGAGGATCCCATGGGTCCGGTAAGTGAGGCTGCAGGTCTGCTCTTCTCCGAATTCAACCGTTTAGGTGTGCTGGAATCGCAGTTCTACGCCAATGACGAGGCTTTTGCCGCCCGGGCGAAACTGACGCCTGACCCCGCCGTAAAAGATCGTTTCCACGAAGCCGTCCAGCGCGCAGAGCGCCTCGCCGCCGCTCGCCTCGTGGAAGATTCCGGAGACCGGGATGCGCTATTTGCTCAGACCTTGTCTTTTGGCTTGCAGGCGGACTACGCCGCGCTCATCGAAAAGCGCAACATGAGCTCGTTGCACTACGCCAAGGAGGCTTCCACCAGGGCGCAGCAACTTCTCTCAATTTGCAGTAACTGCTATGACGCGCATCTGGCCACGGGATTCAGCAAGTACATCATCGGCAGCATGGCCGCTCCGGTGCGATGGCTGCTGAGGATGGGAGGAATGCCGGCCGACAAGCAAGGCGGCATCTCCGACCTGAAGGTGACCGCAGAACACGGCCATTACCTGGCGCCGTTTGCCCGCATCCTGTTGGCCATCGCCTACGTGAGGGAGAAAGACAAGCCCCGCGCACTCGATATGCTTACCTCGCTGCGCTCCGACTTTCCGGGTAATTCTCTCTTCCCCCGCGAAATCGCGCGCCTGCAAACCGCGGATTAACCGTTTCTTTCCAACCCTCCGCACCCGTCATTCATCAGAAATTCACCCGTTTGTAACCGTCCTTTAACGCTGCGCCTGCTAGAACGAAGTCATATTCCAAGGAGGATTCATTTTCCAATGCGCAGAACCACACTGCTTTTCTTCTGTGTTCTCCTCGTTCTGAGCTGCCAAAAACGCCAGGCATTAGGGCAGACCACGCTGAACGGAGCAGGCGCCACATTTCCTTATCCCATGTACTCGAAGTGGTTCAGCGAGTACCACAAGCTGCATTCCGACATACAGATCAATTACCAGTCGATCGGCAGCGGCGGCGGAATCCGCCAGGTCGTCGAAGGCACCGTCGAGTTTGGCGCCAGCGATATGCCCATGACCGACGACCAACTCAAAGAGGCCCAAAGCAAACTGAAGACCAATGTCTTGAATATTCCCACGGTGCTGGGCGCCGACGTGCCCGCGTACAACATTCCCGGGGTAAGCGGCGAACTGAAATTCACGCCTGAGGTTCTGGCCGGAATCTTTTTAGGCCACATTTCGAAGTGGAATGACAAGGCTATCACGAGCGCGAATCCGGGAGTGAATCTGCCCGACCAAGCCATCGTCGTCGTGCATCGCTCCGACGGCAGTGGCACGACGTTTATTTGGACTGACTATCTGTCCAAGGTCAGTCCCGAGTGGAAGAGCCAGGTAGGCAGCGGTACGTCGGTAAAATGGCCGGTCGGATTGGGCGGCAAAGGTAACGAGGGCGTAGCCGGATCCATTCGCCAGTTGCCGGGATCGATCGGTTATGTGGAACTGATTTACGCCGTGCAGAACAAAATCCCTTTCGGTAGTGTAAGGAATGCCGGAGGAACTTTTCTTAAAGCTTCGCTTGAAGGCGTGACCGCGGCTGCAGCCTCGGTCAAGAACATGCCCGCGGATTTCCGTGTTTCCATCACCAACGCGCCGGGAAAAGATGCCTATCCCATTTCCAGTTTCACCTGGTTGTTGATCCCCGCGCAATCCAAGGACGCGTCCAAGGGCAAGATCCTGGCGGATTTTCTCAATTGGATGGTCACCGACGGGCAGAAAATGACCTCCGCCCTTTCTTACGCGCCGCTGCCCGACAACGTCGCACAAAAGGTGAAAGCAGCAATTAAGCAAGTCAAATAACCGCTGTTGCCAGCCCTGAGTCGGCCACTCGGCCCTGTTCGCAGGATGTTCTATACTGGCTTTTTACTGGTGTGGTGCGGGGGAGCATTCCAGCCCTGACTTTTGCGCCGGGCCTTGTAATTTGCCCTGTAGCGACAGGCGAGGTGGTGTCGATAAGCACAATCTCCGCATAGGCCTGTCGGTATTGAGAAGACGATTCGTCGTCGACGATCCAAGGCCGGATAGCAGGGAAGTCCCCCGAAGGTAACGAAGCCTTAAGATAAAGAAGAGAAGATAAACAGACAGAAGTTCGCAGTGCTGCCGTAAGCGTGTGTCCCAATGGCTCGTATTTCACTGGACAATCCCCAGTATTACCTCAATCGCGACACCTCGTGGCTGGCGTTCAATCGGCGTGTGCTGGAGGAGGCCGACGACCACCACAACCCGCTGCTGGAACGGCTGAAGTTTCTGTCCATCTCGGCCAGCAATCTGGATGAGTTCTTCGAAATCCGCGTCGCCGCCATGGTGCAGCAGATTGAAGACGGCTATAACGAAGCCGGCCCCGATGGCCTGACCCTCATCGAGAAGCGCGATCTTCTCAGCACCTTGACGCATGAGTTTGTCGACGATCAATACGATTGCTGGAACGCGAGGCTGCGCCCGGCGCTGGCACAAAACGGAATTCGCGTCCTCGGCCTGCATGAATTGGATTCGCAGGCGCAGAGGTTCGTCAACGAATACTGCGAAAGGGAACTGGACCCGCTGCTCACGCCCGTTACTGTGGACCCCGCCCATCCCTTTCCCCGGGTCATCAACAAGGCGCTGTGCCTCGGGTTTCTGCTGCGCCGCCGCCGCCGCTCGGCCCTGACTTACACCGGCGTCGTGGCCGTGCCGCGCGCCTTGCCGCGACTGATTCCGCTTCCATCCGAGGGCACCTCAGACTTTATCTTTCTCGCCGACCTGGTCGCCCATCATGCCGTGCACATGTATCAGGGCTACGACATCGTTTCGTCCGCGCCGTTCCGCGTGACTCGCAACAGCAATCTCTACCTGCAGGAGGAAGAAGCGCGCAGCCTGCTCGAGTCGGTCCGCGCCGAGTTGCACAACCGGCGCAAGGGCGACGCCGTGCGCATGGAGATCGAAGCCGATGCCGACCCTGAGATCATCGACCGGCTGCGCACCGTGTTCGAACTCGATCCGTGGCAGGTGTTTCCCGTGAACGGCCCGGTAAATCTCTCGCGTCTGTTCAACGTCTACGAGCAGGTACAACACCCGGATCTCAAGTTCCGGACCTTTGCCCCGCGCGAGTTGCGGCTTACCGCCAAATCACGAGATCTTTTCGAAGAGCTGCGCCGCCACGACATTCTGCTGCATCATCCCTTCGACTCGTATGACGCGGTGGTGTCCTTCATCGAATCGGCGGCGGAAGACGATCACGTCCTTTCGATCAAACAGACGCTGTATCGCACCAACGAACAGTCTGCCATTATCCCGTCGCTGATTGATGCCGCCTCGCGCAAGGAAGTGACCGCGGTTGTGGAGTTGAAAGCGCGTTTCGATGAGGCTTCCAACATCCGCTGGGCGCGCGATCTCGAAGATGCCGGTGTACAGGTCTTTCACGGCCTGGTGGGCCTGAAGACACACTGCAAGCTGGCGCTGCTGGTGCGCCGCGATCCCGATGGATTAACCCGCAGCTACGCGCACATCGGCACCGGCAACTACAACGCCACCACCGCGCGCATTTACACCGACCTCAGCCTGTTCACCGCCGATCCTGAGATCACGCGCGCTGTGCACGATGTTTTCAGTTTTCTCACCGCCTATGCGGAGAATCCGAGCTATGAGCCCTTGCTGGTAGCGCCTCTCGACCTGGCCGAGAAATGTATCGCCCTGATCGATCGCGAAGCCGACCACGCTCGCCAGGGCCGCGATGCTCGCATTATCGCCAAGATGAATGCGCTGGTCGACAAGGGTGTGATTCAGGCTCTTTACCGCGCTTCGCAGGCGGGGGTAGAGATCGATCTCGTGGTTCGCGGCATCTGCACGCTTCGCCCTGGAGTGCGCGGCGTCAGTGACCGTATCCGCGTGCGCAGCATCGTAGGGCGCTTTCTCGAACATAGCCGCATTTACTATTTCTGTAATGGCGGCGACGAAGAGATCTACACCGGTAGCGCCGATTGGATGCCGCGAAATCTCTACGAGCGCGTGGAAGTGCTCACCCCGTTGCGCGACGAATTTCTGCGCGAGCGGGTGCGCCACGAGATTCTGGATGCTTACCTCGCCGACAACCTTAAGTCCCGCATCCTGCTCAAGGACGGCACCTACATTCGTCCCTGGCAGTCCCCGCGGAAGCGCACCAGCAAACCTCCTTCAGGAGAGGCCGCGGTCAACGCGCAGGACTTCTTGATCAGCGTCGCCGAAGGAAAACAACCTGCAGTGCTTCCTCCAGCCCCGCCGGCCAAGCGCAAGCTACTTCTGGGAAAGGAACGATAGTTCGCCATGATCCTTTATTTCCTCCGCCATGCCAGCGCCGGCGAACCCCTCGCGAATCCCAGGAAGGATGAGAAGCGCAGTCTCGATAAGGAAGGCATCGAGCAGTGCGGCTACGTTGGACGCGCCCTCGCAGCGCTCGAAGCGCAGGTGGATGTCATCGTCTCCAGCCCGCTCAAACGTGCCACGCAGACCGCTTCGCTGGTGGGCAACGAGATGGGTTACGAAGGCAAATTGCTGATCGACGCCGGTCTGCGCCCGGGAGCCGGGTTGGCCGACTTCCGCAAGCTTCTCGAAAAATATGCCCGCCAGGAAGCGATCATGGTCGTCGGCCACAATCCTAACCTCAGCCAGTTTCTCGGCGCGGTCATCAGCGATTCCGGCTGCGAAGCTTCGGTGGAGCTGAAAAAAGGAGCAGTGGCCAAGGTGGAGATGCGCCGCACTTCCGGCACTTTGCAGTGGTGCCTGACCGCAAAACTCGCGCGCTCTCTCTACGCCACCGCCGTGGAAAGTTCGCGCCCGAAAACTTCGCGGAAGTAAGTGCAGTCCTTCTCAATCGCCCACAGCTCCAGGTCTACTCCCATCTTCCGGCGCGGCACCAGGGTCAATCGAACCTCCGCGGCTCGCACCGTCACGCGAACTTTCTCGACTGCGCGGCTGCGGCCAAGATTCAGAGAGCGCGCCAGCCGCAACAGCAGGATCGCCTTCTGCACATCTGCACGCTCCGCCGGATCAATGGCCTTCATCGGGCCGTCTTCGATAGTGGGACGCGAGTTCCCCAGATACCGTGCAATCGCCGCAATCACCCGCCGCTGCTGCGGCGTGTACCCGAGAATTTCAGAGTTCGAAATGATGTAATAGGCGTGCCGGTGGCGTCCATTACGATTCAGGTAGTCCCCCGCCTCATACAACATGGCCGCTGCCGAGAGCCACTCCCGGTACTCTGGGGGTAGTCGGTGTACCGACCGCAGCGCGGAGAATAAGAACACAGCTGACTCGCGGACATCCAGCGCATGTTTTCGGTCGATGTGGTAATGCGCGACCGCCCTAGTGATCGACTCCCACCGTTCGGACTCAATTTGCCTGCCCGAGCGCGTGCTGCGGTCATACTCCGCCGCCATCTGCGCCAGGATTCCGTCCCGCAGGCCCAGCGGCGAGAACCGAAAGCCCTTCAACCGGAAACGGTCGAGCAGTTCCTGATAAACCATCGCGCCCGCCACAATGATTTCGGCGCGCCGCGGCCCGATCCCTTCGATCTTGCGCCTTTCCGCCACCGGCAGGCGAGCCAACCGCCTGGCAATCCGGTTCATCTCCGCGCGCGAAACCGCGGGCCGTTGCCGGCTGGGAGATTTTTTTCGCAGCTTGGTGGCCACAGTGGCCAGCGCGGCCGCGGTTCCAGACGTCGCAATTACATTCTTCACCCGCGCCGCGGCAATTCGGCCAGCAATGCGTCCCACCTCTCGCGTCACAAACCCGCGCAGGCGTTTCAGTTCTCCCTTGCGCGCCGGATCATGGCGGAGAAATTCGTCAGTCAGGCGAACTGCGCCCAGGGGCAGGCTGACCGTATCGCGAATCTGACCTCCGCGCGAAACCGTCAGTTCGCAACTGCCGCCGCCAAGATCGATCATCAGCGCCGGTGCCTTGTCCGCGCGGCGGCTTGACACCAGCCCAAGGTGGATGAGACGCGCCTCTTCCACTCCGGAAATAATCTCCACCCGCCAGCCTGTGGCCGAGCGCACCCATTCCAGAAACGCCTGTGAATTGTGGGCGTCGCGCAAGGCGCTGGTCGCAACCACGCGCACTGTGTCCGTAGCCACTTGCTGCGTCGCCCTGTGAAAGCGCCGCAACACCTTCACGGTTTCGGCCATCGATTCCGGTGTGAGAAATCCGGAGCGGAAAACGCCTTCGCCCAGGCGCGTGACTTCGCGATCCTCGTGGATAGCCCGAAGGCGATGCCCTTGCAGGCGCGCAATCTTCAAGCCGGACGGAGTTGGAACCGACGTCAACCGCGGCGAACGTGGGCATGGGAGAGGCTTCCCAGTTTACATGCAGTCGTGGGCAGCGTCACTAAGTGGAGAGAATTTGGGCAGTGGGGTCAGTTTGGACCGTTCAATGTCGGCGTCATCCTGTCTCTAACGACGGTGTGCCCTGTCAAGCGTTTTGTGGCGACACTTCGGCGTGGACGCCGGGAGCAGCGCCATTTCGCTCTAGCAGAACGCCTTTGATGTCCAGACCAAGCTCGTCACTCAATTTGAATCTCGCAGCGGGACTTCAGGTCCCACCATCCATCTCTTCGGGACTTGCACCCATGATTACTCACTTCGATCTCCCCGACGGTTTCAGGGAGGCAGGCTGCCCACTCAAACGCTCGGCTCTTACTCGCCGGCCACAGAATGACTCGGGCTCACCTGCATGACGGCCTGACATAGTTGCGCGTATGTCCAGTCTTCGCGCAACATCAGGTACAACCGCGTGGCCAATTTTCTGGCCACCGCCACCTTGGCGAGGCTGCGATTCTTACGCACCGCCAGGCGGCGATAAAAGCGCTTCAGCTGCGGATCGTAACGCGCCGCCGTCTGTCCCGCTTCCACCAGCAAAAAGCGCAGAAACGAACTGCCCTGTTTGCTGATCTTGCCCAGCCGCTGTTTTCCGCCGCTGGAATCTTCGCTCGGAATCAGGCCGAAGTAGCTGCCCACTTGCTTGCCCGAGGCAAACCTCTCGGCCGGTCCCAGCGTCAGCACCATCGCCAATGCGGTCACCGGACCTACTCCCGGATGCGTCATCAACCGTACTGCTTCCGGCCGCTGGCCCGCTTCTGCTTGCACCCGCCGGTCCAGTTCGACGATCTCCGCTTCCAGCGAATCGAGCGCTTCCAGCAACCGCTTGCGCCGCTCGGCTGCATACGGCAGCAAAGGCAACTGCTCCAACTCCACTCGCCCTGCCTTCGTCCACAGCTTGCGTTTTTTCTGCACCCCGCAACTCAGGGCCATGGCCTGCAGCTGATTCTTGGTGCGCGTCCGCGCCTGCACCTGCTTGTGCCGATGCACCAGCAACTGCCGCACATCGCGCACTTCCAGGCTCGGCACCCAGATTCGTGGAAACCGGTCCTGGCGCAACAGATCCAGCAGATGCTCCGCGTCCCGCCGGTCCGTCTTCTGCTTGCGCACTACTGAAGCCCGTACCCGCGCTGCATCTCCGAACCACAGCTCGAAACCCAACTCCTGCAGTAGCCGCTCGAACCACGGATAGTGTCCGCATGCCTCCATTCCCACCACAACTTCCTGGCCCGCCAGCGAACGATAAAACTGCTCCGCTTCTTCGCGGTGCTGCAACCTCTTCTCCTCGATCTCTCCCGTTCGGTTGTCAAAGATCGCGACCTGCTGAAACCCAGGATGGAAATCGCATCCTATAATCAACATGACGTTGGCTCCTCTCACGAGCCTTGGTCTTGTTCATCGCATACCAATCTACTCGCGACGGGCCAACGTCGTTATGCAATCAAGCGTAGCCGTTTTTCAGGCGGAGCGAAGGATCTGGCGTGCATCACCGCTACTTTGACCATTTCGCCGGGTGAGCTATGAGAATTTGGTAGTGGCCGCCTTAAATCTCTTCGCTCACTCACGAGCCTGTGGCATAATCCGGCGGCATGACTGAACGGACTATCGACCCCACTTTGCTCACCGAGGACTGGGAGGGCAACAATATTGCCGTGCAGTGTCCAGGGTGCGGCAAAGTGTATATAGTAAGCGATCAGATTCACGGCGGTGAACGTGCATGTCGCAAGTGCGGCAAGTCGAAAGCCGCAGTTAAAGGTGGTCGGAAAAGCGGTGGGACTGCTTCTCTTTCCTTCTAAATTTTAAAGATTCGGAATCGGCTAGTTCAGGCAGCGGAACTTTCCTGCACAGCGGCCGCGGAAGTTTTTTTCGCCTGCCGCCTTCCCGCTACGGGCTGCTGCGAACCTTCCGGTTTTGACGTAACTTCTGCGATGCCCGACCCCGGCAAAGCCGCAACCGCATTGCGAAACTTCGCCCCCGTCACGTTGTGCAGCACCGCCACCAGCGAAGACTCACGCACATCTCCCAGGCGCTTGGCAGCGGATTGCAGCAGGGTGAACCAGTCGTGCCAGTTCCCCACCGCATCCTGGGCGCGCTTGAGCTCCGCGATGAACCGGTCGGCTTCCGGAGATTTCGGGGCAAACTCCGCTGCGTAGCGGGCACGTTTGCCCAGTATGCGGTATTGATGCAGCAAGTCTTCGGTGAGCCGCCCGTCGCTGTGCGCCACCGGTGCCAGCATTTCTCTCGCCACGGCCAGAGGATCGCGGCTGGCCTCGAGATTCAAATTCCTGGCGGCTCGAACCAGCCGCTTCCGTATATCGCGAACCACGTCCTTTGTCAGTGCCTTCCGCAGTTTCTTCTCATGCTCTTCGCGAAGTTCGATCAGACTATTCATGAGTTGAGTCTTGCGCCGCGGCTGTTGCGGAACTTTCAAGCTGCGCAGCGCAGCCAATTGCACGTCCAGGTCGCGCACTCTCCCCGCCCGTTTGCGAATCCGCCCCAGCGCGCTCAGCAGCCGCTTCTCGTTGCGGCTGCGCTCGGGTATCAACTCCTTCAGCAGGGTCTCAACCCTCCGCGTCCCTGTGCGAAAGCTGTGGACATTCTCCGGCGTCTGCCTGGAGGAGAGCCGCACAAGGTCCCGTTCAAGCTTCTGAAAAATCTTCTGGGTGCGCTCTGGCGCGATGGTCATGACGATCGAACGGCCGGGGAACCGAAAGATACAGCGTTATTGTCGAAAACGCAACCTCGAAAACCGGGTACTGATGGAGCCACTCGCGATCGCGCTTCGCCGAAAAAGCCTTCGCATTTTAACATTTTTGTAACAGATGTCTGCTACGGTTACCTGGAATGGCCAATCCTGCATTTCCACGGCCTCCTATGCCAGGTCCGCAACCCGTTGAGCGGGCGGTTGTTACGCCGAATACGAAGGAGGCCCAAAAGCCCCCCCTGCTGGCCGCTCCCAGCACAGAAATTCCAGAAAATATCTTCAAGTTTTTCATGACGCTGTGCGGCATGGCAGTGCTGGGCCTGCTCGCCCTGATTATTTACGAACTAATCTTGCGCTCCGGGCTTTCCTGGCATGCTTTCGGTTTCAAGTTCTTTGCCCGCAGCGAGTGGGATCCAGTCAGCGAGCAATTCGGCGCTCTGCCCTTCATTTACGGGACCCTCGTTTCCTCGCTGCTGGCCTTGATCATTGCCATCCCGCTCTCAATCGGAGTTGCAGTTTTCACTACCGAGATGTGTCCGCGCGCATTGCGTGGCGCTCTTTCTTTTTTCGTCGAGCTGCTGGCCGCCATTCCCAGCGTCATCTACGGCCTGTGGGCAATCTTTGTTTTGATCCCCATCCTCAGCCGTTATGTGCAGCCCTTCCTCTCCAGAACCTTGGGCTGGACCCACATGTTCGAGGGACCGCCGTTTGGATATTCCATGCTGGCCGCAGGCATGATCCTTGCCATCATGATCATTCCGATCATTTCCTCCATCACCCGTGAGGTGCTCATGGTAGTGCCGCAGCACCAGCGCGAGGCCGCGCTCGCCTTGGGGGCCACGCGCTGGGAGATGATCAGGATCGGCGTCCTGCGCAACGCCCGCGCCGGAATCGTCGGTGCAATCATCCTCGGTCTTGGCCGGGCCCTGGGCGAGACCATGGCCGTCACCATGGTGATCGGAAACCGCCCCGAGATTGCCAAGTCTCTTTTCGCTCCGGGCTATACTATGGCCAGCGTGCTGGCCAACGAGTTCAGTGAGGCCACCGGGGACGTTTATCTGTCAGCGCTAATTGAAATCGGCTTGGCCCTGTTTCTCGTAACCATTGTGGTCAACGCCCTGGCCCAGCTGCTGGTATGGAGCGTCACCCGCGGACGTCCTGCGAGGGTCCATGCCTGAGCCAGCCTCCACGGCTTCCGAGCGGCATTCAGTTCCGCCCATCAGTTGGCGGCGCCGGATCACAGACCATTTCATGACTGGGGTTGCGGTGCTGACCGTAATTCTGGTTCTGGTCCCACTGGTCGCGATCTTCGGCTACCTGGTTTATCGCGGCGTCGGCTCCATTAACTGGGCTTTCCTGACTCAGACTCCGAAGCCTGTAGGCGAAGCCGGTGGCGGCATGGCCAACGCGATCGTGGGTTCCGGGTTCATCCTCGCTATCGCCAGCATTTTGGGCGTGCCCCTCGGAGTGGGTGCGGGCATCTACCTGGCTGAGTTCGGCCGTAATCGCCTGGGCAGCGTCATTCGATTCACGGCGGACGTTCTCAATGGCGTCCCCTCCATTGTCATCGGCATCGTGGCGTACTCCATCGTAGTCTTGTATCAAAGACATTTCTCCGCCCTCGCCGGAGGCGTCGCGCTCGCCATCATGATGGTTCCCACTATCACCCGCACCACGGAAGAAATGCTGTTGCTTGTTCCGCAAGCTCTGCGCGAGGCCGCATACGGACTTGGTATCCCGCGCTGGCGTACGACGCTTTCCATCACCCTGCGAACCGCAACCTCGGGCGTCATCACCGGTATCATGCTCGCCTTTGCCCGCGTCGCTGGAGAAACCGCGCCCCTGCTGTTCACCGCCTTCGGCAACCAGTACTGGAGCCTGCGGATGGACCAGCCCACAGCCGCCCTCCCACTTCAGATTTTCACCTATGCCATTTCGCCGTATGATGAATGGCATCGTCAGGCTTGGGCGGGAGCTTTGGTCCTCATCATTCTCATCGTGACCGCAGTTGCCGCCGTTCGCTTCGTCGTCCGCCGCGGCACGTTTGGAGCCGCATAGCTTATGGGTGTCGGAATCGAAGTCGAGAGACTGAATGCCTGGTACGGCAAGACCCAGGCGTTGTTCGATGTCGATTTGAAAGTCGCCGCCAACCATGCCACTGCCCTCATCGGCCCTTCCGGATGCGGCAAGTCAACCTTCATCCGCTGCCTCAACCGAATGCATGAAGCTATTCCCGAAACCAGGGTTACGGGCCGTGTTCGCATCGGCGAGATTGACGCCTACAACGGCACCTCGGCCACCCAGGTGCGCCGCCGCGTAGGAATGGTATTTCAAAAAGCGAACCCTTTTCCCACTATGTCGATTTACGACAACGTGGCCTCCGGACTCAAGCTCAACGGATTTCACGACCGGCGCAAACTCGATGAGATTGTCGAACGCTCGCTGGACTCGGCGGCATTGTGGGCAGAGGTCAAGGACGACCTGCACAAGAAATCCGGCGCCAGCCTCTCCGGCGGCCAACAGCAGCGCCTCTGCATTGCCCGTGCCTTGGCGGTTGAACCCGAAGTACTGCTCATGGACGAGCCCTGCTCCGCGCTCGATCCCATCTCCACCGGAAAAATCGAAGAGTTGATCTTTCAGTTGAAGGAGCGGTATACCATCGTAATAGTGACCCACAACATGCAGCAGGCGGCGAGGGTTGCCGAGTTCACCGGATTTTTCCTGCTCGGCAAAATGATCGAGTTCGACCGCACCGAAAAAATATTCACCAAGCCCTCCGATAAAAAGACCGAAGACTACATTACAGGCAGATTCGGATAGGGCAGGGTTGGAGTAGGAAGTCTTGGAGTAGGCAGTTTTGGATCAGGAAGCTCTGCAGTAGGAAGGTTCGGATAATGCGCACGCGATTTCAGCAAGGCCTCGACGATCTTCGCCAGAAGCTGCTCCGCATGGGCGGACTGGCGGAGCAGGCGGTAGACCGCGCCCGCCAGGCTTACGTAGAGCGCGATCTCACCCGCTGCCAGATGATTCTGGAAGGCGAAGGCTTGATCAATACCGCCGAACGCGAGATTGACGAGGCCGCCTTCGATCTTCTGGCCATGCAGCAACCCATGGCGACGGATCTGCGATTCATCCTCGCCGTCACCAAGATCAATTCCGACCTGGAACGCGTTGGCGATCAGGCCGTCAACATTGCCGAGCGTGTCATGGACATGGTGGAGCTTCCCTCCGCTGATTTGCCCGTTGATATCGCGCGCATGGGAGCAGCCGTGAGCGCCATGGTGCGCCGCGCGCTCGAGTCCTTTATTGAAGGGAAGGTCGAGCTTGCCCAGGCCGTGCTCGAAATGGACAGTGTGGTCGATCGCATGAAAGATGACGCCTTTATCCAACTGGTAAAGACGATGAACCAGCGTCCCGAGGTAGTTCGACAGGCGCTCGACGCCCTGCTCGTCGCACGCAATCTGGAGCGCGTTGCCGACCACGCCACCAACATCGCCGAGGATGTCATCTTCTGGGTGCAAGGCGCGGATGTCCGCCACAACGTGCAGGCAGAAACCGAAGCCCAGGAATCAGTCCACCGCTCCCCGCGCCTCTAGCCCGGACGCGGAGAGTGGAAGAGCGGCTCCTTTAAGACAGCGGAGAGTGGAAGAGCGGCCCCTTTAGGACAACGGAGAGTGGAAGAGCGGCCCTTTAGGGCCGCGTAAGACGCCCTGAATGTCTTGGGCTTCAGCCCCTGCGGTTCTCTTACCGCGTTGAGCGTTTTTCGGCAGCCTCTTCCACTCGTGCCGCTCAATCGTCGCCAAAAGCCGTTTCACCATCGACCGTAGCGCCGCCGTCCCGGCGGCTGTCCGGGGGGCGTCTCGCCCGCCGTGCCGAAGCCACTCGATCCGCCGCAGTATCCACCTCGCGGTCGGGGCCCAGGCATCGATTTCCACCCTCCACCTCTTTGACCCCGCACTCGCGATTGCATTACCCTCTTCACTCCTGATTAACCAGCGGTTTTCCCGGAGGCCGCCGTAATGTTTTCTTTGCCTGCTACGCTCGGTTCCGTTGTCCTGTTTCTCGCACTCACACCTCTCGGCTCAGCCCAGCAACAAAGCGTCCCCCGATCCATCCCCTTGCCTACAAGCAAGACGCTGACCGTGCCTCCGCCCGGCCGCATCGGCGACACCAACAGTTTTCCAGCCACCATCGTCATCAGTCCCGACGGCCGCTATGCCGCGCTGCTCAACGATGGCTACGGGACGCAAGAGACGCTCGCTCACCAGTCGATCGCTGTCCTGGATCTCAAGACCAACCGCATCTCCGATTATCCTGACGCCCGCCTCAGCGATGAGTCGCACCAGAGTTTCTTCCTCGGCCTGGTTTTCAGTTCGGATGGCAAGCATCTCTATGCCTCGGTTGGTTCCATCACTGATCCCACCGGCGAGAAACAGGGCGATACGGGCAACGGGATTGCGGTTTACAAGTTCGCTGACGGCAAAGTGACCCCCGAGCGATTCATTCCAATCGCGCCCCAGCCGCTCGAAGCCAGCAAGAAAGTTGCAGAGGGACTTGCAAAGACTTCCGCCCACACGGCGATCCCGTATCCCGCGGGACTCGCTCTGATTTCAGCCGGTGGGCAAGACAAGCTCCTGGTAGCCAACAATCTTTCCGATAACGTCGTGTTACTCGATCCAGCAACCGGAAAAATCCTACAGAGCTTCGATCTGAGCACCAGCGATCTGATCCCGTCTTCGTTTCCCTATACCTGCGTCGCCACGCGCGACGGCAAGCGTGCCTGGTGCAGCCTGTGGAACGCATCGCAGGTTGCCGAACTCGATTTGACCAGCGGCAAGGTTGTTCGCCGGATCGATGTAAGAAAACCTCTCGACTCGCTCGCGCCCGGCTCCCATCCCACCGCCATGCTACTCAGCCCGGCTGAAAAATCTCTATACGTCGCGCTATCGAACGCCGATAAAATTGCTGTCATCGCAACCGACACTGGTCAAGGTTTTGCTTCCCTCGACGCTTCCGCTGGCCAGCGGTTTGCTGGCAGCTATCCCACCGCTCTGGCGCTGTCCAGCGATGGCAAGCACTTGTTCGTAGCCGACTCGAGTCTCGACGCCGTTGAAGTCCTCGATGCTCTGCCTGATGAGCCAGGGACTGCCGATTCTGAGGCCGAACTGGGGCCCTCCTATTTCATCCCCACCGACTGGTATCCCAGCGCTCTCGCCGTCCACGGAGATGATCTCCTCATCGCCACCGCCAAAGGCGAAGGCACGCGCCCCAACAAAGACTGGGGAAAAACACACTACGAAACCAAGCACAAGGAGCATCCCTACATTCCGACTCTGCTCAAAGGATCCATCGCCCGTCTGAACATTCCATCGACGCTCAAACAGCTTCCTCAACTAACGCAAGTGGTTGAAAACGACAATCTGTTTCACAGCGATCCCGGCACCATCGCATTCGCCAGCGGTCAGAATCCCATCAAGCACGTGATCTACGTCATCAAGGAAAACCGCACCTACGACCAGGTCCTGGGCGACCTGAAAGCAGGCGACGGCGATCCCTCCATCACGATGTACGGCGCCGACATCACACCCAACCAACATAAACTCGCGCTGCAATTCGGCGTCCTCGACAACTTTTACGACAGCGGCGAGGTCTCCGGCGACGGCCATCTCTGGTCCACAGCCGCCATCACTTCGGACTACAATGAGAAGACTTGGCAGATCGCTTACCGCGGCAAAGAGCGCACCTACGATTTTCAAGGCCAGGTGGCCGAAGAATTTCCTCTGGACCACAATCAGCCCGACGTCGACGATCCTTCCACCGGATTTCTCTGGGACAATCTCGCGCACAACCATGTCACTTATCGCGACTACGGCGAATACGTCAACGCGCAGTGGTGCAACGAGAAACGCAGGGTGGCGAGTCCAAAGCAGGGAACTCCGTCAGGCCAGCAGACTCGCTGTCCGCGCACCGAAGTGCATCAGGGTGAAGCTCTCGCGCCGAACGTCGGCGATCCGCATGGCGCTTCTAGTCCGTGGCCGTGGGCCGTGCCGCTCTTCAGCGGAGTCAAGCCAACCAAGGCCGTTTTGCGCGACCACTTCGATCCGCTCTTTCCGGATTTCAACACCGACTATCCCGACCAGCTTCGTGCCGATGAATTCCTGAACGAATTCCAGGCCTTTACGCGCGCACGCGAGGCGCACGAGGGGCCGCAATTCGAGTTGCCTGCTTTCGTCCTGCTGTACTTGCCCGACGATCACACCGGCGGCACGCGCCCCAATTTGCCTCGTCCCGCGGCCTCCGTAGCCGATAACGATCTGGCGCTCGGCCGTGTTGTCGATGCGGTCTCGCACAGCCCCTACTGGGATGACACCGCGATCTTCGTTCTCGAAGACGACGCGCAAGACGGCGCCGATCATGTCGACGCGCACCGCTCCATTGCCTTCGTCATCAGCAAGTACTCGCCCGGGTCCGCCGCCCAGCCCTACGTCGAACATCACTTCTACACCACCGTCAACCTGATTCACACCCTCGAAATGCTGCTCGGCCTTCCGCCCATGAACCAGAACGACGCCTACGCCCCGGTGATGAGCCACATGTTTTCTGGAACGGCGGACCAGCCTGCATTTCAAGCCGACTATCGCAATCGCGACAATGGACTGATCTATGAAACCAACAAGCGCCAGGCCCCCGGCGCAAAAATCTCTGAGCAGATGGACTTCTCCAAACCGGATTCCGCCGGAGCCGCAATGTTGAATGAAGTCCTGTGGCGCGATCAGATGGGCGACGCGCCCCTACCCGCGCCACGCCACACCGTATTTCCAGCCGGCAATGACTGACAGAAGAAACGACTGACCGAAGAACGACTCCAGAACGACTGCCGGGAACAGGTATTGTCTGCACGATGACGGAAGAGCAACCAGGCCGTGCGTCCTCAGATTCCGAACTCGCTCTAATCCGCGCTCTGCACTTCGTGCGATCGCGATGGCTGCTCGTCGGCGCAATCTCCGTCGCCATCCTGTTGCCCTGCTTCTGGCACAAGCGCATTGAGGCAGGAGACCTCGCCAGCCACACCTACAACGCCTGGTTAGCGCAACTCATCGAACGCGGCTCAGGCCCCCGGACTTTATCTCGCCCACCAGTGGACCAACATCCTCGTCGATGAAGCCCTGTTGCGCCTGGGCAACATCATCGGGTTCGCCGCCGCCGAAAAGATCGTCGTCTCTGCCTGCGTCCTGATTTTCTTCTGGGGCAGCCTTCGCGCTGATCGCAGCCGCAAGTCGCCAGCCGCCGTGGTTCCTCGTCCCAGCCATCGCCATGATCGCCTATGGCTGGACTTTCCAGATGGGCTTCATGAATTACTACCTGTCGCTGGGCCTGGGCTTCTTTGCGGCAGCTCTTTTCTGGCGCGGCCGTTCAGCCGACTACATCGCCGCTGCGGCGCTCATGCTGCTGGCGTGGATGGCTCATCCCATGGGCTTCCTCTGCATCGCCGCAGCGGTCGCCTACATCAAGCTTGCCGAAAGCATGAACGGTCGGCGCCGCTGGGCGTTATTCGGATCGGCATTCCTCATAGTCCTCGTCCTCCACTACTACATCGTGCATCACTTTCAAACCCAGTACTGGGACACATCCATCTTCTACCTGATGAACGGCGCTGACCAGCTAGTGCTGTTCGGCAGTCGCTACACAAAACTGGCCATGGCCGCGATCCTCTTCGGCAGCGTCTGTTTTCTCTACGCCGACTTTCCGCGAAGGCAAGGGCACGCCGCGAACGCTGGCGCTTCCGCACTCCCCTGGAGTTGTGGACGATCCTGCTCTTCACCGCGGCCATGATTCCAGAACTCATCCAACTCCCGCTATACCCCGGCCCCGTGGGATTTCCCGTCTCCCGCCTGACCTCAATCACCGCGGTGATGGGCTTGTGCATGTTGGGATACATGCGCCCGCGACGGTGGCATCTCGCCGGATTCACTCTCCTCGCCGCAGTGTTTTTTTCTTTGATGTATCGCGACACCGGCACGCTAAACCAGATGGAAACGCAAGCCGAAAACCTGGTGAGCACTTTGCCTTATGGCCGCCGCGTCACCGAGACCATCGGACCACCTCCCGATTCGCGAATCTTCTTTATCGACCACATGGTCGACCGCGCCTGCATCGGCCGCTGCTTCACGTACTCAAACTATGAACCCTGCTTCGGTCAGTTCCGGATTCGAGTGCGCCCCGGAAGTCCGCTAGTCACAGATTCTCCCCAAGCCTCCAATGCCATGGAATATGGAAATTACGTCGTGCGTCCCGAAGATCTGCCAATGACCCAGATTTACCAGTGTGACGAACAGGACCTGACCCGGCTCTGCATGCGCGACCTCACCGCCGGAGAAAAGAACGGCCGCCTCGGCTATCACCCTCCCATGCCATGACGCGAAGCCCTGTTCCGCCTCGGCTCTGGGACGCTCACCGGTAGGTAGTGGGCCAGTTTGCTCCCCCAGCCTCTGCGTCATCCTGAGCGTAGCCGTTTTTCAGGCGGAGCGAAGGATCTCGCGTGCGTCACTGCTACTCCGACCATCAGACTGACCCACGACTCACTGGCGGATTACGTTGACGGGAGGAGGGAGACTACAGAGTGATAGAAAAACTCGGCGGTGGCGGGATGGGCGTGGTCTAGGGACCCCACAACTGATACCCCCCTAATTTGGAGTTGCCCCCTCCCCGCTTTACACTAAATATGTGCAGATCGCTCTGGGCCAGATCAATCCCACAGTCGGAGACTTCTCCGGCAACGCCGCGAAGATCATCGACTACGCCCGCCGCGCGCGCGCCGCAGGCGCCGGGATGATCCTGTTTCCTGAGCTCTCAGTCTGCGGCTATCCGCCCCGCGATCTGGTGGAGCGCCCTTCATTCGTCGCCCGTAACCGCGAAACCGCCGAACGCATCGCCGCCGAAACTCGCGGCATCGCCGTCATCTGCGGCCTGGTCACGCCCGCCGACTCTGACACCGGCAAGTCGGTCCGCAATTCCGCCGCCCTCCTGATGGATGGCAGGATCGCATTCCTCCAGTCGAAAATGCTGCTGCCCACCTACGACGTCTTCGACGAGATGCGCAACTTCGCGCCCGCCAAAGCGCAGGAATTGTTTTCGTTCTGTGGCAACCGTATGGCCCTCACCATCTGCGAGGACGCGTATGACAAGCAGTTCTTGCCCAAACGCCTCTACGCGATCGATCCTGTCGACCTCTTGATCCGCGCCGGCGGCAACTTCGTGCTCAACATCTCCGCCTCGCCTTTCTGGATCGGTAAGCGCGAACTGCGCCACGACATGCTGGCCTCCATCGCGCGCCAGCACAAGGTTCCCGTGGTGATGGTCAATCAGGTCGGCGGCAACGACAGCCTGGTTTTTGATGGCTCCAGCATTGTTTTGAATCCCGAAGGTAAAGTGATCGCGCAGGGCGGTTCCTTCGAAGAAGACTTGATCTGTTTCGATTCAAAGACGCTCATCGGCGATATGCACGAGCAAATCGCCGGCGAAGAAGCCAGCGTCTATTCCGCCCTGGTCCTCGGCACGCGCGATTACATGCGCAAGTGTGGCTTCCAGAAGGCCATCATCGGCCTCAGCGGCGGCATCGACTCCGCACTCACCGCCGTCATCGCCGCCGACGCGGTCGGGCCCGAGAACGTCATCGGCGTCGGCATGCCCGGACCCTATTCCTCGCAAGGTTCCATCGACGACGCTCGCGCACTCGCTGGCAACCTCGGCATCCGCTTCGAATTGCTTTCCATCGATCAAGCCTTCCAGGCCTATCGCGAAACCCTGAACGGAGTCTTCGCCGGACGCAAAGAAGATGTCACCGAAGAAAATATTCAGTCCCGCGCCCGTGGCACCATGCTGATGGCCCTGTCTAACAAGTTCGGCGCGATCGTGCTCTCCACGGGCAACAAAAGCGAGCTCGGCGTCGGCTACTGTACACTCTATGGGGACATGGTGGGTGGGCTGGCAGTTATCTCCGACGTCCCAAAAACATTGGTGTATCGGCTGAGCGCGTACGTAAATTCCCAGCGTGCCGTGATTCCCCAGGCTACGCTGGAGAAGCCGCCCTCCGCCGAACTGCGCCCCAACCAGAAAGACAGCGACTCGTTGCCGCCCTACGAAATTCTCGATGCCGTGCTCGAAGATTACGTGGAAGATCTTCATCCCGCCGAGCGCATTGCCGCGGACCGCGGCCTCGACATCGAAGTCGTGCGCCGCGTCATCCGCATGGTCGACCGCGCCGAATACAAGCGTCAGCAAGCCGCACCCGGTCTGAAAATTTCTCCCAAGGCTTTCGGCTACGGCCGCCGTTTTCCCATTGCCGCCAAGTGCGAGGTTTGAGCTATCCTGACAGAGCCGTCTTTTCCGGACCACTTAGATTCTGCTTGCGAAAGGAACCCATGCGCAGTTCTCTGAACTCTATCCTTATCGTCATACTGCTAAGTACGCTCGGCGTCGGACAACAAACTCAGGCGACCAAGCCCAGCCTGAAAGAAAGGGACAAGCCAGCCACGTCTGGTCCGGCGTCGAGTCTTCCTTCCGAAGCCACCGTCGATTCGTTCCTGCAGCAAACCTTCGGTTGGGAAAAAAATGTGACCTGGAAGATTTCTGCCATCAAACTCGCGCCCGTGCCAGGACTCGCGGAAGTAACGGTAGTTCTCGCCAGCCCTCAGGGCCAGAGCCTTAGCAGATTTTACGTCTCCGCCGACGGCCAGCACGCCCTAGCGGGCGAGATTATCCCGTTCGGCGCCCGCCCCTTCGATCCGGCGAAGAAGGCGCTGGAGAAGGGAATCAGTGGCCCGGAGCGCGGTCCAAAAGATTCGCCGGTCACCATCGTAGAGTTCGGCGACTTGCAGTGTCCCGCCTGCAAAGCTGCGCAGCCCGCCATCGAAGCCCTGATTGCCGCCAACCCCAATGCCCGCTTCGTCTTCCAGAATTTTCCTCTGGAGATGCACAACTGGGCCGCCAAAGGCGCCGCCTACGCCGATTGTGTGGGTCGTGCCTCTAACGATGCTTTTTGGAAATTCGTGGCCAAGACCTACGAGTCGCAATCTGACATCACCGCCGAAAACGCCGACGAGAAGCTGACTGCCATCGCCGACGCCTCGGGTGTAAAGGGCGCTGATATAGCCGCCTGCGCCGCCAAACCTGAGACCAAAGCCCGGGTCGACGCCTCTATCGCTCTCGGAAAAGCGGTAGATGTAAGCTCAACGCCCACGCTCTTCATCAACGGCCGCAAGATCGGCAACATCGCACAGATCCCCGCCGAAACCCTCAAGGGTTTGGTGGAGTTTGCCGCAAGCCAAGGGAAATAGCGGGCTTCAGGCCTTCGCCAAGCCAAGGGAAACAGCAGGCTTGGGCCTGCGGCAAGCGAAAGTTCTGCCGCTGAGGTGTTGCCCCATAAAAACACTCTGTCATCCCGACCGGAGCCGGAGCGCCAGCGACGGCGCAGTGGAGGGACCTGCCGTTTGTTCTTCGCACAAAAAGCCTCGGTTTGTCGTTGAGAATGTCCTCGTCGGGCCCACTCTAACTTGGAAATAACCGCATCCTCAGCTGTTGCTATGAAAAGATCCAGTCCTTGAAGGTGCACAGATTTGCGGCGCCGGAACTCTTCTTGGCTGAAAAGCACCTCCAGAAAATAGTCCTTGACACGCCCAATCATGTAACCGTATAGTTACGCATTATGCGTCACCGTTCGGTTACATATTCCGGGGGGCAAAGGACACAGGCCCGAACCGCGGAGGCCACATTCCAGGCCCTGGCCGATCCGACGCGCCGGGCCGTCCTCGACCTCTTGCGCCGCGGCAGCCAGCCTGCCGGGCAGATTGCTGAAGCCTTTCCGGTCTCGCGCCCGGCCATCTCCAAGCACCTGCGCCTGCTGCGCCGCGCCCACCTGGTCCGCGAACACCGGCAAGGACGCCTCCGCATTTACCACTTAAACCCAGAGCCGCTCCGCGGCGTAGACTCGTGGCTGGAGCAGTACCGCACTTTCTGGAGCGCGAGCCTCACCAGCCTGAAAGCATTCGTAGAAGCCGAACACGCGCGGGAATCGCAGCTGCCGCGCAAACCAAAACCAAATCAGCATCGATGAGGCACTTGCCCAACGAAAGGAATAAAGCCATGAAAAGTTCAACTCGCATCGTCCTTGCATCTTTCGTGATACTCGCCGCCACCGCGGCCCTGGCCCAATCCGACGCGCAGAAATCCTTCGACCAGCTCAAATCCCTCGCCGGCACCTGGGAAGGGAAGAACTCCCAGGGAGAGCCGCTGCAAGTCTCGTTCAGAATCACCTCTGGCGGCTCCGCCGTAATGAGCGAGATCGCAGGCCACGGCAGCGACAACATGATCACAATGTTTCACCTCGATGGCCCCAACAAACTTCTCCTCACCCATTACTGTGGCTCGGGCAATCAGCCCCGCATGCAGGCCAGCGCCTCTCCCGACGGCAAGACCATCACCTTCAATTTCCTCGATGCCACCAACCTCGCCAGCCCCGACGCCGGACACATGCACCGCCTCGCCATCACCGTCCTCGACGCCAACCATCACACCGAAGAGTGGAGCTTCGCCGACCACGGCAAGGAGATGAAGGAACTGTTCGACCTGCGCCGCAAGATGTAGTGTGGGGTCGCGTGTGGGGCGGGCGCCCTCGCCCGCCGCTTTTGACTTTGAATTGTGTGGGCGGAAATCGAAGAGCCTGCCCCCGAGTTCGTCGATGAAGCGGCCCGCCGCCCTTGACTTTGATTTAAATGTTTAGTTCGGAACTAGCAGTCAATAAGCACGAAGAGGAACGCATGGCCTCAACCATTACCACGCCCGACCGCGATGCCATCGTCAGTGAGATTGATATCGCCGCTCCGCCGGAGCGCGTATTCAAGGCCATCTCTGATGCCGCCGAGGTCAGGCGCCGGAACCCAGACCTTGTCGCCTTCGAAATGGACCTGCGAATCGGCGGCCGCTGGTACCTCGAGATGCATCGTCCTGAGCCGTACCACGGCTTGAACGTCATCCGTCACGACGGCGAAATTCTGGAACTCGATCCCCCGCGCCTTCTGGTCTATACCTGGCTGGCCAACTTCCATAAGGATCCCAAACACCGCAGCGTGGTGCGTTGGGAATTAATGCCAACTAAATCAGGCACCCACGTAAAAGTCACGCACAGCGGCCTCGCCCACGAGCCGGAGGCATTCAAGGACTATGCCGGTGGCTGGCCCGGTGTCCTCCAGGCGCTCAAGTCGCTGGAAAATAAGTAACGCAAAGAATCGGAGAACTCATGGCCACAACTTCCATCACCCCCGACCAGGATGCAGTCGTCAGCGAAATTCACATCGCCGCTCCTCCCGAGCGCGTCTTTCAAGCCCTGATCGACCCCAAGCAGGTCATGTCCTGGTGGACGAGCCCCGACTGCGAGATCGAGTCTTTCGCCATGGAGCCACGCAAGGGCGGCCGCTGGACCTATGACACCAAGCCCAGCAAGCTCAACGTCAACGGCGTGACCAAGTTTCACTGCGACGGAGAAGTCCTGGAATACGATCCACCGCGCCGTCTCGCTTACACGTGGATTGCCAACTGGCATGATGACAAATCCCGCCGCACCATCGTGCGCTGGGAGCTCACGCCCAAAGCCGGCGGCACGCAGTTGAAGGTCACCCACAGCGGCCTCGCGCAAGAGGCCAGCGCACGCAAAGACTACAGCGGTGGATGGACCGGCGTGCTCGAAACCCTGAAGAAGTTCGTAGAGAGATGACGCATTAGCTCATCTATTTGAACCAGTGATAGGCGAGGCTGACCTGAATCCCGTTGAACTCCGGGTTCCGCACGCCCAGATTTGCGTTGGAGATATGCCACCAGCGGCAGCCAATATCCACGGCCTGCCGTTCCCGAGCAAATATCTGAATCCCGCCGCCGCCCCTCGCCGTGAAGTTAAAGTCTGACGTGTCTCCCGTCGGCAGATTCGCATTCGTGCGCACCGCGCCCCCCGCCAATTCGATATAAGGCATCACGCGCGCATCGTGCCTCGCGGAGTCCCCTCGCAAAATGTGCCATCGCAGAACCACCGGTTCAAACCCGCCTCCGTAGAGCCGTGTTGGCGTCAGGTGAGCAAACAGCGGCATCACGCTCATGCCAAATTCCAGCTCGCCCCGCCGCCACCCGCGCCCGATCTCGCCGGTCACCACCTTCCCCACGAAAACCCCGCCACTAAGAATCTGCGCTTCGGTAAAAGAGTTGAGGTGCTCTTCGCCCGTAGCCCCGGCGATCCAGGCGCTGACATCCCAATCTCGATTGCGCCCTTCACGAAGTCCGCCCTGAGCGGGTGCCCCATAGCCTGCCCTGAGCGGAGTCGAAGGGTCTCGCCTCCTTTTCGAGACGTTGGAATCCTCAGGACTCGCCTGAGCCCAACTTGCTCCGATAAGAAACGGCACAAGGAGAACAGCTCCCACGCTTACCTGTCGAACCTTCGAGAACATTAGGTGGTCACTCGAGTCGCAAATTGGATGACGATGATTACGCGGCGATTCCCTTATCTTTCTCGGAGTTGTGTTCCTGCTCACTGACATTTTCCGGGCGAATAGCTACGAATGGATAGGGAACCCGAAGAGGCAGCGACCGGGCAGACTATCACAATTTCCCAATGTTCATCCGCCACCTGGTAGGAGGAGATATGACAACTCATGCTGTGTCGCTCGAGACCATTGAGGACTTCCTCGCTCAGAAACGGATTGCGCTGGTAGGCGTCTCGCGTGACCCGGCCAGTGACAGCGCGAGACTGTTCGAAGAACTCCGCCGCCGTGGCTACGACATCGTTCCGGTGAATCCCAACACGGCCGAGGTGCAGGGACACCGATGCTTCGCCCGCGTGCAAGACATCCAGCCTCCGGTCGGGGCCGCCCTGCTGATGACCACGCCGGAGGTCACCGAAACCGTTGCGCGTGACTGTGCCGAGGCGCGCATCCATCAGGTTTGGATGTATCGAGGGATCGGCAAAGGTTCCGTCAGCCCGACCGCAGTCGCGTTCTGTCATGAGCAAGGCATCGAGGTGGTCCCGGGAGAATGTCCATTCATGTTTCTGCCACACGCGGCAGCCGTGCATCGCTTCCACGGATTCATCCGCAAGATCACAGCCCTATATCCCCGCCGCGCCCACGCCCCAAAACAGAAGTGCGCATAGGGGTGAACAGAGCCGGTTGCGAGCAGATACGTCCCAAAGCGGAACTCTGCCACAAAAAGTCCCACCGGGAAGGGCACGAGTTCCAGAGGCTGCGGAAAAACCGATGCAGGCAGAACCGTGGAAGAGCGGCCCTTCAGGGCCGCGTAAGCCGTTTAGAATCGGTCGGGCTTCAGCCCTGGTGGTCGTCCTTCTCGCCGCAGGAACGACTTTTTCCGCAACCTCTTCCACTCGTGCAGCTCTGTGTGCGAAAGCCGTTCGCGCTTCAGCGCCCGAGCTGCGCTTTCCATTTTCCATGTGAGTTTTTCCGCACCCTACTAGTCCCTCGGTAACCTCCCGGGCAATTGACGCGCCCCGCGCGCCCCGGTACTCTGAAACCATCTCACTCCATCAAGGAAAGCGACCGTGGCAGTAACTTCCATCCAGCTCGGACAAGTCTGGCGCAGCGATGCCGACGGCCAGGATTATCTGGTCACCAAGGTCTACAACGAATTGTTCACTCAGTTTGCCATGCTCCGCCCCGCGGGAATCACCGCCCCCGACGCGCCCACCGTGCGCGTAAAAGTGACCAAGAATCCGCAAGGCGCAGCCCTCCCCGGCTACACCTTCACCCAGGAAGGGTCCTTCTAGCCGCGGCATTCCGGAGCGAAAGCCCGCAAAGATCGCGAAGATGACGCAAAGATGAAGGAAACAAGACACAATCTTCCTTTGCGTTCTCCGCGGCGTTTCTTTGCGATCTTTGCGATCAAAAGCTTTGTATTCGATACACTGATGGCTGGCACCTGAATGAGCACTCATTTCGCAGGCGCCGGCCGTCCAAGGTCTCGCAAGTTCCGCTGGTCCAGAGTCTCGGAGTCGCCGGTTGTCCAAAGTAATCACGCTTAGCCCGCGAAGCGGGCGGCATTCGTTAGCCCACCGCGTAAGCGGTGGGTAAAGGTTGAAAACGATTTCCGAGTCCCGTAGGGACGGCACCGGCCTTCCTGTGGCGTCGCTAGCCCCTGAGATTTCGTCGCGTCTAGATTTTGGTTGAGTAAGAGGCGGTCTTTCGCTCTAGCGACCAAGCGCTTTTAAGAGAACTGCTTTCATGACCGAAAAGATTCTCGCACTACTATTCGTCTTCATCAGCAACGTGGTCGCAACCACCGGCTACACTGGAATCCTGCTGCTGATGGCCATCGAGTCCGCCTGCATTCCGCTGCCGTCAGAATTGATCATGCCCTTCGCCGGCTACCTCGTACACACCGGCACATTCAATCTCCTCTGGGTCGCAACCGCCGGAGCTCTAGGCTGCAATCTGGGATCGCTGGTAGCCTACGAAATCGGCTGCTACGGCGGCCGCCCGCTGGTCGAGCGCTATGGCCGCTGGATCCTGATGGGCAAGCGCGAACTCGACCTGGCCGACCGCTTCTTCGCCCGCTGGGGATACCTCGCGGTCTTCATCGGCCGCCTGCTCCCAGTGATAAGAACCTTCATCGCTCTCCCCGCAGGCGTTGCCCGCATGCCCCGCGGCCGCTTTCACCTCTACACCTTCCTCGGATCATGGCCCTGGTGCCTCGGCCTGGCCTATCTAGGAATGAAGCTAGGCGAAAACTGGCGCGACCTGGGCAAGTACTTCCACAAGTTCGATGCGGCAATCGGAGTAATGCTAGTGGCAGGCGCAGCCTGGTTTATTTGGAGTCACTGGCAGAACAGGATCAGCGGTCAGCAGTCAGCCATCAGCCGTCAGTAAGAACGAGCTTGCGGTGTAAGATAACCTCGCACGCTAATGAGGCCGAGCACTAAAACACAAATCACAAATGGGCTGCGAATTGGAGGTGGCATTGGAGCATTCTTCATCGCAGCAATGCTTCTCGGCGTCGCGACGGACGGATTACGTGCCGGGTCAGGCCATCTGCGACCCTGGCCCGATGGTGTGATAGCGAGTTCCCTAATGGCGCTGGCCGCGGGGATACTCGTACTCACGGCAAGGGTATGGATACTGTACATTGCAGGGTGCCTCCTTTTTGCCATCCCGAAGTGCTTGATGGTCGTCGCGAGCGGAAAGGCCTTTTATTCGCGTCAACCCTTCTCTCGATGGGAGGCGATTGATCTGGCATTGTTCTCCACGCTTTCCTTGTTTCTTATCTACCGTGTGATAAAGAATCACACGCCTGCAATAGTGGATCGCCTTGCCTTTACCTTCTTCGCGCTTTCATTTGTGTTCGGGCTCAGCAGACAGGATTTTGCGCTTGTCCTCATATGGCAGCTTGCGGCAGTGGCTGCTCTCAGCCTTGCCTGGTTCTTGTCGCATAAGAAACACCAAGGGCGCACCGCGGTGAACTGACAATTGATATCGGAGGGATTCTCGTGACTACTCTGACCATGGCGCGTCGAATCGTCATATTTCTATTTTGCGGTTGTGCATTCTGCACTATCTCACCGGCCCAATCGCCCGCCACTTCCGACCGCCCCTTCGTCGTCGAGTACTACTACAAGGCCAAGTGGGGCCACGCCGACGAGTTCCTGAAACTGTTCAAGAAGAATCACTATCCACTTCTCGAAAAAGAAATCGAGATGGGCCGCATGCTGAAAGTCTGGATGGACCAGCCGCGCTATCACACCACCGAAGACGGACGCTGGGACTTCCGCGTCACCATTGTCTTCAAAAACGCAACCGTCGCCAACGAACCCTTCGACGAAGCCGCGCTGAAGAAACAGCTCTACCCCGATCAGGAAACCTACGCCCGCGAAGAGCAGCGCCGCTTCGAGATCCTCGACGCGCACTGGGACCTGCCGGTAAAAACAGTCGATCTCGATGCCCGATAGGTGCCAAACTGCAAACTCGAGCCCGGACTATCCACGTCGCAGATCCTCGAAAAATCGCAGCCAATGATGCTAATTCGTGGGAAAATGTCAGCAGACAGCTGCTCCGCCGACGCACGCAGCGCGTGCCAAGGAGGCCCCTATGCTGGCGACGAAACATCGTCTGACACGCAATCCCTTTTTCCACTTCCATCCGTTGCACAACCTGTTCTCGCTGGTTGCGGCCCTGATCCTGTTCGGCTTGATGGTCTGGCTGCTGGCCGTGCCGGCCAGATAGATCGGCAGTCCGGTACAGAGAGCCGGTCAGAAGTCGAGCCAGAGTCTGCCCACGAGAGAAAGTCAGCTTAAGTTTCATCCCACTCCCTGATTTTCTCCGCGAACTTTGCGGCATTTCTCAGCGCGCTCAGCGATCCAGATTTCGGGCCGACAGCGCCATGACTTCTTCCGCTCAATGCTCGATGCTCGCCTTTGAAGCCATTTTCTGCGCATTCGGCCCACCTCGTTTGCAAACTGCTGCCTGATACGAGAACATACAAGGTTTGCAATCCATCCTGATTCTTACTGAGGAAGCGGCCAAAACATGGCGACACGCCAGAGGTCTGAAAAAACGAAGTCCGCAAAAGTAAAAACACCGCAGGTCGAAATCACCTCTCCGGGGCGCGCCCACAACCCGAAACATCACGGCTCGATGGCTGCCGCGAAAGGCAAGCTGGGCGTCATGATCCCGGGCATGGGCGCCGTAGCGACCACATTCGTCGCGGGTGTAGAGGCAATCCGCAAGGGCCTCGCCAAGCCCATCGGCTCGCTTACCCAGATGGGCACCGTGCGCCTCGGCAAGCGCACCGAGGGGCGGTCGCCGAAGATCAAAGAATTCGTGCCCCTCGCCGGACTCGACGACCTGGTCTTCACCGGCTGGGACATCTTTGAAGACAACATGTATGAGGCCGCGTCGAACGCCGGCGTGCTCGACTACCGCCTGCTCGAGCAGCTGAAGCCATTCCTCTCGTCCATCACGCCGCGCGCCGCGGTCTTCGACCACAACTACGTCAAGAAGATCGACGGCCCCAACGTCAAGAAGGGCAAGACCAAGATGGATCTCGCCGAGCAGTTGCGCGACGACATCCGCGACTTCAAAAAAACCAGCGGCGCCAGCCGCCTGATCACCATGTGGTGCGGCTCCACCGAGTCCTACATCGAAGCCACCGCCGCCCACCAGTCCGTCAAGTCATTCGAGAAGGCGCTGCGCGACAACGACGAGATGATCGCGCCCTCGATGATCTATGCCTACGCCTCGCTGATGGAAGGCGTGCCCTTCGCCAACGGCGCGCCCAACCTTACCGTCGATCTTCCTGTAATGCTCGAATTGTCGCGGCAAAACGAGGCTCCCATCTGCGGCAAAGATTTCAAGACCGGGCAGACTCTGATGAAGACCGTTCTCGCCCCCGCCTTCAAAGCCCGGCTGCTCGGCCTGAGCGGCTGGTATTCCACTAATATTCTGGGCAATCGCGACGGCGAAGTGCTCGACGATCCCGGGTCTTTCAAAACCAAGGAAGAATCGAAGCTGGGCGTGCTCGAGCACATTCTGCAGCCCGCCCTCTACCCCGAACTCTACGGCAATATCTTCCACAAGGTTCGGATCAACTATTACCCGCCTCGCGGCGACAATAAAGAGGGCTGGGACAACATCGACATCTTCGGATGGCTCGGCTATCCCATGCAGATCAAAGTCGATTTCCTCTGCCGCGACTCGATTCTGGCCGCGCCCATCGTGCTCGACCTCGTCCTGTTCCTCGATCTAGCCAAGCGTTCCTCCGAGCTCCGCGGCCTGGGCATTCAGGAGTGGTTAAGCTTCTACTTTAAATCTCCGATGACCGCCCCCGGCCTCTATCCCGAGCACGATCTGTTCATCCAACTAATGAAGCTGAAAAATACCCTGCGCCATTTGAAAGGCGAAGAGCTGATCACCCACCTGGGCCTGGAATACTACGACTAGGCGTGTAGGCAGCTTGACTTCTCACGGGAGCAGGGCTTCGTGAGCGGTTTCGATTGCGGCTATTTGCTCGCTGCGGCCCGATAAACCTGGGCCGCCTGGACGGGCGAGGGCGCCCGTCCCCACACGAGCCGTGCCCAGACTCGGCTGTCCCACACGAGCGGTATAGTCGGGGATCTGGTCGACCATGGTGCTGGTTTGAGACTCGAAGCGGACGCGGCGGGAATTCTTTACTGCGATGTGGAGGGCTTTGAGAATGAGGTCGGCACGGCGGAGGTCGATGGTGTTGCGGGCGATGGCGTTGATGACTTCCATGAGCGAGGCCTGGATGGCCTCCTCGTTTTCGATGAGGGCGACGGGGTGAAGGCGGGCATCGGGCGGGGTTTGGACGCCGCGCATCATGCGCTGGTGGAAGTAGCAGAACTGCTCTCCGCGGAGAGCGGGGGAGTTGCAACGGACTCCAGTGACCTTGATGTGAGTGCAGAGCTTAACGTTAGGGTGACGCGCCATATTCATACCTCGAAAAATTTCATACCTTTCAGCTAAAATCTTTGATTGCCACGAGTTAGGAGACTCGGATATGAGGAGATCGACGCAAAATCTTGTAAATGAAGGATTTGCAGCTAAAATATTGCGAAATATAGACTTAACGTCGATGGGTTCGGCGGGAGTTTTTCCCGTTTTGGGAATCGGCTGGTATTTCTTGTGGCTAATCACTATAAGGCATTTTAACATCCGTGAGTGGATTTGGCTGTGGAAAACTATAGCTATGAGGTTGTGGGAGTAGGAGATAAAAATATTTTGTGGGGGCTTGACAGGTAATTCTGAAAATCATTCCCGTTTTGGGAACGGAGCTTGGATGGCAGGGACAGCCGCGAAGCAGCGAAAGAATGCAGCCCACGGCGCAAGCCGTGGGTAGGCAGGGGTCCAAACCGGGCACATAGTTGACAAAACAGACCGGGGAGATGGTTGACAGTTTGGTCCGTTCACAGAAGGCGGCTACAAAGGAGCATGCCTTGGAAAGTGAGCGGAGTGGTGGAGAAGCGCAGGCAGTTTGTGGAGCAGTGGTTATCCGAGGAGTGTACGATGACCGAACTCTGTGCCCGGCACGGGATCTCGCGCCAGGCCGGATACAATACGCTGGCCCGTTACCAGCAAGCCGGCTGGGAGGGCGTGGAGGAGCGCAGCCGTGCGCCGCGTCGTCATCCCAACCAGACAGCGGCAGAGATCGAGCAGCAGATCGTGGAGCTGCGGCACGAGCACATGCGCTGGGGGCCGCGAAAGTTGAAGGCGGTGCTGGAACGTCAGCAGCCTGATAGGACGTGGCCGGCGGTGAGCACGATGGGCGAACTGCTGCGCCGCGAAGGATTGGTAATCGCACGCAAGAAGCGGCGCCGGACCGATCCGTATACTGCGCCCTTCGCCGCAGCCGACGCGCCCAATCGGGTGTGGTGCGGCGACTTCAAAGGCTGGGGCCGCACCCAGGACGGCGCGCGCATCGATCCGCTGACTCTCACGGATGCCTGCAGCCGCTACCTGCTGCGCTGTCAGGCCGTGGAGAAGACCGACACCGAGCGCGCGCAAGCCATCTTCGAGGCTGCGTTCCGCGAGTACGGCCTGCCGGAGGCGATCCGCACCGATAACGGCGCGCCCTTCGCTTCCCGCGCGATTGCCGGATTATCGCGCTTAGCGGTGTGGTGGATGAAGCTGGGCATCGTGCCCGAGCGTATCCAACCGGCGCACCCGGAGCAGAACGGACGCCACGAACGCATGCACCTGACCCTGCAGCAGGAGACCATGTCACCGATGGCGGCCAACCGCCGCGCACAACAGCGCTGCTTCGAGCAGTTTCGCCGCGAGTTCAATGAGCAGCGTCCACACCAAGCACTCGACATGCGCACTCCGGCAAGTTGCTATGCGCCCTCATCGCGACCCTATCCCGCACGTATCTCTGCACCGGAGTATGGCAGTTCCATGATCGTGCGGCGCATCTCACCCGGCGGCCAGTTCATGTGGAAGACTCACGATGTGTTCTTAAGCGAGACGCTGATGGGAGAACGCATCGCACTGCAGCCGATCGATGATCGCTGGTACACGATTTATTTCGCAGAGTTTGCCCTGGGGCATTTCGACAGTCGAACCCGAACGGTTCATCGCCGAATGCCAGCTCACGGCTTCTACAGAGCTGATGCAGGGGAAGGGGAACTGACCCCTTCCCCTGCACCCCATCCCCAAAACCCGGGCCAGAATCTGTCAACTATGTCCCCGGTCTAAACTGTCAACTATCTGCCCGTCTGGACAGCAGGAAGGGAGAGTAGCCCCGGAGGGGCGGAAGACGCTTCTCCTAGATGGGTCGCTCATCGTAGGCGGATGATGCCTCCGAGCTAGGCGAACAGAATTGGCGTTGAAAAGATCAGGTGCAGCAAGAGGTATGCGACACGTTTCTTTCGCCCCTCCGGGGCTGGCGCGGAATTTGCTTGTTAACCCACCGCTTGCGCGGTGGGCTGCATTCTTTCGCCGCTTCGCGGCTGGGCAGTCGTTGCGCACGAAAGTTGCGCACGAAAGGGGTCCACGGCGTGGCCCTCACGTGCGGCGTCCTTTGTACACCTGGGGTGAGGGAATGCAACGGGGGCGATGGTGGCGCGGTGGGAGTGACAGCAGAAAGCAGGTTCCTCCACTTTTCTCGCCGCTGGGGGCGGCTGCGAACGGTCGGAATGACAGAGATTTTGCGAGGGGGCGGAGGCTGCGGTGGGGCGGGAGGAAGCGGCCCGATACACCTGGGCCGCATGGACGGGTCAATAGACCCGTCCCCACAGAGACCCGTCCCCACATGAGACTCGTCCCCACACGAGACCCGTCCCCACATGAGACCCGTCCCCACATGAGACCCGTCCCCACACGTGCCGAGCTTTGAGAGGGTCCCGAGCGCGTCCTGCGGACGCGCTCGGGGCTTGGTTATTGATTCGTAACGTAGGCGAGGAAAAAAGGAGCCTGGTCGCTGTTCTCGTTGGTCGGGAGTGCTCCTTTCGCGCCGATTCGAGTTTGGTCTCCGTAGAGGTACCATCCGCTGAGGGCACCTGGGGAACCAGTTCGTCCGACCCCACTAATGGTTTCATTGTTGGTGTCGAGGGTGAAATATATCGTGAAGTAGTAATCGTACAGCGGCGAGAGCGCCATCTTGACCGTATCGAGCCGCACAATGCAGGGATGGGTGACAGAAACCGGCTGCGTTGGACAGACAGAGGTATTGGTCAGGATAATGCTGGGACTTGAAGTAGCGCCCAGCGTGAGCTTAGCCGCTGAAAGCACGGTGCTCCCGTTCCGCGGAACTTTGTAGAGCACCATGTTGCCGATGTCTGCCTCGGATCCTCCAGTAAATCCGATATAGAAAGCCGTCGTGCTGGAGCTTGCCCCCATTAGCGAGGCGCCCGGAATCAGGACGAACTGGGAAAAACCGTCCCAAGACGGATTCCCACTGCTGGTGATCGTGCCTTGCCCTTCCGTCAGATTAGCCAGAGCAACAACGGCAGGAACCGCCTCCTGCGCCTCCTGCGCAATAACACTCGCCGCCAGAACCATCATGGTTAGAGTCAACGTTGCGAGTTTATAAAAAGCTTTCATCGGGAACCTCTCCTTCGAAATTGGATTTAACCGTTTTTGTACGTTTATCTTCCTCTGCTCCGATCGAACCCGGCCCTTCCAACCGGCTGCTAATTGGTCATGACATACATGAGAAGGTAGGGCGCTGTAGTGAAGTTGTTTGCCGTGCCCGGAATTGACTGGCCAACGGTAAGGTGGCTTTCGTCTGCGCCTGTGTAGGTTCCTCTCAAGCTGGTTTGCTGAAAAGTGGGTTGGGTTAGGCCAAGCGCTGTGTTGTTCGAGTCACTAGCCGTGAAATACACCACGAGGTAGTAATCGGACAGTGCCGAAAGCGTGATTGTCGTAGGATCGAGCCGCACAATACACGGATTGAAGGCGGAAATTTCCACGATTGGACAGACCGTAGTGCTGTCAAGGTCGATCATGGGATTGGAGATGCCGCCGAGCTTGACTGGTGTCACAGCGGTGATGGTCAAACTGCCGCGCGCAGTCGTGTACAGAACCATGTTGCTGATGTCTGCTTCGGTTCCCGCGGTGAATCCGAGATAGAAGGCTGTCGTGGTGCTTGTGACCGGGATCAGCCCCGCACCGGGAATTAGAGACATCACTGAATAGCCGCTCCAACTGGTGTTGGATCCGACCGGTCCCACGATGCCCCGTTCCAGGTTCTTGGGCGTAGCCGCAAACCCAGAAACCGAGACCGCGAACATCATAAGGGTCAGCGTTGCGAACTTGAGAATCGTCTTCATGGTTAATCTCCAGTATTCAAAATGTGAATTCAGCGTTCATGTGGCTATTGCTGGAAGGTCCGCGCCCGTATTGATCCGGGACGCGCTAGTTATTCATGACGTACATCAGGAACGTGGGGCCCCCAGTGACGACGCCGGGAATGGACCCACCGACCGCAATATGGGTATAGTCCGTACCCGAAAAGTATGTTCCCGCCAAACTACACTGACTAACACTCGCCTGAGTCGCGGAGATGGCCGCATTGTTTGAGCCAGTCGAGAAATACACCACGAAATAATAATCCGACGCCGGGGAAAGAGAGATCGTCGTCGGATCGAACCGCACAATGCAGGGAGTGGTCGTGGTAGGGGCAACGGGACAGACGGACGTGTTGTTGAGCATTATGCTCGGATTGGAGACGCCGCCCAGCGTCACGGGCGTAGAGGCAGTAATCGTCAAACTGCCGCGCGCAGTCGTGTACACGACCATGTTGCCAATGTCCGCTTCGGTACCAGCCGTAAATCCGAAGTAGAAGGCAGTGGTTGAGCTGGTGATTGGGAACAGCTCCGCACCAGGGACGAGATTAAACACCGACCAATTGGACCAGTTGGCATTGTTTGTGGGCGGTCCAATTACTCCGCGCACCAGGTTTTGGGTCGTGGTAACCAACCTCCGCGCGTCTGACTTCTGCGAAAAGGCATAAGCCGAGACCACGACCATTAAGAAGATCAAGGTTGCGATCCTACAAACAGTTCTCATAGACGTCTCCTCATTCATTGTGAAATTCAGGATTTTCTGGGACGGGCCCGTTCGCCCGTTCAGTTTCGTTTCACTGTGCGGTCAGTTTTGGTGAAGCAGCCGCGTGCCCGACGACATCCAGCCACGCTCGAGATCTCGAAGTGCAGAACTCTGCGCGGCTTTCGGCGTACAGGTTCGCTTGCTCCAAATGTTATTGCGTGTCTTCGGGCGGTTTCTTACCCACTGGTTGTGCCCGGACAGCAGTGGCGGGGGAGAAAGTCGTAATAGATCGTACGTCAGGGATCGGACAATGACTCGGACTACAAATCGACCGGGTCAATGCCGCGCAGCATAATACCACCGATTGCCGCAATGAGTTTTTTTATTTCACGGAAATAACCCGCCGCATGCATGCCTAAGCTGGCGGCGAAAGGTGCGGCCCGATAAATCCGGGCGGCATGGACGGGTCAATAGACCCGTCCCCGCATGGTCAGAGTTGGTGCACGGAATAGCGGCCCGATACACCTGGGCGGCATGGACGGGCGAGGGCGCCCGTCCCCACACGAGTTGCGGCGCTTACCAGGCGGGTTTGCCGTCTTTGAAGCGGAGGATCAGGGTGTCGTTGCCTTTGACTACTTCGCGGGCCAGGGTCAGGTCGGCGCCGTCCTGGGTGACCTTGGAGCCGGTGATCTGGATGGCGTCTCCGGCTTTGAAATCGAATCCCATGTCGTCCAGAAAGTGCTTGGGGCAGAGATAGACCTGAGGCGCAGCCGGCTCCGCTTTTAGCACGAGGTAAGCTTCGGGCTTGCCGCCGGAGGGAGGAACCAGCTTCAGCTCGACGACGACCGCCTTGAATGTGGCTTCGGTGGCGGGGTCGTATTTGGGTGCGGCTTCTTTGGCTGGGGTCCCGGAAAATACCGGGGTAGCGAGAAAAGTTATGGCGGCCAGTTTCAGGAAATGGTTGTGAATTGGGACGTGGGGCTTCATGGGCACACCCCCCAACCGCGAATAGTAGGCCTGCGGCGGGGGAAAATCAATATGGATCTGGGGGCGGGGGCGGAGCAATTGTTGATTGCTGATTTTTGATTGCTGATTGAAACCCCGCACAAACCAGGGTTTTCAATCAACAATCAGCAATCACACAATCAGCAATAGCTCTATTGCTGGTTTCGGTAATTCCGGTTGCCGGGATAACCCGGATGTGGGCCTGCGCGTCTAACTTATGGGTTGAAGATTCGGGCTAGGTGTGTCGGGACCGGGCGTATAATCGTGGGCAGGGAGTTCCTTATGAAGCTCAAGTGGGTGGCACTCGCGGTGGCGATGGCGGCGTTCAGCGTGGGGTCGTGGGCGCAGAATCCTCAGGATCCGAATCAAAATCCTCAGAGTCAGACTCCGACACAGAATCCAAGTCAGGGTCCGACACAGCAGAGCCCGACGCAGCAGAATCCGGTGCCCGATACGGATAAGGGGCAACCCAAGGCCGCGGACGTGCAGAATGCGCCGAAGCAGGCGCCGGCGGCGCTACCTACGGCGGACGACGCGGACATCAAGCACAACGGCGGCAAGACCGATATCGACGCGGTGGGGAACCGCAATGTGGGATGCGGGCGCGGCGTGGGCAACTGGTATACGGTCGAGCATCAGATCGCGGATGGGCGGCGGTATGCGCAGATGATCGAGTCGCAGATCAAGCTGGTGAATGATCCGGTGATCACTGAGTATGTGAACCGGATAGGACAGAATATTGTGCGCAACTCGGATGCGCAGGTGCCGTTCACGATCAAGGTGATTGATTCCGACGTGGTGAACGCGATGGCGTTGCCGGGCGGATTCTTTTATGTGAATTCGGGACTGATCCTGGCGGCGGACGAAGAGGCGGAGATGGCGGGAGTGATGGCGCATGAGATCGCGCACGTCGCGGCCTGCCACTACGGGCGGGAGATGACGCGGGCCAACCTGCTGCAGATGGCGTCGATTCCGTTCATCTTTATGGGCGGGGCGATTGGGTATGCGGGATATGAAGCGGCGGGGCTGGCGCTGCCGATGACGTTCCTGAAGTTCTCGCGCGGGTTTGAGGCGGAGGCGGATTATCTGGGCGTGGAATATATGTACCGCGCGGGATATGATCCGTCGGCGTTTGTGTCTTTCTTCGAAAAGATTCAGGCGATGGAGAAGAAGAAGCCGGGGACGCTGTCGAAGGCGTTTGATACGCATCCGCAGACTCCAGACCGGATCGAGAAGACGCAGGATGAAATTCGCAAGATTCTTCCGGCGAAGCAGCAGTACGTGGTGACGACTTCGGAGTTTGACGAGGTCAAGGCGCGGCTGGCGGCGATTGAGAACCGGCACAAGATTATCGACCAGAAAGATTCCGGCAAACCGAGCCTGCGGCGGACGTCGAACCCGAGCGATAAGACTTCGGATAGCGGCAAGAGTGATGATGATCGTCCGACGCTGAAGAGGCGGGATGATTCGTCGAACTAGGTTTGGAAGTTGGTAAAGTGAGACCGGCGGCTGGGGCCGCCGGTTTTGTTTTTGTTAGGGAAATCGCGAGGCTGCGGCCTGTCTCGCATTGTGCGGTCACAGAAAGATGTGACTGGGATCACAGTGGGATAGGTCGCGGTAATCCTACGCTGTCATAGTAAACGTAGTAACCTGTAGTTCTGCAGGCGCCCCCGATATTAACGTTTCGAATGAAGGAGAGGCTCATGGCCCAGAACACACTCACCATTACGGACAATCGCACTAATCAGACATACACGGTTCCGATTCAGGACGGCGCGATACGGGCGATGGACTTGCGCCAGATCAAGACCGGTGCGGACGATTTCGGACTGATGACGTACGACCCGGCGTTTATGAATACGGCGTCGTGCCGCAGCAGTATTACCTATATTGACGGGGATAAGGGGATATTGCGCTACCGCGGCTATCCCATCGAAGTGCTGGCCGAGCATTGCACGTTTCTGGAAGTCGCATACCTGTTGTTGTTCGGCGAACTGCCCACCGAAAAACAGCTGAAGGACTGGGTGCATGACATTACCCATCACACCATGCTGCACGAGACGACGAAAAAGTTCATGGAGGGATTCCGCTACTCGTCGCATCCCATGTCGATGTTCGTGAGCACGATTGCGGCTTTGTCGAGCGTGTATCCGGAGGCCAAGCAAGTGCACGATCCGACCAATCGCATGCATCAGATCGTCCGGCTCATCGGGAAAGTGCCTTCGATCGCGGCCATGTCATACCGGCACAATGTAGGGTTCCCTTACGTGTATCCCGACAACGATCTGGGCTATGCCGAAAATTTCATGAACATGTTATGGAAGATGGTGGAGCCGAAGTACGTGGCTAATCCGGTAATTGCGCGTGCCCTTGACATTCTGTTTATTCTGCACGCGGACCACGAGCAGAACTGCAGCACGAACGCGATGCGATCGGTGGGCAGTTCGCAGACGGATCCGTATCTGGCAGTGGCGTCGGCGGCGTCGGCGCTGGCCGGGCCCCTGCACGGCGGGGCGAACGAAGAAGTGTTGAAGATGCTCGACGAGATCGGCTCGAAGGAAAACGTCCCGGCTTACGTAAACAAGGTGAAGGAGGGACACGGCAAGCTGATGGGTTTCGGCCACCGTATCTACAAGAATTATGATCCGCGGGCGAAGATCATCAAGTGGAGCGCCGAGCAGGTGTTCCAGGTTACAGGACGCAATGCGAAGCTGGACATCGCGCTGGAACTGGAGCGGATCGCGCTGGAAGACGAATATTTCATCAAGCGCAAACTATATCCCAATGTCGACTTCTACTCCGGGATCATGTACCAGGCGATGGGTTTCCGGCCGGAGATGTTTACGGTATTGTTCGCCATCCCGCGCACGGCCGGCTGGCTGGCGCAGTGGCAAGAGTTGATCACTGATCCGGAGCAGAAAATTGCGCGGCCTCGGCAGATATATACCGGGCATGAGGCGCGGGAGTTTGTGCCTATGGATAAAAGAGCGGGAGTCGCGGTGCGCTAAGTCGCGGCTTATTCCGTGATAACCCGGTCTGCCCATTCCACCAGCGAAACAAAGACCGCTGGTGTGCCCCATTTCGCTCCCCAGTTGTTCAAGTCTGCTTCCGTGACCCCACGGGCCCGGGAACAGGCTCCTCAAGAAAAGACAGGGATTTTCCTGGCGACGATTTTTTCCATGGTCTCGCTGAGTGGAGGCCAGCCGACGGGCTTGACGGCATCGACGGTCGCCTTGCGCATCAGGTAAGTGGCTTCTCCGGTGAGGAAGATCTGCACGTCGTGCCCCGCATCGGCCAGGGCGAGGCCGTGAGAAAAAGCGAAGGAGCCGCGAGTCGGGTCGTCAGATCCCCACGCGCTTTTCATCATGATCTTCAGTTTTTTTTGGGCCGCTGGCGGAGGGACTTGTGATTGAGTCTGTGCCTGGCTCGCGGCAGCGCCCACACTGCCGGCGGCGAGTACTCCGGCGCAGAGTTGGCTTGATTTTTGAATGAAGGTTCGACGGCTTGCCATTCCCCACCTCCCACAGAGACGGTAATTTACATTGTGCGGAGCACATTGACAATGGTTGGTTTTGGGTGCACGAAGCTCGCGGAGTTGAGGGGCTTCGGTGCTACTGTTTCGGAGAATTCTGAATCAACACCAGATCAGAGGGGGAATCTCCGCGGACCAGGGCCAAGCTCTTGCCGTCGGGAGACCATCGATAGGAGTAAATTTTCAGCGAAGCGAAGTTCGTCAACTGGCGGCCGGGGCCGCCGTCGAGCGGTTGCAGCCACAGATTGTCCACACCCTTTTCACGGATGGGGTACACGATGCCTTTGCCGTCGGGGCTGAAGCGGAGTTGCCCTTGGTGCCGCGGGTCGTACTCGAAGGTTCGCAGCAGCTGGCCGGAATCGAGAGAGACCAGGGAGATGATTGGCTTCTGGGCCTTGAAATCATAGGTTCCAAGGGCAGCAGTCTTCCCGTCGCGGGCAATGTCAAAGGCGGCATTGTATTCCGCATAGTCCTTCCCGATTCGTTCCGGTTTCCCACCGTCGATAGGCACCTTCATGTAGGCACTAGCGGATGTATCCATATAAAAGACAGTTTTGCCGTCCGGAGAGCATATGGGAAGCATGTCTCTCGTGCCCTCGGTGAGACGGCGCAATCCGGTGCCATCGGCGTCGCTGCGCCAGATGTTCACGGAGAGGGTTTTGAGCATCCCGCGCGCGAAAACAACATGGCCGTCGCTGCAGCCTTCAGGCTGCATGGCCGTGGAATCCTTCTCGGAGGCGATCTCGCCCTTGAGTTCGCCGTTCGGGTTGATCATGCGAATGGAGGAACCTTGCTCGGTTAGGAGATTTCCGTCCTTCGCCCACGCGACCCCCGGGACGGGGTCGCCGGAGCTCACTTGCCGGGCGTCAGAGTAATCGGCCTTCTGGCCTGCACTCACAAAGACATCACGCACCGACTGGCGCATGACGGTGGCGATGGTAGCGCCGTTGGCTGACACACTCAAGGTCGCGTAATCATTGGTGTCAGCGGTAATGGGACGAAACTTGCCATCGGGATAGCTGATCAGCCCAACCTGCTGCCGGGCGAAGTTAGTTTCGACGGTTGAGAAAATTACTGCCAGGGCTCTGCCATCGGGCAGCCAGGACACGTTGGTCAGCACGGTGGCTGGCGGACTGGATATTGTCTTCTGGGCGCCTGTGTTCGGGTCAATCGAAATTGCCGAGCTTACGATTGCCATTCGCCTGATCGAAGATGGTACCGACGATCACCTTGCCATCTGGCGACCACGCTGAATCCACCACGGCATTGGTGAGGGGACCGGTGAGAATGCTCTTTTCATTGCTGCCATCGGCATTTGCGATGAGGAGGTGGTACTTGCCGGGGTCGGGATCGTTGGCGCGCAAGAAAACGAAGCGCTGCCCATCGGGAGAGAAACTTGGATTGCTGTCGTATCCTTGACAACCACTTGTGGAGTTCCGCCCAGCACGGGAATACGGAATAGATCGTACTCCCGAGAGGCGGGACCGCTGGCCAGTTGCGTGTGCGAATAGTAAATGTGACTGCCATCGGGAGAGAAGCGCAGGGCGTGGTATTGCACACGCTGAGGCGGAATGATCTGCATGTTGCTCTCGCTGGCGAGATGGCGCAGCCACAAGGATTCACCAGCATCGTTATTGACCACGTAGGCCAGGTAGTTGCCGTCGGGAGACATGGCGCCGATGCGCGCATTGTGAGTGCCACTGACCCTGGCGATCTTGATGCTCTGGAACGGCAGGCTGCGGGCGGCGAAAAAGAAACTGTAAATGCCGAATGCGGCAGCGGCGACCAGTAGCAAGATGACGCCGACCATGGCGCCGAGGCTGGCTTTGTGCTGGCGCGCCGCCGCGGCCAGGGCCGAACTACCGGAGGCGTGCTCGGCTGCTGGCGGCAGGCAGGCTCGCGCTGGAAACCCCAGCCGACGCCGACGAATCGCGAACCTGCGCTCTGCCCGATTCGGTGTCGCGCTTGAGCCGTTTGAGATCGCTTCTAAGTTCAGCTGCGGCTTGGTAGCGCAAATCGCGATCTTTCTCGAGCAGCTTGCTGATGATGTCTTCCAGCTTGGGTGGAATTGCCGGATTCAACCGTACCGGCGGGAGCGGAATTCGATTGAGGATGCCGTCGAAGATGGTTGCCGAAGTTTCTCCGGGGAAAGGCAAGGCGCCGGTGGCCATCTCATAGAGCACGGTCCCGAAGGAAAACAGATCGGTGCGGGCGTCGAGATCCTTACCCTTGGCCTGCTCGGGGGACATGTAGGCGACGGTACCAACCGCGGTGCCGGGGCTGGTCAAAAGTTCATGACTGTCGGCGATGGTGGCTGCACTGGGTGCGAACGACTGCGTTTTCGGCAAGAAGGCAACTTTGGCGAGGCCGAAGTCGAGAATCTTGGCGTGCCCGCGCTTGGTGATAAAGATGTTGGCGGGCTTAATGTCGCGATGAACGATGCCTCCGGCGTGCGCGGCGTCCAGAGCATCGGCGACCTCGATCGCCAACTCCAGCAGCATCTCAGTTTCTAATGGTCGTCCGGCGATGCGGTGCTTCAGGGTAACGCCGTCGAGAAACTCCATCACGATGAAGGTTTGGCCATCCTGCTCGTCGATTTCGTGAATGGTGCAAATATTGGGATGGTTCAGAGCGGAGGCGGCCTTGGCTTCACGGCGAAAGCGGCTCAGGGCTTGGGGGTCTTTGGCTACTTCATCGGGCAGGAATTTCAAGGCGACAAAGCGATCGAGTTTGGTGTCCTCGGCTTTGTAGACTACGCCCATCCCGCCGCCGCCCAGCTTTTCGAGGATGCGATAGTGCGAGATGGTTTGACCGATCATGGGCGGTGCTTGCTGTTCGGGACGCCCTATCTTAAGTACGACGTGAAGGCTAGTCAACGTATTCGCGGGTTATTGTACGGCGACGGCAAAAGTGACCCCCCTCCCTTTTTCGAGCTTGGGCGAGGGACGTTTGCCGGGCGGAGGGGGCAGTGGAGGCGAGCAATTTGGACGTATGGCACGGGAATGATTTTTTTTAAATCCTGCGTCATAATCGCACTTGCTTTTTATTGCACTTACTTTGCGCGAATCGCTTTGGCGCGTTCCTCTAGTTCACGCGCATCTGCTTCGCGATTCATACGACGTAACAGGGCACTGTAGTTTTCAAGGCTATGAGCAACGTCTGGATGATTCGGTCCAAGCGCCTTCTCGCGAATTGCTAGCGAGCGCTTGTAGAGAGGCTCAGCGTCAACATATCTTCTTTCATCGACGTAAAGTCCGGCTAGGTTGTTGAGAACTGTGGCGACATCTGGGTGCTCCGGACCTAGCACTTTCTCGCGGATGATCAGCGATCGTTTGAAAAGAGCTTCTGCGTCTCCGTACTTACCTCCTGCATGGTAAACCTCGCCCAAGTTGTTAAGGCTTGTCGCCACATCCGCATGTTCGGGGCCGAGCGTCTTTTCTCGAATCGTCAGAGAGCGTTTGAGCAAAGGCTCCGCGTCTGCGTACTGTCGCCGCGTGTAGTAAAGAGTAGCAAGATTACTGGAGGTTGTAGCAACTTCGATGCTGTCTGGTCCTAGCTTCTTTTCTCGAATTTCAAGGGCACGCTTCAAGAGAGGCTCGGCTTCAGAGTCTTTGCCTTCAGCAACATAGACTGTCGCAAGATTATTCAAGCATGTTGCCACGTCGGGGTGGTCAGCCCCTAACGCCTTCTCTCGCATGGCGAGCGCACGCTTGAAAAGGACCTCGGCATCCACATATCTCCCCTCTGCTCGATAAAGTGCGGCCAGATTGTTCAAGCTCTCCGCCACTTTCGGGTGGTCGAGTCCAAGTATTCCTTCCCTAATTGTGAGGCAGCGCTTGAAGAGAGGTTCGGCCTCAGCGTACTTGCCTTGAGCTAGATAAACCCGTGCAAGAGTGTTCAAGCTGGTAGCTACGTTAATATGCGCAGCGCCAAAGCTTGCTTCTGCGACTCGCAAAGCCTCTTGAGCGGTTGCAGCGCCATCCGAAAATTTCCCTTGCTGGTAAAGCACGTCAGCGTCATGGTTTAGTTTTGTCCCATTGGGAGTGCTGCGCGACCATAGTAGTCGCAAACACCGTCATAAGAAAAAATGAAATGATGTTTCGGCAGAATCTCTTAGTCAAAGAACGCCTCGCACACGTAGCATTTTACGTTTGATTCTGCAAAATCGCCACAACGCTCATGCTGGTGGTGTTCTTATTTGACGGTGCAAAAAGCATTGACCGCTGAGGACGCAAAGGATTCGCGAAGATCGCTAAGAAAAGCAAGATCGAATCAGGGCACTACTGCCGTTCTGGAGGGGGGAGTGAAGCGACGGAGTTTTGCGATGCTTGCACCCAGGGGAACAAAAAAGCGGAGCCGCGAACAATTGCTCGCGGCTCCTTGGGGGAGGGGGAAGAAACTCTGCTGCCCGGCCCGTCCTGGCGAGCTGCGCTCGATGGGACAACCGAATTCAGTTTTCAAACTACTCAATGACGACTCAACGTCGTCTATTCAACTTCGTCTACTTAACTGCGTCTTCAACATCGCTCAGGCGGCTTGCTTGGTGGCCACCGCAGCCAGGCGCGCGCGGTGGCGCTCGGGCGATGTGATGACTTTCATTTCCTGCCAGTCATAGGCAAACTCTCTGCCACAGTCAAGGCAGACGACATAGGTTCCAGTGAGAGCGGCAGCCTGAGGGCGGCGAACTGTTCCGCGTATGGTGCGAGGAAAACTGTAATGCGAGTGCCAGCAGCCGAAAAGCGCATCGATCAATTTGACAATCATTCGACACCTTCCACAGCCGGGGGGTTCCTGAGATTGAGTTCAGCAAGTGACGACGCGGGCCAGACGCGTCCAGAAACGTCGCACTCATCTACTTAGATTCACGTAGAAGGCAAAGGGTTTCGAATTTCGGAACCGGATGCGTACCAAAGACGGAATACAGTCCGAAAACCTTGCCCTGGATATAGTTACGGCAGGATGAAAAACGTTTCACAGCGCGGGTCTGGTGCCTGCAAAGAGGAATCGGCTCCGGTGCCGGGGTCTGCGAAGGGAGTTGGTTGAGCGCGGGAAAGCTCCCAATCAGCGCATGCCGGCGAGCACCACTCCCTTAGGAGGCTGCGGAAAAAGTCGAATTGCTAGCCCTCAGCGCCTAAAGGCGTGTTGATAAATGACCAATTACGGCATGCCTGAAGGCATGCCCTGATACAAACCCTTTTTTCCGCTGCCTGTTATACGCTTTGCGGGCCCCGCTTTTTCTGCTGCTGGCATTTGGTCATGATGGCGGACCGGAGGCGGGTTCGGAGGTCTTCGGGAAGTTCGTAGAGTTGCGAGTCGCGATAGATTTCGATGGTTTTCTTCGTGGTGTCGCAAACTACGTAACAGTTGTGGCACCAGGAAAGATGGTTCTCCAACTCGACTTTTGTCTTTTCGTCGAGGACACCGTCTAAGTAATTCGTCAACTCGTGCAGAAACTCAGCGCATTTCACCGGTTGCCATCTCCACTCTCGCGTTTCTGGAAGTAGCGTCCCAACCGATCACGAAGCTGCAGGCGGGCGCGCAGCAGTCGCGATTTGACAGCGGGCACGCTCAACTCCAGCGCGGCCGCGGTCTCTTCGGTGGAAAGTCCTTCCACGTCCCTTAGTACGAACACCGTCCGGAAGCCTGGGGGAAGGCCCTGGATGGTTTTGCTCAAAATTTCTCGGAGCTCAGCTTGATTGTACTGCTGCTCCGGATTCGGACTCCAGTCCGCGATTTCGCGGGGAAGAGAGTCGTCCTCAGTTTTGATGTCCTCGTCAAGTGAAACCGTGCGCTCAGGGCGCCGGCGGCGCAACTTCATGAGCGCTTCGTTCACGGCGATCCGAACCAGCCAGGTGTAAAACTTAGACTGCTCCTGGAACTGGGCCAGATTTCCGTATGCCTTGAGGAACGCTTCCTGCACTACGTCTTCGGCGTCTTCGCGGTTCTGCGTAATGTGCTGCGCGATGCGAAAGACGTTGCGGTCGTAGCGTCGAACCAGTTCCTCGAAGGCGGAATCATCGCCCTTCTTGGCCGCCTGCACCAGCGCCAGCTCATCACTGACAGGTGCACTCAGTTTGTTTTGGATGGCTCCCATGGTTCAGACGATGCAGTATTTTGCGACGCTTTCGGGCACAAGGCCCGTATCGATAAGTTGTTATTCTACTTGGTTACCGGGCGGTTTGACGAATCGCTTTGGCGCTAGGCGGAGGTAAGAGTTTGCGATAGAGTCCAAGAAGGGCGCGGATACGCGGACGAACACGTCCTGTCGTACCCTGAGAGGTTGTGCACAAGTACCGTATAATCAGCGTTTAGGACAGTGTCCCTTTGGGCGTTGCAAACGTCCTTTGGAAACTGTCTTTTGGAAAACATCTTCTGGAATCGTCTTTGGAAAAACAAGGAATGGTTCTCTGAGCATGGCGGAAGCGGACGAAGCAGCGGCAAAAAGAAATGCGGGAGGCTCGTCGAGCGCGCGGTGGCGCAGGTTTTGGCCGACCAGTTGCCGCACTTGCAAACGCGAACTTGTGCAATGCGTGTTGAAAGCCATGCCGGTGCCCCGAGCGGCTCTGCGGCGTCGCGAGGGAGCAGGGCAGGGTGGCGCGGGAAATCTGCTGCAATCGGTGGCGAGCGTTCATGCCGGGCAGACGCAGAAAGAAATCCTGCGGGCCTTGCTCGACAGTGGCAGCGCGTATTGCGCGCGCATCGCGCTGTTTGTGGTGAAGGCTGGAGCCGCGACGGGATGGCAGAGCCGGGGTTTCGCGGACGATAACGCAATCAAGGATTTTTCTCTCGAGATGAACGCGGGCCCCGTCGCCCATGCGTATCAGAATCGGGCGGCGACGCCGGCTAATGTCGCGGAGATGGGCGGGCATTTTGTGCAGCAGTTCGGCGCGCCCGCCAATGAACAAATTCTGATGCTGCCGCTGGTACTCAAAGATAAAGTAGCGGCGCTGGTTTATGCCGACGGAGGCGCGAGCGGCGCGCTGGACTCGGCCTCGCTGGAATTGCTGGTGATGGCGACGGGCGCATGGCTGGAAGTGGTGTCGCTGCGCAAGCAGGCCTCAAAAGACAGTCCGCGAGGCGGAGCGTGCAGCGCCGGCGGTTCCGGTGCAGACGGTCAGTTCGTTTTCCGATCCGTTTGCGGGGCATGCTCCCAAGCACGTGGCAGCCAGCGCGGCGCCGGAAGCGGAGCCTGCGGCAGAAGTGGTGGAAGTGGCGGCAGTGCATGCGGCGTCCGCGGCGGCTCCGGCGGCGGCGGCAGATCCCTTTGCGCAACTTTCTCCGGAAGATGCGGAGACCCATCGCAAGGCACAGCGCTTTGCCCGCCTGCTGGTGGATGAGATCAAGCTTTACAACCAGGCGAAAGTTGTCCGAGGGGCGGCGGCATAAAGATCTTTATGACCGGCTGAAGGACGATATTGAGAAGAGCCGCTCGACGTATCAGAAGCGCTATGGCAGCACATCGCGGCAAGTGGGAACTACTTTCAAAAAGAAGTTGTGCGCAGCCTGGCCGAAGACGACCTTTCGGTGATGGGCGCGAATTTTAAGCTTTAGGAATTGGCAGTAGAAATCTTGATCGATTCTCTGGCAGGCGCTTCTCCGCGCATCAAACTTCAGGTGGTGTTGCACTCCGGTCGCAAGTTGTGGTGGGCGCTCGCAGTGGGAGTTCTGTGCGGGCTCTTGGCCGCGGCGCCTGGTTCGGCGCGAGCGTGGCAGCAGTCCTCGATTCCTCCGACTCCTTCAAGCATAGCAATACAGGCGGCGAGGCCGCGGCTTCCGGACAAGCGCAGTCCAGTCCAAGTAAATCCGAGCAAGTCAGTCCGAAGCAAGTAAGGCTAAACCAGACCAGCTAAACCAGGTCAGTCCAGCACAACTCAGCCGAGTCAAGAGGAATCCGGAAAAACGAAATCCTCGAAGTCATCTTCGAAATCATCCGCGAAAGCGGCGTCAAAGCCGGCCGGCAAAAGTAGCGCTGCCACAAAGAAGGCTCACGGGAAGCAAGGCGACCCCTTCGGCGAAAGCTAAGTCTGGCAGCCGCGCAAACGCGTTCCGCCGCTGCCAAAAGGCGGAAGAAGGCGATGTCGCCGCGGGTGCGGCGAATGCGGCAGGCGTTTGTAGCTTCGGCGACATTGCGTCCGATGGCGCAGCAACTCATACAGGATCGGACGCCCGCGGCCTATGCCGGGATTGAGGCATTCGCGCGGGCGCATGCCAAGGATGACGCGGGCGCGCTGGCATGGCTGGTGGTGGGATACGCGCATGTAATCGACCGCGATTATGCCAAGGCCATCGATCCGCTGAACCGCGCCAAGCCGCAAGCAGGAGACCTGGGCGACTACGTGGCGTACTACCTCGGAACTTCGTATCTGCAAACGGGACGAGTGAAGGAGGCGGTGGCGGAGCTGGAGAATTTTGGGAGCGCACATCCCGATTCGCTGCTGGTGCGGGATGCGGATGTAAGTTATGCCGACGCGTTGCTGCTGGAAGGGCGAGCGGCCGACGCGGTCACCTTGCTGGAAAAAGATCGAACGCCGCTGCGATCGGATTTGGAATTTGCCCTAGGGCGGGCTTATGCCGCGTGAAGCAGACTGCAAAAGCCGCGGAGGCGCTGGGAAATGTTTATTACAACATGCCGACCAGCACGGAAGCGGATGCGGCTTATGCCGAGATGAAGAAGCTTTCGGTGCTACCGCTGGCGACTGAAGCGCAACGCAAGACGCGTGGCGACCTGTTGATGAAAGCACGGCGTTACGGCGATGCGGCAGACGCTTATCGAGAATGCTGGCAGTTGCGAGTGCGGCGAACCGGCCGGCAGCACAGGTTGCGCTGGCCGATGCGCTGCATCGAAGCGGGCGCAACGGCGAGGCCAGGCAGCAATGGCTGCGCTCGCGGGCGTTGGCGGTGAGGTGAATGCTCAGCGCCTCTACATTTTGGCAGAAGTGAGTTGGGCCTCGAACGATAATGACGGTTTCTACCGCACGGTGGACGAACTACGGAAATCGGCGGCGACGAGCTCGTGGCTGGAGCAGGCGCTACTGCTGGCGGCGAACCTGCACCTTGTCCATCACGAATACGATCAGGCGCTCGACTGTTATCGCGAGATTCACGCAGCGATTCCCCAGACGGGATGCGGGCCTCCTACGCCCACTGGAAGGCGGCGTGGCTGACGCTGCGGCAGGGACGCAACGACGAAGCGAAGAAGGCGTTTGAAGAGCAAATCGCACTGTATCCAGGGGGAACAGAAACGCCGGCCGCGTTGTACTGGCGCGCGCGACTGGCGGAGGAAGACAACCAGCCGGGCATGGCGCGGGCTTTTTACGAGAAGCTTTCTGAGCGCTATCTCAACTATTACTATGCGGAACTCGGGCGGGAGAGATTAAAGAAACTGTCCGCGGCTCCGGCTCCGGCAGAGCACTATGCGCTGTTGGATCACGTTCCGGCGCTGGACAGCAGCGGGAAGGTGACGCTGTCGGATCCTCCGGCGGACGATCTGCACCTGGCAAAAAGCTGAATTGCTGGGGAACGGCGGGCTGGTGGATTTCGCCGTGCGTGAGCTGCAGGCGGCGGCCAGCGCGGATGGCGGGAACTGGGCAGTGGCGGAGACGGCGCAACTCTATCTTGAAACCGGGCACTACGATCGCGCGATTGAGGTGATGAAGCATTCCACTCCCAATTATTTTGCGCTCGACATTCCGGATCTGCCGCGGTCGTACTGGGAGGCGCTGTTTCCTAAACCGTATTGGCCGGATCTGAAGCGCTCTGCGGCGGCGAACGATCTGGATCCGTACCTGGTGGCGTCGCTGATACGGCAGGAATCGGAGTTCAATCCGAATGCGGTTTCGCGCGCGAACGCCGTGGGGCTGATGCAGTTGCTGCCGAAGACCGGCAAGGGAGTGGCCAAGCAGGTGAAGCTGAAGCGCTACAACCCGAGCCAGTTGTATACGCCTGCGGTCAATATGCAGCTGGGCACGCGCTACTTCCGCGGGATGGTGGATAAGTTTGGCGGATCGTTCGAGTACGCGCTCGCCGCCTACAATGCGGGGTCGGACCGGGTCGAGGAATGGCTGGGGCAGGGGAAGTATCGCGATCCGCAGGAGTTTGTGGAGTCGATCCCGTTCACGGAGACGCGAGAGTACGTGCAGGCGATTTTGCGGAACGCGAATGTGTACAAGCAGTTGTATGGGACACCGTAACGCTTAATAGCGAACTTGCTTGGTCGAGAAGGTAGTGCGGACAAAGCCTGGCACTGAGCGTTACGAGCGCAGTGGGACGGTCTCGCAAGTTGCGGACACCCCAACCCTTCAGGGAAGGGAGTCGGACCTGAACTGAAATTCCTACGCTGCCTGGACCGCTTTTGCTTCTGCCTCCACCGTGTAGACGACAACCGCTTTCCGCCCGCCCTTCGAGGCGGTTGCATGGATCGAGTTTAAGTTGACCCCCCGGGTTGAGAGTTTTTCCAAGCACTGCGCGAGCGCACCCGCCTTGTTTGGCAATTCGTATTCCTCTGCCGCCGTCTCCCTGTACGAAATTTTGGCTTCATCCAGTGCCTTCTTTGCCCGCTTGGCATCCTCAGCGACGAGTTGAATAGTGCCGCTCGTTCCCTGGGCGCTTCCCAGCAGCGCGAGAATATTCACCTTCGCGTTGCCAAGTGCTTTGGCAATTTCTGCGACAGCTCCGGGTCGATTCTCGACAACGATTGTGAACTGCTTAATCTTGGCCATATGGGCACCTCGTGGCGACAGATTATACGCTCCAGCGTCGGTAGTGGCATAGCGACGTAAACTAGCCCATTTCACTATGTCAGAAGATGCGTTGATTCCTTGGAGCGGCCGAACAGGATTTCCAGCACCAGTAGACTCGCTCCCACCACGATCGCACTGTCCGCGAGATTGAACACTGGCCATTGATACTGCTTGACATAGACGAGCAGGAAGTCGATAACGCGCCCCCTCGCCAGGCGATCCCACAAATTTCCTACTGCGCCGCCAAGGATCAGCGACAAGGCAACGCCGGTGATGGTCAGGGCACGGGTCTGCTTCCAGAGCAGCATTGAGACCACCACCATTGCCAGCAACGAGAACGCGATCAGCATGGTCGTTTTCCAGTGAGACGAAGAGTCGGCGAAGAGGCTGAAGGCGGCGCCGGTGTTTTCCGTATGGGTGAGCCGGAAGAAGCCGGGGATGATCTGGATGCGCTCGTACAGCGCGATGTGGGTGGCCACGAGGTGTTTGGTCCAGCGGTCGAGCAGGACGACGATCAGGGCGATCAGGAAGTGGGCTGCGCGTGCGGAGGTCTTGGTCATTCGAAGGATAGGGCCAATAACATCTTAACCTCTGTTGGCATTGGCGGTTCCGCGCAGCAACTACCGCCGCCAAGCCGCTCACTGCCAGGCCGCTGAAAAACCAATCTCTGCTGCCCGAAGCCAACCGCAGGCGCTGAAGCGCGGCTGGTTTTAAGAAACTTAGTGGCACGGCCGAAGAGGCTGCGGAAAAACTCGTTTCTGCGGCGAGAAGGGCGACCACCAGGGCTAAAGCCCGACCTATTCTAAACGGCTTACGCGGCCCTGAAGGGCCGCTCTTCCACGGTTCTGCCTGCACGGTTCTGCCTGCATCGTGACTTTTTCCGCAAGCTGTGAAGTCGTGCCCTTCCCAAGGCCTACCTGGAACGGAGTTTTTCAGCCAGCCTGCTAGAGAGTTTTCGCTGCCGCAATGGCTTGGCGCACGTGGCCTTTCGATTTTGTGAGCGCGGCGGCGGCTTGGGACCGGCTCACATTTGCGGCGAGCATCACGAGCGCGACGGGGGTGCGATTGCCGCTGGCTTTGAGAGCGCGGCTGGCCGTTCTGTGATCGGCTCCGGTCGCGCGTTCGAGAATGGCCACGGCGCGCTCGATCAGCTTTTCATTTTTCGGAGCGACGTTGACCATAAGGTTTCCGTAGACGTATCCGAGCCGCGTCATAGCGCCGGTGGAGATCATGTTCAGAACCATCTTGTGAGCCGTGGCGGCTTTCATGCGAGAGGAGCCGGCGAGGACTTCGGGGCCGACTTCGGTGACGATGGTGAAGTGCGCGGCGCGTTCCAGCGGAGAGTTTCGGTTGCAGGTCAGCGCGATGGTTTTCGCGCCGTGGTGGCGGGCGTAGGCGAGGGCGGTGAGGGTGAAGGGAGTGCGGCCGCTGGAGGCGATACCCACCACGACGTCGTGCGTGCCCGGCTTTCTTTTGGCCATTTCTGCGCGAGCCAGGCTGGTGTCATCCTCGCTGGCTTCGTTCGCGACGGAGAGCGCTTTGGGGCCTCCCGCGATGAGGAACTGCACGGTGCGGCGATCAACGTTGAAGGTGGGCGGACACTCGGTGGCATCAAGCGCAGCGATGCGACCGCTGGTGCCGGCGCCAACGTAGATGAGGCGTCCGCCGTGGCGGAGGGCGGCGGCCACCAGGTCGATGGCGCGTGCGATTTGCGGCAGCGCGCGGCGGACGGCGAGAGCGACAGTAGCGTCTTCGGCATTGATGAGGTTGGCGATCTCGAACGACGATTTCTGGTCGAGGTCGGTGGCGGCAGGGTGCGACTGCTCAGTGCGCAGGCGGCGGAGATCGCGATTGGTTTTCATAGAGCTTCAATCAGTGCGTCATGAAACTCAGGCCGTACCTTTTTGATGGCTTGACTCGAACAGTCAGGCCAGGTGCGGTTGGTTAACAACGTGATGGAAAGCTGGCGGTCGGGGTCGATCCACAGAGAAGTGCCGGTATAGCCGAGATGACCGAAAGAATTCGGTCCAAAGTACTTGCCGGATTGCGACGGCTGAGAAGGACTGTCCCAGCCTAAGGCGCGAGACGTGCTTTCAGGAGTCGATTGGCGGCGGGTGAAGAGAGCGACGGTTTCTGGTCGGAGGATCGGTCGTCCTCCCTGGAGCATGGCGTGAGCGAATTTGGCGAGGTCTTCGGCAGTGGAAAAAAGGCCGGCGTGTCCGGCCACGCCGCCCAGCACGCTGGCGTTTTCGTCCTGGACTTCGCCTTGGATGATTCTTTGGCGGAAGGTGCTGTGGGCCTTTTGGCTCATGCTCGACGATGGATGCGAGTTGGGGCTTTCGCGGGCGAGGGCGCCCGCGCCACATTCTTCTTCTTCGTTCGCAGTTGGTGGGATATTCTTGCGCGATTCTGGCGGCGGATTGAATGTTGTACGCATCATGCCGAGCGGGCCGAATATTTCGCGCTGGCAGAAGTGATCGAGCGGCTCTTCGGCCACGCGTTCGAGGGCGGCACCGAGGATGATGAATCCGATGTCGCTGTATTCGGCGCGCGTGGCGGGGTCGGCCGTCAGGGATGTGGTGAAGGCGGCGTGGAGGAGTTCGTCCCGGGTGCGGGCTCTGAGAAATAGTTTCTCGTATGCGGGAAGGCCTGAGGAGTGAGCCAGCAGCATGCGCAGGGTTACTTCCTGGCGGCGCGGGTCTTGCGGTGTTGCAGCAGCGGAGACAAATTCGGGGATGATCGCAGCCACGGGGATGTCGAGGTCGAGGTGGCCGCGCTCGTAAAGCAGCATGGCTATGGTTGTCGTGGCCAAGACTTTGGTGAGGGACGCCAGGTCAAAGAGCGTGGCGGGAGTGATGTCAGAATTCTTGTTTTGTTCGTACGTGAAATGACCGAAAGCTTTGAGTGCAACGAGGCGCCGCTGGTGGGTGACGGCGATCGAGGCTGCGGGGAAGGCGCGAGCGGCGATGGCATTTTCGAGAATAGAAAATGCTGCTGAAAAAGTTTCGTCTTGTCGACCAAAGGCAGGGGACAGAGACAAGGAAGAACCTGGAATGATGCTGTTCAGGGGGCGTACGCCTTTGCACGAGAATTGCGACCTCTGCGGTTTATAGCAGAGTTGCACACAGATGGTAAATCCCCTGCCATGAGTGCGCGAAATGCGACTGGTCGCGAAGGCGCCGTATCAGCTCGGCGACGCTGTGTGCCACGGGAGATCCCTCGGCCCGCTGGTAAAAACGCGGGCTCTTCGGGATGACGCCTTGTGAGATTCAGAGTTCAAACCGAGCCACTACCAGTTACTTCAGTTGCTTGAGTCATTCCGCTGCGGTTGTGTAAAGTCAGGACATCCTTTCTTTTGGGTCCAACTCGCGGGGAGACAAAGTCCCCACCGCCTCGCCGAGGACGCGGAAACTCCGGGCGTCCCCGACTCTTCTCGTGCTGTTGTGCATCGCATTTGTGGCGGCATCCGGTCAGAAGACATCCTCGAGGGCTGTGGCAAAGAATAGCGCTGCCCCCGCTCCGGTTCGTCTAGGTGCGGTGGACGCGATTATTCAGCAGGCCATTCTCGACGGGAACATCCCTGGGGCGGTGCTGGTTGTGGGGCACGACGGGAAGGTGATTTATCGCAAGGCTTATGGGAATCGCGCGCTGGAGCCCCGCCACGAAGCGATGACGCTGGATACGATTTTTGATGTGGCTTCGCTGACGAAGGTGGTGGCGACGACTCCTGCGGTAATGCAGTTGGTGGAGCGCGGCAAGGTGCGGTTGAATGATCCGGTGGCGAAGTATCTGCCGGAGTTTGCGCAAAACGGAAAAGAGGACATTACGGTGCGGCAGTTGTTGACGCACTATTCCGGCCTCGATCCGGATCTGGATTTGAAGACACCGTGGGAAGGGAAGGAGACGGCATACCGCATGGCATGGGCGGAAACGCCTGCGCAGCCACCCGGATCGGAGTTTACCTACAGCGACATTAACTTCATTGTGCTGGGCGAGTTGGTGGAGCGAGTTTCGGGGGAGACGCTGGACGCGTACGCGGCGCGGCATATTTTTGTGCCGCTGAACATGATGCACACGCGGTTTGTGCCTCCGGCTGCGTGGCGGACGAAGATTGCGCCCACGCAGTATGACGAGAACGAGCACATGCTGCGCGGGGTGGTGCATGATCCGACAGCACGGCGAATGGGCGGCGTGGCGGGGCACGCGGGGGTCTTCTCGACGGGGGATGACCTGGCGAAATTTGCCCAGGCGATACTGAACGGGGGCGGCGGAATTTTGTCGCCGCTTTCGGTGGAGAAGATGACACGGCCGGAGCAGCCGCCGGCGGCTCCAGTGCTGCGCGGCTTTGGCTGGGATATTGATTCGCCGTTTTCGTCGAATCGCGGAGACCTGCTGCCGGTGGGATCGTTCGGGCACACTGGGTTCACCGGAACATCGATGTGGATCGATCCAACTACGCAGACGTACATTATTCTGCTGACGAATGCGGTGCATCCGCGGGGGAAAGAAAATGCGATTGCGTTGCGGTCGAAGGTGGCGACAGCCGTGGCTGCGGCTTTGCCGCTGACTCCGAGTCAGAAGGCTGCGCTGTGCGGGCTGAGCATTACTGGATACAACGAGGCACAGAGCGCGGCGCGGCACATGAGTTCGCGAAACGGGACAGTGAAGAATGGGATCGATGTGCTCGAAGAGCACAACTTCGATGTGCTGCGCCCAGCGGCCGGCGCGGAGGGGAAGAGACGGGTTGGGATCGTGACCAATCAGACGGGGCTGGATGCCGAGGGCAGGCGGACGATTGACGTGCTGGCGCAGGCGCCGGGGATTTCACTCGACGCGATTTTCAGTCCGGAGCATGGGGTTACGGGGACGCTGGACACGACCCACGTCAGCGACACGAAGGATGATGCGACCGGGATTACAGTGTACAGCGTGTATGGCGGGACCGATGCGGCGCGGCGTCCGTCGGTTGATGTGCTGAAGCAGCTGGATGCGGTGGTGTTCGATATTCAGGGTGCGGGGGCGCGGTTTTACACATACGAGACGACGCTGGGATATTTTCTGGAGGCTGCGGCGCAGGCGGGCATCGAGATGATCGTGCTCGACCGGCCTGATCCGATCACGGGATCGTTTGTGCAAGGACCGGGCACGGACGCGGGACGAGAGAGCTTCACGAATTACTGGACCGTCCCGGTGCGGCATGGGATGACGATGGGCGAGCTGGCGAAGATGTTCAATGCGGAGCGCAACCTCAACGCGAAGTTGACCGTGGTGCCGATGGAGGGGTGGCAGCGCGGAGACTGGTTCGATTCGACGGGGCTGACATGGGTGAATCCTTCGCCGAATTTGCGGAGCGTAACGGAGAGCGCGCTGTATCCCGGTGTGGCGCTGATCGAGGGCACGAATGTTTCGGTGGGGCGCGGGACGGATAGTCCGTTTGAGTTGGTGGGCGCGCCTTGGATGAAGGGCAGGGAACTGGCGGCTTACCTGAATGGGCGCGGGATTGCGGGCGTGCGATTTGTTCCCGTCAGCTTCACGCCGAGCGAGAGCATTTACGGCGGACAGAAGTGTGAGGGCGTGAATGTCGTCCTGACGGATCGCAATGCGCTGGATGCGCCGGAGCTGGGGATCGAGCTGGCGTCAGCGCTGAGGAAGTTGTATGCGGCTGATTGGAAGATCGAAAGAATCATGGCTCTGCTGGCGAACCAGGCGGTGTATGACGCGCTGGTGGCGGGGCAGGATCCGCGGCGGATTGCGCAGGACTGGCAGGAGGAGTTGGAGAAGTTTGAGAAGGTGCGGGAGAAGTATCTTATCTACAAGTGACTTCTCGTCCGGGTCGGTGAGTGTATTAGCGATTTTTCGCCAACTATTCGCGGGAGACGCTCATGTAAGCTGTAGTGCTGATGCAAGAAGCAAAGCGTCTCATTACGCGATTTCTGTTTTCTTCCCTTCCTGCGAATTGGGAGTTGTGCTCGGTTTCGGTTGACTGGCACGGCGAGCCTCTGCTGCTTTTTCAGGAGGGCAGACCTCCACGCCCCAGTCGCGACGCTGGACCCGATGCGTTGGTCCGATGGGCAAATACGCCCCCTAAACGGCATCACTTGATCTATTGGGATGGTGCCGCTGCCGCACAGGTCGCATTCGATAATCCGCAGGGGCTGTTAACCACGAGTCGTGTACAACGCTTCCGCGACGGATGGTTGATTGTCGAAGGGAGAGGAGGACTCGCCAGAGTCTTCGACAAGCACCAAAGCCCGATTGGCACTATCGACCTAGGAGATGCGATTAAGCATGTCAGCACAACCATCAACGGGCATATTTGGGTGGGTTATTTTGATGAAGGTGTGTTCGGGGGCGGGATCGGACAAGAAGGATTGGTTTGCTTTGATTCCGCTGGAATTCCGGCGTTTAGGTACGCGGAATTTGCGCGCAAGCATGAGTTGCCTTTCATTGATGATTGCTATTCGCTGAACGTTGTGGGCGCATCGGTGTATGTGTCTTACTACTCGGATTTTCCTTTGGTCTGGCTTACTGATTTTCAGCTCCAGCGTGTCTGGAGGGACTTCGGAGCGAACAAGGCGATAGCGATACGATCTGACCAGTTCGTGATATTCCCCGCATATGACAAACCGCATTTGATTGTTCGATCGTTTGATTCCCCGGATAGCACAGTTTGGAACCTGGCCACTTCGGAAGGACGGAATCTCTCGGTGCTTGCTGGCGGTCCACCCGATAGAACTTCGACTGGATGGTACGTGCCTTTCCAGTGCGTCGCTCGTGACAATCGTTTTTACGTTTATGACCAACTCGGACTCTACGAACTCCCCCAACAAAGTCAGTTGTTGTGACCAGCCATAGCACTCATTAAAAGGCCGCCGTTCCACGAGATAACTCTTGCTACAATCCCTGCATCCTAGCGGTTAGTGTCGTGGTATCCTCAGCCTGATTTGAGTGCTTTCGAGATGCTCGGCTTCGGAGGTGGGCGATGCGTGGCGCATGGACTTTGTTGCTGATATCGGGGATGGCGTTGGGGCAGGCGCCGGAGACTGCACCGGTTCCGGCCGCGACCAGTCAGGATTCGAACGCGAGCGCGGCTCCCGCTGCTGCTCCGGCGCCGGATCCAGCGCGCCAAGTAAAGGAAGATCCTAACGCTCTGGTGATTCCTGCGGGGTCGAGGATTCCGCTGTCGCTCAGTCAAGCGATTTCCACCAAGAATGCCCGCGAGGGCGACTCGGTGTATGCCATCACGGCGTTTCCCTTTGTTCTCGGCGAACGCATGCTGGTGCCGGCGGGAACTTACGTGCAGGGGAAGATCTCGCATGTAGAGCGGGCGGGACACGGTCACGGGCGCGCCGAAATTCTGATGCACTTTACGTCGCTGATTTATCCGAACGGTTATACCGTCATGCTGCCGGGATCGGTGGAGAACATGCCGGGTTCAGAGAGCACGACCGTGAAGGATAAGGAAGGCACCGTGCAGCACGATAAGGAGACCGGCAAGAAGGTTGAAGACGCGGCGAAAAATGGGGCCTATGGCACGATTGCCGGAGCGACGGCGGGCGGCTTGGCGACCGGAGGCCTGAATGGCGCGCGAGTCGGCGCCGGCGCTGGGGCTGCGGCTGGGGTCGCATGGGCACTGCTCAAGCGCGGGCCGGACGTGACGCTCGGAGTCGGGACGTCGATTGAGATGGAGATTCAGCGGCCAATCTCGATTGATGCCAGCCGGGTTCAGATGGCGCGGGTCCTGCGGTAGCCCGGTTGAGATTAAGATCGATTCATGGCGCGGGCGAACGTGTCAGCTCTGAGTGGGATGCTGCAGCAACTCTGTCCGCGATGCCGTGAAGGCAACATCTTCCGCAGGTCAGTCTGGTTGTTTCCCGGGATGCATGAGCGGTGTCCGGCGTGCGACTTGAAGTTTGAACGCGAACCGGGATACTTCCTGGGAGCGATGTATATCGGGTACGGCCTTGCGCTGGGAGCGATTGTCGGCTTCTCCTTCCTGCTGTGGTGGATTTTCCATTGGACGTTTCAAACCGTGGTGATTGGGGGCGTCTTGCTGTTTCTGCCGTTTGCTCCATTGCTTACCGTAATGGCGCGGGTGGTGTGGATTTACCTCGATCAGTCGATTGATCCGGAGAGGAGTTGACTGTGTGGCGCGGGCACTCTTGCCCGCGGGGTTTGAATCTGTTTTCTTGTGGCGTGGTACATGGCCTGGATCACTAAGCCGCACGCATTTCGCGGGCAGGAGTGCCCGCGCCACATAGACTTTCTTACTTCAGATTGAATAGCGCATTTACGTGGGCTGTCACCGTCACGGTTTGAGGGGTGAACTCTTCGGTGGGCGGGGGTGGAGCTCCGGCGGCCATGGCAGCCATGGGGCGAGCCATGCGGGGAATGGGGCGCTGGTTTTCGAAGGTGTCGACCGACGCGTAGGAAAGCTCTCCCAGGGCGCGGCCGCTGGCGCGAGCCAGAGTGTCGGCGGAGTTGCGGGCGCGGCGGTAGGCATCTTCCACGGCTTTGTTCTTGGCCTCGTCGATGTTTTCGAGCGTGTAGTTGAGGGTCTGCGTCTCGCTGACGTTGGCGTCGGCGAGTTGCTGGGTGATGGGACCGATCTTGGAAAAATCCTTCAGTTTGAGGGTGACGTTGGTGGAGACGCGGTATCCAATTACTTTGTGCTTCGCACTCTTCCAATCATATTGAGGCTGAACCGAAAGGAATCCGAGGTTGGCGGCCTTGGGCTCGATTCCATTGGCGTGAAGGATCTGGCGGACTTGTTCGACATCTTTCGAGGCGTGCTGATAGGCGGCTTGTGACGTGTCGTCCTGAACCGAAACGTTGAATTGCAGCACTGCGGTGTCGGGGGGCGCTTCGAATTTGCCGTCGGCTCCCACGTAGACGGTGTTTTGAGGAGCGGTCAGGGTGGGATGTTCCTGGGCTGGGAGCGGGATGGCGCATAGCAGGAGAGTGAGGGTGAAGAGGGCGGGCTTCATGGGCGCCTCCGTAAGGAGAGTCAAGACATTTTAACCGCAAAGTTCGCGACGGAAATCCGCGAAGCGCGCTAAGGTCTGATGACGGTGCGCCTCTGGATTTCAATTCACTTAGAGAACGGTGCGGGGGAAGAATCTTGCGCAGAGGGATATTTGTTGCCCGAGAAAATCCCCACTTCTCGCAAAGGACGCGAGAAATGGGGCACCCTGATTTTTTGCTCCCTACGATTTCCCTTCTAGCGCAAGGTGAGGCCGCGGTCGAGGCGAATTTCCAGTGCGGTGCCTTTGTCCAGAACGAGATCGTGGCCGGACTCGAATGCGGAATACGCGCTGTTGGCGGCTCCCGCGCCTGCGCCCTGGGCCGCAGCCTTTTTGTCTCCCTCGTGGATGCCTTTGGCTGCGCCTTCACTGGCTCCGATGACGACGGCTTCCGCGATTTCTTCTTTGGTCATGCCATTGCGGCCGATCTCGCCTTCTTCTCCAACTTGCCGCAGGCCGTGTTCGCCGGGAACTCCGGTGACTGTGGCGATGAGAGGCGCCCATCCATGTGAGGTTTCAATCTCGTCGAAGCTGAGAAGCAGGCGAGTACGAAGGCCGGGTTCGACGGCGCTGATGTGGCCTTTGATTTTGCGGCCCTGCTCGAGAGTCATTCCATTGGCTGCGGTGATGGGCTCAGCCAGGCGCGCGTGAAAACGGTCGCCAGCTTTGGCCGAGTGAGTGTCGAGGCGGTCCGTGAGTTGGATCAACAGAATGCTGCCTTGCGGGATCGCATTGGGAGGAGCCTGCGGGCGCGGATGATTCGTCTTGCGCCAGCAGAGAGGCCGTGAAAATGGCTGTCAGCGCGAGAAGCAGGGAACAGGTGCGGACACGCATGGAGTAACCCCCGAGGTTGGAATGTCGACAGCTAGTTGGATGGACGATCAGGCGAAATTGCTGCCTGTGGAGGCTGGAAAGATGGGCAGTAAGGTCGCCGGCATCCCTTCGGCTTCGCTCAGGGCCGTCTCTGCCGGCTGTCCCGAGGGCGTCTCGCCCTCGGCGCGGCGGGCGAGACGCCCGCCGGACAGCCGCCGGGACGGCGGCGCTACCGTTACGGCTCGAGTTCCTTTAAGACCGCGCTGCAGCGCTCGCATACCGTGGGATATGTTTTGTCTTCACCCACGTGCGTGGAATAGTTCCAGCAGCGCTCACACTTTTGTCCATCCGCCTTTTTGACCTCTATGTGGACGCCCCCGGTACCGTTACCAGAGCCCTGCTTCAGCGTTACGGCCGAGACGATGAAGAGATAGCGGAGCTGGTCAGCGTGATGTTTCAGAACCGAGTAAGCGGGATCAGCCGCGGTGATGATTAATTGTGCCTCCAGGCTCTTGCCGATGCGCTTGCTGTTTCTTTCCTCTTCCAGCGCCTTTCATGACTTGTTCCCGCACGGCTAAGCAGCGTGCTCCACTCCTGTGGTTGCTGCGGATCTTCCTCCGGAATGGAGTCGGCACCAAACAGGTCACCGGCATCGGGAAACTGCGCGAGGTGCACGCTCTCTGGACGACCTGGTGTCTTGGGCAAATGCTGCCAGACTTCTTCGCAGGTGAAACTCAGGATGGGCGCCAACAGACGGGCCATGGCTTCACAGATGCGCCAGACCGCAGTCTGCGCTGAGCGGCGTCCCGGAGAGTTCGGAGCATAGGTGTAAAGGCGGTCCTTGATGACGTCGAAATAGAAGGCGCTGAGATCGACCACGCAGAAATGGTTCACGCGGTGGTAGATTTTGTGGAAGGCAAATTCTTCATACCAGCTGCGAACATCGCGCACCAGAGCCCAGGTCTGACGCAGTGCGTACTGGTCGAGGGATTCCATTTGGTCGAAGGGGACGCGCGTTGGCCTGGGGATCGAAATCGTACAGGTTCCCCAGCGCGTTCTTGAATAGCTTGTTGCGAATCTCGCGGTAGTTCTCCGCCACCCGCAGCATGAGCGTTTCGGAGCCGACTACGTCTTCGCGGAAATCGACCGACGCGACCCAGAGCCGCACGATCTCGCCGCCCAGACGGTTGGCGATATCGACGGGATCGACGTCGTTGCCGCGCGACTTCGACAAGGCCTGGCCTTTCTCGTCGAGTGTCCAGCCGGGCGTGACGACGCCTTTGTAGGGAGGCGTGCCGCGCGTGCCCATGCCGCAGAGCAGAGAGGACTGGAACCAGCCGCGATACTGATCTCCACCTTCGAGGTAAAGATCGGAAGGCCAGGGGTAGCCGGGTTCGGCCGCGATCAGCGCGAGATAGCTCGCCCCGGATTCGAGCCACACATCGAAGATGTCGGTTTCTCTTTCGAACTTGGTGCCGCCGCAGTGCGGACACTTGGTTCCGGCGGGAAGGATCGAGTCGGCTTCAGGCGTGAACCAGACGTCGGCACCGGCGCGGGCGAAGAGTTCGACGACTTTGCGATTGATGGCGGGATCGTTGAGCGGCTTGCCGCAATCCGCGCAGAGGAACACAGCGATGGGGACGCCCCAGACGCGCTGCCGCGAGATGCACCAGTCGGGGCGCGTCGCAATCATGTTCGACATGCGCTCTTCGCCCCAGGACGGGTCCCATTTCACGGGTGTGATTTCGTCGAGAGTGCGCGAACGCAGAGTTGCATCTTTCGGCCTGGCGCCGGGCATGGGCGTTTCCATCGCGATGAACCACTGCTCGGTGGCGCGAAAGATCACAGGATTGTGGCAGCGCCAGCAGTGCGGATAAGAGTGCTCAGTCTTCTCGGTGTGCAGCAGGGCGCCGCGGCGTTTCAGTAATTCGATGATGGGAGCATTCGCGTCCCAGACGCGCTTGCCTTCATATTCAGGCAGGCCGTTGCGCAGGATGCCTTTCTCGTCGACATTGCTGGTCGCATCGAGCCCGTATTTCACGCCCGTAACAAAATCTTCCGCGCCATGAGACGGAGCGGTGTGTACCACGCCTGTTCCCGTGTCCATGGTGACGTACTCGGCGAGCACGCCGAGAATCTTGCGATCGAGGAAGGGATGCTGAAAGATCAGGCGCTCCAGCTTTGCACCTGGGAAGTGGGCGAGTTCGCGCGGGTTCGCGAGATTACACTTCTCGGCGACATCCTTCGCCAGCTTCGACGCCACGATGTAGACTTCTCCACCGGACTCAAGCGCAACGTATTCTTCCTCAGGATGGAAGGCGACCGCCATGGATGCCGGCAGAGTCCACGGCGTAGTGGTCCAGATGATGGTCGAGACTTTTTTCCCCGCGAGGGCCACGTCGATTTTGGCAGGATCGTCGAGCAACGCATACTTCACCCATACGGTGGAGCTGGTGTGGTTCTCGTATTCGACCTCAGCCTCAGCCAGTGCGGTCTCGTCGTGCATGCACCAGTAAACGGCGCGCAGGCCCTTGTAGACGAATCCCTTCTCGTAGAACGCATAGAAAGTTTCGAGCACGATTGACTCGTACTGCGGCTCCATGGTCACGTAGGGACGATCAAACTGTCCAAAGACGCCGATGCGCTTGAACTGCTGGCGCTGCAGATCGAGATATTTCTGCGCGTATTTGCGGCATTCGGCGCGCACGTCAAGCGGATGCATCTGCAGCTTCTTGCCGCCCAGTTCCTTGTCAACCTTGATCTCGATGGGCAGGCCGTGGCAGTCCCAGCCGGGGACATAAGGGGCGTCGAAGCCGGCCATGGTTTTGGACTTGACGACGAAATCCTTCAAACACTTGTTGAATGCCGTGCCCAGGTGGATGGGCCCGCTGGTGTAAGGCGGCCCGTCGTGCAGAACATACTGCGGAGCGCCTTTGCGGGCCTGGCGGATGCGATCATAGATGCGCATTTGCTCCCAGCGTTCGAGCATTTTGGGCTCGTTCTGGGGCAGGTTGGCCTTCATGGGAAAGGCGGTGTTGGGCAAGTTGATGGTGGATTTCAGGTCCATCGGCACTCGGTTGAGTTCTCCCAAATGATTGAATTGTTTCATTATAGGGACGCAGGGTAGTAACGTCCATGCAAGGCCGCCATGCCATAAAGGCCATGTCTGGGAGATACGTCCAAGGGATGCCGAAATCCACTGTGGAAAGACGGGAAATGGATGTACAATTTCAGAAAGAAGGACATGCGAAACTGGTCGGCCCGTGCGGGCCAAATCGGGTGTCCTGCGAATTGGCAGAAAACGAAGCAACTTACACGGAAACCTGCTCATCTGTGTGTAGGTAGGAATTCAGGGGAATTCCTGCTACAAGCCCGGAGCGGTAAGAAAATAGTTCACGCCAGCAATTATGGGATCTGTACAAATGAATGCGAATGCTCCCGGCAATGAGCCCGAGTTGCACCTGCTGCTGGACTCGGAGGGTTTTGAAGAACCACTTTGGAAATCCCTTTTCCGCGAGTTGGATGATTTCTTTTTTCCCAAGAAGCTTCCACCGCTGAAACTGGAGTCCAAGCCCGAACCGGTCAAGGACATCTGGGGTTTTTACAACTATAAAAAGAATGGTGCGCTGGGTTCAACCGGCGTGCATGTTCTGATCGTGGGAATTATTGCTGCCGGAACCATGATTACGCTTCATCGCCCCGCCCCGGCGACGGCGCAGACCAAGATAATCCCGCTGGTGGATCCGGGCGACCTGCCCATCCTGAAACCGTCGAAGACGCAAGTCGGCGGTGGCGGCGGTGGCGGCGATCGCGACGTTCTGCAGGCCACCAAGGGCAGGCTGCCGAAGTTCTCGATGCAGCAGATCACGCCTCCGGTGGTGGTCGTGCGAAATGAGAATCCAAAGCTGCCGGTCGAGCCCACGATTGTGATTCCTCCGGAAGTGAAGCTGGCGACCAACAATATGCCGAACCTGGGCGATCCCATGTCGAGAGCAGTGCTGCCGTCGAATGGCACTGGCTCAGGCGGCGGAATTGGCTCGGGCAGCGGTGGGGGCGTGGGATCTGGAAAAGGACCTGGCTTCGGTCCGGGTGAAGGGGGCGGAACCGGCGGCGGCATCTTTCGCGTTGGCGGCGGGGTGAGCGCGCCCGTACCGCTGAACAAGCCGGAAGCGGAATTCTCAGAAGAAGCCCGGAAGGCGAAATATCAGGGGACTTGCCTGGTCGGAATGGTGGTCGGAAGCGATGGCATGCCCAGAGAAATCCGCATTCTCAGTTCGCTGGGCATGGGCCTGGATGAGAAGGCCATGGAAGTTGCGAGAAAATATCGCTTTCAACCCGCGATGAAAGATGGCCATCCTGTGGCCGTCGAGATCGCGCTCGAAGTGGATTTCCATCTGTACTGAGTTCGGCGGCTCAGTCTCAGCTCCCGTTTTAAGTTCTGCGAAGAACCGCGTAATGCCGCACTACTCGTGTGCGAAAGCCCAGCCTCTCGTAAATCTTAATGGCGCGCCCGTTATCCTTGCGGACGTGCAGGAACGGGGTTTCGCCGCGCTCCCTGATACGTCGCATGACTTCTGACATCAGGATTTGAGCGTAGCCTTTTCCGGTGTGTTCGGGATGAGTGCAAACCGCGCTCACTTCGGCGTGGCCCGGAACTCTCATGCGTTCCCCGGCCATTGCTACCAGCGTTCCTTCGCGCCGAATTCCGATGTAGTTTCCCAGTTCGCGCGTGCGCTTGCCGAACGGACCCGGCTTGGTGAGCGCAGCCAGTTCGAGCATTTCCGGCACATCTGCGCTGGTGAGTTCGACGAACTCGCGCTCGACCGGCTGGGTTGCTGAAGTGCCAACTCCGTTTGCGCACACCATTTGCAGCAGGGGAGCCCCGCCCACGTGCTCCCACCCGGGGCGCGGCTGGTAGGGCTCATCGAGGAATACCGCTGCGGTGCCGCCCGGCCCCGCCAGCGCGGCCAATGATTCGTAGCCCTGCTCGGAGGGCTCAAGAAATCCGTAAAGCGATGTAACTTCCGGCATGAACCGGCGAGCTTGTCCAAAAGATTCAGCGAGTTCAGCCTGCCGCGTGGTAAGCGCCTGCCAGATTACGTTGTCGAGAGGATGCATGTTCAGAGGTGCAGGGGTCGGTTCGTTTGGATTAGCAGCGCCGGCCCACGGACACAATAATTCCGCGGGCGAGTTCACGCTATCCGAATCTTGCGGGGAAAGTAGGAATCAGCTGGTACATCCGTCAAACAGAACAACCCAGCGGTGATGAGAGGAGCGGATTTCTCGTTGCGCTATTCCTTCAGGTCGACGTGCTCCACATCTTCGATGGGATGGGTCAGGAAGCGCTCGCCCAGGCGGCGGAATTTCTCGACCGAGTCGGTGGCGAAGAATTTCAGTCGTGGCCGGGTGCGGCGTTCTTCCTTATCAACCGGCGGGGGCGGCAACAGATTCTGCAGGCGGCCGGCGACGACGCGGGCAGTGGATTCGGCTGAGTCGACGATGCTCACATGGGCCGGCGCCACGCGATGCAGCAACGGCTTGAGCAGAGGATAGTGCGTGCACCCCAGTACGAGGACGTCGGCGTCCTGAAAGCCGTCAGCGAAGGCCTCGCGCAGGTAGATCTGCGCAACCTGTTCCGTCACCGGATGCTCCACCCAGCCCTCCTCTACCAGCGGGACCAGCAGAGGGCAGGCTTTCTCTCGCGCCTTCAACGCGCGTGCTTCAAGAGCTTTGCGATAAGCATGGCTGCTCACCGTGGCTTCGGTGCCGACGACGACGACCCTCTTATTCTTCGTAGCCGACGCTGCCGCTTCCGCGCCGGGTTCCACCACTCCAACAACTGGGACGTGAGCTGCCGCAGTAATGCGGCCAAGCGCAAGCGCAGTCGCAGTATTGCAGGCGATTACCAGAAACTCCGCGCCGTGAGATTCGAGGTAGTGGGCCGCTTCGACGGCGTAACGGGCAACGGTTTCAACCGACTTCGAGCCGTAGGGCAGGCGTGCGGTATCGCCAAAGTACAGATAATTGGCGTCCGGGATAAGTTGAAGTAAAGCTTTAAGAACGGTAAGGCCCCCGAATCCGGAGTCGAACACACCGATGGTGGGGCGGCGGGTGGTCATGGTCGGCGAATATCCCGATCATAGCAGCGGGAGACCTCACGCCACGATGACCAGACTTGTTCCACGGAGAACAGAGCGAGGAAGCTAAGAGTGCCGAACCTTGGAGGAGGCAATGACCCCATCGAAGCCGGAGGTGCGCCCGCAGCACGGCCCCGGCGGGATCGGCGCCCCGTGCGGGCAAGTGCGCGGATGGCCCAGGAAGGTGCATATTTTGTCGGTGGCCTCGGGGGACAGGATGTGCTCGAACTTGCAGGCCTGCTGCTCGATTTCCGATTCGCTGTCCATGGCCAGGCTGTCGGTGAAGAGGCGCTCGGCCAGCCGATGCCGACGAATGATGCTGCCGGCGCGTTCGCGGCCGCGCGGCGTCAGTTCGACGATCAGGGTGCCATCGCCCGAGGACGCGGACACGGGCTTGAGCGCGTCGTGACAGGGATTCGAAAACGGCTTGTGGGCGTGGGCTTGCGGCGGATGCGGCTTGGCGAGCACCAGTTCCATCTCCCGCATCTTCTCGATGGCGAGGCTCACGGGCAGCGCGCCGTGAACTTCCATGCGCTCGACTTCTGCGATCTCGCCGTGTTCTGCCAGCACCCAGAGTTCTTCCAGGACTTCGTCCAGTTGCTCCTCGTCGGCCATGGAGAAGATTTCTTGCGCGGCAATCTTGCCGTGGTGCAACTCGATTCGCCGGTCTGCCAGGCGCGCCACGACAGGATCGTGCGTCACCATCACGATGGTGCGCCCTTGCTGGTGGAACTCCCGCAGCAGGCGAAGCACGATTTCTTCATTCTGCGCGTCGAGATTGCCCGTGGGCTCGTCGGCCAGGATAATCCGGGGATCGTTGATCAGCGCCCGCGCAATGCAAACCCGCTGCTGCTCGCCGCCCGACAGTTGCGATGGCAGGTGATGGGCGCGATCGCCAAGCCCTACGCGGGTTAGAGCCTCGATCGCTTCCTTCTCGTCGGTCATGCTGTGGAAGTATTGCGCCAGCATGACGTTCTCGACGGCGGTAAGAAATGGAATGAGATGAAACTGCTGGAAGATGAAGCCGATCTTTTCCGCGCGCACCCGGTTCAGTTCGCCAGAAGAGATGCCGGCAATATTCTGTCCGTCCAGCCAAATCTCTCCCGAAGTCGGGCGGTCGAGGCAGCCAATCAGATTCACCAGCGTCGATTTACCCGAGCCCGACGGACCCATGATGGAGAGCCATTCTCCGGCGGTTACATGCAGGGAAATGTGATCGAGTGCGTGAATCGACCCGTTCTCTTTCCCGCGTCCGTTGTTGGCGGCGAGTTCAATTTCCTTGGCGGGGTAGAGCTTGGTCACGTCTTTGATCTGGATCATCTCACTCTCCCCTCAGAATGACCGCGGGCTGCACCCGGCGCAACAGCGAAATCGGCAGGATCGCTGAAAGCAGCGTTACGGCCATGCTACCAGCCAGCACCACCGGCAGAACAGCGAAACGTGGCACGACGGCAGCGTGGAAGTTAACCCGGCCAATCCAGGCCGCGATGCCAATGCCAACCACGAAGCCGATCACGGCGCCGATGGCTCCCAGCCCGGCCGCCTCAGCGGCGAAAAAACCGTTCAGCAAACGATTCGATGCACCCAGGGCTTTCATAATCGCAAAATCACGACGCCGGTCGAACACCCATCCCATCAGCGTGGAGAGAACGCAGAGCGCAGCGGTCAGAATGATGAGCGCGGCGGCGGCGAGCAGTGTCGAGCGAGTCTTGCCCAGAACGCGGGCCTCGCCTTCCATGATCTGACGCACCGGGCGCACGTCGGCGGTTGGAAGGGCCTCCGCAAGCTGATTCATGATCGCGGCAACTTCCTGCGGCGAACCGCTGGCTGCGACTTCGACGGTGGAGGGCTGAATGCCGGTCCAGGAAACGAAATCGGCCAGGGAGAGATACACGCGGCTGTCTTCCGCGGCGCCCGTCTGTACCGTACCGGCTGGTGTGAGGTGAATCGTGCGTCCTTGAAAGCTGAGATCGAAAGGCTGGTTCTTCGGAGACACAGCAGACAGCGCGCGAACTCCAATCAGCGCCTGTTGCGGCGCGGAAGGCCAGTTGCTCACCGCCCACCAGCGGTCGAGTTGGCGCACGCGATCGAAGTCTGTGCCGGCGACTACCACCGGCTGCCCATCGCCGGTCCGCGCCACGACTAGTGCGAACGGCGCAGCAATACCGCGGCCGGCAAGCGTGGATTCCACACGCGAGAGCGCATCACTGGGCAGGGAAGACCCGTCCTTGCCGACAAGGATAATGTTGGCGCCGTAGTTGCGGAACTCGCGCTGCAACTTGGCCTGCACGTCAACGTAAAGATTCAGCATGGCGGTGACCACCGCCGCGGCGACTACCATGGCAAACAGGGCTGAGGCGGCGCGTCCCCGGCGCAAGCACGGCCGCACGGACCAGCATGCGCAGAAACATGGACGCGTGCGGAGCGCGGGCACGGCTGGCGGCCAGACTTTGTGCGGCTGCTGTCGGCGGAGTGGGCGACGTAGGTCACAGCTCACCTCGCAAGGCGAATACCGGATCCAGCCGCACGGCCCGGCGGATGGCCGCAGCGCTGCCGGCGAATGTGACCACCACAGCGATAGCCAGGATCACGGGCAATAACACTGGCTGGATGACGATTTGCGAATTGAAGATCGAGTGGCCAATCTGGCGGGCCAGCAGGCCGCCTGCAGCGAATCCGACGGCACCGCCGATCAAGGCCAGCAGCGCAGCTTCGGCAAAGAACACCGAGGCGACGGCAAGCTTTCCCGCGCCCAAGGCTTTCATCAGTCCGACTTCAGCGCGCCGCTCGAAAATCGCCGTGGCCATCGCAGCCGAGACCGCCAGCGCCGACGCAAACAGCGCGGCCAGCGTAATCAAAAAAATCAGGCCTTCGATGCGAGTCAGCACGGCGCCTTCATTCTGCGCGACCTGGCGAATCTGCTCGGCGTGCGAGTGCGGAATCACTTCCTGCAACTGGTAAGCAATCGACTGCGGATAAGGCGAGCAATACCAGCGATCATAGATCGGCTCCCGACATGCTCTTGGGATCGCGCCGGGCGAATGCATCTTCGGGCTTCGTGAGCGCGCTGACGTAGACTCGGCGAACGGCGCCGGGCTTGCCGAGAATCTCCTGGGCGAGGGCGAGCGGCGCTACGATTTCCTTGTCCTCGGGTCCGCCGGTGGAAAGAATCCCACTCACCCGCAGTGCCCGCCCACCTAAGACAATTGGGTCTCTCGATTGCACTAGCCGCCTCGCCAGAGTTATCCCCACGAGAACGTCTCGAGAATCGTCTTTCGGCCACGCACCTGACACCTCCCACCATGGATTCGTCGTTCGAACACCAGTCGTGAACTCCTCCTTACCGAACGAGAGGTGTTTCGCAAAATAAGTTCCCACCAAGGTGACGTTCTGCTGTTCGCCCCCATGCTCGATCACGACATTCACTGGCAGCATGGGGGCGAAGCCAGTAATGTTGTTGTGCCAGAAAGTGCCTTTGATTTTCGGAAGGTCCGATTCGCTTAGAAACGCGCCATCGGTCGGCGGCTTCAGATTCACTCCGCCCATCTCCACATCAAGCGAATCTTCCTGCGGAGTGACGATCAGGTTCGCGCCGATCGTGCGCAGCTCGCGGTTGATCTTGTCCCCGATATCGGTGGCGACGGCGATCATGGCCGTGGTGACCGTCACACCCAGCGTGATGGCCGCGCCAGCCAGCAGTTTGCGCCGCTTCTGCCGGCGGAAGGATTCGTAGACGAGCCGCGCGAACATCAGTTATGGCTGCGCGAACATGCGGCTGCCGGCCGCAATGTCCGCCTCCTGAATGATCACGGCGTCGGCGGTCTGCGTAGCTTTGAGGGGAACCGGATTGCAGCCGCCGGCTGTGCCTACCGACTGCGGGTTGATGGGAGCGGCGCAGTTCTTGCAGACGACTCCGTTCGCGCTCTTGTAGAAACCGACCGAGCCGCAGATTTCGCAGGCGTCGAAGACAGTGGCGATTTTGCCATCCGGCTTTTGATAGAGCCAGAAGCGAATCGCATTGCCATTTTCCTGCGCCTGAAAGCGGTGCAGATCGCCGTCGGCCACCTGCGCCAGCGGAATCTTTACCTGGCCATTGACGAACGTCACTTCGGTAGACGGAGAAAGTGCGCTCACGCTTTTGGTATAGATGAACTCCGCAGTCACCAGCGCAATAAAGACAAACGAAAAACTGTAGACCGAGGCCATCCACAGACGCTCGCGACGGGCGCCCCATGCGGCCTTCCGTCGCTCGGCGGGAGAGGCAGCTTCCGACGCAGGCTGGCGTCGCTTGGCATCGAACAGAACCATCAAGGCAGCCAGGGCGAAAATCGTCACGAAGAAGAACAAGTCATTGCGCACGATAGGGCCGATGATCGCCATCTCGCGCTTGGACGAGGGAATGACTCCGCTTTCCGAAAGTTCGTGCAGGCCCGCGACCACCAACTGCGCCGCTACGAGAAAGAGAATTGCCGTGGTCACGCGGAAAAATTTTTGCAGGTTAATGCGGACGCTGCCCTTGACGAACATCACTCCGAACGCGATGGCCGCGATGACTCCGAGCAGGGTACCGAGAAAGCTCATCAGTTCGGTCGAGTTCAGCGAGACGGCCGAGAGGATCAGAACGGTCTCGGCGCCCTCGCGCAAGACCATCAGAAAGACAAAGAAAAACAGTCCCAGCCAGGCGTCGTTGCCCGCCAGCAGGCCAACCTTGCCCTCAATCTGGCCCTTCAACTTGCGGCCCGTCTTCATCATGAAAATGACCATGGTGATGACGAAGAACGCGGCCACCAGCATGATCCAGCCTTCGAAAATGTCTTCGTTCAAGTGAGTGCGGGAGATGACGACGGCGACGCCAATGCTGCCCAGAAAGGCTGCGCCAAGCGCCGCGTAAACGGTCTTGCGCAGTTCCGGGCGTCCGATTTTGGTCAAATAGGCGAGCGTGATGCCGACGATAAGCGCGGCTTCGACGCCTTCGCGTAAGGTGATGATGAAGGCCTGTAGCATCTCAGTAAGTCCCTATGATTTTGAAAATGAATTTCAATTTCAACTTCAAGGATATGCTTCCGGTCGCGGAGCCGTCAATCCGAAGCCGTACAATCGGGTGTGATTAGGATCACACTGTCGGAATCCGGCCTTGAATGGTTTCTGACTGCAGGAAGGGGAAACCTCCGCTCACGCTGAACGGGAACACCGCGACCCTCGCCCATTCTGTCACATCGCTATGTGAGCTCCGTCACTGATCTTTTCTCCGATTTCTGCCTATAGTCCTGCCGAGCCATCTTGCTCATCCAAATGTCGTGTTTGCCCGAACTCTCGGCCCGCAAGCCCAAGGCCGTCGTTCGGGTTTGGCTTGGCTTCTGTGTCCGGACGCCAATCAAGTAGAAACTTCCAGATAAGGAGATTTTCCATGTTACGAAAAATGCTCAGCCTCCTGATTCTTCTACCCTGCATCACCCTAACCAGTAGCAGCTTCTTAAGAGCCCAAACGATCTATCACCCGGAAAAGCTGGGGCCGCGGGACTATAACTTCAAGACCGTTGATTCACCGGGCCTCTACCACGAGGTCGACACCGGCTGGTTTGTGACCTGGGTCAACAACAGCGGGCTAGTAAGCCAGATGTACGTCGGAATAGACGGCAACATCCACACCGCTGTTCTCCTTAAGGATGGATGGAAGGTCATCGACGTGCCTGAAGCCACCAACACGGCAGGGACGAATGCCAACTCCGAAGGACAGATCGCTCTGACATACTGGGGCGCGGATGGTGTCGCGCATCTGGCGATCTGGAAAGAAGGCCAATATTCCTACGTCAATGATCCCTGTCCGGCTGAATACACATACGGCCTTGCAGTTGGGATTAACGACTGGGGACAGGTAACCTCATACGTTGTTGACTCCAATGGCATCTCCTTCGCATGTGTGGGAAGCCCGATTTTTCCCAATCGTGGCACGGTTTTCGGATTTCCCGACGCAGTCGGGGGCACGATCCCAATTATGACCAACGATTGGGGCGTCACGGTGGGCGCCTATTGGGACGCGCAAGGCGTTCAGCACGGATTTGTCCACCGCATGATTGGCGATGTTTTTGTCTCTGTTGACTTCCCGGGAGCGTCCAATAGCTGGGTGCAAGGCATCGACGACGAAGGCATAATGAACGGGTCCGCCCAACTCAATACCAACAACAATTGGGCTGGGTTCGAGATCATTGGCGGCCACATCGAAGGCTGGAATAAGCCGGGCGCGGTGCAGACGGATCTCTTCGTAATCACCAATAATCTGCGTGTAGCTGGGCTTAATCAGTCCGCCGACGGAGTCTGGCACGGTTTCGTGGCGACGCCCAGATAAGTGGCTAAACAGGCTGCGGAAAAACTCGATCCGGATTCATGACTGCTGAACGTGCACTTCGAGTCATGGCCGGGATCATGGTCCGAGCAGAAGATCACCTGCCGGGAGACTCCTTTCTTGCTTGTTTTGGGATAAGTGCTGTAACCAGCGATTACACTTACAGCCGCTTCAGGAACGCATTCGCCTCGGCCACCCGCGGAAATAATTTCTCCTCCGCCTGAAACTCCGCGGAATGCACGCAGCGGCGGGTGCCGCGCAACTTTACCGGATGCTTCAAATGCAGCATCTCGTGGTAGACGATGTATTCCACGGCATAACGCGGGACCCCGAAGTGATCAAAAACGCGGCTGATGATGATCGCATTGTGCGCGGGATCGTAGTGGCCGAGAATGCGCCGGGTGCGAGTTTGACTCCAACTCATGCGCGGACGACCCAGCAGGCCGCGGAAAAAGCGGGCGTTCAAGTCTTCGAAAATCTCGTCCAGATTATAGAAATGGCCTTGCGGTGCCCTTAGTAACTTGCGGCCCCGCATCTGGCGAACCAGATGCACCTTGCGGACGATTTCATGGCTGGCCACATATTTGCGATAACGCACTGCGTGGGCGCGATCGATGGGCTTGCGGTACATCTTGGCCAGCAGAATGTGGGCAACGGCGCGCAAAACCGTCTCCGGAGCGCCCTCCAGCAGATCCGAAAGCCGCACCAGCAGCCGGCCTTCGCGCAGGCGGATGGTGTTGTTGACATTGGCGAAGGCGAAGAATTCGATTCTCACTTCCGGTAGCGCAGAGGCCGGCCGCAGCTCGCGGTAGGTGTCTTGAAAGATTTCGAGAAGGCCGTCGCGCACGGTGACGCTAGATTAACACGGGCCGGACGCAGACGTCGGACGTCGCACCTAACGCAGCCCACAGCCAGGGCGCAAGCGAGCGCCACTACTGGCTAGGTATGGTTGTAGGGTTGGGTCGTCTTTCGGGAAGGGCACGACCTTAAGTCGTGCCACAAGAGTTGCCTAAATAAGCGGGCTTCAGCCCCTGAGGTAAGCTGCCGCGATGTCTGACGCGCGAGGTCTGCCTTCCAAGGCCCAACTTACTCCGGCTTCCCACTGCTCTTGGCATGCGATCCCAGCTTCTTGTGCTTGGCGGCCTCTTCCTGGTCGGCGAGCAGCTTGCGGTGGTCTTCCGCGGACGTGTCCAGCGTGTCGACGACATTGGTCAGGACAAACTCGTAGCGCTTGGTTTCTTCCTGTGAAATGTCGGCGGCATCCTTCAGCGCGCGCAGCTTGGCTTGGAATTCTGTGTCGGCATCAATCACCAGCTTGAGCGGCTTGCGGATGTCGTCCTTTCGGTCAGTGTAGGTGTCGATATTGTCGTTGAGCTCGTCGTAGATCAGCAGGAAGTCGTCGAGCATGTCGTGCGTTTGCTGGGCGCGATCCTTGGTCTTGGGATCGGCTCTCATCTGCTCAAGTTTCACCAGTCGCTCCCGGGCGAATTTTACATAAAGCGAGAGGCGCTGCTGCGGGTCCCAACTGGCGTCACGGACTTGATCGATTTCGGGTTGGGTCAGGGGATCTCGATGGCGCTGAGCGGCTGCGCTGGCGGCGGCCAGAATCAGCAGCAACAGGATCAGCGGACATAAGCCGGTCCAGCAACGAAGTCGAAGGCGAATCATTGGTCACCTTTCTTGCCGTGAGGAAACATGGTCAGCAGCAGATCATCGCGCACCCGCTGCAGGTGATCGATGGCGTCCTGTATCGCGGGCTGGTCGTCGTGTGTGACTGTATGTTTAAGATCATTCAGTTTGCGGGCCATCGTACGAACGGCAATTTCAGTTTGCTTCAGATGTTTGTGAGATTGGATTGCATAGTCACGGGCAAGTTCGGAGAAGGTCACCACGTCGGTCAGCGCCGCCTTGGCCTTGTCGCCTTCGTCTGCTGCAAACGATTTGCTGGCTGAGTCAAGCTGACGCTCGGCAATCTGCAGGCACAGGCGCGGCCGGTCGCCGATCTGAGTGGACGTAAGCCGGGCTTTCAACTCGTCGATCGTCAGATCCTTCCCGACAACCGCCGTGGCCGCAAAACAGGCGACCAGCAGCCCGATCAGCGCGCTGCGACTCGAATTCATCATTCCAGACATCGGTTTAAGCTATCTTTTCGGTTCGATCGCGATCAGGCGATGTTTCGCCTGCCACTCCTGATCAGGATACTTCCCGTTGGCCGTATTGAGGAAGAGGTGGTAATTGGCTGCGGCTTGTTTGTAATTGCGAAGGTGGTCGAAGGCAGAGGCGCGCAAGAAATAAGTAATCGGAATCTCGGGCAGGCATTTCGCGCGCACATCGAGCGCCTTAATGGTCAAGGGATAGTCTTTATTCTCGTTGGCGGCAAAGGCGAGGTCGCCATAGGCTTCGCACAAGTCAGGCTTGAGTTTTATCGCCGCAATAAATTCCTGTTGGGCGTCGACGAACTTTTTTTGCCGCAGAAGGGCCTGGCCGAGACTGCGGTGCAGCTCCGGATCCTGAGGCCGGGCCGCAACCAGGGCGTGATACGCGGACTCCGCTAGATCATTCTTGCCAGTAATCACGTAAAGATCCGCCAGATCTCGCTGCACCGAAACGTCACCGGCAGCCAGCTTGGCGCCGGCCTGAAGTTCGGCAATGCCTTCGTCGCTTTTTCCCTCGGCGGCCAGGACCCGCCCCAGTTGCACGTGCGCCGCCCCCTGCTCTGGGTGCGCTGCAACCAGCTTGCGCAAACACTCCTCCGCCTCAGGGAAGCGGCGCCCCTGCATATAGAGGTTCGCCAGCGCGGTCAGCGCATCAGACGCGGGATCGAGCGCGAGAGCCTGTTTGTACTCCTGCTCGGCGTCAGCAAATTTGTTTGCCTGCTCGAAAAGGCGACCTGCAGCGAGGTGCGGTTCCGGATCTTTGGGTTGCAAGGCCGCGGCCTGGCGGTAAGCGGCTAAAGCTTGCTCGGGCTGCGATGGTTCGAGCACGTGCGCCAGAGAAAGCCATGCGCGCGCGCGGCCTTCGTCCACATGGCTGGTGGGTTTGAGCTCAGTAGCGGCGCGAAGAAATTTCTCGCTCTCCGGCTGACCGGTCTTGGCCAGCTGCAACCCCAGGTTCAGATTCGACTCGAAAACATCGGGCTTCGCGGCCACAGACTTGCGATACGCCGCAATCGATTCGTCGATTTTCCCCAGGCCATTTTCCACGAATCCCAGATCAAACCAGGCAACGTAGTTCTTGGGATCGCTCTCCACTGCCTTGCGCAGCAGAGGCTCAGCCGCGGCGTAGTCCTGCTTCTGGATGAAATCTTCAGCTCGCGCAAGTTCTGTCGGCGGAGCATTTTCTTCACGGGCGCGACTGCGATGGCGGGGCGTGCCGGAGTCCGCAGGTGTCCCTTGCTGGCTCCCAGTCGGCGACGCAGACTGCACCTCCCAGGAATGCGCTGCCGCAGCCGCGGATGACTGATCCAATGCGGAGTTCGCCGCCTGCGCAGCAACTGCGATGACGAACACGGCGGCGACGAGGAACCTAGGAGCGCCCATTGGACCGCGATGTGCCATTGCCGTTCAGAATACGCGCCAGATATTTTCCAGTATAAGAGCCGGCCACTTTGGCAATCGCCTCCGGAGGTCCGGCGCCCACAACCTTCCCGCCGCGCGCCCCGCCTTCGGGCCCCAGATCGATGACCCAGTCTGCCGTCTTGATCACTTCCAGATTGTGCTCGATAACGAGAATTGAACCACCCGCCTCGATGAGACGGCGAAACGCGGCCAGCAGTTTGCTGACGTCGTCAAAGTGCAGCCCCGTGGTGGGTTCGTCAAAAATGTAAAGCAGGCGGCGCCGGCGGCGGCCCTCGTCGCGCGTGGAACTCGAACGTCCGATCTCCCGCGCTGCCGGATGCAGGTGAGCGGCCAGCTTCATGCGCTGGGCTTCGCCGCCCGAGAGCGTTGTCGCGGACTGTCCTAAACGCAAATATCCCAGTCCGACATCCTCGAGGCTGCGCAACTTATCCGTCACCTTCGGGGCCTCGGCAAAAAATCTCAGCGCCTCCTTCACCGTGAGGTTCAGGACTTCGTGAATATTCTTGCCGCGATAACGTACGTCGAGCACCTGCGGCTTGTAGCGCGTGCCCTTGCACTCTTCGCAGATGAGCTCAACGTCTGCCAGGAACTGCATTTCGACCGTGACCGTGCCGTCGCCCTGACAAACCTCGCAGCGGCCTCCCGGAATGTTGAACGAGAAGTGCCCCGCGGTCAGGCCACGCTTTTTCGACTCGGGAAGGGAAGCGAACAGGTCGCGGATGGCGTCGAATGCCTTGATGTAGGTGACGGGGTTCGAGCGCGGTGTGCGCCCAATCGGAGATTGATCGACGAGCACCACTTCATCGATGAACTGGTCGCCCTCGAGACTCTGCCAGCTCCCGGCTGTGGACGTTGCTCCGTTGCACGCCTGCTTCTTCGCCTGCGCCAGTGCCTGGTAGAGAACCTGATGAAGCAGCGTCGACTTGCCCGAGCCCGAGACGCCGGTGATAGCAACGAGCATTCCCAGAGGAATGTTGATGTCGAGACCTTTCAGATTATTGGCGCGCGCCCCGCGAATCTTGATCTGTTGCACGCCCGGTTTGCGCCGCACAGCGGGAAGTTGAATGCGCAAGTCTTCAGACAAGTATCGACCGGTCAGAGAAGTTGTGTTGTGTCGAATCTCTTCGTAGGAACCAGAAGCGACGAGCTTGCCGCCGTTCTCTCCCGCGCCCGGGCCAAGGTCCAGGATGCGGTCGGCAGCGCGCATTATGTCAGGATCGTGCTCCACGACCAGAATCGTGTTTCCCAGATCGCGCAGATCGTGAAGAATCTTGATGAGGCGGTGCGTATCGCGAGGGTGCAGGCCGATGGAAGGCTCGTCGAGGACGTAGAGTGTGCCCACCAGCCGCGAGCCCAGCGAAGTCGCCAGTTGAATGCGCTGGGCTTCGCCGCCCGAGAGCGTGGAAGACAGGCGGTCGAGGGTCAGGTATTCCAGGCCCACATCGTTGAGAAAGCGCAGGCGCTCGCGAATTTCCTGCAGCAGCTTGTCGGCAATCTCCGCTTCCTCAACGCTCAACTGGAGGTGATCAAAGAAGCAGGCAGCGTCTTCGACGGTCATCGAGCAAACTTCGCAAATATTGCGGCCGCCGATCTTTACCTGACGCGCTTCCAGCCGCAAACGGCTTCCGTTACAGGCGGAGCACAGCGAATATCCGCGATAACGACTGAGGAATACGCGCACATGAAGCTTGTACTTTTTGCGCTCCAGGTGCGCGAAGAATCCACGCACGCCGAGGAATCGGCCTTCGCCATCGAGCACCAGTTTCTGATGCTTCGGATCAAGTTCGACCCAGGGCACATCGAGGGGAATATCAGCCTGTTTGGCGAAGCGCTTCAAGTCGGCGAACAGCGGCCGATACTTCGGTTTAGTCCAGGGCTCGATCGCACCTTCGGTTAAGGTTTTCGTCTTATCCGGAATCACCAGGTCAAGGTCAAAGTCAATGGTGTTGCCGAAACCCTGGCAGCGGGGACAAGCGCCGTAGGGATTGTTGAACGAGAACAGGCGAGGCTCGGGCTCTTCGTATCGAAGATTGCAGTTCTTACACTCGAAGCGCTGGGCATAGCGCAACCGGCTCGCCGGCTGCTCGTCGTGCGGAGGAATTTCGAAAATGACCTCGCTGCACTCGCGATACGCAGTTTCGATTGCGTCCACAATCCGAGACCGAGCTTCCGCCGAAACCGCCAACCGGTCCACGAGCACGAAGACGGGCTGGCTGAAGTCCAGGTCAAGCAAGGACTCCGGCGTCGAGAATTCAAACACCTGTCCCGACTGGTAAAGCCGGTTGAAGCCCGCCTTGCGAAGATCGAAGAGACGAGTCTTGAGTTGCGGGGAAAGCGCAGCGCTCGGGTCTTGCTTGCCCGGCGCTAATCGCGCGCCGGCGCCACGCCTGCCGCGCTTCTCTCCTGAGGCCGGCGGCGCCACCACGCTGTTCGCGGGAACAGTATTCAGCGGAAACAGAACTTGCAGCCGCGTCTCTGGCGGCAGCGCCAGGATCGCATCGGTAACCTCGTCGACCGTATCCTTTTTTACCTCTTGGCCGCAGTTGGCGCAGTAAGTTCGCCCCACGCGGGCAAACAGTAATCGCAGGTAGTCGTAAATCTCCGTAGCCGTGCCGACCGTCGATCGTGGATTGCGCGTCGTGTTTTTTTGCCGGATAGCAACTGCGGGAGCGATCCCGTCAATCGTGTCCGCGTCAGGCTTTTCGATTCGCTCCAGGAATTGCCGCGCGTAAGCCGACAGAGACTCGACGTATCGCCGTTGACCCTCGGCGTAGATGGTATCGAAGGCCAGCGAAGATTTGCCCGAACCAGAGACGCCAGTCACCACCGTCAGGGTATTGTGCGGGACTTCGAAGTCAATGTTCTTCAGGTTATGGACGCGCGCCCCGCGTACAACAATGCTTTCCGTGGACATCAGTAAGGAGATCGGGCAGTCTCCCGGGCGAGCGCATGCGCTCGGTTGCTTCCCCGAGGACTGCCGAATCTTTTTATTATAAGGCAGGACTTGGACGGACGCTCGCGGGGTTTCGGACGAAGGAGCCAAGAGACTTGGGGCGCGGCGCGAGCAACAACGTAAGAATCGAACCGAGTCCGAGACCGGCAAACAGGAACGTCACAGCCGTGCGAATATCGTATTCTCGGGCTGGCGTCCGAGTTCCCACACTTCCAAAAGCAATCGCCATATCGCACCTCCCTGCGAAACTGAATTCCAAAACTCCAAACCTTTGGACGACGCTTGACCGGAAAACCTCTCCCGTCCTCCGCCGGCATCGCAACCGCAGCAGCTTGAACTCCTCACTTATGAAATAGGTCCAATGGTCTCGACGTGAATCGTATTGCTGTTCATGTCAAGTTTGCCGGTTACCTTGACTTCCTTTCCCATGAACGGTTTCACCTTCGAAACGTCGTCAAACTGGTAGCTGTTCTTAGTCACGGAATCTTTCAGGACGATCTTGCCGTCCTCCTTTACCACGCGGCCGGTGAAAGCTTTCGCGTCCTGCGTCTGCGCATCGGCCCCGGAGGCAGGCATCTGCGGCTCGTTTTGGCTGGGATTAGCGGCAGGCTCGTTCGGTTCCTGTTGCGGGCTTGCCGCGGGGTGCTGCTCGCTTGGGGCTTGCGGATCGCTCGAACTCGCCGAGGACGATTGCTGTTGAGGCGGCGCAGTGGCTGCCGGATCCTCAGAACTTGGCTGCTGCGCGTGGGCGTTCCCGCTCAAAGCGGTCACGCACAGCGCGATCGTGGTTGCCAGCGAAAGGCGCAACAAAAACTGTTTCATCACAAACCTCCCGACAATAAGTTCCAGGGCGCCGCTTTGAAGTTGCACGATGCGTGCCAAAAGTAAGGCGAGCGATTGCTTGCAGTTAACGGAGGGAGTGCCGTCCCTCACTCGAAAACCGCGCAATTTCCTCCTCCCGAACCGGATCTCTTGGATTGCCAGACTACAGCGAAAGTGTTAGGGGGAGACCTACCTTACTCCCAGACTCGGCATACAGTATTTACCCTAGTTTCACAACCTCGGCCCGCTTGTACGTTGCTATTAACGCTGTCCCGCCACTGACAGTGCCCGGCCAGCGCCACTGGTGTCCCCGTGAATCGATCGCAGCGGTCGCGTAAGAAACGATCTGGAGAATCCACTATGTCAGCCCACATGCCAGCCGCCTACGGAATCTACCCGCACGACGTTGCGCTCCATGAGATCGTACACACTCTCAACCAGGCAGGATTCGACAACGAAGATATCTGCATGATGCTTTCCCCGAATCATCCCATCTCGACCATCGTGCGCGAGGCCAACTTTCTGAACACCGAGCGGGAAGCGAGCGCCGTTACTGCGGGCTTGATTGGCTGGTTGTCGGAGTTCGGTGCAGTGGTGATTCCCACGGTTGGTTTTTTCATCCGCTCACAGGAATTCTTCCGCAAGTTGGTTGTGGCCAAGGATTCGCCCGCTCTTTGCGGAAACAGCAGAGCCCTGGTGAGCCTGGGTTTGTCCGAGATCGATGCCGAACGGTATGAGAATCAGTTGCGGGAAGTCGGCGTCCTGGTCTACGTGTCCTGCCCGGAAAGCGCCAGAACTGACTGGGCTCGCGAACTGCTGTGCCGCACCGGAGCTCAAGAAGCCTGCACCTTGAAAGTCGATACCGGCATTGCGGCTGCAGCAGCCTGAGTCGACCCCTGCCAACGGAAAAAGCCCCTGCATGGGGCTTTTACTTTTGGCGCCCAAAATCGGTGCCGCCCGGTCGATCACTCGCGAGGATCTTGGTGCTCGCGATCACGGCGCTTTCCATAGCGAAACGCAAGGTTGATCCCGAGCGTCATCGCGCCCATGGGAGGCACCAGTAAAATCAGAATCGCACGATTCAGCGCCCGCTGACCTTCCTTGGGAGCCCCCTTGGCATTGGCATAACACATGGCGCACCCCTGGGCGAACGCCGGAGCGCTCCAAAGGCCCAGCAACAGCAGCGCGGCCCACGCACGACGTTTTGCGTACTGCAGCCTCATTGGCCCATCCACTTCACTCCCAGGTCTCGCACCCGATCCGCGTCGGGGAAAAAGAAGAAATACATAATGATGAAGCAGGCGATAACCGAAACATGAGCATCCAGCGCATGAGCGCGCGCTCAAACTTCAGGTGCATGAAGTAGCCGATGATCAGCGCAGACTTGATCACCGAAAGAATCAGCAGAACTTCCAGCATGCGAACGGCGCCAAACACCTGCCGGTAGGCGAGCACGACCTCGATTGCGGTCAGGACCAGCAGCGCGCCCCAAACCCAGAAATACTGGCCTTTGCTATCGTCGTGCGTTGCGACATCATGCATCGTCAAATCCTCCGTGATCCCCTGCGCCCTCTGTGGTTAAAGTCTTTATCTTAAGTAATCTTCGTCGACATCAGATAGACCAACGGGAAGATAAACATCCACACCAAATCCACGAAGTGCCAGTAGAGGCCTGAAACCTCCACATCGTGCGCATCATAATCTTTCGGCTTCAGGAACAGAATCACCGCGGCGATGACCAGTCCGATCCCCAGCACATGAACCGGGTAATGAAAGACGTTGCCCGACGGGATCAGAAACGCTGCCGCAATCCAGATCACGCCGAGAATCGGCAGAAACATTTTTCGAAGCGCAACTACGCCGAGATAGATCACGCCAATCGTCACGTGCAGCATATGCATGGCCGTGAGCCCAAAAAAGGCCTGCGGGAATTGCGGTATGTTGTTCGAAATGTCGGCCAACTCACCCCCGCTCGATGCTTTCGAAACGCCCAGCAGGGTGTAAAAGCCGGGAAGAGCCAATCCTTCGTCGATGAGTTTCGTCCACTCCATGCCATGCAATACGATGAACGCCGTGCCGAACGCCATCGTAGCCAGCAGCCAGTTGCGCGTCCACGCCCGATCCCCACGCTGCGCCGCGAAGACGCCGAGCACCATGGTCAGCGAACTCGAGAGCAGGCAGGCCGTCATGATCGTGGCATTGCCAATGCTCTGCGCGTGGAACGGCGTTGGCCACGGGATCGTGTAAATGCGGTTGTAGCTGAAGGCGAACAGCAGCGCTCCGAAGGTCAGCGAGTCGGAGGCCAGAAACAGCCACATCCCCACCTTCTTCGAATACGCTCCGAACAGCGGAGCCTCGTAGGCTCCCGGCAGTCCGTGCACCGCGTCGTGCTGAAGCGTGGCGTCAGCCATTCCTCAAGTTCCCCTTTCCACTTGAACTTCTTACCTGCAAACCGTGCACTGAGAACTGCTGTCCAATACACAAGGACTGCACTCCAACCCACCGCGGCGTCATCCTGAGCGCAGCCGTACTTCAGGCGGAGCGAAGGATCTCGCGTGTACTGGAACTGCTTTCAGTCACTGAACCACTGAAGTCCTATCTTGCCAATCCCAACAGCGCGAAAACATAAATCCACAGCAGCAACATGAAGTGCCAGTACCAGGCAGCTATGTCCACTACAATACGGCGCGCCTCAATCGGTTTCCGTAGCACAGAAATGATGACGGCCCACAGCAAAGCAATGATTCCGCCCGCGAGGTGAACGGCGTGCGTTCCCGTGAGCAGGTAAGCAAACGAACTGCTGGGATTCGTCGAAACGTAGAAGCCCCGATTGTGCAGTTCACCCCACGCCAGCCACTGCCCAATCAGAAATCCCAAGCCGAGCACCACCGTCACGCCCAGCCAGGGATAGTGCTTTTCTTCTCCAAGCGAGATGCCGGGAATCGACTTGACCGGCGCCAGCGCCGCTTGCCGCGCGATGCTGCGGCGTGCAGCTTCCATGGTCACGCTGCTGATCACCAGCAGCACGGTATTGATGCCGAGCAGCAGCCACGGCAAATGGACTTCGCCCCAGTCTTTTACGTAGCTGCTCGAGGCATCGTCAAATGTCGGCATGCCCTGGCGCACGATGTAAGCGCTGGTCAGCGAAATGAACACCATGCTGACCGTCACGATGGCGCAGATCAGCCCCAGCCGTGCGCGCCGCAGGCGTGCCCCGTAATTCGGACCACTTCCGCCAGGTCCATCGTCGCCGCCGCCTGAAGGCCTCACGGGCGGCCGCCCGCCGCTGCCCAGATCAACCGGAGTGCTTGGTGTGTAAGTTGCCATAACTACGTAAGATGTCAATGCGCCGAAACAGTTGCCGGATCGTTTTGCATCACGTAATCGCGCGGCGCGCCCGGCACACCGAATTCATACGGACCATGGTGCACCACCGGGGTCACGCCGCCGAAATTATCGTGTGGCGGAGGAGTCGCCGTCGTCCACTCCAGTGTCGTGGCTTCCCACGGATTGTCGCTGGCCTTCGGTCCCTTGAACATGCTCCAGAAAAGATTGATCACGAAGATGAACTGCGCGGCGATCGTGATGATCGCCGCCGCAGTGATGAAAGTCTGCAAGGGGAGCAGCTTTGTCTGGTAGGCGACTTCGGTGAATTGCGAGTAACGCCGCGTCTGGCCTGCCATTCCGAGGTAGTGCATGGGCATGAAGATGGCATAGGTTCCGGCCAGCGTGATGAAGAAATGGATCCGCCCCAGGGTTTCATTCATCATGCGCCCAAACATTTTCGGGAACCAGTAATAGGTCGCCGCGAAAATGCCGAAGATGGCGGCCACGCCCATGATCAGGTGGAAATGTCCCACGACGAAATATGTGTCGTGCAACTGGATGTCGAGCACCGGCTGCGCCAGGAACGGCCCGCTCAATCCGCCGGAAACAAACAGGGAAACGAACCCGATGGCGTAGAGCATCGGCGTCTGGAAGCGAATGCGGCCCTTCCACATTGTGCCCAACCAATTAAACGTCTTGATCGCTGACGGCACGCCGATGCACATGGTGAGAATCGAGAAGGCAAACGCCGAGTACGGGCTCATGCCGCTCATGAACATGTGATGGCCCCACACCATGAAGCCCAAAAACCCAATCGAGAGCATCGCGTAGACCATCGCCTTGTAGCCGAAAATCGGCTTGCGCGAGAATGTCGACAGCACCTGCGAAGCCACGCCCATGCCCGGCAGAATCGCGATGTAGACCTCGGGATGTCCGAAGAACCAGAACAGATGCTGCCAGAGCAGCGGTGAGCCGCCTTTGTGCCCCAGTACCTGCCCGTTCACCACGACCAGTGGCACGTAGAAGCTGGTGCCCAGGTTGCGATCGAGCAGCAACAGAATTCCCGCCGACAGCAGCACACCAAATGCCAGCAATCCAAGAATCGCCGTGATGAACCACGACCACACGGTGAGCGGCATGCGCATCATCGTCATGCCTTTGGCGCGAAGATCAAGCGTAGTGGTGATGAAATTCAGCGCGCCCATCAGTGACGCGATACAGAAGATGGCAATGCTGGTGATCCACAGGTCAGCCCCAAGTCCTTCGCCAGGCCCCGCCGACTGCAACGCGCTCAACGGCGGATAGCCTGTCCACCCGTGTAATGGCGCGCCGCCCGTCACAAAAAACGCTGCCAGCATGATGACGAAGGCGACAAAGGTCGTCCAGAACGACAGCATGTTCAGCACAGGAAACGCCATGTCCGGCGCCCCAATCTGGATGGGCAGCACATAGTTTCCGAAGCCACCCTGCGGCGCCGTCGTCAGCACGAAAAACACCATGATCGTGCCGTGCATGGTCAGCAGGCTGAGATAAGTTTCCGGCTTGATCTCACCCACCAGCGGCCAGTTCGCCGTCGGCCAGATCATGTGGATACGCATCAGCAGCGACAGCGCCATCCCCACGAACACTGCCGTGAGCGCCAGAAAGAAATACTGAATGCCGATGACTTTGTGATCCAGGCTGAAAATGTATTTTCGGATGAAACCCTGAGGGGCCGAATGTCCGTGCGCGTCCTGGGCAACCATTTATTGTTTCTCCGCCTCTCGTGCCGCCAGCCACTTGTCGAAATCTTCCTGGCTGACAACGTGCACCATGCCGTGCATCTTGTAATGGCCCATGCCGCAGAGTTCGGCGCAGGCAATTTCGTATTCGCCGATCTGTGTCGGCGTGAAGTGCATGTGAATGTTAAGCCCCGGAACGGCGTCCTGCTTGAAGCGCAGCGACGGAACGAAGAAGCTGTGAATCACGTCCACGGCGCGCAGGCTGAGGTCTACCTCGCGATTCACCGGAAGATACATCGTTCCTGTCACCACATCGTCTTTCGCCGCCGGGTCGGAGGTATCAAGACCAACAGCGGCCTCGCCGCCCGCAGAAGGATCCATCAGCTTCGGGCTCGTTTTGCCGTACTTTCCGTCCGGCCCCGGATAGCGGAAGTACCACGCAAACTGCATGCCCGTGACTTCCACCGGCACCGCGTTGGCCTCGGCGGGATCGAAGCGCTCGTGCGCCCACACTCGGCTGCCCATCAGGTTCAATCCGACGAACAGCACAGCGGTAAGCACCGTCCACACCAGCTCGAGACTGGTATTGCCGTGCGAATACTGCACTGGCGGAGACGAAGCGCGTTCGCGATATTTCCACGCAAGGTAGCCGAGCCCGAGCTGTGCCGCCAGGAACACAATCCCCATCAGCACATACGTAAGGGCAAATTGGCCGTCGATAAAGTTCGCGGAGGCAGCGGCCCCAGCCGGCAGCCACCAGGTTTTGGCGACAAAGAAGTACGTGCTGATGATGGTGATCAGCCAGATCAGAACCAGTACCGCGAGCCCCATTCCCGATCCTCCCGGGTGTGTGAAAACGAATTTTGCGCGTTTATCGCCGCGCCCCACAGCGCGAGCAACGTCGGCGGCGAGTGTATCACAGCGACGCGCAAAAAAACCAAGGGTGTTACTGTGAAAAAAACCGCCACGGATCAACACGGATTCTCACGGATAAAACAACAACCGGGGAAACAAACTCTCAGCGAGACGTGAGTCGGCCAAGCACGTCTCGAAGCAAGCCGTGAATCAAGCGCCGCCCGTTTCTTAGGTCTTAATCCGTGAAAATCCGTGCCAATCCGTAGCCGCAGCTTTATTTCTCCGACCACTCCGGCACCTGCCCCGGAGTCCAAGGCGCGCCAGCCGCCTCCATGTCCTTCTCCAGCTTTGCCAGATCCTCAACCAGCGCGTGAAGCTTCGCCAGTTGCTCGGCAAATTCCGCCGCAGCAATGTTGTAGTTGTCAATGTGCGACTGCGTCGGCTTCGCCAGCGAGAACCGTTCGCCATCCATGATGTTGATCATGCGATCGTTGATCGAGGACGACACAGGTTCATTCCGCTTCTGCAATGCCTTATCCCCGCTCAAAATGCGCAGCATCTCCCGATCGCGTTGCTCGATCGAATCCGCCACTGGCCCCAGTTGCATCTCCGCCGCAGGCGTTTCGCGCAAAGCATCACGAATTGCCTTGAGCCGCGACTCGACATCTTCGCCCGTGTGCACCGCCCCGGAGACCGCGCGGTACAGCCGCGAGACCTTGCGCATGAACTCTTCCTGCGCGGCACGATCCGCCGGATTCATCGCCACGGCCCCGTCCGCGACTACCTTGAACGATTGCGGCCCAGACAGTTCCGTGACCTTTCCATCCACTTTCTGAAACATGCGCACTGAATAATTTCCCGCCATCACCAACGGCCCCAGCGATCCCGAGGGCACGAAGTCTTCACCCTCCTCCTCATGCTCGCGAATCGATGGCGCTGCATAACGCAGATCCCACGCCGCCCGCTGAAACCCGCTGTCCGTGCCGCCATTCACGCGCCTGATCGCCCTCCCATCGCCGTCGTAGACGATGAAATACAACTCCGGCTTCGCCTCCTGCGCCTCGGCGCGCAGTTCATCATTACTGGGGTAGGGAACAGGCTGGTTTTTCTTCGCCGCCTCCTTCTCCGCGTCCTGCCGCTTCTCTTTCTTCGTCTTGAGCTTGTCTTTCAAGAACGCCGTAAACACCGCGCCGTACGGAGGATTCTCTGCCGTAAAAAACGCGTCCCCTGCAAACGCCTTCTTCGGACCGCCCAAAGGATGCCGTTCGATATACAACAGCGCATCCTTCGCCGGGAAAAGCGCGGCCGCCTGCTCCACCGATTCCGCCTTGATCTGTCGCAGCGTGTTGATGTTGTCGAGCACATAAAACCCGCGCCCAAACGTGGCGATGACCAAATCTCCCTCGCGCGCCTGGATCGCCATGTCCCGCACCGCAATCGTTGGCAATCCTCCCTTGAGCCGCACCCAGTGCTGCCCGCCATTGATGGTGAAGAATGCCCCAGACTCCGTGCCGGCAAACAGCAGATTCGCATTCACCGGATCTTCCGCAAAGGCCAGCACAGGGCCGTTCTCAGGCAGATCGCCCGCAATCGAAGTCCACGTCTTGCCAGCGTCCGAAGATTTCAGCAGATACGGTTTGAAGTCCTCATTCTTGTGGTTCTCAAACGCCGCATAAACCGTATTGGCATCGTAATTCGACGCCGCCAGTCGGCTGACGTAAGTCATCTCCGGAACGCCGGGGAACTTCTCGTACTTCGTCCAGCCCTGACCGCCGTCGCTCGTCACCTGAATCAGCCCGTCATCGGTGCCGACGAAAATCAATCCTTCCTTCTTCGGCGATTCCGAGAGCGCAACAATATTCCCGTAGAACGAAGTCGACGCATTCTTCGCCACCGCATCCGCTCCCCACACCTTGCCCATCACCGGCATCTTGTTGCGATCAAGCTGGCGCGTGAGGTCGCCGCTGATCGCCTTCCACGTATCGCCGCGATCGTCGCTGCGAAAAAGCTTGTTCGCCGCAAAATACAGCCGCGTATGCGAGTGCGGACTGATGATCACCGGCGAATCCCAATTCCATCGCAGCAGCGGCTCTCCCTTGCCTTCAAGCGGCTGCAACGCCAGCTCCTGCCCCGTCGGTTTGTCATACCGCACCAGCACTCCATACTGCGACTCCGAGTAAATCGTATTGGGATCGACCGGATCCACTGCCGACCGGAATCCGTCGCCCCCGGTCGTCACAAACCAGTCGGAGTTCATGATGCCGTTCAGATTGCGCGTCCGCGACGGACCGCACCACGAAAAATAATCCTGTGTCCCGCCGCAAACGTTGTAGAAGGGAACCGCATTGTCCACGGCGACGTCATAAAACTGCACCGTCGGTAAATTCGCTTTAAACTCCCAGCTCTTCGCGTCATCCCAGGTCTCATACATGCCCCCATCGGATCCCAGCAGCCAGTGCTTCGTGTTGTCGGGATCAACCCAGATCGCGTGATTGTCTCCGTGATGATTCGTCTCTGGCACCTTATGCAGCGTCTTGCCGCCATCCAGCGACTCCCGCAGGGAAACGCCCATCACAAAAATGCGATCCACATTCTTCGGATCGGAAACGACGCGGGCGTAGTACATCGCCCCCTGATCGAATTCATTCCGCCGCTCCCAAGTCGCTCCCTTGTCTTCAGATCGAAAAATCCCGCCCTTCCCGTCCGCCGCTTCGATGGTGGCATACACAACATTTGGATCCACCGGCGAAATCGAGAGCCCGATGCGCCCCATATCAACCGTAGGCAGCCCGTTCTTCAACTTGTTCCACGTCGCCCCGGCATCGGTCGACTTGTAGATCGCGCTCTCCGGCCCGCCATCGATCAGGGTGAACACGTGCCGCCGCCGCTGATATCCGGCAGCGTAAACAATGTCGGGATTCGATGGGTCTAGCGCCACATCCACCACGCCTGTGTTCTCGCTGATCGACAGCACGGCCTTCCAGTTCTTACCGCCGTCGGCAGTTTTGTAAAGTCCGCGATCGCCCCCCGGCCCCCACAGCGGCCCCTCCGCCGCGACATACACCACCTTCGAGTCCCGCGGATCCACCACCACCCGCCCAATGTGCTCCGACTTCTTCAGCCCCAGATTCTGCCAGTTCTTTCCCCCATCATCCGAGCGATAAATCCCATCCCCATAAGACACGCTGCGCTGCGAATTGCTCTCTCCGGTTCCAACCCACAGCACCGACGAATCATTCGGATCCAGCGCCACCCATCCGATCGAATACGATCCCTCGCCATCAAAAACCGGAGTCCAGGTCGTCCCGTCATTCACCGTCTTCCACACTCCGCCTGACGCGACGCCAACGTAGTATTCATATTTATCCTTCGGATTCACCGCAATCGACATCACCCGCCCCGAAGCCGCCGCCGGCCCAATCAGCCGGAACTTCAGCCCCGAAAAGGTATCGGCCGACATCCCGCCCTTCTTCTCGTCTTTAGGCTCTTCTTTCTTGTCCTGTTTCTTGTCCTGCTTTTCAGCTTCCTTCTTTGCTGGTTTCTTTTTCTGCGGTGTCGCAGTCGGCTTATCCGCGTCTTTATCCTGCGTAGTCGAGTCTTGCGCGAGCCCAAGCAAAGCGAACCCGCCAAGCAGCAGAACGTAGAAAAAGATGGCGAATCGTTTCATAGAGAGCTCCAATTCAACAGCAAGTATCGATTTGTCATCCTGATGCGGGCGCTCTTTGCCCGCCGGAGGATCCATGCAATCTGCGTGCAGCGTCTACACATTTTCCACGTGAACAACCCAAAACCGATATGTATACAGGAATTGCGTCGAAGTTAGAAGCGTGACGAACCTATCGGCACCCGCAGTCCGAAAGTAACCTAGACGACTCGCCTCGTGACTCTTACCATTTGTCTTCCGAAGCAAGGCAGCGCAGATGTCGAAGTTGGCTTACATCAAGCTCGGCTGGCTGTTCATCTTTCTCCTTGTCACCATCCCTCTCGTAGTCACTTACAACTCGACCACGCATCGCGACAACGACATCGTCCTCGGGTATGCTCAAATCGCACTCACCTTTCCAACTGGACCCTTAGTGCTCGGATATCTTGCTGAAGCACTTGATCTTCTGTTCTCGATTCAGTTGCCAGCAGGGCGGCTGGGGATGACTCTCTTTTCCGTCGGCTTTTTGACTGTCGGTTACCTGCAATGGTTCGTCGTCCTCCCCGCATTGTGGAGACTACTGACAAACCTTCTCGCCCGCGCAACGGGAATGCGATCCAAGCCGCCGCAATAACTGTTCGCACCCGCCGACGAGAATCTGATTTTCCACGATAGAATCACCCCATGCCACGCAAGTCCCAGATCCACGGCCACGAAACCCGCGACCTCAAACTCAAGAAAAACTACTGCTTCGCCTGCGGCCCGAATAATCCCGAAGGCATGCACCTGAAATTCACCCTCGACGAAAAACGCCAGACCTTCGTCTGCCGCTTCCGCCTGAGCAAGCGTTACACCGGCCCCCCGGGACACTGCCACGGCGGCATCATCGCCACCATCCTCGACGACGCCATGGGGAAGGTCAACAAACTCCATCACGTGATCGCCCTGACCAAAGAGATGACCGTCGAGTACCTTAAGCCGGTCCCGCTGCAGCAGCCCCTCCGCGTCGAAGGCAGAGAACAAAGCGTCCACGGCCGCCAGCACATCAACGTAGCCGAAATCTTCAACGAGAAAAACGAAGTCCTGGCCCGCAGCCGCGGCACCTTCATTGCCATCGACCCCGAAAAAATGTTTGCCAGGTTCGTGGAGCGATAACTATACCGAAGCCCGCGGAGATTTCATGCCCCCACAACCCCAGCCAACGTCATCCGAGATTCGCCAGGTCCTGCTCGAGACCTACGCCATCAATGACGCCATGAATCAGCTTCTGCTGGCGCATCTTGATCCCCGTGCCTGGCGGGCACAGCCGCCTGAAGCAAAAGGAAATGCCCGCACCATTGCAGCCATTTTTGCCCACCTGCACAACGTCCGCCTCAAGTGGCTGAGGAATTCCGCGCCCCACCTGAAATGTCCGGCACCGCTCGATCCGCATCGCTGCACGAAAACACAAACTGCCTCCGCTCACAAGAAGAGCGCACAGCAGTGCCTCCGCATGCTCACCGACGCTTTGTCGCTAGCTCCGAATCGCCGCGTTACAAAATTCTCCGGCGGAGCCTGGGAGCACACGTGGCCGGCGGGCGCGACCATGTTCGCGTATATGTTCGCGCACGAGGCGCATCACCGCGGCCAAATCCTCATGCTCGCGCACCAGCTAGGCTACCGCCTTCCCACCCAGAGGATCTGGCAATGGGACAAGCTATGGAAGCAAGCCGGCATGACCACCCGCCCGCGCTAGCAATCGCGCCAGCGGACTCCCGAGCTGACACCGCTGCCGCGTTCTCTGCGGCTAGAGCCTGCCCTGAGCGCAGCCGAAGGGGTGAGGATTTTGACTTGAGTCTAATTCCTCCCACTAGGTGAACTAGCCCCGATCCATCGTAAGAACAGCCGATCCACGTTGTAGAATGGATATCAAGGCGCCCCCGCGCCCATCCTTCGCGATCGCGAAAAGGTACCCACGGTATCCACACATGTCCCAGAACAACGGCAGCAACACCAGCCTCCGCCTAAAGACCGGCCTCGCCGAAATGCTAAAGGGCGGGGTCATCATGGATGTGACCAACGCCGAGCAGGCCACTATCGCCGAAAAAGCCGGCGCCGTAGCCGTCATGGCGCTTGAGCGCGTGCCCGCGCAAATCCGCGCCGAAGGCGGCGTGGCCCGCATGGCCTCGCCCAAAAAGATTCGCGAGATCATGGCCGCCGTCAACATCCCGGTCATGGCCAAGTGCCGCATTGGACACTTCGCCGAAGCCCAAATTCTCCAGGAACTCGGCGTCGATTACATCGACGAATCCGAAGTCCTCACCCCCGCCGACGAAGCCCACCACGTCGACAAGCACGCCTTCAACGTCCCCTTCGTCTGCGGCGCGCGCAATCTCGGAGAAGCCCTGCGCCGCATCGCCGAAGGCGCGGCCATGATCCGCACCAAGGGTGAAGCCGGCACCGGAGACGTAGTCCACGCCGTCAAGCACATCCGCCAGATCGTTCAGGAGATGAAAATCCTGACCGTGCTCGGCGAAGAAGAACTCTACGCCAAAGCCAAAGAGCACCAGGCCCCCTACGAATTGATCGAGCTGGTAGCCAAAGAAGGCAAACTCCCCGTCCCCAACTTCTCCGCCGGAGGCATCGCCACCCCCGCCGACGCCAGCCTGGTAATGCAGCTAGGAGCCGAAGCGGTATTCGTAGGCAGCGGCATCTTCATGAAAGACTCAACCACCTTCGCCGATCCCGAAGAAGCCGCGAAGCGAGCCAGAGCCATCGTGCAAGCCGCGACGCACTACCAAGACCCTAAAGTACTACTTGAAGTAAGCGAAGACCTGGCTGGAGCGATGAAGGGCCTGGCGGTCAGCGCGCTCGACGAAGCGCAGATGCTGCAGACACGCGGATGGTAACGCGCAAGCGAAGCTGCGAACGTTAACCGCCGGCGTAATCGCCCGAGTGGACCCTGAACGCAATGCCGGAACTGAAGACGTTTTTTTGCTCAAACGCACGAACTGCTGCAGCGACCTCTAAATCCACCGTGCAAGGAGGCACTGAGGCAATCGGACCGTAACTTTGCACTGGTACGTCGGAATAGACTCGGACTTGAAGCTTAAGATCTCGGTCGAGAAGTATCCCGGTATCACCGTGTATCACCTCAGTTTCCGCTCCGCTTCCTCGAACCAGAACGTTGCCCGGCGCGAGCGTCTCGAGGTATACACCGAAGTGCTCGAGCACGTCGATATCCTCGTCAACCCGGGTCGCCAGCTGCGGATCTGCGATAGCAGCGCGAAAGAAGAAGAACTGCGCGATAGTCGCGACCATCTTTAGTGGGATAAATACTTCTCCTACGGAAAGCCGAAGCACAAAGTAAATCTCTCGAAATGAGGAAGCGAAGACCGCATTCCGGAGAGCATCTGTATAATAAGTCCTGTAAAACTCGCCCGGTGTACGATGCGCAATTAAACCGACTCGCTCGCGCACGATCAGGTTTACGTGCCGCAGCCTATTGAATGCATCGGAGAGTTTCTCTTCTTTGCTGCGAATCGATTCAGCGACCATCGCGGCGCACTCCTTGATGGGCGGCAATCCTTGAATCACTGCAGGAACATCGTTGAACTTTACGCTGCCTTCAGATAGTATCTGAATTTTGTCGACCTTGAGCTCCCGACGATCCGCTTTGTGCCTGAACCCCCCTCCCTCCAAAAGCTCCCCGACGTACCCGGGAATCCGATCTAGGCGGGCATTCGATTGTGAAGGGAAGACCTCTGTTACTTCAATTCCGAAGGGCGCGTCATCTGGGGCCAACCTGGCGACGAAATCCGGCTGTTCGTTGTCATCTAGCTGGTACGGCCGACGGAAGCCATACACCAAGTCGACAATCTCCCTCTCGCGCTGTTTCTTGCCCTGAATGTGCATCGCTGCCGTCCCGGCGAGGGCCGGGTGCCCCAGGTCTCGGCCTAATCCCATGTCTCGCAAATGCAGCGAGACATGGGGCACCCGCAATAGGCACCCGCTCGGTTGCAGTTACAAAATCACGGAGCAGAGTTCGCGTCCTCGATCAACGAGCCGGCTGACGTCACTCTGCGTAACTGACTCTTTCGGGTGCGCACAAAAGTTGCCGATTTTGAAGAGGCCCTCCAGCTCAGATTTTTGTAACGGACTGATGACGTTTTGTTTCGCCAGCGAATTCAGGATATCCTGCGCCATAACTTTCTTTGACGGCGAGCTCGGGGTTACAACGACTACGTGAGTGTCGGCCACTGTCAGGAGATGTCTTTCGATCGCCACGCGTGCAACGACCCCGCTTGCACGTATGAGGGCGTCGCTGCCACCCGCCTGAGCCAGCACTTCGCCAGCGGTGTCAAACTCATCGCTTGAGACCGCGAAGCTTAGCTGGGTAACGACTGGTAGCTCCCTGGATTTGATCTCCTCAACAGTGGCTTGAACCAAGGACCGCGCCTTGCGGAAGAGCTCGGTGAAGCGGTGGTAGTGATCGATTCCTGGAACAGGATTTCGGGGACCAGTCCCGTGGCTAAGGTATTGCTCGATGTCGCAGAAGGTCCTTTGGTGCCTCATGTTCGGCTTGTCAACACGGTTGACATAACAAGCTTCGAATTCGTCAACGCTAGACGAGCCATTCTGCTGGAGAAGTTCGCGAGCGCCCCTGTACCAAGACTGACCCACGATTGAAAGTTCGGGCTGGCCACCGCGCCCTTCGATCAGTTGTTTCGCAAGCGCACCTACTCGATCAGCCATTACCTCAAGTTCAGAAATGCGCTTTTCCAGTTGTAGCAACTTAGTTTGCATGGCTGTCATACTAATTAATTCAGCAGTGGATCGCACAACGAGAATTGGCGCTTCGCCGGAGGCCCCAGATCTCGGGCCGATTCCCATGTCTCGCAAATGCAGCGAGACATGGGGCACCCCACGATCCACACCCCACCGTCTACACCCCTCCACCCAACGAGTAACAAGTGAGAACCATCCGGTCACGCTGCTGGCGGTCGGACTCTCATCACGAGGATGTCGGTATCATTAATCCGCACCGGACCCACCTCTCCGCACAAATACCAACGAAAACTGCTCCAGCGCCACTGTTCAGGAGCGGCCACCAAGCCACGCTTGACGGGATTGCGATGGATGTAGCGCAGTTTTTCGATTCGTTTGCGCTCCGTCCAAACATTGAAGTCATAAAACCGCGCCTGCCAAAATCGATTCGAACTCACTGGAGTCTGTCGAACTGGGGTATTTTGAACTGGGGTATGTCGAACTGGGGTGCCCCAGGTCTCGCCGCCTTTGCGAGACCTGGGAACCACGGTGGCGTCCGTCTCATCGGAATCCTTCAGACTGCGAACAAATCCAAGCTTCAACGCCTGAATTGCTGTTGAAAGCGTCGCGCGCTGCGGTTCGCTCACCAACAGATGAATGTGTTCCGGCATGACGACGTATCCTAAGACTACAAGCCGATAGCGGCGGCGTACCCGTTCGAGGATTTGCAGGAATAAATCGCAGCGCGCAGCGCTGCTGAAAAGTGGCTGCCGCTGGTAGCAACTGAAGGTGAGGAAATGTAAATCTCTACCGCCATAGAAGCGGTGCAGAGCTTGCGTCATGAGCAGAGAGTAAAAAAGCAGACTGAGAATGTCTGTGACGGGTGAACGTCGATGTCCGAGGTGACCACTCCCAGGTCTCGCAAAAGAAGCGAGACCTGGGGCACCCGGCACCCGGCATTCCCGGCAACTTGGCGAACAATCTACCTACCCGCCGGCGCTTTTGCCCCTGATCCTGATTCGCAACGATATTTGTTATCAGCAACATACGATTGGCACGCGTAATGCTTACTAATCCGTTACCTCACCGAAAGGAGGCTCCGTATGAAACGAGCGCTGCTCAGCTCCCATCGGGAGTGGATCGTCCTCGCCATTCTCGCGTTGCTGTTGACACCAGCGGTCTACGCCGGAAACGAAGTGATGGCGGAGATTCAGTTCCAAGGGAAATCAAAGGTTGAGAAGACTTCTGGCGTATGGGTGGATGGACAATACGTCGGTTACCTGAAGGAACTCAAGGGGTCGAAGAAGGTCATGCTTATGCCGGGGGAGCACATGATTACAGTGCGCCAGCACGGCTATCGTGACTTCACCGAGCGGCTTGTTGTACAGCCGGGAGAGACGCAAGTGGTGGAAGTGGCGATGGCGAAGGCTCCTATGGGGATCCTTCCCGACATGCCATCCACGGTTAAGATTTCGGTAAATCCGTCGCGAGCCGCGGTCTTTTTGGATGGATCGTTCGTGGGACACGTGGCCGAGTTCCAGGGCGTGGGCCGAGGGTTGGTGATTGCGCCGGGGACCCACAAGATCAAAATCGCGCTGCCCGGATATAAGACGTTTGAGACGGACATCAACCCGCAGGGCGATCAGAAAGTGGAAGTGAAGACGGACCTGGTGAAGGATGAAGTGCCGGTCGATGAGCCGCTGCTGAAAGATGATGGCAACGACCATGGGGCACAGGCGTCTGCGACCAACCCTCCGCCGGCCTCGCCACAGCGCTGAAACAACAGAGGCGGGTGACCCGGCCTAAATCGCAATCCTATTCTGGAGGGTGCCCCGTCCAAGCTTCGCTTGGGCGGGGGTTTTCTGCCTGGGGCCGCACCCGCAGCGTGAGAAACATACCCGCCCGCTCCCGCTTCCGAGCCGTCCACTGAGACTCGATCTCCACGACGCTGGCCTCGCCAGACGCATAGTGACGAAAGCTGCTCCACAGATAATCTTCAGGCCGCTTGACCAATCCGCGCTTCACCGGATTTCGATGGATGTATCGTAGCTTCTCTACAAACTTCTTCTCGCTCCAAAGATTGAAATCGTAGTAGCGCGGCTGCCAAAAAGGCTCTGCTGCCCGTAGAGCGAGCCTCCGCGCGACCCCCTGCTTTAGCGATTGCATGGCCTGCGCCAGCCTGCCGCGCTCTGGTTCGTTCACCAGGAGATGCACGTGCTCAGGCATTACGACGAACCCGTACACGCAGAGACTGTAGTCCCGGCGAACCCGCTCCAACGCGGAAACAAACGTAGCGCACGTGCTCGCTTCGGTGAATTTCGGCCGCCGGTGATAGCAGCTGAAAGTCAGGAAGTGAACCTGACGGGCTTCCTGGAAGCGCTTCAATCCCCAAGGCATGGGGAGAGACTAACTTCTACAACCTTCCTTAGTCTGTGACCGATGAACATCAAAATCCCCGCCCAAGCGGAGCTTGGACGGGGCACCCTCGGGAGCAGGAACGGGCATGGCCACTGGTTCCCGCCCGACCGCCTAAACAGCGCTCTTTTCCACGACCGGCAGCGCTTGCTCGCCGCCCGACGCAATCGAGCTATACCAGTCGATATCGCGGGTAAAATACATCACCGCGGCGACGGCGAGGAAGCTGGCCACTGCGCCCACCAGAAGAGCATTATCCTCAAGCCGCAACAGCAGGTAGATGAAGAAGTAAAGCAAGCTGAAGACAACCAGGGCGCGAACGCCTTGCACTCGGCTATGGAAAATCCAACTGGTGTTGGCGGAGAGCAGAAGCACCGTGGCGCCGCCCGCCAGCAGGAAGCCCCAGTCAAATCCAATCCGCTCCGCCAGCGAGAGCAGTAGCAGATAGAAGATCAACTGCGCCACCCCGACCAGAACATACTGCGCAGGATGCACCCGCTTGTGAGCCGTGACTTCGAAGACAAAGTAGGAGAGAAACACCAATCCCACAAACAATAGCTCGTACTTGAGCGAGCGGTTGACCGACTGGTAGGGATCCGCGACTTCAATGAACGAAACTCCCAGGGCTGCGCTGTCCAGCGTGCTGACCGCCGTGTTGGTTCCCTCGGCGCGAACCCCGCGGGCAATGAAAGGCACCAGCCATTCCCCAGTGAATCCCTGCGCGGAAACAGTGCGCTTTGTCGGCAGAAAGCCGCCGTCGAAACCGGGGCTGGGCCAGTCGCCTTCCATCGTCACATGCGAAGTCTTCCCATAAGGAAGGACGGCAATCCGCTGTGCGCCCGAAAAGCGCAGGGCGGCGCTCACGCGAAACGCGGCGTTAGGTTGCGCTATGTCGGCCGCTCTTACTCCAAAATAAGAAAGGGGCAGCCGTTGTTCGCTGTTGGGGTCGCCGATGTTTTCCGCCGGGACGAGAGTAACGGTTTTGCCATTCGTGGTTAGAGTGCCATCGGCCAACGCTCCGTGGGCATTGCTGACGCCAATTACTATCCTCGCGCGAGACCAGTCAAGCACCGCATCTGCCGGCGCCGCCGCGGGCACGCCTGCAAGATCGAACGCCGCATCGAAGTTCAAATCCGCCTGAAAGACTGGGACTTTGAAAAGAGAGCGGCGGCGTTCCTCGGTGCGGACCTTTACCGTGGCGTCGCCTTGAGCGGGAAAGACCACATAGACACCGGTCGGAGAAGAAGCGCCTTTAAAAACCGGCGGGAGAGTGTAAGGAATCGCCAGCACGGGCCCAAGAAAAGTCTGTTGGCCACCCACTCGGCTGCTGACCTCCTGGATTACGTCTCTGGCTCGAGTGGTCCGCTCCTCCACAACGTTGCTCACGAAAATTGCGGGAATCGCCATCAGCAAGGCGAGGAAGCTGACTACGAGCAGTTTCAGTCCCATGGAGCGGGACCGGTTTCGAATCTGGACACTCAGCGGCAAAGGAGCAATTTGGTTCACGGGAAATTCCTGAATTCTAAGGATGAAGCCAATGTCGACCCCACCCGCCTCAAGCGCAAGATCACATCGGTAACATTATCACAAACAACTTTGTATTGCAAAGCATATCCGCGGTCCTGCATGTGAGTACGCTCCGGCAGCGAGACCACGAAAGTCCTCTGCCCCCACCCAACCATCAGGTAGTGGCTCAGTTTGAACTCTGAATCTCACAAGGCGTCATCCCGAAGAGCCCGCGTTTTTACCAGCGGGCCGAGGGATCTCCCGTGGCCCACAGCGTCGTAGCGGAGATCCTTCGCTCCGCCTGAAGAACGGCTACGCTCAGGATGACGCCATCGACGAGCGAAGATGCCATCAGAAATTCAAAATGAGCCACTACCAACCATCCTCACCGCTTGATATTGTCCACGACCACGTGTTCTTCCGAAACCAAGTACGCCACCTTGCTCCGATCAACAAAGTTCGCTTCGTCCTCGCTCGACGCTCTCCATTCCGCCGACTGCCGCGCCGCTAGCAGCGCCTCGATGTGCTCGAACCAAAGCTCCGCTACTCCGTCATAGTCAGCCGCGGATTTGTCGCCGGCAACGGAGACACGATGGCTTTGCACCAGGCGGCGCAGGCCGGGAATCCGCGCGCCGATCGGACCGTGAACATTCTTCCAGTAACGAAAGAATTCCTCGTCGCTGAGCCCCGCCTTCTTCGTGATGCAATAGACGATTTTGACCATGATCGTTAGATGCCGCGTGGTTTACCATTGTCACGCTGTACGGAGCTTTCCCCGAGTTTGCGGGGAGTCGGTTTTGACTCTCAGCGGCGTGCAAGCTCATCCATATAAAATCAACTAGACGGAGCTATCGCCGACAACCGATGACGTTTCGGGCTTCCGGAAGTCGAGAACTAATTGCTAGCTGCCAAATGCTAAGTGCTCCCAAAATCGGTGTCCTGGCCCTGCAGGGCGATTTCGACGCCCACCGCCGCCGGCTCCAAGAGCTGGGCGCTGAAGTTGTGCTCGTCAAAAAACCCGAGCAGCTTGACCAGATCGACGGCCTCGTCATTCCCGGAGGCGAATCCAGCACCTTCTTAAAACTTCTCGGCGAGAAAGGATTTGAAAAGCTGAACCAGTTCGTGCATGCCAAGCCCACATTCGGCACCTGCGCCGGCGCGATCCTGCTGGCCACGGAAGTGGAGAATCCCCGGCAGACCGCCTTAGGCGCGCTCGACATCCGCATCCGCCGCAACGCCTACGGACGCCAGATCGACAGCTCCATTCGCCAAGGCAAATTTCTAGCACCCAAGAACGGTGGCGATGCCCGCGCGGCTCATGACCCTGAAGTCCCGCTCGAGATGGTCTTCATCCGCGCCCCCAAAATCGAACGCATCGGCCCCGGCGTCGAAGTCATCGCCACCGAAGGATCTGATCCAGTCGCCGTCCGGCAGGGAAGAGTGATGGCCGCCACCTTCCATCCCGAACTAAGCGCCGACACCCGCGTCCACCGCGCCTTTCTCGATCTGGTACGAAAGGAGCAGCCTAAACCAACGTAAAGCGCCGCCAATTCGAGTAGCGCCGGAATCTCATGTGTAGCGCCGGCATCCTGCCGGCTGTCGCCAGGGCATCTTGCCCTCGCTCCCGGCGGCTTCCATTACCCGGCAAAACTTGAGGTCATCATCCATGTGCAGAAACATCAAAACCCTCTTCAACTTCGATCCCCCGGTCACCAGCGAGGAAGTCCGAGCCGCCTCCCTCCAATTCGTGAGAAAAATCAGCGGCTTCAACAAGCCCTCAAAGGCGAACGAATCCGCATTCCAGGCGGCTGTCGACGAGGTCGCCGCCGTCTCCACCCGCCTCCTGCACTCGCTCGAAACCACCGCCACTCCCAGAAACAGGGAAGAAGAAGCCGCCAAAGCCAAAGCCCGCGCCGCCGTCCGCTTCGGCAGTTAGGATCGTGTGGCGCGGGCGCCCTCGCCCGCGAAAACTTGTTTTCCGCAGATCATCTCTCCAGCCCAGCCGCGAGCCGCGCAGCATTCCATTCGTCGATGACTCCCGGCTCAACAATCCACTTCTCCAGGTAGGATTGATCGAGCAACTCCCATCGCGCTCCCAGGATCGCCGCAACATCTGGCAAGTATTTCCAGGTTTTGGGCAGGGCACGACTTCAGAGGGTGCGGAAAAACTCACCGATGCAGGCAGAACCGTGGAAGAGCGGCCCTTCAGGGCCGCGTAAGCCGTTTAGAATCGGTCGGGCTTCAGCCCTCGTGGTCGCCCTTCTCGCCTCAGGAACAAGTTTTTCCGCAACCTCTCAGTCGTGCCGTTAAGTTCTTTAAAACCAGCCGCGCTTCAGCGCCTGCGGTCAGCTTCCGGCAGCAGAGATTAGTTTTTCACTAGCCTGTGAAGTCGTCCCTTCCCAAGCTCGAGGCAGAGCGACTTCTTCAATGGTCTGTCTGGAAGCGGAAGCCGAAGCCCGAAGCCCTACTTTTCGCTCACCCAAATCTCCGGCGTCGTTCGCAAGCTGTTGGCGATGACGTGGGGCGTGATAACCACCATCAGCTCGTCGTCTTCTTCCTGCTTCGTGTTATCGACGGCTGCCGCACCGAGCAAGGGAAGCACGCCAATTCCCGGAAGCCCGCTCAGCGAGCGCTGATCGGTCCGCGAAACCTCGCCCGCCACCACGGCCGGTTCGCCATCGCGCAGGTTGATGCTGCCCTTATACTCGCGATTAGAAATTACCGGAACTCCGTTGGCGCTTTGTCCAGTGAGCGAGCGCACCTGCAATTCCAACTGCAGGCTGACGTCGCCGTTGCCATGAATCGTGGGCTTCACCTTGACGGTCAACCCCAGATCCTCGTAACTCACCGATGGAAACGGTGCAGCGTAACTTTGGTTTCCCAACACCTGGGAAATCGCCGGCGAGTTGAAGATGGGGGCATAAGACGCGTTCAGGATGGGATACCGCGTGCCCAGGTGGAATGTCGCATCGTTGCCCTGGCTGGCGCGCAGGGTCATATGTTCCAAACTCCGCACCCACGACTCGTTCAGCGACAGCGTGGCTGTCAGGTGATCAAGGCTGAGCCCCGAGAACGTTTTCCCACCGCCAAATGTCGCCAGCGGCTGGCTGAAAATCGAATTCTGCTGTCCGCCCAGTTGTGCCAGCAGAGATGACAGCGCGGTGTTGCCGGCCTGGTTGATACCGCCCGAGGAAATTAGTTGATTGATCAACTGCTGAATATTCTGTCCGGCCAGCCCAACCAGCGCCTCCGCCGGAATGTTGTACAGATTGAAAGTGTTGGGAATGTGCAGTCCGATCTCGCGCGTGAACTGATGGTTGATCTGGTACACCCGAACATCAAACATCACCTGCGGGCGCTGATTTGCGCCCAGTTGCTCCATCAGTTGCGTCAAGGCTTCGAGATACGGCTGCGGAGCGCGAATCTCAACTATATCCGCCGTTTGCCCTGAGCTCACGAAGCGCAAGTCAAACATGTTGCGCATCGTCGTGACCATCTCCGTCGCCTCTTGCGGGCTGGAGTGCTCAGGCAGAATGAATGTGCGCAACGACATTCGATCGTAATGTCGGTGACTTTCCGAAGTATCGGCGGCCACCAGAACCTGGTGCGCGCCCAGTGCCGCCCACATCGTCTTGCTCACCTGGCATGCCAGCTTCAGCGCCGTGTAAAAGTCCACGTCGTCGATGTTGAAGCGAACCTGCTTGGTCTGCACCGTATCATCAAACTCAGCGCTCACGCCGTACGCCGAAGCCAGCGACGTAAACAGGCCCCGCGTGTCTCCGCTGTAATGAAAGGTAGCCAGTTCATCCCTGGGCTGCAGGTGAATCTCGCCGTCATCCGAGAGCAGCGTAGCCCCGTCGCCATTCAAAGTCGGAGCTGTCGTGTCGCGGAGGGCTTCCTCCAGCCGCTGCTGTGCAAACTGGTTCTCCGGATCTAGATTTACCGCCGCCTTGAACTCGGCCGCCGCGTGCACCTGATCGTTCTCCGCCAGCAACGTATTGCCCCGCTCCACATGGTCGAATACCAGTTGCGCCTTCATCATTTCGCGCGCACTCACGAATTGCACGTCCTGCGGAACCAGCCGCGCGGCTTCGTCAAACTGTGCGAACGCATCTTCCCATCGCTTATGGCCCTGCAGTTGCAGCCCGCGCGCGAAAGCGGTCCGCGCTTCTTTGAGATCTTTCTTGGAAGGAACGCAGTTGACGCCGCCCGGAATTCCGTTGCCGCAGGAAACCGCCGGGACTGCGGCCGCAGGATCGTCTCCGGCGGCAAATGCTGGTACCAGAGTCACCAGCAAGCCCCCAAAGAGAATCAGAAACGTCCTTCGCATGCGATAGATTCTACCTTGCCGGAGCGAAGTTTCGGCCCTCCCAGTGGGCCGTGGTACCTTCGGTTTCAACCCGGGCACTCGCCACCATGGGGGAGCGAAAAAGCACAATTCTGGAACGTCCGAGAATCGAATTCTTGCGGGCCGCGGTGGGAAACGACCTAGCGAGCCGCGGAGCCGATATTAGGACGCGCCCCCAAGCCTGAGCCGTAGTAATCCGCCAGTGCGCGGCGTTCCTCTTCGCTAAGTTGATGGGCGATGGTGCGCATTACCAGATTGATGTCGTTGGCTCGCGCACCGCTGTCGAACCCGTCGAGTTCTCCCAGGATGTAGTCCGCATTCTGCGTGGCCAGCGACGCGGCTCCGGGGCGATAACCGACCGGGCCATGGCAAGCCTGGCAAGGCGGGATGCCCCGCTCACCATCCCCCGCGGTCACCAGCCGCAATGCGATTTTGGCTCGTGCATACTCCGGCTCTGCCTGGGGAAAGCTGCGGTTGTCCTGCGGATCAGAGTAGTCGGGGAGCATGGCGTAATAAGCCGCCAAATCCGCCAGATCGTGAGCCGCCAGCGACGCCGCAATCGGCTCCATCACCGCCGAGCCCCGTTTGTGATCCCGAAAATCTTCCAATTGCTTCCAGGTCGCAAGTTTGTCAACAGCCGCAAGATTGGGAGTGTAGGCGTTGGGACTGAATCCTTCGGATCCATGGCAGTGATCGCATCGTCTCGCCAGCAACATTCCGCGCAGCGCATCTCCTCCAGAAGCGGCGGCAATCGTCTCCTCGCTCCACCTGACGTTTGTGGGAATGTGTTCGCGGGGATGACTGCGCACTTGCAGCCACACCGCATGAGCCACCAGGCTGAGAGGGATAAGAGCGAGAATTGCGGCCGCGGCCACCCGCGGGACTCTCCCCAGAAGCGGACTGCCGCGGCGAACTGCACGCCAAAAATTAGCGCTGTTCACAGTCTCTCCTCTCGCCAGGCTGCAGCGCAGGGAACTGCTCGCGAGGGACAACCACCAACCGCGATCGCATCGTGAAGTGTCCCGCGCCACAGAATTCGCGGCAGGGCATCTGGTATTCGCCCGCATGCGAAAATTCCATCCGCTCCTCAGTCACCGCTCCGGGAACAACTTTTACGCTGTAGTCAGTGCCGCTGAAGGTGAGCTTGTGCACCGCGTCCGCACTCGTGATGCGCATCCGGACAGGCGTTCCCGCCGGCACCAGAATGCAGTGCGGCACAAAAAGATATTGCTGGGCAATCATGCGCACCGTGACGGAGCCGTCTGTTTCCTGCGCAGTCCCTAGATTACCTTCGACAAATTCCCCGGAAAGATGGAGGCTAAGGGGATCGATATGGTTGCGACCCGCCAGAAGGCGCAACAGCGGCAGATCGACTTCGTAGTAGCGCGTGCTGAGAATCGCGGCGCCGACCAGCACCATGGCAAGAACAAACTTAAGCGGTCTTCGCTTTTGCATTACATCCGGACTCACCGGAGCCGCCTACGCCGTTTTCTTCCGCTCTTCGGGTTCACCGCTATGCTCAGGACCCCCTCCGGGTTCGGGGAAGTCGCTGTCCGCGTCTTTGATCAATGGATCCTGGTCGCGATGGCCGAGCTGTTCCTGCATTCCTGCATTGCCCGGAACCCCGTTGCCATCGTCCTCCGTTGCCCCTTTATATTTATCCGGATCGCGCTGGGGATATGCCATAATTCCACCTCTGTAGTGTTATGATTCACCGACCGCCTAACCGACGCGATCGACGATCGTTGCACTTTGAGTTTATCGCTATGGCGTTTGTCAGGGAATAGCGATTAAGCGTTGTAGAGCTCTAAAAGGAGATGTATGAAGAGATTCCTTTCGATCCTCGCACCAGTGCTGCTGTGCACGGCGTTCGCTTGTGTCCTGGAATCGACCGTAGCCGCCGACACGGCAGGGGCCGCGTCTATCCAGTCCGTATCCGCCAAGGGTCATCATGCAGCTAAGTCCCATCAGGCGCAGCGCCATAAGGCACACAAGCCCACCAAGCACCGTCGTTCCACCCAGCGGCATCCCAAAACCGTTTAGAGCCGCTGGCCGGACTTCGCATTACTCGCCCGGCCGGGTAGAGGTCGAGACCCCCAGCTTGCGCAGCCGCTCCCTCGCCTGCACCGCCTCCGTGGACCGCGGATACCGCTGAATCAGGTGCCGTAACTCGGCCACTCCATCATCTTGCTTGCCCAGTTCGAGCAGGGCAAAACCCTTCCGCAATTGCGCCGCTGCCGCCTTGTTCCCGCTGGGAAAATTCTGTAGCACCTGGTCATAGCTCTGCACCGCTGCCTGGTAATTCCCCTGCTTGAATTGCAGCTCTCCCAGGTAGAAGTAGCAGTTCCCGGCGAAATCGGTATTGGGATAAAACTTGATGTAATCCGAAAACTCCTGCAACGCCAGGTCGTTCTTCCCCCCGTTGTAATCGCGCAGCGCATTGTTATAGAGCACGTCAGGCGGCGGGGCCTGCGCCAGAGCCTGCTGCTGTTGTTGTTGCTGTGCCTGCGATGCGGCCAGGCTCTGCTGCGCCGACTGCATGTCCTCCAGTTGCTTGGTCACCTTGGCCAGCCGCACCTTCAGCTCATCCATGGTGTCGTTCAGCGCCTGAATCTGCCCGGAAACCTGGTCTACCCGCGTGCCCTCCTCGGCCTGCTGCTTCTGCAACGCGGTCTGCAGCGTGCTTAACGCCGCCGCCACTTTATTGGCCGCATCCGTATCCTGCTCTACCAGGTTTTTCATCACCCCCATGCGCTCGTCGAAGCTGCGCTGCATGGCCGTCATCTGCTCCTGCAGTTGCTGCACCTGGGTCTGCAGTTGGATCATCTCTTTGCTTATGCCCCATGCCGGAGCCACGCCAAGCCACAGAAGCGCCGGCAGCGCGAGAACGGTCGAAATGCGATGTAGTTTCATAAAGGTGTCCACGAGACCTGCGTTTAGATGCCTGCGACTATCCTACAGGCTGTGAGGATTCGGCACAAAGCCTGGCCGGAAACCACGAATTACCAACGAGACTATCAAAGGCGCAAACACCTCCCACGCCCTGAGCCTCCATCCAACGTGGCCCACGGACGAGAAAGCGCCCGCAGTTTGGGGGACGCCGCCCATCGGCGTCCCCCGCTCAATTTCTACCGTTGGTATACGAAGTGCCCGCGCCGGTTCTGCTGCCAGCAAGCTTCGTTGCTCTCGGTGCAGAACGGTTTCTCTTTGCCGTAGCTGATCGTCTTGATCCGGCTGGCATTCACTCCGCCCGCCGTCAGCGCATTCTTCACCGAGTTCGCCCGTGAGTCGCCGAGCGCCAGGTTGTACTCCGTCGACCCGCGCTCGTCGCAGTGGCCTTCGATCAAAACGTTCACGTTGCCATGCTGGTTCAGGAATGCAACGTCTGCCTGAACTGACGACTGCTGATCGCCGCGGATATCGGACTTGTCATAGTCAAAGTAAACATCCTTGACGCTTTGCGCAAACAACTCCTCGTCCGAGGTCGTCGCAGCCCGCGGCGGCGGCGGTGGCTGCGTCACCGTGATCCGCGTGGTTGCGTCCGTCGTTCCGCCCGCGCCCTTGGCTGTCAGATGATACGTGGTGGAGTCCGTTGGAGACACCTGCTGTGATCCACTCGGTTGGACCGCACCAACCCCGTCAATCGAAACATCCGTGGCATTCGTAGTCTGCCAGGAAAGTGTCGCCGACTGTCCCTTTTGTATGGAATTCGGATCCACCGAAATCGACGCGGTGGGCGATGCCGCTGGCGGCGGTGGCGGCGGCGGTGGCGGTGCAGCTTTCTTCTTGCAGGCGCCCAGCATCATGACGGCGCCCAGCGCGACTACGAGCGTGAACCACTTCATGCTTTGGTGCTTCACTTTATTTCCTCCCTAACGGACCTAGAATGATCGCACTTCAAGGCCCCGACGAAGTGTATTTATTTCCAACTCCAGTTCGGTTGTGAGTTACGTCCCGTAAATGTCAACTGCTGAACTTTCGTCCCATCGGCCAGCATCGACCAGATTTCTTCCTTGCCCGAACGGCTCGACTGGAAAACGATGTGTCGTCCATCCGGCGACCACCACGGAAAATCGTTGCGCCCCCCATCGTGCGTAAGCTGAACCCACTGCTTGCTGGCAATATCCATCAGGTAAATGTCGGACGCGCCCGGCGCCCCCGGCCCGTATTTCCTCACCCAGGAAAACGTCAGGAACTGCCCGTTGGGCGCCCAGTTCGGCGACACGGCATAACCCTGGTCGGTCATTCGCTGCTGATTGGTCCCGTCCGCCTCCATCGTGTAAATTTGCGGCAACCCCGTGCGCCCGCTGACGAACGCGATCTGCGCTCCCGTCTTGCGGTTCCATACCGGAGAAACATCGGGCCCCTTCAACGATGTCATGCGCCGCGGACTCGACCCCGAAGCATCGGATACATAGATTTCCGCATCCCCGCCGTGCGACGACGAAAATGCCAGCTTCAACCCGTCCGGGGACCACGCCGGCGACAGGTTCGTTCCTCCGTACCGAGGGAAGCTCACCACCCGGTTCAGATCGAACGAATACATCGTAATCTCCCAGCCGCTCTTGGTCAGCGAACTGAATGCCAGCCGCGATCCGTCCGGCGAAATCCGCGGCGAAATAGAAATCGTTCCCTGGTGCGTGATCTGGCGCTGGTTGGAGCCGTCGTAATCCATCACCCAGATTTCCTTGCGCCCGGTCCGATCGCTTACAAAATAAATCTTGGTCTCGGCAATGCCCCCAATTCCTCCACCCAGCCGCAAAATGATTTCGTCGGCAAACTTGTGCGCAATCAGCCGCGCCGCGTCCTCGGTGGCGTTATCCGTGTACACCTTGCCCAGCACTTGGGGCGACGCGGTATTCTTCACGTCATACAGCCAGCCCTGCACCGTGACTTTGCCCCCAGACACGCCCAGATTGCCGAAGGCCAGCATCGCCGCATTCGGCGGCGGAGCATTCCAAGCAGCGAAGACCACCTCCACCGGCTGCCCGGGAACTTGCAGCGGATAAAAGCTCTTGGAAACCAGTTCGACGATGCCGGAGTTGTCCAGATCATTCCAGAACGTGTCGTTGAACACCTTGAGCAGTGCGGTATTCTGCGCGTCACTGCTGGAAGGCTTGAATTCAGGAACCGCGAGGCGGACTTTTTCCACGCCAAGACCGGTGCCGGTCTTAATCCAATCCTGTGCCAGAAGCGAGGGCGCCGCGGTCAGGCACAAGAATAAAAGAAGAGCCAGCAGGGCAGGCCCGCGCCATCGCAAAGAATTAGGTCTCGCGCTATCTTCCATCGGCGGTTCGACAGAATGTTCGGAGAAACCAGGTTCGGAAAAACAAGGCTCGGAAAAACGTCCTCGACACGACAATATCGTAACCCGATATGTATTGCTTGGCAAGATTCCCTCGTCTAAAAGGTGCCTGTGTTAATGAAACCCAAGTGCTACTGCTTTTGGAGCAACTCCGACACTGTCATCTATGTCGTCATCGTATAAGTGGCCGTAAACTTCTGTGTTGCGTCATCCTGAGCGCAGCCGTTCTTCAGGCGGAGCGAAGGATCTCGCGAGTACCACAACAAATGCCAGCGTCTGCTATTTCACTTTGGTTCGCACCAATCAAATCATCCACCTGAACTGCCATTCTGCGCTTTTTGTGAAGCACAAACAAAATCGAGAATACACTCCTCATTTACCGATCAGGTTCACCGCTTGTAGTCGAACCAGAACTCCACCGAGACCTTGCTCCCCGAATATTCCGGCGGAAGCGCCCCAAACGTATCGATGCGCTGAATAGCACGTCTCGCGGAATCATCCAGCGATGGCACCCCGCTCGACTGTTCCACCTGCACATTCATGGGATGGCCGTCGCGCGCAATATCGAACGTGATATACACCCGCTGCGCCGTTGAGATCCTCGGATCGACTTCATACTTCAGCCAGTTTTCCGAAACCTTCCGCTGCACTCCCTGCACATACCACGCAAAGCGCGTCCCGAAATCGCCCCCGCCTCCGGTGAAGCCAAATCCTCCCTTCGCCCCCGCCGCACTGAAAGTTCCATAAGGCCCGCTGACCGGGCCGCCCTCTCCGAACGCAACCTGGTTCGACTCCGCTTCCGGCTCCGGCTGCGGTTTTGCCTTCGTCGGAGTGGGAGTCTTCTTCGGCTTGGTCTTCGCATTCTTGCCCTGAATCGGAATCGCCTCCGGTTCCACCTCCTCAATCTTCGGCTGCGATTTCGTCAGCCCCTTCGATTCATTCGCCAGCACATTCTGCATCTGCGCCGCCTTCGCAGGCAACGGAACCGTGCTCACCAGGGTCGCGCCGATCGCCTCTCCGCCTCCACCCGCTCCCCAGCCCTCGCCGCTCGATGGCGTGAAAACCACCGACCAGAGCAGTACCGCGGCAGTGATGGCCACGTGCAATCCCGCCGACCACGCCAGCGCGCGTCCCCAGCGGTCGTGTTCAAAGAAAATTTCAGCGTTTGCTGCCATTCTGATCCAGCGGCTGAGTCACGATGCTCACGTTCGCGATCCCCGACTGCTTCACCGCATCCATCACCGTGGCGAATGCGCCGAAGGGAACATTCTCATCGGCCCGCACAAAAATAAACTGGTGGCGAGGATCGCGAATCTTCTGCTTCAGCTTCGCGCCAATCTCGTTGATATTGACCGCATCGCTCCCCAAAAACACGCGCTGATCCTTGGTAATCGAAATCACCAGCCGCTCTTCGGTGATTTCCTTTACCGTGCGCGTCTTGGGTACGCTCACATCAATTCCCGATTGCAGCACCGGCGCCGTCACCATGAAAATGATCAGCAGCACCAGCACCACATCCACCAGGGGAGTGATGTTGATATCGGCGAGCGCCGTTTGCGTGCGCCCGTTGCTGGTCGTGAATGCCATCAGCGCCTCATCTCCGCCGTCTGCGTCGGGAGAGGTTGAATATGCTCCACCGCATTCAGCACTTCCAGAGCGAAGTCATCACTGCGCGCCGCGAATTCGCGGATCGAAGCCCCGATCAGGTTGTACGCAATCACCGCCGGAATCGCAGCCGCCAGACCAGCCGCCGTAGTAACCAGCGCCTCGGAAATGCCCGGGGCAACCGCGCGCAACGTCGCCGCCCCCGCCGTGCCTAGTCCGTGAAAAGCGTCGATGATGCCCCACACCGTCCCGAACAACCCCACGAACGGAGTCACCGCGGCCGTAATCGCCAGCCACGGCATATTTCTTTCCAGCCGCGTGATCTCTTCCGAAGCCCCAATCTGCATCCCGCGCTGCACTCCGGTAAGACTGCGCAATGCCCCCGCCGCCGTCGCTTGTCGCTTGTATTCTTCGTAACCCCCTTCGAATACTCCGACCAGCGGGCTCGGACGGAATTGTTCGGCGACCGCGGCAATGTCCTGCAACCGCTGCGCCTTGCGAAACGCGCGCACGAAACGTCCGCTTTGCACCCGCGCCCGCCGCAGCAATCTCCATTTCGTCAGGATGATTGCCCACGATATCAGGCTGAAGATCAGCAGGGACAGTAAAACCAGTTTGGCGACCGGCCCGGTGTTGGAAACCATATCCAGGATTTCGCCGCCAATGAACGATGCCAGCAAAGGGAAAAGTCGCATCTTTTTTCGAGAGAACGCCTGCTTTGGATTATAGATGAGAGAACCGCCGCTGCCGCCCCACGTATCGCATCCGGCAACCTTAATTTTTCCGCTATACCCCCGGCCGAAACGCGGCATCCAAAGCCTATCGACATCGTTCAGCACAGATTCGGCAGAAAGAGAAAGGCAATTATCCACAGGAGGAGACCTCATGGCGCACTATGGAATGCTACGCGATTACAAATTCTCCGAGTCCGCGGAAGATATCCGCGGCTCCAAACTCTACGGATTGAATGACGAAAAGCTGGGCAAGATCGACGACGTGATTTTCGACCACTCCACCGGCGTGATCCGCTACATCGTCGTCGATACCGGAGGCTGGCTCAGCTCCAAAAAATTTATCGTGCCCTCCGACCGCTTGCGCGCCTCCGCCAAGCATGAAGGGGACTTCGAAGCCGACCTCAACCAGCAGCAGATCGAAACCTTTCCGCCCTACAACGAATCCGATCTGGAGTCGGACAAGAAATGGGCCGACTACGAAGGCCGTTACCGCTCCAAGTGGGAGACCGGGCCCGTAATGCATCGCGCCGGAACCGACCGCAATATCACTCCCACAACCCAACAGATGCAAGGCTCTTCCGCATTCTCTCCGGCCACAAATCCATCGGGAGGAACAGGACGGAACACCGCTGCCGACGTTGAAGCCGCAGCCGCCTCCAGCGAGCGAGTTATTCCAGCCGGATCCGATTCCGTCGTAATCGACGTGAGCGCCGTAGGCATCGGCGGACGCTGGGACACTTTCCAGAGCCGCCTCCGCGAACGCCGCAAAGAAGCCGTAGCCGCATGCAAAACCTGCAGCGGCGCCGGAGCCCGCAGCGAAAGCACCGACACTTTGCGCAAAGCCGTCTAACGCGGTTGCGCATCCTCAAGCCACGGCTCAAGCCGTGGCTTTTTTCTTATGCGGTAGCCCTGCCTTATGCGGTAGTCCTGCGTGAAGATTGGCCTTTTATGCCGCACTCTTGGCAACTGTGTCATCCTGAGCGGCGTTCTTTGCCGCGGGGGACCTATGCAACCCGTGAACGACGCGAGCCACGAGATACTTCATTTTGACGAAATATAGTCCCGCGACAATAATTCTGCGGCATGAAGAATCACGAGCGCGACACCGCGATTGAAGTCATCCAGCGCTGCTATCCCCAAATCTATCTCGCCTGCCACGTGAAGCACATCCGTGCCGCCAGTACCGCTCATCGGCTTTCGGCGAGAGACTCCTCCTTGCTCGTTCACCTGAGCCCCACCGACCCCACGACTCCGGGCGCACTGGCCGACCATATGGGAGTCGGAGCCTCCTCCCTGTCAGCTGTCATTACCCGGCTCGCCAAACTCGGGTATCTGCATCGCGAACCAAGCCCGCGAGATCGCCGAACCGCTGAGCTCAGACTCACGGCGCAGGGCGCAAAAGCGATGTCAGCCACCTCCGTGCTTGATCCCAATCGGCTCGCTGCCGTTCTGCATCAGTTGACCGCCGGCGAACGTCTGCGGGTACTGGAGGGAATGGAACTGCTTGCGGGCGCATGCCGGCAGCTTGCTCTCGGAATGCGAAAGGTCAAGGCGCAGAGAAGAAATCGGAGGAACTCCTGATGCTGAAAATGTTTGTGCTTGCTCTCGTTATTTTTGTGGTTTTGGTCGTCGTCAACGGATACGCATTACCGAAGAAGCACGTGGCTGCACGAGCGATCGCACTTCGTCAGGCGCCCTCTGAAGTTTTCGCGCTAGTTTCGAACTTCAAGGAAGCGCCGGCTTGGCGCAATGACGTGCTCGAAGTAGAAATGCTGCCCTCGGTGCAAGGTCGCCCGCGATTTCGCGAGAAAGGCAAGAATGGCAAACTCACAATGGAAGTCGCCGAATCGAATCCGCCACAACGTCTGGTTACGAGAATTGCTGACCCCAAACTTCCATTCGGCGGCGTCTGGATCTTCGAGATCATCCCGACGGCGGACGGATGTAAGTTGAATATCACCGAGCGCGGTGAGATCCATAATCCTCTATTCCGCCTTGTTTCGCGCTTCATTCTGGGCTACACCGCCACGCTGATAATTACCAGCGAACGTCGCCCGAAAATTCGGCAGCACCGCACAACCCGAGGAAGTGTAACCAGTGCGCCATGACCGTCCCGTTTTGCCGGGTGCCCGATTTCTCGCGAGTTCTTGCGCGAGAAGTGAGGATCTTTACTGGCAGCATCAACGTCCAAGAAACGCCGATCCCATGAATTGAGCGTAGCGCCCTGGTTCGATCTTGCTTTTCTTCGCGATCTTCGCGAATCCTTTGCGTCCTCAGCGGTCGACGCTTTTTTTATTGCCAAATCAGGACAACACCCATTGGAAGCACCTCTCGCTGCCCTCTTCTTTTCATGCTATGCTGCGCTCAACTCCGTCTCGCCAGGAACCGCCCGTGCTGGTTGAACTGCGCCTCGAGAACTATGCGGTCATCGACTCCATCGCGGTAGGATTCGGCCCCGGATTGAACTTGCTCACCGGCGAAACCGGAGCCGGCAAGTCCATCCTGATCGACGCCCTGGCGCTGCTCCTCGGCGAAAAAGCTTCCACTGACATGATCCGCGCCGGTGCCGAACGCGCCTCAATCTCTGCCGTCTTTGAAGCCGACGATCCCGTCGAAAATCCCCTGACCATGATTCTCGATCAGAACGGTCTCGACCGCTCCGACGACAACTCGCTCATCCTTCGCCGCGAAATCTCCCTCGCTGGCAAGGGCCGCGTCTTCATCAACAATCAGCCCGCCACCGTCGCCGTTCTGCGCGAACTCGCGCCGCACCTCGCCACTATCCACGCCCAGAACGAATCCATCCTTGCCTTCGATCCCCCTGCGCGCCTGGCCCTGCTCGACGCCTATGCCGACAGCCAACTCGAAACTGTTGCCGACGCCTTCGCTTCCTGGAAGCAGATCCGCACCCGCATCGAAGACCTCGAACACGGCGAGCAGGACCGTCTCCGCCTGGTCGACCTGTGGGCCTTCCAGGCCCGCGAAATCGAAGACGCCAAATTGCACCCCGGCGAAGACGAGCGGCTGGAAACCGAAAAGCGAGTCCTGGCCAACGCCGAGAAAATCTACTCCGCCGCCATGAACGCCTTCGATCTGCTCTACGAAGGCGACGCCTCCACTTCCTCGTCGCTGCGCTCCGCCCAAAAACACATCGAAGAATTGGCGCGCTACGAACCCAAATTTCACGAAGCCCTTGCCGCCCTCGAAACCGCCCGCATCAGCGTCGAAGATGTCGGAGCCACCCTGCGCGACTTCGCCGGAGGCATCCACGCCTCACCCGAACATTTGGCCGAAGTTGAAGATCGTCTGGCCCATCTCGACCGCCTCAAACGCAAATACGGTTCCACCGTCGATGAGGTCATCGCTTTCGGCGCTGAAGCCGCTCGCAAGCTTTCCGAGGTCGAGAACAAAGACGAAATCCTGCGCGACCTCCGCGCTCAACTAACCCAGGCCGCGGACGAATTCCTGCGCTGTGCCCGCGCCCTGGCCAAGAAGCGTTCCGAAGCCGCCCGCAAACTCGAAAAAATTGTCGAGTCCGAGATCAACGACCTCGCCATGAAGTCCACCTTCCGCATCGAGATCACGACCTCCGAACAAGAAGGGAACTGGACCGCCTCCGGCATCGACCAGGTCGTTTATATGATCTCGACCAACCCAGGCGAACCCCTGCGCCAGCTGGAACACATCGCCTCCGGAGGCGAACTCTCGCGAGTCATGTTAGCTCTCGAAGCCAGCGTCGAAGCCGGATCACATCGTACCGGGGCACAAAGTGCCGGGGCGCAGAGTGGAAGAGCGGCCCTTCAGGGCCGCGTCAGCACCTCAAAATCGTCTGGGGCTTTAGCCCCCGCCCCCCAGCGCACTATGGTCTTCGACGAAATCGACACCGGCATCGGAGGCCGCGCCGCCGAAGCCGTCGGCCGCAAACTCAAGTCCCTCGCCCGTTCCAACCAGGTGCTCTGCGTCACCCACCTCCCCCAGATCGCCACCTTCGCCGACCATCACTACGTCATCGAGAAAAAGGAATCCGCAGGTCGTGCCCGTACCAGCATCCGCGCCGTCACCGGCCGCGAACGCACCGAAGAGGTCGCCCGCATGCTGAGCGGCGCCAAGCTAACCGATACCTCCCGCAAACACGCCGAACAAATGATCAAATCCAACGCCTGAAGAGCCTTCGGTGCGAGGTCGTTTGGACCGCTAACCGAGGCGTCATCCTGTAACGACGTTGTGAAGGATCTGGCGTGCGTCGCCGCTACACTCGAGCCGCTTGACAATGCATGCCCTAGTTAGCTAAGCTAATTAACACATGGAAACCATTACCATCCACAAAGCGAAAACTCAGCTCTCACAGCTGATCGAGAAGGCCTGTCGCGGAGAAGAGATCATCATTGCCCGCGGTTCAAAGCCCGTCGTTCGCCTGGTAGCAATCAAAGACAATTCGGGCAAGCGCAAGCCAGGCGCATGGAAGGGCAAAATCAGAGTCGGCCCAGAGTTCTTTGAGCCGCTTCCCCCCGAAGAACTCGACCGCTGGGAGTAGTCGTGCGCCTTCTCCTTGATACTCACACGCTGCTTTGGTGGATGAGCAGCGACGCTCAGCTTCCCAGGTCCGCGAGTCGCCTTATCGAGCGTAGTGTTTGTTTTGTGAGCGCGATTTCCGCCTGGGAAATTGCCACCAAGGTTCGCTTAGGAAGGCTGCCACAGGCTGCTGAACTCGTGCAGGATTTCGTCGCGGAACTCAAGCGCCAACGCATCGAGATTGTTCCCGTGAGCGCCGAGGACGGCATCCGGGCGGGCCTGCTTCCCGGACCACATCGCGATCCCTTCGACCGGATGCTCATCGCTCAAGCCCTGTCCATGGACGTGCCCATCGTAAGCAACGATCGCGCCTTCGACGCCTACGGCGTGCGCAGAATTTGGTAAAACCAATACAACGCATCCTTTTCTCGTTGGTGCCAGATTTCCGCGCAGTTTGCGAGAAAGCCTGCCCTGAGCGTGTCGAAGGGTGGGGCTGTTCTCAACTGTCCCGTTCACCCTGCATTTTTCCCATTTCCGCCCCTAATCCCCGCCCTTTCTATGCCTTACGTTGACCACCAAGGCACCTTCCGATACCCTAGTAGTACAGCCACAATGGGGATCGTGTACCCTTATAACAACGATTACTGATCTGGTTTTAAGCCCAGATCCCGGGGACACATCCAAGGAGCGAACTCTTTATCGTGCCCAATAGCAGCACCAAGACTCTACTCTTACTCAAGCCCCGCGGCTTCTGCGCCGGCGTAGTCCGCGCCATTGACGTCGTCCGCATCGCCCTCGAAGCCTTCGGCCCGCCCATCTACGTCCGCAAGGAGATCGTCCACAACAGCTTCGTAGTCGACGAACTCCGCGGCAAGGGCGCCATCTTCGTCGACAGCGAAGACGAAGTCCCCAACGGCGAGCGCATCATCTACAGCGCCCACGGCGTCTCTCCAGAAGTCCGCGAGAACAGCATCCGCCGCGGTCTGCGCGTGATTGACGCCACCTGCCCGCTGGTGACCAAGGTTCACGTCGAAGCCGTAAAATTCGCCAAGGAAGGCTATTCCCTGATTCTGATCGGCCACAAAGATCACGACGAGGTCATCGGAACGCTAGGCGAAGCGCCCCTGGTGACACAGGTAGTCGGCTCCCCTGAGCAGGTGAAAAATCTCACCGTGCCCGATCCCGATCGCGTCGCCTATCTGACCCAGACCACCCTCAGCCTCGATGAGACCAAAGACATTATCGCCGCGTTGCGCAAAAAGTTTCCCAACATCAAGGGCCCGCACGCGCAGGACATCTGCTACGCCACCGAAAACCGTCAGGTCGCGGTCAAGCAGATCGCATCGGAATCCGATCTTCTGCTGGTCGTCGGCTCCGAGAACAGCTCCAACTCCAATCGCCTCGTCGAGGTCGCGCGCAACCTCGGCACCAACGCGCACCTCATCGACAGCTACGACGACATCCAGGCGGAATGGCTGAAGGATGTGAAGACCATCGCCCTCACAGCCGGAGCCTCCGCCCCAGAGTGTCTGGTTGAAGAGACCGTAAAGTTTTTGGAGCGCAAGGGCTTCTCGAACGTGCAGGAACTGGAAGTGATGCCGGAAAACGTCCGCTTCGGCCTCCCGCCCGAGATAGTAGAGGCCATAGTCGCCGCCCCGGCCACCGCCACCGCAGATTAACGGAACGCGCGGAAATGAATTTGTCATCCCGAAGGAGGCGCTTTTTGCCGAGTGAAGGATCTGGCGAGCCGCGCGATGCGTTTTAGAGCCTGCCCTGAGCAGCCCCGAGAAACGAGGGGCGTCGAAGGGCGTTCTTTGCGGCACAATAATTCGCGCGTTTGGCTCGCGTCCATATTCGCTTGACGTCACCGATAAACGGAGCCGTATAGATGGACACAAACTCCCCCGACGCACACATAGGCACCACACCTCAACTCCGCTTCGGCAAAATCGAAGGCCTGGCCACACGCGTAGGCGCCGCCATCGCCGCCGCGCGCAAATTTCTTTTTTCCCAGCAGCATGACGAAGGCTACTGGTGCGGCGAACTCGAAGCCGACACCACCCTCGAGTCCGACTACATCCTCCTGCACACCCTGCTCGGCACTGGCAATCCCGAGCGCTTCCAGAAGGCGGCCAACTGGATTCTCCAGCATCAGAACCAAGACGGCGGCTGGAGCATCTACGCCGCCGGCCCCTCCAACATCAGCGCCACCGTAAAAGCATATTTCGGCCTCAAGCTGGCCGGCTACACCGCCGATCATCCCGCGCTCCAACGCGCCCGCAAGAAAATCCTCGAACTCGGCGGAGTCACCGAGGTCAATACATTCACCAAGATCTATCTATGCTTCTTCGGTCAGTACGACTACGACGCCGTCCCAGCCATCCCGCCGGAAATTGTCCTCTTTCCCAACTGGTTCTGGTTCAACATCTACGAAATTTCTTCGTGGTCGCGGGCTATCCTGGTCCCGCTCTCCATCTGCTACGCCAAGAAGCCGTTCAAGAAAATTCCCCGCGAAATGGGCGTGGAAGAACTCTTCGTCGGCGGCATGCTGAAATCCCGCATGCACCTCCATTGGGCAAAGAAGCTGATCTCCTGGCGCAACTTCTTCCTTGTCATCGACCGCATGGTTCACTGGTTTGAGCGCGTTCACGTTCGCCCGCTGCGCTTCATCGCCCTCAAGAGCGCCGAGAAGTGGATGCTGGCCCGCCTCGAAATGAGCGACGGCCTGGCCGCCATCTATCCCGCCATGATGAACGCCATCATCGCTCTGCGCTGTCTGGGATACTCCCTCGACGACCCGCAGGTCATCCGCGCCCTCGATGAATTTGAAAAGCTAGGTATCGAAGAGAAAGATACGTTCCGCATGCAGCCCTGCACCTCTCCCGTCTGGGACACCGCCTACGCCATGTTTGCCCTGGGCGAAGCCGGCGTCCCCGCCCACGACCCGCGCATGCTCAAGTGCGCCGACTGGATCCTGCAAAAACAAGTCCGCAACGTAGGCGACTGGAAAGTCAAAAACAAACAGGGACAACCCGGCGGCTGGTACTTCGAATTCAACAATGAGTTCTATCCCGACGTCGACGACACCGCCATGGTTTGCCTCGGCCTGAGCCGCGTCGAGCACCCCAACGGCCGCTACCAGCGCGAATCCGTCCAGCGCGCCATCGACTGGATCCTCTCGATGCAGTGCAAAAACGGCGGCTTCGCCTCCTTCGACAAAGACAACGACAAGATGGTCTTCCAGTACATCCCCTTCGCCGACCACAACGCCATGCTCGATCCGCCCACGGTGGACATCACCGGGCGCATCCTGGAAATGATGGCGACCTACGGCTACGACAAGAATCATCCCGCGGTAAAGCGCGCCATCAACTTCATCCGCAAAGAACAAGAGCCCGACGGAAGCTGGTTCGGCCGCTGGGGCGTCAACTACATCTATGGCACAGCGCTGGTCCTGCGCGGCCTCGAAGCCATCGGCATGGACAGCCACGAACCCTGCATCCAGCAAGGCGCCGAGTGGCTCCGCATGGTGCAAAACGCAGACGGCGGCTGGGGAGAAACCTGCACCTCCTACGACGATCCCACCACGCGAGGCGTAGGCCCGAGCACCCCATCGCAAACCGCGTGGGCAATCCTCGGCCTGCTAGCCGTAGGCGACACCCGCAGCGATTCCGTAGCCCGCGGCATCGCCTATCTACTGCGCACGCAAAACGAAAACGGCTCCTGGGACGAACCGTATTTCACGGGAACGGGTTTCCCCCGAGTCTTCTATCTGAAGTATCACCTATACCGCCAATATTTCCCGTTACTGGCGTTCACCACCTACGCCAAGGTGATGGAGAAGAACGGAAATTAGCATTCAGCAATCAGCTCTCAGCCAGGACGCCATGTTGCTCGTGTGGAGCGGGCACTCCTGCCCGCTTGCCGGCAGCACCAAACAGCCGGCTATAAGAGTTAAGAGCAACGATGGCAACCAAAGCACTGGGAAGGGCACGAGTTCACTCCTGCCGCAAGAACGCGCATATTGGATCCGGCTTCAGCCGCTGAGTTCTAAGCCGCCGCTTCTGCTAAAACCTACTGCCCAGATTTTGCCTCGTACACCCGCTGTCCTCCCACCACCGTCTCCACCACCCGCACATTCGCCATATCCTCCGGAGGAATCGTCAAGGGATCGCGATCCAGCACAATAAGATCGGCAAACTTCCCGACCTCCACCGACCCAGCCACATCATCCTCGTGAAGCTCAAAAGCCGCATCGATAGTAGCCGCCCGGAGCACCGCTTCCCGCGAGAGCCCCGGATCTTCTCCCAACTTACCGCGATATTCCGCCGGAGCGTCCGGCTTATTCGTGCGCGTAACGCCAACTTTAAGAGCAAACCACTCGTCGAGCGCATCCACCGGCCAATCGCTGCCGAACGCGATGCGCGCTCCCGCCGATGCCAGCAGCCCCGACGGCTCAAGAATCGTCATGCGCTCCGGACCAAAATAATTCGTAAGCCCCACGGTATCGCCCGCACGTTTTTCCCATTGGAACGACAGAACCGGTATCACTCCGAGCGCCTTAAATCGTGGAAAGTCCGCAGGGCTGACAATTTCGCAATGAGCAAGCGCCGGGCGGATATCAGCCTTGTCCACCTTTTTGCGCATCGCTTCCACGCCATCAAGCCCTGCCCGCACCGCCGCATCGCCATCGGCGTGCATATGCGGATCAATTCCTGTCTCCGCCAGCCCCACCAGAATCTCCGCCAGCGCCTTTGGAGGAAAATAAACCGTCGGCCCTCGGCTCTCGCCCGCTTTCCACTTCGGATTCTCCTCGGTCCCCGCGTTCACCCGGTACGGCTCCAGCACCGCCCCGGTCAGCGCCGGAGCGGCGATCACGCCATCGAGAAACAGCTTGGCATTGCGTACGGTGACACCAGGCCCCACCTTCATCGCTCCCTGGTCGTACTGCTTGGCATACCTAACCACTTTTGCCACAGCGCGTGCCGGATCGCCAGCCTCATCTGGCGTGATCAACGGCGCGAAGTGTGCGCGCACCGTAAGTGCCCCGGCGGATTTCAGCACCGAGAACGCGTCCATTGCCTCGCGCGTTGCCGCCGCATCCAGAAACGAAGTCACACCCTGCCGGTTCATGGCTTCCTGCGCCGCCTTCGCGCCCGCGGCATTCTCTTCGCGCGTCGGCTGCGGGACAAGTTTGGAAAACACGTCAAACGCGGCATCCTCTAGCAAACCTGTAGGATTCCCGTCAGTGTCTCGCCAAATTTTGCCACCCAACGGGTCGGCCGTAGCTTCGGTGATCTTCGCCAGCGCCAGCGCCCGCGAATTCGCTAGCACCGTATGTCCAAAGGAAGAACGCACGATGATGGGCCGCGATGTTTTCAGCGCGTCGAGCATCATCCGGCTGGTCTTGACTCCCGCTGGACGCATGCTCTCCTGAAACCAGTTCACCACTTCCAGCCATCCCTCGGGCTCTTTGTTCTTCGTCGCATCCAGGCACGCTTGCACGCGCCCCTGCAATTCCTCAACCGTCAGTGACTCATAATTGAGATTGCATTTCCGCAACGCCAACCCGCCTTCGAGCGGATGCATGTGTCCATCCACCAGCCCTGGCATCAAAAAGCGCCCTTTGAGATCAACAACCTCGGTGGATCTCCCGATGAATGGCGCGACTCCCCCATTACTTCCCACGTACACGATGCGACCCTCACGAATCGCAACCGCCTCAGCGATGGTACCGTGGGCATCAGCGGTGAACACCGTGCCATCGCGGTATACGCGGTCAGCGCCGTCCGCAGCGAAGCATGATGACAAAGGCAACAAGACGGCGAGCAGATGCGAGGCAAGAGTTTGAATCATGATTGTGGCTCTGAACCGGGAAGACTAAATCATCAGCTTGCCACTCGTAAATACCCTAATGAGAATGATCCCTCCCTTCAGGAATCACTGCGAACATGACACCCGAGTGAGGTAAGCTGTTGTTCTGCATCCAAATCTGATGTTGACTGCCAAATGCCAATTTTCCTCACTGGCGCGACCGGATTCCTAGGCTCCCACGTAGCCCGCGTGCTAGCCGCGCAAGGCGCACAGCTGCGCCTCCTGGTCCGCCCCACCAGCAACCTCCGCAACCTCGAAGGCCTCAATGCCGAAACCGTCACCGGAGACCTCCGCGACCCCGCCTCCCTCGAAAAAGCCATCTCCGGATGCGACACCATCTTCCACGTAGCCGCCGACTACCGCCTCTGGCTCCGCGATCCCGCCGAAATGTATCGCTCCAACGTAGACGGCACTCGCGCCATCCTCGAAGCCGCCCGCAAAGCCGGTGTCCGCCGCGTGGTTCACACCTCCAGCGTAGCCACCATGGGATTTACCACCAACGGCCATCCCGCCGACGAAAATTCCCCGGTCGCACTCCAAGACATGATCGGCCACTACAAGCGCTCCAAATTCATGTCCGAACAAATCGCCCTGGAAGCCGGCCGCAGCATGCACGTAGTCGTAGTCAATCCCACCACCCCGGTAGGCGAGCAGGACGTAAAGCCCACCCCCACCGGCCGCATCATCGTAGATTTCCTGAAGCGCAAATTTCCCGCCTACGTCGAAACCGGCCTCAACCTGGTCGACGCCACAGAGTGCGCCCGCGGCCACATCGCCGCCCTGGAAAAAGGCAAGTCCGGAGAGCGTTACATCCTCGGCGGCGAAAACCTGAATCTGAAACAAATCCTCGACCAGCTCGGCAAAATCACGGGACTCCCATCCCCAAAAGTTAAATTGCCCTACATCTTCGCCTTCGCCGCAGGAGCAGTCGACGAAACCATCACCGGCCGCCTGCTCCACCGCGAGCCCCGCGCCACCATCGACACCGTCCGCATGGGCAAGAAAAAAATGTTCGCCAGCTCCGCCAAAGCTGAACGCGAACTAGCCTGGAAGATCGTACCGGTAGAAGACGCTCTCCGCCGCGCCGTGAAATGGTTTCAGGATAATGGGTACGTTTGACCGTTGCAGTTCACCCGGACGGTGGATCGCAGTGAGTTTCTTCGCATGCTTGTCCTTTTATAGATATACGGCACAAGGGAATCGTCCCGTAGGGACAAAGCGACAATAGCCCAGCGCTTCAGCGCTGGGTTAGATTGGTAGATGGAGAACGTCCCGTAGGGACGACTGAATCGTGTCCAGCGTGCCAAAACTGGCCATCGTCGCCGCCCTCGAGCGCGAAGTCCACCCGCTCGTGCGCCAATGGACCCACCGCGACCAACCCTACAGCGGCCGCACCTTCCGCTTCTTCGAACACGGCGAAGCCGTCCTGGTCTGCGGCGGCATCGGCCCCGAAGCCGCACGCCGCGCCGCCCAAGCCGTGATCGCCCTCTACTCCCCGCAGCTAATCTATTCCGCAGGATTCGCCGGTGCCGCAACCGAAACCCTGAAAGTAGCCGACATCCTCACTCCCCGACGCGTGGTAAATGCCAGCGACGGCAGCTCCGTCGACACCGGAACCGGCGAAGGCATTCTCGTCACCTTCGCGGCCATCGCCAGCCCCGCACAAAAATCCAAACTGGCTGCCTCCTTCGGCGCTCACGCCATAGACATGGAAGCCTCCGCCGTCGCCCAGGCAGCCCAAGCCCGCGGCGTCCAATTCGCCGCTGTGAAAGCCATCTCCGACGCCGCCGATTTCGCCCTCCCGCCCGTGGACGCTTTCATTACCCCCGCAGGCCGGTTCCGTACAGCCAACTTCGGGTTTTTCCTGTTGCTCCGCCCGTGGCTATGGCCACGAGCAGTCCGCCTAGCCCGCAACAGCTCACAAGCCTCGCGCGCCCTATCCGCACACCTGATCCAAATGATCGAGTCGCAAACCATCCACCCCACTTCCCTGGAGACCTCGACCCGACGATGAACCGAATCCTCTTAGCTATTCTATTCGTGGGTGCCCCATTTCTCGCGTTCCTCGCGACAAAGCCTGCCCTGAGCCTGTCGAAGGGTGGGGCTTTACTCCAAGCCCAAACTACACCGACAATCCTCTACGCCGAAAGCTTCCGCCAGGGCTCCACTAAAATCACCGAGCAGACCTTCGAGGCCAAACTCGACCCGCAGAACTCCATCTACCTCCAGCGCATCAAGGACGCCCATGGCAAAGACCGCTACGTCTTCACTCTCGCCCCTCAAGGACCGGTCGGCGACAACGATATCACTTCCTGGCAGGCAAGGTTGTCAGACCTCCGCCACCCGATTTACGACAACATCCTGCTGGCCTCGCAGCAGCCCTCCTCCGACCCGGCCGATAATCTATGGCGGCTCGAGCCGCGCAATTTCAACTCAGTCCCAATTCGCGCCACCCGCATCATAAAAGTGGACAGCTTCTACGTAACCCTCGAGGTGAAGACATACCATTTCACCCCGCTGGATTCCCCCTATTTGGATTCCATGACCGTGCAAGTAAAATTCAGCAACACAGATCCGCGCCCCCCGGGCCCGGCCGGTCCGTGATATCTGGCGGGTACCCATTTCTCGCGTTTTTTGCGAGAAGTGGGGCTTTGCGGAATGAAGCGCATAAGCTTAAGAACTCATCTAACAACTAACAATTGAATGGCCACCGCCGACCAGTACGCAATCCAACCCGATGCGCGACAGATCCCCACCACCATGCAAGCGGCCGTCTACCGCGCCGTCAACGACGTCCGCCTCGAAACCGTTCCCGTCCCCCGCATCGCTAGCGGCGAGCTTCTACTTCGCGTCCACACCTGCGGAATCTGCGGCACCGATCTCAAAAAAATCGCCACCGGCTCGCACTCGGCCCCGCGGATTTTCGGCCATGAGACCTCCGGCACCGTCGCCGCGGTCGGCCCCAACGTATCCAACTTTCATCCCGGAGATCGCGTCGTAGTCTTTCACCATATCCCTTGCCGCGAATGCTATTACTGCCGCCACAAGACTTTCGCGCAGTGTTCCACCTACAAGAAAGTCGGCTGCACCGCTGGATTCGAGCCCTCCGGCGGCGGCTTCGCCGAATACGTCCGCGTAATGGACTGGATCGTTCAATACGGCACTGTCCGCATTCCCGACGCTATCTCGTTCGAGCAAGCCTGTTTCGTCGAACCCGTCAACACCTGCATGAAGGGAATCGAAGCCCTCCGCCTCGAACCAGGCGAAACCACCCTCGTCATTGGACAAGGCCCCATCGGCATGATTCTCAGCGTCCTGGCCCGCCGCGCCGGAGCCCGCGTAATCACTTCCGATTTATATCCCCAAAGGCTTAAAATAGGAGAATCCTTCGGATTAGAACTTACTGTGGACGCTTCGCAGACGAACGTGGTCGAGCGCGTGCGCCAGTTGACCGAGGGACGTGGGGCAGACGCGGTCATCCTTGCCGTGGGCAGCAACAATTTAATTCGTCCCGCCATGGATGCAGCCCGTCCCGGCGGCAGGGTATTGCTTTTTGCCCAGACGCAGCACGGCGAGGCCGTCATTGACCCCGCCGCAATCTGTGTCGACGAAAAGACTTTGTTGGGCTCTTACAGCGCATCCGTCGACCTGCAGGAGGAGTCGATTCGCTTTGTCATGAGTGCCGAAATGAATCTGGAACGGCTGATCAGCCATCGTTTCCCGCTGCGTGACGCCACCGAAGCCTTAGACTTGGCATCACACCCTCAGCCCTCGTCCATGAAGATCGTGCTTCAGCCCGGCAATCCCGGGGCGCGATAGTCAGTTCGGAAAACGCAGTAGAAGCAACGGTCGACGGGCCAAGTGGAACAGTGGCCCCTGAGAGCCGCATTAACGTTCGACGGATCGTTTGGAAGAGCGGCCCTTCAGAACCTGCCCTGAGCGGAGTCGAAGGGGCAGCGTTAAGGTCCGAAGGGGTGAATGTGGAAGAGCGGCCCTTTAGGGCCGCGTTAAGGGCCTAAATTATTTCGGGGCTTTAGCCCCTGAAGGAAATATGCATTGACCGGAAAAATGACAGCTGCCGTCCTCTACGGCAAAGAAGATCTGAAGATCGAAAGAGTTCCCATCCCCAGCCTGGGAGAGGGTGAAGTGTTGGTCAAGGTCCAGGTCGCACTGACCTGCGGCACCGACCTCAAGGTCTACCAGCGCGGCTACCACGCCCGCATGATCGTTCCTCCCGCTTTATTCGGACATGAACTCGCCGGGGTCATCGAGCAAGTCGGTGCCGGCGTTAACGGCTTCAAGAGGGGCATGCGCGTCGTAGCCCTCAACTCCGCGCCCTGCCAGATGTGCTTCTACTGCTCCAAGCACCAGGAAAATCTCTGCGAAGATCTCCTGTTCAACAACGGCGCCTATGCGGAATACATTCGCGTCCCCCGCCGCATCGTCGAAGCGAACATGCTCGTCATCCCGCCCAACGTGAGCTTCGAAGACGCCGCCATGACCGAGCCCCTGGCCTGCGTTCTCCGCGGCCTCCATGAAACCGGCGTCGAGATCGGCGACACCGTGACCATCATCGGCGGCGGCCCCATCGGCCTTATGTTCGTGCAGGTCGCCCGCGCCATCGGCTGCAATGTGATTTCCGTAGTCAAGCGCGACGAGCAGGTCGTTGCCGCCAAGCAAATGGGAGCGCACGAAATCGTGCAGACCACAAAAGCGAAAAATGTCGTCGAGACTGTCCGCACGCTCGCCCCGCAAAGGCGCGGCTGCGACGTAGTCATCGAAGCCGTTGGCCGCCCCGAAGCCTGGGAGTGGGCCATCGACATGGTCCGCAAAGGCGGCACCGTCAATTTCTTCGGAGGATGTGCCAGCGGCACCAGGGTCCAGCTCGATACCGACCGCCTGCACTACTCCGAGATCACGCTCAAGGCCACCTTCCACCACACGCCCGAAACCGTCCGCCGCGCCTTCGGCCTGATCGCCGCCAAAAAAATTCGTCCCACCGACTACATTACCGGGGAGGCTCCGCTCTCGCGCTTGCAGCAAGTCCTGCGCCACATGCTCAACCGCGGCGGCGACATAAAAACCGCCATCATCCCCGGCCACTGACCGTCGAGTGCTGTTCGTTCGAAAAAAGACGGTTCGGAAGGGCCACGACTTCAATCGTGAGGCGCGTGCGCATGAGATTTGTGTGGGTGAGGTTTGTGTGGGTCCGGGTCTCTGACCCGGACAGGCCGAGCGAAAGCTCGGCTTCAACGGAGGCCGAAAGCACTCGAAGTTTTTTGGAACGCGCCAATGGGAAGGCACGACCTCACTCGTGACGGTGTGCCAGCCGCGAAGCGGCGCCATGTGAAAGCCCGGCACGGCAGTGCCGGGTAACGCACCAGAGAAGGAACCAAGTCCCGTAGGGACGGCACCGACGCATGACCCAACTCGCCACCCAAAACCCGCCATCCTCCCCGTGGACCCGCCTCCCCGTTGCCTACGCCATTCCCTCCACCGCGCCCGCGCTGGACGAAGCCCGCGAATACTGCCGTCGCCTCGCCCGCACCCACTACGAAAATTTCTCCGTAGCCACCTGGTTCCTCCCCAGCCGCCTCCGCCAGCACTTCTTCAACGTCTACGCCTACTGCCGCATCTCCGACGATCTCGGCGACGAAGTTGGCGACCCCGCCGCCGCCCTCGAACTACTCGACCAATGGGAGTCCGAACTCAACGCCTGCTACGCCGAAAACCCGCGTCACCCCGTCTTCGTAGCCCTGGCCGAAACCGTTCGCCAATTCGACATCCCGAAGCACGAATTTTCCGACCTCCTGCGCGCCTTCCGCCAGGACCAATCCATCACCCGCTTTGAAACTTTCAACGATGTCTTAGCCTACTGCCGCTACTCCGCCAATCCCGTAGGCCATCTCGTCCTCTATCTCTGCTGCTACCGCGACCCCGAACGCCAGCAACTTTCCGACTTCACCTGCACCGCCCTCCAACTCGCCAACTTCTGGCAGGACGTCTCCATCGACTACGCCAAAGGCCGCATCTATCTCCCGCTCGAAGACCTCCGCCGCTTCACCGTGAGCGAACAGGACATCGCGCAAAATCAGAACACGCAAAACTTCTGCGCCCTGATGCAATTCGAAGTAGACCGCGCCCGCGACTGGTTCCGCCAAGGCCTCCCGCTAGTCGCAAAAGTAGATCGCGCCCTGGCCGTAGATCTCGAACTTTTCACCCGCGGCGGTCAGGAAATTCTCAACGCTATCGAACAGCAGAACTTCGCCGTGCTGGGCCGCCGCCCTTCCATCTCCAAACCGCGCAAGCTCGCACTCGTAGCGCGCGCCGCCGTAGGCAAGCTGCTGGGAGCAAGCAGAGGTCAAAGCAAATGAGCGCGGGAGCCCAATCCGCCCCAGTTCCCTGGACTCCTGCACCTCCGCAACTGGCGATGGCGTATTCAGTCTGTCGCAGCATCACCCGCCAGGCGGCCAAGAATTTTTATTACGCCTTCCTCGTTTTGCCCCGCCGCAAGCGCGAAGCTCTCTGCGCCATCTACGCCTTCATGCGCCGCTGTGACGACATCGCCGACGATTCCACTCTCACCCTCCAGGACCGCCGTCAAAAGCTCGATGCCTGGCTCGACGGATTCCACTGGGCCCAGCAAGGCAACCCCACCGACGATCCCATCCTGCTGGGCTTGACCGACGCCCAACGCCGCTATCACATCCCCGCCGGACTGCTCGATGAACTTGCCCATGGCACCGCCATGGACGTTGAAGGCTCGCAAGAGCCGCAGGACGAACCCGGCTTCGCCCGCGGCATCCCGACCGCCCAGGTTCACTACAAAACTTTCGAAGATCTCCGCCAGTACTGCTATCGCGTCGCCTCGGTAGTGGGACTCGTTTGCATTCACGTCTTCGGCTATCGTGATCCCGACGCCGAGTCGCTGGCCGAGCGCTGTGGCCTGGCCTTCCAGCTCACTAACATCATTCGCGACGTCAAAGAAGACGCCGCCCAGGGCCGCATCTATCTTCCCGAAGAAGATCTGGCGAAGTTCAACCTCTCGTCCGCGGAACTGCTCACCGCTCCCGATCCCGCCCGCTTCCGTCCTGTGCTGGCCATGGAAGCGGACCGCGCCCGCGAGTTCTACCAGGCCGGCGACCAACTGATTCCTTACGTTTCCGAAGACAGCCGGCCCGCTCTCTGGGTCCTGGTAAATATTTACCGCAGCCTGCTCGAAAAAATCGCCGCCCGCCAGTACGACGTCTTCACCACCAAAGTCACCCTAAGCACGTCGGAAAAGCTGCGTATCCTGGCGAGAGGCTTCCTGCATCGCGTCCTCTGACCGATGCGCTCCGCAAGTGTGTTGTCCCGCAGTTTCGCGGAACTTGAACTTACCATCGCGATGCAGCTTGAACGTGGCATCGTGATATAGCTTGAACGTGGCATCGTGATATAGCTTGAACGTGTAATCGCGATATAAGTTGAACGTCTCATCGCGATATAAGTTGTACGTGTCATCCTGAGCGAAGCGAGGGACCTATGCACTTTGTTTGCGGTGCCGATACCGGGTGCCCCATTTCTCGCGCGCTTTTTGCGCGAGAAGTGGGCTTCGTCACCGCACTGACCCGATGAAAGCAACCTCTACCCAACCCACAGTAGCCGTCGCCGGAGGCGGCCTTGCAGGTTTAGCCGCAGCCTGCGCCCTGGCCAACTCCGGCTTCCGCGTAACGTTATTCGAACGCCGACCATATCTCGGCGGCCGCGCTTCTTCCTACGAACATCCCGGCACCGGCGAGGTCGTCGACAACTGCCAGCACGTCCTGTTCCGCGTCTGCACCAACCTCGTCGAGTTCTACCAGCGCATCGGAGTAGCCCACCAGATCCGCTGGTACGACGAGATGACTTTCCTCGAACCCGGCGGCCGCGCAACCAAGATGACGAGTTCATTCCTGCCCGCGCCGCTGCACACCGCGCCATCCTTCTTCCAATTTCCCTTCCTGAACGCGGCAGACAAGTTCGCCATCGCCCGCGCGCTGGTTCCACTCACGCTGACTACTCAGCCAGACACCGGACAATCTTTCCAGCACTGGCTCGACCATCACGGCCAGACGCGGCAAGCCGTAGACCGCTTCTGGAAGCCGATCCTGGTCAGCGCCTTAAGCGAAGATCTGGACCGCATCTCGATCTCATACGCCGCGCAGGTAGTGCGTGAATCGATGAGATCTCCCGCGGCGCGCCATATGGGCGTTCCCACCATCCCGCTGACCGACCTCTACAACGCCGCCGGCGACTACATCCGGGCCCGCAACGGCGAGTTGCGCCTGCGCAGCACCCTGGAAACATTCAGCGCAGAAACATTGAGCGCCGACCCAACGCAGGTGCGCCTGCAGCTCACGGACAAGTCAGGCGAGAGCGCCGCCCAGACCACATCCACCTTCGATTATCTGGTGCTGGCACTGCCGTTTGATGGGCTAGATCGCGTGTTGCCGCAAGCTTCTGAGAGTGCTCCCTTGCGCGCGATGCTGACTCATTTCGAGCCGTCTCCGATTACCGGAATCCATCTCTGGTTCGACCGCCAGATTTCCGGCCTCGATCACGCCGTCCTGCTCGACCGCACCATCCAGTGGATGTTCCACAAGTCCCGCCTCCAACCCATGCGCACAGAATTGCGAGTCGAGCGGCAACCACGCGCCGAAAGCGAAGCACGAAGCGAACGCGAAGCACGCGGCGAGCCCAGAGGGCGAGGCGAAAGTGTAGAGCAGGACTTTAGTCCTGCCATAGACGATTCCAACTTAGAAGGGGCTTTAGCCCCTGAGGGCGGCAGCTACATCGAGCTCGTCGTAAGCGCCTCGAAAACCCTCATCGAAAAATCTCGCAGCGAGATCGTCGACTTGGTTCTCGCCGAGGTCCGGGAATTTTTCCCCGCAGCGCGCGCCGCGAAGCTCGTGAAGTCCACGGTGATCAAGGAAATTCACGCCGTATATTCTCCGCTCCCCGGCATCGACACCTACCGCCCCCCGGCCCCCACCCCTTGGCCGCGCGTCTTCCTGGCCGGCGACTGGACCGCCACCGCCTGGCCCGCCACCATGGAAGGCGCGGTCCGCAGCGGCTATCTGGCCGCCGAAGCCCTCGCCCGCGCCGCCGGCCGCGACATTCGCTTTCTAGTCCCCGATCTCCCACCCCGTGGCATCATGCGCCTCTTCACGTGATAAACACGAGTTTGGGTGGCGCAGCGCGTTCAGCCAGGTGCCCCATTTCTCGCGTCTTTTGCGAGAAGTGGGGGTTTTGACCTTCGTACGCGCCAAAAAAATATCTCGCCAAAAAGCGCAAGGTTTTGCGGAACAGCACGACTTTAGTTCTTGAGCCTGCCCTGAGCGTAGTCGAAGGGTGCCGTAACGGTCGCGAAATAATCGCCGGCTTTAGCCGCTGAGGACGCTCTCCGCCCGCTCCAGTCAATCTCCAACTCCTGGGGCTTCAAGCACCGCGTCTCATCACTGTCGCCCGGAGCCCGCCGTTAAGCTCGGCATATAGAGGTGAAATGTCTCTTGATAGGGCTCAACCGGATAACCCATCTCTTTCCACGCTGCCAATCCCCCTTTGAGGAACTTAATGTGGTGAAACCCCAACCCGAGAGCTCGACGCAGAATTACCCGGCTCGTCTTATCGCTGGGACAGGTACAGTAAACGACTGAATCTTTCTCTTTCGGAATGAGCGCCGGGTTCTCCAGCACCTCTGCTGGCGCAAGCCTTCGTGCCCCTGGGATGAGTTCAGAATGGGCTAACAAGTCGAGCGGCTGGCGAACATCAAACAGAAGTACTTTCTCATCTGAAGCCAGCGATGCGTGCAGTGCCTCTGCTGTGATGCTGTGCCGCTGCATCTCCATCTCCCCGTGCACCCGAGTGCGTCTGATCCAAAATACGATCAGCCCCAACAGCGCCACTGCACCAACAGCAATCAGAGTCAGCAACATCCCAAGTCCTCCCCCAAGCTCTGTTGATACCAGATTCCCCAGGCAAACAAAAAGATTCAGCAGCCTGCCCAGGCCGATGGGCCCGATGGGTTCGTGGAAGTGCACGACTCGGGAAGGGCACGACTTTAGTCGTGCCGTAAGCGCCGTTAGAATCGCCGGCTTTAGCCGCTGAGGGACGCTCTCTATCGGCTCCAGTCGTTGAACCCGAGGTGCCCCATCCTAACGTGCGCCTTCTAGTAGCCCTCAGCGTCGGTGGCTGTCGCGCAGCTTGGTATCCAGCTAGTCAGCAGGATGTTCGTTGATGTAGATTACGCGAATGTACGCTCGAACTGCGGCAGAGAAGACAGAAATCGAAGGATTCTTGCGAGCAGATTTCGGCTCCAACTTCAAGCCGGGGCGGATCAGCGAGCCAGAAGCAAAGCTATCCGATCGAGTGCTAGCCTATGTTACTGATCGCTTCTTTAGGATGAGGTACATCCTTGGTCTCGCACTCGATTTCGTAATCCTCGCCCAGCGGCTCGCAGCCGCAGATCCCGAAGCTAAGAGGTTCCGGCCAGATCTTAGCTACGAAAACCTCTTTCAAAAGTACAAGCTGATAACTGAACGTGGCGAGAGCCAGGCCAATACTCTTACGCTTCAGTGCGGCGACACACAAGCAGGAATCAGAAAGACTGAAGAATCGGTGGTCGCCCTGTTCCACAGCCTCGACCGCACCGGCTATCCGAGTGCTTACGTCTACAACACTGGACAATGGCAAAAATATAAGGATCTGCTTGTGATGTCTTTCCAGCTCTCGGAATCGGCCCGTTATGAGTTATGCCAGAAGCTATTCAACTACGGCCTGAATGAGCTAAAGCCTAACAAGTTCTTCAAAAGATCGGAGGAGCGAGGTCGGCTGTTCGAGCGAATTGTCGCCGACTATCCGCGTGCACATCAGTCCGAAAACGGTGGCCTGACGTTTCAGGCAATTGCCTATGGTTTCTTTCGTGCCGACCGCCCGCATCTCAACTTTGTGGTCGACAAGGTGCGCACCGGCTCCTCTCGACAACGTCGGTTTGGCGACATAGACGGCTATGACGGGTTGGACTTGGATCTGTCGGTCGAGGTTAAGGATCTGCACATTGATACAGGTAATCTAGATAAGCAACTCGGGACCTTCATAGGGAACGTAGAAGGACGTGGTCTGACCGGCATCGCCTTCGTGCGAGACATCGATGCCGCGGCCAAGGTGAGTTTAGAACGCGCAAACGTCATGCCCCTCACACAAGGCGAAGTACTGAAGGCACTTCAGATCTGGGATTGGTCGAAGCAGGATTCGGCGGTTAGCGGAATGCTTCATTACCTCGCGCACGTTGAGCAGAACCCAGACGCCGTGAACAGGCTACTAGAGTTTATCTCACGTTGTGATCCGCACCACTCGTCGCTCGCGTACTATGCGAAACCGGACTCTTCTACCCCGTGAAGGCGTAACTTCTATCGGCCGCAGAAGTGGAACTCGGCTTGTTCGCGCAGGATCGTCGAATAGCGTTTGGATGTTCCATTGTCTCCATTGGGACCGCCGAAGGATTCCCAATCCACCCTTATTCTTGCCAGGCGTGGCACTGCGGAGGATGCCAGCTTGAAAAACCGTTCATCCTTCTCTACCCCGATACTCGCGTATCCGACAGCTTGGGCAGCCGCAATCGTCGAACCACTTCCCATGAAAGGATCGAGCACGACCCCCTCGCCTAGAGGCAAAGACGCCCAGACAAGTTGCCGCAAGATACGTTGAGGCTTCAACGACGGGTGATCGGCGATGTGAATTTCTTCATCGGACGGAGTCTCACTCTTTAGTACGTCGGGGAAAGGTCTACCGTCTGGCGTTCTACGCAAACCTCCCGTGCCCCATTTCTTCAGATTGAACGAGACTCGTTTTTCACCAAGCGGTTTCCGAAAAACTCCCCACGGTTCATAGCAACTGCGCGGGATGACCGATACACCCTCGAACTCCCGCTCCGCGAGTTTCGGACGATCACCGCCGCGAAGCGTACGGACAAGTCTGATGATTTCGCCTCGTCTTTCGAACCCGGCAGAAAGCAGCGCCCAAGATAGATATGGACTCACCAGTGGGTTCGAAGCGATGAGCAGGTGCCCTCCTGGTACAAGTACCCTAATTGCAAGCTCTCCCCATTTCTCGAAGAAGGTCACTAACCCTCGTAAGTCTTCTTTCGAGAGCACAGTGAAGCGTGGCAGAGGCTTGCGTTTGCAGCCGTCGAGCGTCGGGGGTATCCGCCACACACCGCCTCGACCTGATCGGAGCTTGTGCAATTGATCTGGGTTGTACTCGACCAAGCCAAACGGAGGATCGGTGACAATAGCGTGAACCGACTGGGCATCTGCGGCCTCCAGCCAGCCGAAACAGTCTGCGTGGTGAAGCTTGTTCTTGCCAATGCTCGACACAGGTCCTTGGACCTCAAATGAGGCTCTCACTAGTTCTCCATTTGGCTGGGGAGTGCATTCAATGTACCGGATCATCGGAATCGAGTCCATCGAGATGAAGTCTCGCATATTCCTATGGCGAAGACAAGGCGAAGGCGAGGCACTCTTGGACGTCCCCCAGACCTTAACGCAACGCATCTGTACCCCCTCGCGCCGCCCTCGGACTATTCCCATTTTGGGAACCCCCACAATTTCCCTTGCCAAACCACCTCCCATTCCTGCATCCTACCAATATAGCTTATAACTTAAGCTATAAAGAGTGCAATAACTCCTTGTAACTCAAGATTTTACCCGTAACCCCTTGGGGCTCAAGATTTTGCATTCAAAATCGACCCTAACCCCATGATTCCATTACACCAGGGGAAGGGGAGGGGGTACTCCCAGTGTCAGATTTTCCCAGTCGCTGTCAGCACATCAAAGTCAACGGCACCCAGTGCGGATCGCCCGCCCTGCGCCGCAACCGTTTCTGCTTCTTCCACAAACGTTTCCAAACCGAGCGCATCGCCGTCAATCAGGCCCGCGCTCGCCGCCGCGCCGCCATCTTCGATCTCCCCGTCCTCGAGGACGCCAACTCCATCCAGGTCTCGCTCATGCAGATCATGCGCCTGCTCACCCTCGGACACCTCGACCCGAAAACCGCCGGCCTCCTGCTCTACGCCCTGCAAACCGCCAGCGTGAATCTGCGCCACACCAACTTCGAGCCGTCAATGCACAACGTAGTCCTCGACCCTCGCGCCGTAAGCGAAACTCCGCTAGGGGCGCACCTCTGGGACGACGAAGATTTCGCAGACGAAGAAGATGAACAAGACGAAGAAGCCGAGCGCGCCGAAGCGTTAGCAGAAGCCCAGCGCAAGCTGGAAAAAGAAACCAAGCTCCGCCGCTGGGCCGAAGCAGAAGCCAACCGCCTGGGTCGCGAAGGCCAAGCCGAGCGCGAAAAAGAAGACCGCGAAGAAGCCGCCCGCGAGCGAACACAGCGGATGCAAAACGCGGAACGCGAAGCCGAACTCGCCGAGAAGCGGACCCGGACCGCGAGTAGTCAAATCAAACCCGACGAGCGCCGTCCTCCAGCCAAAGTGACAATCGAGGAGGCCCGGGAAAAGGTTCGAGACGTAATAAAAAAGGCCCTCATCCCACCAGGTTAGGAAAGTGTGGGTCCGGGTCCAGTGTGGGTCCGGGTCTCTGACCCGGACAGGCCGAGCGAAGCTCGGCTTCCACCACGGCGGGCGATTGTTGTAGGATGCCGAGCCATGGAAAAAATCAGAATCGCTTTGTTCTCGTCCCTGACGGCTGTGCTGGCTGTTGGGATGCTGTTCTCGCAATCGGCTGCTCGAAAGCAGGCGCCGGAGTTTGATCACACTACCGTGTATGTGCGCGATATGGGGAAGAGTGTGGCGTTTTACGAGAAAGTTGTGGGCCTTGAGAAGATTGCTGATCCGTTCAAGGACGATACGCATGCGTGGTTTCGAGCTGGGGCGCATGAACAACTGCATATCGTAGGAGGCGCTACCGAGCCGGCGCATCATGAGATTGAAGTGCACTTCGCGTTTCGGGTTGGGTCGCTCGACGAGTTTCGCAAGAAGCTGGATGGGATGAAAGTGACGTATCGGGATTTGAACGGTGGCGGGAAGATGAGCGTGCGGAAGGATGGGGTGCATCAGATTTATTTTCAGGATCCGGATGGGTATTGGATCGAGGTGAATGACGATAAGTTTTGAAATAGCACTCAGCAATCAGCACTCAGCATTCAGCCATTCTTGGCTGGTGGTCGTTGCAGAGGAAAGCAGGTTCCTCGACACGTCCTCGCCGCTTTGCGGCTGCGGACGGCGCGGAATGACAAGACCGTCATCTAGAAAAATCCCCACTTCTGGCGCTAAGAACGCGCGAGAAATGGGGCACCCTCAGGAATATCTCCGTCGGGAGGATATCGATCGAAAATGTCAGTAGCTCATTGACGAGCCTTTCTGCGGGGCCAGGTCTTTTGAGGTCATGTCGAAGGTCAGCATAAAACCGTTGGTGCCTTTGAAGGTGTAGGGGTTCGGGCCTTCTTTGTAGGTTTCGATTTCGTTGGGCATCATGACGAAGCCGTCGTTGCGGGGCGTTCCCCAATACCTTACGTTTTTGAGGACGGCGGGTTCGTCGGTCATGCCTTGAAAACGTTTCAGCTTCACTTCGGCGGTCTTGCCGCCGTTGAGTGTGGCGTGAGCGGAATCTTTGTCGAAGGTCCAAGTGTCGATGTTGCCTTCGGCGGTCTGGAGCGATTTCCACTTCACCGGGAAGACGTGGCCGATGATGTCGCCGAGCGCCTGGCGCTGGTCTGCCGTGGTGGCTTTATCGAAGGTCACCTGAGCCCAGTCCACCTGGCCCTGGGAGAAGTCGCCGCCGAGGTCGCCGTTAATCCAGAACTTGGCGCCGGTGAGATCGGTCGAGCCGTAGTGTCCCTTGTTAACTTTGTAGGCGTTGTTGAACTTGCAGTAGTGCTCGGTCTTGCCATTCTCGTGGTGACCGGCTGGATGTGTGTTGAAATAGCAGATGCAAAAGTGTGGGCAACTGCAGGCCTCAATTGTGGTGGCGTTGATGGCCCAGTCAGGCGCGGAAGAATGACTTACGCTGACACTGAGCAGGGCGAGGACTACGAGTAATGCCGTTCTGTGCATAGGAGCACCCCCCATGGCGCGAGAGTATAGACGTTGGATGGGCGGGGTGCAAGGAGTGGGAAAGCAGATTCCTCGTCGCGTTCGCTCCTCGGAATGACAAGGACTGTGGTTAGCCGGCGAGGAGGGCTACGCCCGCGGCGACGAGGACGGCGGCGATCCAGCGGCGGCGGTCTACTTTTTCGTGGAGGAAGATTTTAGCGGCGAAGGCGTTGCCGATGAAGGTGAGCGAGGCGGCGGCGGGGGCGACGAGGCTAACGTCTCCCCAGGAGAGGGCGAAGAGGAGGCTGAAGAAGGCTACGGCCATGGCGGCTACGCCGAGGGCGAAGTTGGGATTGGTGAGGACGCGGGCCAGAATGGTCCAGAGGCCGGAACGGCGCCAGAGTTCGTGGAGGTCTCCGACTTGGCGCATGGCGCGTGCGAGGAGGACGTCGCCTACGACGGAGGCGAGAACGATGGCCAGGATGGAGGTCCAGGTGTAGAGGTGGGTCATGGCTGAGCTCCGGTGGGCGCTGCGGACGCTACAGGTTCTGGGACTTCGGCGGGTTCGTGATGCGGGGAGGAGGTCAGGGCGGGGCCTCCGGCTACGAAGCCTACGCCGCCGGAGATCAGGGCTATGCCTAGCCAGCGCAGCGGACTGACTTGCTCGTGCAAGGCGAATTTTGCGATGAGGGCGAGGAGGACGTATCCGAGCGAACTGGCGGGGAGGACGTAGGTGAGATCGGCCCAGGAGAGTGCGTTGGTGTAGGAGGCGAAGAAGGCCAGCAGCAGGAGGATGCCGATGGCGACCCAGGGATTGAGGACGGCGAGAAGTACGGCGGGCAGGTGATGCAGGGAGATGTTGCCGACCTGCTTCATGCCATGGGAGAGCAAGGAGTCTCCGGTGGCGGCGAAGACGGTGACTCCGGCGAGGACTAAGTATTTGCGAAAGGTCACGGGGAACTCGAGTGGGGACCGATTGAATAAACCGAAACACCGGGGCTAAAGCCCCATCGATTCTTCACAACTTACGCGGCCCTGAAGGGCCGCTCTTCCACGGTTGTCCTATTCACGAGGCAACGTTGTCCTTGCATGAAGCCCAACAACCAAACACGGTTGCCTTTCGCGGGCGAGGGCGCCCGCGCCACACTTGATCTGATCTAGACTTCGACGGGCGCGGCTGCGGCGGCTTCGTCGCTGTGCTTTTTGACTAGCTTGTTGCGCATGGAGCGGACTTTTAGAAACGTCTTGGCTTCTTTATAGAGGCGCTTGCGGTCGTTGCTGTCGAAGGCCGCCTTTTTCAAAATGCGGAAAACCGCTTTCGGGCGGAAATAATACTCATCGTAGAAGCGGTGCACGGCCGAGAGGATCTCGTCAGCGGGAAGGCCGGGATATTGGATGTGCGCCAACTGGTGGCCGCCTTCGTCGACCATTTGACTGTCCTTCACCATGAAACCGTTTTTGACGGCGTAGTCGTAGAGTTCGGTGCCGGGATAGGCATGGGCTACCGAGACCTGAATGGTTTCGACGTTGAGTTCCTTGGCGAAGGCGATGGTGTTGTTGATGGTCTCGTGGGTCTCGCCAGGGAGACCCATGATGAAGTCTCCGTGAATGACGAGGCCGAGCTTGTGGCAGTCCTTGGTGAACTGGCGGGCGCGTTCGATGGTTGCGCCTTTCTTGATGTTCTTAAGGATCTGCTGGTCTCCGGATTCGTAGCCGACGATGAGCAGGCGGCATCCGGCTTCTTTCATGGCTTTGAGAGTTTCGAAGTCGGTGGTGACGCGCGAGGTGCAGGACCAGGTGAGGCCGAGCGGTTTCAGCTTGGCGCAGAGTTCGATGGTGCGGGCTTTCTGAATATTGAAAGTGTCGTCATCGAAGAAAAATTCTTTGACGTCGGGCCAGTAGGTTTTTGCGCGCGCCATTTCGGCGGCGACATCGTCGCTGGAGCGTTTGCGCCAGGGATGTCCGCTGAGGGTCTGCGGCCAGAGGCAGAAGGTGCACTGCGCGGGGCAGCCGCGCGTGGTGTAGAGCGAGACGAAAGGATTGAGGAGGAACGGGACGTTGTAGCGGGTGACGTTGAGATCGCGCTTGTAGACCTCGGTGACGTGGGGCAGGGCGTCGAGATCCTGAATTTGCGGGGCGTCGGGATTGTGGACGATTTTTCCATTTTTCAGGAACGACACGCCGGGGATTTCTTCCAGCGGCTTGCCCTTGGCGTAGTCGACGACAGCGTAGTCGAATTCTTTGCGGCAGATGAAATCGATGGCGGGACAATCGCGCAATGATTTTTCCGGCAGGACGGTGACGTGCGGGCCTACGAAGGCAATCTTGATTTTTGGGTTAGCGTTCTTGATCGCCTGGGAGAGACGAATGTCTCCGGGAAAGCCGGGAGTGCTGGTGAACAGCACGAGGAAGTCGTAATCCTTCGCGATTTCGATGGTTTGCTCGGCGGAAACGTGGTGCGGAGGGGCATCAAGCAGGCGCGCGCCCTCGAGCATGCCCGCGGGATAAGCCAGCCACACGGGGTACCAATAGGATTCGATTTCGCGGGTGGCGGGCCAGCGGGATCCGGCGCCTCCGTCGAAGTTCTCAAACGAAGGGGGATTCAGGAACAGAGTTTTTAGAGGCATATGGGTATTCAGTTATTTTAACATTCGCGAGCGGGGTTGAGGGTTTTAAGCCCGTATTTCTGGTGGTTCCCCAAGTATGGTAAGTAGCTGGATTTCAATGTACTAAGAAGCTTTGGGGAAGAGAACAATCTTCGGTCGAACGGCAGCCAGGTGCAGCGAGCGGGGAACAGAGTGGGTGAGCGGAGGAGCAAGCATTAGAGTGCGCGATACATTACGTAGGCATCGGTGTAGCCGAGTTTGGGTGCAGGTTTGGGAGTTGACCAACGATTTGAAAACCGTGCCGCTGCCAAAGCCGCACGGCGCAAAGACCAATCCTCGCTCAGGTCGGACTCGCGGATGATTGTGGGCATGGGAACTGGAATGGGGGAGCGAAAGGCCGAATTGGGGGCGCAAGACCGCCGCACTAGAGTGTCAAGCCATGTGCTGTGTCCGCGGCGAGTTGCATAGGTCCTACGCGGCGAAGTGCGCCGCTCAGGATGACGGGTGATTGAGGTTGCGGGGACGCTCGGATTATTTTATCCGCGATGGGTCTGTTTGCAACGCGCAGTTCGTTGGTCAAGAACCAACTTTGACGCGGAGGGTCTTGGGTATGCAGAGATAGGTCAGAAGGGCGCCGACCAGCAAAATCGCTGAAATTATGTATAAGGCCGCGGATTTGTCGGAAGAAGCCGCTTTGGCCCAGATGGGAATGTTGGGGCCAAAAAAACCGCCCAAGTTTCCCACCGAGTTCACAATGCCGATTCCGGCAGCGGCGGCGGTTCCGGCCAGGAATGCGGAGGGCAGCGGCCAGAACAAGGGCATGGAGCCAATCACTCCCAGAGTGCCGATAGATAAGAAGATGATGGCCAGGACCGGTTGAGCGGCAAAAACTCCACTCAGGATTAAGGCGATGGCTCCGGCGGTGACGTTGATAACGTAGTGGAGACGGCGCTCACCGGTTTTATCGGAGTGATGGCTGAGAAGGATCATGCCGATCACTGCGACACCGTAGGGGATCGCGGTGACGAGGCCAACCTTGAAATATCCTTTTATGCCGAAGGCCTTGACGATCGTAGGCAGCCAGAAAGTGATGCCATACAGGCCGATCATCAAGGTGAAATAGATGGCGCACAGCGCCCATACTTTTCCGCTCGTGAAGGCGTCGACCAGCTTCTGTTGAGTCTTATGCTGGTCTTCGGTTGCGAGGTTGGCTGCGAGCAGGACCTTTTCTTCGCGGGTAAGCCATTTCGCTTCTTCGATGCTGCTCTCGAGATAGTAGATGACCCTGAAGCCGACCAAAATTGAGGGGATGCCTTCGGCCAGGAAGAGCCATTGCCAACCCGCGAGGTTCATCGCGCCCGATAATTGATCCATGATCCAGCCGGAGACGGGATTGCCGATGACTCCGGAAACTGCGATGGCGGCGACAAACCAGGCGGTGCGGGTGGAGCGAAGTTTCGAGGGATACCACAAAGTGAGATAGAAGATGATGCCGGGGAAGAAGCCGGCTTCGGCGAGGCCGAGGAGAAATCGCAGTGTGTAGAAAGACCATTCGCCTTTTACGAAGATCATGCAGGCGGAGATGATGCCCCAGGAGATCATGATCCTGGCGATCCACAGGCGCGCGCCGAATTTCTTCAGGAGCACGTTGCTGGGAACCTCAAAGAAGAAATATCCGATGAAGAAGATGCCGGCGCCGGTGGCGAAGGCGGCATCGCTGAGGGACAGGTCTTTCAGCATTTGCAGTTTGGCGAAGCCGACGTTGACGCGGTCGAGATAGGCGAGGATGTAGCAGAGGAAGAGAAAAGGGATGAGGCGGAGGTCGGCCTTGCGATAGGTTCTGGCTTCAAAGGTTGCGTCGGATTGGATCATGCTTGCGGCTCCCCTGGCTGCGTTCTGAGCCGGAAATTATGCGGGGAAACTCCGGGCGCATCGTACGCTTCTGGCCCGCTCGACACAACGAATTTAGTGAAGCGTTGGGGAGACATCGGAGAGGTGGTGGGAAAAAGCAGATTCCTCGTCGCGTTCGCTCCTCGGAATGACAAGCTCTTTTGGGGTGACAACTACTGGCAGTCGGCGTGGCGAAAAGCAGATTCCTCGTCGCATTCGCTCCTCGGAATGACGAGTCCATCCGTCGCCCCGAAATTCTGCAAGCACATGAGGTTTTGGCTATTGGGAGCCTAACGCCCAGGTCTCGAGGTTACCGGTGGCGCGCAGGAGTTCGATCTGGGCTCGCTGGAGTTCGAAGGTTACGTCTTCGAGAGTGATGAAGCGTTCGCTGGCTTGGGTGCGGGCGTCGTCGAGATCGTGGAGGGTGGTGGTGCCGGTGTCCATGCGGGTTTGGACGGCGGCTAGATTTTTTCGGGCGAGTTCGGATTCGAGTTCGGCTACGTCGCGGGCGGCCTGCATTTGGGCGACGGCGCGCTGCAGGCGGAGAGTCTCTTCGGAAACTTTGTTGCGGGCGGCTTCGGCTTGCTTGCTGGCTTTGAGGGCGTCAGCGTCGGCGGCCTGGGCGCGGGCCCTCTGCGGGGCATTGAGGAAGCTGAACCGGATGACGCCGCCGATGGCGAGGTTGTTGCGCCTGAAGCTGCCGAGCTGAAAATAATCCTGGTAGTGATTGAAACGGGAGAGGACGGCGTACTGGGCGGCGAAATCGAGGCTGGGGAGCCAGGACTTGTGCTCGCCTTGAGCGCTAAGGTACTGGGCGCGGGCGTGTTCGACGGCGGCCTGGACCATGGGATTGGTGTCTGCGGCGGCGGCGACATCTGCGGCGGATGTGGTCTCAGGAAGTTCGGGAAGGGAATCGGACTCCAGTTGAATTTCTGCGGCGGGGATGCCGGTGAGTTTCGAAAGATGTTCACGGAGGACGTCGGCGGCGCCCTCGGCTTCGGCGATGCGGAGGCGGGCGCGGGCGGAGGACAGGCGCGCTTTGGTGCCTTCGATTTCGCTATCGATGCCAGCTTTCACGCGCTCGGCAACGGCGGCCTGCAATTTTTCTGAGTCGGCTTCGGTTTCCTTGAGGCGCGAGAGGCGGCGTTCCCACTTTTGCAATTCGGCGTAGGTGAGGACTGTGTCCTGGATGATCTGGTTGCGCTGATCCTTCTTGTGCAGCGTGGCAGCGGCAGTTTCAGCGCGCGCGGCTCCGAGAAAGTCGTGCATCTCGAAATGATAGAGCGGGGACTGGGCGTTGAGGTTGAAGAGGGAGGGGGCGGCGCCTTCGAGGCTGAGGGGGAATCCATAGGAGTATCCGAGGCCGGCACCGGCGGTCAATTGCGGGATGAAGCTGTTGTGCAATTCGCGGTAGGCGGCGAAGGCGCGTTGTTCATCAGCGGCGGCGATGTCGGCCGCGGTGGCGTGTTTGAGGGCGAGCTCGACAGCGTGCTTGAGGGTGACAGGCTGGGCGAGCAGGGAAGTAGGTATCAGGAGGAGCAGCGCGGCAAGAATTCTTGGTGTGCGCGCTGCAAAGCATGAGATCGGTTTCATCGCGTCCCCTTAGAAATGATATGGAGATGATTCTATGGAGAATCTTATGCGAGCGGAATGTTAAAAATCGGAGGCGGGCGCGGGGAGCTGCGGTGACGGCGGCGGCGAAGTCTGCATATGCTGGTTACGAAGGGAGGATACCGGCTGCGACCTTTGCTTTAAGTAGGCTCCACAAATGCCGATGGAGATGGAGTAGGCGTTTGTGGAGAGGGCAGAGGAGATGGGTACCGTGGAACGCTGGCTGAAGAAGAGCGTCTTGCTATCGGTAATCATTTGGGGCGCGCCATTGTGGGGGCAAAGCAGCGCGGAGATTCGCGGGCGGGTGGTGGATGCGGGTCACGCGCCGGTGATGAGCGCGCTGGTGATCATCACGGCGCAAGACACGTCGCTGATGCGCGCTGCGACTACGGATGAGGTGGGCGAGTTCGAGTTTCCTTCGCTGCCGGTTGGCAGCTACAGCCTGGAGGTAAAGGCGGACGGCTTTTTGGCGTTCGCATGCAAGGACATTCGGGCGAGCATTGGGCAGGTGGTAAGGCTTGAGTTGGCTTTGGGGCGGAAAGATGCAGGCGGGAACGGGCAAGCTGTGCGTGAGGAATCGGGGGTGGAAACCGGGCAATGCCCAGCTTGGAGTGGTGATGGGGGAAGGCGAGGTTACGAAACTTCCTCTGAAATCGCGCGACACGTTTGAACTGCTGCAGTTGCAGCCCGGGGTGCAAAGCACGCTGGGGGCAGATCTTTTTTTCGGCAGCGACCTTCCGGGCGTGGTATCGGTGAGCGGGGGACGTGCTCGGTCCAACAGTTACAACATTAACGGCGGGACTGCCGGCGATCAGATGGTGAATTTTCCGTCGCTGCAGCCATCGCCGGATTCGATCAGCGAGTTTCGGGTGATCTCGCACAACTATGAAGCAGCTCTGGGACGTAATTCGGGGTCGGTGCTGAATGTGGTGACGAAATCGGGAGGGCACGGGTTTCACGGGAGTGCGTACGAGTTTCTGCGCAACAATGTGCTGAATGCCAAAGGCTATTTTGATCCGACCACGCCGGACTTCAAGCAGAACCAGTTTGGTGGGACGCTGGGCGGACCGGTGCGGCCGGGCAGGACTTTCTTCTTTGCGTCGTACGAAGGAAGACGGGAGCGGGTGGGGGTTCCGTCCGATACGGTAACGGTGCCGACGGCGGAGGAACGTGGGGGAAATTTTTCTTCGGGAGCGGCGTTTACTGGCATATTGCGGGACGCCACAACAGCGCGAGCATTAAACAATCGGCCTGGGTGTGCAGCGGCAGTGAGCGGGCGCAGGGGAGCGGCGATTTCAGCTGGGACGGCTTATGCGGCGATTTTTCCGGGCAATGTGATTCCGGCAGAGTGCTTTGATTCGACGGCAGTCGATTTGTTGCACCAGTTTGTGCCTGCGGCAAACGTAGGCAGCAATACTTTTCAGGCTGTTCCTAATGCCAAAGTTCGGGCGGACCAGGTGACGTTGAGGTTGGACGACAATCTCACGGGCCAGCAGCAGTTGAGCTTCTATTACTACGGCGGGGACAGCTTTGACGGTGAGCCCTTCAACCGGTTTGTGGCCGAGGGAGCGAACGTGCCCGGTTTCGGCACTCGGACGCGGGAGCGCTTCCAGCAGTTTAATTTGTCGCATGAATGGACGATCGCGGCCAAAACAATCAACGAGTTTCGTTTCGTTTATTACCGCAATGGACAGGGCAATCTGCTATCTCCGGCGCGAACCAATCTGGTGCAGGATTCTTGCACGACAGTTCCGGCGAGCGAGTGCTTCGGCGATCCAACGAACCCGGCACTGGGGATCAGGCCGGGATACGGGGCGCAGGATGAGGGAGTTCCGTGGGTTTCACTCTCGGGAGGTTTTGCCTATGGCAATAATGCGAGCGGCAGTTTCTCGCAGACGGGAAACGTCTACCAGGGGACGGACACCTACAGCAGGATTGAGGGAAATCACACGTTGAAGTTCGGTGTGGATTGGCGCGACCAGCGGCTAGACCAACTTTATTTTTACGATGTCAGCGGCGCTCTGCAGTTCTTCGGCGGCGGTCCTAATGACGTGGGATACAGCAGCCTGATTCCGAATTATCTGCTCGGGCTGCCGGACAATTTCGCTGAAGGCTCCGCGAACTCGGTAGACGTGCGGAGCGCGCAGTTCGACTTGTTCGCGCAGGACGCCTGGAAGGTAAGAAGGAACCTGACGCTTAGTTATGGGCTGCGCTGGGAATGGAACACGCCGCAGGCGGACGCGGGCGGACGGGTGCAGGGCTTTAATCCGGGGCAGGCGACGGGAGTCTTTCCGTGCGTTTTGAGTCCGTCTGACCCGTTGCGGAGCGTTTTCGGGAGTTCGGATTGTTCAACGACGGGGCCGGGCCGCTCGGTATTTCCGCTGGGATTGGTTCTGCCCGGAGACCGGGGGATGACGGACGGGTTGACGAACAACTATCTGCGATCATTTGCTCCGCGAGTGGGGCTGGCGTGGTCGCCGGAGTGGAGGGGTGGATGGCTCGCGAAACTTAGCGGGGGGCCAGGGCGGACGAGTGTCCGCTCAGGCTGGGGAATGTTCTACGACAGCAATGAGGAGTTGCTTTTTGGGGAGAACCTGGCGGCGCAACCACCGTTTGGCGGCACCACATACCTTAGCAGCACATTTCTCAACACGCCGTTTCTTCGGCAGGATGGGGACATGACTCCTAATCCGTTCCACGGATTCCAGGATCCTGAGCCCGGTTCCCCCGTAGACTTCGCCCTGTTCCGGCCAATTACGCTCTATGGAGATTTTCCTCCGACTTTGAAAAGCCAATACTCGGAGCACTATCACTTGACGGTGCAGCGCGAATTAGAACGGGATACGCTGCTGCAGTTTGGATACGTGGGCAGCGAAGGACACCGGCTGACGGCGTCCATTGATCAGAACTATGGGAACGCGCAAACGTGTCTTGACCTGAACCGGATTCCGGGGATGTCGTGCGGGCCATTTGAAGCCGATGAGGATTACACCGTTCCGGCGGGCGCGATCCCGGCTGGGGTCACGTTGCATTTGCCGTACGGGTCGGTGGCAAGTGTGAGCGGGCCGAATACGAAACCGATCCGGCTGGTGGGATTGCGGAGATATTCTTCTCCTCTGTGCGAGCCCACGACGGGAGTTGGCTGTCCGCCGGATGGGATTCCGGTGTTCGGCAGTCTTTTCGCGACGAATCCGGTGGCGAATTCTTCGTACAACTCGTTGCAGGCGCTGCTTAGCCGACGCTTCTCTCACGGTTTGCAGTTTCTGGCGGCATACACCTGGAGTAAGTCTTTTGACGACGCGTCCAGCTTCGAGGAATCGGTCAACCCGATCGACCCAGGCAGGTCGCGGGCGCTCTCCTTGTTTGACGCGCGGCAGCGGTTTGTGTTCAGCGGGTACTGGCAGATTCCCGGCGTCAAAACTGCGAACTGGGGCAGGCACTTGCTCAACGGGTGGGCGGTGTCGAGTATCGTGGCGCTGCAGGCGGGATTTCCGGTGCGGATAACGTCGACGGGCGATCAAGAGCTGATGAACAGTTTCGATTATGAAACGGTTGGGGAGCCAAACCAGATTGCGCCGTTCCGGCGTTTAAGTCCGGAGAAATCGGGCGGTTATTTCTTCGATCCAAGCTCTTTTGTGAATGCGCCACTGGGCCAGATCGGCAATGCTCCGCGGACCATATGCTGCGGGCCGGGGATTGCAAACATCGATTTGGGCATCCACAAAACGATTCAGGAGCGTGAGGGGACGAACCTGGAGTTTCGCACAGAGTTTTTCAATCTGTTGAACCATACGCAATTCTTTAGCCCGGACGGCAACATCACGGACGGGACAACGTTTGGACAAGTAAGCCGGGCGAGAGACCCGAGGCTGCTCCAAATGGCATTAAGGTTGATTTTTTAGCGGCGGACGGATGAAGACGGGGAGAGACATTTTACTGTGCGTTGCGCTGCTGGCGAGCGGCTTGTACGGCTTTGGTCAGGCGGAGCGGAAAGTCTTGCGGCGCGAGGCAGAGACGGAGTACCCAACCATGGCTGCGAAGATGAATCTGCATGGCACGGTCAAACTGAAGATCTGGGTTACGCCCGACGGGACGGTGCGTCGTTTGGAGTACATAGGAGGGCATCCTCTGCTGGCTGAATCTGCGTTGACAGCCGTGAAGAGCTGGAAATATGAACCAGGGCCGAAAGAAACCACGCAGATCGCTGAAGTGAAATTTTGATTCAGCTGTGACAGCGTGGTCGCGGGCATCGTTCAAATTTCGATCAGCAAATTTCGATCAGCAAATTCCGATCAGCTGCAAGACATCCTGCCGAGGCGGCGGCGCTATAGTTCAAGATTGCGATTTTAATGATTGAGTCGCTTGAGGGCGTCCTGGGCGCGGGTGTAGGTGTGTGCCAGGGACAGGGCGGCGCGGTATTGATCGGCGGCGGCTTTGCGGTCGTTCTGCTTTTCGAGAAGTTGGCCGAGGAGATAGTGGGCCTTGAAGGCGGGCTCGGCCTCTACCGGCGTTGAGAGATAGCGGTTGAGCAACTGGATAGCGAAGGGAAGATTGCGGTTGGTGCGGAACAGGATGCTGGCGCCGTCCATTAAGGACTCGGGGCGGTCGAGGGGGCGGGTCTGCATGGTGTGGAGGGTCTGCTCCATCTCATCGAAGCGATTGGTGTGGCGATAGAACAGGGCGAGGTTGAGCCAGGCATGAGCGCCGCCGTGGCTGGCGTCGATGGCGGCGCGATACTCGCGCTCGGCGGCAGCGTTGTCTTTATTTTTTTCGGCGATGCGCCCTAAGACCCAGTGCGCCATGGCGGGATTCAGAGGTTTGATGGCGTCGGCCTGGGCGCGGGCTTTGTCCTTGCCGCCGCCGACGATGCCGGGAGCTTCGAGATAAAACTCGGCGAGATCGATGCGGGCTTCCCAGTTTCCGGGGCTGAGTTCGACGGCGCGCTCGAAAGAGGATCGGACTTTCTTGGCCATGCCTGCCGCCTTGAAAAATACGGTGCGGTCGGCTTTCTCGCCGTAGATGCGTCCCAGCCAGAGGTGGTAGAGGCTGTTCTGGGGATCGAGGTTGACGGCGCGTTCGCAGGCGGCGATGCCGCGGTCCCATTCCTCAAGGGAGAAATAGGCGCGGCAAAGGAGATTGTTGGATTCTGCGTCGTTTGGGGCGGAGGAGATGCGGCCTTGCAGAGTCTCGATGAGTTCATCAACTGGGCCGGTGGCGAGGAGTTCCTGGGAGCTGGCGGCATAGGCGGGTAGGGCTAGCGCGAGAAGGCAGGTCAGGAAACGCGCGATGAGTTTCATAGGAGGGAAAATCCGCCGGCAGCTTGGAAAAAATAATGTTGGGGCTGAAAGGTACATGTTGTAAGTTCGCCTTCGCTGCTACGGGCTGCGTCCTTACGCGAGCGTGCCGCTGGGGCTCAAGAGAGGACATGAGAAGCTCAGCAGTCCCTACCGGGACTGTTTCTCTCCTTCCACTGTCCCCGGCGCTAAGAGCGCCGGGCTATTATCAGATGCCCCTCCGGGGCATCAACAGGGCAGTTCGGCTCCCCTCGCAGTTAAGAACTAGTCCTACACACGCTTGAAAACCCCCAGGTCTCGAGTGTCGGTGACGCGACTTTAAAAGCGCCGCTTCCACGTAGTGTACGGGGCATTGGTCCCGCCTCGATTGCTGTGGGACAGCAGATTCCTCCCTTCGGTCGGAATGACAAGTGGAACGAAGATCGAGATCAGACGCAAAATCAACACCAAGACGAAGACCAACAGCAAAAGCGGCGGACAAGAGTGTCCGCCCCACACGAAGCGGTCAACGCACGACCTTGACCAGGGCGCCGTCGACTACCGGCTTGCTGTCTTCGGCATTCAGGGCTACGACCTGGTTCTCCTGGAGGCCGGCGGTAATTTCGACGCGCGTGAGGTTCTGCAAAGAGATCGACACGTCCTGACGCTTCAAGCGGTTGTCGGCAACCACGTAGACGTAAGGCTGAGTGTCGTCAAGACGGATGGCGTCGCGCTGCAGGGTGAGCACGTTGTTGTGTTCGGCGGTGACGATGGAGACGCTGACGTTTACGTTAGGCAGCAGGCGGAGGTCGTGGTTGTCGACTGTACCGGTGAGCTCACCGACGTTGCGGGTGCCGTGGAGCTTTACGGTGGAAGGAACGCGGGTGACGGCACCGATCCAGGTGCGGCCCGGAACTGCGTCCCACGTGATCTCGATTTTTTGGCCGGGAGCGAGGCGGCCCACGTCGGGCTCGTCGACGAAGACCCGCACCAGGACGTGGGAGAGATCGGCAACTTGCAACAGGAGGTCTCCAGCCTGGACATAGGCTCCCTGCTTGACGGGGAGAGAGTAGACGATGCCGTCGAAAGGCGCGTGCACATTGGATTTCTGCAGAGCGTCGCGGGCGGCGTCATAGGCGGCCTGGGCTTCGGTCTGTTGCGCCTGCACCCTGGCGACCTCGGGACGGGAATAGCGGTCTTTTTGTTTTTGCTCGAGGAGAGTGACGTCGGCTTGGTCGCGCTGCAGCGTGTCTTCCGCCTGCTTGACTTCGCCGGGAGAAGCGGCGCCCTGCTGCTGGAGACGGCGGAGAGCTTCGAGATTGCGCTGGGCGAAGTCGCGCGCGCTGCGGGCTTTGATGAGTTGAGCGTCGATGGTGAGAACTTCTTCGTGGGTGCCTCCGGTCTGGAGGGCGGCTTGCTCGGCCTGGGCTGAGGTCAGCTGGGCTTCGGCGCGGGCGGCCTGGGAGCGGATGTCGGCGTCATCGAGTTCGAGGAGCGGCTGTCCTTTGCGGACCCGGTCGCCTTCTTTCACGAAGACGCGCTTGACGCTGGTGGAGAGGGGGGAGTGGGCTTCGAAGTTCTCGACTGGCTCGATCTTGCCGTTGGTGGAGACGAGGGCGCGAATGGGTCCGCGTACGACCGTCGCAGTGTGTATGCGGAGAGCGCTGCGATGGGAGAAGACGGGGATGAGCACGGCGGCGACGACGGCTCCGGCGACGAGCCAGTTTAAGCGGCGGCGGGCGGGCGATCCGTGCGAATTGTTGTTACTCGATGCCAACCTTTTGTCTTTCAGGGCGAGACAGGAATAACTGTAAGTAACAATTTACCACCGGCGGAGGCTCGCGAAAAATGAGGCGAACCTGGCACGGTATACGAGTTAGATGCCGGGGAAGGGGCACGGGCTTCGTAGCGTGGAGGGATATTGAAGGGTGTGCCGCTACAATATCGGCATGGCTAAACCGCCCCGCTACACACCTGAGCATGCCGCCGCCGGGCTCGATGCGAAGTTTCCGGAGATCGAGACCTGGCCCAACCAGTTTCCGGGATACGAAATTGTGATTGATGATCCGGAGTTCACGTCGGTGTGTCCGAAGACGGGGCTGCCGGACTTTGGGGTGATCACGATCCGGTACATGCCGGGGAAGCGGTGTCTCGAGTTGAAGTCGCTGAAGGAATATCTTTATTGCTACCGGAATTTGGGGATCTTTCAGGAGAATGTTGTGAACCGTGTGCTGGAAGATGTAGTGCGCTGGGCGAAGCCGGTGTGGGCGGAGGTGAAGGGGGAGTTTCGTCCGCGCGGGGGGATTTCGACTACGGTGGTGGCGCGGTGGCCGCGGAAGGGGAAGTCGTAATCATCGCGATGCGGCGGCTGGGAGTGCGGCTGTCAGCCGCCGGCGCAGCGTTAGCATAACAGCTGAGGCGGTACACGCCAGATCCTTCGCTCCGCCTGAAAGGCGGCTACGCTCAGGATGACGCCGGTCACTGGCGGATCATACTAAGTCATCACATCAAACGACGGTATGGCTGATTGTCCCGTGTTATATTCGCTCGACCTGTGAGCGGAAATAAACTCTATCCTCGGGCGGCGCTGGTGTTGCTGACGGCGCTGAATCTGCTGAATTACATTGACCGGTCGGTGCTGAATGCGGTGCAGCCGCTGATTCAGAATGAATTTCATGTCAGCGATGCGCAGATTGGGCGGCTGACTACTGTCTTTCTGATTTTCTATACGCTGGCGGCGCCGCTGATGGGACCGCTGGCGGACCGGTACTCTCGGCGGCTGATCATTGGGCTGGGGGCGTTTGCGTGGAGCGGGGCGACGCTCCTGACTGCGGTGACGCACAGCTATGACGCGCTGCTGCTGCGGCATACGCTGGTGGGAGTGGGGGAGGCTAGCTTCGTTACGATTTCGCCCACCGTGGTGGCGGATTTGTTTCCGGAGTCGATGCGCGGGCGGGTGCTGGGATTTTTTTATCTGGCGATTCCGGTGGGATTTGCGTTGGGATATCCCATTGGCGGGTACTTCGGGACGCATTACGGATGGCGCGCGCCGTTTCTGCTGGCGGGAATTCCGGGGTTTGTTCTGGGGACACTGGTGTTCTTCATGCCGGAGCCGCCGCGCGGGCAATTTGATTCTCTGCAGGAGACGCCCGAGCGGGGGAGTGTTCGCGGCCTGCTGCATAACCCGGCATTTTTGACGGCGACGCTGGGCATGGCGATGATGACGTTTGCGCAGGGCGGGCTGCTGGTGTGGATGCCGACGTTTCTTTCGCGGATGCGCGGGTATACGCTGCTGCAGGCGAATAATATTTTTGGGTTGATCATCGCGATCGATGGGACGGTAGCCTCGCTGGCGGGAGGATGGCTGGGGGACCGGCTGCTGCGGCGCACGCGGAGTGCTTATTATCTGGTCTCGGCGGCCAGCATGGGGCTGGGAATTCCAGTGATGATGGTGGCTTTGTTTAATCGGGGGCCGGCGATGGTGCCGGGGATTGCGCTTTCGGGATTCTTGCTGCTGCTGAATACGGCGCCGCTGAATGCGGCGGTCATCAATTCGGTGGGGGCGCACATTCGCGCTACTGCGATTGCGGTGAATCTGTTTGTCATTCACTTTTTGGGGGATGCATTTTCGCCTTGGCTGATTGGGAAAGTTTCAGATTCATCGTCGCTGGAGTCGGGGTTTATTAGTACGGTCGTGGCTACGGCGTTGTCTTCTGCCATACTGTTTTATGGGATGAGGTTTGCGCCGGCGGTGCGGGTGACGGACGCGGCGGGAATACCTTCTGGGGATTCTTAGGTCCTTACGAAAAGCATTCACCACAGAGGGCACAGGGGCGCACAGAGGACACTGGAGGCTTGATAACGAGCTTTCATACCGATGACTTACCTTTATTGGATTGCGGGGGTGATTCTGGCGGTGGCCTGGGCTTCCCGCATTGTGGATGCGGCGCTTGGGTTGCCTGGCGTGGCGGATGTTGCGCGGGCGGAGTGGGACCTGAGTCCGGTAGGGAATCCTCGGGTTTCGATTATTGTTCCGGCTCGGAATGAAGAAGAGAGCATCGAGCTGGCCTTGGGGACTTTGCTTTCGCTTGATTATGAGAATTATGAAGTGATCGCGGTGAATGATCGGTCGACGGATCGCACCGGCGAGATCTTACATGGAATCAGTGAAAACTCCCACTTCTCGCAAAATACGCGAGAAATGGGGCATCCGGGCTCACTCTCAGTGCCGGCGTTTCGGGTGGTGCATCATCGGGAACTTCCTTCTGGATGGTTGGGGAAGACGCATGCGATGTGGACGGCGGCGAATCAGGCGACGGGGGACTGGTTGCTGTTTACGGATGCCGATGTGTTGTTCAAGCCGGATTCGGTGCGGCGGGCGGTGGCTTACGCGGAGGCGGAGGGGGCGGATCATGTGGTGCTGTTTCCGCGGATGATCATGAAGCGGCCGGGCGAGTACATGATGATTGCATTTTTTCAGACGATGTTTATGTTTGGACACCGGCCGTGGAAGGTGGCAGACCCGGGCACGGATGATCACATGGGGGTGGGCGCGTTTAATTTGATTCGGCGGAGCGTTTATGAGTCTGTGGGGACTTATGCGGCGTTGCGTATGGAAGTTTTGGATGACATGAAGCTGGGTAAAGTCGTGAAGAAGGCTGGGTTCCGGCAGCGCAATGTGTTTGGCGGGGATTTGATTTCGATCCGGTGGGCGCACGGGGCGATGGGAGTGGTCAACAATCTGACCAAGAATTTCTTCGCGGTGCTGTCGTTCCAGTGGTGGCGGACTTTGGTGTCGGCGTGCGGGCTGGCATTTTTGAATCTGATGCCTTTTGTTGGAGTGTGGCTGGCGCATGGGTGGGCGCGGGTGCCGTATGCGGTCGCCTTGTTCTCGATATTTTTGATTTATGTGGGCATGACGTGGCGGTCGGCGGTGCCGGCTTATTACTTCTTTTTGCATCCGGTGAGTACCGTGCTGTTTATCTATACGTTGCTGCGATCGATGGTGCTGACTTTGTGGAACGATGGGATTACTTGGCGGGGGACGAAGTATCCGCTGGAGGAGTTGAGGAAGGGGATGGTATGAGTAGCAGATTCCGCGGAGGGAGTTACATCCGAGTCTTCCAATATCCGGGTCTGCGGCTGGTGTGGGCGAAGGCTAGTACCTGAATGTACCCGGATGTTCGTTCCCGATACACCACGACAAAAGGAAACTGCCTGAGCAAGAACCTGTGAGTGTTGTGCGGGCCAGCGGCCCATCGCTGAGGAGCCTGAGCGATTTGTTCGAGGGCCCGACTGACTTCCGCATCGAACCTACGAGCTGCATCCGGGGTGCGTTCAAGATACCAGTCGAAGGCGGCGTCATACTCTGCGCCGGCTTGCTGGTGAAACTGAATTCGACTACGGGACATGCGGCAGCTTTGCTAAATTCCGGCGACGGACCTCTGACCAGGAAGTTGTCTCTGTGGTGCCCGAATCGAGATCTGCGATGCGACGCTCGATTTCAGCTTCCCAAGCTGCCCGGACGCCCTCGTCCACCTTGCCACCAAGGCTGGAAATCAGAGAATCTGCCAGAGCTTTCTGCTCTTCGAGCGACAGCGAGAGTGCCTGCTCCAGCAATCGTGAGACCTCAGGAGTCATTTGCGCCACGGTTGCCTCCTTACCTGATTGTAGCGGGTGCGCAGGCGCGGTTCTAGCTGGAGTTTCTACTCCGGTGGAGCTTGGCCTTCGACGTTGGTGCCGTACGTCGCGGTCGTGTTGGGCTCGGCTTTGGTCTTCTTCTGTTTCTTAGTGGGATAGCGGCGGCCGGCGCTGTAGTGGCCGCGGTTTTCTACGTCGTAGTTTTTGGGCAGGCGCGGGATCATGGCGGCGCCTCCGTGGATTTGGCTGACGCGGTTGAGGATGATCTCGGCGCGGCCGTCATACATCTTTACGGCGCCGTTGATCTCGATGACGTGGCCTTCGAGGCGGCGAACGTCGCCGACATCTTTCAGGTCATGAGAGAAGACGACGACGGTGAAGGGGCAGGCCGCTTGATCTTCGCAGAAGTCGATGTAGTGGACGCCCGTTCCGGGTTTCACATGGAGAACCTTGCCGGTGACGCATTGGACTTCGCCGATGTGATGGCTGGCTTCGTGGATGGGGATGCAGTCGGAGGCGGCGAGGAGGGGAGCGGACAGCAGCGTTAGCAATGTCCATATCAGGAGGCTCCATGCTGGAATGTCGTCCCTGACGGGACTCGGGTAGGTTTTGTCTACGCTTACCCGGCACTGCCGTGCCGGGGTTTCATTTGCCGCCGCTTCGCGGCCGATGTATGGAAGGCGCATTTTTCTCCAGACAAGGCGCGTCGCCCGACGAGACGCATCTGCGCACGAGGCGCGTTGTTCCTCAAACGAGTCGCATCTTCCGACGAAGCGCATCTTTCCTCAGACGAAACATGGTTGGTACTTTGATTGTAGGAGGGGGACGGACGAGGGTCTGTGACGGAGTGAAAATAAAGTCGCAATCGTTCTGGAATGGAACTGCGGCGAAAGAACGAAAAATGGGCCGAAGCGAGTCCGGCCCTCGGTCTCATCTGGAAAAGATTTTCTTTCGCCGCTGCGAGTGTGCGTGAGAACGCGTACCGTCCCTCCGGGACTCGCGCATTTGTTCCACTTCACCCGGCACTTCTTTCGTGCCGGGCTTTCATATCTCGCCGCTCCGCGGCGGATTCTGGTGCCACTTGAATTCGTTCGGGTGCTACTTGAACGCGTTCTGGCGCTACTTGAATGCCTTGATGGCGGCGGACTCGTCGTCTTTTACGTCGAAGACGGTGTAGAGCTTCGTGATTTGCAGCAGGTCATTGACTTTCTTGGTCAGCTTGAGCAGCTTGAGCTCACCACCCTGGTTCTTGGTGGTGGTGAAGGCGCTGACCAGTTCGCCGATGCCGGAGCTGTCGATGTAGTTGACGTTGGCGAGGTTCAGCAGGATTTTTTTGTTGCCCTTGGAAAGCAGATCGCGCACGGTATCGCGCAGAATCACGCTGCCTTCTCCTAGGGTGATGCGGCCGCTGCAGTCTACGATGGCGACTCCGTCCGCTTGGCGTGTACTGACTTTCATGCTCACTGGGAAGCCTCCTTGCCGCCCGCGGATGGCCCGTGGACGTGTTTGATCAGTTTGAGTTCGGTACCCGTCTGGGACGGGCGAATTTCGACTACATCCATGAAGGAACGCATGAGAAAAATACCGCGGCCGGAGGTCTTGAGCAGGTTCTCTGGGGCGAGCGGGTTGGGGATTTTGCTCAAGTCCATGCCCTTGCCCTGGTCGCGAATGGTGATGACGAGGTCGGTGCTGGTGTGTACGAACTCCAGAATAACCTTTTTATCGGGGGCGTAGGCGTTGCCGTGCAGGACGGCATTGACGGCGCCTTCGCGAACGGCCATGGAAATCTGCATGACTTCGTCTTCGGCGAAACCGAGATCGGTGGCGATGCGAGTGGCTTTATCTTCGGCGTTGTCCACCGTCTGCAGTGTTGAGTCAAGCGTGTAGGAGACCCGTTGCTCGGTCATGGCCATAGACGAAGGAAGAATGAGTTTCGCACCTGTCAGGAGCGCGCGTTGCTATTCAGGCGTTCGCCAGATGCCTTTCCCGGCGAAGGCGCTAGTTTGCCTGTCGGACGGGGGAGTTGTCAACGAATGCTTGAGCACCGGGCATTCAGACTTGGGCGGCTGGATACTAAAACGACGAAGCGGCTGGGTTTCACGAGGCCTCCGTGAAGCGAAAATTGTGCGTGCATATTGGCACGAAGAAACGGATGGGCCGCACGGAAAACGCTGGATCGCAGCAGGTTGCAAGAATCTGCAGAGCTATAATTCGAGGCCGATGGTGCCGAGGAACGCGATGAGTCTTCGCAGAAAACTTCGAAACGGAGTTTTGTGGGTCATTGGGGGCGCGGCGGGAGTGGTGATTCTGACTTTTCTCGTCGACTATAGCGTATTTCGATTAAGGGCCTTTACCGGCCGGCAGGCGTATGGATCGGTTGTCGTGCGGCGCTATTATGCCGTGCTCCAGAAGAATGGCAAGACGGTGTTTATGTTCAATCCTCCCGAACCGTGGACGTGCGTCAATAGCTTATTTCCTCACGCGGGGTATCCGCCGTGCTGGTATTTAGCGCGGCATCCCGAGCAGCGGACTGATATTTAAGCGGTTCCCCTTGCAGTTTGCTGAAGAAGAAATCTCTGTTGCCGAAAGCGAACCGCAGGCGCTGAAGCGCGGCTGGTTTTAAAGAACTTAACGGCACGAATGAAGTTGTGCCCTTCCCAAGGCCTTCCTGAACGGAGTTTTTCAGCAAACTGCTAAGCGTAGGCAGAATTACTGCGAGCTTCGTAAAATCTCGTAAACCTCTTATTTGGCGCGGCTTCCACGGGCATCGTGGAGTGCTTTGCGCTCATCTAATGAAGTGACGAGTAAACGGGAATCATCAGGAGGAGTTATGAAGCTGTTCAGGTTACAAGCGGTTGCAGGCTTGGTCCTGGCAGCGATTCTATCTGTGCCGGTGTGGGCTACTAATGCGGGCACAAATTCAGCGCTGCCTGGAACTCTCAACTACGTCGAGGGACAAGCACAGTTTAACGATCAGACACTGAACGCCAAGTCAGTGGGCGAAGCGACGCTCGCGGTTGGCCAGACGCTGACCACGCAGAACGGGAAGGCGGAGATTCTGCTGACGCCAGGCGTGTTCCTGCGAGCCGGTGATAACACGTCGGTGAAGATGGTGGCCGACGGACTAACGAACACGGCACTGGATGTGGTTCAGGGTCATGCGATGGTCGAGGTGGCGGATCTTTACAAGCAGAACGACATTCGCATTCAGGCAGGCAATGCGATCGCGCATTTGCTCAAGCCGGGGCTGTACGATTTCGACTTGAATCAGAATCAGATTCGAGTGTTCGACGGGGAAGGCCACCGTGCAGGAAGGCGACCGGCAAGTGACGCTTAAGGGCGGACATGACATCGTGCTGGCCGACAATGCGCCGAAGAAAGCTGGGAAGTTCGATAAAAAGGCGCTCGAAAATGATGATCTGTATAAATGGAGCAGTTTGCGGTCGGCGTATCTGGCGGAAGCGAACGTGGATTCTGCCCAGGCGGTGATGGCGAATGGCTTCTACGGTGCCGGCTGGTGGGGCCCTGGTTATTGGGGGCCGGGTTGGGGTGGCTGGTGGTGGGATCCGTGGTTTTCGGCGTACACATTCATGCCAGCAGGCGGGATTTTCTACAGCCCGTTTGGTTGGGGATTCTATTCGCCGGGATTGGTCTATCGCGCGCCGTTCTACGTAGGCCGCTACCCGCACACATTCAATGCCGCGAACGTTCGCGCGTGGGGTGAGGGAGCACATTACGCTTCGCATAACAGCTACGCGCACGGCGTTTACACGGGGCCGGGAGCGGCGCGAGGAGCTTTCCATGCAGGCGCGGTTGGAGCCGGCGCTAGAGGCGGAGCAGGTGGGTTCCATGGCGGCGGCGGAGGCGGCTTTCATGGTGGAGGATTTTCTGGGGGCGGCGGTATGAGAGGTCGCTAACTCCTGAGGTGGTACTGGGCCGGAATGCCGCTGGCATTCCGGCTTTTTTTGCCTGGAGGTGTTCGCAGGCTCAGGCCTCACTAATCGATTATGATTGGCGCTTATATTTTTCGACCGCAGACAAAGTGCATAGGTCCTCCGCGGCGAAGAACGCCGCTCAGGATGACAACTTCAAGTGGCATCGCGAGGACAGATTCAAGTTGCATCGCGAACTTGCTGATAGCAGGCTAGAATGGCTGCTGTTTCCTGGATCACTCGGGGGAGGAGTTCATGTCGAAGCGAGGCTCGGCTGGAGCGTTCATCAGTCTTGTACTGGTTGCTCAATTGGTGGCTTTTCTACTGTCTGTTGTTTTAGCTTGTGGTGCTCAACCGCAGAGCGATGCTGCCTCCAATCCCAGATTGCAGAAGGCTTATCGCTTTCAAAAGGGTGGATGGACGTACGTTCACCTGGAAGGCTCGCCTGCGGACATTGGCTACCAGCATGGATATCTGCTCGCGGCGGAGATTGCAGACACTGTTGCGGCGATCAGGCTGTTCGACACGCATCAGTCGGGGCGGGACTGGGAATTTTTCCGCAAGACGGCGCGGGAGATGCTGTGGCCGCATACTGATCTGGAGTATCAACAGGAGTTGCAGGGCATTGCGGATGGGGTGAAGGCGCATGGAGGGGATCTGGATGTCTACGACATTGTCGCGCTGAATGCGTTTGAAGAGGTCCCGGATTATTACTTGCCGTGGCTGAACAAGCAGCAGAAGTCGGCGAAGAATCCGAAGCTTATGGCGCCGGGGAATTGCAGCGCGTTCATCGCTACGGGGAGTTACACGAAGGATCACCAGATTGTGATCGCGCACAACAACTGGACCAGCTACCTCGCGGGCGAGCGCTGGGTGATGATCTTTGACATCGTGCCGCAGCAGGGCGAGCGCATTCTGATGGATGGGTTGGCGGGGGTGATCACTAGTGATGATGACTTTGGGGTGAATGCGGCGGGCATCATGATCACCGAGACAACGATTGCGCAGTTTGAGGGTTGGGACCCGAATGGCAAGCCGGAGTTCATGCGCTCGCGCAAGGCGCTGCAGTATGCCAAGAGCATAGATGACTACGTGCGCATTATTGAAGAAGGGAACAACGGAGGATATGCCAACGACTGGCTGATTGGCGATCGCAAGACGGGGGAGGTGGCTTATCTCGAGCTGGGGCTGAAGAATACGCCGCTGTGGCGGACTAAGGATGGTTATTTTGTCAGCTCGAATTTTGCACGCGATCCGAAGGTGATTCAGGAGGAGACGAGCGGGTTCGATTCGAAAGACGCCTCGTCGTCGATGAATGCGCGGCATGCGCGGGCTGACGAACTGGTGAAGCAGTGGCGGGGCAGGATTGACGTGGAGTTGGCGGAGCAATTTTTGTCGGACCACTTTGACAGCTTTGAGAAAAAAGAGCAGGCGAACGAACGGGCGCTGTGCGGGCACGTGGATGCTTCTTCGCGGGGCGTGAAGCAGTGGAGCTGGGATGCTTACAATCCCGGGGGTGCGGTGCAGGGGAAGGCAGCCGATAGCGCGATGGCGGCGAAGATGAGTTTCGTGGCGCGGGCTGGGCATCCGTGCGGGGCGGATTTTTTTGCAACGGATTTTCTCGAGCATCATCCAGAGTACTCATGGCAGAAGCCTTTGCTTCGGGATATGAAGGCGGGGCCCTGGACCGTGTTTAAGGCGGGGGAGAAGCAGTAGCGAGTGCCGTGTGGCGAGTCCCGAGAAGAAGCAGATTCCTCGCAGCGCTCGGAATGACAACGTCAAGCTAGAAGGGGAGACATCGAATGCAAGAGACTCCACAGCAATACACGCAACGGGTGGTTGGCTATGTGGAAGGGAAGTCGCCTCTGGCGGTGCAGGCGGCTACTGCAAAGAGACTGGAGCGTCTGATCAAAGGGGTGCCGACGAGCAAGCTGCGCAAGCGGCCGGCGCCGGATAAGTGGTCGGTGGCAGAAATTCTGGCGCACCTGGCAGACGCGGAGATGGTGGGTGGGTTTCGCATGCGGCTGATTCTGGGCGCGCCGGGGACTCCGATTGCGGCGTTTGATCAGGATTCGTGGGTGACGAGCGGACACTATGCCAAGCGCGATCCGCGGAAGTCGGTGGAGCAGTTTCGCGTGCTGCGGGAGGCGAATCTGGCGCTGCTCAAATCACTGACGCCGGAGCAGTGGAAGCACTACGGGATGCATTCTGAGCGCGGTCAGGAGACGGTGGAGCATATTGTGCGGATGTTTGCGGGGCATGATGTGAATCACTTGCGGCAGATTGAGGGGATGCTTATGAAGAAGTGATGCGGTCCCAGCCCGAATTCTCCCTCCATTAGAAGAAAAAACGATCGGGCGCTGCGAAAGAATCGCGCCTGCGATTAACGGCGTCATGCTACCGTTTTCGCAATGGGTCGGCCGCGCGAGACAGGCGCTGACGGCGGGCGCTCCCAGGCGGGCGATGTTGATGAATAGCAGAATCTGCATGAATCGGAAATGTCCGGGCTATGGGCGAGTGATTTACACCGGCGCCACACGGTGCGTGTTCTGCAAATGGGATTTGAAAGGCGCGCAACGCAGGATTGAGGTCCCGGCCGGGTTGGCCAACCTAAAAAGATCTGGCGGAGGCTAGAAGAGGATTGATGGGAACAAGTGCCGCATCGGTTTTTGCTGAAGCTGTTGGTCTCACGGCAGGGCGCTGTTCCGTCGCTTCGTCAGCGGCCCGGAGTGGTGACTGGCAGCGTCGCACGTCGCCGTTTCCAAAGCTCTGCTTCCAGCTTAATCGCAACCGCCTCTGCATCGAGAACTGTTGTCGCGTTTTGAGTCTGCTCTACAAGATCATCACGTCCAAGTCGCCGCGCGGCTTCGGATAGACTGGCTTTGTGTAAAGCGCTAACCGGTTTTTCGCTCGCTTGCATCAGCCACTTTCCAACCGCCAACGTTCTCTGCCCTACAGAGATTTCTAAATCAGTTGGTGTTGGAACCACTGGGTAGTCCGCTCTAGGAACGTCTGAATTTAGGGCAGCGTTAAGGTCCTCCGCTCTGGCAGTTCGATTTCCCAGGCCATCAGTTCCCAAACCGAAGCACCTCATCACCGTCTTCAGGACCGTGGTGTGGTCGAACACATCATTCAGGATGGTTCCCGCCCGTGTGAATGGCGATACGACCACCGCGGGCACTCGAATGCCGAGGCGATCAAAGGAGAATCCGCTACCGCCAGGTCGCGACTGCGGAATTAAGATGTCGTCCGGGCTCATCGTGTTTGGCGGAGGCACGTGGTCGTAACACCCTCCATGCTCATCGAAAATTATGAGCAACAGAGTTTTATTCCAGTCTGGGCTGTTGCGTACTGCCGAATAAATCCGATATACGAGTTTGTCGCCTTCTTCCACGTTCGAGACGCCGTAGAGTTGTACAGCATGAGACTCGGGATGCATGTCATTCTCAGGGCCCCACCTGAGCGAGTCCATGTAATTGGGTTCGATAAAAGAGTAGTTGGGCAGGCCTCCAGGCTTCTGTGCGTCATTCTCGAAATCGTGTAAGAGTTTGAAATAGTCAGGGCGCAGCGCGTAATCCCATACCTTCTCCTGGGTGATCATCACGAGACTGGTTACTGTCCACCCGCCGGTGTAGATCTTCCAGCTGCGTCCGGCCTCATAGAGCCGGTTATAAATAGTGGGTGTCTTGTTGACGAAAATCAAGCTGTCACCCTCGTTGTCCACATACCCCGAGGAAGTACCCGCCTGTACGAACGAGCGATTGCAGAGTGTCTGAGAGGGGATCGAGCAGAACCAGTGGTCACAAACGGCGTAGTAATGAGCAAGACTGGACAGAACTGGCAGAATCGCCGGTGTGAAGCAGTTCATGATGATTTCTGGATTCTGGCTATTTTCTCGAGCGTAATTGTTAACGAATCCCTTCATGTTTGGTGGACTTGCTGGTGGGAGTGGCGTGTCCTTCAGCGCGACCGCTGGAACGTTGTAGAGCTGTTCATAAACGTCCTCGTACGGCTCACCGGGATCTGGATACGGATCTGTTGGCTTCTGACCTTTCCCTACCGGAACTTCGCTTTTCGGTCCAGGATTGGACAGCTTCCTTCCGTACAGACCTTCGAAGTTCGGAGGGGGTTCGACGTTGAAAGGAGCGGGATTGGCAGGATCATAAAGCCAGCCGAATACATTATCGAACGAGCGATTTTCGAGCATCAGCACAACCACGTGCTCGATCTGATTCAAATTCGCCATGTTACCTCCAGCCAAACTGGGTAATGCTAACAGGCTCAGACTTCACTTGAGTCGCGGTTTTCGATTCGAATCTGGTGCTCGATCGGGAATCGAGACTGGGAAAACCTGCTCATATAGAGGACTGAGTGATGCGACGTATGTTAGTCGCTTCTATCGCCGGCAAATGTCACTATGACTTTGCCATGTCGAAAGGTATGGAAATCCTTTTCTTGTAAAGTCTGGCATTTGCCGATAGCCCTTCGCGCCAGCGAAAGTATAGCCACAATCCATCGAGCACTCGACCTATACAATCGAAACATTTGGCGAAGCTCGTATGTCGCTCGCCAGCGCATCCTGCCCATCGCTGCTCACGACAGCGGCGGCCCCAGCACCTCCACGCCATACTTGTTCATGAGTTGTTCGACTCGAACAAGATCCGGAGTAGACAGCACTTTTATTAACGAGGAGAGCTCTTCAAAGAATTGTTGAAAGCGGCCGGGCGTAAACAGCACCAGCACCCGGGGAAATTCGAAGCCAAGCCCTTCCCTGATAAAATTAAGAGTGAAACTGATGGGCGCGGAGAGATGGCCGAGTGGCTGAAGGCGCGCGCCTCGAAAGCGTGTATACCTTTACGGGTATCGGGGGTTCGAATCCCTCTCTCTCCGCCATGTAGTCTGAGAAAGATCTGTCTATCGGTGTTCGGGCGCCTTGCCGTGTTCGCGCCAGCCTTCAATAATCAGGTACAGCACGGGGATAAAAAACAGATTGAGCACCGTGGACATGATCATTCCGCCAAATACGGTGGTTCCCACTGAGTGACGCCCATTCTCTCCCGCGCCGGAAGCGACGACCAGCGGGACGACGCCAAGAATGAAAGCCAGCGACGTCATCAGAATCGGCCGCAGGCGAATTGTTGCCGCTTGCACCGCCGACTCCACCAGCGGTACTCCACGTTCACGCAGTTGCTCGGCAAACTCGACGATAAGAATCGCATTCTTGCTCGATAGCCCGACCAGCATGACCAGTCCTACCTGACAGAACACATCATTCTGCAGTCCTCGGAGCCACTGCGCGCTTAGTGCCCCGAGCAGTGCCATGGGCACAGCCAGCAGGACAATAAACGGCAGCACGAAACTTTCATATTGAGCTGAAAGCGTGAGATACACGACCAGCGTGCCCAGTCCAAACAAGATCAGCGAGGTCCCGCCGGCCTGCAATTCCTCCAGCGACAGCCCAGTCCAACTAAAGGAGAATCCCCGCGGCAGCTTGGCCGCAAGCTGTTCCATCGCCGCGATCGCTTGGCCTGAGCTGTATCCCGGCGCAGCGGAGCCATCAATTTCTGCCGAGCGAAACAGATTATAGTGGCTGATTACCTGCGGTGTCGTGGTTTGCTGAATGCCGATCAGGTTGTCAAGCGGCACCATGGCTCCGCTGTCCGAGCGCACGTAAAACTGCTTCATGTCTTGCGCCTTCGATCGGAAACCCTTGTCCGCCTGCACATAGACACGGTAGGACCGGGCATTGAAATCAAAATCATTCACGTATTCCGAGCCCATATAGACGCTGAGTGTGTCCGTGATCTGCGACAGCGGCACGTGCAGGCTCTTCGCCTTCTCACGATCAATCGTCACCAGATACTGCGGATCATTCGCGGTAAACGGCGAATACAGGCCGACGAGTTCTTTGTGCTCTGCCGACTGCCGCATCAGTCCTTGTGTGGCACCCGCCAGCTCCTCGAGTGGATGTGCCGCCTGATCCTGCACCACGAACTGAAAGCCGCCGAACGCTCCCAGACCGTTGATCGCCGGTGGCAGCGTGGCAAACACGATCGCACCCGAGATCCCGAACAATTGCGGACGAACGCGGTTCACAACCTCCAGCGCTGTGTGATCCCTGCCCTTGCGTTGCGAATAGGGTCTTAGACCCACGAAGATCAATCCCTGGTTTGCGGCCGATCCAGCAAAACTGAAGCCCGCTATGGAAAAGGTTTCTTCGGACTCGGGCACGCCTGCCAACAGGTCGGTAACCTGCTTGTTGATGGCTTTGGTATATTCCAGCGAAGCGCCGGCTGGGGCCTGGATGACGATGATGAAATAGCCCTGATCTTCGTCGGGCACAAATCCCCGCGGCACGTGTTGCAGCAAGAGATAGGTTGCGCCCAGGCCGCCTAAGAAGAGGACCACCATGGCCAGCTTGTGTTCCAGAACGTAATGCAGCAGGCGGCGATAGCCGTTGGTTGCGGCCCGGACGCCATCGTCGAACTTTCGCAGCCACCACCATTTTTGTCCGTGCGGCCCGGCGAGAAAAATTGCCGCCAGCGCGGGTGCCAGAGTGAGCGCATTGAAGGCGGAGATGGCGATGGAAAACGCGATCGTCAGCGCAAATTGTCGAAACAGGATGCCGGTGGTTCCGGGAAAGAACGCAACCGGCACAAATACCGCAACCAGCACAAGCGAGGTGGCGATGACGGCGCTGGTAATCTCGGCCGTGGCCGCGGTCGCCGCTTTGTGGGAGTCGCGCTCACCCCCGGCAATGTGGCGCTCGATGTTCTCAATTACGACAATGGCGTCGTCGACGACCAGTCCGGTGGCGAGCGTGATGCCAAAAAGCGTTAGTGTGTTAATGGAGAAGCCGAGTAACTTTACGAAAGCGAAAGTGCCGATCAGCGAGACCGGGGTAGCGATGAAGTGAATCATCGTGGTGCGCCAGTCGCCCAGAAAAATGAAGATCACCAAGATGACCAGCAGGATCGCCGAACCCACGGTAAAGAGCACATCACGGATCGATTCGCCCACCGCGTCGGTGGTATCGAAGGCGAGCTTGTAATGCATCCCCGGCGGAAAGCTCTTCGATAAGCGGTCGAGTTCGGCGATGGCGCGCCGGTCCACATCGAGCGCGTTCGCCGTCGAGAGCTGCGTTACGCCGATTCCCACCGCATCCTGACCGTTGAATTGCAGGTCGGAAGCATAGTCCTCCGCGCCCAACTCTGCCCGCCCAACGTCTTTCAAACGAACGAGAGTGCCATCGGCGTTGGTCTTGAGAATAATGTTGTCAAACTGCGCCGCCTCGCTGAGCCGGCCTACTGCGCGCACGCTGACCTGATACTGTTGTCCCGGGATTGACGGCTGCTGGCCTACCTGTCCAGCGGCGACTTCCACGTTCTGCTCCGACAGCGCATTTACAACGTCGGGTGCGGTGAGCTGGCGGCCTGCCATCCGCACCGGATCCAGCCACAGCCGCATGGAGTATTTGCGCTCGCCGAAGATTTGTACATCAGCCACTCCTGGAATGCGCTTCAGGACATCCCTGACGTAGACGTCAAGGTAGTTGCTCATGAAAAGCGTGGAGTAACGATTGTTGTCGGAAATGACGGCTGCGCCGAAGACGAAGTTCTGGGAGGTTTTCGCGGTGGTGATGCCCACCGCCTTGACCGCGCCTGGAAGCCGCCCCAGCGCCGTGTTCACACGATTCTGAATATCAACGGTGGCCAGGTCCGGATTGCGGGTCAGATCAAACGTAATGAGAATGCTGCTGGACCCGTCATTGCCGCTGGTGGAAGTCATATATTTCATGCCTTCCGCGCCGTTGATCTGTTGTTCCAGCGGAATCGTCACCGCGCTTTCTACCGTCTGCGCGCTGGCCCCGGTGTAGAAACTCGAGACTGCGACCTGTGGCGGAGCAAGATCGGGGAACTGCGCGATGGGGAGCGTGGGAATCACCGCCGCGCCCGCCAGAATAATCAGCATCGCGCAAACACTAGCGAACACCGGACGGCGAATGAAGAATTCAACGAACATGAGCGCCACTTAGCAGATAGCACTTGGCATTTAACTGTCAAGTTTGTTGGGGCCTAACGCGGTGCTCAACGGCCAAATGCCAGTTGCCAAGTGCTAAGTGTTTTTTCGGATGCCTAGACGCCGGAAGCCCAAAGCCGCTAGGTCTGCGGAATCACTGGCGCCCCGTCCAACAGAAACTGCGTCCCGGAAACAATTACTTTATCGCCGGGCTTGATTCCTTCCTGGACTTCGTAATCATTTCCAACAGTCTGTCCAATTCTCAGGGCTTTCTGCCGGGCGACGAACGACCCTCCAGTCTGTGGTTCGGCCACGAATGCGAAATATTGCCCGGCCAGTCTGGATACCGCAAGGATTGGTACCTGGGGACTGTTGTGGGTGCCAAACACCAGGCGCGCGCGGACAAATTGCGACTGCCGCAGCGCGTCATTGCCATTGGCAATGCGCGCCTTCACCAGTACGGTTTGCGTCGCGTTGTCCACCTGAGGCGAAATGAAGCTGACCTTTGTATCGGCCACGATTTTGCCTTCGCTGTCGAGTATCTGCACGGGCAGATTCATTTTGAGTTGGCCTGAATGCTCAATCGGGACGTATACGTAGGCTTCGAGGCTTCCCGGCTGATCCACGGTAGTCAGCTGCGTCGTAGTGGTTACGCGATCGCCTACACGCACGGGAATATCTCCTACAATCCCGCTCCACGGCGCAACGACTTTGTAGTAACGAAGTTGAACCTGCTGTTCGCGTACCTGCGCGTCGAGCGCATCCATCTGGGCCTGCGCCGAATCCATGGCCGCCCTGGCCTGGTCCAGATCCTGTTTACTCACTACTCCGGCTGCCGCCAGCCCCTGAGCGCGGTCATACTGTTGCTTCGTCCAGTTCAACGTTGCCTGCTGAGCCGCTCTCGCGCCCTCCTGGCTCTTGACGGTAGCCTGTTGCTTCAGCGGGTCAATTTCCATTAACGAGGTTCCGGCAGAAACGCGATCCCCCGAATGCACGAAGATCGTTGTGATATATCCCTCGACTTGCGGCATAATCACGGCCGAGTCGCGCGACTTGAGCGTCGCCACATATTCGGTCGCGTCGCTGATCGGTAGAGCCTTGGCCTCGATTACCTTGACTGGTATGGCAGGGGGCGCATCGGCCTGCGGATTCTGTGTCGCCTTGCTTGAGCAGGCCAAGGTGATCGCGCCTGCCGCCAGACCAGCCATCAGCAGGGCTTTTACCGCAGATTCTGACGGTTTATTGGACATAAGACAAAAAGGCGCCCATCTTCCCGCCCTAGTTACTGTAACGCCTTGCTGGCCCGAGCTGGAAGCCGCTCTAGGGATTTTCTTGAATGTGCAAGAAAACGCCCATATTTCGCATCTGCGTACGGCCTTGGTCAGTTAGGGTGGAGACGCATGGAACGCGTCTCGGTTGATCGCGTACAGCTTCTGCACGCTGGCCGGGCCTTCCAGGCTCGAATCTGCTTTTATCATTCGTTCAAACTTCATCTGTGACTTCTGCATTACTTTTTCAGACGCTGCGTTATCGAGGCCGCATCGAGCCTGGATGCGATTAAGGTCGAGATCGGCAAATCCGTAGCTTAAGGCTGCTTTCAGGGCTTCGGAAGCAAAACCTTTTCTACGATGTGACGGGCGAATGTAGTAGTTGACTTCTCCCATGTTTCCGATGAAGTGGATGCGAACGAAACCGCAGTAGCCGGCAATGGTTCCCGTTTGCTTTATGACTGCAGCCCAGGGGCCGATTCCCCATTTCTGGTAAGACTGCAAGCAAAAGTCTATGAAGGTTTGTGCTCCGTCCTGCTTCTGAAATATCTCTTCCCACTCGGACACCGGTGTGCGGTCGTCGGGATGGAACTGGCGCAACAGCAGACGGGCAGTTTCCAGGTGCCGCATCGGTAGCTTGCCGGTACGCACAAAAACGCTTAATTCAGGCGCTTCGGGCATTGCTGCCATTATGGCGGAAGATTAACAGAAGCGGCATTGTAGAAGGCTACCGCCAGAGCCTCTAGCGACGGTTCTTGAAGAAGGCTTGCAGCAGGTCTGCGCAACGTCCTGCCAGGACGCCGCGGTGGACTTCCATGTGATGGTTCAAGCGCGGGTGGTTCAGTATCTGCATCACGGAATGCACCGCGCCTGCCTTGGGATCATCGGCACCGTAGACCAGGCGCTTGACGCGGGCGTGCACCAGCGCTCCGGCGCACATGGCGCAGGGTTCAATCGTAGCAAACAGGTCGCAGTCTTCCAGGCGATGGTTGCCAACGGTGGCACCGGCCTCGCGCAAGGCGAGGATTTCGGCGTGGGCGGTGGGATCGCAGGCGGAAATGTTGCGATTCCATCCGCGGCCGACAATGCGGCGGTCGCACACGACGACGGCGCCGACGGGAACTTCTCCGGCTTCGAGGGCGCGCTGGGCGGAGCGCAGAGCTTCTTCCATCCAGAGCTCGTCGGACGCAGTCGCTGGTCGCTGGTCGTTCGTCGTTGGCAATTCGCTGCCGGCTGTTTTCTTGGGGGGCACTGGTGCTGGAGTCCAGAGATATTCTAGCGGGTCGGCGGCGCAGCGGAATGACTAAGAGACTGTCAGCTAAAGCGTATGTGGGCGGACCTATTCAGGCGCACAGACCCCGTGGCGATCCGCGTCGAGACATCAGATCAGGCTCAGAACCGTCCGCACGACTTCGGGCACGACGGCGCGCACGACGGCGGGAAGAATGACGACCGCCAGCGGATAGGCGATCGCTATGAGCGGGACGGCGAGCAGCGTCCAGGTTTTTGCCGGTAGATTGTTGAAGTAGGCCTTCATAACTGCTCCTTTGAATGTATACGAGGCAGGGGTGGAAAAGGTTCCGTGTGCTGGTGCAGGGCGTGGTGCCGGGATTTTGGGGTTAATGGTATTCTTACGGCATGGGGATCCCGAACCTGTTGCGCAAAGTCTTTCTGGTGGACCTGTTGCAAGGATTGAAGGTTACCTTCCGCTACCAGGATCCGAAGGAAATTTATACGGAGCAGTATCCGCTGGAGCGGCCGCAGGTGGCGGAGCGCTTTCGGGGAGCGCCGCGGCTGAACGTGAACCCCGACACGGACGAGACCATGTGCATCGCCTGCGACTTATGTGCGCTGGCTTGCCCGGAGCACCTGATTGTGGTCTCGAGCGCGCGCAACGAAAATACGCGCCGCAAGGAACTCACCAACTTCACCTACGACCTGAGCCGTTGCATGTTCTGCGGTTTGTGCGAGGACGCCTGTCCGGTGGACGCGCTGGAACTGACGCAGGACTTTGAAATCGCCAGCTATACGCGCGACGGATTGATTTGGGATCGCGAGATGCTGGAAAAAGGGCCGCAGCCCACGCTGTACAAAAAGTAGGCTCTCAGCACCCTCCTTACATTTTGTCATTCCGAACCGGGCGAAAGCCCGGTGAGGAACCTGCTTTTCCTTCCGTTGACCCGGGCCTCTCCGCGTCGACGCTCTCGAACTCACGTAGGACTTCGAACTCGCCAGCTACACTCGCGACGGATTGATTTGGGATCGCGAGATGCTGGAAAAGGGTCCCCAGCCCACGCTGTACAAGAAATAGGGCTCTGCCCGAAGTGCAGGTGCTTGATTTCCCCAGTGCCGCCGAGCTTCGCCGTTGACCCCTACTTGTCGAATGTCCCGGGGCGCTCATCCCCCGTTGGGGAACGTGCGACAATGGTTGGTCGGATTCGCCATGAGCAAGAAGTATCCAATCAACGCTCCATGTCCGTGTGGCTCCGGCAAGAAATATAAGAAGTGCCACGGCATTTCGGCAGCCCATGAGAAAACGCCGCTTCTTAGAGCTCCGGAGTTAGACGATATCGAACTAGTCGCATACACGGACGAGAGCGGGAACTCCGGGAACAATCTCTTCGACGAGAATCAGCCGAACTTTTGGACGGGGACGCTCGTGACCCAGACCAACTTGGAGGCCATTGCGGCTCCCGTTGTCGCTGAATGCTTACGTATTGTTGACCGAAAAGAGCTCCATGGAAATGCGCTGGGGCTCGGAGGGATCAACAAAATCGCGGTGCACCTGATCAGGCTGTTTGTCGAGACAAAGTCTAGGTTTCTATTCACAAAAATCGAGAAGACACATCTAGCAGGGACAAAATTTGCTGATGCATTACTCGACAGTGGAACTAACCAGGCCATGAGCCTTGTCCAGTACGGGCCTCCTGCTGCTCGCCTTCCCTTGGCATTACAGCTGATTCAATTGCTAAAGAAGGCAGATTTGCTGAAATGGTGGCAGGCCTTTGAGAAGAATGATGACGCGGCTTTCGCGGAAATGATGAAACGTCCTCTTGATCGCTTGGAGCGGTTCCATCGGAGGGGCATATACCATGACCGTACGGCTCAGCTGTTGAGGGACGCGCTTACCTGGGGAATCGCCCATCCCAAACGCTTGCTTGAGGGGGGCGCCCACCCGCTCGATTCGCCGAACATTGTCGCTCTCACTCTTATTGTCAGCATGCTTCATGGCCTGCACGAGAGAACCGGCGCGAGGGTGCGCACGTTTGTTCACGATGAGCAGAACCAGTTCGCCCAGCACCTGAAGTTCGTTCACGCACACTCAAAGGGCTTCCAGCTAGACAATTCGAATATCTGTGCTCCCCTTCCAGAAGTTAAGAAGGTGTTGACCTTCGGTTGCGAATTGCAGGTAGGAAAATCAAGCGACAGTCTCGGGCTCCAGCTAATCGACACGGTGCTGTGGTTAATAAAGCGTTTCTTGGACTCGAAAGGAAAGGTACACGGCGATGCGCGCCTCCTTGCTCTCTACGTAATGGATAATGGAGACATAACGCCTTTCGATAGGGCGACGATGATTGAGAATGTGGTAGACATTTGCAATCGTCTTGAAGCTCTGCCGCTTACACGAAAGCAACTTGACGATGGCAGGAGGCTCGTTTCCGAGTTCGAGGCCAAGCGCGTCGCGCGGATGAATTCCCCTGTCGAAGATTGAGTTCTAAGTATGACCTGTGCTCGTTGTCGGCACCTCTGACGCTGCCGGCGAATACATAGGTCCTTCGGCCCGCAAAGAGCGCGGGCCTCAGGATGACAACGCTTTGTTCGGGCCCTAGCAGGTGCGGAATGGGAAAAACGCCGTTTCCGCCGAAATCTTGTCAAGCCCCTGCGGCGGCGATTTTTGGACTATGTTGTTGATTCGCTGGGAGAAATAAATATGGCTAACATGTCTCTTTTACCCTATGCCGTATGATATAATGTCATTATAGAGTTGAAATAGCGGCGCAGCCCTTTTGGGGTCTGCGCCGTTTGTGTTCGGGGCGGCGATTCCCTCAGGGGCTAAAGCCCGCGTCTTTATTGGCTCGGGGCGGCACCCTTCGGCTTCGCTCAGGGCAGGCTCTTGAAGCCGTGCCCTTCCCGGTCTACACATTTCACAAAAGGAGCATTTGTCTGGCGTGGCCTAATGGCTGCGCCTTTTCTGTTTATGGAAGAGGAAAACGACAATTCGAGTAATGAGCATGCGAAAGAAGCGATCGACCTACAGGCGGTCGCCGAGGATAACAGCAAGCGGAGCGGGGAAGCGGTGGAGGCGGCGTTTCTGGCCAAGGTTTGCAGCCTCAGGATCCCGGTATGCAAACCGTGGGGAGACAGCGAACGCTACGATTTTGTGGTGGATTGGGGGAAAGGATTTTGGCGGGTGCAGGTGAAGGGCGGATCCTTTTGTGATGGGAAGAAATATCAGCTGGGATCGGGAGGGAAGGGAAAACCCTTCACGAAGGAAGATATGGATTTTGTTGTCGTGCACATTGTGTCGCAGGACGTGTGGTATGTGGTTCCGATCGAGATGGCGGAGGGGTTGCTGAACCTATGGTTCAATCCGGGGTCGACGCGGGCTCGATTTGAGAAATACCGGGAGGCGTGGTGTTTGCTAGATTGTCCGCGGAAGGGGCGGGGCCGGAAGGATATCCCTGTTCGGTGCCGGAGTGAAGAACTGAAAGTGCGATGTGCGGTTTGCCCGCTGCGCGGACGAAGCGCAGTTTCGCAGATACAAATACCACCGCGCTGATTGTCATCCTGAGGAAGTGGAGTCGTCCGCGAAAAGCGGACGGCTCCCGACGAAGAGCCTGCCCTAAGCCTGCCGAAGGGACCTATGCAGTTTGCTGGCAGCATTGGTGCTGCCAGCAACTTACATAGGTCCTTCGGCCCGCAAAGAACGCGGGCCTCAGGATGACAGCTAGAGGAAACTGAGAACTAACCTGCCGGCTGCTGTTGGGTCATGCAGTGCATGGCGCCGAAGCCCCAGATAAAGTCTCCTGAGTAGATGGGGATGATTTCGCGCCTGGGGAAGAGTTGCGCCAGCGTATTGAGGGCGATGCGATCGTTGGGGCGATTGAAGACCGGAGCGAGGACGATTCCGTTGGCGATGTAGAAGTTGGCGTAGCTGGCGGGGAGGCGGCGGCCTTCGAAGATGACGGGCTGGGGCATGGGAATTTCTACAATGGTGAGGGGCTTGCCGTCCTGGTCGCGGGCGGCTTGGAGGCGGCGGAGATTGGCGCGGAGCGGGGCGTGATTGGCGTCTTTCGAGTTGGGCTCGATCATGGTGACTACGGTGTCGTGCGAGACGAAGCGGGTCAGATCGTCGACGTGGCCGTGGGTGTCGTCGCCCAGGATGCCACGGCCTAGCCAGATTACGTTTGGCGCGCCGAGGTAGTCGGCGAAGAGCTTTTCGTAGTGCACGCGGGTCATGTGCGGGTTGCGTTGCTGCACTTTGCTGAGGAGGCATTCTTCGGTGGTGAGGAGGGTGCCGCGCCCGTTGACGTCAATGGAGCCGCCTTCCAGGACTACGCGGGTTTTGGCCGAGTGGGGGCGGATCTCGTGGGTCTGGGAGGATTTCGCCATTCGGGTGCCGAGTTTCTCGTCGAGGCGCCAGTTGGAGTATTTGGCCCAGGCGTTAAAGCGAAACTTTAAGGCTAGAAGTGGGGCCTCAGGGGCTAAAGCCGTAGACGTCGTGGGTCTCTTAGCGGCACCCTTCGGCGCGCTTCGCTTGCTCAGGGGAGCTTCAAAATTGAAGTGGGTCTTTTCCAGGATTGTGCGGACGATTCGGGCGAGTCCGGCTTCGGTTTGCGCTGGACGCATTTCGCGGGCAGGAGTGCCCGCGCCACACGTTAGGAAAATACAGCCGGAGTCTCTGGTCCAGACGCGGTTTGTGGGCCAGCGATGGAAGTGGACGTTTTTCGAGAATGCATCTGCGCGCTGAAGAAGTTTGCGTGCTTGCTTTTCGGCGGAGGCGTTGTTCACGATCAACTCGACCCGCTCATGCTGCGCCAGGTTGCGGATGATTTCGGCGTAGACCCAGGGGATGGGCTCGAATCGTCCCGGCCAATCGGCGTGGTGATGGGGCCAGGCTAGCCAGGTGGCGGCGTGGGCCTCCCATTCGGCGGGCATGCGATAGCCGAGGGCGGCCGGCGGACTCACAGTTAAAGTTTTCCTTGAATGTGTGCGGGTCGGCTTGGGCACGGTAGGGGTCGTCCTAGTCGATCAATCTGGTGGTGATGGGTGCGTAGCTGTCGATTCTGCGGTCGCGGAGGAAGGGCCAGTTGCGGCGGATGTCTTCCAGCGCTTTCAGGTCGACTTCGCCGACTAAGATTTCCTCGCGATCATGCGAGGCTTCAGCCAGCACTCGGCCGAAGGGATCGCAGAAAAACGAGGCGCCCCAGAATTCCAGTCCCGCGCCGGGAGCGGACTTGCCGCGGACGTTGCCGGTTTCGAAGCCTACGCGGTTGACCACGGCCACGTAGACTCCGTTGGCAATGGCGTGGGCGCGCTGGATGGTCCGCCAGGCATCGTGCTGCGCGACGCCGAACTCGGCCTTCTCGGCGGGATGCCAGCCGATCGCCGTAGGATAGAAAAGAATGCTCGCGCCCTGCAGCGCGGTCAGGCGCGCGCCCTCGGGGAACCACTGGTCCCAGCAGACCAGCGTGCCGAGGCGGCCTACGTTGGTGTCGAGGGCGCGGAAGCCGAGGTCGCCGGGCGTGAAGTAGAACTTTTCGTAGTAGAGCGGGTCGTCGGGGATATGCATTTTGCGGTAGAGACCGCGCAGGGAGCCGTCGGCGTCGAAGATGGCGGCGGTGTTGTGGTAGAGGCCGGGGGCGCGCTTCTCGAACAGCGACGCGATCAGGACTACGCCGCCGCGGCGGGCGGCGGCTGAGAGCTTCTCTGTGGTGGGGCCGGGGATGGGCTCGGCTAGATCGAACAGGGAATGGTCTTCGCGCTGGCAGAAATACTGAGTCTGGAAAAGCTCGGGAAGGCAGACGACCTGGGCGCCGCGTCCGGCAGCGTCGGAGACGCGCTCCAAGGCTTTTTGCAGATTCTGTTCGGGCTCGGGTCCGCACGACATCTGGATCAGGGCTACGCGGAATTTTTCAGGCGGCACGCAGTGTGGCCTCCGGGATCAATATAGCATCCGAAAGAAAGCCGTCAGCTATCCGCCGTCAGCCATCAGCTAAACCGCAATCGCCGGACAAGTGGCGAGCGTCAACGAGGGCGTTTGCTAGCCACAGAATCCGGATCGCGGGCCGTCGGATAGGTCTCAAACCAGGGTTGTTTCACAATCCGAACAAAACATCTCCACAGGGTTACGGCCGGCCGAAACGGATGTACAATCGTTGCCGTTTTGCGTCAAAGCCGCTCCGCTCAGCGGTCGAATCGGTGGCAGAAACGAGAAGGCCGAATACAAAGGAGAAGTCATGCTTCGAAGAACGAGTACATCATTGCTAACGATCCTGACCCTTGTGTCGGTGGTGAACATTGTTTGCTATGCGCAATCGCAGCCGCCGTTGACCCGTCATGTGCGTGAAGTGACCGTGAATGGTCAGGCGCCGTCGGTCGGGCGACTTCCCGCAGGGCAGGCCATGCGCCTTGTCCTTGCTTTGCCCCTCCGTAACCAGGCAGGGTTAGAGCATTTCTTGAAGGAACTCTACGATCCTTCCAGCGCATCTTACCGGCACTTCCTCACAGTGGAAGAGTTTACCGCCAGGTTTGGTCCACGGCAGGAGGATTACGACGCCGTGATTCGGTTCGCTGAAGCGCACGGCCTGACGGTGGCGGGCACGTCGCGCAATCGCGTGAACGTGACTGTTACCGGGGCGGTGTCGGAAATTGAGGGAGCCTTTCATCTGACCATTGGCATCTACCAGCATCCTACTGAGAACCGCTTCTTCTATGCTCCAGACCGGGAACCCACGCCGGATCTGGCGGTGCGGCTCTGGCACATCTCGGGGCTGGACAACTATTCGATCCCGCGGCCCGCGCTCGTTCACAGAGATGCGAATAGTATGAAGTCCAACGCCACGACCGGCTCCGGGCCTGGCGCTTCTTTTCTCGGCAGTGATATGAGGGCAGCGTACTACGGCGGAACTCTCACGGGCAGCGGCCAATCGCTCGGGCTGCTCGAGTATTACGGCACGGATTTAGCCGACCTGAACACCTATTACAAGAATGTGGGTCAGACCAACAGTGTCCCGATCACGCTGCTGTCTACCGATGGCACCAGCACGAGCTGCCTGGCGTCACAAGGCTGTGATGATACCGAGCAGACCCTGGACATGACTCAGGCGCTGGGCATGGCCCCGGGCATGTCGAGGCTGGTGATGTACGTGGGATCGAGCGATGCCGCCATTTTTAATGCGATGGCTACAGCCAGTCCGCTGAACGCGCAATTGAGCTCTTCATGGACGTGGTTCCCTGCGGACCCCGGCACCGACAACCCGTACTTCCAGGAGTTCGCGGCGCAGGGGCAGAATCTGTTTCAAGCAGCCGGTGATAGTGGTGCGTGGAACTCGTCTTCCCAGATTTACCCGGCAGATGATGTGTATGTCACGTCGGTCGGAGGGACTGACTTAACCACCAGCAGTGCAGGAGGTCCGTGGAGTTCAGAAACCGTTTGGGTCGATGGCGGCGGCGGCATCTCGCCAGACGGGTATGCAATTCCGTCCTGGCAGAAAAGCGCGGCCAGCGGCTGCTCCAGCTGCTCCAAAACGCTTCGCAACGGCCCCGACGTTTCGGCCAACGCGAATTTCACTTTTTACGTCTGCGCCGACCAGACTACGTGCACTGAAAACTACTATGGCGGAACCAGCTTTGCGGCGCCTATGTGGGCCGGCTACCTGGCTCTGGTCAATCAACAGGCGGTCGCGAACGGCAACCCGACGCTGGGCTTCATCAATCCGAGTCTGTATACGATTGGCTTGGGCTCGAGTTATGACAGCGATTTCCACGATATTACCAGCGGCAGCAATGGCTATTCAGCAACCATCGGGTACGACTTGGCGACCGGCTGGGGCAGTCCGAATGGGAGCGGTCTGATCAACGCGCTTGCGGGCGGCTCGACACCTGGCTTCAGCCTTTCCGCCTCTCCCGCTTCGGTTTCGGTGGCACAGGGCAGTTCTGGGCATTCCACAATTACCAGTACGGTGACGGGCGGATTTGACTCGGCCATTTTCTTGTCTGCGAGTGGCCAACCGACGGGGGTAACCGTAGGCTTCAGCCCAGGCTCGATCACCGGGGCCGGAACTTCGACCATGACGATGACTGTAGCCTCATCGACAGTCGTCGGCACGTACAAAATTACGGTGACCGGAACCTCAGGCAGCATTACCGAAACCACCACGGTTTCACTCACCGTGACGGGGACGAGTCCGAACTTCACCATCAGCGCATCGCCCACATCGATCAGCGTGGCCAGGGGCAGCTCCGGCACGTCCAAGATCACCACAACCGTTTCTGGCGGCTTCAACTCGGCGATTGCCCTGTCTGCATCGGGACAGGGACCCTTGCAAACCGTGACCTTCAGCCCCAGCTCCATACCGGCGCCGGGTGCAGGAAGCTCGACTATGACAGTCAAAGTGGGTAAGAACGCCAGCCTCGGGAACCACAAGATCACCATAACGGGCAAAGGCGGAGGAGTGACGCATACGACTACGGTCATCCTCGATGTGCTGCGCCCGGAAAATTCAGGCTAAGTCCGACCTGTCGACAGCGTAGAGGATGGAGCACGAACAGTCTTCTCGTTAGAGAAAACAAGAACAACTGAAACTGAACCTTCCGGTACACGTGGCAACCACAGCTGCCCTTCTTGTAGAGTAGTGGTCGGGAATTTAGCTGACTTGGAGGCTCGCGTTGAAACAGGGCAACTCAAAGAATCATTCACATCCGGGCACGGGGCACGATGGCGGCGGCGAGGGGAAGCAGCGGCAGCTGCACAATCCGATTGAAGACCGGCTAGTACCGCTGGAGCCGCTGGATTTGGGGAAGGTGCAATCCGTCGACGGGCTGGTGCACGCGATGTCGAAGACGGCGTTTACAGGGCGCCAGTTGGGCGAGGCCGCCGATGTGCTGGAGGCGATGGCACGCGATGAAGAGTGCTTCGTCGTGATGACGCTGGCGGGCGCGATGACGGTCGCCAAGCAGGGGCTGATTGTTACGGAGCTGATTGATCGCGGGATCGTCAACGCTGTGGTGTCGACTGGCGCGCTGATGGCGCATGGGCTGGTGGAGGCTACGGGGCGGGCCCACTTCCGGGCTGATCCGGAGGTTTCCGACGAAGAACTTTACGAGCAGGGGTACAACCGGGTTTACGACACGCTAGAGCCGGAGCAGAACCTGGATGACGTGGAAGAGGTGATGGAGCACGTGCTCGAGGCCTGGGACTCAAACGAGGTGATGTGTTCGTACAAGCTGAATCACGCCATCGGAGCGCATTTGGCGGAGCACGCGCAGGGGCAGCGGGGAATTTTGAAGTCGGCGTACGAGAAGGGCGTGCCGGTGTTCGTGCCGGCGTTTACGGATTCAGAGCTAGGGCTGGATGTGGCGCTGAACAACCGGATGCGGGAGTCGACGGGCAGGCACAAGTTGCGGTTTGATCCATTTGAGGATCTGGAACATTTTGCGGCGACGTTGCTGCGACAGAAGAAGCTGGGGATTTTTACGATTGGCGGCGGCGTGCCGCGAAACTGGGCGCAGCAGTTTGGACCGTTTTGCGAACTGCGTCACCGGCGGCTGGGGGAGAACATTCCTTTGAAGCGGTATCACTATGGGCTGAGGATTTGTCCGGAGCCGGTCTACTGGGGAGGGTTGTCGGGGAGTCCTTACAGCGAGGCGGTGTCGTGGGGGAAGTTTGTGCCTCCGGCGGAAGGGGGGAAGTTTGGAGAAGTTTTCGTCGACGCTACGGTGGGGTTGCCGCTGATTGTGGCGGCGGTGCTGGAGCGATTGGAGAAGGACAAGAAGGGCTCCGCACGCAAGGGGGCGAAGGCGGTGGCGAAAAAATGAGAGCTAACACCTCGCTCTCGGCGCGGCGGGCGAGACGCCCGCCGGACAGCCGCCGGGACGGCGGCGCTACGGTCGAGTGTCGGAAGTAATTTGTGCTGCTCTAATTTGCTCGGCAGCGGGCGACTACCAGTGTTACATCGTCGTTCTGCTCGCGGGGATTGAATTGGCGCACGCCATCTACGAGGCGTCCGAGCAGCGCTGGCGGGGGCAGTTCGCGATTGAGCTGTAAGCCTTCGATTACGCGCTCTTCTCCGAATTCCTCTCCCGCATCGTTGAATGATTCGGTCACGCCGTCGGTGTAAAGGGCGAGCGTGTCTCCTGGGATGAGGCTGCGTTCCTCGACGCAGCAATTTAATTCTGGAAACATGCCGAGGGCGGTGCAGGTGGAGTCGAGGCGTTCGATATGGCCATTGTTGCGGAGCAGAACGGCAGAGAGATGGCCACAGTTGGCGTAACGCAGGCGGCGGAGTTTGTCGTCGTATTCGGCGAAGAAGAGGGTCGCGTAAGTGTCTGCGGTGGTGTTGTCGTAGAAAAGCCGGTTTACGGAGCGCAGGAAGCGCTCCGGTTGCTCCAAAACAAATGGAGTGAAGGGGCGGCTCGAGTACGCGGCGCACTGGGCGTGCAGGTGGGCCTGCAGATTGGCCATCAAGAGAGCAGCGGCGGTTCCTTTTCCTGAAACATCGCCGATGACCAAGCCAATGCGCTCCTGGCCGAGATCGAGGAAATCGTAGTAATCGCCGCCAACGTGGCGCGCTTGTATGCATAGACCGGCGTAGTCAAGCGTGGCAACAGGAGGCTGGGTCTGCGGAAAGAGTCTGGCCTGGGCTTGCCGGGCAAGTTCGAGTTCCTGTGCGGCGCGGCGTTCAGCCTCCAATCTCTGGGCATGCTCGCGACGCTGTTCTTCGACTTCACGGGTCATCTCGTCGAGAGCCAGAAGGGTGAAGGAATTTCCGTCTACATCTTCGAAGCGCGTTGACACTGCGCCCCAGGATTGCGTTTCTGGGGCATGGTGAAAACGGACACCGCGACTGCGCCATTCTTCGTACTTGGCAGCTACATTCTCAGTCAGGAAAACAATCTCGGTAGGCCGGCCGATCAGCTCGTATTCCGCGGAACCGGGCTGCGGAGCGACGAGCGCTACGACGGCGGTGCCATCGGGAGGCGCGACTGCCAGCCAGCCGGTTCCGGACGCGGAGCGAGCGTCGTAGGCCACGGTGAATCCCAGTTGGTCGAGATAGAAGCGCAGGGCTCGCTCCTGATCGCGAACGAAAACGGTGACCGTGCTGAGGCGTAGATAGGGATCTTGCCGATCGGGGTGAAAGCTGCAGCGGTGGGCCTTGTAAGCTGACGAAAGGCTTGCCATGCTCGTGATTATAGCGCCTGAAACCCTGACTACAGGTAGAATGACTGCCGTTGAGAGGTTAAGGATGAGCTGGACCAGATTGGCGCTGGTCACGATTGCTGCTGGCATCGTAACGTCGCTGACTGACTGGTTTTTTGCTGGCGATTGGCTGCATCGGCGCTACACGTATCCGGAAATCTGGCGGCAGGGCGTTGAGGCGAGGGCGATTGCGCTAACCAGTCCGCTGCCATTTGTCACCTGCGGAGTGTTTGCGTATATCACGGCATGGTTGGGTGTTCATTCTGTGGCGGGGGCGGTCAAACTGGCGGTCGCGGTGTGGGTGATTGGGCCGTTGCCGCTGATCCTTACAAATGCCGCGTTCATGAAGCTGCATCGGGTGTTTGTGGCGTCGTATGCGATCAGTTGGCTGGTGAAACTTGGGATTGTCGCCATTGCAACTGGCTGGTTCCTACGTTAAGTTCCGTGGCGTACGGCACGACTAAAGGAGGTTGCGGAAAAAGTCGTTCCTGCGGCGAGAAGGACGACCACCAGGGCTGAAGCCCGACCGATTCTAAACGGCTTACGCGGCCCTGAAGGGCCGCTCTTCCACGGTTCTGCCTGCATCGGTGAGTTTTTCCGCAGCCTCTAAAGTCGTGCCCTTCCCAAACGACATTCTCCCCAGAAAACTCCTTAGTCGAAGATCAGGACGGCGGAGGCGATCACCGTGGTCCAGAGGCCGCGCTTGTCGCCTACGGCGGACTGGGTGACGTTGGCGGTGCGGACGATCTTGTTGGACAGGCGGTAGATCTGTTTTTTTTCGTCCCAGGAGCGGTCGGGATCGAATTCCACGTTGAGCGTGGTGGCCAGCATTTCGGCGGCGAGTTCTTCGGCGTATTCTCCGGCAGAGTCTTCGGTCTCACCGAAGGAATGGTGCTCGCTGAGATAGCCGTAGGTGTTGCGGTCGGCAGGGAGCGCTACTCCGATCGAAGAGGCGAGCAGGCGGTGAGGCTCGCGGGTGGAGTTTTCGGCGACCACGGCGAACACAACTTCTCCGGGATTCAGATATTTGACCCCTTCTTTTCGGGCAATGAGCTTGCATTGAGGCGGAAAGATGGATGAGACGCGGACCAGGTTTTGGGCGGCGATTCCAGCGTCGCGAAGTGCCAGCTCGAATGAGGTCAGGCGTTCGCGATGTTTCCCGACTCCCTTAGTAAAGAAAATCCGCTTGGGAACCATGTCTTTGCCCAACGCAGTCATCCTCCGACAAAGGAAATTTGAAGTCGAGAATGCACAATCTAACACAACATTTTGTAAAGGAAGTATGAATTTCTGCGGGAGAACAAGGAATTTGCGGGAAGCGTGTTTGACGCGTTCCCGCAAGGTTTGCTGCTTATGAAGTAGAGGGTCAGTTTGAAGCCGTGGGCGATCCACGCCGGATCCCTCGCTCCGCCTGAAAAGCGGCTGCGCTCAGGATGACGCCGACATTAGACACTTCAAGAGTGACCAAGCGTGGCTACTGCGCGGCCTTGACGGAGCTCACCGCGATGGTGTTGTCTTTTTCGGTTCCGGTGACCATGACTTTGGAGCCCGCCTGCTTGTCGAGCGTGTCTAAGGCGGCCTTGTCGGTGGTGTCGAGCGTGTAGACCTTGTCCCCGACGACGAGGGCGTATTTGGATCCCTTGCTGACACAGGCTCGTGTGCAGTCGGCGGGGGCGCCGGGCATCGCGTGCTTGGCGCCGCACATGGTGTCACTGACGGTCCCGGTAAAAGTTTTCCCCTTGGCCGCGAAAGCCGTGGAAACGCAAAGTGCGATGCTGAGCGCGAGGGTTAGAAGTGAAAATACCAGTCGTTGGGTACGGAATTTCATCAGTTCATCTCCTTGTAGTAGAACCTCGTTGTAGTAGCGCAGGGCCGATCGGCCGCCGCGACACAGGTCCGGCACACCTTCTATAGATAATCCCTCCCGTAGAAGGTTACAGGCAAACAATCGTGGGCGCCAATAGATGACCGCGTGGTTTTCTTGTGCCAGCCGACGCCAGTGCGGGCAAAGTACCGTCGCCGCAAGATTCGGGGGCGGAAGCGAAAAAGGGCAGGAACCCGCTGGCGCGGTGCCTGCCCGATGCCCGGAACGCTATTGGGGGAGGGCCCGGGCAAAACTTTTTAATTCGTGCAACGCGGCGGCGATTACAGAAGCCGATTGCTCACGGCAGTGTACATCCGGCCGGGGCAGGTGTTAACGTGCAGCCGAAGTTTGTTCCAAAAAACGGAATTGAGGCGACCCTGGCCGCCATCTACCATCCTATTTCGGAGCTTTCGCCGTGAGTTGGAAATCAACGTCCACGGTCTTGTCGCGGAGATTGGCGGTGACGTGGGGGGTGATGTCCCAATCCAAGCTGGGGGTTAGCAGCTTGCGCGCTTCGGGTACGTATTGCTTGAGATAGGTGGCGTCGAAGACGTCGCCCGGGCGAATTTTCCAGGCGTTGCGGAGCTTGGCGGTGAGGCTGTTGTCAATGCCGCGAAACTCGAGGTCGCCCATATGGTAAACGTGGCCTTCATTTACCTCGAGGCGAATGGAAACCGTGCCGGCGGCGTCGTCGAACTGGGCCTGTGGCTTTATGGTCGTGGTGATGTAGCCGCGCGAGCCGTAGAGCGTCTTGACCGCGGCGAGGTCGTCGCCCAGTTGTACGGTGTTCGCGGGCTGCCCGAGTTTTACCGGGACCATCGATTGCAGCATGTCGGTGGGGATCTCGTGGTTGCCGGACCACTCCACGCGGTCGAGTTTGTACTGTTGGCCGGGAGCTACCGCGAGTGTGACGTCGACCAAAGTCAGGTTGCGAGGGGCGTCGGCATCGGCTTCCGTTGGGACGACTCTGGGTTGCGGCGGGCCAAAGGATGCTTTCAGATAACCATGAGACTGGTAGACGGGAAGAAATTCACGTTGCACGGCTGTGCTGAAGCGTTCGCGGGAGTACTCAAGGCCTGAAACTTGTCGGGCGGCGGATTCGAGGAGAGGCAATTCGTTCGGCCCTGCGCCAGTGAAGTCCACGTTGTGAACGCGAATCAATACATCGGCGACGCTGTAGTCGATTGCGACGATTGCGCCGTCTTCCACTTGCGGATCGTCGCGGTGAACGCGCTGTAAGGTAACGTGTCCGGGAATGCCTTTTTCCACCAGCATGGCTTGCAGCACATCGGAGACCTGCTCGGGAAGGCGGCCGAAAAGAGGAAGTTGCCCAGTGTAAAGAGGCACGCGTTCTTTGAGCGTGCGCTGGAGCTCTTCGTCGGAAAACCAGACGAAATCCTGGAAGCGGACGGGGACAAACTTGTCCGCGTCGGATACCTGAAACTCCAGTTTGGTTCCTGCCGCGGAGTACGAGAAGGTGTAGGCGATCTCGGTGAAGGCTCCGGTATCGCCGAGACGGCGGGCAGCTTTTTTGAAGTCGTCATCGCCTGCGATGGAATCGAGTCGCAGGCCAGTGGCGGCGGCAATCTGCTCTTGCGAGAAGCGCTTGCTGCCGGTGGCCTTAATGGCAATCAGTTTGCGGTTGGACTCGGGGATCTGAGGCGGCGCGGGCTTTTGCGTGGTTTGTGCGAAGAGCTGCGTTGCATACAAGATGAGGAACAGAAAATAGAGCGAGAGAGTTGAATCTACTCGAACTCGTCCTGGACCTCGTCCTGCAACCCGGGAACATGGGATCACAAAGGGATTTTAGAGCATTTTGTGATGCACGGATGCAGGGAGGGAGCTTCCGAGCCGCCTTCCTATCTTAAGTTGGGCTAAAGAGTGGAGGAGACTGGGGCTTCGACTTTGTGTTTGACGGCGATATCGATGAAGGCTAAGGCGGCGCGGCTGAGGGCTTTGTCTTTGCGGAAGACCAGGGCTAAGTCGCGACGGACCTGGGCGTCGGCCATGGGAATCGCCACCAGCGAGCGGGCGCGGACATCTTCTTCGATGTTGGAGCGGGCGATGAATCCGACTCCAACGTCGGCAGCGACGAAGCGTTTCAGGAGTTCGCTGGAATCGAGTTCCATGGTGTAGTTGGCCTTCAAGCGGCGCTCGTGAAAGAGGTTCTCAATGGCGTCGCGAGTGTGACCTGCTTTGGGTACGACGAGAGGAAACTTCGCCACGTCGGCGATGGTGGCCGACTTCATCTTTCCCAAGGGATGGCGGGGAGGGACGATGATTATGAGTTCATCCCGATGAATGAGGACGACGGTTAGGCGCGGATCGGTGACGGGCAGGGAAACTACGCCGAAGTCGACGGAGTTGTCGATTACGGACTCTAGAATCTTGGCGTAATCGGAGCGCTTGATGTTGACCGATACGTCGGGATACTGCTTTTTGAAGTCGGCGAAGACCTCGGGAAGGATGTGCAGGCAGGTGCCTTCGTTGGCGCCGACGATAATTTCGCCGCGGGGAATGCGTTCCATCTCGGCGAGGGCGACCAGCATGGCCTTGCGGGCGTCGAGGGTTTCTTCTACATACTTTTGAAAGGCTTTGCCGGCGGCGGTCAGGGAAACCTTTCCGCCGGAGCGGTCGAAAAGTTTGGCTCCGACTTCCTCTTCGAGGGAGCGGATTTGCGACGAGATGGCAGGCTGGGTGCGGAAACGCTTCTCCGCGGCGCGGGAGAACGAGGTGTGGCGCGCTACTTCGAGGAAGGTTTCGAGCTGGTCGAAGTCCATAAGAGCAGTGGCCAGTTGCCAGTACCCAGTTGCCAGTTACACTCAGCAGTCAGCACTCAGCATTCAGCATTCAGTCCCTGGAGCAGTTGTCATGGCAGCGAAAAGCAGATTCCTTCTCGTTCTCGCCGCGCTTTTCTCGCGGCTGCGAACGGCTCGGAATGACAACCTCTAAAGTTGCCATCAACTCGAACTGGCTGATTGCTGAGTGCTGATTGCTGACTGCTCAAGTATAAAGTCGCGTTATCGCTGCTATAAGAACTATCGAATTGCCTGGGCCGGGGACAGAGTTTACACTCTGTCGTTTTCGATGACGCTCGCGATTGTAGCAGCCTGCCCGCCTGCAGGACCTTCCACAACCGCTCGCCCGATGTCTGAAAGGGATCTGCTTCCCGGTAAGGAGTTCTGATGCCTGACGCGAAGGCCGTTCTTGAGTTCGCCAAGAAACATGACGTGAAGATTCTCGATCTGCGTTTTACCGACCTGCCTGGGTTGTGGCACCACGTTTCGTTTCCCATCGGGCAGTTGACGGAGGCTTCCTTCGAGGAGGGGTTTGGGATGGACGGCTCGTCGATTCGCGGCTGGGCGGCGATTCACGAGAGCGACATGCTGCTGATGCCCGATCCTGGCCTTCACCTGCTCGATCCGTTCACCGAAGTGCCTACGCTGGCCATGGTGTGCAACGTGGTCGATCCTTTGACCAAGCAGCGGTATGATCGCGATCCTCGCTTCATTGCGCGGAAGGCCGAAATGTATCTGAGTTCGACCGGGATTGCCGACACGGCTTACTTCGGGGCAGAGGCGGAGTTTTTCATTTTTGACAACGTGCGCTTCGATCAGCGGGAGCAGTACGGGTTTTACTACATTGACGCCGAGGAGGGGCGCTGGAATTCGGGGCGCGAGGAGAACAACCGCGGATATCGTCCGCGCTACAAGGAGGGGTACTTTCCGGTCCCGCCGACCGATCACTATCAGGATCTGCGCTCGGAGATGATGCTGATCCTGCAAAACTGCGGGGTCGAGGTGGAGTGTCATCATCACGAAGTGGCCAGCGGGGGGCAGACAGAGATTGATCTGAAGTTTGATTCGCTGGTGCGCTCGGCCGACAAGATGCTGCTTTACAAATACGTCGTGAAGAACGTGGCGAACCAGTACGGCAAGACGGTCACGTTCATGCCGAAGCCGATCTATGGAGACAACGGGAGCGGCATGCATACGCACCAATCGCTGTGGAAGGGCCCGGAGCCGCTGTTTGCGGGCGACGGATATGCGGGGCTGTCGCAGCTTGCGTTGTGGTATATCGGCGGGCTGATCAAGCACGGGCCGGCGCTGTCGGCGATCATTGCGCCTACGACCAATTCCTATAAGCGGCTGGTGCCGGATTTTGAGGCGCCGGTGAACCTGGCTTACTCACGGCGCAACCGCTCGGCGGCGTGTCGGATTCCGATGTACTCGAGTGCGCCGGGGTCGAAGCGGGTGGAGTTTCGTCCTCCGGACCCTAGCTGCAATCCGTACCTGGGGTTCGCGGCCATGATGATGGCCGGCCTGGACGGCATCGAGAACAAGCTGGACCCGGGAAAACCTATGGACAAGGATATTTATGATCTGAGCGCGGAGGAGTTGGCGGATGTGCCATCAATGCCGGGCTCGCTGGAAGAGGCTCTGGATGCTCTGCAGCGCGACCATACGTTCCTGCTCAAAGGAGAAGTGTTTACCGAGGAAGTGCTGCGAACCTATGTGGATTACAAGCGGACGAAGGAAGTGGATGCGGTGCGGCTGAGGCCGCATCCGTATGAGTTTGCGCTGTATTACGACATCTGAGATGGTCCGACCCCGTGGGCTCGGTCAGACGGCGGGGCGGGCCGTGGTGTCTTTGACGATGCGGTCCAGGAGTTTGAGGCGCTTGGAGGCGGCGTGGGAATACGCCGAGTCGGCGGCACTCGAACAGAGGAGGCCGTCTCCGATGGCTTCCAAGGCAGTTGAGGAGCGCTCTAAAACCATCAAAAGGTATTTTTGGGCGATGGGACGGTCGGCGGGATGGATCAGATCCCACCAGCGCCGGATCGACTCCTGAACCTCGGCCTCGGTTTTTTCGCCAACCACGAGCGAATCCACCAGTCGGTAAACTTTGCTTTTGATCGCTTGGTAGGAGACTGAGATTTCCTGGGGCATGGGGGGGATCCTAGGTACTGACGTATCACGGGAGCAATCTGTGAACCAAACCGTTAATACCAGCAAAAGCAGCGTTTTGCGAATTCTCATCTTCCACGAACGGAATATCCTCAGCTGCGAAATATGAAATCTGGAAGCCGGGAGATCTGCCCTGTCCAGGTCAGGAAATCCGCCTGCCATCTCTTCCCAGTGAGGTTCCAAGTCATGCGGGCATTCCCGTCGAAGCTTTAGCGCAACTTTCCGCGGAACATTCCACACCCGTCTCCCAGCCAGACGCCTCACTCGGTGATTCCATTCGAACCTTCAAGGCGAATCAGATCCGCGGGTTACAATGTTCCGCTCGTTCGAACAGGCCAACTCGTAAACAGCGCGGTGCGCGGATTGTCTTGGTGGGTGGAGAGGTGTCGGACAGAAAATCGGAGGCGAAATGACCGGGGGCACAATGAGAGGCGCAATGAAAAGACTGGCGTTATTGGCCGCAATCCCTTTATTGCTGTCGGTTTTTGTGAGAGCGCAGGGCGACGCGCCGTCTCAGCATGTAGGGAAGGCAGACGCGGAGCAGGAGCGCATGTTTTTTCCCCGGGACATGCTTTGGGGCTGGGCGCAGTTCGACCTGGCGCCACCGCATAACGAGGTTGATCCTAACCAGTGCGCGGGGAACGCCGGGCAATATGGGGGAGTCAACGCGCCTTGCAGCCTCTTCGCGCGCTACATGTTATCCGGGATCCTGGAGGTGCGGCCGTTTGGCCGCGGGCCGCTGCGGCGCTTCATGGTCTATGGCGCGCCGACGTTTCTGTTTGGCAAGACGATTCCCAAGACGCTTTACACCTGGTCGTTCGATGCGATCGGCATCGAGCATTCCTGGGGCGCCGGAGTTTACATTGCGAAAGGATTCGAGTTCCGGGTGACGCAGCACTTCCTGTTTGACCGCCTGGGAGCGCGGAACCGCAATCTGGGGCCGGCTGACCTGGGCACGAACGGGCCTTGGGGGCGTTACATGACCGTGGGCGTACGCAAGACGTTTGGCACGCGTCGATGGTGAACTATGCAGCCGTCGCCGGCACCGATGGCGCGCGCATTCGCTGGACCAGCCAGATCACGAAAGCCACAAACAAGCCCAGCACCATGAACGGAACTACGAAGACAAGCAGGAGCCAGCCGCGTCCACTCAGGGCGGTCACGTCGCCGCTAACGCTGGCCCCGGGGTCGCGCTGAACCTGTCCGCCGACTGCTGTAACGTCGCCGGCGACCTTCACGCTTCTGGTGAGGCGCAAATCTCCGCCGACGGTGGTGACGTCGCCGCTCACCTGCGCCTGATCTTCAATCGTGACGCCGCCGCCCACCGCGGTCACATCGCCCGCCACCAGTCCGCGCACGTGAATGCTGCAGGCAATGCAGGTGACGTCGCCCACCTCATCGCTGGGCCCTATGCTGATGTTGCGGCCGAAGTGGGTGTAGCTGGGATTATCCTTGGCCGGCGCGGTCAGCGACAGCGCGATGCATGACACGGCTAGCCAAAGCAGGAATGCGCCACTTATCAGAAACGCGTAGCGACGTGCGCGAAGCATCACGAGAACCTCCTTGCACTCAACATTGAGGTTGGAAAGGCCATTATGGCACAACCTTGGACCAAGATTATGACCATTAGTTCATGGCAATTCTTTATAATTGAAAGTTTCCCAAGGCATTGCGCAAAACTCCAGAGCAGGACTCACAGGGAGGATTATCGATGGCGGACTCATATAACGGCGTGGCTGTACCGACGAATGGAAAGACGATCGGGTATGCCGGCGGCAGGTATAGCGTTCCGGACAATCCGATTGTTCCATTCATCGAGGGCGATGGAACGGGACGCGACATTTGGAAGGCGTCGTTGAGGGTGTTCAACTCCGCCGTGGAGAAGGCTTACAAAGGCAAGCGGCGAGTGGCGTGGTACGAAGTTTTCGCGGGAGAAAAGGCCAAGGCGAAATTCGATACCTGGCTGCCGGATGATACGGTGGCGGCGATCCGCGAATTTCGCGTCGCCATTAAAGGCCCGCTGACTACGCCGGTGGGCGGCGGATTCCGGTCGCTCAACGTGGCATTGCGTCAGGTTCTTGATTTGTACTGCTGCGTGCGGCCCGTGAAGTACTACAAGGGTGTGCCATCACCCGTGAAGCATCCGGAGCGCATGGACCTTGTGATCTACCGCGAGAATACCGAAGACGTATATGCGGGTATCGAATGGGAGCAGGGAACACCGGAGTGCGCGCGTCTGATCGAGTTTCTGAACAAAGATATGCTCAAGGGAGGGAAAAAACAGATCCGCCTGGATTCGGGAGTTGGGATTAAGCCGATCTCGGTGAGCGGAACCAAGCGCCTGGTGCGCATGGCGATCAAGCACGCTCTTGAGAGCGGGCGCAAATCGGTCACGCTGGTGCACAAGGGCAACATCCAGAAGTTTACCGAGGGCGCATTCCGCAAGTGGGGATACGAGCTTGCCACCGAAGAGTTTCGCGATAAGGTAGTCACTGAGCGCGAGAGTTGGATTCTGGATAACAAGGATAAGAACCCGAAGCTGACGGTCGCGGAAAATGCGGAGATGGTCGAACCGGGAATGGAATTTGCCCAGCCGTCATTCCGGCAGGAGGTAGAGCAGGAAGTGCAGGGTGTGCTCGACCGCATTTATGCAACGCACGGGCGCGGCGAATGGAAGAAGAAGATCATGATCAACGACCGGATCGCCGACTCGATCTTCCAGCAGGTGGTCACTCGCGCGGACGAGTATTCGGTGCTGGCGACTCCGAACCTGAACGGGGACTATATTTCTGACGCTTGCGCGGCGCAGGTGGGCGGGCTGGGCATTGCTCCGGGGGCGAACATCGGCGACGGCTATGCGATCTTTGAAGCCACGCACGGGACCGCGCCGAAATATGCGGACAAAGACATGATTAATCCGGGCTCGGTGATTCTTTCGGGCGTGATGATGTTCCGCTTCATGGGCTGGAACGAAGCGGCCAACTTGATTGAACAGAGTATGGAGCGCACCATCGAGCAAAAGAAAGTCACGTACGACTTCGAGCGCCTGATGCCGGGAGCGACCAAGGTGAAGACCAGCGAATTCGCGGGGCACATTATCGAGAACATGGGCGCGGCAGTGCTGGTGTAGCAGCCGCAGCATTCAGCAATCAGCACTCTGTATTCAGCCAGGAAGTTGTCATTCCGAGCGAAGCGAGGAATCTGCTGTTGCGTGCAGCACCCATGACCCTGGGGCGCTGAATGCTGACTGCTGAATGCTGATTGCTTTTTTCTGAAAGGACTCATCATGCGCAAGAAAGTAACGATTGTTGGTTCGGGTAATGTGGGCGCTACGGCGGCTCACTGGATTGCTTCGAAGGAACTGGCCGACGTTGTACTCATCGACATTATCGAGGGCGTGCCGCAAGGCAAGGGATTGGATTTGCTGGAGGCAATGCCCATCGAGAAGCGCGACTCTTACGTCACCGGGACGAACGACTACAAAGACACAGCGAATTCGGATGTTGTGGTGGTGACGGCGGGCATTCCGCGCAAGCCGGGGATGAGCCGCGACGATCTACTCAATACGAATTACAACATCATGAAGGCTGTGGTGGGCGAGGTGGTGAAACATTCGCCCAACTGCATTCTGATTATTGTGTCGAACCCGCTGGATGCGATGGCGCAGACGGCTTATAAGCTGAGCAAGTTTCCACGGGAGCGCGTGATTGGCATGGCGGGCGTGCTGGACTCGGCGCGCTTTCGGGCGTTTATCGCCGACGAGTTGAAAGTCAGCGTCGAGAATGTGACCGCGTTTGTGCTGGGCGGCCATGGCGACACGATGGTCCCGTTGCCGCGCTATTCGACGGTCGCCGGAATTCCGATTACGGAGTTGATGGATAAAGCGACGGTGGATCGACTGGTGCAGCGTACGCGCGACGGCGGCGCGGAAATTGTGAAGTACCTCAAGACCGGGTCGGCGTATTACGCGCCGTCGGCCGCGGCAACTGAAATGGTGGAGGCGATTCTGAAAGACAAGAAGAAGATCCTGCCGTGCGCCGCGTATTTGCAAGGTGAATATGGCATCAACGGCCTCTACGTGGGCGTGCCGGTCAAGCTGGGCGCGAAGGGCATAGAACAGATCATCGAGATCAAACTGACGGCGGAGGAGAAGGCAGGGCTCGACAAAAGCGCCGCGGCGGTGAAGGAGTTGTGCGGGGTGATTGGGGTGTAAAGAGTCCCCTCAACAGATCTGAAAAACCGTCCCGACTGGACCGTGGACAATCATGTGATAAGCGCCTTCCACCTCGGCCTCGGTACCCTCGCCACCTATCCAGGCCAGCTCTGTCCCGAGCTTATCCCAAGCGTCCGCCTGTTTAAGCCTCATGTCCCCGAGCGGTCCCCACGATGCAACGCTCTGTCTGACCCGAGCTGCTTTACTTATGAGTTGTTTGCCTTTTCTTCTGACTACTCCGCGAACCCATTCCGGCATGCTAGTACCTCTTACTTAAGACTACATGCTGCGATACCCATTTACAATCGCGATCAGTAATTCGCTATCATTGACCGTGGTACAAACAAATACACATGAAGGAAGTCCCCATCTCCGTGTTCAAGGCCAAGGTCTACGACATCCTCGAAGAGGTTCGGAAGACACGGAAGCCGATTCGCGTCACCCGCTTCGGCATACCCGTGGCCGACGTTGTTCCACCTACCCCAGAAGAGCGTCCCAAGCGTTGGCTGGGATCAATGGTCGGAACCATGAAGATTGTGGGGGACATTGTTGGCCCTACCGGCAGCTTGGATGACTGGGATGCGTCTCGCTGAGCCTGATTTGCACTCGGAGTCGAAGCGCTACACTTTCTCCACCGTCACCTTCTTCAGCACCACATCCTTGTTTGGACGGTCCTGGCGGTTGCGCGGGGCCGCCACGATCTTCTGCACCACGTCCTGTCCCTCCACAACCTCGCCGAAGATGGTGTGCTTGCCGGTGAGCCATGTCGTCGGCGCCAGTGTGATGAAGAACTGCGAGCCGTTGGTGTTAGGGCCGGCGTTGGCCATGGCTAGTTTGCCGGGCTTGTCGAATTTGTGCGGCGAGCCCTTGGTCTCGTCTTCGAATTGATATCCGGGGCCGCCCATGCCGGTGCCTTGCGGGTCGCCGCCCTGGATCATGAAGTCGGGAATCACGCGGTGGAAAATCGTGCCGTCGTACAGGCGGTCTTTGGATTTCTTGTTCGTTGAGGGATGCGTCCACTCCCGTTTGCCCTCGGCGAGTTCGACGAAGTTGGCCACAGTTTTGGGGGCATCTTTCTCGAAGAGGCGGCAGACGATGGTTCCTTCGCTGGTTTCAAAGGTGGCGTAGAGTCCGGGTTGGCGGGTCATGAGGTCCTTTCGAAATCGGTTGTTAGTTGTTAGTCGTTCGCACAGGCGGCCGGGCTTCGCCCGGGCCGGGACAGCTGAGGCGGCTGTCGCCGCGTGAGCTGTTGTTAATTCGGAGGTGTTTCTGGTTTTGGCGTTGTCGTTGCTGGCTTCTTCGCTGTGGTTCCTGTCGGCTTGGCCGATGAAGCTGCACTGCCGCGGACGATGCTGATGTGCTTGATCTTTATCGGGCGAAACGGCTTGTCGTTGCTGGGATCCTTGGCCATGCGTGCGATCTCTTTTTCAAGAGTGACGCTGGCTTCATCGCATTGGCCAAAGATTGTATGCTTGCCATTAAGATGAGGCGTCGGAACTTCAGTGATAAAAAATTGCGATCCATTCGTGTTGGGGCCAGAGTTCGCCATGGCCAACCGGCCGGGACGATCGAACATCAGCGACGGAACGATTTCGTCTTTGAACTTGTAGCCGGGATCGCCCGAGCCGTTGCCGGCTGGATCCCCGCCCTGGATCATGAAGTTCGGGATCACGCGATGAAAGATAGTGCCGTCGTAGAGCGGCACTCCGTGCTTCGTCGCGCCGCTCACCGGATTCTTCCAATCCTTCGTGCCGTTAGCCAGGCCGATGAAGTTCGCGACCGTCTCTGGAGCCTCCTTCTCAAATAGCGTGCAACGAAGCGTGCCGGCGGTTGTGTCGAAGACAGCGGTCGGTTCTCCGGAAGCGACGTGATGGACAGCTGGCTTTTTCACGGCAGGTTTCGCAGCGGTGCTCGGCTGGGCTGGCGGGGCGGTCTGGGTGCTGGAGTTATCCTGCGCCCAGGCGCCCAGCCCAGCCACAGAGAAAGAAAACAAGATTAAGATCGCGAGAGACTTGCGCATGGATGCTCCTTGACTCTGGAGATGAGAACGTCGAAACCAAAGTTGCATTGTACGACAGTGGAGGCGAGACTTGCCCGTCGCAGTGCGGACTTGGACGCAACTACTTCGCTTCGATCTTTTTCGCTTCGATCTTTGCAGTTGGCTGTCCCGCCTGCAGTTCGCGGCTGACCCGTTCAACTTCGCGGAAGACGCGCAACAGATTACCTCCAAGAATTTTGTGAATGTCAGTCGCGCTATAGCCGCGATCGACCAGCGCCTGGGTGATGTTGGGAAGGTCGGCGGCTGAATCGATGCCCTGGGGAGTAGCGCCGCTTACGCCGTCGAAATCGGAGCCGAGGCCTACATGATCCACCCCGGCAACCTTGGCAATGTGATCGATGTGGTCGATGAGCGATTTCAGCGGCGGGCGTGGGATCTTTGCGATCCACTCGCGCTGCATGCGGTCGATTTCGATGTAGCTAACCGGTTTGCCCTGCGCCTTCAAAGTGTCGACGTATTTCTTAACCGCATCCTCCTGATCCTTACGCTGGGCCTCTATGGCCTTGCGATAATCCTCGTCCACGAATCCGCTGAAGAAATTGACTTCCACGACCCCGCCGTTTTTGGCGACGGCCCGCAGCATCTCGTCGGTCATGTTGCGGGGGGCATTGACCAGCGCCCGAGCGGAAGAGTGCGAGGCGATGACGGGAGCCTTCGTAGTCGCAATCGTGTCCCAGAAAGTTTTGTCGGCGACGTGGGAGATGTCGACCATCATGCCGAGGCGGTTCATCTCGACTACGACTCGCTTTCCGAAGTCGGTGAGGCCATTGTGATGCTGGACTTTCGGGTCGTTGATGTCGCCGGACGAGTCGGCCCATTCGTTGGTGTTGGACCAGGTAAGCGTCATGTAGCGGACACCCAGGCGGTAGTAGTCGCGCAACAGGCGGATGTCGTTTTCGATAGAGTGTCCGCCTTCGATGCCCATCAGCGCCGCAAGTTTGTGTTGCTGGTGGGCACGCTCGATGTCGGCTACGGAGAAGGCCATCATCATCCGGTCGGGATGGCGCGCGGCTTGTTCATAGACGGAGTCGATGAGATCGAAAGTGTGCCGGGCGAAGTGTCCCTGATTGGTTTCGGGCTCGACCCAAATGGAAAAAAATTCGGCGCCAAGATTGCCGCGGCGGGCTTTGTCGAGGCTGATGTGCCCGACGTCGTTGGGATCGGTGGAACCGATATCGAAGTTTTCGTCGAGGAAACGCTGCGGGGTGTCGGCGTGGGTGTCCACGATCAGGGCAGAATCATGGATGGCGCGGGCTTTTGCGCTGATGACTAAACCGGATGAAGTTGCGGGCTTGGCAGGCTCCTGGGCCACGGCGACCCATGAAGCAAAAACCACAAATAAAGAGAACAAGAATTTGGAGCGAGTCATGGTTTGTCTCGGGGCGTGCGAGGAAAGGAACGATTGTATAGGCAGCGGGAGTGGAGAACAAAGCGGGATCATTGCGGGCGGTCACTTCAAGACGGTCATCTCAGCAAGGCCAGTGCTTGCTCGATGCAAAGCGCCAGCGGCTGGTCTGTGTTGATTACGGTTTTTGGGAGAGCGATTCCCTCGAAGCGGGATTTCACTTCCTGATAGAGCTGGTAGTCCCGATTGGCGGCGGGATGCGTCTGCTGTGCAAAGTGCTGCTGGAGGCGTTGTTTGGCGGTCTCTTCGGAGCAGATGCATTCGAGGATTTTCCAGGGCTGGTGCAGGGCAGCAGCCGCGGCGAGGACATTTTCGATTTGATAGCGGCGGGAGAACACGCGTCCGTCGAGGAAGATAAAGCGCGTGGGTTGCTGCTGCAGCAGATAGGCTGCGGTCGCGAGCATGAGCTGCATTACAAAGTCATCCTGGCGCGAGGAATATTCGATCTCTCCCGGCAAGAAGATGGCGTGGCGGAATTCGTCTTTATTCAAGACGCGGCCGGAGGTGCGGGCGGCGAGTTCGCGGGCGAGCGTGGTTTTGCCGGTGCCGGGAAGTCCGGCCAGTAGAACGACCATGGTTATTATTAGAGCAGAAACTCCATCGCAGTTTCAGGAGGGGTAAATGCCACTGGTGCGCATTTCTTTACGCGAAGGAAAATCAGAGCAACACCGCAGGGCGTTGGCGGACGGCGTTCATCAAGCCATGGTCGAGGCGATCGACGCCCCGCCGCAGGATCGCTTTCAGATCATCACGGAGCATTCGGCAAATGATTTGATCTACGACCCGAGCTATCTGGGAATAGAGCGCAGCGACAATATCGTGATGGTGCAGATCACTTTGTCGGCGGGGCGCAAGCCTGGGCAGAAGCGGAAGCTGTTCCAGCGCATGGCGGAACTTATGGCGAAGAATCCCGGTTTACGCCCGCAGGATCTGATGATCAGCCTGGTGGAAGTTGCCTGGGAGAATTGGTCTTTCGGAAATGGAGAAGGGCAGTACACGAAGTGAATGAAACCTGAGTTTGCGCGGGCTTTATTCGGCGCGGCTGGCGACAATTTGTCCGGCGTCGGATTGCGGCAGAATCTCGGGCAAAAGCAGCGTTGGCAGGGGCACCATTTCCGGCTGCACCGGCGTTGCCGCACTCGCGAAGTTTGCCTGGGGCGCGTTCAGCCTTTCCACGGGAACGATGTCTTGCGTGTTGCGCCACTCGGAATAGTGGCCGCTAACCATGATGTGGAAGACCCACTGGTGGCGCTCTTCCTCGGGCTCTACTAGGCCGAGAGCCTTCATGTAATAGAGGTAGTGTTCCATCCAGCGCACCTGCTGCTTGGTCATGCCGCGGCGCTGCAAGTCGACGGTGACGCCGGCCAGGTGCGAAGAAGCGGTATCGCCGTCAGCGGGCGCGGCGTTGCGGTTATGGCGGCGCAACTTCTTCTGACCTTTCACCGTACGCACGGCGGAGTTCACCTGAATCTGCTCATGAAAGCGATGGTAGTAGGCCAGGCTGATGTCTTCGACAAAGTCGCGAGTCCAGGGGCGGCAGTAGCGGCGGGAAGGATCGAGGCGCGGATCAAAGCGCAGCGTCTCGCCCGCGCGGATCGGCAACAGCGCGCCGCTCGCCTTCAAAGCTTCCAGTTCGTTATCGTCCTGAATGCGGGGCAAGTCCAGCCGGTTGACTTCCGCATTTTGCAGCAGCAGAGATTCATGCGATGGGCGGAACATCGGATTCCATCGCGAAAAGCGGAAATGGCGGCGATGGCGAATAGTGCGGTGCACGGCAGCTGTCGTCGTGGCGGCCAAGGCGGTTGCGCTGAGGCAGCCCAGCAGAGAGATCGTTACGAGTTGGCGTCTAAGAGCGGCTCTCACAATGAGGTCCGTTTCTCCTGCATACTCTCCCGCACGCGAGTAGCGGTATTGTAAGCGATGCTGTCAAGCGGTCCAACGAAATTGCGCCGCTTCGATCATTACGGTTGTACTACGCCAGCATGTTCCTAGAGTTTGGTTACCGATCGTTACTGTTACTAAGTTACTGGCGGCCTGACATTCAATCCCACGCTAAAACCCGCACGTGGCGGGCCATTCCAGCGATCAGATTAAACGCAACCTATGTGCGCCGTGAACAACAAGTTGGCGAGAAGAAGATGCAATGCAGGGCTTGACTGTTGCCGTCAATGTGACAAAAACTAGCGCCGAAAAAGGTCAGTAACCGCCTGCTTCATGACCTCGCCGCCGACTTCGGAAATCGACTTGGTGAGCGGAATATCCTTGGGGCAAACTTCGACGCAGTTCTGGGCGTAGCCGCATTCCTGAATGCCGCCATCGCCCATGAGGGCGGCGAGGCGCTCGCGCTTGAGGGCTTTGCCGGTGGGATGTGTGTTGAAGAGGCGTACCTGGGAGATCGTGGCCGCGCCAACGAAGCCCGTGTCTTCGTTGAACTGCGGGCAGGCTTCCATGCAGCAGCAGCACGAGATGCAGCGGGAGAGCGGGTAGGCGGCTTCCTGGTCCTCGGCGGTCAGGCGCGGGCCGGGGCCGAGATCGTACGTGCCGTCGATAGGAACCCAGGCCTTGACCGCTTTGAGATTTTCGAAGATCACGCTGCGGTCGGTAGCGAGATCGCGCACCACGGGGAACTTGGAGAATGGTTCGAGCTTGACCGGCTGTTCGAGATTGTCGATGAGCGCGGAGCAGGCCATGCGCGCGCGTCCGTTGATGAGCATGGCGCACGAGCCGCAGACTTCTTCGAGGCAGTTGGAGTCGTAGGTGATGGGCGTGGTCGCTTTGCCCTCGCGCGTGACGGGGTTCGCGGCGATCTCCATCAGGCACGAGATGACGTTCATGCCGGGATGGTGGGCAAGTTCGAATTCCTCCCAGTACGACTTAGAGCTGGGCGTGTTCTGGCGGCGGACTTTGATAAGGACGGATTTCTTATTAGCCATTAGCTGTTAGCTCATGCTGACCTTGAAGTATATACCGAGACCGCTGCTGCCAATGTTCATCCATCACAGACATCCTTCGGCTTTGCGGCCTACGCTTCGTATCAGGGCACGTCTTTCAGACGTGCCGACAAAAAGTCGAAGACGCCGAGGGCTTTAGCCCCTGTATATGGCGATTCCACTGCGCTACGCTGATCCAGCAAGAATCACAGCCGGCGCGCGCACGTTCTTTGTGACTTCGTCCATTACCGGAAAGCGCAACTTGCTGCAGTCCGATCGCTCCGCCGGTTTGTTTGTCGATGTCCTCTATGATTACCGTTCACAGCGCAAGTATCTTCTTCACAGTTTTGTAGTCATGCCGGACCATTTTCACATTCTCGTCACCCTCGGACTAGAGATCAGCATTGAACGCGCCATTCAGTTCATCAAAGGGGGATTTGCATTTCGTGCGGGACGGGAATTGGGATTCAGAGCGCCGGTTTGGGAACGCGGTTTTTCGGAAGTGCGGATTTATGAAGCAGAAGCGCTCGCGCGAATCCGTGAATACATCGCGCAAAATCCAGTCAAGCGCGGATTGGCTAAAATACCGTCGGAGCATGCCCATTCTTCGTCACACGATGGATTTGAGCTCGACGAACTACCACGGGGGCTAAAGCCCATTCAATGTCGGGCCTTGACCGGCACGTCTGAAGACGTGCCCTGATACGAACCTCGACTGCACAAACCAAATTACGACATACCCTAACCCGCTAATCTCGACATTGCACGCCCTCAGTACTTCCTCGCCCGCGGCGGAATTAGTGAAATGTCCACCGGCTCAAATTCAAACTTGGGCTCATCGGCGTCCGGGGCGAAGTATGCTTTCGTCGTCTTCAGCCAGTTCTTGTCGTCGCGCTCGGGGAAATCCGGCTTGTAATGCGCGCCGCGCGATTCGTCACGCATGCGCGCGCCTTGCGCGATCACCCGCGCCAACTGCAGCATGTTGTAGAGCTGGCGGGTAAAGACGACGCTGGTGTTCGCCCATTGCGTGCGGTCGCTCAGGTTGACTTTGCGAAAGCGCTCAATCAGCTCAACTAATTTCGCGTCGGTCTGCACCAGATTCTTGTTGTAGCGGATGACCGTGCAGTCTTTTGTCATCAGCTCGCCGAGTTCGCGCCAGAGCCTGAATGGATTCTCATCGCCCTGGTTATTCATCAGCCGCGCGTTGTTCTCTTCCTGTTTCTTGCGCTCGGCATCGAAGCACCCGTTGCCATCGGTGGACGCCTGCAAACCTTGCGCATACTTGACAGCAGCGGGGCCGGCGACGCCTCCGCCGAAGATGCATGAAACCAGCGAGTTCGCGCCCAGGCGGTTCGCCCCGTGATACTGGTACTCGCTTTCGCCGGCGGAATAAATTCCAGGGATGTTCGTCGCCTGCTTGAAATCGACCCACAGCCCGCCCATGGTGTAGTGCATGCCGGGGAAAATTTTCATGGGCGTGTCGCGGGGATCGTCGCCCACAAACTTTTCGTAGATTTCCAGAATGCCTTCCAACTTGCGATCGAGAATCCTGCGATCGATGTGGGTGAGGTCCAGGTAGACCATCGGCTTGCCGTCGATGCCGAGGTTGTTCTCGTAGACGACCTTGAAAATGGCGCGCGTCGCCACATCTCGCGGCACGAGGTTGCCGTACTTGGGATACCACTCCTCCAGAAAGTACCAGCGGTCTTTTTCCGGAATCGACTTCGGGTCGCGTTTATCTCCCGGCGTACGCGGAACCCAGACACGGCCGCCTTCTCCGCGCGCGGACTCCGACATCAGGCGAAGTTTATCCTCCCCGGGAATCGACGTGGGATGAACCTGAATAAACTCGCCGTTCGCGTAGTAGCAGCCCTGCTGGTAAAGCGCGGACTGAGCCGATCCGGTGCAGACTACAGAGTTGGTCGACTTGCCGAAGATCGCTCCGATGCCGCCGGTGCAGATAATGATCGCGTCGGCAGGGAAAGTTCGCACTTCCATCGAGCGCAGATCCATGGCGCAGATTCCGCGGCAGACGCGGTTTCCGTCGAGCACCGCCGACAAAAATTCCCAGTGCTCAAATTTCTTTACCTTGCCTTCGGATTCGTAGCGGCGCACTTGTTCATCGAGCGCATACAAAAGCTGCTGGCCGGTGGTCGCTCCAGCGAATGCGGTGCGGTTGTACAAAGTGCCGCCAAAGCGCCGGAAGTCGAGCAGGCCCTCCGGCGTGCGATTAAACGGCACGCCCATGCGGTCGAGCAGATCGATGATGCCGGGCGCAGCCTCGCACATGGCCTTGACCGGCGGTTGGTTGGCGAGGAAGTCGCCGCCGTAGATGGAGTCGTCAAAGTGCTGCCAGGTGGAGTCGCCTTCGCCCTTGAGATTCTTGGCAGCGTTGATGCCACCCTGCGCGCAGACCGAGTGCGAGCGCTTCACCGGAACGATGGAGAACAGGTCAACATTGCCGCCCATCTCGGCGATCTTAATGACCGCGGCAAGTCCGGCGAGGCCGCCACCTACCACGATGATTTTGGGAGTTGCCATGTCAGTTCACCGGCCTCCCATGGGCTTCTGCGCCAGGACTCTTATCGACGATGGTCGAGCCGGAGGTTGGCGGCTGCGGGAATCGTTCGCGGAACGTGTAGAGGCTGACCAGACCGACGACGCTGAGGAGCAGAAAGAATGCCAGGCACACTTTCAGAAATCGCTGCTGAGCTTTTTCGCCGGGCGTGATTCCCCACTTGGCGGCGAACAGCCAGATTCCATAGGCGAAGTGCCAGGACGCGGCGATTAGTCCGACGATGTAGAAGGCGAGCAGCCAAGGATTCTGAACTTCGTTCTGAACCTTCGCGAACGAAGCCATCGGATTTTCATGCAGGTCAGTGCCGGTGAACCGCATGGTCCAGGTGTGCCACAAGATGTAGGCGAACGCGATGCCCCCGGTCCAGCGCTGCGCGGTATACATCCAGTTCCCGGTCCAGGGATACGCGACGGTGTTTCCGTCTCCGCGATACCAGATGTAAAAGCCGTAGAGACCGTGGAAGGCGATGGGCAGCCATATGCCGAACAGCTCCAGGAAAAATACCAGCGGGAGGTTGCCCAGGAAGCTTACCTGGCGTGCGTAAGCTGCCGGCCCGCTGATCGCGGTAGAGTTCGAGACGAGAATATGTTCGAACAGGAATGCGCCGACGGGGACGATGCCGGTGAGAGAGTGCAAGCGTCGCAGTAGAAATGAAGTGCCTTGACCTGCGCGCAGAGGGGCGACGCCTTCCTTAATAGTCTGCGGCACAGCTTGCGTTACGCCGGGAGCAGTAGAACTGGCTGACGCCACGAAACGCTCCTATGAAACCTGCTTATGAGTTCACGAATGACAAAAGAACTTTTCATTATCGGGCTGTGGGAGAAGTGAAGTCAAGGAAGGCGGGGATGGGGTAGTGGCTCATTTTGAATTTCTGATGGCATCTTCGCTCGTCGATGGCGTCATCCTGTCTCTAACGACGGTGTGCCCTGTCAAGCGTTTTGTGGCGACACTTCGGCGTGGACGCCGGGAGCAGCGCCATTTCGCTCTAGCAGAACGCCTTTGATGTCCAGACCAAGCTCGTCACTCAATTTGAATCTCACAGCGGGACTTCAGGTCCCACCATCCATCTCTTCGGGACTTGCACCCATGATTACTCACTTCGATCTCCCCGACGGTTTCAGGGAGGCAGGCTGCCCACTCAAACGCTCGGCTCTTACTCGCCGGCCACAGAATGACTCGGGCTCACCTGCATGACGGCCTGACATAGTTGCGCGTACGTCCAGTCTTCGCGCAACATCAGGTACAACCGCGTGGCCAACTTTCTGGCCACCGCCACCTTGGCGAGGCTGCGATTCTTGCGCACCGCCAGGCGGCGATAGAAGCGCTTCAGCTGCGGATCGTAGCGCGCCGCCGTCTGTCCCGCTTCTACCAGCAAAAAGCGCAGAAACGAACTGCCCTGTTTGCTGATCTTGCCCAGCCGCTGTTTTCCGCCGCTGGAATCCTCACTCGGAATCAGGCCGAAGTAACTGCCCACCTGCTTGCCCGAGGCGAACCGCTCCGCCGGTCCCAGCGTCAGCACCATGGCCAACGCCGTTACCGGGCCCACTCCCGGATGCGTCATCAACCGCACTGCCTCCGGCCGCTGCCGCGCTTCTTCTTGCACCCGCCGGTCCAGTTCGACGATCTCCGCTTCCAGCCCGTCGAGCGCTTCCAGCAACCGCTTGCGCCGCTGGGCTGCGTACGGCAGCAAAGGCAACTGCTCCAACTCCACTCGCCCTGCCTTGGTCCACAGCTTGTACTTCTTCTGTACCCCGCAGCTCAGCGCCATGGCCTGCAGCTGATTCTTGGTGCGCGTCCGCGCCTGCACCTGCTTGTGCCGATGCACCAGCAACTGCCGCACGTCCCGCACCTCCAGGCTCGGCACCCAGATCCGCGGAAACCGGTCCTGGCGCAACAGATCCAGCAGATGGTCCGCGTCTCGCCGGTCCGTCTTCTGCTTGCGCACTACTGAAGCCCGTACCCGCGCTGCATCTCCGAACCACAGCTCGAAACCCAACTCCTGCAGTAGCCGCTCGAACCACGGATAGTGCCCGCATGCCTCCATTCCCACCACAACTTCCTGGCCCGCCAGCGAACGATAAAACTGCTCCGCTTCTTCGCGGTGCTGCAACCTCTTCTCCTCGATCTCTCCCGTTCGGTTGTCAAAGATCGCGACCTGCTGAAACCCAGGATGGAAATCGCATCCTATAATCAACATGACGTTGGCTCCTCTCACGAGCCTTGGTCTTGTTCATCGCATACCAATCTACTCGCGACGGGCCAACGTCGTTATGCAATCAAGCGTAGCCGTTCTTCAGGCGGAGCGAAGGATCTCCGCTACGACGCTGTGTGCCACGGGAGATCCCTCGGCCCGCTGGTAAAAACGCGGGCTCTTCGGGATGACGCCTTGTGAGATTCAGAGTTCAAACTGAGCCACTACCGGGGATGGTAGTGGCGCTACTTCTGCAGTTTGCCTCGAAGTTCTGCGAAAGAAGAGACGATCAGGTCAGCGCCAGCCGTCGTCAGCAGCGCAGACTCGAAGGTGGTTGTAATTGCCGCCACCACACAGCCAGCTGCCTTCGCAGCTTTCACTCCGTTGAGTGAGACCTCGATCACCCAGCACTCTTCTGCGGCTAGCCCTAGCCTCTTCATCGCGACCAGGAAGATCTCCGGATCGGGCTTGGGACGTTGAAACTGACCGCTGTCCACGACAGCTTCAAAAAGATCGCTTACCCCTAAAACTTCCAATGCCGCCGCCCGGTTGCGCGGAGTGGCGGACGTTGCCAGCAAAACTCGGTAATGGGACTTTGCCCAGCGCAGAAAATCAACAGCCCCCGGGATTGGTTGCAGGTCGTGCTCAATCGATTCGAAAATCTGATGCTTCACCCGCAGCAGTTCGTCCAGTAGCGCCGATTGCCCTCTCTCCTCGAGTACCTCTTGCATCATCGTGGCGTCGGGCCGGCCTTTATAACTGTCGTACACCGATTCCGGCAAGACGATTCCGAAGCGCCGAAATGCCTCTTCTTTCGCTCGCTTGTGCAGCGGTTCCGAATCGACCAGTACCCCGTCCATGTCGAAGATCAGTGCGGAAGGCAACGCCAGACTTCGGGCGCTCGCGGACTCCTGCAAGAACGCAGACTGGCTGAGGAATCGTAGATACCAATCCAGAAATAAGCGGAACGCCGCGCCGCGATGGCTGTATTTTGATTTTTCTTCCGCGGTCAGCTCGGCGAAAGTCTTCTTGATCTGGGGAAAATAGAACAGCGGGTCGTAGCCGAAGCCGTTCGATCCGCGCGGAGCCTCGAGGATGATTCCTTCGGCTTCGCCGCGGAAGGTCGCCAAAGTTTTGCCATCACGGGCAGCGACGAGCACGCAGACGAATCTGGCTGAGCGCTTCTCGGGTGGAAAACTTCTTAACTCGCGTAGAACGCGGGCGTTGTTGGCCTCATCGTCAGTGTTGGCGTCGGCCTCCTGTGGCTGATCAGCGGCGTAGCGGGCAGAGTGCACGCCAGGAGCCCCGTTTAGCGCGTCCACTTCGAGGCCAGAGTCGTCTGCAATGACGATTTCTCCGGGAACATGGCGGCTGTAGGTTTCAGCTTTTTTGCGGGCGTTGGCTTCGAAGGTGTCGCCGTCTTCGACAACCGGGGGCAGGGAAGAGAAGCTGGGGATGCCCGCAACTTCAACTCCGTGCGCTGCGGCGGCTCCGGCAAAATCACGCAGCTTGCCGGGATTCGAAGTGGCGATGAGAATTCTGCGCATGTTCCCGGATTACCCTGTCGGATCACGCTTTGGTATCCAAGTGATCTCCACTTCATATTGTGTTAACGCGATGGTCAAAATCAAAGCCAGTCCCGAGATCCACGCTCCCGCCGTGCGGTCCCAGGTACGCGTGAACGTGATTTGCACGCGATTTGCACCTGCTTCGACGGGGACCAGCATTTGACCTGTGCCCGCGCGCGCGGCCAGGGTCACAACGCGACCATTCACTTCGGCTCGCCATGCCGGGTAGTTGAACAAGCGCAGAGCCAACTTCGCGGGCGCAGACATTTCCGCGGTAAAGAGCTTGGATTCTGCATTCCAATGCAAGACGCGGATCGCGGCGTGTTGCGGCCCATCGACGGTGACCTTGCGGGCATCTTTGTCGATCGCGGACGGATCGGCTCCCTGGGGAGTGTATTCGTCGGTACCCTCGTAGCCGGCGCCGGATTCCATGTTGTCCTGCATCTCGCGCAGATCAGCAGCCTGGTCCCACCAGGGGGCCTGAATTCGCTGCCAGCTGGCGAGGATTATGAGCAGCATCACCACGCAAACTGCAATGCGTATTCCCCAGCGCCTCACTCCGACCGTGAGAAACACAGAGAAGATGAAGCTCAGGCAAAGCATCCAGCGCCAGGGAAACTGCATGAAGCGTAACTTCGGCAGAATATTCCAGAAGACGCCGCTCAGGGGAAGCATGAACACTGAGCAAGCCCCGGCCCACCCCGCCAGCGCGTACCAGATTGCTCTGTTTCCGCCTGGTCGGTCTTCTCTGCATCGGTTCTGAGCCCAACCTCGTGCTGCCCATGCCGCGGCAAGAGTGGCGATGATTTCCGCAAGCGCAACCCAGGAGATGATTCGGTTGAAGGCGTCGTGAACGACATCGGTGGTATGGGCGAAAAGGAAATTATCTTCCGGTCGGTATCCCGGCGAAATGGCTTCGGCGATCGTGATCCACTTCTGTTCGTAGACCACTGGAAGAAGATAGAAAGCTGACAACATCACGCCCAGGACCACGGCCGCGGCACCGACCAGCAGCACGCGCCACGAGCGGCGTTGCCAGGCAACAATCAACAGCAACAAAGCCAATGAGTAGTGAACCATCAGGGCTGCGGGAGCGTTCGTCAGCCACGCGGCGGCGAGCACGGCGGCCAGAGGAGCAAGTGCCCGCCAACCTTCTTCGGCGGCGCGCAACACCAGCAACAGCAACAGCGGAAGCAGGCAACTGGCGAGCAACTCCGCGAAGGCGCTGCGCCAGTAAACAACCACGAGATGGTAGGGGTTGGCGGCGTAAAGCGCGGCCGCGAAGATGGCATCGCGGCGATTCAGCCATCTGCGCGCCAGCAGGAACATGGACGCTCCCGCGGCCATGAGCACGATCCAGATGTAGATGCCGCAGACCAGCGTCCAGGGAAAAACAGCGCTGAGGGCGCTTCCCAGCATCCACGATGCTGGCGGATAGAAAATGAAGCGGGGCTCACCGTATCCGAAGTGCGCCAGCGCGGCCCATTGGGGATGAAGAATTCCTTGCCTCCATTGGGCAAGCACTTCAAGCCAGGAATAGAGATGGAACTCGAAATCGTGTCCGGAAGGCGATCCCAGGAAAAAGAACGGCACTTCGACGGCGGATGCAGTGGCAGCGAGGACGAGCAATGGCGTCCACAAGAATGAAGGTGGCGCGGTCCCGTTCGCGGAAGTCTCAGGCGGTGCTGGAGTCGGGTCTTTTCGAATTGTGGTCAGGGTTGGCCCTTCCTCGCGGGACGCAACTTCCGCCGACAACGATCGCGATGGATGCACATCTACGTTTCGCCCTTCTATTTTTAACCTACTTTTTTAACCCAGATTTAATATTTCTGAAATGACGATGCAATACGGCGCGATTACCTTACTCGCAATGGGGTGGAAGCAACGAAGAGTTGAAGGACCCGGGCCAGGAACGGAACCCGGGTTCTTCGATTCTCCAGAAGCTGCGCCGCCCAAAGCCTCCCGCTCCCTTCGAGTTTCGCCTGCTGCCTGCCCGCCCAAGAATCCTCGTTATGAATTCTGCCAACTGACCGCCATGGGAGGCTTTTGGAGGTTGGGAGCCGCGTGGTAGCTAACTGGGACGCTTGAGCAAGAAGAACAATTCAATCGCGAGGTTACTTAGCGGCGAAAGCCCGCGTTGTTGATTCGGAGAAGCCGGCGCTTACGCGGAGGCAACGTCTGCGGCGGTGCGCTGACGGCGAAGTTCGGCCACGAAGTCGTCCTGTTGCAGAGAGCAGCCATTGCGGAGAAGTTCGAGAAGCGAATCTTCCAAATCCTCGGAAGATTCGGACCGGGGTAATTCGGGATGCTCAAACTGCGCCAGATCGGCCACCAGAGCGCGGGGCGAAACCGTCAGTTCCAGCATCGTCTGCGGGGTATTGCGCAGGAAGCCGATCAGATCTCCAACCTTGGCGCGTTGCTCGGCGGTGCGGGAAGGAAACTCGACGCCCATGCCGTAGCCGGGATGCGTGACGCGGACCATGCCTTCGGTGTGAACTTCCATCTCGCCAGTTTTCAGGCAAAGGTCAATCAGGGAGTGCTCGGGAAATGGCGCGTCGGTCTCGAGGTAACATCCACCCAGGCTGAGGTCGGTAAGCTTGCAATGTGGAACAATCTCATCGGATCCGGCGCCCGGGTTGGCGGCAGTCAGAACCCACTTCTTCAGTTCGGCAGAAACCTCTTGCGGAATATCGAGGAAGCGCACACCCGCTTGTCCGTTAGGATTGGCCCATGCCACCTTGCCGTGAGCCTTGACTTCTAACCCTCCCTCGGGAAGTTGAAACCGGAATCCCAGCAGATTATCCGCAGACTGAGGCTCTGCCGTTAGCACTTCCATGCCGGTTTCACTGAGATCGAGCAGAATGCCTTCAACCTTGCGGGAGTCTGGCAAGGTCAGTTCGACCGGGGCCTGGACGGGCACGCGCAAGGCGCGGCGGCGTTCGCGATTCAGTAAGGCGGCGACCGCGCGCAATCCGGCGCGCGTGGTTTCGTCCGAGAGAGGCTTGTGCAGCACAAAGTGGGCTCCGCTGTTGAGAATGTCGCGAACCCTTGCAGGATCGGCCACAAGCGCCACGCTCACAGACGGAGGACCAGCGTGGGTACGGCGAGCATGTTGCAATACCTCCGCCGCGTGGTCGGGATCGTCAAAATCCAGAATCAGCGCGTCAAATTTTTGTTGTTCGACGCGGGCGATGGAGGTTTCAGGATAACTTGACCGATCCAGGGCGATGCCGTAATCGGGCAGAACGCGGCCCAGTACTTCCGCGGCCGCGTCGTCGCTCGAAACCAGTAGCGCCTGTAGTGTCATAAGCTGATCGGACGGACGACAGCCGCGTAATTACGGCCACCGCGGAGCTGAAGGGCGTGTAGCCTTCGACCCGGCGGCAGCGCCAGAGGCCCCGGCCTTTGCCGACATGGCATCGGACTGGGCCGAAGCGTCATCGACTACTTCTGACAATACCGCGTTGTCTTCGTCGTCATTTTCTGCGAGCAAGGGAGCCACCTCGCGCAGCTTTTCGGCCGCTTGCTGGAGCATTTCGATCTGTTTGCCGAGTTGTGCGTATTTGGCCTGCTTCTGCCGCAGGACCTCATGGATGTCCTTCATTTACGACCCCCTGTGGGCAATTTAAGGAGCTTGGGGCGGCAAGGTCAACGGTAATCCCCCTTCGCCGATTACCGCGGTAATGAGTATTTAGTGCCTGCTTTACCGCAAATGGAAAAGGCCCCGCAGGGCGGGGCCTTACAAGGAGCGAACAAGGTGCGGTTCAGGCTTTGAACTTGCGATGTAGCGCACCCGCCAACCCAACCAGGCCGGTTCCCAGCAACCCGAGAGTGCCGGGCTCTGGAACTGTGGTTGAGATGTTGGTATCGCCACTGGAGATCGTTGTCGAGCCGTTGAAAAACCCTTTGCCCGTGTTGATAGTCAGCTGAACTGTGGCACCGTTGACGGTGGCCCCGGTAGCGGTCCATGTGCCGGTTACCGAGCCGGTCAGAGTATAGTTATGCGTCCCATTGGCCAGAGTCACCAGTGTCCAAGTCGCTGGTCCACTGAAGGAACCGTTGAAGATCACGGAGTTGGGAATGCCATTGGTGCCGTTTCCCGTGATGACAAAGCTTGTGCCCGCGCCTCCGGCAAACGTTCCGCCGTTCTGGAGGCTCCCGGTCAAAGCGCCGGTGCTGAAGGTGACCGAGCCCAGATCGCCGGTGACCAAACCACCGCCGCCCAAGCCGTTGACGGCAATGAGCATAGAGCCGCTCAGGCTCAATCCTGTGTTGCTTCCAGCCAATGTGCCGCCGCTGTTGGTAAAGTCGACGGAGTTGTTGGCAAAGGCTGCCAAAGGCAATGCCAGAGCTAGCACAACCATCAAAACTATCCGCTTCATGATTACTTCCTCCTGAACCTGTTCGAGCTTGCTGTTCGATGCTGTTCCAGTCTTTGGGAGTTTCTTTCGAACTCCCTGTAGAGGCGTTTACCCACATTACGCCACCCTCTCAAGAGCACCTTGGGTGCCAAAACCCAAGTTTCCGTAAGCTATTGATGACATGCCGGTTAGTATAGTATTTACCCATTAGTACCGGGATCAAGGTGAAAAGCGATGCACACTAGATAACATCCTTGTGCTTTTCCGGGGGTAAGATCCACCCTGGAAACGGGGAGAAATCTCGGCCTCCGCCCCCCAAAACTGGGGAAATTCGGTGCGGTGTTTCACACAATCATTTATACCGTGGCCGCCTGGTGCCATGTAATAGCACGGAAGTGGACTTCACAGAAGCAGGCAACACAAGTAGCGTACGAGGTGAGCAGTTCTGGGGGAGGGCTGTTCGGGCGTCCCGTGACTCGCAAGAGTCCCGGGGCGCTTCTTATTTCTTGGGTACTTCTTTCTTAGGCACTTCCGGATTGGTTTCGTTACCTGGAGCGACGACATCTCTTAGCCGTCGCGCCAGTCCGGTGGCGAGCGAGCGATAGAAACGGGACGCCAGGTGAGGAAAGAGTTCGAACAGGGACTGCAGCGTCGGCCGATCCAGATAGTAAGCCTCCACCGCTTCCTGCGCCACGACATTGGCGCTGGCCGGCAGTTCGTCCAGGTAGGAGAGTTCTCCGCAGACTTCTCCCGGGCCCATTGTGGGCACGCTGGATAGCGAGGGAATCTGCACCTCGGCCGTGCCCTTGAGCAAAAGGTAGACACCGTGGCTGCGTTTGCCGGTGTGCACGATGCATTCGCCAGGTTTGAACGTCATGCGAACGGCCTTGTCCGCAATCAGCATCCAGTCGTTGGCGGTGAGGTACAGCAATCCCCGCTTGGCTTCTGACAATACCGACACATCCTGATGATGATCTTTCGACATGGCGCGCTCGTCGGGCCGGTGAGAAAGCGTTCCGGTGGATACAGGGAGTGCGGACTGGGGTCAGATTAACAGAAACGACCGCAAAGTGGATTAATCACTCCGCTACCCAGGGATTGTACGCGGGTCAAGTCGGGAATAGTGCTCGCCGCGTCGAAGACCTGGGCCCGACTACCAGGATCATGTGACTACGAAGATAAAATGGTGCGCCCTGAGAGATTCGAACTTGAGGCGTTTAGCAGGCGTGAGCGAAGCGGGAGCCTGCTGCCGAAATCCTGAGCCGGAGGCGAAGGATCTCTCACGACTAGATCTGTGGGAGGATG
>CAWENI010000011.1:0-172710 GCA_963810505.1 Terriglobia bacterium | reverse complement strand
GTTGTAGCTCGTCGCCGCATGCGGAATGAGGTTCACGAACCCGGCCTCGAACAGCGCGCCCGGATGCCTGGCATGGCGTAGCGGTCGTAAGCGGCCTGCGACTGCTTCGCCCAGGTCGGCTAGCGGCGACGGGTCCTTGCGCAGTGCGGCGACGCCGGCTTCGCCTGGTCCGATGCCGGGGTAGCCGGGGGGCAGCACGGTGAACCCCTTCCGCTGGTAATGATCGGCCGCCCAGTGCTCCCAGGACAGTGGCGTCAGCCACTGTCCGTGAATCAACACGATCGTGTCGGCCAGACGCCTCATGGCTTGCTCCTCCTCCTTGTTTTACCGCGACGCTGCTCGCTCGTGCGCAGGCTGAACGCGTGTTGTCGGCGGCGGGTCACCAGATGCGCATGCGAGCAGGTCGCGATGCCCAGAGCCTGCGCCCGCGGCAGTCCGCACCCCGACCCACATGGTAGCCGGCGCCGACGACATCCGCGTAGCCGTCCTCGAAGGTCATCTGCTAAAACACGCCCTCTATTCGCTAGGAATTCCAAACAAGCTCCTGATCTTCCCCGGCGAAGGCCACGCCTGAGCAAGAATCCTGGCACGGCAAAATCAAAGTCCGCGAAGACTAAAGTGGCTGCAAAAGTACGGAGGTGTCCCGCAATGAACTGATTTTGACTCGTGTGGGGACAGCCGCCCTCGGCTGTCCGCCGGGCGAAGCCCGGTGAAAGCGGGCGTGCGCTCGCAGCGTATACTGGGCAAGTGAAAGATCTCTTGTCAGCCGCTCGGCAGTTCGTCATTCGGAGCCTTGGGCGATTGCTCCCCAGCCGCTTTCTCAACTCCAATGATCTCGAAAACCGAATCGCGGCGTTTAAGCGCCTCTCCGGACGCGGCCACTCCCGCGGCTGGCGCTTCAATCGCGACGAGATTCATTCTCGATGACGGCGCCGCGAAGAGAAATGGGGGTATCCCCCCTCCCCCCTGAATCTTTGGAGTCATCGGGTTAGCACGAAATTCCCCGCAACATCCGCTTGTCAAAGAGCTTAGAGGTCAAAATCCGTGAAACAAAGGAGTTGTGGCCCCCACTTTGGTGTCCCGCTGCAGGGCGGGATGTGGTACCTGTGCTGGGGCAATTGTGAGATGAATTTGGACGAGGCGCAAGGTTAGATGTCACAGTGGGGCTGTGGATTTCTGTGGTTCTTCTTGCGCGCGACCTGTTCTTCAGTCTCAGACGATGCACTTGCGCTGGTGTAATCGTTTGAGTTCCTCAGGCTTGGCGCCGAATGCATTTGTGCCCTTCCTCAGGAGAACCTTCTCATCGAACTGGAACACATCCCGTCTGTTCCAAGGCGGCACGATTATAACGAGTATCTCCACTCCCATGACGGGTACAGACCTCAGAGTAACCGTGGCTGCTGGCGAAATGGAGTTCTTGATTGAGTTTTGGAGGGCTTGGTCGAGCTTCTGTCTCGGTACGTCGCTTCCGGTTGCCTTGCCGTCGTCGTCTACGCCGTAAAGAATGAGGCCTCCCTGTCTCGTGTTTAACATGGCGCAGATCTCCCTTGCAATTTTCCTAGCGTCTGTTCCCGCTGCCTTGAATTCGTGTGTTTGATCCTCGCCGTTCTTGCAGATATCGAGTATCTCTTCCTCGGAGGGAATGGCAAACGGTTTGCGGCGGGGCGGCGTCGGTGTCGCGTGTTTCGCCTTGGCCGGTTTCGGCTGCGGCCTCGCGGTGTTACTCAGGAAATAGCGTATGGGAACTGTTCTCGCAAGCGGAACCTTCTCGTAAACCGGCGTTCCGTTGGCTTCCGCTTGGGCACCGTCTCTGAGGGGTTTCGCTTCAATCAGCCCGGCATCTCGCAATCTGTTGAGGTCACGTCGGACGTTGTTAACGTGCCGTCGCGTTTTCGTAGCTAGTTGTCGCGTGTTTTGTCGGCCGTCGACTAGCTTGAATAGTCCCAGCCTCTCGGGTGCACCGGAGAATACGAAGCGGCCGCGCGTGATGAGTTCCTGTAAGTCCATAGATAAGGGCCCGGCCCTGCTACTCTGTTTGCCTGCGCGGCAAGCCCTTCAGCACGGCGTTCACCCAATTTGGGCTCTTGCCGACTACTCTTGCGATCGCAGTTTGGCGTACTCCGAGCGCATACATTTGGAGAGCGAGTAGCTTTTCCACGAGTTCTATCATTCTTGTGTTCGTCTTTTCGTCGTTTGACATCGCTTTTCCTTTCTGCGGCTGCTCCTCACGCGGGTTTTTGGCCTCGCCGTGCGGATTGTTTCGCTCGTCGAATCTCAGCCAATCGGACGCTGATCGCTTTGGGAGTGGAGTCAAGTATTTCGGCTATGTCAGACTGGCCGAATCCTGCCTTGTCTAGCAGTTGGATTTGTTCCTTCTGTTTCCTGCCCCAAAGTGCGGCAAGGGCGAGCAGGCGCAGTGTGCGATCTGGCTCGCGCAGGCTTTCACTTTTGGGCATTAGTCTTTCCTCCGCTGAGGCAGTTGTTTAGTTTTTCTCAATTTTGCGATGGCTCCTGTGACGGTGTTTCCAGTTGTGCCGAGTAAGTCAGCGATGCGGACGGGGGGAAGGCCCGCGAGTGTGAGGAGACGAATCTGATCCTTCTGCTCTTTCTTGTTCTCTGCGAGGGCGACGGCGAACAGTCCTATGAGGGTGTCGAGTTTCCCGGCGATTTCTTGACCATCAGTTCTTTGCATTCCGATTTTTCTCCTTCTTGCGAATTGCGGACAGGTAGACGCTTACGGTGTTAAACGTTCGTGCCCAGTAGCTCCGCAGTCTCCTTCGGCGTAAAGCCGACCCGTGCCAACGCGGCAATCTGATCGCGTTGGGTTAGGCCTTGGGTTGCAATTACTGACAAAAGCCGAGTCACCTTTCTGAGTTCATCCAAAATTTCGTCGTCCCGGTTCGTCACTAAAGCCCCCCATCTGATCGGATGTGTGCGAAAATATTTGTAGTCTATCGTACCTTAGCCAATTGCTGGCAGAAAACCTTAATACCATGTAGTATTAATGCTAGATCTGACACGATACCGCCGTAAGGTAATAATTGTCAACTAAATATTTGCGCTCCTTTCGAAAGGGGCGGGGCCTTTAATGGTGGCCCGCTGCAAAGGCAGCAACGGATGGGGGGCAGGTACGGGATAGGGTTTGTGCAGAGACGGTGCAGGGATGAAAGCGTCCGCTCTCGTCGCGCCATGTCGGTCAGATGGTCATTGAAAGAGACCGCGCACGTTGGCGCGCGGCGTCCGATGGTGAGCTATGGCCGATACGTATGTCATTCTGTTGTAACGGTTTGTCCATGCATCCTGGGTGTTAGCGGGGTCAGCCATAGAAGTGAGTGATCGCGGGCTGAGATCTCCTTGACCTGATCCAGTAGCGAAATTGTCCCGAAGTCGGGCCGCCGATGCACGGAATACCTGCGCGAAACGGCGGCAGTGTCATTCGCCGCGCCAGCGGCGACTTTCATCCGTGGCTCTCTTGCTGATCGTGGCATTGTAGTAGGATACTAACCAAATCTTAGTAGTCTTTTCATATTTATTGATATTTAGGTATCGAGCGTTAATAGGTAAGTAAGTGTGTCGGCGCTGCCGTGTTGGTTCTGTGGGCCAAACTCATCGCGGAGACGCCCGCTGGGTGTCGCAACAGATGGAGGGCCGGGTACGGGATAGGGTTTGTGAAGAGACAAGTGCAGGGATGAAAGCGTCCGCTCTCGTCGCGCCATGTCGGTCAGATGGTCATTGAAAGAGACCCGCACGTTGGCGCGCGGCGTCCGATGGTGAGCTATGGCCGATACGTATGTCATTCTGTTGTAACGGTTTGTCCATGCATCCTGGGTGTTAGCGGGGTCAGCCATAGAAGTGAGTGATCGTGGGCTGAGATCTCCTTGACCTGATCCAGTAGCAAAATTGTCCCGAAGTCGGGCCGCCGATGCACGGAATACCTGCGCGAAACGGCGGCAGTGTCATTCGCCGCGCCAGCGGCGACTATGGTCGGGCGGCGTTGGAGCATAGAAGTCGGTTGTAGTAACTCTGCCGATCCTTAGTTGAATTCTCGGTGTTTGGGGCAGAATTTCACCTGGAGGCTAAGGCACAGCCTTTTGCGCAGGCATGCGCGTGGGGTCGGTCGCGGCGAAACCGGCCGTCTTCGAAGTGGCAACAGATGGAGGGCAGGTACGGGATAGGGTTTGTGCAGAGACGGTGCAGGGATGAAAGCGTCCGCTCTCGTCGCGCCATGTCGGTCAGATGGTCATTGAAAGAGACCGCGCACGTTGGCGCGCGGCGTCCGATGGTGAGCTATGGCCGATACGTATGTCATTCTGTTGTAACGGTTTGTCCATGCATCCTGGGTGTTAGCGGGGTCAGCCATAGAAGTGAGTGATCGCGGGCTGAGATCTCCTTGACCTGATCCAGTAGCAAAATTGTCCCGAAGTCGGGACGCCGATGCACGGAATACCTGCGCGAAACGGCGCCGAGGGTGTCGTCCGCAGTGCGCCCCTGCTCCGGATCCGGAATTTCCACAGGTTTTCTTGTCTTGATGTTCACTTAACCTTGCCTGTGGATTTGGAGTGGGGATACTGGAAAAGGCGGAGTTCGGGGTAAATTCTCAGTTGAGGTGGGGAGAGAACAATATGGGGTTGGAAAATGTTCCACGGTGTCAGCATGTGAAGATGAACGGGACGCAGTGCGGGTCTCCGGCGCTGCGGCGCAGGCGGCACTGCTTTTTTCATGATCGGGTCAGGAGCGAGCGGGCGAAAATTGCGGCGCAGGCATCGGCGCAGCGCAGGTTTGATCTGCCTCTGCTGGAAGACGCGAACTCGGTGCAGGTGGCGCTGATGAAGGTGATTCAGATGCTCGGGTGCGGGCAAATGGACCACAAGACGGCTGGGCTAATCCTCTATGCGCTGCAAACGGCCAGCGTCAACCTGCGGAACGCGGAGTTCGAGGCGGAGAAAGTCACCGATGTCGTAATCGACCGCGATGACGTGCATCGCACCTCCATCAACGGCCCGCAGTGGTTTGAAGAAGACTTCGAAGACGACGCAGAAGAAGATGAAGAGAACGAAGCAGACGGCGAAGACATACCGGGCCGCCTGCGGGCGAATGCGGAGCCCAGCGAAAAACAGGCGGCGAGAAGTGAAGTGAAGCACGTCAGCCTGGAGGAGGCGCGAAAGCAGGTGCAGGGAGTAGTGCGAAATTGGTTGTCGGAGACGGTAGGCCAGAAGCCGCAGTGAACCGGGGCTACAAAAGTTTTCGTGGGTTTACGCCCAGCAGATAGCGTATACCGATTCCCTCAGCGGCTGAAGCCGAGTTAATTTTGTGGAACTGAGTCGGCACGACTGGAAGTCGTGCCCTTGCCGGTTTTCTCGGTACTTGGTACTCGCGACTCGGTACTCGCTCCCGCGCTGGCTACCTTCACGCTGCGGGAGCTGGCTGCGTAGCGGGCTATGCCTTTGTAGAGGGCTTCGGCGATTTGTTCGCGGTAGCCGTCGCTGCGCAGGCGCTGTTCGTCGCTGGGGCTGCTGACGAAGGAAACTTCGGCGAGGATTCCGGGCATCGAGCTTTCGGTTAACACGACGAAGCCGGCTTCTTTGATGCCGCGGTTGCGCAGGCCCGGGTTCGACGCCGATAAAGTTGCGTACAGCGAGCGCTGCACGCTGGCGGCCAGGCGGCGGGACTGCTCGATCCTACCGCGCAGTTCCACCGAAGACATCCCTCCGATGACAGGGGTCTTGCTGCCATTTTCGCGGGCTTCGATTTCTTTTGAACCGGGCGCCGAGAAGAAATTCGTGTAATAGGTCTCCACCCCGCGCGCTGAAGGCAGATCGCTGTAGTTGGCGTGTACGGAGATGAACAAATCCGCCTGCACCTGGTTGGCGATTCCGGCGCGCTCGTCGAGAGGAACGTAGTTGTCATCCTGCCGCGTATAGATGACCTCCGATCCCAGGCGGCTCTCGAGCAGTTTGCCCAGGCGCTGCGCGATCTCGAGCACCAGATCTTTTTCGAGCAGCCCGCGGCGTCCGACGGTGCCGAGGTCCCATCCGCCGTGGCCGGCATCGACCACGATACGCATCTTGGGCACGTGCGCGCGCAGCTGCAAGTCTTCCTTAGTGGGAGGCGGGACGACGATTGCGAGCCGGTTCGCCGCTTCCACCTCGTTCGGGAAGAGATTCACGGCGCCCTTGGGAGTGGTGCCGATTTTGGTTACCTGCACCACCAGGCGGTAAGGATTCGGCTCCAGGCTCACGGAGAAATTCGAATTGCCCCTGGTCTCAAGCACTACGCGGGTCAGGCCCGGGACGGGCTGGGCCACGCGAATGCGGCTGAGCAGCGCGTCGCCCACTTCAATGTTTTTTCCAAACAGCTCGGGCGGCAGCGCGGTATCGCGCAAGTCGAAATAAATTCGATCGGGAGAGCTCAGGCGATGCGCTTCATATTGCACCTGGTCTTCGAGGTCGAGCACAACGGTGCTGGAATCCGCCGACGACCAGTGGCGAATTCCGCTTACATGGGGAAACTTCGCCAGTTCCTGAACAGAAGCGGGAGCGGTCGTAGACTCGGCTCCGCGAAGTGCGTCGGGGGTGGCGTTGGCAGCGGTGGTGGAGTCGGCAGAGGCGGATTCTGGCGAAGTTGCGGGCTTGGTGGCGTCTGCGGCTGAGCTTGATGGCTTTTGCGCCTCGATCTGGTTCTGCTGTTTTTGCGTCTGCTGAGTTTGCACGGTGGAGCTGCCCAGTTGGGCATTCGTGAGTTTCCACCAGAGGCCGCCGGCCAGCATGGATGCGACCACGACTGAAACCAACACCACCACGACTCCGGGCCGATGACTGGTGGTAGCGATGTCGGGAACTGTTTCCGCTTGAGCAATCTCGGCGGCCCGCGCGAGAGTAGGCGCGACGAACGCTGGCCGCAGAGTTGGTTTATCAAGCGCCGGTGAATTCAGTATTGGACGATCAAGTACGGGAGGATCAGGCGGGCGCGTCGCTGATGCGGGTGCGGCCTGAGTTTTTGCTGCGTCATGACTCGCGACTGCAAGTGAAAGCGGTTCCATCTGCGGCTTGGGATCGGCGGTCAACCGAAGAGAAGAGTCCACGGCGGCGTTGGCGGGAGGCCCGAACTCGGAGGCCGCAATTTGTGCGGAGTCGGCAAAGCGGTCTTCGTCCTCCGGTTTCAGCGCACCTAAGATCAACTCGGCGAGCAGACTGAGATTGCGGACGTCGCTGTCGTTGAATCCGAAAGGCTCGGCGGAAAAGGCTTCGAGCAGGCCGATCACGCGCTGCCGCCCACACAGCGGAACCGCGACCATGGAACGCGTCCCCAACAGGCGGCAGGCGCGGAGGTTCACACGGGGATCAAGTTCGGTGTCGTCGCAGCGCACGATCTGCGCCATGCGGAAACAGGCGCCGGAGAAGGCCGAACTGCGGTCAATGCGGGCGCCTAGGTCGGGCCTGATCCGCCCGGCGGCAGCGCGCAACACGATCTCGCTGTTTTCCGCCAGAGCGATGGCCAGGCCGTCAGCCCCGGTAATGGCGACAGCCCGCTCTGCGACCAGTTGCAAGACCTCATCGAGAACGAATTGCTCATCCGCCTCGAACTCGCGAGGCGCGGGTGATGTATGCTGTTCCGGCCCGCTTGCGTCAAAGCCGATGCGCTGGGCTGCCAAGGCTCTGCGCCGACGGACTTGTTCGTGCAGCGCGGAAAAAGCCAACAGCGCCTGCAGGGCATCGCGGCCGGACGGCTGTGTCGAGGAATCAGCGGGATCGGAGGGGCCGACGGCCGAAGCCGAATTTCGTGGCCACGCCGGCACACCTATCCCTGAAAACTGCGAACTTGAAGGCAAATCCGGTTTGGTAGTAGTGGTCGCCATCCTACGCTATAACAATAACTTATCGGTCTTTTACGGCAGTTGCAATTGTCTGACCATGTCCTTTCGAACATGGCCCTTGGTAACGGCTACCTTTACGGCTTTACGCAATTCGAACGGATTGCGTGACGGTCCAGGGGGAAGGCGCTCGCTGGGGGGACAATGCTGCGAATTTCCGGTTCACCGACAGCAAGCAGGAGGACCGCTATGCACAGTACCTATCTCCGGGGCGACAGTCAAGGGTTGCCAATCCCAGGTCGCTGGAGTCTGGGCCGACGACCCCTTGTTGCCGCCGGCATGGGGTCCTGCATTTTCCTGCTTCCCGCTTCCTGCTTCGTTCACAGCGAACCAACACTGTCACTGCGGCGGTTTCCGGGGCGGGAATAAAATTTCCCGATACGGCCCTGATTCGATTTTTTCCCGGTGGCGAGTATGGAAGCAGTTTTAACCCCGGCGCGGCAGGCGCGAGCGCACTACCGGCATGACCTTCGCGTCTTGACCTACGTGGTCCTCGACGGAGCCAATGGCGGGATCATCCGCAATCTTACCCATCGTGGGGCCACCATTCAGGCTGTGGGTGCGCTGCGCCGTGATCAAATCGTTCGCCTACGATTCGAGTTGCGCTATCCGCGTCTGCGCGTAGAAACTCGGGGCGAAGTCATATGGGCCAATCCCTCGGGACAGTGCGGCGTGCGTTTTCTTGATGTTCCGCCGCGCATGGTCCGCCAGATTAACGAATGGATCTTTGGAAACCTGCTGGAATCGATTCCTCAGCATGCGGGCCGGAATGGATCTATCTTCATGCCCATTTTGCCGGTTGCCGAGGCTGTTGCGGAAGAGGATGGGCTGCTGGTTTCCTCTCCATCGCGGAAAGTGATTTCGTTGCAGCCGCAAAGTGTGCCCCTGCAAATCGCGGCCGTGACAAGCCGGGCAGGCAATGCGTTCGGGGGTTCGCTCGATCTGGACTGGCTCTCGCGGCCACTGTCGGCAAGGAGTCTGGCCTGGATCGTCGATTCGCTCATCGTGGTCGCGGCCTTGCTTCTTTTCTCGCTGGTGTTTCTGTCCATCGCGGGTGAGTTGCCGACATGGCCGAAGAGCGTGGAGGCGGGGTTGGGCGCCGCAATTTTTGTGGCTGCCTTTTACTGGGGGTTCTGCCATCTGGTCCTGGGAGCGAGCATGGGCACTCGCCTGGCGCGTATGGCCGCACTTGACAGTGAGAGGGACGAGGAAGCAAGAAATGCGGCGCGCTTCCGGTAAATCCCTCGGCGGCTAAAGTGTGTGCGTGAGAAGAGGCTGCGGAAAAACCTGTTCCTGAGGCGAGAAGGGCGACCACCAGGGCTAAAGCCCGACAGATCCTAAACGGCTTACGCGGCCCTGAAGGGCCGCTCTTCCACGGTCTGCCTGCATCGATGAGTTTTTCCGCAGCCACAGAACTCGTGCCGTCCCTGTCGGGACTCGTTCCTTGTCCCACTCTAACCCGGCACTGCCGTGCCGGGCTTTCACATGCCGCCCCTTCGGGGCTGGAAGTTGGGTGGATTCGTTCTACCTCTTCGCCCAAAGTTGGCTTCTCACGCACACTCTAAAGTCGCAAGGTGGCGGGCTTTTTGCGGCTCGGGTGAAGCCGGGGCCTTTCAAAGCAGCCGTACGGAGCGAGTTTTTCAGCAAAGTGTAAAGCCCCAAATCTGATGGACCTTTTGCGGCCCGGGTGTGAACAGGCTGCTGAAAAAGTAATCTCTGCTGCCGAAAGCGAACCGCAGGCGCTGAAGCGCGGCTGGTTTTAGAGAACTTAACGGCACGATTGAAGAGGCTGCGGAAAAACCTGTTCCTGAGGCGAGAAGGGCGACCACCAGGGCTAAAGCCCGACAGATCCTAAACGGCTTACGCGGCCCTGAAGGGCCGCTCTTCCACGGTTCTGCCTGCATCGATGAGTTTTTCCGCAGCCACTGAAGTCGTGCCCTTGCGCCTGCGTGGAACGGAGTTTTCTGCAGCCTGTGAAGCGCGCTTTCAAGACCAGGCTGAATCCGAGCCCGTTCAAAGTCTTCCTCTGAAGGTTGGACCCTTTGAAAAACCTTAGTTGGCGAAATACTGCTGGGCCAGCCATAGCCGCAAACTGCGCTGGACGCGGGGCGCTACCTTCACGAAGCGGATTCCCACATTGCCCCGCTGGTCTTGCCAGGCGATTTCTGCCTCAGCCTTCAATGCCAGCTTGGCACCGGGCAGTTCGAAGGAGACGCGCAGGGGCTGGGTTGTCTGCACGGTGTCGTCGGTATGAATTTGCAGTCCGCCCTGGCTGACGTTGATGAGGTCGCCTTCGACGTGGGCGTGGCGATTGCCGCGCAAGGTTACGGGCACGTTGAGGCCTGCGCGATGATAGCGCAGGCGGCCATCGAGAATCAGGTTGCGCGCGGCGGAGAGAGTCCGGACCGCTTGCTCGACCGAGATCGGTTTTTCGAAGGCAAAGAGGGCGCCGGTCGCATCCAGATTATTTCGTGATTGTGGTCCACCCATGATAACCAGGGGCACGGTGTTGGCCTGGCGATGATCGCGGCGCACTTCCTGCAGAAAATGATTGGAGCCATTCAAGTCGCAGTCGACGATCAAGGCGTCAACCTTGGTCTTGCCGAGCCGGGCCAGCGCCCGCTCCGGTTCCACTTCCACGGCCACATCCATGTGAAGGCCGCCCAGGATGCACTCCAGAACGCCCACTTCCTGCCAGTCGCGCGAAACCACCATTGAGGACAGTGTCATGTTGTAACTGTAGCGGCGATGGTAAGCATTCGTAGATAACCAACGTAATGGCGGCGGGCTTGAGCCCTGAAATCTCTAGTGCCCGGCAGGTGCTGTAGACGGCGCGGCAGGTCGTGAGCGCTAACGCCTGGAACTCCACCCATTTGGGTAACAACAAACACTCTGATATGTTGGCGGGCTCGGGGAGGTATTGGTCTGACCGATCAAGTTTTGGCGATACTCCGCGGCCAAGTCGCTGACATCATTGTCGGATCGATTTTCCTGTTTATTGGACTAGCGGCCTGCTGCATTGCTGCGATTCGGCGACGCAGCGGCGTGCGTATCTTTATCTGGCTGGGAATGTGGAGCGCGATGTACGGCGTCGAGCACCTGAGTCAATCGCCGGCTGTGATAGCGATGTCCCCGCGCTGGCTGCAGAGCAGCGCTCCTTACGCGAACACGGCAATGATGTATTTGATCGTGGTGGTTGCTTCGCTCTCCATTCTGGAACTGAGCCTCGGCAAACTGCGGTTGCTCATTCAAACGGTTGTAGTCGTGGGGCTGGCGATTGCTGGCGCCGGCATTGGCTTCTTTGTCTTTACCGGTTCACATGACAAGTTGATGCTTTGCAACAATCTGCTTGAAGTCTGTTTACTCCTTGTCCTGATAACTGTCGTTGCAGTGCCGAGATTATCCAGGAAATACCTCGTTCTGCCCGACCGCGGCGTTCTGGCCACCGGCATTTTCGTGTTCGCCGTTGAAGCCCTGTACACCAACCTATCGCGCAACCTTGGTTTCGAGACCCCACTCATTCTGGACCACCTTGGTTTCGCGATTCTACTGTTCTCGTTTGGATATGTCGCTCTGCAACTGGTCTTTACGAACGAGCGCCGCTTGCTCTCCGTTGAGAAGGAACTCGCGATTGCCCGTGAGATACAGACCTCAATTCTTCCGAGCTGCGTTCCTGAAATTAACAACCTTTCCATCAGCGCCGCCTACCTTCCTATGACTGAGGTCGCTGGAGATTTCTACCAGTTCATTGCTATCGACCAGAAGCGGGTTGGCATCCTGGTGGCCGACGTCTCCGGTCACGGCGTCCCCGCAGCGCTCATTTCGTCCATGATTAAAGTGGCGATGCAGTCAGTCGTCAGCTTCGCTGATGATCCAGCCCAAGTGCTGCGAGCCCTGAATCGTATTCTCTCGACTGAATTGCGAGGCCAACTCACTTCCGCCGCGTATCTGTGGATCGATAGCGAAAGCCATAGTGTGCAGTACTCGGCGGCGGGACATCCCTCGTTGTTGTGGTGGAGGAATAGGTGCGGTGAATTGCAGCACATCGAGAGCAACGGCCTACTGTTTGGAGTCGCGCAGGACTCTGAATATCCGGTGTGCAGTCTGGCGGTTGAGTCGCGCGACCGCTTCCTGATTTATACCGACGGACTGATAGAGCCCGAGAACGCTCGCGGCGAGTCATTTGGAGATCGGCAACTTGAACAGGTGATCCGCAACAACCGCTCACAGCCAGCTTCGGAGTTGCTGCAGCAAGTTCTTTCCGAACTCCGCAAGTGGCAGCCCGCTGGGGTCAGCCAGCAGGACGACATCACGTTGATCGTCGTAGATGTTCTCTAGCTGTCTGACACCCGCGAACCGAGGCGATTTGTCAACTGTTGTCATATCGCGGTTACACTCAAAATAGCCCAGCGAGGGATTTTGAGGCCTGTTATGAACAGTTAACTTCCGGTTGGCCCGTCAGAACGAAGCCGCTGGCGCGGCGGACGCTGCCGCGTGGGTGATGTCGGCAGTCCTTATTTTTGGCTCAGATAATTGTGGGTCACAAGGAGGTCCCTGTGACCCATCTACGCAAAATGATGCTGGAGGAACTCCAGCGACGTTATTACTCTGAAGCTACCACACGACGTTACATTCGCTTCATCGAGCGGTTCGCCCAACACTTCCACCGCTCGCCCGATCGCCTGGGACCGCAGCACATCCGCGAGTACCAAGCCCAACTCTTCACCGTGCACAAACTGACTCCCGGTTCGGTGACCAACCATCTCTGCGCCCTGCGCTTTCTCTACATCCAGACGCTCAAGAGGCCCTGGAGCATTGCCGACACTCCCTATCCCAAGAAGCGCTATCGCCTGCCCACCATTCTCAGTCAGGAAGAAGTAACACTGCTCATCGAGGCTGCGCCGACTCCCTTCTATCGCACCATTTTGATGACCCTCTACGGCACCGGCGTGCGCCGCGCCGAGCTCACGCGCCTGAAGGTCAGCGACATCGATAGCCGACGCATGGTCGTGCACATTCAGGACGGCAAAGGCGGGCAAGACCGCGACGTCATGCTCAGCCCCGTCCTGCTCGAGGAACTGCGCGCTCATTGGCGACGTTTGCGTAAAAAGTCCGTCTGGTTATTTCCCGGCAATCGCTGGCACAGCGGTGATCACCCCACTGATGACAAGACGCCCTACCACGCCTGCGTCGAAGCCGCCCGCCGCGCCGGGATTAAGAAACGCGTCTATCCCCACGTGCTCCGCCATTGCTTCGCCACCCACTTGCTCGAATCCGGCGCTGACCTGCACACCATCCAGATTCTGTTAGGCCATCACGATCTGAAGGAAACCGCTCGCTATCTCCACCTCTCGCAACGGCACCTGCATGCCACGCCCAGTCCGCTGGATGCGCTGGTGCTAAAGAAAGGCAGGTCGTCCGAGGAAGAGTAAATGAGTCGGCCACGGTTCGAGGTGGCCGATGTCATTCGCAGCACAGGAGCAGACTTCATCGCGCGCAACCGTCACTGGCTACGCTGGACCCATATCAAGGTCCTGCGGGCCATCGCGCGCTGTCGCACCGCCGCCCTCGGCGGCCATATCGATGAGTGCATCGGCTGCGGACATCGTGCCACCATCTCCTACAACTCGTGTCGCAACCGGCACTGCCCGAAGTGTCAGACCAGTGCGCGTGAACGCTGGATCGCGGCGCGTCGTCGTGAACTGCTGCCCACGCCCTACGTCCACGTCGTCTTCACACTGCCGCCGCAACTGGCTGCGTTGGCTCTCCAGAACAGGAAACTCATCTATGATTTGCTGCTTCGGGCCAGCGCCGAAACTCTACGGGAAGTGGCTCGTAACCCCGCCCATCTCGGAGCCGAGATCGGCTTCTTCAGCGTGCTCCATACCTGGAACCAGAAGCTCCAACTTCATCCCCATGTCCACTGTGTTGTTCCCGCCGGCGGACTCTCGCTGGATCACCGTCGCTGGATTCGCTCGCACTCACGCTTCTTCGTTCCCATTGCTGTACTGCGGCGCGTGTTCCGCGGCAAGTTCGTCGCCGGCCTGAAGGCTGCCTTCGAACGCCGTCAACTGCACCTGGCCGGAGAACTCGCACCGCTCACCCATCCTAAGTTCTTCGCGGCCTGGCTGCGTCCGCTCTTCCGCAAAGATTGGATCGTCTACTCCAAACCACCCTTCGGTGGACCCGAGTATGTCCTGCAGTATCTCGGCCGCTATACCCACCGCGTCGCGATCTCCAACCATCGCTTGGTCGCATTGGCGGACGGCCAGGTTACCTTTCGCTGGCGTGACTCTGCCGACCACAATCGGCAGAAACTGATGACTCTGTCGCGCGATGAGTTTCTCCGTCGCTTCCTACTTCACCTGCTCCCCAAGGGCTTCGTTCGCATCCGCCACTTCGGCTTCCTCGCCAACCGAAGGCGCGCCGCCCTGCTGCCACAGTGCTTCACCGCTCTCCACGCCACTCCACCGAAAGACGAATCGGAGACGTCGACCGCTCCTACAACGCACCCGCTGTGGCGCTGTCCCAAGTGCGGTGGACCGATGGCCGTCGTCGAACGATTCACCGCGGCACAACTCCAACTTCGTTCTCCACCGCTCCTGGTCACAGCTGCATGAAATCACTCGCCCACAACCCCAACTGCTGGCGCGCTTCAGCGCGCTCCGTCGAAGTGTGTCTCCGTCCCCGCTCGACACCTTCTTCATGCCCCAGAGTAGGTTTCGCTTCAACCGCCACTTCGCCCTTGCCCATGCCCGTCGGTTCCTCCGCCACGGACCTCGACCACCCCGACAACCTCTACAAACCTCTCTTGCTCCATTCAATTTGCATAAGTACCGCGCCCGCCGCGCCAGCGGCTTCCTTCTGACGGCTTTTTCGAACGCGACGCCTCTCACCTTCTTTCAGCCTTGAGCACTCATCCCGGCGTCGCCTCCGAAAAAGCACTAGCGTCATCCGTCCACGATCAACCGTACGTGAGGTCTGTGCTCTGTCCGACCTCGATAATATATCCGTCAGGATCGCGGATGTAGCAGCGCGTCTCGCCGTACTTGGGGATCGGCTCCGTTATGAACTCCGCTCCTCGACTTTTCCATAATTCATAGCACGCTTGAATATCCGCAACGCGGAAATTCATAAAGCTGTTGATGTGATTCGGGTCGGGGACGCTGAGCGTTACCGTCGGCTTATCCGGGGTCGGCCCGCCTCCAACGTTCAGAATCATCCAGATATTCGCAAGCTGAAGGTACCCAGGCGCGTTGCCGTCACCCAGGCTCAGAATGCGAGCGCCGAAGACCTTTTCGTAGTAGCGAGCCGATCGCTCGATGTCGGCGACGGTGAGAAAATGCGCGATGCTGATTCCCTCTCGCGGGGGCATCTCATAGCTTTTCTGCCCGATTTGTACGCTGCTCATTGACGACTCCCATTCCGATAAACAGTGCTCATCCGCTGATTCTGGTTCTTTCGCGGCGCCTTTTCAACCAGGGACAACCCTCCATCATACGCGAGGAAAAGCTTACACCACAGTCATGCGTGTCAGTCCGAGGGGAAGTCTAGCCACACTCAAGCTCTATGGCTACGAAAAGATGCGGAGGTCAATTGTCGATAAATCTTCATTACACTCAAAACCTCTCAATGAGCGCTATCATGATTTGAGCAGTTGAGAGCCCAGCGGCTCGGAACAAGGGGATGGTCAGCCGGCTCAACATCGTGTCTTTCAGAATACGCAGCCGTTCTGTCGCCTGGTTCTCAGTGATCTTGCAACGGCGTCGTTTCCCCAAGCTGGACTTTACTGCGCCCGAGTCACATGGACCCGAGGAGGCTGTAGAGCAAGATCAAGAACACGATCACGGTGAACACGACGTACATTCGGTCGCGCTCCTGCGCAAACCCAAAGATGGAAAAAGCAACTCGGGCTATGGGAGTGGCGATCAGTAGTAAGAGTCCTAACTGGATGATCCCGCGGGCATGCAAGCCTACTGCGTCGCGGATGATTCCGCGAACGTCTCGAAGGTCCGCAGGCTCACCACGAAACACGCGGAAGTTCACGGGCGAGTGACCATGCCGCCAGAGGTAAATAGCGCCGCCAATCGAGACCACAAGCGCAGACAGAAGCACCCCTGCCCGCAGCAGGTTTCCAAGAATATTTTCCATTCTCTGATCGGTCCAGCTGCGTCCTGGAAGCACTTAGATCCTCCCCGAGAGGCCGTTGTAGAGCATCTCAATCGCGAGAAGCACAATTACCAGGCTGAAGCCGAGGCGCAGCCACTTGGTATGCATACGGACCAAAATTCTTGCTCCCAACAAAGAACCAGCGAGAACCCCCAGCATTACCGGCATGGCGAGTCCAGGATCAATGTAGCCGCGGCTCAGATACACGCCAGCGCTGGCGGCGGCGGTGACGCCGATCATGAAATTGCTGGTGGTGGTCGAGACTTTGAAGGGGATTCTCATCGCCTGGTCCATGGCAAGAACCTTCATAGCGCCGGAGCCGATGCCAAGCAGACCCGACAGAGCGCCGGCGCCAAACATGAGGCTCCATCCTGCGGGGACATGCTGCACGTTGTAAGTTCTCTCGCCATCCACGTCAGGAAAACTGCCGTTCAAGCGCAAGCGAGTAGCCAGCGGATCGGGCGGGACGGCACGTTCGGCCAGCGATCGAGGCTTGCGGGAAAAATAGGCGGAAAACAGCAGCACCACTCCAAAAACAATAGCAATCGCATGGGTTGAGACACGTGTGGCCAGAGTTGCGCCGAGCAGCGCACCCATGGTTGTCGCGATCTCGAGGAACATGCCGATCCGGATGTTGGAGAAGCCTTCTTTCACATACGCGGCGGCGGCCCCCGAAGAGGTCGCGATCACCGATACCAGCGAGGCGCCGATGGCGTAACGGATGTCCACTTTAAAGAACAGGCTGAGCAGAGGAACGAGGACGACGCCTCCGCCCAATCCTGTCAATGCGCCTACCAGGCCAGCGATCAGCGAACAACCGCATACCAGCAGGCTAAACTCCAGAACGGTCATGAAATTCCTTTCAAGGTGTACAACGCAGAAATCGCCACTTCACCAGTCAATTGCTGCGCCCGCGATACCACTCTACGGTTCGGCGCAATCCTTCTTTGAAGTCCACCTGCGGGCGGTAGCGAAGATGCGCTTCCGCTTTGGAAATGTCGGCGAGGGAATGCTTGATGTCGCCGCCGCGCTCTGGGCATAGTTGGGCTCGCCGGAATACGAGGTCAGGCCCTGCAGCAGTTCAAAAGTTTCGTTGAGCGTGACGCGGCGTCCTGTGGCGACGTTGAAGACTTGGCCGACGACCCCGGCGCGGGAGCATGGCAGGCCAGCAGGTTCGCGTCCACCGCATTGTCGATGTAGGTGAAGTCGCGGCTTTGCTCGCCGTCGCCGAATATGGTGGGCTGTTCTCCGCGGAGCATCTGAGTAATGAACTTGGCCAGCACTCCGGAGTATGGGGACGACGGGTCCTGGCGCGGGCCGAAGATGTTGAAGTATCGCAAGGCGACAGTTTCCAGTCCGTAGCAGCGGTAGAACGAAATCATGTAATGCTCGCTCGCCAGCTTGGCGACGGCATAAGGAGAGATCGGGCTGGGCACCATGTTTTCATGTTTGGGAAGCGTGGGCGTGTCGCCGTAGGCCGATGACGATGCCGCATAGACGACTCGTTTTACCTTGGCGTCGCGTGCCGCCACGAGAACGTTCACCGTGCCGTCGACGTTGGCCTGGTTGCTGCCTAGAGGATCGAGAACGGACTTCGGCACGGAAGGAATTGCGGCCTCGTGGAAAATGTAGTCCACTCCGGCGCAAGCACTTTTCATCGCGGCGAGATCCAAAATGTCAGCTTCGCGAAAATCAATGCGATCGAGAATCTCCGCAATGTTTTCCCGCTTGCCAGTCGAAAAATTGTCCACGCCGCGAACCTGTGCGCCCTGCGCCAGCAAGGCTCGCGCCAAGGAAGAACCGATGAAGCCGCCGATGCCAGTGATGAGATAAAGAGCCATAGATTTACATCATAGCGAACAGATGGGAATCATTGCTTGAGTGGGAATCTGCGATGCAACGAGAGACGGGGGCGTCGTTGTTGCAAACTCAGATATCCAAGAAAGATCAACAGCAAGTGCATAGATCCTCCCCTTCGCTTCGCTTCGGATCAGGATGACAGGGCTTGAAAATGAAGACTTAGGACTCGACCTTCACTGTCCCGACTTCGCTGCTGATTCCTGGCTTTTGCGCAAGATGCGTACAAATTCCTGGCGGGGCAGCGTCTGGTGCTTTTCGAAGAACTCAACCAGGGCGCGAAGGGCGGCGGCAGGATCTGCGATAGGCGGCATCGGTTCCAGCGGCCCGGAGGCGAGCGCGGGAGAGCTCATCACAACGGCCGGGCGCGAGATCGTGCGAAGCAACTCCTTGAGGCGCGCGCGGTCGTCATCGGCCATCTCGGTGAGCGCGATGCCCATGCCGAGAAAGGGATAGCACACGCGCACAGTTCCCTTGGAGTAAACGTGGAAGCCATTCGCTTCCAACTTCAGATCCAAAACCGTTCCCACCGGATAGGTGGCAGTCGCCTCGACGTAGCATCCGTGGAGGCTAATATCCTTGAACGTTGCCCAGGTGTGGACGTCGTGGCCTTGCTCGCGCATCTCGACGCTGCCTTCGCATTTGTAGCGAGGACTAAGGCGTCTTTCTGGGCCGGCGAATGGTTGGGACTCGCCAGCTTCGTTCGCTTCCATGGCAGCAGGATCGCGTGCGGGTGCCGCGGCGGTCGCGCCGACCGTCCGCCGGAGTGCCTTCAGATAGGAAACGCCGTCGATGTCTTCTTGCGCCATAGAATCCAAGGTGGACGGGAACTTTCGTGGAAATGCCGCCCACTGCGAGCTCTCAAGAGTCCTATCGGATTTTCGAGTGAAAAGATTAAGGACGTCAGATCAGAAGCGGATAAATAAGCGGTTTTTAATCGCGGGCCGTGGAAGAGGAGTGTCCGGCGATCTCGGCCTGCTGCGCCGCCTGCCGGATATGCTTCCACAGTTCATCGCGTCCGGCGCCGGTCTTGGCAGAGTAGGGAAGGATGCGCGCTGCAGGATATTCGGCCGCCAGGGTCTTCAGCGAATTATGCAGCTGATTGTTGGAGAGCCGATCGCTCTTGGTGGCCACGACCAGGAAGTCACGGCCTGAAGCGGTCAGAAAGTCCAGGAGGTGGCGATCGCTCTGCTGCGGAGCAACGTTGATGTCAATCAGCGCCAGGCATAAGCCCAGGGTAGGCCTCTCGAGGAGGTAGGGCTCGACAAACTTTGGCCATCCCTGCGAGATCTCGCGCGAAATCTTGGCGTAGCCGTAGCCGGGGAGGTCGCTGAAGATCAGCTCTGGACGCGGCTTTCCCGGCCAGCGCACCTCGAAGAAGTTGATGCTGCGGGTGCGGCCGGGGGTGGAACTGGTGCGGGCCAGCTTGGCTCCGACGAGAGAATTGATCACGCTGGATTTGCCGACATTGGAGCGGCCCAGGAAAGCGATCTCCGGCAAAGTGGGAGCAGGGAATTGCGCGACATCGGTTGCCGCCGCCAGAAACCTCGCCAGAATCCTCATGCTCCAAGTTTGCAATGGAGGGCCCGAGATTGGCAAGCGCGGGCGAGTTAACTGAGACCCAGCGGGCGCTTATTTTCGATGTCTTCTTCCTTCACCGGGCGGAAGCGGTGCCACAGGTAGAGGATCGCAGCCACTACGATTCCGATGCCGATGCTGACGGCGAAGAACAGGCGGTAAGCGGGAAGCCAGATCAGGGGGACGTCGACAATGGCGGCGGCCGCGAGCAAGGCCGCCGTGCCTCGAATGGGAATCTTGACCATAGCGATACTTGTGCGGGGCAACTACGTCCCAGTGTGCAACCGAAAGCTGCGGGTTGGCAAGCGACGCGCTCTTTGATTTGCGGGCGGGAATGCCTGGAGACGACTATGGAGAATAGCCGTAAGAGCAGTTTAGAAATGCACACGCTGCTGCTCTGCGCCGACGTTCAGTTTCTTGAGGCCACCGGTGGGGTTCTGCGCGAGCTGAAGGTGACACCGAGGATCGTGGCCGACAGTGAGGCCGCTCTAGCGGCGATTCAGGAGTATGAATTCGATGCAATCGTAGTGGATTGGCGGGAGATGAGTAACCTCGAAGACTTTCTCAAGGCGGTGCGCCGGTCGAAGTTGAACCGGGAGTGTGTCGTGGTCGCTATCGTGTACGACTTGCTGGACCTGCGGCAGGCGTTCGGGGCCGGGGTTCACTTACTGATTCACAAGCCCGCATCGGTGGTGCAGATCGAGCGATGTTTCCGCGCGGCCTACTGTGCTTCTGTCGTGCGGCGGCGCAAGCGGCACCGTGAGCCGGTCAACATCGTGGCCTCGAGTAGTACACGCAGGCAGCCATTCACTGAAGTGACGATTGCGAATCTGAGTGAGGGAGGCGTACGCGCTAAGTTGGCGTGTGAGTCGGGCGCGGTGGTCGCGAAGCTGAGTGTGGGAGCGGAAGTTGATCTGCGTTTCACGCTGCCTGAGACACAGGACATGTTCCAGTGCACGGGGAAGGTAGTCTGGACCAGACCCGACGGCGATGCGGGAATACGATTCAGTTACATTCCCGACCGGGAACGGCTGGTTCTGGAGCAGTGGCTTACAGGGTGTGTGGAACGATCTCGGGCGGAGATTTGCGAGCGCTTGCGCGCGGATTGCGCGTGAACTAATCTCTGCTGCCGAAAGCGAACCGCAGGCGCTAAAGCGCGGCTGGTTTTAAAGAACTTAACGGCACGACTGAAGTCGTGCCCTTCCCAAAGCCTGCATGGCACGGAGTTTTTCAGCAGCCTGCTAGAGTGCCGTCCCGGAAATTCCCAGTGAAACCGGGGCCACGTTTCAGTGAGGGATGCGAGAGGGATCGACGCTGCAAACAGAGTACATAGATCCTCCGCTTCGCTCAGATGACAGGGTCAAGTTAGATCGCGAACTTGTGGGACATCACACTAGGGCTTCAAGACATACGTCCGCCGTCAGACCGGTCTAGCGACGGAATTGCTTGCTTAAAGTAAGCGCCTGCTGTTGATACGAGGAGCCGATATTGGTGCCGTATATCTTGTCCGGACGTGTTAACAAAGGCATGTAGTTCAGCCGCCCCACAAGTTGACCGTGTTCCATCAAGAAGGGAACCTCGTGGGCTCGAACTTCAAGCACAGCGCGGGTCCCCTTTATGTCACTTGAACCGTACCCGAAGCCGGGATCGAAGAAGCCAGCGTAGTGAATGCGAAACTCGCCATCGGAAGGATCGAAAGGAACCATTTCCGCGGCGAACTCCGGAGGCACGCGCACTCGCTCCCGCGAAGCCAGAATGTAGAAGTCGCCAGGATCGAGAATCAAACGCTTGCCGGCGTTCTGGTAATGCGAGTCCCAAAAATCCGCCGCCGAGTAATAATTAATCTTGTCCAGTTCAATCACGGGAGCATTGCGCTTGGCCTTGTAAGCAATGACTTCGCCCTTCTCCGCCGCTTCCAGATTAATGGTGATCCGCAAGCCCCGATCAATCTGCGCTTTGACCGGTGTGTCGTCGTCCATGTAGACCAGCGTTTCTTCTTCGTCCAGCTTCTTGATCCGAGACATGTCCCTTGAATCAGGATTTCCCCGCACGAAGCGAAGCTGGCTCAACCGCATCCCGGCGCGAATGCCGACCGTAAAAGTGCGCGAAGCAATCTCCGCATAGAGTTTGCCTTTGTATCCAGGCGGGACGCGGTCGTACTCCGTGCCATAGTCGGTAATCAGGCGCGTGAAGATGTCCAACCGCCCAGTAGTGCTCTTGGGATTAACCTTGCCGGACAGACTGTCAGGGAGATTCAATTCTTCGAGCAACGGCACAATGTAGACGCAATCTTTTTCGAAGACTGCCGAACGGGTCAGGTCAACCCGGGTCATTCGGAGTTCTCTGATCCTGGCCTCAACTGTGCTGTTGGGGCCGGGCAGGAAGCTGGCTCGCACCCGGTGCGCCATGTCTCCCAGCCGCAAGTCGAGACTCGCCGGCTGTACATGTTCAGGGTTAATTGCGGGGTTCGCGATCACGTGTCCGGCCGCGATCAGGTTGCTGATTTCCTGCGAAGGTAGTATTCCCGTGGTCCGGATTTGAGCTTCGTGAGTCGGCAAGTCAGGTCCATTCTCGAACAGAATCTGACTTTGGTTGGATGTGGACATCTTCAGGATTCCCCGTGCTTCCTCATGACTTCGGAGATGCGGCGTGCCCTCTCAGCAAGCTCGTATCGGTAGAAGGTAGCGTAGCAATCCAGACTGCAAAAGCCACCTTTGCGCTTCTGCCCGCTGCCGATTCGTTGTCCTGCGGGAATGTCCTTCCCACAGTTCGGGCAGACATTCTTATCCCACAAGTTGAGCAGCTGTTCTTCTAGCTCACTCATTAGACGTACGATCTTCCCAGTTAATTGCGATTTTACGGAATCTGACCCTCACTGGACACCATGGCTGGCCATCTACCACTCGGCTGGAGTGTTCCTAATCTAAGAGCGCTTCAGTATGCTGTCAAGCTCTGCGATCCCACGGAAGGCGCTACTGGTGTGTTGCGGGGCCTTCTCCGGTGGTGGAAGTGAGCGGCGCGATGGGCTGCGTGACGTCCTCCTCAATTTTCGGCGGGGCCGATTCCAGCGCGATCTGCAGCACCTGATCCATGGTATCGACGAAGTGCATCTTCATGGCAGTGCGCAGGTTCTCAGGAACCTCGGCGAGATCTTTTTCGTTGTCCTTGGGCAGGATGACCTCAAACAAGCCGGCGCGATGTGCGGCCAGCAGCTTTTCCTTCAGCCCGCCGATGGGGAGCACCTTGCCACGGAGTGTGATTTCGCCCGTCATGGCGAGATCGCGGCGCACCGGAATCTTGCTCAGGGCGCTTGAGATGGCCGTGGCGATCGTGATGCCGGCGGACGGCCCGTCCTTCGGGATTGCGCCCTCGGGAACGTGCACGTGGAGGTCTAGGTTGCGATAGAAATCCCGGTTCAGACCCAGGCGGTGGGCGCGTGAACGGACATACGACATGGCCGCCTGCGCCGACTCCTGCATTACGTCGCCGAGCTTTCCGGTCAAAGTGAGTTTGCCTTTGCCGTCGACCACTGTGGCCTCGGTGCTCAGGATTGAGCCGCCGACTTCGGTCCAGGCCAGGCCCGTAACCAGGCCGACTTCGCTCTTCTCGTGCGCCAGAGTGTCGCGGAACTTGATAACGCCGAGGAAGTCGTTGGCGTTCTCGCCTGTGACTGTGACTGCGTAGCCTTCGCCTTCCTTGACGACCTTGCGCGCAACTTTGCGGCAGACGTTGCCGATTTCGCGCTCGAGGTTGCGGACGCCGGCTTCGCGGGTGTAGGAGCGAATCAAAGTCGTGATCGCTTCGTCGTTGAACTTAACGTTCTTGTCGGACAATCCTGCCGCCACCATCTGCTTCTTGACCAGGAACTGCTTGGCGATTTCGACCTTTTCCTGCTCGGTGTAGCCGTGGAGACGGAGCACTTCCATGCGGTCTTGCAAGGCCGGCGGGATCGTGTGCATCACGTTGGCGGTGGCGATGAAAAAGACTTGCGACAGGTCGTACTCGACGTCGAGGTAATGGTCGACGAACATGAAATTCTGCTCGGGATCGAGCACTTCGAGTAATGCCGCCGACGGATCGCCGCGGAAGTCCATCGACATCTTGTCGACTTCATCCAGCATGAAGACCGGATTCTTGGTGCCGGCCTTCTTCATCATCTGGATGATCTGGCCCGGCAGAGCGCCGATGTAGGTACGCCGATGGCCGCGAATCTCGGCCTCGTCGCGCACTCCGCCCAGCGACATGCGAACAAACTTGCGGCCTGTGGCCTTGGCGATCGACATGCCCAGCGAGGTCTTGCCCACGCCCGGAGGTCCGACGAAACAGAGGATCGATCCCTTGGGATTTTTTACCAATTGCCGGACGGCGAGGAATTCCAGGATGCGTTCTTTGATCTTCTCGAGGCCGTAATGATCTTCGTTGAGGACTTTTTCGGCGCGCGAGATATTGCGGATTTCCTTCGACCGCTTCTTCCACGGCACGGCCAGCAGCCAGTCGAGATAGTTTCGGGAGACGGTCGACTCCGCCGACATGGGCGGCATGGCTTCCAGTTTTTTCAATTCCTGGATGGCCTTGTCCTTCACGTCTTTCGGCATGCCAGCGGATTCGATCTTTTTCTTGAGTTCGTCGAATTCGCTCTTCTCGCCGCGGCCGAGTTCCTTCTGGATGGCCTTAATCTTTTCGTTGAGGTAATACTCTTTTTGCGCCTTCTCCATCTGGCGCTTCACGCGCGACTGGATGGTGCGATCGACGTTCAGCTTTTCGATCTCGATGTCGAGCACGTCGGCGATGCGGGTCAGCCGCTCGGCCGGGTCGAAGATTTCCAGCAACTCCTGCTTTTCTTCGATGGAGAGCTGCAGGTTGGCGGAGATTACGTCAGTCAGTTTGGCCGGATCTTCCATGCGCACGGCCGAAATCATGGTCTCGTAATTCAGGGCCTGGCAGAGCTTCACGTATTGCTCGAACAGGGAAGTGACCCGCTGCATGCTGGCTTCGATCTGCTGGTTCATCTCGGTTGGATAGCGCGCCACCCGCACCGAAGCCTGCATATAGCCGTCGGTATCGGTAACCTGCAGAATCTTGCCGCGCTCGACGCCTTCGACCAGGACTTTAATGTTGCCGTCGGGAAGCTTCAGGCTCTGGACGATATTGACGATCGTACCCACCTGGAAGATCTCGTTGGCCTTGGGTTCGTCGATGGAGGCATCGTGCTGGGTCGCCAGGAAAATCTTCTTGTCCGCTGCCAGGGCCTCTTCGAGGGCTCGCACACTGGACTCGCGGCCCACCACGAACGGCGTCATCATGAAGGGAAAGATGACGACATCGCGGATGGGCATCATCGGCAGCTTTTTGGTTTCGAATTTTTCCTTGGATGTGGTCACAGAATCTCCCTGGGCGTATGAGAACGGCTTACAAAACAGCTGACCCGGCAATCGACAGGACAGCCTACAAGGATTCTACTCTGCGCCGGTGGCCTGTGCATGGCACTTTCTGACCACTAGGCCCTGGCGTCAGGTTTATTACCCGGCTTTTTCCATCACGGCGAAGGTGGCACTGCGCTTCTCCACCATCTCCCGCGTGACTTCAAATTCTTTCAACTTCTTCTGGCTGGGCAAATTGAACATGAGATCGAGCATGAGTTCTTCCAGAATCATGCGCAATCCGCGCGCTCCCACCTTGCGCGCCATGGCCTGGCGCGCGATGGCTCGCAACGCCTCTTCGCTGAACTTCAGGCGCACATTCTCGAACTCAAACAGGCGCTGGTATTGCTTGACGATGGCGTTTTTCGGACGGGTAAGAATTTCGATCAGGGCCGACTCGTCCAAATCTTCGAGCATGCCGACCACCGGCAGGCGGCCAACAAATTCGGGAATCAGCCCGAACTTGATCAGGTCTTCAGGCTGGATTTCGCTGAGCAGTTCGTAGTTCCGCTTGCGCGAGGCTGTGTCTTCTTTTTCCGCTTCTTCGCCGCCGCGGAAGCCGAGAGACTTCTTGCCGACGCGGCGCCCAATGATCTTTTCCAGGCCCACGAAGGCTCCGCCGCAAATGAAAAGGATGTTCGTGGTGTCGACAGGGGTGAACTCCTGGTGGGGATGCTTGCGTCCGCCCTGGGGGGGAACGTTGGCGATTGTCCCTTCGAGAATCTTCAACAGGGCCTGCTGCACGCCTTCGCCGGAAACGTCGCGAGTAATCGAGGGGTTTTCATCCTTGCGCCCGATCTTGTCGACCTCATCAATGTAGATAATTCCGGTCTGGGTTCGGCTCACGTCCCCGTCGGCTGCCTGCAGCAGCTTGAGGATGATGTTCTCCACATCCTCGCCCACGTAACCGGCTTCGGTCAGCGTGGTGGCATCGACAATGGCGAAAGGCACATCCAGCATGCGGGCCAGAGTCTGCGCCAGCAGCGTCTTTCCGGTGCCGGTCGGACCGATCAGCATGATGTTCGACTTGGTCAGTTCGATGCCGTCGCCGGTCTTCTGACGGTTCATGAAGATGCGCTTGTAGTGGTTGTAAACCGCGACCGCCAGCTTCTTCTTGGTCTGCTCCTGCCCGATGACGAACTCGTCGAGGAAGGCTTTCACTTCCTGGGGCTTGGGCAACTGGTTGGGAGTGGTGGTCTGAGGAGTGGCGGTGCGGTCGTCTTCGAGGATCGAATTACAGACCGCGACGCACTCATCGCAAATATAAGCGCGAGGATAATCGCTGGGCGAGGAGATCAGTTTGGCGACCGCGTCCTGCGACTTATGGCAGAACGAACAGCGCAAAATCTCGTCCGTACCCGTTCTGTTTTTCACGCGGCTTTCACTCCTTCATATTGTCCGGCACGGAACCCAGCGTTCTGCCGTACCGTCGTTTCTGACGATCGCGTTTCACACGCGAAGGCAGATCATACCGCTTTTACGGTCTTATAGATGATATCGTCTATGATTCCATACTCTTTAGCTTGCTGCGCGTTCATGATGAAGTCGCGCTCCACGTCCTTTTCCACTTTGTCCAGTTTCTGGCCGCTGTGTTTCGAAAGTAACTGGTTGGTAATCTCCCGCATACGCAGGATTTCCCTGGCGTGGATGTCAATATCGGTGGCCTGCCCCGATAATCCTCCCATGGAGGGCTGATGTATTAGAATCCTTGAATTCGGCAGTGCCAATCTCTTTTTGGCCTCACCTGATGCCAAAAGTAACGCCGCCATGGAGGCGGCCTGTCCCACGCACAGCGTCATGACATCGTTTTTCACGTACTGCATGGTGTCGTAAATCGCCATGCCCGCCGTGATCGAGCCGCCCGGAGAGTTGATGTAAAGCTGAATGTCTTTCTCCGGATCTTCTTGAGCCAGAAACAACATTTGGGCGATCACCAGGTTGGCGATGTTGTCGTCAATGGGTGTGCCTATGAAGATAATGTTGTCGCGGAGCAGCCGGGAGTAGATGTCGTAGGCGCGTTCGCCCCGCCCGGTCTGCTCGATGACCATCGGTACCAGCATCATGTGCGGGTCGTTCTTATCGTCTTTTTTCCAATCGTCTTTTTTCACGTTCACCTGCCACACTCCGCCCCGAAACAACCATCTGTCGCCACGGGGAGGATCGAAGTGAGTCCGCGTTTTGCTGAGCTACGCGGACTGGTGATACAGAAAGTCGAGGGTCTTTTCGCTGCGGATTCTGTTCCGGATTCTATCGAGGCCCCCATCCTGTGTCAAACGAGTGCGGACCGCTTCCGGAGTCTGTTTGGTCTGTTGAGCCAGCGCATCGACCTCACGGTTGACTTCGTCGTCGCCGACCTCAATTTTCTCCAACTCCGCAACGCGTTCCAGTAACAACGATGACTTCACATCCTGCACTGCCTGCTCTCGCTGCCCCGCACGCACGCGGGGCAAGTCCATCTTCTTCATGTCCTCCAGCTTCATACCCTGCGCCGCCAGGGCACGCAAGCCTCGTTCCAGGCGCACGTCGATTTGCCGCTCGACCAGCGACTCGGGAACTTCAAAATCGTTGCGCTTGATCAAGTCGGCCACCAGCTTGTCTTTGGCGGCGCGCTCGGCGGTGTGCCGCTTTTCCGCTTCCATGTTGTCGCGAATCTGCTTGCGCACCTGCTCGATGCTCGAGAACTCGCCCAGTTCCTTGGCGAAGTCATCGTTCAACTCGGGAAGCTGCTTCTGTTTGATGGCCTGCACCTTGACGGAATAGACGAAGGTCTTGCCGGCAAGGCGCTTGTCGGAAGCGTCGTCGGGATAGCTCACTTCGAAGGTGCGCTCGTCTCCCGCGGAGGCGCCGCGCAGGTTCTCGGTGAACTCCGGCATGGTGTTCTTGCCGCCAATCTCGATCAGGACTTCATCCATGTGCACGGGTTGGGCCGCGGCATCGCCATCTTTCGGCTTGCCGTCCATGGAGGCCTGGGCGAAGTCGCCTTCCGCGAGGGGACGGCCTTCCACGGAAGTGAAGGTGGCGTGCTGCTCGCGGACACTGTTGAGCGCTTCGTCCGCTTCTGCGTCGGTGACGGTAATGTCGGACTTTTCCGCGCGCAATTCTTTGTAGCCTTCCACTGGAATCTGAGGCATCACTTCGAAGGTGGCCTTGAAACGCAGGGGCTCGCCGTCATGAATGTGCAGGTCGGTGACGCGAGGCTGGGAGACGGGCATCAGGCCAAGCTTCTCAGCCTCTTTGCGGAAGTAACGGGGAACCAGGGCCTCGACCACGTCACTTTTCAGGTCTTCGGCAAAGCGCTGGCGAATGATCGAAGCGGGCACGTGGCCTTTGCGGAAGCCGGGCAGGCGCGCCATCTTCTGGTACTTCTGGACGATGGCTTCGGTCTCGCGAGTAACTTCCGCGGCGGGAACTTCGACGGAAATCTCGCGCTTGACGCTGTCCTTTTTTGCGTCGGCTGTTTCTGTGGGGCTCACTTTTTACCTTTCGGTGTGGCTGCGTGGGATGGGCGCTTGAGTAGAAGAGCCGACCGGATTCACGCAGCGTTAGTCATGAGTGTAAAGACAGAAGGAGAGCAGCGTCAAACGGGAACCCGGTCGTTGGCCGTTCGTCGTTGGTGGTTAGCCCAAACTGGCATCCCCGCACATACGATTGCCGGAGTAGACTCTGGCCAGTGCCTGCCCCCGTCCGAGTCCGAAGGCTACAGAGTACTCACCAGCGACGAACGACCAACGACGAACCACAGATGTCATGGCTCCGCATTCTCAACCGCGAAGTTATAGCCTGCACGCGCTGCCCGCGCTTGGTGGCGTATCGCGAAGAAGTGGCGCGGGTGAAGCGGCGAGCCTACCGCGACTTGGAGTATTGGGGCAGGCCCGTGCCCGGCTTCGGTGATCCTGATGCGCGCGTGCTGATCATGGGGCTGGCGCCGGGCGCGCACGGCTCCAACCGCACTGGACGGCCCTTTACCGGCGACGCTTCGGGCAAGTTCATGTTCCCGGTCTTGTATGAAACTGGATTCGCCAGCCAGCCCAATGCCAGCGATCGCAATGACGGGCTCAAGCTCAATGATCTGTACATCACTGCGGCGGTGCGCTGCGCTCCGCCCGACAACAAGCCCACGCCGCAGGAACTCGCCGAATGCTCGCAGTTTCTCGATCGCGAAATTGTGGGATTAAAGCGAGTGAAGGTGGTCGTGGCGCTGGGCAAGATCGGGTTCGACGCTTATCTGAATTACTTGAAGCGCCGTGGACTGCTCGCCAGCCGCCAGCCGTACCTATTCAAACATGGCGCCAGTTACCGGTTACCCGATGGCAAGGTGTTAATGGCTTCTTACCATCCATCGAATCAGAACACTCAGACGGGCAAGCTGACACGAGAGATGTTTGTCGAGATATTTAAGGAAGCGGCAAGAGTTGCCGATGAGTGAAGCAAGGCGCCGCCCGAGCCGGATCGTTCGACCTTCCCCATTGAGTGGGGTATAGCCGACAAAGCATGGGTCCCGAACCGGGGCGGCGCCAGTTATGCGTTTGTGCGGGGCGGGGACTCCTGCCCGCGAGGGTCAGCCCAAGGTCAAATGTCAGTTACGGAGTTGACTGGGGGTGTATCGGTCCCTGAACTGGGATTCGCGATGGCGGCTCGCGGGCGAGGGCGCCCGCGCCACATGTTATCGATTCTAGAATCCCACCATCACTGGTTCGGGCTCCAAGTGCACGGCCCAGATTTCCTCGACACGTTGCTGGATTTGCTCTTTCAAGGCGATCACCTCGCTGGCGGTTGCCCCGCCGCGGTTCACGATGGCGAGTGCATGCTTGCGCGAGATGCCCACCTGCCCGAAGCCGTATCCGCGGGTAAACCCTGAGTGCTCCACCAGCCACGCCGCAGAAACCTTTCTGCGCATGTCGAGCGCGGGATAGCTGGGCACATGCAATCCACGGGCGCTGGCCCGGTTCTTCAGTTCTTCGTGTTGAGCTTCGGAGAGCACCGGATTCTTGAAAAACGATCCCGCGCTCTGGGAGTCGTCGTCGCCGGGAACGATCAGCATCCCCTTGCGGGCGCGGATGTGCCGCACCGCTTCGCGCGTTTCCGCCAGATTTGGCGAGGTCTCGCGGCCTCCGAAGTGCTGCTTCAGATCGGCATAACTGATGCGCGGCTCGCCTCCAGGCGTGAGGGCGTAGGTCACTCGTAAGATGATGAAGCGTCCAAGTTCGGTCGTGTTGAAAATGCTCGAGCGGTAGTTGAAGCCGCAGGCTTCGGCGCAAAGGTCGCGCACCTGGCCTTCTTTCAAGTCGAGGGCCAGGACGGATTCAATCGTTTCGGAAACTTCCTGTCCATAGGCGCCGACGTTCTGCACGGGCGTGCCGCCAACGCTGCCAGGAATGCCGCTCAGGCACTCCACGCCGGCGCACTGCGCCGTCACAGTGTGCGAGACGAACCGATCCCAGGATTCCCCGGCGCCCACTTCAAAATGCGCTTTGCCGTCGCTGGGGCTTTTACGTTTGATGCCGGCAATCGCAACTTTCAGAACCAGTCCTGGCCAGCCTGCATCCGCGACCAGCAGGTTGCTGCCTCCTCCCAGAACGAAGAGTGGCAACTCTTTCGCGCGGGCGAAAGCAACGGCTTCTTCAACCTCGCTGGGGCTGGAGGCCTCTACGAAGTAACGCGCGGGGCCTCCAATCTTGAAGGTAGTTAGCGGAGCCAGAGCGACATTCTCTTGCAGCAGCATGGATTGCTTTCAATATACACACCGGGATTGCCCAGTTGCAGATACGCTACAATCATTAAAAGCTCCCGCGAGAGGAATCAAACAGAGATGGCAATGTATCCTGAGATTATGGTGATCCCCATGCGCGAAGAGTTGACGCGCCTGGGTGTCGAAGAACTCCGCACTCCCGAAGAAGTGGATCAGGCGTTGAGCAATCGACCAGGAACGGCGCTGGTGATTGTGAATTCGATTTGCGGCTGCGCTGCTGGACGAATGCGCCCGGCGGTGCGCCTGGCGTTGCAGAACGCTGCCCGCCCGGATCGCGCCTATTCCGTCTTTGCGGGGCAGGAGAAGGAAGCTACGGACCGGGCTCGGTCCTACTTCACGGGGTATCCACCGTCATCGCCGTCGGTCGCTATTCTGCAGGACGCAAAACTTGTCTACATGATGCCGCGCCGCGACATCGAGAGCCGCGAGGCCCCGGCCATTGCCGCCGACCTGAAGGCTGCGTTCGACAAGTTCTGCGCGAAACCGGCCCAGGTTTAGGCGGAAAAACTATTTTCTTGCCGCCGATTTCACGATGAACGCTTTCACTATGATGGCATTCGGCTGCACGCCCACCGGAATCATGGTCAACAGCGAATACTCGGTAGGCTCCAGCTTGCTTGACGTTCGCTTTTGAATCACCGTGACATCTCCTGACTGCGTATCCAGCACCAACAGATAGTTCTGCTCCGGGGTGAGCGCCAGGCTGTCGGGATGGGCGCCGACGGGCATGGTGGCGATTTGCCGGCCTAGATCGATGTCGTAGACCGCAACCGTATTGGAGCCGAAGTTCGACACGTAGAGCCGGGAGTTGTCGGCGGTGACTACGCCCCGCGAAGGATGCTGGCCAATCAGCGTGCTGTTGGCGACTTCGTCGGTCCCAGTCTCGATGATCGAGATGCTGTCGGAATCGAAATCGCAGACGATCAGTTCGCCACCATCGGGCTTGAGCGTGAGACTCACAGGGGAGCGGCCGACATCGATCAGCGCCAGCACGTGATCATGTTTCAGGTCGATGGATGCTACCTGCGACGATCCCGAACATGCGACGAAGGCTTTGCCGGAGTCGGGCAGGATCGCGACGTCCTCAGGTTGCTGGCAGACCGGCAGAGTGGCTCGAACCCGGAGCATCCTGGCGTCGATCAGGGAAACGCTGTTATCCCCGCGATTACTGACAACGACGGTGCCACCGTCGGGGGAAACCCGCGCTAATCCAGGCGAAGCACCAACACGCACGTTGCCGATTACGGTTCGCTGCTCGAGATCAATCACGCTCACGTTGGCCGAGCCCGAATTGGCTACGTAAGCGCGCTTGCCGTCTTGGGAAACGTCGATGAAATAGGGCTTGCCGTGGACGCCGATTGTGGCAACGACGGCGTTTTTCTCGGCGTCGATGACGGTGATGTTGTTCGAGGCGGTGTTGACCACGTAGATTTCATTCTTCTTGCTGTTGGCCGCGATGCCGGTAGGTTCCGCTCCCACGGAAATTGTCTTCACCGGCGCAAAGGTCCGCAGATCAATCACGCTGACAGTGTTGCTCTTGCCGTTGGTGACGTAGGCGTACTCGCGATAGGCAGGGCCGTAGTCCGGCAGCGCGGCCTCGCGGAAATACCACCAGCCGAGGGCGGCGAGGACAGGGAGCAGGACAAGAATGAAGAGAAGCTTTCGCAAGATGAATGCGGCTTTCTGGAAAATCAGCCTACCAGAGAGCGAGGTCTACGAGGCAGAACGTCTCGTAAAGCAGGCTATTTCGGTTCAATTACCTTCAATCCTCGCACATGAGAAAAATGACGCGTATTGAAGGTTGCGACGGCGCTTCCGGCTTCTAAGGCCGTGGCTGCCACGATCAGGTCATAAAAGCCAATCATTTTGCCGGAGGCCTCCAAGGCAGTCCAAAGACGTGCGTGTTCAAGCGCAGTAGTCTCGCTGTAAGGAACAACGGGCAACGCTTCGAAAATCATTTGTAGGTAAGCTTCGCGCCTGGCCTTATAGGTGCCGGTCGCGCGTTCGACACCGTGCCACAGCTCGGCGACCGTAATAGCAGCTATTTGAGGATCCTTATCAGCCTGCTTCTCAAGCCATGCTGGGAGATCAAAGAGTCCGCGCTCGCCGCGGATGATGACGTTGGCATCGATGATCAGCGCCATTTGTCAGCCGGCGGCTTCAGGACTCGGCGGGCCGCACGCAGGTCCCGATTCCAGGCCTTGGCCTCCTTTGGCGACAGTTCGAACTCACGCAGGGCGGCAGCTAGCTTTCGCACTGAACCAGCCTTCTTCCTTTCAGGAACCAGACGCGCAACGGGGGAGCCATTCTTGAGCAGAACGAAGGTTATGTTCTGATAACGCACTCGGTTCACGCAATCGGCGAAGTTGCGGGCAGCCTCGGTCACCGAGATGGATGTCTTCTTCTTCATAAAATCAGATTATCAGATTATACACAATAAGGGAGAAATGATCATCATAAATCCAAATTACGATAGAACCAAATCTGCACGGCCAACGTCGGAAGCATCAATAACAGCGAGGCGAGGGCTTGCTTTCGTCGTTCCCATTTGGAGAGGTCAATTACCACATACACAAGGGTGATAAGTAGCAGTGGAGGAAGAACGACCGTAAAGAGTACATAAGCGCCCGCAGCCCTGAACACAAAGCCCAACAACAACGCCGCCAGACATAGCGCCAGATCGAGGCAGGCAAGAATCAGCGACCCAGCCGTGCTGGTGGACAGCTTCACGGTAAACGCCCTCCATGTGGGCTCACCATGGTGAGTCCCAAAACTGGATCGAACTAGGTCTTGCCCACACCTACCGTCTCGCTGACTCCAATCGCCGGCACCGTCCTCCCAACGACGGCCGCGATCTGTCGCACCTGTACCATCAGTTCATCGAACTGGTCGGGGAAGAGCGACTGCGGGCCGTCGGACAACGCTTCATCGGGCTTGTGATGAACCTCCACCATCAATCCATCCGCACCCACGGCGACCGCGGCGCGCGATAGCGGGGTGACTTTGTTGCGCTTGCCGGTGCCGTGGCTGGGATCGACCAGAATCGGCAGATGGCTTAGCCGCTGCACCGCCGGGATCAGGCTCAGGTCGAGGGTGTTGCGGGTGTGGTCGGCGAAGGTGCGCACGCCGCGCTCGCAAAGCGCCACGTTGTAGTTGCCCTCGCTCAGGATATATTCTGCAGCCATCAGAAACTCTTCCAGCGTCGCCGACATGCCGCGTTTCAGCAGAACTGGCTTCTTGGCCCGACCGGCGCGCTTGAGCAAGGAAAAATTCTGCATGTTGCGGGCGCCGATCTGGATTACGTCAGCGTACTCTTCGACCAGGTCGAGGGATTCGTTATCAATTGCTTCCGTAATAATCTTCATCCCATACTGCTGCCGAATTTCGGCCATGATGCGCAGGCCTTCTTCACCGAGTCCTTGAAAAGAATAAGGAGAGGTGCGGGGCTTGTAAGCTCCTCCGCGGAAGAACTGCGCGCCAGCGCGATGCACCCGCTCGGCCACGGTGAAGGCCTGCTCGCGGCTCTCGATGGCGCACGGCCCGGCGACCACCGCCAGTCCCGGTCCGCCAATGGTCGCGGCGCTTCCAGAAAAACGGATGACGGTGTTGTCTTCTTTAATGTCGCGGCTGACCAGCTTGTAGGGCTTGGAGACCTGGATGACTTCCTGTACGCCCGGCATCTCTTCGAGCGTGCCCTGCTCCACTTCACCCTTGTTGCCGGTGATGCCGATGGCGGTGCGCTGCGCCCCGGGCATGGCGTGGGCGCGATAGCCCAGTTTCTCGATTTTTTCGCAAACCGCGCGCACCTGCTCTTCGGTCGCGTGCGCCTGCATGACGACTAGCATAGGTTCACCCTGGTTATTGCTGGAGTCGGGCAAGCGAGAACGAAGCTCATCTGCCCCGGCGGTTGCAGGAGAAGCCGCGTGCCACGAGTGTACCGTTGCTCGCGCCTGCACCGCAAACGCAGCAGACTCCGTGCGCATACGAAGCGGTCATGACCGCACGTCCGACGGGAGCTTCCGCTTCCCGGCTGTAATCACAATGAATCGGGGTTCCAAAATGAAACGGTCGTAGAGACGTTGCTTGCAACGTCTCTCTTTCCAGGAGCACGACACGAGATAATTGGTAAGAGCCCTGGGTCGTGACGCTCTACCAAGAGAAATACCGCATTGAACCCGCCCGTCTTCGCGGTTGGGATTACCGTTCCCCAGGCTGGTACTTTGTCACAATCTGTGCCCACAGTCGCACGCCAATGTTCGGGGAGGTTGTAGGTAGCGAGGTGAGGCTGACCCGGGTTGGCCGAATTGCCGACTCAGAATTGCAAACTCGCCATACACACTACGAAACTGTCAACGTTGATGAGTACGTGGTTATGCCAAATCACGTTCACGTCCTTGTTATGATCGACGGCGACCATCGCTTCTCTCCGGACCCGAAGATGGTCGTCCCGTCCAGAACACCGACTCCGCGTCCATGTCGCCGCGAGCAGGTTCGCTTTCCGCGATCATTCGGTCGTACAAAGCAGGTGTGACGCGAAGGTGTCGCGAGTTGGGTCTGACGCAATTAAATTTGGCAGACTCGCTACTACGATCACCTCTTGCGTGGAGACCAAGTAATCAGCGCAGTTCGTGAGTACATCCGTAATAATCCCGCTAACTGGCAGATGGATAAAGAGAACCGCTCGTAGAGGCGTAGCTTGCTGCGTCTCTTGTCGGCGCAATCGGACATGGATGTGGCGAGAGAGACGTTGCAAGCAACGTCTCTACGGCATCTATACTCGTTTCATGGCGCGGTCTCTTGCTCAGGAACAGGACATTCTCCGGGGCCGTGCGCCAAAACGCCCGCCCCGCCTTACTTCCCGGCGGATCGGGATTCATACGTCGTCGGCTGGGGGAGTGCAGAATGCCGCCGAGCGCGCCTACCGGCTGGGGTGCAATACGTTCCAGATTTTTTCTTCCAGCCCGCGCCAGTGGGCTCCCTATGAATTGGGCGGACTGCAATGCGCGGAGATGAACCGCCTGCGCGCCCGCTACAACCTCAAGCCGCTGGTCATACACACTAACTATCTGGTGAATCTTGCCAGCTCGAATGAGCTGTTTCTGCAGAAATCGATGGAAGCGTTTCGTGGCGAGGTGGAACGCGCGCTGTGTTTGTGCGCGGAGTACCTGGTGCTCCATCCCGGCTCGTTTCGCGGCGCTGACCGCGAACAGGGGTTGTTACGCACCGCCGCCGCGATTGCTGCGTCCACGCAAGGCTTTGACCTGGCGAAGGGCGGCCTCACCATTTTGATTGAGAACACCCCGGGAGCGGAATTTTCCCTAGGGGGCAGCTTCGAGCAGGTAGCAGAAGTGCTCGGGCGCCTGCGGGGCATTGTGCCGGTTGGGGCGTGCATTGATACTTGCCACACCCACGTCGCTGGATATGACATTGTGGGCAAAGATGGTCTCTACCAGACGCTGCAGCATCTGGAAGCGACCATCGGTCTGAGCAACGTCAGGGTGTGGCACTGCAACGACGCCAAAGCGGCGCGCGGATCGAAGCTTGATCGCCACCAGCATATTGGGAAGGGAATGATCGGGAAAGAGACGTTCCGCATTCTGCTCAACGACCTTCGCCTGGCCCACGCGGCATTCATTGCGGAAACTCCGATTGATAAGCCGGGGGACGACCGGAGGAATGTCGCGGCTTTAAAGAAACTCGTCGTAGAAACGTAGCTTTTTGCGTCTCTGGCACCACATGCATGTTCGATTGCGCCGGCAAGAGTCGTTGCGAGCAACGTCTCTACAATCGGCGTCCGTTGTAGAATAAAAGATTCATTTGCCATGCCCTCGCAAGACAAATCGGAAGCCGCCACGGTGACGGCGAATGCTGGTTCGGATAATCGCGTACCGCGTCCGGACGACGACCGCTACGATCCGCAGCGCGTCGAGATGAAATGGTTCGAGCGCTGGCAGCAGGACGCTTCTCTGTACGCCGCCGAGCGCGACTCCGGCAAAAAGAAATACTACGTGCTGGAGATGTTGCCGTATCCCTCCGGGGTGCTGCACATGGGTCACGTTCGCAACTACTCGATCGGGGACGCGCTGGCCCGCTACATGTGGATGAACGGCTATAACGTGCTTCATCCCATGGGATGGGATTCGTTCGGCTTGCCGGCGGAGAACGCGGCTATTTCCGCCAACGTGCCGCCGCGCCAATGGACGCTTGGCAACATCGCCAACATGAAGAGGCAGATGGGGCGCCTGGGCTTTGCTTACGACTGGTCGCGGGAGGTTACGACCTGCTTTCCCGAATACTATCGCTGGAATCAATGGTTCTTCCTTAAGCTCTACGAGAAGGGCTTGGCGTATCGCAAGAAGAGCAAAGTGAACTGGTGTCCGAAGTGCTGCACTGTGCTCGCGAACGAACAGGTGGTGAACGGATGCTGCTGGCGGCACGAAGACACTCCGGTGGAGCAGCGCGAGCTGGAGCAGTGGGCGCTGCGCATCACGAACTATGCCGAAGAGTTATTGCGGGATCTGGACAAACTCGAACACTGGCCGGAAAAAGTGCGCACCATGCAGCGCAACTGGATCGGCCGCAGCGAAGGAACGCTGGTCGATTTCAAACTTGACGGCACCGCCGGACCCGCGGGCTCGATTATCAGTGTATTCACCACACGGGTCGACACGATCTACGGCGCAACGTCGGTGCAGCTTGCGCCCGAGCATCCTCTGGTCGCTGATTTCACGCGCTATAACCAACCTTTGGGCGCCGCGGTGCAGCAGTTGATTGCGGAGCAGCGCAAGGCCAAAGAGGCGGGAGACATCGGCGAAATCGAGAAACATGGCGTAAACACTCACCACTACGCCATCAATCCGTTCAGCGGCGAGAAGATTCCGATCTGGGTGGCGAACTACATTCTCATGGACTACGGCACCGGCGCCATCATGAGCGTTCCCGCGCACGATGAGCGTGACTACGAGTTTGCCAAGAAGTACAAGCTGGAGATCCGGCTGGTGATCCTTCCGATCTCGAATGATCCCGAGGAAACCATGGCGGAGCCGGCCTTGCCATTCGTGGGTCATGAGGGAATGCTGATCAACTCCGGCCCTTATAGCAATCTCGCCTGCGAAGATGCGATCAAGAAGATGTCGGCAGACGCCGAGCAGCACGGTTTCGGCAAAGCTACGGTCACTTATCGCCTGAAGGATTGGGGCATTTCGCGGCAACGCTATTGGGGCACGCCGATTCCTATGCTCTATTGCGAGAAAGACGGAATCGTCCCCGTGCCGGAAAAAGATTTGCCGGTGATCTTGCCGGAGAACATCGATGTCACGTTGACGGGTGGCTCGCCCCTGGGTCGAGTGCCCGAATTCGTGAACACGACCTGCCCGAGGTGTGGCGGCCCGGCGCGTCGCGAGACCGACACCATGGACACGTTCGTCGACTCGTCCTGGTACTTTTATCGCTACACGGACGCGCACAACGACCGTGCACCCTTCGAACCGAAGATCGTCCAATACTGGTTTCCGATTGACCAGTACATCGGCGGCGTCGAGCATGCAATCCTGCACCTGATCTACTCACGCTTCTGGACCAAGGCGATGCGCGACCTGGGATTGATCAAGAACGACGAACCGGTGGAGCGTTTGTTCACGCAGGGAATGGTCACCTACCAGGGCGCGGCGATGTCGAAGAGCCGTGGGAATGTTGTTTCGCCGGATGAAATGGTCGCCCGATACGGCGCCGATAGCGCGCGCCTCTACGTGTTATTCGCCGCTCCCCCCGACCGTGACCTCGATTGGCAGGACACCGGCATCGAGGGCATCCAGCGATTTCTTGGGCGGGTCTACCGTTTTGTCGTGCGCAACGCCCAGCCGAAGCATCCGGACTGGCGCAATCCTGTGCCCGGAGAGTTGTCGCCTGCGGCGCGCGGCATCCAGCGCAAGCTGCACCAGACCATCAAGCGTGTCAGCGACGACTTCCAGGGACGCTGGCACTTCAACACGTGCATTTCCGCCATCATGGAGTTGGTGAACGTTCTTTATGGCGCTGACGAGGCGATTGCGCAACACGGCGTTCCGGTACCGCTTTTAGCAAATGTGCAGCGTGACCTCGCGCTGTTGCTCGCACCTTTTGCCCCTTATCTCGCGCACGAACTCTGGGAGATGCTGGGCGAGAAGGGAAGTCTGCTGAAGGCCCCATGGCCGAAGTACGATGCCGCGCTCGCCAAGGAAGAAGAGATCGAGATTCCGGTGCAGATCAACGGCAAGCTGCGCGGCAAAATCGTTGTGGCTGCCGATTCTTCCGAGAATACAGTGCTCGAGCGCGCGCTCGCCGACGAAAAAGTGAACTCGGCGATCGCCGGCAAGCAGGTCGTTAAGAAAATCTATGTGGCCGGTAAACTCGTCAACTTCGTAGTGCGGTAATTATCGGCTCCGTGCGATTTCCTATATCCTAGTTTGCGTGTCCCATATCTCGCCCACGCTCGAAGGCTTTCGCGCCGCCTTCCGCCGGCCATCGTTGACTCTTGCTGAAATTGCCTGGCGCTGGACGATCGGTATAACCGCGTGCGCCTTACTGGCTTTCGGGTTTCTTGAATACCTCGACACCCTGCCTGTGAACGAGGGAGAGTTGCTGCTGCTGCGAACCAGACACCCTGTCCTGGTGGGAAAGGCTATCGCGAACATCCTGCACGGCAGTCTCAATCGCGTCGTGGCCGCCGGTTTGGTGGGGGCTCTGGCTTTGACCGGGCTGTGGATTGTGGCCGCATCGATCGGGGGAACCGCCACGGTTCGCGCGTTGCTGCAGTATTTCGCCGAGCGCAGAGACGCGATTGCGACGTTTGTCATCGCTGAATCGGGTGCACGCTCAGGTTCATTGCGCGCCCTATTGGGCTTAAATTTGTTGCGCGCCGCGGTGGTACTTGCCCTAATTCTCGGCCTGCAAGGTGCAGCGATTCTTGCCGGGTTTGCCTCGCCGGCTGCCCACCCTCGACCCGGACTCGCCTTCGTGCTCTTCCTTCCTTTGGCGGCGCTAGTCTGCATATTAGCGTGGGTGCTGAACTGGTTTTTGTCGCTGGCCGGCTTGTTCGCGGTTCGCGACAGTGGGAGCACTCTCGACGCTCTGTCCACCGCCGTGGCCTTTTTTCGGGACCGCCTCGGCTCGGTCTCCGCTGTGAGTACATGGACGGGCCTGGCTCATGTTGCCGTCTTCATCGGCGCCACCTCGGTTGTGACGATGCCGCTGGCTTTCATTCAGGTGGCTCCGGCGCGGCTCGTAATCGCCGTTATCCTTGTGATGAGCATGATCTATTTCGCCATCGCGGACTGGTTGTACATGGCGCGGCTGGCGGGATATGTCTGCATCGCCGAGATGCCTGAGGCACTACTGGCGCCGGTCCCGCCCGCTCCGCTGCCTGCGCCTCCGGCGCAGGGAAAGCACCTCGCACCGCCTCTAATTCAGACCAGCATCGACCGCGACGAGCCGATTTTGAGCGATGTGCCGAGTCCGGTGGCGAGTACATAGACTGGACTTAGCGCGACTCGTTGCTGCCGGTTATCAGTTTCACGAAGTCCGATTCCGCCAGCCGCGATGGGTGCACCTCGCCGCCGATGCTAAAAAAACGACAGAAACTCATGATTAACGGGTGCCATTTTACGGGATCGATATGTGGACGCGAGCCCGCTCCCTGGAGCAGCGACTCTTCGACATGCAGTTTTACAATGTGTACCTCAAAGGCGTTTGCCGAGACGTTCTTCCCGAACGGACGCCAGCCCTTAACGATGCCCTCCATCTGCACCGGGCACTCGGCGATGCGCGGCGGCTTAACGTCGACCGACGGCACAGGAGTCAGGGTCGAGACCTCGAACTTTTCCGGCTCATAGCGGTATCCCCAACTCAGTTTCTTCTCGGGCACAGGATTCTTTCCGGTGGTGAGCGCAAGCCGGTCGACATGCGCGACCTGTTTCTCGGATGGCAGGTTGATCACGCACTCTCGGGTGCGAATCAGATTGTCGGAAGTCTTGCCCATGGAGCCAAGCCCGAGCATGCAACTCCATCCCAGCCACCACGCTGACGACATGGGAGCGATGTTCGGCGTACCATCTTCGTTCAGGGTTGAGATCAGAGCGACCGGCGTGCCGAAGTAGAGAATCGTTGGTTCGATAGTCCTGTGCATACGCTAGATATGCCTTAATCGGGTGATGCAGAGCTATCCGCTTCTTGCGTTCCAAATTGAGTAGCAAAGGAGCTTTTCCCGGGGCGCTTTCCTTGGCCAATGACGCGCTTCTGCTTTACACTTTCCCACTGAATCTGAGACACTCATGCTTGGAAAACCGATCACGGCTTAACCCGTCTTTACTCAGTCAGAGCATTGTTATCCTCGACTTCGGCGCGCAGTACACGCAACTCATCGCGCGCCGCATCCGCGAACAGAATGTCTTCTCCGTCGTCGTGCCCTGCACGGCCTCGCTCGATGAAATCAAGAACCATGCTCCCGTCGGCATCGTGCTGTCGGGCGCGCCGTGGTCGGTCTATGACAAAGATGCGCCGCCTGCGGACGCACGCGTCTTTGAGTTAGGCCTACCGGTGCTGGGCATCTGCTATGGATTGCAGTTCATGGTTCACACGCTCGGCGGCAAGGTGCGCCCGGCGGAAAAGCGCGAGTACGGCCACGCGGAAGTCGACATCGTCGCGGAGTCGCAGCTGTTCCAGGGCCTCGCCAGGCGCCAGCCGGTGTGGATGTCGCACGGAGATGAGGCGCTGGAACTGCCTCCCGGGTTTGAGCTGACCGCGAAAACTGCTCACGCCGTGGCGGGAATTCAGAACGTTGCGAAGAAGTGGTACGCGGTGCAGTTCCATCCCGAGGTGCACCACACGCGGCAGGGCACAGAGATTCTGAAGAACTTTGTATTCAGGATTTGCGGCGCCAAGCCTACGTGGACTCCACAACACTTCATCGATTCGACAGTTGCACAGGTGAAGGAACAGGTCGGGAACGGGCGCGCCATCTGCGCGCTATCCGGTGGCGTGGATTCGTCCGTAGCTGCGGTCCTGGTGGATCGGGCCCTGCGCGATAAGAACGGAAAGTCGCGACTGACCTGCATCTTCGTGAACAACGGCGTGCTGCGCAAGAACGAATTCGAAAAAGTGCAGCGCACGTTGCGCGACAAGCTTGGCCTACACCTTGATGCCATCGACGCAGCCGATCGCTTCCTGGGAAAACTCAAAGGCGTCTGCGACCCTGAGAAGAAACGCAAGATCATCGGCAACGAATTCATCAAAGTGTTCGAGCGGGAGGCCCGCCGTATCGAGAAGAAAGAAGGCAAGGTCAAGTGGCTGGTGCAGGGCACGCTCTATCCCGACGTGATCGAATCGCGCTCGGTGCGGGGGCCGTCGCAGGTTATCAAGTCACATCACAATGTCGGCGGCCTGCCCGAGAAGATGAAGCTCAAGCTGATCGAGCCGCTGAAAGACCTGTTCAAAGACGAGGTCCGCAAAATCGGCCGCGACATCGGTATGCCGGAGGAGATCCTGCAGCGCCAGCCGTTCCCCGGTCCCGGCCTCGCCGTGCGCGTGCTGGGCGAAGTGACCCCGGAACGCCTCGCCGTGTTGCGCGAGTGCGACGATATCGTTGTCAGCGAAATCAAGAACGTCGGCCTCTACACCAAAATCTGGCAGTCATTCGCCGTACTGCTGCCGGTCATGTCGGTGGGCGTCATGGGCGACATGCGGACTTATGCATACACTTGTGCGATCCGTGCTGTCAGCTCGGAAGACGGGATGACCGCGGACTGGGTCCCGCTCTCGAACGAAGTGCTGAAGCGGATCTCGAACCGCATCGTGAATGAAGTGAAGGGCGTGAACCGCGTGGTGTACGACATCACTTCCAAGCCGCCGGGCACGATTGAGTGGGAGTGAGGGCAGCGTTCTGCCGCAGTTTCCTTTCTAAAGACTTCTCTTGCAGCACGATTGGAAGTCGCGCCCTTGCCACGCCACGGCAAACGACATGAGACGTTGCGGGTAAAGTTTCTAGGGATGCACAACCTGGAGCCCGAGTACGTTCTCGAAGGTTTCGAAATCACGGTCGCGATGCAGGAGCCTGTGTCCGGAGAGCAAACAGAAAGTAGCGATCCAACAGTCAATCGTTTTGCGGATGGTGAAACCGCGCTGGCGTAAGGTGCGGTAATTGCCGGCCGCCGCGATGGCTAGATCGGAGCCACCAGGGGCAAACACCTGGAATTTCATGAGGTCATCGCGCACCCGCGTGAAAATCGCCTCGTCGCGAATGCCTTGCAAGACCTCGCACAGAATCAAGTCTGTCAGGCCTAGCCGTTCGCGGCGAAGACCATGATCCAGCCACTCCGTCTCCTGGTTTATGGCGCCTCCGAGATAGTCGATCCAAACCGTAGTGTCGACAATGACCACGAGGGTTCTACTCTTGGGTCCGGCCGCGCCGGGACTGGTTCAGATCGCCTTGCCAATGAACTTTGCCTCTGAGCCGCCGAATCGCGGCCTGGGCGTGCGTCTCGACCAGCAAACGCAAAGCGGCTTCCACGGTTGCTTTCTTGGTCTGTGCGCCGCTGTGCCGCATCGCTTGGCGCATCAGGCGGTCGTCAATGTCGATGTTAGTCCGCATACATACTGGTTCCCTAATGTGTAAATATCTCACAATTATGTGTATAGCGCAAGTTGCGCACTGCTGAAGCCGGAGTGCGGAATCTGGCCTTACTTCTCGTCCCGATGAACAGTTTCCATCGAAAACGCAGGCAGGCACACTGCGATGTACTCGGCGCCGCCTTCGTTGGGAGTCGAGTAACGTACCCACTCGCCGGCATGAGTGACGACTGCTTGCCCGGCGTTCACATCGAGTGTTCCGTCGCTGTGCTCGACCCGCAACGTGCCTTTCAGCACAACCGTGAATTCGTCGAACTCGGGAGTCTGGCCGGGTTCAATCCATCCGGCGGGGCTGCGCATGTGAGCGACGCTGGCCGCGGACGTTTTCGTATTGACTCGGCCGACGTACTCGTCAATCAGCTTGGGCTTGTTGCCCGCGGCAGTGATGCGAGTGGGTTGAGGGATCAGGGTTGGCATGATGGCGTGATTCTGTTCCAGGTAAGAGTGTAACCGGGAAGAGATACAAGAAAAACTCCCCGGCGGAGATGCCGCCGGGGGAGTGTCGTCGAAGGCGTTGGCAGAGAATCATGGGCAGGGATGTGGCTTGGGTGGAGTTGGCGGATCTGGAGCACTTCATTTGTTGGGACCTGCCTCCCGCGGGTGATTCGGGATTCCTACCAACTTCCCTGTATAACCATCAAATCCTCGCCTGACTCCCAGAGGTTCCGCGGCATCCCTGGTGCCCTGCCGTACATCTGAACGGGGCCGCTTCTTTCGTAGGTTGCCGTACGTTCGGGACCCCGATAGGCCAAATTTGGTCGTGAGGAGACGACAGCTATGAATCGCATCAAGACTTTTGCCGTTGCATTGCTCTTCTTGCTTTTTGGCGCGCTTGCCTGGGCGCAGGAGCCGCGCGACGATTCCAAACCGCAGCAAGACTCAACAAAGCAGGAAGAAGCCAAACCTGAACCGAAGCATGAGGCGGCTCCGCCCGCGCGCGAGAATGAAATGAAACCGCCGCAGCAGGAAGAAGGGAACCCGCCAAAGTCGGAGAAAAAAGAGGAAAGCGCCAAGCCTTCCCGCGATGAGGCCAAGCCCGCTCATGAGGAGCACGGACAGGAACCGGCAAAAGGCCAGGCAGCGCAATCGGGTGGACATGCGCGTCCGTCGGGCAAGAGCGTTCACATTCCCGACCAAAAGTTCAAGGCTAGTTTCGGCCGCCAGCACACCATGAAGGCGAACCAGGTCATCACCCAGACGACGATCGTCCCTGGGCAGACGCAGTTCGTTTATGGCGGATACACGTTCGTGATTCTCGATCCGTGGCCGTCTGACTGGATGTTCACGGACGAGGTCTACATCGACTACGTGGATGGCGACTACTTCCTGTTTAACGCGTCACACCCCGGCGTTCAAATCGCTCTGTTCGTGCAGGGCTAAGTAGTGTTGAGTTGCTGAGTTGTGGTGCTCCGCATCAGCGGCTTTGTGCTGAGGACTTTCACGCCGGGCGGCCGGCTTCTAGTCGAACGCCGGCGTGGAAGTCCAAGCGGACTAACAGGGCATCTTGTATACATGGACCGAGGGAGTATCTCCAGGCTCCCTCAGGGGCTAAAGCCCAAAGTTTTTCGGCTCTAATGGCACGGCTGAAGCCGTGCCCTTCCCAAAAACACTCCAGTGGCACGGCTGAAGCCGTGCCCTTCCCAAGAAGATTTGTGCTTTTTAGAAACGATGCATGAGATAGCTTAGATAGCTTAGATAGCTTCTAGTCTACCTTTTCGGCCATCCAGCGCGAGACCGCGGTGACCAGCTTGCGTGGGGCGAAGCGCACGGACTTGGCGACCAGCCAGTTGTGTGCGCCGGAGATCGCTAGGGTTTTCCCCGCCATCAGGCCGCGATAGCCATCGCGGGCTACGGTGGCGGCATCCATCGCACCCACCTGCTTGAACAGCCGCGAGCTTTCGGTGCCGGCTCGCTTGGCGAAGCCGGTGTGAGTGGCGCCGGGGCAAAAACACGTTACGGTGACGCCCGAGCCGCGCAATTCATTCGCAAGCGCTTCGGAGAACGAGAGCACGTAGGCTTTCGTCGCGTAATAGACCGCCATCAGTGGCCCCGGCTGAAATGCCGCGGTGGAAGCCACGTTCATGACCTTGCCTGCCTGGCGCGCCAGCATCGGCGGAAGGAACAGTCGTGTCAGATGGGTGAGGGCTGTGATGTTGAGATGGATCTGGCCGAGGATTTCTTCCTCCGGCATCTGCGCGAATTCGCCGAAGGCGCCGAAGCCGGCGTTGTTCACGAGAATGTCTACGGCAACCCGTTCGCGCTGCAACTGGTCGAAGAGAAACTTTGCGGCGGGCCCCGCGGCCAGATCGAGGGGGACGATCTTGGCTGTAATGCCGAACTGGCTTTGCAATTCGGACGCAAGTTGTTGCAACTTGTCCGCGCTACGCGCGACCAGTACGAGGTTGTAGCGATCGTGGGCGAAGAGTTTGGCCAGTTCGTATCCGATGCCGCCGGAGGCGCCGGTGATGAGGACTGTCTGAGAGTTGGTGTGCATAGGACTCCCAGAGGAGTATCGCAAAAAAATTGGGGATTTGTGTTCGGCTGCGCCAGGTTAGCAGTTTGCTGAAAAACTCGATTGCAGGTACCACAGAGGCTAAAGCCTCAGATGCAAAGGAGCGCGGGCTGGTGACCCGCGCTCCTACAATTTTTCTTATGCGCCGACGAGCGCGGGTTCTGCCTCGTAGATCGAGTGCCACGGAGTCGCGGCCTTCAGTTTCTCATTGACGTTGTTGATGTTCTTTACGCCTTCGGTTTCGAGCCACTTGCGGAAGGCGGCTGCGCCGTGTTTGGCGTAAACCGGGATGCCGTCCTTCCACGTGGCGCGGCCGCACAGCACTCCGTTGAACTTCACTCCCGACTCTCCCGCCAATTCCAAAGTCTCGCTGAACTCCGCGTTGCTCACGCCCGCCGAGAGGTAGATGAACGGCTTGTTCGCGACGCTGGCGGCTTTGTGAAAGTGATCGATGGCTTCCTTCTTGCTGTAGGCCTTGTTTCCGCCGAACGACTTCGTGCCCTCGACGAACTTCATGTTCACCGGAACCTCAACTTTGAGCACGTCGACGCCGTAGCGCGGCTTGCTGAACTCGCGCATGCTCTCGGTGACGATCTGCGGCTTCTTTTTAGCGTACTCGAGGCCCTTCTCGTCCGCGCCTTCTTCATAGCCGACAAATTCCAGAAAGAAAGGAATGTCGTTGCTGCGGCATTCGTCGCCGATGCGCTCGACCCAGGCGTGCTTCTTGTCGTTGACATCTTTCGGATCGAACGGGGTGTAGTAGAGGAGGATCTTGACACAGTCGGCGCCAGCTTCCTTAAGGCGGCGCGCGGACCAGTGGTCGAGCAGGTCTCCAAGCCGGCCCAGCCCGGTCTTGTCGTATCCGGTCTTTTCATAGGCGAGGAGCAGGCCGGCATTCTTGGCGCGTCGCTTGGATGCGGGCAGTCCCCACTCGGGATCGAGCAGAATCGCTGACGCGTGCGGCGTAAGAACTTCCGTGACCAGCGTCTTGAATTCTTCCATCATCTGGTCGGTGACTTCGCCGCCTTTCTCCTTGGCGAGTGACTTTTGCAGGGAGCCGCGCTGATCCATGGCGGCGGCGGCGATGATGCCGCGTTCGGTCGAAACTTTCTTGAGGCCGGCTAGCTTGCCTGGGGTGAGCTTCATAAATTCCTCCGTATTGCGCAATGAAGACGGGCGCTTTGAAAATTCGATCAATTGTAAACCACCTGGGCTGCGAAAAGCGGTGTCAGGACAAGGCTGGCGTCGGCTGGCGTTCAGCTTTGGAACCAGCCTGCGGCATCTGACTGCACCTCTCTGCTTTCATTGACTTGGCCATTTCCCCCACGTAAGATTCGCGCCAATGATCGGTCAGTCCATCTCGCACTACCGCATTGTCGAAAAGTTGGGCGGGGGTGGGATGGGCGTAGTGTATAAAGCGGAAGACACTCGCCTGCACCGTTTCGTGGCGCTTAAGTTTTTACCTGATGAGGTCGCCCGCGATCCGCAGTCTCTGGCCCGTTTTCAGCGCGAAGCGCAGGCCGCCTCTGCTCTGAATCATCCCAACATCTGCACTATTTATGACATTGGCGAGGAGAACGGGCTGGCGTTCATCGCGATGGAATACCTCGAAGGCGTGACTTTAAAGCACCGCATTGCGGGCCGCGCCCTCGACCTCGAGATTCTGGTCCCGCTCGCCATTGAGATCGCCGACGCTCTCGATGCCGCACACAGCAAAGGCATCGTCCACCGGGACATCAAGCCCGCTAACATCTTCGTGACCGACCGCGGTCACGCCAAGATTCTCGACTTCGGCCTAGCCAAGGTCGCCCCCACAGCCGGTTCGTCGAGTTCCATCGCCACTCTCAACACGCAGACCCGATCCATAGATGAGGAGCATCTGACCAGCCCCGGAACCATGGTCGGCACCGTCGCCTATATGTCTCCGGAACAGGTACGCGGCAGGGAACTGGACGCCCGCACCGATCTGTTCTCCTTCGGCGCAGTACTGTACGAGATGGCGACCGGCGCGGTGCCGTTTCGCGGCGAAACTTCTGCCATGATCTGTGAAGCGATCGTGAACCGCGCTGCCGTGGCGCCGGTGCGCCTGAATCCCGATCTGCCCATAGAATTGGAGCGAATCATCAACAAAGCTCTGGAGAAAGATCGCGAGCTCCGTTACCGCTCTGCCGCTGACCTTGAGACCGACCTCAAGCGTCTGCGACGCGACACGGAGTCGGGGAGGGCGCCGGCCCTCAGCACGGCAACAACTCCAAAGCCTGCGTCGCCAGTCCGGATCGGCTGGCTGAAATGGAGCGCGATCGCGGCAGTCGTCATCATCGTCGCGGTACTTGCCTTCTTGATGCGTGCTCCGCTTCCGCCACCGAGAATCCTTGGATCAAAGCAGATCACCAACGATGGCTTGCCCAAGTCAAATCTCGTTACTGATGGAAATCGTATTTATTTCACGGAAGTTTCGCCGGGGCACTTCTCCATTGCCCAAGTGGCAACTGCGGGAGGCGAGACAGCTTCCTTTGAACGTCCCTGTCCCCGATCCCATACTGGTTGATGTCTCGCCGGAAGGATCCGAACTGCTGGTGGCGCAAGCCGTCGATTTTGCTAATAGTCCCTTCTGGTCGGTTCCTTTGCCCGCTGGATCGCCGCGGCGGCTCCTTTCCAACTCGGGTGGTGCCAGCTGGGCGCCAAACGGAAATCTGACGTTCGCAAAAGGGAACGACTTATATATCGCCGATCACAACGGAGCTAACCCACGAAAGTTTGCCACTGCGCCGGACGTCCCTGGCCCGCTCCGCTTCTCTGCCGATGGAACGCGCATCCGCTTCACGGTCTTCAACCTGACCAACAGCACCTCTGCAATATTGGAGGCCCGGAGCGATGGCAGTAATATGCACGCGTTGTTTCCCGGCTGGAACAATCCTCCCAACGAGTGCTGCGGTCTTTGGACGCCGGATGGCAGATACTACCTGTTTCAAAGCATTCGGGAAGGTGCCAGCAATATCTGGATTGTTCCCGATAACACCGCTTGGTGGAGGAAAGTTTCCCGTGAACCGGTCCAGTTGACAACGGGACCGCTGCAATTCGTGGAACCACTTCCCAGCAAAGATGGCAAGAAGCTGTTCGTGGTTGGCGTGCAACAGCGCGCGGAATTGGTTCGCTATGACGCAAAATCCGCTGATTTCATCCCGTTTCTCGGGGGCATCTCCGCCGGTGACGTAGATTTTTCTCGCGACGGCCAATGGATTACCTATGTCAGTTATCCCGACAACACCCTTTGGCGAAGCAAAACCGACGGCAGTTCTCGGCTCCAGCTTACCTACCCGCCAATGCGGACGGCCTTGGCTCACTGGTCACCTGACGGGCAGCAAATTGCATTCTCGGGGGCTATGCCGGGCAAGCCGTGGAAAGTGTTCTTGATTTCAAAAGATGGTGGCAGTCCTGAGGGGCTCACTTCCGAGGAGGGCGTCCAGGAAACAGATCCTACGTGGTCGAACGACGGCAGTACGCTTGCCTTCGGCCAGGTTGACCTTTTGCACAATGAACGAACATTCATAGGGTTGTTCAACCTCAAGACTCGTCAGCTTTCCCCCTTGCCGGAGTCTCAAGGAATCTTCGGCCCTCGCTGGTCTCGCGATGGCCGTTACATTGTTGCGCTGACGGAGGCCGCGAACGACAAAATGATGCTCTACGACGTGAAGGCTCAGAAGTGGCACCCGTTAAGCATCCCCGTGAAGCAGTTTGGCTATCTTGCCTGGTCTGGGGACAGCGCGTTCATATACTTCGATACGCTGCAGACCGGCGCCAGTGCATATTTTCGTTTTAGAATCAGCGATTCGAAACTCGAAAGACTGGCCGACCTGGATAAAGTGAAGCGATATAGCGACCAGTTTGGCGGCAGTTCTTCCTGGACCGGCCTTGGCCCGGGCGAAACTCTTTTGCTTCCCCGCGACATCAGCACCCAGGAGATTTACGCCTTCGACCTGCAGCTTCCCTAGTGCCCAGTGGCTTCGACATTGTTATCTGTAAGACGTTTGCGGTTGATTAGGACATGCTTGTCGTGTGGTCAGGAGGCGTTGGATCGGGGATCACTCATGCCGCTGGTTGATTCGGGAGCGAACGCAGGGCATTTCTAAGCGAAACAATCAGGTGCTCGGCGAGTCCGTCAGATTTTGAGACAACACCTTTGATTCCGGCGGCTTCAGCCTGGTTTCGAAGTTGCTGGCTGTTGTGCATGGTGAACATCACCATGGCCGTCTTCGGGGCGAGGACAGCGATGCGGCGCGCGGCTTCAAGTCCGTTCATCACCGGCATCTGAAAATCCAGGATCACCATGTCGGGGTGCAGTTCTTCGACCATATCTACAGCTATCTGTCCATTTTCCGCCTCGCCACATATTTGCCAATCCGTGTTGTGCTCGATGACAAAGCGTAGTAAATGGCGGATGAGTTCGCTGTCATCCACGATCAAAATTGAATAGTGCACGAAACCTCCCCAAGCCCTTGGCTGGCTGCTGGCCGGGAGGCCACGTCGTGCAGGTCGACGGACGGCGACGAGTAAAGGGTAGATTCCACGCTATCTCAATTGAGACGGAGAGCAATACAGCGAACACCGTACGCTAGCGCACATAGCCGTGTTCGATACGGGACGCTGACCGGAATCATGCCGATTTCTGGTTTCACCCCGCCAAGGCGATTTCTGCTTTAGCGCAGTCAAAAGGGAGTATTCTGAAGATGTCTCCTCTAGCAACCTTCCGCCGCGCCCCATCAGGGTGACGGTTCCTTGCGAAATCAGACAGCGTTCTCGCTGGCAAGGAGCCGTTATGGTGAAAAAGACCTCTATTCCTCTACGTGTCTCAAAGCCCCCGTCCGATGGCGACGGGAAAGCGATTGCCAACAAAATCCTGCTCAGTCTCCCGCGCAAAGAATCCAGCCAAGTCCTCCCAAAGTTGGAGTTCGTCCGGCTGAAACTTCACCAGGTCCTTCATGAGGCCGGGGAGACCATCAAGTCTGGTTACTTTGTGAATGCAGGATTGATGTCAATTCTTGCGGTTCAGCCTGACGGAAAAACTGTCGAAGTTGGTCTCATTGGCAGCGAAGGCTTTGCTGGTTTGCCGCTGCTGGTAGGATACAACCACAGTCCGACCAGAGTTATCACTCAGGGAGACGGGACGGCGTACCGCTGCGATGCTGAAACTCTCAAGCAACTTATGCAGCAATGTCCTGAGTTGAAGCAGCAGTTGCATCGATTTGCCCACCAACTGGCGATGCAGACCACACAAATCGCAGCTTGTAATCGATTGCATGACGTTGTAGAAAGACTAGCCAGATGGATCTTGATGAGCCAGGACCGGATTCGCTTAGACAAGCTTCCTCTGACCCAGGAATTTTTGGCGCACATGCTGGGAACTCGCCGCTCCAGTGTGACGGTGGCCGCTGGCGCCCTGCAGAAAGCGGGAATGATTTCTTACACCCGGGGAAGCGTTACGATCCTGAACCGCCAGAAACTTGAAGCTGCGGCGTGTGATTGCTACGGAATCGTGCAGCAACAGCTGAAGAACTGGGAAGCGGAAACGAATTGAGTGTGTGCGGAACCGCACAGATACCGGTCTTTCAGCGGACTGACAAACGCGCTTTCTTCCGCCGATACTGCATTTATATGAGAAACAGCACCCGTCACGTAGATGACTCTGAGCTAGTTCGAGAGCTCGAGAGTTTCTTTGATTCGTCACCGATCGCGCGCGGGGAGGCGGCGCCTTGTGAATATTGTGGTGCAAAGATGCAGCACCGCGAGTTCGAGTTTTGGTTGTTCGGAACTGAGAAGAGGTGGACGATACCATTCCCGGTATGTCCCATGTGCGTCCAGGCAATAGTCCCTAAATCGCTTGCCATTCACTAGAAGTAGAAGCGCTTACGATTGGGCACGAAACTATGCTCGTTCCTGTCCCATTTCGGGAGTAGAATTAAGTTGGTGTATCCACAACCCTCCGCCGCGCCCAGCCGGGTGACGGTCTCTTGTGAAGAGATACATGCTGATTTACTAGGAGGCTGGCCATGGCGCCCTTCGGCTCCTCCCCATTGGCTGCTCTGCACATCTCTACCTGGCAGCGTGACTACGAAGCCGTCTTATCGGAAACCGATACCGGCGCGCTGTTCAAGTGCGTGGAAATCGCCGAGGCCGCCATTCTCACTCGCCGCGATGCCCTGAAGTCAAGCTTAGACCAGCATTACGAGGAGCGAGCCCTGGAAGAGGCATTGGCGAATCTGGGCGTTATTAAAAGAGAACGATTGAAGTTTCTGTAGACGCTCTTCTCCAGTTCTCATTCCGCCCGTATTCCGCACATCGGTCAGCAGTGCAATGATCGCGGAGAGCGCGAAAACATGGACGCTTCCAGTTTTCCCGAAATGGGAATGTCAGTCTGATAGCGCACTTTACAAGGTGCGTCAGAGGGCCGACGCCGATGGCTCGTTGTCGTACGCTTCGAAGTCGACTATGTCTCCGAGCGAGCCTTCTTCGACTTCGACTTCCTCCCTGCGCTTTCCGGCCTGGCAGCGGGAATACGAAGCTGTCTTATCGGAAACTGACACCAGCGCGCTGTTCAAGCGCGTGGAAATCGCCGAGGCCGCCATCCTTACTCGGTTCGATGTCCTGGAGTCAAGCTCGGACCACCATTCCGAGCGGGAAGCTATGGAACGGGCTTTGGCGAACCTGCGCGTTATTAAAAGAGAACGGTTAAAGTTCGGTTAGAACCTCACATACGTCGAGTCAGCCTGATAGACCACCTCCGCCCTAATTTTTGCACCCTTCGCCGATGGTATAGTGGTATGACCACTTCAAGGCACGTCTGCGGTTTAGAAAACGGACCGGCAAGGACCTGAACCGGGTTCCGCGACAGACGATAAAATCCCGTGAGCAAAGGGGGCAGGGCATCATGGCGATTGCGACCATCAATCCCGCGACGGGCGAAGTCATTCAGACATTTCATGCGCTTTCCGAAGCGGAGATTGAGAAGAAACTGCAACTTGCGGTGACGGCGTTCCGCAAGGAGCGAAAGACGACGTTTGCCGAGCGGGCGCGCCGGATGACGAAGGCGGCCGAGATCCTGGAGCGGGACAAAGAGAAGTACGGTCGTTTGATGACGCTCGAGATGGGGAAGCCAATCAAGGCTGCGATCGCCGAGGCGGCCAAGTGCGCCACGGGCTGCCGTTACTATGCCGAGAACGCGGAGAAGTTTCTCAGGGACGAAGTGGTCGAGACCGGGGCGAAGAAGAGCTTCATCCGCTACTTGCCCATCGGACCGATTCTGGCGGTGATGCCGTGGAACTTTCCTTTCTGGCAGGTGTTTCGATTTGCCGCTCCGGCCCTGATGGCGGGCAACGTTGGCCTGCTCAAGCATGCCTCCAATGTTCCGCAGAGTGCGCTCGCCATTGAAGAAGTGTTTCGCGAGGCGGGCTTTCCCGAAGGCGTCTTCCAAACCCTGCTGATCGGCGCGCAGCAGGTCGATGCAGTCCTTAACGATCCGCGGGTTGTGGCCGCGACGTTGACGGGAAGCGAGCAGGCCGGCATTCAGGTCGGAATGGCGGCGGCGAAGAGCATCAAGAAAGTCGTGCTGGAGTTGGGCGGAAGCGATCCGTTCATCGTGATGCCCAGCGCCGATCTGGACACGGCGGTCGAGACCGCGGTGCAGGCGCGGGTGCAGAACAACGGCCAGTCCTGCATTGCGGCCAAGCGCTTTATTGTCGCCGACTCGATAGCCGCCGAATTCGAGCGCAAGTTTGTCAAACGCATGGAAAATCTGCGCGTGGGTGATCCCTTCGATGAAAAGACGGAGCTTGGTCCATTATCGACCGCGGATGCGGTGAAGTCGCTCGACGCCGACGTGAAGAAGACGGTGGATGCGGGAGCGAAGGTCTTGACCGGCGGGCATCCGCTGCAGTTGCCCGGGAATTACTATGCTCCCACGGTTTTGACCAACATTCCCAAGGAGTCGCCGGCCTACCGGGAGGAGTTCTTTGGTCCGGTGGCGTCGGTATTTCGGGTGAAGAATCTGGATGAAGCAATCCAGCTGGCGAACGACAGCCGGTTTGGGCTGGGCGCGAGCGCGTGGACCAATGATGACCGCGAGCGCGAGCAACTGGTCAACGAACTGGAAGCCGGGATGGTGTTCATCAACAAGATGGTGGCATCGGATCCGCGGATGCCGTTTGGCGGAGTCAAGCACTCCGGACACGGCCGCGAACTGGGCGTGACCGGGATTCGAGAGTTTGTGAATATCAAGACCGTGTGGATCGCGTAAGCAGCCATTCGCATTCAGCCATGACGCTCCCGAAACGGGTTGACCGGGTACTAAATGCTCCTTCATGGATAGGATCGCGGTTCGCAGCGTCTGAACTACAAAATGGCTGACTGCTGAATGCTGACTGCTACGTGCGTCAGATTTCCGTCGAGCTTGCAGTGGTCGATCGCGCCAGTTCTTGACTCACCAGCAGTTCCTCCCAGGGGCATTCGTCTTCCTCGAGACGGTGGATGGCGGCCTGGATCTTGCGGCTGGTTCCGCAGTAGCGCACCCATACGACCCGGAAGCGCGCCTTTCTGCCGGCGTAAAGGACTCCTACGAGATCTCCCGACCGTAGTTCGGCCTCAAGCTGGGAGAGCAGGGCTCCGCTGAGGCTGATGTCGCGGGCGCGGGCTTGCTGCAGAAAGCGCTCTCCCTTGGTGTCGATGCCCCACACGCAGAGGGGCAAGTCGGCCTCGATGCGGGGTTCGCGGCGTCGTTCATGCATTCGGATGACTCCCATGCGGCTGGCAAGCTGCTAGGGCAACGGTAATCTTGGAGCGATGAGGTGTACAGATTCCGCGCAGAGGTTCGCGCCCTAAGGTTCACCCGGCTGTTCCATTTCAGGCAGGGGCCAAAACGGGAAGACGTTTGAGGCGGTCGCATGAGGGAACTATTCCGCCGCGCCAGAAACATTACTGGCGAGCTACCTACCGTTTCCGTCTTCCACACGTCTCACAGCGGGAGGATCATCCGCATGCGCGTTAGAGTCTCCTTCGTTGTCTTTCTGTTGCTTGCTTTGCTGGCAAGTGTCCCTGTGACTGCGGCGCAAACTGGTAGTGCAGTTGTTGCTGACGGTAAGGGCGACGGATGGCCGGCAGGGACACTTGAATCTGCTGGGCTATCGCAAAAGCCGCTGGCGGACATGGAAGCTGCGATTCGTTCGGGCGAGTTTAAGAAGATCGGTAGCGTCCTGATTGCGCGACACGGGAAACTGGTCTATGAGGCCTACTTTGAGGGGGACGCCAGCACGCTGCGGGACACGAGATCGGCCACTAAGAGCATCACTGACGTTTTGATTGGGATTGCCATTGGGGAGAAGAAGCTGAGTGGAGTGGATGAGCGCATTTTGGCCTTGCTGCCGGAGCGTGCTCGCAAGATGCAGAACCCTGATCCGCGGAAAGCCAAGATCACAGTGGAAGACTTCCTTACCATGTCGTCACCGCTCGAATGTGATGACTGGAACGACGCCTCGCGAGGCAACGAGGAGCGCATGTATGTAGTTGAAGACTGGGCGCAGTTCATTCTTGACCTGCCCATCCGGGGGCGCATGCATCTGGGAGAGCAGGTTGATCCGCCGCCTTATGGCAGGTATTTCAGCTATTGCACAGGCGGAGTATTCACTTTGAGCGAGGTGCTGCAGAAGGCGACCGGAATGCGCACGGATCGCTACGCGCAGGAGAAACTGTTCGGACCCCTGGGAATCACGGATGCGCAGTGGGTGTACTCTCCGCTGAATATCCCGCAGACGGGAGGCGGGTTGCGGCTCACGAGCCGCGGTCTGTTGAAGATTGCCGAACTGTACAGAGTCGGGGGTCAGTGGCAGGGGCACCGCATTGTGGATGAAGCGTGGGTTCGGGCCTCAACTCAGCCGCATGCGAGGATCGATGAAGCCACGGAATATGGGTATCTGTGGTGGTTGAAATCCTTCAAGTCGGGCGGGAAGAGCCATCCCGCGTTCTATATGAGTGGCAACGGCGGCAATAAAGTGCTGGCGTTCCCGGGGCTCGATATGGCGGTGGTTCTGACGAGCACGAATTTCAATACGCGAGGCATGCATGAGCAGACCGAGAAACTGTTGACGGACTACATTCTCGCAGCTATCCAGCAGTGATTGCGCGATGGAAGTTGCCAGGTCATTCTCAGAGTTAAATCTTTTCGCGGAATCTGTGTTCCGTGCTTGGCCGCTGCTCTATTCCCTGATAAAATCCTGAAAATCCACTCCACCGGAGCGAGAATGCAGGCAATCCTTGCGCTGGAAGACGGGCGAGTCTTCCGAGGCAAAGGCTACGGCGCCAAAGGCGAATGCTACGGCGAAGTCGTTTTTAATACTTCCATCACCGGCTACCAGGAAATTTTCACTGATCCCTCCTACTCCGGACAGATTGTTGTTCTGACCAATCCAGAAATTGGAAACTACGGGACGAACCACGACGACAGCGAGGCCACGCGTCCGTGGATCGAAGGGCTGATCGTGCGCGAGTTCTCGAAGGTGAGCTCGAACTGGCGATCACAGCAGGTGGCCGAAGAATACCTGGAGCAGTTCAAAGTGCCGGTGTTGTCGGATATCGATACGCGGGCCCTGGTGCGGCATCTGCGGGATCACGGAGTGATGCGCGGTGTGGTCTCAACCATCGAATCAGATGCGGAAAAGCTGGTGGCGAAGGCGCGGTCGATTCCGAAGATGGATGGGACGGATCTGGCGAAGGTGGTGAGCACGAGTCGTCCGTATGTGTGGGAGGTGGGCGAACGCTCGCACGAACCGGTGGCGGTCGTGGGCGTAAAAGACGAGCCCCCGCGTTTTCATGTAGTGGCTTATGATTTTGGCATTAAGCAAAACATTCTACGTAAGTTAAGAGGAGAGGGCTGCAGGGTGACAGTGGTGCCGGCGCAGACTCCGGCGGAAGATGTGCTGGCTCTGAAACCGGACGGAGTGTTTTTGTCGAATGGGCCAGGTGATCCCGAACCATGTACGTACGCGGTGGATTCGATTCGCCGACTAATGGGGCGGCAGCCGATTTTTGGCATCTGCCTCGGACATCAACTCACTGGAATCGCGTTGGGCGGCAAGACCTTCAAGCTAAAGTTTGGGCACCACGGCGGGAATCATCCGGTGAAGCAGTTGAAGACGGGCAAGATCGAGATCACGGCGCACAATCATAATTTCGCGGTCGATCCCGATTCGCTGGCGCAGAGCGAAGTCGAGCTGACGCACATGGATTTGAATGACTCGACGTTGGAAGGGTTACGGCATCGGAATCTTCCGCTGTTCAGCGTGCAGTATCACCCTGAGGCTGCGCCCGGGCCACATGACTCGCACTATTTGTTCAAGGAGTTCACCAAGATGATGGAGGAGTGGAAGGGGTGATCACACCAGTAGTTGTTTGGTGATCGAGTGCTTTGAAAGGGCGCGCCTTCCAGGCGCGCCGTCAGGGCCACGAAAGGGTTGCGGCTTTAGCCGCTGAGGTACCGCTGTGAGACCGGCCAGAGAACACGCCACGAATACGGGGAAGACATACATGATTACTTCGGCCACCTGGGGGCGGCGATCTCTTTTTCATCGCGAACCCTGGGCAAAGCTTCTGGTCGACACTCTTTATCACTATCGCGGTTCGGCATACCTGCTCCACGAATTTGTCGTCATGCCCGACCATATTCACGTTCTTCTCACTCCTAAAACGAGTCTTGAAAAGGCAGTGCAGTTCATCAAAGGCGGCTTCTCTTACAGGGCCAAGAAAGAGCTTGGGTCGAATATGGAAGTTTGGCAGAAGGGGTTCTCCGATCATCGGATCCGGGATGCGAGCGACTATCGAATTCATCAGATTTACGTTCTGCAGAATCCGGTGCGGAAACATCTCAGCGAACGGGCAGAAGATTATCCCTCTTCGTCTGCTAGGTCCGCATTCGGCCTCGACCCGGTACCTCAGGGGCTAAAGCCCGCGGATTTAGAGGAGCCCGATACGGCGCGCCTTGAAGGCGCGCCCTTTCAAAGCAACACATCGGACGGCGCACCTGAAGCTGCGCCCTTTCAAGGCAAAGTCGCGAATGAGGGCGTTTTGCCTATGACCACTCAGCGCAAGACCAAGACTGCATAATGCCAAAACGCACTGACATTTCGAAGATACTGATCCTCGGCTCCGGGCCCATCATCATCGGGCAGTCGGCGGAGTTTGATTACTCGGGCACGCAGGCCTGCAAGGCGCTCAAGTCTGAAGGCTATGAAGTGGTGCTGGCGAATTCGAACCCGGCCACGATCATGACCGACCCGGAGTTTGCCGACCGCACTTACATCGAACCGCTCACGCTGGAGTATCTAGAAGAAATCATTCGCATCGAGCGGGAAATTTCGCCGGGCGCGGGTTTTGCCGTGCTGCCGACCGTTGGAGGGCAGACCGCTCTCAATCTCGCGATCGAACTTTCTGACGGCGGGGTGCTCGAAAAGTACAACGTCAGCCTTATTGGCGCGAACGTGGCTGCCATCAAGAAGGCTGAAGACCGGCTCTTCTTCAAGGATGCGATGCAGCGCATTGGCCTCGATGTGCCGAAGTCGGCGCTGGTCAACAACACGAAGGATGGGTTGGAGTTCGCGGGCAAAATCGGTTTCCCGGTGATCGTGAGGCCGTCATTCACGCTCGGCGGCAGCGGCGGCGGCATGGCCTACAACCGCGAAGAGTTGGTGGAAGTGCTCACCCGCGGACTCGATTTTTCTCCTGTGCGCGAGGCGCTGATTGAAGAGTCGGTCCTGGGGTGGAAGGAATACGAGTTGGAGGTGATGCGCGACACCAAGGACAACGTCATCATCATCTGCTCGATCGAGAACTTCGACCCGATGGGCGTACACACCGGCGATTCCATCACTGTGGCCCCGGCCCAGACGCTGACCGACCGTGAGTATCAGGCGATGCGCGATGCCGCGATCGCCGTGATTCGCGAGATCGGCGTCGACACCGGCGGATCGAATATTCAGTTTGGCGTGAATCCGGAGACCGGGCGCATGGTGGTAATCGAAATGAACCCGCGCGTGTCACGCTCGTCGGCGCTGGCGTCGAAGGCCACGGGGTTCCCGATTGCGAAGATCGCCGCGAAGCTGGCCGTGGGATACACGCTCGACGAGATTCCGAACGACATCACGCGCAAAACCCCGGCGTGTTTTGAGCCGACGCTGGATTACGTTGTGGTGAAGATTCCGAAGTGGCAGTTTGAAAAGTTTCCTGGAGCCGATGAAAACCTGGGCCCGCAGATGAAGTCTGTCGGGGAAGTGATGGCCATCGGCCGCACCTTCAAGGAAGCGTTGATGAAGGGCGTCCGTTCGCTCGATACTGGCAAGCGCGTGGGCGGCGCGAAGATCGAACCGAAGATTCTGACCCAACGCCTGGTGACGCCGCATCCGGAACGGCTTGCCTACGTGCAGTACGCGCTGCGCCAGGGGCACACGGTGAAGCAGGTCGCGAAGATGACCTCGATGGACCCTTGGTTCCTCTACCAACTCAAAGAGATCAACGACCAGCAGCTGGAATTGGAGAAACATCCGATTGAGTCGATTCCCACCGAAGTACTGCGCGAATCGAAGCGCATGGGATTTTCCGACGGCCGGCTGGCGAGCGTGTGGAGGCTCGAGGGACAGGAAAAAGTGCGTCACTTGCGCAAGAAGCATGGCGTGCTGCCGGTGTACAAACGCGTGGACACCTGCGCCGCAGAGTTCGAGAGCTACACACCGTATCTCTACTCGACCTACGAAGACGAAGATGAGGCGGCGCCTACCGACAAGAAGAAAGTCATTATTCTCGGCAGCGGCCCGAACCGCATCGGGCAGGGAATTGAATTCGACTACTGCTGTTGCCACGCGTCGTTCGCGCTGCACGAAGACGGTTACGAGACGATCATGATCAACTGCAATCCTGAGACGGTCTCGACCGACTACGACACCAGCGACCGGCTCTACTTCGAGCCACTCACGTTTGAGGATGTGTGGGCGATCTATCAGCACGAGACGGCGAAGGGCGCGCCGGTGGGCGTGATCGTGCAGTTTGGCGGACAAACGCCACTAAACCTCGCCCTGCCGCTGAAGGCAGCGGGCGTGAACATCATAGGCACCTCGCCCGAATCGATCGATCTCGCCGAGGACCGCAAGCATTTCAACAAGCTGCTGGAAGAGTTGCAGATTCCGCAGGCGCCCGGCGTGATGGCAACTTCGATTGATGAGGCCGTCGAAGGAGCGAAGCGCATCGGATATCCCGTGCTGGTGCGGCCCTCGTACGTGCTCGGTGGTCGAGCCATGGTCATCGCCTACGACGAAGAGTCGATCGTCCGCTACATGAAGGAGGCGGTCGAGTATTCGCACGACCGGCCAATTCTGATCGATCACTTTCTGGAGGATGCGATTGAGGTCAACGTTGACGCTCTGTCGGACGGAGAAGACGTTGTGATTGGCGGGATCATGCAGCACATTGAGGAGGCGGGTATTCACTCCGGCGATTCGTCGTGCGTACTGCCCGCGGTGGATATTCCGCAGCCTCTGCTCGAGCGCATGCGGGATTACACTTTCAAGCTGGCGCGGGCATTGAAGGTGGTTGGGCTGATGAATATTCAGTTTGCGATTCCGCGTGGCAATGGCAGCGCGGGAAACGGCGCGGAAGGCGGCAAGGTCTACGTGCTGGAAGTGAACCCGCGCGCATCGCGCACGGTGCCCTTTGTTTCGAAGGCTACCGGGATTCCTATGGCGAAGATAGCGGCGCGGCTCATGACCGGACGCAAACTGCGCGAGTTTTTGCCGGAGAACATCGAGCGCCGCGCTGATCTCGACACCGGGAACTGCTACTACGTGAAGTCTCCGGTGTTTCCGTGGAACAAGTTTCCAGGCGTGGACACGGTGCTGGGCCCGGAGATGAAATCAACCGGCGAAGTCATGGGCGTGGCCAACAATTTCGGCGAAGCCTTTGCCAAGGCCCAGTTAGCGGCGGGACAGAAGTTGCCGACCAAGGGCACGGTGTTCATCAGCGTGACGGACAACGACAAGCGTCATGTGGGGCCGCTGGCCCGCAAGTTCGTCGACATGGGCTTCAAATTGGTCGCCACCGCCGGCACGGCCGACGTCATCGAAGCCGCGGGGATGAATGTGGAGCGCGTCTACAAAGTGAAGGAAGGCCGGCCCAACGTGGTCGACTTCATTAAGGGCCAGCGCATCCAGTTGATCGTCAACACTCCGACGGGGCTGGAGCCGTGGTTTGACGAGAAAGCCATTCGCCGCGCTGCTGTGACGGCGCGGATACCCACGATTACGACTCTGGCTGCGGCGCGAGCCGCGGCAGAGGGAATTGCCGCCCTGCAAAGCGGAGAGGTGAATGTGCGGGCGCTGCAGCAGTTGCACGCGGAACGGGCGAGCGTACATGGGTCTTCGTGAGGCCGATCAGTGGTTAAGTGGAACCTCTATCGAGTTCAAGTGTGTTACAATATATCCAAATGAGTAATACACTTACAGTTCGCTTGCCCGAGGAGCTTCTGGACCGCGTTCGTCGTGTGTCGCGACGTACCGGATTACCGGTGGGTAGAGTCGTCCGCCACGCCCTCGAGACCACGCTTGCCAGGGAGGAGGAGAACCCACTGCTCAAGTTTGCCGGCGTCATCAAGGGTGGCCCGCGCAACCTCTCGTCTCGCAAGGGATTCTCCCGCGAATAACATGCAGGCGATCGCAGATACTGGTTACCTGGTCGCTCTGCTTAGGCGCAACGACGAGCACCATGATTGGGCCATGGGTCTCGCCGAACACCTCGATGTTCCCCTCCTGACCTGCGAAGCCGTGTTGGCAGAGACGGCATTTCACTTGCATTCGAGCGACCAGGTATTCGCGATGATCAAGCGAGGTGCGGTGCGGATTGCCTTTGATTGCGCAAGTCATGTGGATCCCCTTCACGATCTCGCCATGCGCTATGCCAGTCGAACTCCCGATTTCGCGGATCTGTGCCTGATCCGCATGAGCGAACTCTATCCCCGCTACGTCGTGATCACGGTCGATGAAGATGACTTTCGCGTTTATCGACGAAATAAAAGAGAAGCCATCCCGTTGCTATGCCCGCCGAGAAATTGACGGTCATCCGCAAATCCTTGATAAGCTAGAAGGCACCATGCTACTTCACGGAATTTTTCCTCCCATCACCACGCCGTTCTATCCTGACGGCAACGTTTATTTCAAAAAGCTCGAATCGAACGTGGAGCGCTACTCGCGCACACCGGTTGCAGGGATCGTTGTACTGGGCTCGACGGGCGAGGCGATCCTGCTTTCCGACCAGGAGCGGCGCGATGTGCTGAAGAGCGCGCGCGATGCCGCTGCGCCGAATAAGGTGCTGGTCGCGGGCACCGGCATCGAATCGGCGATCGAGACGCTGCGGCTTACGGAGCATGCCGCTGAACTCGGCTACGACGTTGCGATGGTGCGCACGCCGCATTACTACAAGAAGCAGATGGCTCCGGCGAACATTCTGGCGTTTTACCGCACCGTCGCCGATCATTCGCCGCTGCCGGTGATTATTTACAACTTCCCGCAAGCCACCGGGTACGATATTCCCGCCGAGTTGGTGATCGAACTGGCCGGGCACTCCAATCTGATCGGCATCAAGGAATCGAGCGGTGACGTGGAAAAAGTGCGCAAGATGGTGGAAGGCACGCGCCAGGTCCGGCGCAGCGCCGCCGTGACCGAAACGTTTGAGGCGGTGACGCCGCGCATGTTGGCGGCTGCCGCGGCGGGATTGTCGGGGGCAAACGACGAGGGCGCGCTGGTGCCCGTGGGAGCGCTGGCCGGAACTGTGCAAAGTTCCGCGCGTCCCGCAAAAGCGCGAGACATAGGGCATCCGGATTCGTCTTCAGCGAAGCCTTCCTCTTCGGCTGTGACGGTCGTCGGCGATCTGAAGACGCGGCAGAAAGAAGTGGGCTTCCAGATATTGGTGGGGGCGGCTCAGAAGCTACATCCCTCTCTGGATGCGGGAGCGGTTGGAGCTATCCTGGCCTTTGCCTGCCCCGCTCCCACAGCGTGTTATGAGATCTACGCGGCATGGAAGGAAGGCGACGGCGATCTGGCGCGGCTGAAGCAGGAGCGCATCGCGAAAGCCGCGCAGCGCGTGGTCGGCGACCTCGGCGTCCCGGGCGTGAAGTACGGAATGGACTTCAACGGCTACTACGGCGGTCCGTCGCGCGTGCCGTTCCTGCCCCTGACAGGCGATGTAAAGGCGGAGATCGAGCAGTTGCTGGCGGACGTGAGGAACTAGCCCTCGTCCAAAACGGGGAAGGGAACTCTGGCGCGCCCTAAGCTTCCCAAAGCATCCGAAGAGATGAAGGCGTGGTCGGCTGCGCTGGCCGGCGAAGTCGTGGGCTGGCCGCGGGTCGCGACACGCCCCTTTTTTCGGACTTACGGCGGTCTACCGGGGGGACAAAATTTTCGCGCTGCTGCCACGCACTCGCGGCATGGAGACTGCGAACTCGCTCGGTTTTAAGATTGAGGAGCCGACACCCACCGTGCGCGTCCGCATTGAGAAGGATCCTCGCATCGGCTCAACCCAGATGCAGAAGGCGCGCTGGTTCACCTTCGCGCTCTCTTCCGACGCCGACCTGCACGATGCGCTGGACTGGCTGAATCGCGCCTATCACGCCGCGGGCAAGAGTAAGAAATCCCGCTAGTTGCAACGCAGTTGTGATCAGGATCACTACTGCGATATACTCGATTCGAACGAACGTTCGAATTAGCCATTCGTTTTAGGATTATGGGGAGTCCTTCGACCACCACCCGAGTTGCGCGGCGACAGCGCGCGACCCCTGCGCCGCCGACCCGATTCGATCGGCGTTTGGCAGAGATACTTTCTCACGCAACCGAGGTGTTTTGCAGGAAGGGATACGAGGGCGCATCGATGCGCGATCTTTCGCGCGCGAGCGGCATGTCGCTGGCGGGGTTGTATTACTACTTCGAGTCCAAAGAGCGGCTGCTGTTCCTCATCCAGAAGCACACTTTCTCGACCATCCTGCAGCGACTGAAAAAGCGCCTGGAAGGCGTGAGCGATCCGGAGGAGCGAATTCGGATTTTTGTCCTCAATCATCTGGAATATTTTCTAGCCAACCAGCAAGCCATGAAGGTGCTCTCACATGAGGCGGAGGTGCTGAAGAATGGATTTGGCTCCGAAATCGCGAGCATTAAGCGCGAATACTACCGCATCTGTGTAGGCTTGCTCGACGATTTAAAGCGCGACCGTGGGCTGCAGTTTTCGACGCGCATCGCGGTGCTGGGACTGTTTGGGATGATGAACTGGATTTATACGTGGCACAACCCCCGCGTGGACGCAGACGCGGAACATCTCGCCGGCGAGATGGGCGACCTTTTCATGCGAGGCGTCCTGGGACGAGGCGAAGTGCGCAAAGAGACGCGGTAGGCAGGGAAGCGGCGAGCATCACACAGGTTCAGGATTTGAAATCTTAGCGACTACGAAGGCAAAGGAGTTTTGGATATGGCAACCACAATGCAGCCGGCGGCGAGCGAAACCACCAAACAACTGATCAACTACCGCACCGATGGCGGAGTCGCGGTGATCGAGATGTGCGATCCGCCCGCTAACACCTACACCTACGAGATGAACCGGCAGCTTGACGACGCGATCCTCAAGGCGCGGATGGACAACGAGGTTTACGTGATCGTGATGACCGGCGCGGGAGATAAATTCTTCTCGGCAGGGGCGAACATCAAGATGCTTTCGAGCGTCGACCCGACGTTCAAGTATTACTTCTGCCTGCATGCCAACGAAATGCTGCTGCGACTTGAGCACACGCCCAAGCTGGTGATTGCGGCCATCAACGGCCACTGCGTGGGGGGCGGACTGGAAATCGCGATGGCGGCCGACATCCGCATCGCGCGCAAGGACGCCGGGAAAATTGGCCTGCCCGAGGTGAACCTGGGCGTGCTTCCCGGAACCGGCGGTACACAAAGGCTCTCGCGGATGGTGGGGAAGAGCAAGGCGATCGAGTTGATGGTGACCGGCAATACGTTCTCGTTTGAAGAGGCGCAGGAACTGGGCATTGTCAACGACATCTTCGAGCGGGACGGCTTCATGGAGAACATCATGGAGTACGCTAAGCAGTTTTGTCCGCCGAACAAGGCTTCAAAGGCTGTGGGACGCATCAAGCGCGCGGTGCAGACGGGGTGGGAGATTCCGATGGAGTCCGCGCTTGCAGTAGAACGCGAGAACCAGCAGCTGCTGTTTCAGAGTGAGGACGCGAAGGAAGGTCTGGCGGCTTATGTCGAGAAGAGGCCGGCGAACTTTAAGGCGAAGTAGTACTGGCTTCCGAAAAAGGCGGGCGAGGACGCCCGCCTGACAGCCGGCGGGACGCCGGCGCTACAAAGGGCGAAGCTCGAGGACTTGTGAATGCTTGCAGCTACGAGAGTGAAGATTGAACCCGGGCGGCTGCTGATTGACGGGCAGTGGGTCGATGGCGCGAAGAAGCTTGACACCATCAATCCAGCCACGGGCGAAGTACTGACGCAGATTTCAGCGGCCTCCGGCGCGGATGTCGATCGCGCGGTCGAGGCGGCTCGTCGCGCTTTTGAAGAGCGGAACGGTCCGTGGCGTAAGCTTTCGGCCAGCGAGCGTGGGCGCCTCATCTGGAAGCTCGCCGATTCGGTCGAGAACAACATCGACGAACTGGCCGAGTTGGAAACGCTCGATAACGGCAAGCCGATTTTCGAGTCGCGCTACGTCGATATGCCGATGGTGATCGACGTTCTGCGCTACTACGCGGGCTGGGCAACGAAGATCCACGGCGAAACTGTCAACACTTTCGAGACCGCGTTCACCTACACGTTGCGCGAGCCGGTAGGCGTCGTGGGAATGATTGTGCCCTGGAATTTTCCGCTGCTGCTGGCGTCGTGGAAGCTGGGTCCGGCGCTGGCCTGCGGGAACACAGTTGTATGGAAACCGGCAAGCCAGACTTCGCTGTCGGCACTTCGCTTCGGGGAACTGGCGATCGAGGCAGGCGTGCCGGCGGGCGTGCTGAACATCGTTACCGGTCCGGGCGAGGTCGGACGGGCGATGGTGAAGCACACGGGAATCGACAAGATTGCTTTCACAGGGTCGACCGAAGTGGGTAAAGAAATCATGCGGAGTGCGGCCGATTCTCTGAAGCGGATCACGCTGGAGCTCGGTGGCAAGTCGCCGAATATTGTTTTTGCCGATTCCGATATCGACAACGCGGTGAAGGGCGCGATCACAGGAATCTTTTACGGGAAGGGCGAGGTCTGCAATGCTGGGTCGCGGCTGTTCGTCGAAAGCAAGGTGCAGGACGAGTTTCTGGAGAAGCTCGCGTCGCGGGCAGCGAAGATGCGTCCCGCGGATCCCTTGGATCCGAAGACGCGCATGGGCGCGATTGTCAGCCAGGAGCAGATGAAGACGGTGCTGGGCTACATTGAGGCGGGTAAGAAGGAAGGCGCGAAGCTGGTCGCGGGCGGAAACCGCGTAACCGTGGATGGGGGCAAAGGATTTTTTGTTGAGCCCACGATCTTTCGCGATGTCCGCAACGACATGAAGATCGCTCGGGAAGAAATTTTCGGGCCGGTGCTGGCAACTTTGAGTTTTGATGATGTCGACGAAGTCATCGAACTGGCGAACCAGAATGAGTATGGCTTGGCCTCTGCCGTGTGGACGCGAGACGTTAAGAAGGCGCATATGATTTCTCGGCGGCTGAAGGCCGGCACGGTTTGGATCAATACGTATGGGTTGATGGATGCGTCGTTGCCCTTCGGCGGGTACAAGAGTTCGGGCTTCGGGCGTGAGCTTGGCGCCAGGGCATTGGAACATTACACCGAGACGAAAAGTGTCTGGCTGAACATGGGGTAAGCAAGCAATCAGCACTCAGCCGTCAGCACTCAGCCATCACAAGCCGGTGCTGGCTGAATGCTTAGTGCTGAATGCTAGAAACAAGCGTTATCGTGGTAAGGAGTCATATTCATGCCGGGTAAAGTTGCAAAAATCGGAACCTTCAGTGACTGGATTGGCCTGTTCAACGATTGGCGCAAAGAGATCGGCGTCAACACTGCTGACATCGAGGCCTTCCACTTCGACACTCTTTACGGTGCCATCGATACCGACGAGATCGAATTCGGCTCCTACAAAGGCCGCCGCAAATGGGAGAACCTGCGGCAGATTCCCACGCAGCAGATGCGCGACGCTCTGATGAATATGATCGTCTACCAGGGCGACACCGAGTTTGCCAGCGTCGAGCAGCAGCGCAATCTCCTGGAAAACGCGCCCACCGACTGGGACCGGCGCGCCATTACGCGGGTGATGATCGAGGAAATGCGCCACGGCTGGCAGATGTGCGCCTTGCTCGTAGACCACTTCGGCTACTCAGGAAAAGTGGAAGCGCAGAAGATGCTGGAGCGCCGCTCCTTCGAGAACAAGCGCTTGCTGGGCGCCTTCAATGTCGACGTGGACAACTGGATGGACTTTTTCACCTACACGGATTTCGTCGACCGCGACGGCAAGTTCCAATTGCAGATGCTGAAGTACTCGGCGTTTGCGCCGCTGGGACGTTCGATGTCATACATGCTGCGGGAAGAGGCCTTCCACATGGGCACGGGCAATGATGGTCTGCGCCGCATTGTGGAAGCCGGGGTAGTTCCGGCGTGGCTGATTCAGCGGTATCTCAACAAGTGGATTTCGAGTTCGTACGATTTGTTTGGCACCGACCATTCTTCGTCGGCGCATTGGGCCTATGTCTGGGGCGTCAAGGGCCGTTATGATGAACCGAAGAATGACAAGACGCCAGATCTCGACGACTTGAATGATTACAACCGGCATCTTTACCGCGAAGAGGTCGCGGGATTGATTGAGCGCTTCAATAATTCGCTGCAGCCGGGTGAGCCGAAGCTCTACGCGCCCGACATCAAGTTCAACCGCAACATCGGTCGCTGGGCGGGACAGAAGTTCCATGCGCAAACCGGGGAGGCGCTCGACGATCGTGGTTACGAAGAGCACTTAAAGGAGTACATGCCCGGTCCGGAAGACAGAAAGCTGCTACTCGACATCATTGGGACCGAGAAGAAGTGGATTGCAGAGAAAACGGGAGCGCGCGACCCGCTCGCGTCGATCGGAGAAGTGCGGAAGTCGGCGATCAATTTGTAAGTCAGAGCTTCCTCACCACAGAGGCACAGAGTCACGGAGAAAATCATGGCGGGTATTTCTGTAGAGTCGAGATGTGACTCGACTTTCACTTCAGAGAGTTTCTCCTGTCGCTCGGATTAGCTTGCGCAATCCGCCGCTGAATGTGATCGATGTTCCGATGATGGAGGAGCTTGCCGAAGCAGTTGCTCAAATTGAAACCCAGGCTGACATTTCGGTAATCGTCATCAGCGGCGAGGGCAAGGCATTTTCAGCAGGTGTGGACGTTGCCGCACATACGCCGGACAAAGTTGAAGGCATGCTGGCGAAGTTTCATGCTGTGATCCGCGCCTTGGTCGCCACGAGGAAGGTCACCATCGCATCGGTCGACGGGCACTGCCTGGGTGGTGGAGCGGAGTTGGCCATGGTATGCGACGTGGTCTATACGTCGGACTCGGCGAGTGGGGATTTCCCGAGATTAAGCTGGGATGCTATCCACCTGTGGCATGCACCGCTTTGGCGGCCCTGGTGGGCCAGAAGCGCGCTGCGGAATTGATTCTCACCGGGCGAACGATCAGCGGGACCGACGCCGCTGAGATGGGATTAGCGACTCGCTGTGTTCCTCCGGAGAAACTGGCGAACGCGGTAAACGGGTGTGTGGATGGATTGCTGAAGCTCAGCCCTGCGGCGCTGGCCATCACTAAGAAAGCGGTCTACGCCTGGGATGCCATGCACTTCGACAAAGGTTTGGCACGCGCAGAGAAGATCTACCTGGAAGAATTAATGAAGACCGCAGATGCGCAGGAAGGAATCCGCGTATTCATGGAGAAGCGCTCGCCGAAGTGGATGGGGAAGTAGAAGGTCATGGATTACGAAATCATGGACTACGAAATCACTCCCGAAGAAGTGAAGTCCAAGCTCGATCAGGGCGAACAATTTCTGTTGCTGGACGTCCGCGAGCCCTGGGAGTTTGAAGTTGCGCACATGAACGGCGCGAAGCTTATGCCGATGGGCGATGTGCCGTCTCGCGCTCATCAGGAACTCGATCCGGAAGATCACATCGTCGTGATCTGCCACCACGGGGTGCGTTCGATGAACGTGACGGCATGGCTGCGCCAGCAGGGATTTGAGAAGGCCCAGTCGATGCGCGGAGGGATCGACGCCTGGTCAAGGCGCATGGACACAAAGATGCCGGTGTACTGAGAAGCTGCTAGCTACTAGCTCCTAGCGAATACGCCTTTGATCGATGGTTTGCTAGAAGCTAGCAGCTAGGAGCTAGAAGCTGGTTCCCGCATGAACAAAGAGCTCATCGAACTCCGGGTCAACGGCCGCGCGCATGAGGTTGCGGTCGAGCCAAGCGCGCTATTGCTTGACGTGCTACGCCAGGAATTGGGGCTGACGGGCTCCAAGCGCGGCTGCGACGATTCGTCCTGCGGCGCATGCACTGTGCTGGTTGATGGCGTCGCGATGATGTCATGTACGCTGCTGGCCGCTAGCTGCGAAGGGATGGAGATCACGACCGTCGAGGGAGTCAGCGAGCACGGTAGTCTGGCCGCGATCCAGAAAGCTTACGGCGACTGGGGCGGAGCACAATGCGGCTACTGCACTCCGGGTTTCATCATGACGGTGAAGTCATTGCTTGCCGAAAATCCTAATCCATCGGAAGCTGAGGTCCGCGCCGCGTTGAGTAGCAATTTGTGCCGCTGCACCGGCTACAACCAGATGTATGAGGCAATCAAGTCGGCCATTGCAGCGGAGCGCGACGGACTCGCCGCAAAATGAGCACGCTGCCGAGAAGAAGCAGATTCCTCGCTTCGCTCGGAATGACAAGCTCGGTTGGAATGACAAGCTAGGTGGAGTGACAAAAGTGAGTGGTGACTTCTCCATCATCGGCAAGCCCACCGCGATGGTTGATGCGGCGGAAAAGACTACGGGCAGCGGCAAGTACACCGATGACCTTAGCGTTCCCGGAATGCTCGTCGGCAAGATTCTGCACTCGCCGTATCCGCATGCGCGCATCAAGCGCATCGACACCAGCCGTGCCGAGCGACTGGAAGGCGTCGTAGCAGTGGCGGTCGGACAAGATGCGCCGAATCCGTTCGGCATTCTTCCGGTTGGGCACGATGAGCACGCGCTGGCCGTCGACAAAGTCCGCTACGTGGGAGACAACGTGGCTTGCGTGGCTGCTGTCTCCGAAGTGATCGCCGAGAAGGCGCTAGAACTCATCGATGTGGATTACGAGTTACTGCCTGCATATTTCGATCCCGAAGAGTCGATGCAGGCGGAAACCGACCTCATCCACGACAACAAGCCCCACAATGTGGAAAAGGATTATCACCACGTCTTCGGCGATCCGGACAAGGGCTTTGCCGAGGCAGACCAAGTCGCCGAGGCGCGGTTCATCGCGAACGAAGTCACGCATGCCGCGATGGAACCGCATTCCACGCTGGCCTCGTTCGCAATCGATCCACACACGGGGACGCTGGGGCGGCTTACCGTGTGGTCGTCGACCCAGGTGCCGTATTACCTGCAGCACAAGCTAGCGCTCGTGTTGGAAATGCCGATGTCGCAGATTCGGGTCATCAAGCCGCTGGTGGGTGGTGGATTCGGGGGCAAGAGCGAGGTGATTCCGCTGGAGATCATCGCCGCGATCGCAGCGCGCAAGGCCAAGGCTCCGGTGAAGATTACCTATACTCGCGAAGAAGTTTTCTGGGCGCATCGCGGGCGCCCGCGCACCATCATCGATCTGAAAACGGGGATAAAGAACGACGGCCGCATCACCGCCGTGAAAGCCCGCGTGGTGCAGGATGGCGGAGCGTATTGCTCCTATGGCGTGGTCACGATTCTTTACTCCGGCGCTCTTTTGGGCGCGCTTTACGACATTCCACATATTCAATACGACGGCTATCGTGTGCTCACGAACAAGCCTGCGTGCGGGGCGATGCGAGGACACGGAACGGTTAACGTGCGCTTCGCCTTTGAATCGCAGCTCGACGAACTCGCCGGGAAAATTGGGATGGACGCAGCGGAAATCCGCCGGCGCAATCTTCTGAAGCCGCCCTGCATAACAGTGAATGGGCTTCGCGTGCAGAGCTACGGTTTACCCGAATGCATCGAGAGGACGGTCGAGCGGTCCGGTTGGAAGCAGCGCAAGGGCAAAATGGCCAAGGGACGCGGGCTGGGCATTGCCTGCAGCCATTACGTAAGTGGTGCGGCAAACTCGATCATTCGGTCCGACATGCCGCACTCCACGGTGAATATCAAGATTGACCGTGATGGAGGAGTCGTTGTCTACACGGGCGCCTCCGAAATCGGCCAGGGTTCAGACACGATGACGGCGCAGATCGCCGCCGAAACGCTGGGCTGTTCGCTGGCGCGCGTGAGAGTGATTGCGGCCGACACAGACCTTACGCCCATCGACATCGGATCGTATTCCAGCCGCGTTACTTTTATGGCGGGGAATGCCACGCTGCGCGCGGCCGAGGAAGTGAAGAAGCGGATTGCCGCGGCGGCTGCCAAGAAGATGAATTGTGCGGCGGAAGAGTTGGTATTTCGCGGCGATGTCGTGTTCAAGAGAGGGATGGATTCTTTCGGTGGCCTTGGAAAGGCAGCGGGCGAGGGCGCCCGCTCCACACAACCCGAAGCCTCCGTCAGTGGGCGAGTAGAAGGCCAGATCTTGCGCGGCTCATTGCAGCAGAAGCGGAAGGACGAAGGGCCGAAAGAGTGGATGACGTTTGAGGAAGCGGTGGTCGCTGCTATTGATTTTCATGGAGCGCTGACGGGAACTGGTTCGTATGCTCCGCCGCCAGAAGCGCGCGGCGGAAAGCACAAGGGCGGGGGAGTGGGGCCGTCCCCGGCTTATTCCTACTCGGCGCAGGTCGCGGAAGTGAGCGTCGATGAAGAAACCGGGGAAGTCACGGTGCATAAAGTGTGGGCGGCGCATGATTGCGGTCGCGCGCTGAATCCGGTGTCGGTTGAAGGCCAGATCATCGGCTCAGTCTGGATGGGCATGGGGCAGGCGCTCACCGAAGAAATGGTCTGGAAAGACGGCATGCTGATGAATCCCGGGTTGCTCGAATATCGCAGCCCTTCGTCAATCGAATCGCCCGCGGTCGAACCAATTATCGTGGAGAGTATCGATCCCGAAGGTCCGTTCGGCGCCAAGGAGTGCAGCGAGGGATCGCTGGCGGCCACGATCCCTGCGATTGCGAACGCGATTTACGACGCGGTTGGTGTGCGGCTGCATGAATCTCCTTTTACGCCCGAGCGGGTTCTGGCAGCGCTGCGAGGTAAGAGGAACTCCAAGGCGCTCAACCTCACTGAAGGCATCGACCCGACAGCACCTGTGCGCTTTCGCGAGCATGGTGGATCGCTCTGGTTTAAAGGCAAAGGACCGCAGCGGCACTCGCTCGACCCGGCGCGCCACGAGGGCGGGGCTGAAGCGAGAGGTGCGGATTGAGCCTTCCGGAGTTCAAGCTGCTTCGGCCGCGCAGCGTACAAGAAGCAATCGACTCTCTCGGCAAACATGCGAGCAACATTCGCGTGCTTGCCGGGGGAACCGACCTGATTCCTTCCATGCGGCAAAAGCTATTCGAGCCGCAGTACGTTATTGATCTGCGCGGGATCGCCGAGGTGCGCGGGATCAAGCCACAGGTGGACGGAGGAGTAGAAATCGGCGCATTGACGACCCTGAGCGCAATCGAAAAATCCGCGCTTCTACGCCAGCACTACCCCGTGCTTGCCGAAGCAGCGGGCACCGTCGCCTCGCCTGTATTGCGCAACATGGGCACGATCGGCGGCAACATCTGTTTGGATACGCGCTGTCTCTGGTACAACCAGTCGCTGACGTGGCGCAAAGGCTGCGGGTTTTGCATCAAGAAGGATGGAGATCTCTGCCACGTCGCCCCGGGTGGAACCAAGTGCTGGGCAGCTTTTTCCGGCGATACGCCGCCTGCGCTTTTGTGCCTGGATGCGGAAATCGAAATCGTAAGTCCCATTGGCGCGCGGCGCATTGCGTTGCGCGAATTCTACACCGGGCTGGGAGACAGCTACCGCAAGCTGCAGCCGAATGAGCTAGTCACACGCGTATTCCTGCCCGCAGCAGCGGCGAACTATCGCGGAGTCTACCGAAAGCTGCGCGTGCGTGGATCGATCGATTATCCGCTGGCCGGGGTCGCCGTCGTGATAAAGCGTTCGAACCGACATGTGGCCGATGCTCGCGTGGCGATTACCGCGGTGAATCCCGCGCCGATGCTGGTGCACGGGGCCAGCGAAATGCTCGCGGGGAAGGCTTTAGACGAAGCACTGGCCGAAGCCGTGGGCGACCTGGCGGCGCGATCCGCAAAACCTTTAACTACCTCGGCCCTAACGCCCGAATATCGCCGGGAGATGATTCGCGTGTTTACGAAACGGGCAGTGCTTGCGGCGGCAGGCAATTAGGCTCTCTGGTATGCTTCTTCCGCGGCTTACGGCTTTCATGCGCTCAGGGTCCACCAGCCACTGATGATCACCGACTGCCATATTCACATCCAGCCCATGGAGATGTTCAAGCCCGAGGCGCTGGAGCTCATGAAAAAGAAACGGGCAAATTTTGAACAGATTGCCGAATTCTGCCGCTCGCCGCGCGCGTTCCTCAAATACCTGGATGCCAGTGGCATCGATCGCGCCGTGCTCATCAACTACGTGGCGCCGGAGGTGATTGGCTTCACCAGCGGCGTCAACCAGTTTGTCTCAGATTATGTACGGGAAGATTCAAAGCGGCTGCTTTCGTGCGGCAGCCTGCATCCGCGGCACACCACGAACGTTCTCGCAGACGTGGAGCAAATCTTGCGGCTCGGCTTACGGATGATCAAGATTCACCCGCCGCACCAGTTGCTGTTTCCCAACGACTACTTGAGTGGCGTGAAGGAACTCGAAATTATCTATCGAGCCGCGGAGGCTAATGGCATTCCGATTATGTTTCACACGGGAACGTCGGTTTTTCCAGGGGCGCGTAACAAGTATGGCGACCCAATTTACATAGACGATGTCGCGGTTGATTTCCCCAAGCTGAAAATCCTGCTGGCCCACGGCGGCCGGCCGCTCTGGATGCAGACGGCTTTTTTTCTGATACGCCGCCATCCCAATGTCTATCTGGATATCAGCGGCATCCCGCCCAGGACCCTGTTGCAGTATTTTCCGCGGCTGGAGGACATCGCGACTAAGACACTATTCGGCACGGATTGGCCCGGGCCAGGCGTGCCGGATATCAAGAAGAATCTTGACGATTTTCGCGCCTTGCCGCTAAGCAATCAGGTGCAGCACCAAATTCTTAGTCAAACGGCATTGAGTCTCTGGCCCGCCTAGCCACGAGGCCACGGGCGCTGGTTTTGAGGGCCGGCCTCGCACCGAAGTCATGTTCGCCCGATTGGAAAGTTGGCGCGTTTCGGGTATAAGAAAAGGTTGCAATTCCCGCGTACCTCCCGGCGCGCGGTCCGGCAACGAAAATCATTTTGCGAGCCGAAAAGAAACCCATGTCCAGCTTGACTCCGACTCACGCTCCCAAAGGACTCGAGGGCATCGTTGCCACAAATTCAAGCATTTGCTATATCGATGGCGACCGCGGCGTCCTGGCATATCGCGGCATCGATATTCGCGAACTCGCCGAGCATTCCAATTTTGAGGAAACGTGCTACCTGCTTTGGTTTGGACGCCTGCCCAAGCCGGCGGAGCTAAAGGAATTGCAGCAGCGTTTGGCTCAGGAGCGTCACCTGGACCCCGCGATCATCGAGTTTCTGCGGAAGGTACCCAAGCAAGCGCTGCCCATGGACGTGTTGCGTACGGCGGTTTCTGCACTGGCTTTCTACGATCCCGATGAGAAGAAAAATGATCACGAATCCAACGTCAATAAAGCGATCCGGCTGACCTCTCAGATCGCGATGATCGTCGCCGCCTACGACCGTATTCGCAAAAACAAGAACGTGGTTGAGCCGGACCGCGGACTCTCGCATTCGGCGAATTTTCTGTTGCAACTGAACGGGAGCAAGCCATCCGCGACGGCGGAGCGGGCGCTCGATGTAGCCCTGGTTCTGCATGCGGACCACGAATTGAACGCCTCCACCTTCGCGGCACGGGTTACGGCCGCGACCCTCTCCGACATGCATTCGGCCATTACGTCGGCACTGGGTGCGCTGAAAGGGCCGCTGCACGGGGGCGCGAACGAGGCGGTCTTTAAGATTCTTGCGACCATCGATCGTGATAAGGCTGACCCGGTGGAATACGTACGCAACATGCTGGCGCAGAAGAAAAAGATTCCCGGCTTTGGTCATCGGGTTTACCACACGGATGACCCACGGGCGAAGCATCTGAGCGCGATGTCGCGCGATCTGGGCAAGTCCAGCGGGCAGCCCCAGTGGTTTGAAATGTCGGACAAGATTGAGAAGTTCGTGAAAGCGGAAAAGAAGCTCAACGCGAACGTGGATTTCTATTCGGCTTCGACCTACCACACGCTGGGCATTGATGATGACCTGTTTACCCCGGTCTTTGCAGTTTCCCGCATCAGCGGATGGGCCGCCCACGTGATCGAGCAACTCGACGATAACCGGCTGATTCGGCCTCGCGCTGAGTATTCGGGGCCGGAGTATCCCAACCGCTACGTGCCGATGGAGCAGAGGTAAGTTCGACCAACCACTGGTGCTTGACCGTCCTCACTTAGGCTCTGATCCCAGGCGGAGCACATTGCCGTCGGGATCCTCCACCTGCATCTCCAGCGCCCACGAATAGTTCGTCGGCGGCAGACGAATGCCCACGCCCCGCCTCGTCCCTGAGCGCCTCGGCATAAGTAGATCCCTGCTCCATCGCGGGATATTGCGGTGAAATCGTCGTTCCCCCAAGGCGCATTCTTGAAGCCCAGGATGTCGATATAGAACCGGAGGCTGGCGGCCATGTTCTCGACCCGCAGGAGCGCCTGACTGCCCTCGAAACGAACCCGTGTGTGAGTGGTTTCTGCCATGCAATACCTCCCGGGAATGCCAGCGAGACTATCACTTTTTGCTTGTAAAGAGCAGGCTGCTTCTACACCGAGATAAGAGCGTCGACTGGGATGAACCAGGAAGTTCGCCCGCGTTTTTTGCAGCGCACAGCGTAAAATAAATAGATGCGCCGGGTTTACCTCGACAATAACGCCACGACGCCTGTCCTGCCCGAGGTGCAGGAGGCAATGCGCCCCTATTTTGGCGAGCGCTTCGGCAATGCCTCGTCGATCCACCATCATGGGCAGGAGACGCGCGCCGCGGTCGAAGGAGCGCGCGAATCGGTAGCGGCGTTGCTGGGATGTCGCGCCTCGGAAGTTGTATTCACCAGCGGTGGCACGGAGTCTGACAACCTGGCGATTGCCGGTTTGGTGGATGCTGGTGATCACATCATCACATCGAGCGTCGAGCACCATGCGGTGTTGTTTGCGTGCAAGCATTTGGAAGATGCGGGCTGTGAGGTGACTTATTTGCCAGTCGACGGGCGCAGCCTCGTCGATCCCGATGATGTGCGGCGGGCGTTGCGTCCGAATACGAAGTTGATTTCCATCATGATGGCGAACAACGAAACGGGCGTTCTGCAGCCGGTCGAAGAGATCGGAAGGATCGCCGCCGAGGCTGACATCTTCTTTCACACGGATGCTGTCCAGGCGGCGGGCAAGGTTCCAATCGACGTGAAGAGGATCGGCTGTGACGCACTTTCAATTTCCGGTCACAAGATGCACGCCCCGCAAGGAGTGGGCGCACTCTACGTTCGCAAGGGGACGCACATCCACCCGCTTTTTTACGGCGGACGCCACGAGCGTTCGCGGCGTGCCGGAACGGAGAACGTGCCGGGAATCGTCGCGTTGGGTAAGGCTGCCGAACTGGCCATGCAAGGCTTCCAGCGCGATGAGCACAACAAGATGGCTGCGCTACGCGACCGGCTGCAACAGGGAATTCTCGCCCAGGTGGAAGAGGTCGGAGTGAATGGCGAGGGCGCGCCACGCGTTCCCAACACGACGAACATTTATTTCGATCACATCGAGGGTGAGGCGATGGTGATCGCGCTCGACCTGAAAGGCCTGGCCGTGTCGACGGGTGCCGCATGTTCATCGGGCGCAATTGAGCCTTCGCACGTGCTGACTGCAATGGGGTTGCGCTCCGACCGCGCGCGGGCCAGTATCCGCTTCAGCCTGGGCAAGCAGAACATGGCGGAAGACGTTGATTTTGCGTTGGCGCTCGTCCCTGAAACGGTGGCCCGACTACGGGAACTGAGCCCCAGTTACAAGACCGTCGGTTCGAAATGAAGATCTTGCGACTTGAGCAACAGAGATCAGAATCGACAGTTTCGCGATGCAGTGCGCGAAATAGAGCGACTGCTTCGCCGTCAACTCACAATTACTGAATGGGACCGCTTACACAGAGAGGTGTCAGGGATGGGATTTAGTTTTGGCACCATTGTGCAGGTCGGTCTGGCTATGTTTGGGTGAACTCGATATGAAAGCCGCAGCGGTTGACATTCGTCAATACTTCCAACCAGTGCTTGGAACCCGGCCTTGGAGGGTCAAGCCTGGAGTGGGCAGCTTTCTGACCCTCGATTTCGGACCACGCATCAAAACCGATGGTCACCTTCACGGACGATGGCACCTCTGGATCTACCTGTCGAATTGGACGCTGTTTCACGGCGACCGCAAGCTGGTCGATTCGGACACTGACCGTAAGCGGATAACGATCTCTACTCGGAGGCTTGAGGAGCAAATGCTGAGCACCATCCACTTCGACCCTCAAAGCCAAGAAACAACTTTCGGTTTTAATGAGTTCCGTTTGGTGGTTTCTCCCGCCGACTATCTAGAGGGTGTCGATGATCGGGATGATTATTGGTTTTTCTTTATGCCGGATAAAGAAGTATTGGCAGTAGGTCCGTCTGGCGTTCGCGTAGAACGAGGCGACGGTTCCCATCATGCGTGAGTCCCACACCATTGCCGTGGCCATGTCGGGCGGTGTGGATTCTTCCACCGTCGCGGCGATGCTGCGCGCCGAGGGACACAACGTCATCGGGCTCACCATGCAGCTCTGGAACCAGCGCCGTCTGGCCGGGGCCGAGGGCATGCCGGAGTCGGTACAGGGACGCTGCTGCTCTCTCGATGACGTTTACGACGCGCGTCGCGTCGCCGAGCACATCGGCATTCCGTACTACGTGGTCAATCACGAGGAGCGCTTCGAGCGTGATGTGGTGCGCCCGTTCGTGGAGGAGTACTTGTCGGGGCGCACGCCGATCCCCTGCAGCCTCTGCAACAATCATTTGAAGTTTGACCAGTTGCTGCTCGTCGCGCGGCAGATTGGAGCCGAGCGCGTCGCCACTGGTCACTACGCCCGCGTGGAATACGACGTTGGCCGCGGCCGCTGGTTGCTCAAGCGTCCTGCGGATCACTCCAAGGACCAAACGTACTTCCTCTTCGGCCTTACGCAGGAGCAGTTGAGCCGGACTCTATTTCCGCTGGGAGAGATGACCAAGCCCGAAGTGCGCGAACTCGCCCGCCAGCACGGCCTGGCGCTCGCCGGGAAGCCTGATTCGCAGGAGATATGCTTCGTCCCAGGCGGTGACTACAAGCGCTTCCTCGATGCCTACCTTGCCGAGCAGGGGGGCGCACTTCCCGATACCGCGGGCGAACTGGTGACGACCAGCGGGGAAGTGATTGGTGAGCACGCGGGCATTCACAATTTCACCGTCGGTCAGCGCAAGGGCCTCGGCGTTGCCACCGGGTCGCCACTGTACGTAATCCAAATCAGCGGCGCGCAAAAGCAGGTGGTTGTCGGTGGAGAAGAGAATCTCTACTCGCGTACTTTGCGGGCTCGGCGCGTGAATCTGATCTCGGTGGGTCAACTGCCGGAGCCCCTGCGTGTCTCCGTGAAGATTCGGCATCGTCACGAACCGGCCGCCGCGCTGCTCGAGCAAGTTGCCGACGACGAGATACTGGTCACCTTTGACGAGCCCCAGCGCGCGATCACTCCCGGACAGGCCGCTGTGTTCTACGATGGCGATATTGTGGTCGGTGGCGGCTGGATCGCGTAGAACGGGCCTGCTAACAGATCGCTTACGTCGAGCGTTCAGAAGCTTCTTTTCGGATAGTGGGTATTCTTGCGGTCTTTCTTCGCCATTTTGCGCTGCGCCTTCTGTTGTGCTTTCATGTATTTCTTCATGGCCTTCTGCTGCTTCTTGGTCGCTTTCCGCGAAGCGCGGGCTTGGGACTTCGCGCTATTGTCCGCGCGAGCATAGACAGGAACGGCGCAGCTAATGCACAAGCCAGCTAAGATGAGGAAGGCCGCAAGCTTTTTCATAAAGTTCCAGCGAATCGACTTCTTGTCATGATCTTACATGAAGTCGCTTCCCGTTCCAGTTACCAAGGTCAGAACGGGCTTGGGAACATTACTGTAAGCTCTCACGAACTCGCCGGGGCGAATCCGAAGCTCATATAATCCCCCGCATGGCATCTGCAAATCCTTCACTACCACTTCTTGAAAGCTCAACGTCTGCAACTCCTCCATCCCTCTGGAGTCGCGAATCAAGTTCGCTGAAGCAGGGAATCAAGACCGGACTGGCGGGCACCATCACCTACGCCATCTATGCAGGGTGCCATCTGCCCCAGGGGTACTGGGCGGTATTCGCCGCGCTGGTGGTGACGCAGGCCAATCTCGGCGCATCGTGGAAGGCAGCGCTGTATCGCACCATCGGTTCGACCTGCGGAGCGGTCGCAGCTGCCCTGCTGATGCCAATGCTGGGGACCGGACCGGTGGGCGCGGGCGTCGTCCTTTTCCTGCTGGCCACTCTGTTCGGCTATCTCACCGCCTTACACCCCAGCTTCTCGGCGGCAGGGTTCACGGCCGCGTTGATTCTGGTCTTCGGCGGTCAGGGAGAGCCCTGGCACATGGCGTGGCTGCGCGTGCTCTATACGTTGTTGGGAGCGGTTGTCGCCTTCGGCGTGGGTGTGCTGATCTGGCCGGTTCACGCTCGCGAGGGCCTGCGCCACAAGATTGCCAACATTCTTGACGGCGCCGGCGCACTTTTCCGTGCCGTCACTGCGGCCGCCTTGCAGGGAATCGACAACGAGGAGCAGGTTCGCCGGCTCGATCGCCACTTGCACGATTTGAGGCGAGGCATCACTCAGCAAATGGACGAAGCCCGCAGCGAACTGGCATTCTCTCGCTTTAATCAGGGGGCGTACCAGGCATTCGTCGATCTGGCCGATCAGGTCCGGCGGCGTTTGACCGCCATGGCAGAGGACATTTCACTTTATGCGCACGTCCAGCTTCAGCCCCAACTCGTACCCTCGCTGCCCGCGCTGGCCGAGAAAGCCGCGCAGACCTTCGCGTCTCTGGCGGAAGCAGTCCGCAAGCCGGGGCAGCCATTGAGCTCAGCAGAACTCGACGCTGCAATCCTGCAACTCGATGCCGACCTGGCAAGACTCCGCGAGCAGCGCACGACAACGACGTTTGCGCTGGATCGCATGCTGCCCTTCTGGGCGCTGGTCTTCAATTTGAAGGAAGTGGCGCAGGATCTGAAGCAAATGGAATCAATCTTGCCGCAGCTTGCCTGAGCAAGTGGCTGACGTCTTGCTCCGCAGCGATTCCAGGAAGTGCGAGCCTGACGACTTTAATTTCTGCTCGAGCCGCGCCGTGCAATCGCATTGTCCGCAGGCCCAGGGTTCGCTGCGGTTTTCATCGCGGCACTTTCGCCGGTCGTGGGCATCCTGAACCCGCTCCAGCTCGAAGTATTCTTCCCAGTAAGGCCGTTCCTCCTGCAAGGGAGTGGGACAATAACATACTTCGACCCACCGGACAGTCTGGTCGTCACAGAGTCGCGCCTCCTGCATGTTGCGCAGGTACTCGCCCTCAGCGACTGAGCCTTGGCCCAAGGTTTTGTCTTCGATGGATTCGAGGAGATCGCTCTGACGGCTAGGTTTGACGCGGGCTCGCACCAGGTAACGCATAGGAATTGTAAGATTGCCCCAAGCCTTTAGATGAACATCTCGTCTTGAGGAACCGGCCGCCGTGTGTCGCGACTGCCGCCATTGCGCCGGCCGCGCCCGCCAAAAAGGAATTCGATTCCCGCCGTGATTCCCTGCATGAGGCCAGAGAGTTGACGCACCGGGGAGACCACAGTTTTGTGGACCAGTTCCGAGGTCTGTTCTACGCGATCCAGAGTGCGTCCCAGAAGTTCGTCGGCGCGGATCACCTGTAATCGCGCTCGATCCAGCGTGTCGTTGATGGTTGCGTCCACGCGCTCCACTTCCGCCCGCACCGTGGTCGTCACCTCTTCCAGATTTTGCGTAATCACCTGTAGCCTGGGCCGGATCTCGGACAGCAGCGACTGCGCCTGTTCGAGCGTGGGAATGGCTTTGTTCTTTACCTCTGTCGCAATGGCCTCCATGCGGGCGCTGCTCTTGCGCATTGCCAAGTACATGGCGGCCAGCAGGAATGCCTGAAGGACCACGGCCGCGCCGGTCAGAGCAATAAACAGTGGAGTCAAGTTTTCCATAACATCTACTCGCATCCCAGAGCTACAGGCCCAAGAATTCGGGACGGCGCGAACGAGGCCTACGGATTCTTGGGCGCGCCGGTTTCGGTCGTGGCCTCCTGATAAGCCTGCCGTCCTGCCTCATAGGCGGCGCGGAACTGTTCCTTCTGCTGGCTCACGACGTCGCGGCCGCGATCCACCCATTGCGATGCCTGGTCCCGTGCTACACGAGCGCGATCGCGCACGTACTCGCGGCCCTCGTCGGCGCGTGCGCGGAGCGCTTCCCGGGTTTCGCTGCCCGAACGGGGCGCGTATAGAACGCCCGACCAGGGCACCCAAGCCCAGTCCTGCCAAAAACCACACGAAACTATTGCTATCATTGTCCGACATCGTCGATACCTCCCGGCTATAAGTGCCTAAAGCGGATGGTAGCACCCGGATACCGGAAATACAATTACGGCGAACTCCTTAGCATTGGCACAAAGAGACTGCATTGCCACATCGGGACTGCGGAGTGAGGCGGGCAGATACTGCGGCGATTACGCGGAATCGCGACGCCCGAAGCGAATGCAGCCGGGCTGCGATTCTACTTCTGGGCGGGAGGAGTCGTCGGATTTAGGGGCGGGCTGCGTCTTTGTGGGCTGCGACTTGACCCCTTGCAGTACGGAAGCCCGGGCCGCCATGCTTGGTCGCATAAATCGACAAAGTAATTGAGGTCAACATGAAGGCAACGGCCGACCAGGTTGTTGCCTTCGACAGCGCGCTGGCCGCTCCGCGAGGACCAAATGCTGTCTGGCTGCCCTGGCCGCCAAACGCGGCGGAGATGTCGCCGCTCTTGCCGCTCTGTAGCAGCACAACGACAATGATGAAGAAACAGACGAGAATGTGAACGGCGGTGATGAATCCAATCAGCATGAGTTCGATTTTCCTTAACTGCGCTCCAGAGCGACTTGTGATCTGACCGTCTTATGCTCAGCCCATCTGTGCCTGGCGAACAGAATTTATGGTGCGGAAGGGGGGATTTGAACCCCCACGCCTTTCGGCGCCACCCCCTCAAGATGGTGTGTCTGCCAGTTCCACCACTTCCGCACGGATACGAAACAGAATTGCGAGGCAGTCAGTGATTATAGCAAAATTGGCTTCCGTGCCCGCCGCGTCGCACAGGATTCACGCATCTCCGCTGCCACTTTCACGGCCGAAAACGAAAAGGCCAGTCCCCCGACTGGCCCTCCGCTCTTGCTTACTGGCTTGGATTTAGTCTCCCGAGGGCAGCAACATTTCCTCCGGACCCGGCTCGATCTGCACGGTTGTGTGCGGACAGTCGCCGAGAATGGGCTGGCACGCCGCATCCGGGCCATGTTCCGGCCGAGTCAGCGGTTTCTTTTCCATGAATTGCTCGGCTTCGGTGGATTCGGCCAGCGCCATGGTCGAAGCCAGTCCTCCGCTGATCACCTGTTGCACCTGGTCAAAGTACCCGGTGCCCACAAAGCGTTGGTGCTTCACGGCCTCGTACCCGTACTGGGTTTCGCGGCTGAATTCTTTTTCCTGCAGGCGCGAATACGCGGTCATGCCCGCAAGCTTGTACCCGCGCGCCAACTCGAACATGCTGAGATTCAGCGCGTGGAAGCCGGCCAGCGTCACGAACTGGAACTTGTATCCCATGCGCGCCAGTTCCGGCTGGAAACGGGCGATGGTCGCCTCGTCCAGCTTCTTGCGCCAGTTGAAGCTGGGCGAGCAATTGTAGGCCAGCATCTTCTCGGGATATTTCGCGTGAATCGCATCCGCGAACTGGCGTGCTTCTTCCAGATCGGGATGCGAAGTTTCACACCAGAGCAACTCCGCATAAGGCGCATAAGCCAGTCCGCGGGCGATGGCAGACTCAATGCCGCCGCGGATGCGGAAGAAGCCTTCTGACGTGCGTTCACCGGTGCAGAACGCGCGGTCGCGCGGATCAATGTCGCTGGTGAGCAGGTGAGCGCTGTCGGCGTCAGTGCGAGCCATGATCAGCGTAGGCACGCCCATTACGTCAGCCGCCAGGCGAGCGGCGACCAATTTCTGAATCGCTTCGGTCGTCGAAATAAGAACCTTGCCGCCCAGATGTCCGCACTTCTTCGCGGACGAGAGTTGATCCTCGAAGTGAACGCAGGCAGCGCCCGCTTCAATCATCCCTTTCATGAGTTCGAAAGCATTGAGCGTGCCGCCGAAACCCGCTTCCGCGTCGGCCACCAGCGGCGCGAACCAGGTTTGCCCCGGGGCAACCTTCCCCTCGGCATGATGGATCTGGTCGGCCCGTTGCAGTGCGTTGTTAATGCGACGGCAAAGATTCGGCACGCTGTCTGCGGGATAAAGGCTCTGGTCCGGATACATGGTTCCGGCGTTGTTGGCGTCAGCAGCGACTTGCCATCCGCTGACGTAGATCGCCTTGAGGCCCGCCTGTACCTGCTGCACGGCCTGGTTGCCGGTCACCGCGCCCAGCGCGTTTACGTAGGTTTCAGACGTGAGCAGCTCCCACAACCGCTCCGCGCCCAGGCGCGCCAGCGAGTGCTCGATGTGAATCGAGCCGCGCAGTCGCAGTACGTCCTCGGGCGTGTAGGGGCGTTCCACGCCCTGCCAGCGCGGATTCGTCGTCCAGTCGTAGTTCAAGCAGTCTTGCGCCAGAGCATGCTGCGCGTCGTGCTCCTTGCCGTTCAACTGCTCGCGTTGGTGGATCGGTTGTTGTTTTCCGTTTCCGTTAGCCGGCATGTACGTCTTCTCCTGGAAAATATTTTTTGGATCAGCGGTGGGCACCATGTGCGAAAAGCCCCGGGTCCCGCGATCCCATGTGTTCAGTATAATGAACACATATTCGTAATGCTGGCGAAATTATGCGTGACCCGGAAATAGCGGTCAAGGGAGTTGTTCAATATACAGAACATATATTCATTTTGTTGTACGGTTAAGGGTTTGCTACGATAACCTTCTGGTTATGCCGGCGTCCTCGGAATCCCCGTCCGTTGCGGTCGAACGCGCTCTGGCCATGCTGGAGGCGGTGGCGCAGGACTCTGAGGGCCTCAGTAACGCCGACATCAGCCGTAAGTTACAGATTCCAAAAAGCTCTGCCAGCTACATCCTGCGCACGCTGGAAAAGCAGGGATACCTGAACCGCGACGCTGAAACCGGGAAGTACCGCGTTGGATTGAAGATCTTGAGCCTGAGCCGTGGCGCCCTGAGCGGCATCGACGTTCGGGAAGTGGCGCTGCCTATCATGCGCCACCTGATGGAAAAGACGAGCCTGACCTGCCACCTGGCCATTCTCGACGGTCCCGACGCCGTCTACATCGAGAAGATCGAAGCGCCTGGGTTCATCCGAATGGACACCTGGGTGGGAAGACGGATGCGCGTGCATGCGACCAGCGTGGGCAAAGCGCTGGTAGCGCACATTCCGCAGGAACGCCTGGAAAAAATCCTGGCTGAAACCGGGATGGAAAAGCGCACTGCCAAAACTATTACAACCTTGCCGCGCCTGTTGAAGAGTCTCGAAAAGGTCCGCGAACTGGGGTATGCCGTCGACGATGAGGAAAACAACATGGGAGCCCGTTGCCTTGGGGCTCCTATCTTCAATCAGAATGGAGCGATCGAGGCTAGCCTCGGCCTGAGTGGCACCATCAACCAGGTGAACCCGCATACCATGCCGAGGATCATCGAACACCTGAAGGACGCCGCGCGCCACGTCTCGATGCAGTTGGGCTACCGCGCTCCCCGCCACCGCGCGAGTGGCGTGTAACGACAGCATGGAATCCGAGAAAGCTGCTCAACGCGTCGCCTCCGAGATCGTGCGCCACTACGGCGAGGTCGATGAATCCTCGCGCCTGCGCACGGGATGGTTCAAGCTTGAACACGCTCGGACGCAAGAGTTGATCCTGAGACATATGCCGCCCGCGCCTGCGACCATCGTCGACGCCGGAGGCGGAGCCGGAATCTATGCGTGCTGGCTCGCGCAGCGCGGATACCAGGTGCATCTGATCGATCCTGTTTCCAGGCACGTGGAGCAGGCACGGGCCGCGTCGGCGGAGCAATCGCATCATCCTCTTGCTTCGGCGGAGGTAGGAGACGCGCGGCATCTTGTCCATGCCGATGAATCCGCCGATGCAGTCTTATTGCTCGGACCTCTTTATCACCTCGTGGAAAGGGAAGACCGGCTGGCGTGCCTGCGGGAGGCACGCCGCGTGCTCCGTCCCGGAGGCCTGCTCTGGGGCGCGGGCATCAGCCACTTTGCTTCGTTGTTGGATTCGCTGTCCAGCGGCTTCTTCGATGACCCGGTCTTTGCGCCGATCCTCGCCCGGGACCTGGAAGAAGGTCAGCATCGAAACCCCACGAGCAATCCGATCTACTTTACAGATGCCTTCTTCCATCGTCCCGGAGAACTTTCCCGCGATTTGCTGGGCGCTGGATTTCAAGTGCTGGAAATAGTTGCCATCGAAGGTCCGGGCTGGCTGGCGCGCGATTTCGACCGCCTGTGGAGTGATCCAGTGCAGCGTGAACGTTTGCTGGCGGCAGTACGCAAAGTCGAGCGTGAACCGTCAGTGCTCGGGGTGAGCGCTCACATCATGGCCATTGGGCGGAAGTAGACGCAACAATCGCTCCCTGACTTTCTTTCAGGCCCGATAAAGCGCCGGCTACGCTGCAATCAAAGCGTGATGGACCAGATTCGTGACTACGGGATTTACCAGACGGACCAGGTCATCCCATGCCATACGGATCAGTTCGCGATGCGTTCCGGCGTTGAAAGTAATTTCCTCGTTCTCCGCGAGACTCGCATCGGCGTATACGGCCATGTCATAGAGATTCCCAAAGGGCGGCATCGCACCTGTCTCGCAGTCGGGAAAAGCATTTTTGAACTCGCGCTCTGAGGCGATCTCGGCCAAGCGCGCGCCCGTCAGGTCTCTCAGGAGATCGAGATCCACATGGAGCGATGCTGGCACGACCGCCATTGCCAGGATGCCGTCAATTTTGACGATCACCGTTTTTGCAAGTTTCTTTCCCGAAACGTGCGACAGGGCGGCAATCCCCTGAGCGGTGTATGCAAGGGAATGAGACATTACCAGATATTTGATTTGGTGGGAGTCGAGAAAATCACGAACCCTGGACAACGGCATAAGACCTCCTCGCTGCAATAGAAGGGATTGAGGGGCCACTTCCGCGATGGCTCTGCGGCTAACAAATTGTAGGTCCGATGCGAGGGAACTTCTGTGCGCCGGATCACGGAATATCAGGAGAACAATTCCGCGGGAGTCTGCTGTGAGGGCGGGACTTCTGTGACTGGCTTCAGGTGCGACCTGGAGCCGCGATCAATCCTCCTAGTACTTCACGATCGCGGCAAACGATTTCGGATCCAGCGAAGCCCCGCCTACCAGTGCGCCGTCAATCTCTTCTTGCGCCATCAGCGCCGAAGCATTTTCCGGCTTCACTGATCCACCGTAAAGAATGCGCAGCTTGGCGGCGAACTCTTCGCCAAAAACCTCTGTCGCTTCCTTGCGGATTACGGCGTGAGCCTCGGCCGCCAACTCCGGGGTTGCCGTCTTGCCGGTGCCGATGGCCCAGACCGGTTCGTAGGCTACCACCAGCTTGGATGCTTTCTTCGCGGAGATGGCATGAAAGGCTCGCACACATTGGCGCCGCAGAACATCGTCCGTCAATCCCGCTTCGCGTTCTTCGAGCACTTCGCCCACGCAGCAGATGGGCGTGAGTCCGGCTTCCAGAGCCGCTTTCAGCCGCAGATTGACCGTATCGTCGGTTTCGCCAAAATATTGCCGCCGCTCCGAATGTCCGACGATCGCGTGGGTCACGCCCAGAGCGAGCAGCATGAGCGCGGAAATCTCTCCCGTGAATGCGCCTTCGCTTTTCCAGTGAACGTTCTGGCCGCCGATGGCGACATTCGATCCTTTGGCCGCCTCGACCGCAGCCGCGAGATCGATGTAGGGAGGGCACACCACAATCTCGTCTCGACTGTGCCCGGAAACCTGCGGTAGGAAATCGCGAAAGAATTCGCGCGTCTGATCGGGAGTCTTGTACATCTTCCAGTTCGCGGCCATCAATTTCGTTCGAGCCATGAATTCCTCTCGATATTTCGGATCGCGGACCTCAGACCTCTTGCGAGACAGATTGGGCAGGCTGAGATTCGACGTTCAGGGTCGGTTGCGATTCGGATTAGCGCGCGTCAGTCAGCGCTTCTACCCCAGGCAGCTTCTTTCCTTCCAGGAACTCGAGCGAGGCGCCTCCGCCGGTCGAAATGTGCGTGATCTTGTCCGCGACTCCGGCCGCGTGAACCGCCGCTACCGAATCGCCGCCTCCTACAATCGAGGTCGCCCCTGCATTCTCGGCCACGGCGTGAGCGATCCTGAACGTCCCCTTGGCAAACCCCGGAACCTCGAAGACTCCCATGGGCCCATTCCATACAATGGTGCGCGCGCGGAAGATCTCTTCGCTGAACAGTTCGATCGTCTTCGGACCAATGTCGAGCGCCATCTTGTCGGCAGGAATCGGCTGTCCTTCGCCGACCTGCTGAATCACGGCATTGGGCTCCGGTTTCACGGCGACGACGTGATCCACCGGCAATAGAAACTTCAGATTCTTCTTCTTTGCTTCCGCCAGCAGCTGCGCGGCCAGATCGAGTTTGTCCGCTTCGACCAGCGACTTGCCGATCTCCTGCCCTTGCGCTTTCAGGAAGGTATAGGCCATGCCGCCGCCGATGATAAGCGAGTTCACCTTACTCATCAGATTCTGAATGACACCGATCTTGTCGCTGACCTTGGCTCCGCCCAGGATGGCCACGAACGGCGTTTCGGGATGCTCCAGCGCCTTGCCCAGATACCGGAGTTCCTTCTCCATCAGCAGACCCGCCGCGGATTTCTGCACAAACTTCGTGATGCCCACGGTCGAAGCATGCGCGCGGTGCGCCGTGCCAAAAGCGTCATTCACGTAGTAGTCAGCGAGATTCGCCAGTTGACGCGCGAACTTCTCATCGTTGGCTTCTTCCTCGGGATGAAAGCGCAGGTTCTCCAGCAGCAGGGTCTGGCCTTTCTCAAGTTGCGTCGCGACTTCCTCAGCCTCCGAACCCACGCAGTCGGGCGAGAAGCCGACGTTCTCGCCGCGCGCCAATTCTTTGTCGAGCAGCATGCGCAGCCGCTCCGCCACCGGCTTGAGGCTCATCTTCGGATTGGGCTTGCCCTTGGGGCGTCCCAAGTGCGATGCCAAAATCAGGCGCGCCCCGTGGCGCAGCGCATATTCGATGGTCGGCAGCGTCTCGCGAATGCGCGTGTCGTCCATGACGCGTCCGTCTTCGAGCGGCACGTTGAAGTCGACGCGCATAAAAATGCGGTTCCCGTTGAGCGGAAGGTCTCGAATGGAAAGCTTGGACATGGCTGGTCGTTCCTCTTGCGGCTGGATACGCGGGCGGCTGCCCGAGCCTTTTCGCGTCTTCGGCGAAAGAATGGGTCCCACGTTTACAGCCCCTTGCCGGCGATGTAGTTGATCAGGTCGCGGACGCGGCAGGAGTATCCCCACTCGTTGTCATACCAGGAGATCACCTTCACGCAGTTTCCGCCTACCACCAGGGTCATGGGTGCATCTACGATCGAAGAGCGCGCGTCTCCCTTGAAGTCCGAAGACACCAGTTCGTGCTCTTCGTAGCCCAGATACCCCTTCAGAGGGCCGGACTCCGAGGCCTTCTTCAGCGCGGCATTTACTTCTTCCTTGGACGTTTTCTTCTCCACCCATACCACCAGGTCGACCACGGAAACGTTTGGCGTCGGCACTCGCATGGCGAAGCCGTCAAGCTTTCCCGCCAGTTCCGGAATCACCAGCTTCAAAGCCTTTGCCGCGCCGGTAGACGTCGGAATCATGTTGATTGCGGCGGCTCGAGCGCGCCGCAGGTCCTTGTGCGGGAAGTCGAGAATCACCTGGTCATTGGTATAGGAGTGAATCGTCGTCATGGTTCCGCTGACGATCTTGAACTCGTCATTCACCACCTTGGCGATCGGGGCCAGGCAGTTCGTGGTGCACGACGCATTCGAAATGATGTGATGCTTCGCCCCATCGTATTTCTCGTGGTTCACGCCCAGCACCAGGGTGACGTCCTCATTCTTCGCGGGAGCGGAAATGATGACCTTCTTTACGGGCCCGCGCAGGTGCTTTTTAGCATCGTTGGCATCGGTGAATCGCCCGGTCGATTCGATCACCACCTGAGCACCGACCGATTCCCAGGGCAACGCCGCGGGATCTTTTTCCTTGAAGACCTTAATGGTTTTCTTGTCGACCGTAATGCTGTCGGCGCCTGCGCTGATGTTTTGTGGAAGATTTCCCAGAATCGAATCGTATTTCAACAGGTGGGCGAGCGTTTTAGGGTCGGTGAGATCGTTAACCGCAACGAAGTCAAGATTCGAATCGTTGAGCGAGGCGCGCAGCACATTGCGCCCAATGCGTCCAAAGCCGTTGATACCAACTTTTATTGCCATGATTCCTCCACGCGAATTTATGAAGGCGATACAGACAGATTTCGTACGACTCCGAGATCAAACAAATGATGGTAGCAGGGACACGCGCCAAAGGTAAACGTCCGCTGCCTTTGTTTTGCAGTCAATTCCCATCGCGGAAAGCCGCGTGCCGTGCTTGCCGCCATGCGGGGCGAGCTTCACGGGAAGCTTATTTCCAGGTAAGCATCGGTTCTCCACCACAAAAATGCTATGCGCGCCAGCCAGTACTTGCGATTGATGGTCTCCCGCGCATGGCGATGTTCCTCCGGCGGCAGGATCCTCGCCATCGCGTCAAACTCGGGTCCCGTAACGACTCCTCGGATCGTGCATGGAGCAACCCGCACCCGCGGATTGTTGCGGATCCGCTTGTACTTTCCCATCACGGAGCGGGTCATCACGTAGAGCTTGCCGTCCTCTTCTCCAAACCACACCGGCGTGGCAACGCCAGTGCCATTCTTGCGATAGGTGGTCAAGGAAATATACTTCTGGCCTGAGATCGCTGACGGAATCTGGCCTGGCATGCCGTCATTGTAATGCCAGATCGAGATCGGCCCATCGGGTGATCGGGTGATCGAAGAAAATCGTCCGATGACCCGACCACAAATCGCCCGATCCTCGGATAGGAGGGAATAGCGGAGAGGCCCCTTGGCTGTCGCCGAAGGTTCGCCCGCTGCGCAGCCGGATTGCTCCCACATCCGCTTCTGTGTTACAAGCCTGACATGCGCAAATGGATGCGCGATCGCTTACAGCGGCGCAAAAAGAAAGCTCCCGAGAAGACCAGCGAGGCCTCGCCTCCGCCCTTGCAGCCAGCATATTTCGACGCGGAACAGGCGGCGGATAATCCTCCGGAAGCAAGCGGCCGAGAAGAACAGGCCTTCCAGGCCGACGAACCGGAATCGGTCGCTCCTTCTTCCGATCAAGACGCCCCGCCCCGACCTGCAGAGCCCGATTCGCAATCGAATCGGCCCGCCCGTCAGCCCACTGCCGAAGCGAGCGGCCAGCGCGGCCGTTCCCGCCGTCGCCGTGGCGGACGAGGTCGCGGAGGCCGTGGCCGCGAACAGGCCGTCGCCCAAGCCTTTGCCCCCGCGGCAGTCAAAGGATCGATTCCCCGAGCAGTGCCTGGCGAAGCGGCACCCGTGGAAGAAGAACCTGCGCGAGAGGCAGACCTCGAAGCGACGCCTCCCACCGCCGTTCCTTCGATCCCAAAAGTTACACCTGCCGCAGCGACGCGCCCGCCCAAAGGCCTGGTCGTGCTCGCCATCGGATTACCCGGCTCCGGCAAGAGTTCATGGTTCAAGCGCCACAATGTCGTACCGCTTTCCAGCGACATGGTGCGCTCGCTGCTCTTCGACGATGTCCGCGAGCAGCGCTTTCAGGATCTCGTGTTCTCGAACCTGCGTTCCATGCTGAAGGCGCGCCTCATCGCCAAGCGCCCCACCAATTACGTGGACGCCACCAACCTTACTCCGCAGGAGCGCCAGCACTGGATCAAGCTCGCCAAGGACTACGGATACGAAGTGCATGCCGTATTCTTCGATGTCCCGTTGGAGGTCTGTGTCGAGCGCCATCAGCGCCGCGACCGCGTTGTCCCGGAAGACGTCATGCGCCGCATGGCCGCCAAGCTGAAACCGCCCGCTTTCGAAGAAGGATTCGCCAAGATCACCGTGGTCCGGGTGAAAAAGAAAGAAGACGCGGGGTAGGGAAGACTTCAACTACTCCTTTAAGAGGCTTCAACTATCCCTTTAAGTGCGGCAGCAGCTCCTTGAACGCTGCCGAACCAGAAGACCGCATCAGTTCGTAAATCATCATCTCGGTTGACGAAAGCACGGCCCCCGCCGCGCGCATGCGTTCCAGCCCGATCTTCCAGTTCCACTCCGTACGCGAACTCACGGCGTCCGACGCCACGTGCACCAGGTAACCCTCGCGCAGCGCTGCCAGCGCCGTTTGCGCCACGCAGATGTGGCTCTCCATCCCGCACAGCAGCAGCGTGTTCCGGTTCCCGGGCAGGCGCTTGAGCAACGCGCAGAACGTGTCGCTGCCAAAGCAGGAAAACATCAGCTTGTCGATCGCCTCGGTCTCCGGCAGCAGGGAAGTGACCTCGGGCACAGTTCCGCCCAGCCCCTTCGCGTACTGGGTGCTTATCAGCGAGGGAATCTTCAGGATCTTGGCCGCGCGGATCAAAAGTTGAGCGTTGCGTACCAACTGCTCCTTCTGAAAAATTGGCGGCAGCAGCTTTGTCTGAATGTCCACCACGATCAGCGCGCACTGTTCCGCTTCGAGCGGACGGAGGGCCATCTCGGTATATTCAGCTGTGACAGTTGGTACATTCTCAATAATGGAGACCATGGGAAGTCCCTCCCGCAAGCACGAATATCATTTTAGCGCCAGGACATCTAAGCTGGCATCGTGGCTCGCACTTTCAGGACGAATATTCAACTGCGGCGAGCGTGCGACGTCGCGCGCCGCCGCATGTGTTGACCCCAGCCGCATCCGCCCATAAAATCAGAATCAACCGTCGGTTCATTGCTGCCCCCTCGTTCAACGGCAGGACAGCTGACTCTGGATCAGCATATCGGGGTTCGAATCCCTGGGGGGCAGCCAAATCTTTTCCAGCACTTTCTTTCTCCCGTCTCGCTTCCTAGTTGTGCGTGCCCCAGTTGCGATCAACCAGCGTACTAGCGCGTTTGTTGGGATCAGTCCGACGATCAACCGATAGCCTCCGGTCGTTTCTAGCCCGGGCCGGAATCCGCGACGAGGGAGATGGAGGCTGCTCACACGGCGCAGTGATTAAGATCACTGATGCATAGTACCAATTCGGGAGATAAGTAAATTCGTCCGGATTGCCGATGTGTAAAGACGTTGCAACCGTCAGAGATACAAGTGAAGAGTAGAGAAGCCGGTATAGCGCACTAATTTATTAACTCTCAGCCTTACGATTTGGCGGTACCGTTACCGCCGGCCCGTTCTCGGCTCTCCCCGCTATCGCTGATCGGCGCCACTTCTTTCCTCGGCGAATTCGCCGATCGACCGCAACTCAGGTTCGCATCGGATCGAGTCTATCGTCCATCCATGGTCTGCGGGCCACAGTGTTTCCAGCCCGAGCCCACGGTGGATGCCCTACAGGAGGGCGCTCATGTCCAAGCACCCAACCATTGCGGAACACCTGGAAGCAAGCGGAGTCACCCGGAGAAGCTTCGTTCAGTTATGCGGCATGCTGATGGTAAGCGCGCCCGTCGGATTGGCACTTACCGGCAAGAATTCTGTCTTGCAGATGGCGGAGGCGATCGGCAAGACGAAGCGACCGTCTGTGATCTGGCTGCATTTCCAGGATTGCACGGGATGCACCGAGACCTTGTTACGCACCTCCGCACCCGATGCCGCGAACCTGATTCTGGATGTCATCTCCCTCGACTACCACGAAACCCTGATGGCGGCTTCCGGGGCGCAGGCGGAGGCAGCTTTGCGGCAGGCCGTCGAGGACAATATCAACAAGTATGTGCTGGTTGTCGAAGGCGCAATTCCGGCCAGGGACGATGGCATCTACATGGAATTAGGCGGAAGGCCGGGCGTACAGGTCTTGAAGGAAGTCGCGGCCAAGGCGGCCGCCGTGATCGCGATCGGCTCGTGTGCTTCCTGGGGCGGAGTTCCGTCCGCTGATCCGAATCCTACCGGCGCGGTTGGAGTGGATTCTGTCATATCCGGCAAACCGATCATCAATCTGCCAGGATGCCCTCCCAACCCTTACAACCTGCTCGCGGTCGTGCTCGAGTACGTCACTATGGGCCGGCTTCCGGAATTGGATGAGTTCGGCCGTCCCAAGTTCGCCTACGACCGCGTGATCCATGAAAACTGTCCGCGACGAGCGCACTTCGACGCGGGACGGTTTGCCGGCTCGTTCGGCGACGAAGGCCACCGGAAAGGCTGGTGTCTGTACAAGCTCGGGTGCAAGGGACCGATCACTCATGCGGCCTGTGCCACGCGTCATTTCAATGAGATTCCCGGTGTGTGGCCTATCGGGATTGGTGCTCCCTGCCTGGGCTGCACCGAAAAGGCTGTGGTATGGAAGATGGCGACATTTGAAACTGTTCCCATCCATCTGGCGACCCCACCCGAGACCTACCCCCCCATTTACAGTGCTGCCGGTCAGATCAAAGTGGGCAGCGCTGCATTGGTAGGCGCCATTGCCGGAGCAGTTGGCGGAGCAACCTGGGTGGCCTCGCAGAAATTCCAGAGCAGTCACGAAGCCGGCATCGCACGGGTCGCGGTCGACCGCGCCCACGCGGAAAAGCTCAAAGCTTCGCCCGAGAAGGTGCTCTACAAGAAAGAGGAATGATGTGGCCATCACGCGGCGAGAACTGTTTTCGAGCATCGCCAAGGCCGGAGTGCCGGCGGCCGTGGCCATCACCACCGGCACCCAAGCGCTCCACGCCGAGACAATTCCTGTTCCCAGCGCTGCCGTTGGGTTGCTCTACGACGCCAGCATCTGCATCGGTTGCAAAGCCTGCGTGGCGGCATGTGCGGAGGCCAATGGCACGCCGCCCGACACTCGCGGCGACGCACTGCACCAGGCGCCCTCCGATTTGAACGATCTTACTCGCAATGTGATCAAACTCTATAAGCCCGAAGACGGTTCCGCCTTTTCGTTTGTGAAACGCCAGTGCATGCACTGTCTGGATCCGGCTTGCGCCGCCGGTTGTCCGTTCGAGGCGCTGCACAAGGATCGCGAGACCGGCATCGTGAGCTGGACTGCTGAGGAATGTATCGGCTGCCGCTACTGCACTATTACCTGTCCGTATCACATCCCGCGGTTCCAATGGCAGGGCTTCAATCCGCGCGTGACCAAGTGCGAGTTGTGCAGCCAGCGGCTGGAGAAAGGCCTGAAGCCGGGGTGCACCAGCGTGTGTCCCACGGGCGCAGTGGTCTTTGGTCCGCGCACGGTGTTGCTGTTGGAGGCGAAGCAGCGCATCAGGAACAATCCTGGCCGCTACTACGAGAATCGGGTGTACGGAGAGACCGATAACGGCGGCACGCAATGTATGTATCTGTCTCGCGTCCCCTTCGAGAAACTTGGCCTGCCTGAACTGGGACCGGAGTCCGTCCCTGCGAGAACGCTTCGCTGGCAGAGACGTTTTTATCAATATTTCGCGCTGCCGGCGGTGTTGTATGCCGGCCTAGTGCAGGTCATTCGTAAGAGTCTGAGCGGCCATGAGCAGGAAGCCCATGAACGAGAAAAACAGACCGGATTGAGGGCGCAATTATGAGCACGGCAACGATCAGCAACGCGCCGGTCAATACCACTGACAATGTCACTGTCACTGTCAAACAGCCTCGCTGGGAGCGGGCCGTGCCCGTGTACGGCTTTCCGGTCGTAAACGGATTCTTTGTCGTGCTGCTGGCGATGACCCTGCTGGCGTTCGTGCTAACCGCATACCGCGAGTTGGCGGGGTTGGGTCCGGTCAGCGGCATGAACGACGCTTATGGCTGGGGAATCTGGAAGACGTTCAACGTGATGGTGTTGACGGGATTGGGCTCGGGCGCATTCGCGGTAGGAATAGCGGCATGGGTCTTCCGCCGCAAGCGCCTGCATGCGCTGATGCGTATGGCCCTCCTGACCAGTTTCCTGGCATACGCCTGCGGTCTTCTCTTGCTGGGCATCGATGCCGGCCGCCCGTGGAACTTCTACTGGATCGTCTTCCCGTGGAGATGGAACATGCACTCGCCGCTGGCAGAGGTTGCGATCTGCATGTCGATTTACGCCATGATCCCTTTGGCCATCGAGAATATTCCGCCCGTGCTGGAGCGGCTCTGGTATTTTGATTCGCGCCTGCGGCCAGGAGTGGAGCGAATCGAACGCCGGCTACATTTCTTTTTCCCCTGGATTATTGCGGCGGCCTACTTGTTGCCCGGCATGCACCAATCGTCGCTGGGCGCGTTGATGCTGCTGGCGGGAGAACGAGTCCATCCCTTGTGGCAGTCGCCGTGGTTGCCCTTGCTCTATCTGGGCGCGTCCACCTTCATGTCTTTCGGCTGCGTCGCCGGAACCACCATGTTGTGCTGTGTGGTATGGCAGCGGGCGATGGATATGGAGGTTCTTGACGAGGCCGCCCGCATCACCGCGTGGCTCATTTTCGGTTGGGCCGGCCTGCGCCTGCTGGACATCGTCTTCCGCGGGGCGCTGGGCACCGCCTTCCACGCCGATCGCTTCGCCGGCGTGTTCTGGCTGGAGATGCTCCTGATTTTCATCGGTGGCGGCATGCTTCGCCGTTCGCTGCGTACCCACGATACGCGAATCATGTTCCTGGGTTATGTCCTCAGTTCGCTGGGCGGCATGATCTACCGCTTCAGCCCGACAACACTAGCCTTTCGGCCCAACCCCGAGTCGCTGTATTTCCCCTCCACCATCGAAATCCTGGTGGCACTTGGTTTCATTTGCATGGGCGTCGCGGGATTTCTGCTCGTGGTAAAGCGCTTCGCCATTCTCCCGGCGCCGCTGCATGAATGGCACGACATGGCGAGCTACTTCCGGTACCGCCGACCCTACATTCGCTGGACCGGATATTTCAAGTATGGACACTTCGGTGAAAACGAATCTGAAGGAACAGCCTCCGACTAAACAGCAGGCCCTATGGCGAAACGAATCACGATCGACCCTATAACCAGAATCGAAGGCCACCTTCGCATCGATGTCGAGGTGGACAACAATGCGGTCAGCAATGCATGGGCTTCCTGCACCATGTGGCGCGGCATCGAGAAGATCCTGCGCGGCCGCGACCCGCGCGACGCCTGGCTATTCACCCAGCGCTTCTGCGGTGTGTGCACCACCGTGCACGCCATGGCCAGCGTGCGGGCGGTGGAAGACGCCCTGAAGCTCGAGATTCCGCTCAACGCGCAATATATCCGCAATCTCATCCTGATTGCGCACGCGTTGCACGACCACATTGTTCACTTCTATCAACTGTCAGCGCTCGACTGGGTGGACATTCTGCAGATTCCAAAAGCCGATCCCGCGGCGGCCGCCAAGCTGGCAGAGAGCCTTTCGCCCTGGACGCGCAACTCCCGCAATGAACTGAAAGCCGCGCAGGACCGGGTGAAGGCCGTCGCCAGCAGCGGCCAGCTCGGGATTTTCGCCAACGGTTACTGGGGCCATCCCGCGATGCGGCTGTCTCCAGAGGTCAATCTGGTTGCGTTTTCGCACTACATCCAGGCTCTGGAATACCAGCGCAAAGCTTTGCAGGTGGTCGGCATCCTGGGATCGAAGACGCCCCACATTCAGAATCTCACGGTTGGGGGCGTAGCCAACGCCATCGATTTGGACAGCCCAAGCGCTCTGGGCATGGATCGCCTGGAGATGATCCGCGTGCTGCTTGACGAGGTTGTGCAGTTCATCAATCAGGTTTACTTCGTCGACGTTCTGCGCGGTCGCCGCCATGTATCCCGAGTGGTTCAAGATTGGCAGCGGCGTGCGTAACTACCTCGCCGTCCCCGATCTGCCGCTGGACGCCAAGGGAACGTCCTACGACCTTCCTGGCGGCTATGTCATGAATGGAAACCTAGCCGGCGTGCACACCTTCAAGACCGCATCGGACCATGAGTTTCGTGAGTCCGTAAGCGAAGATGTAGCGCATGCTTACTACCAGGGCGGGAAGGCACTGCATCCGTGGGTGGGAGAGACTGAGCCCGCCTTCACCGGTTGGGACGGCGAGCAGAAGTATTCCTGGGTCAAGGCGCCCCGCTACAAGGGTGATCCGATGCAGGTCGGCCCGCTGGCGCAGGTACTGATCGGGTACGCGCAGGGGCATCCGCTCACCCGCAAATACACGGATCTCGCGATCAGCCAGGTGCAGGCAGTCAGCGGCATTCGAGTGACGCCAGATATGTTGCACTCGACGCTGGGCCGCCATGCTGCACGCGCCATTCGCGCCTCCATGCTGGCGGAGTTGGCACAGAAACATTTGCAGCTTCTGATCGACAACATAGCCAAGGGCGACTACACCGTTCATAACCAGCCTGTGTTTCCAGGGCACGAAGTGGAAGGCGTTGGAACCCATGAGGCGCCGCGCGGCACGTTGTCACACTGGATCGTGATCAAGGACGAGAAGATCAAGAACTACCAGGCGGTTGTGCCCTCAACGTGGAATGCCAGCCCGCGTGATCGCTCTGGCGCCCACGGTCCCTACGAAGCCTCGCTGCTGCACACGCCGCTCGCCCGGCCGGAGGAGCCTCTGGAAGTCCTGCGGACGGTGCACTCCTTTGATCCGTGTATGGCCTGCGCCTGCCACGCGTTCGATCCGTCAGGTCGCAAGATTGCGGAAGCCAAGATTCTATGAAGAACGTGCTGATTGGCGGGATCGGCAACGTCTTGCTGGGCGACGACGGCGTCGGGCCTTACGTCGCGCGGCTTCTGGCCGCGCAGTACGAATTCGAGGATGGCGTCGAAGTCGTCGACCTTGGCACTCCCGCCCTTGATCTGGTCGATCACATCTCTGGAAGAGACGCCGTGATTCTGATCGATGCCGTCACCACCGAAGCAACTCCAGGAACGGTGTTGCTCTATCGCAAGGCAGACATTGTTCGTCAGATGCCTGTGGTGCGCATGAATCCGCACTCACCTGCGCTGGTCGACGCGCTGGCCAGCGCCGAACTGTTTGGAATTGCGCCCCCTGATGTGCTCCTGGTGGGAATTACCGTTGAGTCCTACGAGACGGGCTGCAGCCTGAGCGCCCCGGTCAAAGCCTTCCTCGCTCGCATAGTCGAGGAAGTTCTCCGCGAACTGGACCGTCTGGGCGTGGACTACACACGCAGAGAGCACCCGGTCGACCCCAGCATTTGGTGGACAGCTGCCGAGCAGATGAAATCTCATCTGGACCAACGGAATCAATCCCTGCCGAACTGTTAGTTCGTCTGGAAATCAGCCTACCCGAACGGCGAGCATGGAAACCGATCCTCCGTCCACTCCTTCTATGGAAATGTGAGAGTCTCCGATGGAGTGCGCGTCCCGACCAGTGAAGATGGTTAACAGAATGGCGACGGAGAAATCCCACGCTTGGGGAGTCTCGGCTTAGGGCTGAAGTACTTGCGTGGCAGTGGGATGGACCTGCTCGTTCTGAATCGCTGATGCGTCCCAACCGCCGCCCAACGCTTTGACAAGCAACACGGAGGTTACCATTTGCTGGCCGAGCAACTGGGTCGACAGCCGCTCATTCGTCAGTAGTACGGATTGCGCGGTGATCACATCGAGGAAAGTCGTGAGTCCCCCAACGTAGCGATCGTTGGCGATATCAAGGGCACGGCGTGCATCCGCAACCGCTGTATTCTGGCTTCCGGCAGCCTGCGACAAAGAATTGAGACCAGACAAGCTGTCTTCCACCTGCTGGAATGCGGTGAGGACCGACTCGCGGTAATTGGAAACGGATTCGTTGTAGGCGGATTTTGTGGCGGCGAGATTCGCCCGATTGCGGCCGCCATTGAAGATGGGCTGCAACAGATCGCCGCCCAGCGACCAGAACGCGCTGGGAGCGGTAATGAGCGACCCCAAGCTGATGCTTTGGAACCCCCCTGCGCCGGAAATGGTGAATTGCGGATAGAACGACGTTGTGGCAACCCCAACCAGTGCGTTCTCCTGCGCCATGGCTCGTTCTGCCGTGGCCACATCGGGACGCCGCTCCAGCAGGTCCGACGGCATTCCCAGAGGAACCGGCGGCGGAGTCGCGCGCAGCGGTGCGACCGGAACACTGAATGTGGACGCCGCGCTTCCCGTGAGCACCGCCATGGCATGTTCAAATTGCGCCCGCTGCTGCTGCAGCAAATAAAGTTGCGTGACGGTGGAATCAAGCAGCGTTTGCTGTTGCGCCAAATCCAGCCCTGAAGCGATCCCGCCTTCATGGCGATGGTTCACCAGAGCAAGCCCTTCCTGCTGAATCTTTACCGACTCCTGCACCACCTGAGTTTCGGAATCGAGCTCTCGCAAGCTGAAGTAATCGGCCGCGAGCTCCGCGGTCAAAACCAGTTGAACATTTTGCAGATCTGCGGCCGTGCCTTGCAGGCTGGCGTTGGAGGCCTGCAGGTTCTGTCGGGCCCGGCCGAAAAGATCAACTTCATAATTCAGGGCGAATGGAATCTCGTACACACTCTGCGTTAGCGCGCGTCCAGAAGTAATAATCTGCGGGCGATTTCCGGAATACCGATTTCGTGATCCACTCGGATCCGCGCTGAAGGTAGGGAACAGCCCGGCAGAAGCCACTCGTGCCAGCGAACGAGCCTGATCGAGTCGATTGCGGGCGGCAGCGAGCGACTGGTTCGCTGCCAGCAGTTGCTGCTCGTAGCGGCTGAGCTCGTCATCGTGGAAAATCTCCCACCACGCGCCCTTGGGAATTCCATCCTTCGGTGCCGCCTCGCGCCATGGGCCTTCCGCCTTCCATGCCGGAGGAGCAGGCATCGCGGGCCGCTGATATTTGGGTCCCACGGCGCACCCCGCCAGACACACGCTCGCCACCAGCGTCGCCGCTGCCGCCAACCACCTCATGATTGCTTGCCCTCCTGCTTATCGGAGGCGACATTCACCTTCTGCCCATCTTCCAGAGACTCGGCGGGATTAATGATCACGCGGTCCTCGACGCTCACACCGCCCAGTATCTCCAGCGTGGTGCCGTAGTCGCGGCCGATCGTGATAGGGCGCAACTGCACTTTGTTGTCTGCTCCCACCACCGCCAGGCGTGCGCCCTCCTGACGGAACAGCATGGCGTTGACCGGCACAGTCACTTTGTCCGCACTGATATGGGGCGATAAATGCACTTCCCCGAAGGAACCCCGCAGCAGACGGCCGTCCTTGTTGGGAACATCCACCTCGGTCAGCAGGGTGCGCGTCGCCGGATCAATGGCATCGGCGGTGCGCGCTACCGTTCCTCTGAACTTCTGCCCGGGAAGTTCCTGCAGCGTGATGTAGGCCTCCATCCCGTTCTTAATGGCGGGCGAGTAGGCTTGGGGAACGTTGGTGAATACGCGCAGGGGGTCAACTTTTGCCAGAATGAATAATTCCACGCCTCCCGACCCGGCGTTGATCAGGGCGCCAGGGTCGACGTTGCGCTTGACCAGCACGCCCGAGAACGGCGCGTAAACGTGTTTGAACGACTCTAACTGCTCGAGGCGCCGGACGTTGGCGTCGGATGCGGCGAGGTTGGCCTTGGCCTGCTGATAGGCGCTGGTTTGCGCGTCGGTTTCCTGCTGCGACACGGAGTCTGTCTTGCGCAGATTCTCCCAGCGGTCAGCCGATATTTTCGCCAGGTCCAGCTGCGCGACAATCTGCTGGCGAGTGGCGCGGGCCTGCGATAATTCCTGATCGATTTCCGGAGTATCAATTTCCGCCAGCAGTTCCCCCTTGTTAACCCGGCTGCCGATGTCCTTATACCAGCGCAGCAGGTACCCGTTCGTGCGTGCGTAGATAGGAGACTCTTCGTAAGCTTGCAGCGACGCCGGCAGAACCAATTCTTCGTCGGGCTTCTCCGCCGTGGGGTGAACGACCGCGACGGTGATCACGGAATCAATATCCGTTTCCTTGGCCAGCGCGTGTCCCGCGCGAATACGGCTGAACATGCTTACCGCTCCGCTCACGGCAAGCAACACCACCACGAGCACGATGATGAGCAACGCCTTGCGTGGCGGAGCCGGGGGAAGCTCCGGAGGTGGAGTCACTTGTGCCGGAGTGCGCCGCGATTCCTCCATCAATTGATTTGTTTCTGGTTCCCTCTGCATGATTGCTGGATTCAACCCTCCACGATTACTCGATTGGCTATAACGTCGTCACGATGTTTTTCCTTCGCCGGCCCGCGCTTCTCGACGGCTGTGAACCATGGCGAACACGCAAGGCACGAAGAACAATGTTGCCACAGTGGCGAACAACAAGCCTCCGATGACCGCTCGGCCCAAAGGAGCATTCTGTTCGCCGCCCTCTCCCAGGCCCAGGGACATGGGGAACATGCCGATCACCATGGCCAGCGCCGTCATGAGCACGGGGCGAATTCGAGTGTAGCCCGCCTCCAGCGCCGCCTGCACGGCCTTCACCCCAACCTGCATGCGATCGCGCGCGAACGACACCATCAGGATGGAATTGGCCGTCGCCACTCCCATGCACATCACTGCTCCGGTCAGCGAAGGGACGTTCAGCGTGGTATGCGTCAGCAGCAGAATCCAAGCAATTCCCGCCAGCGCGCCCGGAAGGGCCGTGATAATGACGAAGGGGTCAAGCCACGACTGGAAGTTCACCACGATCAGGAAATAGACCAACAGGATCGCTCCCAATAGCCCAATTCCCAGGCCGACGAACGATGAGCGCATGGTTTCCACTTGCCCGCGTACGACAATGCGCGAACCCCGCGGCAAGTGGTTCATGAACGGCTGCAGAACTTTCTCCGTGTCCTTAGCCACCGCGCCCAGATCGCGTCCTTGCGTGCTGGCGTAAACGTCAATGACGGGCTGCACATTGTAATGCGACACGACGGCCGGGCGCGCGGTCGGCGCTAACTGCACCAGGTTCCCCAGTATCTGCGAGTTCGGCACTGATGGATCATTGACCGGCATATCCATCAGGTCTTGCAGCGACGTCATGCGATACTGCGGTGACTGCACCACCATCGAGTAAGTGACACCATTCTTGGGATTCAGCCAGAAGGTGGGTGTAGTCTGAAAGCTGCCGCTAAGGGAGACCAGCACGCTCTCCGCAACGTCCCGCGGCGTCATGCCCAACTGGGTCACCAGATTGCGATCTATGTCAAGATGCAACGTTGGCAGGCCGAGCATCTGCTGCACGTGCACATCGGCAGTGCCAGGAACGCGGCGTAGTCTGTTGGCAATTTGTTGGGCGATCCCGTAGTTGGTCTGCATGTCGGCGCCCATCACCTGGATATCAATGGGCGCGGGCAATCCGAAGTTCAGAATCTGCGTGACGATATCCGCCGGCTGGAAAAAGAATTCCACCCCGGGGAATCGCCGTGGCAATTCCTGCCGCAACTGGCGCACGATCTCCTCGGTCGGACGATGATGCTCCGGGTTCAGGCCAACCAGAATCTCCGCATCGCTGGTCCCGATCACTCCCGAATTGCTGTACGACAAATTGATGCTGGAGTTGGGCAGTCCGATGTTGTCCAGCACGTTCAAGATCTCCCCCTTGGGAAGGTCTTGATGCAGAAATTCTTCTACCTCGGCGCAGAGTCGAGCCGTTTCTTCGACTCGGAGACCCGCGCGCCCACGCAAGTGCAGGCGGATGAGGCCGGCGTCAACCGACGGGAAGAAGTCCCGCCCCAGAAAGAACACCCAGCCCAGCGATAGCAGGCAAAACCCAAGAAAGAATCCGGCGAAAACCTTGCGGTGTTCCAGCGTGGTTTCCAGCAGTTGATAGTAGCCGCTTCGGAACCTGTCGAAGTTTTTCTCGAATCCGCGTTGGAAGCGTCCCATGAACGTTTTCGGTCCCGCCACCTTATGCTCGTGTCCGCGCATGATGTACATCACCAGGGTGGGGATGAGGGTTCGCGAAAGGAAGTAGGAGGCCAGCATGGCAAAGACCACGGCCTCGGCCAGCGGCACGAACAAAAACTTTGCCACCCCGGTCAGGAAGAACATGGGGACGAAAACGATGCAGATGCAAATCGTGGAGACGAAGGCCGGAACCGCGATCTGCGACGCGCCATCCAAAATCGCCTGTTTCATCTCCTTCCCCTGCGCCAGGTTGCGCTCGATATTCTCGATTTCCACCGTGGCGTCATCGACCAGGATTCCGACCGCGAGCGCCAGACCGCCCAGGGTCATGATGTTGATAGTCTGCCCCAGTGCACTGAGCACGATGATCGATACGAAGATCGAGAGCGGGATCGAGATGGAGATGACAATCGTGGGACGCCAGTCTCCGAGGAACAACAGGATCATGGCTGCGGTCAGCAGGGCTGCGGTCAGCCCCTCCAGTACCACTCCCCGAATGGACGCCCGCACGAACAGCGATTGATCGAAGAGCGCAGTGATGTTCAGCTCCGGCGGAAGCGACTGCGACGCCTGTTGCACCATCCGCTTCACGCCCTCGACGATGGTGATGGTCGATGCGCTTCCCACTTTCAACATCGACATCAGCGCGCCGCGGACGCCATCCATGTGGACGATGTTGGTTTGCGGCGCGAACCCGTCGCGGATATGGGCTACATCGCGCATGTAAATGGTCGAGCCATTCATGGTCTTGACGGGAAGGTCGTTCAATTCCGCGATAGTTTGCGGGTTGCCATTCATCTCGACCTGATACTCCAGCGATCCGATCTTGGTGGTGCCGGCAGGAAGGATCAGGTTCTGCGCGTTGAGCGCATTCACAATGTCGTTGGGCGAAAGGCTGTTGGCCTGAAGCCGCGGCATGTCAAGGTCGACTTGAATTTGCCGTATTTTGCCACCGTAGGGATAAGGCGTTGCTGCTCCCGGCACCGTCGCCAACTGCGTGCGCAGGAAATTGTTTCCAAGATCGAAGAGCTGTTGCTCCGGCAGCGTCTTGCTGCTCAGGCCAAGCTGAACAATCGGGGTCGAGGACGCGGAGTAAGTGACGATCAACGGCGGCGTGGTTCCAGGTGGCAAGCCACGCAAAATGGTTTGTACCATCGCCGTGCTCTGCGCCAAAGCGGTCTGGATGTTCGCCTTTGGCTGAAAAAAAATCTTGACCACCCCAATGCCGTTTAAAGACTGGGACTCGATATGTTCGATGTCGTTGACAGTGATCGAAAGAGCGCGCTCGCAATTGGAGACAATACGGTCGGCCATTTCGTCCGGAGCCAGACCGCCGTAGCTCCATACCACACTGATTACAGGAATGTTGATGTCGGGCAGGATGTCAACCGGCATCCGGTAAATGACCAGCGGCGTCAGCAGGAGCAGCACCAGCGCCATCACCACGAACGTGTAAGGGCGCCGCAGGGCTAAGGCAACAATCCACATGGGTCGAACTGTTCTCCAGCCCGGGTAGGGCGAAAGTCGTACCTGAGTTCACGCGCCCCGTGAAGTAACTGATTCGAAATGGCGCGTATCAGATTCAGTATATGAGAACTGGGCGTATGCTGCCGAGTGCACCAAGCAGTGCCGCATCTGATGCGTTACACTGGCCGCCCGCAGACTTCCATGTCCAACCATTCTTTAGATCGCCTCCTCGCTCGCCTGGAAGCCGCAAAAAGCTGCTTTGGCCCCGGAGAAGCCGCGCGCACCATCAAACTGCTGACACAGCTGACCGTCGCGAAATTCCGTGATCCAGAGTCGCTCCTTCGTTTCCACGAGGCGTTGCTCTTCCTTCGCGCCTTTCCCCAGGGACCATCTCTGATCCCCACTCTCGAAAGGCTCCTGAATACTTTTCACAAACGGGTTGACGATCTGCGCCACCACCTCGCGGACATGTCCGCCTTCGACGACTTCGACACCTCCGGTATTGCCGCCACTACCATGCAAGACACTCTTCCTTTCGAAGTTGTCCGCTGGCTTGCCCGCCGCATCCCCCGTAACGTCGAAATCGCCTGGGACGATTACTGGGAGGACTATCAAAGCGAGCGCGCCGCTGGATCGACTTTCCCGCGATTCATACCTCTTCTTGAAGAAGATGCCGATGTGGAGGCGAACATCCCGTGGACAAAATGGATCGAGACTGCGGTTTCCAGCGGTGACCGCTCCTTGCCATGGCTGATCCGCCAATTCGAGCGATTCCCTGGCACCGAACGCGAGCGCGCCGAACTCTACGACTCCCTCCGCCTGCCCCTCCGCTGGAGGCTCGAAAACCTGCCGCTCTCGCGCACGCGAAACTGGCGCCGCCCCCGTACCTTCTTCTTTCACCGCGAGCCGCTGATCACTCGCAGCCAGGTCTCACTCGCCACAGAATTCTCTGCACCCGCGTCCCGTCTGCAAAAACTTTCGCTCCGCGGCGGCGAAGCCGTCATGCACACCATCCGCGAAGTGATGGTAGTCCGTTACCGCGAACTCTACGGTACGACCCTTGGCGACCCGAGCTCGGTAGTGCGGTTCGATCTTGGCCGGAACAATGGTGGCCGTGGCGTCGTGCTGCATCTCTGGAACCTGCCGCCCATTCGCCGCCTCCCACTCCGCGCCTACGTCGCCGGATTCACCTTGAAAAACGGCGTCCCCATCAACTACATCGAAGCCATCGGACTCTGCGAATGGATTGAGGTCGGCTTCAACACTTTCTATACCTACCGCCAGGGAGAGACTGCCTGGATCTACGCTCAGGCCCTGCGCTGCCTTCGTCAACTCACCGGCGCCACCACCATTTCGGTCTACCCGTATCAGATCGGACAGAACAACGACGAAGCCATCGATTCCGGCGCCTTCTGGTTCTACCGCAAGCTGGGATTCCGCTCCGGCCGCCCCGACCTGGAGCAACTCGCCAGAAGGGAAGAGCAGAAGATCGCGGCCAACCCGCGCTATCGGACGCCGCCGCGGATCCTGAAACGCCTCGCCGAAGCGCATGTCTTCTATGAATTAGATAGAGCAAACATCGGAGACGGGCAAGCCGGTGACTGGGACAACTTCTCGACCCGCAACCTCGGCCTGCGGGTGAACCGCCGCATGGCAAAAGAATTCGGCGGCAACAGTCATCGCATCCGTCAAGCAGCCAGCAGGGAAGTCAGCCGCATCCTCGGCGCGAACCCCGCCCACTGGAGTGCGCTCGAACGGGGCGCTTTCTCGAACTGGTCGCTCGTGCTGGCGTTGATCCCTGACCTGCGACGCTGGTCGCCCAAAGAAAAAGAGGACATGCTAAGAATCATCCGCGCTCAGGCAGCACCCGATGAAATGCGCTACCTGCGTCTCACCCAGCAGCATCCGCGCCTTCGCGCCGATCTGCTCCGCCTGGGATCGAGACTCTGATGGTGGGGAGCGGGCACTCCTGCCGGCTGCTCGTGGACCACCGCAGTGAAAATCTCATGTACTCTCAACTATGAAAACCATCCGAAAAACGCGCAGACTAGGCCGAACGTATCAATGAATCCGTGCGCCAGAATGCAAACCCACAAATTGCGTTTCGAAACAACATAGGCGGCTCCAAGAATCAAGCCTGCCATTCCTGAGTCGACAATTCCCGCCGGACCTTTGTAGAAGTGTCCGTATCCAAACAGCACGGAAACCACCACAATGCCAGCCCAGTATGCAGCCGTCGAACGCCCGCCCGCGTCTGCCGCCCGATTGAGCAGGTAGCCACGATAGCCAATCTCCTCTCCAAACGCGGCGAACGTCCACACCAAGAGAAGCCACCGCAGCGCCACCATCCAGTGGCCGGCAATTTGGTCTGTGCCGCTCGGTGCAACTGCGGGTGGCCAGAAGTGCGCCGTCAGCGGATCAATCACCAGCCCACCCAGCAGGATTCTCAAGGCGGCCGCTCCCAGCGCGAACAACACAGTGCGCCTCCATGAAGCAGGCCAGCTTAAGCCCATCGCAGTCCACGACCCGTCGCGCAGACGCACCGAAATCAGGCCAAGCACAAAAAGGATGGGTACTTCGTTGGGAATGACGTGGTAAACGTTGTAACCGATAACGATCGCGCTCCCCAGGCCGAGTTCAGCAAGACAGAACCATCGCTGTGCAGGAGTCAGCTGATTTCTTTCGAGCAAAGTGCCTTCAAGTCCGCTTTGAGTCGTCGCAGTTGCGCCGGTCGACGAGTTCATGTCCTCTCCATTCACAAATTTCTTTTGTCCGGATTACCCAATAAGCAAAGTGCGCGACGCTCGGCATCGCCGCGCGCACCACAAGGCAAACCGCGCTGTCCCGATGACCAGCCCGCAGCCCGCCAGCAGCCCAATCGGCACTACCCACCAACCCAGCACGTCCCCGCCGCCGGCCGGCGGACTTCCAAACCCCATTCGGAGCGACAACTGCAGATCGCCACTGCTGTCTCGATAAGCCCACAATCCCGCCGTCTGGGGATGGATCAGTTTCAGCACGGCGCACCACATCAAAGCGCCGCCCAGGAAATACCCCACGATCGAACCCAGCAGCACGAAAAAGCCCGCAACGCTCAGGCTGGCCCAGCGAAACAGACTTTCCAGAATCCGCCACGGCGAGCGACTGACTTCAGCGCGCGCCAGCAAATTATCGGTAACGTACTCGCTGGCCAACTCTTCCGGACTGCCCAGCGCGGCCAGTGCCGCGTCCACTCCGGCAGGAGTCAATTCTCCACTCCGCGCCGCTTTGTCCACGATGTGACCACGCAACTCCTCGACAATCTCGCGGACATCGTCCGGGTTGAGCCCACGCAAACCCGCGCGCAACCTCGTCAGATAGCCCTCGATTTTCTGCTGCGCATCAGTCGCCATAGTTCTCTACCGCCCCTTCCCGAGTGGAGCAAGCAATTTGCTCATGCTCGACGAAAATCTCGCCCACATGCTCGCCATCTCGACGGCTCGTTGTTTCCCAGCAGAAGTAAGCGCGTAATATTTCCGCGGATGCCCCGCATCGGACTCCATCCACTCACTTCGTACCAGCCCCAGCGCTTTCAAGCGGCTGAGCAGCGGGTAAACCGTCCCCTCCGACACGATCAAATCGGAGTCGCTCTCCAGCCGCCGAAGAATTTCAAGCCCGTAAAGTTTTCCGCCCCACAACGCCGCCAGGATCGCTAATTCAAGGCATCCTTTGCGCAGCTGCACTTCCCACTTGTCTGCAGGTTGTCGATCGTGAACCGTCGTCTCTTTCACCGGAATACTATGCTATACAAGGTATAGTGCTGTCAATGGTATCGCGAACCTCTGCGCCCTTTTTGAATACAGCACGACGATGAGCCAAAAGAGGTGGCGAAGGAAGTTGGCGGCGATAAGGGACCGGACTACGCGATGCCAAGTACGGCGTAGTTCACGGTCGCGGCGGTTACGAGATCGGTGCTTCGGTGTGGCCAGGCTTTCACTCCGCGACGAAGCAATCTGGGAAGGCATCGTATGAAGAAACAGATCGGATGCAAGCGCCCTTGACTTTCTGCCTCCAAGCTGTCATTCCTATTAGCTTTTACCCCGCTCCCGAAATGACCGCCAAGTGTGGTCGTGAGGTTGGCGGAGATTGTTGGGCTGGGGATCTCTATTTGCGAGTCAGGGTTTTTTATCACGACAAGTGTTTTGACGGAGCAGCTTCCGCTGCACTGTTCTCCCGCTTCTACCGCGAGCGCATTCGCGAAGATGCCAACTTCGTTTTTTCCGGTCTCGTGCATCGCGCTGGAGCCCTGTTCGACGAGGCCGACTTCGATGGCGACGAAAATGCCATCGTCGACTTCAAGTATTCCAGCTCTCCACGGATCACTTGGTGGTTTGATCACCACGAGAGCGCTTTTCTGTCTGCGGCCGATGCCGCCCACTTCGAACAGGATCAGAGCAACCGTAAGTTCTACGATCCGGCGTTCAAATCGTGCACCAGTTTCATCGCCATGATCGCGGAGCAGCGCTTCGGGTTCAATTCTGCGGCCGTGGCTGACCTGGTACAGTGGACCGACGTGATTGACGGCGCGCTCTATCCCGACGCCAAGACCGCGGTCGAGATGCAGGCGCCGGCGATGAAGCTGACCATGGTCATCGAGTCCGCGCCCGATCAGGGTTTCGTACCCAACCTGATTCCGCTGCTGGCCACCAAGCCGCTAGCGCAGATTCTGGAGGAACCCTTTGTGGCGCCACTTCTTCCGCCGTTGCTCAAGCGGCACGAACTCTCGGTCGGTATTTTGCAGCAACGCACGGAATGCAAGGACGGCACGATTTTTTTCGACATTACCGATCATGAGCTCGAAGGCTACAACAAGTTCGTCCCGTACTACCTTCATCCGGAATCGATCTACAGCGTGGGCCTCAGCAAAAGCAGCTTTCGAGTAAAAGTATCGGTGGGCTCGAATCCCTGGGCTCCGCAAGAACCCACGGTGAACCTGGCCAAGATTTGCGAGCGCTACGGCGGCGGCGGCCACGCCCGGGTAGGCGCGATCTCTTTCAACGTGAATCAACATGCCGCCGCAATCAAGGCGTCACGAGAGATTGTGGAAGAACTGCGTTCCGCGGTCCGCCAGAAAAAAGCATAGCTCTGCAGAGTCTGAAGTCTGTGATAAAGTCGCGGCCGCACATCACTGATCCTCTTCGCGACCTCTGCGGCCTTTCTTGGCGCACTTTGCGGTTCAGTTTTACGCAGAGCGCGGCGAATATCACTGCCACGGCGTTCCACTGGTGATGCAAGTGGCAGCAACACCATCCGCGGCAGTACGAATCACACCGCTCTGATCGGCACAAAACGCGCGTCTCCCAAAACCGTTAGCGCTCGGCGCGGCGGTCAGACGAAAGCTGCCGGTCGGAGCTCCAGCACATCCAGAGAGCGTGAACACGTAGCCATACTTCTTTCCGCTCGCCAGACCGCTGTTGATCAGCATGGCCTGATGCTCGTTCGGCGCGCCTCCGCCAAATCCGTCGAGATTGGAGAGCGTACAAGTGTAGCCGACTGCGGGATACGTCGCGGCGTACGTGACCTCAGCGGTAAGAACACTACGCATCGCCGCAACCACCGATGCATCATTGCCGAATGTTTGGGTTGAACTTTGAGGTGAACCTGGAAATGAAACCTGAACCTGTGTGGTCGCCTGCGAGTGTGCCTTCATGCCGTCAGTAATGCTCTTCAGAAAATCCGGATCGGCCAGCGGCAGGTGAATGGTCAAGGCGAGTTCATTCAGCTTCCAGACGCCGGCTTCACTCTTCATGGAGAATGTAATGTGCGGCATAAACGGAGTGCGCTGAGGCTGTCCGCTTTTGTACGTCAGGAACGAAACTTCAATCTCGTCCTGATCGCCTTGCAGAGTGTCGTTCTCCACCGTCACCTCGACCTTCTGGCCGGTCTTCGGATCCTCGGTTGCCAGCAGTACGGATCCGGTCTCGAACGTCTGCACGCCCTTTCCCTGGCTCTCGAGTTGGATGGCCATCGCCGAGTACTGTTGCAGTAGTGTCGGAGCTCCTGCTTTCTCGAGTGCAGCACGTGTGGCGTCGGGGATGTGCTTCACGAAGGTTCCTGAGGTCTTGCTGAAGAACATCTCGATCAGCGCCTGGCGCGCGGTTTGCGGCGCGGGTGCTTGTTGTGCGAGGGCGGTGCTCGCGCACAGAATCGCGACCGTCAGACGGATTCCAATTCTTCTCATGCCAGCTCTCCTTGCTGTTATGTTTGCCCGATGTTCGCATCTTGCCTCAGATCGCTCCAGTTACCGTGGTAAGCGCATGGTATGTGGGATTCGCTGTATGTGTAGCCTTCGCGCCTCGTGATACTCTGCCGTGAGTACGGCCTCAGCATGAGCCCGATCCGAGACCAGGTTGATTTGCACCGTCGTCAGAGACAGGCGCTCCGAGCGGTGGCGGGGATTGAGTTCATCAAGGGTGTTTTTGTCCTGCTGATGGGCGTGTGTGCGCTGCTGCTGCTTCGTCAGGACATCTGGCTGGTCGCCGAGAGCCTGCTAGCGCTTCTGCACATCAATCCTGACCGCCATTTTGCCCTGGTTTTTCTGGCCTTTGCCGATAGTGTGACCGACGCCCGATTGTGGGCGGCCGCTCGCATCGCATTCGCCTACTCTACGCTGCGTTTTGTTGAAGCCTACGGCCTGTGGAGAGCGCGAGCCTGGGCAGAGTGGGTGGCTTGCGTGTCGGGAACTTTACTTCTGCCTTTCGAGGTTCGCGAACTGCTGCGCGGGGGGACGCTATTGCGCTCCGCGATATTTCTCGGCAATCTTGCGATTGTCTTCTACATGCTCTATCTTCTTCGCAGCGGCTATCGCGAAAGGCACAAGCCCGCAGCTGCAGGCCTGGCCGAGACCCGCGCCAGCAGCCGCGAATAGAGTCCAACGACTCTGGTATTAGCCTCGGCATTGCTTTCATAATCAGCGTTGCCGCTCTAGGAGGTCCTATGCGAATCTGGGGTTTTCGTTATTGGTTGCTCGGTTTGCTGCTCGCGCTGGCGGGATTGTCGGCCGCTCAGGACGCGAACTTCCAGGTCGGTCCGCAATACCTGATCACTTCCGGCTCGCCGCTTTTTCTGCAACCGATTGCTACGCCGTCGTTGCCGTTCAGTTCACCGCTTTCGCAGCCGGCGCCGAGTTTGGGCGTGCCGGAGTCAACCGCGAGAGCGAATGAGGATACAGTCGAAGTTGTCTCCGCTGTACTTGAGGCGCAGCAGCAGACATTTCTTCCGTCGATCTATTACGGCTTGCCGCAGGTCAACCTAGTCCAGATCGCCCTCGGCGAGACTGTTTCGTTGCCTGAGAGCATCCTCGACCCAGGCGTGATGGAGTTCACCACTCCGCAGGCTTTGCGGGAGCGTGGTTACGGCGTCACGCTGGCCGAAGCTGCTGCGCGCTCGAAGGCTCATAAAGGTGCGGCGCTCCGCGTCTACACGAACGACGATCTCGAACGGCTGCGACCTCGCGACTGATGTTGATGAGCTAGGGTTATTTCTTTGGCTGTGACTCCGGCTGTTTTGGCGGTGGCATGGACGCCTGCTCGCTGGTTGGAGGAACAATGTTCTTCATCCGCATGTAGGTGACGAGGTTGCCGTAGTGTTCCATGTTGTGGGCGATGTTGATATTCAGCACACCGAATTTGGGTGCGTCGTTTCCGAAGAACTTCACCATCTGACTCCCGGTGGCGTCGGTCATGCCGTCGTAGACCTTGTCACAATAGGCGAAGCCCTCTTTGAGTGCGGCGATCAGATCGGCCTTCGAGGTCTTAGTCTGCTCGATTTTCAGGTCGGGACCCTTCTCGCCGAGTGCGGTGGAACAGAACAGATACTGGGCATCGGCAAGGTGTCCAACGATCTGACCGTAGCTGCGAACCGTGTCGACGGGCTTGAAGCTGTAATTTTCCTCCGGCATTTTTTCGGCGGAACGGAGCAGGATGCCCTTGGTTCTTCCGTAGTAGCGCTTGTTGAATGTACTGAACGGATTGTCTTTGTCTGGCGATTGAGGCTTGTCTTTCTCCTGGGACTGGGCGGCGGATAGTGCGAAGAGGCAGAGCACTAGGGTGGACAGAAGTTTACGCATGGATTCTCCTTTCCGAGACAGTAGGCTAGGGTAGCAGAAAAGTTCCTGAGGTGGGCCGGGAGCGTCTCGAAGTTGTATAAAAGAGGGAAAGGCCCCGTAGCTCAAATGGATAGAGCTCAGGTTTCCTAAACCTGCGGTTCCGGTTCGATTCCGGACGGGGCCTCCATTTTAGTCCTGTGAAACATCCCAATCGGTGGTGGAATGCGGTTAGACAAAATGCAGGCTGAGTCACCTCTGCGAGAATGTGCGATTTCAGACGAAGGTAGCCGAACTACTTCACAGCGCTTTCGTTATGCATCCGCGAGCTGATGTGCAGGCCAGCGTCGTCGCGCTTCACCTCCAGCGCCGAGTGGTCGGAGAAGATGAAGAGCAAAGGCAGGCGATGGTCAATCGAATCGGAGATCAGATCGCGCAAGCTTGAGTTTCCCGGGAGCGAGTCTGGCGGGTTTTTGGCTCGCAGGCTTCCAGCTTGAACCGTCGTAGCTTCCTTGAAAGCCTTGACGAGGAGATCGGTCAGAGATTCCCTGCCTGCGCCGCAGGCGCGGTCCTTCCATGCGCTGATGAACTCCTGACACTCGTCCGAGTAAGACCGGCCTACGGTGACTTCCGTCATCGGGTTTTTAAGCCTGTCTCGTACTGTGGCTTCGGCTTGGGGTCCGGTATCAGGACACCTTTCTGGCGGTTTCGGGTGGGCCAACCAGTGCTGCCTGCGCTTCGAGTTCCGCTTTCATCTGGTGCCACGCCTGCCTTGCCTCTTCCACGGAACCCACATCTTCGATCGTCGTAATGTCACCCGGACTCCGATCCTGGGTGACGGCCTTCAGCACGCGTCGCATGATTTTGCCGCTGCGTGTTTTGGGCAGCATTTCGACAAAGTTCAAATCACCGATTACGGCAATCGGGCCGAGTTCGTGGCGGACTTGGTCCAGAAGAGTTTTCTTCATCTCTTCGGATGCGTGGAATCCTTGCTTGAGCACGACAAAGGCTGAGATCACTTCGCCACGGAGTTCGTCGGGGCGGCCAACCACGCCGGACTCTGCCACTGCGGGATGAGTGAGGAGCGCGGTCTCCACTTCGATGGTGCCGATGCGGTGCCCGGCAACATTAAGGATCTCGTCTGCGCGGCCGGCGAACCAGACGTAGCCGTCATCGTCGATGTGGGCCGAGTCGCCGCTGTAATAGACATCGCGAATAATCTCCCAGTAATCGCGGCCATAGCGTTCAGGTTCTCCCCATAGCGCTGGTGTTAAGCCGGGGAACGGACGCCGAATCACCATGATGCCTTTCTCATTTGCGCCGCAGGACTTGCCGTCCAGTCCCACTACTGCGGCGTCAATGCCGGGCATGGGAATCGTTGCCGAACCCGGTTTGATCGGCAGCATACCCAGGCCATACGGATTGCCGAACATGGGACCGCTGGTTTCGGTCTGCCACATGTGGTCGATGACCGGAATACGGTCTTTGAAGATTTTCTTCTGCAGCCATTCCCAAGCCGGCGCGTTGAGGACTTCTCCGGCGCAAAAAACGCGTTCCAAGTAATCGTGATTGGTCTTGAGCAGGGGCTCGTCGCCATACTTCATCAGCATGCGCACGGCGGTGGGCGAAGTGAAGATGCCGGTGACCCGGAACTCCTCGATCAGAGTTCTCCAATTCTTTTCCGGAGTCGGATAATCCAGCGCGCCCTCAAAGGCGACCGTGGTGGCGCCGACGATCAATGGCGCGTAGACAATGTAACTATGACCCACAATCCAGCCGATATCGGAGGTGGACCACCAGACGTCGGTGGGCTTGAGGGCAAAGAGCCACTTGCCCATGCTGTGGATGTGAACCTGATAGCCGCCATGCGTGTGGATCGCCAGCTTCGGGGTCGCTGTTGTGCCGGAGGTGGCAAGGATAAATGCCGGTTCATTGGCTTCCATCGGAACATAGTCGCCACTGTGGCCGGCGGCGCGGCTGAGAAAATCTTCCCAGGAGAGGTCGCGGCCCGGGCTAAACGGGCTGTCTGCAGCTGTGCGTTTCAGCACGATGACGTGCTCTACGCATTCACTTCCCGCTTGCAGCGCTTCGTCGACGATTTCTTTGAGGCGAGTGTCTTTGCCCTTGCGATAGGTAACGTCGGCGGTGAAAACCAGGCGCGATCCGCTGGCCCGTACGCGGTCGCCCAGGGCTTTCGCGCCGAAACCGGCAAAGACCACGGAGTGAATGGCGCCAATGCGAACCGTGGCCAGCATGAGGATGATGGCTTCGGGACAGGTCGGCATGTAAATGGTGAGGCGATCGCCCTTGTTAATGCCCAGGCCGCGCAGTGCCGCCGCCACGCGTTCAACTTCGTAGAGCAACTTAGCGTAAGTGAAGATGCGTTGCTCACCGCGCTCATTGAGATAGATTAGCGACGTGTGTCCGCCCCAACCGCGCTTCACGTGAAAGTCGAGGGCGTTGTAAGCCAGGTTGGTTTGTGCCCCGACGAACCACTTGAAGGTGGGCGGCGTCCAATCCAACACTTGGTCCCACTTACGAAACCACGGTAGCTGATCGGCGGCGCGTCCCCAAAAAGCTTCCGGGTTTTCTTTCCCTTCCTCGATCCACTTTTGCACTGTCGGACTGATCAGGCTCATGGTCTTCTCCTTTTCGCGCTCGCAGCTATTGCAATCGGCTTCGCGAAGAGCGCTCAAGCCTTCCGAGAGTGGTGAAACCGTGGCCACTGCCCGAACGTATGTCGTGGGATTCTGGCTGCGGCTGGGCGTTCACGCAGTGATTCAAATCACACGAAGAGGTGTTTCCCGTCGCTCGGCGCTATTTCATGGGTGGCAGGTAGGGAATATGCCGGGCGAACAACCAACACAGAAAAAAGACAATCGGAATGTGAATGATCATTTGCAGCACGCCGTAGCCGACGATGTCCCGCGCCTTGAGGCGTAGCATCCCCAGCAACGGCAGCATCCAGAACGGGTTCACCAGATTCGGCAAGGCTTCGGCAGCATTGTAGATCTGGACCACCCACCCGAGGTGGACGTGCTGCGCATTCGCTGCCTGCATGATGTAAGGAGCTTCGATCACCCATTTGCTGCCGCCCGACGGAATGAAGATGCCAAGTATCGCCGAGTAGCCGGCTACGAGCAGGGAATAAGTCGCCGGGGTGCTGATGCGCACAAAGAGCTTGGCTAGCCAGTTCGAGATACCGGTGCCCACAATCATGCCGAAGATCACGGCATAAAAAGGAAACTGGATCAGAACGCCGGCGGTCGCCGGCACAGCTTCCCCTACAGACCGCGCGAATTGTTTGGGACGCCAATGCAGCAGGAGTCCCACGGTGAGAAAGATCAGATTGTAGGTGTTCAGATCGAGCGCGGCCAGTGCACCTTGCGGCGAAGTGCGGAAAACGTCCAGAAGATACCAGCCCAGGAGCGCGGCCACAAGAATGGTTAAGAGCGGGCTGTACTCGAGCCATTCGCCGGGCCTGGATCGGGGAGTGAGGGCGGATTGGATCGGCTCATACTGCAGGCCGTAGGATTCAGCGGTGCGTGCATTTTCGGGTGCTGGCGCTGACCAGTAGGCGACTGCGGTCGAGACCACAATCAGGACCGCGGCCATTACCAGACTCTGCCACAGGAAGATGGTTTGGCTCAGCGGGATCAGGCCACTGACCGCAAACAACGGGGCAGGAATCGCGGCTTTGGTGCCCATCAGCATGGCGGCAGAAGAAGAAAGCCCAAGAGCCCACACTGCTCCCAGGCCCAGGTATCCCGCGGCCCCGGCTGCGCGGTAGTCCAGGCCTTTCACGCGATGGCCCATTTCTCGAACCAACATCCCGCTGAAAATCAGGCTCAATCCCCACGAGAGCAGGGAAGTGAGCATCGACAGCAGAGCAACCAGGGCGATAGCCGCGCGCGGCGTTTTGGGCCAGCCGGCCAGCGCGCGTATGCCGCGATAGACAAGGGGCGCCGACGCAACGACGTAACCGCCGACGATGATCATCACCATTTGCATGGTGAAAGGCACGAGGGACCAGAAACTCTTTCCGCCCTGGATGGCAAGCTTGGCGGGGCTTTCGCCCAGGCTCATCCCGAAGAGAAACACGACGGTGATTCCCAGCAGGGCGAAAACCAGGGGATCGGGAAACCAGCGTTCACTCCATTGCGCCAGCGCCAGGCCACTCCGAACCAGGGCACTCTCGCGTGGGACGGCCGAGTTTGATTTTGAAGCGGGCTGCACAGTGACCTCTGAAAAGGACCGGCAAAGTGCGCGGGGCGGATGATAGTACAGCAGTCGTCAAAACAACAGCAGGAATCAAGGGCGGGCTAACTATACTGCTTGGCTGTGACTTCACTCACTCGCGGGTATGATCAAGATCACTGCGAGGTGCCTCAGAGAACGATCAAGATTACGCCCCATGTCTAGTTGAGATCGAGCTTTTCTGGTAGGGCGCTGATTGTCGAAGTCTGTTGTGCGATTTGTCCGGGGGATCAGAGTGCAGGGAGCTACGGATCGCTGTTCGGTTTTGACAACCACATGGAATGGAGATCCGCAATATTTCGGAGGTTCTCCCATAAATAGGGGTAGAATGGCGGCGCTGTGATTGGGTCGGTTAATGTAGCCTACCTCTTTTAGTTGATTTAGTTAGTAGGGTTACGTGGCTTGTGGCTTGTAACTAGGGTTACAATACTTGCCGCCAGGATCTCAGGGGATGTATCGTTGCCGGGTTGCGGGCGGATGATCGCGTCTCCAGCGAGCACGCCCCTGGCTACTGTCAGGTCCAGGATGTGGCATTTCAGCAACTCTTTTCTGTGAAGGAGAAAAACCGTGGCTAACTCAAATCTTGCATCGAACACCGACACCCCTGGCATAAGCCGTTGGTGGCGCGTAGTGGGCGGGGTGTCCATGAACCTGGCACTGGGCTCACTGTATGCCTGGAGCGTGTTCGTGGCTCCATTGGAGAAAGAATTCAAATGGAAACGTGCCGAGACCTCGATGGTATTCACTATCGCGGTGGTGGTCTTCGCGCTGACATTCATAGTAGCTGGCCGGCTGCAGGATAAACTTGGGCCTTTAAAAATTTCCCTGATTGGCGCCGTTCTGGTAAGCCTGGGCTTCTTCCTCTGCTCTTCTGCCGACAGCCTGACCAAGTTTTTCATTTTCTTCGGTGTGCTTGGAGGATTGGGCAACGGCTTTGGTTACGCTACCCCGATTCCTGTCATGTCCAAGTGGTTTCCCGACAAGCGCGGTCTCGCGGTAGGACTAGCGGTTGCCGGTTATGGCGGCGGTTCAGCCATCTTTGGCCCGCTGGCCGCCAACTACCTGATCCCTCACTTTGGCTGGCGCGTCACCTTCCAAACCCTGGGCGTGATCTTCTTTGTGATGACGGTGTTTGGCGCGTTCTTACTGAAGAACCCACCCGCGGGCTACAAGCCTGCTGGCTGGGTGCCTGCACCGGCTTCCAAGGTTGCGGCTACCACCTATGACTTCGCCCCCAACGAGGTGTTGCGCACACCTTCGTTCTACTTGCTGTGGGTAGCGTACGCGTTTGGCTGCGCGGCCGGTCTCATGGTAATCAGCCAGTTGGTGCCCTTCGCCAAGAGCGTGGGCATACCCGGTACCCTGCTGGCGTCCTTTGGCCTGGTGGTGGGCGCGGCAGGAAACGCCATGGGCCGCATCTTCTCGGGTTGGATGTCGGATGCGCTGGGCCGCATCAATGTGTTGCGCCTGATGATCGGCATCTCCATGGTTGCTATGCCCATTTTGTATCATGTGGGCGGCAACGTGGTGGGACTGTTCGTGATGCTGTTCATTGTTTACTGGTGCTATGGCACCCAGCTTTCGGTGAACGGATCAACGGCAGCCGACTTCTGGGGCACCAAGAACTTGGGCCTCAACTACGGCATGCTATTTACTGCCTGGGGCGTAGCCGGTCTGCTCGGTGGTCGCATCGGCGGTTGGATGTTTGACAAGTACCACAACTACCAGATGGCCTTCTACACGGCGGCGGGTCTGGCGGCAGTTGCGCTGATCTGCGAACTGGCAGCCAAACGGCCGGCAGTTCCGCAAAGTGGGCTGGCTGGAAAGAAGGCGGTGGCGGTAGCCTAGCTTTTGGAAGCCGTGGCACTGCGCTAGCGTGGAACTGACTGTATTACAAATTCAGCAATCCAAAGAGGGTAATCGATATGGCTATTCGTCCCAGACAAAATGTAGTGGTCGAGACCAGTGAGGCTCAGATCGCGGTCCATTGGCGGGAGGAAGAATACTATTATCCTCCTGCGAAATTTATCGGCCAGGCAAATCTGACCGATCCCAACGTCATCGAACGCTTCAGCGAGAAAAATTTTCCGGAATGCTTCCGGGAGTACGCCGACCTGTTGAGCTGGAACCAGTACTGGCACACCACGCTCGACACCAGTGATCCGCCGTTCTGGAAGTGGTTCGTGGGCGGCAAGATCAACGCCTCGTACAACTGTGTGGACCGGCACCTTGCCAAGTACAAGAACAAAGCGGCGCTCATCTTTGTTCCGGAACCGGAATCGGAAGCGCCCGTATCCGTCACCTACCGCGAGCTCTACGTGCGAGTGAATGAATTCGCCGCGCTGCTGCGCGATTTCTGCGGCCTAAAGAGCGGAGATCGCGTCACCATTCACATGCCGATGGTCCCCGAGTTGCCAATTACCATGCTGGCATGTGCCCGCCTGGGCGTGATTCACTCGGTTGTGTTTGGAGGCTTCAGCGGCGAAGCTTGTGGAATGCGTGCCGCCGATTCGCAAAGCCACGTCCTGATCACGATGGATGCTTACTACCGCAACGGCAAGCTGATCGACCACAAAGCGGCCTCCGAGATTTCTCTGGAGACAGCCAGGAAGGAAGGCCAGACCGTGGATAAGGTGTTGGTCTGGAGGCGGCAGCCGGGCAAGAATTCGACCGCTTCCACGTTTGTGAAAGGGCGCGATTTCTACGTAGACGAAGTGCTCCCGAAGTACGCCGGTGAACTGGTGGCTCCCGTCCCCATGGATGCGGAGGCGCCGCTGTTTCTGATGTACACCAGCGGCAGCACGGGAAAGCCCAAAGGCTGTCAACACCGCACTGGCGGATACCTGGCGTATGTGACGGGCACCTCCAAATACATCCAGGACATTCATCCCGAGGATGTTTACTGGTGCATGGCCGACATCGGTTGGATTACGGGCCACTCCTATATTGTTTACGGTCCGCTCGCGTTGGCCGCCACGAGTGTGCTCTATGAGGGTGTCCCTACCTACCCGGACGCCGGCAGAGTATGGAGGATCGCCGAACGCCTCGATGTCAACATCTTCCACACTTCGCCCACGGCCATTCGCATGCTGCGCAAGGCCGGACACGATGAACCCCCCAAGTACAACTACCATTTCAAGCACATGACCACGGTGGGAGAACCCATCGAGCCAGAGGTTTGGCGCTGGTATTACGAGACTGTGGGCAAAGGCGAGGCAGTGATTGTGGACACATGGTGGCAAACCGAAAACGGAGGATTCCTGTGCAGCACCAAGCCAGCGCTGGATCCAATGAAGCCCGGAAGCGCGGGGCCAGGCGTGCCTGGAATCTATCCCGTGATCTACGACGAAAACCGCGACGAAGTCGTGGCCGGATCAGGGAAGGCGGGCAACATCTGCATCCGCAATCCCTGGCCAGGGATCATGCAAACCATTTGGAACGATCATGACCGCTTTGTTGCCCAGTACTACAGCAAATACTGCAAGAATCGCAACAGCAAGGATTGGCGTGACTGGCCGTACTTTGCTTCGGACGGAGCTGTCCTGGCCGCCGACGGCTATTTCCGCATTCTCGGCAGAGTCGATGATGTCATCAATGTGGCCGGCCACCGCCTGGGCACCAAGGAAATCGAGTCTGCGTGTCTGACGGTTTCCGAGGTGGCAGAAGCGGCGGTGGTGCCCGTGGCGGATGAGATCAAGGGTCGCGTGCCCGAGGTCTATATCGCCCTGAAGCCCGGAGTCCAAGCCAGTCCGGCGATTGCGGACAAGGTCAACGCGGCCATTGAAACCATTATTGGCAAGATTGCCCGTCCGAAGCATATCCACATCGTTCCAGATATGCCCAAGACCCGTTCGGGCAAGCTCATGCGCCGTGTTCTCGCTGCCCTTTCCAATAACATGAACACTGGGGATATCACGACCTTGGCCAATCCTGACGTGGTGGAAAACATTCGGGAACTCGTCCAGGGCAAAGAGGCGGTGGCGCTGGCAGATGGGCCGGAAGACCTGAAGAAATTCGGGACGGAGGATTAAAAGCAGGGAAAGCCGGTGACGGACCCCGCCAGGAGCTGCAATGACAATCCGGCAAGTGCTACGCTATTTCGCGATCGGTGAGACGGAACAGCGTGTGTTGGTTGATGATGCCGCGCCACCCTTGGCGGTTTATCGCAGCCCCGGTATGCACGAGGTGTTTGACGAGCCCGAGCTCGCCTTGACACCGAAAGACCGAGAATTCCTGCGTAAACTTGGAATTGGCAGCGATCTTCAATAAGGTCGTCGGTTCCTGCTCGCCCGCTCCAACACAGGTCTTGGAGAGGAAAGAGCTACGGCGCACTAAACGTTTGTCCTCGGTGGGCACGCCATCACCAGGGAAAAGATGGCTGTGCCCCCGAGGACACCTCTGATCGCCACGCACCGACTTCGGGTGAATTCCTTAAGAGTGATCTTTGCAGGGATCGGTGTGGCGAGACGGTGGGCGGGGACGCCCACTGGACAGCCGCTGGGACGGCGGCGCTACATTGGTGCTCAGGCACATTCGCCAGCACATCTAGAGATCACATTCTGACGACACCACGGCTGCGCGGATCACATCGCATAGTGATGCAGATCACACACCGGCGTGAGGGAAATAACCCAATCCAGCCGATGCCACGGCCGTAGTGAATACTAGCCCCCTCGGTGGTATCAGCGTAACCTCAGTCCTTCCTTAAACATGCAACGATCTTGCGCAGGCGCTAGGAGGCCGGTCAAATTGGTCTGCGACGTGCCTTATCAAGAATGTTAATGAGGAAGTAGCAACCGGGTTTCTGACACATGGGCCAAGAACGAAGAGATACGGAAAAGGAGTCTCACATGAAGGGACCGTACGGCTTCGAATTAAACGAGAGTTGCCGCACCTGCAAATTGAGGGCTAACGGATTTTTTTGTCAACTGCCCAATGCCGCGCTAACCGATCTGGATGAGATGAAATCGCCTGCGGCGTATCCGGCGGGCGCAGTTTTATTCATCGAGAAGCAAAACTCCCGCGGCGTATATGTGCTCTGTGAAGGCGAGGTGAAGCTTTCCGTCAGCTCCAGCGAAGGCAAGACGATGATACTGAGGATTGCCAAGGCCGGAGAGATGTTGGGCTTGCACTCGGGGCTCTCGGGAAGTCCCTATGAGGTAACTGCCGAAACCTTGCGTCCTTGCCAGGTGGTATTCATCTATCGCGACGAATTTTTGCGCTTTGTTGCGAAGCATCCCGAGGCTTCTGAGCACGTGGTGAAGCAGTTGACGGCACAGTACCAGGCTGCCTGCGAGCAGTTGCGGACGGTTGGTCTCTCCTCGTCCCCACCTGAAAAACTGGCCCGGCTTCTGCTGGAGTGGTCGGCTGACGGGCAGCAAACGAAAACGGGTACCAGGATCAAAATGCCGTTGACCCATGAGGAGATCGCGGAGTGCATTGGCGTGACTCGTGAAACGGTTTCACGCACGTTAAGCGAGTTCCGGAGCCAACATCTGGTCACGTTGCAAGGGTCAACTTTAATGATTCCCAGTCGGGCAGCCTTAGAGAGCCTTGTGACCGTGTAGGTCAGCCCAGCTGTAAGGCGTCCAGCGCTTTCGCTGCCGCCGACAGAGTCAAGGAAACATCGTTCTCGGTGTGCGCCAGAGTCACGATGGAATGCAGAGCTGCCGACGGAGTCGTATAGACGCCGAATTCAAACAACTTGTGCACGAATCGCCGATAGGCAGAGCGATCGACGTACTGACAGAAGTCGCGGTAATCGCGGATAGCGGATTGTTCGGTGAACATCAGCTGAAACATGGGGCCGACCCGCTGCACGATCACAGCTCTGCCCGTGCGGTCAAAAAGCTCATCGAGGCCGGCGTGGAGCAGATCTGCGATCTTCCACATGTGACGAAAAGCAGCGTTGCCGTCTCTGGTTAGAATGCGCAGGTTGGCGCGCGCCGCATGCATGCCGATTCGCGATCCGTTGTGCGTGCCATAGTGCAGCACGCCACCCCACTCCAGCGCATTCATTACATCGCGGCGTCCGGCGAATGCGGCAACTGGAAGGCCGCATCCCAGCGCTTTTCCCAAGGTCACCATATCGGGCTCGAGTTTGTAGTATTCCTGGCAACCCCCGGGCGCGATGCGGAATCCGGTGACGGTCTCGTCGAGTATGAAAAGGATGCCGTGCTGCCGAGCCAGCTTCTGCACTCCTTTCAGGTAGCCTTCCGCGGGCGGAATCACACCCATATTTGCCATTACGCCTTCGCTGATAATCGCGGCAATTTCTCCGGGATGATTCGTAAGAGCTTGTTCGAGAAGCGGCAGATCATTCCACGGCACCACGATCGTATCGTCGAGCGCGTGGCGATTCAGGCCCGAGCTGTCGGCCATCTTGATTGGATCGGTGCGCAGTCCGAGCGCGGTAACAGGGAGTGCATTCGAACTGGTGAGAAGATCGTCGTACCAGCCGTGGTAATGACCTTCGAATTTCAGAAGCTTGGGTCTGCCAGTGTAGCCGCGCGCGAGCCGCACCGCGGCCATGACGGCCTCGGTGCCGGTGTTGGCAAAGCGGACACGCTCGGCATTGGGAACGATCTTTTGGATTAGGTCTGCCACTTCGAGTTCGATCTCGGTGGCGGTGGCGAAGTGGGCTCCACTGGCCGCAGCCTGGGATATGGCCTCGACCACCTCCGGATGCGCGTGGCCCAGGGGCAGCGCGCCAAAGCCCATCATCCAGTCGATGTACTCGTTGCCGTCGACGTCGTAGAGGCGGGAACCCTGCCCGCGTTGCATGAAGATTGGATATTCTCCGTAGTTGACTGGCCCGCGGGAAGATGAACTGCTGCCTTCGATCAGTACACCTTGGGTGCGCCGATACAACTGCCTGGACTTCTCTGTGCAGATGGGCAACGGGCCTCCTCTGTTGAACGATCGCGCTCAATTTTACAGATTGGCGCGAGTTTGTTCATAGGTCGGTGATCGCCGCTTGAGCCCTTCCGATGTGCGGCTGTAATACTTCCCGACGAGGAGCGAACTTCATACGCTCGGCACTACGGTCCTTCTTTCCTGCACTTACAGTCGCGCACGGATGCAATCACGGTTGATGAGAGCTTAGAAAAAAGATATCGCGTGTTTTGGGCCGAAAGGACTTGCTATGACAGCCGCCGACGTACTCGTGGAGACGCTCATCGAAGATTGCGCTCACGGCAGTCTCGGACAAAGTTCGCGAATTGGTGTAGCGCGAAAGTTCTTCTGCCGAAATCACAGGACGAGGAGAATCGAATGGCAGCAACGAAACGTTCCAGAAAGAAATCGGGTCGCAGATACAGCAAGGGCGCCAGCAAGACGGTGGCAAGCGCGATGCGCAGGAAAAAGCATGGCACCCTGAAGTCAGGCCGGGGCGGAAAGGGAGGTACGGTTAAGAGCCGCAAACAGGCAATCGCTATTGGCCTTTCGGAGGCTCGCAAGAAAGGCGCGAGGGTGCCGAGGAAGAAATCCTAGGTCACTCGACACTTGGCGCCAGCGCACTCGGTATCGGCGCCCGACATTACAAGAGATCGAGCGCGGAGCCGCTTTCGCGTTCCACTTGTTTCGTAGTGCACTGCTGAGGATCTTTTTCGGGGCGCCACCGCAGAAAGTTGGTTCCGTGACGAAAGCGGCCCAAGGTGAAGTGGTCGAACTGTACCTCAGCGACGAGTTTCGGTTTCAGGGGTTGCCATTCCGAGGAGCGCTTGGTGCTCCACCGGCTTGGGCCACCGGGAGCGTTTCCGGTGAAGCCGGGAGGCTTGATCATTTTCTGCAGCCGCTTAGTGAGTGCTGGCCGATCTTCCGCCGCGATCGAGGAGGTGAATCCGACGTGATCGAGCTTGCCTTCGTCGTTGTAAAGGCCCAGCAGTAAAGACCCGACGAGCGGCGCTTTTTCGAGATAGCGGAAACCTCCGACCACGCAGTCGGCTGTGCGCTGCTTCTTGATTTTCATCATCCCCGTGCGCTCGCCTGTCTGATAGGCAAAATCACGGCGCTTGGCCATGACGCCATCCAATGCCACTCCCATGTGGAACCATTTCTGGGCGACCGAGAGATCATTGGTCACAGGGGAAAGCTGAATCATCCTGGTGCCTTTAAGATGTTTCCGGGCTAATTGCTCGAGGGCCGCCCTGCGCATCTCGAGCGACTCTTTGACCAGGGACTTTCCGCGGTCGTTCACCAGCAGATCGAAGACGATGAAAACCGCGGGAGTTTCGCGGCTCAATTTTAGAATGCGGCTTGCAGCAGGATGGATTCGCATCAGCAGGTGGTCAAAGGAGAGTCCACGCTCGAATGGGATCACGATTTCTCCATCGAGCACAAACTGGCTGGCCCTGAGATGCGCCAGTTCAGTGACGAGCTCAGGAAAATAGCGCGTCAACGGCTTGCCTGCTTTGGAGATCAGGTCGATGCGCTTGTGATCGCGGAAGGCGAGACAGCGAAAGCCGTCCCACTTGGGCTCGTATTGCCATTGCGGACCCTTGGGAAGGGCGGACGCAGGCTGGGCTTCCATCGGGCGGTAGCGTTTATGGATCGGCAAAGTCATGGCTCAATAAATGCGAGGTTTGCGGTGACGCGATTTCCCTAAAGACCCGTGCTTCGTAGGATGCATCTAGAGGAATGTCTGTTCGTCGAAGGGTGCAAGAAATCTTATGGCCAGAAATGCGGATGTCATTGTTGTGGGGGCGGGTGCAGCGGGCCTCGCCGCAGCGGCAGAACTTGGGCGGTCTGGTCTGTCAGTCATGATTCTCGAAGCTCGAGATCGAATCGGTGGCCGCATGTTTACGGAAATTGACCCGGCGTCTGGCGCGCCCATTGAGTTCGGAGCAGAGTTCATTCATGGCCGGCCGCCTGAAATTTGGAAACCGCTGCAACAGCGAAACGTCAGAATTGACGAGGTCGATGGAGATGCATGGTGCGTCAAAGCCCGGAGGTTGGTAGGCTGCGATTTCTTTTCACAAGTCGACCAGATTCTGCAGGAGATGGACGCCGCTTCGCCGGACGAATCGTTCGTGAGTTTCCTGGAGCACTGCTGCAAATCGAAGAAGGGCCGAGGCCTGACCGAGGCCAAGGCGCGGGCATTGGACTATGTCACCGGGTTCAACGCCGCCGATCCGAAACTGGTTGGGGTTCATTGGCTGGTCCAGGGGATGCGCGCGGAGGAAAAAATTGAGGGCGATCGGGCATTCCGCCCGGTAGGTGGGTACGAATCTTTGGTCGAGATTTTTCGCGGACAGTTGGCTGAGGCACACGTCTCGGTTCGAACTGGTTGCGTGGTCGAGAAAATTAGCTGGAAGGCCGGCCATGTCGAGCTCGGCGTTCGCGATAGCGAGAAGGTGGAGCGACTAGTAGCTCCGCGTGTGCTGGTCACGCTGCCACTCGGGGTTTTGCAGGCCGGCGCGGGAGAGGCAGGGGCGGTGCGCTTCCGTCCGCCGCTGCCGACAAGCAAGCTTAGGGCGATCGAGAAGTTGGAGATGGGCAAAGTCATTAGGATTGTTCTCCGCTTCCGGCAACGCTTCTGGAAAAAATGCGGCCTTCAGCGGAAAAGTCGAAGACACTGGCGCGCATGAGCTTTCTGTTTTCGCACGATGAGTGGTTTCCGACCTGGTGGACGGCCTTGCCCGTAGAATTGCCGATCATTACCGGCTGGGCGCCGTTCCGCTGCGCGGAGAAGCTCTCGGGAAAGAATCGCGATTATGTCACGCAGCGCAGCCTTAAGACCCTCAGCAGTTTATTGCATGTGAAGCGGCAGGAATTGGAAAGGCTGATCGAGGCTGCTTACTTCCACGATTGGCAGAGGGATCCGTTTTCGCGCGGGGCCTACAGCTATGGCAAAGTCGGATCAGATGGGGCGCAAGAGGCGCTGGCGAGGCCGCTGCGGGACACTCTGTTTTTCGCCGGCGAAGCAACCGACACTGAGGGGCACAATGGGACCGTCCACGGGGCCATCGCCAGCGGTCAGCGCGCGGCTCGGGAGATTCTGGAAAGCGTCCGCGGTAGTGCGCAGGGAATGGCTTCGAACTTTTAGGCAAACTTTGACAAGTCTCAGAGTTTCGGCGCGTCAAAGATCTTGAACCGCAAAGTGCGCTAGAAACGCCGCAAAGGACGCGAAGAAAATCAAGCGCGGACTGCTGGTGCGGCGCGCTTCGTTGGTCTGCCTCCACTTCTCATCGGCCGGTATAGAGCTGGAAAGGGGCCCAGTAAAAAGGCCGGCGGAAGGCGCTGTCTGAGTTCAGCAACGAGAGTTTTGCCGCGCGCAAAGCAACATCGGGAGTCTTTCCCTGGTTGAGTTCGCTGTAAAGCTCGTCCATGAGTTGGGGAGTCGATGCGTCGCTGACTTCCCACAGAGCGCCAATGACGTTGTGAGCTCCAGCGCGAAGGAAGGCCCAGGAGAGTCCCACCATTCCCTCACCTGAGTAGGCACGAGCGCCGGCGCCGTAGCAGGTTGAAATTGTCACCAAGTCGGCGCGCAGCGGGTGTTGAATGATGTCGCGGGCATACAGTTTGAACGAATCGTCTTCGGCGGTGGCTTTGGACAACACGATCGCGGAGTCGAGCGGGCTCAAGCGGCTGGCCGTTCCATGAGCGACGAAGTGGACGTAGGCAAACTGTTCTGGCTTGCTGGCGAGATAGGTGGGCGGGGTCGCCAGCTCACGGGAGAATACCTGCTGTTGCGCGGGGGGGAAATGTTTCTTGATGATGTCGATCTCAACGGCGGCCTTGGGTAATCCGGGATAGTCGCCGTTGGGAGGAATCGCGTCTCCAAGTAAGAGCAGACTGTTGTTCCGAACACGAGGCGCGTGTGAGGCTGCGAGGAGTCGCAGCGAACTGCCGTTAGCGATGGTTGCGTCTTCGACCCAGTAATGCAGCTTTGGCTCCGGAACCAGCAAAGTCTCGAAATTCAGGCTGTTCAGGCTGCCGTCGGGGATGATGAAAACACGGGCATCTTTCGCGATCAACTTCTGCGCAGGGGCCACGAGCATGCTGTAGAGGGCGCGGCCATCGTCATCGGCGGTGGCCAGGACATCCTGCGGCCCGACCAGAGTCTTGCGATAGCGCTGTACGACGGCGTCGATTTCCGCCGCGGGAGGAAGTGAAAACAGGCTCGTCTTCTGCGGCGTGATCGCCCACACGTAAGACTGCTTCTCACCGAGCCAGTAGAACAGAACCGCACCGCCAGCTTGACGAGAGATTTGCTGTGCATTCAACGGATCAGGCGCGAATGCTGTTCCTTTGTGCAACAGGCCCAGTCCTTCGCTCAGGGTGCGGGCGCGGCTGTACTCGGCGACTTGCAGAGCCTGCAGCGACTTTCCCTGAGCCACGAGGAAGTGGATGTAGTCATCGTAAATCGCAGTCGCATTGGTGAGAAACGGCAGCCGCGAACTCATCTGCCGAAGATTCGCCCGGGCCTCTTCAAACGTAGATAGCGCGGTCTTGTACTCGCGGTCGGCGGAATCGCGATGGTGTTCGTCTTCGTAAAGCCGCGCCAGAGAATGCTCCGCCTGCCATTTCAGAAAAACGGGCGCGTCGGGAGACTGTCCGACCTCATGGAACGCGCTCTCGGCTGCCGTGACATCGTGCTCGTGGGCAGCCAGTCGGCCCTGTACCAGACGAGCATAGTTTTCGTCGTCTTTGTCCCCGTCGGCCCGCGCTCTGGAAAGCACATCGTCGGCGTAGCGCTTGGCATCCGTGAGTTTGCCGGTTTGTTCGGAGACGAATGCAAGCGCTATCAGAGAATTGGTGATGTCTTCGCGACTGTTAATCCTTGAGGATAGATCAAGAGACTCTCGGAATAACCGGTCGGCAACGCTGAAGTCCTTGGCATCCATGTGGATGTAGCCAGCATTGGTGAGCCATTTGACCTGATCCGCGATATCACCCAGCTTGGTGGCCTGCTTCCCGGCTTCCACGAACATTTCCAGACCCTTTTCAGGATCGCCAAGTTTGTAGTAGGCCCAGCCCATGTTGCCTAGCGCTGCCTGGGCGATATCTGCGAAGTCACTGGGCACCGCAATCTTGCGAGCTCCGTCGGCCCAGTCGAGCGCTTCATCGAAGTGCGTTTGTCGTTCTGCAGCCCAGCTCAAATCCAGTAGGGTATTAGCTTCCAAGAATCTGTCTCGACGTGAACGAGCGGAACTGAGAACGCGTTCAAAGAAAGCCTGGGCTTGGTCGTATCGGCCGCGTTGCATTAGCAGGCTACCGCGAGTCCTCACGACGTGCGCGCACGAAGGGTAGTCTGTGCCTTCGCAAAGGCGTTCTGCTTCCGCCAACTTCTGCTCTGCTTCCTGAAATTTGTGTAGGGACACATACGCGGCACCTTCCAGCCTCTGCTTCGCAACCGTGAGATCACCTGAAGAGGGCGCACCGGGCTCGGAGGAAAGGATCTTGAGCACTTCATCGTTCATGCCCTGCCAGCGGAGAGCACTCGCTCTGAGGATGGTGAACCTCCATGCCCAATCAGGGCTTAGAGCGTGAAAATTCTCATAGCCTCTTTCTGCCTCTTTCTCGGCCGCATCCATGTTGCCATGCTGCAGGAGTCGCTCTGCGTGATCAAAGGCGGTCTTGGGATCGCGGCCTCTGGAACATGCTGAAGAGATGAAGAGCAGTACAAGTAAAGCAGCTTTGGTGCGTATTCTTCGGGTTGGCTGGTTCGTCAGAGCTGCCCTTGTGTCGCGCTGATCACAAAGGTGGTTGCTCCAATTCCAAAGCATCGCTGGTCCAGGGTCGCTGCTAGAGTTTAGCTTGGGAAAAGCAGAAAGGAAAACAGGAGGCACGTGGCTCTCTAGTGACCGAGAGGCGGCCCGGGGAGTCGCAATGCGACCCGCCTCGCGAGAAAAAATAAACGGGGCAGCCCACGCGTGAATTCTGCGACACAACGATTACCGTGTTGCCGAACATCGAGGCGCCACGGTAAAGCTGGTCCTCAACCTCGCTAACCCTTACCGCCCGTGCCGTTCGATGACAGCGACACAGCCGTTCCGCTTCCTTGAGCCAGGCAGCCCAGTTCCACGCGGATCATCTCCAGATGGAAATGATACTTTTCAGGGTTGGGGTTTCCGTTGCTGCTGGGTTTTGCCTTTTCCCGAGTAACCGTGAGTTCGGCGAGGAAGATCTTCCCGAAGTGCGGCAGATGGATCACGTGGCCAACCGGAATTCCACGCTTCTTATCAATCTGCTGGACCAGCGAACATTTCATATTGCCGTAGGGTTGCCCGGGCGCTTGATTCCAGCCGTACTTTTCGTCCTTAGCCCAGTCCGGAAGACGGTCGTAATGCGCAGAAACGCGCTTAAGAACTCCCTCCTCCTCATGGTAGGGTGTGTCATCCTTCGGCTCGGCGCCGAGAATATCGAACTGCGTCTCCAGCTCTACCTTGTGACCGTCAATCCGCAGATTTTCGAAGCGAGTGCCCAGGAAGGTGACGGTCGGCACGTGACGGGGCTGACGATAGTCCCATACCGGATGCTCCGTCGATATCTGCCCAACCACACGATCGGCGGTGAGCACATCGAGAATGTTCAGCCCTTCCACCACGGAGGTCGTGAGCGTAACAAACCCATGACCTTCTTTCGGGCTCTTGTGCCCGCCGACCTGTGTATAGCCGGATTGGTAGGCGATGATTCCGTCCACTCGCCGTGCCCCGACCTGCTCGAACTCGTACTTCCCGTTAGCGTCTAACTCCACGAGCGCCTCGGGCTCCACCTTTCGCGCGATGGGATGCTGCAGGTCCGCGCGTAGCACGTGTGCAGAGGCGTTAAATGTGTGGTCGGGCTCAGGCCGGTCCTTCGGGACTTCGTGGATTTGATCTTGAGGTTCTTCTTTGGGTAGTGTCGACATACTGTTCCTCCTCCCAACTTGATCTCACTCGTCACTTCTGAACTTGCAATTCGAACTTAGTAGGAAACCCGACTTCCGTGCTTTCGCCCGATGCCGTAATACCGTGGACTCTTAACGTATAAATGCCGGACTCCCGATCAGCGGCTGGCACTTGGACGGGCCAGGTGTCCTCGGCCGACGTCGCCGGGATGGTGAGCGACCATTCTAGCTTTCCCGCGGGATTATACAAGTCCGCCGTATAGCGGGAATAGCTCTTTTCCGGGGGAATCCTTACAAAGAGCAGGAAGCCCTTTCCTTGGGTCACGCCGATTGGCGGAGCATTCGCGCCGCGAGTGCTGAGGTTGACCGAAGCCCAAGGCAACACCTGCGGACTGTTGACCGCCTGCTTCAACTGCGGATACATCACCAGGTTCTGGTAGACGACCACTGCTAACAGCACAGCCAGAACCGGCAATGCCAGGGCAGGCCGAAGCCACCCGAACCATGACGGTTTCACAGGGACCACAACCGGCACGCGCACGGCAGAGGCTTGCGGGGCCTCCGACAACACGGTTTTGCTTTGCTCCACGAACATGGCCGCGGCGCGCACATCCAGCGCGCACTCCTGACAGTCGAACAGGTGTTCTTCGAACTGATCCCTCAGGTTGGGATCGAGCTCGTTCAGAAGATATCGTTCCGTAGCTTTCACACGGATCGCTTCTTCATGGTCCATTTGGTCGATCTCCCTCAATAGAGTAGTGAGCCGAGGCGGCAAATCGTTTCACAGATTTCATGTCAACACACCCGGCGGAACGTCCCTCCATGTGCTTCAGATAGAGCGACTTAAAAGACTGCTTGGCGCGGTGCAGCAGGACCCGCAGGTAATCCCGATCGACCCCGAAGTCGCGGCAGACCTCGTCCTTGTCGCGCTCTTCGAGGAAGACCTCGCGCAGCAGGCGGCGGTCGCGCTCAGGCAGGTCCTCGAGGATTTCGCGCACCTTGTCTTGCATTTGTTTGACGGCGAGCGCTCCCAGAAGATCGACAACTACGGCGGGAAGATCCTGCTCGTCTTCGTCTTCAAGCGACGTGCCGCGTTGTGAGGCGCGGTAATGCTCGAGTAGCACGTTGTTGCAGAGAGAATTCACGAAGGCCCCGAGGCGCTCGGGCTGACGGATGCGGCCCTCGCTGCGCAAGGCAGCGAAGACCCGCACAAAGGTTTCCTGGCGCACATCCTCAATGGCCTGCGGCGAATGCAGGCGGGAACGCAGCTTGAGCTGGATCAACTCGCTGAAATAGGCGACGAAATGCTCTTGCGTGCGAAAGTCTCCTGCACGAAGACGCTCGAGATAGGACTCGTCAAAGGACTGGAATTGCAAGGGCTTACCCTCGCGGGTGCGGGAGTGGGAGTTAGTTTAGCAGATGGAAACACGAAGCTGTGCAACGGATTTCACCTGTCGAACACTATCTCCTTTGGACGACTGTGACGACCCCAGGGACAACCCGCGACCGACTGGCTCCCGCGAAAGTCCAGGTTCATAGGCGCAAAACGGCGCCTGGCCTGCAAGAGCCGGGAGCGTTCCAGCGCGCACTGCTAAGGGCGTTTCAACTCCGCCCGGCTTATCGGGATGTGTTCCTGTTGAAGGAAATTCAGGGACATAGCCTGTCCGAGGTTGCGGCCATCCTCGGTATCAACCTACGCACGGCGCACGTCCGGTTGACCCAGGCACATCGTGAGATCAGCCTCGAAGGGTACAAGGGCGCAATGGAGCGTCCCAAGTGAGAGGTCAAGGAATGCGCCAGTTCAAAGAATGGATCGTCGACGGTTTCTGGGCCTGGCAGGTCTACTCAAAAAGATTGATGCCAACCGTTCTGATCCTGGCATGGAGAATTTTGCGCTAGGTTTCGTTTCCCGCCCGACAGGTCCCGCCACAAGGTTTGTACTCTGAGCCTATAGTCGTTGTCGTCCATGTCCGGCGCCCGGAATGGCGGTGAAATCGGTTGCGTTCCGATATTTGGTCGGCGAACTACTCAGTGCAGGTCTGCGACATTGCAGGAAAGACCGGCGTCCCGAAGAACGCCGGAACCGCTTCCCCGGTCGGCTCCGGCGAACTGAAGCACCCTCGCTTCCCCCCGGTCGCTGAGGGCTCTCCAAAATCGGGATCTGGTGGACATCGTGCAGGAACCCACTGGCCCCGCCCTCTTCCACTCATTGCGATAGTGCAGGGATCGCCCAGATCGTTTCATTTGTGTTTTAGTTTTTGTCTCCATGTCGCGTAACGACGGATCCCGGGAATTGAGAAGGTAAAGGCAGATTTTGTCTGGCGGGTTGCCCCGGCAGGCTACAATCAACTGCGCTCCAAGGATGTGGTGAGGCTCTCCGCCTTCGCGAACAACAACCAATCATGACTGCTGAAACGGTAATGGGCGCCAACGCTGTGGGCGACAACAAAACTGCTTTCTACAACCGCTTTCTTCTGGTGGTGGCTGGCCTGGGCGGGTTGCTCTACGGAGTGGATGTTGGCATCATCGCCGGCGCGTTGCCGTATCTTGAGGCGACTTCCGGTCTGAACGCCGGCCAGCTTTCCATCGTTGTGGCGGCCGTGCTGCTGGGGAGCGTGATCTCCACCTTGTTCGCTGGGATGCTGGCTGACTGGATGGGACGTAAGTCCCTGATGGGGGCCAGCGGCATCCTGTTTGTCGTCAGCATCCCTATGATTGCGCTGTCTCATGGCTACGGCCCGTTGGTCTTTGGCCGCCTGTTGCAAGGCGTCAGCGCGGGACTTATCGGTGTCGTGGTTCCTCTTTATCTTGCGGAATGCCTGGTGGCAGCGAGTCGAGGCAAGGGAACTGGCATCTTCCAGTGGCTGCTTACCCTGGGTATCGTCATTGCGGCGCTGGTCGGCGCGTACTTCAGCTACCGCGTTGACGAAGTCTCCAAACTCAACGATGCGGCCACACTTCTTGCTTTTAAGGATACGGCGTGGCGTGGAATTTTCTGGGTCTCGCTTCCGCCCGGGATCCTATTTGTGATCGGCAGCCTCATGGTCGCGGAGTCGCCTCGTTGGTTGGTTCGGCGTGGCAAGAAAGAGGCTGCTTATGCGGCGCTGCTTCGCTCCCGCACGCGCGATCAGGCGGATCTCGAACTCAGAGAAATGGAAGCCATCATCGCGGCAGAGAAGGGGGCCGCTGCGAACCGGGCGAGCGAGTCGCTGCTGCGGCGCAAATATGTGATCCCCTTCGTGCTGGCCTGCATCATTCTGGCCTGCAATCAGACCACCGGCATCAACTCCATCATCGCTTACAACACGAACATTCTTTTGCAGAGCGGCCTTTCTGACTTTGCCGCGCATTGGGGCTACGTGCTTTTCACACTGGTGAACTTTCTAGTGACGTTCGCCGGGGTCATGCTGGTGGACCGCAAAGGCCGTAAGTTCCTGCTCGGTGTGGGCACAGCTGGAATTATTGTGTCGCTCATATGCACCGGCCTGCTTTTCCGGGGCACAGAAAAGCTGCGTCTCGACGCCCGCGGGGCTCTGCAATCCATGGTGTCTTCAGACCAGAAGCTCTCCTTGCGCTACGACGAGAATCTGGCCCGCACGCTGGCTCCAGTTAATGGTGGCACGACGACAACGAGTCAACCTACGTCCATGGTGGTCATCTACTCGTACGGAGGCTTCCGCGCCGCGAGCAAGGCAGTGCGTTCGGATGACCCAGCCGCCAAGCCGCTTGAGATGACGCGCGAAAGCTGCGTGCCGGCCAACAAAGTGGTCGCGTTCTTTTCCAACCCGTTCGGCGACCTCGACACTGCTCGCGTGGCTCCGCTCAGAATTGAAAATGCGCTCATTACCCCGGTGCCGAGCCCGCGCAATGGTTGGCTTGTCGCCATTACTCTATTTGTCTTTATGGCTTTCTTCGCGGTCGGTCCGGGCGTATGCGTGTGGCTTGCGCTGTCGGAGTTGATGCCGACTCGCATACGTTCCAACGGAATGAGCATCGCACTGTTGATCAACCAGGCAGTGTCAACGACGATCGCTGCAATTTTTCTCCCGACAGTCGGCAAGTATGGCTATGCAACGATGTTCTTAGGGTTCGCCGCCTGCACGGTGATCTATTTCATCACCGCGACGTGGTTCTTACCGGAGACCAAGGGAAAAACTCTGGAAGAGATCGAAGCATACTTTGAGGGAGGAAAGGCGAGGTCTCAGAACGTTGCGGGGTAAGGAAATGCGAACAAGTCTCGGCAGTATTGTTCAGTAGAAGACTTGAATCGCAGAGTGCGCTGAGAAATGCCGGAGGCCGCGGAGAAGATCGGCGACTGATCAGACATTCCCAAGAGCTGATTCCGGTTTGCTCGGTGCGCGACAAATGATTTACTCTCAGGCCGCAATCACATGACTCGGACCAATACCAAGACCAGTGCGTCAAAGAAGCAGTATTCCCACGCGATGCGGCGAGAAATCTACGAACAACCGCAAGCCATCGCCAAGACCATCGACAAACACCTGAAGGATGACACGATTTTCCCCGGAGCTCTGCAGGCGATTGAAAATGCACTGCTGACCTTCGAGAAGCTGATTATTGCGGCTAGCGGATCAAGCCGCCACGCCGGCCTGGCAGGCGAGATCATGATTGAAGATCTGTCGGGTGTGGCCGTCGATGTGGAATATGCCAGCGAGTACTGTTACCGGTCGACCCACGCAGCGGTAGATCCGATCGTTATGGTCATTACGCAGTCAGGGGAGACTGCGGATACGATCGCGGCGCAACGCGAGGCACTGACGCGCGGCGTGAAGACCATCGCGATTTCCAACGTGCCCGACACGACGATTGTGCGCGAAGCGGGCGCCGCTCTGATCAGCGGGGCAGGCCCGGAGCTGTCTGTCCCGGCCACCAAGAGTTTTACCACACAGCTGACGATTCTCTATTTGATGGCGTTGTTCCTGGCGCGCAAGCGGGGGCGGATGACTTCGGAAGTAACGCGATCCTACTTGCAACGGCTGCTGCGGCTTCCCTCCGCGATCGAACAGAATCTGCGGGTTTGGGACGAGCTTGCGGAACAATACAGCGCGTATCATTTCCAGGCAGAGAAATTTCTGTACCTGGGCCGTGGCGTGCACTACGCGATTGCGCGCGAAGGGGCACTGAAACTCAAGGAGATTTCCTATGCCCACGCCGAGGGTTATCCCGCCGGCGAACTCAAGCACGGGCCCAACGCGCTGGTCGACGAAAGCCTGCCGGTCGTGGTGCTGGCTACGTGCGACCATGGCGATCCAGATTCGGGATTGCGCTACCGCCGGACGCTGGAGGTCATGAAGGAAGTGAAATCGCGACGCGGTCCAGTGGTGGCCGTAGCAACCGAAGGCGACGAGGAAGTCAACGCCATGGCGGACCACGTGTTCTTCGTGCCGTCGGCACCAGAGTTGTTGTTGCCGATCGTTGAGGTCATCCCCCTGCAGCTCTTCGCTTACCACGTGGCGGTGCGCAAGGGATACGATGTGGACCATCCGCGGAACCTGGTGAAGGCGGTCGTGACGGAGTAAGTTCGCCACGCGGCAGAGTCAGGGCCTGGAGGGGCTGAGGGGATCGTCGCCATGGCACCATATCAAGCATGTCCCGAGCACAATGGCGCCGGCGGCAGGCCATCTGACGTACGGGGAATTCAGGATTGCGCCTTTCGCGTCAATATAGCGCGGCGGTTTTGTCGTAGCGCCGCATTTTTCTTCGCGAGTTTTCTGCTCGCCTTCCCGGACGGTCACTCGCTGGCCGTCCACGCCTGGCCGTCCCGACTGCAATTTTGAACCACGGGATTCGATGTTTACGTCACTCTTGCGCGCTGCGACGGTGACTCTTCCGTCGACGTCCGTTACGTCGTATTGTGTCCACAAAGCGGCGGCGGGGATCACGGCAATGCAGCCCACACGGACTCTCAGTCCGCGGGAAGTGCCCACCAGGACGGTTCCGTGATCCACAATGATCTCATCGCCCTCGAACTGAACCAGCGTCTCAGGTTCCACTGTGACGGTGGACCCTGCGGCATTGATTGTGGCCTCATGCTGGGGCTGAGTTTGCACAGTATCGTTGGGGAAGATCGCACTGGAGGGCGGAGCGGGATTGCCGTTGAGTAGAGTTCCGCCATTGTGGTGGAGCATCGCGGCGCTCGAATCATCGGCCATCAGCGACGCGGGCAGAACCAAGGCCAGCGCTGCACAGACGAATTTGCGCCCTATGCACAAAGATATCCTGCCGCTTTCCGCACTAGTCCTGCTTCGAGGTTAGCCTGCATTTTCGTCCAACACTATTAGCTTGTGTGGTGACCTGCGCCGCATGGAAGGCTGAAGGGTTCGGGAGGGACAACGCCGTTGTGCAAGCGCGGGCGAAATCGAGGCGCCCGTTGGTGGTATCGGCACTGATCAGGGTGGCATGCACGCACGGAGTGTCAAGCGCCACATGCCGAAAAAGCACAGAACGTGCTTGCCGGACCTGACTCGCGATCGCCTCGAGCGAAATAGTGGCGACTGGTCAGGCCCGGCGCAGAACTATTCTCAAGCTTGCTTCGAATCAAAGCCTTTCACAAACCTACCCCCGCCGACCTTGCCAGGGTTCGCGTGACCGGAGCTCCGCTCCTGGCGCCGAAGTACAGCTGATAGGATTTGTAGATGCCAAACATCACGGGAAAGGCCGCCAGCGCCAATTGCCAGCCGGTGTGATGGCTGGTCATATTGACCATGGAAGTCACGCCTGCACTGACCACATAGTAGGGGAATGAAAGTTGCGCCAGGCTCAGCCAGATCCGCCGCAGTGCTGTGCCCTCAGTTAACGTGATGATGCCCGCCACCGGAGCCGTCTGCCCGAGAAAGAAAGTCGCCGTGGCCGAGGCCAGCATCAGTGGTTCGGAAGCCCAGGCTGACTTTCCCAGCCAGGTTGAATGCCAGAGGAGGCTAGCCATGCTTGCGGCACAGGCCATCATGCTGATGTTAAAAAGCATCTGCACGGGCTTGAACTTGCAGTCTCGTTTCGGCCAGCATTGCACCAGCGTAGAAACGCAGGCGATGGCCACTGCTTCGAGCGCGCTGAGATTGACTACGGCGATAAGGAAGAACGGCATATTCACCGACATCGTGCCGTTGATCCCGGGCAGCTTGACCTTCATCCGCGACGTCGCTGCCGCCAGCACTGCTACGGCAAGGGCGTAAGAAGGGTGCCAGCCATGGCTGTTGGCGCCGGCCCAGATCGTGCTTCCAATTCCCGCCACGATCATCAGCCCAATGAACGTTTGCGCTAGCCGTGTGTTGTTATTCATAAGCCTCTCCTTTCTTTGAAGTTACTTCCCACGGCTATTGTTCGTCGTCTCCAGCGTCGGTGAATGCACTATTCGCATCCAGCAAGGACGCTCCCCAAACCACGCTGGTGGCTGAGCTTGTGCCGGTGCTCGATCCCCAAACCACGCTGAAGGCGCTTAAAGCATTAGTGTTCCAGGGCAGCGATGAGCCCCATACTATCGAGCTCCCAGTGACGTTCGAGCCCCACACTACGGAGCTTCCCCAAACCAACGAGCTTCCCCACACCACCGAGACTGGCGAGATGGCCGAGTTTCCGTTGACCAGAGTTACGGTTCCAGTGGCGGGGTTGTAGACGGCCGACGGCGACAAGGCCGCCCCAACCGTAGCCGGAGCCAGGTCGGTATTGGCAAGCGCTGCGTGCGCGTCAACATAGCCCGAGCCCACGGCGAAAAGATCGTAGTACTCGGTGAAGTTCATCATCAGATGTTGCACCCACGCGACTGAGGATACAGGCAGCCCTTTGTAGGCCGTCTTCATCAGACGGGCCTTGACTTGGTCCGGCGTCAAATTGCCGTTCTGCTGCATCATGAGCGCCACGGTTCCAGCCACGACCGGGGTCGCCATGCTGGTGCCGCTAAGTGTGAAGTAATCGTTGTTGCCGTCGCTTCCCACAGACAGGTCCACGGGATAGTTGGTTTCGAGGGTTGCTCCCGGAGCGGCCAGCGAGACGACGAGGTTGCCGTCAGCCATAATGTCTGGCTTAACCACATGATCATAGGTGGTCGGTCCCTTGGAACTGTAGCTCGCGAGCTGGTCGTCGATGCGCGAGTAGGTTCCCATAGACTTCATGGCTCCTACGGTCAGCACGTACGGGTCGTTACCTGGCGCAGTGATCGTGCCATAGCCATTGCTGCCGTTCACGCTCAAACGACCATAGTTGCCGGCTGCCACCACAACCGTGATGCCGCTCTTCCAGGCCGCTTCAACCGCCTGGCACAGGGGATCCTGCACATAGCTGACCGGAATGCCGCGGCCCAGTGAAAGGTTGATCACCTGGATGTTATAGGTGCTTTGCAGGGCGATGGCTTGCTGGATGGCCGCGATCACAGTGCTGTCGCTGCCCGAGCCATTAGCGTCCAGCGCCCGAAGATCAATGAAGTTGACGTTAGGCGCCACTCCTTTGAATCGTCCGGCCGACAGATACCCGTTGCCACCGATGATCCCTGCGACGTGGGTGCCATGGCCATACAGGTCATACTGTGCGCCGCTGGCATTCGAGGTTGGCGTCCCCGTGAAGTCCTGGTGATAAACCACACGCGAATGGGTTTCGGTGGAATCCCACAGGTCCGGGTGACTGTCGTTGATGCCACTGTCGATCACGGCAACGCCAACGCCCGTCCCGTCGAATCCCGAACTCCAGGCCGAACTCACGTTGGCGGCCGCATCCGTGTAGTCGTCCAAGCCCTTGAGGGGATGGTCGATGGTCACCGACACAATCTCAGGATCGGCTTCCAACGCGGCCAATGCGGTCACGGGAATCGTGAATACCGCACTCCTGATCAGTTGGAGCTTGGCATGAAGATGGCCGCCGACATTCTGCATTCTCACGAAGTGAACTGTGGTCGGGTTTTGCCGGTACTGGACAATCACCCTCACGGTCTGCGGTTTCGTGGAGGTTTGTTGGTGTCGTGCAACCTCCGTCAAGTCCGGCGCAACCTTCAACGTCCACCGTTGCGCAAAGGATGCTTCGGTGACCAGAACCAACAGCAGAATGCCAAGGCGTTTTCCCCAGGCGGCGCTGTGGCGCTCGCCTCGTCCCGGCTTGTGTCGTTTCCGTTTCTGCAACATGTGATTCACCCTTTCCTTGCTTGGGGACGGACAAATACTTCGACTCGGCTTATCTGCTGCACGGGCGATACCAATCGGACCGCGGTAAGTGATTGAAAAAATGGGAGGTGCAAGCTGCGCGTGGAGCGGATTGGGGACACTCTGTCCCCTGCCTACGGGCGCGAGACAATGTGTCCCGCGCGCCATTCAGTTACTTCAGTCTCGTCGGCAAGGTTACGTCCAGGTTGGCTGGAATCACTTAGCAAGGAGAAAACAACCGGATGGATGGAAGGCTACAGAGGTGGAAGAGTTCCTACACAACACGGAAGCTACTGCCTGCCGCGGCCTTGTTTGCTGCCAGATCCGCAGCCGGAGGGCGCGGCATTGCCGCAATCAGTCGTTGCGTGTATTCGTGCTGCGGACGAGTGAAAATGCGCTCGGCCGGGCCGCATTCCACAATTTGTCCGTCGTGAAGAATCGCAATGCGGTGACAAATCCCCGCTACCGACGCCAGATCATGGGATATGTACAGGATCGACATTCCCGTATCGCGGTTCAGCTTGGCAAAAAGTGCGAGGATTTCCGACTGCGTGATCACGTCGAGGGCGCTGGTCGCCTCATCTGCGATGAGCAGCGCGGGGCGATGCAGGATTGCCATGGCGATCAGCACCCGCTGCGCCTGCCCCACACTCATTTGCGATGGATATTTGCACAAGAACTCAGCCTGGGAAGGCAAGCTCACACTCTCGAGCGCCTGCCGCATGGCTGCCTCTGCTTCGGCACGACCCGAGGCATGAGCTCGCCACGCTTCCTGCAATTGGGTTTGGATCTTCAATGCCGGATTCAGCGACGAAAGCGGACTCTGCAACACCAACGCCAGCGTCCTTCCCCGCATCGCACGCAGTTCGCGTTCCTTGAGCGTGAGCAGATCGCAATCCTGAAAACGAATCGTGCCCTCCACCCGTACCCGCTTTCCGAGCAACCCCAGAAGCGCCAGCGCCAGCGTGCTCTTGCCCGATCCGCTCTGCCCCACGAGCCCCAGTACTTCGCCCCGTCGGATCTCCAGGTCCACGTTCCGCAGCACGGCAGGGTTCGCTCCATACCGCACCGAAAGATGCGTGGAAAGCAGAACGTCGTTTGCGGAAATAGGACTCATTGTCGCTGAACTACTTCACCGTCAGGCGCTCGGCATTCCAAAACGTCTGTGGATGCAAAATCACTGGACTCGCTCCCTGCACCGACGTCGAAACTGCAGAGAGAGCATTCTTGTTGATCAGGTATATGAATGGTGCCTGCTCCACCACGATTTCCTGCACGCGATCGAAACTTTCTTTACGCTTCTTCGCATCTCCCGACGACGCCTGTGCGCGCATCAGTTTGTCGATCTCGCCTTCCCATGCTGTCTCAGGATTCTTTTGTTGCGGATTCCACTGATGGTTCTCCGAAGAACTCAACCAGACATTCATCTCCGTGTTCGGATCCAGATCCGCATTCGTAAAGCCCAGCAGGATCGCTTCATAGTCGAAGGTCTGCGTCATGCGCTCGATCAGGGAAGGGAAGTCGAGGGTTACCACATTCACGCGAATCCCGATCTTCTGCAGGTCGTCCTGGATGAGCGCGGCCATGCGCTCGCGATACTTGTTGCCTGAGTTGGTGATGATTGAAAACACCACGGCATTTCCCTCGTGGTCTTTCAGCGCGCCATTCTCCAGGCGGAATCCCTCGGACTGCAGCGCCTGCAGCGCCGCTTCCGGGCTGTAACTTTCCGCCTTAAGCTTGCTGTTGAACCAGAAGCTTATTTGCCGGAGAGATTGGGCCTATGGCCGGCTGTGCGTGCCCACGGAAGACGATGCGGCTCAAATCCGCGCGGTTGATTGCCTCGGAGATGGCCCGGCGGAAGCTTGTCGACCGAAACCAGTTTTTCTTGAACCCAGCAATGGGAGCCCGCGCCACCTGGTTGAACCACAATTGCTCGCTATCGAGTGACGGGCCCGCGTCGTGTACCAGTTGCGGCGAAGTTGCCGCCAGCTTGTCGAAGTAGTCGCTGTCGAGCGAGTTGATCAGGTCAACTTCACTGCGCTTGAAGCGCAGCATTTCGACATCGCGGTTGGGCTGGATATCCAACTGAATCGCGTCGAGGTAGGGCAACTTCCGCCCCTGCGCGTCGGTCTTCCAGTAGTTCGAATTGCGTTTCAACAGCACGGTCGAACCCGGCTTGTAGTCGGCTACGACAAATGGCCCCAGCACGGCCATCTCTTTTTTCTGCGAGTGTGCCGAAAGAATCGCGACTTGATCGAACAGCTTGTCGAGCCCGGCTACCGGCGCCGGAAATGTTACGGAGATCTCAGTGGAGGAGGCGATTTTCATTTCCACATTGCCAGGCCCGGTGCGGAATGAATCTCCGGTAGGGGAATGGAGCGCCGGATCCATCAGCTGATGGATGGTGTATGCTACGTCCTCCGCCGAAAACGGCGTGCCGTCTGAAAACGAAATTCCGCTGCGCAGCTTGAAAGCGATCCCTCTGCCGTCCTTCGAGACTTTCCATGATTGTGCGAGTTCCGGTTCCAGCGCCTGGGTTTGCCGGTTCAGTCGCACCAGCACTCCCCCGGTTAAGTAGCGGATGGATACCGAGGCGTCGTCCTCGACCTTGAGAGGGTCAAATGTTTTCGGTTCCGTGTGCAGACAAAACCGCAACTCCCCGCCCTGCGCCGCGGCCAGGCCCACAAACATGCAAACCCAGACAACAACCGACGCCATGAGCCTTACTCGATTTCCAGCCGCGTAGCGGCGGAATGTGATAGCCCGGCACGGTAGTGCCGGGGACGTGTGAAGAGACGGCGTGAATCCCGTAGGGACGGAACTGGCCTCCATTGGAGCCAAGGAGAAATTGTTGTTTGTCTGGCGGCCGATCACGCATTCACCTCTTCCTGCCTGGAAAGCACCAACTGAAACGACGTCACCACGAGCACCAGCAAAACCAGCGGCACAAACTTCCACGGCTCTCCGCCCACCGAAACCAGCCCTTCGATCTCCTTCAGCAGATTTCCCCACGAAGGCATGGGCTCTGCGACTCCCAGCCCTAGAATGCCCAAATTCGCTTCACTCAGGATGAACACCGGAATCGAAATCCAGAACTGCGCATAAAGCACCGGATTCAAATTCGGCAATACGTGGATCCAGAACAATCGCGAGCCTTGAATCCCCGAAGCCCGCGCCTGCCGCACAAAATCGGAGTCCCGCAACGATCCCGCACTAGCGCACAGCACGCGCGCAGCGCTGGTCCAGCCGAGCAGGCCCAACATCGAGAACGTCACCAGCACCGATACAAACGGTGAAATATTCAGGGGCATCAGCGCGCGCACGGTGATCAGCAAAAATAGCCATGGCAGCGACAGAAAAAGATCGGTGACCGCCATTGCTCCCCGCGCCCAGGCGCCGCCCAGATACCCCGCCACACCGCCCACCAGCGCCGCCAGCAATGTAGAAATCAACGCCGCTGCCGGCGCCAGCAACAGGGAAATCCTGGTTCCGTAAAGGACGCGCGCAAACCGGTCGCGCCCAATGTCATCCGTGCCCAGCCAATGCTCGCGCGATGGAGCCGCATTCGGAGACTCCCGATACTGTTTCGCGTATCCAGCGGGCGCTAGCCAGTTCGCCGCCAGCGACGCGCTCAGCACCAGCAGCAAAACTGCACAGGCCGCCCTGCGCCAGGCCTTCATGGGGCAATCCTCATTCGGCGATCCTCATGGGGCAGTCCTCATGCTTCTTGCCTCCCGAGGGCATGAGCGATTACATCTGCCGCTGAATTGGCCAGCAAGGTTACCAGCGTCACCAGGATCGTGACATTCATCAGCAGCGGCAGATCACGCGCCAGCGCCGCCTGCCACGCCAGTTGTCCGACGCCCGGCAGACCGCACAAGGCTTCCACCGGAATTGCAGCTCCCACCGCTACACTCACCGATACTCCCGCCACGGCGAGCAACTGCGGCCCGGCCACGGGGATCACATGCCACGCCAAGATCCGCGCCTCGCTCAACCCTTTGGCGCGCGCGGTAATTACGTGCGGCAACGTGTAGGCTTTGAGCAGAAGATTGTGCGCATAGCGATATACGCGCGGGAAGACAATCAGCGCGATGGCCAGTGATCCCGGAAAATTCCACAGCACGGAAAGCAGAGCGAGCACCGCCGCCGGAATACAAAGAAATGTCCCGCTTAGAATCGTGGTCAGTACATCGTAGGCGGGGAAGCGAAACCATGCAGCGCTCAACGCCAGCGCGAGCGCCATCGACCAGCTCAACAAAAGCCCCAGCGCGCCCAATCGCAACGTTAATGGCACGCGTTCCCGAAGCAGCCTGGTAACAGGTTGTCCCAGGGAGATCGAAGTCCCCAAATCCCCGTGCAGCGCTCTCTTCATGGAGAAAAGATAAAATCGAATGACGCTGCGCTGCTGCAGCCGCTGATCGCGCAGTGCCTGGACACTCGCCGCATTCAGCCGCGGATCAAGTTGCTCCTCATCCACGTCGAACCCCGGCGCAAACCGCACCAACGTAGCTGCCAGCAAGCCTCCCAGCAGGATGGTTGCGACCATCGCCAGCCCGTGCCGCGCAATTCTTTTTCCCAGCATGGCCAGCCTCTCCTAGCTCACCGTCGTCCGGCGGGTCTTGTTCGTCGCCTGTATTCCCGCGGTATCGGCGTGATGCGCCTGCTTCATGGAATACATGCGCCGGTCCGCCTCGGCCAGCAGCCGTTCCACGTCGTATCCATCCTCCGGACAAAAGGCTGTGCCCACGCTCAGCGTGATGATTTCCCGTCCGCATACATGCCGTCCTGACTCGATGGCGGCTTGATTCAGGCGCTCCGCTTTTTCTACCGCGGCTTCCGCGGTGAGTCCCGGAGCGGTGATCACGAACTCATCTCCACCCATGCGCGCCACGTAGTCATAGCCTCGGCAAGCGTCCTTCAGCCGCACGCTGAAATCGCGCAACAGTTTGTCGCCCTCCAGATGCCCGAACGAATCGTTGATCTGCTTGAAGCCATCAATGTCGCAGACCAGCACCGCCAGCGAGGTCTTCATGCGCCGGGAACGAGTGAGTTCCTGAGCCAGGTGTACAAACAGCGATCGAGCGTTGGGCAGGCCGGTCAGGTAATCGGTGGTGGCGGAACTCTCTGCCTGCTGATACTTCAGAGCGTTCTCGACCGAGAGTGCGACCTTCGAACCCACCGCCAGCAGCACACGCAGGTGATCGGGGGTAAATGCGTCGCGGCTCGTCTGGTACATCGCCAGCACTCCTACCACTCCGTTCAAACCCTCCAACGGTACCGCCAGCGCCGATTGCAAAGTCGTGTGTTTTTCCGGGTCGACAATGTAGCCCGCCTCTACCTGCGGATTGCCGTTCACGATCGGTTTGCAATTTTGTGCCACCCATCCGCACAAACCTTCGCCCACGCGAATTTTCAGCGAGGAAAGCATGCGGAAATTCTCGCCACTCACTAGTTCGGGCAGCAGCCAGCCATTCCGGTTCACGAATACCGCGATTGAATCGTAAGGAATCATGCGGCGCAGCCGCATCGACAGCACCGACAAGGTTTCGCTCAGGCTGAGCGATACTCCCAGATCCTGGCTGAGCTCAAACATGGTTTGCGCTTCCTGCCGTGCCGATGCGATCGACGTGAGGAAATCCGTAATATCGCCCCCGTTCGTGGGTTCAGCGAAGGTCTCGAATCCTGCTGCTGGCTCGACAGCGTTGTCCACCCGCACCGACTTCGAAAGCGATTGCGGTACGATGGTCTCTTCCTGCGCCAAAGCCGCACGCTCCAGTTCCACATAGCGCCGTGCCAGAACCTCCACCACCGCGGGATCGAACCAGGTTCCAGCTTTTTCTTTCACCTTCGCCATTGCAGCCGCCAAGGGCACCGCCGGACGGTACTGCCGGTGTGAAGCGAGCGCGTCCAGACAATCGACGGCAGCGAGGATGCGCGCACCGATGGGAATTTCTTCTCGCATCAATCCCTCGGGATAGCCCGAGCCATCCCAGCGCTCATGATGGGAACGCACAATTGGCGCCACTGGATAAGGAAAGGCTACCCGCTCCAGAATTTCCGCTCCGACCAGCGGATGCACCTTCATCTTCTCGAATTCTTCCGGCGTGAGCTTGCCGGGTTTGTTGATGATTTGTTCCGGCACGGCCAGCTTGCCGATATCGTGCAATAGCGCGGCCGCCCGCAAAGCTTCGATCTCATGTGCCGCCAAGCCTAGTTCCCGGGCGACTTCTATCGCGTAGGTACGCACGCGGCGTAGATGGGTGTGAGTGGTGTGGTCCTTGGCCTCGATGGCGAGGGCCAGCGCTTCAATTGTCCGCATGTTCAGCGAAGCGATTTCTTCCACGTGGCGCTTCTCAATTTCTACTCTCGCTTTTTCTGCTTCCAGTCGCCCTAAGTAAAGACGGTAAGAGCGGTACACCCAGTAAATAAGCGGTAACACCAGCAAGGAGGTCTGCCAGCCCGCCTGCCGGTTCACAATGCCAACCAGTCCCACCGCGGCCGCGCCCACCAGGTAATACGGAAACGACCAGAAGTAGCACTCCGACCAAACCTTCCGGCTCGATTTGTTTTCCGTTAATGCGATGACCACCGAGATCGGCAGGGTGTTGGCCAGGAAGAAAACCAGCGCCGCGAGCATCAGCAGAATCGGCTTGCTGATCCCGTATTTTGTGGCGAGCCACTGATAGGTAAGATAGGTTAGCGAGCTGGCGGTCGCCATCATGCCGACAACGTTGAACACGACCTTGACCGGATCCAGCCGATTGCGCGCGTGCCACACGCTCTGCACCAGGCTTGCCGTGCATCCGATCACTAGCGTCTCAGCCAGGCTCATCTCCATCACGCCCAGCAGGATGAAGAGGAAGTTCACCGACATCGTGCCGTCAATCCCCGGCAATTGCACCTTGAGTCCCGATGCCAGGATTGCCACAGCCAGATAACAGGCGAAGCGCGCCAGATCCGCCGACTGCCAATGCCACAGCGCGAAAGCCAGCGACACGGCTCCCATCGAAGCCATGACGCCGACAAACATCTTCGTCTGCGCCGACAATCCTTGAATCTCTGCTTTCATGCACACCTGTTAACGAAGCAGTGCGACGATTCGGCCCCCAACACTTCTGCGCCCTCGCCTCCCCGGGAGAGGACACAAGAGTTTCCCGCGCAGGCTTCCTCAACCTGCCGGCGGCTTCATGGCACACGTTTCCTGCCGGTGCAGCCGTCCTCGAATCGTATGGCAAGTGTCAGGGGTTCAGAAGCTTACTGTAGTAACTGACGGCGAAACTGGCACGCGTTTCGCGGTCCTCTCCTGCGGGTAACCAGTTACCTTCGTTACTCCGCGAGTGACCAGTTTTTCCTGCGTTGCCTGTCGCCTGTGTCAAGATCATCCCCAAACGTCTGTGATGCCGACCTCAAATCGCAATTCGGACCTGCGACCGTCAACGGAGAGCACTCCACACGGACAGTCAGCCATCGCAAACCCCATGCCCCGCGCGGGTCTCGAGGTCCCGGTAGTCTCGCTCAACCCGGATGGACAATTGACCGCATGTAACCCGGCTTTTACGCAGCGGTTCGGGTACGAGCCGCGAGAAATTGTGGGCCGCCCCTTCGCGGCAATCTTTTCGCGCGATGGAAAGTCCGCGGGAAAGCCAGATCATCAAGCGCTGAAAATGGTTGTCGCCTCCGCACTCGAGCACGGCTGGTATTGCTCGGAACTTCACCTCCAGCCCAAGTCTGGCCAAGACATCAGGGTCGAAGTTTCCCTGACTCTCCTGAACGACGGCTTGATTCCCGCTGGCCTGATCGCTTTTATCTCAATCCCCAATGTCAGGCCGCCGGCGCCGAAGACGGATGACGCCGCGGATGTCCCCGTCTTCCGCGCTCGGGAAATCGATGGCACGCAATTCATTCTCGCTAGTCCGCTGATGCACAGATTCATGGGCCTGGTTGAGCGTGTCGCGGCGCACACCGAAGCCGTACTCATCACCGGAGAAACCGGAACCGGCAAGGAACTCATCGCTCGCACCATCCACGGGTCTTCGGACCGCCGGAGCCGTCCCTGGATTGATATCAACTGCGCGGCCTTGCCGGAAAACCTCGTCGAAAGTGAGTTGTTCGGCTACGAAAAAGGGGCATTCAGCGGAGCTGACTTATCCAAGCCAGGCTTGTTCGAACTCGCGGACAAAGGCACGCTTTTCCTCGACGAAATCGGTGAACTGCAACTGCACACCCAAGTCAAGCTTCTGCGAGTGCTCGACGGTCAGCCGTTCTACCGCCTCGGCGGCCACCGAAAGATCAAAGTTGATGTGCGTATCGTTGCCGCCACCAATCAGGATCTGGAAGCCGCGGTCAAGGAAGGCCGCTTCCGGCAGGATCTTTTCCACCGCCTGGGCCAATTCCAACTCCGCGTTCCGCCACTGCGCGAGCGGCCGGAAGACATCGTCGCTCTGGCCGAACATTTCCTGCACCTCAAGGCCGCGGGCAAGAATTTTTCGCCTGATGCCATTACTGTGCTCCTTTCGCACCCGTGGCCGGGCAACATTCGCGAATTGCGCAATCTGCTCGCGAAAGTCGCCATGGATTCTGCCGGCCCCGAAATCGACGCCTCCCGCATCCATGCCGCAGTGTCCGGAGAGCCATCGGTGCGTCGCCAGACCGCATCCATGCCTGTCGGTAATCTCGATAGCATGGAAGAGCAGATGATCATGAAGGCCCTGGAGCGTACGGGAGGTCATCGCACCCTCGCTGCGGAACAGCTCGGCATCTCGCGCCGTACCCTGAGCCGAAAGCTGAAGGAGTACAACATAAACTTCGTTTCCGGAGAAAGTTCCGCCTCGCTCGGTTTCATCAGTCTCGAGCAGCAGAAGTTCTTTCGTGCGCGGGTTGAGCTCGAAGTAACGCTGAAAAATTCCCACGGCGACCAAATCCTGGTGCGGGGCGTGAACCTCAGCACTGGCGGCATGGGCCTTGACGGTGTCACCGAACCGATGCGCTTTTCTGGATTGCTCGATGTGAGTTTCGTGCTGCCCGAAAGCCAGACTCCGTTTCAGGCAAAGGCGCGTTTGATGTGGATAGGCGACGAAGGCCGCGTTGGAGTCCGTTTTGCCGTGATCGAGCCCCTGTTGTTCGAACAGCTCCAACAGTGGACTAATAAGAAAATGAAGGAAGAAGGTTGGGACCTTCCGTCCTGAAAGAGACTGCCCCTGTGGATTCGCGTCAGAACTAGTATGGAGTCCGGATCGGGGAAGCCCGACCCTTTGCCTTCGATTTCACGAAGCGGCCGACAATCCAGCTGTTTCCTGCGTCTGCGCAATCAGACGGCTTAGCACCGACTCGATCATCTCAGCTTTCTTGCGCAGAACCAGCTTGAAATGATGATGGTCCGTGTGCGAAATCTCCACCAGGAGCGTACGATGCCGTTCCTCTAAAATATCGAGGACGAGTTCTCTCTCTTCCTCAGTCAAAACCAACTCACAGGTCGTGACGTTCATAACACCTCCCGACACTTTCGCCCAAGTCTAGCCGCGATCGAAACATCTCCGCAGTGATCGCAGGCACATCAGTATCGCATACGATTGTGACGTCTGAGCGAAGCGAGATGAAAACCTGGGACAGAAGTGAACGTAAGCTGGCTTCTGCAACAGCAACTGAATCTCAACGAAGGTCTAACCACTCATTCCCTCGGCGGAGTCCTTCAACTCCTCCTTCTCCGCCCGGTGGCTTTCTTCCGACAACTTGCGCAGCGACAATCGTTCCCGATGCGCGAGCAGCAGCCCGGTCGGCACGACGGCCGCAAACGTCACCAGCCACAGCAAGATCCCGCAACTGGCAGCCATCTCCGGAGGCACATCAAACACGCTCGACAGCGTCGCGATGACCGCCATCTGCGACCCGCCCCCCACCGCCGGCAGCTGCAACATCGATCCCAGCATGCTCGCGAACACCAGAATCAGAAGCTGCGACACCGGAATCGCCAGCGCGTCCACGCCATACGCATGTGTTACTTCCTGGTACGCCAGAGCGATCACATACCACATCCCCACCGACACCAGCGTCAGCCACAGCAGCGACCAGGGTCCGTGAATCGTGTTCAGACCCGCGCCGAACTCTCGCGCCCGCTGCCCGAGCCTGTGCCCCAGATTCGCCGGCAGGTGTGAGAAGCGCCGTTCCAACCAACCCGCCACCGCATAGCCGTAGCGGCGGATTACCACAGCCGCCAGCGTGGTCGCGGCCACCAACGCAATCAGCACAAAGCCCGCCTGCCGAAAGCGCAGGTAGTATTCGGGATGGGGAATCGAAGGCAGGGCGCTGGGCAGAAAAATCGCCAGTAGCATCAGGATCGTGAAGGCGCCCAGATCAAAAATGCGCTCCACTCCCCACACCGCCAGTTGCGAAGAAAAGGGAAGCTCGGTCCGCCGGGCAATCAGGTACGGGCGAATGAATTCTCCCGCCCGCCCCAGCAATGCTAGTCCCGTGAACCCAACCAGAGTCGGCGAGATCAGCTCTGTCACCGTTGTCTTCGGCCGCACTGGTCTTCAGGAAAATCCTCCACCGCAAAGCGCGCAAGCCGTACCCGAAGTAAATGAGCGCGATGCCGTGCAGTACGTGGATTTTCTTGATCAGGTGCAGTTGGCTCCAGAAAGTACCCCAATCGAAGCTTTGCCAATGCCGGTATTGCAGGTAAACCAGTAAAGCCAGGATGAGGAACACCGCGGCGGTGGCCAGAATGCGCTTTTTATCCATTCAGTCGGGGGACCTCGCGCCGCGACCCTCGCAACGCGAAGTGGGAAACGGCAGTTCCCAAGGTAAATGAGTGGACCACGAGGGTCAAACTACTCCGTCTGTGCAGAGAATAACTGGAAAGGCCTGAGGACGCTACTCACTCGCTTGCACGGAGCTCGCCTTGGCCTGCATCCTGGAACCCCCAGCCCGCGAGGTCGTTCCTGAGACCTGCGCTCCGCGCTTCTTCGCCGGAGTTTTCTTCGTTCGGGATTGGCCCGCACTCTTCTGTGCAATTTTCTTTTTGTTGAAATCCCGCACGATGCGCGCCACATACGCCCGCGTCTCATAATACGGAGGCACGCCACCATATTGTTCCACCCGCCGCGGCCCCGCGTTGTATGCCGCCAGCGCTTTAACCAGATCGAAGTTGTAGCGTTCCAGAAGTTCGCGCAGATAGCGCGTTCCCCCTTCAACATTCGCCTGTGGATCGAACGCATTCGGCACGCCGAGTTGCGACGCCGTCTCCGGCATCAACTGCATCAGCCCGCGCGCTCCCTTAGGCGAAACCGCTCGAACATTGAAGCCGCTCTCTGCCTTGATTACGCTGTTCACCAAGTCCGGATCCAGTCGGTATCGGTCGCTGGCGGAATTGACAACTTCATTCAGATTCGTCGGAGTCGCCCTTGCCGCTGCGGCCTGAAACCTGACGCCGGAAGCGGGGTTTGCCGAAACTGCGCTTTCCAGCGGAGCATCCTCGAAGTGCTCGATCTCCGCTGTTGGCACATCAACATAGCTCGACCCGTCCGGGCTGACATAGAGCCGCGTGGTAGCGCCCATCACCTGCCGCCGCTCATGCCGGATCGAAAACCCATTTCGCAGAACCGCGATCTGACCCGCCCAGCAGGGAATCGAGGACACCAGCGCGAGAACGAAAATTCCCGAGATACGCGCGCCACTGAGTCAAAGATTTCATCCCACATTTGCCGAAGACTAGCCGAGGATTACCGGCGAACCACCCAGCACCGCATCTACGGCTGCCGCCACGCCGCCGGCGTCATTGCCTAGAGTCACCGTCCACCGCCGTCCGCGCAACTCTTCACATGCATTCCCCATGATAACCGGATGCCCGGCAAACTCAAGCATCTCCACGTCATTGTGATTATCACCGATGGCCATGACCTCTTCACGCCGAATCCCGCGATAGTTGGCCCACCGCTCCAGCGCGTGGCCTTTGGAGCAACCCGCATTCAGTACGTCGATCATCGATAGATCCCGCGCCGGATACTCCGTTCGCAACACCGTAATCTGCGCCTCAAGTCCGCAATGCTCAATGCCACGCCGCACCTCCACCATCCGCGCCATGGACCCGCAGAACATCGCCTGCACTGGATCCGTGCCCAGCGCTTTTTCGATGGGCACGACAAACTCAATGTAGTCGATATTCTTTTCGAGCCAGCGCCGAATGCTGCTGCTCAGTTCATCCATTCGCTCCAGCACAATCGCGCCCTTCGTCTCCTGATCAAACGTCAGAACGGTATGCCCGCGGAATTCTTGCATGGCTTCACACAAACGGCGGCAGGTTTCGCGCGGCATCATGTCGCGATGGAACGTTTCGCCCGAGAGTGACCGCGTCACCGCCCCATTCGAACTGATCAGCCAGAGATCAAATCCAAGTTGCTGTGCGATGGGTAAAGCAAACATGTGCCGCCGGCCCGTCACCAGCACGATCTCGATCCCGGCCGCATGGGCCTGCCGCAGCGCCGCAAGATCGCACTCAGAGATTTGAAATTGTGGATTGAGCAGGGTGCCGTCGATATCGGTGGCCAGCAGTCGAATCGAGCGGGGCTTCGGGCTCCGGCTTTCGGGCTTCGGCAAAGCATGTTCAGACTTTTCCACTCATTGATTGTGACATATGTCACTGCTGTCGCGGAACGGAAGAGCTAACCTGCTCCAACCGAGGGCTGTCGATGAGTGGAACTTACAAAGATCTTGAAGCTTGGCAGTGTGCAATGGCGCTTGTCCTTGAAATTTACCGGAGCACGGCGAAGTTTCCAAAGGAAGAAATGTTCGGCCTAACGAGTCAACTCCGCAGGGCGGCTGTGTCGGTGGCCAGCAACATTGCCGAAGGCAAAGGACGTTTTTCAGATCGCGAACTGAGCCAGTTCTTAGCCGTAGCTCGAGGTTCGGTATTTGAAATTGAGACTCAGGTGACCATCGCGCAGCAGTTGCAGTTGCTTTCCCACGCTCAGAGCCAACAACTTCAAGATCGATGCGGTGAAGTCGGCCGCCTGCTGAACGGTCTGATCAAAGTAGTGAGAAAGCCCGCAGCCTAAGGATTTGCCAAAGCCCGAAGGCCGAGAGCCGAAAGCCGAAGCCCGAAAGCCGAAGCCCGAAAGCCGAAGCCCGAAGCCCGAAAGCCGAAGCCCGAAGCCCATGGTATATTGCGCATTCCATGGGATCGCTGCTCTTTTTCTTCGTCTCCTGGTGGGGATTTATTCTCCAGGCAGTGGCTATTGTCCACTTCATTCGCCGGCGTCCGGACACGTACTGGCTCTTTATTATCCTTATCGGCGGATGGCTAGGGGCTCTGGTCTACATTGCCGTCGAAGTCATTCCCGACGCCAGTTTGCTTAGCACGTCGTTTCAGGTATTTCCGCGCCGCCGCCGCATTCGCGAACTCGAGCGCGCCATCCTCGATAATCCCTCCGCTGGCAACTATGAAGAACTGGGCCTGCTCTATCTCGACGACGGCGACTTCTCCCGCGCCCGCGCTGCTTACGACAAAGCGATTTCCTCACGCACCGACCATGCGGACCCGTTTTACCGTCGCGGCATCGCCGAAGTAGGTCTGGGAGATTTTGCTGCTGCCGTTCCTGATCTCGAGCGTGCCATCAGTGCCGATCCCAACTATGACTTCCACCGCGCCAAAGGACTGCTGGGCCAGGCGTACGCGCAAACCGGACAGCCCGACAAAGCGGAAGCCCTGTTTCAGCAAGCGACGAAAATTTCCACCATCTCTGAGACCTATTACAACTACGCACAGTTTCTGCTGTCTCAGGGGCGCGTCGAAGAAGCCCGCGAATGGGCGCAGAAAATTCTCGACAAGAAGCCGACTATGCCCGGCTATCTCCGCCGTCGAGAGCGTTCCTGGTTTCGCAAGGCGCAGCTTCTGCTCGCCCGTCTCCGGGTGCAGAGCAGGTAGGAGGCGGCACCTAATGAGTCAGAGGCTACGAACAAGGTCTTCCATCGATAGCTCGACATCGCGGAGGATAGAGCGCAGAAGGCCGGGGCCGAGCACCTCGCCGGAATGTACCGGGACAGTTGTGGCTCTTCCGTCAGCATGGCGAAGGAAGAAGTGGCTGCCGCGAGTGCGTACGATTTCAAAACCACGCCTTTCAAGAATGCGGATCAGGTCCTTACCCTTCAGGCGGGGGAGGCGACTCATACGGAAATCTGCTGAATGCCGACCAGTTCAAGAGAGGTAGTAGTACTGCGGTTTTCCTCCAGACACAGCTCGACAACTTCACGAACGCGCTTCATCAATGTGTCGAGATTCTTGGCCTGAGTATGGCAACCCCTGAGGGCCGGGACGGTAGCGACATAGTAGCCATCTTCATCGCGCTCAATGAGAACAGTGAATTTTCGCGGCGATTTCACAAGGCGATTTTAGCACGTGCGAAACGTCGAAGGACTTAACCAACGGTTTTCCCGGGTCGTACTCTGCCTCAACTAGTCGAAGCTGCAAGCGGGACTGGGTAAGCGCCCGTCCCTACACAGACAATTCGTTAGCGAACATATTTCTATTTTCCCAGCTTCTCGAAGAACAGGCAGATCGTTTCTATCCCCCGGTAGAAGTTCGGAATATGAAACTTTTCATTGGGGGCGTGCAGGTTGTCGTCGGGGAGGCCGAAACCCATCATGACGCTGGGAATTTTCAGCACATCCTGAAAGTCAGTGACGATGGGAATCGACCCGCCAGAGCGAATAAACACTGTGTCTTTCTTAAAGGTATCGTGCAGCGCTTCGGTGGCGGCCTTAATGTATTTGTTGTCGGTGCCGACAACGCAGGCTGGACCCTTGCTCCAAATCTTGATCTTGGTCTCAATGCCTTTGGGCGTGAGCTTCTTCACGTAGGCGGTGTATTTCTTGAGGATATCGTCGGGATCTTGGTTGGGCACCATGCGCATGGAAACTTTGGCCGCCGCTTTCGCCGGGATCACAGTCTTCGCTCCCGGCGCGGTAAATCCGCCAGGCATGCCGTGCACTTCAAGCGTAGGCCGTGCCCAGGTGCGGTAGAGCACGGAATATCCCGGCTCGCCTGTGAGCACCTTCGATCCCACTTCCGTCTTGCGGTAGTGCTCTTCGTTAAAGGGCAGGCGCTTCCAGGCCTTCAGTTCGTCCTTGGTTGGGGCCTTTACGTCTTTATAGAAGCCGGGAATCAGAACCTTCCCTTTGGAATCTTTCAGCTTGCTGATGATTTCGATCAGCGCGAAGAAAGGATTGGGCGCGGCGCCTCCGTACATCCCGGAGTGCAGATCGGTCTTGGCTCCGAATGCTTCGATCTCGGTATAAACCAGGCCGCGAAGGCCAACGCACAAAGTAGGTAGATCGGGCGCGAACAGTTCGGTGTCGCAGACCAAGGCGAAATCTGCCCTCAGCTTGGTCTTCTGCTTGCGGATGTACTCGGCGATCGATTCGCCGCCGACTTCTTCTTCACCTTCGAAAATGATTTTCACATTGAGAGGCAGCTTGCCTCCGCCGGTCTGCATGAGGGCTTCGAGAGCTTTGATTTCCATCCAGAGCTGGCCTTTGTCGTCGACGGCGCCGCGAGCATAGATGTTGTTGTTGCGCTCGGTAGGATCAAAGGGCGGCGTGTGCCACTCGTCGAGCGGATCGGGTGGCTGCACGTCATAGTGCGCGTAGCAGAGCACCGTGGGCTTGCCGTGGGCGTGCAGCCAGTCGGCATAGATGAGCGGGTGTCCCTTCGTCGGGATGACCTCAACGTTTTCCATGCCGACGCGGCGCAGTTCGTTGGCCACATAGTCGGCGGCTTTTTGGATGTCAGGCTTGTGCTCTTCCAGAGTACTGATGCTGGGGATGCGAAGGAGGTCTTTCAGCTCACTTAAGAAACGCTGTTGATTACTGCGGGCAAATTCGACTGCGGAGGAGGCCATAAGATCGTCCTTTCTGGTGGAGAACGCTGAATGCGGATTCGTAATACTGCGGGAAACGCACCAGTATACCGCGAAGGATTGACCAGGGGCGCGGGGCTGGTCACTGCGGCGCTTGGATTGTGGCAAACCGTTGTGGGGAGAACTGCGCCAGATCGCATTCCGGCTCGCCTCCCATCATCACTTTGGCCATGAGGAGGGCGGTGATGGGAGCAAGAAGAATTCCGTCCCGAAAATGGCCCGCGGCGACATAGTAGCCGAGCGTGGACGCAGCGCCGAGAATGGGCAGCCCATCGGGCGTCCCGGGACGCAGGCCAGCCCAATCTTCAAGGATCTTCGCGTTCTGCAATTCAGGAACCATGGCTACAGCACATCGGTGGAAGCGCTGGATCGTCGCAGGGTCCGTTTGTTTGTTGAACCCGGCTTCTTCCACGGTAGTGCCCACCAGAATTCGCCCGTCAGTACGTGGAATCAGGTAAATTTCGGGCGAACGGACGACGTGTTTGAGAAGCGTTCGAGAGGGCGCGGCCAGGCATAGCATTTGCCCTTTGACCGGTCGAGTAGGGAAAGCCTGAGGCGCGATCTGTCCCGCCCATGCGCCCGCGCAGTTCACGACCTTGGGCGCAGCGAATGCGGTCTTCGCGGTGGTAACGCCCGTGACGCGGCCGTGAGCGACAATGACTGACTTGACCGGATCACCTGAAGAGAAATCCACTCCCCGATTCTTGGCGGTCTTCCACGCTGCCGCCGCTAAACCCCGCGGATCAACGCTGCGTTCCTTCAAGAAAAATGCGGGACGATCCGTTGTTGCCAGTGCCGGCTCCAATTCCGCCAGTGGCGCCGGAAGCAGGCTGGCCAGCGTGAATCCGGGGCGCTGGTGTACATGCTCCACCGGCGGGAACACAATCGCCCCTTGTTCCCTCAAATCTACATTCAGGCCGGATTCGACCTGCAGTTCGTGGGCAAACTCCGGATACATGCGGGCGCTGGCGGTCGCGAGTGGCTGAAGCGCGGCCGGAGTTTCAGTACTGCAATCGACCAGCATTCCGCCAGCAGCGTAGGAAGCCTCGCGTCCTGGCTCGCTGCGTTCGACGACCAGCACCTTCGCTCCCCGCTTGCGCAGCGCGATCGACAGCGAGAGGCCAATAATGCCGCCGCCGGCGATGATAACGTCCCAACTCTTCACCGTTGCATTGTAAAAGACTCGCGGGACGGCGTCGCGAGCTTCACCGCAGTTCCCACAAGTCCGAATACCGAGGACAGCGTTACTTTCGTTACGCGACCAGCACATTTGTAGTTACGCGATACCGTTCATCCGCCCCCTATAATCCGTTCAAACCCCCTGGAAATGGATAGGCGCGGCTGCTTCGCTATGCGTTCTTGGGGAGCTTAAGCTCGCGAATCCGGTCTTTTATGTCGAACGTCAGCAACAAGTCGCGCCCACAGGCCTCGGTTGCCTCGCCCTGGATCTACGGGCCGTGGCTGGATCTTATCGTGGGTTGCGGAGCCTGGTCCGCCCCTCTTCTGCTGCTTTCCTATTTCTCGGTTGCTTCTAACACGCGTTTCTGGGCCGTCGCCTTTTACGGGCTGGCTTTATTCTTTAACTATCCGCACTACATGGCGACAATTTATCGCGCCTACCACCGGGCTGAGGATTTTCACAAGTACCGCATCTTCACCTTGCACACTACCGCGGTAGTTCTGCTGACGCTGTTTCTGTCGCACTTCTGGCTGCGGATTCTGCCGTGGATTTTTACCATCTACCTGACCTGGAGCCCGTGGCACTACAGCGGACAGAACTACGGCCTGTTCATGATGTTTGCCCGTCGAGCCGGAGCGAACCCGGACAAAGCCCAGCGCGGCGCGTTGTACGGCGCATTCGTCGCGTCTTACCTGATTCTGTTTCTAGGCTTCCATACCGGGCCGTCCTCGGATCCGCTGTTTGTATCTCTGGGAATTCCCGCGATCGTAAGCCGCTGGGAGCAAATCATCCTGGGCCTGCTGTTCCTGGCGCTCTCCGTCTACGGCTTGTCTGGCTTGGCGCGCGCCACCGGGTGGCGAAAGCTGCTGCCCTCACTCACTTTGTTTTCATCCCAATTCCTCTGGTTCCTGCTTCCCGCGGGCATGTCACTGGTCAAGGGCCTTGCCATCCCACAAAGCCGCTACAGTTCCGGCGTGCTGGCGGTTATGCACTCGGCACAATACCTTTGGATTACGAGTCACTACGCCAGGCGGGAGGCTGCGGAGAAAAGCGCTCCCAAATGGCGCCTGCCGGTTTATTTCGCCGTGCTGGTCACAGGCGGCATTGCTCTGTTTGTCCCCGGGCCCTGGCTGGTAAGCCGGATACTTCACCACGACTTCGTGGCTAGTTTCCTGATCTTCACCGCGTTAGTGAACATCCATCACTTCATTCTTGACGGTGCCATCTGGAAGCTGCGCGACGGCCGCATCGCCGCACTGTTGCTCAATTCGCGCGAGCACTTTGCGGAAGTTGCCACCGGTGCGGGAGGGCACTTGGTCACGACTTGGCGCTGGCTGACCGGGAGGGCCCCGGCCGCCCGCTTTCTGCGCACTGCAACAGCCATTTTGTTACTCACGTGGGGCACTGTCGATCAGATCCGCCACTACCTCGCCCTGCGGGCCGACGACCTGCAGGATCTGCAGCGAGCTGCGGCGCTTGACTCCTATGACAGTTCCTTGCAAACGCGCCTGGGCCACAGAGAAATGGAAGATGGCTATCTGCAAGAGGCCGAAGCAGCCTGGAAAAAGGCAATGCAGGCCAATCCGGCTGATCCCGCGCCACGCCACGCCCTGTTGCGATTGCTGATCGATCAGAAGCGCTTCGACGAAGCCTTCGACCTGACACAATCTTCGCTGCGATACGCGCCCACGGATCCGAACCTGCTGGTTGACCGTGGATTGCTGGCATCGCGCCGCGGCGATGCCAACCATGCCGTGGCTGACTGGGAACGGGCGATTGCGATTGATCCGGCGCAAGTCTCCGCGCATTTATACATCGCCAATGAACTGGATCGCCAAAACAAACCTCAGTCCGCTGTGGCGCACTACAAAGCATACTTGAGCAAGATCGCCGGCCAGCCGGCAGAGAACCGTCCTCAGCCACAACAGGTCATCGCCATCGCGCTGCGCATGGCCGATTGTCAGGGGCGAGCATCGCAGACCTCACAAGCTTTGCAGTCTTTCCACCTGGCCGAAACCCTCGCGGCTCAGACCAGGCAGAGAAAGTTGGAAAGTGTCGCCGACATCAACGAAGCCGCGCTTCAAACCACAACTGGAAACATCGGAGAGGCACTCCGGCTTTATCAGCAGGCCTTGCGGTTGGATGCCGCCGAGGGCGACCAGCGTTCCAGCGCTGAAGACTGGTTTATTTACGGCCAGTTCCTGGATTCCGCGGGATTTCCCGCGCGCTTTGTTTATGCGTCATACACGAAAGCCGAGAGCCTGGAGAAGTCCTTGCCGGACGCCTCCTCCACAAAGTCACTGCAAGCACCTCGAAAGCAACTCGAAAAGCGACTCGGCGCGCAGGCCACGTCCATCCGCCGCGATCCGGAACCAGTCTTGCGCCAGGCGTTGGCGCTTCGCCCATAGACGAACTGGACCTCGACCATCCTCTGTCGGCACTCCGGCAATGGCAACAATCCCCGTCCGCGCGCCAGCACCCACTGGCCAGCGCATCCAGCAGCCAATTGACACTTGCGTTCTTCTGCTAAACAATTAATCTGCGAAGCACGTTATCCCAGAAGGAGCCATCGATGCCGGAAGAGGGCGAACAAATATTCGTTGAGCATCACTCGAGCGCAGGGAAGTGGATTCTTATCCTGTTGGCGGTTGCATTCGTTGTCGTGTCGGCGTATGCGCATTACGCGATGCATTCCCGCATCCAGAAGCTGACTCAGGACCTGAACGCCAGTCAAGCCCAGCTCGCAGAGCTGCAGAATCGCATGCAGACGGCGGAGGCTTCGGAAGAGACGATCGCTCATCAGGTGGGCATGACCAAGAAAGAACTGGCCGCGCGCGCGGCGCAGTTGCAGGCCCAGCAGAAGGCTGCTGAAAGCCGCCTGGAAGAAGAGCAGAAGAAGCAGATCACACAGGTGAGTGGCGACATCGCGGGCGTGAAAACCGACGTAGGCGGCGTGAAGACTGACGTTGCCGCGACCAAGGCAGATCTGGAAGCCACCAAAGCTAAACTGCAGAGTACCGTCGGCGATCTCGGCGTACAAAGCGGGCTGATCGCCACGACGCGATCCGACCTGGAGGTCCTCAAGCATAAGGGAGATCGCAACTACTATGAGTTCACCCTTCTAAAAGGAGCCAAGCCGCAACCCGTGTCGACGGTGAGCTTGCAGCTCAAGAAGGCCGACGCCAAGAAGGGCAAGTTCACCATGAACGTGACCGCCGATGACAAGACCATCGAGAAGAAGGATCGCAACGTTGCCGAACCGATTCAGTTCTACTCGGGACGCGATCACCTGCTGTTCGAGCTCGTAATCTGGAACGTTGACAAAAACAAGGTCACCGGATATCTCAGCACGCCGAAAAACGCTCCCGTGCCGGTGACGGCCAATTGAACGGAGTGTTACTTCCAGCGGGCGCTCCTGTGCTGCTGCAGATCGCGCTCCGCACCGCCGTGATCTACATGGTGGTGCTGATCGGCGTGCGGCTCAGCGGCAAGCGCGAGGTCGGGCAGATGACGCCGTTCGACCTCACCCTGCTTCTCCTCCTGTCGAACTCCGTGCAGAACGCCATGACCGGGCCGGACACGTCTCTATTCGGTGGAGTTGCCGCAGCCTGCACCCTGCTCCTGCTGAACTATCTGGTGGCCGATCTTTCCGGTGTGAATCGCCGCTTTCGCCGCTTCATACAGGGGCAGCCCAGCCTGTTGGTTCATGATGGCCAGGTGATCGAGCCGCATATGGCCAAGGAGCACGTCAGCATGGACGAGTTGCAACGCGCTTTACGAGAGCACGGGATTTCGAGCTGTCACGATGTAGCGCTGGCGGTGCTGGAAGTCGACGGCTCCATCAGTTGCCTGAAGTACGACGAAATCAAACCGGACGCGAACACGCACCTGGTGCGGCGAAGGTTCATCCAGAAGAAACAGTAAACCCGTCATAGGGCTTATTGACCGCTCTAGATCATTCCAAAGCCAAGAATTTTACGCACACTGGTGTGCCCACATCAATCTTTTGTCCGGTTGGCGTGAGACGGCCGGTTTTCACGTCGATCCTAAATACGACGATGCTGTCGGACTTCTGATTGGCTGCGAACAGAAGCGTTCCCGTGGGATCGATCTGAAAGTTGCGGGGCTCTTTGCCTTGCGTGGAAGCAATCTCGACCAGCGTAAGCGTTCCCTTTGCGGCATCGATGGCGAACACCGCAATGCTGTCATGGCCGCGGTTCGAGGCGTACAGAAACTTCCCCGAAGGATGTACCTCGACTTCCGCATCTTCGTTGCGGCCGGAGAAGTCTTTCGGCAGAGTGGAAACCGTCTGCAAGGAATGCAGCGCGCCGCTTGCAGGATCGTAACCAAAAGCTGTAACCGTAGACTGCATTTCATTGATCACATATCCAAACTTACCGTTCGGATGAAAGGCGAAGTGCCTCGGCCCCGCGCCGGAATTGAGCTTGGCAAACTTGGGATCGTTGGACGTCAGCGATCCCTTGGCGCTGTCGAAACGGTACACGACCAACTCGTCGAGGCCGAGATCATCCACCAGCGCGAAGTGATTGTCGGGCGAAAGATCGATCGAGTGCGCGTGCGGCCCCTCCTGGCGCTCCGGATTCGTGCCGTGACCGGAATGTTGCACGAACGCCGAAGCCTCGCCCAACCGTCCGTCGTCGGACACCGGAAACGTCGCTATGCTGCCTCCCGTGTAATTCGCTACCAGAACATACTTGCCGCTCTTGTCGACCGTGACATAGCACGGATCGGCGCCTCGCGATGAGACTTCATTCAGGAAGGTCAGCTTACCCGTAGCGTTATCAATCGCAAAAGCGCTGACCGTTCCACTGCTCTGGCCCTTGTATCGAGTAACCTCGTTCACCGCATAGAGAAAGCGATGATTCGGATGCACGGCCAGAAAAGAAGGATTGGTCGTCTCCGCGACCAGGCCAATTGGGCTCAGTTCAGATGTGTCTGCGTCAAAGCGATAGGCGTAAATGCCTTTACTCTTGCTGCCTTCCTCCGTGTAGGTGCCGACGTAAACCAGATACTTGCCTTTGGGTGTGGCGGCGGCGCCTCCCAGTTGAACGGCCAGCAGTAGCGCTGACAAGAACGCAACAGTCAGAAGTGTTAGCCGAGTCTTTTTCATAGTCATGTCCGGAAGCTATTTTGTCAGGACTACGGGCACTGATTGGTCGTAGGGATGAATCACCACGCTGACGGATTGGCGATGGTTAAAAGCATCAAGGGTTAAAGGCAGAGCAACGATTACAGTCCTCTGTACGGTTTCACCCGGCTGCAGCTTGGCCTCCGGGCTTAGCGCCGGCTGCGTGCCGTCCTTCAGAGCGGGAAAGATCGAGAAATACCGGTTGAAATCTACTGCCGAGACGGCGTCTCCGCTCGACTCTCCGCTCGCCGTCTTGACCGTGCCTTCGATACTGCGGACATACAGGACCTGTTCGGCGGTGTTGCGCACAGTAAAGGTCAATGCCACCATGGTCGAACCCTGCCCGGGGATTTCAACAGCGGCAACATCATCCAGCGATCCGGAGCCTTGTGGTTTGCCGCGTTCCAGAAATACCACAATCCCCACGATTACCAGCACTGCCGCGATAGCAGGCAGCACGATCTTGGCGGGAGGAAGATTTCGTTTGGCGGTTCCGAACTCGTCGCCGATGTTGATCGTCGGCCCGGCCTGCGCGGTAGTACTCGCGGGCGCCGCCGGTGAAGCGCCGGAACTCCCAGCGGGAGCACCACGGTTTTCATCTGCCATAATTTTCCTCGTGCCTGCCGATTCTACGCCTCCCATGCGTGTTTCATCGCCTTGGCGAACTTCTCGGCAGGCAATGTGTTCAGCACGTCCGCATTCGTGAGCCAGGCGCGCCGAGCCTGCAGCACGCCGTAGCGGATCTTCTCCATGTGCGACGTATGGTGGGCGTCGGTGTTGATCACGATCTTGACTCCGTGCTGCTTGGCCTGGCGCAAGTGGACGTCATTCAAGTCGAGGCGGTCGGGATAGGAGTTCAGCTCCATCGCGACTTTGCGTTTCGCCGCGGCGCTTAACACCGCGTGCATGTCAAACTGGTAAGAATCGCGCCGCAACTGAATCCGCCCCGTAGGATGCCCGATGATCGACGTGTTCGGATTCTCAATCGCTTTCAGCAGGCGGTCCGTCATCTTTGCCGGTTCCTGATTAAAGACGGAGTGCACGCTGGCGATGACCAGATCCATCTGCGCCAGCACGTCGTCGGAGAGATCCAGATCACCATCGGCGAGGATGTCAACCTCGATCCCGGCAAAAATTGTGATGCCGCCGATCTGCTTGCCGGCTTCTCGAATGCGGCGAATATGCTCGACGGCACGTTTGTCGTCCAGTCCGTTGGCGAACGCCAGATTCTTGGAGTGATCGGTGATCGCCATATACTTATAGCCGCGCGCCTTCGCGGCCTCGGCCATTTCTTCGATCGTGTTGCGGCCGTCGGTTTCGACGGTGTGCATGTGGACGTCGCCCTGCAAATCAGCCTGCGTGATTAACTGAGGCAGAGCATGATCCTGCGCGGCATCAATCTCCCCGAGGTTTTCTCGCAATTCCGGCGGAATGTAGTCGAGTCCGAGCTTGGCGTAAATTTCTTCTTCAGTCTTGCCCGCAACCGGCTTCTCCGTTTTGAGGTCGGCGAGACTGTATTCACTCAGCGTGTAGCCTCTCCTGAGCGCGCGCTGCCGCAGAGCGACGTTGTGCGCCTTGGAGCCCGTGAAATACTGCATGGCCGCGCCGAAAGAATCCGGTGGCAGCAGGCGCACGTCGACCTGCATTCCGCTGTGCAGGCGGAAGCTGATCTTGTTGTCGCCCTGGCCGATGATGTCCATCAGCGGGGGATACTTCGCCACGTACCCCACCGCCTCTTGCCGCTTGCTGTCGGAGCAGCAGGCCTCGCCGGTCACGAGAATGTCGAGATCGCCAACCGTTTCCTTCCCGCGGCGTAGCGATCCCGCGGGTGTGATCTTCTCAAATCCCGGAAACTTCAGGAGGTATTCGCTGAGCTTGGCTGCCTCGGTTTCGGCCGCGTCAATCAGGAAGCGGCCGCCAATGCGCCGGTAGTCCTCAATCGCCTTGAGGAGCTTGGCTTCGTGCTTTTCCCCCATGCGCGGCAACTCGCGGATTTTTCCTTCGCGCGCCAGTTTCTCGACGCCGTCGATGTCGCTGACTTTGTAGGCGCTCCAGATCAGGGCGATGGTCTTCGGCCCGAGGCCCTGAATCTTTAGCAACTGCAGCATCGAAGGGTGGTACTTCTCAAGCAGTTCGGCCTGAACGGCGAGCTTGCCCTCTTTGAAGAGCTCCTGCAGGTTGCGGAGCATACTTTTGCCGATGCCGGGAATTTCGAGCACTTTCTTTGGGTCGGCGATGAGTTCCCTGATCTGCTGCGGATGGTTTTCGATGGCCTGCGCCGCGTTGCGGTATGAGCGGATGCGAAATGAATCCTGCCCATCGATTTCCAGCAGGTCGGCGGTCTCATAGAGAACCGTGGCGATTGACTTGTTGTCCACGAATAAAGATTAAACAAGTTGGGTCGGGAGAGCCAAATCCAGACGCGAGCCTACGCTTGTATGGTAGAGGCAAGCACAACCACGGGAATGACAAAGACGAGGAGGAGATGCAGACCAAGCAGTATGTTGACCGCGATCTCTCGACGGTTCATAGGAGATCACTCTCCCTGCGCTTTGTGGCCCTGCCGGCCGTATCGGGCAATCACCAGACCGGCTACGAAGCCTTGGTCACGTTCGCGGCCTGGGGTCCCTTTTGACCTTCGGTGATTTCGAACTCCACCTGGTCGCCTTCCTGCAGGCTCTTATATCCCTCGGAGCTGATCGCGCTGTAGTGAACAAAAACATCCGGGCCATCGGCGCGCCCAATGAACCCATAGCCTTTCGCGTTATTGAACCACTTAACGGTTCCTTTCATACGTTCCACGTAACCCCCCGCTTTCCGCACGCCCTTTACTGGGGGGGCCAAGGACGTGCCCGCAGTATTAGGATGCATTTTGGAGCGATAGTGTAGGCCTGTCAAGGGTACCTGCCAGATCAGGGCCGCTCCGCCCCGGCTCCCTTGGGCGCGATTCTGGACAAGGGAATAGTGCCTTGTCGACAGTTGCTTATTTCTACGGGGAAGGTTGCCTTCTTGATTGGGGACTGGATTGGGAAGTTGATTGAGAAGAAGCCCCCAGGCCCCTACCCTGGGTGACGTGATACTGCAACCAGAGTACCGACGCGATGGTCTTGGCATCGCGAATCGTACCTCCCACCGCCATGCGGACGGCCACCGGGAGAGCCACGAGCCGCTTGTAGATAATCTCGTCTTCCTCTGGCTGAGCCGTCCCCTTGCGCAGTCCCGTGGCCAGGTAAACGGCCATAGTCTCGGCCATAAAACCCGGGCTCGCGTAGAACTTCAAAATGCGGCGCCAGCGCGTTGCGGTATATCCAGTCTCCTCCAGCAACTCGCGCCGGGCAGCCTCCAGTTCCTTTTCGCCGGGATCAATGCGCCCAGCCGGCAGCTCCCACAGGTAATCCTGCGCGGCATGGCGGTACTGGCGCTCCAGCAGGACGCGCGGCCCCGAACTGGATTCATCCACTGCCAGCACCACGACCGACCCGGAATGGTGGATCAGATCACGCCGCACCCGCACTCCTCCCGGTTCCACCACCTGGTCCGTCGTTACCCAGAACACCGGCCCGCGATAGGCGACACGGGAAGATAGGAGGCGGCCTTTGCCCGGTTTAAAGCGAGCAGTTTTGCTGGGAGAAGAAGCGCGAGACTTTGCCATGCAGACAATATAAAACACGGCTTCCGGCATCCGGTAGGCTCGGAACGGAGGTTCAGACGCCGGAAGGCCAAATGCCGGAAGCCGAGCGCCGGAAGCCGATTCTGCTATTCTCCCCGCATGGCGGCTAAGCCGCATATCACCATCGTCGGAGCAGGCAATCTGGGTGCGGCCCTCGGCGCAGCGCTAATGCGGGCGGGCTATGCCATCGACGCTGTCGTCGCACGCTCTGGCGGCGATTCATTCCGAAGGGCGACGATGTTGGCGCGGAATCTCGGCGCGACCGCCGTCGCGGCAAGTCACATCAGCGGTGACGTCGTCTGGTTCTGCGTGCCCGACGGGCAGATTGCATACGCCGCGCGCTCGCTGGCAGACAAAGGCATCTGGAAGGGAAGAATAGCCTTGCACTCCAGCGGAGCGCTCACCAGCGACGCATTGTCTGCCCTCCGCCAGCGGGGAGCAAGAGTGGCGTCGGTGCATCCGCTGATGACTTTTGTGCGCGGTTCACGGCCGTTCCTCGCCGGAGTTCCATTCGCGATCGAAGGCGACGCTCCCGCCGTCCGGATGGCGCGCCGCATCGTGAAGGATTTGCGGGGACAGTCGTTCTCCATCAAGAAACGCGACAAGGCGGCATATCACGCCTGGGGAACATTCGCCTCGCCTCTTTTAGCTGCATTGCTGGCTACCACCGAACGTGTCGCAGCCGCCGCGGGAGTGCCTCGAAAAGCGGCCAAACAAAGGATGCTGCCCATCCTCGCGCAAACCGTGGCGAACTACGCTGCGTTGGGCGCAGCCGGAGCCTTCAGCGGTCCCATCGTGCGTGGCGATGCTGACACGGTGAACCAGCACCTGCACGTACTGCAGCGCACTCCTCTGGCTCGCGAAGTCTACATTGCTCTGGCCAAAGCAGCGCTCGAATACCTTCCTGTTAAACAGCGTGCCACCTTGAAGAAGATACTCACTTCCGGACAGCTGAATACGGGATAACTGAATGGTTGGCTAGCGCGACGTGAAGAGGTGGCCGAGCTTGTCTTTCTTCGTCTTCATATATTCCGCAGAATGCGGACCGGCGGGTACTTCACAAGGCACGCGCTCCACCACGTGCACCCCGGCACGCTCCAGCGCCTCCACCTTATCAGGATTATTCGAAAGCAGGCGAACCCGCGTGACGCCCAGGGCCTTCAGCATCTCTGCCGGAAGCGCAAACTCCCGCTGGTCGGCCTTGAAGCCCAGACGTTCATTGGCCTCGACCGTATCCAGTCCTGCATCCTGCAGTTCGTAGGCTTGCAGCTTCGCCATCAGGCCAATGCCGCGCCCTTCCTGCTGCTCATAAATCAGGATGCCCGCGCCTTCTTCCGTGATCATTGACAGAGCCAGCTCAAGTTGCTGTCGGCAATCGCAGCGCAGGGAATGAAACACGTCGCCGGTAAGACACTGCGAGTGAACCCGCACCAGGGGCGGTGTCGAAGTCACATCTCCCATCACCAGCGCCACGGCCTCTTCCACGCGAGAATTTCCATCGGAGCCGAACTCTCCCCGGAAGCCGTGAATGCGAAACTTCCCCCAGCGCGTAGGGAAGTCTGCCGATGCCATCTGGCGAACCGTCGGGCTAGACACAGCTTGATTATAGCGTGCAGAAGAGCGCGAAGCCCGCCTGGTGGCGAATACAAAAAGGGGCCGCCGAAACGACGACCCCTAACGCGAGGGAGACTAGATCACATCCCTCAGGGTCTTAGTCTGCAGGGTTACAGTATTGTTGCTCGCCTGGCCTACGGCATAAAGCAGAGTGACCGATTGCGAGAACAGATCGAGGGGCGTCGAGGCGACCAACGTAGTCGTACCTTGGTTGATCTCAACCTTGTAGTTGCCTGCGGGAAGGGTGACATCCAGCAGGGCGCCCGGTTTGACCGCGTAGACGTACACCTTCATCGTGCTCGTGTTTTGCAGGATGACCTGCACCGCCGGGGCATCCGCCGCGTGGGCAAACAGCACCCGGCCCGTGTTTGCCGTCACCGGTGAAAGGTTGTTGGTGAACGTCAACAGCGTTGGGGTCCCCGTGTCACTGAGTGTCATAACCGCCGAGATGTCCTCCCGCGCTTCGATTTTGACCGCCGTGTCGATCAACGGAGAGTTGCTGCAGGGTGCCAGCGAGTCGGCGATGCTGACTTTCACGTTATAGGTTCCAGGGAAGAACGTGAGCGGGCCTGCTATCGATCCAAACGCCAAGCCACGTTCGTAGCAAACCTCGTCGTTCAACAGAACGTCCATTGGAAAAGCGGGATTGGTCTCGGTTGCGTAATCCCGTCCTGGAATTCCCTGGACGAGATACATGGAAGATGCGAGCGAGGCCGTGCTCAATGCGGCGCAAAGCAGGGCCAGCGCGAAGGTCATGCGAATGCTTTTCGTCATAGTTTTCTCCATAAGTGGGCAGAGGTGGCTATTGGCCCAATAGCCAGCATTCACGGTGACGAGCGCCGCTCAAATAACTAATTGCTAATTTCACTGAGAGGGTTCAGCTCTCGGTTGTGAGAACCCAGGAGTGTCGCGGAAGTTTTGAGACCTTCCGAAAAAGTTCATCGCAACCCGCTTGCGATGCCGGTCGTGATCACAAGGAAATGTTAACTCTGCATGAATACCAACGCCCAAATCCGCAGAGTGCCCGCTTGAATCGCTCTTGATTTAGCCCCGTGCCTTGAAGGGAAAGACCGCATCTTGTTTGGAAGGAATCGCTGTTCCGTTGTGAGTAGCGGGGTGAAAGTGCCAGTTCTCAAGCGCCGCAAGGCATCTGCTGTCGATCTCGGGGCCCAGGCTCTGCAGCACAATCTTGCGGACGATTTCCCCGCGCTCGTCGATGGTGATTTCGATGACTTCATTGCCGGCAACATCAGGCAGTTGCCAGGGAAACACAACCGGGTCCGAGGTAGAGACCGGAAGAGCGGGCCGAATCTCATCTCCAAAGAGCGGACCGTTTCCAAGCGTTCCATAGGGAAGGTCCGCCTGTGCTCCGTGCCCGAGCTTCGATAGCGTGGTGGTATTGGATGAATCCTCAGCGCCAGATCTTGAGAGCGCTTGGGATGGCGCCAGTTTTGCGGACCTGGAGTTCTTGTTCCACACGAGCTTCTCGTGGCCCAGCCGCTGATGGCGGTAGACCTCGGTCGCGCTGCTGGAAGAGCTGGTAGTACTGTTGTCCGGCGATTGCGCCTGCCAGTAGAGGCGCGTGAGCGACTTGCCGTTCTGCCCCAACGCCACCGAGGTTGGTGTCAACAACCTTGGCTCCGGAGAATGAAGCAGCCAAGCCATTAGAAGACCATGCAGCCCGAGCGATCCGGCCAGGAATCTGCGCTGCCTTTGCAACGTCCCGCGATCCGGTTGTGCAAACATTAATCAAGCTCCCGCATTTTGCATCTTCACGCTCTAGCTTAGACGCGTGGCGCCGGCTTTCGTCAAGCCTGTTGTTGCGGGATCTCGTGCGGAGTCTGATACAACATCCTAAGCCGCAGGTTCGGCGTCGACAGGTTTGGCGTCGATAAGAATGCGCTGGTAAAATAAACGAGCCACAATCATTCCATCCCTACCTCGTGGGGCTATAGCTCAGCTGGGAGAGCGCATCGTTCGCAACGATGAGGTCGTCGGTTCGAGCCCGACTAGCTCCACCAATCTTCTCAACAAGTTGCCGGGTTTTTCGCCGTTCTCGATCATGGGGAAACTCAGTTGATTTGGAACATTTTGGAACGTGAATTGGAACGTAGCTCCTGCGGAGCGCTTTTTCTTCGGGCATCGCCGAGAAATCGAGGTCCAGGGCAGCGGTCTCGAGTTCCGCTGCCTTGGTTTCGCTCTGCGCAAACGCCGAGAGCTGCTGCAGCGCGCGCCGCTGCGACGTGCTCACCACCTGGGCGTAAATGTCCATCGTGGTGCTGCTGCGGGCGTGCCGCATTTGCCCTTGTACCGATTTCGGGTCGGCACCCGCCTGTATCAGCCAGGTCGCATGCGAAGTTCTGAGACACCGCCAGTTGACGAAGGGCAGGCCGAGTTTTCGGGCTGCCGGCTGGATGTGCCGTTTTAGGATGTTCTGATCATTCATGGCGCAGCCGGTTCGCACGCTCTGGAAAACCAGATCGTCCGGACCCGCCTTTTTGACCAGCTTATGTTTGCGGACTGCGCACCCGGCCCGCACTTCCACGGTAAGCGTGGACAGGCGCAGCAAGCGCGCAATCACTTCCGGTTGCACTCCGATCGTCGCGGCGCTGGCCGCGGTTTTTGGAGTCGACCAGTCGCCCCGACAAAATCTTTCTTCGACGGAGATTGAGTCAGCATGAACGCAGCGCCACTTTAGGCCGATCAGTTCGCTGACTCGAAGGCCGGTCCACACGGCGACGAAGATCATCGACGCATAGGGCTCGGCAACGACTTCCAGCAAATTGGCGAACTCCTGAGGTGTGACGGTTGGCTTAGGCCGCCGAGCTCGCCGGTCCTTGGGCAGCTCTAATCCTTCCATCGGGTTTCGGTTGAGATACGCCTTTTTCACCGCGGCGCGGAGAATCGAAGACAGGGCATCCCGGATCTTCGAGATGACCGGGTAGGATGCCACCGCCGCTTTGAGGGAAAAATAATCATCCAGCGTCGACGGCGTGAGATCGCGCAAACACTTTTCGCCGAGATCCGGCTCGATGTATTTGTCGATCATGCCGCGATAGGAAAGCCGCGTGCTGCTCGAAAGTTTGGCCGGGCTTTTCGGCGCAACTTTCTCGGGCAGGTAACACGGGATGTAGGTGTCGTGCATGAAATCAGTCAAGCTCATCGCCGAACCGGTGAGGCCCAGCCCCTGATTCATGGGGCGGAGCATCTCGTCGACGATTTTCTGCACTTCGCGGACCGCCATGTCCGCTTTGGCTAGTTTGACCCGTTGACGTTTTCGGCTGCCCGTGGTGCCCGAATCTCGGATGAGCAGCCACCAGAAATTGCCCTCCACAAATGGTTTTGGTTGCTGATGCCGCCGTCTCGCCATCGCTTCATTCTCCCGATGGCTCGCCGGACGAGTTGCCTCGGGGGTGATCCTATCACCCGCTGGCGCTTCCGGTATGTGATCCCACGACGGCATATATATAAAGGAGGTTCCCGTTTTTCTTATGCGGTCGGAACGTCGGGCGCGTTGCGCGCGTTCTTGTTTGCGTCTGTCGCGCTCCTGTCGGGTATAGAGTTCCGCGGCCCGCGTGCGGTCCACAATGCTGTCCCAATCGATCATGCCCGCCAAGCGCGCATCATTCACGACGGCGCCCAGATTCTTGTAGCTTTTCTGCGTGTTGGGGATGGTGCCGCGGCTCACGAACTGGTAATACAGTTGCCGAAGGGTGAGATCGAACCTTTGCGCCCGGTACTCCGCAATGATGCGGTTGGCGGTCTCGATCAGAGCCAGCGTCGCCGGGCGAAAGTTGGAGTCTTGATACTTGATCTTCGGCATAGGCAATCATTTCCTGATGCGAACGAGCGATCCCGGTTCCTTGCAGCCCGGCACGCCGCATCGACATTCCCCCTCGAGGAAACCAGGGAACTCTTTCCGCAGATACGCCACGGTCAAAGCGAATCGCAGCAGAGGTTGGTTTACTTGCTGGAAGAGATGCGCGTCCGGGCCCCTGAATATCAGGCGCACATGCGGCTCCATCTCCACGAGCTGGTAGCGGCCATCTTTGAGACCAAAGCAGGTAACCATCGACTCCCTCCCGTTCCTCCGCGGTTTTACGAGACGAGCGCGGGCTTCGCCCGCTCCCTGTGGGCTTCCGGCCCTTGCGTACGCCGAGCGATGCCATCGACTATTTGCCAGCAGACGTGCGCCATGTAGACGTTGTTCGGGCTATCCGAGTCCTGATCCGCGCTCACCAAAATGGTGTCGCCGGCTTTGAGGCCGAAGAACAGCGAACCGGCAATCTCCTGCTGGTACTCCTCGCGATTGCCAAAGGGGTAGTCTTCCCGCACGCCGGCCGCGGCCTCGCACTCCATGCAGGAGTTATGCCCGAAGTGGATGTCCTCCAGGTCCACGGCGCGACCATCAGGGAGAGTGGCGAAGATGCACGGCGTGAGTGTGGCTGTGGCAACGTCGAACACAGGTTCGGCCAGGACCATCAGCGGCCCGAGCAGGCCATTGAAGACCTCGGAATGATGGTGCTGGTGCTTCTTACTGCGGTTGCTCATTGGTTTTCTCCTTTGCATTCACCAGTCAACTTGCTCACGTGTTGAGCGGGCTTCATGCGGTGCCCTTCCGCGTCCAGGGCTTCGGCGCCAGGTCTATGCCGAAGCGCTCTTTAGCTTGGCTGATGTCCCACTCATCGGGATAGCGCGTCAGGGAAATGCTGAGGCCCGCCGGCGCCAGCATCTCTCGCACCGCGGGCAATCGCTTTATGGCCGCGCTCTGGATTCGCCCGCTCGGAGGAAGTGCTGCCAACAGGTGCGTTTGATCTAGGCCGGCGGGCATCGCTCGCAGCAGGAACATGGGGCGCACCCAGAGATCCCATTCCTCGTTTGAAAGTTCGGCGCGCAGTTGCTCCTTGAGTGCGAGCCAGGCGGGCAAG
>CAWENI010000010.1:0-342413 GCA_963810505.1 Terriglobia bacterium | reverse complement strand
GCGAGCGAAAACAAGGCGGAGGCATCCGGCGACTTCTGGAAACGATCGTGTCGTCCTGTGCCAATGCCCGTCACCTCACAAGGCCTCTGAAGCCTATGCGCGCAGCGCTTGCCAATGCGGCAACCTCAGGAATTCGTGATGATTCCGCTTCTCGAATTTGACCGCGCGGGCCGGCCGACCCGAAAGGCCGGCGTTGCCTAACATAGGGATTTTCGAGGCGCAACCCGGCGGGAACGGGGCCGTGGGCCTCTAAAGAGGCGCGCCGGGCGCGTGCGGCGCGCTATGGCGCGCGCCGACTGCGTCCGTCGTTCGGCGTGGACTGGTGCTCAAATCCGTTTCCTTCCCCGGCGCGCCCTGCTATCCCGCGCGCCATGACCGTCCACCCGATCGAGAACATCCGCAACTTCTCCATCGTGGCCCATATCGACCACGGCAAGTCGACGCTCGCCGACCGGCTGATCCAGACGACGGGCGGCCTGGCGGTCCGCGAGATGAAGGAACAAGTGCTCGATTCCATGGAGATCGAGCGCGAGCGCGGAATCACCATCAAGGCCCAGACGGTGCGCCTCTCCTACAGCGCCAAAGACGGCAAGACCTACACCCTCAACCTGATGGACACGCCCGGCCATGTCGACTTCGCCTATGAGGTGAGCCGCTGCCTGGCCGCCTGCGAAGGCGCGCTCCTGGTGGTCGACGCCAGCCAGGGGGTGGAGGCGCAGACCCTCGCCAACGTCTATCAGGCAATCGACGCCGGCCTCGAAATCGTGCCCGTGCTCAACAAGGTCGACCTGCCCGCCGCCGAGCCCGAGCGCGTGCGCCAGCAGATCGAGGATGTGATCGGGCTCGACGCCTCCCATGCCATTCCGATTTCCGCCAAGACCGGCCTCAACATCGAGGAGGTCCTCGAAGCGATCGTCCACCGCCTGCCGCCGCCCGAGGGCGACGCGGATGCGCCGCTCAAGGCGCTGCTGATCGATTCCTGGTACGACGCCTATCTCGGCGTCATCGTGCTCGTGCGCATCTTCGACGGCGCGCTGAAGAAGGGCCAGAGGATCCGCATGATGGCCGCGGGCGCGGCCTACAATGTCGAGCGCGTCGGCGTCTTCACGCCCAAAGGTGCTGATCGACAGCTCGGCCCCGGCGAGGTCGGCTTCATCACCGCCCAGATCAAGGAAGTGGCCGAAACCCATGTCGGCGACACGATCACCGACGACAGGAAGCCGGCGGCGGAGGCCCTGCCCGGCTTCAAGCCGGCGCAGCAGGTGGTGTTCTGCGGCCTGTTCCCCGCCGACGCCGCCGACTTCGAGGATCTTGCGCGAAGCGCTGGCCCGGCTGCATCTCAACGACGCGAGCTTCACCTACGAGACGGAGACCTCCGCCGCGCTCGGCTTCGGCTTTCGCTGCGGGTTCCTCGGCCTCCTGCATCTGGAGATCATCCGCGAGCGGCTGGAGCGCGAATTCGACCTCGACCTGATCGCCACCGCGCCGAGCGTCATCTACCGCATCCATCTGACCGACGGCACGATGATCGAGCTGCACAATCCGGCCGACATGCCCGAGGTCACCAAGATCGACAAGATCGAGGAGCCGTGGATCCGCGCCACCATCTTCGTGCCCGACGAGTATCTGGGCGCGGTGCTGAAGCTGTGCGAGGACCGCCGCGGCTCCAGATCGAACTCACCTATGCCGGCAGCCGCGCGATGGTGGTGTACCGCCTGCCGCTCAACGAAGTGGTGTTCGATTTCTACGACCGGCTGAAATCGGTGTGCCGCGGCTATGCCAGCTTCGACTACCACATCGAGGGACTATCACGAGGGCGACCTGGTCAAGATGTCGATCCTGGTCAACGGCGAGCCGGTCGACGCGCTGTCGATGATCGTCCACCGCGCGCGCGCCGAAGCGCGCGGCCGCGCATGTGCGAGAAGCTGAAGGAGCTGATCCCGCGCCACCTGTTCCAGATCCCGATCCAGGCGGCGATCGGCGGCAAGATCATCGCGCGCGAGACCATTTCGGCGCTGCGCAAGGACGTGACCGCGAAATGCTATGGCGGCGACATCACCCGCAAGCGCAAGCTCCTCGACAAGCAGAAAGAGGGCAAGAAGAAGATGCGCCAGTTCGGCAAGGTCGACATCCCCAGGAAGCCTTCATCGCGGCGCTGAAGATGGATACGTGACGGGATACGCTTAGATAGACTTTAGGAGAATGAGTCTCAATATTGTAATCAGCGGTCTATTGCTGGGGCTATTGGAATTTGGCAAAGCCCCGCAGCGGGCTGCGGCCCGGCGCGTGGCGGAGGCTTCTCGCCAAGTTCTGCCATGAGCGAGGACTGGCATAAGGCCGACGTGCCAGCGGAATAGCGCAGTGATCGATTTCCAAATTGCCCGGAACGATATCCAAATCTTTCGGAACGAGATCCAAGCCGGGCGGAACAAATTCCAAATCCGGCGGGCAACGAAATCCAAATTCAAATCCTTGAATTTCCTTTCCCGCAGAATCGAGCCTTATCAATCACTTACACGACCCCTCCCCCCGGCATTTCGTAACTGCCAACCCTGTCATGCCCGCGTACGCGGGCATCCAGGATCGTCAGCGCAGTACGGGTTAAGAAGGTCGTTTTCCGGGCGATACTCGGATCCCCGCGTTCGCGGGGATGACACATCGCCGAGCCTTATCAAGGGGTTACGCTGACCGTTACGGCCTATTGGTTGTGTGTCGCTCCTTTTTGTCTTCGTTTCCGGTTCCTCCGGCCAGATGAAGCAAGTGAAGGGCTGGCGCCACTTTACGATCGCGGTTGCGCTTTAAGGGACGCTCGCGCCATTTCCGTCCGACCTGCCAGCCGCGGAGCCTGATGAGCGCGAAAAAGGGAACCCTGTCCACGGACCAAGAGCCCGAGGACCGGGGAAAAGACAGGGCGATTGACCCGACGTCCGGCAAGAATACGCCCGCTTAAAAAGAGCCCGAACTGGTTTCGAGCCTTTGGCTAGCGGACAGGCGCCAGCCCCTCATGCCTGCGAGTATCTCACAAACCCCTGCCTTTGAGCCTTATCCCTTCGGTTCGCCGCGCGAGGCGGAAGCGGCCGCTTACCGTCGGGCGCGTGAGGAGCGCCTTTCATCCAGCGACGGATCACCATAGCAGGGTTCCGGTTTTCTGTAAAGGAATTTCAGAAAAAAATTCTGGCGCTTATAGCCGCGACAAGATAAGGAGTCTCCTGATTTTCGCAATGGGCGAAGCGAAAAATGGGTGGCGTCTCCCTATCCGGCATCGGTCTACGAACCTCCGCTCGGGGCGGGCCCCGCGCGGGCCGCGACACGACCTTGCGCCTTCGTCGGCGGCGGCGGGCTGCGCGGTCGGCGCCGCGACCACCCGACGCGGCGACCCAAGCATCACGCGGGCTTAGCGGTCCCAAGGAGCGGCCTGATCTGGCTTTTGACGGGCACGGCGATGACGGTCGGGCCCTCGGCGCTCAGCGCGTGCGAAAACGCCGCCTGTATGTCTTCCCGCGTCCGCGCCTCGACCGCCGCGCACCCGAAGCCCTTGGCGGTTGAGACAATATCAAGCGCCGGAAGATCAAGTCCGGGCACATTGGGCGTCTTCTCGAGCACCGCGAACTCCTTCAGAATCGCGTATTCGCCGTTGCAAGGGACGATATAGATCACTTTGACTTTTTGCTGAGCCGCCGAGGCCAGGCACTGCACGGAATATTGCATCGATCCGTCGCCGATCACGGCGACGACCGGCCGGGCGGCGCCGAGCTTCTTCTGCGCGAGCGCGATGCCGACGGCCGCGGGCGCATTCCAGCCGAGCCCGCCGCTCGCGAAAGTGTAATAGGACGCTGGCTTGACCGTCGGCCACCACAGCGACAAATCCACGATGTTCGACGGCGACTCTTGCACCAGGATCGCGTTCTCCGGCCTGAGTTCGCTCAAGGCGGCATAGACCTCTCCCGCGGTCAGCGGCGAATTGGGCGGCGAGGGAAGAGTGCGCGGAATGCTGAGAGGCTTTGGCGCGACGCGGGACGATCCGTCCTCCACCAGCGCCAACAGGCCCTCGAGGGCGAGCTTGGCGTCGCAGAGCAGGCTGTCGCCAACCAGGGCGCTCGCCGCGTCGCCGGGATCGTTGGTGATGTGCAGGAGCTCGCACCCTGGCGGAAGGACCGGCCCCGGGATGTAGGGGTAATAACGGAAGACCGGCGCGCCGATCACCACCACGAGATCGAAGCCGTTGAGACGGGCGGCCAAAGGCCCCATGGCGATCGGGAGCATCCCCTGGAACAGGCGATGCGTCTCGGGAAAGGACGGGCGCTCGGCGATCGGCGCGTGGAACACCGGCGCGTTGAGCTTCTCCGCCAGCGCAACGCCCGCGTCCCAGCCGCCGCTCCGCTCGATCTCTTGCCCATAGACGAGCGCGAGCCTTTTCGAAGCCGAGATCCGCTTGGCGAACTCGCTGAGGCGCTCGCCGTCGGGCGCAAAGCGGACGCTGACCGTGCGGACGGCCGCGGGGCCGAGCGCAGGCTGGTCCCAGTCGTCGAGCGGGTATCGATACGTAGACCGGGCCCGAGGGCGGTTGGAGCGCCATGGCGTAGGCGCGCATGATGGCGCCCGGCACATCCTGTGCGCGCGCCGGCTGATAGGCCCACTTCACATAGGGCCGCGGCAGCATCGTCTCGTCGCGGTTCGTGAGCAGCGGGTCGCAAAGGATCATTTCACGCGTCTGCTGGCCGGCCGTGATGATGAGCGGCGTCTTGTTCAGGAACGCCGTCATGATGTTGCCCATGCCATTGCCGGTGCCGGCCGACGTGTGCAGGTTCACCAGCGCCGGGCGACCCGTGGCTTGGGCGAACCCGTCCGCCATCGCGACGACCGAGGCCTCCTGCAGGCCGAGGATGTATTGAAAATCGGCGGGAAAATTCTTCAGGAACGGTTGTTCCGTGGAGCCCGGATTGCCGAAGATCGTTGTCAGCTCCAAAGACCGCAGAAGATCATACGTCGCCGACCAGACGGTTTGGGCAGCCATGGCTTCCTCCCTGCTCTTCGTGCGCCCGCGGTCACGAGCCCTAGCGCTGGCCGCTTCGGCGAATGCGATCAAGACGAGTTGGGAGCAGGCCTAGCATCGAGGACCATGCGTGTCGACACGCCTGCCACCATGGCGGAACGACGGACGCGCGCGCTATTGTGCTCCCGACTCGCGCCCAATCAGGGCGTGTCTCGAGCGACAGGGTGCAGATGAGTTTGTGCGATCCGGCGCTCCACCGAAACGCCTTGCGAGCGGGATGGGATTGACGAGCCGTGATCGATTGGACTAGACTAAGCGAACTTAGTCTGGTAACAACGCCAATGCGAACCGTCAACATCCACGAGGCAAAGACTCACCTCTCGCGACTGGTGGACGCCGCCGCGAAGGGCGAACCGTTCATCATCGCCAAGGCGGGCAAGCCGCTGGTCAAGGTCGTTCCGATCGACGCGCCGACCGCTCCCGAGCGGTTTGGTTTCATGCGGGGCCAATTCACCGTTCCCGACGATTTCGACACGATGGACCAGGAGGAAATCGAAAAGCTGTTCTACGGCGACGAATGAAGCTCCTGCTCGACACCCATATCCTTCTTTGGGGCGTTGTCGAAGCCGGAAGGCTTTCCGACGTCGGCCCGCGCCTTGATTGGGGAGCCGGACAACGAACTTATGTTCAGCGCCGTGAGCCTCTGGGAGGTTGCAATCAAGACGGGGCGCGGCCGCGCCGATTTTCGCATCGACGCCGGCTCGCTTCGCCGCAGCCTTTTCGACAACGGCTATGCCGAGCTCCCGTGACCGGCGCCCATGCGGCCGGGCTGGCGAGCCTGCCGCCCATCCACAAGGACCCGTTCGATCGCATGCTCGTGGCGCAAGCGATGATCGAAGGGCTGACGCTCCTCACCGCCGATCCGGTGGTCGCCAAATATCCCGGCGACATCCGGTTGGCTTGAGACGAGATTAAATGGGGCAGATCCCTGGGCTGCTCTGATCATCATGGCCCGTGCCTGAGCTTAACTCGGGGGCGGCCATGACCAAAGTCGCCTGGGAGTTTGTCGCATGATCGACGATATCGAGTTCGCTCGCGCGTTGCACGTGCTCTTCGTCGTTCATTGGATCGGCGGCGTCGCGTTCGTGACGCTTGTCGCGCTTCCCCTTTCGCGGGCGAAAGCGGACGCGGCGCGGGGATGGGCGCTGTTCGAGGCGATCGAGCGCCGCTTCGCGGCCCAGGTCCGCTTTTCGATCCCGCTCGCGGGCGCGACCGGGCTTTGGATGGCGTGGCGGCTCGACCTCTGGGGCCGGTTCGCCAACGCGGCGTTCTGGTGGATGGACGCCATGGTCCTGCTCTGGGCGCTGTTCATGCTTATCGTCTTTGTCGTCGAGCCGATCGCGCACCGTCGGCTCGCGGCGATGGCGGCGCGCGATCCCGCAGCCGTCCTCAAGCGCGTCTTTCGCGCGCATCTTGTGTTGCTGGCGGCGGCCGTGGTGACCATCATCGGCGCCGTCGCCGGTTCGCACGGCGGCTGATGGACTGAGAGGAGCGCGCGATGATCTCGTTTCCCCAAGTCCCGCACGCACAATGGCCTGGGGCGCCGGAATAGCCGGATAGGGCCGCCCGTCACTGTCATCGCCTGTGCCTGCCGCTTGATGCAAGTCAACGAGCCTCGCCTCGATACGGCGTATCGCCACGCCTCCGGCGGCGGCGCGACCCGGAGAAGAGCGGAGCGGAGGCATGGCGATTTGGTTTACCCGGCGGGCTTGATCTTGACGGCGATCCTCGTCGCCGGCTCGGCGTTCGCCGCCTCTCGCGAGGAGAACCTCGCCGATCCTATCGTCGGCTCGGAAGACGCCGTACTGGCCGACGCGCCAAACGTTCCTCCGCCCATCCATCGCGAGCATGCGACGAACGTCGTCGTGCATCTGGAAGTCAGGGAGCTCGAGGGGCGGCTCGCCGACGGCGTGCGCTACACGTTCTGGACGTTCGGCGGCCACGTGCCCGGCAAGTTCATCCGCATCCGGGAGGGCGACGAAGTCGAGATGCACCTCGACAATCACCCCGACAACAAGAATCCGCACAACATCGACCTGCATGCGGTCAACGGACCCGGCGGCGGCGCGGCGGCCTCGCTGACCGCGCCTGGCCACAGTTCGGTGTTCTCGTTCAAGGCGCTGAACCCGGGGCTGTTCGTCTATCATTGCGCGACCGCGCCGGTCGCCATGCACATCGCCAACGGCATGTACGGCCTGATCCTGGTCGAGCCGAAGGAGGGCCTGCCGAAGGTCGACCACGAATATTACCTCATGCAGGGCGACTTCTACACACAGGGCGCCAGCGGCGAACAAGGCCTCCAACCGTTCAGCATGGCCAAGGTCATTGACGAGAAGCCGGAATACGTCGTGTTCAACGGCGCGGTCGGCTCCACGGTCGGCGACAAGGCCCTCACCGCCAAGGTCGGCGAGACGGTGCGGCTTTTCGTTGGCGATGCCGGACCGAACCTCGTCTCCTCGTTCCATGTCATCGGCCAGATTTTCGACACGGTTTGGCCTGAGGGCAACTTGAGCACTCCGACGCACAACGTGCAGACCACCGCAATCCCGGCGGGCGGGGCGGCGATCGTTCAGTTCCAGATGAGCGTGCCCGGCACCTTCATCATCGTCGACCATTCGATCGAACGCGCGTTCAACCGCGGCGCGCTCGCGCAGCTCAAGGTCACCGGCCCGGAGGACAAGCTCGTCTATTCCGGCAAGCAGTTTGATCTGGTCTACCAGCCTGAGGGCACGGGCATCCGCGTTGCCGGGCAGGGCGGCGTTCCGGCGCCGGCAGCCAAGACCAAGGCGGAGCGCATCGAGGTCGGGGCGGGCATGCTTCGCCAACAACTGCCAGGCCTGCCACCAGGAGAACGGCGAGGGCGTGCCGCGCTTCCCGCCGCTCGCCAAGTCCGACTACCTCAACGGCGACAAGATCCGCGCGATCAAGACCGTCACCGGCGGGCTTGAGCAGAAGCTCGCCGTCAACGGCCACGAGTTCAACGGCGTGATGCCGGCCTGGAGCCTCTCAGCGACGAGGATATCGCCGACGTGCTGACCTACGCCTACAACACCTGGGGCAATTCGGGCCTCGAAGTGACTCCTGACGATGTCAAGGCCTATCGAGTGCAGGTGAAATAGGCGATGTCCACTCGGTGTAACTCCAGGCGTCGAGATACTGGACGGTCTTGCCGTCGATCTGCCATTGCGCTCGCCGTGGGGAAGGCGGGTATCGCCGCTGCTGGGCACAGCAGGATGGATGCTTTTGCGTCTGCTCGAGAATGGGCGCGGGCGGCATCGCGGCGAGCCCAGGCGTCCAGAGCAAGTCCGCGGTCAACGGCTTCTCTGCGGTGGAGTAGTCAAGAAACTGCTTCAGGATCGGGCTGAGGTCGTGCTCTCGTCCTTTGAACATGGGGCGAATCAGCATTCCTCCCGCGGTGACGAAGAACTTGCGCCAGACGACGCGCGCTTCTTCGAGTACTTCGGGGCGGAACGGCTCTACTTCGAAACCCGCGTGGCGCAAGGCTTCCGCGGCGGTGCGCACTGCGGCCCGGGTCTCGGCCGTTACTGGGGTTCGGCCATCGTCTTCGAAATATCCGATGCGGGAGTTTTCTGATTTCGTCTGAGTCGGCCAGCGCAGGGGCACGGGAGCGGAACACGTATCGCCGTCGTCGGGGCCTTGCATCACTTCGAATAAAAGTTTCAGGTCTGCCACCGTGCGCGCCATGGGACCGACCACGCCGATTTGGGCGAGAGCGCCGGCTGGAGGAGGAAAGTGGCCGGTGGCGGGAACTCGTCCCGGCGTGGGCTTGAGGCCGCAGATGCCGCTGAAATGTGCCGGGACTCGAATGGAGCCGCCGCCGTCGCTGCCCACGCCACCGGCCGACATTCCCGTCGCAATCGCTGCCGCCTCGCCGCCGCTCGATCCGCCCGGTGTGCGCTCGAGATCCCACGGGCTCTGGGTGCGGCCGTAAAGCAAGTTGTCGGTTTCCCAAGCCATGAGAAGTTCGGGCGTGTTGGTTACGCCGAGCACAATCGCGCCCGCGTTTTTGAGGCGCGCGACCAGCGGGGCGTCATTGCTGGGAACAAGGCCGGCACGAAGGCGTGTGCCGGCTTCGCAGCGCAGGCCGGCTACGTCGATGGAACTCTTGATGCTGATGGGAACGCCATGCAGAGGGCCGAGGGGTTTTCCGTTCGTGACTTCGGCGGCGCGGGCGGCGCGCCGGGCGCGGTCTGCATCCACGTGCACGTAGGCGTTTAGTTTTGGCTTCAGGCGTTCGATTTTTGCCAGGTGAGCTTCGACCAGGTCGACGGGAGAAATTTTCTTTTCGCGGATTTGTTCCGCCATGGCCGCGGCAGGGAGGAAAGTGAGTTCGTTCATAAATGGGTCAGATCTTTCCGCGCTCGTCGGGCGTTCGCGAAACGTGCCGTCCCTGACGGGACTCATTCTTGCGTGGGTCGCTTTCCCGGCACTGCCGTGCCGGGCTTTCACATTCCGCCGCTATGCGGCTGAAGCGTGCTGGTTCATGCTTCATCGCCTGGTTACGCCCGCCTCATTGCGTGGTCTGCATCATCGCTTGCCGCGCGTGCCTCATCGCCTGGTCTGCATCATCTCTTGCTCACGCGCGCTTCATTGCCTGGTCAGGCATGCTTCATCCCATGGTCAAGGGATCGCTTTTCTTCAGGGGTCAGCGGACGAAACTCGCCCTTGGCCAATTTTCCCAGCTGCAGCGGACCGATTGCGACCCGCACAAGCCTGAGTACCTCTACACCTTGTCCTTCCATCATGCGGCGAATTTGGCGGTTCTTGCCTTCGTCCAGAACGATTTCCAGCCAGCAGTTCTTCTGTCCTGTTCGTAACAGTTGCGCACGTTTCGCGCGCAGCATTTCGCCGCCCGCGTCGCGCGCACCGCGGACGAGCGCCGATAAGAATGCTTCGTCGGCAACGGTCGTGATCTGGACCTGATACGTCTTCTCCAGATGCGTCTCCGGCGCAGTCACGCGCGCTGACCACTCGGAATCGTTGGTCAGGAGCAGCAGGCCTTCGCTGGCCTTGTCGAGGCGGCCGACGGGCGCGACCCAGGGTGGAAGATGATTCCCTTCGTCTTGTCTCGCAGCGTTGAGCGCTGCGTACACCGTCTCGCGGCCTTTCTCATCTGAGGCTGTCGTTACCACTCCCCGTGGCTTGTTCATCAGCAGATAAATTTTCTCCTGCTGCGCGACCGGACGGCCGCCTACAACGATGCGGTCGTATTCGACACGGACAGGCGTCTCAGGGTCGCGCTGAATAATGCCGTTCAGGCGTACCTGGCCGGAGCGAATGAGCTCCGCCGCTTGTGAACGCGAGCAGTAGCCTAGCTTTGAAAGCGCGCGTGCGAGGCCGGTGCGGCGGGGCGTTTGGTTATTGCTCACTGGTTCATGCTAATCGAATTGTTTGCGCGCCGTGCTGAGTCAGAACTTTTACCGCAAAGTCCGCTAAGAAATGCCGCAGAGGACGCGGAGAAAACCATCGTGCTTTTCCAGGGGCGCTTTTGCAGAGATTACAAGCCATCTCATAGATGAAGCTCAGGACCACCCGAGATCCCTCAGGGGCTAAACAGAGTGCTGAAAAACTCTTTTCGCTCGCTTGCATTTCCCTCAGCGGCTAAAGCCGTTGCTGATTTTGCTGGACTTACGGCGCGCTTGAAGCCGCGCCCTTTCAAAGCAGCCGTACGACGCGAGTTTTTCAGCAAACTGTAAAGCCCGTGTTTTTTCGGGCTCTATCGGCACGCCTGAAGCCGTGCCCTTCCCAAAGCAATTTATGGGATACCTCCCAGGCTGACCGATCACGATTGCGTGCTGGCCGATGTCATGGGCAAGACTGCTATGGCTTGATACCATGTTGTTTCAAATTCACGACACACAGAAGGAGCAATCATGGCGCAGCAACATCCTCCCCGGTTTCTGAAGATCGTCGACGATGCGAAAACGCGCGTGCGCGAAACTACCGTCGACAAAGTAAAAACAAGAATGGACAAAGGTGAGAAATTCGTGCTGGTCGACGTGCGCGAGGAAAGCGAATTCGCCAAGGACCACCTGCCGGGCGCGATCCATCTGGGCAAGGGCGTCATCGAGCGCGACATTGAGGCGCGCGTGCCCGACCTGAATACGGAGATGGTGCTGTATTGCGGCGGGGGATTCCGCTCAGCGCTGGCGGCCGACAACCTGCAGAAGATGGGCTACAAGAACGTGATCTCGATGGATGGCGGAATACGAGGCTGGCGCGAGAAGGGATATCCGCTGACTAAGGGCTGAAGTCAGTTGCCAGTGGCCAGTGGCCAGTTCCCAGTTCTCGGTTTCCCGTTCTCAGTACACGGTACACGGTACTCGGCACTTACTCCATGAATGGTCGCATCTTCTTCTGGTCGCTTACGGCAGCACTGGCGGGATTTCTTTTTGGTTTCGACACGGTGGTTATTTCCGGCGCCGAAAAAACAATTCAGGCGCTTTGGGGGCTGAGTCCCGAACTGCACGGCGTTGCCATGGCCTCGGCCCTTTACGGCACTGTGGTGGGTTCACTGCTGGGTGGCTGGCCCGCTGACCGGTTCGGACGCAAGGCCACGCTGCTCTGGATCGGCGTTCTTTACTTTGTCGGCGCGGCAGGCTCGGCTTTGGCGACAAGCGTCGCCATTTTCATTGCCGCGCGCTTCATCGGCGGCTTGGGCATCGGCATCTCTACCGTAGTTGCTCCCATGTACATCTCGGAGATCGCACCGCCCAAGCATCGCGGACGGCTGGCGGGCATGTTCCAGTTCAATATTGTTTTTGGCATCCTGATTGCTTTTGTCTCGAATGCGCTGCTGGCAGGCATCGGTGAAAACGCCTGGCGCTGGATGCTGGGTGTAGCCGCGTTTCCGTCGTTGCTCTACGCAGTGTTTTGTCTTGGCCTGCCTGAGAGTCCACGCTGGCTGCTCAGCAGGAAGGGCGATCGCGAGGCCGGTCTTGAAGTGCTGCAACGGATCGAGCCGGAAGCTTCGCAAGCCGAAATCGCGGTCCAGGCAGAAGAGATTATTGCTGCGTCCTCGGAGCAAGCATCGTCGGGACATTTCTGGACGATGCGCCTGCGCAAACCGATCCTGCTCGCGATCTTGATTGCCTTCTTTAATCAAATGTCGGGCATCAATGCGATTCTGTACTTCGCGCCACGCATCTTTGAACTTACCGGGCTCGCCGCCAAGGCGGCTTTGCTGCAATCCATCGGCATCGGCCTGACCAATCTGGTTTTCACTTTTGTCGGCCTGTGGCTGATTGACCGGCTGGGCCGGCGGACTCTCCTTTATATTGGCTCGTTCGGCTACATCACCTCGCTCGGCCTGGCGGCCTGGGCTTTCTTTACCCAGCATTTCTCCATCGTGCCGGTTTGCATCTTCGCGTTCATCGCGGCGCACGCGATCGGCCAGGGAGCAGTCATCTGGGTTTTCATCTCTGAGATATTTCCCAATCGTCATCGCGCGGAAGGTCAGACCCTGGGCAGCTTCACGCATTGGATCTTCGCAGCCTTGCTCACAACTTTCTTCCCGAAGATGGTCGCGGCATTTCCGCCCGGGTATGTTTTCTCGTTCTTTGCTGGGATGATGGTTCTGCAACTGGTTTGGGTGAAGACGATGGTTCCGGAGACGAAGGGTGTGCCGCTGGAGCAGATTCAGAAACAGCTGGGCATCGGGTAGGGGTTCTTCCATGGAATGTTTGGGTCGGCCAATTCCCAGTGAGTGGTTACGTCATTTGGCGAGTGTGAGTGGTTACTATTCAAGCTGATAGGTCCCCCAGGAGAAAGTCAACTTGGGATCGCAGTTCTTGCCCTTTACTTCGAAAGTCGTGATGCCAGATGTCTTCCCGAGAACGTTTGGCATTGTGGTTGCGAAATAGGACCCGTCCGCCTCTGCCTTTACCACAAAGTGATTCTTTTCACCGTAACTCTCACCATCGGTAGTTAATTCTTCGTTCGGCTCGAATCCATTTCCTTGGATGTAGGTTAGCTCTCCCTTCGGAGTTCCAATGACGGACTCTAAATGGCAACCTTTGTCGGTTGTCGCATTCGGGAAAGGAACGATTGCCACGGAACCCTTCAGTTGACCATCTTCCGAGACCAGGGCCAAACGTTTCGGCTCTGCCTTGCCCGCAAAGAAAACCAAATCGATGGGACTATTGGGGGTGCTGCCACTACACGTGCCCTTGCGTCCAGCGCATATAGCCATTCCATCGGAATCGAGTGTCACCCCTTCGAGAATCTTATTGAACTGGCCGCTTATTTTAACCTCAAAAATGGTAAAAGTATGATCCTTAGGCAATCCGGTGGTATAGAGTTCGTATGTCACCAACGTGCGATCTGTGGTTCGCCTCCGACTGATTTCCTTCAAAGATAATGCCACTCCGGGACTGTTCATGCTGCTCTTTCCGAAATTCCTCTGAAGGTTGGAAAGCCGTACAACCGTGGCTTGCTGCTCGGGCGTTAAGTTTTGATTGGTGGGCGCGGATTGCCGGACTGTCACCGACTGAGCAAGAGCCGCCGTTGACAGAACCAACACGCTGAGGTTGCCAAGAAATCGTTCCATACACCTCCTCGGGAACCGCATGGAAGGTTACATCAGAGTAGACAATTGTTGCAAAATCGCGATAACCGCACTGACCTATTTCCCGGTGGCAATGACGCCCACGCCCACACGGCTAGAAGCCTTCACGGTCTGCCCCGGCCTGGTCGTGCGGAGCTTTTATCTGTGACACCGTCCATTGATTCTCGATGTAAGAATCCCCTGAGGCTGGCTTGCCGGAATCGACACAGAGCGTCGTACAGCGCTGCCTGAAGTCAATCTCGCAACCGTTCGACTCAATGCTCAGGTCGACGCGATAGAGGCCGGGAACAAGCGGCAGAACCGGGCACTGAAACTCGATGGTCCCGGTGCCGGGCTCCAGCGTAAATGCCTGGCCGGATGCTTCATTGGTGAGCTGGGCGCACATATAACCGCTGGGCCAATAAAGAGAGATGCGAAACACGACCCCGGGAATGCTCTGAGAGGCGCGATAGCCCAGGCGCGCAATCATGGGGTAGCCGGTGCGGACGGCCTCGCGAGACTCGGGCGAGGAAAACGAAATGCTCGTACACTCTGCCGGTTTTTCGGGATCGAGTTCGTCGAGCGAGGTTCCCTGCCCGGCAAAGGCCATCTGCTGGTACTGATCGATTACAGAGCGGGGCGTGCTATCCATCTGCATCTGGCCGCGAACCAGCAGAATTGCGCGGTCGCACAGACGATACACAGCGCCAAGATCGTGAGAAACAAAGACGATGGTTCGGCCGCCCTTGCGCAATTCGGCGATGCGGTCGAGACATTTGGTCTGAAACGCGAGGTCGCCCACGGCCAGCACTTCGTCAAGCAGCAGGATGTCAGGATCGAGATGAGCCGCAATGGAGAAACCCAGCCGAACGTACATACCAGAGGAGTAGCGCTTGACCGGCACGTTGATGTAGTCCCCCACGCCTGAGAACTCTACAATGCTGCTCAATTTGCGGGCGATCTCCGCCCGGCGCATGCCCAACATTGCGCCATGAAGATAAATGTTTTCCTTGCCGGTAAGCTCGGGATGGAATCCGGAGCTGACTTCGACCAGGGCGGCAAGCCTTCCCCGGATGCTGATCTGACCGCGCGTGGGAGCCGTAATCCGGGAGAGAAGTTTGAGCATGGTGGTTTTGCCGGCGCCGTTATGGCCCACGATGCCCAGCGCTTCTCCCTCTTTCACTTCAAAATTGATATCCCGCAAAGCCCACATTTCCGACGATCGCCGGGTGAACGCCCGCCTGTACCAGCGCTTGGGAGAGTTGTCGCTGGCGGGGAGTTTGTATCTCTTCGAAACCTGCTCAAGTTTGAGGTCGAACATTTTAGAGTTGCTTCTCAGACGGCGATATCACACTGGTTGTCAAATGATGTCAGCCATGACGGCCTCGGACGACTTGAAATAAGCGTACGCCAGCACCAGGGCAACGACCGTGGTGGCCGCCGAGGTAGCGAGGCTAGCGGCGTCGGGGGCAGCCCCATAGATCACTACCCGGCGGAAATTCTCGATAAGGCCAGCCACTGGATCCAATAAATACAAGGTGCGGAAGCGCGCCGGAACCGACTGCACCGAATAGACCACCGGAGCGCCAAACATCCACACCTGCATCACAAAGGGCATGGCGAGTCCGACGTCGCGAAAGCGGACGTGAACGGCTGAGAAGAACAGGGCGATCGCCGCCGCGAAGCCGGCAAGAAATAGGAGGATCGGCACTGCGTAAAGCAGATTCCAGGTCAGCGACACACCGTAGTAGACCATGAGCCCCGCAAGAATCACCGAGGCGATCAGGAAATCAGTCAAGCCCGCGCCAAGATAGGAGAGGGGAATGATCTCGCGCGGAAAGTACATCTTGGTCAGCAGATTCGGGTACATGACCAGTCCATGGATCGCATTCATGATCGAACTGGAAAAGAAAATCCAGGGCAGGAGCGCGGAGAATACGAACACGGGATAGTGGGCTCCGCCGGTTTTGACAGTCGTGACGTGGGAGAAAATAAAAGTGTAAATGCCCATCAGGGCTAAGGGTTGCACGACCGCCCACAGCCAGCCGAGGAAAGACTGCTTGTAGCGCACATGGAGACGGAACACACTCAAGGTGTAGAGAAGGTCAGAGTACTGAATTAGGTTGTGAAATCCAGTGAAGACCGTGCGCAGAGAAAAAGCGGGCGGGCCAATTACTTTAACCGGCCGCGTGGAGGATCTGGCCGCAAGAGTGGGCGGCTTCCAGAGGAGACTATCCGCGCCTGGCTCGCCGGGCGACGCTACTGCCAGCGGAGCCGGCGCGTTCTCTGGTGTCATGCCTCGCGGATCCCCTTCATCCACTCTGTGGTCTGGGTGAAGCCAGATTCGATTCCGTCTCCGGTTGGCACGACAGGGAAAGGCAGAGCTGCGTTGGACGCCTGTTCGTCAATTGCACGCAAGCGCGCCGTCAGTCTTTCCGCGAGCACTCGAACATGCGGCTGCCGGAGCATTTCGAAATGTCCGCAATTCACTTCGCAGATCTCGACCCCACTGCTGGAGCGCGCACCCCAACCCATTTGTGGATCGCGAACGTAGTAATACGGCTGTCGCGGTCTCTTAAACAGAAGCACCGGCGCACGAAAACGAGGCATCTGAAAGCTGCCGTCCGGCCAATACGCCTGAGGCCAGCCATTGCCGTCGGAATCATTTCCCCCCGCCCATCGTTTGAGCGTGCGGCCCAGGAGCACCAGCTGATCCTTGAGAGACAGCTCCGGAAGCGCACGCACTCGTTGCAGGTAGTAGTCGATCGCCCAAAGCGGCCGGATCTGGGAGTTCTCCAGAACCCACGTATCGAAGATGACGAACAGCGCCACCTCTTCCCCCTGCGCCTCCAATTCCAGAATCATCTCTTGCGCGATTAAAACTCCGTCGCACATTCCTCCCATGCAGTATGGGCCGTGCGGCTGCAGCACGCGCATCGCAGCCACATACTCCCGGGCCAGGGCACGGAGTTCTTCCTTCTCATAAGGGCGGCCCCAGACGGGCTGAGAGGGCGACTGCAACTTGTACACCGATTGTTCCTGTCCGATGTGGCGCGCCAGCATCGCCAGGCCGATTGTGTCCACGCCCGGAGCGGCAACCGCGAAGAATCGAATAGCGGAACTTCCCTTGTGCAGCGCCATCACCAGCGGATCAGGTTTCGCGATGGCACTGTCCTTGAGCAGACGCGCAAAGCTTTCGACTGTGGGCGCGCGAAACACTGCCGAAACTGGAATCTTACGGCCGGTAGCATCCTGGATTTGCGCGATGAGACGAGCCGCGAGCAGCGAGTGCCCCCCAATGTCGAAGAAATTGTCGTGGATGCTGATCTTGGGCCGGCCGAGCACTTCCTTCCAGATGTCGAGCAGCAAGGCCTGCTCCTCGTCGGCTGGCTCAAACGCCTGGCGTCGCCGCGGCCGGGAAATCTCAGCTTCGCGTCCATACTTGTGGCCGTTGTTCGCTGCCGAAGACTGCGCTCCCCCCGCAACGCTTGACGCCGGCGCGTTGGGGAGAGGAAGACTTTCGATGGGCGTTTCGGGATCGACGACCACGGCCTGAAGAAGCCCTGCGTAATCCTCAAATAGCAAGCGCACACGTTCATCTTGTAACAGGCTGGTGTTGTAATCGATCTGCAGCCACCACTTGCGGTCGTTATCCTCGATGAAAGTTGCGAACAGATCGAAGATCGAAGTATTGCCCCTGACCACGTAAGCGATGGCAGTCAGGTTGCCGAAGTCATGCGATCGCACCGCCGACCTGACGACGGAAAACATCACCTGGAAAATCGGGTTATAGCGTAGATCACGTTGGGGCTGGATTGCTTTGACGACCTTTTCGAAAGGAACATCGGCGTTGGCCAGTCCACCTAGCGTGGTCTCCCGCACCTGCGCCAGCAAGTCCAGGAAGTGCGGATTCCCGGAGAGATCGTCGCGCAAGACAACCGTATCGACGAAGAAGCCGATCAGCCCCTCGGTTTCCACGCGGTTGCGCCCCGCTACCGGCACTCCCACAAGCACATCCGGTTGCCGGGTGTAGCGGTAAAGCAGAACTTTGAACGCAGCCAGCAGAAACATGAACGGAGTGGCGTGATGGCGAGCAGCGAGTGAACTGATGGCCGAGAACAGTTCGGCAGGCAACGCGAAACTCTGGCTTGCGCCATGAAGAGTCTGTTCCGACGGGCGCGCCCCGTTGGAAATGTCCAGTAGTGGCGGCGCCTGCTGCAGCGTTTCTTTCCAGTAGGACAGCTGCTTCTGAACGGTTTCACCTTCCAATGACTGGCGCTGCCACTCGGAGTAGTCACCGTATTGGATCGGGAGGTCGACCGGCCTGGCGCTTCCACCGTTCGAGTACGCCTCATAAAAGAGCGCCAGTTCTTTTGTGAAAATGTGCATCGACCAAGCATCGGTGATGATGTGGTGCATGGTGCACAGGAAAATATGGTCTTCGGGCGTTGTGCGAAAAACTCTGGCACGGAACAATGGAGCGCTGCTCAGGTCAAAGGGGGTTTCAACTTCTTGCCTGGCAAGCTGGTAGGCATCGCTCCAAGGGTCGGTAAGATGGGTAAGATCCGTGATCGGAAGACTTACCGCGTGACTGCTGGCAACCACCTGCAGAAGTTCGCCTTGTTCCAGCCGGAAGGATGTGCGCAGGCTCTCATGCCGGTCGACGACGGCCTGCAAACCAGCCTCAAGCGCATGGTGATTGAGCGCCCCCTTCAGCCAAAGACCTACATGCACGTTATAGGCGCCGGTCGGGCCTTGAAGCTGATCGAGAAACCACAGTCGCTGTTGAGCCAGCGAAGCGCGATAGGTCTCGGTACGCTCCGCTTGCAGAAGCGCATCAATCAGCAACTTCTTCTGTTGCGCTACCTGAGGATCAATCCGAGACGGCATCGGCGCGTGCGCCTCCGGTGGTCGGCGCGTGACCACAATTCTCGCAGGCTGTATTGGAGGGGCAATACAGCGAAACCAGTACTAATGTTACACTATAAACTCTATTGGCGGTTATGGCCAACTGCCCCAAGATGACCTAGTCGCGCGCCAGGCACCAGGATTGGGATGAACCAGACGGCCTTACCAACTTCGTTTGCCCAGCAGAGACTTTGGTTCCTGGACCAGCTTGAACCCGGGACGGCCGCTTACAATTTACCCCGCGCCTTCCGGATCAATGGCCCTCTGGACCTTCACGCTCTCACCCGTGCGGTTCAGGAAGTGGTGCGGCGGCACGAATCCCTGCGCACCGTTTTCGATTCTATCGATGGCCAAGCCACACAGATTGTCCTGCCCGAGATCGATGTTCAGATACCCATAGTAGACCTCTCGAGCACACCGGAACAGGAGCGCGAGCAGGCTGCCTTAGGCATCGCCAGTGAGGAGGGCAAGAAGCCATTCGACCTGACCGAAGGCCCCCTGCTGAGGACTCTGCTGGTGCGACTCAAACCGGATCAGCACATGCTGATTCTGGTCACGCATCACATCATCACCGATGGCTGGTCGCTCGCAATTCTGTTCAAAGAACTCAGGCAATGCTATGAGGCGTTTAGCAAGGGCCAGGCTCCGGAGCTTCCCCGGTTGCCGCTGCAGTACGCCGAGTACTCCCAGTGGCAGCGCGAATATCTCAGCGGCGAAGTCCTCGCCGATGAAGTCCGATATTGGAAAGAAAAGCTGGCTGGGGCCCCGACTATTCTCGACTTGCCAACGGACCATCGCCGTCCTTCCACCCATAGCTGGCATGGCGCCGCCGAGGTATTGGTCTTTGACCGCAATACCCTGGCCAAGCTGAAGGCCTTTGCGCAGGAGGAGGGCGGGACGCCATTCATGGTGTCCATGGCCGCATTTCAGGCATGGTTGTGGCGTTATACGACGCAGAACAGCATCCTCGTCGGCACGCCGATCGCCGCTCGCAGCCAGGTCGAGATTGAGAATCTGATCGGGTTCTTTGTCAACACTCTGGTATTCCGCGCCGACTTTTCCGAAAAGATGAGTTTCCGCGAATTAGTTCGCCAAGTCCGCGGATTCGCTTTGGAAGCGTACGCCCATCAGCATGTTCCCTTTGAGAAATTGGTGGAGGAGTTGGTTCCACAGCGTTCGGTGGACATCACACCGTTGTTCCAGGTGATGTTCATGTTCCAGAACATGCCGAAGCAGACATTCAAGATCCAGGGTCTGGAGATGGAAGACGTCCCGTTCGAGAGCGGGATCGCCAAGTTCGACCTGTCGGCGCAGGTGTTCGAAGACGACGAGGAAGGCATCCTGCACTGGTCCTTCGAATACAACACGGATCTGTTCGAGCAGGCGACGGTGCGGAAGATGATCGACCACTTCCGGAACCTGCTGAATGGCATTCTTGAGGGTCCTGACCGGTCTCTGGCGCAGATACCGATGATGAGCGCCAGGGAGCGCGATCGTCTTGTCATCGAGTTGAACAATACGGCGGAGGACAGCGGTCGAGCTTCGTCTATTCAGGCGGCGTTCGAACTGCAGGCTGCGCGCACTCCGGACGCGGCTGCAGTGCTGTTCCATGAGAAAAAGCTTACCTATAAGCAGATCAACGAGCAGGCTAACCGCCTGGCGCATTACCTGATCAAGCGGGGAGTGCGGCCCGGCAATTTAGTGGGAGTGTCATTCGAGCGGTCGCCGCAAATAGTGGTTGCGCTGCTGGGAGTGCTCAAAGCGGGTGCTGCTTATGTCCCCCTCGACTCGACCTACCCGCCGCAATGGCTTTCCTTCGTGGTCGAGGATTCGCAACTGTGGGGAGTAGTGACAGACCGCGCGACGCGAAACCGGCTGCCGGCCACAGTGACAAATGTGATTGCACTCGACGCGGATGCGGACGCAATCAGAACTCACTCTGGCAAGAATCCCGGCCTGCCATCGTCGAAGGACGAAAGAGCTTACGTGCTCTACACTTCGGGGTCGACCGGGACGCCGAAGGGCGTGCAGGGGACGCACCGGGCGGCTCTGAACCGCTTTGCCTGGATGTGGCGGGCGTATCCGTTCCAACCCGGCGAAGTGTGCTGCCAGAAAACGAATCTCGGCTTTGTCGATTCGGTGTGGGAGATTTTCGGGCCGCTGCTGGCTGGGGTTCCTAACGTGATCATCCCGCAGGATACGTTGCACGATCCCGAAGAATTGCTCGAGACGCTGTCGCGGGAAAAGGTGACGCGCATCGTGCTGGTGCCTTCGCTTTTGCGCATGCTGCTGGAGCACGCTCCGCAACTGGGAGAGCGGGTGCCGCGGCTGAAGTTGTGGTCATGCAGCGGCGAAGTGCTGCCGGTGGATCTGGTGGAACGCTTCCGGGCCGGCTTTCCCGGGGCCACGCTGCTGAACCTGTACGGCTCGGCCGAAGTAGCGGCCGATGTGACCTGGCACCAGGTCAGCGAGGAAGACGCCCGCGCCAACTCGATTCCCATCGGCAAGCCGATCGCGAACACCCAGGTCTACATTCTGGACGGGAATCGCAATCCTGTGCCGATGGGGGTGCGGGGAGAGATTTATGTGGGCGGGGACGGGCTGGCAGCGGGCTACTGGCGGCGGCCGGAATTGACGGCGGAGCGCTTTGTGGCCAACCCGGTGGCGCCGGAGCGGTCGGCGCGGCTGTACCGCACCGGGGACTTGGGGCGGTTCAAGGCCAGCGGCGAGATCGAGTACCTGGGGCGGGTGGACAGCCAGGTGAAGCTGCGCGGGATGAGGCTGGAGTTGGGCGAGATAGAAGCGGTGCTGGGGACGCATCCTGGGGTGCGGGAAGCGGTGGTGGCGCTGAGCGCGGACCAGCAGCGGCTGGCGGCGTATGTGACGGTGGAGAACGGGACGGGACTGTCGGCCGGGGAGTTGCGGCGGTATCTGCGAGCGCGGCTGCCCGAGCACATGGTGCCGGCCAGCTACAGCCGGCTGGAGCAGTGCCCGCTGTTGCCCAGCGGCAAGGTGGATCGCAAGGCGGTACTGGCGGCAGCGGCGGCTCCGCTGTCGGACTTCGACGGGCTGACGGCGCCGCGCACCGAGGTGGAGCAGAAGCTGGCCGCCATCTGGCAGGAACTGCTCAAGCTGGAGCAGGTGGGAATCGATCAGAACTTTTTCGAGCTGGGGGGACATTCGCTGCTGGTGCTGCAGGTGATGGCGCGCATTCGCAGCATTTTCGAGGTGGAGTTGCCGGTGCGTAGCCTGTTTGAAGAGCCTACGCTGGCGGCGCTGGCGGCGGAGGTGGAGAAAGCGCAGGCCCTGGGCTTGAGGGCGCGCACGCCCCTTCTGCAACGCCGGGCTCGGCCGGTTACGGTCAGTCCGAGTCCCGAGGCTCTGATGGCTAAGCTCGACAACTTATCTGCGGCCGAGCTGCAAAACTTGCTGCAGCGCGTCCTCAAGGACAAACCGCCGGCGCAGTGAGAGAAGAGAGCGAGGCCGGTCCGATTCGGACTATGGCCATCAGCTACCTGAGCGAAGAGCGCCACCTGCGCGGCTTGCAGTCGGTCTTATTAGCGGCGGTAACCCCTGCAGCTTCGCTGGCAGCTTGATTTGCACGCCAGAGCACAGGCGAGCTTGATCAGGTACAGATTGTTTTCTCCGCACCCGGGACGGGCAGTTGGATGCACTCTGATGGGTGAACGAAAACGACTTATTTCGCTGGGAAAAAATTGGGGCGACGTAATGGCGGTTGAGCATTCGAGTACAAAACGAAACCTGCTGGAGCAGTATCTCAGCGCCAGGCCGGACTTGCACCGGCCGATGGAGGCGATCCCCCGGCGGCCGCCAGGTCAACCCATCCCCTTGTCCTATGCCCAGGAACAAATCTGGGTGCATGCGCAGTTAGTTCCCGATCTTCCTCTCTATAACGAGCCTGTAACGATTCACTATTCCGGTGATCTTGACGCCGTGGCGCTGGAGCGTGCCTTCAACGAGATCCTGCGACGTCTATGAAGCGTGGCGGACTTATTTCACGATGGTGGAAGGTCAACTGGTTCAGGAGATCAAGCCCAGTCTTTCCATTTCGTTGCCGGTGGTGGATCTTCGCAACCTTCCCGCCGACCAGCGAAATACTGCGGCCTTGCTGATTGCCACTCAAGATGGCAGGAAGCCTCTCGATCTTGGACAGGCTCCTTTGTTTCAGGCCCGACTTCTCCGGCTGGATGAACGGGAATACCGCTTGTATCTCACGCTCAGCCACATCATCTTCGATGGGGTCGCGCTCTATCGCGTATTCCTGCCTGAACTTGCCCAACTCTATCAAGCGTACGCCGCGGGTAAACCCTCGCCCCTGGCTGAACTTTCCGTTCAATATCCGGACTACTCCTGTTGGCAGCGGCAGTCGAGTGACCCCGATGCTTTGTCGGAACACATAGCGTACTGGAGGAAGCAGATCGGTCGCGAACTGCCGGCGCTGGATTTACCGTTGGATCGTCCACGCCCTGCGGTTCAGACATTTCGCGGCAGCATGTATACATTCGCATTGAGCGGTAACCTGCTCGCGGGATTGAAGCGCATCAGCGGCCGGGAAGGCGTGACCTTGTTTCAGACGTTGCTCGCGGGCTTCGCGGCTCTGCTTTGCCGCTACTCCGGCCAGGACGACATTTCAATCGGAAGCGTAACCGCCGGGCGCAATCGGCCGGAACTCGGCGCGATGCTCGGCTATTTTCTGAACACGGTGGTGCTGCGCGCCAACCTTTCCGGCAACCCGAGTTTCCGCGAACTGGTGAAGCGGATGCGCAATATCGCGCTTGAGGCCATGGAGCACGACTGTGTTCCGTGGGCACAGTTGATCCAGGAATTCAGCGCCTCTCGAGATGCCAGCCGCAATCCCCTTTTCCAGGTAATGTTTTCGCTTGAGCCGCCGATGCCCGACGTGGCGCCGAACTGGCGCCTGACACAGATGGATGTGGACTCGGGAGGTACGAAATATGATCTGTACCTTGAACTGGACGAGCGGCGCGAGGAGGTGCTCGCGCGTTTTCACTACAGCACGGACCTGTTCGATGCGGCTACGATTGCGCGCATGGCCAGCCACTGGATGAACCTGCTGGAAGGCGCCGTGACTGACGATACTCAGTCGATTGATCGCCTGCCCGTGCTTACCGAAGCAGAGCGTCATCAGCTCCTTTACGAGTGGAACGACACGAAAGTGGAGTTCCCCGGCGGTGAATGCATTCACGAGCTGTTCGAACGGCAAGCGGAGCGCTCGCCGGACGCTATCGCGGTGGTCGAGGGAAACCAGGAACTGAGCTATGGCGAAGTGAACCAGCGCGCCAATCAGCTGGCCTGGCACCTGCGGAAGCGAGGCGTAGGACCTGAGGTTCACGTTGGTTTGTCCGTCGACCGTGGAGCCGGGATGGTGATCGCTCTGCTGGGTATTCTCAAGGCCGGGGGAGCCTATGTGCCGCTGGATCCGAAGCTACCCGACGAGCGGCTGAGCTTCATGCTGGCAGACGCGAAGCCACTCTTGGTGATCACAGAACGGAAGCTGCGGCGCAGGGTTTTCGGCGCCGACCCAGTGCTTCTGGATTCGGATTGGAAGGCGATAGCCCAAGAGAGTAAAGCGAATCCCAACCAAAAGCTCAGTCCGAAGACGCTGGCATACGTGATGTACACGTCAGGCTCAACTGGAAAACCGAAGGGAGTGTCGATTGAGCACGGCAGCGTAGTCAACCTGCTCCGTTCCATGCAGCGCGAACCCGGGCTGAATGGCGACGACGTGCTGCTGGCGGTGACGACCCTGTCCTTCGATATCGCCGGGCTGGAGATATATCTGCCGCTGATCTCGGGAGCGCGTCTGGTGGTTGCGAGCTCGGAAGATTTGTTCGACGGGAACCGGCTCAGGGATCTATTGAGGGAAAAGCAGGTTACGTTTATGCAGGCGACCCCGGCGACATGGCAGCTGCTGCTGGGAGCCGGGTGGCAAGGATCGCCAGATCTCAAGATTCTGTGTGGTGGGGAGGCGCTTGCTCCGGAACTCGCCCGCGAACTAATCGCTCGTGGCAAATCGGTGTGGAATGTGTATGGCCCGACTGAGACTACGATCTGGTCTACGGTGTATCGCGTGAGTGGAAGGGAGGAAAATGCGATTCCAATCGGCCGCCCGATCGCGAACACTTCAATCTATATATTGGATTCCCATCACAATCCGGTGCCGGTAAATGTCACAGGCGAGATCTATATCGGCGGCGCTGGCCTGGCGCGGGGGTATCTGAACCGTCCGGAGCTGACGGTGGAGCGGTTTGTTGCCCACCCGCTGTTCCCGAACCAGTCTTCCAGGTTGTATCGCACTGGGGACCTGGGCCGCTTCCGTAGCCAGGGCGAAATTGAGTATCAGGGTCGGGTGGACAATCAGGTCAAGCTGCGCGGCTTCCGCATCGAACTCGGTGAGATCGAAGCCTGCCTGAAGGAGCATTCGGGAGTGCGCGAAGCGGCGGTGATGGCACGCGAAGACACGCCCGGGGACAAACGCCTGGTAGCCTACTACACCTGTGCCGGGCCAAGCGGTCCGAGCACAGCGAAGGCCGCAGGAGCGGAGCAGTTACGTCCGTATCTATCGGCGAAGTTGCCCGAGTATATGGTGCCGGCCGCCTACGTGCGCATGGAGTCCTTGCCGCTGACCCCCAATGGCAAGCTTGACCGGAAGGCTCTGCTCCCTCCGGAAGGCGACGCCTTCGCGACGCCTGGGTACGAAGCTCCGGAGGGCGAAACCGAAACTACCCTGGCTGCCATCTGGACCGATGTGCTCAGGCTTGATCACGTCGGCCGTCACGACAACTTCTTCCAACTCGGCGGACACTCGCTGCTGGCGCTACAGGTGATGGCGCGCATTCGCAACCAGTTCGAACTGGAGTTGCCAGTGCGCAACCTGTTTGAAGAGCCCACGCTGGCGGCGCTGGCGGCCGGGGTGGAGAAAGCGCAGGCCCTGGGCCTGAAGGCGCGCACGCCCTTTCGGCCAAGCCGGGCGCGGCGGGCAACGGACAGTCCGAGCCCGGAAGCACTCCTGGCCCAGCTCGACAACTTGTCGGCCGCCGAACTGCAAAGCTTGCTGCAGCGCGTGTTGCGGAAACCCCCAGCGTAGTTATTTAGTAAACATACGGTAGGCTCCCGGAAGCGCCTACAGAACGCACCTGATTGAGGGCGACCGCGAAACCAGCGATATTTACTATTGTGCTGGTGAACCCTATGGCTGTCGCAGAAAACCCAATGGCAGTGGTACAAGTCCCCAGGGCTGTGGTGCAAGATCAAGATAAGGTAGAGAGCAAGATTGACTGGTGGCAGTTGGTGATGTTCCTTTTTGCCCTGCTTTGTTTTACCGGGGCGGCGATTCTTTGGACTCATTCTGGATAGGTGCACCAACCACCTCGAGGTGTCGAGAACGCCCGAACCTGCATTTCCGAACGCACTCTGCGCTCGGCAAAGGGAATACCGTTGACGTCATTCCCCTTAATCCCCACGTACCGCCTTGCCATTGAATCAGTGATCTTGGTGGCGACCTTGCGCTGGTGGAGATGATCACCTTGTGGGACGCATTGTTCGTCACGAACCTCGGACTCTCCACTCGGCAAGCCAGTCCTGATGCGACCTTCCTGGTTAGCGTAGGAGAGTAAATGATTGATAGGACTGAAGTTGGTGGCTTCGTTTTGCAGAAAGCACTCCCTCGAGCGCGCTTCCATATACAAAGTACTTTGTAGTTAGAAGTACATGCTAGCGCAACGAAAGTGACTCGAGTGGGGCAGCACTGCAAGGTCAACGCAATTGATCGAAAAATCATACTCGTCTGGTCGCGCCCCGACGGGCGAGGGGCAGGTCAGCTCAGATCCAGCTGATAACAGGTTCGTGGAATGCGCCGGTCGCGCAGATTACCTGCGTCATGCCCCTACGGGCGTGGCACACCGACGGACGATCACGAGGTGATCCTTGAACCCAACGCTGACTTCCGTGGCGGATGCGTTGTTTCCTCCGATGCCTCGTCGCCGCATCGGATTAAAACAACTCGACTGGCGCTGCATGGCCCGAAGCAGAAGCGAGGCGCCCGTCACGCGTAACTAACGCAGCGCCGAGTTTTTCGGCAAGCACGATATAGGCGGCATCATATGCAGAAAAATTGTGCCGGAACTGCCAAATCCGGGGCAGCAGCACGAAATGGGGATAGCGAGTGATCCGGAGGTCCAGCAAATCGCGGATCGCCTCATCAGCCCGGTGTGCTGGGACCGTTCCTTCCCGCACAAGACGCCGCAGTACCTGGGTAACCTCAAGATCCAGGAGGTGAGGGGTATGCAGTGATTCGTGATGCGAATAAATTCGCTTCTCAATGCGTTGTCCCGCAGATGTCTGAAGAAGCCAGTCAACCGCGGCGGACGCATCCAGGACGATCACCGTAGCTCTCGCTCTTCCCGCACCAAGCGAGCAGTATCGAGCTGAACCGAAATTGACTTACGCTTATGCAGACGCTCCCGCAACTCTGCGAGCGTTGGCCGCTCCGCAATTTCTTTGATCTCCGCCAACAGATAATCTGAAAGCGACATCCCCGCCATCGCAGCGCGAGCCTTCAGGCTGCGATGTAAGCCGTCAGGTACATTACGAAGCTGAATCATCTTTGACATGCTATAAACATACTTTCATGCTCCTAACATGTCAAATGGAGACAGGCGAATCCGCAACACAGTCGCACGTTTGTTGAAGGGTCCAAATCTGCCACTCGTAGGACGACCGGGGCGATCAAGCCTCGTGCAACGCGCGGTTTCGGCGCAAATCGAATTTAGCCCAGCGGTACATCTGGCGTTTCTTCCCCTAGGCTCGCAGAAGCGGTCTGCTCAAGGTCTACTGAGCTGGCAACTTTCTTAGTCGGACTCTGCGTCAACCCCGTTTTCCGACGACCGGGCTGCGTTCGTTGGCCTCGCCAACGGTTGCAATTCATTGAGTCAAACGCACACTCAAGGGAGGTGGGACCGGTTCTCCCCGGCGCCGGCGCTGTAGACGCTCAAGTCGATCTAGAGAACGGTTGAGAGCTCGGTCGATGGTTGTTTCGTAGCGAAGAAGTTTATCGAGAGCCTCGCGATTCGGAATGGCGTGTTGTCCAATGGCAGTTTCCAATACATTGGTCCACCTGCTGTTACTTATCTCCTCGAAACAGCGGATTCCACCCTGTGCAGTTAGCATAGCGAGGACCCAAGATCGCCATTTGGGGTTTAATTCTTGAAACATTCCTAAGACGTTCGACTCCTTCACTCTTTTCTCGGAGATGTAATGGAATGTCGACCACAGCCCCTGAAATTCCGGCAGCATCGCAACTATTCGCTGCCTGAGCTCTTGCGAGATTTCGCCCGTGTCTTCGATCTCCTTTTCCGCGTTTTGCAACTCGACGATAATTGCTTTTTCTTCCTTGTCCCGTTCTTTGCAATACGGTTCTTGATCTGCCAGTTCTGCCCTAACAAAATCACGTCGCGCGGCAAGGTTCACCGCGTTCTCGTAGCGCCATGCGCGCTTAAACCTCCAATAGCAGATTGCGATGCGCTCAACCTCAATCTCCTCGGCCTTACCAATCGGTTGGTATTGATCCCAAAGTCCGTTCAGCATTTCTTCGTATTTTTGCGGATCTTCCCTTAACGCCTCGAAGTCTGTTATTGGCGTGCAGAACAAACCATGCTTGAGAGCGTTTCCTCGGCTGTATGCCTTGCCTCTGAGTGTTTTGGGACCGGTTGATTTTCTAGCGTTCTCGCGATTGGCTTTCAGCTTGCGTTCGGAGATGGTGGTGAGTTGATTCGGTCTTGACTTCGCGCTTCCGTTAGTTCCTGCACCAGAGTCTTTCATTCAGAACCTCCTGTTGGGATGACCGAGGACATTTTCCTGGAAAAAAAATAACCTCTAACGACAGGAGGCCAGAGACGTTGGTTCTGAGTGGTTAGATGCTGGTTGTACGTGCAGGCAGATGCCCGTTTCTAAATTGTCACATTACTTTCGGTATTCGTTCCTCGGAAGGCATACGTAAACCGCAAGCAGATCTCCGATAAGGGCTATCCCTGACCACCTTTGCGCCCTTGCGGCTCGTGCACATGCTCGTTGTCTACATCTGATAGAAAATGCTCGAGGATGAACTCTATCTGCTGATTCAAAGACCGATGTTCAATCTTGGCGAGAGTGGCAAGTCGATCCTTGAGGCCCTGCCGAATTCTGAGTAGCAACGCGACCTTAGGTTCTGGCATGTCTCTCGGACAACACCGTAACCGCGTCCTTGACAGGTGATATCGTTATGATATCATTTAGATATCAAGGAGACGATGGCATGCGCAAAGTTGGTGCTGCACCTGAAGCAAAGCTAATACGCGAGAATGTGCGCACAGTCAAGGAGCTTTATCCTGACTTCACCAGATCGCAATTACTAGTTCTTCGGGACCTAACTCGTACTCTGCTCCTTTCAGTGCAGAGTGGCGACCTACTGATACTGGACGGGAAATGGTACGTCACCCACGCTGGCTTGCTTCGACTCGCGCAAAGGCGGCGGTGCTCGAGCATCAACACGCAATTGGTAGAAAGCGTTTCGAATCCCGCAGAAGGCCGATGGGTTTTCAAAGCAACTGTCCTCAGATCGAGCTCTGAGAGCTTTGTTGGCTATGGCGACGCCGATCCTTCCAATGTCTCCTTACTAGTCCACGGTGCCGAAATGCGTGTGGCAGAGACACGGGCTGTCAATCGCGCCCTGCGGAAGGCCTATGGTATTGGCATCTGCTCGGTTGAGGAAATCGGGTCATCCGCCGAAACAACGCAATCCGGTCAAGAGTCGAAGAGGCTCCGGCCGCAGCCAGCCAACGGAAACCACGGTGGAGCGAAGGTTCGCGATCGCCTGTGCCAACTGATTCGCCAGCACCAACTCGACGCAATCTTGGTGAAGTCCTATGCTATCGATTTCTGCGGCGTGAAGACTCTTCGCGAGGCAACACGCGAGCAAGTTGAAAACTTCGTCACTCATCTTGCCGATTGGGCCGAGAAAGACCGTAACGCACTGCTGTGCCAGCTCAGCAGCTATCTCGGCCAGAAAGAAGGTGCCGCATGAGACGCCAAATCACCCGCCTGAACGCCGCCGACCGCTGTGCTGCCGACCAGGTCCCCGATGGCGTCTACCTGGTGCGGGTGCAAAAAGCCCATTTTCGCCGACAGGCACAAAAACCGTACTACACGCTCGGCCTGGCCATCCTTGAGCCCACTAGATTTTCGAACCAGATCGTTTCCAGCCGTCTCTACTGCACGCCGAAGGCCCTGTGGAAGCTGAACTGGTTCCTGCGCGACTTTGGCTACGACACCGACCTGCTGGAACGCGATGAAGTGGACGAAGGTCGGTTGGTGGGCCTGAGAGGCGTCGTCAAAATCAGCTCCATCGTTTTCCACGGCAATTGCCAGCTTCGGCTTGACGGTTTTGCTCCCGCGAGCCGATGGGAAGAGCTCTCGCCCGCAAATCTGGATAATCCGCAGGTGGCCTGATGATCTACAGCTACACCCAGATCAGCCAGTACTTGACCTGTCCGCGGCGATATCGGCATCGCTATCTCGACGGCTGGAAGGAGAAAGATACCCGTGCGGCGATGCTGTTCGGCCGCGCGTTCGAACAGGCTCTGGGCGCCTATTTTCGCCGCGAAGATCCAGGGGCTGTCCTCTTTCAAGAATGGTCCGCTTGCAAAGACCAGAGTCTGCACTTTTCGAACCGTGACAGCTGGGATCGCATGCTCGAACAAGGAATCATGTTCTTGACCCGATTCTGCCAGGACGATCGCGTCCAGATTCACCACCCGCGCCGCAACCTGCAAGTCAAATTTACCCGGCCAGTCGAAAGAAACGAATTCGTCGCCTACATTGATGCGATCGGGAAACTGGATGGGACGCGCTGTCTGCTCGAATGGAAGACGTCCGCAAACCGATACCCCGAGGAGCCGAAGGGGCTGCTGGCTCTCGATCCGCAGCTGGTCTGTTATTCGTGGATGACCGGCATCTCCGACGTCGCTCAGGTGGTGTTCGTCCGCAAACGACTGGTCGAAGTGCAGTACTTACGAACCACCATTACCGACGAGCAACGCCAGGAATTCGGGCGGTTGGCGGAGGACACCATCCGCCGGATCGAATCGGCCCACTTCCTGCCCCACAGCGGAATTCGTTTCCCGCAGAACCCCTGCAGCGGCTGTCCGTACGTTGGACTTTGTCTCGGACGGCAGGACATGGCCGAAGCCGCCCTGGTGCGGCGGCCGGGAGCAGAAGACCTTGGTTGGCTTGACGAGCTTAATTACTAGGAATCCGCCCATGCCACCGAAGTTCAATCGCCGTCGGGCTCTTTTCGTTCTCACCAAGATCGATGAGATCCTGGCCTGGGAGCAGCAAAAGGAGACGGAGCGCGACACCAAGTTCGTGGAACTGGGACGGTACCTGTGTGAGGTTCGAGCAGGACAGTACTGGCGGTTGGAGAAACTGAAGTCGTTTGATGAATTTCTGGAGAGAAGATTTCCCGAATCACGGAGAAAAGCCTACTACCTGATGTCGATTCATGAACACCTGCCGCCGCAGGCGAGAAAAGAACTGAAAGAAGTGGGATGGACAAAGGGAGTGGAATTAGCCAAGCTGGCGAGGAGGGACGGGCAGCACTTCGATTGTGCAACCTGGTTGCACAGAGCGAGAGAGATGCCGAAGGAAGACTTTCGGCGGGAAGTGGAGAAGGAACTAACCGGGCGGGAAACGGAACCATGGCAGATTATCTATTTCAAACTTTACGAGAGCCAGATTCCGGTCATCGAGCAGGCAATTGAGACGGCAGCCATGATGCTAGGAACCGACAAGTCTCGCGGCTATTGTCTGGAAATGATCTGTGCTGACTTCTTGGCGGGAGCCAACCTGGACAACGGGAATCCGGAAACGTTGCTGTATTCAATGACGAGATTCTTCAAATTCCTGCCCGGAGAACAGAGGCAAGCATTCCTCGAGAACCTAAGTGAGAACGCGTCATGAACGGGATTCGCCCAAAAGTAGCGCGCTTGCGGCTGGATCCGTTTAGGTACGAAACTCTAAGGCAGCAGATTCTGCGTCGCGATGGTTGGCGGTGTCAATCCTGTGGTGCGATGTCGAATTTGGAAGTACACCACCAACTATTTAGGAGCCATTCCGGCGACGATTCCGAGGAGAACCTGATCACGCTGTGTGCCAACTGCCCTCAGTGATCACTTCAAAAGCGGCCAACGGTTATCACTTCAAAACCGGCCAACGGGATTGGCCGTCCAGGACTGAGAATGTTCTACCCTGCCGCCTCCTGTGGTGGCAAGTCGGTTTTGGTGCGCCAGCTCCGCGGGCCGCACTTGAGCACGTGGCCGTGGTGCAGTAAGCGGTCGAGCATGGCGCTCACGGCGGCCGCGTCGCCCAGCAGTTTGCCCCAGTCTTCCACCGGGCGGTTCGAGGTCAGCATGGTGCTGGCGCGCTCGTAGCGGCGCATGATGATCTCCAGCAGTTCTTCGGCGGCGGTGAGCGGCAGCTTGCGCATGCCGAGATCGTCGAGGATGAGCAGGGGCACGGTCACCAGGAACTCCATGTGCTCTTTGCGGGTGCCGTCGAGCGTGGCTTCGGCCAGTTCATCGAGCAAGGTGTGGGTCTCGCGATAGAGCACGCGGTATCCCTGTTGGATGGCGGCTTGGCCGATGGCTTGGGCCAGGTGACTCTTGCCGGTGCCGGGTGGACCGAGAAACAGGGCGTCTTCGTGGCGGGCGATGAAGGCGCCAGTGGCCAGATCGAAGACCAGGCTGCGATTCATCTTCTTGTTGAAAGCGAAGTCGAAGTTGTCGAGGGTCTTCTGCGAGTCGCGGAACTGGGCCTGCTTTTTCCGCCGCTCCAGCAGGCGCTCGCCACGCAGGGCGAGTTCGTCGGAGACCAGGCAGGAGAGCAGGTCGATGGGGGCGAGCGGTTCGGCTTGGGCCTGGCGCAGACGGGTCTCCAGCACGGCGGCCATTCCGCCCAGGCGAAGTTGTTTGAGCGCACGATCGAGTTCGATCAGATTCATTCTTCTATCTCCTTGGTTTTGTAGTTGATGAAGTCGCGGTACTGCACCAGTTCGCGGATCAGGGGATCGACTTGCTGCAAACTGAGTGGAGCTTGCGGGCAGCGTTCCAGATAGCGGCGGACGAAGCGGTATTCCTGCACTCCCATGTCCAGCGCGGCGGCGCAGGCTTCATCGACCGCCGCGGTGCCGTACTTCTTGGCCAGGGAGAGAACGCCCAGGATGCGGCGCACGCCGACCTCGCCTTGCTGGCGGTGGATGGCATCGCAGAGCGCGCCGATGTGCGATCCGGCGCGGCCGGCTCGCCACAGCAGTTGCGAAGTGCGCAGCGGCGTTCGCTTGGGGTGGTCCTCTTCTTTAATGCGATACCAGCCGCGCTTCTGGCGCACGTGTTCGCGCAGCAGTTGCCCGGTCTTGGGATCGAGCAGACGAACATACAGCTCATCCCATTGCACGCGCAGCACGCGCCCGATCCAGCCCGGCGGTGCGCCGTAGTAGGCGGCTTCGACTTCGACGCAGCCATCCAGATGCACGATGCGCTCGCCGTACTGGTAATAGCGAAACGGTTCCAGCGGCAGCGGCAACAACGTGGGCTTCTCTTCGGCAAACATGGCGGCGACCTGCCGTTTGGTGGTGCCGTGGATGCGCGTGTCGGCCCAGCGTTGTTCCCAGTGATCGAGGTAGGCTTGGGCTTCTTCCAGACTCTCGAAGCGCAAGCCTTTCAGCGGCGTTTTCTGCGCGTGACCGACGCCGGATTCGACCTTGCCTTTGCGGTCGGGATCTTGAATGCGGCAGGGCATGGCCACCGCGCCGTAGTGCGCGAGCACGTCGCGATAAAGAGGATTGAGAGCGGGATCGTAAATGTCGGGGACGAGCACGCCCTCGCGCAGATTGTCGAGCACGACGATGCGGGTGGCGCCGCCCAGCCGGCGAAAAGCTCGTTCGTGCAGCTCGGCCCAGATGCGCGAACTGGAGCGGAAGGTCAGCAGACGAACCGACTTGCGGCTGCAGCCCAGCGTCATCACGAACAGCCGGGTGCGCCGATACTTGCGGCTCTCGGGATCGCGCACCATCGGGCCGGTGCCGTAATCGACTTGCGCCTCCTGGCCAGCCGCGGTGACGATCACGACGCGGGCTTCGGGCGTTTGGCGTTCCGCGCCGCTTGCGCACGAAGCGCTGCACGCTTTGGTAGCTGCTGGCGAAGCCGTACTCGGAAACCAAGTCCTGCCAGATCGCCATGGCATTGCGGCCGCGGCTGAGCCCCAAGTCGATGGCTTCCCGGTACGGCTCGCAGGCGCTGGGGCCGGGGACCACGGCAGAGTCGGTGATCACCTCGTTCTCGTTGGCCGGTTTTGAAGTTGCTCTTGCTTTTCCCTTATTGGAAAGGTTTTCGGGGTTGGGGTTGGGAGTTGGGGTCGAGGGGATCGGGAATCACCGGAATGGCCGGTTTTGCCGCACCGGAGTCGGTGATCACTTCGTTGGCCGGTTTTGGTTCGCACCGCCCCCAGCCACTGGGCGGACGCACCGCAATCCCCGCCGCTTTCAGGTAGGCGCCGGCGGTTTCGCGACGGATTCTGGTCGCTTGCTGGATGCGCCGCAGCGACCAGCCCAGCCGTCCCAGAGCTAAGACTTGTTGTTTCTTCTCTTCGTTCAAGACATTGGCCATGCCCACGGAGCCTACAAGCCTCCGCGGGAATCAATGTCCCGGACGCTACTCTCGTTGGCCGGTTTTCAGGTGATAATCAGTGGCCGGTTTTGGGTGATCGCTGAGGCTGCCATGCTAGCGTGCATTACAGTTGAAGGCCCACCGGATTTTCTGGTTGGGGCACGCTCGCAGAAGACGCCTGCGCAAGACCAATCATTTCTCCAGTGAGGAGTCCCATGTGTCCTCGACGACGCCTGCGGTCTATCGAGGTGCACACCGCCTTGCCGCGGTCCGTCGGGGAATTCTCCTCGGTCCATGTCAGTACTGCCAGGTCACTCCTGGATAGAGACTGGGCACGCGATAGGCTCTATAGGCATATGAAAAATATGGGTGTACGTCCATCTTCCAGACCACCTCCGGAGTGGAACTTTGCGTCACTTCCTCCACGACCGACGAGGAGTCGTTATCGAGCGCCGACGCAGCCGCGTTGAGATCGAACTCCACATTTCCGCTGCTTAGTTGGTTGATGCTGCCGCCCCAGACTCCGAAGCCTCCCGCGGGATCTGCCCAGAGGAGATTCGCAACCTTTGCACTTTCATCAATCTGAAATATCGTTGCGCGGGAGTAGCAGGGAGTCGCCGGCGGGGCGCCACAGATGGTACCGCTGGTGTCCAGAACGCGATTATCTCCGTTATCCCAAATTGCCATGGTGGTCTGCGGTCCACTCTGGTTTACGATGGATGGGAAATGCTGGAAAGAGAACCAAAGGCTGGGATCATCGCCTTGCGCCAGGGAAAAGTCACCCTGATAGCCGAGTCTCCATAGGACATTCCCCGTACCGGCACCGTTGTTGTAATCGATCTTCAAGACCCAGGATTGGTGACGCATAGACAGAAGCAGGTTGCCATCAGTGGCGGAGTACACCAACGCGTTCGCATGCGTCCAGTCGGGCAAGCCGTTGAGGTGACGGTTCACGTCAAGGTGGTCGAAACCATTCCAGGCCCACACCGGATTCCAATTTTCATCCAGATCAACAATGCCGTCTCCCAGAACCTCGGTAGTTCCAGGATAACCGGGAAGGTCGGTGAAATTCTTATGGACGAACACGATCACCAACACGTGGCCATTCGCCAACGGGAGGACGTCGTGATGATAACCGATTGAAACGAAATCGAGGCCGGCAGCCTGCATCTTCTGGTTTAGGGCACCGGTGTCCATTTCGCGAATTGTATTTCCGGCGAGGTCGATTTCCCGGAGAATCGTATCGCCGAAAGTCAGACCGCCAGTGGGCGTAACAATATCCACAATTATGTGCCCATTCGGGAGCACTTTAAAGTAGAACGGGTAGTTCCCTTTTCCCACGTCGTAATACCAAATCGTGTTGGCATCGCGGTCAGTAAAGAAGGCCGGTGTGCCGGGCAAATTTATGGTCATCATTTCTATGCCCGGACTCTCGGTAGAAGTCAGGGAGGAATTCGGACGGGTCACCGTGAGTGTGGGAAAAGCAAGGGAGGTCGCTACTCCGGGGACTCCCATCGAGGGCGGTGCCCCTGTCGTGAAAGTCATATCCGGGCTGTTGCCGCTTCCCGCCGCACAGGAGACCTGTGCGCGCATGTGGTAGGTGGTCGACGCCCTCATCCCGGCGACGAGGATCGGGGTCGTCTGCAGCAATCCACCAGGGATCGGATACGACGCCGTGTTCCTCCCGTAGGAAGTATCCGGACCAAACTCGACCATGGCCTGTCCCGCACACGGGCTGGTGACCGAAACACTTGCTACCATCGGATTTTGCGTGCTTGTCACCGACGCAGTGGGATACTGAACATTGCTCGATCCTCCACCGCATGCGAGCATGAAAGTTAACGCGCCTGACAACACCGCAAAAAGGACGGCCCTTGACTCCAAAAGTCGCTTCATTTGTTTGTTCCTCGCGCTGGGACTTGAGGTTCCGAACGACAATACGAGTGCAACGTGACGAACCGTTCCGCGTGCTTTACAGGGAGACACACGAGCAGAAATCAAGGCTTTTCACTGAGAGCGCGAGGCTCTTTTGTAAAACGTTACAGCTCGCTGATTTCGGAGGTGATCCGTCGAGGCGAAATAATACACGAACCCGCGGCAAAGACCAATAGAATTTTGGGCTTTTCCGGAGTGCCGCATAAGGGGTCAAAAAGGAACGATGCCGCCGGGTCGACTCGTATGCAGCCGTCTTTGTTATCTACTTTGATGTGATCTCGACGCGAACCGGCCGCCAGGTCGCGCGTTAGCCAGGACTGAACGAGGGGGGCTTGCACAGAGGTCAAGGGGCAGTGTAGATTTTTTCGATGGCGCAGTACACCCACCCAAGAGCGTCTTTCCTGTTTCTCGCGCTCTTACAATTCTCGTTTTTCATATTCGCATCGGTTAAGTCAGAGGCCCAAACTTTAGGGCACTGGCAGGGATGGTGTGAACTTGGCGGCCATCGAGACGCCCAAACTGGCGACTTTGTCCATGCATCCTATCCTTCTTGCACGGTTGACGTGTATTTCACCGGAACTACAACCCGCGCTACAATCTACTCGGACCTTAACTCGACGCCACTCCAAAACCCGTTCACGGCAGCCTCGAATGGCTCGATCGAGTTTTACGCGCCGCCAGGAACGTTTTATGACATCGTGACTTCGGGCGCAGGCATGCCAACTCCCTTCACCTATTCCTATGTCACCACTTCGGGGCCCGGGGCATCGGGTGGGATCCTTGCGTCGCCTTCGAGTCCGCAGACGATCACGGGACAGATGTTGACCCTCACCCCTTCCGCTCCTCTGATGGTGAATGGTGCAACCTTGCTGACAGAAACCAGCACGAAGTCTCTGAACAATGTCAAGTTCGCGGACCGGTTTGCGGGGACCGATGCTTGTTCAAAAATCCACGCCGCGATAATTGCCCTCCCGTCAGGGGGAGGGGTCGTCGATGCGCGTGGTTTTCACGGAGTACAGGCGTGCAGTAGCGACCCATTCTCGAACGCCTCGACGCCTCCGGTCCAACTCCTCATCGGGGCAGCAACCTTCCAGCTAACCGCCCAGTGGAACCTCTCCATTGGAACAAAAATAACCTGCCTTGACCCATACCAAAGCACGATTATGGGTGCGACGAATACCGCTACCTGGGTCGTGACGTACTCTGACACCGCGATTGAGAATTGTCATGTGGTCGGAGGCCTGATTGGGCGTGGATCAAGAATAACAGTGCGTAGCAACACCATTGAAGGATCACCGGCGGGTGCAAACATCAACGCTGCGGGTAACCCAACCTACTGGCTTATTCAGGGCAACATTATTCGCAATGGAGGGAATGAAGGGATCCTATTCAACACGAATTCCAACGCTGTCCCTGATGATCCTAATTGTCCGTCCGGGTCTAACTGCGGCTATAACCAGATCGTCGACAACTGGATTTATGGGAACCGAAAGAACGCCATTGATATGAATTCCGGCCGCAACACCATACGGGGGAATCATGTTTTTATGAACGGTGGCAGGGGACACACGGAAGGAGGAATGGATCAGTTCGGGATTTTGCTTTTTTCGGCAGGAGGCCCCCCTGTCTCGGAGACCCCGGTATCGCATAACATTGTTAGTCAGAACGAGGTCTTTTCCAACAACACTTTCGGCATAGCCCTGATCGCAGGGCCCGGTGGGACCACCGCTTATAACATTGTGACCGACAACAGCGTGCGCTACAACGGCACCACGGCATCCGCTGGTGCGGCGGATGGGATTTACCTGGAGGCTTACGGAAGCGGGAGTGTGCTGAACAATGTGGTCAGCAACAATATAGTCATAGGAAACACACGGAATGGCATCTTCCTGAACTTTCCGGTCGTGGGTTCGGGTTCTATGCTTTCCAATCAATTTATCGGCAATCAACTTCTTTCCAACACTCAATACGGTTTCGTGACGGATGGCGGTGTTAGTAGTGCTGGCGGGCATGCTGTGTTCGACAATTATGTTGTCAATAACGTCGCGCTTGGCAATGGCGTGGGGCAGATTGGAGATTTTGGAAGCCAGCGGGCGATTTATTCCAACAAAAAGTCCACGACGCAGCTCTTTGATGTAGCCACCAGCGTATTCGGCGATGTAACTCCTACGTCTATGTTTACAGTAAGCATGACGGGTATTGCGAATGATACAGCTGGGCTTAAACACGCGCGCTTCGGGTCAAGCTGCACGGCTGCATCTGGCGCCACCTGTGCGTCAACCTACTACTGGACAACTCGGTTTGCCGACACTAACTACACGGTAACCTGCAGTCTGGCGGGGACAATTACGGGAACTCCTGTCATTAGAGCTATCAGTTCGAAACTGCAATCCGGAATAACAATAACCATAGCAAACGCGGGTAGGTCTTCCGCCTCGGCGTCTGAGGTGGACTGCATAGCAGTGCACGACTGACACAACGCGGCTGGAGTCTCTAATTATTGAACGACCAGAGTCAACGGCAGCGATTGGCTCATCGAGCCCGACGTTGCCGTCACGGTTACGGTGTATGTTCCTGGTGGTGTGCCGCTCGAACATGTTCCGCAGCTATTGCTGCTGCCACCGCACGAACAGATAAAAAGCAGCAACAGAAGAATTGGTAGACCGCGCAGCAAGAGTGCGGTCCGTCCCCGACCAGAACTCGGCAGGAGTGCGATACCTACCAGGGCCAATGTCCACAGCCAGCCAGAGTGTGGGAAAGCGCTGGGTGGGCGTGCGGCGGCTGTCGCCGGCGCTGTCGTGGTGACCGTGACGGTGAACGTCACGGGCGTGTCGGGGTTGACATTTACATTGGCCGGCACCGTACACTGGGCAGCGGTAGGAGCTCCGCTGCAGGTCAAGGTTACGGTCCCGCCGAAGGCGCTGCCGCCGATGGAAAGAGTGTAGCTGGCAGTCTTCCCAGCGGCGACGGTCGCGGAGGGATTCGAGGATGTCAGACCCAGAGTCATTTTCGTACCGAGTTTGTTGAACAGAAGTGAATTTCCTACAGCAATGTCGGGGCTTCCGTCTCCATTGAGGTCCGCGATCGCAAATTGAATGACGGTGCCGACGCTTGCCCCAAAACCCAAGGTCGGCTGAAATGTGCCGTCGCCATTGCCGACGAGAATCGACACGTCCATGGTTGAGCCAGAAGTAAAGCTGCTGCCTAGGACCGCCGCATCGGGGATGCCGTCTCCATTGAAATCGGCGACCGTCAAGTACAGAGCATTGTTAACAACGAGGTAGGTTGCCGGCGCACTAAATGAACCGGCTCCGGTATTGAGCAGCACCGAGACCATGTTTGACGATGAATTTCCAGCGACGAGGTCGATGTTGCCATCGCCGTTGAAGTCTCCCGCCGCCAGCATAGTCGCTCCCCCTGGAATGGGGAAATCCGTCTCCGGCCCAAAGGCACCTTTGCCGTTACCCAGCAGAATCGCGACGCCCGAGGGAGTTGCTACAGCCAAGTCGAGATTGCCATCCTTGTTGAAGTCCGCCACTGCGACGGCGTTCGCTGGTTCGTTAATGGTGACGGTAGTTGTAAATCCGAAGGTGCCATCGCCTTTGCCTAACATGAGGTACACATTGTCGGTGCCATCACCAGCGGTAATAATGTCAGGGATCGCATCATTATTGACGTCCCCGAGAACTATCGAACTTCCCCCTCCGCGGTAATCCACCTCGGACTGGAAGGTGCCGTCTCCATTTCCTAAGAACACCCCCACTTTGGTCCCTAAGCCCAGGAAAGGGTTAACCCCAGTAATGGCAACGTCAAACTTTCCATCCCCCCTAAAATCACCAGCCACCGCAGAGCACGCTGGTGGAGCAGTGTCGTCAAATGCGCATGAGTCGATCTGGACTTTCGTTGTGGGTGCCTGAAAGGTTCCATTCCCGTTCCCGGGGAGCACTACGAATACCGGGTCCACGGTGTTGAAGCCGACTATTTCCAGGAGGTCAGTATTCCCGTGACCCGTGAAATCATCCGCCAGTACGGAGACCACATAGCCGCCCTGCCCCGTCTTTACCAGACGGTCCGACTGGAATGTTCCGTCTCCATTGCCGAAAACAACGGAAACTACACCATAAAATGTGTTGGAGTTTTGAATGGTCGACACCGTTGCGAAGTCGAGCTTTCCATCTTTGTTGAAGTCTCCGAACACCAACTCCACTCCGGGTACGACACCAGAGGAGGATATTACCGGTGTCTGAAAAGTTCCGTCGCCATTGCCGAGCAGTACGTAACCGGCGGACACCAAATCTTGTTTGCCGTCCCCGTTGACGTCGGCAGCGAAGAAGGGAGTTCCAACGGAGGATTGGGAACTTGTAACAATCGGGGCCCCGAATGTCCCGTCGCCGTTTCCAGGCAGTACTGAAACGCTATACTCATTTGTGGAAGGGTTGAGGGCAACAAAGGCACAATCCAATTTCCCATCCCCCGTAAAGTCTGCCACGACGGAGCACGAGGAATTCGTATTTTTCGGTGGTTGAAAAGTGCCATCTCCTTTTCCCAGGAACACCAAGATTGTGGAGGAAGAACTTCCTGAATACAGGTAAATCAGGTCGGGGATTCCGTCGTTATTGAAATCTGCAGCCTCAAAGAGCCCAGTTTCAGAGGGGGGGTACAGGGGGGTTGGAAAAGGACCGGGATTTACAACCACTGGGGCCTGGAAGGTGCCGTCGCCATTGCCCCGCATCACGGCCAGGGCGGAGTCGCCAATCTGTGGAACCGAGACAGGCAGTGCAATGTCCAACGTGCCGTCCCCGTGGAAATTGCCTACCGCGAGGCAGAGGCAGTTGCTGGTCGCGATAGTCGTGACCTTTTGCGCCTGGAAAGTTCCATCGCCGTTGCCGAGAAGAACCGAGACCGAAACGATTCCGGACGGGGCAGAAGCGGACCGACTCGCAACCAAGATGTCCAATTTACCATCGCCGTTGAAATCACCCAGCTTGACAATGATTGAATTGGCAGGGACTGGATAGTTGACGGCGGGCTGGAAGGTGCCGTCTGCGTTGCCCAACAGCACCGAGACGCTACCGGAAGTGGTAGCGTCACTGACCGTTACCAGGTCCAAGTTGCCGTCCGAGCGCAGGTCACCCACAGCGATGCCCTGCGGATTCGAGCCCACGGCGTAGTCCATGCGCGCCAAGAACGAGACCTTCGGGGGAGTTACGCCAAAGGATAGGGAAAAAGCGAAAAAAAGAAAGAGAGCGAGTGCGGCCAGCGTCTGGGCAGGTGTGGCAGAGCCTATGGCTTTCATTTGGAATCTCCGTGGGATCGAAGGCGAGACTTCACATAGTTGCCGAATCGGCGGGACCAAGAGGGAAGGGTCGGTCCTCATCTCCGACAACACTTCGGCAAAGACAAAGTTGTGCTCGTCTTTAAACTTCTGCCGCTAGAACATCGTTCAGCGGCAGTATACGCCACTGACGGTTGCCTGACGCATATTTCGAATGTAGCTCGGCAACGGCGTAGGGGGTGAGGCTGGAAGCGCTGCTAAACACCAGCTAAGCGCCTTCCTTGCTGCTGCACCCGGCGGGCACACGGGGATAGCAGTCTCCGCTCTGGTTTATACTCCTAGGCAGAGATTTTATGGTGACGCAATCATCGCAATTAGTGCTCACGGTAGAGCGAAATCCTTTTTACGTCCGACGCGGCAAGAACGACGATTTTTGGAACGGTTACATCAATGGCACTTGGGAACCGGATACGCAGGCTGCTTTCAAGCGATTCATCGATTCACAGCACTCATACATCGATATTGGAGCGTGGATCGGACCGACACTTTTTCTGGGCTGTCAGCTGGCTAAACGTGCCTATGCTATCGAGCCTGATCCGGTAGCGTATGCCGAACTTGTTGAAAACATGAAATACAATCAGCCCATCACAAGCAACGTGCAATTATTCAACATTTGCATTACTCCGTTATCGGGGAAGGTGTCGTTCGGGAGCCGAAACGATGGTGGCGACTCCATGTCAAGTCTGCTCTTTTCAAGCGGGAAGACAAGCTGGACGGTTGACGGCATAAACTTTCAAGAATGGGTTGAACAGAACGAAATCAATGACTGTAACTTTATTAAGATCGACATCGAAGGGGGAGAATACAGGGTACTACCAACGATGGCGGCATACCTAAGAAACCATCGACCTACTCTGCACCTTTCACTCCATCCATGGCTTCTTGGAGAACTTTCGGCCCGAGGCTGGAAGGCAAAGCTCAAGCGTTCCGTATTGCGTTTGAACAATACGATGAGGCTTCTTAGAACGCTAGGATTCTATAAGTATTTGTATGATCCTTTTGGAAAGGGACCGAACTTGAACGCCAGTAGTTCTCTTCGTTCCCGCCTGCACCTTCACTATCGTCTAGCTAAAGTAAACTGTAAACCTGCAGTTTTACTACTGGTGTGTCTACTTAGTATCTTTGGACGCGGCAGTACATTGGTACTAACAGATCAAAAGTGGTGAAACCACCGCGGAGACGGGAACACGTTACCTTGCCTCGCAACCGAGAGCTGCGATGTGAACTGTTAGGCTGGTGGTAGAAAGATGGGGTAACTCAAGAAACTCGGTGGGTTCTAGGCGAAGTTCGATGCTGGTGCGGCGGGAAGCGGGAGGCGAGGTGTAGTAGCGAGGGTGTTGGAGTCACTGAAATCCGGCTTGAAGTTTCTGCACAGAAAGGGCCCGGAAGTCTGGGACGACGGGATCCGCTCCCGCGGCACGGAGTGATTCCGCATGGGTCGCGGTGGCTACGCCGACACACTTCAGTCCGGCGGCCATCGCTGACCTTACGCCAGAAACTGCGTCCTCGACGGCAACCAGACTCTCAGGCGCCAGTTCCAGGCGCTTTGCGGCCAGAAGATATATTGCTGGATCAGGCTTGCCGGCAGCGACGTCGTCTCCCGTAACAATCGTCTGAAAATGGTGAGCAATTCCTATTTCTCTAAGAGTACCGCACGCACGCTGACGACTTGCCGAGGTCGCAAGCGCCATTCGAATTCCAGCATGCGATAAATGATCGAGGAACTCGATTACTCCGGGGATCGTTCTCATTTCGTCGGTGAGAGTATTCAACAGTTCATCTTTGAGGTGCCCATAGTGATCCAGTTGCTGATCAGTCAGCGGCCCCAGGAAGTGAACCAGAATCTCCTTGCGCGTTCGCCCGTCCAACACGAAGTCGAGCGCAGCTTCGTCGACATCCCTGCTGACCGTCCGGAGAAATTCTCTCCAGGCAATTCGATGCAATGGATGGCTGTCAACGATGACGCCGTCCAAGTCGAACACGACACCATTCACGCAGAGTTTTCTAGGTTCTGGTGATTTTGGAACCTTCAAGTCAGTTACTCCCATTTGTCAGCCCGGGCCAGTCTGTCTGAGCTGCGCGATAGTTTTCCAGGGTCCCAATGTCGAGGAGAAAATCGGAGATCGGGTAGGCAAGCATTTGGCCCACCAGGCGAGGCAACACGTCGAAGCCCAGATCGGCAGGAACGCGCGCCGGAATGTGATCCAGAAGTTGAGGAGTTCCTATCATTACTCCCGAAAACGCCCAACTACTAGTCGGCCGGGCAGGCTTTTCAACAAATTCGCGGACGATCCGCTGTTCGTCGAAAGCGACGATTCCACAGCGGAAAGGATCGGGAACTTGATACAGGCCGAGAGTCGCCGCGGGCTGTCGCGAATTGTGAAATTCCAGCATAGAACCGAGATTCGCATTGGTGAGAACGTCCGCGTAAAAGATCCAGAAGCACGAATCGGAAGCAACCCATTCGCGGTTTGACGCCACGGTGCCCGCCGAACCTAATAATTTGGATTCTTCCGACAGGAGGACCTTGATGCCATTGCTCTTTTCGTCCTTCAGCCAACTTCGGACAAGGTCGGCGTGAGAGTGGAGGTTCACCATAACCTCGGTCACCCCAGCCTTGCGACAAACGTCCAGCCAGATTTTCAACATGGGTACGCCACAGATTGGAACGAGGCACTTGGGAATAGTGTCTGTGATTGGCCGGAGCCGCGTACCGTTTCCGGCCGCCAGAAGAAAAGCTTTCATGAGAGTTTCGGTATTTGGATACTGGCGTTACCCGCGCGTACCAGTCGCTGATACGGGCTGAAAGATCCATCGCATCCCTGCCCGCTCGTCTCCATCAATGAACGGATCGTTAGCAACCACCTGCGTGCCATTACTGTCGAAACCAAACGCCATGTCTTTTATGCCTTCGCCGCCGAGCGCTGCCCGCACTGCTTCTTGACGATTGGTGGGGCAGTAGAGAAGCAGGAAGCCGCCACCACCAGCGCCTGTGATTTTCCCGCCCAAGGCACCATTGCCACGAGCCAATTCATAGAGATGATCGATTCTTGAGTTTGAAATTTTTCCTGAAATGCGCTTCTTTGCCTGCCAACCTTCATCCAACAAAGAGCCAAAGTAATCGAGATCGCCCGCGTCGAGCGTAGTCCGCATACGGTCTGCCAGAGCGCGCACCTCATGCAAAGCTTCGACCGCGGTTCCCGCACGACTGCGGGTTGACTTCTCTTGCTCCTGAAGGATCGTCCAGGAGTGATGGGCGGACCCAGTAAAGAAAAGCATCAGGCTGGATTGAAGATCGCGAAGGACGCCGGCATCGAGATCGATCGGCGTCACGTCCGTACGGCCACCGGGCTCGAAGGTAATGAAATTCAAGCCACCAAAGGATGCCGCGAATTCGTCCTGCCGGCCGACGTGATGGCCCAAAACCTCGCGCGCGATATGAAATGCGCGCTCGGCGAGTTCATGTTTGGAGAGCGACTGATTCAGATAGGTGGTTAGGGTTTTGAGAATATTCACGCACACACTGGCGGAGGATCCCAGTCCGGTTCCGGGTGGAATCTCGGATGCGAGGAACAGATCCACTGAAAGATCACAACCCAGATCTTTGAGTATCGCGACTGGGATCTCAAGGCCGCTGCCTCGCACGTCCATTGCAGCGATATTGTGCCAAGTCTCGAAGATGCGCAAATCCGAGGAAATAATTTGGATGCGGCCATCGGTTCGCTTGCCAAGGATGGTATAAAAATACTTGTTAATGGCAGCGCTGAGCACAGCTCCCCCGTACTGCTCATAGTAAGCGGGTAGATCCGTGCCGCCGCCTCCGAAACTAATCCGCACCGGACTTCGAACGATAAGCACTATCTAACGTCCCTTCCATCAGGTTCCCCTCGACAACCTCGCTCTGGTTCTGCTCAGTGACAACGTTTCTCACGCCCGCCTGTAGCGGAGGGGTTGCGGGCGACCGAACCAAACGCATGATTAATGTCCAGACAGTTTGCAGCAGAAGACATAGATCAGTGAGCGGAGATAAATTGAGTAAATACTGGAGATCAAAGCGAGTCTTTTCTTCCGAGGAGTTCTGCTCACGCAATCCATGCACCTGGGCGAGACCTACGATACCAGGTACTACGCTGAGCCGTTGCTGCTGCCACTCGGAGTAATGTTTTACCCGCTCTGGAGGCTCGGGACGAGGGCCAACAAGACTCATTTCGCCTCGCATAACGTTCCATAGTTGAGGCAACTCCGTCAGGCTGAGGTTCTCCAAAACGCGTTCAATCCACGAACCATCCGTTATGTGTCGGCGCACATTGAGACGCAGCATGGAAAATGGCCTTCCAAGCCGGCCGCAACGAGTCTCCCAAACAAAGGCTTGTTTCTTGTGCCAGTATAGCAATCCAACGCAAGGAAGCAACACCGGAACCGCGAACAGAACCAACATGGAACCTACTGACAGATCCAAAGCTCGCTTCCAGACCTGGGTGGTGCCTCCTGCAGCTTCATTCAGTTCCAATAAGGGAACGCCGCCCAGGTCAAGAATTTGAGGCCTCGAAAGGTAGAGCTCGTAAGGCTGGGGCACAAAACTTACGTGAATACCGAGCTTTCTGCACCTTCCAAGCAGGTTGAGGACCTCCATTTTAAATGGGCCCGCCATGGTCACGATGAGTTCTTCGACTTTTTCCACCTCCAGGACATCGAGCACTCCAAGGGAGGAGACCGTGACAAGGGACCCTGAATTGGCATTCATGAAGCTGTCATTTCTTGCGCATTCCTCCGGAACGAAGAAGCCGACCACTTTCCAAAGCATCTCTGGATGGCGTTTGATTTTGTCGGCAACTTCAAGAGCAACTCGACCATTGCCCACTATTGCTACCCGCCGCACTGAGCCCCGCCGATAACGCATTCGGATGATGGCACGGACGCCGTACCGTATTGCGAGGCAGCCGACCAGCAGGGTGAGTGCGAAGTATCCTAAAGCGAGACGGGAAATGTACCAACGTGCCAAATATCCACTAGCGAGTAGCGCGGCGAAGACCCCACAAACCGCCAGGAAAATGCGCGACGCTACTGCTGGAAACCACCACCCATCGTGCAGGCCGTCCAGCTTCATCGAAGACGAACACACACTCCATAGAACCCATGTCACTGCGACGATCGGAGCTGCTGTTCGCAGAGTCTCGTGTGATAGGAGGTCTCCCGAGACTCCATAACGGAAAGCCCAAGCGAGGACCATGGCTACAGGAATCCAGCACAGATCGGCGACCAGAATTCCGGCGGGAACAATTCGCGTTTTCAAGATCACAGCTTTACTCTCCAGAAACCTGAAAAGTACTCAGGCCAGAGTATGCTGGTTCACATAACACATTATCGCTCTCACGAACAAGGGGAAATAACATTTAAGTGGCTACGCAACCGCCGACTCTGCGTGCTTGATCAGTTTTTGCCGGATCGCCGTGAAAAGGGAGTGCGCCACACAAAGATGCAAATCCTCAATAATCTGCATATTGTCCGACGGGATTATCACGCAGATGTCGCATAGTTCCTTCATCTGTCCACCCTCAAACCCGGTAAGCCCCACTGTAAACGCTCCCGCTTTACGCGCCGCTTTCAGAGCATTTAGTACGTTGGCAGAATTACCGCTGCCGCTGATCGCAAACGCAACGTCTTGAGCCTGGACAAAATTGAGCAACTGCTCCTCGAAAATATTGTCGTATTTCGAATCGTTCGCCCAAGCCGTCATAAGCGGAACGCTATCCGTGAGAGCCAACGCGCGAAAGCGCTTCGGCGATCCGTTTACCGTTCCCTTTCCCAGGTCGCATGCGAGATGCGATGCTAAAGCAGCACTACCTCCGTTACCAAAAAGAAATATCGTCGCGGAGGCTTCGTATGCACGCATAAGAAGATCGACCGTCTCGTTGATTGCCTGCAGTGGCAGAAGCTCCACCGTACTGGAGAGAAGTGAAAAATAGGCATCCACGCTCTTAATTTGAGTCACGAGAAGGCTCCATGGAGTCGCAAACTCCGAACCGGTGGCTGATTTTGACCCTAAATCTCACGGGTAGAAACTGACTAAGGAGATACTCCCTTTGTGCCGTCCAATTCCTGTTGTGGCGAGATCATCATCGTGAAATGAAGGACTCCATCAACTCACGCAGGAAGTTACCACGACGCCCACGCGTTTCATGTCTCCGTAGGCATCCGGAATGTCTTCCGGAATGCCGCCAATATCGTCAATCCAGGTAAGAAAATCATCCATGATGTTCTCCAGATTGCGTTTTGGCGCCCAACCCAAACGGGTCAATTTCTCAATGCTCGACACGCTGTGACGATTATCCCCGCGACGATATTGCCCGGGAGTGCTGCATTCAAGGTCGCGCCCAAGTTTTGCTTTTAGCATTGAGGCATACTTCTGAACGGGCGTTGCCACACCGCTTCCAACGTTGTACGTCTCAAAGTCGGCGTCTTTTGTTTCTAAGACTGTCATGTTGGCGTCCACGACATCATCAACGTGCACAAAATCGCGCGTCTGCAATCCGTCCTCGTAGAGAATCAGGGGCTTGTTGGTCAGCGCGCGGCTCACAAATATCCGGCAGATCCCGGAATAGTGGTTATATAAGGACTGCCTTCGTCCCTGTGTAATCGAATACCTCAGAACAACGGTAGGGATGCCATGAAGCCAACCCAAGCCGAGTGCCGCTTTATCTAAGGCGAGTTTAGAGACCCCGTAGGCATTGAAAGGATTCGGATAACGCTCGTCGAGCAGCATGGGCGTCACTTCACCTCCGCAAGTTGGACACTGAGTCTCCCATCTTCCCTGGCTCAGTTGCTCCCGATTGCGAGGGGGAGGAAGCACAAGCCCATGAATGGGGCAAAGGTATTGTCCTTCGCCATACACTGCTTGCGAAGAGGCGACAATGATCTTCCGAATGGGAAGGCGTTGGGCTACTGCGACCTCGTACAAGAGCGCGGTGCTGACCGTATTGACGGCAAAAAACTTGGAAAAGTCGAGCATGTAGTCCTGATAAGCGGCCTGGTGCGACACGATATCAACGTCCTTGAGAGCACGTTTCAGACACTCCCGGTCAGTTACGTCGCCGCGTATGAACTCCGCGCCCGAAGGAATGTAGACAGAAGCTTCTGCGGGATGTACACGAGGATCCAGGTTGTCTAGTATCCGTACTTTGTAGCCTTCGCTTAAGAACCGATCCGCAAGGTGCGATCCGATAAAGCCGGCGCCACCCGTAATTAATACCCGCATATCTGCTGGGTCCTCTCTTTCTTTCCTTCCTTCAAGTGCAGCGCTCACTTGCCCGTTCCCCGCAAGACCGTAACGACTGTCCTCCACAGGATCTTGCAATCCAACCACAAGGACCAGGTGCGAACGTATTCCAGGTCAAGGTATACCCAACTGTCGAAATCGCGGATTTCGTTTCGCCCGGAAACTTGCCAAAGGCATGTTATACCCGGCTTGACCGCAAGCTTTCTTTTTTGTGCCTCAGAGAATTGACTGTATTCTGTTTCCAGAGGTGGCCTGGGTCCCACCAGGCTCATGTCGCCGATAAGAACACTGAAAAATTGGGGCAACTCGTCGAGGCTGTAACGGCGAAGATACTTACCGAGACGCGTGATTCGCGGATCGTTCTGCAGTTTAAAGACCGGGCCTCGCATCTCGTTGCCCTCGAGAAGTTGGTCTTTCTTTTTGTCGGCGTCCAGGCACATGGACCGAAACTTCCAACTGAGAAAGGGATGCCCCCCCTTTCCCACTACCCGCCACTTATACAAGACAGGACCTCTCGAGTCGAGCTTGACTCCGATGGCGATCGCTGCCAATAGAGGCATCGAGATGAGCAACAGGAACGCAGAGAGTATCACATCGGAGAGGCGCTTGATTCCAGTATGCAAAGGGCTCGCCCAATAGGGCGAAAACGAAATAGGGCCGCCCAGAACGTCCGGATTCAGTGCGATCTCCGGAAACACTTCGAGTTTGTCGTGCATAGGGAGGCTAGGTACCTGAATTTTGCGTAACAGCCCCAACTTCTTGAGCTTCGGCAATGACTGCGGATTTGTATCCCTTCGGATAGGCGACGCGCCAGGCCCAAGCGTCCTCGATAATGTCTCGGAGGTTTGATCGCACGGGACGCCAACCAACCTTTACTCTCAGTTTTTCCGGCGTTGCCACCAGCACCGCCGGATCTCCCGGGCGAGGGGCAACCATCCGTGCCGGGATCGGGCAATTGGTTACCCGCCTGGCCTCTTGCAAAACCTCTTGGACGGTGTAGCCGATCCCATGCCCCACATTGAAAGCTTCAAACTTCAATTCACCAATCTGGTCGAGGCAACGTACATGTGCCGCTACGATATCGAGAACGTGAACATAGTCTCGAACACATGTGCCGTCCTTGGTCGAATATTCGCTTCCGTAGATGCAGATATCGCGTCTTTTTCCGAGAGCAACGTCCAAGAGGCAAGGAATCAGGTGGCCCTCGTTGGATCTGTCTTCTCCCAGGCGAGCCGTGGCGCCTGCTGCGTTAAAGTAGCGCAGGCTCACGCATCGGAATCCGTAGGCGCTGGCGTACCATGCCAACATGCGTTCGATGGCAAGCTTTGATTCTCCGTAAGAATTGACCGGACACTTGGGATGATTTTCATCGATGGGAACAGCTTGCGGTTCGCCATACACGGCTGCGGTCGAAGAGAAGATGAGGTCCCGAACTCCATGCTCCAACATGGCCTCCAACAGATTAAGAGCGCCATTCACATTATTCTTGAAAAACTGGTGAGGATTCTTGACCGATGTCGTAACGTCCGCAAGTGCTGCGAAATGCATAACGGCATCGATTTTTTCCTGCTGAAAAAGATCTCTCACCGCCGCATGATCGCAGAGATCAATTTCGAAAAATTTTGCAGGCGCCAGTACGGCCTCACGCTTGCCATTTTGCAGGTTGTCGGCCACGATCACTTCGTGCCCTTCATTGAGCAGAGTTTCAGTGCAGACGCTACCGACGTATCCCGCGCCACCTGTCACTAAGATTTTCTTTCTCGTAGTCATTGCCCTTTCATTTCTGAACGACCAACTTGTGTCTCTTGCGGCCTATCGTCTCGTGCCCAGTCAACCAGACGCTGTATTTGGAGAACGCGGTGCGCCCATTCCCGCCAACTGTTTTATCACCAACAGGATGAAGCGCGTATTACTGACTACATACCGACCGAGAAGACGGCGAGGCTCCTGCCACACCCTGTATAGCCACTCCAAACAAAGAATCCTCATCCAAGTCGGCGCCAGCGTGCAAACGCCGGCGAACAGGTCAATCGCTCCGCCAATCCCGATACACGCGGGAACGTTCATGCGGTGCAGATTCTTTTCAATAAACTTTTCCTTCATGGGAGGACTCATTCCGACCATTAGAATCTGAGCGCGCGATTGTCGAATCGTTTCGACGATTTCATCTTCCTCCTCAGCTTCGAAGTATCCGTTGTGGCAGCCCACAACGTGCAGACCCGGATACTGCTGCTGCAGCCTAGTGACGGCCTTCCGCAAGATGTCCTCCCGTGCACCAAGAAAAAAAACGCCATAACCATTGAGCGCTGCCCGGCGCAGCAATTCGTACCACACCGCCGGTCCTCCGGTCATTTCCTTAAATGGGCAACCGAAAAGCCTCCCCAGGTACACGAACGCCATTCCATCGACCGTAACAAGATCGCCCGTCTCGTAAATATGATGAAGCCACGGGTCTTGATCTTCCATCACGCGAATGGCTGCGTTGCGCGCCAGAATCACACGCGGTCGGCCCTCCCGGATGAAGTATTCAATCTGATTTGCCGCCTCAACAGTCGTCAGGTTGTGGAATCTCACTCCAAGCAAGCGAACTGGATTGGTATCGACATTCAATCCGGGCGTCCCGTTGCTGCCTTCTGACCGAGACTCGCCCAAAGAGCGCTCCAGCTTGCAATCAGTCATAGTTGTCTACCGACACAAACGGTCACGAGGCCGTCGGTTTCCCCATAAGGCTAAGCTACTGCATGTTCTTCTTTTTTTGGATAGTAATCCCAGAACCCTGAGAAATCTCGTCGCGTATACGCTCCTGTGCTTGCGTGTTGCAATCGGTGGTCAGAAATCTCACCATAGGGCCCAATATAGAACTCTCCCAACGGCAAGCCCGTCCCTGCACCGATCAAACCCGGTGGGGTCTGGTTGAAATTCTCACGCCACCATCGCTCCGAAAAGAAGAGTGCTGTGTAGTCCTGACCGACGCATTCGTCGGTAAAGATGTAGCCCTCACTGGTCAAGTGCGGCCAAATGCACTTGACACATGTATCCAAGCTAGCTTCCAAATCCACATCTAGAAATGCAAGCAAAACCGGTCGCGACAGGTGTGGGAGACTGTCCGAGAACCAGCCTGGAATAAACTCGCAACACTCCAGCGCGCCGTGCCGCCGAATGTTCCATTTAACTTCGTCTAGAGTGCCGCAGAAGTCACCCTTCTTGTAACCGGAAGCCTGACGATCCCTAGAATCCCCTTCCGGCAGCCCTTGGAACGAATCATAGACCCGAAGCTTTCGGTTTGTTATCCGGCAAACGAGGGAGAGGTTCGCGGCCGATCCGCCTTTCCAAGTCCCGCACTCGATTATATCCCCTTCGATCTCAGGCGGAACTTCCAGAATCTTCAAGGCCATCGCCAAATGGGCCTTGAAGCTTGTCCCGGAAGGGATACGAAGATTGTTCCACATCATTCGCAAGCCCAACCAAACTCGCTTCGCAAGCGTCATTCGATATGCAGGATGAATCTTGGAGGAGTTTAAAATAAACAGAATACTAACGGGTGCGCCGAGGATCGCATACATCTTCATCAATGTTCGTGACATACTCAACATTTGGATATTGCTGCGTCTATTCCGCCGGCTCGCATTCACGCAGCCGACCTCTAACCTCATTCTTACGGCTGGCGCAGTTTACTCCTTTCTATATGTGCTGGGAGCGTCTTGGAATCCGAGCACAATCTTTGCTACCGTATCGCTAACGTGAGATTCAAGATATTCAGCTGGTGGTTTCCACTCCTTGGCAGAAGCTAACGCTACCCTCACAGCCTGGAGTATCACGGCCGGATCACTCCCCGAGAGAATGCTGCTGCCGCATTCGATGGTTTCTGCCCGTTCAGTTGTATCCCTGACCGTGACATTTGGTATGCCGAAGATCGCGCATTCCTCTTGTACGGTGCCGCTATCGGTCAAAACGCACTGTGCTTCGCGCTCGAGCTTGGCGAAATCAAAAAACCCAAACGGCTTGGAGAAACGGACCCGCTTCGAATTGAGCTCAGAGTTGAACCCTGCCATGTTCTTTGCGGTATGCGGATGAAGGCTCACTATAAGAGGCTTGTGGTAGGTTTCAGCCACCAACTCCAGCCCCTGTAGAATTCTCCCTAGGCGCTTAGGATCGTCAACGTTCTCCGCTCGGTGCAGCGTGACCAGAAAAAATTGTCGAGGCTGTAACTCAAGGCGTTCCAGAATATCACTCGATGTAATCTGCGGGGCGTAGTGGTTCATCACTTCGTAAATTGGGTTACCGATCACAAAGATCCGTTGGCGCTCAATACCCTCCCGCAACAGGTTTTCCTTGCTGCGATTTGTATAGGGCATTAGGGTGTCACTGGAATGATCTATGATCCTCCGGTTAACCTCCTCGGGAACTCGATCGTCATAACAGCGGTTGCCGGCTTCCATGTGATAGACCGGAATACCCATGCGCTTAGCACAGATCGCGGCCAAACTGCTGTTTGTGTCGCCTAACACTAGAAATCGGTCTGGCTTCTCATCGCGAAGTATGCATTCTATCTTGATCAGGATTCCGCCTATCTGCTCCCCGAATGTTCCGCGGACTCCCAGATGATGGTCGGGTGCGCGGATGGCCATCTCCCGAAAGAAAATCTCATTGAGATTGGCGTCGTAGTTTTGGCCGGTATGAACGACTACATGGCGGCATAGATTATCCAGTTTCTCGATAATCCGGCTCAATCGAATGAACTCGGGCCTGGTTCCTAGGATGGTCAGAACTTTCATTGAAGCCATCTTACGGTGCTCGGTCACTTTGTCTTCCACCTTAGGAAGCCGGTTTCCATTCACCTCCACACTGGAGTTCATGCATTCCTCTCTGATCACCATGAAAGACGGTGATGAGGTCCCGTCTACGACGCGAGATCTAGTCACTAGCACGGGCGTAGGCTTGGAGGCCGTATCTGTAATCAAATTCCGCAAGCTCAGAGAGCATTTGAGGAACCGACGGCGGTTCTGGGTAGCCCGCAGCCGACCACATTCGCCGATTGAAGGCTTCGTCGGCGGTCGCCAGGGTTCTGTCCGCTGCTACGTTGGCGTCGGCTGAACGGATTTCGATGTCTTCGCGGTGGAATGTCTCTGCGAAATGCCGCATCATCTCGGCTTTCGTCAGAGTGGCTGTGGGAACTATGTGCTGCAAAAGCTTAGACCTCAGACTCTCTCGAATCACTCCGTGGCAAAGCCGGGCAAAATGAAGTGTTGTTATTCCGTTCCACTGATGGTTCGTGTACCCCGTAATCGAACTTCCCGCCGGCTGCTTCAAGAACCAGTCCAGCAGTGAAACGTGCTTCAGAGGCTCAGGTCCAATGATGGAGACACGGAGGTGATGCATATTCGGCGAAGCCACTTCTCCTAGACTCTTTGTTTTGCCGTATACATCTAATGCATCGTGCTTGTCTCCCTCCAAATACTTACCCTTCGTACCAGAATAAACACAGTCGGTTGCTATCTGGAGAACGTGGACACCGCATTTCTCAGCCGCCCTTGCCAAAGTGTGGGGGAATAGAGCATTCACCCGAATAGCCCGTTCTATCTCGACAGCAATGGTTTCGTTGATATGGGGCTTGATTACACCAATGCAGTTAATCGCCCACTCGGCTCCGTCAAGCACCTCCCCCAGGTCCTGCGCGCCCAGGGTCTCAACGTCCAATACCTGCCATTCTGTGCTCGGGTAGCATTCCTGAAACGATTGCCTTAGTTCCCCCGAACGAAGGGTTGCCGTTACTCGTAAGGTGTGGTCGCGGCTTAGCCAGTCAACTACCATCGACCCCAGCATTCCCGACCCTCCCAGCACAACAACTCTCATGGCGACCGTCCTTGGCGGAAACTTATCTTTCTGTCACTTCCCATGGATCCCAGTACCGAGCATCGAAGCGCACATCGTCTTCCTTGCTTTCCGCGACGGTGGAAGTTGAAAAGAACATCAGCTTGGTGTCGGCGGTAAGGGACATAAATCCGTTGGCATAGCCCGGAGGAATATATAGCACCGCAGGCTTACCCGCAGAGAGGACATAGCGGTGAACCTTTGCGTCGCGGGATGGCTTTTTCCAATCGTCAATCAGCACCGCACCAACAACCGCTGCACCCTGCACGACCATTACGTACTTGCTTTCATGGCGATGAGCGTGCCACGCCCGGACGAACCCTGCGGAGTGATTGGAAACCGCATAAAATCGTTGGATCCCTTCAAAGTTGAAATCATTGACGAATGCTACGTCGCCTCGATCGTCGACCGAGAGGTCCCCTTCGATGAGTTGCGGTGACAAACACATCTTGTCTTCGTTGACGGCTTTCAAGCCTCGCTCCTGGTGCTTCCTATCTTCACGTGAGTGTTGAACATTGAAAGGAAGGCCTGGTTGGTATAGCGGGGATTATCCACATCACACAAGCGGCGACTGTCCACCAAGCATTTGACGTCCTCGATCCCATCGTCGATGGAATGCGTGGGCGAAAAACCAAAAGTTTCCCTCGCCTTGTCACTGCTTACTCGGTAGTTGCGTGCGTCCTGGAATTTCATCGGTGTCGTCTCGATGACAAGATCCGGAAAATGATTGCGCACTTGGTACGCGAGATCGATGATCCGGACGTTCTGCCGCTGAAGATTGAAAACTCCTCGGTGTGACGTTTCGAGATTGTCGACGGCCGCCACCGCGGCGTCTGTCACATGCAGCAGTGGGCGGAATTGATCTCCACCAAAAACGCTGATCTTGCCGTATCGGTGTGCACGAACCGTCAACGTGTTAACTACTAAGTCGAGCCGAATTCTGGAAAAGAGGTCTCCTACACCAAATAGTGTCCCCAGCCGGAAGACGATCGCGTTCTTGTTTTCCAGATAACTCTCTGCGGCGAGTTTCGTGGACGCGTAAACCGAAAGTGGATTTACCGGAGAGCTTTCATCTAAAACCTTATCCTGAGCCCCATAGACAGAACATGTTGACATGAACACAATCCTGCCGTCGAAGTGATCAGTCAGCCAGCGAACTGCCTCCTGATTGATGGCTACGCTGACCTCAGGGTTCAAGGCGCACGCTCCGTCACCCACCAACGCCGCCAGCCAAATCACGGCATCAGCCCATTGCAATTGCGGCCGCAAGCTCTCCCGAGTGCGCACGTCTCCGTAAATGAACTGGATAGGCTTCCGATAAACTTCCTCGTACAACAGTGCGTCGAACACCCGCACGTCATGTTTTCGTTGCAGGAGCAGGTCGGTTACCGCTCCACCTACGTAGCCTGCGCCACCAACCACCAACACTTTCATGGAAACCTCTTGGAATGCTGTCGCTTTACTTCTTTTGGAATTCGGTTGAAAGATGCGAGTCTAGGTTTGAATTGCTTCTACGTTGACGCCCCGATCTGTCTCAGCGAAAACGGACTCAAATACCTCAATCATGCGTCCGGCAAACTTCTCAGCGGTAAAAAGATTCTCAAAGCGTTCCAGGCTTTCTTGAGACATCTGCTGACGCAAGGTCGGGCGCCCAACGAGATAGAGAATTTTCTGGGCTAGGTCATCCGGATTCCCGTTCTCGCAGATGAGCCCATTGACACCATCCGGCACGATCTCTGGAATGGCGCCGACGTTGGTTGCGACTATCGGCAGGCCTGCCCGCATAGCTTCTAACAAAACCAAGGGAGCCGTGTCGACAAGTGTGGGATGAACAAATATATTAGCCGTTCGAAGAATCCGCAGTTTTTCGTTTCCTTGGACGGGCCCGATAAATGAGACCGCATCCGCATAGTTCTCCTGGCAGAGAAAGTGTTCGACTTCTGCTTTGACCTTGGTCGAATCCCACCCCCAGCCGCCGGCGACGACAACGCGAACGTTATCATATTTTGACAGTATTTTGGGGAGAGCCCTTAGCAACACGAGAATTCCTTTTGATTCGAGAAGCGTGCTCAGGTACAGCACCGTAACTTGGTCGCTGGTATCGATCATTTCAGACAGTGCTCCCGCACTAGCGACACAGTCGATGCCCAAGTAGGCGGACACGATGCGTTCCGGGGGAAGAAAGGGCTCAAAATTGAATTTTAGGCACTCAGCAAGCACGATACAGCGAGCTACGCGACGCAGTGTGGCATTCATAAACCACTGCACGACTCGACCAGATTTTTGGTAGAGCGCCGGGATGTTGGTACCGTGTTCCAGTACAACCACCGGGACACCAAAAAGAAATGCCAGCCAGGCGAACAATGAATCCTTGAGAAACGCGTTCCGATTGGTAGACAAGTGGATACAAAGAGCGTCGTATCGATCTCTGGCTAGCCAATAAGTCGTCTGCAGCAAATACCAAAACAGCCGCAGGAACTTCTGAGGACGAACGCGTTCGAAATCGGCGACGTTTCGCGCAAATTGGAGATCCAGAAAGCGGACCTGAAAGTGGCCCACAAAGTGACTTTTCAACAAGGTCTCGTAAACCCTTGTTGGACCGGAATCAAACGGCCCGAGAACGCCAACCAGGAAAATCCTCCTTTCTGGCAATAGCGAAGACGCTGTGGACTGCTCCTTAGGACGTACGGGCCGGCCCTTCGTCGGGGGCCATTCAATGGGCCGTCGCTTTTGTCGAACTCCTGCCCGGATTCCAGCGAATACAGCTACCGCGGATTTCCAGTCTCTGCGTGCCACGGCGGGGAAAAGGTATCGGCGGCTCATGTGAACACAGACCCACAGAACAGAAGCGGGCAGGTCATAGAATCGGGTGTGGAAGCGCAAGAAGAGCACGTGACCTTTGGCCAGATATAGTAGCTTGTCGGCGCTGGCCCGCGGCTGTGTGGAAATGCGGTGCCAAACCATGGCAGCAGGTTCGACAACAAGCCGATAACCTGCATTTCTGACCCGCACGCTCCAATCAACATCTTCGTGGCAGTATGGTGAATAGGTTTCATCGAGCAGCCCAATTTTGTCGAATACCTTGGTCCGCATTAGTCCGGCACATCCCGAGACGATGTCAATTTCTGTTGAATCTTGAAATTTCAGTGAATCGAAGTGCCCCGAACCAGGGTGTTGATAATGAGAGATGCGTGGATACAATTTTCCGCCCACTGAACAGATCCGGTTCGGAGGATCGGCGAAGAATATTTTGGGCTGCACTGCGCCGATGCCCGGATCTGTATTCATGCGAGTTACCAGACGAGTCAGGAAATCGGGTGCAACCAGCGTGTCATTGTCGAGAAAGAGAATGTACTCAGACTCACTCCTTAGCGCCTCGCGCAAACCGGCGTTCCGCCCTCCGGCCACTCCGAGGTTTTCCTTGAGCCTCAGGAATTCGACACGGGGAAACTCCTGAGCCACCCGACGTAGGGAATCGTCAGCGGAACCGTTATCCACTACAAGGATTCGGAAGGACGGGTAGTCGATCAGTTGCAGCGAAGCGAGGCAGTCCCGTGTGTACTCGGTCTGGTTATGATTCAGAATGAGAACGGCTACGGTTTTGTTCAAATCGATCTTCCTGCAGCGCGGCGAAGGTAACCATCAACGAGTCCCTCGCCTAGATAGCGCCAGTACTTCTGATCCGTTCCCCGGACAATGCAAAGCAAACGCCAAGCGCAAAGAAAACGTATTGAGTAAACAGCAGATAATAATCCAGAGGATTGTCGGTGAGAGCGACCAGCAGATAGGCCACCATTAGTGCCACGCCGAGTGCCGAGTACAGTCTTACCACAGAATTTTCGTTGCGACGTGTCTTTCCAAGCCAAAAAAGCAACGAGAGATTGGCATAGATGAAAAGAACAAGGCCGACCGCGCCGCCGTCATAGAGCACTCGCAAATATTCATTGTGGGCGACGGTCCCAAAGAGGTTCATGAAGTAGTGATCACTAGATCCAAGACCCTGGCCCCGGAGAAGACTATGCTGCTGGTAATCTTCCAGTCCGGCCAGCCACACAGTACCTCGCCCGGTGAGCCCCACGCTTTGGACTTGTTCAATCGCCGGAAGGTCTGAATCAATCTGGTCGGTCTGAAACACACGCTGTTGTAAAACAGGAAGAGTCCACACGAGAGCGTAAAAAATCACAGCTGGAAGTGGACCAACCGCAGCCGTTACCAACCATTTCTTAATGCCCTTGCCATAAAACAATTCGAAAGCCATTAAGCCTAGCAACAAGGCGCCCCACGAACTGCGAGTCGATGTGAGAATTACTTGAATCCCGAACACTGCCGCCAATGCGGCGAAACCAAGTGAGTGCCGCTTCCGCGACTGGGCATAGCAGTAGAAAAACAATGCGAGCATGTAAAACGAGAAAGAACTGGCGCTTGTAAATCCCGGGCTGAAACGGAACTCGTCTGCTGGATAGAGAAACCGACTGCCCATGGTCAGAAGCAGCACCGGTGCGCACAGGCTGGCCACAACGCCTCCGGCTATCCAATAACGCGCGTATCCATCAACGTCTTGTGAGGATTTGACTAGCTGCGCCACTGCCAGAAAAGAAAGAAAAGGAAACGCCATCTTCAAAAACAAGCGCAAGCCCTCGACACGAGCGGTCGAGTAGCCCACGGTGCACGCGAGAAACAGCAACATCACCGTATACGGCCAGAAACGAAGAAGGAGTGTTCGAGTACGCTCAAGTTTGAAGAGTACGACGCCCAGCAAAATGCAGCTAATAATCAGACGCAAGCCATCTGGAGTGGTGCCTCCCAATTCGGTAAACAGCGGCCCGACTCCGCCGCCGGAGTAGCCAACATCCTGATAAAAAAGAGGAAGCGGCAATCCTGCGGAGAAGAGCATAAGCTTGATGGCGGTTGTCGGTCTGTAAAGGTATACGGCAGCGAAAACGACTTCAACGACCACTGGAACGAGAATGGGATTGGAGCAGAAAACTACCCCGGAAACAGCTCCGCCTAAAGCCAAGCAAGACATCACCCAGAATCCGAACATGGGATCAATCTCGCCCGTTTTTTCGTACATGACTCCAGCCATCCGAGATTCAGTGCTCCCCCGGCAACCCCGTCGGAGTTGAAACATACGTCCAAAGTCGCTGGTATTCTGAGGTCGTTACCGCCAGTCTTACCCACACCAGCAGAGCCAGGGCGCCCAAAATATACAGGAGCTGAGCATTTCCAAGTAGGGTCAGTGCGAACCCAGCCAGCAATAGTGCCAAGCTACGAATCAAAAGCGGGCCCTGGCCGGCCAGTAGACTCATTTTGGTGTAGCGAGAAAAGAGGAAGACAGCCAAACAACACGAGGAGCAGTGAGCCAGCAGATATGCGATCGAGATCGCGGAAAACCCAAACAAGGGCAGAAGCAAAAAGAAGAAGAATATGTACGCTCCGTGAAACGACATTCCAATCCCAAACCAGGGTTTCCAGCCGTGAATGGAGAAGATGGTCGCTGACAAGAGCAGGGTGAAGGCACGGAAGAAATCACCCAGGGCTTGATAGCGCAATAGTGTCATGGCACCCAGGAACGCGGAGGAATAGGTCGCGAGGATCACGAACCTGCCGTAAAGAATTGTCACTGCGCTGCACAGCGTGGCTATCAACAATGTCAAGCGCAGCGCAGAACTGAATTCAACGTGGGTACGATCCGGATCTTGCATGCCCGAGAGCGTTGGAATTAGGTATGTGCTCACAAACCCAAACGCCATGCCAATGGTGAGCTGGGAAAGAGAATAGACGACCTGATAAAGGCCGTTGGCCTCCAGTCCGAATTTCCTAATAACAATCGTTCGGAACAGGAGGACAATCACCCGATCGTTAATGGCCATGATGCCACCGGTGAGGCCGATTGCGAGAATAGAGCGAAGGAGTCGAACATCGAAAAGCCTCTCTCTCGAGGCATGCCACAGTTTCAACGCGCGCTGTTTGTAAAGAAAGAAAACCGAGGCCAGGCAGGCGCATACTGCAGTCGCAAGCACGCTATAGATAGCACCGGCCAGCCCGCACCGAAAGATAAGAATTGCATAGACAACCAATCCTCCCACAGTGTAAGTAGCTGTGACCCAAACCTGGCCTCGCAGATCGCGCAGGCCGACCAACATTCCCATAATGATGTCGGAGAGAGCTTGCATGGGCAGACCAATTGCGACAACGGCCAGAAAAAATCCGTAGCGCCGGTCGCCCAGTACCAGACCCGACAGACCACGGAACGAGAGCAACACCAGACCAACCACCAGCACCGCCAGACCTACCGAAAACGCAGCGATGCTCCAAAAGGCCCGCCGGATACCTGGAGTGTCCCCTGTCCCGTACAGTTCGGCGACGCAGCGAGTAACTCCCGCTCCGGTACTGAGGATGCAGATCTGTACGAGACCGCGATAAAAGCTGTCCACCTGCCCAAAAAGACCGACCCCCACAGTTCCCAAAATGATAGCAGCAAGCTTTCCGCGAATCAGCGCAGCACCCGCTGTCATCAAATTGATTAGCGTCGTTCCTGCAGCAAACTTCAGTAGGTTCTTAATGTTCGACCCGCTTACTGTGAAATGGAGTCAGGAGCAGAAGTTTGAGTTGGCTTCTTCCGCCAATTCTCCCAGATGAATGGATAGTCGTATGTAAGAGCATGCGTTCTCTTTAGACCATTTCGAATCTCTCCTCGCAGTCTCTTAGCATTTGGATAGAACCGATGGAACTGAATCTGGAGATCTTGGCAAATGGGAAGGATATCCTCTTCCAACATCCGGCTCAGCAGGACATATTCCCCGCCTTCAATATTGATTTTGATCAGATCGATTCTTTTGATCCCGAGTTCGTCCACGATGCTGCGGATGTCACGCAGTCGAATCGAAGCGTTTGCCTCTCCGCGCCGGTAGACACTCGAACCGTTGTCCGACAACGTAATGGACGTCAGTTCATCGCTTTTCGACAGTCCGAAGTTGAAGATCTTCACTTTTGGATTCGAGCGAAACCGCTGAACAAGCAGCTCAAAAAACGCTGGAACTGGCTCGAAGACGTAAACCCAGGAGTCATATCGAGCTGCGATTTTCTGGGCAAAATCCCCTTGGTAGCCGCCAACGTCGAAGACAACGCTTTCCGATGTCAACGGATAGTCAAGGCGCAGGGTGTCCTCACAACCATCGCTGTACCACCTATCTATGGTGGCGGCATCAGGATCCGTAATTCGGCGCTTCGCGGCCCGCCAAAACCCCCGAAAATCGCGTTTGCGCACGAAAGCCCATGCCTTTACGGCAAGGCTTGGGAGTACCGTTTGGGTTTGCATTAAGTGGATGAAACTTGTTTTAACAAGCCGCTGGTCAGTCCAGTCTGATTGAATAGATCGCTAAACCGCTGCTGCCAAGTGTGCTCCTTCAGCGTGCGTTGCCGGTGATTCCCTGCGATTCGAGCGCGCTCGATCTCGTGATTCAAATACCATTTGGCCTTCTCAGCGCAGTCTTCGAGACTCTCAAACGTGATGCACTCCTTGCCTGGCTCGTAGTACCGCTCCAGGTTCGGACTGTGCTCGCATAAAACAAGCGTCCCTGATAATCCCATGTCGAATATTCGGCTTTTGATCTGCAAAACCTCGCCCTTGGGCCCACCAGCCATAGGAGAGTACGAAACTCGAGTACGATTCCAGACATCATTGATTTCTTTAAAATGAATAGGGGGGCCGATGAGCCACGGAAGTCGGACTGCGCCTTTCACGAAGGGCAGTCCCAGGTTGACGAGGCGCGAACCACGCCCGAAGCACTGTAGGCCAGCCTTCCGCCTCAAGTACCTGCAGGCTGAATTTCTAATCGCATAGACCGCACCCGCAAATGAGAAATCGATATCCTTTTGACGGCTGCCATCGCTGAAACTTCCAAGACAGCCCCACTGGCTCAGCAGTAGATTCGGAAATTGTTTTTTGTTCTGCTCATAGATGTGGGGGTATGTGGTAACCATGAACGTGAAGTGGTCGGCGATCCGGCTGGTTGTATCCCACTGCCAATCGTCGTCACTGTTCCAAGAAATAATGCAGACCTTTCTGGAAAGCTCCGAGAGTTCCTGTGTGTATATGGGCTCCTTCAAAGCCGTTTGGTACAACACGAGATCGAAACAACCCCGTCGAATCTTTTCGACAAGCAACTCGGTGCGGCGTTCCGTAGTCAGATCTCTGGTGGCATCGTAGTGGTCAAAAGTCTCGACTTCATGACCCATTCCCCGCAAAGGAGCTGTGAAGTAGAGATACAGGGGTTCGACGGCTGCCTGATCGCCGTAATATCCTTTGCGAACCACACTTAATACGCGCACAATGGCCACCCTCCCCTGCGAGCTTGACTACGATCAGCTCTCGTCCGGCGTCGAACGGGCCTCGCCTCTCCGTTCCGGATCCTCTTGCGATCGCCGGAGCTTTCGAGCATAGCGGATCACGCGGCCGAAGCGACTACCGTTCTCGGACATGTGCAGAAGATGTGCACGTCCACCCCGGAAGACTGTCTCTGCGACCATCTTGCTAGGACTGCCGGGATCCATCTGCCGCCAATGGGCAGTGACGAGAATCCAGGCGCTGGAGAACGCAAAAGAGAACATTGTTCCGACGACCATGATCAACATTCGCGGTGGAAAGGACTTTTTCTCGGGCACGTCGGCATGGTCGATTTCCTTGACGCTGGGAATCTCCCTCACTTCCTCAACTTTCGCAAATTCGTACTGCTGGGTCAGGGCTTCAAAGATCGCTTCTTGGACTTTGGTTCGGCGATACATGTCGGCATAGGTCACGCCAAGTAACGGCAGCTTCTTGATGGAAGGATATAGAGAATCACTCGGGGAATTGTCAATGGCATCCGAGCCCTCACCTTTTCCGCCGACCTTTTCCAATTGCTGCTGGAGCTCTGCGATCCGTGCCCGCACGGTGCGGATACGCACATTATTGTCGGTGTAGATTTGACGGAGTCCTTCCTCCTCGGATTGCGCGGCAATCAGCTGTCCTTGCAGAACTGCGGCTGCCTCGACCATTGCCTTGCCTTGCTCCTTAATGTCGATCGCCATGTTCTTGCTGGCGAACTGGCTAAAGTCTTTTTCGGCCTGCTGTAGATCCTGTTGGACAGTTTTGAGCCGCTCCTCCAAAAAAACTCGTTCGCGGTGCGCTCCCGAAGTCGATAATTCCACCACCAGTCGATTTAATTCGTCGACATAGGCTGCCCCGATGGCGGCCGCTCGTCGTGGATCCTGGTCGGTTACCGTGATTGTGATGATTCCGCTCTTGCGGTCTTCGGAGATTACGCTATTGCTGGTCAACCGCTTCCGCGCCTCCTCTGCCAGCTTCACGTGATAAACCTTCTTCAGGTCAAGACGATTCACCAGCTGATCTTGAACTGTGCGACTCTGCAGAATACCGACAAATACTTCGCCGGAACTTTTCAAACCCAGCAAACTACCAGCAGCTGATCCCAGCCCCGCCCCCACCTTCGAGGTCATCGCAGCCAGCATAGCCATGGCCGTGCTGGACTGATTATCCGGCGGCATTAAGCTCGTCGTGGATTCATACTGCTTCGGAATCAGGAATACCAGCAAAGTGGTTAGTACTAAACCGATGCCAGTCACGCGGTAAATAAAGAGGCGCTCCCGCCAGAGCAAACGCAACTTTCCCAGCACTTCCTCCGCTCGCAGACTCGGAGTCACCTGTAGAGGCGGGGGAAGTTCGACTGGTTCGCTGAGTTCGAGGTCAGCTCTTTTTCTGGCTTGGGTCATACGATATTTCCGTCGCCGTTCGAGTTCTCAACTTCGGCTACCCATCCTTTGAACTCCATCGCGCGAAAGGTCCATTTCATGCGACGGATTGCTTTTCGAGCACGTAAGCCATGTAATTCCAACCAATTGCGAGCCCAAACGCTCCGAGCAACTTGTCCCAGGCGCGGGCGGCGGCGAAAGCCATAGGATATGGATAAAAGAAATGGGACACTTCTGGGATTGTTTCCAGCCAGACCAACTTGAGTCCGGCCCCTTCGGCCAGTTTCTTCACCCGGTTCGGAGTATTGGCGCGATACAGCGAGTCGTACGGGAGAGTTGTGTGCTTAAACGTCTTCCAAATTAGGTCGAAAATAGTCTTTCCTCCGTAGCGAGCCAGAAGAGTCCGGTAGCCAAAGAGATTTGGAGTAGTGAAAACCGCTCTGCCCCCATTTCGCAGAACCCTGCGGCATTCCGCCAGAAAGAGGGCAGGATCGTGGGCATGTTCAATTGTGTCAACGGATACGACTACGTCGACGCTATTCTCCGGTAACGGGATCGAGTGTAGGTCAGCCACAATGCCAACGTGGAGTAAAGGGTTCTGCCCAACGACAGCACTATCACAGTCCACACCGATGACCTTCGATGCTCTTTTCAGTTGATCAGAAAAGAAGGGGTTTCGCTGTCCGCAAGCAACATCCAAAACCGTTTTCCCGGTACAGTCGATTGGCGCGTCATCTGTTGTTCTTAAGTAGAGCTGCATGGCGAACTCTATAGACGAGCCTCCCTTCGCACTACGATAAGCATCGAAAACGCCATCACTAAATGCACCGCGGTCCACCTTACTCGCCTCCGGCGCGGAGGGAAGTTCGACTGATTCAGACACTTCAAATTGGATCTGCTTTGACGCCATAGCGATGATCTTGTTTACAGTGCTCCGGCGCAAGCTATTTGCTCATCTTAAAATGGGGAGCACACAAACTGGATGGCGCCGCCATCGTGTCTAATCTGTTACTTCCCCAGATGCCAGCGTGGGTAAAACGTCATTTGCACAGAAGCCGTCACGTCGGATTGGCGGGCCGGGCCAATAGCCGGGAATCTCCATTGCTCATATTGGAAGAGACCAGAAACAGACACATGGTCCCCAAGCATGAATTCGCTCTGCGCGGAATAGTCAACCAGTCGACCACCCTCAATGAACGCAGGAGACACGGTTTGCAATCGATAGCCTAGCTGTAGTTTATTTCGGGGTGACAACCAATACGTGAGCCAGCCCTGGCCACCTCGTCCGGCTCGTCCGATCCAACTCCCGAGCAAATAGCCGTTATTAGTGTAGCCAGAACGATAGCGATCGGCATTGTAATAAACGAATCCCGGAAAAAACTCCTTCGTGCGGGATATGTTAAATCCTTCCGCGCGCAGCTCTAACTTTGGAATCTTCGGTATCTGGGGCATGTAGATACCCGGGTTCACGTTTGCCCGGCTAGAACCGATGGGCGAAAACTCGTCCCATACCATGGCGTCCATGTAAAAGGTCAACCAATTCCTGAGACCGGGCAGCCGGTAGGCAACGTCAGCGGCCGATACCCGCTTACCAGGATTATTTGACGGGGTATGTACATAGTACGTCTTAAAGTAATTGCCGAAGGTGACAGGTAGCCCCGGTCCACCGAACATCGCCGTGACTCCCATGCCAAACTCAAAATTAGGAGTGGGTTGAAAGCTGATCTTCTGCCCGTGAATGAACGGCTGTGGCGAAATATTTGGGCCAACGATGTTGGGGGTGCCAGTATCCGAATGACAAGTTGGCACGAGACAGAGTTCCCAATGCTGCCCGGAAAGCTGCCCGACAAAGAACTCCGCGCGAAAAGGTCCGAGTATTCCTAACGGTCCCGGGATTTTGTGCGGCACCACGTCATCAATCTTTACCATTGGAATGGGTGCCGCATTATCGCTTAGCAACAAGGCCCCAGATTCGCCCGGGCCAAGCCACACACTCTGCTTTCCGAAAGAAATCTGAACATTGTTTAGGTTGAGAGACGCCGTGCTATCGAGGAGCGCGAATTGGTTCACTTCGGCAGTGCCGTTGGCCAGGATTGGAGTGAGATCGGCGGCCGCACTGGCCGCCAATGTTTGTGGCGATTCTGACGGCATTGCAGGAGCGTGCTGACACTCTCCGCGGAAGTAAATGGACAGCGGTCCCGCCTCAGCGTCCGCCGTTAAGCCCGTAACATTGTTGACTCCGCCCCAATACGGCCGGCCATAATCGTTAATGATCGTCTGCCCGAAGTGATAACCGTCGCGAATGGGTGTACCAGAAATTCCCATCATCCTGGTGTACACCGACTCTACCCGAGCGCCCACGTTGGCGGTTCCATCCAGCCTCGCCAATTCGGTATTGAATTCTGCAGTCAATGCTGCGTAAGTCCGTCCCGCAATACCTTCTTCGCTCCCGTTATCTGGAAATTTGTCCTCGGCGTCCTGGAGCAGACGTGCGCATGCCATTCGTGTCCACGGACGCATTCCTAGAACACCGGATTGAATGTGGCCCAAGCCGATTAGACGTTCCAGTGCCGGGTATATCCAGCTGTCCAGGGGCACGTAAGGAGAAGCCATGTAATTGGGGTTCCGAGTTCTCTCACCGCTTTTTTCTTCGATGAGATCCCCCCAACCCGACCCGCCTAGTTCAGGATCGTGGTGAGCACGGTAGACTTGACGTCCGAAATACCAGCCCAGCGCGCTGCCAATGATGGCATCGGATGGGAAATGTTGTTTCGCCGTTACTCGAGTGATAGTCACGGCAGACGCCAAACCATAAGCTGCGGTTTGACTGAACCAGCCCGGGTACTCGTGTGCCCACACACTCGCTACCGACCAGGCAATGGCGGAGTGTTCGGACGGAAAAGAAGCTCCCCCTGCGAAGAAGTCACCGTGCCCGTTACCCTGATTTGGTCGTTGTCGCTGCGTGACTTCTTTGAATGCGTAAGTCACAGCCGTGCTGTTGATAGCGGCCTCGCCGGCAAGCAGCCCGGCTTCAGAAAGGCGATCATCGTGCTTGATGTGCCCGAGCAGAAACGATGCTCCGCCAAGCCCAATGAACGAGTACGCTCCATACGTAGATATCTTATTGCTGGTATCCACATGACTCGACGGAACCTGCTTTGCGAACCAACTGTCGGTGGCAATGAAAGCAGCAATCACGCCGGCGGATGGCGCAATCCATTTCAGATCCCTCACCTGCAACCGGGTTGGTGAAATCCAAAATTGTTTTTGGTCTTGGACGAGGTGCTTCAGAAATGGCGAGATCAGCCGGTTCTCGGGATCGGCGCCCGGAGCAAGCCAGCCCTGAGACTCCTCTCTCGCAGTGAAAGGAGTTTGGACTGGATGCTGGGCGGATGCTGAGTCTTGCCGGGTAGCAGCACTTTCCTGCGACGATGAAGCCCTATCGCTCGTTTGGCTAATAGCTGGCTGTGCGATAAGCAATACGGCCGCCAAGAAACACCCTTTCCCGACATCCCCCATCAGAATCCAAACCACATCAACAAGCTGACAGCCTCATAGACCTTGATGGCCCCTCAGTGAGTCGCGTAGTACGCCGAAATCGCGACGGCGCTACCGACCGAGGAGGCGATCTGAGCGATTGAAAGAGTGGATTTGAACCTAGTACTGAACGAATAGATCCGCTCAGGTACAACGACCATATCGCCCGGACGAAGTTCCGCGCTTTCTACCCCACCGCCAAACATATTTCCGGTGCCACCGACAATCGAGCCATCGGCGCGAATGACAAAGATGCCTTTCTTATTCGCCATCTCGGTTGGACCGCCCGCTTGTCTCAGATACCAACCGGCGTCTTTACCAGGTTTATACGTGATGCCCGTCGGGTGATAAACCGAACCGTCCACCAATACCATGCTCGGACGCTTAGGAATGTAAATCGTATCTCCAGCACGCACCTGCACGTCCGCAGCCGTGTTAGCCCAGCGCTTCACGTCGGAAGAGATGTGGATTACCAGGCGGCCCACCGGTGGAGTGTTCTCAAGACTAGCGATCGTCTTTTTATATTGAAGGACGGAGGCTTTGGCCTGAGCCTGGTCATCCTGGTCCATGTCAGGCAGAAGCTTCACGTCCTTAGACTCTGCTTTCATCCGCTCGATCAAGTCAGCTCGATTTCTCTCTTCAATTTCCCTCAACTCAACCCGTTCCAGAATCGCTCCGTACGGATATGCGGTGGAGAGAAGCCCTCCAGCGCGAGCCACGACTGAACTCAGCCGTTCGCCGGGCTGAATCCCGTAGCCCCCCGGATGCGCGACCTCGCCCTTGATCTGGATCGTGGCTCCCACGTCCTGCCAGTCCGAAATCTGTCCGATGGTCAGAACGTCGCCGTCTCTTAACCGGACATCAGTGTCTGGTTCGCCCATCACAGCCTTTGCGATCGGCACGGTCGTGTGTTCACTGATGACTTTGGCGCCGTGCTCCACTTCAAAGCGGGTCAGATCGGCTTGCTCGGTGTAGGCACCGCGTTTGAATCCGCCGGCCAGCCGAACTAACTCAGCAGCCGTCATTTCTTCACCTAGCGGATACTTTCCCGGACGAGCAACTTCTCCTTCCACCGCCACCATTGGCGGGTCGAGCTTATTGAGATCGCGATGGATAAAGACGCGATCCTTCGACTCGAGAACAATGTTGTACTTCTCGTCGCCTGCCATCGCTTTTGCCAGGTTCACACTGAGGACTTGAAGTTTGCCGTCACTGGTCTTGCGATAAACCTGAGCATCGTCGAGAAGCGCATCGCGGGTTGGTCCGCCGGCTAAATAAATTGCGTCCCGGAGATGCGCGGTTCCGTTGGTCAGATGATCTCCTGGGTCTCGTACTTCGCCGCTGATGGTAATCAACGGCGGATCCTCAAAGTCGTACTTGCTGAACACGCGAATCGTGTCAAACGGCTTCAGGACCAAGTCCTGATCCTTGCCCGCAAGAGCGTCCCCAAGGTTGAAAGCCAGCACCACAGGCCTGTTATCCGGCTGAGCCAGGCGGATGATTTCGGCGTGAGTCGTGGAGGGTTCCGGCAACATATCCTTGTAAGACTTGAGAAGATCGGTCACCTTCATGCCTTCGGTATAGGCGAACTTGCCCGGTCGCGAAACGTACCCGTCCACATACACGGTCTTATCGGCGTAGGGAAGGATCGGAGTGATCTTGATTTTGTCTCCATCCTGAACCTTGAAGTCTTCCAGCGCCTGCGTAACCTGCACTTCATTGTTGGTCTCGGGAATATCGAGGCGCAACATGGTACGGCTCTGGTGACTTTCCAGACGCTCGACATCCACGTGGCGTAGAGTGCCCGACGGCAAAACACCGCCTGCGAGTTCCAGCACTTCAGCCAGAGTTTTTTCGCCATGAAGTTCGTAGACCGCGGGGCGTCGTACCATGCCTTCCACCGTCACGGCGCCGCTGAGCGGAGGAACCTCAATCGTGTCTCCGGACTGCAATCTCTGTACATCGCCGCGAATGCCGTGCAACAAGAGATCGTAATTGTCGACCTCTTGGATGAGTTGCTTCCCCCTATAGTGGCGGACAAGGCGCAACGAACCACCCGATGTGGGTCCGCCGGCCAGGTAAAGAGCGTTAAGCGGCGTTGAAAGTGCGCTCACGTCGTAGGGCCCGGGACGCTCCACGTCGCCTACCACGTAGACGCGAACCGTGCGGATGCGGGAAAGCGAGACGTCGGCGTCGACGCCCCGGAACTGGCCGCGGAGCACGGTCTGCACCAGATGCTGCACATCACCCAAACTGCGCCCAGACACTTCAAGCGCGCCGGCCTCGGGCAAAGCGACGCGGCCTTCGCGATCGATTACCCGCTGAAGCCGTTGCGAGATTCCTCCAGAGAGCCTGATCGTCAGTCCGTCGCCTGGCCCGACTATATAGTCTGGTCCTGCCGGTAAATCCATAGGAAGCTCGTCGAGGTTCCCCGTGCCGTTGCGGAAAATATCCTGCCCGAAGCGCTGGAGCGTCAGCGAACGCTTAGAGTACTGAGCGTACAGATCGTAAAGCGAGGGAACGTCGGCATACGGGTTAGGGCGATGACGAAGCATTGGCTGCTGAGGAATTTGAGGAAATGAATAGGGCTGAAGCCGAAATCGTTTTTGGTTATCGAGGCGCGCACTGGGAGGAAATCCAGTACCCGCGTCCTCACCCCCCACCAGCGAACCGAACGAGCCCCCAGTCGATCCTGAAGAGGAAGATTCCAATACTGGGGACAAGGTCAAACCAGAGATGCCGTCATCCGAACCTCTCGAGAAACCTTGGAAACCGCCTGCTTGGCTTGTGGTCATTAGGCTGGGGAAGCTACCAGGCTGAATCGCCATCTGATTTTGATCGCTTTCGCGGCCGAAATAGCCTTGCGATGGTTCGGCCTGCGTCAACTCAAGCTGACGTCTGGGGTCGCCGGACGGAGCCTGCGGCTCTTGAGATGCCGGGTATTGCTGCTCCAAAGGCGGACTCAGGGGCGGCACTGCTCCGTTGGTGGTCTTCGTTCCCCCGAATAGAGACTGCGCCGTTCCATAAGGGAGATATCTGGTCAGATAACAATCCAAATCATTGTCGTGCTTGAGCCAGTAGACTTCCTCCTGGTTCAGAAGACCCTTTGTGTCTTTCGGATCCAGCGGTGTCTGAGGCTGTAACTTGGCGATTTCCTCGGCTGACAGTTGCGGCTGGCACGTTAAGTTTCGCGCCAGTTCTTCCCGCGTGGGTTTGGCCCGGATGTAAGAGCGATCTTCAATTTCCCTGGTAGCGATAACCCGAACGCCCTCGTCTTGTCGAATGAGTCGGAACACGGCATCGTCGGTGAGCTCATTCGCATCGATGATCCTCCCTTGTTCGAAGGCCTTTCTGACGAGCGCTTTCTTGAACTCCAGCAGAAGGCCGGGTTCATTGGTGAGGATCGAGATAATTTTGTCAGCCGACAGCGAGACCATTTGCTCCGCTGCCTGCTCGGCTCGGGAGTTGGCTTGATCGATCGCAGTGCTGCGCCCATGGGCCGCAGGTTGTTGACTCCATGCGGTCGCACAACATCCCAATGCCATGCCCAGCACGACTACCACTGCGCAATAATGAAATTTGCCGGAGAATCTTCTATTCATAACACCTCGATGCTGTCGAAGCAGCCGCGAATTCCTGTGCGGGCCGCGAGCCGATTGGGAAATGTCTCGCAAGAGTCGAAGGGTGTCCGGCTGTCTTGCTGGGTCGCGGCGCAGCTTCCTTTGTGGAACCACTGGTTACAGCTTCGCCCCCTCACTTACAGGGTCGTGTGTGAGATAACCCTTGTATTTTCTATGATATATGCACAGCTTTCAGAGCCGAGCGCACATCTGACCGGGCGTGTTTAGCTCTGGTCGAGCCAGACTAAGCCCCTCGCCGCAGCTTGGCCCTCAAGCTGCTTCGTCCCGAACTTTCCAATAGCTCGAAGGCCCATAAAACTGACCGCAGTTTTCTTACGGCGCAACCGACCACGAACTTGTCGGGGTTCCAGGCAAGAATTCGCTTTGTCATGACCTTCAACACGGCTCGACATCCGATTCATCAACCTCGACGCCGACCGAACGCATGAGGATATCCAGTGAAAGCACGATCCGAAATCTATCCTTTCTGCGGACCAGGATCCCCTGCGATCTTGCTAACGGACCGTACTTTACGCGGACGCGATGCCCGACCGTCAAGTAAGGATGCGGCTCCGCCCGAACTCCGCTTTCAAGCGCATTCATCAGAGCTTCGATCTCAGCATCGGGCAACGGCGCCGGATGCCCGTTAAAGCTCACAAATCGAACTGCGCCGGACAATTCCAACACCCGTAAGCGATCCTGCAGCGCGATACGCACGAACACGTAACCGGGGAACAAAGCCAGTTCTAACTCCTTGCGACGGTCCTTCCAACGGCGTACCGACCGATAGAGAGGCAGGAAGCACGAGAAGTGGCGCTGTCTCATCTGTTCAGCCACGAGCTTTTCGTGGCGTGGACAAGTGTAAAGGGCGTACCATTTGGCCTCTGCTGATCCATACTCCCGCACGATGCTGTGGAACGCACTAGCTGCAGTCGCTTGCGCATCTGTTATAGGGTTCGACACTGTATCGGCCCAGCCACTTACCGGGATACCATTAACTAAACCCATAATTCTTCCAGGCCACTCGGTCTTCTGTTATTTTCAGCGCCGTTGTTAGCCATTGATGTCCCAACTTCCTACAACCCAAGTCATTCCGCGCGTTCGAACCCAGCACTTGCAATCCGCACTTCTGCATCGCCAGGAAAAGTGACACGCCTCTCAGTTCTGTGCTGCTCCCACCAGTACCGGAGGCTGGCGAACCGCGTTTAGTATGCCTGACTCCGAACTCTCCAGCGGTTTGGTTCGAATATCGATGATGGCCCAGTAAAATATTCCGAGGTTTTGCTCCGGAGCAAGCGCAAGAATCCTCATCTGCGGATAGCGGCCCAGAAGGAACCCACACTGCCCCAGATGTTTCTCCTGCTCATCGAACGCCACAATCAGCACATCGGGTCGAACCTGCTCCACAACCTCGGTGAGTTTACTCTCGTCCACCACCTCGCCAACAATTTCGATGTCCGGTTTGTCAGAGATAGTGGCCAATACGAGTTCCCGCATCAGGCGGGGCCGATTCGCAACCAGTACCCGAACTCGCTTCATACTAGTTCTCCCAAGCTGACGCCAAGCGTCGGAGTATCGCTTCGTTTGTCGCGGTCTGCAAGGTCCAAAAAGGTTCCACCTTATAATCCAGTACCAGAACAGTACATAACGCGGTACCAAGGAAGTACTAAGCGAATGCCTGAAGCGTGGCCAGTTCCATCTCGTTCGGGGGAGGCGGAGGAGCATCAACGGCCAGAATTGGACTTCATCATGCTTGCTGCGGGCAATTTACTTTTCAAGGCGAGGCAAGCCGTCTACACTGTTTTACATGGGCGTCGCGGATCGTGTAGAATCCACACAACTTCCCGGGACAATTCTGATCTTGGTGCCTGCATTGTGCGGCCCATGGAATTGCTCGCGCAACTTTTTCTCCATGTAGGAGTTCATGCCAGTAGCCAGAGGACGCGAGTCCAGCGATGCGAACGCCAGTGGTCTGACCACGACGGATAGCCGTGAGGCATCAAAGGGTACCGAAAAATCGAGTAGTACCGGCAAAGGAGTCCGACGAATCGCTCGGGCGACTTGGACGCAGAAAGTGAGGGCACGATCCGTGTCCCAAGCTTTTACGCTTTTACGCGACATCACGACCACCGAGGGGTAATCGATGGAGCCCAAAGGGATTGCTGAAGTTTTCCTCCTTGCTGAAAATCGACTGCTGCGCGAAGCACTGATCGGGATCCTAACCACGAAGAGCAATATCCGCGTCGTTGGGGCTGCCCCATATTCGCCGACCGCGCCGGAAAGAATAACTGCCATCTGCCCCAGCATTGTTCTTCTCGATTCTATCGGTCTGGTTTTTTCCGAAGCTCGACTAGTGTCCGCTCTCCAGGCCGCGATTCCTGGTGTGCGGGTCATCTTGGTAGACATGGAACCGGATCAGGGCACATTCTTGAGGGCGGTCCGCGAGGGGGTGGTCGGATACGTCTTAAAGGACGCCTCGGCGGCGGAAGTCGTGTCCACGATCAGTGCGGTTGCCGCGGGAGAGGCCGTGTGTCCTCCGTCTCTTTCGATGGCCCTGTTCCATTGTGTAGCCAAGCATTATAAGTCCCCCACCGGGTCAAGCCGTATGCTGAGTCGAAGAGAGCGCGAACTGATGCCACTGCTGCGCGAACGGCTCACCAACAAGGAAATTGCGGCTCGGCTGAATCTGTCGGAGCAGACGGTCAAGAATCATGTGCATCACATAATGCGAAAAGTTGGGGCACCAGACCGCCTCGCCGTCGTCGAGCGGTGCGATTCAGATTTAGGTAGAGACGCGGCCAAGGGCACTTGGGCGGGCTCATGACACGATCGTGGCCCACACTGAAACGAAAAGTGTTAACCGCCGGTTGATAACAGGTGGGTAATGTCGTGAATCGCTTCTGTTATGATGGGCGATTCATGAATGATTAGAGTTACGACAGGCAGTTCGATCCTTCTCGTAGTGCTGCTTTTGCCCGTAGTCTGCTATGGTCAGCTGCCTTCATCTCGATGTGATTCAAGCACCAGCGCACTTGAGGACTGCACTTTCCTAGCGCCCTTCGAGCTTGCACAGGGGCAAATCTTCACTTCCAGAATGAGCCCTCTTAATGGCGTTCAGCTGGAGACATCTACTTTTGAGCCCACGACGGATAATGATCCCGATTCTGGGCGCACCGCGACCGCTACAGTACCTCGGCAGAAAGATAGCTTTCACTGGCGCCGAGCTCTGACGGAATCGTTCACTTTTCTTTTGATAGAGCAGGCGTACGTCGTGCACACCGATTTCAATTGGGTGGTGTCTGAAAACGGGGTGCCGTTTAATCACTATTGGCGCGACTACAAGCAGTCTCTCTCCGAGTGGACGCAATCCGGATGGAACGATGGCGACCCGAACTGGTTCGGTTATGTCGGCCATCCGATTCAGGGGGCCCTGACCGGCTTCATCCAAATCCAAAACGATCCTCAGGGGGAAAAACTGGAGTTTTCCAGGACGAAGGCCTACTGGTGGAGTCGCCTTAAGGCTGCATTATGGAACAGCGCTTACAGTACGCAGTGGAATCTCGGGCCTTTGAGTGAGGTAACCGTCGAAAAGTACGGCACGAAAGACAGAGCTCCGTGGAATTACAACGGCACGTTCCCCTGCTCGCGCCATTGCCTGACGGGCGTGGGCCAAATTGACCTTGTGATGACGCCGCTAGGTGGCACGGGCTGGCTGCTAGGCGAAGATATTCTGGACAAATGGGTTGTGCGACGCGTAGAGGGTGCCACCCAGAACCGTTTTCTGATTGATTCCACGCGCTGTGCTCTCAATCCTATTCGCGGAGGAGCAAATATTCTCCACGGAAAGTACCCTTGGTATCGTGCCTCCCGTGATCAATCGGGAGTGAACGTTTTCAGCGACCAGAGCCCTGCCGTCTCGACGATAGAGACTCCGAAAACGCGAGTGCCTGACCACGGAGATGTATTTTTCGGATACTCCCATGTTGGTGGATCTCGTTGCCAGGCAATATTTTCGGGCACCCGAATTGCTTGCGATCCGACTTCAGTCCAGGCCGCAAACATGAGTGGCTGGAATGCATCCATCGAGAAAAAGTATTTGCGCTACTTTGGAGCCGTTGCTGATTTCAGTGGGCAATACGGAGCTGTGAGCCAGCGCGATTTCTTGTTCGGCCTGCGAGGGGGAACCTCGGTCGGCAGACTGCGCCCCTTTGCGCAGGCCTTGATCGGAGCCGTACACGTTCAGGGCCCTCCGTCTGCAGGGCTCTCAGAGACAACTTTTGCAGAGGATCTGGGATTGGGCATCGATTTCCGACTGATGCGCCTGCTGAGTTGGCGTGGTCAGGCGGATGAACTCAAGACAGGTACGCGCGAGTTTGAACGTCGTAATCTCCGCGTGGCCTCCGGACTGGCCGTTCGGTTCTAGCCGTCTGCTGTTGAGAATGCTGTGTGCTTTGGACGATTTCGCTTGAAACCATGCGAAACAACTGAGAAGTGCTCGTGCATGAGCGGTTTCTGCATTGGTTTGATCAGGATGGACAGCTAGCGCGAACCTGCATAGCTGCATCTGTTCGGCACAGGCACAGTGCTATATAAACACAACGCCGATGCCGGCCCAACCCTGGTCCTTGTCTTCGATTAATTCCTTACTTTCCTTCGTTTTTTGCAGCTCTTGCCAAAAGCGATGCACTTCGCAGCCTGCAATCGGAGGATGCACGGCGATGTCATGGAACGCGATAATGCCGCCTTTCCGGACGAAAGGGGAGTAGAGTTCGTAATCTTTCTTGACTCCTTCGTAGGAGTGATCGCCGTCAATGAAAAGAAAATCGATCTGCCGGTTGCCGAGCGCATTCCTGAAATCGGCAAGAATCTCGGCGCTGTGGGAGTTACCGCGGATGAGATCGATTTTCTGCATTTTTGAGGCGAATGTTCTGTAAAATGGCTCCTTCCAACGAGGATACGCCCAATCGTTCTCTCCGCCTGGGAGGTCGATACTAATGAGGTGGGCATCTGGTGTTGCCAATCGTGCCCACAAGAACAGCGTGCCGCCCTTCGACGTGCCGATTTCAAGAACGTTGGTTGGCCGAAGCTGTTCCACAATCTTTGCCAAACTCGATATTTCTGATCTGACCTGTGTAGGGCTGATGTAGCGGCCGAAGCCATCCATAGCAACGTGAAGAGCCGTTTCAGCCGAAAAAGATTGGTTTGCGAGTTGTGGGATTCTCCATCGCGCGTACGGGTAAAAGACGATCTGGAGAGGACGGCATTGATGCGCGAATGAGCGCCAAGCTTTCTTGGCGAGTGCTTCCGCACCCTCGGTTTTCAAAATGCGTACGGACTTCTGCAGGGCCGACCCAGGCATGCTTTTAGTCTCGCCTAACATCGGACAATTAGTAAAGCCTCCGTCAGAATCGCATCGAATTTGTGTGGCTGACCTCGCTTGCGAGATTCATGCAAGTCCTCGCAGGCGTTCGACCTTATTTGAAGCAGCCTGTCGCAATAACTTTACCGACGATCTCAAGTTTTGGCTGTCAAGTGCAAAGGTGTCGCCTATAACGTTTTCACTTGGCCAAAACGGTTTACCAAGGATCGCGTGGTCTCGCTGGCGAAGTCGTTATTCGTGAGAGCATAGCCCGAGTCCAACTTGTTTTACTTGAGTGAAGTTAGGGATTTACGACGAAGCCCGAGGAGAACGGAGGAGCGCTGCCGTTTGCTGCAGAATCGTCGAATCGGCCTCCAGCCCTTTAGCAGGCTGCTGAAAAACTCGCGTCGTACGGCAGCTTTGAAAGGGCGCGGCTTCAAGCCGCGCCGTAAGTGCAGCAAAATCAGCGGCGGCTTTAGCCGCTGAGGGAAATGCCAGCGAGCGAAAAGAGTTTTTCAGCAACCTGTTAGATGGTAAATCGAGGAGAAACAGAGTGGAGGCAGTCGAGCTCAAACTGAAACAGGCCAGCGCAGCACTGGGTATGCCCACGAAGGAGCTGCAGAATTTGGTCCCGTTCGGCGTCGTCAAGCCGCGGCGCCGGCGGGGACTCTAACTTTTTGACATGGTATGTCTCTACGAGGCGCAGGTCGCCGGGTATCTCAAACTCGCCCTGGGAACGCCGGCGGATAAGCTTACGGAATTTGTGGAGGCTTTTTCGGAATTTCTGAAAAATGGCGAGAATGAGATTCCGGACGTATTGGTATTCAGATCGTCCTCGACATACTGGACACGCCCGGTGGAAGTCAGACTTCCTTTCAAACAGTTGCGGGAGGGCCTTGAGGCGAGACTGCAGCGAGTGGACTTGTATCGCGACTTGCTGCGCGGGCGAAAGCGGCCAAACTGGAAGGCAGAGTTTCTCGCCACTTTGAAACCGCGTACAAATGGGGAATGGTTGCCGAGGTAACCGTTGAACCGCTGCTATACGATTGAGCTAGTGATGTGCGGAATGGCTGGAGCGAGGAGGAATCGAGCGTCGAAGACTCGCGTGAATTGCAGTGGGTTACTGATTGACTCCAGGAATTAAAATGGAACTGAGACGAAAGCGGATGGTCGCCCCGCGTCCCACCAAACTCCGTTCGCAACGCGACATTAATCTCTGGCGGATCCCGCTTCAGCTCTCGATCACCGCAGTTGGGCTGTTCGCGATCACCCTGATTCCCGACATCCTTGATAAATATGGGATCATTCACATCCCGTCGTGGTTGACGATGGGCAGCATCGACGACGCGCGCGCCATCCTGGCTGCGATGATGGGCGCAGTCGCAACCGTGCTCGCGTTGATTTTCTCCGTCGCACTGCTGGTGCTGTCGAGGGTCTCGACGCTGTTTGGCCCGCGTCTGCTGTACCGGTTCCTGCAGGACTGGGTCACCCAGGTCACGATCGGTATGTTCATGGGCACGTTCGTGTACATCCGCCTCGTGTTCCTGGTCACGCATCAGGACCCGCAGTCGTCGTTTATCCCGCAGATCTCATTGATCACAAGCTGGGTGCTGGTCGTGCTCAGCTTCGGGTTCCTCGTCTACTACAGCCATCGGGTCGCGAGATCGATCCAGAACCCGGACATGATCGGCGCGATTGTCGACGATCTGTATGTCGCGGCAGGCGACGCGCACGCATCCAGGCCTGGGGAGGGCACTGGCCCTTTGCCAGACGATGATGCGATTTTGCGCCAAGCCGAAGCTGGTGCGATGGTATCGTGCGCGAAAAGCGGATACCTGCAGCGCGTTGGTAGCGCTCGATCGCCACGACCTTGAAGCAGCTCACCGCCTGGCGCGGGCCACCTGTGATCTATCAAGACGTTGTACCCGGCGGAATAGCCCGGCTGATGGGCGGAGCGTAACCGAGACTACCATGCGGACGGTGGAAGTTGTAATGCTCAAGCCAGGGCGAGAGATGCTGATCGCGTTCCTCGGAGTTGAGGTAATGGCGAACGTAGGCCCACTCGCGCAGGGCGGTTTGAATGAAGCGTTCCGCCTTGCCGTTGGTGCGCGGAGTGTAAGGGCGGGTGAAGCGGTGCTGGATGCCGAGTTGGAGGCAGGCGGCGCGGAAGTGGCGGGAGCGATAGCAGGAGCCGTTGTCGGTGAGCAGGCGACGAATGGAGATGCCGTGCTGGGCGTAGAAGGCGACGGCGGCGCGCAGGAAGGCGATGGCGGTTTCGCTTTGCTGATTGGGCAGCATGCGAGAGAAGGCGAAGCGGGAGTGATCGTCGATGGCGACGTGCAGAGCCTGCCAGCCGGCGAACTGAGGGCGGCCGCGACGCCGGCCATCGCCACGAATGGAGACCTGCTGATAGCGGGTCATGCCCTTGATGTCGAGATGGAGGAGATCGCCGGGAGCGGGATGCTCGTAGCGCACGACCGGTGGAGCGGGATGCAGATGACGCCAGCGGTTCAACTGAGCGCGCTGCAGGATGCGACTGATGGTGGCGGGGCTGAGATGGGTGGCTTGGGCGATCTGATAGGCGGGGCATAACTGGCGACGCAGAGCGATGACCTGAGCGATCAGCTCCGACGAGGTTCGGCGCGGGCTATGGAGGGGCCGCGAGGAACGATCCCGCAAGCCGGGCAAACCCAGGGTGCGATAGCGCCGGACCCACTTGGCGGCAGTTTTTCGGCTGACGTTGAACGCGGCTGCAGCCGCGTTCAACGTCAACTTCTCGATCATAATCTTCTTGGCTAAAGTCTCTCGACTACGAAAGGTAAGTCGGGCATTCTGGTGAAGGTCCATTCGGTCGACTCCTTCGAAGCAGATTGGTCAGCACCATCAGCTTCTCCGGTGTTGCTCGAATGGACTATTCACTTCTTGGGAACAACGTCTTGAAAGATCACAGCCACCCTCGATGAGCCGTCTCGGCGGGGAGGGGTGACCGTCAACACGCCCGTGTAGGGCGCGCCTTGTCGATCTCGCGATGTCGTATTCTCGATGCCCGATAGTCAGGCGCCAATTGCTCTAAGCGTGGTTCCGAGGAAGATCCCGTGAACATCGTCGACGCTCTGTTTGGCCGGCCCCTGGCAACCGAAGAGGAGAAGGCGGAACGAATCGGCCCACTGAAGGGTATTCCCATCTTTGGTCTGGATGCGCTGAGTTCGGCGGCCTACGGCCCGGAAGCCGCTCTGACTCTGTTGATTCCGTTGGGCATGGCCGGAGCGGCTTACATCTGGCCGATTACGATCGGCATCGTTGCCCTGCTTGGCATTCGTCTATTTTTCCTATCGACAGACCATATCTGCCTATCCACAAGGAGGGGGGTCGTATACCGTCGCATCCGAGAATTTGGGTGAAAGCGCTGGGCTTTTGGCTGCGGCTGCGCTCATGATTGACTACGTGCTCACCGCAGCGGTCGGCATCTCCGCCGGAGTAGGCGCGCTGGTTTCAGCTGTCCCGGCTCTGCAGAGCCAGACTCTTAGCCTCTGTTTGGCGATTCTGATCGTCATCACCATCATCAACCTGCGCGGAGTGCAGGAGACCGGCGGGATATTCCTGCTACCCACTTATGTGTTTGTCGTCTGCCTATTAGGTCTGATCGCGGTTGGTGTATTCAAATCCTTAGCTGCAGGAGGGCGCCCGATCCCGGCGGTTGTCCCTCCCAGGTTGTCGGGCATCACAGGAACCGTGAGCGCATGGCTCCTACTGCGTACTTTCTCCAGTGGTTGCACCGCGATGACTGGAGTCGAAGCAGTCAGCAATGGTGTCATGGCGTTTCGTGAACCCACCGACAAATGCGCCAAGCTTACGCTGACCATCATCATTGCCATCCTGATCGTGATGTTGTTGGGCATTGCATACCTGGTTCCGGCGTATGGGATCGCGGCGACCAATCCCGGAGTACCGGGATACCAGAGCGTGGTCTCGCAGCTGCTTGCTGCGGTAACTGGCAGGGGCGCTTTCTACTGGCTCAGCATCGGCTCCATCCTCGTGGTGCTGTCCCTATCCGCAAACACTGCGTTTGCTGATTTTCCCCGTCTCGCCCGAGCGATTGCCCAAAAAGGATACCTGCCGCAATCCTTTGTCCTGCGCGGACGGCGCTTAGTTTTTGCTCAAGGAATTTATGCTCTGGCGCTGCTGACCGGCCTTTTGCTCGTGGTCTTCCGCGGGGTCACAGACCGCCTGATCCCGCTCTATGCGGTTGGAGCCTTCCTAGCATTCACACTTTCCCAAGCCGGCATGGTCGTCCATTGGAAGTGCGCCAGTGGACCGGGCGCTGGGCGAAGTATGCTCCTGAACGGACTGGGTGCGTTGGCCACCGGGATCACAACGGCTGTGGTTTTGGTTGCGAAATTCCTAGACGGGGCCTGGATTACAGTGCTGTTGATTCCGGCTCTGATTCTGATGATGCGTTCGGTGCACCGGCACTATTCGCAAGTCGGGCAGGAGATCAACATCAATACTCCCGTGCACACTGAAGGCCTTTCCGAACCCATCGTTCTGCTGCCATTAGACCGCTGGAGTCTGGTTGCCGAAAGGGCGCTGCGCTACGCGTGGACTCTATCGAAGGAAATCCAAGTGCTCCATGTTCATCTCGGCGAAGAAACAGTGAGCCTCTGTCGCCAGTGGAGCGCTCTGGTGGAGAAACCTGCGCGCGAGGCCGGGCTTCCTCTGCCGAAGTTAGCCGTGCTCGATTCGCCATATCGCTTCATCGTCAAACCCATCGTCGAGTACGCCATTCAACAGCAGATTGCCCACCCCGATCGCAACATCACCGTGCTCATGCCGGAGCTGCTGGAGAGCCATTGGTATCACTATCTGCTGCACAATAACCGCCCAGAAGCTATTCGGGCGCTGTTGCTGTTCAACGGAAACCAGCGAATCACAGTCGTGTCCATTCCTTACCATCTGCGCGCCTGAAGAGTTTGTCGTCGAGGGACCTACGCCGAAGGTAGCGGCCATCCACGCGCTGGCGAACCACGTATGGTTGCGCTCTGCAGGTTGTCGGCACTTACCAGTACGCCTCTAATTCGCACACATCATCGGACCCGGTAGCCGGATCTGCGGGCAAGGGCGCCGAGCGGCGTCTTTCCTCGAAAAGAAGCCTCCGCAAGGAGCGCAGATCATTCAGGATGCGCCGGCTAACTTTCATGTGTTGCTCAAGCTTCTCGAGCTTGTAAGACACAATGCGTAAGGCCTGCAGTCGACGCTGGTGTGGGTCTCCCTGACTGCTGATATCGGCCTCAACATCCAGCCTGGCTTCCCGTACTGCCTCTGCCAGCAGGCGCATGTAGTCCTGAGCGCCTTCGATATTCTCAAACGGTGTTTCCCGGTCGTTATTCATTTACAACACCTCGGTAAGAACCTGCCATTGTGTAGTCTCAGTCTTCATCCACGAGCAAAAGACGAAGCTCGGCCCACAGTTGCGGATCTTGGATGACTTCGGTCCAGGTTGCAGGGATGGCCGCTTTCCTGGCGGAGCTGGCCGGAATCTGCGGACCCGGAAGTTCCGCATCGTTCTCAATCCGAGCGTCGATTGCAAGCGCACATTGAGGAGGCTTGCGCCCTCCGGGTTCAGCAACGAAGGGTTCGCCGTTTTGAACGATTGTTTTTCTGACCGAGTTTGTGGCCATTTGCCTTTACCTCACTCCAATGGTCTCGCTGGTTCTGGGAGCGGTCATGGCGGCCGCTCCGCAACCAACGGCGTGGATCGCGGTGTTGATCTGGTGTAAGACCCGACCCAGGGAGCCGGTACAATCGACAAGTTGATCGGCATACTTGCGAGTCGGGTGAATGTGCCGCAGGTGCATGGGCCGGACGGTTTCGAGATACTGAGTGATCACGGATTCTGCGGTGCGGCCGCGCTCAACGATGTCACGTTGCAGACGGCGGATGAAACGCACGTCGGGGTCAGCATCGATATAGAGTTTCAGGTCCATCAGAGAACGGAGGCGAGGATCGTGGAGCGCAAAAATGCCTTCCACGATCAGGAAGCGCGCCGGCTCAATCACCGTCACCTCTCCGGTGCGAGTATGAGTCGCGAAACAGTAGACGGGCTTTGCAATTGTATTTCCGAGCCGCAGTTGCTCAAGATGAAGCAGGAGAAGGTCATGATCCAATGCAGCAGGATCATCGAAATTAAGCGCGTCCCTTTCCCTCGCGCTCAGATGGCTGAGATCCTTGTAGTATGAGTCCTGATCGAGGACGGACACATGTTGACGCGACAACTGTGCGCTGAGTTTTTCCACGACAGTGGTTTTGCCTGCTCCGCTGCCACCAGCAACCCCGATCACAAAAGGAACTGGGAAAGAACTCCACGTGTCGGGGGTGAATGGTGCGGGCCTGTTCGCAACTGGTGAAGCTTCGGGGGTGCGCTCAACCGTCATAGATGACCTATCTTTCTGTTCACGTTTTCGAATCCTGGTGCATCGGCGCAAGGGACTTGCGGGCCTGAGTGCGACCTGACCGGAAAGCTGGAAGCACACGATGCGCCCGTACGGGGGAAAAGAATCAAAGAGGGGGAGGAAAAGGGGGAGGGTACAGTCCGCAAGAACCGCGTTTACGCTTCAGTATGTGTCAGTTTGCGGCGACGACGTAGGATCACACTGAGACCAAGTAATCCGGTCCCCAGCACGAAAGCCGCCGCCGGTTCAGAAGGAGGGGTCAGTCTGCCGTGCGCGCGCCACCGCCATGCGGAAGTACCGGCATTGTTAAACCTCTCCTGAAACGTACAACCATCGGTATCGGACGAGGAGCACAGCCGCTGACTCAACCTGTACCTCAGTTCAGTGCTGCTGCCTTGTGGAAACATGGCAGCAAAACTGCCCGTTCCGCTGACATCGTACATTGTGATATGGAATCGTGGTTGTGAACCTCTACCCAACAAAGTAAGGGCAAAGGTTCCCGTGATGGTGCCGGTCATGCCGGTTTCACTTTTGAACGTAAAGGTACCGACTGGTGAACGGTCAAAAGCACCAGTATTGGAGACGGTTACAGGCCCGCCGTTCAGAGCCAGACTCCAGATCCCGGCCGAAACAGCTGACCCCGTGGAATTCACGACCGCGCCGGTCCCACTCATTGAGCAGGTGGAATCATTGCAGGTTCCGAACGAGACTTGCGCGGAACGTCGCAGTAATGGCGTCTAAGGTTACGCCTTGGCTCCCACCCGCCAGGACAATCTGGTTCTGGGCTGAAGCCAACGCGGCACCGGCCAGAAGACAGACCAGAACCAATGCGACCCGGAGAAATGAATCTTTCTTCATGGTTTTCATCAATTTTTTTACTCACTTCCAATAGACGAAGTTACGATCCAAAATAAAATGCATTCGAGGACTACACCAGACATCCCCGGGGGGACTTGTTTACGGAATGCCCTTGGAAATCGTGAGGTTGGGAGCATTCCCTTTGAGCAACCACAGCCGAACTTGAGGCCGGTTTCTTGCACGTTTGAGCCAGCCTCAAGCCCATACATTTCAGAGATCTGCAATTCGTTATCCTACATTCACGATTTCTTCCGCTTGCCCCGCTTCTCTATTCTTGGTTTCCGGAGCCTCAAACACACTCAGCTGTGAAATGCTCGCGGAGCAGCGTTCCCGCACTTGCGCCCGCTCAAAAGAACTGAGTCCGACCATCCAGGTGATCAGGCAAAAGAGCAGTCCCTGCCAAACCACAGTCAATCCCAGTTCGAAGATTCCGGCGGATCGGTCCGGGCTCATCAGCCAATGACTGCCGCCGAGAAACAGCAGGCACACCAGTATTGGTCTGAGCACGGAACTGGCAACATATTCCCGAGTGGATACGCCCAGCATTCGAAGCGTGTACCAGGGTTGCAGGGTCAGTTTGACCACGACCAGCGGTACCGTTGTACCCAGAGCAACCCCCATCAACCCGTACAGATGGCCCCAGTACACACTCAGGATCAGATTGGCGAGGCCTTCACCCAAGGTCCAACTGCCGAGTGCCCGGTGACGGCCCAAAGCCACAAGAGCAGTAGTCGACGGACGCTGCGCAAGTTCGAAGACGTAGCCGGCAAGCAAAATGAGCACCAGAGGGTAGGTGGCGACGAATTCTTCTCCCACCCAAACGCGCAAAAGGAATTTTGCGTCCAAAACCAGAATAGAAGCGATCAGCAAGCTCACCAGAGTAGTGATCTTGGTCGCTTTCAGAAAGAAGTCGCGCAGTTCCCAACGTCGCCCCTGACCGTCATACTCGCTCATCACAGGAAGCATCGGGCTGACAATGCTGTTGATGATGGGATCAAAGTACTGCATAAGACGCCCGGCCACGCTGAAAGGCGCGATCAGCGCCACACTCAGAACTCTGCCAATGACGATGGAATCGGTGAAGGTGCGGAGGCGGATGCCCATGCTGTTCAGAAACATCCATACGCTGAATTCCAGAAGCTCGCGCGCGCGCGCGCGACTGGGAAGGCGCCAATCGATACGGAGTTTCGGGTCGACGTGCCGAGCCAGAGTCCAATCCAGGGGTAAGAAACAGATAGTGCCAGCGAGAGTAACTGCGCCCATCGCCACGACACCGTATCCAAGGCGGAGCACCACGACGGTCAGGACCGCCTGGGATACGACTTTCGTGACTCCGCTCAGGTTGTACAACTCGAAGCGCTGCCATCCGCAGAGGTAGGTTCCAAACAGCATGGAGACGAGCCCAAATCCTATGCTGGCGCCCAACACAATCAGAAGATTAGTGAAATCGTGTTGTCGCTGCCCCGTGAGTCCAAAAAAGCCTGGGAGGACCCAGGCCAGCGAAAACATCGAAACAAAGATGAAGACTCCAGTGGCGACAGTCATCGCCAGGGCTGTCATGAACGTTTGGTTCAGGGCGTCGTGGTCATCGAGGCCGCGGAAGCGCGCGACGTAGCGTTGTACCGTGGCACGCAGGCCGAATTCGAGAAGGCCGGAGTAGCCACAAATGGAAGAGACCAGCATCCAGATTCCGAACTCAATGTTTCCCAGACGATGAATCAGGAAGGGGGTCAACAGGAACGTGGTGATGCCAACAATGATGATGGCTACCCAGTTCGAAAGAATGTTGCGTAACATGGAACGAATCTTCATTGAGGTTATGATTTCCCCTGCGAGGGCTCCGGGCCGCGTCCGGATGCCGGCGTTACAGGTTGAGTTTGAAGCGTGGCCGCAGGGGTTCCATCCTGATTCCGATTTCGGCCTTCAAAGATTACCGCCTCCCCAATTACGGTGGCGGCGCCGCCGAGGGACGAATACTCGACCCATTTCCGTGGCTCTCTGGCACATGTGAAGCAGATCACGGCACAAGGAAACGGCATATCCGAACGCTGATATGCCGCCGACCGGTTCGTGACTCCGACGTAACGCAGCCGCATGTTTGGACTTTGTTCACGAAGCAGGGCCAGAATCTGATAGGTGTAGTGTTGCCAGGTCGCATCGATGCCGATGTCGCGGCACGTGCTGCCGCTCAATCGATTTACCAAAGCCAGTGTGGCGGGCTTTGATTCCAGCATGGCGTCCCCAAAATAGAGATCGTGACGAGATCGAGTGACGATGCTCCGTTCCCCGTACATTTCCGCGATGTGGGAAGTATCATGGCGCGATGCGAACGCGACCAGAGGGCGCGACTTGTTGCTTAGCACGAAAGGCAATGAAGCGACCAACAATACGGCGCAGACAGCCGCGGCAGTGCGGCGCGAGATCAGCTTTGGTGCGAGAGAACCAAGAACAGCGCTTCCCAGAACAAAAACCGGGAGGTGGAGACGCGCATTGAAAGGCATCCAGCGGATGAGAGCACAGAACACCACAAAAGAGCCCAACAGTCCAGCAGTGAACAAAAGGACATCGCGAGGTATTTTGCGGAATTCAACCACAAGAAAGGCCAGAACGAGGGCCGCTAAAAGAAAATGAATCAGGTTGCCGGATTGGGTCTCTGTTCGCGCCATGGACGGAACCGCGAAGGAGTAGCTCAGACCAGTTTTTCCTCCGGCGGTCATGCGGGAATCATTGGGGTCGTTACCGAGCAGATGAATCAAGCCGACGGCGAACTGTTCGATGGATGAGTTAACCGCTGCAGAGGGCGTTCCCAGATGTAACACGCTGTTTCTCACCACGTTGGCGGCGATGGCGGACGGGGCCAGGGTTCCATTGCCAAACCTGCGCTTGCCTTGCGCGTCAGCTTCACCGTCAGGTGAGGCAAAACCTAGTGGCGAGCCACTGAGTTCATAATTGCGAATAAATTGTGGAGCATTCAGCGAAAGCAGCAGAATTGCAACCAGCGGGACACTCCGCAAGAAACGCAAACGCAGAGCTGACGGCAGCATCAGCCAGGAGGCAAAAAGAATGAACGGAAGATATATGAAAGCCGTTCCCTTTGTGAAACACGCGAGCCCGAGACTGACGCCAAAGTAGAGGATGTTTTCTTGGTTTGGGTGCTTCCTCCAGAGGAGAAGATAAAAAACGCAAACGACCATCCAGAGCGTCATTACGATGTCGTTCTTCGATCCAGACGCGCCCAGAATACCGGTTGGAATGGTGGCGCAACTGACTGCTGCCAGCACCTGCCCAAGCCGGCCTGCTCCAAATTCCCGGGCGATCAAGGAGACCCCGACGATGCTGCCCAGATAAGCAAACCATTGCACCAGGTTTACGAAATGATCTCCACCGGTAAGCAGATACAGGTGCAGCATCGCGTACTCAGCGAAGGGTGGCATGGTCAGTTGCTGATAATCAAATGTCGGGAAAAAGCGGACTGAATGATAAGTCATCCATTCCACGATTCGTGGCATGTGATACTGCATGGAATCGCGCGTGTTAGGCGGACTCAGTAACGCTGTCAGGCCGACGAGCGACACAATGACTCCCGTGCCCGCCAGGAAAAAGCGCCATTCTTTACCCAGCATCGGTTCTTCTTTGGCCTGAGCGGTAGGCGGAATTGTCTGGGTCTTGGCAAGGACAAACCACAGCAAGAGGAGTATTGCTGCACAAAAAGCAATCCAGATAAGTGCGACAGCACGAAGTATGAACCAGTTCGGCACACTTAGAATTTCAGTCGAATAGACAAGGAAAGCGCCCCACAGAGCGGCTGCAGACAGGGCCGCACCTCGCCAGTCCTGGTTTCTCTGCTTCTGGGTGAACCACAGCAGTCCATAAGCGGCTATTGGCAGTAACAACAGCAACGTTTCCCCTCCTTAGTAAGTGTTCTCAATCACGCAAGATCTCGTCGGCTCCGTGATTACCACGGCGACTCGCCCCGGAACATCTTCCGCACGTACATGGCGCTTCCTATGGCTTGGTTCTTGAGCACATCGCCCAGACGGCTTGAGCCTGGAGGGGTGGGCTTCATGCCGAGTTTTCGCAGCAGGTAATTTGCCCGATACACATTCGCCCGCACCGAATCCTTGAATTGAAAGTTGACACTGAGCGAAATCGAAACGTTGTCCGCGTTCTCGACCCAATGCGGGGCATTGACTGGCAAGTGCACGCCAGTCCCGGGCTGGAGCAGGTACGAGATTGCACGATTCTGCAATTGCGGTTTGTATTGCGCCGCATTGTTATCCACGGTCCAGAAACGCTCGAGCTCATTTTCAGGCAGGACTTCACGGTCATTCTGGTCGAAGATGTGAATCGTCTTGGCGCCACGGATCTGCAATAAGAAGTTGCACTCCCGGTCAATGTGATAGCTACTGACCCTGCGCGGAGAAGTGATGAAGATGATCAGATCCTCCTGCTTGATCTGCGAGTCGATGTCATCGCCAATCAAACCTTTCAGTTCCGCCATGCCCTGCTCGATCAGCACACGATACTTGGGATCGCGTTGAGCGTGTTTGAGAATGATCCATGCTCCTGCGCTCTCAATGCGGTGAAGCGCATCCTGAACCGAGAACGTCTTCTTGGGAACCTGGTCCCAGCGCTGATCGACACGAATGTCGCCCGCGTCGTAATAAAGGTGATACGGCCGGCTGGCCGCTGTGCGCTTTGCCATTTCCAGCAACTCGGGAAGCTGAAACAGAGGATGACTGGATAGATGATGGGCCAGAGCGAAGCTTCGACGGTTGAAGTTCTCGGCAAAGCTGCTCGCGTCCGCTTCGATCCAGGAATCAGAGATTTCAGGGCTGCTGATTTCAGCGTTGTTGATCATTGTTTCCATATTTATGCTCCCAATCTTCATCTTTGCAGGCTTGCTGCCGGTTCCGGAATTGCGACCGCGACCGGCTTGCCCAAGCGACTATCGAAACGTTTCTGGCGCTCCTGACCCTGGGCATTCCATAGTTCCAAACGTACCTCGGGGAATTCAGGTGACAGGCCCGCGAGTAAGGCTTCGGACTTACCTTTCAGCGTCTGGTCAAAGAAAGCCCGTGTGTATCGGTTGATAATTTGCACAGCGCGGTCTGTAGAGACCGTGCCGGCACCAGTCAGGGATTTAAGCGGGGAGAAAAATGGGGAATCGCTGTAGTTGCGGTGAGTGGTCCCCTGGATCACCATCCGATATCCGCCGGATCTGGTCAGCGAGGTCTCCATCATGGCGGCTTGTTCGTACCCGAATTCCACCGCGCGTCGCTGTTGCGAGTCGAGTGATGGCAGCTCAGTCCTGGGGGGCAGCGTTTCATCTTCCATCATGAAGAACATTGGACAAGTCGAACCTTCGCGTGCGGATTCGTTGGCCATCATTCCGTCCATGTCCAGTGCGGCCCTGAATCGGCCGTCGAGCCAGCACGCCTGAGCGGCTACGGACCCTCCAAGCGAGTGTCCGAAGATTCCGACTCGTTCCAGATCGAGCCTGCCCGTGAGTAGACCCTCAGGATCGTGTCGATTGAATTCTTGCAGCTTGTCGAGTACGAACCTGGCGTCCTCTGCACGGACGCGGACTTGTTGCTCGGCTTCTCGAACAAACTGCTGAAAGGCTTGCTGGGAAGAATAGTTTTCTCCGGGGCCTAATTTCGTACGCACGATGCGACCATCGGGAAAGATCGTGACCTCGGTTCCGTACGGATGATCCATGGCCACAACGATGTAACCGTAACTGGCTAGCTCTTCGACTTGAAAAGTGTTCTGGACCCGTTGCCCGCTCCACGAGGGTGAGAAGACCAGGATGGGATAACTTGCCTGCGCCGCGGCCATGGGTGCGCGCAGATACGCGTGCGTCTTAACCAGAGCGAGTTGTGAGGTCTGCCAGTTGGTGGTCTGCTTTTCCCGGTAGAAAGCGAGTTGTCCGTGAAAGGACCGATCCACCGGATACCAGATCTGGACCATCAGTTCGCGTGGATCGTTCGCATCGTTAGACTGGGTCTCTCGCCGGTTTGGATCTGCAAGATGCCGGACCTCAGTTCCAACCTGGAAGGGTCCGGCGGGTTTGGGGAACTCAAATACGGGCAGGGCTACGCTCAACACTACGGCCCCCAGCCAAAGGACCAGCGCAACTAGACCGACGGAGAAACCGGCCCGCGCGAAGTGCATCCATCGAGTGGCCTCGCACACGACCAGGAATGCGACTAGAACGTACGCAGGCAGCATTTGCCAGCGGTATCCTTCAGCGCGGAGATGCACCAAACCAGCGGCGACGGCGAGAAAGGGCAGCAAGTGAATCCAATATCCAGCGGCCCGCGCCGGCGTCAGCAGGCTCAGTACTGGCGGTAGCACTGCCAGCATGATTATGAGCTCCATCGTTCTCATAGCGTCCCCTGCGGCATGCGCTGCGAAAGAGCATTGGCAGCGATCCTTGAACCGTCGTGAAACTCTGCACGGGATGCGGGATAGGCCTGAACCGAAAGGGCTGGTTCATGCTCCAACTGTTCGGTGAGCTGAGCAGCGAGAACACGCACAGCTGGCTCGTCGAAAATCTCGCGGTGATTGCCGGGAACCTCCTCGACCACCATCCGACTAGCCACGTCACTCCAGCCCAGCATAGGATCGCGGTGCAAGCTCAGCGGCTCCAGCGCACTGCGGAACAGCGCCACCCGGCCTGAGTATGGACCCGGCTTGTAAGAGCGCGCGGCCAGGTAGACGACAGCGTTGGCACCGCGCAGCTCTCCAGAGAGTTGCTCGGTCTTGCCTACGCGCGAGCGATAGGTCCGCCGCAACCGGGCCAGACGGAAATTCTGGCGGACGCTTTCCACCCGTTCCCCTAGGTATTCCCAGGCAGCCTTGAGCCCGAGATGGCACAGGCGGTGGAAGTGGAGCTTGGACTTCTGCAACCAGAAGAGGGTGCGGCGAACCGCGACTTCGGCGGCGGAGAAACGCCGCAGGTAGGCAGGATTAGCGGCGTCAAACAGGGCTACCAGGACAACTTTCTCGCCCTGTGCTTTCAGCTGCCGAGCCATCTCGTATGCCAGGACACCCGCCAGGCACCAGCCACCCAGGTAATACGGACCGCTGGGCTGAGCCATGCGGAGCGACTCAATGTGATAGGCCGCGATGTCCTCGAAACGGTAAGGCGAAGGAAACTGCATCGTATCCTCTAAGCGCAGTCCGTACACTGGCTGGTCCGCTCCGAGATTCTGCGCCAACGGCAGGAAGAAGGGACCACCGTCCACACAGAACAATGGTGGTTTGCTTCCCGTGGTCTGAATGGGAAGAATGCGACCTCCGAAGGTGTTGCTCTCACCGCGCTGCAGAAGATTGGCCAACTGGCGAATCGTTGGAGCTTCAAACAGCGCTGCCAGCGGAAGCTTCCTGCCGAAGCGCTTTTCAATGTTGACCAACAGCTTTGCTGCCGAAAGCGAGTAGCCGCCGAGATCGAAGAAATTGTGCGTCACGCTCACGGAATCCCGCCGCAGCACTTCCTTCCACATTGCTGGACAATTGTTGCTCCGTTTCGTTGCCGGGAACGACCATGTCAGTCGCCGCAATCGCGGCGGTCTTGTCGTCAATCGAAGACGAACCGTCCCACTGAACTTTGCCCGGGCGTACGACCTGAGGACGTGGGAGGTCGGCGACCGGGATATCCGGATGCGTCACCAGGGTGCGCAAAAGATCCTCGTAGTGCCGGAGGGCGTCCTGGATCGTGGTTGCATCAAACAGGTCGGGGTTGTATTCCAGGTCCGCGCGCAGGCCTTCGCGACGCTCGATGAAGGCCAGCTGCATCTCGAAGGGAACGCCGAGGCTGAACTTCGGCATCGGTGTAACTGTGAGTTGCTGCAACTGCCGCGACTGCACGAACGCCGTTTGGTAGGAAAAATAAAATTGGAAGATGGGATTCCGTCCGCCTGAGCTCGCTGGCAAAATGTCGATCAATTTTTCGAATGGCAGATCGGAGTGAGCCAGCGCATCCAGCACGCCATCGCCAACACGACGCAACAGTTCACGAAGGGTGGGATTGCCCGAGAGGTTCAGCCGGAGTGCAACTGGCCCGGCGAAAGGCCCAATCAGCGGTTCGGTCTCGGGCTTGCGATTCGCGATCGGGGCTCCAATCAAGATATCGGTTTGATCCGAGTACTGGGACAAAAACATCGCGAAAGACGCAAGCGTAAGCGTGAACATCGTGAGGTTCTCTGATTGCGCCAGGGTTTTCAGAGAATGGCGTAGGTCTTCCGGGATTAAACGCGTCTCCAGCGCTCCATGAGACGCCGGGCGGTTAGTCTGAACCCGATCCAGGGGAAAGTTGAGGACCGGTAAAGGGCTGGCTAGCTGCTTAGTCCAGAACTCAAGGTGCGCGTGCATCTCGGCGGAAGTCAGCCACTCCTTCTGCCAGGCGACGAAGTCGCCGTATTGTATGGCAAGAGGTGCGAGCGATGGCTGGTCGCCTTGGATCAAGGCTTCGTATGCCGACCACAGCTCCCGTTGGATCACACCGCCAGACCATCCGTCGGCGAGAATGTGATGGATCGTGGTGACCAGAACGTGGTTCTCGGACGAAAGGCGAAATAACCGCGCACGGAACAGCGGACCGTACATCAGATCAAACGGAGCGACAGCTTCTTGGCGAATCAGTCCTTGCAGCTGGGTTTCCCGTTCGGCCTCCGGCAAATCCTGCAGAGTGCTGATCTCAAGCGAACATTTCAGCGTGGGGGCAACAATCTGAGTGAGTTCCCCGTTGAGTTCGTCGAAGGTGGTCCGAAGAGTCTCGTGGCGATCCACCAGTAGTTGCAGGCTCTTCTCCAGGATGTCCGACGCAAGAGGTCCAGACAACCGCATGGACGAAGCCATGTTGAACGCCGGATTGGTGGGACTCAACTTGGCTAGCAGCCAAAAGCGTTCCTGGGCAGGGCTCGCGGGCATTGCGTAGACTTCCGGTGTGTTGGCTTGCCCATTTGGCTCTGGGTCTGATGCCGTGCACTCTGGGGTTGTGGCCTGCCGCGATGCGGTCTCTTCGGGCGCCTGTAGAGTGGCCTCGATGTGCTTAACCGTGCGACGAGGGAGCGTGCTGCATTCCGATAACCTGTACTCCGAGAGGCGCCGGTGGGGATTTTCCGCAATGCCTTCAAGCAGTTCGCGGAAATGGGCGAGCATTTGGAGTGCGGTCGCCTCTTGATACAGGCTGGTGTTGTAGTCAAGCGACAGTCTCCAGCCCACCTCGCGCTGGATCATAAAAAAATTAAGGTCGTAGAGCGCGCCCATTGATTTCGACGGCATGGTGGACACGTCCACACGGTCGAATTTGTGGACGAAGGTGGAAGCCCGGGCATACTCCCGCTGGCAAACAAAGTTGATGGAAAGAAAGGGATCGCGGAGTGGATCCGATTCTGGCCGGACCTCTTTCACAACCTCCTCGAACGGAATGTCCTGGTTGGCAAAGGCTTCCCAGACCGTGTCGCGGACACAGGTTGCGAATTCCTCGAACGTTGGGTCCTCCGCAACATAGGTGCGCAGGGTGAGATTGTTGAAGAAGAGCCCAACCAGCCCTTCGATCTCCGCGCGGTTTCGGCCGGCGAGGGGCGAAGCCACGCTGATGTCAGTCTCACCTGTGTAGCGCCGCAATAGCGTCATGCAGGCAGCGAGGACAGTGGTGAACATTGTGCCGCCCAGCCCGTCGCTGAATCTTTTGAGCGCGTCAGTGAGTTCGTGCGATAGTACCTGCGAGATGATCTTGCTGCCGATCTGACGTTCGGCTGTACGGGGAAGGTCTGCGGGGACGTCCAGGCGGCGGTAGCCAGCCAGCTTTTTCTTCCAATGCTCCAGTTGCTGGCGGATTTCAGGCGATGCAATCCATTCCTTGTGCCAGACCACGTAGTCGCCGAATTGAATGGCCAGCTCCGGCAAAGGAGACTCCTTACCTGTGGCGTACGCGCCATAGATGGCCTGCAATTCTTCCATGATGAGGCTGACCGACCAGCCATCGATCACAATATGGTGCAGAGTCAAGGTGAGCACGTACTGCTCGTCCTCCATCTGCAGCAGTCCTACCCGAATAAGCGGGCCTGTTACCAGGTCAAAGCTCTTCTTGGCCTCTTCAGCGCAAGTGCGATCCATCTCGGCGTCACGCTGGGATGCCGGCAACGAACGCAGATCGCGGACGGCGATCTTGAGGTCGAGACTGGGAGCAATGAACTGGACCGGCGCACCTTCTCTCTCTACAAAAGTCGCGCGCAGGATTTCATGCCGGCGCACGACTTCGTTAAAAGAGCGTTCCAAGATCGCGGTATCGAGTGGGCCGGTGAGCTTCCACCGGAACGAGGCGTTGAAAAGGGAACACCCTGGCCATGACCGGTCGGCATACCACATCCCCTCTTGTCCCGGAGTCAGGGGAAAGGCAAGGAACTCGGCAGCTGAGTCTTGTGAGTTTGACGACGTCGTGCTGTCTGTCGTCAATTCTTGTTTGGTTGCGTGATTCAAATCGGCCATCCCTTCGTGTCTGTTGGAGGGGGAGGAAGTTAACTAGCGCGAGACCCTGTATTTCTGCCGAGCTACTGGAACGATCGCGGGTGCTTGGGGGCGTACAGGCACTTGCGCTCTGTCCATTTCAGCGAGCACGCTGCGAATGGTGCGCTGCTGCAACAGTAGCCGCGGGGTGACTTGCAGTCCCGCCTTGACCGCGCGTGAGGTAATCTGGAAAACGTGCAGCGAGTCCGCACCCAGTTCGAACAGGTTGTCGGTAACGCCGACACGCTCGATGTGCAAGACCTCGGCCAGAATGTCAGCCAGGGTCTTTTCTTGCGATGTGGAGGGCGCAACGTACTCTCGTGTTCGCGCCGTAGCCCCCATGTCCGGCGCCGGGAGCTTGCTCCGATCAACTTTGCCATTGACCGTGAGCGGGAGTGATGCCATGGGGACGTAGGCGTAAGGGATCATGTGTGCCGGGAGTTTCGACTGCAGGAACTCGCGCACGTGTGATCCCTCGGGCGTGCTGCCGTTCACAGGGACAACGTAGGCGACCAGCTTCTTCTCGCCGGGACCGTCCTTGCGGGCCATGACTGCGCCCTGCCGCACGCTCGGATGTTGTGCCAGTGCGGCTTCGATTTCACCCAGCTCAATTCGGAATCCATGAATCTTGACTTGATCGTCACCACGGCCAAAGTACTCGAGGTCTCCGTTGTTCAGGAAGCGCCCGAGATCGCCGGACTTATACATGCGCGCACTGGAGTTCCCGGCGAAGGGGTCTGCAATAAAGCGCTCTGCAGTCAGTTCTGGCTGATTCAGATAGCCTTTGGCTACGCCATCGCCGCCGACGTAGATTTCGCCGACGACACCGGTCGGAACTGGTTGCTGCTTCGAATCGAGCAGGTACAAGCGGAGGTCGGGGATGGGAGCTCCGATCAGGCTGCGGGTTTCACCTTCCGCGTCGGCGGCAGTTAGTGGACGATAGGTCACGTGAACCGTGGTTTCAGTGATGCCGTACATATTCACCAACTGAGGATGTGCATCTCCGTGTCGCTTGAACCATGGACGAAGATTGGTAAAGTTCAGGGCCTCGCCACCGAAGATCACGTGGCGGAGGCATAGCGGCTTGGCATATCCGGATTCTTCCACCTGAATAACCTGGTAGAAGGCAGCTGGAGTCTGATTCAGCACCGTCACTTTCTCTTGCGCCAGCAGGTTGTAGAAATCCTGAGGCGATCTGGTCACCCAGTGCGGCACCAGCACCAGACGGCCGCCGGTCATGAGTGAACCCCATATTTCCCATACCGAGAAATCGAAGGCGTACGAGTGAAACATCGTCCAAACGTCGTTCTCGTCGAAGTGGAACCAGGGCGCCGTGGCCTTGAGCAGACGGACAACGTTGCCGTGAGTTACCATCACACCCTTCGGTTTGCCGGTCGAGCCCGAGGTGTAGATCACATATGCCAGGTTCTCTGGGCCGACTGCGGGCGGAAGATTGTCGCCATCCTGGATCGCAATGATGGCCCAGTCTTTATCAACGCGGATTATCTCGGCGCCATGCTTGGGCAGTCCACCCACAAGCCGATCTTGGGTTAACAGGACTGTAGGCGCGGCGTCGTCGAGTACCATACTCAGCTTTTCTGCCGGGTACGAGGAATCGATGGGCAGGTAAGCGCCGCCCGCCTTCAAAACTGCCAGAAACGACATCACCATCTCGAGCGAGCGCTCGAAACAGACGGCGACGAGCGAGTCTCGCGTCACTCCCTGCTGCCTCAGGTGGCGAGCCAGTTGATTGGCACGCTCGTTGAGCTCGCGGTAGGTCATGCGCTGATCGCCCATCACGACCGCGACTGCGTCGGGCGTTCTTGCCGCCTGTTCCTCAAATACCTGATGAATCGTTTGGGTCACCGAATGTTTTGCCGAAGATGGATTCCAGGCTGCTACCAGGGAAGCGACTTCGTCCGCGGTCATCAGCGGAAGATCATCCACGGCCCGGTCAGGATTCGGCACCGCACTCAGGAGCAGATGTTCGAAATGGCGCAGCCAGCGCGCGATGGTCTCTTCGTCAAACAGTCCGGTGTTGTAGTCGCAATCAATCATCAAGCCCTGATCGGACTCGACAATGTTGAAGAACAGGTCGAAGTTAACCGCAGACTTAGGGTTCGGATCGATGTTGGCCGTGAGCTCGCCAAACTTGGAGCCAGCGCCGATGCGCTCAAGGTTGAACTGCACCTCCATCAGCGGGAGCCGGCTTGGGTCGCGAGGAATGCTGAGCTTCCGCACCAGCGTGCCGTAAGTATAGGACTGGTGCTCATAGGCATCGAGCAACGTTGTCTTCACTTCTCCCAGCAGCGTGGCGAACGAGAGACCTTCCGGGAAGCGGGCGCGCAGGGGAAGGAAGTTTACACAGTGACCGACAAGGCTGCCGTCGGGTAGCAGGGATTGGCCTGCAGCGGGGATTCCCACCACGATATCGTTCTGACTGGCAAGACGGTGCAGCAGTGTCTGGAACCCGGCGAGGAGCGTGGCAAAAAGTGTGCAGCCCTTCTTGGATCCCATGCCCTTGATCTTGCGGTAAGCCTCACCACTAATGCGGGCGCGGTAGGTTGCTCCCGCGTAGCCCTTAACCGACGGACGGGGCCGATCGACAGGCAGATCGAGCGGCGCGGGGATATCTTTGAACTGACCGAGCCAGTAGGATTCGACCTTCGCATCTTCCGCCGAGCCCCGCGCGGCGCACTGCTTCACGGCATACTCACTGAACCGCATCGGATCTGGAAGTTCTGACGCACGTCCCAGCGCCCTTGCAGTGTAGAGCTGTGACAACTCGTCGATCAAAACATTCGTCGACCAGCCGTCACAGACGATGTGATGAGAAGTGAACAATAGCATGTGGTAATCGGAATCGAGTTTCACCAGCTGAGCGCGGACCAGCGGCCCTGTGGTGAGGTCGAAGGCCGTGCGCGCATCCTGAGCCAGCAGTTGCTTCAACTCAGCGTCGCGCGCTTCTGCGTTCAGTTGCGAAAGGTCGCGCAGCGGAATCTCCAACTTCAGTTCTGGTGCGAAGTGCAGCCTGGTGCCGTCGAGGTCAACCGTGGCGCGTAGGGCCTCGTGCCGCCCGATGACCGTATTCACGGCCTCGCGCAACATGTCGATCTGAAGCGGACCCCGAAGATAGGTACTGAACGATTCGTTGAAGGAGCAGGATGCGTCGTCGCCCAGTTTTGCCGCTAGAAAGATCTCGTGCTGAGGTTCCGTCATCGGTGCTTCACTCGCCGGCTTTGGAATCGGCACAATGGCAGAAGCTGCGATGACTGAATCTTCCGTGGCACGTACAGGCGCCGGGAAGAATCCGGACTGCTGCATCTCGGCCACGCTCTCTTTAAAGGCGCGAACGATCTGCTCGATATCAGCGTCACTGTGTGACGTCGTCAGGAACGTCGGGAAACCCTCCAGGATGTGGATGCCTTTGGCGCGAAGGAAGTAATAGAAGAGACTGGCGAAGCGCTCTTCCGTGGGGAAGTTGAAGTAGAAGACGCTGCCGAAAGTCTGCACGCGGGTCGGTACGGAGTTGAGTTCGAAGAACTCGTTGAGTGTGCGTGCGAGACCCGCGGTCCGGGCCGTCAGTTGTTCTTGCAATGCGGGACCCTGTTCCTTGAAATGCTGCAACACCGCCTTCACCGCCGCCAAGGTCAAGGGATGCCGCACAAATGTTCCGGCGAAGAAGGTGACCCCCACTTCAGGGACGGAGTCATCGCCGAACTGCCACATGCCACCGTCGAGGGCGTCCATGAACTGCGCCTTGCCGGCGAGCACGCCAATGGGCATTCCCCCGGCTACCACTTTGCCGTAAGTGGCCAGATCAGCGCGGATGTCAAACAGCGCCTGGCACCCACCCGGATGCACGCGGAAGCCGGTCACGACTTCATCCATGATCATGGCTGCGCCGGATTCTTGCGTAATTTTGCGGATCTCTTTCAGGAACTCTACCGGCTGTAGAGAAGGATGCCGGCTCTGTACCGGTTCCACCAGCACGGCAGCCAGTTCCTTCGCGTTCTGGCGGATCCACTCCAAGGATTCCGCTGTGCCGTAATCCAACACCGTCACGTTGGCGACTTTCTCCCGCGGAATGCCCGGAGCGATCGGGGCAGACTGAGGCACACCACCTCGCTTGAACCCCTTCACCAGAACTTCGTCAAACATGCCGTGGTAGGCGCCGGCGAACAGCGCCACTTTGTTGCGGCCGGTAACCGTACGGGCCACGCGCAGCGCGGCCATCACTGCTTCCGATCCGGTGTTGCAGAAGGTCATGCGCTCGTTGCCGGTCATCTCGCAGAACATCTGTGCGACTTCAACCGCTAGTGGCGTCTGCGGGCCGATTTCAAAGCCCTCGTGCAACTGTTTTTCGATGGCCTTTTCGACGAAGTCTGGACGGTGGCCCAGCATGATGGGACCGAAGCCGTTCAAGATGTCAATGTATTCATTGCCGTCCACGTCCCAGAGGCGTGAACCTTTCGACCGAACCGTGATGATGGGATACACCATTTCCTTCCACTCGCGGCGGAAGCCGGAGACGACACGCGGATCGGCCAGCCACTGGCGGCCTTCTTTTGTCATCTCTTTGGAGCGCTTCGTACGGCTGGTGTAAAGGTCGATCAGACGGCGCAGACCTTGCTCCTGCTGTGGTGTGAGCGCGCCCGACGTCGCCTTTTGGATCGGCTTGTAAGGGCCGAAGGGCTTGAATTCTTTCTCCGCAGGAGTGGGTACGGCTGCGGGTTCAGCTTTTGTCTGGGGCGTGGCAACCGGCGCGGGAGCGCTTTGCACCGGTTTTGCGGGTGCGGGTGTCGCCGACACCGGAGATGGTGCCGAGGCTACGGGCGCGGTGCCGCGGATTGTCTCCAGTTGCTTGCTGAAAATCTGATTCATCGCCTGTAACTGATCGCGCATGAGGCGTTCGATAGGGGATTCAGACATGGCATGATCTCCATTGCCGTTCGTGGGAGGTACAGAAAATTGAGTCGATGCGGTTGTCGTGGGAACAGCTGCCGGTGCCGTAACCGGGGCCGCGAGCTGAGCGGGGGCCGGTGCAGGTTCGCTGAGAACGTCCGCCGGAAGATTACTGTCTAAATATCCGGCCAGGGCATCGAACGTCGATTGCTCGCCCAGGAGCTGGCGGAACGTGATCTTCAGGCCAAACTTACCTTGCAGCGCCTGAGTCACCTGCGTAAGAAAGAGCGAGTCGAAGCCCAACTCCAGAAAGGTCGCGGAGTTGTCGGCTTGCGACACATCCATGCCCGACAGTTCTTCGACAAGCGCTAAAAGCTGGGTGCGGATTTTTGCCGAGCGGTTCACCGTGCTCGGAACTGGTGCGGACTGCAGACTGGTACTCACTGTTTCTTTTTCCTCCGTCGGAGTGGGGAGAGAAGAACTCGGTTCAAGATTCTGGATTGCAACGGCTGGTTCAGTCCCAGAGACAGATTCCGCTGCCTTCGCTTCCAGCCAATAACGTTTGCGTTCAAAGGGATAAGTGGGTAGCGAAATGCGCTGGCGGCGTTCGCCTTTGTGCAGATCAGCCCAGTTGGGCTGGATACCCGCTGTCCACACTGAGCCCAGAGCATTCATCAAACTAGCTGCGTCGCCCTGGCCGGAATAGCCGTCGGAGAGAGAAGACACGATCAGCTGTTCGGCGGGAAACCCAGTGTGTTGCCGAGCGAGTTGTCCCAGCACATTGCCAGGTCCAACCTCCAGAAGAACAGCCGCGGGAGTCTTTCGCAGTTCCGTCAATCCCGCAGAGAACTGCACTGGCTGGCGGAAGTGGCGGGCCCAGTATCGCGGGTCGGTCGCCTGCTCCTTGGTAATCCATGTGCCCGAGACGCTGGACACATAAGGAATGGTCGGGGCATGAAGCGAAATTTTCAGCACGCACTCAGTGAACGGCTCCAGAATCGGATCCATCATTGCCGAGTGGAAGGCGTGCGAGGTGACCAGGCGGCGGCAGACCGCACCTTCCGCACTGAGCTTCTTCTCGAAGGCATCGAGTGCGCCGAACGGGCCGGCGACGACGCACAGCGCCGGCGAGTTCAAGGCGGCGAGGGAAAGGTTGCCGTTGAGCCGGGCGCGGACTTCGGCTTCGGGCAGGCGTACGGAAAGCATGCCCCCGGCGGGCAGGCCCTGCATCAATCTCCCGCGGGTTGCGACCAAATTGAGCGCATCTTCGAGCGAGAAGACACCAGCCAGGCACGCGGCCACAAACTCGCCGATGCTGTGGCCAAGCATGGCTTGGGGACGGACTCCCCAACTCATCCAAAGCTGCGCCAGCGCGTATTCGATGGCGAAAATTGCGGGCTGGGCGATGATCGTATCCGTGACGCGCCGCTTGGCTTCTTCCGAGACTCCGTCTGGCGGGTAGAGCAACGTGCGTAAATCGGCGCCCAGGTGGGACAACAGGATCTCGGCGCAACGGTCTACCGCTGCACGGAAGACGGCCTCATTCTGATAGATCTCACGCGCCATGTTCGCGTGTTGCGAACCTTGGCCCGGGAAAAGGAAGGAGACGACCGGCTTATCCATGGGACGCAGCCGAGTCTGCACTCGATTCCGGTCACGTTGGGAAAGTGCGGTCGCTGCTTCCGCTGCGTTGCTGGCAACCACGCTGCGGCGGCAAGGAAAATTGCGACGGCCAACTTGAAGCGTCCAAGCGGCATCAGCCAAATTCAGGTCCGGAGAAGACTTCAGGTGCTCGGCCAAGGTGTCGGTGGCGCGATTCAGCGCCGCCTCGGATCGCGCGGAGAGAACAAGCAATTGGGCCGGCTTCGACGAAGGTGCCGAGGGTCGATCCGGCGCTTGCTCGAGAATAATGTGCGCGTTGGTCCCGCCGACTCCAAAGGCGCTGACGCCAGCGCGCCGGGGTTTCCCGTCGTTCTTCCATTCAGTGCGCTGTGTATTGACGTAGAAAGGACTGTTCTCGAGATCGAAGTTCGGATTCGGCTTCTTGAAATGGAGCGTTGGCGGAAACATTCCATGGCGGACCATGTGCGTGGCATGAATCAGGCCGGTGACGCCCGCGGCGACATCCAGGTGCCCAACGTTGGTCTTGACCGTGCCTACCGCGCAGAATCGTTTGCCGGTGCTGCGAGCGCGAAAAGCCTGATTCAGCGCTGCGAGTTCGATCGGATCGCCCAGCGGAGTGCCGGTTCCGTGAGCTTCGACGTATTTGATCGTGTCTGGGTGGACCCCTGCTGCTTCTTGCGCCATCGCGATGACACGCGCCTGGCCCTCGACGCTGGGAGCGGTGTACCCAACTTTGGCGGAGCCGTCATTGTTGACTGCGAAGCCGCGAATCACGGCGTAGATCTGGTCCCCGTCGCGCACCGCGTCTTCCAGTCGCTTGAGCAGAACCGTGGCCACACCGCTGCCGAAGACCGTGCCCTGTGCATCGGCGTCGAAAGTGCGGCAATGACCGTCGGCCGATCCCATGCCGCCTTCCTGATAGTTATAGCCACGCTTTTGCGGGAACGTGATCGAAGCGCCGCCCGCCAGGGCCATATCACTTTGATAGGTCAGCAGCGATTGGCAGGCCTGGGAAACCGCGACCAGGGAAGTAGAGCAACCCGAGACCATGCCAAACGCTGGGCCGCGCAGATTCAACTTGTAGGAGACGCGCGTCGCCAGGAAATCCAGTTGATTGCCCACCATCTCGGCAAAGTTGTCCAACTGGTAGCCGCCGGTGAACTTGCGAATGAATCCGGGGTCGGTGCAGAGCCGCGAAAGAAAATAGGTGGCGTGGCTGGTGCCGCCAAACACTCCGATCGCACCGGGATACGCGTAGGGATCGTAGCCCGCATCTTCACACGCTATCCAGCAGCACTCCAGAAAAAGCCGGTGCTGAGGGTCCATCAGTTCCGCTTCGCGGGGATAAATACCAAAGAATTCCGGATCGAACAGATCCACATCCTCAAGAACGGAATGCGCCCTAACATAGTTGGGATTGCTGGCTGCGGCGGCCGCGTTGGGAATCTCCAATTCCTCGACGGTGAAGTGCGATATAGCCTCAACACCGTTGAGCTGGTTTCTCCAGAACTCGGCCACGCTTTTAGCGCCAGGGAAGCGCCCGGCCATTCCAATGATCGCGACGCCCTCGAGCAAAGGCCCATGACTCTCTTGGGAACTCACAGTGAACCGCCTCCCCTGCGCTCGCGCTGACGGGCAAATGCTTCCCGCTGGCGTTGCGCCTGTTGCTGCATTTCCGAAAACGACGGGCCCGCGGCATTCTCCTCACCGAGGTGCTGACTGAGGGTCCGAATCGTGGTGAACTCAAATAGATCGGTGACTGGAATCTCGCGCTGTAGCGCTTTCTGCAAGGTGGAGTGCACGGCCACAATCGTCAACGAGTCACCGCCAAGGTCGAAAAAGTTATCGTCGAGCCCGATCTGCGGTACCTGCAAAGCACGGCTCCACAAACTCTTCAGCGTTTCTTCCAGGGGAGTGGATGGCGCTTCCGCCGCTTTTTCAGCTTCCGTACCAATGAGTGGCGCCGGGAGCGCCGTGCGGTCGACCTTGCCGTTAGGAGACAGCGGCATGGCCGCCACGGGAACGAAGAACGCCGGAATCATGTACTGCGGAAGTTTTTCGCTCAGATATGCCTTTAACTCACACGGCGAGGCGCCCGGTTTAGGCGAGGCAACGTAGTACGCGACCAGACGTTTCGTGTTATTAGCGTCGCTCTGCGCAACCACACAAACCTGTTGCACGGCTTGGTGCTTGGAGAGGACGGTCTCAACTTCTCCGGGCTCGATGCGATGGCCGAGAATTTTGACCTGGTTGTCGGCGCGTCCGCGAAACTCAATGGTGCCGTCCTCGCGCCTGCGCGCCAGGTCACCGGTGCGGTACATCCGCGCCTCAACATCCATGACAAAGGGGTTGGGAACAAACTTCTCTGCGCTTGCCTCCGGATTGTTCAGGTAGCCGCGCGCCAGACCGTCACCGGCGGCATAGAGTTCCCCGGTTTGACCGACCGTGACAGGTTTCATCTGCTCGTCGAGGATGTAGACCTGTGTGTTAGAGATTGGTCGCCCGAGCGGCACCGAGTCTGGGATCGAGTCGCCGGGCCGCATGGAATGGCAGCAGGTGAACGTAGTGTTTTCGGTCGGACCGTAGCCGTTGATAAGGCGGCACTGCGGAAGATTCTTGAGAACCATGCGCACATGGCGTGCCGAGAGAACGTCACCACCCGCCAGCAGTTGGCGCAGAGGTTGCAGATCGCTGAGCCTTTGCTCCACCATCAGGTTGAATAGGCCAGCAGTCAGCCACAGCGTGGTGACTCCGTGCTCGCGGATGGTCCGCCCGAGATCTTCGAGCGATGATGTTTGAGGCTGCATCACCACTAACCGGCCGCCATTTAGCAATGCTCCCCAGATCTCAAAGGTCGAAGCATCGAAGGAAATCGGGGCAAAGAGAAGCTGGACTTGTTCGGGACCGAACTGGCAATAGTTGGTATTTCGCACCAGACGCACGATTGCACGGTTCTCGATTAATGCGCCCTTCGGCCTGCCCGTAGATCCCGAGGTGAACATCACGTACGCGAGACTTCTCGGGCCGGCGCCGAGCTCTGGGTTCAGATCGTCCGATGGCGACGACGTTCGTGTGCATCTCATCCACAAACAGTGAAAACAGGTCGCGTCCAGCGAGCACAGTCGAGGCCAGTGAGCGCTGCGTCAGCACAACCGAGATCCGCGTTTCTTCGAGCAAGAGATCGAATCGCTCTTTCGGGTACGCCGGATCGAGTGGCACATACGCCCCGCCCGCCTTCAGGACCGCGATCAGCGCACTGATCAACTCTGGCGATCGCTCGATGCAGCATCCCACCATCGTTTCCGCTCTCACGCCCATGCGGCGCAAACGGTGCGCCAGGCGGTTCGCGCGCGTGTTAAGTTCGTCGTAAGTGAGTTGCCTGCCGCCCGAAACGACCGCGACGGCATTCGGGTGCTCGGCCGCCACTTCCTCAAAGAGTTGCGCGACACTCTTGTCGCGGGGATAGTCCGTCGTTGTCTCGGTCCACTCCCTGAAGGGCTCGGGGAGCACGGCTTGTGACAGCCCCGGTTGGTCTGTCCGCGGCAGGTCCGTCTCCAGTGGATCGAGGGTCGCGATTCTGTTTGATTCGTACGTCATGTCAGTAGCCATGGTCCCAGCGCAGAGGAGTCGCTAGGACAGGCAAATCTCTTTCTCGCCAAAGAGCCGCTCGGCGGGGATTCCGCGTTGCCGGCAAGTTTCCACCAGCCGGGTCGATTGAATGATCGGGTTGGATTTTTCGGTGTACTTGATGCTGGAGATGTAGTTCAGCCACGGCTCTTGCCCCATGGCGTACACGTAGACTTCTTTGCAATGGAACTGGTTCACGATGTCGATGGCGCGGTCGAAGTTCGATCCCGCCAGCCGCCGGGAATGGTCCTTAGGCCGCTCCAGTCGTTGCGTAAGCAACGGACCGTAGATCCAGGAAACCGGAGCGCCATCGCATTCCATGCCGACGAAGAGAGCATCAACATCGCCGAGTTCCCTCTGGATATGCTCGTACATCTTCGGGGAAATGTTGCACGAGTCGGCGGCGAACATTAACTTGTGACCGTTGACGCGCAACATGTACGCGGACTTGGTCAACACATTCAGGTCACCATGCTCGCCCAGGAACGGCACGGCGGTAATCGAGCCACGGTCGAACGGAATTTCTTCCATCTCGGAAAGTTCGATGACGCTCTCAAATCCGCATTGCTGCAGGAGCAGCTTCAGGGATGGATCCTGCAAGCTGCCGCCACCGCTCCGCGGCACCACAACGTGCCGCACCCGGTGGCGTAACTGCAACAAAGTCTCAAATAGGATGTGATCCTGATGATTGTGTGTGATCAGGGCGTAATCGATCACGTCAGGCAAGTCCTCATAGGTGTAACGCGAAATGTCACTCTCGTAGGTATAGCTGAGAACCGGATCGAGAAGTACGCTGACTCCTCGCGTCTCGATGAGGATGCAGGCGTGGCCGAAGTAGCGCCAGCGCGCTCCGTCGCCGTCGTATTTCGGATAGGGCTTAGGCTTCTCCGTAGTCAGGAAAGACCGGAACAACTCCTCATCCGCGGCGCTCAGGCCCAGAGTCTCGCGCAGGGCTGCGAGTGTGGTGGGTTCGTGCTTCATGCGCGCCAATGCGTCCACTTTTTCGCTGGCGAACGGAATTTGCAGGTGGAGGGCATCGCGGCGATCGAGCCGGGGCGTGCTGAACACGAACGGGCGATCGTCCCCGCTGATCTCAGACAACATCACACTCTGCAGCGATGAGTCGTAGAACTTGCTCTTATAGAGAAGTGGTTCGATCAAACGGAACGATGGATGATTGTTCAGGTCGTAGACCAGTTCGACGTATCCCTGCAGGTCCTCTGGAACCTCCGCATACAGAGACTCCAAACTATAGCCAGTAGCTTTTTCCCGCAGCAGCGCATCGAGTTGCTCGATGGAGCGGGAAAGGGCAAGCAGTTCGTTCCGCTGAGAGAGCGTCCGGTCGCGAAGTTGCTTCACCTCTTCCACCAAATTTCCACCGAGATCCATGAATGGACCGCCCAGGAGCGCAGGGTTCTTCACTGCCGCCTCGTGGGTTTCCGGTGACTCAATGTACGAGTCCATGATCCGCAGGTGGCGCCCGGTGAGGTTGCGCGCTGCGGTTGCGGGCGGGATCAGGTGGGCCCATGCGTACCACCCGTCCACAAGAGGTTCCATGACGATATTCGGTTTTAGGTACACGGGTTCCTGTTCACTTCCAGGCGCTAAGGAGGAGGGGTTAGGGTTACTTGTGACTAGTGCAGTCGACATGCCAAGAACTCCATAGTTAGGCTTTGAGTTTCAATCAGTTACGGGTGCTCTGATGGGGGGATCGAGTGGGGGTGAAACGCTTTGCACATGCTTGCCCAAAGGAGGAAAACATAGAAACAAGCTCTCTATCTGGTTCAGACAGGGATGAAAAGGGAACCGCCGGATTGAACAGAAAATTATTAACCAAGCTGTACCGACTGAGCCGCAGATCCTCTCACGGGATTTCCCAAAAACGACCGGACTAGCCCTATTGGAGGGGCTTCTGCCCTTCCGAGTATGCGAAGGTCATCGTCCGTAGGTTACCTTCCGAATACAACGCCTCGCTTTTATGTTGGATCAGGCGGTTTGGGTAAAGGACCACATCAACTCCTATGAATCTCATCCCCCGTGCGGTTCGTTCTGTCCCCATCTTTAGTGCAGCCATTCTCATGATTTGTGTTTGTGCCGGTTGCGGCGGCGGTGTTGGCATTGGCGACCCAAAAACGCAGAACACGCCCTCAGCTCTCAGGTTTACGGTCGGCTCTCTTCCCGATGGTACGGTTGGAACTTCCTACTCTCAGACCGTTTCTGTGACGGGGGGAGTCGCTCCTTACTCATTTGCGATTTCATCGGGAACTTTACCGGCGGGTTTGCAATTGAGTCCAGCGGGCAAAATTTCCGGGACACCCACCACGGAAGAACAATCCGTGTTTAAGCTCCAGGTAACTGATTCTTCTTCCCCCCACCAAACTCAGTCACAGTCTTTCGCAATTACTGTTGCGCCTGCGGGTCAAGGGGTCAGCGTCACGACAACTTCATTACCGAGCGGAACCATTGGCGCGGCTTACTCGACGACATTGGCCGCATCCGGCGGCCAGACTCCGTATTCCTGGAGTGTCGCGTCTGGTAGTTTGCCCACAGGCCTCAGCTTTGGCCCCGGCGGAAAGCTTTCGGGTACTCCGACGACCAAAGGGTCTTTCACATTCACCGTGAAGGTTGCGGACTCTTCTTCTCAGAAGCTGAGCGCAACCCGGTCATTTACGGTTAGCATCTTTGCTTCGATACCTCCGGTCTCGATCACAACTTCTTCACTTTCGGGGGGCTCGGTGGGCACAACGTACTCAGCGTCCTTAGCTGCCTCCGGAGGCGCAACCCCTTATTCCTGGAGTGTCGTATCTGGAACGTTGCCCGGGGGTTTAAGTTTGAGCACTGGCGGCAAACTTTCCGGTACGCCGGCGACCGCAGGGTCTTCCACATTCACCGTAAAAGTTGAAGATGCCTCTTCGCCGGTGTTGACGGCAACCCACGCGTATACAGTGACCATCGCCGCAGCCGGACTCAGCATCACAACATCCACCCTGAGCAACGGCACAATTGGCGTCAGTTACGCGGCAACGGTTTCTCGCTCGGGTGGAACCCCTGCGTTCACCTGGTCGGTTTCTACGGGCAAGTTGCCCACGGGCCTGGCGCTCGCGGCTACTACCGGCACTATCTCCGGAACGCCCAGTCAGGCTGGCACACACAACTTCACGCTCAAGGTGGTGGACTCGGGTTCGCCGCAGCAGAGCGCAACCAAAGCTTTCAGCGTTACTATTTCCAATTCGACTTTCGATCAATACGGCGGTCTTACGACCATGCCTTCCTCGAATCCGCCTACCACTTACTTCCGAACCGAAAAGTTCGGTAACAAGTGGATGTTTGTGGATCCGGCCAATAACGGTTTCTTTATGATCGGTGTGTATGTTCTCGACGAGGATCAATCCGTCGATGACATGGGCAACAGCTACTACAACCGCACCAACGCCAAGTATGGCGATACCGGACCGACGTGGGGTCCCGCTCAGTTGCAGCGCATTCAATCCTGGGGATTCAACTCGGTCGGCACCTATGCCTCCGCTTATGTATTGCCAGTGACGACTGATCCCCGCTGGCCGGGAGACCAGAGCAATCCGGTCAAGGTGCCTTTCGTGGGTCTGTTGCGGCCTGCCTACTACGGCATGCTGAACCAGAGCAATTGGGCGCCTCAGCCTATCAAGAACATGATGTACAGCATCAGTCCGTACTACACGGGGTACGATCCCAGCAACGGCGTGGCCGACTATTACGACAATAACCTGACCACGTTCTTTACCAATGAACTGAAAAACGACTCGTACACCCAGGCCGTCATGGCCTCGCCTTACAAGCAATACATGATCGGCATGAACGCCGATGACGGCGATGAAATGTACGGCTTCGGCAAGGGACCGGATTTCGGCGGGGGCTACAATAACTCGCATCTGGGCTGGATCGTCCTCACCATGTCGCCGGTGCAGACGGCCAATCCCAACAAGGGGTTCGTTTACTCCGACAGTGTTATCTATTCCAAGCAAGCTTTGCACGATCAGTTGGTGGCGGAGTATGGAACCATTTCGGCCCTCAACTCCGCATGGGGATCGAGTTACACCACGTTCGGTTCTTCGGGCAGCACAATCTCCGCGGAAGCAGTCGGCACTGGCAATGGTTCGACGTTGACCTTCAGCAAAACGCTTTCCGCGGCAACGGTGAGCAAGTATAGTTTGCAGATTCTTGTTGCCGGGCAAGCCGTTGGCGGAGATACCGGCAACGGGCAACTGTGGGGACCGCACCTCAGCGGTACCATCAACTACACCAGCGGGGCCTTGAGTATCACGTTTGGCAGCGGTCATGCTCCGGCCAATGGTGCGTCCATTACTGCCAACTACGTGCAGAACGGCTGGGGTATTGGAACCGGCCTCATGGACGAAGACGCCCGGTCTTCTCACCGCAGTTGGGTCGGCATAGACTACACCTTCATGACGGACGTGAACGCCACGGTGAAGGCCGATTTGGACGAGTATCTTTACCAGATCGCGGCTCACTATTTCTCCATGTGCAAGTCAGGCATTCAGGCGTGGCTTCCCGGCATGATGTATTTCGGTCCGGACACGCTGGGGACCTGGGGTGCGCCTTCCAACCGCAACGTGCTGAAAGCCGCGGCGAAATACATCGATGTTGTGGCGATGGGTGGGGGATGGCCTCTGAGTCAGGCCATGATCGATTTCATGTACACCTACTATGGAGACCGGCCGTTTTATTTCGGCGAATTTCGTACGGCGAATGCGGACTCGGCGTTCTTCCGCTACGCCGCATCCGTGCCGCAAACTGACTTCACAACCCAGGGCGGCCGGGGTCTGGATTACTCCAATACCGTAAAAACCTATCCCAATCTGGCATACACCGCCAACGGCAGCCGCCCGTATGTGGGCATCTTATGGTGGCAATACCTCGATAACTGGGGCGAAAAGGACGACTGGGGCATCGTCAGTCTATCCGATAACGCCTATGACGGCAGCGAGTCCGTCAAAGGTCCTGGCGGCGTCGGCGTCCGATCCGTACCTTGCTCACCACCGCTCGGAACGTACCTCTGTGGCGGCGAAGAACGCAACTACGGCGACGTAATTACTCCGATTACAGGCGCGCATCAGCAGATCCAAGAGGCTGTTCAACATTGAGGGCGGGCCGGGGCTCGCGATCCGGTACCGGTTTCGGAGCCTCGGTCCTTTCTTTAAGACAACGCGTGAGCGGTCGGGGCTGGCCTACGCTCTCTCCTTCGCGCATGCCCTCCAATAAGTCCCGCCAGGGTTCAAGCGACCCGCGCCGCAGAGACGCAAAGGTTGCAATCAGCCCGTATCCCAGATTCAACCAGTAGAAGCTCAGCCGGTTCAACAGACCCGATCGCCAATTCCGGTGGTAGAGATAGTGATTTGATTTCGCTTCACGGCTGGTCCAGTGCTTCTGCGAGCGGCCACTGGGCGACTGGTTATGGACGAGCCGAGCTTTGGGCGTGATCAAAAGGAGCGAGCCGGCCTTCAGATGAGCGCAGAAATCAACGTCTTCACCATCGGAGACCCCGCTGAGATTTTCATCGAATTGGACTCCGCCCACAGCATCGGCACGGAAGCTCATCAACCCGCCGCCAAAGCGGCTGACTGGCACCGGGTCTGACGCGCGAAGGCGAAAGGAATTCCAGTAGATGGGCTGCCGATCGTCGTGGAACGGGCCACGTACAAACAGGCTGCGCCACGCTCGTGCGGGCCACGGTGGAAGGTTATAGTTCGTTACGATTCCTGAGACGCCAGCCGCCGCCGGAAACCGGCGATAGGCAGAGAGAAGTTCCTCGATGAAATTCGCCTCCAGGCACACGTCATCGTCCAAAAAGAGCCAGATAGCACAATCTGCGATCTGCATTGCGCGGTTGCGAGCTTGCGCCCCACCCGTAATCGAAGCGTTATGAACGTAGTTGAGCTCAGGCCGGTCCCCGAACGCCTGATGTGCCTCGTCCATCAATCGGTGGATCTCGCGTTGACTCTCGTCCCCGGAACTTTGGTCGACTATCACGAGTTGATCAGGCAATACTGTCTGCGCCAGGAGTGTCTCAACCGTCAGCTTCAAATCGTTGAGGCGGTTCTTGGTCGGAATGATTACGGAGATCGAAAAATTCCCAGATGCTGGCGGGATAGATGAATTACTTCGCATTGTGTGCGTAGTCCCTCGGCCTTGAGTCAGTAGTTTGTAAAGTCCGCTGAATTTGGGCGTGCGCGTTTCTCACCCAGGAGATGACGTCGCCATAGTCGCGCCTTTCCCCCCCGCACTTGTAATTCGAAAGGGGCGGCGAGCAGGGGATGCTTCGCTTTGAATTCGACTCGTTCGTGCGCGCTTCCTTACCGTCGTATGAATTATCGGAAAGTGTGACCAGTCCCCAATTGTTCCTCTCGCCCCAATTGTCCAAGTATTGCCACCATACAATCCCAACATAGGGTCGAACGTCACTGGCCGAATAGGCGAGGTCGGGATAGGAAGTCACGACTCTGTAGTAGGCTCGACCACGTTCCCCTTGCGTCCTGTAATCCGTCTCCGGCACTGCAGCAGCGTTCGGGATTGCCGAATCGGGGTTGGCAGTGCGGAATTCCCCCACATAAAAAGGTTTGTCGCCATAGTGAGTATGGATGAAGTCCACCATGGCCTGAGTCATGGGAGTGCCGCCACCCACCGACATGACGTCGATGAATTGTGCCGCCGCCTTCAAAACATTGCGATTGGAGGGCGCACCCCAGGTTCCCAGCGTGTCAGGGCCGAGATACAAGAGACCGGGCATCCAGGCTTCAATTCCCGACTTGCACATTGAGAAATAGTGTGCCGCGATCTGGTAGAGATAGTCGTCAATGTCGGCTTTCACCTTCGCGTTGACGTCTTTCAAGAACGTGAAGTCTGTTCCTACCCATTCCTGGTGCGAAGGACGACCGTCTTCGTCCATCAATCCGGTACCGACGCCCCAGCCGTTCTGCACGTAGTCCGCGGTAATCGCTTCGCCCTTGGCGGGACTGTGGCCGGCGGCAAACGTTAAACTGATTTGTCCAGTCGTGTAGTCGATTGTTCCTGCGACATGGGGACCCCACAATTGTCCGTCAGAGTTTGGGCCAAGGTCACCTGCAACTGCGACACCCGCTACTTTGATCTGCAATGACATGGGCGTAATCGCGGGCTTCGCCAGCCTGGTATTGAAGTTAGACTGCGACCCGTTGCCCGTGCCGATCAACTCTCTGGCAATTGCTGTACCCGACGAGTCGAATGTGGTGTAGTGCGACCCCCAAGCCTGATTGAGCCCGAAGATCGTCTTATACTTCTCTGCCAAATGATTTCTCAGTGCCCGTTTCGAATAAACCGTCGTGTCCGGATAAACAAATCCCTTGTCGGAATTGGCGGTTTGCATGGGAGACATGGTCAGTACGATCCAGCCCAGGTGCGCATTGTTGTAGCCCTCGGGAAAGTCCGGACCCTTGCCGAAACCGTACATCTGATCTCCGTCGTCGACGCTCATGCCGATCATGTAGCGCTTGTGGGGGGAAATCTTGATGGCGCGTGTATAAGGATCGTTCTTAAGTTCATTGTGCAAGAAAGTGCCTAGATTCCCGTCGTAGAAGTCAGCCACGCCACTGCCCGGCCGGTAGCCATTGTTGTCTAAATAGTAGGGACTGGCGCCATACGTCATGTCTTTAATGGGCTGGGGTGCCCAATGTTCCTGGTTGATCATCCCGTAGTACGCCGGGCGGATCAGGCCGATGAACGGAAGTTTAACGGGCTGCGTTTGATCGCCTGATAAGCGGTAATCCGTCGTAATCGGCAGAACATAATCCGAAGCGTAAGGAGCGATGGAGTTGAACCCCCAGGCCCGAACTCGCCGGAGCTGAGCGGCAGCCCAGCTTGGCCCCGGGTCGCCGTATTTCGCGCTGGTGCGCTCGTAATAGGTAGTCCTCGTGTCGTTGGTGGACTGGTCCTCGTTCAGGGCATAAACGCCAATCATGAAGAACGCATTGTTTGCGGGATCCACGAACATCCACCGATTTCCAAACTTCTCGATCCGGAATATACCCGTTCCTCGATTCGGCGAGGGCATGTTGCTGAATCCACCATACTGATCGAGCGCGACGGGATTGGGTACTGCCGGGGCATTGCGGGATACTTGTCCGCAGGCTGGCAGAAGCATCAGGAATCCTGCAACCATTGCGTTCACAAGCAGCCTCTTACTCGATCGCATACTATATTCGTCCTGTCCGCTGGTCACGCGCGCATCCCCAGAACCGGCACTTGCGAACAGGGTAGTTCGGCTTCCGCTTGAGAATGTCCGCTGCGTTCTATCGCAGGGTCGCGACGGCGCTGCATTTTTCGCTGTTGTGCCTGCAGGGCGGGAAGGCACATCGAAATAAACACCAGCATCCAGAAGACCTTGATGTACTCTCCAGAGAGAAACACCAGGGAAACGGAAAATGAGACCAGGGCCACTTGCAGAGAGTCGGCCGCAATGTTTAACAAGTTCGGCTTGCCGCCCGCAGTTTGACGACGAACACGCTCCAGTGAGAGATAAGTAGCAACTAATATCCCGACAAACACGAGCAAGCCGATGATCCCAAGCTCCGCGGCCAGCTCAAGAAACGCATTGCAGGCTAACCCCTGCATCTTTTCGGTCGCGGTCCCGTAGAATGCACTGGCGTCCTGATAGACTCCGCTCATGCGCATGAAGTTTCCAAGACCGATTCCGAACAGTGGATGCTCCTGGATCATGCGCAATCCGGCCCGCCAAAGGACGATCCGTATGTCGGTTCCCAATTTGTCGGCATAGCCGGGATGAAGCAGTCGTTGCAGCGGCGAAGAAGGCACGAAGAAAACGACGGGGCCTACGGTCAACGAAATGATGACGATATTCCGGAGCTTAGCTTTCGACCTCCAAATAATCATGAGCAAGCCTGCCAACAATCCTAGAAATCCTCCTCGAGACGCCCCAAGCATCATCGCCAACAAACTCAGCCCGAAGGAACTCAAGCACAACATGCGGACCCATGTTCGAGAGGTGCTGCGCCAGTAGTAGTAAGCCATGGGCAGGGTGATTAACGCGGAGGCCGCAAAGTAATTGCAGTCTCCGGAGACGCCACCTGGACGCAGTCCGGGATATACGTTGTGGTACACCTGCCACTCCCGCAGGACATATAAACGAAGCGACTGACATGGAAGCAATCATTGAAAGCAACACATAGCGCAGGCGGCGCAAGGAATCGACCAGCACAACGGTTGCGAAGAAGAGCAGAGCTAAGGAAACATAGATCTGAACCATGTTGGTCAGCAACCCAGGATCCTTAACCTTGATCCCTAACGAGATTGCTCCGATCGTGCACAACAACACGTAAAGACGGGCTTGCCACGTCCCCAACAACTGCGGATGATCCTTGCGCATGAAAAAATAGGCCAGCGCGTAGGCCGCGATCATCAGCCCGAGGGCCTTGATCGGAGTCATTCCGGCTATCGTCCGCGTCCACAAGGGGTGCGTCGTCAGCGGCAATAGAAGAATGAGGAAGTAGAAGATGATCATGTTTGTTCCGAAAGAACCTTGAGCTGCAGTTCAGATCTGCGGCTGCGCCTTGTGGCGCGCCAGGCGAAACATCAGGCCAGGACGCCAGCGCTCGAGTTCCGCCAGGTACTGTAAAGTCTGCCTTTTTACTGGAGTGCGGTCAGCCATTACTTGCCGCAGGCCTCTCAGGCCGTGCCGTATGCCACGGAAGAAGGCCGGACACATGTTGGTGCGAATCGCGAAATAGAACATCATCATCAGCTTGGGCAACAAGAAGCTAAGGCCCGGCAGCACGCGGTAATCCTTGAAAGCGATCCAAATGTAGTTCCGTGTGTAGAAGTAATAAGGGCGGTCAGAGGTCCGTGTTTCCGCTGACATGAGATGAAGCACACGGATGCTGGGGCAATACAGAATCCGGAAGCCGTGATCGAGAATACGCAGGGCCAGTTCATGCCCCTCGCATCCGATAAAAAGTGCATCGTAGTAGTTGCCCGCCTGTTCAAAGACTTCCCGGCGAACCGCGAAGGCGCCCTCGACAAAATAGAAGGTCTCGAACTCCGTCTGCCCAAACTCCTTCCAGTGCCGGGCATGACACCACTCCCGCACCCGGAGGTTCCCTGTGTCGGCATCACACATCTGGAACGCGAGCACATGAATGTCGGGGCGCTGCTCGAACTTCGCGACCACTTTGGTCAGTTCGAACTGGGAAGCGAAATGTACATCATTGTCCAAGGTGATAACGATGTCGCCTTGGGCTTCGCGAATGCCAGCGTTCCGGCCTCCACAGGTTCCCCGGTTGTCCGCGAGTTCGATCAGCTTTATGCCAGGATCAAGACCGGTGACGAGTCCTGCGACATCTTCCTCGGAGTGGTTGTCGACTACAATAATTTCCCGGTTCGCGTAGGTCTGCATCAACACCGATTTGATCGACTGTTCCAGGGCGTGTAAGCGCTTGTAGTTCAGGATCACGATGCTGACCCGAGGCGATTCTAATAACGTTAACGATGTAGTTGTCATTTGCGATTGTTGATAATCAGTTTTGCTGTTGTTGTCCGTTCTAGGTCCGGGTGAATTCCACGAACTGGTGATAGTTCTGGGTGATCGAGGCAGCCAGCAAGCGCCACTTTAGTTCTGCTGTTCCTTCAGGCGAAATCGGCAGCAGGTTGCTCAAGTCCTGGAAAAGTTCACTCTGTCGACTCTGCATGAGATCCGGGATTCGGAAGAACATCTGGCAACCCGCTGCGTATACGCCGTGACGAGGAGACTGGTGAAGCGCGAGTTTAAGCCAGCGCTTCCAGTTTTTTCGCGTTGTCGCAGCATTAACGTCACGTACAACCCGAACCCAGCCTCGAAGGCGCGCCATCCAAGGCTGCGAGCTAGCCCATCGCGACAGCAGTTCTTCGTCGGGAGCGTTCGAATCGAGTTGCAGGAGGAGTTGCAATTCCCACCTCCACAGGAGATGCGCGAGCCGAACGCCGTCTGTGAACAACTGCTCACTCTCAGCGTCTGATATGAACTCACCCGACAACGGGCCGGATGCACTGAGTTTCAATCGTGTGCAGTATTCAATGCTCTCGACAAACGCTGGCAGAGGGAAGGGCACACTGGCCGGACGCACAGTGGCTGCTACTTTCTCAAGTTCCTTGAGTCGTTCGCGATAAGTTGGACGGTAAGAGCCGGCAAAAATCAGAAACGAAGTTGCCATGTCGAGATAAAGCTTCACGGTCGCGTATTTTGTCACTTTCGATCGAATACCAGACACGGCCACGAGCTCCAGCAATTCAACCATCCGATTGCACAGCAAACGGACAGCATCATCAAGCGGTATCTGTGTGGTCTCAAACGGGGGTACACGGGTCAGTGCATTTCGATCGCCCCACACAACCTGCCCGCAATGGCGCAGTTCGTACCCAAAAATGTGCGGGACGATGCCCTCCAGGAAGGCAGTCGACACCGGTGAAAGGCAAATCCGGCATTTGACGTTACGTCGCAGGAGCCGAGATTCAACAATCTTGGCGAACGTTTCGACAGCCTCGGCGGTGGGAACGCGCGCGAAACTCGCGAATACCAGCAGAAACTCGGCATCGCCAAGCACCAGCGTCGTTTGATGATCGGTTGCGGTGGATGCTTCATCGCGCGCCATGCTGCCCGTCAGAATGATCGCGTCCAGCCCACCCATGGTCGAACAAGCGGCGACGGTTTCATCGCAGATCATCTCCCGCAAGGACGCAGGAGATGCTGGATTCATGCAACTTGAGGAATTCGCGCTGAGTGTTGAGACTGACATATCAGATCAGAACCCTCGGATCAAGCCGCTGTCGGGTCGAGTTCGCACTGGAAACCGTCGGTCGCCAGAAAATCGCGGAATGTTCCAACCGGGAAATCTTCCAGAATTCGCAAAATTTTCTCTTCAGTTTGGCGTAGGTTCACATAGGACTTGAACCTCCGCTGCAAGCTCATGGGAAGTCTGGGATGAGCTGGGTCGATCTCGCGCGGATGAATATAAAAGACCACTGGTCGCCCCGAGGCCAACACTTTGCGCGCCATACGCTGGATCAGCCAGTAAGGAGAGAGGCGAAGGTATCCGCCACCGAAGAAGCACAGATCCTCTGCTCCCAGGTCAGTGACCGTGATGGGGAACTCGACAATTCTGTTGTTGCCATTTCCTACGATGTGGGGAATACGGGGGGTATCCGGCATGCCACCATGTCCGCGCGTAGCCGGAAAAACCGATGAATCGTAAACATAGCCGGCGGCTGCAAGTTCCTGGAAAAACCACGGAGTGGCGTCGGTCATCGAGAATCCCGCGCAACGGTACCCGAGCACGGGCGAGCCGCTCAGGTCTTCCAGGAGCAGCCGAGAGTAGCGGGCATCTTCACGGAATTCGCGTGGCGCCATCTGGTAGACCAGGCGGTGGGAGTATCCGTGCGAACCGATCTCGTGCCCGCGCTGCACCGCGTCGCGAACCAGGTGTGGAAACTTTTCTGCTACCCAGCCCAGAAAGAAACATGTGACCTGGACTCTTTTCAGGCTGAACATATCGAGCAGTCGCTGGAAATTCGCTTCCACGCGCGAGGGCATTCTGTCCCACAGAGAAATTGGCGGGGATGACGGCACATCAAGAATGTGGAACCAGTCCTCCACATCCACGGAGAAGACACAGCGGCCAAGACCGGTCTTGCTTCCTACCGCGAGCGCGGGTTCACCACGCGGAGGTTTGCGGCTCTGCACTTGTACTTCGGTTGTGAGCATAGATTATGTCGAGTGATGTGGAATGGAGGACGCTCTGAACTCAGACTCAAACAGGGGAGGAACGGGGGACACACTAAGAAGAGTCAGACACCTTCGAGATATTTGATCAGGTGAGGACCCAATGTGTTCGTAAGTCGCAGTGGCATGCGCTGCCAGATCCAGGCGGCGAAGCGATAGATCGAGCTCGTCCCTTTCGGCTGCGAAATTGCTGCTCCGTCAGGGCGCCAGCGGTGCCAATACAGCGGCACTTCCTGCGCTCCCCACTGCATTTTGAAACGGTACGTGCCGGAACCGATTGAGCAGCGTCCGAAGTCGAATGTGTCGTATCCCCGTTCGCCGGCAAAGCGAAACAAGTTCCAGTACATGAACATGTTTGGCTTGAGGTCGAGATATTTATAGAGGGAGGAAGCCCAGACGGCCTCGATAGTATTTCGGAAACCGATCAGCAGCGCGGCCGCGATCGTTTTTCCCTGGTGACGCACAAGGCAGATATGAGTATTAGCCGGAAACCCCTGTCGAATCTCGCTGAAAAACCTTTCCGCGTAAACGGGTGAACCTAGTTCCCGCATGTTCCGACAGAAAATCTTGTAGAACTCATCGAGGCAGCCCTCGGTGTCGAACTCTGCTGTCAGGCCTTGGTTCATCGACTTGCGGACCATGTTGCGGGTCTTCTTGTCCAACGCCTTCAACATTTTCTCTTCGTCTCGCTGTAGAGCGAGCACAAACGTGACCTTGTCCGTTCGCGCCGGCAGGGTCAAGCACGGCTCCAATAGCGAAGCGTGTCGCAGCTCGACGCCATCGGCCTTCAACTGCAGTGCCAACTGCTCGGCTTCGCGCAGAAGACTCTCAGCCGCCTCCACGGTGTCGGCAAGAATCCCGCCACCCTTCAAATGGGGCATGGACGACAGCACAGAAGTAAAGGGCCGGTTGCGTTGCCAGATCAGGGGCAGGATGCCGCACACTTCACCGTCCCTTTCGGCCATGAGATAGTAGGCGCTCCAGCCGAAGGTTTTCTCGAAAACATTCTTCCAGGCCCAGCTGTGATAACCCGTCGACTGCGAATGACGAGTCACAAATACTTCCCAGCGTATGGCATCGGAAGCACTGTCGGCCAGCCGGGTCACGAGAGCTTGATTGACTGGCGCCGCGATCATCGTGCTCATGCGGCCCCCTGTCGGCCCCGCGAAAGATGCGCAATATCCCACACCGCAAATCGTCGGCCTAAGAGTGCTTCTACGATTCCGTTGACGGCGGCAATGTTGACCAATAGAAAATAAAAAGGAAGTGCGAGCAGACGCCCAGGCTTCGTGCCCTGCCAGATCGCCGGCCAGCCCATCACCGCGAGGGCGAAGAAAACACATTGAAAGGCCAGTAATCCGGCGAACCAGCGATCGTCCCTCAACGCCATGCTCGCAGCAAAGATCATGACCAGGGGAACAAGCGAGAACCAGCGCAGGAGTTTTCGAGAAAAGAATTGCCACCCGCGGAGCCCAGTCAACTGTTCGCGCAAGGCCCACATCCCAAGAATGCCTTGGCCACAGATGCGCTTTCGGCGGGAGAACTCCTCACGAGCGGATAGGGTCGCGTGCTCAAGGGAGTGTGCAGTGGGTTCGAAGAGTATCCATGCTCCGGTCCGTCCGATGCGCAGCGGTAATTCGAGGTCATTGGCCAGTTCCGGCCGCAGTTCGAAATAGAGAGAATGCCTTATACAAAATATAGAGCCGTCGCAGACCAGTACCGACCCCAGGCTACTTTCCAGCTGGTTGATGCTGGACTCATAGTTCAAGTAGGTACTGCTGCCGGTGGAAAGTGCCGACCTTTCGCCGCTGGAGTTCTCTTCCACGCCGGTCACACAACCTACACGGATATCTGCGAAATGTTGGACGATGCGGCGAAGGCAACCGGCGTCAATATCAGAATTGGCATCGGTGAAGAAGAGCAACTCCCCTGTGGCCAGTCCAGCCAACTGGTTCAATGCCGAGTTCTTGCCAACACGCTCCGGCATGCGGACAAAACTGAACCGCGGATCGTGAATCGATTGCAGAAGTTCGTCGGTCCGATCCTCGGAGGCGTCCGATGCCACCAGGATCTGCAGCTTTTCGGTCGGGTAGCTCCATTGCAGAGTCTGACGAACCTTCCACTCAATATCTTTTTCCTCGTTGCGAGCTGAGATCAAGACGGTGACCGTTGGCAACGCACCGCCAGTCACAGGATGAATGCGACGAAACCAGCTCAGAAGCCAAAGGACAAAGGGATATCCGGCATACACATACAGCAGCCACCCCACGCCGATCCAAAAAACGATTCTCATAAGAATTCAGGGATTCCCCTTTTGCGAGTTGGGATCGCGGGGAAGATGCGATCGCCTTCGTGGATTCTCAAGCGCTTACGCTCGAAACTTCTTTCTGCGATGCTGTCGAGACGGGCCTTCCGGTTTTCTCGTAGTAGGTTTGCAGATACAGTTCGGCAGTGCGTCGGATCTGTTGCGCTTCGGTGAATTCCTCCAGAACCCATTGCCGTCCCGCCGTTCCGAACTGGCGCCTCAGTTCCGGGGAGTGCAGCAACAGAGAGATTGCCTGCGCGAGCGCTTGGGGATCGTTTGCGGGCACCGTCAGGCCGGTCTTTCCGTTGACAACGACTTCGGGCGTTCCATCAACATCGGTGGCTACCACGGGCACCCCGGCTGCCAGTGACTCAATCGCGACCAGTGGTAGTCCCTCGTAGAACGATGGCAAAACGCTGATCTCGGATAATGACAGCCAGTCTTGCACGTTGCTCTGCGTTCCGACGAATCTCACGTTTTCCTGCAAACCCAAGGCGCGCGTTTTTTCTATCAACTCGGACCTTAGTACGCCGTCGCCTACACAAACCAGCCGCACGTTCGGAAATTCACCCCGGATCGATGGCATGGCATCCAACAGGATCCTGTGTCCTTTCTGTGGTTCCAAGCGCGCAACAACCACCAGAACCTGATCTGATTCTCCGAACCCCAGACTTGCCTTGAGTGGACCTGCGGGTTTGTGTTCGGGGTCGAAGCGGCGAATGTCCGAGCCGTTACGAATCACCCTCACCTTTTTTGCCGGGAGTCCCTTCTCTCGAACTAAGTAGCGGGCGTTTGCTTCCGACACGGCAATGTACCGGTCGACGTACTTTCCAACTACTCTGTCGATGGCGAAGTTCGATTTCCATCCCGTTCTCCACAATTCCCGGACATGCGTTGTTTCCACAACCACCGGCACGCCGCAAAAACGTGCCACAGGCGAAGCGAACAGGCTGCTCCAGAACAGATGGGAGTGCAAGACATCGATACGCTTCGATCGCAGGATATCTCTCAGCCGAAGCGCTGACGCCAACTGCGGAGGACGACGGAACGAGAGTGGAATCAATTCCACATCCTCGGGGACATCGGGGCGCATCACGTTAGCGATCTCAGGGTCGCATACCAAGCTGAGCCGGAATTCTTGCCGAGACAATCCGCGAAGCAAAGTCAGAATGTGCTCCTCCGCGCCCGCGCGCACAGTCGCATTCGTAAAATGCAAAACAGAAACCGGCTGCTGCTTCATGATTTGTCGCGTCTCCCGTTTAGAGTGCTTGCCGCAAGCATTGATAAACGTCTGCTACAGTTCTGACTGGCACAGGCGGTCTCTCGCTGCTGAGAAACACTCCGTCTGAATAAGCATCGTCGGGGTGGTATCCATGCATTCCGACCGGATTCCAGCCTTTACCGTTGAAATCGCTGTGCGAAATCAGCCAGCCGGGGTCAAGCAGGAACACAATCTCACCGTAGCGATGATCCGGGAAGAACACATCTAACTCGCGCAGTTCCGACTCGGCAAGAATTCGCCCACAACCCAGCTCGCTCAGACGCTGAGTGATTCTTGCTCTGGTTTCGGGGTTAAAGAACCAGAACCGAGCCATCGTTGAGTCATAAACTGCCAAATAGTCGTGCGGCATGGAGAATCCGAGGCCTTCGATTTCTCGCACCAGGTCGAACCGATCGGTCACCGGGGTCATCCCATGGTCGGAGAAAAGAGTCATGCTCGCATCGGGATCGATGCGTTGAGCCGCGCGGAAGATGGCGCGAAGGTGACTCGCATACAGGTCCAGGCGTGCCGCAAGCTTGCTTTTGTCCCGAATATGGTTGTGTAAGACGGCGTCAATTTCGCAGAGGTAGATGAAATAGAAGTTCGCTGCACGAGATTCGATGTCTTCAGCTGCTTGCTCGAGGATTTCGTGATCGCCCTGATGGTGATAGGAGTAGACCCGGTAGGGTACATTCCCCTCAGCTAGTTGGTCGAAGATAGAGGGCGCGCCCGAAATGCCGTCGCGATCATAAATGTTCCGCTTCTCGATCCAGTTGAACCACGGCAAAAGTCGCGGACTTACGAAGCATTCGAACAGCGGCCCCATGCCCAGAACATGACGGCCCAACTCTTTCACTAGCTTCTGTGTGATCCGATGCTCGGAAACGAAATCGGGAAGGAAGCGAAGCCACTTCAGCCAGCGGAACGGCGAGCCTTGAGGATCATAGTAGAAGAGGTTCCAATGCCCGGTTGTTGCTGGCGGCATGCCAGTGAGGATCGTCGGAATCGCTCCGGAACTGAACCCCAGAACGGTGCGAAGCGGTTGCCGGTGCGGCAGGATGTCATTAAGAAACTTGTGCTCTTTCAGTACTTGCCAGCCTAGAGCATCAATCAGGACAAACAGGCGGATGTTTCCTCGGGACCGGACTGCTTCGCAGTTAGGAGAAATGGTGTCGGCTACGGTGTTCATGGAACCTCAGGTGATCGGCTGAAAAAGTGAATAGGGTGAGGTACTCTGGGTAACGTCAGCGTGAGCCGCGGGCCAGCAGGACGGTCTTGACGGTACGGAACAAAATGAGCAGGTCCAATCCAATGGACATATGCTTGATGTAATAAAGGTCGTACGCAGCTTTCTCGCTGTTGTCTTCAATGGTGGCGCAGTATCCATGGTTAATCTGCGCCCAGCCGGTGACGCCAGGCTTCACGGCCCAGCGCTGGCTGTAAAACGGAATCTTCCGCGCGCATTCTTCTTCCTGACTGGGTACGAAGGGGCGCGGACCTACAAAGTCCATGTTGCCGCGCAGGATGTTGAACATTTGCGGCACTTCATCGAGTCGGGTTCGCCGCAACCACCGCCCCACGCGGGTGAATCGGTCGTCGTTGCTCTGCGCAGGCCGGTGCTCGCCGTCCGCATCAGCGCCGTCAATCATGGTCCGAAATTTATACAGAGTGAACTTCTTCCCATCCTTACCTACACGTTTCTGGCAGTAAAGAACGGGCCCTTTGGAATCGAGTTTGATGGCGATCGCGATTAGGACGAGGACCGGCAGACTCACGAGTAGGCCGAATAGGGACAAGCCCAGGGAAAAAGCCTGTTTGCACAGCAGGAAGTTGCGCGATGCATGCAACGATGAGGAGAAGAGCAACCAACCCTGGCGCAGTGAGTTGAGAGGAATTTTTCCCGTGACGCTCTCGTAGAGGTCCAACCCTTCTTGCACCACGGCTCCGCCGGACCGCAGCGCAAGTAGATCATCGATAGGAAGATTGCCGCGGCGGTCCTCCATCGCGATCACCACCCGACCGATTTTTTGTTGCCGCGCGACTTCTGGAAGAGCGGAAATCTCACCCAGGTAAGGCAAGCCGTCCATCGCGAGACCATTCCTCGATACGTCAACCCAGCCCACCAGATCCAGTCCAACTTCCGGTCGACTGAGCACTTCTCTGGTAAGTGCCTTGGCCAAAGGACCATGTCCAACGATCAGGGTCTTTTCGGATAGACGCAGAGACTTCACAAGTCTTCGGAACAGTTCCCGCCACAAGAGTAGGAACGGAATCATAAGAAGCAGGCCGAGCAGAAACACGCCGCGCCCCAGTTGGGCTTCTGGATACACGTAGTAAAGAATTGCGAGAATGACGCTTCCCAGCCCGAGCACCTGTAACTGCCGGGTCAGGACTTCATGCGGGCTGCCCAGAATGCGCGACTCATAAAGATCGAGATAGTACATACACAGCAAATAGATACTGGCCGCAATGCCGATCTTGAGCAGGCCATGCTCGTCGGCGAAGAGCAAGTTCGCGTCCGGCCCCATGCGCACAAAGACTGCGAGCGCAAAGGCCAGGCAAACCAGTATTACCTCGGACACTCCCAGCAACACGGTGCGGGCAGGAAAATCGACATTTAAGAGACGGATCACGGCTTGGAGTCGCCTATCTTTTCCAGGGATTCCTTGAAATCGCTACCACGTAGGCTGCGGCTGTAATATTGTCGGTAATAATTCTGTTCCGTTGCAGGCGCATCGTTCAGTACGACCCCCAGCAGGTTCATCCCACTCAAGCTCTGCAGTCCTTTTTGCAGGAGCTTTCTGGGGGTGTGTCCCTGCCGGACCACGAGGAGAACCCCGTCGGAATAGTTCAACCAGGAATGCACATCGGCCACGGGAGAAAGCGGTGGCGTGTCGATGATGATCCAGTCGAACAAAGGCGAGAGGCTGTCCATCGCCTGAGCGAAGCGACTGGAGTTCAGAATCATGAGCGGGTCCTCACCCGGCGTTCCAGCGGGAAGCAGAAACAGATGCGAAGCGCCCAGCCGGTAGATAAACTCGCTGATGGCTTTGTTCTCTTGTGACCATTCGTTTAGCCCGCGAAGCCCTGCCAGGCCAAACTGGGCACTGGCGGCAGGTTGACGAAGATCTCCCTCCAGCAAGAGCACTCTGCAGGAATTGTGGTGCGCCAGGCTCACGGCCAGATTCGACGACACGAAAGTTTTTCCGTCCTTTTGCACGCCACCCGTGACGACGATCCTCTTGAGGGGAGCTTTCTCCCGCAGATGGCGCAGCCGCGCTCGCAAGACGCGGAACTTCTGTGCCCCCAGGCCATCAACCTCAGCAAGTGTCACCAGCCGGTTTTCCTCGCGAGGGGCAACGTTTACGACTTGCACCTCATCGATCCAGGTGCGGTCGGTCTTTGCTTCCCGCAGATGTTGAGTGGCGAAATTCCCCAACTCGGCGACGCCCAGCGATTTTCCACTGCGCTCAATTTCAGCTTGCTTTAGTGCGTCAAAAACGTGACTCATGCCTGGTGTACCTTTCCTTTGTGCCTATTGAGAGACTATGCTGGGCTTCTCTGCCTTCGTGGGAGATGGCCAGGTGCCATCTTCGGAGCTGATGGCCGACTTTTTCAATATTTCGATCAGATCCGCAAATGCCTTGAGTACCGCTTGATGCTCCGCCACCGGGTTCGGAACCGCCGGGACACTTGTGGCTGTGCACGCCGTCGCCACACCTAGACGGAATTCGCTGGCGACCTCTTTTACAATCTCTGGCGTGACCACCGGGGAACGAACCGCACAAGCTGAAATCAACGCGTTTTCACAAATGGTGTTGATCAAGCGAGGAATACCGTTGGAACAGCGGTGAACGGCCATGCTTGCAGCTTTCGGGAAAATCGATTCCGACCGGTCATCAGCTCCGGCTTGCTTAAGGCGGCGCGCAATGTATCCCAAAGTCTCTTCCCCAGTCAGAGGCTCCAGGCGGCATCGCAGTGCGATGCGTTGCTTCAATTGGCGCAGTTCGTGGCGTTCCAGCTTTTCTTCCAGTTCTGGTTGCCCTACCAGGAGGATTTGCAGCAATTTCTGCTGTGAGGTTTCCAGATTCGTCAAGAGTCGAATCTCTTCCAGCACCGCGGCTGAGAGGTTCTGCGCCTCGTCCACCACCAGCACGGTTGCGTGTCCCTGGCGGTACCTCTGAATCAGAAAGTGATTGAGTTCCAGCAGGACTTCACTCTTCGACTGACTCCGTAACTTCAGGCCCAGGTCGCCTGCGATATAGAGCAGGAAATCAACCTCAGAAAGATGGGCATTGAAGACATTGGCGAACGCGACCTGTTCCTGGTTCAGCAACTCCAATAGGCATCGGACCAGCAGCGTCTTTCCCGTGCCCACCTCGCCCGTCATCACCACGAAACCCTTGCGCCGGCAGATTCCGAAAAAAATCGACGCAAGCGCTTCGTTATGGTGCGAGGTCGGGAACAGAAAATGCGGATCCGGCGAGATGTCGAAGGGACTGCACTTCAGCCCAAAAAAAGTTTCATACATAGTCTTATCCGTAGTAGTAGGTCGCGAACAGTCCAACAGCCATTGTCAGTGCCATTAAGCTTCCCGCGAAGCACTCGATCCAGAAGCGCTGTTGCTTCCACGATTTTTCAGAGAAGGTGGGCAGACTCGGAATCTCACTGATGATAGGCGCCATAACCACCGCCTGCAGGTCGCTCTCGCCACGGATGCGGTCATCGGTCAGTTCGAGTAGGGCGGTTAGTACGGCCGCGATCACCCCGCCCAGAAACAAGCCCAGGCAGTTCAGCAGTAGACGGTCCGGCTTGTACGGTTTCTGCGGCAGGCTGGCTGGATCCAGAATGCGGAACTGCTCACCTTGTTGGCGCTCCTCCAGATTCGTCGCCAACTCGGACTGGTTTCGCTTGGCCAGCAAGGATTCGTAGTTTGACCGGGACTGATCGTAGTCACGGGTTAAATCGGCAAGCTGCTGCTCGCGGACAGGCGCCTGATTGATTCGCATCTGATAATCGTCAATTTGCGCTTCAATGCTTTTGACTTGCTGCTGCCGGTTGGACACCTCAAGGTCGTTTGCCTTGAGCTGACTTTCGATCTGGAGCATCGCCGATAGGTCCTTCAAATCACCGTAGGTGGCAGGCTTTGTTTCGTCCGCTCCAGGCGCCGGTGACGTTTTTACCTCGGCTGCAATCTCGTCTCGCATTTTCTCTGCTTTGAGCAGTTGCTCTTTCAACTTGCGATAATCCGGATGCTTTTCCGTGTAGTGCGCGGCCACTTCCGCCAGTTGCGACTTCAGTCGGGCAATTTCGGCATCCAACGCAGGAGGCAATTCACGTTGATCGTTTCCCCGGAGAAGGCTTTCATGAATCGAACGGTATTGTGCCAGCAGCGACCCAAGGTAGGTCTTCTGTTGCCGCGACTGGTTGAGCGATTCCATGGCTCCCTGCAGCCGGGTTTGCAATCCTGTAAGGATCTGCACATTGCTCTGCATCTGATTCGGCAGCTCACCAAGGTAGTGGCTCTTGAAATCACGCACGCGTTCCTCCTGCGTGCTCAGCTTCTGCCGGGCCTCCTGCATCTGGCTGTCGAGGAAGCCAGTCGTGCTCTGCGACTGCTGCCGACGCGACTGCAAATTGTCTTCAATGAACAAGGAGGTCAGCTCATTGGTGACTTGCTGCGCGACTCTCGGATTGCGGGACGAATAGCTTACACGGAATGCCGAAAGATCTTCCTTACGCCCGGGCGCCAAGACCAACTGGATGTCGATGTCCTGGCGCATCTTGTCCACGACTTGCTCCTGAGTCAGACGTTGCCGGCTGCTGGCATAGAGATCGAACTTCTCGATGATCCGAAGAAGACGAGTGCGGCTCATGATCTGCTGGGTCATACTCTGCAGCCGGTCCTGTAGATCGCTGGCCACGTTCGGAACAACGTACTGCTCGGGCACTTTCTGCTGCTCGATCAGAATCAAAGTTTCCGACTTGTAGTAGGCGGGCAGAAACCAGCTGATTCCCCAAACTGCGCCCCATACTATAAACACCGGAAAAACAATCCACCACCGGCGCCGGCAAATCATGCTCCAGTGCTGTTCCAGGCTACGTGAGTGAGACGAGTGCTGCTCAAAATCTTCGGTCATGTTTTCTTATCTCCCAAAGGGCCGGTTGAATAAGTAACTCACGCTCAACAGAGCACGGTTGTGGTCTGGAAACAATTGTGTGGGAACTACCACCCCGTAACTTTGGTGGACGCGGGCGTAACTCGCAGAAACCGTCATTTGTCGTGTGATTTGACGCTGCACACTCGCAGTTCCGGAAAGAGTGCGGTAGCCGAACTCCACACCGTCCAGAGGACGATTGTCGTCGTAGATCAAATTGATTGTGCCCGTCCAACGCGGGCTGAACTGCCGTCTCAGCGTCGCCATCATACTGAGACGGTCTACCGTGCCCAGGATGCCACCGCCGCTGTCAATGCGCCGGCTGAGAGTCGCGGTGATCCCTGTATGCTCGCCTGCCCAGGCCAAAGTCGCGCCAGCGTTCGGCGACCATTGCGGCGGCGTGGGGCGAGCTAACGTGCCGGATCCCCCGATCGTGACAAATCCGTCGGTGTGCGAGTGAGTGGCGCCCGCAAACAGCGAGAGTGTCAAATGGGGCTGAATTGTCATTGTGTCGAACAGCAAAGCAGTCTGGCTCTGCGTTTCTTCTACTCCACCGTTGAAGTTAAGTCTTTGAAATCCGTAGGTCAGGCCGATCCAGTGCTTCGGGAAAAAACGGTGCTGGTAGAAAATCTCCGCCCCGGTAGTCCGGCTGTCGATAAGTTGCACTCCTGGGCCGCCCTGCAGGTCGCCATAGCTCAACAGAGAGTAAGAGCTGCTGCCGCCTACAATCGTTCCATCCCCCACGCAATAGATCAGATCAGTTCCGGCCTGGTTGCTCGTGGTCTTCGCGAGGGGGATCAGCACGTTCTGATTCGGCTGATGCAGAACGTCGCCGGGAGTTTCCGAGTTCGTACCCGTCCACGCATTGTTGGTCGCGACAAACGCATCGTGAACTCTTAATGTGAGGTTTTCCGTCAACCTGAATTGTGCGCTCAAATTTGCGTTTTGCGTCGAGCTGTTGAGCTCGGACAATCTCTGGTTCACCGTGAAACCCGGACTGTAGCTTACGTCGAACAAACTGCGAGGCCGTGATTGCTCCCACGCCAGCGTGGGAAGAAATGAAAAACTTGTGTTTCCAATTTGGCGGCCTTGCTCGGTAAGGGCATTGTCGTCATATCCACTGGCTACGGTCATTCCGCCAGAGATCTGATTGCCTCGTTCCAGTTCTCCGGAGAAAGCCGGCACTGGTGTTTCGCCGTTGATGAGCACGGGCAGCCACGGAGTATTCGGGTTGGACGAGTCCATCCCGGTCTCCGCGCCCTGCGAGGTTCCCACGAGTGGAATATAGCCGTACGCCGCGGGTGGCGCGGAAGATGTAGATGAGGTCGAAGATGAGGACTCAGGGGAAGCATCCTTGACGGACTGCCCCAGCGCCATCCCTGTCGATAACAGTGCCACGAAGGTAAGGATAAGAAGTCGCATAGTAGCTCTCACGGGACGTAGATGGTATCTTGGGGTGCAAGTTCGACGTTTTGTCCGGGATTCGCGCTCTTCATCGCGTCTTTGTAGTTGAAAGGCAGGCTGATCTCTGTCCCGCCGGCCTGCTGCCGCATTACACGAATGTTCTTCACTTTTGCGAAATCCCGGAAGCCACCGGCAATCGCGATCGCATCCGTGACTCTCATCTGCCCGCTCAGCAAATACGATCCAGGCCGTTGCACCTTACCCAGAATGCTGAATCTTCGGCTCTTGCTCTCCTGTACGATCACGGTGACTTCGGGCTCCGAAATGTAGTCATGAAGTGCCTTGGCTATATCGGTTTCAAGTTCCTTGGGTGTTCTTCCCGTTGCTTGGACGTCGCCAATCAAGGCCAAGGAGATCTTGCCATCGGAGCGTACTGGAACCGAACGCGAAATCTCGGGTTCTTTCCATACACTAATGGCGAGCACGTCATCATTTCCGATGAGGTAATCGTTCGAAGCAGTCGCTATTGCAGCTGCGCCGCTGGCAGGAGCGGGACTATCGGCTCCAAGTTTCGCGTATTGCTTGGACTCCTGTTTCGCGGTAGCGCCGTTCTGGGTTTGTCCCCATGCCGGATTCAGAGAAAGAGCGGCGATGCCGAGAGCAGCCAGCGCAAGGCGTGGTGAAATCTCGCTATAGCGATTCATTGTTCCTCCGGAATATCGGAATTATGTCGCCGTTACTTCTGTTTGCATGTTGGCTATCACGCACAGGAGCCGACGACCCGTGCTCAGCCTCCTGAGTAAGGGAGTGCTGGCGAATTTTGTAGAGCAGTCCCCGATAACTTATTTGTAATAGTCTGGCTGCGCGCTTTCGATTCCAGCGTGTTTCCTGCAGTGCCTGCGTAATGGCGCGGATCTCGGCCGCATCCCTTACGTCCCGTACCATCGACTTCAGGTGGCGACTAGGCGCTTCTTCATTCGCGGGCGGCATCTCCAGTTGTTGGATGTGGGGTTTTTCTTGAACCTCTGGGCCAGTTACAGTAACCTGCGGGCGGCTACGCTCTGGCCGGAGTTCGCCGTGAGCGATGGCTTCCTCTCCCATTACCAGGTAGCGCTTTACAAAATTTTCAAGTTCTCTCAGATTACCGGGCCAAGAGTGGTGCAGACACGCATCCATCGCGGCGCCAGAAAGCGCAACTGGAGGCCGCGAATATTGTCTTGCCAATCGAGCCATGAAGTGCCGCAGCAGAATAGGAATGTCTTCCCGGTGTTCCCGCAAAGGGGGCAACTGAATTACGAAGGCTCCCAAGCGGTAGTACAGGTCTTCGGAGAACTTGCCGTCCCCAAGCGCTGCCTCAAAGTTGGCGGTGGTGGCAGCGAGAATCCTTGCGTCCACCTGTTTTGTATGCTCCCCGCCCAGCCGGAAAAACTGACGATCCCGCAGCACGTGGAGCAACTTGGCTTGCACGCCAGCAGGCAGTTCGGCAATTTCATGCAGCAGAATGGTGCCCTTGTCGCAGAGCTCAAGCTTTCCCGGCTTCGGGCGCAGTGCTCCTGCAAATGCACCCTCTTCATAGCCAAACAGCTCGCTTTCCAACAATTCACCTGACAACGCAGCACAGTTTACTTTTAAAAAGCGCTCTGACGAACGGAACGACAACTTGTGGATCAAACGGGCAACTGCCTCTTTGCCGCTCCAGTTCTCACCGAGGATCAACACCGGAGCGTCGATATTGGCTAGGCGTTCAGCCTGGACACGAATTCTTTGCATCGCGCCGCTGGCCGTGACCAGGAAATATCCATCCTCCAGATCTTCCACCGGCTCTGGTACGAGGGATAGCGTTCGCGACGAAGGGTCCTGCGCGTGTCGGCGAATGATCTGCTCCAGCTCCTGGCCTCCAACCGGAATTGTTAGATAGTCACGGGCTCCGAGGCGAATAGCTTCGACGAACTGCCGAGTGTCGTTGCGAGCTGAGACCACCACCACATTGATTTCCGGGCAGAGACTGCGCAGATTTTCCAGCGTGCGCAAGGGGTGGTTGCCGCAGTTCAGGTCAAGTAGTACCAGGTCGGGAGGTGGACTGCGGCGGACCCGTAGCAGAGCAGCGGTTTCGCTGTTAGCGACCTCCGGATAGCAAGGACTCTTCGCAAGCAAACTGCACAGTGTCCTTGCGTTCGCAGGGTTTTCGCTCATCACCAGGATGTGCGGTGACGTCATAGGGTAGAGTTTCGCTTTCGTGCCCCCAACAGAATCTGCAAATGGGCTGAGAATTGTAGGATTGATACAGCTTCGCCCTCTGAGTCACATGGCGCGCCTGGAACTGGCGGTTGCCAATGGGGGACTCGTGGGCCTCAAGTAGAAGGGGAGAACTAGCAGGGGGGAATGTTGCAAGCTTAGTGACACATGCAAACGCATGCAAGAGGTGCGGCTCCCTAATGGCATCTGACTCACGCTTGATATGACCGATGTCTCCACACGTCTAGGAAGGTGGGCAGGAGACACCTGTCTCTGCCAATGCGATCCCAGAACCCTACAGTGCGGAGGTACGATCCAACCGTCAGGCTACAATGCGTAGAAAAATAGGGGTGTTAGTTGGTGAGTTACTTTAGTGCCATGTTTTTGGGTACCCCAAGTTACACAAGTGAGACAAGTTGATGCGGTAACAGTTTCTTACCACCTAAAGATGGTGAAGAATTGCAGCGGTTCCCGCCTAATGCAAAAACTTTGCAAACAGCGACAAGAAATGCAACTTCGGGCTTGAATCACGTAAGCCTCGATGTTAATATCACGTTAATAAGTAGTGATCGCGCGCCACTTGCAGAACTTCTCCCGACGCGATCCTGAATCCCCTGTGCAGTTTTTGCCGCCGCTGTTGGCCCTCAACCTTGGGCTGAAGTGCTTTTGGATGCGGCGGGCCATGCTTAGGGCTCTTTCCCCCAATTGACGGTGTTTCAGGGCATTTGCGTCGTGCCTCTCGCACGATGAACACGTGTCGTCGGAACGCCCACTGTGTATGCGGAAGGGGAAGCTATGTTTGCACGCGAAGACCGCCAGCCGGGTCCGATAAGAGTTGTCGTGGTTGAGAGCAGTCGGATTCATAGCCAACTTCTGGCCGATGGGATGGGACGCGACCGGCGCTTACAAGCGTTCTCTGCCGTCACTCCCGCAGATTTTCTCCAGGCGGCAGCCCAAGATCGTTTTGATGTGGGCGTGATTAGTTCAACTCTGGACGAAGAACCGGGCCGCGGTTTTGAAGTCCTTCGCACATTCCGCTGTTCGCACCCGAACATACCCGTGGTCATGTTGCTGGAATCTTCGAGGCGCGAAGTGGTGGTCGAAGCGTTCCGCTCCGGGGCTAGAGGAGTTCTGAGCAGGGAGGCGTCACTCGCCGACCTCTGCAAATGCATTCAGTGCGTGCATCAGGGCCAGGTGTGGGCCAGTGCCAAAGAGATGCTGTTTGCCCTGGATGTTCTGGCTAGTTCACCATCTATATCCGCTGTCGATCACCGCGGAATGAGCTTGCTCTCCGAACGCGAGATTGAAGTTATTTCCCTCTTGCCAGAAGGCCTGACAAATCGCGAAATCGGGGAACGCTTGGGCCTCAGTCGGCACACCGTCAAGAACTATTTATTCCGCATCTTCGACAAGATCGGCGTCTCGAGCCGGATTGAACTTCTCCAAATGACCCTGCGTCAGCCCGTGTCGGTGAATGATTTCCCGCACCATAAAGTTAAAGAAAATGTTTCGGAATTCGAATCCTGCCGGAAGGCTGCTGAAGATGGTTCACCGGCAGCGCAACTGCGTTTGGCTGAGCTATACCGCAACGGACGGGAAACTCCAAAGGACTATGTCGCAGCCTATATGTGGTACTTACTTTCCGAGCGGGCCATCGCGGACTTACGACAACGCGCGAACTCAGAAAAAGCGAAGCTGGTTCACGCGATGAAGCCGGAAGAGATCGCCGAGGCTCAACAGCGAGCCAGCGAATGGCTCAACGAGCCCGCCGAAGGCTGCTCGGCCTTTCCATCCAGAGGTGTTGTTTTGGAGAAGGAGTCAGCCAAATTCTCGATAGCTTAGTGCACCCCACGACCACGCAGATTTGGGGCATCAATTCCGCCGCAGATTTCGTGGGCCTGTATGACGACGGCAACGAGCACGGATTCCTGCAGCGCTGGGGCGAAGATGCCCCAATCACAATCGAACGTCCCGAGTGGTCCGCCGTTCAATGCGACCCTCACCGATGCCTTCGCCATTAACTCGGCAGGAAAGATTGTGGGGCTTTACATCGATGCAGCGGGAAATTACCACGGCTATGTCGCGCACCCGCGTCGCGACGAATAGCTGGAGAGAACGAAGCCTGCCGACGGCTGGTCGCGATTCCTGGCATTGGACCTGTGACGGCGACTGCAATCAACGCCCCGATCGGCAATGGAGCAGCTTTCAAAAAAGGGCGAGGGTTTTCCGCGTGGCTCGGAATCGTCCCGGGCGAATACACCACTGGCGGCAGGCAAAAGCTCATGGAAGGCCATTTCACTCGTTGACCCTCGATGAGTTCCCCGTTTGCCAATCCCCAGCAGCATCGCTTTCGCAAGAGCCGCGACGTGGGCTGCGTCCAGCCGTCCAGCGACGCGCCGAGCCTCATTCCTTTGGCTTCGCGTATTCTTCCTTGGCTTCTTTCAGGGGGACGTCGAATCATGAGGCTCTGCTAACGGAAACCGCTGAACATGACGACATCGGTATCGTTGTTTCGAGCCCGAGTGATGGCGATCTTTTTCCCATCGCGGGACCAGGCATAGGCCACAATCGCAGAGGGCTCTGCCTCGAAATGTGTTAACTGCACCAGAGAACCGCCGGCTAGAGGCTGCATGAACAAGTGCGTCGCGCTGCCGACTGTACGCAAATAGGTAATGGCGCGCCCGTCGGGTGTCCATCCCAGACCGAATGCATTAGAGTCGGAAGAGACGTCTGTCTCCTGCACTGGGGTGCTCCCGTCTAACCTCTGCACGACGATTTTTGTTTTCGTGGCCGGTCCCTGCCCCTCCCACCTTCTGTAAACCACCAGGGTACCGTCCGGCGATACCGATGGCGAGTTAACCTGCCCTGCAGCCAACTGGACGGGCGCGCCACCCTCGGTTTGAATCTTGAAAATGTGCCCTAAACCGTCGGTGGCAACAAAACCCTGGTAAACCACCCATTTGCCATCGGGCGTGCAGGACGGACTCCTGTCTAGAATGTCCGATGTGAGCCGCTTCATCGCTCCTGTTCCGGTATTCAGTAGCCATAATTGCTGCAGATTGTCTTCAGTGAAAACCGGCAGGATAACCATGTCTCCCAGGCCGCAGGCAACTGCAGTCTGCACCAGCGGGTTGCTCTGCAACAGGCGGGTCCGGTTCGATCCGTCCGGATCAGTGACATAGGCACGTTTGCCAAGATCCTTTTGCAATAGTTTCCCCGCCGCCGTCCATGAGAGTTCATATCCGGTGGCCTGTTCAGTTGAGATCGGAGTCAACTTCCACTCAACTTTGTCATTCAGCACGGCAGGCGAGTCTCCAACATAAATAGTCGCTTGTGGCCGCTCCTGGGTCGTAACCAGCGTTCTCCCGTCGGCGGTGATGCTGAGAGAGTAGTAGGTGTTGAGATCGTTACTCACCTTTAAAGCCTCACCCGAAGGGTAGGGTTGAAACCAAACTTGCTCGCGTAAACCGGTCGCTCTCTCGGCACCGATGAAGAACAAACCGGAACCGTCGGGCATCCACTCGACGGAGAGCACTTCCATCGGAGGCGAGAATCTTTTGACCTCCTTCCCGTCCGGCGTGAGAACCAGGATTGAGTAGAAGCGGTTCTCCGCCATCGCCCTGGCACTTATGGCTAGCAAGTTTGTCGAGCCTGACCATGAGGGCTCGCCGAGCGGGAATTCGCCGGACTGTCCCGGCTGGGGAAAAATATTGGTCTCCGAGCTCCCGTCCGCATTGGCAGTCAGTAGGTGGCTTTCACCGTTGGCAAGGTATCGCAGATAGGTCATTCGTTTTCCGTCCGGTGAAAACGAGATCCTGCTGCCGATATCGCCCACGATTTGACGCGACGTGCCACCGAAGACCGGCACCGCATACAGGTTGAAATTGACTGGGTTCGTTGGATCGCTATGGGTGTAGTAGAGGTAGTTGCCATCAGCCGTAAAGGTGGCACCTCCCCCGAAGTACCCGGTCTGGGATGGAACGACGGTGACCTCGCTGCCGGTCGCGATCTGCCGAATGCGCAGGCTCTTGCCTTCGCCCTCTCGGCGGTCATACGCGATTGTCCTGCCATCGCCAGAGACGGCGGCAAAGCTGACGGCCTGCCCGTGATCGGTAAGCTCCCGGATGCTGATTCTGCGTGTGTCCATCGGCGGTGCGCTTCGTTGCAGGAGTTTGTAGATTCCAAATCCAGCGGCCACAACCAGCGTCAAGGCCATAACTGCGATGGTGAGAAATACAAACATATGGCGTCGCGCTTCGGCCATTGCCACCGAACTGATTGAACCTGCGGATACCGGGCCAGGTCCCGGTAAGTTACTCTCGCCTGATGGAGGCAGCGCATTAGTGACAGCTGAATCTCTTGGACGCTCCGCGACTGTCGGATCCGATTCCATCTCTCTTTTCAGTCGCTTCAAATCGGCGCGTATTTCCGAAGCATGCTGATAACGGAGTTCCCGGTCCTTCTGCAGAGCCTTGTTGATGATCCGCTCCAGTTCGAGTGGCAATTCAGGGTTCAGGCGCACCGGCGCCATCGGAGCCTTGTGCAGAATCGCGTCAAAGATGACACCGGAAGCATCGCCGCGGAAGGGCATCGCGCCCGTGGCCATCTCATAAAGAACTGCACCGAATGAAAACAGATCTGTTCGTGCGTCCAATTCCTTGGCGCGAACCTGTTCCGGCGACATGTAGGCAACCGTTCCCACAGTTGAACCGGGGCTGGTGAGGTGGTCCGAGGTATTCATCGTTTCGGTCTCGCCGCTTGCCGAGCCACCGCCCCCAGGCACTTTCGCCAGGCCAAAATCGAGAATCTTCGGGTGGCCGCGCTCCGTGACGAACAGGTTGGCGGGTTTGATGTCGCGATGGACAATGCCTTTGGTGTGGGCAGCATCCAGTCCATCGGCGATCTCAATTCCCAGCGACAGGACCATCTCCGCCTCCATCGGCCTGCCGCCAATCCTATGCTTGAGCGTTATGCCCTCCAGGTACTCCATAACCAGGAATAACCGCCCTTCGTGCTTGCCGATTTCGTGGATCGTGCAGATGTTGGGATGGTTGAGGGCGGAGGCCGCGCGAGCTTCGCGGCGAAAGCGTTCCAGAGCCTGCGGATCTTGTGCTACGTCATCAGGCAGGAATTTAAGTGCGACGAAGCGGCCCAGTTCGGTGTCTTCGGCCTTGTAGACCACACCCATCCCGCCGCCGCCGAGCTTTTCGACGATACGGTAGTGCGAAATGGTCTGTCCAATCATTGGGCTGAAATCTTAGGAGCGGGGAGGGGGCAAGTCAATGAATGCAGAGCGATTTCTTGAACGCTCAGGGTGAATGGACGGGCAGTGCCTCTGGTGACAGGAGAGTACGAATTAAACGGCAAGTCACGCGGCGCGAGCACGGCGAAAAGAACGATTGGCGGAGCAGCGGTGGGATCAATCATTGGCGCGATTGCCGGTGGCGGCAAGGGTGCTGCGATCGGAGCAGGCGCCGGGGGGACTCGGTGCAGGCTCAGAAATAATTACCAAGGGGGACCAGGTGAAGATTCCGAGCGAGACCCTAATCGACTTCACCTTGCAGCAAGAGGTTTTGGTGCCACGGACCTAGGGAGCGGGAGCCCCAACCTAACGAGAACACGATTTCATCGTGAGTCATCGGCCGCAGCCATCGGAGTGATACATGCGTAAGTTAATTTGTGTGATCTGTTTATGTTTGGGGACACTTCCCGCCCTTTGCCAGTCTGCTTCGAAGTATCAGGTGGGCACTTGGTCTACTCCCGGTCCCTGGATGATCTCAAGAAGCGCAGAAACGTGCCGTAGCTCCTGAACCTGTTGGTGTGGATGCCGGGTAATACTAAGCACAGATAAAGGCCCGAACTGTCGAGGACAGTACATTTCTCGAGTAGAAGAAGATGAGAGCCGCAGCGAGACCGTTGTGCAGTAGATTACGCATGATGTTTGAAGTCCCCAGACAACCAAAGCCGCCTGCGAGTCGCCGCAATGCCGCACAACATTCGGTCAAAAAGGTCATGTTTGGGTGGAGGGACGCCGTCTTCAGCAGTTGCTTCAAAGAAGCCTTGGTCGTCACACAACGATCTATATTCTTGAGAGCGTCAGCACGAGAGGTGTAGCCGAGCGCCACAATACTAGGTGCTGCGATGAGGTCCCGTAGGGTCTCTTCGTCGCGATATGCAATAACCAACCGTTCACGATCAGGCTTGGACCGAACGCTGATTACCGCGTACCGCCAGGCTGAGGTATCGACCAACTCGTCCACGACATCACCTCGAGCTGCGCATGTTCACGCAGCTCATTGCAACTGAGTCGTAGCACGTAATGGTCCAACTTATCAGGCTCTCTGATTGCATGTTCTAGCCATGCGTTTCAGTCCGCGTTCAATGGGGTCTCTTCTTAGATCATCTGGTGGGTGTTGGATGATCCCGGGTGCTGTTCCACGAGTCACCTCTCAAGGAGTCGAACTATTTGGCGTTGTCCGTCGCGCGATTGCTCTGTCCAGGTCCTCACTCAAACCTCCGGGTTCGCCTCTATACATAGCGCGATTGGTTGTGGTCATTCGGTTGCTTTCTCTCGCTGGGAAGGGAGTCGAAGTTGTGACCAATACAGAGGTGGACATTTCGCCAGTTCATGATTCCGAAGTCTCGGGGACAATTGCTTCGTTACGAGAGCGTTTTGAGGCCGTGCGCCGCAGTGAAATTCATCGCGTGCGCGGACGCCTGGGCAATCTGAGCTCTGACCAAGAGGATGTTGTGGAATCGCTTAGCCGTGGCATCATAGAAAAGGTGCTCCAGGCGCCGGTGTCAATGTTGTTGAACGCTGCTGCAGCCAATCGGTCTGCACTTATTATCGAGACAGTGCGCAGGATTTTCAATCTGCACACGTAAGATGCGGTAGCTGCCGTTGAAGACCGACCACGCCGACGAGAGCGATCCGTAGCAGTACAGATCAATGTGGCCCGCAAACCGCTATTTATGCAGACGACTATTTATAGATGTACGAGTGTCATTCTTGTGACAGTGTCATTCTTCTTGGCACGAAACTCGCGTTGGATCGCGTGATTTCTAGGCGAAACCACATTCAAAATCAATACCTTGCAAGTAAGCACCGTGATGAGTGCGACGGCAACATTCGTGCATCCTTGGAGTCGGGGACAAGAGCCAATGCCGGGGAAAATTCTTATTGTTGACGACCACGCACCCAATCGGGAACTCATTCGCGAGGCGCTGACCGACTCGGCATACGAGATCAGCGAAGCTGTAACCGCATCGCAAGCTCTGGAACGTCTTCGGCGCTACAAAACCGACCTGGTCATAACTGACGTACAAATGCCCGGCCATTCCGGGGTTGAATTGCTCAAACGCCTGAACAAGGAATACCCGGATATTGTTGTGATTCTTATGAGCGCATTCGCGACCGTCGCCGGCGCCGTCGAAGCAATGAAGTTAGGCGCGCACGATTTTCTGACGCAACCTCTCCAGTTCGACGAACTGCGGTTAGTCATCCAGCGAGCGCTCGATCGATACGGCGTTCGAATTGATCGGGGCTCGTCCATAGAGGCAATGGAACGAGGGCCGGGATTCGAAGATATGCTCGGGCGTTCGAAATGCTTACTTGCTGTCTTGGCCCAAGGCACAAGGGCCGCGCGAACCAGTTCCACCGTTCTGATCCAAGGCGAGACCGGAACGGGAAAGGAACTGCTTGCACGAGGAATTCACTCTCTTAGTGCCCGACGGGCAAAGCCATTCGTCACTATTAACTGTGGTGCGATACCAAAAGATCTGCTGGAATCTGAACTTTTCGGCCACGTAAAGGGTGCATTTACTGGCGCCTTGATAGACCGCAAAGGGCAAATCGAAGCCGCCGATGGAGGAACAGTATTCCTGGATGAGATCGGCGAGATGCCATTGGAGTTGCAAGTCAAGCTGCTGCGGTTTATGCAAAATGCCGAGATCCGCAGGCTTGGTGGCGGGTTCAGTACCAAAGTGGACCTCCGGGTGTTGGCTGCTACCCACCGGGATCTTGCTAGGATGATGCCAGAGGGTATGTTCCGTGAAGATCTTTATTACCGCCTAAACGTTATTCCGCTTAAATTGCCAAGTCTGCGTGAGCGCCGTGAACACATTCCAGAGCTCGTGAGATTTTTCCTACAGCGTAGTTGCTCCAAACATACACGTCATAATTTAAGATTCGGTGAAGGAGTTCTTGAGCGCTTTTTGGCGTACTCGCTGGCCCGGCAATGTTCGCGAATTGGCGTGGCTACCTAGCCTACCGCCTGACGGCTCGCGGACAAGCCCGCCTGGAATATTTCCGCAGTTCAGGCAAAGGCTAAAGGGGCAGGGCGTCGCCTGCTCCTTATTGTACGGGGCTGTTTACCCGCCCTCCCTTACGTTACGTACGTACGTAACGGTAGAGGGCTTTCCTGCCGCTCGGGCCGTCAGGAACCCCGGCTCGGGAAATGGCTATCTGGCCAGCCTCGACCATAAATCAAATTTGTGATGTTACACATAATTGGTGTTATGCTATGTGTTATGGGGAAACGTGATTACCACCGCATGCTGTATGAGTCCAAACAAGACCTGGCCCGTCACTTGGTCAGACGCCAGAAGCTCGATCAGACGATCGCCCGCCTTCAGGCCGTTGTTACCGACTTACAGAATCTGTGCGCTGAACAAGATCAAAAGAGTTTTGAGAAACGCGTTGATCGTGTCATCAAAGCAGACCTGAGGGTCGGGATCACTGAAGCTGTACGCGTGATCCTGCAGGAAAATTTCTTCCCCATGACTGCAATCGATCTCAAGAAACAGATCGAGGCCAGAAAGCTCAACATTCAAAGGTACGCGAACCCGTTGGCGGTAATTCACACCGTGCTCAAGCGCCTTGTACAGAGTGGCGATATCAGAGCGGTTGCTCCGATAAACGGTTTGAAGGCTTATCAGTGGATCAGTTCCACAGAAAGGGCCTTGGCAGAACTACAGAAGAGCAGTGAACCCGCCATCGAGAAGCGTGGCGGCTTAAAGGAGTCCAAATGAAACCGCTATTAGCGAAAAATCCCAGATTTTTTCCATGCTGCATCTGCGGGAAGCCCCGCGAAGTGCGAACAACAAAGAAAGGCAAACCCTACCTGCACTGCGATCCTTGCGGCTTGCAGATGTTCGTTAGGATTGAAAGCGGAATTCGGCAGCTTGAGTCGTTGTGTGAGCAAGCGGATACCAACCACATCTGGAAGCGTCTGGCGGAACTGCAACACCGCTATGAGTTCGAGTGCCCGAAATGTGGCAAGAGATTCTGGCTCACAGAGGATCTGATAAAGACGAGTTGGGTTAACGGCAGATTCGAAGGTTATCGCTGCCCAGACAAAGATTGTGACGGAATTGCGAAACGGGAGAACGCAGCATGAGAGTCACTCTGTTAGGAATGATCGCAGTTATCGCAGCAGTGGTCCTGGTACTCGTTCTTGGAATGCACTTAGAAGGGTTGCGTGGTGCGACAGGGGAGTCGCAAGAAGGGCGACGGATACCACAGGTTACGTAGCGGAGTCCAAAATGAGGGCAAAAGCACAAACGGAATGGTTGACGGCTGAGGAAGCGGCGCAATACTTAAAGGTCAAAATTCGCACACTCTTGCTGTGGGTGCGACAGCGCAAGGTGAACGCGTTTGCACTGTCGGGTACAAAGCGTCGCGTGTGGCGTTTTCGCCGTGAGGATTTGGACTCTGCCCTGCTCTCGCGTCCTGTGCTAAGCTCTTTCCCGCCAACTGTGCTCTCTGAGGAAAGGAGGGTAATGAAGTGAGAGCACGGAGAAAGAATGGAAGTGTGGTATTCAACAAAACCCGAGCGACTTGGAATTTCCTCTGGCTTGAATATGGTAGTAGACGCAGCCGAAGATTGGGAACTCTGACGGAGCTTCCAACCAGAGCGCATGCACTACAACGGGCCGACATCGTGCGACGGGACTTGCGCTTGCAGCAGGAGAGGACCCTCGTCACCATGAAGCAGCTTATTCAGCAATATCGAATAGAGAAGATGCCCAAGCGCAGTGACACTCGACGTGCTTACGAGGTTTGGCTAAAGAATCACATCCTGCCCCGATGGGGTGATTCTGTGGTCACGGACCTGCAGGCACGCCCTGTGGAACTTTGGTTGGACTCTTTATCGCTCGCACCTAAGAGCAAGGCGCACATTCGAAATGTGCTGAGCATCCTGTGGGACTTCGCAATGTGGAGAGGAGACGTGCCTACACAGCGGAATCCGATGGAACTGGTCAGTGTCAACGGTTTGACCAAACGAACCCGGCAGCCGCGCAGTTTAACGGTCGAAGAGTTCCAGAAATTCATCCGACATCTGGACGAACCGTTCGCGACAATTGCGCTTTTGTGCTGCTGCCTGGGCCTGCGGATCAGCGAATGTCTAGCGTTGAGGTGGGCCGATGTCGATTGGCTCAGCGCCAGGCTTCGTGTAGAACGCGGCATCGTCTGCCAGCAAGTGAACGATGTGAAAACCAGTGAGTCACGAAGAAACATAGTCATGGACCGACAAACTGTTGGAAGCTTTAAAGACGTGGAAGCAAACGACCCAGTTCGCTGCATCGGATGACTGGATATTCGCTTCTCCGGCCCAGCTTGGCCGGTTGCCTTGGTCATACGATCAGGTTTGGCGCATGTACCAGAAGGCAGCGGTCCAGGCGGGCATCGGTAGAATTGGTACTCACAGCTTGCGTCATACCTACAGGTCTTGGCTGGATTCGGTCGGCACTCCTGTAGGCGTACAGCAGCGGCTCATGCGCCATGCCGACATCCGCACCACCATGAACATCTATGGTGACGCCGTGACTGAGGATATGCGCTCTGCGAATGAGAAAGTTGTAAGGTTAGCGATACCGAATGGCTCGGGACTGATTTCCGAGTGATTTCGTAGTCGCTAAGTTCCTGAAAAGATGGTGAGCGCGGAAGGAATCGAACCTTCAACCTACTGATTAAGAGTCAGTTGCTCTGCCAATTGAGCTACGCGCCCGCGACGGGAACTGTTGCAGGAAGGACGAAAAGAAATTATAGCATCGTCGCTTTGCTGCCGCCTGTCGAGTCATCGGTTGCAGGCGAGAAACGCGTGCAAGACTCTGCTGGAATCTACGGGCGCTGGCGGACTTCGGCGATGCTCTCTGACCTCTCCCCGGCTGCGGAACGGCGAGGCGGCAGTTGCTCCGCTCCCATCGCTGGACGCCGCTCAACCGTACCGATGACCGGCGCTTCGTCCATTCCATCCGCGTAGGCCATCGATGCGAAGCGCTGCTCCGAGCACATGCGGTCGATCATCCGCTGTTGCCGCCGGCTGAGCACGGCGTGAGGCAGAATGGGGAAGTTGCGAAACATCCACACCAGATAAACACGTTGCCAAAATGAGGGCATTACATAGCGCGGGCCAATGGGAGTTTGCACTCGCACCACACCGTCCGCAAGTTTTTCAATCCACATTTCTGGGCCACCTGATCCTGGGATTGGCCAGAGCAATTCTAGGGCCGCCATTATTGCATTTGCACGGCATACAATGGAAGGCTTTTTTTCAGGAGTTTGGAGGGATTTTTAGGGAAGACGGAATGGCTAAAAGCTCCAAACAACTTCATTTCAGGAAAGTGTACCTTGAAATGGCCCCGAAATGAAACTTCTTCTTTGCGCGAATATCGGGTGATCGCGCCTCATATCGCCACCTCCGGAAGCACGTCCATCCGGCGGATCTTGGCCGCGACACCGAACTTGGCTCCCGACTCCTCCACACGTACAACTGTCGCCTGGCAGCACACCCAGCACTTTTCTCCAGATGTGAGTTCCGGGGGAAGGATCAACACGAGTTCCACATCGCTTCCCTTCTCCATGCGGGAGTGGGTATAGAGAAAAACGCCGTTGGTGCTGACGTCGCGGGTCTCGGCCGCATGATGTCCGGCGTGGGAGCGCACCTGGGCGGGCACGCGTGCGGGGATTCTTTTTCCGGAGCGGCGCTCGGCGCTGGTCGTCATCGAGAGCAACAATGTACACCAACCCCGGCGCAGGGAAGAAAATTTATCGACACAATCTACGCGAGCCAGTTACATAATGGGACGCTTTGCACGGGCTGCCGGAACCACCAGCGCCTGCTCCATGGTGGGAACGTTGGTCCCGCGCAACTTGGCTTCGGTCTCTTGCAGTTTTTCCGTCTGGCTGGTCTGGTAGTAGGCCTGAACCAGCAACTCCAGGGAGAAAGGATTGTCCTGATCTTCCTCGAGGTGGGCGATCGCGTCCTCGTATTTTTTCTGATCCATGAGCAAGGTACCCGCGGCGCCGTGGTAGGAGCTCTGAATTACACGGTTGCGGCTCCCGGTGGCCAGGGCTTCGAGCTGTTGCAGAGATTTCTCGGCCAGTAGTTGATTGTCGGCGTGGGCGGCGCGCACGACACGATTGCGCAGGATGCGCGAGAGCTCTTCGTCGCGGTCGAGCGGCGAAATCTCTTGCGATGGCTCACGGCCTCTTCGGCAAGGGCTAACTGTCTCAGGGCTGCGTTATCGTCGGCCTGGTACTCCGCGATATGGCGCAGGGCCTGGGCTTCCTGCAGATCCTGCTCCTTGGCGTGGGCGGTCGCGGCAATTTCCTGAAAGTCCCTGTCGGCTTCCGCGAATTTGCCGTCGCGAATCCAGGTCATTGCGCGCTGCATGCTGTAGGTCAACCGGTCGGCTTCGTTGAATGCAAAGCGAATCGCCTTGTCGTACTCGGCGCGCGCCTGCTCCTGATTACCCATTAGCGCATAGGTATCGCCGAGGCCAAGCTGCGAGGTCACGAAGTCGGGATCGATCTGCAGAGCCAAGCGGTATTGCTTCAGTGATCTCTCGTAGTCTCCGGCCATGCGCAGCAGTTCCCCGTAGGAATCATGCGGATTCGGTTCCCTGGGCAGCAGGACGATGTATCGCTCCATGGCCGCGAATGCCTTGGCGAACTGCTGGTTGCGGGCATCGACATAGGCCAGATCGTTCAGAGCAGCGGGAAAATTCTTGTCGATGGCCAGAGCTTTCTCCATCATTCTCTCCGCCTGATCGTTGCTGTTTTCCGCCATCAGCCAGTTGCCCGCGAGGTAGAGCAGATGCTTGTCCCTGGGATACATTTCGAGCATGTCGTTCATGGCAGCGATGCCGCCGATGTAGTCGCCCTCCTGCACTTTGACGATCCAGGAAATCATCAACTGCTCTCCGGATGTGAGCTTGGGCGCGAGAGCCTTGGCCTTGGCGCGGGCGGCGTTGACTTCCTTGGGATTGCCGCTGTTCAAGGCGATTAATATCCAGGCTTCGGCGAGATTGGGATCTTCCTTCACAGCCGCGCGCCAGTCATTGTTGCAGCGCTCCAGATAAAGATTCTCGTAGTCGGCGATGCCCTTTTGGTAGAGCTCGCGAGCCTTGGGCGAGCTGGTCGTGATGGGCAGCGTCGCGGTTTCACCCTTCTTGAGGTGGTGCGCATAAAGCGGCGCGGCCAGGGACAGGCTAAGGGCTAAGACGGCGATGGTCTTCATAAAGGAGGAGCGAAGCATCAGGATCTCCGGAACAAAATGTTTGTGGGGAGGGGATTACGAGAAGAGGGTAACATTGGCGTAATCCGGGGACGAGTGACGAAAGGCGTAGGACGGCTGCGACTGCGTGCTCCATTTCGGGCGGCGACGAGGAGAAGTTTCTCATTGCATCGTGTTATCCACAGAAAAAAAGTTAAGGCGTTTGTACGCTCGTTCGTGAGGGGTTCCACTTCGGAGGCTGTTAACTTATTATTAACCCCACCACCCCCCTCCCCCTAGGGTAATGGAATCATGAAGTTAAGTGCTGTTTTGAGTCCAAAATCTTGATTCCAAAGGGGATGGAGGCAAAATCCTGGGAACAAACGACTTAGCTTTTGGCAGCGACGGTCTGGTTAGCCGCTTGCACGGAGTTATGATCTGCCAAATCAAGCCTAGATGGCAAGGTTGGATGTCACACTGCTCCCGTTAAGACTTTCATTTTCGAGGCTTCTTGGCCCTTGGCGGACCAAAGAAAAAGCCCCTGCCGCGAAGCGGCAGGGGCAATAACCCAGGTGCGGGAGGTCAGAAGATGATCTTGGCCGCCAACTGCAGGTTGAAGGCCTCCCCGGGCCCGATACCAGGAGCTCCATTGAAGTCGCCAATAGTGTCGCTGACGACCCCGGCGCTGGTGGAGCCCGGACCTGAAGCAAGATTAATACGGTTGAAAACGTTAAACATCTCCGCCCGGAGTTGCACCTTGAAGCGCTCCGTGACTGCGATGTTCTTAAAAACTGACAGGTCAACGTCGGCGAAGCCGGGGCCATAAATTGAGTTGCGGGCGACGGTGCCAAGCAACGTGTTCGGCAGGCAAGTTGGCGACGGCGTACAAAAGGCCAGAGGGTTGTACCAGGTCACGCCGCTCTTGTTGAAAGCGTGTGAGACGCCGGCAAACGGGTCGGCAATCTGGTTCAAACCCGGACGTATTTCGCTCAAAGGCTGCCCACCGTGGAAAGTCATCAGGCCGGTGACTTGCCAACCGTGGGTCAGGATTTTCGGCCCATGCGACGAACCTGGAATGTCGTATGTGAAGAACGCCGAGAAATTCTGCCGAGTGTCGAAATCGCCATTCCCGTACTCAGCCTGGAGGAAGTTGCTGTCGAGCGGCAATGGTCCACGGTATTCGCTGACTTCGTCCAGTTCATGCGCCCAGGTGTAGGCAAATTGCGAGGTTAATCCGTGCCACGACCGCACGCGCAGGGTCGCCTGCAGCGCGTTGTAGTTGGATGTTCCCACGCTGTTGAGTTGGTTGATGGAGCCGAAATTCGGATACTGCGCGGCAAATTTTCCGTCCGTCAGCGTTCCGGGGATTTGATTGATATCCAACATCACGGAAAGCTTGTGAGCCGAACTGCCGACGTATCCGATCTGAGCTACGGCCGCATTACCCAGCCCCTTTTGAATGTTCAGGTTGTAGTTATAGAAATAGGGTGTGCGGAAGTTCTGGTTTACCGAAAAGACATTAAAAGTCGCCGGCGCTCCGGTTTGCGGGTTTATACAGTCGGAAGGATTAGCGGCATTGTTCCCAGAAACACAGGTGGAAACGCCTGGAAATATGTACGTGTTGGGCTGCCAGGTGAAACCACCATTGGCTGGAATGCCCGCAGAACCGGCTGTGAACGGACCGATGCCGTAGACAGAAACTGGCGAGGGTCCGGCAGGATTATCTTCCAAACCGTCGGCGCCGCCATTGGTCGGACGATAGTCGAGGAAAGGATTCATGTTGATCTGATCGTAAAAGACGCCGAAGCCGCCGCGGACAACGAGATCCTCCTTATTGGTTGGCTGGTAGGCAAAGCCAAGGCGCGGCGCAAAGTTATTCCGGTCTGGCGGAAAGACCGAATCGATACCATTGCCCTGTTCAACTATGCCTCTACCGGGTACAAACACCGCCAAGTCCTTGCTCCCGTTATGAAGGGGGCCATAGTAGTCCCAGCGAAGGCCCAGATTCACATTCAATCTACGCGTGACCTGCCAGGCATCCTGAGCAAAGAAGTCAATCCCATTGGCCACAATTTTTCGTTCCGCGTTACCGACAGCAATGGAACAATTGGCAGCAGGACAGGACAGGTAGCCAGCCAGGAAGTCCGCAAGGGCGTTGGTGTTCGCGCACACCTGGTCCCCCGTAGCGCACGCGGGCCACGGCCCCTGTGTACCGTCGAATGTGAAGCTTCCCAGTGCGTGCCGGAAGTAGAACTCGTCTACATGGCCTTGGCGGAACTCGCCGCCGAATCGAAGCTGGTGCTTGCCCACGGTATAGGAAACGATATCCGCCAGCATTCCAGTGATGTCGTTCCGGCCTTCCGGCGGTGTAAGTCCGGTCTGTTCAAAGCCACCGATGATGAAATTGGGAGCGCCCAGAATCGGCTGTCCGTGAATCAAAGTATCCGGACTCAAGAACAGGCCGTAGGAATGAGTGTCGAAACTGTGGTTCGCGTCATTGAACGTTTGATTGAAGTAGTTGACCCCGAAAAGCACCTGGTTCGTCATTCTGGGCGTTAACACTGAGTTGAGGGTGATGGCGTAGTTGTAGACATGGATGGGCGCCTTTTCAAAATAGTACGACAGGTTCGAACTGGCTGTGGCTAGTGCCGGGCTGCCGCCGAGAGGAGCGGTCTGGCTACCTTGACCTCCAAACCAGCGAGCCGAGAGATGGTTTTTCTCATTGAAGTTGTGATCGAGTTTAATCACACCATTGTAGCTGTAGCCAGTGGACGCAACCGGGCTGAAGAAATTCCCAATGGTAGCGGGAAGATTGTTGATGGTGCTGGGCCACAGGTTGGCGATGAGCTGTTTTGAAATTGAACTTTCGGGGATTCCGGCGTTGGATAGCAATGTTAAAGCATTGGCCTGATACGCCAGCGAGGGTTCGGTCGCCACACCGGACAATCCGATGATGTACTGCTGCTTCTCGTAACCAACGAACCAGAACGTCTTGTCTTTGATAATCGGTCCACCTACGGTGAATCCGTAGTTTTCGTTGCGCAGTTCCGGCTTCTTCACCCCGACCGGCGTGAAAGGCGAAGCGGCTCCGAATGCCTCATTGCGATTGAAGTAATAGGCCGAGCCATGCACCTGGTTCGTGCCGGCCTTCAGTACGACGTTGACGATGCCACCGGCATTCCGGCCGCCCTCAGCATTGGATTGGGTCTGCGCCGAGAATTCGTCAATTGCATCCAGTGGCATTACCACACCGGCAATTCCTGAGACGCCGCCCTGATTAACGGCGGGAATGTTGTGCCAGAAGTCATTATTGTCGACCCCGTCGATTTGCCAATTCATCTGGTTGGCGCGCGTGCCGTTGAGCGATCCGAAACCGCCCACCGAATAACCGGCGTAACCGGGTTGGACCGCGATGAATTGTGAAAAGTCGCGTCCGTTCATGGGCACATCGGTAATGGCCTGCGTCGGAATCGTGTTGTCCTGAGCAGCGGTCGTCGTGTCCAGCGTAAGGGCGGCGGCGGAGACCTCCACCACCGTGGTACCGGCTGACCCGGCAGAGAGTTTCACTGGCAGGGTATAGACACTGCCGGCAATGACCGACACATTATCGAAAGCGGCGGAACGAAACCCTGCGGCTGAAACTTCGATCTTGTACGTTCCCAGCGGCAAATCCTGGAAGGCGAACTGGCCGTCACTGGTCGTCACGGAAGTGATGGAGACGGCGGTACCGATGTTGGTCGCCCTAACGTTGGCACCCGCTACCACTGCGCCGGACTGATCAGTGACGGTGCCGTTGATGGCTCCGCGGAACGTTTGCGCTGCGATTGTTGCCCCGAGTAACAGAATTACGACCACGCACCCGAGTAGACGTTTCATGTTCCCTCCAAAGGGCTCCAACAAATTGAGAGGCGTATGCTTTTTTTGACTTGAGATGGTTTGGTGGTTTGGCTTTTCACAGCAGGCCAACAACCAAATGCAAAACTACGATTCCAACTGCTTTTATCAACTACTTGTAGTGAATCGAAGAAGCTTGACTCCATTCCTTGGAAGTTCTGGGATCCAAATCATATGAAAGCCCGTAGCGCTCGCTGACCTGGCGGATGGATGACGCCTCCGGTTGAGGCAGAAAAAACACAGGGACATCCCCCGAGGTCTCTGAGTGTACCGCAGCAACTTATCGAAAGCTGTGCCCGCCGTCAACTACATTTCCAGAGTGGAATCCAGCGGGGCAACTATCCGCCAGTCGGTTTTTTTGGAGGCTGCGCAATCAAGGGTGTTTGAGAGTGAGCCATCGGTTCCTTGGATAGCGCGCATCGACAATTTGGAGGCTTGCGATTGATTGCGATGAATGGCGGTTTGGATAGTCGGTCACATCTGGGCCGGGGAAAAATTTGACGCAAAGCGCGCCAAGGAAGGACGCAAAGGCCGCAAGAAGAACAAGGGAAAAAGACGACAGGAGGGCTTGGGGCTGGAAAGGGCTTGGGGATTTTCGGGGAGACTTTCTAAAAAGTGAATGCCACTCCGCCTCGGACCGAGCGGGCGGCCTGCACCAGGTAGACGGTCTGGCCATCCTGACCGATGACGGGGACGTAGCCTTGCGCCAGGAGATTGCGCACATCGACGATCGCTTCCATATGGCTGGGGAGGAAGCCGATGGCGGGGATGGGCTGGCGGATGAAGAGGTTGACGAAGGGATCGCTCTGACCCGGAGAGGCATTGAACATGTCTACCGGAGTGAGAGCCGGACCGTTGACCCAGCGATAGGAGGCGATCCAGCGCGTGTGGGTGCGCGGCACGGTGCCGCTGAGCTTGGCGGCGACGGCGTGACGGCGCACGGCGCCGATCCACTGCTGGGCTTCCTGCAGAGATACATCGGGGTGAGCCAGATCGAGGACACTGCCGTACGCGTAGTCGAGCGTAGCGGTGAGGTCGGCGGAAAATCTGCGTTGCAGCACGACTCGGAGGCCGCTCGAATCCAGCGTCTTGCCGGCGTAGCTGAATGTTCCCGAATAAATGTCGGGGAGCAAGAAGCCGCCGGCGGCGGTCACTTCTCCGGTGCCGGTGAGGACGGTGTCGCCAACGCGGTCAGTGAAGGCGGCGATCTGGAGGTTGTTCTTACCCAGGCGCCGCGACACACTGAGTTCCTGATGGTGAGCGCGTTCCAGCTTGGGATCGAACCCTACCATGCTGACTCTTGGATTCGCTTCACTCAGATCCGCGGGAGAAGAATCGAAGCCCTTTTCCGCGCGGTTGTCGGGACGGGAGGTCGCGTAGCCGTATTCCAGAATGGTGTTGGGCGAGAGATGCAGATCCGCGGCACCGTAGGGGCGGAAGGCGGTGACGCGGCCGAGGAACTGAATGGTCTGCAACTCGCTGCCGAACTTTAATTCGAGGACGTCGCCGACGGCAAAGTCATCGCCGGCAGAGAGCGCCAGCGCTTGTAGCGCGGCATTGTGCAGGTTCGGGTCGGAAGGAGCGAAGCGACGGACGGTCAGGGCCAGCGTAGGCTCGGAGCCATCGGGCAGGCGATTGGAGTAGCTGGCACGCACGGCTGCGGCGGGGAGGCCGAGCCCGTAGCCCACGTTGCCGCTCACGTCGAAGCGGCCGGCGGTGAAGACTGAGCGCTCCAGGGTGAAGCCGGTGCTCATTTCCGATCCGGTGCCGAAACCTCCAGCATCGGACCCGGCCAGGAACGAGAGGGTGCCGCTGAACTCATGGTCCTGCTTTTCGGCGGGTGAGTTGGGATCATTGACGATACGCAGGATGGGGCGGTTCGCAACAGAGCGCAGCGTCCACTTCCAATTGTCGTCGTCGGGCATGGCGCGAATGGGGCCAAGTTCGATCGCGCTCAGCAGCGTGTTCAGCGTGACATTGACATTGATGCTGGCTCCGGGACGAAGTCCTACGCGATCGCGCAGCGCGGGCAGGAATGAGGGAGCAGAAACTTTGACGGTATAGAAGCCGGGCAGCAAACCGGTGGCGGAGTAGTATCCGGCGCCGTCGGTGAAGACTGTGAAATGATGAGCCGCCGAGCCGAGGATCTCGACGACGGCGCCCATCTGGGGCACACCGGAGACACTACGCACATATCCGGAAATGGTTCCGGGAGTTTCGCCGGCCCACACCGGAAGAGTTAACCCGAGTACGACTGCCCAGGTTCCCAGCTTGCGCAGCATCAAATCCATCCACCCCCGGGAAAACAAGCGGGCCGCTATTCGACGGCGAACACTGCCGAAGGATCAACGGTCTGCTTGGAGATGTTGTCGTTCACCTTGATCTCAATCTTGTAAACGCCTGGTTGCAGGTTGGCGGCGGCGATCGTTTTCTGCAGGGTCACTTGCTCGCCAATGCTGCCCATCTGGTCCGTGGATTCCACTTTCTGGACCACTGGCTTGTTCGTTGCCATGTTGACGATATCATACTCGAACGTGGCCGACGGCTTGTGCGTCTTTTCGTCCACGCCCAGATTGTAGACCTGCATCCAGAAATTAAGTTTCTGGTCGCGGTCTTTCTTGAATACGGCCGGCTTGCCGTTGGCCGAAGCGACGCGCGGCCGGACCTTCATCGCGCCAATCACAAAGCTGCCGGTGCCAATGGTTTTGGTGGCGACTGGCTCCATCTGATCAGCCACGATCAAGGTGGAGGTGGCGAGCTTATCGTCGGAGAATTCCGGAACCACGATGCCCCGGCTCCATCTGCCTTTGCGGTCACCATTGACGTCCTTCACCGCGATATCCAGTTTGTACCGACCTGGACGCAAGGGAAGCGCCTTCCAATAGACTGAAGCATTCTCGGCGGTGCGGGGAAGTAACTCGGCAGGAACATCGACCTGGACGGTGTCCTCGAAGGTCTGGACAACTTTCCCCGCCAAGGTGGTCAGGCGCCCGAAGATGTTGACCGTGCCGCGCTGAATACCATCCTTGTTGACGAAAGTGATGTCCCGATTCTTCATCTGGATGGTCACCGGGACCAGCACAGTATCGGATGTCACCTTCACGAAATCGGAGCGCACATCGAAGGGCATCGGGTTCAAGAGAACCTTGGAGTTGACGACTTCCTCTTCCAGATCCTTGAACTTGACTGGAGGCGGGGCCTGCAACTTGGCGAACTGCTCCAGGCGATCGAATTGCTTGGTCTGCAGTTGCGAACTCATGGGGCCAGCTCCCAGGCGCTCCAATCCGCCGCTTGTGAAACGATCGGTCTTGCTGGACATTCCCATCTGCTCGTAGAGGGTGAGGCCGGCATTGGGTGTATAGAGGAGAGCGTCTTTTTCCGAGCGATCCAAAGTCATGTGATATTCGCCGCACATGCAAGTATCGACGAATTCGATGATGACCTCCTGGCCGATGCCTTCCAGATAGCGGTAGCGCCAGTCTTCGAACGGATAGGTTGAAGTCTCCCCGCCACCCTCTTCCATGGGTCGTTCATAGGTACCGCCGGAGGGATGAGAATCAATCTCATCGGGCTTGCCGTACATGATGTACATGCGGCCGCGGTCGCTCTTCCAGCCGGGGATGCCGGCGGCGAAATGCTCGTTGGCATAGGCTATGCGGGCGTAGTGCTCTTCCTTGTACTCGTTCTCCTCGGTGTCGGGAGTGGGGTCGCGACGCTGCCAGAAGGCCTCGATGAACTGGTCGCGCTCTTCGTCATTGGAAAGCTGTTTGAAAGCGGCTCTTTCTTCGTCGGTGATGATCCAGACTACGTCCTCGTCGAGCCATTTCTTGTAGACCTTGCTGAGTTCTTGCTTGAGCGCCTTTTTCTGCTTGGTCTTCTGCTTTTCTGTCAGCGGTTTCTTGAGAGGATCAACTTCCGGTTCCGCCTGACTGGGAGCGGCATTGACAGTACTGTCTGCAGGTTTATCTGCGGATTTGTCTGCGGGATTTTGCGCTGGCGCGACGGCAGCACAACCAGCCAGCAAAAACAGAGTAAGGACGCGAGCGATACATTGACGCGAACCAACCGGGAACATGAGAGGGACTCCTGAGAATACAACCGCCGTCTACCTATTCTAGGCCCTTTAATTGTGCTAACGCAAGGTTAAGTCGCCCTCGGGGAGCGGATTGCCAACCCAGGCAGTTAGAAGCATGAGTCTGGGAAACGAGTTGCCCGGGGCCGTACCGAAACCGTGACTTGGTTCAGCGAAAGCGCAGGCTATAATTGAGAGGTCCGGGAGCAGGTCTAGGGCGTCGTCCCGGCGGTAACCGGTGTTGGCCACTTCTTTGTCCTGATTGTGTCCTGATTGGGAACTTTCTCGTTGCCGGGATCGTAGCAGAGGATGTGTGTCCGTCACCCTGGAGGACGACGCGGCAGCCGCGCAACCTTGCGACAAGAATCATGGTGAGAGGTTTCTCGGGCTGGGGCTGCGGTTTTATCGGGCTGTGTTTTGTGAAAGCGGGAATCGCTCCGGGACAGTGACGGGAATCATGAAAACCTGGAAAAAGATACTCATTGGCGCGGGCGCGACACTGCTGCTGGTCATCATCGTCGCCTTCACCGTGCATCAGAGCAGCAAGAACGTGGTCGCGGTGCAGACTGCCAAGGTACAGCGCCAGGATCTGGCAAGCGTGGTTAGCGGGTCTGGAGAAATCAAGCCGAAGACCTACGTAAACATCGGCGCCAACGCTTATGGAAAGATCACCCACCTGTACGTGAAGGAAGGGGATCACGTAAAGAAGGGACAATTGGTGGCGCAATTGGAGAACGTGCAATCCACGGCGGATGTGAGCGCGAACCAGGCGTCGGTTCAGGCAGCGGAGACCGACGCGATCGCGGCGGAGGCCAGCTTGAAGACCGCCGAGGCTGATTTGCAGCGCGCCAAGGCCGACTATGATCGCAACAAACTGGACTGGGATCGCGCGCAAAATCTGTTTCAAGGAGGGCTGATCGCCAAGTCTGAGTTCGACAGCCGCAGCAATGCATGGGCTACGGCGGACGCCGGGTTGGTGCAAGCCCAGTCGCGTGTAGCCCAGGCCAAGGCGCAGAAAGATTCCGCCGACCGGCACGTAGCGATGGCGCGGGCCAATCTGACCCGAGTTGCCGATGTGCTGCAGAAGACGACGTACTCCGCTCCCTATGAAGGCATGGTCACCAATCTGCCGGTTCGGGAAGGCGAGTCGGTGGTCATCGGGATTCAGAATGCGCTGGGGAGCACGCTGATGACGATTGCCGACATGTCGGTGATTACGGCGGAAGTGAAAGTAGACGAGACCGACATCGTGAATGTGCATCTCGGACAGCCAGCGGATGTGACCATCGATGCGATTCCGAGAAAGGTGTTCCACGGCACGGTTTCTGAGATCGGGGACAACGCCATCGTGCGCTCCAGTGGAGTGTCGACTTCGCAACAAACAACGGCGAGCGAAGAAGCGAAAGACTTTAAGGTGGTGGTTACTTTACAGGACCCACCTCAAGACCTGCGCCCGGGGCTTTCCACGACGGCGAAAATCACGACGGCGACTCGAAACAACGCCCTGGCTGTCCCTATACAGGCACTGACCATCCGAACCAAGGCGCAACTGGACGAGCAGAAGTCGGGTTCGACATCGGTGCAAGCAGCATCTCCCGTGCCGAAAGAAACTGCGGCGAAGGATCAGAAGAAAGAGGATGGGATGCAGGGCGTGTTCGTGATCCGCAACCGCAAGGCCGAGTTCGTGCCGGTCACAACCGGGGTTACGGGAACCACGGATATTGAAGTGCTCGAAGGCCTGCGAGAAGGGGATGAGGTCATCACGGGCAGTTACAAGGTTCTACGCACGCTTCGACCGGGCAAAGGAGTAAAGATCGATAATTCGGCCCCCAAGAAGGAAGACGAAACATAACGTTCTGCGGTCTGGCGCGTCCATAATGCCAGGCCGGTCATGGCGCCGGCGGTAAAAAGCTTGAACCGCAGAGATCGCTAAGAACCGCCGCAGAGGCCGCTGAGAAAATCAACTGAACGGATTAGGGATCAGAGGTCAAAGATCGATAGAACGATCGGAGAGGTCAGTGGCACCGGACCAGGAGAAAAAAATGGCAACCGCCGAAGTCATCAGCATGCCCAGCCCAACCAGCCTTGCGCCGCCGGAGTCGAGCATGATCGCGGCTGAAGATTTGTGGAAGACGTACGACATGGGCTCCGAACAACAGGTGCACGCGCTGCGGGGGGTGAATCTGCGCATTCGGCGCAATGAGTACGTAGCGATCATGGGGCCTTCCGGGTCGGGCAAGTCGACGCTGATGAACCTGATCGGCTGTCTCGACACTCCTACCAAGGGAAGTTACTGGCTGAACAATCAACTGGTCAGCGAATTGGACGACGATGAACTGGCGCGCATCCGCAACAAGGAAATCGGTTTCGTCTTCCAGACCTTCAACCTGCTGGCCCGCGCAACCGCACTGCACAACGTAGAGCTACCGCTGATCTATGCGGGTATCCCGACGGAGCAGCGCATCGAACGCGCGAAAGGTGCGCTGGCCGCCGTCGGCATGGAATCGCGCATGAGCCACAAGCCCAACGAACTGTCCGGCGGCCAACGCCAGCGTGTCGCGATCGCGCGCGCCTTGGTCAACAAGCCCTCCATCATTTTGGCAGATGAACCTACGGGCAATCTGGATTCGCAGACCGGTATCGAAATCATGGCTCTGTTTGACCGGCTCCACGCTGAGGGCAATACGATCATTCTGGTCACCCACGAGGGCGATATCGCCGAGTATGCCCATCGCGTTATTCACATCAAGGATGGCGTGATTGCCAGCGACGAGAGCAAGGGCCCAGGGCAACGGAGCTGAGCTTTAAAGCGCGGCGCTGCGCGCCGCGACCGGGTCAGGGGACCCGGTCCCACACCAGCAGAAACCCGGTCCACACAACGTTCTTGGTATCGTCAGGACTGCGCTGCATTGGCCGCTGCGGAAGCCGCCAGGGACTGCTGCTCGGCGACTACCACCCGGTCCCTGCCTTCGCGTTTGGCGCGATATAAGGCGGCATCGGCGGCGGCGAGCAAAGTCCGGGACGACGTGCCGTTGACTGGAAAGGCACAGACGCCAATGGACACCGTGATCATGCCCAGGGATTGCCCCTGATGCAGGACCGTCAATTCCCTCAGCTTGGATCGTATGCTCTCCGCCCGGACTTGCGCGCCATCCAGGTTTGCAGTCGGGAGGATGACGACAAATTCCTCTCCGCCAAAACGGCAGACGGTGTCTTCCGCGCGCACGCTCCCAGCCACGAATGATGCGGTCTCACGCAGCACGGCGTCGCCGGCGTCATGGCCATAGGTATCGTTGAAGGCTTTGAAGTGGTCCAGATCGAGCATGAGAATTCCCAAAGATTGCTCCGCCCTTCGCGCGCGCCGGATTTCACGCTGCAGCATTTCTTCCAGATAGCGCCGGTTGTAAAGGCCGGTCAACGGGTCTTTGATGGACTGCGTGCGCAGAGCGTCTCGCAGATTGATGTTGGCGATGGACAATCCGACTTGCCCGGCGAAGGTTGTCTTGAACGAGAGTTCCGCTTCGCCCATGTTCGGCGATTCATCGGTCGCCTGAAAATGCATAATGCCGAGCGCTTCGCCCTGCGCCAGGATGGGAATGCACAGGTAGGTATGCTTCACGCCTGCGGCATGGCTGCAACGTGCCGTGGTGTCGCCCGCGAGAACCAGATGCTGATGCCCGGTTCGCAATGCCCAGCAGGCATTGGGCTCAAAGGCTTTTCGCGGGAGTTCGCAGTTTGTCCACGACCCGATCACCTCGGCCAGGTTGCGCTCAGGATTCAGCAGCGCGATCGCGCCCCGGTGGAGGAAAATCTTGGGGGCAAAACCAAGAGCGGCCGCAAATACTTCGTCCTTGGTGAGACAACTCTGCAAGTGTTCGCCCATCTTGGTGAGCAGGGTTGCCCGTAGCGAGCGCTCATTGAGTTCGCGCACCATTCTTTCGTTTTGCTGGTCGAGTTCTTTGCGCGCCCGGTCTTTCTCCCACATCTCTTCTTGTAACCGGGTGTTGGCTTCGGCTAATTGCTGGGTGCGCTCCTTGATCTGTTCCTCGAGGATTTGCTGACTCTGCTTTTGATCTTCAATATCCGTGACGGTTCCAAACCATTTGACGATCTGTCCCTTATCATCGCGGACAGCGGTAGCCCTTGCCAGAAACCAGCGATAGCTTCCATCCGAGCCGCGGCGCAGCCGGTACTCCATTTCGTAGGCTTCGCCGGTACGGACGCATTCCGCCCATTTAGCCACGGTCACTGCCACATCGTCAGGATGAAGCGCCTGTTTCCAGGCTAAATCCTTGTTCGGTTGGGGAGGCTCGCCGCTGTAGCTGTACCATCGGTCACTGACGAAATCGACGCCGCCATCGGCGCGAGCTGTCCAGATGATGCCCGGAATGGCTTCGGACAGACTGCGGAAGAAGATTTCGCTTTCCTGCGCCTTCTCAACGACTGCCTCGTGGGACTCCAGAAGCCCCTCAAGCACAGACGCTGTGACAGCTCCCAGCAGAATCAGGAAAGCCGTGCCAGCAGTAGCAGCGACGCCCAGAGAAGAACGGCCGACCGTGCGTACGAGATCAGCCGGGACCGAGGAGGGATGGAACCTTACCGCGGACAAGCTTAAGTAAGGCAAAAACGCAACGGCGCCTCCCACGATGATTGCACTGAGGATTTTTCCCGAGAGGTCGGGCCGCTCCACGTGCAAGACTTTGAGCACCAGAAGCAATATCAGCAGGAAAATTACCACCGCAAGGGCGGCGGACAATGCGGCCAGTCCCCATCGGTACTCTATTCCCGCAGAAACACGTAGAGCAGCCACGTCAAAGAACGGAACGGCGGCCAAGCTTAGGCCCACGGCGATACTGGCGGCGATCGACTGCGCGACTCCTCTCCGTTGACTGGTGGCGTTAGACAATCCCACCGTGGTCGAGAAGAGCGCTGCTAGCAGTCCCATCCCCAATTGCGGATAGTGGTAGTGAATTGGAACCGGCAGGCTAAAGGCCAGCGTACCAACGTAGAGCGCAGCCCAGAGTCCGATGCCCATGACCGTGCCGCCGCATAGCATCCAAAAAACTCGCGAACCGCCGCGGGACGCCATGGTTCTCTCGGCCATTTCGAAGCCGGCATAATTCATGCACATGGCCAAAAGCACCGAGAGAGCGACCAGGTGGTAGTCGTAGGACCCCGTAAGTAAAACTAGTTCTGTCGTGACGCCCTCCCTCGCATCATCGATAACGTCGATTCATCGCGCATATGGATGGTGGCTTCTCCCATATATATCGGCAGAGGATGGGCGTTTCCGTGGTTAAGAATTTCTAAGGTTCGGGTTTTCCTGGGCGCGGAAATGCGATTCAACGTTTCCGGATCTTCGGCAGGGACGCAACGAAGCAGAGAGAACCTCTCGAGGCGAGAGGCCTTGGCAGAAACTTAGGTTGAAAGTGTGGACTAACGCGATCTATGGTCGCGAGATCGATGGTTATGAGATCAGGGAGTCGTGCTGACCGTTTTCATGGTCGCTGTATCAGAGGGCGCGCTGGGCCCGGCGATAAAGAAGTTGTGATCATAGAGTCCGCGATACATGCGCCCGGCAATTTCGGCAGCCTTGGGACCGAACGTGGGACGTCCTCCCTCCAGGAAGACGACCACGACGACGCGGCCAATGCTGGTGTTCGCGTAGGAGGCAAACCAGCCGAAGCGGGTGCCCTCATGGGAACAGGTTCCGGTCTTGCCCAGGATTTCTTCTTCGTTAAAGTTCAACCGCAGGCTGCGCGCCGTGCCAAATTGCACCGCGCCCGCCATGCCATCGGAAATTTCAGGGATCAGCGGCGCGATATCCAGTTGCCGCTTCACGCGCGGCTGGAAGTTTGCAACTTCATCGGGAGAGGTCGGATGCTGCAGGTAGTAGAGGGTTCCACCGTTGGCAATCGCCGCCACCATCGCGCCCAGCTGCAGCGGGGTCATGGTAACGCCTTCACCGAAGGAGCACATCTTGCCCACGCCGCCCATTTTTTCCGGAATGACGGCATCGGGATAAACGCCCGGCTGCTCGCCAGCGATGTCGTATCCGGCCAGTTCACCCAGGCCGTATTCGTGAGCGTAGTAGGCGACCTTCTCGAATCCGAGTTTGCGTCCCAGCGCTTCAAAGTAGGCATTGTTGGAATGCGCCAGGGCCATGGTCAGATTCATGCGGCTGCGGCCGCCGAGCGCCACCGGCGTGTCTTTCTCCACCAGACCTTCATTCAATGCGGCCAAAGCGACGGAGAGTTTAATGGTGGAGCAGGGCTGGGCGCCGCTGGACAGGGCCAGTTTCTGGTTGACCATGGCGAGGACGCGTCCGCTGGTCGGCTCAATGGCAACCACTGTGCCGTTCATATTGCCCAGAGCGTCGAGGGCGGCACGACGCACGATCGGATCTTCGCCCGCCGTGAGGTCACCCTCACCGATGCCGTCGGCGAACGAACTCATGGAGAACCGCTCGTAATAGCGGTGGCGGCGGGTATGTACCGAAGCGTGAGTGACGGTGGCATGGCTGCGCGCAAGGTGATGCAGGCGGCGCCGCGTGCGCGTGGTCTCACTGATTTTCTGCGATTTCGATTTGGAATGCAGCGCGTGCGTGTTGACGTTTGCCGCCCAGATCATACCTGTCATAGACAGGCAGGTGACGCAGGCAAATACGAGACGAAGAAGGCACGATTCCCGCTTAGACATTCTCGCTTACGTACCCCAATTCCGGAAAAATCTATCTGTTGTAGTGCACGAGCCGTGCCAGTTGGAGGTAACCCCGCGCAGCCTTTTGCAACTATCCGATAGTACGGCAGTTAACTCATTTCTGGCAATGACAAAGTTTAAATCCGTGCAAACATTAAATTTGATTTAACCCCTTATGGAACAGGGGCATACGTGGGAATTACTTCGGCCCCCCGCTTTTAGTAACTAGTTACCTTATTACCGTCAAGATATCCATTCGTAGGAAAACATTTTCCCTTCCGCGCGAAATCTTCTCGCGCATTTCATTTCGCCTTCTCCGCAGGTTGTTGCACAACGCCTCACATGACCTCGCCGCGTTTGCGCAGAAACGCCGGCACATCCAGATCATCCTGCTCGAAGTTGGCCACCAGGGCGTTGCGCACCGCATCAAGCGAAATCACCTCCGCCCCAGCCTGCATCGCGGGTGCCGGGTCGGCGACGAACCTGCGCTCGTCTCTTGCTTCCGACATTCTTGCCTCGGACATTCTTGCTTCGGAGGGATGCGGTTCCGGCATGGGATCGAGCATGGGCTCCGGCGGCTCGGGAAAGTCCATGGCGTCGTCATGGGCCGCGGCGAAGGAGTGGCGCGTCTCGCGGTGAGGCCGCGCCGCCGGCACTTCGCGGAAGCCGGTGGCAATGACAGTTATTTTCACCGAGTCTTTCATCTTATCGTCGAGCACGGCGCCGAAAATAATGTTGGCGTCGTCGTGCGCGGCGGTCTGGATGATGGTGCAGGCCTGCTGCACCTCGGCCAGCTTGAGCGAGGACGAGCCGGTAATGTTAATGAGGATGCCGCGCGCACCATCGATGGCGCCGGCCTCGAGCAGGGGCGATGCAATAGCCCGCTGCGCCGCCTCGGTGGTGCGAAGCTGGCCGCTGGCGGTGGCTGTGCCCATGACGGCGTAGCCCATGCGCGCCATGATGGTTTTCACGTCGGCGAAGTCGCGGTTGATGATCCCAGGGATGGTGATGATATCGGAGATGCCCTGCACACCCTGGCGGAGGATGTCGTCGGCGATGCGGAAGGACTCGAAGAAGCCGGCATTCTCGGCGACCGCGAGGAGCTTCTCGTTGGGAATCACGATGGTAGTGTCGACGGATTCCATCAGCTCGGCGATGCCGCGTTCGGCTTGCGCCATGCGGCGCTTGCCTTCGAAGGCAAAAGGCTTGGTGACCACCGCAACCGTGAGCGCTCCCATTTCGCAGGCCAGGGAGGCGATGATCGGAGCTGCTCCGGTGCCGGTGCCGCCGCCGAGGCCGGTGGTGACGAAGACCATGTCGGCGCCCTCGAGCGCTTCGATGATCTTGTCGGAATCTTCGAGCGCGGCCTTGCGGCCAACCTCGGGATTCGCGCCGGCGCCAAGACCGTTGGTGAGCTTCACGCCCAGCTGCAGCTTCACCGGAGCGCGCGACAGGCGCAGCGCCTGCAGGTCGGTGTTGGCCACGACAAACTCGATGCCCTCGACCCCGGCATCAATCATGCGGTTCACTGCGTTGCCGCCGCCGCCACCCACTCCGATGACCTTGATCTTGGCATCGTTGCGTGGTTCTTCGTTGAAGCTGATGCGAATCTTCGAATCGTTTTTCATTTTGTTCACCGTAGACTGAATTTTGTTGCTACTCAACTCACAGACCTCTTTCGCCCCGCCGGGGCTGGTTCATTTCTTGCTTGTCCAGACGGGCAGATAGTTGACAGTTTAGACCGGGGACATAGTTGACAGATTCTGGCCCGGGTTTTGGGGATGGGGTGCAGGGGAAGGGGTCAGTTCCCCTTCCTCTGCATCAGCTCTGTAGAAGCCGTGAGCTGGCATTCGGCGATGAACCGTTCGGGTTCGACTGTCGAAATGCCCCAGGGCAAACTCTGCGAAATAAATCGTGTACCAGCGATCATCGATCGGCTGCAGTGCGATGCGTTCTCCCATCAGCGTCTCGCTTAAGAACACATCGTGAGTCTTCCACATGAACTGGCCGCCGGGTGAGATGCGCCGCACGATCATGGAACTGCCATACTCCGGTGCAGAGATACGTGCGGGATAGGGTCGCGATGAGGGCGCATAGCAACTTGCCGGAGTGCGCATGTCGAGTGCTTGGTGTGGACGCTGCTCATTGAACTCGCGGCGAAACTGCTCGAAGCAGCGCTGTTGTGCGCGGCGGTTGGCCGCCATCGGTGACATGGTCTCCTGCTGCAGGGTCAGGTGCATGCGTTCGTGGCGTCCGTTCTGCTCCGGGTGCGCCGGTTGGATACGCTCGGGCACGATGCCCAGCTTCATCCACCACACCGCTAAGCGCGATAATCCGGCAATCGCGCGGGAAGCGAAGGGCGCGCCGTTATCGGTGCGGATCGCCTCCGGCAGGCCGTACTCGCGGAACGCAGCCTCGAAGATGGCTTGCGCGCGCTCGGTGTCGGTCTTCTCCACGGCCTGACAGCGCAGCAGGTAGCGGCTGCAGGCATCCGTGAGAGTCAGCGGATCGATGCGCGCGCCGTCCTGGGTGCGGCCCCAGCCTTTGAAGTCGCCGCACCACACCCGATTGGGCGCGTCGGCTGCGGCGAAGGGCGCAGTATACGGATCGGTCCGGCGCCGCTTCTTGCGTGCGATTACCAATCCTTCGCGGCGCAGCAGTTCGCCCATCGTGCTCACCGCCGGCCACGTCCTATCAGGCTGCTGACGTTCCAGCACCGCCTTCAACTTTCGCGGCCCCCAGCGCATGTGCTCGTGCCGCAGCTTCACGATCTGCTGCTCGATCTCTGCCGCTGTCTGGTTGGGATGACGACGCGGCGCACGGCTGCGCTCCTCCACGCCCTCCCAGCCGGCTTGCTGGTAACGGGCCAGCGTATTGTATCCGGCCTGGCGCGAGATCCCGTGCCGGGCACAGAGTTCGGTCATCGTACACTCCTCGGATAACCACTGCTCCACAAACTGCCTGCGCTTCTCCACCACTCCGCTCACTTTCCAAGGCATGCTCCTTTGTAGCCGCCTTCTGTGAACGGACCAAACTGTCAACCATCTCCCCGGTCTGTTTTGTCAACTATGTGCCCGGTTTGGACCCCTGCGCACCCACGGCTTGCGCCGTGGGCTGCATTCTGTCGCCGCTTCGCGGCTGCGGCCTTTACTGGCCACTGACCACTTGCCTTACGCCCCCTTCCCAACCAACAGTGCCTTCAACTTTGATCCCCAGCGGTCTTCCTGATATCCGCGAGCAATGCGCGCGCGCTGTCCGTAATTCACCATGCCGAGCACGGTCGCGTATTCCGGTTCGGCCAAACTTGCCGGCATTTTCGCTAACGGCATCGGCCATGAAAGCCGCACTGGACGTTGCAATACCGACTCCGCAACATCAAAGATTCCGGGCAGCCGCGACCCTCCTCCGCTCAGCACAACGCCTGCCAGGCATACTTCGAACATGCCGTTGTGGCGCAAGGCCTCGCGCATCATTTCGCACAACTCGCGGGCGCGGGGCTCCAGGATCTCGGCCACCATGCGCTGCGGCAGCAACCGTGACGGGCGGTCGCCCACCGACGGCACTTCCACTTCGTTGCCCTCGGGAATCAGGGTTACGATCGCATTGCCATAAGCTTTCTTGATTTTCTCGGCCTCGGCCAGCGGCGTGCACATGCCTACCGACAAATCGCTGGTGAAGTGATCGCCGCCTACCGGAATCACTCCCGTATAAGCCACCGCGCCTTGCAGGAAAACAATCAGCTCCGTCGATCCGGCTCCGATATCCGCGAGGCACACACCCATCTCGCGCTCGTCCGCACGCAACACCGAATCGACCGCAGCCAGTGGCTCAAAGACCGTGTCGTCCACGTGAACGCCGGCGCGATTTACCGCGGTGATCACGTTCTGAGTCGCACTGGTTGCGGCGGTCACCATGTGCACGCGGACTTCGAGCCTGGCCGCCATCATGCCCAGCGGATCGTGCACGCCAGCCTGGTCATCGAGAATGAATTCCTGCGGCAGCAGATGCAGAATCTCGCGGTCGGCGGGGAGCGGAATGGCGCGTGCGCGCTCGACCGCCTGCTTGATTTCGTCCCGGCCAATTTCTCGCGGACGCGTTCCCAGGCTGATGCCGCCGTGGCTGTTCACTCCGCGAACGTGCGCTCCGCCGATGCCTACGACCGCATTCTCCACCGCCGCGCCGGCGATGTCCTCGGCGGCCTCGACCGCTTTCTGGATGGCCGCGACTGCTTTGTCGAGTTCAACGATGACGCCCTTGCGCGAGCCCCGCGAGTCGGCAACTCCGTGGCCGCGATAGCGCAGGCCGTTGTCGGTCACCTCGGCCATGAGCGCGCACGTCTTGGCACTGCCCACATCAATCGCCGTAAGAAAACTTCCCTGCTGGTTCGCCATTCGTTATGAGTTCCCTGTCGTTATGACTTTCCTGTTCCGCAATTAATTTGGCCCCTGGCTTGGCTGATTTGATGGCTGATTCGCCTGCTGCCTGGCAATTGCCGGACTTGGCTTTGGTATTGCGGGCGCTTGCTTCGCCGGCGCCGGCTTCTGCGGGGCGGATGCAGCGTGCCCCGCCGCCGAATTTTTTCCTGTCGCAGGTGCCGGCGCGGCCTTCCCTTTCGAAACGACACGTTTTGGAGCGGCCGTGATTCTGCCCTTCCGGACCGCGGTCTTCCTGATTTTTGTTTTCGCCGCCGGCTTCCTGAGCGCGCTGGCTGCCGGTTTTGGATCGAGCTTGCTGTCGGGCAACTCAAAGGCCAGCTTGGGCACGGCCTTGTCATGCGGTGACAGGCGCGTCACCAACGCCGCCGGTTTCACCCCCGCCGCCACTGCTGCCCTGGCGGCTGCAGGAGTTAGTGCCGCCGGCTTCGAGGTCCCTTGCAGGTCCGGATTCACGATTACCTGGTTGTCGTAGCGCAGGTTCACCGACTCCAGCTTCTGAAACTGCTGTCGCCATTCCTGTGCATGGGTGACGTAAATCTTGTAGCGTTTCAGATAGTCCGACGATCCCAGATGCACCAGCACATCGCCGGCCGGATCGTTGACCCGCACTTTCAGGTTGTCGAGATCGGAAAGGTCGACTTCGCTCAGATCCTGGGAATAACGCGCGCCTCCGGAATCCAGCTCGCGGATCAGTTCGGCATACGCCTTCATGCGCGGCGCGCGAGTCGACAGCGGCTCACCCGGATTCATCCCCAGAATCACGGGGAACGAATACTTGTGTTTCGGGGGCAACTCCATCAGCGTGCCGCCCGCGTCGATGAGCGCGATTCGCGGCCCGACGCGGGCAAAAGCCACCGGGGTGCGCTCGTGAATTTCCACCTTGAGGCGGTTGGGGACAAAGCGCATGACGCTGGCCGACTGCACCCACGGAATCTGCTCCAGTTGCGCCTTCTGCTGGGCCAGGGGGATGAAGAAAATGTGCCGGCCGATGTCGGCGCCCATCACTTCCATGATTTGCGCCTTGGTGACGTTCTGCATGCCAGTGATTTCAATGTCGTCGCTCGATTCCACGCGAAAGCGCCACGAGCGCTCGCCGTAGCGGTACACCCCGGCCGCGGCTATGGCTGCGGCACACAAAAGCGCCGCCGCAGCGGCAGCCCGCATCAGCCAGTTGGCAGTTTTTTTGGGAAGAGCACTGCGGCGGGCGGAGACTCGCTTTTGCCCGCGCAGGAACGGAGATTCTTCGTCGACGTCCAGGTCGACCAGGCGCGCGTCATCCCACTCCTCGCGCGGTCGGTCGGCGCTGGATGGGTACAACTCCTCCTGCAGGATGGTGGGACTCGCTTTCCGCGCCATCAATTCAGGTCAGTTGTCGCCGGGGAACCGAGAGCGTTCAAACTATAACTTTATTTCGTGATTTGAGATAGACAAAAGATAGGTCTTTTGCACAGGCAGGAATCGCGGAGGTCACGTACCCGCAGTCGGCTCGCAAGAATCTCGGGGAAGCACATTGCTTGTGTGAAGCGGGCACTCTTGCCCGTTTGCTGGCAGCATCCAAAAGCTCGCGGGCAAGAGTGCCCGCGCCACACATTTCAAGAGCGGGCACGGATTATTTTCCGTGACCCGCTGTTTTTTGGGGGGGGACAAATTCAGCTTTGAAAAATTAAACCGGCCCGGCGCTGGGCATCGCAACACGCATCGGCTTGCTCTCCGGCAGCCGCGGCACGACGACGCGCACCCGTGGGCAATTCACATGAATGTTCGGAGCAGTGAACTCGATGGGCTTGAATTCGATGGGCTTGAACGACATGGTGGCAAACTGAGCCCCGGCAACCTGCGCCTCAATGCGCGCCCGATTCGCCTCTAACCGCGCCATCTGGGCCTCCTGCCGGGCTGACATCGCCTCAATCCGGGCCATTCCGCTGTGGCTGCGGGCGGCGGCGGACTGAAGCCGGGCCACGGCTGTGCTCAGACGGCAACTTTGGGTTTGGTTGCGCGCCGCGGCTAGCTGAACTTTGGCCAGGATTTGGTCCACCTGTCCGGATACCGGCTCGAGCACTGCGGCCGCGCGATACAAGCCTTGCGCTACGATGCGGTGCGCCCACTGCGCGCCACCATCCTGATAAATACCGTTCAAGCCAAGGGCCAGCACCCCGGCTGTCAACCATATCCATGCTTGTGTGGTTTTCATCGCCTTAACTCCATCTGGCAGATAGACGGACCCCCGGCGTTTCGGTTAGCAAAGAAAGATACGGATCAGGATCTGCTCATGTGGAGCGGGCACTCTTGCCCGCTTGCCGACCGCACCTAAAAGCTCGCGGGCAAGAGTGCCCGCGCCACATGGGTTACTAGTTCCCGAAATCCCCAATGACGGTTCTAAAACCCCCGAGGCCTAGGCACCTTCCCGTTCCCTCAGCTTTTCAAGAATCATCGGCCCTAGCTGAGAAACGCTGCCCGCGCCAAGCGTTAGGATCATGTCGCCTTGATGCGCGGCCGCAGCTACTGAACTTAGCGCATCGGCGAATGAGCTGACGTAGCGGGCGTTGCGGCCGCCTTTCTCGCTGATCGTCCGCGCCAGGACTTCTCCGCTGATGCCTTCGATGGGCTTCTCGCTGGCCGCATAGATATCGAGTACGAAGAGAGAATCCGCATCGCCAAACCCGGTCGTGAATTCATCCATCAGATCGCGCGTCCGCGTGTACCGATGCGGCTGGAACACGACGTGAATCTTGCCAAAGCCGCACTGCTTCGCCGCCGCCAGCGTGGCCTTGATCTCCGTCGGATGATGCCCGTAGTCATCAATCACGCTGACGCCTGCCACTCGTCCGCGCAACTGGAAGCGGCGGTCGACGCCGCGGAATTGATCGAGCGCCCCGCGGATCGCATCGACGTTGACATCGAGTCCAATCCCCACGGCGATTGCCGCCGTCGCGTTCAACACGTTATGCACGCCGGGGACGTGGAGGGTAAATTCTCCGAGGTCCTGCTTACCGAAGGTCACTCGAAAGCGGCTCAATGGCCGCGGATCGCCAGCCGCATTCTCCGCTTTTGTTTGGCTGGCTCCGACCTTGATCAGGAAATCCGATCCGCGCTTTGTGCCATAGGTCACCGTCCGGCGCTGCGCTTCGGGCAACAAGCGTCGCAGCAGCGGATCGTCATTGCATGCGACCACCATGCCATAAAACGGCACGCGGTCCATGAACTCGAGAAATGTTTTCTTCACGTCGCGCATGTTGCGATAGCAGTCCATGTGCTCGCGATCGATGTTGGTGACTACGGACAGGATCGGCGACAGCTTCAGAAACGAGCGGTCACTCTCATCCGCCTCGGCCACCAGATACTGCGATTTGCCCAGGCGCGCGTTCGATCCCATGGCGTCGACGCGTCCACCGACTACGACCGTCGGGTCAAGGCCACCGGCGGCGAGCACCGCAGCGACCATCGACGTGGTGGTCGTCTTGCCATGCATGCCGGCGATTGCGATGCCATATTTCAGCCGCATCAACTCCGCCAGCATCTCGGCGCGCTGGATGACGGGAACGTGCAGCTTGTGAGCTTCGGCAACCTCAGGATTTTCTGCCGCGATCGCCGAACTGGTCACGACCACCTCTGCCCCCGTGACATTTTCGGCGCGATGCCCTTCAAAGACCGTCGCCCCAAGTCCGGCGAGTCGTTGCGTGACCGCCGAATTCTTCAGGTCAGACCCAGAAACCTTGTAGCCGAGATTCAGCAACACCTCGGCAATACCGCTCATGCCGATCCCGCCAATGCCCACGAAATGTATGCGCTGAATCTTGGCAAACATAAGCTAATTGTGTAATTGAGTAATTTAGTAATTGTGTAATTTGGTAGTGAGTAGTTTGAGATCCCCAGCGTGCCGAGCAGCACTGAAAAATTACAAAATTACCCGATTACCCAATTACTCAATCGCTTCTTCGATTCCTGCCACGCGAGCCGCCATCGCAGCTATGTCCCTTGCCGCGTTGGGATGCGCCAACTCTCGCCCCGCCTTGCTCATGTGCCTGAGGCGCGCTGCATCCTGCAGCAAGGCGGCAATCGTCTCCGCCAGCCACACACCTTCGAGTTTCGACTCTTCCACCACCACCGCGGCCCCCGCCCGCGCCAGTGCCTCCGCGTTTACCCGCTGATGATCATCGGCAGCCCGCGGAAACGGCACAAAGATTGCCGGCTTCCCGGCCGCTGTGATTTCCGCTACGGTACTTGCGCCCGAGCGGCACACCACCAGGTCCGCCCGCGCAAAAGCCGCCGGCATGTCTTCAATGAACTTGAAAACTTCTGCCGACTCACCTGCCGTCGTAGCAAAAGACTGATAGGCCGCGAGCGCATCATTATAGTCACGCTCGCCGGTCTGATGAATAATGTGAATCCCCGCCGCTTCCCGCTGCAATACGTGCAGGCAACGAATCATGGCTTCATTGATCGCGTGCGCGCCCTGGCTTCCGCCAAACACCAGCAAAGTCGGCGTGCCCCCGCTCTTAGGCGGAATTTCAAAAAATGCCTGCCGCACCGGCACGCCAGTCACCTCAGCATGACGGAAATACTTTGCTGTCTCTTCGAAATGCACCGCCGCCGCCGATACGAAACGCGCGACCATGCGATTGGCAAATCCCGGCACCACGTTCGGCTCAAAGGCCAGCGTCGGAATGTGCTTCACGACCGCCGCCAGCATCGCCGGGCCCGACGCGTACCCGCCGACGCCAATCACCACGTCGGGCGCGAATTCATTCAGCATGCGCCCCGCATCCCAAATCGCGCGCGGCAGGTCGAATGCCGTCTTGGCCCGCGTCGTCAAGCTCACATTTTTCAGCGCCCCCACCCGCACCAGTTGCAGCGGATACCCCGCGGCTGGGACGAGCCTGTTTTCGATTCCGCGCGCCGTCCCGATGAACAGCACTTCGGCCCCATAACTTTTCTTGAGTTGATTCGCGATGGCCAGCGCCGGAATGACATGTCCACCCGTCCCGCCGCCCGCCAGAATGGCCCGCATGTGGGCCACTATAAACTACGAGGTGTCGGAAAGTGCACGAATGGAATTAATGATTTCTGATTGTTGATTGTTGATTAACTTCTTATGCACGCGACGGGTCTGCTGCTCCCTCAGGCTCTTCAATCAGCAATCAAAAATCATCAATCAACAATTGCGGTCGCCTCACTCCGCCTGCTTCGTGATGATGAAGAGCACCTCGGCAAAGCCCCGAATGCTCAGTGCCGGGCGGCAAACTTTTTGGGAAGAGGATTGTCAGGGCGCTCCGAGTCCCAGAGAATCGAAACCACCCACCAGCGTTTCCCGTCGTTCAGCAATTGAATGGAATTAATGCCGCGCTGGAAAGGTCTTTCGCCCGGGCTGTGCCGCGATTCGTAGCTGCTGAAGACCTGCGTGACATTGCCGAAGGTCTGAGACCGGTTCACAATCGCTCTTTCATAAAAAGCTTCTTTGGCGAAGAAATCGTGCGCATCGTGAATGAACTCATCCACACTCCAGGTGACCACCGCTACTCCGCCTTCGGGAGTTTTTATTGCCTGCGTCATTCGTGCCTTCGGCAGGAAAATCGAGCGGAGACGATTCCAGTCGCGATCGCCCGCGGGACCGGAAATCACATCATAGACGGCTCGCATGATCGCATCGAGCGATCCCACGTCCTCGAGCTTCGCGGGCGGAACTTTCGCGGCGAGGTCCGCAGCGGAAAACACCGGGGCCTGAAGCGGCGTTTGCGCGGGCGCAGGTTCGGATTTTTGTGCGGAAGCCGCCAGCGCAACAGCCAACCCCAATAGCCAGGTTGAATGTCTCCAGCTTAGTTCCATCTCGCGCCCCCTGAATTGCTCGCGTCAACGGCGGAATGACTCAAGGTTACGGAACGACTATAAACCAGGGCCACGCATTACACGGATCAACACGGATTAAGACAACCACAAGAAAAATCCGTGAACATCCGTGTGAATCCGCGGCCCGATCTTTTTTACTCCGCTTGTTTCGTGATGTTCAACAGCACGCCCACACACGCCAGCGTCACGAACAGGGATGACCCTCCATACGAGACGAGCGGCAGGGGAATTCCCTTGGTCGGCATCATTCCCAGGACCACGCTGATATTGATGAATGCCTGCAGCACCACCATGCTGGTGATGCCCGCAGCCAGATAGCGTCCGAAGACATCCTCGGTGCGCCACGAAGCCCGCATCCCGCGCCACAGAAAAATGGCAAACAACGCGACCACGCAGATCGCTCCCACCAGCCCTAACTCCTCCGCGGTGACGGCGAAGATAAAGTCGGTATGCGGCTCCGGCAGATAAAACAATTTCTGCTTGCCTTCCATCAAACCTGTGCCTGTGATCCCGCCCGTACTCACCGCGATCAGCGATTGAATAATGTGGAAGCCGGCTCGCTGGCGGTCTGCCCAGGGATTCAAAAACGCCAGAATGCGATCGCGCCGCCAGCTCACATGAAAGATCAGCAGATAGAGCGGGATCAGCGACGCCGCGAACGCATAGGCGAAATAGCGTATCCGCATTCCGGCAACATACAGAACGCAGGCTACAATTCCGGCGCAGGCAATCGCCGTGCCCAGATCGGGCTGCAGGACAATCAGTCCGAGAAACATCAGCACAGGCACAGCCGCCGGCACCAGCGTGTTGCGCCAGTCATCCATGGTCCGGGTGCGTCCCTCGAGAAAATACGCAAGGAACAGAATCAGCACCGGCTTGGCCAACTCCGAAGGCTGGAACGAAAAGCCACCCCAGTGAATCCAGCGATGGGTATTGTGCGAGCGGTCGAGAAAGAAGACGGAAATCAGCAGAAGCGTGGTCAGTCCCATAAGGGAAAACACCAACGCCGGATGCTTGTAGCGCCGGTAGTCGAGCCGCGTCGCCACCACCATGGCCGCCAGCCCGGCTACGGCCCAGATCAACTGCTTCGACAGGAATGAATACGCAGATCCAAATCGCTCCCGCGCCATCACCGCCGAAGCCGAAAACACCATCACCAGCCCCAGAAACACCAGCAGCATGGTCACGGTAAACAGCCAGCGATCGACACTCACCCGCTTCGCCATGGGAACTTCATTTCACCACGGAGGCACGGAGACACGGAGGAGGAATTGTGGATTGTTGAATTTGACTGTTGCTTGTTTTGGTTCGGAGTCTGAAACGGAAAAGGTCTAACAAGAAAATTGGAAGAGGCGGGCCAAGTCAGCCCGCCCCCGCCGAGAATTATTTGGTGGCGTTAGACGCTTTGTCCTTCTTGATACTGCGGCTGATGCGGTTCTCCTGACGATTCAGCCCTTTTTGCTCGCTCTTGGTCAGATGCCCGTTGTTCTTGGCCATGTCGGCCTTTTCACGGTTCTGCACGTTATTTTCGCGATTCTCCAGGTTGGCGGTCTGCTTCGAAGTCAACGTTCCGTTCTTCACGCCATTGCCGATGCGCTGTTGCTGGTTCTCTTCGCGCTGGTTCACTTGGTTCACCCGCGGATGTCCAGGATCGACCACACCTGGTCCGGCGCCGGAAGTGTCACTGTTTGCGTTTTGAGCGGTAGCGGAACCGAGTGAAAGCAGTCCCCCCACTGCCACGATCAAGAGCGAACTGCAGAGTTTGTTGTTCATGGTTGTAGAAACCCCCAGCGGCGAGGGTAGTTGTCTGCTTTAGCGGAGCCTAGGTTACGAAAGTATCAGACGTGTGGTAACTATGCGGATCGCGAGCTTCACCCTTTAGCTAGTTTTCGTCGTGCTCCCTTGCCAGCCCTCGCACGATTTCCTTGAACACCTGCCCACGCTGCTCGTAGTTCTTGAACTGATCGAAGCTGGCGCAGGCCGGGGCCAGCAGGACCACGTCGCCGGGCTGCGCCGCGGCGTTGGCCTTGCGGATGGCGTTCTCCAGCGTCTCGGCGTGCACGACCTCGGGGCCTTTAATTTGCGACTCGATCTTCGCCGCCGCCGCGCCGATGGTGTACACACGCTTGACGCGCTGCCGCAGCAAGTCGTTGAGCACGGTGTAGTCGCTGCCCTTGTCCTTGCCGCCGAGAATGAGGTGGATATTCGCGGGAAATGACTCCAGCGCCTTGATGGTCGCGTCCACGTTGGTGGCCTTTGAATCGTTGTAGTAATCCACGCCGCGGATCGTCGCCACGAACTCCAGCCGGTGCTCCACCGCCTTGAAGTCGCGCACGGCCTGGCGGATTTTCTCCGGCGCGCATCCCATCAGCGCGCCAGCGCACACCGCGGCCAGCACATTCTCCAGATTGTGCGCACCTTTCAGCGGAATCTCGGAAACCTGCATGATCTCGCGCTGTCCGGCCTTATCGCGGAACAAAATATTTCCGTCGCGCACCCACGCTCCTTGTTCCACTTCCTTGTGGCGGCTGAACCAGAACACTTGCGCCCGCGTGCGTGAGGCCATGGCGACGCAAGTCGGATCATCTTCGTTGAGCACAGCAAAGTCTTCTCCCGTCTGATTCTCAAATATCCGCGCCTTCGCATCAACGTAAGCCTCGAACGTGCGATGCCGATCCAGATGATCGGGCGTGACATTCAAAACCACTGCAACCTTCGGACGGAAGGTCTTGATCGTCTCCAGTTGAAAGCTTGAGACCTCCAGCACGATCACCGTGTCGGACTTGGCCCGCTCTGCCAGCGAGATTGCCGGCGTCCCAATATTCCCTCCGACCAGCGCCGGGAATCCGCTTGCGGTCATGATCTCGCCGGTGAGGGTGGTTGTCGTCGTCTTTCCGTTCGATCCGGTGATGGCCACGATTGGTCCGGGCAGGAATTGCGCCGCGAGTTCGATCTCGCCAATCACGGCCTCGCCGAGAGTCCGCGCCTGCACCAGCGGCGGGGCATCCACGGGAACGCCAGGACTGACCACGATTAGGTCCTGCCCGCGAAACGTGCGCTCGCCGTGGCCTCCAGTCTCGACGGTAATGCCGTGATCGAGCAGCACGGGAATTTCATTGCGCAACTCATCTCCGCTCTTGGTGTCGGAGACGGTGACCCGCGCGCCATGCGCCTTTAAGAACAACGCGGACGCCACCCCGGACTTGCCGAGGCCCACAACCAATACGCGCTTGTTGTTGAGATCCATCGAAATCCATTTCACCACAGAGGCACAGAGGCACAGAGAAAACCAGTTATTGTTTTTCTTCTCCGTGTCTCTGTGACTCTGTGGTGAATCGTACTTTATCTAAGCTTAAGCGTCGTCAATGCGAACAGCGCGAACACCAGCGACGCGATCCAAAAGCGCACGATGATCTTCGACTCCGACCAGCCCATCAGCTCGAAATGATGATGAATGGGCGCCATCTTGAAAATGCGCTTCTTGCGCAGCTTGTAGGAGCCCACTTGCAGAATCACCGACATGGCTTCTATCACAAACACGCCGCCAATGAACGGCAGCAGCAATTCCTGCTTAATCATCACCGCGACCGTGCCGATGGCGCCGCCCAGGGCCAGCGATCCCACGTCGCCCATGAAAACCTCGGCGGGATGCGCGTTGTACCAGAGGAAGCCGATCGACGACCCTACCATCGCGCCGCAGAAAATCGTCAACTCGCCGACCTGCGGCATGCGCTGCAGTTCGAGATATGTGGCAAAAGTCGCGTGCCCGCTGACATAGGTGAGCACCGCCAGCGCCCCCGCCGCAATTACGGTGCAGCCAATCGCGAGTCCATCGAGTCCGTCGGTCAGATTTACCGCGTTGCTCGAACCTACAATCACCAGCACGACGAATGCGATGAAGGGAAGAAATGCCAGCGGCCAAAGGTGCGGATACCGCTCCAGGCTCTGCACAACCAGATCCGGCCGAAATTGCTTGATGAAGGGCACGATCAACTTCGTCGAATAGAGACCGTAGGTCTGCATGGCGATCAGCATCACCGCAATCACGATGCTGGTCGCGATCTGCAGCCCCAGCTTCGCCCGTCCGGTCAGGCCCAGGTTTCGCCGGTGCGTCACCTTGGTGTAGTCGTCGGTGAATCCGATGGCCGCGAAGGCGCATGTGGCAAAGACTGCAATCCAGACGAAGCGATTACTCAAATCAGCCCAGAGCAAGGTCGGGATCACAATCGCAATCGCAATCAGCAAGCCGCCCATGGTCGGCGTCCCGGCTTTTTTCTGATGCGCCTTCGGACCTTCTTCGCGAATGAACTGGCCGATCTGAAATTCGCGCAGGCGTCCGATGACCAGCGGGCCCACGATGAGCGCGGTAAACAGCGCGGTCAGACTCGCGAACGCTGTGCGGAACGTCAGGTAGCGAAAGATGCGGAAGGGCGGGAAGTAGTGCTGCAACTTGAGATACAACAGCCAGTAGAGCAATCAGCCTCCGTCCCGCTTAAATCTTAGCCACCATGGGCGCCGCGACTTGCCTTCCAGGTTTCGAGCGCCTTCTCCAGCTTCACCCCGCGCGAGGCTTTCAGCAACACCACGTCGCCATCGCGCGCCTCGTGTGCCAGCCACTCGCCGGCTTGCTCGGGCGCGGGCACAAATTCCGCTCGAATGCCTGCCGCCCGCGCGCTTTCAACCATAGCCTGTGCCAGACCGCGTACTCCGAGCAGAACGTCAATCTTCTTTTCGCCAGCGTGGCGCCCGGCCGCTTGGTGCATCTCCGCGCCTCGTGGTCCCAACTCCAGCATCTCGCCGGCGACCACAATGCGGCGCTTGGCCGGCATCGAGGCTAAAGCATCCACCATGGCGTCCAGCGCCTTCGGATTCGAATTGTAGCAATCGTTGATCACCGTGATGTTACCCACCTGGAGAACCTGCCCGCGTTTATCCGCCGGCATGACTGTAGCGAGCGCTGCAACCGCCTCGGCGGGCTTCAATCCGCGCTCCAGGCCAACCGCGACTGCGGCCAGAGCATTCAAAATATTGTGCTCGCCCACCAGCGGCAGGCGCGCGCGTTGCCGCGCGGCGCCAACGACCACGTCGAATTCCGATCCCTCCTGCGCCCGCGACCGGATATTCTCCGCGCGGACGTCGGCAGAGGCCGCGGTGCCGTACATTTTCACTCTACCTTTGAAGTCGCGCCCGAATTGCGAAACGTATTCGTCGTCGGCGTTCAGAATCGCGATGCCGCTCGCGGGCAACGCCTCGATCAGTTCGTACTTGGCGCGCGCAATGCCCGCCAGCGAATCGAAAAACTCCAGGTGCACCGGCGCCACATTCGTGACCACGCCAATCTCCGGCTGGGCGATTTTTGCCAGCGCGCGAATCTCTCCCGCGTGCGACATCCCCAACTCAATCACCGCCACATCGTGCTCCGGTTCGAGCTTCAGCAACATCAGCGGCAGGCCGAAATGATTATTGAAGTTGCCCTCCGACTTGAGCACGCGAAACTTGGTTCCGAGCACATGCGCGATGGCTTCTTTAGTCGTCGTCTTGCCCGCGGAACCGGTCACTCCAATCACAGGCCGGCCCCAAAGCTTGCGCACCGCCTTGGCCAAAGTCTGCAGTGCAATCAGCGTGTCGTCTACTGCGAGCAATCTTGTCTTTGCAGGATAGCGTTGCAGCTGATCCTTTCGCACAACCGCCGCGACCGCGCCCTTCTCCAACGCCTGCTCGACGAAGTCGTGGCCATCCAGGCGCTCGCCCTTCACTGCAAAGAAAAGTTCTCCAGTGCGCACCGTCCGGGAGTCAATGGAATATGCGTGCGCGACATCCTCGTGCGGATACTCTCCCGCCGCCGAAATAAACCCGGCGATTTTGGCGAGCGTCAGCTTCATGCTCCAGTCTCCGCTGCCGCCTCGCACTCAAATCCGGCGGCCCGCAGCGCCTCGCGCGCCACTTCGACGTCGTCAAATGGATGAGCGCCCTCTCGCGTGATCTGCACCTTCTCATGTCCCTTGCCCGCGAGCAGCACAATATCCTCGGGCCGCGCCTCGGCGATCGCCAGGGCAATCGCCTTGCGGCGATCTGGCTCTACACTGTATTTGACGCCGCTCCGCTGCAGGCCCACCAACGCGTCATTCATAATCGCCCGCGGATCCTCACTCCGAGGATTATCCGACGTGAGCACCACAAAGTCGCTTCCCCGCCCTGCCGCCTCTCCCATCAGAGGACGTTTCGCGCGATCGCGATCGCCTCCGCAGCCGAAGACCGTCAGCACTCTCGCTTTGGTTTTCGCGCGCGAAACGAACTCGCGCGCCAGCGCCGTCAGATTTCGCAACGCATCGTCGGTGTGAGCATAGTCGACCACCACGGTAAATGGCTGCCCGCAGTCTACGCGCTGAAACCTTCCCGGAACACACCTCAACCACTCGATCCCGCGCGCAATCGCCTTGCTGCCGCAGCCGCGCGCACAGGCCGCTCCCGCCGCAGCCAGAATGTTGTAGATGTTCACCCGGCCGATCAACGGCGAAAACACAGGAATCTTTTCCTGCGGAGTCACCAGATCGAAACGTGTGCCCCGCGGCGTGATGTCGACTTTATCGGCATGGAAGTCGCCCCGCTCCCATCCATATTCCAACACCACGGAACTGCGTTTGCGGCTGAACTCCGCCAGTTTCGCTCCATGCTCATCGTCGATATTGGTCACGACGGCGCGCGGAGGATCGGTCCCGCAGCCTTCAAACAAAACCCGCTTCGCCGTGAAGTATTCATCCATCGTCTTGTGATAGTCGAGATGGTCGCGCGTGAGGTTGGTGAACACGGCCACGTCAAAGGGCACGCCAAACACGCGCTCCTGGGCCAGCGCATGCGAGGAGACTTCCATCACCGCATCGGTCGCGCCCTGGCCCACTGCGCCATTCAGGATGCGCGCGAGGTCGAGCGCCTCGGGCGTGGTGTGCGGCGCGGGAAAGACCCTTCCGGCGATGTGATATTCAATGGTCCCGATCAACGCGCTTTTACGCATCGCCATAGTGAGGATCGACTCCAGCAGAAACGCGGTGGTGGTCTTGCCATTCGTGCCCGTGATCCCGGTGATCGCGATCCGCTCCGCCGGCTTCTTGTAGAAGTTCGCACTCAACCGCGCCAGCGCCCGCCGTCCATGCGGCACCACCGCCCAAGCCACGCTCTCTCGCGGTTTCTCGGAAGTCGAATCGGTGACCACCGCGACCGCTCCATTGGCGATGGCCTGATCGATGAAGCGGTTGCCGTCACTGGTTTCTCCGCGCATGGCAACGAAGACGCAGCCTGGCTTCACACGCCGTGAGTCGTATTCGACACCGCTCACGCCCGGGTTCCCGCTGCGTGCGAGAATCTCCGCTCCATCCAGCAGATGTTCGAAGGTCATTGCAGGGAATTATATGGCACCCAGAATCAGCTCTCGCCCGGAAGCGATCCTCTGGAATCCCGTCGAGGTTACTAAGGGAACGTTCCCGCCGCGCCGGCCTGGCGCTACATTGTTGATATGAGCACAGGAACCGGCACCGCCAAATACCGCTGCGCGCAGTGCGAGAGACCGGAAAACCAATGTGAGTGCGAGAAGTTTTGCTGCCTCTGCCAGTCGGTCATCGACGTCCGCATTTGCACCGACGGCCTGATGTACTGCGAACCCTGCCGCAACGCCTGCGAATACAAGACATCGTCCGACTGACGTTTCTCTACCGATCTCAGCGGCCCTCGGCATTTCCTGTGTGGAGCGGGCACTCTTGCCCGCTTGCTGGCAGCATCCAAACCTCGCGGGCAAGAGTGCCCGTGCCACACATTCAAGGACCTCCATCAAATCACGACTGCTTCCTTATATTCCCCGAACACCCGCCGCATAGTGTCGGAGATTTCTCCTACCGTCGCGTTCGCTTCCACCGCTGTCAAAATGCGCGGCATCAGGTTCGCTCCTGAACGCGCCGCATCCTCGATCTGCTTCAAAGCGGCCTGCCACGGCCCGGCATCGCGTTTCGCACGAAGCGCCCGCAAGCGCTCCACCTGCTTCGGCTCCAAAGACGGATCGATCCGCTGAATCGGGATCGGTTTCTCTTCCTCCACCTCGAATCGATTCACGCCAACAACGATTGCCTGCTCGCGGTCCACGGCCTGCTGATACTCATAAGCCGCGTTCTGAATTTCCTGCTGCACGAAGCCGCGCTCGATCGCTTTCAGCATTCCGCCAAGAACTTCAATCTTCCCCAGATACTCCGCTGCGCGCTTCTCAATGTCGTTGGTGAGGGCCTCGATGTAATACGACCCGGCCAGCGGATCGACGGTCTGCGGCGCGCCCGACTCATACGCAATGATCTGCTGCGTGCGCAGGGCGATCCGCGCCGCCTGCTCAGTGGGCAGAGCCAGTGCCTCGTCGTAGGAATTGGTGTGCAGCGACTGGGTTCCACCGAGCACCGCTGCCATCGCCTGGATCGCGGTGCGTACGATGTTGTTCTCCGGTTGCTGCGCGGTCAGCGTCGAGCCGGCCGTCTGGGTGTGGAAACGCAGCATCCAGGAGCGTGGATTTTTCGCCTTGAAGTGTTCCCGCATGATGCGCGCCCACATGCGCCGCGCGGCGCGAAACTTCGCCACTTCTTCCAGGAAATTGCTGTGCGCGTTGAAGAAGAACGAAAGCCGCGGCGCGAACTTGTCGATGTCGAGTCCGGCGTCGATTGCGGCCTGCACGTAGGCCATGCCGTTGCCCAGCGTGAATGCAACTTCCTGCACCGCCGTCGATCCGGCTTCGCGCATGTGGTAACCCGAGATCGAAATCGTGTTCCACTCGGGCACGTGCTCGTGGGTCCAGGCAAACATATCGGTGATGATGCGCATCGCCTGCTTTACCGGATAGATATACGTCCCGCGCGCGATATATTCCTTCAGCACATCGTTCTGCACCGTTCCCGAAAGTTTGCGGATGTCCGCGCCCTGCCGGCGCGCCACTGCCACATACAAGGCCAGCAGAATCGCAGCGGTTGCATTGATGGTCATCGATGTAGAAACTCCGGCCAGTTCAATGCCATCGAAGAGCCGCTGCATGTCCTCGATCGAGTCGATCGCGACTCCCACCTTGCCCACTTCGCCCGCGGCCAGCGGATGATCTGAATCCATTCCCATCTGCGTGGGCAGGTCAAACGCCACCGAGAGGCCCGTCGTCCCATTCGCCAGCAGATACTTGTAGCGCTTGTTCGACTCTTCGGCGTCGCCCATGCCGGCATACTGGCGCATGGTCCACAGGCGCCCGCGGTACATCGTGGCCTGCACGCCGCGCGTGAAGGGATATTCGCCCGGGTAGCCAACTTCGCTCTCGTAATCCGAGCCCTTGAGGTCTGCTGAGGTATACAGCGGCTTTACTGGAATGTGCGAAGAAGTCTCCGGCTCTGGCGCGTGCTTCTCCACGGCGATCTTGACCGTATCGGCCATTTCAGCCTCTTGTCATCCAGAGCGGATTATTCAGATTGCCGCGCCCGTCTTCCCTTTTGCCTGACCCTCCAGAACGAACTCACGCCAAACCAGGCGAAGGCGAGGGTGAAACAAATTGCGACTGCCACGCGGCCGGAACGTCGTATGCCCCGCCTGATACTTCGTCCACTCGCGCGCTATCTCGATCCCCCCAACACCAGCCATGAAGATGAAGATTGCGCCCGTAACCTCAAGCCACAGCTGGTGCGCAACCTGGCCGAATGACCCGGCCGTGGCGCGAACTGCCTTGGAAATCGCGCCCAGGGTGCGGCTGCGCCCGGCTTGCTGTTTTGCCACCTGGGCCCCGACTCTAAGGATCACGCCCAGCTTGCGTGCCGTGGAAACCTGATTCACTTCTCGATTTTAGCAGTCTCCGGCGCTACAATGGCGCAGCAGCTTTCGCCCGGGGACAATCAACAACGAACCGTTGGGCTCCCGACGGCATCTAACGACTTAGGTTGAGAAAGAAGCTGGCGGATCGGGCAGGGGGAATTCAGTGGATCAGCAACTCAAACAACTCATGAAAGAACTGGGCGAAGCCATCAATGAGTCGCTCTCCGACTCCGAACAGATCGCCGAAGTCGTCTCCCGCATCAAAGAAGGCGGCTATGACATTTTCCTCGTTCTTGAAGCCACCATCGGCGTGAGCAAGCAGGGCGAGAAGCCTGGGGACAAAACCTCACTGGTCACCACTTTGTCGACCAATCCCGAATTCAAGATCAGCGACCAGGATCTCAAGTTCCTCAAATCCCTCCGCATCAAGATCGAAGACGAGAAATAAATCGCAACACTTCTAACTCGAAGTTCAACTCGCCAGCGCCTGATCCAGCAACTGTTCCACCGCCCGATTCGCCTCAATAATCGAAGATTTATGATCGGGCATCCCGGAAAGGTCTGTGTTCGCGAAGGCGATCCTTCCAAATGGCGCGTTGCGTAGAACCTCTCCCGGCGCCGGTTTCCCATCCTTGCCAAAATAGAATCCCGGGGCCGGGCTCGCGTACGCATGTCCCCAGCGGTTCAGAATAATTCCGGCAATGTCGCGCGATGCATCGAATCCCGATCTCGCAAACATCTCGGTAAGCTGCTGCCGAATCTGCCGCTCGTAATCGCGAAACGGAGTTGCAATCAGTTTCCGCCCGCCCCATATGTCCCTGCTCCTCGGCGCTGGGCCCCGGGTGTGAATACAGAACCTTAACCGTGAGCACGACCGGAGAATCCGGTCCAATCGTCGGCGGAACCGCCGCGCACAAAGCCAGCTTGCGAATCTGCAAATAACTTCCCAGCCCTTCAAACCATTGGCAGCCGGAGATGCCCATCTTGTATAAAAATCGCCAGTTCCGTACTGCCACATTCGCCACCATGCACGGCGAACGATGAAATTGCGCGTACGCTTCCTTTCGATCGCCAGGCAAATCGCGGACAATGTGCCTCGTCGTCCAGCTACCGCCCGCCATGACAACCGACCGCGCCTTCACGCGATACACGTTCCTGCCGCGCGTATAAGCAATCGTCACGAATTCCGACCTCGCCGGATCGCCCTCATGCTTGACCCAAACCGCGGTCGAGTCCAGTCGGATTCGAGCCGCAGCTCCATCCCGGTCGAGCGCAGCGAAATTTACGATATTGCGGCAGACATCTTCAGGAGAGCTTTCACCGGCAATCGCCTCGGGGATCAGCGTCTTCGCAATCAAGCGTGCGATCGTGCTGTTGCCGTCGGGAAACATCTGCGTCTCGTCCTCGGCGAACGGACCGAGCCCCTCGAAAGCGTATGCCGTATAGCCGGAAAGCGCGTCCGGACCAAGACCGAAGCCTCCGCCCTCATCGGAGAGAAACGTACGAACCGTCTCGCGGCTGATCGCGTATTTTTCCATCAAATGCTCTTCGAGAGTGATCGTATCGAGCCGCCGCGAAATCGCGTCGCCCCGGTACTTCGGTTTTTGCGTTTCATCCTGAATTGGCGCCTGATACCGCAACAACTCCTCCTGCACCTTCTTCGAAATCGGAGCTCCCTCCAACTTCTTTCCCCATGGATCAGTCAACCACAGCCCCTGTGGCCGGCCAAATTTCGATCCGAAATACAACCCATAGGGTGCGCCGCCAAGATACGGAGTACGGGTAAGCGCGATCTCCGGATCGGATCCACTCCATTTCTGATATTCCAGCCGCGGTGCCTTCAATCCAATCGATTGATAAAACCGCCCAATAAAACTGCGCGGATAAGTGATCTGAAAGAGCGCCGAACCCTGATGCGCCGACAACCGATGTCCATCCACCAGAAATTCGTTGCGCTTGGCCTCACCGCCAAAAATGGGATGATTGTCGAGCACCAGGCAGGTCTTGCCCTTTCCCGCCAGCCGCTGAAAAATGAGTGCCGCCGCAAGCCCGCTGATGCCACCGCCGACGATCACGCAGTCATATATTTCGCCGGTGTCGATGATGTTCGTCGGAAGGCTGTCGAACTTGCCGTCGCGAATTTGATGGCCAGCCTCGAGAACCTCTGTCGTATTGCCATTCGAGTTCGCATAGTCGCCAATGCCGCCGTAACCTGTCCAGTCGTCTTCGGCGCCTGTCATAGCCAGCAATTCCGCTGGGGATATGGGATTCAGCAGCAACGCTCCCGAGGCCAGCAAAGAAGCGTTCAGAAAATCCCGCCGCGTGATTCCAGATTCCATTCCCAGAGCGTGATCTCGACGCTTTTCCAGACGGCTCGTCACCCGTGGCCGATTCCTCTTTCCAAGCGTTGTCATGGAGATTGTCTTCGAACCTAAAATTTCACGAAGGGTGCCAATGCAGCGCCGCCCGCATTATACGCAGCCTCGCCGCACGCCGGTTGCGGCAACCTTCCTACGCTGTGCTACCATCTACTTTCTTTTGTGCCATCACTAGGCCGCACGAGCACTAGCCGCGTTCGCCAGTATAATCAGGCCCGAACGCGGTTGCAGAACTCAGAGGCAGTTCGATGAAAGACACTCTCGGGGTCCTGTTGGCAGGCGGTGCTGGAGAGCGCCTCTATCCCCTGACCCGTGACCGCGCCAAGCCTGCCGTGACCTTCGGCGGCATCTACCGCATTATCGACATCACCCTCTCCAACTGCATCAACTCCGACCTGCGCCGCGTCTATATCCTCACCCAGTACAAGGCGCTCTCGCTCAACCGTCATATTCGCGAAGGCTGGAACATCGTAGCCCGCGAGATGGGCGAATTCATCGAAGTCCTGCCGCCCATGAAGCGAGTCAGCGATCAGTGGTATCAGGGCACCGCTGATGCGGTTTACCAGAACATTTACTCCATCGGGTCGGAGCAACCGCAGCACGTTCTGATTCTTTCCGGCGACCACATTTACAAGATGGACTACGGCAAGATGATGAAGCAGCATTTGGATTCGGCCGCCGACATCACTCTCGCTACCATCCAGATCGATCTGGAAGAAACCTTCCGCTTCGGTGTGGTTGACGTCGACAAGGACGGCCGCATCAACGGTTTCGAGGAAAAGCCCAAGGTAACCAGGTTGCGCTCGCCGCTAAATCCGAACAAAGTCGCTGGATCGATGGGCGTCTATCTGTTCAACGCCGATGTTCTGATCCCGCTGCTGCTCAAGGACGCGGAGGACGCCAGTTCCAGCCATGACTTCGGCAAAGACATTCTGCCCAAGACGGTCGATGATTATCGCGTTTTCGCCTATGACTTCATCGACGAGAACAAGAAGGAGGCGCTTTACTGGCGCGACGTAGGAACGCTCGAGGCCTATTACGAGGCGAACATGGACATCGTCGCCGTGTCCCCAATCTTCAATCTGTACGACGACCACTGGCCCATCCGCACCCACCAGCGCCAATATCCCCCGGCCAAGTTCGTCTTCGCCGAGACCGGACGCACCGGCACCGCGGTTGATTCCATCGTCTCCAATGGCTGCATAGTCTCCGGAGGCATCGTTAAGAATTCCGTGCTCTCGCCCGACGTGCGGGTGAACTCGTACTCTGAAGTCGACGACTGCATTCTGTTTTCTCATGTCAGCGTGGGACGCCGCTGCCGCATTCGCCGCGCCATCCTCGACCGCGATGTGCACGTGCCCGAAGGCACCACGATCGGCTACGACGCCGAAGCCGACCGCCAGCGTTACTTCGTCACCGACAGCGGCATCACGGTGGTGACCCGCGACTATTCGCTGTTCGAGAACCCGGTCACCGTGGACTACTTCACCAGCGAGTAAACGCCGATCTTGCTTCGCCTCCGCAATAGGCGTGGTTATCGCCTCGCAAAAAAGGCGTCCAACCGTCAAGGTCGGACGCCTTTTCTCTTACTCAGGTCAAACTAGCCCGGAGGCTGTTTCTCGTTCTTTTCCTGTTCCTTGCGCTTCTCTTCCGGCGTCTGCGGTTTGGCCGGCGGATGCTCTTGCTTTCGGCGCAGGTTTAGCTTCCGCCGGCGGATGCTGCGCGGGCGGGCGCTGTTGCGCCGCAGGAGCCTGGTGTGCCGGTGGCTCCGCCTTCGGCTGCGGACGATTCTCCGGCGGAGGCGCCTTCTTCTCCGCCGGTTTCGGTTGATTGGCCTCCGGACGATTTGCCGGATGTGCCGCCGGCTCCGCGGGCTTGTTCTCCGGACGATTCGCCGGCGGACGTGCCGCTGGCTCAGCAGGCTTGTTCTCCGGACGATTCGCTGGCGGATGTGCCGCCGGCTCCGCAGGCTTGTTCTCCGGACGATTCGCCAGCGGACGTGCCGCTGGCTCCGCGGGCTTGCTCTCCGGACGATTCGCTGGCGGACGTGCCGCCGGCTCCGCGGGCTTGTTCGGCTCCGGACGATTCGGCTGCGCGGCGGCCGGCCGATCATTCCTGGCCGGAGGCTCCGCGGGCTTCGCGCCCGGTCTCTCATTCGTCGGTGGATTACCTGCCCGGTTCGGCTGATTCGCTGGCGGCTGATTACCGGGCCGGTTCGGTTGCGCATTGGCGGCGGGCTGATTCTTGTTCGGTTGGGTGCTAGGCCGCGCCGGCTGACCGGGCTTGGCCGCGACTGCGGTTGCCGGTTTTCCCGGAGGCGCCTGCTTTACCATCGGACGCGCCGCGGGAGGGGCCAGCTTAGCCAGCTGTTGACGAGGTATCGGCTGCCCGGGATGCGCTGCCAGTTCCTTCTGTCTTGCGGCAAACGGCGGCGGCGGCGGCGGCGGAGTCTTCTTGGCGACTACTGGACGGGACATCACCTGCTTCGGGGGCGCTGCAACGTGACCTGCGGTGTCCGCCCTCGCTCCCAGCACGGCTTTCGGCGTGGGTGCGACCGCCGCTCTCGCCGCGATCGGAGCAGATGCGATTTGCTGCGGGGTCACCGCAACCGCCGCTTTTGCGACTGGTTGCGCACTCGCGAACGCAGCTTGCGGAACCGCTGTCACCGCGCCGCGCACATTGCGGTTCGCGTAGGTGACGTTCGTGATGGTCGTGCTGTTATTGACGATCGTGGTCTTGTAAATATTCGTGACTGTGGTTTGGCTCACGGTCGTGTTGCTGATGTTGACTTGGGTTACGTACGCTTCGCTGACGTGATAGGAAGGGACGTAAACCTCGCGCGGTCCGAGCGGGAACCATGCCATCACGCCTACGCCACCGATGGCGAATCCGCCTCCGCCCACGAAAGCAACCAGCGCCGGAGCGTACACGGGCGCTACTCCCATCGGACCCGGGATCCAGCCCCAGCGGCCGTCAATGGAGGCCCAGCGGCCGTAGTGGAAGGGCGCGTATCCCCACGGAGCGTCATCCACCCAGGTCCATCCCCACGGATCAACCCAAGCCCAGTGCCCATCGTGATACGGAGCCCATCCCACGGCCACTCTCGGGAACCACACATTGCCGTACTCTCCGTGAGGCTGCCAGTCGCCGGTGTCGTCGAGATCATCGTAGCCAGGCATGTCGCGCGATACGTATCTCGCCGAGCGCGATCCCTCCCAGCGGTGGTCGCGGCTGTCCGCCCAGGCGTCGAAATCATCGGGCTGACCAATATCTTCCATCTCCGCGTTCAATTGATCGGTGCCGCTTAAGGTGACGCGCTGGCCCGCATGGATGGTGTAAGTTGAACCGTTTCCGGTAGATTGGCCTTCGCCATCGCGGACCGTTACCACGCTGTAGGTGCCGTCCTCCGAAGCCTCCACCCGATAGCTTCCGGGGCCGGAAATGGTAAACGCCTGGTTGGGTGTATCGATCTCAAAATCGTTGCCGCGCAGATCGCGTACCCGAACGTTGATTGCTCCATCCGTGAGTTGGATCTGCACCGTATTGTCGTCAAGGTTGAGGAAAGAAAAACCCGTGTTCTGCCCCATTCGAATGGTCGCGCCACCCAGTTGCAATTCAGCGCGCGAGTCCTTGTCAGCCCAGAGCTTGTCGCCGGTGGTTAAAGGACGATTCGCGTCCGCCTGCACCCACTGGTCTTCCCCAGCAGGCTCGAAAGAAACGGATCCCTCGATATAACCGAGCCGCGCCACGCGGGTTGGAGGATCATCTTGATCTTGAGCAGCCGCCGTCTGCCTCAGGGTGATGACGGCAAGTGCGGCGAAAAGCATCACGGCGAACCAACGCAGTGTTCGCGTCGACGTGTAGTTTAAAAATTCGTTGTCCATACAGTCGCCTCGTATCTTTCTTTCTGGATGTCACTTCGATATCCGTTCCGGATATTAGTCTCGGTGGCGCGAGAAATCCACTCTCCCTGGCGGGGTTACGTAGTTCTTCTGTAGACCCGAGCCACCTCTCAGACGTAGGCGGAGTCCGTTTAGTTGCCTCAGGATATTCGGCTATACAGTCTTCTCCCTACTGAACTCCGCTCAGAAATCGCGCCGATTGCCTCTCTGCTGCTGCAACGTTGACTCGGGTTCAGCACTTTCATCGTTGCCTCTCGCTGCTACAATGCCCTGTTTCGATGAACCTCGGCCGCGAACTTCCGGAACTGCGTCCGCGTACTGTCATGTGGGTACTCGCCTGGGGGCGTGTATGGCGGTCCCTTCCTCCAGGTTGAATCGCAAGTTGCAAATCAGGAGTTTCCGGGGAGCACCGGTTGGAAGACGTCCAGGTCGTTGCGATGCTTGTCCGCCGCTGTATTGCCGGCGACGCCGCCGCCTGGGAGGAAATCGTTCAGACTTACAATCGCCGCATCTACAACATCTGCTACCGCTTTGCCGGATCGGGCGACGATGCCGAAGACCTCACCCAGGAGGTCTTCATCAAGATGTACCGCACGCTTTCGAGTTATGACCCTTCCAAAGGCGCGTTCGTAACCTGGGTGACGACCATCACCCGCAACCTGCTGGTCGATCATTTCCGCAAGACCAAGCAGGACCGCGTCACCGACTCGATTGACGCCGCGCCCTCCGAGCACGAGGACGCGCAGCCCCTCAGTGAGCAACTTCAGGACCATCGTGCCGCCCCCGACGCCCATGTCCGCAGCCGGGAGGTCGGCGAGACCGTTCATGCCGCCTTGGCCAAGCTCTCGCCCGAGCTCCGTGAAGCAGTGATTCTAAGGGACTTACAGGATATGGACTACCGCGAGATTGCCGCAGTTTTGAAGGTACCGGAGGGTACTGTGAAAAGTCGAATAAATCGAGGCCGGGCGGAACTAGCCCGCCTCTTACAACGTACCTATAGGCAGGTGATGTGATGCCAGAACTCACCAATCACGGAATGCAGTGTCACGAGTTTGACGTTCTGCTCGCGGATGCCCTCGACGGCATCTTGAGCGGCGCCAATCTCGACCGCTTCCAGGCCCACGCCCGGGCATGTCCCGCGTGCGGGCCGCTGTTCGCCGAAGCTGAGGCGGGCCGCAACTGGCTGAAGGAACTCACGGAGGTGGAGCCTCCAGTCAGTCTGGTCGATAACATCCTGGCATCCACGACGGGCGTTGACTCCCAACGCCTGCGGGTCCACGTGTCCACCGAGCGCCCGCGCATTACAGCGCTGGAGCGGGTGCAAGCCTGGCTCTCGAACGCCATGCAGCCGATCTGGGACACGGTTCGGCAGCCGAGGTTCGCCATGTCATTCGGCATGGCATTCTTCTCGCTGTCAGTGGCCTTGAGCGTGGCCGGAGTGAAACCCTCCGACCTGCGCCAGATCAGCCTGCGGCCGGCCGCGATACGGCACACGTATTACAGCACGCAGGCCCGCGTCGTCCGCTATTACACGAACATTCGCCTCGTCTATGCTTTTGAGGCGAGCGTTCGCGGATTGCGGCGAAATCTGACTCCGGCTGAGCCTGGCTTAGATCAATCAGGTCCAGCTAAACCACAAAAAGAACGCAAGAACGACACAACGCAACAGCCCGAGCAGAAGCAGGAGCGCAATTACAGCCAGTTTGACAACCATGTCATTCTGGCCTGTGCTCCTGAGGGTCCATCTGTCATTGTTCCGTTAAATCAGGATCTGCCTGTAGTGTCGGTGACCACGTACAGGAGGTTCGTATGAACTGCGCCACGCACAGCGATATTGCCGCAGTCGCCTTCTGCCGCACCTGCGGCAAGGCTCTCTGCGCCAATTGCACCCGCGATGTTCGCGGAGTGATTTACTGCGAGTCCTGCCTCGCCGCCCGCATGGAGGGCGTAGCCCCCGCGGCAGGATTTGTGCCGCCGCAAACCCCATACCAGCAAGCCGTGGATCCAGGCACGCAAATGAGACTCCCGCCCGGGCAAAGTTCCGGCCCGAATCCCGCAGTCGCCGGAATTCTCGCTGGATTCTTTCCCTTCGGCGTCGGCGCAGTCTACTGCTCGCAATACGCCAAGGGACTCGCCCACTTGCTCATCTTCGCGCTGCTGATCTTCGGCTCCGATCACGCAGGAAGCTGGGGCGCGCTCTTCGGCATCGGCATCGCTTTCTTCTACGTCTACCAGATCATCGACGCCGTGCGCACGGCCAAGGCCATTCAGATGGGCCAACCCCCGCCCGATCCCCTCGGCTTGGCCGCAACCTTTGGGGCTGGACAGAAGCTCGAAACCAGCAAAGTGCCCATGGGCGCTGTTGCCCTGATCGCACTCGGGATTCTTTTCCTCCTCCACACCATGGGATTTTGGGAGCTTGGCTTCGATCGCTACTGGCCGGTGCTGATCATCGCCCTGGGCGGGTGGATGTTCTACCGCCAGTGGGCGCGCTCCAGCCGAACTTGTGTCTGTGGACGTTGCCGCACCCGTTGTCTGATGGGCCCGGCGATGGTCCTCACGACTGGCGTTGTTTTACTGCTGGCGAGCCTGGACGTTGCCGATGTCGGCCGCACCTGGCCGGCATGGTTGCTGGTTTGTGGCATCGTAAAGCTGTTGCAGAGTACTGCGTCCTCGCAGGGTCACGTCGGCCCGCTGCCGCCGGGCACGCCGCCCGCGGCAATGCCGCCACAGGCTCCTCCAACTTCGCCTGAGCCGACCTCCGGGGAGGTGCGTCATGTCTAACATGGGAACGCCTAACATGGGAATGCCCCCGGCCATCACGCCGCCTCCAATGCCGCCACTCCCGCCGCGTCCGCGACGCCACTCCTTTGCCGGACCGTTCGTGCTGATCGTCCTCGGCATCGTGTTTCTGCTCGGCAACATGCACATGCTCTCGTGGGGTCGTATTGGTGTCTGGTTCGCGCACTACTGGCCCGCGCTCCTCATCGTGTGGGGCGTGTTCAAGCTGATCGACTATCAGCGCGCCCAGCGCGAGGGCCTGATCCCGCCGCGCATCGGCGCCGGAGGAATTTTCCTGGTGTGCGTGCTCGTCGTCTGCGGCCTGATCGCGACCCACGTGGAGCGCTTCCATTGGGCGGAATTGCGCGATCAAATCAACATCGACGACGAAGACTTGAATAATCTCTTCGGCGAGACTTTCAACTTTGACGATCATTTCGAGCAGGACTTCCCCGCCGGAGCCGCGCTCAAAATCATCGATACCCACGGCGCGGTAACCGTTCACGCCTCCGACGACAACAAGATCGCGGTTGTCGTGCGCAAGCGCATCGGCGCCGACAACCAGAACGACGCCAACAAATACAACGAACAGACCAAGCCCACAATCACCGCCATTGGCGGTCTGGTCACGCTCGACGCGAAAACGGAAGGCGCCGGCAACCATCCGGTCGTCACCGATATCGACGTTTCCATTCCCAGGAAAGCCGCCGTCACCATCTCTGCTCACAAGGGCGACGTAACCCTTGCCACGCGCGAGGGCGACGTCGACATCTCCAATCAGCACGGCCAGGTCTCGGTCGAAGAGGTCAAGGGCAACATCAAGCTCAGTCTGCAGGGAAGTTCCGCCAAGGTCGAGCAGATTACCGGCGATGTCCACATCGAGGGCCGCCTCAACGAAGTTTCCGTCACCGACGTGAATGGCGCGGCTCAACTTGACGGCGAATTCATGGAGAGCGTGAAGCTAGGGCGCATCACCAAGACGGTGAATTTCAAGTCCTCGCGCACCGACATGGCATTCTCCCGAATCGACGGCGACCTCGATCTCGATTCCGACGATCTGCGCGCCGAACAAGTTGGCGGACCCGTGCATTTGACCACCCGCTCCAAAAACATCCACCTCGACAGCGTTTCCGGCGACGTGCGCCTGCAGGATTCCGACGGCGGCGTGGACGTAACCCTGCGCTCACCGGGCAACGTGCAGATTGACAATCGCAAGGGCGACATCGAGGTGAGCGTTCCCGACAAGCCCGGTTTTCGCGTGGACGCGCACATCCGCGACGGCGAGATCCAGTCTGACTTTCCCGAACTCAAAGTGGATAACGGAGACCGCGAGGCCCACGCCACCGGCCAGGTGGGCAACGGCGCGTCGCACATCGTGCTCAACAACGAGCACGGCGGCATCGAGATCCACAGAGCCAGCAACATTCAGCCGCCCAAACCGCCTGAGCCTCCGGGAGCGCCCAAGTCCGGCAAGGCCTTGCCCGCTCCAAAGCAGAAAGTCGAGCCGACCGAGAACTGAGATTTGCCGATGGACTATCACTGAGAGGAAGTCATGATTTTCAATCCGGCTCATCCCGGCGAGGTCCTGAAGGATTATCTGGGCAAGATGACCGTCAAAGAAGCGGCATCCCGCCTGGGTGTAACGCGGGCGCATCTGTCACGAATACTCAACGGACGCGCTGGCATTACGACGACCATGTCTCTTCGACTATCCAGCGCTCTTGGGACATCTCCTGAGTTCTGGCTGCGAATGCAGATGCGATATGACTTGTGGCGTGCCCAGAAAACAAAGCGTCCGGCCGTGCGCCGATTTCCCCACGTGGCGGGAAGCAAGACGTTCGCGGCCCCAGCGTAATGATGCGTCACGACTACTTCAGGCCCCAGTCGGCTCAACGGCTCAATCATTCAACGACTGAATTTCTTTTTCGATCTGCGCCAGCACTTCGTCTTCACTCATCTTCGTGGAATCGATGACTGTCGCATCGCTGGCCGCGACCAGCGGAGACGCCGCCCGCGTGCGATCCCGCCGGTCGCGCTCCCGCAGATCAGCGGCCAGGCTCGCGCCCACTTCGCCCTTGATCTTCTGCTGCTGCATGCGCCGTTGCTCGCGCACCACCGGATCGGCATCGAGAAAGATTTTCAAGTCTGCATCGGGAAAAACTTTGGTGCCGATGTCGCGGCCTTCCATCACCACGCCGCCGCCCGCGCCCATCGCCCGCTGCCGCTCCACCATCCACTCGCGCACCTCCGGATGCACCGACACCCGCGACGCCGCCTCGGTCACGTCCCGCTCGCGGATGCGCGAAGAAACATCGCGCCCATCGAGCAGCGTGCGATTTCCGCCAATCGTGGGTTCAAGCCGGATTTGCGAATCCTGCGCCAGCTTTACGAGCGCGGCCTCGTCGTCGAACGAAATGTCGCGGTCAATGGCCTTCAGCGCCAACGCCCGGTACATCGCACCGCTCTCCAGGTTCACATAGCCCAGCTTGCGTGCCAGGCGGGAAGCAATCGTGCTCTTCCCCGCGCCCGCGGGCCCGTCAATGGCAATAATCAGTTTGCGTAACGGAGTGTGGTCCCTCGAATGGTCATTCATCCCGAAGTTAAAGATTGTACACGCTGCGTGGGTAGCCTCCTCAACCAGATCGCCTGTGTGGGGCACGGGTTTCAAACCCGGTGGACTCTCCCGATTGCTTGTGTGGGACCGGGTCTCAGACCCGGTCGTGCGGAGCGAAGCTCCGTGGCCCTCGCCACGCGCACGATCGTTTGCACACGAATGGAAATCGGATCGAAGCTGTCAGCCCGCGCTCACCCGCTCCGGCGTCCATCCAAGTTCCCGCAGCTTCCGGATGCTGAGCGAATCATGCCGCTTCGCTAGTCTCACGCCGGTTTCATCGCGCACCAGGTCGCAGTGATAAAACGACGGCGCCGCAACCCCCAACGCCCGAAACAAAAGAATCTGCCGCGCCGTGGATCTCAGCAGATCGGCCCCGCGCACAACCTCGGTGATCCGCATGGCGGCGTCATCAACCACCACTGCCAACTGATACGCAGGAACGTCGTCGCGCCGCCACACGATGAAGTCTCCGAAATCCCGCCCGGCAATCATTCGTTGCGGCCCGAAGTGCAGATCGTCGAAGCAAACTTCTTCGCCATCCGTAACCCGAAACCGCCAATTCACACCGCCAGGTTCGTTCTGTTGTTCGTGTGGGGCCGGGTCTTGGACCCGGCCAGGCGGAGCCAAGCGCGGTCTGCACCGCCCCGGATAAACCGGCTCATCATCCAAATCGTTAGGCGCCGACGCCGCCTGCGCCACATCCTTCCGCGAGCATGTGCACGGATAAATCGTCCCACGCTCGCGCAGAGTCTTCCAGGCCGCGCGATAATGCGCCCGCCGTTCGCTTTGCGAGTAAGGACCAAACGGCCCGCCGCAGTCCGGCCCTTCCGCCCATTCGATTCCCAGCCAGCGCAGATCCTCCAGCATGGCCTGGACAAACTCGGGCCGGCAGCGCTGCGAATCCAAATCTTCGTTGCGGAGGATTAATTGACCGCCATGCTGAATGGCCCGCTGCGCTGCAATCCAAAACGTACGCGCATGTCCCAGGTGCAGCAGCCCGGTGGGGGACGGCGCCAGGCGCCCGCGGTAAGGTCCGGATAGATCGGCGCTCATCGGACGGCAGGACGCGCGGTCGAGACAGCAGGCGTTTTCGCGGGCGTAATCTGCAGCATCGACTTTCCGCCGACGTGCACAAAGCTCAACTCGCGCGCGGCGAGCAGGGCGTTCACCGCCTCCTTCACCTTCGACCGCGCCACGAAGTTTCCCAGGAACACTTCCAACTCCGCCTGCTCCACCGCAATTACGCAATCCAGATATTTCGAGATCAGCGCCGACAGCGCCTCGGGCACCGACAGTCCCACGCCCTCGCGCACCGCATCGGGCGCCCAGCGTTGGAGCACGTCCCAGACCGAGCCCTCGCTGCGCTTGTAATCGACGCGCGTGATGCGCAGCTTCGACCACAATTCCGCCAGCGCCTTGTCGAGCGCCGCCAGCGATACGCTCCCACCCAGCACTTCCTGCAACTTCTGCTTCGAGATCGGCCCCTCGCGATAAATGATCTCGTAGGCATCGCAAGCCAGTTGCGAATATGGAGACCGGGCTCCCGCCTTCGGCGCCTGCTTTGGATTGCGCTCGCCCACCAGTGCATAGAAATAAGGAAAGACGGAAGCGGCCAGCAACAGCCCGTTGTTTTCATCAAACAGATTCGCCTCGTACGCGGTCTTTTCCCGCAGCAGCCGCACCATAAGCTCGGTGGCATCGGCCGCGCGAGGATCCGAGAAAGCATGTTGCCAGGTAGGAAGCCGCTCCCCCGAGCCGACGAATGCCCCGATGAACATAGGCAGCTGCAACGCAGGACGCGAAGGATACATCATGCAGAATCCCACGCCCTCGATAAACCCGCGAGCCTCCTCGATCGTCCGGATGGGCTTGCCATCGAGCCGCCACTTTTCGCGCCGCAGTTGTTGAAGCTCCTGGTCGGTCATAAAAACAGCCGTCGTCAGCAATCAGCCATCAGCCTTCAGCCTTCAGCAAAACCGCACCCAAAAAACCAGCACACTGCGTCATCCTGAGCGCAGCCGTTCTTCAGGCGGAGCGAAGGATCTCGCGCGTGCTGCGGCAAAGAGCCAACTGCTAATTGCTAGATTCTCTTAAACGCCTTCTGAATGTCCTTCACAGAATACCGCAGCACCACCGGCCTGCCGTGCGGGCAAGACATTGGATGATCGGTCTTCGCCAGCTCCGCCAGCAGCCACTCCATTTTGTTTTGCTCCAGCGGCATGTTCACCTTGATGGCTGCGTGGCAGGCGATCGAGGCCGCAATTCGGGTTCGGATCTTCTCCAGATTCAGGGACTGCTCTTCGCGCGAAATCTGGTCGAGCAACTCGTGCAGCATGTGCTCGACGGCCGCCGCGTCTACTCCTGCAGGCGCTACCTTGACCGCGACGCTGCGTGCACCGAAGGGCTCGGCTTCGAATCCGTTGCGCTGGAGTTCATCGGAAATCTCGTGAAACACCGCCTGCTGCGCGGGCGAAAGTTCTAGCACGATGGGCATCAGCAGTCGTTGGCTTTCTACACGCTGGGCTGCGCGCTGCTTGAGGACTCGCTCGAAGAGCACGCGCTCGTGGGCTACGTGCTGGTCCACAATCCACAGCCCGTCCTCATTGACCGCAAGAATAAACGAATTCCGAATCTGTCCCAGCGGCCGGAGCGTGCCGAGCGCATCCAGCGTGGGTTCTTCTTCGTGAACTTCGAGTGGGGGGGCGCATCCGTTGTCGGGAATCGCAGGGATCGCCTCCAGCCCGCGCGCCACGGGGATCGCGGCATTGGCTTCAACCGCGATTCCGCCTTCGAACTGAAATCGCGCTGAGGCTGGCGGCGGTGCCGGGACCTGCAATGCGAATCCGCCAGAGAGTACGGAATCATAGGGTGCCCCATTTCTCGCGTCTTTTGCGAGAAGTGGGGACTGTGGCGCACCGGCCGGCCCAGACGACGGTTCCCATTCTCCCCGCGCTCCCGGCGTCAGCGCGCCCTGAGTCAGGGATGCGCTCGCCGTCGCATGCGCCCGGATTTCGGTCATGAATTGCGGCACCGGACGCGCCTTCATCAGCGCCGCGCGCACCGAGTCGCGCACGAAATCGTGCATCACGGTCTGCTGGCGAAAGCGCACCTCGGTTTTTGAAGGATGCACATTCACGTCCACCTCGCCCGCGGGCAATTCGAGAAACAGCAGTACCACGGGATACACCGTCGGCGGAATAATGTTGCGATAAGCCTCGGTCAAGGCGTGTTGCACCAGACGGTCGCGAATGAGCCGTCCGTTGACGAAAACAAAAATCGAGTTACGGTTCAGCTTCTGAATCTCGGGCTTCGAAACGAAGCCGTGAATGCGCATCTCGCCCGGGTCCCTGGGCTCCGTGTTCTCTTCCGCCTCGCGCCGCCAGGGCGGCGGCTGGGGCAATCCCACGCGTTCCAGCGGCTGCATCGCGGCCGCGGCGATCAACTGATCAAGCGTTTCTTTGCCAAACACCTGGTAGACACGCTCGCTGTATCCCGCGACCGGAGGCGCGACCAGCATGGCATTGGTCGCGGAATGCAATTCGAAATGCTTGTCGGGATGGGCCAGGGCATAGTGCGTGACCAGCGACGCGATGTGCGACAGTTCGGTCGACTCAGACCTTAGAAATTTCTTGCGGGCGGGAGTGTTGAAGAAGAGGTCGCGCACCGTGATGGAAGTTCCCAACGGCAGTCCCGCGTCTTCGACGCGAGCGATCTTTCCGCCATTGATCTCGACGACTGTGCCCGAGCCATCTCCGGCGGCGCAGGTTTCCAGGCGCAAGCGGGACACGGATGCGATTGACGGCAGCGCCTCCCCACGAAAGCCAAGCGTGGCGACGCTCAGCAGGTCCTCCGCGTCTTTGATCTTCGAAGTTGCATGGCGCTCGAAGGCGAGCATGGCATCGTCGCGCACCATGCCGCATCCATTGTCAGTGATCTGGATCAGCTTCCTTCCGCCCGCTTCGATGTTGATTTTGATGCGCGTCGACCCGGCATCGAGGGAGTTCTCAAGCAACTCCTTCACCACCGACGCAGGCCGCTCCACTACTTCGCCGGCGGCGATCTTGTTGGCAACGGTTTCGGAGAGAATGTGGATCTTGCCCATCAGTGGTCAGTGGCTAGTGGTCAGTGGCCAGTTTCGCAGATGGGCAGGAGAAAAACAAAGCGAGACAAAGGCGACGAAGGCACCAATTCGGGACTGGGGCTGGAAGCCCGGTACCGAAACGATGCAACCGGGCTTGATTTCAATTTTTTTTACGCGAGTCTTTGCTTCACTTCCTCACTTCACATCCTCCACTTTTTCGCGGGCTTCGTTGTAGACTCCGAACTTTTTTGCCACTGGCTTCAGCGTGGGATAGAACTGCACGAATGTGTGCTCGACCGCAGCGTGCTGCTCGTGGCAGGACCAACATCCGTTTCCTTTTGGCATGGCTTCGGCGGCTTTGCCATCGACATCGAAAGCGTAGTAGGACCACTTGTCGGGATTCCGCGCTGAGTCTTTGACTTCCACCGGTATTCCCATGAGGTCGGTCTGATAATGTCCTTTTTTGTTGATGGAGCTTCTGCTCTCGGCGCCGCGCTCGTCGATGACGAACATGGACTGCTCGGGCCACCTGCCCGAACTGAGAAATTCCTGATAGGCCCAGCGCTGCACGAAGACGTTGGTGAACATTTCATGGCTGTCGGGAGCGGGGCTGTAGTTCATGCCATAACCGGCGGAGAGGAATTCCCAATCACGGTAATCCGCGGGGCGCAGGAGATTGCCCTTGGCATCGTACTGCGCCTTGGGCGACTTCTCTTCCGGCGCGGCGGCGAGCATCACCAGGCAGACAGCGGCGATCACGGCAAATGCGAGAAAGCGTTTCATTGCGGGCCTCCAAGGTCTGAGTAGCGGCGGCATCTTGCCGACTATCCCGACACGGCGCCTCGCCCTCGGCGCGGCGGGCGGGACGCCCCCCGGACTGCCGCCGGGACGGCGGCGCTACTCTCGCATCGGATTCTAGGAGCTTGTGCTTTTTCTGTCTTGAACGGATTAAACATCCATTCATCCGTGCCAGGGTGACAATTTCGACCCGGGGCAGTCTGATAATCGTGCCCGAGGGCAACGATTCCGGCAAACTGCTGCGCGGCGGCGAGTTCTATTCGCCGTTGCAGGCGCGACTGCGGACTGACGATGTTCTGCTTTCCGAGCTGCGGCAGCCCTGCTCGCGCAACGTTCCGCGGCATGAACACGAGCTGGCATATGTCACGGTGGTGCTGCACGGCGACTATCTGGAAGGCGACCGAAAACTTACGGAACTCGCGCCATTCACGGCCACGTTCAATCCGGCGGGCGTCGCACATTCTACCGTGATCGGGCCGCAGGGGGCGGCGTTTTTCACCGTCGAGCTGCGCGGTGAGCATCTGCGGCGATTGGAAATGCGGCTTCCCGATGAAACGCTTTTCGATCGCGGGACGGGAGCGATGTTGTGGCCGGGACTGCGGCTGTACTCGGCATTCAAGGCGCAAACGGCGGATGCGCTGATCGTTGAAGGGCATGTGCTGGAGTTGCTGGGGGCGATTGAGGGATTGCAGTCGCGGCGCGGCGCGGCGAATCTTGCCAGACTTGCCGCACCCAGATGGCTTGGGCGAGTAAAGGAGCGGCTCGAGGGAGAGTTTCGCGGCGAGCTGCGGATGCGCGACCTGGCGAGTGAAGCCGGAGTGCATCCGGTGCATCTGGCGCGTGTGTTTCGTGCGCGGGAGAAGCAGACTCCAGGCGACTACTTGCAGCGGGTGCGAGTGCGGGCGGCTTGCCGTCTGTTGCGGGAGCCGGAGTGGCCGCTGGCGGCGATTGCCGCGGAGTGTGGCTTTGCCGATCAGAGTCATTTGACTCGCGTCTTCCAGAAGCTGGTTGGGTCTTCGCCGGCAAGATTCCGGAGGGCGATGCTTCGTTTACCGGTCACAACTTCCGCTCGCTGATGTAGCCGGGAGTGCGGGCCCCGCGCACGGGATGTAAAAAATCATATCTCTTCAAAAATGTGGGATACCTTTGCCTTTAAATCCCTGGAATCAAGGGGTTGCGAAATCGGCTCCTGCTAAAATATTGATTCGCAATGGGTTACCGCATAATATAGAAAACAGGGTGGTTAGCAGTCTCTTCGTCCGATAAACCCTTTGGAATCAGCGCGGCATATCCGGCATACCTTAACGCCCGACGCCCTAAGATCTTCTCCGCGAATGGGTTGCGGGTAAAATCTTGAGAGCCAAGTAGTTATCCTATTGATATTTTGTTTTCAAAGATCTATTGCTTAAAACTATTAGACGCTGCATGAGAGATGCTTGTCAAGGAAATTCTGGCGCGACTCTGCAGGCTGCCGAAAAAATAATCTGCTGCCGACAGTGAACCTCAGGCGCTGAAGCGCGGATACGGTTGCGACTTTACGGCACGACTGAGTAGGCTGCGGAAAAACCTGTTCCTGAGGCGAGAAAGGCGACCACCAGGGCTGAAGCCCGGCAGATCCTAAACGGCTTACGCGGCCCTGAAGGGCCGCTCTTCCACGGTTCTGCCTGCATCGATGAGTTTTTCCGCAACCTCTGAAGTCGTGCCCTCCCAAGGGCTGCCTGGAACGGAGTTTTTCTGCAGCCTGGGCGCACAAGAATAAGTCGCATTTGCGGCGGGACAGTTTGTCTCGGTGGCGAGGCCCAGGTCTCGAAATCGCGAGACCTGGGGCATTCTCGGGCTGGCTACTCCGAGGTGAATTCGTGGGCGTGTGCGAGGAAAGGCGCTTGGCGAGCGAAGCGCCTTATGTGTCTAGCCGATACTCGTGCTACTGGACGGTCACATTAAACGTGGCTGAACTTGTGACCTGAGGTGTGCTGTTAGTGGTGGCATTTACCGTCACCTTGTAACTTCCGGGAGGGGTGCCTGGATTCTTCTGGCTGCTGCTGTTGCTGCCGCCGCAGGCGCCGATCCAGAGAGTCGAGGAGCCGAGCACTACCATCAGGCCGAGCAGGCGCAAAGCGCGTGGTCGAGATCCGGCGGCTAAGACGATTCCGAGGAATCCGGGAAGAAGCATTGCATAGAAGATCCTGCCGCGGGGTTGGAATGGAGGAAGCAGCTTCGCAGTGGGAGCGGTCGTGAGGATCGCTACGGTGGGGTTTATCACGGTCACGTTTGAGCCGCTGCTTGGGCTGATCGCACAAGTCGGGCCTTCAGGAACCGATGGCGAGACTGTGCAGGGGAGGAGGTAGTTCACGGGCATGACCGTGGATTGATTGCCGGGAGTACCGACCACGAAACCGTCCGAGCTCGCGACAGCGAGGGTCACGGTGTTGTTTGTAGATTGTCCCGGTTGCACGGTCAGGGTGCTGACGTTGGGGGTTAAGGTGAAATGCGGAATGTTGACGGTGATGGAAATGGCCGACGACGTGGAGGTATGAGAGCTTCCGCTGCCTGCATAAGCCGCCGTGATGGAATCAGTGCCACCTGGCAGTGAGATTGTCGAGAAACTGGCTTGACCGGGGCCGTTCAGCGCGACGCTTCTTAAAAGGGCTGTTCCGTTATAGAAGTTAACAAACCCGGGGACGGTCGGTGTGACAGTGGCTGTGAACATCACACTTTGGCCAAGGGTGATCTGGGTTGTCGAAGACAGCAACGAGGTTGTGGTTGGCGATTGAGTGGGGAGCCAGGCTTGCGCCAGTTTGAAAGCATTGACGGAGCCCAGGCCTGTTACCTGGTCATATCCGACTCCCGCGGTATAACCGTAGCTACCACTTGCCGGACAGCCGTTACTTCCTTTGGTGCAAGGAACAATGTTGTTGCCGCTGGTCACATCATTGAAAGCTGTGGGGGTGCTGGCGGCGAATTGGTAGAGCATAGGATTGATGTTTCCCAAGCCGCCGGGCGGGGTGTTACCCAAGAATTGATTGATCAGGGCGAGCGTCCCAGCAAGGGTGGGGGCGGCCACGGATGTGCCTCCTACGACCGCCAAATTCCCAGTGGCGTCACGGAAGCCTGAGGTACAGGTGGCTACTTTTGTTCCGTTCGGGCCGTCTTCGGAACAGAGCAGGTAGCCGTCGAAGTCGGCGGAGGCGCTGACGGAGATGTCGGGCACGTCACGCTGCCCATCAACTGGAACTCCCGTACCTGTCTGCCAAGCCGGCTTGAGGAAGAAAGTGCTCTTTCCGCCGCCAGAGGCCGAGATGACGCCCCCATTCTTAAGTTCGAAGGCGGTGTCGTTCCAGGCCACCTCCGGGATGTAGGAGATTGCGGATGAGAGCGTGTCTGTAAAGCCGCTGGTTCCAGTCCAATAGGTGGTGGCGGCTGCATTCGTATTGGGCTTGGTCCCGCTCACCGCGCCTGGGGGATCCACGCTTTGATTGAACTCGGTGCCCCCCGCGCCGGTCACTTCTGGAATTGCCGCGGGCATGTCGACGGCTATGCCTAGACTGGCCGACGTGACGTGGAAGTCGCAATCGGCGGCACCGGAATCGCCAGTGGCTGAGAATATGGTCTGGCCCTGGGCGTTTGCCTCTTGCACCTGGGACCGCATCGCCGAGGCCGCGGCAGAGCCACCGAACTGAGGCTCGCAGAGTCCATAGCTGTTGCTGATGATTGGAGCGACATTGTTGTCGATGATGTATGTCAGGGCGTCGAAGGCGCCGAATTGACGATTGGTGCAGGTGTCGCCACTCACCAGACCGGCGTAGACGAGAGTGATGGCCGCGTTCCTGGCAATCCCACCGGAAAACTCAACGTCGAGGTCGGACTCGCTTTCATCGCCGGGGCAAGTCGCCGTGGTGCCAGTACCAGGTACGGTGGTCAGAGTGGGGGCGTTCACGGAGAGGCCGGCGGCGCTGCGGAAGTTAGCCACGTCGGTCAGGAGGATGTTGCTCTGTCCAGTGACGGCAATCTTTTGTCCGGTACCGTCTACGGTTGAATAGAGACCCTGAAGGTCATAAATCGTGGCGAAGTCGCCGGGGGCGATGAAGTGTTCGCCGGTGACGTGCGAGGTGAAATGCGGGTGCAGGCGCGGCTTGGGCTGAAAGTTGTGAAGGTTCTGAATTCCGAGGGCTGAACCTGCCAATGCGGACGGCACAGAGGGTTCCGTCGCATTGGCGAAGTGGACTTCGCCGTCGACCAGATACTCGTGCATTTCGGTGTGGAAGGTGATTTCGATCTGGGCAACGGTGCCCTCGAAGAAGATCTGGTTGCGGCTGTTGGCGACGCGGGTCACGGTGAAGCCTTGCGATTGCAGCCAGGAGGTGACTTTCCGAATGTCGTTGCGGGTCATGCCGAAGCGGTCGGCGAACTGGGCGGGGGTCAGCCATTTGTGGTAGCGGGGGGAAGAGGGATTCTGCTGGTCGGCGAGCAGCTTGTTCAAGTCATTTTGCTGAGCGGCAGAAGGCTTGAAGACCAGAGAGACACCGACGAGAAATTTGCTGCCATCGGTGCGGCCGAGGTCGAATTGCGGACGAGCGAGGCCGTGTACATTGCCTCGGAGCGCGGTGACCTGGGCCGAGTCGAGGGGGGCGGTGATGCGGTCGGGTTGGGCGGCGAGAGCCAGCGCGGGCAGCAGGATCAGGAGGACAGGAATTACCAACGACGCCTTACCAGGTCGCATACACACTCCGTGGCAGATCGGGGCTTCGGGCTACTGCGTGGAACCAGTTTAATACGGCTGTCTTGTCTGTGATCAAGAGTACTGGGGGGAAGGTTGTACGGTGGCCAAAAGTTGACAATGTGGGCGGAGCCTGCGACGAGGGGCTCAATAGTCCCTCCGGGACTGGATCTTTCCTTCTGCCGTCCCCGGCGCTAAGAGCGCCGGGCTATTATCGGATGCCCCTCCGGGGCAGCGGCCTGAAGACGTGCCCTTCCCAGATTTCCTTCCCGTTCGAAGCCGTTACGCGGCCCTGAAGGGCCGCTCTTCCACGGTCATCCAAGCGTTTCCTCAGGCTGGGCTGAGTTTGTCCGCGCTTATGCGGCCAGGCTGGGATGGGGGATTTCCTGGGGGCGGAGGTGGGCTACCGGCTTTTCGTGGAGCAGGAGGGCGGTGGCCTGGACGCGGCGGTCGGTGTGGAACCAGCGCTGGACTACGTTGTCGCAGAGGAAATTGGCCATGGCCAGCAGGCTCATGCCCTGGTGGTGGGCCATCCAGGCACGGATGATCTGGCAGCGGGACCAGCGGAAGCGGCCGCGGAAGACGGTATAGTCGGCGGATTCGTAGAAGCCGTAGGAGCCGAACCAGCCCAGGGATTCCATTTTGCGCAGGTTGCGGAGAGCTCCGGGGGGATCGACGGAGAGGGCCAGGAAGGTTGAGTACGGAGAGATGACTAGAGGGTTCTCGTCGGTCTTCATCATGGCGAGTTGTGGGAGTCCGAAGGCGCGGTACTGGTAGTTTCCGGCTTCGTCGAGCTTGTAGTAGGCGGACTCGGAGATTCCCCAGGGGATGCCGCGGCTGGCGGCGTGGGCCTGTTGGGAGCGGACGGCGGCAATGCGGCTGCGATCAAGCAGGGTGTTGGAATAGGTGCGGAGCCAGAGAGCGGGCATCAGGTATTCGAACATGGTGCCGGTCCAGGAGAGCAGGACGAGGCGGCCGTTATCCTGGGTGTGGGCGCGGCCCAGCTTGAACCAGCTTTCCTGCGGGATGTCTTCTTTGGCGATGGCGGCAAAGACTGCGGTGCGGGATTCCGTGGCCAGCAGGTCGTAGCAGGCGGGCTGGAGTTCGTTCGATTGCACGTCGAATCCGACGGACATGAGCAGGCGACGGGGGTTGAGCAGGAAGGCGAAGTCCATCTCATTGGCTAGCGTTCCGGCTTGGGCGGCGATTTTGCGGAGGTCGTCCGTCAGGCGCAGGGCGTTGGCGTGGACCTCGGGGAGAAGGCGGAGGAGGCGGTCAGAGAGATCTCCGGATTGGGGGGCGGAGTGGGCGAGTTGGTCCTCCAGCGCTTCGAGAAATGCGGGCAGGAGTTGCAGGGAGATGTGCTCAGCTACCTTGGCGGCGAAGGGGGATTCGGCGCGCAGGGCGGCGAATTCGGGCAGCCACCAGGGAGCGTAGTTGCGGACGACCTGCTTGAGATTCGACAGGCGCTCGCGGGCTTCGTTGCGCAGCCACTCGATGTCGGCTAGGTACTTGGACTTGGCAGGCGGCTGGACCTGGTCGAAGACGGATGGGTCGAGTTGGAGAAGAGAGGTGAGCCAGTGTTCGCCGGCGAAGTCGGATTCGCAGCGGGCGAGTTCCTTGCGTGGGAAGGCGCGGAGTTCGGTGAGGACGCGGAGATAGTCGAGAAGGCCCTGGGCCAAGCTGGGCTGCAGAATCGGCTGGCGGAGGCGATCGAGGCATCCTTGCTGGAGACTCCAGAGGGAGGCGAGGAGATTGCCGCTGTCTACCGATGAAACGAACTGCGGAGATAGAGGCTCGAGAGTGCGGGTGTCGTACCAGTTGAGCAGGTGGCCACGATGCTTGGGAATGTTAGAAAGCGTGTGCAGCGTGTGCTGGGTCAACTCGGCGAGTTCGGGGACGGTTAGGTATCCCATTTCGCAGGCGACCTGGCGGGCGTTTAGAAGCAGTCCCACGTTGGTGGGGGAGAAGCGGGCGGCGAGGCGGGGGGGCTCCTCCTGAACGTTGTCGGGGATGAGCCAGTTGTGTTCTTCGGTGCTGTACTCGGCGAAGTAGCGCCAGGTGTGGAGGGCGGCGTTGCGGAGGAACTGGAGGTCGCGGCGTGGGAATGCGGCCTCGGGCGAGTTCGGAGATTCGTTCAACCAGATCGAGACCAGCTTGCTGCAGGCCCAGAGAGCGAGAACGGGGATGGCGGCGCCGAGGGAGCTGGGACGGACCAGCCAGACCAGCGCGCCCACCGCGAGGGCGATGGCGGGCATCCAGTTGAGATAGTGGTCGATGGGAGTGCGGCGGGCGGCGCCGGCTTCGGCCTGGGCTGCGGTCTCCCACTCGAGGAGGCGCTCGCGCGTGACCAGGTGGCGGACCAGGGCGCGGACCACGGCGTCGATGGAGAGCAGCATCTGGTGGGCGAGGAAGACGAAGGTGAGCAGGACGGTGAAAGATCCGGCGTAGAAGTTGCTCACGGCTTCGCGGGCGGTGGCGGAGCGTTCTTCAATGATCGCTTTTACGACCCCGAAGATCAGTTGAAAGAATACGGGGATGAACAGGATGATGGCGGTGGCGACGGTCCAGCGGACGGGGCGGCCGGTAGGGATGAGCCATCCGAAAAGGAGCAGGACGAAAGTGGCGGGCTCGACCAGGCTGCGGCGGAGATTGTCGAAAATTTTCCAGCGCGAGACCAGCGAGATGGGATTCTCCACGCGGGCTCCGGATTCGTCGGGGACGCGCGAGGTCAGCCACTGGACAATTTGCCAATCGCCGCGCAGCCAGCGGTGTTTGCGGCGGTTGTAGGCGCTGTAATGCGAGGGGTAGTCCTCGATGACTTCGATGTCGCTGGCCAGGCCGGAACGGGCGTAGGCGCCTTCGATGAGGTCGTGGCTGAGCAGGGCGTTGCGGGGGAAGCGGCGGTCGAGGACGCGGCGGATGGTGTCGACCTCGAAGATGCCTTTACCGGTAAAGCTGCCTTCACCGTAGAGATCCTGATACGCGTCGGAGATAGCGCGGGTGTAGATGTCGAATCCGGTTTCTCCGGCGTAGATGGCGGCGAGGCGGGAGCGGGCGGTGCTTTGGACGCTGACTCCGACGCGGGGCTGCAGGATACCGTAACCGGAGACGACAATGTTTTTCTGCGGATCGATGATGGCGCGGTTAAGCGGATGGGCGAGAGTTCCGACCATGCGATGCGCGGCTCCGCGGGGGAGTTCAGTGTCGGAATCGAGGGTGATCACGAACTGAACGCGCGGAAGAATCGAGGTGTCGCCGACCTTGACAGGGAAGCTGTCGTATTGGCCGCGCAGGAGGCGGTTGAGGTCCATCAGCTTGCCGCGCTTGCGCTCCCAGCCCATCCAGCCTTTTTCGCGAGGGTTGTAGACGCGGTGACGGTGGAGCAGGAAGAACGAGCCCATGTTCTGGCCAGCGTACTTTTCGTTGAGTTCGCGGATCAGGGTGGAGCACAAGTCGATCAGCGGACTGTCTTCGGTCGAGGGCTGATCGGAGTCGGGGAGATCGGAGACTAAAGCGAAATGAATGTTGGGATCGTGATTGCCGATGAAACGTACTTCGAGGTCTTCGACCAGACCGCGGACCTGCTTTTCATTCAGCAGCAGGGTGGGAACGGCGACCAGGGTGAGGTGTTCGTCCGGAATGCCTTCGGAGAAATCGAGTTTGGGCAGGATCTGCGCCGGCAATAAAGCAGTGACAATGTAGTTCATCAGTTGCACGGCGCTTTGCGAAGCCGGCAGCACGAGGATCAGCATGGAGAGCAGAACCAGCGCGGGAGAGGTGTAGGGCGGCGTCAGCCACAACAGAATTGCGGTGATGATGGCGAAGGTGAGGATGACGGTGCCGGGAAGAAAAAATTCGTCGGGGTGGCGACGCAGAAGAGAGCGCAGGCTCTGGATGAAATCCTGTTTGCAACCGACTTTCTGGGAAAGCAGCGCCCTGCCTTCGGCGACCAGGTAGTAGCCGATGTGGGACTCGCGAGCGGCGATTCGCGGATCGCGGTAGACGCGATCTTTGGCTTGTCTGGCGAGGGCCAAGGCCTCGCGCGCGACTTCAACTTCGGAGCAATCGGAGCGACGGGCGATTTTTGCCAGCTTATCGCGATAAAAGTTCCGGCTGTCAAAGTCCATGGCAGGATAGGCGCCAGCGGGATCTTCCCGGAGAATCTGGTCAAAGACGATCAGCGGCTCGATGACTTCTTTCCAGGGACTCTGCACGACCTCACGCAAACTACGGATGCAGACTCCAATGCCGCGGGACTCGCCCTTCGGGTCGCGGAGAATCAAGCGGGCGCGCAAAGCGATTTGCCCAAGCAGGGCAATCTTCAGCCCGGGAATGAGCGCCCAGAGTTCGCGGAGCTCCAGTGGAGTGTTTTGCTGAAATCCCTGGCAGAAGGCGCTGAAAGCCTGCTCGTGGAACTGGCAGCCGACGGATTCGAGAAAGAACTCGGCCAGGGCGAGGGCGCGGGGAACAATCTGTCCGCGAGGATTGCGCGCATGGGGCACGCGACGCAGGGGCTTTACTTCCTTGGGCAGGCCGACCATTTCGGAATAAATGAGGGAGACGTTATCGCGCAGCCAGCGCATATCCTCGGTGAGTTGCGACTGGGGGACCTTGCCCTCAATGGCGGCGAAGACGGGCTTGAGCGCATGGCGCAGGCGGCGAGCCCGTTTCATGAAGGTCAGCGAGGAAGGAGTGCCCGGGAGCCAGCCGAGGCGTGAGGAGAACTCAGCGCCCGCGGCGCGATGGATTTCGAAATTCGAGAGGCCGTCGACAGAGCCGGGGTTACGGTCTTCTTCGGCGATAACGCTCTCGGCATGGGGGTTCTGGGGCATGGAAACTTTCGTCCTCTAGCGGTAACTGGCGGCTTGCAGTTCGAACATTTCTGCGTAGCGGCCACCCAGGTGCGTTAATTGATCGTGACTGCCGTCTTCGGCGATTCGGCCATTTTCGAGCACCACAATGCGATCGGCCATGCGCACGGTGGAGAAGCGGTGTGAAATAAAGAGCGCCATTTTTTCGGCGGTCAGTTCCGCGAAGCGCTGAAAGACTTCGAACTCGCTGCGGGCATCGAGCGCGGCGGTGGGTTCGTCGAGAATAAGGAGCTGCGCATCGCGCAGATAGGCACGGGCCAGCGCCACTTTCTGCCACTCACCACCGGAGAGGTCTACGCCGCCTTCGAAACGGCGGCCGAGCATCTGGTCGTAATCGCCCTGCAGGCGGGCGATCACCTCGTCAGCCATGCTTTTCTGGGCGGAGAGTTGCAGCAGGGATAGATTGTCGATTTCTTCGATGCGGCCGACGGCGATGTTTTCGCGGGCGGTCATTTCATAGCGCATGAAATCCTGGAAGATGACTCCGATTTCGCGGTAAAGATCTTCGAGGTCATATTCACGGAGGTCAATGCCATCGAGCAGGATCTGGCCTTCGGTTGGATCGTAGAGGCGGGTGATCAGTTTGACGATGGTGGTCTTGCCCTGGCCGTTCTCGCCGATGAGTGCGACGCGCTCGCCGGGGCGAAGATGGAAGTTCAATCCGTTGAGAATCAGACGCGGGCTGCCGGGATAAGAGAATGATACGTTGCGGAACTCAAAGCCGCGCCGGATGGGCCGGGGGGCCGGGAGCGCATTGGGCTTGGAGCGGATGGTAGGCCGCATTTCGAAGAATGCAATCAGATCGGTGAGGAACAGGGCCTGATCGGCGATTCCCGAAAGGGTGGAGAAAATCTGCTGGATGTTGGAACTGGCCTGCAGAATCGCACCGGAAAGGAAGGTGAGGCTGCCGATGGTGAGTTGGCCCAGCACGGTCCGCCAGATCACGAAGACATAGGCGCCGTAATATCCTGCGGTGCCGACCACCGAGAGTAACGAGCCGGCCAGGAGGCGGCGACGGGCCAGCGAGACGTCTTCTTTATAGATCTGGTCGGACAGGCGTGTGAAACGGTCGACGAGAAAGCGGCGCAGACCGAAGAGCTTGAGTTCCTTGGCCGCTTCTTTGCTGCCGCCGAGAACGCGCAGGTAGTCGAGCTGTCGCCGGATCGGAGTCTGGCGGAAATTCTTGGCGTATCCGAGAAACGCGAAGTGGCTCTCGCCGAGGAATGCGGGGAGGACGCCGGCGATCAGCAGCAGCATAAGCCAGGGCGAAAACAACATGATGGAGACGGAGAGCGAAATGGTGGTAATGACTAATTGCACCAGCCTGCCGATGGACTGGATCATGCCCAGGCGGTCAGTGGCTTGCACACGCGCGCGTTCGAGGCGGTCGTAGAAGACGGGGTCTTCGTAGGCGATGAGATCGAGTTCCGCGGCATGTTGCATCACGCGGACGCTGACATGGCGTGTGTATTTGTCCGCTAACAAGGCGTCGAGATAGTCAATGGTGCGGCTGAGGATGCCGCTGAACACGGCCAGGGAGAACTCCGCAGCAACCAGCCACCAGAGGCGCGTCGGAATCGCTTGATGGGTTGTCACCGAACGGACAATTGTGTCGATGATTAGTTTCGTGACCCAGAGCAGGGCAATGGGTAGGAAGGAGGTGACTAGACGGAAGAAGAGGCCTAGCGTCACCACCGTGCGTCCGGAATCCCAGACGATGCGCAGCACGGCGGGCACGTTGCGAAGGGCAGAGAGGCGCTCCTGCCATGCCCGGGTGAAGTTTCGCGGTCCAGCCATTGTCAGGTGCCTTGTCGGTCTGTTCGCTTCAGGCCAGAAACGGTGCCAGCCCAGCGTTGACGAGTAGCGGTGCTTCCTCTAAGTGTAGAACAGAAATGCGCTCTATCCAACAGTTCGGCTTCCAGCGGCGATGGCGGGCTCTGGAATTGGGGTATCAAAACGCTTGTTGGATGATGAAAGATGAGGTTTGGTTGGTGGAGAGTGCGGTTGCGTCCGCCAGGTCAAAAGCTTAGCGCAGAGGGCGCTGAGAAATGCCGCAGAGGACGCGAAGAGGATCCGGGGGTCGGCGAGAAGAGGCGCACGAAGAGATTCCTTAGCGGCGGGTTTCGGGTGGCTGATAGTAGGGTTTGAATCCGGCACGTTGCATGCCGCGTCTGGCTTCTGCGGTTTTCATGAAGGTGTCCCAGACGAAGCCGGTGCGGAGATTTTCGGCCATCAACATGGTGATTCCGGTGTCGATACCGATTACGTCATGGTCATACCAGTTCTTCAGGGGGTTGAAGGCGTTGACGAAGCCGTACTTGGACCAGGCGTTACCGTAGTGACTGCGTATGTTCCTGAGCACGCGGAGAGTGGCTTGGGGAAGGAAGGGCAACGAGCCGGCGCTGGCGCTTGGGACTACTGTGCCATCGATGGGGCCAAAGGCAGGGGGCCCACCCCAAATTACGTAGCCGTTTTCGGAATCGGAGGCGGTGATGCCCCAGAGATCGTCGCTGTAGTCGGAGAATTGGGTGGCTAACTCCAGGCAGAATCGCCGGTGGACTTCGGTGGCTAACACGGAGTTCTGAAAATAGTCAGCATACTTGTCGCGCTTGCCGCGGAAGTCGAACCAGGCTTGGGAGTACTGGTGTACGAAGAGGGGGGCGAAGGCTCCAATGTAGCGGATGCCGTCGTATTCGAAGATCAAGCGCTTCCAGGCGGTCCAGGTTTCTTCTTTGAGGGGATGGGCGGAGGAACCTAGGCCCAGGAGATACATCATCATGAGTTCGCTGTAGTAGTCCCAGCGGCTGGAGAGAAAACCGATCTCGGGGGTCCAGCCGTGGGGGAGGAGGGAGGTGTCTTCGGAGAGCCAGGTCCAATCGACGCGGGCGAAAATGAGGTCAGCCAGTTCGGCGACGTCGCGATGCCTGAAGTGCTCGCGGCAGGTGAGGATGCCGCAGAGAAGGATGGCGGTGTCGACGGAGGAGACTTCGGAATCCCAGACGCGTTCGCCGGTTTCGATGTTGGCAAAGTGATAGAAGAAACCGCGGTGGTGGGGGACTTTTTTCCACAAGAAGCGGAGAGCGGCGAAAACGCGTTCCAGGGCAGCGCCTCGGGAGATGAAGCCGCGTTGTTCGCCGATGCAGAGGGCGGTGAGGCCGAATCCGGTGGCGGCGATGCTGGCGACGATGCCTTCGTCGTTGGAGCGGACGTTGCAGCGGTCCTTGACCATGCCGGTTTTGGGGCTGGCTTGCTCCCAGAAAAAGAGGAAGTTGGCGCTTTCGAGATCGTTGAGGAACTGGTCGTCGTCCGGAGTCAGACTAAAGGGGGGTTGTTCGAGCGGGGACGAAAGTTGGGGAGAGGGTTGCTGCGCCTGGCTGAGGGCGGGCAAGAGGCCGGCCAGGGGAAGGCAGGCGCCGCCGAACATCCGCCGCATAAATTCGCGGCGCGAAGAGGAGTTGGTGGGAGCACGGGACATTCGCTTTTCTTTATTATTCATCCTAAACGAACTGAGGAAGAAAGAAAGACGGGAAACTGAAGAGGCACGGGTGAGGTTGGTAGAGGCTGGAGGGCAAAGGTTATGATCCACAAAGAGAGCGGGGTTATGCTTTCTGGAGAATCAGTGGGATCGTGAAACGGGCGCACATCATTGAACTGTGGACCGCCAGCCTGGTCGCGCTGGTGATGGCGGGAAGCCTGCTGCTGATTGTTCGCTGGGAAATCCGGAGGCCGATTTCTCTGCAGGGATCGGTGATGGTACAGGATGCGGACACGCGAAAGCAGCGGCCGATCGCGGACGTGGAGGTACTTGCCGTGGATGGTAGGGCGACAGGCACGGCGAAGACGGATTCGACGGGATTCTTCCGGATGACGCTGCCTAAAGGAATACGGCGCGGGAATCCGATTGAGTTTCACTTTCGTCATCCACGATACCTGCCGCTGGATGTCAAGGATTTTGTGGGCGATAAGCTTTACGTGGTGCGGATGATGCCACTGCCCGATAAAGCCGCGTTGCCGCCGGGGAAGCCGGAGGTTAAGGTCAGCAATGTACGGTTGAGGTATTCCATCAAGAACCGGACGGACGTAAATGTGGGAAGCGCAGTACAGACGTTTGAGATCAAGAACAAGGGGAACGTTCCGTGCAAAGGACAGCACCCGTGTTCGCCCGACGGCAAGTGGAAAGCGGCTCTGGGCTCAACGACCCTGGACGCGGGTGCGGGGAACGAGTTTCGCAATGCTCGCGTGTCCTGCATTGCGGGGCCGTGTCCGTTCACGAGAATTGAGGCCGACCGCTTCTCGGCGGGAGGGCAGGTCATCATGGTGACGGCGCGCGACTGGTCGGACACGGCGACGTTCCTGGTGGAGGCGGAAGTATTTCATCCGATGGCGAGCCAGGTGGTGCACCAATCGTATCCTGTGATTTTCGGGCAGGCCCTCAACTTCACGCTGCCGCCCAGCGCCGAGGGCGTGAATGTGCAGGCAGATATGGATGGGCAATCGATTATATTTCCCATTGGGCCTTCTCTGTTCTTGAGCTGGGCGAATTGCAACGGTCGGGTCAATCCGGATCAGACGCGCGTCTACCGGTGCGAGCTGAAACCGGGCTACCGGTTCCAGTGAGGGGTTCACGGTAGTTGTTACGAAATTTCCTGTATTGCCCAGTTCGGGCCGCACCTATATGACTGTCTGGTTGGGGGAGTCTGATTCGCCGGGTGCTTGAGCTAGTCCACAATTCCTTCCGGCTTGAAGTCATTGGACCAATCTGAAAATGAGCACTCGCACTTCGTCTGGTGGGGCAGAGGAACCGCTGGGGGCGACCCGGCTTCCAAGCGGCGAGTGGAGGTTCGTGCTTTGGGCTCCGCGGTGGCGGCAAGTGAGCGTGCATATTCTTGGGGAGAAGGAACGGATCGTCGACATGGAGAGGGGCGATCGCGGATATCACTTCGCCGTCGTCGAGGCTCTGGAAGTTGGGACACGATATCTGTACCGGCTTGACGGTTCGCAGGAGCTGCCTGACCCTGCATCGCGGTTTCAGCCTGAGGGGGTGCACGGCGCATCGCAACTGGTCGATACAAGTGAGTTCGAGTGGAAGGATGGAGACTGGAAGGGCATAGACCTGGGAGGCAGCGTTTTTTACGAACTGCACGTGGGGACCTACACTGCGGCGGGGACTTTCGACGCGGTAATAGGCCACCTAGATGGGCTGCGTTCGCTGGGTGTGACAACGATCGAGTTGATGCCGGTGGCGCAGTTTCCGGGTGGGCGCAATTGGGGCTACGACGGAGTGTTTCCATTCGCGCCGCAGAACACTTATGGCGGTCCGGAAGGCTTGCAGCGATTGGTTGGAGCGGCTCACGCCCGCGGACTGGCGGTGGCTTTGGATGTTGTGTACAACCATCTCGGGCCAGAGGGAAATTATCTGGGCGCTTACGGACCTTACTTCACCGACCGGTATCGCACGCCGTGGGGTGAGGCCATCAACTATGACGGAGCAGGCAGTGACGAGGTACGGCGATATTTCCGGGAGAACGCACTTTACTGGTTGGAGCAGTATCACTTCGACGTGCTGCGGCTGGATGCGGTTCACGGGATTTTCGATTTCAGCGCGCTTCCCTTTCTGGCGGAGTTGAAGACGAGCGTGGCAGAGCTATCGCAGCAACTGGGGCGGCAGATCCAGTTGATCGCGGAGAGCGATCTGAATGACGCGCGGGTCGTTGCGCCGCAGCGGTTCGGGGGATACGAAATGGATGCGCAGTGGAGCGATGACTTTCATCACTCGTTGCACACGCTGCTGACCAAGGAAAAGAGTGGGTACTATCAGGATTTCGGGGGTGTGCGGCATCTGGCAAAGACATTGAAAGACGGCTGGTGCTACAGCGGAGAATATTCGCAGTTCCGCCAGCGGCAGCACGGGAATTCGCCAGCAGGGATTTCGTCCTCGCATTTCATGGTGTGCAACCAGAATCATGATCAAGTGGGCAACCGTGCCGCGGGCGAACGATTGAGCGCGCTGGTGGATTTCGAGGCATTAAAGCTGGCGGCGGGAGTGACTCTGCTTTCTCCCTATGTGCCATTGCTGTTTATGGGGGAGGAATATGGGGAGACGGCGCCGTTCCAGTATTTCATCAGCCATCTGGACCCGGCGCTGGTGGAGGCGGTGCGTCGCGGACGGAAAGAGGAGTTCGCGGCGTTTGGCTGGCAGGATATGGTTCCCGACCCACAAGATGAGGCGACATTTCGGCGCTCGCAGTTGCAACATCAACTGAAAGAAAAGGAACCGCACATCGTCCTGTTGCGGTTCTACAAAGAACTCATCCGCAGGCGGAGGGAATGGGACCTGGGCAGGGCCGCAAAGTGGCATGTGTGGGAGGGCAAGCAAGATGCTCTGGTGCTCTTCCGGGAAGATCCTACGAGCCACCTTGCCATGGTCTTCAACTTCGCGGATTCCGCGGTGACACCGGAACTGCCGCCGTGGCATGGTCTGTGGCGGACGAGGATCTGGTCGGCGGATCGGATTTGGAACGGTCCTGCGAATTCGCTTCCGGAGGAAGTGAGATTCACGAAACCATTTATGCTGAAGTTGCATCCACATTGTTTTGCTGTATTCGAGAGCCAATTGTCCGATTTGGAGCCCGCATGAGATATGTCTGTATCCACGGGCACTTCTACCAGCCGCCACGAGAGAATCCATCGCTGGAAGCGATCGAGTTGCAGGATTCCGCGTACCCTTACCACGACTGGAACCAGCGCATCACCGCCGAGTGTTACGCGCCGAACGCGGTGTCGCGCGTGCTGGATGCGGAGAACCGCATCCTGAAGCTGATCAATAATTACTCTCAGATAAGCTTCAATTTTGGGCCGACGCTGCTGTCGTGGCTAAAGACGGAGGCGCCCAAAGTTTACGAAGCGATACTCGAGGCAGACCGAATCAGTCAGGAAAGATTTTCTGGACATGGGTCGGCGATGGCACAGGGTTACAACCACATGATCCTGCCGCTGGCCAACCGGCGGGATAAAGAGACGCAGGTGAAGTGGGGGATTCGCGACTTCGAATCACGCTTCGGACGCAAACCCGAGGGTATGTGGCTGCCGGAAACGGCGGTGGACACCGAGACGCTGGAAGTTCTGGCCGAGAACGGAATCAAATTTACGATTCTGGCGCCGCGCCAGGCCAAGCGAGTTCGCCTGCTGAGAAAACTCGAGTGGCAAGACGTGAATGATGGAAAAATTGATCCCAGCCGCGCGTACGTGGCTACGTTGCCGTCGAAGAAGAAGATCGGTCTGTTTTTTTATGACGGGCCGATCTCCCAGGGAGTGGCCTTTGAAGGGCTGCTGAACGACGGCAAGCGGTTTGCGGAGAGGCTGCTGGGCGGATTCTCGGAGACACGAAGGGGACCGCAACTGGTTCACATCGCGACCGACGGCGAGAGTTATGGGCATCATCACCATTTTGGCGAGATGGCGCTGAGCTATGCTCTGCACCACATCGAGGAAACGAAGCTGGCACAGCTGACCAACTATGGTGAATTTCTGGAGAAGCATCCACCGAGATATGCGGTCGAGATTGTCGAAGATAGTTCGTGGAGCTGTGTGCATGGAGTGGAGCGGTGGCGCTCCAACTGCGGATGCAATTCGGGCGGCCATCCCTGGAACCAGGAGTGGCGCGCGCCGCTGCGGGCTGCGCTGGACTGGCTGCGAGACGGGCTGGCTCCGATCTTCGAAAAGCGGCTCGGAGAACTGCTGAAAGATCCATGGGAGGCACGGAACGATTACATTCGAGTGGTTCTGGACCGGTCGGAGGCATCGCGGGCGTCATTCTTCGCAGACCATGCTTTGCGCGAACTCGGCGAGCACGAGCAAGTGCTGGCTTTGCGGCTTCTGGAAATGCAGCGACATGCGATGCTGATGTACACGAGTTGTGGATGGTTCTTCGACGAACTTTCCGGGCTTGAGACAGTGCAGGTGATTCATTATGCGGCGCGCGCGATTCAGCTGGCCGAGCAGTGTTGCGGCGAGGTTCTGGAGCAGGAGTTTCTGCAGCATCTGGCGCAGGCCAAGAGCAATCTGCCAGAACATGGAAATGGGGCTCAGATTTACTTGAAATGGGTGAAGCCTGCTTTCGTCGACATTGAGCGCGTGGCGGGCCATTACGCGATCAGCTCGCTTTTTGAGAGTTATCCCGACAAGACGCGAATTTACTGCTACGAGGTCGAGCGCGAGAACTATTCGCTGGAAGCCGAGGGGAAGATGCGGCTGGCGACGGGGTCTGCGCGGCTGCGCTCGGAGATCACACAGGAGTCGGCAGCAGTGAATTTCGCGGTGTTGCATCTGGGCGATCACAATATCAGTGCGGGAGTGAAGCCGCTGGATGGTTCCGGGGAGGCCGAATCTTACCAGAAGTTGAAGGAGGCGTTTTCGAGGGCAGACACGACTCAGGCTATCCTGGAACTGGACCAGGCGTTTGACGGGAAGACGTTCTCTTTGCGGGAGCTATTCCGCGATGAGCAGCGCAAGATCACGAATTCGATTCTGAACGAGTCGCTGACTTCGGCGGCGGCGGTGTATCGCACGATTTTCGAGAGCCAGGCGCCGTTGATTCGCTTTCTGAACGGATTGTCGATTCCGGTTCCGAAGGCGCTGATGTCGGCGGCCGAGATTGCGGTGAACAGCCAGTTGGAGCAGGCTCTGGAGCGTCCGGAGCTAGATGTGGACAGCATTCACGGGATGTTGAAGGAGGCGGCGGCCAGCAAGATTCCACTCGATGCCACCACTTTGGAATATGCGATGCGGCGACGGGTGGAGAAAGAAGCGACGGAATTTGCGGCGAACCCCAAGGACTTGGCGCTGACTGCCCGGTTGCGGAAATCTGCAGACTTGATTCCGACGCTTCCTTTTCCGGTGACGCTGTGGGAGGTACAGAACATCTGCTATCCGGCACTGGTCAAGGCTCTCGAGGAAAACGGATTGGGCACAGGCGCCGATCCCGCGATGCAACAACATCTCGACAACCTGGTTCATCTGGCAGAGCAGTTACATCTCCGCACGCCGCAGCTCGAGTTGCAGACTTAATATGCCGCCTCCCCGAATTCCGAGCGCAACCTACCGGCTTCAACTCAACAAGGATTTTCGTTTCTCTGATGCGTGCAAGATTCTGGACTACCTGAATGAGCTGGGCATTTCGGACGTTTATCTGTCACCGATCCTGGTCAGCCGGAAAGGCAGCGGGCACGGTTATGACGTCACTGATCCCACGCGGATTAATCCGGAGCTGGGATCAGAAGAAGACTTTGAGAACTTTCAGAATGAGTTGCAGAAGCGCGGCCTGGGACTCGTGCTCGACACTGTGCCCAACCACATGGCGGCGAGCATGGAGAATGCGTGGTGGATGGATGTGCTGGAAAATGGCCCGCAATCGGCGTATGCGGCATATTTCGATATAGACTGGCATCCCTCGGCGCGAAGTCTGGACGGGAAAATCCTGTTGCCGGTCCTGGGCAGGCCTTTTGGTGAGGTGCTTGATTCGGGCGAGCTGAAGCTGACGTTTCAGGAAGGCAAGTTTTACTTTCAGTATTTCGACTCCTTCTTTCCGCTCGCACCGGGAAGCTATTACGGCATTCTCCATTATCGTATTGACGAATTGAAGCAGCGACTGGGGGAAGATTCGCCGGCCAATCATGAATACGCCGGCATTGATGCGTCGTTTTTGCCCTTGGCCAGCGCGGACCGGCGTTCAGGAGAAACGGCCGCGGACCGCCGCCTACGGTTTGAGGCGGCCCGCGACCGCCTGTCGGCGGTAGTGAAGAGCAACCAGGAAATAGCCGGCTTCATCGAGGAGAATCTTCACGTTTTCAATGGGAACGAAGGGGATCCCGGCAGCCTGGGCAGGTTGCAGCGATTGCTCGCGGAACAACATTACAAACTGGCGTACTGGCAGAATGTAAACGAAAGCATCAACTACCGGCGCTTCTTCACGATTGCGGACCTGGTGGGCGTTCGCGTGGAAGACCCCGTGGTTTTTGAGGCCATGCATGCGCACCTGCTGCGGCTGATTTCGCGGGGACCATTTACCGGGCTTCGCGTCGACCACATTGATGGACTTCGCGATCCACTGGCGTACCTGAACCGGCTGCAGGAGCGACTCAGCCCTGGGGATGCGGCAGGTTCTTCGCCAGCTTATCTGCTGGTGGAAAAAATTCTGGCGCGCGCAGAATACCTGCCCACGGACTGGCCGGTGTGCGGAACGACCGGCTACGACTATCTGAATCAGGCGAATGGGGTATTCGTGAATCCCGAAGGAGGGGTTCGCCTCAAGCAGATTTATAGCGAGTTCATCGGGCGCGAGCAGAACTTCGTCGATGTGCTTTATCACAAGAAAAAGCTGGTCATGAACACGCTGCTGGGCGTGGAGATGCGGTCTTTGGGGCGGCAGTTGGCGGAACTCGCCAGCCAGGATCGTTACGCGCGGGAATTGGCGCGGGGCCAACTGATCGAAGCCCTGATAGAAGTTACCGCTGGTCTTTCGGTGTACCGCACATACATACGCAACATGGAAATTCCAGAACACGCGACGAAGTACATTGGAGAAGCTTTACGGGAGGCTCGCCAGCGCGCGAGTCACCTGAACTCGGCGTGTTTTGATTTTCTGGAGCAGACGCTGCTGCTGCAGAATCTTCCGCACGTGCTCCCCGATCAGCGGGAGGCGCGGCTTGCCTTCGTGATGCGGTGGCAACAATTCACCGGACCGATCGTGGCGAAAGGGATGGAGGACACCGCGCTCTACGTCTACCATCCACTGATATCGCTGAACGAGGTGGGCGGGGCACCGGAGCCGCGCGATGTGAGCTCGCGCGAGGAATTTTTCCGCTTTCTCGAGGTGCGGGGCCGGCAGTGGCCGCACACTCTGAACGCGACAACCACGCACGATACCAAGCGCAGTGAAGGAGTGCGCGCCCGGGTCGACGTGCTTTCGGAAATGCCGGAGGCCTGGCAGAGCCACCTGGAGTTGTGGGCGAGGGTGAATGCGCGGCATAAGGAAGAGGTAGAGGGGCGCGCGGCGCCCGATCGAAACGAGGAATATTTTCTGTATCAGACTTTGTTGGGAGCCTGGCCACTGGAACGTGGATCGTGCGAAACGCTGGTGGAGCGGTTGCAGGCTTACCTGGTGAAGGCTACGCGGGAGGCGATGGTTCACACACGGTGGACACGGCCGAATCAGCGGCATGAGGAGGCACTGCAGAAATTTGTTGCGCGGATACTTTCTCCTGCCGCGGAAGATTTTCTGCGTGATTTTCGGCCGTTCCAGCGGGAGATTGCTTATTACGGTATGGTGAACAGCCTGGCGCAGATGTTGCTGAAGATCGCGTCGCCGGGAGTGGCCGATTTCTACCAAGGTTCCGAACTGTGGGATCTTCGCCTGGTCGATCCTGATAATCGGGGGCCAGTCGACTTTGAGCGGCGCATTGCAATGCTGAAGCAGCTCGCACAGGGCGAAGCCGCCGATGCCGGCGGCCTGATGCGGGATATAGTTGAGCACTGGCACGACGGGCGCATCAATTTGTTCCTGGTGCGGAAGGCGATTGGCTTCCGGCGGGAGAATGCGGCGCTTTTTCAGGAAGGCGAATTTCTGTCTTTGGAGACGCGTGGCGAATGCGGGCAACACGTTGTCGGCTTTATGCGGCGGAAGAATGGGAATCAAGTTCTGGTGGTTGTGCCGCGATGGCTTTCGCAGATCGCGCCCTCGGCCAAGGGACGAGGCCAGCGGGATTGGCACAACACTGAAGTGGTGTTGCCGCCAAATTCTCCAGGCCGCTGGCGGAGTGTGATCAGCAGCCATGAAGTGGCAGCTCAGCACGAGGGGGACGGACTATCTCCCGCCGGGCAGTCTTCCCCGGGACAGTCGTTGAAAGTGGAGGAGTTGTTCGAACATTTTCCTGTCGCGTTGTTCCGTTCTGCCAGTTGATGCGCCGTTCCAAACCCCTGGGAATTCTTTCCACAACATCTACTCAGCGAAGCGCATCATACACCCACCAGCTTGCGGTTTGCGGCACTCTTCTTTTATGCGTGGGGTTGCACTATGGCTTCTGGTTTTGAGCACGGCCGCGTGGGCTCAGCTCGCGCAGGTAGGTCCGCAGCCTGCATATGAGGGGCAGAACGTGAGCGCCGTCGACCTGATTGCAAATCCGCATCGGGACGTTGAACCCCTGCGAGCGTACCTGGTGCAGAAGCCGGGCCAGCCCTACTCTCAGGCGAATGTGGATTCCACTCTGGCCGCGTTGCGCGACAAAGGAGGTTTCCCAAAAGTGGAAGTCGACGTGGTGCCGGATATTTCCGGGCTGCGGATTGATTTCCTGCTTGGGCCGGCTTATTTCATCGGGGTTGTTGAGTTTCCCGGCGCAGTGCAACACTTTTCTTACACGCGGCTGCTGCAGGTGGCGAACCTGCAGGATGAAGATCCGTATGACCAGGAGCGGATTCCCGTAGCCGAGGAGGCGTTGCTTCATTTCTTCCGGAACAATGGATACTTTCAAGCCCAAGTGCATTCAGAGAAGGAGATTGATGACGCGCACCAGTTGGTGAACGTGACTTTTTCGGTGCAGATGGGGAAGCTGGCAAAGATTGGAAAAATCGACTTTCAGGGAGCGGATGACTCCGAGGATGCGGAGTTGCTGCACAGCGTGCGATCGCTGCGTGCTCGACTGAGGGGGGCACTGTTGAAGCCAGGCAAGCCCTACACCTCGGAGCGGATCAAAGTGGCCACTACTTTGCTCAAGAGGGCGCTTACAAAACAGCGACGGCTGGCGAGCAGCGTACATGAAAATCCGCCGCAGTATCACTCGGAGAACAACCGCGTGGATGTGTCGTTCAAGGTGGAAGTTGGGCCGGTGGTTACGGTGCGCACGACGGGCGCGCGGCTCACTGTGATTCCCTTCCTGTCTGGGCGGCGAATGAAGAAGCTGATTCCGATCTATTCGGAAGGGGCCATCGACAGCGACCTGGTGAAGGAAGGACAGCAGAACCTGATCGACTATTTTCAGAAAAAGGGATACTTCGATGTGAAGGTGACCACGAACTTTCAGCAGCAGCCGGGGCAGATTCTGCTGGTGTACAACATCGAGCGTGGAAAGAAGCACAAGGTCGAGCGGGTTGCGTTTCAGGGGAATTATGCGATACCGGAGAAGGATCTGCTGGCCCAGGTAGTGGTGAAGAAAGCACACATCTGGTCGCATGGCAGCATCAGCCAGAAACTGATCAAGCAGAGTGTGACGAACCTGGAAGCTCTTTATCGCGATCGTGGATACGAGGATGTGAAGATTACGCCGCAAACGGTGGATCACGAACCGAAGGTTGATGTCGCATTCGAAATCGTCGAGGGTCCGCAGACCGTAGTGGATCGTACCGAGGTTACGGGAAACAACAATGTTCCCTATGAGCAGCTCACTGCACCGGCGGGATTTCAACTGCGCAGTGGGATGCCGTTCTCCCCGCGGCGGCTGTCGGAAGACCGCAACCGCATCTCGGCTACGTATTTGAATCGGGGATACCTGAATGCAGAGGTGAAGGCGAGCGTGAACCGGCACGCGGATGATCCACACCGGGTTGATGTGACCTATGCGATCACAGAGCGTCAACTGGTGCGCGTCGGCGAGGTGGTTTACCTGGGACGGAAGCAGACGCGTCTTTCGCTGATCAAGAAGACGGCGAAGCTTCCGACGGAAACGCCCATGCGACGGGGGGAGATGCTGAAGGCGGAGAGCCAACTGTATGACCTGAACATATTCGATTGGTCCAGCGTGGGGCCGCGAAGGCCGATCACGGACCAGGACGAAGAAGAAATGGTGGTCAAGGTGCACGAAGCCAAGCGGAATGAGATTACCTACGGATTTGGCTTTGAAGTTTCCCATCGCGGCGGGAACGTCCCTTCCGGGACCGTGGCTGTTCCTGGGCTGCCGACGATTGGGCTGGGAAACAATAAAATCGCGCCCAGCCAGTCGACGTTTGCGAGTCCACGGGGATCGATTGCTTTCAGCCGGCGGAATATGCGTGGGCTGGCAGAGACGGCGAGTGCGTCGATTCTGCTTTCGCGGCTTGACCAGCGCGTGCTGACGACCTACGCGCAGCCGCACTTCATCGGCTCACAATGGAGTTCGCTGACGAGTTTTTCGGTGGAGCGAACGACGGAGAATCCTCTGTTCGCCGCCGGTCTGGGAGATTTGTCGTTTCAGGTTGAGAGGCTGATCAGCCGCAAGAAAAATACCCGGCTGCAGCTTCGTTATGATTTCAACAAGACCATTCTTTCGCATCTGCTGGTTCCGGCTCTTGTCCTGCCAGAGGACCGCAACGTGCGACTCTCGACGCTTTCTGCCTCGCTGATTCGCGATACGCGCGATAAGCCTCTGGATGCGCACCGCGGAGTTTTCGCCACTGTGAACTTTGGAGTGACTCCAACCGCTTTAGGATCGAGCGCGAATTTCGCCAAGCTGTTTGGGCAATACGCCTATTACAGGCCGTTTCACGCGATTGTGTTTGCCAACAGCATCCGGCTGGGCTTCGCGAAAGCCCTTGCGGGCAGCTTTGTTCCGACCAGCCAGCTTTTCTTTTCCGGCGGTGGAACTTCACTGCGGGGCTTTCCGATTAACGAGGCTGGGCCGCAGCGCATTGTTCCCTTCTGCACAGGATTGCAGAATCAGACTGGGTGCGTGAACGTCACCGTGCCGGTGGGAGGGCGGCAGCTTTTTATCCTGAACTCCGAGGTGCGGTTTCCGCTGGGGATCATGAAAGCTCTTGGGGGCGTGGTCTTCTACGACGGCGGCAACGTTTCCCAAGGGATCAACTTTCACAGTTTTGTGAGCGACTACAGCAACACAGTTGGATTCGGGCTGCGTTATTCGACCCCGATCGGGCCGATTCGCATCGATGTGGGGCGCAATTTGAATCCTGTACCTGGGCTCAATCCGACTCAGTACTACATCACCATTGGTCAGGCATTTTAGGGGGTAGTTATGAAGGGGCAGCGAATCATCGGTTGGATCTTAGCCATTGTGGTCATTCTTATCGTTGTGGTTGGGGTTGGCGGCTATCTTTATCTGAGGAGCAGCAGCTTTCAGCAATTCGCCATTCGCAAGATTGCTGAGGCAGCGAATGAAGCTACTGGCGGCAGAACAGAAATTGGCGGGCTCGACTTCAATCTGTCCACACTGACTGCTCATCTTTACAATGTTGTCGTGAGAGGCAGCGAGAGTCCCGATCAGCCGCCGTTGCTTCGGGTTGACAAGCTTACCGTCGGCCTGAAAATTCAATCTGCGCTGCAGCGCAAAGTCAGCCTGAGCGAACTTCTGATTGAGCACCCCGTGGTACACATGCAGGTTGACCGCCAGGGAAAAAGCAATCTTCCGCAAGCTCCGCCCAGTCAAAGCAGCAGCCAGACGAGCGTCTTCGACCTGGCAGTGAGACACGCGCAGCTCACCAATGGCGAAGTCAACTACAACGACAAGAAAACACCAGTGGAGGCTGATCTCTACAACCTGGGCACCGATATTCACTTCAATCGGCTGACGACAAGCTACAGCGGTTCGATTTCGTATGACAATGGGCACTTGCAATACGCGCAGTATGCGCCTATGCCGCACAGTTTCAGCGCGAAGTTCAGCGCGAATCCGTCTGTTTTTTCTGTTGAATCGGCGGCGATGAAGATCGGGGCTTCCGAAGTTTCGCTGCACGCCGATGTCACCAACTACAGCAACCCAAACGTGGCGAGCGAGTACGACATCCGGATTCATACGCAGGACTTCGCCGCGATGTCGCCGACACTCAAACCCGCGGGGAACTTGTCGCTGACAGGGCAAATTCATTATCAGAATCAGAACAACCAGCCGTTGCTTCGCAGCGTCGCTATCGTTGGTCAGATTGGTAGCGCGGGACTGTCGGCCGCCTCGCCTGACGGGCGGCTCGACGTTCGCAAGTTGCAGGGACACTATCAACTCGCCAACGGCTCGTTTCAAACCAAGGATCTGGAAGTAGAGTCGCTCGGAGGGCGAATCAGGGCAGAAGTTGAAATCCAGCATCTCGATGCAACGCCGGTCTCGCGAGTTCAAGCTGCGTTGCGCAGCATCTCGCTGCAGGCCGCGCAGCAGGCGATTCACCGGCCTGGCGTGAAACAGGTTGCGGTTTCGGGAACGCTCGACGGCATGGTGCAAGCGTCGTGGACGGGGAGTGTGAGTAATCTGCGGGCTCATTCCGATCTGAATCTGCATGCTGAGGCGAGTAAGGCGACTCGCGGTTCGTCCACCGATATTCCGGTCGACGGGGTAATTCATGTGTCGTACGACGGACCTCGTGACGTGATCACGCTGCGGCAGACGAGGCTTCACATCCCCTCCACGAGCGTAACGGCGGATGGGCAAGTCAGTAAGCGGTCGAGCCTTCAGATTCAGGTCAAGGCGGATGATCTGCACCAACTGGCGGCTTTAGCTTCCTCGTTCGCAGCGGGTTCTTCGGCGCCGCCGGAAGTTTCCGGGTCGGCCTCTCTCAGCCTGGTTGTGCAAGGCTCGATGCACCAGCCGCATGTGGCTGGGCAACTGAGCGCGAACAACCTTCGCGTGCAAGGCAGCGATTGGCGTACGGTGGAAGCTGCGCTGGATGCCAACCCGTCGGAGTTCGCCATCTCGAAGGCTACGCTGGTCAATGCGCAGCGTGGGCAGGCATCCTTCAGCGCACGCGTGGGACTGCGGAACTGGGCGTATCTTCCGTCGAACCCGATCAAGGCAAGTCTCTCGGTGCAGCATATGTCGGTGGCTGATCTGCAACGGCTGGCAAACCAGCACTATCCGGTCAGCGGCGATCTGTCTGCGAACCTTTCTGTCAGCGGAACGCAACTTAACCCCGTGGGATCGGGCTCCGCACAGCTGGCAAACGGTCAGGCATACGCAGAACCAATCCAGAATCTGGCTCTGAAGTTCCACGCGGAGAACGGTTCGGTTTCTTCCACGGGGAATCTGGTGGCGGCAGCGGGCTCCGCCAAGGCAGAGCTGACTTATACGCCGAAGTCCAAGGCGTACAAGGTGAGCTTCGATGCGGATTCGATTGTTCTGCAAAAACTTCACACTGTGCAAGCGAAGAACCTGGCACTGACGGGGACATTGACTGCGTCGGCGCGCGGAGAGGGGTCAATTGATAATCCGCAACTGACCGCGGTTCTCGAATTGCCGCAACTTGTAATACAGCAGAAGTCAATTTCTGGACTCAAGGCGGAAATGCACGTTGCCAATCAGCGTGCAGACCTCACTCTGGATTCGAAGGTTGCGGACTCATCCGTGAAAGCTCGTGCTCAGATGAATCTTACGGGCGACTACTACACCGACGCGTCCATCGACACGACCGTGGTTCCGCTGGATGTGCTGCTGGCAACGTATGCGGGCAGAGTGCCGGAAGGCTTCAAAGGCCAGAGTGAATTTCACGCGACGCTGAAGGGCCCGCTGAAAAATAAGTCGCAAGTAGAGGCACACCTGACCATTCCCACGCTGAGCGCGAGCTACCAGTCACTGCAGATTGGGGCCGCGAGCCCTATCCGGGCGGACTATTCTCACTCGGTGGTCACGCTTCAGCCGGTTGAAATTCGCGGCACGGGAACTTCGCTTCGTTTGCAGGGCAGCGTGCCTCTTGGTGGGCGGACTGCGCCGAGCCTCACCGCGCAGGGCACGGTGGATGTGCAGATACTGCGCATCGTAGCTCCGGATGTGCAGAGCTCGGGAACGGTCGCGCTTGATATCCGCGCCTCGGGTTCGGCGGCGCAGCCTATCGTTCAGGGACAGGTGCATCTGAAAGACATTGCCGTGTCGACGCTGGAGACTCCCCTGGGCGTCGAGAAGATGAATGGGACGCTCGACATCAGCAGTGACCACGTGCAGATTTCCAGTCTGACGGCGCAGATCGGCGGGGGCCAGGTTTCTCTCGGAGGTTCGATCGCCTACCGGCCGGGTCTTCAGTTCAACCTGGCGATGAATGGGAAGTCGGTTCGCTTGCGTTATCCGGACGGCTTGCGAACGGTGCTGGACAGCAATCTTGCCTTCAGCGGGAACGCTCAGTCTTCGACTCTGAATGGACGATTGCTGATCGATACGCTTGGTTTCACCCCAGATTTCGATCTCGCATCCTTCAGCGACCAGTTCAGCGGCAGCACGGCCACGCCCCCCCAGCCTGGATTCGCCGACAATGTGCGCCTCGCCATCGGCGTGCAGTCAAAAGAGAACCTGAGCGTGAACAGTTCGCAGATCAGCTTGGAAGGACAAGTGGATCTGCGCGTCATCGGCACGGCCGCGAATCCGGTGATCATTGGAAGAACGGATCTGACCTCGGGAGAGCTTTTCTACCGTAACGTCCGCTACCAACTGGAGCGGGGCATCATCACTTTTGACAATCCGGATCAGACAACCCCAGTTCTCAATGTTTCGGTGACGACTACGATCAAGCAGTACAACTTGACCCTGGATCTGCGTGGACCGTTCGACAAGCTGACGACCTCGTACGTTTCTGATCCGCCGCTGGCTACGGCCGACATCATCAGTTTGGTTGCTTCCGGCAAAACTACACAGGAGCCGGCCCAGAGTACGGATTCGATGATCGCTTCGGGAGCTGTGAGCCAAGTCGCTGGGACCGTGCAGAAACTGACCGGTATTTCCAGCCTGGAAATTGATCCGTCGATTGGCACCAACAACCAGAATCCTTCAGCGCGTGTGGCCATTCAGCAGCGCGTGACCAAGAATTTTCTATTCACGTTTTCGACAGACGTTTCGCAGCCGGGTAGCGAGATGGTGCAGGGAGATTATCAACTTACGAAACGCTGGTCGGTGAGTGTGGCCCGCGATCAAGTGGGAGGAGTGGCTGTAGATGGGCGCTTCCACACACGATTCTAATGGGCAAGGTTAAGCGGCGCGGTCGAGGTCCTGAGGGGTTGCAGGTTCCTGTTCCTTCGGTGGCAACTGGCCCTTCCTGCTTTCTTTGGCCAGTTCTGCGTTCAACTCGGCGCCTATCAAAAGGGCAAATGACATCCAGTAGAACCAGATCATGAATGCTACAAATCCCCCCAGCGTGCCGTAGGTGCGGTTGTAGTTCGCAAAATGGCGAAAATAGATTCCAAGTAAATGAGAAACGCCTATCCAGCAGGTGACGGTCAAGATCGCTCCCGGAAGCGTTGCCAGGAAGCGCTGCTTGACGTTTGGTCCCAGGTAATACACCGCTTCGACCGCGAGCACGGCGAAAGCTATGGCGATCACCCAGCGAATCGTGGGCCAGAGCAGAATAAAACTGTACGGAAGATGAATTCCGCCGGCCAGCCTTGCGCCAAAGCGGGGGCCAACAATCATCACGGCGAGCGCCGTCATTAACAAGGCGCCGTCTATGGCGCCCAGAGCGATGGCCAGCAGGCGCGTCTTCCAGAACGGGCGATCCTCTTTCGCGTCGTAGGCGATGTCCAGGGCCTCGATGGTCGCGTCGAATGCGGCGGAGGTTATCCAGATCATCCCCAGCATTCCGACTGAGAGCCAGGTCTTGCGACTCGTGGCCAGGACGTCGGTAAGCACGGATACGACGACCTTCATGGTGTCGGGTGGCAGCAGGCGCGACATCAGAACCAGCACATGTCCGAACAGATCAGGCAGGGGAATCGACCCCATCACCGCGGAAAGGAAGATAAGTCCAGGAAACACCGCCAGAATGAAGTAGTAGGAGAGCGCGGCAGCCACCTGCAAGGCGTGGTGACCGAGAATGTCCCGAACCGTACACGCCACAGCGCGCTTGAAGCCCGCCAGAGTCACGCGTTTTAGATGCCCGCCAGGCAAAGGGAGGGTTGCGGAGAAACTTTTCCCGAGGCGCTTTTCGGCGGCCCCTGCCGTATACTGCCGATTCTATTTTCTTCTCCGCATGCCTGCTGATACGCCGAAGTCGCGCCTGGCTTACATCGATTGGATGCGTGGACTGGCCTGCCTTCTGATGTTCCAGACGCACTGCTACGATTCGTGGCTGGGCGGGGCAGCGCGGCAGGGCAAGTTTCTGATGTATTCGCAGCTGGGCGGAACTTTTCCGGCGCCGCTGTTTTTGTTTCTGGCGGGAATTTCATTTGCTTTAGTTACCGGCAAGCTGAGGGACAAGAATGTTTCACCGGCTGAGATCGCGAGGACCACGATCCGCCGTGGAGCTGAGATCTTCGGCTTGGGATTGCTGTTCCGCGTGCAGGAGTTTGTGATTGCTTTGGGCTGGGCTCCGCGGAGCGATCTGTTGCGCGTGGATATACTGAACACGATCGGCGTGTCGATGATGCTGATGGGCGTTCTTTGCTGGCTGGTTCTATGGCTGCACCGGGGAACGCACACGAGGCTGGCCCTGGTGTTGTCGGCTCTGGGCACGGCGTTGCTAATTGCGCTGCTGACCCCGCCATTGTGGACGACCTGGCGTCCGCACTGGCTGCCGTGGCCGCTAGAGTCCTACATCAATGGCGTGCACAACCTCGGCACGCCGCAAGCCTGGCTGTTTCCGATTTTCCCCTGGACGGCATTCGCTTTTGCGGGTCTGGCGGTTGGATCTGTTCTGCAAAGTTCGGGGGCACGTGCCCATGAAGTACGAGTCTTCGGATTTCTCGGCGGGACCGGCATTGTGCTGGTGGAATTTTCACGTTGGCTTGACAGACGGCCGACGCAACTCTATGCGGTGTACGACTACTGGCACACCAGTCCTGAGTTCTTCCTTGCCCGCCTTGGCCTTCTGCTGGTCATCTTGTGTGGAAGCTACGTCTGGATTCGCTGGGGTGCGGGCCAGTGGGGCTTCAGTCCGCTGATTTTGCTCGGGCAGGCATCGCTGCTGGTCTACTGGGTACACATCGAATTTGTCTACGGACGTTTCTCGATCTTGCCCAAGCGCGGGGTTGATGTGCGCACTGCTTCGCTGGGGCTGATGATTATTTTTCTTGCGATGCTGGCGTTGGCGTGGGCTCGCACGCGGATGAAAGGGCGCGGCGCGCAGGCATTCGCCTGGCTGCGTCCGCGGCCGGCGAGCGCCAGTTAAGTCGAGCGGATTACTGAAATTTTCTCAGGAACTGCACGACCTCGCGTTCGGCCCAGCGGCCGTCGTCGGCACGACTGCCGTTAGGTTCGCTGCGGTCAGGCTCGCCCAGGAAAGCGCAGTGACCGCCGTCGTCGGTTTCGATGAAGGTGATATTCGGATTCGCGAGGATGCGCTGCCGCGTTTCCGGCCGTATGCGGATGAAAGGATCATTGGCGGCATGAATGATCAGCGCAGGCACAGCAATTCGATCGATCACGTTAGCGGCGGCGGCACGCGCATAGTAATCATCGGCTCCGGTGAAACCGCAATAGTATGCGGTAACGCGGTCGTCAAAGCTGCGCAAGCTGTTGACGCCACGGAGACGCGATGGGTCGAAGTCTCGGGGAAACAGCTTTACCTTCCGGCGAAAGCGGCGGAACAGTTGCACCAGAAAGTAGTATTCATAGAGCCGGTTGCTGGCCTGGTGCAGGGCATCGGCCGAAGCCGCAAGGTCGACCGCGGGCGAGACTGCGGCTACGGCGCGAAACTGCGGAGGAGCTTCCCTTCCCCACTCTCCGGCAAGTTTCAAGACCAGGTTTCCTCCCATGGAAAAGCCGGCGAGGGCAAGGCTTGAAACTCCATCGTGTTCGATCACATGCCGCGCCACGGCTGCTACATCGGGCGAGCGGCTCGAGTTATAGAGAGTAGGGGCGCAATGATCCATGCCGCCGCAGTTGCGCTGATTCATGAGCACGACGTTCAGGCCCGCGGCCATCCCATTGCGGGCGATGCCCAGCATGTATTGTGATTCGGTTGAGCCTTCAAGACCGTGCACCACAATCACCGTCAGCGCGCGCTCCCGTTGATTTTGCCAATGACACCAGCATCGCACCTTGATTCCGGGCTCAACCTCGACCAGCCGCTCTTCGCGAGATGGCAAATGGATGTGGCGCGGCAGCAAAAAACTGGCGATCGTCTGCACGTGTCCACCACGCAGCCAGCGGCGCGGCTGAAACGGAGGACGCGCGTTGCCTGTGCTCTGCGTCGATGTCACGCTTGTCATCGGTCTCAAGGTTCGCGAACAGCGGGTGGGATTTGCGAACTGCCTCCAGATCGATTCTAATGGTAGCTGCACGGAGAGTTGCGATTATGCCTATCTTTGAGTACGTCTGTCAGGAATGCCACAATCAGTTTGAGGCGCTCGTCTATGGCAAGGAAAAGGACGGAATGCCCGAAATGCCATGCCACGAAACTTGATCCACAGCTCTCGGTGTTTGCAGTTTCCGCGAAAGGCTCGTCTGGGAGAAGCGCGTCCAGCGGGGCGTGCGGAGCCTGCGGCGATCCCCGCGGGCCGGGAGCTTGTTCGATGGGCGACATGGACTGATTGAGGTCTCGCCCGCAAACTTTGGGAACTGCAAGGCAGTAACCAGTGTTACCTTTGCGTGGCCGGCGGACTGGCCTACCATCCTTGAAACACAGGACAGAGGCCAATAAGGATGGACCGTCGCCGACAGCAGCGCGTTGTCGTGGATCTTCCTGTACGAATCTGGGGGCTGGACGCTTATTCCCGGCCTTTCGCCCAGCCCGCGAGCCTGCGCAATATCAGCGGCCGCGGCGCTACTTTGCAGGGCGTGGATGCGCAACTCAAGCGCGGCGATCTGGTGGATGTGCAGTACGAAGGCGCTCAGGCGCAGTTTCGCGTAGTGTGGCTCGGGAGGCGAGGCACGGAGATGCAAGGCGAGGTGGGAATCGAGAATCTTTCCGGGGATTCGCAACTCTGGAATGTTGATCCACTGCGCTGTGCGGCCGCCGCGGGTCAAGGCTAAATCAATCCTGGATCAAAAGCTGGTTGGGTTTTGGAACGGGGAGGGCGGGAGGGCCGAAACCCGCTTTAGGCAGGCCTTGTGGAGTATGGCCCGGGTTGTAGCGGAACGCAACAAGAAACTGATCGCGCAAGCTGATTTTCAGACAAAATCTGCATTTGCTTTCACAACTGCCGCATTTCATCCACGCAAAGGTTGCAAGTTCTGTCACTTTGAGGTTGTAAACTCCCAACATGCGCGTGAAGATTTTGGGCTCGGCCGCGGGCGGCGGATTTCCGCAATGGAATTGCGCCTGCCCCAACTGCCGGAGTTTGCGGTCGGGGACTTTCCAGGGCAAAGCCCGCAGCCAGACTCAGGTTGCGATCAGCGCAGGCAGCGAGAGCAACAGCGGGCGTTCGTGGTTTTTGCTGGGCGCATCTCCTGACCTGCGCGCGCAAATAGAAGCCAGCCCTGAATTGCAGCCGCGTGAGGGTGTACGGCAGTCGCCCATCGCGGGGGCGGTGTTCGTCAATGCTGATCTCGACCATGTTCTCGGCCTGCTGCTGCTGCGGGAACTGCAGCCGCTTCATATCCATGCAACGGGTTCGATCCGGCGAATTCTTCGCGACGACAACACGATGTTTCGAATGCTTCAGCGTTCCGAGCAGCAGGCGGTGTGGACCGACTTCAACCCAGGCACAACTTTTTCGCTCGGTAATTCTTCCGGGGAGGCAGCGGGTCTGCGCTGCCGCGCCATCTCGTTGAGCCCCCACTTTCCCGCGTATGTTGCACCTGAAAGGCAAAAAGACCTCGCGTCCGGCGAAGCCTCTTTGGGCCTGTTCATCGAATCTCCATCTGGCAAGCGTCTGGCTTTCATGCCCGCAGTTCCGCAGGTGGATGAAGCCCTGCTCGGCGAATTAGATCGCGTCGATGTGGTTCTGTTCGACGGTACTTTCTGGAGTGACGATGAACTGATTCGCGTGCAAGGCAGTGGGCAAACCGCCAGCCAGATGGGTCACATCCCGGTCTCCTCGGGCGAGGGCAGCCTGCGCAGGTTGGCGGGACTGCGCCAGCCGCGTAAAATCTATTTACATATCAACAACACGAATCCCATGCTGAATGAAGGTGGTCCCGAATACCGCCAGGTGCGCGAGGCAGGCTGGGAGATCGCGGAGGATGGATGGCAGTTCGATCTGTAGAGGCAAACGTCGATCCCAACCCAACCCAGGAATCTCGCCTGCTTTCGATGGATGAGTTGCGGTCAAAATTGCGTGCCATCGGGGAGGAGCGCTACCACCATAAGCATCCTTTTCATCTGATGATGCACGAAGGGCGTCTGAGCCGTGGGCAATTGCAGGCTTGGGCGCTGAATCGCTACTACTATCAGAGCATCATTCCGATCAAGGATTCGATCATTCTTTCGCGCGGGCCCGACCCCGTTTTTCGGCGCGCGTGGCGCAAGCGCGTGGTCGATCACGACGGGGATGCCACCAGCGAAGGCGGCATCAAGCGCTGGCTGAAACTTGCCGAAGCCACCGGGCTGAATGCTGAGCAGGTTCGAGCGGGAAAGGGAATTCTTCCGGCCACACGCTTCGCGGTCAATGAATATCTGAACATCGTGCGCAGCCGGAGCTTGCTGGAAGCGGTAGCGTCGTCGCTCACAGAACTTTTTTCCCGCGATTTGATATCGCTGCGCATGGAAAAGCTGCGGCAGCACTATCCGTGGCTGGCAGGCGGTTTGGATTACTTTGAGGCGCGGCTGACGCAAGCTCCGGAAGATGCGAAGTTCGCCGTCAATTATGTCTATGACCACGCCAAGACACGGGACGAACAGGAACTGGCCATTCAGGCGCTTCGAGATAAGTGCGACATTCTCTGGGCGCAGCTGGATGCGCTGTATTTTTCCTACGTGCAGCCGGGATGGCCGCCGCCGGGCGCGTTTCGCATTGAGGAAGCGGGGGCCTGAAGGATGGCGCCTCCGTCGGATTCAAGCCAGCCGCGGCTGGCAGCCGGTTGCCGCTGGGGCGGCACTGAGGAGAACCGTGTGATTCTGTTTCCCGAAGGTGCGATCAAGCTGCAAGGAACGGGACGGCAGGTACTGGAGCACTGCGATGGCCAGCGCACCTTCGGTGACATTATTCGCGAACTGCAAAGCCAGTTTGCGGAGGCTGATCCCAACAAGATTCGCGATGACATCAGCAAATTTCTCGAGCAGTTGCAGCGGAAGCGGATCGTGGATTACTAGCGAATGGTTCCCAACCCTTTAGCGCTGATCGCCGAAGTTACGCATCGCTGCCCGCTGCATTGCGTTTATTGCTCCAACCCGCTGCAGATGGCCGGCACAACTTCGGAACTCTCGACCGGGGAGTGGAAAAACATTTTTGCGCAGGCCGGCAAGCTGGGAATGTTGCACGCTCATTTCACCGGCGGCGAGCCGCTGGCCCGAACTGACCTGACTGAACTGATTAGGGCAGCCCGCGCCGCAGGGCTCTACACCAACCTCATCACATCGGGGATTGGCCTGAACGAGCAGCGCTTGCAGGCGCTGGTCAAGGCCGGACTCGACCACATTCAAGTCAGCTTTCAGGATTCTCGCGAAGAGTCAGCGAACTGGATTGCGGGGACGAAAGCGCACGCGCACAAAATTGAACTCGCGCGGGCGATTCGGGAGCACAAGGTTGCCTTCACCGTGAACCTGGTGGCGCACCGGCAGAATCTCGATCACCTGGAAGAGATGATCGCGTTCATAGAGAAGATGAATCCGGAGCGCGTCGAGATTGCACACACGCAGTATTACGGATGGGCGCTTATGAATCGCGCCGCCCTGCTGCCGACGCGCGGGCAGGTTGAGAAGGCAGTTGACGTGGTGGCAGCAGCGGAAAAACGCCTGGCGGGGCGCATCCGCATTGATTCGGTGGTGCCTGATTACTACGCGAAATATCCCAAGGCGTGCATGGGAGGATGGGGACAGCGGCTAATGTTAATCAACCCAGCCGGTAGAGTTCTCCCTTGCCATGCTGCAGAAGTGATTCCGGGCCTGGAGTTTGAGAACGCGCGGGAGAAAACCCTCGAATGGATCTGGCAGGAGTCCCCGTCATTCCGACGCTTCCGAGGAGAAGAGTGGATGCCGCAACCGTGCCGCAGTTGCGAGCGTCGCAGCGAAGATTTCGGCGGATGCCGCTGCCAGGCGCTGCTGCTGACGGGAGACCCCACGGCAACTGATCCCGCCTGCTCGCTCGCTCCGAAGCATCACATCGTGGAGGCTGCGCTACTGGAAGTGAATTCCGAGGGTGCAGCTGCAAGGCCCACGCCAGCGTCGTCCTTTGTACAACTGCAGCGGCAGGCCTCTGACCTGTGGAGTTACCGCACGAACCCGGACTGATTGGGGCTGTGGTTACCAGCGAATTCCGACAGTAATCGGGCGCAGATCAGTCGTGATACCGTTGTGCTTGCCGTGCAGATAGCGGACTTCGCCGTAAATCTCGAGGTGCTGGCCCACCTTGCGTGCGACACCTCCGCCGAAGTTGAATCCAAATTCGTTCTGGCTGGTCGAAAGAAAGCGCTTCTCCAAGGGAACGCTCCCGGCGAAGCAAGTTCCCCACCAGGTCCAGAACGCGTTGCAGGTCGTCCCGGGAACGACGGTTGAAGAATCCAGACTCCCTGCGCGACGGAAAAAGCCGGGGCCAACCAGCGCGTATGGAGTGTACTTCTTTCCGACCGGTATATTAAAGATGGGGCTGAGCGTCGCGCCATACATGTAATCCGTTCCAGTCGGCGCCTGGGCCAACTGGAGGGCAGAGGCGCGCAAGGGAAGATTTGCTCCGATAAGGTCCAGCCGTAATCCGAGATATTTGCTGTAGTTGCGCGTGACTCCAAACGCCCCTACGGCACCGCCGCCTCTAACAAAGGTTTGAGTGGTGCCGCTGGCAAGGTTTGCGCCGATGCCCCCGTTGAAGGTCCATTTGCGATAGTCGCGGGGACGGGCTTTGCGGCGCGAGGTGGACTCAACCTCGGGACTCTCTTGCGTGGCGGGCGGCTGGCTGACTGGAGCCTGTTGCGCTGGAGCCTGTTGCGCTGGAGCCTGTTGCGCTGGAGCCTGTTGCGCTGGAGCCTGTTGCGCATGCATGGTGGCTCCCGCGAACAGCGCTAATGCGAGAACCATCGCGAACTTTCGAATCATTCCTTCTCCTCCCGCTACCGGGCGTTGCGGACCATGGCGCTCGGCATCGAGAGGCGCTGGCGAAAGAACATGTCCGCGATTATCTGACAATTGTCCGGCCGCGCGCGTGACTTCCGGCGGCAGCGGGAACGCACCATATTACCAACTTTGATGCGAGATGCGCCTGCCGAGCCGCCCGCTATGAAGTCGCCTTGGAGAGACACTCCGCACAAGTCTGCTCTGCGTGCTTTGCAGTTCACGAGGACCGCGTCTCGCACGTATGATGAACAGGTATTTCGGTCACGCGACGAGGCCCTTTGCCTAAGACTATCTCGAAACTGACTGCGAAGGTATCCGGCGCGCCGGCCCGCCGTGGCCGCGGGTCCGCATGCCGTGTGGGGCTGGTGGGTTTTGGGACAGTGGGCCGCGCCGTCGCCAAGATTCTTTGCGAGGCCGCGGTCTCTGCAGGCGGCGAGCGCGGCCTTCGCCTCACGCACATCTGCAACCGCAATGTCGAAAGAAAAAAGCAATCCTGGGTTCCGGGTGACGTGATCTGGACCGACGATGTGCAGTCGGTGCTCAACTCCGACGTTGACATCGTGATCGAACTTATCGGCGGTCTCTCGCCTGCGGAGCAGATTGTGCGGGGCGCACTCGAAGCGGGAAAATCTGTGGTCACGGCCAACAAGCAGCTCATCGCGCGGCACGGCCCCGACCTTTTGCAACTGGCCAACTCCAAGGGATGCCAACTCGAGTTCGGCGCCTCGGTGGCCGGCGGAGTGCCCGTGCTGCCGGCTCTGCGCACGGGTCTGAGCGGGGACCGATTGCACGGTATCGCCGGTATTCTGAACGGTACGTGCAACTACATTCTGAGCCGCATCGAGAGTGCCCGCATTCCTTTCAGCGAAGCCCTGGAAGAAGCACAGGCCCGCGGATACGCCGAGGCCGACGCGTCAGAAGATCTGGACGGCGGTGACGCCCGCGCGAAGCTCGCTATCCTGGCGCTCGCAGGACTTCAAACTCACGTTGTTCCGGAAACGATTCGCGCCCGCACGATCCGCGCCATTGATGCGGTGGACTTCGACTATGCCGCGGAACTGGGATGCACGATTCGCCAGATCTCACGCGCCGACTTGCGTCTGGACAGTGACGTGAACGAGAAGACGCTGTTTGCCGAAGTCGGCCCCAGCCTGGTGCGGACCACGTCGCCCTTTGGACGGGTGCAGGCGAATCAGAATCTGGTTTTGACCTCTGGCCAATACGGCGGGGACATAGCTTTCTTGGGCGCCGGAGCCGGGGGAGATCCAACCGCGGTCGCTGTCGTCTCTGACCTGAAGTTCGTGGCACAGAGGCTCTCTGTGAGTCCCGGAGCAGGCCGAGGAGATGCGACCGGAGGCGTCTTCACTGCGAAGATCAGCAGCGACTTCGAGACTCCGTGGTATCTGCGCTTTTTTGTGCGCGATCGCCCGGGAATTGTTGCGCGACTGGCTGATATTCTTTCCACGCATCATCTGAACATCGATTCCGTGCTGCAGAAACCGGGCTTCGACAAGGCTGCGCTGCCGTTCGTGATTACCCTGGAGCCTAGCCGCGACTCCCAATTGCATCCCGCCCTCGAGAAAATGTCCGCTCTCGATTTCTCCATCCGCCCCTGCCTCTGCTTGCCGATCCTGCGTTAGGTTGATCAAGTTTCGCGAATCGTCTATTACGGCTGAGCATCTACAGACCGGCGGCCCGATCTTTCGTCTACGGAAGGGGAACCACATGTTGGAAAGAATCATCAGAACCGATCCCCACAATTTTGCGTTGGCCATCCCCAGACTTGCGATGGGAATCGTGTTCTTCGCTCATGGCGCGCAGAAGTTGCTTGGTTGGTACGGCGGTTACGGATTCAGCGGGACCATGGGCTTCTTCACTCACGGGATGGGAATCCCGGCTCCCCTGGCGTTTCTGGCAATTTGTGCGGAGTTCCTTGGCGGGCTGGGACTGATTGTTGGATTTCTTAGCCGCATTGCGGCGTTTGGCATTGCGTGCAACATGCTGGTGGCAGTCAGCCTGGTCCACCACCGCTTTGGCTTTTTCATGAATTGGGCGGGCAATCAGAAAGGTGAAGGATTCGAGTTTCACCTGCTGGCGATAGCGATGGCGGTCGCGATTATGATAGCGGGGGCGGGCGCGCTTTCTATCGATGGCTACTTCTCGTAGGGGCTGAGGCACACGAGACGTTAGAACCAAGTGCGTGGACTCGCCGCGAAGACCTGCCTCGCGGCGAGTGCGGGAAGGGTTTAATTCCAGAAGGGGTTGTCTAAACCGGCTGGAGCGAAAACACGATCCTCCGTTGCCTCCGTGCCGGACTCATCGGATATCTTCTCGTCAGTCAGGCGTGACGGACTGGCAACAATTTCGTCCCGGTTCTCAGGTGACGGGCAGGAAGAAGGATGTTCGGATTTCAAGGGGGACCTCCTTAAATCTTATGATGTAATTCCATTGGACCATTCGGAGGCCGCAGACGTTGCCGCAAAGTTTTGATGCTTCGTATCGAAAATTCCGCAGGGTGCAGCAGGAGCTAAGTCAGCAGAAGGGAGAGGAAAGAGAAGCGAACTAGAAGGAACCACGAGCGGGAGGAACTGTCGAAAACAGTCCTATCCGCGCCCCACGCCCACGTACTCAAACCCCATAGCCCGCAGACGAGCGGAATCCAGCAGGTTTTTCGTATCTACGATGAGGGGCTTTTTCAGCAGGTGCTTGATGCGGTCGAAATCCAGCGCGCGGAACTCGGGCCAACCGGTGCCCACGACCAGCGCGTCTACACCTTCCGCCGCGGCGTAGGCGGTATCACAGTAACGTACTGAGCCGTTGAGCCGCACTTTGGCTTCAGGAATCGCTACGGGATCATAGGCCCGCACGCGAGCGCCCTTGGAAACCAGAGATTCGGCCAGCCGAACTGACGAGGATCCAGCCACCGAATTCGTGTTGGGCTTGAAGGCCAGTCCCAAGATGCCTACATCTTTGTTCTCGACCGAATTCAAAGCATGCGCAATTTTTTCGACCAGCCGCTCGGCCAGGGTATGGTTCACATCGCGCGCGGCGCTCAACACTCTGAGCGGAATGCCGTTCTGCTTGGCCAATTCCACCAGCGAATCCATGTCGGACTCGGCGAACACGCCGCCCATTCCGGCCCCCGGCTGCAGGCAGCGAGGAGCGATCTTTTTGTCGAGGCCGAGCGCCAGAGCGAGATTGACTGCATCGGCGTTCACACGCTCGCACAGCGCAGCCACTTCATTGATAAAGGAAATCTTCGTCGCCACGAAAGCGGTCGCCGCCTCCCGCACCAGCTCCGCAGTCGCCTGGTTGGTGACAATTACCGGGACGCCGCGCATGACCAGGGGATGAAAAATCTGCTTCAACATCTGCACTGCTTCGTTCGAGGTTGACCCCAGGATCAGGCGGTCGGGCCAGTTAAAATCTTCCACTGCGCAGCCGTCGGTGAAAAACATGGGCTGGGAAACAATGCTCGCCTTCAGCCCGGCTTCGTGGAGGCTTTTCTCGAGAGCCGTCGCTGTGCCCACGGGCGCAGGCGTCACGATGGTCAGGATCGGAGGCTTGGCTGCAAGGCGGGCGATACGCAAAACCACATCGCCCAGGTGCTCGGCATTGTCTTCGGCCAGGAAGATGACTTGTGTCTTGCGCGCGAACGATTCAATATCGGTTGAGTAAACCAAGCGCCCGGCCCGCACGTTCCGCCGGATGACCTCTTTCAAATTCTTTTCAAAGAAAGGAATGTTACCCTGGGCCATTTCAACCATTCGCGTCCGGTCGGGATGGCAGCAGGAAACGGGAGTACCAAAATCGGCTAGGCAGGCTGAAATCACCGTCCCCAGATATCCCGAACCGTAGACTCCGATCTGCATGCGCGCCCCCCGGTCTCCGGAGATCTTCGCCAAACGTGGCGTCTGGCGGGCTTTCCGGGCTGACCCCTACTCTTTATCTACAGCCGCGGCAGAGAGCGCGCAACGCACGGGAGGGAAATGTACCTGGGGCCATGTACGGCTGGCGGGAGTAACCCGAAAGCGGCTAATGGCGTGCCTGGCGCGAAACCAGCGTGCGGCCCAACGTTACCGGAGCCAGATCCACCCAGCGATCAGGCTCGATTTCACGGACGAAGGTCAAGCGCTCCAGCAGGATACGACGGTGACCCGAGTAACGTGACCAGCGTTCGCAGGCCACGCGGAAGGCATGCTTGGCGGGCAGTTGAGTGGCCATTTTCACGATCGTAAGGTGAGGGACGTAGGGCCATTCTTCGCCAAAGGCCAGCGCCTGAGTATTCAACTGATCATGGAGATCGCAAAGGCGGTTGGCACCGTGGTCGATGCGGATGTAAACCGTGGGAGAATCTGGGAGAAAAGTCTCCACGTCGCCCAGGCTGACCTCGAAGGGTTCGGTGAGAGCACACATCTTCTCAAGCATCTGCAGGGCTGAAGTCTCGGTATCTCGGAGCGGGCGCGGCGGCAGAATCGTCACATGCGCCGCCAGATGGGGCAGATCGGGATGCAACTCCCGCCGGAGGTTCTCGACGAACTCTCCCACCGGATTCTTGACGTAAGCGACCAGCGCGTACCGCGGGTTCTGCATATCCGGATAAAAATTATAACCTGCCCGGGTCATCCGAGGCGTGAAGAAGAAATTGTTATCCGCTCCGCGAGTGAGCGAATTTTAATCTTCTGGCTCGAGCGCAGGGCCCGAGTTCTCGGCCGGTCGTTGGGTAGCGGCAATGATGGCCTGCCAATTCAGGATAGCGTTCCAAAGCAGACGCTGATCGCCGCGGTTTAGATCGCGGTGCATCGGGTTAAAGTTGAAAGAGACGACATGGCCTTTACCCACGGGCATATCCAAGATTGCAGGCCGGCCGACCAGATTTTCCTCCCCCCAGGCCTGGCCGCTTACCACGAACGGCTCTCCATCGCTGGTGCCCCATTCCAGCACCACGCCGCTACGGTCTTCAGGACCGTCAAGGCAGGTGGTGCAGTAGGCCATGCGCAGCCAGCGCCGCGGGATGTTGTAAAGGGGAAAGTTTTGCCGAAATACATAGGTATGCATTGAATAGCCATAAGCTATTGGATGGTCCGGGCGATCGAAGGTAACGCGCACATGTGCGCCCGGGGTGCGCGTCGCGGCTTGCTGAGAGGCAGCGGATGAGGCGCCGCCGCCTCCTGCGGTGCTGCGGGGAACGCCTCCGGAGGACCGGCGGACAAAACGTACGAGCCCGCCTTCCAGGGCCAGCATGCTTCCACTGCCGAGCGTTACCATGAGGCCTCCATGCTCGATGAAACGTTGGATCTGCGCGAGGCCCTCGTAGCCGATTCCTCCGGTAATGTCGTCGGATTCCGCAGGAGTACCGAAGCTGGGGGTTTGAGCGGTCTTCTTGAAAGGCATGGGCGACCAGATCCTGGGCAGGCCTTCAATCTGCTCCGCCAGTTCGAGATCGACGTGCCCGTAAAGCAGGACGTCGATGCGCGACAGCAAATTGCCGGCGCGAATATCTTCATCGCGCAAATATGTGTAGGGGACCTTGCGTTGATCGAGCGAGTAACGGATCCATCCGATCGAGTCGGTGTCGGCCCATGGCACCCATAGGCCGATGCGCGGCGTTTGAGCCTTATGGTGCGGGACGTTCGGCGCAGCGGGAACTTGCGAGAAGTCGAGGCCGAGTTCCGCAGCGGTCGACTGAATGGCCTCGTGCAATCCAGCCTGACTGGAAATGATCCAGGAGCCGGCGGGAAACTTCACTCCACCCTCGTCGAAGTCCCGTTCGGCAATTTGGATTTCAAAATTCGCCAGGCGATAACGAGCGGCAAGAAACGATTCTTGCCCGGTATCCTTCAGCAAATACACCGTGCCCGCACCGCTAACGCGTCCACTGGGATGCGGCGGTTCGGATAGTCGCGTCATGGCAACGGCACGGATGGAGGCATCCACGGTAGGGATAGCCTGCAAATGATAGTTGGCGGGCAGTTCCCAGGAGACGTCGTCGTAAGGCGGTTCTCCATCCTTCGGATAGTGTTGCGGAGTGAGCAAATCTACCGCGTAATTGCGGTAAGGCTGATCGAGGAGAACCACGAAAGTTCCAGCCGGGAAGTTTCCCTCTTTAAGCTGAATCGTGTTCTGCGCGCGGGAAACTTCGATTTGCTGTCCCATGAGCCGCCCAATCATCTGTGTGACTCGCGCCGGATCTCCCTGATTTTCGGGAATCAGAAAAGCATAGGGCGGCTCGGTCAGGCCTTTCTGCCAGGAATCCCAAGACTTTTTGTAGAAGTTGTGCAACATTTCCTTGGAGTGGCTTGCGCTTTCGTCGAGCGCCGCGAGCGCACCTGTTTCCTGATAGTTGAGATTGTCGCGGGCCGACCAGGTGACCACTCGCGGAGCGGGCATAAGCCGGTACCACTCCATGGTCGCGGTGGATGGCGAAACGGATCGCTGCTCGGTTTCCGCGCTGCCGTTGCCGAAGGTCTCGTAGCCGCGTCCAATGCTGTTGTGATTCATGGCCACGGAATCCAGATACAGATGAGCAAATGCTTCCCCAAAGTTCCACGTCGACACTCCGGGCATGCCCATCGCTGTCATGGCTTCTACTTCGTGAAAGCTAAGTTCGAGGAACTCGCTGTAGGTGATGGGATCGATGTTTGGGTTATAGGGACCGGTGCCGTTCCAAGTCATCATCAGGGGCATGCCCTCATGCAGGTCGTGCACGACCGTGGGATGCCACTCATGAAACATGCGGTGCACGGCCTTGGTAGTTTCGTGCGTCTGCTGGTGCGTATCGCGGTTGATATCGACGAAAGTGTACTTCGACCAATACGGGGGCGACTGGCGCGGCAGTGTGGAGCGATCAGTCTTGCCCTTGAGGTAGCGGTAGAACCAGTCCACCATTTTGTCGCGGCCGTCAGGATTGGAAATGGGATTGATCAGCACGACGAGTTGTTCGCGGATCCGCCGGATCATGGGCTGCTCCGAGACTGCCAGCCGGTAGGCAAGCTCAACCATCGCTTCGGTTGAGCCGGTCTCATCGGAATGTAGCGCGGCATTGAAGTAATAAATGGGACGGGAAGTTGAGATCAGTTTTTCGGCAGAAGCCTGATCGGTGCGTCGCGGATCAGCCAATGCCGTGGTGGCAGCTTTCAGACGATCGAGATCGCGGATGCCGGCCTCGTCGGCGATGGCGAGCAGGAGGATTTCGCGACCTTCTTCGCTGTGTCCGATCGTGAAGACGCGAACGCGCGGGGAAGCAGCGGCCAGGGCCCGGGCGTAGGCATAGGTTTTTTCCGTGCCCAGCAATTCTCCGGGCGCGCCCATGATGCGGCCCAGAAATTTCTCTGGAGATGGAACCGTGTTCGACTGGGGAATATACGAGACCCAAGGCGAAACGAAGTGAGGATCGGTGGTGGCCGCGGCGACAGCCTCGACCGAGCCGGGTTCGGGGACGTCAGGGCTTTGCGCAATCGCGACGAAACTAAACAACGCAAACGAGCACACTCCCACAACCATGTGTCGGAACACGAGGCCTCCTGAGGTCGATTAAGGGCGAAAGTTTAGCACGCGCTTGCGGCAGAACGAAGCTATGGATTCGCTGAGGCAGGTAAGCTCTCAGCCGCGGCACGCTCCCGCTGCGCGTCAAAAGTTCTTCCCAATTGCGCGTATGCCTCAGCCAGGAAGAGATGGGCCTCACGCGAATTCGGTTGGACCTGGACTGCCGTCTGTAAGTTGGCGATGGCGGCCGCCGCATTTCCTTGCAATGACAGAATTCTCCCGCGCAGCAGGTTGGCGCGATAGTGGTCGGGAGTGAGGGCCAGGGTAGTGTCCAGTTCGGTCATGGCTTCTGGAACGCGATCGATGCGGGCGTAAACGGCGCCGAGAGAAAAATGAGCGTCTGCCCAGCGCGGTGCCCGCGCCACCGAAGCTTCGAACTGCGGCGCGGCGGCCTTCCAGTCTCCGGTTTCAAACAGCGCCAAGCCAAGCTCGTAATGCCCCATGCCATTGTCGGGGGACAGCCTTACCGCTTTCTGCAACGGCGCTAGCGCTTTGTCGTAATTCTTGAGCCGCGCCTCTGCCATTCCGAATTGCATGTTGGCTACCGGCATATCCGGCTGTTCTTTCAAGACGCGCTCCAGTAGCGGCACGGCCTCGGCGTAACGCGCGTCTTCCACGTCGAACATCGCGTCGTGCAACAGGTTGGACACCTCAATCTTTGTCTTGGGATCCGATCCGCCAGGCATTTTGCCGCCGGCGTCGGCGGTGGAGTCTGAAGCCACATAACCGAGGGCCTGCAATTTTTGCGCCTGCTCAGGATCTGGCTTCGCCAGTTCCATTAGGGTCTGGCTGGTCTTTTGGCGGAATTCATCCAACTTGAAACCCAACGTATCTGCGACGGCCTTGGAGTCGGGAGCCAAATTTCGCTTAGCTGCCGGGTCAGTGGTTTGATCATAGAGCTCGCGTTCCGGCGCCTGGATGTAGAGATATTTCCCCGCACGCAGAGCCCGCAGCGAACTCCACCCAAAGGCCCGATGCGGATAGTCCGTCTCGGCATAAGCCGGACGATCCTCCGCCGCGGTAACACCGCGCGTGCCGACGGGCTTCAACATCTTTAACAGCGATTCGCCTTGCACATCTTTCGGAACCGCGATGCCGGACTCCTGCAGAATCGTCGGCGCAACATCCACCAGGCCGACCCGAGTCTCAATACGTTTTCCTGCTGAACGGTTCAGCGGCAGTTTGATCAGAAGCGGCACATGCAGGGTTTCGTCATACAGAAAAATGCCGTGAGTATTTTCGCCGTGTGCTCCCAGCGATTCGCCGTGATCGGCCATCACTGCGATCATCGTCTCATCGTAAAGTCCATGTTTGCGGAGCGCGTCCAACAGCTTGCCGACAGCGGAGTCGGCATAAGCAATCTCGCCGTCGTAGGGTTGCGAGGAGTAACGGGACTTGTACGGCTCGGGCGGATCGTAGGGATCATGCGCATCATAAAGATGAATCCACAGGAAGAACGGACCGTTCTCCAACTGGCTGAGCCAGCCCAGCGCGTGCTGCACCACGTCGCCGGCGCGACGTTCGACTGTCTGGTAGCGATCGGCTCCGTGCCGGCGCAGATGGAAGCCGGCATCGTAAATGTCGAATCCGCGGTCAAATCCCGGGGCAGTCCCATCGAGAGGGTCGAGAATCAGGGATCCTACAAACGCCCCCGTGTGATATCCGTGCTGATGCAGGAGATCGGGCAAATATGGAAGCCGCGACGAGAGCGGTATGCCGAAGTCGGTGACGTGATTGAACTGCGGGTAGGTGCCGGTCAGGATGGTCGTGTGCGATGCGGTGGTGATGGGGACGTGCGAATAAGCGTGGGAGAAAACCACGCCCTGTTTGGCCATGGCGTCAAGATTTGGAGTGAGGCCGCGGGTCGAACCTAGGAATCCCATGCGGTCGGCGCGAGTGGTGTCGAGGGTAATGAGGATGACGTTCGGGCGAGGCGGTGCGGCCCCGAAAGAAAGCGCCGCACAAAACCACAGAAAGAGAGCCCACCGCCGAACGACCATAGAAAAAGGGAGTCTACCATAGGCAGACTCCCTGCAACTTGTCCCGGGTAAGCGTGTCAGAAGATGAACTTTATAGCGAAGTTCATGTTTCTGGGCCCGCCTTGCGCGATTACCGGATTGCCGGCGGACACATCCGGCGTCTGGTTGAGTGTTCCGAAGGTACTGCTCGTGCCAGTATTGTTGAAAGACAACTGGGAGAAGTTAGCCCGGTTCAGGACGTTATAGACCTCCCACCGCAGCTGCACACTCAGTCTTTCGGTGATCTTGGTGGCCTTGATCAAGGACATATCCCACTGGCTGAGGCCGGGTCCGGTCAGGATGTTTCGTCGCGAATTGCCTACAGTCCCTGGGCTCGGAATGGTGAACTGGCCGGGAATTATCGCCACGTATGCGTCCGGGTTTCGCGTGTTGTAGACGATGGGAGTGCCATTGTAGTCGTCGCGAATGGAGGTACCCGCGAGTCCCTGCCCGGAAGGATCGCTGCCGCCATTCTTGAACACACTCAAGGGTTTCCCAGTAAGTGCCGTGTAGATCGTGCTGAGTTGCCAACCGCCGCCCAGGTGCTCTCCGAGCATGTGTAAGGTGGGCGCCGAATATACGCCGCCGACATTGAAGTTGAGGCGCCGGTCGTGGTCACAAAGTCCCCAGCCATCCTTGTAATTTGGAGTCGCCAGTGCAGTGCTACCCACGGGATTGAGATTATTTACCTGGGGATAATCACCCTGGCCTCCGCGATTGACCGAATTCAGATCGAAGCATTTGCTCCAGGTCAGGTTGTACTGGGTATCCAGTCCATGCCAGTTGCGCTGGTTGTAGGACGCTTGCAAGCTGTCATACTGCGAATAACCGGCATTTGTAGCTTGGATGACGTGCCGCAAGAGGGGTCCGCCACCCGGAGCGGTAAAAACGGAAGTTAGCGGACGGAACTGATCGCATGCCGCATCGGAAGTACAAACGCTGCCTCCCTGCGAGAGTAGGCTGCCGCTTCCTATAGGAGAGGCATTTAGATCGTAGTAAATCAGTAAGTCGTGCCCGCGCTGACCGGAATAGGTCACCGTGAGAACGTTGTTGCGGAACACTTCGCCCTGAATGCCAAAGTTAAAGTTGTGGTAGCGCGGAGTTTTGAAATTGTTAACGACAGAAAACGCGTTGAAAGGCGGAGTGCCGGTCGGAGTTGCACCGAAAAGGGGACCAGCGGCCGCGGAGTCAAAGCAAATGTAGTCGCCTTTTCCACTGAGGGGGTGACCACTGGACGGATCGTAGCACCCAACTCCGAGGGCGGTGCCATCCTGGGTGGGCAAGTTGCTGGAATTACCAACACCAACGTCCGACGAGTGGGAAACATTGAAAAAACCAAGATTCGCTTCCGTGAATACACCCGTTCTGGCGTGCGCAAAGGTATACGGCGATGCGAAAGCGCCGAAATTCGGTACATCGTAGTTCAGTGAATAGCCGCCGCGAACAGCGACCCTTCCATTTCCGAAAACGTCCCAAGCGAGACCAAAATGCGGTCCAAAATCGTGGAGGTCGAGGTTCGTGATCCCATTCGTACCGTTCTGTCCGACCTTAACGAAACCGGTGTTGGGGAAGAAATTCGCTTCCTGGTTGTCAGTGTCGCGCATGGTCCCATTGATTTCGTAGCGCAGCCCGTAGCTGAGCGTGAGACGAGGTTTGATTTTCCAATCGTCCTGCGCATAGAACCCTACGCTGTTCTGATAAATATGGCGGTGGGTGTCGCCGAAGCTGCGGTCTGCCAGGTCAGCTTTGCCCAGGAGCAACTCTTCCACGTCGGCGGCGACGTTGGGAGTCGGCGAGGGATCATTTAAACGCACGGAAGGGGGATATCCTGCATAAGCAGTGAAATATCCTACGGTCAGGCCGGTGCGGGCATCATTCCGGATGCTGTTGGTGTAAGCACGCTGGAAATTGCCGCCTAACTTAATGGTGTGATTGCCTTTGACCCAGGAGAAGTGCTCCGACCAATCCCAGGTCGCATCCGGACGGGTGATCAATGGATAACCTTGCACACCACCGATGTATCCGCCGTAGGCGAGATGGTACATATAGACGTAAGGCACTCCGAAATCCAGCGGAGTCAGCGGGCCGGTGTCGATTCCCAAACTCTTCGGATCAATGTGATTGCCGATTCCCAGGAGTTGTGCGAAGCGGGTATAGCCGAGACGGCTCTCCAGAATCTTGTTATTCCCGATATTCCAGGTTTCACTTACGCCAGCCATTTGTGCGCGCGAAGGGGCGACTGAATTAAACAGATCCGGTGGAAGCCCCGGTGCTGGAGGAAGGCCGGCAAATGGAGGCGAGCTCTGGAAACTGTCACCGAAGATGTAGCGCACGGCCAGGGAGTGGTGCAGGCTGAGCTTGTAATCGAACTTGACGCCAAACTCATTGTTGCTGGCGGTACTCGGAGTCGTTTGCGTGTACACGCCGGTCGGACTGGTGGGGAAATAGCTAAGCAACTGTTTTCCTACAGGATCGACCGTTAACCCGTTGGCCGCGATGTCTTGTTCCGCTGCCTGAATCTCCAGGGGAGTCGGGACGCTCCTGCTCTTGATGGCCTGCGACTTGTTGTGCTGGGTCTCGTAGAACAAGAAAATGAAGGCTTTGTCCTTGATGATCGGGCCGCCGATGGTGCCGTTAACCTGGTTGTTGTGGATCGGCGTCGGCCTGCACTCTCCCGGGGACTGGCAATTGTCGCTGTTGTGGTTCGCGAAGTAATTGTCGGCGTCGCCGATGCCGCTGTGATTCACCCACAAGGCGCTGCCGTGCCAGTTGTTCGTTCCGCTCTTCATGTTCAGCAGGATCGGCGCCCCGCCTTTGACCCCGAATTCAGCCGACGGCGTCTCCTGGACGCTCAATTCCTCGATGGCTTCGGGTGGAAAAGTGACAGCCGGGATGCCCAGAACGCCGGTTTCGTTGATCGCCGAGTCGCCGTAATAGCGGTCATTGTTGTAGAGGCCATCGATGAAGTAGTTGTTGGACGTTGTACGTGAACCGTTGATGCTGATGGCAAGAAAGCCGCCTCCAGGGTCGCGCTGCACGCCCGGAGTGATCGCCAACAGCGAATTAAAGTCGCGGCCGTTGAGCGGAACATTCTCAATCTTCAGGCTGTCAACGTAATTGTTTTGATTGGGCGAAAGCTCGACCATCGGCGCCTGACCTTCCACCTCCACTGTTTCAGACCGCTGACCGACCTCCATCTTGAAGCTGGCCTGGGCAATGGCGCCGGCACGCACTTCAGTAGTGATCACTGTGGTCTTAAAGCCCGGCGCGACGGCGGTAACTTTATACTCACCGATGGAGAGGTTCGGAATACGGTAGTTGCCGGCTTCGCTGGTCGTGGCTGTGCGCGATAAGTTCGTTCCGGTGTTTACGGCGGTCACTGTCACATTGGGTAGAACGGCGCCGGTGTGGTCGGTCACTACGCCCGTAATATCGCCGGTAATCGTTTGTGCAGAAGCAGGCAGGCTGGTGGCCACGAACAACCCAAAAACGAGCAGAACTGATGCGCAGCGTGCGAGACGTTCACCTGCCATCGTAATCTCCCCAGAACCCGAGATGTGACCCCAGTCACAAACGAAAAGTGATAGTCGGCATCTTTGATTGGGCTGGGGTCGTTAGTCAAGAAAATTGTGCCGCTGTGACCGAGAGTCACTCTCCTGCGGAGAGCCGTATCGGGGGGCAATCCGGGGCCTTCTCGACGTATAATTCCCAAACGCGCAGGTCTAACCACAGGGGAATCACAATGTCGTCGCTGCGGTCGTTCATGTCGTGCATCGTTTTGGTGATGTTTGCCTTTCTGATCGGGACTCCTGTCGGAGTGGCCCAGAGCATTGGCAAGCCCAAGCCTCACGTGGTCGTAATCGGCGTTAACGGCATGGAGTTGGACGTCATCCGACCCTTGCTGCTGCAGGGCAAGATGCCCAACCTTTCCAGCGTGATCAAGAAGGGCGCTTATGGCAAGCTGCGGACTGTCTCCGCACCGAATTGCCCGCGCGTATACAGCACTCTTTTCACCAGCACCACGCCCGAAGAACACGGGATTACGGGCTTCGTGGTAGGCGGGATCACGGCCAACACGAATATGTTGAAGGAAGAGCCTATCTGGTCCGTGCTGTCGAAAAAGGGCGTCACCGTGGGTATGGCCAACGTGCCCGCAACATTTCCGGTCATGCCGGTGAACGGCTACATGATCAGCGGAATGTTGACCCGGGGTAAGAATTGTGAGGATGGCGTGCTGTGCGCTCCCAAACTTTCCGAAGTGGAGGGTGGAGACGCGGTTTATCCCGCTTCCATGAAAGCAGAGTTGCTCAAGAACGTTGGGGACTTCTATATTGACTGCGAACGGATGCCTTCGGCCGCGGACCTGAAGGGGCACGAAACTGAAGCCATCGATGCGTGGCTGAAAAAGATCCAGTTGATCCGCGACCAGCAGACGCAGCTTTTCGATTACCTATTGGTCCATCATCCCACCGACTTCACATGGCTGGGCCAGTCCTGCGAGGACCGCACCGGGCATTGGCTCTATCCGATTGCGCCTTATAACGCCGGCTACAACCCCAAAATCAACGCCGTGCGTACGGAGGCCTTTCCTGACCAGTATGTCGCCTTTGACAAGGTTTTGGGCGCGGTTCTTGAGCATATCGACGACAACACCTATGTGATTATCGTTTCCGATCACGGCATCAAACCGCTGCGAGAGTTCGAAGAAACCGATCCACATGCGCACATGGACCACGAGAAAACCACACCAGTCGTGGCCAAGCATGACTTCGCAGACGGCGACGATGTGCCCGGCTCGTTTTTTGCCATGGGTCCGGGAATCAAGCATGATCTGCGCCTGATGGGATTCGAGGTCTCGGTCTATGACATCGCTCCTACGATTCTGCACATCTACGGGATTGCGCAGCCTGCGCAGATGCGCGGCCATGTGCTGACCGAGATTTTTGAGGCTCCGGACAGTAAGGTCGCGCAGAAATAACACTGATTATTTCTGTGTCCGCAACAGCTTGGCTCGGGCTTCTGCCCGCTGTGCTTCGGCTTTCTTTCCCAGGCCCAAGTAGGCCTGCGCCAGCAAGTCAAACACTTCAGCATTCCTCGGTTGCGACTTGGAAAGAGCGTCAAGTCTCTGCGTGGCGTCGTTGAAGTTGTTCTCGGCGAGTTGAGCCTTGGCGATACCGAGTTGAGCTTCGAGATTGCCCGATTGCAGCAGGAGAGCACCTTCAAACTGGTCCTCAGCGGCTTTGGCATTGTTTAACCCCAGATACACTTGGCCCAGAAGTAAACGCGCCTCAACCTGTCCCGGCATCAGTTTCAAGCTGGCTTCGAGCGCATCGCGGGCACCCTCCAGATCGTGCGTCTTTTCGAAGGCTTGCCCTTCATAAAACGCGGCGGTGGCGTCGTCTGGGCGCACTTCAAAAGCGCTTTTCAGATGTTGGGCAGCCTTGGCATAGTCCCCGGCGTGAAGTTCTAACTCCCCCAGTTGCCGCAGCGCCGTATGCGATTTCGGATCAAGCTGCAAGACTTTTTCCAGCGATTCGCGAGCGGCATCGTTGCGGCCGTCCTCCGACGCAATCATGCCCCGGTGAAGGAGATTCTGCTCTTCGATCTTATCTTTGGGATCAGGCAGCAACGACGGTTCGGGCACGTTGGTCGCGCTTCCGGCGTCGGCCCTGCCCAGATAGCCGAGAGCCTTTAATTCGTCAATGGTTGCTTGCCCGATCGCAGCGCTCGAATTTTCGGGCGGTGGCGATTTCGCGCGAACCTCTGCCAGCATTCCGCGGAACTTCTGCACCTGGGCATTCCATGGTTCGTACTGGTTTGTGACTTCGGCGGCGTCCTGGCGCAAATCGTAAAGTTCCGGCCGTGGGGCCTCGATGAATTTGAGGGCATGCGCGCGCACCGACCGCAAGGGCGCCCACCCAAATCGCAGAGGATAATCTGTCTCGCCAAACACGATGCGCTCGGAAGCATCCGCATTCGAGTCGGTGAAATACGGCTTTAGCGATTCGCCGTCTAACCTGGCGGGGGCAGGGCTCCGCGTCAAATCGAGCACAGTCGGCAGAATGTCGGTGGTGCGCACCTGGGCTTCCACTACTTGCGCTCTTGCGGCGCTGGCCCCGACCGGCATTTTCAAGATCAACGGAACGTGCGTAGTTGAGTCATACAAGAAAATTCCGTGCGTGTCCTCGTGATGTTCACCCAGGCCTTCCCCGTGATCGCCCACCACCACGATGAGCGAGTTCTCATACCAACGATTCTTCTTCAGATAAGTGATGAAATGCGCGAGAGCCGCGTCGGCATAAGCGATCTCGCCATCGTACAAGTGGTCTTTATAGATTTGAGAATAAGGTGATGGAGGTTCGTAAGGGTCGTGCGGATCGTAGAGGTGCACCCACACAAAACGAGGACCCTGCGGATGCGTGCTCAACCAGGCTTCTGCGTGTGCGACCACATCCATGCCGCGGCGTTCGAGCCTGCCCCAGCGGGATTTCGTTTGCGAGTGCTGGGGGAAGTTGTCGTAGAAATCAAATCCACGATCGAGTCCTGGAGCCAAAGTCTTGCTGTCGAGAATCACAGCTCCGATAAAAGCTGCCGTGTGGTAGCCCTGCTGGTGGAGCAATTCTGCCCAGGTCGGATGCGCAGGCGACAGCGGCACAGCAAAATCCGTGACCCCGTGCGAACTGGGCAACAATCCCGTAAGAATGCTGGTATGGGAAGTGTTGGTAATCGGGCTGGGTGTGAAGGCATGTGCAAAGCGGATTCCATCCTGCGCCAAGCCATCGAGCGCCGGAGTTTGGACGCGTTCATAGCCGTAACAATGGACGTGGTCGGCACGAAGAGTATCAATCGTTACCAGAAAGACATCCGGCTGTGATTCTTTCTTTTGTGGTGAGGCAGCGACGCTCAAGGTCGCTGTCAGGCAACCGGCCAGCACTGCGCGGGGAAGCTTCACTGTGGTTCAGACTAGCATAATTGCGGCCACAGTCTTTTTCGCCCGCACTGAAGTGGACTCTCCGACGCCTATCTCATGCAAGAAAAAAGGCGAACCGCGTTACGGTCCGCCTAACGCCTCGTGACCCTTGGCCGCCCTACTGGCTCAGGGAGCCACGACTACTCGTTTAGTTCATAGCTGTAATGGTGGTGCAAACTTCACTGTCTGCTTGGCAGCGCTCAGAGCCGACGCTTCGGCACCGGTGCCATGAAACTCAACCTCATAGCGGGACGAAACGGCTGGCGTCCACGAAACCGGCAAGCTCCGAGCGGGTTGATAGCAGAGGCCCAGATCCAGGGTTCTTCGGTTGGCGGATTGCTTCGCGCGAACCTTCGCGGAGTTTCCTTTGGTCAAGCCAGAAACGATCTTTGGCTCGAGCTTGCTCTTGGCGGCCTGCGGATGTTGGACAGGCGCAGCTCCCTTGTTTGCAACGGGCCATGGGTCATACCAGGTGGGGTCGACCTCCTGTTGGGCGAAGAGGCTCGTGCCGAACACGAGTACGCTCATGAAAGTCATAGCCATCAGCAAACGATTAGTTTTCATGGAAATTACCTCCAGAAATTTGAAGTCCGCTAGGAAATCTGTCAGTTCCCCACAAACTGGTTGCGATCTTGCCGCAGTTGCCGAGAATTGTCGATGGAGCCAGTCTGAAGCGATATGAATTGATCTGAAGAATTCGGTTCTGGGGAGGCGCACCGTTTCATGAGCATTTCCCCCTGGACCCGGCAAATCGCTTCGAGTTCCGCTGTAAGGTAAGTGCACCAGCAGGCCGAAACGTTTCATTGCGGCGAGATCGCCGGCGGGCGGGGAAAGACAGAACTCTGACCGGGGAATTCTCCCGTGGTACTTTCTGCATCGCTCGCGCGTAGTGCGATTTGAAGGACCGTTTGGCGCGATGAACGAGAACTCTGAGGTACTCGCGGTTGACGCCAAAATCCAGGCATACCTCGTCCTTGTCGCGCTCCTCGAGGAACAACGCTTTCATCAGGCGACGGTCTTTTTCCGGAAGTTCGTCGAGAATCTGCCGAACTTCCCGTTGCATTTGTCGCCGGAGGAGGCCGTCGGAGGCGCTGACGGCGGGGTCGGGAATGGCAGCCACGAATCCGTCGTCAGCCGGAATCTCGCGCCACGCCGCTCGACGGTGCTCCCGCAATACATTGGCGCATACAGAGTTGACGAAGGCCCCGAGCCGTTCCGGCTGGCGGATACCTTTTGCGGCCAGGACGCGCAGGACCCGGGCGAAGGTCTCCTGTCGGACGTCTTCGATGGCAGCGGTAGAACCCAGGCGCCTGCTGACCTTCAGCCGGATCAGTTCGCTGAAGTAAGCGACAAAGTGTTCCTCGGTGCTCCGATCGCCGGCACGAAGCCGATCCAGATAAGGTTCGTCGAAGTCCTGAAACTGCATTAGCATTGCTGTTTCTCCGATCAGATGGGGCTGGGTAAACCGCCCTTTTCGGCGTCTACCTGTAAACGCGCTGTTTTCGAAAAAAAGTGGACATTTTTCTGGAAAATATTTCGGCCGGGGAGCCGGGGGAGTAGAATTACGTAATTTTGATGGAGTTGGCGGTGGGAGCGACTGTGGGGGGGCCACAAGAGGACGTAACTCTGCTACTCAACAAATTGGGGGATGGCGATCAAAACGCAGCCACCCAGCTTGTTCCACTCGTTTACTCAGAACTCCGGCGCATGGCTGCACGATGCTTGCGGGACGAGCGTCCGGGACACACTCTGCAGGCGACTGCGCTGGTTCACGAAGCCTACATAAAACTGGCGGGGCAACGGGAAGCGAAATGGCAAAACCGGGCCCAGTTCTTTGCCGTGGCATCGCAGTTGATGCGGCGCATCCTGGTCGACTATGCACGGGCACAGCTGAGAAGCAAACGCGGCGGCAAGCACCAGAAGGTGTCGCTGGACGATTCGTTGCTGGTCTCGCCCGACCGTACGGACGAACTGCTGGCAGTGAACGAGTCGCTCGCACGCCTGGAAGAAATGGATTCCCGCCAGGGACGCATCGTGGAACTCCGCTACTTCGGCGGCCTGACGGTGGATGAAACCGCCGAGGTTCTCCACGTTTCCTCCAAAACCGTGTTGCGGGAATGGAATGTGGCGAAAGCCTGGCTTTACGGGAACTTAAAAGAACACCATGCGGATGACGCCCGAGAGCTGGAAGCAGGTAAAGGCACTGTTTGAGTCCGCCCTGGACCTGGCGCCGGCGCAACAAGCAGATTTCCTGAGAGAGAACTGTCCCGACGATGCCATGCGGCGGGAAGTGGCGAAGCTGCTGGACAACTATGAGCAGGCCGACAACTTCCTCAGCAACCCAGTTCTGAATCCACGGGTTGCGATACCTCGCGAAATCCCAGAGACCGACCCCGGTGCTGAGTTCACGTCGGCAGACTTAGGCATGGGAGCAAGCTCGGCGGCCGTCCGTCTGGGACAGGCCCTGGGCAATTATCGAATCCTGTCCAGGCTGGGCGAAGGCGGGATGGGGCAAGTCTGGCTGGCGGAACAGACAGCGCCTTTGCGACGGCAGGTCGCGTTGAAACTGATCCGGGTCGGGATGTACGACGACTCTGTCCTGCAGCGCTTTGAGTCAGAACGACAGTCTTTGGCGAGCATGAATCACCCTTCCATCGCCAAGGTATTCGACGCAGGGACCACTCCAGATGGCCAGCCGTACTTCGCCATGGAATACGTGCCCGGCCGGCCGATTACGAAATACTGCGATCGAGAACGGCTGACGATTCGCAAGCGGCTGGAGCTCTTCATCCAGGTGTGCGAAGGAGTGCAGCACGCGCATCAGAAGGCGATCATGCACCGCGATCTGAAGCCCGCTAACATTCTGGTGGCCGAGGTGGATGGCAAAGCAACGCCACGCATCATCGACTTCGGTCTGGCCAAGGCAACGGCACCGGCTCCGGGGGAAGGCCTGCTCACTAAGATGGGGGCGTTGATGGGTACGCCGGGATATATGAGCCCGGAGCAGCTGGATCCGGCCTTGCAAGACATTGACACGCGGACCGACGTGTACTCGCTGGGAGTTGTTCTCTACGAGTTGCTCACGGGATTCCTGCCGTTTGAGACGAAATCCGATCAGCGGTTCGCCGACAAGTTCAGGCAGTTGCGGGATGAGGATCCATTGCGGCCCAGCACGAAAGTTCAGGCCGATCGCAAAAGCTCACAAAGCAAAGCCAACGAGCGCGGCACCGATCCCAAGCAACTGGTCTCACTGCTGCGGGGAGATCTGGATTGGATCACGATGAAGGCGCTCGAGAGGGACCGCGCCCGCAGGTATGGGACGCCGTCGGAGTTAGCCGCCGACCTGGGCCGGTATCTGCGCCACGAGCCCGTCACAGCGCGCCCGGCCAGCACGGCTTATCAGATACGAAAATACGTCCGGCGGCACCGGTTCGGGGTTGCTGTGGTCGCGGCGATGGCCTTGCTGCTGGCAGGTTTTGGCGTCATGCAGGCGCTTCAGCTGCGCCGGATCACGCGCGAGCGCGACCGCGCCAACCGCATCACCGACTTCATGGTTGGCATGTTCAAGGTGTCAGATCCGAACCAGGCTCGAGGAAACAAGATCACGGCACGCGAGATTCTGGACAAAGCGTCCAACGATATCGAGACGGGGCTGACCCGAGACATTGAAGTTCAATCGCAGCTCATGCAGGTAATGGCCGCAACCTATCTGAATCTTGGGCTGTATCCTCGTGCGCATGCCCTGGCGGAGCACGCTCTGGAAAATCGGCGTCGCGCCCTGGGCCCGCGAAACCCCAAGACCCTGGAATCCATGACGCAGCTGGGATGGGTTCTGGACCGCGAAGGACACGACATTGAAGCGGAGAAGTTGACCCGGGAGACCCTGGACCTGCAACGCCGCGTTCTTGGGCCGGAGAATCCCCTGACCCTGGAGACCACCGACAATCTCGCCATCATCCTCGAGAGACAGGCTCATTACCTGGAGGAAGAGAAGTTGGAACGTGAACTGATCGCCGTCCGAAGCCGCGTACTCGGTCCCGAACATCCTCAGACCCTGCGGTCGATGCTGAACCTCGGAGATGCGCTGCATGGGGAGAGCCGCTTCCCGGAGGCCGAGAAACAGTTCCGCGATTTGCTCGATATTGAGCGCCGCATCTGGGGGACGACGCATCCCTCCACGATGGCGACGATGCACAATCTGGCGAACGTGATCCAGGAAGAAGGTCGCTACGACGAGGCCGAAGCACTTTATCGAGAAACGCTGGAGGCCGAGCAGACCGTTCTTGGGCCGCAACATCCAGAAGCTTCCAGCACGATGACGACGCTCGCTAACACGATCATGTATGGGCAGGGCCGTTCCTCTGAAGCGGAAGCGCTGTACCGCAAGGCACTGGAAATCGCGCAGAGCACTCTGGGGCCGGAACACCCTTACACGACTGCGGCCGAGGAAGGCCTGGCCAATGCGGTTTCCACGCAAGGCCACTACGCAGAGGCAGAGAAACTCCATCGTGAGGTTCTCGCGATCCGCCTGCATCTTCTTGGGCCCGACCATACCGACACGCTGCTGTCGCAATACAACCTGGGGGATGTGTTGTTCCGGGAAGGACACTTTGCCGAAGCGGACAAGGTGCTGCGTGAAACGCTGAAGTCACAGAGCCGGGTGCTGGGCGCGGAGAACCCGGACACTCTCGCCTCAAAGGCCTTTCTCGCCAACATTCTGATCAAAGAGGGGAATCCGCGGGAGGCAGAAGCACTGGCTCGGCAGGCCTTTGAGGCGCAGCTTCGCATCCTTGGGCCGCAGCACGCCGACACTCTGAATAGCCTGCAATTCCTCGGGCTTGCGTTGGTTTACAACCATCGATACGACGAAGCGAAGAAGTTGTTCGCCGACAACATCGAAAAAACAGGCAAAATCCAGGGGGCAAACGCTTCTCTCGCGTGGTATGGATTCGCCTGCGTGGCTGTGGTAGCAAATCGTTTTGATGAAGCCGTCCAGTATCTAAGGCAAGCCATTGATCTCGGGTTCAGCGATGCGGAGCACCTGAAAACCGATGACGACTTGAAGCCTCTTCGCCGTGACCCGCGCTTCGCGTCGTTGGTAAGTGAAGCACGAAAGCACGCCGCAGCGAGCAACCGGAAAGCAGACTAGAACTCGGCGAAATGTCCGTACCTTCGGGAAGAAATGTCATCCATCGGCATCGCTACTCGGGAACGAGCCCGGACAACGTGGTCTTGCTGTCGCCGGAAAATCGTGACGGTTGCGGACGGTACCCGTTGCGGGTGCGCACCTTATATTTCTTCAGGCCATCGCCGACGAGCTTTACCGTGATCGCACGCCACCCGGAATTGGCGTTGGGCTTCGGGTAGTAACTTAGGGAGTAAAGGTGCGCCAAATCGTCGCGGATGGAAGCAAAGGCTTTATTTTCGTCTCGCCAGTCCTTGGCGAAGTAGGCCTTGCCACCCGTGGCCGCGGTCATGCGATCAAAAACCGCAGTGGATACGGGTTCCAATTTAGCCGTCTGGGTGCTGATCATGTAAATGGATACACCGGCAGACTGGGCGAATTCGGCGACGTCCTCGGGCGGTACGACGCTGGAGTTGTCCGGACCGTTCGAGAACACCACCACCACCTTCCGGCCCGTGTTTTGAGCTGCGTCTTTCAGAGTCAGCAAGAGTGCGTTGTAGAGCGCTGCCTGATCTCCGGCCACAGTCGAGCGCACGGCACGCAAGACTTGCGACCGGTCGGCCGTAAGAGGGGCAGCGCGGGAAATATCCCGGCTATACGAATAGAACGCGATCTTGTCTGCGCTTGTCAGCGAGCGAATAAAATCGCTGATCGCGTCTTGCGCGAAGACGAACCCCCGATACATGTAGTCGCTCGTGTCAAACAGCACGAAGACATTAGCTCCGCTTATCAACGCCTCGAACGTTTGAGGCGAGGCATTAGAGGGTTTGTCCATGTCACTGGCCGGGCCCGCGGATACGTCCTGGTCTGCGAACTCGGTGAGACTGCGGGCTGGTCCGTTGCCTTCTGCAAAGGTGGCTAGCTTCTCAGAAATCCCATCCTCAGCGATGGCAAAATCTTTCGGGCGAAGTCCAGTAATGTAGTTTCCATGCTTATCGGTCACCGCCACATTGAGCTGGACCATGTTGACCACAACGTGCAGGTCCGGACGATCTTGGGCTTCGATGCCAGTTTCAACGCCCGGCAATAACACCAGAGAAATCAGAATCAGCACAAAGAATTTTCTTACCATAGCTCCCAAGCTTCCTACTCTGCGACCCCAGGACGTGGGACCGCTTATTCTCGTTCTCTGCTTCGAGCGAACGAATACCTCAAGGCCGAACGCCGCTAATCTTTGGAGGCGAACTCAACTTGCCCTCGCGGAAATCTTTACCCGCTTCGCGCATAGCCCGAAGCAGCGCCGGCCAATCCTCGAAGTCGGTAGCAAAAATCTTCTCCACCATGCGCCGGGTAAGCTCCGGCACCAGGTGGTTCAGCATGACCGGCGAATATCCTCCTTCATCGGCCAGGCGAGCCCAGTAGAGGTTGGGCGAGTCCCAGGATTCCGCCAGGAAACGGCTGGAAGATCCAGCGAATGGCGGCATCGGCGCCACATTGAGCAGCTCGAGACCGTAGTTCTGTGCCAGGCTGGGATGCGGCGTACCAAAATCGCGCGACAAGCGCTTCCAGTTGACGTGTTCGGGATGCTGGCGGCACAGCTCTTGCAGTTCCTGAGTTGCGGTTCCAGCCGCGGCAGGTTGTTCCGGATACTTTCGCTGGAACTCCACCGCTAGATAGAAGGCGTCTGCCGGCATCATTTCAGAAAGTACTTCCGATACGCGTCCGGCGCTCAGGGCGTGCTCCATCCGCCGGGATCGCTGCGGAAGCAGCCGGTCCGAGAGAATGTTCATGACCTTAGGCCGCAGGCCATCGTCTGTTGCGGAAGCGGTCACAAGCTCTTCTCCTGTCCGCTGATAGAGAGCGACCGCGTGCAACTCCAGAGGGCTGACATCCCACCAGCGGGGCAAGATCGCGCTGGTCAACAGTTCCGGCGTCAATTCCTTCCAGATGAGCGCTTGAACACTGTCCGGCGAAATGAAATCCTGCTCGACCTCAGCCAGGGCGTAGGGGAGATCGGCAAGCGAGCCCACGAAATGGGCGCCTCCTCCGGCTGGAGAACCCTGGCCTAGGAGTTGGGGCGCCTGCCAGATTGTTTTCATGCCACCAATCGTTTCTCCCGCAAAGTCATGGGAGCGGACGAAGAGCGGATTATTGTGCAGAGCCTGCGCACCCGGCGGCTCGTAGTAGGCGTAGTTCAAACCAACCAGGGTATCTCTCAGGAACGAGGCGAGTTGGCCGCGCGCCTCCTCAATTTGTGCGCGCGAAGCCGAGGCAGACTTGAGGACTTTTGGCAAGTCGGTTCGCATCTGCACATCGGTGTGATGGTTGTTATAGATTCCCGCAGCCCATTCCGTTCTCTCTCCATTGGTGAAGATAGGCCGCGGCATCTCAAATTCCCGCGTCTGGCCAGCTAGCAGGATCACATATTCTTCCGGCTGTTTCCCTCGGGCCTTTTCGGCAAGCGCATCTCCCAGCGTCAACAGTGTGTCCAGCGAGACCAGCCGCTGATCGTCCAACACCGAACGGATTCTACGGGCAACTTCGCGGTGCATCAGCATTCCGTCCGGAGTAGTCTGCCGAGGCCCCGCTAACAGCTCGACGAGTTCATCTAACGACGGTCTAGTCTTCCCGGTGGAAAACTGGAACAACTCTCCCAAGGAAGTTCGGCCGGCGTCATAGGCCTGGGCAGAAGATCGAATGGTGACGAAGGGCTTTACCACTTGCTGCCATGAATCGTTCAGGTGCGATCTCGAAATCTCTCCCTGGCGGGCGAGAATTTGCCAGATTCCGACATTCGCCTGAAAAATACCGAGTGCGTTGCCACGCACTGGAGTGGGCACGTTGTTCAGTCCTTGAACAACATTCAGAAACTGGGTGATCGATTCGTCGTTCAACTCTGGAAACTCGGAGAAAATCCGGAACTGGTCGCTGCACTCCTCGAAGTTGCGCGCCAGCAAGCGGACCGTCGCCGGCGCCAGGCGGTGTCCGGGAGATCGCCTGCTGTCAAGTTCGCTGATTGCCATGTATATCTGGAGCGGCCCGCTATCGGTGGGCGTGCGGGACAGGGCGAACATGATCTGCAGAAGCTGATCCGGACCCGCCAAACCGGCAGTCCACCTTCCCTTTCGCGCAAGATTGGAGTTGTGCCCCTGAAGAATTTCTTTCCACACTTCGAGATTTCCCGGAATGAGCGGCGCGCCACTGTCATCCAATTGAAGCCGACTGGTGAGAAGCAACAGCGAGGGTGCTGGTCTGAAAGCGCCCCTGGTCGCGGGGAACGAAAAATTCGGGGTGCGCAGTCCCTCGTAAAACAGTCGCAGCCGCTTGTGCTCGGTAAAATACGCCTGCCGATTTCCACTCACCCGCGAAAGCACATCAAAATAAGCGGCCAGCCAGCCTTTGTCCCTGGCCAGCAATCTCTCGACAAAAGCCGCGGGCGACGCCGGGCTGGCTCCAACTAAATCTTTCCATGCCGGTTCCGCGCCCACTCCTCCCGGAACGACGACTCGCCCGCCGCTGATGCTGAGCCTCCGCCCGTAAAAATCAAGGACCGCGGCATCGGGGAGCAGCTTCCCGATTCCAATCGATTGGAACAACACCTTGCTGGTTTCGGGATCGAGCTTCGAAAAGGCCCAGTAGAGACGCGCGACGGCTGAGTCGCTGAGGATCGTGTCAATCAAGTCCCGGCTGTTTTCCTTGTAGTTTTTCTTGCTGGCCTTGGTCCAGTCGCTTTCGGCGAACAGCACAGGCACAGGAGAAGAGTAGTACGGGTATTCGAAGGGCTTACCTCCTTGCAGCGTCTGCTCCAGTTCGGGGAGCGGAAACCCTGAATCGATAGCAAGGAAAGCCCTCTCGGGATCCTCCGTCTGCAACGAGGTGCCAGGTTCCCCGCAATTTGCCCGGGTTCGATAACCGAGAATGCGAAGAAGCGGTCTGGCATCATCACAATTCGTAACGCGAATCACCATGCCACTGCCTGCGGCCAAGGATGCCAGTTCCCTGGCCTGCACGACGTACCTCTTCAGCAGGATCAGGAACTCGGTTTGCCGAGTCGAACCCTCATAACCCTGGGTGTACACGTTCCGGCCCAACAGGGGCAGGACCTCTTCCGGCGTAATCTTTTGACTGATCCCGGCCATGCGCAAGAAGGATCGCAGTGGGCCCGGGATCGTGAATTGTGACGAAGCCGCGGGCGTAACGTCTTCTTGAGAAGAGATCGCAGCTGCATCGGACTGCTGCGAGTGCGCGGCGGGGCGCAGTTCCCCGCTACCCGCGAACAAATCGCAGTTGAACAGAGAAATCACAAACAGGATGGACAGGCAAAGAGAAGATTTCACGGCTGGATCCTTCTCAGAGTAGGCGAGACGTCACTTAACCTGGAATCTTTCGCGGAAGGCAGGGGGTGTCTTCAATTCGCGAACCGAATGCCCCAGATCCAGGCTCCGTGAAAACCGGGCCTTGCTCAGATTTCTGTCGGCAAAAATACCTCATATCGAGCGACTATCCAAGAGATTTTTTTGTTTTCTTCAGAAGGGGCCTTCAAAAAGGGATTAAATCTGGCTATCCCCGGCCAGTTGAAAAGGATTGGCCAGGGGAGACTCATGCCGCTGGCACGCGCTGGAGTATACCTTCAGCCCTCCCGGGTCGACATCTCCGAAATAGGATCCGCATGAGTACGTGGCTACAGCGTTCCGTGTAGAGGTTTGTGGCGATCGGTAACCAAGGCACTTTGAGGTGTTGCTACCGTTGACTACAGGCGGGCAGACTCCGGCCAATGCCGTCTAAGCCATCCAAATCTCACTTCACAAGAACCTGACCGGTCATCTTCGGATGGAGCGAACAGTAATAGGGGTAGGTTCCCGCTTTAGTAAACGTGTATGAGAACTTCTCGTCGGTATCCTGCGCCCTGGACTTGAACATACCCTCGGTGCTGACCACCGTATGGGGAATATCATCACGGTTGGTCCAGGTAACTGTAGCTCCGACGGGCACCGTAACTGTCGCCGGGCCAAAACTGAAGTTATCAATCTTCACCTCCGCGTTTGCCGTGGAGGGTTGGTCACTCGCTGTGACGCGCGGTGATCCCGCTAACAGCACTACAATCGCGACAACCAGCGCCGCTTCGAAACTTGCAACCCACACGTTGTTATTCGTCATTGTTCTGTTCCTTTCTAATTGCGATTCTTCTTGCTTAGGCTGGATCCTCAGCCGGTAGAGCCTGGAGTCAGGTCAACTACGCCGCCTGCCTGTCATTGCCTGAGTCCCGTAGAGCTCTAGCTTCCGAGCGGCGAATCGACGATGGCCAGGCTTCGACCGCTGACCACATAGTTCACGTCGGAGATACCCAACACCTGCTGCAACTGATCGGCTGGCACCTTCATGGGTCCGGGTGACGGAGCTGTTCCCGGGGCAGGTTGAGGGAACGCAGTCGACATCGCGGTGTGGAACGAAACCTTACCTTCCACCTTTTGCATGATCTGATGAATATGCCCGTTCAACACCGTGACGGAACCGAAACGTTTGACGTAAGACAAAGCTTGCTCGCTGTCGTCGGTTCCCCAGCCCCAGTCGGGATAGATGGTCCACAGAGGAATGTGTGCGAAAAGCACAATCGGGGTGCTGGCCGAGCGGCCCTTGAGATCGTCCTCAAGCCATTCCAGTTGTTCGTGGCCGAGCGATCCCAGACCTCCGGCTTTCAAATTGGCGACATTCACCAGACCGACGAAATGCACACCTTTCTGATCGAAACTGTACCAGCCCGTGCCCTTTGTACCTTTGCCGTAACGCTGGAGAAATTGCTCGCCGTTGTCGGTTAGCACGTCGTGCTCGCCCGGCACAAAGTAGACCTGTTTCGCGGATGCTCCTTTTAATACCTGGTCCAGAGTGTCGAACTCACTCGGCTTAGAAAGCTGGCTCAGATCACCGGTGTGAATAATGAAATCCGGTTTGTGGGATAGTGCGTTAATTTTGTTGATTGCCGTCTGCAGCGTGGCAGTGACATCCGGGTTCGCCGGTTTGTTGAAACCAATGTGGCTGTCGCTGATCTGCACAAAGCTGAAGTCCCCACCTTTGCCGGCACCTTTGCCGTAGTGCTTAGCGAAGGCACGAGACACCGGGACGCCACCGCTCATGGTCCAGACCAAGCCTGTGCCCGCCCATGCCATGCACTTCAGGAACCCGCGGCGGTCGATACCGTCATTGTCGAGATCTTGCAACGTCTGATCGATAAGATCTTGCTTTTTGTCCGGCATCTGTCCTCCGTGGTTTGTAGCGTTCTGAAGTGATAACCGGCGCGAGGCACATTTATTCCATTGATTTATTTCGCCGTCTCAACTTTTCTGGAATAGCGGACGGGACCGTCTCTGGCGAAGATAAAAGCAGATCAGTACCCTGCCAGCGGGGGGAACCAGACGCTCTAACGCAGCGAGTTCGCTTTTTCAAGCGATGATTTCCGAGCCGCATGAACTGCATGGACAAGCTCGCGAGCCGCTTGCGTGATCTCCGCTAGATTTCCGTCGCGAAGAGCGGCCGCATTCACCAAATCTGCGCCAACCCCCAAAGCGAAGGCTCCGGCGGCAATATAGTCGGCGGCATTGGTCACATTCACTCCTCCCGTAGGAATCAATTGAGCATTGGGGAATGGAGCTTTAAGTGACCGCACGTATTTCGGTCCGCCTACGTTTCCACAAGGAAAGATCTTGACCAGCCGTGCGCCACTTTCCTGCGCATTTATTAGTTCGGTCGGTGTAAGAGCGCCCGGAATTGCTAAAATCCCGCTCGCCCCGGCAACAGACAGCATGGGCATTGACAATCCGGGACTAACCAGAAACTGCGCTCCAGCACGAATCGAGAGTTCGGCCTGCTCCGCTGTGGTGACGGTTCCTGCGCCGATAAGAACGTTGCTTCCGTAGTGCTGGGCAACTTCGCAGATGACCGCTACCGCGTTTGGAACAGTCATCGTGATTTCGACTATTGGAATACCGCCAGCACAGATGGCTTGAACAGCACGATTCGCCTCATCGATGGTCGCCGCGCGGACAACCGGCACGATTCCAACTTCTTCAATCCTGCGGATTACCTCGTCGACCGTCATATCTGCTGTTGATTGATCTTTCTCAACGCTCGATGCGCGCGGTTTGTGCCGTCATGGCTTCGAGAACTTCCGCCATAGTCGCCATGGTCGTATCACCGGGCGTGGTCATGGCCAGGGCGCCATGGGCAGCACCGCATTCGACCGACCATTGCGGTTCCTTTCCTGAGAGAACTCCATAGATGAGTCCCGATGCGAAGGAATCGCCTCCACCGACGCGGTCGTAGATCTCGAGATTCTCACGCACCGGAGCGTCGTAGAAGCGGCCATCGTAATAACAAAGCGCGCCCCAATCGTTTAGCGTGGCTGTCTTCGCGCAACGGAGGGTCGTCGCAATCACGCTCAGATTGGGAAATTCCTTCACGACCGTATCGATCATTCGTTTGAAGCTGCTCGGGTCAAGCTTGGAATGATGTTGGTCCAGTCCGGGGACCGAAAAGCCGAGCGCAGCAGTAAAGTCTTCTTCGTTGCCCAGCATGACGTCGATGAGAGGCGCCAGACGCCGGTTTACCTCCTGCGCTTTCGATTTGCCACCTATGGACTTCCAAAGAGATGAACGGAAGTTGAGGTCGTAGGAAATAACGGTGCCGGCCCTCCTGGCCGCGGCCATCGCTTCCTGCGCAACCAGTGGGGTGTTCTCTGATAGGGCGCAGAAAATTCCGCCGGTGTGAAACCATCGGACGCCATCCGTGGAGAAAATCTGCTCCCAATCAACGTCGCCAGGTTTCAGCTGGGAGATCGCGGTATGGCCGCGGTCCGAACAACCGAGCGCAGGACGGATACCGAACCCCCTTTCGGTGAAATTCAATCCATTGCGCGCGGTTCGGCCGACGCCATCGAAGGGGATCCAGCGCACGTACTTCTGGCTCACACCTCCCTGAAACATGAGATCTTCGACGAGGCGTCCAACGGGATTGTCGGCGAGAGCGGTGACGATCGCAGTGTCCATTCCGAAGCAACGTTTCAAACCGCGAGCAACGTTGTATTCGCCTCCACCTTCCCATGCGCGGAACTGGCGTGTGGTCGAAATGCGCTGATCGCCAGGATCGAGGCGGAGCATGACCTCGCCCAGGCTGACCAGGTCCCACATGCACTCGCGTTTTGACTTGACGTTCAGTTTCGCCATGATCTCACTGACTCGCGGGCCTCGATCTGCTAGCAGATCGAGGCACAACATCCACCGAGTTCTGGATAGGCTTGGCGCACGCGGGAATCAGCGTCCTGGTTGGATCCACCGCCAGCCAACTAGCCGCGCCCACCAGGCACAAGGCCGCCGCCACCAGAAAGGAGGTGGTCCAGCCGATGCGGACGGCGATCCACGGCGTAAGAGAAGCGGTCAGGGCCGCCCCAATCTGGTTGCCAGTATTCATGAATCCGGAGACAACTCCGGAAGATGCTCCCCCGATGTCGGCGGTGACCGACCAGAAAGAGCTCTGGGAAAGATAGAGTGCGCCGGCACCGCCAGCCAGCACGACGCTGGCCAGGCGCGCACTCTGCACTTGCGCGCCGAAGGCGATGAAGACTCCGGCGATGGCAATGGCCACGGCCGCGACGCCGCAGCGGCCGACGCGTGGCCCGCGCCAACGTGTAAGCCGATCGTTGATGATCCCGCCCAGCAGGCAGCACACCAGCATCGCAAGGAAGGGCAACATCGAGTAGAAGGCGCTTGCTTTGAGGTCCAGTCCGCGCACTTTGGCGAGATAGCGGTAAAACCAGCTGAAAAAAATCCACGCGACGTAACCGTAGCAGAAATAACTGAGCGTCACCGCCCATACCTCTTTACTCTGCAGAATTCGTCCCCATGGGATACGGGAGCGATCCCCGGCGAGTTGTGGTGATTCGTCCGGCAAGGTCGGCAGAGTCAGGCCGGAGCGAATCAGAGCCAGCTCTGACGGGGAGACGCGGGAGTGTTCGGCGGGAGTGTCGCGCGCCGCGACGAACCAAACCAAGCCGGCAGCAGTTCCGACGAGAGCGCACACCCAGAACGACGTGCGCCAACCGTAGTGAATCATAATGTAGGTGATGAGCGGAGGCGTAAGGCCCGCGCCTGCTCCGACACCGGCGAAGATCCAGCCGTTAGCAATGCCGCGCTCGGGCACGGGAATCCAGCACGCGACAAACCGGTTGGCTGCCGGATAGACAACCGCCTCGCCCGCGCCGAGCAGGAAGCGCACCGCTACAAATAGAAAGAGGGCGCCCCTGATTTGCGCGGGAACGAGCGCGGTAAGCGCAGTAAAGATTCCCCACCACACCACGCCTGCAGCCAGCACGCGACGCGGGCCGAAGCGATCCGCAAGGCGTCCCCCGACGGTTTGAAATAGGGCGTAGCCGACCAGCAATGCGCTGAAGACCTTGCCGAGTTGCACATCGCTCAGATGGTAGGCATCAGCAATCGAACCTCCGGCGATAGAAATATTGACGCGATCGAGGTAAGACACCGCGCTCAGAATGAACAACCAGAACACCAGAAACCAGCGCACCCGAGTTGTACGGTCTCCGCTGATGAAGGTCCGGCCCATTTTTTCCTCAGGCTGAGTGCTCGCGCAGAATCTTGGAGAGCTGTTCGGCGATGATCTTATCCTCACCCGGTTGCAGCATGAAGGAATTCATCGTCAGCCCGGGACGGCCTTCACCGCCTCCGATAACAATCGCGGGCTTCGAACTTCTCAGCAGCCTGGAAACATCCCGCGGTGTAATCGTTATTTTTGATTCCCACAGAATCTGCATGTGCGGAACGTGATTGGCGATATCGGGCGTGAAAAACGATGTGCTCACGCCCGGAACTTTTTTCAGTTCGCGCGAGATAGCGTCGAGTCGGTCTTGCCATTCTTTGGCAAGCGCATCATGATCTTCACTCAGATACAACTCAAGCGCTTTGACCATGCCGATGATTTCTTCCTTACCGACCTTCTGACTCCGGCCCAGCGTGTCCTCGTGCGGGCTGTTGTTCAAGAGCGCATATGCAACCAGGTCTTTACGTCCGACCAGCAGACCCGCACACTGCGGCCCGCGCATTGCTTTGCCGCCGCTAAAGGTAACGAGGTCATAACCCATGTTGGTGTAGTCCCAGAGATGCGAAACTGGCGGAGTGTCGGCGGCGGCATCGTTCATGCAAGGCACGTTGTACTGCTTTGCCAATTTGACCCACTCGTCTACTTTGATTTGTCCCGCGGCATTAGCGAAGTTTGAGAAGTGCATCATTGCGGTTCGCTCATTGACGGCTCGGCGGAGTTGATCGCGAGTTTCGATCTCGACCAGCCTGACTCCGGTGGAACGCAACTGGTGGTCGAATGGATTCCGATGCGACTTCTGAATGATGACTTCTGACTTCATGCCCGTAAGGTCGGGGAGTTGACGGATCAGAGTTTCATTGTCTCCGGTGAGAATGCCGGCCAACCCCGACTGCATCGCTGCCGCAGCGCCGGATGTGACCAGCGCCGTATAGTCCTGCGGGAGCTTGAGCATTTCCGCGATACGCTTACCGGCAGCGACCTCCAGCTCAGGGATGCTCACAAAGTGGCGGCCGGCCATAGCCATCACGGCCTCGAGCTCCGGGCGAAGAAGCGAGCCGCCGAGCATGGTCATGGTCCCTTCACAATTGATCACGGTGGCCACGCCGAGTTCGTCATACGGATTTCCGGTTTGCCCAAAGCCGCTCACCGAAAGCGCGTTTGTAGAGGGACTGCTCGTCCCGGAAAACAATCTGCCGGGTGCGGCCAGCGAAGCAGCGATCGCTCCCACAGTACCGAGAAAGCCGCGGCGATTCCATTTTGAGTTGAGTCGCATAACGTCTGCTCCTTGACATTCACTTACGGGTTACCGCCGCGATGCAGTTGATTTCCACCAGCGAATCCCCCGGCAGCGCGGCCACCGCGACTGTGGTACGGGCTGGGCCTCCATGGGGAAAATATGTCGAGAATACTTTGTGCATTCCGTCCCAGTGTTCTATCTTCACCAGAAAGACTTGGAGCAGGAGAATACTGTCGGCCGAGCCACCGCCTACTTCGACGAGCTTCTTGATCTTGTCCATCACCATTGTTGTGTGGGATTCAATCGTCCATTCCTTGGGATCGCGTTTATCGTGGGCGCCCTGCCCGGAGACATAAATCAATCCGTTGTGAACAATCACGGGCATGATGGTTTCCTTCTCGCCCGGTTTGCCTTCACCATTCAGCTTGCGGATTCCGCCCGTGTCCTGCGCAGCGGGACTCTCAGCCAATGCCGGGGCGGACGATAGGACTGTGCCAACTCCGAAAACGGAAAGCAGGGAAGCGAACCGTGAGGCAAACTTTCTTCGAGTAAAATCTCGAGAATTCATACACTTCTCCTTTCAACCAGACGTTTGAAAGCAGGTCAAGGTAATGCGAAAGTGAAAACGTTGCTGCCCGCCGCGATGGCGACATACTGCTGACCCCCAACGGCGTAGCTCATGGGTGAAGCGCTCATGTCCTGCCCGGTGTTGAAATGCCACAACGGTTTGCCGCTTCGCGCATCCACGGCTTCAAAAGAACCGGCATCGTCGGCAAAAAAAACGACGCCTCCCGCAGTGGTCATGACTCCGCCACTGGAGTGTCCTCGCCCGATCTGCGGGTATTTCCACAAAAAAGAATTCGTGTCGAGGCTGTAGGCGAGAAGGATCTTTTGAGATTTCTCCGCTGGAATGTGTTTCACTCCGGTCGAGTAGTAGGCCTTGCCCTCCTTAAAAGGCGGAGTGGGCTCAGAAAAATAAGTCTCACATTCTTCCAAAGCCAGGACATAGAGCGAATGAGTCACCTCACTATAGGATGGTGCAAACCAGTTCGTTGCTCCTGCATATCCAGGGCATATGCGAGCTCCGGCGGGAGTGGGGCGTATTCCGGAAAGGATTGGGCGGCCATGTTCGTCGACTCCTTTCGCCCAGTTGAGCTTTTCGACAAACGGCGTAGCGGACAGAAACTTGCCGCTCGTGCGATCAAGCACGTAGATGTAGCCGTTGCGGTCGGCCTGGATGAGTAATTTGCGCGCCTCACCCCTGTACGTAGCGTCGACGAGAATCGGAATCTCCACCGCATCGTAGTCAAACAGATCGTGCGGTGTGAACTGGAAATACCACTTCAACTTCCCCGTATCGGCGTCCAGAGCCAGCATGCAATCGGTGTAGAGGTCGTCACCCGGACGCACGTCATCGTTAAAGTCTGGAGCTGGATTGCTGGTGCCCCAATAAACCAGATTGAGCTCCGGGTCGTACGTGCCGGGCATCCAGGTTGTGCCACCACCATGCAGGTAGGACTTGCCTGGCCAACTGTCGGAGCCAAACTCTCCGGGAGCCGGGATCGTCCAGAATCGCCAGGCGAGTGCACCAGTCAGTGCGTTGTATGCCGCCACGAATCCGCGCACGCCATCGTCCCCGCCCGAAGTTCCGACCAGAACATTGTCTTTCACCACCAACGGGGCGCTAGTGGCGCCGTAATTTCTGTTCCAATCTGCATACGCGACATCCCACAGAAGGCTGCCGGAGCGCGCATCCAGGCAGAGCAGGTGGGCGTTGTCGGTTTCCAGATAGACGCGGTTGCGCCACAGGCCCACGCCACGGCTGACATGCCGAGAGGCGTCGTCAATCAGGCCAGTAGAGTTCGGCCGCGAGTAGTGCCAGACGATGCGCCCGCTACGGGCGTCAAGAGCGAATGCTTCGTTTGAGGCCGTAATGAACATGATTCCGTTCACAACCACCGGCGTGACTTCGAGCCAACTCGTGTCGCGTGCGTGGAAGACCCATGCGGCGCGCAGTTGCGCGACGTTAGAGGGAGCGATTTCCGTCAGGCCGCTGTACCTTCGGCCAGTGTAGTCGCCATGATAGGAAGGCCAGTTGGCAGACGGAGGTTGGACGAGCAGATCGTTAGAGCGCACTTCGATCGCCGTGGAGACAGTGTCGAGGGAAGTGCCATTCACGGTCGCCATCAGATAGATCAAGACTGCGACTATGTGAGCTCGTGCACGAATAGTCATGATTCCTGCTCGGCTTCGTTATCTCCAGGTTCCCCTGTACGGTTTAGAGGCTACTCTTCGCAAGCCTTGTCTCCGCGGTGTGAGTTCTTCCCAACGACGGCCCATCTCCGCTGTTTCCCGTTCCCTGATAGCCAAGTTCACGGGAGATGTGTAGTCCCGCTGCCTGAATCATCGGTGCAAGCTGTCGCAAACGGGTGACCGGCATGCGCACCGTGGGCGCAGTAATGCTGAGGCTGGCATGTACGGCCCCGGTGTGATCCCAGATGGGAGCAGCCACGCATCGAATGTGGAGCTCATGCTCTTCGAGGTCGCAGGCATACCCGTTCCTGCAAACGCGGTGCAGCTCTGCGTCCAGTTCCTGAAGGTTGCCCACCGTGTTGGGCGTCAGCCTCTTCAAGTCAAGTTGCCGACGCACTGTCTCCCGCTCGTCTAGTGGCATATAGGCGAGCATGACTTTGCCTACGGCGGTGCAGTACAAGGGGACCGCAGCGCCGATGTGCGAGAAGATGCGCAGCGGTTCGAGCGAATCGAGTTTCTCGACATACACGGCCGACAATCCATGGCGCACGGTCAGATGAATCGTTTCCCGGGTCTGCTGGTTCAGTTCCCGAAGGTAGGGCAGGCTGACACGGCGAATATCGAGTTGGCCCAGGGCCGACTGCCCGATCGCAAAACAGGCGATGCCGAGGTGATACACACCGTCCCCGCTGCAATTCAGGAAACCAACGGTCTCCAGATTAGTGAGAAAGCGATGGACAGTACTCACAGGCAGCCGGGATCGCTCAGCCACCTGCTTGGCGGTGAGTCCACGCGGCGACTGGCTGAACAACTGCAGCAGCCGGAGGCCGCGCTGCAGCGCCGTAATGGTGTAACTCCGTTTGGGGCGGTCAGGCATGAAATTAGAGAAGACGCGCAATTCTCCAACAAAATGAAAGTGCAAATTATCAGATGAAAATCGCTTTTCTGCAAGCATCTTTTTGTCAAAGCCGCCCGAACTTCTTCACCGCTTCCACAATCGACCTCAGTTGCTCGATTACGGCATACATCGAGTGCTCCTTGAAATCCATCTCCTGTGCCATGCGTAATACCTCGGGAGCCCTCGCGCGCGGCACTACAGCGACCCCGTCGCTATCTGCCACAACGATGTCGCCGGGATGGACAGGCACGCCATCGCACACAACGTCGATCTGCGCACCCGCGAAGCGATAGTGGTGAACCGAGGTTGAGGGAACGATTCCGGTGGCGAAAACTGGAAAGCCGATCTTGCGCAGGTAGGCAACATCGCGTACCCCGCCGTCAATCACCGCCCCAGCGTACCTCCGAGCTGCCATGGCGGTGCCCATCAAACCGCCCATTCCGGCAATGTCCGCACCGTCCTCAACCACCATGACATACACTGAATCCGTCGTTCCCTGGTCAATGGCGTCGAGCATTCCATTCAGGGCAGCGGGGTCATGATTACCTTCGTCTTTCTTGAGCTGCACCGTTCGCGCAAAGCCGGCAAACTTCGCGGTGAAGATCGGAGTCATTCGATGACTCATGTACATCCGCTTTCCGGTGATCTGTTCCAGTGCATCCGAGACTGACGCGACTTCCACGTGACGAAAATCGGCGATCAGGACACTGTCGGCCGAGAGGTTTGGAGAAGATTGCGCCCGCACCAGGCTTGTACCGATTCCGGCCGCCAAGCCGGCGCTCAGAAGCAGCAAAAACGCAGTGATCCCATGGGGCCTCCACAAATTGGATTTGTCCATTTCGTCCTCCAGGTTGTATATATGTGCGCGGACTCTAACACCCCTTGTCGCCGGTGGGAAGAGCCAATTCACTGATCCCCGAAGGGAGAAACGGAAAATGAACGTGAAGAATGCACATCATCGCTTGACAATTTTCGTTGTGGCAGTCGTATTGGCGGTCTGGCCAGGTTGGCAACGCGCCTATGGCCAGGAACACAAGGTCGTCAACTTATCCCCTGGCCGAGGACTTCCCTTCAGCGACGGCATTGTGGCGGGGAATACGCTGTATGTTGCCGGTCAAGAGGGTACCAACGACGCAGGCAAACTGGCGGAGGGGGAAATCGGTCCGGAGACGAAAGCCGCTCTGGAGAACATCGAGAAGGTGATTAAGGCTGCGGGCTTTGAACTGAAAGATATCGTTTCGGTAACGGTCTACCTTGCAGACATTCACGAATTTCCTGACATGAACAAGGTTTACAAGGCCTTTATGCCGGACCCTAAGCCGGCGCGCGCCACTATTCAGGCTGCGGCCCTGGTTAACAACGCAAGGATCGAAATCTCGGCGATCGCGGTAAAACAAAAGTAACGCGCCGCACCGAAAGAGAGTTTGTGGTTTCAGGCACAGAAACTTGACTCTTTTGTGCCCGGGTTTGACATCGCTGGTCGAAACTTGAGATAAACCGTCAGTCTGTACTGGCACTCTCTTCAACTGAGATTTTAATTCTCACGGGATGAAAGTCCGTCTTTCGCGGACATGGCTTAAGGTTGGCCGCAGCATCAGTCTGGGCTCGCTCGCGTTAGTTGCTAACAATGCTCTCGCGCTTCAATTCGCCGGGTTTGCTCGCGGCAGTCGTCATCCTGTGGGCTTGCAACGTTAATCTTGTGCACTCGCAGAGCGAGCGTCGCGACCTCCGGGAGCAAGATTCCACGAGGTCGTCTCCATCCGGCCAGAAGACGTTCGCATCGACGTGTGCCCCTTGTCATGGGCTTGATGGACGCGGTGGCAAAACCGCCCCCAACATCGCACGAAACTCAAAGCTGGAGCAGTTGTCTGATGCGGAAATCTCGGCGGTTGTTGCCGGTGGCATCCCGGGCACCGGCATGCCCGCCTTCCGCTCGCTCAGCTCTGCAGAAGTACATGCGTTAGTGAACTATCTACGTATTCTTCAGGGCCATGCCCAAGCACAGAAACTCCCAGGCGATTCGACGCGAGGCAAGACCGTGTTCTTCGAGAAGGGAGCATGTTCGGAGTGTCACCTCATGCGGGGAGAAGGGGGATTTGCTGGACCGGACCTGACCATTTATGGGGCAGATCACTCCGCGAAAGAAATTGCCGACGCGATCACCCGTCCCAGGAACAACGTAGATGGCATCTACAAGCTCGTGACAGTCGTCAATCATGACGGTCAACGATTCCGTGGGTCGATTCGCAACGAAGACAATTTTTCGCTGCAACTTCAGACGGTCGACGGTTCATTCTATTTTGTTTTGAAGTCTGACGTGAACCACCTGGAGTACGACGAGCATTCGATGATGCCCGCTGACTACGGAAAACGGCTGAGCCAAACTGAACTGAATGATCTTGTAAGCTATCTGATGAGGGCTGGCGGCACTGACAAGACCGGGTCTGCCCCACGATGAGAGGCGGCAGGGCGCATTACGCGCTGGCGAGCGCGAACGGTGCCGATTTTGCCCGTAAGGGGAGGGAACCTACTCGATGATGCCTGCGCACCGGATAGTCTTCTTCTCGGCAGCGATCTTTTGCATTCTGGGTTCCGCAGTTGCCCAGACTCACTCTCGGGCGTTTGAGTTGCAACCTCTTGCGCCGCAGTTCTGGAACCTGGTGGGCCACGATGCGAAGCTCGACGTTGTGGCCACCGGCTTCGGTTTCACCGAGGGGCCGATGTGGGATCCGGCAGGCTTTCTGTACGTGAGCGATGAAACCATCAACAAGATTTTCCGCGTTTTTCCCGATGGCAAAAAGGAAGCCGTGATCGACCTCGGCGATCCCGACGGTAACACGTTCGACCGCCAGCGTCGTCTCATTGACTGCGCCAGCGTGTTGCGGGCCATCATCGCGGTGACACCGGATGGGAAATACAAGATCCTTGCGGATCGCTACGAAGGCAAGAGATTCAATAGTCCAAACGACGTGATCGTTGGCCTCGATGGCGCGCTCGACTTCAGCGATCCGACCCTCGACCTGGTTGCCGGCGAAAAGCAGGAGATCCCTTTTCAGGGCGTTTATCGTCTGGATGACAACGGCAACGTGCGCCTGCTGACCAAAGACCTAGTTCAGCCCAACGGCCTCGCGTTCTCGCCGGACGGCAAACAGTTCTACGTCGATGACAGTGAGAAGCGGAACATTCGCGTGTATGACGTCGCGGCAGACGGTTCACTGGGCAACGGGCGCATTTTCGGCGAGGAGCCGGGTACGAAGGGCGATGGAGTTCCCGATGGAATCAAAGTCGATCAGAACGGAAATCTGTTTGTCACCGGGCCCAAGGGAGTTTGGGTTTGGGATCCAAAGGGCAATCATATTGGCACTATCGTGCTGCCGGAGCAGCCGGCTAATCTGGCGTGGGGCGATAAGGACTATCGCACACTGTACCTCACCGCGACGACTTCGGTTTATCGCCTCAGAATGAAGACCCAAGGCTATGTGCCCTATCTGGCACACTGAAGGACTTGTGGATGCCTGCGCCCGTTCCCGCGGCAGATTCAGTTGTCGATGAATGTTTCTTTCTAGAGTAGTCTGAGCTTCGGCTGTCGCAGTTTGAATTGATATGCGGCCGAACCGGACGGGAGAGTTCATGCGGCACCATCCACGAAGACGATTAACCGAAGCCGGCATCCTGTGTTTCTGCCTGCTGACTTTCGCGCAGGCGGTTGCTGCACAGAGTCCCAAGGCGACTCACGACCGAGCGGATCAGCCGGCTAATTTACGTTTACCCGAAGTCCATATGGATGGCCATTATTTCGTACGCGATGGGAAACGCTTCATCCCCCTCGGTGCGCACTGGGTTCCGGCGAAGGCAGCGATGCAATGGCCAATGGAGTGGGATCCCAAGGACATCGAAGCGGACTTCGCCAAGATGCACCAATTGGGCTACAGTATTGTGCGGCTCGACATGCTATGGGCATGGTTCGAGCCCCGGCCGGGTGACTACAATCCGGGTGCGTTTCAACAGCTCGATTATCTGGTTTCCCTCGCCCACAAATACCAGATTTATCTCCATCCGAGCCTGTTCATCGGCGGTGAAGTCGGGGAGGCCTATTGGGATGTGCCCTGGCGCCACGGGCGGCATCCTCATGCCGATGCGGAAATGTTGCGCCTCGAAACCAATCTCGCAGCGGAATTCGGCCGTCATTACGCCAATGAGAGCGCGATCATCGCCTGGGATCTGACCGATGAACCTCCTTTCTGGATCGTTGACGGGCAGACAACTGATGCGATGGCAATCAACTGGACCCGGCTGATCGTTGACGGCATTCGCCAGTACGATAAGCTTCATCCGATCGTCGTCGGAACCAGCGGCCAGGAAACCGGACACGGTCCATTTAGGGCCGACGATATCGCCCAGTTCGTAGATTTCTTCAGCGTCCATCCATTTACGCTCTACGCTCCGGACCTCTTCCCCGACGCTTTGCTCTCGGCTCGCGGGACCTACGGCGCAGCCTTTGAGATCGCTCTTTCCCAGGGCGCGGGACGTCCCGTCATGATTCATGAGATGGGAGCGTCCACTGCGCAATTCTCACCCGAGCGAGTCGCCGCCTACGATCGCGCGCAGATCTATTCCGGCCTCGGCGCGGGCAGCATCGGTGTCGATCTCTGGTGCTACACGGATGCCTCTCCCGCACAGTTTCACAAAGCGCCGTATCTTCGCACGCCCCAGGAAACCGGCTGGGGAATGACCACGTGGGATCGTCAAGACAAGCCACTCGCCAAAGAGTTCGAGAAAATTTCCCGGATTGTCGGCCGGCTGGATCTCGCCGGCATCTCGCCTTCTCCAGCAGACATCGGCATCGTGATCCCGGATGAATGGGTCAAGCCTCACGGAGACTTTTCTCGCTTTGGCTTAACCGGACCGGAAGTTGTCCCGTACGTCTCTCTTGCCGACGCCGATGCCATCCCCGGGCGGCCGCAGCCCGACGCGAGCGCAGCCAATCGCTGGCTTATGAGTTCCGCCCTGACCAGTTTCATTCTCGCCCGCCGTGCCGGGCTCAAAGCCGACTTTCCGCGCGAGTACGCAGACTGGGCAAAACGGCCGATGCTCTTCATGCCCTCCCCGATCACAAGTACTGCCGACCCGTTCCTGGCGCACGTGCATTCCGACTTCTATGAGAAAGCGAAAAAATACGTCGAAGACGGAGGTTTGCTGTATGCATCAGTCGCCTCCGACGGCGCGATTCCTGAGATGGCTTCCCTGTTCGGTGCGCGACTGGTGGACCGTGCAATAAGTTCGGAGGTCACGCTGAAGTTCGTTGCGCCATTTGGCGACTTTAAGCCGGGCGATACTCTCCATTACATTGTTCCCTCCGCCACCACGGAATCCTGGGGCACTCTTCTGGAGGTGACTACCGGCAAGATCATCGCGCTCGATCAGGATGGTCATCCTGCCATTGTGGCCAACACGCTGGGCTCGGGCAAGACTCTGCTGAGCGCCTACCCGCTTGAGCACTACCTTGCTGGTGTGCCGGCGGTTTTCGACAAGCCTGAGGAAACCCACCGAATCTACGCGGCCTTTCGCGACTGGGCTGGCGTGAAGCCCGTCTTTCGCGCGGATCGGCCCACGGTTGAGGTTTCTACCCTAAACGGCGATCGTCGCGGCTACGTTGTCGTGGTGAATCACAGCGACACAACGGAAAATGTGAGAATCTCGACCACTGTGCCCGCACGGGCGGTGACCAGGATCTCGCCTGAGGGATCTATGCCAATCACCATTGAAGAATCAGGATGGAAAATGGATCTCGGACCCTACGAGGGCGCGATTGTGGAGTGGAGGCAATGATCCCAACACGGCGTGCGGGGAGAAGATGATCGCGGCGGTTGACATCGGGGGAACCAAGATAGGCGTCGGAATGGTCGATTCCGATGGTCGCGTCCTGTCGCAGGTTCAAATGCCGACGGCACCCGAAAAAGGATACGCGAACGCGCTTGATCGCATTGTGAACATGTTGCGGGATACGTCAACTATCACTGGAATGAGCATCACCGGTATTGGCATCGGTTCCACCGGACCAGTAGATCCTTTCACGGGTGAGTTTGGCAATGTCAATTTCTTTCCGAACTGGCAAGACGAGAATCCCGTCAAGGATCTGCAGCGCATCTTCCAGGTTTCCGTCGCCATGGAAAACGACGCCGACGCAGCCGCGCTGGGCGAAGCCGGTTGGGGGGCGGGCCGAAACCGATCGCGCTTGATTTATGTCACGGTGGGAACCGGCATCGGGGTCGGCATCGTTCTCGATGGTCAAGTCTATCGCGGCGTCGACCAGGCTCATCCCGAGATTGGTCACCATGTCATCGATCCTTCCGGCCCTCTTTGCGATTGCGGCTTCCGTGGCTGTTGGGAGTCACTTGCGGCTGGTCCGGCGATGGTCACATGGATCGAGAGTAACGCCCCACCCGACTACCCCTACCGCTCCGGTCTGACTGCAAAGAAGATCTGCGAGTTGGCAGAGGCCGGCGAAACCTGGGCTCTGCAGGCAGTTGACCGCGAAGGCTACTATCTCGGTCTCGGCCTCGCCAATCTGGTGACGATGTTTATCCCCGACGCCATCGTTCTGGGGGGCAGCGTCATGAAGAGCGCGAGCCTGTTTCTGGATAAGGCCCGCAAGGTCATCGCTTCCAGTTGTCGCCTTGTGCCTTTTGAGAAAACGGAATTGGCCCTGGCCTCGCTGGGCGAAGACACTAACCTGATTGGAGCCGCCAGGGTCTGGTACCACCGCTTTGGCGCGGAGGTGGGCACGCGTGCTATCTGATTTCTCTGTCATCGAGGGTGAATATCTTCGCGACCTGCTGGACCAACCCCGCGCGCTCAACCAAACGCTTGCCGGCCTGGAGGTCTCGAAGGCTCTGCATCAGCTTGCGGCCAGGGTTCAGAAAGGCCGTTTCAAGACGGTGGTCTTGACCGGGATGGGCTCTTCTTTCCACGCTCTCCATCCCCTCAACATCAAACTGATCAATTACGGTTTGACCGCCATGATGGTGGAAACTTCGGAGCTTGTGCACTATCAGAATCGCCTCTCCGATCCTAAGACGCTGATCGTTGCGGTTTCTCAATCCGGGCAGAGTGCCGAGGTGGTCCGACTGCTGGAGATCAATCGCGGAAAATCATCCATCATCGCAATTACCAATACACCCGACAGTCCCCTGGCAAAGCGCGCCGATGCCGCCATTCTGACCCAAGCAGGCAAAGAGTTCTCTGTTTCTTGTAAGACCTATTTGACGGCTCTGATGGCTTTGATCTGGCTTGGCGATATCGTATGCGAGCGTGATCTGCAGCACACCCGCCAGGAACTCAAGACCGCCTCCCCGGCGGTTGAAGACTACCTCGTCCCCTGGAAACGACATGCGCAAGAACTGGCGCAGTTGCTCGAAGGCATTCGGCACCTGTTCCTGGTTGGCCGGGGGGCTTCGCTCGCCGCCGTTGGCACGGGCGCCCTGATTGTTAAAGAGTCCGACCACTTCCACGGCGAAGGAATGAGCACCGCGGCGTTTCGCCACGGGCCCTTTGAAATGCTTAGCAATGAGACCTTCGTCCTGGTCTTCGCCGGCGCAAAAAAGACTCGCGACCTGAACCAACGCCTTTTCGAGGATGTTCGCGCAAAGCGAGGCCACGCCGAGTTGGTTGGTGAAGGCGCGGCGTCTCCACCCTTCGCCCTGCCCAGCGCACCGGGATCCATTCAACCAATTCTCGAGATCCTGCCCGTGCAAATGATCACGCTGGCGTTGGCCGCTCAAGCTGGACGCGAACCGGGACGGTTCGAGCTGGCCACGAAAATCACCACGAGGGAATAACAGAGCATGTCACGCTCCATGCCACGAAACCGCTACATGGTCGGGATCGTATTCCTCACGTTTTTTGTGATGTCATTGCTCACCAACATTCTCGGTCCGATTGTGCCCGACATCATCAGCAGCTTCAAAGTAAGCCTGACTGCCGCTGCTTTGTTGCCCTTCTCCTTTTTTATTGCTTACGGAGTAATGTCGATTCCCGCCGGCTTTCTGGTCGAACGCTTTGGCGAGAAGCCGGTCATGATCGCCGCATTCCTAGCGGGTACGGCGGGGTCGCTGAGCTTCGCTCTGCACCCGAGTTATGGAGTGGCGGTGGTCTCGTTGTTCGTGATGGGATCGGGAATGGCCACGCTGCAAACCGCGATCAATCCGCTGTTGCGAGTTGCCGGGGGCGAAGCGCATTTCGCGTTCAATTCGGCTTTTGCCCAGCTGATCTTTGGTTCTGCCTCTTTTCTGAGCCCCTATATGTATTCGTACCTGGTCCTGAACCTGGGCAACGAGCACGCGAGAAATCCACTGCTTGAGATCCTGCATAAGCTGACGCCTCCGGCCCTTCCCTGGGCTTCCATGTATTGGATCTTCGCGGTATTCACCCTGGCGATGGTTGCCGTTCTCATCTTCAGCCGCTTTCCTCGCGTGGAACTAGCCGCCGACGAAGAGGCCGGATCCCTGGAGATGTACGGCAGCCTCTTCCGCAAACCGATGGTCTGGGCCTTTTTCCTTTGCGTTTTTGCTTACGTGGGCTCGGAGCAAGGGACGGCAGACTGGATGTCTAAGTTTCTTTCCCAATATCACGGCTACGATCCACACACGACGGGAGCGACCGCAGTCTCCTGGTTCTGGGGCCTGCTTACTGCGGGCTGCTTCATCGGAATGCTGCTTCTGAAGATTTTCGACAGCCGCTACGTCCTGGTCGGCACCTGCGTGGGAGCGCTCTTGTGCTTGACCGTAGCCTTGTTTGGCCCGGCGAATGTTTCGGTCATTGCGTTCCCCGGGATTGGTCTTTTCGCATCCGTGATGTGGCCCATTCTGGTTTCGCTGGCGCTCAATTCAGTTTCCGAGCACCACGGTTCCTTCGCCGGAATTTTGAGCACTGGCATTATGGGTGGTGCCGTGGTGCCCCTCATCATCGGACGTATCGGCGATCACCTCGGCCTGAGGGCGGGAGTCGCATTCCTCTATGTCACGTTTGCTTGTGTTCTCAGTGCTGGCCTCTGGGCCAAGCCCATCATCGCGAACGCGACCGTCCGTTTCAAGAAAGCAGAGGCTAGTGGCTAATTCCGAGTAGAGGAAAAATTCGCTGCGGCAGGCCTCGAACGGCTTGCGATGATAGTTAGAGCTTGAGAAGTCTGGCAGCGGTTCCGCCCGGCCCGCTGCGCCATTGGACGATCAAGCCCCTCCGGCCAGCAGTCAGGGTTGCCCCGGTGCCCTCACAAAACCACAAGATCACCCCTGCCTGGACCACGCGCCCACGAGTGGCAGCCAGGGCACCACCGTGTTCGAAGCAGCCACTTCGTCCTGCAACCGCTGCTGCAGCGTCTGCAGATTGCCGAGTTTCTCCAGCGCAAAATTAAACTTTTCGATTTGCGGACGGATACTCAGGGTGGCGTCAGAAATATTTCGGGCAAAATCCGGATCGTGGCCTAACTCCATTTCCAGACGCATGGTGGGCGCGGGCAGTCCGGCATCGCGGAAAACCTTATGAAGAGCCAAACCCATTTCGGTGTTTACTCCCGCCCGTACAGCAACCTCGTGGTGCAGCGAAACCACCGCCGACCAGAGCGGCAGGTGCGCCGAAAGCGCAACGAAGGGTGCGAAGGAGATCTCCTGGAAAGCGATAATCCCGCCGGGACGCACCCCTTGTGCCAGGGAACGCAAGGTTGTAACCGGGTTGGGAAGAAACTGCAGAATGTAGCGGCCGACCACCGCGTCGAACGGTGAGTCTGTCGTGAACTCAGCGATGTCGGTTTCGCCAAATTCTATGTTATGCAGCCCCGCCTCGCCCGCCCGAGTTCGCGCGCGATGGATCGTTCGCGGGTCACGTTCGATCGCCACGACTTCTCCAGAAGGCCCAACAAGCCGCGCAACAAGCATCGCCACATCTCCCACGCCCGAGCCAAGGTCCAGCACTCGCTGTCCGGAGCCAATGCCCGCCTCACGAAAGAACCTCTCTGTTGCCGGGGCGAGCCGGATCGCCTGCCGGATCAGGCGTTCATGTTCGGCATCCGAGCTGCCAAGCAAATAGTGGTCGTGGCGGTCGTCCAACTTCACGCAGCAACTCATTGTTCCTCCTGAAGCGGGCAGCCCCTGTGAAATTGGTGGCGCGTCTGCCGAACTATCTCCGTCGTCGTTTCCTCTGTGTGTACAGTTGCTGGCCAGCTCGGTTTCCGTAAGACCAATGCCAGAGCCGCTGAGACCAGGAACGAGACTCCTGCGCAGATCAGGCCGTAATAAGAATTCCCGGTCCTTTGACGAATGAGCCCGACGGTGTAGGGCCCGACGAATCCGCCGAAGTTAGCAACGGATGTTACGAGCGCGATCCCTGCGGCCGCCGAGAATCCGGTCAGAAATTCGCCGGGTATCGAAAAGAAGACGGGCAAAGAGCTGTATGCCCCGATGGCCACGGCTGAAAAAAGAACAACCGAGAAGAAGGCTGAGTGAGGCGCTCCAAGCAGCAGCAATGCAATTCCAGCTAAAGCACTCAAGGTTGCCATGTGATATCGCCGTTCCAGCTTACGATCGGAGTGCCGAGACACGAGGATCATCACGATCAGGCCAAGGAGATTGGGGATCATAACAACGAATCCAACCACGGTATTGGACTGCCCGCCTAAGACCGACTTCATGATCTGCGGCAACCAGAAGTTGAACGTGTACGTGGCAAAGCCGTGCCCAAAACCAATACACGCCAAATGCCAGACTCTTGGATTAACCAGAGTCCGCGCCACTGACATGGATTGCGCCCCCAACTTCTGCCGGTCTTCCCGCTCCAATTGGTCGGCGATCCATGCCTTTTCCTCGGCGGCGAGAAATTTCGCCTCTGCGGGACGACTCGGCAACAGGAGATAGGTCAGAGACACACACGCTACGGCGGGCAATCCTTCCAGAATGAAAAGCCATCGCCAGCTGCTGAGCCCGGACCAGTGCACATGATCGAGAATGAGACCTGAAATCGGCCCCCCCAGCACGCTGGCCAAGGGTATGCCCATCAAGATCAGCGCAATCGCCTGTGCCTTCTCTCGTTGCCGAAACCAGTAACCCAAATACAGGACGATGCCGGGAAAATATCCCGCTTCTGCGAGCCCCAGCGCAAAGCGCGCGATATAGAGCTGGGTAGCGGACTGCACAAACCCGGTCAGAGTTGCAATCGTTCCCCATGTGATCAGGATGCGCGCGATCCAAACCCGCGCCCCGATCTTGTGGAGCATGAGGTTGCTGGGGATCTCCAACAGGAAATATCCCCAAAAGAAGATTCCCGCAGCGAATCCGAACTGCTGACTCGTGATCGCCAGTTCCCGATTCATCGTCAGAGCCGCAAAGCCCAAGTTGATTCTGTCGATGAAGGCGACAACATATAGTACGAACAGGAATGGCAGCAACCGGATCTTGAGTTTCCGAGTCGTCGCCGCCTCGAACTGGTTCGAAGCAATTTTGGAGCTGCTCACCATACGTGCTCCCTACTCACACATTCGTGCGAACAGCGTACAGCTTAACCGCGACGGCAGAAATGACCATAGCTTGCACCTGACCAAAATGTTGACAGGCAACTAGCTGAAAGCAAGAATGTTCGACAGCGATGAACGTGCGCTTCGGAGCATTCGAGGTCGATCTGGAAGGCCGCCGCCTGCTGAAGAGGGGAATGCCGATCACCCTCCGGGAACAGTCGTTTCAGGTGCTCGCCGCCCTCATGGAACGGCCCGGCGAGATCGTGACCCGCGAAGAGCTGCGCCAGCGGCTCTGGTCGTCGGACACCTTTGTGGATTTCGAGGTGGCCCTGAATTCCGCGGTCAGCCGGTTGCGTGACGCTCTGGGAGACTCCGCCAACTCTCCCACGGTTATAGAAACCATCCCGAAGCGTGGCTATCGATTTGTCGTCCCAATCGCCAAGCGGCCTGCCCTGGCTGTGATGCCATTCGCGAACCAAACGGTGGATGCCAAGGATGACTACTTCAGCGATGGATTAGCCGACGAGTTGATCCGCGTGTTGTCGCGGTTCGACGGCTTGAGGGTGACCGCGCGCAGCGTGGCATTTCGCTTCAAGGGGCAGCCGTGGGATGCCCGGCAAGTCGGCCGCGAACTGGGCGTCGAAGCTGTGTTGGAGGGATCGGTATGGAGGTCCGGAGACCGCATTCGCATTACCGTCAACCTGGTCGGCGTTAAGGATGGATTCAATCTGTGGGCAGAGCGATTCGACAGCACTTTGGGAGACTTATTCGGCATCCAGGATGAGGTCTGCGCGGCCGTAGCGGAGGCGTTGCACGTTCGCTTGGCGGCTCAGGTTCCAGAAAAACGCCCAAGCGATATGAGAGCGTACGTGCAGTACTTGAAGGGCGCCCACCTCCTGAAGAAGCGACGGCCCGACGATGTGCGCCGCGCTTTCGAGTACTTTCAGGAGGCGATCCGGTTGGACCCCGGTTTCGCGGAGCCTTATTACGGTGCAGCGATGTTTTACAACGTGAGCGCAGCATATGGAGCTTTGCCTCCCCGAAGTGCGCTTCCCCAGGCGGAAGACTTGTTGTCGAAAGGGCTGGCGCTGGACGAGAATTCAACACGCCTGCACAGCACCTTGGGAATGCTACGAGTTTTTCAGTGGCGTTGGGCCGAAGCCGAACAGGCGTTCAAGCGAGCGATCAGCCTGGAGCCTACGAATGCGTTTCCGCACATGGCGTACCCCGTTCTTTGCAGCTTTCTCGGGCGGCATGACGAAGCCTTGTTGCATGCCGGCAAAGCGGTCGAACTCGATCCGTTGGATTTGATGACGAACTTCCGCCTCGTGCAGGCCAACTATTATGCGCGCCGTTATGACGAGGCGGTCTGCACCGGCCGTATCGCGTTCGAGTTGACGCCAGACTCGCCCTATACGTGTTTCTACCTGGCCCTGTCTTTGGCAGCACTGGGTATAAAGGACGAAGCTTGGAGCATGGCCAACATGGGCAGGAAGCTCAACGATAGGCTGCCCTTGGGCGAGGGCCACTTTGGCTATGTTGCCGGAGTGCTGGGACACACCGAAGAAGCCCGCAGCGTGCTCCGGGAATTGGAGGCCCGTCGCGAAGGAGGTTACGGCCCGGCGCTGCCCATTGCATGGACCAATCTCGGGTTGGGCGAAACAGCCGCCGCTCTCAAATGGCTGGATTCGGCTTTCGCCGAACGCGATCCGTTCTTGGGTTCGGCCATGGTGTTCCCCGCTTACGACGCGATACGCGACCTACCAAGATTCAAGCGAGTGGCACACGAACTCAAATTTTCGGCCTAACCGAAGAACGCTGTCCAGGCACATGCAACCGCCGATCCGACGACATGGCCCACAATCCTTTTCTTCAACGCGAACGAGCTTCCCGATGATCTGGCGAATATCCTCGGGTACACTGCCCACATGAAAACAGTCATTTTGTAATACCTCGAGTGCGGGCGGCACAATCAAAACCCGTCGCCGCACCGAACTCTCATGCGACCTTTTCTTCGCGGAATTGGCCGGGCTGGTAATCCCCCGGAACTGTTCTGGCTGAAATGTTCAAACGGTTCCAGCCGTTGATGGTTACGACAGCCAGCGTGAGATCCGACAACTCTTTCTCGTTGAAATGTTGACGCACCTTTTCATAGACCTCATCAGGAACGTGGCCGTTAGAAATCAAAGTGAGAGCTTCCGTCCACTCCAGGGCGGCGCGCTCCCGATCCGAGTAGAACGGACTTTCACGCCAAGCATCCAACGAATACAGCCGCTGCTCCTTTTCTCCAGCCGCCCGCAGGTCTTTCCAGTGCATATCGAGACAGTACGCACAGCCGTTGATCTGCGAGGCGCGCAGATCCACGAGAAGGAGCAGGGATGGTTCCAACCCGGACTCTTCAAGATACCGGCCCAAACCGAGCATGGCTTTGAATACCCCTGGGGCAGCTTTGACGTACGAGAAACGTGCTTTCATAAATCCTCGTTTGGTTAATTCGTTACCTGTGGCGCACTACAATCAACAGACTTTGCCTTAGTCACCCGCTCTTGACGTTAGGTGCTGCGCGGAGTTCACATCCGGCCTCACGGGATGGCGAGAAGTTTCTTGGAAAGGCGCTATCACCTTGCGGGAGCTCTCGGTGCCACCATATGTGACTTGTTTTTTGAGCGCCGGTGGATTATGCGGGAAAAGAATACCCGCATTGTTCATCTTTCGTTAGCAGGCCGGCGTGAATTGGGAAATCTTCTTGGTCTTGCGTAGCCGTGCCCTCGCTCATTCATGTTTCAGCCAGCACTGAAACATCCCAAGCTCCCGACACTTAATCTAAATCTCATGGTGACCGAAATAATCACAAACCGCGAAATCGACTTTAAGACAATCACTCCGAGCATCCTGTATTTTGGCAACCCCGTCGCTATCGTCAGTTCCATCAACTCGGATGGAAGCCCGAACCTCGCGCCAATTTCATCCTTTTGGGGCCTTGGCTGGACAATGGTTCTTGGTCTCTTGAGCGACACGAAGACGCTTGATAACCTCCAGCGCCAACCCGACTGTGTCGTCAATGTCCCTTCTCCTGATCTTTGGGAAGCTGTAGAACGCTTGGCACCACTGACGGGCAAGAATCCAGTTCCCTCGGAGAAGTCGACGAAATTTCGGTTTGAACCCGACAAGTTTGTCGCGGCAGCGCTTACACCACTGGCGAGTCAATCGGTCAAGGCACCCCGCGTGAAGGAGTGCCCGGTCCAGTTGGAGGCAACCGTCAGCCAAATTCATATGCTCCCAGGGGAACCGCGACTGGACAAACTTGGAGGAGGAGCTGCGGTCGAGGTCCGGGTCCTCAAAGCCCATGTTCGAGGTGACTTCATCCTCCGCGAGAACTATGTTAATCCTGAGAAGTGGCAACCACTTATCTACAACTTTCGCCACTACTTTGGACTCGGAGCCGAACTCGGTAAGACGTTCCGGGCCGAAATTTGACGCTTGCACGACCAGCGTCGGATCTGCAATCACTGCTCGATGGAGTCGCATCGAAATACGCGACGCATTAGCCAAAACGTTCAAGGTAGGAACATGAACAGCAGCTCAAACGTCAGCATCAAAGTTGGCCGCAAACTCGCGGCTGCGATCGTTGCGCTCACTGTAGTGGGGTTAGCAACAGATGATTCGTCACCGAAGTCCATCAACCGCGCCGAGGCGACCGCAATCATCGCCAATGCGCGTAAGATCCTTACCCCGAATGGAATCGAGCGGCTCGAGAAAGTCCGAATCGGTGGCATCGAGCAATGGGTGTCAGTCCGTGGCACTGATCAGAGGAATCCAGTGCTTCTATACATCCACGGCGGACCAGGTTACGTCTCGATTCCTATGAGTTGGTGGTTTTCGCGCGGCCTGGAAGAATATTTCACCGTCGTCCAGTGGGACCAGCGCGCCGCCGGCAAGACCTATCTCCTCACCGATCCTGCCACGATCGCGCCGACCCTCACAACCGAACGGATGGTCGCCGATGTCGAAGAGATGGCTGCCTGGGCCCGCCACGAGTTGGGCAAGGACAAGATCTTCGTCCTCGGGCACAGCTATGGCAGCTTCCTCGGCCTCCAGTTCGCACAGCGCCACCCGGAACGGATCTACGCTTACATCGGTGTCTGCCAATCGATTGATGGACCCGAAAACGAGCGTCGTGGCTGGCATTTCGCCGTCGAGGCTGCGAGACGGGCCGGCAACTCCGCGGCGGTGCGCGAGCTCGAAGCGATCGCTCCCTATGCGGCGCCTGGACAGCCCATCCCAATCAAGGATCTCTACGTTCAACGCAAATGGGTGGGCTATTTCGGAGGCGTAATGGCGTATCGAACAGACAACTCGGCCGATGGCAATCTCGCCCAGCTTTCGCCCGACTACAGCGACCAGGAAATCAGCCACATCTGGGACGGCAACAAATTTGCCACGCCTTATTTGCTCCCCGACCTGGTGGCGACCGATCTCGCCAAGATCAACAAGCTCCCGATCCCGCTGATCCTCTTCGAAGGTCGCCATGACATGAATGTGAATTCTGAGATCGCCGCCGCTTGGTTCGACAAGGTGAAAGCTCCGGAGAAGCATCTCCTTTGGTTCGAACACTCAGGCCACATGCCGATGACGGAAGAGCCCGGCAAGTTCCTCTTCTCCCTCGTGCAGTACGCTCGACCAATTGCGGAGCAAGCGGGTGATGCCTCTCCCGCAGCACCGTGAGCGTAAGCAGGACCCTCGAATAGCGGGCCCAGATTCGGCAGCAATCGCCATGTCCGCGCGCAGTAGGCCTCGTCCTCTGTACCAAAGTGCTCACGTAGCAGCCGTTCCGCCATACGCTGCTGCAATTCCCATAAACGACTCGTGCGAACTTCATTACATGACGCTCCCGGCATCTTTCATCGAGTTCAGACGAACAAAGTGAGACGTACAACCCTGACACGTTTTCGACAGAAGATAGGGATGTTCGAGTCGAAGAATTGGCGTGTGCGACACCGCGCCCGACGGATGTTCCTGGGCCTTATGATTGAGAAGGTCAGAAACTGCGCAAGAGAAAATCTCTCGCGGTCCCGAGCACTTTCTCTCGCATCGCGGGATCGGGTAGCATGCGAGCAATTTCAGTTGCCCCGATCATCGTTGAAAAAATCGCAAAGAAAGCACGTTCTTTATCCACGGTTCGCCGGCCAGGCATGAACGGCAGCATGCGGCTCTTGTAGTTCACTAGCTCCGCCACGATCTGAGGCTTCATCCTCTTGTCTACCCGCGCCAATTCGGGCGCAAGCGTCGCCAGGGGACACCCGTGCTCGGGATGATCGCACATTTCCGGGCGCAGATAGGTTTTCACAATTGCCTTCCACGCCTCTCCAGGGGACGACTGTTCAGTGGCACGAACCAATGTGTCGATGATGTCTCGGAAACTCTCTTTGAGGGACTCAATTAGCAACTCGTCCTTGCTCTCGAAATGCTTGTAAAAGCCTCCGTGAGTCAGGCTGGTGTCCCGCATCACAGCGGCAACCGCCACCCCATTCAGGCCTTCGGCGCGAACACGTTGCGACGCGTCTTTCACAATCTTCTGATGGATTTCCGCTTTATGTCCCGGCTGGTAGCGCATGACTATATAGGATGCTGCGAATCATCCCAAGGTGCAACCCGGCCGCCATGCCGACTTGGATGAAGAAATTCGAATCCATAGGATGATATTCATCATCCTATGAAATGAAGCGATTTTTTTGTGACTCATTCAATTACGGGAGCGAGAAGGAGACGATCATGATCAAGCCAAGGATTCTCGTAACCGGCGCGACCGGAAAAACCGGAAGTGCTGTTACTGCCGAATTACTGAAGGCCGGCTATCCCGTCCGCGCCATGGTGCACCGAGTAGATGGCCGCAGCACGCGGCTGAAGGCGCAGGAGACCGAGATCTCGGTCGCCGACATAAGCGATGTCGAGCGAGTGGCCGATGCGCTGAAGGAGGTCCAGCGCGCCTATTTTTGTCCGCCTTACGATCCTTACATGATCCAGGGCGCGGTCGCCTTCGCGGTTGCCGCCAAGGAAGCGCGGCTAGAACAAATCGTCGGCTTAACCCAATGGCTGGCGAGCCCCTCGCACCCCTCGCTCTTGACCCGCCAGAGCTGGCTGGTCAACCGGCTGTTTTCGATGACGCCTGGAGTCGCGCATACGATCGTCAACCCGGGCTTTTTCGCCGACAACTACCTGGTGACGATTGGGTTGGCCGCTCATCTCGGCATCTTTCCCTGGATGTATGGCAATAGCCGCAACGCGCCACCTTCGAACGAGGATATCGCGCGGGTCGCCGTCGCGGTCCTGATGGATCCCGCGCGGCACGCCGGGAAGAGCTACCGTCCTACCGGACCAGAGCTCCTCGGCGCGGATGAGATGGCCAAGGCGATCGGCCGTGCCGTCGGGCGATCGCTCAGGGTTATGCCGACGCCCACCTGGCTATTCATGAAGGCCGCCCGGTTGGGCGGTATGCCGATCGATCTGATGAGCAACGTTCGCTACTACGTCGACGATCACAAGCTCGGTGCTTTTGAGCTGGGCGCACCGACGACCGACGTGTTCGACGTGACCGGAAGTCCTGCCGAGGACTTCGAGACGATCGCTCGTCGTTATGCTGTGCAGCCCCGCAACCAACGGACCCTTGGCAACTGGCTCCGCGAGTTCAGGCAGTTCATGATGGCCGCGCTCAGCCCTGGCTTCAATTTGGACCGCTACGACCGCCAAACGCGGAGTCCATTTCCGTCGGAACCTCGTTTCGCGACCGAGTCCAAGGTCTGGAGGCGCGAACACGCTATCGCCGACCCTGCCAAGCCTGCCGCGTCGGTCCACGAGAAGGCCACGACCGCCACTAGTCAATGGCTGGAATCCCAATAAGGAGGCACTTATGGTGTCGCAACTCTGTTTTTTCGTCAGCATCGCATTCAGTTTCATCGCCTGGGGCATCGTCACCGCGCGATATATCTGGCCTGAGCTCCGCGTGCGGCAACGGGCAGAAGCGTTGCGGCCTGTGCTCATCCTGCACAGCTTCCGCTTCGAGGGATTGGCATTCCTGGTGCCAGGAGTGGTGTCACCCAATTTGCCCTCCGCCTTCGCCCATTCCGCGGCCTATGGAGACATCATTGCGGCGATATTCGCGTTGCTCTCGCTGCTATTGCTGCAATGTCGAGCTGGCGTTGTCATGGCATGGATCTTCAATCTCTGGGGCTCAGCCGATCTCCTGAACGCTTTCTACCAGGCCAATCACGCTGGGCTCTTGGCGGGGCAGTTGGGAGCCACTTACTTCATACCTACTGTCATTGTCCCGCTACTGCTGATCACCCACGGACTCGGCTTTCGAATTCTTCTGCAACATCAAAATGACTCCGTAGTGCGGGAAATCCCTCCGGCATAAGGCGCCAGATGACCTCTGGGTGTAAGCTACGGCATGGTTGAACCAACAGGGGCAAATTTCATCCACTTAGTTGATGTATTGCTCGTGACCGTCCACGCGGCGATGGTGGAACCGGCGCCGGCGCCGAGAATCACGAGGTCAAATTCTCCCGGGTGAGCCTTCTTCACTACTTGAGCGGCTGACGTGCTCTCGATGCGTGTCATGCGACTTTTCCTTTCTGCGCAACAGGCTCAGTCTTCGTCTGCATTGATTTCACAAGGTCGGCCGACGACGCTCCTTCGAGCGACAATCCGTAGCCAACTTCTCGCACGATGCGCTCCTTCAATGGTTGGATGAAGTGGATGCGGGTGTTGCGGCGTGTCACTTCCGGGGCCTTCAGGTACAGCTCGGCCAATTCCCGCGCCCGGGTGAGCGCCTTACCGTTCGGCACAACTTCGGCTACCACTCCCCATTCGTGTGCAGTATCCGCCGCCAGCGGTTGTGGGTTCAGCAGGAACGCCTCCGCTCGCCCCGCTCCCGCACGATAACTCCAGGTGGTAAAGATTCCATCACCGGGTGCAACACCTGCGGAGAAGTGGGCCACATCCTGGAAGGTCGCACCATCCGCCGCCACAATTACACTGGCAAGTAGCGCGTAGTCTGAATGCACATGGGCACGTCCCTCAATAGCCGCGATCACCGGAACGCGTATGTTGGCTATGTTTTCCAAAACCTGAACGCCTTCATCATGAACTTGGCTCCAAACATCGGGATCGGCGACATCGCCGAAAGAGGACCAATCGACATCAATAATGAATTCCCCACCTGCACCGGTGAGGATTACGATCTTGTTCGCTCGATCTTGCGAAATCCGGTAGAAGGCATCGACAAGTTCCGTATGAGCATGCGCGGACATAATGAACGGCCCGCCGTTGCTGTGGAACTCAGCAACCAGCACACCTTTGTCATCCCGGGTCAGCTTTAGGTTGTGATAAGCAGTGAAGTAGTCACTTTGAAGTTGCATCGTACTCTCCTCTCTGATTTAGTTGTTCTGCTGCGGGCCAATCCCAGTGATTAGAATCCGCAACTGCCTGAGAGCTGCAGGACGGATGCTATAGTCCGGGTTTAAAGCGGTCGGCTTATTGCTCTCAGGTGGCCACAACAAGTCCGCCTGCAGCCCGAATGACCTCTCCGGTGATCCAGGCTGATTCATCTGATGCCAGGAACACTGCCAGGGGTGCGATATCGGTGACGCGACCGAGCCGGCCTAGCGGGGTCTTCCCCGCCAGAACCGCGCCGGCACCACCTTCAAAAGTCCCCGCAGCTACATTGCCTTCAGTTTCTGTATTACCGGGAGCGATGGCGTTGACGCGTATCTTGCGCGGCGCCAGTTCGAGCGCCAATCCCCGGGTCAGCGTTTCGATTGCCCCTTTCGTGGACGCGTATAGCAAGGCTCCCGGCACGGGATGCGAGCCGACGATAGAGCTGAGGTTGATGATGCTCCCGCCGTCGGACCCGAACCGCTTGATCGCCTCTTGCACGGTGAGAATCGCCCCGAGAACGTTGACGTTGTAGTGGAGGTGAAAGCTCTCTTCGGTGATTTCCGTGATGGCTCCGAAGCGGAATACCCCCGCGTTGTTGACCAGAACGTCCAGTCTTCCGAACGCAGAATCCACCTTGTCGAATAACCGCGTGACATCTGCGGCCTTGGACACGTCGGCCCCGACCGCGATCGCCTCGCCCCCGTTGTCTGTGATCGCCTGAACGACGCGTTCGGCGCCTTCCCGGTCGGAGGAGTAGTTCACGGCCACACGTGCGCCCGCAGCTCCCAAGCCCGTTGCAATCCCAGCGCCTATGCCTTTGGAGGCACCCGTCACTATTGCGACTTTGTTAGATAGTCTGCTCATAATTCACAATTGTTCATGCTCGACTCCTCAGATACCCAAACGCGCTTTGCTCTAATCGCGCCTCGCCTTTACAGTTCGTGAAGTGAGTAGCAAAGAAAATGTTGGCCCACCTTCAAACTGCGAAGCCATTCTCGCGGAGGACGTCGTCGGGTACATCTAAATCTTCTACCTTCACCAAGTCATTAGGCCCAACTTGGCTCAGCAGTGCAGTCTTCCGGGTAATCAGGTCCTCATTTACACCCACACTGCGCAGGATGTCTTCTATTTCCCAAAGGGCATTGGGATTGAACGGAGGCAAGGCAAACCCTGTGCCAATACCACCTCGCTCGTTGGTGCTCCGAACGCAGGCTAACTGAATTCTGCCGGTGTTGGTTTTGTTCAGTGTGATTTGGACTCTCATGGTGTGAATCTGCCGTAGTTTCTACGAAGGGCGCTTGCTGTAGAAACGCTGGACGCTTTCTGCATCTCTTGGAGATGTGATGTTCGCTTCTCAAGTTCCGCTCCATAGATTTTGGCACATTTAGCAAAGGCACGTATCCTGAATTGCCGCGGCGGGGGTCGCGGAGGAAGACGCAGGCACCCATTCACCAGTGGTACATGAGGGATTGCACTGGCTGCCAGAATCGGTGAGGCTAAGGCCACAGGACAGGCATCTCTATACTTATCTGGAGTGGCCTCGGGGCTCTTCGTTAAGACGAGCGCAGCGATGCGTGTAGGAGGACCTGCAACAGTTCGTGGTACTTTGCAAAGCTGCGGACGAGGGGAGAAATGTCTGACCAGTTCATAGCCAATTGGTTTGCACGACCCAAGCTGCGTCATGCCTTGCGGTACTTACTGGCTGTGGCTTCTGTGGGCCTCGCGTTCGTTGCGGCGCGGACATTTCTTCACTTCCACCTTCCCCTGGCAATTATGTCCTTCTCGTTTTGTGCCATCGCCATCACTTTTTGGTACGCGGGGATTGGACCTGGCATTCTGGCGGTACTGCTGGCAGTGCTCCTGCGAACGTTCATCTTCCAGCCCGAGGTGGATTGGATTTCGCGAATTACCTACGACTTGGTCTTCATTTTGTTTTCGGGTTTCATGCTACAAGCGACACGAGCTAAGAATGAACTGGAATCGAGGGTTGCCAGGAGAACTGCTGCGTTAACGAAGGCAAATGAAGACTTACATCAGGAAATCTCGGAACGCAAGCGCGCAGAGGAGGCACTCCAGGAAAATGTGGCAGCTCTAAAGAATGCTTTCGCGGAAATCCAGATTTTGAAAGACCAGTTGTACAAAGAGAACCTGGCGCTGCGCGAAGAGATCGATGTCAACCGGATGTTCGAAGAGATCGTTGGCTCCTCTCCCGCACTGCAGGTGGTTTTGTCTGGAGTAGCGAAGGTAGCACCGACCGACTCGACGGTTCTCATTACTGGAGAGACGGGTACGGGCAAAGAACTGATCGCCAGGGCCATTCACAAGCGCTCGCAGCGCGCCTCGCGCGCTTTCGTCAGTGTGAACTGTGCTGCGATCCCCCGCGACCTTATTGCCTCCGAATTGTTTGGCCACGAAAAAGGTGCGTTCACGGGAGCCACACAGCGGCGTCTTGGACGTTTCGAGTCGGCGGACGGCGGGACGATTTTCCTGGATGAAATCGGTGAACTTCCAGCCGAAATGCAGATCGCACTTCTGCGGGTTTTGCAGGAGCGGGAGTTTCAGCGGGTTGGCGGCAATGAATCGATCAAGACGGACGTGCGGGTGGTCGCGGCAACGAATCGTGATTTGCAAGCCGCCATCGCTGAAGGCAGGTTTCGCGATGATTTGTTCTACCGGCTTAATGTCTTTCCGATCGAAATACCTCCTTTGCGGGAACGAAAGGAGGATATTCCTTTGCTGGTGGAGTACTTTGTCGATCGCTATGCCAGCCAAGCTGGAAAGAAGATCACCGGCATCTCTAAGAAGAGCATGGAACTTCTGCAATCCTACAGGTGGCCTGGCAATATCCGCGAATTGCAAAATGTAATCGAGCGGTCCGTGATCATCTCCGAGTCGGAGAATCTTTCCATCGATGAAAGTTGGTTGGCGGGACAGTCAGGGACCACCGATCCGGCGATTCAGCCGTTTTCCGAGAAGCTTGCTGCCCAAGAACGAGAGATGATCGAGTCTGCGCTCGCGGAAAGTAATGGCAGGGTCTCGGGCCCCCGAGGAGCTGCAGCCAAGCTCGGGATCCCGCAGTCGACCCTCGATTCCAAAATCAAGGCTCTGAAGATCAACAAGCAGCGTTTCCGTCGAGCCTAGGAAAGCCCTAACCTTAACCTCTCTTCCCCGAAGTTCCGGGATAAAAACCGAACTCGGCGCTTTCTCTTTCCGACGACACACAGCAAACCGTCTTGGCGTCTCACGAGATTTCGGAAATTTCCGAAATCCCGCGACGGCAGAACTGCGCTAAGCGTCACGTTTTCTGGCATTTATCGTTTGGCCCCCTCTTTGCATTTACCACAAGCGAAAGGCCGAGCGAATGACGCTGCGAATCGACATCTCCGACGAACGTGACCGAGTCGTTTTCACGCTCACCGGTCGGATTCAGACAGAGCAGGTTTCCGAACTGCAGGCGCTCGTGAAGTCGGATTTACCGGATCACGGTCTCGTGTTGGACCTAAAGGAAGTGAAGTTGGTGGACCGAGATGCCGTGCGCTTCCTGGCGGAGATCGAGGCACAGGGCACCAGACTCAGGAACTGCTCTGCATTTGTTCGGGAGTGGATTTCGCGAGAGCGGGATGCAATGCAATTCAGAAGGTAGAAACGAGCGGGTTTAGCGAGCAAAGGAATACGTATGTGGATCGTTCAACTAGCATTACGGCGGCCGTACACGTTTGTGGTGATGTCCATTTTGATCCTGGTGATGGGCGGCGTAGCCATTTTCCGTACCCCGACCGACATCTTTCCGAACATTAATATTCCGGTCGTCAGCATCATCTGGAACTACAACGGCCTTGTCCCCAAGGACATGAGCGACCGCATCGTCAGCGTGACCGAGCGGAACATGACGACGGTCGTAGATAACATCGAACACGTCGAGTCGCAATCGCTCTATGGCATCGCCGTGGTCAAAGTCTTTCTCCAGCCGAATGCCAGTCTGGATCGAGCAATTGCGCAGATCACTGCCAGTTCCCAAACCCAGCTCCGACAACTGCCTGCCGGAACGACGCCGCCGCTGGTCATCGCGTACAGCGCATCGAGTGTGCCCGTAATGCAACTGGCTCTTTCCGGCAACGGCCTCTCTGAACAACAGCTTAATGACTACGGACTTAATTTCATTCGCACTCAGCTGATCACCATACCGGGTACGGCTGTGCCCTACCCCTACGGCGGGAAGCAGCGCCAGGTGCAGGTGGATCTGAACCCAGCGGCACTCGAGTCCAAAGGTCTTTCTGCCCTGGATGTGGTGAATGCGATCACGGTGCAGAACCTCATCCTCCCCACCGGGACTTCGAAGATCGGCGGAAAGGAATACAACGTCGATATTCCTAACGCCGCGCCACAGACGATCCCTGACCTGAATCGCATCCCGATTAAAACCATCGGAGACACGACCATTTACATGAAGGATGTTGCCTGGGTACGCGACGGCTTTCCGCCGCAAACCAATATCGTGCGCGTGAATGGACAGCGATCCGTGCTGCTTACGATTCAGAAGGCAGGCGATGCCTCAACGCTGGACGTGATTTCCGGGATCAAATCGATCCTGCCGCGGATCGCAGCCACCGTGCCGCCCCAGTTGAAGATGTCTCCGCTGGCGGACCAATCGATTTTTGTGAAAGGCGCGATTAGCGGCGTGGTTCGCGAAGCATTAATAGCCGCCTGCCTGACCGCATTCATGATCCTGATGTTTCTCGGGAACTGGCGGAGCACGATCATTATCGCGACCTCGATCCCGCTCGCGATTCTGTGTTCCATCATCGCGTTGAGTCTCATCGGGCAAACCATCAACATCATGACCCTCGGCGGACTGGCCCTGGCAGTGGGAATTCTCGTGGATGACGCGACCGTTGAGGTCGAGAACATCAATCGCAACCGGGAATTGCATCCCGACCAGACCATGGACGAGGTAGTGCTGGATAGCGCCATACAGATTGCCACTCCGGCATTTGTGTCGACGCTTTCGATCTGTATCGTGTTCGCCCCGATGTTTCTGCTCTCGGGCGTGGCGCGTTATCTGTTTCTGCCTCTGGCGGAAGCGGTTGTATTCGCCATGCTGGCGTCGTATCTGCTGTCGCGGACCATCGTGCCGACCATGGCGAAGTATCTGTTGCAGCATGAGAAATCGCACAGCTTGGCAACGAGCCACAACATTCTTGTTCGCCTTCAGCAGAAGTTCGAAGCAGCTTTCGATTGGATGCGGGAAGGCTATCGCAATTTGCTGGAGCGATGTCTCGATCATCGCCGGGCGTTCTTGTTGGTCTTCTTTGCGGCTTGCCTTGGATCTCTCGCCCTGATTGTTCCGTGGCTCGGGCAGGATTTCTTTCCCAGTGTCGACGCGGGCAGCTTCAAACTTCATATGCGCGCGCCGACGGGAATGCGTATCGAAGACACCGCGTTCTTATGCGATGAGGTTGAGAGTTCGATCCGGAAAGAAATCCCGGCCAATGAAGTGGCAAGCATCATCGACAACATTGGATTGCCCTACAGCGGCATCAATCTTTCGTACAGCAACTCGGCCCCGATTGGCACCTCTGATGCCGACATTCTCGTCACGCTCTCGCCCAAGCATCACTCCACAACCCAGTATGTCGAGCAATTGCGCCTGAGCCTGGCAAAACAATTCCCCGGCGTGATCTTTGCCTTTTTGCCTTCAGACATGGTGAGCCAGATCCTGAATTTCGGACTGCCTGCACCGATTGATATTCAGGTTATCGGCAACGATCTGGAAGGCAATCGGGCGTGGGCGGACCAGGTGCTGCAGCAGGTCCGGAATGTGCCGGGCACAGTAGACCTGCGAATTCAGCAGCCCTTCGATGATCCATATCTGCATTTAAGGATCGAGCGTACGAAGGCGCAGGAGCTTGGTTTTTCGGCCCACGACATTGCGCAGAATCTGCTGGTGTCGCTCAGCGGCAGTTTTCAGACGGCGCCTACTTTCTGGCTCGATCCGCGAAACGGAGTGAGTTATTCAATCGCGACTCAGACGCCGCAGTATCGGACGGCCAGCATCCAGGACCTCGAGAACACTCCAGTCACCGGAACGGACCCCAATTCTCCTCCTTCGCTGATGGGGAGCCTGGTCTCGATGCAGCGCGGGGCGGGGATGGCAGTGGTCTCTCACTACAACGTCGCGCCGGTCATCGACATTTTTGGTGCGGTCGATGGACGCGACCTGGGAGGGGTCTCGCGGGACCTCAACAAGATCATCGCTTCAGCAAGCAAGCAGCTGCCACGCGGGTCTCGCGTTGTGATGAGAGGTCAGGTGCAGACGATGCGCTCGTCTTACACAGGCCTTCTCGTCGGCCTGGTATTCGCGATTCTGCTCGACTACCTGCTGATCGTCGTAAATTTCCAATCGTGGCTCGATCCGTTCATCATGATCTCCGCATTGCCGGCGGCATTGGCCGGAATCGCGTGGTTTCTGTTCATCACGTACACAACTCTGAGCGTACCAGCGCTAATGGGAACAATCATGTGCATGGGTGTCGCCACCGCGAACAGCATTCTGGTGGTGAGCTTTGCCAGAGAGCAAATGAGTGAAGGCAAAGATCCGATCGCGGCTGCCGTACAAGCTGGCTTCACTCGGTTTCGCCCCGTTCTAATGACGGCTTTGGCAATGATCATTGGCATGGTGCCGATGGCGCTGGGGCTGGGAGATGGAGGCGAACAAAATGCTCCGCTGGGAAGAGCCGTAATCGGTGGCCTTCTCTTCGCTACGGTTTCTACGCTCTTCTTCGTTCCAACGTTTTTCAGCCTTCTGCACGGATGGCGGCACAAGGCTGCATCGCCCGAACAGCAGGAATAGGTGAATCAAACATGACTAACTTCGAAATTAAAGAAACAGAGAACAGCGTCGAGATAGTTCCATCGGACCCAAATCCGGATAAGGGCCGGCCATCGCAAGGCGGCTGGGTCGTCCCGCTCATTGTTGGCTTGGTTGTCTTAGCCGTCCTGGTTTTCGGAATTCGATCGCGTCTGAATGCAGAAGCTAGCTTGCGGACGGTGACCGCACAGATGGCGGTTCCTTCCGTTTCGGTCGTGCAACCGAAGCCAGCTGCGCCGGCGCAGGAGATTATTTTGCCTGGAAATATGCAGCCCTTTATCTCGTCGCCGGTCTATGCCCGAACCGATGGCTATTTGAAGAAGTGGTATTTCGATATTGGGGCTCACGTAAAGGCGGGCCAACTCCTCGCGACAATCCAGTCGCCTGAGATCGATGAGCAATTATCTCAGGCGCGAAGCACGCTCGCCACTGCTCAAGCCAATCTGAATCTGGCTGAAATTACGAGGACGCGCTACGAGGCAATGTTCCAAAAGCACGCTGTTGCTCAGCAAGATCGGGACAACGCCGAAGGCACGTACAGCGCAAACAAGGCAATGGTCGACGCCGATATGGCGAACGTGCGCCACTACGAAGCACTCGTTTCTTTCGAAAAGGTATATGCGCCATTCGATGGAGTGATCACCGCGCGCAACACTGACATCGGTGACCTGATCAATGCTGGGAGTACTTCCACGGTGAAGACTGATTTATTTCACATCGCCCAGACCGGCACCGTGCGTGTGTACGTGAATGTTCCGGAGGAGTATTCGCGAGGCATTAAGCCGGGAGCGACCGAGGCAGATATCGTTCTCGCCGAATTTCCAGGTCAGAAGTTTCCTGGAAAAGTCGTCCGAACCGCCGAAGCGATAAACGGTACTACCCGCACCCTTCTGACCGAAATTGACCTTCCGAATCCTGGCAACACTCTTCTCACCGGATCGTATGCAGAAGTGCATTTGCACATTCCTTCCGCAAACTCGACCTTCCTGATTCCCGTCAGCGCGCTCATTTTCCGGTCGGAGCGCTTACAGGCAGGTGTCGTAAGGAATGGCAAGGTCGAGCTTGCCGTTCTTACTCCGGGTCACGACTTCGGGAGCGACATCGAAGTAGTCGCCGGACTGAAGGCTGACGATCAGGTCGTAATGAATCCACCCGATTCTCTGGTATCGGGGCAGCAGGTAAATGTAGTGCAGGCCTCACTGCCGGGAGATGGGCAATGACACACGTTCAAACGGTGGCACACAAGACTCAACGTATCGGTCAGGTCCTTTGGTTGGGCGCGACGATTCTTTCCTTCGCTGCTTGTGCTGTGGGACCTAAGTACAAAGCTCCTGCGCTGCCGGCGCCGCCTGCGTATAAAGAGATCGGCAACTGGAAAACAGCGCAGCCCAGCGATCAGAATCTGGGCGGAAATTGGTGGGAGATCTTCCAGGACCCCCAACTGAACGCTTTGGAACAGCAGATTGATGTTTCGAACCAGAACCTGAAAGCAGCGGTTGCGCAGTACCAGGATGCGCGTGCTGCACTGCGCTATGCTCGTGCCGACTATTATCCGACGGTCGGCACTTCTCCTTCGGCTACTCGAGAAAGATATTCAGACAACCGTCCGGCAAGTGCTGTTTCTGGGACGACCTTCAATGATTTCGTGTTGCCCGTCGATGTCTCGTATCAGGTCAACGCGTGGGGTCGGGTCAGCAAGAATGTAGAGTCCTACCGAGAGCAGGCACAGGCAAGTGCTGCTGATCTGGCCGTGGTGAATCTGACGATGCATGCCGATCTCGCAATTGATTACTTCGCAGCGCGAACCCTCGACGCCGAAGAAAAGCTGCTTCAGAACACTGTGGCACAGTACGAGCAAGCACTGCAGCTCAATGAAGAACGTTATCAGGGCGGACTAGCTTCCGAAGTGGAGGTTGAGCAGGCACGAACGATTCTTGAAACCACCCGGGCGCAACTCGTGGATGTGGGAGTTGCCCGAGCACAGTACGAGCACGCGGCTGCAGTATTGGTCGGCAAGCCTCCGGCAGACTTCAGCTTGCCTCCGTTGCCACTTACAACTCCGCCACCGCCAATCCCCGTTGGCGTTCCATCACAGTTGCTGGAACGGCGCCCTGATATCGCCGCTTACGAGCGCCGGGTAGCTTCTGCGAATGCTCAAGTTGGCCTGGCAAAAACCGCCTATTATCCGCTCGTAAACATAGGTGCTTCCGGCGGATTCGAAAGCGGAACTATCACTACTCTGCTGCAAGGACCAAGCGCTCTGTGGTCGGTTGGCGCAGCTGCAGCGGCCACGATCTTCGATGGAGGACGGCGGCACGCCCTGAACGACGAAGCCAGAGCGGCATACGACTCCTCAGTGGCGTCGTACCGGCAAACCGTGCTGAGTTCTTTTCAACAGGTGGAAGACAATCTGGCTGCGTTGCGAGTTCTGGAAAACGAGGCCGGAGTACAGGCGACCGCCGTGCAATCCGCACAGCGCTCGCTCGATCTATCGAACACCAGGTACGAGGGAGGCGTCACCAGCTACCTGGAGGTGATCACTGCGCAGAACGCGGCGCTGTCTGATGAAGTGACCGCGGTCAACATTCTAGGCCGGCGAATGGCGAGTGCAGTGTTACTCATCGAAGCGCTCGGTGGAGGATGGGATCGATCGAGTCTGCCCGATCGCCCGGAATGCTGCGGAAAGCTTGTAAGCACTAATGCCTCGCCCAAACCCGTGAGATAAGAAAATGATCGCACCAGGCACCGGACGAATGACTTCTCGACAAAGCAAGCCCCTAGGTTCTCTCCTCACCGGGGCAGCCTATGCTGCGCTCCTCGTTTTAATTGCAGGCGCTGGAGTAGTATCCGCCGAGACACCTGAGCAGCAAGCGTGGGACATGCTGCGGTCTGGTGTAAGTCAGAAGAACACGGGAAAGCGTGTCCAGGCCGTCCGCGCATTACGCCTTCTACCGGGCGATTCCGAGGCCACGAAGATGGCGGAAAACGCTTTGCGAGATCGCAACCCGAATGTGAGGGCAGCCGCAGCAAGCGCATTAGGGCTGATGGGCGCGAAGGAGGCCATTCCAGCACTGAAGAAGGCGACGTTCGACGAGAAACCCGCGGTTGTGCTGGCCGCAGCGCACTCTCTTGAACTCCTGAATGACCCAACCGGCGATCAAGTCTATTACGAGCTACTCACGGGCGAGCGCAAGCCTGCGGAGGGCTTGATTGCCCGGCACATGGATACTTTGAAAGATAAGAAAAAGATGGCGGAACTCGGATTCGAGGAGGGGCTCGACTTTGTGCCGTACGCCGATATCGGCTTCTCCGCCGCGAAGGCGATCAGGAAGGATGATGCTTCGCCCGTGCGCGCCAGCGCGGCGCGGGCTCTCATAAAGGATTCGGACCCTCGCGTTGGTAGGGCCCTGGTACAGGCCACTTCTGACAAGAACTGGATCGTCCGGGCGTCGGCACTACTTGCGATTGCCAAGCGGGAAGATCCAGATCTCCTTGCCGCAATCAGCCCGGCAATGTCCGACAAGAACCAAGTAGTGCGCTTCACCGCCGCTGCCGCTGTGATCAGACTGACCATGGTTGCGGCGAGCAACGAGGTTATGAAGGACGCAAGCTGCCTGCTCGGGCTAGAAATCGACCGATCCAGGCTGCGTCAATGCGCTAAGTGTTAGGAAATCTGTAATGACTACGAACTAATTGGAGGAACAAACCATGAATAAGAAAGAAATCTCTGCAACGCAAGCTGGAACAGTCTCTCTGGGTAACAAAATCTCCGTGAACCGCCTCGGTTATGGCGCAATGCGTCTGACGGGGCCGGGAATTTGGGGTCCACCGAAAGACCGCAAAGCAGCGTTGGCTGTTCTGCGGCGTGCGGTGGAACTCGGCGTGAATTTCATCGACACTGCGGATTCATATGGCCCGCATGTCAGTGAAGAACTGATCGCAGAAGCACTGCATCCGTATCCATCTGACCTGGTGATTGCGACCAAGGGCGGCTGGGAGCGGCCGGGACCCAATCAATGGACGCACAATGCGACGCCTGATCATCTTCAGAAATCGGTCGAGGGAAGTCTGAAAAGACTGCGCCTCGAACGCATTGACGTCTATCAGTTGCACACTCCTGATAACGTGGTTTCTTTTGATGTTTCGATTGAAACCTTAGCCGAACTGAAGCGTGAGGGGAAGATTCGCGAGGTCGCCCTCTCCAACGTCACTCAGGAACACATTGAGCGGGCCCGCCGGATCGTCCCGATCGTCTCGGTCCAGAATCGTTACAGTTTTGCCGACCGCGAGTGGGACTATGTCGTGGACTATTGCGAGCGAAATTCGATCGTGTTCATCCCGTGGTTCCCACTCGGTGCCGGCCGCATCGCCGGTGAGGTTCTCAACCAGGTCACACAAGCGCATCATGCCAGCCCGACACAGGTGGCCCTTGCCTGGCTCCTGCAGAGGTCGTCAGTGATGTTGCCGATACCCGGAACGTCCTCGATTGAACACCTCGATCAGAACGTGGCCGCGGCCTCTCTCCGCCTGAAAGACGAAGAGTACGAAGAGTTGGCCGCTGTTCCGGAACTAGTCGCAACTCGTTAACGCGAGGGCTTTAACTTGAGCAGTGTATAAGAGTCCTTGTTTTCATCGTGTGTGCATTTTGGATTGTGATACCGCTCTGCACGCGACAGCAGGTTGTGGTGGATCCTGTGGACGTACATGGTCCATTTACGCTCGTGTTACGCTCGTGGCCACGTACGACTCCGGCATTGGGCACAACGCATTTGCGTACAACGGCGACACGGTATCCCCGGTGATTCGCGTCATGCCGGGAAGCGTTATCAAACTGCACTATGTAAACAATCTGCGAATCCAGTCCGATGGACTTCTATTACTAATCCGTGAAGTTTCGTGGGCTTATCGACAAAAGAAGTCGCCAGAATCAACTTCTGGCGCCGTTTTCGCAAAGACTCACGAGCAGAACTACAGTTTGAAGAGGAATTCAGCCGCGGCGCCGAAATACTGATTAGCCACCCAAATGTGGGCCCCGTCAAAAGCCACCCCCCAGGGGTTCTGTCCCACAGCAAAATTGCCGACAACCGCGCCATTGCTCACCTGCAGCTTGGTCACGGTATTGCTACCGTGATTCGCCACCCACATGTTGGCACCGTCAAAGGCGATGCCGAGGGGTTCGGTTTGCACGGCAAACGTGCCAAGGACCGCCCCGCTCAGGCTCAACTTCGTCACGTTATTGCTGCCGGAGTTTGTGACCCACATATTTCACCTGGTTCGAGAGATGTCCTCCAAGCCGACTTATTGCCCGGAGTAATTTCCGCTTCGGACCAGTCACAATCTGGGTGCGGAGGATTTCGAGCGAAGATGGGGGCGCGTCGGTATCTTCCAAGAAGAGCATGTGGAATTCGGACGTTTCCCCTCTGCACTCTCGACCGGGGAATTACTGCGGTAGTCCAATACGGCGAAGCACGGCTTGGAAGCGAGGGTCGTCGCGGAGCGGGTCAAAAGTTGGGTCCACCTTGAGAGAGGTGAGACCGCTGGAATGCTCTCGGTAGGCTTTTTCTAAATAGAACAGGGCTTTCTTTTTGTCGTTCATGCCGATGTAGGCGACGGTAAAGGACAAGGGATCAAGCGACCGGAGCCGATCTAACTTTTCCAGTTTCCGTAAGGCAAGTTCGGCCTTCGGACGGTCCCCCGCCTGACCGGAGGCGTAGGCGAGCATTACCCAATTCCAGGGAGAGTCGTTGCGGCGACTCCATTCTTCTGCGTCGGCCAAGGCCTCTGTGAATCGTCCTTTTTGCACATAGGCGGGAATCAACAACTGGGCGCGAGGAAAGTTTGGCTCCATTTCGAGCACGGCACGAAATTGTTCGATAGCTCGGTCATATTGCCGTGAGAAGAACAGGATGGCACCGTTGTCGGCGGCAATGATCAGCGATAGCGGATCCAACTGGCGGGCGCGCCTGATTTCCGGGAAAGCGTCGTCGAAACGGGCCTGCAGGGCCAGACATTCGGCGTACCAATGGTGGCTAGTGCCGTAGTTTGAGTTCAACTGGATAGCCCGACGATATTCCTTTTCAGCCGTTTGCCAATCCCAATCGTAGTTCTCGGCAATGAACGCCATCGCGGTGTGCGCTTCCGGCAATTGCTCGTCAAGTTCCAGTGCCCGCTGGGCAGCCTCACGCGCCTTCGGCATGAACTCTTTTGGCAGCAAATTATTGTAGCCACCCATAAGAGCGTACGACTCACTCAGACCGGCATAAGCGCGGGCGTAGCTGGGATCCTTGTCTACCGCCTGCTGAAAATACTTTATGGCTTGTTGCAGACCCTGCGTGGTTCTCTTACTAAAGAAGTAGCGACCCTTGAGGTATGCTTCATAAGCATCCGGTTGGACGATGTGCTCGTTGGGCGAACGCGAATCAGCCGACGATCCCGCCACTTGGCCCTGAATTTCCGCGACAATGTCGTGCGCTGCCGTGCTCTGGAGGAATAAGACATCTTTGAGCTCATGGTCATAGCTCCGGGCCCACAGATGGCGATCGCTCGCCGTATCAATGAGTTGCACCCGGATCCTTACCCTGTCTGCCACGCGCTCCACCGTTCCCTCGACTAGAGCGTCCACCCCAAGCTCCCGGCCAATCTGTGGAACTGTTGCGTGCCCACCCTTGTAGTGCATGACGGAGGTCCGCGATATGACGCGCAAAGTGCCCAACTGAGCCAGATCGTTAATTAGCTCATCGGTCATCCCGTCGGTGAAATACTCCTGGCCCGGATCGTTGGAAAGATTTTCCAGAGGCAATACGGCAATGGAGTCGATTCGCGTGGCGCGCGGAGCCGCAGTCGCGGCCGGATTCGAGGGCCCGAAGATCCCCTGCATCCTGCCCGATGATTTCAGAAACCAAGCGACGCTAAGAAGCACAATCACGGCAAAACTGAGCCCCAGGTTCCTCCAGCGTGAACTTGGAAACTGACTGGGTACAGGCTCGATTGCAGTGGGAGGCACAACGACCGGTACCGCCTCAGCTGCAGCTGCTTCGGAGGATTTAGTCCTCTCCGCGACCACTTCGACCGGAGCGATAAAACGGTAGCCTAAACGCGGAACTGTCTCGATGTATCGCGGTTCTTCGGCGGAATCGCAAAGTATTTGCCGCAGCTTCTTAACTGAGGTGTTGAGCCCATGCTCGAAATCCACGAATGTATCGGCGCGCCAGAGCTTGTCTCGGAGTTCCTCCCGGGTGACGACCTCCCCGGCGTGGCGTAGCAGTACTTCCAGGATCAGGTAAGGCTGCCCACGAAGTTTTAACTTCCTTCCGTTCTTCGAAACCTCGCGCGCATCGGTGTACACGTCAAACTGACCGAAGCGGTATCTGCAGCGAGTTCCCATGATGCCCCAAAACGCCCGTTAGATAGGCTGATGCGAATGCTACCATTGTTCTGGCCCGAACGGAAACGCTGCAAAGCCTTTTGGGTACTGCACTTAACAGCTCACCTTCGACTCACTAACATTTCACCCTTCGTGCATTGCTCGTCTCGCGATTTTTGCGAGAAAGTCGCGGACATTTCGACGCGGCTAGGGCAGTTGGGTGGGCCGGGGGGGATCGCGACAAATCGATATTTCGACCGAATTTGTTGCGTGTACCGCGCCCGCCCAAAGTCGCCCTTGGAACCCCGGATCTGATCGACCGGAGCATTGACGCTGTTGCCCCATCGAGGTCCGGGGTCCCATTAGGAATCGCTCAAAATCCGGTCTGTGATTGCCGCGGCCCACACCGAATCCACGGAACAGTCCTGAAGAGGGGGAGCAAAATGAAAACCAGACTCCTGATCATCGCCCTGGCGGCAAATCTCGCAAACGCGACTTTCATGCTTCTACTGGTTTGCCCCGCCATCCCTTTGATGGCTCAGCAGACCGGCACTCCCGAGAATATAGTCCCTTCCATGGTGACGTTCTCCGGTACCCTGTCCAACACTGATGGCAAGCCCCTCACCGGGACCGTTGGAGTAAGTTTCCTTCTATATAAAGAGCAGACGGGCGGCGCGCCCCTCTGGCTCGAAACCCAAAACGTGCAGGCCGATAAGAACGGCCACTACTCTGTCATGTTGGGCGCGTCCACCGCTCATGGCTTGCCCGCCGACGTTTTCGTGGCCGGCGAAGCGCGCTGGCTCGGCGTCCAGCCCAGCGGCCAGGCTGAACAGCCGCGTACGCTACTGCTCAGTGTGCCATATGCATTGAAGGCTCTCGATGCGGAAACTGTTGGCGGCAAACCTGCCTCGGCTTTCCTCACTGCTTCCCCCTCCGGAACACAAGGGGCTCAGCCAGCGACGACACCACCTCCTGTGGTTACGTACCCAATTGGCTGCTCTTCCGCGACCGCTTGCCAGCTGAGTCATATTCCTCTCTTTGCTACGAACGGCGGCAGCGCTACGGTCCATAGCTCAATCCTCACCCAGAGCGGAAGCACCATTACCGCCAAGGGAAGCGAAACCGTAACCGCGAACCTTAGCGTCGGCGGCAATGTTAGTGCCACTACCGTTACAACCACCGCCTCGACAGGCGGAGTGAAGAGCACGATGACCGGCACTGGCAGTAGCATCGCGGCCATAACCGGCTCTGCCACGGCGACTGGCGCCGCTGGATTTACCTTCGGTGTCATGGGTCAATCTGCCTCCAACAGCGGCCGCGGGGTATTTGGTCTCTCCACCGGCAATGGCGGCATCGGCGTTATCGGCGAAAACAATAACGGGCCTGGCATCGGTGTCGTGGGAAAGGCACTCCCGGGCTCCTCGGGTTATGGCGTCTACGGAGTGGCAGGGAACGCGAGTTCCACCGGCTCGCACGGCGTTGTCGCGGGCGTCTGGGGTGACAGCAACACTCCGGAGGTGGAGCCCAATCAACTAGTGTCCGGAGTGTTGGGGACAGCCGACGACGCGCCCGCTGGAATCTTTTACAACAACAGTAGCACGGGGTACAGCACACTAGTTGCTGTAGGTTATGGCAACAAAACTTACCCATTCGGTGCGTACAACTTTGGAAGTGGCGGCGGCTATTGCTACATCAGCCCCTCGGGAGACATCGACTGCAGCGGCAGCAAGAACGCTGTGGTCCCGATCGACGGGGGCAAGCGCAAGGTAGCGATGTCAGCGATTGAGTCGCCGGCTAACTGGTTCGAGGACTTCGGTTCCGCCCACCTGATCAACGGCGTCGCTGTCGTCCGGCTCGACCCTGATTTCATCCAGACCGTCAACACCGAAAAAGACTATAGAGTCTTCCCTGTGCCGAACGGCGATTGCAAGGGACTGTACGTAACCAATAAGACCCCTAACTCATTCGAGGTTCGTGAACTCGGCGGCGGTACGTCGAACGTCAGCTTCGATTACCGCATCACGGCGATTCGGCGGAACTACGAGACGGTGCGCTTCGCCGATCACACCAATGATCCTGATGCGAGAAAAATGCTGGAAATGATGCGCGCACACAGAACAAAGGCATCCTCTAACTCAGTAATGGCGACGCCCACTCCGTCACCCTCGGCTCAATCAGTCGTGAAATAACTCACGCTGCGGGCGCTGCGCTATTCGTGCGGCGCCCCTAGATTGTGCGCGTTTTACTTAAAGGAGACTTCGATGAAGCTCAAATCTGCGCTGTCCTGGTCGGTCGCGCTTGTGGTCGTTTGTTGGTTAACGAGCGCGCATCCGTTGTCCGCCGCAAAGACTCTTTACGTGGCCAACAACGGTGTGGACACCGGGCTGTGCGGTGGGTCTGGTCATAAATGCCGCTCCATCTCGCTAGCCCTCGCGCACGCTGCTAACGGCGACACCATCATTGTTGGTCCGGGCAGATACGGCGACCTGAATGGCGATGGCGTGCTCGGCGACAGCCCCGGCGAGGAACTCCAGGCCCAGGACTGTGCCTGCATGATCCGAATCAATAAATCGGTGACGTTGATCTCCACTCAGGGAGCGAAGGCCACGATGATCGACGCGCGAACAGTAACCGGTGACATCAATAACGTTCAGATTGAAGCTGACAACGTGACCTTCGGAGAAGCCGGGCAGGGGTTCACTGTGACTGGCACCGATACTTCGGGTGGGGTTTACCTTGGTATCGAAGTGTTGGCGGGAACTGGCATCAGTGTCGCTGGTAACCAAGTTGTAGGCTTGGGTGCTTTGGTGGATTCTGAGGGCGATCCAGCCTTCACGATCGGCATGGAGAGCAACAGCACCGGGGTGATTAATGTCCAAGGCAATCAAGTGATCGGCTGGACCTTCGGCATCATAGGCGTATCTGGCACAACAATTAGTAACAATACCGTCGAGCAAAACCGGTTACCGGCCCTCGACGCAGGCACGGGCATCGTCACCAATGGAGCTACTGTCACTCAAAACATCGTCACCGGTAACTACTACGGCATCGTACTTCAGCAAGGCGGTAAGGTAACTGGCAACAACGTCCTTGGAAACTTCATCGGAGTTTCCACTCAGGACGCGTTGGGGACGCTGGAGAAAAACAACATTTTCGGCAACAGCGTTTGCGGCTTGCAAACCACCGCCGCGGGCCTGCTCGCAATTAGGAATTTCTGGGGTGCCGGCACGGGGCCCGGGCCTAATGACCTGTGTGCGGGAACTTCAGCAGTCACAACTCCGTTTGCGACTTCGCTCTTTACCGTGAATGTGACCATCGTCCCCTGATCGTGGGATTAGGACGGGGACCCTTGTGTTGCACCGTGAAAAACGATTGCGGTTACGGTTCTTGAAGCCGGAGTCCATGCACATAGAGGAGGATATTATGTTCCGAGCCGATCGCCCCAACGTAAGACTCACACTCTCTCTTCTCCTTGTCTGTTGCTGCATTCCTGTGAATGCCCAACAAGCAACCACTCCCGTCTCTGGAGGAAAACAGCGGCAGGCAGCAGCACCAGCGGAGCAGGCAAACGAAATCGTTTGCTCCTCAAGCACAGCTTGCAAGACCGGCTTCGTTCCGGTTTTTTCCAGCAACGGTGGTAGTTCCGCGGTCCATAGCTCAGCATTGTTCCAATCCGGCCGGAACATTGGCATCAACAATACCGCCCCCATCTACGCACTCGACATCGTCGGGGACGCTCATCAAATCGGCTCTTTCCTGGGAGGCGGCGCAGAGTTCACCTCAGTCAGCACGAACATCGTGACCTCGGTGAACAGTGGATCCGCTGTGAACGCCATCATGAACGGACCGGGGAACGGGATCGCGGCGGTTCAGGGTTCGGCGACTGCCACCGGCGCTGCCGGATTCACCTTCGGCGTAATCGGGCAATCGGCCTCCGATCAGGGACGCGGAGTATTCGGCTCGGCCACGGGCGCTGCCGGGGTTGGAGTGATTGGCGAAAGCTCAGGAGCATCTGGCTTTGGAGTGATTGGGAAGGATTTGAGTGGTGGCGGGTTTGCTTTTTCGGCTGCAGGCAACGCTCAGCAAAATCGTTCCGGCGGGGGATGGGTCCTGGTTTTTGTCAGCGCGGGCGCTCCACCGTATCACATCGCACGCTGTTACAATTCCACGCTTGCAGGCAGAGCCGCAACCACTCCGCCGTGCGGGTTCAGCCTGAATGAGCTTGTGTACGGAGTTTACACCATCGATTTCGGCTTCGAGGTCGATGATCGTTTCTGGAGCGTTACCGCGCCGCGTTCTTTAAACGACAACGCGATCATTGCGAACGCCGATGCAGATGCTGCTCTTCTTGGGAGCAATAGGCTGCTACGTGTACTTCTGACTGCCAATGGAGGGGACAATCAGACTTCCGACTTTACTGTCGTGATCTATTGACGCGGACGCCCCCGTGGTAGGCAGAACTCTGCAACCGGCGTGTTCAGTTCGTTCTAGACCCATTTGATGTGCCTATCGCATGCTATTCAGAAACGGGCTTCTGGGAGATTACATGGCGCTTCCCCGAAGCCGACTTCTGGCCAGGAGTCGTCTTCTGAGTACCGCAGTATGGACCTCAATCGTGGCGTGGGCATTGTGTTTTTATGTTGCACTTGCAACACTTCTATGTTGTAATAGCAACATAGGAGGTAACCCATGAGCGAAATCCTGGAAGCGCTCTTCCATAGGCGAGCAGTTAAAGCTTTTGAGCCGGTCGAAATCCCACAAGTACTGCGTGAACAAATCCTCGATGCAGCCCGCCATGCTCCCTCCAGTTTCAATTCGCAACCGTACCGGTTCTTTTGGGTGGAATCGTCGCCGAGAAAGGTAACCGCGGCGAAACTCTGCCTGGGACAAATGCCTGCCGCAACAGCGTCGGCGCTGGTGGTTGCGGTGGCCGACATCGGATCGCTGGCAGCGACCTCGCAAGCCCAGTTGGAGTGGATGCGCAGGAGCGGCTTCAGCCACGCCAAAATCCGCGACTATGAGCGGACGGTGAAGATCGGCCGGATCCTGTTCATGCCCGGACCGTTCGGCATTTTTGGCGCGGTCAAGTGGGCGATTTTTCGACTGGTGAATTTGTGCAAGACGATGGGGATGCCACCAGTGTTTCGACAGGACTTGTTAAAGTGGGCGATGAAGAGTACATCGTTGGCCTGTGAGAATCTGATGATTGCCGCCGAAGCACTGGGACTCAACACGTGCCCCATGGAAGGATTCGATGGCCGCAGGCTCTCCAGATTTCTCGGGTTGTCAACCCGGTATCATGAAATTGTGATGGTGATTGCGATCGGGAAGAAATCGCCTGCTTATGCGGAACCGCCTCAGTGGCGGCGGCCTCTCGACGCCACGGTAACCGTCCTATGATCATCGTTCCAAAGAAGGATATTCCTCAAGACATCCTAAGGGACTCAGTACTTGCCCATATTGCTGCAGCCTATTTTTCGGTCGGGAAGAGACTTGAGCGAAAAACTCGGTGCTCTGCGACTCGTGGCTTCATCCTATCCACACTCCGAGGCGGTGCCGCGCTCAATCAGAATCAAATCGCCACACTTCTCGGTTTCGACCGAACTGTCGTGCACCGAGCCATCAAGTCAATGGTTCAGCAAGGGCTTGTGTCGGAGAGAAAAGCAAAATCGGGTAGAGCAATTCACGTCACGTTGACGCCAAAAGGCCACAAATACAGGAAACGCCTGATCAATGCGAGGATAGCCGCTGACGATAAACTCAAAAAAGAATTGACTCCGGAGGAACGCGCAACACTTCTTCGACTCTTGAAGTTGATTACCGAATTAGAGTTCTAAGACTGCGCCCCCGTCCATTCTGGATTTGTTGTAGCCTACGCACACTATCCACAAACGGACTTCGCGGAACTCTGCGCTGGCCTCGGCATTTCACGGCCCTACGCTTCCCCAAAGCCGACTTCTCGGTACTGATCCCGTGAGGCGGGATCGAACTACTTCCGGATCGCGCCAACTAGCCAAATGCACATGATCTGACGCTTTCCGCGAGCCACGTTCTGGATAGCTTCGGGTTGGCCAGCAGACCGGGAGTTATCTCGCTGCATCCATTAGAAGCGATGGCTGGTCTGTAGGGAACCAACTGGTATGATGACCTCCGGTAAAAGCCAGATGGTTCTTTTTCTGGAATTGAATCTGAGGTCAACCAAGGATAGTCATCTTTATTCCGCCAATGGAGGATGCATTGACTGAGTCAAACCATAACGCTTTCAATCGTCGCGAGTTCATCCACGGCGCGCTTGCTGGAGCTGCCTTCGCCGCATTGCCAATCTCTGCTTTCTCTTCAGATGATCCCGGCCTCCAGTCGGTGCTGAGCCAAATACCGAAGATGCATGATGAGAATGTGAAGCGGCTGCAGGACTGGATCGCTTTGCCCTCGATCGCGGCCGAGAACCGCAACTATCCGCAGGGCCCTGACTATATGGCACAACTCGCTCGCGATGCAGGATTCGCGAACCTTGAAATCGTGCCAACATCGGGCAAGCCTGGGGTCTTCGGCACTCTCGATGCGGGTGCGGCAACCACCGTTGGCATCTATTTTATGTACGACGTGAAACAGTTCGACCCGTCGGAGTGGTCTTCGCCACCGCTCGAAGGCCGGATCGTGGACAAGGAAGGGTTGGGCAGGATCTGCGTCGGCCGCGGCGCTGTGAATCAGAAAGGTCCCGAAACGGCCTTCCTCGGCGCCCTTCATGCCTTCAAGGCTGCGGGAACAAAGCTGCCTGTAAATCTCGTGCTCGTCTGTGAAGGTGAAGAAGAGATTGGTTCGACCCACTTTCCGGAGGTTGTGCACCAACCCAAGGTCACCGCAGCATTGAAGAAGTGCATGGGTGTGTTTATCCCAGAAGCGGGGCAGGACGCAGATGGAGGCATACAGATATCACTAGGCGGCAAGGGGGTAGTTGAGCTCGAACTGGTTTCCAGTGGAGAGCGATGGGGACGAGGGCCCAAACATGATGTTCACTCCAGCCTTGAGGCACAGGTCGACAGCCCCGCGTGGCACCTGGTGCAAGCGCTCAACACGCTCATTGAGTCCGATGGACACACGCCTGCTGTGGCGGGCTTTTTTGACAAGGTCAAGCCGCTTACTCCCGTTCAAATGAAGATGATTCAGGAGGCCGCTGCTCGCCGGAGTGAAGCTACCGCTAAGAAGCAGCTAGGCGTTGAGCATTGGGTGCACGACACAAACTGGCTTGACTCGCTCGTGCTGCTCGAATCTAAGCCCACGATTAACATCGAGGGCTTGGTGGGTGGATATACGGGTCCCGGAGGTAAGACCATCCTGCCGCATCGTGCCGTGGCGAAGATTGACATGCGACTCGTACCGGACATGACGGCATGCCGGTACACTGGCGCTTCTGAAGGATCATCTTGCCAAACACGGTTTTGGCGACATAGAGGTCAATATGAGTGGGGGCTACGATCCGACACAGACCTCGCAGGATTCGAAGCTCATCCAGGCGCAAATTGCGACTTACCGCAAGCTGGGTTTGGATCCCGTGTTGTGGCCTCGGTCCGCCGGCTCCTGGCCGGGATATATCTTCACTTCCGAACCCCTCAATCTTCCCGCCGGACATTTTGGAGTGGGGCACGGGACCGGGGCACATGCTCCGAATGAGTACTATCTGATCGATTCCACCAACCCAAAGGTTGCGGGGATTGATGGGGCTGTGCGCTCCTTCGTCGAGTATCTCTACGCTTTGGCGTAAAGCAGAGCGAGATGATAATTATCGATCCTCAGCCAAGCCAAAACCGGCTCTCAAAGGTCGAATCAAGGCTGAACGCCTGCATAAAGAGGAATCGCTCCGCGGGCGGCGTTCTTGTAAACCACGCCGCCCTTCATTACAAACACAACGCGCCGAACGGCGGTAATGTCTTTCAACGGGTCCCCATCGAGCGCAATGATGTCGGCTTGAAAGCCGGGGGCGATCGAGCCAATCTGATCGCCCAAGCCTAGCCCTTCAGCGCCCAGCGATTGGTCTGGGTTCGATGAGGCTGTCGCCTGCGTCAACGATTTGAATGACAGCATGGACGGAATCGGCTTTGTGCTCGGTGATGGTTTCGCCGGAGCTGACGCCGATGTCTGCCTGGACAAGAACGGAATACTGTCAGAGCAGACCTTGCTGTTGTGGAAGGATTTGCCGGAAATGGATGTCAGGGTATTCTTCTGAGAGGCGAAGTTCTTTTCATTGAGGTTGATGCGAAAGCGCTCAACCCGCTCAGGACCACAAGTATCCATAACGCAGCGCGAATGGTCGAAAGCTGCGCGACAAACCCGATCAGGGGCGGACCGGCAAGGAAGCCAACATAGCCAGCCATCGTGACTACGGCGAGGCTGGGACCGGGTGCACTGCCTTCAATGTTCCCTGCAGCGGCAAACGTATTGGGAATAATCGTGGCCAGACCTGCTCCAGCGCACGTAAATCCCACCAACGCCCAACCGGCATTGCCGAACAACAAGACGAAGACAAGCCCTGCCGCGGCCAAAAGAGCCCCGTAACATACGAGGTGGCCGCGGCCAAGCTTCCCAGTGAGATAGTCGCCTGTCAGGCGACCTCCAGCCATAGCGCCTGAGAACACGGCATATCCAAGAGCGGCCAATCCTGGCCCGGTGAGAACCGAAGTACGAAGATAAATCGCGCTCCAATCGGCGATCGCACCTTCAACGAGCATAATCGAAAATGCAAGAAGAGCGAGCGCGCCTAATGGTACAGACCACGTAATCGTGCCTCCGGATGCCACTTTCTCGGCGTCCTCAGGTGCTGAGGGAAGCGGAAGCCACCTGAATGCGAGTATGGACATTGCAGCAAGTGCTATACCGCTGACCCAAAAGTGAATCCCGGCCGGAACCGCACGTGAAGCAACCAATCCCCCTAACGCAGATCCGGCCATTCCACCCAAGCTGAAGAGGGCGTGGAATGACGACATGATGTGACGCTGGTATCGCTTCTCGAGCATCACGGCGTGAGTATTCATCGCTACATCCATCGAACCAGCCATCGCCCCATAGAAAAGAAGAGCGACCGACAGTGTTAGGACCGTATTGGATTCGGCAATCAAGGGCAGTGCGAGGCCAAACCCCAATGTCGACCCAATCACGATGCTCAGACTGCCGAACTTATTAATGAGCCATCCGGCGGCAGGCATGGCGAGAACGGAACCGATTGCCGCCATCATCAACGACCTGCCCAAAACGGCGGGAGAAAGATGGAGGTGCGCCTGAAAGGCAGGAATCCTCGAAGCCCAGGTTGCGATGATCAGTCCGTGGATCAGAAAGATGAAGGACACGCTCACGCGTACCTGTTGGAGGCTGCGTTGCTGCATCAATCGGATTCCATCCGATTCGGGCGCCGATTTGTTGAGCTGTAGTGTGAACTTGATTGGCGACAGCGGCCATAACTCGGGACAGGGATGTCGAATCGGCTTTCGACTCTTGATGCAGTCTCTTCGATCGTGTCAAACAGTACAGAGTTAATTCCTAAGCGAGCTGCCGTCTCGACGTTTTCGGCGCGATCATCCAGGTACAAGATGTCTTGCGGGGCCGCTTTGAGTAGTTCAAGACAATTTCGATAGATCGCCAGCTCCGGCTTTATGGACCCGTAGTCGCAGGAATAAATCAGGTATTCAAATGTAGAGAGACTCGGAAAGGACTTGGTCACATGGCGACTGAGTTCGATCGGCATGTTTGAGAGAAGGGTTAAGGGGAAGCCTTCATGGTGCAACAGCTTCGCCCATTGCACAGCGCCTTGATTTGGTCGAGTGATACTTTCGCTATCGCGCTTGATTAGCGTTGCTATCTGATCTCTGCTCAAACCCAGTTCTTGCTGGCCAACAACCGCTGTCCAGTAGGCAGGTCCATCGATATCACCCCGGTCGTAGGGCGGCCGTAGCTTCCAGTAAAGTTCCGAGAATCGCTCATGGGGAATGCCGCACACGAGCGCCATACCTTTCATATCCTCCGACGTTTGCTCGAGGCAAAGAACGTTTCCGTAATCGAAGACGACCGCCCGAACCGAACGCTTTTGTGAAAGACCTTGTATGGCGCTACGTTTGGCAGTATCATGCATAAATCGGATAATACACGTATATACGTGCATAACCAAGTGTATTCGTGCACAATGTGGGTATGAAACCAGAAGCGGAAGCAGGCCAAATCGCCCTAAAGGAAGAGCGCCACCAGTACATCCTGGAGCTGCTTGGCAGTGAGGGCCGAGTCCTCGCTGCGGACCTTAGCAGTCGATACAGGGTCTCTGAAGACACGATTCGTCGAGATCTGCGCGAATTGGCGAGTTCGGGAAAGATCCAACGGGTACACGGCGGCGCCCTGCCTCGCCGTGCCGAGGCCGTTCCTTTCGTGTCTCGCCAACAAATCGACATGGAGAGCAAGATCGGAATTGCTCGAGCGGCGGCTGACATGATCCGCGACGGTCAGGTGGTGCTGATTGATGGTGGTACCACGAATCTAAGAATTGCTTCCTACCTTTCAAGAGAGCGTTTGGCGACGATTGTTACCAACAGCCCACCGCTTGCGCTGGCGTTGGCGGATCATCCGAAGTTGAGCGTGCTGATGCTCGGAGGAAATTTTCTTAAAGAGGCGCGGGTCACGACAGGCATCGAGACCATTCGTCGAGTCGAATCCATTCGCGCTGATCTATTTTTTCTCGGAATGTGCAGTTTGCACCCGGAGGTTGGAATAACCGTTGGCGACCGAGAAGAAGCGTACGTGAAGCAAGCGATGATAGGGGCTTCAACGGAAGTGGTTGGCCTGATTTCACTTGGAAAAATGGGGACATCTCTGCCTTACCTGGTCGGTCCTGCTTCCCGACTGACACGTTTGATCACCGATGCATCAGACGAAGATGTCCTGAATCCCTACCGCTCCCAAGGCATAGAAGTCACAAGTACGTAAACCGAAGCGGTTCGACACTTCTATAGGTCCGCCGTGTCGACACATGACAGACCGGGACAAGGGTCTATGCCGCGCGATCAAAGACTTCATGCACGCGATTGCATTCCGTCTTCACTCGAGGAAATTTTTCATGCATGAATTCCAGTACGCAAAGGAACACGTAATAGCTCGAACCTTTCATAAGGCCTTCCGACTGGTAGAGAGGTGTTTGCTGCTGGGACTGATGGTCGCGGTCTCGCTTGAAGCACAACAGAGTTCTCCGTCTGCGCCGGCGTGGACCGGTGTCGTACGCACGGCTGCCGGTGAACCTGTGGCCGGAGCGAAGGTAACGGTTTTCACCTCCGGCGCCAAAAAGAACCCAACCGCAGTTACAGGAACCGACGGAAGGTTCGCGATTGCAGACCTTCGACTCGGGCCAAATCGGGTGAGCGTGCAACTGCCCGGGCGAGGTCCGACAGGGCAAGCGGCAGTGAATATTACTGGCGTAACAATTGTGCTGACGGTGTCCGATCAAAACGTGCTGTCGATTGCAGCCAATCCGACTGGGAACCCGAGCACAACTTCGAACGGAGCCAGCGCAACAAGCGGGGAGAAACTCTCCAGCCAAAAGGTAAATGAGTTGCCGTTGAATGGACGCGACTTCAGCACGCTTTTGTTGTTAGCAGCGGGCACGATGACCGACGTGAACGGGCAGACAAATTTCACCCAGCAGTTTGCCATCAACGGACAGCGCGGCGTTGAGGCCGTCTTCGCGATGGACGGTGCGGATGTGAGCGATCCGGAGATGGGCGGGAGCACGTTCACGAATTTCGACGTGGACGCGATTCAGGAATTACAGTCAAGCTCGGGCTGGATGCCGGCGGACATCGGGCGCGGTGCGGCAGGTTTCACCAACATCGTGACACGGTCCGGGAAAAGCGGTTTTCACGGGTCATTCTTCGAGTTTTTAAGGAACTCTGCTCTCGATGCGCGGAATTATTTCGATCACCCGTCGATTGCGGACCCGGGCCGTATCCCTCCGTTCCGACGAAACGAGTTTGGATTTACTAACGGTGGGCCGGTCGTGTTGCCGTATCTGTATGACGGCCGAGACCGCACGTTCTATTTTGTGCAGTATCAGGGATTCAGGCAGGTGCTGGGAACGACCCAGGTGCTGGCTGTACCTACAGCAGCAGAGAGGCGGGGCCAGGATGTAGTGACGTACCCGGACGGCAGCACGGACACGCTGCACGTACCGGTGAATCCGGCAATTGAAACAGTGCAGGCCCGTTATCCACTCCCCAACAACCCAACCGGCGCGTATGGTGCGCGAACCTATGCTGCACCTTCAAACGTAAACACGAATGCGGATCAGTTTTCCATCCGCATCGATCAGAAAGTTGGCGCAAAAGGACAATTGTTAGGTCGATTCAATTACGACAATCTAGTGGGGCCGACAACAAATCCGGATCAGACACTGATTGATCCGAGCTTCGGTGTGCAGTATGTGGATCGGCAGCGGAACGGGATCATCACTTACACACGCTCCGTGTCTCCGCACTTCCTCTGGTCGACGTCGGTGAGTTTCACGCGAACGACGCCTTCATTTGTGACGCCGAACCACACCGATCCGGCTTTGAAGTTCATCGATGGCCTCTATGAGGCGTTCAATGGAGCGGCGGGCTCTTGCCACGGTCGGCAACGGCCGGGTCGAAAGCGCGATCTGGCTAACCAAAATGATGCGCGAGGAGAAAACAACGAAATGTGGTTGCGCGCATTGAACGCTGGATTTGGGGTCAATTCTAGTGTGGCCGATGAGCGCATGCTCGCCGTCGCGAGAGTTCGCTGTCAGGGGAAAAGGATGACAAAATCGCATCGCATACCGCTCGTGAAATGGGTTTTACGGTATGGGCGACGGCATGGATGGCACTTAACTCATTGAAAACAAAAATCTGGCGGAGAGAGTGGGATTCTCACCTGGCGTTTTTTTACGTCTCTTGTCTTCAGCAACATACCGCTATAGCACTGATAAATCAAGGGCCCTGTGTTTCACCATGGGTCGAAATGTTAACCATTGGAACCTATATAGAACAAATTTCCGACGTTTATCGACACCACCGACACCAACGAATTTCAAGCGTTGCTGCTCCTATAAACTCAGCAATAGGTGAAAGACGGTGACAGCTTGTTGCAATGTAGCGATGGCCCCATGCTTCTGGCACGGCTCCTTCTCTTTAGAACACTGTCGAGTGGCGTCCTTGCCATTGGTCTGGGTATGATTTCGAGTCTGAGAGACGCCGATGCCCAAGCGCAAAATGACGTTAGACCCGGAGTTGGCAGCAGAAGCCAAGAGCATGGTCGCATTAGCATTCCGCAACGGCCCCATCGAAGATGTTCACGCGGGAAAAGAGTGCCCCACTTGCGCTGGAAAGTCCGAATACTCGCATATAACGCAAGCCGAAATGAAGAACATTATGAAACACGCGGTGGACACGGTCTACAAGTTGCTCTGGCTGAAACAGAATGATCCCCAGAAGTACGAGGCGACGCTTGAGTTCGGCAACCGATACACGCGTTTTTGGGACGAACCGAAAACGTACGTTGGCTAGTTCTGGAGGTTTCTGGAGGCAAGGGTTTCTTTCGGACCGTCGGTCGGGCCCCGCGGGCGTTGGTTCGGAGTAGCGGGTGGATTTGAGCCACCGACCTTTGAGTTATGAGGCCAACAGAATAAACGACAGCAGTGCATTTCAACGATTTGACGCCGCCGGGAACAGTCATCGGAAAGACTCCAGAGCACCGCTATTGGACCACAGTCGGACCACACTCCGGCGTGCCTTGTGCAACGCGTTGAGCGCAGCCTTTTCAGAGCTTGGCTATTGAGTGTTTACAATGACTTGGAACGCACGGACGACACCGTAAGTCATTGAGAATCACCTCAGGTCAGCCGTTTTGTAGGCTTTTGTGTGGGCTGCGAATAACGCAACGTTTCTTCACCGCCACAATCGACATCGCGGGCATTGTTACCGCAGTGAAAGGGCGCTGACAAACTGGATCACGTTGTAATTACAAGGCAGCGGTCGCAACGCAACGCCCTGTAAGGAACAGCTAAGAACCCTAAAGAACGAGCTTTCGTTGTACCGTTCTTGTACCGCGAGTCTTGAACCAAAACTCTGGAAAAAAGTGATCTGGCGATCTTGGCAACGAAGCACAGAGACGCTTTCGAGCCATACTGGCAAGATGAGGAGGACTGGCTCTGCATCGTCGAATTCTTGCCCACCGATAATCCAGAAGCTCGGCTGTTTGCCGCCCGACATCATCGGGTACCTGGTCGGATATGCGAATCTCACGAGCACGCGGTCGCTGGCTCTCCTCGGCGATCCTGACGCCGGTGCTTACGAGTCTTCTATTTTCTTTTTCGTCTCCTACGGAGAAAAACGAGTTTCTGAACTTGGTCCGTTCAAATGAGGACATGGGGAAGGACTACATCATTGAGCTTACGCCGCCCACCACCGACGAAATTAGGAATGCTCGTCCACTCGCAACGGTCCTGCCCCAGGATGCCCTCACCCATGTCATGCTGATTGCAGCGACCCTGTGTGCGGGTACAGAAGATGATCGCGCTGTGTCGTAAGGCCGGTGCACATCGCTTCAGAACGTTTTTGGAAACGGGTGGACTGGGCTGAGCGCTGATCAAGAGAGGCCTTCCAACTAGCGATGCAGACCAAAGGATTGGGCAGATTCGACGAAGAGAATGCTGCTGTGACAGGGCAACAACGAGATGTAACTGATTGATATCAAACGGTGTCGGCGGACATCTCTTGATACCAAAAGGTACTGCACGTCACTTGTTATCGTCCCCTTATTGTACCCAGATTTCTGATCATCCCCGATCAAAGCTCGATAGGGCCGGCTCGATGGTTGCCGGTTGCGGGTTGGCAAAATAATGACGTTGAAAATAGAAGGCCACGTTGACCAGAGCGATCATCACGGGCACTTCCACCAGCGGCCCAATGACAGCCGCGAATGCCGCTCCTGAGTTGATCCCAAATACCGAGACTGCCACCGCGATCGCTAGTTCAAAATTATTGGAGGCGGCCGTAAATGCAAGGGTTGTCGTCTTGGAATAGTCCGCTCCCACTTTCCTGCCCATGTAGAAGGACACCAAGAACATCAACACGAAGTAGATCAAGAGCGGCACGGCGATGCGCAGGACGTCCAACGGCAGACGGACTATATACCCACCCTTCAGGGAAAACATCACCACAATCGTGAACAGCAGAGCAATCAGCGTCAGTGGGCTTACACGGGGAACGAAGCTCCGGTTGTACCACTCCTGCCCTTTGGCGCGAATCAGGGCAGTACGAGTCAAAAATCCCGCGAGAAACGGAATTCCAAGATAAATAACGACACTCTTCGCAATTTCTGCGATGGACACATTGACGATGGCACTGTGAAGACCGAGCTTGGCGGGAAGGACGGTAATAAAGACCCAAGCGTAGAGGGAGTAGAAAAAGACCTGAAAAAGAGAATTGAAGGCCACCAGGCCGGCCGCATATTCCGTATCGCCTCGCGCCAGTTCGTTCCACACGATGACCATCGCGATGCAGCGTGCGAGACCGATCATGATGAGTCCAGCCATGTATTCCGGATATCCGCGCAGGAAGACGATAGCCAGAACAAACATCAGAATCGGCCCTACAACCCAGTTCTGGATGAGCGAAAGACCGAGCACTTTCTTGTTGCGAAAGACCTCGTGCAAGTTCTCATATCGCACCTTCGTGAAAGGTGGATACATCATCAAAATCAATCCCGCCGCAATCGGAATAGAAGTCGTACCGATGTTGAAGCGATTCAAAAAAGGCACGACTCCGGGCACAAGCCAACCCAATATCACGCCGCCAAACATGGCGGCGAAGATCCAGGCTGTCAGATAGCGGTCCAGAAAACTGAGGCGACTAGTTGCCTTCATGATTGAGTCCTATTGCGCGGTACGCCGCTCAGAGGCGCGCCTTGGTGGAAACGCTGTTACTCGTGGGTGACAGGTGTCATCGTGTGACCAATGTTGTCGAGCTCTTTTCTGAGCGCCAGCCCATCGAGAGTCTTTAGGGGAAGGCAGAGAAATAAACTGATTCTGCGATCCAGGATAAAGAACGTCTCGCGAAACGCCCGTTCCACCTCAGCCTCGCTTCCCTGAACTGCCGCGGGATCTGGTACGCCCCAATGGGCCGTCATCGGCTGTCCTGGCCACACCGGGCAGACTTCTTTCGCCGCGCTGTCGCAAACGGTGAAGACGAAGTCGAGCTTGGGAGAGCCGGGCAGAGAGAATTCGTCCCAGGCTTTGCTCCGCAGACCGCTGGTCGGGATATGTGCCGTTTCGAGTTGCCTCAGGGCTTCTGGGCGAACCTTTCCTGACGGATGACTTCCGGCGCTGAAGCCAGTGAAATTGGGCCGGCCTTTGAAGTTCAGAATGGCCTCCGCCATGATGGAGCGCGCGGAATTGCCCGTGCACAGAAATAAAACGTTGTAGTGTCCTTGCATAGCTGCCTTCTCCTAGTTACAGCAGGTCGGTCCGCAACATGCTTTCGCTCCGGCTACTTGCCGGTTTGACGGCCCGAACAAACGCGCTCAAGAACTTGCCATCCACCTGCGGTGCAATGGCGTCGGCATCGATACCCGCCGCCGTCAGAAAGTCGCGCGCATCTTCTGCGCGATAGACCCGTGTCGGCTCGATATCAATTTGCTCAAAACCGGCCGCGGAGAGTTTGCTGCGATACTCGTCATCCCCGAGCGCCCCAGCCACGCACCCGACCCACAGAAGCACGCTTTGACGAATTTCAGGTGTGATTTCGCCTCGGGTCACGACATCGGAAACCGCAAAGCGCCCTCCCGGTTTCAGCACGCGAAAAGCTTCCCGCAACACGCGATCTTTGTCCGCAGAAAGGTTGATCACACAATTCGAGATAATCACGTCGACCGAGTTGTCCGGCAGAGGGATATGCTCGATCTCGCCCTTCAGGAACTCGACATTTTCAGCGCCAGCTTTGCGCTTGTTCTCATTGGCGAGCGCGAGCATCTCGTCTGTCATGTCGAGACCGTATGCCTTGCCGGTGGTCCTACCCGCTTCGCCGAAAGCAGCACATCGACCCCGCCGCCAGAGCCGAGATCGAGAACCACGTCTCCTGGATTCAACTTCGCCAATGCAGTCGGATTTCCGCACCCTAGCGAGGCGAGCATGGCCTCCTCCGGGACTTGTCCCGCCTGCGAGGAGTCGTACAGATTGGACGTGATTGGGTCGCAACCCAAGCCACTTGCCGCGGTCGCTCCGCAGCAACTACTTCCGCCACTCTTCACGCGCAAGGCTGCCTGGCCATACTTTTCTTTGACTACTTCTTTGATGTCGGTGGCGCTCATGATGTGCTTCTCCTATTTACAAAGCTGGACGATATCTTGGGGTTTTACTGCCTTATTTCGAGTGCAGCATTCGGCGTAGAGGAATTGCAGCAGTTCCTGGAGTGCTGCGGTGTTGGCCGTGTACCGCAAGAAAGTGCTCTCGCGGCGCACGTTCACGAGCTCTTCATTCTTCAATTTCTCCAAGTGGTGCGAGAGCGTGGAATTCGGGATGTCCAGCTCTGACTGAATATCGCCTACGACTAAGCCATCTGGATGAGCGGATAGCAGCAACTGCATGATTCGAAGGCGGGGTTCGGTGCCCATGGCGGAAAGCATGTCGGCGTACTTTGCCACCTGCTCCGTGCTTTTCTTGCTGGTAGCTACTGGCATATTTCGATACTTGCAGAAATATCACTTCCTGTCAACCAGAATTTCCATGACACTTGCCACACTCGGCTGAAGAAGTTGTTATTCGATTCCAGCAAGTGCCTGTCTGACTGTTCGAACCCACAGAGGCGGATTATCTGCGGGGCAGTTGTAATCCGCTCCGCTGACATCCTTATCTCGCTGGCGAAGGGAGGCCACAATGGGAACTCCCGGCAGGGTCTCACGGAAATGCGCGGCAAGGTTACACCGTTCTTCCCAAGGTGCTCCGTGCCCAATCAGGACAACGCCTACCCTTTCATGCGAGAGATCGAGATTTCGCGCAGCACGCGAACCGAGAGCAGAAATTACAGGATGTCCAAGTGACTGGAGGATCTCGTCACGGATTGACAACAGGCCCTCGCGAAATTCAACCTGCACTATCGTTGTCATGGTTCTGCGAATCGACGGTCTCAACGGCCGTTATACACCTCGACGCGCCGAGCGATACCCAAGAGTTGCTTGCGCTGCATGATGAAATGCGCCAAGGGGGCAACGCGCACAGCGACCCACTCCGGCAAACCGTAGGGACGATAGCCAGATGCCACGCGACCACGCACGATCAGCCGTGTTTGGTCTGGTTGCGGTTGTTCGAGGACGAACGCCCAGGTCGTCTGATATTGTCCGCTGGGAAACCGCCAGGAAAGAACTAGGCTGTGTTCGGGATTACACTGGGCAACGACGAACACGTCTTTAGCTCCAGGCAGGGCGGGAAAGACACTCCCAACACGGATATTTTGATAGTCCGGTAGGATACGTTCGGCGCTGCGGTGGCCACCGTTGTCAATGAAGTCGTATGCGTACCATCCAGCCCTGTCGGAGCCCATCTGAGCAAGCCATGGCCAAACGTCGTGAGGAGAACGGCGAATCGTGATGGCATGATTGACCGAGCCGATGGGCTGAGGAATTAGGTCGTCTCCAGCAAGGGTCCGGGCACGCTCGTCAGGAGTTGCGCGGACTTGCATGCTCGCCAAAATCGCAAGGACCGCGAACACGATCGATGTTCCCAGCAGAACGATCAGCAATTTCTTGTTCATGGGGCACCGATATAGAGGGTAGTCCAATGTGACTTCGTACTCAGTGACTGGGGTCACTCGGGGTTTTGCGCCGAGACTCGGCGCAACCTTGGCTCCTTCAGGTAGGAACACCGAGTTTTGGCAGTAGCCATTGCGTCAAGACCACATAGGCTGCAAGAAATGCCACCCCCCAAATCCAATCGGGCATGTTCACTTTCTCCTATCTGCCCACTCCGAGTTTACGCAGGAATGTCATCATCGGGCACCAGTTCGTGAATCCAGACTGAAACAGATTCAGGCCAACAAAAGCCGTGAACAGGTACCAGTACGGGCTTACGTAGTGCCCAAGTGCCAGGGACAACAGAATAAAGGTGCCAGCGATCAAACGAAGTGTGCGTTCTACGGTCATAGCAGTTCTCCTTCAAAACAAGTTGGTCCTACGCAATTTCGCATTGCGGTGTTTCGCATTCAGCGACATTCTCGGGCGAATGCGGATGCATGGGTGGAAGCGAGTGTCCCCTCTGAGACAGGTAATAAAGAACCGGGACTGCCATTCGCGACAGAACGGTAGACGCGACTTCTCCCGCCATCAAGGACAATGCCAAGCCCTGGAAAATGGGATCGAACAGGATCACGCTCGCTCCCACCACGACGGCGGCTGCGGTCAGAAGCATTGGCCGGAAGCGCACCGCACCCGCATCGACGACGGCGTCCTCCAGCGACATTCCCTGGGAGCGGCGCAGTTCGATGAAATCCACGAGAATGATGGAATTGCGAACGATAATGCCGGCTCCAGCGATGAAGCCGATCATCGACGTGGCTGTGAAGAATGCCCCCATCAAGGCATGCGCTGGGAGAATGCCGACCAAGGTAAGCGGAATCGGCGCCATGATGACCAGCGGCGTGACGAACGATCGGAACCAACCCACGACGAGCACGTAGATCAGGACCAGGACAGCCGCAAAGGCGAGTCCCAGATCGCGGAAGACTTCTACCGTGATGTGCCACTCGCCATCCCACTTCATGGAGAAGCGGTCGGTGCGCTCGGGCATGGTGGTGTCCTTGTACTGCTTTACTCCGTAGCCATCGGGCAACTTGATTTTGTCGATGGCCTCGCTCATCTTCATGATGGCGTACACAGGGCTCTCTTCTCCGCCCGCCACATCTCCCGTCACGTAGACGACTGGCTGCAGATTCTTGCGATACACGCTGGTATCGATCGTCGTCTGCTGAAGGTTCGTTACTTCCTGCAGGGCGATTTGGCCGCCCGACGGCGTCGGCAGCCTCAGGTTGCCAAGGTCTGCGATTCCCGAGCGATCCGAGCGTGCCAGCCGCACTTCGATAGGGATGTCCTCACGTGAATGGGGATCGTGAAGCAAGCCCGCGTTGGCTCCGCCGAGCCCCACCTGCAGAGTGCGCGTCACATCGGCGGGCGAGATGCCGTGGAGAGCAGCCTTGTCCAGATCCACTTTCATGTCGTACTTGATTTGCGGGTCTTCGACGTACCAGTCCACATCCACGACGCCGGGCGTTTGCTGAAAGATTTTCTTAATTTGAGCGGCCAGTTCAATTTGCCCTTTGTAGTCTGGCCCGTAAACTTCGGCGACCAGAGTTTGAAGCACGGGCGGACCAGGCGGGACTTCTGCTACCTTGATGCGCGCACCGAACGGCGCGGCAATCTTGTCCAACTCCGGCCGCAGCCGTCGTGCAATCTCGTGGCTCTGTGCTTTGCGATCATGCCGCGAGAGCAAATTCACCTGGATATCAGCTTGATTGGGCTGATTGCGCAAGAAGTAATGACGCACGAGACCGTTGAAGTTGAAAGGGCCCGAGGTACCGGCGTAGATCTGATAATTGATAACCTCGGGCTGTTGGCCGAGATACTGTCCCAGGGCTTGCGCCACGCGGGTTGTCTGTTCCAGCGGCGTGCCATCGGGCATGTCAATAATGACCTGGAACTCACTCTTGTTGTCGAAGGGAAGCATTTTTACGCGAACCCACTTCAACGGGACAAAAGTGACCGCGGCGAGCAGCAACAACACGACACTACCGAGAAAGATCCAGCGGTGGCGTGCGTCGCGGATGAGCGGGTTCATCATCCGGCGATACAAACGAGTGGTCCAGCCTTCAGTGTCGTGCCCGGACTGGTCACTGCCGCCTGCATATTTCCTCAGCAGCCTCAAAGCCGCCCATGGCGAAACGACGAAGGCCACCATCAGTGAAAACAGCATCGCCGCCGAAGCGCCCACTGGAATTGGGCGCATGTATGGACCCATCAGACCGCGCACGAAGGCCATGGGAAGGATCGCGCCGATCACTGCGAACGTGGCAAGAATCGTGGGATTGCCAACTTCGTCCACCGCCTCGACCGCGACTTCAGATAAGGAACGCCCTCGGCTTTCCGGCAACCGAAAATGGCGCACGATGTTCTCGACCACAACGATGGCGTCGTCGACCAGGATGCCGATGGAGAAGATCAACGCGAAAAGTGTGACCCGGTTCAGCGTGTAGCCATACAGGTAGAAGACGGCGAGCGTTAGGGCCAGTGTAACCGGCACGGCCAGAAGTACGACGCCTGATTCACGCCAGCCCAGCGCCAGTGCAATCAGCAAGGTGACCGACAAGGTTGCGATCAGCAGGTGTTTGAGAAGTTCGTCGGATTTGTCCTTGGCGGTCTCGCCATAGTTGCGCGTGACCGTGATGTTCAGGTCATTTGGAAGCACATAACCGCGCAAAGCATTGACTTTGTCCAGCACACGTTCGGAAATGTCTGTGGCGTTCGTACCTTTACGCTTGGAAAGCGTGATGGTTACCGCGGGATACTCCGCGCCAAATGTCTGTCCTGAGCCACCGCGAGCATTGGCAAACAGCACGTAGGTGTTTGCTTCGGCCGGACCGTCCTCAAGCTTCTCCACGACATCACGCAAGTAAACCGGACGTCCGGCGTGAACCCCGACCACGACCTGACGCAGGTCTTCGAGATTCGTGAAAAAAGTGCCCGCCTCGACCTGAAACTCGCGATTGTCACGCGAAAAACTACCCGCCTGGCCGCGGCTGTTCGCGTTCTGGAGTTGCCCCACGATCGCGCCCGGCGTAAGGCCGTAGGCCGCGAGCCGTTGTGTGTCGAGCACTACTCGTATTTGCCTCGGCTGCCCCCCGATGATCTTGGTCTCGGAAACATCGTTGAGCGGCTTGAGTGAATTTTCCAGCTCACCCGCGAGTCGCCGTAGGCGATAGGAGTCATAATCTTTTCCCCACAACGTCATGGCCATAATCGGCACGTCGTCAATCGAGCGGACCTTGATGATCGGTTGTGAGACGCCAGGCGGGATACGATCAAAGTTAGAGTAGAGCTTGTTGTAGGTCTGTACGATCGCATCTTCTTCTCTGGCGCCCACGTAGAAACGTACAACCAGCATGCTCACGCCCGGATGACTGATCGAGTAGATATACTCAACGCCCGGCACTTCGCGCAGTAACTTCTCCATGGGAAGGCTAACGCGCTGTGCCACCTCGTCCGCTGACGCACCCGGCATCTGAACAAAAACGTCGAGCATGGGCACCACGATCTGGGGCTCTTCTTCCCGCGCGGTCTTGAGAATGCTAAAAGCACCCAGAAGCAGCGCAGCGACGATCACCAGCGGTGTCAGTTTCGAATCAATGAAACTGTGGGCAATGCGACCGGCCAGGCGCAAGCCGTTCGAGGGCTGTATCACCGATTTGGATTCGCTGTCATCCATTACTGGACCTCAACGCGTTTGCCATTCAGGTCAACCGCACCCGGTTTGGCCACGAGGCGCTCGCCGTACTGGAGGCCAGCCAACACTTCGACATCGTCCCCGGAAGGCTTTCCCAAAGTGATGTAACGCAAGCTCGCAACTTTGTCTTGGTCCAAGACATAAATGCCCTGCAATTGGCCGCGTTCGACGACCGCCGAGCGCGGAATCAACAGCGCCTGCCGCTCGCCCCGAGAAAACTGAGCCCGCCCGAACAGCCCCGAACGCAGCCTTGTGTCCGTGGGCAAGTCGATCTTTACCAGGAACGTGCGACTCGCGTCGTCCGCGGCTGGGACGATTTGCACGACCTTACCTTTCAGACCCGCATTGTCAAGGGCATCGATGACGACCGAGACCTGCTGTCCCGTTCGCACGTACCGAAGATCGTTCTCGTTGACGGTAGCCTCCAGTCGATAGCGGCGTACGTCCTCGACGGTGAAGATCGGCATGCCGGGTGAAGCCAGGGTGCCGGAATCGGCTTTCTTCTCTGTCACCACGCCGTCAAATGGCGCCCGAATCCGCGTGTAATCCAGAGAAGTGCGTGCCTGGCTCAATGCTGCCTGCGCCTGGGCTAGCCCAGCTTTTGCCATGTCGCGACGTGCGAAAGCGGCCTGCTCACGGGCTTTCACCTCGTCGAACTCCTGCGGACTTACCGATTTCTTTTCGTAGAGGTTCTGATAACGCTTCAAGGTTGATTCCGCCAATGCCAAGTCGGAATCTGCTCCGACCAGTTGCTGTTGGGCGGCAAGGTCGGCTGCGGTCGAGCGGTCTACTGCGGCTCGCGGCTGGGAGTCGTCGATTACGGCGAGCACTTGACTGCGCTGAACGTGGTTTCCTTCGTGAGCCCGGATCTCGACGATGTTCCCTATCATCTGGCTGGCGACCTCGCTGGTCTGGGCGGCACGTACGGTGCCTACCGCTTCCAGCAAATCGGGCACGTTGGCCTGCTGCACCGCGAGCACGGGAACGTTCCGCACGGTTTCTGGCGAAGGAACCGTGTGGGTTTTCTTGCTAGAGCAGCCGGCGAGGCTCACAACCGCGACAAGCACTAATAACGAAAGTCTGAGTCCTGTATTCATACGATTCATGGCATCACCACCGGAGATTGCGGAGTCAAGCTTCCGCTCGCCAACTCCAGGTTGGCGTAGCTGGTCTGGAAGTGATAAACGGCTTCCCAGTAGTCGGTCTGGCTGCGGCGCGCCGCATCTTCGGCGCCCAACAAATCGGTAATCGTGGTCAGTCCGCTGTCGTAGCGGTCCTGGTTGATGCGCAGACTCTCCTGCGCCTGGGCGATTGCCGCTCGGGCCACTTCGATCTGCTGCCGATTAGCATCCGTCTCGTAATAAGCTCGCCTCACTTCGAGGCGAACGGCATCGCTAGCTGACTGCTTCATCGCTACAACCTTTTCTTCGAGGGCTCGCTGCCGGGAGAGTTCCGCCCGTTTAGCACCGCCTTGAAAAATGTCGAATTGCACTTCGATCCCGCCCAGCCAGTTGTTGCCCCCGCCACCGGCGACGAACGTAGGGTTATCCATTTCCCAGCCTGCAAAGGCGTTCATCCGAGGACCGAAGGACGACTTGGCAATCGACACGCTCTGCCGCTGAGCCGCTTCCTCGGAGGCGATCCGCTTCAAGTCCGGGCGATTTGCGAGTGCCTGCTTCTCGACTTCCCCAAGCACAGGCTCGGGAAGCGTACGCTCAGCCAACGCTTCGGTAGTCTGGAACGGAGAATCAAGCGGCACACCCATCGCCGTGTTCAACTGTGCACGCGCCACTTCCAGAGTGTTCCTGGCCCGGATCACTTCCTGCTGTCGCGCCGCCATGCGAACCTTCGCTGTCAGCAGATCTGACTCTACCGTCAGCCCACTGTCGAATCTCGCCTGGCTACGGTCCATGATCGAGTCGGCAGTTTTCGCCGACTGCTCGGCAACTTCCAGTTCCTTGGCCGCCAATAGAACGTCGTAGTAGGAACTGACCACCCGGAAGACAATCTCCTGATCCGTGCGATCTAACTGGTGTCCGGCAGCCTCGTTCATCTGTTTTGCCTGATTGATGCCGTGCCAGCTGGCGAATGAGTCGAAAAGGTTCCAGGTCCCCCCAAACCGCGTGGCGAAGTTGCCGAAGGGCAGAGGTGAGTTCAGTTTGTTCAGTGCGAAGTCTGCACTGGTGAAACGCTGCTGCCGAAGCTTGCTGCCGAACACATAAACCGGATCATCACCCCGAGTCGCCGTTTCAGAAAAACTCAAGTGGGGCATGAGGAACGAACGCGCCGCGCGAACACCCGCAGAGGCCACCTTCGTATCCGCAATCGCCGCCTTGCGCAGTGGATTTTTCTCCAGCGCGATATTCACCGCCTGCTGCAGAGTGAGAGACGAAGGCTGCGCCTCTTGTTGAGCTGAGGCTGCCCCCAAAGACAGCCACGCAACAGCGACGCTCAGAAGCGCTTTGAATAGACCTTTCAACCTTGCACTCCCGCGGCCTGAGCTGGCTTCATCCATTCAGTCTTGTCTTCAACGATTTCGTAAGTTGTATGAAAACTCGCGGTCTTCTGCACCATCGCCCCCACCGAGCAATACTTTTCCTCGGAGAGACGGATGGCCTCCTCCAGCGCCGCCACGTCAAGTTCAAAGCCGGTTACCACATGGTGGATTCGCACTGCCGTGAACACCTGGGGCGGGCGCTCCGCTTGATCGGCTTCGACCCGCACTTCGTAACCGGTGACTTTTTGGTGATACTTCTGGCGGAGGACGGTGACGACGTCGAACGCCGTGCACCCGGCCAATCCGGCGGCGACCAGTTCAATCGGCTTTGGGCCGGTACCTCCGGCTGCATCGTCCAACAGCAGGTGATGGCCGCTTCCGGTCTGCGCCACAAATTGGCGCTGCTGCTTAAGTGGTTGAGTCAGTTCGACTTTGGCTGTGATCATGATTGCCTCCTGCGTGTTCGTATCGACCAAGCACACGAATAAATGCAGGAAGTTGGATTTTGTTACAGAGAAAATCGGCCGGGGAACCTGGTGGCCGTAAGGAGGGCTACTACTTCGGTCTGACCACCGCGAGGGCCTGTTCGTAATTCTTCAGCAGTTGCTTGCGGAGCCGGACGGCCTTCTTACTTGAAGGGCACTCCGCCGGGGAGGTTCGGCACTGCTCAATCGTCGCTTCGAGACTGGAGAGGAACGCCTTGCACGGTTCGCAACCGCCCAGATGCCGCTCCAGTTCCTCACAAAGCGAATCATCCAACTGTTCGTCGAGATAGTTCGAGAGCTCCGCAAACATGGCCTTGCAGCGGGCAGGTCTGGGCTGTTCGTTGCCTGGCTGTTCTTGGGAAGACGCCCGCGAAGCGACGGCTGCTCTCCCGGAGCGTGGTTTCAACCCTTTCATCAATTCCTTCCGGACAAACAACCTCGCACGGTGTAGACGAACCCGCACTGTTCCAGAACGTAGCCCTGTGATCTCGGCCACTTCTTCGTCGGTTAGCCCTTCCATATCGCGCAGCACCAAAACAATGCGGTATTGTGGCGGCAGCCGCTGAATGGCGTCTCGCAACCGTCCCGCTTCCTCACTCCGAATGGCGAATGCTTCGGGGTTGATGCCGCCATTCGGTCCCCAGTTGCTCAAGTTCCTTCCGATCGGGCATGAGTTCTTCCAGAGAGAGATCTGGATTGGGAGCAAACTTGCTCCGGCGCCGACTCATCAGGCAGCGGTTCTTTGCCACCTTATAGAGCCACACCACGAGCGCTTTGGGACTGTCGAATTTGGGCAGGTGCGGAACCGATTTCAGCAGCACTTCTTGCATCGTATCTTCCGCATCCTGGCGCTGGCCGCAGACACGCATACTGAAGGAGAACACGGTATTTTGGAGCAGAGCCAGAGCCTGCTCCAGCGCCGCATCGTCACCCCGCTGCAGGAGTTGCACGGCTTGTTCTATCTCAGAACGCATTGCGTTCAATGTAGCACTTCTGTCACCTGCCTTTGGTGAATGTCCTTAGGGCAGTGAAATCGCGACGCGATACAAGATTTTTGACGGATCGCCGACCAAGGATGGGACCGACGATCCGTCACCTAAGCGACGGACGGGTCTCCTCATCATTTCTGGATCGTCTCTGCGTCCCCAGTCTGGTGCTCTTCGATCTGGAATCGAAGAAACTGATGAATTGCTTTAAGCGCGTCGGGATTTGGGGTCTTAATACGCACTCTGCCGCCGGCGGACAACTCTTCGAAGCTATACGAAATCTCCGCGTGTTTCTCTTTCATCACCGGCACGCCCGGCGCCACCTGGTCATGGACGAACATTGGAATGGAGAATTCCCCGTTCGAGAACATCGTGACAATGTGCGACAGATGCGATCGGATAGCCTGCATATTCTGGGAATCCTTGCTGTCGTTCACGGTCACTTCGATGGCTCCGCCGTCTGAGTACAAACGAAAATGATGAGTAGTCTTGTCATGGGGAAATCCCATCGCCTCATCACCGTGTTTTTCCACATCGGCCTGATGCTGCGAAGCCTCTTTCATGTGCTCTTTGTGCATGGGACAAGACTGCATGTCTTGCGCTGCCAACTGCAACCCGCTGAATATCAGAAATGCGATTACTGTTTTCATGGTTTTTTCTTCCTTCGAAACTGATTCGCTGGAGTACCAGCGTTCTTTACCGCGTCGCTGAGGGAATACAGCAAGTGCGATTGCTGCCCCGGACCCGCACTCTGAGTCCGCTGTTCCAAGCCACCAGCACCTTCTGCACATATCGTCTTGTGAGCTTCAGCGCCTCAATGTCGGCTTCGATACCCTTGAGCTTGTCTTGGGCAAGCTGGAACACACGTCGGCAAGGGGCACCTCCGGCATCACGAGCCTTGAGGACGTCCGCCAGTTCAGCCAAGGTGAAGCCGATCCGAAGCGCTCTCTGCACCACGAGTACTCGTTCCACCGCGCTCGTGGGATAGACCCGGTAACCAGATTCTGTTCGCGAGGCTTTTGGGAGAACGCCAATTCTTTCATAGTGTCGAATCGTGTCTGGACTCACGCCGGTTGCCTTGGCGAGAGCGCCACAATAGAGATTTCTAGAACCGCTCTTTTGCACCATAGGAATTATCAAGCCTGGAACGCATTCCAGGGTCAAGCTTGTCTTTTCTGGGGCAGGTGGCGGGGAATCCTTTCATTACCGAGGAAGCGGGGTACGCTATTGCTCCATGCGTCCGATCGCAGCCTAAATCGAGTGGCGAATAGACGCTTAGCGTTCATAATGTGTCTATGTCTTCCGTACCCCGTCGGCAAACTCTCGGGATGTCGTCCGACGCGTCATCTGGATTCAAGCCATCACGATTGGCTGGATGGGGTCGAGGCTGTTTTTGCCCTCGGTGCTGCGTGGCGGCCCATAGCCCAGCACTGCTGGCTTTCGGCGGTGACAGTGCCATAGAACTCCTCTCCGCCGTAGTCGTTTATTGGCGGTTTCAGTCAAAACGAAGTGACGAGCAGACAGAAAAGTTAGCAGCCAGAATCACGGGAAGCCTTCTGTTCGCGTTGGCAGCGTACGTCGCGCTCGTCGCCGCGTTGGCGCTGCTTGGACATCGTGAAGTGAGGCCAAGCTATCTCGGGATCGTCGTATTGATCGTGGCAGCGATTGCGATGCCCGTGCTCGCACGGCAGAAGCGGCAGCTGTCCGCGTTGACCGCCAGTGCGGCACTGAGAGCTGATGCAGCGGAGTCCGCGCTCTGCGGCTACTTGTCCATCATCGCCCTCGCAGGTCTGGTCGCGAATGCCTTCTGGGGAGTCACTTGGGCCGATCCTATTGCTGCCCTGCTGCCTGATACCGCTGGTTGTGCGGGAAGGCTGGCAAGCTCTTAAGGGAAGGCCGTGCGAGTGCTGCTTGACAATACCCGATGGAGGTAACCTCGATGACTGCGACTGATCGAACGAACCTGCGTGACAAAGTGCGAATTGCTTATTCGGCAGCGGCTGAAATGCCTCAAGAGAAGCATGCGTTCCCTGTCGGTCGCGCATTTGCTGAGAGCCTCGGGTATCCTGCGGATCTGCTAGACCAATTGCCAGCCGTCGCATCCGAGGCTTTTGCGGGAGTCTCGAATGTGTCCATATTTGCGGAGATTCCATCAGGTGCGACAATTCTTGACTTAGGATGTGGCGCCGGACTTGGACGCTCTAATCGCGGCACATAGGGTGGGTCTGGCAGGCAAAGTAATCGCTGTCGACTTCAGCACGGCGATGCTGGACAGGGCGCGTCAAGCAGTAGCAGAGGCCGGCGTGAGTAATCTCGAATTGCGCGAAGCGGGTGCGGAACAATTGCCCATCGCCGACGAAGAGATCGATGTTGCCATGGTCAACGGGATCTTCAATCTGAACCCTGCAAGAGATGCTATCTTCCGGGAGCTTGCACGGGTAGTCAGGCGCGGTGGAACGCTATTTGGTGCGGAGTTGATCCTTTCGAGTCCGTTGTCGCCAGAATCCCGCGCTAGTCAAACGAATTGGTTCGCGTGAATTGCGGGTGCGGAGGAAGGAGTTGCCTTCCTGCGCGAGTTCACTGAAGCAGGATTCTCTGACGCAGTCATTCTCAGACAGAGCCGTAACGCCCGAACCAAGGACCCGCATGTGCTCGCGGCGGAAGTCCGTGCGGTAAAGTAACCCAACGAGGAGCGATTGGTGCTGAAGAGGAAAGTGAGTTTCATCAGGTGATTTAGACCGCCGGACGTTGCAGCTTCAGTCGGTGAAGCAACTGAGCATTCGCGGCGACGATGATGGTAGAGAGGCTCATTGCGACTGCGCCAACGCTCATGGGAAGATCAAGCCCCCAGCGGACGAAAATGCCCGCTGCGACCGGAATGGCGACAAGGTTATAAGCGGTCGCCCAAACCAGATTCTGGATCATCTTTCGGTAGGTAGCACGAGATAGTTGAATCGCTCCGACAACGTCGCGTGGATCGCTGCGCACCAGCACGATTCCGGCCGACTCAATCGCCACGTCGGTTCCCGCGCCAATCGCGATTCCGACATCCGCGGTCGCCAGGGCTGGTGCGTCGTTCACGCCGTCACCAACCATTGCGACCAATTTGCCGCCCGCCTGAAAGCCATTCACCGCCGAAGCCTTGTCAGCAGGAAGCACCTCCGCTGCGACTTCGTCGATACCTATGCGTTTCGCGACCGAATTGGCTACCGTTTTGGAATCTCCGGTGATCATTGCGACTCGGATACCAAGGCGATGCAATTCCTTGACGGCCTCATTGGATTCGGGCCGAATCTCATCCTCGACGGCGAAGGCGCCGAACAGTTTCCCTTCGGCGACGACATAGAGAACTGTCTTTCCCTGGGATGCCCACTGAGTCGTCAACTTTTCAACTTCTGCGGGTACTGTCACCTTGACCTCGTTCAACAAACGCGGTCCCCCGATAATGACGGCCTTGCTGTTTACGCGTGCCTGTGCCCCGCGACCGGGTAGCGCTTCGAAGTCGGCAGCTTGCAGGATGGGCAGGTTTCGGCGGTTGGCTTCAGCCACGACTGCTTTCGCGAGCGGGTGTTCGGAGTTGGCTTCGACGGCGGCAGCAAGGGCGAGTAGATCATTCTCGTCGCTCTCAGCCGTGGCCGCAACTCCCGACAATGCGGGGGACCCGCGGGTGAGCGTTCCGGTCTTATCGAAAATCACCATGTCCAAATTGCGAGCACGTTCGAGTGCGAGTCTGTCCTTGACGAGAAGACCGTTCTGAGCCCCGATCGATGTCGAGATCGCAATTACAAGCGGGATCGCGAGTCCCAAGGCGTGCGGGCAGGCGATGATGAGGACCGTTGCCGTCCTGATCAGAGCATGTTCTTTGTCCCCGGAAAGCCACCAGTATGTGAACGTGATCGCGCCCGACACGACTGCAACGTAGAAAAGGATTGCGGCTGCACGATCCGCGAGGGCTTGCGTGCGGGACCCAGAAGCCTGCGCGGCGGCAACGAGCCGCATGATGCCGGACAGAGCGGTCTCTTCCCCCACTGCTATAACGCGGATTCGAAGGCTTCCGCCGCTGGCGACGGTTCCCGCAATGACCTTGCTGCTTGGTCCCTTCGAGACTGTTTGGGACTCGCCGGTAATCATCGCCTCGTCAACATCTGCAGCCCCCTCGACGACTGTGCCATCCGCCGGGACGCGAGTTCCGGGCCGGACGAGGACAACGTCGTTCACCTTCAACTCAGAAATTGGAACGGTCTGGGTCTCGGTTCCGCTCACACGTTCGGCAGTGTCTGGGAGCAGAGCGGCGAGCGCATTGAGTGCGCCTCGGGCCTGGGAAATGGCTCGCATTTCGAGCCAATGGCCGAGGACCATGATCGTAATCAGCGATGCGAGTTCCCACCAGACTTCAATCTCGAAAAAGCCGAATGTTGCGGCGAGCGACGTACCAAAGGCAACTATGATCGCCAGGCTGATGAGAGTCATCATGCCCGGCTTACGGTCAGCAAGTTCGCCCCACGCCCCGCGGACGAAGACTAGCCCGCCATAAAGGAATACGACCGTTCCAAGGATGGCGGGGACAAACTTCGATCCGGGGAAGGAAGGCGCTGTGTACCGAAGCCAATGTTGGACATCAGTCGACCAGAAGACCACTGGAATGGTGAGAGCGAAGCTCAACCAGAACTTGTCCCGAAACATGGCGACTGAGTGCCCGGCGTGACGGTCGTGGTTTCCGTGGGCCTTGGACATTCTGTGACCGGCATGTGCGTCTGCCTGTTGTCCGTGGGATTCATGCGCCATTTGGTCCATTTGAACTCCCTAGCCGGAAACCGAACGTTCTCGTGTGGCGACGCAAGTATTCGTCAAACGTTGAGGATACAACCGATTGGTCGGGCCAGAGTGAGCACTCTTGCTCAGACGATGCACACGTCGATTGCTAACCTCGATACGGAACCTAAGGAAGGTCATGATGAATAGCACAACAGCTGTGAAAGATCCCGTCTGTGGCATGGACGTAGAAGCCGCTACTGCCGCTGGACGAAGCGAGCATGAAGGGCAGACCTATTACTTCTGCGGTTCCAAGTGCAAAGAGAATTTCGACCTTAGTCCGGAGCAATACTTGGACAAGTCTGCGGGAACGGCGAAGAGCGGCCATGGTTGCTGCAGCTAGATCTTAAAGACACGGGCACATTTTGCCCGACCCGTTGCGTTCCGATTAACGGCCCATCGCCAAGACCGGCCCGATGAGAAGTCATATTCTTCGCGAGCAAGATCGGGAGGGATGAGCTGGTCGTAGCCGAACGAAAGGGGATCTATGATGAACCATGCATACGGATGGATGGGCGGAGGGATGTGGATTTGGACGGTGATCGGCGCACTGGTGGTGGTTCTACTGGTCGTCGCGATTAACAAGGTGTCTACGAAATAACGGTGCGTTCAGAACTTGCTTTGAAGTTAACTGTTAGGCGTGACAGGACGGAGCTTACATCGCGGCAGGCGAAAGCCCGTTCCTCCGGCTTCCTACACCCTCTCCCCCGCGACAGCCAATGTTCACGCTTGCTCCGCTGGTGGTTGTTTTGTCAAAGTGCCATGCCGCAGCGCGCGGCGCTTCAGTAAGAAGAAGAAAACTGGGACCAAGATCAACACGTGAATGGTCGATGTAATCATCCCGCCCACGATGGGCGCCGCAATCGGTTTCATGACATCGGATCCGATGCCCGACTCCCACAAGATCGGCGCAAGACTAAGAATTACGGCGGTCACGGTCATTAGCTTGGGGCGCAACCGCTGGACCGCACCTTCGATCGTGGCCTGCTCTACATCCTCGTCGGTTAAAGTCGTACCTGTGGCGAGCCGGTGTTGAAGCGCTTCGTGCAAGTAAACCACCATCACCACCCCGGTTTCGACCGCGATACCAAACAGCGCGATGTATCCCACCCACACAGCGACGCTGAAGTTGTAACCCAGCACCCATTGCAGGATGAGTCCACCAGACATGGCATAGAGGGTCGGGAAGATCAGCACCGCCGCCTCGGCCGCGGATTTAAAGACCATGTAGAGCAACAGAAAGATGACGAAGAACACGATCGGCAGGATAATTTTCAGTCTCTCTTTGGCGTGAAGTTCGAACTCATACTCGCCCGCCCAGCGATAGGTGTACCCTGCTGGCAAATCCAGCCTGCTCCGCAACAACTTGTCTGCCTGGTTCACGAACCCGCCGTAGTCTTTTGTTTTCAAGTCGAGATAGACGTAGCCGGTGAGCGCCCCATCTTCATCGCGAATCATTGCCGGACCTCGCGAGAAAGAAAGCCGCGCTATTTCACTGATTGGAATCTGCGCTCCTGACGGCGTACCGACGAGAGCGCGGCCTAACGCTTCCGGATCGTCGCGGAAATCGCGCTCGTAGCGGACATTGATCGGAAAACGCTGGCGGCCCTCGATATTCTGAGCGATATTCGCGCCCCCGACGGCAGAGGTAATGACCCGCTGTACGTCTCCGACAGTTAACCCGTACCGTGCAGCTTCGGGTCGATTTACTTCCACGTTCAAGTAAAACCCTTGCGAGACTCGCTCTGCGAATACCGAACTGGTCGCTGGTATGCCGGTAAGAATCTGTTGCATTCGTGCGCCGATATCCTGAATCTGCGCCAGATCGGGCCCTTGGATCTTCAGACCAAGCGGGGTTTTGATGCCCGTGAGTTCCATGTCCAGCCGGTTTCGCACCGGCATCGTCCACGTGTTGGTGAGACCAGGGAATTGGAGCCTGGCATCCATTTCCGCGATCAGCTTTTCATAGGTCATGCCCGGTCGCCACTTCTCCTGGGGCTTCAACATGACGGTCGTGTCATACATATCGAGGGGAGCGTTGTCGGTGGCGCTGTCGGAACGGCCCACTGTGCCGAACACGCTTTCCACCTCGGGAAAGGAACGGATAATACGGTCCTGCTCCTGCATCAGCAGGCTCGCCTGCTGAATGGAAATCCCCGGCAGGGCGGTCGGCATGTACAGGGCTGATCCCTCGTACAAGGCAGGCATGAATTGGCTGCCTAGTTTGAAGTACAACGGAATGGTCACCGCCAGAAAGATCAGATTAATCGCGATTAGCAGTTTCCAGTGCCGCAAACACCAGCGTAGGACGGGGAGATAAACCGCTTGAGTGATCCGGGCCGCAGGGTTTTGCGATTCAGGACGCAACCGGCCGCGAATGAACAACGGCATCAACACGGGGACCAGCGTGATCGAAAGCAGCGAGGAAAACGCCAACGCCGACGTTTTAGTCCAGGCCAGAGGGCGGAACATGCGCCCTTCCTGGGCCTCCAGCAAGAAAACGGGAAGGAACGACACGAGGATGATAATCAGCGAATAGAACAACGCAGGGCCAACCTGCTTTGCCGCTCGCACTAAAATAGCCCTGCGTTCCTGAGAGCTGAGTTTGTCGGTATGTTCGCCGGCGCCCAATCCGCTACGTTCCGCCAGATGCTTGTAACCGTTCTCAACCATCACGATAGCGGCATCGATCAACACCCCAATCCCCAAAGCCAGTCCGCCCAACGACATCACGTTGGAACTTACGTTGAGGTAGTACATCGGGATGAAGGCCGCCAGGACCGCGATCGGCAGCGTGATGATAGGCACCAACGCCGAACGCAGATGGAACAGGAAGGCGATGCATACGAAGCTGACGATGACGGCTTCCAGGATCAGATCCCGCTTCAGAGTCTTGATCGATTCATTGATCAACCATGAGCGATCGTAACCCGTCACAATTTCAACTCCAGGAGGAAGTGAGGGTGCGATCTCACGCAGTTTGGCTTTTACACGAGTGATCACGTCAAGCGCGTTCATACCGAAACGCATGACCACAATGCCGCCAACGGCCTCTCCTTCGCCCTGCCAATCTGCCGCCCCACGGCGCACCTCCGGCCCGAAATCCACGCTGCCCAGATCGCGTAGCAGCACAGGCGTTCCATTTTTCGTCGCGACCGGAACGTTCTCCAGGTCGGCCGCCGACCGCAGGTAGCCAAGTCCTCTCACCATGTACTCGGCGCCGTTCATCTCCAGAACATTGCCGCCAACTTCGTTTGTACTGTCGCGTACCCGGTCGATTACTGTAGAGACGGGAATGCCATATGAGAACAGTTTGTTCGGATCGAGCTTCACCTGGTATTGCCGGACATAACCGCCGATGGTTGCAACTTCGGCCACGCCGGGGACGGTTTCGAGCTGGTAGCGTAGATACCAGTCTTGCAGAGCACGCAAGTCGGCCAAGCTCTTGGTGTGAGTATGATCAATGACTGCGTATTCATACACCCAACCAGCTCCGGTGGCATCGGGTCCGATGGCGGGATGAACGTCCGCTGGCAACCGTCCCCCAATCTGCTGAAGATATTCCGTGACCCGCGAACGCGCCCAGTAAAGATCCGTTCCGTCTTCAAATACGACGAAAACGTACGAGTCCCCGAACATTGTCTGCGCACGCACAGACTTAACGTGAGGTGCTGCCAGCAGAGTGGTGACGATTGGGTAAGTGATCTGGTCTTCGATGACATTGGGCGGTTCTCCCTGCCATTCGGTGTGGATGACCACCTGCACATCGCTGATATCGGGAAGCGCATCCAACGGGATGTGACGCAGGCTCCAAACACCCGCTACCGTTAGCAACAAGACCCCGGTAAAAACCAAGAACCGATTCCGCTCACACCACTCAATAATTCGGGAGATCATTACATGCCTCCCGTGACGCTTACGCTGAGCTGCTTGTTGGCAATCGTCTGACTGCCGCGTTTCACCACTACAGTGACTTGCCAGGTCCCGCTAGTTTCGAGATTCAGCGGGCCTTCGTAAACGCCATCTCCTTTTTCGCGGAACGTGGCTACGCGTCGCACAGCCGCCATACCCATTGCCGGCATTGCTGCCATGAAGAAGGTCGCGGTCACGTCCGCTCCGGCGACGGGTTTGCTGTCCGAACTGGTGAGCTTCACTCGGACCAAGTTCGCTCCTTTATGTGGCGGCGACGGATCAGTGCTGACATCGACGGCAATGCTCTCGGCCGGTCCATTCATCGCCGCCGCCGCTGCTGCACCCGGCGGAGGAGGCGTGAACGACCCTATCGCTGCCTGCAGCTGCGACTCTGAATCCACCAGGAAATTGGCCGAGCTGACAATGCGTTCGCCAACCTTCAAGCCCTTCAGGACGACTGCGTGATCATCTAGCCGCGGTCCGACCTCAATCTCCCGCGGTTCGAGATAACCGTCGCCACGGTCGATAAATGCCACTTCTTGCGTGCCGGAATGCAGGACGCCAGAAGCAGGAATGACAAGTTGACGGCCAAGTGGAACCGCAATGCTGACGTTGACGTACATGCCAGGCTTGAGCGCGATTCCTGGATTGTTGAAAACGAAGCGCACGGGTACGGTGCGCGTCGTGACGTCGACCTGAGGCAGGACTTGATCAATGCGTCCTTTGAACGTACGTCCTGGATAAGCATCAACGGTTACTGTCGCGGGCATTCCGGGCTTAAGGGTGCCGATGCCGGCTTGAAAAACGTTGGCATTTACCCAGACTGTGGAAAGATCCGCGATGGTGTAGAGCTTCGTTTCCGGTTGCACGTATTGATTGGGAAGTGCGTTGAATTCGGTGATGTAGCCGGATGCAGGGGAATCAATGGTCACATCATGCTGAACTGTGCCGATTTGCTCCAGTCTGTTGATCTCGCTCGGCGGCACGCCAAATTGGCGCAAACGATCGGCCGCGGCCTGAAGAAGCCAATCGCTCTCGTGCGATGCCGTCCCATGCGCGTCGCCCGAGAAAGCCTGCTGGTTTTGCTTGGCAAGCAGATACTCTTGCTCGGTACTGACCAACTCGGGGCTGTAGATCGTGAAGATCGGCTGCCCCTTGCGCACGTACTGGTATGTGGCATTGGCAAATACCTTCTGGATCCAGCCAGGAAAACGTGTTTGCACGTAGACGCGCTGCCTCTCGTTCATGTCCACGTTGCCCGGCACGCGCAGTTCGTTGCTGACGTTTCGCATCTCAACGACCGCAGTCTTCACACCGATTGCCTGCATCCGCTGCGGAGAAAGTTGCACCGGAGTGAGGGATAGAGATGCACCGGAGGAAGGCACGGCGCTACCCGGCGGTTGCTCCGGAACGTCGGGGCCTTTGGCCATCACAGGGCTCGCATCATCGGTTGCAGGCGCAACGCGACCGCGACCCCAGATGACATACGCAAGCGTGCCAGCCAACACAAGGCAAATTACTGCGCTAATTACAAAGGCTTGCTTGTATGTGCGCTCGCTCATTTCGTCACCTCCGGGGTATTGGGTTGTCCTGTCCTGTCGATTGGCGCTCCGACTGCAAATTCCAAGTCGGCGAATCGCGTTTCGAAGTCCGCCATGGCTTGGAAGTAAGCGAGGTCGATGTCCACGACGGTCATCTGGCTATCAAGCAGATTGAGGAAGTCGGTGCGGTCATTCTCGTAAGCGATGACCGTGGACCGCAGAGTTACCTCGGCTTGGGGCTGCAGCAAACTCTTATAGAGGTCTGCAAGCCTTTTCGCAGACCGCACCTGCGCCAGTGCTTCCTGAATTTGGCCGAAGGCGGAGTTCCGCAAGGCGGCAACCTCGGCATCTTGCTCGCTGACCTGAGCCTTAGCCTCAGAAATTTCGGCGTCATGCTTGCGCCGGTTCAACCACGGCAGGTTGATCGAGCCTTCCACCATGTAGTCGTTGCGGTAGTTCGAGCCGGTCGGCATCAGCATGTAACCCGCTGAAACGGTCAAATCCGGGTTGCAACTCTTGTCTGCCAGCGATTGCTGCTGATGACTCTTCTCCAAGGCGGCTTGCGCCTGGGCCAAGTCAGGCCGTGACGCAAGGGCCAATTTTTCCAGCGCTTCTGTTCCCGGCAGTTGCTGCGGAATGGAGTAGTCACCGCGAGCACTGATGAACGCGGCTGGGTCACGCCCGAGGAGCGTATTTAGACGAGCGCGCGCCACTTCGGCATCCTGCTCGAAATGAATCAGGTGCTCGGCCAGGCGTGTCAGTTCGACTTGGGCCTTCAGAATGTCTTGCTGAGGCACTTTGCCCACCGTGTATTTGATCCTGGCTGCCTCCACTGCCTGCCGGGCGATGGCCACGTGCCCGTCGTGGATGCGAAGCTCGTCCTCAGCGCGCAGCAGATCATAAAAGGCCTTGCGCACACGCACCCGAACGTCGAGGCGCGCGTTATCCAGCGCCGCCTTTACTTCGGCTACATCGCTGTGGGCAATGTCAGTGCGTAGCCCTCGTTTTCCGAACCCTGGAAACGTCTGGCTGACCATGAACATGTTCTGGGCCGAGTTGTAATCCCAGGGTCGGCGCAGAGGTACACCCCAACCTCGATACATCAATGAAGGATCATCGAGGGCACCAGCCGTGGGTACGTGGGCTTCAACGACAGCCAAGTGCCGAACCGCGACGCGGATGTCCGGATTCCTGTTGCCTCTCTCGCCCCCGCCACGGGGGTCACTCAAAACGAAAGAGGCACATCATGACGACAAAGACCCTAAGCAAAAGCGACCTCGCGCAATTCACCGGCAGCGAAAACTGGTATCGGCACGGAATCAACCGCAACGTTCTCTACACCGACGGCGCACAACACGTTGCCAAGCACGGCGGGGCATACTGGCTTCTCGACGAGATCGCTATCATTCAGCCGTACAACAAGGCTGTTGCCGCCGAGGAATTTCAGCTCTGGAAACTCGCCGTACGTCCCGACCGAACCGCCACGCTTACGTGCGACGATGGCAATGGCAACATCGTGTTCACCAAGGACATCGAGCACACTGATTTCCCGCTGGATGAAATCACACTCTACTTCACCAACAACGTCATCCACTTGCCAAGCGAGTATTGAGACGCAGCGAAAACAGCGGACGATACGGAAACGGGCCGAGCCGTAATTGCACGGAACCTTATCATGTAAGATGTTGAGCTTCCCCCTTTCTACTTTCAAACATGGCTGAACTCATCTGGGACGGCAAATACGACGAGCACGGCAACAGGCGTGCGCCGGTTCGTATCGAGCTGCCTTTTCAAACCGTCGAGACCGTCAATGAGAGCGTGCAAGAGCGGCAACGCACGCTGGAGCTGTCTTCGACTGGCCATGATGCGGAGTGGCGCAACCGCCTCATCTGGGGCGACAAGAAGTACGTCCTGCCCTCGCTCTTACCCGAGTTCGCCGGCAAGGTGGATTTGATTTACATTGATCCGCCGTTTGATACGGGCGCGGATTTCTCGTTCACTGCGACGCTCCCGGATCATTCAGATGATTCAGAAGACGAGCAAGTGTTCTTTACCAAAGAGCCGTCATTGGTAGAACAGAAAGCCTACCGAGATACATGGGGTCGTGGATTTGACTCGTACCTCAGTTGGTTTCACGAGGCCGCACTCTTTCTCCGAGAGCTCCTCACCGAATCGGGCACAATACACGTCCACATCGGTCAGAACATTTCTCACTACGTGAAGGCCGTACTCGATGAAGTTTTCGGAGCAGATCGCTTCATTAATCAAATTATTTGGAGACGGCAAACCGCACACAGCGATATAGGGCAGGGATCAGCGCATCTTGGGCGACTTCACGACGTGATTCTTCTGTATACGAAGGCCGAGTCTTATACCTGGCACATGCAGTACACGCCATATGACAGCGAGTATATTGACGCTTTCTACAGGCACATCGACCCAAAGAACGGTCGCCGTTACCGTTTAAGCGATATAACCGCACCTGGAAAATCACTGAAGGGAAATCCTTACTACGAATTCTTAGGGGTCACTCGTTACTGGCGGTTCTCTGAGAAACGAATGAAGGAAATGTATGAGAACGGCAAGATCGTACAAACCAAACCTGGCACGGTTCCAGCGCAGAAACGATACCTAGATGAAATGCCTGGTGTACAGCTACAGGACCTATGGCTGGATGTGAAGCCCATTCAGAGCCAAGCGGCAGAACGAGCGGGCTACGATACGCAAAAGCCGGAAGCACTCTTGGATCGCGTCCTGAACCTCAGCAGCAACGAAGGCGACCTCGTCCTCGACTGCTTCTGCGGTTCCGGCACAACCGCCGCAGTCGCCGAAAAGCTCAATCGCCGTTGGATCGCCTGCGACCTCGGACGCTTCGCCATTCACACCACGCGCAAGCGCCTGCTCGGCATTCCGGATGTGAAACCCTTCATCGTCCAAAATTTAGGCAAGTACGAGCGCCAGCAGTGGCAGGTCGCCGAGTTTCCTTCGAACGGCAAGAACAGACTCGAAGAACAGAAAGAACGCGAGACCGCTTATCGCAAGTTCATCCTTGAGCTTTACCATGCTACCCCGGTCAGCGGCCACGTCTGGCTGCACGGCGTCAAGGGCGGACGCATGGTGCATGTGGCTGCGGTGGATGCGCCGGTGACCCGAGCGGACGTGAACGCCATTGCCGCCGAGGTGTGGAAGGCCAGCGGCAAAGGACCCAACTCTCCGCAGAAGCCCGCCGTCGATGTGCTGGGCTGGGAGTTCGCGCTCGACATGAACGAGACGGCGAAACAAGTTGCCGCCGAAGCTCGGGTGAAGGACCGAAAG
>CAWENI010000009.1:0-454810 GCA_963810505.1 Terriglobia bacterium | reverse complement strand
TTTGTGTCCTCCGGTTCCACCATCGCCAGCCCGACCGCGTACGCTCACACATCTTGCTCTGCCTGCTGGCCTACTACGCTGAGTGGCACATGGGCCAACATCATGGCTCCCCTTCTGTTCGACGATAACGACAAAGCGGCGGCGGCGCAACGGCGCACTCCGTGGTGGCGCCCCCTCAGCGTTCGCCCGCCGCTGAAGCTAGGGCCCACAGACAGAAGAGCCAAGCAGTTGCGAAGAAGCTGAAATTGAAAATGATTTTCAAAAAAGTGCTGGAAGGGTGCAAAATTCGGCGCACATACGGCATTTTCGGGTACGATCGGCGAGATAAGTTGTTTTATTTTCGTTGGCGTTGGAGTTTTTCACCCGCTTTCGAGGCGGCCTTTTCCTGGCGGGCGGACCACCAGCGGTCGTGCCCTAACGAAGGTCGACGCCGAAAGTTCCGAGTGCGGTTGCCCGTAGTGCAGAACATGCTCCTCAACCGCACCACTTTGGGACAGAACCTGTACTGATCTGAATTCGCTCTGCTACAATTCAGTCTCGGGGCAGGGACAGCTGCTCTGGGTTGGGCTTGCCTGCAAAATAGTTTTGGACGTGGTTTAGCTTGGTGTCCATGGTGTCCATTAACCTCGGAATTTGGTTCTATGGGGTTGAAATGGGCGACGCAGGCGAAACGATTGAACCTGAGGAAAGCCAATAAAGACGCGGGTTTCCGATACAGGTAAGAAAACAAAGTGGGGACGTAGTTCAGTTGGTTAGAACGCTGCCCTGTCACCGACTCTCAGCACGGAATCAATCAGGCATCCGCTGTTCTTGCATAGCTTGTTGGACAACGCGATATCTAATTCTAAATCTCGTTGAAGCATTGAGTTCGTCATTTCAGCGATTCCGATATCGACACTGACGGCGAAATTACTTCCCGAGCGGTGATATCAGATCATTCCGACTCGCTTCCAAACGAGAAATTACAGCTCTTTTCTCTCCTTCGATTTCATTTCCAGATTAGCGTTTCACGGAAGCACAGTGCCGCTCAGAGCAGACTGGCCAGAGGTTTGCCATGCTACATTTGCTGCAATGCGTTCTGAGATAGAACAAGCCGTGCAACTCCTGCAGCGGGGTGACGATGCTGCGTTGGAGCAGGCTCTGGCTCTGCTCCAAAATACTGTGTTCTCGTTCAGCATGCGTGTCTGCGGTCAGCGCGAGGACGCGGAAGATACGATGCAGGAAGTGCTGCTCAAATCGGTTCCGCACCTGCCCAAATTCGACAGCCCCAAAGCGCTCGTGGTGTGGCTGTATAAAGTAGCAAAGAATCGCTGCCTGATGAGTCGGCGCCGGAGCAAGTTTGCTCCCAACCCAGACCTCTCTCTGGAAGAACTCATGCCGGATCGGAAGGAACTTGCGCAAGTGGGAACAAGTGGCGGCATTAACCCTGAAGCATTCGCCATTCGGAGTGAGGAAGCGGGACGGTTGCGAGACGCCATTCAGCGGCTGCCGCCACAATACCGCATTGTTTTGGTGCTGCGCGATATGGAAGGGTTAGCCGACGAAGAAGTGGCTGAGATCACAGGGCTCCGTTCTGGAACCGTGCGGGTTCGTCTACACCGTGCGAGGTTATTTGTCCGCAAGGAATTGATGAAAGAGTTGAAGCCACGCTCCGGGAGAGCAGCCGTCGCTTCGCGGGCGGCTTCCCAAGAACGGCTAGGCAACGAACAACCCAGACCTGCCCGCTGCAAGGCCATGTTTGCGGAGCTCTCGAACTATCTCGACGAACAGTTGGATGATTCGCTTTGTGAAGAACTGGAGCGGCACCTGGGCGGTTGCGAACCGTGCAAGGTGTTCCTCTCCAGTCTCGAAGCAACGATTCAGCAGTGCCGAACCTCACCGGCGGAGTGTCCTTCAAGTAAGAAGGCCGTCCGGCTCCGCAAGCAACTGCTGAAGAATTACGAACAGGCCCTCGCGGCGGTAAGACCAAAGCTGTAGCCCTCCTTAAGGCCGTAAGCTCCCGGCCGATTTTCTCTGTAACAAAATCCAACTTTCTGCATTTATTCGTGTGCTTTGTCGATGGAACCAAGCAGGAGGCAATCATGATCACAGCCAAAGTCGAACTCACTCAACCACTTAAGCAGCAGCGCCAATTTGTGGCCCAGACCGGAAGCGGCCATCACCTGCTGTTGGACGATGCAGCCGGAGGTACCGGCCCGAAGCCGATTGAACTGGTCGCTGCCGGATTGGCCGGGTGCACGGCGTTCGATGTCGTCACCGTCCTCCGCCAGAAGTATCACCAAAAAGTCACCGGTTACGAAGTGCGGGTGGAAGCCGATCAAGCGGAACGCCCACCCCAGGTGTTCACGGCAGTGCGAATCCACCATGTTGTCACCGGCTTTGAAATTGACGCGGCGGCGCTGGAGGAGGCTATCCGTCTCTCCGAGGAAAAGTATTGCTCGGTTGGGGCGATGGTGCAGAAGACCGCGAGTTTTCATACAACTTACGAAATCGTTGAAGACAAGACTCAGTGGATGAAGCCAGCTCAGGCCGCGGGAGTGCAAGGTTGAAAGGTCTATTCAAAGCGCTTCTGAGCGTCGCTGTTGCGTGGCTGTCTTTAGGGGCAGCCTCAGCTCAACAGGAGGCGCAGCCTTCGTCCCTCACTCTGCAGGAGGCGGTGAATATCGCGCTGGAGAAAAATCCACTGCGCAAGGCGGCGATTGCGGATACGAAAGTGGCCTCTACGGGTGTTCGCGCGGCGCGTTCCTTCCTCATGCCCCATTTGAGTTTTTCTGAAACGGCGACTCGGGGTGATGACCCGGTCTATGTTTTCGGCAGCAAGCTTCGGCAGCAGCGTTTCACCAATGCAGACTTCGCACTGAACAAACTGAATTCTCCTCTGCCCTTCGGCAACTTCGCCACGCGGTTTGGCGGGAGCTGGAACCTTTTCGACTCATTCGCCAGCTGGCACGGCATCAATCAGGCAAAACAAATGAACGAGGCTGCCGGACACCAGTTAGATCGCACGGATCAGGAGATTGTCTTCCGGGTGGTCAGCTCCTACTACGACGTTCTATTGGCAGCCAAGGAACTGGAAGTCGACGAGCAGTCGGCGAAAACTGCCAGCTCGATCATGGGCCGCAGCCAGGCGAGATTCGACAGTGGGCTGACGGTAGAGTCAGACCTGCTGACAGCGAAGGTCCGAATGGCGGCGCGACAGCAGGAAGTGATCCGGGCCAGGAACACTCTGGAAGTGGCGCGTGCACAGCTGAACACGGTGATGGGTGTGCCACTCGATTCTCCGTTCCAGACTACCGAACTGTTGGCTGAGCGCACACTTTCGATCCCGGCCATGCCGGATCTTGAAAAGCAGGCACTCGCAAATCGTCCAGACTTGAAGCGCATTGCCTCCGAGGAGGCCGCGCAACGACAGAGCGTTTCGATTGCTAAGTCGTCATTCGGTCCGCGGGTGAACGCCTTTGCAGGCTGGGAAATGGATAACCCTACATTCGTCGCCGGTGGCGGGGGCAACAATTGGCTGGGCGGGATCGAAGTGCAATTCGACATCTTTCAAGGGGGAGCGAAACGCGCGGAACTCGCCAAGCAGCGGGCCCTCGAAGAAAAGGTTGTGGCAATGAAGCAGGCAGCGGGCGATGCAGTCAGACTCGAAGTGAGACGAGCCTACTATGAGACGGATGCTAGTCGACAACAGATCGAAGTTGCGCGAGCGGCAATCGCCCAGGCACAGGAAAGTCTACGCATCAACCAGGACCGCTACGACAGCGGATTGACCACGATTACCGATTTGTTGGGTGCTGAAGATGCGGCGCGCCGCAGCCAGACCGACTACTGGGAAGCCATTTATCACTTCCAGACCAGCTACGCCAACCTGGAGTTGGCCAGCGGCAGCTTGGATCCGCAATCTCCCGTGGTGATGCCATGAATCGTATGAATATCCGACTCAGTTTTCTCTTTCTGATGCTGCCGGCAGTGTTTAGCCTCGTCGGTTGCTTTAGCGAGCAAACCCGCACGACTCCGTCGCCGGACGCTGTGCGGAACATTGCCGTGCTCGCCGTGCAGCAGGCCAACGTACCCGATTTGCTAGAAGCGGTGGGGACGGTACGTGCCGCCCAGACCAGCGACGTCTCCAGTCAAATGATGGGGAACATCATCGAGATCCGGGCTCACGAAGGAGACCACGTTCAGCGCGGTCAAGTGCTCGCCGTAATCGACGACTCCCAGCCGCGAGCCGCAGTAGACCGCTCGACCGCAGCCGACCTTGCCGCCCAACAGCAACTGGTCGGAGCAGGTTCCGACCTGACCCTGGCGGAATCAACGCTGAAGCGTTACCAAACTCTCTTCGAAAAGAAATCGGTGAGTCCGCAGGAGTTCGACGAGGTGAAAGCCCGTCAACAAACAGCTCTCGCGCGTCGCGACATGGCAAAGGCAGGGCGGGCCCAGGCGCAGGCAGCATTGAGCCAAGCACGCACGTCTCTGGATTACACGCGGATTCGGGCGCCATTCGACGGCGTGGTGACGGAGAAGAAAGCCGATTCTGGCACGCTGGCTTCACCCGGCATGCCGATTTTCACCGTTGAGGACGTGCGCCACTATCGACTGGAGGCCACCGTCAACGAGAACGATCTCCAGTACGTACGAACAGGAGAGCAGGTTTCGGTCGTCATCGATGCCCTCGGCAACGCGGGGCTGAAAGGCAAGGTTGTGCAAATCATTCCAGCCGCGGACGCCGCGAGTCGCACGTTCCTGGTGAAGATCGATTTGGCCACAGACACACATCTGCGTTCGGGGCTGTTCGGGCGAGCCCAGTTTTCTCGCGGCGAGCGGCAGGCACTGTTGATTCCGCGTTCTGCGGTCGTCGAACGCGGCCAATTGCAGGGCATTTATGTGCTCGACCAAAACAAGGTTGCGAGTTTGCGCTACATCACTTTGGGGAAGCCATCCGGGGCCGAAGTCGAAGTGTTGGCGGGCCTCCAGGACGGGGAGCGGCTCGTGGCCAAACCGGGTGCAGTGGACCTGAATGGCAAACGCATTGAGGTCCAGTAATGACTGATAGCAAATCCAAGTCGCTGATACAGCCCCCGAAGGGCTTGCGCCTCGCCGGTCGTATTGCCCACACTTTCATTGATTCGAAGCTGACACCACTGGTGATCGTCGCTGCGCTGCTCCTGGGTGCTTTCAGCATTCTCAAGACTCCGCGGGAAGAAGAGCCCCAGATCGTGGTGCCCATGCTCGACGTTTTTGTTCAGATGCCGGGCGCATCGGCGGACGAGGTCGCACAGCGCGTCAGTCTTCCCATGGAAAAGTTACTGCGCGAAGTGCCGGGCGTTGAGTACATCTACTCAATCAGTCATCCGGGCGTGAGCATGCTGGTGGTGCGTTTCTATGTGGGCGCCAAAGAAGAAGATGCGATCGTACAGACCTACAACAAGCTCTACTCCAACTTTGATCGTATCCCGCCCGGTGTCTCACAACCGATCATCAAGGTCCGCTCGATTGACGACGTGCCGATCATGGCCCTGACGCTGTGGGGAAAGGACTATGACTCTTATCGGCTGCGGAGAATCGCGGGTGAACTGGAAAATTCACTCAAACCGCTCAACGACGTTTCTGAGACGAAGATCATTGGAGGACAGCCGAGGCAAATACGAGTCGTGCTCGACACACAGCGGCTGGCAGCTTATGGCCTCACCCCGGGTGCCATCGTCGGACAACTGCAGAACGCGAACAGCCGTGGCCAAGCTGGCAGTTTTGCGCGCGACAATCGCGAGTTTCAGGTCGAAGCCGGAACTTTTTTCACGAGTCTCGACGACCTGCGCCAGGTCGTCGTTGGGGTTCACGCCGGACGCCCCGTCTACTTGCGTTTCGTAGCGGAGAAACTGGAAGACGGACCAGCCGAAGCCAACACTTACGTGCTGTTTGCCAATGCTAGCGGCGGCTCAGGGCAAACCGCGGGCGCGGAATATCCCGCAGTAACCATCACGCTTTCCAAGCGCAAAGGTACGAACGCCACCGACATTTCCGAGCGTGTGCTGGACAAAATCAACGCTTTGCGCGGGTATGTGCTTCCAGATGATCTGAACATCACAGTCACGCGCAACTATGGGGAGACTGCGAAAGACAAATCCGACGAACTTCTCAAACATTTGCTGATCGCAACGTTGTCGGTCACATTGCTGATTGCACTTGCCTTAGGCTGGCGGGAGTCAGGCGTCGTACTGCTGGCAGTGCCGGTCACGCTCGCCCTCACACTCGCCGTCTTCTACCTGTATGGCTACACCTTGAACCGGGTCACTTTGTTTGCGCTGATCTTTTCCATTGGCATCCTGGTTGACGACGCCATCGTTGTGGTCGAGAACATCGTGCGCCATTTTCGGTTGCCGGAAAGCCGAGGGCGTTCCTTATATGAAGTCGCGGTCGAGGCCGTCGACGAAGTTGGGAATCCGACGATTCTCGCTACATTCGCGGTAATCGGCGCGATCCTTCCCATGGCCTTTGTGCGCGGCCTGATGGGTCCGTACATGCGCCCGATCCCGGTTGGAGCTTCGGCGGCCATGCTGTTTTCGTTGATGGTGGCCTTCGTGGTTTCTCCGTGGGCGGCACTAAGGCTCCTGAGGAAATATGCGGGCGGTGGCGACCATTCTGCGCACGACGCCGAAGGTTGGACCACCCGCCTGTACCGCCGGATGATGAACCCGCTGATCCGCGACGCGCATCGCCGCTGGATGTTTCTTGGTGGTGTCGTGTTGTTGTTGCTCGCCGCGGTCGCGTTTGTCCCGTTGAAGTGGGTACGCGTCAAGATGCTCCCTTTCGACAACAAGAGTGAGTTCCAGGTCATCATTGACATGCCCGATGGCACGCCACTGGAACAGACGACTCGCGTGGCGCAAGCCTTGGGGCAGTATCTCGGACAACAGTCCGAGGTCATCAATTATCAGATCTATGCCGGAACATCCGGCCCTTACAACTTCAACGGTCTCGTGCGTCATTACTTCTTGCGCAATCAGCCCAATCAGGCTGATATCCAAGTGAATCTGCTCTCACGGCACGATCGCAAGGCGCAGAGCCACGAGATCGCACGACGACTGCGGCCGGAGTTGGACAAGATTGCCGCGCCCTTCGGTGCGCGTATCAAGGTCGCGGAAGTCCCGCCTGGTCCGCCCGTCTTGCAAACTCTTGTCGCCGAAGTTTACGGACCTGACTATAAAGGGCAAATTGAACTGGCCGCTCAAGTCAAGAAGGTCTTTCAGCAAACGCCAGGCGTCGTCGATGTGGACTGGTACGTCGAGGACCCGCAAATCAAGTACGCCATGAAAGTGGACCTGGACAAGGCAACCCTCCATGGCATTTCACCCGCCGATGTGACGCGCACTCTGCAGGTCGGGCTCGGCGGCGCCAACGCGGGATTGCTTCACGATTCCCGTTCACGAGAAGACATCCCTATCGAAGTGCGACTGGCGCGCCCGGATCGCTCTGGGATCGAACACCTGGGCAACCTGAAGCTGCCGACGCCTTCCGGCGGCCAAATAGCCCTGCAGGAAGTGACGAACCTTCAACAGACGACGATTGACACCAGCGTGTATCGCAAGAATCTGCAGCCAGTCGTCTACGTGACGGGAGATGTGGCGGGCGGAGAAGAAAGTCCCGTGTACGCCATTATGAAGATGAGCGAGGCCATTGAAAAAATCAAGTTGCCCGATGGCTACGGAGTAAAGCAATACAAGGGCACCACCATGCCCGAACGCACCGACCGCTTTTCCATGAAATGGGATGGTGAGTGGCACATCACCGTGGAGGTCTTCCGTGACTTGGGACTCGCATTTGCTGCTGTCTTGGTCTTGATCTACGTGCTCGTCGTGGGTTGGTTCCGGTCGTTCGTGACTCCTCTGGTCATCATGGCACCCATTCCGTTGACGCTGGTCGGCATTCTGCCCGCGCACGCTTTGATGGGGGCATTCTTCACTGCCACATCGATGATCGGCTTCATCGCTGGAGCCGGCATTATCGTTCGCAATTCCATCATTCTCGTAGATTTCATCGAACTGCGCCGCTCCCAGGGGATGTCGCTGGAGGACGCCGTCGTCGATGCGGGCGCCGTACGCTTCCGTCCAATGCTGCTGACTGCCGCCGCCGTGGTGGTGGGAGCGAGCGTGATCCTGTTCGATCCGATTTTTCAGGGCTTGGCCCTGTCATTGATGGCGGGAGAAGTCGCGTCTACCGTTCTGTCGCGTATGGCCGTGCCGGTTCTTTATTACCTCTCACAGCGGAAAGATTCGCGTCCACCCCTGTATCCGCACTCGCCCGAAAATGTTGCTGAATGCGAAACACAGAAATGTGAGATTGCGCAGACGCTGTAGTTTCGAAGGAGAACTATTATGACCGTAGAACGTGCTCTTCGTTTGATCGCTGGCAGCTTTATTATGTTGTCCCTGGCACTTGGGCACTACGTAAGCCCGTACTGGTACCTTTTGACGGCTTTTGTTGGCCTGAATCTGTTTCAGTCTGGATTCACGAACTGGTGCCCGATGATGACGTTCCTGCGTAAACTAGGAGTGGGCAGATAAGGAGAGAGTGAACATGCCTAATTGGGTTTGGGGAGTGGCTTTTGTTGTCGCCTATATAGTCTTGACGCAATGGCTGCTGCCAAGACTTGGTATTCCCACCTGAAGGAGCCAAGGTTGCGCCGAGTCTCGGCGCAAAACTCCAAGTGACCCAAATCACTGAGCACGATGTCGCTCTGGGCTACCCTTACAATCGCTGCCCCATGAAGAAGAAATTGCTGCTCGTTCTTCTAGGAGTATCGATAGTGTTCGCGGTGCTTGCGACTTGTGCCAGCATGCAAGTCCGCGCTACTGCCGACGAGCGTGCCCGGACCCTTGCCGGAGACGAGCTGATTCCCCAGTCGATCGGCTCGGTCAATCACGCCATCACGATTCGTCGTCCTCCTCATGACGTTTGGCCATGGCTTGCTCAGATGGGATCCGACAGGGCTGGATGGTACGCCTACGACTTCATTGACAACGGTGGCCACCGCAGCGCCGACCGTATCCTACCGGACTATCAAAATATCCATGTGGGGAGTGTATTTCCCGCCCTGCCCGGAGCTAAAGACGTGTTCGTCGTTGCCCAGTGTGATCCCGAACACAGCCTGGTTCTTTCCTGGCGGTTGCCCGGCGGACAATATCAGACCACTTGGGCGTTCGTCCTCGAACAACCGCAACCAGACCAAACACGGCTGATCGTGCGTGGTCGCGTGGCATCTGGCTATCGTCCCTACGGCCTGCCGGAGTGGCTCGCTGTGCGCGTTGGGTCCTTGGCACATTTCATCATGCAGCGCAAGCAACTCCTGGGCATCGTTCGGCGGGTCGAAAGGTATGATCGTCGTTGAAATAGTGACCATGGAGAAACATCATGGAGAACAGATTGCACCATGACAGCCATTTTGCAGGTGGAATATCGCCTTTCCCTCTTGTCGGTCCGTGAGGAGATTCTCCAATCACTTGGGCATCCAGTGGTTTCTGTCCTCGGTTCACAGGCTGCACGGAATCTTGCTCTCTCGGATGCATTGGTTGGAGTGGTGGTGATCGGGCATCGGGCACCTCGGCATGAGCGCTGCGAACTTATCGCTCATTTTCGGGAATCTCTGCCTGGGGTTCCGATCGTGGCGCTCTTGGGCCGCCTGGACAAGGCTTTCAGCAGGACCGATTTCAATTGCCCGGCAGACGATCCACCTCTGTGGGTGAGAACAGTCAGTCAGGCCCTTGCCGGAATCGAGTAGCAAGATTCTCGCGAAAATCGGCGCTGCTCCGACTCTCTTCTGGCTTGACTTCGCGTTCGCTGCTTTGCATTCAGTTTTTTTCAGTTTTTCTTGCGGCTGTTTCCGGCACATTCCTATAAAAACAAGACTGACAGACTTGTGACCCGACGCATGTGACTAATGTCCCAGGGAAATTCGATGGGTAGTACCTCTTGAGGGATCCGAAAAGGTGGGGTTAGCGGCCGCTGCCGGAGCTGCGGACTTCAGAATCAACACGAACGACAAAGCTATAGAGGCCCAAGCAAATGAAGAACATCACTCCCGAGAAGATCGCGGCTGGCAGCGCAGTATGCCGGTTTCCCCTCAGGAAGGACTCCAAAGCAGCGCTCAGTAGCCAGATTTGAACGATCAGAAGAACGGTGATCAAGGACATCGCTCCCGCGATGGCGGTCAAGCCACGATTGTGAGGAGGCAGGTCGTTTGAAGTTGGCATCGCGTTAGCCTTTTACCTCGATGGCGACTAATTGTTCGCCGCGTGTTTCGAGAACAATGCGCGGCAGAGGGCGCGATGGGGGCCCTTGTAGGACAGCGCCATCCTTGATCGAGAAGAAGCCCTTGTGGCACGGACATTCAAGTCTGTTTTCCGCCTGAGAGTAATAGACCGCGCAGGAAAGATGAGTGCATTTCTGACTGTAGCCGACATATTCATCCTCGGCGGTGCGGATCATGATGCAGTGGTCATCTCTTGTCGGGTAGGTGAATAGTTTGACTCCCCCGATAGGAATCTCTCCGAGTTGGGCTACAGGTTGCGGCTGGTAGACGGGAGCCTTGTAAAGGACCGATCGAATCAGAATCCAAATATTTCCCACGAACATGCCGAGGCTGGTGAGGACGAGGAATTTGGTGAGTTGCCGACGTGTGACATAGCGCTCGTCTGCGGTGCGAACCGAGAACTCTTCCTTCCAAAGCGGTTCGCTAGTCCCTCGTCGCAACCAATTCATGGTTCTCCTCCCACATGTAATCCACAACATCGAGGGCGATGGCCTCTCGTTCGGCTGGGGCCATCATGTAAACCTTCGTCGTGATCTTCTGGCTGCCGAAATAGAAAATATTCGTTGGCTTCTCGCGACGATGGGCAATCTCTTCGGGCCTGATGTAGGACAATGCCTGGCTTGGACAAACGGTCGCGCACATCGGCCGCTTGCCGATGGACGTGCGGTCATAACACATGTCGCACTTCATCATCTGTTGCTCAGGAATCATCATCTTCGGGATACCGAAGGGACAAGCCAACACGCAGTTGTTACAGGCGATACAGCGCGGTTTGAGCGAGGAGTGGACGATTCCATCCTCGCCCTTCTTGATGGCATCCGCCGGACAGACTTGCGCACAAGTAGGCTCGTCACAGTGCCAGCAGACGTATGCGGCAGAGCGGATACTCTCTTTTCGCTCGATGAAGTCGAAGTTGATCATCGACTTTCCCCGGTGGGTATCGCATTCCTCGCACGCTTGCAAACACGAGCGACAACCGATACAGCGCGAGGGATCGACATAGAATTCGTATCCGAACACTAAGCGCCTCCCCGAGATGCACCGTTCTCATGCGCGCCGCGATCGTCCGGAGACTCGTCGGGGCCCTTCGCTCCCGCAATTCTGCACGCCGAAACCTTGAACTCGGGGATCTTGCTCCGAGGATCGAGAGTCCGATGAGTAAGCCGGTTTGCACTACGAATGCCAGCCCAGTGATACGGAATGAAGACCGTATCGGGGCGGATGGTCTTGACTACCATGACGCGAACCGTCAGATCATCGCGCCGCGTCGTTACCCTGATCCAGTCGCCGTCTTTGATGCCATACTGTTCCGCCAGGCGCGGGTGAATTTCCGCCCGAGGTTCAGGGCTCTGATCTACCAGTGCCCCGATGCGCCGGGTTTGAGTCCCCGACAAATACTGGCTGACTACACGTCCGGTGGTAAGGAATAAGGGATATTCCTCGGCAACAGGGTCGCCGCTCGGTCGCCATTCCGTAACGTTGAAGTGGGCTTTGCCATCGTGGGTATAGAACTTCTTATCGACGAATAGGCGCGGGGTGCCAGGATGGTCGAGCGATGGACAGGGCCAGAAGATACCCATCTGCTGATCGACTCGCTCGTAGGTGATGCCGTAGTAGTCGGCCACACCGCCGCGCGAAGCGACTCGCAGTTCCTCGAAAATGTCGGCAGGGTTCTTGAATGGGAAGAACTGCCCACGACCCAGGCGGTGCGCTAAATCGATGATGATGGCGGAGTCTCGTCTCGCATCACCCGGTGGATCGATGCTGTTCTTCCAGTGAATGACGCGACCTTCGGCGCTGCAACCAAGCCCATCCTCTTCCTCATGGAGACTGCCGGCCATAACCACGTCGGCGTGATGGGCGGTTTCGGAGAGAAAGAAATCGACCACCCCGAAGTATTCCAGTCTTGACAGTGCTTCGCGGGTGAAGTTCGCATCGGGAAGCGAAACGAGGGGATTGAAACACAGCGAGAGCAGTCCCTTAATTTCGCCGCTGTGGATGGCGTTCATGATTTCTTGAGCGCTGTAGCCCGGCTGGGGCAGTTCTTCAGGTTTGATACCCCAGACGCCGGCAACATACTCGCGGGCGACGGGATCGGCCAGGGAACGCTGACCGGGAAGTTGATCGCACTTCTGCCCATGCTCGCGTCCACCCTGGCCGTTTCCCTGGCCGGTGATCATCGTCGGCCCAGCGCCGTCGCGGCCAATGTTTCCGGTGGCAAGAGCGATATTGAGTACCGCTAGACAGTTTTCGACGCCCTTGGACTGATGCTCCAATCCCCGAGCGTGCATCATGATGGCGCGCTTCGATTTGCCAATCCAGCGTGCGGCCTTCTCGATCGATTCGAGTGGCACGCCGGTCATATCAGCAACCTTGCGAAGATCCCACTGCTTGGCGGATTCAGCCACCGCCTCGAACCCGGTCGTGTATTGCCTGATGAATTCGCGATCCTCCAGGCCGTCACGCAGGATGACGTGCAGCATTCCCATCAAGAGTGCAAGATCGGTGCCGGGCCGTAATGGAAGATAGAGATCGGCATTTCGCGTGATAGGAGTCATCCGAGGATCGGCGACGATCAGTTTTCCACCGTTGTCGCGGCAGCGCCAGATGTAGTCGGTCGTGATTGGAGCGCACTCGCCGATGTTTGCGCCGATCACGAACAAAACCTCAGCTTTGGGAATTTCGCTCCATGGAATCGTGCTTCGATCTATGCCAAACGCCAGCTTGTAGGCCGTTCCGGCGGAGACCATACAGAGTCGTCCGTTGTAGTCGATGTGGCGTGTGCCTAGAGCCACTCGGGCGAATTTGCCGAGCAGATACGATTTCTCAGTCGAGAGTGAGGCGCCGCCGTAGATGGCAAAAGCGTCCTTGCCGTACTTTTCCTGGATCTCACGCATCCGGCTGACCGTGAAAGTCAGGGCCTCGTCCCATGATGCCGGACGAAATCCCTGCTCACCTCGCATCAACGGAGTAAGCAAACGGTCGGGGTGATTCCCCTGCAGATATCGCTTCACGCCTTTTGGGCAAAGCATGCCACGGTTGAACGGAAACTCTTCCCAAGGCTCGAATCCGATCACCCGATTGTCGCGGACCTTTAATTGGATACCGCATTGTTGACCGCAGAAGCAGCAATGTGTCTTGACCAGCTTCTCCGCGGGGTGGACGGACTCTTCTCCCCAACCGCCGGGCGGTTGATAGTTCAGATGGGGCCCGAATTTCTCTTGTAGAGTCTCTTCAGAGACCGGAGCCTTAGCCATTCGCTTCCTCTTTTAGTCTCAATTGCGCGAGAGAAAGTGACTTGCGCTTGCAGGCCGGACACAACTCCTGCCAGTTGCGCACTGGCCCCGACATCGAATAGTTGAAACCGACTTGCGGCAGCACACGTTTCAAATCGTCAACATGCATGAGAGATGCGTAGCGCTCGCCACAGCGGGCGCAGAGCGCCCCCTCACCTTTGTCGCCGACGCGCTGGTACAGCTTCACTCCCAACTGCGCTGGACGCTGAAAAATGTGAAAGAACTTCCCAAACGGAAGATAAAGTAAGGCGGCGATCACGGTGATCGCGTGCAAGATGGCAATGAAATCGTAGAAGCTGCCAGCGAGCCATTCTTGGGACACGGTAAGAGCCAGCCCGGTGATCGATATGGCAAAAAGCAGAATTAACGGCCAGAAATCCATCGCTAGCGTTTGAACCGCTCGTGCGCCTTCATCGCGCATGCGGCGCCACAGCGAAAGCGCAATTCCACCCAGAACCAAAACGGCCGCAACATCAAGACCATGAAAAAGCATCAGCGCTGTGAACGTGTGCAGATGGAACCTGCCTGCCGGAAACCCGAAGAGATAGGTCACGTACGTCATCTGATCATTTGGAGCGCTGCTGAAATGAATCCATCCGAATACGAGCGGAAAGGTGATCATCACCGCCAGCACGCATCCCCAAAAGATCATCTGATGCATCGCCCAACGAAGCCGGGAGCGTTTTGCGATGAACGTTTGAGCCAGAAGATGAGTTCCGGCCAGCGCGGTGACGTGGCTGAGGCTTCGAAATATTCCTCGCTCCCTGAACAATTGCCATCCGCGTTTCCAGTACACATAGGTGGGAGGCTTCCGAATCCAGACGGAGTAGTGGTAAATGACGCCCCATGTCGCGAAGATGATGGCGAAGGTGTAGATGACCAGCGCGGCGTCGAAGTTCTGCAGATTGCGTGAGCCCAGCACGATGGCAGCGATCAGAACCAAAGTCCACAACGTGGCCCAGGCTCCTGCACGGACCTTATCCGCAGTACGAGTCAGAGCCGGAGGAAGCTTGGCTGCAAGCGCTTCTTCCCGCGTCAAGAAGACGCGGCCATTCATCCACCAGAGAACACAGGCCACCCCCGACAATAAGAGAAATCCTGGCCAAACCACTCCGAGTCGGTCGCGAAACACTGCCTAGAAGCAATGGCGGAAAGAATCCACCCATTCCGCCCATTGCACCTACGAGGCCGGTGACGGTAGCTCTCTGGGTTGGAAAATATCGGGGCACGAGCTGAAATACAGCGCCGTTGCCGATGCCCAGCAAAGCAGCGCAACCGAGCGCGCCAACCGTGAATGGCAGCATCGACTGCACACCGAGCAACAATCCGAAAGCTGCAACTGCGGGGAGAATCCATGAAAGAACTCGCGAGCCACCAATCCGGTCAGACAGCCATCCACCGAGTGGACGGCACAGAGTGGCGAGCACGACGAATCCGGCTGTTCGGAAACCGGCATCCGCGGGTCGCAACCCAAATTGATCGCGCAGCAGCGTTGGCAGATAAATTGAGAAGGCGACGAATCCACCAAAGGTCAGAAAATAGAATGCCGCCAGTGCCCACGCCAGAGGCTCGTGGGCGAGTACGCTGAGCATCTCAGACAGGCTCTTGGGGCGAGCGGCGTGGGGAGCGTTTCGAGCGAAGATAACGAATAGCACTGCCCAGGCCAAAAGGATGACCGACATCCCCCAATAGACAGTGCGAAATCCGTACGCGGCAGCCACCAATGGTCCCAGGAAGACCGCAGCGGACTGGCCAATATTTCCCAAGCCGTACACACCGAGCGCACTGCCTTGGCTCTCCATCGAAAACCAGCGGGAGACGTAACCGACGCCAACAGCAAATGACGACCCCGCCATTCCGAGAAGAAACGCCACGACGAGCAGATCCCTGTAGCTGGTAGCGGCCGGGACCAAGGCCACTGGCACGGCAACAAAGAACATCAGAACGGTGAAAACAGCGCGGCCCCCAAAGCGGTCCGCCAGCATTCCTATCGGAATTCGCGCGAGCGCGCCCAGAAGAACTGGTACTGCTACTAGAAAAGCCGTTTGTGTCGCTGAGAGGTGAAACTGTTGGCGAAAATGCGGAGCGAAAGCGCTGATAAGGCCCCATGCCGAGAAGCAAACCGTGAAAGATAGCGTGCCGAGCAGCAGATGCTTACTCTGCGCCGACTCCGGATTCTCCGCTTCGATGCTCTTCAGCAGGGCCACTTTGCAGATTGTATTCCTCTGACGGGGTAACGATCTTCTCATAGGTCTTTGTGGTGCTTTCCCAGTTTCGGATTAGGAAGGAGCCTATTTCACCAGACGTACCCGGCATTTCAAGTGTACTTACGAATAAATGAAAGCAACCGCAAGCAGAACTCCGAATGCCACTCCATGCTTCATCTCGGACCAGCCCAGGCTCCTGACATCCAGCGATTCCGCTTTTCGAAAGAACCACAGCGTTCCTCGAACAAGTGCGGGAACAAAAGCAACGATCACCAAGGGAGGGAATACACGCCAGAACGATGCGACAATCAGGGACGCGAAAAATACCGACTGCGCCAATAAGAAGAGCTTCCCCTGACCAAATTTCTGAGAGAAAGTGGACGCTCGGGCAGAATGGATCCGCACTTGAACGAAATGAATCTGGTTGCCTGCGAAGATCCAGTTGGCCGCCCACAAAATGAAGGCGCGCTCGCTTAGCCGTCCCGTGCCGATGTAGTAAGCAGCCGGAGCAGTGCAAGTGAGGCCAATTGCGCCGACCAACTGAGCCGCCATTCTCGCTCTCCGGCCCAGTCGTCGGAGCACCGTTTGGACCACAAGGGCAAACACTGTTGCCGCCCCGAGAAGAAGCAACTGTAGGTTTTGTCCTTTCCACATCAGCCCGGTCAAACAAGCGGTGGCCAGAGCCGCCAACAAAATTGATGCAACAAGCGCCGTCCGCCGTTCTGTTTCAGTATTGGCCGTCAGTGAACTGGTGCCAATCAGGCTCTCGACCGGTGTCCGCAGCCAAAACAAAGACAGAGCGGCCACTGTGAACATGATCAACGGCCAGATCCGGTGCTCCGAAGCAAGCCCTGCGACGACACCGGTGAACAGAGGAACAAGCAGCAGACCCCAGGCACCATGCTCGCGGGGAACAATCAGCGCTCGCGTGCGGGTCTGCTGAGCGGCGCGGACAGCATCACTTGTCTCGTTCATTTCCTTCCTACTTTTAGACTCGGCTTTGCTCTTGTCGTTTCTCATCTTCAGTTCAAACGGAATGGCACACTTCTGATCCTGCTGGGGAAGCATTCCTCGTCCAACACTGGTTAGTGCCCCATTAGTGCGTCTTTTCCATCGCAATCGCCCGAGGAAACAGAATGTTGTTTTCCAGGTGAATGTGCTGGTGAAGATCGGCTTCAAAATCCGCCAGCGCCTTGTACAGTGTTTGGTAGCTGATACACGCGTCGCCCGGAGACGTATAACCACAGCTGGCTTCGCGCATGGCACGCAATGCGTTCCCAGCGGAGTCGTGCTCGTGTTCCATCATAGACACGGGGTTTTGCACGCTGCCAAACGGTGGTGGCAGAACCGGTTCCTTCTGGATGACGGCTTCCTCCATCCTCACTATGTAGGGGAACAGAACCCGCTCTTCTTTCATCATGTGTGTCGTCAGCTCCTGGACCAGTCCCTGAAAGCTGGATCGGACGTTCTGCAACTCGGGATGGTTCTTCCCGTGGACAGAGCAAACCTTATCCAGGAGAGGAACAAGGCGAGCCATTTCCTCACGTGTGTACTTATGGTGCGTGTTCCTGATGTGCACGACCAAATCCGCGAGAGGCTCAGTTTGCCAGTTCCGGTCTTTCTGCGCGGCGTGTGCCGCTTGCTCGGCCATTTCCAACGAATCGATCACCTCATCCATCGCAAGGTTTGACACACGGCAGGCTTCTTCCAGCGATTTGTTACCTCCGCAGCAGTAGTCAATGCCTAGCTTTTCAAAGACTCTCGTGGCAGTAGTATTCTCCAGCGCTAGTTCACGAACGGTTTTTTCGGCGGTCATGCTCATTGCATTCTCCTCACGACCCAGCTCGATGCTTATAGGCCGCGCTTTGATGTTCTAAAGCTAGCGGAGTGAAGGATGCCTGCCGATGACTTTTGTCACGAAGGACAAACTTGGACGAGACGAGCCGGAATCGGAGAAATCAGCAAGAAGATGAGCACGCCAGGAGATTCAGCTTTATTCCGGTGAATCGGTTTCAGCTTCCAACGCTTTCAGATTAGAGATCGTTACGGTCCGCCCGTCGATCTGAAGCATCCCCTCTGCCTGGAGGCGAGAAAGATTACGCGAAACGAGCTCGCGGACAGTGCCAATATGCGACGCTAATTCCTGATTGCTGGCAGGCAATGTGATTTCCACGCCTGCGGCGGAACGCTTGCCTTCCTTCTGCGCGAGACGCAACAAAAACGAGGCCAGCCTGTGACGCACCGTGGTGAACGAGAGTTCTTCGATGATGCCAACCAGTCGGCGCAAGCGCGCACCGACCACCCGCAAGACCTTCAGCGCTACCTGAGGATGGGCCAAACACAATGCCTGAAAATCCTGCTTACTGACAAAGAGTAGCTTGGCCTCGTCGATAGCCGTCACGGACGCGGGATAGCTCCCGCCATCGAAGACGGGGAGTTCGGCGATGGAACTGCCTGGACCATCAATGCTGAGTACTTGTTCGCGTCCATTGGCCGAACTCTTAAAGATTCGTACATGGCCGGACTCGACGACATAAAGTCCAGAGCAAGGCTCACCTTCGCCGAACACGCTCTGCCCCGCTGAATAGCTGCGCGGCGCCGCACGTTGCGCCAGAAAACTCAATTCGCTCTCCGTCAGCCCGGAAAAGATCTGGACTTTCGCCAGCATTTGCGCAGGTGTAGACGTGGATTCGGGCACGGGGGCTATTGTACCGGAGCACGGTGACGGGAACCTGGAGGGCATCTACGAATCTTTCGCAGTACAGTAGTGGCCAGCATCCGCTGCGTCTCTTTTTTCTGAGTCCTTACAAATCCTCCAGGGTATTGTGGGCCTCACATGTGACGTTATCAGGCTCGGAATCACAACCGTCGTACTGGCGCTTTAAACCCACTGAATCAGCGTTATCAGCGTCGGGCTTGCAGACCCATAGGTTGCAAACCGTCCAGTTGCTGATAAAGCCGTTCGGCTCGAATACGAACTCCTGATTCGACGATCTTGGGCAACTTCTCTGCGTTAATGCATCCCTGAGCTGATGTGCAAACCAGCATCGTCCCGCTTCACCTCCAGCGCCGAGTGGTCGGAGAAAATGAAGAGCAAAGGCAGCCCATCGTCAATCGGAGCAGAGATCAGATCCCGCAAATTCGAGTTTTCCTGGAGCGAACCTGCGGGGGTTTTGGCTTGCAAGTTTCCAACTTGGACTGCTGAAGCTTCCTTGAACGCATTGACGAGAATATCGGTGAGAGCTTCCCGGCCCGCGCCGCAGGCACGGTCCTTCCATCCGTTGATGAACTCCTGACACTGATCCGAGTAAGATCGGCCTACAGTGGCTTCAGGCATCGTGTTCCCAGAAGATGGTGACGCTTTTTCGCAGACAAATCCGCGACTCTACATAAGCGGTAGAACCTTCCTCTTATAAACTGTATTCGCCAACGTCGCCATGGCAATGTACCAAGCGACCAACCCGGTGATAAAGATCTCCCACCCCGCAACCGCTGCCGAACACTTGCCCAAGACCACGAAGTCCAGCAGAATGAAGGCCAGCAAAAGTAGCCAGAACAGGACCGCCAGGAACTTCCCGACGCCCTGAACCGCAACGCAAAAAGCGAACGTAAACAGCGTCCACATCAGGAAGAAACCAAGTTCCTCGGGATGACCCGCCGGGATGCCCGTCTTCGGCTGCACGTACAGCAACACAAATAACGACCACCAGAACGCGCCGTACGACATGAAGGCAGAACCACCGAAGATGCTTCCTTTTCGAAGGTCCACGATGCCCGCAATGAATTGCGCCGTGCCTCCGAACGTGATTGCTAAGGCCAGAGTTGGTCCTGCACTCCAGTAGCCCACGTTATGCAAGCCCGTCGCCATCGTCGTCAAGCCGAATCCCATCAGCCCTACCACAGCCGGATTTGCCCACCACTCCTTCAACATACCGCTATCTGCTAACTCCGCCATATTGTTGTTCTCCTTATCTCAACCCGAAGGGAAAGGGTCAGCGACTTTCGGCGGAGTGACGCCTTGGGTTGTCCTCACATCATGCTCGCGTCTCTCAGCCAAGCCGGACACATTGTCTGTGAAACCTCTAACAATATCTGTGAAACCTTTCACACATCGCCGAGGAAGATTACTCTCGGAGCCGAGTTCCCGGGGCCGCGCTTACACAATATCGCCTAACGATATATTTCCTGCGAGTGTGAAACCTCTCACGGAACTGGCATTGGACCTAACGTAAAGTCCTGACAGATGGGCCTTTGCCATGGGAGACCACGAGAGAGAGTCGCGCTGCAGTCCCGTTCCCGTCCCAGAGTCACGCGGCCCAGCCTTACAGAAGCTGAAGAAAGGTTTGAATCTTGTTACAACCATCATCTTCTGCGTGTTCTTTGTAACCGTGATTGGGAGCGAGTTGACCTTCCTGGCGACAATTCCCTCTTTGTCGCTAGACATAAAGACGATGGGATTTTTCGTTGGCGCAGCGGCCCTATTAATGTTGATCGTGAAGGTGATAGACATTACCGAGAGCTAGTGTGCCGCTCGCTGGATGATGTCACATCCTGAGGTCTAAGGATCTAGGTTCACTGGTATGTCCGGGCGTTGAACTAGCCATCGGTCCGGTGTTAGGATCCTCGGTGTAAGCACCGGTCATTCCGAAGAACGTGTGGCCAAGTTTCGTTACCGCACCCGACCTGTTTCACGGCGTCGCGCAGCGGGATGCGCGAAAGATCGCCAGCCTCTGCACGGAGAAGTGGTTCTCCCGTGGGGTAACGATATTCCGAGAAGGCGAATCTGCCGATTCTCTTTACATCCTGAAAAAAGGAATGGTCAGGTTGATTTCCCTCTCCGACCAAGGCAGAGAAACCATTCTGCACATCCTCAAGCCCGATGAGGTCTTCGGCGAACTTTTCCTCTCCGAGGAGAAGAGAGCCTTCACGGCCATTGCCGCCGAGGATTCTCTGGTGACCATTATTTCCCAAGAGTCTTTTGTGGAACTTCTGTCCGCGATTCCTACGGTCGCCCTGAACTTTATTCGGCTGCTTTCGAAGCGATTGGCCACAGTCGAGAGGGGACTGGCGGAATTCAGCCATACCTGGTCCTATCACCGACTGGCTAGAGTGCTTCTTCAGTTGAGCGAAAAATACGGACAGGAGATTCCTACTGGTACGTTAATCAACGTCCGCCTGACCCATGAAGATTTCGCCAATTTGATTGGGACGAGCCGGGAAACGGTGACGACACAACTCAGCAAGTTCGCACGCATGGGCCTCCTGAAACGCGAGTCAAGGAGTTTCATTGTGGTCAAGGCCAAGCTTATCGACTTTATTCGATCCGAAGAGCTTCGACTGAAGAGTCTCCCTTTTTCACACAGAACAATTCCTCGGTAGCAGTCTTTGAGTGCATGAAACCGGCTTGCCCGGAGCCTAACCTCCTGGCCACCGGACCGTCGTTGCTCAAAACCTGGTTCATGAAGTTCATGTCATCGAAAGTCGCATTCACGTAGCACCAGAGTCCTACTTGGCGAGTAAGATTCGGGGGCATGCCGGAGCACGGTGGCCAACATGCCCTGCGTCTCTTTCAAGGTCTATACAAATCTGGCGTCGCCGTGACATAAGTCATCGTTCACGGTTTGCCGCTGCCCTATGCTCGGCATGAGGGATGCAGCCGTGCCAGATGAGCACCAAGAGAGATCCCAAACACAGAAGCCCGCGCGCAAGAAACTGATCCGGCGAGGTGATCGCGACCACTCGCAACCGCTGCGTGTTACCGTGCAGATTCTCTTCGCGATTCTAAACTTATGGATCGGCGTGCAGTTCTATCTTTGGATGCGCTGGGCCGAAAGCGGGGGCCGCGCATTCGAAGTCTCCCGACCCGCCGGCGTTGAAGGCTGGCTACCCATCGAAGGCCTCATGCAGTTGAAGTACTTTCTAATTACTGGAAAAGTGCCACATGTGCATGCGGCTGGTTTCTTCCTCTTCACCTCGTTCCTGGTTATTTCGTTCATCTTCCGCAAGGCGTTTTGCAGCTGGATATGTCCGGTGGGTACCGTCTCGGAATATCTGTGGAAAGTTGGCCGCTCAATCTTTGGTCGAAGCTTTCAGTTGCCACGCTGGGCAGACATCCCGCTGCGCTCGCTGAAGTACCTTGTGTTGAGCTTCTTCGCCTACGCCGTAATCGGCATGTCGGCAGCTTCCATCGCCGACTTTCTCAATAGCCCGTATGCTCTCATCGTCGACGTGCGCATGCTCAACTTCTTCCGGTACATTGGCGGAACGGCAGAGTGGGTCGTTTTAGGCCTGGTGATTGCTTCGATCTTCGTGCAGAACTTTTGGTGCCGTTATCTTTGCCCGTACGGCGGGTTCCTCGGACTGGTCTCCCTGCTCAGTCCGATGCGGATCACTCGTAACGCAAGCACTTGTATTGATTGCGTCAAGTGCGCGAAGGCATGTCCCTCGGCATTGCCGGTCGACAAACTGCTACAGATCCGGTCGGCCGAGTGCACAGGATGTTTGGAGTGTGTAGCAGTTTGTCCTGCCAAAGATACGCTGACCATGAGCGTACCAGCGGGTTTGCGAAAGCGCCGCGCAATTCCAGCATGGAGCATGGCCGCGGGAATCGCGTTTTTGTTTCTGGCCATAGTGGGCTACGCGAAAATTACCGATCAGTGGAATACGAACCTCCCAAGGCAGGTATATCTAGAGCTAGTTCCAAAGGCGAGCGCGCAGGAACATCCCATTCCTGGCCGACAGTAACCGCCGCCACGAAAAATATCCTCTTGGAATCACCCCACCCTTCCCCCCACCTCCGAACAGGCCAGCTGGGTTGAGGCAAGAATTCCAGCGCGACGCGTACCCCGTGACAAAAGTCATCTACCTGGCCCCGTCAGTCGCGTACGTTCAAAGGCGTGAGGAGTTTGCCATGAGCGAATTGATTGACAATCGGGCACATCGGATTTCTGTTCTCAAGGAGATCATCCAGCATCTGCATGCGGGGGCCGCTCCTGAGCTTGTGAAAGAGCAGCTTCGCAAGATCGTCGGCGAGACAGACGCCACCGAGATCATGGCCATGGAGCAACAGTTGATCGCTGAGGGTATGCCGGTCGAGGAGGTACGCTCGATGTGCGATCTGCACTCGCAAGTCACGCGTGATGTACTCGTCCAGTTGGCTCCGCCACCGTCCGTTGAGCCGGGACACCCCCTCGATACCTTCCGCCGCGAAAACGACGCACTCAAAAAGGTAATCGCGACAATGCGGGGGACCTTCGCCGAGATCGCTGACATTGCCCCGATTGCCGATGCTAAGGAAATCGTCTTTCGGCTACGCCAGTCGGCAAACGACCTCATGGATATCGACAAGCACTATCAGCGTAAGGAGCATGCGCTGTTTTCTTGCCTTGAACGACACGGGATCACCGGACCTTCCAAGGTCATGTGGTCGAAAGATGACGAAGCGCGAAACCTGCTAAAGCAGATGAATCAGGCGGCACACGATTGTGGTTCGACAGTCGCCGATGTAAGGCGGTTCTTTGCGCAGGGCGCACAGCCTGCGTTGTCGGCAGTCGAGGAAATGATCTTTAAAGAGGAAAACATCCTCTTTCCAATCTCGCGGCAGACGCTCACACAAAATGAGTGGGCTGAGATATGGTCTGCGTCTCCGCAATACGGTTGGTGCCTGGTCGAGCCACAAAAGGGTTTCCTTCCCCCCGTGGCCGCCGCGGCCGCCACTGGCACTGTGCCCAAAGATGGGACAATCATGATGCCGACCGGCCGCGCAGCGCCGATACGGTCAACAAGATCCTGGACGACTTTCGCTCAGGCCGTCAGAACGTCGCGGAGTTCTGGATCAATTTTCAAAACAAATTCGTCCACATCCGCTATTTTGCTGTTCGTAACGACAAAGGCAAGTACCTGGGCACCGTGGAACTCACGCAGGATTTAGCACCGCTTCGTCAACTCTCTGGCGAGAGAAGACTCCTCGCATATGAATCCAAGGCACCTCAGTTCGATGCGAACTGAGATTTAACCGATCCCCTCAGCGCCGCCTATCCTCTTTGTTATGGATCTAGTCTCAGCACATCTCTTGGGTGAAAATCGAGAGGATGCCCTGTCAACGCAAAGATCGTCTCACCGTTTCGTACGGTCCAATCACGGTTTCCATTTATTGTGCTCAGTGTTCTAAAGCTGCTTTGGGGGTAACCGACTGCGGAGCGGAGATCGTGCCCGAACCCTACAGATCTGCTCACGACGCAAAACTGAATGAAAACTGAATGAAGACGTTGCCTTTTTAGCCGTTTTGGGCATTCCGGACCATCGTAGAATCAGTAAGTTCCAAGGAATCATTGGGGGACTGGGGAACAAATCCACCCCCCGCAACCAACCTTTTCAAGTATTTATGAACGCTCAAACACGAGCGCTCTGTTGATTTCCCCTAAAATTTCCACAAACTGCGAGTCTCACCCCTTACCGCCACATTTGCAACAGCTCCAGAATCTGTTGCACAATTACAGCAACGCACGCGCGCCTCTGATCACAAATCAGGCCGCACGCTGGCCAGCGGGAACTCAGACCCACTGGGCAAATATGACGGAGTCACCCGGGGGCATTCAGTCCTTCCGGGCTTTGGCTTCCCTGCGAAGTGCGAAATTCAGCTCAATCTGCAGGCCGGAAGGCTGCGCGGAGCGAGCGGTATTTCGCGAGGAACGCAGGATGCCAACTCTTGATCCCGCTCATACAACGTCCCAACTCCTGACCGAACAGCAGGCAGCCACACTGCTGCACCATTCCGTGTCGACGTTGCGCCGTTGGCGACGCGAAGGTACCGGGCCACAATTTGTCCGTTTTGGCCGGGTCATCCTGTATCGTTCGGCGGACCTCGAAAACTTCATCACGACCCATCTCAGCAAGCCGGCGGTGGCGTGATGGCTCGCCACTCGAGGCTTTTACATCGTCGTCGACAGTATTGGTATTTCAAACACAAGAGCGAAGCGGAACAGTGGGTTGAACGTACGACGCACTCGACCGATTACCAGGAAGCGTTGAGCGTCCGCGCAGCGTTTCTGCGTGAACAGGAGGAGGGACGCTTACCGAACGATCGCAGTCAGTGGACGTTGAAGCAAGCAGCCGCGGAATGGCTGACTGGGAGAAAGTTTCGCGTTGCCAACGGAACTTATCTTTCCGAAAGCACGATCACGCGAACCTGTTGCGCACTCTTGGCGAACAGACTCTGATGGCTCGCTGGCAGGATGCGAGACAAGCTTTGGAAGAAAGCCTGTCGATCGTCCCCTGCCACTACGACACGATAAAACAGCTCCTCGCGACTCCAACAAAGCTCGGCGACAAAGATGCAACCCTCGACTTGATGGGCCGCCTCGCGCGTCTCGATCCTCACAATCCAACCGCTTTCGACGCTTTGTAAAAGCTTCTGACAGTATCAGAAATTAAGCCGCAGCGAGAACTGTCCAAAACGGCGCTCGTCGTGGTTGCCGCCGAGGGCGATCGTGTTGAGACCCCCTTTCAGACCGATGATCTGCAAAGGCGGGCCAATCGTGCCCGGAGTACCGGCCGAGACAAGGTTAGTTTCGTTCACGTACATATTGTGATGGTTAAAGATGTTGAATGCTTCGGCACGGAAGTCAAGGCCAAAACGCTCGGTCAGTTTGAAGTTCTTGCCCAACGACATATCGTTGTTCCACGCCCCTGGTCCGCGAAATGTGTTCCTGCGAGTCATATTGGATGGCCATGGCCCGAAGTCGTTGATGCCTGTGGCCGCGTTGTAAGGTGCGAGGTCGTTCGCCCCGGGAATGGTGTTGAGCACGAACTGGTTCGGGTTTATTGCCGGGCCGGATGTAGCTCTATAGCTCGTGATCGGGGTGGAGGGCACGTATCTCGAGACGCCCGCGTATCCGTTCGCATTGTAGTTATAGTCGTAGGCAGAGAACGGTATGCCAGTGCGCGCCGTGAAGATGGCCGTCACTGACCAGCCTCCCAAAGCCTCCCCCAAGCCTCTTTCGCTCTTGAACCATGGGGTCTGCCATATCGGAGCTATAACCAAACGCTTCCCGACGTCAAAGTCCGAACTGCCCCAATCGAACTTCGGGTTGAGGGGATTCAAATATCCGAGGTTGCCGATGTAGCCGGAGCCACCTTGGGCGTTCTCCGCGAAGGTCGAACTCAAGTCATCCAGGGAGTGCGACCAGGTGAAATTCGTCACCATGCTAAGACCGGTATTGTGCAGGTTCTGAGTCTGGAATTTGAGGTTGAGCGAGTTGTAACTGCTCGTCCCGTTGCTGCCACGGACGTTGATGCCTGCGTACGCATTAGCGGGCCGAGAGAGGCACTCCGTCGTCGTGCCAGGGCAATCGATTGGAGTGCCAGTGAACTCCTGAGCGCCACCAATAGGATTCCCCACGATGATGTCATAGAGGTGGACGCCGTGTGCGCCACTGTACTCCACGGCAACAAGAGAGTTGCGCGCCACCTTATGTTCCACAGCGAGGCTCCAGAATTGGGTCTGCGCCACGTTGATGTGCTCGTTGACGTTGCGCATTTCGACAGGGGGCAGCGGAGCTGGGGCACCGGGCTGGCCCAGCGGACCAAGATTGCTGCTGGTTACTGGAACGGGCGTGCTGGCAGTGCTAAAGGCTTCCAGTACGCCGTATGCGGGGACGTTCTGAATCATGTTGAAGGTCACGTTCCCGAAGTTGCGCTCGTAGCTCATGCCAAAACCGCCGCGCAGGCTAGTATCGCCGTTACCAAAAAGGTCGTAAGCAAAACCGACGCGCGGCGCGACCGTGCCCCATCTGGGAGCCCACAACTGCCCGATGGGACTCTGGGTAGCAAGTTCGGTCCGACCGGTGGCTATTTGCTGATAAATGTTTGCACCGGAGCCGTAGTAGTAATTGGAGTCGAGGGCTTGATCGTTGTTGTGCTGTACACCGTAATGTTCATAGCGTAAGCCGTAGTTCAGCGTGAGTCTTGGCGTGGCCCGGAAGCTGTCTTGGGCGTAGAGAGCCCAGTCTTTGTATCGATAGCTGCGGGAGAAGCTTGGCTGGCTTAAGGGAGGCGTCACGGTGCAGCTTGGAGTCACAATCTCGCTGCCGCTTTGGTTCGTCGCACAGGGAAGCTTGCCCTGGGGGTTTACCGCGGTCTCGAAATAATCCAACACGCCGGTAGTCATGGCCGCCAGCCCTGTCGGCAGAGTGCTTCCCAGAACCTCGTCCGCCTGGGCATAAGCGCCGTACGGTATATTGAGCTGAAGATAAGTGAACTGCCCGCCGAAACGCATGTTGTGCTTGCCCTTCGTCCAGGACACATCCTGTACAAATTGGATGGTGTTCTGGGGACCGCCGTAGGGCAGCCCGCCCGAGGCACCGGGTAACATAAGGTTATTCAGTCCGGGAAACGTAACTTGAAGGCCCTGCGCCGACGCGCCTCCAAACAGCAGCTCAGGCACGCTTTGATAGGCCTTGTTGTAGTTCAGGGGGTTCGTGAGTCGACTGATGCTGATCTTCGAGTTGCTGAGGAGGTACGAATTGAAGGTGTGGGTCACGGAGAAGAGCCCACTGTCGTTGTTGATAGCGGTTCCTATGTCGTATTGGGGATACGGGCTGTAGAAATCCTGACCCGAAAACAGCAGTATGTTCTGCTGGCCGAAGCGGGCGAACATCTGGGTTTTATCGCTCAGATTGTAATCGACACGTCCCAATATGTTGTACGAGTTTTGTGGATAATCGCCGCCCGCATCCGCGTTTGCAATGAAGTGGACTTGTCCCAGAATCGGCGTTGCCGCTGGAACTCCGGGAAGCGTAACCCCCAATTGGGACTGGTTGAAAGCTTTGATGGGTACGTAGGGAGTAGCCCCATAAGAATTGAAAAACGATTGGACGTTTGCTGCCGTGTAATTTAAGAACCCAGGATTAGTAGCAGATGATCCGGGACAAACCACAGCCAGACCACAAGGGATCAATTCTGTCTCAACAGCTCCGCTACGCACGCGTGTCCATTCTGTAGTCTCGGAAAAGAACAGCTTATTCTTGACCAGCGGGCCCTCAACGTCGAACCCGAACATATTTCGGGTGTATTCGCCCTTCGGAAGGCCGAGCGCGTCGTTTTCGTAAGTATTTGCGGTGTAAGCCGAGAGGCGATTGAACTCCCAGGCCGAACCGTGGAAATTGTTGGACCCCGATTTCGTGGTCACATTGACCACTCCACCCGAGGCGCGTCCATATTCAGCCGAGAAATTGCTGGTAATTATGCTGTATTCCTGCACCGAGTCCACCGGGACGATCTCGCCTACGGAGGCACTAAAAATTTCTGCGTTCTCGACGCCGTCCAACAGAACTTCAGTGCCCGATTCCCGCTGGCCGTTAACGGCGTAACCCACTCCTCGGTTCGTGATACTCTGGCCAGTGTTAACACCAGGATAAGTAGTGCCGCTAGCGTTACTGGTTTGGTCCCCGTTGCTCACGTTGCCGGAAAGCGCCACAAAGTCGTAAATGTTGCGCGTCAGGCTGGGCAATTGCGCGACTTGCTGCGTGCCGATGAGCTGCGAAAGTTCCTGGGTCTGCGTATTGACTTCGGTGGCCGCGCCTCCTCCCACCACCTCGACCACGGTCTCACTCTGGCCCACATTGAGTTGAGCATTGACTGTGGTGATTCCGCCGACCGTGACCTCGGCCTGAGTCTGATATGTTTTAAAGTTTGCACTCTTCACGGACACCTGATATTGGCCGACGGAGAGCCCGGGAATTGAGTACTGGCCAACATTTCCGGTTTGTGTAGTTCGCTCTGCTCCGGTCGCAAGATTTCTAGCAACTACCGTCGCGCCAGGGATGACCGCACCTGACGCATCATGCACGGTGCCGGAAATCGACCCCGCCTCTGCTTGCCCAAACGCCCCACTTGCGCAAATCGCGATCACGCCGAAGAGAACCGTTACCCGGAGTGCAAGTTTAGCTTCACTCGTTTTCATGATCATCGTCCAGATCCGCCACAACACCCGTCCAGGTGTACACAGCATTCGGGATGCCAGGATTGCATTGGCAAAATGCAGCGAGGTACAAGCCGTCTTGTTTCGATGACAGGATGTCAACACAAAGGAGTGGTTATACACCGCTTTGTTACGACCGAAAGTCCTTCATCATGCTGTTAATCAGCAGGACATATATGGAGATTCGCAACTTTTGAAAAGTCGCTATGGAATGATGTAGATCACCAAAGTATTGTGACAAAAACCCAGCTCATGAGTTCTAAGAACGGAATTCACTTCATGAGCGTCACTAACCTAAAATCCGTTTTGTCATACCTACACTTGTCGGAGCCGTCGTTCCTGAGCCTACGAGCGATCATTTCAAAGGACCGTCAGCGATAGGATTGAGGATCACCGGATGGGAGGCCGCCTGGATAACGCCGGAGGTGGCCCATGCACTCGATCACTCGGAAAATCACATCAAGATGGGGGGGAAGATTTCTCAATCGGAAGTTGGCGTGCGCATCCAATCGAATCGAACATTGAAGCTATCGAGTGCGAATGTCGCTCGCTATTGATCAGACCGCCGCGTTCAATGGACAAAACCGTTGGTGCCGATCCACGACTCGGCAAGAAGATGTAGATTTTTTTTGTAAGTACGAGTGATCATATATTTCTTGCCTCCCCTTACGCGCAGAACGTACACCCCTGTCGACAAGCGCTGGATCTCTTCGACGAAGGCGGCATTCACCAGATACGATCGATGGATCCTGACAAATCCATACAGACTCAACTTCTCAGCCATCGTTGAAATCGACTCGCGCAGCAGGTACGCGCTTGATTTGTGTTGCAGCAGGACATAGTTACCCTCGGCTTCCACAGCGATGATGTCCGCAGAGTCGATAAATAGAATCTTCTTTCCTGCCTTGATCGCGATCCGGGAAGCCGACCCTTTCGGAGCAATGTGTGGTTGCGGTGACAGTCCCATCACGATTGCAACTCCTTTTCCCCTCTTCGAGGAATGCTGCACCTCATGGCTCGGGAAACTACTTACTCCCTAAACCTGAGTCCACTGCGGAATTCATGGGATGAAAGCCTCCATTATCAACACCCGAAAACCCACACCCTGGCGCGGGGCCACTGTCACGAGGGACTGTGCGGGCTTCTCCGTATTTCTCGAGTGGGGCCATGCTGGGATAGGGTGTGTTCTCCTGCGCCAGCATCAGCCAAGCCGATCCGCGGACAAAAGCCAACACGAACATCCATGGAGCAATAGACGTGGTAGACCTCAGTCGGTCATCAGTCCCTCCCGGAGTTGCAATTTGCGTGGTTAGCGCTCCTTTACATTCGGGCGGCGTCAATTATTGACTGGGGCGAGCGTTCCATCCGACCACATGCCGGTAAGAACCACGAATACGTCTATCCCCTCCAGGGCGAACTGTGGATTCAGTATGACGGGAGACTTGGGCAGATCCGCGCCCCAAGCGGCGCCGTCCATGAGCGGGGTATAGAACATCAAATGGGCCAGGTTGTGGTCGTCGGCATCCGTAAGATACGCTTCCTTTGACATCATGTAGGTCAGCGCACCAGGCTCCAGGGCCGGCAGCTCTTTCTTGCCGAATATCTTGATTCCTTCCATGACCTGAGCCTTGGATTGACCCGCCAATACCATCTCGGTCCTTTTGTAAGTAATCGGAAGGATGGAACGCGCCGCGGGCGGATTGAAACAGAGGGGGCCTCGAATTTTGGGGTTCCAAAATTCCGGATTGTCGAACGGAGCCATCCACCCTCGCTCCACAACGCATACGAAACCATTCTTGCCTTCGACGGCGGTTTCATAGCCATGCGGCCCAAGAACCAGAACCTTTGCGTCGTGGGATATGGAGTCCGGAGCCGCACTTCGTGCCAGGGCTATTTCGGCACTTCGATCCGGCATCAGGTACCGGTCAAGCGCCGCCATGCTGGGATACGGGATTTGGGATTGCGCTACCATTTGCGGGATCGCACCCAGCGCTACAACAAGCACGGAGCTGGCTAATCCGACTATCTTGAGTGTCCTTTGGGCCATTTATTCCCCTTTCAGCGCAGATTTCAGGACGATCCGACTCTTATGATGCGGCCATCCCGCTTGGGCGTTGCATTTATCATACCAACGAGTATGTATGTGGAAACTAACGTCAACACTGCGGAGAGGTGCTGCGAGGGTTCAGTGCTGGGCGAAAACTGTCAGTTGCCCGCGACGGTGACCCAACGTCCGGGTACAAAATCGCCCAGATCGGCCAGATTTTGCGCGATTATGGTAACTGGCGTCCATGCCAGGAAGGCTTTAGGGACTCAATTGAGAGGGGCGGCTATCCGCGGCCTGCCGCTCGCCTCCGGCCTCGTGCCGGGCGCAGCGACTCGAGGTGGCCGCTCACCCTTCTCTGGCCTGACTGCATCATCCGTGGATCCTGCGAATTCTTTCCTAAAACGACGTAACCCTCGTACGTCGCGATCAGGAACGTAGCCGTTTCATTCGCGTTGATGTCATTCCGCACTAATCCGCGTTTCTGTCCTTCGCGCAGTGCCTCCGCAACGGCGTCGTGCCAGTCCTTAAAAAGTTTTGCCGTCCTTCTGCGGAATCCCTCATCAAGACCTGACATCTCTTGAGACAAGTTAAGCAGGGGGCAGCCACGTTGAATGTCTTCTTTTTTCACCGATTCGGACTGAACAATGCGGACCAGAGCGTCGATGGGGTCCTTGGCGCTCCGTAAAGGCCGTACCCATTTCTTGTGAACGTCACTCGCCATGATCTCGTCCACCACCGCATACCCAAGGGCCTCCTTGTCGTCAAAGTGATAGTACAGCGCTCCTTTGGTGACGCCCGCTGCGGCCAGAATGGCATCCAGGTCAGCGCTCCGATAGCCAGAGCGGTACATCTCCTGGAAGGCAGCCTGCAAGAGGAGCTTTCGTGTGCGCTCTGGATTCCGCGAGGTCGCCCGCCTGCGTCGCGATCGTTTTCTAACAGCGGACATACCAATCAGTATGCACGTTCACGCGGGGAGGTGTCGAGCCGAGCGTTTCACGCTCCGCCGGGCTGGCCAAATCGACTCAAACCCTACGTTTTTGGTAAACGGCTTGGCTGGGTAGGCAAGTGGGTCCGGTGCTACACAAACGAGTCACGCAGTGATAGCCATATAACGCCGAGCATATGACGGGGGGCTCGCGACCTTAGTCGTAGCGGCCGAGTTCAGAGTGATCCTGGTAATGAATGAGAAATATTTCTTTGCCATCGGCGCCAAATCTTGGTTGATTGAGCCGGTCAGTACTGCTGTACAGCTGTACCGGAACGCCGCGACGATGAAACAGGCTCCGCTCCAATGAAATGATCCATACACTCGCGATCCGGTCCCGCCGGGACACCCGATCCTGGCCGAGTCGGGCAGTTGGTTCTCCTGTGAGAAGTGCGGCCACGTCGTCGTGCCCGGTAATATTGAATTCACATGTCGGTGTCCAGAAATGCCTGGAGTTGACCCGTGCTACACCGGTGTCAATCGCAGTCGCTGAAAGCCGAACCGCGAAATCTAAAGTGGCGTAATATCTGTTAGCGGTCAAGGAAAACACGGTCTCTATCCCGCAACCCGTCCACCGCAGATGATTCTGCCGCTACTATTTTGCCGGGCTTGGGTTGTAAGCGGATAAGATGATTTCTTCTTTATCAGGTCCGATTGCGTTCGAGAAGGTTTGGCGCAGCCTCCTCACTGGGCCGATCGTTATCTCTCTGGCCGTCATTTCGCTGACCGTTGGCTGCGCCCCAACCTCGTTTGCTCAAACCAGGATTCAGGCGCGGGAGGCGGACCGGTTTGTGGATTCGATGGGCATCAACGTCCACATGGAGTCCACGAGCAAGCCTTATAACGAATATGCTGCGGTTAACCGGTATCTGCGAGTCCTGGGCATGCGGCATTTTCGGGACGAGATCAATCAGGCTGATCCGTTGAGTCCGTACTACAATCCGGCGTTCGTTGCTGAACTGCTAGACATTGGGGGATTGGGTTATACCTTGTGCGGCCTGCTTGAAGGGGGAAACGACTATCCGATTCCCCCCGGCTCTTCGAGGCTCTCCGCCAGCCATGTGGTCCCGATGATCCAAAGCCTGGAGCCAGTCATCGATGCGGCGGAAGGGCCGAATGAACCGGACGACGTCCCGTGGTCTTGTCAGGGCGGGGGATTTTGTTACGACGGAGTGCCCTATCCGCAAGGCGCAATCAACGAGTCTGTGGATTTATGGAGCATCGTCAGGGACAACGCCGAAATCAGCGATCTCCCTGTCGTGGTCATGTCGGAGGGGAGCCCGCAGGACTTCAAAGAGTTGGCGGCCCGTACTCCGCCGGCCAGCGACTATGCAAACTTTGGAAACATGCACGCCTACCAGGGCGGTGGGGTTGGCGACGCCAACCTCAGCGGGTACATGTCTACAGCTCGCGACCTGACCAAGGAAGATTCGCTTTGGACGACGGAAATGGGCTACCACAACCACACTCGTTACCTGAGCGACGGGGAACAGCAAGGGGTGTCGGAGCGCGCGTCTGCCATCTATTTGCCGATCGCGTTCTTGAGTGGATTTAATCGTGGAGTGTTGCGGACCTTCTCCTATGAACTGTTGAACGAGGCGAAAGGACCGCCCGGGGATTCGGGGGAAGGTGATTATGGCCTCCTGACTTACGACGGGAAACCCAAGCCAGCGTATACGACGATGAAAAATCTTATTTCCCTTCTTGGTGAGCCGGGCAGCGGAGAGTTCGAGCCGGCATCGCTTGAGGTCGCGTTTTCCAACGCTCCCAGCACCATGCGCTTCACTCTTCTGCAAAAATCGACTGGGGGTTTTTATCTCGCGATCTGGAACAACGTCAGCGTTTATCGGATCGCCTACCAAACTGCAAGAGGGAAGAAGATACCAGGCAAGGACCTCTATCCTCAAGAGGTACCGGTCACGGTGAGGTTCTCCGAGGCGCGTGCGTTGACGGTATATGCGCCGAATGACGCCAGCGGCGTCGAACCCACCGATGCGTATACGATTGCCATCACGCCTCGTTCGATTACGGTCAACCTTCCAGCCAAAGTGCTGCTGGTCAAGATAGCTCCCTAGAAGACAGTTCCCACGAGCCATCGATTCGGCCTAAACCGGCTAGTTCGTTCTCATCGGACATGGAACCGCCGAGGAAGTAGCGAAAGCCCGCGACATGTTAAAGAATTCAGGCGCGGAGCAAATCGACAGCTACGAGCCTTCGACCGAAGCGGTGCGCGCGGCGTGAGCCGGCTGGGGTCATTCAGGGAGTCGGTGCAATTCACTCCCCACACCTACCACAGTGGCCTTATTACAGAGGCCACTGTGGTTCATATCCAAGTCGACCAATCCACACTCACGGGTGAGTCTCTGCCCCGCGAAGCAGGATCAGGTCGAACTGCATTGTTGCTTCTGAGCTCTGTGGCCGATATTGCGGTCGTGAGTGTTCTTGCAACTCGCGGCATCCTGATGGAAGCACTTGCTGGGCCTCGAATTCCAGAAATGTCCCCGCTGACGAACCAAGTAAACCATGCCCTGACCGGTGAAAACCAGCGCGATAAAGACCAGGGTCTGCAACTGGGGCAGCGGTAGTTGCAGCCAATCGCGCCCTGCCAGTAGGATTGCGAACGAGAATCGCGGTCACCGATTTCGTGAAGGTGAGCCTTCTGAGACGGCTGCCAACGGGATTGTGAATTGATAATCTTTTTCACGGGCCCCAGCTATGCAAAGGAAATCATTGCAATGAACGTGCTAGTTCTGAACTCAGGAAGCTCCAGTTTGAAGTTTCAAGTGATTGCCACCGATCTCGAGCGGATCAAACAACACCAGGACGATCGCATCGTTCGCGGCGAAATTGAAGGAATTGGCGGCGAGGCGATCATCCATGTTCAGCTCCGCAGCCAGCCTGGCCGAACTTTCACCGCGCCGCTGCATGACGTTTCCGCAGCTCTGGACTATTTGGTTCGCTACATCGCATCGGATCGGTCAGGAGTTTCTGAAATCAAGAGCACTGCCGACGTGCATGCCGTGGGACATCGGGTGGTGCATGGCGGTGAGCTGTTCAAGGAATCGGCTCTCATCGACGAGCAGGTACTCAAAGGGATCGAGGATTGTATTGATCTGGCGCCACTGCACAATCCCAATAACATCAAGGGAATTCTGGCGGCTCGAGAACTTCTCGGCAAAGATGTTCCCCAGGTGGCCGTTTTCGATACCTCATTTCATCATTCACTTCCTGAGCAGGCCTACCTGTATGCCATTCCGTATCATCTTTATCGTCGGCACCGCATCCGCCGGTACGGATTTCACGGAACTTCTCATCGCTACGTCGCTTTCCGCTATCGCGCCCTGCGGGGATTCACGCGCGAGCAAACCAACATCATCACCCTCCATTTGGGGAATGGTTGTTCCGCGGCCGCCATCAAAGCCGGATTTTCTGTCGATACTTCCATGGGGATGACGCCTCTAGAGGGTCTGGTCATGGGCACCCGCTCGGGCGACCTCGATCCCGCCATCGTAGGGTTCATCGCCCGAAAAGAGGGACTGTCCGCGTCTGAGGTGGATACGCTATTGAACACGCAATCGGGCTTGCTCGGCATTTCCGGGCTCACTAACGACATGCGCGAGTTGCAAGCGGAACTCAAAGAACATGACGACCGCCGTGTCCGGCTGGCGATCGAAATCTTTTGTTACCGAGCCCGAAAATACATAGGCGCCTTCCTGGCCCTGATGGGCGGAGCCGACGCGGTCGTTTTCACCGGCGGCATAGGAGAAAACTCGCCGGATGTCCGCTCACGGATCTGTGCGGGAATGGAATGGGCTGGTCTCCGTCTCGACACGGCTAAGAACCAGGAAACTGTGGGCCGCGAAGGCAAGATCTCGACGGAAGACTCCAAGCTACTCGCCTACGCCATCCCAACCGACGAGGAACTCCTGATTGCCCGAGACACGGTGCGAGTTATCCTCGGTGAGCCGCACCCGTCGTAAGCCGCGTGTCCGGCATTCAGTAAGGCCACGTCCAATCTGCCGCTTCAGGTTTATCGATGCCGAACTGATGCGCGTATTCCCGGCACTCGATCTGCTGATTCAGGAACCTCTCCTTGGCGTGGCCCCCGATTTTCTGCAGTCTTGCCACACGGTTCACAACGTCCATAGCGAGGCTGAAGCGGTCAATGTTGTTGTCAATGGCCAACTCCAGCGGTGTGGTGATGCTGCCTTTTTCCTTGTAGCCGCGCACATGAATGTTGTTGTGGTTCGTTCGGCGATAAGCCAGCCGGTGAATCAATTGCGGATAGCCATGAAAATTGAATATGACCGGCTTGTCCACGGTGAACAGCGAATCGAAATCCCAATCGGAGAGTCCGTGAGGATGCTCCGTGTTCGGCTGCAGTTTGAATAGATCGACCACATTGATAAACCGGATCTTGAGATCAGGGAATTCCTTGCGAAGCAGCGCAGTTGCAGCCAGTGCCTCCTGCGTGGGAATGTCACCGGCCGAGGCCATCACAACGTCCGGCTCGCCGGTTTCATCATTACTCGCCCAATCCCAGATGCTGATCCCCTTGGTGCAATGGATGATGGCCTGCTCCATGTCCAAATACTGCAAATGCTTTTGCTTGTCGCAAACGATCACGTTCACGTAGTTTTGGCTGCGGAGACAGTGATCGGCGACCGATAGCAGGCAGTTCACATCGGGAGGAAGGTAAATGCGGGTTACGTTCGCGCTCTTGTTGACCACGACATCGAGGAAGCCGGGATCCTGATGCGTGAAACCATTGTGATCCTGCCGCCACACGGTGGAAGTGATCAGGAGATTCAAGGACGCGATGGCTTGTCGCCAGGAGAGATTTCGGCTCATTTCCAGCCATTTGGCATGCTGGTTAAACATCGAGTCGATGATGTGCACGAACGATTCGTAAGAGGACAAGAACCCGTGCCGTCCAGTCAGAACGTAGCCTTCCAGCATTCCCTCCAAGGTGTGCTCGCTTAACATTTCCATCACTCGGCCGTCGGTGGCGAGATTGCCACCGTCGCTGTCCTCAGGAAAAAATTCCTCGATCCAGAATTTCTTGCTTACGCCGTAGATCGCGTCCAGCTTGTTCGAGGTGGTCTCATCGGGACCGAAGACTCGAAAGTTATTCATGTTCAGTTTCATCACCTCCGCGAGAAAAACGCCAAGCGGGTGCGTATTCGATGTCTGGTCTTGTCCTGGTTTCTCGAATTTGTGCGCATAGTTGCGGAAGTCTGGCAAGCGCAGGGATTTCTTCAGCCGCCCTCCATTGGCGTGCGGATTCGCGCTCATCCGCCGATTGCCGGATGGCGCAAGTTCGCTGAACCAAGGCATCAACTTACCGTTGCTATCGAAGAATGGCTCGGGCTTCAGCGAGTGCATCCAGTTCTCGAGAATGCGAAGTTGTTCGGTGTCCTTCTTTACATCGAGCAATGGCACTTGATGGGCCCGCCAGAAACCCTCCAAATAGTGGCCCTCGACCTGGCGCGGCGCCGTCCAGCCTTTCGGTGAACGCAACACAATCATGGGCCACCGCGGACGGCTTGCCCCGCCCCGTTTGCGGGCGGCTTGCTGATGCTCGCGAATCTCGAGAACGCAATGCTCCGTCGTTGCCGCCATGGCCTGATGCATGCTATCGATGTCGGAACCCTCGACGAAATAAGGAGTCCACCCGTAGCCGTGGAGCAGGCTCTCCAGTTCCTCGTGGGAGATGCGCGCGAGCAATGTCGGATTGTCGATCTTGTAACCGTTCAGGTGGAGGATGGGTAGAACCGCGCCGTCGCGCGCTGGGTTGAGAAACTTGTTGATGTGCCAGGAAGTCGCGAGCGGTCCGGTTTCAGACTCGCCATCGCCCACGACAGCCGCCACGATCAACTGGGGATTGTCGAAAGCCGCGCCGCACGCATGAGACAGCACGTAACCGAGTTCTCCACCTTCGTGGATCGATCCTGGCGTCTCGGGAGTACAGTGACTGCCAATCCCACCAGGAAACGAGAACTGCTTTAAGAACTCATGCAAGCCTTCCACGTCCTGGCCCTTTTCCGGATAAATCTCAGAATACGTGCCTTCCAGATACGTGGGACCAAGCACGCCAGGTGCGCCATGGCCAGGACCGGCAAGAAAAATCATGCCGAGATCGTATTTCTTGATCAGCCGATTCAGATGGACATAGACGAACGACAATCCGGGGCTCGACCCCCAATGTCCAAGCAGCCGGTTCTTGATGTGCTCTGGCCGCAGCGGCTCGGTGAGCAACGGGTTCTCTTGCAGGTAGATCATGCCCAGGCTGAGGTAATTGCACGCCCGCCAGTAAGTTTCTGTTTTATGCAGTTCTTCAGCGCTGAGGGGCGTTCCAGTAACAGTGGATCGCGTGGGAGCGTATGGACTGAGTTCTAAGAATTCGGCTGGGAGGCTGGCTTCGATGATGCTCATGGATTACTCCTCTAGTGGACAATGCCCGGGATTGGGTTTTCTGACGAACGTTTTCGGTGGATAGCTGTATGATTCATCGCGAGTGAGCCGGGTTGCAGTTTATCGACGCAGGCGGAAATCCCCTACCAGTCTATTCGGACTAGCAAGTCGCAGCCCAGACTTCAGGCGTCAACAGCGGACCGGCTGCGTTTTCCTGGAATAAAGAGCAATCCGACGGTGCCCGCAATAGCAAACCTTGCACCATAATAAAACACGGAAGCGTGGCTGACGTGGTCCCACAACAAACCCGCGACAACGCTTGCGACCAATTCCAGAAGTCCGACGACTTTTTTCTCGATCTTCAGAGTCGTCGTGCTCTTCCCTTCTACGCAAACGGCCCCAGTTTGGCGAGGATGATCGGCAGATATTCCGCGACCGTCGGATGAATGTGCATGGCGCGCTGGATGACCGTGTACGTCGCCTTCGCATACATGACGTCCAGCAGAACGTGAATCACTTCATCGCCTCCGACTCCAAGCATCGCAGCTCCCAGAATCTGTTTCGTTTCTGCATCGACGCAAATCTTGATGAAACCTTGTGTCTCACCTTTTTCGTAGGCTCGGCTCACTTGACTCATCGGATATTTCGCAGCGAGGGCGGGCCGTCCGGATTTCCGTATCTCTGCGTCCGTCATGCCGCATCGCCCTAGCGGCGGATCAATATACAGCGCGTAGGCTTGGATCCGGTCGGAAACCCGGCGATGGTCAGCGTTAAAGAGATTGTCCGCAACGATCTCGTAGTCGTTATACGAAGTATGCGTAAAGGCGCCCCGGCCGTTGCAGTCCCCCAGGGCCCAGATGCCAGGCACGTTCGTTTGCAGTTGATCATCGACGATTATGTAGCCGCGGTGGTCGGTCGCAACCCCAGCCCGGTCCAATCCCAAGTCGTTCGTGTTGGGAATACGTCCCACGGCCAGAAGAACGTGAGTACCCATTACTTCTGGCGGACCTTCTTCGCATGTGATGCCGACGGCGACGCCGCCATCGCGTTTCGCCAGGGAGATACATTTCGCATTCAGCCGGATGTGTATGCCCTCAGCCTCCAGGATTTCGCGCACAGCTTGGGAGACGTCTTCGTCCTCCCGTCCAATCAGGCGCGGTCCCATCTCCACAATCGTAACTTCGCTCCCCAATCGGCGATAGATCTGGGCAAACTCCAGCCCAACATAACTTCCGCCGACGATGATGAAATGCTCGGGCAAGAAATCAATGTCCATCACCGATGAGTTGGTGAGAAATGGGACATCATGAATCCCCGGCATGTCGGGAATAGAAGCCCGCCCGCCAACATTGATATAGATCTTGTCGGCTTGCAGAACTTCATTGTTGACCACGACAGTGTTCGACGACTGAAAGCGGGCTTGGCCCTGAATGACCGTACAATTTGTCGTTCCTCGGAGCCACTCCTCCACTCCCTTGCTTGACCTCGCGGAGGCTGCATCTTTGCGGCCCTTCACCCGCTTTATATCGACGCGCACATCACCAGTTGCGAAACCATATTCCGCTCCTCGGCGGGCAACATGGATCGCATAGGCGCTTGCCACGAGCGTCTTTGTCGGGGTGCATCCCGTATTCACGCATGTGCCGCCAAATTTATGGCGTTCGATAATAGCGACGGTTTTGCCGGCACCCGCAAACCGAGCCGCGAGGGGCGGGCCCGCCTGGCCCGTTCCGATAATGATTGCGTCGAAGTGCTTCATCGTAGTGGTCAGCGTGCCCTTTCTATGTCGATCTTGCCGTCTTTTTGCTGCCTCTGTTCTCGACAATTATGCTGCAAACCGCTAATGGCGGTTTCGTTAGCGAATTCTCGCGCCTCGAGATTACGTGTCCATCCGTTCGACCCACTGAGCGCGCCATGCGGGAGCCACGAATGGATCCGCAAAGTACTGTGTTTCCCGCGCAACCTTGTCGCCCGTGAACTCCATGATGCTCACGGTGTAGGACGGCTTGCCGTCATACGTCAGGATGAATTCGGTGACCCAAAGATCACCGCCGCCAATGATTCGTCGGACAGCAAACCGCTTGTTGCTCGCGCTGACTAGCACGTTGGTTCTGTATGTTCCGTCGACCGCGGGTTCGCTCGCCTGACTGGGGGTAGTCCAGCACCGCGTCCTCGTGATAGATGCGGTGCTCCGTTTCAAAATCGTTAGCATCGGACGCCGCCCAATGCTGATCCAGTGCCGCACGGATCTCTTGATCTCGCACTCCAGAATACTGCTCCTTCTTTTGTTGATCGTTCATCTTGAACTTCCTCTTTCCCGAATCTGAGCCGACATTCGTCCTGGGCCTAGTGTGCGCTTTTACCACCTCGCAGACGACTGGCAGGCACATGGCCGGAACGATATCGAATCGTCTTACGGCTACCAACGACGGGCCGGAGCGGCACCATCCACGTGAAGAATCTCTCCGCTCACATAACCTGCCTGTGCCAGGTAAAGGACGGCATCTACAACATCCTTCACTGTCGCCTTTTTCATAGTCGGATGCAACGTCGAGTCGTTTGGATCATTGCGGTGCATTGGCGTATCCACAATGCCGGGCGCGACGGCATTAAAATCGAAGGACTTCTACGTCCGAATTCTTGGCGGGAAACTGATCAAGCCAGACAATCCCAGCTACATCAAGCTGGCTAATCCCTGGATCATTCTCAATTGCGGCGGTGGCCCCACTCCCGACAAGCCAGAGGTCCTTCTTGAAACGCGGTCGGATCTGAACAGAGTAAATAGCTTCCTTAATTTGCGTGTCGCCGACATCTGGGCCTGCTACAAACAATGGGGCGACAAAGGAGCGTTCTTTCCTACCAAGCCGTTAAACAATCACGGCTGGGAATGGCGCTGCTACTTGCGTGATCCCGACGGCTACCTCATCGGAAATGCGCGCCATACGGCCGTGAAGGCGAAGGACTACATCTTCCACCCGTACGAGAAGCGTTGACCCGCGCCTGCCCCTAAATCAAGTGCCCGGCGCGGTGCCGCCGAGTGACACCATCAACCATGCAGTTCCAACATTCTGTTCTGTGTAATCGGAAATGTGCATCACGCCGCAGGTTTTTGGTAGCCGATGGTAAGCTTGCAGGGCAAGCCTTCACATGCGATGCGAGCTTCGCATTTCGAAGAGCGAAATTCCCTGCACATCGCAAGGACGGTAACCGATGGAGACCGATCAGATGAGCGCGACGGAAGTGGCACGTAGATCGCCTGCCCTCGCACAAGCAGTAGCCGCGCCGCTTACTCGCGCTGCGATCTTCGTGGTCGCGACGCTCAATCCGGGCCCTGAGAATCGGGCCATCCTGCGCTCGTTTTGTGGGGACCTCGCCGCGCTGGTGCGCGCCGTGGAATTTCGTGATCTGCAGGGAGGACTTTCCTGCGTCATCGGGTTTGGGTCCGACGCATGGGATCGCCTGTTCGGGCAGCCCCGGCCGGCGGAATTGCATCCCTTCCGGGAGATTCGTGCGGGAGCGCGCCACGCAGTCTCAACGCCGGGCGACCTGCTATTCCACATTCGCGCCAAGCGCATGGACCTGTCTTTTGAACTGATGACGCAGATTGTGGCTCGTATCGGAAGTGCCATTTCCCCGGTGGACGAAGTGCAGGGCTTCCGTTACTTCGACGACCGAGATCTTATGGGTTTTGTCGACGGGACGGAGAATCCCAGGGGCGCGGCGGCGGCCGACGCCGTAGTAATTGGCGACGAGGACGCTGACTTTGCCGGCGGCAGCTATGTCATCGTTCAGAAATATCTCCACGATCTTGGCGCATGGAATGCGCTCTCCACCGAAGCGCAGGAACGCATCATCGGCCGCACCAAGCTTTCCGATATCGAATTGGACGATTCGGTCAAGCCAACCTCAGCACACAACGCGCTCACCACAATCGTCGTGGATGGGAAAGAGGTCAAGATCCTGCGCGACAACATGCCTTTCGGCCGGCCCGCGCATGGTGAGTTTGGCACCTATTTTATCGGCTACAGCCGCTCGCCCCGCACCATCGAACAGATGATCGAGAACATGTTCATCGGCCGCCCGCCCGGCAACTACGACCGGCTGCTCGACTTCAGCCACGCCGTGACTGGAAACCTGTTCTTCGTGCCGTCGGCGACATTTCTGGACAACGTGACCCAAGATCAAACCCAGCCTGCTGCTGCGGAATCCCCGGGAGCGCCGGCGGTGGCCGAAACCTCTTCATCCATCCCATCGGTGCGCGAGGGTTCGCTCGGCATCGGATCTCTCAAAGGAGGCACACCACATGAATAATCTCCATCGCGAGCTTGCCCCGATTTCCGATTCAGCCTGGGCTCAGATCGAAGCGGAAACTTCTCGTACGCTCAAGCGCTACCTTGCGGGACGGCGCGTGGTCGACCTAAAGGGGCCGGCTGGCACAAGCCTCTCTGCTGTCGGCACTGGCCACCTGCGGACAATCACCGCCCCCGCGAAAGGCATCGTCACCAGGCAGCGCGAGGTGAAAGCGCTGGTCGAGCTACGTGTTCCGTTCGAGCTGGATCGCCAAGCGATCGACGACGTCGAGCGAGGCGCCAACGACTCCGACTGGCAACCGGCCAAGGACGCGGCGCGACAGATCGCCTTCGCCGAGGACGCCGCCATATTCGAAGGCTATGCCGCCGCCGGCATTGGAGGCATCCGCCAGGGAACCAGCAACCCGATCATGACTCTCCCCGCCGACGTGCGTGAGTACCCGGAGGCCATTGCCCAAGGCTTAAGCCGGTTGCGTCTCGTCGGTGTCAATGGCCCCTACGCCGTGTTGCTCGGCGCCGACGCCTACACGGCACTCGCCGAAACCAGCGACCACGGATACCCGGTATTGGAGCACGTCAAGCGGCTGGTCAAAGATCAAATCATCTGGGCTCCCGCCATTGCCGGCGCTTTCGTGCTGACCACTCGAGGCGGCGATTTCGACCTGCACATCGGCCAGGACGTCTCCATCGGCTACCTCAGCCACAACGATGCCGCCGTCCGGTTGTACCTGCAGGAGACATTCACTTTCCTTTTGCTCACCACCGAGGCCGCTGTGGCGCTAACTGCTCCCGCGAAGATGAAGAAGACGTGACGCACGCGATGGGGACCGTCCAATTCGGGCAAGCTGCATTCGGTCGCCACTGGCGGCCGACACAGAGGAGAAGCACCAATGCTGTATAAGTTGGCGGTCATTCTAGGCCTCGCTGTAACTTTCACGTTGTTTGCGGCCTCTTCGACAACGTCTGCCGACGATGAGGTTGCGTTTCCCTGATGGATCCCGGGACAAGCGGACTCAACCTTTGGACCCTATGCTCGCCCGCTGGTCGGAACTTTTGGCAATATTGGTCGCGATTCAGTTCTTGGTCCAGGCTACATCGATACGGACTTGTCAGTGACAAAGTCTGTAAGCCTGACGGAGCAACTTAAACTGCAGTTCCGCGCCGACTTCTTCAACCTGTTCAACCACGTCAACCTGGGTCAGCCAGACTCGTGTGTCGACTGCCAGGATGGCAATGCCGGAACAATTTCCAGCATCGTCGCCTCGCAGGATGGAAGCTCCATGCGGCGGATCCAGCTTTCGGCGCGGATTCAATTCTGAGCAGCGGAATCTGTCGAGAGTCAGATCATCGAGGAAATGCGCCAAAAAAACCTAGTCTAGCTCGGCCACGATTCTTGCTATCGTAATTGCCTATGAGCGACGGGATGCGGGGACCACGGCTTAGTGCTCCTCAACGACGCGGTGGGAGTCTTAATCGCTACCTCCGCGCGGCGCTGATCGCAATAGTTTCCATCGCAGCCCTGGGGCAATCGCAGCCCCAGCCCGCAACTGGGGAAGTAAGCCTCAGAGAAATTCTCGCCTACATTCATACCGGCTGGGATTCTCTTACCCGCTCCACGAGTTCGTGTGGCGCGGTTTCGGATCCTAAGATATCGGCCGCGACGGTTGTTTATCTGCCCGCTGATTTTGAAGCCCCTCGAGAACTCGAGGAAATGCAGCGCGGCTGTAAGGTCACGATTGCCCATCTGCCGCAAGTTATTCATCAACCAGGGACCACGGACGCCGATTCGATCCAGCCTCCAGGATTGCTCTACCTCAAGAACAAGTACGTGGTCCCGGGCGGCCGTTTCAACGAAATGTACGGATGGGACAGCTACTTCATTATCCGCGGTTTATTGCGGGATGGACGGGTGGAACTCGCCCGCGGAATGGTGGATAACTTTTTCTTTGAGATTGAACACTATGGAGCGGTACTCAATGCCAATCGCACCTACTATCTGACGCGGTCCCAGCCGCCATTTCTCAGTTCGATGGTCGTGGCAGTCCATGAGGCGCAAAGAGCGGCGGGGAAAAACGACCGGGATTGGCTGGAAACCGCATACTCCTATTTGAAGCGGGACCACGCCATGTGGACCCGTGAGCCACATCTGGCAGGGAATACTGGTCTTGCGCGTTATTACGATTTTGGCGAAGGACCCGCACCGGAGGCGTTGCAGGACGAAAACGACATTTACCGGCAGGTAGCGACATATTTTCTTTTTCACAACGGCATCCCCGCTTTTGAGGGCGAGGACGTTCCGGCGGGCCCGGCCTCGGGCTCGGCTTACTCGGTGTTGGTCTGTGGCGCAGCTCAATCCCAGTCATCGTGCGAGGCTCCGCGGCACATTCGGCTGAAGCCGGATTACTTCAAGGGTGACCGATCCATGCGGGAGTCGGGATTCGATGTCTCATTCCGATTTGGCCCTTACGGCGCCGCTACTCACCACTATGCTCCCGTATGTCTGAACAGTCTTCTTTACAAGACCGAGCGGGACATGGAAGACATCAGCCGCCTGCTGGGCAAGCCTTCTGAAGCTGCGCAATGGCAGAAACTCGCGGAGGCACGCCAGCAATCGATACAAAAGTATCTGTGGGATGAGCAGCAGGGCCTCTTCTTTGATTACAACTTCGTCGACCAGCAGAGATCGACTTATCGCTACGCCACTACGTTCTATCCGCTGTGGGCCGGGTTGGCGACCGCTGCGCAAGCCCGCGCCGTCGTCAGGAATCTGGCTTCATTAGAGAGAGCTGGTGGTATTGCAATGAGCACGCAAGAGACGCAGGCCCAGTGGGACTATCCTTTCGGCTGGGCTCCGATCCAGTTGCTGGCAGTCGAAGGTATGCGCCGCTATGGACACAATGTGGAAGCGGACCGTGTTTCGATCGAATTTCTCTCCATGGTCTTGGATAACTTTGCGCGCGATGGAACGATTCGCGAGAAGTACAACGTGGTGACCCGGTCTTCGGAGATCCATGTGAAGGCGGGATATGCCGTGAACGTTATAGGATTCGGCTGGACCAATGCTGCTTTTATTGAGCTGCTGCATTCGCTCCCCCCGGAGAAGATCGCCCAGGTAGCGAAAGCGAGTCCGCCACCGATTGCTCCCCCCTAGCCACGACCGCCCTTTGCCAGCCCAGCTTTTTTCGACAGGAGAGTCAATGAATTCAGCTTCCGTTGCGGTTCTGGCTTTGTTTTTCGGGTTCGCTTCAATCCCGCAGTCAGGTGAATGTGCTGGTGCAGATCAGCTTCGAAATCCACCAGCGCTTTGTAGAGCGTCTGGTAGCTGATACACGCATCGACTGGAGCCGTATAACCACAGCTGGCTTCACGCATGGCACGCAATGCGTTGCCAGCGGATTCGTGTTCATGCTCCATCATCGACACGGGATTTTGCACGCTGCCGAACGGTGGTGGCAGAACCGGTTCCTTCTCGATAAAAGCCTCTTCCATCCTTACTATGTAGGGAAACAGAATCCGCTCTTCCTTCATCATGTGTGTCGTCAGCTCCTGGACCAAGCCCTGAAAGCTGGCGCGGATCTGTTGCAGTTCCGGATGGTTCTTCCCGTGGACGGAGCAAACTTTGTCTAGGAGAGGAACGAGGCGAGCTATTTCCTCACGCGTGTACTTATGGTGCGTGTTCTTGATGTGCGCGATCAAGTCCGCGAGGGGCTCAGTTTGCCAGTTCCGCTCTTTTTGCGCAGCGTGTGTCGCTTCCTCGGACATCTCCAACGAATCGATCACCTGATCCACCGAGACGTTCGACGTCCGGCAGGCTTCTTCCAGCGACTTGTTGCCTCCACAGCAGTAGTCAATGCCTAGCTTTTCAAAGACTCTCGTGGCAGTACTATTCTCCAGCGCTAGTTCACGGACGGTTTTTTCGGCGGTCATGCTCATTGCATTCTCCTGACGACCCAGCTCGATGCTTATAGGCCGCGCTTGATGTTCTAAAGCTAGCCGAATGAAGGACGCCTGCCGATGACTTTTGTCACGAAGACTAGACTTGGATGAGACGAGTCAGAATCGGTGGAATCGACAATGAGCGGATTCTCGGCGACGCCATCAATCTCTGTCGGCTCGCACAGTTGAGCTTGCATGGCGGTCCGGCGCCCAGCCACAACCCGCCCAATATTGAGAATATGACTTCTGCGCCCGCATCGGCAGCGCCACCCATCAAAAGAGCAAGTGATCTAGCAGAGCGACGGAACGCTGAATGAGAACTGAATGAGGGAGTTGCTTTTGAAGCCATTCTTGACCATCGTGGAATCAGCAACCGGAACCCGCAGATCGGGCGGTTGCACATTCGCGAGGAGGGATTCACGGCTTGGCCGGCCGGGAATGCCCATCAAGATCCAGATTCAGTTCCAACACGTTGACCCTTGGTTCGCCGAGGAATCCGAATTGGCGACCTTCAGTGTGTGCAGCCACCAGACGATTCAGTTCGTCTTCGCTGATTCCGCGAGCCTTCGCCACTCGCGGGACTTGAAACGCCGCCGCCGCCGGCGAGATGTGCGGATCAAGACCAGACGCCGAACTCGTCACCAGGTCAATCGGCACCGGCATGGTGGGATTTTCAGCATGCAAGCTGGCCGTGTCCGCCTTCACGCGATCAATCAGTTGGTGATTGGTCGGCCCCAGTTGCGATCCGTTGGAGTTTTGCGGATCGTAGCCCGTGCCTGCACTGGAGAGCCGCGAATGAAAGTAGCCCGGACCGGAGAAACCCTGGCCAATCATGCGCGCTCCGACCAGTTTGTCATTGACCCTGATCAACTGGCCGTTGGCCTTGTCGTGAAACAGCACTTGCGCTAACCCGGTCACCACCAGGGGATAGATGATCCCCAGCAGAACCGTGGTCGCCACGGTCATCAATACCGATGTGATCAAATTTTTCTTCATAACTAATTCCTCTCAGGCCAGGCCGACCCTGGTGATCACCATGTCAATCAACTTGATCCCGACGAACGGGATGATGATTCCGCCCACACCGTAGATCCACAGGTTTCGCCGCAACAGCGCCGCCGCGCCCATGGCACGGTATTTCACGCCCCGCAGCGCCAGCGGGATCAAGGCCACGATGATTACCGCATTGAAGATCACCGCGGAAAGAACCGCCGATGCCGGAGTCTGCAGGTGCATGACGTTGAGGGCGTTCAGCACGGGAAACGTTCCCGCAAACATCGCAGGGATAATCGCGAAGTACTTCGCGACATCATTCGCAATCGAAAATGTGGTTAGAGATCCGCGCGTCATCAGCAACTGCTTGCCAATTTCCACGATCTCAATCAGCTTGGTGGGATTCGAGTCGAGGTCCACCATGTTTCCCGCTTCCTTAGCGGCTTGCGTACCCGTGTTCATGGCGACGCCCACGTCGGCCTGCGCCAGCGCGGGCGCGTCATTGGTGCCATCCCCGGTCATGGCTACGAGTTTTCCTTCCGACTGCTCGCGGCGGATCAGATCCATCTTGTCTTTCGGCGTAGCTTGCGCCAGGAAATCATCGACGCCCGCCTCGCGTGCGATAGCAGCGGCGGTGAGTGGATTGTCGCCGGTAATCATCACCGTGCGAATTCCCATCGCGCGCAGATGATTGAAGCGCTCGGTCATTCCTCCTTTGACGATGTCTTTCAATTCGATGACTCCCATTACCCCGCGACTTTTCTCGGCAACCACCAGGGGAGTCCCTCCCGAACGCGCGATCTGCTCGACCGTTGCCTTCACCTTATCAGGCACTTGGCCGCCGTTCTGCAGAACATAGTTTTGAATCGCGTCGGTCGCCCCTTTTCGGATTTCGAACCCGTTCATATCCACGCCCGACATGCGAGTCTGCGCCGTGAAGGGAACAAAGTGAGCGTCGTGCGATCCCAGTTCCCTCCCCCGCAATCCATACCGCTCCTTGGCTAATACAACAATGGAGCGCCCCTCCGGAGTCTCATCCGCGAGAGAAGACAGTTGTGCGGCGTCGGCTAGTTCTTTTTCACTGACTCCAGGCGCAGGGATAAACTGCGATGCCTGCCGGTTCCCGAGAGTGATCGTACCCGTCTTGTCGAGCAGAAGCGTATTCACATCCCCGGCTGCCTCCACCGCCCGGCCTGACATCGCCAGAACATTGTGCTGCACCAGCCTGTCCATGCCCGCAATCCCAATCGCAGAGAGCAATCCGCCGATGGTTGTGGGAATTAAACAAACCAGCAAAGAGACCAGAACAAACACCGTCTGCGGCGATCCTGAGTAGATCGCGAAAGGCTGCAACGTCACCACAGCCAGCAGGAAGATGATGGTCAATCCCGCCAGCAGAATGTTCAGCGCGATCTCATTCGGAGTCTTCTGCCGCTCCGCGCCTTCCACCAGCGCAATCATGCGGTCAAGAAAAGTTTCCCCAGGATTGGAGGTGATCTTGACCTTGATCTGATCCGACAGTACACGAGTACCGCCCGTTACGGCCGAACGATCTCCGCCCGCTTCCCGGATCACGGGAGCCGATTCGCCCGTAATGCACGACTCGTCCACCGAGGCCACGCCTTCCACAATCTCGCCGTCCGATGGAACCAACTCGCCGGCAGTTACCAACACTAAGTCACCGGCGCGTAACGTCGAACTGGGAATCTGTTCGACCTGCCCATTCTCCAAGACGCGATTGGCGACGGTTTCAGAGCGCGCCTTGCGCAGGGTGTCAGCCTGCGCCTTGCCGCGGCCCTCCGCCATCGCTTCGGCAAAGTTCGCAAAGACGACCGTGAACCAAAGCCACAGCGTGATCTGCAGATTGAACTTGAACGCAGTGCTGCCACCTTTGAACAGCAGGACAGTCGTAATCACGCTGCCGATCTCAACCACAAACATGACGGGGTTGCCCATCATCTTCCGAGGGTTCAGTTTCAGCAGGGCTTCCCAGATGGCCCCACGCACGATCTTCCATTCCCAAACCGCTTTTTTCTTGATTGCCATAAAGATCCTCAGAACGTCTTGCCAGCACCCATGAGCAAGTGCTCTAGGATGGGCCCCAGGCTCAGTGCCGGAAAAAATGTCAGCGCCCCGACGATGATGATTACGCCCATCAGCAACACCGTGAACAGTGGCGTGGTCACCGGGAAAGTCCCCAGGGATGGCGGTACGTACTTCTTCCGCGCCAGATTGCCCGCGATGGCCAGCATGGGAATGATCATCAGGAACCGTCCAGCCAGCATGGTCACGCCGATCGCGGTGTCGTACCAGAGCGTGTTGGCCGTGATTCCGCCGAACGCCGAACCGTTGTTGCCCGCGCCCGACGTGAAGGCGTACAGAATCTGGCTGAGCCCGTGCGGTCCGGGATTGGAAATGCCGGCCGTTCCGAAACCCTCCACACTGGAGATCGCGGCGAAGATCAGAATTACCAACGGGAATACCAGTACAACCAGCATCGCCATCTTCACGTCGTAGGCTTCGATTTTCTTTCCCAGATATTCCGGCGTGCGGCCCACCATCAGTCCAGCGATAAATACAGCGAGCACGATGTAGATCAACATCCCGTACATGCCCGCGCCCACTCCGCCGAAAATGACCTCGCTGAGCATGATGTTCACCAGCGGAACCATTCCGCCGAGCGGAGTATACGAATCGTGCCAGCCGTTGATGGCGCCGCAGCTCGCGTCGGTGGTCACGGTGGCGAAGAGGGCCGAGTTCGCGATGCCGAAGCGAACTTCTTTGCCCTCCATGTTGCCGCCCGGCTGTTGCGCGCTGACATGCTGGTCTGCGCCCGCAAGCAAAGGATTTCCTCGAGCCTCCGCCCAGTAGGCGGTGGTAACTCCCACCAGGAAAAGGATGGCCATCGCAGCCCACACAGCCCAGCCGTGGCGCTGGGAGCCGGTCATCCGGCCGAGCGTGTAAGTCAGTCCCGCAGAGATTGCAAAGATACAAAACAGTTCGATCAGATTCGAAAACGGAGTCGGATTCTCAAAGGGATGAGCGCTGTTGGCATTGAAGAAACCGCCGCCATTCGTGCCCCATTCCTTGATGATCTCCTGCGACGCCACCGGACCTTGCGCAATCGTCTGCTCGCTCACCGTGTCCATCACGGGTTTCCCGTCAGGACCGACAACCGGCTTGCCGTCCGCCCCAACCCTCTGAATCTGTTGCGCCTCAACTACCGCAACTTTGTCGTAAGGCTTCAGGTTCTGCACCACGCCCTGCGAAACCAGCAGCAGAGCTCCAACAATAGAGAACGGCAAAAGCACCCAGAGAGAACTGCGAACCAGATCAACCCAAAAATTGCCGATGGTCTCCATCTGCCGGCGGGCGATGCCCCGAATGAACGCAATCGCCAGCGAGATGCCGACCGCTGCCGATGCGAAGTTGTGATAGGCCAGGCCAGCCATCTGGGTGAAGTAGCTCATCGTCGACTCCCCCGAATAGGCTTGCCAGTTGGTATTGGTCGTGAACGATGCCGCTGTGTTGAAGGCCACATGGGTTGGCGTAACTGCTCCGAACTTCTGCGGATTAAGCGGCAAGAATCCCTGCACACGCTCCATCAGGTACAGCAGCAGCATCGAAACCGCGCTGAACAACAGCATGGAAATCGCATACTCAGTCCAGCGCATTTCGTGGTTCTCATCGACACCGGTCACCCGGTAGAGCACTCGCTCGATCGGGCGTATCACGGGATCCATGAACGTGCGCTCGCGGTTGAAGACCTTGGCGATGAAGATGCCCATGGGCTTCGTCACTGCGAAGATCAACGCGAGAAAGAAAAATATTTGAAACCACCCGTTGACTGTCATGTCAGAACTTCTCCGTCACTCCCAACTTCTCGTGCATTCAGAACTTCTCCGGCCGCAGCAGCGCGTAAATCAGGTACACCATAGTGAGCGCGCTCACTACGAGCATGATGATCGATTCCAAACTCATATCGTTCTCCTCACTTCACGCGATCGCAGAAATGCACATATCCAATCGACAGTGCAAAAAACGCGATCGTAACTAGTACCCAAAGAAGGTCTCCCATAATCGCCCCCCTGAAGCTGAATTCCTACCACGCGCCTTCCTTCCGCCCCCACCACCACATCAGGCCAACAGTTGCGGTGTTCTGCTCTTTGCTTAATACACCTTGCACGTCTGATAGAAAAGACCGCTGGTTCGAGAAATCGCGCCGCCACTCATAGCGCATAAGAAGCCCGTCGGCCATCTTGTAGTCGAAGGTGACCGTGTTTTCTTTCAGCGCCTGGGTAACACCGCTGAACAGGCCTCCGCGATCGGACATATACTCTGCGCGCGTGGCCACGGCAAATTTCGATGAAAGTTGATATTGGACGTAGGCAGCCCCGCCATCCACGTGCGCAGGCGCCGATGACCGTCCAGGTCCAGCCTCTTTCCATAAGCGCTGGATGAAGTAATCTCCTTCGAGAACTAACGTCAGTTTCGGCGTGGCCTGCCAGGTTGTGTAGCTGTCAAAAATGTGAGTCCGGCCATCCGGCGCGGGAGTGACGGCTTGAAAACTGAGCCCGGGCTGCACTGGAATGGGGCTGGTCGGAGGAACTGCGATTCGATCCGGATGCTCCTGCCCCAGATAGTAGTTCGCGGTCCACGACACACTTTTCCTCGGTTTCGCCGTGAATCCAAACAGCTCATCCTTGAAACCGTTGGTAGCTTCAACTTGATTCGTTCCGTTCACCACCCAGTAGTTCAGGGTGAAGCGATCATTGACCGGATAACTGACTCGCGCTCCCATGTGATAAAAGGGAAGAAAGTCGAACCAATACGCGCGGGAGTAGTTAATCTGATCCTTCGTGTAGTTACCCTCAATTCCCAGCGAACTCCCCCACTTGCCGAAATCAATATTCAATCCCTTGCCGATAGGAGCGACATAAGTGCCGTAAGCCTGGAAGATATTCCGGTAGATCTGCGGGCGAGGCTCGTTCACGGGATTGCCTTGCAGCGTGTCGGTGGCTTGACCAAACTGCAAATCAAGGCGACCTCCCCAGCGCCGCCCAGCTGCGACATCCGGAGCATGCTCGAGAACTACGCTCGCCTGGTTCAGGCTGAACTCGTTGCTGAGCACGTCATAGGCTCGCAACAAGTTTACGCGTCCCACGGGAGCATTGAAGTTGTAATCGTAGTAAGTATCGAGCCCCAGATTAATCGTAGTGTCATGTAAGAAAGCCAAAGCCTTGCGATCTTCCGCACTTACTAGAGACTGGGAACCACCCTGTGGTTGCGCATCAGCACTTGGGATCGTCGAACTCGTGGGAGTCCGCACGTCGTCAGCATGGAGCGCACCCTGCGGGCTCGCCCCGTCAGTACGGTGTCGCAGTTGGTTGACGATTTGTTTCAGTTCGTTCACTTCTGTCTCAAGCTTCGTAATTCTGTTGTTTAGCTCTTGTCTCGAGGGTTGCTCTGTCTCCTGAGCGGCTAACACCATCGAACACATCCACACTGCCATTAGCAAACTAATCGACGATCTCATGAACTGAGCCTTTCCTCGAGGTGCCCATAAAGGTGGGCACTCGCATCCGGAAATCAGAAACTGCTCAGTTAATGTTTAGCACGTTCAGAACTTCACTAGAATCGCCATGGTGGCGCGATCCTCCGTATGGCGCAGATCCGGGTACCAGGTGTTGGTTGGTGAACCCGTGCAGCCGGTGACGCCAGCCAGACAAGTAAAGGACCCCGGCGCGCCGTTGTTGCCTCCCGGCGGCGTGACCCCACCCGGGCCGCTCCAGTACGGCACATTCGCATGGCGGTGATTGAACTCCCAGCGGAACGTGATGTACTGGCTGGGCATGTAGTCGTATGTAGCCGACATATCCCAGGCTTTGAAAGGATCTCCCGGATTTTCCGTGAAGTAGGGCGTGCCCGAAGTCGCGGTCGCGCCGTCGATAGGCGGCAGCAGCACCAGGTAGCGGCCGGGATTGTTGATCTGCCCACCGCCAAGCGTAAAGCCATAACGATCTTTGTGGAACCACCAGCGGTTGTAAATCATGTATCCAAGAAAGCTCTGCTTGTAAGCGACGATCTGTCCTTGGGCATTCTTGCGATTGCCCGTGCAATTCACTCCGCCGCCGCTCTCGCAACCCGCGTCGCCGGTGAGCGAGAAGGCCATTTTGTCCATGAACCGCTCCGGATGGTCGTAGTACTTCACTTCAACGCTGTTGTCGGTGTGATAGCGAGTGCGGTTAGGAAGGCCCAGCGCGTCAGCGCCTGCGCCGTAGTTGTTCGAGAGAATGGAAATCCAACTGGTGGGCCGATACAAGGTTTGGCCGCCGAAGCCCAGCCTGCCGTTGTAACGGGCATAGGACTGCCATCCATTGATAATCCAGGGTTCGATCTTCAACTTCTCGGTGGGGAAAATCTGGATGCGCATACCAGTGAAAAACCATGGTGTGTTGGAGGATACGTAGGAAGGCTGATAGGCCCAGTTGTCGAATTGATAGAAACTGAAGAGACCGACATATGACAAAAAGATCCCCGCGTCGACGTTAATGCCATGTAGCGCATCAAAGTGGTAGCCGCCATAGGCCTCGTTGACATACCGGTAGGCATTGGCCAGATCCCATTGCCCCCGCGAATAGCTGGCGTCGTTGCGCGGCGTGGCCGTTGAATACAAACCTATCTGGCTGAGCACGCGTGCCCGAACGTGGTCGTAGTGAAAGTCTCCACCCACACCCAGATGCGTAAGGCTAATTTCATTCGAACGAAATACCTCGCTCGAGCCGCTAATCGTATCGTCTTGGGGGTGGTTGAAGTCGTAGTGATAGGCGACATCCGCGCGGATTTCGGGAGTGAAGAATTTTGAATCGAAGGCTGGTTCTTTCGTGCGCGGATTGCCGTTTAACCAGGTCCAGTCCGCAAAGGCGAATGGCTCAGCCTTGGCTGGCTTGGGTTCAACGGCGGCCGGTTGCTGCGTACCGCTGGTTTGGTTTGCCGTAGAGGTCACGGCCGGGCTGACGACATTTTTCGTCATCGCCACGTCCAGTTCCTTGTTCGTGTCCGGCGCGCTTTGGGACTGCTTCAGTTGCGCTTCCAGTTCCTGAATGCGAATCCGCATCTGCTCCAGTTCGTGTAGGACTGCTGCGTTCAAAGTGTTCGCCGGATCGGCGCTCCCGGCGCTTCGCGTTGTTGAACTCCCAGATTCCTCGACCGGTGTGGCTTGCGGCCCGGCCGCTTGTCCATAGGCTTGGGTTGACAACATGCCAACCCACAGAACGGCCAGGACCATCGCACAGCAAGCGGCTCCAGCCAGACTTCTGCGTTGTTTAGAGTTCATAGAAAGAATCCAAACCTTCCCTTTCTAGATTTTTGTTTGTCCTGTCGTAAGAAACCAACTGACGCTGTTTGGCTTCTTCGCCATTATGGAGCCGATGATGGATCGAAGCGATAGAAAATCCATGGCTCGGTTCGAATGTAGTGTTGCGACGAACCGGCCGCGGAATCCAACTTCTTCGTCAGCGACATCAGGGCGCGAAGAAATCCCGCCTGCCGAATCTGCCCACCCGCCCAATCCGTCGCCAGCATCGTGTGCGGTGTAACAAAGCTTTTCGGATGTCCAGCCAGGAACACCAGAACCTCGAACTCGGCTGACGTTAAATCCAGTTCCCGCCCGCGCAGCGTTGCCTTCCGCGCGCGTACGTCGATGAGAAAGTCTCCCGCTTCGATGACGTCCGCCGCAGGCCGTGTTGAGACCTCGGCGTCCATCTCGCCTGAAGACTGGGCTCCCCTGGCGAAGAGTCCGTTCAATACTGAAGTGCCAGCCATAATTTGCTCTCGCGAATTGGCTTAATCCTCGCCCAGCGGCGAAATCAGCAGCCCCATTCTGCTTCGCCTGCCTTGGCGAAGTAGCGGCTTGCGTTTTCATCTTTCCCATGCGTGGAGTCCAGTTCCAGCAGCGTCAAGCGCGCCGCCGCCACCATTCGACTCTTCTCCTGCTTCGGCACCTCGTTCCAGGAGGCAGAAATCGGTCTGCTGCCTGCACACCCAAAGTCCGGTCCCAGGGCCTGGTGATAGTGGTGGAAGAGTTCTGCTAGCTGTTCGGGCGATACATCTTGAAACGACATGGAATCTAGCTCCTTTTTTCGTAACACGGTTGTTTCTCGCATGCGCATGTCGCCGGTTCAGGCAGCGCGCGCGCGCAATATTTTCTCCTGCCTCTGCTCGATCAACGGAACTTCGCTCGCGGTCGGCTGGATTCGCACCAGGTAGCAAATCTTCACATGCCGGATTTCCTTGTAGAGTGCCACCAGAAATCGTAGGTAGAACGGAACTCCAATCGTCCAAACCGTTGCCAGCATCACCCACGCGGCCATTGCAATCTCCTGGTGCCCAGCCCTTCTGCTCGCCACTACTCAGTCCCAATCACATTGGATAAAAATGTTCATAAAGTACGAATAAAAGGTTCATAAAAAAGTCGTAAAGATACGCTCGTGAATGTCAGGATAATCTTGGTTCTTCAAGAAGATGCAACGTGAGAGCGAGCACTCGGGAACCCGACTAGTCAACTCGGTCGCCTAAGGCAAGCGTCATACACGATGTTGCTGTCGCCCGCTCTTCTTTGGCGTCATGGTTTAAGGCAAAATCGGGGGTTGCGTCTGGTGAGCCTATCGTAAGATTAGGGCCTTGATTTCTCCCGCCCAGGCAGATCGGTTGCGTGTCATCCTGGTGAAGACGCGCAATCCACTTAACATTGGCGCAGCCGCTCGCGCCATGAGCAACTTCGGCTTTCGCCGCCTAAGAGTAGTCAATCCCTTCGAAGTCGCCTTCCGTGAAGCCCGTTCCGCGGTCGGAGCAACCGAGGTGCTCGCCAGCGCTGAAGAATACAAAAGCGTGGCGGAAGCAGTAGCTGATTGCGCCCTGGTGATTGGGACCACGGCGGTGCGTCACCGACAATTGCAGCACCCACTGCGCCCGCTCAACCAAGCCGCCGAATTCATCCGAAAGCAACTTCAATCGGGAGCGGTGGCTCTGCTGTTTGGTTCTGAAAAAGTGGGGCTCTCGAAGGAAGACCTCAGCCATTGTCATTGGCTGATTCACATTCCCACCCAGGAAGCGCACCTCTCAATGAATCTAGGACAGGCGGTGGCTGTTTGCCTCTACGAATTACAACGAAGTGCAACTCCCAACCCGTCAACCCAGAACCCGAAGCGGGCGCCGGCCGGCGACGCCGAACGAATCACCGAAACTTTACTGAATGCCCTGCATGCCAGTGGCTACGTGAAGCGGGGTTCGGCCGCCTCGACCGAGGACAAAGTCCGGCGGCTGATTCGTCGGCTCAATCTGCAATCCGGCGATCCCGAGCTCTTGCTGGGCATGCTGCGACAGATTTTATGGAAACTGACCCAGCCAGAGAAGCGATAACCAGAACCCTTATTGTCGCTCTTGCGAAGGAAAGACCTGCGTGCCAGTTCGTCCAAACTGAAATCGCAGCAGCCATGCGCTCGAGGCAGGCTGACCATTCTGTTGCGGAGGAGTGAATTGCCACTGTTGCGCCGCCTTCAGGGCGACCTTCGCAAAGTACTTGCTCGGCCCCGGAGAAGCAAGTGTCGCCGACGAAACTCGGCCTGATGGATCGACCTGCACCCGTACGCCCACCTTGACCTTTCCTTGAATCGTATTTCTTGCGCTTTGCGGAACTGTAGGCAGAACTTGGCGCGCGACCTCACCCTTCACAGTAGCTTTCGCCGGTACAGGATCCGCCGGCCTGGTCACAGAAGGCGACACAGAAGGCTGCACCGCTGCCGCACTGGGCACTGCACTTGGCTGTTCGGTTTTGCCGGTGTTCTCGACTGATGGTTCTTCATGGCGGCTGAGAAGTTTCGACCCCACAAACACGCCTACCAGCAACAGGATCGCAACCACCGGAATCAGGAGCCCGGGACGCAAAGGTGGACGCGAAGGTTTGCTCTTTATCGGTGGTGGCGCGGCTGCCACGGGGTGCACGGTCTTCAAACGACTCTTGATCTCCGCAATCGTCCAGCGTTGCTTCGGATCGCGCCGCAGGCCAGCGCGCGCAATGCTGCGAAAGGGTTCCGGCACCGATGCGGGTATCTCGGCCTCTTTACGGCCAGTCGGGTCAGAAGCTGCCGGCCTCTGGGTCAGGGCCGCGACCATGGTGACGCCCAGCGACCACACATCCACCGCGGGCGACAGCGCCTCAGTGTTAAGTTCGGGCGCGGCGTACACGCTTCCACGAGCCGCGCTGTCGCTGGGTTGACCGGCAGCACGGACGCTATCTACCGAGAGCTTTACCTGATTGCCCTGGGCCAGAATGTTCGAGGGCTGGATGTGCCCGTGCACGAAGCCTTTGCCATGGAGGTAGGCCAGCGCGTCCACGACCGATTGCAGCAGATCCTGGGTCTCCCCGCTCGTGAGCGCACGCTGCAAAAGGATCTCAAACAGATTTTCTTCGGCATATTCCGTGACCAGATAGAGAAGTGGTGCACCCCCGATCTGGCAGCGCCCTTCGGTTAACACGCGCATCAGGTGGGGATGAAGCAGTTGCGCAGCCTGCTGCCAGCGCAACAGTTGCAGATTCGCTTCGAGCGTATCTGCGGCAACCAGCTTGATGGCGGCTTTCGCTGAGTCCGCTTCTGTCAAGAAAACGGCACTGTGATCGGAAGCGCCCAACCAACATCGCAGCGGAAACTTACCGTCGACTATCTGGCCTTCCCAGGTCTTTGCGGCTTCGAAATTCATAAGGGGCGACTGTTCAGCATTCTATTGCAAAGCGGATTCCGGGAGGGCAAAGGCAGGAAACTGACTGCGACCGGGGCTCACCTAGCCGCCCGGCAGGGTAAAGAAAAAGACGGACCCGTGCCCCACTTGGCTGCGAACGCCGATTGTGCCACCGTGCAATTCGACGATCGCCTTGGCGATGGCCAAGCCCATGCCGGTGCCCTGAATCGTCGTTCGCTGGTTTCGTCCGCGATAGAACTTCTCGAAAATCATGTCCTGTTCCATGTCTTCGATGCCCGGGCCGTGGTCGGCGACGCTGATGACGACTTCTCCACCCAACCGCCGCTCCACCACTACGTGGATCGGAGTGTCCGGCGGAGAATATTTTCCGGCATTCTCCAGAAGGTGAACCAGAACTTCGCAAAGACGATCCACATCCATCTTGATCTTCGGTATGTTGTCGGCAATCTTTACGTCGACCGGATGCCGTTGCAGGGCCTGGCGTGCGGCTTGCAGAGCGGCATCAATGGGCTCGCGGATGGAATGCGGCTCAAAGTGGAATTCGAGTTGGTGAGAGTCGAGTTGCGCGACCTCGGCGGCTTCGCCGATCAGACGGTTGAGCCGGTCGCCCTCTTCGTTGATGACGGTGAGCAATTCCTTGCGCTGGGAGGGGTCCAGTTGCGCATCCGATAGCAGAGTTTCGGCGGAGGCCTTAATTGCGGTCAGAGGAGTGCGGAACTCGTGGGTCACGGAATCGAGCAAAACCGAACGCAGGCGGTCACTTTCCCGCGCGGCTTCGGCGCGCGTGAGTTTTTCCACCGTGTGTGCGCGCTCGATGGCGATGGCGGCGAGGCTGCCTATGGCTTCCAAGGTTTCGCGTGAGAGGTCGCATCCGGCGAGTCCGATGGCGCCCACCGAGCGGACGCCCATTCGCAGCGGCATGAAGCAGATGCGGCGCTCGCGGTCGAGTACCGGTTCGCCGCGGCTGCTGATGGCTTTCAGTTGTTCCGCAGGAAACAGAGACCGGCTCAGCACATCATAAAAGTAGGTCTCTTTGCCTTCCACCAGCATGGCCGCGCCGGTCACGCCAAAGCTTTCCACGGCGTACTTCGGAATTAAATTCAGCAGCCCGTAAACATTGTCGCTGACCAGCAGTGCCTGGCTGAAGGCGTAGAGCCGCTCGACTTCACTGCGCCGCTCGTTTGATTCCAAAGCTACTCGCCGCGCCCGCTCCGAAAGCTTGCTGGCCACGATTGCAGTGAAGAGGAAAGCAAAGAGTGCAATCCAGTTTTGTGGGTCCGCAATCGTAAATTGGTAGAGGGGCGGCAGGAAAAAATAGTTGTATCCCAGGGTAGCGAGTACTGCCATGAAGATGGCATAGCGCAATCCCCAATAGGCCGAGACCGCCAGGATTGCCAGTAAGAACGTGAACCCCACCGTCGTGGGATTGACGTGCAGCCACCTTGAATACAACAGGACGATGGCGCAGACGATCGCCGCCGAGACCCCGAAGCGTAATATTTGATACAGTGTCGGTCGCTTCACCTTGTCGCCGATTCTAGCGGATTTGCCAGTCCGTATCAGGAAATAACGCTCATGCCCAAGACCCCGGAGCAGTGGCTCGAAGAAGCAGCTCCCCAGAAGAAGCAAGGCATCTTCAAGCTGTTCCTCGGCTATGCGCCGGGTGTGGGCAAGACGTACAACATGCTCAGCGAGGGCGTCCGCCGCAAAAGCCGCGGCGAAGATGTGGTCATCGGCGTGGTCGAAACCCACGGCCGGAAGGGAGTAGCCGACCTGGCGTCCAAACTGGAAGCAGTGCCGCGACGCGCCCTCGACTACAAAGGCGCTGAGTTCGAAGAAATGGATGTGGACGCGATTCTTGCGCGCAAACCGCAGGTAGTGCTGGTCGACGAACTCGCCCACACCAACGTCGAAGGCAGCAAGCATGGCAAGCGCTACGAAGACGTGATGGATCTGCTGGAGGCGCAGATCGACGTGCTCTCGACCATGAACGTGCAACACATCGAGAGCCTCATGCCCATGGTGCAGAGCATCACCGGAGTCCGCGTGCGCGAAACCGTGCCCGATTGGGTCATGCAGCGCGTAACCGAGATTGTCCTCGCCGACCTGACTCCCGAGGCGCTGCAGACCCGCATGCGCCGTGGCGACATCTATCCCCTCGACCGTGCCGACCGCGCGCTGGGAAATTTCTTCCGCCCAGGAAACCTGATTGCGCTGCGCGAACTGGCGTTGCAGCAAGTAACGCGCGCGGTGGATCGCAGCCTGGAATCCTACCTGGAAAAAGAGGGCGAGGGCCGCAGCGTCGGCGTCCGCGAGCGCATCGCGGTTTGCATCAGCTCCAGTCCCGCGGCGCAGTACCTGATCGCCCGCGCGGGGCGCATGTCGCAGCGCATCGATGCGGAGTTGTACGTCATCTATGTCGACATCGGCGTCGATGAGAGTCCCCAGGACAAGCGCTCTCTGGCGCAGAATATCCAGTTCGCCGAGAACCTGGGAGCCAAAGTCGTCCGCACAAAGGGCGACAGTGTGGCCGAACAAGTGGCCAAGGTGGTTCGCGAAAAACACATCACGCAGGTCGTCTTCGGGCGGTCGGCGCAGACCGGATGGCGCAGATACCTGTATCTCTCGGTCATTCACAAGTTCTTGCGGGATGCTCCTCCCGTCGACGTCCACATCGTCACACAGGAGGTAAAGTGAGGTCGACTTCATGAACGCGCCGGATGCGAAGGGCAACATTCTGGTGGTCGACGACGAGCCCCAGATCACGCGCGTCCTGAAGACTACCTTGTCCAGCCATGGCTACGGCGTTCGCACCGCCTCCGATGGCGACGAAGCGGTTCAACTCATGAAAGACTGGCCGCCAGATCTGGTCATCACCGATCTTCGCATGCCCAACATGAGCGGGCTGGATCTCTGCCGCCATGTCCGCGCCAGGTCGCGCGTTCCGATTATCGTGTTGTCGGTGAAGGGCGAGGAACGGACGAAAGTGGAAGCGTTGGATGCCGGCGCCGACGACTACGTCACCAAACCATTCGGCGTGAACGAACTGCTGGCGCGCGTGCGCGCGGCTATGCGCCGGGCCATGAGTCCGGACGAACCAGACAAGCCGCGCATCGAAGCCGGAGACTTCCACATTGACGTTCCGGCACGCATGGTGCGAGTGAAAGATCGCGAAGTGCATTTGACGCCGAAAGAATTCGATCTCCTCGTGTACTTGGCCCGTCATGCGGGCAAAGTTCTGACCCACCGCGCGCTGCTCGCGGCCGTCTGGGGTGGAAACAGCGTTGAGCAACCGGAATACTTGCGCGTCTTTGTCGGGCACCTGCGCAAGAAACTCGAACCGGACGAAACATCTCCGCGCTACATCCTTACTGAACCTTGGGTGGGTTATCGATTTGAGCCTGGAGGTTGAAGTTCCCCACTGTGGGTTACTCTCGTGCGGTTGATCGTCTTTCGCGCCTCACTCTCCCAGCAAGCCTTTTGCCGCCCGCCATTCCGCACTTGTCTGGAAATGTAAAAAAATTGTCAAAGCATTGTCACTACAAGCTTTTAGCCCAAAAACGTTGTAATCTTCCTGCAGACAATCTGCCTCGGTTAGTTCCCCGAAGGCGCCAATAGTGCTCGAAAATACAGGATGGTTTCCATGGGTAACCTTGCCATGCCGCTAGCCACAACCAAAACTGTTGATCCGGCGAACCACTCCCGCCCCAACGGCCGGATCCTCGTTGTCGAGGACGATCCCACCGTTCAGAAAGCCCTGAGGCGGTTGTTTGAAACCGAAGGCTTCATCGTCGAGGTGCAATCCGACGGCCGATCTGCGCTTGAGAGTTTTCAATCAGCGCCGCCTTCCGCCATTGTGCTTGACCTGCGTCTGCCCAAAATCTCGGGCCGCGACCTCTGCAAAGATATCAAGGCGCAAGCCCCAACGTTGCCTATCGTCGTGCTCAGCGCCGCCAGCGATGTCGCTGACAAGGTCCTGCTCCTCGAATTGGGCGCCGATGACTATGTCACCAAGCCTTTCAGCCCCCGCGAGCTGCTTGCCCGGGTGCGCGCGGCGCTCCGTCACACGGTTCAGCCCGAAAGCGCCAACGTTGTGAGCTTCGATGACATCTCGGTCGACTTCAAAAAGATGGAAGTCAAACGCGACGGCCAGGTTGTCCTCCTGACCGCCCAGGAATTCAAAACCTTCCAGTTTCTGGTTCAGAATTCCGACCGTGTCATCAGCCGTGACGAATTGCTCAACGAAGTGTGGGGCTATCAGAACTACCCGTCCACACGCACCGTGGACAATCACATTCTCAAGCTTCGCCAGAAACTCGAAAGAGATCCCTCCAGTCCCGTGCATTTCCGCACGGTTCATGGCATGGGATACAAATTCGTCCGCTGATATCCGTGAACCTGTCTCCCGAGTCCGCACCTGACAACCGTCAGACCGAGTCTGCGGCCGCGCTTCTGCCTCGGCCACGCCTGCGCCTGCGCACGCGTTTCCTGCTCTCCATGTTGCTGATCACGGCCGGTCTCACCACCACCAGCCTGCTTCTGGTGCGGCGCAGCATTGAGAACAACGTGCGCCAGGGCCTGGTGGTGAATCTGCGCAACTCGGTCAGCAGTTTTCAGGATTTCCGCCATGAACGCGAAACCATGCTGACCCGTGACGTGGAGCTGCTGGCTGACACTCCTCTCACCCGCGCCATCATGACCAGCACCGACCCCGTCACCATTCAAGACGCTTCGCGGGATGTGTGGCAGCATGCGCGCAGTGATCTTTTCGTGCTGGTGGATCGAAACGGAAAAGTGGTCGCCCTGCACACCAAGACTCCGGGCTTCAGCCGCGAGGCCGCGGAACTCTATTTCAAGCAATCGCTCGATGAAGACGATCCCAGCCACTGGTGGTTCGGCGCGCATCATCTTTACCAGGCTTTCGTGCAACCCGTCTACCGCGGCTCCAGCTCCGAAGGCACCCTGCTCGGATTCCTCGTGATTGGCTACGAGATCAATGATCGGTTGGCCCGCGAAATGAGTAAGGTCGCCGCAAGCCAGGTGGCATTCTCCTACGGCAATGAGGTTGTGGCCACCACTCTGAGCCCATCGCAGATGCAAAGTGCGAGTGTGCGGGATTTGATCGCCGGCTCAGTCCAGGACGATCCCCGTGATATCAGGGTTGGCAATGAGGACTTTCTGGCGACTTCTCTGGCCTTGTCGCGCGAGCAGGCCACGCCGGTTCGCTTAACCGTGCTCGGCTCCTACGATCAGGCCGCGAAATTCATCAATCGACTGAATCGTTACTTGCTTCTGCTGGGCTTCGTCGCAGTCCTGGTCGGCAGCGGCCTCGTATTTTTCCTGTCTCACACGTTCACCCGGCCCCTGGGAAATCTCGTCGCAGGTGTGCGCGCTCTGGAACGCGGCGACTTCCACCATCCAGTGGATTCCAGGGGCGGCGATGAAGTTGCCGAGCTCACGCGCGCCTTCGACCGCATGCGTGCCAGCCTTCTCAAGAGCCAGCGCGACCTGCTGGAGTCCGAGCAGTTGGCCACCATCGGTCGCATGGCCAGCTCCATTTCCCACGATCTGCGCCACTCTCTCGCGGCCATTGTTGCCAATTCCGAATTCCTCGTCGACAGTCACCTCACGCCGGCGCAGCGCGAGGAACTGTATCAGGAAGTGCAGAGCGGCGTGAACCTGATGACCGACCTCATCGACTCCCTGCTCGAGTTCGCGCGGACCCGCGAGTCGCTGACGCCCTCATTCAGCGGTGTTTGCGATGCGGTGCGGCGCGCCGTGCAGGCCGTCCGTTTGCATCCCCGCCATCACGCGCGCTCCATTGACGTGCATTGCAACGGCCATTGTTCAGGATGGTTTGATCCGCGCAAGCTGGAGCGCGCCTTGTATAACCTCCTGCTCAATGCCTGCGAAGCGGCTCCCGCCGTCGGGGGTCACGTGGAGGTTAACGTCAGCGAGAATGCGGGTGCAATCTCGATTGCCGTCTCCGACAATGGTCCGGGCGTCGAGGAGTCTATCCGCGCCAATCTGTTTCATCCCTTCGTGAGTTATGGCAAGGAAAACGGCACTGGCTTGGGACTGGCGGTCGTGCAGAAGATCGTGCAGGATCACGGTGGCGAGATTTCCCTGGAACGCACCGCGGACGGGAATACGATTTTCCGAATCGTGCTGCCAGGACATTCGGTCGAAGCGCTGCGCAGCAACAACGATGCCAGTGGGGACGTTCCTTCTCTCGTGCCCGCAAAGCGAGAGAATGCCAGCGACAATTCGATTTCGCATCCGGGTCTGTAGGCCGCCCCGCATCTCCCTTGCCTCGCCGGTCCGGATGTTTGTGCAGGAGGAAGGTGTGAAAAGCCAAGGGACTTCTGCGGTTCGGAGTGCCGCCATCGCGGCCTCTGTTTTTATCCTTTGCAACGCATTGGCCCTCGCGCAGGGACCTTCGTCGTCCAATCGCGACCACAATGCTGACGCTACCACTGGCGCGGTGCGCGACCTGCAGGAGCAGGTGCGGCAGCTTCGCGCCATGGTCGACGAGATGCGCGCCGAAAATGCTCAATCGCGCGCCGAGATGCAGCAACTGCGCCGCGACCTTCAAACCACTCGCAGTCTCCTGCCTCTGGATTCCTCGCAGCGCTCGACTGTGGCCGGCCAGGCGTCCTATGGATCCGCCGTTCAGGGATCCGCCGCATCCGAACCCGCTCCGCACATGAACCCGCCAACCGTTGCTGACGGCTCGTCCGCGCAAGCTCCCGCCGGGCTCGAAGAGCGGGTTCAGAAGCTGGAAGAGTCCACGTCGCTGCTCGGCTCCAAGGTCGATGAGCAGTATGGAACCAAGGTCGAAACTGCTTCCAAATACCGCGCGCGACTCTCCGGCATCGTGCTGATGAATGCATTCCGCAATAACGGAGGCGCTAACAACGCTGACTTCCCCGATTTTGCTCAGCCTCCCGCGCACGGCGGCTCCCTCGCTACGATCGGAGCCACGCTACGTCAATCAGAAATTGGTCTGGAGGTCTTTGGCCCCAATGTAGCGGGAGCAAAAACCTCCGCCAACATTCAAATGGATTTCGCCGGGGGATTTCCTGCCGCGGGCAACGGGGTCAATTTCGGCATTGCGCGCCTGCAAACCGCCAGCCTGCACTTGGATTGGCAGAACACATCTGTGATTGCAGGCCAGGACTCGCTATTTATCTCCCCGCTGTCCCCGACTTCGTTCGCGACGCTGGCGATTCCAACCTTCGCCTACGGGGGAAATCTCTGGGCATGGACGCCGCAGCTGCGTGTGGAACATCGCTTCAACCTCTCCGACCAGCAGACGCTGACCATGCAAGCCGGGGTATTGGACAATCTTGACTGGGAGTATCCATCCGATCCGTTCTATCGCGGGCCTCAATCGGGAGAGCAGTCGGGCCAGCCGGCCTATGCCGCGCGTACCGCATGGTCGCGGCGGGTGTTCGAGCGTCCTCTCAGTTTCGGCGTCGCCGGCTACTACGGCCGCCAAAATTGGGCATGGGGCCGCTTCGTCGACGCCTGGGCGGGCATGGCGGATATGCAGATTCCGATTCTGCCTCGATTGACGCTCTCGGGAGAGCTCTATCGTGGCGACGGCATCGGAGGTCTTGGAGCCGCTGAGGGACGCTCTATTGTGTGGGGCGCGATGCCATCTGGCTCAGCTCCCATTCGCGCCGTCAACGACATTGGCGGATGGACCCAGCTCAAGTTCCAACTGACATCGAAGGTGGAGATGAATGGGGCCGTTGCGGATGATAACGCCTTTACCAACGAGATCCGCGGCTTTGCCACCGACGCCAACAACTTCGGCCCGATCCTCGGTCGCAATCGCGCCGCGCTCGGCAACCTGATCTTCCGTCCGCGCTCCGATCTTTTATTCGCGGCGGAATTCAGACGATTGCGTAGCTTCCCCGTCTATACCAGCAGCAGCACAGTGAATCAGATTAACCTTGCCATGGGTATACTCTTCTGAAGATGCGACCCTCTGCGCCAAGCCGCGTGCTGGTCTGTGCCTTGCTGCTGGGGCCAGGTCTGGCTTTCGCTCAGGCTACGCTCAAGGCCCGGGTGGAGGTGAACAAAGGCGGTCACCGCCTCAAAGACGCTTCCAATGCGGTCATTTGGCTAACTCCGATTGGAGTGGCGCTCGATCCACTCCCGCAAAAGCCTTCAGAAATCCCCCGTCTGGTGCAGAAGAACAAGCAGTTCCATCCTTCTCTGCTCGTGGTTCCAGTCGGCGGCAAAGTCGAATTTCCCAACCACGATCCTTTCTTTCACAATGTGTTCTCGTTGTTCGAAGGCGAGCGTTTCGATCTGGGATTGTATGAAAGCGGCACCACGCGTTTTGTTCAGTTCGACAAGCCCGGCATCTCTTATATCTTTTGCAACATTCACGCCGAGATGTCCGCAGTCATCATCGCCGTGGATACGCCCTACTATGGCATCTCCGGCGCCCGCGGCGAAATCAGTCTGCCCCATGTTCCGCCCGGACGCTATGCGTTGCAGCTGTTCCATACCTCAGTCGCGCCGGACGCGCTGCGCGCTTTGAGCCGTGAAATCACGATTGCGGAAGGCGTTACGTTCATCGGAAGCTTTACCCTTTCCGAATCCAACCTGCAATTGGCTCACAAGAACAAATACGGCCGCGAGTATGACCGTCCAGATCCCGACAGCCCAGCCTACGCGCGCCCGTAATTCACGCGCCCGTAATTCAGAAGAGTGCGTGTTCCGCAGAAATGAAGAGGGCGTGCCGTGAAGCACGCCCTCTCGCCTCTGACCTTCACTTCATTTACAGCAACCCGACACTTTGGGGATAGACGTTTCTAGTCATGTCTCCCCCGTGATGCTTAGCGATGTCCACCGCCGGAATGGCCGCCACCGCCGCCCGACGAATGTCCACCACCGCCGCCCGATGAATGGCCGCCGCCCCCGCCCGACGAGTGCCCGCCACCACCTGATGGATGGCCACCGCCGCTAGGGCCGCTGCTGTGCCCGCCATAGCTTGGGGCCCGTCCGCCGTAGCTTGGAGCACGGCCACCATAGCTTGGAGCAGAAGGACGTCCACCGTAGGTGCCGCGATTAGCAGGATAGCTAGGCGAGCCGCGATAGCCGCCATTGCCGTAGGAAGACCGCGGCCGCACCACCGGCTGCCTCATGTCCAACTGCGGACGCCCGGAGTTGCCGGCATACGTGGACCCACGCGAACTCGGCGCAGTCCGGTTCCAGTAGCTGCCATTGTTCCGGCTGGACTGCGTCGCCGACCGGCTGTTCGACGGCGGTGTGAACGGACGGAATCCGCCAGGGTTTCCGTTCTGAGGCGTGTTCATGCTGTGCTGCGGTTGTGCACTGGTCGCTCCCGACGGCCGATCATTGCGATTGTTCGGTGCCGTGAAAGGACGATATCCGGCAGGGTTTCCGTTCTGAGCGCGCGAGTTCATGCTCCGCTGCGGTTGTGCACTCGTAGCTCCTGACGGCCGATCATTGCGGCTGCTCGGCGCCGTAAACGGACGGTTGCCTCCACGGTTTGCATTTTGCGAAGCCGCAGCCTGGTTGCCCGTATTCCGCGCCCCGGGATTGTTTTCCCGGCCAACCGCGGGCGTGCCCGCGCTCGGCTTTTGCATGGAACCGGTCGCCATCGGACCGCGTGCCCCGGCGCTCGCACTCTCTCTGCCTCCAGCCTGCACCGGCGTCACGTGATTTTGCTGCATCGCCTGCTGCAAGTGCGCCGTCTGCTGCTGGAACGACGCGGGATGAGCCATGTTCCGCGAGTTACCGAAGAAGTGCTGCGACCCACCGTTGCGAATCGTGGACGGCGCTGCCGCTCGTCCGCTGGCCGATAGGCTGGCCTTGGTCGGCACCACTGGCAGGTTGCCTGTCATCATGCGGGCGCCATTGAGCTGCGCCCCGCTGGCCGGAACCGCCCTGCCGCTATGCGTACCGAACTGGCCCGCACCGACCGTCGAGAGCGCCCGGCCGATGTGCGTGTTGTGAAGGTTATTCACGTTCGAGTACCGCATACCGTTATGTAGCGGCCTGATTCCGCCAAAACGCCCGAACCCTCCGCCGTGAAAGCCGACGGATCCAAACCTTCCGCCCCATCCACCCCACCACGGGTGGAAGGCATCGCATGGGCCGATTGGCAACCATCCGAAGCCGCCCCATCCGCCGAAGCCGACGCCAAACCCGAAGCCGCCGCCCCAGCCGAAGAACGAGACATACGCCGGCGCCCACAGCGGACGATAGAAGCCTCCGCCGTAAACCGGTCCCGGCCACCAACCCCAGCCGCTGTTGAGGTACATCCAGCGCCCGTAGTGATAAGGTGCCCAGCCCCAGGGCTCATAGCCTACCCAAGTCCAACCGTAGTAAGGCTCATAAACCCAGTTGCCGTCGCGGTAAGGAGCCCAGTCCTCGGGCTCATCTGGAACCCACACATCGCCATAGTCCGGCACGTTCTGCCAACGCCCGTAGGTGTCCAGATCCTGCGACCCAACGTAATAGCGATTGGTATGGCGGGAAGACTGCGCGTTCTCGATGATGCGATCGCGATCGGTGCTCCAGCGGTCGAAGTCATCCCTTGCCGCCGCATCTGAAATCTTGTATTGCGCGTCGTTAGCACTGCCGCGTACGGTCGCCATCTCGCCGGCGCGGACCTCCGTGCTGCCCTGCGGCGTCGAGATCTGCGCCTCGCCTTTGCGCACGGTCACGACCGTGTCGCCATCGGGCTGCACTTCCACGCGGAAAACGCCATCGTTGTGCGAGGGATGAATCGACACATTCGGTGTGTCGATCTCGGGCTCGGCATCGCCATTCTTGAAAACCGTGTAGCTTGCCATGCCCTGACTCAGTTGAATCTGAATATTGCTCTTGGTCAGATTCGAAATGTTGGCCTGCGAACTCGGGCCCAGGCGCAGGATGTTGGCAAAGTCGAGTTGCAGTTCCACCCGCGCGTTGTCACCGGTAGAAACCTTGTCGCCGCCCATGACCGGAGCGTTCAGAATCGCGGCCGACCAGTCGCCTGAGTCGCCGCGCTGGGTGGAGACGTCGCCGTGAATCATGCTGATGCGCGCCACGCCCTGATCGGTCTGCGCCGCACTCTCATCGACCGGAGCATTGGCGTCGGGCGAGGGGGCGTTCGCATCCGGCTGATTCTGTGGATTATCCGGATTGGGCTGCTGCCCAACTTCCATCGGAGCGCTCGGCTGCTCCGACGGTCCCGGACCTTCGTCCGTGGTCTGAGCCCGAAGTGTAAGCACTCCAGCCATCACGAAAGTTAAGACTGCCAAACTTGCTATGAATCTGTTTTTCATAACCACCTCGCCCGAGTCCAGTAACCTAAAATCCGCGGGAAAACCATCTTGCAGGATCATGCCCGCACATAGGTGAAAGGCAAGTGCCGTGCCAAAGACCGCGAGAGGTCAGGAGCTAGAAGTTGTTTGTTTTCAACAGAAATCCCAAGCGGATAGGCTAGCAAATCTGAGAATTTCGGGGGCAATGGCCGACCTCAACCAAGGGTGGTGGTTTTAGGCCAGTTCGCCTGCTGGAGCACCGGGGCGTTGCGATGGGCCTGCTTGTGGATGTCTTCATCAATCGATCACAGTGTCAGGAATGCCCTCGGTCTGTTTTGTCAGGGATGCGCCCGGTCTGTACGTTTAACGGGGTAAGGGCACTTGTTAGTTTTCCACAACCCCATTGTCAAGATTGTTTACTTGACAAAGGGCGGAATGAGAACATCGTTACGGAATGAAAATTGCAAAGGGCGGATTCCACGTCATTCTGCTCCTCTGTTCCCTCGGAGGAGAGCGATGACCGTGTGCGTAGCTGCGATGGCCGAGAAGAACACCATAGTAGGTGCATCGGATCGGATGCTGACTGCTGGGGACGTTGAGTTTGAGCCAGATCAATACAAAATCTGGCAATTCTCCACTGCAATCGTTGCATTAGTGGCTGGAGATTCTACCCTCCAATCCGAAATTTTAAAGAGAGTCGATATTGACATTAAAAAGCGCATTAACGACGACCCGAATACATGGGTGAGCGTCAAAGATGTGGCTGCTACGTACTGCAAGAAATACCGCGAACTTCTCAGAGAGCATGCCGAGGCTGACATTCTTAGTCCCCTGGGCCTGGATGTTGATAAGTTTTTGAAGCGTCAAGGCAAGATGCGCCCGGAACTAGTTAACGCCATAGCCGAGAAGTTGACGGATTACGAATTCCCCAGTCTTCTAGAAACAATCTTCATCGGCACAGATAACGATGGCCCATTGGGAGATAAAGGGCAAAAGCTGATCTACGCGCAAATTTATGCGACAGAAAAAGTCAAGTTAGCCTCTCTTACCACGGTTGGGTTCGCAGCAATTGGAAGCGGGAAATCACATGCGGAATCGCAATTTATGTTTTCGGGGCATTCTCCGCGACACTCTTTTAGCGACACAATGTTGCTCACCTATGCCGCCAAGAAACGCGCAGAAGTGGCTCCGGGAGTCGGTAAAACAACTGACATGGTGGTCATTGGTCCGGGACTTGGTAGTTTACTGAAAGTGGAAGATGCGCACTTGGAAAAATTAGATCAGATATACCAAAAAAGCCGCGCGGGAACTGCCAAAGCGACCGAGAAGGCTAAGGCTGAAACTGCGAGACTCATTGAAGAAGTACGAAAGGAATACAGAGAACGCGAGGAACACAAGAAAAGCAGAAAGCCGGGGCAATTAAGGAAAGCCCCTGCTGGCCTTACCCCGTTATGGTACAGACCCGGCCCCTGGCCATTCAAAAAGACCACGTTTTGAAGCAGCCGAATTCGTCGCAAACGACCGGTCGAGACACGACTTAAGAAATATTCTTGACGGAGATATCCACAAGGCCGGCACAACCGCACGCCCCTGGCGCTCAAAAGAGCCAAAAAAGCAGGCGAGCATTCGCTTGGCCTGGACGGGCAAGAGTGCCCGTCCCCACACGGTCTATTTTTGCTGCGGCGATTCCAGTTGAGAGTCCGAATATAATTCGTGTCTGTATTCGCTTCTCAGGAATGTCCTCATGAAAATGCTGGTTGCACTTACGCGCGCCGTGTCCCGCCGAATTGGCGACTGCGAACTTACGTTCATCGATCGGCAGGCGATTGATTATTCCAGAGCAGTTCAACAGCACGGGCAATATCAACAACTCTTGCGCGACGTGGGAGCCAAGGTTATTGAGTTGCCCAGCGATGATCAGTGTCCCGATTGCTGTTTTCTGGAAGATTCGGTTCTGGTTCTGGATGAAGTAGCGGTCATCACACGCCCCGGAAGTGACGCTCGTCGTCGCGAAGTGGAGGGCGTCGCGCCAACCATTATGAAGTATCGAAACGTGGTGCGGATCGATGCACCGGGAACCCTGGAGGCCGGGGATGTCCTGCGCATGGGCCGTAATCTGTTCGTGGGACTCACAACGCGGACAAACGCGCAAGGGATTGAGATGCTACGAAATGCGGTCAAAGAGTACCGATACGAAGTAATCGCAATTCCCACGCCAGGGGCTCTGCACCTGAAGAGCGTCTGTACTGCGCTCGACGATCACACGGTGCTGGCCGACCCAAGGCAGTTTGATAGAAGCGGATTTTCTAAATACAAAATGATTGAGGTGCCGGCCGACGAATCGATGGCGGCGAATGTCCTGCGGATCAACGGAGCGGTCTGCATCCATGCCGGATTTCGCAAAACCATCGACCTTTTGCGGACCGCGGGATTCGACATACGGACAGTAGATATCTCGGAGTTTCTCAAGGCAGAAGCTGGACTCACCTGCATGAGCATCCCTTTTTATGCGTAGTTAGATGACTTGAGGGCAGCTCGCAGTTTGCGGCGGCCATTGAAGAAAAAGAACGAGCCCAGTACCAGGAAGAAGAGGCTGCCGGAGAACATCTTGAGTTCGAATAACGGCACCGACCTCATCTGTTTTGAAGGCACAAAAACTACCGTTATCGCCAACAAGGTAGTGAACAGGCCGACCGATCCAATGGTTCGCAGAGTGAAGTTACTGAAGCGGCCGGGCGGGCGAAGTGGCGACTTGTTATCGCCCTTATCGTTTTTTTCGTTCTTTTCATTCTTTTCATTCTTTTCGTTCTTATCGTGGGTCAGCATAAGAATTGCCGCGAAGATATAAACATACGGCAGCAGGTTGAGAACCGCAGAAAGGTCCAGCATGGTCACGAAAGCTTCTTTGACCGCGGCCCCGGCAAAACTCATAGCCAGGAAAAGCGCGCACACTGTGCTCTGCGCAATCAGCGCGACGTATGGTGTTTTATAACGCGGATGTATTTTCCCCAGCGCAGGTGGGAGATAACGATCAATGCCGAATACAAAAGGAAGACGGGCGCAGCCGGTCAGCCAGGCGGACGCAATCCCAGTGATCGAGATGCTCAAGATAATGGCCAGAGTGGGCAGAATCCAGGGCTGGCCGACTTGCCGGCTCATTTGGGAGATTGCCTCGATGATCCCCTGCACTACTCCGATCTGGGCGGCGGGAATGGCCATGAGCAACGCGGCTGTCGTGGCTATATAGAGCAGGCCAGAAGCGATGCCGGCCAAGGCAATGGCGCCCGGCAGAGTGCGCTTAGGATCGCGAATCTCATCGCCCATGACTGAGGCGAGTTCCAGACCGATCAGCGAGAAGCACATGGCGCCGAAGGCTGAGACGATGGTCCAGTCCAGTTGCACGTGAACGAGATCGTAGGGATGCAGGTTCGCGCCATGCGTGCGAAAGGTCCAGGCGCTCATTCCAATAAGCACCGCGCTAGCCAGGAGTGTTCCTATTCCGCCGAGATTATTCACCCACTTAGCCACTCCAACGCCGACAACGTTGACCGCGGTTATCAGGAACAGGGCGAAGAGGACAGCGGAAAAAGCTACGAGGGGGTTGTCGATCAGGGTGCGCGCTCGCGGTCCCCCAACATACAAGCCGATCCCCAGCAGGTACAGCAACACGAAGGGAATGTAGAAAACATTGGTCGTCAAGTAAGCCCAGCCGGCGATAAACCCGTGAAAATCGCCGAAGACTTCCTTGGTCCACAAATAGAGGCCGCCTTCGCCCGGATACCTATGAGAGAGCTCAACGACGGCAACGCCCTGCGGCAGAAAAAAACACAGCAGCGCAGCCAGCCAGAGCCACAGGGCCACAGGTCCGCTGGTCGCAATGGAGGAGACAGTGTTGAGGTTGAGAACGGCGACGACGAACAACAGCGCCAAGTCCCATCGGCCCAACTCCCGGCGCAGAGCATTGGTGGGACTGGCCCTGATCGGACTGGCGCCGGGCGGACTGGCGTTGACAGGCTGGCCAGAGTTGTCGTTCATGGTTAGCGGGTGCCCCGAGTCTTGCGGCAAGCGTGGTCCCTATCCTTCCCGTACTCGATCAGGAGAAAGTGGATGCCTTCCTGATGATCGTCGTGCAGCGAGGGCCGACTGGATCTTATAAGGCGCACCGGTTATGGCTCTTTCTCGCCTTCGTCGGCGATACCGATCTTCGAAAGGCGGTAACGCAGCGCATTGCGGGACAGGCCGAGCAAGCGCGCCGCCTGGCTCTTGTTGCCATTGGCGCGTCGCAACGCCTCACGGATCATTTCATCTTCCCAGTGCTCAAGCGTCATGCCTTCAGGAAGGAAGCCGCCGGCACCATTGACCACCTTGGACGGGCGCAAATCGAGGTGAATATCAGCCGGCTCGATCACCGTGCCCTTCGCGAGAGCGCAGGCGCGCTCCAGGATGTTCTGCAACTCGCGAACGTTTCCCGGCCAGTGATAGTCGACGAGAATCTGCATCGCCTCTGGAGTAATGTCTTCGATGGCTCTGCGCGACTCTCCGCAGAATTGCGCGATGAACAGGCGCACGAGATCGGGAATGTCTTCCTTGCGCTCGCGCAGGGGCGCGATATCGATGGGTACAACGTTCAGGCGGTAGTAAAGATCTTCGCGGAATGTGCCCTGCTCCAGCGCCTCGCGCAGGTCGCGATTGGTAGCGGCGATGAGGCGGACGTCCACTTTTATCGTGCGCGTGCCGCCCAGGCGCTCGAACTCGCGCTCCTGCAGCACACGCAACAGCTTGACCTGCGTGACTGGCGGCACGTCGCCAATCTCGTCGAGAAACAGCGTTCCTTTATCCGCCATTTCGAACTTGCCGGGCTTGCTGGCGCCGGCTCCGGTAAACGCGCCTTTCTCATAGCCAAACAGTTCACTCTCGAGCAGATTTTCCGGAATGGCGGTGCTGTTGATCTTGATGAATGGACCGGAGGCGCGCCGCGACTTCTCATGGATGGCGCGGGCGATCAGATCCTTGCCTACTCCGCTTTCTCCGCCCAACAATACGGTTGAGTTGGTGGAGGCGACGCGTTCGACCGTCGCCAGAACCTCCTGCATCTTCGCGCTGCGGGCAACAACGTTGGGATGGGAATAGCGTTTGCCCAGGGCCTCGCGCAGCGACCGGTTCTCTTCGCGCAGGTTGCGGACGTCGAGTTCCTTGTGGATGACCAATCGCATCTCTGCGAGGGAGAACGGCTTCAGCACGTAGTCGCTGGCGCCGGCCTTCATGGCTTCAACCGCGGTCTCGACCGATCCGAACGCGGTCATCACCACCACGGGCAGGGCCGCATTCTGCCGTTTGATCGCCTGCAGAAACTCAAGGCCATTCATGCCGGGAAGTTTCAGATCGGTCAGGACCAGGTCGACGGAATTCTCGCGCAGCAGCTTGAGCCCAGCCTCCGCGTCTCCGGCGGAGAACGTGGTGAAGCCGTCGTCGCCGAGATTCAACTCGAGCAGGCGCCTCATCTTCGCTTCGTCTTCGACAATCAGAACTGCGGGCATCGCGTCGTCATTCCCCCGTTTCGTCCGAACGTCTTCAGCCAGAACTCTTCTGCACAAAAATTCTCATCAGCCGACCAACTGAGCTTCCCAGGGCGCGGTCTGCGTGGCCCCGGGAAAGAACATTACGAAACATGCGCCCCTGGCGTCATTCGACTGATCTGCCGGGCCCTCGATGCGAATGAAGCCATGGTGTCCGTCCATGATCTTGGAGACGATAGAGAGGCCAAGTCCGACCCCGGTTTTCTTGGTGGTCACGAAGGGATTGAAGATTTGCTCGCGCAACTCAGCGGGGATACCCGGGCCCGTATCCGCGATTCGCACTTCGACGCCATCGCGGCCATCGGTTCGGGAATTCGCCGCGCTGACGCGCAACACGCCTCCGCGCTCGCCCATCGCGTCATAAGCATTCTGCACGATGTTAATGAATGCCTGCTCGGACAGGCTCTCATCGAGGGGAACGAGAGGCAAGTTCGCAGCGTACTTTTTTTCCACGCGAACCGGATCTTCCTTGCGCAAGGTTGCGACCGTGTGAAGCGCGCGATCCAATACTGCTGTGACGTCCTGAGACGCCAGCTCGGCGTGCAGCGGCCGCGCGAAGTCCAGAAAGCGAGTAACCAGCGCGCTGAGCCGGTTGGTCTCGCTCGAAATGTAGCCCGCCAGTTCGGTGGCCAGCGGATTTGTGTCCGCGAGCTTCTGGCTCAGCATCTCCGCCGATCCCTTGATGACGCCGAGGGGGTTTCGGATCTCATGGGCCAGGCCGGCTGAAAGCTGACCGAGCGCGGCCAGCCGCTCCGAGCGCCGCGCCTCCGCCTGCGCCTGTTCCAACCGCCGGTTGGTTTCGGAGAGGGTTTCGGCCAACTCCTGGTAGCGCTTGGTCTGCCGCCGGTTCTCAATCACGAAGCGGTTTACGACCATCGCGGCAAGAAAGAAAAACATAATCCGGATCGCCAGGAGAGCATAACTCTCTTGAGTGACTTCATATTCCTCCAGCGCGGGATAGAGGTAGGAACAGTATGCGGCGGAGGCGAGAGCGGTCCAGCCCAGCGTGGCCAACGGTCCGAAGAATTCAGCGGCAGTGACAATGGGAAGATAGAAGATTGGGTAGTAACTGCTGTTGATGCCGATTTCGCCGGTGTGATCAATCAGCAGCGTGGCCAACGCGATCTTGAGCAGTACAACGTAGACTGCGCCGCGGCGAGGCAGCCGCGACAAGAACCATCCCTCGCCCAGTTGCAGGCCGCCGAAAGCCAGCAGGATGAGCTGCTTGTGCCACTCACGAACTGGCGGCAGCAGGGCCAACCCGGCCAGGAACACGAGCCATAACACGTCCATCCAGTTGATCGCGGGACGTTTGGCTTCAGTCATTTTCCTCGCTCATCGTTCATTTCCCTTGTGCATCGTCCTTCACTGTTTGCGTCATTCTAAAAAGACTACGCCGGGAGCGGGTCGATTCCCACTCCCGGCGCTATCACAATTGGTTCGTTTCCCGTCCGCGCGTCAGCCTCATGCGATCACTATCAGAGCGCAGGAAACCACCCGGCGTCAACGGCCTTTCGATTTCGACGGGCTTGCTGGCTTCGACTCTGCGGGCCGCGAAGTCTGCTGCCTCTGAGCCGGCGGGGGCGAAGCCGTTCGCTGCTGTTGTTTCCCCTCCTGCTGCCGTACATTCTGCGGATTTCTCTGTTCGACAGGAGTCGCCGACCGGACCAGGGGATGTGTCGACTGCGAGGCATGTGCGTTCTGCGCCGGCTGCGCACTCCGGTTCGCTCCCGATTGCACATTTCGGTTCTCAGGCTCTGGAGTTCCCGTCATTTCCAGCGTGCGACCCGGTTGATGGGGCAACTGCTTAACCTGTGCGCTCCCACCCTCGGGGGCAGTGACTCGCCGAAAGCCATTCTGCGATTGTGCTGGCTGCGTGTGCGCGCCTTGATTTCCTGGCGCTGCCTTTGCAGACATGGCCGGACGCACCAGAAGCTGCCGGTTCAGATGTCCGCCCGCCTGTGCCTGCCTCTGCTCGATGGGCCGAGGCGGAGGCGGAGCAGTCCTGACTGCGACCACCTGCCGGCTGATCACTGTCGCCGGCGGCTTTGCGGCGTTGGGACGACCCGCGCCGACTACACTCTGCCGGACGGGCTCGGCCTGCACGACGTGCGTGACGGGCGCGGTGGCCAGCTCTTTCGGTTGGACGCGCATGATGTTTTGTGCCGTTGGGCGCGCGTTTACAAATGTCTCATGCGAAACCACAGTCACACCGCCGTTCACGTGCTGATTGGCGTAGGTGATGTTGTTGACGTTGGTCGTCTTGTTGATGACCACTGTGTCGTAGACGTTCGTGATCTTGGTGACGTTCACCGAGGTATTCGTGACGTTCACATTGTTCACGTACGCGCGGCTCACGCGATAGCCGGGAACGAAGACTTCTCCGGGAGCGAGCGGGAACCATCCCACGCCAACGCCGGCCGAGAAGCGGAAGCCCGGACGGCCGCCCACGAATGCCACCAGCGCGGGCGCCCACACTGGACGCACCACAACCGGCCCTGGCACCCACAACCAGCCGCCGCTCATGAACGCCCAGCGTCCGTAGTGAAAAGGCGCGAATCCCCAAGGCTCGTCTTCCACCCAGGTCCATCCCCATGGTCCGACCCACGCCCAGTGTCCGAAGCGATAGGGAGCCCAGCCCACAACCAGGGCGCCGGGCCGCCAGCACGGGCCATAGCCGGCCACGTAGCTCCAGTCGCCATACTCGTCGAGATCTTCGTAGCCGGTCATCTCGCGCGAAACGTAGTCCGCCGAGTCGGCATGGTCCTGGCGGTCATCGCGGTCGAAGGCCCATTGATCGAAATTATCTGCCTGGGAAACCTGCCCGAGGTCATAGTTCAGGTGGTCGGTTCCAGTGAACACTGCCGACTGATGCGCCACCACGGTGTAAGAGAGTCCTCCGGCCGAAACGCGCCCGCGTCCATGCCAAGCGGTGATGACAGTCTGATTTCCGTCGGGATTCACATTGATGCGGTATTCCCCCGGTTGCAACAGAGTGAAAGCCAGATTCGGAGTATCGACTTCGTAGTTGTCGTCATCATCGACGTGGCGCACGCGAAGAATCAGCGATCCCTGTGCCAGGCGGATCTGCGTGGCGCGGTCATCGAGATCGAGAAACGTGATGCCAGTCTTGGCGCCAAGACGAAGTGCGGCTGACCCAATGTTGACCTCGGCGCGGGAATCTTCGTCCGCCCACAAGTCATCGCCGGTCACCATAGGGCGGTTAGGAACTCCGGTGACCCAGTCGTCCTCCCCGGCCGGGCGAAACGAGACCGAGCCTTGCGAATAGCTTAGCCGCGCGACGCGACCCGGAGGATCCTGCTCCGCGTCTTGGTCCTTCGCAGCTTGGTCGTTCGAACCTTGGTCCTGCGCAACCTGGTCCTGAGCAACGTCGTCCTGGGCCATAGCCTTGGTGGTCAGTTGCTGCAGAAATGCGAAACTGGCCAGAAGAACCGCAATCGCGCACCATTTACGCGTTCTCATAATTGCCTCGACCGAAGAAGAAGTAGCTGCAAAGCTAAATGTTAGTCTTAGAGGCTTTAAACCCGGCAGGAGCGGTTTAGTTTCCAGGGTACGAAAGTACTTGCGCGCGACCAACTCGGAGCAAATTAGGAAGGAAAAAATCGCGGAGGAAGCGGACCAGCCGCTTCCTCCGCGCTCTCTGCGATTCAGGTTTACAGGATTCAGTTCTTCATCTTAGGACGCTCGCAGGCATCGACGATCTTCTTGGGATCGATGGCATCTTTATCCACCTGCTCCTCCATGATCTTCCCGTCCTTGCCGATCAGGAAGTTCACGCGGCGAGGGGCCTGGTATTCATCTTTGTAGATGCCGTATTCGTGGGTAACCTTGCCGCCCCAGTCGCTCAGCAGGGGAAAGGTAACTCCAATCTGGTCGGCGAAGGCTTTGTTGGCGAAGGCACTATCCATGCTCACACCCAGGACCTGGGTGTCGGCCGCTTCCAGCGCTTTCAAGTTCTGCTGGAAGTTTTTCATTTGCTTGGTTCAACCGCCAGTAAAAGCGAAAATGTAAAACGCCAGAACGACATTTTTCTTGCCCTGGTAGTCGCTCAACTTCACATCTTTGAGGTCGGTGCCGTCGAAGTATTTCAGCGTGAAATCGGGCGCCTTGTCGCCAACTTTCGGCATGCTCATCCCCGAATCCCCTTTCTTGTCCTGCGCAAATAGGCCGGCGGTCATCGCCATAAGCAATGCCGCTGCCAGAATCCCGGAACCTCTTTTCTTCATTGCTCGTCCTCCTCAGTGGCAGGGGCTTACAGCATATCGCTAATCGAGCCGTGAGGTAAACCAGTTGGGAAACAAACGTGTGATCGTGCGCATTGCCGAAAGGGCCTGCAAGACAGTACAGTTCTGTTCGGGGAATGTTGCAGGATCGGTGTGAGGATTTGACCGACTCCAGCCCAAAAGCGCGATGAGCATTGCCACTCTCAACGACATCTTTTTCGCCGCCGTCGAGCGAAATCTCGACCGCATGCTGCTGCACCGCCAAGCGGGAACGTGGCTTCCCATCTCTTCGCAGGAGTTTGGCCGGAGAGTCGCGCAGACCGCCCGGGCGCTGCGCGCCTGGGGAATTCGTAAAGGCGATCGCATCGCGATTTTGAGCGAGAATCGGCCCGAATGGCCGATCGCCGACATGGCCAGCTTGCTTCTCGGCGCGGTCACGGTTCCCCTGTATACGACGCTCACGCCGGAGCAGAGCGCGTTCGTCCTGGAAGACGCCGGCTGCCGTGTAATTTTTCTGTCATCGGATCACCAACTTCACAAGGTTCTCTCGATCCTTCCCCAGACATCGCTCGAGAAGATCGTCGTGATGGATCCGATCGAACTCACGGGCGATCTGGCTTCCGCAGGCGACATCTGCGTGACGATGGAGCAGATTGCGCAACGGGAGAGCTTCACATTGGGCACGGACCTCGAAGCGCAAGCCCGTGCGATTGCGCCGGACGACCTGGCTACGATTGTCTATACTTCGGGCACGACCGGAACTTCCAAAGGAGCGATGCTCACGCACGGGAACATCGCTTCCAACATCAGTTATTCCCTGCTGGGCTTCAACATGCGGCCCGGCTTGGTCAGCATGTCGTTCCTGCCTCTGTGCCACATTACGGCCCGGCACGTGGATTTTTCCATGCTCTACCACGGCGTGACGTTGGCCTATTGTCCATTCATTGAGCAGCTGCCTGCGGCTTTGCAGGAAGTGCGCCCGAGCACCTTCGTCGCTGTGCCCCGCGTTTATGAAAAGATCTACGCACAAGCCGAGCACAAAGCCAAAGGGTTCCCCAAGCGCGCGATCTTCAAGTGGGCGCTTTCGGTCGGACGCCAGCATAAGCCCGCAATCCTGGAGGGCCGCACTCCGAGCTCGTTGCGCTGGAAGCTGGCGAACAAACTGGTGTTTTCCAAGATTCGCGAGGGGATGGGCGGACAGGTCGAAGTTTTTATCTCGGGCGGCGCGCCCCTGGGACGCGAACTGGCCGAATGGTATGCGGCCGCGGGCATCCGAATTCATGAAGGCTACGGCTTGACCGAGACCTCGCCGGTCATTGCCGTGAACACACCAGTCAACCATCGCATCGGAACAGTCGGCAAGACTCTGCCCAACCTCGATGTCCGCATCGCCGAAGATGGGGAAATCCTGGTGCGTGGCCCGTCTGTATTCAAGGGCTATTGGAATCGCCCGGAAGAAACTCGCAACGCCCTGGCCGACGGCTGGTTCAAGACTGGCGATATCGGAAACATTGACGCTGATGGATATTTGTCTGTCACCGACCGCAAGAAGGATCTGATCAAAACTTCAGGCGGCAAATTCATTGCGCCGCAGCCGATTGAGAACTCGCTTAAGCTGAATGCCTTCGTCGGTATTGCCGCGATCCTTGGTGACAAGCGCAAGTTTCCCGCCGTGATTGTCTCGCCTAATTTCGCGCTGCTGGAAGAATGGGCGCGCGCCAATAATATTCCCTTCACTTCGCGCGCTGAACTGATCACGCATCCGCAGGTGCAGGCGCTCTACGATCAGATCGTCGAGGGCATCAATGAGAAGCTGGCACGTTTTGAGAAGCTGAAGAGGGTACTCCTGGTCGCCGACGAATTCACTGCTGCCGATGGGGCGCTCACTCCCACCATGAAGCTTCGCCGGCGCGTGATCGAAGAGCGCTATCGGCGGCAGATCGACGAACTCTACGCGCAGGCGGAGGCTACAGCGATTAGCTGATCTTCCGATCCGTATGCATTGGCGCAGCGAGGAAGGACCGCTTTCCATTCCAGCAAAATCCCCGCTTGCTCCTAACTTTCATTACAATGTTGCCATGACGGACTCATTGGTTATTGCTGGACGCCACTTCCGCTCCCGCCTGATCGTCGGCACGGGAAAATACAAATCCTTCCAGGAAACTGCGCGCGCGCTCGAAGCCAGCGGCGCCGAGATGGTCACGGTCGCGGTGCGTCGCGTCAATCTTGACCGCAGCAAGGAATCGCTGCTCGACTACATTGACCCCAAGAAGTATTTCCTGCTCCCCAATACCGCCGGCTGCTTCACCGCCGACGAGGCGATCCGCGCGGCGCGGCTGGGGCGCGAGGTTGGACTGTCGGATTGGGTGAAGCTGGAGGTCATCGGAGATCAGGCGACGCTGTATCCCGATGTGCAGGCCACGCTTGAAGCCACGCGCACGCTGGTGAAGGAAGGTTTCACCGTGCTTCCCTACACCTCCGACGACATCGTCTTTGCCAAGCGTCTGGTCGACGCCGGAGCTGCTGCGGTCATGCCGCTGGGTGCGCCGATCGGTAGCGGCATGGGCATTCAGAACGAAGCCCACATTCGCATTTTGCGCGAGATGATCACCGGTGTGCCGCTGATCGTCGACGCGGGCGTGGGCACGGCCTCTGATGCCGCGATCGCTATGGAACTGGGCGCCGACGCTGTCCTGATGAATACCGGCATCGCCAGTGCGCAAGATCCCGTGCTGATGGCGGAAGCGATGCATCACGCCGTGTTGGCGGGACGCCAGGCATATCTTTCCGGGCGCATGCCCAAGAAATTGTATGCGACAGCTAGCTCACCTTTAGAAGGCGTAGTCCGTTAGCAGTGCCGAATCGCCGAGCTGGCGCTCGGCACGGCCGGGTCATAGACCCGGCCCCACACTTGCACTTCTCTAAAGCGAAAGGGCGGCCTGAGCCGCCCTTGAATTTCAGATTTTTCTGATAACGAGATCCATCTGCGTTCATCAGAAAAATCTGCGTCTCTCAAAGCATCTTCGCGCTGTCTACGTGGATGGAATCGCCTTTCACCGAACCGGTGGCGGCGATGTGGTGTCCTTCGTGGCCTTTCAGCGCATCCGGATTATCCACCATCAGGATTTTCTGATCTTTGTCGGTCACGATCACCATTTTCGCGCCCGCGGCCAGGCATTTCTTGGTGCACGCCTCAGCCTTGTCGTTGGCGCCCTTCACGCCACACTTGTTATCAGTAACCCACCCATTCACAGTTGTACTCTTCCCCATGTCATCGAACGCCAGCGCCGACACGGCAAGCACAAAGCAAAACGCAAGACAGATCAGCAGCACTTTTCTCATGGCCGGTTTTTCTCCTTTTGAATGTTGCTTCCGCGGCAGCTCGCCGCAGGCTGAAAATCGTCGCGCTTCCCTGCGATTCAATCTCGGGAAAGCCAGGGAAATGGATCGCGCGGGGATTAAACCGCCCCCGCATGTTTGTGAATTGAAGCAACGGCAATATACCACAGCGGAATGCGTTGGTTGTCACTCCGGTTGTAAAATCCACAACCGACAGTTCCGCCACGGAACGGCGGGCAGGCTTACTTTTTCGCGGAGTGATTTATGGGCTGCGACGGCTTCGCCGGAGCCGGCGAAACATACACATATTCCCCCGGTTTAGCGTAACCCAGTTGTTCGCGCGCCTCTTTTTCAATGGCCTTCTGGTCGCTTTTCAGTGATTCGATCTCGCGCTTGTAGCGGTCGTTCTCCTGCTTCTCTTCAAGGACTTTTTTTTGCAGCGATTCGAACTCGGCGCGCTTTTGCTTGTATACAACCATGCCGTTCGCGCCAAACATAACATGGACAAACAGTAGACAAGCCACCACAGCCACCGCGGCCGTAGCGATGCGCCGCCGCAAGGCATAGAGACGCGTTCCGAGCGGACGCCCCCACTCAATCCAGGAGGCCGCCAGAGCCTCGGCCTGCGGCGCCCGCTCGACCACAGCGCGCAGCCCGTCTTCCGGGCGGGGAAACTTTCTCGGAACTCTCACTCGAAAATCCATTGCTTTGCCGCCGCGCTCAACTTCTCCAACTCCGCCTCATCGCGAGCCTCGGAATATACCCGCACCACCGGTTCCGTTCCCGACAAGCGGTAGCAAACCCACGAGCCGTCGTCGAACACTAGCTTCAGCCCGTCCGTGCGCACGACTTCGCCGACCTTACGCCCAAGAAATTCCCGCGGATCAGACCGTAGCTTCTCAGTGAACTTCTCCTTCACCTCGGGCGTCAAGCGGAAGTTCTCCCTCTTTGGAAGAAGGAACCAACTTGGTTACACACCGCCTTCAGTTGCTCGCCCAGCGACTTGCGCACTCACGGTCCCGTCACCACCGGCATTTCGACAAAACTCGCCTGTCCTGCTGCGTGATAGATGCGTTGCGTCGCCTTGCGATAATCTGCGGGCTTGGCCCAAAAGATATTCGGGATAAACGTCTGCGGATTGCGGTCATACAAAGGAAACCAGCTCGACTGAATCTGCACCATGATGCGGTGCCCGGGAAGAAAAACGTGGTTGGCGGTCGGCAACGTCCAGCGATAGAGCAGAGGCTTGTCCGGCTCGATTGGCTTGGGGGTCTCGAAGCTCTCGCGATAACGTCCGCGGAAAATGTCCGCCGACACCATCAGTTCGTAGCCGCCCATGTGTGCCTGTCCTGCCACTTCATCGGGATAAACGTCGATCAGTTTCACGACCCAGTCAGAATCCGTGCCACTGGTCGATGCAATCAGATTCGCAATGGGCTGGCCGCTGATCTTCACCGGCGCGGTCAAAATGTCGGAGACGTAGGCGACCACATCCGTGCGGCTCGACGGCTCGCGTTGATCGTCCACCAGCCACTGCGCCCAGGTGAATCCATCGCCGTATCCCACGGGTTGAATTGGACGGGTGCGAAAAGTCACCGGCTTCGCGGGATCTGAAACATATTCGTCGAACGCCGCCTCTCCAGCCTTGGGTACGGCGTACCCCAGCTTCAATCCGGGTTCGAGATACAGCGGCGTTGCTTTCACCGAGCACCCGCTGGCGCAGCCCTCGGGCCATGCCGGCAAGCGACGCCACGTGTTCGTCCCGGTTTCAAACGCGGAGACCGGTGGAACATCGCCCTTGGGCGCGCCATCCTTCAGATACTGATCGAGAAACGGCCGCAGGATATGTTCCCGGAAATAAAGTCCGGTATCGCTGTCGAACTTCAGGGCGCCTAACGAGCTTCCGTCGCCAATCTCCTGGCCGTGGTGCCACGGCCCCAGAACCAGAAAGAGTTTGTCGCTATTCGCGTCCTTCGCCTTCAGTGCCTTGTACAGTGCCGGGGCACCATAAATATCTTCCTGGTCCCACAAGCTGTCGACCAGCATGGTCGGCACCTTCAGCGGCTGCGCAGCTAGAATGCGATCCATCGCCTGCTGTTGCCACCACGCGTCGTAGGCGGGATGCTCCAGCAGTTTGCGCCAGAAGCCAACCTGCTCCAGCCCGTGGCGGCGCCCAAGCTCGCCTGCCGATCCTGCATCCATGTACACGTCGTAGTCGTCGAAATGATCGGTCCACCACTTCTCGTCGTTGCGGCGCGTCCCCTCCTGTTCGTAAATGTACGGCAAGTTCTGCTGGCGAAATGCGCCGTTGTGAAACCAGTCGTCGCCCATCCAGCCGTCAACCATGGGATTGATCGGCACCGCCACTTTCAGCGCCGGATGCGGATTGACGAGCCCCATCAAGGTGGTAAAGCCGTCGTAGGAAATGCCCAGGATGCCAACTTTGCCGTTACTTTCCGGAAGGTTCTTGACCAGCCAGTCAATGGTGTCGTAGGTGTCTGTCGCGTGATCGACCGGCGTTGGATTCAGCGGTCCGTGCAGCGGGCGCGTCATTACGTAGTCGCCTTCGGAACCATATTTGCCGCGCACATCCTGCACGACGCGGATGTATCCGCCTTCGACAATCACTTCGGTGGGATTATCGTAGCCGCTGAGGATCGGGCCCAGATGCGAACTGGCGGCGTGGCTCACTTGCGCTTTGGCATCGTAAGGCGTGCGCGTCAGCAAGATTGGCGCATTCCTGGCACCCTTTGGCACGACGATGACCGTGTACAGCCTTACCCCGTCGCGCATGGGAATCATGACCTCGCGCTTGACGTAATCGAAGCTGTCGGTGACCGGCTGAAAGCTGGCCGGCATTTCGGAAGGTAATCCCGTTGCCTGCTGCGCCTGCAGTGGAATGCCAGCGATCGTTGCCACGCCAAGCGCAAGGGTTGCGAACAGCACCCTCCGTACTAAGCTTGCTGTTGCGAACCTCAACGCGTACGACTCAAACCACTTACCCATAGGCTCACCTCGCCCTGAGAGTGTACTGAGTGGGAGCGTGACAAAACAACTTGCCTGAGGCGCTGGGGAACTTTAAGAATTCGATTCGTCCTCAGAGACTAGACAGTCGACCCAAGCGCGCGGGGAGTCGCTGGCGTGGATACAGGTGTAGCAGCGCAAAAGCAAACGGCCGGCATCTGCTGCCGGCCGTTCGATTAATTCCAGGACAACTTACCGGTGCCCACCACCGTGGCCGCCACCACCCCCGTGGCCGCCGCCACCATGGAAGCCTCCACCGCCGCCACCGTGGAAGCCGCTGCCACCACCATGGAACCCGCCGTTCCCACGGAACCCAGCGTTGCCGCGGAATCCGCCTCCCTGGAATCCACCTCCGCGGTTAAAGGCTCTGGTTTCGCCACCACGAACTCCGCCGCGGAAACCTGCACCGCGGTCGAAGCCGCGCCCTCGGTCCCATCCACCGCCGTAATAGCCCCGGCCATAGCCCCAACCGCCACGGCCCCCATAGCCGTGATACCAGGGGCCTGCACCGATAAACACACCACCTACGAACCAATTCGGCCCATAGTAGCCGTAGGGAGCGCACGCGTAGGGATAGTAATCGTAATACCCGTACTGACAAACCGGCGGCGCCCCAACATAGCCGTATGCCGGTCCGACTCCGATGCCGACCGAAACCTGCGCCTGCGAATAGGCCAGCGGGAGTATTAGTACACTCAGCAGCGCCAAATATTTTATGTAACGCATGATTGACCTCCGTCCAAGAACCTTCATCCCTTGATCTCAAGGAGCCAAAGTTCGATCACTTCCAGTCTCCTTGAATTTGTGGAACCTACTTATTGGAACTCGGTCGGGGGAGAAAAGTTGCAAGTCGGAGGGTGAGTGATTTCAGCCATGGTGGCCGAATTCAACCACTTACGAAGGCTATCGGCAACGGCGCAATTAGATGCGGACATGCAGAAGCAACTGATTGGAGTGCAGCCAATGATGAGAACGGTAAGCGTGAGAGAGACGAGAATCAACATGACGAGGCCCGAGAATCTAAAGAGGCCTGACATGTTGACGAATCCATTCGAGAATCTGGGCAAAGCGGAATTCGTGCCGCTCCATCGAGCCAACGACGAATGCGTGTCCATCCTGGCCTTCGACTTCGATGTAGAAGCCGTTGCGCCGCAGGAAGACGTCGGCGGCGGCGAAGGCGATGCGCTTGTTGCCGTCGAGGAAGCCGTGGTTGTTGCCGAGCGACTCCATAAGCGCGGCCGATTCTTCTTCGATGGAGTTGTAATAGCCGATTTGCGGACGAAAAACAGCGGCCTCAACAGCGCCCTTATCGCGGACACCATGGAGACCGCCGAACAACTCAATCAATCGATGCTGCATCCGGTAGACTTCCGCTACCGTAAGGTATTCCGCCATTTATTTGGCGAGACGCTGTAACAGGTCACGGTTGCGAGCAACTGACTGCTCGAAGGCATCCATCACCTCGGGACGGACCAGGTGCTGGGACGGAACCACGTTGTGCAGGTAGAACCGGAGCGCCTGCTCGAGAACATGACGCTTGGTTTGCCCATTCTGCTCGGCAACCGCAACGAACTCATCGTAGAGCTGAGCGTCGATCTCAGGAGTGAATTTCTTGGTCATCGGAGCTGTCATAGTCTTCACGATCCTGTTCGGCTTCTATCTTACCTCTTTGTCAGGATAAATCAAGATAAATCTTTATTTTACCATCTCGTTGGAGCATAACGTCTTATGTGTCATGCGATCCCGGGAGCCTGCGACACTGTCCTACGCTGAAACCAGTTCCTCGCAAGGCTCATACTCGACGATATAACCCGCGACCGCGCTTGCCGCCACCGTCAGAGGCGAAGCCAAGTACATCTGTCCCGGACCGCTGCGGCCGGGAAAGTTGCGATTCTGCGCGCTGATCACGACCTGATCGGGACGCGTCGAAACTCCAGGGCCGGCGTTGATGCAGGCTCCGCAACTGGGCTCGATCACGCGCGCGCCGACCTTCTGGAAAACTTCCAGATATCCGCGACGGATGCAGTAATCGCGCGTCTCCTGCGAGCCGAACTGAATGTAAAACTTCACCGAGTCGGCCACCCGCTTGCCGTGCTTCAGCGCATCGGCGAGCACCAGTGCGTACATATCCATGTCTTCATTCTTACCCGCGGTACAAGTGCCGCCATAGGCAATTTCCACCGGCACCGGCGTATTCAGTTCACGAACGTACTTGCCATTTCCGGGATCGCCCGGAGTCGCCACCATGGGCGTAATCTCTGCCGCATCGAGTTCGATCACGTGAGCGTAGCGCGCTCCCGGATCGCTGTACAGACCTTCGATCATCGCCTGAGCCTTCTTGCGATCCATGGCGCGACGCCCCACCAGAAAATCAACGGCCTTGTTATCCGGAGCGACGATTCCCGTGAAGCCGCCAATCTCCGCCGCCATGTTGGTCATGGTGGCGCGCTCGTCGACGCTCAACGCCTCAATGGCTTCTCCCGCGTACTCCATGACCTTGGCCAGCGCCTTGCCGCTGCGCACGTAGCCAAGGCTCAGAATCTTGAGGATGAAGTCCTTCGCCGTCACATTGGGATGTTTCTTGCCGCGAATCACGATCTTCACCGACTCCGGCACCTTCACCCGCACATCCTTCGTGATCCAGGAATTGAAAACATCGGTGGTGCCAATGCCGAAAGCGACGCAGCCAATGGCGCCGACGTGCGGCGTGTGCGAATCGGAACCGATATTCAACTGTCCCGGCAACGCGTAGCTTTCCAGCACAATGGAGTGGCAAATTCCCTCCGACCCCTTGCGATCCTTCAACTCTCCATGCAGCTTGATTCCCTGTTTCGCCGCGAACTCCTGTTGTTTCATCTTGAGCTGGGTTGCCAGGTCGAGCAGGCCCAGTTTCTTTTTCTCTTCTGAAATCACTTCATCGAGAAAGGTGAGGTGATCGCGGAAAAAGATGATACTGGCGGGATCGTTCACCTTCGCGTCTTTGCCCACGTAGCGTTCGAAGAAAATTGCCGCCATCGGCGTAACGTATTCGTGACTGAAGCGCAGATCGGCACGCGCAAAGCCAGTATCGCCGGGTTTCACGGCAGGCACACCCACGTCGCCCTTCCCGTTCATCATGTGCCGCGCAAAGATTTTCTCCGCCAGCGTCATAGCTCGTGTGGCGCCGGCACTCTTGCCCGCGACTGCCTCGCGCGCGGTCTGTATCGGGGGGAGAAACACTCTCTTCTGCAGGCGCGCCACATTAAACGGAAACAGGCCCCCAAACTCGATCACCTGGCGCGTAATCTCGTCCTCGCCGGTGGTGAACTCACTCAAGGCGATCTCTTCCCCGCCCCGAAGTTTGTCAATCAAAGAAAAATTGGTCGAAGTCAGCAGGCCGAGATTCTGGCAATTCTGCTTGTAGATGCGCTCAATGTTCTCGGCGATGACCACGCGAATTCCAGCGCACATCTCGGCGTAGGGAGACTGCTCGCGACTGGACCCTTTGCCCCGCCGCTTGCCGCTCACGGCACACACAAATCCGCCGCGCTTGACGTTGCCGCGCCCGATTGGGGTCACACTGCCGCACTTCAATCCAAGATACGGAATCTCACCCAGCGTCTCGTCGAAGTAAAAGCAGTAATGCGCTGGAGTAATTTCGTCGGTGGAGATGTCGTCGCGCAGCTTGGGATTCCTGGCAGGATTCTTCGTATCCCAGGCCAGGTCCTCGCCCGCGAGTTGCCGCTTGATCAGTTCCGGATCTTCGGTAAGGAACAGGATGCGTCCCTGCAGCCGGACCTTGGCGGGGCGCTTTTCGATTTTGCGTTCCAGCAATGAGCTGAGCACCAGCAATCTCCCCTGGCCGCAACGTGAATTCCGCGACCACCCACAATCTCTTATTCAATTGTACCGCCGCGAGACGCCCGGTTGAGCCCCACTTCCCCCGCAAGAAGACCGCGGATTGTGAGTTCCAGGGTTGTCGAATCGAGGGTCGTCGAATCGCACAGATTAGCTTATGGCTATATCCTTGTCCTTGGTCGACGGCGATTGGTCTGTCCTTCTGTCGGGTTCCCGATTCTAGGACTTTTGGCGCTGGTACTCGCGCGGATCGGGTAAGGGTTCCAGGCCGCGTCCGGCGAAGATTTCCCCGAACTCGTGCTGCAGCGCATCGTGAATCAAGCCATTGGAGGCCATGGTCTCGCGGCTGTTAAGTTCGAAAGGCGAACCATCGAAACGGCTTACTTTCCCGCCGGCTTCCTCCACGATGAGCACGCCTGCGGCCGTATCCCAGGGATTGAGATTAAACTCCCAGAACCCGTCGAATCGCCCGGCAGCCACGCAGCACAGATCTAGCGCCGCCGAGCCGGCACGCCGGACTCCATGCGTACGCAGCGTGATCTGATGATAGAAGTAAATATTCGGATTCTTATGCCGCTTGTGGCTGGGGAAGCCGGTCGATACCAGCGACTCCTTCAAACTTGCGGTCTGCGAAACGCGAATCGTCTCACCGTTGAGTTGCGCGCCTCTTCCCTGCTCCGCAGTGAACAGCTCATCGCGCGTGGGATCGTACACAACGCCCGCGATGCGCCGGCCCGGCTCGCCCCGCAAGCGCTGCTCCGGCGCCTGGTGTTCCAGCGCCATGGACACGCAAAATACCGGGTACCCATGCGCGAAATTGGTCGTGCCATCGAGCGGATCGACGTACCAGCGATACTCGCTGCCTTGATCGTTCAATCCTTGCTCCTCGCCCAGAACGTCGTGATGCGGCCATTTCTGGCGAATGCGTTCGCGAATCAGCGCTTCAGAAGCCCGGTCCGCGGCCGTGACCAGGTCGGCTTCGCCCTTGTATTCAATTTTCAGGTGCTGCTGAAAGTGATGCTTGAGCAGCGCACCAGCCTCGCGAGCAATCGCTGACATTGGAGGAATAAAGCTTTCGGGATCAGGAGAATCTTGGGACATTCCTTGGCTTTTCGGCTTCCGGCGTCCGGCTTCCGGACTGCATCTCAGATTAAATGCGGCGATCCTATTCCAACTATCGCACGAAACAGAGGTTGCATCTTCCCCGGATGCCGGGGGCCGGACGCCGGACGCCGCCTATTTTTTCTTGCCGACGTCTTCCGCGATGTACATGATCTCGTGCTTGAAGATGAACAGGTTGGGAGCGCCCTCGCGGGTCAGCCGAACCATATTCCGGTCGTAATACTCGATCCAGCCGCGGACCGTCTGGCCATCCAACAGTTTCACGGAAACCGGCTTCTGCTTTTCTCCCAAAGATTTAAGGAAAGCAGCTTCCTCATAGGTGTCTTCCGGAGGCGGCGTGCGGCCCCGCTTGGCGGCATTGGGATTCCCCTGGGTGCGGAAAGGCATTCCTGGATTGTACACAAAGCACGGGAGGTAATCGGAGAAACGACGGATTCAATTTATCCACAACTGAAGCAGATCGGAAAGCGCACAGGCGGTCAGTTAAAACCGGCAAAACCCTGACCCGTGGCGTCTTCCCGTGCCGCAAGACTACAATGTCGACAATTATCTTCTTTAGGAGGCTCGCCGTGAGAAGCCCCTTCCTGATTCTCCTGTTCGCATTTCAGTTTTGCTTATCTGTCGCACAGGCGCAGGCCACGCGTCCCATTCCGCCCGGTGTGCGCAAGGCAGAGCAGGCTGATGCTCAAAATGAAAAGGACACTCCGTCTGCAACGCCTCGGCGAACCATCGATCTGGACAAGCTCAAACATGACGCTGATGAATTGGCGGCCTTGGCGCAGTCGGTCCCGCCGGATGTCGAGCAGACGGCAAAAGGCGTTCTTCCCAAGGATTTGGGATCGAAGCTTAAGAGGATCGAGAAGCTCGCCAAACAACTACGCAGCCAGCTCAATCCATAAAAAAACCACCAGCCCTCAGGCTGGTGGCTCAGATCGCTCAAATTTAGAAGATGAGTTTTAGCTGGAACTCGATCGACCGGGGCGCTCCCAGTGCATTCACGCCCGACCCGAGTCCCAGTCGGAGGGCGTTTCCGGCATCACTGTTGTGCAGGAGCGCGCTAGTCGTCCCGTTTGGCTCGCCCATCGTCCCATTCAGCACATTGCCGAACGGGACGGCGGCGCCGTCAAAGTTGGAGAAATTAAACACGTTGAAGAAAGAGATACCTGGCCGTATTTGGACCCTTTCTTTAATCCGATACGTCCAGTTCAGGCTTAGGTCGAAGGTCCTCAGCCAGGTCTGCCCAATCGCTCCGGCGGGAGCCAACTGCAAGGGAGTGCCCCCGTTGATAACCCCGCCCAGGGCTTGCAGTTGGGCTAACGTGAAGAGGTTGTCGGATATCAGCACTTGGCCAGCCGGGGTCGCCTGGCCCACCATAGTGGTGTTGAACTTGTTGATTGCCTGGTTAAGGCCGTTGACGCCAAAGCTACGACCGAAGTCGCCGATGTTGGTTCCGGGGAGAAGATCGCCTATACCCCGGTTGTTGGCCAATGCGCCGTCGCCCGTTCCGTCTCCTGTGATATCCGTTTGGAAGATCCCGCCGGGTAGCCCTGTCACTGGCAGGGTGACATTGTCTGCCAAGGGACTGAAGAAATGGGCGGCGAATCCGAGCTGAAAGCCGACCGGCAAGTCCATATACCCCCCGAACGAGAGCTGATGAGTTCGGTCTAGGGCGTTCGGGCCAATATAGCGAGTTGGATCGGCGAAGTCCGTGGCTGCAGTGCTGAAATCGTTGTCCCTCGCTGTCGCGACATAGCGAGACAGAGAGTAAGACACCTGCACGTTTGCGTGCTTAATGCCGCGCACGGGGTTCGCAATGTCCTGCTTCAACGTCATTTGCAGGCCGTTGTACACCGAGCGTCCGATGGGGAACAGCATCTCATTGCCCCCAAGCGCGCTATTGATGCCCGGGAAGGCCGCGGCTGGATGGCCGTTAGGAGCACAAGGGAGGCCTCCACATAGCATGTAGCCGGAGTCGAGGCCGTGCGAAGCATAGTCGGCAATGTGCGCACCAGCCTTGATCGCGCAATTGATGGAGCCCTGATCAAATCCAGTGCCACAGCCAAAGGCACTGTTTGTGGCCGAGATCGCGTTCTGGAATACCCCAAGGGGGGCCGGGAAGCGCGCATCGCCAACATGGTTCGTATCAACCAGGAGGAAGTTGTGAGTGGACACATTTCTCAGGAAATCCACCGCCAAGACCGTTCCGCGGTGAATTTCGCGCTGGATTCCGACGTTCATCTGTACAGAACGCGGTGACACGTAGTCGGGAGCCAGAAGAGTTGTGCTGGTGGCAAAATTGTCCGCCAGGAGAGTACCGATATAAGTACCATTGGTCGCCGGGCCAGCCGCCAATGTCGCCGCCTGAAAAGCTTGTGATGCGGCAACGATCCCGGGTGCAGCTTGGCCAATGGCCTCTCCATTGAAAGAGTTAGTTCCGCCGAAGCCCAAGAACAACCCTTTCTGTAGCCGCGCTGCGGGATCGAAGAGGATGTTATTCCAAATCGAGTTCTCATAGAACAGTCCGATGCCGGCACGGATCACGGTCTTGCCATTTTTGTTGGGGTCCCATGCGATGCCCAACTGTGGAGCAAAGTTGAGGTTGGGCTGATGCACTGCGTTCCCGAGGCCGCTGTAGAACTGATTGTTGAACTGGTTCAAAGCAGGCAGGGGGCCGAGGTCGGTGTCGGTGCGGGCGGTGTCACGCACATAGCGCAGGCCAGCGGTCACCGTCAAGTTGGGTTTGACTTTCCAAGAATCTCCAATGTACCAGGAGACACGGTGATCGGGACCTTGTCCGCCACCAGCCAGCCCAAACGCCGGTTTCGCTGAGGCGAATCCTTGTCCGTTACCGAACGTGACGCTCGCGACCGGATAGTTCAGGGGATTGCTGTCCCCACCGGGAAATGGGCAATTATTGACCGGAGGCGTGTCACAGGCAAGATGCTGGCCCAGCGCGAGCGGTTGAGCGCCCACCGCTGGGGCCAATCCCAGGAAAGCGGCAAGTCCACCGCCGTTAATGCTGTTAAATCCAGCACCGAAGCGAAAGATGTGATTCTTGTAGAGCTTGCTGCCGTCATACTTGATTTGGTGATCGGACTGCATGGTCTGTTGCGGGGCCAGGAAGTTGACGCCCGAGCAAAATTGATCTGCGCCCGCCGTCAGGCAGAATGCGTCCGCGCCAACAGCGAGCTCAATGCCGGGCGCCGGATCGAAAACGCTGGAGCCGGTCACGGCGTCCTTAATCCCGTTTTCGAACTTCGTATAGCCAAAGCGAATGCTGTTGGTGAGCGAACCGAAGTTGAAATCCACTCCGACTACGTGGTCTCGCGCGTGGTCCACATTGGCAAACGGTTGAAAGGAGTTAGGAATGAAGGGAAGCACACTCTTGTTCTGATCGTAGGTGAAGCGGTAGAAGACTTTGAATCGGTTAGCCTGCCAATCCACGCGCCCTATCGTCTCAGTCTCGCGGAAAGGCGACGTGATGTTCCCCTGGAGACCCGCAAACGGACCTCCTGGGATGACAGGATCGATCAGGTCCTGCTTGGTGCGCTCGGCGTCGATGAAGAAGAAAAGTTTGTCCTTGATAATCGCGCCGCCAAGATTTCCGCCAAACTGATTCCTCTGAAAAGGATTATGCGAGGCCGCCGGAAGGTTGGCATTCAGACTCTGGTCGCGGAAGTAATAAAAGGCTTCGCCATGCAGGGCGTTGGTGCCCGACTTTGTGGTTATGTTCACGGATCCGGATGAGGTCAACTCGGTTGAGAGATCGAGCGAGGACTGCTGCAGAGACGACTCCTGGATCGCACCCATTGGAACGTTTTGGGTTGTCGTGCCCACGTTCTCATCGCTGACATCGACACCGTCCACCTCGATGCGGGCGGTCCGGCCGAAGCGGCCACCAAACGACACCGAAGAGAAACCGTTCTTCGTAGGGTCGAAGGTACCGCCATCCTGGATCTGAACTCCAGGCTCGAGCTGGGCCAGATCGAGGAAGTTACGCCCATTGATGGGCAAGTTCTCGATTTGGTCAGCTGTCAAAACCCCTTGCACCGTAGCCTGTTCCGTGTTTACCGCGACCTCGGTGCCTTGCACTTCAATGACCTGGGAGCTCTGCCCAACTGCAAGCGTCACGTTTCCCGAGGCGGTAGTGTTCACTTGCACGACCACCGGGAGTTCCACTGATTTGAACCCCTGCACCTCAATCCGAATCACGTAGTTCCCGGGGATGAGAGCACCAGACGCATAAGCGCCTGCAGAAGTGGTAGTTGTGGTAGTGACTTGTCCCGTCGCCTTATTGGTAATCGTCACCTTGGCTCCGGAAACCACCGCGCCCTGGGGATCAGAAACCGTTCCCACGATGCTGCCCGTACTGATGGTGGTTTGCGCCGGCAGCAGCGTGCAGGTCAGCAACAGCGCCAGAATCGCTAAAGCCAAAAGGCTAAATCGCATCGCGGAATGCCGGGGAGATCCTAGGTTTGACATCATCCACCTTCCTTTCCAAATGTTCACAAAATTTCTCTTTCGTCACTTCAGAAGTGTTTTGCGCAGAAACTCGCAGCAGGATCGATCATCAACGTCCAACGGAACTATCTGGGCTTCGCTTCTTCACCTTGCGTTTGTGTACGGCGTCCCTTCGGATCTGGACGGATGCTTGGCACAATCACAGCAATTTGTCAGCCAGCGTCCAACTCACTGATTTGTCTTGGATTTCAGCGATTGTTATCAATCGTTTAGGCGAAAATCCTGCAATTCAAGGGAGGCTTCACCTGCCATAGGAGTCTCGGAAATATTCAGAAAACGGGATTTCAATTTCAAGAAAATGGACGCTTCGCAAACCCAAGACACATTAATACTTACGCTAATAATGTTATGTCTTGGCTTCGGGAAACAGGGGGTGAACTGTCCGAACCGGTGGATCGTTTAGAAGTCAGACTTCACCGTGTAGTAGCCGGCTCGATGGCGAACGCGGTAGGCGGAGGCGTCGGGTACTCCCGAAACGCTGACCTGGATGCGGCGGAACTGTGAGAACGAGGTACGCTGCGAGGGGTAATAGGCGAGCAGATATTGAGTACGGAGTTCGTCGCTGATTTTGCGGAAGGCTTCGTCGAGTTGCTGCGTGGAGGTTGCGTAGTAATACTTGCCTCCGGTGTCCTCGGAAAGTTGGATGAGCGCATGCTCGCCTCCGGTTTCGCGGCCGGCGCTGTTTTCGATGGGGACGACGATGATGCTGTAAACGATGGCCTCGGCCTCTTCGGCGGCGCGGACCGCTTCTTTGTAGGTGATTTTGCTGATGGTGTCTCCGCCGTCGGTGATCAGGACGATGACCTTGCGTCCCTGGCGATGATCGAGCGCGCGCGAGACCAGGTAGACGGCGTCATAGAGAGCGGTTGCGGCGCCCACGCGGATGTGGTCGATGCCTTCGTCGATCCGCTTCAATTCAGGCGTGAAACTCACAGCTTGGTGGACCACTTCGTTAAATCCGTACACGGAGAGAGCGTCGACGGGACGGATGATGGCGTGGGCGAAGCGCTTGGCAGAGGCCTGCTCGAGCGGCAGATCGCGCCGGGTGCTGAGGCTTGTATCCAGGGCGAGCGCGATCGAGAGGGGGAGCGCGGATTCCTTGTCGAAGATGGCGATTTTCTGCTCCTGCTCGTCTTCCTTGAGCGTGAAGTTTTCCCGGGTAAGGCCGCCGATGGGAGATCCGTGAGCGTCGGTCACCGTGACGAACACGTTCACCAGTTTGACGTTGAGTTTGAGCGTCGTCTCGGGTTGAGTGTGAGCGGGAGTTTGCTGGCCTTGCTGGGCTCCGGCGACACGGGTCAGAGATAGTAGAGCCAGAGTGAGCAGAGGCAGTGTTGCGGGTTTTCTCATCGGGTGACGGGATTATACCTTTGCGAAGTTCGTTGTCGCCTCGCTGGCATGAAGGCACTAGCTTCCGAAAGAGCTCTCAATCGCAGAGATCGCCGAGAAATGCCGCAGTGAACGCTGAGATCGCACCGGCCAATCACTTAGATGCTTGCTTTGATGCTGGGCTGCCTGGGGCCGCGGGATTTGCGCGCGGAATTTCAGGAGGGAAAGGCTCTCCGTCGGCCCAAACAGCGCCGTCTTCGAAGTACTCCTTCTTCCAGATGGGGACGGTGCGTTTCAGGGTGTCGATGAGCCAGCGGCAGGCGTCGAACGCGGCGGCGCGGTGAGCCGAGGCGACAACGATGAGCACGCTGGTCTCGCCGATCTCGAGGCGGCCGAGGCGGTGCACCAGGGCAACGTCGCGGATTTGGAACTGCTTCAGGGCTTGCTCGGCCAGGGCTTCCATCTGCTGGAGCGCCATTTCCTCATAAGCTTCGTAGTCGAGATAGAGCGTCTTGCGGCCCCGGGTCTGGTTGCGGACCACGCCTTCGAAGACCACGGCCGCGCCGTCTTCGCCACGTTTGAGGGCGGTCAGGGTGTGCTGCGTGTCGATGGCATGGCGGATTATCGAAGCGTAACGTGTGGCGGGCGCCTCGCCCGACGTTTCCGGAGCGCCTCCACTCACTGGCGGCAACAACGCGATCTGATCCCCAGGCTGGAGCTTCGTATCCGGGCTGGCATACTCCTGATTCACGGCGAGCGCGACCGATGGGAGGGATTCTTTCAGGCGGGGAATTTGTGCTTCGTAATGTGCAAGCAAGTCACGAATCGACGCACCTTCGTGCAGGTCAATTGAGTCGCGCGCCTTGCCAGCGACATCTTTCAGCATGCCGAAAAATAGGACGCTCACACGCATGAAGCCGCTTCCCGGTTTCCAGTGTACCGCGAGCGTGAGGATGGAATCCGGGCTGCGCCCGTCAATCCTCATACCGGCGACAAGGCAGCCCCGAGAAAGAAAATTGCCAGCCTTGCGGGCTGGCAATTGAGCATTGACATTGACCGACAGCTTCAGGCCCGAGTGGTGACTACAGCATCGTGGACTCCACTCGGCTTCCCTGGCTGTGCCGGGGGATACTCCTCTTTGGCATCCTTCGGAGCCGGCGACAGGATCTTGGCCGCCGCGCCTTCCGCGACCTGGGGCAGTGAAACGCGCAGCGCCTCGTCGATAGTCTTCACGTAGTGAACGGTGAGATTCTCGATCTGCTCGGGAGTGAGATCTTCCTCCACGTTCATCTTGTTTTCCGCGGGGAGGATCACGTCACGCACGCCGGCGCGCTTCGCCGCCAAAACTTTTTCTTTTATGCCGCCGACGGGAAGCACGTTGCCGCTGAGCGTGATTTCTCCCGTCATCGCAATGAGCGGCTGGATGCGCCGTCCCGTGAGCAGAGAGACCAGGGCAGTCGCCATGGTCACGCCAGCCGACGGACCGTCTTTTGGAATCGCACCAGCGGGCACATGGATGTGGATGTCGTGGTTCGAGAAGAAATCTTCGGCCACCCCGAGTTGCGCGGCGTTGGAGCGTACCCAGGTCAGCGCCGCTTGCATGGATTCCTGCATCACCTGGCCGATCTGTCCGGTCATGGTAAATCCGCCTTTGCCCTTCATGGCGTTGGCTTCGACAAAAAGCACGTCGCCGCCAGCCGGAGTCCAAGCCAGGCCCACTGCAACGCCGGGGCGCTCGGTGCGCTCGGCGATTTCGCCTTCGCTGCGAATCTTGATGCCGCCGAGAAACTCCTGAATGATCTCCTTGCTGACGACCAGCTTTTCGGTCTTGCCTTCCGCCAGACGCCGGGCCTGCTTGCGGCATATCGTACCGATAGTACGCTCCAGGCTACGAACGCCAGCTTCGCGCGTGTAATGGCGGATGATGTGACGCACCGATTCTTCCGGAAACTCGATTTGTTGGGTGGTGATTCCATTTTCATCAATCTGCCGCGGAATCAGATACTGGAATGCAATGTGGACTTTCTCTTCCTCGGTGTAGCCCTGAAGCTCGATGATCTCCATGCGATCGCGCAATGGCTCGGCGATGGGGTCGAGCATGTTCGCGGTGGTGATGAAGAGCACCTTCGACAGGTCAAACGTAACGTCCAGATAGTTGTCGCGGAACGTCGAGTTCTGTTCGGGGTCGAGCGCTTCGAGCAGGGCCGATGCCGGATCGCCGCGGAAGTCGCGCCCCACTTTGTCGATTTCGTCGAGCATGAAGACCGGATCTTTGGTTTCGGCGCGGCGAATGCCCTGTATGATCTGTCCTGGCAAAGCGCCAATGTAGGTGCGGCGGTGGCCGCGGATCTCGGCTTCATCGTGCACGCCGCCGAGCGAGAGCCGCACGAATTTGCGTCCCAGCGCTCGCGCAATCGATTTTCCGAGCGAAGTCTTGCCCACGCCCGGAGGTCCGACAAAGCACAGGATCGGGCCCTTCATGTTCGGCTTCAGACGGCGAACTGAGAGATAGTCCAGGATGCGGTCTTTAACTTTCTCGAGGTCGTAGTGGTCGGTGTCGAGAATCTCTTTGGCCTTCGGAATCTCGATTTCCTGGCCCGACGTTTTGGCCCACGGCAACACCGCGAGCCACTCAATGTAGTTGCGGGTCAGCGAATAATCGGCGGCCATGGGCGACATGCGCGAGAGGCGGCCCAGTTCTTTGAGCGCCTCTTTCTTGACTTCATCGGGCATGCCTGCTTCTTCGATTTTCTTCTTCAGGTCTTCAACGTCGCGCTGGCCTTCGTCCTGCTCGCCCAGTTCCTTCTGGATCGCCTTCATCTGCTCGCGCAGGTAGTATTCGCGCTGCGTCTGCTGCACACGATCCTGCACTTCGCTCTGAATCTTGTTGCGCAGTTGCTGAACTTCGAGTTCTTTGGCCAGGTGCTGATTAATTTTTTCCAGACGGATGCGGACATCGGTGGTTTCAAGTGTGTCCTGTTTGTCGGGAGTCGACAGCGACGGCAGGGACGAAGCAATGAAATCCACCAGTCGACCGGGTTCGTCGATGTTCATCGCCACGGTGGAGAGTTCGTCGGACAACGTAGGCGATCCCGCGACGATCTGCTGGAACAGCGTGAGTACGTTGCGCTGCAGAGCTTCGATTTCGGAGCTGGCGGCCGGCGATGGCGGCTCGGGGATGGGCACGACCTTAGCGCGCATAAATGGCTGCAATTGGCTGAATTCGCCCAGACGGACGCGCTCCAGACCCTCGGCAAATACGAAGAGGCTCTGGTTGGGCATTTTGACGACTTTGTGAACGACGGCCGAGGTTCCAACGTTATAGAGGTCGGTGGGCTGGGGATTGTCGACGCGCGCTTCGCGCTGCGCCACAACGATGATGGTCTTGTCCTCGCCCAGCGAATTGATAAGCTGAACCGAGCTCTCGCGCCCCACGGTGAGAGGCAAAACGGCGTGTGGAAACAGAACCGTGTCCCGTACCGGCAAGACCGGAAGGGCCTTCTGATCTTGTGTTTCCTTAGGTTTAGGAGTGCGCTCTAATGATGGCTGCTGGCTCATGACTCTCCTTGAGTGTAACTCGCTCAAGTCCGTTTAGATGATACTCCACCGGAAAGGTTTCAGCATCTCTCGGGCGGATTGCGGAAGCCCCCCGATTCTATTCCCGTTATCAAGCTTTGGCATAGACTCGGAGGTACTGCGGCTAACGGGGATGGTAGTGGGATGCCGATCTGGGAACAGAGGACGGCCATTGCCCGAAAAATTTCCGAGTATGACCGAAATCTTGATGTAACTCGTGTGGCGCGGGCACTCTTGCCCGCGAGCTTATCGGATGCTGCCGGCAAGCGGGCAAGAGTGCCCGCTCCACACAAGCAGTACGATTTCTAGAAAACGTGTTTGGCAGTGTCACCGCGGAAAACCAATTCGCGCAACACTCGTTCATTCGATGCGTTGACCTCGTAAACCGTTCTAGTCTGATCTGCCTTCTTGCCGAGCTGGATCAGAGTGCATTTCGCCTTGACCTCGCTGGCCTTGCTGCCGACCAGTTGGAACACCATTACATGATCCTGACCTTCCATGGTGTGGCGCACAGTGTAGTTTCCAGCGGGCAGCAAGGCTGCTCCCACCCGGACGGGAGTGGCAAACTGGACGTGGGCCACATCAGAAACGCCAAAATTGTTCTGTCCGGCCGTAGCTACCAGCGTCATTGCGGAAAGGCAAAGGGCGAGAATACCCACAGCTCTTAACAAGCGCATAAAACCTCCGCCGAAAGATTTCGCGCCCCTCTCGGGACACGTAACACAATCTTAAGGAGAGATGCGGAAGGCGAATGTGTACGGAATCACATGACGCTGTGACGGCAGGACCACAGGGTCATTTTGGAGTGAACTGGGCCAGGTCATAAATCCCGAGTTTCTTCTCCAGTTGAGCCACCTGATCCACAACTTTGAAGAACCCATCTTCCCCGAATAATTCGTCCTCCTTCTTTTCGAAATCGTCCCCGAGCGAGGCATACTCGTGCGGGGAAACGACGGAGCGGAAGGCGGGGAACAAAACCGTATCCTCGCGAGCCTCGTGCGGACGGTACATGCGCAGGAAAGCGCGCAGCGCGTCCCCCAGCTTGTCGGCATCGGAGACCAGCTTAAAGGTAGCGGTAGCCGCCAATTCGCGAATCTGCGCGGTCAATTCCCTGCCGGCTTTGTGCTGCGTCTCCAGCGTGTCGACCAAACTTACTAGCTTGCCGGCCTTGCGAAAACGAGGGAAAAGAAAATTCTCCTCGAGTTTTTCGTGGTAATCCTCGACGAAATGGCGAATGACATCCGCGGCGCTGACCAGAACCGAGCCGTCGAAAGGCTTCTTGACATTCAGCAGGCGAAGGTGTTCGTCGTAAATCAGAAGGACGCGGTTGAGGACTCCATGCTCCCGCATGAGGTCTTCGGCAGGAGAGATTTCCTCGCCACCTTTGTCGCTGTCTTGTTCTTTCGGATTGGGTTTCTGCTGCGCGGCCAAGGCGAGAGCGGGTACAGCAAGACCGCCGCAGACGGCCGTTGCCTGATGAAGGAAGTTACGGCGCGAGGGAAGCAAGGATTCCATGGTGTCTGTCTCCGGGCGTCAATCTATGGGTGACGCTGAAGGCCCCTGGGTTGTTTCTGATGCCGGAATAAACACAGCGGCTCAAAAGAAAACGCCCTGGTTTGCGGCCAAGGCGTTTCCGTGGCAGAGTTGCAGCGTCCTAAAACAAATTCCACAGGAACTGATTGTAAACCTCGTGGTGGAACTGCACTTCCGCGGCCTTCACGACCGATCCCAGAAGGCGCGGGCAGCGGTCGGCTGAAGCCTGCTTGAGATCGGCATAGCGGCCCTTCACGTCCTCGCCCAGCAGTTTGGTCGTCCAATCGGCTTTGCGGAAGTCCTCGATCGCCGTATAGATGTTGTCGGGCAGATAGCGTTCCGCCTGGCGCAGGTTCTTGATCTTGGCCGTGGTGCCTTCGAGTCCGGTCTTGAAGATCGAATACATGACCAGGTAGGGATTGGCGTCGGGAGCGACCGCCCGCACTTCGGTCCGCATGCTGCGCTCGTTGCCGATGGGGATGCGGATCATGGCGCCACGGTCCACAGCTGATGCTTTAAGCTGATTCGGCGCTTCGAAGTGCGGATCTAGACGGCGGTACGCATTCACGCTGGAATTGAATACCAGACATAGATCATTGCCATGCGTGAGCAGACGGTCAAGGAATTCATAGCCCAGCTTGCTGAGCTTCTCTTCTCCCTTGGGATCCCAGAACAGGTTCTTGCTGTTCTCGCTGACGGAAACGTTGGTGTGCATGCCGCTGCCGTTTACGCCCACCACGGGCTTGGGCAGGAAGCAGGCGGTCAGGCCCATATTGCGAGCAACCTGGCGGCAGATCAGCTTGTAGAGCTGGATGTGGTCAGCCGCAGCCACCACTTCCGCGTAGCTGTAGTTGATCTCGAACTGCGAGGGGGCAACTTCCGGATGGTCCTTCTCGTTCTGGAAGCCCATCGAGCGCTGCACTTCCGCAGTGGTATCAATGAACGTGCGCAAGGGATCGCCGGGGAGGGAATGATAGTATCCGCCGGTGTTGACGTACTCGAACTTGCCGGTTTCGTGATAGCGGCGCTCGGCTTCAGGTCCCTGGAACAGAAAGCCTTCTATTTCATTGGCAGCGTTGAGCGTATAGCCGTGCTTCTTGTGCATGTCCGTGGCAAACCCTTTTAGCACGCTGCGAATGTCGGCATTGTAGGGTTCGCCGTTTTTGTCGATCACTTCCCCGAAAACCAGCACTTTGCCGGGCCCGAAGACGTCCGCCGGTCCCCAATAGAAAGCGCTCCAATCGATGCCGAGGCGAAGATCGCTCTCGCGCTGAGCGGTGAAGCCGCGTATCGACGAGCCGTCAAAGGTCAGATTGTCAAAGCTTTTGAGCAGGAACTTCTTGTCGTAGTCGAGCATGTGCAGGCGGCCTTCCAGATCGCTGAACATCACGGTCAAGGCCTTGATGCGCTTCTCGTCGGTCAGATACTTGAGCCGGTCCTCCTGGACCTTATGGGCGGCGACGCGGTTCTTGCGCTGCTCCTTGGCTTTCAGATTGAGTTCCTCGAGCTCGTCGTAGGTAAGTGCCAGAAAATTGCGCAGTTCGTTGGGCATGGATCTCCTTCAGCTCCTATTAACGTAGGCAGATGCGTGTGACGTACAGGGGATTGCAGGGCTGGTAATCAACTCGGAAGCATATCGCGAGAGGCGCGACCCCGCCAATCGAAAAAGCTGATGCGAGGGATAAAAGAGATTTATCCAGCAACCCGATTCAGGAATATGCGAAGGGAGTTAGTTGAGCACAACCTTGGGAGGCAACAACTACTGCTGGCGGGCCGAGGCGCCGGCCGCCAGTTCGCGCAAGGTCGACAGAAATCCGGCGGCAGCGCGCGGATCAGACAGGGAGTCCAGGGCCACGGTGGCTGAAAACTGCGGAGATTCCGGGCAAAACTGCACTTGCAGCACGTCCTGCTGGCGCACGGTCATCAGGGCGTTGAGCTCGGGTGTCGCATCCTGCTTCCAGTGGGTGCGGGTAGTGAGGATGAGCGGGCCGGGTTGATGGATGTCCCATTCGCGCTCGTCTTTTTGGCGCGGCCTGAGCCCGCGGCTGTGCGCACACCAGCGATGCCGCACCACCTGCAGGCGGAAACTGGGTGAGCCGCCCAGGTCGGCCTCAAACGTCAGCGTTTCTTTCTGCCGGTGCCAGCAACTCACCAGCCATTGCACAGGCAGGGCGCGAGGCCGGAATTTCACCGTGACGCGGGCGTTCTCAAACCAGTGCGGGGGAAATTGCAGCCTCGCGTGCAGCCGCGAATTGCCCAGCCAGCGAGAATCCAGGATGCGTCCTTTGCCGCTGCAAGCCGACTGCACCCAGCGCAGCGCCGCTGCGCCCTTGCGCCGGTTATACGTGGCAAATAGGAGGTACCACAGCCCCAAGATAGTGACTGCGCCGGCAACGTCGATCAGTAGAAGGCGCCCCACAACGCTTCCTCTGATGCCGATGGTACGTCCGGGGTTGCGGCTTGGGCAAGAGGCAATCCACCCTGATTGGAAATTTTTTCACGCTGGTCCCGCCGGGCGGGCTGTGGAAAAACGGTCTCTGGCGGAGCGGAGCGTCCGAGACTGACCGCCTGTCTGGGAATAACCCCATTCCCTCTACAATGTTTGTGTGCTCTTCACCGTCCGAGACTACCGGCCTGAGGATTTTGAAAGCCTCTGGCGCCTCGACCAGGAGTGTTTCCCCCCGGAAATCTCCTACTCCCGAATGGAGTTGAAGGTTTACATGCGCAAACGGGGATCATTCACCCTGGTGGCTGCCGATGCCAATAACAATAACAAGATCGCCGGCTTTATTGTGGCCCATGCCGGCAGCACAGGACACATCATCACCATCGACGTGGTCGCCGCTGCCCGCCGCTCCGGCGTCGGATCACAACTGCTTCGGGTCGCCGAGGATCGTTTGCGCGCCGCCGGGTCCAGCGCCGTTGGCCTGGAGACCGCCGTCGACAATGTTTCCGCCCTATCCTTTTACAAACGCCACGGTTACAGCGTAGTCAAGACCTGGCCTCGTTACTACTCGAATGGCGTCGACGCGCTGGTGCTGGTCAAGAATCTGATCTGAGTCGCCGGCAGCGAGAGCGCCGCTTTAAAAACAGTTTGCGCTCTCTCCCCCACTCCAGATACCTTTCCTGTCTATTGAAATCCCCTATGAAAGTTGCAATCCAGGGCGAACTGGGATCTTTCAGTCACGAAGCGGCAGAGAAGATGGTGCCGCGGGGCATGGTCGTTCCCTGCGCGCGGTCGGCAGAGGTTTTCGACCGTGTGGAGCGTGGCTCGGTCGCCGCGGCCGTCATCCCCATTGAAAACACCCTTGCCGGAACCGTGGCTGAACATGCTGATCTTCTGGTGGCGCGCAGAGTCTTTATCCAGGCGGAATTTCATCTGCGCATCGTGCACAACGTAATTGCCGCGCCCGGGGTGAAGCTCGGCTCGCTGCGCCGAGTCCTGTCGCATCCTGTCGCCCTTGATCAGTGCCGCGACTTTTTCCGCCGGCATCCGCAAATCGAAGCGGTTCCGTTTTACGATACTGCGGGCAGCGTCAAGCACGTCATCGCCAACCATTTAAAAGATGCCGCCGGAATTGCCGGACGCCAGGCAGCTCGCGAATATGCAGGAAAAATTCTCCAGGCCGGAATTGAAGACGAGAAGAGTAATTTCACACGTTTCTTTTTGATTCGAAAATCCAGCGGCCAGCCCGCACATCAAGAAAGAAGTGGCGCGCGCCGGCCGCCGCTTACTCGCGGCGCCAACAAAACTTCCATCGCGTTCAAGGTGAAAGATCTGCCCGGCACTCTGTTCAAATCTCTCAGCGTCTTTGCGCTGCGCGACATCAGCTTGAGCAAAATCGAGTCGCGTCCCATGCGCGGACGTCCCTGGGAATACGTTTTTTATGTCGACTTCCTGCGTGGCGACGACGAGGCCGCACGCAACGCACTCCGCCACCTCGGCGAAGTAGCCGAGTTCGTCAAGGTATTGGGGATTTATCCCGCCGCTTAAAAGCAGTGCCCCGAGTTATGCTAAATTCGGAAGTTTCATGGATGCTGCTCCCACCATTTCCACCCAGGGCCTGACCCGCCGTTTCGGAGAACTGATTGCCGTTGACGGTGTGGACCTGCGCGTTGCGCCGGGGCAGTTCTTCGGCTTTCTCGGACCGAATGGCGCGGGAAAATCCACTACCATCAAAATGCTCACCGGGCTACTGGCGCCGACTTCAGGGCGAATCGAAATCCTCGGAATCGATCTGAACGCGCATCCGGTCGAGGTGAAGCGGCAGATCGGAGTCGTTCCGGAAGGCATGTCATTGTTCGGCCGCCTGACCGGAGCGGAGTTCCTGAATTTTGCCGGTCGCATGTATGGCCTGAACCGCGAAACCGCGGCGCAGCGTGCCAACGAACTGCTCGCCTTCATGCAACTTGCCGACCAGCCGAAAAAACTTGTCACCGACTATTCGCATGGCATGCAGAAGAAGCTCGCAATGGCAGCGGCCGTGATTCATGCGCCGAAGGTTCTGTTTCTCGACGAGCCCTTCGAAGGCGTGGACGCCATTGCCGCCGGCACGATCAAGGCGATGTTGCAAGGCATGATCGCGCGTGGCGCCACGATTTTTCTAACGTCGCATGTTCTCGAAATCGTGGAGCGACTGTGCAGCCATGTCGCGATTATTCATCAAGGCAAGCTGGTGGCGCAGGGATCGCTCGAAGGGTTGCGCGCCGGCGTGGAAGCCCAGACGCCCGCGGGATCGGGCAATGGTTCGCTGCCATCATCGGGCGAGAAGATGACACTGGAGCAAATTTTTCTGCACACGGTGGGCGGCACGCGGCGCTCGGAGCAGGAGCTTTCGTGGCTGGCATGATGAGACGCGGACAACTGGCAGCCGTGGCGGACCTGCGCTGGCGCATGTTCGTGAACTCGTTGCGCACCACACGGGGCAAGCTGGAACTGATCTCGCGCGTCGTCGTGACTGTTGTGTTCACCGTGGGCGGGCTGGGCGGCGCCTTCGGCATGGGAGCGGGCGCGTATTATTTTGTCGCCGAAGGCAAACCGCAGTTACTGGCAGTGCTGCTGTGGCCCGTCTTCATGTTCTGGCAGTTCTTCCCGGTGATGGCGACTGCCTTTACCAATAACCCCGACTCCTCCGATCTGCTGCGCTTTCCTCTTAGCTATTCATCCTATTTCTTGATCCGCCTGGCCTACGGATCGTTTGATGCGGCGACCGCTCTCGGCAGCCTGTGGCTGCTCGCCATCACGGTCGGCATCGGATTTGCCGCCCCAGTGTTGCTGCCATGGGCCGCTCTGGTGCTCGGCCTTTTTGGCGTCTTCAATCTTCTGCTCATGCAGATGGTATTCGCCTGGATCGAGCGCTGGCTGGCCCAGCGGCGCACGCGGGAAATTTTTGGCGTTCTGTTCATTCTGCTGATGCTGAGTTTTCAGCTGGTGGGTCCGATGATGGAACGCTTCGGCAGGCGGTCGCGGCCTGAGTTCAACCGATCTGTCGAAATTCTTGCGCCAATCCAGGCTGTACTTCCGCCCGGTCTGGCTGCCGACGCAATTGCCCAGGCAGCGCGCGCAAAGTTCCTGAGCGGCTTCAGTTCTTTCCTTCTCTTAGCGGCCATCGCGCTCACCGTCGGTTGCCTGTTGCACCTGCGCCTGCGAAAACAGTTTCGCGGGGAGAGCTTCAGCGAGACCATGGCGCGGAGACCGGTCGAAAAAGTGCACGGTCTGCGCCTGGGCTGGAGTCTGCCGGGATTTTCCCCGGCCGTGGCCGCGGTGTTTGAGAAGGAAGTGCGCTATCTGGCGCGCAGCGGGCCCATGCTGCTGACGCTGATCATGCCGGTTTTTATGCTCATTGTTTTTCGCATGGGATCGATGAATCCAGCCCGCCACTCCGGAACTTTTCTGGCCCGGATGCCGAACATGGCCTTCCCTGCCGCAGCCGGCTACGCGCTGCTGATGCTCACCAACCTGGTCTATAACAACTTTGGCGGCGACGGCGGCGGCATTCAGTTTTTCTACGCCTCGCCCGCGCTCTTCAGCCAGATCGTGCTGGGAAAGAATCTTACCCATGCCGCAGTTCTTCTGTTTGACACAGCGCTGTCGTGGTTGGCGGTCACTTATTTGTACGGCAGCCCAACCTTCGATGTGACGATCGCGACTTTATGTGGGCTGTTTTTCGCTGCGCCTTTGAACTTCACGGTCGGCAACCTGCTGTCTCTCTACTCGCCGAAGAAGCTGGATTTCTCGACCTTCGGACGGCAGCGCGCATCCCAGATCACGGTGCTGGTCAGCCTCGGCGTGCAAATCGTCGTAGTCGGAATCGGCGTAAGCACCTTCGTGATCGCGCGGCACTATGCCAATTTCTGGATTGCGACCGCCGTATTCCTGGCGCTGGCGGTGATTTCGTTCTCAATCTACGGAATGATTCTGCATCGCATAGATGGCATCGCCTTGGAGCGAAGGGAAACGCTAGTGGCCGAACTGTGCCGAGCGTAAGAAGTTCTCACCACGCGGCCTGTCACTTCTTCTCGGGATTCGCCAGAAAGCGGTAACCCACTGCCGCGCACCGTCAGCAAATGACGCGGTTCCGCGGGATCGTCTTCAATGTAGCGCCGCAGCCGGACGATGAAGTTGTCGATGGCGCGCGTGTCCGTGTCTTCGTGCAAGCCCCAGACTTCTTCGAGAATCTGCTTGCGTGAAACCACCCGCCCGTCGCTGCGTACCAGGTGCCGCAGAAGTTCCGATTCCATCAGCGTCAGGTGGACGACGTTGCCGCCACTTCGCAACTCGAGTGTTCCGAAGTCGATAGTCTTGCCCTGGAAAGAGAATGTTCCGAAGTCGCCCACGCTGCGCGGGTCGGCAGCCGGCTCGCCTCGGCTCTCGGGCGCATGAACAGCACGCATCCATTGGCTGCGCCGCAACAGTCCCTGCAGGCGCGCCAGCAGGATCTCCAGATCAAACGGCTTGGGCAGATAATCGTCGGCGCCGGAGGCGAAGCCTTTCAGCACGTCCTCAGGACTGCCGCGAGCCGTCAGCATCAGCACCGGCACGTAGTTGCTGGCGGCGCGCAACTCCGAGACCACGCTAAACCCGTCCTTGCCCGGAAGCATGATGTCGAGCACGACCGCATCGAAGTTTTCTTTCCTGCCGAGAAGCCGCTCCGTTGCGGTCTCGCCATCTCCCACCACTTCAGCCGAGTAGCCCTCCGCCTCCAGGTTGAAACGCAATCCCTGGGCCAGATGGGCCTCATCTTCTACGACGAGAACGCGGCTCATGCGGACGACCTCGGCAACTCGAGAACGATCGTGGCACCTTGGCCCTCGCCCTCACTCTCAGCAAAAACTCTGCCCCCATGCTTCTTGGCAATGGCCTTGACGATAAACAGGCCCAATCCAGTTCCCTTCACATGCGCCAGCGAACGGTGGGTTACACGATAGAAGCGCTTGAAGATTTGTTTGACATCGTCCGGGGGAATCCCGACTCCACGATCCCGCACGCTCAGCACGATGCGCTTCTCATCCGGCGTTTCCAGCCGCACGCATACCTCGACCTGGTCGCCGGAGTACTTGATGGCATTATCGAGCACGTTGTAGACGGCGGTGCGCAGGTCTTCGGCGCTGCCCAAAACGCGCACGCCGGCGCCGTTGGTCGACGTCTCTTCATAGCGCAAAGCTTCGGGCTGCAGGTTGTGCCGGGCGCGGGCTGCGTCCATGGAGTCGCGCACCAGTTGGCGGAAGTCGACTTCGGACTTCTCCCGGCCCGCTTTCTTGTCTCCCGCGCGACCAGCGCGGAGAACCTGTTCCACGGTCTCTGCCAGCCGATCCGTATCGCTCAGCATCAGCTGGTAAAACTCCTGCCGCTGCGGCTCCGCAAGGTTGCGGCGAAGCAACGTTTCCAGGTGCAGGCGAATAGAAGCGACGGGAGTCTTCAGTTCGTGGGTTACCGCGTTGATGAAACTATCGTGCTGCTCGCTGCGGCGAATCTCCCGCACCAGGAAGATGGTGTTCACGATCATGCCGGCGATGATCAGCGCGAAAAAGATCAAGCCGAAGAACAGAAGCACGCCTTCGCGCCAACTGAAGATGATCCAGCCGACATTCAGAGCGACCGCCAGCGCCACCAGGCCGATGCCCAGGCAGAGGAAAAAAACGATGGTTCCGCGGCGGCTCGTGATGCGCATGGCTTGTCAGGCCGATTCTACCGCGTTCGCGCGCATAACTGGAGGCGCGGGAAGACTGCGTCCCGTCCCAAAGAGGCGACTGCGTTCCGATGACAATAAGAAAAGCCCCGATCAGTTACGACCGGGGCTCTACGTGAAAACATTTCGCCTAGTCGCCGGCGGCTATGGCTCTCGGCTAGCGGCGCGGCAATCAAGCGTCCATTGGGCGCCGCCACCAGTCCGTGTTTGATGTCAGCCAGTTTCACGCGCTTGATGTCCCAGGCCAGGCCGAGTGTCTTCAGCGCCCAGATGCCGTACCAGTTCAGGTCGACCTCATACCAGGTAAACCCATGCTGCGCCGCTGTGGGATGCGCATGGTGATTGTTGTGCCAGCCTTCGCCAAACGTCAGCAGAGCCACCCACCAGCTATTGGTCGAAAGGTCGCGGGTCTCAAAGCGGCGCGTGCCCCAGGAGTGCGTAGCCGAGTTCACGAGCCAGGTGGCGTGAAGTCCTACGACGGTGCGCATGAAAATGCCCCACATGAGAAACGGAAGTCCACCGATGGCGAACAGCACCGCGCCCAGCACGATCATGGGAACGTAGTGATATTTCGTAATCCAGACGTGGAACTTATCCTTTGCGAGGTCGGGAACATAACGCGCCAACGTTGTTGTGTCATGGTGCATGGACTTGCCCATCAGAATCCACCCCATGTGCGCCCACCATTTGCCATCGATGGGGGAATGCGGATCGCCGTCCTGATCTGAGAACTGATGGTGAATACGATGCGTGGCCACCCAGAAAATCGGGCCGCCCTCGAGGGCGAGCGTGGCGCATACCGTCAGGAAATATTCCACCCATTTGGGAGTCTTATAGCCGCGGTGCGTCAGCAGGCGGTGGTAGCTCATGCCAATGCCCAGGCTGCCAGAAACCCACCACAAAAACATCGCAACAAAGAGTGCCTTCCACGTAAAGAAGAAAAGTGCCGCCACGGCTCCCACGTGAAAAAGAGTCATAAAGGTGGCCGTGATCCAGTTGATTTCGTTTTCTGCCGCTTGCGGTTTTTCCAGGTCTATCAGTTCCATTTCCAAGAAAGGTCCCCGTTCGTAGGGTTATCAGCTCCGATGCCCCTACGGTTAGGCTATCAATGGAATGTCGTATTCGACTGTAATACTTGTGTAATAGCGGGTTTCGGTCATTACCGGAGTAACGATCAGGAACGGAAAACAGCGTTACGCGAGGCTTGCCGGGGTGCCTGACGAGGAGTCCCTCGAAGTGGCCATGCAGAAAATAGCGCTGAAAAATAAGAGCGTAGGTCTGGTGATTAGCGGCGGAAATGTCGACCACGACGTTTTCGCGAAAGTGCTCTCGGAATAAGGCGCTCGCAGCGCCGCTCGAAGAATTTTCTTCGCAGGCACAAGCCGATCTTCACGCGGCTTTGCCCTTCACCTGCACCCCCGCCCACTTCTCAAGCAGCGTCAGGGTGGCGGCATAATCCAGATCCCGGTTGCCGTCCTCAGTCGCCATCTCGTAAATCTCTTCCACGGTTTCGAGCGCGGGCAGCTTCACCCGCGCTTCTTTTGCCGCCTCCAGCGTCAGCCGGATGTCTTTATGCATCAGCCGCAGCGGGAAATTCGGCGTGAAGTCACGCTGCAGAACGAACGGCGCCTTGTATTCGACCACTCCTGACTTCACCATCGTCGCTTCGATCAGCGACACCAATTGCTGCGGGTCGACACCGAGTTTCGTGGCCAAGGTTAGCGCCTCGGCGAATCCTTCAAAGATCAGCGCAATCTGCAGGTTCATGGCGAGCTTCGTGGCCTGGCCCTTACTGGTTTCGCCCATGCGGAAAATCTTCTTTCCCATGGCTGCGAATAACGGCTTGAGCCGCTCGACGTGTGCCTCATCGCCGCCCACGATAAAAACGAGCGTCCCATCGCGAGCGCCTATCTTCGACCCAGTCATGGGAGCGTCCACCCAGACAGCGCCTTTCGCGGCCACACGTTCGGCGAACTTCACGGTCGCAGCGGGAGAGATCGTGCTCGAGTCCGCAACGATCACGCCCTCAGTCAGCGAGGACTCGACGCCGTCGGCCCCGAACATCATAGTCTCCACGGCTTCAGTATCGGAGACGCACAGCCACACGACTTCCGCGCCCTGTGCGGCCGCGGCCGGAGTTGGAGCGACGCCCGCGCCCTCCACCAGCTTCCCCGGCGTTCGGTTCCACACCGTGACTTCGTGGCCCGCCTTGACCAGATTCGTGGCCATGGCGTGCCCCATGATGCCCAATCCGAGAAACGCAACTCGCATGCAGCCTTCTCCTGTCGGCCTAGAGAACGTCGAAACGAGAACCCGTGTTGGATTAGATATGAGCGACGCAACCGGGGTCAAGCATTCGCTGCAGCGCGGTCGACCGCGCCTGCATTTTGATTCCGGTTACTCCGGAAACTATTCCGCCGACCAAATCCCCCGCAGTTGAACTAAAATAGACCAAGTCACCGCCAGCCCGCATCAAAAGATGTAGGCCGCAAATCAGCGGTCGCTGCGCTGCTTGTGTATTTCGCGAGCAGCGGCACCGGGAATCTGCATCGCGGATAAGGCCGCTAACCGGCCCGTCCCGGCTTCGTGGCAGGATGATCAAAGCAACGTTTCGCAATCCGGCTCTCCGCAAGCGCGCCACTCAGTTTGGGCGGTTGGTGCGACACTCGGTCGTGACCCCGCGGAGTGGCGAAACCCATACCCCGCGTTTAGTGACCAACGGAGAACTGGGCGTCACCTTCATCGGCCATGCCAGCTTTTTCGTGCAGATCGGCGGACGCAATGTCGTCATCGATCCCAACTTCGCGCGCTGGCTCTTCGTGCTCAAGCGCCTGCGCCGTCCCGGGCTAAAGGTACGCGACCTGCCGCCCATCGATCTGGTTCTGGTGACCCACGCGCACTTCGACCACCTGCACCGGCCCTCGCTGCGCTCCATCGTGCAGCAGAATTTGCGCACGCGGGGGACCGCGCCCGCCATCATTGTCCCCAGCCATGTGTCCGACTTGATTTCAGATCTCGGATTCTCGGAAATCATCGAACTCGATTGGTGGAACAGTTCCCGTCACGGCAACCTGTCGGTGACGCACGTGCCTTCGCGGCACTGGGGAGCGCGCATCCTGAAAGATTCGCATCGCGGCTACGGGGGTTACGTGCTGCGCGCCGGCAGGCACTCGGTTTACCATGCCGGCGACACGGCTTATTTCGCGGGCTTTCGCGAGATCGGACGCCGCCTGTCGCCGCAACTGGCGTTGCTGCCCATCGGCGCCTACAATCCGCCGCAGTTCCGCAACGTCCACACCAACCCCGCCGACGCCACTCGCGCCTTCCTCGACCTCAAAGCCCGGTGGATGGTGCCCATGCACTACGGCACGTTCCGCCTGTCGCACGAACCCATCGATGAGCCGCTGCAGTTGCTCGATCAGGAAGCTCGCCTGGCGGGAGTCCGGGACCGCGTTGTAGTGCTCGAAGAAGGCGTGACAAAGTTCTTTTGAGCCCGCACCGTGCAAACCTCTTTTCATCTGTAACGCTGCATTGACACTGAGCTGCGCCTTTTGGTGTAAACTTCGTCCCGCGAAATTCTCGCCACAGGAGGCCGATTGTGCCAGCTAAACCCGTTCCCGAGGGCTACCACACTGTAACCCCATACCTGACCGTGCGCGACGCTGCCCGCGCCCTTGAGTTCTACAAACAAGCATTCGGAGCCAAAGAAAAGGGCGCCATGAAAGGCCCGGACGGCAAGATCATGCACGCAGAGATTGTCATCGGCGATTCCATCATCATGCTCGCCGATGAATTCCCCGAGTTCGGATCCTTATCGCCGCAGTCCATCGGCGGCTCTCCCGCGGGGCTGCACATCTATATCGAAGATGTCGACTCCGCCTTCGATCGCGCGGTTAAGGCGGGCGCCAACGTCGAAATGCCGGTGGCGGATATGTTCTGGGGTGACCGCTACGGTAAGCTACGAGACCCCTTCGGCCACAAGTGGTCCATCGGCACACACAAAGCTGACTTGTCTAGCGACGAGATTGAAAAAGCCCAGGAAGAATTCATGCACAAGTTGCCCAAGACCGCCTGATCCTGCTCGGGGGAGGAGCGACTCAGGTCGCTTCTCCCCGACTCTGTTCAACATGGAGCCCCGGACGCCCTCGTCCGGGGGAAGTCCGACTCTGTTCAACATGTGTGAGTCATCCTGCTAGTTCGCCTTCTTGTCAGGAGCCGCCGGGTTTGGAATCACCTTCTCCTGCGTCGGACACACGCTGCGGTACGCGCAAAACGCACAATGAAATCCAGGCTTGGGTTGGAAGTCGCCTTGTGCGATGGCGGCGGCCGCGGCGACAACCCGATCCCGCGCCTCCCTGAGCTGCTGGTCACTGCGCCGTGTGGCGACCGGAACGTTGGTTTCAAGATTGTAAAAGACCAGGGAGTCGACCTCGTATCCCCACTTCTCGCGGGCAGCCAGCGCATAGATTGAAAGCTGCAGGCTCTCGTCGGCATCCTCCTGATCGCGAGCTTTACCGGTCTTATAGTCGACGATCAAGACCCGGCCGTTTGGGGTACGATCGATCCGGTCGATCCTGCCGGTAACGACGGTGTCACCGATCGTCATGTCAAACCACTCCTCGGTGTGCAGGACTTCTGCAGCCTGCATGGTTCGCGCCGCAGCCAGAAAGTCTTTCAGCTGGGCGACGCCCTGCTCCTCATACAATTCGTGCTGATAAAGTTCGTGAATCTTCGCGTCGGCCAGGTCTTGCCGGAACAGTGCGATCAACTCCTCGTCGCTTTTGGGCCGGCCTAAGCGAATTGCGTCATAGAAGGTTCGCAGGACACGATGCATCGCAGCCCCGTATTGCATCGCGGCGACTGGTTTGCGGGACATCTTCCAATCGCGCTCCAATTTGAATTGGAGCGGACAGCGCTCGTAGGAATCCACCGCGGATGCACTGAGCCGGTTCTGCAATCCTGGCGCCGCCGGAAGCTCAAGCCATTGCGCCGTTCGCGACACCGGCGGGTAGGCCGGTGAAGCTGCGGCAAAAATCTCGATTGGACTCTGCGAAGGCACCGCCGGACGCGACCGTACCCACCGCCGCAGATTCGCATCCTGCAAGAGTTCGCGCACCAGGCCCGCCGGAGTCTTCTCCTTCCCCGTGCCCTGCTTGGCATAAATTCGGAGCGAGTCCCGCGCCCGCGTCATCGCAACGTAAAACAGGCGGCGCTCCTCCTGAGTGTGGAGCGTCTTGTCGTCTCCTTCTCCGGCGGAGTCAGGATCGCGAAGATCGTTAGGAAACTCCACCAGCGTCTCGCGGAACCCGCAGGGAAACGAATTCGCGTTGGCCCGCAGAATGAATACATGGGAAAACTCCAGACCTTTGGCGAGATGGGCAGTCATCAGGCGGACTGCATCCTCGTTCTCGCGCGCGGGCATGGGAATCACTCCGCGGGCTTCGCGGAAATAGTTCAGATAGTCTGCCAGTTCCTCGATATCGGTGGTCCGGTTGATCGCCTTCGTTTCCCACTCCTCTACAAATTTCAGCGCAGCCTGCAGCGTGGGGGAGTGAGCATCGAGATGGAAACGTTGAACCATGATTCCGAGAGCCTGACGTCCTTTCGCTTCCTTGAGCCCTATTTCGCGCCTCGTTTTCTCGATCACTTCCAGCACGCCGCTACCACCGCTGACTCCGTCCAGCGCGGAAGACAGAGAAACGACCCTGCCATCGCGCGAATCCTGGGCGATCGCCCTCATCGTGGCGCGCAGTTGTTCCGGGTCCACGTTGAACTGGGGCAGGGCCGCTACGCGAAACAAGCTGATGTCATCGCCGATGGAGACAACCGAACTAAGGCAGGCAAAAAGATCGCGCACTTCGGGCGCATCGCTGGCGTCGATTCCTTCGATGGCGAATGGAATTTCGGCGTCCGCCAGTTCGCAGCACCACGTCTTCGCGATGGCCATGCTGGCGGTATAAAACCGCGAAGTCGCTCCACTTGCAGCGCAGCTTCCTGCGCAGTTCGCGGATCGTGCTGATCACGTCCGGCCCCTCGGCGTCCTTGCCGACGAAGGAGATGAATTCCACAGGAGCGCTTGCCAAAGGGCTGCCTGCACGCGCAGCCTCTTCCTCTCGTGCGGATTGCAGCACCGAGCGGCGGTAAGCAAGAGCGCTGTCTCGATTTCGGGCAAACACTTCGGGATTCTTGTCGATCACGGCGAATGCAGTGCGCAGAATGGGAGTGGTGGAACGCCGGTTGGTCTCGAGAACGATCCGCCGGGCTGCCGGGAATTGCCGGCGAAACAACTCAAAGGCCGCGCTCGATGCGCCGCGAAAGCGGTAGATTGCCTGATCAGGATCACCCACGACAAACAGATTTCCCTGCGCTCCCGCGAGCGCCGCGAGAATCTTGACCTGGGCAAAGTTCACGTCCTGGAATTCATCGACCACAATGAAGCGGGTCCGTGCCCGTTCCTCCTCCAACAACTGGGGATCGCTTTCCAGCAACGCGTGCGCTCGCGTGATCATGTGGCTGAAGGTTCCCTTGTTTTCGTCGCGCAGCCACTGCTCCAGAGTGGCGAAGACGCGCGCGATCTCGCGGCAGCGGCCGAGCACCTCGGCGTCGTCCAACTGGTTTTTCGATTTCGCCACGCGCGGAATGGGAAGCTCACCGCGCTCCAGCCGCCCGACGTATTGGGCATATTTTTCCGGCGTCACCAGTTCGTCGTGGCAGCGGCTGAGAAAATTCAGCAGGTCGCCAAGGAACTCTCCCACATTGGCCGCGCGCACAAAATACTGCAGACGAAGGTCGCGAATGCGCCGCCGCAGGTAAATCCAGAGATCGGTGTCGTCGAGAACATCGAACTTTCGGCCGGCACGATCGAGCCATCCGTAGCAATAATCATGGAAAGTCGCCGCCCGCACTGACGCTCCGCCCAGCAGTCTGCAGACGCGCTCGCGCATTTCAAGTGCGGCATTTCTGCCGTAAGTAAGAGCCAGAATCTCTTGCGGCTGCGCGTGGCCTTCGTGGACAAGACGGGCAATCCGCTGAGTCAGCACCGATGTTTTTCCCGTGCCGGCTCCAGCCACCACCAACATGGGTCCGTCAACGTGCTCAATGGCTTCGCGCTGGCGGTCGTCGGGGATGAACGCAGCGGAACGGGAATAAGACTTCGCGAGAGGCATTGCGGGAAGGATACCACCGGGAGGTGAGGAAAGCCGGAGTCGAATTCAACTCAGGCGGTTGTGCAAACGGTTTTGGGAAGGGCACGACTTCAGAGGTTGTGGAAAAATTCACGATGCAGGCAGAACCGTGGAAGAGCGGCCCTTCAGAGCCGAAGGCAGAACCGTGACCGTGGAAGAGCGGCCCTTCAGGGCCGCGTAAGCCGTTTAGAATCGCTCCCGCTTCAGCCCTGGTGGTCACGCCTCTCGCCGCAGGAACGAGTTTTTCGGCAACCTCTTCAGTCCTGCCATCAGTTAGGAAGGCGCCGCCGGGCTTCGCCCTCGCGGGACAACCGAGGCAGCTGTCGCCACGTCTTCATCTCATTCCAGTGCGAATACAACAATTGCAGTAGCGGCGATCGCAGCGGTTTCTGCGCGCAGGATCGTGTTGCCGAGAGAGGCGGAGAGCCAGCCAGTTGTGTGGAACAATTTCAGTTCATCCGCGGTCCATCCGCCTTCGGGGCCGATAGCCAAGGCGATGCTCCTATGGCGCTCCGGCGCGCGGCTGCTGGCTGCGAACTGCGCGTCTAGAACATCTTTAATGGAATCCTGCCGCTCCGACTCTGACAGAACAATGCGAAATTCACCGCCGATGCTGGCGGCCTCCTTGAGTTTTATTGGATCTGAAATTTCCGGCGGCGCGGCGCGGCGGGACTGCTCGGACGCCTGCAGCGCGATGCGCCGCCAGCGCTCCGCTCGTTTACCGGCTGCGGCAGCCAGGCGCGCATCGGTGCGGCGGGCGATCACCGGGACAATTCGCACGACGCCCAGCTCCGTGCATTTCTCGATCGCCCACTCCATGCGATCGAATTTGAAAACGGCTAGAAGCAGCGTAATCTGCACGGCCTGCGCGAAACCAACCTCCGCGCCGAGCTCAAATTCCACGCGGCCTGGCGACACGGCAGTCACTCGTCCGCGGCGGACTGAAGTTGCAGTGGCGATCTCGAATTCCTGCCCAACGCGCACCCGCAAGACGCGCGTCAGATGATCCGCGTGCTCGCCGGTCAGAGCCGCACGAGACTCAGACACCTCGTCGGCGATCCATCGGCGCACTGTCATGAGCGAGCGCTTAGAAGTGGTTGCGAAGTAAAGCGACTACCCGAAGACGTCCTTCATCTTTCCCAGCAACGAGCGCAGCAGCGGTTGGTTCTCGACCTTCGCCGTGGTTTCGAGTTCCTGCAGCAATTCTTTCTGCCGTTTGCTGAGCTTGGTGGGAATCTGCACCCGAAGTTCAACGTACAGGTCGCCCTTCCCGTGACCGTTCAAAACCGGCACACCTTTATTCTTGATCCGAAAAACCGTGCCCGGCTGCGTGCCATCGGGAACCTTCAGCGTGTGCTCGCCTTCCATCGTAGGCACGCGAATCTCGGCGCCCATGGCTGCCTGCGCAACCGACACTGGCACCACGCAATGAAGGTCGTTGCCTTCGCGCTCGAAGAACGGATGTTCCTTCACGTGCAGCACAACGTACAAATCGCCAGCGGGACCACCAAACTGGCCCACTTCTCCGGCTCCGGCAAAGCGGATCCTGGTTCCGTCTTCCACGCCGGCGGGAATCTTCGCATCCACCGTGCGCTGGCGCAACACGCGTCCCTCGCCTTTGCATTTGGCGCAGGGATCGGTGATCACGCTGCCCGTACCCTGGCAAGCCGGGCAAGTGCGCGCGATGCTGAAGAATCCTTGCTGGTAACGCACCTGGCCGCGCCCTGAGCAGGAGCGGCAGGTTGTCGGACTCTTGCCGGGGGCCGCTCCAGAGCCGTGGCACTCCTCGCAAGCCTCGTGACGGCGCACCGTGACCCGCGACTCCGAGCCGAAGAATGCTTCCTCAAACTCCAGCGTCAAATCTTCGCGCAGGTCGGCGCCACGCTGCACTCGGCTGCGACGACGGCCACCGCCGCCTCCTCCGAACATTTCGCCAAAACCGAAAAATTCGCCAAAGATGTCGCTGAAGTCCTGGAAGACGGTGGCGTCGAAACCCACCCCTCCGCCGGGGCCGCCGCCCAGCCCGGCGTGTCCGTAGCGGTCATAGACCGAGCGCTTCTCCGAGTCGGCGAGCACCGCATAGGCTTCGCTCACTTCCTTGAATTTCTCTTCGGCATCGGGATTGTTGGGATTACGGTCGGGATGATGTTGCAGGGCGAGCTTCCGATAGGCGCTCTTGAGTTCCTGTTCCGTGCATGTGCGGGTCACTCCCAGCACTTCGTAGTAATCGCGTTTCGCGTTCGTCGTCAGACTAGGGCTCTCCCTGAAATTGTTGCGGTCGATCGGGCGTTACTTCCCAGGATTCTTTGCTACCTTCACCATGGACGGCCGCAGCAACCGGTCTTTGAACTTGTAGCCACGCTGTAACTCTTCCAGCACAACGTGATCCGGAGCGTCGGCTGGTCTCCACGATTTCGATGGCTTCATGGTAATGCGGGTCGAAAGGCTCGCCCTTGGCTGGAATCGGACGAACACCCATCTTCGCCAGCGCATCCTGCAACTGCTTGTAGATCAGTTCGACGCCGCTGCGGAATTCCACGCTGTCAGATTTCGATTGCAACGCCCGCTCGAAGCTGTCAATCACGGGCAGCAGAGCCTTGATCGTATCGGCGGTCGCGTAGTCGCGGAAGTCCTGCTGTTCTTTGCTGGCGCGCCGCCGGGCATTTTCAAACTCCGCCTGCGCCCGCGCCAGCCGGTCAAGCAGCGAGTCGCGCTCAGCTTTCACCTTCTGCAATTCAGCTTCACTCGCGGAGTACTCCCCGCCCACCGGCGAGCTGCTCACACCTGCGCCGGAGGAACTCTCATCTCCATCTCCGGCGGGAAGCTCGTGCTCGATGTCAAGCCCTGCTCTCTGCGCTTCTGTTTTTCCATTTGATTTCGCCATAGATCACTTATTTATTACTCCGATTCATTCAGGATCTTGTCGAAGAGGCGCGCGATGTAGGAAACCGCAGTGATGGTGTGCTGATAGTCCATTCGCGTCGGCCCGATCACGGCCAGAGACCCCATCACGTCTTTGCCGACGTGCGCAGGAGCGCCAATCAGCACGAAATTCTGCATCGATGGCAACGTCTGATCCAGCCCAATCACTACGCGCACCGCCTCCTGCTTCACGTCCAGGTAAGCGCTGAGCAGTTGGACAACTTTCTCTTTCTCCTCCAGCGTTTTGAGCATCTCCTGCAACCGCTGCCGATCCTGATTTCCGGTGACAAGGTTAGATGCGCCTTCCACGAATACGACCTCAGTTCCCTGCTCGGCCGCCAACGCTCCCTGTTTGCAGAGCAGTTCAATCGAATTCATGAGTCGGTCATACTCGCTGCGTTCTTGTTCAATGCGTCGCGCCAATTCGCCGCGCACCGACTCCATAGTCCAGCCGCGGAAATTTTCGTTAATGTACCGCGCCGCCAGGTCCAGATCGGCCTGCGACAGATCCAGCCGCAACACCCGGTCGCGCACCAGTCCCGAACGCGTCACCAATACAGCCAGCACTTTCTGATCGCCCAGCCGCGAGAAATACACATGCTCCAGCGCGTTCCGCGGACCGCTGGTCGCTACGGCCACACCTACGTTTTTCGAGATCAGCGAGAGCACGTGCGACGTGCGCTCCATGAACTCCTCAACGTCGCTGATCCCGGCCAGCGACTCCGAAATCATGCTCTGTTCCTGCGGCGCCAGGCTGGCCTTCCCGCTAATCTGTTCGACGTAATAGCGATACGCCTCGGGTGTCGGCACCCGGCCCGCAGACGTGTGCGGCTGTTCCAGAAAGCCGGCGTCCGACAAATCTGCCATCACGTTGCGAATCGTTGCCGGGCTCAGACCCTCTCGATTTGAGCGCGCCAGCGTCCGCGATCCGACCGGCTCGCCCGTGGAGATAAAGGTCTCCACAATCGCGGTCAGGATTTCGCGTTCGCGTGTACCGATGTTGGGCTCAGATGGCATTTTGATTACTCTTGACTGTTCTCGATTCGAGCTGTGCTCGCAAAGGAAAGGTTAGCTTCAACTCATCCTTAACTATCTTAGATGCAAAAACTTAGCTTTTGGAGCAAATCGTCCGATCCTGTTTGGATTCTAGGAACGAGGGGAAAGGCTGTCAAGCGCACATTCGGCTTGTCATCCCGAGGAGGGCGCTCTTTGCCCGACGAGGGATCTAGGCGAGCCGCGCGGCGCGGCGCGTTCTTTGCGACGCAATATTCGCGCGTTTGGCTCGCTTCCTTATCAAGACAGCCCAATCATACTTTCTTTCGTCAGTCCCCGCGCGTATTCTCAGATTTCTTTTAGAGACTCAGGATGAAATCCAAACCTCACATTGCAGTCATCGGAGCCGGAGCCTTCGGCGGCTGGACCGCCCTCCATCTCCTGGAGCACGGCGCCCGCGTCACCCTGCTTGATGCCTGGGGACCGGGTAACTCGCGCGCCTCTTCGGGAGGTGAAACCCGGGTCATGCGTGGAAGCTACGGGCGCGATCAGCACTACACCCACATGGCGGCTCGCGCCCTGAAGCTCTGGGCAAAATACGAGCGCCGCTGGAAGCGCCAGTTCCTTCACCGCACCGGCGTCCTCTGGATGGCAAACGGACGCGACGATGATTTCGAACGCGGCTCGGTCGCCAGCTTGCGCGAAGCCAAGCTCAAATTCAGCGAGCTGTCTTTCACCGAGATGAAGAAGCGCTGGCCGCAGGTCAACTTCGACGGCATCCGCTGGGGAATCTACGAACCGGAGTGCGGATATCTCGACGCTCGCGCCAGTTGTCAGGCGGTGGTGGCCGTTTTCGTGGCAAGCGGTGGCAAGTACCACCAGTTGGCGGTCTTGCCCGACGGGCTAGAGACGCCCCCGCTCCGCAGTCTGCCCCTCTCCGACGGCTCCCGGCTCAAGGCCGATTCCTATGTCTTCGCCTGCGGGCCTTGGCAGGGAAAGCTGTTCCCCAAGACCATTGGCGACTTGATAGTCCCCACCAAGCAGGACGTCTTGTTCTTCGGAACTCCCGCCGGCGACACTCGTTTCAGCGACGAATATTTGCCCGTCTGGGGCGACCACCGCGACCACTTCCTCTATGGCATCCCCGGCAGCGACCGCCGCGGCTTCAAAGTCGCCGACGACACACGCGGCCCGCTCTTCGATCCCACCTTCAGCGAGCGCGTCGTCAGCCAGGACACCGTGCAGCACGTCCGCGAATATCTCGCCTTCCGCTTCCCCGCCCTGAAAGACGCTCCGCTGATTGAGACCCGCGTCTGCCAATACGAGCAGACGCGCGACAGCGATTTCATCATCGATCGGCATCCTCAGATGGAAAATGTCTGGCTGCTAGGAGGCGGCTCCGGTCACGGCTTCAAGCACGGGCCGGCACTCGGCGAGATGATGGCAGAAATAATTCTGAAGGATCGCGAGCCAGCAGTCAGGTGGCGGCTGGAGCGATTCTCCATAACTAGAACGAGGTAAAAGGAGAGTCGATTTCGAAGTTTGGGGACCGGCATCCCGGTGCCGGGGCTAACGCGGAGACCAGCCTTCACTCATTAGGCGCTATCGTTGCGAGTCTCCCGGTGCAATCTGCGTCAGAGTTCCAAGGCCCTCCGCACTGCGCGATTCGCGGATCCTCCAGCAGAAGCCTCGCTCTGTCCGCATACTCGGAGTCGGGATAGGTATTGATCAATGTTTGAAGGACCATGTTGGCGACATCAAAGCGCCCTTGCTCGACGGCAGATATGGCACGGTCAAAGAGTACTTTGTCCCCGTGTGCCGAGCTAACGTCACCGATCGGCCATTTGAGACACGATCCTGCCCCGCACAGCACGGTCGCAAGCAGGACCATTTGCCACAGTCGATGCGTTCTCCGACTCACAGAGACTGCTCCACGCTTAACCTCACAGCGCGACGCTAACGCCCTTACTGGATCTGAATCACGCTAGGAGACGCGCTGGCCTTGATCTCTGTCACGCGTGCCACCACATTCCGCGCGAACTCGAAGATTGACTTGGCGTGCGGAGAGTTTTCCCCTTCGAGCACGACCGGCTTGCCGCCGTCCCCGGATTTGCGCACCTCGGGATCGAGCGCGATGTTGCCGAGAAACGGAACGCCAAACTGTTGCGCCATCTTTTCCGCACCGCCGCGCGAGAAAATATCAACTTCGTGCTCGCAGTGCGGGCACACAAAATAGCTCATGTTCTCAACCACCCCCACGATGTCCACTTTCATCTGCCGGAACATCTCGATCGCCTTGCGCGCGTCCTGCAACGAAACATCCGATGGAGTCGACACCACCACCGCCCCCGTGAGCGGCACCGTCTGCACCAGAGAAAGAGCAATGTCTCCCGTGCCCGGCGGCAAATCTACAACCATGTAATCGAGCTTTCCCCACTCCACCAGTCCCAAAAACTGCCGCACAATCTGGTGCAGCATCGGACCCCGCCAGATGATCGGCTTGTCCCCGGGATTCAGGAATCCGACTGAGATCACTTTCAGCCCGAAGGCCTCGAGCGGCTCAATGCGGTTCTCCCCCACCATGCGCGGCTGCGCGCTCACGCCCAGCATCAGCGGCACGTTCGGACCGTAGACGTCAGCATCGAGCAGGCCGACCTTGTGTCCCATTCTCGCCAGCGCGACCGCAAGATTCACTGCCAGCGTTGTCTTTCCCACGCCGCCCTTGCCCGAACCGACGGCAATAATGGCATCGACTCCCGGCAACGGCTGCGGACCCGAGGCCGGCTGCCCGTGCTGATGAGGCATATGTGCGTTCACAGCGTCACACTCCTAGCATGAATTGCAGAAATAATGAAGAGGAACTCTCTTCGATTATACAGGCCGCGGATGGGACGACGAACCTCGTGAAATTCAAATGCTTCGATCTAGCGGACACGCTCGTAAGCAACAACTTCCGCTATGAGTGGTGACGGTCGGCTAACGTCCACCACAATCATTTGCAGGGGCTCCGAAGTGCAAACCCAACCCGCGCAAATGGGTCACAACAGCCCTCCAGAAGCGGCGAGGCAAGAAATTACAAACAATCGAAAGAAAAAGCTTGACAAGACATGTAGTGTTATAGTTAAGTATAACAGTAAGGACGTAGTGGCCTTTCCAACGTGGCTTTTGCGGGAAATTGCTAAGGGCGTCCTGAGAAACAGCTTCATAGAACAAGGAAAGGGGGCACGGACCATGAAATCACGCCTCGCAGTTTCCATCCTATTCACCCTGATCGCCGCCACCTTTACATCGGACGCCATCGGCGCTTTCGACAAACTCAGGTCGTGGACAGGCAAGCTCGGCGATCGTATCTCCACACAGGTCTGCAATCGCGTCACCTCCCGCGATTCCGCACCAACGAGTGCCCTGAAAGCCGGTGACGCAGAGAGGGCCGCGATCATCTGCCTCGACGGCAGCCACCAGTCGCTCACCCAGAATTGCGCCATCGGAAATGAGCCCCGCATGGTGGGGACGATTTCGCCTGACGGCAAGACCATCACATTTAACTCTCTGGATGCGACCAAGATTTTGAGTTCCCACGAAGGATGCCCCCAGGGCGTCCTATTTAAGCTCGCAGGCTCCGATCGCTCCGAGACTTTCGAGTTCATAAGAACGGCTACCAGACAGGTACATGAAGTGCTCGACTCGATGCGTATCAAATGACACTGCCTCAGCACGCCAGAGAGAACTCTGGCTCGAAGCAAAGAAGAAATTGAACAAGTAAGGAGAATGAAAATGAAATCCCTTCGTCTTATGTTGTCCGTTGCTTTGATGTCGCTCTCCACCGTCGCTTTCGCGCAGTCCGCCGCGCCGACCGACGCGCAGAAGTCCGTGGCTCCTGTGCCGTCCGAGGCGCAGAAGTCCTTCGCAACCCTGAAAAGCCTGGCGGGGGAGTGGGAAGGCCCCGCCACCGTCGCGGAGATGCCGGAGATGTCAGGGGGCAAGCTCCACATCTCGCTGCGCGTGACCTCGAGGGGGAACGCGCTCGTGCACGAACTTCAGGAAGCAGGAACGCCGTTGGATGCGACCAAGTACGACCATCCGGTCACGATGCTCTACGTGGACGGAGACCAGCTCACGCTGGTTCACTATTGCGACGCGGGGAACCGGCCACGCATGACTGGCAAGATGTCGCCCGACGGCAAGACGGTCGAGTTCGAACTCAAAGACATCAGCGGCGACCCATCGGTCCACATGCACCATTCGGTGTTCACCATCATCGACGCCAACCATCACACCGAGGATTGGACGTTCATGATGAAGGACAAGCCGATCCACGCGCACTTCGATCTGCAGAGGAAGAATTGACCGCGGGACCGTAACTATTCCGAAGGAGGCTGACATGCATGACACAAAGGAGCGGTTGTCTCAATTGTGGCTCTTCGCGTTACTCAACTACCTGTATGCGGACGTGCTTGCCCTGTTCGATATTGTTGGCTCGCAAGATCCAGCCCCACATCTCCCACAATGGGCTCTGCTGGGGGCAGCGGTCTTGATGGAAATACCCATCGCCATGATTCTGGCGTCTCGACTGCTTCCGTTTAGGGCGAACCGGCTGGCGAATATCATCGCGGGTGCCATTGAGACGTTAGCCGTCATTTCGATGCAATTCGTTTACCCTTTGGCCAGCGGTGCCTGGCACGAGCATATGTTTGCATCCTACATTTTCTTCGGGACGATCGAAACGGTATGCACCTCGGTCATCATCTGGAAGGCGTGGGCTTGGTCAGGGGTTGAAGCCGCCGTTAGTTCGGAGCGGATCGTCCGCCAACCGGCAGTTGGGATCACTTCTTCTTAGCTACCGGATTGCTCAAAAATGTACCCAAACCCGGGGACAAGCCGATGCACGGGCACTTCGATTTGACGCGAGCCAAGTGACGACGTTTTTGAGAGCATTACCGGGAGCCCATGATGGACCGTGAGTGGAACGACAATCAGCCGATTTACCGCCAGCTTCGCGACCGCGTCGTCGCGATGATACTCGACGGCGTGCTCAAGGAAGGCGATCCGCTGCCCTCCGTGCGCAATGTCGCGGCCGAGTATCGGGTCAATCCGCTCACGGTTCTGAAGGGCTATCAACAACTGGTTGACGAGGGGCTTGTTGAAAGCAGACGAGGCCTCGGCATGTTCATTAATACCGGCGCCCGCACCTTGTTGCTGCAGGGCGAACGCCAGAAGTTTCTCGCCGAAGAATGGCCCAGGGTCTCCGCCACCATTCAGCGGCTCGGCCTGACAGCGAAAGAATTGCTGGATGCGGGAAATGGCCGGCCCTCGCCCGATGCCGCATCGTCGAAAAACGCCAAGTCGGGTCGCCCGAAATCGAATTCCCCTGAGGAGGAGCGCTGAAGCCATGGCATGCATAGAAGCACGCGGTCTCCGCAAGGTATTCGGCAAAACCATCGCGCTGGACGGCATCGATTTGCGCGTCGAAGAGGGCCGCATTCTCGGACTCATCGGCCCCAACGGCGCCGGCAAGACCACCGCGCTCAACGCGATTCTCGGTCTCACCCCCTATCAGGGAGAACTGAGAGTGCTGGGACGCGATCCCTGGACCGAACGCGAGCAGCTCATGCGCGATGTCTGCTTCATCGCCGATGTCGCCGTGCTGCCGCGCTGGATGCGGGTTTCGCAGGCGCTCGACTACGTCGCCGGCGTGCATCCGCGATTCGATCGCGCCAAGGCGGAAGGTTTCCTGGCCAGGACCACGATCAAGCATTCCAGCAAAGTCAGGGAATTGTCCAAAGGCATGGTGGTCCAGCTGCACCTTGCCCTGGTAATGGCGATTGACGCCACATTGCTGGTGCTCGACGAGCCCACGCTCGGCCTTGATCTCCTCTATCGCAAACAGTTTTACGATTCCCTGCTCACCGACTACTTCGATCGCAACCGCACCATCGTCGTGACCACACATCAGGTGGAAGAGCTCCAGCACGTTCTCACCGACCTCATGTTCATCGACCGCGGCCGCATCGTTCTCCAGTGCACCATGGAGGAATTCGAGTCGCGCTACCTGGAAGTGGTGGTGAATCCGGCCCAGGTCGAAGCCGCCCGCGCCCTCAAGCCGATGCACGAGCGCCAGGTGCTCGGCCGTAGCATCCTGTTGTTCGATTTGAAGTCCGATCTGAAGCCCGATCACGGCGACCGTCGTCAACTCACCGCGCTCGGCGAGGTGCGCACACCCAGCATCGCCGACTTGTTCGTCGCCGTGGTGGGCAATCACGCCCAGGCCCCGCAGTTGAATCGTGAAGGAGCGGCAAAATGAATACTCCATCGAACGCCGTGCCCGAATCTTCATTCCAGGCGCAGACTATCGCTCCCGCGGCCGTCTCGCCGATCCAGACCTTTTACTGGTCGGTCCGACGAGAACTATGGGAGTACCGCTCGATCTATATCGCACCCCTGATCGCAGCCGCTGTCATCCTGCTCGGTTACTTCATTAACATGGTCTTTCTGCGGCATCGCATGCACCGCATGACGCCAGGCTCTGTACAGGAACACTACGCATTCGCGGCGTTTTTGATCATGGGGACGGCCCTCATCGTGGGGGGATTCTATAGTCTCGACGCCTTATACGGAGAGCGGCGTGATCGCAGCATCCTGTTCTGGAAGTCGCTGCCGGTTTCCGATCTCATCACTGTGCTCTCGAAGCTCACCATTCCCTTCGTCATTCTGCCGCTTCTCAGTTTCGCGATCGCGGTTGCCACGCAGTTCGTCATGCTCCTGGTGAGCAGCGCAATATCGCTGGGCAGCGGCGCGGACCTGGCGACGCTTTGGACTGGGACGTCGTTCCTCCACATATCCCTTGTGATCCTTTATCACATCATCACCGTGCACGGCCTCTGGTACGCCCCACTCTATGGCTGGTTCCTGCTGGTTTCAGCCTGGGCGCCGCGCGCGCCGTTTTTATGGGCCGTCCTGCCCCCGTTCGTGATCTGCGGACTGGAGAAGATTGCCTTCAACACTTCGTATTGCCAGGCCTTGCTGGAGTACCGTCTGACGGGCCCCGGGCAACCCGCGTCTGCGGCGCCGCACGCTGCCCATGCGGACTTCATGGCAACGCTCATTCCCACCCACTTTTTCAGCTCCCCCGGTCTGTGGACTGGAATGCTGGTGGCCGCAATCTTCCTCGCCCTGGCGGTGCGGCTGCGGCGATATCAAGGACCGCTCTGATCCGCCTGCGGATTCTGGTTCCTCTCAGGAGGTTCGTGAGGCACCGTGCGATGATCTTCGCCTCGACCTTACCGCTTCACGGGCGCATCCCCGAGATCGATTCAGTATCCTTGCCCTTCGATCCGCACCTTTCCCCGAAACATGCGGAACAGAAAGACGAAGTAGCCGACCGCGAGAATCATCGCTGGAACCCACCACGTAAATCCGACAGTCAGCCCATGATGCCCTGCCGCCGTGTTGTAGATAGTCAGGCTGCGGGCAGGATCAGTGCTCGCCGGTAGTACCACCGGATAAAGAGCAAACGCCGCTCCCACCAGCATTCCAACGATATAGAGCGCCGACCCGATAAATGCGACCTTATCTTCACCCTTGCGGATGGCGTAGATCATCACCGCAAGGCTTCCAAACACGACCAGCGGAATCAGGAAGCCGACCGCATGATGCTTGTAGTTGTCCAGCACGCCCGGTTGCACGTAGCAGGTTGCGACCAGGCCCACGATGGTCAGAACTAATTGCAGCGGCCATGCCCACAGTGCCACGCGACGCACACGCTCCTGCAGTTCCGCTTCGGTCTTAACCGCCAGGTACAGTGCGCCGTGCGCGGTCAGCGTGACCAGCGCGATCACGCCGGTAAGGACGGTGTACCAGTCGAGAACTCCAGCGTTCGCGCCCACGCGGAAATTAGTCCACAGCGGTTCAAAGAAATATCCATCGGGTCCCAGCGGTACGCCCCGCACCACATTCCCCAGCGCCGCGCCGAAGAAAATGGCCAGCAACGCGCTCGAGACGCAGAACACGACATCAAAAAATCCTCGCCAAACCGGATTCTCCGTGTGCGAGTGCAGTTCAATGCTGATGCCGCGCAGTATCAGCAGCCACAGCACCATCATCAGCGGCAGATAGAATCCGCTGAAACTTGAGGCATAGAGCAGGGGAAACGCGAAATAGAGCGTCCCGCCCGCCGCCAGCAGCCACACTTCGTTGCCATCCCATACCGGGCCAATGGCGCGCCTGATCATGCGCTGCTCACCGCCTGTCTTGGCCACGCCGAGATAAATCACTCCCGCCCCAAGATCGAATCCATCCAGCACGACGTAGGCCGCCACCATCACGGCGACAATGATGAACCATAAAGTTTCCATAGAATTTCTCGCTCACCTGCTGCCCGGCTAAGTAGCGCCGGCATCCTGCCGGCTGTCCCGAGGGCGTCTCGCCCTCGGTCTCGCCCTCGGCGCGGGAGCGTCTCGCTCCCACGACAGCCGCCGAGACTGCGGCACTGCCTTCTCAGTGTCCCGAAACTGCCTCCGCCACCGGCCCCTGTTCAATCTCCCGCCACACCAGAAACAAAAACATGATTCCCAGCACCGTATACATCCCCAAAAATCCCAGCAGCGTGAACATTCCATTCCCCGCCGAAACCGTCTTCGAATATCCGTCCGCCGTCCGCATTAATCCGTAGACCAGCCACGGCTGCCGTCCCAGTTCGGCCGTCATCCAACCCGCCGTGTTGGCAATGTAGGGGAACGGCAACGCGAGCAGAAGAATCCATAACATCCAGCGCGCAGCGAACAGCTTCCCACGCCACAGCAGCAACGTTGCCACCACCATCATTGCGATAAAGATCGTCCCCAGTCCCACCATGATGTGATAGCTGTAATAGAGCAGCGCAATATTTTGCGGCCACTCGTCCTGCGGGAACGCATCCAGCCCGCGCACGTGCGCATTCCACCTCCGGTAAGTAAGAAAGCTGAGCGCCTTCGGAACCACCACCGGATTATCAATCTTGTGCTCTTCAACATTCGGCTGGCCAATGATCACCAGCGGCGCTCCCGGCTGGCTCTCGAACAGCGCTTCCATGGCGGCCAGCGTGACTGGTTGATTCATGGCGACCATCCGCCCGTGCCCATCACCGGTCGGAAACAATTGCACGATGCTGAAAATCAATCCCGCCAGCACTCCCACCTTCACGAAGATTCGCCCGGAATCCTCAAACTTCTGCCATAGCAGGTAGAATGCGCCCACCGACGTCATCACCACCGTGCCCGTGATCATCGCCCCGCTCATGTTGTGCGCGTACTGCCACCACGACCACGGATTCAGCACCAATTCCCAGAAGCTGGTCAGTTGCACCGAGCCGTCCGCGGCCTTCGCGAAGCCCACGGGATGCTGCATCCATCCATCCGTCGCGATAATGAAATAACCAGACATCCAAGACCCGACAAACACGGCCACCGCCGTCCACCAATGCGCGCGCGGCGACATCCGCTTCTCACCATAAAGAAAGAGGCCGAGAAACGCCGACTCAAGAAAGAACGCAAACATGCCTTCCATGGCCAAAGTCTGCCCGATCACGCCGCCGGCAAAGCGGGAAAAGTGCGACCAGTTCGTGCCGAACTGAAATTCCATGGGAATGCCCGTGACCACGCCGAGCACAAAGTTAATGCCGAAGATCCGCGCCCAGAAGCGCGCCGCCTGATTGTAGGTTTCGTCGTTGCGGCGAAGCGCCAGCGTCTTGAGCACCACAATCAGCGGCGCCAATCCCATGGTGAGTTGCGGAAATAAATAGTGGAAGGTAACTGTAAACGCGAAGTGAATGCGGTGAATTAAAAGGGCGCTATCCATGAGGTCCCCTGGCAAACCCCCAAGACTATTCTCTTGCCGCGGACCAAAGCTGTGACGGATGTCACAATCGCCGCCAGCTAGCGCGACGCTTTGCGCAGCCGTCGCTCCAACTCCGCCCGCCGGATTTCCCGCCGTCGTCCAGCATCTTCATACCGCCGCTGCTGCTCTTCCGTCTCCGGAACGACTGGCGCAATTTTCAAGCGCTGTCCCGCCCCATCGATCGCCACGAATGTCAGGTAAGCCGATGCCACGTGCTGCGCTGTGTCCGCAATGTAGTTCTCCACGAAAATCTTGACCCCGACTTCCATTGAACTGTGGTACACGCGGTTCACCGAAGAGCGCAGGATCACCAGGTCTCCGACTTTCACCGGAACCAGAAAATCAATGTGGTCCACCGACGCCGTCACCACGTAGTTGCGCGAGTGACGGTGCGCCGCCATCGCGCCCGCCAGATCGATCCAGTGCATCAACCGTCCGCCCAGCAGCGCTCCCAGAGGATTGGCATCGTTGGGCAGAACAATCTCCGCCATCTCCGACTGCGAATCTCGCACCGGCCGTGGCCTGAGCGCGTCGTCTTTCATTGTCCGCTGTCCATCATCTTTCATGTTTCTTCTTTCAGCTCTCAAAACCCTGTCATTCTGATGCGAAGCGGAGAACCTATGCACTCCGCTGACGCCGGCAAACTGCATAGGTCCTTGTTATCTTCGGCCATCAATTGCTCGCACGCTGACTGCGTGCAACTTTCTTTTCGCCAGATAGGTTTCCAGAAAACACTCCGCCATTTTCTGCACCCGGCTGTCCGCGTGCCGCCGCACCCACACCATCGCCTGACCGTCGAACTCCAACTTGCCATGGTCTCTGGGCCGATGCCCCAGTTCACACACGTATTCGACCTGGATGATTCGGTTCGGTACCGCACTCTCACCGCCGGCCTGCTTCTCGACGCTCACAGCAAAGCGCACAGCATCCCACGCGCGTTCTCGCGGCAACCGCCCGCAACTCTCCGCGTAGCCCAGGTTGCAGAACTCTTCGAGCGCCTCCCGTGACGGAACTTCGCCCTCGTGTCCGGGCGCCGTGCACTGCCCGCTCCATCCGCATCCCAGCGGAAGCCGCGCCGGATGCGGCCACGCCCCATCTTCCAATTTCGCCACCGGCATGAAAAACGGACACGCCACTCTCGCCCCGCGAACAGAAAAGATTTTTCAGGACTGCCCATTGTACTCATCGGCATTGATGGGCGCCAATGCCCGCGAAGGAGTGGCAGTGCCGCAACCTGGATTTGAGCGATCTAGCTCACGGCGTCATCCTGAGCGGAGCCGTTTTTCAGGCGAAGCGAAGGATCTCGCGCGGACCGGTTCCACACCAAGTCCGCCGACTGCGCACTACTAACGACTCGCCCCAGCAAAAACGCGGTTTGTAGTAATCTCATTGCACTGGCAACTGGCCACTGGCCACTGGCAACTGCTCCTATGGACCGCATCGCCACCCTCAACGAGATCCTCACCGAGAATCCCAAAGACGCCTTCGCCCGCTACGGCCTCGCCATGGAATATTCCAAGCAGGGAGACTTCGACCGTGCCCTCGCCGAATTTTCCATCCTCCTCGAGAATCATCCCGATTACACCGCAGGCTATTTCATGGCCGCCCAAACCCTGGCCCGCGCCGAAAGAAAAGAAGACGCCAAAAAGATGCTCACCGATGGCATCGCCTCAGCCCGCCGCACCGGCAACCTGCACGCGCAATCAGAAATGGAGGCTATGCTCGCGGAACTCCAGCAGAATTGAACCTCTGCAAAAAGACCCATTCCTCGCCGTTAGAGAAGCGAGACTGCAATTGTGGATCATTTCAGGGCGTGTTGAGCCAGCCACGCTCCCAAGAGCATGAAGTAGGTGGTTGCTTGCGGCTCATCGTTGCGGATTGTATTTTGGTCAACCCGCATGGTTTCGTTCGCAGGCGTCATCATTTCGTGATTCGCGCTGGCAACCACCGCGTACTCGATGTTGTGCTGATCGTTGCTTAGCGATTGCAGACGTTCAATCGACTGCGCCACCGGAACCCATGGGTCGGAGTCTCCATAGAGGAACAAGAGGGGAATCTTAGCCCTGCGGACTGCCGCGATCGGATCGTCGTCCAACCTCCTGCGGACCGCATCGTGCTCAGGATCCGTCGTGAGTTGGGCTGCCCTCGGCAGATACGCAAGATCAAACCAAGCCTTCGCTTCAGCCTTCTGCAAAGCATTGACCGCCACCTCACGAGAATTCTCATTGTGAAGATAGCCGATCCATGCCTTTCGCGTTGCAAGCATTTGTTCAACATCCGATTGCGAATAGCCACGCACCGCGAGCAGGTTACTCATAGCGAATTCCATCTGTGCCTCAGCATTGACGAGCGGAGCGGAAACCGAGACCGCGAAGGCCGCATTCCGGCTCTGTCCCGCAGCTAAAACGGCGAGCCACCGCCCTGGCTCAGCCCCCAGAAACCGATCTTGTTAGGATCGATACGCGGTAATCTCGCTAAGGCCTGCTGTCCAGCTACGGCATCGTCAGCTAGAGTCTCAAAGTCGGAATTCCCAAGCTTCCCAGTGGAATGTCCACTTCCCCGGCGGTCATAGATCAATACAGCAAAACCCATCGCGGGCAATCCTTCCTGCAGGTGACGGTAGAGTCCGGCTTCACGGGTGCCGGCCATCGCGGAGTGTAAGACCACTACCGCCGGAAAATGGTCTCCCCTGCTTGGAAGATAGACAGTCCCGACGAGTTGAGTATTTCCGTTGCTGAATTGAATCTCTTGCGAAATCGAGCCAGGGGTAGCCGCTACGTGCCAACTGTCCGATGCGCTAGCCAGCGAATTTAAAACAGCCATGATCGCCATTAAAACGATCGTCAGTTTCATAAAAACGTCACCCCTCGTCCATTTCAAAACCTGAACTGCAAACTGACGACATTACTCTAGATACCCAGAGCAATAATTCTCAGAGGCATCGGGTGTTTGGACAACCAGATTGCGCGGGTCAAAAGCTTATCCTGCCATCTTCCCCATGGCCCGCTCCACCAGCCCAGGAAAGTGCTGGTAAATTTTCACCGGCACATACATCATCCAGGGCACAATCACTTCCCGCTTCCCCTTGAGATATCCCTGCAGCGTAGCCCGCGCCACCCGCTCTGCTGTAATCCCCCGCACCGACTTCGGGCGCACTCTCCGTTTCACCGTCCCAATCACTTCATTCTCGCCAAAGCCCGTCCTTACATATCCCGGACACACCGTCAACACATGAATTCCCGACCCCTTCAGCTCCACCCGCGCCGCTTTCCCAATCGCATTCAGCGCAAACTTGGTCGCGCTGTAGCCGGCATGAAACGGCAGCGGGATGTGTCCCGCCACGCTCGAAATATTGATAATCGTCCCCGATCCCTGCTGCCGCATCACCGGAATCACCGCCTGCATCGCCGCCACGGCGCCAAAGAAATTTGTTTCAAACATGTCGCGGAACGCCGCCATCTCCATTTCAGCCACCGAGTCAAGCAAGCCCCGCCCCGCATTGTTCACCCACACGTCTACGCGCTGGAAGTGATGCATCGTCAGGCCAAGCGCGCGGTCGATTTCCTCGCGATGGCGCACGTCACACGACAGCGCCAGAGTCCGCTCCGGATTTCCGATGCGCCCGCGCGCCCCTTCCACTCTCGCCGCATCGCGCGAGAGCAGCACCACGCTAGCCCCTTGATCAGAAAAAATCTTAGCAATCGCCTCGCCAATGCCCATCGAAGCGCCCGTGACCACCACGACTTTCCCCGCCAGTTCCATGCCCGCGTTTCTATTCCCCCCAATCATCCGAAGTCAAGTTGCGAGTCCAGGTTACGAATCCAAGATGCGGCGTACAATTGGAATCGCTCGGTGGCGGCCCGTCCGCAATCGGAGATCGCGTGACTCCTCTCCTTCCCCTGTTCCCGCTCGACGTTGTGCTGCTCCCCGGCACTCCGCTGCCGCTGCACGTATTTGAGCCCCGCTACAAAGAGATGATCGGCGAGTGTCTCGCCCACAAAAACCCTTTCGGCATCGTGCGCGCCCTCGAGCAAGGCCTGGCCGAAATCGGCTGCACCGCCGAGATCATCACCGTCACCAAGGAGTACCCCGACGGCCGGCTCGATATCGTCACCGAAGGCCGCAAACGCTTCGAGGTGCTGCGCGTGGATCAGGAACGATCTTTCCTGCGCGCCGAGATTGTTTTTCTGGATGACGAACCGGGCGCCCCCACCAAGAATGAAACCGACCGCGCCGTCAAGTTGCACGGCGAGATTCTCTCCATGGCCGGCGCCGTGCAGGACCTCTCCGCCGCTGACCAGGCGATGCTCTCTTTCTATCTCGCCGGTTCCCTGCCCCTTGATCTCGATTTCAAACAGAAGTTGCTCGCGCTGCGCTCCGAAAGCCAGCGCATTTCCGCGCTCACGCAATACCTCGAAGCCGCCCTTCCCAATCTGCGCCGCGCCTCGCGCGCCCGTGAAAAAGCCGGCGGCAACGGCCACCTCCGATAACGCGGGCTATCGGGCTTCGGCCGTCGGGCTTCGGCAAAGCCGGGGCTCGAGTGCCGAAGGGGTTCTGCAGGTTCAGCTGAAGCCCGATAGCCGAAGCCCGAAGCCCGCTCCCCGCGTATAATCAGAAAAAGTAGTTGTCCCTGGGGGTTCTGTCATGAGTCTTCCGCGCACACTCGGCGAACTGCGCCACAGTCCTTTTTCCGAAGAACGTCTGAAGACTCGGCGCGTAAAAGACGAACTGCGCGAGAACCTCTGCGCACGCCTGTGCAAGAATCCCGATGCGGCAGTTTTCCCCGGCATTGTCGGCTACGAAGACACTGTCGTGCCCCAGATCATCAACGCTGTTCTCTCGCGCCACAACTTCATCCTGCTCGGTTTACGCGGCCAGGCCAAAAGCCGCATCCTGCGCGCCCTTACAGCCCTTCTCGATCCGCATATGCCCTATCTCGCCGGATTGCGAAATTCACGACAATCCCTACGCGCCCATCTGCCGCCGCTGCCGTGAAGAAGTCGCTCATCATGGCGACAACGCCCCCATCGCCTACCTCACGCCCGACGAGCGCTACGTAGAAAAGCTCGCCACGCCCGACGTCACCATCGCCGACCTCATCGGCGACATCGATCCCATCAAAGCCGCGCGCGGCGGCCACGAGTTAGGCAGCGAGTTCACCGTTCACTACGGCCTGCTTCCCCGCGCCAACCGCGGCATCTTCGCCATCAACGAACTCCCCGACCTCGCCGGAAAAATTCAGGTCGGCCTGTTCAACATCATGCAGGAAGGCGACGTGCAGATTAAGGGATACCCCATCCGCCTGCCGCTCGATGTCGCCCTGGTCTTCAGCGCGAATCCCGAAGACTACACCGCCCGCGGCAAAATCATCTCGCCCCTCAAAGACCGCATCGGCTCTGAGATTCGCACCCACTATCCCGCGACGGTGGAGGAAGGAATCGCCATCACCGCGCAGGAAGCCTGGACGCGCCGCAATGGCCCGAATCAGCATCTGCCCAAGTACGTGCAGGAAGTCATCGAGCGCATCGCCTTCGCCGCCCGCGAGGACAAGAAAATCGACAAGCGCAGCGGCGTGAGCCAGCGCCTCCCCATCACCGCCATGGAGAACGTCATCTCCAACGCCGAGCGCCGTGCCATTCGCAACCATGAAAAACTTATTGTGCCGCGCATCAGCGACGTCTACGCCGCTCTCCCCGCGATTACCGGCAAACTGGAACTCGAATACGAAGGCGAGATGAAAGGCGCCGATCACGTGAGCCGTGAATTGATCCGCGCCGCCATCGCCAAAACCTACGACGAATATTTTACCGGCGCCAACGTGCAGCAGATCGTGCAGTGGTTCGATCTGGGCGGCGAAATCCAGTTGTCCGATTCGGTCTCCGCCGAAGAAGCGATGGACAAGCTGCAAGGAATTCAGGGCCTCATCGACAAACTAGGACCACTAGGCGTCTCGCCAAAAGAAAGTCCCGAGCAGCAAGTTTCCGCCGCCGAATTTATTCTCGAAGGCCTGCACGCGCACAAACGCATCGGCCGCAGCGAAGAGCGCGTCTTCAAAGCCGGAGAAAAAAAACCTGAACCCCGCGAGCGCGAAAAAAGTTTCGAGCCCGACGACCGTCCGTACCGCCAGAGACGGCAGTTTAACTAGCCTGCGGCCTTGTTGAATGACATGAAACTGTTGCTCCAATGCTTAATGGCTGCCGTAGTATTCTTAGCCGCTGTTGGGTTGCTCGCTGTTTTTACGTTCAACGCACCGTTGGCGATGCTTGGGTGGCCCGGCATCATCATCATGAACAAAGTCTATTCCAGCATTGGAATTTACTTTGACAACTCCACGAATCTGGTGCCGTTGCTTGTCCCCGGGCTCGTAATCGATATTGCGCTGTACACGGCCCTTTTCTTTGCCATCGTGATGCTGTGGAGGACGATCAATCCAAAATCCGACGCCACCCATCCGCCCTCATGAAACGCATCCGCTACAGCAAATACGTCCCCGACCCCGCCAGCGAACTCAGCATGGAGGACCTGCTCAGCGCGCTCTCCGACTACTTTCTGCAGAGCGGATTCCAGAACTACATGTGGCAGGAGATGCCCGAAGGCGAGCAGACGCTCGACGACCTCAAGCAGGCCATCGAGCAGGCGTTGATGAACGGCGAACTCTTCGACGAAGAAATGCGCGAGCGTCTCGAGCAAATGCAGATGGAAGGCAAACTCGACGAACTGATCGAAAAGCTCATCGAGCGCATGCAGCAGGAAGACTACATCTCGATCGACCAGCCGCACGATCCCGCGCGCCAATCCAGCGCCGGCGGACAACTCGGCGAAAACGCGCAGCAGGCCAAATTCGAAATCACCGACAAGAGTCTCGACTTCCTCGGCTTCAAAGCCCTGCGCAACCTGCTCGGTTCGCTCGGCAAGTCCAGCTTCGGACGCCACGACACCCGCGATCTCGCTACCGGAATCGAAGCCAGCGGCTCTTCCCGCACCTATGAGTTTGGCGACACTCTGAACCTCGACATCACCGCCACGCTTTCCAGCGCCATCCAGCGCGAAGGCCTCACGCTCCCACTGAACATCGAGTACTCCGACCTGCAAGTCCACCAATGCGAGTACCAGTCGTCATGCGCGACGGTAGTCATGCTCGACTGCTCGCACTCGATGATCCTCTACGGCGAAGACCGCTTCACTCCCGCGAAAAAAGTTGCCATGGCGCTGTCGCATCTCATCCGCACGCAATATCCCGGCGACTCCCTCTCCCTCGTGCTCTTCCACGACTCGGCGGAAGAAGTTCCTCTCTCGCAACTCGCGCGCGTGAAGGTCGGCCCCTACTACACCAACACGCGCGAAGGTCTGCGTCTGGCGCAACGCATCCTGCAGCGCCAACGAAAAGACATGAAGCAGATCGTCATGATCACCGACGGCAAACCGTCAGCCCTCACCCTGGAAGACGGCCGCATCTACAAAAACGCCTTCGGCCTGGATCCGCTGGTCGTAAGCCAGACTCTCGAAGAAGTCTCCAAGTGCAAGCGCGCCGGCGTCCTGATCAACACCTTCATGCTCGCCTCCGATTACGGATTAGTCCAGTTCGTGCAAAAGGTAACAGAGATGTGCCGCGGCAAAGCCTACTTCACCACTCCCTACACGCTAGGCCAATACCTGCTGATGGATTACATGTCGCGCAAGACCAAGACAATTCACTAGTCCAGGATACCGCGCACTCAGTGCCTGATTCCACTGCTCCGGGGCAACAATCTGGTGGAATTGAGAATGAATGCCATCTCCGAACTAACGTGAATAAAAGCCGCCAGTAGCGGATTCAGTAAGCCAAACGCCGCCATCCCCACTCCCACGCTGTCCACCGCCAGAGTGCCCACAAAGTTCTGCATGATGATGCCGCGGCAGCGCCGCGCCACCCGCAGGGTCTCGACAAATTTCGAGAGATCACTTCCAATCAGGATCACATCGGAACTCTCCCGCGCCACGTCCGTGCCGGAACCCATCGCAATTCCAACATTTGCTTCCACCAGCGCTGGAGCATCGTTAATGCCGTCCCCGACCATCGCGACCTTGCGATCTTTCTCCCGAAGTTTGCGCACCCATTCGGCCTTCTGATCCGGCAAGAGTTCTCCCACTGCCTCATCGACACCGAGTTCACGTCCTACCAACGTAGTCACTCCTTGTGCGTCGCCGCTCAGCAGAACCGTTTTCAGTCCCATATCGCGCATCGCCGCAACCGCACTCTTGGCTTCCGGACGCAGTACATCCGCAATGCGGATCGTACCCAGCATCTGCCCACCTCGAGCCACATGAACCTCTGAAACGCCTCCCTGTCCGCCGCCATTCAACGGCGGAACTCCCTTCACAGCACGCTCCAGCAAGAGCATCCGACTACCGACCAGAATCTCCTCGCCACGATAAGTCACCCGGACTCCTCTCCCGGGCGTGTAGGAGAACTCCTCCGGTTCCACCACAGGAACCGCAATTTCCGCGCCTCGCGCAATGATTGCTTTGGCCAGAGGATGTTCGGATTTGCGTTCCGCGATGCTGGCCGCGGCGATGATTTCATTCACAGCGAACCCGTTCGTCGAAACGACCTCCCGAATTTGAGGAGTTCCGAAGGTCAAGGTTCCCGTCTTGTCCAACAACACCGTATCAACAGCGGCCAGCGCCTCCAAGTACAAACCACCCTTAATGATTGCTCCCTGACGCGCAGCGCGGCCAATCGCTCCAAGAATAGCCAGAGGCGTTCCCGCAGCAATGCCACACGCTCCCGCAACAATCACAACTGAAATTGTTGACCTCACATTGTGAGTGACGAGAAAAGTCAGCACTGCGGCTCCCAGAGCGAAATATACGAGGTAACCGGCCAGGCGATCCGCCGTTTTCTGAATCGGCGCCCGCGACTTCTCTGCTCGCTCAACCGCTTCAATGATCCTTCCAAAAGTAGTGTCGCGCCCCAGTTTCCGCGCCTCGACTTCCAGCGCTCCCGATTGGTTGATCGTTCCGGCATAGACCGCATCACCCTGCAACTTCTCCACCGGCATCGCCTCGCCTGTAATGGCCGCCTGCTCCACAAAAGATCGTCCGCTGAGCACAAGCCCATCCACCGGAATGCGGCCGCCCGGTTTCACGATTACTGTGTCATTAAGCTGAAGACTCTCGGCGGGGATTTCGAGTACTTCGTTATCACGTCGAACCGAAACTGTTCGGGGTAGAAAATCAATGAGATCCTGGATTGCCCGCCGCCCGCGTCCAACCGTGAGTCCCTCCAGGACCTCGGCTGCCAGAACGAATGCGGTGATGACCAGAGCCGTAAAGAATTCACCGATAGCCAACGCCGAAAGAAGGGCTATGGTCATCGAGAGTTCCATCGTCATCTTTCGTTCGACGATATTCTCGTAAGCTTCCTTGAAGATTGGATACCCGCCGATCAGGGCGGCCCCGATGCCAATCACACTGAAGCGCGGAAACGGCTCCCACACGCGAAACCAGACCGCCGCCGCCGCCAATGCCACGAAGGCAATCCGGACGAGTTCAACCCATTCGATCCCGTGCTCATGCTCGGAACCGTGGTCCGGCCTTTCAGTTGGGGTTTCCGATGAAGTCGCAGCGTCGCTTTTTTCAAGCAAATGGCTGGCACCCATACCGTCCCTCCCGGCGTGGCTTCTTATTTCAGGTAAGACTTGACCATCTCGATCACTTCATCCGCCGCGGTTACCTGTTGTGAAGTGGCCTTGCTCTTTCCGTTGAGCACGTGACTGCGGATGTGGCCTTCCAGAAGTTCGGCCATCAGACTGTTCATTGCTCCTCGGGCCGCGCTCATCACTTGCAGAACTTCCGAGCAGTCCCGCTCCTCCGTAAGAACTCGCACCAGAGCTTCTACCTGCCCCTGAATGCGTTTCGCCCGAAGAATGAGATTCTGCTTGTCTTTAATCGTGTGGCTCATTAGTTCTTGAATGCCTGGATTTCCCTTATACCATACGGGGTATGGTACACACAACCCATTCATTAACGACCCGGTGTCATCCTGAGCGTAGCCGCTTTTCAGGCGGAGCGAAGAGCCTGCCCTGAGCCTGTCGAAGGGATCTCGCGAGTACTGTTGCGGTATCACATGAGGAGTAAACCGTGCGGGCGCCACGCCTCGCTCACGCAAGCGAACTGCTGATACTCTTAATGTTCAGATCATGTCCAACTGCATCCGCTGTGGCCGCCAGCTTCCCGGCCTTTCCTTCGGCAAGAAAGTCTGCCAATGGTGCGAGCAGCACGAAGCCTACCAGCGCGGCGAAGTCGCCGAAGACGCCAGGCAGCCCGTCATGCCCACTCCATGGGTCCGTCCCAGTGCATCCACCATCGGGGTGACGCAAATTATCTTCGGCATCAACCTGGCCGTCTTTCTTGGCATGGCGCTCGCCACTTCGTCCGTGATGAGTTTCCCCGGCCTGGACCTCGTGCGCTGGGGCGCTAACTACGGTCCCTACACCCTCTCCGGCGAATGGTGGCGGTTGCTGACCAGCGTCTTCGTTCACGGCGGCATCATCCACATCGCCTTCAACATGTGGTGCCTGTGGAACCTGGGCGCGCTGTGCGAATCGCTCTACGGGCCGGGGACCTACGTCGCCATTTATCTCCTCTGTGGAGTGGGAGGCAGTCTCGGAAGCGTGCTCTGGAGACCCTCCGTGCTCAGCGTAGGAGCGTCGGGTGCCATTTTCGGCCTCGCCGGCGCACTGCTCGCGGCTTTCAAGCTGGGCGAATTTTCCGTGCCGCGCTCCGCGCTTTCCGGAACCCTGCGCAGCCTCGGAGCATTTGTTTTCTACAATCTGATCTTCGGAGCCGCAATCTCCGGCGTCGACAACGCTGCCCACATCGGCGGCCTCATCACCGGACTGATCCTCGGCGCATTGATCGCGCTGCTCGCCCCTCGGCAAGAGCACAGCCCGCGCCGTGCCGTCATTTTTCTGCTGGTAACGCTAACCCTGGCCGCCATCGCGACCGGAGTGGCACACTACCACGGCCTGCCTTTTCGTGTGGGAATAAGTCCGTTCCATCGGAACCCATAACCAGATCACAGAGGCCGGGTGCCCCATTTCTCGCGTCCTTTGCGAGAAGTGGATTCCCCATTCTGTCCCTCTTGAGATGTTTAAGCGCAGATAGCAGGTTATCTAAACTTGAAAAATATCGACATACATCGATTGGGAGACATTCACTACTAGTTCTTCGTAATATCCGCCACCGCGCGCCACGCCTGATTGATCGCCTCATCGGTGTACGCATAAGCGCCGGCATCGGCGTTGGCAATCGCGATTCGCCCATAAGTCTTGCGCGCCACTTCGCACGGCGTCTCGCCACCTTCCAGCCAGAACGAATCGAACAGCGAGTTGTACTCATACGCATATCCGTGCGGCCAGCGATTCACCGTGATTGCCGCAATGTCGCGCGCGGGATCAAACCCTCCCGGCCCAGCCGTCCGAGCCAGCTGATCGCGAATCTTCCGCTCCATGGTTTCAAATGTCGTGTTGTACAGCTCGATGCGGCCCATGCGATGCTGGTCGCGAGCTGGCCTTCCGGGCCGGCAAGCCGCCTTCATCATGTGCACGACGATCGGCTCCTCTGGCTTGCGCGCGCACTCATATCCGCCAATGCTCACCGGCAGGTCGAGACTCACAAAGCTGTGATAACTTCCCGGAGCGTAGACCGCACTCGTTCCCAACTTCTGGAACGCCGTCCAGTTGCGCACCACAACATTGGTATAGAGCAGCGGCACTTTCTGCGCCTCGGCCAGTGCCTGCTTTTGCCTGTCCGGAAGTTCCTCACAGATGTAGGGAATCACCACGTGCCAGCACGCCAGAATCGCGTTCTTCGCCTTTGCGGTGTAAACCTTGCCGCCTTGCGCGTAGGCCACTTCCACTTCCCGCGCGCTCGCCGCGTCGCCAACGTGCTTGACACGAACGGCGGTGCTGTTCAAGCGAATGCGCACCGGCGAACTGGCCTGATCGAGCTTCGCGTAACTCGCCTTCGCCAACACCACATCCGAGGATGAGTTCCCCGGAATTGTATCGGGAATCAGTTTCCGCACCAGCAGCCGCGCAATCGAAGCGTTGCCGTCGGGAAAGTGAAAGAAATACTTGTCCGCTTCTTCATTGGGAATGGCATCGCGGTTCATTCCCTTGCCCGGCGCCGGATCAAGCTTCAGCCCGTCGAAGCCGGGATACCCGAGTCCCCAGGCATCCTGCGCCGAAACTGCGTCGATGCCTACGCCGAACAGTCCGTGAGGCATCGCCTGATAGTACTTGACAATATCTGCGTGCAGGCCAGCGGTATCTTTCAGATAGCTGGCGTAGGTCGTGCGAGCCAGCTTCGCCTTCTTCTCTTCCGACGTCAGTCCCGGAAAGTAATCTGTCTTCTCGTGGTAGAGACGCTCAAAATCGCGCTTGGCCTGATCCGCAATGGGAGCATCGGCGAGAAAGCGTTTCAACAGCTCAGCCCGCAGCTCAGCTACACCCTCGGCGTCGTCCCCTCCGCGCGGGCTCGGATTGATCACTAACTTATCCGCGCCAAAGGTTTCCTTGTCGAAAAAAACCTTCGGACTCAGTCCCAGCGAACTGTAAAGCTTCCTGTCCACATATTTGGAATACGACGGCACGTCGATGCCGAGTTCCTCAATCACGCCCTTCGCCACCGCGCTGTAGGGCGCGGGACTCTGAATCGAGAACGTCCCCCCGAATCCCAGCCGGAACGCGTTGCCGACGCGGAACTCGTTGCGCTTGGCATGTCCGCCAAAATCGTCGTGGTTGTCGAGGATGAGGATGCGCGCCTTCTGCCCCGCCGCCTTGCGGTAGAAGTGCGCGGCGGCCAGTCCGCTGATGCCTCCGCCTACGATGATGAGGTCATAGGTCTCACCCGAGTCCTCGGGCTTTGCGGCTGAATCCCAGAAAGTGCCATCGCGCAGGCTGTGCGCCACTTCGAAAGAGCCAGGATGACTTCCGCGCATGCCGGTCAGCGCGGGCGGATAATAGTTGGCGGACTTCTCCGCCTCCGCACCCTGTTCGGCAAGCAGATCCCAGGGCATTACCGATGCGCCAGCCGTGACCGCGACTCCGTTCAGGAAGTCACGGCGCGTGATCTTGCGATGCATCCCCAGTTCACGGTCGCGTGGTTCGGTCACGATTCCCCCAGGCAGGTGTTGGTCAGCCTTCGGCTTTCTTCACGGCTAACTCCGCGCCCTGGAATCCGATGCGGCTGTGGGTGCCGTCGCAAAAGGGCTTGTTGACTGATCCGCCGCAGCGGCAGAGCGAGAAGGCGGGCTTGCCGGTGAGGTCGTACTTGGTGCCGTTGATATCCACAAGTTCGATGGCGCCTTCGGGGGCTTCCACGCGATAGGGACCATTCGGCTTAACCGTAATCTTTACCTGTGCCATGAATCCAATCCTCCAACCTTACGGGTTTCTAGTAAGGACCCAAGATACCACCAAGCTGGGGGCGCTGTCTTGGGGGCGGATTGCGCACACAGCACGAGTCCGGGCTCGTCAAGGGGGTAATGGCAAATGCTGCTCCATGCCCACTGGCTTGGGTTTGTTTGCCCCGTGCACGAGCACGACTCGGCTGCCCCACGCTTCGTGGTTTTCGAAGCGTGGGCATTCCTGCTGTTAGGCATCAGGAGACTTCCCGGTCCCGCAACTCGGCTTTCTGAGGTTCGTTCACAAGGTTGTGAGGAGATATTGCGTGATTCAGGCGGCAGCTGAATGGACAGAAACCAGGCTGCGATAGAGCTGCAGATATTCGTCGATCATGCGCTTGGTAGTGAAGCGCTCGCGGGCGCGAGTGTAGGCGAGGTTCGCGTAGGCGCGGCGCATCTCGCAATCGGCGTTCAGGCGCTGGATGCTCTCGGCCAGGCTGCGCGCATCGTTGGTGCGGAAGTACAGAGCAGTGTCTCCCCAAATCTCGCGGAAGCTCGGAATATCGTTAGCGACGATGGCACAGCGCGAGAGTGCCGCCTCGAGCGCCGTAATCCCAAGCGGCTCATAGCGCGCGGTGGCGGCGTAAATGGACGCGCGGCTGTATAGGGAACGCAGTTGCGCCTCGGTTTGGGGGCCGCGAATGGCTACACATGTCTGGTCGGTGGATACTTTCACGTCGGCGCGGATGGGGATGCGCGGCATCGGGACAGTGTGCTCGGCGCCGACGATGCAGACCGAGACGGGATGCGCGTGCTGAGTGAGCAGGAACACTTGCTTGCCGGCGTCGATGAGGCGGCCGACGGCGAGCACCGAGTCTTCCTTGTCGACGTAGGGATTGAAGAAGATGGGATTGCGTCCTGGGTAGATGACTTCGTCGCGCCGCGGTCGCGTGTAGGACTGGCGGAGCGCGTCGAGCATCCAGCGAGAGGGCGCGACGACCGCATCGGCTGCGGCGATGCCGCGTGTGACTACGTTGCGATACCACTTGAGCCAGCGCGTGGGCTGGGGCGTGTAGCCTTCGACCGATTGCGTCCAGGTAATCAGATCGCCGTGAGCCATGACCACGCGCGGAACATCGACTGGCAGGTTGCCGTAACAAAACTGGTTGAGGTGGAGCACGTCGGGCTCGAGTTCACGGACCAACGCGGCGAGGAACTCGGTGGAGTCGGCAAGGTCGTGCTCGGCTTCGTGCATCCACTCGAGGTGGAAGGCGGTGGGAAGGTATTCGAGGCCGTGCAGAGTATCCATCCACGCGGTCTGGTCGGGGAGCGGGATCTCGCCGAAGCTGACCAGTGTGACGCGAACGCCGCGAGTGACAAGTCCAGTGACCAGTTCGCGCGTGTAGGTCCAGGCGCCAGACATGGTATCGGCTGTGACCAGGACGTGCATGCGGCCTCCGCAAAGCTGAGGGCTATTGTAGCTCAGGTAGAGCTGTCGGTTGTCAGCTTTCAGCTTTTGGCTTCTAGCTCGAGCTTTCGTTGGCCCTGGCAGGCTGCAGAAAAAGTCGGTGTTGCACTTGATTTTGGGTGGCGCAGCGGTTTACCGCTGCGGCAAGTACACTGCTCTGAATACGGCTTTAGCCGCTGAGGGAGCATTCCTCGTCCAGAAATGACTTTTTCCGGGGGCGAGCCCGGGCTTGTTTGCCGTGTCCAAGGGCACGACTCGGCTGCCCCACGCTTCGTGGTTTTCGAAGCGTGGGCATTCCTGCTGTTGGCATCAGGAGACTTTCCTGACCCGTAACTCGGCTTTCTGAGGTTCGTTCACCACCACGGGTCGCGGCTCGTCAAAGGCGTAATAGCGAAAGCTGCTCCACGCCCACTGCTGCGGCTCCAGCACGAGTCCGCGTTTCACGGGATTGCGATGTATGTAGCGCAACTTCTCCACCCGCTTGGCTTCCGAAAACACCACAAAATCATAGAAGCGAGGCTGCCAGATGCGGCCACGTTCCAGCGGTTCCTGCCAGAGCGCCAGCTGTTTCGACTCCTTCGCCCGGCGCAGTTCTGTCGGGACGCTGATTCCGTTTTCCAAAGCCTTGTCATTCCGACCAAAGGGAGGAACCTGCTTTCCTGCCGCCATCGAGTACGGACCCACACTGCCGACACACCGCAGGAGGCTGGCCCAAGCCTTGCTCACCAGCACGATAGCAACTGGTCGTGATGAAGTGCGAGTAACCTGCCCCATAATATCGATGCAGCCGGTTCGGCATGGGGTGACGTGTAACATGAACTGCAGCGCGCTGGCTGTGACGTATCGGCAGCACCAATGCCCACGCTTCGAAAACCACGCAGCGTGGAGCAGCCAGTTTCGTGCCAGTGAGCAAGCCTGGGCCAGCCCCCCGTTCATGACTCGTTCTTTTCAGTTCTTGATCTTTGGTTTAGCTGGTTTTGAGGCTAGCTCGGCCAATCCAGGAACCAGTATTGCAGTCATGTTCGAGAAGATCAGCGAAGAGGCGCCATTATTCCAACAATACATCTGGAGGTAGTCACTCGGTGCTGTCTGCCAAATATCTGTCGTACTAACCGTTGCGGTGCTGCTTTGACTATACCCGCCAGCGCCGGCTTGGAACGTGAAAGTCGGCGCGTGATATGCAGTCGTTGTATAGCACCAGACGTAATCATTCGCGGGCACAAACGCCTGCGTAGACGTGGAAACGTAGAATGTTCCTTCCGGTAAAGGACCAAGTTGGTACACCAAAGTTGCCGATGTCCCGATTGTTGGACAATTATTTCCTGTTATGGTGCCGCTGCACCCCCCAAAAGTGCCTGTCGTTGAAGGCCCTGCCGGGCCTTGTGCTCCAGTCATACCTTGAGGCCCCTGTGGCCCCGCAGCACCAGTGGCTCCGGTCGCACCAGCAGCTCCCGTGGCCCCCGTTGCTCCAGCTGGTCCAGTAGCGCCCTTCGCTCCAGCTGGTCCCGTGGCCCCCGTCTTACCCGTCGCGCCCGTAACTCCTCTTGGTCCGGCAGGCCCTGTCTGATTCCATTGAATTTTGTGAGAGCCGCTAGCACAGGTCGTGGTCGAACTCACAATTGTGATGGCACCGGTTGAATTGTTTACGCAAGCATAGTAGTTAACGGTTGAAGCCTGCGCTAGCACGCCCAGAAACAGCAGAGCGGCCACGGTGATGGTTGGAACAACTATTGAATGTTTCATTTTTCTCCTTGAAGCAAGTGTGGATGTCATAATGCCTACTACCTTCTCTCTTCACGTTGCACCTGCAATTCAGGTACGAATTCGAGCAGGAGCGGGAATCAACCAGGACTGACAACCCGGACAAGGCAGTACTCCCTCAGCCTGAAACCGCTTTCTGGTTTACAAGCAGTAACTAACCACAACTACGGTTATGCGGGTTGGGCTTGCGTTGGCTTGCGGCGTGACCGGAACAACCAGAGAGAAGTTCCGTCTGCGGACTCTTACGTGGTGAGGACTATAGGGAAGGGATGGTGGGAAAGCAATGTAATTCTGAGAAACAAGGGATCCCGGGCGGGCTGGGGCCGGGGTTTGTTTGCCGTGTGCACGATCACGACTCGGCTGCCCCACGCTTCGTGGTTTTCGAAGCGTGGGCATTCCTGCTGTTGGCATCAGGAGATTTCCTGACCCGCAACTCGGCTTTCTGAGTTACCTGGGGACAGACGGGTGGAGTGCACCCGTCTGTCCCCGGTTTAGGTTCGCGCCCTCCAGGGCGACGTGCCGCTAACCCGTGATCCCGATCGATCCGTAGGGAAACGTGCCCAGCCGCGCACCTGTCAAGAAGAATATATTTCCCAGCCCCTAACTCCTTCTCCTCAAAGCTAATAGAGTTTCACCCGCCGCGAGTCAAATACTCCCAAACTGTTATAATTATCAGTAGATGATTAGCCACAAGAGATACGCCCCGCAAGCCGCCCGCAATGGCGCCGCTAACTCCTTATTCCACAATATTTTACCTATAACTCCTTACCGCTCAAGATTTTGGACGGATTCGGCCATACCTCATCTCGCCAACTCCATGGCAATAAAGAATTTAGCAAAAAGGTATAACTTTTCTTGAGATATGAATATGCCGCAAATCTGTGGGAAAGCAGATTCCTCCCTTCGGTCGGAATGACAAAGGCTTGGGAAGAGGCCCAGCCGCCTTCGCCCTCACCGGCAGGTTTCGTTTTTTGGTTTCGTGGTTACCTGAAGACTGCTACTTCTGATTTCTGGCGATGACCTCCGTCATCTGTTCTCCGCATTACTCAATGCCGAACAATGCAATCACGATCAATCCCGGCGTTGGGGAATGACGGGGCAGCATGAAAGAGGAAGACATGCCTGAACAAAGCTACCAGCAGAGACTTGCGAAGTACGGGGATAAGCTGACGACAGAACAGAAGCTGTACTTTCAACAGGAGTATGACAAGCAGAGCCGGAATCCATCCACAGCATTGATTCTGACGTTGCTGCTGGGAGGAGCGGGGGTTCACCGGTTTTACCTTGGGCAGTGGGGTTTGGGAATTGCATACCTGCTATTTGCCTGGACGGGTATCCCGGTTTGCATCGCGCTGATCGAGTGCTTCATGATCCGAAAGCGCACGGAGAAGTACAACGAGCAGGTCGCGCAGCAGTATTGGACAAGATGGATTTGATCTTTTCCAAGCCGGGAATCGCGGCAGCCGCGTCCGCATCCGGATCGCACTGAGACGCTGCGGTAAATACCGATGAATGACATCGAAGAGCTGATCTCAGCCACCGGGAGAGAACACGACAAAACGAAGGCGGCGGCAAAGTTTTTTGTCTATACCGCCGTGTTTGCAAACGTAGTGATCCCTATCCTGTTAGTGATTGGGCTGGTTGTGTTTTTCCTGCTTGCACGATGAGCCGGCGTGGTCACAAGGACACGGCCGGTCTCGTGCGAGTTAGCAAGGCTTGTTCCAACGCGCCGGCGACGTTGGTGCGGTGTCGTATGCGCACAGTCACGATTTCGGGCCGGAGATTAGCTGCAAAACGTCGTTGGTCGAGGTGGTCTCACCCAGGCGCGGGAAGATCTTCTCGACGCTTAGGCGGTGGGCGTCGGGGTCGCGGTCGGTCATCGCATCGACGACAAACACGACGTTATAGCCGAGATCGTAGGCGCTGCGAGCTGTCGATTCCACACCGAGACTGGTCGCAACGCCGGTCAAAAACACCTGCGTCACGCCGCGCTTGCGCAAGATTTCATCCAACGTTGTGCCGATGAACGCTCCGAATCGTTGCTTGGTCACGAGGTAGTCGCTGGGCCGCGGTTCCAACTCAGGAACAAGCTCGGTCCAGTCCGGCGGAAACGAAAACTTGGGAATTCCGGCATCGGTGCGGCCCGGAGCCCTGCCCGATACATTGACGAGAACGAGCGGCAGAGCTCGCTCGCGAAAAGCACGCGCGAGCCGGGCTGTACGGCTGATAATCTCCGCGACGGGGTGCACAGTCGGAAGACTGACAATACCTTTTTGCAGGTCAATTACGAGCAGGGCAGGAGTGGGATCCAGCTTGGTGATAGGCATGGGTTTGCTTTCGAGTTGTCCCATATCCTAATCGTGCAACTCGCATAGCGAAAGCAGCTTCTAGCTTCTAGCTAGAAGCTATGAGCTAGGCTCGTACTAATATGCATTGGGCGGTCGCTTCGGCTGATCCAATCTTCGGCTGATCCAACGACGCAACCTTCACGCGCCTATCGGGTTCGTACCGCAAAGGAGTTGATTATGAAGCGCCACAAAATCCACGCTGTTCTTGCCGGCTGCATCATGGCGGCAATCGCTTCCGTCTCGGCGAGTGGGCAGACCATCAGCCAGCTTTGCACGCCCAAGATTACCGCTAACGAAGTCGTTGCCTCTCCAAAACAACGATACGACGCAGGTCAGAAGGCGCAGCCGCCGGTCACGGACAATAATGCCTTCTTTGCCTGGCCCGACACGCCCATGGGAGTCATTAAGACCGGCCGATGGCTACGAATTTTTTGGCAGCGATGGCGGGTTTCATGCGCGGCAGATGTGGGAAGGTCATTGGGTGGACAACAATAAGTGGGGATCGGTGGTCACCACAGCGGGGACGCTCGACAACCCGCTCGGCAAGGGCGATCCTCAGGACGTTAGCATTTCCCCGAATCCCGATCCAGGGGTGAACCCAAATTATTCCAGCTATCAATACATGGGCGGAGGCCCGGTCTACCAGGTTCCGGCGGGCATGACCGGGGCGGGAAACCTGCTCGCGACCTATCACGCCGAACTGCCCGTCGATCAACTCTACGCGGCTCTCGGGCTGGCGGCGTCTTCGGATAACGGGCTGCACTGGACCGACCTCGGCGAAATCATTCGTCTGAACCAGGCCTACGAGGTCGGGCTCGACGGCTGGGAAATCGGCGACGGGCCACTGGTGCTCTCGCCCGACGGCAAGTATTTCTATTTGTATTTTCCTGACTGGATGGCCAACGGCACGCTTCACATCACGACGCAACCATGTTGACACCACGACCCGCGTCTCGGTTGCGCGCGCCCTTGCCTCCTCGGTGCTCGAGGCCGCGTTCGGCTCGGCGCGCCCGCACACTGTCGCCTTCGAGAAGTTCTATAAGGGGATTGGCATCTGCAACCTGGAATCGGCGGAGCGTCCACCGATTTGATGCCAAACAATTCACCGCAAGAACGAGGATATATCGACATCCACTACAACAGCGCGCTGCAGCGCTATGGGATGATCATCTCCAACGACACGACGTTCTACTACGCCGAATCCATCGACGCTCTTAACTGGACGACTCCGACAGTGCTCGGCACCTTCGGCCCCATCGCGGCTTATCCCACCGCCGTGGGATTCGGAGACGATCCTCACATTTTGGCAAAGAATTTCTACGTGTACTTCACTCACCTTCCGACCGATGGCACGGGGTGGACGAATGGCGAAGTGCGGCGGCTTACGGTCTCCTGCCAATAGTCAGCAGGCGCAAGTGGCATGCTTCGGGGCGGCTATCAATAAGTTCCAGCTAGAGGAAATTGTTTTATGCGAATCGATCGATTTACTTTTCTGACTTCGGTTCAATTGCTCATCTGCAGCGCCGTGGTGTGCGCTGCATCGTCCGCGGTTCCAGACGCTCCCCTGGTTGTCGACGAGCACAGCCATGTCGTCGTCATGGAATACGAGGCCTGGTGGGGGCCGAACGCTGTGACATTTCAGGGCACTGCCGCCAAGCCGTTGCTGCAGTCTGCTGATATGCAATCGGTCGGCGGCGGTTATGACAGTGCCGATCCCGCAATCATCCGACAGCACGTCGCGTGGCTGGAGTACATGGGCGTTGACGCCGCCATCAGCGAAGTTACCAACAATGTGAGCTGCATCTTCAACAGCGAGTGGTTCGCCAAGAAATATCTTCCGTATTGCACGCCTTCCTTCCGCGTTTACAACCAGAACATCCGCGACAATACCGGCAATCTTTATCCGGCATGGACAAAGCTGGGAACTCGACTCAAGCTCATTCCGCTGCTGGGCGGCTTTGACCAGGATGTCTTCTACAAGGACCTCGATGGCAAGACCGCATTCGAAAAGGAAATCGAGTTCTTCGGATCGCTCGCTGCAGCAAATATCCGCAGCGCCAGGTCATCTACAAAGGCAAGCCGCTCATGCTGATTTACATCGGAGCGGCGCAGGATCCAAATCGCGCCGACAATCCCCTCTGGTTTCAAATCAGAAAGTTTCTGAAACACCATCCTGAAATCGACAGCAAATACACATTCAAGATGATGGCAGGATATCTCGATGCGCAGCCCGGTCTTTGGGCGACGCAAGGCACTCCCGACGGCCCGGTCGAGATCAATCCAGGATACGGATTCTGGAGCTGGGTTGACCGGCTCAAGGCTTCGTGCACGACGCCCTACGTGCCCTTACTACCCGTCGTACAACGAAACTACCGGCGAGAATGGTTTGAGGGTAGAGAATTTCACTGCTTCGATCGACACTGCCGGGGTAGAAGCGGGATGGGGCTGCCCCAATCCAAACTCGCTGCCGTACTGTGCCGATGACGCGCTCCGTTTCGGAGAGCACGGAGCCTACGTGACGTTTCACGCCTTCATGGCCTACGCGCGGCAGTTGGATCCCATCTTCCTGATCATCCATCAGTTCAACGAGTTCGTGCCGCCCGACGAAGGCTTTGACGCGAACACCGACGACGATATCGAGCCAGCTAATCTCTGGGGCCGCGGAGCGCTGCATGCCGTCAGGCATGAAATCCGGCGTTACCGCCGCGAAATCGACGATGAGGATGCGACGGATCAGCCGTGATTTTGCAGCAACGCGGGTTGCAATAACTCCGGGATGTCCCATGAAGAAATTCGTATATCCCGTCGGTCACGTGGTTTTCTTCGGAGGGCTATTCATCCAGTCTCTGGTTTCGACCTCGCGCAGGCTGGGAAGGAAATTGGTATTGACCGCTCAAACTTGACCAGAGAAAGGGAGGCGGTTCAGGAGAAAGCGCTGCAAGATATCCACGCCCTGCATGCAACATGGTTCAGGGATGTGCTTTCCGGAACGACGCCGCAAGGTCTGGCCAAGTTCGTCAACGAGGTCAAGCTGGCGAAGCAAAACAACTTAAAGTTCTTAGCGAATGTTCTTGCGGGGCAAGTGGATTACGACGAAGGATACCAAAGCCAGAATGCCGACGAAGCTTTTCGTAAGCGCTGTGGCTGGTCGCAAGACTCGGCGACAGCTCAGCCAAATCAACCTGGCCAAACTTGCCCAACGCTTACGTACGCAATTCGACGCTGTAAAGGCCGCCAATCTGACGATCGATGCGTTCGAGATCGGCAACGAGGTCGACTGGATTTGTTTCAACGGCGATGTTCCCGATGGCCATATACCCACCGCAGCAGAATGGATGACCGCTGTTCGTGGCTACGCGAATTTCCTCAAGGCTGCCGCAGAGGTCATCCACGACCCACGTTACTTCCCGAACGCCAAGATCATCACCTTCGGCATCGCCCATGGCAGTGACCGGTGGGATAGGCCACCGCATCATTTCTCAAACCCGGCGCGTATGGTGGCGGCCCTGCGAAATCTGGATGGGTTCAACTACCTGGACAATGCCATCTATCATGTCGATGGCTACGGCACGCATATTTATCCAAACCCGGATAATTTGGAACAATCTGTGACGGACCTAATCCGTCAAGATGCTGCGATTCTGGGGCCGGATAAGCCATTTTGGATTACCGAATGGGGACTGCCATCCAACAAGTATCCCAATAAACAAGGACAGACGCGCGGCGAGGGCATACGAAATTTCTATGCCGTTCTGGATAAGCTGCACATTCCGTTTGGTCCCGCTTTCTATTATGCTATTCCCCCGGGGGCAAAGGCGCTGATCGATGCAAAGGGCGCGTTGCTGCCGGAGGCCAGTGCTCTGGCTGACCGCCAGTCCTTTCCACCATCGGTAAGCTCAGCGGATTCCGGTCGCATTGTGGCGCGCCGCGCGCAAACTTTCCGTGGCTGGGGAATGTCGCTGGCGTGGGAGGCGAACGATCTTTATGGCGGAGGTCGCCAGCCGGCTCAAATCAAGGATCCAAACATCCAGAGCCAATATATGGATCTGCTCTATGGCGACCCGGCGACTCGTTTAACTCTTGGATTCACCATTGCCCGCTACAACATCAGCGGCGGAGATGATCCTGCGCACAAGCACATGCGAGCCGACGCGCAGATGGAAGGCTTTCAAAGCGGACCAAGTGCGGCTTTTGACTGGACGAAGGATGCCCCGCAGCGGCGGATGCTGCAAGAGGTGAAGAAGCGGGGCGCCCATATTTTCGAGGCTTTTTCGAATTCCCCTCCTTACTGGATGACTCTAAGCGGTTGCTCCTCCGGCGCCAAGACGAAGCATCAAGACAACCTTCGGCCCGATATGTACGAGAATTTTGTGAACTACCTGGCTACCGTGGTGAAACATTTTCGAGACAGCGAAGGCATCCGGTTCGAGAGTCTGGAAGCATTCAACGAACCCGACATCGGCTGGACCACTCCCGGGCGTCAGGAAGGAAATAGTGCTTCGTATGCTTCGCAGAACGCAATCATTCCTCAGTTGGCCAGCCGGTTGAAACGGGATGGCCTGGACACCTTTGTCTCGGGCGTGGATATGAACAATGTTGGCGACGCGGTCGGCGGCGCCGGCCAGCTAAAGCCCGCCGCGCTTTCCGCACTGGGCAGGCTGAACACGCATGACTACCACACGAATCCCAACCCGGGGGAACTGAGGGAGTACAAGTCACTGGCGCAGAAGCTGCACAAACCCATTTGGATGAGCGAAGTCGGATGCTGCTTCCCCCATCAGGGCGATGGAACCGAGATGTGGGGGGCCTTGTTCATGGCGGATTCGGTGCGCATGGATCTACGGGACTTGGGCGCTGAGGCTTGGGTGCTTTGGCAACCAGACTGGGATGTGATCGCATTCGACCCTAATGGCGGAGCGCCACATCCAAAAAAACAGTTCTACGCCGTCGCCCAGTACACGCCGATTCATTCGGGCGGGTTCCAGATCATTTCCGCGGGAGGAGCCTACAACACGCTCGCCGCGTATTCTCCAACGTCAAAACGGTTGGTGCTGGTCAGCACGAATTGGGAGGCGACAACGTCGAATGATCTCGACTTAAGTGCGTTCGCCGGAATCCCATCGTCGGCGGCGGTCTATCGAACCACTGCGGATCCGGATGCCAACCTCCAGCAGGGGAAGATTCCGCTTTCTTCGCAAGGACACATCATCGATGAACTGCCGGTGCGCTCCGTCACAACCTTTGTCATCGACGGCGTCTCACCATTTCCATTCCCGCTTCCGGCGTCATCGAAGGTATGCATCAGATCGTTTCGGTGGGAACGAAGCTGTGCCTGAACATCAATCAAAACTCCACGCGAAGCGGAGAAGCAATCATTCCCTATCCGTGTGGCGGCTTCAGCAATATGGAGTTCAATTTTGTCGATCAGAGAAATGGCTTTTACTCGATCCGCACCGTGAATGGCGCGAAGGCCTCTGCCTGAATGTCTCGAATGCTTCGGGGTCGCCTGGAGACGGGAAAAAATATGGCGGCCCCGGGAATCTGATTCAGTGGAATTGCAGCGAAGGCCCCTCACCCGACAACGAACTCTTTAAAATCGTGGACATGGGCGGAGACCGGGTGCAAATCCGCGTCAAGAGCAGCGGGCTTTGTTTTGAGGACCCTGGCAGAGGAGGCACCATCCGCCAGAACCGGTGTAATCAGTCGATCCTGAACCAGGTATTCATCTTGACCGAATAAATTGGCGCTTCAGTCCCTTCCTTTGTAATTAGAATCTCGGCTTTTTGATTCAAGAGAACAGGGTTCAGCCTTTCACATAGGCAAGCTTGGCAGCCACTTTGCCGTCGCGGACGGTGAAGACGTCTACGCCACGCAGATGCCAGGGCTGGCCGTTGCGCAGCTTGCGATAGACCCAGCGCACGACGGCACGATCGCCGCTTATGATGACGTTTTCGGCCTCGAATGCTGCGTCGGCGTTCTGCTTGAACCATCCCCGCCAGAAGGCGACCACTGCCGCCTTGCCTTCGATTCGCCGGCCGTCGGGTGCGGGGGACGTATCTTCGAAGACGGTGTCATCGGTGAGCCAGGCTGACGAGGGCGTCCGCGTCGTGCCGGTTGAAGGCCTCGTTGAAGCGATCGATGACCATGCGGGTGGTTGGGGCGCTGGTCTCGGAATTCTGCGCTGAAATCATGGCAATCGGGGTCTCCGTTGTGGCAATTGCGACTCTTGATTGGGTCGCGGCTCGGACGGTCATCTTCTCCGGATACTGAATAAGGGAGATGAGAACTGCGGCGATAATTATCAGAATGTTCCTATAGTTTTCGGTACGCATGGGTTGGCCTTTCGCATTCTAGCTTTCGGAGTTGCGAAATCGACAGAATAAGTGCGCGATCGCGAGATCACTCGCGGATGGCCAGCCACTGGTTCGCGATCGGATGTAAAATTCAGGTCACAAAATGAGCACTCAGGCAACAACGCTGCCGGCCCGTTACTACACCGATCCTGAAGTTTTTCGCCAGGAGCTCGAAGTCTTTTTTTGCAACATGTGGGTTTGCGCAGGCCGGAGCGAGCAGATCACAAACCACGGCGACTTTTTCCTCTGCGAGGTCGCCGGAGAAAGCGTCATTGTTATACGGGACAAGGAAGCGGTGCGCGGATTCTTTAACGTTTGTCGACATCGTGGAACCCGCGTATGCCGCGAAGCGGAGGGCAAGTTCGCAGGTCCCATTCGTTGTCCGTATCACGGCTGGAGCTATGGATTGGATGGCCGGCTGCTGGGCGCTCCGCACATGGATGAACGTACGTTTCAGCGGGAGGAATATCCATTACACGCGGTGCAAACCGGCGAATGGGATGGATACATCTTTCTCAACCTGGCTTCGCGTGCGCAACCGCTCGACGTCCAATTGGCTGACCTGCCACAGAAATTTGCCGCCTGGGGAATGCGCGATCTGCGCCGGTACAAGCGAATCGTCTATGAAGTCAAGGCCAACTGGAAGCTCATTATTTTGAACTACAACGAATGCCTGCACTGTCCGCTGCTGCACCCGGCGTTGAACCGCATTACGGACTACCTGAGCGGAACGAATGACCCGCCGCAGCCTACCTATATTGGCGGGTCGATGGAATTCCGCGACGGAGCAGAGACCATGAGTATTGATGGGCGACGGCGGCGGGAGTATCTCCCGGGCTTGCATGAAATGCAACGCAAGCAGGTCTTCTACTACGCCATCTATCCCAACTTGTTGCTCAGCCTTCACCCCGACTACGTAATGGCACATATGCTTTGGCCAGAGGCCAATGACCGCACCCGGATAGTCTGCGAATGGTATTTTCATCCCACGGAAATGGCCAGGCCGGGCTTCAGTGCGGACGACGCCGTGGAGTTCTGGGACGCCACCAACCGGGAAGATTGGGGCATTTCTGAGCTTGCCCAGAAGGGCATCAGTTCACGCGCCTACGTACCGGGTCCTTATTCGCCGCGCGAAGGACTACCCCGGGCCTTTGACCAGTGGATTCTGGCGCACGAGCGCCGGAGTGCTGGATAATTCAACCGGACGTTTGCAGGCACCTCGGGGGATGTTCGAATAAGACATGAGTGAGTTTCCGAAGCTTAACCAGCATGCGCGGTGGTGCGCGTGGCCATAACCTCCTGGACAGCGCGGTGGCCTTGATCAATGGCGATGTTGGTATAAGCGTGCCCGTCGGCATCGGAGTTGGCAATCGTAATCCGTCCAAAAGGCTGGCGGCCAATCACGCAAGGGCGGTCCGAGGCTGGACGGTCCAGCGGCTCAAACAGCCGGTTGTATTCGTAGGCATAACCGTGGGGCCAGCGATTTACCGTGATCGCTTCTATATCTGCAGCCGGATCGAACCCCCCGGCCGAAAGCATGCGTCCCAACTGCTCACGCACGTGCCGCTCAAACATTTCGAACTTTGTGCTGATCAGTTCCCAGCGCCCTGCCTTGTATTGGTCCTTGCAGGGAAGGCCCGGCTTGCAGGGCGTGCGCAGCAAATGCAGCACACACGGTTCGTCGGGGGAACTGGGAAACTTGTAATCGCCGATCGAAACGGGGAAGTCCAGAGTGATGTTCGAGAAGTACGCGCCAGGAGCATAGATGGAACTCAACCCCAGCTTCTGAAACGCCTTCCAATTTTTGATCTGCACGTTGGTATAGACCAGAGGAATCTTCACGGCGTAGGCGAGCGCTTCCTTCTGCTTGTCCGACATCTCGGGACAGAGATAGGGAATGACCATGTTGTAGCAGGCGAGTACACAGGAGGCCGCGCGCACGCGATGCGCCTGACCGCCACGAACGTAAACGACTTCGACTTCCTTCGCGCTCTGCGGGTCGCCCAGGTGCCGGGCATGCACGGCGGTACTGTTGAGCCGGATTCTGATTTTGGAATCGGCATCATCGAGCCGGGCGTAATTCATGTGCGCAGTGACGATGTCTTCCATCGTGCTTCCGGGAGCGGATCCCGGCACCAGCGAGCGCACCAGCATTCTCGCAATGGAGGCGTTGCCATCGGGAAAATGGAAGATGTAGGGCTCCTCCTCTTCCTCTTCGTCCCCTGAACGGCGCTTGGGAAGCGTCATTCCGGCGAAACCCGGAAAGCCGTATTGAGCGCAGTCATAGGCTGAAACCGCGTCGATGCCGACGGCGTACAGGTCGTGGGTTGTGGTCTGGAAAATCTTCGGCACGTCGGGATGGGTTTTGACATCCTGCAACAGAAAATCCTTGTAACTCTTCTGTATCAGCTTGACCCGTTTCTGCTCCGGAGTGAGGCCGGGCAGGTAATCGACCTTCGCCTCCTGCAACCGGATGAGGTCACGGCGGGCTTCCTGTGCGACCGGCATCTGCTCGGCAGCTTTCGCGGAATAACGGGGGCCGAAATAGTGTGCCGACTCTTCGAATACCAGACGGTCCTCACCAAAGGTTTTCTTGTCGAAGAAGGTCGCCTCTTCGAGCTTCATGGAAGAGAACAACTTCTGGTCGTAATATTTGTAGAAGCGCTGGACGTCGATGCCGAGTTCCTTCAGAAGGCCCTTGGCAACGGCGCTGTAGAGTGCCGGCGCCTCGATGGACTGCGTACCGCCATAGCCCAGCAGAAGGCGATTGCCTGAGCGAAATTCGTTTCGCTTGGCGTGCCCGCCGAAGTCGTCGTGGTTGTCGAGAATCAGGATCTTCGAATCCGTCCCTGCGTATTTGCGGAAGAAATAGGCCGCGGCCAGGCCGCTAATGCCTCCACCCACCACGATCAGGTCGTAGTTTTCATTGTCGGCGACAGTGTCGGGCCACTGCTTACCGTCACGAAGGTCATGAGCCACTTCAAAAGAGCCAACATGGCTGCCACGCATTCCGGTCTTTGCCGGGGGATAATAGCCGGGATCTTTTTCCGGCGCGAAGGGAGAGTCCGGGATGCCAAAGGCTTGCAGCCATGGACTTCCAACCAGCGAAGCGCCCACCGCGATGCTCACGCCGTTGAGAAAGTCTCGGCGCGAGATGCTGCGGCCCATACCCAGGTCATGATCGTTAGCGGAGGTCTTTCGAGAGCCCTCTTGTTTTTGGTCCATGATTTCAGTTCATTCCAACTGTTGGTTCAGTATTGTGATCGCGTCAGAGAGTAAACTTCAACGCCAGCTGCTTCCACAGATTAGTTTGCTCGCAGCTGATCAGGGGACGGCGGTAGGCGCTGATCTACACTCTCGTTGATCTACACTGTCACTGGTCTACACTATCATTCATCACGCTACTAAGGATCACTCGCGTGATGGGAGGATTTACTTTTGCCTGCGATTCAAACCATCTTCTGGGATGTGGGCGGCGTTCTGCTCAGCAATGCCTGGGATCGCCATGAGAGACAGGCCGCCCTCGAGCACTTCCATCTGGACCAGGAAGAGTTCGAGGGCCGGCATGCGATGGTGGTTTCTTCTTTCGAGCGCGGGAAAATCACGCTGGAAGAATACCTGGATCGCACGGTCTTTTATCGCACCCGGCCGTTCGCGCGCGAAGCCTTCAAGGACTTCATGTTTTCGCTCTCTCAGCCCATTCCGGACGTGCTCACCTTCGCGCATTCGTTGGCGGATTCTGGCAAGTACTTTATGGGCACAATCAATAATGAGTCGCGCGAGCTGAATCTCTATCGCATTGAGCAGTACGGTCTGCGAAAGATTTTCGACCTCTTCCTCAGTTCATGTTTCGTGGGTCTGCGCAAACCCGAGCAAGGCATTTATCGCCTTGCATTGGAAACAACCCAGATCCCTCCACAACAGGCCTGCTTCATTGACGATCGTCCGTTGAACCTGGAGGCGGCCGCAGCGCTCGGCATGCAAACCATCGAGATGCAAACCCTCGGTCAACTGCGGAAGGATCTGGAAAAGCTTGGTGTGATCGCGTAAGCGACGTGCTTGAGTGGCGGGACTCACGCCCCGCGAAGCGTCGGTACGCCGCCAGCCAAAGCGGGCAAGGGTGCCCGCTCCACACCTCCCGCTCCACACCTGGAACTTGTCAGGGATTCTTTCGCGGCGTTGCGGGTTTCGCCGGTAAAACGTCAGGCTCCACGGGAATGAGCGTCAAGTCGCTGGACCAGCAGTCCGAAACCAGTTTCCATTCGCCGTTGCTCTGGCGGGCAAACACCCAAAGATACTTGCCGCGTTCCTCGCGCCGCTTGCCTGCCGCACCTGGGACCAGAGCTTTCCAGCGTCCGGCATCGTAAGCCATATCGCCGGCGACATCGACGCGAAGCGGATCGACTTCCACCTCGCCGAGTCCGGCATCGAGGGTTCCGAAGAAGAACTCGCGAATCGCAGCCGCGCCGCGCACCGGAGGATGATTGGAGCGGAGCACTAACGCGTCAGCCACGTAGAGTTCGAGCAGGTCATCAAGATGTTTTGTATTGCAGGCCAGGACCCATTCCTGAGTGATCCGTCGCACAGCGGCTTCAGCCCGGCTCATCGACTCGCCGCGCAAAACGCCCGAAGAGCGCGGCTTCTCAAGCTCGCGGGCAACGTCAGTGCCGTGGCGTGGCATGAGCGTTTCCTGCCCTGCCTGGAAGTAGTGGTGATGGTAATGATGATGAACGTGGTGAGTTTCGTTGGCGCGCGTTGCCGGGTTTGAAGTTGGCAAGCGGCCGGCATAAGGACGAGGCGACGTCATTGGGCGCGACGGCGAATCGCTTTCAGGAAACTCAGGCGCGGATGTGTCGCTCTCTGGTTTCTCGTTGTCTTTCTCGTTCTCTTTCTCGTTCTCCACGGGAAGTCCGCACATCGCGCAGAACCGGTTGCCCTCGCGATTGCGGTGTCCACAGACACTGCACAGAAGAGGGGAAACCTCGACTTCGGAAAGATCCTCAACCGCATCCTCTGCGTCAAGCCCGCCTGCCAGACGCTGCACGACCTCGAGGGCCGCGGCCATGGCATCCTTACTAGGCTTCGGACGCCGCATTTCGGATTGCAACTTCTGGTAGAGATTATCGAGCACAGGGTCTTGCGGAGATTCTGGCCCTGGCGCGCGCACGGAGGCTGCCTCTTTCGGTGACTTCCTATCTTTGTCCACGAGAGGAAATTCCTGATGTCATTCCAAGTGGTGTAATTCCAGTTCGTCTAATTCTAGCCCAGGCGCAGCCACTCAGCGGCTGGAAAACTCCACCTTGCCCTCAGTTTCAGTGGGCACGCCGTTGCAGGTTGCGGGACGATATCGCCAGGTGCGCACCGTTTGCAGGACATGGCGATCTCCTGTGGCACCTGCGCTTTCCAGAATCAGGGGGCTGTGAACGCGGCCATCTGTCCCGATGATGAAACTCACTTTCACTTTCATGCGGCCGCGCGCGGGAGCTAGAAGTGGCTGAGGAGTGGTCAGCGCCTGTGGGGGACGAACGTCCTCACAGCGCGATCGCACGCTGAGGTGACGAACTTCGCTGAACTGCGTGTCGCGAGCCAGCGTCTTCCACATTTGGCGTTCGCGTTGTTCCAGCGTGCTGGTGCGAAGATGCGGCGCATCGAAACCCACCCCAGCCGCAGCAGCCGCGGGCAAGGCAAGAATCACGATCGCAGACCAGACGCAACGAAGCACGCTTTCGATCCTCTCCTGGGGCGAGGATTGTTAAAGTGCCGCTTCTCTCGCTGGCAACCCAGTGGCCACTGAAGATACCGCTCATTTCGACTGTTTGCAACCATTTGCATGAGCCGGCCGGCAGTCGAAGCCCCGTCATGTGAAAGGCATTGCACAGACGCGCTTGGTTTTCAGGGTACTAGGTTGAGGAACGCCGGAGAGTTAACAGTGTAATTTCGGGCGGACAGTTCCAGCGCACAGGCAGCACGATGGTGCCAAGCCCGGGATTGGTGTAGAGCGTCAGGTTGCGCACGCGATAGAGTCCCCAGACATACTTTTTGGCCAAACCGGGCAAGTAGAGCGGACCGAGCCATGGAAGCCGGATTTGGCCGCCATGGGAGTGCCCCGAGAGTTGCAGATCAACCGGAAGTCGAGCCACTACGTCGGCATAATCAGGTTCATGCGCGAGCAATACCGTGGCCTCATCGCTGGGGACATCGTGCAAGGTTTTCGGAAGGTCGGCAGTTCGGTAGAGCACGTCGTTGACACCGGCGAGCCAGAAGCGGGCGCCATCACGCTCGATGGCGACCGACTGGTTGGCCAGAAAGCGTATGCCTTCGGCCTGAAGCGCACTCGTCACCACCTCTGGATCAGTGGCGTAATCGTGGTTGCCCGTGACGGCCCATATACCGTGCTTCGAGTACATCTGGCGCAAGAGGCGCGCACAGGGCTCGGCAGCTGATGCCGCTTTTTCATCATCGCCGCCCAGCTCCGGCGAGGTGACAAAGTCTCCCGTCAACACGATGAGGTCCGGACGAAGATCATTGACCATGCCAGTGGAAGCATGAAGAGGATGAACCGAGAAGTGAGGATCGTAGTGGAAGTCGCTGAGTAGAACAATCGTGAAGCCGTCGAGTCTCGCGGGCCAGCGCCGCAAAGACAAGTCCTTGCGAACGATGCGAGGGCGATTGGGCTCGATCAGGGTGGCATCGAGGCCGATAGTGGCGACTGCGGCGACTGCTGTTGCGGAGGTTAGACGAAGGAATTTTCGCCTGCTGATGGGGAATTGGGTCAATTGATTCTTTAGGATTGCTTTGTGGATCTTTGATGACCTGTTTAGGATATCGCGAACGTGATGGTTTGCGATACGGTCCAATAGCTACGCAACGAGCGCCCGCAGGGGCTAAAGCTCGTTCATCTTCTACGTTCTTACGCGGCCCCTTCGGCTTCGCTCAGGGCAGGCCCTGAAGGGCCGCTCTTCCACGGTCGTGCAAGCTCACGTGACTTTTCCGAACTTGTGAAGCCGTACCTTCCCAAAATACTTCGAGATGGCTTGATGGCTTCTAGAAGCTGACTGTTGCCTGCAGATCGATGCGGCGGTTGGCCGCGCCACTGGAGAACGGCCCTTGTTGCAGGGCATTCGAGACATCAAAAAATCTTGATCCCAGGATACCGCTGGGATTCGCCAGATTCACCTTGTTGAGGATGTTACGTGCGTTAACGCCGAGTGTCAGATTGTAGCGCCGGTCTGAGTTGGACGACATTCCCGTGGGACCGCCGCCGAAAAGCGGGCCACGCGGGCCACCGCCGCCGTGACCGCCGCCGAAGCTGACGCGGTCGCCTTGACCCGGAGTTCTGGCGGAGCTTTTGGTTTTCGGGCCGAATCCGAAAGTCTTGGTCAGACGCAAGTTGAGCACGAAGTGAGATGGGCCGGTGGCGTCGTTGATGGGAATCGGCGATTGACCCGGGCACGGTGTGCCATTGAACGCGCCCAGAGAGGTCGCGTATATGGTGGCTGTAGGGCAGTTGGGTCCGGCGGCGAAGGCAGGCCGGTCGTTGAAAACTGTGTCGCCGTTTAGATCCACAGGAGAGGTGATGTTAAAGGGCGAACCGGAACTCGCAATCATGAACGGGCTAAGCCGGAAGGCATAGGGCAAAGAAATGGTGCCGCCGAAGAACAGGCGGTGACGCGTGTCGAATGAGGCGCGGCCGTAGTCCTGGCTGATGTTGTAGGAGTTGGAGGGAAAACTGGAGACGCCGGAGACATCGCTGTTGGCATAGTTCAGCGTGTAGTAGCCAAACAATTGCAGCTTCGAGCCAACTCGGATATTACTGTTCACGATCAGTTGGTTTTGCGTGAAATTTCCCTCGGAGGCAAATTGATAGATGCGACTGACGGCTGAGGGTGCGGTGAGGCAGGGCGGGATACCTGCGATGCAACTCAGCGACAGCAACTGGTCGAAGCCACGTGAGTTCAGATAGGTGATCGAAAGAGTGGCAGACTTGGTGAGCTGGCGCTCGACGCTGACCGCCCCCTGCAAGGTGTAGGGCGCATGCAGGTTGGGACTCGTTTGATATGCAGTTGACGTCGTGGCCGGGCCCGATGTCCCGCAAGTTGAGAGCACGAGCGGCTGGCCCAGACCGGGGAAACACGTGGGGTTGTTGATGACGTACCTCTGCTGCGTGACGCCGTTCAGCAACTCCGCCTGCAAGAGTTGTGCGGTCTGGAAGCGATCATAAAAAATCCCAAAGCCGCCACGCAGTACAACTTTTGGGGGCGCACTCCGGCCGCCGATGCCCCATGCGATTCCGAACCTGGGCGCCCAGTCGCCATGGTCGTGAATATCGTTCTGGGTTTCGAAGCGCAGTCCCGCGCTGAGGGTGATGTTGGGCCGGACGCGCCAATCATCTTGAACGTAAAGGCCCGCGTCGAAGTACGTGACCTCGGCGTTGCTGAGGCCCTGGGTGTAAGACAGTTGCCTCGGGGTAACGCCCGTGGGGACAGTCTGGCAAATCGACGGAGGGGTGTCTGCGAGAGCGCATTCGACGGACTGGAAATCGGCCAGCGACGAAAAGATGAAAGTTCCGTTGAAGCCGGAAGTAGTGCTCTCGGCCTCGCGGACACCCCGAAAGCGTCCGCCAAACTTGAGAATGTGGTTGCCATGAATCAACGAGGTGTAGTTCTGCAGCTCGTAATGGTCCTGGTGATCGATGATCGTGCCCTGACTGTTGCCGCCGGCATCGAATGCGCCTAAGACATTGACGGCGGGAGTGAACTGCTGGGCAAACTGGCCATCACGCTCGCGCAGAAATTGGAAGCGCGTTTCATTCACAATTTTCGAGCCAATCACCTGTGTGTCACTGATTTGCAATGTGTGTTCGGTGGATTCCGAGTTATAGGCCTGCGAGGGCAGCGTGAATTGGCCGATGCCATCATTATCCTGGGTGTCGCGGTAATACTGATAGCGGGCCGTCAGGGTGTTGTTCTTGCTGATGGCGTAATCGAAGCGAGGCCCGAGGTTGGTGCGATGGCGAGGATTAGGAATCGCTTCGCTGAGTAAAGTTGGCAGGAATGTGTTGGGGTCGATTATCAGCGCGTGGACTGCGGCAAGATCGTTAATGTTACGCCGCTCTATGGTGAAGAAGAACGATGCATTCTTGTTCAGCGGGCCGCCCAGGTTCCCGCTGTATTGAGTCGAGTCATAGGAGGGCTCAGCACCGGCGAAGGGGTTCGGCGAGTTAAACGCCGAGCTATTACCGCTCACAAAGAACTGGCCGTGGTATTTGTCGGTGCCGGGCTTTGTGAAGATTTCAATTCGGCCGTAGCCCAGCTTGTCGTACTCCGATGAAAAGGGATTCTGATTGATGCGGATTTCGCGGATTGACGACTTAGGCGGCAACTGCCCCGCGGTGAAGCCGTCGATATACATCTGGCCGCCATTCGGCCCCGCAGAAGGTCCAGCGAGAGCCTCAAGATCGGCCTGCAGTTCGTCGGGATCATCGGGCAGGGCTTCAAGTGCCTTTCCTGAGATCACGATGGCGCCGGCGTTGCTGGAAGGATTCACATCGATGGTGGGGGCGGTGTCGGAGACTTGTACCTTCTGTTCCGGGACCTCGATGCTAAGCTGAACATTGAGGCGCAGGGGCTGGTCAGAGATTTCAACGTTGTCTTTTTCGTACAGCGTGAATCCTGTTGCAACCACAGTCAGCGTGTATTTTCCCGGCGCCAGTTTTTGGAATTCAAACATGCCCTGAGGGTCGGTCTGGGTGGATATGGGAGCGCCGGTGACCGGAGTGAGGACGACATTAGCTTTGGTGACGGCAGCTCCGGAGGGATCGGTGACTTGGCCGCGTAGATCTCGGGAAGGTGCCTGAGGCAACGCAGGGCCTGCAATCAGGAGGATCGCGACGAGCGAGATTAGTAGTGTGCCTAACTTCATCCTGCGTTCCGTTTCCTGGGCTGGCGGCGGTTGACTTCGTCGGTGTTCGTAGATTTGTTTTCGTCTGCCATGTGTCAGTTGTGTCTTCCCTACGGGACTTGCTCCCTCACATCCACCTTACCCGGCGCTTCCGCGCCGGGCTTTCACATTCCGCCGCTTCGCGGCTGGGGTCGGCTAACGTGTGTTCCCGATGCATAACTATCAACGTCAGTGGGACCGTAGTCTTCTTCCGACAGTCAAATCCCTGCGCGTCATTTATTGATTCGCCTCGCCCGCGGGCGGCCCGCCCAGGCTCCAGGGCGAAAGCATCATGGCCTGGCTACCACTCGGAGCGGCCTGCAGGATCGGCTCGACGCCACTGAGAAGGGTGATCGCCGTGCCTGCTCCGGAGGGTTCGCCCTGGGTAGCGACGATCATCACCGCGTCCCCTTGGTGTAAATCCGACAGCGCCATTGCAGGCATGCGGCTCAGCATCTGCTGGAAGTCGGGGGTCCCGCCCGAACGCACGCGCGTCTTCGTCGGGTCCGTTCCTCCTGTTCCTCCGGGCGGTGCCGTTACCTGTGCAGTGCCGCCATTGGGCGCGGTTGCACCAGCAGAAGCATTTGCATCGGAGCCTGGAGGTGCCGCTGCCGCTTTGAGGCGAGCTGCGATGCGCTGCGCCATCTCGGGCGGCAACTTGCGAAGCTGCGAATCCTGGGTGATCTTTACTCGTGCTGGCTTCTTGCTCAACAAATCTTGAACGCTGATAGTTCCCTGGCTTGCGTCCACTGAATTGATGATGCCGGCCAGGTTGCGAAAGCTGCCCGTCACCATCTCTTCCGCGGCGAGTTCAGCGCCATCTGCGGTGCGATTGCCGCGGGCACGCAACTGGTCTCCGGGATGGATTTCGGTGAGTGAGCTGGGCTTGGCGTCGTCGAATTTCACTGAGTCCGGGGCATAGCGGCGAATCACAGTGTCTTTGTTTGTGTGTATGGCGACGGTTTTGGCGCCACCGAAACTACTGACCGAAATAGTTACCGTTCCGGTAGTCGAATCGACGGCGCTCACCAGGCCGCCGAGTCCGCGTTTCTGCCAATCCTGGAGTTCCTGCTGCTGGTGCGCTTCTACGTCGGAGCGTTTCATCACCACGACGGACGAAGCCTCAATCGACTTAGCGTCCTCCGAGGGTTTGCCGCCCACCAGAATGCGATCGCCAACCTGCAAGTCCTGGAACTGGATGGGAGTGGCCTTCTTAAGGTTGGTGTCACCCGGCGCGATGCGCAAGATGCGGGCGGAGCCTGGCACGGTGACGCTCACGTCAGCGCCCGAATCCGGTGTCAAGGTAAGCGAGTTGCCATTGATGGCTTTAATCGCGCCGATGCGCCTGGTAGCGGCACTCTGACCTGCTGCCGGCTGAGATTGCTGGAGACTCGCCGGCAATGCGAAGGTTACTGGAATGCAGCTCGAGACACCCAGCGCACAACACGCGAGTATTAATATATCCGCCCTTACGAACTTCATACACTTCATCTACTTTACATGGGCTGGAGATTGGGAGAGCACGATTTACAAAGTTTTACCTGCACGATTCCGTCAGGTGGAATGTGAACGACCGAGGCATCACTCGGCTATCAGCAGACTCTCCACGAAGGGCCATTCTTCGTCGATCCATTGCGCTTCGCAGAAAAAGCCGGCTGCGTGGGCGATCGCGAAGACTTCGCCAGGAGCATATTTATGGCTGCTTTCGGTCCAGATGGTTTCGCCCTCGTGAAACTCAATCAGTAGCTCTGCTTCGGGGATGTTCACAGCCTGGCGACGGCGGGAACGCAGGTGCATCTCAACCCGGCGTGCTTCGCGGTTGACGCGGGCGACATGTTCAAACTGGTTGAGATCGAAGTCCGCGCCGAGCTCGCGATTGATGCGGGCGAGCAGGTTGAGATTGAAGGCTGCGGTGACTCCCAGACTGTCGTCGTAGGCAGCGGTTAACTGGGCGGTGGACTTCTCCAAATCAGTTCCTAGCAACATGGAATCGCCAGGCTGGAGGATGAGGCGGACTTCGCGGAGGAAGTTCACGCCGGCGGAGCGGTCAAAGTTTCCGATCGTGCTGCCCAGAAAAAGAACGAGGAGATGCTGGCCGGGACGGCGTTTGGCTGCGACTTCCAATAAGCCATCAAGATACTCGCGCTCGAAGCCGAGGATGCTGATGGAATCGATGTCGCTCAACTCACGCGCGCACATGGCGAGGGCGGTGCGGGAGATTTCAATGGGGTAATACGATGTGCGCTGGCGGCGGCAGAGTGCTTCGAGAATCCAGCGAGTCTTTTTGCCACTGCCGCTGCCGAGTTCGGCAACGGCGACGGGAGTTGCGAGGCGCTCCACAATGTCGGGTGCGTGGCGGCGCAGTAAGCGTTCGTCGGCGCGGGTAAGACCGTACTCCGGAAGGAAACTGATTACTTCGAAGAGCGCGGAACCGACGTCATCGTACAAATACTTCGACGGCAATTCTTTTTGTTCCGGCTGGGTCAGACCGGCGCGCACGTCGGCGGCAAATTCGAAGGTGGCATTCGCGGTGATCGCGTGAGTCAGCATTGTCGACATCCTCCAGATCGTCAGCGGCGCACGCAACGAAATCCGGCGTACATATATTGGTAATGCGGTTGAAACCAGTTGCGGAACGAGCGCCGTAGCATGCAGGCCGCTGTGCGGGCCGATCCACCTTTCATCACGAAGTGTTTGCCATCGAAGAAATCGGCGGAATAGCCGCGGTAGAACGGGAACGGCTCGAAGCCTGGAAATGGGGCGAAGGGAGTGGAGCTCCATTCCCAGCCGTTGCCGACCATATCGGCGACACCGAAGGCGCTTTCTGAGTCGGGAAAGGCAGTTACGGGGACAGGATCCCAGCGCGCGAAATCAAAGTTGCCAAGCTTGGCGTGGGACTCGGCGCTGCTCCATGGATAGGCGCTCTCCGTGCCGTCTGGAGCGGCGTACGCCGCCCTGTGCCACTCGGCTTCGGTGGGAAGATGTTTGTCGGCCCAGCGCGCGTAGGCTTTGGCCTCGGCCTGGCTCACATACACCGGGGCGTCGAGGGGCAGCGGCACTTCAGTGAACATGGCGCGATAGAGCCACTGGTCGCCCTCCCGCTTCCAAAAAGTAGGGTGAGAAATATTGTGCGCGGACTTCCAGTTCCAATCTTCCTCGGCCCAGAAGGAGCGCGTGTTGTAGCCGCCAGCGAGAACGAAATCCAAGTACTGGCGGTTGGTCACTTTGTAGCGGTCGATGGCGAATGCCGGGACATCGATTCGCATCGCTTCGTATTCGTTGTCCCAGCCGAATTGGTGGTCACTGCGATCCTGACCGAGGGTGGCCGCACCGGCGGGGATCTCGATCATTCGTGGTTCAACCGGCCGAGCAGACAAGCTGTCTGGTTGTTTCTGGACGATCTTCTTGTCAAGCGGCAACTGATGAAGCATGTAAGCCAGCGTTTCGGCATGCATCAGGCGATGCTCGATGGCCACATTCAGCAGTGTGCTTATGGGAAATTCCTGGGAGCGCGTTTCTGGAGGACCTTCGCGCAGCTTGTCGTCGAGTATGTTTCTTATCCTGGCTGCGTACTCGCGGACTTGTTCTGCGATGGGCCAGTCGGAGGGCTTATCGTCGGGCAGGCCGCCACCGACGGGATCAATCCCGAAGGCAAACACGCGGTCGAAGGAGGGATGAAAGCTTTTGAGGCCGAAGACGCGTTCGCCGAGCAAATTCCAGTCGAACGCCTCGAGGTGACCGATGTAAAAGATGATGCGGTGACGCTCTGGAATGGGGCGCTCGTAGAGTGCGTCGGGCCTCACCAGGGCAAAAATTTCGTCGCTGCGGCGGCGAGCATCCCGAAGCCGTTCTTCCACAACGCCTGGAGCCGAAACGTCGGTTTGAGTCGCAAGCATGGGGAAACCTCGGCGGCACTTAATTGCGTTTGGATGCATTTGCGCATCCAGCCGCTGGAAAAATTAAGAGCAGAATCACGTCATCGGCCCGGGGCATCCAATGGCGGAGTACGGTGATGCCTGTACCCCTATTCCACGTCGATGCCTTTACTGACCGGCCTTTCAGCGGCAACCCGGCGGCGGTGTGTCCGCTAAAGGCTTGGTTAGATGACGAACTCCTGCTGGCGGTCGCAGCAGAAAATAACCTGTCGGAAACGGCCTATTTTGTGCAGGAAGGCGAGGCCTATCGGCTTCGCTGGTTCACTCCGCGGTGCGAGGTAAGTCTTTGCGGACACGCGACTTTGGCATCTGCCTTTGTTATGTTTACCATTTTAGAAACCCAGCAAGAATCGGTGCGCTTCAAGACTCGCGGCGGGTTGCTTACGGTCGGGCGGCAAGATGATCTGCTGGCGATGGATTTTCCTGCGCTTGCTCCCTGGGCCTGTCCCAGCCCTCCAAGCGATCTGATCGAGGGATTGGGGGCACGGGCGGGCCAGATAAGGGTGCTGCAAATCGAGGACAACTACTTCGCGGTCTACGATTCGGAAGACGAGGTCCGGTCGGTGCGGCCTGATTTGTCGCGGCTGGAGAAGCTTCATCCTGCCGGAGTTGCAGTGACCGCTCCAGGGAAGGATGCGGATTTTGTGTCGCGCTATTTTGCTCCGAGCTATGGAATTCCAGAAGATCCGGTGACCGGATCAACGCACTGTTCTCTGACCCCTTACTGGGCGCAGCGATTGGGCAAATCGATTCTCCATGCCCGTCAAGTATCGCAACGCGGGGGCGAACTGTGGTGCGAAGTCGCGGGGGACCGCGTTGTGATTAAAGGCAAAGCGGTACTCACGCTGCGGGGATCTTTATTGATGGGATGAGGGAAGTGGGGGGGACAAAGAATCGATGAAGTAACCCGCAGGCTCCGGCAGCACCGGCACCCCGGACTTACGTCCGGGGCTAATGAATGTCGCCCTTTCGGGCTGCAAGAGGCCTTTCTTTTGCAAGAAGTCGTGGACCACATCCTTGACGTTGCGGCGCTGCCCATCGACCGCGTAGTTGAGTTGCTGCATCTCTTCGTCAGAAATTTTTCCGGCGAAGGAAGCCAGGGCGTCCGCCACTTCAGGATGCCGGCGCAGAGTGTCGCGTCGAATCACGGGGACCGCTTCGTAGGGTGAAAAATAATGGCGGTCATCTTCCAGCACGAACAGATCGAGGGCCGGAATCAGGCCGTCGGTCGAGTTCCCGCCCGCGATGTCGATCTGGCGATCTTTCAGGGCGCGGGCGAGCAGGCCCAAATCCATGATCCGCGGCTGTCCGGCAAAGTGCAGGTCGTAGGTTGCGACTAAACCTTTATAGCCATCCGGTCGTTCCATGAACTCGTAGCCAAATCCGGCGCGCCACTGGGCCGCGTGAGGAACCGCCTGCGATAGGGTCTTGAGGTGCAGGCGGCGGGCATCGTCTCCGCGGATTTCCATGGCAAAGGTGTCATTAAAGCCGAAGGCCGGGGCGAGCGTCAGATCGAAGCGGTTTTCATATTCGCTTTTCACGCGTGCATAGACTTGCTGGCGGTCGCTCACTGGTTTTTGCTTGAGGATGGCGGTCAGCGCGGTGCCTGTGTATTCGGGATAGACATCAATCCTTCCGGCGAGCATGCCTTGGTGGCAGATGTAGGTTCCAGCGAGATAAAAACGCCGCTCGACTTTCAAGTGGGTATGGGCCTCGATCTGCTGCGCCATGAGTTCGCCTAGGATGAGCGACTCGGTGAAATTTTTTGAGGCGATGATGATGTGATCGGAGCGCGAGGTCGAACAAGAAAAGAGGAGAAGAGCGGAGGCGGCAACAAGCCAGCATCTGACTGCCTGAGCAATCGCTGCGCACGGTTGGAGCTGTCTCGCAGGTCGCTGAAAACCCCATTTGCAGGCCCACAGCGAACCCCAGCGGCTGGAAGCCGCATCGATCTTTCGATCTTTACGGCACCCTTCGGTCGCTTGCGCTCGCTCAGGGCAGGCTAAAAACTGAAAGTCGTGCCCTTCCCAAACTTGTGCCTTGAAGCGCCCGGGATGTTGGCGGGACGTCATCGGGGTCGCAGGCGCCTTTCGAGCCATCCCAGGCTGAAGTCGGCTGCCAAGGCCAGGAGTGCCGCAGGAATGGCCCCGGCCAGAATGAGTTGGTTATTGACCATCGCGAGTCCGCGGAAGATGAGTTCGCCCAGGCCGCCGGCGCCGATGGCAGCGGCGATCGTCGCCAGTCCGACCGAGATGACCACCGCTACGCGTACCCCCGATAAGATCACACTCAGAGCTAGGGGCAACTCGACCTGAAAGAGAAGCTGGCGGTCCGTCATTCCCATGCCGCGGCCTGCTTCCACTACGGCGGGATCGACTCCACGGATTCCGGTGTAGGTGTTGCGAATCAGCGGCAAGAGTGCGTAGAGGGTCAAGGCGAGGATCGCTAACCGCTCTACGCGATCGCCCAGCCACGGGACTGGCAGAAGAAAACCGAAGAGCGCAAGGCTGGGGACGGTCTGAATAATGTTGGCAGTAGCGAGGACAGGCTTGTTCAGAATGGGCCAGTGCGCGATCAGTATGCCCAGCGGGATGCCAATCAGTGCCGCGAGGAGAGTTGATACTCCAACCATCCACAGATGTTCGAGCGTGAGTTCCAATACCTGACCGTGGTTTTGCGCGATGAAATGAAGCCAGTTCATGGGGTGCCTCGATTCGCGGCAGAGTCCAATCCCGATCGAAAGGCCTGGACGTATGCAGCAGCCAGCGGATCGGTGGAATGCAGGAAATGCTGGGGCGAGAGAACGATCACCAGCTTTCCCACTTCCATCAGCGCGATGCGCGATCCCAGGCGCAACGCTTCATTCAGGTCGTGGGTCACGAAGACCACGGTCTTGTGAAGGCGCTGTTGCAGTGAAAGAAACTCGTGCTGCAGTTCGTCGCGGGTGAGCGGATCGAGGGCGCCGAAGGGTTCATCCATCAGCAGAATGGCGGGATCGGCGGCCAGCGCGCGGGCAACGCCAACCCGCTGCCGCTGGCCTCCGGAAAGCTGGTGCGGGTAACGCGAAGCAAGATTCGGCTCGAGACCGACCATCAGTAACAGTTCTTGCGTGCGCGCGCGAATCTTTTCTTCCGGCCAACCTTCGATGCGGGGCACAAGGCCAATATTGCGTTCCACGGTGAAGTGGGGGAAAAGGCCGATTTCCTGGATAACGTAACCAATTCTGCGGCGCAGGCAGACTACATCCTCGCTGGCGACAGGCGAACCTTCGACGCGGACCTGGCCTGCAGTAGGCGCCAGCAGCCGGTTGATCAGCTTCAGAGTTGTGGTCTTGCCCGAACCGCTGCGGCCTAACAGCACGAGGATCTCGCCGCGAAGAACTTCGAGGTTGAGGTCAGACAGAATCACTTGTCCGCTAGGCGCATCGTAGGCCACGTTGCGGAACTCAATCGCGGGGCCGTTATGAGGGTCACGCTCCATGTCCGCCAAGCATACCGAAGTTGAGAGGCTCAAGGGGAGCGATGATGCCGGGCCGCGCCGGGTTACTTTCGGTCGCGAGGTCACCCAGACAGCTAATAGACGGGACTGCTACCCCCGTCTAGGCTTTTACTGGGGTAGTTTGTCGAAATTTCGTTTGGGTATGAGTGTGTCTATTTTGCGCAACCTTGTCTGTTGGATGCTATCCGTCGTTTGTCCGCTCTCGCTGATGGCGGCAGACACGGGATCAGCGATCCTGCATAGTAAGGGCGGAGTATGGGTCAACGGCAGTGATGCCACGGATTCCACCGCAGTGGTTCCCGGAGATTTGTTGGAGACCAAGCCTGGGTCGGTCGCCAATCTTGATGCGGACGGTTCCACGGTTCTGATTCAGCCGGAATCGATCGTAAAGTTTAACGGGGACTCTCTCACGCTGGAGCACGGCAGCGTGTCGGTTGGGACGTTCGAAGTCGATGAGTGTGCACATCGATTGCATACGGGTCGTGCCCGTCTCGAATGAGTGGACGCAATACGACGTGACTGACTTAAATGGGACAGTTCAAGCCGCCGCGCGGAAAAAAGATGTGAACATTCAGGTTGTAGCTACGGTGCGGAAAACGTCGCCTGAGAATGCCGGATCTCAATCCGCTACTGTTCACGAGGGAGAACAGGCCACGCGCGACGCTGCGGCTGCTTGCGGAGTTGTGAAAAGCCCAAGTGAAGGCGCGGAAGGTCTTCCCAAAAAATGGATCGAGATCGGGGCTGGGGCTGGCGGCGGCGTCCTGCTACTGTGCGTGCTTCTTTGCCGTGGGAAGAATCCGCCGCAAGTGAGTCCGTCGCAACCGTGAAGCGGCGTGGGAAGTTAGAGTATCCTTTCGTGCGTGTATCCGGCTGCGGTCAGCGCTCCCAGGAGCTCCGCGATGTGATCGGGGCCTCTGGTTTCCATGGTGATGTCGATGGCGGTGTCGCCCAGATTCACGCCGTGGTAGGCGCGGTCGTAGGCGGTTTCGACGATGTTAGCGCGATGCTCGGCCAGGATTCCCGTTAGACGGTGCAGGGCGCCGGGGTAGTCAGGCAGGTGAACTCGCAACCGAACCAGGCGACCGTCTTTCACCAAACCGCGCTCGATGATACGCGCGAGCAGAGTGACGTCAATGTTGCCGCCGCAAACCAGTACGGCAACTTGCTTGCCCGCTAGCGGCAATTTGCGATTCAGGACGGCGGCCATGGCCGCGGCGCCGGCGCCCTCTGCCAGAGTCTTCTCACGCTCGAGCAGTAACAGGATCGCGTTGGCAATCTCTTCTTCCTCCACCGTAACGATGTCATCCACATACTTCTGAACTAAGGGAAGGGTGCGTTCCCCGGCGCGCCGCACGGCGATTCCGTCGGCAATGGTCTTGGCTGCATTCAAGGTGACGAGCTTGCCTTCGGCGACGGCGGCTTTCATGGAAGGAATTTTGGCGGGCTGGACTCCGAAGACCTGCACGCGCGGATTGGTTTCCTTGACGGCGCAGGCAATTCCACCGATAAGTCCTCCGCCGCCGATGGGCGCGACAATTGCTTCGATGTCCGGATGTTGCTGGAGTATTTCGAGCCCCAGAGTCCCCTGGCCCGCGATGACGGCGTCATCGTCAAAAGCGTGGATGAGTGTGAGGCGCTCCTGCCGGCTTTGCTCGACCGCCTTTTCGTAGGCCTCATCATAGTTGGCACCATGCAGCACTACATCTGCGCCATAGGCTCGCGTAGCGGACACTTTCGTGAGCGGCGTGGGGAGCGGCATAAGTATGCGCGCGCGAATGCCGTGCCGGCCGGCGTGGTACGCGACACCCTGGGCGTGATTGCCGGCGGATGCTGCAATCACCCCGCGGTCGCGTTCCTGGCGGCTGAGAGTGAGCAACTTGTTCAGAGCACCCCGCTCCTTGAAGGCGCCTGTACGTTGCTGGTTGTCAAGTTTGAGGAAGATGGAGTTATTGGTGAGTTCCGAAAAAGCTTCGGACGGCGTGCAGGGGGAGACGCGGATGGAATCGCGAATCCGTCCCAGTGCGGCCTGGATGTCGGTGAGACCGATCATGACGCTTGCAGCAGCCATATTACATTGACCAATCGCTGTGGTCATGATCATGACGCAATTTGTTGTGCCTGGGAGACCGATGGAGTCATGGGGCGCAGCAGCTCCGTTCGCAGATAGGCATCGACACTCGCGGCTGCCTTACGGCCCTCGGAGATCGCCCAGACCACCAGCGATTGGCCGCGACGCATGTCGCCTGCTGCGAAAACTCCCGGGACGGAAGACATGTAATTTGCGTCCGTCGCCACATTGCCGCGCGCATCGAGGTCTACCCCCAACTGCTCGATCATTCCATTACGAACGGGGCCTAAAAAGCCCATCGCGATCAGGACCAGGTCAGCGTCGATGGTGAAGTCGCTGCCTGGAATTGGTTCGAAGCTGGGAGGAGGGCCTACGCGCACGGCGTGGAGTTGCATCACGTTGCCATCTTCGGAGCCGGTGAACTTTGTGGTGGCGATGCTCCAGTCGCGAATGCCGCCTTCTTCGTGCGCAGCTTCCGTGCGCAACTGCATCGGCCAAAGCGGCCACGGAGTTAGCGGGGAGCGCTCCTCGGGCGGCCGGGGCATGATCTCGAACTGGTGCACGGAAAGCGGCTTTTGGCGGTGGCAGGTCCCGAGGCAATCGGCGCCGGTGTCACCGCCCCCGATAATGACCGCGCGCTTGCCAGTCGCGAGAATCTCCGTGTCTGACTCGATCCGGTCGCCGAGACAGCGGCGGTTTTGCTGAGGAAGGAACTCCATCGCGAAGTGAATGCCCTTCAGCTCGCGCCCCGGCACTTTAAGATCGCGTGGTTGTTCAGCGCCCCCGGCGAGCACGATCGCATCGAAGTCCCGCCGCAATTCTTCCACCGCGATGTTTTTCCCAACCTCCGCGCACGTGACGAACTTTACGCCTTCGGCTGACATTTGCTCTAAACGGCGATCAATGATGTGCTTCTCCATCTTGAACTCGGGAATTCCGTAGCGCAGCAATCCCCCGATGCGATCTGCCTTTTCGTAAACTACTACCGTGTGCCCGGCGCGGCATAACTGCTGAGCCGCGGCCAGGCCTGCGGGACCGGAACCTACAATTGCCACTTTTTTTCCCGTGCGAAGTTTGGGCGGCTCCGGGCGGATCCAGCCCTCACGAAATCCGCGCTCCACGATGCTCTTCTCGTTTTGCTTGATGGTCACCGGGGGCTGATTGATTCCAAGGACGCACGACGCCTCGCACGGAGCCGGGCAGATGCGGCCGGTAAATTCCGGAAAGTTGTTGGTTGCGTGTAACTGCCGGACTGCGTCGCTCCAGCGCCCGCGATAGACGAGATCGTTCCAGTCGGGAATCAAGTTGTTTACGGGGCATCCAGTCTGACAAAAGGGGACGCCGCAATCCATGCAACGAGCACCCTGGCTTCGCAACTTTTCTTCGGGAAGGTCGAGGTAAATTTCGAACCAGTCGTTGACACGCTGGGTGACTGGACGACGTGGGGCAAGTTCGCGCGAATGTTCGAGGAAGCCGGTGGTCTTACCCATGCTGCACCAGTTCCTTCTGCACCTGTTCGCGCTGATTCTGTTCGGACTGTGCCAGAGCGGTTAACGGCTGGGCTGGAATGTAGGGCTGGCGGCTGCGGCTGACGCCCAGAACGCGTTTGAATTCGTGGGGGAAAACCTTGATAAACCGGGGCAGCATCTCAGACCAGTTTTCGAGAATCCACTTCGCGCGAGGGCTGCTGGTCAACTCCAAATGGCGAGTGAGAAGATCTGTGACGATCTGCGCGTCTTGCGCTTCGAGAATCGGCTCAAGATCTACGGATTCGAGGTTGCATCGCTTTTCGGTGAAGTCGAGATGCTCGTCGAATACATAGGCGACGCCGCCACTCATGCCGGCCGCAAAATTTCTGCCACAAGATCCGAGGACCAGCACCAGGCCGTTGGTCATGTACTCGCAACCGTGATCGCCAACTCCCTCAACCACGGCGGTGGCGCCGGAGTTGCGAACAGCGAAGCGTTCCCCGGCAACGCCGTTGAAAAACGCTTCGCCGCTCGTGGCGCCGTAAAGTGCAACGTTGCCGATCAAAATATTCTCTTCGGGAGCGAACCTGGAGTTTCTTGGGGGATACACCACCAATCGCCCGCCGGACAGGCCTTTGCCCAGGTAATCGTTGGCATCACCTTCGAGCATCAGCGTAACGCCTTTCGCCAGGAAGGCTCCGAGACTCTGCCCAGCGGAGCCAGCGAGCTGAATTCGAATGGTGTCATCGGGGAGGCCGGCGGAACCGTGGCGGCGGGCGATTTCGCCGCTCAGCATTGTGCCCACGGAGCGGTAAACGTTGCGTACCGGCAATTTAATTTCAACCGGCGTGAGATCCTCGATCGCATTGCGGGCCAGTCCGATGAGGCTATGATCCAGGGCCTGCTGCAGCCCGTGATCCTGTTCATGCACACAGCGCCGCGCAACGCGCGAGGGAACGGGCGGGTCGTAGAGAATGGCCGAGAAGTCGAGGCCTCGGGCCTTCCAGTGATCCACGGCCGGCTCCACGTCGAGCATGTCCACACGTCCAATCATTTCATCCATGGTGCGGAAGCCCAGCTGCGCCATGTACTGCCGCACCTGTTCGGCGATAAAGAAGAAGAAGTTGATCACGTGCTCGGGCTGTCCCTGGAACCGCTTGCGCAATACCGGATCTTGCGTGGCAATACCCACCGAGCAAGTATTGAGGTGGCACTTGCGCATCATGATGCAACCCATCGCGATCAGCGGCGTGGTGGCAAAGCCAAACTCCTCCGCGCCCAATAATGTAGCGATGACGACATCACGGCCGGTCTGCAATTTGCCGTCGGTTTGCACGCGGATGCGGCTGCGCAGGTCGTTGAGCAGCAGCACCTGTTGCGTTTCAGCCAGACCTAATTCCCAGGGAATGCCGGCATGCTTGATCGAACTCAGCGGTGAAGCGCCGGTGCCGCCAGTGTCTCCGCTGATCAAAACAACATCGGCATGAGCCTTGGCAACGCCGGCCGCGACCGTGCCCACGCCGACCTCCGCCACTAACTTCACGGCGATGCGGGCTTGCGGATTGACATTCTTCAGGTCATAGATCAGCTGTGCCAAATCTTCGATCGAGTAGATGTCGTGATGCGGCGGCGGCGAAATCAGGCCGACGCCGGGGATGGAGTGCCGGAGGCGCGCAATCACCTCGTCTACTTTGTGGCCGGGAAGTTGGCCGCCCTCGCCGGGTTTCGCGCCCTGGGCCATCTTGATCTGCAACTCGTCCGCATTTACCAGGTAATTCGCGGTGACACCAAAGCGCGCCGAGGCGACCTGCTTCACGGCGCTGCGCCGGGAGTCTCCAGCCGCGTCGGACTTGAAGCGCTCTTCGTCCTCTCCACCTTCTCCGGTATTCGACTTCCCGCCGATGCGGTTCATGGCAATGGCCAGCGTCTCGTGCGCTTCCTTGCTGATCGATCCGAATGACATCGCTCCGGTATTGAAGCGCTTCACGATGTCCTTGGCGGGTTCGACTTCCTCGATTGCGAGGGGCTCGTCGCTCTTCTTCAGCCTCATCAGGCCGCGCAGCGTGCACAGATTGCTATTCTGGTGGTCGATGAGGTCGGTGTACTCCTGGAAAGTCTTGAAATCTTCCTGTCGCACTGCCTGCTGCAATTTGCTGATCGTCAGCGGATTCAGCAGGTGATATTCGCCGTCAACTCGCTGGTGATAATTGCCGCCGACGGAGAGTTCGGTTTCCGATTCTGTCAGAGGGCGGAAGGCGTATTCGTGCTTGAGCTGTGCTTCGCGAGCGAGCACTTCGAGACCGATTCCTTCCAGGCGCGAAGTAGTGCCTGAAAAATACGCGTCGACAAGCTCCCTGTTAAGGCCGATGGCCTCGAAGACCTGGGCGCCCTGGTAGCTCTGCAAGGTGGAGATACCCATCTTGGAAAAAGTCTTCAGTAAGCCCTTGTTCACTGCCTTAATGAACCGCTTGACGGCGAGTTCAGGAGTCACGCCATCGGCCAGTTCGCTCCGCCACGCCAGATTTTCGACGGTCTCCAATGCCAGATACGGATTGATTGCACTAGCTCCGTAACCGCTGAGCAATGCGAAGTGCATCACCTCACGCGGCTCACCTGATTCGGTGATGAGGGCAACCTGGGTGCGCGTCTGTTCTCTCACCAGCAAGTTATGAACGGCGGCCAGCGCCAACAAACAGGGGATCGGAGCGTAGTCCTTGTCCACGCCTCGATCGGAAAGAATCAGCAGCGTGTATCCCGCTTTGACCGCCAGGGATGCTCTTTGGCAAAGCTCATCGAGGGCGCGCTTCAGTCCGGGCTCGCCTTCGCTAGCGCGAAACAGCGCGGGCAGCGTGGTAGCCAGCAAATCGCGATACGACACGCGGCGGAGTTTCTCGAGTTCGCGATTGGTGAGAAGAGGATGTGCCAGCTTCAGCATGTGGCAGTTCTCGGGCGCCTCCTCGAGGATGTTGCGCTCGCTGCCGATGTAGCTGATGAGCGACATGACCATCTCTTCACGAATCGGGTCGATGGGCGGGTTGGTGACCTGCGCGAAGAGTTGCTTGAAGTAATTGAACAGAGGCTGCGGCCGGTCAGAGAGACAGGCCAATGGCGTGTCGGTGCCCATCGAGCCGACGGGCTCTTCCCCGGCAGAGGCCATTGGGCCAAGGATCATCCGCAGGTCTTCATCGCTGTATCCGAAGGCACGTTGGCGGCGCAGAAGAGTTTCCTGGTCGGCGTTGTGCATTCGCGAAGGCTCGGGCAATTGATCGATCGTGATCTGATTGTCTTTGAGCCACTGCCCGTAAGGCTGGCGGGAGGCCAGGCGGCGTTTGATCTCCCGGTCGGAAACGATGCGGCCTTCCATGGTGTCGACCAGGAACATTTTTCCCGGTTGCAAGCGGCCCTTCATCTTGACCTGCTCCGGGTCCACGTCGAGCACGCCGGCTTCGGAGGCCATGATGACCAATTCGTCTTGCGTCACCACGTAGCGGCCGGGTCTCAACCCGTTGCGGTCGAGCGTCGCTCCGATGACTCGGCCGTCGGTAAAGGCGATGGCCGCCGGACCGTCCCATGGCTCCATCGAGCAAGCGTGATATTCGTAGAAGGCGCGCTTCTCCGGATCCATGTGCGGATTGCCCGCCCACGCTTCCGGAATCAGCATGGCCATCACGTGAGGGATACTACGCCCTGCCTGGACGAGCAACTCGACGGCGTTGTCGAAGTTTGCGGAATCGCTGCCATCGGGCGCGATGATGGGATACAGCTTCTTCAGATCATCGGCAAACAACGGGGACTGAAGAAGCGATTGGCGCGCCTGCATCCATGCGACGTTTCCCTTGAGGGTATTAATTTCGCCGTTGTGCGCGACGTAGCGATACGGATGCGCCCGTTGCCAACTGGGAAATGTGTTCGTCGAAAAGCGCTGGTGCACCAGGCACAAGGCGCTGGTGACATCGGGATCGGAAAGTTCGCGGTAGAAATTGGCGATTTGCGGAGCGAGCAGCAAACCTTTGTAGACGATGGTGCGGCATGAGAGCGATGGAATGTAGAACGTGTCGGCGTCCTCGACGCCGGATTCCCTCACTTCAGTCTCAGCCCGCTTGCGTACCACATAGAGCTTGCGCTCAAGTGTGGTCTCGTCCATACCCGAGCCGCCGCCCACGAAGATCTGTTGGATGTAAGGCTGCGAGGCGCGGGCCACGCGGCCGATAGCGGAAGCGTAAACGGGCGTGTCCCGCCAGCCTAAAACCTTGAGCCCTTCCTCGCGGATGATGCGCTCCAGAATGCCTTCACATTGGAGACGCTGGTGCTTCTCGACGGGCAGAAATGTCATGCCGACGCCATAGGTGCCGGGCTCGGGTAAATCGAAGCCGAGCTTCGTGCACTCGCGCGCGAAAAACTGGTGCGGAATCTGAATCAGAACTCCCGCGCCATCGCCGGTTTCCGGATCGCAGCCGCAGGCACCCCGATGCGCCAGATTGAGCAGCACCTGGATTCCCTTGCGAATGATGTCGTGACTCTTGTGGCCGGGAATGCTGGCCACGAAGCCAATTCCGCAGGCGTCATGCTCGTGGGCGGGATCGTACAGGCCCTGCGCCGGCGGAAATCCGTTTTTTGTGCGAAGACGGGTCATTCGACATCACATTTCGATCAATCGGTTGCTCTGAGTCGGTGTCGGGCTGTTTGCCGAAAGAGGGCTGGACCGTCACACACGTCGACTAGCGAACGTAATCTCTTTTTAATACTGCCGGGAGAGCAGTAAGTACAATTCAGAATTTCGATGCGGGGAATGCAAAATTCAGGGCCGCGGATTCCGCGCTTGTCTAGCCTAATTTCCCGTATTTTCACGCACTTCGCTATATAATTTCGCACAACTTCAATGGACTTCGATCAGCTCGTCACATTCCTGGAAGTCGCCAGGCAAGGCAGCTTCTCGCGGGCAGGGGAGAAGGTGTTTCGCTCGCAATCGGCGGTCAGCGCGCAGATTCGCCAATTAGAGCAGGAGTACGGCGATCGCCTGCTCGACCGCTCGGGCAAGACCGTAAAACTGACTCCCGCCGGGCAGGTGTTCTACGAATATGCCGAGCGCATGAAGAATCTGCGCGACGAATCGTTGATGGCGGTAGCCGACCACAGTGGGACGCCGCGTGGCACATTACGCGTGGGCGCAAACGAGGCGACGTGCCTGTATGTGCTTCCAGAGGTGTTTGCCGAGTATTGCCGCCGCTATCCGCCAGTACAGATCAGCATCTATCGTAATTTCACTTATAAGATCATCGAAAAGCTGGAGAACGGGTCGGTCGAGGTCGGCGTTCTCACCTTGCCGGTCCAGTCTCCGAGCCTGAAAGTCCATCCCATCTTCCGCGACAAGTTGATGCTGATGGTGAGTCCCAAGAATCCCTTGGCCAAGCACAAAGTCGTTTCCATCGGTGAAATTGTCAAGCACCCGTTGTTATTTCCGAAGACAGGCCATACGCGGCGGCTGCTGGACAAGCTGTTTCGGCCGCATTCGGCGGAACTGCAAGTGCGCATGGAATTGCCGAGCATTGGCATGATCAAGAGCTTTGTGGCGGCCGATCTGGGAGTTTCGCTGATCAGCGCGTCGTTCGCTCACGACGAGGTTGAGGCCGGCAGGGTCAAGCTGATTGATATTGAGGATGCGGAACTGTTTCGCGAACTGGGCCTGGCCTACCGCCGCGACCGGACTCATTCCGTAGCGACAACCGCATTTATCAGCCTGCTGCGGCAGCTAGCAACCTATCCGAAGAAGACAGACGCCTGAATCAACCGCACAGAAGATGTTAGTCTCCGGCCTTGGCGGCGTTAGCTGCTCCCGTTAAATTGGGTGGCGCCGGCTCAATCACATGCAGGCCGCACTCCGTCTTGGCAAAGCCCGGCCAGCGGCCCGCCCGCGGATCTTCGCCTGGTCTCACAGACGCGGTGCAATGCGTGCAGCCGATGCTGGGATAGTTCTGATCGTGGAGCGCGTTGTACGGCACATCGTGCTGATGGATGTAGCGCCACACCTGCTTTGAAGTCCAGTCGACGATCGGATTCACCTTGACGAGTCCGAATTTCGTATCCCACTCGATTTTGCGGGCACCCGCGCGGGCCGAGGTCTGGTCGCGCCGAATACTCGTGATCCAGGCATTGAGCTCGCCTAATTTGCGCCGCAGCGGCTCGACCTTTCCCAGGTTGCAGCAGCGATCTGGATCTTGGCTCCACAATGCCGCACCGTGATGGCGCTCTTGCTCTTCCTGCGAGAGTAGCGAATATACTTTCTCGATCGTGACGCCGTATCTCTGCTCGATCCTATCCATCAGGCTGTAGGTTTCGGGGAATAAGAACTCTGTGTCAATCGTGAAGAGCCGGAAATCCTTGTGCACCCGCGAGGCCATGTCAATGAGGACCATGCCCTCAGCGCCAAAAGCGGAGGAAATAGCGACGCCATTACCGAAGTTTTCAAATGCCCAGGCGAGAACGTGCTGGGGAGTCCAACTCTCTGCCAAGCGCTGCAATTCAGCGATTTTGTCTTTCACGCGATTGGCTCCTCATCCCCTTCGAAGGCTTGTGCCGGAGAGGGGAAATCTTTGAAGAATGCGACCGGAAGCAGAGCATCCACGCCCGCCTCCAGGTGGGGCGCCACAAAGTTTTCCGCAATGGCCGTGGGATCGGAGAATCGAACTACCTCACCCACCACCAGCAGCGTAGGGGCCGCGAGTTGCGGAACACGATGCAGATTCAGAACCGTTGTGCGATGCACTTGCTGGTGCCTGGTTGTGGCGCGCGAAATTGCCGCGCAAGGCGTTTCCCGGGGGAGTCCGGCTGCCATCAGCTTCGTGGCCACATCGGCGTAGTTCTGTCCCGGCATGTAAATGACCACGGTTGCTCCGCTGCTGACAAACTTGCTCCAATCCACGGCGTCATTTGCAGAGGCGCGTTGCGCGGTTATGAAGACCAGCGCGGATGCTGCTTTCCGATGCGTCAGTGGAATCTCGGCCGCTGCTGCTGCGCCCAGGGCTGAGGTCACGCCGGGAACGATCTCGTAGGGAATCTTGGCTCTTCTCAGGGATTCGATCTCCTCGCCTGCGCGGCCGAAAATCAGGGGATCGCCGCCTTTCAACCGAACCACCTGCAGTCCTGAAGCAGCCAGCTCAACCATCAGGAAATTAATTTCCTCCTGACGAACACTCTTCTTCCCGCAGCGTTTGCCGACGTTGTAAACCTGCGCGGTTGACGGAATAAGCCGCAGTATCTCTGGGGCGACGAGATCGTCGTGCAATACAGCTTGCGCCGTTCGCAGCAGGCGAAGCGCCTTCAGAGTGAGCAACTCTGGGTCGCCCGGTCCTGCGCCTACCAGATAAACTTTGCCTTTCATGCTCCTTCTCCTTGCGTGGTCAATAGCGGGACGTTCGCGAGGGCAGCCTCAAACGCCTCCCTGCTGGCCAGGGAGTGAAGCAACTCTCGCTTACGCTCTGGGTCGAGATCGCTGGCCACAATGAGTCTTCTGGTCTCGCCGAGCTCCGCGACCCACGCTGCGTACCCGGGTCCAAACTGCTGTTCCAGTTGCTGTCGAAGTCTTTGCGCAAGCGAGGGACTCTGCCCCGACGTTGAGATTGCAATCTGCAGATCGCCGCGTCTTACCAGAGCCGGGTAGAAGAAATCGCAATACTCCGGAACATCGACCACGTTGCAGAGCACTGCGCGTTGCTGAGCTTCGCGGTAAACGAATTCGTTCAGGCTGCGCGAGGAGGTGGCAATGACCGCAAGAAATGCGCCGTCCAAGTCATGTGGCGCGAAGGCTCGCAACTCCAAATCAATCTTTCCTGCACGCGCCCATTCGTGAACGACTTCGGTCGCCTCGCGAGCGACCACGCGGATGCGTGCTCCTGTGTCCAGGAGTCCGCCGATCTTGGGCTCACCCACTTTGCCTGCACCTACGACCAGGCCCTGCCGACCGGTTAATTTTAAGAACATTGGAAATAGGCTAGTCACCGTCTCCTCCTGCGGAGTGCGCCAGATGTTGTGCCGGCAAATCCCGGGCTACGGCGTCTACAAACTCTCCGGCTAAAAGTTCCCTCAGCTCCGTATCAGTGTGGCGAGCAAAGAACTGGCGCAGATTTTCACCAACCTCGCGTTCGGCAAGATATCGGCGCAACAACCTCTCGATGGCTTCGGGAACTTCAGTCGCGGCGCAACGATATCCAACGGGACGAGCAGTTGCCTGATGCAGGCCCAGAGCACCGCCGAGGCAGAAGTAATAGGCATCCACCAGGCGGTCCTGCACTTTTATCTTCTTACCTTCGATCCCGATGTCGGCAATCCAGTGCTGCCCGCAACTGTTGGGACATCCGGTGACGTGCAGCTTCATGTGCTGATCGAATCCGGGCAGACGATCTTCGAGCTCCTCCACGAGCCAGCGCGAAAAACTTTTCGTCTCCGTGATGGCTAGCTTGCAGAATTCGGTGCCGCTGCATGCGATGGTGCCGCGGTAAAAGGCCGAGCCGTCGACGCGGAGTTCGATTGCATCCAGTTCTTTCGCCAGAGAATCAGCATTGATCTGCGGCACGTTCACGATCAGGAGGTTTTGCATGTTGGTCGTGCGCAATTCGCCACCGGCAAAGCGCTCGGCGAGATCGGCCGCGGAGCGCATCTGTTCCGCGGAGATTCGGCCGCGCAGCACCGCCGCTCCCACGAAGCAATAGCCTTGCTGTTTCTGAGGATGGATTCCTACATGGTCCCGATACACATCAGAGGGCGGATCTTCCGGGACCGCAGGATCGAGCTGGAATCCAATGCGGCGCTGCAGTTCCTCCAAAAAACTTTCGGCCGTCCACCCATGCCGCAAAAAGAGAAATTTCATACGCGCTCGTTCGCGATGCTCGCGCAGCACATCTGAGTCGCGGAACAACTCGGCGATGCCTTTGATAACGGGAAGAACCTGGTCCCATCGAACGAACGCATTCAGGCGCGCTCCGAGGTAGGGCTCGGTGGAAAGGCCGCCGGCCACGCGCAGGGAGAAACCAACCTCTGGCGCGCCGCCAACTTCCCTCGCAATCGCGGTCAGGCCGATGTCATTGATCTCGGGATATGGGCACCAAGCGCGGCATCCTGCAATCGAGATTTTGAACTTGCGCGGGAGGTTGTAGAACTCGGGGTTCCCTGCCAACATTCGCGAGGCTTCGAGCGCCAGGGGCGAGGCGTCGCAAATCTCGTGCGCGTCCACACCGGCAACGGGGCATCCGGTGACATTGCGCGTCACATCACCGCAGGCGCTGGTGGTGTTGAGTCCCACTCGCACCAGCGCGTCCAGAACTTCTGGAAGCTGCTCAATGGTGACCCAATGCAATTGAATGTTCTGCCGTACGGTGATGTCGGCGGTTCCGCGAGCGTAGCGTTGGGTGAGATCGGCAATGGTTCGCAGTTGCTGGGAACGCAGCAGGCCATTGGGGATGCGGATTCGCACCATGAAGCGCTGCAGAGCTTTGCCTTCTCCGCCCTGACCGCCGGTGACGCCGGCTCCATCGCCCTGGGTGTAGACGCCCCACCAGCGGAAGTAGGTTCCGATCCATTCCGGCGGGATAGAAGCGAAGCCCTCGCGTGCGAAGCGCCGAATCTCTTCCAGGCCTTCCCACGGATTCTTCGCGCGCTTGAGGCGTTCGACCCGCTGAGCTTTGGTTTCTTTCGTTGTGTTTGTCATTGTCATAAGAAATAAAAAACCCACCGCCAGGTTCTTCTGGCGGTGGGTTATGAGTGCCGGTATTAAGAAAAAACTCTTAGGTCAGCAGCCTCCCCGCGCCAGAGCACACACATGCACAACAACAACAAGTGCATGCACACAGCGCGCGGAAATTTTGGCTAACCGACATGATGATCTTGCATTCTAAGTTGACCGCTAATCGCCGTCAACTGAATTGCGTATTGACTTCGATGAATAGTTTCGATGGAAAGAAGCAGAATTTTTTTGCTGCTCTCAAAACCTTCGTTCCGCAGGAGAATCAGTTGCGCCCGCCGATCAGAAACGGTTGAAAATCTTTGGGCTATAGGATGTGAAACATCCTCTCGTGGCCGGTTGTATCTACAATCATCTCCAATACAATCAGCCGGTTAGCTGGATCCAATGGAATCGATACGAGGCCGAGGTGTTATGTTTATTCGGCGCCGCTGCGGACAAAAAGAGGACTTGCTATGAACCGTTCTGCAGTTTTTTCAGGGGTTGCGATTCTAGTGTGCGTGATCTCGAGTTTTTCTCAGACTACTCAGAAAGCGGAGCCTTCTGATCCCTACAAGGCTGTTCTAGACCGGCTGCAATCGCTCACCACACAAACCGAGAGTCCATGGCGCTTCCATACAGATATACCTCATCCAGAAGACCCCGCCGTGAATGACTCGGACTGGGGCGTGATCGCCGTGAAAAATGTCTCTGGTCTGGAAGGGAACAATGAAAGTGAGGAACGCTGGATCGGAACTCGCGTCTTTCGGCGTTGGATTCAGATCCCAGAGAAGATTAACGGTTATGCTGTTGAGAACTCACAAGTGAAGCTGGATTTGCGCTTTCAAAGCCGACCCTCGTCCATAATCGCCTCCACGCGCATAGTAACTGTCTTCTGCAATGGTGTCGCTGCCTATCACGGCAATGAGGATGACATCCAGCCCATCCTGTTAAGCGCGAAAGCACAGCCTGGACAGAAATTCCTGGTCGCTGCCCGAGTGGTCGCCAATGATGACATAGAGTCCGAGTTCTTTCACAGTGAACTTATCATCGACGCGCCGCTTACGCGCCCGAACCCCGGCCGGCTACGAATGGAGATTCTTTCCGCGCGCCCAATCATCGCAGCGTACGAGGAAGGCAAAGCAGAGCGCGAACAGCAACTCGACGCGGCGGTCACGGCGATTGATTTCTCACCGCTCGAAAAGGGCGATCAGGCTGGCTTCGATGCATCGCTGCGCCAGGCTCACGCCAAGCTTGAACAACTGAAGCCGTGGCTGCAGCATTTCACCATCCGCGCGGTGGGCAATTCACACATTGATATGGCCTGGCTGTGGCCCTGGACGGAAACGGTGGAAGTGGTGCGCAACACGTTCCAGAGTGTGCTCGATCTTATGGGCGAGTATCCGGATTTCAAGTTCACGATGTCGTCGGCCCGCACGTATGAGTGGATGCAGGAGAAATATCCTGATCTGTTCAAGCAGATCGAGCAACGGGTGAAGGAAGGCCGGTGGGAAATCATCGGTGGTATGTGGGTCGAACCCGACCTCAACATGCCCGCGGGAGAGTCGCTCGTCCGCCAGATCCTCGTTGGGAAACGATACTTCCAGAAACATTTCGGCGTGGACGTGAAGATCGGATGGAATCCCGACTCGTTCGGTTACAACTGGCAACTTCCGCAAATTTACAAGAAGTCAGGTATGGATTATTTCGTGACACAGAAGCTTCTGTGGGCTCACGAGTTCACTACATTCCCTTACAAATTATTCTGGTGGCAGGCTCCTGACGGCAGCCGACTGCTGACGTACTTTCCGCACGACTACGCCGGCGGTATCGACGCTGACAGCCTGGGAACTGACCTTTCCATCTGGATGCCCTCGATTTATGGCAAGAAGCTCAGCGACAAACCCGAAATGATGCACCTGTATGGCGTCGGTGATCATGGCGGAGGACCGACTCGCGTCATGCTCGACAACGCAGAACAACTCCGGGCGCCCACTACCGTATTTCCCAAGCTTGAGTTCAGTTTTGCCAGAGACTTCTTCAGCGATCTCGAAAGGAAGCTGCCCACCATGCAGGTTCCCACCTGGGATGGCGAACTCTACTTCGCATATCACCGCGGTGTTTTTACCACCCAAGCCGAAACCAAGCGGAGGATCCGACGCGCTGAACAGGCCATGCTGAATGCGGAGCAGTTCGCATCGATTGCCACGCTCTATGGCCGGCGCTACCCGCAGGATGAGATGGAGCTGGCATGGAAGAACCTGCTTTTCGATCACTTTCACGACATCATGCCGGGATCGGGCATTGCGGTGAATTACCTGGATGCTAAACGCAATCTGGAAGACGTTGGCCGCGCGGCGCACGAAGTGGCGCATGGCGCGCTCAAGGAAATCACAGATCACGTCAACACCCAAGGCGAAGGCGTTCCCGTCGTGGTCTTTAATACTCTTTCGTGGGCGCGCACCGAAGTTGTCGAACTCGAAGCGCAACTGCCTCACCCGGCAAGCAACATTGACGTTGTGGACTCGGCTGGTAAGCCTGCGGAATCGCAGTTGCTCTCCATCGACGCAGAGACCCATCGGGCGCGGTTCCTGTTGCAGGCGAATATTCCAGCGATGGGATTTCAGACCTATTTTGTGCACGCAGCAGCCAACGTGCCAGGCGGTCGTTCCCTGCTTAAGGCCTCGGCAGACTCACTGGAGAATGAATTCATTCGTCTCAAAATCGGCCCTAAGAATGGTTGTGTGACTAGCCTGTTCGACAAGCGCAGCAACACGGAAACTCTTGCGCCTGCTGAAACCGACACTGGTGGCCCGAGAAGTTTCACCTGCGGCAATCTGCTGCAGACATTCGTCGACAAACCCGAGAAGTGGGACGCCTGGAATATCGATGCGGATTTCGAGCAAAAACACTGGGACCTCGACACGGCTGACGAAGTCAAACTGATCGAGGCGGGCCCGTTACGCGCGATCATCCGAGTCAAAAATCATTTTCAGAATTCGACATTTGTCCGCGACATCACAATGTATGCCGGGGTTCCGCGCGTCGACGTGAAGATGCAGACCGAATGGCATGAGAAGCATATTCTGCTGAAAGTTGCCTTCCCGCTAAGCGCACACAACGACAACGCCACTTTTGAGATTCCTTATGGCTCAGTCGAGCGTCCGACGACGCGGAATACGCCGGCTGAGTTGGCACAGTTCGAAGTTCCGGCGCTGCGCTGGGCGGACATTTCCGACTCCACACATGGATTCAGTCTGCTCAACGACAGCAAGTACGGATACGACGCCAAAGGAAACGTCCTTCGGCTGTCCTTGCTGAGGTCGCCCGAATGGCCTGATCCGCATGCCGACGAGGGCCATCACGAATTCACCTATTCCATGTATCCTCATGGCGGGAACTGGCAAGACTCGCTGGCTGTACGCCGAGGTTATGAGTTGAACTACAAACTGATTTCCGCACCGGCAGCAAGACACGAGGGAAAACTTCCGCCTGAGCATTCCTTCGTGCAGATCTCGCCCGACAATGTGATCGTCACCGCGCTCAAGAAGGCCGAGGACAACAGCGAAATTGTGCTGCGCTTCTACGAATGGGCCGGAAAGGAAGCGGACGTGAAGATTCACCTTCCATTCGGAGTGGAATCGGCCTCCGAAACAGATCTTATGGAGAAGCCCACGTCAAACCTGCAGGTCGAGAACGCCGTGGTGATGCTGCACACCAAGCCGTACGAGATCAAGACCATCAAGGTACGATTTGCTTCGAAGTCAAGAAACGAAGCGGGGCAGGCTGCCAACGCGAATGACGCAACACACTAAGCGTGATGGTTCGATCATTGGGGTTGATGTCGGTGGAACTAAAGTGGCCGCTGGTCTGGTGGATTGCGACGGCAAAATTCTCAATCAGGTTCGCCAGCCTATGGTCGCGCGCGGCGAACCTGAAGCTGCACTGAAGGCGGTTACTTCCGCGATCGACTTACTGTCGAGGGAAATGCCCGAGGCGAACGTCAAGTTCCAGGGCATTGGCTTGTGCGCGCCGGGACCGCTGGATCCTCAGACGGGCGTCGTCATTAATCCACCGAACCTTCCCTGTTGGCGGAATTTTCCGCTCGCCGCCAAAGTCGCTGAGATTTACGGCGTTCCCGTTAAACTCGACAATGACGCAAATGCGGCGGCGCTGGCTGAAACCCGCTGGGGAGCTGCTCGCGGCTACCGTTACGTTTTCTATGCCACCGTCGGCACCGGGATCGGCACCGGCATCGTACTCGACGGCCAAATCTACCATGGATATACGGGCGCGGCGGGAGAAGGCGGACACATGAGCATTGATTACCGAGGCCCGGTCTGCGGTTGCGGCAAACACGGCTGCATTGAAGCTTTCGCCGCGGGCCCTGCGATCGGTGCCCGCGCCCGCGCGCGGCTCGCCGCCGAGCAGTCTCGGCACTCTGCGATGCTCGATCTTGCACAGGGCAAGATCGAAGATGTGACCAGTGAGACGGTCGGGAGAGCGTTTGCGGCCGGCGATTCCCTGGCGCGCAAGATTCTTCAGGAAACAGCCGTCTTTCTAACCGCATGGCTAAGCAACATCGTGGACCTGCTCGATCCCGACGTAGTCGTGATGGGCGGCGGCGTCGCGGCCATGCTGGGACCGTTCTTCGATGAAATCGAGCATGGCCTTCCGCAGTGGTGCGTAAATCCTGGCGCCGCAGAGATTCCATTGCGCATGGCGCACTACGGAGCAGATGCAGGCATTGCGGGTGGTGCGGCTTTGTGTGCCTGAATCCGCGGCATTAAGTGGAACTATTCCTGGGAGTACTCCATCTCTGTCTCCGGCTCGGCCTCCGACAAGGCGGGCCTACCGGTGATGGTATTGGTCCCGTATTCAAGGCCTCTTTCGAACGCTTTCAGGTTCAACTCACGGAAGCTTGGCGGCACTGAGTCGGCTATCGCTTTGCGAACCGCATCAGGTTCGAGCAGACGCGAGACGGCCGTAACGAATCCCACCATGACAGAGTTCAGAACCATGCGCTTGCCGAGTTCCTCCGCGATGCGGGTTGCGGGAATGCTGTAAACCTTGATTTCGCCTTTAAGATCGGAGACGCGCACCAGGTCCTGCTCGACAATCAAGGTACCGCCTTCTTTCAGCTCCGGAACAAAGCGGGCGTACGCTTCCTGCGACATGACCACGAGAATGTCCGGCTTCGTGACATACGGGTACAACACGGGCGAGCCGGAGAGAATGAGCTGCGCACTGCAGGCGCCGCCGCGGGCCTCCGGACCGAAGTTCTGCGTCATGGTGGCGAAGGCGTTTTGATAGATGGAGGCGGCCTTGCCTAGCACGATGGCGGAGAGAATCACGCCTTGCCCTCCAAAGCCTGCGACGCGGATTTCTGTTAGCTGCATACCATCTCCGTTGGTGCGATGAAGCGCTCGCCGAGCGATTCCACATATTGTTCGCGCATCATGGTTTGATAGTCGGGCCGGTCGCGATCGACGAACTTACCTACAACGATCTCGCCATTCAAGGTAAGGCCGACTTCGCTGGTCGGTGCGCCGTGCCGGGTTTTGCTCTTCTCTTTGTAGTACTTCATGGTGTCGAGGCCGTCACCCATTTTGTTTCGTCTCTGATAAAGCGTTGGGCAGGGCGAGATCACCTCAATGAACGAGAATCCCTTCTTCTGAAAAGCTTCGGCAATCGAGCGGGCCAGTTGCCGCACGTGGAAGGTCGTCCAGCGTGCCACATAAACTGCGCCGGCCGCCTCCACAAGGTGTGGCAGGTTGAACGCGGGCTCGAACGTGCCATAAGGATTGGTCGAGGTCGTGGCATGGCCGGGGGTGGTGGGCGCAGTCTGGCCGCCGGTCATGGCATAGATGAGGTTGTTCACGCAGATCACTTTCAGATCGATGTTGCGACGCGCCGCGTGAATCAGGTGATTGCCGCCGATCGCGGAGAGATCGCCATCCCCGGAATAGACCACGACGTTCAACTTGGGATTCGCAAGCTTCAGGCCCGTGGCGAACGGGATGGCGCGGCCGTGCGTGGTGTGGAACGAATCCAGTTTGACGTAGCCGGCCACTCGTCCGGTGCAGCCAATGCCCGACACGAGGGCCAGCGATTCCAGATCGATCTTGGATTCGATCAGTGCCCGCGCGAAACAGTTCACCGTCGTCCCGATGCCGCATCCCGGACACCAGATATGAGGCATGCGGTCAGTGCGCAGAAACGGCTCGACCGGGTTGATCAGGGCATCTATCGGCATCGGCTTGCCTCCACAATAGCTTTGAGGATCTCTTCGGGGTTGTGCACTCCACCTCCGGCGTGCGAGACGTGGAATGTCTTGGCCTGACCGTTGGCGGCTCGTTCCACCTCGCGTACCATCTGGCCCAGATTGAGTTCGGGCACCACGAATGCCTTCACGCGAAGTGCAAGTTCACGGATTTTGTTTTCAGGAAACGGCCATGCGGTAATCAGGCGCAGCTTGCCGACGCGTAGACCTCGTTCGCGGGCACTGTCAATGGCACGCTGGGCGACCCGCGACGTGATCCCGTAAGAAACGACCACTACATCGGCGCCCTCGAGTTGCTCCTCTTCAAACATCGCAATGCGATCGGCCGCAGAGCGAATTTTGTTCTGCAACCGGCGCACCAGCTTGTCCTGGACGGGCGGCGTCATGTTGGGATAGCCGTGCTCGTCGTGGGTCAGTCCGGTGATATGAAATTTGTATCCCTCGCCTGCGTGCGCCATGTCGGGGACCATGTCTCCGTTCGTTGCATAGGGCAGGTAGTCCTCCGCCGACTTGTGGGTGTGGCGGCGCGGCACAACTTCGATCTGGTCGGCCGGGGGAATGAGCACCTTTTCGGTCATGTGCCCTACGACTTCATCCATCATGAACATGACGGGCACGCGGAACTCTTCGGCTAGGTTGAAAGCCTTGATGGTCAGGTCGAAGCATTCTTGCGGAGAGTTCGGGCAAAGCGCGATGATCTCGTAATCGCCGTGCGATCCCCAGCGTGCCTGCATCATGTCAGCCTGTGCTGGAAGAGTGGGCAGGCCGGTGGAAGGTCCACCTCGCTGCACATCGACGAAGACACACGGAGTTTCGGTCATGGCTGCGTATCCGATGTGCTCCATCATGAGGGAGAAGCCCGGGCCCGAGGTAACGGTAAACGCTTTGGCCCCGCCCCAGACCGCGCCCTGCAAAGTTATGGAAGCCGCCAACTCGTCTTCCATCTGAATGAACGTTCCGCCGACGGTGGGGACGCGCGAGGCAAACCGCTCCACTATTTCCGTGGAAGGTGTGATCGGGTATCCAGCCGCAAATCGTGCGCCCGCCGCCAACGCGCCCTCGCAGCACGCGTGGTCGCCGTCAATGAAGTGAGTGCCAGTGAGCACGCCACGCGGATCAGCCTTCACTTGGCACCTCCAGGAGTTGGCTTCGTGCCGTAGATTGCGAAGTCAGGGCAATACATCCCGCACAAGTCACAACCACTGCACTTTTCCGGATTGATGACATGCGGCGGATGGTAGCCTTTGGAGTTGAAGGCGGAAGAGAGCGCGAGCACCTTCGTGGGACAGAACTCGACGCAGAACCCACAGGCTTTGCAGCGCTCCACAACGATGTAGACATGTCCTTTTGCCACTGATTTGCCTCGTATACTGCGATCCCAGGTTGGTGGGATTATGGCGTAAGCCGAGCGCAAGTCCTGTGATCACAATCACAATTGAGGGTGAGGCGCAGCACCAGATTTGGCTTGCCGGAATCGTCGTCAGAGAGGCGCAATCAGCGGGAATGGAGTGCTTTCAGAGGGGAAATGCGGCGAAACTGAGAGCGTGATGATAATCACTTCCTGATCAGCGCTTATCTTTTCCCGACGCTACACCGAGTAGGAAACATCATCCCCGGTTACAACTTCTCCAATCGTGTCGGTCGCGTTGGCCGCAGCGCCAAGCGCCGCCGAAGTCTTGCTGCCACGGCGCATGGCCACGATACCGGTACGCACCATTTCCAGCACACCGAAGGGACGCAGCACCTCAAGCAGTCCGTCGATCTTGTCTTCGGCGCCGGTGATTTCGATGGTCAATGATTCGGGCGCGACATCCACAACGCGGGCGCGGAAGACGCTGGCCAGTTCGAGCACGTGTGAGCGCGCCTCATGCGTCGCCGCCACTTTGATCATCGCGAGATCACGCACGATCGAAGGCTCCTGCGTGATGTTCTCCACCAAGAGAACATTCACCAGCTTGTACAGGTTGGCTTCAATGCGTCGCGCCTGATCATAATCGGCGTCGACGGTGATGGTCATGCGCGAGACCTCAGGTTTTTCGGTGCGGCCCACGGTCAGCGAATCGATGTTGAAGGCGCGCCGCCGAAACAGCGAAGCCACGCGGGTCAGCACGCCCGGCTTGTTTTCCACGTACACCACGAATGTATTCATCATGTTGATCTCAATCGGTTGATCTCAATCCGTCGATCTCAATCGTCCTCGGCGGTTTCAACAATCGGACTCGGGCGCCGGATCATTTCGTGCAAAGCCGCGCCCGCCGCAACCATGGGATAAACCGTATCTTCCTGCTCCACCTGAAAATCAATCAGTATGGGGCCATCGTGCATCCGCGCCGACTGCACCGCCGGCAAAACCTGTGAACGCTGGGTCACGCTCGTGCTCCGGATCCCGTAGGCTTCCGCCAGCTTTACAAAATTCGGATTCAGCAGGGGCGTCGCCTGATAGTTGCGCTCGTAGAAAAATTCCTGCCACTGCCGCACCATGCCCAGAAAGCCATTGTTGATGATCGCGATGTGAATCTTCAGTTTCTCCTGCACCATGGTCGCCAATTCCGACATCGTCATCTGGAAGCCGCCGTCGCCCACCACTACCCACACCTCGGCTTCGGGACGCGCAACCTTTACCCCAATCGCAGCCGGCAGGGCGAATCCCATCGTGCCCAGTCCGCCCGAGGTGATCAGCGAACCAGGCTCCTCGTGCTTGTAGTACTGCGCCTCCCACATCTGGTGCTGGCCCACATCGGTGACCACCACAGTGTGTTCCCCGCGCGTCTCCCGATAAAGATCGTTGATGACATGCGCGGCATACAGATGTCCGTTGTCGGGCAGGTTCTGAATGTCGCGCACTGCCGAGTCGCCCTTCAGTTGGTCGATGAAATCGAGCCATTCGCTGCGGTCGATCGATTCGATGCGAGGCAGCAGTTCGTGCAGCACTTGTCGCAGATCGCCGACCAGCGCTACATCCACTTTGACGTTCTTGTTGATCTCCGCCGGATCGATCTCCACGTGGATTTTCTTCGCTCTCGTGGCATAGGTTTTCAGATTCCCGGTGACGCGATCGTCGAAACGCATGCCCAGCGCCAACAGGAGGTCAGCCTCCTGGATGGTGTGATTGACCCAGGCTTCTCCGTGCATGCCCATCATGCCGAGATTCAGCGGGTGCGAGGCCGGGAATGCGCCGAGTCCGAGCAACGTCATCGCCATGGGAATGCCGGCCCGCTCCGCCAAGTCGCGCACCTCGCGCATCGCCCCAGAGAGCAGAATCCCATGTCCGGCGAGGATCACGGGCCGCTTCGCGTTGTGAATCAACTCCAGAGCTTTCTGATATTCCTTCGGGGCCGGGGAAAGATCGGGGCGATAGCCCGGCAATTGCGGCTTGGCAGCTTCCCAGTCAAACTCACATGTCGACTGCTGCGCATCCTTGGTGATGTCAACGAGTACCGGCCCCGGGCGGCCAGAACGCGCCACATAAAACGCCTCACGAATCGTGCGCGCAACTTCGTCGGCGCGCGTGATCAGGTAATTGTGCTTGGTGATCGGCAGAGTCACGCCGGTGATGTCGGTTTCCTGAAATGCATCCGAACCAATCAGCTTGCTGCCCACTTGCCCGGTGATGCAGACGATGGGTGATGAGTCCAGCATCGCCGTTGCAATCCCCGTGACCATGTTGGTGGCGCCGGGTCCGGACGTCGCCACTGCCACTCCGACATTTCCACTGGCTCGGGCATAACCATCCGCCATGTGCGTCGCCCCCTGCTCATGGCGCACCAGGACATGATGGATCTTGCTGTATTTGAGGGCATCGTAAGCCGGCAGGATTGCTCCGCCGGGATAGCCGAAAACGTGCTGCACGCCCTGGCGCTCCAGGCACTCCCAAAGAATTTGCGCTCCCGTCTTCATCATAGGACTCTCGTTTTCAAAATACTGCACGCCACCTACACTCCCCAGAGATAGTCTTCCTGCTCTCCTTCATGCTCCGAGGCAGGTGTTAACAATATACTATCCCGACCGACCGTCCGGTTGGTAAAAGTCGGAGGCGGAAATCGATCCGGCAATAAGGGGACTTCCCTTCCCCCGAGGGGGGCTGCCTGGGCCGCCTGGCTGCCGCTGCCTTGCGCAACAGCGCCCGGGCTTTTGCGAATCAGTTCGAGCACGTGATGATCTTCCACGGTCTTCACCCTGTCCGCCAGTGCAATGAACCTGCGATAAAGTTCATCCAGTTCACGACGTTCCAAGGGAAATCCCAACTTCTCGCAGCGCAAGCCGAGAGCGTGCCGCCCGGAGTGCTTGCCCAGGACCAGGCGGCTGTCGGGCACTCCCACCGACTGCGGCGTCATGATCTCGTAGGTCTGCGGATTCTTGATCATGCCATCCTGGTGAATTCCCGCCTCATGAGCAAAAGCATTGCGTCCGGTAATGGCCTTGTTCGGTTGCACACTGATTCCCGTGATCTCGCTCAGCAACTGGCTGGAAGGAAACAGTTGTTCGCCCGCAACCGCAGTGTCAAACGCATAGTGATCGCTGCGCACGCGCATCGTCATCACGATCTCTTCGAGCGAGGCATTCCCCGCGCGCTCCCCGATCCCGTTGATGGTGCACTCCACCTGCCGCACCCCGGCTTCGATGGCGGCCAGCGAGTTCGCTACTGCTAAACCAAGATCGTTGTGGCAATGCGCGGAGAGGGTTACACGATCGATGCCGCGCACTCGCTTGCGGATGGTTCGAATCAGTTCGGCAAAGCCAGAGGGCACTGCATAGCCCACAGTGTCCGGAATATTGATGGTGGTGGCGCCGGCTTCAATCACCGCCTCCAGCACCTGACAAAGAAACGTGATGTCGGAACGCGTGGCGTCCTCGGCAGAAAATTCCACATCTTCGCAACGGGCGCGCGCGAGGCGCACAGCGTCCCGTGCCTGCTCCAGACAGTCCCGGCGCGACAGCTTGAGCTTGTCGTTCAAGTGGATGTCGGAGGTAGCCAGGAAGGTGTGTATCCGTGGCCGGGCAGCATTCTGAACCGCCTGCCAGGCACACTCAATATCGCCAGGGCAGCAACGGGCCAGGGCCGCAATCACCGGCCTGCGAATTTCCTGCGCAGCTTGGCGGACCGCCTCGAAGTCTCCATCTGACGCGATGGGAAAGCCGACTTCCATTACATCGACACCCAGCCGGTCAAGCTGCCGCGCCATCCGCAACTTCTCCTGCACGTTCATGCTGCAGCCCGGAGATTGCTCGCCATCGCGCAAGGTCGTATCGAATACCGTGATCTGTGTTGGTGGGTTCAAGTCATCCTCCGTCTCACAAAAAACTGACATAGAACAAAAGGGCCATCATCTTTGTGGATGATGGCCCTTCCAAAATCTTGAATTGTGGCTACATCATCCGCCGTATCGTGTGGGTGCAAGCACCAGGCCAATAACGGCCACAATAAGGAGGAGCTCCAGCAAGACAGAGCTGACCACCCGGCGCACCACACTCGAATTGGACGGACGCAGAAACATGGTAAGACTCAAAGCAGTTAAAATCTTTTATCCTTTTCGCCGATAAAAGTCAATCGCAAGTGCCACGCCTGCTTGCTCATTCTGCCGGACCGGCCGGGTCGTTGAGATTACTGATTTCGTTCTGCTCTTTGGACTCCCGATCCTCCAGGTTTTCCTGGCGAAGCTTAGTGGCTTCCGTGGGATTCATTCCAGCCTTCAGTTCTGTCTTCTCAAAGAAATAACGCCAGCCCTCGTGGCGATCGGCCGGGCTTTGGTAGGCTTCCAACTTTTTCAGAGCGGTCTCTGCGTTATGCCGTCCCTTGACGACCTCGACGACTCCGGCAGACTGGTAGGTCCGGACATTGTGTCGGATGATTACGTATGAGGTATTGGATTCGTCGCGTGTCAGGGAGACTCCGTTTGCGTTGCCTGAGAACCGGTCGTTAAAACTGCGGGCTAACTGCCCCGCTCGTGCTTTTGCAATTCAGATTGCAAGTGGAAAAGGCGATCTCCATGGAAATCGCCTTCCAGCAAAAATCGCAGGCTTATAGAGCCTGGACGTTTTCGGCCTGCCAGCCCTTCGGTCCCTTGGTAACGTCGAATTGCACCGTCTGACCCTCTTGCAGGCTCTTGAAGCCGCCCGCTTGGATCGCTGAGAAGTGCACAAAAACATCTTCGCCGTTCTGACGGCTGATAAAGCCGTAGCCTTTAGCGTCGTTGAACCACTTTACTGTTCCTTGTTCTGCCATGTTGATACAGGTGTTCCTTTCAATCAATTTTACGCTGGAGAGATTCGGAGGTACTGCCGGCAGGTTACTGGCTGATGAGGCGAGAACTGCTCACGACCGATTCGGTCTAACGTCAGCTTTCATCTTACGCGCACAGTTGAGGATTAGCAAGCCTGATTGCAGAAAGTCCGTGTTATCAATGCCGTGAAGGGCTCCGAAGCGCGAGGCAAGACGCAAAGGTATCATTCAGCTCGCCGCGATGTGCAACACTTCGGCAAGGTGCTCACAAACAGAGTATACTTATATTGCTTAACCTCGAAGACACATCGCCAGACCATCGTGCGCCTTCGCGATTGAGAGATCGAGAGGCGCAATTCGTGCATCCCAGACATTCTGTGCCCGGACAGGCCGCGACTGCTGAAGCGCCAAAAACGCGAGTCTTGACCACGGTTGAGTGGATTCAATCGCGAACCTCGTAGTTCCCGCAAAGGAATCGTCATAGTAGAACGGCGCTCGTAAACCGGCCTCAATGAGAGGAGTCACTATGTCGGGCATCAATGGCGACAAGTCCAGATTTCACCGGGTACGGAAGCAGAACATCGCTCGGCGAATGCGCAACCGTAAACTGTTCGAAACCTTGGCAAAGCAGCGCAAGCCGGCGGCTACAGAGTCTGGATCGAAGCCAGAGGCGGCGTCCGAATGACCATACCTATCTCGGCGCCACTTTCTGTAGAGGCATTCGGTTCGATCAAGAAGAAACGTGTTCTTCTGGTCGATGGGTCACCGTCGAAGCGCGACTTGCGGGCCGAGTCCATGAGAAAACTTGGTATCGATGTGGACTGCGCCGCGGATATCACGGAAGCGCGTTCCTGGTGGCGGGCCGATCTATATAACTTGGTGCTCATCAACATGGAAAGTGGATCGGTCCCCCGGGACAAGTTTTGCGAGGACATGCGCAGCGCCACGCCACCGCAGGCACTTGCATTCCTGGTCGGCAAACCTGAGTACCTTGCGGACGCACCGAGCGCGGAGGAGGAGTGCTTAGGCCAGCCGAAGCAGGAGTCATCTCTTCTGAATGAGACCCGCCCGGCGGGGTCAGCCGATGTTTCCCGGGATCGTTCGCAGCGCTGGGGGATTCTGGAAGCTTCGCAGCGAATTTCCGCGGTTCGGTCCGCGTCTAACGCTCGCTACCGGGCGTTGCAGGACAGACCTTGCCCGCCACGGGATTGTGAAGTACGAGTGTCCAAGGTGGCAACTGCATCTCGGACGCTGGATGAATTACTAAGAGAGGAAATGCAATGAAGAACCTTTATGTTGGCAATTTGCCCCACAGCACGACTGAGGCGGAGCTGCGCACAACCTTCGAGGCCCACGGCGCCGTCGAGAAAGTCAGCATCGTGACCGACCGGGAAACAGGGCGCTCGCGCGGTTTTGGGTTTGTGGAAATGACCAATGCCAGTGAAGCCGATAAAGCGATAGCTGCACTGAACGGGACCGAACTCGGAGGCCGCGCGTTAACCATTAACGAGGCGAAGCCCAAAGTGGATCGGCCTCGGAGTAGCGGACAGCGGTCTGGCGGAGGGGGACATGGGCGCGATGATTACCAGGGCCACGCGCGTCAGCCCCGCGAGCCGCGCTGGTAACTCTTCCGCTTGCCCGGCGCAGAGCTAGACAACGTCACCACCAGTAACAAGAACTAAGACCATTTGGGAGATTGTGAAATGCCACGAGGCCGATCAACGTTCAGCAAGCGCCAGAAAGAACAAAAACGCCAACAGAAACAACGCGACAAAGCAGAGCGTAAGAGCCAGCGAAAACAAGAGAAGCCGGAAGGCAGCGCGGACGAACTGCGTGAGATGCAGGAGCACGCTGAAGCACAGGCAGCGCTATTCCGCATCGGCTCTGACGAGGCTGGTACTCCTGAACCATCGCCGCCGCACGGCAGCCAGCGTTTCGACCAGTAGACGCCGGTTGGTCGGGCGTGGCTCGTGATTGTGCGCCTGCCCTGAGTGAATAAATCCTCATTCAAATATCTCCACGAAATGAAGCCTGAGGCTGGGTTGCAGATCAACGATCCGGAAATACCTCTTCTTTGTGGGTTGATCTCCGAATTTTGCTAGCCCCGTCGGTGCCTGATGCCTTGTGCTTACGCTTCTTCGCTTACTCTGATTTGCGTTTCAATGCCTTGCCAATGGCGAGCAGCAAGATCGCACTCTTGTCCTTTGCGTGCGGTGAAAAGAAGTTAGTTACATCATCATCGAAGAAGGTCAGCCCGGTCGCGCCCAGGTGCTGGGCATACGCAGCCAGGTAGATCCTGCCGCCGATGGCACCCGCTTCGAGCTGGACAGCTCGGTAGCCGCGGTTTCCGTATCGCTCCAGAATGCGTTTTAGATCGGCGAGAAAAAAGATGTCCACGCAGGCGTCCGCCGGCAACTGCTGGTCCAGGCCAAGATGACCAGCCTCACCGCGGAATTTTCCTTTTTTCAAAAGTTCCAGGATATTCTGCTCGCGCCGGAAAAAATATGCCCCCGGCTCAAGCCCCTCCACCGAATGCACGATCAGGTAAAGATCGTTTAGCTGTGCGCCCGGAGGCTCAAGGAAGTCAGCCGGAAGACCTCGCGTAGCATCGTCGAGAATAATAGAAAGTTGTGGCAGTGTAATGGATGCTGCGTCATCGAACGTTCGGGTAGAGCCGCGGCGCAGGATTACCTGCTCGATCGTGTCCTTCGGTTGCTTTTCTTCGGGCACGCGCTGAAGCCGAACTGACTCGCCGGCCAGGGCGGAAGATGGAAAAACAGGTGGCTTCCCGCGCCACTGACTTACTTCCACCGCGGACTCTAGCGACGACGCGTCGTGCATCTCAAGCATGGCGGGATATTCGACTTCGCGCTGTGAAAGCGGGATCGTCTCCAGGCCAAGCGCTAACGCCTCTCTCGGTGCTGGTAGCGAACTCTCCGATGTGCGCCCGATCGGCACCAGGCACAAGGAAACCTCGCGCCGCGTATGCAGATCGAGTAGGCGGTTCACCTCGGCGTCCACGAATCCCAGCACGACCTTGGCCGGCAGCCCCGAAGCGGCGGACACGGCCAGCATATTTGCCAGCAGGGTGCCGTTGTCCCAACCGAAATGGCGATAGGTGCGCGCCTGATATTTCCAGGCGTTCCGCCAGTAAGTACCGGTGCAGATGATCGTCGCGGGGGCGTGAGCCACCGCGGGTTCCATCGCCGTCGCCTCAACCAGGTTTCCGCGAAAATCACCGTTTCGCAGAAGCCGCAACGATACGTCCGCCGGATTGAAGTGATACACGCCGGCATCCAAACCCATGAGATCATCGGCGACGACATACAGTTCCATCTCGTAGAGAGCTCCGGTGCAAGCTGCGGCGCGAAAGTAGATCTCTCCGCCTGGATACGCACGCTGTTTGGTGATTCCTGCCGAGAAGTAGAGCAGGCGCGCCAGATCCTGAATGCCGGGGACAGCATCAGCACGCGACGAAGGCACTGGTTCTGAGATTGCGGAGAGCGCAGCCACCCCGGTTTGCGGCACGTCCCGTGGCAGCGGAAGAGGCTCTATCTTTGGGTAGATCTTGAAAGGCGACGGGCGATTCGCCCAGTCCAGGAAGTGAGGATGGTTACGAATACTCCAATAAGAGTGCTTGGTGCCATCGTGATACTTCCAAGCTGCCTGGATCTCACGGTTGTTCATCGGCTGCTACGCTAGACTAGCACCTGCGGCCACCAGGGGGCGCTGCTAGCACAGTTCATGGTCGAGTTCCGCGCCGGCCAGCTCGACCCGCGAAGGCGATGGAGTCTTTGTTACTAGCGCTCCTTCTCGATGCTCATGAGCATTTGATCGACAACGCTCATCGAGGCGCTGAAATCCGTCGCGAGATCTTGTGCTTGTTGAAATGCTTCTTTGGCCTCTTCGAGCTGCCCATTTTCGCGAAGAGCATTGGAGAGGAGTAAGCCGGGCACGGCACCTGGCTTCTTCTGCATTGCTTCGGAATACCAGTAGACCGCTTCCGAATAATTCTTTTGGCGCTCAGCGATCAGTCCCATACCGATCTCGGCGACCGTATTGGCGGAGTTGATGCTCAAAGCAGCCTCAAAACACCGCCGCGCCTCGGAGTAGTTGCGAAGATTCCGATAGGCAGTCCCTAGATTGGCATACGCCATTTCCTTCCAGTCCGCATTCTTTTCGCCCATGTGGCTTAAGGCCCTAGTGAGATGATCCACCACGCGCTGATGATTTCAATGCCTAGCCTCGTAGAGTCCGATATACAGGTTTGAGATAGCGTCTTGTGGCTGCATGGTGAAGGCCGCGTGAAAATGTTGGATCGCTAGCTCCCCTTGCCTTTGGCCAGGAGCACCACACCGAGATTGTTGGCTTGTGCGAACGTTGTAAAAGCCCAGCGAATGAGATTCCAGTCGAAGGATTGGCGGATCTGTGGCGTGCCCAAGATGTAATCGTCATCGTCAATGTTGACGAAGGCATTGTGCACAACTGGGCTGTAGACAACCATTGTTACTATGATCAGAACCAGGCCGAAAAGCAGTGTGCGCTGAGAGCGCCCAGAGGTGAGCGCGGCTTTGGAGAGAGGTTCCGATTTCCTGCTGCGGTTCGGTAATTCGCTCACCGTTGCCGATTCCAATTCGACCTCCCTCATCGTTGTAAGAAAGTGAACAGGTTGGCGCAGCGCCGCTGCCGCGCTCAAGCTACGCCACAGATGGCCAAGTTAGAGAACCACGGTCGAATTTTCACGATCCACGTCAGGGCAGAGGGTGCTTGCTCGGCTCACATGAGAATGCGACCTTGCAGCTACCGGCAGCAACGTTGCAGTTCAGTTCAACAGCCATTTGGCTGTTGTCCTTGTATCCGGAAGCGCTCACCGTGGCGAGGCCAATGTTCCGGGCGTTAACATTGGACGCGTTGATCGAAGGAACTGCAATGGTTGTACTCGTGTCTGCCTGCAAAGTTCCTGATCCCGGGGATACCCCAAACCAAGGCGTGGAAGGTGCTGCAATAAATTTCATCGCCTCTGCTCCGGCTGTGAGCGAGCATGACATCGGCAATCCGAACGTTCCCGGGTCGCTGCCGTTCACAATAATCAGAGGCACCTCAACAGATCCTGAGCACGGCATGGTGCCACCAGGGCAACTGATTGCAGAGGTGGCAGAAGGAGGAGTGGTGATTACTGGCGGTTTGGAAGTACCGCAACCCTGAAGGCTGAAGGCCGCAACGAGAGCGAAAACTATGAGTGCAATGCGTCGACCGGGGAGCAAAATTAAAGCCTCCTGAGTGTGTTTGCAATGCGATGGCTCAGCCGGGAATTCTAATGAGGCGGACCGCTAAAAGTTTTACCGAACAATGTACATCAGAAGCGGGGAGGCGATTGTTACACTGCGGTTAATTTGCTGAACAAACACTAGTGCTGCCCTCCCCAATTCCTGTTAAATCAGTTTGCCAGGTACGGAGTTTTCGGTCACAAATTGAAATCACTCCACTCCAGCACGAATCTGGGATTCAGGTCAGTCCAGGAACTCAAGAAGGTGAGTAATAGATGGCGGAAGCAAAGGTGCTCAAGGCGAAGGCACCGGTTCCAAGCCGTGATGTGGGTGGCAAGAAGATGAGGACGAGGGATGTCGGGCCGTCCCATCTCCCGGCTATGCGTCGATTGCTGCACGTCATGGTAACGGCTGTTTTTCTGACTATTGTTACTGCCCCAACGCTCCTACCGAAGTTCAGTGTTGTGGATAACGACATCTGGTTACATCTGAAGGTGGGCGACTGGATTCTCGAACATTCCTCCGTCCCCCGCACGGGAATCCTCTCACGAACAACTGCCGACCGGCCCTGGGCTGCCTATAGCTGGTTCTACGAACTGCTCCTGTCGCTCTTTCATTCCCGGTTCCACCTGGCGGGCATCAGCGTTTACGGGTTGCTGCTGACGGTCGCGGTGGCGTACAGCATTTTTTGGATGACTCGACGGCTTTCCGGCACATTTTGGAAAGCATGTATTTTGGCTACTTTGACCTGCGCCGCGTTTCTGTTCCGTGTATTTCCTAGGCCGGTGTTTTTTTCCATGACGTTGTTCACTCTAACCTTGACCCTGCTGCTCGAGGCAAGACGAACCGGCCGGCCGCAACTTCTATATTGGCTCCCTCCAATATTTGTTTTGTGGGCGAATACCCACATACAGTTCATCTATGGAATCTTCACGCTTGGGCTCTTCGTGCTGGTAAGCGTTTTGCAGGAAGTCGGCGCGCGCAGGAATTTCAGGCAGGATTGGCTGATGGCGCCATCGCTGCCGATCCGCACACTTTTGATTCTCTTCGTGGCCTGTGCAGTTGCGACGTGCATCGGTCCCTATAGCTACCATTTGTATTTTGTTGTTTTTGACTATGCGAGATCGACGTTTCCGTACAACCATATCCGCGAGTTTCAGGCTCTGGACTTCCGCAACTACACCGATTTCGTGCAACTGTTGGTGACGGGGTTCGCATTTTTCACTTTAGGACGCCAAAAAGTGCTGGATCTGTTTCTCTTAGCATTGCTCTGCGCGGCGAGCATCATCGGCTTTCGCTCACAGCGGGATGCCTGGTTCGTTTGCATTCCCGCAGCCGCCTGCCTTGCGCTAGCTTTTGCGGGTGCGCAGCGCGAGAATCATAATAATGAGACTTGGGGTGAAAGAGCAGATCTGGCAATTTCGCTAGCGCTATTGATTTTTCTTTACGGCCGCGCTTTGGGATTCAACAGCCAGAATCTTCGCCTTGCGGTTGCCAGCCGGTACCCTGTGCAGGCCATCAACTTTCTCCGCGATCATCCCCAGCCTGGTCCCCTGTACAACACTTATGATTGGGGGGACTTCATCGCGTGGTACATGCCGAATCTTCCGGTCGCGATTGATGGACGAACCGACCTTTATGGAGATGAACTCGACAGCCTTTTCATTATGACTGAGGACGGTAGTGTCTCCTGGAATGACAACCCGTACCTGCGGGACGCTCAGGTCTTTCTGCTTCCGAAAGATAAGCCGCTAACGAACTTCTTAGCTTCCGACCCTCGATTCGATCTCATCTATCAAGACTCTCTCGCAGTAGTGTTGGTCAGAAAGCAGAGTGACGCCGCCCCGGTAGGCAGGAACTGAAGTCTGGTCGGTGGGTATTCGTGAGAAACTGAGGAAATGAATTTCCAGGCAACAAGCCAGAAAAAAAACCCTCGCCCCGGTAAGAAGTCCGCGGCGAGGGTGTTCGAGCTACGGCAAGTAATAGCGAATGGAGGTAAAGAACATATTGTCTATGCCATGAGGCGAGGCCGTCCCAGTTCCGAACGCACCCGTCCAGGCGTACCTGTCAATCCACGAACAGCCGCCGCTGCGGGGGCTGGAGTTGACGAAGGTATCGCGACGGGGAGGACAGAACTTGGGATGTGCAACTTGTTGCACAGGGTCCGTCAAGATTCTTAGTACAGCATCGCCGGTTCCCAACTGAGGGAACCGGCGATCGGCTGAAACGGATTGCTTCAGTTGGACTTCTTGGCCGCAACGGAATTTTCCGGTCCGCCTGCCGGCAGGGACTGCAGCTCGCCTTTGATCCAATCGAGGCTTTTCTCACCCTGCTTGCCGACCCCTTTTTCGAACTCTCCCACGTTGTTATAGAACGCTACCGTCGTCCCGTCGGGAACCGCCGATTGCATCTTCTGCTTGGACCATATTGGCGTCTGTTGATCGTAGTGCCTTTGCTGCAAGCGGAATTTTTTTGCCTGCACCTTTGGCAGCCAGTTGACGGTGTCCAGCGGCGCTACCTTGGTCAGGAACTCCGCTTTCACATACTCGGGCCGTTCAGTCGGTGGCGGAAACGCAGACTTCTGCATCCATGTGGGCCAATCCCCCCAGGGATCGATTGTATCCAGCACTTTAATCCTGGGATCGACTGCGGAGGCGAGAATTCCGACGCTGGCTCCCGAAAATTGCCCGACCACGCCCACGCGGTCCATATCAAGATCGCCACGCGAGGCAAGATAGTCCAACACCATCTGCACATCATGCGTTGACTCTCCAAGGGATTGCTGCAATTCGCTGAGGAACCATTTTTTCCAGGGAACGTCATGATAGCGATGCCCCGTGAGTGCGGTCACAAATCCGACTGCGGCGAAGCCTCCCTTGGTCGTAAACTCCTGCCACTTGGGTTTCTTGAAGATGTCGGTATCGGACGGATACCCGTATATGTAGAGGATCACCGGCGGCTTTTTCACTCCGGTCGGCTTCATGACCCAAAGGTCTATGGGATCGCCGCGCCTCCACTGCACTCGGACCAGCGAAACGCTATATCCGGCTTGGTCATCTACAAAGCCCACCATGGCTTGAGCCGGCTTCAAATGGCTCGTGGTCAGCGCAGGGTTTGTCCAATCCTCATCCGAACCGTCGAAGCGACGATCAGTGAGACCCTCGACGTACGAGGGGATGGCGTGGACATCTTGGCCGGGCTGGTTAGATTGTAGAGGGTGGATTTCTTGGGGATTTTGGGCAAAGCTGAGAGTTGGTAGTAGTAGTGCGAATGCGCAGAAAAGGGCGGTAATGCTGCGGTTTGGCTTGCGCGCGAAGCTGGTCAAGCGGGAGATCCTTCGCTCCGCCCGAAAAGCGGCTCCGCTCAGGATGACACCACACTGTAACTGCAGTTTTCTAAAGAACAGATTTCGAAACACCGTATTCTCCTCAGTAGTCAAAACAAGGGCGAACCGTCGAAGGACGGTCCGCCCAGGTTGCAAAGTGGAACGGTTAAGTCAGTCGCGATCCTTGGTGCAGGTCGCTCCCGACCCGGTTACGTTCGCTTGGATGAACTCAAGGTCCTTGGTGGCGGTGATCCCCGTTGTAGAGATCGTGCAGCCGCCGGCCATGCCGCCCTTATCGCCACCCACAGGATTGCCCCCAGAGGAGAACGTGCCATTGTTGGGTGCATTTCCGAGTTTATTATCGGCACCATCGCGTTGCTGGTAGTGAGTCAGCCAGATCTTCATTCCCGGATCAGTCCCGATTGACGTCGTGGTTGACGTATACGGAATGAAATCGGGCACGTCGGTGACCGCGTGACTTTGTGCGGCAGCGATCAAGCCCTTGAGACTAACTGTCACTGTGTTGGTTAACATGTGAACCAGCGTCCACGCGGTGTACTTGCCGGCGCGCAACGCTGGGAACGAGTTACCGACTCCCCAGCCTGGGAACGAAGCGGAATTCTCGGGACAAGGAACGGTACACCACGGCAGTTCCTGGTTAGCGAATTGCCCGGCGCCGATCCCGTCCTGGCCATCCAGGGTCAAATACCCATAATTGGGGTTACCAGCTGCGCTGGCTAGCTTGCTGAAGTTGCCAAAGCTGTAGAACGAGTAGGCGATGCCGTCGTTGTGGGAGCCACCTGATCCCAGCACCCCGCCAACGCCGCTGGCACCATTAACCACTTCGCCGGTTCCAATGCCGCGGATCCGGTTGCCACCAGCAGTGCACCCATTGTTAAGCGGGTTATGCCCGGCATTTCCGCCAACACCCTTTTCCTGGCTTTCTCCCAGCACCGCCTGGGGCGGCACGGTTTTGGTCGGGCGGCGGAATACGCTCATCTCGGTCGTGGTCATGGTACCGGACAGAGGTTCGCGCAGATAGACGTCAATCGGGGCCGAGGCGAGACCAAGCTCGTTGGCATCGCAGTTGTCTCCCCCGAAGATTTTTTGCAGTTCGGCGTCGGTTGCGTCCGCCGCTCCACTGAGTCCTGAGTTGATGGTCGAGCTTCGGCTGAACACGAACACGATCGGGACAGCTCCTACATCGAGCACAGTAGCGCCCAAAACCGTGTTGTTGGTGAAAGGATCGTGGCCGCTGATGTTAAACGCCAGTACCTGGGCAGCAGAAGTCGAGCCGGAAATCCCGCTCTTGATTGGCTGGCCCACCAGTTGACCGAGATTGCTGTGGGTGGGGTCGAACGCGGGGCACTGGCCTGATGGGTTGGCCGCACCTCCTGCGGGCCCCGGGCTGTAGCCGAGTCCGTCGAGTCCGTCGCCGAAACCTCCGCCCGCGCCGTTACCCAGCGCGGAGTTCACACGGCACTGCTCGAACAGCGCATCTTCCGGCCGAAGTTCGCTCGAAAGTACGTTTACGAGTGGACCAGTTGCACCGGTAAACAGGGCTTGAACATCGCTTGGCGGCGTGGTGTCGGCGCCCCAGAGAGTGGACGATATGAGCGCGCCCGAGGCTGGGAAGGGAGAAGGGGCCGTGATGTTGCAACGGGGGTTCGCAAAATAGCAACGGTTGGCGATGATCGTGTCGGGCTTTATGTAGAGCCATACGTTGCGCTTCTGGCTCCCCGTTGCGGTATCCCAAATGATCCAAAGATCGGAGGTGTCCACGTTTGTAGTGCCGCCAAGGCCATCGAGCGTGGGCCGCGTGTCGTTCAGGTTGAATTTCTTGCTGTCGGTGTAGTGAAAGCACGGCGGGTGAACCGTAAAACCCTGGTTGGTCGGGCAAGAACCGTTCGTCCCGTTGTAGTTGAAAGCGCCAAGGGCGACCGCCTGCCACACGCCACTCGAACCTGCGATCACTACTTTAGCGACCGATGTTACCACTGCTGAAGCTGACGGGACAAAGACTGTTGTCGCGGCCAGTAGCAGCGCCGCAAAAATTGTTTTCATTCTCGACATTGATTTCTCCTTAGTACACAGGGTTAATACTGATGGTTGACTTACCTGATTGTGCTAGGGCCTTCCAAGGCGTTCTGGGAACGAGGACTGAACAAAGCGACCCTCTTTAGGCAAAATCTCGGTTTGCTGGATCGAGTGGGAGTCTAACCCATGTGCCCGCCTCCCAGTGTGAAACGTTGAACAAAAACAGGTTACAGGCGTGTTAATTTGTGAAAAATCCGGGCGTTCGCTAATGCTTTTCGCCTAGTCGCAGGGTGGGGTTTTGCGTCCAGACTTGTGAGATATCGGAATTCCGACAGTATGAGAAGATCGCGCAGAATTTAACCAGAATTTAACTTTGGCCCCTGGAGCGTTCCCTTACAATCTCTCGTCGTTTTATCACTACCCGGAAATTCATTGTAATTCAGAGGCGCAGATTTTGAGCTTCCCCGGTCTTTGTGTTTCAGCTTCCAGCAAGCTTGCGGTTAGCCTATTGATAGTGCTTGCGGCCTTCAGTGCCGCCCACGGGCAACCCCAGCAGCCGCGGGCCAGTGGCGGCAGAACTTCGATCAACGGCACGGTAACCGATAAAACTGGACTGGTGTTGGCTGGAGCAAAGGTTTCGCTCGCCGGGCCGGTGAAGCGTGACATGCAGAGCACTGAGAATGGCGCGTACTCGTTTACCGGACTTACACCGGGCAGCTATACCCTGACTGTTACTTTTCAGGATTTCCCGCCGTACGTGCTATCGGATATCAACCTGAAAGCAGGCATGGAACTTCCGATTGACGTTGCGCTTGAAGGCGCCCTCGAAACCACTCCGGCAAGTGCGCAGCCACCGCAAACGCAGCCGGCAGAACCGGCGCAGCCGGCGCAACCTGGACTTGCACTCCCCCCGCCGGTCGCCCCCGTGATGCCGGTCATGGGACCTCAGGCCCAAACCGGAAACCAGACCGGAAACAATGGTGCCCAGGGCTCCACCATCCGGGGAACGGTAACCGACCCGCAGGGCGCAGTGCTCCCGGGCGCGAAGTTAACCCTTACGGGGCCACCCAGCTTCAAGCAGGAAACCGTGAGCGCCGACAATGGATCGTATTCGTTCACTGGTCTGCCGGCGGGCACCTACACTCTCACGGTGGATGCGGCCAACTTCGCTCAAAAGGTGGTTTCTGATCTCAATGTGGCCCTCGGCGTTGAGTTGCCTCTCGAGATTGCGCTTGACGTACGCTCGGCAGTCGAAGAGGTCAATGTGCAGTCCAGCAACGAAGGAAAAGTAGAGACTGAGACTGCGACGGTATCGGGTACGATTGCTCAAAAAGAAGTACAGACCTTGCAACTGAACGGACGCAACTTTTCGCAGCTCATAGCTCTGGCTCCCGGTGTGAGCAACCAGACCGGTCAGGATGAAGGAAAAGTCGGGGTAGTGGGCAGCGTGAAGTACAGCGTGAACGGCGGCCGCGTCGAATACAACTCTTTCGAAATCGATGGCAGTGATGTGCTCAACACTGGCCTGAACCGCTCGGCCAGCACCCTGGTTGTTTACCCCAGCATTGACTCCATTCAGGAAGTGAAGGTGCTGACGTTCGAACTACGGTGCGCAATACGGGCGCACCGCCTCCGGCACCGTGCAGGTGACGACTCGCTCAGGCACGAATCAGTTCCACGGCGGTGTTTACGATTTTGTGCGCAACGAAGCGTTTAATGCGCGTAACTATTTCGATCTCACAAGCAAGGCCCCACTTTACCGCCGTCAGGACTTCGGCGGCACCATCGGTGGACCGCTGACGATCCCAGGCGTGTACAACAAGAAAAGAGATAAGACCTTCTTCTTTTTCTCCGAGGAAGTCCGGCTGGAAAAGTCCCCCGTCGACTACAACCAGGCGGTGCCTGGTTTGAAAGAACGCGGTCTGATTATGACTCCGCAGGGAATTCAGCAGAACCTTGGTGTAGGTTCCGGGACCCTCAGCGGGCAGGTAGCACAAGTCTTCGACTTCACCGACGTGTGCCCGCCATTAGGTATAACGACGTTTGATCGGCAACAATTTCCGGATTGTCCGGCATTCCCCAATGGCGCAACCACTCACACCTTGACGCCGGTCGATTTTCTGGGGGGTGTCCCAGGGGCCGGTCTGAGTGCGCCCTTCGGCGTCGACAAGAACTCGCGTGTGATCCTTAACTCAAACCTTATCCCACTGCCCAATTCTCCAGTGGGCTGTAACTACGCCCTCCCCATCACTACTGTTCTTGGGCCCGACGACCCCAATCGCTGCTATGTCGCCACGGTTTCTCCTTCCACCTACTGGCGTGAAGAGTTGTTTCGCCTCGACCACAATTTGACCCAGAAGTTGAAGCTCGGGTTTCGCTACATTCACGACGAGTGGAGCACGACGGTGCTGACGCCGCAATGGAACTATCTCAGCGTCACCAATCCTGCCGCCGAGACCTTCCCAACGATTCAAAACAGTTTCTACGGACCCGGGATCAGCCTGGTTGCAAGCCTCACGCACACGATCTCCCCCACCGTCATCAACAGCATCGTTCTCAGTTATGTCAATTCGACGATCACGTTGGGCGACAAGAATGGGCCCGGCGGCGCTCAGTTCCAGCGTAACCCCGCACTCGATCAACCGCTGGTTTCCAGTGGCAATGGCGGGTGCAATCCGATCCTAAGTCGGGACCCGGCGACAACGTTGCCGGAGTGCGGCATGGGCTTCCTATTCAAAAACGGATTCGGTGGCAAGATGCCGGGGGTGGCGATTCTGGGTACCAATGCCGCCTATGGAGGCCGCGGGTTTGTCGAGGATCCTTCCTACATGCCGTGGGAGCATTCCAACCCAACCTATTCCGCTCGCGACGACGTGGGAAAAGCTTTCGGCAAGCATACCCTTCAATTTGGCGGCCAGTATGTCTACTATCAGCGCAATCAAACCAACAATGTGATCGGCGCGGCATCGGGAGACGTACAGGGCCTGCTTACCTACAGTAACCTTGCCAACAGCACGGGAAATGCATTTGCGGACTTTCTCGCTCAATACCAAGCAAGCAGTTCAGCCCCAAACAATGTGCAGGGATTCATCCAAAGCTTTACCCAGGATTCTGCCCAGCACCGTTACTATCAACGCTATCAGTTGGCTGAACCTTACTTTCAGGACGATTGGAAGGTTACCCGCCGTCTCACGCTCAATCTCGGCGTGCGACTCAGCCTGTTTGGGACTTACAGCGAAAAGAACCATGCGGCATGGAATTGGGAAGCATCCCGGTTCGACCAGACACGTTTCAGCGTGGATCCCAAGCTGGGCATTCTGTTGGAGGGTGGAAATCCAGTGACCTTCGACCCAAACACCTTCGCTTTGGATTCGGGAGTAGCAAGCGGTCTCGGTCTGGTGCAGTGCGGTGTCGGCGGAATACCCGCGGCTTGCATGAAAAACCACCTGTTCAACTGGGCACCACGCATTGGTTTTGCTTGGGATCCAAAGGGCAATGGCAAGACTTCCATTCGCGGCGGATATGGCATCTTTTACGAGCACGGGACGGGCAACGAGGCCAATACGGGTTCTCTCGAGGCTAGTGCTCCGATCGTGCTCAGCGTCACACAACCGAATCCGTATAGCTTGATGTGTATCGGGAATGCGGGGTTCGGTTCGACATTCAACCAACAAATCGGCAGCGCAAATTATTGCGGCGGCGCGACGCTTAGTAATGGCACCACACTTCCGCCAAATTCGCTCTATCCGATTGACGTTACTTCAATTCCAACTCGTGCCGTGTGGCCTTATGTGCAGCAGTGGAGCTTCGGCGTTCAGCGGGAACTAGCGCGCGATTTCGTGGTGAACCTCGGGTACGCAGGCAGTAAGGGTACCCATCTGACGGTAGAACGCCAGCTCAACCAGCTGCCGCCTCTGCCCTCGAGTGCGAATCCCTTCGGTCCAAACGAACCGCTGACAATCAACGATTGCACGGTTGGTCCCGGTGGCGCAATCCCGGGGGAGAACGGAAATTCCTACCAGTTGGAGAGCGGGACCATTGTCAGCCCAAGCAGTCCCGCGTACCCGTATCTACAAGCGGCGTGCACGAACATTCACACGCCCAATGTGAATTCGCTGTCATTGCGTCCTTATCCCGGTCTGGGCCGAGTCTTGTCGCTCGAGAACGTGGCAGATTCCAGTTACCATGCTTTTCAGTTCACGGCGCGGCGCACCCGCGGTGCACTGACCACCGGCCTTTCGTATTCGTACAGTCACTCCATTGACGACTCCTCCGATCGCAGCGATCCGGTTCTGGTGAATTCATACGATCTCCGCGAGAACCGTGCCAGTTCAAACTTCGATGAAAGGCATCTACTGACGGTCAACTATATTTACCAGTTTTCGCTTAGAGGGCTCGCTCGGAACTTGTCGGACTGGGCCAACCAACGCGAGTCTAACAATGCGCAAGATGCGGCTTCCCCCGCTCCCAAATGCTGCACGGGATTCAAGGGAGGGATCCTGGATGGCTGGGGGCTTTCCGGCATAACTTTATTGCACTCCGGGACTCCTTTCAGCGTCATCAATACAGCCGGCAATACTGGCATTTCCGTCACCGATAATGCCGGAGTGTCCAGTAATCTTGGCGTTGCAGCCTCGTTCCCAGACGTTGTTAAAGGCCTGGGCAAGCCTGCCAACAATTTACAGAGTTTCGGGCCTTTGTTGGAGAATCCCTCTCAGTTCGTCGCCCCGCGTGGACTCACTTTCGGAAATGCCGGCCGCAATTTCCTGAACAACCCGCGGCAGGTGAATTTCGATCTGGCCCTGGCCAAGCATTTCAAGATCACCGAGTCTAGTCAGCTTGAGTTTCGTGCTGAGGCGTTCAATATCTTCAACCATACTGAGTTTCGCATTTACGATCCGGATAATCCCGGCAGCACCGGCAACAACACCATCAGTTGTTATGCTGGACCGGCTTTTTCGGCCGGTTACGAAGGCAAGGGAGCGGACTGTGTCACCGGAGCTTCATTCCTGCATCCTGTCGATGCTCACCGGCCTCGAACGATTCAGCTTGCCTTGAAGCTGTCTTTCTAAGGACTGGAAATAATGTATTCGCCCTGGAAACAAGCAAAGGAGCAAGGATTGCCGAAGAAGCATTCTGCTGCCGCCGTGCATCGCGTGCAGGCAATAGATCTTATTTTATTGATTGCTCTTGCGCTGACCTTTTCAAGCTGTGGTGGCAGCAGCACAACTTCGCACCAGGGTAATCCACAAGTTAGCGGCAATTGGCAATTCAGCATGTCCACCTCCAGCACCACATCGTTTATTGCCAGCCCGCTGCAAGGCGGCTTCCTCCTGCAAAAGAACGGAGCCATTACCGGACAGATCGGGTTTGCGATCGTGCTGCCTTCCACCAACGGTGGTCTACCCATCACGTGCAATAGCGGAACCGCGACCGTCACAGGGGCTATGAGCGGCCAGACCGTGAGCCTCACCGCAGCAATTGGCGCGCTCGATGAAAAGGGAGCCTCGACAACCCAAACGCTGACGCTCAGCGGCGGCGCTCTGAGCTCGAACGGCACGGCAATCCAGGGTGGCACCTATACTCTGAGCGCCGCATCTGCCCTGGTACAAGGTCAACTCATGGCCTGCGGCGGAGGGTCGAAGGATGTCGGAACCTGGAGCGCAACTCTGATTCCACCTCTTACAGGCGGGTTTGAGGGCTTCTTCCATAGCGCAAATGGTTCAACTGATTTCAGCAATCAAGACTTCCCGGTCTCGGGCACATTTACTCAGGGCCCGAATACAGGAGCGGCCAGCGCAACTGTAACCGGCACGCTACTCTTTCAAGACCCGGTAACCCTTCTTAATGACTATCCCTGTCTGACTACAGCTTCCGTGAACGGCACGATCAGCGGGAACACGGTTCTGTTGCAAATCTTTTCGACGAGTGGAACGTCCGTCGGGCAAATTGGGCAAACACCGGGATCCGGTAATCCCCCCACAGCCGTCACCTTTGATAGCACGCCCGGCGGATATGTCGTGCACAACGTCAACGGTGCCGGTGCGGGCCAAACTGGTGGGGGTTACGTAGTAACCACAAAGCCTTGTGCACTAGGTGATTCCGGCAACCTCTGTCTAACGTTGGGAAGCACAAAAGCTTGCAACCAGCCCGTCCTTCTCACGCCATTTTCGCTGACATTCCCGCCGCAACTGGTCGGGTCTGCTGCCACTTCCCAGACCATCACACTCAGCAACACGTCCGGTTCGGCGTTAAGCGGATTGACCCTACGGTTTGGGGACAATGACAGCTTGTCATTTTATACCAGTGGTGGTGGTGACTTTAACGGAACGCCTAATTTTACTGAGCAGGATAACTGTACCCAGCAGGGGCTGATTAGTCTGAATTCCGGAGCCAGTTGCATCATCACTGTTTTCTTTTCGCCTCAGGAGAGTTGTCCATGGTTGCCGCAACCGCAGAACGGTGCCGCAGGGATTCAGGGACTTCCACCGGCACAATGTCCCATCAAGCTGACTGCCGGGCTGACCATCACCGTTCCCAACGGCAGTGCGGATGCGGATACAGAATTTTCGGTTCCCATTAGTGGCAGTGGGTTGAGCGCTCTCGTCCCGTCTGTTCCAGAAATTGATTTCAGTGCGCAAGCGCTGGGCGAAGCGAGCCCTCCACAGTCGCTTACCTTTACGAATCAAAGTTCGAAGCCAGTCACCATCCTGCCCGCGACGCCTTGCGTTTATCCTTCCCCTCTTTTATTACCGGCGATCTCCCGTCCACCAGTCTCGAGCGGGCAGCCTTTGGTATCGGGTTTACAACTCGCCGAGACGGCGAGTATCGGACTCCCTAACAGTGTGCAAATCGCGACTCAAGGTCTTGCGCCGCCCCTGTTCAACGCCCCCACAGTAGCTTACTTTTGCGAGACTGATCCGCCCAAGGCCAACGGTGGGAGCGGAGTTCCAAATTTCCAAATCTCGCGAGATGGATGTTCAGCACGAACGCTAGCGCCTTTTGGTCAATCGGGTAACAGCTGTAACCTGGAGATCACGTTTGTGCCGCAGCCAATAACCTGGACAGCAGCCGTGGGCCTCCTCGCGGGGCTGGATGACTTTCTCCAGTTAAACACGATGTGGTGCGGTGATTCCAACAATGCTGCAGAGCCGAACTGTGAAATCGACAGCGGGCGCTTTCCCGTGGAGATCAAGACCAATCCACCCAGCCCCTTAAGAATGTTACCGAGCGCAGGGATGGATTTCGGTAGCGTTATCAAAGGTACGGCCAGTAATCCGCTTACCATCACATTGTTTAATGATCCGGTGGATCCCATGGCGGGGACCGTAACGTTAACGTCGAAGCTGGTCACAGGCAGTGATTATATTGAGTCCGATACCTGTCCTGCGGCCCTGCCTTCAAACCAGAGTTGCGCAATTACTGTCACTTTCACGCCGACGACTATCGGGCTTGACCCAGGCAAGATTACTCTCACTTACAGCACGTCAACCGAAGTCGGGCTAACTCAGACAATTTACTTACGAGGAATGGGTCAATAGCTTTGCCGGAAGCTTGGCTAGCCGTGGCGGTGGCAGACAATTTTCATGCGGCATTCGGGTCATCGAGACCGTGCAGTCTCTCAGGAGGTCAGCGTGGCAGTCAAGCGACGGATTCTTACATTTTTTCTCGTACTGGCGATTACTATCTCGATCGCATGCAGCAACAGTAGTAGCAGCAACTCTTCCAGCAAAGGTCAGGCGAGCGTTTCGATCGCTCTTAATCCTAAACCGACCAGCACGAACGTTCCGGTGGGGAGCGCTACTGGCATTCAATTCACCCCTGTAGTCAGCAACGATCCCGCCAATTCTGGAGTTGACTGGGCCCTCACTTGCGCGCTCACTGCCCCCGGAGCCTGCGGGACTCTCAACATTTCCACCTTCCATTCTGCCAGCGGAACAGCAGTGACTTACATTCCGCCGACCAGTCTGTTTAGCGGTACTCTGAGCGTCAATGTAACTGCATTCGCCACGGCCGATCACACGAAGAATGTCACTACCGCGGTCACCGTCACGTCTTACGCCAATGTGCTAAATGGAACCTATGTGCTTCAGATTCAGGGCACCGGCGGCGACTCGTTTCCTTATCAAAGCACTGGAGCGTTTGTTTTCGACGGAAATGGCAACATCACATCCGGCCAGCAGACTCTCAACACGGGTACAGGCTTTTCCACCACTTACACTGTCGAAGTGTCAAGCGTCGCAGCCAGCACGTATTTCGTTGGTCCCGATGGCCGTGGCTCCTTAACCCTGAACCTTCAGCAAACCGGTACGGGTGCTTCGAACCTAGAGACTTTCTCGTTCACAGTTCTCTCCATCGCGGGAGCACAGGTCGCTGAGTTCGATTCGAACACAGGCTCCGGAACCCTCGAGTTGCAAGACCAAACGGTTGCCGCGACCATGCCCACCGGCGCTTACGCTTTCGTCACCCAAGGCACCGACTCTGGGAACCAAAATCCGAATAATCCCGGATTCCCCCAGCCCACCGCTTTCGGTGGCGTCTTCAATATTGACAACAGTCCGTCTACCGGCTCTATCTCTGGCAATGGCAGCCTGGCAGATCAGGATTATTACAACCCGACATTCTCGGCGCGCAAGCTTCTTAGCTGTGTGCCACCAACCGGAGTAACCGGAACTGTGTCGCAGCCTGTCGCGCCGGGAATAGTTACTATAACTTTGACTGGAGCCACCTGCTTTGGGCAGACGCAGCCAGCTACGATTCAATTCACGGGTTACATTGTTGACGCCACTCATATAAGACTGATTGAGAGTGACGATCTCGCTGGCACCAGCGGATTTCTGACCGCGGGAATCGCCGTCAGCCAAGGAAGTGCAGCCGGTACTTTTACCAATGCATCTCTGATGGGACCGTACGTATTCGGTGTTCTCGGGTATGATATCAATTCGGGCAACGTGCCCGCCTCTTTTACCTCGGCGGGTGTGGTCAACGCGGATGGGATTGGCACGCTTACGGGGATCAACGACACTCTCTTTCAGGTAGATTTTGCGGCTTTTACAACCAACACACTAACAGGTACGTACGCTACAGATACTACTCTTCTTGGCCGCGTTGACCTTTCAGCAAAGTTCCAGGGGCCCGCTCCAAAACCAAAAGTGGCTCTGCTATTTTACCTGACCGGCAACGGAACGCCGCCCTTGATTCTCTGGTCCGAGGGAGGAGACCTGAATTTTCCAGCGGTTGGAACGGGAATTGCTTATCCGCAGGCCGCCAACGCGTCTACATTAGCGTTCGGAAATCCAGAGACCTATGGCTTCGGGCTGACCCAAAACAACGGCAGTGAAATCGCCGCCAGCGGCGAAATGTTTACGACGATCAACGGAGTAGCGGGCTCGATTATGGGACAGATCGAGGATTTCAACAGCAACGATTTCAATGGAGGAGGTGCTGTCCCCCTGATCGACACGTTTACCCTTCCAGCGGATAGCTTCGGGCGCATCAGCGGCACCTTCAGGAACCAGAGCGGCGGCATGGGCCCTTTCTTTGAATATTACATGGTTGACGATAATCACGGCTTCATGGAGGAGACCGACTTGGTCAGTCTCAGCTCGGGCCAGGTTAGTCTTGGCTACTTTTCCCAAGCTTGCGACGTGACCAACGCCGCAAGTTGTGCGGCGGCCGCGAGCCATTCTTCAGCGCGCGCCCAGAGAAAGCCCGGCTCCCGCAGTTCGAGGGGAAATTCGAATATTGCGGTGCATTGAAGAGCCGCGGCTTTGGGGCTGTGAAATGCCCGTTCTTACTTCAAGGCGGACTCTCCCGGGTCGAGTCATGTTTCGCGTAACGCGGGCAACTCTTTTCGAGCACTGTCCACTTCGTGCTTCGCGCAAATGACAGTGGATTTCGCCGAAGGCGCTGTCGGGATGTGCTGCTTTTCCAAATTTGATTTTTTCAGGAGATAACTCATGAAACGAGCTTTAGCTTTGGGGCTGTTGATGGTGCTGGCGAGCAGCTTCTCCGCGGAAGCCCAGAAGTCTCAGGGCGCGACCAAGGGCACTACCAAGAAGGTTTCTGGACCGAGCGTTTCCCAGCAGCTCACTGAACTGAAACAAGCAATCGAGGCGCAACAGCAGCAAATCTTAACTTTGAGCCAACAAGTTCAGAGTCGCGATCAACGGATTCAGCAGCTCGAACAGAAGCTGGATCAGAACGTGACCGCGGCCACGCAGGCTCAGGCCAAAGCCGAGTCTGCCGCTTCTCAAACAGCCGAACAAGCACAAACGGTGACGGCGCTCAACACAAAGGTGACGGACCTGCAGTCAAATTCCACCAACGTTGTGCTGAGCCTCCAGGAAACCCAGAAGACTGTGCAAGAACAAATGCAGAGCCCTCTAGCCATTCATTACAAAGGCGTCACCCTCACGCCAGGTGGCTTCCTGGCGGCGGAATCTGTGTATCGCAATCGCGGGCTGGGAGCAGATATTAATACGCCTTTCAACGGCGTGAACATGCCTGGAGCCGGCCAGAACGCGGTTTCCGAGTTCTTCGGCTCGGGCCGCCAGTCCCGCATTTCGTTGCTGGCCGAAGGCGCCGCGAAAGACTTCAAGATGAGCGGATACTACGAGGCCGACTTCCTGTCTGCGGGCATCACGTCCAATAACAACCAGAGCAACAGCTACACCTTGCGCCAGCGGCAGCTATGGGGACAAGTGGCTTCAGGTGGTTGGAGCTTCACCGGCGGGCAGATGTGGAGTCTGCTCACGGAAACGCGCCACGGTATGGACAACCGCTCCGAAGCCCTACCCATGACGATTGACCCGCAGTACACCGTCGGGTTCAGTTGGGCACGGCAGTACGGCGTTCGCGTGGTGAAGAATTTTGGCAATCGATTTTGGGTCGGAGCCTCGCTGGAAAACCCTCAGACCACATTTGCCGCCCGCGGCAACGCTGCAAACTTTGCCCTGGGTAGTCCCGGCAGCGGCAGCGGTCTCTACAATTCCGGCATCACGAATTGCGCGACCACAACTATCACGGGCACCGGCGGTACCATCACCAGCGTCTCAACCAGTTGCACGCCAGCGGCTACTTACTCATTCAACGCCACGCCAGATTTTATCGTCAAAGCCGCAGTAGAACCCGGATTTGGGCATTACGAAGTTTTTGGTATCCTGAGCCGTTTCCGCGATCGCATCTATCCCTGCGGAGAACCTGCTGCCGCTTCCAACTGCAACGGCGCGATCTCGGCGTTGGGGTCCTATAACAACTCTCTAAACGCCGGTGGCTTCGGTGCAAATGCCCGCATCACCCTGTTCAAACAGTTGGACCTCGGGGCTCATGCCCTGGTCGGCCAGGGCGTGGGCCGGTATGGCACGGGCGGTCTCCCCGATTCAACCGTGCACGCGGATGGTACGCTGGCTCCGCTCCGCAGTTATCAGGGTCTGGCTACCGTGGAGTGGCACACGAAGAGAGTCGATCTCTACATCAACGCCGGCGAGGAGTACGTCGCGCGGCGCTGGCAGTTCGACCCTAACAACCCCACGAACCCGTTCACGCCTGTAGGATATGGCTCGCAATTGTTCAACGTCACGGGTTGCTACAGTGAGACTGCACCGCCGCTGACGGGAACAAACGGATTCACCTTTGGCTCCCTCTCGAAATGCAGCGCTGATACCAAGAGCCTCGTTGAAGGCACGATCGGTTTCTGGATCAAGGCCCACAGTGGGCCTCACGGCAGGCTCCAGTTCGGCCCGCAATACTCCTATGTTTCACGCTATGCGTGGACGGGAACCAACGGAATAGGATTCTCGGCGCCTCACGGCATCGACAATATGTTCTTCACGTCTTTCCGATACTACTTGCCATAACGCTCTTAAGATTTGCTTCTGACTGTGCGTCGGGGGCAAGGTGCTTTTGGCTGGTATCGGGCTAAAAACCCTGCCGCGAGGTAGATAATGCCTGGCGCTGGCGGAAGTTCGCGCGCCTATGAGAAGGCTGCTGAAAGAGATCCGAACTCAGTCGAGGTGCGGAACGTTCTTGAACATCTTGACCGCGAGTTACCAGCAAAGAACAAGCAAGGCAGTGAGAACGCGGTAGCAGTTTCATTGCCAGCAAACAGACAAGCAGTTCACGATCATCGGTGTCGCGAAGAAACCGGGAACGATGCGGCAAAGGACAATTCGTCGGCAGCGAGAGCGCGACAAAAATGCCGCGGAGCGCCAGCCAAAGAGCCAGTCTTCAACGCTCCTGTTCCTATCTGGTTTGCTTCTCTTCGGTACGCTGGCTTTGTACAGCCCAGTACGCGGACATGATTTCGTCAACTACGATGATGACGATTACATTGTCAAGAATCCGCACGTGACAGATGGACTGACGTGGCAGGCTATTCGATGGTCTGTAACGTCAACAGAACAATCCAACTGGCATCCGATGACCTGGCTTTCCCACGCGCTGGATTGTCAACTTTTCGGATTGGAAGCCGGTTATCACCACCTCACGAGTGCCCTAATCCACTCCCTCAACGTGCTGCTCCTTTTTCTGCTTCTGCAGCGAGCCACTGGGGCCATGAACCACAGTTTGGTAGTCGCCGCGCTGTTCGCCTGCCATCCCTTGGGCGTCGACTCCGTCGCCTGGGCTGCGGAACGAAAGAATGTGTTGAGCATGTTGTTCGTTCTCCTCACACTGGGCGCCTACGGCTGGTACGCTCTTCAGCCGCGTCTTAAGTCCTTTGCAGCAGTGATCGGCATGTTTGCACTAGCATTGGCTTCCAAACCGATGGTAGTCACTCTACCTTTCGTTCTTCTCCTGCTCGATTATTGGCCTTTGCAGCGAGTGGCCGGATGGACTCAACAGTCGTCGTTGTTTCCTATTCCGCAACGAAGCGTTGGGCTTCTTCTACGAGAGAAATTGCCGCTCTTTGCCTTATCCATTGCGGGTTGCGTCCTAACTATGTGGGCACAAGAAGTGGGCGATGCGGTGCGCTCATCGCGATTGTTCCCACTTCGTGCCCGTTTCGCCAATGCGCTGCTCTCTTACGTTCTGTATATCTGGAAGATGTTCTGGCCCCTAAACCTTTCCGCCTTCTATCCGCACCCCGGAACATCACTCGCGGTGTGGAAACCGGTTGCGGCGGCAGCACTTCTTTGCGCTATTAGCATTGCGGTCTGGTTACAACGTAGATCGCGTCCTTATCTTCTAGTAGGTTGGCTCTGGTTCCTGGGCGCGCTAGTGCCAGTCATAGGCGTCGTGCAAGTGGGAGACCAGGGAATGGCGGATCGATACACTTACCTCCCGTTGATTGGACTCTTCCTCATGGTGGCTTGGGGCATATCGGATTTGTTTGACCGACTCAGGCTAGGACCCAAGCTACGCTGGGCCGTCGCTCTGGGCGTCATCGCTGCGATGTCGGTTCTCACTCTTCGACAACTGAATTTTTGGCAAGACTCCGTCACGCTCTGGACGCACGCCTTCGAGATCACCGCGGGAAATCTCCAGGTCGAAAAGCAGCTCGCCAACGCTCTGGTGCGCGAGAACCAGTTCGAAGCCGTCGCTCCTCACCTCATCAACATCGCCAGACTTGACCCCGATGATATTTCCAACCATGTGAATCTGGGCGCAAGCTACCACTCAAAAGGCAACGTGCAGGGTGCGATACGAAAGTTTCAAACGGTAGTCACGTTGACCGATCATCGAGAGTTGACTGTTCAGGAGCGACGCTTTCGGTCGGCAGCTCTGTTGAACCTGGGGTCAGTACTCGTTTCTCAGGGGGATTACCCGAATGCTTTAAGGAGTTTTCAGCAGCTTAATCAAACCGATCCGGCAGTGGTTGACCAAATGCTTGAGACCTACCAACATTCCATTGCAGTCAACCCGACGGTACGCATTTACGAGAATCTCGCTCTCATTCTGTGGGCAAAGGGGAAGGCCGCCGAAGCGTCCTCATTGTTGCAAGACGTCATCCGCGAGCACCCTGGTCTGGATGATATTCGGGCGTTGTTGGCTTACTTGGATGCCAGCTCAAAATAGCGAGGTTTGGCGGAACGCGGGTAAGACATTAAGGGAGGGGATCGGTCTTGGGATTGCAGGAAAAAGCCACCTTGCACGAGCCTGCCGTGACATTACAGTTCAGTTCGACCGCCATCTGGCTGTTGTCCGAGTAACCGGGAGCACTGAGCGTGACTACGCCGATGTTTCGGCCGTTAACGGTGGCAGCGTTCACAGCGGTAATTTGAATGGTTTCACTACCGTTCGCCGCGAGTGTTCCGTTGCCTGGGGAAACCCCAAACCAGGGCTGAGAAGGAACCGCGACGAACTTCATCGTCTGGCTGCTTGCTGTAACGGAACACGCAAAGGGAATTCCAAAAGTCGCGGGATCGGTGCCATTTACTACACCCTGAAGAGAAATGCCACGCAGGTGAAAGTGGCCAGCAGACACGGCTTCCAGAAACAGCCGGAAAGCCCGGCGAGTCATCCAAAAGACGCTGAAGGCTACGGTAATCGTGAGCAGCAAGCCATAAACCGCGATGCCCTGCAGATGAAAGCGGGAATGCAAGAAGGAGAGCAGCAGTTCATAGATCCAACTATAAGCTGCCCAGGGCCGCTCAGCGGCCGTGCGAGAAAGAATCCCGGAGTGGGGAAAAGCGGAGTGCGCGACGATCCAGTCGCCTACTTTTAGGTGGAACCAAATGTCATTGTCGACGACGCTGAACTTCGGAAGCAACGTAGGAGCGGCAATAACGGCCAGCAGCACGGCCAGCACCAGCACATGTAGCAGGCGGCGAGCAAAAGGTTCCTGTGTTCGGGGGCTTCGCTTCTGGTCACGCTCCTCTATGCGTACTCTGAGACGCGGTAATGGCCTACCCTTGCTCGCTTTCACTGGCGGCATCTGGTCATCCCCTTGTCGCGTGCGGAAGTAGTGAAGCGCGGAATTCTACATCACCGAAAGCGTTGCTGGCTTTCGGACGGTACAAACCCTTCTGCGGACCTCCGACTTCCGACTACGCTGTGACTGACTGCCCGGCTGCCGCAAAAGTCGCGAAGTATTTGCCAAATAAATCCGAAAGTCAACGATGCGATTGCCTTCTTTCCGCTTCCCATGTACATTGTTGCGCACCGCTCGTTGGTTCTACCCCAAGAACGCCGTTCGCTTCGCCCAGTTGCGGCTAAGTTATTTCGAGGAGGATAATCGTGCCGCTCCGCCATCGAGTTGTGCTTTGGTTTTTCGTGCTTGTTATCGCTTGTTCCTTTTACAACTGCGGCAGCATCGGGCATCTGCCTGCACCCACGCCTTCCCTTGCCAAGTCCGTTATCGGGTGCCCTGGCGGCAACATGCCATGCACAGGATGGGTCGATGTGCCACTCATTCTTTCTACTGATTGCAGCCGCAATGAAGGAGAGAAACCATGTGGACGAGAGCGTGTGCCATTTGCAAGACAGTTCTTTTCAAATTTCACTTGGCCGAGAAGGTGCGGTGCCAGTGTGGGTGGGAATGGGGTAGCTAGAAATCAAAAGCGGGAAGCTCAGCGAACCTTTGTGTTTTTGCTTTCAAATCTGAGCATCCTTCGGTGCCACGCCGAACACGTCTGTTCCTTCCTGAGGGATAGGCCGCGAGATGCCCAGCCTTCTCATCTTGGCCAGCAGCGTGGTTCGTTTCAGTCCCAGTTTCGCCGCTGCTCCGCGTGGCCCACCGACGATCCAGCCGACCTGCTCAAGTGTTTCCAAAATCAAACCGCGATCCGAGTCTTCCAAGGTCAGGTGTGACTGGAAGGTTCGGGGGCGATGCAGACTGGGGATCATGGGATCTGTCTGCTTGTTGTGAAGTGGGGTTGGGAGGACGCCGTCCCGCGAAAGGATCACGGCTCGCTCCACCAAGTTCTGTAACTCGCGGATGTTGCCAGGCCAGGCATACCACTGGAAGGCAGCCATGGTTTCCGGAGGAATTGAGTCGACTTACTTCCCCATGCGGCGGCTAAACAGCTTCACGAAATGCGTGACCAGCGCAGGAATGTCTTCCCGGCGCTCTCGGAGCGCGGGCAGCAAGATGGGGAAGACATTCAGACGATAATATAGATCACTGCGAAATTGCCCGCGAGCGACCATCTTGACCAGATCCCGATTGGTTGCAGCTACCAGCCGGACATCCACTTTGTGCGTGCGACCGCTCCCTAAACGCTCGAACTCCTGTTCTTGCAACACACGCAGCAACTTCGGCTGTAAGGCAGGAGGGATGTCACCGACTTCGTCTAAGAACAGGGTACCTTTGTCAGCCATTTCGAAGCGCCCAATCTTCTGCGCAATCGCACCGGTAAAGGCGCCCTTCTCATGACCGAACAATTCGCTTTCCAGAAGATCCAAAGGAATGGCCGCGCAGTTCAGCTTGATAAAGGCACGCCCGCAGCGCTGACTGGCATTGTGAATGGCATGTGCAATGAGCTCTTTTCCTGTACCGGTTTCCCCCTCGATGAGGACGGTCGAATCAGTGGAAGCCACCTGTTCTACTTGGTCGAGAACAGATTCTAGAGCGGCGCTATTGCCGATAATCCGCTCGAATCTACGTTCGGCCTGGTCCCCCGCAAGGTACGGAACTGTTGCATAATCTGCCATAAGATACTCCTTTCCAGGCACCGCATACGATTGCTATAACTTGTTTGCTTACATATCCAGAGCGGCTCGGACCGTTTGGAGCAACAATTGATGATCGAATGGTTTCGCAAGGAACTCGACCGCGCCCTCTCTCATCGCTTGAATCCGCATCCCGGCGTCTCCGCAAGCAGTAATAAAGATGATCGGGATGTCGCATTCCTCATCTTTCAGCCTGGTCTGCAATTCCAGACCCGACATCTTCGGCATAAGGATGTCAGTTATCAGGCACGCGGCTTGACGGTGCAAACCGGATTCGAGGAATTCTTCCGCCGATCCGAAGCACCGTGCGACTAATCCAGCGGCTTCCATCAGGTCGCGCAGTGAATCTTGCATGGCGTCGTCGTCATCAATGATCGCAATCAACTTCGACGTTTCGCGAGCTTGCTCCGCTCGCAGTTGGTTACCACATTGTCTCTGAAGCATTCGTGTCTGCCCTCTCTCGTGATCCGTTCACAGACGCAGGCCGAGCAGTTTCTGAGTTCGGGCTCCGTTCGGTTCGCGTAGCGCCAAGGGTACTTCGGCCTCTCGACCAGGGCGTTGTGCATTAGGACTACCCACAGTTCGCTGCTTTATTTCCCCACAGTGAAGCGATGATCGCAAAGATGGGGATTATGTGTCTTGAATGAAGGGGCCCTGATCGGTACGTTCTTGCTGAATTGTTAGCTTCCAACGTGGGCAGGGCGAAGAGGAAGGATATCGGGCCCAGTCCTGAATCGCTGGCGAGCTAGGCTAGGAGAAACACCGATAATTGTCCGGAAGTGTCGGGCAAGGTGACTTTGGTCAGTGAAACCCGCGTCAATTGCAATCTCCGAAAGTGGAAGGTCAGTGTTTCGTAGCAGCTGCTGTGCATGCTCGACCCGTCGTTGCACTATATAGTTGTGCGGCGGTATCCCGAGCGATTGGCGGAAGGCGCGGGCAAAATGATGAACCGACAATTGTGCAAGTTCGGCGAGCACTTCCAGAGCGATATTTTCCTGCAGATGCGAATCTATGTATTCGCATATGCGATTGGCGCGTGCTGGTGCCAGGCCCCCGCGATTCGTGGGCGGATCCACTGAGAGTGGCAGGTGTGCGAGCATGCCGAATCGCGGTCGTGAGTGAAGTAGGGCGTCCGTCGGAGAACACAAGCCACTCATCCCACAAGCGGGGGGAGTGATCAAGGCATTCCATGGTCCATCAGTTCCTGACCGAAGCAGACGAGTCGCCACATCTTGCATTCGCTTGCAACGAAAGATCGAGGAATCATACTCGAAGATCGTCGCCAGAGCCATGCCCCGGCTCAGCACTTCGTCATTGAGACTGAAGAGCCGGCGGGCGATCTGGTCTGCGCCCAGAATTCGTTGATCATTGTCCACCGCGAGCAGAACCGCTACATCACTACCCCCGCAGGGAGCGGCTGCAATGTTCCACGCATGCCGGAAATACTCGCGGAATATATGCTCCTCGATATCGCGGGCGGATATCTTTGTTGCAGCCATGGCCAAAGAGAGGGACTGCTCCGTGGTTTGCGGATTCATGGATGAGGTATCGAGCACCGCAGCCAATCGACCGAGGGGGTCGAAAATCGGGGCGCCGGCGCAGCTCAAGTTGCAATGGCGCGTGCGAAAATGCTGGCCTCGAAGTACCGCCGTGGCTCGTTGGTCAGTGATGCAGGTCCCGATTCCGTTGGTACCTTCAATTTGTTCCGACCAGACTCCGCCCAGCCAGATTCCCCAATATTTGAAAGCATCTGCCAGTGACTCATCCCCGCGGTGGTGAATGACAACCCCGTCCCTGTCGCATAACAGAACCACGTACTGCTGTGGTCCGACGATGGCGTATAGACGATCGAGTTCCTCCTGGGCGTGCAAAATGAGATTGCGCAAGGGCTCCCGGGAGTCTTTTATTTCCTTCTCTGTGACGATGTGCGGTGCCGCCTGAATCTCCGGATCGAGGTGATGTGCGGTTAGACAACGCCGCCAGGAGGTCGCTACCTCCTCGACCCCAGGGACCAGCGCGCCTTTGCGGAAAACGAGGTCGATGCAATCGACGTGAGACAGTCCATCGATCGAGCGTTGCGTTCGGTTTTTGTTTGCGGCAGCCAACCCAGTCTCCCCAGGGGCCGATTAGTCAGCCTTGGCTATGACACTGCTTCATGCAATTACCGCGGTATAACCAAGAGTGAAAGACACGTCGAAAGCGGAACTTGTGGTTCTGATTATGCTAGCACCCCAAAACCTGGTTGACAAACTGAAGCGAACCGATGATCCCGCAGCGCACGGACCAACAGTGTCGGCTAATTCGACAAGGAACCCACGATTCGCCGCGTTGTTGAAGAAGCTGAACCTGCCGAATTGATTAACGTTCGTTCCCGGTGCGTCATGGGCCGTAGCGCAACTTGAACCCGTACGGAAGTGGTGGAGACCGCTAACAACAACGATTTCATCCGTACAAGGGGGCCGGGACTATCCGCTCAAGCTGTGACCCGAGTGTCGTAAGTCTTCAGCGCACTCAAAATCATTTGAACGACCGCTTCGTCTCCGATTGCGGTATTCATCATAGTGTGATAAATCGCGCGGTCCGGCCATTCAACGTTGAAATACTTCTGGATGAAATCAGCGCGTTCGCGGTCGACGTTATCCACCAGTTCTTCGGCTTCCTTTTCGGTTTTGCCACGACCCAGAATCCGGCGTACCTTAGTCTCTCTCGGGGCGTACAGGAATAGGCGCAAAGTGTCGGGCCGGCTCTTGAGAAACTGTTGCGACCCTCTACCTACGATGACGCAGTTCCCTTTTTCGGCAGCATGCTCAACGACACGTTTTGTAATCCTAAGTATGGTCTCGCTATCGACCAGGTTGAGCTTGGGCGCGTTGATGCTGCCCTCATAGCTTCCGCGAAGGAAGGATTTGAAAAGCCGGTAGTACAACGGATCGTTTCGCTCCTCCCGCTCTTGCACTACCGCTTTGGGGCAATTCGCGAGCCTGGCAATCTCCTCGGTCAAGCGCTGGTCCCACAGTTTCCAGCCGAGGCGGGTTGCGAGCAGTTGAGAGATTTCGCCGCCGCCGCATCCATATTCGCGTTCAATGGTGATGAGGTTGATCATGAAAAGCCAACTTCCTTCCCGCTATCAAGTGTGGATCGCGAGGACCGGGCAAGGGCCCAACTGAATCACTCGATAGGTAGTCGATCCGAAAATTGCACGGTCCACAGCATCGCCGCCACGTGCCGTCATGATAATCAGGCTTGTTTGCACTTCCGTCGCGTAGCGAACGATCTCCTCGTAAGGTTTGCCGAATCTTAGTAGCGTCCGCACTTTGAGCTGCTTGCGTTCATCTTCTGCGATCAGCTTATCCAGCTCTTGTTTGCTCTCTGCGATGATGGCTTCTGCGTTTGACTGATCCGAAGCGCCCTCGGCCACGTGCAGCAAGGTAAGCTCCGCGCCATACTCTGCAGTCAATGAAATCGCATACGCGCGAGCGCGCTCGGAATTGGCTGAGAAATCCGTACAGAAGAGGATTCGGCTCAGGCGATGCTTCCCGTCTGGCCCGGTAGTCATGACATTGTGCGCCGGGTTGGATACTACAAGCACCGGGGAACACGCCCTGCGCATAACACGATCGGTCGTCGAGCCTAGCACCAGACGGTCAAATCCGCGCCGGCCGTGTGTCCCCATGACAATCAGGTCGATGTTGTGGGTTTGCGTATACGATAAAATCAGATCGGAGGCGTTTCCCTGATCCACTACAAGCTGCGGCTCAACTGCGTGCCGCGAGTGCTTCTTCACAAACTCCCGCAGTTTTGCTTTGCCGCCTTCGCAAAGCGCTCTCGATAAGTCCGCGAGATCGCCGGTCGCTCCAACGTAATCGGCATAGGGGTATTTCGACAACTCGATGGCGTGCAGCGCCACCAAACCAGCTTTGTAGTATTCGGCGACAGTCAGCGCGTACTCATACGCGCTCACAGAGAAATCCGAAAAGTCAACCGGACAGAGAATACGTTTGAACTGCATGACTTCAATTCCGTTATATGGCTATTCCGCCACTCTTACCCCACCGCCACGGGGATCATTTTTCTTCAACATAAAACTCAGGAAAAACATGACCCCTGCGGCAACTGCAAGAAACATGAAAGTATCAATGTATGCCAGGCTTGCGGCTTGGGCCTGGACAGATTGGTAAACTTGCGCGTAGGCAGTTGCCAGCGCCTCATGCCTTCCTAGTCCAGCGTTAACAAAGTGGCGGGCGAATCCTTGCGCCGTGTTTGCAAAGTTGAGGTTATCAACTCTGGTTTTTTCTACGAGTCGGAACTGATGAAACTGGGAGCGCCGCGCGATCAACGTGGTTACGATAGAAGTCCCCACGCTACTTCCCATATTCCGCATGAAGTTGATGATGCCGGCCACCGAATTGTTCTTTTCGGGCGCAATTCCGACGTATGCGACAAGCGAAATCGGTACAAACAGAAAACCCAGGCCGATGACCTGAGCGACGCGCAGCCAGGTGGCGGCACTAAAGCTGATTTGCAGGTCAATACGCTTAGTGGAGTAGTACATGGCAATGGACAACGCGACCCATCCGAAGGCGATCATGTAACGCGCCTGAATTTTGGTTGTGAGCTGACCTATGATGGGCATTTCGAACAGCAAAACCAATCCTCCCGCCGAAAGAGCCAGTCCAGCAAGTTCTGACGTGTATCCGAGAAGTGTCTGGAGGAACAGAGGCATCAGAACCAGGCTGCTGAACAACAAGATGCCGAGCATGAACATCATCAGACACGAGCTGGCAAAGTTGGAATTTTTGAACATTTGGACATCGATGATAGGCGCCTTCTGGAACCACTCCCAAATCACCAGCGAGATCAAACATGCCGCAGAAGTGACGACGAGGGTGGTGATGAAGTGTGATCCGAACCAATCGTCTTCCTGGCCTCTGTCGAGGAGGACTTGCAAGGCACCAATCCCGATGGTCAGAAGAGCGATGCCAACGTAGTCCAACTTGACTCCAGCTGCTTTAAGCCGCTGCAGGTAGGGCGGATCCTCGACAAAACGGCGCACCAGGAACCAGGTCATGATGCCGACGGGAAGATTGATAAAGAAGATCCAGCGCCAGGAATAATTAAATGTGATCCATCCTCCCAGAGTCGGACCAATCGTCGGCGCCGTGACCGCGGTTATTCCATACAGGGCAAATGCAAGCCCGCGTTTTTCCGGAGGGAAAGTGTCGGCCAAAATGGCTTGAGCCATCGGCTGCAATCCGCCGCCACCCGCACCTTGCAGAACTCGGAAGAGAAGAAGAAAACCGAGACTAGGTGCAAACCCACAGAGCAGCGAACTGACAGTAAATACACCAAGGCAGATCATGAAAAAGCGTTTGCGACCAACGGCACCCGCAAGCCAGCCGGTCATTGGCAGAATGATTGCGTTCGACACCAGATAAGAAGTCAGGACCCATGTGCTTTGGTCATTGCTCGCACCTAAACTTCCCGCCATATATGGAAGGGCCACGTTGGCGATGCTGGTGTCGAGGACTTCCATGAAAGCCGCGAGCGAGACGACAACCGCAACCAGCCAGGGGTTGTACTTCGGCCGCCAAATGTCCTGATCGATGGTGAGAGCAGCGGTAGTCATCTGAGATACACGTCCGGCACAACATTCATGCCGGGCCGAAGGCGCCGGTCGCGGTTTTCGCCCGGTTCGAGCACGATCTTGACCGGAACGCGCTGCACAATCTTCACGTAGTTTCCGGTGGCATTCTCCGGGGGCAGCAAACTGAAAAGCGGACCCGTAGCCCCTGCAATGCTGTCGATATGTCCCTGCAGAGTCCTGCCGCTTGAATCCACGTGAATCTCAGCCTTCTGTCCAACCTGCATGTGCTTGAGTTGCGTTTCCTTGAAATTGGCCGTAACCCAGACTTCGTCGAGAGGGACAATGGTCAGCAGCTGCTGCCCCGGTTCAACATTCAACCCGACGACCACGGTTTTGTTTACCTCTCCGCTCACCGGAGCAACGATCTTGGTGTATTCGAGGTTCAATTCCGCCTGGTGCAGCAGCGCACGCTTTTGCTGAACATCGGCGATCGCAGCTTGCACGCGTGCCTTGGTGGAGGACACTTGTTGTGGACCGGTCTGGGCATACTGGTGGTTGGCAGTCGCTTGCGTTAGGCGACTCTGCGCTTGTTGTACAAATTGCTGCGCGGCGGATTCGCTGGCTTGCGCACCCGCGACGTTGGCAGTGCTGGATTTCGCCGTCGCCAGCGCCTGATCATAGATTTGCGGTGACACCTCTCGCTTTTCAACCAGCAGCTTATATCTGCGGAGATCATCTTGGGCTTTCACGTCGTTGGCCTCGGCGGCCTCCACTTGCTGATGAGCAGCAGCCAATTGCTTTTCAGCAGCGCTGACCGCGGCGCGGGCGTCTTCTACTCCTGAAGCAGTGAACTGCAACTGACTGGTTGTATTGACAGACGTGATAGGTACCGTGATATTGAGCGATCGCGCGGTAGCTTCGGCATTGGCTAGATTTGCTTGTGCTTGAGCGAGGGTCACCTGGTAGTCCGTAGGATCGATTTCGACCAGCACCGTTCCCTTCTCGACCCACTGGTTGTCGTCAACGTTGACCTTCACCACATACCCTGAGATCCGCGCGCTGACGGGATAAAGATGTACATCTGCCTGGGCGTCGTCCGTCGACTCGTAGCTGCCTAAATACCGCCAGAGCAGCACGCCCGCGATAAGAATCACCGCGGCAGCACCAAGAATAATGAGTCTTCTGCGACGCTTCTGCCGTGCAGCCGGCGTGTACGTCTTCTGCGGCCCTGCCGATGCATCGGGCGGTAATTCCTGGTCTGTCTCAGCTGCAGATCGGAGTGGAGTCTCGTCCGCCATGTTCATTTACCTCGGAAGTATTCCCTGACGCCCTGCTCGGCAATGCCCAGGGCGCGAACCAGGGAAATTTTCGCCAGGTTATAGTTGTAAAGACTCGAAATGTATTGTTCGTGCGCGCTCGCAACCGCTTCTTGGGACTGCACCACTTCCACGCTGTCGGTCACGCCGGCGCTGAAACGATCGCTGGATTGAACCAGCGTTTGATCCGCCAAGTCAATATTGCTGCGTGCCACGGTAACGCTATCGGCCGACGACTGCAGGTTCAGCAGCGCCGTGCGCACATCCGACTCGACTTGAGCACGCAGACTTTCCAGCCGCTCGCGGCTCTGCTCAAGCTTCGCGTCGGCCTGCTGAACATTGCCGTGAACACTTCCGCCCGTAAAGATGGGGATTGACAGCGTTCCGCGCACGTCGTACACCTGGGTCGCATTCGACGGATTGATGCCTCCTGCGCCGTAATCTGCGCCGACCGAAAGCGACGGTAGATACCCGGCGGCGGCCGCCTTCCGTGACAGTTCCGCTGCACGTACATCGGCCAGCGCCGAGCGGTAATCCGAGCGTGATTGGTAAGCGCGTTTTAGGCCCTCTTCGACGCTTACTCCTTCGAATGGCTGGTATGGCGACTTGTCCGTCAGTTCAAATTCCTGTGCCGGAGCGAGGCCGATGACGCGCGCTACGCTCAGCTTCTGGATGGCAAAGTCGTTTTTTGCCTGAATCAGCTGTTGCTGCCGGGTCTGAAGTTCGACCTTGGTGCGCAGCGCGTCGATATCGGCCGCTGTGCCCGCAGTCACCTGGTCGCTGGCTTGATCGTACAGGCTCTGCGCGGTCTTGACCTGAGCCTCTGCTGTTTCGATGCGTGCCTCGTCGGCAATCGCCTGCAAATAGGTGTAGCCCACGGCCAGCACCACGAGATCGTGAGCGTCCTGCAGCGTGTAGTCAGCCGATTTCACGTTCTGGTTCGCCGCGCGGGTAGCGTTAATAGATTGCCAGTCGAACAGGGTCTGCGTGACCCCCGCCCGCGCATCGAAGTACGAATACGGACCAACCGAGGGTGAGATATGGAACTTATTCGCCACACCTGCAAAGCCGACTTGATCGATGTTGATCTTTGATTCTGCCAGATAAGGCGCGGCGGTTACGTGCGGCAACAGGGCGCTCAACTGCTGCCAGCGTTGTCCGCGGGCGAAACGAGTGTCGGCACGCGAGAGCAGCAATCCGAGATTCTGTCTCAGGCCGCGATCGATGGCGTCCTGCAGGGAAAGCTGTAGCACTCCCGGAACAACCTTCGTCGGCACGCTGCTCGCGAATGTGCTGGCTCCACTCGTTCCCGGAATTGCTTGGCCCGGAGCGCTCGTCGGCGGGGTTGAATTGGTTTGCGCAGAAGCTACTGTCCCACAAATCAGAACTCCTAACAGCAGAAAATGCAGCGGTGTTCGTAAAGGAACCACAGGAGAACTCCTTGCTTGGAATTTCCGCGGGTCGTTACAGGGGTCTATCCTAGTTGGCAAACGAACCGCCATCAACCCCTCCTGGTAGCCGCTCGCAATACCAGATGTCCTTCTTGGGCGGTTGGCGGCATTTTTTGTGTGACGAGTTGGAGGAGCCAGGTTCCAGACAGGCATTCTTGCAACGCGAGCGGCGCAAGCCGCTCAGATAAGAAAGATCGTCCCTGGCCCCGTCCCAAGATTTGGATTCCACTCGACTGCGCGACCCCAAACCCCCTGTCTCAGGCGTGTTCATACCTATCCTTGGTAAACACTGAAGGCGTTCTCGCACATCGACTGCACCTCGGATGAAAGGAAGCTGCGAGCGACTTAGATCAATGTCAGGCGTAATCCCGTGGCATGGGGAACAAGGACGGAGCACTTGCCCTGCTTGAGCGGGTCGGTCTTCGTTGATGTTGTGATATGCGCCTCGCGGCTGTCCAGTCCCGGTGCATGTAATGTCTCGGTGTGCACCACTCCACTCACGTCGCGACCAAAGTCGAGTTCCACCTCAAGGTCTGCTGCTGCGTCCTTGTTCAGAATGATCACCGATGTCTGGCCGCCGGGCAGTTTCGCTGCATAGGCAGTTGCATTGACTCCCGCAGCCTGCAGTTTCGTCGAAAAGTCGGTCCTCAACAGTGTTCCGCCGCTGAACGAGCCTGCATACTTGAGCCCATACGCGACTGGCTCCAACAGATAGTCCGAGCCAAACGTCGCAATCGGGGTATAGAAGGGATGCGGATGCGCAGCAATCTGGTCGGGAGTTTCGCCATTTGCCCCGAGAAGCGCGTCGCCGGGCAGAGATCCGCCAACGGAATTGGCCACAGATTTGCCCGTACCACCGTGCAGATTGACGCCGGAATAGTCGTTACTGGCCAGCAGCAGCGAATAGTCGGCTGCCCAAAGCGCAGCAGCAAACACGTCGGAGACACCCGGCTTGCCTCCGCGATAGCACGTGTTGCCTTCGGTCATCCGCACGCGCGCACCGATCCTGCTTGCCGCTGCCGTTGCGATATTCGCCGTGTTCTGCACCTTTTGCATCGTTGCCGGTTTCAGCAGGTTCGGAATGTTGACCTCAGGGTTCGTCGCCGGCCCGCCAAAGTAATAATGATGAGTCAGGGTCGTTACGCGGGGTGCATGGATGGAAGGCCACTGATTAGCAATCTCGGTCAGCCACGACACGGCGCTCGCTACATCGGGCATGCCGAACTTGGCAGCGGGCACCCGGGCCGCGATCGCACGCGCCAGAGTCAGCCATTCTTCCAGGTACGTCCTGGCCGACCACGTCTTCGGATCACGCAGATGCCGGGCAAATAGATCCGCCTCGTTTCCGATCTGGAAGTACTGCAGGTGGTTGCCCAGCGTCTGGGCAACAGAGACCGCTTCCTCGGCGGCGCGTGCGGGTGTATTCGTGCCCATCCCGATGCCGTAGATGCAGCTCCAACCAGTGGCTCGAAGGAACTGGGCCAGATTCCTGACTGCGTCGACCGTCACCGCGTAGTACTGTGCTTTCGGCTCGCCCGTAACCTCACGGACTTGAGGATGCTCTGGTTCGGCAGAATCGGGTGTAGTTTTCCAGTAAGCGAACTCGCTGGTGTTGCCCCCAAGGCGTAGAACGCCATTTGACGAGAGTGCCTTGAACCCGCGAACGAGGCCACTGTTCTGCGTCGAAAAGAAACGCGGATCCGCAAGTTGCTCGACCTCATACGACAGGCCGACAAAGTCGATTGGCATACGGGGACCAGTCGCCTCCTTGAGGATGCTGAGGGCAACCCGGACCTTGCTTTCGCCCTGGGCGGGAAGACGTGCTGCAGCCAGGGTGCAGGCTGTGGCGGCAAGGAATCTCCGGCGTGTGAGCATGGGATCTCTCGGTTTATTACTGCAGCGCCCGCTGTTCTTGGCTCCCGTGTTCTGCCAGCGGGAGGTATACCTGAAAACGAGTGTCACCCGGTTTCGAATGGACCTGAACGTTGCCGCGGTGCTTCCTTACAATCCGCTGGACTGTATCGAGTCCCAAACCTGTGCCAGCACCCACTCCCTTTGTGGTGAAGAATGGCTCAAAAATATGGGCCATGATTTCTGGGGAGATCCCCGGACCGTTGTCGCCGATCTCAACCACAACACATCCATCTTCGCGATACGTTCGGACTCGAAGGTCGCCTTGGCTGTTCATGGCGTCGATGGCGTTGTCGATCAGATTCGTCCAGACCTGATTAAGCTCGCTTCCGAACGAGTTCACAAGCAGTGGAACGGGCTGGTAATCACGTTGCACCGTAACTCCGCGTTTGAGCTTGTGGTTCATGATGGTTAATGTCGTCTCCAGACTTTTCACCACGTCCACATTTTGAACTGGAGCCTGGTCCATGAACGTGTACTCTTTGATCGCGCGGACTAGATCAGAGATTCGCGAAGTACTGCTCTCGATCTCCTTCAATAAGCTCGCAATTTCCAGGGAAGCCGCAATGCGCACCAGCGCCGCCCGCGCGGTCGCCGCGTCAAGGGTTGCAAATAAGGACTCGATGGCAGTTGGCTTGATTCCTCTTTGCGCCAACTCGGCCGCCAGTTGCCACAAATCGGCCTGCCCGTGATTCCGTAGCAAAGAATCGATTTGATCTTCAAGGTCGCTGATCGTCAGTGCATCGGGCGGCGGCTCGTCCCGTTGCGTAAAGGAGGACTCCAGTTTTTCGATCTCCGCTTTTTGCGTTGGGGTCAGTTCCCGGCGTCCAAGTTCATGGCTGGCATCTTTGACGCGTTTCAACGTCTCACGGAGCTGCGCCGCAGCACGTTTGGCGGCAGAAGCAGGATTGTTGAGCTCATGCGCAAGTCCGGCAGAAAGCTTTCCCAGCCCAGCCAACCGGTCACGCTGTTGTTCAATCCTGCGTGGCTTCGCGGACCCTGTCCGACATCTTGACAACCAGGCGGCTGGTCAACTCCGGCATTTTCTGCACCAGAACAGAAAACTGTGCCGCGGGAAAGCGCAAAACGCGGCTTCTCGCAAGCGCCCGTCCAGTCAGCGGAAACTGTTTCATCCGGGAAAAGGGCAGCAGTCCGGTCACATCACCTGGCTGGGACACAAATGTCACGAGCCCGCCGGCCAGTTCTCCTTTAACCTGAAGCTGGCCATCGAGGACCACGAACATCGCATCTGCAGGATCGCCCTCATGCACGTAGATCTCGTCTGGCTGAAGCGCAAGCTCCTGGGACTGGCTGATGAACCAGGCGATCTGATCCTCCGGTAAATTCGCGAATACAGGTAGACGAAGAAGTTCCGCAGCTTCCACCATATGATTCCGCTATACCTTGCTCAAGTACTGATGAATGAACTGCACAGCCACCGAACCTTCGCCAACACCGGAAGCCACACGCTTCACTGACCCATGCCGCACATCTCCGACTGCGAAGACACCGGGCACATTCGTCTCCAGAAGGAAAGGATCACGGTCCAGCGTCCATCCTTTTGGACGCTGACCCTCTCGTATCAGGTCAGGACCGGTCAAGATAAAACCGCGATCGTCTCGTTCGACCAAATCTCCCAGCCAGTCGGTCTGCGGGAGGGCTCCGATAAAGATAAACATCGAACTGGCCGGCACACGTTCAATCTTGTTCGTGTCGGAACAAAGGACTGTAATCTCCTCCAGTCGCCGTTCGCCGTGGACCTCGACAACGCTGGCATGATTCCAGAGCTGAATGTTTGGAGTCCGTTCGATTTGATCGATCAGGTATCGCGACATCGTCGCGGCCAGTCCATCTGCGCGCACGAGGATCACTACTTTATTGGCAAACTTCGCAAAATGGATGGCGGCCTGGCCTGCGGAATTCGCCCCGCCCACTACGTAGACCATTTCTCCCTTGCACGCGAGTGCTTCTGTAGCTCCGCCTCCGTAGTAAACACCGGCGCCCTGGAGCCGATCGACTCCTACAGCGTCGAGTCGCCGCCACTGCACGCCGGTCGCGACCAGCAGCGCATGACAGGAGATCTCGCTTCCGTCGGCCAGCTTGATGATCCGGTACGGACCCTCCACACGGACGCTTTCTGCTCTCTGAGGCGCGAGGATCTCTACGCCAAAACGCTGCGCTTGCACCACCGCACGCCGGGCGAGATCGGCTCCGCTAAGGCCGGTCGGGAATCCAAGATAGTTTTCAATTCGCGAACTCATGCCTGCCTGACCGCCCGGGGCCTCGCGCTCGACAATCACCGTGTGCAGTCCTTCCGAAGCACCATATACCGCGGCAGCCAATCCCGCAGGACCTCCGCCGATGATCGCCAAATCATAGAAATCGGTCTGAGCCCGGGTGCGCAGCCCGACTTTTTGCGCGACCTCTGCCGGGGCGCCTTCCAGCAACTTCGTGCCGTCGGGAAACAGGACGACAGGAAGGTTCGACGCCTCAGGTCCAAGAACATCGAGGAGACGTTTAGTTTCGGGGTCATTGGCGCTCAGTTCAACGTTGATCCATTGGTAGGGGACGTGATTGCGAGCTAGAAAATCGCGCAGTTCGTAGCTGCGAGGCGACCAACGTGTGCCGAGAACTCGGATTCCTTCAAATACCGGACGATAGGACGCACGCCAATCATCGAGCAGATCATCCAGTTGGGGATAGAGATGGTCCTCGGGAGGGTCCCAGGGCTTCATGAAAAAGTAATTGATATTTGCTTCATTGATGGCACTGATGGCGGCGCTGGTATCCGCATAGGCAGTCAAGAGAGCCCGCTTCGCTTCGGGGAAAATCTGCATTCCCTCCTGCAGAAACTCGACGCCATTCATACGAGGCATGCGTTGGTCGGCCAGCATCAATGCGACACTGTCATTGCGAACCTTCAGCTGCTTGAGGACTTCGAGCGCTTTTTCGGGTGAGTCGCTACCGATCACCCGATAGTCAGCACCATACTGCGTTCGCAGGTCGCGCTCGATCGCCCGCAGAACATCGGGATCATCATCGACGCTGAGCAGAATCGGTTTCGCCATCATGAACTCTCGAGAGGACGGGAAGTAGACGAAGTGAAGTTTTGCCGAACCACTCCTTTAGATCGTAAATCTCAGGCTTCGTGGAAGCAATTCGTCAAGTTCAAGATCCGTAAACAGGGCGAGGGCCGGACGAGCTCACGCCCGCACTCAACGCTTTCATCGACGCAGCGGTCAATCAAGGCTCCGCGCGTGTTGCGGACTTCAACCGAGTACGCGCAGCTCGAAAACTCTATGTAATCAAACGCGATGACTACAGCGCCTCGGTCGGCAAGGTGAAATGAAAAGTTGCGCCCCCTCCATTGTTGGCGCTTGCCCACAACTGCCCGCCATGCGACTCCACAATAGAACGGCTGATGGCTAACCCCATGCCGCTGCCCTGCGGCTTGGTGGTAAAGAATGCAGAAAAAATCTGATCCATCTTCTCCGCTGGCAACCCAACGCCCGTGTCACTGACCGAGAACTGGAGTTGACCGTCCTGCAGTTCCGACTTCACCGTAAGCTCACCGCCTGAATCCTTCATGGCTTCGATGCCGTTGAGCATGAGGTTCATGAAAACCTGCTGTAGCTGTACACGGTCTGCCACGACTTTAGGGAGTTCTGCGCAAGGGTCCGTGCGCATGGCAATTGAGGATCGCGTAACCTCACCTTTCAGCAGAGAGAGCATCTCCTCGATAATTCCGTTTACATCGACCAGCTCACGCTGCGGAGGAGACTTCTTGTAGAGAGAACGTATACGGTCGATGATCTCAGCCGCACGATTCCCGTATTTATCGATTCGGGCTGCTGCCGCACAGGCCCGATCCAGGTTGGGCGGTTCGTGTTTTAGCCATTCAATGCAGCTGTTGGCGCTGGTGATGGCGGCAGCGATGGGCTGCTTGATCTCGTGTGCCAGCGATGCGGCCATTTCCCCCAAGGTGCTCACACGATTGGTATGTGCCAGATCGGCCTCTAGCTGACGGAGCCGTGCACGTTCTTGCTCAGCTCGTTTACGCTCAGTGACGTCGATCACAGTGCCCACAAATTCAACGAGATGGCCGGACGTGCTCAGAACAGGATGACCTACGACGTGAATGTCCCGGACGGGGCCATCCGGATGCACAATCCGGTAGTCCGCCTCCCACTCTGCCTGCTCGCGGATAGCCGTCTGGATTAGCTCCCTGAAGCCGGGTTGGTCGTCGGGATGAAGCCGCTGAAAGAATTCCTCGAACCGGGGCAAGCCATCCTGGGGGTCGAAACTCAGAACACGGTAGCATTCCTCCGACCAGTACCTGATATCTGCATGCTTGGATTTCCCCATGGGGAGGTCCGGGTCTGGGCTCCAGGCCCAACTGCCGGTCTGGCTGAGTCTCTGCGCCTCTGCCAGATACGCTTCGCTTTTGCGGAGTTCCTCTTCCGCTCGTTTGCGCGCCTCCTCGGCGCACTTGCGCTCCGTGACATCGATCACGGTGCCTACGAACTCATCGAGATTGCCGGAGACCTCGAGGACTGCATGACCGACTACATGAATGTCCCTGATCCCTTTTTCCGGATGCAGGACTCGGTAGTCCAGTTCGAAATCCGCTTTGTCATGGATTGCTTTATCGAACCGCTCCCTGGTCGCCGCTTGATCGTCCGGATGAATTCGATGGATGAATTCTTCGTATCGCGGCGGCGGGCCAGTGGGATCGAACCCCAACACGCTGAAGCACATCTCCGACCAGTACCTGATATCACCGGTCGCGGGGTTCCATGCCCAACTCCCAGTTTGGCTGAGTCTCTGCGCCTCCGCGAGATATGCTTCGCTTTCACGTAGCCTCTGCTCCGCGCGCTTGCGGTCAGTAATGTCCTGGATCGTTCCGAACCTTAGGCTAGGTTGGCCCGAGCTGTCCCTTTTCACATCGCCCTGAAAGTCTGCGATGCGCATTTCGCCCGTTGGCCGGAACAAGCGACATTCAACGTTAAAAGGTACACCGGTGGCAGCCGCTTCCGTGGCCCGCTTCCAATCTTCAGGGTGGATCTTTTCCGCGACCGTAGCTAAGTACATAGCACGTTCCTGAGGCTGCATTCCATAAATGCGATAGGTTTCATCTGACCAGTTCACGCGATCTGTTAAGGGGTCCCATTCCCAGTAGCCGACATGGCTAATGCGCTGGGCCTCTTCAAGCTTGGCTTTGCTTTCCTGCAAATCACGCGATAATGCACCGAGGGCTTCCTCGGCGCGTTTACGATCTGTGATGTCTTGGACAATACCGAACATTTGATAGGGCTGCCCCGACATGTTTCTTGTCACAGCGTGGACGATACGCACTTCGCCGGTAGGATGAATGATGCGATATTCTATGTCTGGGAGCCCTCCACCGCGAGCCTCCTGGATCGCTCGGAACAAGATTTCCCGATCTTCGGGGTGAATCATTTCTTGGAATGCCTGGACGGTCATAGGACGTTCCTGTGGCCGCAGTCCATAGATGCGGTACGTTTCGTCTGACCACGTCAAGCCATCACTCCCGTCCCAAGCCCAGTGGCCCACATGCGCGATACGCTGGGCCTCTTCGAGCCGGGTCTTGCTTTCCTGCAGGTCACCAGACATCGACTCCAGGGCTTCCTTCGCGCGTTTAAGATCTTCGATGTCGGTCACGACCCCATACCACTTGACGATGTTTCCATCTTCATCTCGGAGAGGCACTCCGCGGTCCAAATGACAGCGATATTGACCATCCGAGCGGCGGAAACGCACCTCATTCTCGTGAGGCTTGCCGGTAGCAACGGCTTCCATCCATTTACCTGCATGTCGCTCAAGATCATCAGGGTGTACTGCCGCTTGCCACCCTGATCCGGCCGTCTGTTCCGCCGATAACCCCGAGTACTCCACAAATCGCTTGTTAATGTACGCATTGGAGCCATCCGGCAGAGCACTCCACACTATTGCTGGAATCGTATCGACGACGTCGCGAAGCTCCTTTTCACTCCGGCGTAGTTCGGAGGTGCGTTCTGCCACCTTGATTTCTAATTCGTCGCGGGCCTTGCGAAGCTCTTGCTCTTGCTCGCGCAACGCTTTTTGGGCGGTACGTAGCTCATTGATAAGGTGTGCGTTCTGAAATGCAGTTGCGGCATTATTCGCAGCCACGGAAAGCAGTTGCTGATCGATCTGGTCGGGAAAATCGGAGCGATCACATGCCGCCGCAATGAGACCGCGCTCGCTGTTTACTCCAATAGGAATGACAACACCGCAGCAGGATTTCTCGGCCCCGCCGACATTGGTCACGATTTCCGTTCGAGAGACTTGACCGAACCCGACGAAGCGTTCTTGCAGCCATTCGGGAAATCCCTTCCAAGCGTCACCCCGTATCACCTCGACCGCGCGGCACCCTATCGGATCGCCCAACCGCACAAAAGCGAAATCCAGCTTGAGCGATCCGATCAGCAAATCGGCGAGGTCGGCGGCAATGGCGGGCGGTTCTCTCCCCACCCACGCTTCCGGGATGATCGAAAGCGCAAGGAGATCCCTGACCGTTGCGCGTAGCCGGAGGATCTCGGCAGATTGATCGATGTCCATTTTGAGCAGTTCACTATGCTGCGGTTTTTCGATCTGACCGTCGCTCGCGCATCTCATCAAGCAACTGGTCGGGAGGAACGAAGAACGGGTTCTCCCGCAGTAGCCCACCGATGATTACCAGCGGATGCGTCCGCATGATGTCCATCGCCACAGTTGCGCCAAACTTGGACGGATTGTAGTTACAGATCACCGGATCGTCGTACTTGGAAAGAACATGATTGAGTCGGGCCTCGTATTCCACCAAGTTGTACGTGGCAGGTTTGTCGAGAAATAACCAATCCATATGATGTCCCACTAGCCTGGTAAGCGGGTAGCCGGCAGCGGTGCCCGATTGGATCAGTTTTTCAACTGCAGCCAGCATCGCGTCCTGGTCGAACCGGTGGTCGCGTACATACACGTCGGTCCACGGCACCACCTCCAGTTGGCCGGTGTCCATCATCTCTTGCACATCTATGCCTGCCTCGGCCAGGCGCTTCAAATGCTCTTCCCGATTCTCAGGATCCACAATGTGGGCAGCTTTTTCGCCCCGGTCGATGCCATCCTTGTAGAACGAGCCGAGCACTCTGTGCTCCTCGTCGATGTTATTGAAGAACGCGCAGACATGATTTCGCCCGGCGAGATTGACCCCTGCGAGCTCTACTGAATGTTCGTGCTTTGCCATATATCAACCTCCTGTTGCTGAAGATAAGCGGGACCTAGCTGGTCAGATTCTCCGATGGGTAGCCCGTGCATCTCCCAAACCTGTTTGACAAACTCAGGCGACCTATCCAGCGGGGTATGGACCAACAATGCCGTCTCGTTTCGATTCGGCCGCCAAATCGACCGATTCCTGCTTCCTGATGGGGACGTCGAGACTCGTGACCCATGGGATTAAATCTTACTCCGATGAGCAACACCGTATTACTGACAGCGGCTAAGGGAAACGCCGAGGATATGTCGTATCCGGTCTCATGATCAAAGTCCGAAAAAACATCTTTACATGACCAATGCTGACTCCGTCATGTGGGTGGGCAACGTGAAGTGAAAGGTTGCACCTCGTCCGTCGTTGGCAGTAGCCCACAACTGGCCACCGTGCGACTCCACAATGGAACGGCTGATGGCTAACCCCATCCCGCTGCCTTTCGACTTGGTGGTGAAGAAGGCAGAAAAGATCTTGTCGACACTCCCAGCTGGTAGTCCCGGGCCTGTATCGCTGACCGAGAACAATAGTTGTCCGTCTTGTTCCAGTTGTGATTTCAGCGTGAGTTCTCCGCCCGAGTCCTTCATGGCTTCGATGGCGTTGAGCATCAGGTTCATGAACACCTGCTGCAGCTGCACACGGTCCGCTATGATTTTTGGCAATTCGGCCGCTAGTTCGGTGTGCATGGCAACTGAGCATTGCGTGGCCTCACCTTTCAGCAGTGTGAACATTTCGTAAACGATTCCGTTCACGTCGACCAGTTCACGTTGCGGCGGAGACTTCTTGTAGAACGCACGTATCCGATCGATGATCTCCGCAGCACGATTCCCATATTTGTCGATTCGGGTTGCTGCTGCACGGGCCCGGTCAAGGTTGGGAGGATCGTGCGCAAGCCATTCGATGCAGCTGTTGGCGCTGTTGATCGCGGCAGCGATTGGCTGTTTGATTTCGTGCGCCAGAGAGGCCGCCATTTCTCCCATCATGCTCACACGGTTCATGTGTGCAAGATCGCCCTCAAGTTGGCGCAGCTTCTCGCGCTCTCGCTCGGCACGTTTGCGATCTTCAATGTCCGTGAGGGTTCCGTACCATTTGACAATCTTTCCATGCGGGTCCCGCAGTGGGACACCACGCACCAGAAACCATCGATATTCCCCGTCCGTGGCGCGACGGAACCGCGCCTCGTCTTCGAAATGCTGTCCGGTCGCAACGGAGGTATGCCAGTTCTCGGAGTAACGCGCAAGATCTTCGGCATGGACCGCCCTCTGCCAACCTGCGCCTGAACTCTGCTCGACAGAAAGCCCGGTGTATTCGGTCCAGCGCTGGTTTACAAATGTACAGGAGCCGTCAGCCAAAGTAGTGAAAGTCATCGCCGGAATCGTCTCCACAACGTCCCGCAGACGCTTTTCCTGACCCCTGAGTCGGTGAATGCGCCATCGATGAAGTGCCCAGGTACCAAGCAATAAGGAAGCGGCAAGAAGGATTCGAAACGCTCTTGTTTGGTACAACGTGGGCGCAATACTGAAGGGTAGCACCACGGACTGATTCCAGACGCCGGCACTATTGCTGGCCATCACCCGAAATGTATATGATCCCGAACCAACGTTTGTGTAGACGGCCGCACGAGTTGAGACGGCTTCGCTCCAGTCTTTGTCAAATCCATCCAGTTTGTATTTAAACTGAATCCGCTCCGGGATAGATAAGCTCAAGCCGGAATAGCTAAACCTCAGTCGATGCGTGTCTGGAGGAACGCGAATCGGCGGATGCAGGTCCAGTGGATTACCGTCTGCTGAAAAAGCTTCGATCCGCACAACAACAGAAGTGGTTTCATGGTCGGCTCGGTTGGGATCGACCACGGAAAAGCCCCGGCTAGTGGAAAACCAGACTCTCCCCTGCGCATCAGTCACCACGGATCGAAAGCGTTTCACTCCCTGCGTCCCAGCAAGACCATCCTCCAAACCGTAATCTCGAAGATCGGACTCGTTCATGGTTATTGACAACAGTCGCTCGCGTTTGGCGGACAATATGTGATTTGAAGTTGCGATCCACAAGTTTCCGATGTTGTCGGCCGCAAGCCCGAGGATCTCCTCCTGCAAGGGCGAAGGTATATTGCTAATTTTCTGGAAATGGCCTGATCGTAGATAAGCCAAGCCAGACGCAGTTCCGATCCACAGGATGCCGGATGAATCGGACAGTAGACAACTGACATTAGCGGAAGGCAGGCCATCTCGCATCGTATAAACCCGCCACTGCCCCTTCGAAAATGCGTTTAGGCCGTTTGGTGTTGCAAACCACATAGTTCCATCCGGGCTTTCTTCAATTGAAAACACGGTGTCTGACGCCATCCCATTCGCGTTCGAATACGTGGTAAAACGCCCTTTCCAGTATTCGCTGACCCCCGCATTGACCGTCGCCGCCCATATCGCACCATTTCGACCCTGATACACCGCGTAGACGCTGTTCTGTGCAAGCCCATTTGCCTGCGTGTACGTTTTCGTCGTAATCTTGCCGCCGGCGTAACGAAGATGCGTCAACCCGCCACGTCGCCTCCCTAGCCACAACTCGTCCTTGCCGCCTGCGATGGAATAGATCACATCTCGCGCAAGTCCATCCTCCGCTGCACTTCCTTCCGTCCCTTCTTTCGCCCAGTGCAATCCACCCTCGAAGGGGGCGAACCACGTTCTTCCCTCATCGTCCACGAAAATCGGTCCGCTGCTCTCCGACTGAGGACTACCCACCGAATACGTAATAAAGACGCTAGCTCGTAAACGCTCAATGCTCCGCGAACCGCCAACCCAAAGGTTGCCTTCTCGATCTTCAAAGAGCGCTTTTACCGGCCCGGTGATTCCAAGGGTTTGTATGGCGATGGAGGAAACCCCATTCGAGTTGAACCGCAGGAGTTCGTGAGACGTTCCCACCCAGATGTTCGAATCATGGTCCTGAATCATGGCAAGAGTTCTAGTTTGACGAAGTGAGCTCGGTACATCCGTCTGGGTGAGCCTCGCCCCGTTCCACGCGGTGACCCCGTTTTCCGTCCCGATCCACAACTTCCCGTCGTTCAAGGGAAGCAGGGATGTGATCCTGGCGCTGAGCCTAGTCACTGCCGAAACCTTGCCGTCGGCTATCTCAAACAGTCCCGCATCTTGCGTGCCTAGCCATACCTTTCCGTCGAGGGTTTCCGCTGTCGCGACGACGGCGGACGCAGGTTCGGCCAAGCTATGTTCGGTGAAGTGCGGGGCCCAAGAAAGCCGGGCAGAAAGATCGTCGAGGAACTCGCCCGTTTCGCCATGGGGAGTTTTGGGTAACGTCTCGGGCAGCGAGGGAAGAGGCTCAAATGTCCCGCCCCGGTACGTAAGAGTTCCGTAGGCGAGCGATGAGAATACCATCGAACCATTTCTTTGCCTGCCCATGGCGGTGATCCCGAATTCCGCTTTGTTATGCCCCGGCTCGAATTTTCCATCACGGTACCGCAAAATCTTGGTGCTCTGGAGCAGCACCCACAGATTTCCGTCTGCGTCGGTCAGCAACGATTGGACTGGGCCCATTTGAGGCAAACCCGGGATGGCTGGCTCGAAGACCCGGAACTCGAAGCCGTCAAAACGAATCAGGCCCTTATCCGTCCCAATCCACAGGTACCCATCTGGCGTTTGAGCAAATGCAGAAACAGACCCCCCCGAAAACCCTTTTTCGCTTCCCCACCTCTCGCGAGCGTACTGAGAGTTCAGTCGCAAAGGGTCGAGGGCGTCTGCCGAAGTGATAGTGGACGCCACAACAAGAACAGCCGTTGCCCAGGTGAATATCCATTTTGCGATCGACTTCATGGGAGATATTCGAATTTCTCAACGACAACCTCAGCTTCTCTTTGAAGCGGACTCTTGTCGCTGGGCACAACATACAAGATCAGCTGGAAAACTTCCGATCCTGCGGAAGGCACGCCAGAGATGAAGGCGTGGTGAAAGACCACAGGACCCTCCCCATTGAGGGAAGCACCACGAACGGCTTCAAAGCTTGCGCGCCCCGGCTCCCAGCGGAGGGTGTGTGTAATGGTCCCCGGAGGTTCCTTAAACGACGCTACGTTCCCGGGAACGTAAAAAGGTTGTATGCCGTATTGGGCGTTGTCTTCATTATCGGCCCGGCCCCACCTGCCAATCTCCATATCAAGTTCCCGAAAATGCTCTTCTCCGGCCCACACATCAAAGGTATTCATGCTTAGGATTACGGCGGGCTCCAGGTGCGACGTGTTGCGCACCACGACGGTGTACGTTCCGTATCCCAAGCTCCGCGCTAGGTCCACTTCCGCGCAATACCAGTTGCCCGACTTTTTGGTGATTCGCAAATGCAAGGCACCGCTTTTGTCGGTCCAGGCGTTCCCTCCGTCGAACAGATTGTTCACGCCTCCACGGGCAGACGACGTTGTTCGGACCTTCCATTCATATCCGCTGAAATGCAACGGCACGGTGGGAGAGTCCGGCAGCGAGCCGACACCCTTTACGATCTTCATCGCGACTACTGAGCCGCCCTGGGCAGGAACCACATCCATCGTGGGCGCTGGATGATAGTCGGGATCGACAAGAAGCGCAGCGTATTCATAACCCAAGTGGGTCCGGGTACTCCATGTCGAATCCGACTGGATCGCGGTAAACGGATGGTCGGGCCAAGGTTGTACCCACCAGGGACCGCTGCGCGCATAGATCACAATTTGTTGCCCCGGTCGAGCCCCAGAAACGCTGCCGGAGATCGTATCCACTCTTTCCCTCCCACCCTGGGCTGCAGGAGGAATCCTGGTGAACGTAATAGATGGTGTTTCCTGAGGTTTTTCTGACCAGCATGCCACCAAGGCCACCGCGCTAAGGAAAACGATAGCGCTGAGGATACGCAAGACAGGACACATTGCAGAAGCTGTTTCAATGGGATTCACCGCTGCGATTTCAGAGTGATTCACTTGCATAAGGGAAAAATGTGACTCTCATTGGCCAGGGTCTACTTTTTTGCTCGGAAGACTAGAATCTCGGCGATCGTGATGTAATCCTCGGCCGCTGCTCGACTTTTTATGCCAGTCGACTTTCACGCCTAGACGTTTCTCGCGCGATGCCGATCGCGTCAGTTCCGTCTTGGGGAATGGGCCGCGAGATTCCCAATCTTCTCATCTTGGCCAGCAACGTAGTTCGCTTAAGTCCCAGTCTTGCCGCCGCCCCGCGTGGTCCACCTACGATCCAGCCAACCTGCTCAAGCGTTTCCAGGATCAGAGTGCGATCTGAGTCTTCCAAGGACATCGACGACTGACCAGTCCGGGCGCCATACAGAGTCGGAGTCATAACCTCCGTTCGCCTTTTGTGCAGCGGGTTCGAAAGCACGCTGTCCCGGGAAAGGATGACCGCACGCTCCACCAAATTCTGCAACTCCCGAATGTTGCCCGGCCAGTGATACCACTGGAAAGCAGCCATGGTTTCAGGAGAGATCGAGTTGATTTGCTTTCCCATGCGGCGGTTGAAGATCTCCACAAAATGCATTACAAGAGAGGGAATGTCTTCGCGACGCTCGCGCAGCGCAGGCAGCAGGATGGGGAAGACATTCAGACGATAGTAGAGATCACTGCGGAACTGACCGCGCGCGACCATCTTGGCAAGATCCCGATTGGTTGCAGCGACGAGGCGAACGTCTACCTTGTGAGTGCGCCCGCTTCCTAACCTCTCGAACTCTTGTTCCTGCAGCACGCGCAGCAATTTTGGCTGCAAGGCGGGGGGAATGTCGGCTACTTCGTCCAAGAACAGCGTGCCTTTGTCGGCCATCTCGAAGCGCCCGACCTTCTGCGCGATGGCTCCGGTGAAGGCGCCCTTCTCATGACCGAACAACTCGCTTTCCAGAAGATCCAGCGGAATCGCCGCGCAATTCAGTTTGATGAAAGCACGTCCGCAGCGCTGACTTGCGTTGTGAATGGCATGCGCGATGAGTTCCTTTCCTGTACCGGTTTCGCCCTCGATGAGGACCGTCGAATCTGTGGGGGCAACCTGCTCCACCTGGTCGAGAACGGATTCCAGAGCAGCACTATTGCCTATGATCCGCTCGAACGTTCGCTCGACCTGATCCGCCAGCCCAGCGTTCGTGATTGTTGCGTGATCTCCCACAGAAGACCTCTAGACTTAAGGCGCCCCACGCGACTGTAATACCCGAGGTTGCTCACATAGCAAGTGCAGTTCGAATCCTTCTGAGCAACAGTTGATGATCGAACGGCTTTGCAAGGAACTCGACTGCACCCTCCCTCATCGCTCGAATCCGCATCCTGGCATCTCCATGCGCAGTAATAAAGATGATCGGAACGTTGCATCCCTCTTCTTTCAGCCTGGCCTGTAATTGCAGACCTGACATCCTCGGCATGCGGATATCAAGGATCAAGCACGCGGCCTTACGATGCAAATCGGATTCTAGGAATTCTTCGGCGGATCCGAAGCAACGAGCAACAAGCCCAGCGGCCTCCAAGAGGTCGCGCAGCGAATCTTGCATCGCCTCATCGTCATCAATGATCGCAATCAATTGGGAGGTTCGATCCACCGGCATGTCCCGAGGTTAGCGCGACTGCTCAAGCAGGGCAATCAAACTTTGGGTGGACAAAACTAGACTTTAGTAGGTTAGGCCGCTACTTTCGATGAATTGGCGATTCGATGCCAACAGGGGGACTCAACGGGCTATAAGGACCTCAGCTTGTCCGCCATCCTCACAAGCTCGGGCAAGGATTTGGCCTGCATCTTTTTCATGACCTGGCTGCGATACATTTTGACGGTCGCTTCGCTGGAACCGAGTTCCGCTGCAACTTGCTTGTTAAGCATCCCGGAGACGACTAGATTCATTACCTGACGCTCGCGAACGCTGAGTCTTTCCGAGCGATCGCGCAGCTCCTGTAACTCTCGCTCCTTCTCGCGGAGGATGCGAGCTCGAGTGAGCGATCGCTGGACCGCATCAAGGAGATCCTGTTGCCGGAATGGCTTGGTAAGAAACTCAATCGCGCCAGACTTCATGGCCTTGACCGACATCGGAACGTCTGCATGAGCCGTGAGAAAGACTATAGGGATACTTATTCTTCCTCTCTTCAGTTCGCGCTGAAGATCCAAACCGCTGATACCGGGAAGTCTCACGTCCAGAATTAGGCAACTGGGACAGTCACTACGCGGACTCAACAGGAACTCCTGTGCGGTTCCAAAGGACTGGGCATGCAACCCGACAGACTCCAGCAGCTCCTGAAGAGACTCACGCACGTCGGCATCATCATCGACGATGTAAACGTTTGGGTCATCTTGCGTGTTCATTGCGCGGCCTTCTCCGAACTACGGTGAAATAGAAGTTCTGATTCTTCGCTCACCATGCTGTAAATATCCGAGCGATTTCTTTGTGAACCCGTCATCCGCCTATCGAGATCGGCAAGCCCCATCCAAAATTTAGATCGGCCGCGAAACAAGCAGCGGTAATGGCCAAGAGGCTCAGATGCTGGAACGCAACACTCTGGCTCCGCAATTCTCACCAGAAATTGTATCGGATCAGGCAGTAGCCGGACGACGCAAAATCCGCATTGGGAACAGAACGAAGGGTCCAGCCCACTGACCGGCACTTGATCGCACCCGGATGGCTTTGATTTCGTCTGTACGGGGAGACGGGAGAGTACGTTCAAGTGTCACGCTTCGGCTCCATTGACGCCAGTGTTCAATATCTTTGTCGTACACAATCACTTGGCTAGTCCGGGAAACGATACGTGACACTAGGGTGACGCGTCACCATCATTCGACGCAGGCTGACAGCCAGGCTCACTGTCAGAACTGCCCATAACCATCTAACCCACAAAGCTTCAATGCCCTAGCCAGCTCAGGGCCGATCCGTAGGTTTGGCAATATCTTTGCTCTTGACTCATTCAAGTTTCCCAAACATTTTGATTAGTGGAGCTGTTATGGAACTTGGTCTAGTAGAGAGCGAAGCCCAGAACAACATATTAGGTTTCGAGGACGAAATCCGTAACGAACTGCACTTCGAAGAGATCGTCGGCCGAAGTGCGGCTCTGCAACGTGTGCTGCGGCAGGTCGAGGTTGTGGCGCCGACCGATTCCGGTGTACTGATCCTCGGAGAGACGGGTACCGGAAAAGAGTTGATCGCCCGAGCGATCCACAACCTAAGCGGTCGACGGGATCGACCCTTTATCAAACTGAACTGCGCCGCCATTCCCTCCGGTTTACTTGAAAGCGAACTTTTTGGCCATGAAAGGGGCGCATTTACCGGCGCCATCATGCGCAAGGCGGGTCGCTTCGAGGCTGCAGACAGGGGCACTCTATTTCTCGATGAAGTAGGTGACATTCCACTCGAGCTTCAGCCCAAATTGCTGCGGGTGCTGCAGGAACATGAATTTGAAAGATTAGGCAGTACCCGTACACAGCAGGTGGATGTTCGCGTGGTTGCGGCTACTCATCGGGATCTGAAGCAGATGGTGGAAGACGGGGAGTTCAGAAGCGACCTGTATTATCGCTTGCACGTTTTCCCGTTGTCTGTTCCACCCTTGCGAGAGCGCCGCGAAGACATCCCTCTTCTGGTGCGCCATTTCGTGGACGAATATGCTCGACGCATGAACCGGCACATTGAAACTATTTCTCCCCAAACGATGGAAGCTCTCACAAGTTATTCATGGCCGGGCAATGTGCGTGAGCTGCAGAACTTTATTGAGCGGGCGGTAATCCTAACGCCGGGGAGCGTCCTGCGTCCACCCCTTGGGGAGCTGAAAGAGACTGTTGTCGAAACCTCCAGTTCGGAACTGAGCACCTTGGAAGAAATGGAGCGTGAACACGTGCTGCGGGCGATCCGAGCATCGAACTGGAAGATTGGTGGTCCGAATGGCGCGGCCGCACGATTGGGTATGAAGCGGACGACCCTGGCGTATCGGATACGCAAACTTAATATTCCGCTTCGTCCTCAATGAAGGAAAACCGGCGATCTGCTGCATGACAGCATATGCTCGAGGGTCTTTAGTTCGCGCTGCTTAGGCTGCGATCAGCCGGACCTACTAGCTGAAATGGAAAGGAATGGAAATGAGTACCGCTGTGTTTGAACTTGCATTGCCTGGATCTTCCGTGAGCGAGATTTTTCAGGACCCAACCCAGAACGGTTACGCGTCAGAGCCCGGCATCATGCGTACCGAATTCAGGAGTAAGGGAAAGTGGGAAGGGATAGTCGGGAGCAGCCCTGCTCTTCGTTCCGTGCTCGCGGATGTGAAGCGAGTTGCACCCACCGATTCCACAGTGCTGATTCTCGGGGAGACAGGTACGGGCAAGGAGCTGATCTCCCAAGCCATTCACAATCTCAGTGCGCGTTCCGGACGTCCATTCATCAAGCTAAATTGTGCTGCGATCCCGTTCGACCTACTTGACAGCGAACTCTTTGGACACGAGAAGGGCGCTTTTACCGGTGCTATTGCCCAGCGAACTGGCCGTTTCGAGATGGCCGACACCGGGACATTGTTCCTGGACGAAATAGGAGATATCCCGCTTGCGCTTCAACCTAAACTGCTGCGTGTCCTGCAGGAGCAGGAGTTCGAGCGGCTGGGAAGCGGCAGGACACATCACATCAACGTCCGCTTGGTTGCCGCCACTCATCGGGATCTAGCAGAAATGGTCAGGCGCGGCCAATTCCGCAGTGATCTCTACTATCGCCTAAACGTCTTCCCTGTCGTGCTTCCGCCCCTGCGCGAGCGAGTGGAAGATATTCCATTGCTCGTGGAGTACTTCGTCCGGCGGTTCGCCAAGGGGGTCGGCAAAAATATCCGCCATATTGGCAAGCACACGCTGGAGCGGCTAAAAGGCTACCACTGGCCCGGGAATATTCGCGAATTGCAGAACGTCGTGGAACGCGCAGTCATCCTCAGTGAAACCGACGTCTTCGTCGTTGATGAGAGATGGCTCGAACGCGAATCGGCCGAAGCATCACAGCAACAAGGCCTTTCGGCATTGGCACATTGTGAAGTGGAAATGATCGAAGCTGCTCTCGCTAAAAGCCATGGACGGATATCCGGACCTTCCGGAGCAGCTGCGAAACTCGGGATACCACGCCAGACATTGGAATCAAAGATCCGGCGGCTGGGCATCGACAAGTACGGGCAGAAGCGACCCGCCTCTCAAGAAGCAACCTACCTCTAAATACTGAGTTCTATTTGGTTTAGGGATTTCCCTTCTCGGTATGCAGACGGGCGGCAGTTTGAATCCAGCGCGGCAATTTGGCCCGGCTGTTGTTTCGGGAATTACGGCCGAACTCTGGGTGTTCTTGGCCGAATACCGCGATACGTCAGCCTGGTTTTTGTGCTTACTCCAACACGTTTAGCCTCGGGAGACGGTTAACTGGAACGGTGTAAAGTGCGCGTTTTAAAGACAGAGATCTGGAGGTGTGTGACAGAGATTTGGATCTGGATCAGTTGAAATATCGCAACGTCTGCTACCTTGCATCCGCGGAGTGCTCGCCGAGACAACATCGGACAGTCGGCCGCGTCATTCGCACTGTGACATTAGCAATTGACAGTTTCTCGACAGTTTCGACAGTTCAACACCAGCGCCAGCCAATCTCTCGAACGAGATCTCCGTATTTCCAAAGAATTATAAGCACAAGGCTGCGTCCGCTTTTTGGCATGTCAGTTGCCTTTATCCAGGGCATGACTCCCTATTTCCGACAGGCGCCGGGCAAGGCGGGGAGTTGTCCGGGTTTCGACGAGTGACCCGAAAGGTGAAATTCAACCAACACTACTTACTCGTAGCTGAATAACACCAATTGGCTCGGCGCGATCGTTGTCAAAACAGGGGGTTCGCAATTTCTGCACCCGAAGACCCGGAGGCTAGATCCTATGGCAACCGCTCCGAAGTTTCGCATTGATGTTGATATTCACAATCTACTGATGGATTCATCGCGGCAACCGGTCACTCCCGCGGCGGCAAGGGGGCTAACGCTGCCCGAGCCTGTATTTCCGCAGTACCCGGAAAAGCTGGCCGATCCTGGACCGGAGATAGCTCTCGAAAAACGTGACTGGAGTCTGTCGCACGTCTATCGTGCCATGCGGGGATGGCTTTTCCCCTACATACGCTCGCGCGTGATGCCCGGCGAGTTCCATCCCATCACCGCCTACCTGTTTGTCGAATACAAATGCAACCTCGACTGCTGGTACTGCTGGGCCTACAACAACAAGGTAAAGGGCATGACCGAGGATGTGGCGCGGCGGTCCATTGACTGGCTCTACGACCACGGCTGCCGCGTGCTCGCACTGATGGGGGGAGAGCCATTGTTGCGGCCTCAATTCGCTCACAAAGTGGTGTATTACGCCGCCAAGAAAGGATTCTGGATCTACATCGGTACTAACGGTCGGCTGTTACGCCCCGATGTTGCCGACCGTTTGGGAGACGCTGGGGCGTCTGTCTTCAACTTCGCCGTCGATTCCTGGGACGAGAAGCCGAGCTTGCCGAAGGCCGTCGTCCCAGTGCGTAAGCACCTGGAGCACCTGCTAAAGAAGCAGTACGTGTACGGCTACATGGTGTTTTTCAACATGAACATCTGTCGGAACAATACGCTGGATATTCGACAACTCACCGAGTATGCACACGACCACCACATTGCTACCGACTATCACATCAACGAAACACCCATGCTCGAGCAAGACGATCACTTCAAACATCTGAGCGAGAATCCGACCTATATTCGCCCTGAGGACTGGCCGGAAATAGACTCCCTGGTCGATTGGCTGATCGAGAAAAACAAGTCCGGCTACCAGATGGTCAATTCGGTGCAGCGCCTGCAGGAGATTAAGGCCTTCATCCGCATGGCGAGCGGCGCAGATTTGAAGCGGTTGGGCTGGAACGGTGATGGCAGCGGCGGCAATGGAAACATTGCCAAGCGGTTGGTTGATACTCCCGGAATCGTCCAAGATGCCAATGGCGAGTTGCACTTTGCCGAGTGGAACTGTCGAGCCGGCCAGAACAATGTCATCATTCGAACCGACGGAACGGTCGCTCCTTGTTTCCCCATGTACGCATCTACCTACAATTGGGGAAACATCGATAAGCACAATTTCGATGACGGTCAACTCGCCAGCATGAAGAAAACCTGCCAACAGCATTGTTTTTCGACGCTGAATCACAATCTAGCGTATTGCTACAACGACGCTCGGGTGATCAAGTTCGTCTGGACGAATCTGGTCAAGAACAGGATGAAGGGCGGTGCAAGAAGTTTCGACGACTGATAGAAGGTGAGATCGTAGGCGGATTCAGGGCGTAAAGAGGAATCAGAATGCACAAACTCATTAACACCTTGCCTAGTTTGGCTGTGATTACGACCTGCGCTCTGGCGCAGTTTGTTTCACCGGTTGGTACGAAGGTATCGATCACCATCGTCCAATAGATTCGTCTTCGCCCTTCTGGCTTTAATGGCAACACGCGCGGCAACGACAGCGTTTCGATTCGTCGCATTTTTTTCGCCAGGAGTGAGAGGCCTATGGCTTTCTGGTATCGAGTGCGGGTGAAGGGTGACCAATGCACAACATTAATGAACTGAGCACGTATTTGGAAACAGAGAGAGCAACCGGGCGATCTTCTTTCGTGACAAACGAGGAAAAAAACCTGCTGGTTTGTGCCCGGGCCGGCGATGCGGCGGCATTCGGGAGCCTTGTGATGCCGCATAGGGATGCCATCCTTCGGCTCACCCATCGAATTCTCCGCAATCGCGAAGATGTCGAAGACGCGGTACAAACGGCCTTCCTTAACGCTTTGCGACATTTGGATGCCTTCCAAGGACGTTCCCGCTTTTCCTCTTGGCTCACTCGTATCGCCATGAATGCTGCGTTCATGCGATTGCGCGCGAGTCGACGGAAAACCGAAACTTCGCTCGATGAGATGGTTGAGCGAGGAAATGCTGCCAGACTTCAAGTGGTTGAGGCGCCACCGAATCCGGAGCAGGAATGCTCGGCCAAAGAGCGCCGCGTCCTGCTTGGTAAGGCGTTTGACCGATTGGGGCCCCTCTACGCCGAGGTCCTCCATATGCATCATGTGCAGGAGTTGTCGGCCAAGGAGGCGGCACGAATCTTGGGCGTGCCGGTGGGAACAGTGAAGGCAAGGTTGCATCGAGCACGCTCCCGGTTAACCCGACATGTGCGGTCAATACTCCTACGCCGAAGGAGATCTGCCATTGTCAAAAACGGAGGCAGCGTTGCGTCTAGATCGAGCCAAGCCTTGGGCGCTTGAGCACGAGTCACCACTGGGAATTGTGTATATCTCCGCTGAACAGCGCCGTTTAATATCGAGATTGATGATGCCAGACCGCAACCATATCAATGAAGGGAATGGAAGGACGCCAATTGTTCATGACCTCTCTTCAGCAATTCCGATGCGAAATCTGTGGTCGGGTTACGACCAGCCCCATTCATTGGTTTGTGATCCGGTGCAGCGATTCAGAACTTACCGTGCTCAAATGGAACTCGACGGCGGCCGGGGCACCAGGCGCGCGTCACTTCTGTGGGGAAGCCCACGCCGAGGTCTATATCAGCCGGTGGTTTGATTCGGTGTGCTCGCCACCGAAACCGGACTTCACAAAGTAGGCGAAGGCTGGGAGATCCCGTGCTCTCTAAATGCGCAAACCCAAACTGTTCCAACACATTCCGCTATCTCCACGAAGGAAAGCTCTACTTGGTTAACTCCTGCCCGGCAAAAGGGAAGCGAAACGGTTCATCGAGACACGCGAGCGAATCGAGACCGCCTGAATACGCTTGGTTGTGCTCTTCATGCTGTCGCCGCATGTCGATTCGGTTTGATGAAAACCTTGGAGCGATGGTGGTTCGTAAACAGTGAACTACTGCGGGGCGATAAGGTTGGGCTGCCCTAGCTAAAGTCTTAGATCACATCTATCCGCCCTCTCGGATCAGGGCCAGTAGGACGAGAGGTATTTCACGTAACCATGCCATCGTTCACGTAGACCACCTGGTAAGACGATATGTTAGCCCACCGAGGAGGCCTGACTTGCTTTGACCGAAAGTCTCAGACCAATCCTTTGCCAAATCGCGAAGAGCGCAAGGCCCACCGCAATGCCGATCGACACTTCGAAGAATCGGTGAAGCGCGACTAACCGGGCACTCGTAGATCGAGGCACGAGCATCACGATCACGAGAGTGATACTCGCATATCGAAACGCACTTCTCTCCACGCGAAGTACAACGCACATTAATCCGACGAAGACAACCGCCGCTGCAAATGCCCACACACTTCCGTGGCCGTAAGCATCGATTGCCGCTCCAACGGCGGCGCCGACTGCTGTTCCTGCGACGTATTGAGCCGCAACAGGCAGTGCGGCGTTGAGTGTCAGCTGCATGACGATCAAAGTGGACATTGGCGCCCAGTAGGCTTCGGGCAAGCGGAACAGATGGGCAATCAAGTAAGACACTAATGCGGCAATCGCAGCAAGGCCCACATGTGCTATCGACTGTGGATTCTCCTTGGCAATGATCCATCGAAGTTGCCCGTCGATGCCAGGATTGCTGACCATCGTCCTCCGGATCCTACCCCCTCAGAAGGATAATCAGCACAAATAGCGATGGGAGGTAAATGATCGAAGCTGCAAGAAGCTGTCGCGCCGAAGAGCTGGATTTTCGAACGGCGAACCGTGCTCCATAGTATGAAAAGCCGGCCCATAGGAGCACGGCTCCAATGCAGTAAGCGGCGCTCGATTTACTGGTCATGGCCAGCAACAAACTGACGGACCCTAACACCAGGAGCGGCAGCAGGGTTTGCCAATTCACTACGCGGGCTCTTGCGCGCTCGTCGTGCGGCAGCACCAAATAACCAGCACGAGCATAATCCTCGCGGTACATCCACGCGATCGACATAAAGTGCGGGAACTGCCAGAGGAACAGCACGGAGTAAAGTATCCATGCCCCGAAGCTGAGCTGGCCAGATGCTGCAGCCCACCCAATCAGAGGCGGCATCGCGCCCGAAAATGCTCCGACCAGCGTGCACAGCGGCGACTTCCTTTTGAGCGGAGTGTAGAAGAACAAATAAGACAACAACGTGCTAACCGCCAGCAGGCTCGCAAGTAGATTGACTGCAAAGGCAAGATAAACACTTCCGAGAACCGACAATGCAATACCGAACCATAAAACCGCCAAAGGCCTGAGCCGGCCGGCCGCCAGCGGCCGCCGAGCTGTGCGGCGCATTTGCGCATCGAAGTGGCGCTCGATGTACTGATTCAGGGCGCCGGTCCCGCTGGCCACCAGTAACGTCCCCAGCACTGCGTTCATAGATCGCAGGAATGGAAAATCCCGCCACGCTGATGGGCAGCCCAAGTAGAAACCGGCAAAGGTCGTCACCACGATCAGGAAATTAACTTCGGGCTTGGTAAGTGCGAAATAGTCGGACCAGATCTTTGAGTCCGAAAATCGACTACGCTTCGCGACTGGCAGGTCGAATGCGGTAAGAATGGGTTCACTCGCCACGGTTAGAGTGCCTCCAGGCCCTGCGGAACTCCTTGCGCAATTCCGGCGCTGCGCAATTTCGATTGCACTAATTCGACCTGAGAAAGACCCTGGGGCGACAGAAGACGCATGGTTAAGATCGCCCCGGCCACAAGGTAAACGACTGTGACGCATGTCCACATCAAGGCAGCCGCGCACTGCTGATCTACCAGAGGGGAAAACCCTAATAAATGTGACGACGAGAAGTACATCGGGTAAACCACGCGATCGGAAAAAACAAGAAACCCCGAGAGGATGTCGCACGGCAACGTGGCAAAGAAGAGGTACAAGATCATCGAGAGATCCTGCCGAGCTGTGCCTGCCGAAGGTTGGACGACCGGCCACCAGAACAGAAGGCCCGTCGCAAGAAAGGATAAGTGCTCGAACAGATGCCATGCGATCGATTGCATTCCCAGCGCGAAGAATGTCGGAATATGCCATCCAACCAAAGTGGCGCAGGCTGCAAGCCAGGAAAATCGGGGTCTTCCCAGGGCCTTCCCAAGCCTCTGCGCCGCCGGTGAGTGCCGCAATGGAACAAGCACATTTTCTACGAATCGCCGCGGCAAACCGTGTAATAGCGCATGGACAGGTGCACCTAGCCAGATCAGTGGAGGAGCAAGCGTCATGAGGAGCAAATGTTGCACCATGTGAACGGTGAGCAACTCGTGGTCAAGCGCAGCGAATGGGGACGCCACCGCGACCCAGATCAAGAACAGTCCCACGAGAAAACTGAAGGCGCGCCACGCCGAAGTGACATTCAAGGCACTGGAACGAAGAGACAGCCATCCCCGCACGTAAATCAGCGCCGTGAAAGCGAGAATCAGTGTGAGAAACACAGATCGGAACGATCCCAAAACGGCGTGATGGAGATGTGGCATGGGACCGTTCTCCTACGGTTTCGCACCAAGTTGTTTCTCGTCGCTGAGTGCCACATCCCGTGAGGCATCGCGGGCAGGCGCTTGCCCCTTGGGATGCAGAGTCTCAAGAAACGCAACCAGCGCCGTTGTTTCCGCTGGACTTAAGTTCTTTCCATACGCGGGCATGTTGCCGCCACCTTGAATTACCTGGCGGATGAGCTGGTCTTGCGTGAGGCGCACCGCGACGCCGTCAAGTGACGGACCTCTCTCGCCACCTCTTTCTCCAAGCGAGTGGCAGTTACGGCACTGCTTCACCTGGAATACCAAAGCGCCTTGCCTCTCTAGTGCGGTTGTGCCACGTATGAACTGATCCGGCACTGGGTCGCCGCTCCACGCATTCATGTGGGGACTCCAAGGCGTAAACCCGGCAAGATGAGTAAACGTCCCCAGTGTGATCGCGATCAGCAACACGGTCAAAACTGCAATCGGGCGGCGCTTCCAACTCTTTTCACCTTCGCCGGAAAGAAACGGAAGAAGCAGCAACCCGATAATCACCAACACCGGGCCGATCAGAAGAGCCGGTGTTTCGAGCGACGGCGGGAGCAGAGAGAGCAAAGCATAGAGCCACAAGAAAAAGTAATCCGGCTTCGGAACAGTTTGGATGATCGTCGGATCGGGCCTGCCGGTTGGCCCAAATGGACCGAAGTATAGCGCGCACGCGGCGACCGCCAGGATAATGAATGCGGCGAAGAACATGTCCTTCCAGATCGCGTAGGGAACGAACGGCGCACCATCTCTTTTCGTCAGCTCGTGATACTCGCTTGTATAAGTCGCTCGTTTCACAATGCGTCCGGGCATCGGCCATTCATTAATGCCCAGCTTTAGCACCATCAATAGATGGAGGCACACGAAGCCGATCAGTAATCCCGGAATTACGAACACGTGGAGGGCGAAGAATCGCGACAGAGTCGCACCCGCGATGATCGGCCCTCCTAGCATCAGTTTCACGATCCCGGGACCGAGAATGGGGACGCGGCTTGCGATGGATGCCCCGATGCCGAGCCCCCAATAGGCGTCTTGATCGAAGCGCAGTACCTGCCCGCTGAATGCCATGCCCAATGTCATCAGCAACAGAAAGACGCCAATGATCCAGGTAAGTTCGCGGGGAAACTTGTACGCTCCAAAAAGGAAGACCTGGACCATGTGAATAAGAACAATCGCCACCATGAAATTCGAGCCCCAGCCATGCATCGCGCGGATGAACCAGCCGAGAGTGACATCGTTGTTCAGGGCATGCAGGCTGCTCCACGCTTCCGCGCCCGAAGGCACATAAACCAGCGCGAGCAGAATTCCAGTCACAATTTGCAGCACGAACACCGTCAATGCGGCGCTGCCAAACACATACCACCAACTGGCGGTATTTCGCGGCACGCGATGTTCGACCATTTCGCGAACTGGCGCCGCAAGCTGAAGGCGGCTATCGAACCAGGCTCCAATCTTTGCAAGCTGGATTCTTCCAATCATGATGCGCATGGCGGTTTCTCTCCGGTGAGCTCGGCGATCGCTGCTCCCGGTGTGGGCAGTTGTCCAGCCTGGATGGTGATCAGGCCGTTCTCAATTTTGTGTGGATATTCAAAAAGACCGCGCTCCGGCGGTCCGGAAGCGCGCGAGCCATCTTGGTAGTACGCTCCGCCATGGCACGGACACATGAACAGAGCGGATTGCGGAAACCAGCGGACCGGACAGCCCAGATGTGCGCAGTTGACGGCAAAGACCTGGAATTGTTCTCCCGCGATGCGCCGTACCCAGCAGGCCGTGTCCGCTGTCTTGCCATCGGTCGGCATGACGTAGGGATTCTGAAACGTAGCCAGCCGCGTCTCGCCTTCAGGAAATTCACTAACCTTACCAAGCGGGACCCAGGAGAGATAGCCGTTCGCGCGACCGCGAGTGATCGAGGAGAAAAGAAATCCAACAATCGGTACGGCCAAGACGCTCGCAGCAAGACCATTGAATAAAATTCCTAACTTCATGAAGAACCCGCGCCGAGAAATCGTTGCATCGGTCGTTGCATCGGTCGACGGGGCAAGTGCAGGTTTCGAGGCCATTGTTCTAACTCCTAGTGTTGCGCGTTATTCGCGGCGGAATAAGGTTGACCGGGGTTCTGGACCCGGCGCGACGCCAGCCATGCAACCACGTCGGTAACTTCCTGGTCCGACATTGGCTTCCCGGGCAGGTTTCCGCGCCAGTCGGGAGCCCCCAACTCCGGTCGGCCGGCAATGATTGTCGTGCGCAGCCCTTGAACGCTCACCAGCGCCAGAAATGAATCATTCGTGATGGAGCTGCCTTTTGGTCCACCTCGGCCCTGTGGGCCATGGCATGATGAACAATAAGTTCTGTAAGAAGCTTCACCCCTCTGAACATCTCCCGAAGACTTCACTGCGTAAGAGGGCGGATTAGCTCCGTCGAGAATTCCTGCCCGGCTCCAATGCGACCGAATTTCGTTGGTGATCACATCGATTTGTTTATCGGTCAGGATTCCACCAGCACTTTGCGCAAATGCCGGCATTGAAGTTCCGCGGACGCCGTTAGCGATGATTTTTCGCAACGCGCTTTCATCCACGACCGCAAGATAAACCGGATCGGCCAGTGCAATTGCCGCCCCCCCTCGACCCTCCGCGCCGTGACAACCCGCGCAGTTTTCTGCGTAGAGGGTCCTGAAGTCGCTGATCTCACTCGGAGCCGGGATTTCCGAACCCTTGTGTGGCCGGCCGGGCGGAGAGCTGCAAGCCGAAAGCAGCAGCATGCCGAGTGCCGCAGACGTGCATAGATATTGAAATGAGGTCACAGCCGTTCTTCTCCATGTGGCGAAATCATTCCTGGAGCTTCAACTCCAGCGCGCATGGCGAAGGGCAGGTTTTCCCGCGTCAGCATGCGCGATTGACGCACAACCACCAGCCCCGCCACAATTCCGAAGCCGACCTGCGACGCCACGAACCAATACCAATTGATGTGACTCTCTAACGTTGGATTGAGCAGGCCGAGCATCGTGTAAATCAGCGCCGACCACAGCACAGGAGCGATGAGTCCTCCAAGGACAATCGGCCTGCGCGGAAACATGGGAAGCATCGCGCCATAGAGCAATCCCACCAGCGTTGACACGACAGCGTGAATACCCAGGGCAATCGCGAAACTGTCCGCATGAAAGGAATACAGCTGTGCGGGTCCGAGTTTCAGCGATTCGGCGTACACTGCAGCTGCAAGTAGATTGATCGGATACCAGATGCTTCCGGCTTTCAACACGCCGTACGCGCAGGCCAGAACAGCCATCGCTACGCTTCCTGCAAGTCCGCCCTTCACGCCCGCCGAAATTGGATAGGTATGAACAGGAAGCCAGGCGCGCTGGTAAGCCGGAACGGAAACCCGCTCAACCACGCGCCGTTCAGTCGTTATACGAATATCTTGGGGAACAACAGGCACAGTCTCTTCGTGCTCATACGGGAAGACTTCGCGAAACCAGCCGATGCATCCTACGAGAGAAAGCACAGCGCCAAGGAAGCTCACGGAGACGCTGGTAACGAGGCCTGCAAACAATAACGTGCATCCAAAGGACAGGAGGAAGGGCCAAGCTGTTGGCGCGGGTACTTCGATCTCGCGTGGAGTCCGGCCCCTTTCGCTCAATTGCTCGGTTGCCAACAACGTTGCCATTTTCCTTCCCTCAGCGTCCCAGAACGTAAACAACGGTGAAAACCACGACCCAAACCGCATCCACAAAATGCCAGTATAAGGAAAGCACTTCTACGCGACGGGAGTGTTCGGTGCCGACCCGGCCGGCAAAGGCGAGGATCGCCACAATGACGAGCATGATCATTCCTACACTGACGTGAAACGCGTGCAGGCCGACGAGTGAGTAATAAGTTGTCCCGAAGAGATTGGTCGAGATCGTCAGCCCGTGTTCATAGATCAGCCGGTGCCATTCTTGTCCGGTTCCAAAAAGAAACAGACCGCCTAGCAGAATCGTGAGAGACCACAAGCTTAAGAATGCACCGCGTTCGCCTCTTTGAAGACATTTTCCCGCATAGTGAATGGTCAGGCTGCTTGAGAGCAGGCAGATCGTAAAGAAAATCGGAGTTTCGAGCACTTCGCGCGGAGTTGGCCCGGTCAGGCTCTTGCCCATGTAGAAGAGGTAGGCGACGACGAAAATCGTAAAGATCGCCGACTCGGCAATGATGAGAGCGGCCATCGCGACCTTCCCGCGATATGGAAGCGTCCACGGCTGCTGTATTTCACTAACTGATATTGCTGCTGTGCTCATTGATTTCTGCCTTCACTCATACTGGCTGTCCGGATCTTCCGGATGTTTCAGGTCCCACAACGGACGGCGGCTCGCAACCACCGGCACAGTTGCAAAGTTGTACGCGGGCGGTGGAGAGCTTGTAGACCACTCGAGCGTCCACGCATCCCAAGGATCGTTCCCCGCTTCGGCTCCTTTGAAATAAGAAATGATGAGGTTCGCGACGAACACGAGAATCGCGATTGCCTGGATGAAAGCACCAATAGTGATGATCAGATTCAATGTGTCCCAACCACGACCGGGTTCGTAGGTGTAGATCCGCCGCGGCATTCCAAGCAGTCCGGGAATGTGCATCACGTCGAACGTCAAGTGGAAGCCGATCAGGAAGAGCCAGAAATGCCATTTGCCAAGGCTTTCGTTTAACATGCGGCCGGTCATTTTCGGATACCAGTAATAGAACGCACCGAAGAGGGCAAACAGAATTCCGCCCACGATTACATAGTGAAAGTGCGCCACGACAAAATAGGAAAGAGTAAGCTGCCAATCGAAGGGCACGGCCGCTTGCAAGATGCCGGTGAGCCCTGCGATTAAGAACTGAAACAGAAAGCCTATGCAGAACAGCATTGGCACCTTGAACTGAATCTTTCCGCCCCACATCGTGCCAATCCAGTTAAAGATCTTGATTCCGGTGGGAATGCCGACAGCCATGGTGGTGATTGCGAAGAAGCTGTTGGCGTAGGAATTCATTCCGATCGAGAACATGTGATGGGCCCAGACACTCGTGCTTACGAGACCGATGGCGACTGTTGCCGCAACCATGACGGGATATCCAAATATCGGCTTGCGTGAAAAGACCGGAATGATTTCCGACAAGAAAGCAAAAGCAGGAATGACGAGAATGTAAACCTCTGGATGACCGAAGATCCAGAAAAAGTGCATCCAGAGCACGGCCGATCCGCCGGCTTGGGTGTCGAAGAAATGGCCTCCTAGATAGCGATCGATCAGCAGCATGATTTGCGCGGCGGATAACGGCGTGATCGCAATCAGAACCATGCCGGCCATCACAAGGTTGAGCCACGCCAGCAGGGGCATGCGGCTGAGCTTCATGCCAGGGCATCGCATGCAAAGAACAGTGGCGATAATGTTGATAGCCGTTCCAATGCTTCCAAACCCGGAGACCAGAAGCGCGAGTGTCCAAAAATCGGAACTATGGCCCGGCGAGAACGCCCGCGCTCCCAATGGCGCATAGGCCCACCAGCCAACGTCCGGTGCGGTTCCTGCTCCATAGAGACCGCTTCCCCCGAGAAAACTGAAATAGAGAAGAAGTCCACCAAGAAACGATAGCCAGAAACTGAAGGCATTGAGGCGCGGAAACGCCATGTCTCGCGCACCGATCATCAACGGGACGAGGTAATTGGCAAATCCAAACAGGATGGGCATGGCCACAAAGAAAATCATGGTCGTCCCATGCATGGTGAACATGCGGTTGAAAACTTCCGGAGAAACGAAGTTGTTGTGGGAGTGCATCAGCTGAATGCGAATGATGAGGGCCTCGACTCCACCAATCACGAGAAACAAAAGAGCTGAGAGAATGTAGAGAATTCCCAGTCGCTTGTGATCGACCGTGGTTAACCACCCGTGAAGCGTGTCAACCCAGGGTTTCTCTTCAACCCGTACGTCAGAAATTGTGATCGCGTTCGATGACATAGCGACTCTTGGACTCCCTAACGAAGCGTCTCGAGATAACCTACCAATGCGTCCAGGTCCGATTTGCTTAGCTGCATCGCCGGCATCAGCGAACCGTGCTTGATCGCGTCTGGGTTTTGGATCCAGAGGCGGAGATTCTCCGGCGTATTTAGCGCCGCGCCAGCGGCAATCGTGGTGCGGCTCATCAAGTGCGTCAAATCTGGACCGAAGCGTCCGTTCGCGACTGTGCCGTTGATTGAGTGACAGTTAATGCAGGCTGTGGTTTCGAACACCTGCCTGCCGGCGGAAACTCGTTCGTCTGCAATTGCGGGCCGTCGCTGCTCACGCACCCACTCAGCAAAGTCTTCAGGTGTATCAACCGACACGCGCAGGAGCATCTTGGCGTGCTGGGTTCCGCAGTATTGTGCGCACTGGCCGACAAAAATTCCCGTGCGCTGCGGATCCATCCACATCCGGTTTGGATGATTCGGAATGAGGTCAGTCTTGCCAGCCAATTCCGGCACCCAGAAGCTGTGGTCGGTATCAGCCGAAAGCAACTGCAAGAATGTCGGCATCGGATGGGCGGGATCACTCACCGGAATGTGTAGCTCGTTGGCGGTGACGACGCCAAGCTGTGGGTAACGGTATTCCCACCAGAACTGATGGCCGATAACGGTAACTTCTACTGCATTCGCGGGCATCGGAGCATCCTGCATCGCGTGGATCACTCGTGCTGTCGCCAAGAACAATACGACCACAATCAAGACTGGGATAATCGTCCAGGCCAATTCGATCTGCGTACTTCCGTACACCTGGGCTGGCTCGCTGTTCGCAGTCGCCGATTTCGCACGGAACTTTAAGATTGAATAGACCAGCAGGGTAGCGACAACTACGAATATGATTCCGGTGATGGCCAACACAAAGAGTGAGAAGTTAAAGATCGACTTTGCCGGCGTGGATTCTGGAGCAAAGATATTTGTCGGGCCCCTTGAAGAAAGAGCTGCAGCGGCAGCCGCAGTCATACAGCAGAATAGCAACACGACTGAGTGCAATACAGTCCTGACGATTGTGTTTTTAACGCGTTGCATTTCGGTTCCCGGTGTCAGGCCTTCTTCTGTCCAGCGATGAACTGGGCTGCCAACTCCGCCACACGCCTACCCTGGAAGCGCGCTGACGCGATCGCGGTCTCGTCCGGTTTAAGCGCGCCATTGTTGCTGGTAAATGACGCTCCGTAGGGATTGCCCGCTTTGAATTGAATTGGGTCGGCGTAACCTGGCCCAACAATAATTGCGCCCCAGTGATAAAAGGTGGTGTTGACATTGACGATGGTCGTCTCCTGACCACCATGCGCAGTGCCTGAACTGGTAAAGGCAGAACAGATCTTGTTGACTAGGGCCCCTTTTGCCCAAAGTGGACCTGTGGTGTCGAGGAATTGTTTCAGCTGTGCCGTGGGCAAGCCGTATCGCGTCGGCGTTCCGAAAACTAGGGCGTCGGCCCAAGCCAGATCGTCAAGGCTTGCCTCCACGACATGTTGCGACTCAAGTCGATGAGCAACCCATCCTTGATTCGACGCGATGGCCTCATCGGGAGCGAGTTCACGCACTTTGCGCAACCGCACATCCGCACCCGCTTCGCTTGCCCCTTCTTCCACCGCCCGGGCCAATCGATATGTGGTGCCTGTGGCGCTGTAGTAGATAATGGCAACCTTTACCGCCATTCGAATTCCTCCGGTAAAAAATCTAACTCCGCCCTACATTGCTCGCGTTGGACTGTGTTCCGTGAGGGTACATCTATGGATTCATCACGGGTGCTTGAGCCAACTGAAGATTGATGATGAGATCGAGCCGCCAGTCGATCTGATAAAAGAGTGCTGTTTCCCGACCGGTTAGCACCTTGCGAAACTCCGGCAGATATTTGAGCCGAACTTGCATCACGTCTTCTTCCACCGCCGCCCGTCGACGCAAATAACTCTCCGCCTGGTCTCCGGACATTGTTTGATTGGTTTCAAGATATTCCTGAAAAAGTGCAATTTTGGTGTCGTAAATCTTTGCCAAATCCGCTGCGTAGCGGTCGTAGACCGGCCAGAACTTCTCCGCCTCTGCATCGGTCAAGTCCATGTTCGCCGCAACAATCTGTTTCTTTTGGGAGCGAAGACTGCTTTTCAGTAACTGGATGTCCTGATCAGAAGACCATTGCGTGTCCTCGTACACCTCGGCGCCCCGAGGCAATTGCGTCAGCTTCCGTGCCTGACCAGTTGGTTGCTGGCCCCACAGCGGCTGAACGGTGGCAAGGGCCAGAGCGGTAATCGCGAAAAGAGAAAGCTTTGCCAACTTGCCTTGCATTCATCCTCCTGGGATCAAGTCTTGAGGAGCGCCATATCTATCCAAGCTGCCTGTGAAGCTCGTCCCACCTGGAGTTCTGCATTCAATGTTCCAGTCAAGAGGCGCAGCGCGAATGGCTGCAGATCCTGCAATTACAGAGAGTTGCAACCGGCAGTACACGCATCCTGAGCCACAGAACCGGCATGGTGTGACGAGAGTCTGGCATGTGACAAACCACTCGATGATTCGGAGTCTTTTCAGGCTTTCGGCGAGCTGCTTTCGTTTGGAGAAGAAAGTGCATGTACGAACTCCAAGCATTCGCCAGACCGTTTGCGAATGGAGATGATGACCTTTGCTCGCCAAGCCGGCACTGCGGTTTTTCTGGTTACGCTTACGCTCTGGATTCAGTCGGTCGGGATTGCGGTGCTTATTCGCTGGGCAAGAGCCAGCGTTGAGCGCGGGCTCGCCCGCCTGAGCTCATCGCGCGCCGCCGTCCTGATGATTCGGTTTTCCACCTTGGTAGTCGTTCTACATTTCTTGCAGATTTTCTTCTGGTCGGCGTTCTATCGGTGGTACTGTCTTCCGTCGTGGGAGTCCTCGTTTTACTTTTCAGCCAGCAGCTATTCGACGGTCGGCTATGGTGATGTCGTCCTACCCCGAGTTTGGCGCCTGCTGGGACCAGTTGAAAGTGTCACGGGCGTGCTGATGTGCGGCATTTCCGTAAGTTGCCTCTTTGCACTGGCGACCAGATTAGTCGAGCGTGAATCAGGTGCCCCACCAATGCAATATGTAAATGGTTTGGACGGGCATTCAAAAGCTGATCTGGAGAACATCGTCTAAAAACATCGCAAGGGACTTAGAAGATCAGGCCATAGTGGCTATCATACTTTTGGAGAATGGATCTTATTCTTCGATGGCCTGAAAATTCCGGTCTAAGGGCGAGAAACCACAACTGGCATCGATTCGTTTCCCGAACTTCCTTCTTGAGAGCCCGACGACGCACTGGAGCGCTTGGAGGTTTGGGTGAGTTCCTGCAACCAGTCAAACGCCCTGTCCGCCAGCATGTCTTCCGGGCTGCGCCAGCGCCAATTTCCGCTGGCGCGACCAGGAACATTCATCCGACTTTCTGCTCCCAAGTTAAGGAGATCCTGCAACGGGGTAATCGCCAGCGCCGCCGACGACGACCATGCCAGACTCATCAGTGCCGGAGCAGCTTCGGATGTCTCGCCAGGCGCGCGCTTAAGGTAGCTCCAGAAGTTCTGCCGTTGGTAATCAGGTAATTCTTCGTACCATTGTCGGGTTGGAGCGTTGTCGTGGGTCCCGGTATAAACGACTGTGTTCCGGACAAAGTTGTTTGGCAAATATGGGTTATCTGAATAACCGTCGAAGGCGAACTGCAAAACCCGCGTCCCAGGCAGTTGAAATTGGTCACGCAGTGCCCGTACATCCGGAGTAATAATTCCCAGATCTTCGACGATGAATGGCAAGTGGCCTAGCTCGTTGCGCACTGCTTCAAAAAATTGGGCGCCCGGTCCCTGTACCCATTGTCCTGACTGGGCCGTTGGTGCACCCGCTGGAATGTGCCATGCGGCCGCGAAGCCGCGGAAGTGATCCAGCCGAATCGCATCCACGTGAGCGAGCAGGGCACGCACTCTATCAATCGACCACCGATAACCCGTCGCGCGCAGGGCGTCCCAGTTGTAGACGGGATTGCCCCACAACTGTCCCTGCGCGCTGAAATAGTCAGGGGGAACACCGGCAACGAATCGTGGCCGGCGATGCTCGTCAAGCAGGAATAACTCCGGGTTTGACCAGACATCGCTGGAATCGGGCGAAACAAAGAATGGCAAATCGCCGATTAATCTCACGCCTTTGGAATGCGCAAACGCCTTGAGCTGATCGCCCTGGCGGAACAGCAGAAATTGCGCAAACCGGACCTGGTCGATTTGATTCGCTAACTCTCGACGCGCACTGGCCAGGGCTCCGGGACTACGCTGAACCAGGTCTTCCGGCCAATCCAGGTAATAGGCGCCATCATATTTGGCTTTCAAAGCCCGAAACAGTGCATAGTCTTCCAGCCAATGTCCCTGCTCCGCGCAGAATTCATCGTATTCCGGCTGCAGATCCTTGCGCCGCCCGGCTTTGAAGTTTTTCCACGCCCTTTCGAGGAGCCGCATTTTGAAGGGCACCACGGCATCGTAATCAACTACATCCGAAGGAAAGCTGGCCTCACAATCTTGCACCGCCAGCAGTCCGTCTAAGACCAGGCTTCCGGGACTAATCAACATCGCGTTCCCAGCAAACGACGACATTGGTTGATATGGCGAATCTCCGTAGCCGGTCGGACCGAGGGGCAGCGACTGCCACCATCTCTGGCCAGTATCGTGGAGGCGATTCACCCAGGAGAATGCCGATGAACCCAGATCGCCGATGCCGTATGGTGACGGCAGAGATGTAACATGTAGCAACAAACCGGACGCACGGTACTCGGGAGGAAACGGGGGGATGTTCGTGGGCCCTCCGCTGTTGCTCATTGCCGGATTCCAGAATCTAATGCGTTGTTCACCATCTCCTGAGCTTCGCTCACAATTGCACGTAGATGCGATTCGCTGGTGAAACTTTCCGCATAGATTTTGTAGATGTTCTCTGTGCCAGAGGGCCGAGCCGCAAACCATCCATTCTTAGCTACGACTTTCAGCCCTCCGATCGGAGCCTGATTGCCAGGAGCCTTCGTTAGCTTCGCGGTGATGGGCTCGCCTGCCAGGTCGGATTCCTTGACCGCACTGGGCGAGAGCTTTTGCAATTTCGCCTTCTGCTCCGGTGTGGCCGGCGCATCGATGCGGGTGTAGTAAGGATTGCCAAACTCCGCCGTCAATTCCCGATAATGCTGCCCGGGATCTTTTCCCGTGCGGGCGGTAATCTCAGCGGCGAGCAGATCCATGATTGGGCCGTCTTTGTCAGTCGTCCATACCGTCCCGTCGCGGCGAAGAAAACTTGCTCCCGCACTCTCCTCGCCGCCGAAGCAGAACGACCCGTCAACCAGTCCTGCGACAAACCACTTGAAACCTACAGGCACCTCGGACAGCTTGCGTCCAAGCTTTGTAACGACGCGGTCAATCATGCTGCTGCTCACCAGGGTTTTTCCCACGACAACATCCTGGTGCCACTGCGGGCGGTGCGTCAGGAGATATTGGATCGCAACTGCGAGGTAGTGATTCGGATTCATCAGGCCCGCAACTGGCGTGACAATTCCATGCCTGTCCGAGTCAGGATCGTTGGCGAAAGCAACTTGATATCGATCTTTCAGCCCAACCAACCTCGCCATTGCATAGGGACTGGAACAATCCATGCGGATCTTGCCGTCGTGGTCCACCGGCATAAATGAAAAGGTCGGGTCGATCGTCGGATTGACGACTTCAACTTCCAGCCCGTAAATCGAATTGATGGGCTCCCAATACGGGCGCGCAGCTCCGCCCAGCGGATCAACGGCCAGCTTGAGCTTCGCGCCACGAATGACGTCTATGTCCACAACATTCTTGAGATCGCGAACGTACGGGAGAATGAAATCTTCCTGGTGTGTGCTTGCCGCCTTTATGGCTGTGCCGAACGGGACGCGCTTTACATCCTTATTCCCTGCCCGCAACAAGTCATTCGCGCGATCTTGCACCCAACCCGTGACATCGGTATCAGCTGGGCCGCCATTGGGCGGGTTGTACTTGAAGCCCCCATCTTCTGGCGGATTGTGGGAGGGTGTGATCACAATTCCGTCGGCGAAGTGTTCTTTGCGATTCTGGTTGTAAACAAGAATTGCTCGTGAGATCACCGGAGTTGGCGTCACTCCATCATTTTCCTGAATGATGGTCTCGACGCCATTCGCCGCAAGTACTTCAAGTGCAGTTCGCTGTGCGGGCGCGGAAAGAGCATGGGTATCTTTGCCCATATATAAAGGACCATCGATTCCCTGCCCCCGGCGGTAATCGCAGATTGCTTGGGTAATCGCCAGGATGTGCGCTTCATTGAAGGCGCCGTGAAGTGAAGAACCGCGGTGTCCGCTGGTTCCAAAGGCAACCAGCTGGGTACGGTCGCTCACGTCAGGCTTGCGTTCGAAGTACTCTCTCTCCAGGTGAGCTACATCAATCAGCAATTCTTTCGGCGCAGGTTTGCCGGCCAGCGGCGAGAGCGCCAGGGCTGCCGTCACTGAATGTTTTTCTAAGGTATGGGGCATGGTTCCGCCTCCCAGATCTCGGTCGCGTATTCGTGAATGGTACGGTCACTTGAGAACTTTCCTGAACTCGCCACGTTCAAAATGGCTTTTCGGGCCCATTCACTGGGATTTGAGTAAAGGTTGCCTAGGCGGTCCTGAGCCTGGAGGTAAGAGGTGAGGTCCGCCAAGTGCATGTAGTGATCACCTTGAGTCAGCAACGTATCACGTATCGGATCAAACGCTCCCGGCTCATTGCGGGTGAAGTAGTCAGAGAAAATCAGATCCAAAGCGGCCTTCGTTTCCGGCTCGTGCTCGTACTGCCAATGCGGGTTGTACCAGGCTTGGCTTCCTTGTACCTGTTCAACGGTTAAGCCGAACAGGAAGAGGTTCTCCTTCCCCGCTTCCTCGGCCATCTCAATAGTCGCGCCATCAAGAGTCCCAACGGTGAGCGCTCCGTTCATCATGAACTTCATATTGCTGGTTCCGCTAGCCTCGTAGCCAGCCGTCGAAATCTGGTTCGACACATCGCTTGCGGGAATAAGACGCTCTGCCAGCGAAACATTGTACTCTGGAAGAAAGACCACTTTCATGCGACCGCGAACAATGGGGTCGCCGTCGATCGTGCCTGCCAGATTGTTGATGAACTTGATGATGAGTTTAGCTAGCCGATATGCGGGCGCAGCTTTACCGGCAAAAAAGAACGTGCGCGGGACCATCTCTAGGTTCGGATTTTCTCGAAGCCGGTTGTAGCAGACGATGATTCGCAGTGCATTCAACAATTGCCGCTTGTACTCGTGGATACGCTTGATCTGGGAGTCGAAGATAGTGTCTGGATCCACGACTTGTCCAGTCGTCGCCTTGAGCCAGTTTGCAAATTTTACTTTGGCTGCACGTTTTGCAGCATGGAATGCCTCCTGAAGACTAGAATCGCCGGACAGCGCTTTGAGACAGCTCAGTTGGCCCAGGTCAGTAATCCACTTGTCACCGATAGCTCCTGTGATTGCACGTGACAATTCGGGATTTGCTTCGAGCAGCCACCGCCGTGGAGTAACTCCGTTGGTCTTGTTGCTGAAGCGATCGGGAAACATTTCAGCCAGGTCCTTCACCGTAGTCGTGCGCAGCAATTTTGAATGGACAGCCGCCACACCATTCGTGCTGTGCGAGCCAACTATCGCGAGATTAGCCATGCGGATCTTGCGTGATGGTCCTTCTTCCACCAGGCTGATGCGTTCAACGCGATTTGCATCTCCCGGAAAACGCACGTGCACTTCGTCGACTAGCCTTCGGTTGATCTCGTAAATGATCTCGAGTTGTCGAGGAAGAAGTAGTTCAAACCACGCAACCGGCCACTTTTCGAGCGCCTCAGGCAGAAGAGTGTGGTTAGTGTAGCCCAACGTCTTTCTCGTAAGATCCCAGGCCTGATCCCACCCGAGATGTGCATCGTCCAGCAGGATACGCATCAATTCAGCGACCGCCATCGAAGGATGGGTGTCATTGAGCTGAATCGCGGCCTTATCGGGTAATTGTTCCCAATCGGTGTTATGCCGCAGGAAGCGCCGCACCAGGTCAGCCAGCGAGCACGCCACTAGAAAATATTCCTGCATGAAGCGGAGCTCTTGGCCGGCGGTGGTGGAATCGTCGGGATACAAAACTCGGGTCAGCGATTCCGCTTCGAGGGTGCCACCCAGCGCACCGACAAAATCTCCCGTGCCGAATTCTTGAAAATCGAAGTAGTCGGGAGCAGCGGCGGCCCAGAGGCGGAGAGTGTTGATTGTCTTTCCTCCGTAGCCAACCACTGGACGATCAAATGGAATTCCGGACAGGCTGGAGGGACGATTCGGAATCACCTCAGCCTTTCCGTCCCGCAGCTTGAAGGTACAGTTCAGCTTAATTTCTACTTTTTCGTGCTCGCGGCAAATTTCCCATGGATCACCGTCGCGCAACCAGTTGTCGGGATTCTCCTGCTGCCATCCGTTCACAAAGGACTGCCGAAACATGCCGTACTCGTAGCGCAAACCGTAGCCCGTCGCCGGAAGTTGCATGGTGGCCATCGAGTCGAGGAAACAGGCAGCGAGCCGGCCCAGGCCTCCATTACCAAGGCCGGCATCCGGCTCTTGGTCGATCAGTTCAAGCCAGTCGATCCCTTTTTCTTTGACGGCATGTTGGACTATCGGGTCAAGCAACAGGTTCGTGACATTGTTAGCCAGCGAACGCCCAAGCAGAAACTCCATTGACAGGTAGTAAATCCGTTTCGCATTTTGTCGCTCATAGGTGGTCTTAGTTTGCACCCAGCGCTCCGCCAGAACATCGCGCACAGAGTGCGCGAATGCTTCGAAGCGTTCGCGGGCGCTTGCTACCTTCGGGTCGATGGCGCGATCGAAAATCAGGTGCCGTTCATAGAGCGCGTCTTCCGTTCCGGCCAATCGAATACCGTCCAGCCCATATCGCTGGGGAAGCTCAGAAACATTGCTTGACTTCGTGGCCATCGGGACGACTTTAGCGGAACCTGGTTGCGGGACGGTTTTTGTGCTCATTCCTGATCCTCGTGTATCGGCAGATATTACTTCGCTGTGGTTAATTGCAATTGATCAGTGGTGGACTTTGGCGCATTACGTTCCACGTGGTGGTCATCATTCCAGAGTCGGATGACTGGCTGGGACAGGTTGTGCTCATAGCTGAGTGCACTGAGGCTGGCCGGGTTAAGCAGAAAATACCTGCCCCCGATCCCCGGACCGAGGCCCAGCCAGCGCGCAGTGAACACCCGAATAAAGTGTCCGCTAGTAAAGAGAAGTACATCACCCGCAACACGACGGATACGTTCAACCACACGATCCGCCCGTTCGCCGATTTCTGCGGGCGACTCACCCTCCGGGGCGCCGTCACGGAAGAGGTCCCAGTTCGGGTATTTCTGGAGGATTTGTGCTGAGGTCAGTCCTTCATAATTGCCGTAGTCCCATTCGACCAGGTCAGGATCGGTTTCTGCCCCAGTTCCAAACCCGGCGAGTTCGCAGGTACGTGATGCACGCTGCAATGGGCTGGTGAACACCTTTGCGAATGTCATTCCTCTAAGCCGCTCTCCAAGCCGCATGGCATTGCGCTCGCCATCGGGTGTCAAGGGAAGATCGGTAAGTCCGGTATGCTGGCCGGAGTGAGTCCAAGCTGTGTTGCCGTGCCGCGCGATGTAGACTACTGGGAGGTTTTCCATCATGCTGCTTCTCTTGTTTGCACCCTCAATCGGTCGCTCAAATTTCGTCTGATGTATGAGTAGATGTCTAAAGGCCGAATAGGAAACTGCAATATTTCGGCCAAAATCGACGGTCATGCGCAATCTCTGAACCGTATGACTTTCCACGCACTTACGCCCCGCGGATCCCCGCTCGCTACAGAATTCCCGGCGGCACTGCCAGCCAGAATCTGTCACTTGCCAAACGCTTGCCAGACATTTGGGACCTGGGATGCAGCTCTCGCATGAATCTTTCTTGTAGTTGTGAATCTAACTAACCTCTCGACGTTGGTCTTACGCTTGCTGCAGGTGCAGTGGCCATTTCCAGCCTCTGAACTATCAAGGGGATTACACCGGCGTTTATTGCCCGGGGTCAGGAGCAAAATGGAGACAATGTCAGCAGTGGAAGAACTCGACCGCCGCTTCGGAATTCCAGGAGTGGCTAGAATTTGCGAAGGTAACGGCGGTCTGGTGCGAATCCAGATCACTGGTTCGCGCGCCGAAGGCGAGATGTATCTACACGGCGCACAAGTGACCTCCTGGAAGCCGGCTGGGAACGACGAGGTTCTCTTTCTGAGCACAAAATCGCGCTGGCAGGAAGGCCAGGCAATCCGCGGAGGAATCCCGATTTGCTTTCCGTGGTTTCGCGCCAGGGCCGACGATCCGAAAGCGCCCGCACATGGGTTTGTGCGCACAAGAAGTTGGCAACTCGAGTCCATTGTGGAAGACAAATCTGGAGTCTGCGTGAGCATGTCCATCGAGAGCGACGAGCAAACTCGGCGCTGGTGGCCTGCGGACTTTCGCCTTCTGCATCGCGTTGTTTTTGGTCCCAAGCTCACCCTGGAGGTCATCTGCACCAATACCGGCAAAACCGATTTGCGGTTCGAAGAAGCCCTCCACACCTACAACCGAGTGGCCGATGTTGCGAACGTGCGGTTGGCGGGTCTGGACGCGGTGCATTTCCTCGACAATACCGACTCGAACGCGGCAAAGGTACAGCGCGGTGACGTGACGATTGCCTCGGCAACTGACAATGCATTTCTAGGCACTCAGAACGACCTTGATTTGATCGATCCGGAGTTGCGCCGTGATATTCGCCTGCAGAAGGCCAATTCCCTCACTACTGTTGTGTGGAATCCCTGGCGCGAAGGAGCTGCGCGATTGGGAGACTTGGACGATGGCGAATGGACTCAATTCCTCTGTGTCGAGGCGAGCAATATCCTGGCCGCATCCGTCACTCTGGCGCCCGGGGAGGAACACAAAATGACGGCGGTTCTAAGCGTAGTGAGATCGTAGGGAGCCGACCGGTCGCAAGACTACAGCACTACGAATCTAGGCCGAGGCGACTCTCTGATCGAGAAGGGCAGAGGCCAGCAAAACCACGTCGGGGTCATCGGATCGCAACGCCCGAAACAATTCCTCGCGAGCGTCCACCGAAGCGTGTTGTGCCCACATCGCTCCACACAACAATATATAGTCCGTGCTCATTGCTTCTCCTCGCCGGTGCTTGAGCTTTGCGTCTAGCACAGGCATTTCGGATTGGCGTTGAGCAATTGAAATACCAACAACGAATATGAAACCTATGGCCAAGGCTATCTTTCTCCTAAGGGACTAGTTAAAGGACGAGCCGGCCGGCACTGCTCCAGGAGCGTCAGTAAATGGAAGCCATCGTCGATACGTTGCCAAATGGCAGCGGCGAGAGTCTTGAATCGCGTTGCAAACAGCCTCTGTCACCTGCCAATTGCTTGTCACTCTCTCTCCTACAACACCAAGCATCAAACCGGCTGATGCGCGAAGCCTGGACGGCTAAACCGTTCTCGGGAACAAAGATCGGCGAGCGGTGCTAAACGCTCTCGAATTGGAAGATTGCATGCGATAAACGAAGAGAGAGGATTCTTGAAACATTCCTCCGTCAGTTCGAACGATGGCCTTGGGATCAATGTGGAGCGCTGCGAACAAGCTGCGCTCGTGCACTTGCGCGCCCGTCTCGGCATCGACTCGTCGCCAGATCTCCGCGATAGGCCATTCGTCATGTTGCAAGGGTAAGCGCTTTATTGAAATTGCATCATAGGAGAAAGCAATGACGCTGCTTGAATCGTTAAAACAGTACACAACGGTGGTCGCTGACACTGGCGATATCGACGCCATTCACCGGCATCGCCCGCAAGACGCAACCACCAATCCGTCTCTCCTCTATCATGCTGCCCAGATGCCTGCATATCGGCACTTGGTGGAAGAGGCCGCTGAACGGGCATCCGATCTAGGCGGCAGCCATGAGCAAATGGCGGCAGAGTTCATCGATCAGCTCTTCGTCCTCTTCGGAAGCGAAATTCTCAAAGTCGTTCCCGGCCGTGTCTCCACTGAAGTCGCCGCCAGCTTGAGTTTCGATACCCCCGGCACCGTTGCCAAGGCACGGAAGCTCATCTCGCTCTATCAGAAGAAAGGTGTTCCCCGCGAGCGGATCTTGATCAAGATCGCCAGCAGTTGGGAAGGGATTCAGGCGGCCAATGAATTGGAGCAGGAAGGAATTCACTGCAACCTGACGCTTCTTTTCAGTTTCGCTCAGGCAGTCGCTTGTGCAGAGGCTGGAGTAACTCTGATCTCGCCTTTCGTCGGACGCATCTACGACTGGTACAAAAAAGAAGGAGGCGGTAAGGAGATTGCTCCGGACCAGGACCCCGGCGTTGCCTCGGTCACCCGCATCTACAACTACTACAAGAAATACGGCTACAAGACTCAGGTGATGGGGGCCAGTTTTCGCAACGTGAATCAGATCGTTCGCCTCGCGGGATCCGATTTGCTGACCATTAGCCCTGATCTGCTCGATCAATTGGAGCGGACTGAGGGCGCGGTTGAGCGCAAACTCGATCCCGCTGTCGCCAACGTGAGCAAAGACGAGCGCCTTTACCTTAGCGAGAAAGCTTTCCGCTGGATGCACAACGAAGATGCGATGGCGACAGAGAAGTTGGCTGAAGGCATTCGCAAATTCAACAGCGATGCACAGAAACTGGAAGAGTACGCACTCTCTCAAGTTGCGGACAAAGTAGGGTGATTATGAGTGTTGGCCAGGCAGTTTTATGGGACATGGATGGGACACTGATCGACTCAGAGAAGTTCCATTGGATTGCCTGGCGCGACACGATGGCGAATGAGAGCATTACAATCACACACTAGCAATTTCTGTCCTCGTTCGGCCAGCGCAACGATTCCATCCTCAATGGTTGTGCGCCGAGACAATGCCAGTGGTGTTCAAAACTGAAGTTTGAGCGCCAGTTGGATCGATCGCGGTCCGCCGATTTGGTACAGCGGATTGAAGCCGCCGTTCGCCCCGCCGGTTCCCAAACTGTTGGCCAGGGTCTGCGTCGAGTAGCCGAACAGCGGATCGCCCAGAGTATTCTCGGGATTCCCGAAGTTCGGGTGGTTGAAGAGGTTGAAGAACTCGCCTCGGAAACGAAGCCCCACGTTTTCCGTGATTCGAAACTGGCGCTGCAATCCAAAATCCAATTGCGCGGCTCCGAATCCGCGCAGCACGTTGCGTCCAAAATCGCCCTGCTGTCCGCTGGGCGGCGCGCTGAAGGCTGCCGAGTTAAAGATTTTGCCACCAGGATACTGCGAGCCATAAAGTACCAGCGGTACTCCCGGGTTCACATCGGGCCGAGGATAGAGCGCTTCCCCGGCGGTAAAAACAATTCCGCTCGTCACGCCGTCAGGCGGCGCCGACCGGGCAAAAACAAAACCATCGAGCGACCATCCGCCCAGCACCGCACGCATCCCACTGCTCGATCCCGCGGTAGGCACGTTGTAGGTCACGCCTGCCGTGAACGCGTGCCGGATATCAAAGTCTGAATTGCCACGATCGATGTCTGGATTGGCAATCGAACCCGGCGTGTTGAGGTAATTGGCAAACGCATCGGTGGACGCAATATCGATTGAGTGGGAATAGGTGTACGACGCCAGCGCCTGCAACTCATGCGACAAGCGGCGGTCGAACTTGATCTGAAAGGCGTTGTAGTTTGAAGTCGCCGAGTTGTCGGTGACGTTGATAAAAGAAAAATTCGGATTGCTGGCGCCCGGAACTAAATTCGTCACCCGAAGTAAATCCCGCCCTACTGCTCCGACGTAGGTTAGAGAGAGGCTCTGGCTGCTTCCCAGCGACTGCTCCAGCGCTCCATTCCACTCATAGGTTCGCGGCAGCTTCAAGTTCGGCAAGGCTACAAGAATGTTCGAGACAGGTGGGCTGGTGCTGAGAGGTGGCGGGGTGGGTTCCGTGCCGGTTAGCGGAAAAGCCGGCCCAAAAAAAACACTCTCGCTTTCATATGGGAAGTAGCTCGACACTCCTCCCAGCGAACCCGTCCCCAGATCGTAAAACGTGCCAAAACCCGCACGCAGCACCGAGCCCCAATTTGCTCCACCACCAAACTGGTAGGCTAGGCCAACCCGGGGCGCGACGTTGCCATAGGTCGTGTTGTAGAGCTGAGTTCCACGTGGCGCCAGCGCGATCGTCGCCGGATTCGTAAAGCTCAAGCCGGTCACCGTGAACGGATCGTTGGCCAGGTTCTTGCCCTTCAGCGGCGGATTCACGTCCCAGCGCAAACCGTAGGTCAAAGTCAATCGCGCCGTTACTTTCCACTTGTCCTGGCCATACACCGAAAAATTGTGTGAAAGCAGTGCGTCGCCTTGGTAGGCAAATGTAGCGGCAATCTGCGCCGATCCCGAAACCGCGTATCCCGGGCATGGCGGCGTGGAGCACGTCACGCCAAGAAATTGCGCATATTGCCGGTACGCGAACGGAGTGACAAAAGGCGAGAGCCAGCGGTAATCCACGCCGAACCTCATTTGGTGGCTGCCCCTGGTCACCGATAGATTGTCAACGAAATTGACCTGGCGTTGCTCGTCGGTCGCCTGCTGACCGTCGCCGTACTCACCGGGTCCGGGGATGTAGAGCGAGAAGATACCGTTTGCCGACGAGAACCCCGGCGGGAACAACAGCGAATCGGGAGGCACGACCGCCCCGCCAAAATTGTCCAGAGTGTATTTGCTGCTGACTCTGTCATTGCTGTAGTTGGCCCGCACTTCGTTGCTGATTCGTGGCGTGATCAGCTCGGCGAGGCCGATGGTGAATGTTTGTACGGAAGTTGAGACATACTCCCTCATGCTCAGCACCGGCTCGGGAGCACCCAGTAGTGGAGCCCGCTGGTCCAGGTTTGAGGGCGAGTAATTGTAGCGGCCAAACAGGTTGATCTTCGAGTTGACGGCGTGATCCACGCGGACGCTGTAGGCATCGAGCGACGAAGGGTTCGTATAGGATGCGCTGAACGCTGCCACCCCATTCCCTAGTTCGGCCCCATTCTGCAACGGGTAAACATTCAGGAATGGAAGCATCGTGGCCGGCGCCTGCTGTCGTGACGCATTATCCGGAACGTCGGATTGCGTGGTCGAGGGTTGCCGCAAGCGCAATCCTTCATAGGAGAAAAAGAAGAATGTCTTGTCTTTTACGATTGGTCCGCCAAACACGCCGCCAAAATCACTTTGACGCTCCGCCGCCTTCGGAAGCGGTGGAGTGTTCGTATATCCATTGAACCAGTTGTTGGCGTCGAGCACGTCGTTCCGGAAATATTCGAACAGCGTCCCATGAAAGCGGTTGGTCCCGGAGCGCGTCAGGATCGAGATTTGTCCGCCCGGCGTGCGTCCGAACTCGGGGGCAAACGAAGAGGTCTGAACCCGAAACTCCTGCATCGCGTCCACTGACACTAAGCTATTCGTTCCGCCCGAAACCGTGAGCGCCGGCAGCGCTCCGCCCGCGGCCTGCACCAGTGGGATAGCCGGTGACGCCGAAATTCGCACTCACCCCGTCCACCGTGAAGTAGTTGGCGTCGGCGCGCTGGCCATTCACGCTGAATTGCCCCTGATCGTCGAACGCAGTCGCGGTCACGACCACACCCGGCGTGAGCATGATCAGGGTCTGAAAACTCCTGCCATTCAGGGGAAGGTCTTCGACGAACTTGCTGTCCACCACCGTGCTGACTGTCGCCGACTCGGTATTGACCAGAGGCACACCGCTTTCGACCGTGACGCTTTCCGACGCCGAGCCCAGCGTCATCTCAAAGTCGATATCCAGTGCATCCTGCACGTGCAGAATCACATTCGGCCTGATCAATTTCTTGAAGCCAGGTTTCTCCACTTCGATCCGGTAGGCGCCGGGAAGAAGATTCGGCAGGTAGTACTCGCCGGATGCGTTGGTAGTCGCCTCGTCGCGAATACTTGTGCCTGCACTAATGGCGGCAATTTTGGCGCCCGCGATTCGCGCTTTGGAAGGATCGGTTACGCGGCCGGAGAGGGAGGCGTTCGTAGATTGAGCGCAGAGGGCCCCTGTGAGTGCAATAAGACAGACGACAGAGAGGAACGGCCGAAGCACACTTTCTCCCCGAGACTCCAGGAGAAAAGAGTACGCCACTCGATGAGGACCGTGCATCGTACTTTAGTATTGTCCTTACCGGTGCTAATCGAATCCCACATCTCTCCGCTGAGCCTGCCAGCACTCTCGACCAATTGTCAAGGCGAAGTGAATGAAGGGCGAAACTCTCTACAATATTTCGCCCCCGCCGTGCCAAGCCCGCGCGCCGGATAGTGCGATAAGATGTGGGGCACTGGGTATGTGGGGGGATGAGTGCGGCATCCGGTCGCGCTGACGGCTACGCTGTGTTCCATCCTGCTGGCGTGGTGCGCGTGCGCCTGCGCGCTCGATCCGTCGCTGGACGTCAGTCAGTACGCGCACACGGGGTGGAAGATCCGCGAGGGATTTACCAAGGGCACCATCAACTCAATGGCCCAAACGCCTGACGGTTATCTCTGGCTGGGCACGGAATTCGGCTTGTTTCGCTTCGATGGGGTCAGGAAAGTCCCCTGGCAGCCGCCCTCGGATCAGCATCTTCCCTCCAACTCGATCTTAGGCCTTCTCACAGCCCGCGATGGCACTCTCTGGATCGGCGCTGTGAACGGTCTCGCAAGCTGGAAGGGCGGCAAGCTCACGCTGTACCCGGAGCTTGCGGGTCAGTACGTTTGGAGCCTCCTCGAGGATCGTGAGGGAACGATATGGGTTGGCGCCTTGGGGACGCCAAACGGGAGACTCTGTGCTATTCGGAATGGCAGAGCCCATTGCGAAGGGGAAGACGGCAGTCTCGGCGGCGGGGTGTTCGGCTTGTACGAGGACAGCAGCGGCAGCCTCTGGGCAGGAGTAATGAACGGGCTGTGGCGATGGAAGCCTGGCTCTGCGAAATTTTACCCCCTGCCGGGGCAGAGGAACGGCATCCGAGCGCTGGCTGAAGACGCTGATGGCGCGCTCTTGATTGCCATGCCCGACGGAATCCGGCGACTGGTTGGCAAGAAAGCGGAGCTGACGTATCCGATTTCAGGCAACGGGCGCCTCTTCGAGGTGGAGAGGATGCTCCGCGATCGTGATGGAGGCCTTTGGGTGGGAACCGACAGACATGGCATTGTCCATCTGCACCACGGAAAGACAGATTTCTTTACGCAGGCTGACGGCCTCTCAGGCCCCTCGCCTCATCATCTATTCGAGGATCGCGAAGGGAACATTTGGGTATCCACCTTAGACGGCCTCGATCGCTTTCATGACTTTGGGATTGCCACATTTACCGCGAAACAAGGGTTGTTGGACTCACTCGTCGGTTCTGTTCAAGCCGACAGAGATGGGAGCATTTGGCTCGGCACCTTTAGTGGCTTGAACCGATGGAACGAAGGGCAAATTACGACTTACGGCAGGGATGGCGCGAATGGCAAGGCGGATGGGAAGTTGAATGGGCAGAACCCGAATTCGCTTTTTCAGGATGCTCAGGGACGAGTTTGGGCCTCCACCCACGGTGCCATTGGCTACTTGGAAAATGATCGGTTTATTCCTGTCACCGGAACGACCAGCGGATACGTGCATGCGCTCGCCGACGACAATGCACGAGGTCTGTGGTTTGCCGACCAGGACCTCGGACTCCTTCACTGGCAACACGGGGTTATGACTCAAGAGATTCCCTGGGTTGCACTCGGAAATAACGGCAGTGCTCTTGCGCTGATCGGCGATCGTACACGCGGAGGTTTATGGCTGGGATTTTTCAAAGGCGGTATCGCCTACTTCACTGACGGTGGTATCCGCGAATCCTACTCAACCGCCAACGGACTTGGCGGAGGACGAGTCACGAGTCTTCGACTCGATCCGGACGGTACGCTGTGGGCCGCCACCGAGGGTGGGCTCAGCCGGTTGAAAAACGGCCGCGTCGCCACTCTTACCAGCAAGAACGGATTGCCCTGCGATACGGTTCACTGGGTCATCGAAGATGACGATCACTCGTTCTGGCTCTACATGCCGTGCGGCTTGGTGCGGGTTGCGCGCTCCGAGTTGGATGCTTGGGCCGAGGCCGCGGACAGAGATCAAAGCTCGCAACGGACAATCCAAGCCACGGTTCTTGACAGTTCTTACGGAATAAGGAGCCGTGCAATACCTGGATACTACTACCCGCAAGTCACCAAGTCCCCGGATGGAAAATTGTGGTTTGCGGCTGTGGACGGCGTCAGCGTAGTCGATCCGCATCACCTTCCCTTCAACAAACTTCTCCCGCCGGTTCACATCGAGCAGATCACCGCCGACCACAAGACCTACGAAGCAACTCCCGACGCAAGTGGGCAGGTGCGCCTGCCCCCGCGGGTACGCGATCTTCAGATCGACTACACAGCACTCAGCTTCGTCGCGCCGGAGAAAGTGCTGTTTCGCTACAAGCTGGAAGGCTGGGACCGCGATTGGCAGGATGCCGGCACTCGCCGGCAAGCGTTCTACAGCAATCTTCCTCCCCGCAATTACCGCTTCCGCGTGATGGCCTGCAATAACAGCGGGGTGTGGAACGAGGCCGGTACATCCCTGGATTTCTCCATTGCCCCGGCGTATTACCAAACGAACTGGTTCCGAGCGCTATGCGCGGCTGCTTTCCTGGCAGTGCTTTGGGGGCTGTATCGAATGCGGGTTGGGCAACTGCGGGCGCAGGAAGAGAAGTTTCGGGAGGCGATTGAATCCATTCCGGCGATGGCATTTGTTTCCCTGCCCAACGGTTATCGCACGTTCGTGAATCGAGGCTGGGTGGAATACACGGGAATGACGGTGGAGCAGTCGTTGGGTTCAGGCTGGCACGCGGTCATTCACCCGGAGGACCTGAAGCGAGTTCTCGGCGAATGGGAGGCGGCTCTGGCCGGCGGAACGCCGATGTACTACGAGGCCCGGTACCGGCGCGCGGAGGATGGCCAATATCGCTGGTTCATGGTGAGGGTGGTGCCACAACGGAACAAGCGCGGGAAGATCGTGAAATGGTTCGGAACAGTCACGGACATTGAAGATAGCAAGCGTGCCGCGGAAGCCTTGCAGCGTAGCCAGTTTTATATCAGTGAAGGACAGCGCGTTGCCAGCATGGGAAGTTGGGCCTTCAACGCAGGTGGATTCGAATACTGGTCCTCCGAGTTGTTTCGGATCCATGGTCTTGATCCGAGTGGCAAGCCGCCAACCGTAGAAGAATATTTGGCTCTTGTACACCCGGAAGACCGCACCTTCATGAAACAAGGCATCGCGAGGATGCTCGATGACCATCTTGCTTTCGACTTTACAAAACGAATTGTGCGGCCTGACGGAGCGATTCGTCACATACGTTGTGTGGGTGTTCCGGTCACGCAAGGGGGGACTTTCCAGGGTTTCCTTGGGACAGGGATGGATGTTACTGAGCAAGAGCAATTAACAGGGGAACTGCGCCGGAGTGAAAGTCATCTTGCCGAGGCACAAAAGCTGACCCATACGGGCAGCTGGGCTTGGCGCGTAGCGGATCGGAAGACGACGCACCTCTCCGAGGAGTTTTACCGGATTTGCGGCTTCGATCCAGCTGTGGGAGCGCTGACTTTGGAACAATGTTCCGAACGCGTGCACCCGGAGGATCGCCTTGAGTGGAAGAGCATTATCGAACGGGCAATCGTGGAAAAAGCCGATTACGATCGGGAGTTCCGTATCGTTTTACCGAATGGAACGGTGACGTGGATCCACACTGTTGGCCATCCCGTCCTTTCCGACACCGGAGATTTGGAGGGGTTCGTAGGCAGTTCGACCGACATCACAGCGCTCAAGTCTGCCGAGCAAGAGCGTGAAAAACTGCGGCAACTAGAAGCCGAACTCGCGCACACTAATCGTGTGAGCACGTTGGGGGAAATGGCTGCATCACTGGCACACGAGATCAAGCAGCCAATCGCTGCCGCCATCACCAGCGCCAACACCTGCATGGAATGGCTGGCACACGAACCGCCCAATCTTGATCGGGCCCGTGCGGCAGCAGGCCGAATCGATAAGTACGGGAATCGTGCGGCGGAGATCATCGACCGTATACGTTCTCTCTACAAGAAGTCTCCTCCACAACGTGAGTTGGTCGACGTGAACGAAATCATCGAGGAAATGCTCACGCTGCTGAAGTGTGAGGCCGATCGATACTCGATTGCCATGCGCACAGAACTTGCCGCCGAACTGCCCAAAATCACGGCGGATCGTGTGCAGCTGCAGCAGGTGTTCATGAACCTCATGCTCAACGCCATCGAAGCCATGAAGGACTTAGGCGGAGAGCTTACGGTGAAGTCGCAACTACAGGACGGTCAACTTCAGTTCTCGGTCAGTGACACGGGCGTGGGGTTGCCAACGGAGAAGATGGAACAGATCTTTTCTGCGTTTTATACGACCAAGCAGCAGGGCAGCGGCATGGGGTTAGCCATCAGCCGTTCGATTGTGGAGTCACATGGCGGCCGCTTGTGGGCGACCGCCAACGATGGACGAGGTGCAACGTTTCATTTCACCTTGCCGGCCGCAGCCGAAATCCTGCAAGTGCCAGCAACTGGAACGTGATTCGCTATCCCTGGGGCTGCCTCGCGCTGATACAGATCGAGACTACCGACCGCAAAAAAAGTAGTTGCTCTCCATCACGCCCAATTCGGAAAGGATGTGTGAAAGTGAGTCCAGGTCGGGTGCCATCCATTTATGAGAGATAGGTTGGCTCTGTTGACATCCTAAGTTCCACTTCGCATCGAAGGTAGCGAATCCGGGTTATGCTGCGATCAGCTCCGGCGAAACTCGCTACTAGCCATGGCCGAAGTGGGTTTGGTACGCTTCGCGCAAGTGGCCTTGGACGTGACCGCCGCCACTGTGCCGCGTTATCGCACGGCGTTTAGCAAACACCAGTTCACGCAGCCACAGTTGTTGGCCATCTTGTGCCTCATGCGCTACGAGGACTGGACCTACCGGGAAGCCGAAGTGCGACTGGCCGAACACTCCGAACTGCGCCGCGCTCTCCGACTTCACTCCGTTCCTGATTACACGACTCTCTACCGCTTTCTGCGCAGACTGGATGAGGTTGCGATCGCTCGATCCTTGAACGAAGTGGTCCGTCGCATGAAGCTGCCCGGTCCCCAACGTCGTGCCCCAGTGGCCATCGACGCCACCGGGCTGGCGCAAGGCGCGGTCAGCACCTTCTTCGTACGCCGCATGTATCACCACACCCAACAACCGCTGCCTTGGCGGCATTGGTTGAAGTGGCTGGCCGTCGTCGACCTGAAGCGGCAACTCATCTTGGCACAGTCGGCGCGTCAGGCCCCGTGGAATGACTGTGCTCATCTCCCCGAACTCGTCGCGCAGGCCCATGCCCACACTCCCGTGGGCTGTGTGTTGGCCGATGCCGAATTCGATTCCGAGCGCAATCACACCTTTGTCCGCCAGCAGCTTCACGCCTTGAGCGTCATCCCCGCCAAACGTGGGAAGAAAACCTGGCGCATTCACGGCGTCCGCGCCGAGATGCGAAACCATTTTCCTCGTCAGAAATATTGCCGTCGTGCCCTGATTGAAACTGTCTTCTCCGTTGCCAAACGCAAACTCTCCTGCCGCGCTCCCGGCCGATGCTTGCTCACGCAACGTCGCCAAGCCTTGTTGCTCGGCCTCACGTACAATCTTTACCGCCTGTAGCACGTAACTCAGCACCTCAGGATGTCAACAGAGCCAGATAGGTTCTAGCTGCTAACCGGCGGGCGTACTTAAGCCACTGCTGGCTCGCTCTTCTTCTCAACCGCGGGCTTGACCGCACGTTGCTCCGCTGCAACGGCATGGTTGAAGTTGAAGTCCGTAGGCGCCACGCCGGTAATCAGCCGCGATCCGCGGCTGAAGGTCACGTCCTGGATTGCCCATTTCATGAAAACCACAACACGGCTCTGAAACTCTACTATGTACGCGAGGTGGATAAACGCCCATACCATCCACGCTGGTAAACCCGATAGGTGCACGCCGAAAACGTTGGCCACCGCCGCCGCCCGTCCAATGACCGCAAGGTTTCCTTTGTCGAAGTAGCTGAACGGTGCTGGCTTTGGCTTACCTTTTACTTTTCTCACGATCGCCTTCGCGGCGTAGGCCCCTCCCTGCATTGCTACCTGCGCCACCCCTGGCAATGGCTTGGCGTGTGAGTCGATAGAGAGAGCCATGTCTCCGACTACAAAGATGTCGGGAAAATTGGCAATCGTCAGGTCCGGACCGACTTTGATCCTTCCGCCATGATCCGTCTCGGCACCGGTGCGCTGCGCCAGCGTTCTAGCGAGTGGAGATACCGTTACACCTCCAGCCCAGATCACTGTTTTAGTGGATAGCGTTTCGGTGGAACCGTTGGCCTGATAGCTTATGCCGTCCCGGGTAACCTCATGCACCATCGCGCCCATCTTTGTTTTCACCCCAAGTTTCGCAAGTGATAGCACGGCTTTATGCGCCAGGTCTTCGGGAAACGCCATCAGTACACGTGGCGATGCATCCAACAAAATAATCTGCGCGTCCTGGGGATCTATCGAGCGAAAGTCGTGTTTGAGTGTTTGCCGCGCAATCTCACCAATAGCTCCAGCCAGTTCAACGCCCGTGGGACCCGCTCCTACGATCGTGAACGTAAGCCATGCGCGCCGCTGAGCGGGATCGGGTATCCGCTCTGCGACCTCAAATGCATACAGAATCTTATGCCGAAGGATGGTCGCTTCTTCCACACTCTTCAGTCCCGGAGCCCACTTCTGCCATTCGTCATGTCCGTAGTAAGAGGTTTGCGAACCCGCAGCCACGATCAGAGAGTCATATTCGAGACTCGCGCCATCGGCAAGCAGCACGCGCTTCGCTACGGGGTCAATATCCTCTACGTCGCCCAGCAACACGCGCGTATTTTTCTGACGGCCTAAGACACCGCGTAGTGGTGCTGCGACTTCGCCAGGCGAGAGCGAACCGGTAGCAACCTGATACAAGAGCGGCTGAAACAGGTGGTAGTTGCGACGGTCAATCAGGGTTACATCAACTGGCGCAGATTTCAGAGCCTGCGCAGCCGATAGTCCCCCGAATCCGCCGCCTATAATAATGACTTTCGAGCGTCCACTCATGCCACTTTTACACTCCATTCCTTTTGAACTTCCGATCGACTATTCCTTTATTCCTTCGGCCGAATTAGAACCACCACCGATCGTGGAGCGACCGAATAACTCGCAGCGTGCAGGGGCTCGCCACCCTCTGAGAAATCGCCAGGACTAGCTAAAGCCGTGTCCACAATCCGTTTCCACTCTTGCGCCCCTCCTTCTTGAATCTGGAACTCCAACCGCTCCCAGTACGCGTTGATCATCACGTAAATGTCATCATCGTCTTGAGAAGCTCCGTGCAAGCAGAGCGCCAAAGTATGCGACTCGTTTGAGAGATCAGCTTTCTCACCGCTTCCGTACCAGGTAACATCCTCCCGCCAGAACCGGCTGCGGCCTAGCGAAGGATGCCGTTTCCGAAAACTAATCATGTTCTTGAAGAAACGGAAAACGTCCCGATTGGCCTGCAGTTGGCTCCAGTCCAGCCACCCCGTTTCATTGTCCTGGTTATAAGGATTGTTATTCCCGAACTGCGTATTCAAGAATTCGTCACCAGCCCGGAACATCGGGGTCCCGTTCGAAAGCATGAGCAGGCAGAAGAAATTCTTTACCTGCTTGCGGCGCAGCGCCAGCACTTCCTCTGGTGCGCCTTTATCGCCTTCGTAACCACAGTTCCAGCTGTAGTTGGCGTCCGTGCCATCCTGATTGTTGTTGCCATTCGCCAAATTGCGCTTTTCGTTGTAGGAGACGAGATCGTACAGCGTAAAGCCGTCATGAGAAGTGACAAAGTTCACGCTTTGGTATGCGTGATAGGCATCGAGGCGATCATCGGGAAACAGATCATCACTGCCGTACAGGCGGCGCATGAGCTCGGGCACCATTCCCGAATCACCTTTGACGAAACGGCGAACGTCATCGCGAAACCGCCCGTTCCACTGCAGCCAGGTTATGCCGGGGAATCCGCGGCCGAGCTGATAAGCGCCCGTGTCCCATGGCTCCGCAATCAGCCGTAACTTGCCCAACTCTGGATCACCCGCAATTTCAGCGAAGATCGGCGCATGTCCCCAGTTGAGAGATCCATCTTCATTTCGACTGAAGACTGAGGCGAGATCAAAGCGGAACCCGTCGATGTGCATCTCGCGTTTCCAATAGCGCAAGCTGTCCATTACCATTTTGCGCACGTGCCCTCTACCAAAATTCAGAGTGTTGCCCGTCCCCGAATAGTTCGCGTAAGGATTGGTTGGGTCGGAGGACGTCATGTAGTAGCTGGCGCTGTCAAAACCTTTATAGCTGTAGATTGGACCGCGGTGATCTCCTTCGCAGGTGTGGTTGTAAACGACATCAAGCACGATCCCAATGCCTGCCTGGTGAAACGCTTTCACCATGTTCTTGAATTCAATATGCTGTTCCTCAGGCCCCGCACTCGAATATTGAGAATGTGGCGCAAAGAAGTTCAACGGCATGTAGCCCCAGTAGTCCGCTTCCTGAGGATCCCTCTGAAAGACCGGCATCAACTCGACAACCGTAATCCCAAGTTCTTTTAGATAAGGAATTTTTTCGGTCAGCCCGGCATAGGTCCCGGCACGAGATGGTTCGACCCCTGAGTTGGGATTTTTTGTGAAGCCTTTCACGTGAAGCTCATAGATAATCGCGTCCGACTCGTGACGCGGAGAGGAGATTCCCTTCCAATTAAAGGTCGATGGTCGGGCCGACAGCATGCCGAGTGGGGACTTGCCAGCATTTGATCCTTCTCTCATTGCCGACTCGCGGTCAAACTCCGGAGGAAAGAATACCCATTTGGCGTATGGGTCGAGCAGAACCTTCTGCGGGTCAAAGCTATGGATGTAAGAAACCGCCTGACCGGAAACCGAGTATCCGTAATAACGAGCGTCACCAATCTCACTGAGCGGGATGCGGCAATGCCAAATCCGGTCTGACTTGTTCCGCAAATAATCGAAACGGTACGCCAACAACGGTCTGAGCAAGTCCGCTGGGGTGTAGAGCAAAAGGGTGACACTTTCGGCATGCTCAGCATGCACAGCGAAGTTGAATGCTTGTTCCTCTTCAATCCAGGTGACGCCAAGCGGCAGTGGGCTGCCCTCGACCTGCTCCCAAGTCGAACGCTTCGGCAGTGCAGCGGCCACCTGGCCAGTATCGCTAGCTCTGTCTACTTCAGGTTCCATCACTGCAGGATCGCTCATTCTAGCAAGTTGGTGCAATCTTCGTTCCAAGTCCGAGAAGCGAGGTGAACAAACCGATCGCGCATGAATCTCACAGTTTCCAGATTGATGGACACCGTCTGAACCGCTTTTCTGCCTTTGTCATGACAGGAGTTCGTCAGATGCCAAGAATTGATCGGGAATCTCCCAAAACCAGAATGTCTACGACCAGAGAAAACGGCACCTTTGAGAACGGCCAAGAAAATGCTTGAACCTCTGCGTGGCTGCGGCTATGTCTTTGAGCGAATTTCGATTCAGCCACACGAGATGCTCAATGAACTCAACCGCAATGAAGTTCCGACAAGTATGCTTGGCCGCATATCTGAGCTGCCAGAAAGGCAAGAAGGTTTATCCGATCGTGCACTCGCCCGCCGGGGTAGGTGCGTAGAGTCTTGGGATGGAACAGAAGTACCGGATCGGGTGAGAAGGGTTCGATAACCGATCTGCAACATTTAACGCGACAGAACGAGGCTTTCGAGGAGCACCTGAACACAAATGGCAACTTCTCCTGTACCGGCAACCATTCCGTCACCTGCAACCGCGCCCAAGGTGGTTGAGCACGCTCCTTCACGTCTCAAACCAGCCTGGCAAAAGTATGGAGCCCCGCTGATCGTGGTCCTTTTAGCAGTAGCGGTGGTTGTGACGATTACTCGGAATTGGGATGCGTGGGAGGGCGGCCGCGTCGAGCAGGTCACCAACGACGCGTATGTACGCGGCGATCTCACACCGCTCAGCACAAAAGTTCCGGGCCTGGTCCGCGAGGTGAAAGTCAACGATTACCAACAGGTTCACAAGGGCGACGTCCTGGTTCAACTGGACGATGACGATTACAAAGCCCAGGTTGCGCAGGCTGCTGCCGGAGTCGAAGCTGCGAAAGCCGCCCTTGAAAATAACCGGCGGCAGCGCGAACTTCAGGATGCAAAGATTGAACGTGCGCTTGCTGGAATCGACCAAGCCAATGCCGAGATCACGGCCGCACAAGCAGGCAAAGAAGCTGTCGAAGCGGATGTGATTCGCACTCGCGCAGAGCGTGCCCGCCAGGAGGCGCTAATCAAGACCAATTCCACCACCCAACAGACAGTAGAAAAAGCAGTGGCCGATGAACAAAGATTCACGGCGCAATATGCAAGTCGCGATGCTGACTTGGCGCAGGCACGCACTTTGCTGCGAAGCAATGAGTCAGCGGCCGAAGCGGAGCGGCGAGGCGAAGCGGTACTCGAATCGCAGGACAGTCAGCTCGTTGCCGATCTTCATGCCAAAGAAGCGGCGCTAGAGGTCGCGCATGTAAACCTGGGTTACACCCGCATACTAGCCCCCGCCGATGGCACCGTGGGGGAACGTCAAGTTAGGCCCGGGCAACTCGTTTCGCCAGGCACCCAGGTGATCTCCTTTGTCGCTCTCACAAAGTGGGTCCAAGCGAACTATCGCGAAACGCAGTTGACCAACGTGAAGGTTGGTGATCCTGCCGAGATTCGCATTGACGAATACCCCGGGCATCTAATTCGCGGCAAGGTGGTCGAGATCGCACCAGCCAGCGGATCACAATTCGCTCTGTTGCCGCCCGACAACGCGACTGGCAACTTCACGAAAGTCGTACAGCGTATTCCCGTCAAGATCGCGCTGGATGACACGGCTATGGCCGAGAAGCTGCGTCCCGGACTTTCGGTAATTGCAACTGTCCGCACGAGACCGTGACCTAGAACATATGGCAGCTTCGACCATCACAGTTCGCCCGTCTGCGGCACAAATCGCGCGTGCTACCGCCGCCGCGATGCCTGCGGAGGTTTCGACCAAGCCGCTGCTGGGGATTCTGGGCGTAGTTACGGGTGCGGGAGTTGTCACGCTTACCAGCCGCATGATTTCCCTCGGCTTGCCCGATTTCAGGGGCCTCCACGGATTTGGGTATGACGAGAGCGCGTGGATTGGCAGTGCCTTCGATGTCGGCCTGATGTTTATCGGCCCGTTCACGGTGTATCTCGGCGGTCTGATGGGACCGCGGCGCATCTTGCTCACAGCCGCCGCGCTCTTCACCGTGCTGCTTATCTTCCTGCCCTTCGTGCACAGTTACAGCCTGGTGATTACAATGGCACTCCTCGGCGGCCTGACCTCCGGCACGTTCTATCCACTCACGCTCACGTTCGCGCTTCGCAAACTTCCGCTTCGATACCTTCCTTTCACAATTGCCTTGTACGCAACCTTCGTGGACGGTGCGGTGAACATCGCGCCTTCGCTCTACGGCTGGTACAGAGAGCATCTTTCTTCGAATTGGATGTTTTGGAATTCGGCGCTCATCACGCCCCTGATGATGATTTGTATCTACTACGGGATACCTGAGACCAACTCACCGAAGAAATCCGGGAAAGCACCGAGCTTTGCGGGATTCTTGTACGCCGGCACGGGCCTCGCTATGTTGCTGGCGGCCTGCGAACAAGGTGAAAGGCTCGACTGGTGGCGCTCCGGAGTATTCAACGCATTGTTCGCCGGCGGGGCGTTCTTCCTGCTGTGCGCGCTGGTTCGGAGGCTACGCGGTCCCAATCCTCTGGTGGCGCTGCCTTATCTGCTGAAGCGGAACACCATACTACTGGGCTGCCTGCTCTTTTGGTTCCGCTTCACGCTTTGCACAACCATTATCCTGGTCCCACAGTCGCTGGCCATCCGCGGGTTCGAAGCCGACCAGATTGGGCCTGCGATCATCTGGAGCGCTCTTCCGCTTATACCCATCGCGTTTATCGCTGCGCTTCTGCTGTTACGCAAACATGACCCCAGGATGCTCTTCGCCGTCGGCCTCGCTTGTACCGCATTCGCCGCCTGGTTGAACTCTCAGTACAGCAGTACGTGGGCGGCCGAGAACTTCTACCGTACCGAATTGCTCACCGGCGTCGGGCAAGCTTTTGCTTTCATTGGACTTGTCGGCTGTATCGTGTTGCAAGCAATCTTCGAGGGGGCCTTGGCCAAACCCGAGTGGGCCCTCACTTTTTCAGCTTTCTTTCACACCATCCGTATATTCGGCGGGACCGCAGGCGCCATTTACATGGGCCATTTCATAGCTCAGAGGGAGAAGCTTCACTCGAATCTCTTGGGACTCCATGTCAGCAGTGGCGACTGGATCACCGATCAGAACATTCACGCCATGACGGCGGGTCTCTACGCCAAATCGTCCGGCATGGCGGCCGCAGGGGCGCGCGCCATCGACCTGATTGCGACCCGACTGCGGCTCCAAGCGTACAGCTTGAGCCTCGTCGACGGATTTCTGCTGATCGCGTGGAGTTGTGCATGCGCCTTGATCTTTGTCGCATTGCTGCGCAAGTCGCCTTTGAACTACGGCGAACTCAGCAACATGCAGCAGATTCCCGCTGCCCAAAAGGAGTCGAATTAATGAAACGAAATGCGGCACTATTCGTGCTACTAGCGATGGCCTTGTTCGCCTGCATTGCGGCGGCCCAGGAAACAAGCAATAATGCGCCTCCGCGCCACATTACACTCCAAGAAGCCGTTGAGCTGGCGCTGAAGCACAATCACGTTGTGCGGATCGCAGCCCTTCACGTCGAAGAAGAGCAGCACGCCAAAGAAGTTGCCAGAAGCGCCTACTTGCCGACTATTAGGAATGACAGTGCATTTATGCACGCCACCGACACACAGTTCATCGGCATTCCCTCAGGCAGCCTGGGCGTCGTAGGAAACAACGCCATTCCGTCTCGGCAGTTCATCATCAGTCAGGGCGAAAAGAACTTCATCGCGAGTGGCACGGGGCTGACCCAACCGCTCACCGAACTCTTCAAAATCAAAGCAAGAAATGACGTAGCGCGCGCGGAGCTGAATGCGAGCCGCGAAAAGGCCCGCGGAGTTGAGAACGATGTGGCTCTGAAAGTCCGTGAGCTCTACTACAACATTCTGGTAGTGCAGTCCAAGCACCAGGCCATCGAAGCGAACATTCGCGCCGGCGAAGACCTGCAAAGTGAACGGGTCCAGCAGGTCAAGTACGGCAGCACACTCGAAGTAGATCTGATCGAGAGCAAGGCCCAGTTATTGCAGGCGAAACAGGAGCTGCTGACGACGGAGTTGCAACTCTCCGATCTGCGATTGCAGTTCAACGATATTGTGGGGTTGCCGCTCAAGGCTGCTATCGCTCTCGATCCTTCTGTTCCGGCGCCCTCCGAAAGCTGCAATCGCGAGCAATGCATAAAACTTGCTTTGGATTCCCACCCGGAAATCACTGAAGCGCGGGCCGAGGTGGAGAAAGCTTCGGCCGGCGTGCGCGTGGCCAAACGCGAATATATCCCCGATATCGAAGCGTTCGCCCGCTATAGCTACCAGGAAAACGTGCCCTTTCTCGCCCGTAACTTCGGGACCTTTGGCGTTCACTTTGGGTATGACTTGTTCGATGGAGGAAAAAAGCGGGCCACACTTCGGGAACGTGACTCACAGTTGGCACAAGCCAAAGAAAATTTGGCTCGAATCAGCGACGAAGTCGAAGTACGAGTGCAGACCGCCTATAACAAGGTGGAGCGCACAGAGCAGATGGTCGCGGTTTCCCAGGAACTGCTTGTCACCCGCCAGGAGGCCCGGCGAGTCTCCGCACAGCAGTTACAACAGGGCACTTATCTGCGCTCGCAAGCCGATGCCGCTGCGGCGCAAGAGTTCGAGGCCCAGACGCTCTTGCTGCAATCCCAACTCGAATATGCTCAAGCACAGGACGAGCTGACCGACGCGATCGGACAAACGGCACGGTGATTGCATTCCACTATCAGTACCGCGCGAGGGTATCGTGCGGCTTTAGGAGACCTAAGAGTCAACGCATGCGCGGCGCTTTCAATTCTAAAGGGGTTGCAATAGTCGCGGTCGTGGTCCTTCTGCACAGGGGCGCGTCCGCCCAACAAGACCGTGATCTGCAGCAGCAACTCCAGGAACTGAAACAACAATACGAACAGACCACGAAAAACCTGCAGCAACGAATCGCAGCTCTCGAGCAGCAAATCGAAAACGAGCAGCAAATGCAGAACAAAACCAAAGAAAGCACAATCTCCGCGGCGGAACTGGCAGGCCAGGGAGCGGCTCGGAACGCAGTTACCGGAAACTCCAATCAAGTTGGAGCGAGGTATCAGGGCCAGTTGTCCCAGCAGCCAACGTACGACGAATTGCAGGAGGCGGAGAACAAAATTGAGGGTTTGGAGCGGCAGGTAGGTGCTTTCGAATTTCACGGATATCTCCGCTCGGGATACGGATTGAATAGCGAAGGTGGACAGCAGGTCGCATTTCAGGCGCCCGGCACAGAAGCAAAATACCGATTGGGAAACGAAGCGGAAACCTATGGGGAGTTCATCTTCGTTAACAATTGGCTGAACCCGGAAGAGCATCCAGACCAAGGCTGGGTCAAAACGGAAGTCATGATCGAGGGCAACACCACCGACTCCACTAACTATGCCGCTTTCCCTCAGACTGTAGTCAAGGGTCAGGTTACGTCCGGCGGCAACGACCAGTTTCGATTGCGCGAGGCTTTTGTTCGCGGGGGCCACTTTTTAGGCGACAGCCAACCGGGTGCGATCTTCTGGGCAGGCGAACGGTACTACCGGCGCCAGCACGTTGAAATCGACGATTTCTACCCGCTCGATCTCAGTGGATATGGTGCAGGCATCGAGGATCTCAGGCTGGGTATGTCGAAGTTGGCGGTAGCATTTCTGGCCGGGGCGCGGCCTGATATTACGACTCAGAACGGCAATTACGCAAAGAGCAACATTGATGTCCGCTTGTATGACGTGAAAGGACCATTGGGCCTTTACGGCGCCTGGTTTGATTTCGCAACGAGCAAGGGCGGTACAACCCCAGCCGGCACGGTAATTCCAACAAGCAGTGGTGAAGCCTTTGGATTCAAGTTCCAAGATCTCGAGTGGCACGGTGGTTACCACGCTCTCAGTATTCAGTACGGAACCGGCGCCGCCAGCAATTTCAGTTCGCCCGGAAGTGGTACGGTCGCAGAGAACCCCACGCCGTTTATTAACAGCCAGGCTCAATTCTTGATCACCGAACAAATCTTGCTACAGCCCAACGATAAGTTCGCGATTATGCCGATCTTCGTTTACCAGCGAACGAAAGATGGCAACCGTCTACATCCCTGGCAACAGTGGATCTCATTCGGGGCCCGCCCGCAAATTTTCTTCACCAAGCATCTCTCTCTTGCTTTTGAAGGCGGTTTTGATCACACCCACAGCCAAGGTGCCCCGCTCTACGACGGCTGGCTGCGCAAGTTTACGATAGCGCCGCAAATCGGGGCTGGACGGAAGTTCTTTAGCCGGCCAGTGCTTCGGGCTTTCTTGACATACGGAAACTGGTCCGACGGGCTGCGCGGATTTGTAGGCGGAATTCCATTCCAGAATCGAACCGATGGCTTTACCTACGGCGTGCAAGCGGAAACGTGGTGGTAGGAGATTGGCGAAATGGCGACTCCAGAAATAGCGGCTTCGGTAACTACAAAAGCTAGTGTGTCGGTGGCGCTTCAGGACAACTACCGACGTCCGCTCGCTATCGTCACCACATTATTTTTTATGTGGGGCTTCCTCACTTGTTTGAACGACATTCTGGTTCCGCACCTTAAGTCGATCTTCGATCTCAGCTATGCGCGGGTCATGCTGATTCAGTTTGCATTCTTTTCTGCCTACTTCTTGTTTTCTATTCCGTGGTCGAAGGTCGTGAATGCAATCGGTTATCAGAAAGCCATGGTGGCGGGATTGCTCTGTATGGCCGCGGGCGCATTCCTGTTTGTGCCGGCGGCTTCATCCGCTTCGTTTCCGCTTTTTTTGGGAGCGTTGATTGTACTTGCAGCTGGCATCACCGGCTTGCAGGTAGCAGCGAACCCTTACGTGGTGGTGCTCGGAAAACCAGAAACCGCTTCCAGCCGCTTAGATCTGACGCAGGCATTTAATTCACTCGGCACCACGATCGCCCCTAAACTCGGCGGACTATTGATCCTTGCTGCCGCGCCATTGGCCGTCGAAGAGATGAAGGCCCTCTCGCCGACAGCGTTGCATTTATACCGCGTGCAAGAAGCCGCGTCGGTAAAGATGCCGTACACCGTGATTGGCATTGCCTTGCTTCTTCTGGCCGTGCTTATCGCGACATCAAAGCTCCCGACGATCCCACAGGCAGAATACCGCCCTGAGGCGAAGGGTGGCGATTCGGTCTGGAAACATCGCAACCTGGTTTTTGGCGCAGCCGCGATTTTTGCCTACGTAGGGGCAGAAGTCTCCATTGGAAGTTTCTTGGTGAATTATTTCGGTCAGGCAGAAATTGCGGGGTTGTCCGCAAAGAGTGCGGCCGGCTACGTGTCGTTCTACTGGGCCGGAGCGATGGTCGGGCGCTTTCTCGGCGCGGGACTATTGCGGAAGTTTAGAGCCGGGCACCTGCTCGGCACGTTTGCGATTTGTACTTCATCGTTGGTTATCCTATCGATGCTCACGCAAGGGCACTTCGCCATGTGGAGCATCCTGGCCGTTGGCTTTTTCAATTCCATCATGTTTCCAACCATTTTCAGTCTGGGCGTGGCTGAACTCGGTCCCTTGACGGGAAATGGATCCGGCATTCTGAACATGGCCATCGTGGGCGGCGCAATCGTCCCTTTAATCCAAGGTGCGATTGCTGACCACATCGGAATTCATCATGCGTTCTTCATTCCGGTGATCTGCTACCTGTACATCTTGTACTACGCCTTGAGTGGATCGAAACCAAACAGCGAACGATACGCAACGGCTTAGATAGGTAACTTGGGAGTTGACAATGTTGATTGCAGGCGACATCGGCGGTACGAAAACAGACTTGGGGATCTACTCGCGCGAGTCCGGGCCGCACACCCCCTTGGCTCAGACTGAGGTCCATAGCGCCGACTATCCCAGCCTGCAGGCGATGGTCACGGAGTTTCTCGCTCAAGTGAAGATGTCGGTCGATGTCGCCTCTTTTGATGTTGCAGGTCCTGTAATCAATGGTCATGTGAAGACTACAAACCTGCCATGGGTCTTGGATGAAAGCACGCTGGCAAACGACTTGAGTCTGAAAGCCGCTCATTTGATGAACGATCTGGAGGCAGTCGCACGTGCGGTGCCGGCCTTACGCGCCGAGGACATGATCACGATAAACAAAGGAGAGCCGGTTGCGAATGGCCCGATCGCAATCGTCGCTCCCGGAACAGGTTTAGGTGAATCTTTTCTGACCTGGGATGGATCACAGTATGTAGCCCACGGCTCCGAAGGTGGGCATTCTGATTTTGCTCCCACAGACGAGCGTCAAATTCGTCTGCTGCACTATCTTCTTCCTCGTTTCGGACACGTGGGAGTGGAGCGGGTGTGTTCAGGAATCGGTGTTCCCAACATTTACGACTTTTTACGCGATGAGGAAAACATTCCGGAGCGGCCTGAAGTTGCGCAGTTGATCGCATCCGCAAAGGATCATACAAAAGCGATTGTTGAGGCAGCTTTCGATCCGCAGCATCCAAGCGAATTGTGCCTGGCGACGGTTAATTTGCTGGTCTCAATATTGGCAAGCGAGGCCGGCAATCTTGCCCTGAAAGTTCTGGCGGCGGGCGGAGTGTACTTGGCTGGCGGCATTGCCCTTCACCTCGTGAAACTGCTACAAAAACCGCAGTTCGTGCAGACTTTCACCAGAAAAGGCCGCTTCAAAGATTTAATGGAGCGGATGCCGATTCACATCATCACCACAAGAGCGGCTCTTGTCGGAGCTGCCACATTTGGACTGCAGAGCCTAAGTAGGCTCAAAACCGGCGAAGAAGCAAAAGCTTCCCTCGCGCCTGTTTAGCTCGCGTGACGAGACGGTAATAGAAGGAATGAAAAGGAGATCAGAATGGCAGCGAACCCTCAACCACAAGTGAAGAAACGAGCGATCAAACAAGCCGCGTGGAAAACACTGACGGCGCACTACAAGGCAGTTGCAAAGCTCCACTTGCGGCAGTTATTTGCAGACGACCCCAAGCGCGGGCAGCGCATGGCAGTGGAGGCGGTAGGTCTGTACCTCGACTACTCCAAGAATCGTGTTACTGATGAGACCCTCAAACTCCTTCTCCAACTTGCCGCAGGGTCCGGTTTGCGAGCACGGATCGACGCCATGTTCAGCGGCGAGAAGATCAACATCACCGAAAAGCGAGCGGTGCTGCACGTAGCTCTGCGTGCTCCGAAAAATGAATCGATCCTTGTGGATGGAAAGAATGTCGTGCCCGAAGTCCACGCTGTCCTGGACCGGATGGCTGACTTTTCCAATCGTGTACGCAGCGGCGAATGGAAAGGTCATACCGGAAAACGCATTCGGAATGTCATAAACATCGGAATCGGCGGCTCCGATCTTGGTCCGGTCATGGCGTACGAGGCGCTCAAGCACTACGCAGAACGCTCGATGACCTTTCGCTTTGTCTCGAATGTGGATGGAACAGATTTCGCCGAGGCGGTTCAGGATCTCGATCCAGCGGAGACGCTATTCATCGTCTCATCAAAAACTTTCACCACCTTAGAGACCATGACGAATGCTCAGACCGCTCGCTCCTGGTCGCTGGCTGGCCTTGGTGGCGATGAAAAGTCAGTGGCAAAGCATTTTGTCGCGGTTTCGACCAATGCTGCGGAAGTCTCGAAGTTCGGTATTGATACCGCGAACATGTTCGGATTCTGGGATTGGGTTGGCGGTCGCTATTCCATGGACTCGGCGATCGGCCTTTCGACCATGATTGCGGTCGGTCCCGAAAATTTCCGTGCAATGCTGAGCGGCTTCCACGAAATGGATGAGCACTTCCGCACCGCTCCATTTGAGGCCAATCTGCCGGTTCTCATGGGCCTGCTCGCCGTGTGGAACAACGATTTCCTCGGTGCAGACACTGTCGCTGTGTTGCCTTACGAACAGTACCTGAAACGCTTTCCCGCCTATTTGCAGCAGTTGACGATGGAGAGCAACGGCAAGCATGTCACGCTTGATGGGAAAGCAGTCAACGAAGACACAGGCCCGATCTACTGGGGTGAACCTGGGACCAACGGTCAACATTCTTTCTATCAGCTGATACATCAAGGCACGCGCCTCATTCCCTGCGACTTCATCGGATTTGCGAAGACCTTAAATCCGCTGGGCCGGCATCATGACATGCTGCTCGCCAATGTCTTCGCTCAAACGGAAGCGTTGGCATTTGGTAAGACGCCAGAGCAGGTGAAAGCGGAGGGCACTCCGGACTGGCTTGTGCCGCATCGCGTCTTTGAAGGCAATCGACCCTCCAATACGATCCTCACTGAGCGGCTCAGCCCCGAAACACTGGGCAAGCTTATAGCGCTTTACGAGCACTCGGTCTTCACTCAAGGTGTCATCTGGAACATTGATTCGTTTGATCAATGGGGCGTCGAGCTCGGCAAAGTTTTGGCACAGCGCATCATTCCAGAACTCGAGAACCCGGCCGAGCCTGTATTGAATCACGACAGCTCGACCAATACCCTGATTCGGCGATACCGCAAGCTTAAGGAGCAGCAATGACGGGAATAGGAACTCTCAAGAACACCAGCACAGAAACGCTACGCGACGTTTTGACACGGTTGGAAAAAGAGGGCGCAGCCCTCGGCCATTTCAATGTCGCTGACCAAGTCTTGTTGAAGGCGGTAATGGCAGCCGCGGCTGAGACCAAACTTCCGGTCTTCGTCGGCGCTTCCGAAGGAGAGCGGGAGTTCTTTGGTGCGCGCCAGCTTGCCGCTATGGTGAAAAGCCTGCGCCAGGAGACCGCTCTGCCCGTCTTCCTCAACGCGGACCATACACATTCGCTCGAAAAGGCCATGGAAGCGGCGAAGGCGGGATTTGATGCCGTGGGGGTTGATTTCTCTGCGCTGCCCATCGAAGAGAATGTGGCTCGCACCAGGGAAACGGTGCAAGCGATCAAGGCAGTCAACCCCGCAATCCTTGCGGAAGGGGAAATCGGCAACATAGGGACCGGCTCTGAAATCCACGAAACCGCTCAGGGTGATCCCATGACGCTCACCAAACCTGGGGAAGCGCGCCAGTTTGTTGAGGCAACCGGAATTGACATCCTGGCTCCGGCGGTGGGCAACATGCACGGCATGCTTAAGAGTATGGTACAGGGAAAAGCGAAGAAGCACCTGGATATCGAACGAATTGCCCAAATCAAGCGGGCGGCCGGAGTGTTTCTCACTCTACACGGCGGGTCCGGGACCGATGATGAAGACCTCCGCAAGGCCATCGCTGCGGGAATCAACATCATCCACATCAACACCGAGCTGCGGGTGGCGTGGAGGCGATCGTTGGGAGAAAGTCTGGCGCGAGATCCCAACGAAGTCGTGCCCTATAAAATTCTGCGGCCGGTCGTAGATTCTGTGAAGCAGGTTGTGAGTTCGCGCTTGAGGCTGTTCCATGGTGAAGCGGTCAGCCCGGGCGCGGTTGAAAGCGTTGCGTGAGCGGTCTTCAGATTGCTCACCGCTATCGCGAATTTGTGTACGTTTTCGAAAACGCACGTACCGAAGCTAACGCAATTGTGAGCTAGAGAGAAACTTCGCAAGATGCAAAACCATTTCGTCAAACTCGCTCCGTCGATTCTTGCCGCCGACTTTGCGCGTCTGGGTGAGCAAGTGGCCGAAGCCGAGCGGTCGGGAGCTGATCGGATTCATGTCGATGTGATGGACGGACATTTCGTTCCCAACATCGCCATCGGGGCGCCGATTGTGCAATCGCTCCGCCGAGTCACGCGCCTGCCGCTGGAGACGCACTTGATGATTTCCGATCCGGATTCTTTTCTCGACGAGTTTGCCGAGGCCGGCTCGACGTCATTTCTCGTTCATTGGGAAGGTAACAACAATTTGCACCGCACGGTGCAGCGTATTAAGGCGCTCGGAACACGTGCCGGAGTAGCCATTAACCCAGCTACTCCTGCGTCGGTCCTGGAAGAAGTACTCCCAGACCTCGATCAGGTGCTGGTCATGACTGTGAATCCGGGCTTCGGACATCAGCATTTTCTTGGATCCATGTTGCCCAAAATCCGGCGGGTCGCGCAAATGATCGAGCGGATCAAGCCCGACTGTGAGTTAGAAGTCGACGGGGGAATTGATGAGGCGACTGCTCCAATGGCAGTCGCAGCAGGAGCCAGTGTTCTGGTCGCAGGTACGTCAGTATTTGGTGCTGACAAAGATGTGGCGATCGCAATGGGATCGTTGCGCGATGCTGCGACGCAGGTAGCGCAGTGAATCAAACGCAAATTTCTGAAGAGGAGAACTTATGGAACTCGGAATGATAGGGCTGGGCCGGATGGGCGCCAACATGGTGCGTCGGCTAATGAAGAAAGGACACAAATGCGTTGTGTTCGACAGGTCACCACAAGCGGTGGGCGGTCTAGTCAAAGACCACGCGATCGGAGCAGATTCGCTGATCGATCTCGTGAAAAAACTGGAGAAACCACGCGCTCTATGGCTGATGGTTCCGGCGGCGGTTGTTGATCAGACCATCGCCGATCTGTTACCGCACCTCGAAGCAGGCGACATCCTCATCGACGGCGGAAACTCCTATTATGTGGATGACATTCAGCGTGCAAAAAATCTCGCCCCCAAACAGATTCACTACGTGGACGTGGGCACCAGCGGCGGCGTGTGGGGTCTCGAACGCGGCTACTGCATGATGATTGGCGGCGAGAAAGATGTCGTCCAGCACCTCGATCCCATCTTTTCGGCGCTCGCTCCTGGAATCGGCGATATATCACACACGCCTGGACGCGAGAAACTCGATGGCACCGCGGAGCAAGGCTACCTGCACTGCGGCCCAAATGGCGGCGGCCACTTCGTCAAGATGGTCCACAACGGAATCGAATACGGGATCATGGCGGCCTACGCAGAAGGGTTGTCGGTTCTGCGCTCAGCGAATGTCGGCAAACAACAGCACGGCGTTGATGCGGAAACCACTCCGCTACGCGACCCGGAACACTACCAGTACGACTTCAATCTGCGGGACGTCGCGGAAGTGTGGCGCCGCGGGAGCGTGATCGCATCGTGGCTGCTGGACCTGACTGCAACCGCCTTGATTCAGGATCCCGGGCTTTCGAAGTTTGCGGGCCGAGTGTCCGATTCCGGCGAAGGCCGCTGGACGATCAAAGCCGCGATCGACGAAGCGGTGCCGACCCCTGTGCTGACCGCTTCACTCTACGAGCGTTTCAGCTCACGCGGCGAAGCAGACTATGCCGACAAGCTGCTGTCCGCGATGCGGTTCGAATTCGGCGGACATTTGGAAAAGCCGAAAGAAAAATCTGAGGCTGCTTAAAGGAGAGATATTCATGACCAATTTTCACTCGGACGCACTCGTTTTCTTCGGCGCCACCGGCGATCTTGCTTACAAAAAGATTTTCCCGTCCCTGCAGGCGATGGTAAAGCGGGGGCACCTCAACGTTCCTGTGGTCGGGGTTGCCAAAGCTGGATGGAATCTCGATCAACTTCGCGCTCGCGCGAAAGACAGCATGGAGAAACATGGTGGCCTAGATCCCGCCGCTTTTGAAAAGTTGGTCGGTCTTTTGCGGTATGTGGACGGTGACTATCAGGATCCATCAACCTTCACTGCGCTTCGGAAGGAACTCAAGGATGCACAACGCCCGGCGCATTACCTGGCAATTCCGCCGGTGCTATTCGAAACCGTCGTCGAGCACCTGTCCGCGTCGAACTGCGGGCAGGGCGCCAGGGTCATTGTGGAGAAGCCCTTCGGGCACGATCTGGCATCCGCGCAGGAACTGAACAAGGTTCTGCTTGGGACCTTCAACGAAGCCGACATCTTCCGCATCGACCATTATCTTGGAAAGCGCGCCGTGAACAATGTGCTGGCGTTCCGCTTCGCCAACACTTTTGTGGAATCGTTTTGGAACCGCAACCACATCGAGAGCGTCGAGATCACGATGGCGGAAGACTTCGGGGTACAGGGCCGCGGAGGGTTTTACGATCAGACTGGAACTATCCGCGACGTGGTCCAGAACCACCTATTCCAGGTGTTGTCAAATCTGGCGATGGAACCGCCCGTCCGCTCCGACAGCGAGTCAATCCGCGACGAGAAAGTAAAGGTATTGCGAGCGATTTCACCCATTGAGGAAACGAATCTGGTGCGCGGCCAGTTCCGCGGCTACCGCGATGAAAACGGGGTTGCGAAGGATTCGCAGACCGAGACCTTTGCCGTAGTGAAGCTGGAAATCAATTCCTGGCGGTGGAAAGGCGTGCCGTTCTACATTCGCGCCGGCAAGTGCTTGCCGACGACATGCACCGAGATCGTCGCAAAGTTTCGCAAGCCGCCGACCCTGATTCCCGACAGCCAGTTGGTGGAAAACCACCTTCGCCTCCGATTGAGTCCCGAAATCACCATCGCGATGGGAATGATGAACCTCGCTGCTAACGCTGAAGGACTCGCGCTCGAGGCCGGCGAGATGGTAGCCAGCCATTCTCCACAGGCGGACGAGATGGATGCGTACGAACGCGTGCTCGGAGCGGCAATGTCCGGAGACAGTACCTTGTTCGCGCGCGAAGACTACGTCGAAGAAGCGTGGCGGATCGTGGAACCGGTACTGAAAAACAGGGTCCCGGTTCATCAGTATGCGCCAGGGACCTGGGGTCCGAACGAAGTTGATCGGGTGGCGCCAACCGGGGGCTGGAGCAATCCAGGCGAGAAGAAAGTACTTGCACTTGCAAGCGAGGCCGCGTGATGAAGATTAAAGTCTATCCCGATGCCGACGCGGTTGCTCTCGAAGCCGCAAAACTAATCGCCAAAGCGTCCCAAGAGGCCGTCGCAACTCGCGGCAAGTTCGTGATGGCGGTGAGTGGTGGAAAAACACCGTGGATCATGCTTCGCGATCTCGCAAAGCAAGAAGTGCCATGGAGCGGCGTGCATGTCGTGCAGGTGGACGAGAGAATTGCGCCCGAGGGCGATCCCGACCGGAATCTTACCCACTTGCGTGAGAGCCTGCTGGAGCATGCACCTTTACGCCCCGAGCAAATCTACGCTATGCCGGTGGAATCTGGAGATATTGAAACCGCTTGTGCACAGTATGCGCTGATCTTGAAAACCATCGCAGGTTCACCGCCTGTGCTCGATCTCGTTCATTTGGGACTCGGACCCGACGGCCACACCGCCTCGCTGGTGCCGGGAGACCCGGTCCTCGATGTGAAAGAGACAGACGTTGCACTCACGGGAATCTACCAGGGACGGCGGCGCATGACGCTAGCGTATCCGATTATCAATCGCTCCCATCGCGTGCTATGGCTGGTAACCGGGAGCGAAAAAGTCGGAATGCTTGCCCGCTTGCAAGCTGGAGATGTTTCCATTCCAGCCGGCCGCGTCAGCAGGGATCATGCCGTGGTTTTGGTAGATCGCGCTGCTGCCGGCCAAGTTGTTACGGAGTCGAAGGCAGAAGTGGCTTGAAAGAACGCGGTTTATCTGGAGTGAAGCGGTACTAATCCACGACTGAGTGATTGAGGAGAGCAAATGCGCATTGGAATCGCAGCTGATCACGGCGGGTTTGGATTGAAAGACGACCTTCGCAACCGGCTCACTGCCGCGGGTCATGACATTGTTGACTTCGGTGCAAACCGCCTCGAGCCAGGCGACGATTACCCGGATTTCGTTACTCCGTTGGCGCGGGCAGTGGCTTCAGGCAGGGTAGAGCGCGGGGTTGCTGTTTGCGGAAGCGGGGTGGGTGCTTCCGTCTGCGCCAACAAAGTTCCGGGAGTCCGCGCCGCTCTGATCAATGATCACTTCTCGGCTCGGCAAGGGGTCGAGGACGATCACATGAACATTATTTGTCTAGGTGGCCGGGTCATGGGGACCATGGTGGCCTGGGACCTTGTCGAAACGTTTCTGGCAGCTGACTTCAGCCAGGCCGAACGCCACCTGAGAACGTCTGGGCACAGTTGCCGGACTTGAAAAGAAGGCCGCCAGCGAAGTCAGCGCCGAGACTTCGGCAATTCCGGCGTAGCTGTCGAGAGACCGAATTTGAATACTTACCACGGAGGCAGTCATGAGTACCGCAATAGCTCCAGTTGAGAATCTGAGCGCCGAACAACTCGATCAGTTGTGCATCAACACAATTCGCACGCTCTCGATCGATGCCGTGCAGCAGGCCAACTCCGGGCACCCTGGAACGCCAATGGCGCTCGCCCCGCTCGTCTATACGATATGGAATCGTGTCCTCAAATTCGATCCGCAGGACCCGATCTGGCCCAATCGCGATCGCTTCGTGCTGTCGAACGGCCACGCCTCCATGTTGCTCTGGTCTGCGCTCCACCTCACCGGAGTGCAAGCCGTGAATGCCGACTACGAAACATTGGGGCAGCGTTCGGTCACGCTCGACGATATTCGCCGCTTCCGCCAACTCAACAGCAAGGCTCCCGGGCATCCTGAATACCACTGGGTCTCGGGAGTCGAGACCACGACGGGACCGCTCGGTCAGGGTGCGGCAACGAGCGTTGGCATGGCAATCGCAGAAAAATGGCTCGCCCACCACTACAATCGGCCGGGCTTCGAGATCTTCAACTACAACATTTATACGGTCTGTGGTGACGGGTGCCTGATGGAAGGTATTGCATCGGAGGCTGCATCACTGGCCGGACATCTCGGGCTCGACAATCTGTGCTGGATATACGACAACAATCACATCACGATCGAAGGCAACACGCGCATCGCGTTCACTGAAGACGTTCAGACACGATTCATTGCATATGGATGGAATGTCCTGCGAGTCGGCGATGCGAACGACATCGATCGCATCGAACAAGCGCTCGAGGTCTCTCGGAAGACGAAAGGCCGCCCAACATTCATTGTTCTCGACAGTCATATCGGATACGGCTCCCCGCATAAGCACGACACTTCCGCCGCGCATGGAGAGCCGCTCGGAGAAGACGAAGTTCGGTTGTGCAAGAAGGCCTACGGATTTCCCGAAGATGCAAAATTCTTTGTTCCCGAGGGCGTGTACGACCACTTTACAGCCGGCATCGGCAAACGTGGTGCTGAAGCCCGACACAACTGGGCGGAACTTTTTGAGTCGTACCGCGCTCAATATCCAGACCTCGCGGTCGAAGTTGAGTTGATGCAGAAGCGTGAGCTTCCGACGGGATGGGACCGCAACCTTCCCGTGTTTCCTCCCGACGCGAAGGGTGTCGCTGGTCGCGATGCTTCAGGAAAAGTGCTGAACGTCCTGGCACAGAACATTCCATGGTTCCTTGGCGGATCTGCCGACCTCGGTCCATCCAATAAAACCACCCTCACTTACGCAGGAGCAGGGGATTTCCAGGCTGACAGCCCAGGTGGAAAGAACCTGCACTTTGGCATTCGCGAGCACGCGATGGCTGCAATCGTCAACGGACTCTCTTTATCCAAGCTGCGTGCGTTCGGGGCAACTTTCTTCATTTTCAGCGATTACGCGCGTCCGGCGATTCGTTTGGCCGCCCTCATGGAACTGCCCAGCAATTTTGTCTTCACGCATGACGCCATGGGCGATGGTGAGGATGGTCCCACGCACCAACCGATCGAGCATCTTATATCGCTGCGTGCGATACCTGGGCTGATCACACTGCGCCCGGGAGATGCCAACGAAGTAGTCGAGGCATACCGCTTCATGATGCAGTTGCGGCACCAGCCCGCGGTGCTGGCGTTGTCACGTCAGCCTTTACCGATTCTTGATCGCAATAAGTATGCTCCGGCATCCGGAGTCGCGAAGGGAGCCTATGTGCTTGCGGACGCTCCCGGGGGAACTCCGGAAGTGATCATCATCGCTTCCGGCAGCGAGCTTAGTCTCGCAGTCGCTGCCCACGAGACTCTCGTCGCGGAAGGCATTCGCTCCCGCGTCGTGTCCATGCCCTCGTGGGAAATCTTCGAGCACCAGCCGCAGGCATACCGCAACGCCGTTCTGCCTCCCAACGTCAAAGCTCGTGTAGCCGTGGAGCAGGGCTCAATTTTGGGATGGGATCGATACGTAGGCAATTCCGGCCGCGTTATCGGCATGAATACTTTTGGCGCTTCGGCTCCACTGAAGGAACTGCAAAAAAAGTTTGGATTCGAGCCGAACCAGGTTGTCATGGCAGCCAAGGAGCAGTTAAAGAAAAGCTGATTCAAATGAACTCTTCATCTGGCGGGAACCTTCTGATCCGGGGAATGCGAGGTTGTCCTGGTGCCAAAGGTTGAACGGTGTGAGGGCATCCCCTTTGAGCTCGATCAGCCGTTTCACGCGAGTCTCGGATGTCATCGATCCTATCGAACGCGAAACGTGAGACAGCTCTTCGTAGGGGCTCGCCAAGGATTCCGGTCTTTGTAATGCTCCTCGAACGGCACCTGCGACGGTGTTTGCACAAAAGGCGTCTGCGATGTCAGCACAAATTCGACCGCGCTCATAGCTAACTCCTCCCGCGTCAAGATGACAGATCAGACAGCAGCGTGTGCACATACCCCTAAATACACGCTTCTCGGCCGCACATTCATGAAGCAAGTGCGTGCCCTTCGCTATATGACTGCGGATAAGATTGGCGCAGCTGCTGCGGCTGGCGCGACTTCAAGCACCGGCAGGGGATTGCACGGCTGCAATTCCGGATAGTTCGGGAAAACCGCGCGCAAGAGCCGCGCGGAATCCTGTAACTGCATGAATCCCGCTTGTGTGGGTATATAGGTCATGGCGTTTTCCTCCGCCTGTTGGTTAGCTACTCAAAGCCGTGCCAGTCGCCAAACGGGTGCGGTTCTCAGAAGCTAAGCGGTTCGTTTCGAGATTCATTGCGATCAGGAGGAGAATTTCGCCCAGGGAAAACTGGCGGAGAGTTTCGCTCGTTATATCAAACATAGCCGCTCCTCCTTTCGTGCGATTCTCTTGTTCTGCTCACGTGTGCCGGAACTCCCGGCACAATCGAGAAGGCACCCAGGTGGCCAATCCAAAACAGATTGAAGGCAGGGCACTTAGCATGCTGGATTTCGCTCGTGCCCTCCCGCCGTCTGCTGAACGCTCAGCATTTTGCTGAAGACTAGGCGGGGAATCGATTTCACGAGCATTGCGCGTCGGTGGTTTACGAATGGCGCTCCAAATGCAAATTCGAGCAGCCGGAGCGCACGAATCGCGAGTGCCGCACGCGTCCGACTACATCGGCGAAGCAATTAAGGAGCAGGTACGACGGCACCTATGAATTCCGTGATGATCACTGCGCTAGCGGCTCTCGCTGGTTCGCTCGTGGGCGCATTGGGTTCGGCCGTCGGGACGTGGATCACAGCGAGGCATCAGGACCGGCGTGACTTGTTGGGAAAGCAGATTGCGCGACGGGAAACGTTGTATTCCGACTTCATTGGTGAAAGTGCGCGCTTGCTGGTCGATGCCATGCAGCACAATGCCAGCGATCTTCAAAAACTGTTACCCGTTTACGCGCTGCTGAGCCGCATTCGGCTCAGTTCGTCGGAGCGCGTTCTGCAAGAAGCTGAACAGGTCATAAAGACTATTGTGAGCACCTATCCACAACCCAACCTGACAGCCGAGCAGATTGAATCTCAGGCCGCGAATGGAAAAGATCCATTGAGGCAGTTCAGCGACACGTGTCGCACCGAACTGGATTCACTGCAACGACAACTGTAGATTTCAAAGATTGACGTGGCGTGACAAACCAACGTCTGCGCCCCAGCTTTAAATAGCGTCACCCCCTTTTGCCTCTTGCTCAACGTTCGTCACTTTGCTGAGCATGCACCGTGATTCTGGTGCTGATTTTCTTTCCTTTGAGTGATTTCCGGATGGAGAGCAGGTTGCATTATTCCCTTGCGTCGGTGAACAAAAAGGAGAACGACAATGACGCAAACGGCAGGGTTAGAGATTGTTTGGCGCAATCCGAAACCACCTCAACGTCGGCAACGCTGGGAGCAGGTCAACCGGCGTTCAGGAACGGCTCTTTATCTGGTCCAGGAATCTGTTTCCACCTCCGTCGGGTCGTTCTGGACCACTACGTCGAGCTTGGAACTAGTTCCAGGTGGTCGAGTCGCGTAGTGCTGTTCAAGGGGTGGCGCGCAGAAAGCAAAAGCTCAACGGCAAACTGTCATGATTTTCAAATCGATGGTTGGTAGGTTTTTGAAAACGTTGTTGATCCTCGGTGCATCGGCAATAGCCGGCGCACAGACACAGGCAGCGGAACGAGCATCACTTCCGCAGCGCGGCAGCGAGCAGTACTGGCTGGTGGTGGACGACTTCGCAGACCGTGCTATTCATTTCGCTTATGCGAAACGCTTCGTCCAACTCCACGAAGGATCCCTCACCGACCGCCAGTGCCAGCAGTACTCGCGCATCGCAGTCGACTACGCGGACCAATTGGCAACGGTGAGACAAGCTGGAGCATCTGCTCAAAGTGAATTCTGGAAAGATGTGCGCGTGTACTCGATCAGCATGATCGGAGCGCCGGGAGTTCCGATTCCAGTTCACCGAACCAGCAAGTACTGGGTGACGACGGGCTCAGAAGCGGACGACAGCGAGCTGCGCCGAATTGTCCCACTTGAAATCGATGAAGCCAGTTCTCAGTTGATTCGGACTGGCGGATATTCGCCTTCGGCTTTAACGCCGGACTGCCGAACGGAGGCCCAGGATACTGTGAGCCACCGGTAGCGAATAGCATACGCCAGCAAATGATCTAGATCGGCAAGGAGAACGAGAGTTCGGTTAGAGCAAACGAGAGGAGCGATTATGCTGAGGTTAGTGGGTATCTTTTCCATCGTTTTGGCGGCCTCCCCGGCTTTTTGCCAGTCTGCATCGAAATATCAAGTGGGCACTATCACTGAGGTTAAGACTCATCAGAGTGCATACCAAGTTGGCGCCTCTGACGCCGCCAGCTATGACGTGTCCGTCAAAGTGGGCGACACGATTTATGTAGTGCTGTACACGCCTCCACTGCGCGAGGAGACTGTGAAATACGCTGCCGGGCGTGACCTGCTGGTGCTCGTGGGCAAGAGCACGATTCGATACAACGATATTTTGGGCCGATCATATGAGGTGCCCATAGAAAGCCAAAAAACTGTTGCCCATCCCAAAGGGTCTAAATCAGTCTCCGGTGGGGGACGGTAAATACTTGAGGTCTTATACACATCCATACGGCGAATATGCATCGCGAAACACACTCAGCGTTCGGGATTGAAGAAGAAGAGGTGACCGTGAAGTCGAAATGATCAAAGCTGCTCTCCCCGAGAGAGCCGTGGGCGGATATCCGAACCTTCCGGCGCAGGGCGAACCTCGGATACCACGCTAAGACGACCCTGGAATCGAAGATCCGGCGGATCTGGATAAGTGCGGGCAGACGCCACCCACCTCTAAAATAGCGGCGAACCGCGGCACTTCGACAGCCGCTTCCCCCGTTCTCCTCGCTGAGTGCTCGCCTAGAGTGGTACGAAGGTGTTGCTAACACCATCGTCTGATCGTTTGGGACCGACCGTAACAGCGTAATCAGTTTTGTGCTTGAACCCTCCCACAACCACACACCCTCGGGAAAATGTCCGCTGCCATGCTGCCCGAGGTTCAACGTGGCGAGACCGCTGAACGTTCGTCATTCTGCTGAAGGTGCAGCATGATTTCCGAAGATCACCACTGTGTTTTCAATGCGCTGCAAATGGCGGGTCGCCTGCATATAGAGGTGCCGTTGTTTTCGAACAGGGCGGTTCAGTTGTGCATATGCGCAAGAGAGCGAATACCAGTTCAGGCACAACGAGGAAACCACAATGATGCAACGAGTCTCAACCATAGCGCTCGCCCTTGCGCTGCTTACTGGGTGTGCCCTCGGCCAGAGTACACCACAACCAAGCGGGTCCATTCAGGGTGTGGTATTCACGACTGGACAAGACCGTGCACGCTCAGTCGTGCCGGGCACGAAGCTCTCGCTGGACGGACCTTTGCACCTCGAGGCTGAGAGTGGTAGCGAAGGTAAGTTCGTGTTCGGCACGGTTCCTGCTGGTTCTTACACGATTACCGCACAAGCACCTGGTTTGACTGCAATCCAGAATATAGAGGTTCGAGCAGGATCTGTTTCGCAACTCGAACTGGAAATGAAACTCCGGGCAGTGGCGGAGTCGACGACGGTGACAGCCAGCTCAGATCCCGTCGATGCGAAAAGATCTTCTGGAAGCGACGTGGTCGGTGAATCCGCCGTTGTCCACATGCCAAACCTTGACGAACAGTTCCAAAGCTTGCTGCCTCTGGTTCCTGGCGTGGTTCGTGGCCCGAATGGCTTGATCAACATGAAAGGCGCTCGGGCCTCTCAGAACGGATCGCTGGTCAATAGCGCCGATGTGACCGATCCCGCGACGGGCACAACCGCGATCAATATTCCCATTGACGTTGTGTCGTCCATACACGTCCTGTCGACCCCTTACGACCCCGAGTATGGCAAATTCATGGGCGCGGTTTCCAACGTCGAGACACGGTCCGGAGACTTCAACAAGTTTCGACTGTCGGGCCAGAATTTCATTCCCCGTCTCCGCCGAATCGATGGTTCGGTTATGGGCATTGCCGCTTTCACGCCGCGGGTCACCCTCTCGGGTCCCATTGTGAAGGACCGTGTTGCCTTCACCCAGTCGTTCGAATATCGCTACGAACGAGATCCGGTAGATAGTCTGCCCCCGCTTCAAAGTTACAACCGATCAGAAAACTTCAACTCCTACACGCAACTTGACATCAACCTCAGCCAGAAGCAAACCGCGAGCGCTTCCTTCGCGATCTTTCCTCAGAGGTTTGACTATTATGGGCTGAACACCTTCACCCCACAGGCAAGCACGCCCGACTTGAACGAGCGTGGCTATCAGGCCTATCTGCAGCACCGATACGTCACCGATTCTGGCGATCTGCTGACTTCCCAGGTGAGCTTCAGAAGATTTAACGCCGATTTGGTGCCGAACAGCAGCGCGCCGTACGAGCTTCTCGTGGAAACTACCGAGGGTGGCTTCTTTAATCACCAAAACCGCGATACCACCCGCACAGAAGGGGAGGAGATTTTTCGATCCCATCCGCGCCATTTCTTGGGATCGCATGAACTCGATGCGGGGGTAGATTTCGCGCACAGCGCCTACGACGGCCGCCAGCGGTTCCTTCCGGTTCAGATTGTTGGTGTTGCGGGATATCCATTGGAGCGAATCCAGTTCGGGCCCACCTCGACTTTCTCCGTCGAGCAGAACGAAACCGCCTGGTTCGTGGGCGACAAATGGACGGTTTCCAATCGCCTGACCTTCGATCTGGGGCTGCGCTTTGATCGCGATTCCGTCACCGATTCGGTCAATACAGCGCCTCGTGCCGGCTTCATTCTGGCACTGACCAAAGACAGCAAAACACTGCTCAAGGGCGGGGCCGGATTCTTTTATGACCGCGTTCCTCTCGACCTTCCGGCATTTCCTTATCTGCCCTCACGCACAGTGAGTACGCTCGATCCGCTGGGCGGAGTTCTGAGTTCGACCGAATACGCGAATGTCATTGCGAATGGCTTGCGCAATCCCCGCAGCGAGGTCTGGAATCTCGAAGTCGATCGTCAGGTCACCAGTGACTTCCTGGTTCGCGTCGCATACCAACAGCGCAATACGGTGCGCGACTTCTTTCTGGATCCCATTGCCTATAGACCGACAGGAAATCTCTCGCTCTCGGACCGCGGCAGTGACTTTTACAAAGAGCTTCAGATCACTGGGCGCTATCGCATCCACCGCAGCACGCTGAATGCCTCCTGCGTGCGTTCGCGAGCCTATGGCGATCTGAACGACTTCAACCAGTTTTTCGGAAATGATCCTCAGGCGGTACTCCAGCCCAATCAGCGTGGTCGTCTCAATTTCGACGCTCCGAATCGAATCCTGGCCTGGGGCGAAATTGCTGCGCCGTGGAAATTTACCTTGGCACCAGTACTCGACCTCCACACCGGATTTCCGTACTCGACAATTAATCAGTATCGCGAATTTGTAGGACCGAGAAACGAATCACAACTCCCGCGGTTTATCTCGACCGATCTGCAGGTCTTGCGGGAGATCCGACTTCCGATCAAGGAAAAACATGCGCGTGTCGGATTCGGGGTGTTCAACGTCTTCAATCGTGCGAACTATCGCGACGTGCAGAACGATCTGGCCAGTTATCGCTTTGGCGAATTCTTCAACGGCATAAGCCGGACCTTTCACGGCAAATTCGTATTGGAGTTTTGATCATGCAACTGACCATGCAACGCGCGCTTTCCACTCTGGCAATTGTCTTCTCGGTAACGACGATTGCTTCAGCGCAAACCGGCAACCCGCTTCCATCGGCGGAAGATGTTGTCGCGAAGATGATGCAGTTCGATACCCAAAGGCAGTCCGCACTGAGCGGATACACGGCCATGCGACACTATGCGGCGGTCAACAAGAGCCGGCGTGCCGAGATGCTCGTCCGCGTCACCTGCGACGGCAGTGGCGCCAAGCAGTTCAGCATTCTGTCCGAAGAGGGATCCGGCTCGATTCGCAAGCATGTATTTCACAAGCTGCTGAGCGAAGAGACGGAAGCGTCTCGCCATGGAACGCGCAACAGCACTCGTCTGACACCGGCGAACTACGACTTCCAGTTTGTGGGGCAAGAAAAGCTCGAGACCGGGCCCGCGTATGTGCTGGCGGTGTCGCCGAAAACAGCGAATAAATATCTGATCGACGGCAGGATCTGGATTGACACCAACGATTATTCCATCGTTCGGATCGAAGGCCAGCCGGCACGAAATCCTTCCTTCTGGGTACGCAGCGTTCATTTCGTCCACACCTATGAGAAAGTGGGCCCGTTCTGGTTCGCCTCGGCCACCCACACAAAAAGCGAGATCCGGATCTTCGGAAGCTCGGAATTGACCATCGAGAACTCTGACTACGACCTGCATCCTCCCATCGACCATGCAACTGAAGCGGATAGCCAGGCGAGGATCCAGTGAGAAAGAGTCATTTCATCGCGACACTGGTTGCGCTGGGGTTGTTTGCCTGGGTAATACGTCACGTTGGCCTCCCGACAATGATGGAACAGGTGAAGGCAATGCGAGTGGCATTGCCGATCGTGCTGGCTCTCAGCTTGCTCCGCCTTTTTCTGCAGACCACAACCTGGTCGGCGTCCCTGAAGGGCGAGGATGTCTCGGTCGGGATAGCAAAGCTCATGGGAGTTCGGTTGGCTTCGCAGTCGATGGGCTATCTCACCGTCCTCGGTCCCGTGATCTCAGAGCCGCTGAAAATCAAGTTGCTCGGTACGTCGACCAAGCCAACAGTCACGGCCACGTTCCTTGACGATGGTGTGTACTGGTTCACTTCAGCACTGCTCGCAATTGTGGGTATCGTGAGCCTCCCCTTCGTTGCTGTTCGTGGTGCAGCCTACCATTCGATCCCCGCGGTCCTCGTGCTCGCTCTGATGGCTTTTGTGATTACTCGACGCAATCCAATTCTGTCCGGAGTGATGCGCGCCCTTGGCAAGAATGCTCCGTCGTGGCTGGCGCATGCCGAACAGTTTGAATCCTCGATTCGTAGCTATCGAGTCAATCAGCCAGCATTGGTCCGTCGAATGTTCTGGATCGACGCAGCTTGTCAGGTACTGGTTGCTTCCGAAGTGATTGTCGTTTTGTGGTCGCTTCACCTGCCCATTCATTTGCTCGCGATTCTGGTCATTGAGGGCGTGACGCGCGGACTAAAGATGCTGAGCGGCTGGATTCCCGCAAGGCTGGGGTCTGACGAGGGCGGTGCTATGTCGGCGTTCGCTCTGACCGGGCTCTCACCCATGCTCGGCCTTGCCTTGGCTCTAACTCGCCGCGTCCGCGATCTCCTCTGGGCTTTGATCGGAATTGTTTGGCTGGGCTGGAATTCCCGTGGAACGAAATGGTCCGAAAACACGGCCCGACCGATCCCAACCGCCTTTGCCAAGGAGGCTCTTGAATGAAGGCGGTGATAGCCATTCCAGAACTCGCTGGCATTGTAAGCGAGCAGCAAGCGACGAAGATGCTCATGCGGCCCATTGCGGGTGTTCCTCTTCTGATGCGAACCATATTGACTGCGGCGCGAGCCGGGGCAAGTGATGTCCTGTTGGTCGTTCCAGCGGCAATGAGTGGTCGATCCCTGCAAAAGGTCCTCGAAAGACTCTCAAAGCTAAGAGTACGAATCGAACTGATTCAGATAAGCGAGTTCGATCCACGGGGACGCTCAAGCTGGATCATCCTGAGGGGGCATTTGAAAGACGAGTTCTTGTGGGTGCCATGGAACTGGATAACAACCAAGGGCTACCTTTCGCAGTTGCCGCTGGTCGATATCGAGTCCGTCGACTGGAGCAAACCCGCTTACGCGACCGTACATGAGGTAGACCGCGAAGGTGCCTCTTCAGCCCTCCCCCCAAGAAGTGCCGGGGGCATCGCGTTCACCTCGCCAGAGAGCGCCGCGGCTGCTGAACGATTTCTGGTCGCGAATTCGGGAAAAGTTTCGGACGGCATTCATACTTCATTCAATCGCCGGCTCTGCTGGCCGTTTGTAAGATTCTTTTCTCACACTCCTGTCACGCCAAACGCGATCACGTTCGGCGGAGTAGTGGTCTCCATTTTCTCGGCTATCGCTTTTGCTCGCGGCACGTACCTTTGGTCGGTGCTCGGCGCCTTGCTGTTCTACATTGCCGGATTGTTCGACGAAATGGATGGAATGCTGGCGCGAATCAAATTTGCGGAATCACCCAGCGGAACCTGGCTCGAGGGAATGGCCGATGGACTCAGCTATCTCTTGCTCTTCGCTGGAATCACGATAGGCCTGAGCCGGCACTATGGCCGGATCGCCGTTTGGATGGGCATTGCCCTTCTGATCGGTTCGGTCCTTGCGTTGATCGCCACATCTTTACAACGACGCCGCGCCACCTCCCCCGATCGGCCGAATGAGTACCTTGGCCATTTCTACCAGTTGCTCGAAAAGGATTCAGGGAACTGGATTTCCCGTGTCGTCAGACAGGTGCAAGGATTCCAGAGAAGAGGGATATTGGTCCACTACATTGTTCTTTTCACAGTCATCGGCGCGCTGCCACTGGTGTTCTTGCTGGCAACCCTCGGCGCTCACCTTACCTGGATCTTGACGCTGTATTTCAATCATAGGTTCTTTCAGCATTCATCTGGTTCAGAACTGAAACCGACGGTAAATAAGTTTAAGGAGGCGTTATGAAGGCGGTAATCTTGGCTGCAGGACAGGGCACAAGGATTCGCTCTGTGCATGGCGAACGTCCAAAGTGCCTGATTGAAGTCGACAATACCACGATCCTGGACCATCAGCTCGAGGCTTTATCGAAAGCCGGAATCAACGATGTGGCAATTGTTGTCGGGTACGAGAAGGAACAGATCATCAATCACGTCATGAGTAGAAAGCTGAGCCACGTTCAACGGATCCACTTCATTGTGAATCCAGCGTTTGCGATTACTAACAACATCTATTCCCTTTGGCTCGCGCTCGAATGGGTCCGCAGTGACAGTTTCGTCGTTCTTAATGCTGATGTCATATTCGATGCGGAGATTCTTGATATCGCAGTTCGGTCGAAGGCGCCAATCTCCATGATTATTGATCCGTTGTGGCGGGATGAGACTATGAAGGTGATCATTCGCGGTGACCGCGTCATGCAAATGAGCAAACAGATCTCGCGAGAGCAGTTTAGCGGCACTTATACCGGCATCACTATTTTCTCGAAAGCGATTCAAGCACGATTCTTCGACAAAATGCGCACACTGATCTCCACCGGACCCGTCAATAACTTCTTCAACGTTGCGGTGCAGGAACTCGTTGACGAAGGAGTCTACGTTGGTTACACGAGCACCGACGGACTGGCTTGGGCAGAAATCGACGATCCGACGGACCTGAGTTTTGCTCAGCAGAATGTATTCCCACAACTTGCCACAGCACTAGCCTGACCGTGTCGACGAACGAAATCATTGCCGAGAGCTTTGCGCCCAGTCAATGGCTTTCCTGGCCGCGGAGTTCTGTTCGCGTTGTGGATTGGAACATAGATCGTGGGTTAAAGCTGTCAGAGATCATAGATTTCCTGGGTGATTCCAAGGCCGATGTTTTCCTTCTTCAGGAGGTTGACATCAATGCTCATCGGACGCACCGGCTCAACATCGCTCAGGAGATCGCTCGTAAATTGCGTCTCAATTACGTTTTCGGACGTGAGTTTGTGGAGCTGACTCAGGGCTCGAAGACCAGCCCCGCGTACCACGGGCAGGCGACGCTGTCGCGATGGAAGATATCGAACTCGAGCATAATCCACTTCCAGCGGCAGTCCGATTTTTGGAAACCGCGTTGGTTTAAACCTAAGCTGGAGACGTTTCAGGAGCGCCTTGGCGGAAGGATCGCCCTTATCTCGGAGATCGACCTCGAAGGCTTACCCATTGTGACCTACAACCTGCACCTGGAGAGCCGGTCCGACGACGACCTACGGCTGGCTCAATTGAATGAAGTCTTGGACCATGCTGCGACATACGATCCGGCGCGTCTTCTCATCCTGGCAGGCGATCTCAATTTGAACGCATCGAAACCCCAAGTATCAGAAGTGCTCGCCGGCGCCGGATTTCGGGATGCGGTACCCACGGCCCGTGTGGCTACCACCCCGCATCGCCACTTGCTAGAACCCGGCCGTCATATTGATTGGGCTTTCGTGCGGGGCTCCTCGCAACCGAATGCTGGCAAAGTTCTGAAATCCGTCAAAGCTTCCGATCATTATCCAATCTCATTCGAGTTGCGGCTGAGTGCTGTCGAGCAGAAAGGTACGTCCTCCGGGTTTATGTCACTCCTGTGAACGGCCGGCGCGTCTTCAACACCATCAATGTGGTTGCGCCAGACCCTCCTTCCAAATAGCGTCACACCCCGTTGCCTCTTGCTCGTTGTTCGTCATTTTGCTGAGTATGCAGCTTGATTCTCGCGCTCAACGCCCTTTCTTTTCAGCGGTTTCAGGATGGCGAGCCATTTGCATTGTTCTCTTGCATATACGAAATGGATCAATAACCTATGTTAAGCCTATCCCGAACTTGTTTAGCGACTGCGATCGCATTGACCTTAGTAGCTCCCGTGCACCTGTTAGGACAGAATGCAAAACCAGAGCTGAAGTCGGGAATCATCGTTGGCACGGCAATCGATGTCAATGGTGATCCTGTACCCAATGCGAGGGTTGAGCTGAAAAGCTTTGACAGCGATGATCGCCGCACTGTAACTACAGCGGAAAGTGGGTCCTTCGAGTTCCGCGACGTGCAACCTGGGGTGCCGTACGAGATCACCATTGCGGCCCAGGATTTTGCCGATTGGAACTCGTCCAGCGTGACGCTCGAACCAGGGCAGTTCAAAATTGTCACTGGTATTCAAATGCGGGTTCGAACGGAGCTCACCCAAGTCCAGGTCACGTACGACCCAGTGCAGGTCGCGACTGAGCAACTCAAGGCGGAGGAACATCAACGGGTCCTAGGCATCGTGCCGAACTTCTATGTCTCTTATGAAAAGGACCCCGCACCGCTTACCGCGAAGATGAAATTTCAGCTTGCACTGAAGGTGTCTATAGATCCGGTTACCGCTGCCGGCGTTTTTGGCATGGCCAGTATCCGGCAGGCGGCAGATAGTCCCAAGTACGGTCAAGGGTGGGGTGCCTTTGGTAAGCGCTTCGGCGCAACTGCGGCCGATGGTTTCTCTGACATTATGATCGGAGGCGCCATACTGCCGTCCTTGCTTCATCAAGATCCCCGTTACTTCTATCAAGGGACCGGCACAACCGGCTCTCGAATCCGGCATGCGGTGTTCAGCCCATTTGTCACCCGGAGTGACAGCGGGAAGCGGGAGCCGAACTATTCGAGCCTGGGCGGTGACCTGGCAGCAGCCAGCCTCTCGAATCTTTATTTTCCCAAGGCGAATCGCGGCGTTGGCCTTGTCTTTGGCAATTTCGCAATCGGAACCGCGGAACGGATCGGCGCCAGCCTGGCTCAAGAGTTTATTTTTGGCAAATTCACCAAGAGGGGCGGTCACATGCAGTGACGCTCCCAAACCGACAAAATCGCAAGTCCGGAGCGTGAGTCGACGGTATTTATCAGTTCTGCCTCAGTCCCACCTCACAGTCCCGCCTCAATCTCCTGCCATTACTCCTGCCATTCCGGCCCGGGCCAAACGGCCCGGGCTCCGGCCTTTCTGCGGGAAACTTGAAGGTGCCGTTTGTATGGGCAATAAATAGCTTCACACCCACCCGGGCTCTTGCTCATCGTTCGTCATTTTGCTGAGCCTGCGGCACGATTCTGGTGCTCACGTTCTTTCCTTTCAGCGGTTTGCGGATGGAAAGCCGGTTGCATAGTTCTCTTGCGTCGGGGTTCAACAAAAAGGAAGAACGACGATGTGCATGGAGCAGCATCTGAAATCGAACTACCCGTAACGAACAATGCAGAGAGGAGTAGTTAAGATGACGCGCGGCATAATCAGTGCGACCGACGGTCTCGAGATCACTGTGCACCATGGTGACGAAGGCTGCATTGTGCGTTTGCGTGGTCGCGTCAACATCGACTCTTCGCCAGCCCTTCGCGATCAGCTTATGGCCATGCTGCGAGCGCAGTCGCCGGAAGCTGTCATCGTTGATTTAACGGATGTCACTTCCATTGACAGCTCTGGCATTGCGACCCTGATCGAAGGACTCAAAATCGCGCGTCAGCAGCAGACGACGTTGTGCTTGCAGGGCCTGAAAGACCGTCTTCTTCATTTCTTTCAGGTCACCGGCATATCTACTTTATTCGAAACAAACGGCTGCGGAAGTGCTTCATCGATGTCGAAGGTGTCTTAATGGTAAATGTTCTCGAAGACGTTGGAAGAAAGACCCTGAACGAACTCGACTATGTCGGGAGCTTGAACATTCAGTTGTGGGCTACGCTGCGCGCCATGAGCAGAGCATTGCCGTTTGTGGGCAACCGCTACCGGTGGCAGGCATCGGTGCGACAGATGCTGCAAATTGGCGTTGACGCGCTGCCGATGGTGTCCGTGATGGCGATTTGTAGCGGATTCATTCTCGCCATGCAAGGGGCCTCTGAACTACGTCGCTTCGGTGCCTTGCACTACGTCATCGAGCTGGTTGCGGTTGCCTTCACGCGTGAACTCGGCCCGTTGCTGACAGCGATTGCAGTCAGCGGGCGGTCCGGTTCGGCGTTCGCGGCTGAGATTGGGACCATGAAGGTGACCGAGGAACTTGACTCCCTGCGGGTCATGGCACTCGAACCGATCGAGTTCGTGCTTGCGCCAAAGTATCTGGCCGCGCTGATCAGTGTTCCGTGTCTCAGTATCATTTCCACTTCTTTTGGCATTGTCGCGGGCGGATTGTTCATGTTCTTCAGCACACATCTCTCGCCAGGGCTGTATCTGCACTACGTTTTGACGTCCATCGAGTTGCGCGACGTAATCATGGGACTCATCAAGAGCGTTGTCTTCGCCACCATCATTGCCCATGTCGGTTGCCTGGAGGGGTTCCGTGTGCGTGGAGGACCCGATTCAGTTGGTCGCTCCACAACCGGCGCGGTGGTGAAGTCAACTTTCCTCGTCATCTTGGCCGACGCGATCTTTACCACCATCTTCTACTTCACAGTGAGACCCTGATGCCAATTATTTCCATTCGCGACTTGGTGGTTGAATACGATGGACGGCGAGTCTTGGACGGGCTGAACCTTGACATCGAACCCGGAGAGACGATGGTCCTGCTCGGTGGCAGCGGCTCTGGAAAGAGCACCCTGTTGCGCCAGATCATCGGGCTCGAGCGCCCGAAATCCGGCAGTGTGATCGTCAAGGGAGTTGATATTACCCGCTGTTCGGCCGCCGAGCTGAAGAAGGTTCGGCATTCCATTGGCGTGGCATTTCAAAGCGCGGCTTTGTTCAACTCGCTCTCGGTCGAGGATAATGTCGCTCTGCCGCTACGGGAACACACTAAGCTCGCGCCGTCCATCATCGATCTAATGGTGTGGATGAAGTTGGCGGTGGTTGGTCTGGCGGACTTCGGCAAGTTACTCCCACAGGCCCTGTCGGGTGGCATGAAAAAACGCGGCGCCGTGGCTCGCGCTCTCGCGCTTGATCCTGAAATTCTGGTGCTCGATGAGCCCTCCGCCGGGCTTGATCCCATTGTTGCGGCGGAGCTGGATGAACTCATTCTGCTGCTGCAGCAGGCCTTCCAGAAGACAGTGATCGTTGTCACTCATGAAATGCCGAGCGCGTTCCGGATCGCAGATCGCATTGCGATGCTCTACAAGGGTACGTTCCGCTCAGTTGGAACAAAGGACGAGATCAGGACGAGCCAGGATCCCCGTGTCCGGCAGTTCCTCGATCGTATTCCCGAGGATATGGCGAAAGCGACCGCAGTAGCTGCTCACTTCGAAAAATACTTGCATAGTCAGGAGACACATCAGTGACAACCGAAGCAAAAGTCGGAGCGTTCGTCCTGGGATGTTTCGCGATTCTGGCGTTCACAGTCATCTATCTGGTGAACGCGCAGTTCAGTGGCGATACGGTTCCCTATCGAACATATCTGCGCTATGCCGGCGGGCTTGAGCCGGGCGCAACGGTGCTCTTTGGTGGGATCAGCGTAGGCAAAGTAACATCCGTTCGGCCATGGACGTCGGACCCCACCAAGATCGAGATTTTGCTGGACGTGAAACAAGGTACGCCGCTGAATGAGAAGTCCGTGGCCAAACTGGGGCTAACCAGCGTCATGAGTAACGCTTCGCTATCCATTACAACCGGCAGCAATGATGCAAAACGCCTTCCACCTGGATCGTCTATCGAATCGCAAGAAGCCGCCAGCCTGGATGAGATCGCCGGCAAAATGGCCGGAGTCGCGGACAACGCAAACGGTTTGATTACCCAGGCCCGTGGAGAGTTGGAAGGTATAACTAGCGACGCGCACAGTCTCCTTGCCAATCTGAACACTGTGACCGGCAAGCCCAATCAACAGAAAATTCAAGCCGTATTGGACAATGTCAACGGAATGTTGGCGACTGAACGGCCTAAGATCGATCGGCTCACCGATCAACTAAACACACTAGCCGAGCACGCAGATGCAACCGTTCAGAACGTGAATGGCACGGTAAGCGATATCCGCGAGCCAGTCCGCAAGGACTTGGTTGACTTGCAGAACACTTTGCAGCAAGCCAAGCAATTACTGGGGGACATGCAGGTGATGGTGCGAGCCAACGATTACAAGATCGACGACACGGTGGAAAACCTCCGGGTTGCAACGGACAACCTGGATCAGCTGACCGACTCGCTGAAGCAGCGTCCGTGGAGCTTGATTCGGATCAAGCAGCCTAAAGAGCGCGGAGTCCCACAACAAAAGTGAGGTGGATATGAAGAAGAAACTGATCGCAATTTCCTTTGCGCTGATAGCCCTGATTACCTTGGTAGGATGCGGGGGCGCGGTGAAATACCCGAACTACTACACTCTCAACGTACCACCGCCGCCGGACCCGCCCGTGCCGGAGGGTGTCCGCGCATCCTTGGCCGTACGTGAATTCCGATCGCCCACTTACTTGCATCAAGGTGCCATTGTCTACAAAACGTCTCCGGAACAAATCGGTTTCTATAATTACCACCGATGGGCGGTTGATCCCCGAGAGTTCGTGACCAACGCTGTAGCCGACCGCTTGCGCGCGAGCGGAAACTTCACTCAGGTAAAACTGTACGACGGACGACCTGGCGTCGATTACGTCCTTAGTGGACGCCTTGAAAAGCTTGAGGAAATTGACTACGAGGGCGGAGTCAAAGTCGAGGTTGCAATCACCGCTCAGATGACGAGCCTTGGCACCGGCGCGGCAGTGTGGACGAACAGCGTGTCCGAGGTAGGAACCGTCGGGCAGCACGACGTACCCGCGGTTGTGTCTGAGATGAACCGGACGATGGAGCGGGCGATCGAAAAGCTGCTGACGCCACCTCCTGCCTCTGCGGCGAACAAGGGAAATTAGGCATCTTCGATACGTTCGTCCAATGGACTGTAATTGCTCGCAAAGAGATCGAGCATAGCCTCGCGAACCTTAAATCGATTATCAAGCGGCCATCGAAGACATCAAGGTTCAGGCATTAGGAGATTCAAAAATGATCAACGCATCGAATGAAGAAAAGCAGTTCGTGCTCGACCAATTGGCAGCAGGCTATCCAAGCCGACAAGCTCCTCTCCATTCTTGGCGCGACGGGGCGACCGCCGTGAAAAACGGATTGAGCGGCCCGCAGAAAAATGGCCGATGGATCCGTCGACGATCGTGAATCGTTGCTCCGCGAGTCATAAAGCGCGTAGCGCTCGTCGCACGAGATTCCACGATAGCGCGACTATCGCCGCAGTCGCGATCCACAAGTCGAACCTTGCACGCTCGATCGCGAACTCGATGAGCGCGGCGAAGAGGATTGAAAGAGACGTTATTCGTCTCATAATGCGAGTCCAGGTTCAGGAGATTCTTCGTACGCAACCAGAATCCTCCTAAACATCTCCTATTGTTGCCACCCGCCTCCCAGCGCCTGGTAAAGCTGAACGAGCGCTAGCCGCTCGTTGAGCTGGGCTTGCACCAGGTTGAGTTGTGCTGAGAAGTAATTGGTTTCGCTGGTCAGCACCTGGAGGGAAATCGGTGCGCGGGTCCGTCAGGTACCGCGGCGAGCTTAAACAATCGTCGAAGCGATCGCTGCCAATCCCCCACGCAACTTTTCGGCTTCGATTCCCCTGTCCAGAAGAAATAGCGCTTTGTGTCTTGAATTGTGTCGAGCGCCTCGGTGACCGATGGCGGAATCGGACACCAGACAGGCGTTCCGATTTTGGCCGTGAAGAGAAATAGCTTCCCTTCCCTAATCCGGTCTCGATTGAGCGTGACGGCATCGCGGATCCGCAAACCCGAGAATCGCAGAAGGAGAACAAGCGCGCGTAATCGGGCCGCATTGCGGCGATCGGGGTAGTCTTGGCACGCGCCCAAGATCGAGGCCATCTGCTCTTTCGTGAGTGGCATCGTTGGCGGCCGCGTAACCTTGGATTCTTGAGTTTTTTCGCGGGATTGTCGGGTACCCAATTGCTGTCTTGACAGAATCGAAAGAAGGCTCTCAGCCGCCAGCAGTTTTCGAGGAATTCCAGGCGACCGCGGGGGAAAATACGCCGCAAAAAGGCCGATTTTGTCCCCCCCCATCATCCCCCTGCTATTTCTTGACCAGCTGGACCAGCTTGGCCCTTGGGCCGAGCGACGTGATTAGCGGTTCAGTGTCACGTCTCGAGGAACGGCTTTGGCGAGTGTGGATCGTTTATTATTTCCAGGGCCAGAGGGTCAACTCCAGCAAGCAAGGTGCAAAGATGCAAACAATCAATCAGGGAGCGATCTTCCCACGGAATTTCAGCGATGATTATCCCTTTGCCGAACACGCAGAGGGCGTCTATCTCTATGACACTACCGGGAAGCGTTATCTGGATGCGTGTGCCGGATCGGCGGTTGTAAGCATCGGGCACGGCGTACGTGAAATTGCAGATGCGATGGCACGCCAGGCAGCCAAGCTTCCCTATGCACATAGCTCGCAGTTCCACACGGAGACGGCGGAGAACCTGGCGCAACTGATTGCAGGCAGTTTTCCTGGACCATCACAGTCAGTGCGTGTTCATTTTACTTCTGGAGGTTCTGAGGCAACAGAAACAGCCATCAAAATCATTCGGCAGTACTGGCTAGCTTGCAAGCGGCCGCAGCGGAACAGGCTGGTGTCGCGTTGGCATGGATATCATGGCACCACCATGGGGGCGCTCGCGGTGTCTGGTAATAAAAAGCGACGTCGTGACTACCAATCGCTCCTGCCACAAGTGGATCACATTTCTCCGTGCTTTTGTTATCACTGCTGGTTAGAGAAGGAGTACCCCTCTTGCGAACTCGCCTGCGCAAGCGAATTGCAGAGCGTAATCGACAATTCGGGAACGGAGAATGTTGCAGCATTCTTTTTTGAACCTGTGGTCGGTGCCACATCAGGTGCAGCTCCCGTGCCTGAGTATCTGAAGGAAATCCGCGATATCTGTTCTGCCAACAACGTCTTGCTCGTGGCCGACGAGGTGATGACCGGAGCGGGGCGAACCGGTCGATACTTTGCGGTGGAGCACTGGGGAATCGTCCCTGACATAATACTGCTAGGAAAGGGCCTAAGCAGCGGTTACGCGCCGTTGGGAGCAGTGTTGGTTTCTGAAAAGGTGTGGCGGCCTATCGCGAATGCCTCTCTTACTCTGGAACATGGATTCACATATCAAGCTCATCCCGTGTCGGTCGCCGCAGGGTGGGCGGTTCAGCAGTATTTGAGGAAGCACAAATTGGTGGATCGCGCCAGAGAAATGGGAGAATACCTGGCGCAAAGGCTAGAAACTCTTCGTTCACTGGAATGGATCGGGGATATTCGCGGCAAGGGCCTCCTTCAGGTCATCGAGTTCGTACAGGATCGCGATACCCGCACACCTTTTCCATCTACATTGAAAATCTCCAAACGTATTTTTGTCGAGTTGCGATCGTGTGGTGTTCTTGTGTATCCGGGCACCGGGACGGTGGATGGTGAAATTGGAGATCACATTCTGATAGCTCCGCCGTTCATCATCGAGAGATCCGATATCGATTGGCTTGTCGAACAGATCAGAGCAGCCGCTGCGGCGGTCTGCAGGTCCAGCAGATCGTGATTGTTATCCTCCAACCGCGGCGAATGCTTCTGCAGTTCGCAACCGAGGCATCAGATTGCGGTCTTGCATTGGCCCGCTGTCATTGCATGATGTCAACAACCAGGAGCTAAGCTTGGCAACCATCGAGACACAGTTATCTCCCATTTCCCCGGTTCCTGCGGCGTATGACCGCCACATGGAAGATATCGGCTACATGACCTGCATGACCCTGGTGCTGCTCGGAAATTACGCGCAAACCGGCCATTTCGGCGGGCCTCTGGCCTACACACCGTACAACGTTGCCGTGCACCTCGCCGGACCGGAGCTAGGGGGGCTGCGCTACGACTATCGTCGCCCTAAACATCCATACGGGGATAAATTCATGCTTGCCGGAGGCCATTGTATTCCGACCTGCTATGCCCTGTGGATGATTATGGGTCAGGCCTTGGTGCGGAAATTCGAGATGACCAGCGACCCGCGCTACAAAGTGGAGCAGCTTCTCGCCATGCACTTCTTGACCTGATGGTGATCAGCACCGGTACACGCCGTGTTTGGCCGATACGCAACGTCGGCCCTCTCACTGACAAATATTCCCTTACCTCCGACTGGGATAATCAATGGCTGTCCGGCCGCCTAGAGCAGGACGTGATTGCGGAAGCTCATTTGGATCAGGCGTCGATTCTCGCCGGCATTCAGCGGTTCGCAGAAGATCGTGAGCAGCGCTTAGCGTGCCAGCGTGAATTGCTGCAGGCCCTATAGAGTAAGAAATCACTTTGTCCGTGGCGAACACTTCTGATCCGCAACGGACTTGGAAGCAGTGGAGAATTGCGGGCAGTGCCAGTCTCCGTGGCTGGGATAGTGCCACGATGTGGCTCAGTCATAGCCATGCCTCAAGGCGCGAAGCTTTTCCCGCAGCTGGACGAACTCGGGCAAGTCAGGATCGGCGCCGCCCCAGAGCTTTTCCGCTATCTGAAATTGTCGGCGTGCCGAGGCCGTATCCCCTGAGTGTTCCGCCGCCAGGCCCAGGGCGTAGTAGCCGCCCGCATAGCTGGGATCGTGCTCGATCATTTGCCGCGCAGTGAATTCGGCGAGGTTCCAATCGCCAGACTGCCGAGCCACCTCGGCGATAAACTGGAGTTGAGACAAGGCTAGGCTCCAGGTGTCCGCCCCGGGCATAGCTCGAAGTTCCGCTTCGACTTTCTTGAACCCTGCGTCGGCTTCCGACTGTTTTTGGTCGTGCAGCAATATTTCACCGTTCAATATCCCGGTGCTGGGTAGCTCGCTGGACAAATGAGCCGGAAGGCGTTCCATTTCTCGTTCCGCCAATGCGAGCTCGTTCCCGGCTTCATCGCTGCGGTGCAATGCCAGCAGAGCTCTGCCGGCCGACTCGTGACCGGCCAAGCGGCCCGTGGGCCAGGTGCTGCTTTCGATCAATTCCTGCGCCGCCTTGAGCGACTCTTCCGGCCGACCCCGATCTAGCAGGAAATCGGGCCATTCGCGGCGATAATACTCTGCAGTTTCGGTATAGGCTGGAAGCGAAAAGGCTTCGTGCAGAAGCGGCTCCGCGGCTTTCATCTGCCCCAACGACTTGTAGCACATCGCGAGTAGAACAAGATTGTGAGCGTGGTGCCAGTCATACCCGGCGGAAATATTCTCGCTGCGATAGTAGGAGTTTTCCAGCTTGTCTGCCTTGCGAAATTCCTCAATCGCATCTGCGGTGCGCCCCAGTCTTCGCAGTTCATGTCCCAACATGTGGTGGGCATGAGGAATGGAGGGAGCCAGACGCACATACGCGTCGGCTTGGGCCAGCGCTTGTTGCGTCTGGCCAAGATGTTCGAATGTGTGGGCGAGAATATGATGGGCCGCGGAATTGTGCGGAGAGAACGCGAGCGCAGTTTCGTAATCCGCTACCGATTCGATACCTTCGCCGTCGCCGATAGCGCTGCCCAGCAGGACCCACAGCCCCCAATCGGTGACATTCGCCGTAAGCGCATCACTGATCGCCTTCCTCCAAGCGACGTACTTTTGCTCAGAGTCGGGATCGTCGATGTAATCAAGGTGATCGGCGCGGATCTGAATCCGCGCCCGTTCGCGCTCACTCACTTTGCCGGAAAGCGACTGGGCTTTGTTGCAAGCAATGCGCGCCGCGGAGTTGTCCTGTAACTGAGCGTATACTTCGCTGAGCCGGAGATAGGCCATTGCCAAATTTGGATCGAGACGAAGCGCCTGATTGAACGACCGGGCGGCCTCGATCCAATCATACCCAAAGAAATAATCAAGGCCTTGATCGTAAAAAGTCTGAGCCTGCGGCGAAGACGTGGTCACTCTTTCATGAAGGTTGCCAATTCCCTGGCGCGCTGGAACAGGGCGTTCAAGAATCGCCCGAGGCACCCAACCGATCTTTTCCGTGCGGGAATCGGCGTCGCTTTGCGCCAGCGCGGGCTGGGCAACACACCCACAGCCGATTGCAGCAAGCAAGAAGCAGGCGCTTAAGCGCAACAAGGCAGTCGCGATCTTCGGGTTCAACGTATCCTTTCTCTCAGATCACAACGGCGCGCTCATAGTGGCCGGACTCCAGGCGCTTTGCTTGAACGACCGGATCTTTCACTCGGAGACGTATCACATGTTCGCCTTCATTTCGTGGGACCCAAGTGTGGACCCAGAAGCGCCAAGAGTTCTGGCCGGGGGGACTGAGGTGATCAACGGGAACATACTCCTCTTCCGGATTGAAACGAATCTCAAGTTTTTTGACGGGCGCTGAGCCACCCCAAAGAAGTCCCACGACGCGATACCTAAACGCGCCGTCTACAGACCATCGTTCGATTTTGATGGGTGTGGCAGCATACTCCATAGCGGCAGGAAGGTAGTGTGTCGCCACATCCGGTACCCCTTGCTGCCCCGTTCGCTCAGCATATTCCTTCATCTGCGAAGTTGCGGGAGCGTCATCGGAGACGAGAGCGATTTCATTTACCCATTTGATGCACGCACATCCATACCAACCGGGAACGATGAGGCGTACCGGGGCACCATGATCTCTGGTCAGCGGTTTCCCGCTCATCCGCGTTGCCAGAAACGCGCCCCTGGCCCTGAGCTCGTCAAGCTTGAATATCCAACTGGCGCCCGGAATCGAGCTGACCGACTCCGTTTCGTAGCGATCGAAGCCTGAGACCAACACGTGCGACGCGTGCGGTCCAATTCGGACCGTATTCAAAATCTCGGACAACACCACGCCCGTCCAGGATGCGGCGCTCACGAGTCCGAAATGACATGCGCGCTGATTTCCGACACACTCCATGAGGTGGACGCCCATGGGCTTTTCCATCGCTGTCAGACGCGACAAGCTGAGATTGGCCCGTTCCCGAGCAAGCCCTGCGAGCCGTACTGTCCATGCGCGCGTGCTGTCCTCCAGCAGCTTCGAAGCGCACGTGCGTATGTAGAAGTCCTTTGTCGGGATAATCGGATGTTCAGGTATCAGCGTGGAGAGGTCCGTGTAAAGGCGGCCATCCAACTCCGTCCCGATGACCGTGTTCATCTCGAACGGAGACTCTCCGACGAAATCGACGTCGCCGATTTTCTTGCCGCCGTGAAACGGGTCCTGCGTGTCGGCAAAGGCAACCGTCGGCCACCATGAGCGATCGAACCCCGTGACGACCATCATGCCGGCAACCAGCGACATTCGAAGCCAGTCTCTGCGGCTGAAGCTGGCTTGGAGCTCGCGTGTCATCCCGGAACTTCTGACTTGGACCTCCAGTTCGGGCACTATAACACCTCTTCCACTCTGCCACACAGCGAAATTGCCACCCGCAGGCGCATGAGCGAGATTCTGGGTCCAATGGCGCTCCTGTGCTTTCACCGTCATCACATGAGTACCCGCAGGGGCACAACCGCGACCGATTCGGTGGCTGAGGTTAAAGGTTGAATTCTTGGTCCCCTTCATATTGCTGCCATATTGCTGCGCCGTGCCGTGTGAGCATTTCTGCGGGAATGCTTGTCAGCGTGTGGATCTGCGTTAGAAATGAGAGCGCCGCGCAGCAGTTGTTTTCATCCTGCTGTACACAATTATTGTTATCACGTATACAGTTTTGGCTTGACACTTGCTGACTGCTGGTTCTATTGTTTCCAGCCATCAAGGGGTGGGGTCTGCCGGCATTTGTGAGAAAAGGGGGAATCTCATGCCTATCTCAACGCGAGAATCTATTCCGCATCAGAGACCACGAGAGTTTTCTGCCTGGTTACACGGGCTTTTCATCGTTGGCGTTTTGATCTCGATGATGAGTTTGTCGGTTGCTAGCGGTTGGGCTCAATCAACTTTTGCTTCTCTCGTTGGCACAGTGCACGATCCCTCGGGAGCCGTCATCGGCGGATGCACGATTACTGTGATCAACGTCGGTACTGGCGAGCGAAGAACTGCGAAGACCGATGCAAGCGGCAACTACGAGGTGCTGAATCTCATGCCGGGCAGATATGAGATTCATATGGAAGCGCAGGGATTCGCGCGCGAGGAAGTTACCGATCTTGAGCTTCTCACCCAGCAGAAGGTTCGTCTTGATCGCAGCCTCAAGGTGGGCACCGCAAACCAGCAGGTCGAGGTGAGCACGGCCGCAGAAGCCCCGATTGCCACCGAGGTCTCCCATATTGCAGAGACGAAGACCCAAAAGGAACTCCTTGATCTTCCTGTCGCCATCGCGACCCGCGCATCGGGCTCGACCAGCGCGTTTAGCACCCTGACCACCCAACCCGGAGTGGAAATCGACAATAACAACGCGATTTCCGTGGCGGGGTTGAGACCGCAACAGGTGACGACCAGCGTCGACGGCCTCAGCACTCAAAGCCCATTTGCCCAGGGGCCTACGGCCGAGCTGTTTCCCTCGTTTGACAGCATCTCGGAAATTCACATCAGCGAGACCGGCAACTCGGCGGAGTACGGCTCTGTCGCAAACGTCACGACTATCAGCAAGAGCGGAACTAACACCTTCCACGGCAACGTCTTCGAGAACTTCATGAACACCGCGTTCGATGCCCGGAATCCTTTCAGCCCCACCGTTTCGCCGCTCCACATGAACGATTTCGGGGCCAGTCTCGGCGGGCCCGTGATGATTCCGAAACTCTACAACGGCAAGAACCGGACGTTCTTCTTCATGGCCTACGAGGGTTTACGCAGGCCCAGCGCGACGGTGATAGTTGACAGCGTGCCTTCTCTGGCGCTACGCAGTGGCGATCTTTCGACCTTTACGACGCCAATTGGCAATCCCTTCAACCCCGGGACGTTCTTCTCCAACAACCAGATCCCACAGAACCTGATCTCGCCATACGCGCAAAAGGCGCTGCAGTATCTGTTCCCGCTGCCAAACACCGGCCCACCCAACTCTATCGTGAATAACTATGTCCAGAATTTTCCGACGCCGATCAGCAGCAATCAGGGCGATATACGCCTGGATGAAGTCATCAACGAGAAGCAGTCGTTGTTTGCCCGGCTGACCTACAAGATCATTAATCAAACGGAAACGCCCCAACAACTAGCAGCGAATTTAGGCAATTCAAATGGCGGCACACCTTTGGCCGGTGCGGTTAATTTTTATCAGAAGTACTGGGCTTTGTCGGGTGGCTACAACTATATTTTTGGCCCGAATGTGATCAACGAACTCCGCGCCGGCTGGAGCGGCTCGCCCAGCAACCGTAGCATTACGAATCTGGAAGGCCCCACGGTTGCCAATCAAATCGGTCTGACGCCACTGCTACCACAGGGTTTTCCGCCGCCCAGTTTCAATGTCCTTCCGGATTTCGAGATCTCTGGTTTCCAGGGGACCGGCAACATTTATGACCAGGGGCAGAGAAGTGGAGTTGTTCAAGCGCTCGATAACCTAACAATCATCCGGGGCACCCATACGCTGAAATTGGGCGGAAGTTTCCAGCACCTGACTGCCTATCGCTCCAACTCATTCCAGAACCGCTTTGGAACGTATACCTTCGATAACTCCGTCACGTCGTCATTGATTGGGAATCCGTTCGCTGCCTTCCTGCTGGGCATCCCGGACGACACGCAAGTTGCGACGAACACCAGGGATCCGTTTGATGGTTACTCGAACATTTGGGCGTTCTACGGCCAGGATAGTTGGAAAGTGACGCCGCGCTTGACGCTCAATTATGGTCTGCGCTGGGAATATCAGCCAATCATGCAGGATTACGGCTGGAACGAGGCGAACTTTGACCCCAACATCTATAGCGTTATCAATTGCACCGCTTCATTGCAGACGTACGTGCCTTCACTTTGTCCAACCGGCACCGGCACCGCATCCGTGCACGGCGATTTCGTGCTGCCGAATCAAAGAGCGCTCGGTTATGTGAATCCGGACGTGGCGACTTCCCTCTCTCCAACGCCTCTCGTCCTCGCATCGCAGCTGCACCTTCCCGCAACCGGGCGTTATAACCCGAGAACCGACTTTGCTCCACGGATCGGATTTGCATGGCGTATTACCCAGGACAGCAAGAACGTTCTGCGAGGCGGCTATGGACTCTACTACGAGACCCTCTATAGCGGAGTCATCCAAGGTCTGTTCGCCATTGAGTCCGGTTTTGATGGTTTCTTCACGAACACCTTTAGCGGGCCTACCAGCAATGTGCCGGCGTTAGCATTAACTGCCTCGAGCCCACATCCTTTCCCCGTCCCTAGAGCGACGCCTGGTACCGACATTATCTGCGATGCCTATGACTATAACCATAAAGATCCCCGTGTCCACCAGTGGAACCTGACCTATGAGCGGGACCTCGGGTTCCAAACTGGTCTCCGGGTCACTTATGACGGAAGTCATGGCAGCGAGTTGGGTATCACGCCAAACATAAATCAAGTTCCACCCAACACGGCGGGTTATAACAACGTGGCAGGAACAGCGCCATTCCCCCAAATTGGCCCGATCTTTGACCTTTCAAGCGGGGCGCGAAGCAATTACGAAGCGTTTACGGTAGATCTAAACAAGCGATTTTCCCGCGGCCTCCAGTTCGAGGCCAGCTACAACCACGCCGTGAACTTGTCCAATGGCGAAGGCGCCTCTCCACACTCGTTCTCCCAAGGCGACGATGGGGGCACTCCGAGCAATATCTACGATCTAAACTATGACTACGGCAACGTTGCGTTTACGCGTCGCCAGCGGTTCCAGACGACGTTCATCTATGATCTGCCATTCACCTACAAAAGCAATGCGCTGCTCAACGGAATCATGAGCGGATGGGAGGTGGCTGGGGTTCTGCTGTTCCAGACGGGTCCTTTCCTGTCGGTGCAGGCAAACGGCGCCGATCCCTCCGGAACGAACTTCGAGAATATAAATACCGACGGGCGCGCCGATAGGGTTCCCGGGGTACCTCTCTATGCCGCACAAAAGACGATCAACCAGTGGATCAACCCCGCAGCCTTTGCGATTCCTCCAGACAACATTGGCCGGTTTGGGAACTCGCAGGTGGGTTCGGTGGTCGGTCCTGGAACCAAAACTGTATCCCTATCGCTGTTCAAATCGGTTCCACTCTACAAGGAGCGGGTGCAATTTAGGCTGGGAGCAGCGGTGGCAAATGTATTCAATCATCCCAACTATTTGCCGCCGAGCCTGGATCTTGGCACGAGCAATTTCAACACGATCTCAAATGTGCAAACCGTCGACGCCGCAGGCCCGCGGCAAATGATGTTGAGCGCTCGGATCACTTTTTGATTGCGCGTTTACAAGACTCCGCTCTCGAATCGGGTCCTGTGAGGCTTGCAGGACGCTCCGCGCCGGGTAGCGGGTCAAGCGAAGTGGGCGCGACAAGCCACTCTGATCGACTGCCCTGCCGCCGCATTCGCAAAGGCGAGCGGGGATTGAAATTCAACAACCATAAGTCAGATCGTTATTGCCGAGCATGAAAACGACCACATTTCCGGGGAGGCGATATGGCAAACCGGTCAAGTAAAAGCATGATGCGACTGGCCATTCAGATTGCTGCTCTTATTGGTGCGGCTCTCCTTTCGGCTACGCTCGCTACGGGGCAATCCCTCGACGGAGCGTGGCGCAGCGAGGGGTACGGCTATGCATTCGATATTCGAGGTGGGGAATGGCAAGCCTTCGAAATTACGTCAGCCAGCTGCGTGGCCGGATTCACTGCAACTCGCTCCGGAGGCGCGATGCCGGACCGCGAAGCCACTTTCAAAATGAAGGAGGGGCGGCTGTACTTCCTGCGACCTGGTGGTAGCAATGACCACAAGGTCTTGCATTTCGATGGCTCAGCCTCTGATATGCGGATCGATCGCCTCTCGCGGATGCCGGCGGTATGCGACCATCTCACGCCTGACACTCCCCCGGAGAACTTCGAGGTGTTTGCAAGAACCTGGGCGGAGCAGTACATTTCGTTCGATCTCAAGCATGTGGATTGGGACAAGGTGGTGGCCGCCAACCGGCCGAAGGTGACGGCGGACACGAGCCCAGTGGCTCTGTTCGCCATCCTTGCGGGCATGATTCAGCCTTTTGGTGACGCCCATACGAGCATCAATGCCCCGGCCATCGGCATGAGCTTTCACGGATTTCGACTGGGGATAGAACGCTCGCCGAAGGCTGTGCTGAAGGTTACCGACAGCGCATATCTGAAAGGCCCACTGCAGAAATTTTGCGAAACCCAAGTGCAGTACGGCCATCTCGACGCAACCACCGGATACCTCAGGATTCTCTCATTTAGCGGTTTCAGCGCTGCCGGCGATTTTGCATCTGGCCTGGCGGAACTGGAAAACGCGCTGGACACAATCTTCTCGGACCCGAATTTGAAGCGCCTTGTGATCGATGTCCGGATCAACAGTGGTGGGGCGGATCCCTATGGGCTGGCGATTGCGTCCCGGCTGACCGCGCAGGAGTACTTGGCTTACAACAAAGTCGCTCGCGCCGATCCCGGGGATCGTAACAAATGGACACCCGCCGACCCGAGTATCGTCAGGCCAAGTACACGCCCGGGCTTTCGTGGTCCTGTGGTGGAATTGATTGGACCCAGCACAGTCAGCGCAGGGGAAACCTTCACGCAGGCGATGATGGGGCGGACGCCGCACGTCACTCGCATAGGCGAGAACACGCAAGGAGTGTTCTCCGATGTCCTGGGCCGCAAACTTCCCAATGGATGGACATTTGGGTTGCCCAATGAAGTCTTCCTGACTCCGGACGGGAAGGCGTTTGATGGTCCTGGAATTCCGCCTGACATTCCGATTCCGGTGTTTGCCGCTTCCGATCTGGCTGCCGGAAAGGATCCAGCGATGGCCAAAGCGATTGAGGTGCTTGCGTCGACTCGCGCACAAACATCGGAATGACAATATGACGAGACCCGGCGCGGGGAAGGCGAATCCGTGATCTGGAGCCGGGCGGGTAAGCTTACGCGCCAGACACTCTATAACTCCCCATCCGAGACTTGGAGGACCATGCGTGCGTTTCACAAAGATCGTTGCAGTAGAGCGATCATCGGCCTCATGGCGATTTGGATATTGTCGTCCATCCTCGGGTTCGCGCAGACCTCACCCGAACAATACCTGGGTTTCCGCCCTGGAACGGATCGCAAGCTTGCCGACTACACACAGATCGTGGGATACCTCCAGAAGCTGGCTTCCGAGTCACCTCGCGTCAAGGTAGTTCAAATTGGCGAAACGGTTCTGAAGAAGCAGGAAATGATGGCGATCATCACGACGGCTGAGAACATGAAGAACCTGGATCGCTACAAACGGATCAGCCATCAATTGCGCGACGCACGGGGCCTAACGCCAGACGCGGCCGCCAAGCTTGCCGCCGACGGCAAAGTCATTATCGCCATGGGATGTAACATTCACTCAACCGAGATCGGTGCCAGCCAGATGTCGCTCGAACTGGCTTACCGGCTGGCCAAGGGTGACGCTCCCTTTGACGTGGAAAAGGTATTAAGCGACGTGATCGTTCTTCTGATCCCGAGCGTGAACCCGGATGGCGAGCAGATGGTGACGGAGTGGTACCGGAAGTATGTTGGCACGGAATATGAAGGTGGGCCAATGCCCTGGCTCTATCATTATTATGCCGGCCATGACGACAATCGCGACTTCTACATGTTCAATCTGCCGGAAGTCCGGGCCGAAGGTGGTGTGCTGTTCCGAGACTGGTTGCCCCAGATCTTTATCTCAGAGCATCAGAGCGGGATTACCAGCCCCCGTCAGTTTATCTCTCCTTACGGCGATCCGTTCCTCCCCGACGTTAACTCGCTGGTTTGGACGGGCATTGAGGTCATGGGCGCTAACATGCGCTATGCCCTCGATGAGGCTGGCAGGACGGGCATCACCCATAATGAAGGTTATACAGGTTGGTGGACGGGCGGAGAAGACGAAGTGGCGTGGACTCATAACGTAGTGTCGTTCTTGACCGAGGCGGCGAGTGCGCGGGTGGCCACCCCGATCTACGTTTCGCGTAACCAGCTTCCCGAGAGCTTGACGAGGATCGGCGTAAACACGCCGCATCCGTGGCTGGGCGGCTGGTGGCACCTTCAGGACATCGTGGACAACGAGCTGATTCTCAATTTTGCCGCTATCCGCACTGCCCACGAGCGCAAGACCGAATTCCTTCTCAACTTTTACAAAATGAATAAGGAAGGTATTGAGGCGCCAGGCGGCGAAGGCGGGTTTGTGATTTCGGGTGATCAGCACGACCCGCTAACAGCAACCAAAATGGTCAATGCTCTGCTGATGGGCGGGCTCGAGGTGAAGCAAGCTCAGGAAGCATTTGTGGCCGGGGGCAAGGGCTATCCTGCTGGTTCCTTCATCGTGCCACTGGCCCAGCCCTATCGTGCGCAGGCGATCACACTGCTGGACCGGCAGAAGTACCCCGACATGCGCCAGTACCCGGACGGCCCGCCGATTGCGCCCTATGACAACACTAGCTGGACGCTGCCGTATCTGATGGGCGTGAGTACCGACCGCATCAGCGAACCCATCACTGTGCGCACCAAGCCTGTTGAGGAGGCAGTCTATCCTGCCGGCAAGATGCCGTCCGGCAATCCAGCCTACGTAGTACTCGATTCCAGCTTAAACGCCTCCTATGCGGTGGCCGCCGGAGTGTTGGCGCACGGCGGCAGCGTCTCGCGGACACTCGCGCCGGCTACCGTGGGACAGAAGACATTTGCTCAGGGCGCCTTCGTTATCAAACAGGGTGGACCGGGACAGAGCGCCATCTCCGATCTGCTCAGCGAGTGGCACATCACGGGGGTGGCGCTGAACAGCACGCAGGGAATGAAACTCGGTACCCTCAAAGCGCCGCGCATTGGCTTCTACCAGTCGTACCAAAACAACATGGACGAAGGCTGGACACGCTACGTGCTCGATGATCTGCACATTCCGTACGCGACGCTTCACAACCAGGACGTGAAACAGGGCGGGCTGGCGAATAACTTCGACGTGCTGATTCTGTCCGCCGAAAGCCGCGACACGATCGTAACGGGCAAGCGTGGACCGCAACCTGGGAGGCCGGACATCGAACCCAATCTGCCGCCGGAATATGCGGGTGGGATCGGCGACGAAGGCCTGCAGGCGATCAAGGCCTTCATCAAGTCTGGCGGGACGCTTGTAACGGTAAACGAGGCCTGCGCTTTGGCGATGAAGGATCTGCAAGTACCAGTTGGTGATGCGTTGGGAAATGTGGATCATTCGAAGTTCTTCGTACCGAACTCAATCATCCGAATTACCGTCGATCCCAACCAGCCCTTGGGCTTCGGCATGCCGACAGAGAGCGCGGTAATGTTTAGCGGTTCGCGACAAGGGGGGGCCAACAGTCTCGCCATGGATATCTTTGATTCGGGCCGAGTGAACGTGGAGTCACGCATCGCGGCAAGCTATCCCGGCGAGAACGAACTTCTTTCTGGCTGGATGGTTGGTGGCGAAAAGATGGCGGGCAAGGCGGCGGTTGTCGACATAAAGGACGGCAAGGGGCGCATCGTGATGTTCGGTTTCCGCCCGCTTTTCCGTGCCCAAAGCCATGGCACATACAAGCTCTTTCTAAACGCGCTCTATTACCCCGAGATGTCGATGAACGATTAGTACCTTTGGACAGGAAGTCAGTGAGCACGCCTCAGGCGAATATGCCGGGAGTTAGATCGCGAAAGGGACGGGAAATTGCACGCCTCTCAGGAGGTTTCATGAGTGCTCGTTTTATCGGATTTCAACTTACGTTTATCACCATAATCTTCGCTACCGCTCTAGCGCAAACCAGCCAGGTACAGCTAAGCGGTTTCACTGCAGCACACAGTGTTCGAGAGCGCGACGTTGAGAAGCAATTTCTGGCCATTCCCGATCCAACCCGGGCTGAAGAAAATCACCGGGTCATCACCGCCGAGCCGCATTTGGCAGGCAGCCCGGCCGACCGGCGTACTGCCGAATTCGTGCAGCAGCAATTTCGCAGTTTCGGGCTCGACGCCGAGATCGAAGAATTCCCCGTACTCCTTTCTGAGCCGAAAGAAATAAAGCTGGACATGCTCGAACCGGTTAGCTTTTCAGGTCCCCATCCCGAAAACGTCCCCGAAGATGCCGCGTCGAAGGATCCGAACACCACCATAGGCTTTAATGCATACTCTGCATCAGGCGATGTCACGGCTCAGGTCGTTTACGCGAATTACGGACTTCCAGAAGATTATGATTTGCTTCGCGCGAATGGTGTTTCCCCCGAAGGAAAGATCGTTATTGTGCGTTATGGCGAGTGTTATCGCGGCGCGAAAGCATTTGTCGCGGAGGAACATAAGGCCGCAGCGCTGATCATTTACTCAGATCCGCAAGACGATGGCTATCATGCGGGCGAAACCTACCCAAAAGGGCCATGGCGTCCAGCCTCGGGTGTCCAACGCGGATCAGTGCTCTATGACTTCATCTATCCAGGCACATTGCCGGATAAATCCACTGTACCGCACATCCCAGTAATGCCCCTTTCCTACGAGGATGCGCGCCCCATACTTGAACATTTATCAGGCGGAGTTGTTCCGCGCGATTGGCAGGGAGGATTGCCTTTTACGTATCACTACGGTCCCGGCCCCGCAAAGCTGCGAATGCAGGTAGAGATGAACGAGATCAGACGACCCGTGTGGAATGTGATTGCCAGAATTCACGGTACAGCACAGCCGGAAGAACTCCTGGTTCTCGGCAACCATCGGGACGCCTGGGTATTCGGTGCGGTGGATCCGAACAGCGGTACCGTTGCAATGTTGGAAGTTGCTCGTGGTTTGGGCACGTTACTGCGTGGAGGGTGGAGGCCTCTGCGGACAATTGTATTATGCAGCTGGGACGCCGAGGAACCGGATGAACTGGGCTCAACCTACTGGGCTGAAAAAAACTCGGCCGAACTCAGCGAGAAGGGCATTGCCTATTTGAACCTTGACTCGGCTACCTCGGGTGATCGCTTCACTGCACAAGCCACGCCTTCTTTGAAAAAATTTATCAAGGAAGTAGCGGCCGACATTCCTGATCCGAATGGCGGTTCCGTATTGGATCATGCAAACCAAGTTTTTCGAGACCATCTTCGGCGTGAAATTCGCCCTGGACACGTACCCTCAGGCAAAACGGCTTCCGCTGCGATCAACAATCAGGAGATTGAGATTGGAGACCTGGGCAGCGGTACAGATTATGCAGCATTCTTCGATCACATGGGGATTCCGTCCACTGATTTTACTTTTGAAGGCGATTATGGGGTATATCACTCAATTTTCGACAATCATCAATGGATGAAGAAGTTTGGCGACCCCACGTTCCGCTACCACGTAGCAGCTGCACAATTCTACGGCGTGCAAGCGCTTCGACTGGCTGACGCCGATATTCTGCCTCTCGATTACGAGACTTATGGTGTTGAGATCCGCAATCATTTAGCTGGCATCTCGGACAAGCTCGTGCTGCTTGGGCAGACAAGCCAGCTCGACTTGCAAGCTGCGCGAACAGCTGCAGAGGCGCTGGCAGAGGTGGGGAGAGACCTCCATGGAAGATCCGAGAAGCTTCTCTCCGCCAACAGCTCATCACATGACTTTTACAGCCTCAATCGGGCACTGGTAGCAGCTGAGACACAATTCCTCGTTTCGGCTGGTTTGCCGCGTCGCCCATGGTTTAAGCACTGTATCTTTGCGCCCGGATTTTACAACGGATATGAAGCGGTGCCGTTGCCAGGTGTGCATGAAACCATTGATGCAGGCAACTTCGAAGAGGCACGCCGCCAGCTGCAATTGTTGACCGAGGCGATCGCACGAGCGACTACTACTCTCAAAACTGCCGCTTCCGGCCGATAAGCAAGATGAGAGCTCAAGCAGCTGGTGTCGACCTCCGCGAATTCTGCACGATTGATTGAGGTCTTTTTTGGGGAGAAATCAAGAGAACTATGAACCCAGCTTCAGAGGTTAGGCTCGGCTTGTGCGCCGATATTATAGACGCCAGAAACTATCAAAATGCCGTTCGAAGCTTTCGCCAGAACCGCATCGTGCTACCAACGTTTGCAGAACTCGCCAATCCGAAGCTCAGTCCTCCGGTCCCACTTACCGATCTTTTTACCGTCGACCCGGATACGCCTGATCCGCGCAACTTGTGGCGCGTGAATTGGTATAACGCAGCTGACCGCAAGGGCCGCGCGGACTTACCTGTGCATGTGATTCTCCCGTCCGAGTTCACCGGGGTGAAAGCTCCGATTGTCATCTTACTCGGCAACAAGTTCCCTATGATCCGCTCGCATAAGGTACTCGCCGCCTATGCGTGCCTGCTACAACGTGTGTTGACCGGGCAATTTGATCCTTCCGTGCACCGTGCGATCTGGCCATCGACGGGCAACTACGCGCGTGGCGGCATTGCTATCAGTCGCATGATGGGCTGCCGAGCGACAGCGGTTTTACCTGAAGGAATGAGTCGGGAACGTTTCGAGTGGCTGGCCAAATGGACTGAGGGCCCCCAAGACATCGTGCGCACTCCCGGCACCGAGAGCAACGTCAGAGAGGTCTATGAGGCTTGCAAAGAACTGGCTCGAGACCCGCAGAATATTGTCCTAAACCAGTTCTGCGAGTTCCCAAATTATCTTGCGCACTATTTTGTTACAGGCCCGGCCATAGCTGCGGTATTCGAGCACCTCGGCGAAAAAGTTTCCGGTGGGCAAAAGCTCCGGCTTGCCGGATTCATTTCCGCAGCAGGTTCAGGTGGCACGCTCGCGGCTGGCGATTATTTGAAAGGGCGGTTCGGCACAAGGATTGTCGCCGTCGAGGCTCTAGAATGCCCGACTATGCTCATGAACGGCTACGGCGAGCACAACATCCAGGGAATCGGTGATAAGCACATTCCGCTGATTCATAACGTGATGAATACAGACATTGTCTGTGCGATCAGCGACCAATCGACCGATCATTTGGATGTGCTCTTTAACACGCCTGCGGGACAGCGTTATTTGCACAAAGTAATGGGCGTGCCTCAGGAAGTTGTTGGGCAGCTTGTAGATTTTGGTTTCTCCTCAACCGCGAATGTGCTGGGCGCGATTAAAACAGCAAAGGTGTTTGACCTGACTCCGCAGGACGTTCTGATCACCGTCGCCACCGATGGCTCTGAGCTCTATCCCTCGGAACGAGAAAAAATACTAGGCCGCTGTTATCCGACGGGCTTCGGCGAGCGTCAGGCAGCAGAAGTCAGCGCGAGATTTCTTCAGTCTGTCGCCACCGATCATATGCTGCAGCTCACCGAATTTGACCGCAACCGCATCTTCAATCTCGGTTATTACACGTGGGTCGAGCAGCAGGGAATAACCCTCGAGGATTTCGAGTCACGGAGAAAGCAGAGCTTTTGGCAAGAACTGCGTGACATCGTTCCTTTGTGGGACGAGCGAGTCAAGAGGTTCAACGACGACGCTGGTATTTACTCGGACACCCCACATGCGTCGAGCGCTCGCTTGCAAGAAGCACGGTAACACAAGGAGTTCGCGGCCAACCAGCAGAATAGAGAGAGAAGCTGTTGCATGCTCCTGCCATCGTCTACTGATTTCAAGCGGAGGCATTTATGAAAACCCGGATCATAGGATCTGGAGGATTGCTGTTGCTTGGTTTATCTCTCCTAAGTGGCTCGCTTCGCCCGATTACGCACAGAAAGTAGCCGCGGTAGCAACCAGCACCTCATGGCACGTGAGTACTTCGCCGAGATTGCACCATTCTTCGACAGCGTGCGCTCCTGCCCCACCAGGACCGAATATAACAGTGGGAATGCCTGCAGCGGCGATCAATGCCGCGTCGGTCCACCCGCTGAATCCCTGGAAGGCTGGCTCCCGTTTCAATTGGGTAGCCGCGGTTTTGCGCAACGTTGTTACAATCAGTTCTGTCTCGGGTACCTCCAGCGGTTCGCGAACTAGCCCTGTCGTGAATGTCCCTTTGAATCTTGGATTCAGTTTCGACTCTTGATCCAAGATCGAGTTTATTTCATCCTGGATTTTACTCAGGCTCTCATCTGGAATGATCCTCCGCTCGACGCTGAGGGTACAGTGTTCTGGATACGAAGAAAGTTCCTGTCCTCCACTGATTAATGAAGCATGAATCGATGCCGGGCCGAGCAGAGGATGCCGTGGACCTTGCGCCAATATTTTGTTCAGACGGTCTAGCCCGTTTAAGACTTTGCCCATTGCCAAGATGGCATCAACGCCCAAATCTGGCCGCGACCCGTGAGCGGCGACGCCCGAGGTTTCCACCGTGAACCAAGCAAAGCCTTTATGAGCGATGACGATATCTAGAGCCGTAGGTTCGGTAACAATTGCGGCGTCCGCCGATATTCGCCTCAAGACGGATTCGGTTCCAATGCTCGCGTGTTCCTCGTCACACACCGCTGTTAGAATCACATCTCCGCGCAACCGGAGATGGACAGCAGACGCAAGGGTTAGCATCGCTGCAGCTACACCGGATTTCATGTCGTAGGATCCACGCCCAAAGAGCTTGTCGCCTTCAACGCAAGGCGTATGGGCATTTTTCATGCCAGTGACACCAACGGTATCGATGTGCCCGTTCAGAAGCAGAGAACGACCGCCACCTGTGCCGGGTACTCTGGCAATCACACTGACCCTGCCCGGTCGGGGTTCATCAACGTCGACGTTTGCACCAGCTTTTTGGAGCCACTGCGCTATAAATGCAGCGATTTTGGCTTCGCCTGCTCCGCCAGGCACGAGTTCCGGATTTACCGAATCGATGGAAACGAGAGCTTCGATGAGATTGCGAACCTGGTGCGCTTGTGTGCTCATTGTTATCATTCGCCGGGGTTTGCACTGCTCGCCCGTCTACTGTATCGACCTCTCGCAGGAAGTCAAGGACAAGCATGTATACAAGATGTACGATATAGTATACGATCTGCGGTCTTGGCGCGTTAGCTTTCGAAAAGGGGCTCGATTCGAAAAATGACTGAGCCGTATAGGTTCTATGAAAATCCTCGTTCCATGCGAGGAGACTGTGATGATATCTCTCAGTTCTCCAGCACCAAGCTCGAGTCGGCACGGAAAGAGATCTCTTCCTGGCCAAGTTATCGACCTACGCCGCTAATTTCTCTCTTGGGGTTAGCCAAAGCCAAGAGAGTAGGCGCGATCCTATACAAAGATGAAGGTGGTCGATTTGGCCTAGGTAGCTTTAAGGCCCTTGGTGGTGCTTACGCAGTTTGCAGAGTGCTCCAAGCAGCAATTCTAGAGCGAACGGGAACGTCCCCGAGTTCAGAAGCACTTCGTCAGGGGCGGTTTCTCAATATAACTGAGACGATTACGGTAGCGACTGCCACGGACGGCAACCACGGCCGTTCAGTTGCATGGGGCGCGAATCTCTTCCACTGCCATTGTGTTGTTTACATCCCACGCTCATGCAGCTTGAATCGCGAGCTTGCCATTGCGCGTTATGGCGCACAGGTTATCCGATCTTCTTTCGGATATGACGATACAGTTCGCCAGTGTCTTCGCGATGCGGAAAATCACGGATGGCTGGTTGTCTCAGACACATCTTGGGAGGGCTATGAAAAGATTCCGGCTGCGGTGATGCAGGGCTATACAGTAATAACAAGCGAGGTTATGGATCAGCTTGCATTCCTCAAAACACCAACCCATGTTTTTGTGCAAGCCGGTGTTGGTGGTCTGGCGGGGGCAGTATACGCTCACTTTTGCCAGGTATGGGGAGCCCGAAGACGACGCTTCATTGTGGTGGAACCATCCGGAGCAGCAGGTCTGTTTGAGAGCGCTCTTGCAGGGAAGCCCGTATCCATAGATCGCGAAGCCCACACCATAATGGCAGGGCTTGAATCCAACGAGGTGTCGCCGCTCGCCTGGAAGCTCCTCGTTGACGGCGCCGACTTCTTCATGACGATCCCGGATTCCGTGGTACCTGATTGTATGAGGCTCCTTGCCTCGTCGCCATACGGAGATCATCCGATTGTCGCCGGTGAATCAGCAGTTGCTGGCTTAGCTGGATTACTATATTCGCTCGACGATCCTGCGCTCCGCAATAAACTGGAACTGGATTCAACGAGCTCAATCCTTCTTTTTGGCACAGAAGCGGATACTGATCCTGACCTCTATTCCAAACTCGTAGGAATGTCGGCTGATCAAGTGAGGCGTCGAGCTGAATTTATCGAGCATAGGATTTCTGATTATAGTTCTCCTTCGATTTCTTGACCGGGTGAGTGGCGATTTTATAAGGAGGCAATATGCGCTATCTGTCGAACGGAACAAAGCTGGCCATCCATATCTGCACGCTAGCTGTGTTACTTTTCGTTTTGCCTCGCACGTCGGCCGCACAAACGATGGATGGGGTGTGGCGAAGTGAGGGATATGGCAACGTATTCGAGGTTAAGGGCACAAACTGGAGAGCATTCGAGGTGACAACCACAACGTGCGTTCCGGGGTTTACGGCGGCTCAGCTGCAGACCGCTGGGGAAGAACACGAGAGTTCGTTCAAGAGAAAAAATGGCGACGTGTTTTTCGTTAGGACCGGTGGCAGCAATGATCACAAAGTGCTCCACTTCGATGGCTCGGCCTCAGACATGCGGATCGACCGGCTGGCAGAAATGCCAGCGGTCTGCCAGCGCATGACTCTGAACACTCCCATCGACAATTTTGAAGTGTTCACGCGAACCTGGGCGGAGCAGTACATCTCTTTCGATCTTAAGCACGCGGATTGGGACCAGATAGTTGCAGCCAATCGGAAAAAGGTCACGCCGGTCACGAACCCAAAGGATCTGTTCGATATTCTGGCAGGGATGATTGAGCCTTTCGGCGACGCGCATACTTCCATTAATGCACATGCCCTGAAAAAGGAATTTGACGGACTTCGTCCGGGTACGAAGCGTAAGCCCATGGACGCTCTAAAAGTAACGGAGCGTGCGTACCTGAAGGGTGGGATCCGGAAGTTTTGCCGGAACCAAGTTCAATACGGTCACGTCGATGACAGTACAGGCTATCTCCGAATCCTTTCGTTTTCAGGCTACGCGGCCAGCAGCGGCTTCGCCGCGGAGCTTATGGCGCTGGAGGCAGCACTGGACACCATCTTTTCTGATCTTAATCTGAAGGCGCTTGTGATTGATGTGCGAATCAACGACGGTGGGGACGATCCTCTCGGCCTTGCGATTGCATCCCGTCTCGCAATCAGCCCGTACCTCGCATATACCAAGAAGGCCCGGCTGTATCCGGTGGACCGTAATAAATGGTCGGAGGGAGACGAGAGTTGGGTGCGGCCGAGCACCCGGCCCGGATTTCGGGGTCCTGTGGTCGAGCTGATCGGCCCACGTACCATCAGTGCCGGCGAGACCTTCACACAAGCGTTAATGGGCCGCTCTCCGCACATCACGCGCATTGGTGAGAACACGCAAGGAGTGTTCTCCGATGTCGTGGAGCGGCACCTCCCCAATGGTTGGACCTTTGGCCTTCCCAACGAAGTCTTTTTTACGCCGGAAGGAACTGCATTCGATGGACCGGGGATTCCACCCGACATCCATGTGGAAGTGTTTGCCCCAGCCGACGTGGCAGCAGGGAAAGATCCCGGAATGGCAAAAGCCTTGGAAATTATTAGAAATGGACACTAATATTTATGTACACGATGATACCTATTTTGTATACAATTCCTAACTTATTTTTGGGCTGAACGGCTTCAAAGGGGGTCTCAGTTGCGAATCTGGGCACGCGTGCCGTTCCAGGATGCCTCAAGGTTCTCCCACACGGACAAGGAGCTCCTCCATGCTGAAGCGCCAATTTTCCTCAAGCTTCTCCAATGCGAGGGCGGTATCCCCGTCCTTGACGGCTTTGATGATCTCCTGATGCTGGTGAACGGAAACGTTGATCAAAGGAACCTCCCGCATGTAGAGAAGTTCGTATCTCCGTATCGCCAGCCGCAATCCCTGAATGGCGTCCTGGAGGCGGCGATTAGGACAAGAAGCCAGGAGTGTTTCATGCCAGCTATTGTCAAGAATGAGGGCGCGTTTTGGCTTGCGCGTGGTACGCAATTCGTTATTGAGTCTGGTAAGCGAAGGAGCAGCAAGCGTTGCGCGAGGGCCGCACAAGCGAAGTGCGAGACACTCTAGCGTCCACAACATCGGATAGAGTTCGCGAATTTCACGTGCACTCATGGGCTCCACTGAAAAACCGCGATCTCGGTCCGAGCGTACGAATCCCTCGCGTTCCAATTGGAAGAGCGCCTCACGAAGAGGCGTTCGGCTAACGCTTAGCTCTTTGGCCAGCCGCGATTCGTTGACGCGAACTCCTGGAGAAAGTTTGCCGTTCAAGATCCGCTCCAGTACCTTAAGGCGCAGATCCATGCGCAGAGGAGTACGACCGTTCTCAGCGACCTGAGGAGCCCGTAAAGATGATGCCTTCATAATTTCTGGTCCACATTCTACTAAAGTTCCTGGATCCGGTAAAAAAAGCCGCTGTTGTGTAAGGTCCGCATTCGATTAGTTTCGATTATTCGTGGGAGCAAGAATGTTAATACGTTTCGGCAAACGAGCTCTATCAGTGCGCCAAGCGATGCTTGTACTTGTCGCCATCTCTGGTGTGACGTTAGTCAGTTACACCAAGGCATTTAGTGGAGCGAGTCAAGGGGTGGTTTCGGGCTCGTCTGAAGCGAGTGCTCAGGATTCTATTGTAGGGATTGTGGGCCATGCCACCGCAGACGGATGGGCGTTGAGCTTTCTCGAAAAACTCACTGATTTAATCGGTCCGCGTGTCACCGGAAGCCAAAAGTCTTACGAAGCCTCGCAACTCGTTCTTAAGGCATTAACTGATATGGGCTTTGAGTCCGCGCATTTTGAAGAATACTCGTTTCATCCCACATGGCAGCGCGGGTCTGCAATGGCAAGAATCATTAGCCCTGTTGATCAAGCGCTGGTCGTGGGTTCCTATGGCTGGGTCCCAGGGACGCAAGGCAGAATTCAGGTACCGCTCGCCGATATCGGGAGGCCGCCCGACAATAATCTTCCCGTCTCGCCAGAGAGCTTGCGAGGGAAAGCGGTTCTCGTCGACGTGCATAATATTGGCAATTCACCGCTACCAGTGATGCGCTCCTTGATTGCTCAACAACTCGCGCGTGCTGGCGCGGCAGCGATGCTCATTCCTTCTGATAAACCAGACCGGTTACTTTACACATCTGCATGGGGGTTCTACCCTCGTGGCCCTTTGACAGTATTATCGATTGGCAAAGAAGACAGTCTTACACTACGGAGACTGCTCACGAAAGGAGACGTTACGATTTCGCTTGACGTTCAGAACTCTTTTGGCACAAACAGCGCGACCGAACGCAACGTCGTCGCCGAGTTGCCGGGCACGGATTCCGATGAGGTGGTCTTGCTGGGCGCGCACCTCGATTCCTGGGACTACGCCCAGGGTGCGGATGATAACGGGTCTGGGGTGGCGGCCGTGCTGGACACAGCGCGAATCTTGAAGTCTCTGAACATGAAACCAAAATGCACAATTCGCTTCGTGCTCTTCACTGGGGAAGAACAGGCAAACCTTGGTTCCCGAGCCTACTTGGAAAAGCACAAACAGGAGTTAGATCGACATCGCACCTTTTTGATGATGGACGACGGAGCGCAGCCCGCCATCGGCCTACAGAGCAACACTCGGGATGATTTTGTTACGCCCTTACAAAAGCTCTTGCAGCCACTAATTCCGCTGGGTGCCGGCAAAATTTACGTTGCTCCCAGTGTCGACTCCGACGATGCATCCTTTATGATTGCGGGAGTGCCCAGTCTGAGTCTCAAAGTCGAGCCCGGAGACTATGACATCCGCCACCATGCGAGTACTGACACATTCGATAAGATTGATCCCCGGGCCCTCGCACTTGACACTTCTGTTCTCGGTGTCACGAGTTGGATGATCGCCAATGCTCCGGAACGCCCCGGGCGCCGCCTATCGGCACAGGAGGTACACGAACTTCTCAAGAAGAATGGCTTGGAAATGGCTCGAGAAATAATCCTTGCCCCTGCTGAGCCCGGTCAATGACTGATGAAGCTGCCCAAAAACCTACTCTACCGACACCGTTGCAAGTATCTGAATCCAACGGGGTCATAAAACAGCAGGCTACTGCCCCGAAAACAGATGATTTTTGGCCAAATTCTCAGATCCTTGGCGATCAGCTTTCGCCAAAATGAAGTCGTACATCCCGTACATCGGGCCGCTAATCACGCGCTTGGCTCGGCGGCGACGCTATTTGCCACTAAGTTCTCGGGTGATGGCAGCGATGTGTGTCTGCCTTGAGCTTACCGCGCAAGATGCTGGCCCAAGTTAGCGAACGAATGCGCAGTTTCGTGCCAGTGCACTTCGACAGCTGCGATTACTTGCCGGAATGTTTCTCGGGAGGGTCAGCCGCACAAAATCATCACATTCCGGAATGTTCGTTGCCTTCGAATATCTTGCTCAACTTATTAAGGATCCGCTCTCCGAGCGTTAAGGGCTCTGCATCGGGCGCATTCAGAGCCCCAGTTTTGTCGCCTTGGCTATCGTCTAACGGTTCAAGAGCAGGTTTCGCACCAGTCGCCATGAGTGTTTCCTTCCTGAAGACAGATTGACAGAGGCTCGCGCCCAATGCCGGAGAGTTTTCATAATAGAACAGCAGAGCGTTAGCCAGCAGATCACGATCGGCATAGAACCTCAGATTGATTACACTGCCTTGTCGTAAGCGCCGGGTCGATTGGTGGCTTGATTGAAGGTTGCAGTCCAAAACTACCCTGCCAATACCCTCCTGCGGCTCGAAAACGCCGCTTAGATCTGAACTTGCGCGCCATGCTTTCTTTCGGTGTTTAGCGAATCCAGGGCATGCCGGGCGATTTGCTGTAGAGGCAAAACAAGATCCGCGGCGCCTCGAGCGATCGCCTCCCGAGGCATCCCGAAGACGACACAACTCAATTCATCTTGCGCAATGGTGACGGCCCCAGCGTCTTTCATTTCGCGCAATCCTTGTGCGCCGTCGTCGCCCATCCCAGTCATGATCACGCCAACGGCGTTCCGCCCAGCGGAAATCGCGACTGAACGGAACAAAACATCCACGCTTGGCCGATGCCGGGACACTAAGGGCCCATCCATAATGTTGACCACAAAGCTCGCGCCACAGCGGTTGACCAGAGCGTGGTAATTGCCGGGCGCAATTAGCGCCAAGCCGTTCTGCAATTGGACACCGTCCCGAGCCTCACGTACTTCTACGGTGCAATCCTGGTTCAGGCGGTCGGCAAAAGCGCGGGTGAAATTCTCTGGCATATGCTGTACCACCACGATCGGTGGGCAGTCCGGTGGCATGGCTGAGAGGAAAATGCGCAGGGCTTCGGTGCCGCCGGTGGAGGCGCCGACAGCAATAAGACCATGAGATGGTCCCCCGTTACGGGATTTGGTGCGCAGGGGAAGCACCGCGTCTGCACTCAATCGGGAATGTGTGGCTGTCCTCTGCCGAGGTACAACCCGTGCCTCGGCCGCGCTCCACACCGCGTCCAAAAGAAGGACCGCCGACTCATGCAGGAAGTCACGAACTCCCAACTTCGGTTTTGTGATGATCTCAACTGCTCCTTCTTCTAGCGCGCGCAGAGCCAGGTCGGTGCCTTTGGCGGCCAGGCCGGAGCAGACCACCACCGGAATCGGCGACTCCGCCATAATCTTCCGCAGGAACGTCAGACCATCCATTCGCGGCATTTCCAGGTCCGTAATGATGACGTTGGGACGCTCTTTCTGCATTTTGGCGGCGGCAATCAGGGGGTCTGCCGCAATGCTGACGCTGATTCTTCGGTCGGTCTGCAGAATCGCCTGCATGACCTGCCGTACCATGGCGGAATCGTCCACCACCAGCACATGCAATTTCTCTCGTTGCGTATTCCGCGGAGCGCTTTCTCTGCTGCGAACCGTAGAAGACTGGGTCGGCGTCTGGCCAGGATTAAAAACCACTCTGCTCCCCCGCCCGCGCATACACCGCCGGGACCAGGCTCCGCAACTGCGAGTTCACGCTACTCAGGTTCTCAGCTTGCCCCACGAAGAGCAGCCCGTTGCGGGCAAGGCAACGAGTCAGGTGTTCCACCGCTTTCTGCTTAGCCTGGAGATCGAAATAGATCAGCACGTTGCGGCAGAAAATCACATCGAAGTGCCCCTCCGGTGGATAAGGGCCTTGGATGAGATTCAACTTTTGGAAATCCACCACAGCCTGGATTTCCGGCATCACTTTCATCTGGCCTTCCTGCTTGTCAATTCCTTTGAGCATGTAATCTTTCAGCAAGGACTCAGGTATGTCGGGGAACTTGGTGATGCTGTAAATCCCAATGCGCGCTTGCGCGAGCATTCGAGTCGAAATATCTGTGGCCAGAATGGTCGCGTTCCAGCCTTGCTGGCTCGGCAGATGCTTCGCCAACAGCATAGCCAGCGAATACGGTTCTTCTCCGGACGAGCAACCCGCGCTCCAAACCCGTATGTTTTTTGGACGAAGCCTTTGCTCGGCCTCTGCGCGCCAGCGCGGAATCGCTCGCCGCTCGAGAAATTCAAAGTGCCTGGGTTCACGAAAGAAGCGGGTTTCGTTGGTGGTAATCGCGTCGATCATCGACACGCGTTCCTCGTGCTGCTCCGGCTGAACCACGACTTTGTAATACTGATCCAGCGTGGAGATTCCCAGTGCGCGAAGGCGCCGGGCAAGCCGGCCGCAAAGCAATGCTGATTTAGAATCCCCCAGCCATATGCCCGTTTCCTGATGGATCAGCCGTTGAAATTTGCCGAAAACAGCGGGAGTCACCGAAAAGCCTTCTGTTTCCCATGGCAAATCGGTAGCTGCAAGCGCAGATTCCGATTTTTTCATCCGAGGTGCGATCGTGGACAAAGCTAGGCTCCCGATTCGGCTGCACGTGCACTGCCCGATGGGAGCACTGCGCTTGCGCTCTGAGAGGCATGCGTGGAATCGGTCATGGCCAGCAGTTCATCGGTCGATAGAACCTTGTCGATATCGAGGATCAGGCAGAACTTCTTCCCCATGCTTCCCATGCCCAGTAGAAATTCAATTCTCAGGCGGGTGCCGAATGGCGGAGGAGCCTCGATTTCATTTTCCAGGAAGTCGACGACCTGGCTGACAGAATCGGCCACAACTCCCATGGTTAACTTTTCGCCATCATAAGAAACTTCCGTGATTACAATGCAGGAGAATTTCGAGACCTGGCTCGCCGGCAAACCGAACTTCACCGCCAGATCTATGACTGGAACCACATTGCCGCGCAGATTGGTGACGCCACGAATCCAGGGAGCGGTGTTGGGCACCACGGTGACCGTGTCGTATTCGATGATTTCTTTGACCTTCAAAATGTTGACGGCGTACTCTTCGCCGGCAACAAAGAAGGTAAGATATTGCCCGTTGCCCACCGGGTGCGGCTTGGCTTCCTTGACCGCTTTCATGATTTGCTCCTTCAGCCTTCCCTCTACAACTGGTTCCGATCACTGTGAATCTCTATGGGATCGAGACTGTTTCTTCCCTCAAAACCGTGAAAAGCCGGGTTCTTCTATGGCCCTGCTGACCGGTCGCGCCGGTTTGAGCTCGCCCAACCCCACCTTCAGCGTTTTGAAGTGGGAGACCATTCCCGCTTGCCTTTTGTCGGCGTCGCGGTCGATTGACTTCTCCTCAGAGATGCGGAAAAAGGTTATCAACTGCTGGAGTTGCTCGGACTGGGTGGCCAATTCCTCGGCTGTGCTGGAAAGTTCCTCCGCCGACGATGCGTTGCGCTGAGTAACGCTGTCTACCTGGGACATCGCCCGGTTGATCTGCGTCACTCCGGAGGATTGCTCGGTGGAGGCCGCCGTTACCTCCTGCACCAGTTCCGCAGTCTTGCGGATTGCGGGCACCAGGTCAGCCAGCAACTGGCCCGAACGCTCAGCAACCGACACGCTCCTCGAGGCCAGATCGCTGATTTCTTTAGCTGCGACTTGGCTTCGTTCCGCCAGTTTGCGGACTTCGACGGCAACCACAGCAAAACCCCTGCCTTGATCGCCTGCCCGGGCAGCTTCAATGGCGGCGTTCAGCGCAAGCAGATTCGTTTGGTAAGCAATGTCTTCGATCACCGAGATCTTGGCGGCAATCTGCTTCATGGCCCCGACCGTCTCTTGCACGGCTTCACCGCTTTCCTCAGCCGAAAGCGCGCCTTTCTCCGCCACTTGTTCGACCTTCCTGCTGTTTTCGGCGTTCTGTGTGATCGAAGCGTTCATCTGCTCCAGGCTGGCGCTCGTCTCCTCCAGCGAAGCGGCCTGTTCACTGGTGCCTTGGGAGAGATTCTGCGAGGAAGCCGAGACCTGCGCCGCGGCAGACGCCACCGCCGATGATCCTTCCCGGACATCACAAATGATGGCCGAGAGCTTGGTGCTCATGTCATACATGGACTGCAACAACTTTCCGGTCTCCGACTTATCGGTCACCTGGATTGTCCGGTTCAAATCGCCGCCCGCGATAGCCTCGGCGTGTTCCACTGCTCGCTGAATAGGCTGGGTGATACTCTTGGTGACGGCGAAGGCGCCGCCAGCCGCCAGCAGTAACGTCAGGAGGAATGCCCCAAACACTATCCGACGGCCCTTGCTATAGGCGTCCGCACTCTCCTTGATGCTTCTCTGGACGGCGTCTGATTGCAGCTCGACAAACTTGATCCACGAGGCACGATAAACCGTTAGCGCGGGAATGACCTCGCCAGTCAACACTGCCATCCCCTGTTCGCGCTTTTTGTCCATCAGCAGAGCCTTTGCTTTTTTTCGAGAAGAGACGTAAGCATTGCGATTCTGAGTCACGATCTCGAAGAGTTCCTTTTCTTGAGGAGAACTCATGCTCTTTTCGATCTCCGCAACTTCCGTTCCGATCTCGTGGCTGATCGCGTCATTTTGCTCATTCAGTCTTCGCTGCTCGTCCGGATCCGTGGTCTCGAACAATTGCATCGTGATGCGCGCGTTGTCGGTCGAGTTAGCGATCGTGTCATTGGTCAGCTTCGTGATGTTGAACCGGTTATGGAGTTCGGTCGTTGTCTTGGTGTTCAGGTGTCCAAGCCAACTCAGTCCAAAACCTCCCAATGCAATCAGGACCAACAGAAATGATCCGAACAGGACGCCCAATCTGGTTCCAATTTTCCAATCTTGCCAAGTCTTCATAGCCGTGAACCTTCCTTTGCGATGTGAACTCTGTTAGCCAATTTGAGGCTGCAAACTCGACTGCATCATGCCCTGCAAAAGCCCGGGTACGTCGATGATCAAGCCCACCCGTCCATCTCCCAGAATCGTCGAACCCGCAATGCCTGAGATTCCTCGAAACACCTTGCCCAGCGGTTTGATCACAGCCTGCATGCCGCCAAGCAACTGATCGACTGCGATTCCGGCGCGGAACTCGCCGACTTTCACCACAATCACATTTTCTTTGGCCGGACTTCCCATGGACTGGCCAAATACCTCACGCAGCCGGATGTAGGGTAAAAGGCTCCCGCGCAAATTGAGGATGCCGCTGCTCCCCGCTTGGCGATGTGCAGCCGTGAGTTCCGTGCACTCGACCACATATTGCTGAGGAACAATAAATGTTTCACTGCCGGCAAGAACGGAAAATCCATCGATGATGGCGAGGGTGAGCGGAAGCCGGATCGTAATGGTTGTGCCTCGACCTTCTTCGCTGGCGATCTCCACTGTCCCGTGCAATGCTTCAACATTGCGTCGCACCACGTCCAGTCCTACACCTCGCCCGGAAAGGTCCGTCACAGACTCGGCAGTGGAGAATCCAGGCCGGAACAGAACTTGATACAGTTCCGAGTCCGAGACCGGATTGGCGTTAAGAAACAATCCCATCTCCTTTGCCTTCTTCAGAATTCTTGACCGGTTTAAGCCCGCCCCGTCATCTTGCAGAGTGACCACCACATTGCCGCCGATATGCGCTGCCGAGACTTTGATCAGGCCACAAGGATTCTTGCCGCGGCTCTTGCGCACCGGGGGAATCTCGATGCCATGATCGATGGCATTTCGAATCATGTGCAGCACGGCATCCTTCAGGTGTTCCAACACCTTGGTATCGACTTCGACATCTCCTCCGATCACTTCGACTCGCGCCAGTTTGCTGTGGGTATTGGCCAGATCGCGCACGGCGCGCAGGTTCTGACGAAGCATGGTGTCGATGGGAACCATGCGAACTCTCATGACCTCGTCCTGCAAATCTCTGAAGAGGCGCTCGGTCTCACTTTGCGTCTCCAGGATCTCGCGCCTGAACTCGATGTCGATCTTCTCAATCATCCGGCGCAGACGCCCCTGCGCGATGACGATTTCGCCGGTCAGATTCAACATGCGATCGAGCTTGTCGATATCGGTGCGTAGCGTGCGGCTCCCGGTGCCCGGCAAGGCGCCAACCGTGGCCGCAGCGGAGCGTTCTCCATTGGAGTTGGGCGCCACCACCCGTTGTGATCGTCCAGCTACTTCGTCGGCGATTTGCTTTCTGAGCTTCTGCTGCTCCTTCGTGAGCCGGGGATTTCCGACGGCGGTAGCGGCGACCAAGGCTCGAAGCTCATCCACTGCCTTCAGCAACAGCGAGATCACATCTGCGCTGACCTCTGTATTCTGCTCCCGGAGAACATCCAGCAAATCTTCGGTCGCATGCGCAAAGCCCTTCAGATCGTCCAATTCCAGCGAGGTCGCATTTCCCTTGAGTGTGTGGGCTACGCGGAAGATATCGTCCAGCAGTTCTGCGCCCCCGGAATTGGATTCCATGGCGAGCAGTGACTGCTCCATCAGATCCAGTCCCTCATGGGTCTCGGCTACAAATGACGACAGAACTGCATCGCGGTCAAAATCCATCGAACTCCATCCTCCAAAATCTCTTCCCGCCAGAACCGGAACATGAAGCGGTCACTACGAATCGGCAAAATCCCGGATCAGCGTGACTCCATCCTGCGTGTTGAAGATCAACTTCCTCCCATGCTTGCCGGATACATCTTTAGCCACTAGTCGAATGCCCGCCTCACGCAAAAACTCTTCCGCTAGTTGCGCATTTCTTGTTCCCACAGATTGCAAGGGATTCGCTGCAAAAGCGCTTGAACCCCCGAAAACTTTGGCTTGCAAATTCTTGATCTCGCATCCCACAGCCAAAAGCTCGTTTAGCAGCGCCGGATTGGCAACATTCCCATAACGTAGCCGGTTGGGTCCGTCATCTGTTCCCTCCGGCAGCAAGTAGTGGTTCATTCCACCGATTTTCTTCCGGCAATCCCAAAGACACAGAGCTGCACACGATCCCAGGATGGTAGTAATGACTACTGGTTCGCGAGAGACAAATAGTTGCCCGGGATACAGAAAGTGTTTGGGCGCATCCGGCAGCTTCTCGTCGTGTTCATACCCCTTCATCACCTCTGCGGGAAGTGCCGCAGGGTTGAACTTCTCAACGTTCCGGCTCATCCTCGTCTCCTGACCCGATCAAGCATTGGCATTCGCGCCCTCATCAAACAAGACTCTTCCAGTCTCGTCGGAAAGCAGCTTCAGAAGGTTGATATCCGCTTCGTCGAGGCCGAGTTTCTGGGGCAGTAACTTCAGCATTACGAGAACCGCTACTGTGCGTCCGTGTAGCTGAATAGGAATAAACACGCGAAGCGGCGCATTCCCACGGTCGGCTTGCCGCTCGTAATCAACCTGCGCAACATGAAATTCACCCTGCAGCACCCGATGCAATGCCGATTCTTCGAAGCTATCCAGGGTCCCATGCCGCTTATGATCGATCCCAAAGGACCAGAGCAGCCCGCTCTTCCCGTGGCTCACAGTGAACAGCCCGATTTCTTCGCAACCCAGAAGATTGGTGACAATCTCACGGACTGCCTCAAGCGCGTCGGCCTGCCCCACACTCTCGCGGAGCCTTCTCTGCGCTGCCTCCAACCGCGGGTCCTCCCGGTCGATCCCCGAAGCGCTTGCGCTCATCTTCTTGTCTTGGTGGGTGGCTTTGGAGCCAACCTGTCGTCTCGGCATCCGTTCTCCCGTGCCTATTCCCCTAAATAGCTGTGCAGCAACCTCACCAGTTCTTCTCCGTTGACCGGCTTAGTGAGGTAATCGTTGCAGCCACTCTGAAATCCGGCCTCCATGTACGACTCTTCTCCACGAGTAGTGAGCAGGACGATAGGGATCTCTCGAGTCGCCGGTTGTTCCCGCATCTTCTTACAGGCTTCAAAGCCATTCATACGAGGCATCACTACATCCATGAGCACCAGATCGGGATGCTCTTCGTTCGCCTTGGTCACCGCCTCCAGTCCGTCCATCGCCGTCACACACTGGTAACTCGTGCGTTTCTCGAGGATTGTGCGTCCCATCATTAAGGCCGTTCTGGAGTCGTCGACCAGAAGAATCTTTTTCGCTGCCATTGTTCCCTCGAATACGTAACGTCGTCCGTTAGTTCATGGTAATTCGCTAAGTTGCGACTACACCCGGGCGGGGAGCAAAGCTGCCGGGGAGATTTGAACGTTAGGTTCCCGCCAAAAGGAAAGATTAACGTTTCATTAAGAACAATGCACCAGTTTGGGACTCTGTGTGAGTTACGTTAGTACTTGGCGTCGTCTTGTATTCAGAAGGGTTTGGGTCACTTCGATGACATGCGGATCTCCGAAACACGCCTCAACGGTCGTAGAGAGAAACCATTTCTTTTAGCCGTGTCGCTATTTCGTTTGTCGCGACGCCGGGTCTCATACGCCATTTCCAATTGCCGCTCGACGTGCCCGGCAGATTCATGCGCGCTTGGCTGCCCAGGCCCAGGATGTCCTGCATGGGTGCCATGGCTGTGTTCGCGACGGACGACATAATGCCCCGAATCAGAACCCAGTGGATGGGTTCATCTTTGAAGCCGAGATACGCGCGCGCATAGGCGTGCTCCTTGGCCACGTCTTCGGGCGTGCGCGTGCTATCGCCCTTGCCGCTGCTAGCCCACCACCCCACCACGGTATCGTTATCGTGTGTGCCGGTGTAGACGACGAGATCAGGGACGTAATTGTGCGGCTTGAACATAGGTGCCTGCGGGTCGTTGCCGAATGCGAATTGCAGGATGGCCATGCCCGGGAATCCGAATTCGTGGCGAATCGCTTCGACTTTAGGAGTGATGACCCCAAGGTTCTCGGCAATGATCGGGAGATCGCCGAGCGCCTCGCGCAGCACGGAAAATAGTTCTCCGCCGGGACCCTTCACCCAACGGCCGTTTGCCGCTGTTTCGTTTCCGAACACCTCCCAGTAGGCTTCGAAGCCGCGGAAGTGATCGATGCGAACAATGTCGTAGAGGCGAAGGGCAGAGCGCATTCGCCCAACCCACCACTCATATCCGGTTTGCTTGAGCAGCGGCCAATTGTAGATGGGATTGCCCCAGAGCTGCCCGGTAGCGCTGAAATAGTCAGGAGGCACGCCGGCGACGCTCAGCGGCATGCCACATTCATCAAGAAGGAAGAACTGGCGATTCGACCAGACGTCGGCGCTGTCGTGGGCAACATAGATTGGAACGTCTCCGATGATGCGGATATTGCGTTCGCGTCCGTAGGCCCGGAGTTCCTGCCATTGCTGAAAAAATTCGAACTGCAAGAACTTCTGGGCGGCGATGAAAGAGGCCAGCTTTTCCGACCAGCGCTGCATGGCTTCAGGCTCATGCGAGGCAATGTCGGAGGGCCACCGGGTCCATGCGGCCAGGTTGTGCGCCTCCTTTATAGCCATGAACATTGCGAAGTCATCGAGCCAGGTTCCGTTGCCTTGTGAAAACTCTTCAAGCCGGCTGCGATCTTGGGCTGAGGCGTTGCTGAAGAAGTTCTTCGCGGCCCTTTGCAACAGCGGCATTTTGAAACGAATGACTGCATCGTAATCGACGGTGTCGAGGGGGAACGTCGGGACGTGACCAAAGTCGCTCCTGCTGAGAAGGCCCTGATCGGCGAGACGCTCGAGGCTGATGAGGAGGGGATTTCCGGCACTGGCTGAAAAGCATTGGAAGGGCGAGTCAGCGTAGCCTGTGGGATTCAGCGGAAGGACCTGCCAGAGTTTCTGTCCGGCAGAGTGCAGGAAGTCGACGAAACGGTATGCCTCGGGACCGAATTCCCCGATGCCGTGCGGCCCAGGCAGAGACGTCGGGTGCAGCAAAACCCCACTGGACCGGGGAAACCCCATCCGAGAACCATAAACAGTCGTCGCGTGGAGTGCAAGGGCAGGGCAGCCAGGCTATTCGACTCCGGCTTTACAGGGGTGAGGGTTCTTCTTCCTTCTCGCTCTTTTTCTCGTGAACCAGCCGCTTCTCCAAAAACTGGCGCGCCAGGTCCTTTCCTCCTATTCCGAAAGCAATCGCCAGCCCCAGCATCCCCGCTCCGAAGGCGATGCCGAAGGCAAGCAGCATGGTCTCTTCCGCCAGCCCGAGTTCCTCAAAGGCCATCGACACCACAAAGATGATGCTGATCGTCCGGATCGAAATACTCAACAGGCGTGGAGAGGGCAGGTTGGCATTTACGGCCGCCAGCAACGCGGCGCGGGAGAAGAAGCTGGCCAACAGCAGCCCAAAGAAAACGATGAACAACGTGACGAACAGCCGGGGCACGAACAGAAAGAACCTCGCGATGTGCTGCTGCAATCCTCCAATTCCGAGCACGCTCACCCCTAACATAATGAAACCCAGCCACGCCACCCAGAAGACGAACCGGCTGACCAGTTCCGTGGGGGAAGGCAGGGCCGCCTGATTCAGGAACTGAGATGCGCCCGTATTCTCCGACAGCTTGTCAAACTTCACCAGACGCAGAATGCTGCCAAAGATCCACTTCAGCAGATATGCGATCACCCATCCCACGAACGCGATGACCAGCATCACGATCAGGCGAGGCAGCATATGTGCAAAGCCCCTGGTGATTTCCTGCGCGGCTTGACTCAGCTCTCCGACGATCATTTCACGCATCGTTGCCTCACTTTCCGCCATTCCAGACTTCAAGCAGATACGGCCTCAAGCGTTCAAACTCGCGGCAGAGGGTTTCAATGCTGTTCTCGATTTGCTCTGCCGAAGCGTTGCGGTTCTCCACCAGAAAGGTGAACATTCTTCCTCGATAAAGAGGTACGAGTGCCTGGACGATATGGTCGCGGCTAATGACAGATTTGTGATAAGAGGCAGCGAATTCGTAAACGGTTCTAGCCCAAACTTCTGCGGGATACCGGCAATTTTCTTCATCCCGACCGGCGATTTGCTGCAGCGCGCCCAGCGTTGACTGCGATAGGATCGAGCGAAGAACGGGCTCGAGTTCACCCACCCCGGCTGAGAACATCTGTTTGAGACGCTTCCGGTTCACGCGCAGCGGATCAAGGGTTACCTCGTACTCGGGGCCGATAGTTGAAACCGGTTTGGAACCGTCACGAGCGCTCCATGCCGCCAGATTCGTTTCCAGTGACGAGAACAGAACTCCGACACTCTGCCGCATCGCCGCCACCAGGTCATCGGCATGGTGCTCCGAACGGCTCTTGGTTCCGAGAAACGATTGGCTTACCTTGTATCCTCCGGTGATCGCATTCAATATCATTTCCAGTTCTGTTCCGAACTGGCCCGGCTCATGACGCCACGCATGCTGAGCCAGGAACTGGCTCCCAAAACGTCCAGAAAAGCCGAACTCTGTGGCATAGGGTTCCCGGATTCGCTGGCCGTAGAGCGCGCGTGTCATGGGGTAGACAACGTTGCTCATCAGGACTCCCTCGAATTTGTGCCGGCGATAGATCGGCGCGACAAAATCGGTGTTGTCCAGGTAGACCGGACGCAGAAGTCGAGCCATCCATTCCGGTTCGATGTTCAACGATTCGGGTGAAATGACGGCGCACGCCCTGGCTCGCAACAACTCGGCCGCCGACAGGATCGTTTGCAGCGAGGTTTCGCTGGAAGGGCTGCTCGCGTATTGTGTGCTGATCGAAGGCAGCGTCCGCAAAGCATGCGTATTGTAAACATGCCGCAAATCAGTGATGGAAGCACCGGTTACAACATCCGGAGTTCCGTCTTTGGATCCGCCATCGACATTGAGAATTGCAGTCCTTTCTCGCGGGAAACCTTTTAAGATCCCCGCCTGGATCGCTTCTATCACCGGCCCTACTGTCTTGGCATTGTTGTGAGTAGGCAAGCCCACCAGCAGATCCACTTCGCCGACGTTGATCAGTTGGCGAATAAAATCGTCCGTAAGTATGCTTTCCTCTGCCAATTCAAACTCCGTTTTAACCCTGGAACTATTTTCGCACTGTTGATTTCCTCGTAGCGCCGCCGTCTCGGCGGCTGTCCGGCGGGCATCCTCGCCCGCCGTGCCTGGGGCGCCTCCCATCACCCGTTTCTTGCCGTGCCACCGCCCCTGGATGTCAACAGAGCCAACTATTTTCTAACTTCCGTCCCCACAGCAGGTGAACCATCAGGAACTGCTAGATTTGTCTCAGCCGAAACCAGAAAAACTGATAGGGTCCCATGGTCAACAGGTACGGAGCATTTCCTATGCGCGGGAAAAGATTCCTGCCAAACATTTCTATCAGAATCTTTCCCTTGTAACTTCGCAAGTCGAGTTCCACCGCCTGGGCAGAACTGGAGAGATTGTTCACCACCAGGATGGTTTCATTGCGCAGTTGGCGAATGTAGGCCAGCACTCGATGGTTGGCTGGATAGAGAAACTCGATTGAGCCCGATCCGAACGCCGGAGTCGACTTGCGCAGCCGTATCAGGTGTTGCATCCACGATAACAGCGAGTGCTCGCTGCGCTTCTGCGACAAGACATTGATGGCTTGAAAACCAAAGACGGGGTTCAGCAGTAGCGGAGAATAAAGGCTCTCCGGATCCGCGGCGGAAAAACCGCCATTCCAGCCTCCGCTCCACTGCATCGGTGTTCGAACCCCGTTGCGGTCTCCCAGATTCACGTTGTCCCCCATGCCGATCTCGTCACCGTAATAGATGATTGGCGTGCCGGGCAGGGACATGAGCATCCCGTTCATTAATTCGATACGCCGGCGATCGTTGTCCAATAAAGGAGCAAGGCGGCGCCGAATCCCAAGATTAATCCTCATCGTCTTGTTCAAAGCGTACGAATCGTACATGTAGTCGCGTTCAATATCCGTAACCATTTCCAGGGTCAACTCGTCATGGTTTCGAAGGAATAAGGCCCACTGGCACGAGGACGGAATTTCCGGAGTTTGCTGCAGAATCTCGGTAATGGGTTTGCGATCCTCCAGCTTGACCCCCATGAACATTCGAGGCATCAAGGGAAAGTGAAACGCCATGTGAAACTCATCGCCTTCGCCAAAATACGGGCGTAAATCGGCAGGCCACTGGTTTGCCTCGGCCAGGAACATTCTTCCCGGAAACTCGCGGTCGAGTCTTAGCCTCAGGTCCTTGATGATGGCGTGCGTCTCCGGCAAATTCTCGCAGGAGGTGCCTTCGCGCTCCACCAGGTAGGGGACGGCGTCCAGGCGAAAGCCATCGATCCCCAGTTCCAGCCAGAACTTCATCACAGTCCACATTTGTTCCCGAACTGTGGGATTGTCGTAATTAAGATCCGGTTGGTGGCTGAAGAACCGATGCCAGTAGTAAGCCTTCGAAATCGGATCCCACGCCCAATTCGACATCTCGGTGTCGAGAAAAATTATTCGCGCTCCCGCGATAGCGCGTGTCCGTGTCACTCCACACGTACCAGTCGCGGCGAGCATTGTCTTGTGAGCTGCGCGATTCCTGAAACCACGGGTGTTGGTCGGACGTGTGGTTCAACACCATCTCCACGATTACCTTGATTTGCCGCTCGTGGGCGGCCGCAAGAAACTTCTTGAAATCTTCCAGAGTTCCGTAGCTTGGATTAACCGACGTATAGTCTGAAATGTCGTAACCGTCGTCCCGCAGCGGTGAGGGAAAAAATGGCATCAGCCAAATTGCGTCGATCCCGAGTTCCCGCAAGTAATCGAGTTTCTGCGCCATGCCTTCGAAGTCACCGATACCATCTCCGTTGCTGTCGTAGAAGCCACGCACATGGACCTGGTAGATGACCGCATTTTTATACCAAAGCGCGTCCCGTTCTAAACCCAAAGCCGCCCTCCCAGGCATCTATTCTTTAACCGCATCTACTCTTTAAGAGGATAGTCGAAATCGCTGTGGGAATCGGGCCTTTTGAAGAAATGATCTCGAGCGCCTTCCTGGCGTTTAGCGGTGATCACCACATCGATTGGATTGGTTGACTGCTGAGCACCCAGGGTTGTGCGGAGGTAAACTAGGTGTCATATGCGTAAGCGGCTTATCAGTCCAACGCCGAAGACGGTTCGGTCTCCCGGCGAGAGCCAACTGGATCTGGAACGTATAGCCGTGGTCGAGGTTACATCGGAAGAGCCGGATTATCCCGTCGAGTCTGCGTTTGTCTCCGGAGAAACACGGGGATGGCGGGCCTCTGAACCGGGAACTCAAACGGTTCGGCTTCTTTTTGATCAGCCCCAAAGGCTCAAACGCATCTCGCTGGTTTTCGAGGAAGAGGAGGCAATGCGTACGCAACAGTTTGTCTTGCAATGGTCTTCGAATCGTGCGGGGCCGTTTCGCGAAATTGTGCGCCAGCAATGGAATTTCAGCGCACCTGCGTCAACGCGGGAAGTCGAGCAATACAACGTCGACCTTGCGGATGTGGCCGTACTTGAACTGACTATCATTCCTGATATCAGCGGCGGTACAGCCCGCGCCTCGCTCAGGAGCTTGCGCCTGAGTTGACCGGTTGCCGATCAGGGACTTAAGCTTTTTTCCTCTGAAGAGTTTTCCGATCCTGTCCCTCTCTCAAGAAAGTTCCTTCCCGCAATTCAGTAAACGCCTTCTGCAGTTGCTCCTGCGTATTCATCACAATCGGACCATACCAGGCGACAGGCTCCTCCAGAGGTTTTCCCGAGATAAGCAGGAATCGGATTCCTTCATCCCCGGCCTGGACCGTGACTTCATCACCGCTGTCAAAAAGAACGAGCGAACGATTGTCTGCTTCAACCGGCGGATTTGTATCCAGCCACTTGATCGCTTCGGTCGGCACCGCGAGCGGACCGGAAGCGTTGCAGAATTTTCCTCCGCCGCCAAAAACGTAGGCGAAGGCGTGACGCACCGTCTCAACCGGCAGGGTTTTTCTTTTGCCGGGAGAAACCGCAACGTCGAGATAGATGGGATCGGCAGCGACTCCCTCGACTGGCCCTTTCTTCCCCCAAAAACTCCCGCACACTACTCTCACGTGGGTTCCATCATCGTCGATAATCTCGGGTATTTCGCCCGCCTTTACTTCCTGATAGCGAGGGGACGTCATTTTGAGCGAGGACGGAAGATTGCCCCACAACTGAAACCCATGCATCCGTCCTACGTGGTCACCCTTCGGCATTTCTTGATGAATAATGCCGCTGCCGGCGGTCATCCATTGCACATCGCCCGCGCCGATCACTCCGCTGTTACCCATGCTGTCGCCATGCGCCACCGTCCCAGCGAGCACGTAGGTGATCGTCTCGATTCCCCGGTGCGGATGCCACGGAAACCCAGCCAGATAATCCTCCGGAACATCGTTTCGAAAATCATCTAGCAGAAGAAACGGATCAAAATCTTTTGTGTTGCCGAAACCGAAGGCCCGGCGGAGTCGCACCCCTGCGCCTTCAAGGGTTGGTTTGGATTCAATCACTCGTTTTACAGGTCGTATGGACATAAGTGAACTCCAGTGAATTTTTTATCATGAGACTGCTAAGCCCGGGCTTTGTCGATCATCTCAGCCCATATGCCTTTGGATCGAAGGATAAGTTCAACCGTTTCGCGAATTGCACCGCGTCCGGCCGGGGCTTTCGTCGTGTAATGCGCGATTTCCTTTACTTCCGGCACGGCATTGCCAACCGCGACCGCAAGCCCAGCCCGGCGCATCAACGGAATATCCGGGAGATCGTCTCCGACAAACGCCACTTCATGGTCTGAAGCTTCAGCCTTTCGAAGGACGTCTTCATAGGCCGCCATCTTCACGGGCTGCTTCATGTAAACGAACTCCATCTTCATTTCGTGGGCCCGTCGAAGCAGTGCTGGACTCTCGCGCCCGGTGATGCACCCTGTGCGAAGTCCGGCTGTATGAGCCAGTGTAAGTCCCTGACCGTCGTGCGCGTCAAATGTCTTTATTTCAAGGGCAGTGCCATCCGTTTGAGAGAGTAAGGTAACGCTGCCATCGGTCATCGTTCCGTCCACGTCCATCAGCAGTACGCGGATACGGCTGGCGCGCTTCTTCAGCGCAGGAGATATCTTCGAGAATCCAGTCAACAAAGCCTCCAAATAGACAGAAAGAGTTTACGCGAGACCCGATCCCTTCGCATTCCTGGTGGACAAGCGGACGTGCTCCTATTTTTGCCAACACTTGGGGGAGACCTGGTTCACCTTTGATTTTCCACTGCACCACTTGATTTTCCCCTCCGCTACCACCAACCAGGCTGCCCCAGCTTTGCGTGTTTTGCAAAGCTGGGCACCACAGACCTCGCCCGCCGGCAATTCTAGACGCTGCTGTCGGTTTGCCAACCTCTTCGAACCCACTGCGTGGTGGTAAACTTTCTGCTATGGCTGCAAAGAAGAAGGCTAAGAAAAAGAAGAAGACTCCCGCCAGGAAAGTCCGCACAGCGAGAGGAACGCAGAAGAAGTCAACCCAGAAGAAGTCAGCGCAGAAGAAAGCCTCTCCCAGAAAGATGGCTGCGAAACGCGCTGCCAAACCAGCCGCAAGACTCAGCCCCCCCAGGAAACGGACTCGGGCCGAAAAGCGGAGGCCGGATCTGACATTCTCCGGCTCGCGAAGCGCAGGAGCGCTTTCGGCGGACACGGATTCCCAGGGCTTGTCCGACGTCGAGCGCGCCGATTCGGAAAGCGTTGCCGAACTGCTCGAAGAAGGAAATACATTAGAGGCGGGAGTTGTGAGAGGCGTGGAACAGGCTGAAGATGCCGACGAAAGCGAAGTTCGAACCCGCGAGTTTCCCGAAGACGACGTGCCTGAAGAATATCTCGACAAGGACTAGGTAAACGTTTTGGGAAGGGCACGGCTTCAGCCGTGCCGCGGTTTTGGGAAGGGCACGGCTTCAGCCGTGCCGCTAGAAGCCAATAACAATGTGGGCTTTAGCCCCTGAGGGCAGCTTCACGTTGCAGGCTGCCCCAGCTTTGCTTCTTTTGCAAAGCTGGGCACTACAGACCTCGCCCCCGTGTTTGTCGGTCACATACAAGACCTTGCGTTCCGTGCCACACGTCGCTGGAGACAAAACTCGGGGACCGGTCCCCAGGGTTTCGACAGGGAGTGTCTTGATGAAGAAGTTGTCTGAGTCGAGGCGCGAGTTTCTAAAAGCAGCGAGTTTGACGACCGGAGCGGTTTTCCTCTCATCTGCCAAGGTCGTTGCCGAATCCGGCAGTTCGCCTCAGAGCAGCGGGACCCCTGCCGCTTCTGAGTCCGGTTCCGCAGACTACACTCTGCACATCAAAACATCCCCGATTGAGATCGCGCCCAACCGGATCATCTCGGCGACCACGTACAACGGGCAATTCCCAGGGCCACTGCTTCGCTTCAAGGAAGGCCAGCAGGTCACTATAGACGTGTTCAACGACACCGATGTGGCAGAACAACTGCATTGGCACGGCCAGATGGTGCCGGTTGACGTGGATGGGGCCGCGGAAGAGGGCACACCCTTTGTTCCGGCACACGGTAAACGCAGGATAGTATTTACTCCGCGACCCGCAGGATTTCGTTTCTATCACACACACAATCGAGCTGGAGCCGATCTCTACGCTGGACAGTACGGTGGCGAAGTTGGGCCCGTCTATATCGAGCCAAGGCGTGAGCCAGGCAACTATGACCGCGAGGTCTTCCTTGTGCTGAAGGAGTTCGAGCCCACTTTCAGTCGCGGAGGAGACATGGCAATGGACTTCCTTTCTCCCGCGACTAAGGTGAAAGCGCTCGAAAAGCAAGGCGAGTCGGCCATGAAAGCATCCCTCGCCAAGGGCATGCCGCATGGATACGAAGTTGGCTACCTTTCTTTTGCCATCAATGGACGAATACTGCACCATGGGGAACCAATCCGCGTGAAGCCGGGCGAGCGAGTTCTCTTCCATGTGTTGAACGGAAGCGCGACCGAGATTCGCAGTCTCGCCCTGCCCGGCCATTCTTTTCACGTGGTCGCCTTCGACGGCAATCCCGTCCCCAATCCCGCGAACGTTCCCGTGCTCTGGCTGGGCACTGCGGAGCGGGTCTCTGCCATTGTTGAAATGAAACACCCCGGCGTCTGGATCATGGGCGACCTGGCAGATGATGATCGGCACCACGGCATGGGAATCATCGTCGAATACGCTGGTGCCAAGGGCAAGGGACAATGGATTGCACCCCCGCCACACCGTTGGAACTATGCCCTCTTCGCCAAGCCCGGCGCTACAGCCGCGCTCCCGGACGAAACCTTCGACATGGTTTTTGCCAAGGACAATGCCGCCCAAGAGGGCTTCAACCGATGGACGATCAATGGAATGGCTTACCTGAGGAGCGGCCAGCCCATGCCAGCCTCGTTTCACTTGAAGCAAGGAAGGCATTATCGAATCCGCATGCGCAACGCCAGCGATGATATCCACCCCATCCATCTTCATCGCCATAGCTTTGAACTCACCAGCTTGTCCGGAAACCTCACATCCGGAATCCTGAAAGATGTAGTGATGTTGGGCGGCTACCAGGAGGCCGAAATCGACTTCATGGCCGACAACCCAGGACTGACCCTATTCCACTGCCACCAGCAACTGCACATGGATTTCGGTTTCATGACACTGTTCGACTATGTGTGAAATGACGGGATGTGCGGAGGTAGAATCCTCTCCGAGACAAGCGCACAATTCTCCTGGGGGGCTCGCCCACCTTTGCAAGGGCGCGGCTTCGAGCCGCGCCGTAAGTCCAGCAAAATTAGCAACGGCTTTAGCCGCTGAGGGAAATGCAGGCGAGCGAAAAGAGTTTTTCCGCAGCCTCTTCAGCCGTGCCGCTAGGCGTCAATAAGGATGCGGGCTTTATAGCCCCCGAGGGCAGCTTCACGTTTCCTGACCGAACATTTGTGAGACGAACTCAAGAAGGGCGATCGCGATGACAAGCAGGATATGTCGAACACCCGCACACCTCCGCCTTCCGCTAAGCGTTGACCACCACCTAGGCGAACAATAAGCGAATATGATAACCTCCCCGGTCATGGCTCGGCGGCCTGATTTCGGCAAAGAGAAGTTCTTCAGCCGCGAGGAACTGGAGGAGATCGGGCGCAACCTGGCGCTCATGAGCGAGCACGCCGTGCGCGATTTCTACCAGCGCGCCTACCGCGGGTGGCCCATCCTTTCGCGCCTTTTGCGAAAGGGTGGGATTCCAGGCTGCAAACGGTTTTGGGAAGGGCACGGCTTCAGCCGTGCCGCTAGAAGCCAACAAGAATGCGGGCTTTAGCCCCTGAGGGCAGCTTCACGTTGCCCGACCGAACATTAGATTTCAGTCTGCGCCCTCTGCGTCCACTTGGACAGCATTCTTCAGCGTAACTTGATCGCGCGAAAGTTCGCGTCTTCGGAACCTCCGGCTGAGGCTCAGGTTTTGGAACGTCCGGCTTGGAGATTTGCTGATTCTCGCTGCTGTGAACTCTGCTGATTGGAGTGATCATGAAGTGTAAATCGGCAGCGCATGGCAAATCTTGAGGGAATTTGCCGAAATCGGAAACCTTTAGTACCGGTTACCGTCCCATGCCGTCGTTCGACACCTGTCAAGAAGAAAATATTTCCCGCCCCTAACCCCTTCTCCTCAAAGCTAATTGAGTTTCGCCTAGACGCAAACTTATCACTGGCGTAATGTTATAATCATTACTAAATGATTAGCCACAAGAGATACGCCTCCGAAGCTACCCACAATGGCACCGTTAACTCCTTATTCCGCAATATTTTACCTATAACTCCTTACCGCTCAAGATTTTGCCCGGATTCGACCATATCTCATCTCGCCAACTCAGCACAAACAAGGAACTTAGCTAAAAGGTATGAATTTTATTAAGATATGATATGGCCGCCGCCCCAGAGCGCGATTAAGACCGCGACTAACTATGATTGCCCGAGGATCTCGGATCACACGGCTGCGTCATCCCGAAGACCCGCGTTTTCGCCAGCGAGCCGAGGGATCTCGCGTGGGGCAGCCGTGTCCCGTCGCCAAAGCGCTTTGCCCAAGAGGCTGGGAGCACGTTCACCGCATCAGGTGGCAGGAATGCGTCTTGATCACCAGCCAGAACGTCGCGGCCCGGCTGAAGTTCGAGAGCATCGCGCGCGGCGAGCGTGAGGTGCACTTCCATTTCGACCCCGTGCATTTCGACTCCGCAGTCCACTCGCGCGGAAATGATTACGTCGCGCTGTTCGAGCGCGACGATGCGACCTGGAATCACGTTGCGCGCGCTCAAACCAACCGGCGGCGCCACCGCCAGCAGAATATCTCCCGCACGAATCCCCACGCGCAGTGTCGACCCAACTTCAGCGCGGACCAGCGGCGTCTCCAGCAACACCGACGTTCCACGCACTCCCAGACTGCAAGTCATCGTTCCGCGGTCCGCGTGCAGCGATTCGACGATCGCGTCGAAGATGTTCTCGACCCCGGCCAGCTGCGCAATAAATTCCTGGCGCGGCGCGTCGAGCACATCGTGCGGCGTGCCCTGCGCGAGGATGCGTCCGCCATCCAGCACCATAGCGCGTTCCCCGAGCGCAAATACTTCCTCCCGGCTGTGCGTCACGTACAGGATGGGAATGCCGTGGTCGTGATTCCAGGCCCGCAGGTCGTCGAGAATTCTCGCTTTCGTCGGCGCGTCGAGCGCAGCCAGCGGCTCGTCCAGCAGCAGAACCTCTGGATTCGTCACCAGAGTGCGCGCCAGTGCCACGCGCTGGCGTTCGCCGCCGGAGATCTGGCCAGGCTTCCGCTGCGCCAAAGCATCGATTCGCAGCGCCTGCAGAATCGCGCCAGAAAGTTCTTTGCGCTTGCCGCGGGCAAGATGCGCCAATCCGTACTCAACGTTTTGCTCGACCGTCATATGCGGGAACAAAGCCAGGTCCTGAAAAACGTACCCGATCCGCCGCTTTGCTGGCGGGACATCGATGGGCTGAGTCGTATCGACGAGGACGCGCTCGCCAATCGCAATGCGTCCCGCATCTGGCCTCACCAATCCAGCAATGCAGTCCAGCAGAGTGGTCTTCCCTGCCCCAGACGCGCCGAACAGGATCGTGAACCCCGGCGCCGCGCCAAACTCAACCTCCAGAACAAAGTCCTTCGGTGGGTGTTCACTGCTCTGTCCAGTAACGCTTTGCCCAGTGATGCTTTGGCCTGCGATGCGCTTATGCAACCGCACATCCAGCGACGGGCGCGTGTGGACCAGACTGGCGTCGTCAGAAACCGCGGGCGCGCCTGCCTTTGCCTTGACGTTTTCGGCTATTTCGGCCCGGCTAGTCATTGTGAGTCGATGCGTGTCTGCGGCGCCAGCCAGATGCGTCTACTTCGCAGGACCAACCCCCCAAGCCTTTCGGTTCAAGCTGTAGACGGCGGCCAGCACGGCAAAGCAGAACATCAGCAACAACAGCGCAGTCTGGTTCGCGGCGGCATAGTTCGAAACCTGTACCTGATCGTAGATGTCGATGGAAACCGTGCGGGTCACGCCCGGAATGTTTCCTCCCACCATCAACACCACGCCAAACTCTCCCATGGTGTGAGCAAAGCTAAGCACGGTCCCGGTGATAAGTCCGGGCACAGAGAGCGGCGCAATCACCCGCCAGAAAGTCCGCACCGGCGAGGCCCCAAGCGTGGCCGAAGCCGAAATCAGTTTACGCTCTACGCCCGCAAACGAAGCCGCGAACGGTTGCACCGCAAACGGCAGACTATAAAGGATAGAGCCGATCACAAGTCCAGAAAAGGTAAACGCCAGAGTATGGCCGGTCAAAGAAATCCACCAGCGCCCCAGCGGACTGTGCGGTCCCAATGCCACCAGCACGTAAAATCCCAGCACCGTCGGCGGCAGCACAAGCGGCAGCGCCACCACCGCCTCCACCAGAAATTTCCAGCGCCAGCGCGAAAAAGCGATCCAATAGGCGATGGGCAGACCGAGCACGAGCAGGATGGCCGACACCACCACCGCCAGTCGCAGAGTGAGCCAGAATGCCTGCCAATCGATAAACATGATCGTCGCCTTACTTCTGCTCAGGCAAAACGAAACCGTATTTCTGCAGCACGGCGGCAGCCGCTTTGGTCTTGATGTACTCCACGAAAGCGGCGGCTTCTTTCTTATGCCGCGAGTGCGAGAGCACTACGACGCCCTGATCGAGCGCCGGATACGCCTCCACCGGAATCTGCCAATACTTCCCTTTCCCTTGCATCGCAGGCGCCATGGCATGGGCCAGAGCCACGAAACCCACCTGCGCATTGCCCGACTCCACGAACTGCGCAGCCTGAGAGACATTCTCTCCCATCACCAACCGATCCGACACCTGCTCGTAGAGACCCACATGCTTCATCGCCGCCACGGCCGCGCGTCCGTACGGCGCGTACTGCGGATTGGCGAGCGCGATCTTCTTCACCTGCGGATCCGCGAGAACATTCATTCCGCGGTGCTCAACATCGAGTGGCGAGTCTGCCGGAACCCAGAGCACCAGCTTTCCAACCGCGTAGCGGTAGAGACTTGCGTTTTCGGCATCGCCGTGCGAAATCAGTTGCCGGGGATAATCCATGTCAGCGGAGAAGAACACATCGAACGGAGCGCCATTCTGGATCTGCTGAGTCAGCGCGCCGGAAGCGCCAAAGGAGAGCTTCACTTTAACTCCGCCCTGCTTCTCATAGGCCGCGGCTAGCTTCTTGCATGGCTGTGCTCAAGTCCGCCGCCGCCGCTACCGTAATTTCCTTCGCGCTCTTCTTGCTTTCCGCAACTCCGAATGTTGAAGTTAGTACAAATAACGAAACCAGCCCCAACCATGAAAACCATTTCATCCCGTTGATCACCCCAAGCGTTTCAGTTACCGAAAGAAGATTGTACAGGCCCCAAGCGGAGAGAACAGTCTCAGCCAACCGAGGTCGCTTGTCCCGAAGTGGTCCAGTGCCGCGATCGGGACAACGCTTTTGCATTGACCAGCTTCAGTTGCCTTCTGATACTGAAAGGTGACCGACGTTCTCATGTCCAGCCGCCGTTTTTCCGCCTCCCTTCGCATCGTTTCTTTGGCCCTGACTTGCTTGTTCGCCATGTCGATCGCGCAGGCACAGGGGGCAAAGCAGGTGACTCCCGAAGCCCCGGTCAATCATAAGGACGCGGACCACGTACGAGAGCGCGATGCGTGGTTCTATCGCGGGCGCATCGTCGCCGGGAAACCTTCCGCGGAGCTTCGCCGCCGCGCTTACCACGCTAAGATGCAGATGCGCGCCCAGCGGGGCTCTCGGACCGCAAGCAGCGCCGTCGGGCGGGCAGCATCGTCGGCTGGCTGGAATCCGCTGGGTCCGGTTCCGCTTGCCTCCGACGCCTCCGGCAGTGGAGTTCAGGACTACCACCAGGTTGCCGGACGCGCCACCGCGGTCGCCATCGACCCCGCCGATCCTAGCGGCAATACTGTTTATATTGGGGGCGCGCAGGCTGGAGTGTGGAAATCGACGAATGCCGCGAGCAGCGCCGCTTCCAGCGTGATCTGGATGCCTGTCAGCGATGATCAGGCTACGCTGTCAGTGGGCTCGATCGCGATTCAGCCTTTAAATACCGATGTTGCCAAGACCCTCATCCTCGTCGGCACGGGCGAGGCCAACGGCTCTGCGGATTCTTATTTCGGATTGGGCATTCTCCGCTCCGCCGACGCAGGCAATACCTGGACGCTGATTTCCACGGCAAACGGGGGCGCTCTTTCCTTCACCGGGCTGGGCGGAACGCGCATGGCCTTCAGCACGGCGAGCACCGTGGTCGCCGCCATGGGCACGAGTTTGGAAGGCTCTGTCGATGGCGCCGTCACCGGCGACACCACGCGCGGTCTTTATACATCGCTTGATGCCGGGCAGTCCTGGACTTACGACGCGCTAACCGATGGCGGCAACGCAACGGACGCGACCTCGGCGACATCCGTTGTCTACAATGCCGTCGCTGGACTCTTTTTCGCGGCGGTTCGCTACCACGGCTTCTACTCTTCACCTAACGGAATCACGTGGACGCGTCTTGTGAACCAGCCCGGCGGCGGCGTGCTGAGCACCGCGGCGTGTCCGCCGCAATCCACGGCGAATAGTCAGGCGTGTCCGATCTTCCGCGGCGAGATCACTGCCATGCCGGGAAGAAATGAAATGTACGCCTGGTATATCTCGCTTGATCCTTTCGCTAATCCCGTCGACCAATTCATCTGGCAAAGCACCAATGGCGGCGCGACATGGACACAAATCAACGACAATGGCATCACCAATTGCGGCGACGTCATCGGCTGCGGCGTCGAGCAGGGCGACTCCAACCTCGAACTGCAGGCCGTCCCCGACGGATCGACTGCCACTGACTTATACGCGGGCGCGATCAACGTCTACAAGTGTCCCATCAGTTCGATCAACCCCAGTTGCAACATGTCCGGATTCATGAACCTGACGCACGTCTACGGATGCGACCCCATCGCGGCGCCTTCGCACGTGCATCCCGATCAGCACGCGCTGGCCTACACAATTCCAACCTCCGGCACCGACCTGATGTACTTTGCCAACAGCGGCGGCATCTACCGCGCCCTGAATGGCTTCAGCTTCACGAGCCCGGATGCCGGCTCTTGCTCCAGTACAAATGCGTTCGACGATCTCAACCAGAACCTGGGATCGATGACGCAGTTCGTGAGTTTTTCCCAGCACCCGTCGGATGCCAACACACTTCTCGGCGGAGCGCAGGACAACGGCTCTCCCGCCACTTCGTCTGCCATGACCAGCACAAGCTGGGTCAACGTAAACGGTGGCGACGGCGGCTTCAACGCGATCGACGCCGGTGCGCCACTGTCGTGGTATGTGTCGAACCCAGACAGCGCGCCGGGCGGACTTACCATTCTGCAGTGCTCGAGCGGCGTGAACTGCCGCGAAGCGAATCTCTCCGCCGTCGTCGGCAGCAGCGACCTGGGTGGCGACGATGGTGCGTTTTATTTCCCCTACATTCTTGATCCACAGTCGAGAGTGGGCTTGCTGGTGGGAACGTGCCGTGTCTGGCGCGGGCACCGGCTGGGTGGCACTTACACGGATTTGAGCCCGAATTTCGATACCTTCGGCGCAGGCGCGTGCACAGGAAGTGAAATCAATGTAGTGCGCGCGCTGGCCGCTGGAGGCCCGACCGACGGGAACGGGTCGAAAGTGATCTACGCCACCACCGACGGGCCTGGGCCACTGAACACGACTTCGCCCACTGGAGGCCATGTCTGGGTGACCACCAATGCGACGGCCGGCACGCCAGCATTCAACGAGGTTAGCCAGAATCTCAATCCTAGTCAGTTTCCCGTCTCAAGCGTTGCGATCGACGCATCCGACGCGACCGGCAGCACCGCTTATGTGACGATCATGGGCTTCACCGGCGTCACCGGCCACATCTGGAAGACCACCGACGCCGGAGCAACATGGACCGATTTCACCGGCAGTGGCGCGGGCGCTCTTCCTGATGATCCCGTCAACGTGGTGGTCGTCGACTCAGCGGCAGGCAATGTTTATGTTGGCACCGATGTGGGCGTCTTCCAGTCCAGCACGGCAGCGGCGAATTGGGTCGAGGTGGGACCGAGTTCAGCTAGTGGGCAAGCCGGCTTTCTGCCCAACGTGGCCGTCACAGCGCTGGGAATCTTTAGTTCTGGAAGCCAGAAACTGCTTCGCGCTTCCACTTACGGACGCGGGATTTGGCAGTGGGACCTGGCACCGGACTTTAATATTGGGATTTCCAACACACCGCTCACCATCTTCCCCGGACAAACCGCGATTTTTAACGGCACCGTAACTGCACTGGGGGGATACACGAGCTCCATCACGCTGAGCTGCGCGGCAGGCACAACCAGTCCTCCCAGTTCCTGTACTCCGAAGCCCCTGGTGTTGACCGCAACTGTAAACACACCTTTCACCGTCAGCGCGAGCGATGTGGTTGACGATTACAGTTTCAATGTGCAAGGCGCCGGTTCAGACTCAAACAAGATCACGCGCACCGCGGGCCTGGTACTGCACGTGGTTAATTTTGGGTTGACTACGCCGTCGCCTGATACGATCAACACGCCGCCGGGAACGACATCTTCACCGGTAAGCTTTCAAGTCACGGCCTCAGGATCGTTCAATCAGAGTGTCATCGTTTCTTGTATGGTCGTGAATATTTCAGGCGGAAGCTGCAGTCTCACGCCCTCGGCCACAGTGACTCCCACGGCGGGCTCACCGGTGAACATGACGGCTAGCGTAACTGTTCCGCCGGGCACCGCAACGGGCAGTTATACCGTGAACCTCAAGGCGACGACTGGCGGCGCGCCCGCTGCGCTGACGACCTCGTTTACGCTGACTGTCAGCCAGGACTTTACGATCAACTCTTCCACTTCCAGCCAAACCGTGACGCCGGGCCAAACCACGAGCCCGTATAACCTCACGATCCAGCCGGTAGGCGCATCGTTCAGCAACGCGGTAACGGTCTCTTGTGCAGGAGGTCTTCCCGCGGGCGCAGTGTGCAGTTTCAATCCAAATCCGGTAACGCCGGGTAACGGCGCCGCAGCGGTGGCGCTGACCGTCTCGACCGCCGGTACAACTCCTGTGGGAAATTACTCGATCACGGTCACGGGAACGGCGGGCTCGCTTTCACACTCCGTGAGTGTGGCGCTGGTAGTGGCGTCGCCGAACAAACTCCCGCTTGCCATCAGCCAGAACTTTCCGAGCAATGTCGATGCGGCGTCGCAGGTTACAGCGAAGGTGACGGTGACGCCAAACTACAGCGGTGCGGTCAACGCCACGTGCGATGCCAGCGCGATGGCAGGCGCCATATGCACGGTGAGCCCCGCCAATCCGGTGACAGTGACTGTTAACGCAGCCACAATTTTGACGATCAGTCTCAGCATCCCCAACAGCGCGGCTCCTGGTCCGACAAATAACTACGCGATAAATCTCACTGCCAGCGATTCATCCGGAGAGCCGAGCAACACTCTGCCACTGTCACTCAACGTCATCCAGGATTTCTCGGTGAATTCGGCGACTCCCGGCCAGACCGTGACAGCCGGGCAAACCACAGGGGCCTACCAGTTATCCATTGCGCCGAACCCGTCGGGTTCCTCGTTCCCAGGGGCAGTGACGCTTTCGTGCCCGAACGGCCTGCCTTCGGGGGCGCAATGCAAATTCACTCCAAATCCCATTGTTCCCGCAAGCGGAGGGCCTGACGTTGTGATGACGATCTCGACCGCGGCGCCGACGGGCAGTCTGACTTGGCCGGCGCGTCATCGGTCGACTTTCTACGCGCTGTGGCTCATGTTGCCGGGAATCGTGATAGCTTGGGGAAGCGCCGAACGCAGGCAGCGGCGTAGATCCCGAATCGCGTGCACACTTACTGTTCTAGTCCTGATGGCTTTGACTCTTCCCGCCTGCGGCGGAGGCACCAGCACCAGCGGTGGCGGCGGCACTCACCCGACAAACCCGATCACCTACTCGGTCACTGTACAGGGAGTCTCTGGAACCCTCCCACCCCGCAGCACGTCGGTGATTTTGATCGTCCAATAACGCATTGCGGTATGTGCCTCGCGCCTGTTGCGCGCAGGCCCGTCGTGTCTTTAACTGCCGCGCTACTCCCCTTGACTGATGAATGACACCCGCTACAACGTGGTCATCGTCGGCGGCGGAGTGGTCGGACTGGCCGTTGCCTTGGAGATCACACAGCGCTTCCCGCAGCAACGGCTTCTAGTGCTCGAAAAAGAAGCGGCTGTGGCGCGCCACCAAAGCGGGCACAACAGTGGCGTCATCCACTCCGGCATTTACTACAAGCCGGGGTCGCTCAAAGCGCGCCTGTGCGTTGCCGGGGCCGCGGCCATGATTGAGTTCTGCCGCGAACATGGCGTCCCGCACAAAGTTTGTGGCAAGGTGATTGTGGCTACGCGTGAAGACGAGTTTCCGCGCCTGGAAGAATTGTGCCGGCGTGGCGAAGCCAACGGGCTCACCGGCGTGCGCCAGATGGGGCCGGAAGAACTGCGAGAAATTGAGCCGCACGCCCGCGGCTTGCGCGCGCTCTACGTGCCGCAGACCGGCGTTACCGATTACGCAGCGGTGTGCGCGAAATACGCGGAACTGATCTCCGCGCACGGCGGCAGCATTCTTACCTCTGCTGGCGTTACCGGCATCAAGCGCGCCTCAGATGAAATCGTGGTCGAGACGGTTCGAGGTACGTTCTCTACGACATCGCTGATCAACTGTGCCGGGCTCTTCAGCGACCGCATCAGCCGCATGGCGGGCGATGATCCCGAGGTTATGATCGTGCCTTTTCGCGGCGAGTACTACGATCTGGTCCCGGAACGCGCCGCGCTGGTTCGCGCACTGATCTATCCTGTGCCCGACCCGCGCTTTCCGTTTCTTGGCGTGCATTTCACGCGGCGCATCACGGGCAAAGTCGACGCCGGCCCGAACGCTGTGCTCGCTTTCAAGCGCGAAGGCTATCGTCGCAGCGATGTTAATCTGCGCGATCTGGCCTCGGCGCTCGTCTTCCCCGGCTTCTGGCGGATGGCGGCGCAGCACTGGCGCAGCGGCTGCGGCGAGTACTACCGGTCGTTATCCAAAACCGCGTTTGTGCGTGCCTTGCAGCGGCTGCTGCCCGAGGTGCGGGAAGAAGATCTGGTTCCGGGCGACTCCGGAGTGCGGGCCCAGGCCGTCAGGCGAGACGGCTCCCTGGTGGATGACTTTCAGATTGTTCCATCCGCCAACATGCTCCACGTACTGAATGTCCCATCTCCGGCGGCAACCGCGTCACTGCTGATTGCTCGCACTATCGTCGACACAGCGAGCAAGAACTGGGCATGGGAGAGTTAGTCGCGCGGCAACACGGGCACGACACGACCTGTTCTGAGGGATTCCATCACGGCGAAGGTCGCGCGGGAGGTCGCCGCCAACGAATCGATGCTGATGGGCGAACCGGTGCCGGACTCAAAACCGTCGAGTAAAGCCTTCATCTCGGCGGCGTGTCCTTTGTCTCCGGAGAATGACTTGGTTGATTTCTTCCGGCCGGCAGCGCATTCGAGCTTCTTGAAGTCCCACACGCGGGCGGTCTTCGAATCACCGAAGACCTCGAGGTATTCTTTTTCGACCGAACTGGCGCCATTGGCCAGGTAGTGAATCGTGCCGACAGAACCATCGGCGAAGGTGATCGAAACCAGAACGTTGTCGTGATTGTAGCGGCGTGCAGCGTCGGTGGGAGCAATCGCGTAAACGCTGGTGGGAACTGCACCGCAGAGAAATTGCATCACGTCTACGAAGTGGCCGCCTTCGCCAATGAAGCGTCCGCCCTGCTCCGGATGCTGGGTCCAGTGCGTGGACGGTATAAAGCCTGCATGGATGCGGTAGTAGATGGCCAGCGGCTCGGATCGTCCAGCAAAGAATTGCTGGAGGGCGCGCACGGGCCCGGAAAAACGCCGGTTGTAGCCAACCATCAGGAGAGGTGGTGTCCCGGTCCGTTCAGCCTCGGCGTATGCACTCAGAATGGTTTCGAACTCATCGTTGGTCAGCGCCGGCGGTTTTTCGACGAACACACTCTTGCCGGCGCGCAGCGCCTCAACCACATAGCGCGCGTGAGAGTCGTGGCGCGAAGTGACAAATACCAGATTGACGTCCTCGTCATGAATAATCTCAGTTGCATCGGTTGCGTAGAATTGGAGCTGATACTTCTTCGCTGTGTTTTTGGCGCTCACTGGCTTGCTGGTGGCGACCCCGCGCATTTGCGGATTCAGTTTCATCAGCGCGGGCAACAGGATGGATTGCGCGAAGTTGCCGGCGCCTATAAATCCCAGAACTGCTCGACGGCCGGCGGCATGCTGGGCTGAAGTACGCAACTGGACACGCCGGGTAATCGGAATCGGCTCACTTGGATCGGAGTATTGGATCAGGATGCCAAGAAAGTTTTCCTGCAGCTTGCCAGTGATGATGTCATAGGCGCGGAGACTTTCTTCGACTGGGATGCGGTGGGTGATGAGCGGCCGTACGTCGAGTTTGCGCTGTGCCATCATGTCCAGGACGGCTTGCATGTTGCGGTTTTCGGTCCAGCGAACAAATCCGAGTGGATAGTCGTGCCCGCGCTCCTCGTAGTCAGGATCGTAGCGGCCGGGACCGTAGGAGCAGGAGATGCGGAAGTTGATCTCCTTCTCGTAGAACGGCGAACGGGGGATGTTCATTCCAACCGTGCCCACGGCCACAACCGTGCCCCGCTTGCGCGCACACTGGATTGCCAATTCCACTGGCTGGTTCGAGGAGGTGGCGGCGGTGATGAGCGCGGCGTCGGCGCCATAACCACGGGTGAAACTTTGCACTACAGGGACAGCGTCGTGGTTGCTGATTACGCACTGATCGCAGCCCAGGGTCAGGGCGAGGTCGAAGTTTTTGGAAGCGACGTTCGAGCCCAATCACACGGCAACCGCTGGCCTTCAGCAGTTGAACGGTTAAAAGGCCGACCAGGCCTAACCCGATGACGATCACGTGCTCGCCGACGCGCACGTCGGCCTGGCGCACTCCGTGCAAGGCGATAGCGGCGACGGTTGTGAACGCAGCTTCATCGAAGCCAACTTCGATCGGCATCTTGACAACCAGGTTGCGCGGAACGGAAACGATCTCCGCATGGGACGCATAACCAACGCCCGCACAGGCGACACGGTCGCCCTCCTTAATGTCGTCGACAGCGGATTCCACGACGATGCCGGCACAGCTATATCCCAACTCCTTGAAAGTATCCAGCCGGTCCCGGACCTTTTTGTAAGTAGCGAGCAGGCCCTCACGATTAAAATTGTCGAGCACTTGTCGGACAAGGTCCGGCCGCAAACGAGCCTTCTCCATCATCGACGCCTGGGCGATTTCGACCGAGGTGCGTTCTGTCCCGGCACTGATAAGCGAGAATACATTGCGGACAAGAACACTACCCGGCCGGAGTTTCGGCGCGGGCAACTCGTCCACCAGAATCTCACCTGTTTTTTGGTGCTGGATTATCTGAAGCAATAGCACGTCCTTGGGAATGCCGGTTGTGCTATTTAATCATAGTTAGTTCTGGAAGAATGGTGTGGGGCCCGTAGTAGACGTTCTCGTGGAATGCGAGTCTGACAGGCGGCTGAAAAACTAATCTCTGCTGCCGAAAGCGAACCGCAGGCGCTGAAGCGCGGCTGGTTTTAAGGAACTTAACGGCACGACTGAAGAGGCTGCGGAAAAACTTGTTCCTGAGGCGAGAAGGGCGACCACCAGGGCTGAAGCCCGACCGATTCTAAACGGCTTACGCGGCCCTGAAGGGCCGCTCTTCCACGGTTCTGCCTGCATCGCTCTTCCACGGTTCTGCCTGCATCGCTCTTCCACGGTTCTGCCTGCATCGATGAGTTTTTCCGCAGTCTGTGAAGGCGTGCCCTCCCCAAAGCTGCCCGGAGCGGAGTTTTCCAGCAGCCTGCTAAAGACTCCACGAAAAACTAGAGGCGCGGCTCGCAAGCCGCGCCTTTGTTCGGCAACTACAAAGATTTTCGAAAGCTGCAAACGTCCCGGTTTACTTGCCACTGGCGACTCTGCCCATCCTAAACAGGCGAGGCCGAACTCTGCCTGCCGCCTTCGTCTGAACTGCCTGAGCCGCCTTCTTCTCCAAACGCGACGCGCAGTGACATGAGCCCACGCAGACCAAGATTGTTCCGCCAGACCAGGGTTTGCGATTCAAGACGAAGATTTTTCAGACGGCGCAGCATAACTTCGAAGGCGATTTGACCTTCGGCCCGCGCCAAGGGCGCGCCAAAACAGAAGTGGGCAGCATAGCCAAACGCAAGGTGGCGATTATCAGCGCGCTTGATATCGAAGCGATCAGGGTCCGGAAAGCGCTCGGGATCGCGGTTAGCAGCAGCCATCACGGCGATCACAGCCTGGCGCTTGCGGATCTGTTTTCCACCCAATTGCCTGTCGGAAGGCGCCAGTCGCGCGGTGTGCTGGCTCGGGCTCTCATAGCGCAGCATCTCTTCCACCGCCGATGGAATCAACGACAGGTCCTCGCACAGAAGCTTCATCTGATCCGGTTTGCGGAGCAGTGTGAGCAGCCCGTTGCCAATGAGATTGGTAGTGGTTTCCTGTCCGCCGACCATGGTGACCACTACATTGGCGATCACTTCTTCCTCGCTTAAACGGTCGCCATCGATCTCGGCAGTCAACATGGAGTGAATCAGACCTTCGCGGGGATGCGCTTTAATTTCCTGAATGGCGTTGCGGAAATAGGCCGTCATCTCTTCGACCGTCCGCAACATGAGCTGCGCCCGATCAGGATTGTGTTGGAAGTTACCCAGCATTTCGGCGAAGTTGGTCGACCAGCCCTTCAGCAACTTGTGGTCGCTGACCGGAACCCCCAGCAGTTCCGCCGTGACAATCGCCGGCAACGGGTCTGCAAGCTCAGCAATCACGTCCATGCTTCCCTTGGGCTCCAATTTGTCCACCAGGCTGTTAACGATGTCGCGGATGTGGGCCTTGAGAGTTTCAACCCGCGCTGGCGTGAAAGCCTTGGAAGCAAGGCCGCGCAGTCGAGTATGCGCTGGCGCATCCAGGAACAGCATCTGCTTGACCATCACTTGTGCGATGGGGTTCAGCTCCGCAATGCCCATCTCCGTAAGCTGGGCTGGGGTGGGAGTGCGGTCCGCAGAAAATGTGTGCAAGACTTCCAAAACATCCACATAGCGGGTGACTATCCAGGCGTGCAAATAAACATCCCAGTGCACGGGATCTTCCCTGCGCAGGCGATGGAAAAGCGGATAGGGGTTGGCCAAGACTTCAGGATCGAGCAGATGGTAAAGGCTCAAGGGCGCGTCTGCGCGCTCGGCTCGACCGGGTGTGGTGGAAGCGGGCGTCAAAGCTGGCTTCCCTCTGCAGCGTGCTCCGGCGCTGCTTGCAGATCCTTGCCCGCGCTGGCTTCTATTTTCTCGAGGATCAGCCGCTCGATTTCGGCCGACATGCCGCCCAGCGTCGGGTGGTCAAACAGGCTCAGCAAAGGCAAATTGACCCCAAAGCTGTCGCTGATGCGCGTGATCAGTTGCGTCCCCAGCAACGAGTGCCCGCCCAGAAGAAAGAAATTGTCGTTCACCCCGACGCGATTCACACGCAGCAGAGGCGCGATAAGAGCTGCCAGGCGCACTTCCACCGTGGTCTGGGGCGCAATGTAGGATTCCTCGCAAAGCGTGTTCTCGCTGTTCGGCTCCGGCAGAGCCTGCCGATCAAGCTTGCCGTTCATCGTGGTAGGAATCTCGTCCACCCGAACAAATGCCGCCGGAATCATATAATCAGGCAGCACGTGGGATAGTTGAACGCGCAGCTCGGGCGCGGTCAGGCTGGAACCCGCGGTTTGCACGATGTAGGCCACCAGGCGCTTTTCGCCACCCTGTTCTTCGCGCGCCACCACCGTGCTGTTCCGCACTCCGGCACAAGAGTTGAGGGCCGCAGCAATCTCATTGGGCTCGATGCGGAAGCCGCGAACCTTCACTTGCTCGTCCACTCGTCCCAGGAACTCGATCTCGCCATTCGGAAGCTCGCGCGCCAAGTCCCCAGTGCGGTATAGCCGATTGCCTTCGGCGCCGAAAGGATTGGCGACGAAACGTTGCGCGGTCAGATCAGGACGGTTGCGGTAGCCTCGAGCCAATCCGGCTCCGCCAAGATACAGTTCTCCAGCTTCGCCCTGCGGCACTTCACGCATAGCTTCATCAAGGATGCGAACTGACGTGTTGTCGATCGGGCGACCAATCGACGGCAAGCTGTTGCTGCCACCCGGTTCCACTACGCCGGAGGTCGCAACCACCGTATACTCCGTCGGTCCGTAATTGTTGACCAGCTTGAAAGGCACGCTGGAGGGAGGTCGCAGGCGCAGGCAGTCCGCACCCGTCAACAGAGTACGCAGCGGCGTTCTTGACGGCCATTCGAGTTGGAGCAAACTCTCTGCCATCGCCGTAGCCGCAAAACTCACCGTGATCTCTTGATCCAGCAGCCATTCCCGCAGCGCTTTGGCGTCGTTCCGTATTCCATCCTCCGGCACGTGAACGCTGGCGCCAGCCGCTAGATATGGCCACAGCTCCCAGACCGCGGCGTCAAATCCGAGAGAAGCCATGAAGCTGGCACGGTCTGCCGAGGTTACCTGGAATGCGCGGGTGTGCCAGCTAACCAGATTTGCGAGGCTCGAGTGCGTGACTTCCACGCCCTTCGGCTGGCCCGTGGAACCGGACGTATAGATCACATAAGCCAAATCATCCGGATGAATTTCTGTCTTGAGCGCCTGCGTCGCTTGCTGGCGAATTTGCGCCGCATCTCGAACCATGTCCACGACTGGCCACGGGCCGCTGGGCAGCCGGTCGCGCAGGTTTTCCGAAGTCACAACCACCGACACTCCCGCATCCTGAAGCATGAATGCAATTCGTCCGGCGGGGACATCCGGGTCCAGCGGCAGGTACGCAGCCCCTTCTTTCAGAGTCGCCAATGCCGCCACAATGAAGGCCGGGGACCGCTTCAAATAGAGTCCGACTACATGCTCTCGTCCTGCCCCGGCCGACACCAGGTAATGGGCCATTTGATTGGACTGGCGGTCCAGTTCGGCATAGGTCAGCACCTCGGAACCAGCGCCCACAGCGACATCCTGGGGCGTGGTCGAGGCATGGCGATTCACAAGTTCAGGAAGAGACAGCAACAGGGCAGGCTCCGGCATGGACTCTGTTTTCATGGGAATAGTTGACTCGGGCGGCGCATACAGCTTTGATTGGATGCCAAAAAGCGGGAAACGTTAGGCCAGCAACTTGCGCCCCCAACAACTTTTTTCCCTCGTCCCCTTCTTCATAACCTCATCTGGCGGGGCTGTCAATACAGCTCTGTACGGTAATCGTAGCCGTTTCGCGTGGATTGGTAAAGACTCTCCTCGCGGTCAAAAGCCGCGGATCTCCGGTCGGACGCCCGTCCGTTTTTCGGGCCGGTCATCGAAACTGCGTGTAAAATGACTTCCCGGGCGCTTTCTCAGCACCCCGTGTCGCGTCGAAACGCGCCGCGCAAGGTCAGATGTCACAATGGAGCTGCGAAGAACTGAGCCAGTGGATATGCTCTTAGCCTGGCAGGCTGCTGAAAAACCAATCTCTGCTGCCGAAAGCAAACCGCAGGCGCTGAAGCGCGGCTAGTTTTAGAGAACTTAACGGCACGACTGAAATCGTGCCCTTCCCAAAGCCTGCCTGGAACGAGAGTTTTTAGCAGCCTGCTAGACCTTCAAAAATCGGCCCGAGCGAAGCTTGGACGGAGCACCCTAAGGGCGGAGACTCTGCAATGCAGCTATGATTCCCAAGGGAAGGAAATAACGTGGTCGTCCTGGTAATTGGAGGCGCTGGATATATCGGTAGTCATGCTGCCCGCGCATTGCAACGTGCAGGCCATATACCAATTATTTACGACAATCTCTCTACCGGTCATTCCTTCCTGGCAGCGGGGTTTGAACTGGTCAAGGGCGATGTCCTAGACCCGTCACATCTCGCCACGGTGCTGCGGCGCGTCGATGCCATCATGCACTTCGCCGCCCACGCCTATGTCGGCGAATCGGTCACGAACCCTCGAAAATACTTCCGCAACAACGTGGAGGGAGGACTTTCCCTGTTGAATACCGCAATGGAAGTCGGGGTGAAAAAGATTGTCTTTTCCTCGACTTGCGCGGTTTACGGAGAGCCGTCCCAGGTTCCTATCCCCGAGAACACACCCAGACAGCCGGTCAATCCCTATGGCGTTTCCAAAATGTTCTTCGAGCAAGCGCTGGAAGCCTATGATCGCGCCTATGGGTTACGCTTTGCCAGCCTGCGCTATTTCAACGCGGCCGGGGCGGACGAGAGCGGAGACATCGGGGAACTCCACGACCCCGAACCTCATCTCATTCCCCTCGCTCTGCAAGCCTCGGCGGGTATTGGCCCCGAGTTGCAGGTATTCGGGTCGGACTATCCGACGCCCGACGGCACCTGCATTCGAGACTACATTCACGTCAACGATCTGGCGGAAGCGCACGTGAAAGCGATTGAGCACCTTCAGGCTGGAAATGATTCTTTCGCCGCGAATCTGGGTACGGGCCGCGGACATTCCGTCAAAGAAGTAATCTCGACGGTTGAGGAAGTCACTGGCAATCCAGTTCCGCGACGGATTGGACCTCGCCGTCCTGGCGATCCTCCTGCCCTGGTCGCGGACCCGCGCCGGGCCGAGAGCCTCTTGCAGTGGAAAGCCAGGCGAACCCTGCGGGAAACGATTTCGACGGCCTGGCACTGGATGGAGCGCCGTCGCCAACAGACCACCAGCGTCCTGTAATATGTCGGGACCGCCAGTAATTGCGAAGTGAATCAGTCCGGATTGAGGCAGAGGCAAACTTATGGGGAATGATCTCCTGGGAAAACGAGTTGCGTTCCTGGGTGCCGGCAAGATGGGTGGGATTCTGCTCGAAGCATTGCTGAAGAACGGCTTACTTTCAACCCAGCTGACTTGCGCCACCGTACAACATGAGGATCGAGCCAAGGCCCTCAGCGCGAAACTCAACCTGAATGTTGGAACCGATAATGTCGCCGCGGTCAAGGAAGCAGACGTTATTTTGATTGGTGTGAAGCCGCAAGTTGTGCAAGAGGTCGTGAATGAGATCCGTGAGCACGTCACTCCCAGGAAATTAATCATCTCGATAGCTGCGTCGGTCCCGACCTCTTTGATCGAGAGAGCTCTGCCAGAAAACATCCCGGTGGTGCGAGCGATGCCGAATACGCCGTGTTCGATGGCAGCCGGCATGACGGTGGTGTGCAAAGGCAAGCACGCCGACGCCAGCCATGTCGCCCTGACATGCCGGATGTTCGACGTCGTCGGGCGGACTCTGGTGCTTGATGAGAAGCACATGGATGCGGTCACAGCCCTTTCGGCGAGCGGCCCAGCCTATATCTACATCATCCTGGAGTCGTTGGCCGAAGCAGGAGTGAAAGTGGGTCTGCCCCGCGACGTTGCGACCCTCCTGGCTGCGCAAACGACGCTTGGGGCTGCCAAAGTCGTTTTGGAAACTGGTCACCACCCGGCTCTGCTCAAGGATGCCGTAACCACGCCAGCGGGCTGCACTATCGATGCGATCATGGAACTGGAGGAAGGGAAATTGCGCGTGACCCTCATCAAGGCAGTGGTTAAGGCAGCGCAGAGAGCGAAGGAATTAGCCTTCTCGTAGCAGCACACTGAGTGCCCATCAACTCGCCTGGCTGTTCTTGAAGTCTTGGGCAGGACTAATTTCGCTTGTCTTTCAATTGCACCGCCAATTGCCGCATGAAGGCCTTGGCCTCGGCGGGAGTGAAAGTGTCCCGGGCCGCGCTTTCCGCAGCCCAAGGCGCGTCATACGCGGCCGGAAAATTCCGGTTCGTTGTCGCTGCCACAGGCAAGGCCTCCCGGTCCGAGGCTGGAGCGGGAGCCACTTCCGTCATGTGCTGCCTGATGTCCAGATCCTGTATAACCTCTTCCACCAACATAGGATCGACCACCCGCTGGCGCACCGCGCAACCGAGTGAAAGAACATTGAAGCAGAAATTATTGATGTTGCGTGGAATTCCCTCGGTGAATCGCGCAATGTCGACGAGCGCCTCCGCGGAAAACGGGAGTGGACCGGAGTGTCCGGCAACGTTCATACGATGCTCGATATACTTGCGCGTTTCGTCGATCGAAAGCGGCGTCAGCCGGTTGAGCAGAGAAACTCGCTGCCGAAGCTGCGCCATGTTCCGGTTCGCCAGCTTGTCGGCCAGTTCCGGCTGACCGGAGAGAATAATCTGCAGCAGCTTGGCTCGCGGAGTTTCGAAGTCCGAAAGCAGTCGGACTGTCTCCATCACAGTCGCATCCAGATTCTGGGCTTCATCGACAACCACGATGAAGCGCCGTCCGGCCTGCGCCTCCTGCAGCAGCATCTTATTGAACTCTTCGTGCATGCGCGGGAAATCATTGTCGTGGCTCTCCAGCCCAAGTTCAGCCAGCAGGAAGCGCATGAATTCCCGGGAACTGCACTGGGTCTGAAAAAGAAACGCGGTGCGAGCGCTGTGACGAAACTTTTCCAGTAAGTGAAAGAGCAGCGTCGTCTTTCCCATTCCCGGCTTGGCGATCAGTGCCAGGAAACCGCGCCCGGACTCAATCCCGTAGTAGAGCGAGGCCAGAGCTTCGCGGTGCGCCGGACTCAAGTACAGGAAACGAGGGTCAGGCGTGACCCCGAACGGCTGTTCCCGCAATCCGTAAAATTCCAGAAACATTTGTCCCCGTCCTTACTGGAAACACCCGTACTCGAAACACCTGTCGCGGAAGCTTGTCAGACCGCCGCTCTGCCGCACGATACGGTCTAACTCTGCTGGACCGCACGCATGATATTGTGCCGGCGAATCTTATACAAGAGGCTACGGTAGCTAATGCTGAGCAACCTCGCAGCCCGCTTCCGATTCCAGCCGGTCCGCTGCAGAGCATAATTGATTGCGTGAATTTCCGCTTCGTTGCGAAAGCTGCGGAGTGACCGGTCCATCGTGGGCTGCAGATCTCCGACGACATCGGTTGTGCCGCTACAGGCACAGGCTTGAGGCCGCGGGGCCGCCGCGTCCTCGTTGTTCCTGGTTTTTGTCTCGACGTCATTCATGTGTTGAACCCTCCACACTCCACAGCTCACCTAAATTTTGCGCGGGACTCAGCGGTCTTTATTCAGCGCTTTACAGAATGAAACACCTTGACTCCAATTGTTCCAGCGGTCAAATCGGCTCGAAGCGGTATCCGTCGATGCTGATTGACAACGATCGATGAATGGGCTCGACCGAAATCACCAGATTGCGATCACCCTTCTGCACCAGCATCCCCTCAACCCCGTCCAAGGCCCCGCCCCGGATTCGCACCCGCTGGCCAACTTGCAGAAATGGGTAATCCTGAAACGGAATCTGCTTCAACACTACCGTCCTCAAGCTCTCAATTTGCTCCTCGGGAATGGGAATCCCTATCCCTCGCACTCCGACGAACCCGGCCACTCCGTGCGTCTTCAGGACACGCAACCGGTCCGGCGAACAAAGACTTAACCGCACAAAGTTGTACCCGGCAAACAGGGGCAACTCTACCTCTTTCGTCCGGTCGCTCCACTTGTGCGTCCGTTTTAGTAAAGGAAGGAAGCTTTCAATGTTCTGTTTCTCGAGTTGCTCGGCCACTATTTTTTCGTGGCGAGACCGGGCGCGGATCGCATACCACTGCGGTGTTTCGGGCAGTACCCCTTGCCCCACAACGCCGAAATCCATCGCAAGTGCTTGACCACTACTCATAGCTTCGTCCTTTCGGCCACACTCGTGGCCCGGAAAAGAGAGTCCGGTTCGGCGCCTGGCTCAAGCCAAGGCGGCTGCAGTGTTCTCGGTTGGGGGGAGACTACTCTTCGAAGAACTGCAACCATCCCATAAATGAAGCTGGGGACCACCCGAGATCCCTCAGGAGCTAAAGCCCACGTTTTTTCGGGCTGTATCGGCACGGCTGAAGCCGTGCCCTTCCCAAAGCCATTTACGAGATACCTCTTAATCACTTTCGGGGAGAGAAATCGAACTAACCACTTTCGGGGGGGATCGAAATCTTGGGAGTGATTTTAGGTATCTATGCAAGAAAATGCAAGAGGTTGAAAGTAGACAGAATAAAGTCCCTATAGGGCGGGACAACTGCATTCCCGACCCTACCCGGTAGTGCTATTTACTCCGGGTCGAACTTCCCATAGCTTATTGAAACCATCACCTGTTCCAGAGCAACGGAATGGGAACTTCGGTGGATCTGGTTCACGCTTCCCCCGGGCGATTCCGCTAACGGCTACGTTGGCCGCCAACCGGAATAGATCCTCTTCAATACCACAGTACAATTTTTCGATCTCGACACTTATCCTATGGCTCATTTGACCTCTCTATCCAATCAGGACCGGCTTCGCATCCTGGCCGCCGACAGCACCGCCATGAGCACTCAACTCCTGGTGGAAGCGCTCGCCAGAGAGCCGCAATTCCACATGATCGAGTCTTCGTCCACCGAGGCCCTTGTCCTGTCCCTAGTGAAACGCGAGAAACCCCATGTCGCCATCCTCAGCGCCAACCTGGGTCAGAACGGCAACCGCCGGCGAGCATTTGACCTGGTTCGCACTATTCGTGCCCAGGCGCCAAGCACGCGCGTAGTGGTTATGATCGACGCTTGTGAACGTGAAGCGGTAGTCGAAGCGTTTCGCGCCGGCGCGGGCGGGGTTTTCTGCCGCACCGAGCCCTTCCACTTGCTCGCCAAGTGCATTCAATGTGTACACATGGGCCAAGTCTGGGCCAGCAGTGCCGAGTTGCATTTTTTGCTCGAGGCGCTCGCACAACCGACTTTCGCCAATTTCCGCGGCAATGGCGTCTCTCCGCTTTCCGCCCGCGAAGTCGATGTAGTTCGCTCGGTGGCCGAGGGCCTCACCAATCGCGAAATCGCTCAGCGTCTCAAGCTCACTGAGCACACCGTCAAGAATTACCTGTTTCGAATCTTTGATAAGCTCGGCGTGTCCAGCCGTGTCGAGGTTGTCCTCTACGCTCTGAGCAGCGGCTGGCGTCCCGATCGAAGCTCACACGAAACCTCAGAGCCTCAGGAGGTACCGGCGAGAATCGTGTCGGCGCCAGTCTCCCTCCGGAGAATGGCCACCTAGATCTGGCAATCGTGGGGGATCACTTAAGACGGCAGGCGGAAGTTGAGTGTGATTGTGGTTTGCATCTCCGCCGCTAGCCCGTTTACCTGGTGAGGCTTGAACCGCCACTGCTTTACGGCGGTCATCGCCGCATTCGCCAAAACCGGCTGCCCGCTCACGACCTTCACTTGCTCCACCGAGCCGTCAGACCCGATGTGAACCTCCAGCACCACCGCTCCCTGAATCCCCTCCGTGCGCGCTTCCTCCGGATACTCTGGTTCAACCCGGTGAATCAGCCCAGACTCCGCTGCGCTGGCAGATAACTCCACCACCTTCTCCGGCTGAACTGACGAGGCCTGCACTACTGCTGTGTCTGCCGGAACCTCCGCGGCTTCCGAGGACGGCGACAAATGAAACACTTCCCTGCCATTCTGATACACCCGCAAGCCACCTTCTGGAACTCGCGATGCCCCGCGCCGCGCGGAGTGGGACGCCTCGGTTCCATCCCGCATAGTCGGTAACGATGGAGCAACAGCAGGGCGTGAGCCTGCCCGCGATCCGGCTGCTGACTCGCTACCAGTCGAGGCGCCGGCAGACGTAGTCATGCCAGCGGCGGAGGATTTAACTCCGGCCGGTGGACTCTGGACCGCTGCTTTCTGTGACGCGAAACGTTGCACCACTCTCATGGTAAGCCAAGCGGCGCACGCCACCACGACGACAGCCAGCGCCCACGTGGCGACATCAGTCCAGCGCCGTCCAACCCTGGCTTCGCCCGCTTCCGCTTCTACTCCCTGGGGATCCGCAATTTGGTCCGCAATTTGGTCTGAGCCGGGTAACGCACTCTCCCGTATGTCCGAGGACACACTCACTGGCGCCATCGACGGCGAAAGTGCACGGTCCAGGTTTTTCAGAATACGATCCGCGAGCGCCTCCAGCGTGCCTGTCTCCCCGAACGCCGAAGGCCGCGAGGACAAGACTTCGAAGATGCCTATGATCTGTCCGGCTCGCAAAAGTGGAAGCACTACGATCGACTGCACGCCCAATCGGGAGCAAGCCTCAAAATCGACTCGCGGATCTGTCTGGACATCGTTGCATTGCTCGATCTGTCGCGTCCGCAGACATTCGCCCGAAAGTCCCACCCCCAAATCCAGCCGCGAGCCCAAGGGCGGAGCCGTTATCCCATGGCTTGCCCGGCAAACCAGTTCGCCCTCATGATAAACAGCAATCGCAGCTCCGGTCGCACCCGTGGCCTCGCATGCCTCTTCCACAATCTCATGCAGCACTATCTGGAGCGCCAGGTCGAGGGCCAAATCCGGCGCGAGCCCCGGACCCGTGGGAGAGGCAAACTTCGCAGCTAATTCTGTAAGATCAGTCTCGGAGAGCGGCGCCATGGCGGGATCGTCGGGTTGCGCAAAAAACTCCCCTGCCCAGGTAGCAGACTGCGAAAGATCACGGCCTGACGTCGGCTGATGCGCCATGACAGAAGAAGCGGGCTGAGCTAAGAACAGCGTCTGTAGCGGAGTTTCGCGCCAAACTGAGCGCTTGTCAATACTCATTCCGGCTGCGTTCACGCCGATCCGCAAATCTGTTCCAAGGCCCGCGGCCCCATTGTTATACTGCACATGCCAAAACGGAACTTGATTCTCCTCTCAGGATGAAAGTCAGATTCTTCAAGTCCTCCTCCGCCCTTCGCAGCTGGCTGAAAATTCACCACGGCAACCTGACCATACCGCCCCTGACACGCAAAGCCACGATCCCCAAACGGAACCAGAGCGCAATAGAATGATGCCTGGGCTCTTATCTCCTTCCATGGGCGCGCTCGATGCTGCTAAAATTATTCTGTCTCGGCGCCAATAAATTTCATTCCGAGAGGCTGCTCGCGGGTCCCACCTTGGCTTTTCCATCGAAGCTTAATCAAATAAGATGGTTGCGAGTTCTCCTCCAGGGAGTGTAGACAAATGCGGATCGCGGTCGTAGGTTCTGGCTATGTGGGGCTGGTGGCGGGGGCTTGCTTTGCCGATCTCGGCCATGATGTCACCCTCGTCGATAACGACGTACAAAAGCTGACTGCACTGAAAAATGGCCAGGTACCGATCCATGAAAAGTTTCTGCCTGAATTGTTGAGCCGCCATCGCGGACACCGCCTCGCGTTCTCCGACAACCTGCCCGATGCGGTACGCCCCAGCGCCGTAATCTTCATCGCGGTCGGGACGCCGCCCACCGAGCGGGGGGACGCCGATCTGTCCTATGTCGAGTCCGTGGCGCGGGAAATCTCGGGTGCGATCAACGGATACAAGGTCATTGTGGAGAAGAGCACGGTTCCGGTCTATACCAGCGAGTGGGTGCGCAAAATCATCCTGCGCAACGGCACCAATCCAGAATCATTCGACGTGGCTTCCAATCCAGAATTTCTGCGCGAAGGCACTGCGGTCACAGATTTCCTTTTCCCCGACCGCATCGTGATCGGCTGCGACAGCGAGCGCTCCGCCGACGTCCTGCGCGAAGTCTACGCGCCGCTGACCAGCGGTAGCTACTATGAACGCACCGACGCCATCCCGCAGCCCGACCGCGCTCCCATTCCCCCTCCCCTCATCGTGACCAGCACGAAGAGTGCGGAACTGATCAAGCACGCCTCCAATGCGTTCCTGGCATTGAAGATTTCCTTCATCAATGCGGTCGCATCGATCTGCGAATCGGTGGGCGCAAACGTGAATCAGGTCTGCAACGGCATTGGCACCGACTCGCGTATCGGCCCCCGTTTCCTGAATCCCGGAATCGGGTACGGCGGCTCCTGCTTCCCCAAAGACGTTCTGGCGTTTCGATCCGTAGCTCGCGAGTGCGGATATGACTTCCGCCTGCTCGATGAAGTGATGCGCATCAACGAAGACCAACGCCAGCGCTTCCTCCGTAAAGTGCGCAGCGCGCTGTGGAACCTTCGGGGAAAGCGCCTGGGCGTCCTAGGCCTCGCCTTCAAGGGCGGCACCGATGACATTCGCGAGTCCCCCGCTCTCTTCCTCGTGCAGTCGTTGCTGCAAGAGGGCTGCCAGGTCACCGCCTATGATCCGGCGGCAATGGAGCGCACGCAGGAAGTGATCACCTCCAACATCAAGTTCGCAGGCTCGGCTTATGAAGCTGCCAGCGGGGCCGACGCTCTGCTCATCCTCACGGAATGGGAGGAATTTGCCAACCTTGATCTCGACCGGCTCAGCCAGGAACTCAAATATCCCATCGTGATCGACGGCCGCAACCTGTATGATCCCGAGGTGATGTCCGCACACGGCTTCACCTATTACAGCGTTGGACGCGCAGTCTGTCATCCCGACGGCGTACCGGCAGCCGTTTTGAAAGACGGCGACGGCACGAAGAAAGCATGAGTCCACAACGCGCTCTGGTCACCGGTGGCGCCGGTTTCCTGGGTTCTCATCTGTGTGATGCCCTGCTCGGCGAAGGCTGGAGCGTCGTCGTGGTCGACAACCTGCTCACCGGCCGCCGCGCCAACCTTCAGCATCTGCGCAACGATTCTCGTCTCGAGGTCGTCGAACTGGATATATGCGAGCCCTTCGACGTGGGCAAAGTGAACTACGTCTTCCACTTCGCCAGTCCCGCCAGCCCGCTCGATTACAGCATTCACGGCATTGCCACGCTCAAAGTCGGATCCCTGGGCACATTCCACGCGCTCGACCTGGCCCAAAAATACGGTGCCAAGTATTTCGTTTCCTCCACTTCGGAGTGCTACGGCGATCCGCTGGAACATCCGCAGAAAGAGACCTACTGGGGCCACGTGAATCCCATCGGCCCGCGCTCGGTCTACGATGAGGCCAAGCGCTTTACCGAGGCCGTCACCATGGCGTACCGGCGCTATCACAACGTTGACACCCGCATCGTCCGTATCTTCAATACCTACGGCCCCCGGATGCAATTGAACGACGGCCGCGTCGTTCCCAACTTCATGAAACAGGCATTACGGGGAGAAGACCTCACGGTCTACGGCGACGGGAACCAGACCCGCAGTTTCTGCTACGTGAGCGACGAGGTCGATGGCTTCATGCGATTAGCCAAGTCCGACGAGCATCTACCCGTGAACATTGGCAATCCCAACGAGTTCACGATTCTCGAGTGTGCCCAGCACGTGCTGAAGGTAGTCGGATCGAAGAGCCAGATCCGCTACGAGCCATTGCCTCAAGACGATCCCAAACAGCGGCGGCCCGACATCACTAAAGCACGCCAGTTGCTCGGTTGGGAGCCGAAGATCGATCTGCAGACGGGATTGCGAATGTCGCTGGACTATTTCAAGAAGGCCGTGTCGGAAGAAACCACCCCGGCTCGCTAGCTACTTGGATTTCATTGTGGCGGCCACGAAGTCGAGAAGTTTCTGCACCTCGCGGCAGTCGTCCTCTGTTTCCAAGCGAAAAGCCACGCCCATGCCATAGCCGGGATGCGAAGTCTGTATCCTGCCCCGCAGCCGAAGCTTCAGACTATAGGTTCGCACAATGATCTCAACCGGCGTCCCTTTCGGAAAGGGCAAATGCACTTCGAGATAGCATCCCCCGGGACTCAGGTCCGTCAAGCTGCAATGGTTCGGCACCGTGATGCCGGCGCGGTACACCTCTGCCCCCAACCGGCACGCGTGCCGGGTTTGGTCGCGGCGGTCGCCGGGATCCGCGCTCACATGGGCGCTAACCTCGCGACCCACCACGTTTTCCTGCGCATTCCCAACCGAGGTCGCCCCGACGCCAACCGCCTGCGCCGGTTCCTCCATTTCCACCGTCACCGCCGAAACTGCACTTTTTCTGGAAGTACTGGGAGCATGGGCTTTGAGAAAGTCAGTCAACAGTCGCCGGGAAACCCTGGGTACATCCACGAATTGAATTCCGGCACGCCCGTTCCACTCCTGCCACAGCACCTGCCCCGATAGACGCACGCTGGAAGCCTGATCCGGCAACTGGAACTGAAAATAAACCTTACTGGTGGGAGGCAGCTTCTTGCCGAACTGAACCGACATGCCTTCCTCCGCCAGGTCGATCAAGGTTGCTTTTTCCTGCTCCACATTTGCGTAATCCACCGTGGCCTGAGCGTGTACTGCGGCCCGCGCGCTCCGCCGCTTCTCTTTCCGCATCACCGCCCGGGCGGCGCGCAAGCTGCTCAAAGCGCGCTCGTGCGATACCGGCCGGTAGAGCACAAAGTTCACGCCCAAGGAGAACATCTCGTGAACGCCTTCCTGGTCCTGCACCACCACCACCGCCAGCGTCGAATCGTTCAATCGCGAATGTCGCGTCTCCCGCAGCAGAGCGGTAGCATCGGCCTGCGAGGCGCAATCCAGAACGACCGCGTCAAAACGCTGCTGCGCCAGCCGCATGCCCGCGCGTGCCAGGTCGGCACACGACTCGAATCGGATATCGAGTTCCTCGAGAACCTTGCCTAACACCTGGGCATCGGCCTCGTCTACACATACCAAGAGCGACGATAGAGTCATACCTAGTGGCCATCCTAGAGTCACCACAGTTCGGCAAACAAGTTACCCCAGTCACAAGCTCTCCCCACCGCTTGAGCTAAGTGCCTTGCCCTCGGTGCGCTGACTTGAGTAACCAATCGACGCACAAAAGGCCAATCGTCCGGCGTTGGACTGTCGTGCTTTGACGGTCATAGCACGCGGACCTAGGATCAAAACGGCGGAGCAGAGCCGGAATTGCCGGCCTCCCTCACCCAGCGTCTGCTATCAGGCTGCGTTGCTCCCGTCAGGAGAAAGTCAGTGTCCATGAGTCTCGGCAAGCAGCGCGGCTTTTCGATGATTGAGATGTTGATCGTGCTCACCATCGTCATCATCCTGACGGGAATCGGATTTATTACGCTCTGGCCGGTTCTGAATAAGGAGCACGTGGACACGGCCTACGACAGGACGCTGGACACGTTGCGCATCTATCGCAACCTGGCGATCACGCAAAGCAGAAACTACATCGTAACCTTCGCTCCCGCGGCGGGAGCGGTGCCCGCAAACATAACGATTTCCTGGTGGCAAGGATCGCCTCCCGGAGTTGCCCGACCGGCACCGATTCTGGTGAACACAGTCACGCTGCCTCCCGACGTCAACTTCTTTACACAGGCAGGCCTTCCCAATGCAGCCAATGCCGTGCCCGACACCTTCGGCAACGGGGTGACTGCCATTGATCTCGACTACACCCCGGCGGGTGGCGGAGGCGGCGCGACCGTCGTCTTCATGCCCGATGGATCAGTCCAAGATGTGGCCGGAAACCCCGACAGTGGCGTGCTCTACCTATCGCGCACAGTAGCAGACCTGTACAGTTCGCGAGCCATCACGGTTTGGGGCGCAACCGGAAGAATTCGTGGCTGGCGGCTCGTCAACATAGGAGGAGTAGCCACGTGGGTACAACAATGAGAAACAGGCCAACGAAGCGCCGGCAGCAGCGCGGTTTCACGCTGCTCGAAGTTATGGTTGCCATCGTGGTTATGACGGTGGGCCTGCTGGCCCTGGTCGCTTCCTTCGCCGCCGCTCTCGCCGCGACTAAGTCGTCGCAGCAGCAGTTGATCGCGCGGCAAAAGGCGCTGGAGGCTCTGGAGAGCATCTATACCGCACGCAACAGCAACCAGGTTGGCTTCTCTGCGATTAACAACCTGCCTGCCCCCGGCCTTTTCTCAGTCGGACCGCAACCGCTCAACTCCGCCGGCGCAGACGGAATTCTAGGCACAGCCGACGACGTTCCCTTCGGCGCCAACGGGGTCTGTCCCGCCGGCCCGGAATGTGTGGTATTGCCGGGACCGGATGGCAGGCTGGGTACGGCTGACGATGTCCCCATGAGCCTGTCCACCTTCACCCGCACGATCGCGATCAACCCGGTGCTGGAAGCAGATGGCATCACCCCCAACCCCAACCTTCGGCAGGCGGTCGTGACCGTGAGTTACATCGTGCCCGGAAGCACGTTGCAGCGGACTTACACGGTCAGCGCACTTATTTCCAGCTTCCGTTAAGAAGGAATTTTCAGAAGATGATATCGAAACCAGAGAGAGCCATGATGAGGACAAGACAAGAGCGCGGATTTAGCTTGATTGAACTGCTGATCTCCATGGCGGTCGGTCTGATCGTGATTGTGGCAGCGTCCAGTCTGTTTAAGACTGGCGTCGACACAACCTTCTTGCTCACCCAGAGGGCCGAGACACAACAGAGCCTGCGCGCCGGAATGGAAATGATGGTGAAGGACATCAGCCAGGCGGGCGCTGGCCTGCCCACTGGCGGCCTGCAACTGCCCACGGGGGGCGGGGCGGTCCTCTCCAATGTCGCATGCAATCAGACGCCTTACTGCTATCTCACCAACTTTAACTATCCGACTCTCCCCACCAACAACTACATGTATGGAATCATTCCCGGTTGGAGCAATGGAGTAGAAAAGAGCGTAGTTGTTGCGAATGCCCCAGCCGCGCGCAACGACAGCATCACCTCCATCTATTGCGACTACAACTATCCCCTCTGGGAATACAACATCACCTTTGCCAGCGCCACCCAGATCACTCTGGTTGCGAATCCTATCTATGTTCCTGCTCCCTCTCCCATCAACGGCATCGGAGGGATCAACAAGGGAGATTTGATCCTGCTGGTAGTGAGTGCTCCACCCGCTCCCGGGAACGGCACGAGCTTGATACAAACCGGCGCCGCAGTGGGAGAGGTCACAAGTGTGCCGAATTTGACTACCATTAACTTCGCCGGCGGAGACCCGCTCAACATGAACCAGAGCGGGGTAGGAATTACGAACAACATCGCCACCGCCGCCGCCGCGGCCGCCGCCGCCGGCGCCGCCGCCAACATCACTGCCTGCCGACTGTTTGCGGTCAGTTACTTCATCGAGGTACCCGCAGCTGGCGGCGCGGTGCAGACGCCACGTTTGATGCGACAGGTCAATGGCCTCGCCGCGGTGCCGGTCGCCGACAACATCCTCAACCTGCAGATCACATATGACGTGATTCAAGCGAGCGGCGCCGTGGACGCCAATCAGGCCAATCCGCTGGGGGCGGCTCCGGTGGAATCCCCAGCACTGATCCAGAAAGTCAACATTGTTCTCATGGGCGAGAGTCTTACGCAGGTGGGCAATAAGTCGCAGAGCATGTATCTGGCGACGTTGGTGAGCGCGCGCAACCAGAGTTTCCGCAATTTCTACGCCGGCAATTAAGGGTTAAGAGACCGGGGAGGGACGAGAAAAACATGAGAAATCGCAACCATCGCTCGCGAGGCTTCACGCTGATTGCGGCGTTGCTGATTATGGTCTTGTTGTCAGGGTTGGCCGTAGGCCTGATGTACCTGGCCAGCAACGAAGTCGCCATGGGCGGCAATGACCAGGAACAGAATCTGGCCACCTACGGTGCCGAGTCAGGCATGGAACAGCTGACCGCTAATCTCTATACGCTTTACCAGGCGGGCACGAATCCCACCGGCGCACAGGTTCAGACACTGGCTACACAATACCCCTCGGCCGCACTTATCCCCAACATGAACTACACGCAGGTCATCACCTACGCCCAGGATGCGAACGGCAATCCGGTGGCCAGCGGCTACAATCCAATCAGTTCCGGGCCCAATCAGGGTCTGATCGCGCAGATCATCCCCATGACGCTGCAGGTGACGGCGGCACGCAATGCCATCGTGGCCGGAGCGTCGAATTCCGATGACTTAACCGCTCAAGTTGGCGGGGCCGCGGTCAACATCACGCGCCGCGTCGAAATTTCCCTGATTCCGGTCTTCCAGTTCGGCGTCTTTTGCGATGGCGATTGCGACTGGTTCGCCGGTCCCAACTTCTCTTTCGGCGGACGCGTCCACGCCAATGGCAATCTTTTCCTGGCTTCGGGCGGAACTTTGGAATTCAGCGACAAAATACAGGCCGCTGGGCAAATCATTCTCGACCAGCTTGAAAACAACTGGCCGACCAACAATGGATACCAGGGCAATGTTCTTGTGCCCAATTCGGCCGGTGGCTGTCCCTTGCCCGCAAACTTCGCTGCGGGCCCGAACTGCATTCAGATCACCGAGGGATACAACCAGCTAGGAGACGCCAGCTGGAACGGAGGCTTCGCCCCCCTGTTTGGTGCGGCTAACGGGGGCTTTGCGGCGGTCGCGGCCAAGTACAACGGCTTTTACCTGAACGGCGCAACCGGCGCCAACGTGTTGAGCCTGCCTTTTGTACAGAGCAATAACGGTGTTCCGGTTGACCAGGAGCAGATCGTCCGCAAACCGATAGCTGGAGAAGTAACCGGCGCCAGCAACTTGAGCAATTCGCGTTTGTATAACAAGGCGGCGATTCGCATCCTGCTGGCCGATAACATCGCTGACTTACACCCAGAACGCGGCGCGGGTGCGCTGGCGGGGGACATCCAGCTCAACTCCAATCTCTTTGAAGCAATTCCCCCCGGCGGCAATGAGTATTTCGCGATGGCGCAGGCTGCCGCGCCCTGGACCAATCCGCCAACCGGCGAGACTTCTCCCTGGTCCCTGTTGGGGAAAGCCAATAACACCAGTCCAAACAACGGGCCATGGTTGCGCGTGGAGTACATGACCAACGCGGCTACCATTCCTCCTACCTATGCGGCGGTTACGCAAGAATGGCTCAACTATGGCTTCGGCAGGGGCAATTTCGACGTGAACAATAAAGCCGTTGCCCCCACCGCCCCTGCAGGATCCGTGGGGCAGAACAACATCAGCCCCGCAATTCTGATATTTCAGGAGCTCCAAGCCACTGGGTTGGCGACGACGGGAGCAGGCAGCCAGTATAACTGGTACCCCATCAATTTCTATGATGCCCGTGAAGGCGAACCCCGAGATTACACCGGCTTTGTGCGGGCTGGGGCCGCGGGCTCATGCAACCCGATTGGCGTGATGAACGCAGTTGAGTTGGATGTGGGTAATCTGTGGTTATGGCTGCAACATGTCGCGCCCTACGCAGCAGGTTCGGGCAATCTCGTCAACAGCACGGCGCAAAACGGCTACGTGCTCTACTTCTCCGACCATCGCGGCATGCAGGCCGATCCCAATACGACAGGTGGCGGTTTGCCACCGGTGTCGCCGGCCGGCGTCATGAGCGGAGTTTCTGGACTCGAGGACACGATCAACTCTGCCAGTGCCGCCGGAACCCCCAACAACGCGCTGGAGCCTATCGTGTTCTACAACGGCCCGGCCCCCAAGCCCGTGTACTCACCCGAGGATGTGGACAAGAACGGAAAACTTGACAACTGGGGTGAGGTCAATCTCGCCAATGGATTTCCGGGCGCGTCCAACGTTGCGGCGAACATCTATGCCGACACCATCGGCAACTGTGCGAACTCCGGCAGGATCAACCTTGTAACCGGAGCCCGTCACGTGCTGCGCCTGGTAGATGGTGGCATGAGCGCCGCCAATATCAGCTATCTGCCGGGCAGCGTTGCCGCTCCGGCAACCAGCGGCTTCACCGTCGCTTCCGAAGAGCCGGTCTATGTCTACGGAAACTACAACACAGGGCCAGCGGATCCCCTTTGGGCCAACCCGTCGGTTCCAACCGCTCAACATGCAGCGGCCTCTATCATGGCCGATTCCGTGACCTTGCTTACCAACCAATGGCGAGACATCGACAGTCTCAACTTCCCGGCAACCCTGAATTGTGCGGCTGGTGCTGCCGAGCGGTGCGGAGGGACAATTAACGGGATTAACTTCGCCAACGGCTATTACCGCATGGCCATTGCTTCCGGCAAGAGCATACCCTTTCCCAATCCCGCCTACGCGGGGGCCAATGCCAAGGATTTCGGCACCGATGGCGGCATGCACAACTTCCTCCGTTATCTGGAGGACATGGGTAACATCTCCATCAACTACAGCGGCTCCATGGTGAGTCTGTACTACTCGCAGTACGCGACCGGCGCATTTAAGTGCTGCGGTGTTGTCTATCAACCACCACAACCGCGTAACTACAACTTCGACGTCTTATTCCTGAATCCGGCGAACCTGCCTCCAGGCACGCCCGCGTTCCAGGACATCGTGAACCTGAGCTACCACCAGAATTTCACACCACAGTAAACGCGCAATCGTAACCACTACCGCCCCGGTCCTGCTCTGCACAGCAAGATCGGGGCGCTTGTGTTTTAGGGTTCGGTAGATCCTTGTGGCGCGGGCACTCCCTTCGACAAGCTCAGGGCAGGCTCTGCCCGCGAAATGCCGCCATCGCCTTAACAGTGCGGGGACGCTCTCTGTTGTCCATACAGAGGCAAACCTTCAATAATTGCTACGAGTGACAGCCCGGGCAGTTAAGAACCGGGCGTAGGGAATGCCGGACTGGGTTGATCCATCGCAGGCTCGCCCGCCGCCCGTTCTTCCGTTCTTTTTCGCAACGCAAGTACCAGCATTGCGGACGCGAACAACGAAATACCTACAAAGACAAGGCCAGTCTGAAAGCTTCCGGTCTTCTTGCTGATCGCACCTATGGCATAAGGGCCGACAAAGCCGCCAAGATTGCCGAAGCAGTTGATTAGCGCGATCCCGGCAGCTGCGGAAAATCCTGTCAAGAACTCATTGGGTAGGGACCAGAAAGGGCCCCAGAAGCTGAAGATGCCGGACGCTACAAAACACCACAGCGTGACGGAAAGGAGAACCGAACTAGTCGCGATCGTACCCAACAGTACCAAGGAAGCAGCGCCAATGATCAAAGGAATGGCAGCGTGGTATCGCCGCTCCAGCCTGCGATCCGAGCTTCGGCCAACCAGTATCATAACTGGCAGTCCCACAAGGTAAGGGACCATCACGAGGAATCCTACCCTGGTGTTGGAGGATTGGCTGGCAAGGGCTTTCAGCAACTGGGGCATCCAGAAAATCATCGAGTAAAAGCCGACCAGCGTCGCAAAATAGACGGTGGTCAGATGCCAAACCCGTCCATGCACCAGCGCTTGGCCCGCCGTGATTCGGCAGCTTGCCAGTTTCTGCTGTTCTTCGCGTGCGAGCTCTGCCCTGATCCAGTCTTTCTCTTCGAGCGTCAGAAATTTTGCTTCGGCAGGTCTTCCCGGCAGCAGGAAGTAGGTGAGAACACCACCGAGAATCGCTGGGAAGCCCTCCAGAATCAGCAGCCATCTCCAACTAGCGACTCCAAACCAATGCACGTGATCCAGAATCATGCCCGATACTGGAGCACCGATTATGTTGGCTACCGGGTTTGCGGTCAGGAACAAGGCGACGGTCTGAGCCAGTTGGCGCTGACGAAACCAGTACGTCAGATAGAGCAGGATCCCGGGAAAGTACCCGGCCTCGGCTACGCCGAGGAGAAAGCGCAGAACATATAGGTGGAAGGCCGTCTGCACCAATCCAATCAGAGCTGCCACAATACCCCAGGTAACCAAGATGCGGGCAATCCAGATGCGCGCTCCCATCTTGTGCAGCAGCAGGTTGCTGGGTATTTCAAAAATGAAATAGCCGAAGAAAAAGATCCCCGCGATGAATCCGTACTGCTGGCTGGTGATCGCCAATTCCTTGTTCATCGTCAAAGCCGCGAAGCCGATGTTGTTTCGGTCGAGCGCGGCAACTACGAAAAGAGCAAAGACGAACGGGATGATCCTCATCCTCGCCTTGCGTATTGCACTGCTCTCAATGGCGCTGACTGCAGTCGCCGGACTGGCGTTCATGCTCCCCCCAACTGCTGATTCCCCGAGTTTGCAGTTTGCAGGAGTATACTCCCGCAGAATTCGATCGGAGTTTGCAGGTGAGAGTACCGGCTGCGGCCGTTCCGTCGACGAACTACGCCGGCACCGGAGACCGCACAACTGAAGTCGTTTCCTCTCAAAACTGTTAACTCAGACGCATGAGCAACTCAGGCAGGCGACGATCCTCAGCACAGAGTACAATCGCAGACTAAAGCAATCCAGTGAGAGAACTAGCGGGATGAGCTTTGAGACTCTGAGGTGAAACCATGGCGACTGAATTTTGCCAGAAGTGTAAGCAAGCCCATCCCGGCCGCGCCTGCGATTACGACGACAAGGGCGAATGCGCTGAGACTGTCGATGGCGATGAAAACGTCGAAGCATCCAGCAAGGAATTATTGGAAGACGCAGCTAAGAAAAAGCAGTCGGGATACACGCATCAGCCGTAAGCACCATTTACCTTCAAGAACTCCAGCGGTTCAACCCTCTCAGCTTACTGGCGGCATCTGACACAGCGGGCGGGACGCCCGCCGGACAACCGCCGGGACGGCGGCGCCATTCTGATCGTTGTCGCGAGCTTTGCTCCTACCCAATGGCCTCCTCTACAAGCTTTGATTGTCAGACCATTGCGGGGATTAGCTCCGCATAGTTCAGCTCTACCCGCTCAATTGTGGTCCCTGGTTTGTCTCCAACCGCAGACGAAGCTCGTGCGCGAGGTTGTGGATGGAGCGGATTTTTTCGGCGGCCGGGCCGGGAATGTCGGAGACGGTCATGGCCAGTTCACAGGAAAGCAGCATGGCGGTGAGGGTCTCGCGCATCTCGCTCCGCATCTGGTCTTCGACGGCGTGCCGGGCGGCCGTTTCCTCGCGCTGCCGGCGGTGAAGAGCGGAGCGGACTTCGCGGATCAGGCGCTCCAGATTGGTCACAGCGAAGTTAATGTGGACGGGGTAAGCTGTGCCCAGATGTTCGAGGACCTGGTCGGCTTCCTCGGGTTCGGTCTCGAGCAAGAACTCATCGATGACCGCGGCGCTGTAGGTTTGTTCGCGCAAGTGGCTGGCGGCCTCCTGCAAGGTTTGAGCCCAGTGCGTCTCTTTGCCGGTGGCGGCTTTCAAAGCGTCGACGCACTGTTGGCCGCGTGCTGAGGATGTGATAAGTAGGATCATGCTGTCTCAAGTAGCAGGTTGGCCACCACGGCATGCGCATTGAAAATACTCGACTTAACAGCGCCACCGGGCGACGTGCTTCCCGTTGCGGAACCGGACGCAGTCCGTGGTGAAACTTAAATCCGAAAGTGAATATTCCGAAGAGTCGGGTGCTCCGGAAAACAGTTCCCGGCCTATTTATGTCCGGCGCGGCGAAGGATTGCACTCGCGATCCACGCGGCAGGCAGCATCATGAGCACGCTGCCAAGAACGGCAAACATGGGAGACCTTATGCTATCCACAATTTTGCAAATGTCGTGGAGCCCCGGACGCCCTCGTCCGGGGGGGCACTTCGGGCGGACGAGGGCGTCCGCCCCTCCATGTTTCACGGGCGCTCTAGGCGGATCGGCACGCACGGTTTGAGCGATTCGCTAGAGGATCTTCGCTCCGTCATCCCGCTTGTGCCTCCACCGCGTAGTCTTTCAGCTTTCGGTAAAGCGTGGTCTTGCCGATGCCGAGCAGGCGCGCGGCCTGGAGTTTATCGCCGTTGAGCTCCGCGATGGCGCTCAGGATGGTCTGCTTCTCGAGCTCCGCCATGGGAATGATCTTGCGCTGGCCGTTTCCCTGGCCATTCGCACTGGACGATTCGACCATGGGCAGATTGGCGACCTCGCGAGGCAGGTCCGTGGTGTGCACAACCGGACCGCTGGTGAAGGCGAAGGTGCGCTCGAGGCAGTTTTCCAGCTCGCGGACATTGCCCGGCCAATCGTAGGCTAGCATGGCCTTAAGGGCATCGTCGCTGAGGATTTTGTTCTGGCCGGAGGTTCGGGTCATGCGTTCGAGGAAGTAGGCGATGAGGAGCGGAATGTCCTCACGGCGCTCGCGCAGGGCCGGTATGCGCAGGCTGAGAACGTTGAGGCGGAAGTAGAGGTCCCGGCGGAAGGCGCCTTGCATCACGGCCTGCTCCAAATCGCGATTCGTGGCGGCCAGGATGCGGATGTTGATCGGAACGCGCCGGGTGCTGCCGACGGGACGAATCTCCTTTTCCTGGATGGCCCGGAGGATCTTGGCCTGCAGGTCGACAGGCAGCTCTCCAACTTCGTCGAGGAAGATGGTGCCGCCTTCGGCGATGGCCATGAGGCCGTCCTTGGCCTGGTTGGCGCCGGTGAACGCTCCTTTGACGTAACCGAAAAGTTCGCTTTCGACCAGCGTGGGCACGAGCGAGCCGCAGTCAACCGGAATGAAGGGCTTGTCGCGGAAGGGGCCGGAATAATGAATGGAGCGGGCGACCATCTCCTTGCCGGTGCCGCTCTCGCCGAGAATGAGGACGGGATGGGCGCTGTTGGCGGCCTTGGCGATGATGCGATAGAGCTTTTCCATCTCGGGGGCGCGGCCCACGATGCCGCCGAATCCTTGCTTGGACTTCACTTTTTCGCGAAGCAGGCGATTCTCGGTTTTCAGGCGCAGGTGGCTGCTGACGCGCTCGAGCAGAAGCTTGAGTTCATCGACGCTGAAAGGCTTCGTCACATAATCGTAGGCGCCATTCTTCATGGCCTGCACGGCTGACTGCACGGTGCCATAGCCGGTGACTACGACGACGACCGCTTCGGGGCGGCGCTCTTTGATGCGGCGCAGGGCTTCGAGGCCTCCAGTGCCGGGCAGCCGGAGATCGAGCAGAACTCCGTCAATGGCCTGACCTTCAAGGACGCGGAAGGCATGCTCCGCCGAGTCGGCAACGAAGGTGTTGAAGCCCAGCGATTGGGCGACTTCGCGACAGGCCTCGCGGATCGAGCGCTCGTCGTCGACGATCAGGAGATTAAGAAAATTGGCTGGTTGAATTTGCGGCTTAGCGAAAATGGGACTTACGGCTGCTGCTGTCATAGTGAACAATCCTCTTGGTGTTGTAGTGGCGCTTCCTCGGGTCTTGGATCAAATATCGTGCGTAAGCGACTGCAAAGCTGCTTCGGGAACGAAGGGCAGCAGCACGGTGATGCGTGTGCCGCCGCCCGCCTCGCTGTCGACGTGAATCAAACCCCCGCTCCTCGTGACAATGTCGTGGACCGTGGTGAGTCCGAGGCCGGTCCCATGCCCCGGAGCCTTGGTGGTAAAGAATGCTTCGAACAGGTGGCGGCGCGTCTCGGCATCCATGCCTTTGCCGTTATCGCTGACCAGGAGCAGGGCGCAGGGAAACGCGGCGGGGATCCCTCCAGCCTTGCCCTCGGCAAGAACCTGTATCTGGCAGTTGCTGGTCTCCACACGGATGTGGCCGCCTTCCGGTAGGGCATCACGCGCATTCAGAACAAGGTTGAGTAGAATCTGCTGAGCCTGGGTCGGGTCCATTCTGACCAAGCCCAGGTTGTGGTCGAGCTGAAAGTCTAGTTGGATGTTTTCGCCGATCAGACGCCTGAGCAGGCTCCGCATGCCTTCGACTACGTCGTTGAGGGACAGCAGTTGGAGTTCAGCATGATGTGGCCGGGCCACTGTGAGCAGTTGCCGCACCAGGCTGGATGCCTGCAGGCCCGCGGCGCGGATCTCTTCGACGTAGTTGCGCAGACGGTTGCCTGGATCCAAACCCGCGAGCAACAGATCGCAATACAGCAGGACGCCGGTAAGCAGGTTGTTGAAATCGTGAGCTACTCCACCGGCCAGGCGTCCAATCGCTTCCAGACGCTCGGCCTGGCGCAGGCGCTGCTCGGACTGCCGCAGCTCGGTGGTGTCTTCGGCTATGACAAGGCCGGAGTCTGGCCTGCCGCCGGAGCCGGGAACGCGCCAGGCCGTCCACCGGAGGCATGAGGTGCGACCGTCGGTGCCCAGCACCTGGTTGTCGATACGGAAGGTATCGCACTCGCCGTCGATCATCTCCTGAAACAGGCGCTGGCTCTCGGCCCGATCGGCGGTGTGCGCGACGTTGGCGAAATGAGGCGACGGAATGGTGGCGACAGTGGCACCGAGTATGCGTTCCAGAGCCGGATTCATGGCGAGGATCGTGCCCTTGTGCGAGAACTGGGCGATGCCGACGGGCGCGTGCTCGAAAAGCGAACGACGTTCCGATTCAGCACTTTCTGGGACGCAATGAAATGGAGTTGCAGCGCTCATTTACCTACTTTGGCACTAACCAGAGCGTGGGAGGTTCACTATCAGGAAGCAGGAATCGCACCAATGGCGTAGGCCTTCCCGAATCGGGAGGTCCCAGCCGGTGGTGAAATTTCGCCCCGTTCCCACTGCCCTCCAACTATAGGAGTACCGTTCTGAATCGCTAAGGGCGGTTGTCACGTAAAAAGGATTTTTTTCTGTGGAAAAGTGGTAAGGAGTGTGGGTGGTACGAGATAGGGGTGAAGAAATCTTCGGAAGATACGGCTGGCTAAGAGCCTGGCTGGGTCAGTTTCAGAAACTGACCCAGTTCCGCTTGGCTGAGGTTTGTAGTTAGTCGAGTTTTACGATGAACACGTCGGACAGAGGAGTGCCATCTACACCCCAGCCTAACTGCTTGTCCCAGTCGGAGGTGAAGATGAAGAACTTGCCGTCCATGGAAACGTCGCCTAGAGGCTGGGTTTGGAAATAGGGTGCGATCCATACGGCGCGATTGTGGGCGAAGCGCCAAATGGTAGAAGCCAATCCGTCCGTCTCGACGCAAAAGATCTCGCCCGCATAGGGCTGATCGATTTCGTTATCTCCCTCGTAGCTGTAGGTTGACGCGCAGACCGGGTTGCTGTCATTCACATCGACATTGCTCCAGGTAAAGTGCTGCGGCCAGCCCCAATTGCTGGGTTTCGGCAAGGGATAATACAGTTGCGTCAATTGCGCCAGGTTACTCAATGGCCGTATCACCATCTGCATCCCATCCAGTAGCCCCGGTGCATTGACGAAGGTGTTATAGCCAACGACACCGTAACCCTCGCAACCTAGTCCAGAGCCGTACTTACAGGTAGTGACATTCAGCGTGGAAAGATCCCAGACGTACCATGCCGGACCGTTCGTCATGATCCGGACGTATTGTCCACTACGCGATAAATAGGCATGGCGAATGAGATAGCTATCCGCAGTAGTTGCCGATCCCGACGCACCCCACGCGCCGCCGATCTGTCCGGTTTGCGTGTTGTACCAGCGACATCCCAGCACCTTGTCGTAGACCACTACGAACATGTGCTTGCCCACCTTCGGGACCGCCTTCGGAAATTGAGATCCTGTTATCGTCGAGCGATAGGCTCACGTCGTCGTCACTGCGTACTAAAGGTCCTGTGCCTAAAGGCGGCTGCATTCCGCAGGTGCGAGTATCGATGACCGGCTTGGAAGAGTTGGTGGAGAACCGATAGCTGGTAATGCTCAGTTGATCTTGATTGGTAGTCCCATAAATCAGGTCCGCGTCCGTGAAAGCGAAAGCGGGGCCGGGACGCACGGGCAGAAGCAGGCCCTGCCCTGGTGCCGCATGCGGCAGAGAACTGATGTGCATGGTGGCGGGATCAAAGGCAAATGCCAGAACCTGCCCACCCTTACCGAGCACGTAGAATTTCCTGGTGTCTGCACTCCACTCGTTCGCCTCCCCGCTGGCCTCTGTGACGACACCAGTGCCGGGAAGCTTGAAATTTGTCGTCTGGCATCCGTCGCCCGGATCATTAAAGAACCGAAGTCCGGGTCCTTAAACACGACGTTTTTGGCCGGAAGCTTCATGGGGGTTTCCGGTTGGATCCGTCTGTCGGTTCTTGCCTTAGGGTAAATCTGTGGACTCTGCGCCAGCATCGTCGAGGCGAGCGCGAGGATTGTCGCGAGCATCCAGTAGGCTTTGTTCCTGTAGGTCATGACGCCTCCTAAGTTGGGAAGGTTTGTGCAGGGACGAAGTCTGCGATGCCAAGTGCGAGAAGGTAAGTCGGGCACTTCGCTGGGGGCGGATTATCCGTCCGCGTGGAAAATATGTCAACAGGTGCGCGGGCGCAAGGAAAGGATCGGCGGCGATTTTAATGTCTCGACCGCATTGCGCGGCTGAGCCAGCAAGTAAGTTGCTAGCCTGCGTGAGACCCGACTAACCGGTTAACCTTACCTGGTGTCGTTTTGTGCCCTGTCCTCAGAGAGCCTGCTCAACTCTGGTTTGCTGAGGTCCACAGCAGCGGTTAGGCGGAATGTCAGACGACGTCCTTTATTGAGGACGACGATTCGGGGACGAGTTGAAATTGAACGCGCACCGCTTTCCGGCGAGTTCTCACCTGCAGTGCCAATAATTCCGCGGGCAAATAGACTGGAAGTAGGCAGCGGTATTTCTTTGTCTCCAACTCGGATTGAATCCAGCGCCAGTCGAAGATAGCCACTCCGGCGATTCGTATCGGATACGCGGGCGGACTCTACACGGCCCTTGACTTGGGCATCACGGGGAATAACGGTCCGGCCGTCGACGGTGACGGGCTCTTCGACGACAGCCTGAAAAATTTTGCCGGCATCGGGCCTGGAGCTGGTGAGCGTATTCTCCAACCGTACCGTTAACAGCGTTCCAGCCGGTAAGACCGGAAGAGCCGAAGAATTGAATGGCAGCGGCTTAGAGGCGTCACGTTCATCGGAGACTGTGGAAGGAGATGTGGCTTCACCAGGGCCCCCGGCATTGGTATCGCCGTGAAAGGGGAGATCGCGCGAATCGCTTCGGCCGCTTTCATCGCCGCTGACGTTCAGCCGACGAGAGCAGGCCGAGGTCAAAGATAAGGCGAGCACAATGGCGCATAGACACCGCCTCCGCAGCCATCGACATTTCTGCCTCTGCAGCATGCTGGCCTTAGCCTCGCTGACTTGGAAGTGGCAATCCGATGACCAGAATGGTCTCACCAAATCAATAACTTGCGGATAGCACTTTCAGGTAGGGAGGGTAGATTTTGCGTCGTTTGCCGGACGGGGCGGCGCTGGCATGGCTTCGACTCCGCTCCAGGCAGGGTTTTAAGCTGTGCTAAGCGGTCTCGCTCTCGGCGGCGGGCTGCGGGCGCCCGCCAGACTCCGCGGTGATGGCGACTCCCCTACCACTCATACAAAGAAAATCGCGGAGGGCAATAACATTGCCCTCCGCGAGAGTCTTTCACCGTCGGCGCTTATTGCGGCTTTTTCACCGGCGGCTTGGTTCGCCTTTCTGGGTGCGGGCTTGGCGGCCTTCTGTTTGGCTTCGGCCTTCCCTGCCACCGATCAGAGTCAACGAATCCGCCGCATTGAACGGATATTGCCGCACGGAAGTCTTGGTCTCACCACCCGATTTCAGGGTGATGTCCACACGGCGATTGCTGGCCCACTTGAGGACAAGTAGGTTCTTCAGCGCTCTTTGCCGCTCTTCGGGCGTGAGTTCCGGATTGTTCATGATGGCTTGCCGCACCTCGTCGCTGGTGAGGTTGTGCTGCTTTCCGTAAGCGACGGTTTCGATGCTGGCCTCAGGAACTCCATTCTCGACGAGGAAGGACTTGGCGCGCGCCACGCGACGCTCGGTGAGCGCCTGGTTGTACGGGACAGAGCCACGCTCGTCGGCGTGGCCTTCGAGAATGAGCTTGGCATCCGGTTTGGCTTGCAAATATTCGCGGAAGTCGTTGGCCAACGCCAAGAGAGTCTTCTGCTGGCTTGGAACCAAGCCGGCATTAGGCTTGTTAGCCGGCGGTTGCGCGGTTGGGAAGTAGACGCTGTGCAGGGCAAGCCGCTGCTCCAGCACTTCGATTCCGGGGCGAAACCGCTGGCGCCTGGATTGCCACTTGGGTCGAGCCCTGCGCGGTCAGACCACGCGAGTCGGTTGCCGTGGCGCTCACCGTGATCACACCGGGTGAGATTCCAGCAGTATTGAGGGTTGCAGTGCTGCCGCTGCCGCTGATGGAGCCGGCGTTGGAAGTCCAATTCGAAACCGTCACCGAAACATTGTCGGGACTGCCGGCATTGCATCTGATCGTGGAAGTACCGCCGGCAACTACAGTTGACGGATTGGCCGAGCAACTGATAGTCGGAGGATTCTTGGGCGGCAAGGGCCTCACGGTGTAGTTGGCCGAGCAACCTGCCTCATTGTTCTTCTTCGCCCTGGTGTCGGTTACGCGTACGCTGACAGCATAAGTGCCGGGTGCCGCATTGGTGGTGTCGATGGTGGCAGTTGAATCCTTGCCAGTCACCTGGCCGCCATTGCCGCTCCAGCTATAGGTGATCGGGTGCTTAGGGTTGAAATTGTTGCCGCTGGCTGTCGCAGTGATGGGCTGGCCGACCATGACTTCGGTCGGCTGCACCGAGCAACTCACAGCCGGGATCAGCTCGGGGGCTCCACCCCAGTTGAAGACAAGACCTGTTCGCAACCGGACGCCTTCAAAAGAAGGACGCCGCAGGTCCGGAAACTGCTGGTCGACATAGTCGGCAAAGTTGTGGCGGGACCAAACATAATCCGCTTCAAACAGGCGGAAAGAAACTTTCTTCCAAATCGCCAGATCCATGCCGCCGCCCATGATGGCGCCAATTCCATTGCTCGCATTGAGGCCGCTCACCGACAGACGGTTGTAGCTGACCAGAGCGTGCACGAAATAGTTCATCCCTTCGGTACGCAGCATGAATCGCGGCCCACCCGAAGCGGTAGTCTCGTAATTACTGTTGCCCCAGTTCTGACCGAGGTCAGCCTCAAGACCCCAATAGTGATCGAAGTTATAGGTTAGGTCGGCTCCGAAACCTTTATTCATGTCAGGAACCGGGTAAGCAATCGGAGCTGCCGGGTTACCGAAGGGAGTGGGTACTTTGCCGGCCGGATGCAGCCACTGATATCCAACAAACAAGTCCCACTTGGGATTTGAGTCGCTCTGTGCGACAGCGAGATTGGAAATCAAAACCATTGTGAACATCAGCAGCAGGCCACTAAGCGTGGCAAAACTGATGCGCGGTTTGGAACAGGATGACATGGAATCCTCCACTATGTGCTTGCCTGGCTTCGAAACAGGCGTTGGAAAATAACCTGGTGCGGCATAATAATAACGACGACTACGACTGTTTCCGAAGAAGCCAGCCATTTTAACCTAGCGCAAGCTTAAAGCGAAATACTGGACGTTGGGAATTGCCAGTAAAGCAACCGCTTGCCCAGATGTCGTCTCAATTTGAAATCAGATGACAATGACATTGAACGAGGCGCGATGCGCAATTCATCCCTTAGCGAAGGGCGAACCGCGCCGCCTCTGAGGCCCGTCAGGACCTTGCCCACGGCAAGCACGCCCGCGTATCGTGGTGTTTCGCCCTGTCGGGCTCCGGTGCAGCGACTAAAATGGACGCCTGGCCGGGCCTTGGGTCGGAGTGAGAGCAAGCCAAATGAGAGAGAAGTTACTGATCGTCGAGGACGAAGAGAACGAACGTTCGGGACTGGCGGAACTGGTCTCGTCGTGGGGATACCGCGTAGAGACTGCCTGCGATGGAGTCGAGGGCGTCGAGAAAGCAACATCGTGGGCCCCTTCGATCGTAATCACAGACCTGAAGATGCCGCGCATGGGCGGCATCGAACTGCTGGGAAAACTGGCGGAGCAGGCGCAGACCATTGCGGTGGTGCTGGTGACGGCGCAGGGCACGATCGACAGTGCGGTGCAGGCGATGCGCATGGGCGCGTATGACTACATCACCAAGCCGATCGATACTAACCGGCTGCGCACGATCCTGTCGAACGCTTCGTCATTGCTGGGCACGCGAGCGGAACTGGAAGCTACCCGACGCAAGCTGCGAGACACCGGTTCGCTGGGCCGCCTGAGCGGCGCCTCGCGCAAGATGCAGGAGATCTTCAGGCTGATTGAAATGGTCGCGCCCAGTACGGCTTCGGTGCTGATCACTGGCGCCAGTGGTACCGGCAAGGAATTGGTGGCGCGCACGATTCATGATCTAAGTCCGCGTAAGGATCGTACTTTCGTGGCCATCAACTGCGCCGCGATCCCTGAGACTCTGATTGAAAGCGAAATCTTCGGCCACGAGAAGGGCTCTTTCACGGGCGCCATGGAGCGGCGCACGGGCTGCTTTGAGCTGGCCGAGGGGGGAACACTCTTACTCGATGAGATCGGCGAGATGCCGGTGGCGACCCAGGCCAAGCTGCTGCGGGTGCTGGAAGATCACAAATTGCGCCGCCTGGGAAGCAAGGTGGAGACGCCAGTGGATGTGCGGGTGCTGGCGGCTACCAACAAAGTTCCGGAGGAGGCGGTGGCGCACGGCGAACTGCGCAGCGATCTCTATTACCGGCTGAATGTGTTCAACATTCACATGCCGCCGCTGCGCGAGCACAAGGAGGATATTCCCGACCTGGTGAAGCTTCTTCTGGCCGAGATGAGCGACAAGCACGCCCGCAAAGTCACAGCGGTGAGCGAGGCCGTCCTCAACCTTTTCACCGGTTATTCGTGGCCGGGAAATGTGCGGGAGTTGCGCAATACCATTGAGCGGGCAGTGATTGTTTGCGACGGAGGCATGATCGAAAGTAAGCATCTGCCGCCGGGCTTCGGGCAGGCTCCGCTGCGGGCCGCGGCGAACGATCCCGATGCGGTGCGGCTGGGAGTAGGCACGACGGTGGAAGAAGCGGAGAAAATGCTCATCCTCAAGACGCTGGAGGCTACGAGCAATAATAAGACGCGCGCCGCTGAAATTCTCGGCATTAGCCTGAAAACGCTTCATAATAAGCTGAAGGAGTATGGCAGCGCGGCCGCCGAGACCGCTCCGGCCAAGGAAGAAGGAGGAGTAAACGGTTAGCCGGTAGTGGCCAGAAGGAGCAGCCTGCCGTACCTTCTCGAGCAGGCGGCAGGCCACGATCCACAGCCCAGTTATGCGTCGCAAAACCATCATCGTCCTGGGCATCACCTTTATGGTGACGGTGATGGTGGCTGTTTTCTCCTACATATATCTTTCTCAGATTCTCCGCCAGCGCATCACGAACGCCTACGAGAATGCCACCCTGCTGACGCAACAGCTGGCCTACGTAGCTGAAAACGATGTGCCTGATTTCAGCAGCACCCGCCTGGATACAAATGATCCGGTGGCCGTTCGCCGCGCCCTGATGGAGTACCTGCCCACGGACGTGAACCTGAATAACATGCTGCAATCCGACGTGGGTAACTGGCCGTTCATCTACGACGCGGCCATCGTCGGCATGGATGGCAAAGCGCTTCTGCATACCAATGCCAGCATGGTGGGAAAGACGCTAAATCAGCGACCGGATTTTCAGCAAGTGGTGAGGGCCCACTTTCGCGAGCAGCTTCGGCTAGTCTACAGTCCTGCGGTCTACAACGTGAGCTTCCCTCTTCTGTTGAATGGGCAGCCCTTCCGCGGAGAAACCTTCGGCACGATTCGCATCGGAGTCTCGACTTCGTTCTTGAAGAGCGAACTGACACCGCGTCTGATACACGCACTCTATATTTCGATTGCGTCGATCTTCGTGTCACTGGTGCTGGCGGCGGCGATTTCCAATCTGGCCTTCGGCCCGCTGGAGCAAATCAGCCGCAACCTTGACAGCGTGACTGCGGGCGATGCCGCCGCGCTTGCCGCCGGCGAGTCAGGACATGACGAGTACGGGCTGGTCACCCTGAAAATCGCGAACCTGGGGCGCCAGATGCGCGATACCAAAGAAATTTTCTCTGCCCTGAAAGATAACGTCGACCAGTTGATGGCGAACTTGCAGGACGGCTTGATGCTTTTCGCGCGAGACTCGCGCGTCGTGCTGGTCAGCGCGCCGGTCGAACGCTTTCTGGGGCGGCCTCGCGCGGAATTGCTGGGTCATTCGGCGAACGAGGTTTTCACCCGCGGCACGATGCTGGGCGCGGTCGTACTGGACGCCTTCGAGCGCAAGCGCCCGCTGCTGCAACGCGAACTGGATGCCGCTAGTGGCAGGCGAGTTCAGGTCTCGCTGGATTTTGTACAGGAGAAGAATTCGCAGATCGGGGCGCTTCTGATCATGCGTGACGCCGAGTCGGTGCAGCGGATCGGCGACGAGATCGAAATGTCGCGCCGCCTCTCGGCCAGCGGACGTTCTCACTCGCGGTGTGGCGCACGAGGTGAAGAACCCCATCAACGCCATCGTGCTGCACCTGCAGCTCCTGCAGAACAAGCTGGCGAAATCAGAGCCGGACACGCTTCGCCACATGGATATTATCGACAGCGAAATCCGGCGCCTGGACCGCGTAGTGCAGACTCTGGTGGACTTTACCCGTCCGCGCGACCTGCACCTGGAGGAAGTCGATCTGCGGCGCGTGCTGGAAGAGGTTGCCGGCCTGGCCGGACCCGACGCCGAGCAACACGGGGTCACCATCGAGCGCGCCATGCCCGAGGAGCGCCTTCCGATCAAGGCCGACGTTGATCTGATGAAGCAGGCGTTACTCAACGTCGTGCTGAATGGAGTCCAATCTATGCCGCAGGGAGGATTGCTTACCATCTCGGCGCGGCGCGAGGACGAGGTGGTGATGGTCGAGGTCTACGATCGGGGCGGCGGCATTCCCCAGGAGCTGCACGACAAGGTTTTCGAGCTTTACTTCACCACTAAAAAAGATGGCAGCGGCATTGGTCTGGCACAGACTTATCAGATTCTGCAGTGGCACTATGGGTCGGTGGAATTCGAATCGAGGGAAGGCCAGGGCACGATTTTCCGCTTCCGCATTCCCGTTTCTCAATCGGAGGGCGCTCGTGAGGTCGAGCATGGCCGCGCCCCGGCCCTGTCCGAGCCAGGGGACTAATCCCACGGGCATCTGCCCAAAAATGCGGATATCATCGCATCATTTTTCAGCTTCAGAGAGCGTAGAATTGGAGTAATTTCGGCTGCAAGCCGCTTGGGAATCCGGGAATGACTCTGGCCACAACTCTGTTTCTTTGCATCGTTTGTTCCGCTCCGGCAGCTGTACTGGCGGACTTGCTCCCGCTCGCTCTGCAGAGTTCTCAGAGCCAGGCGGGAGATTCAGGGCAAAGCCAAAACGCTGGAACTGAAGCGCAAACACAAGCTCCGCCGGCGCAGACTCCGTCGCCGGCGGCAACGACTGCGGGACAGCAGAAGCCGGCAACTTCCAAGCGCGCGAGAAAGAAGAAAAAGACAACAGCCGCTGCTCCAGTCGAGTGTCCACCGGCGACCTCGGGCAGCAGCGCGGCATCTGCAGATGCGACCAGTGCGGGCACATCGCCCACCTCCAACGCCACTCCATCAACTCAGGCTGCGTCGAACCAGCCTTCTTCAAACAATGCTCCGTCAAACCAGACCCCAGCGAACCAAGCTGCGGCGAATCCTGCTCCGTCAAACAGAGCTGCCGGTAACGCCGCCCCTTCAAGTAACGCTCCGCCGGGCAATTGTCCCCCACTAAAGACCGTGGTTCACGATGGAGGAACGAGCGAACCGGCGATTCAGTTGGTCGGAGGCGAGAACGCCGACCAAGCTTCGCAGCAACGCTCTACCACCGACCAGTTGTTGGGATCGACCGAGGACAATCTGAAAAAAGTCGCAGGACGCGAACTCAACCCCAGTCAGCAGGAGATGGTGAACCAGATCCAGCAGTTCATAGAACAGTCAAAAGCAGCGGTATCCGCCGGGGACCTGGCGCGAGGCCATAACCTGGCCTTGAAGGCACACCTGCTCTCCGATGAATTGGTAAAGCCCTGACCAGCAGCGACGCTACTTCCCTTTCGCTCGCGCCGCATTCACTTTCACCAGCAGATCTTGCGTCATCGCCTGCAGTGGGCCCTGAATCTTCGCCCCTTCGGTAAGTACCTCGCGGGCTTCGGTGGTCCTGTTCAACTTGGCGTAGGCAAAGCCGAGGCGATAAAGCACAACCGCGTACGGCTGATCGTCCTGGCCTTTGAGCAGCACTGCCGCCGACTTCAACTCGGGAATGGCGGCCGCGGTTTTGTCCTGCTTCATGTAGGCATAGCCAATCGTCGAGTGCGCGACGCCGGCGGAGAGCTTGCGCGACTTGTCGGCGTCAGCAGCATCCGCTTTCGCAACATCGAGAGCTTTCTGCGCATACGTAATTGCCTTGGCTGAGCTTCCCGGCTTCGGATCATCGGAATAGAAAACGGCCAGCAGCAACAATGCCGGCAGCGAGTTGGGATTGGACGCCAGCGTTTTCTCCCCGAAGCTCACCAGGCGGGCCTGATCATTCAACTGCCCTGGGCCGAGGGTGTACATGGCGTAACTCGATACTTGATCCTGAAACTTGGAGTCGGGAAATGCCGCGGTGAACTTCTCGATGTCGGCCATGCGGCTCTTGGCGTCGCTCTCGCTGACGATGACGTTGAAGCCAGCCGCTTCCAGAAATTCGCAACTGCCCTGCATCGAGCTCTTTTCCTCACTCACCTGGCGCGCGAAATCCGCGTCACTAGTGCCTTCAGGCTTGGCTTGTTTGGCGACCGACCCGCAGACTTCGCCTCCTTTGGAGACGTACTCGATGAGTTTGTCGTTGTTCTTGGCCTGCTGTGCCACGCTCGCCTGCGAGACCAGAATGTCGAGATTGTGCGGAGATCCGGCCAGCGCCTTGTCGCCGTAATCAAGCGCCTTCTTAAGATCACCACTTCCCTGGTACGCCTGGGAGAGTTGCCAGTTGCCATAGGCAACGGCCGCGGGATTGGAGGAATATTTCTGCACGAAGTCGGTGTACATCGCGAGTTTTTTCTGCGCGTCCTGCTCGTTTGTGATCGCCTGTAGGTCCTTGTCTTCGTCGGTGCCCGCCGGGATGATGATTTTGTCGACCTGCGCGACCGCATGAAGGATGAAAGAACTCAAGTAGAGAGCTGCCACCAGCAACCGTCCGACGTGGCGTTTCATGGGTCACCTCCACGGGAGAGAGACAATGAGGTTTGGCTTCCACCAGCAGGCGAATCGTAGCGCCGAACGCCCCGGCGCGCAAGCGTGCCATCACACTTCCCGTTCGCTGGTTCCTCATTTAGCTTCGTCGCCGCTCCGGAACATCTGAAGTAGTTGTACGCTGTGGGCGAGAAGCCCAAGCCACAATCCTTGAGGCGAGGCGAAACGATTCGATGAATGCTCTGCGGCAGAAACAAAAGTGAATCGTTGCGCTCAGGCTAGCCTGCGTCCACGATCGGCATCGGTGGAGTGTTCCGGAGTATTAGCGTCCGGCAAGTCAAATTCTCGTCCGCAATCGAAGCAGACCTTGTAGGTCCGCTGCTTGATTGTGAAGACGCGGCTCAGGTGATGGTGACGGCAGCCAAAGACGAATTGGATTACACGCCTCAAACGGTTCATCGGTTCGGCTCCCGCCTTCGCTGGCAAATTGCATTGGCATCCATGCAACTCAGCAGGATGCGAACGCTGCTTCGCGCTAAGGCAATCGCGCAGTCTTCCGCGCCATGGCAAATGAATGTTGGTTTCCAGGACGAGTACCCGCTCGTCCTCGTTGAATCACGAATCGGCATGACGCTCCATCCTAATGTCTGGCACAGCATTCTTCCAGAAGACGCCAGTCTCCTAACTTTAGTATCTACTTGCGGAGGGAGAAAAGACGATCAAAAGTGAACAGACTGCGGTTTTAAGACCCGATTCGGCACGTACGACGGACTGCTGCGGACTGGTTCTCTCGTGGGGTCGCGGCACGTCCGAGGAAAGTATCTTGACAAAGAGTGAATGCCTAAACTATAAGCCGTAAAGCAGCGATAAGCGGTTAGAACGTCGTGTCTGATCGCGGGCTACGCCGTCCAAATTCTAGTTGCATCGTCAAGAGCCCTCGTCGCGTGCGGGGGACTGGAAGGGCTCTTGCGCGGAGGGGGACATGCATCTCACAGGATTCCGCCGTCAAAGTGTTCTGGTTTTCGCCGTGGTGCTGCTCGCGTGCGCCCAGATGTTTGCTGGCGTGACAGCCAGCATCTCCGGAACCGTCAAAGACCCGAGCGGGGCCGCCGTCGCAGGAGCCACGGTAACCGCCACGAATGTCGAAACCGCCATCACGCAAACCCAGACCACCAACGGCCAGGGGTTCTATTCCTTCCAGTCGCTTCCTTTGGGAAAGTACACGCTGGAGGTGCGCCAGACCGGATTCAAGGCTTATCGTCAGACCGATCTTGTGTTGGACGTTAACTCCGCGCTCTCGGTGGATCCGACGCTGCAGGTGGGCCATCCGACCGAGAAGGTTGAGGTGGCTGCTGACGCTTTGCACGTGGAATCGGTGACCTCGCAGATGGGCGAGGTCATTGAAGGCAAGGAAATGACCGACGTGCCTCTGGTGTCGCGCAGTTTCACCGATCTGCTGGCGCTGCAACCCGGCGTGGCCTCGGCTGCATCGGGTATGAGCGGCGCATATTCGGGCGCGTTCATCTCAGCCGGCTTTGCCGTGCCTTTGGTGTCCGGGGACTTGGCGTCAGGCGCACTCTCGGTCAACGGAATGCGCGAATCGGCCAACGCGTTCATCCTGAACGGGGTCCTGGTGCAGGAAGTGGGCTATTCCGGTGCGGGAGCAATTCCGAATCTCGATTCGCTCGCTGAATTCCGCATCTTGACCAACAACACTGACGCTGAATATGGCAACTACGCCGGCGCTCAGATCAACGTTGTCACCAAGTCGGGGACCAACCAGTGGCATGGCAATGCGTTCGAGTTTTTGCGCAACACGAGCCTCGACGCCAAGAACTACTTCGACGTGAATGGGCGCGGCGCGTATCACCAGAATCAGTTCGGGGGCACCTTCGGCGGACCTATCGTGCGGGACAAGATCTTTTTCTTCGCGGACTACCAGGGGAACCGGAGACTGCAGGCGGTCCCACAAGTCATTCCTGGAGTTCCCAGCGCGGCCACCGAGGCGGGCGATTTTTCGGCAATTGCTTCGACTCTTGAACCCACTAAGACGACTGGCACCGTGAATAGCGGCACACCTCCCGCGCCTGGTGACATCCCGTGGGCGACTCAATTGACCCAGCAACTAGGTTATCCGGTGACACCGGGAGAGAAGTATTACTTTGCGGGATGCACGTCTAACACGCAGTGCGTTTTCCCCAATGCCCCAACTATCGCCGAATGCTTTTTCGCCGATAGCCAAGAATCTTCTGAAGTACATCCTGCCCGCTGCTCCGGGTACCATCGCAACCTCCGGAGCTGCCGCCGGCACGGGAACCTTTTCAAGCAGCTCGCAAGAGATCAACCTCAAGGACAATAAGTTCAGCGCGCGCCTGGACGGGAACTCGAGTCTCGGTCTTCTGACCGCTTATTATTATTTCGACAGATTCGACCGCGTCGATCCCTACTGGTTAGGAAACGCGCCCCTCTATCCAGGTTTTGCCATTGATGGGAATGGACAAACCCATAACATCAATCTGGGGATGACCAAGACCTTCAGTTCAGCCGCTGTGAATGAATTTCGGGTTGGCTATTTCCGCTTGAATACCAAGCTGAACCGGCCACTCGGTGGCACTGGCACCACACTCCAGAGTCTGGGATTCGCTTCAGGAGCCGGTGGGGCTCCGGGCGTTTTCGTTGGGACTCCCAGCGTGCAAGGCGTTCCAGAAATTGACTTCAACAACTTTGTGATTGGCGTACCCAGCCGCCCCAACCAGCTGATCGACAATATCTATCAGATTCTCGACAACTACAGCAAAGTCATCGGCACGCACACCCTCAAGTTCGGCGGGCAGTTTCACTTCAACCAACTCGAAGAAAATCTGTCCAACGTCGCCAATGGAAACTTTTTCTTCGGATCAAACTTCAGCGGACAGCCCAGCGAGACCGGCAGTGACTTCGTTGACTTTCTTTTGGGGGCGCCGAGTTCCTACGTGCAGGGGCAGTCTTATCCCTCCTACGGGCGCAGTTTCTACCTTGGATTCTACGGGCAGGACAGCTGGCGCCTTCGACCCAACCTTACTTTGAATTACGGCTTGCGCTACGACGTTAGCTCTCCGTGGTGGGAAAAGTACAACGAGATTCAAACCCTCATACCGGGTGAGCAGTCGGTGGTTTTCCCTGGCTCGCCCAAGGGATGGGTTTTCCCGGGCGATCCGCACGTTCCCCGCACTTTGGCTCCCACGCGCTGGAACAACTTTGCTCCGCGCGTTGGCTTGGCGTATTCGTTCGGCGAACACGACGGCGCTCTGGGCAAGATCCTGGGAAAGCCGGGTTCGTCGAGCATACGGGCCGGCTACACGCTGTCCTATTCTGCCTTCGAGGGAGCCACGGATTTTAACGAAATTGGCGACGCGCCGTTTGGAGACTACACGGGACAGAACGAATCAACCTTTGCGGCACCGTTTATTACCCGGGCGACCGGAAAGAATAACGGGCAGTTTTTCCCGGTAGCCTTGCCCCCGAGACATCCCTCGCCGACCAACCCTGCTGACAAATTGCCGCCGTATGACACCCTGGCCCACTTCTTCCCTGCCTTTGGAACGATTGGCAGCTCGCCGGCTTTCTTCAACGGAAATCGGCTGCCATACGCAGAGAACTACGAGCTTTCCTTGCAGCGGCAAATCACCGGGGCTGATTTGCTGACCGTCAGCTACGTAGGAACCCAGGGACATAGACTGCTTTCGTCCGTGTCCGCCAATCCCGGGAACCCGGCGCTGTGCCTGGCTACACCCGGCTGCGGACCGGGTGGGGAAAACAATGTCTACGGCTCGGTACTCGGCACCAGGACGAACTTTCCTGGAGTTGTGGATCCGACCCTGGGCCCAATTGTCCCGATCGGTAACGACTCCTACTTCATTACCGAAGGCAAGTCCTCCTACAATTCCGCCCAGGTGAATTACCGGCACACCTCTGGCCGTTTGCAGACGTTGCTTGCCTATACCTACAGCAAGGCCATGGACGATGCTTCCGGGTATGGAGAGCAGTTCAATCCGGTCAATCCCAACTTGAGCCGCGGCTTGTCCGCTTTCGATTCAACTCACAACTTCGTCGTCAGCTACAACTATGTCCTTCCTTTTGACAAATGGGGCGGACCGAAACGGCTGACCCACGGATGGGCACTCAGCGGAGTCACCAGTTTCTCGACTGGCCTTCCGATAACCCTGGTTGAAACCGATGACCACTCGCTGCTGGGTACGGCATTCGGCGGCCCCATCGTTCTTCCCGTGGATACTCCTGATCAGGTTGGCTCGGTGCACATTCTGAATCCGCGAAATGTGTTGAATGGCGGTCACTACTACTTCGATCCCACTGCGTTCGCTACCTCCGCGATCGGCTCGGAAGGCAACGCGAACCGGAGATTTTTCCATGGGCCCGGGATTAACAACTGGAACATGGCCTTGCACAAAGACACAGTGCTCACCGAGCGAGTAAACCTTGAACTGCGTGCAGAACTGTTCAATGTCTTCAACCACACGCAGTTCATCGCGCCCAGCGGCATCGGCCTCTGCGGCGGCGTGACGAACTGTTCAGCAGCCAGCTCCTTCGGGCAGATAACGCTGGCACAACCGCCGCGTATCGGCCAACTGTCGCTGAAAGTGAACTTCTAAGCAGCTGAGTCGAAGCAAACGCAATCACTTTACCGGGGGACTCCCCAAGTTCCCCGGGAACTTTCCACACTAAAACCGGCTCCGCGCTGCGACCGGACTAATCGGTCAAAGAGAGATTCTGCATGTCGTCCCACGGTGTGCTCGCAGCAACGCTGGTTGAACCAGGGCACTACGAGATCACCGAATACCCTCTGCCCGATCCAGCGCCCGGATGCGTGCTGGTGAAAATGCAAGTCTCCGGAATCTGCGGGACCGACAAGCACACCTATCAAGGATATGTCGGGCAGTATGGCGGCGGAGGCACACCCCGGCCTGTTCCCTTCCCCATCATTCAGGGACATGAAAATGTCGGCACCATTGCGGCCATCGGTAGCGGCCCGCAGTGGACAGACTTCGAAGGCGTTCCGCTGCGCGTGGGCGATCTCGTCGTCGTGGGACCGAATGTGAGCTGCGGGACCTGCTATTCCTGCCGCCACAATTTTCCGTATTACCTCTGCGAGAACACGGTCGATTATGGCAATAACATCAGCGCCAAAAATCCGCCACACCTGTTTGGTGGGTGGTCGCAGTACCTGTATGTAGTACCCGGCAGCTTTCTGGTGAAAGTACCCGACGACTTGCCCTCTGAGATGGCGGTGCTAGCCGAAATCATGGCGGTGACCGTCGGCCTGGATCGAGCCAAGCAGATTTCCGCGTTTCCCAGCGAGTCGTTCCGCTTCGATGATTCCGTGGTCGTGCTTGGCACGGGGCCGCTCGGCATGTGTTTTGTGATGAAGGCTCGCATGCTGGGCGCCGGCACCATTATCGCGGTGGACCTCTCGGACTATCGGCTGGGCTTTGCGGCGAAGTTGGGAGCAGACCACGTGATCAACGCTGCCACAACTCCCGAAGCTGAACGGCTGGCGATGGTTCGAGAACTCACGCACGGGCGCGGAGCCGACGTGGTGGTGGAGTGCGCCGGGGTTGCGCAAGCAGTGAGGGAGTCGCTTGAAATGTTGCGCGTGGGTGGCTTGCTCGTCGAAGCTGGTAATTTTTCCGACATGGGAGAAGTTTCTATTAGTCCGCATCGGCACTTGTGCGCAAAGAATGTGCGCATCCTCGGAGTGGGTGGAGAGGAACCAGCAGCGTATGGGCCGAGTATGCGGCAGATGGCGCGCTACGCGAAGCAATATCCACTGAGGGATTTTGTTACTCATCGCTTCGGATTGAGGCAGGTCGAGGACGCGATGAAGAAGTCAATGGCTGCAGATTCGATGAAAGTGGTGATCGACCCGTGGTCGTGAGTTCTGCTGAACGAATATTTCTATCCCTGAGGTCTAATCTATGACAGACGTGAAGTCGCGCTTTCATTTTGCCTGCGCTCCCGATAGCTGGGGCGTGCTCGATTATCCCGGCCCTTCGTGGAACCAGTCGTATGAGAAGATGCTCGACGAGATGGTTACGGCGGGATATACCGGAACCGAACTCGGTCCGTACGGATTTTTCCCCACTGATCCTGCCGTGTTGAAACCACAACTCGACAAGCGGAAACTCAAGCTGCTCGGCTCGTTTGTGCCGGTCGTCCTGAGTGATCCGGCATCGGCGGGCATTGCCGTCCAGCATATTCGGAAGGTGGGCGATCTGCTGGCCGCGTTAAAGGCGCCATTCCTGGTGCTGGCGGACGCGCAATCGGAAGAGCGGAATCGCATTTCAGGACGTGTGCCCAGGGACGGCAGCGCCGGATTGACCGCGGCCCAATGGAAGAACGTGGCTAAGGTCGTGGAAGAAGCTGCGAAGGTCTCGGCGGAGTTCGGTTTGGATCTCGTGTTTCATCCCCACGTGGCCACTTATGTTGAAACGCCTGAAGAGTGCGAGCGCTTCTTTGATGTGACATCGCATACCGGAATCGGTCTGTGCCTTGATACCGGCCACTGCGACTACGGCGGCGGAGACTCGCTGGCAGAGGCCGCCAAGTTCGCCAGTGTGCTGCGCTTCATCCATATCAAGGATGTCGACATGAACGTTCTCATGGAAGCCCGCCGCAAGAGGCTCAACTTCGAGCAGGCCATTGAGGAAAAAGTGTTCACTATCATCGGCCAGGGCTCGATTGACTTTCCTGGACTGTTCCGTTTGCTTGAGAAGAACAACTACTCTGGCTGGATGGTGATCGAACAGGACGTGAAGTTTGGCGCGACGGTCGTGCCACCCGCAGAGAGCGTTGCTGCCAGTCTGCGATACTTGCATGGCATAGTCGCGGATATGGCCGGCGTCCGTTCCATGTGACGCGTGGGTTGCCTCTCTGGGCAGGATTGAGGATGGTTTCCGCTTGGGCACTGAGTTCGAAATACCTGTCGCACAATCCGGGAGCCAACCCGCCCGCCTGCCACGTCGGCTCGGACTGCTGAACGCCCTTTCCATCAATATGTCGAACATGGTGGGAACCGGGCCGTTTATCACGGTGCCCGCCATTCTGGCCACCATGGGTGGTCCGCAGTCGCTGATCGCCTGGGGCGTAGGTGCGGCGCTGGCGATTGCGGATGGCCTTGTCTTCGCGGAACTCGGCTCGGCCATACCCGCTTCGGGCGGATCGTATATCTTTCTGCGCGAATGCTTCGGTCGTCAGCGCTGGGGTCACATGCTGGCTTGGATCTTCGTGTGGCAGTTCTTGTTCAGCGGTACGCTGGAAATTGCCACCAGCAGCATCGGCATGGCGGAGTACACCGGCTTCCTGTGGCCAGGCCTGCTAGTACCGCTGGGGAGTGAAATTGATGGCGGCAAGCATCACCGCCGTCGCCATGCTCGCTCTCTACCGCAAGATCCAGGACATCGCCCGCCTGATGCTCGTTCTCTGGATCGGGATGCTGCTGACCGCAGCCTGGGTCATCTTCACAGGGTTCACCCACGCTCAATCCCAGGCTGCTGTTGGCTTTTCCGCCCGGAGCATGGCATATCGGCCTGCCCTTCATACTCGGCCTGGGCAATGGAACGATGCTGGTGATGTTCAATTTCCTCGGCTACTACCAGATCTGCTATTTGGGTGACGAGGTGAAGAACCCCGAGAAAGTGGTTCCTTATGGAGTGATTGTCTCGATTCTGATCGTCACGGTGATTGACTTCCTGATCTCGGTCGCTTCACCGGAGTTGTACCGTGGCGCGAGATGGTTCAGCCCGGTTCCCAGGCATTCAATGCGATCGGTTCGGTGTACATGCAAAGGATTGGCGGCCACTGGGCTTCCACTTTGATGACGGTGATGATCGAGGTCACTGCCTTTGCCGCAACCTATGCCATGATGCTGGGCTATTCGCGCATCCCCTATGCTGCGGCGCTCGACGGAGCTTTTTTCTCCTGGTTTGGCGAAGTTCACCCCACCAAACGATTCCCGCACCGAGCCCTGCTTCTGGTGGGGTTGCTGGTGATTGCAGCCTGTTTCTTTGATCTGGTGCAAATCATAACCGCGCTCATTCTGGCGCGCATCCTCTCCATGTTCGTGGCCCAGATTATCGGGCTGTTGGTGTATCGCCGTTATCATCCGGAGGCACCCCGCCCTTTCCGCATGTGGCTCTACCCGCTGCCGGCGATCTTTGCGCTGGTGGGATGGTTGGGAGTGTTCGTGACGCCTGCCCTTCAGCCGCACGGCTGGCAGTTCATGGCATATGCGTTCGGGACCATTGGGTTGGGATTTGCCGCGTACTTTGTGCTCGCCTATAGAAAACGCGAGTGGCCTTTTGGTGAGAGCCAGGCTCGTCTAATCGGTTAGCGCAATTTGCATTCTTGGTTTGCCGATGCGGTGCTTGTATTGATAAACTTTCTCCCTGCAAGATTAGGGAAACGGAATCCGAGCTTGTAGTCTGAAAGTTGCACCTCGTATGTCAAAGCGGTAAGAAATGCCGGAGATATCTTGGGAAAAAAGCTGGGAGTTGGCGTACTGGGAGTCGGAGAAATGGGAAGACGCCATGCGGAGAACATTCGCCGCCTCGTACCGGAGGCCCGCCTGGTGGCTGTGGCAGACGCTTCCGCCGACCGGGCCCGCCAGGTTGCCCAAGAACTCGAGATTGGCAGTTTCTTTTCCAGCATCGAAGCCTTGATAGAGTGCAAAGAAGTGAATGCCGTGGTCATCGCGGTCCCCGATAAGTTTCATGCCAAAGCCATCGAAATCGCAGCCGCCGCCGGCAAGGACATACTGAGCGAGAAACCAGTCGCCGTAACCCTGGCCGACGCACACCGTGCTCTTGCAGCAGTGGCGAAAGCTGGGGTTCGCCTGCAAATCGGTTTTATGCGCCGCTACGACCCAGCGTATGCGGCTGCGAAAAAAAGAATTGAGGCCGGAGAAATCGGCGAGCCTGTGCTCTTTAAGTCTGTCGGGCGCGACAAGGATGTGCCCCCGATTGCGGCGTACCAGTCCAACGTCAACGGAATGTTGTTTTACAACAACACGATTCACGACTTCGACCTGGCGCGCTGGCTCATGCAGGACGAAGTCTCTGAGGTCCACTCCTTCACTACAGTCGCGATTCGCCCTGAAGTAGCCCAATTCGGGGATGTCGTCGCAAGCGTCGTGAACCTCAAGTATGCGCGTGGAGCCATTGGAAACGTCGAATCGTATGCGCAGGCCATTTACGGATACGATGTGCGCACTGAAATTGTGGGGTCAAAAGCTTCCATCTTCGTTGGGAGCCTCGAAAAAACACCCGCCACGTTCCTGAGCGCCGGTGGCAGCACCCATATTCTGGCGGACCACTTTCTTTCGCGCTTTGCCGACGCCTATCTGGCTGAAGTCGTCGATTTTGTTCACAACATTCTGCACGATCGCGCGCCGCGCGTGACGGGTGAGGATGGCCTGAAAGCGCTGGAAATTGCAGTTGCTGCCGAGGCCTCGCACCTACAAGGAAAATCTTGCAAAGTGAGCGGGGGGAGTTAGAGTCTGCACGCGCCGCACCAAAGATTCGGAGGAAGCTATGAATCGCACAACCGCCGTCGCTTATAAAAGTCCTCTGCACGAGATGACACAATCCACGCCGACTTGCCTGTGGAACGATTCCGCCTCCATTCAGGAATTGACCTATTCGATCGAGCACGGCGCGACCGGGGCCACGTGTAATCCAGTGATTGTGCTCGGCGTTCTGCAGAAGGAGATGACCCAGTGGAGAGACCGGATCCTTGCGTTGATCCAGGAGCGTCCAACCGCAACGGAAGATGAAATTGCCTGGCAGCTTGTGCGGGAAGTGTCGGTGAAGAGCGCTGCATTACTGCGCCCGATCTTCGATGTGCAGCGTGGCAAGAATGGACGCCTCTCCATCCAGACCGACCCGCGCCTCTTCCGCGATTCGCGGGCGATAGTGGATCAGGCAGTTGAATTCAGCCAGCTTGCTCCGAATATGATCGTCAAGATTCCCGTCACCCCGGCGGGGATTCCCGCAATCGAAGAAGCAACCTACCGGGGGGTCAGCATCAATGCGACGGTTTGTTTTTCCCTGCCGCAGTGCGTCGCTGTTGCGGAAGCCGTGGAGCGAGGGCTGAAACGGCGCGAACGCGAAGACAAAGAGATTGTCAGCATGGGACCGGTATGCACCATCATGGTGGGACGCCTCGATGACTGGCTGAAGGTGCTGATGGAGAAAGAGAATATCGCAATCGATCCCGGATATCTGGAATGGGCCGGAGTCGCGGTCTTCAAGAAGACATATCAACTCTTTCGCGAGCGCGGATACCGGATTCGCCTGCTCTCGGCGGCTTTTCGCAATCACATGCACTGGAGCGAGCTTATCGGAGGGGACGTTGTGATCTCGCCCCCTTGTTCGTGGCAACTACGCTTCAACGCCAGCGATATCGAAGTTCGCAGCCGTATCGACGATCCGGTCCATCCCAGAATCATCGAGGAGTTGAGCCGGAAGTTTGCGGACTTCCGCCGCGCCAACAGTGAAGGCGGCCTGACCATAGAAGAATTCGATTCGTTCGGTCCTACTCGCCGAACACTTCGTCAGTTCATTGCGGCGTGTCACGATTTGGATGCCCTGGTGCGGGACTTCTTGATCCCGAATCCAGACAAGAACTGAATCACGCCGTAACTACGGCGCGGCGACACTTTTCACAGGAGCTTGGCTTCATGGAGAAACTCGCGATCACCGGCGGTAAACCTCTACGGAAATCTCCTTTTACTCAGTGGCCGTTCGGCGGCAAGGAAGAATTAGCGGCGCTCAAAAATGTCCTCGCCGGCACCGGGTGGGGCGGCCAGCCCTTTCCCGGCAAGCATGCCTCTGCCTTTGCCGGCAAGTTTGCCAAGCTGCACACCGCGAAGTACGGGCAGTGCGTGAACACGGGCACGGTCGCGATCCAGGCGGCGTTGAAGGCAATCGGGGTCCTGCCTGGGGACGAAGTCATTGCGCCCGCCTATACCTGGGAGGGCACGGTTGGCCCCGTTCTTCTGCTGGGCGCGGTTCCGGTTTTCGTGGATGTCGATCCGGAAACCTATTGTCTGGATGCAAAATTGATTGAGCAGGCGATTACGCCCAAGACCAAAGCCATTCTGCCAGTCCATCTAGGCATGCGCTTTGCCGACATGGACGAGATCCTGCGTATCGCCCAGAAGCACAATATAAAGGTAGTGGAAGACTGCGCCCATGCCCACGGCGGGAAGTGGAAGGGCAAAGGAGCCGGCTCGATGGGCGATCTGGGAGCGTTCAGTTTCCAATCGAGCAAGTTGCTCACTTGTGGTGAAGGCGGCGCCGTCATCACCAACAATCTGGAATACATGGAGAAGGTGCAGAGCTATATCAACGCCGGGCGCGCCAGCGTCACCGACCAGTTCCATCACCGCATCGTCGGATTCAACTACAGACTGGGAGAATTTCAGGCGGCCGTTCTCGGCGCCCAACTCAATCGCTTACCCGCGCAGTCGAAAACCCGTGACAAGAACATGGCGCACTTCGAGAAGCGGCTGAAGAATAAGCCCGGCATCGGCCTGCTGAAGCCGGATCCGCGAATTACGCGGCTCGCGCCTTATGGATACGTGATTAAATATTTCTCCGCTCAAGCCAAGAATATCCCTCGCGCGGCATTTGTGGCTGCCCTGCAACTGGAAGGAATTCCGTGCGATGGTCTCTTCTACGAACCGGTTTACAAGAGCTCCCTGTTCCCCGTGCAGGCGGCTGATTTCCCGGCGCTGAGCTGGGGACGCGAGAAGCCGCTCGATCTGCGGAGTATGTATTCCTGTCCTGAGTCAGAGAAGGCTGCTTATCAGGAGGCAGTGTGGTTTCCGCACCAATTGTTCCTGGGCAGCACCAAAGATGTGGATGCCATCGCGGACGCGATCGACAAAGTTCTTGCCAATATCGAGAGTCTGCGCGGGCTGGATCACAAAGCGATCCGCAACCAAAAACTGAGCCGGGCGGACCGCGAGAGCTAGCGGTGAAGCCACACAAGAAAGTCGGTTTCGCGGTAGTCGGATTGGGCGCCATCGCCAAGAGTTCGGTGCTGCCCGCATTCTCGAACAGCAGCAAGGCGAAGCTGGTCGCCTTGGTCAGCAGGGACAGGGAAAAAGCCTCACAGCTCGCTCGACAATTCAAGGCAGATGCTGCCTACGACGTGAAAGAATACGCAGCTTGTCTTGCGAACCCCGATGTCTCCGCGATTTATATTGCAACGCCGCAGGGTAAGCACCTTGACCTTGCCGTAAAAGCGGCAAAGGCCGGCAAGCATGTGCTCTGCGAGAAGCCGTTAGCCGCCACCTTCGAGCAGGCTTCTAAAATGGTTGCGGCATGCCGGCAGCACGGCGTTTTGCTGATGACGGCGTACCGGAAATACTTCGAGCCGAGTGCGCTGTACTTGAAGAAGCTGATCCGCGACGGCACTCTTGGCCGCATTGACATGATTCACACCGCCTTCAGCGAACTCCACAAAACAGGTGTTTCTCCTGCATGGCTCCTCGACGCAAAGCTGGCGGGCGGTGGTCCATTGATGGATTTGGGCGTGTATTGTGTCAACACGAGCCGCTGGCTGGTGGACGAAAATCCAGTAGAAGTTTCGGCGCAGGCGTGGCGTCATGACGCAGCCCGGTTCAGCAACGTCGAGGAAGGCATTGCGTTTCGCATGAACTTCCCGAGTGGCCTGGTTGTGCAAGGGGCGTCAACCTATGGAGCCGCCCCATCTTCCTTCGTCAATGTACAGGGGACGAAGGGCTGGGCTTCTCTCGCGCCGGCATTCCCCTTCGACGAAGAGCGTTGGCTCACGGGAAAAATTCAGGGGCGCTGGATCGAGCGCAAATTTCCCGTGATTGATGAATTTGCCCCCGAGTTGGATGCATTTGCCACAGCAATCCAGACTGGCAGCCCGGTCGAGCCCGATGGCATACAAGGCCGGACTGATGTTGCGATCATTCATGCGATCTACGAGTCCGCGAAGCGTGGGAAAGCTGTTGTAGTCCGTTATGAATAGCCGTCTCTGAGTGCGAAGGACCTTATGCCTCTTCGGCAAAACAAGTCCCAAAAATCGGGCAAGGCAGCGAGCATTTACGACGTCGCCCGCGAGTCGGGGGTCTCCGTCTTCACGGTTTCTGCGGTTGTGAATAACAAGAGTCACGTCGGAAAGAAATTGCGCGAGAGCGTGGAAGCTGCCATCCGCAAATTAAATTACCGCCCCAACCTCATCGCCCGCAGCCTGGCCAAGCAGCGCACCCATACCATCGGAATGATCGTTCCGGATATCGCAAATCCGTTTTTCCCCATGGTAGTTCGCGGAGCCGAGGATGCGGCACAGAAGCATGGATACAATCTGCTGCTGTGCAACAGCGACGACTCGCTCGAAAAAGAAGAGAGGGCGATCGAACTGCTCTTGTCCAAGCGAGTCGATGGAATCCTTCTCACCAAGGCGGCAGGAGACTTCCCTCCCTCTCTGCGCCACATGATCAAAGAAGTTGGTATTCCCTTTGTGTTAGTCATGCGCACCTATCCCAAACTTACGAAAGACGCGGTAATTACCGACGACTACCAGGGCGCATACGACGCAGTGTGCCACCTGGCGCGGGCTGGTCGGCGGCGCATCGGATTAATCAGCGGGCCACTTAAGGTCAGCAACGCAATCGCACGCTGGCAGGGCTTTCGCGATGCGCTCAAGGCACAAGGCCTGCCCTTCGAGCAGCAACTTGTGATCGAGGGCGACTACCGTATCGAATCCGGCTTCCGCGCGGGACATGCCCTGCTTTCACACCGTCCAGATGGCATCTACGTTGCCAACCATCTGATGACCGTCGGCCTGCTGAAGGCGGCGGAAGAAATGGGCCTGATGTGCCCCGATGATTTCGGATTGGTCAGCTTCGACGATTACCCCTGGCTCGGAGTTTTTCGGCCCAGGTTGACCACCGTTGAATTGCCCAAGCACCAGCTTGGGATTGAAGCAGCGGAGTTGCTCATTGAGCGTATTGGCGGCCATCGCAAGAAGGCCGCCGTTATAAAACTGCAACCGGAACTGAGGGTTCGTGAATCCTGCGGCTTTGCGCAACATGTAGCGAAGTCCCCTCGGCAATAGATCGCCACCGACTCACGACTCGTTGAAATCGATTTCGATTGCCGGAGTGCTCATGCCCCGCGTTTTCAAAAGAAGGTAGACACCGCCAATCACCAGCCAGATCGCTCCTGCCACCAGCGTAGAGGACTGCAGACCTAGAAAGATCGCGAGACAAAACAGAAACCCGAGAGCGGGACTGATCACGTCCAGCAAAAGATTGACCTTGCGCGCTGGGTCGTTGCCGAATGCAAAGTGTTTCAGGGCTGCCGCATTGACTGCCATAAAAGCGAGCAGCGCCCCGAAATTCAGAATCTCCACTGATCTTTCCCACCTGAGCGTCACAGTTCCGATGTACGCCAGCACACCGACGATCAACACGTTGTAGGTCGGATTGCCCCGGCGCGCATCAATGTATCCAAACAGCTTCTGCGGAAGAAGATTATCGCGGCCCATGCCGTAGAGCAGGCGAACCGCGCCCAGATGACCCGCCAGGCCGCAGGCCAAACTCGATACGAACAGGACCGCTCCGAAAGCGGCAAACAGATGATAGCCGCCGACCACCTGCGCGACATCCATGAATGCAGTTTCCGGATTGGCCAGAGTGCGATAGTCCGGCCACACTCTTTGCGCCAGGTAGACCTGAAGTCCAGCAAACAAGCCCGTGAACAAAACCACAATCACGGTCGCTAGCAGCACATTCCTCCGTGGGTTGTGCACCTCCTCGGCTAAAATGCTCACCCCGTCAAATCCAATATAAGTAGTTGCGGCCAGCGCAGTCCCCGCAGCAATCGCGCGCACACTAAATGTCCGCGGATCATAAACCGGCTGGAACGAGACCAGTCCCTGCCAATGCTGGTGGAGCAGCAGATATCGGAACGCCTCAAACAGAAAGGCGGCCATGATGACCGACATGAAAGCCAGCAGGATCTGGTTGGTGCGCGCGGTCGTTCGAATTCCCAGCCAGCAAAGCAAGGTCATAAATCCGACCGCGACCGCCGACAGCAGCGCCAGCGGAAAATGCGGCAGAAGTCTCTGAATCGTCAAAGCCGCATACAAGCTGTTCTGCAGCGGCTGAAAGAGATACTCAAGAAACATTGCCCAGCCCAGAATGAAGCCGATCTGAGAATTGAAGCCGCGGCTTACGTAGGTGTAAACCGAACCCGCGGACGGGTAGACCGTGGCCATGCGCCCGAAACTCACTGCCGTGGCCGTCATCGCAACCATGGCCGCAAGCAGTGTGGTGACCGCGTGTCCGCGCGACAGCACTTGCGCCTCGCCAAACATCGGCACCGCCGCGATAGGTGAAATCAGGATGATGCCGTAATAGATCAGGTCCCAGAGACCGAGCACTCGTTTCAGCCGCGGCGCAGGTTTTGCTCCGGCAACTATTGGGTCCACTCGGCGCTCCTCATCGGTTCCGCTAGAACGTCCGCTGCTTTTTTTTGGCTTCGATGTAATTCTTGCGCGCGTCCCGCACCGATTCAATTTCGGAGACCTCTGCGATCGGCACTTCCCACCATGATTCGTATCCCGGCACCCGCTGCGAGTAAGCGGTCTCGATGACAATCACCGAGGTCTTCGAGGATTTCTTCGCTTCCTGCAGCGCCTTGCGAAGATCGTCGCGCGTGTGTGCGCGCACCGCCTCGGCGCCCAGGCTGCGGGCATTAGCTACAAAGTCCACTTCAATCGAATCGCCATCCAGTTTTCCGTTGCGGCGATACCGATACTCCGTGCCCATGCCTTGATTTCCGCACGTCCGGCTGAGCCCTCCAATGCTCGAAAACCCGTGATTGTCGAGCAGAACGATATTCAGCTTATGCCCCTCTTGCAGGGAGGTCACGATTTCCTGCGCCATCATGAGATACGAACCATCGCCCACCATGACGTAGACCTCACGCTCGGGAGCGGCCATCTTTACGCCCAGTCCTCCGCTGATCTCATACCCCATGCAGGAGTAGCCATACTCCAGGTGATATCCCTTGGAATCGCGCGTGCGCCACAGTTTATGGAGATCGCCCGGAAGACTGCCGGCCGCGCAAACCACCACATCGTGCGCGCCTGAGACCTCGTTGACAACTCCAATCACTTCTCCCTGGCTGATAGGCGGTCCGTAGCCCAGTTGATAGATGCGGTCAACTTCCCGATCCCACTCCTCGCGAAATGACTTGACGCGAGCCGAGTAGGAGGCATCCACTTGAAATCCCTCAAGCGCTTTCGCGAGCTCTTGCAGCGTGACTCGAGCGTCCCCTGTAAGAGGAAGGGCAAACTGCTTCCCGGCGTCGAACTCGCTCACATTGACGTTGATGAATCTGACCGAAGGATTCTGGAAGGCCGTCTGCGAAGCAGTGGTGAAGTCCGTGTAGCGCGTGCCCACTCCAATAATCAGATCCGCTTCGCGCGCCAGAATATTAGCGCCCGGCGTCCCGGTCACGCCCATGGCGCCCAGGGCTTGCGGATGATCATAGGGCAAAGAGCCCTTGCCGGCCTGCGTTTCGACGACCGGAATTCCCGTTTGCGCCGCGAACGCTGCCATCGCCTCCGTGGCTTCCGAGTAGAGAACGCCTCCGCCGGCAATCATCAATGGTTTGCGCGAGGAGCGAATCCATTGCGCTGCACGCGTCAGCAAACTGCTGTCGCAACGCGGCCGGCCAATCGTCCAGACTCGCTTCACGAAAAATTCGGCCGGGAAATCGAAAGCTTCGGCTTGCACATCCTGGGGAAGTGAGAGCACCACAGCCCCCGTATCCGCTGGCGAGGTCAGCACTCGCATCGCGGCCGGCAGGGACGTCAGGATCTGCTCGGGCCGCTCAATACGATCCCAGTATCTGGAAACCGGCTTAAAACAGTCGTTCACCGAAATGTCCTGGGTGGCCGGAGACTCCAGCTGCTGCAGGACGGGTGCCACGTTGCGCCGCGCGAAGATATCGCCCGGCAGAAGCAGTACGGGCAAGCGGTTGACCGTGGCGACCGCTGCTCCAGTCACCATGTTCGTGGCGCCGGGTCCGATGGACGTTGTGCACGCCAGACAGCGCAGGCGATTGCTGGCTTTCGCAAACGCCGCCGCCGCGTGCACCATCGCCTGCTCGTTGCGGAACAGATAGTAGCGCAGCGCGGGATCCTGCTCCAGCGCCTGCCCGAGCCCGGCAACATTGCCGTGGCCGAAGATTCCCAGGCAACCTTCAAACAGCCGGTGCTGTACGCCGTCCCGCTCCGAATATTGGTTCTTGAGGAAAGAGACGATGGCTTGAGCGACGGTCAGACGGGTTGTCATCAAGCTCACTCCCGTAAATCAGTCCCCGAGTTGGGGTCGAGACTGTCCCAGCCTAAGCGTTTAGCGACGACGAGAGCGCCAGAAGATTTATTTCACCAAAGGCAACCGGGGATCAGTGTCTTTCCATGTCGAGCGGATCCACACATGGTTCGCATCCTCTGTTACTGCCAGGGCGCGTGCCGAACCGGCCAGGAAATTCAAATAGTACACGTCATATCCCGGCCCAGCCACCACGGGATGAAAGCCGCTGCGCACCAGCACTGTATCACCGTTGCGGGCCTTTATGGTCCGCGACTCAGTCCCTCGCCGGCGTACAGGTGCTGCAAAGCGAATCCCTCCGGCTGTTGAATTCGGTAGTAATAAATTTCGTCCAGATCTACTTCTCCCGGCGGATTATGCACATCGTGCTTATGCGGAGGATAGCTCGACCAATTTCCACCCGGCGTGTAAACCTCGATCACCATCAGTTTGTCGGCGGGGAACGCAGGCGGGATTATATCGACGATCTGGCGCGAGACGTTTCCTCCGCCGCGCAAGCCGCTGGCCACGTCCGCAGGAGTGATCAGGCGAGGAGACCGCTCCGCGTCCGATGGTACCCGGCATTCTGCGATTTCACATGCTGTCTCCGCCGTGAATGTTACCTGGTGCCCAGCCGGGAGATAGAGAGTGTACGGCAACCCGTCGAACACATTCTTGCGCTTTCCGATCGATTGCTTCCCTTCCCCCCAGTCCGCCTCACACCGGCCCCCGAGCAGCACGAACGCAGCTTCTTCGTGTTCGGTGCGGGCACGGTATGTACCGCCGGGCTGCACCCGCCGCACATAGAAACTCATCCACTCCCAGCTCGCGTCGGTGCGGGGCAGGTGAATAAGTTCGCCAGCTTCATTCGAAGGCAAAGGTCGGGAACGAATCAGACATGTGTTTTCGCTCATCGCATCTCTCATAAATCAGGGAAGTATACATTTGTCCGCGGACTGCCCCAGCAAAAGCAGGCTTTGATCTAACCGCTTTGACACTATACAAATGGCCCAGCCCTTGTCAATTGGGACTACAATTGCGCGCGTCCGCTCTGACCCGGATCTATCGAGTCTCCAGGAGTCCCATATGACGGTTAGCGATATTGAAATAGTGGGTACGCAACGGGGTGAGGGGCTGAAAGCGTTTCTGGCGGCGCGCGAGTTCCTCTTGCAGCATCGCGAGGACTACGAAACCGCCTATCGCGATTTCCGCTGGCCTGAGCTCAACAAGTTCAACTGGGCGCTCGATTACTTCGACAATTACGCGCGTGACAATGATAAGCCGGCGCTATGGATCGTGGACGACAACGGCCCTGAGGTGAAACTGAGCTTCGCCGAGATATCACGGCGCTCCAACCAGGTTGCGAACTTCTTGCGCCAGCAGGGCGTGCGCCGCGGTGACCGCATCATCGTTCAACTTCCCAACCTGGTCGCCATTTGGGAAATCATGCTGGCGGCGCTCAAACTGGGCGCCATCGTGATCCCCGCTGCCACGCTGCTTACCGCCAGCGATTTGCGCGACCGCCTCGATCGCGGCAAAGCTCGGCACGTGATTACCTTGCCTGCCCTCATCGAGAAATTTGCCGGCCTCTCTGGCAATTACACTCGCATAGTCGTCGGCGGAGAGGAGCAAGGCTGGATCCCCTACGCGCAAGCCTACAACCACAGCCCCGACTTCACTCCAGACGGCGACACCAATGCTATCGACCCTTTCATGCTCTATTTCACTTCGGGCACCACCGCCCTGCCCAAGCTGGTGCTCCATACTCACCAAAGCTATCCTGTCGGCCACCTCGCAACCATGTTCTGGATCGGCATTCGGCCCGATGATGTCCACTTCAACATCAGCACTCCCGGATGGGCCAAGCATGCCTGGAGCAGTTTCTTCGCGCCCTGGAACGCCGGCGCCACCATCTTCGTGCACAACTATGATCGCTTCAACGCGAAGCGCACTCTCCAGGTAGTCGCCCGCTGCGGTGTTACCACGATGTGTGCGCCGCCGACCGTTTGGCGTCTCTTCATCCTCGAGGATTTGAAGTCATTCCCAGTGAAACTCAAAGAGCTGGCAAGTGCCGGCGAGCCGCTGAATCCGGAAGTCATCGAGCAGGTGCGAGCGGCCTGGAATATCACCATCCGCGACGGTTTTGGCCAGACTGAGAACGTCTTGCTGCTGGGCAATTTTCCCGGGCAGCCCGTGAAACCCGGTGCCGTCGGCAAGCCCTCACCCGGCCACCACGTCGTGCTGCTCGATGCCGATGGCAAGGAGTCCAACGACGGCGAGATCGCTGTGAAGTGCGATCCCAAGCCCATCAGCCTGATGACCGGCTACATAGAGGATGAAGAGCGCACCGAGAAATGCTTCGCCGGAGGCTACTACCGCACCGGCGACGTTGCTCGCCGCGATACCGATGGTTACTTCACCTACATCGGGCGCGCAGACGACGTCTTCAAGAGCTCCGATTATCGCCTGAGCCCGTTTGAACTGGAGAGCGCGCTGATCGAATGTCATTGCGTCGCAGAAGCCGCTGTTGTGCCCAGTCCCGACGCCATCCGCTGGCATGTGCCCAAGGCATTCATCACCCTGAAACCCGGCTTTGAGCCTTCGCCGGATACGGCGCGCGAAATTTTTCGATTCATTCGCGGCCGCCTTGGTTCCTACAAGCGCATCCGCCGCATCGAATTTTCCGAATTGCCCAAAACCATCTCCGGCAAAATTCGCCGCGTGCAGTTGCGCGGCATCGAATTGGAGTCACGCGAAACCCGTCGTCCCGGCGAGTATTGGGAAGATGATTTCGCCGACCTGTAAAGTCAACCTATGCAGGGCGGGCCGAGCAATCCCCGGCTGTAACCTCGCCTACTTAAGTAGCGTCCTGATTTCGATCTTGCTTTTCTTCGCGATCTTCGCGAATCCTTCGCGTCCTTGGCGGTTGATGCTTTTTGCCCCGCCTACTTCTGCAAGTTGACATACACCTGTCGCGCCCGGTCCAACGTCTGCAAGACAGAGTCGCTTTCCGCAGCCGTGTTCCAGTTCTGGTTGGCTTTTGCCGCTTCAGCCAGGCGGTCAATCCACGCAATAAAATATGCAGCGTCCTCCGTCGGCTTCGGAACCGACCCTGCGACACTCACATAAATCGGGCTCGTCGTGGCATAAACATAGTCGTCCAGCACCGGATGCTCCGGCTTGTCGCTGGAAGCCCGCAGCACACACCATCCGCTCTGCGAAATCGGGATCGTGCCCTTCGCCTCCGCGGACTGCCGGTCACCACTCAGCTTCAAATCACGCACCACGTGACCGTTGCAGACCACTTCGAGATGATCGACCGGAACCACGGAACGAAGCCACGAACTAAACTCTACTTTGTTCTCACCCGCCTGGAAGTTTCAGTTCGTCGCCGACGGCCTTGCCACCCAGCGTGAACCCCAGCAGCGGCCCATTCGTCGCAAATGTGCGCCCATGCTTCAGCGAATCAAACCAGGGCGCTGTCCCAGTCACATCTTTTGGAATGCTGGCATAAACCCGAGTCAGGCCCACCGGCCCGCGCAGCGAAGCATAGTTGGCCATGGTGTCAGAGCCCGCACCGGTGGGCAGCCGAAATCCGCAATTGAGCAGGCGGTACCACACCGAGGCGGTCATGCGGTGATCGCTGAAGCCCAGCACCTCGATGTAATCCACTTTGCCCAATGCCGCGTCCACAGGCAGTTCCAGAGCCTCATCCAGCGGCTCTCCGTGAGTGAGTGTCGAGTCGCTTGACGGATCCACCACGATGTCGAAGGGATGAACATATCCGACCAGCGCCTGCTGCTGATGCGCCAGATCGGCAACCGCAGCGTTGGTTGGGAAAAGACTCGCCGCCGCGGTGTTGCCGTAGGAAGCGTATTCCGGCAGCAGAAAGTTGTGCGTCAGATGCAGCAATCCCAGATGTCCCCAGTAGCTGGTGTGAAACTCCTGGCCGTGCAGCAGCCAGTGGCCCGGGGTTGAAGCTGGATCGGGCGTAGTGCGGAAGTACGCGATGTCAGGAATCCGCTGCTCCTTGTTGACCACCAGATTCTCGACCAGAAAAAGATTCTCCGCCGTCAGCTGGGCCACAAGATTTGCCGGAGTGTTGCGGTAGGCTCCTCCATAATTCATGTGCACATGCAGGTCAGCGCTGGCCCACTGCGAATGCGCGTCCTGAGGAATCTGCAGCGGCTTCAGACGGACTACCAATCGCCCATGCGGGCTAGAGATCACCGTTTCCCGTGCGATTTTGTACTCGAGCCCCTTCATCACTTCGACCTGGATGCGCCCCTCCGGAACTGTCAACTCCGCCTTGCCCGGACTGTGGAAGTAGTGCGCTTCAAATGCGCTCTCTGAGCGCACGAAGTTGTCTTCCGCATGCATCCAGGCATCGTCGGGTGCATAAGCCCTGCCATCCTCGCCGATCACTGAGATGCGGGCCGGAGTAGGTTTTCCTGAAGCATCCAGAACGGTGATGCTCAAGTGCCCCATAGCCCTCAGATAATGCTTCTTCTTCGCAACCAACGGGCGCTGCGCTCCGCCCAGCACCTCCTGCGTCCAGAGTGAAGTGTTGCCGTCCCGGTTCGAGATGAAAGCAATCTGTTTCCCGTCGGGCGACCAGCGAGGGTTGGTGTTGTCGAAGTCTCCATAAGAAACGGGGAATGGATCGCCGCCTTCCGATGGCATCAACCAGAGCTGGTGCCACTGGCCTCCGAGATAGGAAGCGTACACAATGCGTTTGCCGTCGGGCGAGAAATCCGGACGCGCCTTCCACGCAGTCTCTTCATAATGAATCTCGCGTGCTTCCGCGCCCGGTTCAGCCTTCATCCGCCAGAAGCCGCCAGTTCCGTAGATGTGTCCCCGGTTCGATACGAAAATCAGCTCCGCTCCGTCCGGCGACCAGGTTGGGCTGATCTCGTGATCGAATTCGCTGTAGTAGAAACGAGGCAGATTGCTCCGGGTTTCGCCGGTGAGCCGCCGCACGCCGGTCAACTCGCCGCCGCTGAAATCGCCGACAAAAATATGGAAGCGCCCCTTATAGGAAGTGGAAACGAACGCGAGCCGCTTGCCGTCCGGTGAAAAGCGCGGCTCCACATTCACCGCCCCGCCGGAGGTCAGCTGGTGAGACTGCCTCTTCTCCAGATCAAACACCCAGAGTTCCATCGCATCCTTGTAATACGTCACGTAGGCGACCCAGCGTCCGTCGGGTGAGCAGTCCGGCTGGTAGTCGTATCCCGGACCTGCCGTAAGCTGCTCAGTCGTGCTGGAATCCAAAGCCTGCCGCCACAGCGTCCCCGCCATCGAATACACGAGCGAGCGCGAATCAGCAGACCACGCAGCCGAACTTGGTCCCATCGTGAGCTGCGGCAGGTACATCTCGCGGTAGTAATAACGATGCGGCAGGTCGATTTGCTTGAGCACCGGCTCCCGCTGCGCCCTCAGCGGCGGGGCCGTCAAGATCAGGGCCGTCAGGATCAGTATGACCAGCGGGCTTGTCCGATCTCGTCTGAAGAATCGATGTTGGAACAACACTGCTTGAACGCAGAGCCTCATGGTTGAGCGAATGCAACGTATCTCATAAATGCTTTTGGGAAGGGCACGGCTTTTAGCCGTGCCGCTAGAGCCCGCAGAAAACGTGGGCTTCAGCCCCTGAGGTTCGCTGTTTGTTTCCTCGTGAACCCGTTTGTGAGACCGGCTCTAGTCTACCGCACCCCTTAGAACTAACCCAATCGTCGGTATCCACCCGAGACCCATCGTGGCTGTGACTCTCGGTCGTGCGGAGCCGTTAGCCCCGGCCTTGACTTAGCGCAAGAGCGATACGAAATGGGGTGATGCGCGGCTGCCCGTTCGACCCTACTTCAGGTGTTCCACCAAAAATAAATCAGAGAGGTTGCGGGTGTAGCCATAGACGTAATGTTGTTCATCCGCGGCAAACCGGGGGCAAGAATCTGCAATCACCCCGGCCACGTCGGACGGGCTGAAAGTTTTCCACGGCACACGACGGCCGGTTAGCAGATTAAGGCGCGAAACCACGCACGCCGTTTCCCCGGGCTGTCCCACCAGCAAGTCCTCTCCCTCTTTGGCCCAGCGCAGGGCTTCATCGCCCGGTTGCGAACCGAGGATTGCCTGAGCTTCGCCGCCGTCGACGGCGAGGATCGCTAGTCCATCTCCAGTGGACGCAATCAGATGTTTGCCATCGGGCGAAAGAGAGCGCGTCCTCAAGCGAAACCCTTCCGGGCTAATGGCGCGCGGCTCGCCCTTTTCAAGATCCATGACGTAGATGCGAGCGGCGTGACCGGGTTCGTTCCCCTCGAAGATCAAGGTTTTGGAATCACTGGAGAATAGTCCTCGATTGGGAATCACCTTTCCGGTGGAAACCATTCTCTGCTGTCCCACACCAGTGGGCAGCAAAACAAAGTCGGGAGGCGACATGTTCTGCCGCAGCACCAGCACCCACTTGCCATCCGGTGATAGCGTCCGCGACGAACCTTGGCCCAGCCGCACCGCAGGAGCTCCATTCGTCTCCCGCGTGAAAACAGCGTATTCGCCCCCGCCAGCCTCGCCCGCTTCCACAAACACCATGAGCTTGCCATCTTCAGAGATGTCCGAAGGCACGGTCCAGTCCTGCCAGCTCAAATCGCGTTCCTTTGCATCTCCGGGTGCTAAACCGATCGCCCCCGCGCGCAGTGCATCCCGCGAAATCAGCGCGCGCCCGCCACTGCCAACGTCATGCAGTGTGAGCGTCCCAGGGGCGCTCAGCAACTCCCGCAACTGCCCCGATAAGTTGACGCCCCGCAAGGAGCGGCTGAAACCCGTAGCAGTTGCCGTGAACCAGACCTCGTCGCCCGAGGGGGACCAAGCCAGGCCAAACGCACTGGCCCAACGTTCCGTCAAATCCGATTTCTTGCCGCTGAAATCAACCACGCTGATCGTCCCGCCGTCATCTCCCAAAAGTGGATGGTCGATAAACGCCAGTCGATCACCTTTCGGGGAAAACCGCACATTCGAGATCCAGCCCGCGGACTCATACAACACTTTGCCGATCGGATATTCCAGGCGGCTCTTGCCGCCGGCAACGTGAACAGCGGCGAGCCCATTTCCATCAGGAGTCCAGTCGGCGGCCTCAACATGATCCAGCAGGTCGCGCGGAGCATCCGCTCCGATCGAAAGCTGAGCCAGCGTCCCAACATAAGTGAAGCGATTGTCGGCAATGCGGAAGCGGCGAAGCACCGCCATTTGGCCGGCTGGCGACACCGCCAGCACCTCCGTGCTGGTGAGACCCAGATTCCGGGATTCGGTTGAGTTCGGCGAACTGATGAAGACCGCCCGCGGGTCACCCTCCCACGACGCGCTGTAGACCGCCGAGCGCGGGTCCGGCGCAAAACGCGCCGCTGTCAAAGCTCCACGGCGGAAGGTTAGCTCGCGGAAAGTCGGTACCGGCCGCACCGCCTCGCGTTCCCCGACGCGAAACGAGGCGAGCGCGACTCCTGCAAACGCCAGCAGAGCAGCACCCGCGAGGAAGACGCGGCCCCAGCGTCTCCCACCGGTCGAGACCTCCGGCTTGACCGTTTGCGCAGCCAGCACCGCCGTCGATCCAGAATCCGCCGCCGCTATCTCTTGCCCCGGCTTGCCGCGAAGACGACTGCCGGTCGCGGTGCAGCCGCTTGAGATCGGCACGCATTTCGGCCGCACTCTGATAGCGAAGCTCACGATCCTTTTCGAGCGCTTTATTGATGATGCGCTCCTGTTCCGGCGGCAGCGCTGCATTCAACCGGATGGGCGCAATGGGAACTTTATTCAGAATTGCATTAAAGATTGCCGCCGACGTATTTCCCTCAAAGGGCAGGCGGCCCGTGCACATTTCATACAGTACGACACCAAAAGAAAATAAATCCGTGCGCATGTCCAATTCTTCGCCCAAGGCTTGTTCCGGGCTCATGTAGGCCACAGTGCCAACCGCGGAACCGGGCGATGTCAGGTTTTCAAGGCTGACTCCGGCGGTGGGTTCGGCCGTGACCCCGGTCGTCTCCGCCGCCTTCCCCCGCTCCGACGTGACTTTCGCTAATCCGAAATCAAGGATCTTGGCATGATTGCGGTCGGTCACGAAAATGTTTGCCGGCTTGATGTCGCGATGAACAATACCTTTCGAGTGCGCCGCTTCGAGCGCATCCGCAATCTCAATGCTGAGAAGAAGCACACTCCCCATTTCCATGGGGCGGAGGCTGATACGGTGCTTTAAGGTCGCGCCTTCAAGCAACTCCATGGCAATGAAAGATTGGTCGCCGTGCTTGCCAATTTCATAAATCGTGCAGATATTTGGGTGATTCAAGGCAGAAGCGGCCCGAGCCTCGCGGCGAAAACGTTCCAGAGCCTGTGGATTTTGGGCCAGATCGTCGGGCAGGAACTTCAGCGCGACAAAGCGCCCGAGCTGGGTGTCCTCGGCTTTGTAAACTACACCCATGCCCCCGCCGCCCAGCTTTTCAATAATGCGATAGTGCGAGATGGTCTGTTCGATCAATCGGCGGGTCCCGTCCGCGCTGTCATCTTAGGGGCTGGCAAGTTTGCCGTCAACCAATAGGTTCCGTGTGAGTCTATCGCAAAGCACTCAGTGACCAGTGATCAGTGGCCAGTTGGTTCGCGACCGGCTCTCACTGACCACTGGCCACTCGCCACTGACCACTGTGCGTCAGCTCGCCTGCCGTGATGGGAACGCCTCAACCGAGGAACTGATCTTAGGAAGACACAGCCTAATTTCCGCCTGTCATTGCTCCGCCTGCCATTGCTGGTCCGGTACCCGGCGTCAAATGCATGTGAACCACGACGTTCAGACGTTCTCCGACCTGAGCATTGAAATTCTGCGGGCCGGGGTAGTCCTCTCCGATGTGCGTTCCAGGATCTTCGGGAAGACTGGGGCCTTTCAGGAATGTTCCTGTGCACTGGGCGCCGCTATAGGCTTCACTTGGGGCAGGCACTCGACAATTTTCATCTTGCACCAGTGGCGGCCAGTAGGTGTTGACTACAGCTTTCACCAACTGAGGAAAATCTTCCCGGACCACCTTCGTAGACGCCGACACCTGGATCCCTCCGTCTTTTTGTGCGCTCGCATCCGCCGGAGAGTCGAAAACCAGAGTGGCATGACGTGAAACCCGATTGATGATTGGAGGCCCATACACTGGACCGCTATACGCTTCAGTCGGGGCGGGCACTTCCACGTTGCGATCCACGCGAACCAGGATCAGGTCGCCAGTAGTTTGCAGCCGGCCGTCAGCCGTGCGGACAACATTCTTGGAGTGGAAGCACAGCATCGTCTGGTTGGCCTTGTTTGCCATCCAACGGCTCTTGAATTTGCCGTCCTCTTCGATCGCTTCCGTCATAGTGGTAGCCGGAAAGATGTGCAAATCGACACTCGACTTTGTGGGGCTTGCGTCGTCGATTCTCACAGCTCCCATGACCCTGGCAAAGCCCAGCGTTATGTCGATTTTTGTTTTGCCGTAATCCGTAGTCCCGTCAGTGATAAGTTGTGCATCGGAATGCCGCGCGTCGACCAGCCAGGAGCCGGCCAGGGAAGCAGGGGCCTTAGCCCCAAGGGCGACAACACCCAGGGCGACGGCTACGATTGCTGCGAATACAGCCATGTGCTTGGACATATCCTCCTCCTTCTTCTTACAAATCTGACAGAACTCAGGATTGCAGAAATTGCTATGACGATGCAGAAAACTGCAAGCACCGGACCGATCACGTACAGAATTCCCGAGAGACAGGTATACGAATGTCGAACTTAATTCCGCGATGGAAACGATCCACAGCTATCCCCCTAACTGCCCGAGGAATGCATTAAAAGGCGCGGCCGAAGTGAAGAGTTAAAATAATACGCCAAGTGTCAAATCCCTGTACCGAAAGTTCGTAATTTATTATCCGCGGGACAAACGCGGCCAGAAAGCGACGTTGCATAAGATAACCACTATGGCCGTCAGAGGGCACTTCCAGAACGGTGCTTCAAACTATGTCGCCTACCTTCAGACGCCCGAGGGCCGGTTGCGCACCGACCTGGCATTCGCCAACCTGGAGGATTTTCTTCCCCCGTCACAGGCCGACACGCCATTGTGTGCGCTCGATGTCGGCTGCGGCACTGGAGCGACCGCGGTTCGCCTCGCGCGTCTTGGCATGCAGGTTACGCTGCTGGATTCGTCTCCGGCGATGCTGGATATAGCAAAACGCACAGCCCACGAAGCAGGAGTTACGGACAAGGTCGTCCTCCAACATGCCGACGCCACGCTGCTGACGACATTGTTTCATACCTCATCGTTCGATTTAATCCTGTGCCACAACGTATTGGAATATCTCGACGACCCGATTGCTGTGCTACGCGGCGCGGCTCGCGCCTTGCGGGATTCCTCAGCGATACTGTCAGTCCTTGTGCGAAACCGGGCGGGCGAAGTGTTCAAGGCCGCTATTCAAGCAGCCGATTTGAAGCTTGCTGAAACAAATCTCACCGCTGAGTGGGCACAAGAGTCTTTGTACGGAGGCCCGGTGCGGCTCTTTACGTCAGATAGCCTGCAGGCCATGCTGAAATCGGCGTCGCTGGCAATGATTGCCGAGCGGGGTGTGCGCGTCCTTGCCGATTACTTGCCTCCGCAGATTTCGCGCAGCGCGGACTACGAACGAATTTTTGAACTCGAGCTAAGCCTCAGCAGCCGGCCAGAGTACGCCGCAGTCGCGCGTTACACACAGTGCTTCGCGCGTTTGCCTTGATGGTGGATGGAGAGTGATCCATGAATAACGTCGCCGGCAAATCCTCATCCATCCCGTCCGGCGTGAGGGCGCCTGATGCCACGATTGCCCTTGGGCTCGGCCTCACCAACGAGTGTAACCTCTCCTGCGCCTTCTGCTATCGAGATCCTACCCGCACCGATCGCCTCTCGCTGGATCAGGTGAAGTCCGTGATCGAACGACTGCCGATCCGTTCGGTGAATCTGGGCACCGGCGAGAACGGCATGCATCCGGACTTTAAAGCGATTCTGGCGTACCTGCGCAAGAAACCCATCAAGCTGACGATCACTTCCAACGGCCACAGTGTTGCCGTGTTGGAAGACGACGAGTTGTGCGCCTTTCACGATATTGAGTTTTCTCTCGATTACCCGACGCAGGCGGAACAGGATGCACAGCGCGGAAACGGCAATTGGGAACTGATCCACCGGCAAGCAGACCGTTGCGTAAAGCTCGGTGTGCCTGTAACCATCATCGCGGTCATGATGAAGTCGAACTACTTGCGTCTGGCGGAGGTCGCGCGCTTAGCCAGACAGTTTGACGCTCCCCTCCGCGTGAACGTCTACCAAGCCGTACGGTCCGACGTTTATGCGTTGTCCTATGAAGAATATTGGGACGGGTTCCGAAGTCTCTTTGCGGAAACCGACGTCATCGCCATCGGCGAGCCGCTGGTGCGAGCAATGGCAGGCCTCCCCCCGCTGCAGGGAGGATGTGGCGTAAGCACCGTGAGGGTTACGCCGCGCGCCACTACACAGCCCTGCGTTTATTGGCCAGGATCGGGCGAGCCGCTGTCGGACTTGATCTCGACGGGCCTCGACATTCTGGAATCCGCACCATTCCGCCAGGCCCGCACTGTTCCTCAAGCGTGCCAGCCTTGCGAGTTCCGGGATTCATGCCATGGAGGCTGTGCCGGACGTTGACGCCTCCAGGGCGCATTGCTCGAGCCTGACTACTACTGTCCGATCGTTCGCGGGGAACACCGCCGCCTTCAGGTCCGCATGGCCGCCGCCCGCGACCTGCCCAAGCTGAGCAGTTCTTGCACAACCGTAGTAATTGCCAGGGAAGCTGCTTCGTGAAGAACGGAGTGTTCATAATTCCGTCGTAGCGCCGCCGTCCCGGCGGCTGTCCGGCGGGCATCATGCCCGTCGAGCCGAGGGCGAGGACGCCCTCGGGACAGCCGGCAAGGATGCCGGCGCTACTTCGGCGGAATTTTATTTCGCGTCCACCCAGGCATCCGATCCCGTCACTTTAACCGCTACGTCAGAAAGGAAGATGTGCAGGGGCTTGCCGTCGGCCGTGCCGCGGTGCTCGGTCGAGAACAATAGCGGACCCGCTTTCTTATAGCCTGTCCATGTTGCATTGACGAGGCTCGGTTTCTTGGTGCCGCCGTGGTGGAAGACAAGGTACTCGACGCGGTTGTCTTTGCCGACGTAGAGTTCCCAAGTATCGCCGGGCGTGTAACCGCCGGCTTCCGGGGGATACTTCACCGAGACCAGCGTCGCCGAGCCCGCGCCCACCGGAAGTTTTTGCGCAGCTTTATCGGTCACGGTGGCGCTGGTGTCCCAGTAAGAGTGGAACGGGAACAGAGCCCAATAATTGTCGTTGACGAAAGCCGGTTCCACTTCGTTTTTCACCTGGTCTGATTGACTGCTGAGCTTAGAGCTGTCGTACGTAACCTTCACCGGCTTGCCCTCTTTGTCCGTACCCTCGAAGGTGATTTTGCCGGTCTTGGGCTCCCACTCCCACTTGTGGGCAGCTTTAAAGAGTCCGGTAATCTCACCGTTCCAGGTGTAGCGGATGGCTTCAACTTTGTCCCACGAATCGATTCCGTAGGTCTTGGCAATCTGTTCCAGAATTGGCGGGCGATTCTGCGCCCCTAAAGTCGGAGGCAGGATCAACAGCATGCTGAAGGCTAAAAAACGGATCACAGCGAGTCGGCCCATATTTCTCATGAACGTCCCTCCTCGGTGAATTGAACGGATGTTGCGTTGGATGACGCCCCGGGATTTCCGGATACAAAAATCGCGTTATGGCCCAACAGGCTTGACCGAACTAGTTCTCTTGCGCAGGAAGTGCTGTGGGCCGCATGATCCGGCGCAAAGCGAAAATTGCACCAGCCGCTGCCACGCATCCGTATTCCAGCAGCATCACCCAACCAGGAAGCGCCCCCCACGGACGCCCAAGTGTGCGCAAGTGCCACATAACGTAAGTCGGGATAATGCTCACAGTCCAGATAATGATCAGCAGCGTCGACGCTGACGTCAGAAATGGCAGCAGCCAGAGAAGATACCATGGGAATACGACGGGTGCGCACAACAGAGACGCTGCCATGGGCCAACTAAACATGGGCCCGGCAAATGCCTCCTGCGACCACTCCGGCGACGCGCTTCTTAGCCAGGTTGCAGTCACTAATCCGGCGAGCACTGCCAGCCCCGCCAGCAACTGCGGAGGCGCTACTCGATCAAGTATCGCGAACACGGGACCATTAAAGCGAAAACTCTGCACGTACGTACCAAGCGAGCCGATCGGAATGCGGCCGTGATTCAGAAATGGCACGTACAGCAGTCCGACCACGCCTGCCGCCAGCGCCGCGTCGCGAATGCGAACCCGCTTCCAATAGAGGGGCAAGAGTACGACCGGCAGAAATTTTACTGCTATCGCTAGCCCAAGTGCGACGGCCGCAGTCGTCCGCCATCGCCGCACCAGCGCCGCCGCCGACACCACCAACAATAGCGCGCCCACAATGTCAATGTGACCGCTTCCCGCCACCTCAATCGCCAACAATGGGTTCCAGGCAAACGCCAGGACCAGGTGCGTTCCCTGCTTACGCAGAAGATCGAGCAACACCAAAATAATCGCGAGCTCGCAAAACGCAAATGCCACTTTCATCGCAAACGTGGACTCCTGAATCGCGGTTACTGCGCGAAAAAAAGCTGTGCCCCCGCTGGATATGGGCTCGGTAGATCCGGGTTGTTCAAGTTGCGGGTTTCCGGGGTATGCAGCCCCTTCACGGCAGGATCGCTGGGAACGACAAGATAGGGATTATAGCCGAGCCTCTGCAGGCGCCCATCCCAAACATATCGACGAATATCATCATCGGCGCCCGCGGGCAGCCGAAGAAATGCAATGTGCCACACCGCAGCCAGAACAAGCCCAATGACGACAACGTGCCGGGAAAATATCGGTGTGGCGCGGGCGCCTCGCCCGCGAAAAAACTCACGGATCGCCAAGAGGTACACGATCCCCGCAACCGTCAAAGAGGCCATGAAGTGCGGTCCACCGCGATCGCCGAAGTTGCGTGCGCAGATCGTGAGCGCCACGCACAACGTGGCCCCGAATACGTATACTCTCCACTCGGGGGTGATCTTCATAGGTCTCCCGTGCCGGTTCGATGGCCCGTCCGAGACCTTGTCCGAGAGGTTGTCCGAGAATGCCCCGCCGCAAGCTCCCACTCTTTAAGCCACGCCGCCGTGCGTGGCGCCTTTTCCGGAGCCAGCCGCAACTCCTCTGCCAATCGAGTCAGGTCGTCCGCTACATCAATATCGTAAAAAGCATCTGCGAAACCTACTGATAGCTCAAGAGCTCGTGCCTGCGATAGAAGCCTCTCCAGCGCGCTGCTGGTGCCCATTCCGTCGCCTGCGAAAAGCGTAGGATGAGACGCCTTTGCCCCGACGAGATAGTAGCCTCCGTCATGCGTTGGTCCCACAACTACGTCCTGTGCGGCCAGCGTTTCGAACGCATCTTCGAGAACAGAACGCGGCAGGTGTGGGCTGTCGCTGTTGAAGGCAATAATGCGTCGTTGCTGACCTTCCGCGAAGTGCGCAAACACCGAAGTCAGGCCTGCAACAAGACCTTCACCTTTCTGCGCAACTACGCGCGCTCTCCGGCCTGCCAATTGCGCCAACTCGCTTACGTCCGAGCCCGGGCACATGATGGCAACTTCCACATCGTTCAATGACCGCGCCAGCGCCAGTGTGTCGTCCAGAAGACAGCAATACAAAGTTGTGACAGCCGCGGGAGAAAGGCCGGCCGCCAGGCGGGTCTTCACCGCACCCGGCCTCGGTGCTTTCGCCATGATTACCAGCACACGGTCGTTGCGTGACGAACGCACGACGGTCTCCCCTGAAGATTTCATAGATTGCTGGGGCAATAATATACGACGAGTGGCCCATTCTAAATTTCGCGTTCTTTGCGAAATTTAGAGCGGGGATGTTAAAGGCGGGTGCCCCACTCATGCCCGATTTTGGCTTGAGTGGGGATTTCCAAATCTCCCCAATTCTGTCATCCCGACCGGAGCAGATCACCGCAAGAGCGGTGATCTGTGGAGTGGAGGGACCTGCTGTTGTGACGTCACCCAGTCTGTGAGGGAAGCCTGGAGACCAAGTCGGAATAGACGACGCGAAACCACGAAAAAGCGGCAGAAGACTCTGTCCAGCTATAGCACCGCCCCACTCAAGCCCGGTTTTGGCTTGAGTGGGGATGTTCAGATCTCCCCAACTCTGTCATCTCGACCGGAGCAGATCATCGCAAAGCGATGATCTGTGGAGTGGAGGGACCTGCTGTTGTGACGTCACCCGGCTATGAGAGACGCTGGAAATCGAGTCGAAATGGACGACACGAAAACACGAAAGAGCGGCAGGGGGACTCTGTCCAGCCTGTAGAACTGCCCCACTCAAGCCAAAAGTAGGCTTGAGTTGATTGGATAAGGACGAAGGCTCGAGCGACCCGGTAGTCTTTGGTTGAGGACAAAGACGCTGGGGAAGGAAGAAGCCTTCGATGAGGATTATAGGATGTGATTTCCATCCCAGTTGGCAACAAGTTGCATGGTTGGATTCCGAGACGGGAGAAACCGGGGAGCAGAAACTGGTGAATGGCAACGGCGAGGCGGAGCGGTTTTACCGTCAGCTGCCGGTGCCGGCGCTGATCGGAGTGGAAGCCTGGGGCAACAGTCAGTGGTTCGTGGAGTTGCTGGAGGAGATGGGGCACGAGGTGTGGATCGGCGATGCGGCGCAGATCCGGGCCAGCTATGTGCGCAAGCAGAAGACGGACAAGCGGGATGCGGCGCACATTCTGAAGCTGCTGGTGGAAGGACGGTTTCCGCGGTTGTGGATGCCGAGTGCGGAGCAGCGCGATCTGCGGCAGTTGCTGATTCATCGGCACAAGCTGGTGGAGATTCGGAGCCGGGTGAAGAACGGGTTGCAGCATCTGGCGCTGAATCGCGGGATGCAGAAGAAGCGCAAGCTGTGGAGCGAGGCGGGACAGAAGGCGTTGCGCGAGTTGCCGCTGGAAGGTTGGGCGGCACGACGGCGGGAGGACTTGCTGGGGTTGCTGGAGATGTCTGAACCAGCAGATCGGCAAGCTGGACGCGGCAGCGGAACGCGCGGCCGAGGAGAACAACAGGCGCAGTTGCTGATGACGCAGCCGGGCGTGGGTCCGATCACGGCGCTGGCGTTTGTGCTGACCATGGGCGATGTCACGCGCTTTCAGCGGGGCAAGCAGGTGGCCAGCTATCTGGGGCTGATTCCGCGCGAGCACAGTTCGGGCGGACGACAGCGGCTGGGCGCGATCAGCAAGCAGGGCAACCGCTTTCTGCGCATGCTGCTGGTGGAAGCGGCGCACAGTTGCGGTCTGACGGATGAAGGATTTCGCAAGCAGTATCAGCAGCGCTGCCATCGCATGGCGAAAGGCGTGGCCAAGGTGGCGGCGGCAAGAAAGTTGGCTGTACGACTCTACTGGATGCTGCGCACCAACACGGCGTATCCGGAGATCGTTCATATCGAGAGCAGCCCGCGGGTGGCCCTGGTCGGCGCAAGGTGCTAGACCGCAAGATGTTGATTGGGCGCTCTCGCATCCCGCACGAGACGGGATGTTCGCATAGAAGAATCATGGTCGCAGTCTAGGCCGTATCGATGGTTGGTGAAACGAGTTGGTTCCACCGCAAAGTGATTCAGCGCGAGTTTTCCAGTGTCTTGGTCCTCAATCGGCTCGGCGCAAACAAAGGTGCTCACGCACCGCCCAGGAAAATCGTGTCGCTTGACAACGCCTTCGACCTTATCGAGGGCCACCCGTCTCACGTCTGGGATGCCAGCGTCACGTGTCATCCGCCGAGGAAGATCGCAGGTTCGGGTGCGAACCTGTCCCCGGCGGGGTCTTCACTGCTCCTATGGATGAAGGCCGCCCAGGTCGGAAATCTGCCCTGATAGTTCCGCCAGGACGGCAGTGGGAAGGGCCACGTGACAATTCTTCTCGAGGTTTGGTTGCCGACTGACCTTGAGTTCTGTCGCGTTCTGTAGGTACGAAGCAAACGCTTCTTGAAAATTGCCTCTCTTGTATCTCTTGCCAAGAAATTTTCCATCCTCCGCGTCGAAAGTTCGCATGCTACAACTACCTTTCGCGTTCACCATTGCGAAAATGTAGAGATGTCCTGTCGCACTGGAGCCGTAAAACCATGCTTTCTCAGTTCGCGACGATACAGTTTTTTTCGCGTTCGTCCTCTCAACAGTCGATTTTCCCGTTTGCCATTGCCATCGCAGCCGGTCTGATAACGACTTGAGCGTCTCCAGAGTATTCGCACTGAGCAGGTAATTATCGCCGTGAATGACCGCATTGCGGATTGTTCGGAATTCGTCGATCTTATGTGCCGTTTCCTGATCGAGGTAGCCGTTTGCAGTGAGCTTGTCGTTTATCGAGCGGGTGGACTGAAGGAACTCTTCGCCAAGTTCCTCACCGACCATCTGTTGCAACGTTTTGTAAAGTTCAATCCACGCTTCAATGAAGCGCGCGACAAGACCAGTCTCGTCGACGCGGCAATGCAGCGCCACTTCGAAAAGGCGTTCGTAGAGGAGCCTCGCTAGTTCAAAGTAGGCGGTGACCTTGTCTGAAGGGACTGTCAGCCCATTCCCATTGTGATAGAGCTCATTTCGCAAACGATGAAACCACTCGACCGCTCCCAGATCGAAGCCATCTGTCTTGTCATGTGCTACCCGCTCTAGAGCTTCGATGAGCCGCGGGAAGCTCTCGGAGATATCGTCGTATTCCTTCTTCGGAAGGTTGATCCCTGTTACCCGCTTCGGCAGTCCAAGATACGCCTTGATCATCAACTCAACTGCATTGTCAGTTGTTAGCAACGCGAGTCGCCGACTTGCGTCGGTATTTCTGCGCGATAGTTCAAAAGCGTGCTGGAGAATCTCGGCAGGGCCTGAAGCCCAGGGCTTTGTGGACGTGACCGAGTTCATCATCTCTCTATTTCCTCCCCATGAACACGGATGAAATGCAGGCAGCCCTGGTGCTGATAAGGTTTTGGGTTTCGGCCCTATTCGACGGATTGTATCCCACCCTGTCGCTCCAAAGCCGGGAGCGACAGGGGTGGGGCAACCCATTTCCTAAAACAGGAGAGGTTGGGCTAGGCTCGTCCCACGCGGACCTACGCCGACCGCGCCGCCCCGGCTTTTCGACGCCGGAAATAATATCGCACGATCAGGCTGAGAATGAACCAACCAGCCCCGACTGTGCCCCT
>CAWENI010000008.1:0-121881 GCA_963810505.1 Terriglobia bacterium | reverse complement strand
TTGGGTGAGCCTCAATTTGAGCTCTTGGTATCGCACGGTGAGAAAGGTATTGGTGGGCGGGGCCGGCGGAACGAGCTACTGCCTCCTGGTTGGCTTGCCCGGAGAAACGATGCCCAGCGGATCGCGGGATAACGTTCTTTCACCTCTTCCAAAAGCTGAGCTCCATCCGTGCGTGGCATCTTTATGTCCGTGATGATGGCATCGTAGGGCTCGTGAGCCAGGGCTTGCACAGGGGGCCTGCCTAGACTACCACGAAGTCATGTCCCACTGTTGACGCATGGAGTGGAGAGTGCGTTTCAGCCCTTGCAAGACTAAGGACTCATCATCCACTGAAAAGCAATCGGCTGTGAGTCTCCTCGCGTTTTTCAGAATCAGAATTCATTGACTGGACCGGGGTGTGTCTTTTCGATACTTCGGCGAATTGCGCGCAGGACTGGGAGCGTTCCAGCCGCTCCTCGAGTACCGGGGTAACCCTGTAGACTTTTGCGGGCCGGAGCTAGAACTCAAGAGTTCTGTGCCCGATGGCGCAATTCGGCAAGCGGATGAAAAAGGTCGTAACCCGCGGTCTGAAACCATAGACGGCCACCGTGCCTCCTCACAATGGTGGTGTGCGCCAATGCGAGACCCTGGCCCGTTGCCTGCCACGGGTTTGGTCGTGAAAAACGGCTCAAAGATTCGAGATTGAATTGCTTCGCAAAATGCCGCATCTCCGTGCCGTCGCAACGGGCCCTCCACCTCGTCACGCTCTGGGCGGGTAAGAGCGCCTCGTATTGTTCCCTTTACCTCCCAGCCATCACCCGGCGCAGGGGTTAATCGATAAACGAGAATCACTCATTGAATTCGCTTGCATGAATATTCACTACACGTAATTTTATTTACTTTAACCTCGGAGACATTTGTATTTGTTTCGTGCCACTGTAGCCCTCGTTTCAATCGCGCGATTGATATCCAGCGCAGTTTTTTCTTCCGACCCGGGATGAGAGAATTCCTTCATGGCATGCACTGATCTTGGCCACGCGCTGCACCCCCTCCAGCGACTGATCAATGGCTTTCGGCATTTCATCCAGAAGGTAGTCCAGGTCCGCCTCTTTTATGCACTGACGGAGCCGCTCGGTCGCCTCGGGAGAGATGGCGCCAGCCTGGCATCCCTCGTCGAGCGTCCGCGTCGTCGCCAGATCGCTGATGGCCGACCAGGATTGTTTGATGAATGTTGTGTTGTCTCCCACGCACGGGTTGGGGTGTCGATCTCGCTCGCGATGCCTGCCGCCAGTTGTCCGATCGCCTCCAACTTCTGGGCTTGCCTTAATTGCCCTCGAGGTGTCTACGCTCCGTAATGTCGGACTGTTGATTACTGGCGCCGACATTACGGAGCGCAGACACCTCGAGGGGCAATTAAGGCAAGCCCAGAAGTTGGAGGCGATCGGACAACTGGCCGCAGGCATCGCGCACGAGATCAACACCCCAACCCAGTACGTGGGAGACAATACAACATTCATCAAACAATCCTGGTCGGCCATCAGCGATCTGGCCCGCGCCGCGCAACGGCTCGACGAGGAATCCCAGGCTGGCGCCATCTCTCCCGAGGCGACCGAGCGGCTCCGTCAGTGCATAAAAGAGGCGGACCTGGACTACCTTCTGGATGAAATGCCGAAAGCCATTGATCAGTCGCTGGAGGGGGTGCAGCGCGTGGCCAAGATCGTGCATGCCATGAAGGAATTCTCTCATCCGGGTTGGAAGAAAAAACTGCGCTGGATATCAATCGCGCGATTGAAACGACTATTACAGTGGCACGAAACGAATACAAATATGTCTCCGAGGTTGAGACCTGCCTGGATCCAGAGTTGCCCTTAGTGCGCTGCCATGCAGGCGAGTTCAATCAGGTGATTCTCAATTTGCTGATCAACGCGGCGCATGCCATCCGCCAGGTAGTGGGCGATGGCTCGGGAAGCAAAGGAACGATACGGGTCGCCACCACCCGCCCAGATCGTGACGAGGTAGAGATCTCCATTCGTGACACGGGATGCGGCATTCCGGAAGCAATTCAATCTCGAATCTTTGAGCCATTTTTCACGACCAAGCCCGTAGGGCAGGGAACGGGCCAGGGTCTCGCATTGGCGCACACCACCATTGTGAGGAGGCACGGTGGCCGTCTATGGTTTGAGACCGCGGAGGGGAAGGGTACGACCTTTTTCATCCGCTTGCCGATTGCGCCATCAGCCGCAGAACTTTAATTCTATCTCCGGTCCGCAAACGCTACAGGGTTACCTCGGTACCCGAGGAGCGGGGGGAAAGCTCCAGTTTGCGCGCAATTCAGCCGAAATATCGAAAAGACACACCCTTGTCCTGTCAATGAATTTCGATTCTGAAAAACCCGAGGCGATTCACAGCCGATTGCTTTTCGTGGATGACGAGTCCTTAGTGTTGCAAGGGCTGAAACGCACTCTCCACTCCATGCGTGATCAGTGGGATATGACTTTCGTGGATAGTGCGGACCAAGCCCTGCAAGCTCTGGCTCGCGAACCCTACGATGCCATCATCACGGATATGAAGATGCCACGCATGGACGGAGCCCAGCTCCTGGAAGAGGTGAAAGAACGTTATCCCGCAATCGTGCGCATCGTACTCTCCGGGCAAGCCAACCAGGAGGCAGTCCTTCGTTCCGCCGGCCCGGCCCACCAATACCTTTCTAAGCCGTGCGACCCCCAAGAGCTCAAATTGAGGCTCACCCAAGCTTTTGTCATGCGCGATCTGCTGCGAAATACGACCGTGCGGGCGCTGGTGTCGGGCCTGAAATCCATACCCAGTTTGCCGGGAATGTACCACGAAATCATGGCTGAACTCCGCTCCGAAGATAGCTCGCTGGAGAGAATTGCGAGAATTATTTCGAAGGATGCAGGAATGACGGCCAAGGTTCTGCAGCTGGCGAACTCAGCCTTCATGGGTGTGCGCTACGAGGTATCCAGTGCCACTCAGGCAGTCACTCTCATTGGAACAGAAATGGTGCGTGCGCTGGTCTTGTCGGTGCATGTCTTCTCCCAATTCGAAGATCAACAGGGAGCGGCGCCTTATTTGATGGCTTTATGGGAGCACAGTGTCGCCGTCGGCAGCCTGGCCCAGCGCATCGCCGCAGGCGAAAAGTGCGGCAAAGGGTTGGTGGATGAAAGCTTCACTGCGGGGCTACTGCACGACATTGGCAAACTGGTGCTGCTGGCGCAAATGCCGAAAGAATATAGTGCGATTCTCGAGACCATGAAGGAGAAGCCCACCGCACTGGCCCCGGCGGAACGTGAAAAGTTCGGCTGCACGCATGCCGACCTGGGAGCGTATTTGATGAGCATCTGGGGTCTTCCCCACCCGCTTATTCATGCCGTCGCCTTTCACGATCGCCCCTCTGAAAGTATCGAAAAGCGTTTCTCGTCGCTCACGGCGGTGCATGGCGCGGACGTAGTCGTGAGCTCAACGAACGGCTCACTTATCCTTCAGGACGTTCAGTTGGACGAGAAGTATCTGCAGGAATTGGGCTTGAGCGGACGCGAGCCAGTCTGGCGCGGACTCTACAACCAACAGATGGAACAGGCAAAAATGGAAACGCGAAAGGCTGACAATGAACGGAAAAATACTCTTTGTCGATGATGAACCAGACGTGCTGGAAGGCTACAAACGGATGCTCCATGGAGATTTTCAATTGAGTACCGCCCTCAGCGGCGAAGACGCTATCGCTGAGATCGGGGAAAATGGCCCCTACGAGGTTGTGGTCTCCGATATGAAAATGCCAGGTATGAATGGCATCCAGTTGCTGTCTCGGGTGCGGGAAATCGCGCCACAAACCATCCGGGTTGTCCTCACCGGGCATGCAGATATCGAGACGGCGATGAATGCCGTCAATGAGGGCGCCGTTTTTCGTTTTCTAACCAAACCGTGCCCTGCGGGTGTGCTGAAAAAGACGCTCACGGCATGCCTGCTGCAATACCATCTGGTTACGGCAGAAAGAGAGTTGCTGGAAAACACCCTCATGGGTGCGATCAAGGTGCTAACCGACTTGCTCAGCATCGCGAGTCCGGCCGCGTTCGGCCGTTCCCTGCGAATCAACCACTACGTCCAGCACATGGTGCGGGAACTGCAACTAGAGACACCATGGAAATATGAGGCCGCAGCGATGCTTTCGCAGTTGGGCTGCATTACCCTCGAACCCGAGCTGCTCGAAGCCGGCTTTTGTGCGGAGCCCATGTCTCCCGAGGAACAAGTTCACTTTAATATGCATCCTGCGGTTGCCCGGGACCTTCTAGCGAACATCCCACGGTTGGAAGGCATCGCCTGGATCGTTGGCCAGCAACTAGGTGCGGCTTGTGTCGGGGAAAACGTGAGTGACAGCATCAAAACTGGAGCAGTGATTCTGCAAATCGCCATTGCGTTCGACAAGCTAAAAGGGCAGGGCCGCAGTGATCTCCGCGCGATTGCAGAATTACAAGCGAGCCATAAATTTGATGCGAGGATCGTGCAGTCATTAGAAACGCTGCTGCCCGCAACGCCCGAAATGGAAACCCGGGTAGTCGAAATTTCCAGTCTGCAGCCGGGGATGATCGTGGATGAAGAAATTCGGTCGACCATGGGCCTGCTGCTCGCTGGCAAAGGTCAGGAGGTGACCTATCCGCTGGTGGTGCGCTTGAAAAATTTCCATCGCCGGAGACTGATTAAGGATAAGGTGGCAGTGCTGACACCCAGGAATTCAATTCCAGCAGAGCGACGGGCGGCCAAGGCGAATTGATGTCTACTGGTTAGACGCGGCTTGAGTCTGCGGCACCGACACCACGATGTCACCGATAATCACGCCCTTCTCGTAATAGTTCTTGAGCTTCAAAATAACGGAGGGGGTAACTTCCTGGTTCCGGGCTATGATCAGCAGACCGGCTTCGGTGCGCATATCCTGGTCGATGACCATGCCGGGCGCGATCTCTTCAATGCGGCACGTCCGCACTTTTTTCTCGCGGTCCTCAGGTTCTACCTCCACCAAGGCCATCATAGTGCGTGGGTCTAACTCGCTATACCGACGCCCAAGCGCGCAAGCAGCTTCAGTTCGCGAACTGCCTTGGCGCACGCGCGAGTCAAAAGCCAGCGTGACCGCAAGTAGTTCGGCTCCCAATCGCCTTTCCGCCAGCTCGGGATCGCTGATGTCGCCCTCCACCGTAGCAGGTTGATTCTGGTGGGCGATCATCCACGCCACCGATTCCATTCGTGGAATGTTCCTCAGCAAATCCCAAGCTATCTTGGGATGCGTATCGTAGAGTGCCTGCTCCTTCGGCGACAGGGGCTTGCCGGCATAGACGGCATCGATGGTCTCCGGCGCCATAGTTACGCAGCCTAGTTGCGACAGCATGGCAGCAAGTTCAAATTTCCAGCGGTTGGGCAGAGACAACTTGGTCACGATATGACCCATGTAGCGCCGCAGCCGCATCGCACGGCTGAAGGCGGCGGGGCTGGCCATGCTGAGTACTTCGGTCAGCACCGATAGGCTGCCAGCCAAGGTCTTCTCCAGGAGGTCCTTTTCCGACGTCACAAGCTCGTGTTGCGTCATGCCAGCCGTAAGAGCAGCGACCAAAGTTTCCTTGCTGCATGGCTTGGTGAGAAAACGAAAAATGTTCCCTTCGTTTACCGCAGTGAGCGCGGTTTTCACATCCGCGTAGCCGGTCAGCATGATTCGAATCGTATCCGGGGCCAGGCCCTTTACCTTAGTCAAAAGCTCGAGGCCATCCATTTGTGGCATGCGCATGTCGGAAAGTACGACCGCATAGGGCCCCTTGGTTTTTATGGCGGTCAGGGCCTCAGCGCCTCCGACGGCTGCGTCGGTCTCGAACCGGTTGTGCAATAACCGCTCACAGGCGCGGAGGACGTTTGGTTCATCGTCGACGAGAAGGATCTTCTTAGACATCGCTTCCATCCAATCCCACCACCAGCTTTGCCCAGACGCGCGAAATCAGAGTTCGAAATCAAATGGCAAGCTAGCCAGTGCCACCCCGAAACTGGGGGATGCAAGCAGAACGCGAACGCCGGGCAGAACGTTGATGTGTGGACATTGCTGCTCTTTAAGAGATCGGCAAACCTCAAATTCACTTTATATTCGATATGGGGCCTCAAACGGGTGTCATGTGCACGGTGAACCCGTCGGTCCAAGAAGGATTGAGGGTTTCGGCAGTGAGGCCGCCCTCCGACCAGAACTCGAGCGCGGAGTAATTCGCGCCCAGTGAAAATAATCCGGCAGAGATAAGTCACTGGCCAGGGTTAGAGGTCTTTCGCGTTCTCGGAGAAGCTGTTAGGATAATTTCGTATCGGCTCGGTGTTTATTGGCAGTTTATTTGCGGTTTTGGGCTGGATGACAAGCCGTCGCGGTCGCCCGGGGAACCGAAGGGTTGTCAGACGTAAACCGCACAAAGCCGCATAAATAGATACTAGAGTTTCCGTAGCTTGTTGATTTGGCGAGTGGGGACGTAGTTCAGTTGGTTAGAACGCTGCCCTGTCACGGCAGAGGCCGCGGGTTCGAGTCCCGTCGTCCCCGCCAACTACTTAATTGATGTTTAAAGGCTTAGCTTTCCAAGTTCGCCGCAGAACGCCGCGAAAAGGCTTGAGTTGCACGTTCCACGGCCTCCCGCCGGTCGTTTGAAATAGCATGGGTATAGCGCATCGTCATCTTGATATCGCCGTGCCCCATGCTGTGCATCACCGTCTTTGGGTTTGGCATTTTCAAAATCCATGTGTGCCCAGGGGGCCACATCCCGCTCGTAAACGTCGGCAAACTGTGTCACAGTTACTACCCTTCCTGGCCGGTAATCGGGTTCATTGACATGCGCGATCATGCCATCGGCGACACGCCGTGCCAGCTTTTTGGTGGGCAAATCTTTCCTTTCACCCACTCGTGCTCCGCGCTCAATCCGCACTACCGTGCCTGCTTGATTCAGCACATCCTCGCGCCAGCGTAAAATCCAACCCTTTCCTTCTTTGCGCAGTGCACCCTTTTGATACCGTCTTCGGGCCAAGTTTCCTCCAGTTCTTGGCCCGCTGATTCCGGAAGGTTTGAACCGCCAGCCACATTCGGAGCAGCCAAATCCTCGAAAACGCTGTGCTCAATCCATACCAGCTTCCGCCTCATGGCGGGCAAGTTTTACATGTGCCAATCTGGATGGTCTGTCGGGCGTTCCTACATAGATGGAAGATTGTTGTGCGGGCGCACGCCCGGTTTTGGGGCTCATTTGAGGTAGCGGAATCGCCTAAGTGGGATTTTTTCTTCTTGGCTACCTCGCGGCGCTCCAATGGCCTTTCTGCCGCCTTGAGCACGTCGCGTTTTCTTGAGTGTGCATTATTGCTCAGACTCGGTTTTCAAGTCCGGGTAATTTGCTGGGTCATGAGAAGGGAGTCCCGCTATGGCCCCGCACCTTGGAGATGGAGATTGGCGATCCATTGCAGAACAGGCCAGTAAAGAAATGGACCCGGCGAAGCTGCTGATCCTGGTGGAGAAGCTTTGCTGCGCTTTAGAGGATGACCGCAGACAGAAATCTCAGTTGGCAGCGACATTCAGGGGGAATGACCCAGGATTGTTTCTCGGCGATTAGGCGCAACACACCAGTTCGCGAAGGAACATTTTGTGGAAAGCAAAGGCCTCCAAGTGGTGCAGTCTGGCCAGCGGACGAATACTGAAGGGAAACCAGTCAGCAACCTGATACTTCTATCGATCTCCGACAGCGACTACAGCTCCCTTCGTCCTCATCTCGAATACGTCAGCTTGCCAAACCATCTAGTCCTACGCGAAGGGAGTGGAAAGCTGGAATTTGCGTATTTCCCGAATCGAGGTTTGATTTCTCTTGTAGTCGTTAATGAAAGATGGAAAGAACGCCGAAGCCGGCATCGTTGGCAATGAGGGCTTTACAGGAACACCGGCGACTGTTGGACTGAGCAGTAGCCCGCTTCAAGCGGTCGTTCAAATCACGGGGGATGGGTTTCGGGTAGAGGTCGCAGCTTTGCAAAACACTTTGGAATCCACTCCACATCTGCAATCGCTGTTGAGCCGCTATGCCGTAGTTCAGGGAATGCAGGTTGCACAAACCGCCGCGTGTAATCGGCTGCACGGCATTGAGCAGCGCCTTGTGCGGTGGTTGCTAATGACTCAGGACAGAGTGGATTCGGAATCGCTGCCCATCACCCATGATTTTCTCGCAACGATGCTAGGGACAGATAGACCTACCGTGACCTCGGCAGCTGGTGATTTGCAGAAGAAGAAGCTCATCGAGTACACCCGTGGCGCAGTGAAGATCGTGAACCGCAAGAAACTTGAAGAATCCGCTTGTGAGTGCTACGGGATCACCCAACAGTACAATGGCGGGCTGGGCTTGAAATAAGGTTCGCAGGTGAAGCGAAGACTCGCCCTGTTGGCTCTGCTCCTCCACTGGAAAGAACAAGAACTATTGTGGCTGGGTCCCGTTCTCCGCTTGAAGTGTCTTTTCGCGGTCTCCCCGGCTGCTTTCAGCAGCGGCAACTGTTTTGACTGCCTTCCGTGGGGTCTTGCTTATTCGCCGCGAGCCTCTGGCCCATTGAATGCCTGCCGAAGGTTTAGCTTGAGTAGTCTCGTAGCTAGTCTTGCCGTGACCTTCTGGTCTGACTCCGAGTTTACCGGCCGTCTGGATATCAATCTGCCCAGTGACTGGTAGATGCTCAGCCTTCTGATACGCGCGAATGCTGGCTTGGGTCCGTAGACCGAACACGCCGTCGACCTTGCCTCGGTAGTGTCCTTTGTCACTCAGAGCTTGCTGCATTTTCCTGACATCGTTCCCATGCTCGACCGCTGACACTTCTTCGCTGAGACTGGTTTCCAGAGGGAGCGGCGTCGAGCGTGGTCCCGAGATCCCTGTCGTCAGCAATAAGAAGACAATCCCAGCGTATGCGGCTTTGCTGGCTGGAAACATTCCTTCTCCTCGATTTCTACACCGCCTACAGATTCGCTCACTTGTTCCAGCAATACTGTGCAGAATGGCTCACGTCGGAGCTACCAGACATGAAGAGATTCAGAGAGGGGTTGATGCACTATGCAAGGAGGTTAAGAGGCGAATGGGAAGTCCACAACGCGCTGCCGCGCTATTTGAAAGGTGGATTGTCACGGGCAAGATCGCGCTCAGGTACCTGCCCGCTCTTGTGTGCCGGTCCTGCTACTCGGCCGCTCCCGTATTCTTGCGCGGGTCGGAGTGCCAAACATACAGGTATTTTTCGTCGCTCGACGTTTCCACGGGGATGTTTTTCTCCCGCGTTACGCGATTCAAGGCAGAACGTAGATTCTGCATCTTCTCGCCATTCAGGCTGCTCAGCGGAATCTTGACGGCTTGCTGGGCGCTCAGCTTTGAAAGGTCGGCCAGAATGTCCGCCACCGCCTTGCGATGTTTTCCCTTACGACCCTGCGGAACGTCCGTCCGATTTACCGACTCGTAGTGCTTACCGTTTCCGTTTCGTCCCACGGCGGCGCTCCTTTCCTGAGAAATCGTATCCGTACGCGCGAAATCGTAGCGCAAAGAATCGTATGCTGCAACTAAAAATCTGCGCGAAACCCAGGATAGGATCGCGATCCGCTGGGTATGCGTACATTAAGGTTCGTACTATCAAATGCTTACGCTGCCTGGATTGCACTAAGACCTGCTAAGAATTCACCCGTATCGTTCGGGCCGCGCTAGCATCGTAAGCGGTTTGGGTGGCTGGAGCGATCAGGAAGTAATCGAGGCAGCAGTCGTCTCGCGCCCTATATCGAGGCGGACTACCCAACCATCACTCCCGTTGCCGTGACCAAGAAGAGGCGATTTCGATCCGATGTATTCCTCGAAACCGTTCGCGGGGGCAGGAGATTTATGGTTTTCCCGAAGCGACAAACTATCTTTGTGGAACAAAGACGGCCATGAGCCCGCAACTGGTCTGGATTGAACAACCGCGTTTTCGTGGCTTTGGTTGTTCCGAATGTGGCTGGAGGTTCAAACCCCCTAGTTCGCTCACCGGCACATCCTTCGACGAAATGATGCACATCTTCGAGTTGCGGCGCGACAAGGAGTTCACATCCCATGTTTGCGCTGATCACTCCAAGAGCCAACTGCACGAGGCGAAAAACGCTGAATAGGTCAACCTGTCGAACCGTCCCAGCGCGCAGGTCGCAATGTGTCCAACTGATCACGGGCGGGAGTGCGCTGACCATCGGCTGCGTGCGCAGCGGACTAATAGTTTTCGGATATTTACCATGTTCTCGAGAGTGGTAAAATTGAGTAGGAGCCGCCAGGCAGAGAGGCTCGATCACTCTGGGAACCGCCAGTGGCTACTCCGTGCTGGCTGGTTCGGCCGTCACCAATACCGGCACAACCGTCCTCACCGGAAATCTCGGCGTCAGCCCAGGTTGCGCTCTATCCGGCGCGGGAACCATGACCGTGGGTGGAACCACCAACCTGTGTAACGCGGCCTCCGCGAAGGCCCAGAGTGATCTGACCGCGGCCTACATCCAGGCGCAGAGTCTGAAGTCCACTGGCAACTTGACCGGCAAGGACTTGGGCGGAATGACTCTCACCACCGGCGTTTATTCCTTTGCGACTTCTGCCCAGCTGACCGGGACCCTGACTCTCGAGGGCAAGCCGGGTGCGTTGTTTGTTTTTCAGATAGGAAGTTCGCTGACGACCGCGAGTTCCTCGTCTGTAATTTTCATCAACAGCCTGACCGGTAAGGCGACGACTGATCCGAACATCTTTTGGCAGGTTGGCAGCTCCGCGACCCTGGGTACAAGCACCAAGTTCGAAGGAAATATACTTGCGCTCACCAGCATAACCCTGAATACCGGCGCCAGCATCACTTGTGGGAGTGCCTTGGCGCGAAACGGCGCCGTGACCTTGCAGGGCAATACCATCACCAGTTGCGGAGGCGGGAAGACGACAGTTCCAGAACCCGGCACCATGGGCTTGCTGGGAAGTGGGCTGATTATCATCGCCGGCGTCATACGTCGGAGAATGCGCCTCTGGCGGCTTCGGTGAAAAATCAGATGCTGGCTATTTCGACGAAGACTAGCGCAAAATCGCAAAGACGGGTGCACCAAAGTTTTATTTCAAGAACTGAGCAGTTTTGAACAGTCGCGAAATATGCCACGGGTGTAATTTCCTGTTTCCAGGAAGAGATGTGAAGGAACTATGCGGCCCATGCGGTCGTTTGTTCCTCTGATGGCGCAGCCCGGATCCTCATACCGATAATTTTCCCATCCCCCCGCTGCGCCACCTCTCTTTTTCTTTGCGGGGCTTCGCAAGCATCCACGCTGACGACCATACTTTTCTTGAGCAATCCGGGCTTCCCCCTGATTTGGAACCAGCCAGCCGGCTGGTGACGAGCATTCCATGAACGCCCACAAGCTCTCCAAAGAGCTCATCACAAAGGACGAAAAGAGCAGGAAAGCCTAAAGCACGGAAGCCTCGCCTCGATTGAAATAAAAACCTTACGCCAGATACTTATCCGCCCTTTGTCTGCCTTCCTGAATCTGGCAGCTAGCTCTAAACTGACACACTTGTTCACGATACAGCTACAAACCATATTTTGTGGAAGGCCACAGCGCACATTCCGAATGAAAGAGCCATTTTGCACAGTATTGCCAGAGCAAATGAGCGAACCTAGTGGTGTCTCAAAGGGCAGTGTGCCGCCCAATATAGTCGCTTACCTGCCCTCTCGATCTAGGGACTCATTCGGATGCCCGTGACTCGGGCCTGATCTGGGGCACCGACATTCGCAGTGTTTCCGGTCTCTGCTTCCGATCTGGGTTTGGCGGCTCGTTGGACAGAAAAGGAATCGTGATTTATGGCCACGGTAGCGGATCCGGTTCGTGCGGAACCGATTACATTTCCAGTTGCCTCCATTCCTCCCACTCCTCCTACTCCTGCAATACGACTCCGAGCGCACCGTCGATATCACTGGACTAAGTGGGCATTAGCTGTTGGCCTGATAGTCGCGCTTGCCGTAGTCGGGGAACTGTGGCGGATCCGTTCGCAGAACGCGATAACCTACGAGAGCGTACCGCTGGAGCGGGGAACGGTACAAGCGAGCGTCACGGCCACGGGCACGCTCAACGCCGTTGTCGACGTGCAGGTCGGCAGTCAAGTGTCGGGCAACATCAAAGCTCTTTACGCTGATTTCAATACGAAGGTAACAAAAGGCCAACTGGTCGCGCTGATCGACCCCGAACTGTTCCAGACGCAGGTCGATCAGGCCCAGGCAGCATTGAGTTCGGCCCAGTCTGCGGTTCTCACCGCGGGCGCGCAAGTGCAGAAAGCGATCTCGGATCTTTCGGGCACAGTCGCGAGTGAAAAAAGTGCGGAATCCGTGATCGCCAAGGACCGCGCCACTGCACTCAACGCACACAACCAGTGGGAAAGGGTCGACCCGCTTTTCAAAAAAGGAATTATCGACCAACAGGACGACGACTTGGCCAAGGCGACCATGGATGCCGATGATGCCCAAGTTGCTGCGGACCTGGCTTTAATCGACGCATCGAAACAGACGGTCAAGTCGGCGCAGGATCAAGTCGGCGTGACCCAAGCACAGCTGGGTTCGGCGAAAGACCAAGCACGCCAGGCCCTTGCGACTCTCAATCAGGCCAAGATCAATCTTGACCACACCCGCATCACCGCCCCGGTCGACGGTACAGTAATTGCCCGCCGCATGGATGTAGGCCAAACTGCGGCAGCGTCGTTCGCCGCGCCTACGGTGTTCGAAATCGCGCAAGATCTGACGAAGATGCAAGTCGATACCAATGTGGACGAGTCCGACGTCGGCAACATCAGAACCGGCCAGACCGCAACCTTTACCGTGGATGCTTACCCGGCAATGGTCTTCCAAGGCCTGGTTACAGACGTCCGCAAGGCGCCGATCATTACACAAAACGTCGTCACGTACGATGTCGTCATCTCCGTTTCCAATCCTGATCTCAAACTGTTTCCCGGGATGACAGCCGATGCCCGCATTCTGACCACGAAGGTTGACGACACTTTCAAGGTGCCGAATGCGGTGTTGCGCCTGCATCCATCGGCGGCGGTGCTGAAACAGATAGGGCTCTCTGCCCCTCCGGCAGGTAAGCAGCAAGTGTATGTCTTGTTAGGCGGAAAGCTCAAAGCCATCCCGGTAACATTTGGGATCTCCGATGGCCAGTCCACTGCCGTGACATCAGGCGATTTGCAAACGGGAGAACAGGTCGTAGTGAGGTTTAGCACGGGCGCGACTTCACCGACCACAAGTGCTACTTCGCCAACCGGTGCGAGTACCACGCGCCGAGTGCCTGGATTGTAAGTCCATGAGGAAAATGTAGTGTCCCCACTTATCGACGTGCGAGATCTTAAGAAGACTTACCTGCTGGGGGACATTGTTGTCAATGCGCTGCAAGGCGTGACCCTGGCGATTGAGCGAGGCACGTTCGTTGCAATCATGGGGGAGTCTGGTTCGGGGAAGTCGACGTTGCTGAACCTGCTGGGCTGCCTCGACCGGCCTACCTCAGGCCGCTACGTGCTAGACGGCATTCCGGTCGAAACTATGGATCGCAACCAGCTCGCCGAGATTCGCAATCAGAAGATTGGGTTCATTTTTCAGAACTTCAACCTGCTCCCGCGAATGGATGCACTCGAAAATGTCGAACTGCCTTTGCTTTACAAGGACAGTGAAACGCCCAATGAAGACGATCTGGGCCAGCGCGCTCTGGCCGACGTCGGCTTGGCCGGCCGGGAGCTCAACTTTCCTGCGCAACTGTCGGGCGGGCAGCAACAACGGGTAGCCATTGCGCGCGCCCTGATCAACAAACCCGCAATTCTTCTTGCGGACGAGCCCACCGGTGCGCTGGACTCCCACAACGGGGCCGAGATCATGAAAATTTTCCAGCGGCTGAACCACACTCAGGGGATCACGATTGTCATGGTCACCCACTCGGATGAGATCGCCGCATACGCAGGTCGGATCATCGGGTTTCGTGATGGCCTGATCGTCAGCGACAAGAAGGTGATGGAACCGACCGCGCCCATGAAAGTGGTCGCGGTGCCTATTGCTGCTGCGGTGTCGCCATGAAGCACCTGATATCGTCCATGCGTATCGCGTTCCGGGCGCTGAAGATGAATAAGCTCCGCTCCGCGCTTACCATGTTGGGTATTGTGATCGGCGTCGCCTCGGTGATCGCGACGGTGGCCATCGGCTCCGGCGCTACACAACGTATCCAACAGCAGATTGCGAGTATCGGAAGCAACATCATTATCGTTATCCCGGGGAGCATGAGCAGTTCCGGTGTCCGCTTGGGGACTGGCAATGCGGTCACACTATCGGAAGCGGACGCCAAGGAACTTGTGGCGCAGTGTCCGGATGTTGCACTGGCGGCGCCAGTGGTACGAGGCGGAGTCCAGGCGGTCTACGGAAACAACAACTGGGCAACGAATGTCTATGGAATTACTCCCGACTATCTGACGATTCGCGATCTCTCTGTCGCTGATGGCGCCGAGTTTACCCAGCAAGATGTGGATGGCGCTAACAAAGTCGCGATGCTCGGCCAGACTCCGGTCGATAACCTGTTCGATGGCACCGACCCAATCGGCCAGATACTCCGTATTAAGAATGTCCCGTTCACTGTCGTCGGCGTGCTCACGCGGAAAGGCCAATCGACCCAGGGGCAGGACCAGGACGATGTCATTCTGCTTCCGATCTCAACCGCCAAGCGGAAAGTGATCGGGGTCAAGCAAGCCAACGCAGACGCCGTCGATACGATCATGATGCAGGCGAAATCCGGTGCCCAGATTCCGGCGGCGCAGGAAGAAGCGGGAGCTCTGCTGCGGCAACGCCATCATTTGCAGGCGAACGAAGCTGATGACTTCTCAATCCGTAACCTGGAAGAGCTCTTCGCGGCGCAAGAGGCATCCTCGAGCATCATGGCGGTCATGCTGGCGGCCGTTGCCTCGGTGTCACTGGTCGTGGGCGGCATCGGCATTATGAACATCATGTTGATTTCGGTCCGAGAGCGAACCCGGGAGATAGGATTGAGACAGGCACTGGGCGCCAAGACTCGTGACATTCTCACGCAGTTTCTGGTTGAGGCAGTAACGCTCTCGATCGCGGGCGGGTTCATCGGAATCGTGTTCGGGATCGCCGCCTCACTGCTTATTTCGCAAATAGCGGGCTGGGCGACAGCTGTTGGTCCAGGCGCTGTGCTGCTTGCAGTGTTTTTCTCGGCGTTGGTGGGTATCGGCTTTGGCTACTATCCGGCGAGAAAGGCTGCCTATCTGGATCCGATCGAAGCCTTAAGAAGCGAGTAAGCCGGTGTTGGCTTTTGGACGACCGGCGCAAACTTGCCCTGTGAACTCATCGTCACGCTGCAACCCGAAGCTGCGCATCGTTTCTCGAAGCCTGATCTACCTTCGCTTCATCATCCAGCCGATCAGTGCTCCTGCGGTGACGCCTATTACAAACGTCGTCGCAACGGTCAGCACAAGGTGCCGCTGGAGGCGCTGAGTTGTGTCATCCAGGAATTCTTCGGCAGCATCACCGCCCTGCTTTGCGGCACGCCTCACTACTCCCACACCATCCTCGATCGCATCGGCAATCGCACCGGTTGCGCGAGAAGCCTGGTAAGCTGATTCAGCGATGTGTTTAGCCGTTCTTTCCACTACGGTTTGTGACATGGTACCCTCCTGTGCCTTTTTCAGCTGGTATTGATACGTCCTTATTTCGCCGACGGCTTATCTCCAGTCGTCAGAACTCGCGAATGATGAGTATCAAACTTTTGACTTCTAAAAACTGTTCAGAATTGATCGTCGTATGAATCAGTGGTGATGGCGCCTGCCTGAAGGCGTGGGGCAGCCACTTCACACTCTTCTGCGTGTGGGAATGTGCGGAGACCGAGCATTATTGAGCATTCTTTCAGCAGTGGAGCGTGGCATCATATAAGAGTGAAATCCAAAGAATTAACCCCGAAACAGATACTGTCCGTGCCTTGTACCATTTGTGGTGCGGCGGTCGGGGAAGCTTGTGAACTGCATACGGGCGCCCCGCGTACCGAGCCACACCGAGGCCGGAAACTCTCCGCAGCCGAGGCCGTGGAAGCGAAACCCGGCAAAGGATACCAGCCGGCGAGGCCCGTGCTCCGTTACGTAGGCGGATGATTCCGGCGGGCGTGGAGTTTTGTTTGCCCGAAGCACGATCCCGCGTATCGCTTTGCCAGTTTCATTGGAGATGAAACTATCGGTCCAGCAGTACTCCCAGTTCGTCGTCCGCACCCCGGGCCTTGACGTATTGCGCCTTTCCAATTGTGCCCGCGCCGTTTGGCCCCATCTCGTAATAGACCTTTGCCTCGGGCGGGAACTTTTTCAGGGCCTCCATCAGTTCTTTCACGGTCCACTCTTGAGCTGCCATGTTCCCCCCTTACGCTGCCAGGTTAGACTTGGCGTGCCGTATAGCTTCAGGCAACAGTCTTCCTCTAGCTTCCTGGAGAAGCTCTGCATTGAACTGGGCGCCGATCAAAACTACGAAGCCGGTCCAGTAGAGCCAAATACCGAATGCGAGCGCTACTCCCAGGCTGCCGTAACCCTTGCTGTAGGCAGAAAAATCCTGGAAATAGATTCCGAGCAGGTAAGAAAGTCCGGTCCAGCCGCCTACGGCGATTAACGCTCCGGGCAGCGTGCTCACGAACCGGTACTTCACATTCGGCGCAACGAAGTAGAGGAGCTCAACCGCGAGAACGGTGCACCCAATTGCGACCGCCCATCGAAGGTACGGCCAGAGATGTCCCATTCCAAATACTTCGCTCAGCCTTGCGCTTAGACTAGGGCCCACAAGCAGCAGACCGAGGGCAATGACGAGCAGACATCCAACCGAGAAGGTAAGGCCGATGGCGAGACTGCGCGTCTTCCAATAGCGCCTCGTCTCCGCTACATTGTAGGCACTGTTGAGCGCATCGATCAGAGCCGTAAACCCGCTCGATGCCGACCACAGGGTGAACAGAATGCCGAAGGTCAGCAGACGGCTGTGAGTGGACAAAATCGTGTCCTTGATTAAATTCCTGAGCGGGGCCATGCTGGCGGCCGGGACCACTCGTGCGATCAGCCCCATGACCTGGCTAAAGAAGTCCGGAAGCGGCAGATGAGCAACGACTAGGGAAAGGAGAATTAGAAAAGGGAACAGGGCAAGAACGAAGTAGTACGCCAGCGCCGCGGCAAACGCCATGGTGTGATTCTTTTCCATGTCGCGAACCACGTTGACCGCAGCGTTCTTGATGTGGAGTAAGCGCACGGGAGATCACTGTGCGGGGCTGCTCGCGACAGTCGGCACCGGCGGTACGGACTTCAACTGGTCCAACTCGGTCAGCACGGCTCGCCAGCGAACCCCGTCCTTCTTCGTTTCGATCTGCACTGAGAGATCAGAGTAAAACTTCAGAATGTTATCGCGCAGTTCCGGCGACGTCCCATCGAACTTCCGCTCTGACAACTGAGCGAGCAACGTCGCATAGGTCTCGTCGGTCAGCGAATACTCCGCCGCTTTGGTTACGTTCCCGCTATCCAAATCACAATTGGGAAGAACCAGTTCGTCGCCGCGCACTTCTTCGAGAAATGCCCGGTAGTGATCAACAGTCGTGTTGATGCTTTTGAAATACAGGTCCTCGGTCTGAGGAGTAGGGTTATTGAACGCCAATCCTTTGAAGGGACCGATTTTCGGCATGTATCGTAACAGCGTTGATAAGATGCGCGTGCCCACGCCCGGCTTTTTGTAGTCCTTTCCCCACTGCTTTTCGTAGTCAGAGCGTGAAAGACGGTACAGAAATTTCTTTTTCGCGAAATCCGGCGTCTCGCGCATCAGTTCCTTCTTATGAGTCTGCAGCGCGACCTGGGTCATTTCCGGAATCATGCGGCTGACCGCGAAGCGATACGAACCCACGGCCAGATCTTCATGAGTAAGTACGTCTTTCAACCACACTCCGTACACCACGGGAAAGACGCGTTCCAGCAGCGGCTTCGATACCTGGAATCCGATGAAATCGTGGTACTGCTGTGAAGCATAACGATTCTTCGCGACCTGCACCGTGTCGAACCCGAATTCTGTTTTCAAGTGAGCCGTCTTGTCCTGGGCGTAGCGGACTGACTTGCCATATTTCGCGCGGAGTTTGGGATACTGGATTGCGACCGCCTGATTCACCGCGGGGTGGCCGGCGATATCCGATGCATAGTGCGACAACGCGCCCAGCGCAAAGGCGTACTCGTTGACATCCTGACTTTCGAGCAGCAACTCGCGAACAAAATCCCCGCTGCGGACGTAGTGCACCAGGTTGCTGAATTCTCTGCTGCCGAACGGGTAGTAGCCGAGATCCTGGATAACCGCGCCGCCATAGGCGTAGGCGTGTGCATCGGTAATCTGCTCCTCGGTGAGTGCCGGATAACGCTTGAGGAGGAGGGGCCGAATCTCATCGGTCCAGAGCAAGTCCACGATTTCCTCGTGCGTGAGAACGGAATAGCCGGACAAGACATCGCTGCATGTCAGAACGAGAAGAACGATCGTCAGCGCCCGAAGAGAAAGCAGGCGCCAACTCTTGGCTATGGCGCCTGGCGAGATTGGCGGATTGCGCACGGCTCAAATACGTCCGAGAAGCAGGAGAATAACAACGAGACAAAGGATGATTCCTACGCCTCCGGTTGGGTAATATCCCCAGCTTCTGCTATGCGACCACCTTGGTAGCGCACCAACGAGTGCTAAGACCAGGATCACGATCAATATAGTTCCAAGCATATTTGGTTCCTTTCCCTTGCGAGTCAGCTTTGGTTATAGGCGTTCCACTGGTTTTTTGTTGGTCAAAACTGCTCAGTGAAGAAAGAAATGCTCGAACTCGCGGAACCAATTTTCTCGTGGAAGATGCGGGAGATGATGATGGATCGCATCTCCACAATCCGTACATCACTTCGATCGCCGGGTGCAGCCAGAAAAAAAGGCGCGAGCCCAAGGATTGGACCCGCGCCGAAGTAAGAGTTAATTCAACTTTCTTAAACCTCGAACAGGCTTATGCAACTACATCATGGTCAATTCGCTACTTACGAGGGTGCTCTTCTGCCTTAGGCGCTTCTTTCGCAGGATGCGGGGCAGGCTGCGCGTGAGCTGCAGTCACCGGCTTAGGAGCAGGCTGCGCGTGAGCCGCCGCCGCTGGCTTAGGAGCAGGCTGGGCATGAGTCGCAGTCGCTGGACGAGGAGCAGGCTGCGCATGAGCCGCAGGCTCCTTATTAGACTCAGTGGGCGCACGAGCTACCTTAGGCTTTGCCGCCTTATTCTCATTCGTGCGAGTTGCAGCCGCCTTATTCTCTGCTGCTTTATTATCTGATGCTTTATTCTCGGTGGCCTTGTTTTCGGCTGCCTTATTCGCAGCCGCCTTGTTCTCATTCGTGCGAGTTGCAGCCGCCTTATTCTCTGCCGCTTTATTCTCGGTGGCCTTGTTTTCGGCTGCCTTATTCGTAGCCGCCTTGTTCTCATTCGTGCGGGTTGCAGCCGCCTTATTCTCTGCCGCTTTATTCTCAGTGGCCTTGTTTTCGGCTGCCTTATTCGTAGCCGCCTTGTTCTCATTCGTGCGGGTTGCAGCCGCTTTATTCTCTGCCGCTTTATTCTCGGTGGCCTTGTTTTCGGCTGCCTTATTCGTAGCCGCCTTGTTCTCATTCGTGCGAGTTGCAGCCGCCTTATTCTCTGCCGCTTTATTCTCGGTGGCCTTGTTTTCGGCCGCCTTATTCGTAGCCGCCTTGTTTTCGTTGGTGCGAGTTTCAGCCGCTTTATTCTCTGCCGCTCTATTCTCAGTGGCCTTGTTTTCGGCTGCCTTATTCGTAGCCGCCTTATTCTCATTCGTGCGAGTTGCGGCCGCTTTATTCTCAGTGGCCTTGTTCTCGGCTGCCTTATTCGCAGCCGCCTTATTCTCATTCGTGCCGGTTGCAGCCGCTTTATTCTCTGCTGCTTTATTCTCGGTGGCCTTGTTTTCGGCCGCCTTGTTCTCAGAGGCCTTATTCTCGGCCGCCTTGCTCTCGGTGGCAGGAGCCTTGTAAGGCGCTCCCGCCTGCTTGGCCGCTACCACTCCTTTACCGCTAAACTCCGCAGGCTTGGCAGTGGCGGCGATTGCCGGCTTGCCATGATTCACGGACGCCAATAGTTCGTGGTTCTTGCTGGCAGCCTGTTGATGCTCTGTCTGTGCGGATGATGCCGGAGTGTGACGCTCATGCGCCGCGGTCTCTTCCGCTGCGGTCGGGCGAGCGTTAATCCCGCCGCCCCCGCCGTTATAGCTGACGTGGTTGAACGTGGTGTTGTTGATTACGGTCTTGTTGTAAACATTGTGAATGTTCGTGACATTCACGTTATTCACCGAGCGGTTATAGTAGAAGGCTCCGTTGTTCCAATATCCGCCTTCGTAGCCGGAACCACCATAGCCGAAGCCGTAGTTGACGCCACCGTAGAAGCCGACATGCGGACCCCAGTAGCCTTCATTCCAGGCATAGGCGTTGTTGCCCCAACCCCAATAACCAGGAGTCCAAAGCAAGCTAGGCTCGGGAGCCATCACCCACGTTCCCGGTACCCAGAAGTAGCCTTCATCCCCATAAGACCAGTAGCCGGGCGTCCACAGATAGCCGTCGGCCGGAGCCATGGGTTGCTCGTACACAGGTAGCGCGGGTGGAGCGATCGTGATTGCCACGCCGAACTGCGCGAGCGAGGTGGCCGGTATGGCCAATATCAGAACTGCTAGCAACAATAAACGGATCTTATGCATTGTGAACCACCTTGCCAGATCATCCTTCGATTGCCCGGTGCTTCTTTGCTGCTGCGGGCTGCGTGGATTGAAGTGCGGCTTGTCAATGCAAGGATTTCACCGAGGCGACCGCCAAGTCTGTGCACTATTATTCACTTTTGGGAATGTCACAATTAAAGCCGCCGACTCGATTTTTCCCGGATGACCTTGCTCATGCCGGAAGGAAAAGGGCACGAGCCCAAGCAGTGGACCCGCGCCGATAAAAGTTAAGCTGGCTACGCCGAACCATATCCGGGACAAGCCGTTATAGGTCGACGCTGATGGCGAGGTTAACGCCGGGATACATGGGATTGCACAAGAAGTACTCGCCGTTAATCTCAACCACAAAAACCTCTTGCGTATACAGCCAGTTGCTTGGCCACGAGTCAACGAATACGAACGAATAGCCGCCGTATTGGAAGCGGTGATTGTTGTAATCGCCTTGGTTCACACGAAATCTGTGTTCCTGTCCAAAGTTGGCTCGGTAACGGTCGTCGGGAATACGGCCACCGCCGTTAGCACTGGCGCGCTGTGCCGGCTGTGAGTGCTGCTGCTGGGCATTCTTCTCTTCCTGCCTGTTATTCTTGTTTTCTTGCTGCGCATTCTTCTCTTCCTGTTTGTTATTCCTGTCCGGCTGCTGCGCGCTTCTCTCTTCCTGCTTCGCCGGTTTTTCTGGTTGTGCCTTTTTCTCGTCCTGCTTTGCGGATTTTTCTGGTTGTGCCTTCTTCTCGTCCTGGGCAGGCTTGGCTTTCTGTTCCTCCTGCTGGTCGTGCTGCTCCTGCTGTGCGTATGCCGGAGCAGCAACTCCAAGGGTCAAAGACAGAACTGCTGTGCTGATAATTCCTGCTACTTTCATGGGTGTTGCCTCCATTTACCGAATCGATTCGTTAGCGCCTTTAGCGCAAGCTTCCTGTCGTTGCGTTGGCCGGGTTGCCGATCGCTTCGCCGGATACGAGAAGCTCCACTCTGCGGTTCTGCTGCCGGCCGGCGGAGTTATCGTTGGAGGCTACCGGCAAAGTATTGCCGAAACCTCTCGCTGAAACCGAATTTGTCGGGACGCCTTCTCGCACAAGGTAGTCGCGAACAGATCCGGCACGATTCTCCGACAGGGTTTGGTTCATGGCGTCGCCGCCGACGTTGTCCGTGTATCCACCGACTTCGATATTGAGCCCCGGGTAAGCGAGTAGAATCCCAGCGACTTTCGCCAACTTCTCGCGTGCACCTGGCTTCAATGAGTACTTCCCGGTATCGAACAACACGTCGGACATGCTGACGATGAGCCCGCGCGCGCTGTCGCGAGTCTGCAGAATGGAATTCAACTGCTCGGACAACTTCGCGCGCATAGCGGCCTTGTCGGTATCCGCTTGCTGCGCGCTCAATTGAGCCTGCTGTGCTGCTATGCGGGATTGTTCCGCATCAGCCTGGGCGGCAGTGAGTGCGTTGGCTGAGGAAGCCTGGCTGTCCGCCATATCGGATCTGGCCTTCGCCGCCTCAGATTGTGCATCGCTAGCGTCGCTCCGGGCTCTTGCTGCGTCAGACTCGGCCTGAGCTTGGGCGGCCTGGGCATTGGCTGCATCGGATTCAGCCTGTGCCTTCGCCGTCTGAGCCCTCGCTGTATCGTACAGAGCCTGCTCTTTCTGCCGGCTTGCGTCATCAGCCTGACGCTGTGAGTTCGACAGTGCGTCCGCTGAATCCCGACGTTCGTTTGCCAGGCGGACGTCGTCCATGTTCTTGACGGCGATCGCGCGTGCATCTTCGGCAGTCTGCACTGCTTCTCGGGAGACTGCGATCAGCTTGTTCTTGGGTGCGTGTTTTGTCGTGGCATAGCCATCTGCATCGTTCATCAACTGCACCGCATGCTGATAGCTGTCGCTGGCATACTGCTCGGCACCCTCGGACTGCGCGATCCGCAGTGCATTCCGCGCCTCGAAAAATTCCAACGGTAGCTTGGCATTCAGAACCACAGGGTCGAATTTGTAGCCCGTGGGAATGTACCCACCACGCTCCATCAGTTCGTACTTTGCGTTGACGGCCTCGCTGGTTCCCCTGGTGTCCTCGCGAACCACGTTTTCGAGCACGACCACGTTGCTGGGTTGCCGCACGGCATAGTAAGGTTCCGCGGTAACGATCAGTGCGAAAGCCTGAAGGTCTGTAGTGACCTGCAGCCCGCTGCGATGGTTGCCACCGACCAGCACTTCTCCCAGGTTCACTGCCCGGCCCTCGGGTGAGATCGCCCATAAAATGTAGGTCAGATACTCGTTGCCGAAAGTCGTGGGCTTGTCCATGTTGCCAAATTCCGCTTCAATCGCAATCGATCCCCGCTTGCTGTTCACCCGGGCCTCGCCATTGGCTGAGGGCATGAGACTTGTGCCGGCGAAATCCAGCTTCGTAGCTCCGCTGCGATGCCGATAGTTGACCGCTTGTACGCTGCGACTGATAACGGTTACGCGAAACAGGGGCGTCGGACTCATCGGTTCGACTGCCATGGTTGATTGAGAATTGGTCTGAGCCAGGGCGGGTAAACCCAGTACGATCGCGGCGACTAATAACAGTGTTGTCTTCACGGGATCTCCATCTGGCAGTTGTCTGCCTTGTTGCTTCATCTAGAGTTCGAGTTTTGTGACCCAATGTAAGGAGCGTCGCTCATCATCCTTTTCCGATGTGCATGCCGGACAGGGAGTGAAACAGGCCAAACACATTGAGGAGCCACAACACCACGGCAATGACCACGACGCCGTTCAAAATTGATTTGATGGATCCCTGCATTGGGATAAAGCGATTCACCAGCCACAGGAGAACACCCACCACGATCAGAATTTCCAGCAGTTGAATTAAAGGCATGATCTTTGATCTCCTTGTTTCGCGGGCTAACGCCTCTCATCCGCCGAGAGGTGTAGTCCTGATTTCGATTTTCCGGAACTTTTAGGGTCGAATCGTGTTGGCCGCAAGGTTTGGCGGCATGCACGCGTGAAGAATGCTGATTGGCTTCGACAGAAGAAGAATGACAGGTTCAGAGTTGCGCGTCTGAGCAAGATAGCTCATATGCGGAGATTAAGAGCGCTGGCCTGGGCCGGATTCTTTCCGTGGCTTTGGTCAGCGGGTAGTGCACGGGACAGCACAAGTAGCTGCACAATCTCAAAGAAATTGCGGAATGTGAGCAATTCTGAACAGTCACACCATTTGGCGACACTGTATTGTGAAATCTGCTTTAACGCGGCAGTCCCTGAGAAAGCGGACAGCCCTTTCGGGACGGTCACTGGGTTAGCGTCAGCTATTTGACATTCGACCCTCACGACCGTCCATTTTTGTGAGCCTTCTCTTTTCAGGAATATTGCTTCAAGTAAGAGTGGTTCTATGATCGTGCCCACAAGGAGCCTGATGCTGCGTGAAGTTGCTGCACACCTAAACACCAGCAGAGTCGACTGGTGGATGATCGCGCTATTGCTGATCTCGCTCGTCAGTTTCGCTGGTGCAACAGTTCTCTGGATGCATTCCGTATAGACCGCCTGTGCCTCCTCCCTTGTCACTCAGGTCAATTGCTCACCCGGGCCTGCTAGGGTGCTATACTGTAATTGAGGTGGTTACCACCTTCTCCTCTTTCAGGTTCCCTGAACTAAGTCAGCCCATCTGAAGTTTTCTTTCCTTAGGCTCTCAGAAAACCGGGTGGCCCATGCCTTTGACTTCAATTCTGCAGCAAGTCCAACGACTCTACGGAGTCAGCGAAAGCCTCGAGTCGCTGGCCGGAGAACATCCCGTCGTCTCAGATGCGCTTCTCTCAATCTCGGGAAGTGTTCGCAATACCGCAACTCTGCTGGAGGTGCTGGTGGCGACGAAAATGGCGCCATTTTCAGGAGTGGACCCAGCCAGCGCCTGATTTGCCCGGAAGTGTTCGCTGACTTCGTTTGTGGGAGTGTGGTGCTGGCTAGTCGTGGAGAACGACATTCAGCAGCGAGCTATGGACCTGCAATCCGTTCGTGCCATAGTCGATGAAGCCTAATTCTCTGAACCGGTTCATAAAGAAACTGACCCGCGATCGGGTTGTGCCGATCATGTCTGCCAGGGTCTCCTGACTGAGCTTGGGGATGACAGTTTGTGGCTCCCCGCCCCCGCCAAACTGAGCCAGCAAAAGCAGAAGCCGCGCCAATCTCTTTTCACTGGAATTGAAGAGCTGGTCAACCAAATCCTCTTCGTATCGGATGTTCCGGGCCAGCAGATACGCTACGAACAGATCGGAGAAGGCGTGCTGGTTGTGCAGCGCAAGCATCATTGCCTTATTGTCAATTCGAAGCAGTTCGCAGTCCGTCATTGCAGTTGCTGATCCCATTCGGACAGACTGTCCCGCGAGACTTCCTTCTCCGAAGAACTCTCCCTCGTTCAAGATGCCCAGGGTTGCTTCCTTGCCAACCTTGGATACGACCGTCAGTCTTACTTTGCCTCCCTGGATATAGAAGACCGCGTCGGCCGCGTCTCCTTGCGTGAAGATTGCCTGTTTTTTTTCAAAGGCAACAACTTTCCTGCCCTCGCCGATCGTGGCAAGAAATTTCTTCGGGTCGAAGGCGTTTTTCTTTTTGTCGAGCACGGCTGCTACGCTCAATGACTTCTCTCCTGGAACCTGCCGCCGGAATCTACACTCTTGAACATTCTCTGAAACCTGGGGTCGGCAAAGCTGTTCAATTTTGCTCACAATTGAGGAAAAAAGCGTGGGCGCCCGACCTACACCTGCTGCTGGGCTAACACGTTGAAAAAATGAGCAGAATTGAGCATCTACGGAATCTCGAAATGTGGCATCATACGCAACGTGAAAATCAAAGAACTCAGCCCGAAACAGCTATTATCCGTGCCTTGTCCTACTTGTGGTGCAGCTATCGGGGAAGGTTGTGAACTGCATTCGGGTGCGCTGCGCACCGAACCCCATCGGGACCGGAAACTTTCCGCCGCCGACGCCGTGGAAAGCAAGCAAACGTTGGCAGCGCGTGCTGACGGGTGATGGCAGCCAAAGGGGAAACTGAAAACCCAGAGCTGGCGATCAATCTCCCGTTCGCTGGCGGCGTTCACAACTTCCGTTGGCATCGAGCCACTCCAGTAGAGAGCGCACACTCGCCCGAGCCAGGGCAATGGCGCAATCTGCGGCTCCGTAATAAATGTTGAGCGTATCGCCATCGGCATCCATGGTGTAGCCGCACGGAAAGACCACATCGTCCACGTCGCCGTGGCGCTCGTACTCCGCTTCCGGCCCAAAGATCCACGAATCTCCGCGCAGCAAGCATTTTTCGGGATTCTCAAGATCGAAAAGAGCCAAGCCCAATCGATACAGACAGCCCGACGGCGTGTGCCGCACTCCGTGGTAGAACACAAGCCATCCTCTGGAAGTCTCGATGGGTGGCGGCGACAATCCGATTTTGTTTGCGTCCCACCAGGCCCCGCGGCGAGCTTCCAGCATGAGCCTATGCCGGCCCCAATAGCGCAGGTCCGGAGAGTAGGATAGCCACATGTGCGCCCCGAGCGTCGTCATGGGACGATGAATCAAGGCCCAGCATCCGTCGATTCTCCGCGGCAGAAGGGCGGAGTCCTTGTCGTCGGGAGGCATAATCACGCCGTATCGTTCGAACGTGTGGAAGTCTTTGGTTAGAGCCAGAGATACGCCGGGACCGCCGCGCGAGTAGGAAGTGTAAGTGACGACGTATTGCTGTAGCTCGGGGACGAACGTGATGCGAGGATCCTCAATGCCCCAGATCTCCTCCGGATGGTTTTTCGGATCGGACATCAATGTGGGCTCACTGTCGATCTGCCATCCGTCGACGCCGTTGCGAGAGCGCGCAGCGCAAAGATGCGACAGGCCGCGGCGATCTTCCACACGGCAAAGCAGCAGAGTCGTGCCGTCCGCCAGCAGCGTGGCGCCGGCATTGAAGACGCTGTTGATAGGGTATGGCCAATCCTTACTGGTCAGGATCGGGTTCGCGGAGTGGCGAAGAAGCAGTGGCTCGAAGCGTGTGCTCAGCAGGCTCGCCTTTTCTACGGGTACGGTCATGAAGAGATTTCCTTTTGTTCAGGCTCTTGCAGCGAGCGCATTTCGAGAAGTGCCATCAGGAACGACAGCGTTGACTCTGCTCCCTGGTTTTCATTGGCGCGGTCGGGGTGCAGGCCATCGCGGCAGCCGCCGGTGAGGGAATCATAGAGGGGTAGTTGCAGGTCATTGTCGCCGAGGAACCAGTTGAAAGCCGACCAGGCTTCGCCACGCCATCGGCTATCGCCAGTAACGCGGTACGCTTGCAGGCACGCAGAGACTGCGCCCGCGGCCTCCAGCGGTTGCTGATCGAAGCGGGCCTTCTCACCACCCTGGCGATAGAAGCCTTGCGAACCGATCGGAGCAAAGTGGCGGTTAATTTCGCAGTGTTGCGCTGTTGATAGCCAATCGAGCGATTCGAGGCCGGCAGAAACCATGCGGTCATCCGAGCAAGCCGAGCCTACCAGCAGCAGGGCTTGGGGCAATCTCGCATTGCCATAAGCCAGAACGTTCTCAAACCATTTCCAATGCGGCCGCCGGATCGACTCGTACATTTCGAGCAATCGCCGACTGAGGGCAGATCGCACCTTCTGCGCATCGCGATCTCCGGGATACGAATCGAGGTATTGCTGAATTCCGAGCAGAGTGTACGCCCAGGCCCGCGGACTGCTGAATTCCACCGCCGCCGGAAGCGAGAATTCAAACAGTCGCCCCGCTGCGCCCCTGAGTCCATGATCCTGGGATCGACCCAGAACCGTTCCCAGGGCCCACAATGCGCGTCCATGCGAGTCTTCGGAGCCGACAGGTTCGTTCCACCGGCGATCATAGCGAAGGAAATTCTTGAATCTACCCTTCGCTGGGTTAAAGGCATGTTCCAGGAATGCTGAATAACAGAGCGCGGAAGTTTCCGTAGATGGATTGACCTTCCCAGAATGACGCTTTTCCTCTTGCCCCAGCAGCACAGCAAGAACGAGCGCGCGCGCATTGTCGTCCGTGGTATATCCCTCTCGACGGTTCGGGATCGTGAAAATCGAGTGCTGCAGCATTCCGGTGTCGTCGGTTAGACGGGTGAAGTGATTCAGTTTCAACTCAGGCAGCTGACCCAGCGATTTCTCAGTCAAGCGCGCGGCGAACTGGACTCTTGGACTCTCCATGCGGTCGCTACGGACGCGCGAAAAACTTTCCATGTAACCCTGCGCCACTCGCTTCCATACCATCTCCCGTGCAAACAGGTATGCGCGCTTGCGCATAGCGTGACGAATCGCCGGAGTGTCGAGGAGTTCGATTGTCTTATTCGCAATCGCGTCGGGATTCTGGAATGGGACCAGCGCGCCCCGGCGGTCGTCCAGCAGCTCGATCGCGTGCCAGTAGGGTGTTGAAATGATCGCCTTGCCTGCACCTAACGCATAGGCCAGCGTTCCGGAAACCACTTGCGCCTCATGGCGATAGGGAGTGATGTAAATGTCGGCGGCGCCAATGAACTCAACCATCTCCTCGGGGCTGACAAAACGGTTGTGGAAGATCACTTGCGCCTCCACTCCCATTTCTTTCGCCAAAGCCTGCAAACTGGCTCGATACTTGTCCCCCTCGCGACGGAGAACATGAGGATGGGTCGCACCGGCCACGATGTAGGCAACATTGCTGTGTTTGGCCAGAATTCGCGGGAGCGCCTGAATTACGTTTTCGATACCCTTGTTCGGCGAGAGCAGGCCGAACGTGAGCAGTACTGCTTTCCCCTCCACGCGAAAGCGGTCCTTGTAGAAATTCGGATCCAAGAACGGCAGATCTGGAACGCCGTGCGGCACCATATCAATCTTGCTGCCAGGCACCTTGAAGATCTCCTGCAGAAACTGGGACGACAGCTGACTCATGACAATGAGCCGGTCGGAAAGCTCAGCGATCTCTTCCATCACCTGCAGTTGGTCAGGATTGGGTTCGCGCAGAACTGTGTGCAGCGTGGTTACCAGCGGCATTTTCAGAGCGCGCAACAGATGCAGGATATGGCTTCCGGCGGGGCCGCCGAAGATTCCGTACTCGTGCTGCAGGCACACCATGTCGATGTTGTTGAAGTTCAGAAATTCAGCGGCTTCTTGATACGACCTCACGTCGTCCTGGGCGAGCGACCACCGTACCCGGGAGGGATAGTCGTACCCCTCTTCGGTGTCGTTTACCGGGAGCGCCAATAGTCGGGCAGTCCCGTACTCTGCGGAGATTGCGCTGCACAGGTCAGTGGTAAAAGTAGCGATTCCACAATGTCGCGGAAGATAGTTCCCGATCACCGCGATGCGGGTGGGTAGAGATGGCTTCGACTGCAACCGAGGCGCTCCTGCACCTTCGATCAAAGGCCGCGGGCCGACAACCTGCAGGAGAGGCTCGGGTAGCACTGTATTTAGTAACGACATTGGGTTCCTGACTGCGATAAACACCGGTGCCGCAAGGGCCAATTGCCAGATGGACCCGGCAGCATCACCAGCGCTGAGCTTGAAATTTGTCTCTTGTCAGTATTCACCAAAGATGCATCCGCGGACTGATCACTATTGACCATCTTGTTCGCGAGCAACGGTGCATTGTGTGATCATTGCATTAGGCGTGCCTCTAGGACATCATCGTATAAAGGCCAAAGATTCTTTCAACGTCGAGCAGGATCCGTTGATCACGTTTCACTCAGACAAGATTGTCCAGACCGGACCCAACACCTTTGATATGCCTGGAACGTTTACCATTCGCGGGGTGTCCAAGCCCGAGACCCTTACGTTTACGGTTAGTGGTACCAAGGGCTCCGGTTCAGGTGAGGTTAAAGGGACAATGGACTTTGACCGTAAAGACTATGGGATGAATAAAGGCATTCCCTTCGTCAAGATCGCCGGCCGCGTCGAGGTGACTGTTAACCTCAAGGCAAAGCGGGGTGAGCTGACCTCCGTTGATCTTTAAACAATAGGCAGGCTGCAACTCCGGCTGACTGCCGCTGCCGCGAATGCCTCCTTGGCTGAGTCACGCATCGAGGAACTGCGCAGAGATTTTTCCGCGGGGCCTTCCGCGCGGAAGGTTCTTGCGACCTGTTCCTGTTGCAAAATCGCAATTACAACTACTCAGCTTCATAACTTCCGGTCAAGGGCCCTTCCAACTTCAGTAATTTTGAAGCTGCTTCGAAACGAGTATACTCATCAATCTACGGGGATTAAAATGCGTGTTCAATTCGTGGCGGCGGTCATTGTTTGGACTCACCTTAATCCCGGTGCGTGTTTTTGGTTGTACGTGCGCTGCACCAAGCGCTGGTCAAGACAGCGTCAGAATTGGCGGCGTGGAATAGAGCCGACGCAATATTCGAGGGTAAAGTCGAAAGCCGGCCGCGGTGGTGATGTTGATGAGCGCGAGCCAACCCCTGCTCGCGTACACAGCGAACGCGGCGACGAGTGGCTCTTTTGTGTTTAATCAGGTCTTACCTGGGGAATACTGGGCCATTGTGACTGTCGATCCCAGCCTGGAATCGAAATGGTCGACGTGAAAGGCACGGGTAGAAGTCGTCGGGGACATAACTCACCCATCTTTGGAGTTAATTGCGAATTAGCTGCTCGGCGCGAACGCGTGGGAGACACCATTGGGACAACCAGAGGCTGGTCATGCGAGACCTAAAGGGCAAGATCGATGACTCGCATAAGTGACGGTTGCCGGACTGCCGCCTGTGCCGTTTAACTGACCGTACGGGGTAAGTCCGTCACCAGAAAATTTCAACTGGGAGTGAGGGTTTTTGGCTTGGCGCATACCAATGACCCAGATCACCGGCTCGAGCCGAGCTTGAAGACTGGCCATGATGCCGCTCGCCGCCGGTTCTGGTTGGCGATGTCGGGGTTTGCCATGGCGATTGCGCTGCTGCCGCTTTCCTACAAAGTCGAACGTCGCCTGGAGACAGTTGTTCACATCACGGGCGGCGAATCCGAAAAAGTTGACCTGGAACTGGCGCAGCGTTTCCAGTCTCCGTTCGCCCACCGCCTGGTTCTGGTGATCAGCGGTATTCCCGATCCGGATTCAGCCAAAGGCGCAGATGCATTGGATTTCTTAACCAGTTCATTGCGTAGTGTGCCTGGCGTGTCGGGTGCCGTATCGAGTCTGGATTGGCCAGATCCTCTGTTCACTGGGAACAATGGCGGGGCCTTGATCATCGTCGGGTTGGACCCACACGATGAAAGTGTCGAGGCGTTGGTCCCCGAACTAAGGGCAAGAGCAGACTCGATGGAAGGTCAGCTTAGGTCGCAATACCCCAATATCAAACTGGAGATTACGGGTGAAACGCCACTGAACTTCGATCTTCGCAAGGTCAGTGCAGATGACGTCAAGCATGCCGAGGAACGAGCGATGCCGGTAACTCTCTTGCTGCTGTTGCTGGCTTTCGGCAGTCTTGTGGCCGCGCTATTACCGCTGGGAGTTGGACTACTCTCCATCTCGATGGCGATGGGTGCGGCTGCAATACTCGCGCATTATCTGCAGCTCTCGATTCTGGTGCAGAATCTGGCAACGATGCTCGGCCTTGGTTTGGGCATCGACTATGCCTTGCTGATGGTGAGCCGGTTTCGCGAAGCATTGGCCGAGGGATATGATCCCGGCCGTGCTGCCGATATTGCTGCCGGGCAAGCCGGGCGTACGCTGATAATCTCGGCCACGACAGTTGCAATCGGATTTTCAGCGCTGCTGACTGTGCCCATCAGCGAACTGCGCTCCATCGGGATAGCTGGCCTGCTGGTAACCGTTTTGAGTGTCATGCTGTGTACATTCATTCTGCCTTGGGTGCTTGGTCTGCTAGGGCATCGCATCGATGCCGCCGGTGTGCTTCGTCGAGCGCGACGATTCAAAACGCGGGACAGCCTATGCGCGGCGAGTGAGCGGTGGGTGCGGTGGGGCAGCATCATAACGCGCCGGCCCTGGACAGCTCTGCTTGTCGCCGGGATTCCGCTATTGATCCTTGCATTCCAAGGACGGAAAATCTCTCCCGGGGTTCCCGACCATAACTCGCTCCCGGCCGCAGCCGAATCGGTGCAAGCGCTGAACACGCTTCAAGGCATGGGTCGATCGGGTATCGTGCAATCCCTCCGAGTGGTCCTGGAGTTGCCGCCGCAATCTCCGTTGCTCTCGCCGGCTGGCTGGCTTGCCGTCAGTCGCTTGACGAAGCGCTTCCAGAGCGATCCTAGAGCCCAAGAGGTCTTATCTCTTCCAACCCTCACGGGCATGTCTGACACTGCGGATGCTGTCGAAGATATGCCCGAGGCAATCCGCAAGAGTTTTCTTCGCAACGATGGTCAAGCTACCTTGATTGAGTTGCTGCCCACCGCCACTCTTTCGCCCAACGAACAGATACGATGGGTACGAGAGGTGCGTTCCTCTGATGTCGCGGCGATAACCGGCGTGCCCGGCGCTGAGCTGAGCGTCGGCGGCGTTCCCGCACTCGAAGCAGATTATGACTTGGTCGTAAAAGAGCGGATGCCGAGGGTGGTCCTTGGCGTCATTTTGGGGAGCTTGCTGGCGCTCCTGATCGGGTTACGTTCTCTATTTGCGGCTGTCAAAGCAATTCTGCTCAATCTGCTCTCCGTTGGCGCTTCATTCGGTGCGTTAGTTGTCGTTTTTCAGGAAGGCCACGGTGGCAAACTCTTTGGGCTCGACGGACCGACCGGCAGCGTATACCCGATCGTCCCGATTCTCACGTTTGCCATCGTCTTCGGATTGAGCATGGACTATGAGGTCTTCCTGGTCGCCCGAGTCCTCGAAGAACGGCGGCGCGGTCTATCCGAGAGATCAGCGGTGATCGAGGGCCTGGCGCGGACGGCCCGGCTTATCACGAGCGCTGCGGCAATTATGATTGCCGTCTTCACCGCATTCACCGTGGGAAGCTTTCTGGTGGTCCAAATGCTGGGCTTTACGCTCGCCGTTGCGGTGTTCATTGACGCTACAGTTGTGCGGATGGTGGTCGGGCCGGCACTCTTGCAACTTGCCGGCGATTGGAATTGGTGGCCCTTTGGTCTTTATGGGGCCCCGGCGACGTCTGAAAAGGAGCTTGTCCCATGACGGCCAGCCCCGTGGATGCTCCAGTGACAGCATAGGGCCTTGCAACAGCCTGATTAAGCGACGCGATTTATTTCACTTTCTCTTCTTGAGCGCTGGACTGGCCGACATCAAAGTCCTTGCGTCCAAGATTTGCCCTTCCCGAGCCCCCTTCGATTGCAAGAATCGAGGAGCCGGGCTTGCCCTGCAGCTTTGCCTCCACTTGCGACGCGGACCAAGCGCCGCCGATCTGCCGCAGCCCATAGTAAATGAATTCCTTCTGCAGTCCCGTCCCCCGAAGCGTCTTCACCACATGCACAGGGAACAAAATGCCGTGGTCGATCCACGATGTTACCGAATCATAGTAAGTCCGGTCCTGAGAGCCGGACTTGCTCTTAAGGACAAAGCAATCCCGTGCGCCGTATTTCTCCGGTGCCAGGAGTTCCTGCTTCTTCCAGAAGAACTGGGCCTCTACCATGTCTTCATAGGAGAAATCTGTTCCCACGAGTGGATCGTTCCAACGATCGAATGGCAACACGCTCGCGCCCTTCGCGCCAGGAAGTACCGTCTCGATGGTCACGTGCCCGCTCACGGTCATACGCAGAAGAACGCTCGTCTTCTCGGAGCCGGGCCCCGAGATCTCGCATAGCACGCGCAGACCATCGGGAAACCAACGAGCCTTGGCGGCAAACTTGTAGCTCGTGCGCTTGCCATTGCCTTCCACCCGTGTGAGTCGCCCGGTCACGCGGTAGTCCAATTTCTCAATACGCTGGCGCGAGCCAGTCAGCACAGTCTCCAGGTCAGAATTCGCCGCGAAGGCCCGCGATGGATGCCCCAGCGACAACAGCACTAGCAAAGCTATGGACACCTGAATTGCCCCAAAGGCGCAATTCGTCCATCCGGCTTCTGGATACCGGCCAAACTTGCTGCTGCGAGAGAGCATTACGACGGGGCGCCGGAAGGTCATAGCCATGTATACAGACAAAGTCCGTATCGCGCAGCCCATCCCGGGCGACGGGTAGTGATTCTCGAGCCGTGTCATACAGCCCATTTCTCGGCGATTGCCGTGTTGCGCGGGCACAACCGAATGGAATGCTGCATGATCACAGACGAACTTAGGCCAGTGACAATCGAGGATGTCATCTCGCCAGTTCCGATGAATCCTAGTTTCATATCAGAGAAAGCCAAATCTGTTGAGATTCGTAGTGTACCGCCAATTGTGGATTCTGGGCGAGTCGTCGGCAAACCGGAAGTTATCCAGAAACGGGTTTGTGGGAAGTGATGTCCGTGTGGGAAGTGATAACCGGGAATCGGACGTGTGGTCGGCTAACGGGACAGTCCGAGGTTCAGGAGCTGTAGTCTCGCTGGTTCGAGTCCCGTCGTCCCCGCCAATTCTTGCAGCTTGGCGGAGTACTGAGACCACTTAGCTGCCCACAAAGGTATTGCCCGCCGCTGCTACCGTCTCCGTCCTGTTAGGCGGCAGAACTATCTCTCCCAGGCGCCTCCGCGCCTCTGCATCCCTGCTCTTCTGCTTCCAGCTCCACGCCCTGGGCTGCGGTTGTAATAGAATGCGTCGCTGTGTCCGTAAATCCGTCGTCGATTTGTTACGTGCTGACGAAACCCGCGCCTGCGCCTCCATGCGACGCATTCTAGGGACTGAATCTACGCCGGGCCTATTGTGTACCTTATGTCAGAGGAGGAAACCTCCCTGCCTGGAGAAACGACTATGAGCTTGCGCTACGTCCTAGCGGTGGTGCTGACCGCGGGTTTATTGGTGACCGGGTTAGCCGGATTTTCCGTCGCACAGCATTCACCGCCGCCGCCAGTTTCTGCTCAGTCGTCGTCTGCTCAGCACACGGAACTCGCCAACTTCTTCGCGCAGTACTTCGAAGAACGTCTGCGTGATGAACCGGAGTTCGCCACAAACGTCGGGCGACACGAGTATGACGACCGATGGAGTGATCTCTCCAAGCAGGGCCGCGAGCAACGCCGGTCACATCTTGTACATCGGCTTGAGGAGTTGAACAGGTTTGCTGCGGACCAGATGTTGGAGCAGGATCGGCTGAGTGCAGATCTGCTTCGCTACGATCTGCGCACGCAGCTCGAGTCCTTCGATCTTGAGATGTACCTGCTTCGAGTAGGTCAGATGTTTGGGGCGCACAACCGGATTTATCTGACCATTGACCGCATGCCTGCGCGCACGGTGCGGGATGGCGAGAACATTATTGCGCGCATTCGTGCCGTTCCCGCCTACGTCGACCAGAACATCGCTGTCATGAACGAGGCCATTGCGCGCGGTTGGACGCAACCGAAGATCGTTGTGGATCTGGTCATCGAGCAGTTGACCAAGCAGGTCGCGCAGGATGCGTCCACGACCCCGCTGCTCGAATTTCTCAAGAAGATGCCGGCAAATATCCCCGAGGCGGACCGAGCGCGCTTGAGCAAGGAGGCGACCGCGGCTTTCGAAAACGAGTTTCGTCCGTCCTGGCGCAAGTGGCTGGCTTACATGCAGAATACTTATTTGCCAAAAGCGCGGCCAGGAATTGGCATCAGCAGCCTGCCCGGCGGGCACGACGCGTACCAGATTTTGATCCGCAGGTTGACGACCACGAACGCGACTCCGGAGGAAATTCATCGTACCGGCGAGGCAGAAGTCAAACGGATCGAAGATGAGATGCTGGGCATCGCGCGGCAGACCGGATTCAACGGATCCGTTAGTGAGTTGGAAGTAAAACTCGCGGATGCGCCGGAGCAGCGCTTCCACTCGAAGGAAGAGATGCTGGTGTTCTGCCGGAATGCGGCCAAGCTCATCGAGCCGGAACTTCCCAATCAGTTCAAGCACATCCCAATGCTGTTGTATGGAATTCGGCCGATTCCGGAAGATCGCGAGCAGGCCACCGCTTCCAATGCCCAGGCTCCGATGCCGGACGGCAGCGCGCCCGGCTGGTTCAACCTGAGAGCGTACGAACCGGAAAAGCAGGTGCGGTATGACAAGGAGGCGCTGGTTCTTCACGAAGCGGTGCCTGGGCACATTTTTCAGGGATCGCTGGCGCGCTCGTTAAAAGACTTGCCGGACTTTCGGAGATTTTATGGGAACAGCGCCTACGCGGAGGGTTGGGCCCTTTATGCCGAGTCGCTGGGCTCGCAGTTAGGAGTGTATCGCGATCCCTACAGCCGGTTTGGTCAACTCGCAAGCGAGCGTTTTCGCGCGGCGCGCCTGGTGATTGATACAGGAATTCACAGCATGGGATGGACGCGGGAACAGGCACTGGATTACTTGCGCAGCCATGCTCCCACGCAGGCGCAATCGGAAATCGATCGTTACATTTCCTGGCCGGCGCAGGCGCTTTCCTACAAAATGGGACAGTTGAAGATTATCGAGCTGCGCAAAAAGGCGGAGCAGAGGTTGGGGCCGAAATTCGACATCCGCGACTTCCACGACGCCGTTTTGCGCGATGGCTCGCTCCCGCTGGAGTTGCTCGATCAGCAGGTTGGAAAATACATTTCATCCGGACAATGAGGTCATGTCGAAGCGGATCGGGCGAGCTGCTCCCACATTTCGCGAATGACTTCCTGCCTGATTTCGTACTCCAGGCTTTCCATGTTATTTGCCCTGCCGGAAAGCCTGGCCTCTACGGTTTTGGACTGCTTCTGAAGCAATCGCTCCAGTTCAATTCGTAGCTCCTGGCTGCGTTGATCCATGATTACTCCCGTCGTGCATAGCAGCGATTATGAGTGCCATATTTGAAGAAAAGTACAATGAAAATCACCGCTATTTGGATACCCTTCACGCCGTACATATTAGGAATGGGCACTGCAGGACCAATTGGGAGGCTGAGGTTCAGAACAGCTACGCCTTATGTTCGCCTGTCCCGGCGGACAGCGGTTTGCTGCACTTCCGTAATTTGAAGCACGACCACGCCAGGGATGATCATCGGCACAATGGCTACCTCCCCAAATACGCGCCGCTGGCCGCGTCTGCCGGTCGATATTCCGGTTCGTGTCGTAACCGCAAAGGGTTTTTCCACGACCGTCGTTCCCGGGCGCGGAACGGAATTGAGCGAGGGCGGCATGGTCTTGTATGCCGGAATCCTGCTGAATCCGGGGGACCTGCTCGAGGTTGAATTCGACACCCCGGTTAACTCGCGCCTGACCGCCATCGTCCGCTCCCGCAACGGTTTTTGTTTTGGTTTGGAATTCATTGCTCCGCTGCCTGCCTGACACCTTTATATTTTTTTCAGAAAAGTGCCTGCGGTTTCCTCTGCTGGAAATATAAATCTACTTGATCTAGCATTTGGAGCGGGTCTGGTGAGGCGAGCATGTATTTCGAACAGTTCTACTTGGGCTGTCTGGCGCATGCATCCTACATGCTGGCATCGGAGGGCGAAGCGATCGTCGTAGATCCGCAGCGCGATGTTGAGATCTATCTCAAAGCGGCGGCCGAACACAGAGTCATCATTCGCCACATCTTCGAGACTCATCTCCACGCCGACTTTGTTTCTGGCCACAAGGAGCTTGCGGCCCGCACCGGAGCGAAAATCTACATCGGGGCGCAGGCCGGGGCGACATTTCCGCATGTGGATGTGCGCGACGATTTCGAACTCGCCATAGGTAGGATCCGGGTGCGCGTGCTCGAAACCCCGGGTCACACTCCTGAGAGCATCTGTCTCGTAGTTTCCGATACGGAGAAATCGCCGAATCCCTGGGCAGTTTTGACGGGGGATACGCTATTTCTGGGGGATGTGGGACGTCCCGATTTGTCGCGCCAGCACACGCCTGCGGAACTGGCTGGGATGCTCTACGAGAGCCTGCACCACAAAGTGCTTAAGCTCGCCGACGAGGTGCTGGTGTATCCGGCTCACGGCGCGGGTTCACTGTGCGGGAGGAATATGCGGGCCGAACGATCCTCCACCATCGGCACCGAGCGGCTCACCAACTATGCGTTGCAGATCAAATCCAAAGAAGTTTTCGTGAGAGAGCTTACCAGCCATCTTCCGGCTCGACCGGAATACTTTTTGCAGGATGCGGAAATTAACCGCAGTGGCGCTGCGGCATTGTGCGATTTGCCGAGCCTGCGCGCCATCGTGCCCGGGGAACTGAAGGCCATGCTGGAAACCGGCGAAATCGCGCTCGACGTGCGGCCGGGCGAGGAGTTTGCGGTCGGACACGTGCCGGGTTCAGTGAACATCGCGCTCTCCGGGCAGTTTGCGACGTGGGCAGGAACGGTCCTGGGTCTCGCGGCTCATCCCGTGCTGATTGCGGAATCACAGGAACAGGTTTCCGAAGCGCGCATCAGACTGGCACGCGTGGGGATCGAGGATCTGGATGGATATTTGCACGGGGGCGTCGAAGCGTGGGAGCGGAGCGGGCTGCCGATTGCGAAGACTCCGCAGATTAGCGTCGCTGAGCTGAACCGTCGCCTGGACGCAGGCGAACTTCAGGTGCTCGACGTGCGGCGCGAGCCGGAGTGGGAGGCGGGACATCTGGAAAATGCGAACTGGTGGCCGTTGGATAACTTCAAAGTATCGCCGCCGGAGTTTGATCGAGACGCTCCCATCGCGGTCCATTGCAAGAGCGGATACCGCAGCATGATTGCCAGCAGTCTTTTGCAGCGGGCTGGGTTCGAGAATGTAATCAATGTGACCGGCGGTTTCGACGCCTGGCAGCAGGCGAAGCTTCCGTTCGTAAGTGAGAAACCGGCCGGTCGGTGACCTGCACCCCGGATTTAGGCTATTCTCCATTCGCGCTCTAGTTGCTCGCCATGCTCAGTGATGATGCGGACCAGATGCTGCAATTGCGGCTCCGTCACCGTTGGATTCATGCACGTGAATTTCAACCATCGGCGGCCTCGCACTCGAGTATCTCCGATCACCGCCATGCCGCGGTCAAAGAGACGCTGCCGCAGCTGGGCATTGAGGCGGTCTCTGTCCACTTGATCGCGCGATGGAACGTAGCGAAACAGGACCGTGCTCAGGCTGGGTTCAGACAGCAGTTCAAGTTTCACAGCGCGTCGAACAATACTCGCCGCATACGCAGCAAGGTCAATCGTCTTGTCAATCATCGCTCCAAGCTTGTCCCTGCCCAAGGTTTGAAGAGAGACCCACAATTTCAGTGCGTCAAAACGGCGGCTGGTCAGTAGCGAGCGCGTCACCAGGTCAGGAATACCCTGGTTCTCATGGGACTCAGGGTTGAGATAATCCGCGTGAAGCTTCATCGACTCGAAGTGCCGCTGGTCTCGAAGCAGGAATGCGCTGCACGGAATGGGCTGCCAGAAGAGCTTGTGAAAATCGATGCTGAGGGAGTCGGCGGCGTCGATGCCTGCGAGCTGATTCCGGTGTCTGTGGGAAAACAGAAGAGCTCCGCCGTAAGCCGCATCCACATGAAGCCAGGCGCCCGCATCCCGCGCCAGGTGCGCTATCTCGCGCAGAGGGTCGATGGAGCCAAAGTCTGTGGTACCTGCCGTCGCTACAATGGCGAACGGGAGGAGGCCTTGCGCTCGGAGCGCTTCCAGAGATTTGCGAAGAGCTTCAGGATTCATTCTGAACTGTTCGTCCGTTTCCACACGCACCACGGCATCGGTTCCCAAGCCTAGTTGCGATGCCGATTTCTCCACGGTGAAGTGCGCTACCTCCGAACACAGGATGCGGAGGCGCCGGGCTTCTGGAGGGAGTCCTGATTTCTGTGCCGACCAGTTCCACTGCGATGTCAGAAAAGCATCGCGCGCCAACAAGAGGCCGAGGTAGTTGGACTGAGTGCCGCCGGTGGTGAACGTTCCATCCGCGGTTTCTGGCAATCCGGCCTCGCCGCACAGCCAGCGAATGACCTGTTGTTCAAGCACTGTCGCGACCGGAGCTTGATCGAACGAGTCCATCGACTGGTTCAGCATGCTGATCACTACCTCACCGGCCAGCGCGGAAAGCAAGGGTGGGCAATGCAAGTGCGCGACCGTGTGCGGGTGCGTGACTACGACAGAATTTGCGATGATGCTTCTCAGCTTGCCGAAAACAGCTTCGCCTGTAGAGCCAGTCTGTGGCAATACGTCAGCATTGAGGAGTTCGGCGAGCGCCGCGGCGTTCTTGCCGCTGTATGGCTGATCCGGAAGGCAAGATGCCGCCAGCGCGGCGACCTGCGCAATGAGTTGCTGGTAAGAGTCCTTGCTTTGTTGCGTGCCGGTGAGAAACTCAGATTTGAACCCGTCAGTTTCGAGCAAAGGTGCCTCGTTCAGTTCGCAGATGACTTGGGGTCACGGCGCATGGTCAGAACATCCTCTCGGTGTAGACTTCTAGAAGCGACAACAAACTCTACCTCATTGTTGCGATGATCTGAAAGAGAGTCCGTGAAGATGAAAGTGGGGAAGCTGGCCAAAACTTACCGCGTGGAAAGCGGGAAACATTTCCGGCTGAAAGATTTCGATCCGGCCGATACGCGACATTGGCGCTCTAAAGAACACGCCGAAGAGGCAGTGCAAGAAGGCATTGCGCGCACAGCCGAAATGCAGGACAAACTCTTTGCTCAGGACCGCTGGGCGATGCTTCTGATCTTCCAGGCGATGGACGCCGCAGGAAAAGATGGAGCCATCAAACACGTAATGAGTGGCGTCAACCCGCAGGGTTGCCAGGTTTATTCCTTCAAGCAGCCGTCGGAGCGGGAACTGCAGCACGATTTTCTGTGGCGCACAACACGCAACCTGCCAGAGCGCGGCCACATCGGGATCTTCAATCGGTCTTATTATGAAGAAGTGCTGGTGCTGCGCGTGCATCCGGAACTGCTCGAGAACGAGAAGTTGCCGCCTAAGCTGATCACGAAAGATATCTGGGACGAGCGTTTCGAGGATATTCGGCAATTCGAAAAGCACATGACGCGGAGCGGAACCGTGATCCGCAAGTTTTTTCTGCACGTCTCCAAGGAGGAACAGAAGCGACGCTTCATGGCAAGGTTGGAAGAACCGGAAAAGAACTGGAAATTCTCTGCGAGCGATATCCGCGAGCGCAAGCACTGGAATGATTATCAGGACGCTTACGAAGACACGATCCGGAACACGGCGACAGAGGACGCTCCTTGGTATGTTGTGCCCGCGGATCACAAATGGTTTACGCACCTGGTCATCTCCGCGGTGATCGTGGATACGCTTGAGGAACTTAATCCGTCCTATCCCAAGATGGATCCAGCTGAACGCAAGGAACTCGAAGCGGCGAAGCGAGAGCTGTTAAGAAAGAAATGATTCGCAGTTAGTGGGGACGTTTTGGCAGTTGAGCCGTCAATGCATCAATGGTTTTCCCAAAATTTGACCGATCACATTTGGTGACGGTGTAGGTTTGGAATTACCATGATCACTTGCTTTGCAACTTCTCCCGGGAGACCCGAATATGGCTGGTCGATCCATGTTGCGCAAGAACGCGGTCAAGATCTTTAGCACGCTGTGCCATTGCTATTTTGCGGTCACTTTGTTGATCGCGCTTTCCGCGGTTGGCTTGGCACAGGCCAAGCCCGAGCGGCAGTCCAAGGCCGTCAAGCCAAACCAGGCTACCACCACGTCAACTCCGGCTGCTGCCGACCAGGATGCCACCGCGCCCGATGCCGAGTCCACCAAGCCCGAGGAAAAGCCTTTCAAGGGCATGAAGTACCGCCTGATCGGGCCCTTTCGCGGCGGGCGTTCGTTGACCGCGGCGGGAATACCCGGCGATCCCACGACTTATTATTTCGGCGGCACCGGAGGGGGAGTCTGGAAATCCACCGACGGCGCGATGACCTGGTCGCCGCTATTCGACAAAGAAGGCACATCGTCGATCGGCAGCATAGCGGTGGCGAATACGAATCCGAATGTGATCTATGTTGGTACCGGCGAGGCTTGCATCCGCGGCAACATCTCGCACGGGGACGGAGTTTATCGATCGCTGGATGGCGGAAAGACGTGGAAAAATATCGGCCTGCATGATTCCCGAGCGATTGGCAGGGTCATCATTAATCCGCTGAATTCGGACATCGTTTTCGTCGCTGCCCTGGGCCATCCATATGGACCAAACACCGAGCGCGGGATCTTCCGCACGACGGATGGCGGCAAAACATGGGAGAAGGTTCTATACAAAGATGAGAACACAGGCGGCATTGATGTCGCCTTCGATCCGCACAATCCGAACATTCTGTTCGCGGCGCTCTGGCAGGCGCGACGCACATCGTGGAGCATGGCCAGTGGCGGCCCGGGCAGCGGGCTCTATCGCTCCAACGATGGAGGTACGACGTGGAAGCGCCTGGAAGAACATGGCCTGCCCAAGGGCCCGTACGGAAAAATCGGCGTGGCTGTCGCCGCCAACTCAGAGCGGGTCTATGCGTTGATTGAAGCGCACAATCCGGATGGCGGACTCTACCGCTCAGATGACGACGGCGAGTCGTGGCAGTTGGTCAATCCAAATCACAGCCTGTGGCAGCGGCCGTGGTATTACATGCACGTCATCGCCGACCCGAAAGACGAGAACGTTCTATACATCATGAACGTCGATGCCTACAAATCGACGGATGGCGGACATCTGTTCAACAAAATCAAAGTTCCACACGGCGACAACCATGGCCTGTGGATTGACCCGCTCGACACGCGCCGCATGATCGCCTCCAACGACGGCGGGGTCACGGTCACGCTGGATGGCGGAAAGAACTGGACCCGCGAAGAAAACCAGCCGACGGCGCAGTTCTACCACGTCATCACCGATCAGGGTACGCCCTATCGCGTCTATGGCTCTCAGCAGGACAGCGGAACGGTGGCAATTACGAGCCGCAGTGACGATGGTTCCATTGACCGCTCCGACTGGTACGACGTCGGTGGAGGCGAGGCCGGCTATATTGCGCCGTACCCGCCCGATCCCAATATTGTTTACGCCGCTGACTATCAGGGCAACATCACGCGCTTCGACAAGCACATCGGACAGGTGAAGGCGATTACCGAGCAGCCGGAGCTTTCCGACGCGCACGGCGCGGCTAATCTTGAGCACCGGTTCCAGTGGACCGCGCCGGTCATGATTTCGCTGCACGATCCCAACACGCTCTACCACGCGGCAGAGCGTTTGTTCAAAACCACCGATGGCGGTGTGCACTGGCAGGCAATCAGCCCCGACCTGACGCGCAACGACAAGAGCAAGCAGAAAGCTTCCGGCGGGGATATTACGCTGGATGATTCCGGCACGGAATACTACGACACTATTTTTGCGCTGGCTGAGTCTCCCATTACAAAGGGTCTGCTGTGGGTGGGCACGGATGATGGACTGGTTCAGATCACGCGCGACGATGGAAAGAATTGGGCGAATATCACTCCGAAGGATCTGCCGGAATGGAGTCGGATCAGCCAGATTGAAGCCTCGCCAGTCGATGCCGGCACCGCCTACGTGGCTGCTGATCGCCACCAGAGCGACGATCTGCATCCTTACATCTACAAAACCAGCGACTACGGAAAGACCTGGACGAAACTCACGCGTGGAATTCCCGACACGACGTTCGTCCGTGCGGTTCGCGAAGACCCGAAGAAGCGCGGATTACTGTATGCCGGAACCGAACAAGGCGTCTATATCTCGTTCAACGATGGAGCGGACTGGCGTGCTTTGAAGTTGAATTTGCCGACCACGCCGGTGCATGACCTGGTCGTCAAGGACAACGATCTGGTGGTTGCGACCCACGGCCGCGCTTTCTGGATTCTTGATGATCTGACACCGCTTCGTCAGTTCAGCGATGATCTTGCGCAGAAGGACGTATTCCTCTACACGCCGGCAACGGCGTATCGCATCCAGGCAGGGGCGGCTGCCGAGCGGCATCCGTCGAAACGGACGGGGCAGAACCCTCCCGTTGGCGCAGTTATTTACTACTTCCTGAAAGACGCGCCCAAGCCTGAGACTGAAGCGAAGATCGAGATTCTTGACGGTGCCGGCAAAGTGGTGCGTAAGTATTCAAGTGCGGAAGTAGCGCCACTTGAAGAGCCGCTCGATCCCGACGACAAGAAGCCGGAGAAAGAACTCAAGCCCGAAGCCGGCCTGAATCGATTCGTTTGGGATCTACGCTACGAAGAGGCTCACCGCGTTCCCGGCTACTACCTGTGGGAATACAATGGCGGGGCGCATGGTCCTGTGGCCGCTCCCGGAAGCTACCAGGTCCGGCTCACGGTGGGCGCCCAGAGCCAGACGGCCCCGCTCGAAGTAAAACTTGATCCGCGAGTGAAGGTCAGCCAGGCTGATCTGGATCAGCAGTTCCACTTGCTCTTGCAGATTCGCGGCGAGCTAAGCCTGGTCTACGACACCGTGAACCAGATCCAGGATGTGCGTTCGCAATTGGCCGGGCTCAAGAGACGCTTGCCCGAAAATGCGAGCGCGAAAACTATCTCCGCTTCTGCAGACGATCTGGACAAGAAGCTGATCGCGGTTCGCGATCAGTTGGTGAACCTCACCATCAGCGCCAACGAAGATTCGTTGGCCTATCCCCCTCAACTGGATGCAAAGTTGGCATATCTTGCCATGGATGCCGGCACCGCCGATTCCGCTCCCACTGAGGCCGAGCAGTTGGAATTCGAGAAGCTGAAGCGGCAGAGCACGGAACTCGAGGGACGCTGGACTGAACTGCAACGGAACGACCTGGCCGCCTTCCAGAAACTGACCGCGGAAAGGAGCCTCTCGACCGTGGTGGTTCCCCCGGCGGGCCAGGCGGCGGATAAGGAAGGGATGGAAGCCCACTAACGCGCTGCCGCAGTGCCAGATACGGGCTGTCCAGCTAAGGTGCTGGGTATCCCGAGGTCACAGTACTCCTATTACTTCCGGGCCACCCATATGGCACGGTTGTGCCTTGTCGCCCCTCCAGTCCGTTGCTATCGTGCCGATAGGTTCAGATGTGGTTCCTCCCCAAGAAGGTACCCAGCCGATCCATTTGGGGGTGAGGTATGCGGATGATGCATCTGTGCTATGCGGCAATTGGATTTGCGGTGGCCCGTTGGATATTCCGGCGGCAGCCAGTGCCGGTAGCTGATCCGGTTACTCGTTTTCGGACCTCGGGCCTTCTGTAGGAATTTGGCAGGGCTTTGGGCGCGCGTCTCGTTGCGCATTCCATTTCGTCAACGCGCGCCCTTTCCAGCAACCAACTAGAGGTCGATTACCAAAGTGTCCAGTGGTTATCTCTGCCTTTCTTTCCCTTCTTACTAAAATCAGCTTAGGCGTCAAGGACAGGTTGATTCGCGATCCTGTTCTTAATTCATACGGCGCCTCGGCGAAATCGTGTGAGAAGACCTCTCCTAATGCGGCTCGCGATGGCAATGCTGACTTTGTTCTTGCTATCGCCAACCTTGTTGTATGCTCAGGACGATGGCAGTGATACCCCTCTAGGAGATATCGCCCGCATCTTCCGCAAGAAGCCTTCTTCACAGGAAGTCATCGACAACGATAATCTGTCGAAGGTGATGGATCAGGTTGAGAGCCGCCGCGCCGCAGGCTCGTCATTGCGGTATTCCATCGACGGTTCGGGTAAGAGCTTTCAAGTCTCCGCGCCGGATGTCACCTGCAGTCTATCGTTCAGCGCAAACGCTCAGGCGCTGCTCTCCAGTCAGTACGCGCAACTCGATCTTCCTGCCAATCAGCTGATCAAACTCAATGGTCCGGCGACAATTGATGGTGATTCGCTGCAGGTTTCCGTCTTCAACGGAACTGACTGGCATGTGAGCGAGGTCTCGGTCGCTCTCACGCTTTTGAAAAAGACGATTGCCAGCGACGCAGCCATTTACTTCGGGACCGCGACGCTGCTGGCAGTTGGCGCGAGCCCGGCACAGGATCAAGGAGGTCAGCCAGAAAAGCGATCCGATGCTACTTTCCTCTACCGTATGAGGGCAGCGGCGGCGCCCTCAGAGGTCACGGTATTTCGCGCTCCGTTGACTGTCGACATCGGCCCTGACCAGGAATGGCATTGGGCCATCGTGGAGGCAAAAGGGTATCCGCCCCAACGCATGCATGACTCGGCTTCTCCCATTACACAACCGGCGCCGGCGCAGTCGGGGCGTCCGGCCGAGGGTCCTCCGCATGCCTCGACTCCTCTAACTCCGTCAAACCGGTAGTCCTCCCGACCACGAATCTGTAGCTGAAGAGTGTACCTGCCTTTGCCAACAGCTCGGCGGGCTCCTGCCGTGATCGTGCTAAACTGAGAAAAATCTCTCCCTAGAGGCCACGCATGAAATTCGGGGTCATCATCTTTCCAGGTTCGAATTGCGATCACGATGCCTTCTGGACGATTCAGCAGGTGGCAAAGCAGCCGGTGACTTTTCTCTGGCACGAATCGCATGACCTTGAAAATTGCGACGCCGTCATCGTCCCGGGAGGATTCGCCTACGGCGACTACCTTCGGACTGGAGCGATCGCTAAATTCTCTCCCGTGATGGATTCGGTGCGAAAATTTGCGGCTGGCGGTGGTCTGGTCCTCGGAATCTGTAATGGATTTCAAATCCTATGCGAGTCGGGCTTATTGCCGGGAGCGCTGATGCGCAACGTGGGCCTGAAGTACGTTTGTAAGCCAGTGAACGTCCGGGTCGAGAATTCGGAAACGCCGTTCACCAACTGCTGCCAGACGGGAGAAGTTCTTACCATTCCGATTGGCCACATGGACGGTAACTATTTCTGCGATCCGGCGGTGCTCGACCAGTTGCGGCGGGAGAATCGCATTGTGTTCCGATATTGCTCCGCTTCCGGAGAGATCACGCCCGCGGCCAATCCCAATGGATCTCTCGAGAACATCGCGGGCATCTGCAGTCCGGGCGGGAACATTGTAGGCATGATGCCGCACCCGGAGCGGTCCGCGGAGCCTGAACTCGGCTGCACCGATGGATTGAAGGTGTTCCAGTCAATGGTGGGTGCAATCACCGTCGGCGCCATGGCCATGCGATAGTTCGGGTAGTGGCTCATTTTGAATTTCTGATGGCATCTTCGCTCGTCGATGGCGTCATCCTGAGCGTAGCCGTTCTTCAGGCGGAGCGAAGGATCTCCGCTACGACGCTGTGTGCCACGGGAGATCCCTCGGCCCGCTGGTAAAAACGCGGGCTCTTCGGGATGACGAGCCTTGTCAGATTCAGAGTTCAAACTGAGCCACTACCATAGTTCGGATTCTGTAATTTCTCAAAATTTTTCTTGCGCTGATTTCCCGTCTATCGGTATAGTGTGCCCGACGCTTCCCCTGAGGTGTCCAACCTTTCACCCGTACACGCAGGGAGGCGTGTCTTCAATGACAGCCAAGCAGTTCCTAGATTCCTTCTCCGAAAGCCTGATGCAAGATGAACGAATTCTCACTGCCCCGGAACGGGCTTTACTCAGCAGCATTCTCCGCAACGTCAAGGCAACCTCTAACGCGAATCCAGAGACTCATGCGGCAGTCGACGCGGCAATCTCTTCCGCCATCGGCGAGACAATCGCACAGCGTGCTTTCGCAGTACTTGGCGGAAGCATTGTCGAGCGCATTGTGGCAACTGGAGGCACAGACGTCGCGGGAGATACCTCGACCTTTGCCATACCACAACCGTCATTAGCGCCGCCCAAGCCTCCCGTGCCTCAACCACCAGGCGCGATTAGACCAACTCCGAGGAAAGACCAGCCGGCAGGGCCCCAGCCGCCGGTTGTGCCACAACCGCCGGGCAAGCCATCCCCTGGACCTATGAAAGGACCGCCGCCGCCGGTGCCGCAACCTCCCGGACACGGGCTACGGCCAGAGCGCGTGCAAATGAACGCAAACAGCACCTCGGTATCTGAGCCGCGAGTCGGTGTTCTCGACCAACCCGAGCTTCTACGTGCTCAATGCGTGGTGCTCGACGAATTCCTTGCCCCGCGAGAGCTGCAAGAACTGACTTCCTACGTTCTGCAGCACGAACCCGACTTCAGCGCCAGCGAGGTAATCTCGCCGGTGGGCGGAGTCGTCGACTATGAGCACCGCCGCTCGAAAGTCCTCATGGACCTCGGTCCACATCAGGATGTGGTTCTGGAGCGGATCAAGCAGGTGCTGCCCGCTGTATTCCGCAAGCTAGGGATGGAGGAGCGCTTAATCACCAAAACGGAATTTCAGGTAACGGCAAGTAACGACGGCGATTTTTTCCGAATGCATGCTGACAATGCCCACGAAGAAATAGCCTCTCGCTATCTGACTTTCGTGTACTTCTTCCATCGCGAGCCGAAGCAATTCGAGGGTGGAGAACTGCGCATTCATGACTCCCGCCTGCAAGGTGGGAGTTACGCCAGCGCAGGGACTTACCAAACCATCGTGCCGCAGCAGAACCAGATCGTGTTCTTCCCCTGCGAACTGATGCACGAAATCACACCGGTGGAGTGCCCCTCGGGGGCCTTTGCCGACAGCCGGTTCACTCTAAACGGATGGCTGCACCAGTAACAGACGCGGCCTGGCTGAAGTGGGTCGCTAGCCTCATGGGCGGTGCGTCGCGGCAGCGGTACGCCGCGGCGCTTCCGCCTGATCGTTACTGGTGTCTGCTGGATGAACTGCCTCTGCATTTGATTCCGCCGGGGTCACTGCCATCTGCAGCGCTGAACCGAAGGCAGGACTTTGTACTCAATCCCATGGCGCACGTCCTGCCCCAGGGGCAGATACCGGCAGAAGTCGCCGCCCGTCGCACGCTGCTTGAGAAATTTGCCCTGCAAGGCACCATCGCCTGGGTATCACGAAGCGGGAGCGATGGCTTGCTGCCTTTCTGGTTAAGCCCGCGACTGGAAGAAACTTTGGCCGCCGTGACTTTGAAAGGTAGCCTCTCATCGAAGTTGGGCCACGAAGACCTGTCCATCCTCGTTACGGCTGGACTGCTTCGAACCGACGAACAGGCCGAGAGGGAGCAAGCGCAGGAGCGTGAAGTAATAACGAGAAGCGCCGAGATGTTCCGGGAACGAGGCTACGCCCCGATTCGCAACCTGATCCACCCTTTTCACGTTGCGTCTTTGCGTCGCTACTTCCGCAATATGATCCGCCAGGGAATGATTGACCTGGGCGACGAGCAATGCTCGCGGCGCTACGGAGTGCACAACGAAAGCGTCGCTCGTTTCTTTCACCACCATCTTGCCGGGACCGTAAGCGCTGTTGTCGGAGAGACCGTCAAGCCGTCTTACGTTTACTCGGCTTGTTACTTGAGCGGTGCCGAATTAAATAAGCACATCGATCGAGAGCAGTGCGAGTTCAGTGTCACCCTGTGTCTTGACTTCTCGCCTGAACCGGAAAAGGAAACCCCCTGGCCAATTCGCCTCGATACTCCGCATGGTTCGGTCTCGGTGTATCAGGCTCTCGGGGACGGGCTTGTGTACCGGGGAACTCGCGTGCCCCATTACCGCGATGTGTTGGCCGAAGGTCGAACTTCAACCTCCATCTTCTTCCACTATGTCCCGGAGAGTTATACGGGATCGCTCGACTAGGATTCTCAGCCTACTTCAAACCGGAAATCACATACAGTATTGACGAGACCTGATAGTAGCTGTAGACGAAGCGTGAAGCATTGCCGTTGGTCACGAGCGGAGAGACGTTCACTACGCCAGCCGGCGCCTCAGTAAGCAATTCCTGGATGGCGGTTTTCTTTCCCGTCGCAGGATCGACTTTGTAAACCGTCGTGGGCACGTGGCCCGTGCGGTAGCCGTACAGAGCCTTGCCATCTTCGGACCACCGCACCAGCATAAAATCCGGCTCCAGGCCGGGAATCGGCCGAGGTGAACCGCCATCCATTGGATAAATGCTGAAAGCTTGCGGAGCCGTGCTCGCCCCAAGAACATAGCGTCCGTCCGGCGAAACGGTCTGGCCAGTAACCCCTTCGGGGGTGACGGGCCTTGGTTTCCCGCCTGCCAGATCCAGCACGTAGCAGCGCATACCGTGACCCGGCTCGTTGCCATTGACCACCAGGCGCTGGCCATCCGGCAAAAATCGCGCGGGACCACTCTGCACATGCACTAATCCCGCCGGGATCGGGCGCGGCTGGCCTGCACCAACCGACAGAAGTATCACTTGGTCCGGACTACCATTGAGAATTGAGATGGCCCACTTACCGTCAGGCGATAGCCCGCCCGCAGAGCCGTCCCCAAGACGTATCGGCGGTGTCCCGTCCAGTTTGCGAATGGCCACGGAATGGTGAGGACCGGCTGCCTCGCTGGCATCTTCGAACAGAACCTGCCCGTCGCTGGAAAGATCCTTGGCGATGTTCCAGTTATGCCAGGAAAGATCGGTAATCGCCGTATTGTTGCGCGTTCCCGATGCCAGAGAGAGGCGCTCATCATCCGCGCTGATTAAAACGCTGCCGTCCGATCCGACATCTTGCAACGTTAGGGCGCCGGGAAAGTCGAGCAGGACGCGAACCTTGCCAGACAAGTTCACGGCCTGCAAATCGCGGCTGTTGCCTCTGGTTGCTGCGGTGAACCAGACTTCCTCTCCATCTGGACTCCATGCCAGGCCATCTTCCGATTCCCATCCGGAACAGAGCACACGAACATGACCCGCCAGGTCCGTGACCGAAACCGAGCCTCGGTCATCCCAGAGCGCAGGGTGATCCATAAAAGCAATCCTGTCTCCATGGGGAGAGAAACGAATGTGACTGATCCATCCCCCGGTTTCGTACAGAACGTGTCCGATCGGATATTCGAGCCGGCTGCGACCCTTCTCCTGATGCACGACCGCAAATTCTCCTTTGGGATTCCAATCGGCCCAGTGCACGTCGGCCAGAACTTCCCGCGGAGAGCCTCCCGCCAGCGGCGCTCGCGCGAGCATGCCGTTCACGGTTTCCAAGTGGCCCATGTGCGAGCCTCTTAAGACCACCGCCAATTCGTTGGTTTTGGAGATGGCCAGAAGGCGCGCGTCGGTAAGCCCCAACGGTTGGGCCAGCAGGGAATTCCCGACTGTCGAGTAGATCTGAGGCTGCTTGCCGTTCCAAGCGGCGGTGTAAATGAACGACTGGCCGTCAGGCGCATAACGCGCGGAATAGACTGTGCCTTCTTCGAATGTCACCCGGCGATAGGATATGGGCGGCGCCTGGCGTCGTAACTGAGTTCCCAGCAGAACCAGAGCAACCGCCAGAAGCACTGCGGCAACTGCCCAGGGCAACACTGCCGTTCGGCGTCTGGAAAAGACATAGCGGCTGCTTGCGGATGCGGACAGACCGGAGAGCGTCTCCAGCGCAAACACCAGATCGCGCACAGACTGAAAGCGGTTTTCCGGCTCCTTCTCGAGACAATGACGGATGATGTCGCGAACCGCTTGCGGAACGCTGTTATCGTGAAGCTCGATTTCAGGAGGCTCCTCCCGCAGAACAGCGGTCATGGTATCGACTTCGGTTTCCCCGCGAAAAGCGCGGCGCCCCGACACCGTCTCATAGAAAATCGCGCCCACGCTGAAGATGTCACTGCGGTGGTCGACCGCCTTGCCACGCAGTTGCTCGGGCGACATATACGCGACCGTGCCGACTACCAGGCCCGACTTCGTGACCGTGGTCGCGCTGTCGACGGAGCGGTCTGACTCGCCGTCAGGCTGCAGCTTGGCGACGCCGAAATCGAGAATCTTCACCCGGCCGTCTTCAGTCAGAAATAAATTTTCCGGCTTGAGGTCCCGGTGAACGATGCGGCGATCATGTGCGGCGATCAGCCCGCGCGCGATCTGAAGCGTGAAGTCGGTGGCCTGCGCCACGGAGACCGGGCCCTCCGCCAGGCGCTGCCGCAGAGTCTGACCCTGCAGCAACTCTGACACGATGTAAGGACAGTCCCCAGCCGAACCCACGTCATAAATCGCAACTATGTTGGGATGGTTGAGGGCCGCCGCCGCCCGGGCTTCTTGCGCAAAACGTCGCAGATGGTCGGGGTTGCCGCCGGAGGAAGGTCGTATGATTTTGATCGCTACTTCGCGTCCCAATCTTTCATCGCGCGCGCGAAAAACCTCGCCCATCGCGCCGACGCCAATCTTCTCGAGTATCCGGTAATGTCCGACAACTTGGCCGACCATACACGCCCCAAACGTGGTCGTTGGCATGTTAGGGTGGCTTGCCTTTCCAGTCAATACCGCCAAAGTGACGTTCGGTCGCGGCGATTCCATCTCGCCCTCGTGCTATAATCGTTGATCGCCTGCATAAATATCGAGGCAATCCTGTGATCTCCTCTACGGGCGAATCCTGCGTCATTCAAGATCTTTAGACACGAGGTCGACCTATGTCTGGCCATTCAAAATGGGCCACAATCAAGCACAAGAAGGGCGCGCTCGACGCCAAGCGCGGCAAGATTTTTACTCGCCTTATCAAGGAAATCAGCATTGCCGCGAAGAACGGCGGCGGCGATCCCGATTCCAATCCGCGTCTGCGCGGCGCCATCGTTGCTGCCAAAGCTGAGAATATGCCCGCCGACAACATCAAACGCGCCATCCAGCGCGGCACCGGCGAGCTCCCGGGAGCGACTTACGAAGAGTTTTCTCTCGAGGGCTACGGCCCGGGTGGGGTCGCAATCCTGCTCGATATCAACACCGATAACCGCAATCGCACCGTGAGCGAGATTCGCCACGTCTTCGGCAAGAACGGCGGCAACATGGCCGAGGCCGGCGCTGTATCCTGGATGTTCCACAAGAAGGGCGACATCATCGTCCCCAAGAGCGCGGCGAAAGAGGACGATCTGATGAATATCGTTCTCGACTCTGGCGGCGACGATTTGAACGATGATGGCGACAACTGGGAAATTATCACCGACCCGCACGCTTACGAAGCCGTACTCGAAGCCGTGAAGAAAGCTGGCATCGAGCCCGCATCTTCCAGCGTAGCCATGATTCCGCAGAACTATATCAAGCTCGAAGGCGCGGCTGCCAATACCATGATCCGTCTGATGGAAGCTCTCGAAGAACACGACGACGTGCAGAACGTTCATGCCAACTTCGACATCGACCAGAAGTTGCTGGAAGAAGTTGCGGGATAAGTTCGCGAGCTGGGTGTGGAACGGGCACTCCTGCCCGCTGGCCTTATCGATGCTGTCGGCAAGCAGGCAAGAGTGCCTGCCCCACACAAGACAACAAACTCTTAGCGCCGGAGCTGCCCCGTTGGGGCGGCTTTTCCGTTGGCCCGATTGTTTTTCTACCCTTGAAAAGTTTTCAACATGACGGTGGAAAATCCTGTGGAAAAACACGACCATATCTCCGTAAGTGCCTCAGCCTACAATGGTTCAGCATTTTGCACTAGAGCGGGTGCTGGCACTTTCCGGGTACAACCTCTGGGCCAATATAGCTGCCACCCTGCCCATCAAAACGCAGGCTGTCCTTGAAACTCCGACTCGATAAGCTCCTGGTAGAACGCGGCTTGGCCGCCTCTCGTGAGCGGGCCCAGGCGCTGATCCTCGCAGGTAAAGTGTTGGTTGAAGATCAGAAGATCGACAAGGCTGGCGCCCAGGTTCCCGCGCAGGCCTCGATCCGGCTGCTCGGAGAAGATCTCAAGTACGTGAGCCGCGGCGGCCTCAAACTGGAGCGCGCGCTCGAACACTGGCACATCGACGTCACCGGCATGGTCTGCGTCGATGTGGGCGCATCGACCGGTGGCTTCACGGATTGTCTCTTGCAGCGCGGAGCCGCCCGCGTGATTGCAGTCGACACCGGGTATGGGCAGATGGATTTTAAGCTTCGGCAGGACCCGCGCATACGGCTGCTGGAGAAAACGAACGCACGCTATCTGACGCGAGACGTTGTCGGAGAGACCGCCGACCTCATCGCCGTCGACGTTTCGTTCATTTCCGCGACTCTCGTTCTTCCAGCGGTCGTTGCAGCTGTCTTTCCCGACTCGATCGCCCAACGCCAGGGACGGCACATCATCATCCTGGTCAAACCTCAGTTTGAGGCCGGCAGGGAATTTGTAGGCAAGGGAGGAATCGTGCGAGACGAAGCCGCACAACTGGCCTCGGTGAACAAGGTAACGGCAGCGTTGATGAGTCTCGGCGCCACGCGGACCGACACCATCGAATCGCCCATTCTCGGAGCAGAAGGCAATCGCGAATTCCTGCTCTACGGTGTCTTCTAGCTCTCTGTGTTCCTCTGTATCCTCTGTGGGTGAGCTTTCTGTAGATTTCTGTACAATCTTTCTTTCCCTATGGCAAGCCTGCAATCGTCTTCCCAAAAAGCCGCAGCCATTATCTCGAGGCCGGGGAGTCCTGAGGTGGCCAAGATTATTCCCGGCCTTCTCACCTGGCTCCGTGATCACAATTACCGCGTAATCGTCGACCCGGAAACAGGCCGCTACAACGGCGGCCTCGAGGTCGTCACGCGTGTCCAGATGGCGGCACAGCCGTTAACCCTCGTGGTGGTTCTTGGGGGCGACGGCACGCTGTTGTCGGCTGCGCGCGTCACCGCAGCGGCCGATGTTCCTCTGCTGGGCGTGAACCTGGGTACGCTCGGGTTTCTTACTGAGGTGCCGCCTTCAGCGCTCTATGCCATGCTCGAGGAGATTGCACAAGGTCGCGCCCCCATCGACAGCCGCTCCCTGATGCACTGCGATTTAATGCGCGGGGCAAACTGTCCTGGGCAGCTACCTTGTTTTTAACGACGCGGTGGTGAACAAGACTGCTCTGGCCCGCCTCAACAGCTATGATCTTTACATCAATAAGGCGTTCGTCTCGAGTTATCGCGCGGATGGCATGATCGTCGCCACGCCCACCGGCTCAACCGCTTACTCTCTTTCTGCCGGAGGCCCCGTGCTCATGCCCAGCGTCGCGGCCTTCGTCATTACCCCGGTTGCGCCCCACTCGTTGACGCACCGCCCGCTGGTCGTTCCTGATTCGGTGGAGATCGAGATACTGCTGCGCAGCGAAGAAGAAGTAGCCTACCTCAGTCTAGACGGCCAGCCTGGTCTCGATTTGAAAGATGGCGACCGGGTTCGCTGCCGCCGCTCCGAGCACAAGGTTCATCTCTTCCGCACCGACACGGACTTCTTCCAGGTGTTGCGCGCCAAGTTAAAGTGGGGAGAGCGATAGAACTGAGAGTCAGTGACGGCGACTCACAGCTCAAGCCGAAGCAGGTCCGCAACTTTCTCCCGCCTGCGGATGAGCTTGACTTCCTTTTCGTCGACCAGTACCTCAGCCGGCCGCAGCCTCGTGTTGTAGTTCGATGCGAGCACCATCCCGTAGGCTCCAACATCCAGAATCGCGAGCAGGTCTCCCTCCTCGACCGGCGGTAGCTCGCGGTCGCGGGCAAAAAAATCTCCCGTCTCACACACCGGACCAACCACATCCACTGTCTCAAACCGAACGGGCGGCTCGGCGCGCTGCTTCACCGGAACAATTTCATGATAGGCGCCGTACAGCGCCGGCCGGATCAGGTCGTTCATCGCGGCGTCCACCACCAGAAACCGTTTCCCATCATTTCTCTTGCGATAGATAACGGAGGTGAGAAGAACTCCGGCTGGCCCGGCAATGGCACGGCCAGGTTCCAGCAAGAGGTGCAAGTCTAACTTCCGCAACGGTTGGATAACCGCCCGCGCGTAAGCTGTGACGTAACGGGAGAAGTCCAGTGGATCGTGGTTTTCGTAAGCGATCCCAAGGCCCCCTCCCGCGTCTACGTAGCTGATGCGGTGTCCATCTTCGCGCAGCACGCTTACCAGCTCAGCCACGCGGGTCATGGCCTCTCCGAAAGGAGCGACATCGGTGATCTGCGACCCGATATGCACGCTTACGCCTGCAATCTTGAGATATCTTGCCCCCGACGCTCTGGCGTAAAGCTCACGCGCGTCGCGGATGGGTATGCCGAACTTGTGTTTATGCAAGCCAGTCGAGATGTAAGGATGCGTGTCGGCGGCAACATCTGGATTTACGCGCAAGGCCACGGGCGCCGTGGTACGAAGCTGCGCCGCGCACTCGGCCAGCGTCCACAATTCTGACTCGCTCTCCACGTTGAACAGCAGGATGCGGGCCTTGAGGGCCGCCGTAATCTCCGCGCGCGTTTTCCCCACTCCCGAAAAGACCACCTTCCGCGCTGCCTTGCGCTCGGCAATCAGGACACGTTCCAGCTCGCCCCCGGAAACAACATCAAACCCGCACCCCCGTTTCGCCAGCAGCCGCAGAATGCTTAAGTTGGAGTTGGCTTTGACGGAATAACAGATCGTGTGCCTGAGATCGCGAAACGCTGCATCAAGGGTTTCATAGTAGTGACGAATCATCGATGCCGAATAGACGTAGAGCGGCGTTCCGTAGCGCTCGCACAGTTCGGTCAAAGCCACGCGATCACAATGCAGCACGAAGTCGCCGCCGCGTCGCCGCAGCACGCCCCGCCTGCGGCGCTGATAGGTAAATCCCGGCGGACGCTCCGCTTCCGCGCTCTGACTGCGAGATGTCATTTGCGTTTGGCAGGCGCCGCACCGCCGCCAGTCACCCGGATCGCGACCACGGTCTGGTCATCGAAGGTTTCCATGCCCGCGGAGTGCTCGGCTACAGCCTTGAACAGGGAATCGACGACACAGTCTGCCGACTTGCCCGCGCATCCGGCGACGATTTTCTCTGTCCGTCCCCTGCCGAACAGGTCCCCACCCCGGCTGCGAGCGTCGAGAATGCCGTCGCTGAAGAACACAAACATATCGCCGGGCTTCATGCGGAACTGAAATTCATCGTAGTCAGCTTCGTCGAACAATCCTAAGGGCAGGCCAGTAGCCTCGATGACTTCATTCCTTCCGTCGTGCACGTAAATCGGCCGCGGAAGCCCTGAGTTTGCGACGGTCAGGGTGCGATGCTCATCGTCCCAGACCGCGTAGATGAGCGACACGAACTGCGCCTCGATGCGCCGCTCCACCAGCGACAAGTTCACGGCGGAAAGCATCTCGGATGGGGCCGGCTCGATCGGCGCGTGCGAGCGTAAAATGCCGCTCACCAGGGCAGCGTAGATCGCCGCCGGTGCGCCCTTGCCGCTGACATCGCCAACCACGATCCCTAACCGCGACAGCGAGTAGGGGATGAAGTCGTACATGTCTCCCCCGATGGCTCGCGCCGGAACAAACTTCGCCGCCACCTCCAAATGTGCCATCGTAGGCCGCGCTTGCGGCAAGAGCCGCATCTGTAGTTCACGCGCCAGCGCTAAGTCGCGCTCCAGTCGTCGCTCCTGCCGCGCGACCTGTTCGTACAAGCGCGCATTCTCAATCGCAATGGCCACCTGTGCGGCCAGCGTCGTTATCGTGCGTTTGTGGTCCTCGGTGAAAAAACCTCGCCGCGTGTGTTCCAGGTCAAGCACCCCGATAACCTTTTCCTTGTAAATGAGCGGCACCGCCAACTCCGAGCGCGTCTCCGGATTGAGCTCGATGTAGCGTGGATCTTTCTTTACATCTTGCACCAGCACCGCTCGCCGGGTTTCGACCGCGTATCCCACCAGACCGCGCCCCAGCGGCACCTCATGCTTCAATTGGATGTTCTCGTGAAAGCGCATCGAAAAGCGGTGTTGCAGCTTCTCACCGGAAGCGTCCACCAGCAGAATGCTGAACATCTGGTAGTCGATCAGCCGGCGCAGCAATTCCGCAATCCTACCCAGCAACTCGTCCAGATTAAGAATCGAAGTGAGTTCGCGCGCAATTTCATTCATCAATAGCAGAGTGCGCGCCTGCCGCGTGGTCCGAGTATAAAGTTGCGCATTCTCGATGCCGGCCGCGATGCGCGATGCAATCAGCACGAGCAGCCGCTTGTGTTCTTCGGTGAAGTAACCCGCCGCCCGTGCTTCCAGGTCGATTACGCCAATCACACGGTTTTTCGAGATGAGCGGGACCGCCAGTTCGGCGCGCACATTGGGAACGCCGGCAATGTATCGGGGGTCGGCGGTGACATCGTCGACCAGGATAGCTTGCCGCAACTGCGCAGCCTTCCCCGTCACTCCATCACCAACTTTAATCTTTCGCTCAGAGAACTCCGGGGGATATCCGACCTGAAAACGAAAACGCAGCTCCTGCGTCTTCTCATTCAACAGCAGGATGGCAAAAATTTCGTAGTCGATGACTTTGCGCACCACTTCCGCAACCCGGCGCAGGGTCGTATCCAGATCGAGGGAGGTCGCAAGCACGTCCGCCACTTCGAGCAAGAGCGGCTCGACGGGCAACAGGCGTTCCGGTTTGGAAAGTACTGAACCCATTATTTCCTATGATAACAGTCGCATTCTCCAGTTCGAGGAATGCCAGCTATCGGCTCAAAGTGAAGGAAAAATCCGCTGGACTCCTGCGCCCCGGTCACTCTCTGGGAACGACGCAGATATCGGCAAGATTACGATAGCGCTCGGCATAATCCAGTCCGTAGCCCACCACAAATTCGTCAGGAATCTTGAATCCGACGTAGTCCCCTTCGATGGGAAGCTTGCGCCGCGACGGCTTGTCAAGCAGGGCCGCGATCTTAAACGTACTTGGGTGATGCGAGAGCAGCAGCTTTTTCAGGTACGTCAGCGTCAGCCCTGTATCCAGGATGTCCTCGACCAGGATGACATTCTTGCCTTTCATCGACTGATCCACATCTTTGGTCAGCTTCACCTCTCCCGTCGAATCCCATCCGCTCTTGAGCTCCTGGGTAGGGCTGGGACGGTTTCCATAACTGGAAACTCCGATGAAGTCGAAGGTCGCGTCCAGCTTGACCTGACGGGCAAGGTCGGAGAGAAAAATCGCGGCGCCTTTCAGCACGCCCACAAAGATCACCGACTGCCCTTCAAAATCGCGCGTGATTTCCGCGGCCAGCTCGCTCACGCGTTTCGCGATCTCTTGCTGCGGGATCAGGACTCGTAGTTCTGTCATGGCGATTCATATTAAACTAGCTGGGCGAAATGTAAAAAAGCACTCAGCCGTCAGCACTCAGCATTCAGTCCTGACAAGGATGATCCCGCAGTGACTTTTATGCCCAATGCTGATCGCTAGATCTAAAAGCTAGAAGCTAGAAGCCAGGAGCTAGAAGCTACATGAATCTCAAGGGCATCAAACTTACATGGCTTGGCCACGCCACCTTCCGCATTGAAACCCCGGGCGGCAAGACCGTCATCATCGACCCGTGGGTCATGGGCAACCCCAAATGCCCTGACTCGGAGAAGCAGGTCAAGAAGGTCGACATTCTCGTTTGCACCCACGGCCACGGCGATCACATCGGTGACGCCGTCGAAATCGCCAAACAGCACAACCCGATAGTGGTCGGCATTCCCGAGTTGTGCGGGTGGTTGGGCAAGAAAGGTGTAAAGCAGCTTGCCGAGATGAACAAGGGCGGTACGCAAACCGTCCGCGATATAAAAGTCACCATGGTCCATGCCGATCACTCCTGCGGCATCCAGGACGGCGATCAGATGGTTTACGGCGGCGAGGCCTGTGGTTTCGTGATCGAATTCTCCAATGGAGTAAAGATTTATCACGCGGGCGACACCAACGTCTTCGGGGACATGGCCATCATCCGCGATCTCTACGCGCCTGAGATTGCTATGCTCCCCATCGGCGATCACTACACCATGTCGCCGCGCGAGGCCGCGTACGCCTGCAATCTGCTGAAACCGAAAACCGTGATCCCCATGCACTTCGGCACATTCCCCGTACTCACCGGAACTCCCAGCGCATTGCAGAAGCTGGTGCCAAAAATCGAAGTAATCGAAATGAAGCCCGGCGTTACCATTGGCAGCTGAAAGCCGATTAACCGCACACCTTCGAAAGGAAAGCAAGTGGCCGAGAAGAAGAAAGACAGCAGACCGAGGTGGCGGCACTACAATTTGACCACCGCCGGACCAGTCGATGATTATCTCTACTCCCTCCTGCCCAAGCGCGACGACGTCCTGGTCGAGATGGAAGACTACGCCACCGAGCACAAGGTGCCAATCGTCGGCCCGGCCGTGGCCCGTGTGCTGCAGCAACTCGCGCTGATGATCAATGCGCGGACGGTTTTTGAATTAGGCTCGGCCATCGGATACTCGACTATCTGGTGGGCCCAGGCCGTCGGCGAGAATGGCCGCGTCGTGTATACCGACGGCGATTCCAAAAATGCCGAGCGCGCTCGCCGTTACTTCGATCGCGCCGGCGTCTCCAGCCGCATTGCCATCCACATCGGCGATGCTCTCGAAGTCCTCTCCGAGCAGAAGCAGGAATTTGACGTTATTTTCAACGACGTCGACAAGGAAGACTATCCGCGGGTGCTTCGCCTCGTAGGCCCCCGGTTGCGCAAAGGTGGATTGTTTATCACCGACAACGTGCTGTGGAGCGGGCGCGTTGCCGAAAAGCATCCGTCTGAGCCACGCACCAAAGCCATCCTCGAATTCAACCGCAAACTCTATGACTCAAAAGAGTTTTACACCACCATCCTGCCCATCCGCGACGGTTTAACGGTAGCTCTGAAGAAGTAAACAGTTGGCTAATTCGGCAGCAGGCCGTACACGTAAATCCCCGTGCGCGTGCCGACGTAAACTTTGCCGTTGGCCACGGTAGGGGGAACGAACTTCACGGCATTGCCCGCCTGGTCGCGGTTGCTAGCGGCCATCGTGCTGTTCCAATACTCAACCCCGAGATTCGTCGCACTGTAAGCGTGCAGGATCGCTGGCCCCGTACACTTCGCGGGTACAGGCACAACCGAACAGTTGACCCCGGCGTTCGGGCTGGCGTAACCGTACAAGCTGGAATCAGTGGTCCAAACTATGCCGTTCCCGGTTCCTTTCGAGGAAACTGACGGGGTGGTTCCGGGATAGCCAAATCCCTGCGGCGATAGTGAGGCGACGGTTGGATTGAACATCTCCGTGGCTGGGTTGAAGGTGAACTGCCTCACAGAATCGTACTGTCCCCCTGTGTACAAATTGTTGTGCCAGAACGCAGGAGTCCCCCACAAGCCGTTTGCCGGGCCGGAGAAACTCTGCCAGATCTGATCGTTGTTCATGGGATTGAATTGCCCCATGCTGTCGCGATCGATCAGATAAACAACACCTTCTTTCCCCGTCTGCACCAGCAGATGCTTCGGGCCCGCACCCGAAGTCTGAAGCGGCAGCAGGACCGCCGCGCCCGAGCCCAGATCACCGTCGGTTCGCGCGAGGTGCAACTGGTCGTCAGGTGTGAAGTAGCCTGCTACGCTCAAATGCACGCCATTCAGCGTGCTCCCACTGACTGAATGCAGCCTTAAAATGCTGTCCCCGTAATCGTAATTTGGCGGCGGAGGAGACTCATCAAACACGCCGTTTCCCGTCGTGACATAAATGTCGCCGCCGCTGTCAATCGCCGGTGCGCCGCCTCCACCCCAGATGCCCCCATTAGCTCCGTTCAGTCCGTTAGGAGTGGTATTGAAAACGGCGACTTGTTGCTGCACGTTCGACGCTTTGTAGCCGATAACCCAACCGTGATACGGCGTTGCATCCTCATGTGCGGCAAAAACCACAAATATCTTTCCGCCGACTTCAGCCAGGCCCGACCGTTGATGGTGCAGTTGGGAATTGAAACTTACCATTCCGTCCACCGAGCCGTCGCCGGTTCCAGGCACGGATGCGGCAATGGTCACAGGGGCATTGAATTTTTCGTTGCCTGTCGCGAGGTCCAGGGCATGCAACCGGTGAAAAAAGTTTGCGACCGAAGCCGAGCAATTTCCGGGACTCGTAGGGTTGCTCTCGGATGCACTCACCAGGTAGATCGTATTCGTGCTGGCGTCGATTATAGGCGTACCCGTAACCCCGATCTCGGGATAGATATCGCCGGAGCAGAAGCCCACGTCATTCCAGGTAACTGGCATCTCATTGCTGGTGCCCCCATGCAGAGTATCCAGCAGATTGACATGCCAGTAGGTCACACAGGGATTGGCATCGGCATCGAAGGCATACACGCTGTCATGTTGTGTCGCCACAAAAAGCACGTTGTGAATTCCGCCGCCGATACTAAATCCGTGCATCCACAGCGGCTGCGCGTAGACCGCGCCATCGACGGCGCAGGAAAACAGCTTGCCGAATGTCGCCGTGGTCACCGTCGAGGATGCCAAAGCAAACTCACGCGCATTGACTCCGTCGCGCGCCGTGTCATTGTGGTAGGTGAGAACGCCGCTCAGGTCAGTAACGGCGATGGTGGCAGAGCCCGAGGTATTGCCACTGGTCGCGGTGACCTTATGATTTCCCGGCTTCGCCGGCGGAGTATAAAGACCGCTGCTGCTGATCGTTCCAACCGTTGCGTTCCCTCCTACCACCCCATCCACGCTCCAAGTGACGCCACCGACCGAGGCCGTAAACTGCTGCGTCTGGGTAGTCACCGTTACCGCGGCGCGCGTCGGAGACACCGTGACCGTTACGCTGGCAGGGGCCGCTGCCGGCTCGTCAGGCACCGCTGGAGTGGCGCTCGCTGCTGTCGCAGTGGCAGCGGGCGTTCTGCCCCCGTCCGGCGCCATGAATGTACTGTCGCTATTCCCGGTGTATGGATTGGATGCTGATAGGGCGCCCGACAGCGCCGAAAGGCTTATTGCGAGCATGCATACGCAGAGCCAGTTGACACTCCTAGTGCTCTTCACGGTGCCTCCCAAGGAAGGTAATGGAGTCGAAGGACTCCAGATATGCTCACGGATTCTCGTGTGAGCGCACGGGGAGAAATATCCTATACTGACTTCACTGGAATCGCCAGCAAGTCTTCTACCAAACCAACTTCTTTTTGCAGGAACGGTTCAGCATGCTGGACCCCGCCTAACATCCCATAAAAACGCGACATAGCTTCGACCCGGTGGCGGATCTCATCGCGCGCCGGAAACAGATCCTTCCCCGCCTCCTGATCACTGAACTGCGACTTGTAAGCCATGATGGAAGCAAACTTCCCTTCAAATTGCTCCCCGATATCAACCACGAACGTAGGTCGCACATCGTAGTAAAGCGTTGCGTAGATGATCTTGAATGGCCGATACGGCGCGAGTGAAGTAGCGCCGGCGTCCCGCCGGCTGTCTTGGGGGCGTCCCGCCCCCGGTCCGTGCGCCAACTCAGCATTCTCCGTAGTCCGAGTAAGGTCCGAAGTCTTAGGTTTGACGCTCGACTGGCTGAATGCTGACTGCTGAGTGCTGAGTGCTTTCTCCGGATCCAATTTCGCCAGCCCCGCCAGAAAACACGCCTCATATCCCAGCACTGAAGCCGTGTAGTGATCCGGATGCCGCCCCTTCCAGTAGGGAAGAATCACCACCCGGGGGCGGGTCTCCCGTATTACCCTGGCAACCTTCACCCGGTTCTCCCACGTGTTCTCGACCCGGCCGTCGGGGATATCGAGTGCCCTTCGCCATTGAACGCCGAGAATCTTCGCCGCGTCGACCGCCTCTCGTTCGCGGTCCTCAGCCGTGCCGCGCGTACCCATCTCGCCCCGCGTCAGATCAAGAACGCCCGTCCGCTGCCCGCGCTGCGCTGCCTTCAGCAGTGCTCCGCCGCAAGTCTGCTCCACGTCGTCACGGTGCGCCGCAATCGCCAGGATGTCGAGCATGAATCTGGAAGGGTACTAGTATGCTGTGGCAGTCCGCAACCAGCATCCGACGAGGAGCAGGAACTGAAAACCCTGGAGAATGAGGAGGAGCATGATGGAGTTGAAGACGATCTTCCACAACGGCCGGGAACTCCGTGCAGGCTGGCGGCTGCTCATCTTCTGCATCCTGGTATTCGCAATTGGCTACGCCCTGCAGGCGGTACTAAGCCGACTGCCGCTGCCGGATTATTCAAACCTGCATCCCGTGGGCACCATCATCGATGACGCGGCCCTGCTGGCCAACGCGCTCATTGCAACCGCGATCATGGCACGTTTCGAGCACCGCCGCTTCGCTGCTTATGGTATTCCCGGAATGCGGGAGCTCTTCGGGCGGCTATTCTGGGCGGGCGTGGTTTGGGGCCTGGTGATGCCGTCCGCCATTATGCTTCTGATTTTTCTTGGCGGCGGTTACCGCGTGCACGGATTGAATCTGACGGGCAATGAACTGCTCAAATTTGCCGGCCTGTGGCTTTTTGCGAACTTGATGATCGGGCTCGCCGAAGAGATCCTGTTTCGCAGTTATTTCCTCTCCACGCTGGCCGATGGCGTCGGATTCTGGGCGGCGGCCATCATCGAATCAATTTTTTTCGGCGCCCTGCATTACTACACCAAGCCGCACGAGCGCTGGGAAGACTGGGCCTCTGTGAGTCTATTGACGGTCTTCATCACGCTTGCCTTGCGTCGTACCGGCAGCCTCGCCTTTCCGATCGGTATGCACGCGGCCTTCGATTTCGCTTTCCTCTATGTTTTTTCAGGAATGAATGGCGGAGAGTTCGCCGTTGGACGGCTGTTGAACGCCGAGTTCCCGGGCCCTACGTGGTTGACAGGCGGACTGCTGGGACCGGAGGGCAGCTGGTTCGCTTTCCTGGTAGCCATCGCGGCGACTGTTCTGCTGCACCTCAAGTATCGACAAGCGAAATGGCCTGCACTCGCGAAAGATTGAATGCACCGAGGGGTAGTCAGTCGAGGTTTCCCTGCTCCAGCACCACGTTCTCGCGCACGATCAGTCGATGCGACGCCATTTCCTTCAATGTAGGCAGCACGCGGCTTACATGCTCGTCGGTGTCGACGAATACAACGACCACCGGCAGCTTTCCGCCCGCTTCCACCAGATGCGCTGTCTCCACGCGATGCCTCCCCAGGAATCCCGCCACGGCATGCATCGCAGTCGCCGCGTAAACGTTTTCCTTCCGCAGGTAGTTGAGAATCTCCAGATGCAGCGGCCGGTGATGCCACTGGTCGGCTTCGTTCAGGTAAATCGTGACTTGAACTGCCATTGCGCCCGCCATTCTACCCCACGCCAGCTATAACGCCCGTGCCAGCGCTATACCCGCCAGCGCCCCACCCAGGCACAACAGATTGTTGCTGAGAATATTCGTGAGCATCAGGCCCCACTGCCCGCTCTCGAAATAAGCCATGGTCTCGAATGCGTAGCTGGAAAATGTCGTGAACGATCCGCAGAAGCCTATCACCACCAGCAGTCGCCAGCGTGGATCGACGAGCACACGCTCAGTCGTCCAGATGATGAAGAATCCAACGATGAAGCTTCCAATGATGTTGATGAAAAGCGTGCCGTAAGGGAAGACAGAACTCAATTCCCTGGCGGCAAGTCGGCTCAGCAGATAACGCAGGTTCGCGCCAACGATGGCGGCGACGGATATGGCCAGGAAGTCTTTCACGATGGAGCTTCTCCTACAAATCAATCTGGAATTTTGTAGGAGTTATCAGCCTGCAGTGTGGCAGGCGGTTATGGCGAACTCCATCGCCATCGTTATGTTTTACCACAGACTTTACTTTTTCCTCTCCACCAGATACCGCGCCAGTTCTTTCAGAGTCTCGCCTCGATCCCCAAAACTTTCCAACTCCGCGAAGGCTGCTTTCACCAACTCATCCGCCTTGCGCTCCGATTCGTCAATCCCGAACAGCGCCGGATACGTCGCCTTCTCCGACGCTGTATCCTTCCCCGCAGTTTTCCCAAGTTGTTCTGAGGTTTGAGTCACGTCGAGTACATCGTCCACGATCTGAAACGCCAGCCCCACCGACTGCCCGAATGCCCGCAACTTGGCCGCTTCCCGATCCTTCGCTCCGGCGTACAGGCCTCCGCTGACCAGGCTCGCGGTGATCAGGGCCGCGGTTTTGGCGCGATGAATGTATTCCAGCATCGCCGCATCGGGACGCGTGTGCTCAGCTTCCAAATCCACCACCTGGCCGCCGATCATGCCATCCACGGTGCCCGTGCCGCGCGCGATCTCTTCGACAATTCGCACCCGCGCCTCCGCCGGACACTTCAGCCGCGACAGCACCTCATACGCCTGTGTCTGCAGTGCGTCTCCGGCCAGGATCGCCATGGCTTCGCCAAACACTTTGTGGCAGGTCGGCCGCCCGCGCCGCAAATCGTCATTGTCGAGCGCCGGTAAGTCGTCGTGAATCAGCGAGTAGGTGTGCAGCATTTCCAGGGCAGCCCCTAACTCTTCGATTCCCGCCGGCAGCGATCCGGCAACCATGCGGCCCGCCTCCATGCACAGCACGGGTCGCAGACGCTTGCCGCCGGCAAAAATGCTGTGCCGCATGGCCTTGTGAATCGATACAGGATGCTGTGTCTCCAGCGGAATCAGCCGGTCCAGCGCTGCGTCCGTCAGAGCGCGTCCTTGTTCCAGGGTCTCCTTCAGCATGCGGAGTGAGTATAACAAGTCGAATCTCGCAGGAACGTTGGCAGCCCAGTGCACAAAACTCTGAGAACAAGAAACCCGCCCCACCTCGCACTTGCGCATGCCTGCCTCGCCGTGTATCGTTCCCGCAACCCGCGAAAGGAGTTGCGCGCATGCCCATGCATTCGACCCGGGGGATCGCGTCTCTGGCCTTGATCCTGCTCTCCGCCGCCTTCTGTCCGGCTCAGACCAACTGCGAAGAGGGCAACGGCCTGCTGGATTTTTCTCCGCCCAAAACAATGACCACGGCTGAGCTGATTCAGAAGTTCGCAGCCGCCGAGAGCCGAACCAAAGAAGCCCGCACCCACTACACCTACACCCAGGACGTGCTGCTCCAAACCCTGCGCGGAAAAATCTCCGACGGCGAGTTCCACGAAGTTACCAGCATTTCCTACGATGAGAAAGCCAGGCGGCTGGAGAATGTCACTTTCGCCGAGCAGCCATCGCTGCGCGGCATTCAGCTCACACCAGAAGATATGCGGGACATTCGGCAGTTCATGCCATTCATGTTGCCCGCCGAAGACCTTCCCCAATACAGCCTGACTTACGCGGGGCAACAACATGTGGATGACCTCGATACCTATGTCTTCCACGTCGAGCCCAAGAAAGAAGAAAAGGATCGCCGTTATTTTGAAGGGCGTATCTGGATTGATGCCCAGGACCTTCAGATCGTGAAAGTCTGCGGCAAGAGCGTCCCTGATCCGGTTCGCGTCAAAAAGAACCAGCAGCAGGATCTGCGTGCCACCTTCGTCACTTATCGCCAGCCGGTCGATGGCCGCTTTTGGTTTCCCGCCTACACTCGTTCCGAGGACACGCTGCACTTCCGCACTGGGCCCGTCCATGTGCGCGAAGTAATCAAATACACGAATTACAAACGCTCCGGCCCAAGCGTTGCGGCAGGAACTTCCCCGAAGCCCTAGCTAAGCGAATGGATTGGATTGCGCGGCGCGAGAGATGGCGTCGATAGCGATCGTGTGGAGCGGGCACTCCTGCCCGCTTGCTGGCAGCACCAAAAAAACTCGCGGCCAAAGCCTGCCCTGAGCGAAGCCGAAGGGATTGCCCGTGCCACACAAAAGAAGAGGACGCCCGAGGGCGTCCTTCGTGACTTAAGAAATGATCTACGCGGCGGCACGCCTGAGTGCCAGGCTTCGCAGTACCGAGGTCAGCACGTTCTCCACATCGCCGGCAGGACAGACATCGCAGGCGCCGGCGTCGAGCGCCGCCATCCAGATTTCTTCGTCGGGAATGCGGTGAGTACAAACAATCGGCAGGGCAGGGAAGTCCCGATGCAGGTTGGCGACGTCGCTCAGCAGCCAGGACTCGATGTTAACAATCACCGCTTCCGGTTGGTTCTGCGCGACTCGGTCCCGCAATTCGTCGCGGGAACAGGTAAGGTGGACAGAATGAAAATGCTCCTGCAATCCGCCGGCCAGGGATTGCGCCAACTTCGGATCACCTTCGAGAACAACCACACTGAGAGCCATAGATCCTCCTGAAACCGTCAAACCACACCATGCTCGCAAGTGGTCAACGGCGGATCAAGGCTGCGGGGATGGGCTGGGAAAACCACAACTCCACAGACACTACACTTAGAGCTCCGAAACAGAGACGGCCCTACCTTCGTCCGCTCGCCTTCTCTGTCATCGGCTCGAACGGTTCCGGCTGGAGCTTTCCGTTCTTTTTCAGCAGAATTTCCACCTTGCCTTCCGCTTCTTCCAGTTCCTTGCGACAGGCGGAGGAAAGCTGCATGCCTTCTTCAAACAGCGTCAGGGACTTCTCCAGAGGTACTTCCCCCTTTTCCAGTTCCTGAACAATCTTCTCCAGTCGATCAAGGCACTCTTCAAACTTGGCCAACGGGATTTCGCTCCTTCCCTCTAATCTAATGCAACCTAAACGTCTGTCCAGTCTTTTCTTGTAAAAAATCGACACACGAATGGGCCGCTTTCCCCTAGAGGGAACTCAAACCGACGGCGCCGGACTCCTCGACCCCAGCGCTTCCAGCACGTCCACCGCCGAGCCGTAGCGTCCCTGCGGCGCGCTGATCTGCGCTCCCTGCACGGTTTCCCGGGCCGGCACTCAGCATTTCCCGGGCAATCGCCACTCCCTCTGCCCGCGCCGCTTCCGGGTTGGCGGCCCGCGCCATCCGTTCCAGAATGGAATCCGGCACCGACACCTTAAGCTCATTCTTCATGAACTCGGCATTGCGAACACTGACCAGCGGCCAGATGCCCGCAATCACCGGAATCCGGCAATGCTCGATCCGCCGAACAAAGTTTTCCAGCAGGCGAATGTCAAACACCGGCTGGGTCACCGCATACTCAGCTCCCGCCTCAACCTTGTACTCGAAGCGCCGAATTTCTTCTTCCAGATCGGCATGCCCCGGATTCGCCCCTACGCCAATCACAAATCCGGTCCCCGTCCCGATGGGATTCGATCCGATGTCGAGCCCTCGGTTCAGATTGTGCACGATATTGACCAGGCCGATCGCGTCCACATCAAAGACCGCGGTCGCGTCGGGATAACTTCCCATCTTCGGCGGATCGCCTGTAATGCAGATCAGGTTGCGAATGCCCACCGCCGCCGCCCCGAGCAGATCGCTCTGGATGCACAACACGTTCCGGTCGCGGCAGGTGTAATGCAGAATCGCGTCAATCCCCACATCCCGCTGGATCAGCAACGACAGCGCCTGATTGCTCATGCGAGCCGATGCCCGCGGGCTGTCAGGAATATTGACCGCATCCACGCCTACCGACTTCAGGAAGCGTGCCCCTTCCACCTCCTTGCGAATGTCGGTCCCCTTCGGCGGAACGATCTCCACCATCGTCACAAACTCGCCGCGGGCCAGCTTGGCCCCAATGACGGAGCGCCTCTCCAAAGGCAGGGCCGCCACTGCCGGAGTCGCAGCCTGCGTTCCCGCCACCCGCACCGCGGCCGTTTTGCCCCGCGCTTCCCCAGCCCGCAGCGCCGACTTCATCACCCGAATGTGATCCGGAGTCGTCCCGCAACATCCACCCACCACGCGCACGCCCGCCGCCACAAACTTGCGTGCGTAGCTGGCCATATACTCCGGCGAGCACAAATAAATGTTTCTGCCATCCACCGATCGTGGAATTCCGGCATTGGGCTGTGCCGACAAGGGCAGAGATGTAGCTGCCCTCACCCGCTCGATCGCATCCAGCATTGCCACCGGCCCGACGCTGCAATTGCACCCAATCACATCGGCACCCCATTCCACCAGTTTCGGAGCAAAAGTCTCTGGATTTGAACCATCAAGGCATATAGCGTCTTCATCGATCGTTACTTGCGCAACGATGGGCAGCCCCGCCTTCACGTCCTTTGCCGCCAGCATCGCCTGGTGCAATTCCTCCAGATATCCGAAAGTCTCGAACATGAGCAGGTCGATGCCGCCTTCCACCAGGGCCTCGATCTGCTGGCGAAACGCTTCGCGAGCTTCATCGAAAGAAGTCTTACCCAAAGGCTCGATTCTGGTTCCGAGCGGGCCAACCGATCCCGCCACCCATACATCGAAGCTTTTGGCAGCCTCCCGTGCCAGACGTGCTCCGATCAGATTGATGTCGTGCACTTTGTCCGCCAGGCTATGTCGGGCCAGACGGAACGAGTTGGCTCCAAACGTATTGGTCTCAATGATTTCGGCACCGGCCTGCAGGTACTCGTGGTGGATGCCGCGAATCAGCTCAGGCTGGGACAGGTTCAACTCGTCGTACGACCTGTTGATAAAGATTCCCTTGGCGTAAAGCAGCGTCCCCATGGCGCCATCGCACAGCGCCGGAGACTGCTTGATCCGGGTCAGAAAATCGGCAGGCATACTAGCTGAGAATACAGGATGAACGCAGGTTGGTACACCCCAGGCTCCCAGGCGAATCAAAGGTTGAGTTCAGTCCTGATGCTCCGCGGCAGGATGGCTTTGCGGTCTGCTATAATCCACGATTTCGCACTCAAATCTTCCTTTTTCATGCCGTTAGGAGCCTCCCGTTTGAATCGAGCCGTGGTCGCGGTCGCCGTCTTTGCGTTAGCGGGTCTGGGCTTTGTGGCTTGCGGATCATCTGGACCGTCCATCAAATTGCCGCCTAGCCGCCTCACCACCCGGGTCATGGTTTCGCAGGCAGTCAGCGCCGGCCTCAGCACTGGTGGCGTGTTCATTGTGGACGCGCAAAACGACACCGTGAACCAGGAGGTCGGCGCGGGCAGTAACCCGGGGCTATTGGCTTCATCCCCGACGCGAGCGACGTTGCTGGCCTTCGATTCCTTCAGCGGCACTATAGAGATCATCGACACCACCACAGAAGCGAACAGCGGCTCGATCAAACTGCCCGGCCCTGACACGCAGACCCCGGGCGTGACTACGAGCATGATCATTCCGGCAACGACAGGCATCGGCTATGCCGCAGATCCACTAGCAGTGAGCAATCTGTGGACTTCCCCGGGTGCAATCGTGGTCATGGATCTGACCTCAAATTCGATCACCACAGCAATCGGCGCTCCCGGCGCCCAGACTGTCGTCTCCAATCCGAGCGCTTCGCAACTTCTTGTCTTCAGCAACGACTTGAACTCTGTCAGCGTGATCTCTGCCCCGCTCGCGGCTCCCCCCATCGACCAGGGCTGCGACACCGCGCCGAATCCGGTGTGTACTGTGGTCCCCGGCTTTGACCGCCCGGTCTCCGCAATCTTCAATGGCAGTACCGTATACATCCTGAACTGCGGCCCCGAGTGCGGTGGCACTCAGGCCAGCGTGCAGCCTCTCGATCTGGGTACAACACCTCCGACGCCCGGTCCGCCTCTGCCAGTCGATGGCGCCACCGTTGCGTTCTTGAACGGAAACACTCTCTATGTTGCAGGTACGTCCCAGACCAACAGTGCCTGTACCGGACAGAAGACCGCAGCCACGACGTGCGGCCGCCTCGATGTCATCGACCTCGGCTCCATGAAGGTCACCAATCGCGTCGTCATCCCCGACGGCTATCATGACCGCATAGACCTGAGCGTGAATGGCCAGCTCTTCGTCGGCTCCCGGTTCTGCACCGAGATTGGCAATGTCAACAATCCCAGCGGCGAAGTGCGTGGCTGCTTGGCCATCTTCGACACCACCAAAGCAGGGAACACAACCGCCATCATCCCGCCCGACAACGGCGACGTCACCGGCTTGCAGAGCTTTACCGGCTTCTTCAAGGAGTACGTGGCCGAAGGCGGCAACCTGAGGGTCTACGACACCACCATCGACCAACTGGAAGCCACCAACGACTTCATCACCGGTGGAACCATCAACATCGTCGGACAGGTCATCGACATAAAAGCGGTGGATTTCTTCTGATCGATGCGTGTGGCGCGGGCGCCCCCGCCCGCGCAGCCGTTGTGAATAACGCGCGAAGCTCTCCTAGAATATCCACGGAATTTAACTCCAGCAGCTATCTTATAAGTCGTAGCTGGTGTAACGGCCTGTTAGCGGAAGTTACCCCTGTCCGTCTCGTCGAAGAGGGGGCCTGATAGAATCATCCAATCCGGCGTCGCAGAAGGGAGCCAGAGACCTATGAAATACATGGCGTGTATTTTTATGCTCGGGACGTTTCTTTGTTACCCGGCAGCCGCAGCACAAATGACACTCGGGGATTTATATAAATTGTGCACGTCTTCCAATGAGGGCGATAAGAGTGCATGCAGGTTTTATATTTTGGGCGTGTTCGAGGGGGCACAGATGGTAGGTGGGACGGTGCAGGATAAGTCCGGCAGCTTACAAGAGGCGAAAGACAAACGCTTCTGTGTGCCCGAAGGTCTCACAAGTGCGGCGATGGAACTCACCGTCAAAATGAAGATGGGAGAGGACCTTGCTGTGTTCCCCGAGGACCGCGATATGCCTGCGGTCTCCTTTGTAACATCAGTGATTTTCAAACAATTTCCCTGCCAGAAGACAAAATAGGGCGGCATGATAGCTCAAAAGATAACTACGAATCGTCGTCGAAGGAGGCCGAACATGGAAGATGAGCATATCGAACTGGAATTACCAGATTTTGGAGAAGATGCTGTAAGTGAAGTCAAGATCAAAGGTTGGGAACTCGCAGGTTCAACACTGTCTACGAGGAAGGGCTATCGCGTAGTCATGTTCAGAAAGCCTCAGCCACCAAAGCCTTCGATGGGTCAGCACTAGGAAAGAATTTAATTAGGTGGCGACCGATTGCGTCGATAGCGGCGACGCTGAAGAGAACACCAACATTCACCCGTTCGCTCATCTGTCAACCGCGTGTTCCTCGCCCGATTTTAGCAAGTGCTCAAACAAAAGCTGGCGAAACATCCCGATTACACTCAATGGCCCTGAACTTCGGATATGGAGCGCACAGCGATTCCTATGGGCGTGCCGTGTGTGCCAACGCGAGCAACTCGTCGAAGTGAAGAATCCTGCTCGACTGTGTGCTGCCCGTTGTTCGATCCTTAATTTTCAAGTCGCAAGTAACGAGGTGAATCACCGGATCAGCCAAGTAGTACAGCAATTGGCTGTCAAGCCAGTCGGAGCCGTGCTTCTTGAAGTCGTAAGGCGTGCCCTTCGCCAGACTGTAGCGTCTGAGTTCGTACTGCCACGCCGCATCCATGGCCGATAAGATTCTTGCCTTGTTCTCCGCAGTTGTGGTGACGCTCATCCTCGCGAGAACCTCCCGCGCCCACGTGTCCGGTGTTGATGCACGACGTTCTCCGCAGCGCAATTTCTCCAGTCGTTCGGCGTCCTGCTGTTTACCTTTTCGAATGTGTTCCACAAGGGGTGCGATCTGTGACCGGTAGCTCTGTCCACGAATCGTGACTCGGCCGTCTCGCAAGTCTGCTTTCGTCCGAGCATGCAAGATCACCTCAATCCACTGCTTCAGCTTGTTCTGCCCAAAAGCCTGAGCACGGATCGGTAGCCGGAAGACGACGGACCGAACGAAGTCGGATGCCAGCGGGAGACACTCGCGACCAGCAGGCTCGTAGAGAATCTTCAGCCGATCCCGATTTTCCGAGAAGTGCGCCTCATCGCCTCCGTCGATTCCAGCGATTAATTCGTAAAGCGTGATCGAGGAAATCGCGTATCGAGCGCGATTCGACATGTACTTCAGTACCGACTTCCACGCGGACGGAGCAATCTTCCCGCTCTGGACGTAGGAGGCAATCTGCAGATCGAATATGAATTCCCGCCGCCGTAGGCTCACCACTGACAGAGCCTACTGGCAACCGCAGGTGAGAGAAGTGTCATGCGTGGTTCGGAAATCTCACTCGGTGTTTACCAGCCGAGGACTGTCTTGTCACTTGTTGCTAAATCGCCGCCATTGTTATGGAATCATTTCACACTCATCTTCCGACCAGTTTCAAGCGCTTCAGATGCCAAGATAAAATGCACGTAATCCTCTGGGCACCACACATAGTAGACGCGGTGCTCGCGTTTTGCGTCCGTCAACAGTCATCTCCTTCAACGGGTTTTGGCGAGTTGAATATCTTCACGCACTTTGAGCCAGCTATCCCAACCGTAGCTCTTTGCAGTGATGTCAATTACTTTTCGAGTCGCGTCTAGGGTGATATTCATCGCTTGCCGATTTACGGTCGGAGAATAGCGTACATAAATTCAAAATTGTTTCCGGGTCGGGGGACGTAATCTCCAGATCGTATCCTTCCGTTTCCGTCGCATCGGTCCGTAGAGATGCTTGTAGTGCCGTGGTGAGCCAGTCAATACGTCTAGGGACAAATGGCTCGGAGCCAGGCGATAAAGTCTGGGCTTGTGGCTTGGGACTTTGCGCTTGCACCTCGGAATACACCAGCACAGAAACGGCAGCAGCGCACAATGCAACCAACAAATAGGGACGTGCCGAATGTATCTTCATCCGGACAGCATAGCACCAGGTTGATGTAACATCGCCATAGCACTCATCGATCTGCCATTTATGAGATGAGCTGATGAGCTCTAGCTTCCTGCCTCCAATGGCCGGCAACCAACTAACGACCCGGCTCCAGCACCAACACATGCGCTCGAGTAGCTTCCACTGCTTTCTGCGTGAACGGCAGCGTAAATGTTGTTCCTTCGTACCACGCCCTCCACTGATCCATGTAGTGGGGACTCAGAAAATTTCCGCTCTCGCCCGTCACCAGGTTCAACGTGGACTGATCCAGGTCGGCCATGTTCGCGGTGAAACGTTCCGACGGACCATGCGTGCGCGTCGCCGCCTTCACCGCATAGGCTCCTCCCGATTGTTCCTGCTGCCCCGGACCGGACCAGCGATTCAATAAAGGAATCTTACCCAGCACCGGATGCTGGATCGCGACCGCGTTATAGGCGCCCCACCGCCACGAAGCAAGTTCCTTGGGACTTCCGGGACGGTTCACTGCCGCCTCAACCGCCGCCGTCAGTAGTTCATCGTAGTTCGGATACTTCGCCGGCAGCCAGCGCTGCGGGTGATGCAGCAGCACATTCTCGAGCCAGACCGACCGCATCTCCCACCGGTAAGTCCTCCAGCTCAAAATTTCTTCCTGATTCCTCGAACCGCCTTTCAGATCATCCGGAGCGCCCCCAAGCCTTGGTTCGAGCAACAACCGTCGCAACTCCTGCATCGAAACCTCGGCAATGGTTGGTGCCGCAGCCGACGCCACCATGCGCCCATCCCAGTTGCGCATAAGATCTGCTGCCTGCTTGGCGCGCGCCGAAGCCTTAGCCGCATGGTCCACGGCGTACACGAAGCGCTCAGCCGCGAACAAGTGCGGCTCTGATTGAATGTCGTTCTCCAGCGCCAGCATGTCGGCGGCAGAAAATTTCCTTCCCGACTCCAGCACGTGATAAATGCGCGCCGTCCGCCACGGCGCCTCCCATTCCATGCTGATCGAATACTTGTAGCCGTCCGGCGTGATTCTCCCATTCGCAGTCGCAATAATTCCTGACGGCGGATTGTAGATGCTGGGCAGCTTCTCGAACGGAATATAACCCGTCCACTCATGCACATTGTCGACGTCGCTAACCGGAAGACTGCCATCCCCGGCTGCGCGAATCGGAACTTTGCCCGTTGCCTGGTATCCGATATTTCCATCCACATCAGCGTAGACAACGTTCTGTCCTGGTGCGTCGAACTGCGAGAATGCGCGACGGAAATCGTCCCAGTTCTGCGCCACATTCACCTCGAACAATGGAATGCGCAGCCCATCGTAAAGCGTCCAACGCAGCGCCAGCGGCCGCGTTTCGCCCGGAATCAGCTCCGTAACGATGGGCCCGTGCCGCGTAATCTTCACATCAACGGTGACATCCGGCCCGCCCTTAACATGAATCACCTCGGCTCGATGCTCTGGCTGCGCCCACCCTTGCGGAGTCTGATACTCGCCCTGCGCATTGAAGTTCTCGACGTAAACATCGGTCACGGTTGGTCCGACGTTGGTGAAGCCCCATGCGATCCGCTGATTGTGGCCCACGATTACGTACGGCGTTCCGGGCAAAGTCACGCCCGCAACATCCAATCCACCCGCCCGCAGATGCGCTTCATACCACAAATTCGGCATCTGGTGCCCGAGATGCATGTCGTCGGAGAGCAGCGGTTTGCCGGTAACAGTGTGCGCGCCGGAGACCACCCAGTCATTCGATCCGTTAATCGCCAACTCATCCTGCGCCGCACTGACTGGGGGAAACGCGTCGCGCTTCGTAACTGAGTTGTCCGAGCCCGAATCGTCATCGTCGTCATCATCATCCGAATCGGAATTGTTGTTCTCCTCACTCAGATCGTCGCGCATCACGGTAGGCGGACGGTCGTGCCACGACCGGTTCACGTAGAGGTCCGCGGTAAGCTCGGGCCCGAGCTTCGCCAGAATCTTTTCCCGCGAGAGCGCGTCCTGAAAGTAGTGATAGTTGAGCTCCTTCACCATCCCATTGGCGATGACTACAGAGTCCTCTGGTGTCCAGGGCTTCGGTCGATACTTTATCCATGGCATGGAGCTCACACCCAGGATGCGAAATTCAATGGGCAGCCGGTCGAGGTGCGTTTCGATGTAGGCATTCACTCCGCGGGCGTAAGCCTCAAAGAACGACCGATCGCGAGCGCTCGCCATCTCCAGCGATTTCCGCGCCGCCGCTCGCAATCCAAGAATGCGTTGTTCGCGGTCGATCTTCAGGGTTTGCTCGCCCATGATCTCAGAGAGTTCTCCGGCATCGAAACGCCGCATGATGTCCATCTGCCACAGCCGGTCCTGCGCCGTCACGTAGCCTTGCGCGAAGAAAACATCCTCCGGCGTGCTGGCGTCGATGGTTGGAACCCCGCGTCCGTCACGGCTGACGGTCACCGCCGCCGAAAGGCCGGGAAGTCGCAGCCTGCCATCCAGTTGCGGCAGCGCGGCGCGGGCGGCATGGTAAGCGTAGCCCAGCGCGCCGGCAAGAATCACAACTAGGGCCAGCCCCAGCCCCAGCAGAATGCGTGCTGTTGAAAGACGGCGTGAAGATAATGAGCGAGTCGCGGCGGCAGTACTCATGGAATCTTCGATTGTAAATGCTTGCTGGGGCCAGTCCGGCCCTGGTGAAAATGAATTTCATTTTCAAGATGGCCGGTGCTATCCTGAGCCTGCGCCGTTTGATCCGGCTACCGTTTCGCCGGGACCGCCGGTTGCCTGGGATGGCTGCCTGCCGCCCCTCACCACCGACCCATGCTGCAAAAGCGTATCGATGATCAGCCCAGCATCTCCCGCCAAATGGTGCGCGAGGCCCAGGATATCCTGCATCGCCACCTGAAGCGCGTCGGCCTGAAGCAGACTGCGCAACGCGATACCATTCTCCGCAGCTTTCTCGAAACCCGCGACCATCTTTCCATCGACGAACTCCACCGCCTGGTGCAAAAGCAGGATTCCGGCATCGGCTACACCACCGTGTACCGCACGCTCAAGTTGCTGGCGGAATGCGGCCTGGCCAGCGAAGTCGCCTTCCACGACGGCATTGCCCGCTACGAGCATCAGTACAATCGCCGCAGCCATCACCACATGGTTTGCACCGAATGCGGCAGCTCGGTTGAGTTTTTTTCTCAGGAGGTCGACAAACTGGAGCAGGAAATCGGCCGCAGACACCACTACCTCACCACCCGCCACACCTTCCAGATCTACGGCGTCTGCGAAGATTGCCGCAAACAGCGAACTGCCTGAACCGGCGTCGCCTCGGGTCTCACGGACGGAGCATTCCGCCCGGCGCCAGCAAATCAAAGGGATGAAAGGGAAGGTTTCGCGCGATTCCGAACACAATAATCACTGCGCACAAAGCGCGAATCCAAAACGCAGGCAGGAATAACCTCGGCAGATATTGACCGCGAATCTCAAACAGCGCGTGCGACGTTAATCCATAAACCACGAAAGGCAGTAGCAGCACCGTCAGCGGATTCAACGCCCACGCCACCCCCAGATTACCGTGCAGAAGTTGATGAATGGCCCGCAAGGAGCCGCAGCCCGGACAGTACCAGCCCGTGAGATAGCGCAGCGGACACGGAGGAAAAAGCCCGGACTTGGCGGGATCGGAAAAATACAGTGCAGCCAGTGCTGCCGCCGCAGTTGCGAACATTGCCGCCGGCAGCAACTTCTTTCGAAAGCTAGGCATTACCGTCATCGTCAGCGGTGCATGTGGCTGAAGATTCCCACCATCATCAATAGTCCGTAAATCAGTCCGAGCGCGATGCCGACTCCAGCAGCAATCCAGCACCACATCTTCGCATTCTTCGAAGCCATCTGCGCGCCGGCCATGTCCCCGGCTTGTAATTTCCCGTTGACCTGCGCGGCATACACGATGGCGGGAATGCCGGCAGGAAGACAGCAGAAAATCGTAGTGAGTATCGCAAACACGAGATAGTTTGGAACGTAAACCTGGGGTACAGCCGGATAGCCAGGCTGCGCCACTTGCGGGACCGCTTGTTGCAAGCTCCTGCCACATTGCACGCACACCACTGCGTTATCCGCGTTGTTGGTTCCGCACTGTGGACAGAACATAGGTCTCCTCCATTCAGAAAACTCACTCCAAGGGCAAACCGTTCTCCAGGCAATTGTGAGCCGACCCGCCTCTATCGACTTTGATGACCGCGGACTCGTCAGAGCAAAACGCGCGGCTCCCGGTCGTATTTTGCGTGATCGGATACGCCACAACCTGGTACTTCACCATCGACCCGTTCTCGCCCGCCGTGCATCCAGACAGTTCGAACGCATACCCGCTCTTCTGTCCGCCCGCCAGCTTGCTGTCGATCACTTCCGATAGGTCCGAGAGTGAGCAGGTGAATCCTGCGTTGTGGGTGGCGGAATAGGAAACCTCAGCGGTATTGATCGTCCGAATGGAAGACACCGCGGACGCCTCGTTGGCCGCCGTGCGCGCGCGGAGGAGGTTCGGAATCGCGATGGCGGCAATGATCAGCAGGAATGGAATAAACGCGACTCCAAGGTAGCCGAGAATGAGTCCTGCAATGGCCACGCCCTCGCCTTTGAGCCGGCCTGCACTCTTGCGGATGTCGCGCAGAGAAAGATGGCCGAAAACCACCGCCAGGATTGACGCGGGCAAGAGCAAAAAGAAGAGGCCGGAAATCAGGCTGACAATCGCTTTGCCGCTGGTTGCCGGAGGTCCGCCCGCTGCCACTCCCGCCGCCGCAGTTGCATTCGCGACGGACAGCGAAACCTCTTTGCCGCACACTCGGCAGAAGCGCTCGCCGGGCGCCACGTTATTTCCGCAGCCAGAACAAAGCATATTCTCGACCTCCGGAACAGCACTCGCCAGCGCCTAAATTGCTGGAACACTACTCTTTGCCTGCCTTCACGTCAATTTGCCAGATTGGTTCGCGCAAGCCGGCAGCCCATGGTTTGCCAGATCACTCCACATTTTGATAAGGTGCGCGGCAACACAAAGCCATGTCTGTTTCATGTCCTCACTGCGCCGCGACCATGCCTGAGACCGCGGCGTTTTGTCCAGGCTGCGGCCGCCCCATCCAAACCGCCGCGCGAGTACACGGCAGGGTAGGAGTCTTTCCCGAAAACATTGCCGGGGCCCTGGCGTATTTCACATTCATTCCAGCCATCGTCTTCCTGTTTCTGGCGCCCTACAATACGAACCGATTCGTGCGCTTCCACTCGTTGCAGTGTTTGTTTCTCTGGGCAGCCCTTGTCTTAACCGCGATCGCACTCAAGATTGTCAGCCTGGTCCTGCTCTTCATTCCGGTTCTCGGCCATCTCCTGGTAGTGTTGCTCTCGATGGTGCTAGGCCTGGGCGCCGTTATGGTCTGGCTGATCCTGATTGTCAAAGCCCTGCAAGGAGAAGCCTTCAAGCTCCCAGTGCTGGGCGAGTTCGCCGAGCAAATGGCGCCGTCTCCCCAGAAATCACCAGATTAAGCGGCCGTAATTTTTCTCCGCGACCTTTGTGGAATTTTCCTTAGCGAACTTAGGGCTCCAAGCTCTCGCCCGCGCAGTCACAACTCCAGAGGCCGCCATTAACCCCTTGCTTAGCAGGAAGCTTTCTGATAACGTGCGCACCGTCCCTTGCGGCGGTCAGAATTGTCCACGAAGGAGAGCACTTCCATGGCATTTTGCAACATGTGCGGAGCACAAATTGCCGATGGCACCACCACCTGCGCAGCTTGCAGCAGCCGAGCACCTGCAGGAGCACCGGCAGGAGGAGCCGCCGCGGTCAGCTCCACCGGAGGAATGGCCGACAACATAGCGGGTATGCTGGCCTATGTCACCATCATTCCGGCTATCATCTTCCTGGTCGTGGAGCCCTACAACAAGAGCCGCTTCGTCCGCTTTCACTCCTTCCAAAATATCTTTTTTGTCATCACCTGGATGGTTCTCTGGATCGCCCTCAGCATCGTTGCGCACATTCCATTCTTCGGTTGGCTCACACTCCTGTTGTGGCCGCTGGTCGGTCTCGCAGGCCTGGTCGTCTGGATCATCCTTCTGCTCAAGGCCAACCAGGGAAAGATGTACAAGCTGCCTGTAATCGGGGACATGGCGGAGAAACAAGCAAACGCGATCTAGACAGCCCAGTCATCTGAGCATCATCTTCAAGGCCTTACGCGATCTCAGGTGCTGCGCGTAATGAGCGACGTTTCGCAGTCTTCTTTCGCGGCGGACACGGCTTCGCACCCCATCCTGCTCTACGACGGCGTCTGCGGACTCTGCAATCGCCTGAACCAGTTCGTCCTGCGCCACGATCCTGAAGGATTCTTCCGCTTTGCCTCGCTGCAAAGCTCGCTCGCCGAGCGCATTCTGGACCGCCACGGCGCCTCCGCCAGCGACCTCGACACGGTCTACGTAGTGGTGAACCACAATCAGCCCAACGAATCGCTGCATGCGCGTTCTGACGCGGTCGTGTTCGTCTTGACCCACCTGGGCGGAATCTGGCGTCCAGCAGGCATTCTCATGAGCTGGTTGCCCCGATGGTTTCGCGATTGGGCGTATAACCTCGTCGCGCGCAACCGTTACAGCATCTTCGGCCGTTACGAAGCCTGCATGCTGCCCCCTCCCGAAACTCGCAACCGCTTCCTCGACGTTTAGAATCGAGCGACCGTCGGTTATCGGATAGTTCGGGCTCGGTCCAAACTCAAACTGTGCGGAGTCATCCTGAGCGTAGCCGTTCTTCAGGCGGAGCGAAGGATCTTGCGTGTACGCCACTACAGCGACTGGCAAGACTACACCGTAAGTCGCGAGTTGCAATGGCGCTTTTGCTACACTTCTGTTTTCCAGTCAACGTCCGAGGTTCCAACTCCAATGCGCGTTTCTCTACTCTTTGCTATCGTCATACACATGAGCACCGTTCTCGCCGAAACCGCAGTCGCCCAGAATCTTCCTGCTCCTCACGCCGTTACCGACCCGAAGCAGATCGCCTCCAAACCCAACGCGCAAGTCGAACCCCGCACCCTGACTATCGAGAAGCTCTACATGACGCGCCAGGTCGGCCGCCCCACCTGGTCCCCCGACGGCAAGACCGTCGCCTTCATCTCGAACCTGAGCGGGCGCAACAACCTGTGGCTCGTTCCCGACGAAGGTGGATGGCCCGTGCAGCTGACAGTCAGCGACCAGCGCCAGACCGCGCCCGCATGGTCGCCCGACGGCAAGTGGATCGCCTACCAGTCCGACTACGACGGCGACGAGCAGTGGGACATTTTTATCGTGTCGCCCAAAACCGGCAAGGTCGTCAACCTCACGAACACGCGCGAGATTGCCGAACTCGATCCCACGTGGTCGCCCGACGGCCGCTACTTGGCCTATTTGGTCAAACCAAAAACATCCGCGGCCTACGAGATCGACATCTACGACATGCTCATGCGCGAGGTGAAGCACGTCACGACAAACACCCCGCAGGACAAACGCAACTCAAATCCCATCTGGTCGAAGGATGGGAAGTTCATCGTCTACACACAGAACCAAGCCAAAGGAACAGACTCGAATATTTTCGTCGCGGATGTTGCCTCGGGGCAGAGCACGTTGCTGACGCCGCATCATGGTGAGCAACTCTATTTCGCAAGTGATGTTTCACCCGACGGCAAGCGCGTTCTCCTCACTTCGAATGCCGCCAATGGATATGAAAACGTCGCATCCCTCGACATTGCGACGAAAAAAATCTCGTGGCTTACCAAAGATAAATGGGAAATCCGCGGCGGCGAGTTTTCCCCTGACGGCAAGCACATCACTTTCAGCGCCAACGTCGATGGCAACGAAGACATCTACCTGCACGAACTCGCTACCGGAAAGTCCACCGCCCTGCCGATCCCCAAGGGCGTGAACGAGCCCGCCGGAGGCCACTCCGCCTTCACCAGAGACGGACAGCGCCTGCTCTACTACCATAACGGCCCCACCGCTCCCGGCGACCTCTGGGTCTACCACCTCGCCACCGGAAAATCGCAGCAGATTACGCACTCGCTCGTCGCCGGCGTTAACTCGCAGGACTTGGTCGAGCCCTACCTGGTGCACTATCCCAGCCGCGACGGCAAGTGGACCATCTCCGCATTTCTCTACGTGCCCTTCAACATGGCGCGCAACGGACAGAATGCCGCCATCGTCTACATTCACGGCGGGCCCACGTCCCAGACCGTGAACTCGTTCAACCGCTTTGTGCAGTACGCCGCGAACCAGGGATACATGGTGCTCGCGCCCAACTACCGCGGCTCGACCGGATACGGAAAGGAATTTCAGCAGGCCAACCTGTTTGACATGGGCGGCGGCGATTTGCAGGACGTCCTCGCCGGAGTCGACTGGATCAAGCAGACCGGACATCTTGATCCCAAGAAGATCGCCGTCATGGGCGGCAGCTACGGCGGCTACCTCAGCATGATGTCAGTCACCAAGGCCCCCGAAGTCTGGGCGGCGGGCGTCCCCATCGTGCCCTTCGTGAACTGGTTCACCGAAATCGAAAATGAAGATCCGGTGCTGCAGCAGTCCGACCTTGCCACCATGGGCGATCCGGTCAAGAACAAGGCGTTGTATGAAGAGCGCTCGCCGATTAACTACATCGATCAGATCAAGGCTCCACTGATGTTGCTGGCCGGTGGTCATGATCCACGCTGCCCCAAATCAGAAACGCAGCAAGTGGTGGAGGCCATCAAGAAGCAGGGCGGTACCGTCGACTACAAGATCTACGAAAACGAAGGTCACGGATTCGCCCGCGTAGAAAACCAGATCGACGCCTACAAGCGGGTCGCCGATTTTCTGCTGGCCCACGTGCCGCCCGCTGATTGCAGTTGCTCGTTGAACGAATAGTTCCAGCAACTCGCATTCCACAAAACAATGGCGGCCAGCAATCCTGGCCGCCATTTAAGACCCACGTGGGATGTTTTCAATACCTTCGCAATTAGGAAAATAATTATTGTTGAACTGTTTCTGTCAGCAGTTGCAGGATGTGCAACTTTCATGGCAGGATGTTGCAACTATTCTCTCAGCCGGTCCGCATCGTGAACGATGGCCTCGACCACTCCCGGAATCGTGTATTCGCGAGCTTCAATGTCTACCCGCAGCCCAAGCTCACGCAGAGTCGCGGAGGTAACCGGGCCAATCGAAGCCACCCGTATTGGCTCGGTGTGGCGCGGGCGCCCTCGCCCGCGTGTTTGAAGTGCCCGCGCTGCCGAGCGTAGGCCCAGCAAGGCCGCAAAGTTGCGCACCGTCGAAGAACTGGTAAATGTGACAACGTGCGGACGCCGCTTCGGATCCTTCAGCGCGCTCCGCAACTGCATGCGGGAAGACTGCGGCACTACGGTTTCGTAAGCTTCCACCACATCGACGTGCGCTCCCGCCTCGCGCAGTTCCCGCGGAATTACATCGCGAGCAACTTTGGCACGCACCAGCAGCACCCGCTTTCCTTTCACCCGCCGCCGCAGGCTGCGCACCACCGATTCCGCAACGTACTCGTCGGGCACGACATCCACTTTCAACCCGCGCCGCTCCATCGCCTTCTTGGTTGCCGGCCCGATCGCGGCCATGCGCAGGTGATCCAGGCTTCCGCTCGCCAACCGCAGCTTCGCCACCCGCTCCCACATCGCCTCCACTCCGTTCACGCTGGTCAGAATAAGCCAGTCATAGTTGCGAAGATTCCTGAGCGCTGTGTCGAGCCTCTGGAACGATCGCGGCTGGCGAATTTCGATGAATGGAATCTCCAGCACCGTCGCACCCAGCTTGCGCAGTTCACCCGAAAGCGCCCCGGCCTGGTGCCGCGCCCGCCCCACCAGAACTCGGACTCCAGCGAGCGGAGCGGAATTTGACTTAGCTGGCATTCTCTTTCTACCGCACGTGCAAAACTTTCTCGACTTCAGCAATCACCTCGCCCGCTTCGTCCTTCACTTCCACCCGCACAACCGGCTCGTATTTCGGCAGCGTCTTCAGCTGCTCACGAATTTCATCCAGTTGCGCGTTTGCCAGGCGAAATTCGGCCCGCACCTTGCCACGGCCCGGCCTGCGGTAGCGAATGCTTGCAGCCTTGTCCCAAACGATGTAGTCGCCGCCCAGGTTTGCCATCACCATCAGCATATAGAACGCATCGGTCATGGCGAAGAGCGATCCACCGAAATGCGTGCCGACATAGTTCGCGTTCCACCAGCGCAGCCTCATTTCTACATCAACGGCTTTCACGTCGGGAGCGATGTGGACGACGCGAATGCCTGCACCAAGAAATGGTGGCCAGAAGTTGATCCACCGGCGCATGTGCGCAGGGCTCTTGCCCCCGCCAAGGATTTCAAGCAGAACATTACGGCTCATAGTACGAAAACCCCAACCCCTGGGGAACCGCGAAAGATTTGGATTCTGGGAGGCGCAAAACCATAACCAGATGAGCGAAGCGCCATCAGCCTGGATTTGGGGTGGCGCAGCGCTTCCAGAATGTGCGTGAGAACCCTACTTTGGGCAAAGAGGTGGAACGAATCCACCCAACTTCCAGGCCCGAAGGGGCCGCATGTGAAAGCCCGGCACGGCAGTGCTCCGGGTTAGAGTGGGACAAGGAACGAGTCCCGACAGGGACGGCACGAGTTCTCACGCACACACTTCCAGCGCTGCGATAAATCCTCCGTTGTTGCGACGGGCTTCAGCCCCTGAGGTGCACCTCTTGCGCATCATGGCTGCGGTGGTACCGCCAAACCGCGCCCGTAAACCGCTTCCAGAATCTCATCTCCACCGCGACTGAGTAAGTCTGCACCAGCTTCGTTCCCCAGCTTCTCCGGATCGTTCCCATCCCGCGAGTCGCGCAGGACTTTGGAGCCGTCGGGATCGGCCACGATCGACTCCAGATGCAATTTCCCGTTGCGCATCTCCGCGAACGCGCCAATCGGAACCTGGCAACCCCCGCCCAGCCGGTTCAGCAGCGCACGCTCGCAGGTCGTCGCGGCGCGCGCGTTTTCGTCGTTCAAAAAGGCTAGCAGCTCGCGCATGGCCGCGTCCCCTTCGCGAATTTCGATGCCAAGCGCTCCCTGCCCCGCAGCCGGACACATGATTCCCGCAGGAATGATTTGTTTGATCAGCTCCGTCTTGCCCAGTCGCTTCAAGCCCGCCGAAGCCAGGATAATGGCGTCATATTCTTCCTGCTCGAGTTTGCGCAGCCGCGTGTCCACGTTGCCGCGCAGGGGATAAATATCAAGATCGGGGCGGATGGCCTTGAGTTGCGCCTGCCGCCGCAGGCTCGAGGTACCAACGCGCGCTCCCGGGAAAAGATCTTCAATCTTCGCGAAGTGGACCGAGCAGAACGCGTCGCGCGGGTCTTGACGTTCCGTGATGGCAGCGATTTCGAATCCCGCAGGAAGTTCGGTGGGCAAATCTTTTAACGAATGCACGGCGAGATCGACTCGCCCGGCCGCAAGGGCTTCCTCTATTTCCTTAGTGAACATCCCCTTGGTGCCGACCTTGGCAAGCGCAACGTCGGTGATCTTGTCGCCAGTGGTATGAATGATTTCAATTTCAACTTCGTGCCCGCGTGCACTCAGAAGGGAAGAGATGTGGTTCGCCTGCCACAGCGCAAGTTGCGAGCCGCGCGAGCCGATCCGAAGTTTAGGCATGTGTGCCTGCGTCAAGGTCTTGTTGTTGATCCGTCGTCTTGGGCTTACCGAATCGAAGTGCGAGCCAAGCTCCGATTGAGTATGCAACCGAAATGACAAATGGCGCGGTCACGAATAGCTTACCGAGACACTCGCTATCTCCACATGCTTTGTCACTCGGCGAAAACAACACCAGCAGCTCGTAATCCCAATAGTTCCCCGGCGTCAGATACGGATAGTGTCCCCCATGCTTAAGGATCGATACGTCCCAGAACATAACGCCAACCAGGAACACCAATCCGACTACTCCCACAAAAGGGGCCGAGCGGTGACGTACAAAGCGATTCACGGCAAAGCCCAGAAAGAAGCCGGGGAGCCAGATAAAGGGGTTGAAGATGACAGGGAACCTTGGCGGCAGGACTCCAATCTTGGAGAGAATCGCGCCGAAAAGCCCGCCAATCAATATGGTGGCCAAAGTGCCCCCAACCAACGCCACTACGACATGCAGCGGCAAGAAGGGCAACTCCTCGTAGAATGGTTTTTTGGCATGGGAACTGATACGGAGGGCGGACATTATTGCCGCGTCCCCACTTCGTTTTTCTTCTCCGACGCTGGAGTATCTTTCTCCCGCAGGTTGAACAGCCGCCGCACCACGTCGATCACCGTCGTCGCCTCGGATTCCTTTGCCGCAGTCTTCAGCGTAGTGATCGGAGTGTGCATCACTTTATTGATAATCCCGCGCGTCAACGCCTCCACGGCCATTTCCTGTTCCGGAGTCAACGCCCCCATGCGTCCCCGCACGCGATCAATCTCGGCCTGGCGAATCGTCTCCAGATGATCTTGTAGCGAAACGATCGTTGGCACCACATCGAGCGTGCTCAGCCGCGCTTCGAAGCGCTCCACTTCGCTGGTGATGATGGCCTCTGCGCGCTCGGCCTCCTTGCTGCGGTCGGCGACGTGGCTGGTGACCGCCTGCTGCAGGTCATCAATATCGTAAGTGAAAATGCCGTCGAGCTTGCCCATCTCGGGCGAAACGTCGCGTGGCACAGCAATGTCAATGAAGAACATCGGACGATTCTTGCGGCGGGCAAGAAATTGTTCCCCATGCTCGCGGCGGAAAATCGCATGCGGCGCGCCGGTCGAGGTGATGACAATGTCGGCGCGGTCGCAGGTGTTGTACAGATCGTCGAACTTAATGGCCTGCCCGTTAAACTTCTGCGCCAACCCAATGGCCCGCTCGTAAGTGCGGTTGGCGACGAAGATGGAAGCGCACCCGTGAGCCATCAGATGCCGCGCCGCGAGTTCACTCATCTTCCCGGCGCCCACGATGAAAACGGTCTTGCCCTGCAGGCTGCCAAAAATCTTCTTCGCCAGTTCCACCGCGACCGATGCAATCGAAACCGACGACGATCCGACTTCAGTTTCAGTCCGCACCCGCTTGGCGACGGCAAATGCCCGGCTGAACAGCTGATCGAGTTGCCCGTGGACGGCGCCCACAGCGCGCGCCGTGGCATAAGCTTCCTTCACCTGCCCCAGAATTTGCGCTTCGCCGACCACCATCGAATCCAGACTCGCAGCCACGCGGAAGATGTGCCGCACCGCATCTTTGTCGCGAAATTCGTAGAGGTGCGCATCCAGCTCTTCCGGCTTGAGATGAAAGTGGTCATGCAGGAAGCCGCGCAAGTCGGCGTGGCCATTGGTGGTGTGGGCCACAACCTCAACCCGGTTACAGGTCGAGATCACCATCGCTTCTTCAATCCCGGGATAAGCCGTCAGGTCGCGGCAAGTGTCGGGCAGGCGCGCCTCAGAAATCGCCAGGCGTTCGCGCACCTCAAGCGGCGCGCTCTTGTGATTCACGCCAATGAGCTGGTATCTCATGAAGCAGCAAACCTGTGAATCGTCGAAAAGTAATTCGCCGCCCAAGCCGCCAGCGCCGCCACGAATGCAAAAGTCGCCAGGAAAGCCGCGCGCCGTCCGCGCCATCCCGAATTCCAGCGCGTGAACACCATGATCATGTACACAGCCCACATCAGCACCGACAGCAAAATCTTGGGATCGAGAAAGTCGACCTTCCCATACGTAGTCAGCGCCACCACTGAGCCGGTGATCAGACCCAGCGTCATAAACGGGAAGCCCAGCAACAACGAGCGGTAGCCAATCTGGTCGATCACTTCAAGCGCGGGAAGAAACGAAATCAGGCTGCTCGGATTCTTCGCCTTCAGCCGGCGTTCCTGCAGCAGGTAGAGCAGGCTCGCTCCAAAACTCACCAGCAGCGCCGCGTACCCCGTGAAGATCAGAAAGATATGTGCGGCCAGCCATCCTTTGTGCGAGACGAATGAAGTCAGCAGGACCGGTTGCTCGTCCACCGCCGCGACAAAGGTCAGAAAGAACACGACAGGAAAAACCACCACGCCCGGCGATGTGGTCTTGTAGATGGCATAGATGACCATGAAGAACGTCATCGAGATAAATGCCAGCAGCGATTCGCTGTTGTGTACCGATGCCAGCACCATCTGTCCGGAGAGGAAGAGTTCGGCCAGCGAGACGAAATGGAAAACCATTCCCAGGCTGGCGGCATGCAGGGCGACGCGGCTGAACAGGTCGCTGGTGCGGGTCAGCGCCACGAAGGCGTAGACCAGTCCAACCAGGTAGCAAGCCAGCGCGAAACGCAACCAGAGCAATGACATAGGCCTTCTATGTTCCGGAATCCCATGAGTTTACCCCAAATCGCGGCTCCGGAACTTAATCCTCTAGTTCATACGAACTGATTGTCTATCCAGCCGGAGCTAAGGTAAACAAAGGCCATCACTTAAGTATGTGATTAGAATCACAGCCCAGATCTGCGCCGTTGCCGTGTCCGTCATTACTGAATCGAGCGGCGGCCTGCTAAGGTGCAAATTCAGTTGGTCAATCCGACACGCCGAAGCAGATTCTGGAAGCGAAGATCGGAGCGGAGACTATCAATCCGTAAATCGGCCTTGATCTGCCAGCTGAGATCCAACGATTTCTCCTGGTAAGCCTTTTCTAGAAACTGAAAGGCGTGGTCTTTCTCTCCAAGGCCAGCGTAGATGGTTGCAATCAGATACGGTGAAACATAGGTGCTCTGTGATTTGCGTCTGAAGTCTCCAAGGATCTTGTCCGCTTCAGCTCTTCTGCCGATCACTGCATACAAATTCGCCAGGCCAGCAGTGGCATCGAGATCGCCATCCGACAACTCGATTGCCTTCTGATACTCAGAGATCGCTTCCAGTTGTTTTCCTGTGCCTTGATAGCCGACGGCGAGATTGTAGTGTTGAAACCAATCCTTCGGGTCCCAAAGCAGGGCCCTCTTACTTGCTTCAATAAGGTCAGGGTAATCCCGCAGCTCATAGTAGGTCATTGATTCGGTATGCGCCGCACTGAAACCATAGTCCAATTGGTCGATCTTTGTGATCTCGGCGAGAGCTTCGGCTCGTCGGCCAATTATGGCGAGAAAAGTGGCGCGATCTTCATGCGCGCAACTGTAGCTCGGTGCGAGGGTGATGGCACGGTTGAACTCTCGATCGGCAGTGTCCCAATCCCAGTCAAACTCGGAACTCAGCAGCCCCAGCGTGTCGTGGGCTTCGCCGATGCTATCGTCCAGTTCAAGTGCTTTGGCTAGCGCCTGCTTGGCTGACCGGTAGGCCTGATCCTTTTGCAAAGCTCCCGCAAACGCCAAGTAGACGTAAGTGTCCGCCAGTCCCGCATACGCTAGAGCGAAGGTTGGGTCTTTCTGGATCGACTCTTCGAAGTAGCCTTGGGCCTTCTTGAGTGAATCAGGCCTGGTGAACTCATTGACAAAGTAAAGACGCCCTCTCAGATAGGCATCGTACGCTCCCGGGTTTACGGTGTGGGCCTGAGACTGCTGCATTGGAGTGAGTTGTGCGCGGACTTGCTGCGCTATGGCGTCCGCCACCTCACCTTGAAGCCTCAGGATATCGCCGATATCGCGGTCGTATGTCTCTGCCCAGAGGTGCTGATCCGTGGGTGCCTGGAGGAGTTGGGCCGTGACACGCACTCGTTGGCCCGAACGAATAACCGATCCTTCAACGATGGCGTCGACGTTCAATTCTCGTGCAATTTCCGGCAGACCCTTCTTGGCGCCTTTGTATCGCATGACGGAGGTTCGCGAGATGACCCGCAGCGAGCCGACTCTAGCGAGGTCCGTGATCAACTGGTCGGTCATGCCATCTGCGAAGAACTCCTCTGATGGATCGCCGGATAAATTATCGAGGGGCAGGACAGCAAGGGAGTGTATCGGTGGAACGGCCGCTCTTGCGTGGAGATAGTGCCACGTCGTTGTCGAGGCCACGAGTCCCAGCGCGAAAAGAGCACCCAGAACAAGGACGAGATTTCTCTTCCGCTTTGGAGGTGTAACGAGGGTCACCGGTTGACTCGTATGGTCGCCAGTTTCTGTGCCCGACCGCAGTGTTTGGGAATCTTCCACTTGCCCAATAAACCTGTATCCACGGCGCGGCAGTGTTTCGATATAGCGCGGTGTCTCGGCCGAATCACCCAGCACTTCGCGGATACGCGCAATTGCGTTGTGCAGGCTGTGGTCGAAGTCCACAAACGTATCGGCCGTCCAGATTTGCGCCCGAAGTTCTTCCCGTGTCACGACATCGCCTGCGCTCTGCAGCAAGATCGCAAGCACTTCCAGAGGTTGGCCTTGCAGACGCAGCTTTACGCCATGTTTACGCAGTTCGCCCGCGCGAACATCCAGTTCAAAAATGTCGAAGCGCAGTGTGCGCGAGGCTGGGGCCGAGACAGACATGTCGAATTCCGCAAACTTGGCAAAGCCTATCACAGTTCCCGGCCTTTGGAGACCTTTCTGCAGGGGTTGCTAACACCTTTATGCTCAATATCTTAGCAACGGATAAAACTTTGAGGTCGAAAGGAGGCGGCGAGGATTGACCGCCTGCGAATTTCGAGCCAGAGTGGCCAGGTTTTCCCGCGATGTGTTGGGGCATCCTGCACCGGTCAGCGTGGGACATGTCACTCAATGGAGACATCAATGAAGACCACAGCGAAGTTCGTTTTACCCGCCGTTTGTTTCATGTTCTTGGGCGCGACGCTCGCGCTTGCGCAGCACTCATCAGAAGAACATCGGTCGCACGTCGCCCAAGTCGTGGCCTTGGACGAATGCGATCCGACCACATTCAATGCCGCCCTCGGCCCTGACTTCTGCAAGAACGTCGCGCTTGCCGCGCTCGGATTCGCCACGACCCTGTCCGATTTATTTGCGGAGGCAGCCGCTGGACACCCCAATCCGGGCTGGGACTTCGAACCTGACTCCCTCCAGATCGGGCAGGGAACTGTTGTCAGCGTAGTCGACCAGGGCGGCGAGCCTCACACGTTTACCGAGGTGGAGCACTTCGGTGGCGGCTTTATAACACTTCTTAATCACGGAGAGGCCACGGTCCCCGAATGTGAAGGCGGCTTCTCCAAGGTCAAGGTCGCTAGGACTCGAATCCTTCAAGGCAGTACTATCCAGATCCCCGATCTGCCGGAAGGTGAACATCGCTTTCAGTGCTGCATCCATCCCTGGATGCGCATGACGGTCGACGTGAAGTGATGTACGTCGCACAAAACAGCACGACGGCGCGAGTCCGGCTGTAGAACGTCCAGAGAATGGCGAAGGAAGAGCAAACAGATCGGACGCAGGCGAACCATTTCTGCCTTTTGATTCAGAAGGCAAAGCGGTTCGCCTAAGTGTTTTTCTGCTGCTTCCGGCGTCTGCCGGCGTACGCACCCTAAGGCTTCTTGCTCGGCGGTTGGGTGCCGCTCCCAGCATGGGGATTCGTCATTCCGGGAGCCGTTGTGCCCGTGTGCCCGCCGCCCATCGATCCCATATCTCCCGGGGCAAAGCAAGTAACGCGCCCGCTCGATGCCACCCGCAACGCCGAAGGACACGCTCCGCTGCTCAACTCCGGCGCTGGCCCCGCACTCTGCGCTTGCACAGAGAAGAGGTCGCCCTGGGCATTGCCCGCCACTCCCACCGACATTCCCGGCATGTCGTACGCCACGTAGAAGGCGCGCTTTGCCTGCGCCGCCTCCATGGCGCAGTCGCTGGCGGTTTTCAGCTGAGCCTCCGCCGCATGCACATCAAGCCGGCCGCAGTCCGTGCCGCCGCCTCCGGAATTCTCCACTAGCTTCTGTTGCAATGCATCGGCCGGCTTCGCCGACGCACCCGTCGCTCCATTCGACCCACTCGGCCCAGCAGACTTGTTGCAGCCCATCAGACTGCAAAGCACAACCAGCAGGACGAAACCAGATCTTTCCATGCCAGAGATTGTAAATGGAAGCAGCGATCCGTGATCCAGAGACTCACAAATTCACAGAGAGGGTCGTGTCTTTTTGCTTTTGGCAAGAGCACGACTTTCATCCTGCCATAGATTCATAAATGGTTTTGAAAAGGGCACGACTTAAGTTCTGCCACAGATTCATAAATAGTTTTAGGAAGGGCACGACTTTATCGGGTGCTGAAAAACTCAACGATGCAGGCAGAACCGTGGAAGAGCGGCCCTTCAGGGCCGCGTAAGCCGTTTAGAATCGGTCGGGCTTCAGCCCTGGTGGTCGCCCTTCTCGCCTCATCAACAAGTTTTTCCGCAACCTCTCAAGTCGTTCCCTTAAGGCCCCCGTGAAAATATGATGGCTTTAGTCCCCGAGGCTTACGGCACCAGTTCCAGATTCTCGATCGCACCCACCGCCTCTGCAGGCAGTACCAATCCAACACTGGCCAAGTCCTGCTTCATGTGTTCGGGATTCGATGTCCCAGTCAGCGGCAATATCCCCGCAGCCCGCGCGAAGGCGAACACAACCTGCGCCGGAGTTACGTTCATCTTTGCCGCAAGTCCGCCAATCAGAGCGTCGTGCAAAACTTCCTGGTTCGCCGTGAGCAGCGAGAAGCCTTGATAGATGATCCCTCGCTCCCGACAAAACAGCCGCACATCGCGGTCCCACCCGAGCCGCGCGAAGCAGCGATTTTGCACGAACGCAGGAGCCTCGGCCTGGCCAGCTTCCATCTGTTCCAGATGCCTCAACGAAACATTGCTGACGCCGACGAGGCGCGCCCGCCCGGCATCGCGCTCCCTCCTCATCGCCTCCCAGACTTCGGCGTCAGCCCCGGTCCAGTCATAACCGGATGACGGCCCATGCAGCACATAGCTGTCGACGTAGTCCGTCCCCAGATGTTCCAGCGAACCGGCCAGTGACTGAGCAACCTGAACCGAAAGACTCGCCGCCGGATCATAGGGCAGCCGGTGATCCTGACCCCGCTCGTAAGTAAATTTCGTCTGCAGAAAAAGATCAGCGCGGACGACCACCCCGGCGCGATAAGCGGCCGCCAGCCCGAGACCCACGCCAGCTTCAAAATAATGCCGGCGCTGATTCGCCGTATCGATCCCCCGAAAGCCCATCCGCACAGCCAGTTCAGTGAGCGCCTCAGTGCGCTCTTCTTTCCAAGCAGTGCCGTAAAGAAAATCAGGCACAGGTAAACTTCGCTCAATGGCCATCGCGCTATTCTGCCACGCGCGAGTGCCTTCCGATGCGAGATTCATGTTTCGGAGGTCGTGCGGTCTGTCCTACTATTGGAGTCATCCTGAGCGTAGCCGCTTTTCAGGCGGAGCGAAGGATCTCGCGCGCATCACATCAATTAAAAGCAAACTGCACCACTAGCCATGGTTCCTATTCCACACCCAGGCCAGCCAGAGATTCCTGAAGCAAACCCGCGTCGATGACCAGCCGCCGCCCATCGGTCTTCATGTCCTCTACTTCATCGAAGGCACGAAACAAGCGAAGCTTGCCCGCGGCGTATTTCTCCGCCTCGGTCAGCGGACGCCCGTGCTTTGTAGCCCACGAAGCGACTGCCGCTTCCGGCAGAAACACGCTGACCGCAAACGTATGCTTGCGGTCGGAGGTCACGTCAAAAACGAATTCCGTGGCCGGGGCCTCGGGGTCTTGCGGCAGCGCCGCGCGCTGGCCCACGAAGTAGTACTGGTAGACGTATCCCTGGCCGCCGGTATAGCTCTTCATGCGGCGTACGGTCATGCCAACATTATGGACGCCTGCCCCCCGATTTGTCGCCTACTCCTCGGAAACAAGACAGCTAACCTTCACGCCGAGAACTGCCGATATCTCCCCAATAAGGACCGGAGCGCCATCGCAGGGGAGAGCCCCGCCGGATCCGCGCAACCAATTCATGGCACAGCGATCATGACCCACTGGATCATCCTCGGACTTCTCGCCGCCCTGGCCGCCTACCAGCAGTACCGTATTTTCACCGCCCGCCGGGAAGCCAAGAAGCGCGAAGAGCTCTTTCAAATCGTCACCGAAAACGCCGCCGATATGATCGCGCTGGTCGATGTGAAGGGCCGCCGCCTCTACAATAGCCCTTCCTACAAGAAAATTCTGGGATACTCTCCCGCCGAGTTAAGCGAGACCTCCGCCTTCGAGCAAATTCATCCCGATGACCGCTTCAAAATTCTGGAGGCCGCTCGCGAAGCCCGCACCTCCGGAGTAGGGAAGCGCCTCGAATACCGCATCAAGCACAAGGACGGAACCTGGCGCGTCCTGGAATCGATTGCCAACACCATTCGCGACGCCAAGGGCGAAGTCGCCAAGCTTGTCATCGTCAACCGCGATATCACCCAGCGAAAACGCGCCGAACAGCAACTGGAGCATAATTCCTTTCACGATGCCCTCACCGGACTGCCCAATCGCCGTCTGTTCCTCGATCGCTTGCAGAATCTGTTCGCAAAAGCCGCGCGAAACCCGCAGCGCACCTACGCTCTCCTCCTCGTCGATGTCGACGGATTCAAGGACTTCAACGAAACCATGGGCACCCACGTTGGCGATCTGTTGCTCGGTGAGATCGCCCGCAGGCTCTCCTCCTGTCTCCGGCAAAACGATACCCTGGCACGCGGCGGCGGCGACGTGCAGCCCTCCGAGGCCGTGTTGTCCCGCCCGGGCGGCGATGAGTTCACCATCCTGCTCGAGGGAATTGCAGAACCCAGCGACGCTCTCCGCGTGGCAAGGCGCATTCAGGCTGCCGTAGCCGAGCCTTTCCTGCTGGAAGGAAATGAGGTCCGCACCTCCGCCAGCGTCGGCATATCCATCTACACTCCAACCCAGGAAGGCGCGGAAGATTTGTTGCGCGACGCCGAGGCCGCTCTGCGCCGCGCCAAAGCTCTCACCGGATCGCATTGCGAAGTATTTGACGAGGCCATGCACGAGCGCGCCGTCAACCGCCTGAAGCTGGAAGCAGAGTTACGCGCCGCCATTGGCGAGCGTCAGTTCGAGGCCTACTTCCAGCCCCTGATGGATCTGAAGACGATGCGGGTTACCGGCTTTGAAGCGCTGCTGCGCTGGCACCATCCCAAACAGGGCCTCATCTCCCCCTATAAATTTCTCGAAGCGGCCGAAGATACCGGCCTGATCGTCTCCATCGGACAGTGGCTGCTGGTTGAGGCCTGCCGCCAGATGTCGGCCTGGCGCACCGGCTACTACTCCACCTGGGGCTTGAGCGTGAGCGTCAACCTGTCGGCCCGGCAATTCGGCCACGCGCGCCTGGTCGAAGATGTTCGCCAGGCCCTGCGAGACACTGGTCTCGATCCCAGCCGCCTGCAACTGGAAATCACCGAGAGCGTCCTCATGGCCGATACCCGCCGCGCCGCCGACGTGCTGTCCCAGCTCAAGCGCCTCGGCGTCTGGATCGTGCTCGACGATTTTGGCACGGGCCAGTCGTCTTTTCTGCAGCTTACGCACTTGCCCATTGATGGTCTGAAGATGGGTCGGCCGCTGGTATGCGAAATGCTCACCGACCGCGGCACCTGTGACATTGTGGAAGTGATTATCACCCTGGCTCACAAACTCAACTTGGCGGTGGTGGGCGAAGGCATCGAAACCGCAAAACAGGCCGAGCGCCTCCGGCAGTTTGGATGTGACCTCGGCCAGGGATTCTTGTTTGCCCCGCCTCTCGAGGCCGCAGCCGCCGAGCAGTTCCTGCGCCACCAGACCCCACGCCCGCAAATCAAAGGCGCAGGTTCACGATAGTCGAACCTGTGGCGCGGGCGCCCTCGCCCGGGTTGCATGCAGTGCAGAACAGGCCAGACGCGACCGGGAGTGCTCGCGACACACTATCTACGCCTTCGCGTTCTTGTGCACCTCGACGGTGCTCCAAGTTTTGTCAGCGGCATGACAGATATTTTCCAGCAAACAATCTGCGCACTTAGGTTTGCGCGCGAAACACAGTTTGCGCCCGTGCCAGATGATCTGGTGCGCGAACAGGACCCATTTCTCGCGTGGGATGATTCTCATCAAATCCTGTTCAATTTTCTGCGGGTCCGTCTGCGCGGTGAGTTCAAGGCGGCGCGAGATCCGCGTCACATGCGTGTCAACGACCACGCCTTCGGCAATCTTGAACCACGTGCCCAGCACCACGTTCGCCGTTTTCCGCGCCACGCCGGGCAACGTCAGAAGATCCTTCATATTCATCGGCACCTGGCCGCCGAACTCCGCCACCACCTTCTTAGCCGCGCCCACTACCGATTTCGACTTGTTCCGGAAGAAGCCGGTGGAGCGCACGTCGGGCTGAAGTTCTTCCGGGGTAAGCGCCGCAAACGCTTCGACTGTCGGATATTTGCGAAACAGTTCCGGCGTCACCCGGTTGACGTTCACATCCGTCGATTGCGCCGAAAGAATCGTTGCCACCAGCAGTTCCCACGCGCTGCTGTGCGTGAGCGCGCAGGTTGCATCGCGATAAAGCTGGTCAAGCCGCTTCAGAATTTCAGCGACGCGCTCGGGAGCGATGGGATCGTAGCCTTTGGTCCTGGCCGCGGCTTTCTCGCGCCCCTTTGGGGCTGCTGCCGCGGCTTTGCCGCGGCTCGGACGGGCGAGGGCGCCCGTCCCTACACGATCTTTGCTTGCTGAAGGTTGTGTCCGTCCCGCGCGAACCTTCTCCTGACGGCCGGTGCGGGCGGGTTGGCGAGGCATGACACCGCGAGGCATGTTCGTTCCTCCATTCGAGCCAACATGCTAACAGAGCGAGGCCGCGACTTCCGCCGTTAAGCTCCTGGCAAGCTGCTAAAATCCAACCTCGCTGCAAACTGGGAAGGGCACGAGTTCACATTCGCAAGCAGAAATAAATATCTGAAAGATGTCCATTTAGCTGTTGGGGTGTGATATACTATATCTATAAGCTAAAGTAAAAGAGAGCGCAGCCTGCGGGCCGCGCTTTTTGTGTCTTTGGGGGAGCAATTAGAAGCTATCTGGCTCTGTTGACATCCTAAGTTCCACTTCGCATCGAAGGTAGCGAATCCGGGTTATGCTGCGATCAGCTCCGGCGAAACTCGCTACTAGCCATGGCCGAAGTGGGTTTGGTACGCTTCGCGCAAGTGGCCTTGGACGTGACCGCCGCCACTGTGCCGCGTTATCGCACGGCGTTTAGCAAACACCAGTTCACGCAGCCACAGTTGTTGGCCATCTTGTGCCTCATGCGCTACGAGGACTGGACCTACCGGGAAGCCGAAGTGCGACTGGCCGAACACTCCGAACTGCGCCGCGCTCTCCGACTTCACTCCGTTCCTGATTACACGACTCTCTACCGCTTTCTGCGCAGACTGGATGAGGTTGCGATCGCTCGATCCTTGAACGAAGTGGTCCGTCGCATGAAGCTGCCCGGTCCCCAACGTCGTGCCCCAGTGGCCATCGACGCCACCGGGCTGGCGCAAGGCGCGGTCAGCACCTTCTTTGTACGCCGCATGTATCACCACACCCAACAACCGCTGCCTTGGCGGCATTGGTTGAAGTGGCTGGCCGTCGTCGACCTGAAGCGGCAACTCATCTTGGCACAGTCGGCGCGTCAGGCCCCGTGGAATGACTGTGCTCATCTCCCCGAACTCGTCGCGCAGGCCCATGCCCACACTCCCGTGGGCTGTGTGTTGGCCGATGCCGAATTCGATTCCGAGCGCAATCACACCTTTGTCCGCCAGCAGCTTCACGCCTTGAGCGTCATCCCCGCCAAACGTGGGAAGAAAACCTGGCGCATTCACGGCGTCCGCGCACCGAGATGCGAAACCATTTTCCTCGTCAGAAATATTGCCGTCGTGCCCTGATTGAAACTGTCTTCTCCGTTGCCAAACGCAAACTCTCCTGCCGCGCTCCCGGCCGATGCTTGCTCACGCAACGTCGCCAAGCCTTGTTGCTCGGCCTCACGTACAATCTTTATCGTTTGTAGCACGTAACTCAGCACCTCAGGATGTCAACAGAGCCAAGCTATCTCATAAACGTTGCTCGTGAATAAACACTTGCATCACGGGCGAATTTGAAGCAAATCAAGGGCATGGCGGACCTCACCGACGTGCAGTGGGAACGGATCAGGCCCTTGGTGGAATTTGGACAACGGCGCCGTGCCGACAACCGGGGCAGACCCTGGCGGGAAGCACGGCAAGTGCTGACGGCATGTTGTGGGTGTTGCGGACGGGTGCGCCCTGGCATGATCTGCCAGCGCGATACGGTCCGTACGCAGACCTGCCACCGCCGTTTCCAGCAGTGGCAACGCTCGGGGGTGCTGGACGGCATTCTTTGGGGGTTGGCGGAGGACTTGTTGGCGCGCGGAAAGCTCGGCCTGGAGGAGACGTTTATTGACGCCTCCTTTATGGGCGGCAAAAAAGGGGCGATGGCGTTGGTCGAACGCTCGTCGGCAAAGGGAGCAGCTCATGGCGGAATCCGCAGACTGCCATGGTCTTCCTATCGCCCTCTGGGTTACGAGCGCTACGCCGCATGAGCAAAAGCTGGTCGCGGCTACGATCGAGCACCGCTTCGTGGCCGAGAAGCCGAAACGCTTGATTGCGGATCGCGGATATGACAGCGACGCGTTGGTCGATCTTCTTGCCCAACAGCATGGAATCGAGTTGATCGCGCCTCATCGTCGCTATCGCACACGAACCCACCGCCAGGACCGGCGAAAACTCCGGCGTTACAAACGCCGGTGGAAGATCGAGCGGTTGTTCGCATGGTTGAAGAACTTCCGCCGCCTGCTGGTGCGTTGGGAACGTCATAGCAATAATTTTCTCGGCATGGTTCAACTTGCCTGCATGTTGATCCTGTTGAGACGTTTGTGAGACCACTTCTTAGTACTCAGCAATCAGCCACGCGGAGAGCACAGGCCGTTTCCTGGCTGAATGCTGACGGCTGAGTGCTGAGCGCTTCCCGTCGAGATCTCAGCAAAGGAGTATCCAGGCGCAGCCAACCAGCTGCGCCTTTTTTTATGCAAAACGACATGGACAAACTGTCCGATCCCAAAACAGAGTCAAAAGCCGCGGGCGAGGGCGCCCGCGCCACACCTGAACCCATCACCCTCCACGCCGTCGGCAGCCCCGATTTCAAACGGCGCGGGGAAGCGACCGAGGCTGCATTCCTTGCCAGGGCCTGCAGCCTCGATTTTGCTGTCTCGAAGCCCTGGGGAGACAGCAGGCGGTACGACTTCGTCGTCGAATTCGGAGGCACTTTCTGGCGCGTGCAGGTAAAAACGGCCACATACCAAAAACCATCTGTGTACTCCACGAAAGCTCAGGGGAAAAAGAGGCCTTTACACCAAGGAGGACATCGATTTCCTCGTCGCCTATGTCGTCCCCGCCGACTTGTGGTATGTCCTTCCGATCGAGGCGTTTGTGGGTTTAACCACGCTGAGCTTTCATCCTAGCAAGCGAAGCAAAGCCAAGTACGAACGGTACCGCGAGGCCTGGTGCCTGCTGGCGTGCACGCGCAAGGTGCGCGGATGGAAAGATATCCCGGTGCTGTGCCGGTGCAGGGAACTGCCCGTGCGCTGCGCCGTCTGCCCGCGAAAGTGAATGCCGATCTGGCGCGTGGTCTATGTGGCGCGGGCGCCCTCGCCCGCGCAAGCCGGCAGCACCACCGAGGCTAGACCCAGTTTGGAATTCTTGGAACTGCAATGTTCATCCGTCACTGACAGCGTGATCGTCGAGGGCTCAATCTGCTGCGAGTGTGGACGAAAGCGCGGGCGAGGGCGCCCGCGCCACATTCGCAAGGCTACGCATGTCACGATATTACCCCCTCGAACGTCCCAAGTACGAGTACCGGCGGCGTTTACCGCACTATCAAAACGCCTCCGGCGCTCTCTTCGTTACATTTCGAGCCTTCGGCACTCTGATCCTGTCTGAAGCTGTCCGGGATCTGGTTTTGCAGCATTGCCTGCACGATCACGGAAAACGGATTCACGTATCCGCAGCCGTAGTCATGCCGAACCATGTGCATCTGCTGTTCTGGGCGCTGCGCGACTCCGCAGGCTGGCCGATCCCGATGGTGGACATCATGCAAAGTCTGAAATGCTCATCGGCACACAGCGTCAACAAGATGTTGCGACGCGCTGGTCCCGTATGGGATGAGGAATCGTTCGATCATGTGTTGCGTTCGGATGAAAGCTGGGAACAGAAGCGCGAGTACATTCGGCAGAATCCCGCACGCGCAGGCCTTGTGAAGCAACCGGAGGACTACCGCTGGCTGTGGCTGGATCCAGTGACGTAGCGGGTGCGCCCAATGTGGCGCGGGCGCCCTCGCCCGCGAAAATGCCTGCATTTAAAGTAGCTCGTGTGAGAGAGCGCCTTCCGATGAGCCAATTCCATGTCTGCATGTTTGTGCCGGCTTGCGCGGGCGAGGGCGCCCGCGCCACATCCCACCATTTCACCCACAAGCCGCGTTATACTGAGCAGATGTCTGGGGATTCGCAGAAAACTTTCTACCTGGAAACCTTTGGCTGCCAGATGAACGTGCATGACTCGGAAAAAGTCATTGGCACGCTGGTGCAGCAAGGTTACTGCCAGGTGGAAACCGTCGAACAGGCGGACCTGATCCTCTACAACACCTGCTCGATTCGCGACAAGGCGGAACAGAAAGTCTTCCATCGCCTGGCCGACTTCAAGAAGCTGCAGGCGCAGGGGAAAAAATTTGGAGTGCTGGGCTGCGTGGCGCAGCAAGAAGGCGAAAAGATTTTCGAGCGCGCGCCGCACGTGTCGCTGGTGTGCGGTTCGGCGTCGTACCGCAACCTGCCGCAGATGCTTATCGAATTGGAAGCCGCTCAACACACGGATCCCGCATCTTTTGACCAGGCGTCATCCCGAAGCCCCGCGCTTTCACCCGCGGGGCGAGGGATCTCGCGTGGAGCGCCAGGAAGCTTGGTGCGCATCACCGGACTCGACGACCGCCAGACCGACGAGTGTTTCGAGACCGAATTCACCGCCCGCACCAATCCTCACCGCGGATACATCACCATCATCGAAGGCTGCGACAAGTTCTGCGCCTACTGCGTCGTCCCATTCACGCGAGGCAAGGAGCGCAGCCGCACTTCGGACTCCGTGCTCGCCGAGGCGCGCCAGATGGCTGATCTCGGCTACACCGAGATCCAGTTGCTGGGCCAGAACGTGAATTCGTACAAGGATCCCGCCTGCCTGGGGTCAGGCAAAAGATCGTTCGCCGAATTGCTGGCTGCCGTGGGAGAGGTTCCGGGAATCAAGCGCGTGCGCTTCACTACGTCCCACCCGCGCGACTTTGGACGCGACATCATCGACGCCATCGACGCCGTGCCTGCGCTGTGCGATCACGTACATCTGCCGGTGCAGAGCGGCTCGACGCGCGTCCTCGACGCCATGCAGCGCCTCTACACGCGCGACCAATACCTGGAGCGCATCGCCTGGATGAAGGGCGCGAAGCGCGAAATCAGCATTACGACTGACGTCATCGTCGGTTTTCCGGGAGAAACCGAGGCCGACTTCGCCGCGACTTTAGATCTGCTCGAAGAAGTCGGCTACGATGGCGTGTTTTCTTTCAAGTACTCGCCGCGACCGAATACCCCGGCGCTCCGATTGGACGATGCCATCCCCGATCAGGAAAAGGCGCGCCGCCTCGAGGTCCTGAACGCAAAGCAGAAGGGAATTCAGACGGCCCGGAACCGAAAACATATCGGGCAAGTATTTCAAGTAATGGTTGAAGGAAAAAACGAGACGCGGAAGCAATGGATCGGCCGCACCTCGCAGAACAAGACGCTGAATTTCACCGCCCCGGCAGACGCCGCTCCCAGCCCGGGCAGCTACGTTTCCGTGCTCACAACCACTAGTTTCCCCAACAGCCTCGCGGGCGAAATGGTGATATAAGAAAGGATATTCACGGAGGTCACGATGGAAGTCGAAATGACAATCCGCGGCCTGATGATGGATCCGGTTTCCAATATGCCGATCGTTATCTTGAAGGATGTTTTGGGGGACACCGTGTTGCCGATCTGGGTGGGGGTTTACGAGGCGAATGCGATTGCGCTGGAGATGGAGAAAGTGAGCACGCCGCGTCCGATGACGCACGACCTGATCAAGAACGTGCTGACCGGGCTCGAAACCCAGGTGCACAAGGTGGTGGTGACTGAATTGAAGGAAGACACGTTTTATGCGGTGATCTGGCTGGAGCGCAGCGGCGAGGTGATCAGCATCGACTCGCGTCCGTCGGACGCGCTGGCGCTGGCGCTGCGGGTGGATTGCCCGATCTTTGTCGACGACATCGTGCTCAAGAGCTCAAAGCTGGCGGCGAACATGTCGGATCATGTGACCAGCGAAGAACTGCGCAAATGGCTGGAAGGGTTGAACGACGAGGATCTGGGGAAGTACAAGATGTAGGCGGCAGTTGTCAGCTTTCAGCCGTCAGCCTTCAGTTAGGAACCAAACCCGCCACACGCGTAACACGCACCCGTAGCAGGAACCCACCCAGAAGCGCGGGCGAGGGCGCCCGCGCCACATTCGCACAGTTTACATAATACCTGTTATCGGACATTGTGTGGGGGGCCTCAAGGCCGATCAACATGGCGACAACTGTTCTTCACTCACTGGCCCCGGCTAGGAGGTTCGGCGGAGCCCAATTCGAGCAGCTGGACGTTTAGGATCGGACCTAGCGAACGAACCACCGCGCGCTCGATGATGTTTTCCAGTTCCCTCACGTTCCCCGGCCACATGCAGCTCACTAGCGCATTCATGGTTTCCGTTGGGATGATCTCGATCTGCTTGTTCATTCGGCGCGCAAACTTCTGTACGAAGTGGCGTACCAGCAGAGGGATGTCCTCTTTGCGCTCCCGCAGGGCTGGCATGCGGATGGGAAACCCGTTGAGGCGATAGAATAAGTCTCTTCGGAACTCCCCGTCGGCTACCTTTCTTGCCAGATCCTGGTTTGTTGCTGCGACCAGACGCATATTGACCCGAATGGGAACGATGCCGCCCAGTCGCTCGAACTCCTGATCCTCTAACACTCGCAATAACTTCGGCTGCACTTCCAGCGGGAGTTCTCCGAGCTCATCCAGAAAAAGCGTTCCCCTATCGGCGGCTTCCAGGCGCCCGATCTTGCGGCTGACGGAGCCGGTAAAGGCACCCTTCTCATAGCCGAACAGTTCGCTCTCCAGAAGTTCGGTGGGAATCGCCGCGCAGTTGAGTTTGATGAAGCTGGCGCGCTCGCGAGAGCTCATCCGGTGGATGGCACGCGCGACCAGTTCCTTGCCCGTGCCCGTCTCTCCCAGGATCAGCACACTAGCATCAGTTGAAGCTACGGTCCTGGCTTGGTTGAGCACTTGCCTGAGCGCGGCGCTCTCACCCACGATCTCGTCGAAATTCGGTTCGGAACGGATTTCGTCTTCCGGACGCACTGTTTCCCTCTCGCTAGTTTGTCTTTCAGTTGCGCGCTTTTGCGGTAGGCACGGCATTGTCGTGCGAGGCCCATTCCTTTGGGCTGGGTCTTGGCGGCTCGACCCCCCTCTCCTGTAAGCGTAGACCCAGGGCCTTACTCAAATCTATTGTGCGTTGGTAAAGATGGACTTTACGAAGGTTTAGGACGGGTATCCCGCGAATTTGCTTTCAGTAACTCCGCCCTGAGGTGTAAATTGACCCATCATCTGGGAGGTGCGCTTTATCGTCCAGTGGATCGGAGATTCTATCCTCATAATGCTGGACAACTGGCTTCAGATTCGGATGTTCGGGATGAGGGGGAGATGGCTGCGGAATGCTGTCAGCATCCCAATCGAGTGAGAGGTGTGGTGGCGTTAGACTTTTCGCGCCTGGAGGCTCCAGATCACCCCGTTTACTCAGGGGCGGTCTCAGTCGGTGTATGTGAAGAGTGCGGACATATCGAAATATATGCGGAGTCTCACCGCGCGCTCTGCGATTGGCTGAGAACGAAGAACTGAAAATGACGAGGCAGAGTTTGTTCCGAGCTGCCACAGTTCCGAGTGTGGGCATGATGCAGGTTCTTATTCGCTGGGTGTAAACTCCGTTCAGATCTGATATTTCCGGCCCCTTAGCTGAGTCCTGCTGCGAAGTTTTCGGCCTTATTCAACTGCGAGATGGATCTTTTGTGATGATCTCCGCCAACGCGGCGTTACCCAGTTCCTACGACTACAGCGAGGTAGCTCGCTCGGTGTTTGTAGCCATCGCTGCGTCCTATGCCGCGCTGGACCTTGCTGGACGCGTAACAGCCGCTCGCGGCCGGATTCGCCTGGCCTGGTTGAGCGGCGGGGCGGTTGCGATGGGCATCGGCATCTGGGAGATGCATTTCAAGGGAATGATGGCCTTCCACCTGCCCGTGCCCGTCCAGTACCACTGGCCGACCGTGCTGGTATCACTCTTGGTAGCGATCCTGGCGTCCGCAGTCGCCCTGTACGTGGCAAGCCGCCGAACCATGCGCTGGGTTGAGGCCTTGCGCGGCGGCGTCATTATGAGCGCCGGCGTCTCCGGCATGCACTACCTTGGTATGGCCTCGATGAGATTGCCTGCCCTTCCTCAGTATTCCCCACTGTTGGTGACCGCTTCCATTTTGTTCGCATTCATCTTTTCTCTGGTCGCGCTCCTGATGGCATTCGATCTGCGAGAAGAGACCAGATGGACTGTTCCGCGAAGGCTTGGCAGCGCCATCGTGATGGGAGCCGCAGTCTCCGCGATGCATTACACCGGAATGGCTGCCGCCACTTTCATCCCCGCCTTGCCTCCGGACTTTTCCCACGCTGTGAACATCTCCCCGCTTGCCAACAATGGAATTGCCATTGTGACCTTCATCGTGATTGTGGCCGCCATCACGACATCGTCGGTGGACCGGCGGGCGAGTGCCGAAGTTCAGCGGCGTTCCGAGGAGGCTTTGCAGGAAGCGCAGGACAAGCTGGCCCGCGTCACGCGGGTACAGGCGATGGGAGAACTGGCGGCGGCAATTGCGCACGAGATCAACCAGCCCTTGGCCGCGATTGTCACAAACGGAAATTTCTGCCTGCGTGAATTAGCTGGCAGAGCGCCGAATCTTGAGAGCTTGCGGGAGGCAATTGCGGAGATTGTGAGCGACGGAGATCGGGCCAGTGCCATCATTTCGCGGATTCGCACCCTGCTCATGAAGGGCGCTCCAGAGAGAAACGAACTGGACATCAATGAAGCCATTCGGGAAGTCAGCGAATTCCTCCGCAGTGAGCTGAGCAGAAACTGTATTTCTTTGCGCTTTGATCTTGCGTCCGATCTGCCGCGCGTGAACGGCGATCGCGTGCAGTTGCAGCAGGTGGTGCTCAATTTGATCTCGAACGGCATCGACGCGATGCGTACGGTCAAGGAGCGGCCGCGCAAAATTCTTATCAAGTCGGCAAGGCATCCCGACGGGGTACTCGTTCAAGTACAAGACTCAGGGCCAGGAATTGATCCGACGCAAGCGGACCGTATCTTCGAGCCATTTTTTTCCAGCAAGCCTCAGAGCCTTGGGATGGGACTGGCGATCGCTCGCTCCATTGTCGAATCTCATGGTGGACGTTTGTGGGCCGTGGCAGGGAACAACGGTGCCCTTTTCGAATTTATCTTGCCCGCCCAGGATTGACAGCGTTTTCATGACAGAAGCGGCGCCCGTAGTTTATGTAGTCGATGACGATGCCTCGGTTCGTCGTGCGTTGAAGCGCCTCATTGAATCTGAGGGATTGCAGGTTGAGCTGTTCGGATCGGCACAAGAGTTCCTTCAGGCCAGGCGTTCAGACGGACCCAGTTGTCTCGTGCTCGACATCAGATTGCGGGGGACCAGCGGCCTCACTCTCCAGCGCCAATTGGCCGAGGCCGATATTCGCATTCCCATCATATTTATCACCGGTCACGGCGATATCCCCATGACCGTGCGGGCCATGAAGGCGGGAGCTATCGAGTTCTTTACTAAACCGTACCGCCCTCAGGATCTTCTGGATGCGATTCACGTAGCCCTGGACCGCGACCGTGACCGGCGCCAGGCGGACCGTGCCCGGCGCCAGGCAGAAGGGGAAATTGCTTCCCTTCGAGAGCGCTTCGAGTCGCTGACGCCCCGGGAGCGCGAAGTGCTGCCTCTGGTGGTTTCCGGCTTGCTCAACAAACAAATCGCCGCAGAAATTGGAACCAGTGAATCCACGGTGAAAGTCCATCGCAGCCAGTTGATGCATAAGATGGGCGCGAGTTCGTTAGCCGAGTTGGTGAGGATGGCGGAGAGAATAGGGATTCCCGACAGCAAGCCCTGACGGTGAGTTGATTTGAGGTGTCTCCCCGAGCCAAGGCGAAGCGGACTGCTGGCCTTACTGAACGTTCTCGGCGGCGTTGGCGGCGAGGGGCTTTGGGTTCAGGCGTGGTTCTTTGATGGTGTACTTCAGCAGGCAGAAGAGGGCGCGGAAGCCATCTTTCCAGCCGATCTTCTTGCCTTCTTCGTAGGTGCGTCCGCAGTAGCTGATGCCGACCTCGTAGACGCGCAGGCGGCGCTTGGCGACCTTAACAGTGATTTCGGGCTCGAAGCCGAAGCGATCTTCTTCGATGGGAATGGACTGAAGAATCTCCCGCCGGAAAACCTTGTAACAGGTTTCCATGTCGCTCAAGTTGATGTTGGTCAAGGCATTGGAGAGCAGAGTCAGAATCCAGTTCCCTACCGAGTGCCAGTAGTAGAGCACGCGGTGTGGCCCGGCGCCGAGAAAGCGGGAGCCATAGACGACGTCGGCTTTATCCTGCAGCAGAGGTGCGAGAAGCAAGGGGTATTCGTCCGGGTCATATTCGAGGTCGGCATCCTGGATGATGACGAAGTCGCCGGTGGCTTGCGCAATGCCGCGGCGCAAGGCCGCGCCCTTACCCATATTCTTTGGTTGCAGGAGCACTCGAATCTGAGGATGGCGCTCGCCCAGCTCGACGAGCATCTCGCGCGAACCATCCTGCGAACCGTCATCGACGCAGATCAGTTCAATGTCGAGGGGGACGGCCAGCACGCGCTTGACCACGTGGCGGAGTGTGGCTCGTTCGTTGTAGACCGGCATGACCACGGAAAGTTTCATGGACGTTACAGCCACAGTAAAAGGCAGATGCGAGAACGTCAAGGCGGGTTGGCTTGCTGGTTCAGAGGCGGGGCTGGCTTAGGCGGGCGCCCGTGCCGCATGAGATGTGCCGTCCCCTTCGACGCGCTTCGCTTGCTCAGGGCAGGCTCTACGGGACTTAGTTTCTTGATCTGGGCGCTTACCCCGGACTTCCGTCCCTTCGACAGGCTCAGAGCAGGCTGCGGGCTTTCTTATGGCGCCGCTCCGGCTGGGGGTTTGGATCTGATCGTTGGGTTTCGCCCAGAGATCCATGCGGCTGGCTTACGCGGGCGAGGGCGCCCGCGCCACATGGTTCGCGCCACATGGTCCGCGCGGCTTGACAGGGGTTTGCGTCGCACAGGAAGATGCGAGTTATGACTACATCGTTTCGAGTGCTGCCGGCTGCTCTGCTGGTTGCGGTTTTATTTCAGGTTTCCGGGGGACAGACTTCGAAGAATAAGCCTGCGGACAGCAAAGCGACTTCGGCCCCAGTCGATCGTTCAGCGATTGATCGTTCGGCAATCAGTCGACCTGCGATTGTTGGGGTGGCTCACATCGGGCTGCGCACGGATAACCTGGATGCGGCCAGAAAGTTTTATACCGGAGTGCTCGGCTTCCAGGAGCCGTTCATGCTCGACAAGCCCAAGGAGGAAGGCACGGGGCTGCTGCTTACCTACTTCAAGATCAACGATCATCAATACATCGAGATGTTTCCGGAGTTGACCGATGCGAAGATGGACCGGCTGTCGCACATATCGTTTGAAACCTCGGATGCGGAGCAGATGCGGGCCTATCTGGCCAGCCGTGGCTGGAAAGTGCCTGAGAAGCTGGAGCCGATGCTGGACGGCAATCGCGGATTCGACGTGTTTGATCCTGACGGGCACGACGTGGAGTTCGTCGAATTCCGGCCGGGCTCGCTGCACAGCCGCAACTTCGGGAAGTATCTGCCCGACACAAGAATTTCTCAGCGGCTGATTCATGTGGGAGTGGTGGTGAAGGATCGGGCTGCGGCGGACCGCTTTTATAAGGACATTCTCGGCTTCAAAGAAACCTGGCACGGGGGCATGAAGGACAACGAGACGGACTGGGTCGACATGCGGGTGCCGGAGGGTACGGACTGGCTCGAGTACATGTTGAACGTGGAGAATCCTGATCCGAAGGAACTGGGGGTGATGCATCACCTGGCGCTGGGCGTGGCTAGCGTGAAGGCCGGATATCAGACTGCGGTGAAGCGGGGATACAAGGCCGAGGAGAAGCCTGAGATCGGGCGCGATGGGAAGTGGCAGTTCAATCTGTATGATCCGAACTTCACGCGGGTGGAGTTGATGGAGCCTAGGCCGGTGAGGACGCCTTGCTGCGCGCCGATGACGCCGTAGAGCGAGCCGATGCTGGGGCGGGGGGCGGACATGAGTGTCCGCCCACAGAACCATCAACGAGTTTGGGCGCTAGTGCACCGTCTGGGTAATAGAAGCTGAACTTTTCGCGATGTTGGAGTCTCCGTTGTAAGTCACGGTGAGGTTCGTCGATCCTACCGGAAGTGACGAGATTGTCAGGCGTGCTTTGCCTCCGCTGAGTTGAGTTGTCCCCAGCACTGTCTTCCCTGCCGTGAAGGTGACTGGCCCTGTCGGAGTCACCGTCGGCGAGGTGATCGTGGCGGTGAAAGTCACCGCTTGACCTTGGGTGGACGGATTCGGCGACGAGGTGATGGCGGCCGTGCTCGTGGTGGGCAGCACCAGCTGGTTTAGCACGGTGGACGTGCTGCCCAGATTGGCCGCGTCGCCTACATACACCGCATCAGCGGATAAGCGTCGGCGTTGAGATTTGATCTGCTAAAAGTGGCCACGCCGTTGCTGTTGAGAGTGGCCGAGCCAATGGTGTAGATACTCCAGGTGAACTTGACCGTCCCGGTCGGCGTGATTGAACCGGACGAGGTAACCGTCGCTGTCCAAGTCACTTTCCGCCCGTAGATGGACGGATTCAGGCTGGAGATAAGCGTGGTCTTTGTCGAAGTTCGGGGTGTCGGGCGATGGAGCAGCACACCCACCACGCCGTAGGCAAAGTTCGCTACAGCGAGGTCCGGCTTCCCATCTCCGTTAAAATCCGCGACCGCAATACTCTGGGGGCCAACGGCACCATAGCTGCCCGAGTCGTAAGTCACGACCGGTTGAAAAGTACCGTCGCCATTTCCCAGCAGGACGCCGAGTGTACCGTCGGCACCAGTGTTGGTGTTCGCCACCAGCAGATCAGGCTTGCCGTCCCCATTTACATCGGCAACGGCTACGGAGGCGGAGTTTCCGATGCCGGCGTCGTAGGTCGCAGCCGGCTGGAAGGTTCCGTCCCCGTTGCCGAGCAGTACGCCCACGGTGTGGGAGCCCGAGTTCGCCACCACCAAATCCGGCTTGCCATCTCCGTTGAGATCGGCAACTGCCACCGACCAGGCGAATGGCCCCCCTGTCTCGTAAAGCACCGCGGGCTGAAAAGTTCCGTCGCCGTTGCCTAGCAGCACGCCGACCGCACCAACGCAGTGCATCCAATCAACACACTCATTCGCTATCAGAAGGTCCGGGCGACCGTCGCCGTTCAAATCGGCGACCGCTATCGCACTCGGCGTGATTGCGCCCGTGCGATATAAAACCGGAGATTGAAAGGTTCCGTCGCCGTTGCCCAATAGCACACCTACTGTGCCCGATTCGCCCACTACGAGGAGGTCGGGCGTGCCGTCGCCGTTCACATCGGCGACCGCCATCGAATCAACATAATTCGGCCCCGCATTGTAGACGACCGCCGGCCGGAAGGTGCCGTCTCCGTTGCCCAGAAGGACCCCCACCGATCCTACGGTAGAGCTGCTGTTAGCGTAAAAGTTCGCCACCACCAGATCGGGCTTGCCATCCCCGTTTACGTCCACGATCGCGACTGAGGTGGCATCGACTCCGCCCGAACTGTAGGTGACCGCTGGCTGAAAAGTGCCGTCGCCCTTGCCCAGCAGCACGCCTACCGTGTCGCCGCCATAGTTCGCCACCACCAGATCAGGATGGCCATCCAAGTTCACATCGCCAACCGCGATGGACATTGCGCCACCAGACGACCCAGGATAGTAGGTTACCGGTGGCAGGAAGAGAGATGGGCTCGAGCCCATCGCGTTCGCGGCTCTCTGCCTGGCCCCTGGTACAGCAGCGGTCAGCACCGATCTCTTCGACGACGCCGCACCTGTAACTTGTGCTGGGGCGGTCTGGTTGGTGAGCGTGGTGAGCGCGATCAGCAGCGCGAAGAACATCTTCAATTGGGTGTGAATCCTCATGGCAAACTCCTTTGCTGCAGCCGCCGGCCAGGGCGCCCGCCAGGCAGTCGCGGGGAAAGCGGCGCTACTTACGCACGATCTGGGGACGGATGCCGTACTCTTGGGGATCTTGGAGTTTCCGTCATAGTCGTGGTGACGATTGGTGCGGGCCCGGATCGATCGCCTAATGGGGTCTGGTGTCGTGGAAGGACGGTCTACCACGCAGGAAAGTCGGTGTACTCCTGGGCCGTTGCGGCGGTGCGGTCATAATCACTCTATGGGCGAGCGTGGCGTTTGTCCGTGATGCCGGTCACAACAGTTCAGAGGAGTCTTCGGCTCACCGGTTCGGCGGCGTGCTCCGTAATCAGCACGATCTTGGGGTGGAACAATGTTCCGGCTATGCGGGTGGCGATGGCGATCAGTTCCCTTTGGCCGTAGAAGACTTTTACCTGGCGTGCGCGGGAGAGTTCGGGGAGGTTGACGGTGCGTCCGCTGCGAATGCGGGCGGCGTTGGCTTCGTCGGCGGTGACGGAAGGGATCTGCGGCAGTAATTTGCGCGGGTGCACGAAGAGATCCTCGAGGCTGCCCTGGGTTATGGCGTCGGCAAGCTGTTCCAGAGTGTGCGCGTCTGCCATTTCAAATTCCGCGACCGCGGTGCGGCGCAGCGACTCCAGATGGGCTCCGCATCCGAGCTGCTGTCCCATTTCGTGGGCGAGGGAGCGCATGTAGGTTCCAGAGGCGACGCGGGCGCGGAAACTCACTCGGTCTGGGCAGACGTCGAGGATTTCGAACTCTTTGATTTCAACTCGGACCGGCTTGAGCACGACCTCTTTTTGTTTGCGCGCCAACTTGTAGGCGGGGACTCCATGAATCTTTTTTGCCGAAAACGGCGGCGGCATCTGCTCGATCACGCCACGGAATCGAGCGGCCAGTGTTTCTATTTCCCGCGCATCCAGAGTCACTGATTGCGCCGGGCCCACGGGCTCTCCTTCGGCATCGTAGGTGTCGGTGGCGAAGCCGAATCGCATCACGCCCTGGTACACCTTCTCCGACGTGGTGTAGAACTGGGCCAGCCGCGTGAGGCTGCCAAGCACCAGCGGCAGGACGCCGGTGGCCAGCGGATCGAGGGTCCCCAGGTGGCCGACGGAGCGCTGTGCCAGAATTCGGCGGACGCGGTTGACCACGTCATGCGAGGTCAGTCCCGGGGGCTTGTCGATGATGAGGACGCCATTCATGAACAACTTCTGCTAACTTGATACTGTCGCAGGGAAGCCTCCGACCACAGACTACTAACTTACCAAATCCGCCATGCTTCCTCTTCGCGACGACCAGCCTCGCTACAGTACACCCTATGTCACCTATTTTCTGATTGCGCTGAACCTGGTGATCTTCTTTTTCGAGTGGAGCTTCGGGGACTCGTGGCTTATACCAGTTGAGTGCCCAGTTCGGAGTCGTGCCGTCGCATGTCGCGGCATTTCTGGCGGGCTCGCCCAAGTACCCGCTGCCGGCGGTCGTGCTTCCCTTCTTCACGTCGATGTTTATGCACGGCGGCTGGATGCATGTTATGGGCAATATGTGGATTCTGTAATCTTTGGCGATAACGTCGAGGACCACCTCGGACATTTTAACTATCTTGTGTTCTACATTCTTACTGGCTTGATCGCGATGGCAGCCCAGGTGGCGACTAATCCGCACACGAGCGTGCCGGCGGTGGGAGCGAGTGGCGCGATTGCGGGGGTACTGGGAGCGTATTTCCTTCTCTATCCGAGGGCGCGAGTGCTGACCTGGGTTTTTGGTTGCTAATTTTGGTGATCTGGATGCCGGCGTGGATCATCCTGATCTATTGGTTCGCCCTGCATTTTCTGAGTGGAACCGAGACGATGCTCGCAGTCCACAGGCAGAACATGGGTGGCGTGGCCTTCTGGGCGCATGTTGGCGGATTCGTGGCCGGCATGGTGCTGATCAAGGTGTTCCCGGCGCGGGCGCGGCGATCGCCTTACGCCTGGCAGTAAATCCCCACCCTAACGTCGCAAAAGGCGCGACGTTAGGATGGGGCACCCGCGCTTTTTGACACCCGCGTCGACTTTGCTGCAAGGAACGCGGGCGAGGGCGCCCGCGCCACACGATCATCGCTCACTTCTTGGGTCGCGACTCTGGCGGGACCAGGCCTGCTACGCGATAGTAGACAACGAGTTGGCCGTAGTGTTCGCCGCTGTGCTCGATGATGCCGTAGGCCAGGTCGGTGAGGCGCATCTGCTCGTGGCTGAAGGGCTCCACGACCAGATCATTCATGCCCTTGTCGCCCTTTGCCTTGATGGCGGACGCGCCGTCGGCAAAAGTCTTCTTCACGAAAGCGACGACATCCGCCTTGGTCTTGTACTGGTCACGCTTTGGATCTTCTTCTGCCGGCGGCTTCTGACCGTTGGCCAGGTTGGTGAAGAAATAGTTAGCGTTGGCGGCGTGCAGAAGTCCTTCAGCGAAGCTGCGCTGTGCGGGAGTTGGTTTGAAGTCATACTTGTCTTCGGGAAAATCTTCGGCCATGGCGATCAGTTTTCGGCCAATGTCATTCCACTGCTCGAGCACAGCCTCCGAGGGGCTGAGCTTCTTGACGGCGGCATCTTTCTTCATGGCGTCCTGCGCGTGCGCGGGGATGGACAGAGTTGCGGCAGAGCAAGGCTGCGGCCAGAAACACGGACTTCGTCATTGAGATTTCCTCCACGATTGATTTAGCGGGCCATTGTACTTGGACTGGGCAGCGGTGGAAAGGCGAGCGAGGCTATAGGGTCCCGGAGCTGGGCAGGATTTCCAGATTCTCCACGGTAGCGTTGGGCGGAAGCAGGATCGCGTCGACTACGGCGTGGGCGACCGTGGTGGGCGACATCATTTTGCGGCGCGGGGCTTGCGGCCACAGCGTCTTCCAGATTTCCGTATCGGTTGCGCCCGGCAGAAGGCCGATGACGCGGATTCCTTTCGGCCGCAATTCCTCTCGCAAGGTGTTGGTGAAGCCGAGCGCTCCGTGCTTCGATGCGTTGTAGGCCGCCGAGCCGGCGAACACGCGGTTCGCGGCGATCGACAAGTTGTTCACGATGGTGCCGCCGCGCTTCATGATCACCAGCGCCGCCTGCGTGACAAGGAACATGCCGCTCAGATTGGTTTGTACAACATCCATCCAGACGGGATAGGGCAGGCGCTCGATGGAAAGGTTTTTGTGTGCGACGCCGGCGTTGTTGAAGAGAATATCCAGCCTGCCAAAATGCTGCCGTGCCGCCCGGAACAGCACGTCGACGGAGTAGGGATCGCGTATGTCGCAGGGGTGCGCCAGGACGCGGATTTTCGCGCGGGCCAGTTCCCTGCTCACGCGGGCTAGCTGGGTTCGTCGCGCGCGGTGAGAATCAGATTGCAGCTTTCGTCGGAGAGTGCGCGAGCTACGGCGAGGCCGATTCCGCGCGTCGCTCCGGTGATGAGAGCGACTTTGCCGTGAAGGCGGTCGGATTTTCTTTCTGGTCTGCGTCGAATCAAAGTGGAGGATGCGGGATCGTCGATATCTTATCGCAGGATGAGAGGTGGCGGAGTGTGTCATCCTGGACTAAGGCGAAGAAGCTATGGGCTACTCGGCCGGATGCATAGGTCCTCCGCGGCCAAGAACGCCGCTCAGGATGACAACGCGTCTTGCTATCTTACCGCAGGATGAGAGGTCGTTGGCATTGGGAATACCCACTTTCCCACTTCTCGCGCACAGAACGCGCGAGAAATGGGGCACCCAACCTAGTTCTGGCTGAATGCCGAGTGCTGAGAAGTGGTCTCACAAACGTCTCAACAGGATCAACATGCAGGCAAGTTGAACCATGCCGAGAAAATTATTGCTATGACGTTCCCAACGCACCAGCAGGCGGCGGAAGTTCTTCAACCATGCGAACAACCGCTCGATCTTCCACCGGCGTTTGTAACGCCGGAGTTTTCGCCGGTCCTGGCGGTGGGTTCGTGTGCGATAGCGACGATGAGGCGCGATCAACTCGATTCCATGCTGTTGGGCAAGAAGATCGACCAACGCGTCGCTGTCATATCCGCGATCCGCAATCAAGCGTTTCGGCTTCTCGGCCACGAAGCGGTGCTCGATCGTAGCCGCGACCAGCTTTTGCTCATGCGGCGTAGCGCTCGTAACCCAGAGGGCGATAGGAAGACCATGGCAGTCTGCGATTGCCATGAGCTTGCTCCCTTTGCCGACGAGCGTTCGACCAACGCCATCGCCCCTTTTTTTGCCCCCATAAAGGAGGCGTCAATAAACGTCTCCTCCAGGCCGAGCTTTCCGCGCGCCAACAAGTCCTCCGCCAACCCCCAAAGAATGCCGTCCAGCACCCCCGAGCGTTGCCACTGCTGGAAACGGCGGTGGCAGGTCTGGTACGGACCGTATCGCGCTGGCAGATCATGCCAGGGCGCACCCGTCCGCAACACCCACAACATGCCGTTCAGCACTTGCCGTGCTTCCCGCCAGGGTCTGCCCCGGTTGTCGGCACGGCGCCGTTGTCCAAATTCCACCAAGGGCCTGATCCGTTCCCACTGCACGTCGGTGAGGTCCGCCATGCCCTTGATTTGCTTCAAATTCGCCCGTGATGCAAGTGTTTATTCACGAGCAACGTTTATGAGATAGCTTCTGAATGCTGATTGCTGCCTCACTACGTTCCGTTCGGGCGCTGGCGGATCAATGAAAGAAATTCTGAGCGTGTTTCTTCTTCGTTGCGGAAGCAGCCTAGCATCGACGAGGTGACCGCGGCGGAATGCTGCTTCTCGACGCCACGCATCATCATGCACAAGTGCCGGGCTTCGATGACCACTCCTACGCCTTGCGGTTCGATCACTTTCTGGATGGTCTCGGCAATCTGGGTGGTGAGCCGCTCCTGAATCTGCAGGCGCCGCGAAAAGACTTCAATCAGCCGGGGAATCTTGCTGAGTCCGATCACGCGGCCGTTGGGAATGTAGGCCACATGTACTTTGCCGAAGAACGGCAGCATGTGGTGCTCGCAGAGGCTGAACATCTCGACGTTTTTGACGATGACCATCTCGTCGTAGTTGCAGGTGAAGAGCGCGCCTTTGAGAAGTGCGTCGGGATCCTCGTTGTAACCCTTGGTCAGAAACTGCATGGCCTTGCGCACGCGCTCGGGGGTGCTGGCAAGTCCTTCGCGGGTGGGATCTTCGCCCAGGCGGACGAGCATCTCGCGCACAAGATCTTCAAAGCTGGCGCTGGTTATGGTGGGCGATTCGATAGTGGGTTTCATAGTTGGGTTCCTGCGCTACTTTGGCAGCTCGGCGTCGCCTGCGTATTCGAATGAGTTCAGCATGGTTTCTTCGATTCGCACCTTTTCCAGATGCGCCAACCGGAAGCCACGGCGCAATATTTCGAATATCGACACGCACAGGTTTTCGGTGGTAGGGACTTCTTTGGCGAATTCGTCGAGCGTATTCAGATTTTCGAGGTGGTAGCGAGAGAGCACCTCCCTTTCCACAAAGCCGTCGAGGTCGACCAGATTGCAGACCATTCCTGTGGTCTCGTCGACCGAGCCGCTGACGGTCACGGCCAGCGTGTAGTTGTGCCCGTGTCCATAAGGATTGTTGCACTTGCCGAAGGTTACACGATTTTCTTCAGACGACATCTGGTCGCTGTGGAGGCGGTGCGACGCAGAGAACATGTAGCGGCGGGTGAGGTGAGCTTTCATACTATCGTTTCATATCCAAAACATATCGTGATTTGAGGGATAGCAGTATCCCGCGCGAGATCCTTCGCTCCGCCTGAAATGCGGCTACGCTCAGGATGACGCAGTCGTTGGTGTCACTGAATTTCATGCTTCTCCGTAGAAGTCGACGAAGAGATCTGGCGTCTCGTAGACCCGGACGCGGTGCAGTTGTGCTTTGCGCAGCTTGCTTGCCAGGCGCTGCCAGATCGCGATGGCAATATTTTCCGTGGTCGGAATCTGCGCGGCAAACTCCGGCACCTCCTTGTTCAGGAAGCGGTGATCCATGGCTTCGAGTACCTCGCGATGCATAATCTCCTTGAGTTCCTTCAGGTCAACGACGAAGCCCGAGCGCGGATCGACGGCGCCCTTCACCGTAACTTCGAGCGTGTAATTGTGCCCGTGACCATTGGGGTTGTTGCATTTGCCGAAGATGCGGCGGTTCTCTTCCGGGGTGAACTCCGGATTGTGGTAATAGTGCGAAGCGGCGAACTCGGCTTTGCGCGTGAGGTAGACCATAAGAACCAGTTGTCAGTTGCCAGTGGCCAGTTGCCAGTTAAACCCTTGCAGATTTGTTGCGCACCGTATGCGCGAAGATCGAAAATAAACTGCTCCTTCAGCGATGAGATTCCAGCAGCTTCGCTTGCTCGGCGCCTGGGTTGCGAAGTGGCTTTGGATCGGAGGCATCGCGGTTCCCACTGTCAGAATAGGTTCGCCCTTTCCACTGTACGCTGCCCTGCGCGTGCGCTCGCTTTGAGCGCTGCAGCAGATAGGAGAAAAGCGGAAGGCCAAACAGCGCGAGGATGGTTGCGTCCCAGGGAAAATGCGCTCGACGTATTCGAATGCAGGTCACCAGCGGAACAGCGGCATACAAAATAGCATGGACATAGTCACGTAGACGCAACGCATGGGCAAACGCAGCGAGGCACGCGATCACCAGCACGAACTCCACTGCGCGCCAGACTGCCAGCAACACGGGCGACGGAAAGAGCAAGGCAAGATTTTTTGTCCAGCCTTCGCGCAGTTGTGTCCAGTTGCGATACATGCGCGCGCGCACCGCATCTCCGCCGTAGCGGAACCAGAGCTTGCGGCCCGAGTGCTTGACCGCGCGAGCCAGCGCCACATCTTCGAGCAGGCTTGTGGCGACTGCGGCGTGACCGCCGACTGCATCGTAGGCTTCGCGCGTTATCAGGATGTACTGCCCATTGGCGGCCGCCGCTGGCGACGCGGGATCGCTCACCTCGCTGGGGCGATAGTAAGAGGCCAGTTCGGCGAAAATCACCGGCATCGCAGCCTTCTCCCAAAAGCTCTTCACAATCTGTTGCGGCGAATACGAGAGCAACGCTGCTTCGTGCCGCTTCGCTTCGTGCAGACATCGCGCCAGTGATCCCGGCAGATGCACGGTGTCGGCATCGGTGAAGAGCAGCCACTCGCCTTGTGCCATGCGCGCGCCAGAGGCTACGGCATTGTTCTTACCCGTCCAACCGTCGGGCAGAGGGCCGGCTTCGATGAGTCGCACTCCGGGAAACGATTGCGCGATCTCCCGCGTGCGGTCGGTGGAGTGGTCGTCGACGACGATGATTTCAAAATCTACGCCGGTCTGCGCGACCAGCGATGCGAGGCACTCGCCGAGATTGATCTCTTCATTCCGCGTCGGGATAATCACCGAGACTGTAGGATGTTCCGTCACTATCATTCCCTGCTGCGGGGTGGTTATCGCTCTGGTTCCTTTTTGCCGGACGCTGTGCGCGGGCGAGGGCGCCCGCGCCACACTGGGCGAATCCATTATTATAGATGCGTGCGACGCCTGGTTGATTCCATCTGCATTGTTCTTGGTTTGGCTGTGCTGCTTGCGGGCTGTCAGGGCTCGCACTTGCCGCGCATCGGCTCCAGCGCTCCTGATTTCACCGTGCAAGATGCGGAATATACGGTCACACTCAGCCAGCTTCGCGGGCAAGTGGTGGTGCTGAATTTCTGGGCTACCTGGTGCGCGCCCTGCGTGGAAGAAATGCCGTCGCTGGTCTTGATGCAGCGGCGCATGAAAGACAAAGGCGTGACCGTGCTTGCCGTCAGCGTCGACGTGGACGACAACGCCTACCGGCAGTTTGTGAAAAAGCACGGCGTTGACCTGCTCACCGTGCGCGACGCCGGTCAGAAGACGAATGGGCTGTACGGGACGTTTAAGTTTCCGGAGACTTACGTCATCGACCGCAAGGGAATTATGCGGCGCAAATTCATCGGGGCTATTGATTGGAATGAGACTCAGATCACCGACTTTTTGGGCAAGTTGTAACCAGCGATCAGCATTCAGCAATCAGCATTCAGCCCTTGAGGTCATGGGCGCTGCACGCGACAGCAGGTTCCTCGACTTCGCTCGGAATGACACGTTCTGGCTGAGTGCTCACTGCTGAGTGCTACCTGCTGAATGCGAGCGTCCGAACGTCCGGCGTGCTGAATGCGATACTCCGCTCTGGTCACAACCTTACGTTCCTCAGGCGTAGGGCGTTGGTGATTACTGATACCGAGCTGAAGCTCATTGCTGCTGCGGCGAAGATTGGGCTCAGCAGCAGGCCGAAGAAGGGATAGAGCACGCCCGCCGCAATCGGCACGCCCACTGCGTTGTAGATGAATGCGAAGAAGAGGTTCTGGCGGATGTTTCGCATGGTGGCCTGACTTAGCTTGCGGGCGCGGAGGATGCCGCGGAGATCGCCCTTCACCAGCGTGATTCCGGCGCTCTCCATGGCGACGTTGGTGCCGGTGCCCATGGCGATACCGACATTGGCTTGCGCCAACGCGGGCGCGTCGTTGATGCCATCGCCGGCCATGGCTACGACTCTTCCCTGCTGCTGCAGCTTGCGGATGACCTCGGACTTTCTTTCGGGCAGGACTTCGGCTTCGAATTCGTCGATACCAAGCTTTGGGGCGATGGCAGCGGCCACGGCTTTGTTGTCGCCGGTTAGCATGACAACCCGAATGCCTTGAGCCTTAAGACCGCGAATGACTTCCGGCGTGGACGATTTGGGTAGATCCGCAACGCCGAAGTTGCCCACGTACTTGCCATCGATGGCAACGCAGAGCGTTGTGCCATCTACCGGCCTCCCGGTTAAAACAGCAGGTTTCTGCAATGCACCTACCTCAACCATAAGAAGAGGATTGCCGACCGCGACCTTGTGCCCGTCGACGACGCCGAGAATGCCCCTTGCTGTGACGGCCTTAAACTCCTGCGGTTGGGAAAGCTTCAGTTCCTTCTCGGCCGCGGCTTCTACGATTGCGGCTGCTACGGGGTGCTCACTGGCCCGTTCCAGGCTGGCAGCTAAGCGGAAGAGTTCGGGATCCTCCGCCAGTTCCTTGGACATGCTGATTACGCGCGGCTTCCCTACCGTCAGCGTGCCGGTCTTATCGACGACCAGGGTGTCGACTTTTTCGAGGGTCTCCAGGGCTTCGGCATTCTTGATCAGGACTCCGGCGTGTGCGCCGCGGCCTGTCGCCACCATGATCGCCATCGGGGTTGCGAGGCCCAGAGCGCAGGGGCAGGCGATAATCAGCACGGCTACCGCATTCACCAGGGCATGCGCGAGACGCGGTTGCGGACCGAGCACAAGCCACGCCACAAAAGTGATGACCGCTACGCCAACTACTGCCGGCACAAACCATGCTGCCACCTGGTCGGCGAGGCGCTGAATTGGAGCGCGGCTGCGTTGCGCCTGGCCTACCAGCTGCACGATGCGCGCCAGCAGCGTCTCATTGCCCACGCGCTCGGCGCGCATCACGAACGAGCCGTTGCCGTTGATGGTCGCGCCGATGACCTGGCTGCCCGCCGTCTTCTCCACCGGCATGGATTCGCCGGTGATCATCGATTCATCCACCGAGCTGCGGCCTTCCAGAACCGCGCCATCCACGGGGACTTTTTCTCCCGGCCTCACTCGCAGACGATCCCCGGGCTGCACCTGATCGAGCGGGACATCTTTCTCGCTTCCGTCCGGGCCCAGGCGGCGCGCCGTCTTCGGACTCAGGTCCAGCAACGCGCGAATGGCAGCGCTGGTGCGGCTGCGGGCACGCAGTTCCATTACCTGGCCGAGCAAAACGAGAGTGGTGATGGCCGCCGCGGCTTCAAAGTAGACATCGGGATATCCGGCCATGCCGCGCAGTGATGCGGGAAAAATCTGCGGCGCCACTGTGGCGACCACGCTGAATCCGTACGCGACGCCGGTGCCGAGGCCGATCAGCGTGAACATGTTGGGACTGCGGTTCACCAGAGACGTCCAGAAACGCTGGAGGAATGGCAGGCCGCACCAGAGCACGACGGGAGTGGCCAGAATGAATTCCAGCCAGGGGAGAATCCACTCCCAGTGCGTGACGACAATTTGGTTGCCTCTGCGGATGCCGATTCCACCCATGTACGTATTTGGCCAGAGCATGCTTCCCATCGCGATCGCAAGAAGCGGGGCGGTCAGGGCGAGGCTGACCCAGAAGCGGCGAGTCATGTCGCGGAGTTCGGGATTTTCTTGCTCGACCGCCGTCACGGTGCGCGGTTCGAGCGCCATGCCGCAGATCGGGCACGAGCCGGGTTCGCTGCGCACGATCTCGGGATGCATGGGGCAGGTGTATTCGGTGCGTGATGCGGGAAGCGGGATCTCGGGCTCCAGGGCCATGCCGCAGGAAGGGCATGGTCCCGGTTTTGATTCGCGGACTTCGGGGCACATGGGACAGACATAAGCCGGAGCCTTTGATGTAGCACTTGAAGATGCCACCGGAGTTGAGGCCGGCGTCGACGGCGTGGTTCCCTTCCCTGCTCCACCGGGCATCCCCAGCGTGACCAACGTTGGACGATGCGCCGCCGCTGGACTGAGATACTTGTCAGGGTCCGCCTGGAACCTGGTCTCACAGTGAGCGCAGCAGAAGTAATAGTTCTTGCCTTTGTGCGCGTACACATGTTTGGCAGTGGTCGGATTCACGCTCATGCCGCAGACGGGGTCTTTCTCCACGGCGGCGGGCGGATTGGATGTTTCTGTGGGCATGAGTTTTAGGCGGTGAATAGACGACCCTGTGCTCTTGGATGGCCGATGGTCTATATTGGATTCGCCTGGCACGCGCCGGAGCAATCCAACATCATCATACCGAAGGGTTTCTGAGATGACGTATCTAGACGTGGTTTTCCGCTATGGGGCTGCCCCGGGAGAGACGGAGTTGCGCGCGATCGACAGCGTGCGCGAGGTCTACGGTATTCGCCGGGTGCTGGTCGACGAGAAAAAGAGCACGGTGCGCGTGGAGTTCGACGCCTCACGCCTCAAGCAGGCTGCAGTGGCGCGACTGTTGCGGGAGGCCGGAATTGATCTGCGCGAACCGGTGGCTCTGGCGTGATTGCCGCTTCCTGTCCTGATGTGAAGTAAAAAATCCAGAACCTGGGAGTCGTGCCGAGGGGTTGGGAGGGCTCTCGAGAAATTGCAAGGGGCGCCCAAGAAAACCTCTGGCCGAAGTTATTCTCGTGAGCGCCCCGTTGCGCGCCACTTCGTCTGCCGTTCTCTAGAGCACATAGGATGCCGTCATGCAAGTCGTTCAAAACACACGTCCGGCGCGGTTTTCACCCGGTAGGAATTGCTCTGGGGCGGGAAAGAATTACTGCGGTTACGCAACGCAACAATGGGGCCGTCGAGCTTGTTGAAAAAATTCGGCGCGGCTTTTTGCGAGTTGCGGATCGCACCGTCGTCGAGTGGAGGGAGGATCTACGGCCTTTCCTGTAGACGAGAGCCCAGCAAAGCCAGAGTGAATCAGTGGTCAGTGGCCAGTGATCAGTGGTCAGAAATCAAACTCGCATTCAGGCCACTGGTCACTGACCACTGGCAACAATCTTTTTGTTCCCGGCACTTCAATCACCGCGCTCTTCGTTCCCTCGTGCGCGCTCCTCTGGCGAATCCCAAAGCGGCGAATTTGAGGAGTCGCGTTGTTCTATTTTTCCCGAAGGCGAGTTCCGTTATAATCGTTGGGCAAGTCCTGCCATCTACATCCGCGCCCTTAGCTCAGTTGGATAGAGCGTCTGGCTACGAACCAGAAGGTCGGGAGTTCGAATCTCTCAGGGCGCACC
>CAWENI010000007.1:0-610911 GCA_963810505.1 Terriglobia bacterium | reverse complement strand
GTATGAAAGGCGTGCAGGGATTCAACTCCGACATTAGCAGTCGAATGGCGCGCGAGTGGAAGAACACATCCAGAACGGGCGCGGAGAGCCTTCGCTTGGTCGACGAAGCGCTCGGGATCCACCTGAGCCGGCCGCTGACCAGGATCCTCACGCAAGAGTTCCCGCAATTTGGAAAAGCCATGGGCTCGATCTTGGGCGGGAGCGTATTCGCGGCCCTCAGCGTTGCGGCCTTCGAGTTTGGCTCCCGCATGGTCAAAGCCATCGAGAAGGCCACCGCGGCCCAGGAGGAATTTCGCCGGGCCGGTGTGAAGGTAGGCGAGACGCTGGATTCGATCTCTGACAATTGGGCGGAGAAAATAAATGCGCTCGGAGGCAGAAAGAACGCGGCCGTGATTATCGCGGAGGGCGCAAAGGAGGCCAGAAAGCAATTCGAAGAACTCTTAAAAGTGATGGATGAGTTCGACAAGAAACGCCAGCAAGCGCAGTCGCCGTGGACCCGCATGGAAGCTGGCGTCGGCGCTATCTGGTCGAACCTGATGCAGGGCCCAGCGGTCAATATTGGCAAACAGCAGCAGGAGGACATGGAACGTCTGGGCCATGGGATCTCCGAAGCGTTCCGCGCGGATGCGTTATACGGCACTCACACGGCACTCGCCCTCATCAATGCCGATCTCGCCGCCGCTAACGCGAAGCTGAAGGAGTACGAAACTCTCGGCGTCGAGGCCTTCACTTCGCACGCTGTGTTCGAAGCGCAGACGTCCGGGATTGAGCGACAGATTGCACTTCTGGACAAAGTGAAACACTCGATCGAAGATCAGCGCGAGGCCTGGGAGAAGGCGAAGAAATCGGCGGACGATCACGAGGAGGCTGTGCGACGGATCGCGAAAACCACCGAAGCTCTCGCTGCCTTTCAGCGCGACCTTGCCTCCGGCATGAGCAAGTTGCTGCCGGAAGTTGATCCCATCAAGAAACTGGAAACGGAAATCTCCGGCTTTCGCATGAAAGCCGAGGCCGATTTCCACGATATCGCGGAATCTGCGGCTTCCTCGCTCGATTTCCGCACCTCGCGAGAACGCCTCGATGAATTTGAGCAGAAGCTTGACCGCGTGATGGTCAAGACTCGTCAGGACGCCGAGTTGGCAAAGACCACGGCCGAGATGCTCAAAGCTACGGCCGTGATGCCCGCCTCGGCTTTCGGGGCTGCCCCTGCCCCCGGCAGCGGAGTCATGCCCAGCTTAGGCGCCGGAGGCCTGCCCGCATCTCAACTCGATACCTTCGCGAAGGATAAGGCGGCGCAGCTCAAGCTGATCGCGACGGCCGAGGAACAAGCGATGCCGCTAGTCGAAAAGGCCTCCACGGCCTGGGCGAAGCTCGACATAGCCTTCGCCGGCCGCACTGATGCGAACAGCGCGGCGACCAAACTCGCGGCACAAACTGCGATTGTCGACGAGTACGAAAAAGCAGCCGTAAAAGCTGCAGACGGGACCTGGAAGCTGCAAGAGCAAATGCAGAAGTTGCTGGAACGAAGTGAAGATGCCGGCGCCGGAATGAAAGCATTTCTGATCCAGTTGCAAATCGACGCCAGTCAGAATGCAAAATTCATATTCGATGCTCTAACTAGCGCCAGCAAAGGCCTCGAAGACACGGCCTCGCATTCCATTATCGCCATTGTCGAAACCCACAAAAATCAGCACATCAAGCTGATTCACGAACTGCGCGCCATGTGGGAAAGCTACTTTGCCGGCCTGGCCAAGATGGGCCTGGAATACGGCATGAAAAAAGTGTTGGCCGACATCCCTGGACTGGCCAAGCTGGGAGGCGTGGGAGGCGGCGCCACCGGCGCGAGCAGCTTGAACACGGCCGGCGGCCGGCTGATCGCCGCGGCCGCAGCCCTGCAGACGGCGGCTCGCACTCTGGGCGGCGGAGGCATTCCCATTCCGGGCGCCTCCGGAGGCGGAGGCGCGGCCAACCCTGCCGACGTTCCGGGCATGATGGCTGAGGGCGGCGACGTGACTCCTGGCGGAAGTTTTATTTCTGGGGAAGCGGGAGCGGAGCGGGTTGACCTGAGCCGTGCCGGCGGCGCCCACGTTACCCCGCTGGGCTTCAAGATGGGGGGCGACGAGGTCCATCACCACTATCACATGGAAGGAGCAGTCGTCACCGATGATCTGCTTAGAAAAGCAGAGGGCGCGCAAATGATGATGCACACCGAAAACCGGTCGGTGGCGCGCGCCGTAAGCATGACGCAGGAAATCGCCCGGCGCAGCCGGCCGCCGCGGTGAGGCAGCTCTTAGCTCAGGCCCCGTCCTTGTCGAAATAGTACGGCGACTTCCTTCCCTACTTTCATACTGATGGTGATGTTGTTTCCCGACGGTGGGGGGCCCCGGTATTGCAAACTGTGTCCCCCCTGATCTTGCCCCGCGCTCTTGGGCAATCTTCTCTGCTTCTTTCAGTTTCTCGATGAAGCATCGCCCTGGTCGAACAGTATAGGCTGCTTAAGCCAGCCGCTTGCTTGCGTTGCGACCGATCCCAATGGTACGGTGCCGGTGGGATCGGGAGGTCTCGAAATGATTCGAACCCTGAAGTTCACGCAACTTGAGAAGAGGCAACTGGATCGGGCGGCACGGATCTGCGGATGGCAGAAGCGCGAGAGCGCCCTCTTTGCGAGGCAAATCTTGTTGGAGCAGGTTCGGCTGATCTTGCCGAGCAAACGGCGGCGTCGATGATGTGCCGATCGCCATCTGGTAAGCGTGATCTCAAACAATAATTGCGTGGGCCTGTTCTGGAATCATTGACGCGCAGCCCCGGCGGGTGTAGAGATCAGAGAAGGCGGAGTCCGGGTTGCTTTCGACAGCCCGAACTCCTGACCAATGAAATCAGAATCGAGGTCTGGTCCCAATGGCTAGTCGTAATTATCCCAAATCTACCCGCGCTCCATCCCTCCACAATTGCGCGTGCGGCGCAAGAATCAAGCCGCGAACCTGCAACGCGGCGTAACCCGCGGAGGGCATCATGGAAAAAAAGGGAACGATGACGCTCCACAAGCGCGACGAGCTCTACAGCAGGCCCGACCTTAAGGCGCGAGGTTGGACTGACGGCCTGATCGCCAAGTTCCTGCCGATCGCCGACGACCTCCGGGACAACCCGCATTACAAGAAGTCGCCGCCGATGTCGCTCTACCTGCGGACCCGCGTCGAGCAGGTCGAGCGGGACGAGGCCTTTAAGGCAGCCATGGAGCGCACGGAGCGTCGGAAGGACGGCGCGCAGATGGCCGTTGCGACGAGGGCCGCCACCATCAAGGCCCGCTGCGAGCAGGTGCAGATCAAGGTGGAAGTCGTCAGCTACCGCGAGGTCAAGAGGCTCAGCATGGCGACGCACGGAGGCAACTACGAGGGCGATCCGGGCGAGTGGCGATGGAACTACCGGGCGGCGATGAGTTGCGTGCGGCACTGCCTGACGAACTACGAGGCGCTGTGGGCGCTGTGCAACCGCGGCTTCACCGGACAGGGCGGGTACGAGGTCCTGCGCGACCGGGTCGACGACGCGATCATGGAGCGCTACCCGTGGCTCGCCAGCGAAGATGCGTTCGAGAAGGAGGAAATGGGATCACGTTAGGCACTACAGTTAGGCACTACGCATGGCCTTTATTCGCACCAAAATCGTGAAGGGATTCACCTATTACTATCTGGTCGAAAACCGGCGAGAGGGGAGGAAGGTCCGGCAGCGGGTCATCTGCCAACTCAACGGGTTTGGCGGTCGAATCTACGGAAGCCGCGCCGGCCCGCTCACCATCGAAGAGGCTTACCATCAGGCCCGCGGCAAGACCCGGAAGATTCTCAACCAATATCGGGACCCTGCCGATCGCGCCAACGAGGAGAGCGAACGCTACCACGCGGCGCTTCACCAGGTGGATAGAATCGAGAGGGAGTATGAACTTACGCACGATGTGATGATCCCGCTGCGGATTCTCGGCTTCAAGCCTTCCGAACGGCCGAGCCGGCGAGAGCTTGAGCGGGCCTACGACGAGGGCAACAGCCGCCGGCATCCGCTGCTGCGCAAGAAAGCGTATGAGACCTTGCTGCATGAATTGTGGCTGCGGGAAACGTAGTGCCTAACGCATGACTACTGCGCGTGATCCCATCGCGTCTGTTGGCGAATGAGTACCCGTGGGCTGGCGAATGAGTAACGCTCCGCCAACGGCAAACGCTGAAAGCCGCGCCAATGGCGGGCTTTCGGGTCAGTGATCTCAAAACGCGGGTTTCTGGGGAAGAAATCTTTTGCTGCGGTGGTGTGTGCATCAAAGCAGGCCGGTCGTAGGCCCAAAGGTCATAGAGATTTCGACCACCCCCGGTACGTCGTTGACTGTACGGTCTTTAGCGGTGACGCCGCGCTCCAGGCCGGCATAAAAACGAAAGGCAAGCCCCTCAGTTCGTTGTCGGCCTGGCGAAACTGCACGTGCCCGAGGTCGGTCAGAACATTGGCAGCCACTTCGTTCAAACCAGAGAGCCGGACGACGTTTTCCATTCCCAACAGAGACACAGAAGACACAGAGAAAACCGCAAGGCGGTTAAAGGCCCACGCCACGCGATATAATCCCCTACTTCAGAGAGGGCAGTCATCATGGACTACGAGGAAATTGCGAACAAGTACGGCATCACGGCACCGCACGACGAACACCAAGTTGAGCGAAGCCAGCAATGACCCAGCTCGGCCGAAGTCCACCGTGCTGTTTCGACAATCACCCAGGCTGCGCAGAGGATTGCTCGAGCAGTACGCCAGGGAAAAAGACAGGCGCATTAGCTCCGCCCCCAGGGAACGTTCTTTTGAGAGGCGCCGTTGAAACGACGGAGCCGTTGACGGAAAGGCGCTCTTTTTAATCGCATGTCAAATTGTTCCGGGCGGACCATTCGGCACGCTTACCAGGGGGACGAGCGGTGCCGTGAGCATTTCATCGAAAAACTGAAGGAAGCGGAAAAGATCGCGATGGCCATGGTGCTGTTGATGCTGGGCGCCGTGGTCTGGCTGCTGGCCGACATGAACGGGAAACAGCGCCTCACAGTCCCTGCTCCTCGAGTCGCGCCTCAACAACATCTTCAAAAGTCTGCAGGATTCCGATCCCGTAAGAGTCTGGTAAATCGTCAGATGGCGTGGCCGGCGGATTTCGATCATGCCTCCGGTCGGAATGGAGTCCAAGATTGTCGACCAGTTCACCCTCTGCCGAGCACAGAATTTTCATGGAACTCATGACCGACTCAATCGCCTGGCCGGACCTCTACAGCGCCGCTCTTTTCGAGGGCGACGACAGCCTCATCATCTTCGATCGCATCGACGCAGCTGAGCGTGCCATCGCCGCGAGAGCGCGAGAATTGTTTTCCTCCGCCGGCGATCACGTCGACGAACTTCACGCCCTCGACAGTGCCAGGTACGCGCTGCGCGCGCTCCGCGGCGCGGTGAGACTCAGGAACTCCGGCGGCGCCGGCCCCGGACTGATTTCTCTTCCAACTTGGCCTTGAGACGCATCTAATCGATAGGAGCGGCTGTCTCTCAGGCGACTTTCGCCAAACCGGCGAATTGCGCATCGTCGAAGAGAAAAGTCGCGAGCCCTTCGTGCCCTGATTAAGTTCGGGCGGAGTTTTCGGCACTCACCACGCTGTGGCAAGCACGGGGACGCGATCAAGGACGCTACCTATTGCGGAGCTTCCAGACCCCACGTCGCCTGATCACGATTCCAGAACGTCAGGTCGAACGTTTCGCACGCCATCCTCGGCGGCGCCGGCGATCACCTGACACAGCCCTCTCCGAAGGAGAACTCATGAAGAAGTTTTGGAACATGACCGCGAAGGCGGCCGGCGAGTTGGAGATTTTGATTTTCGAAGAAATTGGCGAGTCCTACTGGAGCGGAGAGGGACTCAGCGCCAAGAAATTCGCGGAAGATCTGAAGGCCGCGGGCCGCGTCTCCCGAATTTTGCTGAGGGTCAGCTCACCAGGCGGAAATGTGATGGACGGGTTGGCCATCTACGAAGCTCTTCTGAATCACGGCGCCAAAATCGTCGGTCGCATCGAGGGACTGTGCGCCTCGATAGCCGGCGTCATCATCTGCGCTGCCAGCGAAATCGAGATCGGGGCGTCCAGTCTTTTTATGGCCCATAATCCCGCGGCTCTTCTGGTAGCTGGTGACTCCAAGGAAATGCGCAAGATGGCTGACACCCTCGACGTTGTGAAGTCGAGCATGATTCGCGCTTACAAAAGGCAGACCTGGAAATCGGAGTCGGAAATCAGCGACCTGATGGATCGGGAAACTTGGTATAGCGGCCAGGAGGCTGTGGATGCCGGGTTCGCAACCCGAGTTGTTAATAGCGATGATGAATCCGACGATGAAGAGTTGGCCGCGGCCGTTCGTAGTCCCATCTTTGCGCGATTCCGCCGCGTGCCGGCCCGTGTTTCGCAGATCGCCGCGCGCTACGCCGGCGCATCCGGCGGTGATCAATATCGGCGAAGACGCGATCGCCAAAGAACAATCGAGTTGCAGGAGATGGATCTCCGCACGATGGCCGCGGCTGAAGATCAGCGCCGGCGCCGCCGGTTGCGCGAAATCGAGGCGGATTACGCCGCTATCATGGCGAGACCGTATTTTTCTGAGGATTATCTGCGCCGCCTGACGATGGCTGCCCGCGACAAGGAGATACACCGAATGCGGATGGCCGAGCTGGAGGAGCTTGGCAGAGGCGATGCGAACGAAGGACGGCGCCGGCGCGTAACGGAGTACGGCCGCGAAGTGGCAGCGATGAATCCTCCGGTGGTGAAATTCCAGGGCATGTCGTCCGGCGCCGGCGGGCGCTTTTAGAGGCAATCCCATGACGGTAACCATGCTGGTGCCGATCGCGGGGAACGCGGACCCGCGCTACGATTTGCCCGATTTTTCTTTCATGGCCGGCCAGACGGTAGAAGTCGACGATACTTTGGCGGCGGAATGGATCGCCCCCGGCATCGCGCAGGCGGCCTCCTGAACTATGAAAAGATCGCCGCGCGCGTCATAGATCCCGCGTGCAGCGTTGGCCAGCGGGCCGGGAATCTTCTCCGGCCCCTGGTTTCAATGACAATGTATCCGGGATCACTGCGCAGGACTCCGATCCCTCAGCGCCAGGCCCAGCGCCAGCAGCCCCAGCGGCCACCAGACAGCGGCCAGCGCGCCGATCACGATCAGAGCGCCCACAATTACGCAGATGTCCGAAGCCAACTCCATCAGATCAGCTTCTAGCTAAAAGCTAAGAGCTAAGAGCTAAGCCTCCGCCCGGATCCATCGATCGACAAACGCTAGTCGCTCCGCGATCGGGATTTTCGACATGACCAGGGCGAGTCTTTCTTCCAGCAATGCGTCGTGACCATTGCTAGCAGGCGGATGCGCGTGGCCGTTGCCGCTCACGGCCTCTGGCTGCTGAGTAGCGGCGTGACCATTCCCCCCATTTGCGGCGGCAGTGTGCGGCGCCACGCTGTCGGTATGCACATGGCTGGTGCTGTTCGTTTTCGTCCGCGGGCCCGCGAGACTCTGATGAGCCTCGCAGAACCCGCAGGAATTGTTGAACGCAAGTCGTCGTCCACACCCCTCAACCGGACAAGTTTTTTTCAAGCGATCCTCCTCCGTGTTTTTCGCATCATGGACATTGCGTGCACTCTGGACGTTGTGTGCTGCAGCGCTGGCGCCGTTTGCGGGCTTCCCGCGGATCTCTTTCAGAATTCGGATTTGAACCGGGCAGGGGATTTTATCAATGCAAAAAACGCAGACTGCTTTCCCTTCGTCGTCGACGTAAGAAGCAGAGCAGCCCCTGCCATGAAGCGGAACACAGCGGTCGCAGTCCACGCCTGAGAGGATAGCCCGATCTTTAGCGCGGGGAAAGCCCCAACAACGCGCGCGCCAGCATCGTGCGCGAAGAGCGGTTTGTCTCGTGAATCCCCGCCTTTTGGCACATCCGTCGAATGTGGTGGGTGATGGCGTAGCGGGAGGAATGCAAGATCACAGCGATGTCCTTGTCAGGAAGGCCGCGGAGCAGCAACGTCGCGACAGGAATTTCGCCGGGCGTCAGCGCAGCGATTACGAGAGGAACTGGAGCCACGGGCTGGTCGATGAGAACGAACTGCTCACAGTTTGCACCCAGAGGAACTGGAGCCACCGGCTGGCCGAGTGATGAGAACGAACTGCTCACGATTTGCACCTGATCCGCGGTGCCTTCTCGTCACCCACCAGCGGCCAGGCTTTGAGTTTGATTTGGGCCCGCAAGATCGCCACCGGGCTAAGATCGCCACCGGGCCCGCTGGGTTCGCCGACGTTGGCGCGGTTTTCCCGGTCGCTGATGGAGCTGCCAGAATGCTCGCTGGCGGAATTTAGCAGCTCGAGCAGCCGGTCGGCCGTCTGGCCATCGCCCAGGTCCGGCGTGGCCGCCAGAAAGGTGGAAAGCTGCGAAGCTAAAGTATGTTCCAGCAGGCGCTTGAACTGCACCGCCCACTCTTTGCCCTTGGCATTGCGCAGCACCAGCACCTGCCCGGTACGCAGCAGCTCCACGACCTGGTTACGACTTTTGTGGGAAAGGGGGGAATCGACGGTCGGATTTGCATCGAATGCGAAGAGCGGAATCGCCATGAGGACGCTCCGAGAAATTCTCGAGTTGTGACGGGGAAGCCAGGCAGGAACGTGCGCCGTGAGAGGGCGTCAGCCAGGGCACGGAAGGCCGGTCGCGGACCGGCGCGTCAGGCAGGGCGATTAAGTCCCAGGTGGCCACCCCGGGCTCTGCCTGTGATTGCCTCCACGGTAGCACGTCGCGGGAGCAAACCAGAACGGTTTCATAGAAGGTCGATCCCCGGCGTTTCCCTGCCCGCTGGCAGCGTCGCAGGCTGGGAGGGGATGTTAGGGTCAACCGATTCCAACGACCGTGCGGTACGGAAGTAGCAGGGAGGCGAGCGCGCCAGTTGGCCCAAAGTTGGCCCAAAACAGGGAATTGGGAGCGTAAATGAAAGAAACTACTACGATGGGGGAAAGGTCTGCAAAACCTTTATGCGTCGGTTCGATTCCGACCCGCGCCTCCAATAATCTACAGGTCCTTCGCTATCGCTCGGGATTTCGCCAGGGGACTCCCGCTTCGCTCACGCCTCCTAAATATTAGGCTCCACGTTGACCCCTGAAAACTCCCGATCCCTTAGATCGCTCACCGGGCGTAGGGGTTGGCGGCAAAGTGGGCTCCTATTCTACGTTCCGCAGGCTCTCCCTCTGGCATCCAATATGCCGGTATGATCGTCGGCAACCGGAGACGGGGGGCGTTCGTAGTGGCGTTGACGATCGCTGTTTTGTTTTTCACGCTCTGCTTTGTCTTTTGGCTTCGCAAACACCGAACAATTACTCCCCCACCGCACTTGCACGCCTGCCTGCATTTTGATCGGACACACTCGGGGATCGTCAATTAGACGCGACTCTATGCTTCCGGTACCATTGGCCCTCTCATGAAACTCTCCCATGACCGGCTCTTGCGGCTCATTGCCGCATTCAAGTTATTAAAGGCTGGATTGCTGATCGCGCTGGGGGTGGGAGCGTTCAAATTACTTCACAAAGACATGGCTGACGTGCTCGAGCACTGGATTGAAGCTTTCAAGCTCGACCAAGGGAACCGTTTTGTGGACGCTGCACTGGGGAAAGCCTCCAATCTGAGTCCCAGCCAGATCAAGAAGCTGGGTTTGGGAAGCTTTGTCTACGCGGGCTTATTTTTGACCGAAGGGATCGGCCTGTGGTTGCTCAAACGCTGGGCGGAATGGCTTACCATTATCATCACGAGCTCTTTAGTGCCACTTGAGGTTTACGAGATTCACCGCCATCTGACTCCGGTTAAGCTGACGGTGCTCGTTGTCAACCTGGCGATTGTGGGATACCTTATTTATCGGATTCGCAGTGAACCCTCGGGCCCAAGGTAATTTCAGAGCTGCGAACCACCCCTGTCAAAAGTGACAGGGTACTAAAACCCGCGTCAGACCTTTTAATACAGGGGGTTACTAGAGTCGCATCGGGGAAACCCCTGATTTCCCGGCCGCGCTTGTTCGTGCATACTTGTGCGGTCCGTTCGTCTTCGGTCGGCATGCTCCGATGAGGCTCAGTGATGGCTTGAACGGTACAGGAATCACGCAGGGCTTGCAGGAACCCCGTATGAGCACAAATTCCAGCCTCGATCGCGAATCCTTCCAGCAGCTTCTGGCCGCCGCATTTGCGGTGCAGGAAAGCCGGATGGACACCCAGTCGCTCTCTGCCATTATCGAAATTCAGCGGTTAATCACGACGGGTGATCTCGACGTGGATGCGGCGGTGCACGTGATCGCCAATCATGCGCGAAACGTGGCCAACGCCGCTGGAGTGGCGATTGGTCTGATACACGGACACCAACTGGTATACCGGGCGGGAATAGGAAGTGCTGCTCCTTATGCAGGGCGGCATATAACGGCCACACTAAGTGTCTCGGCCGACACCAGGATGGGTCGCGAGATTTTGCGTGTCGAAAATGCCCAAACCGACGCACGGATTGAAGCGGCGATTTGCCGTCAGTTCGGAGCCGAGTCTCTGCTGATCACGCCGATTTATCAGGGTCAGACGGTGACCGGAGTGCTGGAGGTCCTGTTCAGTGAAGCTCACGCCTTCGAGGAGCGTGAGGTGCGGGCCTATCGGTTGATGGCAGGGCTAGTCGGGGAAGCGCTGTCCCGTGCTGCCAAACACGAGGAAGAAAGCTCCAGAGCCGAGGTGTTGCCACTCGCCACTGAGCAGGCTACTGCTCAAATGCGGGCGTTTACCGCCGACGACAACTATGTAGGCGGTCCAGAGAACGAACCTGCGATCTACCACCTTTACGAGGCTGCCTCGGCACTCGCCGGGAAGTTGCCGGCATTCTGGCGGCTGCCTGGGGCAGCGAGGATGATCAGGCAGCGAGTACAACGCCTGCCGCTACACACTCCTCAGTGGAGCGCCGCCCTTGCCGCAGTGGTTGCCATCATGATTGTTGGCTGGACTGCCTATGGCCATCGACGTCCGGTTTCGCCCGGTACTCCAGTCCTGCAAACATCGAATGCCGCTGACCAGCATGTGGACGGCGCGTCCGCAAAACCAGTTCCAGTGAGCGCCACATCCCAGTCGCAGAGCGCGTCGGGTGCGGCGAATCCTACGAAGCCCTCCAGGTCCGCATTCAAGCGCGTGCGGGTTGGGGAGAATGAAATCGACTACATTGCAGACGATGTGACCGTGAGACATTTCATCCCTAGCCCCTCTCGGCAACGGGTGCAAGCCGGGTACAATCAGGTCGAGTTCGGAAAAGACGTGACGGTGCGCTATTTCGCCTCCAACGGCGCGGCGGTGTCTTCGACGCCAGCGGCGGGCGTTGTGCAACCGATGAACCGGACGTTGCCGGAGCCTGATAAGTCGGTTACTCGGAAGCTCGCTCGGTAACAATATTCAATTCAAGGCATTGGACCTGACTCCCAACCTCGCACCCGTGGTGTGCAGCAGGACCGCTCTGAATCGTCTCAAAAGTGTTTTCTCTCGGCTTCAAGGCTTTACTCTGGTTTTGCTTTTTACGCTTCTTTCTTCTGCTTCTGCCCAGAGTGACGCTGCGGTTTCTGATTACGTGCGAGCGACAATGCAAAAGCAGCACATTCCCGGGGTCGCGATTCTGGTGGCGCGAGACGGCACAATCGTACGGGCGGAGGGGTTTGGGCTGGCCAATGTCGAACTACAGGTTCCGGTGAAACCCGAGACGGTATTCCAGTCGGGATCGATGGGCAAACAGTTCACCGCCACAGCAGTAATGATGCTGGCAGAACAAGGCAAAGTGAGCCTTGACGATCCCCTGACCAAATATTTTCCCAACGCTCCCGCGAGTTGGAATGAAGTGACAATACGGGAATTGCTGAGCCACACTGCGGGCTTCACGGATTATCCGGAGAAGTTTGATTTCCGCAAAGATTGGACGGAAGACGAACTCCTGAAAATGGTGAAAGCTATTCCGCTGGCGTATCCTCCCGGCACGAAGTGGGAGTACAGCAATCTGGGATACCTCACGCTCGGGCTCCTGATTCATCGGGTCACAGGCGAGTTCTACGGCGACTTCCTGCAGGAGCGCATCTTCAAGCCACTCGACATGAACACTACGCGGATCATCAGCGAGGCAGACATCGTTCCCAATCGCGCGGCCGGGTACCGGCTGGTTAACGGGGAATTGAAGAATCAGGAATGGGTCGCCCCGATGATCAACACGACTGCCGACGGAAGCCTGTACTTTTCCGTTCTGGATCTGGCCAAGTGGGATGCCGCTCTGTACACGGAGAAATTGCTGAAGCGATCGAGTCTGGATCTGATGTGGACTCCGGTCAAACTGAAGAATGGTCAGCCGAATAAGGACGGCTACGGTTTTGGTTGGGTTGTGGGCTCACGCCACGGACATCGGGTGGTGCATCACGATGGAGCGTGGCAGGGTTTCAAAAGCGCCATCGCGCGATACGTGGACGACCGGCTGACCATAGTTGTGCTGGCAAATCTGGCGGAGGCGGAGCCCGGAGAGATCGCCGAACACATCGCAGAAATGTATTTGCACGGCGAGAGGTGAACTTGGGCGCGCCTATTGAGCTGTGGTGGCGCGGCGCTGGACGCCATCCAGAACCTCTCTGACCTAGGTCTGGGGCGTGTGCTCAAGCGCCTGACTTCGATTTCATGAATGACCTTCTGCGCGAGGCTGGAGGCGAGGGTTTCACCCTCGCTTGGGGCGGTAGACGTGCGTGCTTGTGCCGAAGAAGACTTCGGCGGATTCCATCAGCGTTTCCGACAACGTCGGATGCGGATGAATGCTTAAAGCCACGTCGCTGGCCAGAGCTCCCATCTCAATCGCGAGCACGCCTTCCGCGATGAGTTCCCCCGCTCCCGCGCCCACGATGCCCACGCCGAGCACGCGTTCTGTCTTCGGATCTACGATAAGCTTGGTCGATCCATCTGGCCGGTCGAGCGTAATTGCACGGCCCGACGCTCCCCAGGGAAACTTCGCGACAGTAATCTCGCGGCCCTCTTTTTCCGCCTGCGTTTCTGTCAGCCCGCACCAGGCGACCTCGGGATCGGTGAACACGACTGCAGGAATCGCATTTGGCTCAAACGCAACCTTGTGACCGGCGATGGCCTCGACCGCGGTCCGTCCTTCGTGCGACGCCTTGTGCGCCAGCATCGGCTCGCCTACTACGTCGCCAATCGCGTAGATCGAGGGATCATCAGTCTGCAACTGTTTATTCACCTGGATGAATCCACGCGCGCCGATCTTTACATTGGTTTTCTCAAGGCCGGGAATCTCAGAGTTCGGCTTGCGGCCCACCGACACCAGCACGCGATCAAAAACTTTTTCTCGCTCCTTGACCTCGGGGCCTTCGAAGGACGCTCGAATTCCGTTGCCTTCATCTTTGACGGAAGCGACGGTGGTATTGAGCAGCATCGTGTCGAACATCTTCGCCAACCGCTTATGCAGCGGAGCGACAAGGTCGCGGTCCGCCCCGGGAAGCAGACCCGGAAGCATTTCGACCACGGTCACGCGCGTGCCGAGAGCGGCATACACCAACCCCAGCTCCAAGCCGATGTAGCCGCCACCCACGACGAGCAGGCTGCCGGGAATGTCTTCGAGATTGAGCGCGCCCGTCGAATCCATCATTCGCGGGGAATCAAGCTTTAGTGTCGGCACGATCGCGGGCCGCGAACCAGTGGCCAGAATGATCCGATCGAACGAGAGTGATTGTTCCTCCCCGCTTGGTTTCGACACGCGGAGCGTTGTGGGGTTTTCGAACGTCGCTCGGCCCTGCACGTATTGCACCTTGCGTTGCCTCGAGAGCTGCCCAAGTCCTCCGGTCAGCTTCTTGACCACGCTTTCTTTCCAGGAACGCAGACGCGCCAGGTCAATCTTCGGTGGCGCAAAGTCGATTCCCCAGTTCTTCGCTTGTTGCGATTCTTCCAGCAGCTTCGCCACGTGCAACAGCGCTTTGGAAGGAATGCAGCCGCGGTATAGACAGACGCCTCCGGGGTTTATCTCGGGATCGATGAGCGTGACGCTCATGCCGAGGTCGGCGGCGAGAAATGCGGCGGCGTATCCTCCAGGACCGCCACCGACTACTGCAATATTTACGTTCGGGGTTTCGGACATGAGCTTGCGATCTTATCCTTGCACCGACAAGAGGAAAGGTTGTTCGAACGCTTCCGCAATCCAGCGCAGAAATCTCGCAGCATCCGCGCCGTCGATCAGGCGGTGATCGTAGGAAAGTGACAGCGGCAGAATCAGCCGCGGCTCAAACTTGCCATTGATCCACTCCGGCTCCGTGCGCGATCGCGACAGCCCAAGAATGGCCACTTCCGGATGGTTTACGATTGGCGTGAAGCCGACTCCACCAATGCCGCCGAGGTTGGTGATCGTGAACGTCCCGCCTTCCATCTCCGCCGGGGTGAGTTTCTTCTCTCTCGCCTTTTTGGAAAGCTGCGACAGCTCAACCGCGAGTTCGACGATATTTTTCTTGTCCACATCTCGAATTACCGGAACCAGCAGCCCACGATCGGTATCCGCTGCCACACCGATGTGGATGTACTGCTTGTACACGATCTCTTCCTTTTCCATGTCGATGCTGGCATTGAATTGTGGAAAGACCTTGAGCGCCGCGGCACAAACTTTCAGCGCGATCGCCGTTACCGTCATTTTGCCGCCGGCCTCCTCGGCTTTCGGAGCAAAGCGCGCGCGAAGTTGTTCAAGCTCAGTGATGTCGGCACGGTCATGTTGAGTGACGTGGGGAATCGTGCTCCACGACTCGGCCAGATGCTCGGCGGTCTTGCGCCGCACTCCCCGCATCGAAACCCGCTCGATCTTGCCCCATTTGGTGAAGTCGGGAAGTTTGGGCGCGGCGAAATGTCCTGCAACCGGCGGCGCCTGCGCGGCGGAAATCGCAGCCGCAAGCAGACCTTTCGCGTAGGCTTTAACGTCGTCGTCAAGGATGAGTCCGGCCGGGCCGGTGCCCTTGACCTCATAAATGTCGACGCCCAATTCGCGCGCCAGACGCCGCACATGGGGCGCGGCCGGGACAGGCGCACGGTGCTCGGTGCCTGCAACCTTGCCCAACTGCACCGGCATGCTGAAGGAGGCAGCCTTCTGCTGCGGCTGGTCGGGCGGGAGCGCCTGTTCCTCGGTTTTTCCTTCGGCGCGAATCGCAGCCTGAAACGCCAGGCGCGCTCCATGCTGTCCGGAAACGTGTTCCACCGGGGCGTTTCGCCGACGCGCCGGCTCGGGTTGGACTGCGGCTCCGCCTTCCAGCGTGAAGATCACCTGTCCGACCGTGATCTTCTCGCCTTCCTTCACTTTGACATCTTTAACGACGCCGTTGACCGACGACGGCACCTCCACCACAGCTTTATCCGTCTCCAGTTCCATGACTGGCTGGCCTTCCGCTACCTTCGAGCCAGGGGCGATCATCAGCCGTACCAGATCGCCTTGCGAAATGTTTTCTCCGAGTTCAGGTAGTTTGAACTCACTGGCGCCAGCAGCCGGCGCAGGTGCGGCCGCTTGCACTGCACGACGCTCACGATCCTGCTTTGCGGGTCCGGGTTGGGCAGCTGCGGCGGGCGAATCCTCTCGGTGTCGGGAAGGCGCCGAAGCAGCTTGCGGAACTTCCCGCGCAGGCGCAGGCTCGCTCTTTTGTGGTGAAGACTCGGGCGCGGACTTTGCGCCGGCTCCGTTCTCCACGGTAAAAATCACCTGTCCTACTTTGATCTTGTCGCCCTCTTTGACCCGTATCTCCTGCACCGTTCCGCTGACCGACGACGGCACTTCCACCACGGCCTTGTCGGTCTCCAGTTCCATGACCGCCTGGCCCGTGCTGACGGTCGCGCCAGGCGCCACCATCAAGCGCACCAGGTCGCCTTGGTCGATGTTTTCTCCGAGTTCAGGAAGTTTGAATTCGATCACTGCGTCTTCCATTTCTGTTTTTGTCCGTGCATGCGTCTAGCTGATTGCTGGATTGGCCTTCTCGGGATGGATCCCCAGCTCCCCAATCGCGCGCTTCACGACGTCGATCGCAATTTTCTTTTCGCGGGCCAGAGCTCCCAAGGTCGCCAACACGATGTGCTTGGCATCCACTTCAAAGAAGTCGCGGAGCGCCTCCCGGCTTTCGCTGCGTCCGAAACCGTCGGTTCCAAGTGACACCAGTTGTCCCGGCACCCACTTGGCCAGGCTTTCCGGTAACACTTTCATGTAATCTGACGCTGCAATAAATGGCCCCTGAGTGTCCTTCAGGGTCTCGGTCACATAAGGAATCTTCGCCGCCTCAGCCGGATGCAGAATGTTCCAGCGTTCGCAATCGTTGGCATCGCGATAGAGTTGCTTGTAACTGGTGACGCTCCACACGTCGGCCGCGACGCCGTATTTTTCTTCCAGAATCTGCTGCGCCTTCAGCACCTCGAACATGATGGTGCCGCTGCCCAGTAGTTGAGCGCGCAGCTTGGCATCGGACTTGTCCGAAGCCTTGAAGCGATACAGGCCCTTGAGCACGCCCTCGCGAACACCCGCTTCTTGCGGCATCTCCGGCATGGGCAGGGGTTCGTTCGTGACCGTGAGGTAATAGAAAATCGATTCCTGGTCGACGTACATGCGCCGGATGCCATCCTGAATAATGATAGCGATCTCGTAGGCGAATGCCGGATCGTAAGCCAGCAGATTCGGCACGGGCAAGGCCAGCACATGACTGTGACCGTCCTGGTGCTGCAATCCTTCGCCGGCCAGCGTAGTGCGTCCGGCGGTGCCTCCAATCAGAAAGCCGCGGCAGCGCATGTCCGCGGCTGCCCAGATCAGATCGCCGATCCGCTGGAATCCGAACATGGAGTAGTAGATGAAGAACGGAATCGTATTGATGCCGTGATTCGCGTAGGCCGTGCCCGCGGCAATGAACGAGCACACGGAGCCCGCCTCGGTGATTCCTTCTTCAAGAATTTGTCCATTCTTGGCTTCCTTGTAGTAGAGCAGCGTGTCCATATCGACAGGTTCGTAGAGTTGGCCCACATTGGAGTAGATGCCAACCTGGCGGAAGAGCGCTTCCATACCGAAGGTGCGCGCCTCGTCGGGAATGATCGGGACGATGAGCTTGCCAATTTCCGGATCGCGCAGCAGCTTGGACAACAGCCGCACAAAAACCATCGTCGTGGAAACCGGCCGTCCCTCTGTGCCTTTGTGAAATTCCTCAAAGTGCTCATCTGATACTGATTTCAGTGGCGTAGCTCGCACCTTGCGCTGCGGCATGTGTCCGCCAAGCTGCTGGCGCCGTGCCTGCATGTATTTGATTTCTGGACTGTCGTCGGCAGGCCGGTAAAAAGGTGCATCATGCAATTCGTCGTCGGGAATAGGAATGCCGAAGCGCGAGCGGAACATCTGCAACTCATCGTCATTGAGCTTTTTCTGCTGGTGCGTGATGTTCTTGCCTTCCCCTGCCTCGCCCAGTCCGTAGCCTTTGATGGTCTTCGCGAGAATGATCGTAGGTGAGCCGGTGTGATCGACCGCGGCCTTGTACGCGGCGTGAACCTTGATGGGGTCGTGTCCGCCCAGCCGCATGCGTGCCAGTTGCTCGTCGGATAAATGCTCAACCATTTTGAGTAGCCGAGGATCGCTGCCGAACAGGTTCTGGCGAAAGTAGGCTCCGCTTTCGACAAAATATTTCTGATACTGCCCGTCGCTGACTTCGCCCAAACGCCTCACCAGAAGCCCGTCCCGGTCGTTCTGAATCAAGCTGTCCCAGTCGGTTCCCCAGATCACCTTGATGACGTTCCAACCCGCGCCGCGGAAGATGGCTTCGAGTTCCTGAATGATTTTGCCGTTGCCGCGCACCGGGCCGTCGAGCCGCTGCAGATTGCAGTTCACGACGAAAATTAAGTTGTCGAGCTTCTCCCGCGAGGCCAGAGTGATCGATCCCAGCGACTCTGGCTCGTCCATCTCGCCGTCTCCCAGAAACGCCCAGACCTTTCCATCGGTTGTCTGCTTCAGGCCGCGGTTCTCCAGGTACTTGATGAAGCGCGCGTGATAGATCGCCTGAATCGGTCCCAAGCCCATCGAGACCGTGGGAAACTCCCAGAAATTCGGCATGAGCCACGGATGCGGGTAGGAACTCAGTCCACCTCCGGGCTGCAACTCGCGGCGGAAATTCTGCAGCTTCTCTTTCGGAATCATGCCTTCCAGATACGCGCGCGCGTACATTCCCGGAGCAGCATGGCCCTGGTAGTAGACGATGTCGCGATCGCCACTCTCAGTCTGCGCGCGCAGAAAGTGGTTGAACGCTACTTCATACAGCGTCGCCGCCGAAGCAAAAGTCGAGATGTGTCCGCCGATTCCTTCTTGCTTCTTGTTGGCGCGTACGACCATCGCGAGCGCATTCCAGCGCACCAGGCTCTTGATGCGCCGTTCCATCTCCTGGCTGCCGGGAAATGGTGCCTGCTGCCGCGAAGGAATCGTGTTCTGATAGGGAGTCGTCGCAGTGAAAGGGAGATTGATCCCCGCCTCGCGCCGCGCGTGCAAGGCCAGTTGCTGCAGCAATCGTCCGGCCCGGTTGGGTCCGCCTTTGGAAAGAACGTAGTCGAGGGAATCGACCCATTCCCGCGTTTCCAGAACTTCTAACCCGTCGGTTTCAGTCTGTGGCACGTCTGATGTCTCCGTTGCTTGATGCGTAAGTTTCCATCATATTCAATCGCGCGGATTTTTGCTGCGGGAAGGGAACCGCTGCCAGGCTCTTGATTTAGAATCCTGAGCGGCGCCAAGTCGCGGGAGGCTTTATGCTGCGCATCATTCTGCTCGTCCTCGTAATTCTCGCAGTCGTCTTGCTGGTCCCGCGTCTGCTTTCACGCTCGGCGACGCTCTCAGAAGGCGGCGTCGCCCCGGACTTTACCTTGCCTTCGCAGGACGGCTCCCCAGTCAGCCTGAAGGACTACCGCGGAAAGTGGGTCATTCTTTATTTTTATCCCAAGGATCAGACGCCAGGCTGCACCCGCGAAGCACATAATTTCCAGGTGGATCAGCCGAAGTATGCCGAGCGCAATGCCGTAGTTCTGGGCGTAAGCCTCGACAGTGTGGATTCGCACAAGCAGTTCTGCGCCAAGGAAGGCCTGAACTTTAAGCTGCTGGCAGACCCCCACCACAAGGTCACCAGCCAGTATGGATCGCTGACCAACTTCGGCGTGGTGAAGTTTGCCGCGCGACACACTTTTATCATCGACCCCCATGGCCGCATCGCGAAGGCGTACACCAGCGTCGATCCCACCAGGCACAGCGATGAGGTGCTGGCAGCTCTGGCGCAACTGCAGCAGCAGCCCAGGGCGTCAAACTAGTACCGTGGCCGCGACGCCCGTGCGCGAGGCCCTTCCTACTCAGAACATTCCGATACAATGAATTCTCTCTTGCTGAAGTTGAACAACCAATCCATGGGTATGCCCGGGCAAGGTCGGGCGTGGGAGAAGGTCATGTCCTCCTGCCTCAAGCGGACTGCCATTTCTGTTCTCTGCCTCGTCGCGGTTCTGCCGGTACACGCCCTGCAAGCCACGCCGGTCAAGACTTCCAGCGCTCCTGTCGATCCTCTGGGGCGGGGAACGCCGTCCGGGGCCGTCTTCGGATTCCTGCAAGCTGCTCAGTCGGGCAACTACAGGCAAGCCGCGCAATACCTGCAGATGAGTCCCGCGCACCGCCAATCCGACGGCGAACAAACGGCCGAGAAGCTCAAGGTCGTGATGGACCGCGCCTTTGCCGGCAACCTGAAAAACGTCAGCACGCAGCCGGAAGGGACTCCGCAGGAGGGCGTGCCGTTGGACCGGCAGAGACTGGGCACCATGTCATCGGGCGACGCGGAGGCGAATCTCGATCTCGTACGTGTCTCCGAGCCAAATGTGGGCAAGATCTGGCTGTTTCCTTCTGACATGCTGGCCAAGGTTCCGGAACTCTATGACCAGGCACAAGCGCGCAAGGTGGAGTCGCGGCTTCCTGATGTGCTGGTGAAGCATCAACTGGCCGGAATGCCTCTATGGCAGTGGCTGGCTCTGCTGCTCGCGGTCCCCGTGGCCGCTGCGGTTGGCTGGCTGATTCTGGCGCTGCTGCAATTCCCCCTGCGATGGTGGGCGCGGCGGAGGGGCCAACACGACGTTGCCAACTGGCGATCCGTATCGGGCCCTGCCTGGCTGCTGGCCGGAACACTGGTTCACCAGATCCTCACGGTCAATCTCAGCATGCCGCTGCTGCAGCGGCACTACTACTTCCAGGTCACGACGGTCGCGATCATCATCAGTGCGAACTGGATTCTATGGCGCGTGATTCGATGGTTTCTCCAGCGCGTTCGGGCTCGTGCTCTGGCTCGCGGCCACGGCGGCACCGGATCGCTCATGCTACTGGGCGAGAGGCTCATCAAAGCAGCCGTATTTGTGACGGCAGTGCTGTCCGTGCTCACCAGCCTCGGCTTCAACATGACGACCGCGCTGGCCGGCCTCGGCATCGGAGGCATTGCCATTGGTTTCGGCGCGCAAAAGACCATCGAGAATCTTTTCGGCGGAGTCTCCGTGCTGGGAGACGAAGTGATCCGCGTGGGCGATGTCTGCACCTTCGGCGATCGCACCGGAGTGGTCGAAGATATTGGTCTCCGATCCACCCGCGTGCGCACCGAGGAGCGCACGCTGCTGGCGATCCCGAATGGCACCGTCGCGACCATCAACGTCGACAACCTGAGCCGCCGCGACAAGCTGTTATTCAAGACCAACTTTCGGCTGCGTACTGAAACCAAGGCCGATCATCTTCGTTTCGTGCTCTCCGAGATTAGACGAGTGCTCTACAGCCATCCCAAGGTAGAAACCAAGACAGTGCGCGTGCGGCTGACGGATATTTCCAACAGCACTCCCACCATCGAGATTCTCTCTTACGTCCTCACCCGCGACTTTAATGAATTCGCGGCGGTTCGCGAGGATCTCCTGCTGCGCATCATGGACCTGGTGCAAGAGTCTGGCACCGGCTTGGCCTTACCGTCACAGATGCTGTACCTCGGGCGCGACTCAGGACTGGAAAAAGAGAAGGCCGAAAGTGCGGTAAAGAAAGTGGCCGAGTTACGCGAAGGAAAGCAGTTGCCTTTCCCCGATTTCCCGGAGGAACACATTTCGTCCTTCCAGGGATCAATCGAATACCCACCGCCGGAGTCGGCCTTGCGCAACCCGAAGCAGAATTCCGGCCCCACGCGCTAGCTTTGCCCCCAGCGGCGCGTCAACCACGTCAGAAACAGATGTGTGGGGAAATAGATAAGCAGGGGAACCACCGTGAGGTATGCGGGTAAATAGACTGTCCCGGGCACCGCGTGCTGTGCGTGAAAAAATGGACCGCGAGCCCAATTTACGTCCTGCTCCGGCCGCCAGAAATAATTGATCGGGACCACGATCCATGTCGTCAGCGTCTGAAGTCTCCAACCACGAGGGTCATAGCCTAAGCGCCAGATCGCCCACAGCAGCAGCGGTGGCGTCACTACATGAAAGAGGCTGAGCAGGCGCACCAGCAGTGGCACACCGGGATCGAACATGTACTCCGTGCCGCCGATAATGTGGCGGCCCGTGAGGAGTGCTCCCGCCACGTCAACCGTGTAGATTGTCTGAAAGAGAAGCAGGCCGCACGCCTGCCAGGAGAAAATGAGCGGGCTCTCCAGCCACAGCCCGAGGCCGATGAGGATGTTCCCAATGTCGCAGAAGAAAAGAAAGTTCTGCAGCCCGTATTGCCGCCAGTAGATTGGAATCCACGCGATCAGCCAGACGGTCCAGAAAATCTTGAGCCAGAGAGGCAGCCGCATGGAGGGTTATTGTATGCGAGCGCCTCCACCGTTACCTCAGTCCTGGTCCGAACGTAAGTGCCCTTTCTTTGCAATCGGCTCCATCAAATATCCACAAAAATCAAGCGCCCGCGAATTACCGGCGTAACTTGATGGCTCTTACGCGTGTACCTACGATGACCTTGGTATGGGTTACCAAGCGCTTCTCTTCTGCCCCGATGAAAAAACCGCTCGTACAGTGACGCAAGTCCTCAGCGAGTTGGAGTTCTCCGTTGAACCCTGCACCGAACCCTTTGCCTCCGTTAAGAAATTGATGGGTGAGCACTTCGACGCCATCGTGGTCGATTGCGAGAACGAGCAGAATGCCACGCTTCTGTTCAAGAGCGCGCGTAATTCGACGTCGAACCAGACGTCACTGGCTGTGGCCGTGGTGGAAGGCCAGGCGGGAGTAGCGAAGGCATTCCGCATCGGCGCAAACCTGGTTCTTACCAAGCCCATTAACGTGGAGCAAGCCAAGGGAACGTTGCGTGTAGCTCGCGGACTGTTGCGCAAGGGCGATCCAGCAAAAGCCATGACACCGGGAATTCCATCTCCAACTCCGGCAGCGACTCCGGCGCCTCAAACGCATGTTCCGGGAAGTGTGACCCCGCGCTCAGAAGTGCCGACCCAGGCCGCGAGACCGTTCTCCAGCCCGTTTGCCGTGCCAGCTGCGGCTGCACCCACAATGGCAGCGAGCTCCAATCCCCCCCTAAATGATGATGACGATGTAATCGATGTTGACGAGCCCGCGGTCGCCACAAGCCCCAACCGGAATCCCCCCGTTGCATCCTTTATCCTCATGCCGGGTACCCCGGTCGCAAAGCTCGAAGCACCGTCGGTGCCGACCGCGTCTCCTACAGTCTCGTCGGACTCTGCATCTGGAACGGGGACCGGCAGTGCGGCAGCGCCCGCCCGCTCTCCTCAGAAGCTTGGCGTGGGAACCCCGCCCAACGTCGTCGGCCCGGCGGATGCTCTTTTCGAAAAGCCAAGCGCCGATTTGGGCAAAGTTGAATCTATCGCAGCGCCTTCTTTCTCGTTTGGCGGAGCCAGTTCCGCCGAAGAACCATCCGGAAGCAAGAAAGTGATGATCGGCGTCGCCGCGGCCGCGCTGGTCGCGATAGGGCTCTATGTGGGCTGGACCCAGTTCCATGGAAAAACGAGTTCGCCGGAAGAGAGTCCGAAGCCATCGGCGACGTCCGCGCCGACCACGGTAACGCCCCCGGTGCACACTGCAGCGCCCAAAGTTTCTCCAGCGACTGCGTCTTCAAAGCCAGAGCTCGAAGAAGCGTTGCCTTCCTCATCGTCGACATCTCAACCCATATCACAGACAGCGCCTCACAAGCTGACGGAAATGCCCCTCGCCGACAGCAACCAGCGCACTTCCGACAAAACGCCAGCAGCGAAAGGCCCCGCGAAAGCTTCCGGATCGACAGCCCCGACTGCTAAATCCAGTTCCGACGCGAAGCCCGATCTTCAAGAGAGTACTGCGCAACCGATTGTGGTAACAAACGGCACATCTCCGTCAGCGCGTTCGTCGGCAGCGACACCCGATGTTGCCGCGCCGAGTGCTTTGGAAATCGCACCGTCGACATCTGGTGGATCACTCTCAAACCTGCTTAGTAACCCCAGCGATACGGGCAAACCAGTGCTGCAAACCTTGAACGTCTCCCAAGGGGTGTCTCAAGGACTTCTGATCAAGAGAGTGCAGCCGACCTATCCGGCGGCCGCCATTCGCATGCATGTCGAAGGCTCCGTGCAACTGGCGGCTACGATCGGAAAGACTGGGGACATCACCGCCGTCAAAATCCTGAGCGGTGAGCCGCTGCTTGCGAAAGCCGCCTTGGACGCAGTAAGGCAATGGAAGTACAAGCCTTACTACCTGAACGGAGATCCGGTCGAGATCCAGACTCAGGTGACCGTCAACTTCAAGTTACCGAAATAGATTTTCCGGGCACCACCAACCACAACGGGCATGCGAAATAACCGTTTCGCATGCCCGTGCTATTGTCAGACGAATTTAGTGATCCACTCTCTCACCAGTGCTTGGATCCAGGAAGAGAACTCCGTCTTCCCGCCCCTTCTCGAAGTTGAACATCTGGCTGATCGAGCTAGCAATGCCATCGAAAGATCCCTGGCCAATGCGTTGTCCACCAAGCCAGTTGTCTTCGACGAAATGAATGATCGAACTCTGGTCAGTCACGGTGTGATCCACAAAGTTCTTTCGGGCCCACGGAGAGACGACCACCAGCGGCAGTCTCGGTCCATATCCGCAACGCCCAAGGGCGTGCGCGTTTGCCGGGTTCAAGCCTGGCAGCGCGGTAGCGCCCGACCCGCAAGCATTCGTCCCAGTCAGCGCGTCGGCCGGTCCGTAGAGGTATTCACAATCGGTCCCATCTGGTGGTCGTACCATCCGTCTGAATCGTCGTACATGATCACGACGGCGGTACTGCGCCAACTGGGAAGCGCTTGCAGGAAGTTCAGTGTGTTCACGAGGAACGTCTGCTCGTCCAGAGGATCAGAGTAGCCCGCGTGGCCATCCTGATAAGCCTGCGCTTTCAAGAAGCTCACCGCCGGCAGATTGCCCACAGCCGCGGCGGCGAAGAAATCCTCAAGATCGTACTGGTGGTTCGCTGGGCCGGCGTTTCCGATCTCGGCCAGCGAAGCCGGAGGCGTGTGCGCATAATTCGCTGTCGAAGTGTAGTAGTTAAAAAACGAGTGGTGCGGAATGTAGTCGTTAGTGGCTACGCCATCCACCGCGTTGACTGAGCTGCGCGAGCAACCGGTCGTACTGTTGGGATTAACGATCGAAAGGTTGAAGCCGCCCATGAACGATCCCCAAGTCACCCCCGCCGCAGTCAACAGGTCGCCGATATTCTTGCTGCCCATGGTAGCCTGGGCTCGCGTTTGGCTGGAGCAAACATCGCCGAGAGGGTCGGCGTCGCCAATCAGGGTCAGAGAGCTGTCACTGCCACCATTTACCTCGTCTCCCGTCCCGTTGAGCGTTGCGATAACGCCGTTGGTCTGGCCGGAAACCAGGTTGATCACACCGGGACTCGAAGGGCCAAATGTCGTGCCATACGAGTTGTCGCTCATGGCAAAGTCCTGTGCATAGTTCCACAGAGCAGTGACGGTGTTGCCGTCAAAGTAGCCCATCACGATGCTGGTACCGCCGGATCCAGTGTCTAGCGGAAAGAGATCCATCAGCCCGGCATCAAATGCCTGCTGCTCGGCTAGGTAGTTGTGGTCTTGGTCTGAGGTTACGGCCTGGGAGCGATCCAGGCGAAAAGGATTGGACGCTCCAGCCCCGTTGGCTGGATTAAGGTTGGGGTTGTTGTTCAACAACGCGTTGGTGAAGCCATTCACCGTCGGCGTATTCGGGCGCAGCTTTGAACTTTGGCTCGCCCTCCGGATTCGCCGCATTAGGATAGGTGCCAAAGTAGTGGTCGAACGATACATTTTCCTGAAAGATGACAACCAAGTGCTGAATAGGCGTGGCCGTTGCGGTCCCAGCCGTTCTTACGGGTTTCGACGCTGCAAACGCGGGCAGGGCGCTCGGTCCCAGGGCAGTGATCAACGCCAACAGCAGAGCCGTCGCCTTCCTGGGGGCATCGGATAATCTCAATTGCCTGTGCATTTCTCCTCCTGAGCCCCACGGACCCTTGCTCCACGAGTACGCGGTATTCCGCCGCTGGAGTTGGAGCAGTCTTGTAGAGTGGGGCGCAGAGAAAGATAAGCGCTGTATGTTTCACAGCGATTGCGCCCAGATTAAATGAAGGTGAATACCGATCGGCCTTAGGGCTGGCGATGTTTCTAGATTCTCAGCCGGAATTGTTAAGTTATGTTGCGGGTCTCACTGCGGCTGCATGGTCTCGTCTATTACCACCTTGGCCTTGTCGGCGGTAATCACCTTATGAATCGGGGCATAGCCCGTGAGGCTGATGTCGATCACATAATTGCCCGGATCGAGCATGACCTCGACCGGCGACCCCTTATCTAGCATGCGCTGGTTAATCGCGATCTGCGCGCCTTTCGGCTGAGTGCGGATGCTGACCGCGACTTGGCCCGCCTGATCGCCATGGCTGCCGAACAGCTTCTTCATTTTTCCGACTGTCCTGATGTTATCGGCGTTGCCCAAGCCCCGCAGTGTCGGCGACCAGGCTACGGTCTGCCCCGCAACAAACTGGGCGCTCGTGGTTTCGTCAATGTAACCCATCTTCCGCACAAGCAGGACGCGCTGACCCTTATCGATGCTGACCTGCGCCGGAGTTACCTTGCCTGTGTCTCGGCCATCGACGTAAACGTTTGCCCCTGGCGGATCGCTCTTGACTGAGAGCGTCGCCATCAACTGCGCCAGATGGATCACTACGGTGGACTTGCTGCCGGAAGCAACGTCCACGTGGCGCGCGTCAGCAGAATAGCCTGCCTTGCTCACTGTGATTGAGTGCTTGCCGGGCTGTAGCCCTGCAACAGTAAAGGGAGTAACCCAGTGGGGGTCGCTCGCTCCGTCGATCTGCACCTGAGCGCCTTGCGGCGTCGTGTCTATTGCCATAAACCCCGGGACGATGACCGGAGCAGCAGCGGATCTCCTTCTGCTGTTCCGCGCCTTTGCACTGGACCTTTCCGGTACAGTCTCCGCACTGGTCTCGGGAAGCGGCGGCGCCGACGCCTCAGGCACAGCCGGAGTGGGTGCTGGCGCGACTTGTTTCTGGGCGGGCGTCGCCGGGCTGGGCTCCGCCGGAGTCTCTGTTGCGCTGTTGGCGCGTGAAGCAGTTGCATCGTCGTCGCTGTTCAGATTGTGAATATGGATCAGAAATCCGACGACGATGGCCAGGATCAACACCACTGCACCAGCGACCGAATAAAGCACCAGCCGCGGAGGAACGCCTTGGATCTCCTTGATTGCCTTCTTCGCAACCTCGCGGGGTTGAACCTTCGGCTTCTTCTCCGGCTCCTTAAACATCGTAGCCTTAGGCGCGAATGTTTGGTCAGGCGGCGGAGGTGGCGGCTCAGGCGCGATATACACTTCCTTCAGCGGCGGCAGTTCGTTGATCTCGGAGAATCGGCCGGTTCCGTCGTTAGGACCGCCTCCCGCCATCATCGGATCGACCGCGATCTTTGGAGCATCAGCTGCGAAGGTTTGTAGCTCGGGCTCATCCGCGACCGCCGAAGACATGGAAGCCGATGGCTGTTCGGACGCATCCATTGTAGCCTTGCTGCGGGAGTTGGCGAGTTGGTTTGAGGCATCCCGAGGCGCGGCGGAAGTCGGGGCTGCACCGTGCCCCACTCCTGCTGCTGCGGCATTCGTTTTCGGCGCCGCAACCCGATTTGCGGGTGGCGCAGGCGCGGACTCCGCACGTGTCGTTGCGGTCGGTTGCCCCGGTGCACCTGCAATGAACTTTGATTGAGCCGCCGCCTTCACTTTGCCGGGGATGGCCGGCGCCTTGGAAGCCACCACCGGCTTCTTTTCCTCCCGTGGCTTCGAATCCTTGCACTTCTCCAGGTCATCCAGCAATTCCCGCCCACGCTGATAGCGATACGCCGGATCCTTCGCGAGCGCCTTCATGATAAGTTCGCTGAGCTGTGGATGGACCTTGGGATTCACTTCCATCGGCGGCATAGGAATGCTTTCGACGATGTTTTGCCGTAGGGTTTCGCCATCGTCCCCCTCGAACGCCCTCCGCTCGGTCACCATTTCATAAAAGATGGCGCCTAGAGTGAACAAATTCGAGCGGCCATCGGTGGCCTCGCCAAGTATCTGCTCCGGCGACATGTAGGCCAGGAACGCAGGCACTCCCGCAGGCATCTTGTGAGCAAATTTCCCCACGCTCGACAGGCCGAAACTGAGAATCTTGACCGTCCCATCCCAGCCGCACATGATCTTGGCTGGCTCCAGGTTGTAGTGAAAAACCTGGTTGGAATGAGCGTGGTCGAGTCCACCGCAGACCTGCCTGCCAATGTCGAGCAGATCCCAGATCGAGAATCCTTCCTTGCGCGAAAGCATGGTGGCAATGCTGTTGCCCTGCACGTATTCCATGGCAGCGCAGAAAGGGCCTTCCATCTCGCCCGCGCCGAAGATCGGCGTGATGTTCGGACTGCTGAGGACCTTGGTATGTGCCACTTCTTCGAGCAGTGATTTTTCAAGCTCCGCCGCGCTCTCCCCAAATGAGCTCAATTGGATCGCCTTCAAAGCAACGGTTTGACCACTTTGCGGATCGTTGGCTTTGTAGACGGCGCCGGTGGGGGACTTCGCCAGCTCGCTGAGGATTTCGAAGTGGCCGATTTTTGTGAGCATTCCCTTTTCTAACCTCGTGCAAAAAATCCGACTCGTCGCAGTGACGAGGCTCAAGCGGCGGAGTTCGGGGTGAGGGTAGCGTTAGGATATCCCGCGGCTTTTTAATCTTCGAGTTACCAAAGTACTTGAAAACAAAGCAATCGAATGAGGCACCAGAGGGAAGCCAGCGGAAGGCCACAAGGGGGAAAGTAAGCCGGTCGTTTCGGCTGCGTAACTTTTCCGGTAGCAAGGCGGTTGACACTGGTGTAGCCCTAGCTCCGAGCGTGACACTGGTCATCTGGTCCAGATGACGATCTCCACTGGCCGCTCACCCTGCAGTGATAGTGGAATATGGGGTAGGCAGAGATGAAATATGCAAAGGCAGCACAATCACTTCATGCGCTCGGCTGCCGGTTGTCGCTGGCCAGTCGATTCGTTTATGCTTGCTGAGACGTGGAATGCAGTTGCCCTCAGTCCCACGTACCTGGTATTCCCAAGGATTCGCCCATGACTTTGACCCGGTTTGTCACGAAGAACGCCTTCCGCAACAAGCGCCGCAGTCTTCTGACCCTGCTCAGCATCGGCTTCTCCCTGCTGCTGTTGACCGTAATGATGACGATCTGGCACGCCTTCTACAATGAAGAGGGGAGTGCGGAATCGGCCGAGCGATTGATCGTGCGCCACAAGGTTTCCCTCGCCCAGTTCATGCCGATCTCGTATCGCGACAGAATCCGCTCCATCCATGGCGTAAAAAACGTCGTCAACGAGACCTGGTTTGGCGGCCAATACAAGGATGAAAAGCAGGAGAACTTCTTTGCGCAGTTCGGCACTGACCCTAACGAAATCTTCGAAGTGCAGCGCGATTTCCACATCCCGCCGGACCAACTGGAAGCATGGAAGAAAGATCGTGCAGGCTGCGCCGTGGATGCCGAGTTAGCCAAAAAGCACGGTTGGAAAATCGGCGACCGCCTCAATATCAAGGGCACCATTTTCCCGCTCAACCTCGAGCTGACCATTCGCGGGATGTTCACCGCGCCGGTAAATAGCGAAACGGTTTATTTCAACAACACCTACATCGACGAAGGTTACTCCCGGGTCAAGGGCTTCGTAGGCTTCTTCGGAGTGCTGGCGGATTCTCCCCAATCCGTGCCTGAAGTCGCAAAAGCAATTGACGCGCAATTCCACAATTCAGACTGGCCCACCAAGTCCGAGAGCGAGAAGGCTTTCAACCTCGATTGGATTGCGATGCTGGGAAATGTGAAAGCGTTCATCCTTAGCATCTGCGCCGCAGTCGTGTTTGCCACCCTGCTGGTCTCGGCGAACACCATGGCGATGTCGATTCGCGAGCGTACGCGTGAGGTGGCATTGCTCAAGACCCTCGGCTTCACCCGGGGAACAGTGCTCGGCTTGTTCATGAGCGAATCGATAAGCCTGGCGGCCTTTGGAGGGTTGTTAGGCGCTCTTGCCGCTTCCGGCTTAATTTACTTGATGGCCCATTCCTCCCAGGGCGGTTTTCTTTTTACCAACCTGAAGACGAGTGTTCCCACCATGCTAGCCGCCGTTGGTGTCGGAGCTGCCGTAGGGCTGGTCAGTTCGTTCGTCCCTGCCTATAACGCATCCCGCCGCAATATCGTGGAGGGCCTGCGCCACATCGGCTGAGCGACAACATCATGGCGATTCCCATTCAGTACAACATTCGGAACTTGAAGTTGCGAGTTAGCGCAACCGTCATGACCGCGCTCGGCATCGCACTCACGGTAACGACCGCGATCTTCATTATGGCTTTGCTCGCCGGACTGAACGCCGCTTTTCGCGGCAGCGGAGACCCGCTGAATGTGCTGGCGTTGCGCAAAGGGGCTACCGCGGAATTAGCGGCCGGCGGCGTGGATCGCGACGCCTTGCCCATCATTAAAGACCTGCCAGGAGTGGCGCGCGATCCGCAAGGTCAGCCCATGGTTTCCGGCGAGGATTTGCTGGTGATTGTTCTGCCTCGCAACGACGGCACCGGAGAAACCAACGTCACGGTCCGCTTCATGACCACCATGGGTATGGAGATGCGGCCTGAAGTGAAGCTCGCTGCCGGCCGCTGGTTCGCTCCCGGCCAGCGCGAGATCGTGGTGAGCAATTCCGTTCACAAACGTTTTGCTCAAGCCAACCTGGGCGACCAGATGCTGATCGGCAAAGGATCATGGACGGTCGTAGGCATTTTCGACTCCGGAGGTTCAGCCCATGACTCGGAGATCTGGGGCGACATCAATCAGCTTGCGGCGGATTACGATCGCGTGACCTACAACTCCGTTCTGCTTCGCGCCACCGATCCCGTCGCCGCCGATGCATTGAAGAATCGCGTAAGCGACGACCAGCGCCTGAAGCTGAATGGAATGCTTGAGACGGATTACTGGGCCAAACAGACCAACTCCGGGGCGCCCATCAAATTTGTCGGCACGATCGTGGCCATTATCATGGCCATCGGTTCCTGTTTTGCCGCGATGAATACGATGTATGCCGCTGTCGCCTACCGTTCGCGTGAAATTGCCACCCTGCGTGTCATCGGCTTTTCGCGGCCTAGTATTTTGACGTCGTTTGTCTTTGAGTCGGTGCTGTTATCGCTGCTGGGCGCGGCAGTTGGAATTCTGTTGATGCTGCCGTTTAATGGCATGACCACCGGAACCAACAATCCCATAACTTTCAGCGAGGCCGTGTTCAGCCTCCGCATGACGCCCGCGGTCGTGGGATCGGCGGTTCTCTTTGCCGTGGTCATGGGACTCTTCGGCGGAATCGCGCCTGCATGGCACGCTGCTCGCCGCGAGATTCTGGCTTCGTTGCGCGACTAACACATTGGGAATGTACGGTTGCTGAAGTGAAACCGAGAAGCTATGCCGCTTGATACCAAACATGCCGACTTGCAAGGCCTGCGCATCGACCGCTCCGCGCCCGAGTGGAGAACCGTCGCCCTGGGCGCGCCGCTACATCATCATCGGCATTGCTATGGTCGTGTTCCTGAGCGTAGGAGCTTTAGCGTACCGTCTGTTTTCCTCCGACGTACCCGAAGTGCAGGTGGCCCGCGCCGAAGCGGAAAACAGCAGTGTCGGTGGCATCGTGCTCACCGCCAGCGGCTACATCGTTCCTCATCACAAGATCAATGTGAATTCCAAAGTCACCGGCCGTGTGAAATGGATCGGCGTGGAGAAGGGCGACAAAGTACAGGAAGGACAGGTGCTGGTCCGCCTGGAAGACGACGAGTTCCGCGCACAGTACGAGCAGGCCAGGGGCGCAGCCGAGAATGCCAGAGCCTACCTTCAGGAACTCGAGCATGGATCCCGTCCCGAAGAAATTGATCAGGCGCAGCATAACCTCGATGAAGCCCGCGCCACTCTGGCAAACGATAAGCTCACTTTCGATCGCGACAACGAGTTGTGGGCGCAGGGAGTCGTGTCCAGGCAGGCTTACGACGATGCTTCGGCCAAATTCCAGGCAGATCAGCAGCGCGTGAATTCTCTGGAGAAAGCTTATCGCCTGGCCAAGATCGGTCCGCGCCCGGAAGAAATCGCCCGTGCCAAGGGCGCTCTGTCACAGGCTGAAGGCCAGGAAGCCTACGCCAAGTCATGGCTCGACGCCACCGTAATCCGCGCTCCCGTAAGCGGCACGATCCTGGAGCGCACCGCTGAGAAAGGCGAGCTAGTTACATCGCAGTTTGCCAGCCAGGCCGAGGGCGGTCCACAGGGACAAGTCGTGGCCCTTGCCGATCTCAAAGACATTCAGGTCGAACTCGACATCGCTCAAGATGACTTTTCCAAGCTCGGGCCCAAAGAGAAGGGGATCGTTACCGTGGATGCTTACCCTGACCGCAAGTACGACGGCGTGATCCACGAGATCTCACCGGAGGCCAATCGTCAGAAGGCGACCGTGCAGGTGAAGGTGCAAATTCTCAACCCTGACGAATACCTGCGTCCGGAGATGAATGCGACGGTAAAGTTCCTGGCTAATGAGAACAAGGCCGCGAGCTCGCAGCCCTCTGGCATCCTGGTGCCCACTACCGCAGTCCGGGATCACGACGGCAAGAAGGTCGTGTTTCTCGCATTCAATGGAAAGGCATTGATGCGCCCCGTGCAGATCGTTTCGCAGCGCAGCGGCGGCATCATGGTGCAGGGCTTGCTGGGAGGCGAGGACGTGATCACCGCCGGGCCCGCGAATTTGAAAGATGGGGACAAAATCAAGATTAAGGGGCAATCATGAGTACAGTTATGGAAAACAATGTCGCCACTGCGACCAAGGTCGTTCAAGTCAGCCGGGTCAGCAAGATTTTCAAGCGCGATGCCTTCGAGGTCAAAGCCCTCGATGATGTGTCCATCGACATCGCCAAAGGAGAATTTCTGGCGCTAATGGGCCCCTCCGGCTCGGGCAAGACCACCCTGCTGAACATGATCGCGGCCATCGACAAGCCTACGTCGGGAGAGTTGCTGGTCCTGGGCGAGAACGTCTTCCGCTTTCAGCGATGGTCAATCCGCGCGCTGGCGGAATGAGCATGTCGGCTACGTCTTCCAGACCTTCAATTTGATTCCCGTCCTCACGGCCTTCGAGAACGTGGAACTACCGCTTCTGCTTACCAAGCTGAATTCCCAGCAACGACGCGACCATGTCATGACAGCGCTGAAGCTGGTAGGGCTGGAAGAGCGAGTGAATCACTTGCCCAAACAGCTCTCGGGCGGGCAGGAACAACGGGTGGCGATCGCTCGGGCTATCGTCAGCGACCCGACGCTGTTACTGGCCGACGAACCAACCGGCGATCTGGACAGCCATTCGGCCACTGAGATATTGGAAATTCTGAAACGCCTGAACGAAGATTTCCACAAGACGGTCGTGATGGTCACCCACGATCCCCACGCCGCTTCTTACGCGCACGTCACCCGTCACTTGGAAAAAGGCATGTTGCTCCCGCCAGCATAGGAACGCCGCAGTCGCGCAGATCTTGATTCCGGCGTCGATCGCACTTCAGATCGCGCCTGCAGTCGAGTTCGCTGCCCGTTGATCGTTAGCCGATTCTGGCATCGGTTCCGCGATCCACTTCCACGCCCTCCGGCCGCTGGTGAGAACCACAGCCTGCGCCTCCCCATAGTCCACCAGGCGGTTGAGCACTGTCGTGACCGACGCCATCGGATCCTTATGGCGGGCCAGCATGGGCGGCATCTTCTCCTGGATCTGTTCGCAGACATCGCGTGCGCTGAGGGCGCGGCCGGCTTCCATCAGAATCATGCGACAGGCCTTGGTGAAGCCGGGCTGGCGGCCATTGCTTTTGCGGTCTACCAGCTCCAGCAGTTCCTCGCTCAGAACATTGTCGCCAAAGAGGTTGGCGAGACCTGCAATGGTTTGTTTGACCGTACCGATCCGCCGCATCACCTCCGCCCGCTGATGCAGCAACTGGCGTAATTCTTCATGAGCCTGGCGCACGACTTCCTGCACATGCCCGTTGCTGCCACTTCCGCCGATCATCCCGTTGCTCAGTTGCCCGTTTTCCATAGAAATGCCCCCCGTCTGAGATTAACTCCCTGGTACACACGAACCGCCTGTTTCGACCCGACAGGCATCGCTTACGTCATCAACCAGCGGGACAGGGCACCGCTTAGCATTTAGTACGCAGAATGTATTCTCGATGTTCCGCGGAATCCGCAAACCGGAGTCCTGGGCTGGAACAATCGCCGGTCTTGGCGGGTTAGACGTTTGATTCGCAACTTGGTTAACAGCCTAAGTACACAAATGCGATGTACGCATGGTCCGAAAGTCAAGTTTTTAAGGTGTTTTAGTAACCGACGCGCTCCCTGCCTTTCCTGGATTGGAATTCTCCCAAAAGTGGAAGTCCCGCCCCTTGCAATCTGTCTCCATGCCTTTCCGGAACGAAGATCCACCCACAGCATTCCGATGAACAGTATGGAGATGTACGAATGTCTAGCGCGGAAAAGTCGGCTCCCAGCACGTCGCCGTTGCATGCAATGCTGGTGGGAAATCGGGAGGAGAATTTCTTTCTGATTCGCGAGATTCTGACCAGAAATGGCAGTCCTTTCCGGGCAGAACTCGACCATGCCGCATCGTTAGCAGACGCCAGGGTGCAGTTGAGCCAGAAATCCTATGACCTGGTCCTATTCGAGTATCAAACCGCCGACGCGGTGGCCATCGAGTTACTCTCGGAGTTCCTTCGTGAAGGACGGTCGGTCCCTTTCGTGCTATTGGCCGAAGATGCCGATGAGGCGACCGTAGCCAGTATCCTGCAGGCTGGCGCTTGGGATTATGTAGACAAGTCTCAGATAAGCGGAACCAGCCTGATCCGTACGATCCATTGCGCTCTGGCGCTGCACTCCCTGCAACGCGAACGTGCCTCCGCCGAGGAAACCCTGCGAAAACTCGAGCGTGCCGTGGAACAGTCCGCCGACACGGTCATGGTCACGAACCGGGAAGGTGTGATCGAGTATGTAAATCCCGCATTCGAGGCCTTGACCGGATACTCGCGTCGCGAACTCACTAGCCAAACCCCACGCATCCTTAAATCGGGCGAGCAGGGTCCGGAGGTCTATCATGAGCTGTGGAAAACACTACTGTCCGGCAATGTCTACCGCAGTATTTTTGTGAATCGCAAGAAGAACGGGGAACTGTACTACGTAGAAGAAAGCATCAGTCCGGTGCGGGATGCAACTGGAGCGATCACCCATTTCATTTCCAACGGACGGGATCTTACCGAGCGTGTGCGTTTGGAAGCGCAGCTTCTGCAGGCGCAAAAGATGGACGCAATCGGCCGCCTGGCAGGCGGAGTCGCCCACGATTTCAATAACCTGCTTACGATCATCATGAGCTACTCCGAACTCGCCCAGGACGCCGTGACTGCCGGCAGTTCGCTGGAGCACAAGTTGCAAGAGATACTGTCAGCGGCCAGGCGTGCGGCGCAGCTTACTCGGCAATTGCTCGCCTTCAGCCGCAAGCAGCCCCAAGCCCTGCGGGTGGTAGAACTCAACGATGTCATCGCTGAAATCACTCAGACTCTTCCGCGCCTGATCGGTGAGGATATCGAGCTGACTTTTGCGCCGGGCTCAGGATTAGGCCGGGTGAAAATCGATCCCGTTCAGATCGAGCAGATATTGATGAACCTCGCTGCCAACGCCCGTGACGCTATGCCGCAAGGCGGCCGCCTCCAAATCGAAACCTCCGATGTCCACCTCGACGACCAGTACGTGCACCGCAAACACGCTATCATTCCTAAGGGACGCTACGCTCGTATCACCGTCACCGACACCGGAGCGGGCATCCCATCCGACCACCTGCCGCATATTTTCGAACCCTTTTACACCACCAAGCCCTCCGGGAAAGGCACGGGGCTTGGGCTGGCCACGGTCTACGGCATCGTAAAACAGAACCGTGGCTTCATTTGGGCTTACAGCGAACCGGGAAGCGGCACAGTCTTCAGGATTTACCTGCCCTGTGTTGCCACTCGCGAGCGTGCTTCCGAAGCTCCCGATCGGCTGCCAGAGCCACCTGCCGGCGGTTCAGAAACCGTCCTCTTGGTGGAAGACGAAGACGCCGTACGCGCTGCCACCGCAGAATTCCTCAGGCTCCTCGGCTACACCGTCCTCGAAGCCAGAGATGGCTTGGACGCCATGGCTGTCGCCAAACACTACGGGTCCACCATTCACCTCGCGGTGAGCGATGTGGTCATGCCCAACATGAGCGGAGGGCAGCTCGCAACACAGCTAAAGACGTTCCGCCCGGAAACAAAAATTATGTTCGTCTCGGGATATGCAGGGAAAACCGTGGTTGACCACAAAGTCGTAGATCTGGAAACGAACTTCCTGCAGAAGCCCTTCACTCTCCGGCAGCTCGCCGCCAAAATCCGCGAAGCCCTGAACGGACGTGCCCGGGCGGCAGGAGCCTAGCTTTTCTCGCCAGCCCCGCAACGGCAGGGTCGCAAAAGCGCAAACGGTTATAATGACTCGCTGCTAACCACAGCTTATTCTGACGAGGTAAGTTGCGGAGCCCGATCCTCGCTGAAGCTCACCCATCATTAATGATTGGCTTCGTCCACGCCTTGGCCGCTATCTCGCTCCTTCTCCTCGCTGCTGCCACCGTCTATTCGCTGCTGTCCATCGTGGCCGCATGGCGATATCTCTCGGTGCGCCGCCTCGACCTGCGATCTGCCGAGCCTGTCAGCATTCTCAAACCGCTGTCTGGTCTCGATCTCGACCTCGAGTCGAACCTGCGCACCTTCTTCGAGCAGGACTACCCTGCTTTTGAGATTTTGTTTGCGGTTCGCGACACGAGTGATCCCGCCTCGAACGTCGTTCGGCGCCTGCAGCAGGATCATCCTCAGGTCCCATCGCGGTTGCTGATCACCGGTGAGCCTCCTTACCCGAACTCCAAGGTCTTCAGCCTGGACCACATGCTGGCCGCGGCCGCGAACGATCTGGTTGTGATGAGTGACAGCGATATTCGCGTGACCCCGGACTTCCTGCGCACCGTAGCGGCGGAGTTTCAGAATCCCAGCATCGGAGTCGCAACTTGTCCTTACCGCGCGGTGCCCGGAGCTAGTATCTGGTCTCGCCTGGAAGCGACCAGCATGAATACCGACTTTTGGGGAAGCGCCCTGGTCGCAAGAATGCTCGAGGGAATGCACTTCGCCGTGGGTCCAACCATCGTGGCCCGGCGCCGCGTGCTGGAATCGATTGGCGGATTCAACCGCCTCAAAGACTATCTGGCCGAGGATTTCGTCATGGGAAAATTCGCCGCCGACGCGGGTTACGGCGTCATTCTGTCTTCTTATGTGGTTGAGCACCACATCGGCAACTCCACGTTTCGTCAAAACATTACACATCGCCTGCGCTGGGCGCGCAGTACACGGCGCTCGCGGCCGCTCGGCTACGCCGGTCAACTATTCACGATGCCCTTGCCGCTTGCTTTGCTGGCCTGTCTGGCCGTGCCCTCGTGGTGGGCGGTGTTATTTGTCGCGCTCATTGTGCGCGCTCTGGCGGCTTACACGGTGTCCGCAAGAGTGTTGCGATCGAGAATCAACTGGCTGCTCCTACCGCTCGAAGATCTTATCGGATTCTTCTTCTGGATCGGCGGATTCTTCGGAAACACAATCTCGTGGCGTGGCCGCCGCTATCAGCTTTTCCGTGATGGACGCTTCGAGCTGATCTCTTCCTCCCGCTCAGACTGATTCTCGTTCATTTATCTTGGTCAGATCGGCAACGCACTCAGCGCTCGCGCTTTCAGTGCTCGATGGAGTTCTCCGGGACCAACTTGCCAGCCTTCAGTTCAAATCGATCGCCGCGCCAGATCACGGTATGGCCTGCAAAACTCGCAATCCAAATCACGGCTGCTACAACATCTCGGATGGGCAGCAACCACAATTGGCGCAGAAGTTGGCCATCCCCCAGCACCGCCTTGCCCACCACGAATGCAACCGCAACGCGAAGTAACAGCGTAAGTCCCACGATGTCCCAGGCCCAGTTCGCGCCGCGTGCCGCAAGCAACAGCAGGCCGGACCACATCACTCCAAAGGTAAACACAAGCCCAAAATATCCTCCCGCACGGGAGTCGCGTACCCCCCGCGCCCAGCGCAGTTGGTGAGCAAAAAATTCTTTCGTGCTGTAAGCAGGAAGATATGTCTCCACGACCATCTCAGAAAGTTCGATCTTCAATCCAAGGCCGGCGATTCGCTTTCCCAGTTCGTAGTCATCGGCAAGGTAGTCCACGACCGCCTCGAACCCGCCAATTTTTTGCAAGTCGCTGCGGCGAAACGCGAGCGTCGAACCCAACCCAAACCGAATCCCACCCTCCAGTTCCCGTGCCACAAGCACGCCCGCACAGAAATCCGTGCTGATTCCCAGCGATTCCAGCCGCGACCCCAGCGTGGAAGCGGCTATGCCGCGATAAAGGCAGGTGACCATGCCAACCTGCGGATCGGCCAGCGGGGCGACGACCCTCCGCAAGTAGTCAGGCTGGACGCGAATGTCACCGTCATTGACGATCAGGTGGTCATAGCCCGCAACGGCCAGCATCTGGACGAGATTGCTGACTTTCACATTCGCGCCCATAATTTTTTCGCACACGACCAACTGGACCCCTCGATCCGGAAATTCGCGCTGCAACCGCCGCACAGTTTCGACGGCCGGATCGTTGGGATCGTGAACGCCAAGAATGATTTCGTACTCCGGATAGTCCTGCAGGCAGTGGCTGCGAAAGCTCTCATACATTTCCGGGTCGGTGCCCTTAAGCGGCTTAAGGATCGAAACAGGCGGATAACTTCGTGTGGGGCGGGCGTCCTCGCCCGCCTTCCGCCGGCGCAAAAAACCAGCGGCGCTCCACAAGCAAATAAGGTAGTAGAAGGAACTAGAGGCCGCGCCGAAAGCCGCAACGATCTGAAGAATTCTCAGGATGAAATGCATGATGCGCGAGCACAGGCCCGCCTATTCGTATCGGAGCGATTCAATCGGGTCCAGATTCGCCGCCTTCCATGCGGGATAAATGCCGAAAATCAGCCCAACCCCAGCAGCCGCGCTGAAGCCGAACGCCGTCCAGAACATCGACATCCTCGCGGGCAGGGACGGCCACACCACGGGAATCACCCCCGCAACAATCGCCCCCAGCAACACGCCGATTACGCCCCCGACCGCGGTAAGGATGATCGCTTCCAGCGTGAATTGCAAAAGAATATCGCGCTTGCGCGCCCCAATCGCCTTGCGCACGCCGATCTCGCGAGTTCGTTCGGTCACGCTCACCAGCATGATATTCATCACGCCAACGCCGCCAATCACCAGTCCCACAGACGAAATCGCAAACATTCCGATGAACAACATCCCGGTGAGCTGGTTCCACACATCCGAGATCGAGTCCGCCGTGAAGACAGCAAAGTTGTCGGCCTGGTTGGGACGCACCTTGCGGCGGCGGCGGAGCAGCTCGCGAGTTTCGTCGATTACCTTGGGGACATCGTCGTGCGAGGTCGCCTTGATGCTGATCCAATGCTGCTTCAGTTCCGGGTGCAGTTTCCTGAGTGTGGACAACGGGAAATAAACTTTGTTGTCTTCCGGATTCTTGCCACCGCCAAAAACTGATTTGACCTGCTTCGCGACTCCGATAACGGTAAACAGCTGTCCTTCGATGTTGACCTCTTTCCCCAGCGGATCAGCGTCGGCGAACAATTCTTCCTTGGTGTCGGAGCCGAGCAGCACCACCGGCGAGCGGTGTTCTTCATCCACTTCGCTGAACCAGCGACCCGACTCGATCTGCAGATCGAATACATCTTTAGCCGACGACTGATCGCCCTCGAGAATCGTATTCTTCGCCCTTCGATCGCCGATATTTCACGGCAAACGTCCCCACGCCGAGCTCCGGGCGGAAATAACGCACTCCGGCCGTCACCGCTTTCACGTGGGGCAATTGTGCGATGGCAAGAGAATCTTCGTAGGTAAGTTCTTTGCGGGTGCGCATCTCCTCAGTCGGACGCCCGAAGGTAAACGGCTCCATATGAAACGCGAAGACAACATTTGACCCGATGCTGGCGACGATACCGCGCACGTTGTCGTCGAGCCCCCGCCCGATGGAGGAGACGCCAATAACAACCGCGACTCCAATCACAACGCCCAACACCGTCAGCCCCGAACGCAGCTTATTGCTGCGAATCGTGTCCGTCGCCATGCGGACGATTTCGCCGAATTCATCCTTGCGCATCATAAAAATTGGGGAATTGAGTAATTGAGCAATTGTCTAGTCGAAACCGAAATAGAACCACGTCGAAGTTCTACAATTACACAATCACTAAATTGCCCATTTACGCAATCGCTACATTTCAAAGCGCAGCGCCACAATCGGATCAAGCCTTGCAGCTTTGCGCGCCGGATATACTCCGAAGAATACGCCCACGCTGGCCGCGACCAGCAGGCCTGCACCCACCGCCCACAGCTTGATCGCAGAAGGCATTCCGATTAACGCGGTCACTCCAAGGGCGATTGCGACTCCAAATATCACCCCCAGTGCTCCTCCGGTAAGCGCCATGGTCACCGCTTCGATCAGAAACTGCAGCAGCACGTCTCCACGCCGCGCCCCCATCGCCTTTCGAATGCCGATTTCGCGCGTCCGTTCCGTCACCGAGACCAGCATGATATTCATGATCACGATGCCGCCCACGACCAGCGAAATGCAGGCAACCCCAATCGTCGCCATGAAAAATGTGCTGCTGAAGTCCTGCCATATTCCCAACAGGCTGGCGTTGGTTTCAATGTCGAAACTGTCCTCCGCCTCGGGACGGTCATGGCGCTGGGCACGCAACGCGACCCGAGCTTCGTCCACCGCTTCGCTCAGTGGAGCGCCCGCGCTCGGCGCCTTCCCCGCGATCCGGAGGCTGTTGTTATGGGTCCCGTACTGCTTCAGGCATGCGGTGATCGGAATCATCACAAAATTGTCAGCACTCTGACCCAGGGTTGTGCCCTTCTTCTTAGCCACGCCGATGACCTGGTAAGTCCAGCCATCCAGACGGATCTCCTTGCCCAGCGGGTCGATGCCCGGCATCAGGTGTTCCACAATATCGTTTCCTACCACCACCACCGCCGCCCGGTTGGTCACGTCCGTGTCGTTGAGCATCCTCCCACTGGCCAGATCAGTGTCCAGAATCGTAGCCATCCCGGGAGTAATGCCGCGCACCAGCGTGTCACTGATGGACTGTTCGCCGTATTTGACGTGCCCACTTTCGTTGCGAGTCGACGCGCCTACCAATTCGCAGTGGCGGCAGGCTTCCGCCACAGCCTGATAATCCTCCACGGTCAGATCTTTGCGCTTCTCGCCTTCAAGGTACTTATCGACATTGGTCGCTACGGGAGAAACCTTGAAGATAAGGAAAACGTCGGCGCCCAGATTGAAAACTTTCTGCGCTACGTAGTCGTTAATCCCTGATACGAAGGTCACGACCGCAATCACCGCAGCCACACCAATCACTACGCCGAGCAGGGTCAGCACAGAGCGCAGCTTGTTGGCCCACAGCGACTGCAAGGCAACGCGAATGGCCTCGGCGATGTTCATGGATCGGTCTTCGGCTCCGGCTTTCGGGCTGCGGCTATCGGGCTTCGGCGAACCGTCCTGGGTCGATCCGCTGCAAGGCATAAGTCTACAGCAAGCCTGTCTCAAAACGTTCGCGAAGGCGGGAGCTGAAGCCCGAAGCCGGATAGCCGCAGCCCGATATCGGTGCCCATCGCATATAATCAAACTGTTGGCAGCTGGGCCGGACGGTCGCTTCCCGTGTCTTCGGGCGCGGGGAGAGGAAAGTCCGAACTCCGCAGAGCAGTGTGCCGGATAACGTCCGGGAGGACGGGTTCAAGCCCGTCCGACGGCAAGTGCCACAGAAAACATACCGCCTCGGCGGCAACGCCAGGGTAAGGGTGAAAAGGTGCGGTAAGAGCGCACCGCCGCCCCAGTAATGCGGCGGGCACGGCAAACCCCACACGGAGCAAGACCAAATAGGGAGGAAGTCCGCCACGCAAGTTGCGGACACGTGCCGGCTCGGTGCGTCAAACCTTCGGGTAGGTCGCTAGAGCCGCGCAGCAATGCACGGCCCAGAGGAATGGCCGTCCCACCGGAGCAATCCGGCGGACAGAATTCGGCTTACAGGTCCGGCTGCCACTAGAATTTATTTCAGGAGCACACTCATGTCCGCACCCAGCCGCCGCCCGGAGATTCGCCGGCGCCGCACCCGCAAAGAAAAAATCGTTCAGTTACGTAAGCGCCTCGCCGCCGCCAAGACCGATGCCGATCGCGCTCGCCTGACCGCCAAGCTGCACAAACTGTCGGTTGGGTCGCCGGGCCAGCCATTGCTAAAAGAGCAAACTGCCTGACATCGCAGCCGACGATTCGTCTCCTCTAAGCAACGCTGCTGCCGACCCGCGTTTTCTTACCAGCGCCCGGCTGCTCATTGGATGGCTTGCCGCCTCCCCCAACCTGCCGGTATGTATCCAGAATGCGAAGCACTGATTTTTCCCACGAAAACCTGGTCGCCTGCTGGCAGCCGCGTTCTTTCATACGGTCACGAAGCGCCTGATCCATTAAAACCTTGTGCAGGGCGCGCATGATTTCGAAGACATTCTCTGGATTGACTAACACCGCCGCATTTCCCACCACCTCAGGCAGCGATGACACATTCGAGGTCACCACCGGAGTTCCGTGCGCCATCGCCTCCAGCGGAGGCAGACCGAATCCCTCATACAGCGACGGGAAGACAAAAATCTTCGCCTCGTCGTAAAAAATGCGCAGCACGTCAATGGGCACGAATCCCAGAAAGCGCACATCATTCTGCACTCCGCTGCGGACCACGGTCCGCCGCAGGTCCGGGTTCCCCGAAAGATCGTCTCCGATAATGATGAGCTTCAGGTCGGGATACGCCTGGTCCCTCTCCAATTCCGTTTTCAGCGCGGAGAAAGCTTCGATCATCCGTACCACATTCTTATGCGGACTGATTTTGCCCGCATAGAGCAGGAAGGGGTAAGTCACCTGATAGCGCTGCGCGATCAGTTCACGATCCGCCGGACTGGCATGCCCGTGAAGAAAGCGCTCGTCGATGGCGTTGTAGACCACCTCAATGCGCTCTGACGGAATTTCAAACAGCTTCACCATCTCGTTCTTGGTGAAGTTCGAGACGGCAAAAATCCGCGCCGCGCCGCTCAAGGTACGCTTGGTCAACTGAAAATGCAGGGTGCGCCAGAATCCGTTCTGCTCGCGCGCCCACGACATGTGCTCCAGCATGTCGTGCACCGTCATTACATAGGGGCACGGCAATCTCCGCGGCACGGAGAAAAGATTTGGAACGTGCACCAGGTCGCATTCCAGCCGTTTCACTGCCATTCGGAATTCGCGGTAGCCCTTTACCGACCGCTCCGGCGCCGATAGCGCAACGCTGTGAAAATTTGAAGGCAAGGCTCCAATTTCCTGCACTTTGCCGGGAGATCCGATCAGCAGATATTTGCTCTCGCGATCCAAGCGGCCCAGCGTCCGCACCACATTGCGGATGTATGTCCCCACGCCAAACTCGGTCATTCGCCGGATGTCGATCGCGATCTTCACCGATGGCATTTAATCACAGTGGGTACAGCCAGGCACACCCGATTGTGAAGATGCCGCACCACAACCTCCCGCGCGGGCTGGAAACAAAGGATCAGGCCTCCCCGTAGTAGACTTCTCGCTATGATGCTCACTCGCCTTGGGACCTCGTCCCGTGCCGTCCTGATCGAGCCTTTCATCATCGGACTCTTCCTTTGCGGGTGGATCCTAGCCCAGGCAACTTCCCCAACCCATCAGCAGGGAGTTCGGAAACAGCCCTTCGGCACGCAGGACGGGAGGTCTATCAGCTTGTACACGCTCACCAATTCCCACGGTCTCGAGATCCGGGCCATGAACTACGGCGGCATCATCCTCTCCATGCGTGTGCCCGACCGCAAAGGCCAACTCGCGGACATCGTTCTCGGCCACGACACGCTCGACGGTTATATTCCGAATCTTCCTTATCTCGGCGCCATTATCGGCCGCTACGCCAACCGCATCGCCAACGGTACCTTTACCCTCGACGGCAAGACCTATACTCTGCCGAAAAATAATGGCAGCAACACTCTCCATGGCGGCGTGAAACGGACATTCGACAAAGTCGTCTGGGACGACGAAGCTCTCGGCAACGGCCAGAATGGCGTTGTCTTCACCTATCTCAGCAAAGACGGCGAAGAAGGCTTCCCCGGCAACCTGAAGATCAAAGTCACCTATACTCTGACTGACGAAAACGAACTGGTTGTGGACTACGAAGCCACCACCGACAAGGCCACGCCCATCAACGTCACCCAGCACAGTTATTTCGATCTGGCGGGCGAGGGCACAGGCGACATTCTCAATCACGAACTCATGCTCAATGCTGACCGGTTCACTCCCGTCAACAGCAACTTGATCCCCACCGGTGAGCTTCGTCCGGTCAAAGGCACGCCGCTCGATTTCACAACTTCCACGAAGATTGGCGCGAGAATCGACGACCCCTATGACCAACTGGTGCTGGCCCAGGGCTATGACCACAACTTTGTGATTAACCGCAAGGGCGATGGCCTCGTACTAGCCGCGCGGGTCTACGAACCGACCAGCGGCAGGGTGCTGGAAGTTTCCACGACGCAACCTGGCATCCAGTTCTACACCGGAAATTTTCTCGACGGCACCGTCACCGGAAAGCAAGGCCACGTCTACAAGAAGCGCTACGCCTTCTGCCTGGAGACCCAGCACTTCCCGGACTCAGTCAACCATCCCGAATTTCCGTCAACTATTCTGAGACCGGGGGAAACCTTCCACTCGAAAACAGTTTTCAAGTTTTCGACGAAGTAACGCCGGACCAATCGGATGTATACAAGGACTGCAAAGCCTGACTGAACCTTATGACGACAACGACCACTTCCACCAACATTACTCCCAAGAAAATTCGTGTAATTGGCGTTCCACTCGATCTGGGGCAGTCGCGTCGGGGTGTTGATATGGGACCGTCGGCGGTGCGCGTGGCAGGTCTCGAAGCTCGCCTCGAAGCTCTCGGACATGAAGTCGAAGACGGCGGAAATGTTGCTGTCGCTATTCCCGAGCAGAAAAAAGAAGGTCACCCGCACGCCAAGTATTTGAAGGAAATCACGGCCACCTGCACGAAACACGCGGAGCTGGTGATCAAGACGCTCGAGGCCGGGAAGGTTCCTCTGTCGCTGGGCGGAGACCATTCGATGGCGGTGGGCACGGTGTCAGGCGTTGCCGAGTTCTATCGCCGCCAGAACCAGAACATAGGGCTGATCTGGATCGATGCTCATACCGACATCAACACGCCGGAAAGTTCGCCCAGCGGCAACGTGCATGGCATGCCCCTGGCCGCACTGATGGGCTTATGGCCCTCCGAATTCGCTAACATCTTCGATTTCTCGCCTAAGGTGAAGCCCCAGAATTGCGTGCTGGTGGGGGTGCGCGACATCGACGCTGTCGAGAAGGAAAACGTTCTCCGGGCGGGCATCGGAGTCTTCACCATGCGCGACATCGATGAGCGTGGCATGCGCACCGTGATGGAAGAAGCCTTGCGTATGGCCGCGCGCGGGACCGCCGGCTACCACATTTCTCTTGATATGGATTGGATCGATCCAGAAGACGCGCCTGGAGTTGGCACTCCCGTGCGCGGCGGTGCCACCTATCGCGAAGCTCACCTGGCAATGGAAATCATTGCCGACCATGGGCGAATGCTGAGCTTCGAGATTGTCGAAGTCAATCCAGTGATCGACGAGCACAACCAGACCGCCGATCTGGCAGTGGAGTTGGCACTGTCGGCCTTTGGGAAGAAGATTCTGTAGGCACTTCTGCGAACCAGCCCTGCGATTGACGTGGAACTCAGCCCGCGTCCACACTGAAAGGTCATGAAAAAGCTTCGCGTCGGCATTCTGTTCGGGGGACGTAGTGGCGAGCATGAGGTCTCCCTGCTCTCGGCTGCCTCGGTTCTTAAAGCCATCAACAAAGAGAAATATGAAGTCGTGCCTATCGGCATCACCAAGGATGGGCGGTGGTTAACGGCGGAGCACGCGGAGAACCTGCTGGAGGGCAAGCCCATCCACGAGCCACGCCACTTGCGGGCGGGCGATCCTGAGACTACGCCAGGTGCGGCCGTGCTGGCCCAAGGCGAGTCGGTCGTGGTTCCCCCAGAACCGGTGCACCGCCAGAGCGGCCTTGTGCCCTTTCAAAGCGATGCTGCGCTTACGCGACGAGCCAGCGACCGCGCGATCAACGTCGATGTGATCTTCCCAGTGCTGCACGGCACGTTTGGCGAAGATGGAACGATCCAGGGTCTACTGGAACTGGCTGACATTCCGTATGTCGGCGCGGGCGTGCTGGGTTCGGCCGCGGGGATGGACAAGGACATCATGAAATCTTTGTTCATCGCGGCCGGCATCCCGATCGTGAAACACGTAACCATTCTTCGCGGGGTTTGGGAGAAAGAGCCGAAGAAAGTTCATAAACTGGTTGAGAGCAAGTTGAAGTACCCAGTGTTTGTGAAACCGGCGAACCTGGGATCGTCGGTTGGGATCAGCAAGGCGCACAATCGCACAGAACTTGGTCCGGCCATTGAAGAAGCGGCGAAGTTTGACCGCAAGATCGTGATCGAACAGGGTGTGGGCGGCAAGAAGAACAAAGCTCGCGAGATCGAGTGTTCGGTGCTGGGCAATGACGAGCCGATAGCGTCGCTTCCCGGCGAAATTGTTCCCGGAAAAGAGTTCTACGACTATACGGCGAAGTATCTCGACGAAGGCTCGCAACTGATCATTCCCGCGAAGCTCACGAAGGCGCAAACCAAGCGAGTGCAGGAACTGGCCGTCGCAGCCTTCAAAGCGGTGGATTGTTCGGGCCTCGCCCGCGTGGATTTTCTGATGGAGCCGGGCTCGAAACGGGGAAAGATTTATTTGAACGAAATCAACACCATGCCGGGTTTTACAGCGATCAGCATGTATCCCAAGCTGTGGGCGGCGTCAGGGCTGGGGTATGCGGATCTGATTGACCGGCTGATTCAGCTTGGAATCGAACGCCACGAAGACAAGAAGAAGAATCAGTACAGCCGGTGAACGGCAAGTGCAGTGTGGCGCGGGCGCCCTCGCCCGCGCAAGTTCGCTCCGGCAAACACAACGCCCGCGGCTCGACCAGATCGATACAGTCAGAATCACGCCGCTTCGATCATTCCTGCCAGCAGCAGTGCGCGGCGGGGCAACTCTGAGATCGTGATGAACTCGTGCACGGCGTGTGCGCCGTCGCCTACTCCGCCCATCCCGTCCAGCGTGGGTATGCCCATGCCTGCGGTAAAATTTCCGTCCGAGCCGCCGCCCACTGCAGCCTCTTCGAGCTTCCAGTCCAATTGCTTCGCAATCTGTTGAGCTTTCCGGTACAGCGCCACGACACCGGCGTTGCGTTCCATGGGCAGGCGGTTGATACCACCCGTGACTTCGAGTTTGCAATGCCTGTCGAACGGCTTCAGCGAGCGCAGCTTGCGATCGATTCCCGCCGCCTGGTCCGCGCGCTTGATGCGTAGATCGATTTCGACCGAAGCGTGCGCCGCAACAACATTGGTGCGAGTTCCGCCGTGAATCACTCCCGCATTAACTGACCGTCCTTGCCGCAGATCATTGAGCTTGGAGATCACGGTAATCTGGCGAGCCAGTTCGAGGATTGCGCTGTGTCCTTTGCCCGGGTCGAGACCCGCATGCGCCGCCACGCCTTTTACGTTCAAGGTGTACTCGCCCACGCCCTTGCGTGCGGTCTTTACTGCTCCGCGCAATCCGGCGGCGGGCTCCAGCACCAGCACCGCCGCAGATTCTCTGGCCAGCGCTTCGGTGATTGTTCGTGAAGAATTGCTGCCGACTTCCTCATCCGAAACCAGAAAAATTGTGACCGGCCGTGGCAATTCACCGTGCCAGGTCTGCAGGGCTTCGATCGCACAGAGCATCAGAGCGATGCCTGATTTCATGTCGAGCACGCCCGGCCCGCAAATCCGCCCATCCGCAACTCGGCACGGCATCGACGCCAGCGTTCCCAGCGGATAGACCGTGTCGAAGTGGCCCAGCAGAAGGACAGGTTTGCTTTTATCGCGCCCGGAGAAGTCGACCTGCAAGTGATCGCCGAAGTCAGCGGCGTGGTGCAGTCGCGTCCTACCTGACAAAGCTGCAAACTTTTCGGCGAGAAGAGCGCCCAGATGATCGGCGGCCTGCTTGTTGTCACTTGGTGATTCGATCTCGACCAATTCACGGATTGTCTGGACCATTTCTTCCTGCCTGGCTTCGAGATCGCGCAGGCGGTCGCGCCAGGAGGTTTCAGATTTCGCGGGACGTTCGTGCTTTCTTGCCGGGCATGAGTCCTCTTTTCGTTCGGGCAGTGAAGCGCTTCGAGGCCCAGTACAGCGCCGTACAGTATAATCTTCAAGCCGTTTGAGAAGAATCCATGACTGAGACCACTCCCTCTGTGACCCAAGCTCCGCCTGCCGCGACCAAGGGCGGCGGGCTGGATATTCACGACATTCTGAAGATTCTGCCGCATCGCTATCCCTTACTGTTGATCGACCGCGTCGTCGAGTTGAAGCGCAAAGAACGCATCGTAGCGATCAAGAACGTGACCATCAATGAACCTTTTTTCGTCGGACATTTTCCTGGCCTTCCCATCATGCCGGGCGTCCTGGTCGTGGAAGCCATTGCACAGGCTGGAGGCGCGCTGCTGCTCACCGAGGTTGAAGATCGAACCGATAAAGTCATCGTGTTTACCGGAATTGAAAGAGCCCGGTTCCGCCGTCCGGTCAGCCCCGGCGACCAGTTGCGTCTGGAAGTAACGGTCACGGGATGGAGGCCGAGCGCGCGCATGATCGCCGCCAGGATGCACGGCCTGGCTTTCGTGGATGGGAAGCGGGTGGCCGAAGCGACCGTGTCGTGCCAACTGATCGACAGCTCGCGCGGACGCGGCTCGGCCGACGATGGCAGCGGCGAGGGAAGCGAGTAGCATGCGGGGCGCGAGCCAGGCGGCGCGGTGACGTCAAAACCTTCATTCCATCCAATGAATGTTCATCCCACAGCTATCATCGATTCGCGAGCGAAGGTTCCCGCATCGTGCAAGGTAGGGCCGTATTGCGTGATCGGTGCGGATGTCGAGCTCGGCGAAGCCTGCCGTCTGGTTTCGCACGTCGCCATCGAAGGGCCGACGAAAATCGGAGCCGACAACGCCTTCTTCCCTTTTTGTGCAATCGGCATGGCGCCCCAGGACGTTACTTACAAAGGCGAGCCTACCCGCTTGGAAATTGGCGACCACAACGAAATCCGCGAGTGTGTGACCATCAGCCGCGGCACTGTGAAAGGCGGAGGACTCACCAAAGTAGGCAGCCACACGCTCATCATGGCCTACGCGCATATCGGACACGATTCCGTGATCGGAGACCACGCCATGCTGATTAATGGCGCGACTCTTGCAGGACACGTGACCGTCGAAGAATGGGCCGTGGTGGGCGCACTTTGCCCGGTGCATCAGTACGTGCGGATCGGAGCGCACTCGTATATCGGCGGCGGCACCACCATCACACAAAACGTTTTGCCGTTTTCCATGACGTCGGCAACGCGCGACGTGCACGCCTACGGCATGAACAGAGTCGGCCTCGAGCGCCGCGGTTTCTCCCCCGAGCGTATCCGCAAGATTCGTCACGCCTACAAAATTCTGCTCGCCTCGAAGATGAATACTTCGCAGGCGGTAGAGAAGCTTAACTCCGAGGCTGATCGCGGAGAAGATGTCGACATGCTGATTCGCTTTATCGAAAGTTCGGAGCGGGGAGTGATTAAGTAGCATTCAGCACTCAGCATTCTGCACTCAGCATTCAGCATTCAGATGGAGCAACTGGTCTTCTCCGATACCGATTTCGACGCTCGCCTGGCTACAATGCTGATTGCTAACTGCTGAATGCTAGACTAAGTTCCGCAGTTGGTCTTCCGCTTCATGCCTTCCACGAAGGAAAAGCTCGGCCTCATCGCCGGCAACGGCAAGTTTCCATTTCTCGTGCTGGATGCTGCGCGCGCGCAGGGATACGAGGTCGTCGTGGCAGCGATCAAGGAAGAAACTTTCCCTGACATTGAATCGCACGGGGCGGCCGCCGTGCATTGGCTCTCGCTGGGTGAGCTTTCAACGCTCATCGAAACTTTCAAGCGGGAGGGCGTGCAGCGTGCCATCATGGCGGGGCAGGTAAAGCACAAACAAATTTTTTCCAGCATCCGCCCGGACTGGCGTATGGCCAAGCTTCTGCTTTCGCTCGCGACCCGCAATACCGACTCGTTACTTGGTGGCGTGGCCAAGGCCCTCGCCGAAGAAGGTATCGTGCTGGAAAACTCCACCTGGCTCCTGGAGCCGCTGCTGGTTAAGTCCGGTGTCTTGACCAAGCGCGCGCCTGCGGATGAAGAGCGCATGAACGTGACTTACGGCCGCGAGGTTGCCCGCCAACTTGCACAGCACGACATCGGCCAGACGGTTGTAATCGCGGAGTCAGCCTGCGTGGCCGTAGAAGCCATGGAAGGCACCGACGCCACTATCGAACGCGCGGGCCAGATCATGCGTTCGCTGCATGGCGATGCCTCGACGCTCAGCCGCGCCCTCACCGTAGTGAAGATTGCCAAGCCGAATCAGGACATGCGCTTCGATGTTCCGGTCGTCGGAGTGAAAACCATCGAAGTCATGCGCGCCGCCGGCGCCACGTGTTTGGCCCTTGACGCAGGGAAATGTTTGATGCTCGATGGCGACAAGATCCTCGACGCCGCCAACGCGGCGGAAATCACCATCGTGGCAAATTAACAGTAAGGATCATTCAACCATGGCACCTAAGCTTCCGGCAACAACGTCCGAAACCACCCGCATCGCCGACCAGCTTCGCCGCGCTTTCAATGGCGGCGCATGGCATGGGCCTTCTCTCCTGCAATTGCTCAAGGGTATCGACGCCGCCACTGCTGCCGCAAAACCGCTGGCGAATGTTCACAGCATCTGGGAGCTTGTTCTGCATATTGCCGCGTGGGATGGAGTGGTTCGCCGCCGTCTCGGCGGTACCAAGCTGAAAGTCACGGCGCTGCAGAATTTTCCGCGCGTCCCGAAGCCCACCAAGGCTGCTTGGCGCGAGGCTGTCGACCAACTCAAGCGCACGCACGATGCTCTCGTAGAGGCTGTCGCCGCGCTCCCCGACTCTCGCCTTTGCGACCGCGTCCCCGGAAAAGGCCACAACGTTTACTTCATGCTGCATGGAGTCATACAACATGAGCTCTACCACGCCGGTCAGATTGCGATCCTTAAAAAAGCGCAACGCCGCGGATGAGCCGGGCAGATCAACCTTTGAACACCAGCCCCACCGCGCCCACGATCATGGCGAAGCCCGCGACGTGATTCCACCGAATGGGCTGTTTTAAGTACGTCAACGAAAATACAGAAAAGACGACCAGCGTAATCACTTCCTGGATCACTTTGAGCTGCGCCACGCTGAACTCGTAAGAGCCAATGCGGTTGGCCGGCACCTGAAAACAATATTCGAAGAACGCGATCAGCCAGCTCACGATAACGACTTTGTAAAGCGGTACGTCGCGGTACTTCAGGTGTCCGTACCAGGCAAACGTCATAAAGATATTGGAGACGGTTAACAGCACGATCGTCCTCATTGGGCGCGAAGTCCTTTCTCCGAATCTCTGGGCTGAGGGAATCTTTGCGGTGCGACCTTATCCAGATGCTCTTTCTCCTGTTTCCGTTTACAATTCTTTCCCGGCAACCTGCCACCGAGACTTTTTCTGTCATTGCAAGAGTCGATTCCTGTTGCGGTCGTGGGCGTGGGCGTCTTCGGCCGTAACCATGCCCGCGTCTACAAAGAATTGGAGCAGCAGGGCGAAGCTGCGCGCCTGGTGGGAGTGGTGGATCCCGATCTCAACCGCGCCGACGCCGTGGCCCGGGAATTCGGCTGCCGGGGCTTCGGGTCCGTCGGACAGATGTTGACCACTCACAGCGAGGTTCGCGCGGCATCGGTCGCGGCTCCTACGCTGCATCATCTCGCCGTTGCCAAAGAATTGATGGAGGCGGGCGTCGATGTGCTGATCGAAAAGCCGCTGGCCGCAACTCTTGCCGAGGCCGACGAACTGGTGAAAGTCGCCGCTGCACACCAGAGGATCGCACAGGCCGGCCACCTCGAGCGCTTCAATCCCGCGGTACGCGCCACTTTGCCGCTGCTCTCCCGTCCGATGTTTTTCGAAGTGCACCGGCTGAGTGTATTCACGCCGCGCTCGCTGGACGTCGATGTTGTCCTTGATCTGATGATCCACGATCTCGATATTGTGCTGGCATTCGCGAATTCCCCAGTCAAGGAAGTCCGCGCCGTGGGCCTGCCGATTCTTTCGGGGAAGGTCGACATTGCCAACGTTCGTCTCGAATTGGAGTCCGGCTGCATCGCCAACTTTACCGCCAGCCGGGTTTCCACAGAGCGCGTGCGAAAGCTGCGCTTCTTCCAGCCGCGTCAATATATTTCTCTAGATTACGGGCGCCAGGAGGTTCTGGTATTCACCGTGGGTTCGGACGGAACCACCACGGGCGTACCCTCGGTGAATCCTCAAATCAAGGTTGCCAAGCCGCCCGTCGCGTCGGAAGAGCCGCTGCATGCGGAATTGAAATCGTTCCTGCAGGCCGTACGCCACCGTTCCACGCCTCTGGTTCCCATCGAAGACGGACGCCGAGCCCTGGCGCTGGCTCTCGACATCGTCGCGGCGATCCGGCAGCATGGGCAAAGCGTCAACCTGGCTGGCATCGCCTCCGTCTAGCGGCGTACTGCGGTTCCCCTGGCTTGTGACCTCTAAGGTCCATCGCCACATAAATTTACAAATGTTGACACACCGAAGTCACAGTCCCTCCGTTTAGTGAGCATAATCCCTGGAAAGATGCGAAAATGAAGATAAGCGGGTCGCAACGCCACCTTGCATTCTCGAGAGGCCGGATGCAACGTCGCGACCATATTTCGTCTCTAATGAGCCAAGTGTAAGTGGCCTGGTCCACGCATGCCGATCACGCAAATTCCATTCCAGGACCCGGTCGCGCCGCCGCCCGAGAAGCCGCAACCGGAACAGCTTGGTCTCTACGATGCGCGCGATTGGGAGACGGCCTATCGTGATCTCGATGAGCGTGTGCCTCATCTGCTCATTCAGTTGCAGGACGATCTGGCGCGATCGCGCCGCCGGGAAGCCGCCTGGATTTCGATTATCTTTCACTTAGTCCTGGCCGTTCTTCTGTTGAACTTCGACTTCATCAAGGACCATCTTCCAGCGCGCTGGCGGCGGGTAATTGCTGTAACGATGAATCCTACCGACAAGAATGTAACCTTCCTGGCTCTTCCGCCCGACCTGCAGAAAGTACCGCGCAAGCCGAACACCAACGTGCTTTCTGATAAGAATCGCATCGCAACCTCGCGCCACCCTGAACTTGATCCCAAAGAGCTGCGCAAGATTTTGGCAACGCCTCCTCCCGGCGCGCCTGGCCCCAGTGGCCCCCGAATGCCGCAATCTGGCGCTCCACAGCCGCCCGCCGTTGCGGACAATTCACAGCAAGCGCCACAACCAGGGCAGCAAGGGATGCAGCAACCTCCTAGCGACAACCAAACCGCCAGGCTCCAAATACCGGTGAAGCCCGGCAGCAATCCGTTCAAGGTCGGCGCACTGTCGGCGGGGTCTGCGATTCGGGAAGCGGAGCGCGCGGCTGCTGCCAATAGAGGTGGAGGTGGTGGTGGTCAGGGAGGCGACTTCGGCCTTGGAACCGGCGCGCGCGGCCGTCCGCAAGGCGCCCTTGATATTCTCAGCGACACCCAGGGCGTAGATTTCGGTCCCTACCTTCAGCGCATCCTGGAAGACGTGAGGCAGAACTGGTACATCCTTATTCCCGAATCCGCGCAGATGAAGAAAGGCAAATTGGCGATAGAGTTTGCCATCACGAAAGATGGCCAGGTTGCGGGCATGAAGCTGGTTGCATCCTCCGGCGATGTGGCGCTCGATCGGCCGGCGTGGGGCAGCATCACCAACTCGAATCCTTTTCCCCCATTGCCCAGCGAATTCGGGGGGCAATATCTCGCTTTACGCTTCCGCTTCTACTACAACCCTGACAAGTCTGACCTGCAGTAGGCCATACGGATCAGCGTCCGCTCGGAAAACGGGACATACAGAAGTGCGGCGCTCGCTGCAAACGCCGCGCCCATCCCAATCTTTTGGATCAGCAGGAACGGCGCCACCGCCCACAACTGATCGAGCGCCAGCACGCAGGGAAATATCTGCCGGAACTTTTCGCCCAGCCGTTGATAGTCGAAACTCACCGCCGAAATCAGGTAACACCGCAAAGGAATGCCCACGCCGGCGGTTACCATCACCGCCGCAACCAGAGTAGTGGCGCCCCATCCTGGCAGAAATGACTCCCCGATCTCGAGCACGGCATGCAAGCGAAAAAGTGCGGCCAGATAGAAGATGAGATACATCAGCTGAATCAACGCAAACAATCCCCGCGTCAGCCCTCGATGCGGCGTAGGAACTTCGAGCTCCGGATGCAGGCTGACCGCCGAGGACGAAGCGGCCGCGACACGTTCTGTCTCCGCCGTTGTTTCCGGCAGAATTTCTCGCTGCACCGGTGCAATGAAGCGGTATCCCTTCCGCGCCACCGTCTCCACGTAACGCGGACTCGTCGCCAGATCCCCCAGCGTCTCGCGCACTTTGTTGATGGCGGTGTTCAGGCTGTGATCGAAGTCCACGAACGTGTCAGAGGGCCAGAGTCTTTGCCGCAATTCCTCGCGCGTAACCACGTCGCCAGCCCGTTCCAGCAACGCGGCCAGCACTTGTAGCGGTTGCTCCTGCAGCCGCAGTTTCACTCCTTTCTTGCGCAGTTCCCCGGCAGTGAGATCCAGTTCGAAGGTCCCGAAACGCGCGATTCCACCTTGGTTTTGCGGCGCCGGCATGGACGACGCGTAGTGTAGCACCTGCGTTCGACTTCTACGACGCAGCTGCTGAACAGAATCTGCCGATGCATGGCGACATCACAGCGCTCTGCCTGCCGCCGCGCCCGTGGCCCAGGCCCATTGAAAATTGAAGCCACCGAGGTGACCGGTTACATCCACCACTTCGCCGATGAAAAACAGGCCCGGGACCCGGCGGCTCTGCATCGTCTTGGCGGACAGTTCGTCGGTGTCGACTCCACCCGCCGTGACCTCGGCTTTCTCGTACCCCTCTGTGCCGGCGGGTGTAATCGCCCACGCATGTATTTCGCGCTCCAGGGCCGAGAGCGAGCGATTCGTCCACGAAGTGGGAGCGTGCGCGTCGAGCCAGCGATCGGCCAATCGGCTGGGCAGAACCTTCCGCAACTCCGAACGCAGCGCGGCCGTGTTTCGGGGAGTCTGTGGATCAGCGAATGCGGCGGAGATCTCCCGATCGGGTGCGAGATCAATCACGATGGCCTGCGGCTTTTTCCAGTACGAGGAGATTTGGAGGATCGCTGGACCGCTCAATCCCCGATGCGTGATCAGCATTTTTTCGCGAAAGCGTTGTCCATTACAGGCGGCAATCACCTCGGTGGAAACCCCGGTTAACTCGCAATAGTGCGAGCGATCTTCTTCTCCAAAGACCAGCGGCACCAGACCCGGCCACGGGTCACGAATCTTCAGGCCGAACTGCCGCGCCAGATCATAGCCTAACGAGGTCGCGCCGATTTTCGGAATCGAGAGCCCGCCGGTCGCGACCACCAGCGTGTTCGCGTGAAACTCTTCTTCATCGTTGTGCACGACAGTGCGCACCACGAACTCAGTCGTTCGTGTCACCTCTTGAACCTTGGCGTTCAGGAAAATGCGCACGCCGGCAGCCTGGCATTCGTCTTCCAGCATCCCCAGAATGTCACGCGCCGAGCGATCACAAAAAAGCTGCCCCAGCGTCTTTTCGTGATACGGAATCCCATGCTTTTCCACCAGTGCGATAAAATCCGCGGGCGTGTAGCGGGCCAGCGCTGAGCGGGCGAAGTACGGATTCGAGGAAAGAAAATTCTCTGGCTGACAGTGAATGTTGGTGAAATTGCAGCGTCCGCCTCCGGAGATGAGGATCTTTTTGCCCAGCCGATCCGCATGCTCCAGCACCGCGACGCGCCGTCCGCGCTTGCCGGCTTCGATCGCGCACATCAGTCCCGCCGCACCGCCGCCGAGAATCAGTGTATCGAAAGAATGGATCACCACAGGTCACATATAAAACAAACTCAGCCGCGGCAAGCCATATTTTTCCAGCAGCTGCTTGTGAACGTATTGCTTCTGCAGTTGCTCGATCTGAGCCGAGGACATCTTGCGGCGGTAGGGCGCTAGATCGCGGTCGGCCTCGGCTCGAACGGTAACAATCTCCTCGTCCGCCGTCGCGGCCAGGAGCGCAGCAAACATTTTTTCTTCCACAACCGTCAGACGACGCTCCAGGTCTTCCAATCGCAGATTCTTGCCCTCCACATTCTCCGCCAGCGCACGCAACGTGCGCGAGGCTTCCGCCAGAACAGTCTGGACAGAGACTCCACTATGCTTCGCCACCTTCGTTGACCCCAGTAACTCCGCATTGCGTCGCAGGAAAGCCGCAATCAACTCCGCCTCAAATCCTTGCCCACGCCCTGCTTTGAGGGAAGCCCCTCCGTCCACCGCCCCGACTGCCGCTTCTTTCATGTCTTCGGCAGCCGACAGCACGGCCTGCGAACAATAGGCCAGGCTGTTTATCTTCTTCGTCTTCGATGGGCGCTGGTCGTGGCGGTCAAATGCGGCGTCAATGCCCCGCAAAGCAGCCTCGAGCGGAACCCCCGCATCTTTCCAGGTTTCGATCAGAGCCCAATCCAGCGTCGACAGCAGCAGTCCGCCGCCGCGCCGGCGCAGAAAGTGTTCTTCAATCTCGGTGAAGTAGTTGAAGTAATTATCCACGGCGCATCAGCGGCTGGGCCGCGAAGCGGACGGCACGCGCTCCCCGCTTCCATCTTTTCCTTTGGATGCCGCTTTGGGCGCGCCTTTCGCCGCCGGCGCCTCACGCCGCGACGCATTTCGCTCCCAGATAATGCGCAGCCCTTCGAGGGTGAGAAGGTCATCGACATTCTTGATGTATTTCGATCCCGTGCCAATCATGGAACCAAGCCCGCCCGTGGCAATGCACTTGGTCTCCTGGCCCATCTCGCCGAGCAGGAGTGCGAGAATGCCATCGACCAGCCCCAGATAGCCGTAGTACAGCCCCGACTGCAAGCTGCCCACCGTATTGGATCCGATGACTCGCGCCGGCTTGCGAATTTCCACCCGCGGCAGCCGTGCCGTGCGCTCGAACAGCGCGTCCGCCGAGATGCCAATCCCCGGACAGATCACTCCGCCAAGATATTCGCCCTTCGACGAAACGCAGTCGAACGTGGTAGCCGTCCCGAAATCCACGACCACACACGGGCCGCCGTACTTTTCAAACGCTGCCACAGAATTGACGATGCGATCCGCGCCCACTTCCGCTGGATTGTCATAGTGCACCGGCATCCCTGTCTTCACGCCTGGCTCGATGAACAGCGGCTTGGAATTGAAATAGCGCTCGCACATCTGCCGCAGCACCGGATCGAGCGGCGGCACCACCGAAGAAATCACAATACCGTGAATGCCTGACGCTTCCAGGCTCGCCATGGAAAACAGATTCCGGAATAACACGCCATACTCATCCACAGTGCTGGTCTGCACCGTAGCCACGCGCCAGTGAGCCACCAGCCGCTCATAGCGCACGTCGCCCTCGTGCTCTCCGCCGGGATGGACTTTCGCCACCCGCGCGAAGACACCCAGAACGGTGTTCGTATTGCCGACATCGAGGACTAGCAGCATATTGAAGTCTTCAGCACTCAGCAGTCAGCCAGCAACCGGCGGCAGGCACTGAATGCTGAGTGCTGACTGCTGAATGCTGACCGCTGAGTGCTGATTTCACTTTTCCCGCACCGTTCCGCTCAAAACTATTTGCACGCCCTTCGCCGTCCGGACTTTCAAAAATCCGCGACTGTCCAGACCTTCAGTCGTTCCCTCAAAACTGGAACCATTCTCTTCGATGCGAACCCGCTTCCCACGCACCCAGGACGACCGCTCCGTAAATCGGCGCAGAATCGAGACTTGCGCATCCGTTTGCGCCAGCAAGTCTCGATACTCCCGGTCGAGCGATTTTAGCAAGGCCCCCGCCAGTTCCACCCGTGACCACTCGCTGCCCGTCACCAGCCGCAGCGAGGTCGCTTCTTCCGCCAGTTCCTTGGGGAAACTCGCCTGGTTTACGTTGATCCCGATTCCCACCACGACGTAGCGAACTCGCGTGGCTTCCGCATTCATCTCCGTCAAAATGCCGCAGAATTTCTTTCCCCCGATCAACAAGTCATTCGGCCATTTCAAATCGATTTCAATTTTCGAGTCAATCATTTGAATGGCCGCATGCACAGCCAGTCCCGCGGCCAGGGATAACACCAGCACCTCCGAAGGTGGAAGCGCCGGCCGCAACACCGCTGAGCAATAAATTCCAGATGACCGCGCCGACTGCCAGGAATTCGCCCCGCGCCCGCGCCCCGCAGTCTGTTCCTCCGCCAGAAAGACACTGCCTTCTGGCTCCCCTTCGGCCGCAGCCGCCATCGCGGCTGTATTCGTCGACCCGATTTTGTAGAAATGATGCAGTTGCTGATCGAAGATCGTACCTCGCAGTGACGGTCTAAGCATTTCAGGCAGCAACAAGTCGGGGACCGAACGCAACCGGTATCCGGTTGCCGGATGCCCCGCGACATCCACCCCCAGCCCGCGCAGTTGCTGAATCAACCGCCATACCTCGGACCGGTTCGAAGAAATCTCCTGAGCGATCTTGGTCCCACTCGCAACCACCGTGGCGTGTTCCATCAACAGTCGCACAATGCGGCCCAACCGAACATCGGTCGGTTGCACTTGGTGTGGCGCGGGCGCTCTGGCCCGCGAAGCCTTGGCCCGGCGAATTTTCGCTGTCTGCTTGATGCCGAGATTATGCGGGAGAACCGCCAAAATCACAAATGAGGAATCAGCCCGCCGAGTCGATTTCCAGCGACTCGCCACGAGGCTGAATAGTGGGCTCTAGCAGGTTGCAGAAAAACTCACCGATGCAGGCAGAACCGTGGAAGAGCGGCCCTTCAGGGCCGCGTAAGCTAGACAGGCGTCACGCGGAGGCTCATATCCACAGCCGCCGCCGAATGAGTCAACAACCCGACCGAAATGAAATCCACGCCAGTCTCGGCATAGCCGCGCACGTTCTCCAGCCGGATTCCGCCCGAACATTCCAGCGGCAGTCGCCGCCCGTCCCTCTGGACATCCGGCTTGCCACAGCGTTCTACCGCCCGCCGCACATCCTCTACCGACATATTGTCCAGCAAAATGGCTTCGGCACCGTTAGCCAGCGCCTGTTCCAGTTCCTCCAGCGTGCGGACTTCTACCTCGATGATCTGCGAGCCGCGCCGGTTGCGATGCGCGCGCTCCAGCGCCGGAGCGATTCCTCCCGCCAACGCAATGTGATTATTCTTGATCAGTACTCCATCGGAAAGATCGAGCCGGTGATTCTGTCCGCCGCCGCAGCGCACCGCAAACTTATCGATGACGCGTAATCCTGGAGCCGTCTTGCGGGTATCGAGAATCCGGGCCTTGGTCCCGTGCACCGCCTCCACGAATTGGCGAGTCAAAGTTGCAATCCCGCTCATGCGCTGCATAAAGTTCAAGATCACGCGTTCACACGAAAGAATCACGCGCGCGTTGTGACGAATCACCGCAACCGACTGGCCCTTGTGCAGCCGCACCCCGTCGAAAATCTCGGGATGACTTGTGACTTCATAGTGCGCTGTCACCGCGCCGTCGAGCGCCGCATACACGTCGAGAATCCGCCCCACGCACCCAATCCCGGCGAGAATGCACTCCTGCTTGGCGAGAATAATAGCCGCCGCCCGCTGGTTGGGATCGATGCAGGCATAGCTGGTCGCATCGCGCGTAGCCCGGTCTTCGAGCAACGCGTTTTCGAGGATTGCGGTGATACGTCGTGAATTCCAATCCATATCGTAGAGACATTGCTTGCAACGTCTCAGGGGGCGCCACGAAAGACGTAGCAAGCTACGTCTCTACGACCTAGCGACAACCCAATTCCTTCAGCTTACTCTGCGTCTTGTCGCGCACGACGGCAAGTTCCTGCTGCTGCTTGCGCAAGGTTTCCACCACGCTCGACGGAGCCTTCGCAAGGAATTGCTCATTGCTCAACTGCCGCTGCCCGCTGGCAACGCCTTTCTCAATCTTTTCCAGTTCTTTTTTCAATCGTTCGCACTCGGCTGCTACGTCGATCTTTCTTTCATAGACGACGTGCACATCGAACCGCGCAGTGCTGCGTGCGCCGGCCTGCTTCGAGAGCGAACTTTCCACAAACGTGATCTTCTCCACATTCGCCAGCCGTTCTACCGCGCCACGATTCTGCTCTACCATCCTACGAAGTTCTCTCTCAGGCGCGAAGACCTCGATCGGAACCCTGACCTTGGGTTCGACTTTCAATTCCGCGCGAAGATTCCGCACGCTGACGATCAAATCCTGCAGAATCGCCATGTCTGTTTCGGCGCCCAAATCAAACTGCTTTTCGTTTGCCTGCGGATAGCTCGCCAGCGCAATCGACTTAAGCGGAGCCTTGCCTTCGTAGATCGCCTGCCAGATCTCTTCTGTAATAAACGGCATCACCGGATGCAGCAGCCGCAACGACGCCTCAAATAAGGTAACCAGATTCGCGCAGGCGATCCGCGCCACGCTCCTATCACCGACTTCCTCAAAGTTGAGCCGCGGCTTGATCAGTTCCAGATACCAGTCGCAGAACTCTCCCCAGAAAAAGTCATAGATGCGGTTCGAGGCCTCATGGAATCGATAAGTTTCGAGCGCAACATTCACTTCGGCAGCCACCCGGTTGAACCGAGAAAGAATCCACCGGTCTTCAAGAGTCGAAGTTTGAAATACCGAAGCGCCGGAAGCACCGCTGCTCGTGTGGGACCGGGTCTCTGACCCGGTCCCGGGCCGCAGGCCTGGCTCGACCCTGTCCACATTCATGAACATGAACCGTGCCGCATTCCAGATCTTGTTAGCGAACGCGCGATATCCCTCCGTCCGGCTCTCATTGAATGCGATGTCCGTCCCCGGCGCTGCCATGGCCGCCAGAGTGAAGCGTGTCGCATCCGTGCCGAAGCGCTCGATAACCTCCAATGGATCGACCACGTTCCCCTTAGTCTTTGACATCTTCTGCCGCTCGGCATCGCGCACCAGCGCGTGGATATATACCTGCCGAAATGGCACACTGTCGTCCTTCTTGTCGCCCCAGCCGCTGGCCTTCTTGATCGCCCGATCCTGCTGATGCCCTGCCATGAAGTGGCATCCGAACATGATCATGCGCGCCACCCAGAAGAACAGAATCTCGTAGGCCGTGATCAGCAGCGTCGTGGGATAAAAAACTTCCTGATCGCGCGTTTTCTCCGGCCAGCCCAAAGTTGTGAAGGGCAACAGGCCCGACGAAAACCACGTGTCGAGCACGTCCGAAACCTGCTCCAGTCGCGCGCTCCCGCACTTCGGGCACTTTGCCGGAGCCTCGCGCGCCACAATCATTTCCTTGCAGTCGCCGCAAGTCCACGCCGGAATCCGATGCCCCCACCACAACTGGCGCGAGATGCACCAGTCGTATATGTTGTTCATCCAGTTCAAATAGACCTGGCGGTAATTCTCCGGGACGATCGTGATCTCGCCGCTCTCGACAGCTTCGATCGCCTTTTGCGCCAGCGGCTTAATTTTGATGAACCACTGCTCCGACAATCGCGGTTCAACCACCGTCCCGCACCGATCGCACTTGCCCAGCGCCAACGTGTAGTCTTTCTCGGCCACCAGGAACCCCTGCTCTTTCAAGTCCGCAAGCACGCGCTTGCGCGCCTCATACCGGTCGAGCCCGGCGTACGCGCCCGCGTTCTGGTTCATGCGCGCGTGCTCGTCCATCACATCGATCTGCGGCAGATCGTGGCGCTTGCCGGCTGCGAAATCATTGGGATCGTGCGCCGGCGTCACCTTCACCGCGCCCGTGCCGAACTCAGGCTGCGCCAGCTCGTCGGTGATGATCGGTATTTCACGGTTCATCAGCGGCAGCAGCGCCTTCTTGCCGTGGAAGCGCGTGTAGCGCTCGTCTTTCGCATTCACCGCGACCGCCGTATCGCCCAGCATCGTCTCGGGCCGAGTGGTCGCGACCGTGATGAACTCGCCCGTCCCCACCACCGGATACCGAATCTCCCACAACTTCCCCGCCACTTCTTCGTGCTTCACTTCCAGATCGGAGATCGCCGTCTCGCACCGCGGACACCAGTTGACGATGTACTTCCCGCGATAAATCAGCCCTTCCTCATACAGCCGGACAAACACCTCGCGCACGGCCCGCGAAAGATTCTCGTCCATGGTGAAGTACTCGCGGTCCCAGTCGACCGACGCGCCCAGCCGCTTCATCTGGTCAAGAATCGCGCCGCCATAATGCTTCTTCCACTCCCAGACGCGCTCCACGAACTTTTCACGCCCCAGATCGCGCCGCCTCTTCCCTTCTTTCTCGAGCTGCCGCTCCACCATCATCTGCGTCGCAATGCCGGCATGATCGGTCCCCGGCAGCCACAAAGTGATAAATCCGCGCATGCGGTGCCAGCGCACAATAATGTCCATCTGCGTCTGGTTGAGCATGTGCCCCATGTGCAGGCGCCCGGTCACGTTGGGAGGCGGAAGCAGCAGCGTGAACACCGGTCGCGTCTCGCCGGGCGGCGGCGTAGGCACGGAGAAAAGCTTCTCCCTGATCCAGTACTCGGCCCAGCGCGTTTCAATCGCGCCCGGCTCGTAGGATTTTGGCAGTTCGTGCGGCATAGAAAGCAGTCAGCACTCAGCCTTCAGCCATCAGCCAGTCGGAAGGGTTCTCCAGATCACGTGCGCTCCCCAGATTGGGGTCGCAACTGACTGCTGAATGCTGAATGCTGAGTGCTCCTCTGATCTTACAGGCGTGAGAAAAGAAGGGTCAAACCGGGGACGGGATAGTGTGTGAGTGCTGCAACATTGTACACACCCTCGTTTTCGTCGTTGCGAAATCCCCTGTATTCATGCATGTTACAGCGACATGACATGCGTTTAACCAGCGTCAAATGCGGGGATGAGAGGGGTAGCTGCGGTGGAAGTTGGCCTCCCGGTGGTCGCGTGAGTGAATTGTTGTAGTACGTGCTACTTTTTGTGAACTCGGTGAGGTGCGAGCAAAGTCGAGAATCCAAGCCCAAGGCGCTGGTCTATGCGAGCGGCTGCGTGCCAAAGAAGTTCACGGGCGGCATAGGATGGAGCCTCGAATCCTTGGGCGCGAGGTTCGACTTGCCAAATGGGATCTCCGGAGGTTTCCTCGACTTCAACATGCGCTGCAAAGTCTGACGAATGCGTCATCGACGACGTATCGACCTCGGTGCGTCCGAAGACGCGGGAGGAGCCGTCGGAGATTATCATGTTGATCAGTATGCGCCTTACACCCCTTACTCTTTAATAGGTCCATTCCTTCATACGAGGGAGCTGGCTCTTGGGGGGACGCCGATGTCCTCCGGCCCCACAGGGTGCCTCATGAGGAACACATTTTGATACCAGATCGTCATAGGCTGAGAAGCTGAATCGTAAGGGTGTACAAGATGGCAGGCCATCTCGATTTGCCAAAGCGCTACAAGACGATGACCACGGATGAATTGGTGCGCCTCGCAGCGGAACGGGAGAAACTTACGGCTAAAGCGACTGAAGCGCTGGGAGAGGAACTCAAGGAAAGGCACTTGGAAGGTCCTGTTGCGATCAGGGAATATGAGCGCCGACGGGATCGGCAAATCAAGAACGCCGACGATGTTGTTGCGGCCCGTCGTTGGTCGCACAGGTGGGGGCTCAACAGGACCGTTGAGCCGTTGAGGCAGCGTCCACTCTTGACGTCCCTGATATCGATATGCTGCTCGGTAGTCAGTTTCGAGACTTTTGCGCAACTGCATATCAACTCGCGCTTACTCTTATTCCTTTTATTTATTATCGTGGCTTTCGGCACCAAATGCGGTTTGATGGCAGTGCGCTCCTCGTCCCCTGTTCTGATTCGAATTCTAGGTTTACTGGGCGTGGTAGTCGGTGTCATTTTTTCTTTCATGTTTCTGCTTTTTACGATCCTTGGCGTTGGGTGAACAGCGGCAAGCCGCAGCCCACAAAGCAGGCAAGCTTGAAATACGTGGTGATGAGCAACGACGAGCTGCTACGTGTTCGCAGTCCACAATTCTGGAGTAGACGAGCTAGGGCACGCCACCATCGGTTCGCCACCGGGATTTCTAGCATGTGTAGCGGCAATCGCGGTCTTTGTAGTGCTCGGCGCTTCGATACCTAATTATGTGAGTCCGGAATCGAGCCGCGATTCGGGATCTTTCTTCGTCAGGAATTGGGAAGAATTTACGAAACACGCGGTCAAAGAGATCATCACCGTTGTGGTTAGCGCACTTGGCGGTGGCATCATCGGCTACTACATCGGCCATTCTGGAAAATAAATATCCCCTTGCTCTTTCCTGCCAATTTCGTATGCGGTCAAGCCGTGGGCGCGCCCCGCCGCCAAATCCACACATCTCCACTCAGCGCTCCCGCGCGCCCCTCAGTGAATCACACATCGCTCCCATCCGCATTTGACGCGGGTGAAACGCATGCCATGACGCTTGGAGCCGCATGAATACTGGCGATTTCGCAATGGCGAAACGGAGGGTGTGTACAATGTTGCAGCACTCACACACTATCCCGTCAAACCGGGGACGGGTCTGCCGGAGGCTCCAATGCCGGACAGTCGCTGCTACCTTCCCTTGTACCACGCCCGTGTGATGACGGTCACTGCGCGGGTTCCTGCCTCGTGGATAGGATGAAATTACCGGAGGTGACTATGGCTACAACGAATCCCTCCACCTGCCTCCAGAGCTGGCGTGACTTGCACTTTACTAGCCTACCAATAGAGGATTTCGAACAACGAATCCGGAATCGTGCTTATGAACTCTACGAAGCACGTGGTCAGGAGGATGGCCACGCCGTGGATGACTGGCTGCGCGCTGAAGAGCAGATATGGGAGCTTCATTAATGAAGCAGCAGCTCAACCGAGCCCACGGACAAGCCCTCCTCCGCGCAAATTCTGATTCTCTAGCGGATAATGTGTGTATGTCAGAGAAACGAACAAAAGCCGATAAAGCACAGCGAGAGGCTGATCTACTCGACAAGAAGTCGTCCCACCGTCCACCACAGAATCAGGGGAAAAAACCACGCGAGGACTTCAACCAGGCCGCTGTGCGGATCGTCGAAGAGGCTGCTGAGAAGCATTAAGCCGTAGCCAGTCGGCCCCTCAAGCCAGACTGTCCTGCGGAAGGTTTTGTTTCGCTGCGCTAAGGGCCCCCGGTCTCCGGTCCATGAGTGACATGGCGATTCTTCACCAATTGAGAAGTAGCGGGTTCGGCCAGTATCTCAGGCCGCATGGGTTCTGTTCTCTAGTGCGATTTTCCATGCTCTCAGAGCATACAACGCGTCATTCAAGGCTTCTCTCTCGCCTTCAGCATCAGCTCCGGTGCCGCGAAGGAGTTCACGCATGCGCTCTACGATAGCGTCTTCCGCGTCAGCAATTCTGTTCACCATTTCGTAGTCGTTAGCTTCGGAAAAAATGGCTGCCCGATAAAGGACCCTCCATTCGCTGGCATACGGTTTCTTGAAGTCACATTTCGCCATGGCCCAGCCTCCTGTTTCCAAAGAGGGCGTACAGGGGGCGGCGACCCCTCCCCCAAAAGTGTTCGTCGCCCCTGCCGCCGTCTCCCATGCCGTGGTAGGTAGTTTCTAAATGGGAAGTGGCGTTAGCTTAAGCATAGCTTCGGACAACAAAGCTGTCTGTGACCTGAAATCATCACTGTGAGCGTCTCCGGCTGTGATCACCGGCTGATGCCGTTTCCAACCTCTCGGGCCTCGTCGAGTCAAGCAGCTCTTGCAATCGTCTTATCGGGCTCTTCCTTCAGAATAGACTCCACCTTAGCCCGTACCTCAGCCCATTTGGCCTCTTCCCTGGCTCTTGCTGCTTCCATCGTCCATTGCAGCTCTTGCGTGTTTAGTTGGCCGCGTTCCAGCATTAGTTCGAAAATCGCGTCTGCTCGTGCAGCAGCGGTTTCCATATGCGTCAGTATCTCCCTGAATGCCCGGATTGCCTGTTCATTCTCTAACATGATTCGACTCCTACTCTGTGGGTGGTGCGTTCCTTTCGGACAACGATGACCAGCTATGAGCGACCCGCTCGCGAAGAAGGAAAGGAGGAAAGTACCCCCAAACAGAATTCTACAAATGCTGACTTGCCGTGTCAGTGATGCTCGGCACACTTTCTTCGTGAAGAGACTCAAAACCCGGCGCGGGCCGCCACCCTGCGAATCTCGGCGCTGCCACGCTGCAAGGCGACAGCTCGGATTGTTGAAGTAATCAGATGGGATGAGAAGGCCGGTCTCCGGACGGGATGCGGTGTACGCTCCCAAGTTATCGACGTGCTCAAGGCACAGATAAAAAGGAGACCGGCAATGAAGAAGATTAGCACCGCAGCGACGAAGCAGAGCAGGAATTTTTCCCAACCGAAACTGACGATCGGGCTGGATTTGGGGGATCGGTCGAGTTGGTATTGCCTGCTAGACGAAGTGGGCGAAGTGCTGCAAGAGCAGAAACTAGGCACGACTCCGAAAGCCCCGGGCGAGGCGTTCAGCAGAATGCCGCGCAGTCGGATTGCGTTGGAGACCGGGATGCATTCGCCCTGGGTAAGCCGCTTGCTGAGCGAGTTGGGACATGAAGTGATTGTGGCGCATGCGCGCAATGTGGGTTTGATCGGGGAAAGTCGCAAGAAAGACGATCGGCTGGATGCGCAGACGCTGGCGCGGTTGGCGCGAATCGATCCCCAGTTGCTGAGTCCGGTGAAACATCGCAGCGCGCGAGCGCAGGCGGATCTGAGCGTGATCCGGGCGCGAGCCGGGATGGTGCGAGCGCGGACGGCGCTGGTCAACACGGCCCGCGGATTGGCCAAGAGCTATGGGGAGCCGGCTGCGCGGATGGGGAGCAGGGTTAGAACTTTCTAGGTGAACTTCCCACTTGCCCAACAACCCGTGCGCGTAATCACACCGAACTGTCACTCCGAACTGTGATTCCCGTCATTTACAGCGATTAGCAAAAATAGTACACAGAATTAGTCTCGCCTCCCCGAGGAGCTCGTCGCACCATGGGATGAACACACCCCCGAGGCAACGAGCCCAATCCTTTCATTCTTGAGGTCCGGAGGCACCAAGATGAAATCACTTGACTGCTGCTCTCACCTTTCCGTTCATTTCCGTAGTTCCCATCCAAGCCCCGCGAGGGGTGGAATAACAGTGTTCTTTGTCGGGACTGTCCTCTTGCTTTCTCTGCTCGTTCTTTGCTCGTCGGCGTTTGCACAGGCCACGTTGACGCCGGCCACACTGTCCTTTGGTAAGCAGGGTCTCAATGACACCAGCGCCGCGAAGAAGGCGACGCTAACGAATAACGAGAGCACTGCCATCACTCTCTCCGGCGAGACCATTACGGGAACCAATGCCAGCGCCTTCACCATCTCCGCTAAGACCTGCGGCACGTCGCTGGCGGCCCATACTTCCTGCACCATCAGCGTCACGTTCACGCCCGCAGCCACCGGCGCCATGACGGCGACGCTCTCGGTTGCGGACAGCGCGACGAACAGCCCGCAAACAGTTTCTCTGACCGGAACCGGCGTGGCCCAGGCGACGACTTCGGTGACGACCCTCGCTTTCGGCAAACAGGGCGTCTATAGCGCCAGCGCCGCGAAGACGGTGAAGTTGACGAACAACGACAGCACAGCCATCACTCTCTCCGGCGAGACCATTACTGGAACCAATGCCAGCGCCTTTGCCATCTCCGCTAAGACCTGCGGCACGTCGCTGGCGGCCCATACTTCCTGCACCATCAGTGTCACGTTCACGCCCGCAGCCACTGGGCTCATGACGGGGACACTCTCGATTGCGGACAGCGCGACGAACAGTCCGCAAACGGTTTCTCTCACCGGTACGGGCGTCACGCCGGGGCATTTTGTTTCGACCGGCAGCCTGAACACCGCGCGCTACTTCCACACGGCGACGCTGCTGAACAACGGCTTGGTGCTGATTGCCGGGGGCTACAACGGCGGTATCTTAGCCAGTGCGGAGCTGTACAATCCCGCGACCGGGACCTTCACCCTCACCGGCAGCCTGAACGCCGCGCGCTACGGCATACGGCGACGCTGCTGAACAACGGCATGGTGCTGATTGCGGGCGGCTATAACTCCGGCGGTTACTTAGCCAGTGCGGAGCTGTACAATCCTGCGACCGGGACCTTCACGTCACCACCGGCAGCCTGAACACTGCGCGCGCCGAGCACACGGCGACGCTGCTGAACAACGGCATGGTGCTGATGGCGGGCGGCGATGACTCCAGCGGTTACTTAGCCAGTGCGGAGCTGTACAATCCCGCGACCGGGACCTTCACTACCCACCGGCAGCCTGAACACCGCGCGCGGCAGCGCACACGGCGACGCTGCTGAATAACGGCATGGTGCTGATCGCGGGCGGCGAGAACAGCAGCCGTCTTAGCCAGTGCGGAGCTGTACAATCCCGCGACCGGGACCTTCACCTCCACCGGCAGCCTGAACACCGCGCGCGTCTATCACACGGCGACGCTGCTGAACAACGGCATGGTGCTGATGGCGGGCGGCAATAACTCCAGCGAAGGTGCGTAGCCAGCTGCAGAGCTGTACAATCCCGCGACCGGGACCTTCACTGCTACCGGCAGCCTGAACAGCGCGCGCTACCAGCACACGGCGACGCTGCTGAACAACGGCATGGTGCTGATGGCGGGCGGCTATGGCTCCAGCGGTTTCCTGGCCAGCGCGGAGCTGTACAATCCCGCGACCGGGACCTTCACCCTCACCGGCAGCCTGAACACCGCGCGCGAAGCGCACACGGCGACGCTGCTGAACAATGGCATGGTGCTGATTGCGGGTGGCGTGAACTCCAGCGGTAGCTTAGCCAGTGCGGAGCTGTACCAACCGGGCACGCTGACTCCGCCGAACCTCATCTCCATTGAGGTCACGCCGGCAGCGTCCACGTTGTCCCCGGGGACAACGCAGCAGTTCATCGCCACCGGCACCTTCAGCGACAGCAGCACGGAGCAGCTTGCCTCCGTGACATGGAGCTCGTCGAATACGGCTGTGGCGCAGATCAGCAACGATGCCGGCAATCACGGAGCGGCCCTTGCCATCGCCCCGGGAACAGTCACCATTACGGCCACCGCCGGCAGCGTCAGCGGCTCGGCCACGCTGACCGTGCAGCCAACAGGCTTTGTTTTGACCGGTAGCCTGAACACCGCGCGGACCGAGCACACGGCGACGCTGCTGAACAATGGCATGGTGCTGATCGCGGGCGGCGGTAACTCCAGCGGTCTCCCTAGCCAGTGCGGAGCTGTACAATCAAACGACCGGGACCTTCACCCTCACCGGCAGCCTGAACACCGCGCGTATCTATCACACGGCGACGCTGCTGAACAATGGCATGGTGCTGATTGCGGGCGGCGGTCAACGGCCCTAGCTGCCGAGCTGTACAATCCCGCGACCGGGACCTTCACTTATACCGGCAGCCTGAACACCGCGCGCGAATATCCCACGGCAACGCTGCTGAATAACGGCATGGTGCTGATTGCCGGCGGCTACAACGGCCGAGGCGCCTTCATAGCCAGTGCAGAGCTGTACAATCCCGCAACCGGGACCTTCACTTATACCGGCAGCCTGAACACCGCGCGCTACTGGCACACGGCGACGCTGCTGAACAACGGCATGGTGCTGATTGCGGGCGGCGGTTTCAACCGGTTACCCACCCAGTGCGGAGCTGTACAATCCCGCGACCGGGACCTTCACCGCCACCGGCAGCCTGAACAACAATCGTTCCGAGCACACGGCGACGCTGCTGAGCAACGGCATGGTGCTGATTGCGGGCGGCTACAGCAGTTCCAGCGGTTTCGTAGCGAGTGCGGAGCTGTACAATCCGGCGACCGGGACCTTCACCGTCACCGGCAGCCTGAACACCGCGCGCTACTGGCACACGGCGACGCTGCTGAACAACGGCATGGTGCTGATCGCGGGAGGCACCAACGACACTGACTTAGCCAGTGCGGAGCTGTACAACCCCGCGACCGGGACCTTCACCGCCACCGGCAGCCTGAACACCGCGCGCTACTATCACACGGCGACGCTGCTGAATAACGGCATGGTGCTGATTGCGGGAGGCGAGAACAAGAGCGGTTTCTTAACCAGTGCGGAGCTGTACTGATCGCAATGAAGAGCGTTGACGGGTTAAGCGCAAGGAAAGGGCGAGATGTTATGTGCGCACTGTAGTCCCAGCTAGACAAAACCGAGGACAGACGGGGACGTTCCCCAATTCCAGTTAGGTCACAACTGAGAAGCCCATGCAGACAATACATTAATGTACGTATATTCCAGTATTGACAAGATGTTCCTTAAGGAACACTTTCCCATTTCCTTCGCCCCTTCAAAAATACGCCGTTCCACCTAACTAGCTCTGCTATCAGCGCGTCAGGCCGTGTTCCTTTTTTGGTTGTTGCCTGAAATGGAAGGCGCAAGAAAAGAGGGATCAAACGTCGAGTGGGGTGAAAACAGGTGAGCTAGGAATAGAGCCGTCTTCGCTACTTCTTCTTGCCCAGCTTCCGCGAGATCTCTTCCACAATCTTTGGCCGCAGGTCGGCGAGCACGCTGTCGACGATGCTGGCAATCGCCGCAGGATCGGAGCCATCAGTAGCAGACGCTTCTTCGGGAGCCTTTTCCGCGCCGGCTGCAGCTGCCATAGCGGCGGAGTCGGCCGGCGACGAAGCTTCGTCCCCTTCAAATTCTCGGTCGGACGGGCCTTCTGCCGCGCCCTTGGCTTGCGCGCTTTCACGAATCTGCCGCCAACTCGCCCAGGCTGCCGCCGTGCTCGCAGCCATCTCCGATTCTGTTTTCTCTGCCATATCCTCCATGCCTCCCACAGCAGATTCGCCTACGGCAGTGGTCTCCGCCACCACTGGCTCCGCCTCGACTGTTGGTTGCGCAACGGGCTCTTCCGCAACTTTGTCCGCGATCGGCTCAATCGCCTGCTCCGGGCTCTGGCCAGGTTCTTCAGCCTGTACCGGAGATGCGGCAACGGCAACCTCCTGTCCGGGCACGATTTCGGCGCCTGCGTCTCCGGCTGAACCAAAAGTTGTCTCCGGGCTGGATGCGGCGGCACTAGGTTCACTCTCGGGCGGAACATCTCTGGGCGCATCGTAACTCGGCGCATCCTTGCTCGCCGCATCGTAACTCGGCGCATCGTTGCTCAAGCCATCGTTACTCGACCCAGCGTTACCCGGCACATCGTAACTCGGCGCATCCGTGTGCGATTCGGCGACCGCAGCCAGCTCTGCGACTGCTCCTCCAAGCGCCTCCGCAGAAGCACTGGCCACCGCATTCATGGCATTCGCTAATTCTGGCTCGGCGCTGGGCACTACCGGCTCTGCTGCCGCACTGGGCGAAATAGCCTCGACTGACGGCGCAACGACTTCTGGGATCGAAGTTACGAAGCCGGGAGAATTGGCTTCCGCAGCCGCGAACGCGGCATACGCTTTTTGCATTTCGAGTTCCAGGGAAATGGCGGCTTCATCGGGATCAATGGCTACAGGAACCGCCATCCATCGCGTGTCGTCCCCCACCGCGGCACTGGACCCCACCGCCATGGTCACCGGAATTTCTTGCGTCGAATGGGATGGACTGAATGCCGGGTTGCCAGCGCTCCAGGAATCTCCATTGCTGGGCTCCAAGGCAGCAATCGCGGCGATGGCTTCGGCGTGCGCGGCTGGGTGTGCAATTTCGGACCGATCCTCTTCGCGGTCGTCTTCACGATCGCCTTTGCGATCGTCTCTGCGGTCAGCTCTGCGACCTGCTCTGCGTCTGCGATCTTGCCTGCGATCATCTCCGTGATCATCTCCGCGAGATTCGGCAGTACCTTCTTCGCGGCGCCCTTCAAGCGTGCCCCCGGTCGTCTCGGCAAAGGTGGCGGCCGGAGATTCCGCGTAAGCAGTGCCAGCCGGGCCTTCAGCCGGGACCGTTTCCTCCGCAGCGCCGGATTGAACTTCTAGTTTGTTCTCGCTGACCGGTTGCTTGAGTGTTCCTTCTTCAACGCTGGCTGCAGCCTGTCCCTCCGCGGCAGCTTCATGGTGATCGGATCGCCGGCTTTCGGCCGACTCATACGCGGCCGTGCTGGAGGCCTGCACCTGGGCAGCGGCCGCTGCGATCGCGGCAATTTCCTCGGCCGATACTTCGCGCACTCCAGGCGCCCCGAGAGCGGCAACATCCACGCGGTCCTCCGCCATTGCAACCGCGTCGTGTTCCTTGGGCGCAAAGCCATGGTCGACCACGGTGCGCAGGTCCCGGTTTACGGCGTTGTAAATCGCAGGGTCGTCGCCGTCTTCCTTTTCGGGCTTTCCTTTCTTTTTGGAAGGAAATGCGATGCGCTTTTTCCAGCCCGAATCTTCATCGCTCTCGCCACCCCTACCGGAGCGGCCCGACTCTTCCACCGCCGCGATGGCTCGCGCAAAGCGTCCTGGCTTCGAGGGCTCGGCGCGGGGCACGATCTTGTCTTCGAGTTTCGAGAGGGCGCTTAACAACTCGCTGGCTTCAAACGGCTTGACAATAAAGCCTTCCGCCCGCACCCGCTTGGCTTCTTCGGGCTTGAAAGGTTCCAGCTTTCCGACCGTGAGCAGTACCGGCGTCCGCGCCGTCTCCTGGGCTTCTTTCAGGCGCTGGCACACTTCCAGCCCGCTGTATCCGGGCATGTAAACATCCAGCAGGACCAAGTCAGGCTTGTGCTCTGCGATCTTCTTCAACGCCGCCGACCCGTTATTGACGGTAATCACTTCATAGCCAGCGTCCGCGAGAATTTTCCGCCCCATATTCTGAGCGGTGACGCTGTCATCGGCGAGCAGTATTTTCCTGGCCAAAGGTTTCCTCTCTGGGGAGAGATATACCGCGAAGGTAACCCGCCCTATAACGTAAGTCAATGAGCCAGAAGGGAAGTAACTGGTTACTAGCGGTCAACGTCTATTGCGTCAGATGAGGAGGATCGGCCTGATAGTCCTCCCTGCACTGATTCTATGGGATTTTATTCTTCCGAAGCTGGGGCGATTTTTTGGACGCGGGGACGAGCGGCTCTTGTTAGACTTCGTTCAGCAGACCTTAGGCGCTCGAATCGAGGCGAAAGTCCCGAGCTGACTCAACCGTAGCAACGATCTCCTTCATTCTGTAGGTTTCAGAGCGAGTTCCAGATTGCTATCGACAGGACTCATTTCCTCGAAGACCGTAACACAAGCACACACACAATGAGGGTCGGAAACAATAGGGAGACAATCAGCGCTGGAGTAAGATCGTTGGAATAAAGCTGGCAAGGATCGCCCGAGCAATTCACCGTTGGGGTGTTCGGCAGGTAAGCGATAGATATGCGGTCTCCAATTCCGATTACTCCATACGGTGGGGTACCTAAACCGGCCCGATCGCTGCCAGTGTAAAGCTGACCGTTAACCGCAAAAGAGTATGCAACACCACTATGGGGCAGTTTTTCCTGAACTACCCCCTCAGCAGGAGCGCCATTCTTGCAGAGTCGATAGTACTTCAAACACCCGCTGCCCGCCACCGTTCCGATGGCGATAGCTAGTACTATCCATGCTACGAACAGCTTTAAGACAGGCCTTGAGCGATTTAAGTGCATAAACTTAGTAACTGTTCGGGTCCGATTCGTCCCACAGGGGAGCTTCATCGTACCTCACGGGTCCACGAGAGGTGTTCGTGCAGTACCGGCTGATCCCAAAGCCCCATCTTGGACCAAAAGTTATCGAGGCTTGCCATGTTCCCGATCGCAGGTTGCAGCTCTAAAGCACGATCCTGTAGCTGTCGGATTCTTTCAGCCCGTTCACAATGTCTCTGAATTCCCGACCGCAAAAGCCGTAGCGGACACATAACTCTCGTTCCAGCCACTTCTCGGGAATGGAGTCGGACAACAACTTATCTTTGTGGAATATGGCGTAGTTTTCATCAGACCAGCGCACGAATTCCCAAGTGTTTTGAGAGTTAAATAATGAAGTCAACCCGATGAACCGCAGGGCCGCAAGGAACTCGCCTGATAGCGGATGGCTGAGCGCTGACAGCTGTCCTCAGAACGGAACGACCTTCTTCAATCCCTTCTTTTTCTTCTTCTTGCTGCTGGAGATTTCCTCGTCGCTAGCCGGGCTGGAACTCGAAGCCGCACTCGTCGCACTGCTGGACGAATTGCCCTGCTGGATCTCGTTCACCTGGGGAGGTGGAGGCAGCGCTTGATCACTTGAGCCTTCGGCGGTGGGTTTCAGCTCATTGGGGTCGGCCGGCGCGTTAGCCGAAGGCTGCGTCGCGGCCGGCGCGACCGGCTTCAGTTCGTTGGGATCGGCCGCAGCCGCGGGCTGCCGGAACGGGGAACCACCCGCGGGAGTCGCATCCGAGCGCGGAGGAGCTTCATTGGGCGGCGGAGTCCCGCTGTTCACCGTTTCCACGCTGATGCTTTTCTCACCGCCCCCACCCATGGCCCCGGTCAACTCCCGCCGGCTCACGTCCTGCGCGCTGAGCGGAGTCGGATCCACCAGGCTCGGATCGCCAACCTTCGTCGCCTGCGCCACGTCCGGATGCTTCATGAAGGTTTGCGTAAGCCGGCCGAACATACCTGTGGTCCGGCGGCTCTCGTCCTCTGCCCGGTTCTGTGCGACGGCTGCCTTGGTCGGCCTGGGAATCGGCTGGTGCAATGCCGCCAGGCGCTTCTTGGCGTCATCGGCGCGATCCATGATGGGGTACCGAGTCAGAATCTTCGAGTACGCCTCGGAGGCATTCTTGGTGAACTGTTCGATAAGCTTCGCCTTCGCTGCCTCGGCTACGCAACCCGGCGGCTTGCCGTTGACGTCGCACGCTGGAGTCTTCCGCAGGCGCTCAATCTGCCCTTCATAATTCTGGCCCAGCAGATACAGCGCCTCATCGGCGTGGCTGTAAAGCGGATACTTCTCCACCAGCGACTGCAACCGCGCGATCGACGCGGGATAGGACTGCCGCAGATAGTAAAACCGTCCAATGGTGAACTCGCGGTCGGCCAGCACCTCCTGCACTTCCAGCAACCGCTGCTTGGCCTCGGCTACCAGTTTCGTGTTGTCCGGATACTGCAGAATAAGGTTGCGGTATTCGTCCTCGGCCCGCTTGGCGTGCGTATAGTCCCGATCCGGCTTTTCCATCTGCTGATACTGAATGTTGGCAATCTTGAGCTGCGCCTCGGCCGCTTCGGGCATATTGGGAAAGAAAGTCTGGAAGTCGCGATACTCCTGCTCAGCCTGCGCCAGCGATGCGGTTCCGCCCTCCGCGTACCAGGAATCCCCCACCGCCAGCTTGGCCCGCGCAATGTACTCCGAATCCGGATAAGTATTGATCAGCACCTGCAGGGTCATGCGCGCCACGTCGAACCGGTTGTGCCGCATGGCGTCCATGGCCTTGTCAAACAGGACTTTATCAGGCTGCTTGGACCCGACACCGGCCAGCGGATTGACGGACTTCTTGTTGGTACACGCTCCCGTGAATGCGAGCAGCGTGCCCAGAAATGCAACCAATAGCATTCGACGTAACATTAAGACCTCAAGGAAAGATCAGAAGCCCGGCATTTGCTATTCAAAAAAGGCATTTTGTCATTCCGAGCGAAGCGAGGAATCTGATGTTCTGTCCCCGCCACGGGACTAAACCCGCTGCAGCGCCGCTTCGGTTGCCGCCTTCAGCAACTCCTGCGCATTCTTCTTTGGATCACCCTTACCGAACACCGCGTTGCCCGCCACCAGAATTTCCGCTCCCGCCCGCACCACGTCCCCCACGGTCTCCAGCGCCACGCCGCCGTCTACCTCGATGCGGTAATTCAGCCCGCGCTCGGAGCGCACCTCCGCCAGCCGCCGCATTTTGTGAACTGTCGAGGGGATGAACTTTTGCCCCCCAAAGCCGGGATTCACCGACATCACCAGCACATAGTCCACAATATCAAGCACTTCGCTGAGCGTATCCACCGGCGTCGCCGGGTTAATCACCACCCCCGCCAGGCAATCATGGCTCTTGATCAGGTGCAGCGTGCGGTTCAAATGCCGGCAGGCCTCCTGATGCACCGAAATCCAATCCGCCCCCGCCTCGGCAAATGCGGGGATGTACTCATCCGGATTCTCGATCATCAGGTGGCAGTCGAGCGGCAGTTGAGTCACCTTGCGCAGCGACTTTACCACCGGAGGCCCGATCGTGAGATTCGGGACGAAATGCCCATCCATGATGTCGACATGGATGACACTCGCGCCTCCTTCACTCGCGAGGCGCACCTGCTCACCTAAGCGGGCAAAGTCAGCCGAAAGAATCGAAGGTGCAAGTTCGATCAAACCTGGGTACTCATTAAGACTGCTTGAGGAAATTCTAACACGCTGCAACGCCAGCACTGGGGCCCGAGTGACTCCCGAGTCAGCGACCGTTCTGGAGCGGAGTCCTATTGAGCCGGTTTCGGCGATTCCGCTTCCATTCCCTTTACTTCCTGTTGCATCCGCGCCTTCCAATCGTTCATATACTTGAGCATCAGCGGCATCATGGCATTCATACCCTCGGCTGTAACTGTGGGCATTTCCTCCAGAACCTTCTGCCCGACCGGAGAGGAATAGAACGTCAACAGAGCGTCAATGTCTCCCTTGGTGAAATGTTTCTGATAGACGGGGACCATTGCCTGTGTCATTTCCTCAAAAGGCATGCCCTTCAGCATGTCATCCATCATTTTGTTCATTCGTGATTCGAAGTTGGCAGGCAGCTTACTCTTGTCTTTTTCGAACTGCTCGTGAAACATCTGATGCATAGGCTTTAGCATAGCTTCCAACGTCCTCTGCATCGTGTCGTGGGAGTGCATGGTTCGAAGGTAAAGGATGATGTCATCTCGTGAAGCCGGCTCGTTGTCCGGCGTTTGTGTAACAGCGGGTGCACTAAAGACGAGGCATAGCGCTGCGATCCAAATCAACTTCATATCCAAACCAACTTCATATCCAAACCTCCCACACACCGAAGAGATTAACCCAGGGGCCGCGTTCTATCCATGAAATTGTCCGGCGTTGCCCGGGCGATGTCCGGCTTGCCTTCGGTTTGGCTCTCTGTGCTTCGTGTTACCCTCTCGTTCGTGCTCGCGCCCGCACAATTCGCGCCTGTCGCCTACAGCTTGGCCGCAGTCCTGGCCTGGGGCAGCAGCGATTTTATGGGCGGATACGCCACCCGCCGCGCCAACGCGTTCCTGTTCACCACGGTCGTCAACATCGGAGGCCTGCTTCTCATGCTCGCTGTGGCGGCGGGCACCCACGCTCCCTTCCCTTCTGCTCGCACCGTACTCTGGGTCTTGGCCGGCGGTGTTTCCGGTGGCGCTGCCCTGGCCGTCTTCTACCGCGCGCTTTCTTCTGGAAGAATGGGCCTGACCGCAGCCGTAGCCGCCGTCCTGGGCGCTGCGATCCCAACTCTTTTCTCGATGTTCACTGAAGGCTGGCCCGGACCCAGTCGCGTCGCGGGGTTTTTTCTCGCCGCCGTCGGCCTCTGGCTCATCACTCGCGCCGAAGACGGCAACACTCCCCAGGGAATAGGATTCGCGGTGCTGGCCGGCATCGGGTTCGCTGCATTTTATCTCTGTGTTCGTCAGGCAGGCGATGCCCCAGCCGTGTGGATCGCCACGTTCACCCGTGTCGGCGGCCTCCTGGCCACGGGCGCGATCGTCCTCGTGCAGCGCAGATTTCGCGACATCACTGCAGCGGGCATCCGCTGGGCTGTGGTCACCGGTTGCGTGGATTCGCTTGGCACCGTGCTTTTCGTCCGCGCCAGCCAGTCCGGCCGCCTCGACGAGGCTGTCGTGCTCTGTTCGCTCTACCCCGCCGTCACCGTGGTGCTCGCCCGCCTGTTTCTTAAGGAACACTTCACCCGCTGGAGGTTCGTCGGCCTGCTCGCGGCCCTGGCGTCCGTGCCGATGATTGCCGCAGGATGAATTCTAGACTCAATCAGACCCCTCGATTAAGTACCCGATAGTTGAAGAACCGAAGGCGTGTTTCCGTAGCGACCCGATTGGAGGTTTTGAGCGTTATGGGGATGTTACGCCAACAACTCAGGTACGGAGCCCTCTTGGATGGCCGATCACTTGCCTCGCCTGCGTTGCATCTCCCTCAATCGCATGAAACCTCCTTGTCACCCAAGAAGCACGCTTCGGCATCATACCGATGCTTGTTCTCTTCCAGATCATAAGAAAGTCCACAATCCGTCATGCTGACGAGGATTGAAAGGCGGTCACGAGGAGCGTCTTTCCTTATGGAGATTGCAATATCTCCGTCCGGTGCAAACGACCCATCAGCAGTAACCTTCGGCCCCTTCTCTCCCATATGGAGAAAGTAGAGCCCCGCCGGTACATCGGGGAAACGGAACGAGCCATCGTCGGCTGTCTCAGTGGTTTCGATTTGGTCGAATGAGACTAGGTCATGAAGCGTAATAGCCACGCGATTCAAAGGGACGTTGCGCGATATCAGTAGGCCATCGGCAATTCGACCCTGAAGCTGCGTGCTCTGCAAAATGAACGGCGTTGGCCAAATGAGCTTCAATGCGACGAGCTTCGCATCGTTTTGAACATTGATCGCAATTTCGCGCCCATTGGCTGGATGGTCTGGCTGGACATTAAAATGCCCGGTCGTCGCTAGGTTGAAATATGCGTCGCCGGTGCGGTCCGTGATGGACTCGGCGATTATCTCGACGAACCGCTCCAAGTTCGCGCCCCGCTGTTCCGCGCGGCTGAGTTTTGAGAACTCGGCTCTCTTGAATCGCGTAACGCGGAGCTTCAACCCAACCACGTCACCATGGTCGTTACTGACATGAATCGAGAAGGAGGGCGGCACGGTATATTGGGGAGTGTTGTACATGCAACCAAACGCCGAGAGCAACATACCAAGAACCGTCAGCACATGTCTCACTTGTTCCTCCTGTTTAGGAAGTGTTCCCGCTTAATCACTCCGTTGTCCCTTCAAGTTGGAACGTCCGAAGGATTCTAACTTGCAGCAAACGACGAGTTCGCTGTGCGGCGGATCATAACTGTTGTAACCAGGCGTTTAGGCTCAAAATCCCCCAACGGGGTCGGGGAGCGTAATAGAGATTTTGGACTTGTCGGAGTTTAGTACCAACGCAATTGCTAACAGTCTTCAGGTTCGATTGGCGGCTCCGCAGTTGCAGCGCCGCTCTAGTCGCCAATTGGCCTTTCAGCAAAGCTGCGGCTCCCTTTACTTCGCAAAGCCCTCGTTCGGAACCACACTCGAACTGAGACATCGGCATTCCGGTATTTTCGACACTGCTGAGCAAGCGATAAACTAAATGTGTTGAGAAAACTAAGGGTCAAGCACCACGCCGTATTCAAGGAGGACACATCTATGAATCAACGCTTTTTTCCGGTGAACGTCGCATTGGGTCTGGCGCTCTGGATGTGCGGAGCCCAAATCCTTTCGGCACAGGCCGCTCCCGCGAATGGAGTTGCGGTGCACACGGTGGTTACGGTCGAATCTCATCACGGTGCCAACCCGCCGGTCATCAACCGTGAAGATGTCATGGTTTATGAGGGGAAAGATCGCGACCAGGTGACGGATTGGGTTCCCGCGCAAGGAGAGAACGCCGCCCTGGAACTCATCATCATGCTCGATGACGGGTCAAATGCCAGTCTGGGCAGACAACTGGAGGATCTCCGGCAATTCATTACCTCACAGCCCGCGTCCACCAAAGTTGGAATTGCCTACATGCAGAACGGTATCGCACGAATCGAACAGAATCTGACCAGCGATCACGCTCAGGCCGCCAAGGCCCTGCGCCTTCCCATGGGAATTCGTGGAGCCAATGCCAGCCCATATTTTTCGTTAACTGATCTCATCAAACGCTGGCCGGCAACCAGCGCGCGACGGGAAGTGTTCATGGCCACGGATGGAGTCGATCTTTACTACGGTACCGGTGACCTCCAGGATCCCTATCTGCAAGAAGCAATCGAGAGTGCGCAGCGCGCGGGAATCCTCGTGTCGGCGATTTATACTCCCAGCCTCGGCCACATCGGTCATAGTTACTGGCTGAACTATTGGGGCCAGCTTTACCTGTCCGAACTGGCAGAGAGAACCGGGGGAGAAGCGTATTACATCGGATTCACGGGCGCGCCGGTGGCCTTTGTTCCGTACCTGGACGATTTGGGCCATCGCCTGAGCCATCAATACTTGCTGACTTTTCTTGCCAAGCCGCCCAAAAAAGCAGGATTGCAGCGAATAAAGATCAAGACTGAGGTGCCGAAAGTGGACCTCGTCGCTCCGCATGAGGTTTACGTTCCCGCGGCGCAGTAAGCGCGCGATCGCGAGGGGGTGAGAATCTGTGCCAATCTCTGGCCCGTGCTGTTAGCATCGCCTCGTGGCGCTTGTCGAAATTCGAAACCTGACTAAGATTTTTGCCTCTGCGGAGTCTGGGTTTGTCGGGAAGCTGCGCGGCGGGCGGGCCAGTGAAGTCCGCGCCGTCGACGACGTTTCGCTCAACATTCAAGCCGGCGAAACCCTTGGCCTGGTCGGCGAATCCGGCTCGGGCAAGAGCACCCTGGGACGCCTCATCCTGCGCCTGATCGAGCCCACCTCCGGCAGCGTTCAGTTCGAAGGCCGCGACTTGGTCGCCGCCACTCGCGGAGATATGCGCCGCCTGCGCCGGGACCTGCAGATCATCTTTCAGGATCCCTTCGCCTCTCTCGATCCCCGCTTCCGCGTCGAAGACATCATCGCCGAGCCGCTGATTATTCATGGAGAATCCACTAAAGCGGCTGCCCCATCCTTGTCGCGTTCTTTGCGACAGGGTGGGCTCCGTCTCCGCGTCGTAGAACTTCTGCGCGCCGTCGGACTTGACGAATCCGCGCTCAACCGCTTTCCCCACGAATTTTCCGGCGGCCAGCGCCAGCGTATCGGCATTGCCCGCGCCCTCGCGCTCAAGCCGAAATTTATCGTTGCCGATGAGCCTGTCTCCGCACTCGACGTCAGCGTCGGGGCACAGATCGTTAACCTGCTGGCGCAATTGCAGCGCGATTTCAGACTCACCTACCTCTTTATTTCGCACTCGATGCCCGTAGTGCGTTATCTCTCCACGCGCATCGCCGTAATGTACCGCGGAAAGATCGTCGAAATCGGCCCCACCGACCAAATCACGGAACGCCCCCAGCATTCCTACACCCGCAGCCTACTGGAAGCCACGCCAGTACTGACCACCGACCACTGACCACGAAGTACTGACCACTGGCCACTGATCACTGTTCCCTGTGCCATACTCTCCCCATGTCGCGCCCCCAGCCCGCTTCGACCCGCGATCTGGCAGAGGTGATCCTCGGCTACGGAATGATCCTCCTCGTTCTATGGACGCCCGACCCCATACAGCGCATTCTCTCGCCCCTTGTCCTACTCGCAACGCTCGCGGTTCTGTTGGCACGCCGCCCGAGCCGTGACGAACTGGGCCTCGGTTGGCGCGGCCTCGTCCCTTCTCTGTGGATTCTGCCCGCCGCGATTGTCCTGGCGGGCGCGGGAATGCTGATCGCCCGCAGGCTCGGCACGTTGCATCCTCTCTCCGACCGCAATCTCTCCCACGTCGCCGGGTACGTTCTCTGGACGCTCTACCAACAGGTTCTGCTGCAGGACTATTTCCTGCCCCGCCTGCTGCGCACCTTGCGGAGCGAAACCGCCAGCGTCACAATGGCTGCCCTGCTGTTCGCAGCGGCGCACTTGCCTAATCTAGTGCTCACCGGCGCTACCCTGGTCTGGGGCGCAGTGTCGTGCCTGCTGTTCCGGCGCTATCGCAATCTGTACATCCTCGGCCTGGCCCAAGGACTGCTCGGCCTCTGCTTTGCCGTCTGCGTTCCAGACGCACTCCATCACCACATGCGCGTCGGCCTCGGATATCTGCATTACCAGGCCACGCATCGGATTCCCTGAAAAGGAGGGTTAGTGGATCATCTACATAGAACCCTGTATAAGTGAACCCCTCCCCCCCTGCTAGCATCTGACGGACATAACATATGCAGTCGTTTCTTTTGGAAATCTGCCGGTTTATCCATCCAGCCCGAAGCAGCCGAGCAATACCGGGCAAGCATAGGATTACCGGTCACGAGGAAAGAGCATGCGCATGATCACCTCCCTCCGTATTCTGCTCGCCACGATGCTTTTCGCGTTAGTCGTGGTAGCCCTGTCGACAACCTCATTCGCTCAGGTCGGGGTGGGCATTTCAGTGTCGTTCGGCCCACCTCCGCTTCCCGTCTACGACCAGCCGATCTGTCCCGGCGACGGATATATCTGGACGCCCGGCTACTGGGCCTGGGACGACGACGCTGACGATTACTACTGGGTGCCGGGCACCTGGGTCTTAGCCCCTGAGGTCGGTTTCCTTTGGACTCCACCGTGGTGGGGCTGGTCCGGGGGTGTGTTTCTTTTCCATGAAGGCTGGTGGGGGCCACAGGTTGGGTTCTATGGCGGCATCGATTATGGCTTCGGCTATTTCGGCGATGGCTTTGTAGGCGGACGCTGGGACGGCGGTCACTTCTTCTACAACCGTTCGGTGACCAACATTAACGTCACCAACATCCATAACGTCTACAACGAGACTGTGAATGTCAACAGGGAGAACCACGTCAGCTACAACGGCGGCCCCGGGGGCATTAACCGGCAACCTCGGCCGGAAGAGGAGAGGGCCGCCCAGGAGCGGCATATCCCGCCCGTGGCCGCTCAGACTCAACATTTTCAGGCCGCCCGCCAAAATCCCGAGCTGCGTGCTTCGGCCAACCATGGCCGTCCGCCCATAGCTGCGACGGGCCGTCCAGGAGACTTTCGCGGCTCCGCCGTCCCTGCCAAGGAAGCCGGGGGAGCTTACAATCCTCCCGCCAATCGCGGCGCAAATCGTGGCACTGCCGGCAATGCGGCCCGCGGCGAGAACCGCGCGCCTGCGGCCCGCGGTGAGAGCAATGCGCCCCCAACTCACGTCAAGGACCTGCCGCCGCTGGAACGCCCGGCTGCTCCTAACACAGGAGACCCCAACCGCGACAAGAAATACCAGCAGCAGCAGGAAAAGCTGTACAACAAGCAAAACCAGGAACGTCAGAAGCTGCAGCAGAAGCAGGAACAGGAGCACCAGCGACTGGCACAACAGCATGCGCCCGCACCCAAAGTGCAGCAGACCGAGCAACGGCACCAGCAGCAGACGCAGCAATTACAGCAAAGACACGTTCAGCAGCAGCAACAGCTGCGGCAAAGGCAACAACCACCACCAGCGAGACACAAGTAGGGGATCGCGGATCCTCGGAACTTGGACTGTTCCGGGGATCCATTTTTCTGCGTCTCTCTCGCTGTGCCCATTCGGGAGATGAGTTCCGGCCACTGCTCTAGAACCACAACGACCACATCCAGTCCACGCAAGTGTGCGTGATGGTCGAGGCCGGTACGCGGCGCCGGTCGCGCCACGCGCGTCCATAGAAAATCCCGGCGATCGTCGCCAGCAACACGTAGCGCCAGTTGAAGTGTGCGGAACGTTTGTTAAAGTGTGAGAGTCCGAACAGTACGGACGCGATTGCCAAAGCCGCCCGCCGTCCGACCCGCCGCTCCAGCAAATTCTGCACCCAGGCGCGAAAGAAGAGTTCCTCGGGCACCGCGACAAAGAAGAAAATCCCCACCCACTGCAAAGCAGCCGCGCCCAATACCGGGAGGTTCCTATGAGGATGCATGAATCCGAGCGCCAATCCCAGCATCAGCACCACGGGAGCAAAGAGCGCCAGTTCCCGCAATCCAGTGGTCCAATCGCTCCACTTCAGATGGAAGTCGAAACCAGTTCCGCTCAGTTGCCGAATCGCAAGAAATCCGTACAAGCCCACATCGACCAGCAGAATCTTGCCCAGCGCCTGCAGTCCGGCGGGCCAAGCCGAGTCAAACCAGCGCAAATCCACCGCCAGTCCGAGTACCAGCAGGATAACTGCGTCCCGCCAGTTGCCGCGCTGCCCGGGATCAGCCGCCAGCGCCCGCACTACCAGCCAGGCAATCAACACCGGCAATCCGGCGTACAGCGCAAACCATGTCCAATGAAATATGTGCTGCGAAACTGAAACCCCGGCGTAGACCAGTGCGAACGAGGCCGGAGCCGCGATGCGCAGCACGACCGGCCAGCGCGCGACCACACGTCCAGTCCGCTCGGCCGCGAATCCGAACATGGCTGCGGGAACAAGTTCCAACGTCAACGCGGCGATCGCCGCCGGCGTCAGGTTCTGCACGATACCTATCTTATCCGGTCACCCCAGTGTGTTCACCCAACGCGTCCGTATAACGCCGCCCGCAGGACGTGCTCGCGGACGACGTTTACCGCGCAGCTACCACTGTGTCTTCCTCGGAAGCAGCCTTCGCGGCCAGTTCTCGTTCGGCATGCGAACGAAGTAGTTCTCTTCCACGCGAATTGCCAGCGTCCCAGACCTGGGAAAGAAAATAGGAATCTCCGTAGCGGTGGAAAACCAGCTTGCAACTGTTGTCCGATGCGGAGCGTTGGCTGCTGTTCGTCGACACGAACATGCCCAGATGCATGGAGCCTTGAATTCTGAGGAAGCTGTCGCCCACGCGCGAGACAATGTAATGTCCCGCGGGCAGCGTCTGTCCGTCCACCATGAAGCGAAATGGGATGTCTGCCACCACGTCACCGACCCTGGTCTGCGCCACCGAAACCGACGCCGTCAGCAGCATTGCAACATACAAAGCGATCCGAAGCCGTTTCATATTCTTCTCCTCGATTGACTTGAATTGGTCTTGCCTGAGGGGAATCAGGGTCGCTGCGCACTGCCAGGGAAGGAACTGCCGCACTCGTTCCTGAGCTGAAAATTCACCCGGTGTCCGAGCCAATGTCAGCCAGACAACCGGACTTGTTCTAATCAAATGGTGCTATGGGAGCGAATTTCGTTACAAATTCGAGCTTTGGGACTTGTCCATCTGCCGTTCCGATTCCCTTGTGCAAGCAAGACCGTCGGGCTAGAATTCCTGCGATCCCAGCAGGAGGAACTACATGGCCGCTGCCCCGGTCGCGCCCGCGTCAGAGAACGCTCCGCTCTCCGAAGGCGCCCGCATCCTCAACACCTTCATCGCGCCCTCGAAAACTTTCACCGACCTCCGCCACAACGCCAGTTGGTGGGCGCCGTTCCTGCTGACGGTTGTTATTTCGACCGCCATGGTTTACACCGCGGGCCAGAAGATCGGCTTCCGCAAGATCATGGAAACCCAGATGCAGTCACAGCCCAGGCAGCAAGCGCGACTGGAACAACTCGCTCCAGATCAGCGAGAGCAACAGTTGGATCGGGCAGCGAAAATCACGCAGACCATTTCCTTCGTGTTCCCGGTCATCAGCCTGATCGTTCTGCTGATCATTGCCGCCCTGCTGTTCGCCACCTTCAAGTTTGCGGCCGGCGCGGACGTTTCCTTCAAAGTGTCACTTGCCATTGTGATGTACGCCAATCTGGCTCTCGGGCTGAAAGCGCTGCTGGCCACGATTTCGGTCGCAGCCGGCGCCAGCCCCGATTCCTTTACTCTTCAGAATCCGGTGGCCACCAATCCCGGGTACTTCATGAACCCGGCGGACTCGCCATTTCTTTACAGCATCCTTTCGTCGGTCGACATCTTTCTCATCTGGACGCTGGTTCTGACAGCGCTGGGCTTTACCTACGTGAGCAAGGTAAAGCGTGGCACGGCCTTCGCTATTGTTTTTGGCTGGTGGCTCGTCTTCATGCTGATTGGCGCGGGTTTTAGTGCGCTGTTTGCTTAGAGCCTCTAACAAAACCTTCACTTCCGCGAGCGCAAGATGGGAACCTCTGCTGGTCCAAGCGGAGATCTGCTTGGCTTGCGTCGATGCGCAAGTGTTTCATGGGCAATTCACCCTTGACTTCCGACCAAACCACGACGACAATCATTGCGCTTAGTTGTCGCCCCGACCCGCCCCCGGCGTTGCCAGCCGAGCCCACTCCGTACTGAGGACCGTTCCCATGAGGAAAATGGACGCTTGTAAATTCTTTGCTCTGCTTGTGCTCGTTCTGGCCGCAACTTCTGCCACAACCGCCGCGCAAATCTATACCCCGTTGTACGACTTGGGAACCAACACCGGAGACCCCCACAGTCCGCAGGGGCATTTCGCACAAGCCCGCGATGGAAACCTGTACAACACGTCGCCGAGCGGCGGCGCCAATGGTTACGGCACGGTCTTTCAGCTTACGCCTGGAGGAAAGATGAAGGTGGTCTGGAACTTTACGGGCGGGAAGCCAGATAGCGGGGATACGACGACCGGACTTACACTGGGCGCAGACGGTGCTTTGTACGGCAGTACGCCTGGCGGCGGCACCGATGGCTATGGAATCGTGTTCAAGATCACCACGGCCGGCACGCTGACGGTGTTGCACAACTTCAGTGGAACCACCGATGGGGCAAGTCCGACCGCACCGGTTCAAGGCACGGATGGGAACTACTATGGGGCCGCGTCGAACGGCGTCCAATATTACGGCACGATTTACAAAATGACGCCAGCGGGTGTTGTGACGCCGCTGTATGAGTTCACCAGTTCCCCTGATGATTACTACAGATATCCTCAAGGCTTGATCCAAGGGACCGACGGCAATTTTTACGGCACAACGAATGGCGCTTATGGCATGGTGTTTAAGATCACCCCGCAAGGCAAACTCACGAAGCTTCACGAATTTGCCGGGTACCCGACAGAGGGGCAAGCCCCGGTGGGTTCACTCATTCAAGCCGGCGACGGAGATTTCTATGGAGAAACCGCTAAGGGCGGAACTGGCGATTTTGGCACCGTTTACAAGATGACTCCCGCTGGAGCCGTCACCATTCTTCACAACTTCGATGAGACCAGCGGTGGGCGCCTCCCATCTGGTGGACTGGTGCAAGGAACCGATGGCAACTTCTACGGTGTGACCTACTCCTCGGGCGAAGACCATGGCTTTGGCCTCATATTTCAAATCACTTCGGACGGAACCTATAACACCATTTACGAAGGTTTCAGCTACCCGAACGGCACAAGCCCTGCCGATGCGCTACTTCAGCACACCAACGGAACCTTTTACAGCGACACCTTGGGTAACGGAACCGGTACCGCGTGCTTCTCTGGTTCTGGTTGCGGCGTTCTCTATAGCCTGAGCATGGGGTTTGGCCCGTTCGTCAGTTTCGTGCCATCTCAATCCTCGGGCAAGGTCGGCAAGAGCGTCGGGATCCTCGGCCAAGGATTCACCGGCACGAGCGCAGTCTCGTTCAACGAGAGCCCAGCTACTTTCAAGGTGATTGCCGATACCTACTTGACGGCTACAGTCCCCACCGACGCGACCACAGGATCGGTGACCGTAACCACGCCTGGAGGGACGCTGACCAGCAACAAAGTATTCCGCGTCGTTCTCGGCATCCGAAGCTTCAGCCCCACCAGCGGGCCGGTGGGAATCTCCGTGGTGATTGCGGGAAACAGCTTGACTGGCGCGACCAAGGTTACTTTTGGCGGTGTGAAGGCGACCAGCTTCACCGTGAACTCGGACACGCAGGTGACCGCAACCGTGCCTTCGGGCGCAAAGACTGGAAAGATCGCCGTCACCACTCCGGGCGGTACCGCGACGAGTGCTACAAGTTTCACGGTGACGCCGTGATCTTCTAGCCGGGAATAAGAGTATGAAGCCGCCCTGGCCCGGGCGGAAGACTCTTCTGTTGCGGCGGGTTTTTTGTTAGAGGCTCTTAGGAAGTTTTCAGAGTGTGTCTCTGCGGGAGGACATCATGAAACACGCTTTCACTCATCTTCATGCTGTTGTTCACAACTGCTGTTTTCGCGCAGGAGAAGAATCCTGTCACCTCGGTGGTCAAGGAAATTCTGCCGCGCCAGCAAAAGAACCTCGTGGCGGCGGTCGAAGAAATGCCCGCCGACAAGTTCAACTACAAGCCCACCGAATCGCAGGTGACCTTCGGCCACATGGTGCTGCATATCCTCGAATCGAACAACCACCTCTGTTCGCGGATCGGCGACGTCCCCGAGACCAAGTCCACACCTGTCACAGAAACCGACGGCAAGGACAAATTGGTCAGCGCGCTCAAAGCCAGCTTCGATTTCTGCGCCACGGCCTTGGCTAAAGTGGACGACTCCAAGCTCGGCGATGAAGTGGAGTTGTTCGGCGGCCGCAAAGGGCCGCGCGCCTTCGCCCTGATCGCCCTGACCAACGACTGGGCTGACCATTACGCCTCCGCCGCCATGTACTTGCGTCTGAACGGACTGCTGCCTCCCACCGCGAAGCCGAAAAAATAGCAACAATTCGGCGTGTCCCGGCTGATCCCGTCTCACGTCTATTGAGGCTGCGGAAAAAGTCGGTGCTGCACTTGATTCTGGGTGGCGCAGCGGTTCACCGCTGCGGTAAGTACACTGTTCTGAATACGGCTTTACAGTTTGCTGAAAAACTCCTTTCCACGCAGGCTTTGGGAAGGGCACGACTTCACAGACTGCGGAAAAACTCACCGATGCAGGCAGAACCGTGGAAGAGCGGCCCTTTAGGGCCGCGTAAACCGTTTTGAATCGCTCGGGCTTCAGCCCTGGCGGTCGCCCTTCTCGCCGCAGGAACGAGTTTTTCCGCAACCTCGTCAGTTCTTGAGCCTGCCCTGAGAGAGCGACTGCGACCGATGGGTGCCGTTATGTTCCTTAAAACCAGCCGCGCTTCAGCGCCTGCGGTTCGCCTTCGGCAGCAGAGATTAGTTTTTCCGCAACCTGTTCAGCCGCTGAGGGCGCGTTTCTCGCTCAGAGATAACTTTTTCCGCAACCCTCTATTACCAGACAGTGAACTCGTGGCCCACGAACACACGCGCCTGACGTGTGACATGTGACCTTGCCAGCCACGTGTAAGAGGGCGGATCATATTCAAGGCGGAGGCTGGTGCTCAGCAACCTCAACCCAGGGAGCCAAGTCCTTTGTTGTCAAGAGTTTGACCCACAAGGTCTTTGTCATCAAGATCTTGCGTGCTACTTCCGCGCAACTAGCGGCAGCCAAGGAATTTCGAAAAGGAGGGGGGAGGGGACACCATCCACCCAAAAGCATCTCCGGGGAAAGGTTTGGCCTTCCGAATCCCGACAGGAAGAGATCCTCGCGAATATTTTTCGCAGAGATTTCCACAGGCCCATAGTCTTGGCTGCGCCTGAGAAAGCTACTTGATCTGTACCAGTCCGTTGGCAGCCGCCGGAATCGCGGCCGAGGGGTGCTGCGGTGCGCGCCAGCCGTCAAAGATGGAAACCTGATGCACGCAGGAAACGGTGCAGTTCGGGGCGCATCCTTTTTCGGTGAGGAATTCGCGCCGGATGTCGTCGCGGCTGTAGGTCTCGAGCGGAACTCCGGGATAGCCGCGCTGTTGCGAGCAGTAATGCACCAGGCCATCTTCGCAGATGTAGAGGTAGCGCGCGCCCGCGCGGCAGCGCCAGTCGTTGGGCTTGCCTTGGGCGATATTGTCCTGGAAAGCGTTGACGCGGGTGAAGCTGCGCTTTTCCAAGGACTTCATCTCGTGATAGATGCGGCGCTCTTCGTCGCCCAGAGGCTGCAACTGCCCGCTGCCGTCGTGAATAATGCCGATCGTCGAACTGAAGCCGAGTTCGATGGCGCGCTTGCCGATGGTGAGAGCATCCTGCGGATGGCGAATGCCGCTGCCGACTACGGAGTTGATATTCACGTGAAAGTCGGCATGTTCGGCGAGCAGTTCGAGCTTCCGGTCGAGGACTTTGAGACTCTTCTTGGATACATCGTCGGGATTGACGTTGTCGATGGAGATCTGCAGCCACTCCAGTCCGGCTCGGTTGAGGCGCTGGATGCGCTCCGCGACGAGCAAGTAGCCGTTGGTAATGAGTCCGGCAATCATGCCGTTGGCGCGGATGCGGCGGATCACATCATCGAGCTCAGGATGGAGCAGCGGTTCACCGCCCGAGATGGTAACAACCGATGTGCCCAGCGCGCCTAATTTATCGATCCGGCGGAACATCTCTTCCGTCGGGACCGGCTTCGAAAAATCGTCGAACTCGTTGCAGTAGGTGCAGGCCAGATTGCAGCGGCGAATCGGAATGATGTGCGCCAGCAGCGGGTGATCGGTCGACGCGAGCGCGCGCGCGGCCATGTTCGCTCCGCGCAGGTTTCGGTGCAGGGCTTTAGCGCGGCGGCGCAGGGTTGTGAAAGCAGATGGCATGAGGCTGAGTAACTTCTATTACAACATACATGCGGACTGAGTGCATGCCCCGCCGCAGTGTTTGGGAGAGATCGGAGGGTGAACGGTTTCCAGACTGACATGATTGGCGCCAGCTATTCAGGGGCCAAGAACTCTCGCCAGGAATCGCCCTTCGGCCAGAGTTCGTGGCTGGCTTCACGCAGAGTATCGAGGGCTAATCCCGCGTACTCTTCCTGGATCAGGACGTAATCGGTGTCATACGTCGAGATGGCAAAGATAGGGACGCCGTTGCGGGAGAGTGGCTCGATGAAAGAGAGTAGAACTCCAGTTTGCGAGAAAGGGAATGGACCTTCGAGCTTGAGACAAATCCAGCGCGGGCCTGAGTCGATGTCTTTCGGCAGATTATCGGTGGGGCAGACGATTGAGAGTTCGTCGCCGCTGCGCGTGATGGAAGTAAAGTCCCCTCTAGTGGCCCAGTCGGGGACGACAGAATTGGGGGCGAGGCGCACGATCGCGTACGGCCCGGGAAGGAGGCGGAATTTCAGTTCGTGGTGCTTTTCCACTAAAGAGAATCCTTCATTTCAACCGGCACAGCTTCCTAGCCTTCCACGGCCTTGCGCAGCGCGGCCCTTGCCAGAATACTCGTAGAGTCCAGCATCGGCAGCGGGGAGGACTCCGGTGTCATCAGGAGCGGAATTTCAGTGCAGGCCAGGGCGACGGCGTCGCAGCCTTCGTCTTTCAGCGCGCGGATCGCTTCCGCATAGTAGGCCTGGGAGCGCGGCAGAAACTGGCCGTTGACCAGTTCGTCGAAAATGATCTGGTTGATGCGCTCGCGTTGCTCGGCGGCGGGGATGCGACGTTCGATCCCAACGGCTTTCAGGGCTTCGCGGTAAACGGGGCCTTCCATCAGATAGCGGGTGCCGAGCACGGCGAGGCGCTTGAACTGGCGGCGCTGCGCTTCCTTTGCGACCTCGCGCGCGATGTGCAGCCACGGGCGCGGCGAGCGGTGCTCGATCAGATCAAAAGCCTGGTGAATGGTGTTGTCGGGGCAGATCAGGAAATCGGCTCCAGCCCGAGCCAGTTTTTCGGCGGACGACAACATGAGCCCGGCCACTCCCGCCCAGTCGCCCGCGTCAATGCAATTCATGTATTCAGCCAGCGAGTGGCAGTGCAGGGAGACCTCGGGATGATCGTGGCGGCCGAGCATCTGCGCCCCTTCGAGCGCGATGGTGCGGTAGCACAGAGCAGCGCCTTCCGCGCTGCAAGCGACGATGCCGATGTGTAACACAGTTGCCAGTACCCAGTTTGCGTCAGCTCAGATTTTGATTGTAGCTGGAGCGACTGCGTAGGGGCTGGAATCGCGATAGCGTTTTTCGAATTCTTCGCGCGTGCAGACGGTCTTAATGTCGACGACGCGGTCGATGGCGAGGATGCCATCGAGATGATCGATTTCGTGCTGCAGGAGTTCGGAGAGATTCTGATCGACGCCAGCGCGAAATTCGACCGTGTCGCCTTGCAGGTTCTGGTAGCGGACGGTGATCTGGCGATGACGTTCGACTTGCATGAAGATTGAGAGGAAGCTGAGGCAGGCGTCCCAGACGATGATTTTCTCTTCGCTGCGTTCGACGATTTCAGGATTGATCAGGGGCCAAGGCTCGGCTTCTGGAAGTTTCAGGAAAATAACGCGCCGTGAGATGCCGAGTTGCGGCGCGGCAATGCCGCATCCGTAGCCGGTGGTAGAGCGCCAGTGGGCGAGCGTGTCGGCCAGATCTTTTGTCAGCGCGGCGATTTCGGGCGCTGCGGGATCTTCCACTGGGCGCGCGATCTCGCGCAGGCGCGGGTCACCGAGTTGAAGGATTGTGCGGATGGGCATGTGAGGCGTCGGGTGAAGGGGACACTTTCTTCGTGTCCGTCCAAGCTACTTGCAGAATCACACAGGTGATCAGGGCAAGGAAGAAATCTGCGACTCTCGGGTGAGCAGGCCAGACGGCGCGCGGGATGCCGAGTTCCCAAGCCAAAAGGGAGGCCACCGTTGCGGCGAACGAGATTTTCAGAGTTTTCACGCTCAGTCAGATGGTTGAACTCGGATAACAACAACCCTAATCGCCAGGAAGCGTCGTCTGTTATCAGATTTTGTCAAGCGTCGGCATCACCTCGCCGCTGCAGCATCAAACAAGTTCAAAAACTCCAGCTTCTTTTCTGCTGGCAGGAATGAGGCTTCAAACGAGTTGCGTGCCAGTTCCCGCAAATGTTCATCAGTAAACCCAAATGTCTCTTGCGCCAGCTGGTATTCGCGCGACAGCGTGGTTCCGAATATGGCAGGGTCGTCGGTGTTGAGCGTGATCATGATGCCCTGATCGAAATAGCTCTTCGCGGGATGCTCGTTGATGGCTTTGCAGACTCCCGTGCCAAGGTTGCTGGTAAGGCAGATCTCAACCGGGATCTGGCGGTAGGCGAGCTCTTCGATCAGGTCAGGATCCTGCGCGGCGCTGAGGCCGTGTCCAATGCGCTCGGCGCGAAGGTTGAGCGCGCCCCAGATCGATTCAGCGGGACCGGTTTCGCCGGCGTGCGCGGTCAGGCGCAAGCCGTTTTCTTCAGCATAGCTGTAGACACTGCGGAAAAGTTCGGGCGGGGCTTTCTGCTCGTCACCGCCGATGCCGACGCCGGCGACGTGGCGGTCGTGATAATGCGCAGCCAGCTCGAAGACTCTTTGCGCATCTTCGGCGCCGAGTTGGCGCACCGCGTCGAAGATCCAGAGCAGCGAGATGCCGAAGTCACGGGCACCGCGGGCACGCCCGCGGTCGAGGCCTTCAAAGATGGCGGCGAAATCCTGCTTGCGCCACAGGCAGACTCCAACCGAGACGTAGACCTCCGCGTGCAGGACGTTTTCTTCCTTCAGGCGCTGCATCAGACGGTAGGTGATGAGCTCATAGTCATCGGGCGTGCGCAGGTGCTCGGTAATGTTTTTGAACGCCAGGAGGAATCCCGCGAAGTCCTGGTAATGGTAGAGCGAGTCGACTTCCGCGGCGATGGCGCGATCGCCGTGGCGCTCGCGGAGTTCGACCAGTGTGGCGGGCTCGACGGCACCTTCGAGATGCAGGTGCAGCTCTGCCTTAGGGAGCTGGCGGATGAAACTCGACGGCGGTCGCTCAGAAACCTTGGCCATGAGGTGATTGTATCGTGAGGAGGGATTCGCGAGGGAGAAGGAAAATTTGCGAAAGGCGAGTCCACTCCAGTTTTTATTCTCGTTTTCGGGTCACGGTCGCCTCGATTTCTCCCCGTGCCAGACGCGCCGAAATCTCCTGCCCTGGCTTTACGCCGGCTGCGTCCTTCAGCAACTTGCCTGAAGAATCAAAGACGAGAGCATAGCCGCGCTCAAGAATCGCCAGTGGCGAAAGCGACTCCAACGCGGTCGTCATGCGCTCCATGCGCACTTTGCTTTGCAACAGCTGGTTGCGCGTTACAGCGGCCAGAGCCGCCGTGGCGGCCTGCAACTGCCTTCGCATGCCGGAGAGCACGAGGCGCAAATCGTAGTGACGCACTACCGCCGAGAGCATTTCCCACCGGCGCTGCATCCGCTCAAGCAGTTGCCGCTCCGCCCGCTCCATGTGGTGGGTGAGGTCGTCGAGCTTCTGCTGGCGCTGGTTGATCAGGTCCATGATGCGGGCGAACACCCGGTGCTGCGCCAGTTCGGTGAAGGCCTGGCGGCCCATAAGCAGGCGGTAGCGCATGGCGCGGTCGAGCCGCTGGTGCAGCTTCGCGGCGTGATCTTCAACTTCCTGTCGGGAGCGAATCACCAGCTCGGCCGCGGCCGATGGAGTAGGAGCTCGCAGGTCCGCGACAAAGTCGAGAATGGTGAAATCGGTTTCGTGCCCGACCGCGGAGATCAAGGGAATCGTCGACGCTGCAATTGCGCGGGCCAGGCTTTCGTCGTTGAAGGCTGCCAGATCTTCGGCGGAACCTCCGCCCCGCGCGACGATAATGACGTTGACTCGCCCATGCTTGTTGAAGTAGCGCACGCCTGCCGCGACTTCGAGGGCGGCGGCTTCTCCCTGCACCTGCGCGGGGAAGATCAACACGTTCACGGTGTAATGGCGGCGCCGCAGAACATTCAGAATGTCGCGCAACGCCGCGGCCTGGGGGGAAGTCACCAGTCCGATCCGCGCGGGCAGGGATGGAATCGGCTTCTTGCGCTCGGCGGCGAATAGTCCTTCGGCCTCAAGCTTGGTCTTGAGCTGCTCAAAGGCGAGTTGCAGCGAGCCTGCGCCTTTCGGCTCCAGATACTCGGCGGAAATCTGCAAGTCGCCGCGATCTTCATACACTGTAACGCGGCCGCGAACCACGACCTGCAGGCCATCGGCGGGGCGAAACCGCAGCAGGCGCGCCGCCGAGCGAAACATTACGACCCGAATCTGCGCGTTCTCATCTTTCAGCGTGAAATAGAGATGCCCTGAATCATGCGCTCGGAAGTTCGAAATCTCGCCCTCCACCCACGCGTCGGAGTATTCCCGCTCGATGTGGGTGCGCACTGCAGCCACCAGGTCGCGAACCGTCCAGACGCGGCGCTGCGGCGCGCGGAAGTTGAAATCGAACTGATCGCTGGCAGAGGACATCGTGGGCAGTTTATCGCAAACCAGCGAGAACCATAGCGTACCCGCACCGACCGTTTCACGCGGTTCGAGGGAGTATCAGTCAATGAGGTTGGCCTCGTGTACTTCGGCACCGAGTCACTAGGATTGTCTGCACCAAGGTGCCGTGGTTTGAGGTTTTCAAACCCGCTGACCCTTGAACTACAAGACCTATACTCAAATCCAAATCGGGTGAATGTTGCAATTTCAATTGAAGGGCAAGAAGCCGAACAAACTTATCGCACAGAATCCTGCAACATTGTTGTATTCGCCTGATTTTGGATTTGCAGTTTCGTGGACGCCTCCGCTTGCAGGGTCATATAACTTCGTTGTCAGCCAATGAAAAGATTTCCGTGGTTCCGGTTGCTGTAGCGCAGACGCAGCCATACCTAGCATCGCGGCGCTCAGGCTCGAAGCAGTTTTGCCATCTGGTTCGATGGGACTGCCATCGCTGCGGACTCTGGAGCGCAACCAAGCCAGTGCCTGACGGTTCTCGAACGTGTTGCCCCACATCCAAGTCAAGTAGCCTTGAGCAAAAACGTACGGCGTGGGATCAAGCACCCCTTGCTGGTTGAGACCCAGTCCGTACCGCTTCGCGCTCTTCGAGAAAAATCGTAGCGGGGTATTTTCTTTGAGAAAGCTGGCGATACGCTCGTACTCGCTCGAGTGATACAACAGGCTTCCCGCTTGCATGCCGAGGTATACGTCGCCCTGATCGGCGCTGTATTTGAATGCATACAGATGCCATTGCCCATCGGAGGCGTGCTGCTGCCAGGAACTCCAGCTGAAACCATCCTTGTCCAGGTTGTGCTGGATAACGAAATCCAGTGCCGCCTGGGCATTCGCAGCGTAGGTGCGCGCCAGCGCATCGCTGCCGGCGAGCTTCTGATCGAGGTACAGAAGATAGACAAACAAAGTCGAGGTAGCGTCTACCCCGCGCACGTCTGTAATGCCCGCGCCGGGCGAGGTGGGAATTGGTGCATACGGTGGGTTTGCCGAGTAAACATAACGCCAGCTGCCTTTCCAAAGTGGATCGATCATCTCTTCGCGCTCAGCCAGCCAGCGAATCCCGCGCTCCAGGCCGTCCCGGTAGCGCGAATCTCTGGTCGCGGCATAAGCAGCGCCGAGACCGATGAGCGCGTACTCCATATTCGAGTCTTCGTTTACCGTCGTCGCGCCGGGCTGATCGGGAATCGCGCCGGCGGCATTTTGCAGGGAAAGAATGAAATCCGCCATGCGTAGCGCCTGCGGCCATTCGGCGGCGCGGTCCATTGGTCTGGACTGCGCCTTCGCCGGCAGAGGTAAGCAGTAGCAGAGTGTGAATAGTGCTACCGTCAGCAGTTCACGGGTCCTTGTCGTCATCAACCAAGCCAACGCTGTCCTCTCCGCTTCGTCATCGCGCTGCTGCCGGGCTTTGCCTGCTCCCGGCAGTCATCAAAATTCGAAGCGGGCGCCCAACTGTCCGTAGCGATATCCAGAGACGCTGGTGACATGCCCGAAGAAAGCGCTGTTCATGTCTAGATCGGGAGTGCCCCAGTGGTGGCGGTTGAAGATATCGAAGAACTGGGCCCGCAAGCTGAGCAGATAGCGCTCGCCCGAGCCGAAGCGGAAGTTCTTGGCGATGTTCAGGTCCTCATCCGAGTAGCCGAAGTCCCTCAGATAGCCGGTGTAGGAGTACTTCTCCGTCGAAAAGCTTCCGGGCGCGGGTTGGGAAAATGCGGCCGTGTTGAAGGAGAGGCTGCCCGGGTCAGGCCCAACGCCGCCGCCCTGCACCCAAGCCGGGTTGTACTCCTTGAACGTGCCGCTGGACAAACTCACATTCGGATTTCTCTGTGCGAATACTCCCGACCAGCCTGGATATTGTGTCGGTGCCATGATGGTCGGCAGCGGCGCGCCGGTGCGATAACTCAACTGCATGCCGATCTTCCAGCCGCCCAGGAGGGTGTTGTCCAACCAATCGTGGTTGGTCCTCCACCGCTGCCCCAATCCGAACGGCAGGTCGTACAGCACATAACCTTTCACCTGGTGGGTGTAATCCCAGGGCTGCAGTTGATCCGTGAGATTCTGCAGTAGATACGGATCCTGCGTAGGGATCGAGCTGGAATTAGCATCGGCGAAGGCGCCGTTCGGGCTGGCGCTGCCGGTAGTTCGAGACAGAGTGTAGTTCACATCCATCGTGATGCCATGGAGGCTGTTCGATTTGACTTCAGCAACCATCGCTTGATAGCTGCTAGCTGCCAGACCGGCATTCACCAGGAAGAGATTTGCCGGGGCCTGCGACCGTATCTGGGGGTACGGTGAGATCGCCTGGTAGGCAAGCCCCGAAAACCCGGGGTAGGGATACGGAACGCCAGCCGCTGCGGCGCTGGCCGCATCCGTTACCGAGTCTTGCGCCTGGCCCGAGTTGTACAGCTTTAAATAAGCGCTCTGCGTCGGGTAGTTATACGGCCAGATACTTCCATCGTGCAGATGGCTGCCGTGATTTCCCAGATAGTTGAGCGAAAGCACTGTGCGCTTGCCCAACTCGTACTCCGCACCTACATTCCAGTTCTGGAGCATTCCCATGGTCAGCGCATCGGGCCAGACATAAGCGACGCCGCCGCTGATATTGGATTGATTAGGAACGCGAGCCGGATAGATCGTCTGTCCAGGGTAGGCGCCGGACGCCGAGTTCCAGTTGAAAGAAGGCACGACAGGAATGTTATTGACCACGGTGTTGGATCCCGCGAAGCCGAAGGCGCCCGCAGTGAACCCCGGCGGATAGAAGGCCGGAACGCCGTTCCACTGGTTCATCGCCAGGGGCGCGTACGTGATTCCGTAGTGGCTGCGCAGCACCAGTTTGTCCAGCGCCCGGTAGGATACGCCGATCTGCGGTCCAAACTGATGGAAGTTCTGGTCCCGCTCGAAGGAAGAGCTGCCACTATTCGCCCACTCCCAGCCACCGTTGTAGGCTCCCCAAATTCCGCGATTCACGCCAATATCGAAGTTGGACCAATGGCCGTCCTTCTCATGGAATCGGCCATTGGCATCCCAGCGCAGGCCGAGATTGAGCGTCATGCGGCTGTTGACCTTGAAATCATCGGAGGCAAACAGCGACATGCGTTTCCGGCGTCCATACAGCGCGGAGGTGACACTTTGCGATCCATCGTGCACCTCGCCAAGCATGAAGTTGGCGAAGGCAAAGCCGACGTAGGGCCAGACCAGATTGTTGTTCGGCGCCAAAGTCTCACTGGTGAAGTTGTAGGCTCGAATGCCTCCCTGGTACACGGCGTTCATGCCGCGCGCCTGCACGTCACCGCCGAACTTGAAGCTGTGCCGCCCGCGCACCCACGACACGGTATCGCTGAAGACGAGATTATATGGGGTGTAGATGTCGTTATACGGCGGCCCAATATTCGCCTCGGAGTATCCTCCGCCAGCTCCGCCGTCCACAAAGTTTATGGTGGGGAAGTTGCTGCCGTTCGTTCCCGGAATTCCCACCGTGCCGGCGTTGTACTGCGACGGCGGTTTGTCCCCTGCCATGTGTTGGTTGTACGCCACTGATGCCGTATTCAGCAGCGTCGGGCTGATCGTGTAAAAGTGTTGCAGACGAACCGACCAGTCACGCTGCGGCTGATTATCGCCTGTACTCAGGGGCCCACCGTCTGAACTCCCAAGCTGCCAGAGCTGTCCAGGCGACAATGAGTAGAAATTCCACAAGTTGAAGCCAGCGGAAATCCGCTGCTTCGCATTGAGGTTATGGTCCACCTTCAGATCCCAGTGGGTGCTGGTGGTTTCCGAATAGCTACCGGACAGGGTGGGGAAATTGTTCACCAATCCTGAGCCGGTTGGGGTATAGCCGTTGCCATAGAGCTTTTGCGCGATGTTCACCGCAATGGGACTGAGCTGACTCTGGGGGATGATATTCCCGGGAAACGGCTGATAACAGGTGTTGCCGCCACTCACTACCGGATTCAGAGGATTGTAGATTTCACCGATGTTGATTTGACGTCCGCAGGCGTCCTTGGCTGGGGCGCCGTTGACGGTCAGCGGACCGCCAAGCAGGGCGCTGAAATTCCCCTGCAGGAAAGCCGGGGTGGGAACCGTGGCACCGGTGGGCGCGAATGTGAGCTGGCCATTGTGGAAACGCTCGTATGACCCAAAAAAGAAGGTGTGGTCCTTCCGGATCGGTCCGCCGAGACTGCCACCATAATCGTCAAAACGATTCCGCTGCCGCGGGATGCCGAGGTAATTGTTGTCCCAGGAATTGGCATTCAGCGCCTCGTTCTGCAGGAAGCTGTAGGCGCTGCCGTGGAAGCGGTTCGTGCCCGATTTCATTTCCAGCATAATTGTGCCGCCGCCGGTGGAAGCCCCTTCCGGGGTCATCCCGCTGATCTGTACGTTCATCTCCTGCACCGCTTCCATGCCGATCGCCTGGATGAAGCCCTGCAGACCCGCCGTTGAGTCCACGCCATCCACCATCACGTTCTTAGTGACGTTCTGAGATCCGCCGATGTGCCCGTTGTAGTTGCCGCCCTCCGTTGTGGCTATGTTCGAATAGATGAAGGTCGTTATGTCCCGACCTACACCCGAGGCATTGATATCGAGCGGCAGGTCCTTCATCGAGTCGGCAGTCATGACCGTGCCAACGTCAGTGGTCTCCGTTTCCAGCATCACGGGCGCCGTGGTAACGTGCACAACTTCCGAGACGGCTCCGGGCTCCATCTTGACGTTAATCTCAGCCACCTGTGCGGTGGCGAGTTCCAGAGCGGAACGAACCACTGTCTTGAAGCCCCGCTTTTCATACTCGATCGAATAAGTTCCCACTGGCAATGCGGAGACGCGGTAGATGCCGGCCTCGTTGGACTGTCCCATGAAGCGTGCTCCAGTTTCCACGCTGGTCACGGTTACGCTGGCGCCGACAATGACGGCGCCGGATGTGTCCGTCACGGAGCCGTTGATGGTTGCCTTGTCCACCTGGGACCAGAGGAGCCCGGTGAAAAGAAGAGGTAGGACCGCATACCTTGCCCAAGCAGTCAGTTTGCCTACGATCGTCATGGAAGCCTCGTTTTGATGCGCGCTACGCACAGGTGGTGTCGGAGATCTTTCGTCCATCCTCTTGGCTGAGGGCGGAGAACCTCAAAGCCGGCAGGGATCGGATTGAAGAAATGTATTTCTGTCTATACATATTGTCAAGCATAAATTATACGTTTTGCCGTCGCAGAAACCCTTGGAGGCGCTATCCCCGGAAATCGCCGGCCAGGCGGAGGCATCATTTTCGGGCTTTCAACCAGTTTTTCACGAAGTGGCGGGAGCGGTAAGACAGATTCGCAGCCGGGCGGCGCGCTATTCTACGGCGGTTGCGGGGATCGACAGCACCGCGCGATAGCGATCCCCACGATAGACGGAATGGGCAGCCTCCACCGGTTTTCCGTCCGTGCTCCACAATGTGCGAGAGATGGCCAGCACGCTGGATCTACGCGGAATTCTCAATAGTTCGGCCTCGCGGCTGGTGGCCGAACGCGCCTCCAGAACCTCGTCGGCTCGGCTCACGCGGATGCCATATCGCTCGCGCAGCGTGCGGTATAGCGAGGCTGAGGAGAAATCGATCTTGTCCACTCCGGGAAATTGCTCTCGTGAAATCCACACATCCTCGACCGCGACCGGCAGGTCGTCGGCACACCTTAAGCGGCGCAGTTGAAACACGGGTGTCTCCACCTCAATCCGCAGGCTGGAGGCGACTTCCGCCGAAGCGGGAGTCATCCGCGCACTCAGAACCTGGGACGACGGATGCAAACCCAGGGCCCGCATCTCCGCCGTGAACCCGCTCAGGTGCATGATGTCCTTTTCTACCCTGGGTTGACTGACGAAGGTGCCTTGTCCTTTATGACGCGAGGCGAACCCCTGGCTCTTGAGTGACTGCAAAGCGTGCCGCGCCGTCATGCGACTGACCCCGCAGGCGCGGCTGAGTTCGTCTTCACTGGGCAGCGCATCGCCGGGGCGCAGACGGCCGCTCTGGATCATCTTCAGCAATTGCGTCTGGATCTGAAAATACATGGGCGTGAAACTGCCCTTGTCCAGCGGAGCGATCTCCCATTTACCCCCGTTGGAGCTCACCTGCGTGGGTACCATCGCAACGGCCCTTTGTCCTTCAATCTGCGTTTTTCTTGCCATGTTTTTCTTGCCATGGAGCGGCAACCTCAGATTCCTTCGCCGTTCAGTAACTTGCCCGGCTGAGCACAACAATAGCGATCAGCAAGAATAGGATACCCGAATACATCAGGCGTTTCGCGCCCGCCGGAGTTCGCCTCCACTCACCCAGGCCGATGCCAATGGCGTTCGCCAGAAGAAGTCCTGTAGCCAGGCTCAGTGGCCAGCCGATGGAGGTGCCGAGCGGGCCGAGTCTTGGTGCGGCAGCCCCATAAACAAAGATGCTTCCGCCCCATAGCACTGCCATCAATGCAGCCAGCCCATACAATCGCGCCGGGCCGCCTTGAGTGAACTTGGTCAGGCTGCGATTCCTCACCAGCAAATAGCCGCAAAAACCAAGGTTGGCGATTGATCCGGCTGCGAGCATCAGCCACCAGATCAGATTGGTGCTGGCAAACTCACTCAGCCCCGAGCTTCGCCCATATTCGGCGATGGGCTTCGCCAAAGCAAACCCAATATTGAAAACCGCCGAAAGCACACCTGCGCCAATCGCCAGCGACAGCGCCACGCTCAGCTTCCGGGGGCGCCCCACCAGATCACCCCGCTCTCCGCCGACGCCGATGCTCTGCTCTCGGCGACGGCCTGCTAATCCACAGAGGATGATGCCCACTATTTCGATGCCCACACCGGCGAGTATCATTTTTCCAGTCGGCGTGAACAACTTCTGCGGGGCCAGCAAAAGCATGGGGAAAAACGAGCCCAGTGCGGAACTGATCGCCAGCACAAGAGTGTTAGCCAGGGAGATGCCGATCGCGCTCACACTTTGCCCAAACATGATAGCCCCGAATCCCCAGGCGAACCCCGCTGCCGTGGCGATCCAGACGGCATGCTTCGGTGCGTGCGCGATGACGGTCCAACTTTGTGGTGCGGTGGCGCTGAGGATCACAGCCGGCATGAGCAGACAGGAGCCGACGATGAAGAGACTCCAGACATTCTCCCATTCCCAGCGCCCCAGAAACCGCATGGGCAGTGTGAAGCTTCCATTCATCAGTCCCGACAAAATCGCCAGCAGCGAGCCCACCAGCAGTGCATCTTTCATGTTCTCGTCCAGGTTCCAGCGAGTGAGGGACAGGAGAAACCATTCGTTCCCTGAAAGCCCGAGTAAATTTGCGGGCTCCCCATTATTTTTGTTGACACAAGTATTGCAGTATATACAATAAGACAATGATCCCGCAAGTTGATGTTTCCGCCGCCAGGGTTCCCGATAAGCTCAAGACAATGTCGCACGTCCTTGATAGACTAAGAGATGGCTTGGTGGTCTCATGCCAGGCTGCGCCCGGGGATCCGTTAGAGGACGCAGACACCATCCGGCGCATTGCCCGCTCGGTGGCTGCAGCGGGAGCATCAGGTCTACGCGTCAACAGTCCCGAACACATCGCCGCTATCCGGAAGGATTCTGCTCTGCCGATCATTGGAATCCAGAAGCGGTATACCAACGGTGCGATTCACATCACGCCGGATTTCGCCTCCGCCGCCGCGCTCGCCGCCGCGGGTGCATCAGTCATCGCCCTGGACTGCACGGATCGCACATGGCCTGAGGGCGAGCCCTGGCGAACCCTCATTGACCGAATTCATCGCGAACTGGGACTTCCGGTAATGGCCGACATTGCCACGCTGGAGGACGCGCTGGCCGCCGCCGCCGCCGGGGCCGACATGGTCGGAACCACCCTGCATGGGTATACAGAGCGAACTTCGAAGAATCACTCCTTTAGCTGGTCTTTGTTGGCCGACATGGTGAGTCAAATCCAGGCGCCTGTGGTGGCTGAAGGTCACATCTCCTCTCCTGAGGAAGCCAGTCGGGCCCTGTCAGTGGGAGCTTGGTGCGTGATTGTCGGCTCCGCGATCACTCGTCCAGCCACGATTGCCGCCACCTTCATTCGCGCCATGAACAACAGAGCAATCGCCACCCCGGCGATCGGGGTGGACATTGGAGGAACATCCATCAAGGCCGGACTGGTCGATCCTGCCGGAGAAGTGACTCTGATGACCCAGGTCCCTACCCAGGCCAGCGGGGGGCGAGAAGTAATCGCTGCAAGTTTGTCTGAAGCCATACGACAAGTATTGTCCGATGCGCAGGAACAGGGGGTTCAGCCCTCGGGACTCGGCATTGCAAGCGCCGGAGCGATCGATGCTCAGGACGGTTCCGTTTTTGCGGCGACCGATAATCTCCCCGGATGGGCAGGGTTCCCGTTGCGAAGCTTCGCCCAAGAGCGATTCAATCTTCCAACCTGGGTCGTGAACGATGCTCACGCCGCGGTGCTGGCGGAATTGCACTTTGGTCTCGGGCGCAGTTTGTCAGACTTCGTGGCCATCACGCTCGGGACCGGGGTTGGCGGAGGGGTTGTCTGCGGAAGAAAACTGTTAAGCGGTCGTCACGGCTTCGCCGGATCCATCGGTCACCACGTCATCCGGGAAGGCGGACGCGAGTGCAACTGCGGACGACGCGGCTGTTTGGAGGCATACGTCTCCACGGCTGCTCTGATTCGCGAATACAAAGAGCGTGGCGGGTCGATCACCGATGATCGGGCGATCGATGGTCAGGCGATCGATGGTCAGGAGATCGATGGTCAGGCGATCGACGATGCCGCCGTCGCCTGGAAAATCAATCAACTCGCCGCCACTGGTTCTCCCGCCGCCGTAGGCGCATATCAGGCCCTCGGCGAATATCTCGCTGAGGGCGTCGCTAACATCTTCAACCTGTTTGATCCGGAAGCAGTGCTGATTTCCGGCGGGCTAGTGGAAGGTCAGCCGCAATTCGTCGCCGCAGTCGGCGAGCGCGTTGCTGCTCTGTTGCACTTCGGCCGCAAACGCAAGCCCTGTGTAAGAGCGGCAACTTCCGGACGTTTTTCCGGTGTGCAGGGCGCGGCTACCCTAGTGTTTGACGCACAACGCTGATCCCGATCGCCTGGACCTCGAATTCGTTTTTCCTTGGCAAATGGTGCTGCCCAACAAATTCGCTCGCAGGAGTGGAAGAACTTTGAAACCTAATCGTGGATGGCTCACCGCCCTCCTCATCGCACTCTTCTCCGCCTCAGCCTTGGCGCAGCATCAGACCGTCCGCCTGGAACTGGTCCCGCCCTCGCCGGTAACCGATAAGGTGATTCTCGATATCCGCGGTGCGGTTGAGAATGACGGCGACTCGGAGCAGCAGTATGCAATGTCGCTGTACCTGGACCGCGAGACTCCAGCCGCTCTCCTCCACACCGAGAACAAAAAGGTGCCCGCTCATAGCAACATCGGGGTTTACTATCGCCATTCCACGGAACAGTGGGCGGGCCGGCACCAGCTTGTCCTGATCGCAGCGAGTGCAGGTTCACGAGTTCGGGTCGTACGCCAGCTGGATGTCTTACGCTCGCAGATTCGCTCGACTCGTACCATCGATGGCGCCTGGGTTGGCATCGCGCATTGGAGCGACGAGGAAGGCCGTCCTTGGAACTCGACTATCCGGAAGCTGACTGAGGCCGACTGGCGGCAGCAGATTCGCGGCATGCACGGCCTAGGCATGGATACGGTCGTCATTCAGGAGAGCTTCCGCAACCAGGAATACTACGGCAGGAATTCCATTTCCAGCACGGGCTACAAAGGGCTGGCCTACTATCCATCCGCACTGCTCCCGGGGCGTGCACAGGTTGCCGCCCATGACGCACTCGAAGCTATCTTGTCGGAAGCGGACAAGCTGCAAATGAATGTTTTTCTCGGCGTCGGCATGTATGCCTGGTTTGATTTCAGCGCCGATTCGCTCGCCTGGCACAAGAAAGTTGCTGAGGAGCTATGGCGTCGTTATGGCCATCATCCCTCTTTCTACGGGTGGTATGTATCGGAGGAGACCTATGGCAGCCTGATCCCCGACGAAGGCGATGCGGCGAAGGATCGTTACCGGCAGGAAGTCATCACATTCTTCCGTGAGTTCCAGGCCTTCTGCCGCAAGCTTGCCCCAGAGAAGCCAATCATGCTGGCGCCAAACGCCCACGGCATGCTGAAGTCGCAGGATGTCTGGCCGCTCGTGCTCGAGCATCTGGATATCGTCTGCCCCTTTGCTTTTCATCGCATGCCCGAAGGAGACATCACCGGGGAAGAGTCAGCGCAGATTTGGCAGGCGATGTGCGATAAGGCGGGAGCACATCTCTGGATGGATATGGAAGCATTTCTGTTCGACGACAAAACCCTCGTCCCACGCCCGATTGTTGGGTTAATTCAGGATCTGCAACGCTTCCCGAATTTTGAGAAGATCCTCTGCTACCAATACTCTGGAATATTCAATTCCCCTGAAACGAAGGTTCAACCGGGCGGGCATCCCACAGTCGTTCTCTATCACGATTATCTGGAGTATCTGCAATATCATCGCGATACACTGACCAAAGCGAAGTGAAGTTGTACGAAAGCCGAGTCGAGTGGCCTCGAAACACGGGGGCCAGAGACGACATTTCGTGCATTGTTTTTGCTCTGCTCTAGTTCATGGAATCTGCCAGACCGTGTCGAGCACCGTTCCATCGACCCACTTGACGATGGCCACCGGGCGGTCTGCGCGCCTGGCTTTTTGAGGCTTGCCGCCGCAGATGCGTTCGACTTCGTGCTTGATGTCTTCGAGCGGCCGAATGGGCAACCTGGAACCTTTGACCGCATCGATCAAATCTTGCCGCCGCGGGTTGATGGCGATGCCGCGCTCAGTCACGACCACATCGATGAGCTCCCCCGGTCCGCACAGCGTGGTCACCTCGTCGACAATCACCGGGATACGGTCACGAAACGAGGGCACGGCGAGGATGGTGCAGCCTGCGGCCAGGCAGTTCTGCCAGCCGCCGATGCCGTGGAGAAGGCGTCCATCGGAATGAGTGACCACGTTCGCGTTGAAGTTCGTATCAACCTCGGTCGCGCCAAGCACAACCGCGTCGACCATGGAGGCAAAATTCCCTTTGCCGTGGTAGTTGTACGAAGTGAACGGTGAAGTCGCTACGTGGCGCGGGTTCGTCGCCATGGAGCGCACTCCATCAAGATCGAACGTTTGCCCGTCGAGGATGTAGTCGGTGAGTCCTTCTTCCAGTAATTCGACCAGGTACTTGGTCGAGCCGCCGCGCACGAAACGCGCCTTCACTCGGGCCTGCTTCATTATCTGCTTGAGGTAGCTGACAAACGCCAGCGCGATTCCGCCCGCCCCAGCCTGGAAGGAGAAGCCATTGCGCATGATACCGGCGTCACGCAGAAAGCGTGCGACGAACTCCGCGATGCGCAGGCGGTCGGGCGAGCGCGTAATCTGCGTTGTGCCGGAGACGATCTTCGAAGGATCGCCGATGGAGTCGACCTCCACGACGTAGTCCACGTTGTTCCCCTGAATCTGCCATGGAATGCAGGGGAAGGGAACCAGGCTGTCGGTGACGACGATAACGTGATCCGCATATATCGAATCGGCCAGCGCGAAGCCCAGTGAGCCGCAGGCGGACTTTCCGTGCGAGCCATCACAATTGCCGAAGGGATCGGCGGTGGGCGCTGCAATCACAGCGATATCGATGTGCACCTCGCCGTCCTGAATGGCCTGCCAGCGCCCGCCGTGCGAACGCAGAACGCCCATGCCCCGCATTTTGCCTTGGGTGCAGTAATCGCCCAGCGGTCCGTTCATGCTGCCTTCGATGTGGTCGAGCACTCCCGATTCCATGAGTTGAATTGCGTTTTGTTGCGAAGGAAAAGATGCGCTCGGGAACCACATCAAATCTTTGACGCCGATTCTGGCTGCCGCTTCGAGCGCCATCAGTGCGACGCGGTCTCCGTCGCGTAGGTGATGATGGGAGGAGACAACCATACCGTCGCGCAAGCCACACTTCCGAAGCGCGGTTTCGAGGTCAGGAACACGCTTGTCTCCGTTCGCTGGATAGTCCGCCGAGGTGCGGATGGGAGACGAGGCTTTGTTTCCGAGCGGCCGATACTTTCCGACACCCATATAGGGCACCTGAGGACGCCCGTTGACGGTTTCCGGGACCATGCGTCCTACAGCATTTGCGATCAGTTCGGTCTTTTCAAGGATGGGCATCAAGATTCCCCTGCCGCGTGTTGATCATTCACTCCACCAGCCCCATCGCTTGCGCGCGCGCCATCAGCTTCAGCGCGCGCTCTACAACCGGGGGATCAATCATCTTCGAACCCAGGCTCACCACTCCCAAGCCTTTTTGCTGCGCCTCGTGGTAGGCGGCAACGATCTTCTGCGCTTTTTCGATTTCGGCGGACGTGGGAGCGAAAGCCTCGTGGATCACCAGAATCTGTAGCGGATGAACGCAGCCCATCCCCTCGAAACCGAGAGCACGGGAGTTCAGTCCCCAGGAGCGCAGGCCTTCCGTATCACCGACGTCCCCAAAAACCGAATCGATGGCCTGCACGCCAGCAGCGTGGGCCGCATTCACGACACGCTGCCGGGCAAAAAGTGATTCCGCCCCGGTCGCTGTTTTCACTACGCCAAGGTCCGCCGTATAGTCTTCAAGGCCGATCGTCAACGCGACAATCTGGTCGTTTGATTTCGCAATCGCAAAAGCGTTTTCGATCCCGAGGGCAGACTCGAGAATCGGCATCAGCCAAATAGGCCGTGTAATGCCGTACTCTGCTTTGATGTCCGCAATGCGCCGGCTGGCTTCGACGATCTGACTCGGACTTTCGACCTTGGGAATCAGAATCAGGTCCGGGGATTCCGGCACAATTTCGTCCAGGTCCTGCAGTCCAAGGGGAAGTTGATTAATGCGTACCATACGCTCACATGGAAGAAAGTCGACCGCGCGAAGCGCGTTGCGCACCAGGAGTCGCGCCGCATCTTTTTCGCTAGGATGCACCGAATCCTCCAGGTCGAGGATGATGCCGTCGGCCCCGTGCAGAGCTGCATTGATGAAATATTTGGGCTCGCTGCCAGGCAGGTAGAGCCGTGAGCGCCGCACGCGATCGCGGGAAGAAGGCTCGGGAAGCGCGACTCTCTCCGGGAGCACGCGCGTGCCCTCGCCCAGTCCGGCTCGCCGGGCCGCAGCTTCGATGCGCGCGGCAATCACGAAAGGCAGCGCGCCTTCATCGTGGATCTGAAGCTCGAGCGTGCTGCACGCCGAGCGCCTCAAGAACGTCTTCTGCCTGCCTGCGGATCGAGTCCCCATAGTAGGGCTTGACCCGCGACTCGAGTTCAATATCGATCCCGCCGCGTTCACGGGGTTCAATCCGCACGTGGAGATCGGATCGGATCTCCGCGCCCCAGTGGCCGGCCTCGCCAGCACGAGTTTCCATCGCGACTGCCATGAATTTCACCGTCCGCTATATGTGGCTGCCAACTTCTGCAAATTCAGCGTCCCTTAAGGGACCGGACGAGCGCGGTTGCCGAGCCAGCTTGCCCAGAACTGCGTTCGTCATTCCAACCGTGCTCGCTGCTCCCTGACTGATTGCCTTGGCGCCTCCCGCGATGCGCATCATGTCGTAGGTGAGCACTTTGCCTTCCTTTACCACCTCCGCGATGGCTGCGCGGATGCAGCGCGCTTTCTCCACTTCTCCGACGTGTTCGAGCAGCATGACCGCCGAGAGGAACATCGCAATCGGGTTCACGATTGGCGGGTTGAGTTCGGTATACTTGGGCGCAGAGCCATGCGTCGGCTCGAAGACTGCGACTTCGTCCCCGATGTTACCGGACGCCGCGAACCCCAAGCCCCCGATCAATCCGGCGAATGCGTCGGAAATCACGTCGCCAAACAGGTTCGACGCGACGACCACGCCGTAGGTCTCCGGATTCTTCGTCAGCCACATCGTCTGCGCATCGATGTTGGTGGACCATAGCGCAATGCCCGGATATTCCTTAGCCACGGCCTTCGCTTCGTCTTCCATCATTCCGGAGGTTTCACGCAGCACGTTGGGCTTTTCGCAGATGGTCACCGATTTGTAGCCGTACTTTCTCGCCCAATCGAAGGCGGCCTTGCAAATCTTACGCGCGGCCTTGCGAGTGATAATGCGTACCGAGATAGCGAGGTCAAGTCCGGGCGTAGCCGTAAACGGCTTGAACTTGGGGTGCGTCGCAAGAGCCGCGCGCGCCTGATCCGGCGGATTCGTCCACTCCACGCCTGCATATAGGCCTTCTGTGTTCTGCCGGAAGACCACCACGTCGATGGACGGCTCCTCGAAGGCCCCGCCGGCTCTCTTGCGAATAAAGTTCAGCGGATTTCCGGCGAACGAAATGCACGGGCGGATACAAGTGTCGAGATTAAAACGCTGCCGCATGGTCACAATCGGACTGAAGTAGGAGTAGCCTTTGCCCCTCAGTTCCGGACTGAGTTCGGCTTCTGCCTGTTTCTTTGGTTTCGATGTGATCGCGCCAAACAGTCCCAGCTTATGTTTGGCCAGCAGTTCGATCGTGCGCTGAGGCAGCGCATTGCCTTCTTTGCACCAGCACTCCCACCCAATGTCGGCATGGACGTACTCTGCATCAAATCCAACGGCTTCCAAAATCCGCAAAGCTTCGGGGAGAACCTGATTGCCAATTCCATCTCCGGGCATGGTAACCACTGTATATTTCGCCATGTTGTGCACTCTCCTGACTACAGTTCCCTAACTCAGCCCCAGCCGCTTCGCCACTGCATTCTCCGCGCCCCCCGCAATCACCAAGGATTGCGGTACGTTGCCGAGCGGCGGGAAAGCAAAACTCTCTTCACACCAAGTAGCTGTGCCGGAGGTGAAGTCGATATTCACCTCCTCACCTGAAATGATTGTTTTCTCTTTCCCGGCAATCTCGCTCGCGAACTGTTCGCGCAGGCGCTTTACCAGCCCCGGAACCTCGATGCATAAGAACCCGTTGTTATAAGCGTTGCGCAAATAGGTTTGGGAAAAACTGCCCGCCACGACTAGTGGTATGCCTTTCGCCTTCAGGCATGTGACAGCCTGTTCGCGGCTGGATCCCGTACCGAAGTTGAATCCGCCGACGATGACATCACCGGCGCGAGTGCGCAGTGCAAACTGCGAATCGTAGTTTTCCATGACAACCTTGGCCATCATGTCGGGCGTCACGTCGTCTCGATAGGTGTAGTCCTTACCGTAGATTGCGTCGGTGTTAACGTTGTCCTGCGGCATGAAGACCAGGCGTCCTTTCACCCGCTCGGGGAATCCGGACAGGATTTCCACGCGCTCGTCCGCATGTCCATTGCTGGCCAACTCCTGATGCTTCCGAACCAGGTTGCGATCGGGAAACTGACGCGGCCCGGTGATATAACCTGCGGCCGCCGACGCCGCCACGACTTCGGGACTGGCCAGATAACACTGCGCATCCCGCGATCCCATACGGCCCTTGAAATTCCGATTGGTGGCCGAGATGCCGACTTCCCCCTTCTCCAGCAGCCCAGTCCCGAGACCGATGCATGGTCCGCAACTGGGCGGCAGCGGAATTGCTCCAGCGTTGAGCAACGTCTGCCACACACCACGCTTCTCGGCTTCCTGCTGTACCCACGCGCTCGCCGCTCCCAGGTAAAACTTCACTCCCGGAGCAACCTTCTTCCCGCGCAAAACACGCGCCGCCGCTTCCAGATCCTCAACTCGTGAATTGGTACACGAGAGCAGATACGCCTTTTGAATTGCGACCTTGTTCTCTTCCATCGTCGTGACGGACTGCATTACCTGTACGGTGTCGGGCCCGGAAACATGCGGTGTGACCTGATTGAGATCAAGGACAATGCGTGCGGCGTAGGCGGCATCGGGATCAGGCTGCGGTGGAGCCTTGATCCAACTTTCGATGTCCCTCTCCCTGAAGCGCTCGATGCACTGCGCCTTTAGTCGCTGGTGCACGCCCCGCAGGTATTGGATCGTGACTTCGTCCACGGGGAACCAACCCACCAGCGGTCCCCACTCCGTGCTCATGTTGGAGATGGAGAAGCGGGCGTCCATGGACAGGCTAGCCACACCCGGCCCGGAAAATTCAACCGCTGCGTTGAGTGCCTCGTCGTGGTTATAAAGTCCGCAGAGAGCAATGATAACGTCTTTTCCGCTCACACCTTCTGGCAACCTGCCTTCCAGCACGACCTGAATGCTTCGCGGAATCTGCCACCAGAAATCCCCGGTGGCCCAGACTACGGCTGCGTCGGTACGGACAATCGGAGTTCCGATTGCGCCAAGCGCCCCGTACATGTTGGAGTGCGAATCGGAAGCCACCACAAACGATCCCGGCACGACATATCCACGCTCCACCATGAGTTGGTGGCCGATGCCCGAGCCGGCAGGATAGAAGTCGATCCCGTGCTGCTTCGCGAAGGTTTCAATCGAGCAGTATTTCTTGAGATTGGATTCGTCGTGATTCTGTATGTCGTGATCCAGAGCGAAGACGAGTTGCTTCGGGAGACATATTTTCTTCGCGCCGATCGCCTTGAACTTGCTCATGACCGCCGACGTATTGTCGTGCGTCATCACGTGAAACGGGCGGATGGAAACGAAGTCGCCGGCGCGCCACGGCCGCTTCGGGCCATCGGCGAGGTGGGCTTGCGCAATCTTTTCGACAATCGTCTGGGGCATCGTGAAACTCCTGTCGGGCGTTCGCGGGGCCGTTTTACTGGCCAGGTGTCGGCCGCTAGGCGAGCACAGCCTTGCCACTCTTCTGCCTTTTCGCGCGCAGCATAGGTTCGCCTGAAACCTTCGCAGGCTCGGCCTTACGAAACTCAGCCTTCATCATCGCCATTAGTTCGCTCACCGAGCCGATACGCTCCAAATTCCAGATCGCCTCTTTCACCCGCTTCTGGGCACCCTTCGACAGCACTCCATCGGCCAGTGCGCCGAACTTTTCTTCCACTTCTTGATCGGTCAATGGGTTGCGCGGATCACCTTTGGGATAGTCAAGTTGTTTGTTGAAGGAACGTCCGTCCCTGGTATCGATACGGACGATTACCCTCTGCAGTGCCGGAAATACTTTTTCAATCTCCGGATCGGCGACCACCTCGATCTTTCTAAGCTGCTCCCGGATCTTCGGGTCCATGATCTTTTCCAGAGTGAACTGCGCGGGCGTAACTTGCCGCTCGACTAACGCCGCCGCGATGACATACGGCAACGAGTGATCCGCAGTCTCTTTGGTGCGTGGATCGTACTTGCTCGGATCGGAGAGGATGTCGGCAGCGCGCGCCAGCGAGCGGATCTGAATCTTCTCCACCTGGTCCGGATGCAGATCGTTGCTCTTGACCAGATCAAGCACCGCCGAGATCGGCGTATGCGTCAACGCTTCTGTGGGAAATGCCTTCATGCCACATTGCGTGATGCGCCACGACTCTCCCAGGCCGGCGGTCAGTAATCCGAGTTTCCACTCCGGCCCGAAAACCTGCGTCAGTCCTTCCTTTCCGTCGATAACGTGCTCCGGCCCCGAATAGCCCTTTTCCGCCAGCAGCGCGGCGAATACGCCGCTCTGGGTGGCCATAGGATCGACCGTATTTTTCATCATGGTCAGCTTGCCTGCGGTGACCGCACCCAAAGTGCAGTGGCGGCTGGCCGAAATGCCGATTGCATGCTGAATCTGCTCCCAAGGCAGGTGGAGCGCGCGCCCTGCCACAATGGGCGAAACAAACGCGGTCAGTGTCGCGTGATGCCACCCGCGCTCGCGGATCCCCGGGAACGCAGCCTCGCAGAAGCGCATCTCGAACTCGTGACCCAGCACGAGTCCAACCATCAATTCCTTTCCCCCGCTGCCTGCCCGCTCGCAACACGCGATTGCTGCCGGAAAAATGTCAGACGGATGTGATGGATCCTGCTTCCAGTAAATGTCGTTGTAATCCATGCAGCGGATCATGAGCGCGTTGGCAAGCGACGCCGAGACGGGATCGATCCGCCTGCCGGTGCCAATCACGGTCGCCTTTCCGGAGCCGCCAATTTCGTCGAGCACTGCGAGAGCGATCTTTACGTCGTTTTGCTGGTAGCCGCCGAGAGCGCAACCTACCGAGTCCAGCAGAAAGCGCTTGGCCTGATAGACCGCTTCCTGCGAGAGGTCCTCGTAGTGCAAACCAGCGGCCCAGCGCGACATCGTGGCCGTCACTGTTTCTTTCGCAGGCAAAATCGATTTGGGCGCAGACAAGGTTCTCTCCTTATTTCAATTTGATGTTTCTCGGATTCTTGAATGGCAGGAACGCCATGAAGTCGGCGTGATGCACAATGAAAGCCTCGGTCGTTCGCTTGACCAGGTCGCCTTCAGCGGCGTGGGCCGCGATGATGTGACAGACTGCGTCAGGCACTCCGCATTCCAGTGCCAGCGCAACTCCGGTAAACGGATGCCGCAGAGCCTCACCGCGCTCACTCTGCCGGCTCTTGCCGTCGGGGCCGATTTCGTACTCCAGCAACTTGCCTACATCAGCCAGAATCGCTCCCGCGATCACCGTGTCCATGTCGATGGGCAGCGCACGTCCCATGAACTCCTGCATGGCCTTGGCGCTGTCGCGTGCTATATGCACGACACAGCGTTTGTGCTCCATGAAAGTGATAGGACAGTTTGGGACCATCAGGGTGAAGGGGATCTGTTTCAGGTCGTCGGCCTGGAGCGGACTGCGTTCGAGGGCTTTGATCCAGGTTTGTGTAACTTGCTCGCGTAGCTGCGGATTCTGAATCCAGTCGATCTCCGGCCAAAGCGCCCGAACCGGCTCGCGCACTTGTCCTCCTGTCCTACACGAACAATTCAGCTTATCCAGCAGGTGTAAAGAAGGGCGACGATCAGCATCACAAGGTCATGTGATTACGCACATCGACAAAACACCGGAATTAACGCCTGAGGTAAAAAAGTCGCGGCTTGGGGCTGAGTTCAAGCAGGGTTTCGGGCAGCCTGGGCGGCATCGGTCATCGTCCGGGCGAGTGCAAGCAGTTGCCGCGCCACGGACTCCACGGCCCGCTCGACTTCCGCAGAGAGTGGCGAGCCCAAGGAAAAATCGCTGCCTTCGATGCCGTAAATCAGCAGAGTCTGCGGCAGACGGTTCATGGCACGCGCTAATTCCACGGCTTCACGCACACCGAAAGCATGTGTGGAGCAGGCGAAGACATCTTCAGGCAGCGTGTTGGCGTGGGCATTCCATACCTTAACTTGACCGGGAGTTCCGCGGGGAGCAGTGGCGTCAACTAGAATAACGTGCTCAAAGCCGAACCAGCAGTCCATCAAAGAAAAGCTCTCGCCACTTTGCTCGATGATTTCGATACAGGAGATTTCGACACCAGGGATTCCGACGCCGAGGCCTTCGACACCAAGCGCACGCAGGCGGCGCGCGACCAGGAGACCAGCTGCGTCGTCCCCGCGGTCGAAGTTGCCGCAGCCAATGATACGAAGCGGCATGACGCGAAGAGGCATGATGCGAAAGGCCACGTCTAATCCCGCTCAAGATGCAGCCGGAGAAAATGGGTCGCGCAAGAAATGCAGGGATCGTAGTTGCGCACCGCCTGCTCGCACTTCCAGGTGATCTCCTCGGTCGGCCGCGTCGAAATCTGGCTGACAAAACCGCGGAGATCCTCTTCGATCCGTTTCTGATTCTGCGACGTTGGAGGAACAATCTTCGCCGAGACGATCAGTCCATTCTGATCGAGTGCATAGCGATGATAGAGCAGGCCCCGGGGCGCTTCTGTGGCGGCCTGCCCGGTGGAGGCCCGAGCCGTTGCCTGGGCGCGAGGTGCGGAAGGCGGCTCGTATTCGCGGATCACACGCAGCGCCTCGTGGCAGGCGAAAACCAACTCGATCGCTCGCACCACAATACTCCGGAACGGATTGCGGCAGGGCGCCTGAAGTCCGCAATCGTGTGTTGCCTGTTTGGCCACGTCCGGCAGTTTGTCGAAGTTCAAATTAAAGCGCGCCATGGGGCCGACCATGTAGGAACCGCGGCCACGCAGGACGGAATGGAGCGCATTTGAGTGCTCTACGTGCTGCTCTGTAAAGTTATCTTCATATTCCGAGGCGCCAATATCAAGTCCGCGGTTGGATACGATCCGGTCCGCGTTGAACGGATACTCTTCGGGGTGGGAGAGAGACACAAATTCGTAGTCCTGCTCAAAATCAGGAAAGTCGAACTGTGAGACCCAGCGAGCCGTAGCTAGTGAAGCATCGAGAGCCCACTTGAGTTCGTCGACCAGATCCCTGAGTGCGCTCTTGGATGGCGTTTTGTAAAAGCCACCGACCGCGGCGGAAACGGGATGAATTTCCCGGCCGCCCATCAAAGCCACGATCCGGTTGCCAGTCTTTTTCAGGTGCAGGCCCTGCTCTACGATCGCCTGATGATCGCGCGCCATGGCGATGGCATCGGGATAGCCCAGGAAGTCTGGCGCATGCAGCATGTAGACATGAAGGGCGTGGCTCTCAATCCATTCTCCGCAGTAGAACAGCCGGCGCAGCAGCCGCACTGACGGATCGATTCCGACACCGAGAGCATGTTCGATCGCGTGTACTGCGCTCATCTGATATGCGATGGGACAGATTCCACAAATGCGCGCCACAATGTCAGGGACTTCGGAGAAATGCCTGCCCCGCAGAAAGGCCTCGAAGAAACGGGGAGGTTCGTAGATCTTCAGCTTTACATCCTGAACCTGATCGCCCTTGAGCTTGACGTAAAGCGCACCCTCGCCTTCGACCCGGGCCAAAACGTCAACCTTGATGGTTCGAGTCTGTGGTTTGCTCACTTCCGCTCACTCTCTTCGCCCGCCTTGCGGAATTGCCACGCCCAGGCATTGAAGCTGCGGAAAGCGCGTGTGATCTCCGCGTTGTCCTGGCCCAGAATATGGAACTGATTGCTGAGCGATCCCGTGTTGGGGCTTTCCATGGGGCCGTAGCAGCCATAGCAACCCCGATCGTAGCTTGGGCACAGCGCGCCGCAACCCGCCTGGGTCACGGGACCCAGGCAGGCGACGCCTTGCGCCACCTCAATGCAGACATTGCCCTTGCGCTTGCACTCCATGCAGACACTGTAGGTCGGAACATTCGGCTTGCGTCCGGCCAGCGTGGCCGTTATTAGCTCGATCAGCTGATGCTTGTTGATGGGACAGCCGCGCAGTTCAAAGTCCACCGGCACATGTTCGGCGATGGGTGTGGAGAGTTTCAGCGTATTGATGTATTTCGGAGTTGCGTATACGACGCGAATAAATTCATCTACATCCTTCCAGTTTCGCAGGGCCTGGATGCCTCCAGCGGTGGCACAGGCGCCAATGGTGATCAGCGTCTTGCTGCGCCGCCGGACTTCCTGGATACGCTGCGCATCGTGGTAAGTGGTAATCGATCCTTCCACCAATCCGATGTCGTAGGGCCCCTTGAGCATGGCACTGGAAGCCTCGGGGAAATACGCAATGTCGAGAGCCCCCGCTATGCCCAGCAGTTCGTCTTCAGCATCGAGCAAACTGAGCTGACAGCCGTCGCAGGAAGCAAACTTGAAGACTCCTATCCGCGGTTTGCGCCTGACTTTAGAGCTCATATTTCTCCAATAGCGGCCGCATCCGCTCATAGGAAAAGATGGGGCCGTCCTTGCAAATGAAGTGCGGGCCATACTGACAGTGTCCGCAGAAGCCGACCGCGCACTTCATGTTTCGTTCCATGGAAAGGTAGATATTCTCCCGGGAGAGACCGTGAGTCTCCAGATCGCGGGCGACAAACCGCATCATGACTTCGGGGCCGCAGGCAAAGGCGAGTGAACGCGCGGGCTGCAGCCGCGCATACTTGAAGAGAGTGGTGACTACCCCTACATGGCCGCGCCAACTTAACCCGCCGTAGTCGACTGTCACCAACACTTGCGTCTCACGTTGCCGGGCCCATGCAGTCAGTTCCTTACGATAGAGCAAGTCGTGCGGACTGCGCGCGCCATAGAGAATCACCAGACGCCCATACTTTTCGCGGTTATGGAGAACCTCGTAGATCACGGGACGGAGCGGCGCCAAACCGATTCCGCCCGCGATGACGATTACGTCCCGTCCCTGAGCTTTCTCGACCGGCCAGCCCGTTCCAAACGGACCTCGGACGCCAACGGCTTCGCCCACGTCGCGACTCACCAGAGTATGTGTGGCCTGACCGACGGAGCGCACCGTGTACACCAGCCGGTCGCGCTCAGATGGGTCGCCGCTGATCGATATTGGTAACTCGCCGACGCCAAACACCCACAGCATGCTGAACTGCCCCGGCTGGAAGCGGTTTCCACCCGCTCCGTTCGGCGGCTCCAGCGTCAAGGTGAAAGTGTCGGGAGTTTCCTTGACTACTTGCCGCACGGAATACGGCTGCGGGAGCATGGGATCGTTCGTCATCGGGTCAATCGGGGTTGCTGTGGCCATCGTCATCGTCCGACTGCGTAAACGTCGAGTAACTGAAAACGCGTCGCCTCCAACCGCTCTTCCATAATCTGAGCAAAGCGCTTCAACATCTCATAACCGAGATCGTGGTTCTGCTCACACTTCGTACGCAGACACTTGCCGTCAAGGGCAATCGCGCGCACAGGCTCCACGGCGCGTGCGTGAAACTTCCAGAGGTAGGGCGGCAGCAACCACGACCAGCCCAGAATCTCTCCCTCGCCCAGGGTTGCCAGCATGACCGGTTTGCGCTGGGGCGCAAAGATTTCCAGCGCCACCTTGCCGGTGCGGATCAGGTAGAACTCGTTGGCTTCCTCACCCTCCTTGAAGATGTAGGTGCCCGCCTCAAACCGCACGTTGGTGGCGCACCCAGTCAGCAGGCTTGTGTAATACGACTCGAGACCGGCGAAGAAGGGATGTTCGGCGATGATGCGTTCAAGGTTTTCCATGGCTGCTTTCCTTCGAAGAGACCGACTCCCGGATGGCGCAGACCTCCTCTGTGATATCAATGCCCACCGGGCACCAGGTAATGCAGCGGCCGCAGCCCACGCAGCCGGAACTGCCAAACTGGTCAATCCAGGAGGCCAGCTTATGGGTCATCCACTGCCGGTACCGCGCCTTGGTGGAGCTGCGTACACTGCCACCGTGAATGTAGGAGAAATTCTGCGTGAAACAGGAGTCCCACTTGCGCCAGCGCTCGGCGTGTGTGCCGGTTACATCGCTAACATCTTCCACCGTCGTGCAGAAACAGGTCGGACACACCATGGTGCAATTGGCGCAAGTCAGGCAACGCTGCGCGACGTTGTCCCAGCGGGGATGATCGAAGTTGCTGTAGAGCAAGTCGCGAATGCCGGTGGTGTCCATGCGTCGCTGAATCTGCGAGGCGGCGCGCTCTACCGCAGCTTCCGCTTCCTGACAGACCGCTTCGGATGCCGTGGATAAGGACGGCGCCAACTCCGCCAGGACCTCAGCACCAGATCGCTGCCTGCCTCGACTACAAATTCGTGCCTGCCCGGACCAATCAATTCCGTGAGAGCCAGATCGTAGCCTCCCCGAACGCGAGGTCCTGTACCCATGGAGGTGCAGAAGCATGTTGGTGCAGCTTGCGTGCAATTAACCGCCACGATGAAGACTCCCTCGCGGCGTGTGGCATAGATGGGGTCTCGATAGCGATCGCCCAGCAGGACGCGATCCTGCACGGCGATGGCGGCCAGTTCGCAGGCTCGAACGCCCAGGAAGGCCCGCCGGGGCGGAACTGGCTCATTGTTCAGGATTCGAAAGGTCTTGCCGCTGCGCTCCGCAGTCAGCAGACGGACTTCGGCGGAGTGCAGATACTTCTTCCAGCTTTGAGGACCGACAACATATCCGAACAGGGCTTCATCGTGGCGGCGCCGCAAGCGATAGTGTCCAGCTTCCTGTTCATCTGTCCAGCCCACAGGGAGATCCGAGAGTTTCTCCACAACGTCATAGAGGATTGCTCCGTCGCGGACGGTCGGTCCAACAACCTGATACCCCCGACTGTGCAGGGCCGGGATTAGCTTTCCAAACTGCTGAAGGGTTAATACGGCCTGTGCTTGCGCAGCCACTCGCTCGACTCAAGAATTGCTAAGGCAATTGTAAACCTCGCGAGGACCGTGCCCCAGCCTTGCGGTGTGATCGCGATCACAACTGCGACCGCAAAAGCCTCTCTTTATAGCGGGTTTGGTCGTGCCGCAAAATCACCCTTAAATGTGATCCGGGGTACAGCCTTCAATTGTCAACCGGCGAGAACATAGACGCACCGAGCCAGCGTTGGCAGGAGTTGAAAAAATGAACAGCAAAGATTTTCTCTCGATTCGAGATTTCTCGCCCTCGGAGATTCAGTACCTGCTCATTCTCGGCCGCCAGGTGAAGGCGGATCCGACTGGCTACAGTACGGCACTCCGGCGCCAGACTCTGGCCATGATCTTCGAGAAACCTTCTCTTCGCACCCGAGTCACTTTTGATGTCGGCATCCAGCAACTGGGCGGCTTCTCGCTCTACCTCTCTCCTGCGGAGATCAATCTGGGCAAACGCGAATCGGTTTACGACGTGGCCAAGAACCTGGAACGCATGGTGCAGGGCATCATGATCCGCACCTCGGACCACGACGTGGTGGTACAGATGGCGCGTCACGCCAACATTCCCGTCATCAACGGACTTACCGCCTACAGTCATCCCTGCCAGGCCATGGCGGACTACTTCACCATCTGGGAGGCCAAGGGCAACGTGGATGGTCTGAAGATTGCGTTCGTGGGCGATGGATACAACGTCGCTCGCTCCCTGATGTTTGTCGGAGCCCAGTTAGGCGCGAATGTCTGGCTGGCCACGCCTCCGGGCTACGAACTCGACGCGGAGTCTGTGCAGTGGGCTCGCGAGCGCGGTGCCGAGACCGGCGGCACTTGCACGGTAACCAATGATCCCGAAGAGGCGGTCTTAAACGCTGATGTGGTCTACACCGATGTGTGGGCCAGCATGGGGCAAGAGGCTGAAGCGGAGAAGCGGAAACCTATCTTCCTTCCTTATCAGGTCGATGCGACTCTATTCCGCCGAGCCAGGCGCGATGCCATCTTTCTGCACTGTCTGCCCGCGCATCGCGGCGAAGAGGTCACGAACGAGGTGATCGACTCGCCACGGTCGCTGGTATTTCAGCAGGCTGAGAACCGGCTGCACTCACAAAAGGCGATCATGCTGGAGCTCATGAAAGGTGAGTTCGTCAAATTGCCGGGACTGGGCGAGTTGCGAGAGCTGGTGCACGCTTAGGAAGAGTGCGGTACCTACGACTTATGAAGACCATGCTCCTTGCCGTCGGCGGAAACTCCCTGATTCGCGCGGGAGAAAAGGGGACGATCCCCGAGCAACGGGCGAACGCCGAGCGGACAGCGGCCCAGATTGTTGGCTTGATCCGTGCCGGCTTCCGACTGGTGCTCACCCATGGCAATGGCCCGCAAGTTGGGGCAGAACTTCTGCGCTCGGAACGGGGGGCGAGCCAGGTTCCCGGGCACCCCCTGGACGTTTGCGGCGCCTCGACCCAGGGTGAGATCGGATACCTTCTCGAGCAATCGCTGCAAACCGAACTGCGGCGAGCGGGTCTGCACGTGCCGGTCACGACGGTCCTCACTCAGAGCCTCATTTCGCTGGACGATCCGGCGATGAAGCACCCCAGCAAGCCGATCGGTCCTTTCTATTCGCGGGCGGATGCCGAGGAACGCCAACGCCTCTTGGGATGGGAGATCGTGGAGGACGCCGCCCGCGGTTATCGCCGCGTTGTGCCTTCTCCTGATCCGATTGAAATTGTCGAAGTGGATGTCATTCGGGATCTTGTCCAGCAGGGCGTCCTGGTCATCGCGTGCGGAGGCGGGGGGATTCCCGTGCTCTGGCGAAACGGCAGATTGGAAGGAGTTGAAGCTGTCATCGACAAGGATCGCGCCTCCGCATTGCTGGCCACTTGCCTCGGCGTCGATCTGTTCGTTATTTCCACGGATACCGACTATGTGTACCTGGATTACAAGAAACCAACTCAGCGCGCCCTGCGCCGCGCCGGCGAGGCTGAGTTGGAGCAGTACGCCATGGCTGGCCACTTCCCACCCGGGAACATGGGCCCCAAAATCGAATCCGTGTTGCGCTTCTTAAGCCATGGCGGGAAGGAAGCCATCGTTACTTCCTGCGAGAATCTGTGCCAGTCGGTAGTCGGATCCGGCGGAACGCACATGTTCCCCGATCATGACCGCGTGGAGATCAAGCTGAACACCAGGTTCGAACTTCCGGTGGGAGGACGCTAATGCCTCAGACGATCGCCCCACAAGAGCCAAGCCACCTTCGTACCGTGGACTCGCCGCTGAGAGGCGGGATGACGTTGAAACACGTCGTTGAATCTCAGCAATTCACCGTTCCCCTGCTCATGGAATTATTCGAGCGCTCGCGAGGCATGGAGCGTGTGGTGGCGCGGGGAGGCTCCCTCGATTATCAGAACCGAATCATGGCCACTCTTTTTTATGCGCCTTCCACTCGCACTCGGCTCTCGTTCGAGGCTGCCATGCATCGCCTGGGCGGCAGGGTCTTGTCGACGGAGCACGCAGGTGCGTTTTCTTCGGAGGTTGAAGGCGAGCAGGTGGAGGACTCGATCCGAATTATCGGCGGTTATTCCGACGTGATCGTCATCCGACACCCCGAAGATCACGGCGCGCGACGCGCCGCCGAAGTCTCGCCCGTTCCGGTGATCAATGCCGGGGATGGAAATGGGGGGCAGCATCCGACCCAGGCCTTGCTCGACCTCTACACGATTTACCGGCAGCGCCCGCTCGATGGCTTGAGCGTAGCCATCATCGGGGAGTTGGACAAGGGGCGCACGGCGCGCTCGCTGGCGTATCTGCTGGCCAAGTTTGACCGCGTGAAGCTGTTTTTCGTGAGTCCGCCGCAGCTCCAAATGAGGGCGGACATCCTCGACTATCTCGATCTGCACGGCGTCCGCTACGAACTGGAGTCGGATATTAACCGAGTGATTGGCGAAGTGGACGTGGTTTACCAGACCCGAATCCGGCCGGAAAGGATGCGGGATGCGAACGGCCGAGAGAATGGTGGGCTCAGGAGGTATGCTATCGATTCGACCGTCGTGCAGCGCATGAAGCCGGACGCGCTCATCCTTCACCCCTTGCCCCGCACGGTCGAGTTAGACAAGTCGGTCGATGCCGATCCCAGAGCGATGTACTTCCGTCAGGCCAAGAATGGGCTCTATGTGCGGATGGCTTTATTGACGATGTTGTTGGAGTTACAGCAGTCGTGGGGAGTGCCTCGGTAGGTAGAGGCTAGATTGTAGCGCCGCCGTCCCGGCGGCTGTCGTGGGGGCGTCGCGCCCCCACTCGCGAGGGCAAGATGCCCTCGCGACAGCCGGCAAGATGCCGGCGCTACAGGAATCAGAAAGGAACCTATGACCACGCAACTCTTAGCGAGACCTCTACACACCCAGGATTTCATCGAGCTTGAGAACCGATACGGCGCTCATAACTACCGTCCGCTTGACGTGGTGATCGAGCGTGCGGAAGGCGTCTGGGTGTATGACGTTGAAGGCAAACGTTACCTCGATTGTCTGGCGGCGTATTCCGCGGTCAATCAAGGCCACTGTCACCCCAGGATTCTGCAAACCCTCGAGGAGCAGGCACGGAAAGTCACGCTTACCTCACGCGCATTCCGCAACGAGCAGCTGCCGCTGCTCTACAAGGAACTCCATGATCTGACCGGCTTCGACATGGTTCTCCCCATGAACTCCGGTGCGGAGGCTGTCGAAACCGCGGTCAAGACGGCTCGCAAGTGGGGCTACAAGATTAAGGGCATTCCGCAGGACAAAGCCGAGATCATTGTATGCGCCAATAATTTTCACGGCCGCACCATCACGATCGTGAGCTTCTCCAGCGACGAACAATATCGCGATGGCTTCGGCCCCTTCACGCCAGGATTCAAAGTCATTCCCTTCGGCGATGCGCGCGCCCTCCGCGAAGCCATTACCCCCAACACCTGCGCCTTTCTGGTCGAACCCATCCAGGGCGAGGCCGGAATCGTCATTCCTCCTGAGGGATTTCTCCGGGAGGCGGCCGCCATTTGCCGCGAGAATAACATATTGCTGATGGTCGACGAAATTCAATCCGGTCTGGGACGAACCGGCAAGCTCTTTGCCTACATGCACGAGGCAGTCACGCCCGATGTGTTGATCATCGGCAAGGCGCTCGCTGGCGGGTTTTACCCGGTCTCGGCAGTATTGGCATCTCGCGAAATTCTCGGCGTGTACAACCCCGGCGACCACGGCAGCACCTTCGGCGGCAACCCCATGGGATGTGCCATCGCCCGGACCGCGCTGCGCGTCCTTATCGAGGAAAAGATGGTGGAGCGTTCCGCCGAGTTAGGAGCGTATCTCCTGACTTTGCTGCAGACGCTGCGGAGTTCAGATCTGAAAGAGGTGCGCGGCAAAGGCTTGTGGATCGGCATCGAACTCCGCAGCCCAGCGCGTCCCTACTGCGAAGCGCTCAAGGAGGAAGGAATCCTGTGCAAGGAAACCCATGACCGGGTGATCCGCATTGCGCCCCCACTGATCATCAGTCGTCAGGAGATTGACTGGGCCTTTGAGCGAATCACGAGAGTGATTCAGCGCATTGGAAGAGGCAGTCCGAAAGGCTGAGTTGCTGCCGGAGGCGGCTGTCAGTCTTTGAAACCGAGGTTTTTCAACAGAGCGCGCCCCAAAGCGTTGCCATCCAACTCGGGCACCGGCCGGTTGAGTTCATCCATCTTCTTGCTGTGGGCTTCCTTCTTTTCCTGTACTTTCTTCATCAAAGTTGACATTTGCTCTTGCCGCACTTTCAAATGGGCGAAGGCCTCAACCTGTAACTGCTTCAATTCGGCTCTGCGGGTGTTCATGAGGTCGAGGTGCTTCTTGATGTCAGGGTTGTTGGCAGCAGCCGGGACACTGAGCACGTGATTACAGAACTTGTCAAAAGCAGCAAAGAATGCTCCCAGTTGGAGAGGATCTTGTTCCTTATCCGTCTTGACCTCGGGGCCTGGAGAGCTGGCCGCAGATTGGCTTCGTAAAAGACGAGAGCCCCATAAATAATCGCAGACCGGGCAACAGATATTTTCCCAAACCCGGGCTATACACGCGTCATTAATGCATCCAAGGACCACGTGAGGGCGGAGCCCGACAGGTTTCTTGCACCTGGGGCAATCAACACTGGCGGGTATTGCAGTCCGGCAGAGCTCACAGGTGATCTCAGGAAAGTCTTCCCGCCGCGCAACCGCAATCAGCACGTTCCCGACGATTTCTGAATTGTCGAAGTACGGGCTCCACAATTCCAGAAGTTCCTGATGTGACAGCGTGCGTGACGGTCCGAGGTAAGGGTCATGCAGTACGACGTGTTCATCGTCAACGCTCACCAGGACGGTGTAATGACCCGCTGGTCCGTCAGGGTACAAGCGATGGTTCAGGATCGCGCGGACTTTGTTCTCCGCACACAGACGCAACACATGCAGGGGGTGCCGCGCCTGAATAGCCAAGGCGGCAAAACCTCGGTTCAAAGCGTCCTGTGCCATCAAATGCGTGGTTGAAGCGATACTGCCGAATCGATTCGCTTTGGCGGTCGCCGGCCAAATCTCGGCCTGCGGGACTTCCTTGCCAAACGACCGATATACCATGCTCAGACAGGCAGCTCCACATCCGCGATTGGTCTTCTCCTCGCTCTGCTTCTCATAAGGAACGGTGGCTGCCAGCTCAGTCATGGTTCAATTCCTTTTGCTACTCCGAATCAAGGTCCGATCAGAACCGTGGGCAATCCTAAAACGATAGTTCCCCCGTGAACTGTGAAGTCACCAATGCGCGCTGCGGGCTGCCCCCCAATCAGCACGGTAAAGGAACCCAGGGCGATCACGTCGGGCGGCCCCACACAGGTGGCCATGTCACCAACTCTGGCAGCCGGGAGCTCTCCGATTAAAACCGTCGGGCAGCAGGGTGGGAGGATGGGTCCTCCCACATGGGGCACAACCCCCGTCACCATCGGACACACGTGCATGTCGGTCATGCGGGCAGCTGGCATGCCCATGGTTCAAACCTCCGCCAGTTCATGATTTTCGCGACAATTTCGGTCTACATAAAACGTCCTTCGGCCACGCCGATTCCCAACTTCACGAAGGATTCCTGGGTTTTCACCGTTTGCGCCGGATCGCCCTTTGTGCAAGCGAGTTTAATCGCGTTAGCGACAGATTTTGCCCAAGCAAATGCCGACGCCGGTTCAGATCGTTGGCCGGGAGACAGCGATGGACCCGCCTGATACGCCGCCAGTGCCAGGGCACCCGCCACCGAAGCTGGCCCGGCGGTATCCGCATGGGCCTTGGCAACGCTTCGGGCGTTGTCGCCCGGTTGTAAAACCCATTGCACCGCAGCAGTAACGGCGCCCTTATCGGTCGCGGACATGCGATCCCCGCAGGTATGCTGGAAACACAAGCAGCCCCACCATACTGCTTCGCGCGCGGCAAGGGCGTGCGCAAGAAAGTCGATCCCGCAAGCGAATTGCTTGTTAGATACCAGCGCCTCGAGGAATGTCCCAGGCGACATGTCCTTTTGCAGAAGTGCTCGCCCTTGCGGGGGCACAAGGAAACGAACGCAAACATCCGCTGCCGTCTGTACCTCGATTTTGACCAGTGGTGCCTTAGTCACAAATCATCCCCTAACCAGAATCCGCTAATTAATTTGAACGAGCGCTCCCTGAACCGTGATCAGGACTCCCTGAATAGTTATGCCCTCTGGAGTCAATGTGATCGTGTTCATACCGCCTGCCACGGACAGGGTAATCTGGGTCAGACTCTGGATGGTCACGGGCATGGCCCCAGCGTCAACCGTGATGCCGTTAGGCGTCATTTCGATCTTCTGGTCGACCCCAGGAAGCAGGCCCCGCTGAAGCGTAATGTTCTGTGTTTCGCCCACCACTGTTTCCACGCCATTCGTGTCGTCGGACCCGGTCGGTGGCAAAAGCGGCGGGCCCGCGGTTATGCGGACACCCTGGTCAGCGCCGATGTCGACCTTGCCGTCAAGCGTCATGCTGGTAGCCAGTACGGTGATCAGGCTTGGGCTGGGGGGTGCCGGCGGCAGAGGCGGGCGACTCAGGATTTCGAGTTGGTTCGCACTCAAGGAATAAGTTCCATCAAAAGAGTGGGTGTGATCCGTCGTTACCTCGCCACCGCCAGAGCCGCCGCCGAGTTGCTTTTGCTTTTCATCCATAAAATCGTCTCCTATGACCCGCTCGGGGTTGCATCGAGTTGGGCTTCACCCAGTGATTCAAACAACACGGGAAGAGCAGCAGCAAAAAGCAGACTGCCCCACTTCCCAAATCCTTCCCCAATCGAATCCGCATGGCCTGAGGTGTCATGCATTGTATCCCACATCTTCTTCTGATCGTCGTCAGCGGAGCAGTAGAGATTGTTCACATTCATAATCAGGCCCAGTCCCACCTGCAGCGCAACTTGAAAAAGCATCAGCATTACTTCGCGATAATCGTCCTCCGGGATTGTATAGGCACAGAGAAAAATCCAGATCCCCAGGCTCATGATATCGCCGAGCTTCAAACAGAAAGCATTGGTAAATGCGTTCTTTTGCGCCCCGAAGTTCAGCGGCTGGGGACCGATATTCGCGGTGATACTCTGCCCCATAACTACGTTTGCACTGGCACCCAGCGTCAGCTGCATGTTCCCGCCGAGTCCGCCTCCAAGAAATTGAAAGGCGCCTTCGGTCAGGCTTGGCGTGGCGTCGTCCGGAAACGACAAACCATAAGAAGCGGGATTCACGCAAATCTGCAGATTCGTTCCGTAAGCCAACTGCAAGTTGAACGGGAAGGCGATCTGGAAGTTTCCGCCATAGACTACGACGGAATTGATCCCTTCCACGGATAATGGTTCGGGCGTTTGCCAAAGATTCTTGTTCGGCCCACCCCCGCTGCCGCCTCCGATCGGCAGCCCGCCCACAGTGACGGCGCGTGCTCCCGGTACTCGTTCCGCCTGATGCCGCCCTGCCCGGAAGGTTTTGTCGTATTCAGCATAGATGACCATGTGGCGTTCGGAGTGAATGACGAGATGCTCGTGCCCGGCAGTGTCGACAAACATGATTCCGTTGTAGTTCTTACCTGGTGCGCCTTGCACGCTGCAGGACTTGATGCCGCCAAATGCGCGAAGTTTTGGCAATGAAAACGGGGGCATGTTCTCCGCGTTATAAACGCTGCCAGTGATCAGCGGTTGGTCCGGGTCGCCCTCCTCAAAGGCAACCACCACCTCATGTCCTATGCGCGGCCAGAAGAACGCGCCCCAACTATTGCCCGCCCAGACCTGGGCGACGCGCAGCCAGCACGAGCTGTTGACGTCTTTCTTTCCTTCGCGATCCCAATGGAACTGCACCTTCACGCGGCCGTATTTGTCGCAGAAGATTTCCTCTCCGGAAGGGCCCACTACCGTCGCTGTCTGGATTCCGGCAATCACCGGCTTGGGCGTTACGCGCGCCGGACGGTAGGGAACAGCAGCGGGAATGCAAGTGAACCGATTGCCGTAGTTGAATACCAGATCCTTCTGATTTACCTGGTAGTTGTCCAGGCGGGCGTCGTGTTCGACGCGGGTAAGCAGGTACGCGTCGTCGGCGTCAAAATGCCGCTCCAGATTGAATTTGTGGCCAGGAACGAAATGGCCGCAGTCGCCGGCTCCTTGGATCTCAAGGCTGGCAACCTCTTCTTGTTCCATGCGAACCCGCACTAATCTCTTACTGTCTGGAAAAATCTGTTTTAGATCCGCCGGGCGCGGTTGACCGTTGCGATCTATACCGTCGAAGCGCTGCGCATAACCACCGGGATAGTCGTAAATTTCCAGTTGATCGTTGCCGCCGACGTTCAGGTTGTGGGTCACTTTGCCTACGCTGACGCTGCCGCTGGTTTTTTCTCGGGCTTCGAGATGATTGCCGGGCAGCTCAAAGCAGTGATCCCAGAGAGTGCATTCGCCGGAACGTAGTTCCTGGGTTTTTTCCCAGGCGTAGATCCGCATATCCTCCCTTGTCGCGCCGGACGCCTCATCGTAAATGACATCCGTTTGACCGGCGATGGAGGGATGCTGGCCGGGGACGTCGGTGACGGTCATCTTATGATTTCCGTCGGTATGCTCAAAGAAATAGAAGATGCCTTCCTCCTCCATGAGCCGGCTCGCGAACTGGAAGTCAGACTCGCGGTACTGCACGCAGTAGTCGCGCGGGTAGTAGGTATTTAGCAGCTCGTATTTGACGTCAAGTCCCGTAAGCACCTGGTGGAGAATTTCAGGCACGTCGAGGTGCTGAAAAATACGGCTCCGGACCTTCTTGGTCAGTAGCCACAGCTTGGGCACGAGCTGGGCCCGGAAATGCGCAAATGTATCATCGCGGGCGCCTTGGCTGAACCGGTTGATTAAGCCGTTGAAGTAGCGCTTTTCCCCGTTTGGAAGCTGTAAATCCACCGTCACGCTCTGCCCCACAATGGCGTCGAATCGAATCTCGTTTTCGAGTTCAGCAAGGAGATCGAGCTGGAAGGTGAAGAGCTCAGAGATCGCCTCGTGACCGCGCAAAGCAGTCAGGAGCAGAACGTCTTTGCCCAGCGGCGTTGTGATACCCAGCGGACGGTTTTCCTGTGAGTACGTCGGCATGCTATGCGCCCCCAAGAATGAAAATTAGGTTGGCTTTGCCTGGCTCTTGGCTCCCGCCCGAGATGCCAGCGACGGTCTGGGCTCAGCTCGTGATTAGCGAATGGCGTCTGAGAAAGAGAAGCGGTCTATCTTTCGCCAATCCTAGCGTTCATCTGAATCGCTCTTGGCCGTGCTCGACGAAATAGTGAGACTAAAGTACCAACCGTTTCAGGCCGCCGATCTTACCATGGCTTGCGCCTCCCTGGAGTGGGAAGTTTGAAAACAATATTGACACCCGCCGGTTGCTCCCGGGTGACGCTAGTGCTTTTTCGGAGGCGACGCCGGGATGAGTGCTCAAGGCTGAAAGAAGGTGAGAGGCGTCGCGTTCTGACGCTAGTGCTTTTTCGGAGGCGACGCCGGGATGAGTGCTCAAGGCTGAAAGAAGGTGAGAGGCGTCGCGTTCGAAAAAGCCGTCAGAAGGAAGCCGCTGGCGCGGCGGGCGCGGTACTTATGCAAATTGAATGGAGCAAGAGAGGTTTGTAGAGGTTGTCGGGGTGGTCGAGGTCCGTGGCGGAGGAACCGACGGGCATGGGCAAGGGCGAAGTGGCGGTTGAAGCGAAACCTACTCTGGGGCATGAAGAAGGTGTCGAGCGGGGACGGAGACACACTTCGACGGAGCGCGCTGAAGCGCGCCAGCAGTTGGGGTTGTGGGCGAGTGATTTCATGCAGCTGTGACCAGGAGCGGTGGAGAACGAAGTTGGAGTTGTGCCGCGGTGAATCGTTCGACGACGGCCATCGGTCCACCGCACTTGGGACAGCGCCACAGCGGGTGCGTTGTAGGAGCGGTCGACGTCTCCGATTCGTCTTTCGGTGGAGTGGCGTGGAGAGCGGTGAAGCACTGTGGCAGCAGGGCGGCGCGCCTTCGGTTGGCGAGGAAGCCGAAGTGGCGGATGCGAACGAAGCCCTTGGGGAGCAGGTGAAGTAGGAAGCGACGGAGAAACTCATCGCGCGACAGAGTCATCAGTTTCTGCCGATTGTGGTCGGCAGAGTCACGCCAGCGAAAGGTAACCTGGCCGTCCGCCAATGCGACCAAGCGATGGTTGGAGATCGCGACGCGGTGGGTATAGCGGCCGAGATACTGCAGGACATACTCGGGTCCACCGAAGGGTGGTTTGGAGTAGACGATCCAATCTTTGCGGAAGAGCGGACGCAGCCAGGCCGCGAAGAACTTAGGATGGGTGAGCGGTGCGAGTTCTCCGGCCAGGTGCAGTTGACGGCGTTCGAAGGCAGCCTTCAGGCCGGCGACGAACTTGCCGCGGAACACGCGCCGCAGTACAGCAATGGGAACGAAGAAGCGTGAGTGCGAGCGAATCCAGCGACGGTGATCCAGCGAGAGTCCGCCGGCGGGAACAACACAGTGGACATGGGGATGAAGTTGGAGCTTCTGGTTCCAGGTATGGAGCACGCTGAAGAAGCCGATCTCGGCTCCGAGATGGGCGGGGTTACGAGCCACTTCCCGTAGAGTTTCGGCGCTGGCCCGAAGCAGCAAATCATAGATGAGTTTCCTGTTCTGGAGAGCCAACGCAGCCAGTTGCGGCGGCAGTGTGAAGACGACGTGGACGTAGGGCGTGGGCAGCAGTTCACGACGACGCGCCGCGATCCAGCGTTCACGCGCACTGGTCTGACACTTCGGGCAGTGCCGGTTGCGACACGAGTTGTAGGAGATGGTGGCACGATGTCCGCAGCCGATGCACTCATCGATATGGCCGCCGAGGGCGGCGGTGCGACAGCGCGCGATGGCCCGCAGGACCTTGATATGGGTCCAGCGTAGCCAGTGACGGTTGCGCGCGATGAAGTCTGCTCCTGTGCTGCGAATGACATCGGCCACCTCGAACCGTGGCCGACTCATTTACTCTTCCTCGGACGACCTGCCTTTCTTTAGCACCAGCGCATCCAGCGGACTGGGCGTGGCATGCAGGTGCCGTTGCGAGAGGTGGAGATAGCGAGCGGTTTCCTTCAGATCGTGATGGCCTAACAGAATCTGGATGGTGTGCAGGTCAGCGCCGGATTCGAGCAAGTGGGTGGCGAAGCAATGGCGGAGCACGTGGGGATAGACGCGTTTCTTAATCCCGGCGCGGCGGGCGGCTTCGACGCAGGCGTGGTAGGGCGTCTTGTCATCAGTGGGGTGATCACCGCTGTGCCAGCGATTGCCGGGAAATAACCAGACGGACTTTTTACGCAGACGTCGCCAATGAGCGCGCAGTTCCTCGAGCAGGACGGGGCTGAGCATGACGTCGCGGTCTTGCCCGCCTTTGCCGTCCTGAATGTGCACGACCATGCGTCGGCTATCGATGTCGCTGACCTTCAGGCGCGTGAGCTCGGCGCGGCGCACGCCGGTGCCGTAGAGGGTCATCAAAATGGTGCGATAGAAGGGAGTCGGCGCAGCCTCGATGAGCAGTGTTACTTCTTCCTGACTGAGAATGGTGGGCAGGCGATAGCGCTTCTTGGGATAGGGAGTGTCGGCAATGCTCCAGGGCCTCTTGAGCGTCTGGATGTAGAGAAAGCGCAGGGCGCAGAGATGGTTGGTCACCGAACCGGGAGTCAGTTTGTGCACGGTGAAGAGTTGGGCTTGGTACTCGCGGATGTGCTGCGGTCCCAGGCGATCGGGCGAGCGGTGGAAGTGTTGGGCGAACCGCTCGATGAAGCGAATGTAACGTCGTGTGGTAGCTTCAGAGTAATGACGTCGCTGGAGTTCCTCCAGCATCATTTTGCGTAGATGGGTCACAGGGACCTCCTTGTGACCCACAATTATCTGAGCCAAAAATAAGGACTGCCGACATCACCCACGCGGCAGCGTCCGCCGCGCCAGCGGCTTCGTTGTGTGCTGGGCATGCTCAGTAACTTGGAGGTGAAAGTCCTCTGGCCGACCTGATGGAGGTGAAGGCCTAGTGATAATGCAAGGGCTACCGCTGCGAGGTGGGGTCCGAAGGAAGCATGGAACAAACGTGCGAGTCGATGGACAAAAACTGAATAGAAGGCGCCCGTACCGGACGAGTGGGCAACTTACCGCGAAGTCCATAATCCATCAAGGTGCGAAGCGTAGATTCGGCGACTGTGCACGGAAAGTGACTGAGCTTACCCCAGGAGATCTGCTCCGTGTCGCTTCGGCGACTGAGGTGGCCGTAAGGCGATCTGACCGCGGAGCAGAAGTCAGCATCGGGCATAGTACCCGGCAACGGAGAAGGCCCGAACGAGAAGGAGTGGTGAGTAGGCCATGAGTCTCAAAGACGACAAGCAGCAGAACATCCAGATGAAACTGGACTTTTCATCTGCGCTGACGGGTGCAGCCCGGGGTGCCGCAGGAGGAGAGACTGAATCGTTGGTGGCGACGAGTGGACCCGAAAACCCAGCTAGAAGCGATCGACTGATGGAGGAGGTCTGTGAGCGAGAAAACCTGAAGGAAGCACTGCGACAGGTGAAGGGTAATAAAGGTAGCGCGGGAGTGGACGGAATCACCGTTAACCAACTCACCGACTACCTGAAACAGCGTTGGCCAGTGATCCGAGAACAACTGCTGAACGGGACCTATGAACCGAAGCCGGTGAGGCGGGTGGAAATCCCCAAGCCGGACGGCGGGGTGCGAAAGCTTGGCATCCCGACGGTGCTGGATCGATTCATCCAGCAAGCGGTGATGCAGGTGCTGCAGCGGCGGTGGGACTCGACGTTCTCAAACTACAGCTATGGTTTTCGACCCGGACGATCAGCACATCAAGCGGTAGCTCAGGCGCAACAGTACATCAGAGCAGGCTACGGCTGGGTGATTGATCTCGACCTCGAAAAGTTTTTCGACCGAGTCAATCACGACAAACTGATGGGTCAGATCGCCAAACGAGTCGAAGACAAGCGGCTGCTGAAACTCATCCGGGCATTTTTGAATGCCGGGGTGATGGAGAACGGACTGGTCAGCCCCAGCGTGGAAGGCACTCCCCAAGGAGGCCCACTTTCGCCACTGCTGTCCAACCTCGTACTCGACGAACTCGACCGAGAGCTAGAGCGACGCGGACACCGCTACCTTCGCTACGCGGATGATTGCAACATCTACGTACGCAGCCAGCGGGCCGGTCAACGGGTGATGCAGGGCATCGTGCGCTTCATCACGCGTCAACTCAGGCTCAAGGTAAACGAAACGAAGAGTGCGGTGGCGCGACCACAGGAACGGAAGTTCCTCGGGTTCAGCTTTAGCGCCGGTCCAGAGGCCCAGCGCATCATCGCGCCGAAAGCTCTGGAGCGGTTCAAGCATCGAATCCGGGAAGTTACGCGCAGGGCAAAGGGCGTCAGCATGGATACGACGATAGCGGAACTAGCTCCGTATCTGCGGGGTTGGCGCGGCTACTTCGGCTTCTGCGAAACCCCTGTGGTGCTGGAGTACCTGACACGCTGGGTCCGATTGCGACTGCGGGCAGCGATGTGGCGGCAATGGAAAACACCGCGCCGTCGCCGCGCCGCTCTGTTGGCGCTGGGAGTTCGTCCGCGACTTGCCACTAACACGGCTGGCAGCGGGCGCGGCCCTTGGTACCTCGCTCGGGCCAAAGCCCTCTCAGTGGGGCTTTCCAACGCCTACTTCAAATCGCTTGGACTTCCGACCTTGATCGATGGCTGTTAGCGTAACCAACTCGAACCGCCGTGTACGGACCCGTACGCACGGTGGTGTGGCAGGGGTCGGCGGGTGACCGCCGCCCCTATGCCGATCTGACGGGCTATCCGGAGTGCGCCGAGATAAACCGGCATGTTGTATCGTGCCTGCGGCATTGGAAATTATCGAAGCAGACTTCATCGATTGTGTAAGTCCCTGTTGACGTTCACAGGCCAAACAGAGTGTCGATCGGACACAAAGTGGGGAGAAAAGAGGAGCCGTGCCCACCGTCCTGAAATCGATGCCGTCGCACAACTCCTTGTCTACCGTCAAATTGCCCACGCCGTCGATCCCCACCGTCCGGATCGGGGTGCAGTCACTTCGGCCGCGGATTAAGCGGCCTTGGATTCATCACAAAGCTGCTGGTAGTACTCCCGTCCACGTTGATAGCCCCGCGTGTAGGCCTCCTCAACCTCAGCGTCAGGGTGCAGGCGCTCCAAATCTTCAATCTTGCTCGACATCTCGGCCGAGACTTGATCGAATTCCTTGCAGCGTGATCTGGCATGGAGGGCATCCTCGAAGCCCCGACGATAGAAGTTTTCATCGGCACTGAAGTTCTTACCAGAAGTTGAGTAATGCTCGCTTTCGGCGCTCCGCAAGCCAATCCACCACTCTCGCCGGGCGGCATCGATTGCTTCTGCTCCCTCAGTCCCAAGCAACTCGCGCAAGCGCTCAGCGCTTGCTTCATCTGCGGCAAGGGCAATCATCACCGAGCGGCCTTTGCGTAAAGCGTCCTCATAAACGAATATCTCGTCCTCTGGTAATCCCTCCGTCACAGAATTTTCCAGCGCGCCGCCAGCGGAGGCCCCAACGACGGCACCGGCTGCCGCTAGGACAGCTCCGCCCAACAGGCCGATTGCCGTGACCGGGCCGACACCGGGTATGAGAGCCACGAGTAGACTTCCGCCAGTAAGCCCGCCAGCCGCGCCCAAAACCGCGCCGATCGCCTTCCCCATGCCGGGTTGCTCTGTGTCATCCACCGGGATTGACGGCAGTTTGTCTTGCGTGTCCCCAGGTGTCAGCAGTGTAATCTTATCTGCTGAAACTCCAGCCGAGCGCAGAGTTCTTACCGCACGCTCTGCATCGGATTGGGAAGAAAAGACTCCTGTCACAGCTTCCACTTTGCACCTGCTTTCCGGCCGCGATCCAAAGATCCACAGAGGTAAGGCACTTGCTGTGGATCGCGCCCCACCTAAGCGTGCGCCATATTTTACACCCCTCCCATACTCTGAACACCTGATGGCGAAACGCATCAGTCACAACTGGAAAGCCGGGGGCACGTTTCAACCTCCGTCCGCGACCGCATTGCTGGGTAGTGGGTCTCTATGATTTCCACAGGTCTTCCGCCGTCCGCTGATCCGTGGCATCATTGAGCCATGGCGAAACGCCCATCCGGTCAGAAGCGCGATTTCATGCAGGTTGCGCGTGAAGTAGTTGAACAGGCCATCGGGGAACAGATGGATGGAACCCCCCTCGAAGAACCAGTCGATCCCCGCGATCCGCACTTTGTCGCCATTGGCAGCGCGGGAGGGAAGAAGGGCGGCAAGGCACGAGCCAAACGGTTATCTGCCACGCGCCGCTCTGCCATCGCAAAGAAAGCTGCAAAGACGCGCTGGAATAAGTCTTAGCCTATAGCCCATCGGAATATATTCGGCCTACCCCCTAGACATTTGTGCTTGCAAATGCCCACACATGAGGAATACCATGCCGATGGGGGCCTATACCCTATGGCGATAGATCTCAAAGTACTAGACGAAAAAATCAAGAAACTTCAACTGATTCGACAACTAGCAGCCGACCCAGAGTTAGCCCCATTGTTGCAGGATGCGATCATCGGCGATGGGGCTGCTGGCACTGCGCCTAAAAAGCCCCGTTCAGAATTGAAAGGAGTGCGACGGGAAGTATTCAGACATGTGAAGGAGAGTGGCGATATCGGAAACTATCGAACAGCAAAAGAGATTCTGGACCGTATGCACGATTACAAATTCACCTCCAAAAACCACCTACTAACAGTAAAAGAACAACTGCGCGAGTTGGAGAAAGATGGCCTAGTTGAAAAGGCAGGAAATCGAGAGGACGGCTCGGCTATATGGCGTAGAACGTAAAACGGGCCGCGAAAAGCGGCCCGCCACTGAAGGGCTTTCCCAAGCTCCCCCAGCCTGAATTCTAGGCGAAGGAGAGAAAGGAGGGCACCATGCACATAATGGTGTTCCTCTCAATCGAGAACGCGTCAACGTTTTCGATTGTGCTGGTAGGTGCCCCGCTCGCGCTGTTGCGCGGCGGGGCATTACCGGCCCTTCTACGTTTGCAATCATAACGCACCGATCCCGATGTTTCTAGTGTCTTTTTGGGCTATGGGTATAGATGGGATTGGCGCGAGTGGCCTATGCCTATTGGCGTCTGGCCGTTTTCTACTTGACAAACCGTGCGCTCAAGCATATAGTTCAGTTTATGAAACGCCTCACAATGGAGCAGAAAACACGGGTTGTGGCGGCACTAGTCGAGGGTAATTCCATTCGCTCGACTGTGCGGATGACGGGCGTCGCCAAGAACACCGTCATAAAGCTCGTGCTCGATCTGGCGGACGCCTGCGCCGCGTACCATGATCGCGCCGTGCGGAATCTCAAGGTGCGCCGCTTGCAGTGCGATGAGATTTGGCAATTCGTCGGCTCAAAGGCGAAGAACACTCGGCCTGAGAAAAAGGCAATCGGGTGGGGCGACGTGTGGACATGGACGGGCTTGGATGCAGATACGAAACTCTGTGTCAGTTACCTGGTTGGCGGTCGCGATCTGGGATGGGCGAAAGAGTTCATGGAAGATTGCGCTAGCCGAATCAGGAACCGGGTGCAGATCACCACGGACGGCCACAAAGCTTACTTGGAAGCGGTCGAGAGCGCTTTCGGGGCCGACATCGACTACGCGCAATTGCAGAAGATTTACGGTGCATCGGCGGAGAACGAGACGCGTTACTCCCCCGCTCGCTGCATCGGTTGCGACATGAAAGTTGTGAGCGGAAACCCTGATCCCAAGCACGTGAGCACTTCGTTTGTGGAGCGCCAGAACCTCAGTATGAGAATGAGCATTCGCCGGTTCACCCGTTTGACGAACGCTTTCTCAAAGAAGATTGAGAACCACGCGGCTGCTGTGGCGATCTGGTTCATGTATTACAACTTTGCTCGCGTGCATCAGACGTTGCGCGTGACGCCAGCGATGGAAGCGGGAATCAGCAATCACGTTTGGACGATTGAGGAGCTGTGTGCGCTTTTGCCTCGGCCAATTTCTTCAACGCGCGGAGCGGAAAAGAGTCTGGTACTCAAGGCGCTGGGCGTATAGGATCACGTTAGGCATTCTCACCGCACTGGTCTCCCGCCGCGATCCAACGCCGAAAGGGAAAACGACCATGAAACGCAATGCGCTCTATCCGATAATTCTGTTGCTTCTGGGAATGGGATGCACTTCCGCGCCGCCCACTCCGCCCCCGCAAACGACCGACGATTTTCTCCGTGGGTTGGCGGAGATTCACCTGATTGGCCCACTCGCGGATTGCCTGAAACCTCCGCTCAACGCAGCGCAAAAGCAATATGTCATCGACGAATCTAAAAAGGGAACCGGAAGCAACCACTACAACACCTACAAAATTCAGCGCTACTTGATGGCGCTGGCGACTACCGACCGGCAAGCCGCCTGCCAACGGCGCGCCGTGCTGGCTTGCGAACAGATCACACCGGGGCAGTGCATTGCCGAGCCGAATTAGCTCGGGCGTCTGTGGAAATCATGCTGACCCACTACCCATTGCTGCCCGGATTTGACTCTGCTGGTCGCCTCGGCTAGCCTCAAGAGTCCCGCCCCGTGGGACGCCTTCAAGCCGCATGCATCGTAAATCTAGATTACTGATTTGGTTGTTGTTGGCCCTCTCTCTGGTCGCCACCGCCGCACCGTTGCGACCGGTGCATGCGCCACACGCCATGGTCGCGAGCGTGCACGAATTGGCCTCGCAGGCCGGAGTGGAGATCATGCAGGCGGGCGGCAACGCCATTGATGCGGCCGTGGCAGTGGGATTTGCCTTGGCCGTGGTTCATCCCCAGGCGGGCAACCTGGGCGGGGGCGGATTCATGCTGATCCATATGGCCGACGGCGCGACGCATTTCATCGACTATCGTGAGAAAGCGCCCGCGGCCGCCACTGCGAATATGTATCTGGATGGGCAGGGGAACGTGATCCCGGATGCCAGCGTGGTGGGCTACAAGTCAATCGCCGTGCCGGGATCGGTGGCGGGCTTGGCTGATGCCGAGAAAAAGTATGGCAAGTTGACCTTGGCGCGAGTGCTGGCTCCCGCGATCAGACTGGCGCGCGATGGCTACACGCTGGCTTACGAAGACGCTGAGGATCTGCGCGACGAAGATCTGGCGAAGTTCACCGAATCCAGACGCATTTTTCAGCGCGGTGGAGACTACTACAAGCCGGGAGAGATTCTGCGGCAGCCGGAACTGGCGCGCACCCTGGAGCAGATCGCGAAAAATCCGGACGACTTCTATCATGGTGCGATAGCGCGGCAACTCGTAGCGGCGATGCAGAAGGGCGGTGGATTGATTACTGCCGACGATTTGGCCCACTACGAAGTCAAAGAGCGCGAGGCGATTCGAGGGACCTACCGCGGATATGAGGTGATAAGCGCGCCGCCACCCTCCTCGGGCGGAGTAGCGCTGATCGAGACTTTGAACATTCTGGAAGGCTATGATCTGGCGAAGCTCGGGCACCGCTCGGCCGCCTCGATTCATTTGACCGCAGAGGCTTTCCGGCGCGCGTTCTACGATCGCGCAGAATTCATGGGCGATCCCGATTTCTCGAAAATTCCCGTCGCGCAACTCATCGACAAGAAGTACGGTGCGGCGTGGCGCGAGTCGATCGATCCCCAGCACGCAAGTCTCAGTAAAGACCTGAAGCGGCCGGCGATCTTCAGCGAACTGGAGCAGGTCGCCGCGCTCACCACGCCCTGGACCGGACGCGAACCTGAAAACACGACGCACTATTCGGTGGTCGACCCGGCAGGCAACGCGGTGGCCGTAACCACAACTTTGAACGACACCCTTGGCTCGCGAGTTACCGCTGAGGGACTGGGCTTTCTGCTGAACGACGAGATGGATGATTTCTCTTCCAAGCCCGGCGTTCCGAACATGTACGGGTTGATCCAGGGGCCGGCCAATGCGATTGGGCCGGGAAAACGCCCGCTGTCGGCCATGACGCCTGCTATCGTCTTAAAAGACGGCAAGGTTTTTCTGGTCCTCGGCTCGCCCGGCGGTCCCACCATTATTACGACTGTGGCCAATATACTAATGAGCGTGGTCGACTACGGGCGTGATATTCAGGCCGCGGTGAATGCTCCGCGATTCCACCACCAGTGGCTGCCGGATCAGATCCAGTTGGAGGATCGCATCTCGCCCGATACCGTCGCGCTGCTTGAAAAGCGTGGACACAAGATCAAGACGGCGCACTTCTGGGGCGACGGCGAGTGCGTTATGGTTGACCCGAAGACGGGCGAGCGTCTGGGCGCGAGCGACGGCAGAAACAACGGCAAAGCCGTAGGATTCTGACTGCGGAATGAACGGAAGAAAATCATGCTGAGAGCAGTTTCGACCTATTTGTACGTAAAAGAGCGCCTGCACCCGGGAATCCTGGATGGGCTCGCCCGCAGCGGCGTGCAGGCCATTGAGATTTTTGCGGCGCGGCAGCATCTGGACTATGCCAACCGCAAGGCGCACGTGAAAGAAATTGCGGAGTGGTTTCGCACCAGTGGGATTCCCTTGAACTCCGTGCATTCTCCACTTTATGCCGACTACGAGTGGGGACGCGCCGGAGCTCCGCCGGTCAATATCGCTTCCATCGATCGCGCAGGTCGGATTGATGCCATGGACGAGGTGAAGCGGGCGCTGGAAATCGCGGAACAAATTCCATTCCGCTTCCTGGTGCAGCACCTGGGCGTGGGAAACGAGACCTTCGACGACAAGAAGTTCGAAGCTGCGATGACCTCCATCGAGCACTTACGGGCATTCGCAAAGCCGCTGGGAGTTCGGATTCTGCTGGAAAATATCCCCAACGAGCTTTCCACGCCCGATAAGCTGATCGAGATGATTCATAGCGCCCACTTCGATGATGTGGGAGTATGTTTCGATTTCGGTCACGCGCACCTGATGAGCTCGGTCCGCGAAGCGTTCGAGATTTTGCGGAACTACATTCGTTCCACTCACGTGCACGACAATGCCAGGGATCGCGACTCGCACCTGTGGCCCGGAGCAGGGACCATTGACTGGAAGGAAGCGATGGAGTTGCTGCGCTCCGCACCGCAAACACCGCCGCTGCTGTTCGAACTCGAAGCCGACGAGAAGGTGAATCCGCTGGAGAAGTTCGGAGCGACCTTCGACAAGCTGGAAGGGATTGTGTAATTGAGTGATCGGGTAATTGTGTGATTTGAAAAACTGCGCATGCCCACAAGCTCTTCAAATTACACAATTGCCCAATTACCCAATTACAAAATGTCTCCACCTGTAACCACCATTGCCGAAATCGGAAAGCACGAAGGCCAACCGGTCACGATCCGCGGCTGGCTGTATAACCTGCGCGAGAGCGGCAAGTTGCTGTTTCCTCAGTTTCGCGATGGCTCCGGCATCATTCAGGGCGTCGTGCCCAAGAACGCGGTTACGCCCGAAGTATTCGATGCGGTCAAAACTCTTACCCAGGAATCAAGCGTAATCGTCGAGGGAAAGGTCCGCGCCGATAAGCGCGCTCCCGGCGGCTACGAACTCGACGTGGCCAACGTCCAGGTCATCCAGCGTGTCTCCGAGTCCGATCCCTATCCCATCACTCCGAAAGAGCATGGAACTGACTTCCTGATGGAGCACCGGCATCTTTGGGTGCGTTCGCAGCGCCAGGCAGCGATTTTGCGAGTGCGGGCCGAGATCATCAAGGCGGCGCGCGACTTCTTCGACGAGCGCGGCTTCACGCTGACCGATCCACCAATTATTACCCCCGCGGCATGCGAAGGGACGACCACGCTGTTTCCGGTCGATTACTTCGACGAGCAGGCTTACCTCACGCAATCGGGACAGCTCTACGCCGAAGCAATGGCGATGGCATTGGGCAAAGTGTATTCGTTCGGTCCCACCTTCCGCGCGGAGAAGTCAAAGACGCGGCGGCATCTCACAGAGTTCTGGATGGTCGAGCCCGAAGTCGCCTACGCGCAACTCGACGACGTGATGGATCTGGCGGAGGGACTGATCACCTTTATTGTCAAGCGCTGCCTGGAGAAGCGGCGCGTGGACCTGCAGACCATCGGCCGCGATGTATCCAAGCTGGAAAAAGTCGAGCCGCCTTTTCCGCGAATCAGTTATGACGATGCCGTGAAGAACCTGCAGGAGGGCCACGCCAAAGGCGCGCTGGAATCCAAATTCGAGTGGGGCGGCGACCTGGGCTCGCCGGATGAGACCTACCTCTCGGCGCAGTTCGACAAGCCGGTAATGGTCCATCGCTATCCGGCCAAGGTGAAAGCTTTCTACATGGAGCCCGATCCGCAGCGCCCGCAACTGGCGTTGTGCGTGGATGTTCTTGCGCCCGAGGGCTACGGCGAGATCATCGGTGGCTCGCAGCGTATGGCATCGCACGAATTACTGCTGCAGCGCATTCACGAACACGGCTTGCCGGAAGAGGCATTCAAGTGGTATCTCGATTTGCGCAAATTCGGCAGCGTTCCGCACGGCGGTTTCGGCATGGGCATCGAGCGGGCCGTAGCCTGGATCTGCGGCCTGGAGCACGTGCGCGAGACGATTCCTTTCCCGCGCATGTTGTACCGGCTCTATCCGTAGGGCATTTGCCGCCGAGAGCGCCGGGGAACTCTCAGCGAACGTACCTCACTCCCCCCGCAACTCCTCCACCAGCGTTCTCTCTACCTCCCTGCAATGCTCGGCGCTGAGCTTCGCGCCATTCGTCGTCAGATAAAACGTGTCAATCGCCATCTGCCCTTCCGTATCGATCAAGGCAATTTCAATGTTGCAGTGCTCCCCGGAAAGGCACGACGCGATCCTATGCAGCAGCCGCGGACGGTCCTGCGCAATCACCTGTACCAGCGTGCTCGTGGAAGAGCAACTCGTCATCGAAATCAATTTTGGTTTCCACCTTCACCTTCGCGATTGCGCCTTTCTCCGACCGCTGCCGGTCGCGCAGCATGCGGTCCAGATCCGCCTCGCCCAGCAACACTTCTGTAATGCTGCGCTTGAAACGGTCCCACTCCGTCAGATTCAACTCCAGCGTGCGGAACCGGTCAGTAAAATAAAAAGTGTCCACCACCGTTCCCGCCTGGTTTGAGAACGCGTTCGCCTTCACGATGTTCATCCCCCACGCCGCCAGCACTCCGGCCAGCGTCGCAAAAAGAAACGGCCGGTCGCCCGTCACCAGCGTCAGCTCATACCAGTGACGCCCGCGCTTCAGATCGAGTTGCACCGGATCCTGGCCAACCCGGTCAGCCATCTCCATGTGCCGCATAACTTCCTCAGCCGAATGCACCAGCAGATATCTCTGCGGAAACCCTTCCATAAATCCCTTGAACTTGCTGCTGGTCACCGACGCCAGCGACCGCAGCCGCGCCACTTTCTCGTCGCTGATGTCGGTGTGCACGCGGTGGTCGGCGCTGCGGTTCAGATAATTGGCCGCGGCAATGTAGAGCTGCCACACGTTCTCCGCCTTCCACGGCGTCAGCGCTTCAGGATTTACCGCCTTGATGTCCGCATAGGTGAGCAGGCAAAGCATTTTCAGCCGCTCCGGTGTGCCGATTTTTTCCGCGAAAGCCGCCACCGTTTCAGGATTGAAAATGTCGCGCCGCAATACCGCCGACATCTCCAGATGGTTGCCGATCAGAAACAGCACGGTCTCCCGCTCGCTCGGATCCACATCCAGTCGATCCAGGCAGCGGCTGGCGATCTCCAAACTGGCCTCCACATGATTGCCGCCCGGCACGCCCTTTCCCGTGTCGTGCAGCAACAGCGAGAGGTAGAGCAACTCAGGATCTTCCAGCTCGCCGAGCACCTCCGCATACCGCATGTCCCACTCTGATTTCGACTGCTTCAGCCAGTGCAGGCTCTCGATCGCCAGGAATGAATGTTCGTCCACCGTGAAACGATGGTAGAAGTCGCGCACCACCAGCGAGTCGATCGGCTTCAACTCCGGCAGCAGCAGCGTGAGCAACCGCAGCGAATGCATCGCCCGCAACGCCTCGGCCGCATGAGGCTGCAGCAGAGTCTCCTGCAAATACAGCCACAATTCCGCGCCGCGCGGCGGAGTCGCTGCCAGCGCCGGCAGCGCCTGTTCGATGCGATACTCCGTCGTGGTGCTCAGCTTCAGACCATGATGCGCCATGAAGTGGAACAGCCGCAGCAGCATCTCCGGATCCTGCAGGGCCGAAGGCTGCTGCAGAAAAATGAGTCCATCCACCACGGAAAAATCCGCCGTCGAAAGCCGCGACCGCCAGCTCTGAAATTGCCGGTAGAGCGAAGACCACGCCTCCGGAATTTCCTCCAGCAACTGCGTCACAGTGCGCTGCACCGCGCGCGCATGCCGAAAATAAATTCGCATCCAGTCCGCCGCGGAGAGCTCCGGCGAACCTGCCGCCCCGATCTTCCGCGCCGCCGCTTCATCCTGCGCCTCCCAGCTCAGCGTGTTGTCGTCGCGCCCGTGACGAAAGTGCAGAAAGCATCGCGCCGCCATCAGAAAATCCAGCGCCGTCTCCAGCTGCTTGCGCACCGGAGCCCGCAGCGAACTGGCATCGGGCCAGTCATGCAGCTTGTCCATGGCCGAAATCAGCGCCAGCCAGCAAGCCACGTTGTAGTCGCGCAATCCGCCCGGAGTTTCTTTCAGGTTGGGTTCGAGATGAAAAACCGTCTGCCCGAACTTCCCATGCCGCTCCCGCGTGACCTCAGCCAGTCCCTGGATCAGCGCCTTTGACTCGCGCATCACCAGCTTCGGGATCACCTTGTCGTGCAGCCGCGCAAACAATTCGGCATCGCCCGCCACATACCGGCAATCGAGCAACGAAATCGTAAACTCCGTATTGTTCGCGATCGAAGCGATCGCACTCGGCAAGCGTGCGCGACGCCGGGCTCAACTTCAGCCGCAGGTCCCACAGCTCCTGCGAAAATCGCCGGACAGCATCCTTGCAGGCGTGTTCGCCTTCGCCGTCGGCAAAAAGAAAAAGCAGATCGATGTCGGAATAGGGGAAGAGCCAGCCGCGCCCGAATCCCCCCGTCGCCACCAGCGCGAAGTTCCGCGGCCCGTCGGTTTCCGGTGAGATCAGATCCCGCCAAAGCCGTTTGAGAATGTCTTCGACCAGCCGCGTGCGCTGCGCTACCGCCGCCCGCCCGTCGCCCGTCGCCTCGAAGTCCCGCTGAATGCGCGCGGTTTCTTCGCTGAGGGAATTTCGCAATTCGCCGATGATTGAAGACGCCGCCATCATGATGTGATTCAACACCTCCTCAGCCGCACTGGGGGAGGCTGTCTCACCGCCGCAACTCTGATGCTCTCCGGCCGCGTCCCATCTTGCTTGTCATCTTGAGGTGGGCGCTGTTTGCCCACGGCAGGATCTGGGCGAGCCCCGCGAAAGCACCGCGCACGACGCAACAAACCCGCGTTTGGCTCGCCTCCTTATCTACAAAGCTCCCTCCCCGCGCTCATCGTTACGGATGCGAATCGCCTCCTCGACACGGGAAAGGAATATCTTGCCGTCCCCAATTTTTCCTGTACGTGCAGAACTCAGGATCGCCTGCACCGCTTTCTCCACCATCCCATCGGCCAGCACAACTTCCAGCTTCGTCTTGGGAATAAGGTCCACGCTATACTCGCGCCCGCGATAAACCTCGGTGTGGCCCTTTTGCCGCCCGTGACCGCGCACTTCGATCACCGTCATGCCTTCAACTCCAATCTCCTGCAAAGCGCTCTTCACCGCTTCCAGCTTGGAGTTCTGAATAATCGCCTCGAGCTTCGTCATCATTTTCTCAAGTCCTGTTCCGCTTTGATGTCCGAGCTTGTCCCGCCGCCCGATGTTCTCCCCGCCATCCTTATGCTGACGCTTCCCAATAGTATCCCTCTTCGCCGTGCTGGGAGAGATCCAGCCCCTGCACTTCCTCCTCTTCGGAAACTCTCAGCCCGATCGTCGCGTCCACCAGCTTCAAAATCACCAGCGTTCCAACGATCGCCAGCACCCATGCAATCATCACGCCCACGAGTTGGTTCAGCAGTTGGTGCGCATTTCCTTCGAGCAGGCCGGATGCGGTCACGTTTCCCTGCGCGTCCTTGAAAATCGGATTGACGGCACTCGAAGCGAAAACGCCCGTCAGCAGCGCTCCCAGCGTTCCTCCTGCGCCGTGCACCCCAAAGGCATCCAGAGAGTCGTCGTAGCCGAACTTAGCCTTGACCTTCGCGACCATCCAGTAACAGAACACGCCAGCCAGCAGACCGATCAGCAGCGCCGGCATCGGGCCCACAAATCCGGCCGCTGGGGTAATCGCCACCAGCCCCGCCACAGCTCCAGAGATTCCGCCCAACACGCTCGGCCTGCCATTACGAATCCACTCGGCTCCGGCCCATCCGATGGCGGCCGCCGCCGCTCCGAAGTGTGTCGCCACAAATGCGCTCGTCGCCAAACTTCCCGCCGTCAGCGCGCTCCCCGCGTTGAATCCGAACCATCCCACCCACAGCAGGCATGCGCCGATAAAACTCAACACCACGCTGTGCGGCACCATGGGCTCCTTGGGATAGCCCACGCGCTTCCCCATATACAGCGCGCACACCAGCGCCGACACCCCCGACGTGACGTGCACCACCGTCCCCCCGGCAAAATCCAGCGTAGGAAAGCGCCCGCCCAGCGAGGCATTCAGCAATCCGCCTTTGCCCCACACCATGTGCGCCATCGGGTCGTAGACAACAATTGACCACAGAACCATAAACACCAGCATGGCGCTGAACTTCATCCGCTCAGCGAACGCGCCCGCAATCAGTCCCGGAGTGATGATCGCGAACATCAACTGGTACACCATGAAAGTCTGCAGCGGAATCGTCGCCGCATAATCCGCGTCCGGAGCCGCGCCCACGCCACGGAGAAAGAGATTATGAAACCCTCCGATAAAGCTGTTTCCCGAACCAAACGACAGGCTGAAACCGAACAGCGCCCACAGCACGGTGATGACCGCCATCAGGGCAAAACTCTGCATCATCGTGCCCAGCACATTCTTCTTCCGCACCAGCCCGCCGTAAAACAGCGCAAGGCCAGGCCCGGTCATCATCAGCACCAGCGCCGCGCTGGTCAGCATCCATGCATTGTCGGCGGAACTTTTGGCCTCGGCGGTTTGCTGTTCCAGTTTCGCGAGGCGCGCGTTCGTATCAGTGGACGGACTCGCCATCATCCCGCCACCTGGCGCAGAAGTTTGCGCACCCAGCAATTGCGCGCAGATCAATACGAAGAAGGCGATCCCCAGCACCGCCGCAGCAGGCCTTTTCCCGATGAACACTAGAAGTTGCTCCGCGAGCAGAATGGCGCCCTGCACAGATTCAGGACGCGTCAACTCTATCGTCCGCAACCAGCCAGCGGAAATCGAAACTATTTATCGTGCCTATCAGGTTTTGTTATTGAAAGGGAAAGAGGCCAGTAAAAGCGCGGGAATCATTGCGTTGCGGACTTGTGCAAGGGGAGGTTTTCTCTGCGCACTCTGCGGCAGTTCTCCGCGCACTCTGCGATTTAGGGTCAGCCCTAATGCCGCACAAAATACTTCCACTTGTCCATCCCTGCCGGCACTGCCACATCAAAAAATCCCACCATCATCTCGTCCGAAGTCTGATCCCCCCATCTCACCGTCTTCTCCGGATCAGGATTGTGCGGATTATTCCGCGAATTGTCATACCACGCGATAGCCCGCAACCGTGTCCCAGCCTTTAGCGCAAGCGGTTCCGCCAGCCGATAGCTCAACTGCCAGTGAAAGTGATAATTCACCCGCAGCAACGTCTCGACGCTCCCGTCTTCATGCACAATGTCGTACTCAAATTGTTTCCCGCGCAGATGCATGTGCGGAAACAAACTGAGCAGTGTGGCATCGTTCGGCAAAGTCCCCTGCACCTCGACGCGAAAGTTCTCCGCCCCCGGCGGAATCAACAACGCATGTTGGTTCAACTGCAGTGTGATCACCCGCTGTTTCGGCGGGTTCTTCGCAAATACCAGCCCAATGCTGCTCTGATCCTCATCCGCGGCCCCATTGGTCGTGTAATGCATCTGAAACACCAGATCCGATCCCGCCGGCACAAACTTCGCCATCCCTTCCGCCCACTCGTCCGGCGAACTCCCCGGCGCGTACACCAGCAAAAGATCGCTGGTAGTTTCATGCGCCTGCCGCCGCTCCTCAGGATCGCGCAACATCGACGCTGTAAATGGCTCTCCCACCGGAGCATGCCTCAGCCAAGCCGAGTCTGGTGGACGAATGTAAACCACCGCATGATGCACATGTGCCGCGCTCGAAGGCCGCAGTTCCGACATTCGCACCCACCGGTCCTCGCCAAAATGTGTAGGCACGATCTCATAGGTGTACTCCACTTCACCCCGCGCCGGAATCCGAACCGCCTTCGGCATCTTCACCACAGCATCAGGCTGCGAAATTGTCCATCCTTCAGTCCACTTCCGCGGCGGCGGTGAATAATGCGCATCTCCCGCTGGAGCCCCGGCCTCTGCCCAGTTCGCAATCGTCGCAATCTGTTGTTCGGTAAGCGAAGGATCGTTAGCGAAATGCCCATACCGCGGATCAGCGAACCACGGCGGCATCATCTTCATCTCGACCGCGGCCGCCATCTTCCGCGCCCATGGCCGAGTCTCGTCGTACGTCACCAGCGCCATCGGAGCAACTTCGCCCGCGCGGTGGCAACTCTGGCAATGCCCCTGCAAAATCGGCAGCACATCCTTATAGAAGGTAGGTGAGATTGGTAAATCTGCTTTCTGAAAACCGGCGCTACAGAGAGAGACCGTAACCCCCACAACCGCCAGCATGCAGAGAGCCCTCGATCCCATCTTGTGATTCTACAAGCGAAATTTTTCCCCTGTGCGCCTCAGTGTCCTCTGCGGTTAAGCTTTTGTGCCACTGCACATGCTCACCGCCAAAAATGCTACAGTGGCACTTCATGTCCGCTCCCAATTCCATCTTCGTTCGCGCCTGCAAATCCCAGCTCGTCGACCGCACCCCCGTCTGGTTCATGCGCCAGGCCGGACGCTACATGCCCGAGTATCGCGCCGTCCGCAAACAGCATTCGCTGCTCGATATCTGCAAAAAGCCCGCACTGGCCGCCGAAGTCACCATCACTGCCGCCGAAGCGCTGGGAGTCGACGCCGCCATCATCTTTGCCGACCTGCTTCTCCCTCTGGAAGTCATGGGCCTCCCTTTTCATTTCTCCGCCGGTGAGGGACCCGTAATCGAGAAGCCGGTTCGCACCAAAGAAGACATCGCGCATCTCCGTACCGACCGCGCAGCCGAACTCGGCTACGTCTCCGAAGCCGTCTCCCTGGTCGCCCGGCATTTCGCCGACCGCCTCCCCGTCATCGGATTCTGCGGAGCGCCCTTCACGCTAGCCAGCTACATGATCGAGGGCGGAGGCTCGCGCAATTACATCCACGCCAAGAAAATGATGTACAACTCCCCCGCCGACTGGGACGACCTCATGCGCAAGCTGGTCACGGTCACGGCTGAATATTCCGCCGAGCAAGTCCGCGCCGGAGCCGATGCCATACAGATTTTCGATAGCTGGGTCGGCTGCCTCAGCGTCGAAGACTATCGCCGCTACGTCCTCCCCCACGCGACAAGCCTCGTCACCCAGTTACAGAAAACAAACGTACCCATCATTTATTTTGGTACCGACAGCGCCACGCTTCTTCCCGCGATGCAGGAAACGGGCGCCGAAGTCATCGGCCTCGACTGGCGTATCCGTCTCGATGAAGGCTGGCGCACTCTGGAACATCGCTGCGCCGTCCAGGGCAATCTCGATCCCGTCCTGCTCTTCGCCGATTGGAAAGAATTGAAATCCCGCGCAGAAGATATCCTGCGCCGCGCCGCCGGGCGCCCCGGCCACATCTTCAATCTCGGTCACGGCATCCTCCCCGAAACCCCGGTAGACAATGTGAAGAACCTCGCGCACCTCGTGCAGGATTATTCTGCTCCCGCATCCGCCTCCCGGCATCCGGCCACCGGAAGCCGGAAGCCGGTCTCCGGAAGCCGCAAGCCAGAAACCGGCAGCCGCACCCCATGACTCGCATCGCCATCATCGGCGGCGGCATCTCCGGGCTCTCCGCCGCCTTCGAACTCGAAGAGCGCCGTCGCTCCGGGGCCGCTGTCGACTACATTCTTTACGAATCCTCCGCACGCCTCGGCGGCGTCCTCCGCACCGAACAGATCGATGGCTGCCTGGTCGAAGCCGGCCCCGACTCTTTCATCACCGAAAAACCCTGGGCCACCGATCTCTGCCGCGCCCTCGGCCTCGGCGACCAGCTCATCGGCTCGAACGACGCCGACCGCAAAACCTACATCCTCGTGAATGGACGCCTCGTCGTCATGCCCGACGGCCTGATGTTCATGGTCCCCACAAAAATCCTTCCGGCCGGCCTCTCCCCGCTGTTCTCCTGGAAAACCAAGCTGCGTATGGCGCAAGAGTTAATTCACCCGCCGCACTCCGCCAACGGAGACGAGAGTGTCGCCTCCTTCGTCCAACGCCACTACGGAAAAGAAATGGTCGATCGTCTCGCCGACCCGTTGCTCTCCGGCGTCTACGGCGGCGAAGCTGCAAACCTCAGCGTCCGCGCCGTGCTTCCTCGGTTTGCGGAAATGGAGCGTACCTATGGCAGCCTGAGCCGCGCCATGCTCTCCGCCCGCAGAAAAATGCGCGATGCCAACAAGCCCGCGCCACCCCTCTTCACCTCGCTCAAAAACGGCATGCAGCACCTCGCCGAAACTGTCATTTCCCGTCTTACCCCGCAGTCGCTGCTCATCAACGCCCCCGTGCAAGCCATTCAACCCGAAGCCGGAGGCTGGGTCGTCTCAGCCGGTCTCGAATCCGACCAGTTCGAGGCCGTCATTGTCGCCCTGCCCGCCAACGCCGCCGCACAATTGCTACGCACTGCCAGCCCTGAACTCTCCGCCGAACTCGCAGCGATCCATTACAGCTCTTCGATCACCGTCGGCTTGGCCTACGATCGCGAAGTCCGCCAATCTCTTCCTCCCGGCTTCGGATTCCTCGTGCCTCGCAGCGAAGGCAAGCGCCTGCTAGCCGCGACTTTCGTCCACAACAAATTTCCTCACCGCGCTCCCGAAGATCGCGCCCTGCTGCGCTGTTTTTTCGCCGGAGTGAATGCAGAAGATGTCTGGCAGAAGTCGGACGATCAAATCGTCGGCGTCGTTCGCGACGAACTGCAGCAGATCCTCGGCCTGACCGCCGAGCCCCTGTTTGCGCGAGTCTATAAATGGAAAGCGGCGATGGCGCAATACGGCGTCGGCCATCTAGAAAGGTTGGAACGCATCGAACGCCTGCGCCAGAAACTTCCCGGCCTCGCCCTCGCCGGCAACGGCTACCGCGGCATCGGCGTCCCCGACTGTATCCGCTCCGGCCGCGACGCCGCCGAACAGATCCTCACCTCCCGCTGATCAGCATAGTAACCACCGCACAGGTCAAACGTAGCGCCGCCGTCCCGGCGGCTGTCCGGGGGGCGTCCCCGCCCGCTGTGCCTGAGGCAAATCGCGACCAATCCATCTCGTCACAGTGCCGCCCGCGTCACGATGTCGACAGAGTCAAGCCATCGTATAAGTGGCTTTGGGAAGGGCACGGCTTCAGCCGTGCCGCTAACCGAGAACGGCGTTTGCGCTTCAGCGCCTGAGGTCTGCTTCCTATGTGATGAGTTCTGTCGTAGCCTGCGCAAAAAAAGCCTCACAACGGAATGTTCCCATGCTTCTTCGGCGGATTCTTATCGCGCTTGTTCTCCAGCATCGCCAGCGCCTGGATCAATTTCTTCCGCGTCTCCCGTGGCTGGATCACCGCATCCACAAACCCGCGGTCCGCCGCCACATAAGGATTGGCAAACCGCTCCCGAAACTCTTCAATCTTTTTCTGCCGCACTTCTTCACGATTCGCCGCCCCATCCAGTTCGCGCTTGTAAACAATATCCACCGCGCCCTCCGGCCCCATCACCGCAATTTCCGCCGTAGGCCAAGCGTAGTTCACGTCGGTCCGTATATGTTTCGATGCCATCACGCAATACGCCCCGCCGTAAGCCTTGCGCGTGATCACGGTAACTTTGGGCACGGTCGCCTCAGCGAATGCATAAAGCAGCTTCGCTCCATGCTTGATGATGCCCCCGTATTCCTGCGCCGTCCCCGGCAAGAACCCCGGCACGTCTTCAAACGTCACCAGCGGAATGTTGAAGCAATCACAGAAGCGCACAAATCTGGCTCCCTTGATCGACGCGTTGATGTCCAGCGTCCCCGCCAGCATCGCCGGTTGATTCGCCACAATCCCCACCGAACGCCCATCCAGCCGCACGAATCCCACGACAATATTCTTCGCGTAGTATTCCTGCACCTCGAAAAAATATCCGTCGTCCACCACCGCATGAATCACATCTTTGATGTCATAAGGCTGGTTTGACTGGTCCGGAACAATCTTGTCCAAAGCCGCGTCCGCACGGTCAATCGGGTCCGTCGACGCCTTCCGCGGAGGATCATCCAGATTGTTTGACGGCACAAAGCTCAACAACTCCCGCACCATCGACAAACATTCCGCATCGTCATGTGCCAGAAAATGTGCCACGCCCGATGTCTCGTTGTGCGTCATCGCCCCGCCCAGTTGATCCTTGGTGACCTCCTCAAGCGTCACCGTCTTGATCACGTCCGGCCCGGTGATGAACATGTACGAAGTCTTGTCGACCATCAGCACAAAATCCGTAATCGCCGGGGAATAGACTGCCCCTCCCGCGCACGGCCCCATGATCGCCGAAATCTGCGGCACCACTCCGCTGTACAAAGTGTTGCGCAAGAAAATATCGGCATATCCCGCCAGCGACATCACTCCTTCCTGAATCCGCGCCCCACCCGAATCGTTCAACCCGATCACCGGAGCGCCCATCTTCGCCGCCAGGTCCATGACCTTCACGATCTTCGCCGCATTCGCCTCCGACAACGATCCGCCAAACACGGTAAAGTCCTGCGCAAACACATACACCAGCCGCCCCTCGATGCGCCCATACCCGGTAATGAATCCGTCGCCGTAGAACTTCTGCTCCGCCATCCCGAAGTCATTGCAGCGATGCGTGACCAGTTTGTCGGTTTCCTCGAACGTCCCCTCATCGAGCAGGAACTCGATCCGCTCCCGCGCCGACATCTTACCTTCCTTGTGCTGGCGCTCCCGCCGCTTCGCGCCCCCGCCTTCTTCCGCAAGCTGATCCCGCTTCTTCAGTTCCTCGACCTTTTGTTCAATATTCATGGCGGATGATTATATGCGCTAAGCATCGCCCGTGCCTGTGCGCTGAAACACCGCGGTCGTAGCCGCCTTCGGTCCGCATATCCGAATGGCCTTCCGTAATTTGTTCACGATTGGAATGTCCCCTACGCTGACCCTGGACACTTTCGAGGAGGCGCCAAATGTTATTCAAGCTCTGGTTGCGGGCGGGTGCGATCGTTATTCTTTCGCTATCGCTCTCGACCACTATGGCTGTCGCGCAAGGAAACGGCCACGGCCACGACAAGCACGACCGCGATGACGAGGACCGCGACCACCACGATGATCACGGCCACGCCCGCGGCCCTGAGCACAAGGGGTATTCAGACCATGACCGCGACGAAATGCGCGGCTGGTATCGCGACCATCACGATCATCTGCCGCCTGGATTGGCCAAGCGCGACCGGCTGCCTCCAGGACTCGAGCGCCAACTCGTCGTTCGTGGCACTTTGCCGCCGGGTCTCCGAGCGAAGACGTATCGCGTCCCTGAGGATTTCGAACGCCATCTGCCGCCTCCGCCGGCCAATTGCGAGCACGTGTTTATCGGCGGTCATGTGGTGCTGCTCAATCGTGCGAACTTCCAAATTGTCGATGTGATACACCTCGACGTCCACTAATAAGCAGCGGAAAGTAATTCACGGTAGGAGAGGCCAGCCCAGCTGGCCTCTTTACTTGATCGCCATTACTCGAGATCCGAACCCAACACCTGGTAGCGGTATTTCTTCCCGTCCCAGAAAATCACCGACGCCGTCCCTTCTCCCTCGCCGCGCTCTTCCATGTAGACTCCAAGAACGGTCCTCTTCTTCAGCGCCAGTTTCTTGACCGCAAGACTCTTGAACGGCAGGTTGATGAGCAGGAATTTCGCCTTAGGAGTTTCGGTACGCCACGCCTCCGGCCCAGTCCCATGAATGATCAGCAGGCTGATTCCGCGCCGCTCCGGCTCGTCCGAAGCAAATGTCGAAGTGACCTTGACGTTGCCGAAACCGAGAAAACTGTTATACGGATCGATCACTTTGAAGCTGTACTCAGCCTGGTCTGCAATCGGATTCTTGCACCGTGCGGCAACCACCAGATCGTCCACACCGTCGCCATCGAAGTCCCCCACAAACTGCGGTGGCCCCGAAAGCAGCGAACAGTTCTCCCCGAACTGCTTCTGCACGAACTCATCCGTCACCGCCGGCGATGGATGGGTTGCAGGCGCGGGTGGCGGTGGCGGCTGCTTCTTCGATTGCGCATTTAATGTGAAGGACCCGCCAGCAACAACCAGCAGGGCAGCAAAAATCGAGACGCGAACGAGGGATCGATACGACATATCCCCACTCTAGCTCCGTTTTTCCCAGAGAGGTAGAGACTAGGTGGTGACGGAGGTAACCTCAACTGCGGAAGTGTTCCCACCCACCCGGCTTTAACTCATAGCCGGCCCGTCCACTGTTCAGAAAAATCTTCCGCCCGCGCGTGATGTGTCCAATCTGCGTGACTGGAACTCCCGCGATCCGCGACGGTACTCTCCGGTTCGGCGGCACCGTAAACAGCAACTCGTAATCTTCCCCGCCGTGCAGCGCCAACTGCAGATCCACTTCCCGAGCCGGCTTCCCGACCCTCGCCCGCGGGATCAGTTCCGCCTGTACCTCCGCCCCCACCCCGCTCTCTTCGCAAATGTGCGCCAGGTCGGTCGACAGTCCGTCGCTGATATCAATCATCGCGGAGGCCAGCTTCTTCTGGCGCAAGATCCGACCCAACTCAATCCTCGGCTCAGGAAAGAAGTGCCGCCGATACTCTCCCCGATTCAGCTTCCGCCTCGGCTTCTTCCGCATCTGCCGGACCGCAGCCGCCGAACCTCCCAGCTCCCCGCTGACAAAAATCCGCTGTCCCACCCGCGCCCCGGATCGCAAAACACTTTCACCCTTCGGCACACTCCCCACAACGATAATGTCCGCCAAAACTCCATTCGGAGACTCTGCCGTGTCCCCTCCCGCCAACGTCACTCCGAACTTCTCCGCCAGGCTGATCAAGCTCCGCACAAACCGCCCCACCCAACTCTGCGGCAAGTCTCGCGGCAGCGCCAGCGAAAGAAACGCCGCCACCGGGTTCCCGCCCATCGCAGCAATGTCGCTCAATCCCCGTGCCAGGCAGCGATAGCCCACCGACTCCGCCGGATGCCACTCGCGCCGAAAGTGAATCCCTTCCAGGGTGAAATCTGTCGTAACCAGCGTGTCTTGCTCCTGACCTCGGCCCGGCGGCAATCGCAGCACCGCGCAGTCATCTCCAATGCCAGTCAAGACGCGTGACTGAGATGTGGCGCGGGCGCCCTCGCCCGCGTGCAGTCCCCGTAGACCTGCAGACGCCATCCGGCGAATCCCTTCAATCAGCGCTTTTTCTCCCAGCGACACGGCGCAATCACTATAAGGGAACCCAACCAATGCCGCACCAGCTTTTGACCGCACCGATGACCAAGAAGAGAAAAGCAAGTCTTCCTCTGCGTTCTCTGCGGCTTTTCTTTGCGATCTTTGCGGTCCAGAGCTTTTCGACTCCGACCTTCCCGATCTCTAAGGGTCCTTCTGTCCAAAGCGCAGCTCCATTACCGAAGTAACACGTCCCCCCGCCTCCCCGATGACTAGCCTTAGGTAACCCCCTGCTGCCCTCTTCGGTCGTTGACAGGGAGGAACCATGTTTGCTACCGTCTACTAGTCATTCACAAAACCTTTGGCCGAGCTAAGTTCTGCATACGGTTGTAATTGCAGGCGAGTACTGTTCTTTCATAGCTTTGGCCCAGTTCTGGTAGGTAAGGGCGCGTTGAGTGGTTCCAGTCCCAAAATGGGAGCGTAGCCCAAAGTCAGGGATCCGCACAGGGTTTCTCGAACCTGAGAACTGCCCTGGATTTCCGGGCCTGATTCTTTAAGCTTAAGAGGGAACTATTTGCGAAAGCGCTTCTACATCCTTTTTGTGGCCCGCGGCGACGACGGCCAGCTCCGTAAAATCTCCATTCCTGTCCATTATCTTTATGTTTTCGTAGTCGGCGCCGCCATCGGATTCCTCAGCCTCACCGGCATTGCCAGCTCTTATACTCGCATGCTGCTTAAAGTGTCGCGCTACAACCAGCTGCGCACCGAAAAAGACCAGCTCAAAGACAGTTACTCGCGCCTCGAGCAGGTAGCGAAAGAACGTGACGTTCAGGTCGCATCCCTGGGTTCGATTGCCAGTGAAGTTTCGGCGCTTTACGGCTTGAAGTCCCAGCCGGTACTGGTCACCGCCAGTAGCGACGAAATTCAGGATGCGGAAGTCACTTCCTCCATCGACCAGCTTCATGCCCTGCGCACCTCAGCGCTCACCGGCGCTGCCATGGTTGGCATCACCATGGGCCTCACCCACAACGCCACCACCGCCGACTGGACTCGCGCCAATGCTGCTCCCAATCTCTGGCCGGTCGAAGGCCAGATTACTGGCAGCTTTGGCGAACGCATGGACCCGTTCAACGGCGAGGGCGCGTTCCACAGCGGTGTCGACATTAGCAGCAACATCGGCCATCCGATCATCGCTCCAGCCGACGGCGTCGTCACCTTCTGTGATTTTCGCGGCGGATACGGCAAGGCCATCACCATCGATCACGGCCACGGCATCAGCACCCGCTATGGCCACCTGTCCGGCTACGCCGTCAGCCCCGGCCAGCACATCCACCGCGGCGACACCATCGGCTACGTCGGTCTCAGCGGACGCTCCACTGGCCCGCACCTGCATTACGAAGTCCGCATCAACGACACACCGGTCAATCCGTACAAATATCTCCGCATCACAGTCGCCCACAGCGGCGGCTTCACCCCCGGCAGCTAGAAATCAGCAATCAGCATTCAGCATTCAGCCATTACAGTTTATGAGCATCCAATCGCGCATCCCACCGGCTTTCCTGGCTGAATGCTGAGTGCTGACTGCTGAGTGCTTTCTGTCGGTTACCGACGTAACCCCCCGCTGCAGAAGTATTGGGATCGCGCCACCCGCCCGCGATACCATGGAAGCGCCCCTCCCCGCATGGCCAGAACACGCTCGCCACAGGTCCGCCTAAGTCACGTACCGGCTCATGGGAACTTCCGAGATCAAGCGCTTTGGACGCTACGAGATCGTAGCCGAGTTGGGCCGCGGCGCCATGGGTGTCGTCTACAAAGCCCGCGACCCTCAGATTGATCGTCTGGTCGCGCTCAAGACAATCTCGCTGCTTGGCCAGGAACCCGAACAACAGGAAGAATTCCGCCAACGCTTCATGTACGAGGCCAAGGCTGCCGGCCGTCTGCAGCACCCCGGCATCGTAACGATTTTTGATGTCGGCGAAGACCCCGAAACCCACGACTCCTTCATCGTCCTCGAATACGTTGCCGGCGAATCCCTGAGCCGCGTCCTCTCCCGCGAGAAAAAACTCTCTCTCCCTCGCGCCCTGCAGCTCGCCGAAGAACTCGCCGAAGCCCTCGACTATGCTCATTCCCAGGGCGTCGTCCACCGCGACATCAAGCCCGCAAATATCCTGCTCACCGAAGACGGCCATGCCAAGATTGCCGACTTCGGCATCGCCAAACTCAATCTGGCTCACTTCACCCTGCCCGGCCGCCTGCTAGGAACTCCGGCCTACATGGCCCCGGAACAACTGGTTGGAGAAGGCTCCGATGGCCGCTCCGACCTCTTCTCCCTCGGCGTCATCCTCTATGCAATGGTGACCGGACACTCCCCGTTCCATGGCAACAGTGCCACCACGGTTTGCTACAAGGTCGTCAATCGTGATCCCGTACCCGCCACGGCTTTTGACCTCGAACTTCCGCGCTCTCTTGATCCCGTGATCTCCCGCGCCATGGCCAAGGATCCCGCCGACCGCTACCAGCGTGGCGCGGAATTCGCCTCCGATCTGCATCAGTTACGCCTGGAGCACACCTCTTCGACCACCAGTATGGGCATTCGGATATCGAATGCCACCGGTACCCTGAAGCCGCTGGCTCCCATCTCCAAAGCAGACCCGCCCAAGGGCCTGGAACAAGCTCAGCATCTGGTACAAACCACCATTCGCAAAGCGTCCATACGAGACTTGGTGCTGGCGGCAGCGCTTGTCATGCTGCTGCTTATGGTTGCCATCCCATCAAGGCAGGCTGTTACCTCTCAAAAAGTTGCGCAAGCAACTCCCACCGTCAGCGCAGCGCCCATCGCCGAGGACGCGAAACAGGTCGCAGTGCCTGTCCAGATCGTCGACTCCCCAGCATCCCCGGCGCATGCAATAGCTCGCCCTGCCCGTGGGACAGAAAGCGCGGTCAGCGTTCACCAGCCATCAAAAAGCGCAAATCGGGACAGGCAAGTGCTCATTCCCGACTCCACCCTGCAGCTGGCAGTGCAGCATCAATTCAAGGAAGCCATGCTCTCGGTCTGGATCGATGACAAGCTCGCCCTGACTTGCCCACTGCGTGGCGGGGCGCAGAAACGCCTCGTCCTTTTTAACGGTGTTCGGGGAATTGATTCCGAAACTCTCCAGGTGCCGGCCGGAAAACACGTAGTCCGTCTTCGTGCACAGTCCTCGGATCAGTCCATCAACCTGTCTCGCGCCATCTCAGCCGAGTTCATCGGCGGTGCCGATCGAACCCTCCAGGTCACTTTCGATAAGCACAACACCGCCATGCACTTGAACTGGCAATAGCGTTGCTGCCAGATACCGCACTGAATCTCGACTGTAGCGCCGCCGTCCCGGCGGCTGTCGGGCGGGCATCCTCGCCCGCCGTGCCGACGGCACGACGTTCGCGGTCCCACCAACTATCATTTCCGACAAGCCATACAAACATCTTTTCTTGTTCTGTGAACTACGCGGATAGTGTATCTTGCTGGTTCCTCGTTGGGGGCGAGGATGAGCGAGGGCGTATTGCGTTCGGTTCGAACCAGGGCTCTTCCATCTACCAAGCTGCTAACGGCCCTCATTGCGGCTGCCATGTCGCTTTCGCTCCCTCTTGTATGGAGTCAGGCCTCGCCCGCAATCATCCAGGATTCCAAGCCTCAGACTCAGAATCCTCCCCAAGCTCCAGAACAGGCTCCTTCTCCGTCCAACCAACAGAGTTTTCCTCCGCCCAGCGAACAGAATCCCCCTCCCCCCGCCCAGTTGCCGGAACCCGCGATAAAAAACCCCGAGGTCAAGCCCGCGCCCAAACCACCGATCGAACCGCCCACCCTTACCATCCCACGGCTCGCTCATCCTCCCACGCTCGAAGATTTCCTGAGCATGAAGCCTCAGGGCGAAACTGCAACGCAGATGATCAAAGTTACCGGCTTCGCGCAGCGCAATCCACACGATGGCGCGCCCGTCTCCGAACCCACCGAGGCCTACCTCGGTTATGACCAGAAAAATCTCTACGCCGCCTTCGTCTGCTTCGACGATCCCCGCAAAGTCCGCGGCCGCATGTCCCGCCGCGAGGACATTTCCGACGACGACAACGTAGAGATCATCCTTGACACGTTTCACGACCACCGCCGTGCCTATGCCTTCCAGACCACTCCTCTAGGCGTGCAATGGGACGCAATTTATACCGAGGCCTCTCGCGAAGAGATCAACGGGAATTGGGATACGTCATTCGACACCGTCTGGGATTCGCACGGCAAAATTACCAGCCAAGGTTACGTGGCATTGATTTCCATCCCCTTCAAGAGCCTCCGCTTCCCGGCCACCAACCAGCAGCAGTGGGGCATCATTCTCTATCGCGGCATCGTTCGCAAGAACGAAGATTCCTTCTGGCCACACATCTCGTACAAGGTGGAGGGACGCCTAGGCCAGGCCGCTACCTTGAACGGTCTGGAAGGAATCTCCCCCGGCCGCAGCATCGAACTGATCCCCTACGGCGTCATGCGCAGCTTTCGCGGCCTCGACACCCGCGACCCGTCGAACCCCTTTTTCCAGCACGCCGTCGCCCAAGGCCAGCCTGGCATGGACGCCAAGTTCGTCCTCCACGACCACTTCGTCCTCGACCTCACTGCCAACCCCGACTTCAGCCAGGTCGAATCCGAAGATCCGCAAATCACCGTCAACCAGCGCTTCGAAGTCTACTTCCCCGAAAAACGCCCCTTCTTCCTCGAAAACGAAGACTACTTCCGCACTCCTCTCGACTTATTCTTCACCCGAAATATCGAGGACCCTTCCGCCGGCATCCGCCTGACCGGAAAGCAAGGCCCCTATTCGGTAGGCGTGATGGCCACCGATGACCGCAGCCCCGGTCTAGCCGTCCCCAACTTCTGCCCCCCCTTCGACACAGTGTGCTCCGACCAACTATTCGGCATTCGCTCTTACTTCACCATCGCGCGCGTCAGCCGCGACATCTTCAAACAGTCGAGCATCGGCCTGCTCTACACCAATTGGGAATGCCCATCGACCGGCGAGTTCAACCGCGTCGGCGGCGTCGACGCCCGCCTGAAGTTCAACGCCAACTGGACTCTGGATGGCCAAGGGGTAGTCAGCTCAAGCCTTCTCAAAGGAAACTTCTTCACCCCCAGCTTTTCCTCCAACAACTGCGAAGCGAATCTCTTCCCCTTCAACTCCGGCAACAAAGGAAACAACAACTACTATGCGGGTCCAGCCGAAAAGCTGGATTTGAAGCGCGAAGGTCTCCACTTTACCTACGAGGCCACCTACGACGACATTACTCCCGGCTTTGTCACTGTGCCGGGCTTTGTCAACCGTGTCGACATTCGCTACGCCTGGCAGGAAGCTGACTACCGTTTCCGCCCCAAGAAAAGTTGGATTGTCGATTGGGGCCCGTCGCTGATCAATCGCTACGTCTTCGATCACAACGGCACCCGCCTCGACACCGACTACCTCCCCTTCCTGGCCATCCAGGGCCGCGGTCAGAATTACATCTGGCTCTATCCCTACGAAGAGCTCCGGGAACGCCTCCGTCCCCAGGATTTCGCCTTCCTGGGCCTCACCGTCCCCCCGCAGTTTCTCGAGGACTACCACGAACACTCCAGCGGCGCCTATCTGGAGTCCCATTATTTTCCCAAGGTCACCGTCGGTGCCGGCTATCACTGGGGAGACGGCGCAAATTTCGTGCCCTCTCAAAACTTGCCTCCTCAGCAAATGCTGGCGCGCCTGAATACCGCCAACGCCGTCCTCGCCTTCCGCCCGGTGAAGCCGCTGAAAATCGAAAACACGTATCTCTACGAGCGCCTGCGCGCGAAAAACAGCACCTATCTCTTCGAGCAGCAACTGGCCGAGACCCTGACTCCCAGATCACAAATCGGCCGCGGCATCCTCAACAATCACATCCTCCGCAGCAAATGGAACTGGCAGTTCACTCCGCAACTCTCTTTCCGTATGATCCTGCAATACAACTCAGTCCTGGCCAACACGCCCGGAAACACCTTCCTCCCCTACACCTACTTACCTACCTCAAAAGAGTTCAACGCCGATTTCCTGATCACCTATCTGATCCACCCCGGCACCGCGATCTACGTCGGCTACAACAGCGACCTGCAAAATCTGAACGTAATTCCGCGAGTCGGGTCCATTCCCGGAGGAGTCTTCAACACCCCAAAGGGCTACATCAACGACAGCCGCCAGTTCTTCGTGAAGGTGAGCTACCTGTTCCGCTTCTGAAGCAGGCCGCTGGTAGGATTCTTGCTTACGCACCCTTGATCTCACGGAGTTAAGGAAGCGGCGCTATGAATTCCCTCACACTGTTTGGCTTGTTTGCGGTGACTGCCATGGTAGTTTGCTATGCCTTCGAGAACCGCTCCAGGCACTTTACCCTTGCGTTCGCGGTGGCTTGCCTCTTGGGGTCGGCCTACGGTTTCCTGCAGGGAGCGTGGCCTTTCGGTGTCGTCGAGCTAGTGTGGTCCGCTATCGCGATCAATCGCTGGCGCAAATCATCAAGCTGAAGTTCAATCAAAGCCGAAGCTTTTCAAACGGTTGCGGCAGCTGCAGAGGGAAGTGGGCCAATTCAACCGGCCATCGCAAAGAACTCACGCTCTTGAAGCACACGGGCCGATCTCTTAGGCTCCCCGCCGGATTGCTGAATCCCGCGCCCATCCGGTAGAATCTAATATTCGCATTAAGGTTGGAACCCACTATGAAAGCAGCCATTCATCCCGCTTATCACGAAGTCCGCGTCCACTGCGCCTGTGGCAACACGTTCATGACCCGCTCCACCCACAAAGGTGACATCGGCGTGGAAATCTGCTCCAACTGCCACCCCTTCTTCACCGGCAAGCAGAAGCTGATGGACACCGCCGGCCGGGTCGAGCGCTTCCGTCGCAAATACGCCAAGTCCGACGCAGCCAAGGCCGAAGCCGCAAAGAAGTAACAGTTCGCGGATTCAGATTCAGCCCTCGCCCCCGGCGAGGGCTTCCTTTTGCATGGCCAAGTAGAAATGACCAAGTAGAATAAGAGCGTGAAGAAGTTCTGGGACAACTCCGGCGAGTGTGGCGCGGGCACTCCTGCCCGCGAACTGCCGTCGCAATCATGTGGTGCGGGCGCCCTCGCCCGCGAGGCGGCGCCACTGCTCCCAGTTCCCGAAACTCTCACCATCGGCAATGTCACCATCTCCCCCGCCACCGTCCTCGCCCCCATGGCCGGAGTCACCGACACTGTCTTCCGCCGCTTCATCCGCAACCTCGGCGGCTGCGGCCTCATCATGACCGAGTTCACCTCCGCCGACGGCGTCCTCCGCAAAAAGGACCAGAAGGCCAAGCGCTACCTCCATTTCTACGAGGACGAGCACCCCATCTCCGCCCAGCTTTTCGGCAGCGACCCCCACGTCATGGCCGAAGCCGCCCGCATGGTCGAAGGCCTGGGCTTCGACCTGGTCGATCTCAACCTCGGCTGTCCCGCAAAAAAAGTTGTCAAGTGCAACGGAGGTTCCGGCCTCCTCCGCGACCTCCCCGCCATCGGAAAGATTTTCGAGGCGGTCCGCGCCGCCGTCAAAATTCCCTTCACCGTAAAATTCCGCGCCGGATGGAACGACGAAGAAATCGTCTGCGTAGAACTGGCCAAGCTAGCAGAGGCCTGTGGCCTTTGCGCCGTAGCCCTCCACGCCCGTACCCGCGAACAAGGCTACAGCGGCCAAGCCCGCTGGGAGTGGATCGCCGCCATCAAAGACGCCGTCAAAATTCCCGTAATCGGCAACGGCGACATCCGAACCCCCGAAGACGCCTGCGCCATGATCACTCAAACCGGATGCGACGCCGTAATGATAGGCCGCACCGCCCCTTCCAACCCCTGGATCTTCCGCCAGATCGAACAGTATTGCGCGGCGATCGTTTCACCCGTTCATACCCAAATTACGCCATGTCATCCTGAGTCGCCGCTTTTTGGCGACGGAGGACCTATGCAACTCGCTCGCGCCCACCAAACAAGTCTGGGAGACAATCATCGCGGCGCGCCTCCCTACGACGCACCCACCGAAAGCGACCGCTACCAGATGATCCGCACTTATTTCCAGATGCTGATCGAAGAAGAACTCCCCGACGCCGTCGGCAAAATGAAGCAGTTCGCCTCCTGGTTCACCCACGGAGTCCCCGGCGGCGCTGCCCTCCGCAAAGCCATCTACGAATCCAAGAGCGCCCCAGAGATTCTGGAAAGAGTAGAAGACTTCTTCGAAGCCAGACTATGTGGCGCGGGCGCCCTCGCCCGCGAAGTCTGAAGGTAATTGTGTCGCGGGCACTCCTGCCCGCGAAAGCCAGTTGACTTGATTGGCCACGAGAAGATGTTTTCCGCAGTCAGCCGTCAGCTCTCAGCCAAGTCCCAAGGAACAAGGATGTCACTAGAAAAGGGATGTCATTCCGACAGCCCGCGCTTTGCTTCGCGGGCGGAGGAATCTCAGTCTCATCCACTCTATAGGTGAAGGTACAAGCACCGAGAAGCGGGCCTGCGCAAGGCTCCGACTCTAGGGTGCGTGGACGAATTATTCAGAATAAGACTATGTGGCGCGGGCGCCCTCGCCCGCGTAGCGAACTCGCATTCTATCTAGGTAGCCGCCCGCGCCACCATCTTCCCCACCTCATCGCTCTCCACATAGGCCCACGGCACCTTCGGATCATGCGTAAACACCGTCAGCCACTTCTCAGGAATCGACCGCGCATAGTACTCCTTCTTGCTCTCAATAGTCTGCAGCGGATACAGATCAAATCCCATCCCCCAAGTGAGATCAATGTGCGCAGTCGTAGGAATCAGATCCGAGATGTAACAAGCCGTGGTGGGAGTAGAAACCGGGAAGGGCGCGGCTTTAGTTTCTAGCCTGCCCTGAGTGAGCGAAGCGAGTCGAAGGGTGCCGCCAGAGTCCAAAGCTTTCGCGGCTTTAGCCGCTGAGGGTCCGCCTCGAACGATCACGCCCATCATGCTAGCCGTGTGCCCAGGAAAAGTCTCCACCGAAATCCCCGGCACAATCTCCTCTCCGCCTTTCAGCAGCGTCATCTGCCCGCTCGCCACCAGCGGATCATAATTGTCCGGAATGTAGCTGATAGCATCCCGCTCGCTAGGCTTCCGCGCATACTGCCATTCCCCCTCCGGCGCATAATATTTAGCCCGCGGAAACGTCGCCACCACCTTCCCACCGTTCCGCACCGTATTCCATCCGCAATGGTCAAAGTGTAGATGGCTGTTGATCACCACATCGATGTCTTCCGGCCGCACTCCCCCCGCAGCCAAATTCGTCAGCAACTGCGCCGGTTGCCCATAAATCTTCACCATCCGCACTGACAACTTATTCCCCATCCCCGTCTCCACCAGAACGGTCTCCTTGCCCGTGCGGATCAAAAGTGAGTTGAGTCCGGCAGTGACATAGTTTCTCTCATCAGCCGTAACTCTCTTCGACCACATCACCTTCGGCACCACCCCAAAAAACGCCCCGCCATCCAGCGGATAGGTACCATCAGAAAAGACGCTGAGTTCAAAATCGCCAAGTTTCATGGAGTGCATAAATCCAGTCTGCCACAGCGACTCGTGCGTCACAGGGAAAATGGGTGAGATTCGTTTCTTGGTACGAGTCTGGCGCCGATGTTTAGCGTCGTTTCAGTTCGATTGTCATCCTGTACGAAGCCGCGCGCAATCGTGCCGCGCAGTCGAGTCTCCAAGGGACGCCCGACAATAGCCCGGCGTTTCAACGCCGGGTGAGCCAAGGAAAGGATGAACCGAGTCGCGTAGGGACGACACGAAACCTCTAAAACGGTTCCTCACTTCCGAAAGGAAGTGCGCCGCAAAACGCCCAAAGTTATCCACACGCTCGCTCCAACCCCTGTGACATCTAACCTTGCCTCACCATACAAAGAAGTAGATCATCGTCAAGGCGGAGGCGGTGCAAACAACCTCTTGCCATGAGGACCTAACTCCTTGGCGCTCAAGATTTTGCCTGCAACCACTAGGCGCTCAAGATTTTGGACTCAAAACAGCACCTAACCCGATGATTCCATTCGCCCAGGGGGAGGGGGGAGGGGGGCCGGGGGGCCCCCATTCTGGAAAATTGACGCAGAGGCCTCCCGCCGCAACGACGCGACCATCAAGCAAGATTTATTTGAGCGAGAATTCCACAAGCCGAACCGACAATCGCGACGCGAATCTTCAGGGACCGAACCGCATCTAACCCATGAGTACTAAATAGTTAACACAGCGAGAAAATGCCATGATCCAGATTCGTCCCAGCGACCAGCGCGGAGGCGGTAACCACGGCTGGCTCAAGACCCACCACACCTTCAGCTTCAACGACTATTGGGATCCCAAGTGGATGGGATTCCGTTCCCTGCGCGTGATCAACGAAGACTTCGTCGCGCCCAACACCGGGTTCCCCACCCATCCCCACCGCGACATGGAAATCATCACCTACATCCTCGAAGGCAAGCTCGAGCACAAAGACAGCCTCGGCACAGGCTCTGTGATTCTGCCCGGCGACGGCCAGCGCATGACCGCCGGCAGCGGCATCCGCCACAGCGAATTCAATCCGTCGACCAGCGATCCGGTGCACCTGCTGCAGATCTGGATCACGCCGGAGAAAGAGGGTCTGAAGCCCAGCTACGAGCAGAAATCCTTCCCCGAACAAGAGAAACGCGGCAAGCTTCGTCTGATCGCGTCGCACGACGCCAGTGAAGGATCAGTGAAGATCAACCAGGATGCCAAACTCTATGTCACACTGCTGAAACCAGGCGAGGAAGTGGCTCATGAGTTCGGCAAGGGACGCCACGGCTGGCTGCAAGTCGCGCGCGGTGCAGTAGAACTGAACGGCGAAAAGCTGAATCAGGGCGACGGCGCGGCCATCAGCGAAGAAAAGAAGCTGAACATCAAAGGCGCAAAAGATGCCGAAGTCCTGCTTTTCGACCTCGCATAAGCAAAGAATCGCCACGGATTTCACGGATTCTACGGATCAAACAATTGAAGGCGATCCGCGAAAATCCGTGTTTATCCGTGGCGATTTGCTTTACCGCTTTGCCTTCGCCGGCTCTTTCTCTCCCACGCGCTTGCTGACCTCGAAGGTAATCTTTCCAGTCTTCTTGTCAGCACCGACGATGACGTGATCTCCGTATATCACCTCGCCATCCAGAATCTTCATAGCCAGAGGATCTTGCACCAGCCTTTGAATGGCTCGCTTCAGCGGCCTCGCGCCAAAGTTCGGATCGTAGCCTTGCGTGAAGATCAGATCCTTCGCCGCATCCGTCAGCTCCAGCGAGATCTTGCGATCGGCCAGCAGACGCCGCACTTCCTCGAGCCGCAGGTCGATGATCTTCACCAACTGTTCCTTGCCCAGCGGACGGAACACAATGATGTCGTCCACGCGATTCAGGAACTCAGGCCGGAAGTGGCCATGCAGCGCATTCAAAACCTGCTCGCTGGCCTTCTCAAACTCCGCGTCGGAGCGCAATCCTTCTGCCTGCAGGAATGACGAACCAATGTTGGAAGTCATGATGATGATTGTGTTCTTGAAGTCCACGACGCGGCCTTTGCCGTCGGTGAGCCGACCATCATCCATCATCTGCAGCAGCACGTTGAACACATCGGGATGTGCCTTCTCAATCTCGTCAAACAGCACCACCGCATACGGACGCCGACGAACCTGCTCGGTAAGTTGTCCGCCCTCTTCGTAACCAACATAGCCTGGAGGAGCGCCAATCAGGCGCGCGACGGAATGCTTTTCCATGTACTCCGACATGTCGATGCGGATCATGGCGTGCTCGTCGTCGAAAAGGAATTCGGCGAGCGCGCGGGCGAGTTCGGTTTTGCCGACGCCGGTTGGACCGAGAAAAATGAATGAACCGATAGGACGCTTGGGATCGCTAAGTCCAGCCCGCGAGCGGCGAATCGCATTGGCGACTCGTTCCAGAGCCGCGTCCTGGCCGATGACGCGCTGGCGCAGACGCTCCTCCATGGTCACCAGCTTTTTGACTTCGCCTTCGAGCATCTTCGAGACCGGAATTCCGGTCCACTTGGAGACGATGCTCGCAACGTCTTCTTCGTCGACTTCTTCCTTGAGCATGCGAGACTTGCCTTGCGCTTCCATCTGCTTCGTGAGTTTGGCCAACTCCTCTTCAGCCTGTCGAATCAGGCTGTACCGGATTTCGGCGACACGCTGCAGGTTGCCCTTGCGCTCTTCTGCCTGCTCTTCGATTCTTAACTTCTCGATCTTTTCTTTCAATGCGCGGGCGCGGGCGATCAGGTCTTTCTCCTTTTTCCAGTTCGCCTTGAGCGTGTTTGCTCTCTCGCGGATCTCGGCCAGTTCCTTCTCAATTACAGCGAGCCGCTCTTTCGAGTTCGGATCGTCCTCCTTCTTCAGCGCCTGCTTTTCAATCTCAAGCTGCGTGGCCTTGCGCTCCAGTTGGTCGATTTCGGTGGGCAGCGAATCGATTTGAATGCGCAGCGAAGCAGCCGCCTCGTCGATGAGATCGATGGCCTTATCCGGCAGGAAGCGGTCGGTGATGTAACGCTGCGAGAGCATCGCCGCGGAAACGATGGCCGAGTCCTTGATGCGCACGCCGTGATGCACCTCGTACTTCTCCTTCAAGCCGCGAAGAATTGCGATCGTGTCTTCGACGGTCGGTTCAGGAACGTAGACGATCTGGAAGCGGCGCTCGAGCGCGGCATCTTTTTCGATGTACTTGCGGTATTCGTTGAGCGTGGTCGCGCCAATCGCCCGCAACTCCCCGCGGGCGAGCGCGGGCTTCAGCATGTTGGAGGCGTCAATCGCTCCCTCCGCCGCTCCAGCGCCGACGAGGGTGTGCAGTTCGTCGATGAACAGAACGATCTGGCCCTGCGAGTCTTCAATCTCTTTTAGAACTGCTTTAAGCCTATCTTCAAATTCACCGCGATACTTCGCGCCGGCGAGCATGGCGCCGAGGTCGAGCGCGACGACACGCTTGTTCTTCAAGACTTCAGGGACGTCGCCGGAAATAATGCGCTGCGCGAGGCCTTCCACGATTGCGGTCTTGCCAACGCCGGGCTCGCCAATCAGCACTGGGTTGTTCTTCGTGCGCCGCGACAAAACCTGCACCACGCGGCGGATTTCTTCGTTGCGCCCGATGACGGGGTCCAGCTTGCCGCGGCGCGCCAGCTCCGTCAGATCGCGCGCATAGCGCTCCAGCGCCTGGTACTTGGCTTCGGGATTCTGATCCGTAACTTTTTGCGAGCCACGGACAACGGTCAGCGCCTTCAGGATGTCGTCGTAGGTCGCGCCGTGGCGTTTGAGAATCTGCTGTGCGACGTCTCCCTTCAGGTGCGTTGCAGCCAGAAGCAGATGTTCGGTGGAGACGTATTCGTCCTTGAAATTTGCGGCCTCTTTGAAGGCCTGATCGAGCAACTTGCTGGCGCTGTTGGACATGGTGGCCTGTGCAGCGCCACCAGAAACCTTGGGCAGCTTCTCAATCTCGCCGTAGAGATCGGCAAGCACGGCCTGAGGACCGATGCCGATCTTTTCAAGCACAGGCGGGACGATACCTTCTTTGTCTTCGAGCAGCGCGGCGAGCAAATGCGCCGGTATCAGTTCGGGATTGCCGTGCTCGGAGGCGAGTTCGTTCGCGCGCTGGACGGCTTCCTGCGCTTTAACAGTGAATTTGTCCCAACGGATAGCCATGGGGTTTTCCTCTCGCTTTCTATGATGATGTTAACCAGCAATTAGCATTTGGCAATTAGCATTTGGTGGCTTGGGCTCTGCGGAACTGTATTACGAAAACGTACGACTTTGATCAAAAGAAATGGGAGGCGGTCAACTTTGCCGCCTCCCGCCGAGCTCCGGGGCTAAAGCCCCGCTTCGTTTTAGCTCCAGATGCGGCGCTGAAGCGCCGCTCTTCCACAACCACTCTTGCGCAAGCGGCTCTTACACGAACTGCGCACGAATGGAACTTACACAAAAAATCGAGCTACGCTCGATGACCGGGTCAATGGACCCGGTCCCACACGAGCATTACAGCCTCATGCGGCTTTGCTGGGGCTCTTGCTTTCTGTGGTTTTGCCTTCCAGGTGCTTCTCGCTGCCGACCTGGACCTTGATTTGCTTTGGTTTGGCTTCGGCCTTCTTGGGCAGGGCGATCTTCAGCACGCCCTTGTCGTAGGTCGCCTGCACGTTCTCGGTGTCTACGGTGTTGGGCAGGTTGAAGGTGCGGGTGAAGCTGCCGTACTGGCGCTCCACACGGCGGTAGTTCTCTTCTTTCTCTTCTTTCTCGATCTTGCGCTCGCCGTGCACGGTAAGAGTGTTGTTCTCGACGCGGACGTCGATGTCTTTCTCTTCGATTCCGGGCACTTCGATCTTCAGCGTGACTTTGTGCTCGTCTTCGTAGACGTCGACGGCGGGGGCAAAACTTGAGGTGGTGAGGGACTCATCCCGGCCTGGGTCACTAAAAGAATCGCGGAACAGGCGATTCATGCGGTCCTGCAGGGTGGAAAACTCACGGAACGGCTCCCAACGGGTAAGAACGGTCATGGTAAATCCTCCTTCAGATGTCGTTTGGTTCAAAGGTTTTTTGAATTCGAGACCGGCTCTGGGTAATAGTCTCAGGGCTGCGGTCACTTTTATTTGACGCGTAATTAGCGTAAAAGAAGCATAAAAGTTGAGCGTCTTATTGTCAATAATTACTTTAGTCTTATTTTCAACTACTTACACTGGCTATGGCGCATTTCAGGTACGAGGTTTCGGGCACATTCAGCAGCACGGGATGGTCTTTGGACTGGCCGCGGAGCTCGGCAATGCGGAGCGTGCGATGGGCGTCCAGCGCGGCTTCTGACAGCATTTGCAGAAAGTCAGACTGGCTGACGTGGTAGGAGCAGGAACAGGTCACCAGCACTCCGCCGGGGCGAAGCATTTTTAGGGCGCGGAGGTTGAGTTCTTTGTAGCCGCGCATTGCGGCATCGAGGTCGCGCCTGGTTTTGGCAAAAGCCGGAGGGTCGAGGACGATGATGTCATAGCGCTGCCCGGACGAAGAGTAATCTTTGAGCAGGTCAAAGGCATTGGCCTCGATCCACTCGATCTCAAGTTGGTTCGGCTCGCGTTGATTGAGGGCCGCATTCCGGTCGGCGACTTCGAGCGCGGGACGCGAGCTGTCAACGCCGGTTACGTGGGAACATCGCGGCGCCAGGTGAAGCGCGAATCCTCCCTGGTAGCAGAAAACGTCGAGCGCCGCGCCGTGCGCATATTGTGCGGCGGCAGCGTAGTTCTCGCGCTGGTCGAGGAAGGCTCCGGTCTTCTGACCTTCGAGCGCGTCGTAATGGAACTGAACGCCGTTCATGGTGAATGAGCGTGGCGGTCTTGCTGCCGAACAGCGCCGGTGACGGGCGTTCCGGCAACTTTTCCAGTTCGCGAACCCGTGGATCGACGCGTTCGACGATGGAGTCGGGTTTCAGCCGAGCGTTGAGCTCGGAAATGAGAGGTTGGCGCAGTGTATCGGAATCCCATGCTTGGGTGAGGATTTGCAGCGAAAGGATGTCCCGATATTTATCAACAATGAGACCGGGCAGGAAGTCAGCCTCACTGAAAACGACGCGGAAGGCGTCGGTGTTGCGGACTATCCGTTCACGGTAGGCGATGGCATCAGCGATGCGCAGGCGGAGCAGCGCGGGGAGATCCGTCACCGGCTCGTGCGACAGCATGCGGATGGCGATTTGCGAGGCGCTGGAGTAGAGAGCGGTGCCGAGGGGCTTGCCGCGATGGTCGAGGACGCTGACGAGAGAGCCGGGAGGAATGCCGTCGGCAGGGGTGATATCGGAGCGGTAGACCCAGACGTGGCCGGCTTTGAGGCGGTTGGCGCCGCGGAGCGAGAGTTTTATCGTGTGGAGATTGGGCGGGGAAGGTTGGGGCATGCAGCCATCTTAAACTCATGCATCCCAGATGCTGCCGACAGAGTCGAGCTACGCTCGACCCGACCGGGTCAATAGACCCGGTCTCACACGAACATTGCTAGCTGGCAGCTTGTTCGGAGGGGACGGGAGGGTGCGCTTCAGACTTGGCGGAGGAGCGTGTGTTCATCTCGGCCTGGGCTGCTTCGAGGTCGGCTTGCAGGGCGTCGAGCAGGACCATGGGAAGTTCTGTGCCCCAGGCGTCAAGCTCATCCTCGGTCCAGCTCCCGTTGAGACGGATTGCGCCGGTGATGTCCTCGGGAAAGGCATGGCGGTAGTCGCCTTCGCGGATAAGGATGTCGCCGACGCAGACGTCCAGTGTGCATCTCGTAGACGCGGCGGCTGGCCTGGCCTGCGGCGTTGGTGAGACAGAGGTAAACTTCGCCGGCATCGGCGAATTCCTGGCGGTAGTACCAGGCTTGCGGGGCGTCGATTTTGGGATGGTGGCGGCGGGGACGTTTTACCTCAGACTTCTCGATGGCGACCATCTCGTCGGCGGGATTGAAGTAGAGAATGCGCTGGCAGGAATCGCAAACCACGGTCTGCTGGCCGGAGCGCACGTCGTTGTAAGTTTGCGGGCGGAGCATGACCTGGCAGGCCATGCATTTGTGATCGCGGACCTCGGAAATGCCCGTGCCGCGAAACTTTGAGACGCGCTCGTAGTGGCGCAGCAGGTCTTCGTTTACGCCGGTGCGGATCTGATTGCGCTTAGCATTCCATTCCGCCAGGAGTTTTTGATCTTCGGCGGTGCGCTGGCGGGCCTGCTCTTTTTCCTGCTCGATCTCAGCGGTTTCAGCTTTGAGCTCGGCTTGGGCAGCCTTCACTTCCGTGTCACGGGCGTCGGCATTGACCATTAACTCCAGAATCTTGTCTTCGTTGGCGGCGATTTCCTTCTCGGAAAACTGGATTTCGTGCAGCAGCGCTTTGTACTGCTCGTTGGTTTTGACGTCGAGCGACTGGTCACGATACTTGGAAATCTTGCCGCGGAGGTCGGTGATGACAGTTTCGTATTTGCGGCGGGCGGCTTCGTCGGCCTTGATGGCGGACTGGGCTTTTTCGAGTTGAGCCTTGGTGCCGGCCAGTTTCTGCTCGATTGCGGCCACGCGTTTGGGGAGTTCAGCGACCTCGTCCTGCAGGCGGCGGATTTCCTTATCCGCATCTTGCAGCTTCAACAGATTTTCGATGTCAGGAAGCATCAGGAGATCTGCCTTGATTTTAACATGCGGAGGACGGATGACGTCAGCCGGCTTCTCACAAACGCGGTCACGCATTTCAAAATGGAGCGGCGGGAGGCGTCCGAAAATGGTGGTGCAAAGGCCTGATTGGCTGAGGGCATCCCGGCCTCCTCGCGATCCGGTGTACACTCATTCGTTTGCGTGCATTCGTATTCGGAGTCAATTCATTCATCGGAGTTTGCTCGTGAAACGCCACCTCGCTGTCGCCCTAGTCGCAGTTTTCTTCCTGATCGCTGTTTTCAATGCCCAGGCCCAGCAGCCGGTCAAGCCGCTGACTCTTGACCAGATTTTTGCCCCGGGCGGCCTCACAGGCCGGGCGCCTGAAACCATCGAGTGGAGTCCTGATGGCACGAAGCTCTCGTTCGTGCAGCGCGGGGACAGGGGAGAGGAGGGCGAGCTCTGGTATGTAGAGGCCGCCACCGGCGAGAAGAAAGTGCTGGTTACGGCCGCCAAGCTTGCTTCCCTCGCGCCCGACTACAACAAGATCAAGGACGAACGCGAGCGGGAACGCCTGACTCGCTATCACGTGGCCGCCTACATTTGGGCGCCCGACTCCAGGCACCTTGTCTTTGATGCTCAAGGGCAACTCTGGCTCTACGACACAGCTAACAACACTGCCGTGCAGTTCACGTCGGCATCCGATCCGAGTGGTGACCCAAAGTTTTCGCCGGACGGCAGTCACGTTTCCTACGTTCGCAAGCACAACCTGTACGTCCGGCCAATCGACGGCAAGAATGAAAAGCAGCTCACCAAGGACACAGGAGACAACCTGTTCAACGGTGACATCGACTGGGTCTATGCCGAAGAGCTGAATGTGCGCAGCAATTATTTCTGGTCGCCCGATGGCAAGGAAATTGTCTTCCTTCACATGGACGAAACCAAAGTTCCTACGTATCCGATCACGGACTGGATGCCGACTCATCCCACGGTCGACAACGAAAAATATCCCAAGGTGGGCGATCCCAATCCGGTGGTGAAAATCGGCGTCGTTGACGCGGACAAGGCCAAGGTTCGCTGGATCTCATTAACCAGCGACGAGGAGATCTACATTCCGCGCTTTGGCTGGGTTCGCGACGGGGTGCTTTGGGCCGAAGTGCTCAATCGCACGCAGGACAAGATGGACCTGTATTTCGTCGATGCAAAGTCGGGCAAGTCGCATGTCGTGCTCAGCGAAACCGCGCCCGATGCCTGGATCAACGTCAATGACGACTTTCGCGTGCTTAAATCCGGGGACCGCTTTCTGTGGTCCAGCTGGCGGGACGGGCACACTCATCTTTATGTCTACAGCTTTGACAAGCAGAACCCGCTGGCGGCTGAGGCGAAGCTGGAGCGGCAACTGACGCAGGGTGATTTCGAGATGCTCGGGGTCGAAGCGGTGGATGAAGCGGCAGGAACGGTTTTTTTCTCTGCCAACAAGGACGATCCGCGGCAGCGGCATCTGTTCTCGGTGAAGCTTGACGGCTCCTCTTTCCAGGCGCTCACTCACGAAGAAGGAATGCACTTCGGGGAATTCGCCGATGACGGCAAGCATTATGCGGATACGTATTCCGCTTCGCTCGTCCCTCCCAAACTCACCCTTTGCGCAGTCGGCGGAAGTTGTTATCCGGTGTGGGAAGCGCGTAGCGTTGCCGACTATGGCCTGATGCCGGAGAAGTTCCTCGAGTTCAAGGCCAACGATGGTACGACGCTGTACGGGCGCTTGCTTCTCCCGCCGGATCAACCCACGGGCAAGATTCCTCTGATCGTCAACATCTATGGCGGTCCGGCCGCGCAGCTTGTGCTCAAAGAGTGGGGAGGATCGGGCGCGCTCTTCGATCAGATGCTTGCCCGCAAAGGCTTCGCCATCTTCGCCGTTGACAACCGCGGAACGCCCGGACGCGACCGCAAATTCCAGACTGCGGTTCGCCACGAGTTTGGGGCGATCGAACTCAAAGACCAGCTCAACTGTCTCGATCAACTGCTGGCCCAGTATCCGCAGCTCGACCGCGAGCGGACCGCGATTTGGGGATGGTCAAACGGGGGATCCATGACGCTGTATGCCATGACGCATTCCGACCGCTTCCGCGCCGGGGTTGCGGTCGCGCCCGTCACCAATCAAGTCAACTACGACACCATCTACACCGAGCGTTACATGGGCCTGCTCAAGGACGATAAGAGAGGCTACGACGAATCCGACGTAACGAAGTCCGCCGACAAGCTGCATGGGGCGCTGCTATTGGCGCACGGTACCGGCGATGACAATGTGCACTTCCAGAACAGCGTCCAGATGATCGACGCGCTCATCAAGGCCGGGAAACAATTCCAATTGATGATTTATCCCAACAAAACGCACAGCATCGCCGGCCAGGATGCGCGGGTGCATTTGTTTGGGATAATTGAGGAGCACTTCGAGAGTCAGCTGAAATAAGTACCCAGTACCGAGTACCCAGTACCCGGTTACCCGTAACAGCTACTTGTTCTTGTCGGACTTCTTCGAGGTGGTCTCTTTACTCTCTTTGGGAGCGTCTTTCGGGGAAGATTCCGACTTAGGCTTGTCTTCCTTCTGGGATGTCTTACCTTCTTTGCCGCTATCGGAGGACGATGGGGCGTGGGACTTCTTCGCGTAGTCGGTGACGTACCATCCTGATCCCTTGAACTGCACTGCCGGCGCCGAGATCACCTGCTCGACCGCGCCCCCGCAGTCGGGACACTTCTTGATCATCTTGTCAGAGAACTTTTGAATTTTCTCGAACCGGTGACCGCACTTCTTGCACTCATATTCGTAAAGGGGCATGGGAAACGCAACGATGACGCTTGCGAATTAATGTCAGCTTTCCGATTCTAGGGGCCAGCGTTCGTTCGCGTCAATTCAGACGTTGACGACGGCGCGGGCGAATTTGCCGCCAGCTTTGGTGTATCGCTTCGCACCTGTGTAAACTACCAACGCGATGAGACCCTTCCGCAGATCCATCGAAGTGTGGCTTCTCCTCGCGCTTTTTTCTGTCGGAATCATTTCCGGCATCGCGATTTCCGCTTCCGGCTCCGCGTACAACGCCCATCCCAAGCTGGTCGTGGTGATCGTGATCGATCAGTTTCGCGGCGACTATCTGGAGCGCTACCGCGATCAATTCGGTGACGGGGGCTTCCGCCTGTTCCTCGACCACGGTGCCTACTTCACCGATTGCAGCTTCGACTACGCCAACACCCGCACTGCACCGGGACACTCCACGCTGTTCACCGGCGCCTACACTGATGGACACGGCCTTCTCGCGAACGACTATTGGGATTTTAAGAACAAGCGCGCCATCCCTTTTGTTGAGGATGACAAAACAAAGCTCGTCGGAGTTCCAGGTGACAAGGCGGGCTCGTCTCCGCACAATCTGATGGCGGACACTCTCGGAGACGAACTCAAACTGGCGACGCAGGGCCGGGCGCGCGTTTTCGGAATATCTTTGAAGGACCGCGCCGCCGTGCTGCCCGCGGGATACGCTGGAGATGCGGCCTATTGGATCGAGCCGAAGAGCGGCCTGTGGGTCACGTCCACGTATTACCGCAGCGACTTGCCGAAGTGGGTGCAGGATTTCAACTCGAGTAATCGGGCGGCGAAATACTGGGATCGCGATTGGAAGGATGCGCAGGGGAACTTGCTGCGATCGACGGCGCATCGCAAAGGAAAAGACGGCTCCGATGAAGGTTTCTACGAAGTAATCGGGTCGACGCCATTCGGCAACGAATACGAATTCGAGTTTGCCAAAGAACTTGTTGTGTACGAGAACCTGGGCAGCGGGCCGGTGACGGATCTGCTCGCCATAAGCCTTTCGCCCAACGATATTCTCGGGCATCAGGGAGGTCCTGACGCTCCGGAGATGAAGACGATGGCACTGGCGCTGGATCGGGAACTCGCGGACTTCTTCAATTTTTTGGGACATCAGATCGGGCTGGCGAATGTGTGGATCGCGCTTTCGGCCGACCACGGGATTTCGGCGTTGCCCGAGACTGCCAAGGCGATGCACATTCCCGCAGCAAGCATGGATGGGGCGAATCTCGACGGGCAGATTAACACTGCGCTGGCGGCGAAGTTCTCTCCTGGCAGCGCTGCTGCTTACGTGAAGATGGAATATCCCATCGCCTGGCTCAACGAAGAGGCCTTTACGGCGGTGCAGGTGAAAGAACGCGACGCCGAGACGGCCGCGGGTGAGGCGATGAAGCGGGCCGGCCTTCGCGACTATTACGCCAAGTGGCAACTGGCTGAGGGAGCCGTGCCCAACACGGTGCTGGGGCGAAAATATTTGAACAGCTATTCGCAGGAAGGAGGCTGGTGGGTGATGGGTGTTCCCGATCCGTACACCATCGGGCCGGCGCACGGGGCGGACCACACTTCGCCCTACACGTACGATACGCATGTGCCGCTGGCGTTTTATGGGCTCCCCTTTCAGACAGGCGTTTACCGCACGCACGCCGAACCCGTGGACCTGGCGCCCACGATCGCGTCGCTGCTGGGAATCAACGCCCCGACTCACTCGCGCGGAAGAGTGCTGACAGAGGCCGTCGCGCCGCCGCATTCCGCCGTCAACTCAAAGGAAAGTCAGCGATGACAGATTCCACCGCACAACTTGGACGCTCTGCTCCTGATCTCAGCGTGAGCTTCGCGGGCATTCCGCTGAAGAATCCCGTGATCGCGGCCAGCGGTACCTTCGGCTACGGAGCCGAGTTCGAAGATGTGGTGCACCTCAGTAAACTCGGCGGGTTTGTGGTCAAGGGGTTGTCGAAAGAGCCCATGATCGGGAATCCTCCGCCACGTCTATTTGAGACCGCGGCGGGAATGCTGAATGCGATTGGCCTGCAGAACATCGGGGCACAGGCTTTTGTGGAGGAGAAACTGCCGCATCTTCGGCAGATCAAGAACATTGTGGTCTTCGCCAATGTTTTCGGCTATACACGCGAGGACTACGAACGAACGATCCAGATTCTCAATGAAGGCGAGGGCATCGCGGCCTACGAGTTGAATGTTTCCTGCCCTAACACGACGCAGGGGGGGCTGCAATTCGGCAGCGATCCGCGCGCGCTGGATGAGGTGGTGAGCACGGCGAAACATGTGGCGCAACGGCCAGTGATCGTCAAGCTTTCTCCGAACGTGACCAGCATTGGGCAAATGGCCTATGTAGCGCAGGAGGCGGGGGCTGATGCCATCTCGCTGATCAACACGCTGATGGCTATGGCCATCGATGCGGAAACGCGAAGGCCGCGTATTGCCAACATTACGGCGGGGCTTTCCGGACCGGCCATTAAGCCGATTGCATTGCGCATGGTGTATGACGCGGCGCACGCGGTGAGGATTCCGGTCATCGGCATGGGCGGGATATCGACGGCGGCCGATGTAGTCGAGTTCATGCTGGCTGGGGCGACGGCGGTCCAGATCGGCACGGCCAGCTATTGGGATCCCTGCGCGACCGAAAAGATTGTCGACGAGTTGCAGGAATGGTGCGCCGAGCGTGGGATCGCCCGCCTGGCGGAGCTTACTGGCGGTCTGCAGTTAGAGTAATTCTCTGCTGGAAAGATGAGGCATGCTTCTTAACGCCACGCGCCGAGAATTGCACCCATCACCATGTAACACACAAGCTGGTAACCGGTGTTGATGGCATAAAGCTTCGCCGGTTGCCGGGTGAACAGCGCGCCAGTCAACTGCACCGTAGTGACGAATCCCAGCCATATCGCCAGAGCGATTTTCATGCCGTACAACGGGGTGGTAACGGTGGAGATGGTTATGATCTTCCCCAGAACCGCGGCGGCCAGAAAGCTGGCGATAAATGACATGCCGTAAGAAGGGCCGGCGGTTTTCTGCATCTCGGAGATCTTCGCTTTGTCGTTGGGATCATAGCCCATCAGCTTCATCCAGGGATTGGCGAAGAGGACGGGCGAATACCAGAGGAAGCCGAGCGCCATATCGGCTACCGCGCACACCAGCACGGCCCACAGATTCACTCCCATGTAGTGCATGGAAATCCTCCGTCAGTGATGGATTGGAAATATTGTTAGGGCTATCGGCCGTGAGTGTACCAGATGGAACCCGGAGACTTGTAATTTCTGCCTTCCCCCCACACGGCGTGCGTCGTACCCTGGTTGTCGATGGCCAGGCCGAAGTAATCGCCGAAAGGAAAGCGGAAGCCAGAGGGAAGAATGTAATCGTAGGAGCGAGCCGGACCCGAGAGCTGCGACTCAGCCGACCAGGTAGCGCCGCCGTTGGTGGAACTGCGATAGAACGTGTTCCACAGTAGATGGTTGCGCGAATCGGGCGTTCGCGTGTCCGACATTCGAGTATCCATCCAGGCGATGCGGACATCGCCCGGTGCTCCGGCGGTAATGGCGGGGAAGCAATGCTCAACGTTGCCCACAGCGGTGGAGACGTCAGTGCGAGCGGACCAACTCGCGCCGGCGGTAGTGGACGAAGAAAAGTAAATGCGTTCGGAGCCGCCGTTTCGCATTCCGGCATTCCACAACGCAAAGACGGTTCCCGAGGTGTCGGAGGCCAAGGCGATTTGCGCGCCGAGGAAACCCGTTCCGCAGAGTTGCGCCTCACAGTCGGCGGCGGCGCTGGAGACGTTCGAGCAAGGTCGTGCTCCAGGAGCGACCGCCGTCGGCTGAGCGGCTCACGTAGATGCTGACCGGGCGAGATGTGACCTCGTGGTCTGCGTAGGCCGTCCATCCAAAGAAGACGTTGCCGGCGGGATCTACCGTGGCGCCGCCGGCCAAAGACCAGCCCGGTCCGGTGTTTGGACTGACGCTTACGGTAGTGAAAGTCTGTCCGGCATCATGGGAGGCGGCGACCAGAAACTTTTCTTCATGATTGAAGCCGACGTAGACATCCGGCCCGTGCACGGTCAGCACCGGCTTGTCGGCTTCTTCCCGGCCTTGAGCTGCGATGGAGAAAGACCAGGTGCGCCCGAAGTCCAGCGATCGGGCAACGATAGTGTCGCGCTTATTGTTCTGCAGCCAGGCAGCGTAGATGGTCTGGCGGTCCACTGGATCGACGACGATTTGCGGGTCAAACTGGCCAGTCGGAAAGGGAAGCAGGGATCGCGGCGGCTCCCAGGAGGTCCCGTTATCGTTGCTGAGTTGCAAAGCGATGGTCGGCGCAGTGCAGCTGCGGCAATCTGGAGCGGGGCCATATTGCGGGTAGAGAATGTAGACGTGGCCGTGGAGGTCAGCGGCCAAGGCTGGCTCCCACTGGTCACCAATCGTGAGCCCCATGCGCTTTTGCGGCGAGAACCCAGAAACTGCCAGAGCGGCCTGGGCACAAAGGGAGAGCAGGAGAAACAGAAGTGCGAGTTTCTGCAGGGTCTTCACCGGGTTGGATCTGGCTTGGCTGGAGTCAAAATCCACAGTACCTCTCCCGCAAGAACCCCGCAGGAACAATGATCGGACTTTACCGTAATGCCAAGCAGGCGTCAATTACCCTGTGAGGTGGAGTGCGAGGACTAAAAAGGGGGAATAGAATTAGGTTCCTGCCGACGGCACATGGCCTGAGATAAACCGTTTATGGATTGCGAGTTGAGCTCTTCGACGCCTGGAATTTGACCCACCGTTGCGTGTCGGCAAGCTGGTCAATTAAATCTTCCAATTTAGTGACGGTGGCCGGCATGCCTATGTGAAGTCCACCATAGTCTTTCACTTTTTTCAGCCGACCATCGATCTCAATTGAGGTTTCATATGTTGGCAAGTCAAACACCGACCAAACATACTCGTCATCCAGGGCATAGAAGTCGGCATTGCGAAATGCGTCCACAAGGGAGGTAACAGCCTCTTTTGGGATTGTCGCCCGATGCTGCCCAGCCTCTGCTACCCAGCCCTCCACGCCTTCGAAAAGGACGTTGCCATTTCCTTGTATCTCAACGCTGTAGGCTGGACACAATCCATAACAGCTCGTACGTCGCAGTTTGATTTGCACAGCGTTCCAGTCATTAACAAGGGGAAATTGCACTTGCCTGACGGGCCGTCGTTCTGGAGGCAGCACGAGAACGGTTTCGTCAAACTGCACCCATACTGCGTGGCCGCTACGCTCAAAAGGGCTATATTGAATCGCACGCACCGCGGCTTCGGCTTGTGCGGCGAGACCCGACGCACAGCCCCCGCAGATCGCCGAGGCAACCGACCCCTTAGGGTCCACGGTCGCCGAGACAACAGATCCTCTAGGGTCCACGATGATATGCGCCGTGAGACCGTCCATTCCCATTAGTGTTGCCTGCTGCGGTGACATTGACTCAAAGCTCATTCGGATGAACGGAACAATCCCAGCTCTGTGCGTACGCACCTCTTCGGGGCCAACCAGAACTGGCGCCGTCGATACGGGTGCCACAGATGGTGCAGCTTGCAGTCCGAATCCCAAGACCGTGGTGCCTATTACAAACGGGAAGGCACATAAACTGCCGCACATCCCAGTCATATCGCGATGCTACTCGACCTCTTCCGCAGGCCGCAAGCAATTTGTCCAATGACGCCATCATGCAAATCGATGCGCATTCAGGGCTGATGGGCCCGGCGAAGGTCTGCGGAAATTATGAAGCTTCGAGCTGCCGACTGATTCGAATCTCTTTGCGCTTGCGCGACTTTCTTCGTCGCAGGTCATCTAAAGTAAGCAGATACTTCTTTCGACTGTTTTAAGAGGAAATCAAAAATGGCGAAGGCAACATTTGCAGCAGGATGTTTCTGGGGAGTAGAAGCGACGTTCCGGCAGATTCCTGGCGTCATCTCGACGCGGGTGGGCTATACCGGCGGGCAGACGGCAAACCCTACTTACAAAGATGTTTGCACCGACCGCACGGGGCACGCGGAGGCGGTGGAAGTGGAATTTGATCCCTCCAAAGCTCGCTATGATGAGCTGCTGAAAGTCTTCTGGGAGAACCACGATCCGACGCAGCTCAACCGCCAGGGTCCGGACTGGGGCTCACAATATCGCTCGGCCATATTCTTCCACTCGCCAGAGCAGCAGGCGGCAGCAGAGGCGTCGAAGCAGCAACTGGAGAAGTCGCATCGCTACTCCAAGCCGATTGTGACCCAGATCGTTCCCGCAGTGGCGTTCTATCCGGCGGAGGATTACCACCAGCAGTATCTGGAAAAGCGGGGCTTGGCGAGCTGCCACATCAAGGCTTAGAGATGTAAGCGGCCTCTGGCACTGCCGCCGGGCTTCGCCTGGGCGGGACACCGAGGCGGCTGTCGCCAGACGCGCATCTACGCCGCCGTCAACACCATCGGCGCGCCCTTCGTGATCACCAGCGTGTGTTCGTAGTGAGCAGAAGCCTGATGATCGGCGGTGAGGATCGTCCATCCATCTTTTGCAGTCACTGTTCTGCCAGAGCCGGCTGCGATAATCGGCTCCACCGTAATGACTAGACCCTCGGTCAGAACCTGGTTGGCCTGCGGATCAGGATAGTTGGGCACGCGGGGCGCTTCGTGGATGGTGCGTCCGATGCCATGACCTCCAAGATCGCGAATTACAGAGAAGCCGTTGCGCCGGACCTCGCGCTCGACCACCCGCCCGATCTCGGAAACGCGAAAACCTGCTCGTGCCACCAGCATCGCTTTGGTAAAGGCGCGTTCCGCGCAGGCCATCAGGAGTTTCCGTTCGACCGATACTTCTCCGACAGGAACGGTGATAGCGGCATCTGCCATGAATCCGCCCTTCTCGACGGTGACATCGAGCTTCAGCAGATCTCCTTCCTGCAGCGCGCGCCCGCTCGGAACGCCATGTACCGCCTCATCGTTGAGGCTGATGCAGTTTGCCCCCGGGAACTTGTAGACGAGCGCGGGAGCCGATTGCGCGCCTTGCCGCCGCATCACGCCCGCACCTACTTCGTCCAATTCAGCCGTGGTGACACCGGGACGAACCTCAGCTTTCATCGCCTCCAGCACAAGCCGAACCACAGCGCCTGCGGCGCGCATCCCTTCGAGTTCTTCCGGACCGTTGATAGACATAGTGTCTTCGAGGCTAGCACATCAGGAAGCGACCGGTCGCCGCGGTCCGAAAAAAGCGAGCAGAATTAGGCCGCCCAGGTAGAACGGAGCGCTCTGCTGGAAGTTGCAACCCATGAAGCGGAGGACCAGGCCAAACAGGGCGAGGGCTTCACAGAAAGCATAGGTTGCAAGGTAGCCCGTCTTCCAGTGATTCAAGGTCAGGGGATCGTCAGGATGTACAGCCAGGCTCTCGGCGGAGCGAAAAACCAGGGTTCGCCGCACCACGAAGATCATGCCGACAATGGCGACTGCGGCTGTGGAGAATGCGTAGCTGAGAGCCGGATTCACGGTTCGAATGCCAGGGCCCAGGATTTCGCCTACCGCCGCGTACAGCAAGATGCTGCCCAGCATGACGACCTGAACCATTCGCAGTAACTTCAAAATTCCAGCCACTGACTCAATCTTCGCGCAATCAGGAACTGACAGTTGTCCGATTTTTTTCCGCGGAATCCGATTCGACAATACAGAGCGGGAAGGTTATGTGTGCTTATGCTGGGTCAGACCAGGACGAACCCGCAGGAAAATCTGGAACGAAACTGGACGATTGCCGTAGAACGGAGTCAGCACGGCTGGCTTGGAGTAGAAAGTCACATCGGCTCCTATTCCAAGTTGCCAGACATGGTTCTGCACGAAATCGCGCACGCCGCCCACGGTGTAAGCCCCGATGCGATAGGCAGGATGGACCGCAGCCTGCGGGAAAAGTTCATCCTTGTCCACAAGCTCCAGGCGCGTGAAGGCATAGTAGCGGCTCATGAAATTCAAAGTGGACTCGAGCAGATAGCTGTTGAGATTGTTTCCAGCGGCGATCTTATGCACTCGTCCCCAGATCAGCGACGTCACCCAGTCGCCACGCTTTATCGGCCGGTTGAATTCCGCGGACGCCGTCTGGCGCCACTGGCTATCCGTCTCAAGGGCCTCCGGATGCTCCAATCGCCCAATGCTGTATTGCGCCGTCCAGTTGCGCGACGGAGCCACGCTGGCCCGTGCCGACCAGGAATCGAGCGCGGCCAGTTGGATGCTCCACCGCTCTTCGTTGGGCTCGCGCCCGTTGAAGGCGGATGCCTCCAGCTTGATGCGGTCGATCACAAATCCAGTTGTGATCACGCCGAAGCTGGTGTGGGTGGAATCCTGCAGGTGATGGCTGAGTGGCGCCATCGGCAGTTCCGAGGCAGAGGCGCGATGGATGTAGGCGACAGGTCCAAGCGCCGGCTCCGCGGCCGGACCGCCGTAGAACTCCCACGAAAGTTTTTCTGTGAGAGGTAGCGTGTACAGCATCGAGAGTTCGGCGAACACGTTGTGCGGGTGTTGGTGATCGACGAGTGCCTGACCGTGGTAGGTCTCGCCCGTCTGGAAAAGTTCCGGGAAGCCGGGATGCGGAGAACGTCAGCGATTCCGCGGAAAACATCTGTCGAAAAAGAATCGTACCTGATCCCAGCTTATGATCTTCCATCAGCATGCCGTAGTTCACCGACTCGGCTTTGCCTGCGCCGCGCGGGCCGCCTTGCTGGTTGTAGTCGACGAAGATCGCGCCGTGCGCCATCAGGTCCCAACCACCACGCATGAACATCCATTCGTACGCGGGCACCGAGGCAGGCTGCCACCCTGTGCCGGTTCCGGCGTGCGGGGAGGGCAACTCAGTGCTCGCATGCACTTCCATATTCATCTCGCTCATGTCGTGGGCAGAATGAGTCGGCTCGGAGTTTTGCGCTGTGGCCGGCGAGATAGAGGCCACAACGCAGACGAGAATGGAAAATATCCGTTGCAAGAAAGTTTCCTCTCAAGTTTGGGCGCAAAAGAGAAGAGCGCGTCCTCGGGCAAACGCGAAGACGCTGAAAAAACCGATTACGAGAGACGTCAGTGGATCAGATTCGCAGGCAGATCGAGCCCGGCGAACCGAGAGAAGAATGAATCAGGGGGGAAACCCTGCGGCTAAAGCGGTAAGCGGGCACGGCCTGTTCAGCATCCCCTGCCGGACCGAAATACGGCAGCAGCGTGACGCCGGAAAACACACTGCTTGGGGCGGCATGATCATGTCCCGCGGCGCAGCACTGGTGACTGGGCGGGGCGGGTGCGGGAGGTGGTAACGCGTGGTCATGGCATCCCGCAGAATGCGTACTTTGCGCTGACAGGCATCATCAGCGCCTGTGCGCCGGCCGAAGACGCTGCCAGGGCCGCAAGCAGCAACATCCCGACGATTCGTGAAAAAGGCCGCATCGCCTACGTTCCTGTAATCCTGGCGCGAATCTCTTCGGGAAGGCGCTGACGAATTTCCTCGGGCAGGCGGTCATGCACGCGCCGTGCACCTTCCATAGCCGCGTCCAGCACGGTCACGGGGGCAGGTGTGGCCACGGCCACTCCCAACCAGATCAGCGCCGACAAGGCGAAGCCCGCGAGAGCCGCGATCTCAAGCCAGAAGGCGTGCCGCGGGCCGAAGTGGCGTATGACTCCAAAGGCGAGCAGGAAAACTCCCGCGGACACCGAAGCCAGCGCGATCAGTCCTACATCAATGATGCGGTGCAGTTGCTGGCGGCTGCGGCAGCGTTCGCAGGCGGTGAAGTGGTTCTCGTAGTCGCCGCGCATTTCCGGCGCCAGGCCAGAGATGTCGTAACGCCAGCCCGCCAGGATCTTGCCTACGATTGGATCAATACACTGCTGACTCATGGGTGGAACTTGCGCTACAGCCGAATCGGCTCTAATGCTTCAGACTGCCCCGCCAGCAGCACCCGGTTCTGGAACAGCCCACCCCGGGCTGCGAGTGCCTTCTCCGCTTCTCTCCGAGCAATCTCCGGGTGATTGTTCTGCTCTGAGAGATGCGCCAGCACGACAAAAGCTGCACCATTATCATAGTCGTTAGTGAAGAAATCTGCGAGAGCTTCGTTCGACAGATGCCCGACCCGGCTCATTACCCGCTGCTTCACCGACCACGGATAAGGTCCCCCGCGCAGCATCTCTAAATCATGGTTCGATTCCATGACCAGCACATCGCAGCCGCGCAGGTGATCGCGCACGCTGACGGGAATGTATCCCAGGTCGGTGGCAACGCCGATTTTGATGCCCTCTGCGTGGAAGGTGAATCCTACAGGGTCGGCGGCGTCGTGCGGAATGGTGAATGGCTTCACCGCGATGTCGCAGACCTGAAAGCTGCGGCCGGATTCGAACTTCTCCAACTTCTCAAGCTGCGGACGTTCGCCCGTTGCATCGCGCAGCGCTCGCGCCCAAACCTGGTGCGTGGCCCCGGTCATGAAGATCGGGATATGCAGTTTTTTCGCGAGCATGGCCAGTCCGTAAACGTGATCGGAATGCTCGTGAGTGATGAGAATCGCGGAAAGCGAGTGGGGATCCTCGCCCAGTGCCTTCATGCGCTTGAAGGTCTCACGGCAGGAGATGCCGGCATCGACGAGAATTTTCGTGCGCGTGCTTGCAACAATGGCGCAGTTACCCCGGCTGCCACTAGCCAGCATGCAGACACTTACGCACATGCTGGCCAGCATACGCCGAGAGCCTGTGAATTCGCGAGTAACTTTTGTGGCTAGCGATACCTTTGAGCGGCGTCGTTCGGCTGCCGGCTCCGGCTTCCCGTTCTTGCAACCGGAGAACGACGGTTTGAACCCCTAGTGGCGGACGTTCGGGAGCCGGAAGGCGATTACTAGCTCCCTTCCCGCAAATTGTTGATCACCCCGCGCATTAACGCCCCGCCATACGCACCCGCGATTCCTGGCAAAGATGCGAGAAACGATCCGTAGATCTGAGCGCGTGTAGGCTTCACCGCAGTGATCAGATAAGCCGCAAGCTCGGTCAAGGGGATAAACACTCCCACTGCCACAACCCAGCGCCACGGCCATCGCGGCCGCAGCAGGCCCAGCAGCATGCACGCGGCGAGGACGAGCAGAGCAGTGAACAGCAGATCGTTGATCGCAACGTCGGCCCATCCGGTCCCGATACCAGCCAGCGCCGCTAGCAGGTAGAACGGAGCATCGCTCTTGGCCGCGGGCTTGGAGACCGGACTTGTATTCGCTTCTATCGTCATTCCAGGCGTGCTTTCAGTCGGCGACGGGTAACTAAGAACTTCAAAATCTGGAAATCTCAGTACTTATAAAATCCCCTTCCGCTCTTCCTTCCCAGCCATCCCGCATCGACCATCTTGATCAGCAGCGGGCAGGGGCGGTACTTGGGATCGCCCAACCCGTCCTGCAGCACGCGCATGATGTCGAGACAAACGTCGAGGCCGATGAAGTCAGCCAACGTCAGCGGGCCCATGGGATGCGCCATGCCCAGCTTGAAGACCTCATCAACCGACTCGGCCGTAGCCACGCCTTCCATCACCGCATACATGGCCTCATTCAGCAGGGGCATCAGCACGCGGTTCGAGACGAAGCCAGGCGCGTCGTTGACCTCCACCGGAGTTTTTTCCAGCTTTACCGACAGGTCGCGCACGGCGGTGAAAGTCTCCTGGGAAGTCGCCAGTCCACGAATCACCTCCACCAATTTCATCACCGGAACAGGATTGAAGAAGTGCATCCCGATGACTTTGTCCGGCCGTTTGGTCAGCGCGGCGAGTTTGGTAATCGAAATCGAAGACGTGTTCGACGCCAGAATAATCTCGGGCCGCGTGAGGCGGTCGAGATCGCGGAAGATTTCCGTCTTAATCTCGAATTTCTCGGTCGCCGCTTCGACCACGAAATCGCAATCCGCCAGCCGGGCGCGGTCAACGACGGGCTCGATCCGCTTCAATGTGGATTCTTTGTCCTGCCCTGTGATCTTACTCTTCACCAGTTCACGGTCGAGGTTCTTGGTGATGGTCTGGAGCGCTCGCTCCAGGAATTTATGCTCCACGTCGCATAGCACGACGGAGTATCCGCTGCGGGCAAAGACGTGCGCGATGCCATTGCCCATGGTGCCCGCACCCACGACCCCTACTCGCTTGATTTCCATCAGGTCCACCTCGTGCTCACCGTAGACTATGCCTACTGTGAAAACGTTCGAGTCTAACACCACACCGCGCATAGAGGAACGGCCGGCGCCCCTCTGCGAGTGCTACAATAAACCGTAATTCTTAGAAGAAACTCGTCCAGTTCTGGACCTGAAATCCCTTCCGAGGTGCATCATGGCAACGCTCGAAGCCCCCGTCCGACCGCGAACAACTCTTCATCAGGGCCGTTTCGTTAATGAGCCATTCTTCGATTTCCGTAACGAAGACAACGTGCGCCGCATGCGTGCTGCCATCGCCAAAGTTCGCGGCCAGTTGGGCCGCGAGTATGACCTGATCATCGGGGGCAAGCGCGTTAAGACTTCAGACAAGATCAAATCGCTGAACCCGTCGCGGCCTTCCGAGATTGTCGGCATCCATCAGAAAGCCAACAAAGACCACGTCGAGCCGGCCATCCAGGCTGCGCTGAAGGCGTTTAACTCCTGGAGCCGCACCTCGGTCGAAGAGCGCGCCAACCTGCTGTTTCGCGCGGGCGACTTGATGCGGCAGCGCAAGATGGAATACATGGCGTGGCTGGTCTTTGAAGTCAGCAAGAACTGGGCCGAGGCCGACGCCGATATTTCAGAGACCATCGACTTCTGCGAGTTCTATGCCCGCGAAGCGCTGCGCCTCGCCAAGGCCGAAACTCCGGTGCAACTACCCGGCGAGCGCGATTCGCTGATGTATATTCCGCTTGGCGTCGGCGCGGTAATCCCGCCGTGGAATTTTCCCTGCGCCATCATGGCCGGGATGACGCTGGCCTCGATTGTCAGCGGCAACACCGTCATCCTGAAGCCCTCGAGCGATTCTCCGACGATTGCCGCAAAGTTCATGGAACTGCTCGAAGAAGTTGGCTTGCCGGAAGGCGTGGTGAATTTCTGCCCCGGCGCCGGCGCGAGTTTCGGTGACGCCGTCGTGGCGCATCCTAAAACGCGTTACATTGCATTCACCGGATCGCGCGAAGTCGGACTCCACATCAACAAAGTTGCTGCGACGCAGGCGCCTGGACAAATCTGGATCAAGCGCACCATCCTCGAAATGGGCGGCAAGGACGCGATCATCGTCGATGCGGACGCTGACATCGATTCCGCCGTCGAAGGCGTGGCCCAAGCTGCGTTCGGCTTCCAGGGGCAGAAGTGCTCGGCATGCTCACGCGCCATCGTCGATGAGCGCGTCTATGACAAGTTTCTCGATCAACTGAAAGCGCGCGTGGAAAAGATCAATGTCGGCGATCCCGCCGAAAACTCGAATATGGGTGCGGTGATCAACGAGGGCTCGATGAAGACCATTCTCGGCTACATCGAGCAAGGCAAGAAAGACGGACGCATCATCACCGGCGGCGATCGCGCCACGGAAGCCGGAGAGGGCTACTACATCCGGCCAACTGTAATCGCCGACCTCAAGCCTAAGTCGAAGCTGGAGCAGGAAGAAATTTTCGGCCCGGTGCTGGCAGTGATCAAGTCCCGCGGTTTCGACCACGCGCTTGAAATTGCCAACGATACCGAATTCGGCCTCACCGGCGCGGTCTACACCAAATCGCGTGACAAGGTCGAGCGCGCCATCCACGACTTTCAGGTCGGCAACCTCTACATCAACCGCAAGTGCACCGGAGCGATGGTAGGCGCGCATCCCTTCGGGGGCTTCAACATGTCGGGCACCGATTCCAAGTCAGGCGGCCCTGACTATCTGTATCTGTTCACCCAAGCGAAAGCGGTGGGTGAGAAGATCGGCTAGAGGAGTCAAACTTGCGGGGGAGTTATGCAGGTGTTAGAGACAGTTCTGAAGCGTTTTGAAGAGCCGGACGAGGTGCGAGCGTTCGAAAAAGGAAAATTCGAACTGGTTCGCATCGGAGGCATGACCATCGGCCGCGCCACGTACCAGCCCGGATGGAAGTGGTCGGTTCACGTTGGGCCTGGCGTTGGCGCGACGCGCTGCAACGTCGAGCATGTCGGGCTGGTGCTCTCCGGTTGTGCCACGGCCGCGATGGAGGACGGCACCATCCACGAACTCCGCGCCGGCGTGCTCTTTTACATTCCACCCGGACCTCCCGGTCACGATAGTTGGGTGGTGGGCGATGCTCCGTACGTCTCGCTCCATTTCCTCGGAGCCGACAACTACGCACACAAGTAGTCGTTACAGGAAGTGGAGTTAAATCCGGCTCCAATTCAACCAACAAAAAAGGCCACCTTCGAAGGCGGCCCTTGTTAGTCGCACGACTTGGTTACGGCGTGACCCCTGCCGGCGGCTGTGGTGACGGCGTTCCCGCGGCGGTTGCCGCCGCAGCTTCATTCAGAATGCGGTGGTGAATGGTGAACAACGCCAACTCGAGCCGGTCCGAGACGCCAATCTTGTCGTAGACGTTGCGCAGGTAATTCTTGATCACCTGCTCAGTTGTGCCCAGCTGCGAGGCAATTTCCTTGTTCTTGTAGCCCTGCACGATCAGCGCCACGATTCGCAGCTCTTTCGCCGTGAGCCGGTCGCGCACGCGCAATCCCACCATATCGTTTTCGGTGAGTTCGCTGGGCACGGCGACATCCTGCACCCAGGTTTCGCCGCGTGCCACCTTGCGGACACAGTCGACCAGAGCCGCGCTGGTCACGTTGCGGTAGACGACGCCGTGAGCGCCATTCGACATGTGGCGCTGGGCGCTCTCTCCGGTGTCAGCCAGCACGACCACGCGCGTCTTGGCTTTGTTGGCGGCCAGCACGATCGCGGCAAAATCGTTATGGAATCCCGCCGCCGCGACCAGCACCGCGGCGCGGAACTTGTCCAGCGCCATGAACATCTGTTCCGGTGTCTGCGCCTGGGCCACGATGCGCATCTCATCTTCCACCGCGAGCACTTTGGCAATGCCCGCCCGGAAGATTGCCTGGTTATCGGCCAGAATAAGTTTGAGCATGTTGTCAGCGCTCCAAAGTTAAGAGTTCCTGGTGAACTCGTAGGAATCGATCACGCAAGCTACGCCGCGGCCTTCTCCGCCGGTGTCATCGGAGCGCACCACGCGCCCCTTGCATTGAATCGTCACATTCTCTTGTCCGCCCGTCATCTCCGGCGGCAGTGTGATTTCAAACTCCACGGGCGAACCGATCTCCAGCGACGCATCCGCGCGGATATAGACTCCCGCCGCGCTGAGGTTCCCTGTTACGCCCTTGGCTTCGCCGCTGGTCTCTGCCTTATGTATCTTGATCGGCAATTCCAGGGGAAACCTTTTTCCGGTCCGGGCTTCTTCGGACACAGTCCCTCCTCTGTACGGGCTCGGTCTCTGTTTTTCCGCACTCGAGGCCAACGCCGTCAAAACAAGCTCCTGGCGAGCCAATGCCCGCTTTTGTGCTTACGGGCGGTTATATCATGGATGCTAGTTTGATAAAAGCGATATCACTCACTTAGTTACGGGCACAACTAGATTCCCCCGGCCCCAGTGCCGTTATGGAGCGCCCTGCCATCGCCTCGGGCCGCCCCCATTGACCAAGCTTTACGCCGGGTACCGAGCGCACGTGGTAGTGTTTCCTCTGAGATTTTCGATACCAAGGGAGTGGTATTCGCATGTCTAACTCACTACAGACCATCGGCAAGCCGCACAGCCGGCATCTTTGCCTTCTCAGCCTCATCGTTCTCCTCGCGCTGGTTATGGCCTCTCAGGCGCAAACCTCCAGCCAGAAACCAGTGGCCCAAGCACCATCCCAGAAAACACAGGCCGAAAAAGCCAGCGCCATTGCGGGCGAAGTTAAGTCTTCTAATGCCCCGGGCGTCCTGGTCGAGCTGAACAGTGAACTGGAGAGCCTGGCCGCCAAGGTGTCTCCTGCGGTGGTACAAATTCTGGTCACCGGATTCGGGCCGCTCCGCGAGGAGGATCGCTCCGAGACTGCACTCATCGTCCGCCAGCATGCTGTCGGCTCGGGAGTGATCGTAGATTCAAATGGCTACATCATGACCAATGCTCACGTGGTCGAAGGCGCGCAACGCATTCGCATCGCCCTGCCGTTTCCGATGAACGAGCGTCCCAGCCTGAGCCCGGTCGGAAAGCGCCGGATCCTTGAAGCGCGGCTCCTGGGCCTGCACAAGGAAACTGATCTGGCGCTGCTCAAGATTGACGACACCGATCTGCCTACCCTTCCAATTCTGAGCCAGCAGCGCCCACACGTTGGACAACTGGTTTTCGCCATCGGGAGCCCGGAGGGTCTGCAAAATTCGGTCACTATGGGGGTGGTCAGTGCGGTCGCGCGCCAGGCCGACCCCACGAAGCCGCTTACCTACATTCAAACCGATGCTCCCATCAATCCCGGCAACAGCGGAGGCCCCCTGGTGGACATGAACGGCTCGGTGGTGGGAATCAACACGTTCATCCTGTCCCAAGGCGGAGGCAGCGAAGGTTTAGGCTTCGCCATCCCCGCGCGCGTGGTCGATTTCGTCTACCACAGCCTGCGCGCGCACGGCCACGTGCATCGCGTCGAAATCGGCGCCGGGACGCAAGAGATCACTCCCACTCTGGCGGAGGGCCTGCATCTGCCGCAGCGCTGGGGTGTCGTCGTCGATGATGTGAAACCGGATGGCCCGGCCGCCGCGGCGGGCCTGCAAATTCAGGACATCATTCTTACCGCCGATGACCGTCCCATCGAGACTCTTCCGTCGCTGTCCTCTGCCCTCTACCTGCACCGGCTCGACCAGGTTGTAAAACTGGAGATTCTGCGCGGCCGCGAAAAGAAAATTCTCTACGTCCCGGCGATTGAGCACAAAGATCAGATGGATGAGCTGCTCGACGCGGTAAATCCCGAGAACAGCCTGGTTCCGCGTCTGGGGGTTCTCGCTATCGATCTCACCCCCGACCTGATCGCGCGCCTGGGCTCGCTGCGAATACAGTCGGGCGTGGTCGTAGTGGGTCGCGCTGCCGACCTGATCATGCCAGACACCGGCCTCCAGGCTGGCGACATAATTCACCAGGTCAACACAACCCGGATCGATTCCCTGGATACCCTGCGCACGGTCGTTGGAGCATTCAAGATCGGCGATGCCGTGGTGCTGCAAGTCGAACGCGATAATGGCTTGCTGTATGTAAGCTTCGAGTTGGAGTAGCTGTCGCAGCCAACGCTGAATCGCAACGGCTTGAAAACTTGGAAGGGAAAGGAGCGTTACTTTGCGGCCGCGCCCACTCCCGCTGCCTTGGGTTTAGCAGCGTCCTCAATTGCGGTTCCCAGCTGCGATCCAATTGCCGAGGCGATTCGAAGGTCGTCCGCACTGAACGCATCCTGACCAGCACGATACAAAGCCAGTACGGCAGCTATTCCCGAAGCTCCCTCCAGGGGCACCGCCAGCGCTGAGCGCAGCGTGCTGTACTTCGTGGGATCGTTCAGATAACCCGGTTCGACCGACGGATTTCCGTTCAGAATCGGTTTATGATTTTGTGCCACCCATCCCGACAAACCTTCCCCAAGCGGAATCCTCAAAGAGGAGAAGAGCCGGAAGTTTTCCCCGCTCACGAACTCCGGAACCAGCACTCCGTTCTTCGGACAATAAATGGCCATCGAATCGTGTTGGAGCATCTGCCTCAACCGCACCGAGAGCAGCGACCCAATGTCTGCGATGCTTAAAGAAGCCCCGCGCTGGCTGAGCTCAATGATTTCCTGACCTTGTTTCCGGGCTCCTGAAATCAGCGCGCGCCAATCCTTAGTTGTCTGGGGAGCGCTTGCGGGCGCTTCCGTCGACTGCGCGAATCCCGCCGCCGGAGCCACTCCCCGCTCGACCCTGATGTCGGTGGACAATTGCGGCAGCGCCTGCCGCGGCTGCTCATTCGCCAGCTTTTCCAGTTCAACATAGCGGCGATGGAGAATCGTAACCACCCGTGGATCAAAACTCTTACCCGACTCCGCCACCACTTTGGCCATGGCTTCATCCAGCGGCAACGCTTTTCGGTATTGACGGTCCGAGGCCAGCGCGTCGAGACAATCGACCGCAGCGAGAATGCGCGCCCCGATCGGAATCGCCTCTCCGGTCAGCCCGTTCGGATAGCCGCTGCCATCCCATTTTTCATGGTGAGCCCGCACAATCGGAACAACCGGATAGGGAAAGTCGACCTGCTCCAGAATCTCTGCGCCCACAATCGGGTGGATCTTCATCTTCTCGAATTCTTCCGGCGTCAGCTTCCCCGGCTTCGATATGATGTGTTCGGGAACCGCCAGCTTTCCGATGTCGTGCAACACCGACGCCGCCCGCAAAGCTTCCGTGTCGTCCTCGTTCAAGCCAAGTTCCTTAGCCAATTCCATGGCATAGACGCGCACCCGCTGCAGATGTTCGCCGGTTGTCTGATCCTTGGCTTCAATCGCAAGCGCGAGCGCTTCGATAGTTCGCAAATGCAGGTTGGAAACTTTCTCCGCGTGCTGTTTTTCCGCTTCCAACTTGCCCATGTAAAGACGATAGGAGCGGTACATCAGGTAGATCGGCGGCAGCACCAGCAGAGACGACTGCCATCCGATATGCCCGTTCAAGAAATGAACCAGCCCCGCCACCGCGGCTCCAACCATGTAGTAGGGAAACGACCAGAGATAACTGTCCGTCCATACCTTGGAGAGGGGTTTAGCTTCGGTCAGCCCGATAATGGCCGACATCGCCCCCGAGTTGCAGGCGAAGTGGGTGATGGCGGCGACCAGAAGAGCAAGTGGTCCGGGAGCATGAAGAACATAAATGACAACCAGCTTGTACGCGCCGTACGCGATCGCACTCGCAACCGTGACCTGCGACAGGTTGAATACAAGCTGGACGGGTTTCAGCGTCCGTGCGGGCCTCCAATAGAACTGCCCCAAAGTGCTGGCGACGCCAATCAGCAAAGTCTCCGGCAGGCTCAGTTCCAGGATGCCCAGCAGCGTGAACAGGAAGTTTACTGACAGCGTTGCTTCAACGCCGGGCAAGCCAACTTTGAGTGCCGACGACAGCAAAGCCGCAGTTAGGTAACAAATGAACTTGACGGAATCACTTGACTGCCAGTGCGAAAACGCCCCAACCATGCACACGAATCCCACTATCGCCATGCTGGCGATAAACACACGGGCGCCAAGGGAACGTCCCCACATAGAAGTGTTTAAATTTTCAACGAATTACGCGATGCTGTCCGCCCAAAAAGGAACCCGCTCATTACGATGGTTTCTCAATATAGATCAATGAAGTCAGTCATTTAACGCGGCGTCAACCTCCTCGCGACTGCCGACCGCCGGTTCCCGTTTTGGGACAGGTTGTCCCAATCGCCCCACTATGGGACAAAGTGTCCGCTGAGTTTCGCAACACCGCGCCGTAACTCATTGATAAATAAGGGTGCTCGGCCGACACTTTGGTATCGCACCTGCACATACATGGGTTACTTGGGGTACGTTCACGCGCCGTGGGGGCGCCGAGTTGGGGGGATATGAAAAAGCTTCTGATCCTGTTCTTGATCGCCACCGTGTCGGTGGCCTATGCCGACAATTCGAAATTATCGCCGGAACTGCAAGGTTACAACTCGACCCAGCAGGTGCAGGTAATCGTGCAATACGCGCCCGGAACACAGCTCAATTGCAGCGGGCTGTTCGGCTTCCTCGATTGTGTGCTGAACGATGTTCTGCAGCTCGGGGGCACGATCCTAGGCCAATTGCCGCTAGTGAATGGTGTGGTCGCTCTGCTCGACGGCAACGGCATCCAGAACCTATCCAACCAGTCCAATGTGGTTTACATCAGCACGGATCGCCCGTTGACGCCCTCGCTCAACAACGCCGCCGGGGCGGTAAATGCCGAGTTTGCCTGGCAGTCGAACTATACCGGCGCTGGCATTGGCGTGGCGCTGATCGACAGCGGCGTCAGCAATAGCGCCGATCTCAATCAAGGGATTCTTCCGTTCTCGCGAGTTGTTTATCAGCAGTCGTTTGTGCCGGGGAATTCGAACCCAGGGGACCAATATGGGCACGGCACTCACATCGCAGGCCTGATCGCGGGTGACGGCCTCAGTTCAACCGGCCCTCTCTACACCAAGACCTTCAAAGGAATCGCACCCGCCGCAAACATCATCAACCTTCGGGTTCTGGATGCAAACGGCTCCGCTACCGATAGCGTCGTGATCGCTGCCATCAACCAGGCGATCTCGCTCAAATCCCGGTACAACATCCGTGTGATCAACCTTTCTCTGGGCCGCGCCGTGTACGAGACTTACACACTGGACCCCCTCTGCCAGGCGGTCGAGCAGGCCTGGAAGAGCGGCATTGTGGTCGTAGTCGCCGCGGGCAATAACGGCCGCTACCAGCCCACCAGCGGTTACGCCACCATCACCTCGCCGGGTAACGATCCATATGTGATCACCGTCGGAGCAATGAAGCCCATGGGAACGCCCACCCGCGTGGACGACCTGATTGCCAGCTACAGCTCGAAGGGTCCGACCGTAGTGGACGCGGTTGTGAAGCCCGACATCGTCGCACCCGGTAACCTGCTGGTTTCGCTCGCGGTCCCCGGTTCGACACTCTACAATCAGGTTCCCGGTAATCGAGTTCCGTACAGCTATTATGTGAACGGAGGCAGCAGCGCCTCGTCCTCCAATTACTTCACGCTGAGCGGCACGAGCATGGCCACTGGCGTTGTAAGCGGCGTAGTGGCGGATCTCTTGCAGAAGAGTCCTCGTCTTACGCCCGATCAGGTGAAAGCACGGCTGATGAAGACGGCGTGGAAGTCGCTCCCTGCCTACAGCAGCACGACTGATCCAACCACGGGAATCACCTACACCGACCAGTACGACGTCTTCACCGTCGGCGCCGGGTACGTCGACGTGGAAGCTGCTTTGAACAGCGTTGATGTGGCAAGCGGGAATGCGATGTCTCCCTACGCCACCTACGACCCGAACTCCGGCAACGTCTACCTCAACGACAGCTCAGGCGCGGTGTGGAATACATCCGCCACCTGGTCCAATGCAGCGGTCTGGGGATCTTCGCAGTTTGTTACCGGTGCTCCGTCGCAGACCACGTCCGGTAGCAGCAACGTTTCCGGCAGCAACATCCTCTGGGGAAGCAACATCCTGTGGGGCAGCAGCACCGAGGTATGGGGATCCAATATTCTCTGGGGCTCCAACTCGGTGTATGGCAGCAACATTCTCTGGGGCAGCAACATCTTGTGGGGAAGCAATATCCTGTGGGGCAGCAACGTTTCAGCCGGTGAGCAGTAACGCCTCCACGCTTGCGTTGAAAAAGGCCGCGATCGCCTCGCGGCCTTTATTTTTGTGGAAGAGCGGCCTTTCAGGGCCGCGTAAAGATTCCAAGCGAGGGCGGGCTTTAGCCCAGTGGTCGTTTTCCGTCCCTTTTCGCGCTCACTAGAACGCGCTGCCTCCGCCGCCGCCAAACCCTCCGCCGGAGAATCCCCCGCCTCCGCCGAAGCCTCCACCTCCGCCGAATCCTGAGCCGCTGGAACTAGCGCGCGGCGCGGAGACGAAGACTTGATGCATGTCCGAAGCCATGCCGTGCATCGAACTCGAAAAGAAGATCGGATTGAAGACCATCCCGGGCACGTATCCGCCCGGCGCCACATACCAGCTCGGAGGATCCTTCACGATTCCGGCGAAGGCCTGCGCCCAATGATGTTCCACGCCCAGCGCCATCGCGTAAGGAAGAAACTTCTCAAAAGTAGTCGGCGGCATGGTCTTGAGCCGCTCCCCGTCCACTCGATTCATGAACTCCTGAAAGCCCAGCACGGCGATGTGCGTGCGCGCGCCCTTAATCGTCTTCGCCGTCATCACGCGCGCAAACAGGAACCAGATCAACGCCGAAATCAGCAGGCAGCCAATAAGCAGTGGAATCGAGTTCAGGAAGTTTGCCCATCCCAGGAATTGCGCAACCGCAAATGGGATCAGAATCCCCACCGCCGCCACCAGGCTGTAGCCGTTCGCCGACTCCGGATCGAGCAGGTAAATTCCTTTCCGCTTCAGCGCCGACATAATATCTTCGCGAATCGCTGGAACAGCAGTGTAGAAGCGGTTTTTGAGGTTCGAGAGCCGCGTGTCCGTTCCTCCAGCAAACACATTCTCCAGCATGACGCGCTCGTGCGGAGCGAGATCGGCGCCCCACTGCTCGCGCGGCTTCAGCAGGTGAAAAACGTAGTCCTTGTGGCTGAACACCAGCCCCTTTTCCGCGACCTCCTCAATCTTGATGTACCCACGCACTGCCAGATCGACCATCGTCGATGTAATGTCCCGCGGGTGGATGCTGTCATCCAGCAGCGTCCCGGCCTCCGCCGGAGAAATGCCGGGCGGCGGCTCGTACATGGGCGCGACCGAAATCCCGGGATCGGGATCGCGGCCTTTATACCACCACAGCGTAAACATCACGACGAACGTCACTGGAGGCAGAAAGACAATCGGGTTGCCGCCAATAAACCAGGCCACTTTTGTCAGCGCACCCGGCTCTTTCAGGATGCCCTTTGGGATGTAAACGTCGATGGTCAACCCGCCGCGCATCGGCAGCGGATTCTTGGTCTCAAACTGTGCGTCTGCCCCGCTCACCGTGGCCGTCGCATCGTTCCGAGTCGACCCATACACGCCGGTGAACGCCTGCGCCCGCAGCGACCCAGCTGCCTCCGCGGGAAAGTGCACCTTGGCCGCCGCATGATCGATTGGAACCGGCCAGTCGTTGCCGGTCACGTTCCAGTAAAACTCGTCGTAATCATGAAAAAACTTCGTCCCGTTGCGCACGCGATAGGCGATCTCCACGGTGCCGGTGGTATCGGTCGCGTTGGGAATGTAAATCTTCAGATCGCGAAAGCCGCCCGAGGTCGACGACTCGTACTTCAGCTTCGCGCCGCTATCGTCGATAATGCTGACCACCTCGATGAACAGCTCATAGTTCGTACCGTTCGGTCCCGGATATTCAATCGGAATCGTCCGGTGAATCCCGTGAAACTCGCCCACAAAGGCCAGCGTGATGCGCTCGTTGACCAGCGCGCTGCCGTTGGAGTTGACCGTGACCGTGTCCTGAAAATCGGTAATGCGCCAGGATTTGGCAGCAGCAATACCAGCGAGGGAGCAAACCAGCAGAGCGAGAAGGAAAATCTTGCCTTGAACTCTCAATTACAACGTTCCCCAATTACCAATTACTCATCGCTAGAATTTCACCGCCACCGGCTCGCGGTCAGCCTCGGTTGTCTCAAAGAACTGCCGCGCGGTGAACCCGAACATCCCTGCCAGAATGTTGGTCGGAAACGACTGAATCTTCGTATTCAAATCCCGCACCACGGCGTTGTAATAGCGCCGCGAATTCTGGATCGAATCTTCCGTCTGGCTCAGCGAGCCTTGCAGCTGCGTGAACTCCTCCGACGCCTTCAGTTCAGGATAATTCTCCGCCACCGCAAACAGGCTCTTCAGCGCGCCGGTGAGCTGATTCTCCGCCACGGCCTTGTCGGCGGGAGTCGTAGCCTGCATGGCCTGCGAGCGAAACCTGGCGATGTTCTCGAACGTCCCCTTCTCATGCGCCGCGTATCCCTTCACCGTCTCCACCAGATTAGGGATCAGGTCATGACGGCGCTTCAGTTGCACGTCAATATCAGACCATGCCGAATCGCAACGCACGCGCAACTGCACCAGGCTGTTGTACATGCCGATCAGCACAACCGCGATTACTGCGAGAATGATCAGGAAGATGATTCCGCCCATGAGCGTCTCCTCAACTGTCTGCAAGTGAACGGGAAATCAATGGGACGGTAGCACAGTGAAAGCTTCGGTGCAAACCATGAGATCACCGAAATCTTTGCATTCTGCAATAGGAGGAGTGCACAGTCCCCAAAGACGGCAGTACCAAAGTTGACCCGCTCCCGAAAGCGAACCGAGTCTGTATCCGACGGTAATGCCATACCCGTTCTCCGCACTGCGGCCGGCCGCGCGGAGCGGTAGTGTCAGACTTGGCGATTCGTACTGCGTTTTCATGCAACCGCTCTCAGAGGCGCTAAGCCTTTATGGCTGAGTATCCGTCGGACGTCATCGAGTGGCACCTCTTCGAGAGCCCTGCCAGATCCATGAAAGCCGGGCATTCCCCGCTCCACATGGGCCCATTTGCCACCGAGGAGGAGTGTCGAACGCTGCTGGCCAGCCTGAACCGCATTCCTCGGTTCAGTCAGGGCACGCTGGAAGTGCACAAAAGATACAAGCAGAGAGAGAAGCGAATCAGGATAAGGCTGCCCGTTCAGGTGTGTCGACTCTCGTCCACTGAAAAAACCTGGGCTGCGCACACCATGGACATTTCCACCCGCGGTGCCCGCTTAGCTGATCTCGGGGAGTTCCTGAGGTTGGGTGAAATTGTTCAGATTCGTTGTGGCCAGCGGCAAGCTGTCTTCCGCGTGATTTGGCTCGGCTTACCCGCCACCGGCACCGCAGGTCACGCCGGTATGGAGTGCCTGACCCCGGAAACCAACATCTGGGATCTAGACTTGTCCGCCCGAACCGATGACGAACCGCTGCTGCAGGAAATCGCAATCGCCCGGGAAGTGCAGCGCAACCTTCTCCCGCGGCACAAGCCTGCCTTGCGGACGCTCGATTACTCGGGCGATTGCGTTCAGGCTCACACGGTAGGCGGCGACTATTACGATTTCCTCGACATGGGGCCGGGCCGCGTAGGATTCGTGCTGGCCGATGTTGCCGGCAAGGGAGTGGCTGCGGCCCTTCTCATGGCCAATTTGCAGGGCAGCATTCACGCCGGGACCGCCTCCCGCGATCTGCCCAGACTCCTGGCTTCCGTGAACGATCATCTCTTTGAGTACACTGAAGCCGCCCGCTACGCTACCCTCTTCCTCGGCTGCTACGACGATGACACGCGCAGTTTGGCCTACGTTAACTGCGGGCACAGTCCGCCCCTTCTGCTACGGGGAAGTGGCACGGTGGAACGGCTGTCGGCGACGGCCACCGTGTTGGGATTGTTTCCTCATTGGGAATGTTCTCTGGCGGAGACTCGCCTGCAAGCGGGAGACGTGCTCAGTATCTTTACCGACGGTGTCACTGAAACTACCGGCAGCAATGCAGAAGAATTCGGGGAAGAGCGGCTTCTGGAAATCATGCGCCAGAGCAAAGACCTAGACGCTGTCGCAATCGTGCGCCGGGTAGAGCAAGCCGTGGGACGGTTCCGAGCATGTGAATCCCTGCAAGACGACCTAACCTTGGTAGTAGCCAGGGCGCGCTAAGGTCGTCAGGGTTTTCTCAGCATCCTCTGCGGCGTTTCTCAGCGGGCTCTGCGATTCAGAAAGTTGTCGGTAATTTACTGCTGGGGCGCGAAGTATCCCTTGCGGGCGCGAACTTGCAGGTCTTTCTTCAGAGCAGAAATCTCAATCGAGCGGTAGCGCCCGTCGGCATCAAAGTCTGCCGGACGGTAGGAGACCACATACTGGCTTCGCAATTCGTCATTGATCGCGTCAAAGGAATGCGTGATGTCCTTCATCTTGAACGGAAAGAATGCGCGGCCGCCGGTAGCTCCAGCAATCTGTTCCAGCACGCGGTCGCCCCGCAACACCAGGCCGCTGTCATCGGTGGAAATGGCGTAAATAATGACCTCGGCGCGCTGCGCCATCTCAATGGCCTGCGCCCGCGTCACTTCGCTCTGGTTGTCTTCCCCATCGCTCACGATAATGATCGCCTTGCGCACCGGATGATCCGGCCGGTCTTTCAGGAATTTCTCTTTGCAGGCGCGGTAAATAGCATCATACAAAGCCGTACCACCGCCGTTGTGCAGCTTGTGCACCGCCCAGTAAAGCCGTGAATAATTATCGGTGAAATCCTGCACCATCTGGCTATGACTGTTGAAGCCGAGGATGAAAGCCTTGTCGAATCCCGGGCGAATGCTGCGCTGCAGAAAGCTGGTCGCCGCATCCTGCTCGAATTGAAAGCGGCTGTTCACCGAGCCACTGATGTCGATCAGCAGACCGAGATCGAGCGGCAGGTCGGTTTCACGCCGGAAGTTAACAATGGCCTGGGGCGGCTTGTGATCGTCCAGAATAGTGAAGTCGTTCTGGTTCAGGTCGCGAACAAACTTTCCTCGTTTATCGGTCGCGATAAACAGGACGTTGACCTCATCCACCCGCTTGCGGATGGTGAGGATCGTGCCCGGGTCGTCGGAATCGCTGGTATTGCTCGCCGCCGGGGCTTCGTAGGACGTCGCGCTCGGAGCGCCCGAGGCATATGCCTGCGCCTTCAACTGGTTAGGAGCGAATGCCGCTGCCGCCAGCAGGAGCGCGAAACCGCGGTGAATGTAATTCGTGTACTTCATGCCCGGTAATTCCAAAATTTTCACTCTAAACCCAAGCCAGATGGCACTTCCAACTGATTAGATGCACGCCGGGTGCCGAAGTCTGCAGCCTCAATTCGGGTCCCTATCTGTCTGACTCTAGGAGCCTCCCCTGCGCATGCCAAGTTACAAAAGGAGCACGCGTTTGGTCATGGTGGAACTACACGAAAAACGGGGGAAGTTGCACTTCTCGTGGAAATTCAGCTGTGTACTGCCGGGACTCCCTGCATGATTTCCACCGGCCTTCTAGGGTTTAAGATAGTGCGCGAGGCGTTGTCAAGTTTAGGCCCCGAAGGATCTTGCGCGCATTGGCACCCCTGGCGTCACAGGAGGAGTTCATGAAAACGTTCACTGCATCTTTGCTGGCGGTATTGCTCGCGGCAGCCCCCGCCTTCGCTCGCGTGGAAGAAGAACGAGTCCAGGACGCGGGCGAGGTGATGAAGGAGATTCTCAACATCCCCGACGACATTCCGCAGGATCTGCTCGATAAGGCCGAATGCCTCGTCATCCTGCCCTCCGTGAAAAAGGGAGCCTTTGGCGTAGGCGGCAGCTACGGTCGCGGTGTCATGATCTGCCGCGGCGGCCAGCACTACACCGGCAAGTGGGGACCTCCGGCCCTCTATGCCCTGGAAGGAATCAGCATTGGCTTCCAACTGGGCGGACAGGCCACCGACTTCGTCCTGCTGGTGATGAATCCCAAGGGCGCGCGTTCGTTGCTTTCGAGCAAGGTCAAGCTGGGCGCCGACGCCTCCGCCGCGGCCGGTCCCAAGGGTCGAACCGCCGAAGGTGCCACCGATGTGGTCATGAACGCGGAGATTCTTTCGTACTCGCGCAACAAGGGACTGTTCGCAGGCGTTTCGCTCGAGGGTTCAACCTTGCGCTCCGATGGCAGCGCCAACGAAAACCTGTACGGAAAGAAGCTGAGCGCCAAAGACATCATCCGGGAAGGCAAAGTCGGCATTCCTGTTTGCGCGCACGAACTGGTCGCGCTGCTCGACGCCAAGTCCCCCAAAAACAAGTCAGACCCGAAGTCGCTCGAGTAGACTCTGTGTCCTCTGTGGTTAAAGATCATGTCGGGAAAGTTCGCTGCAGCTGGGCCGTTGGCGAACTTTCCATCCGCTATCACGATGAAGAATGGGGCGTGCCGGTACATAATGACCGCAAGCTCTTCGAGTTTCTAGTCCTCGAAGGCGCACAGGCAGGCCTGAGCTGGAATACGATTCTCAACAAGCGAGAGCACTACCGCAAAGCCTTCGACAAGTTTGATCCTCGCGTCATTGCAAAATACGATCGCCGCAAAATTCAACAACTCCTGCAGAATCCCGGCATCGTCCGCAACCGCCTGAAGATTGCGTCGACGGTTGAGAACGCGAAGGCCTTCCTGCGCGTGCAGGAAGAATTCGGCAGCTTCGACCGCTACATCTGGCAGTTCGTAGACGGCAAGCCGCGCGTCAACAAATGGAAATCGCTTCAGCAGATCCCCGCGCGCACCAAAGAATCTGACGCCATGAGCAAAGAGCTCAAGCGCCGCGGCTTCAATTTCGTCGGCTCGACCATCTGCTACGCCTTCATGCAGGCCGTAGGATTGGTCAACGATCACAACGTAAATTGCTTCCGCTACAAAGCTCTGGCCTCAAAGAGTCAATAGAGTTCGCGTGCGAGGCAGATCTTTCTCCGGGAGCCCAAAAAATCGCGCTCGGGTCGAAGTGTCAGAACGGATCGCAACAGCACAGCCCCGAAGGGGCGGAATTCGTTAGCCCAGCGCGTAAGCGCTGGGTAACGTGGGAAAAGAGGAATAAGTCCCGGAGGGACGGCACGAGTTAGCGAGCTCTCACTTCAGCCGCCGTGCGTTGATCCTCGGTCAGCGGGGCTTTACGCCGAAAACACCTGCGGTCAAATACACGACCACCAGTCCCAGCAGCAGCACCGCGCCTTCCACCCGCGTTGACCACACATGCAACGCGTCGAACTGCACGCGCGCAGGATTGTCGAGCGTGACCGAAGCGAAATCGCCCACAGACGCGCGCAACGCATCCATCCGCGGAATGATCCAGAACTGCGAGAGCAGCGTGAGCCCAAGCATCAGGCAAATGAGCAAATGTCGCATGGCGAAGACGTGGGCAGTCCCGTCAGTCATCCGGCTGTAGAGCAGGGAACTGAACAGAAACACGATTCCGGAGACGATCGCGATCCAGTGCAGCTTGCCCAAAGCGCGTCCGACGACGTTGCCAGCAAGATGCGTGCTCGGCAGAACCTGAAACGCTGTAGGCGCCATCACAAACGCGAAGAAGATCAACCCGCCAATCCAAACCACAAGCGAGAGGAACATCAGAAATCGCAGAAACGACATGTCAGACGTATTATATCGTCAGACCCGAGTCAGCACGTGCCAAGTGCGCAACGACTGATCGAGATTGTCCAAGCACTCATTTGAGAAGGGCAAGGACTAATGCCCCAACGCTGTAGACACATCCCATGCCCAAAGCGATCCAGCTCGCTATTCGAATCTTGTGCTGTCTTTCTTCCACCGAGAGGGAGGCTCGAGAGGCGGGCGGATTGGCCCGAACTTTAAATCTTCGTAGCCACATTGTTGCCCAAAACGAGGATGCTGCCAATTAGGCAGAGAGTCACTGGGAATTTCATTCTCGGCTCCTTACGTCCCAGAACAGCAAAACCCGTCTCTACACGGGCACGGCGACGTTCTCGACGATCTCCCGCAGCACCTGATCCGACTGCTCGGACTTTTTCAGAGTCGAGGCATATAGGCCGTTGACGACTACGCGGTGGGCGAAGACGGGAACAGCCAGCGGTTTGAAATCTTCGGGAGTGCAGAAGCTGCGACCGTCGAGGAACGCCATGGCTTGCGCCGCGCGGTAGAGGGCCTGCGATCCGCGCGGCGAAACTCCCAGCGACAGGTATTCGGATTCCCGCGTCCGGCGCACGATTTCAAGGGCGTAGCTCACCAGTGATTCATCGACTCGAATGTGCTGGACGGCCCGTTGCATCTCGATCACGTCAGCGGCAGTGAGTACCGCGCGCAGTTCTCCCAGATGCGCCGCGCCCGCTTCGGAACGCAGGATTTCGCGCTCCGCCTGAGCATCCGGATATCCCATGCGCACGCGCATCAGAAAGCGGTCCATCTGCGACTCGGGCAAAGGATACGTTCCATGGTGCTCGACTGGATTCTGCGTGGCGATGACCAGAAAGGGTTGCGGCAGTTCGTAGGAGTGCGCGTCGACTGTGACCTGGCCTTCGTTCATCGCTTCGAGCAGCGACGACTGTGTCTTCGGCGTAGTGCGGTTGATTTCGTCGGCCAGCAGCACGTTGGTGAATACCGGGCCGCGCTTGAATTCGAATTGCTGCTCGAGCGCGGAATAGACCGAGATGCCGAGCACGTCGGAGGGCAGCATGTCGCTGGTGAACTGCACGCGCTGAAAGCTGCAGTCGATGGCGCGCGCCAGAGCCTGTCCCAGCGTCGTCTTGCCGACTCCGGGAACGCCTTCGATGAGCAGGTGTCCGCGGGCGAAGATGCTGACCAGCGCGAGGCGGACAACGTCGTCCTTGCCACGAATGACGCGGCGCAGCGCCTTTTCCAATTCTGCGGCTCGTTGGGATACGGCGGTTAGGGTCTCGGGAGACATCTTTTCAATTCTACTATTCGCCATCGCGCGCGGCGGAGTTACCTACGTCACGGAGCTTCAGCCCTTAGCCGCTTGCTTTAGCCCGCAACCATCTCAGAACGGTTTTACGTTCATAAACTTGCGATGTGCCATCGCGAAAAGGCAGCAGATCATCTTTTGTTTGCTTGCCCGGCGTGGAGTTTGCGCAGTTTGAAGCGCTGCAGTTTACCGGTGGCGGTCTTGGGAAGTTCCGACACAAACTCGATCCATCGAGGCCGCTTGTACGCTCCGATCCTTTGCATTACCCATTCCTGCAGATTGCGGGCGAGTTCGTCGCCGGGAAGAAAATCGGGCTTTAGCACGACATACGCTGCCGGTTTGGTGAGCTTGCTCTCGTCTTCGTGGGCGACGACGGCCGCTTCCTGAACAGCGGGATGGCCAATCAGTGCGCTTTCCACTTCAGTGGGGCTCAGCCAGCGGCCACTCACCTTGAACAAATCGTCGGCGCGACCGGCGTACCAGAAATAGCCGTCTTTGTCCTGGTAGTACTTGTCCCCGGTGCGGAGCCATGCACCTTCGAAAGTTTCCTTGGTCTTCTCATGCCGGTTCCAGTAACCGGCACAAATGGAGTCTCCCTTGATGAGAAGGGCGCCGATTTCTCCTACGGCCACCTCGCGGCCGCCTTCATCGACAAGTTTAGCCTCATAGCCTGGTATCACCTTACCACTCGATCCCGGTCGAGCCTCTCCCGGGCAATTGGAAATCATCATGTGCAGGGTCTCGGTCGAGCCCAGCGCGTCCAGAATTTCAACCCCAAAGCGCGCCTTGAACCGTTCGAACAAACAAGCAGGAAGTGACTCGCCCGCCGAAATAGCATGACGGACGCTGGACAGATCAAACTCCCTGCCATCCTGTGGGTGGTAGGCCAGCAACGAAACATAATTCGACGGCACTGAGAAAAACAGGGTGGGACGATAACGCTCGATGTTGGCATAAATGCCAGCGGGGTCGGGGCGGGGCGGGGAAAGGATTGTGGTAGCGCCGCACGACAGCGGGAAGTAGCCGGCGTTTCCCAAACCATAGGCGAAAAACAGGCGCGCCACGCTGTAACAGCGATCGCGATCGCTCATGCGCAGAATACCCTTGGCGTATAGCTCCGAACAGACCACCATGTCGTGATGCAGGTGGATACACGCCTTGGAGGCGCCTGTGCTTCCAGAGGAATAGAGCCAGAATGCTGCATCGTCCTTGCACGTCTGTGCTTCTTTCAGGTGCGAAGGCGCAGCCTCCATAAGTTCTTCGAGAGCAAGGTAGCCTGAGCCTTGCCCACCGACAACAACGATCTTCTCCAGGTGTCTGAGTCGGTCTGCTGGTACGAGCTTCACCAGCGGAAGCAAAGTATCGTCTACCAGGAGAATGCGGGCGCGCGTGTCGTTGAGAAAGAACTCATACTCCTGAGCTTGGAGGTAGGTGTTCAGCGGCACCGCGACAGCGCCTATCTTGATGGCGCCAAAGAATGCATAGAGAAACTCTGCAGTATCGGGAAGAAGGAGGACAACCCGCTCTTCCATTCGCACTCCGAGTTGTCGAAGTGCGTTGCCGACTCGGTTTGTTCGTTCCAGCAGTTGCTGATAAGTGACTCGGTCATCGCCGCATTCAATGGCTATGTTGTTCCCTCGACCGTCTCGCACATTGCGATCCACGAAGTATGTGGCGACGTTGAAAGTGTCGGGAATGTCGATCAAGCGCTTTGCCATTTCTCCATTGCTGGTCGAGCAATGCGTCTTGCCGGGGAAACGGTGGGGGAGTATAGCACAGCGGCAAAGATTCGCTTTTCAGTCAGGCAAGTCTGGAAAATTTTGTAGAGCCCGAAAAACTGCCGTCGTTTCCTATGCGAAAGCTGACGGCTGAAAGCTGACAGCTTACTGGGTAAACTCGGCGGGGCGGCCGGTCAGGCGCTCGATGCGCTTGGCGATCGGTGGATGGGTGGAGAAGAGATTGCCGAAGTTCATTCCGAGCAGGGGCTGAATGATGAACAGGTGCGCGGTGGAGGGGCTGGCCTGCATGGGGATGCGGCGGGAGTAGGCGTCTAATTTTTGCAGGGCGCTGGCCAGGGCGTAGGGATTGCCGGTGAGGTGTGCGCCGCTGGCGTCGGCTTGATATTCGCGCGAGCGGGAGACGGCGAGCTGAATCAGCATGGCGGCGATGGGGGCGAGGATAATCATGAAGAGCGCGGCTAGGCCTCCGCCGCCGCGGTTGTCGCGGCTGCGGCCTCCGAAGCCGCCGAAGATCATGCCCCATTTGGCCATGTTGGCGAGCATCGTGATCGCGCCTGCCAGGGTTGCGGCTACGGAGCTGATCAGGATGTCGCGGTTATTCACGTGGCCGAGTTCGTGGGCGAGCACGCCTTCGAGTTCTTCGTCGTTAAGCAGATTCAGGATGCCTTGGGTCACGGCGACCGAGGCGTGGCTCGGGTTGCGGCCGGTAGCGAAGGCGTTCGGCGAGTCGGTGGGAATCACGTACATCTTGGGCATGGGCAGGCCGAGCTTCTGCGTAAGGCGCTCGACGGCGGCGTAGGCGCGCGGGAGTTGTTCGCGCGAGACGGGCTGGGCGCGGTACATGGCCAGAGCAATCTTGTCGGAGAAGAAGTAGGAGACGAAGTTCATGATCGCGGCGAAGACGAGGGCCAGAAACATTCCGTTCTGTCCGCCGAAGTAGCGGCCGATGAACATTAGAAGCAGCGTGAGCGCGGTCAGCAGAAACGCGGTCTTGAAGGTATTTCCCATATTGGTTTGAATCTATGTATTTGATGTTACGCTTCGGGGCACGATGCAACCGCTGCATTTTGGGAAGCACCGCGAGAGGGGGTATCCCCCTCCCCCCTGCGTGTGGAATCATCGGGTTAGGTGGTGTTTTGAGTGCAAAATCTTGAGCCCCTTGGGGTTGCGGGTAAAATCCTCAAGAATAAGGAGTTAGCCTGCGCTGGGAGAATGATTTGTGTACCGCTTTCGCCTTGGCCATTATCGTCGAGTTATGTCCGGCGGGCAAGGTCAGATGTCACATGGGTTGTATCGCGGGTGTGGAAAAGTCTTGTGCCGTCCCTACGGGACTCGGGTCATTTTTCTCTGGCTTACCCGGCGTTGAAACGCCGGGCTATTGTCGGCGTCCCTACGGGACTTGGTCGGGCGAGGGCGCCGCGCACATGAGCTATGTCGTCCCTACGGGACTCGGTCATTTTCTCTGACTTACCCGGCGTTGAAACGCTGGGCTATTGTCGGCGTCCCTACGGGACTTGGTCGGGCGAGGGCGCCGCGCACATGAGCTATGTCGTCCCTACGGGACTCGAGTCATTTTTCTCTGACTTACCCGGCGTTGAAACGCCGGGCTATTGTCGGCGTCCCTACGGGACTTGGTCGGGCGAGGGCGCCGCGCACATGAGCTATGTCGTCCCTACGGGACTCGGTCATTTTCTCTGACTTACCCGGCGTTGAAACGCCGGGCTATTGTCGGTGTCCCTACGGGACTTGGTCGGGCGAGGGCGCCGTGCACATGAGCTGTGCCGTCCCTACGGGACTCGGGTCATTTTCTCTGACTTACCCGGCGTTGAAACGCCGGGCTATTGTCGGCGTTCCTACGGGACTCGGGTCATTTTCTCTGACTTACCCGGCGTTGAAACGCCGGGCTATTGTCGGCGTTCCTACGGGACTCGGGTCATTTTCTCTGACTTACCCGGCGTTGAAACGCCGGGCTATTGTCGGCGTTCCTACGGGACTCGGGTCATTTTTCTCTGGCTTACCCGGCGTTGAAACGCCGGGCAATTGTCGGGTATTCCTACGGGACTTGGTCGGGCGAGAGTGCCGGCGCAACGTGACCTGTGCCGTCCCTACGCGCGGGCTGTTATTTTACCGTCAGGCTGAGCGGTTGAGTTTTTGTTGCTGCTGCTCCGGCGGCGGTGACTGTCAGCGTGTAGGTGCCGACTCGCGCAGTCGACGCGACTCTCAGCGTCAGCGTGCTGCTGCCGTTGCCGGGGGACGCGATGCTGGCGGGGCCGAAGGTTGCGGTGACTCCTTTTGGCAGTCCGGTCACTGACAATGCGATGGCTGATTTGAATCCGTTTAGCGCCGTGGTGGTGACGGTGATCGGCAGTGAGGCATTTCGCGCGACGGTTATCTTGGCGGCGCTGGTCAGCAGCGAGAAGCTGGGGGCCGCGACGACGGTGACTGCGATGGGTGAGGTGCGCGTGAGCCCGCCTCCGGTGCCAGAAATCGTGATGGTGGACTTGCCAGCCACGGCGGTTGAGGCAACGCGGAAAGTCACAGTTACAGGGGCGGCTGCAGTAAGAGTGGAAGAAGAGAACTGCACAGTTACGCCTGAGGGGGCTCCGCTGGCTGCTAGCGTAACTCGCGAAGTGAAACTTCCCTGAGTGATCAGGGTCAGAGTTACGGCGCTGGAATTGCCTTGCGTCACCGAGACGCTGGAAACATTTGGTATCAGGGTGAAATTGGCGCGGGTGGCGTCGTTCCAGTGATTGACGAGCAGGGCTGCATCGACCGATCCGAGTCCGGTGACCGCGTCGTAGCCCGGGCCGGCGTTGAAGCCGGTGACTCCGGGGACGCTGTTGTTGCCGGTCGTGATGTCATGGAAGATGGGCGCGCCGTTGGCGGACAATTGCTGGGTCGCGAGCTTATAGAGTGCGGGATTGGCGTTGCCCTGCGCGGCTGCGGCGTTCTCGACGAGCAGGGCCATCACGCTGGCGAGGGACGGCGTCGCTGCTGAGGTCCCGGAGACGTAGAGGATCTTTCTCTGAACCTGAATCACGTAGGCGTCTTGAATCGAGCCATGCATAGCAACGTCGGGAACGTAGCGCATGGGGCCGGAGGGGACTCCGGGGGCGGACTGCCATGCGGGCTTGCTGTAGACGATGCTGGCTCCGCCGCCGCTTGACCATAGGCCGCCGCTCCAACTGCTTTCGTTCCAGGCTGATTCCGGGATGTAGCCGAGCGCCGAGGAGTCTCCGGGGCCGTTGGTGATGGACCAATATTGGCTGGGGTTGTAACTGTCGTTGAACTGCGTTCCACCTACGCAGGTGGTGTAGGGGCTGGAGCAAAGTGCGTTCACGCCTTTGCCTTGAGTTGCGGTGCGCTGGGAGGGGGAATCGCAGCCTGCGGCGCCACCGTCGCCGGAGGAGACGAACACCGAGATGCCCTGCGCGGCGGCCTGGGCCCAAAGACCGTTCCAGAAGGCGTTGCCGGCGGGTCCGTCGGCGGCCTCACAGAGGCCATAGCTCAACGAGATGATTGGCGCGACGTTGTGGTTGACAGCATATTGGGCCGAGAGATTGATTCCATCGGTTGCGGTTGACTTTGAGGTGACGAACTTTACGGTTGCATTCCTGGCGATGGCGCCCGCCCATTCCACATCGAGGGCAGACTCGACTTCGTCATCGCACCAGGGAAAGCCGGGGTCGGGGCCGTTGAGGATCATTTGCGGATCGTTCGGCGGAAGACCGGCGTTGTTGCGGAAGGTGCGGACGTCGGACAGGGCCACGTCGACGCGGCCCAGCACTGCGATGCTTTGCCCCGTGCCATCGAGCCCCTGGCGGTAAAGCGGGGCGACGTCATAGATGGTGTTCCAGTCCTGCGGCATGAGCATATGGGCGCCGTTGGACAACGTGAACGCGGGCGCGGTTATATGCATGGGGGCGCTGCGAAAATCGTGCATCGACACTACCCCGCGAACTACCGGAGTCAGAGCCAGCGGGATTTCGGGATCGTTGGCATTGGCGTAGTGAATTGCGCCGCTTACAGAATATTTTCTGATGCTGGTGTGGAGGGTCGATTCGACTTGCCCAGCGGTGGCGCTGAAGACGATCGCGCGGCGCGAGGCAGGGACGTCTTCCACTTGCATGCCGTGGCTTTGCAGCCAGAGCAACACCTGGTCAAGATCGTGGGCGGAGATTCCGAAGTGTTTGCCGTAGGCTTCCGGGGTGAGCCATTGATGGTAGTAGGCGGAGTCGGGATCCTGCTGGGCGCGGATCAACTCTTCAAGGGCCGCTTCCTGGGCGGGGTCCGCGCGCAATACAAGGACCATGTGCTCGAGGCGCTGGCCCGCGGCGACCTTGCCAGTGGAGTACTCGGGCCGGGCCGAGGGGTGTGTCTGACCGGAAAGCGGGACGCGCTGTTGTTCGTTCACGGGGGTAACGATTCGGTTGGTGGGCCGGATGGATAAGAGACTTGACTGAGTCGTTTGCGGCCACGATGTTAGGGAACAGGACAGGAGAATCAGGAGCGTGTAGAGCTTTCTGGTTTGCATCATAACCTTGGTCGGGTTTGGAACCAGGATTGAGTTTTCAGAGGAAGGGAAAAACTTCATAGCACGATGGTCGCGTGAACCTGCGGGCGTTGAAAGATCACAGGTGTAATGAACAGCGGTAACAGGTGAGGTTAGAACTGTCTCAGAGACGGAGGAACCGCACGAAATACTTCAGTGGGATTTACAGACGAACAGGGTTTGGGAAGCTTCTAAACAGAATCTTCTTGTACGAACGACGCCGCAACGAAGTGGAGAGGACACGCGGGCGGGGGCGCCCGCGCCACACTTGATCGGAGGCTCCCTAGGCTTGCTTGGTGGCTTCGCGTTTCAGGGCACGCTCGAGGGTGTGGTCCAGGGCCGACTTGGCTTTTTCGTATTCCTGTTGGGAGATGTTGCCTTGCTTGTGGTCGACTTCCAACTGGAAGAGTTCTTCCTTTAGCGCTTCGAGTATGGAAGAAGAGCGCGGGGATGTGGCGTCGGGAGCGGGCTGCGGCTTGGTCTGGCGCTGCGAGCGCTCAGCGGGAAGTTCGGGCTCGTCGTATTCGAATTCTCCCGTCTCCACGGTGAGTGGCTTGGATCGCGGCTTGGACTTGGAACCCAAAGATTGGTTCGCCCGAAGGGCGGCGCGGTTGGCGGCCTGCTGCCGCGATGCGACGTAGACGGCGCCGGCGGCTAACACCGCGGCGAAGCCTCCGAGAATGTACCAGCGATATTTTTGCAGAGGGTCGGGGGCGTCAATGGGCGGGCCAAGTCCTCCGCCGGGACGATTTTCGCCGGCGGCGGGCTGGCCTTGTGCGCCGCCGCCTTCTGCGTGCTGCTCCAGCATTCCTTCGCCGGAGATTTTGAAGGCGAGGCTCTGGCCGGGCTTGGTGGTGGAAGCGACTTCGGTGTTGGCGTCGGGCTGGTTGGGGTTCTCCATGGCCTTGAAGTTGGTGTTGGGGGCGGCGGAGAACTCCATGGACTTGGGCAGGATCGCGACGAAGTGCTGCAGGGGATAGAGCGGCTTGGGATCCAGATTGGCGCTGCCAGTGTATGGGAGTTGGTAGGCTACGGTGAACTCGGTGGTGCCGGGGCGCAGGGGAAAGATGAAAGCGTAGCGGGTTTTGTCGCGCTCCTGGACAGGCGCGGAGTTGACGGGCTGGCCGTTTTCGGTTTTGGCCGAGCCTTCGACGATCTGGGCTCCTTCAGGAAGGTAGAACTCGAAGTTGCGATCGCTCATCTGGGTGCGGGGCGGCTTCGAGGTGTTCTGCACGGCGAATTTGCGGATGACTTCAAGCTGGCCTTTCTCGATCTGGATCCACATGACGTCGGCGACGGCTGCGATGCCTTCGATCTTCTGGGCTACGTCGTAGACCTGGACATCCACTGAAGTCGTTCCGGGAGGAGCCATGCGGTGGTAGGTGACGTTCCTGATGAATGACGCGGACCAGATGCGGTGACTGAGCGTCGTCGAGTTTGAAGGTGAAGTTGCCTTTGGGGTCGGTTTTGGTGCGGCCGGATTCTTCCATGCCTTCGCCGAGTTTGAGCAGGACGACTTCATCGCCGGCGGCGGGCGTGTTGGTGGTGGCGTTTTTGACGGAACCGGTGAGGGTTTGGGCGGCGCTATACGTGGTGAGCAGGACAAGAACGATTGTCGTCAGCAGGGCGGATCGGAATTGCAAGCGTGATCTCATTTCAGGCGTCCCTACGGGACGCGGTTCCTTTTCTTCCAGCTTACCCGGCGTTGAAACGCCGGGCTATTTTCGTCTGCCCCTCCGGGGCACGATACTCGACCCTCTGCTATCAGGCGCGTGATACGCAATGCTCCCCCGCACGGTGTCAAGGTCTTGTTCTCCCTGCTACTGCGGGTTTGGATTCGAGGCGGGCGATTTCGGCGAGCAGGGTGGCGGCTTCGTCTTGCAGGGACGATTTGAGCGATTGATAGTCGGCGTCGGGGAGCTTGCCGGCTTTGTATTCGAAATTCAGATCGCGCAGGTTTTCGTAGACGGCATCTTTGCGCTCGCGGAGATAGCCGGCGCGGGTTTTCTTCGGACCGAGATAGAGCTTGCCTGGAAGATAAAAGACGTAGAAAAGTGCGGCGGCGGTGGTCAGGAGGCAGACGGCTAGTTCGAAGGTCACAGTTCAGTCTCCTTGCGGGCCTGGTCACGAAACTGTTCGAGTTCGGCGCCGCGGACGGGGCGGAGGCCGTCGGCGATCGCAGGGGCGGGACGGTTTTTCCAGGCGCGGACGACTGCGCCGATTAGAATGAGTCCGCCGAACAGCGCGACGAAGGGGACGATCCAGGCGGCGCGGTTGACCGCACCGGTCGTCGGAGGCGCGGCCAGGACTGTGGGGCCATATTTTTGGACGAAGGCTTGCTCGACGAGGCTGTCGCTGTCGCCACGCGTCAGGCCCGCCATTAGTTCATTGCGCATGCCGTCGGAGTCGGGGCAACCTACGTGGTTGCACTCGAGGAGAATTTGATGGCAGCCGCAGATGCACATGAGTTGGTGGCCGAGGTCGGTGAAGCGGGCGGCGGGATCTCCGGCGCCGACGAAGGCGAAGACGGCGAGGGTGAGGAGAGCGCATTGCAGAGTGCGTCGGAGGAATGATTTTTGGTTCGTCATGAATTCAGTCGACGGTTTGTGTACGTTTCAAGCGTCCCTACGGGACGCGGTTCGCCTTGATTGACGGTACCCGCCACTGAAGTGGCGGGCTATTTTCAAACGTCCCTACGGGACTCCGAGGGCGAGACGCCCCTTCGACAAGCTCAGGGCAGGCTCTCGGGACAGCCGGCGGGACGCCGGCGCTACTTTTCGTTCGCTAACGATACTAATCTCCTGTGACCGCGGGGGTCGCGTGCTCTACCAGCTTCGGAACGGTGACGCGCACTGGCGCTGGCGCGTTTGGAACTAAGGCCAAAGCTGTGCCCGCGACCATGATCCAGGCGCCGATCCAGATCCAGATCACCATGGGGTTGACGTGCGCCTTGATGATGGGGCGTCCGGTCTGGTCGTTCAATCCCTCGTACACCAGATACAAGTCCTCTTTGAACGTCGATCTTATGTGCGGCTTGGTGGATGCCTGCTGGCTTGCCTTGTAGAAGAGGCGCTGCGGGGTTAGCGTGTCGACTTTTTTGCCGTTCTCGTAGACGTTGAGGATGGCCCACTCGCTGCCATAGTTCGCGTTGTCGTCCTGTGTATAGGAGCGGCAGACCAGGGTGTAGTTACCGATGGACATCTTGTCGCCGTAGCCCATCTCCATTTCTTTTTCCTGGTTGAAGGCTACGCCGGCGAATCCGATCATGACGACGACCACGCCGAAATGGACGATGTAGCCGCCGTAGCGGCGGGTGTTGCGGTGAGTCAGTTGCACCATGGAGGCGAACAGGCCCTGGCCCGTGTGTTTGGAGATGACGCGGCCGCCGCGATAGAACTCGGAAGCTACGGTGAAGGTAACCAGTGCGGAAAGGAAAATCGTCATCAGCGAATAGAGATAGCTGATGTCCTTCCAGGGCTTGAGGCCGAAGATGGAGCCCCAATTTCCCGGCGTGACCATCAGGAAGATCGCTACGGCGAGCGCGCCGACGGTGGGCCACAAGAAGTTGCGCTTCAGGCTTTCGATGGAAGTCTTGCGCCAGGCCAGCAGCGGGCCCACGGCGGTGAGCAGTATCAGCAACAGCGCTGTGGGGACGGCGACCCGGTTGTAGAACGGGCCGCCGACCGTGACCTTGTTGCCTTGCAACAATTCAGAGATTTTCGGGAACCAGGTTCCCCACAAGACGGTGAAGCAGAGCAACACGAAGAGCAGGTTGTTGAAGAGGAAACTGGACTCGCGCGAAACCAGCGATTCGAGTTTGTGCTCGCTGCGCAGATGGTCTTTGTTCTTGAAGAAGAAAAAGACGAAGACCGCGAAGGTTATGGCGAGGAACCAGGCGAACCAGCTTCCGATCGACGACTGCGCGAAGGCGTGCACGGAGCTGATAATGCCGCTGCGCGTCAGGAATGTTCCCAGGATCGCCAGCCAGAAGGTGAAGAAGACGAGCCACATGTTCCAGACCTTCAGCATGCCGCGCTTTTCCTGCATCATGACGGAGTGGAGGAAGGCGGTGCCGATCAGCCAAGGCATGAGGGAGGCGTTTTCTACAGGATCCCATCCCCAGTAGCCGCCCCAGCCGAGCACGGAGTAGGCCCAGTGGGATCCCAGGAAAACTCCACACGTCAGGAATCCCCAGGTGACCATGGTCCAGCGGCGGGTGATCTGAATCCACTTCTCGCCGGGATACCTCATGATCAGCGCGCCCAAGGCGAAGGCGAAGGGTACGGTAAAGCCGACGTAGCCGAGATAGAGCATGGGAGGGTGAATGACCATCTCGGGATACTGCAGCAATGGGTTGAGACCGCTTCCGTCGGCGCGAAGAGGGCCTTCGAGAATGGCGAACGGAAGCGCGGCGAAATTCACCAGCGACAAGAAGAAGACTTGCACACCGGCCAGCACGACTGACGCGTAGGCGAAGAGGCGGGGGTCGGTCTTATAGCGGAGGCGCAGCACGAACCCGTAGGCGGAGAGCAGCAGGGCCCAGAAGAGCAGCGAGCCTTCCTGCCCTGACCAGAGCACGGCGAACTTGTACGGGCCCGACAGGGCGCGGTTGCTGTGGTGGAAGATGTAGGCGAGGGTGAAGTTGTCCTGGAAGGCGCTGACGACAAGAACTACTGCTGCGAGCAAGACTGCGGCGAAGGTTGCGATGCCGGCGCGGCGAGCGGTTTCACCCAGACGCTCGGACGGTTCGTCATCATTCTGGCGACTCTGACGGAAGAGCGCGACTAGCCCTGCGAGGAACGAATAGGCGCTCAGCGCCAGGGCGAGCAAGAGTGACCAACTACCGATTAGCGCCATGTAGGGGAGTCCTAAAGTATTTTTTCAGAAACCACTCGCCGAGGCAATGGGAAGGCACGACGTAAAGACCTGCCAGTAGGACATCGGCGAGATGGGCAGGTGATATTGTCCCACATTCTCACATGCGGCACAGAAATCTTGACGGGAAAGGCTTTTAGGGTGCGCAGGCTTTGGAGACGGCACGACGGATTTCGGGCTGCGGATCAGGGCACAAAACCCCCAAAGGGGCGGCGACCGGGGCTCGGCCGCCGAGAGGGTTCACAGCAGAACGCGCCTATGCGCTCTGCTGGCGATAGCGCTGCAGAACCTCGCGTTCCGCAGTAAGCCAGTCCTCAGTTTCGTGCCCGCCGGAGAAACCGCGCCGTTCTGCGAGTTCGTAAGCGCGGCGGCGGATTTCCTCTTCCATGTTGATGGGCACGACGTGGGGCCGGGCATCGCTTTTTACCACTCCCAGGACCTTCTTAGTCTCTGCCTCTGCGCGGGTGGCTTTCACATCGGTGGTGCCGGAGGTCACAGGTTGAGTGGCCGTAGTGCGTTGGACATCGCTGGTGACGGGGTTGACGACTGGGCTTGCAGCTGCATCCTTCTGCCTGCTGCCTATGGGAAACTTTGACCTTGCCATAATTGGGTACTCCTTACACATACCTAGATTCAGGAATGAATTGAGTTGTTGATAAATGAACGACATGCAGGTTCCCCAGCAAATGCTCGTTTCAGGTTAGGTAGCTTTTTTGAGTAGAGTTAAAAATACTATAAACCTTTATGGCCTGTGGATGAAAAAAGTTGTTGGAAGCGATCAAAGAAGCGCGAGTGGTTTCGAAACGGGAACGAGTGCTGTCTGCAACTGAAGATTTCAGAAGCTCAGAGATGCTCCGGCTCGCGTGCGGCGATCCGCTAGGCGCGGAGGGCTTTGTTATAATCGAAATCTGCCGCCGGGGCGCTATCGTCTAGGGGTTAGGACGGAAGATTCTCAATCTTCAAACCCGGGTTCGATTCCCGGTAGCGCTACCAACTACCTGCTGTTATCTCGCGTCATTTCCTGCACTTGCCGGTCATTCCTCGACTTCCCCGAAACACACCGTATCAGTTCGTGGGGCACAGTAGCAGGAAGTAGTGGGCACAATTTGGTTGCCCTCGCGTCAATGAGTGGAACTGCTACTCAGGCTTTTGAGGAAATGGCTGGCAACAACCGCAGGTTGTTCCACGATGCGCCGTTCCTGCGCACAGACTACAAGCCGAAGGAACTGCGCCATACTCCACGCCAGCGGGGTGGCACTGCCGGTCCCGGAACCGAAAATAAAAGTCGATTCGGTTGGGTCGGCCTGGTCCCAGATCTGCTCTGGAATCATGCCGCCGTCGTTGGCGAAGCGCATCATGCCCTGGATATAAGCAGATGGATCCTGGTGGCGCGCGATTTCATATTCGCCGCGCTCTCCGGTAAAGATGGGCCAGACTCGCCCGATGCCCTGGCTTATCCATGGTCCACCAAAATAGGTTTCGCCATAGCCGTCGTGGTTGTAACGATGAAAGCTGGGACCATTCGGTGTTTCAACGCGGATTGTCTTATCGATGACTTCCACCGAATGTGCAATCACTGGATCGTCCGCTGGGCGTATGCCTAGCCGCACGAGTTCAAGAAATCCAGCGTCTACGACATCGCGCTCGTCCCACGTGCCTCCACCGTTGCGAACATCGAGTTGATGACCGTCATCGGGATCCGTGTTGTTGTCGATGCGGATGTAATAACCTGGTGATTGAGGGCCGTCGAGATGGCCGGTGCGCGTGACCAGCCAGGTTTCGAGACTAGCAGCCCATGAATCCGCGGTTTGGGAGTAACGGGCCGCATCCTCCGAGGCCGAGTTCTTGCGGGCGATGTCGGCGGCGCAAATCAATCCGGCGATTTCAGCAGCCATGGTCGAAGGCGAGTAGCCGGACACTTCTTCCCAACGCTCCTGCTGAGTGGCTGGGCCGTGAGCGACGATAAATTCCGCAGCCGGGCGAATGTGGTGTTGCCACGTGTCTGCGTCCGACTTATTCAACTGCGAGGCGAGGACGATGGGGAAGGAGACCTCATCCATCTGGAGATTAGTCCAATACGGCTTACCATCCAACCAACTGTTCTGAGGGAAGCTGCCGTCGGGTCTCTGTTGCACATTAAATAGGTAACCCAGAGCGCGCTCGGCGGCATCGCGGTCGCCGGCGGCGAGCAGGCCGGTAGCAATCTCGTAAAGATCACGCGCCCAAATCAGGTGATAACCTCCGACGCCGGGAGTGTCGGACTTGACCGCGAACCCCCACGGAATACTCATGGAAGCGATCATGGCCCCACGGAATGTCTTGTCTTCGTGAGCCTTGAGCACCATCGCTGCCAACCGAAACTGTTGCGCATAGGGACGGTCCACGGGTCGGAGGTTGGCGGCGTAGGCCGACCATCCTTGTGCATACTCCGCGCTGACCTTGGCAAAGCCGCGCTGCAGGCTGGATCGGGCGTTAGCGATGGCTGAGCCGGCGGATGGGCCGAAGGCAAGCGCCAAGGTAAAGTGAGATCCAGACAATTTGGCAGCGTGAATCACATTGCCGTTTTCAGCCCTGGCATAGGTCCACTCGAGATCGTGATGCAGAAGTAAATCAGTATAGCCGTCACTGACGCCAGCAAAACCAACCGACGTGCGCGCGAACCCGCCGGAACTGATCAACGCCGCTGCCACGCCCTGTTTCTCGGTGATCAAAGCGTCGCCCTGGATGTAGCCGGTATTCCCGTAGCCTGCATTCTGCAGCGCCGGATCGAAAAGCAAGTACAACGAATACTGCGAACCTCCCGTGAAGTTGACGTCGATGAGCAAAGTATCGTGATGGGGATCGGTGGCGTATGTTTTCGTGATTTGGAATCGGTTGACTGGATCGCGACTCGTCTGCTGGTAGAGGAGGGCATCTTCGGTCGTGCGTTCAATGGAGTGCTTCAAGTCTTTCGATTCGATCCAGACCCTTTTGCCGTCACTCACCGCGAATTCCAGGGTACGCACATCGGCGGTGTCGAGGCGCGGATAGTACACTTCGGTGAGTATGCCGCCTTGGAGGGTGAACCATACCTTAGAATCGGTCGAGGTTGACGTGCCTACTGCATCCTTTCCGCCGGAACGTCCACCTGGGGGTGGCTCCCGGTGCGCCCGGAGCAACGTCTTCTGCGTTGGCGTTCGGAGCAATAAGCGCAGACAAAAGCATGACCGCGCTGAAAAACATCCGACCAGACATCGAATCGCTCCTTTATCTATCCACTACCGTCTTCATTTGCACGAGGTAAATACCTAACGAACGCGCCGCTACCGCAACTCGTAATTTGGATCGGCCGATTAATTCAGCAGGTGGCGCAGCGATCAGCGGCTCGACCGCACTGGCGGAAGCAATTGGGGTGTCACGAATGTCGAGTTCTATATTGCGTTGCACATCGGCGCTGTTCATCACCATCAGCAACAGCTCGGGGGCTTGGCCCCCTACCGAACCGGGATCGGACGCGAGCTTGCGGACGTAGGCGTAAGTCTGGGCATCGCTCGCCAGATAGATCTGTTCTCCCCATCGCAGCGCGGGGTGGTCCCGTCTCAACTGAAGTAAGGTGTGGACGCAGTTGTATACACCTTGTTGCTCGGAAGTACGGCCCTGCGCACTGAAGGCGTCCTGACTGTCGCCGGGAAATCCTCCCGGAAAATCACGGCGATTGTCTGGATCTTCGCCACCCGGCATGCCGATTTCGTCCCCGAAATAAATCTGCGGAATCCCCCGCATGGTTAGCAGCAGGGAAAACGCCAGTTGCAGTTTCTGGCGGGTCGCGCCGGGCTCTCCCATGAAGCGGGTGGTGTCGTGGTTGCCGAGAAAGGTGACTAAATTCTCGGGATGGGGAAACATCCAGTCGTGGCGCAGGACTTCTTCGAGTTCCGTAGCCGGTGCGTCTTGAAGAGCGACTCGGCGTATTGCTCGAAAAAGGGGAAAGTCAAAAACGGTGTCGACGCCGGTATCAATGCCATCGGTCTTTCTGCCGCCGACAAAGTATGCAGTCACGGTGGGATCGGTGTTGAAAACCTCTCCAACCGTGTGGAATCGAGGGTAGGCTTCGTGGAGTTGAGTATGAAAGTCGTGCCAGAATTTGCGGTCTACATAAGGAAAAGTATCGAGACGGAAGCCATCCAGCGCGCCAGTCTCCGCCCACCAGATGGCGTTCTGCCGTAAGTACTGCGCGGGGATGAGATCGTCGGTCGCGAGGTCCGGCAATACGTTCGCGAACCATCCTTCCAGGACATCCCTCCGTTGCTGCGCGGGCGCGTGTGGATCGGTCAGGGGTGAAAAACTGGTAGGAGTTGCAAGGTGCTTCTCGCGGGACCCATGTAGCCAATGGTCGGTGGGCGGATCGTTCACCCATGGATGGGTGGGACCAACGTCATTGACAACCATATCCAGAAGGACTTTCATGCCATGCTGATGTGCGGCGCTAACAAGGGAACGGTAGTCGTCCACAGTGCCCAGATGTTTTTCGACGGCGTAGAGGTCGATGGCGCCGTATCCGTGGTAGTCACGGCCGGTACGATCGTCATTCTGATAGACCGGCGTGATCCAAAGGGTTGTGATTCCTAAATCTTTCAAATAAGAAAGACGCTGCTCAATACCTTGGAGATCGCCACCGTGGTAGGCCCGCGGCTCGCTCCGGTTGTAAGCGCCAGACTTGGGATAGTTATTGTTTGCGTCTCCGTCGTCGAAGCGATCGGGCATGATGAGATAGATGACGTCATCCGGACCAAAACCATTGAAGCCTGCATTCTCCTTCGACGACTGGGCCGCGGGACTGCGAGTCTGCAATGGCAAGTCGGCGGATGCGCTTCCACCAGGGGCCATTAGACGGAGTTGAATCTTTCCCGGCATGGCGGCATTTGTGATCTCAAGCCATGCCAGAAGGTAATGACCGTTGTGACTGGTTGATGTGCGCAGAACGTGAATTCCGGGTGTGTCGGTTGACACGCGGGCGTCCGTCAGATTCCGGCCGGCGATGAGCAGCATGGGATCATCCAACCCAATCCACCAGTTCGGAGGTTCAAGCCTATTCACCACTGGTGCCTGCGCCTGTGCCACCGCGAGTGACACGAGGACACACAAAGGCAAAACGCATAGCGCGAGGCGGTGGAATCGAACTCTCATAGCAGTGATGAGGAAGCCAGGGAGAACAGTTGGACTGTTCTCCCCGGTCGAAGATTAGAAGCTTACCCGAAGGCCTACCTGGATCTCACGCTGGCTGTCAAAGCGCAAGGCCGTGACCTTGCCGAAGTTTCCGTCGTTCATGTTGGCATCGGGAGGATTGAACTGCGGAGTATTGAACAGATTAAAGAACTCCCCACGCAACTCAAATCGAACACGCTCAGTGGCGGCAAAGGTCTTAGCCACGCTCAGGTCCATCGTCTTCGTCCCCGCGCCGGTAAATGGATTCCTCGGAGCATCGCCAGGCCCAATCGGAGTGCCCGTTGCCGGATTTGTCGCCACCTTTTGGAAGGCAGCGGTGTTGAACCACTCAGCTACACGATTGAACTGTTGCAGTGGGCCCACTAGATTCGGACGAGTGCTGGGGCTGTAGCAATATTGGCAAATAATATCAATGGGGAAGCCGCTGGCAAAGGTCAGAATCGGGCTGAACTGCCAGCCACCCAGAATGTCATTGGTCACGCTGTTCCAATTGTTCCCGAACGCGTGACCTCTTCCGAACGGCAGTTCATACAGCGCGTTGAAGACGAAACGATTGCGCACATCGAGGTTCGAGTTGGCGCGTTCCTTCGTCCACCACTGGAAGGGATCCACCACGTTTCCGCCATAGCGGTAGTCGCTGTCGAAGCCGGCGGGTGAGTTATCAATGGCATGCGACCAGGTATAAGCGGCGTTGAGTTGCAGGCCTGAGGACAGGCGGCGTTCCACCTGTGCGTGCAAGCCGTGATAGATGGATTCGCCCTCTGTGTCATTTACCGGCACCGTTCCATTCAGCACTGGATACGGCTTGATCCCGGTGTTGTATTCGGGACGATTAATGTCATAGAACGTAGACAGATGCGAACCTTTGGTGCCAACGTAGGCGAGTGTCAGCGCACTCTTCGAATCCAGTTGTTGCTGCACTTGCAGGTTCCACTCCTGCACGCGCGAAGTGGTATCGTGCGTTAGCCATCCAGTCAGGCTCACGTTGGCAGGGTTGGCGAGGTCGACGTTAAGTGGCCCTTTGCTGGGCATGCCGGTTGCGGTAATGGTGGCGACGTTCGGAGCGCCATTGGCAAGAGGCTGCGCCAGCCCACCAAGAGTCAGCAGAAAAGGTGTTGCGCCGGTGCTGTAAGCGAAAGAGGAGCTGCCGCCAAACGGCGCGTTCTGCGACATCTGCTTGTCGATGCCTTCACGGTCGACGAAGTAGAAGATGCCGTAGCCTCCGCGGACCACGGTCTTCTGATCTCCACGCAAGTCATAGGCAAAACCGATTCGTGGAGCGAAATTGTCCTTGGGGTTCGAAAGCCCTCCAGTGTTGGAGACGCCGTTCTGACCGGCCAATTCGATTGCGCCAGTAGCTGGGTTAAAGTTCGCCATGCGATTGTTGATCTCTGTGGGCCAGGTAAACAGGTCGTAGCGGAGACCGAGGTTGAGGGTCAACCGGTTGTTCACGCGGTAGTCATCCTGACCGTAAAAACCGTTCTCCCAGCTGCGAGTGTGAAACATTCCGCTGGAGGGCCCGACCTGGTAGTTGGCGATCCAGCCTACCAGCAGATCAGACTGTTCCCATCCCGTAGAAAACGGCATGGAAGAGTTCGCCTGAAAGAATCCCTTTCCAGCGATGGGATTGAAGAAATCAACCTGGCGCTGGATGATGTTCGCTCCGAACTTCAGCGTGTGACGTCCTTTCACCACAGAAAAATTGTCGGCGATCTGGTAAGTGTCCTCGGGAACGAAGTAGTCGCCGTAGTCCCCGGTGTAGGAAAGCTGGCTGCCGCTGTTGCCGATCAGTGCGCCACCTCCGAGGAGCGGGCTGGTGTTGGCATTGGGGATGCCCAGGTTCGCAGAGAGGGGTTCTCCGCCGAAGGGTGGCTGATAACCGAGGAACGAGCGGACATATCCAATGCGCAGCTCATTCACCAGGCTTGCTCCAAATTCATGAGTTTCGCCCAGCACGATGCTGCGCGGATGCTGGAACTGGACGCCTGAACCATAGCCCGCGGGCAGCGTGGTCATTTGCGACGTGGTGATGTCGATGTCCTGGCCGTAGCTGTAACGGGTGAAGAGTTGATCTTTTGCCGTCAACATGTAGTCAAGACGCACATCGAAATCGTTGTACTTTTGCTGCTGCACCCGGTGTGCTTCGAAATTGTTTTCCAGACAGGAACCGTCCGTGCCGGTCAGTCCGCACGCCGGATTGCTGCCAGAAGTAATGTTGGGCAGGGGGAAGGCATTCAGGTAATTGGAGCCGGCGGGGACAAAGGGACCGGTGTATGTATTGTGAGGCACAGGTACCCGGGCTGCCGTTGAGGTGGCCCCTGGGTAGAAGATCTGAAACGGCAGTTGCGAGAAATTCCCTGTGCGCTCCAAGGATGTCGGAACGGTGATGAACTCGCCAGCAATGGGCAGGGACTGGCGTACACCTTGATAATCTCCGAAGATAAATAGCTTGTTTTTCAGCAGGGCGCCACCGCCGGCGGCGCCGAACTGATTGCGATGGAAAAGCGGAGTCGGTTCATTGACAGAAAAATAGTTCGGATTGGCATCGGCTGCGCTATTGCGAAGTTGATAGAAGGCGGTGCCATGCCAATCATTGGTTCCAGACTTGTAGGTGGCGTTCACCACTCCGCCGCCGGCGCGACCGTACTCCGCTGGAGCCACGTTTGTGTCGACACGGAATTCCTGAATAGCATCGGGAGGAACGAAGAATACGATGGTATTGACCAGCGACTCATTGTTGTCGATGCCATCGAACAGAAAGTTGTTGGCCTGTTCGCGAAGGCCATTCACCGAAAGCGCTCCTCCGCCGCTGGTCGCGTAGCGGAAAGTTTCAGCCTGATTCTTGGTGCCCGCCTGCTGGCTATCGGGCTGGCCGCGAGTTACGCCGGGAACCAGCGACGCTAGTTCTGTGAAGTTGCGCCCATTCAGAGGCAAGTCAGTGATTTGTCGTCCGACGACGGTGTCGCTTACCCCAGAGGTGGCGGTATCGATGATTGGAGCCGCGCTCGTGACGTCGACGGTTTCACTGGTCGATCCCGGTGCCAGTGAGATATCAAGGTTCATGACCTGCCCCGTCTGCAAGGTGATTTGTTGCGTCACGGTCCGGAAGTTCGCCTGTTGCACTTCGACCTTGTAAGGACCGGGGTCGAGCGTCGGCAGGGCGAACAGACCGTCTCCATTGGTCTTCAGGGTGACCTCGCGATTAGTCCCGAGGCTGATGATGGTCACGGTGGCGTCCTGCAGAACCGCGCCCTGGCTATCCTTCACCGACCCTTGAATTGTGCCCGTGCTCGACTGGCCCCAGGCAAGTGCGGCCAGAGACAATGTCAGACATGAAACGAGGAGAAATCTTTGCTTCATATTCGCTCCAATCGATGGATACCAGATGCTTCGCGTCAGAAAGCTGGTGTGTCCCGGATGGGACATGCGGGTGCAAACAGTACCGCAAAATGGCGAATTCGCAAGGTTTCACTACGTCTGATACGGTTACAATAGGGAACTGTTTGTGTTGCAACGGGATAATCAACACTGTTACTTTTCTGTTAAATGAGTGTAACGCGCAGTTTCGTTGTAGGCCGCGAACAAAGCTTCCAGGAAATAGAGAAGCTTACGAATAGTCATAGTCTCCGCGGATCTGAATCCCTCTGCCGGTTGCTGCGCTATCTAGCGGAACACTCCTTGGCGGACCCGCCATCTGCGGTGAAGGAATACCAGATTGCGACCGAGGTTTTTGGACGGTCGGCTCACTTCGATCCTCAGGCAGACTCGACAGTCCGGGTACAGGCTGGGCGCCTTCGTTCCAAACTGTCCGAGTATTATGCGTCGGAAGGCAGCGATGATCCCATAGTGGTTGAAATTCCCAAGGGTTCCTACTCTTTGTTGTTTCACGATCGCCGTGCGCCACGTCCTATCCCCCAACTCCGAAACTCCCAGGAAGCGGAGCAGAACTCAGGTCAGACGAGTGCTTCCTCGATGCGCACATGGCGAACTGCAGTCGCAGTGCTTTCGGTTTTACTGATGGTGGCACTCGTGGCGTGTGCTTTGCTATGGACAGGTCGCGGCAAAGTGTCTGCCGTGCAGGCTGCACCCGCTCCCGCTTCGTATCAAATTTTCTGGAACCGGTTCGCCTCGGGAGCAGAGGATCCATGGGTGATCTTCAGCAACGCGGCATTTGTGGGCCGCCCCGAAACTGGTTTGCGTTACTACAATGCGGCACGCGACTCTCGCGATGTCGTATTTGACCACTACACCGGCGTCGGCGAGGTGCTGGCCGTGCATGACATCGATCAGGTTTTTTCAAGCTTGCATCGCCAGGTGCGGGTGAAGCGAGGCAGCCTGTTTTCTTTGGATGATGTGAGGAACAACAACCTGATTTTTGTGGGATCGCCGTCGGAAAACCTCACTTTGCTCGATATCCCCGGCACGCGCGAGTTCGTCTTCCAACGTCTGAGCGCGGGACCGCGCAAGGGAGACCTCGGACTCGTAAATCAACATCCAGGACCGGGCGAAGCGCAACAATTTGTGGCCACACCGGCCAATCTGCCGCTCACCGACGATTATGCGGTTATCGGCCTTCTGACAGGTCTGGATCCGTCGCATTCTGTGCTGATACTAGCCGGCACTACTACTTTTGGTACCGAGGCTGCCGTCGAATTTGTCACACGGCCGGATTCCTTGCGCGAGTTGCTTTCCCGTCTAGCTGTAAACAACCCCGAGCAACTGAAACCTTTCGAGGCCCTGCTTCATATCAAAATCGCTCGTGGCGTTCCGGTAGAGACGACGCTCGTCGCCGTGCGAACCCGGACACAATAGCCACAATCCACTTGAGGACGATCGGGCCGATTAGGGGCTTTTCACGACAGGCACAAAGACGAACCTATCATGCAGGACCAGATCAAATGCCATGCTCGTGAGCTTCTTCGCCTCGGGAAACCGTGTAGTGCGACTCAAGGCCGGGGATCCCCTTATTTTTCGGCCGAGCAGGGGAAGAGATTGAGCACAAAGCGAAACGCCGGAATTACTTCCGCATTGCCGACCATCCACGAAGTTGGTTTACTTCCAGATCATAAGGGCGCGACCGACATTCGGATTCGCGAAGGCTCGATCAGCCGAGCTTTTGTCGGACGCTCCTAAGGATTTCATCCGAGAGTCGCGGATCCTGCACGGCGCGAGCCAGTACTACGCCACCAATCATCGCCGCTACCAGAAAGATGGCTACTTTCCGGTCTCCACCCTCAGCGGAGAGCATGTTCTCAAGTCCCTGCTCAAACGCGGCCTTAAGTTCCGGGGTCGAGCGAGCCACCTCCTGGGCCAGCGCGGCCATGGTGCAGCCGTCGCCTGGATTATCCCGATGCCACGGGCTCAGATACGCATCGGTAAACGATCCTTTGCTCTTCTTCCTTCGGCTGCGCTGCAGGCGACCTAGCGAAACTTCCTGGCCGTAGGCAACGGCAGCCGCCTGCAGTTCTTCCTTCGAACGGAAGTGGGCGTAGAAGGCGCCATGCGTCAGGCCGGCGGCCTTCATCACTTCGGCCACGCTTACGTTCTCAAATCCCCGTTCACGGAACAGGCGGGAAGCCTCCTTCACAATCCGTTCATGTTTTGCCGCGGTCTCCTCGACGGGATAGCGCATATTTTTTCTGCATCCTCCATCTATGATGGTCATCATATCACATGTATGACGGTCATCATATTTGATGCCCGGTCATACAAAAAGGAGGCATTATGAAGCTCACAGGCAAGAAGGCTCTTATTACCGGAGGCAACAGCGGCATCGGCTTGGCCACAGCCCGACTTTTCATTGCTGAGGGCGCGCAAGTCGCCATTACCGGACGCGACCAGAAGACCCTCGATGAGGCGGTTGCAGAACTCGGACCCAACGCGCGTGGCTACCGCGCAGACATCACTGTTGCGGAAGACCGCAAGCAGCTCTTCGCAGCCCTAGCCAAAGATTTCGGGAAACTCGACATTGTCTTTGCCAATGCCGGCATCTCTGGCCGGACTCCTACCGGTTCGACCGACGAGGCCATTTTTGAGAACGTGATCCACACCAACCTGAATGGCGCTTTCTTTACGGTGAATTCAGCGGCGCCTCTGCTGAACGACAACGGCAGCATCATCTTTAATGGGTCGGTACATAACTATCTCGGCCAACCCGGCGTCGCCGCATATGCGGCCTCCAAGGGCGGCATCGTCTCGATGGCGCGTTCCATCGCCGCCGACCTTGCACCGCGCAACATTCGCGTGAACATCGTCGCACCCGGCGCTACCAAGACTCCTATCTGGAAGCGCGGGCCGCGCGCCTCTATATCTGCAGACGAGTCCGCCAAGCAGGCGAAGTTCTTCTCGTCTGTCATACCGCTGGGCCGTTGGGGCGAGCCGGAAGAACTTGCTAAAGCCGTGCTCTTCCTTGCCTCGGACGATTCCTCATACGTTAACGCAGTTGAGCTGATGGTGGATGGCGGAGCCACGGGTGCCCCGTTTGGCGCTCCCATTTTTCGCGCCTGACCGCACAGAGTTAAGGCATGGAGCAACGGGCAGCGCGAACTGGTCGAACTGGTACGCAGCGTATATGGCGGCGGAGCAGGCATGGACCGAGCTGCTGATGTAAGGGACTGTTTGCTCGCAGCTGGTAAAAAGTGTGGTTTCTGGTTACCAGAAACGACAAGTAAGGAGAAAGAAATAAAACTTAAGGAGAAAAAATGACCATTAAGGAAAAAGAAGTGAAACTCTCACAAACATATCGAGCTGATTCCGCGCCTCAGGCGCCGAAGTCAGCGCTCCGAGGCCTGATGCAACGTCTCGGATTAACCCTTCTCGCGTGTACGCTCGTCCTCGGTGTGGCCGGTTCTGCGAGTGCCAGTGAGGCTCAAGACGAAGCAGCCGTTCGCGCGCTCGGAGACAACTTCGCTAAGGCTTTCCTTCAAAAGAATGCCGAACTCCGAGCATCCCTATTCGCCGAAAATGGAACCTTCGTGACGCTGCAGGGTGATTTTCTGCAAGGGCACGTCGCAATGGTGAAGGACTTCGGTCCCGAGGCGCAGCAAGCCGTCAACGGCAACACGCAAGCGGTGTTCTCCAACTATCGGATCCAGGACTTTTGACAATGAATCTTGAGGACGAACACTCTGCACCAGAGCCGGACAACACATCCTCGACTGAATCCGTGCCCCCGCGAAAGCCCGCAGGCTTCTTCCAGGAACAGCCTCCGAAGGTGATGGAAGTGGCTCCGCAGCTTTTGCGTCATTGGACTCGCCGCGATCTTCTCCTCTTTGGAATGGGCGCGATCGCCGCAGTCGCAGGTGGTGGCGCTCTGTTGCCTCAGACTACACTCAACCGGCTGGGCATCATCCACGAAAACAAGAACTGGCCGAAAAAGGAATGGCTTCTGAATAGAGCCCTGCGCATCGATGACGATGTTGCCGAGGCTCTGTATTCAAAAAATCGCCTGGTGCCAACCTACACCAAATCGCAGATTACGCCGCTCAGGAACAATTACAACGGAGCCACCCCCGACCCCAGCTATATTCCAGAATGGCGTTTGACTCTCGACGGCCTCGCTTCCGGCTTAAGCGTTTCTTTGAACATACAGACCCTGCTCGCATCCTTCCGGGTGCATGAGCAAATCACCCGGCTGCTGTGCGTCGAAGGTTGGAGCGCTATTGCCTGGTGGGCCGGGCTTAGGTTTGATGATTTGCTGAGTGCTTACCCGCCAATGTCGCAGGCGAAATGGGCCCGAATAGAATCATCGGTCAATCTCGGTCCTTGGGGAAATCCCGACCCATACTTCATGTCGCTCGATCTGTCTACGGCTCGACATCCGCAGACCCTGCTTGCGACTCACCTGAACGGCAAGCCTCTCACAGTGGAGCACGGAGCTCCGCTGCGCCTGCTTATACCTGTGAAACTAGGTCTGAAGAATGTCAAGGCGATTACCCGGATTAGCTATACGAGGGACGAACCAGCGGACTATTGGGCAAAGCGCGGGTATTCACGGTACGACGGAATTTGAATCCCTTTCCTGGAACGACTTGCGGTGTGAATAACGGGCTACCCCAAAGTTATTCCGGCCAGAAGGCGGCTTGGGAGACATGTGGTGCTGCTGAGTGTCGCTCACGCCCGATCTGCTCCAAGCCGGTTTCTGGACAGTTTCCAGTTTGCGACTATACGGCCACTGACACTTGTTCGGATCCGAGTCTTCGAGGCATCAGAGTGAACTGCTCAAAGGCGATGCAGGCTTCTCTCATGTCATGCAGGTGATTTCTTGCCCCACCTATTTCGAAAACGCGTCGACGCATCTGTGCCGATAGGATCGCTATGACCGAACCCGGCAGCATCGAATGAAAGACCGGCAAGTTTCCGCTGGTTCGCCATGACTTTCGTTCGAACTCTCGAAGCGCTCTCGATCGAAAGAAGGGCAAGCTTTTAAAGCTCATTCTTAGCAACTTCTGTGTTGCCGCACTGTCGGCGATATCGCGTAACGCGCACACTTGATTTTGGGGCTTAGGTTTTGATAAAAAATGGTTAAGGTCAACTTTTGTCTTGTCCGAGGGTGGGATCTAAAGAACCTGGGCAACTGATTCCTAAGCAGTCGGCATCACAACGCGGTCCTTTGCTAATCCGGCGCCAACGGGACTGCCTCGCAGCAGTCTCGCCGGTGTAAGACTTCGAACCTCCTAGCCAAGTTGTGGAGTTCGGATGCTGTTACGCAGAAAGCCCGTAGTAACAGGGACGTCCTCTCATCCCGGAGCTCGCCGTCTCCTGCCTTCCGTGGACGCTCGACGTCAGCCATGGCGCGAATCAGTCCACAATCCCACAATCAGTTTTAGAACCAACGCTCAAATTCCACACACCGCCGGAGGATCCTATGGCGACGAATTTCGTCCAGATTGAGAACGACTCGGAAATCAAGCAGCGATTAGAAGCGGAGCGCATGCGCTTGCGAAAGATTGCGGGACTTGACCAGCCGACCCACTTCCACCGTCCGATCGAGCGAGCCTTTACCGCAGAAGAACGCAACCGCGTGACCATTCTGTTTGGCGGCTTCACCTGGAAGCACGAAGATCTGATTCGCGCAGTATTCCAGGGCTGCGGATATCGCTGCGAGAAACTGCCCGTGCCCGATGTGCCCGCTTTCCAGATCGGCAAGGAATATGGCAACAACGGGCAGTGCAACCCGACCTATTTCACCGTCGGAAATCTCGTGCAGTATCTCCAGTTCCTGGAGAAGGAAGGCATTCCGCGCAAGGACATTCTGGACAATTATGTTTTCTTCACAGCGGGTTCATGCGGCCCCTGCCGCTTCGGCATGTATGAAGCCGAGTATCGCTTCGCGCTGAAGAACGCCGGCTTCGATGGCTTCCGCGTGTTGTTGTTTAAGGACAGCGATGGAATCAAAGCAGCCTCGGGCGAGCCGGGGTTGAAGTTCACCATCGATTTCGGATTCGGCATGCTGAACGCCATGCATCTGGGGGACGTGTTCAACGACTTGATTTACCAGATTCGTCCATTTGAGGTGAACAAGGGAGAGACCGATCGCGTATTCCGCGAGACCGTGGACGGGCTTTGCGAGGATCTTAGAAACCGGGATTCCTTTGAGATCGAGGAGCGGGCTCCGAACTGGGCCAAACCAAAATTCAAGAGCAACAAGATCCTACGAAATACTTTTAATGTATTCGGCAAGATGAACGAGCACCTGCGGGGAAAGGATTATCTCGATGCACTCGCTGGCGCTCGCGAAAAAATGGACAGCATCGAAGTCGACCGCACCAAGGTAAAGCCAGTGGTGAAAATTACCGGCGAGTTCTGGGCGCAGATCACCGAGGGCGACGGCAACTTCCACATGTTCGAATTCCTCGAGCGGGAGGGCGCCCAGGTGCTGGTCGAGCCCATCGCGACCTGGGTCGCATATCTGCTGTACCAGGCCAAGGCCCACGCCAAAGCCAAGTGGCCAGTGAATCGTCCGCACCGGAATCCGAAGTGGTGGGAAATGAAAAAGCATCTGGCCAATGACCTGGGGTTGCGCAAGAAATTGATGGGGCTCGGCTTCGGCGAATGGATGTGGAATGGCCTGTATCACCGGACGATCAACCATCTCGGCGGGATTACCCATCACCTGGTGCCGCAGACGGAGTTGGCCGAAATGGCCCATCCTTTTTACAACCAATTTGCGCGCGGCGGAGAAGGACATCTTGAGGTTGGAAAGAACGTATACTACACGGTGCATCGTCTCTGCCACATGGTGTTGGCGCTGAAGCCGTTCGGGTGCATGCCGTCATCGCAATCCGATGGTGTTCAGTCAGCAGTCATCAACAAGTTCAAGGACATGATCTTCCTTCCGATCGAAACTTCGGGCGAGGGCGAGGTCAACGCGCACAGCCGGGTGCAGATGGCTCTTGGCGAGGCGAAGGTTAAGGCCAAAACAGAGTTCGAACAATGCCTGAAGTCCACTGGTAAAAGCCTGGACCAGATTCGCGAATACATCGCGGAGCATCCCGAATTGAAGCGGCCGTTCTATCACGTGCCGAATCGCGAAGGGGTCGCGGGCACGGGCGCACAGTTCATTTTGCATGTGAGCGATCGTATGGACAGGAGCAGCCGGTTCTGGCGCCGTTCGCGCGTGCCGGGCGTTGCGCTTCCCGATGCTGCTTAGGGCCGGTCTGGCCGGCGGCGCGCTTGCGCCTACCGGCCGTTATTTACCGCTGAAACCTGATCGGAGAATTGAATGCACGACCATCTTGCTGGACACGAGCACAAAACGCCTCAGCTATTTCAGATTTCCGCAGCTCCCTACCAAAAGCCCCACGACCATCATACGCAATATCTGGTAGGGCTCGACGTTGGTTCCACAACTGTGAAGGCAACGGTGGTAGATGCCAAGACAGACGGGATTCTCTGGCAGGACTACCAGCGCCACGAGACCAAGCAGCCGGAAAAAACCCTGGAATTTCTGCGTCGCATGGAGGCGGAGGTCGGGATCAACCGGCACAACACGCGCATGTTCATGACAGGTTCCGGTGGCGGCGGAATTGCCGAGCAGATTGGCGCGAAGTTTGTGCAGGAAGTTACGGCCGTGTCGCTGGCCGTCGAAAAGCTTCATCCCGAAGTGTATTCGGTGATCGAGTTGGGCGGACAAGATGCCAAGATCATCGTCTTCAAGGACGACGACGAGACGGGGCGCAAGAAGAAGATCCCGTCAATGAATGACAAGTGCGCTGGCGGCACGGGCGCCGTGATCGACAAGATCAATGCGAAGCTGAAAATTCCAACTGCCGAGCTTGCCCTACAGGGCTACCGCGGGATCAAGTTGCACAAGGTCGCTGGCAAGTGCGGAGTGTTCGCCGAAACGGACATCAACAGTCTGCAAAAAGTGGGGACGCCGCCGGATGAGCTGATGGCTTCCCTGTTTGAGGCCATCGTGCTACAGAACCTGAGCGTGTTAACCCGCGGCCACACGCTTCGGCCACATGTGCTGTTGCTCGGCGGGCCGAACAGCTTCATCAAGGGTATGCGCGAGGCGTGGCAGGCAAACATTCCACGCATGTGGGCGGAGCGCAAAGTCGCCGTCCCCGACGGCGCGAAGCCAGACGATCTCATCAAGGTGCCGAACAACGCGCAATATTTCGCCGCTCTGGGCGCGATTGAATTCGGCAAGAGCGAGGAGGATTGCGTCGGCTGCTACCAGGGTTACGAGAAGCTCCTGTACTACATCGAGTTCGGGAGGCAGGAGGAAAAGTCGAAATCCGGCGCGAAAGGTTTGGTTTCGAAAGACGGAGAACTCGACGGATTTAGGGAAACCTACCGGCGGAAGAAGTTCACGCCAGCAACGTTCCAGAAAGGTCAGACCGTCGGTGGCTTCATCGGTATCGACGGAGGTTCGACTTCCACCAAGGCCGTGCTGCTCGATGACCGCGGCGACATCCTCTGCAAGGCCTACCAACTTTCAAACGGCAACCCGATCCAGGACACGATCGAAATGTTCGAGAATCTGCGCGGACAGGTGGAAGCGCAGAACGCCAAGCTCGAGGTGCTGGGAGTCGCCACCACCGGCTATGCCAAAGACATCTTGAAAGACGTGCTGCACGCGGATGTGGCGCTGGTAGAAACCGTGGCTCATACCGAGTCGGCGCTCAAGTTCTACGAAGATCCACACGTCATCGTCGACGTGGGCGGGCAAGATATCAAGATCATCATCCTGCATAACGGACGCGTGAAAGATTTCAAACTGAACACACAGTGCTCGGCGGGAAATGGATACTTTCTGCAATCGACCGCGGAAGGATTTGGGCTCGGCGTTGAGCAATATGCTGATCTAGCATTCTCAGCCCAATCGATGCCGGTGTTCGGCTACGGCTGCGCGGTCTTCATGCAGTCGGACATCGTGAACTTCCAGCGGCAGGGCTGGCGAGCCGAGGAGATCCTCGCGGGTCTGGCGGCCGTGCTGCCTAAGAACGTGTTTCTGTATGTCGCCAGCATTCCCAATCTCGCGGCTCTGGGCACGCGCTTCGTGCTGCAGGGCGGAACGCAGAACAACATGGCTGTGGTGAAAGCAGAAGTGGATTTCATCCACAACAGCTTCCGCGCGGCGGGCAAAAAGCCCGAGATCATCGTGCACGAGTTCTGCGGCGAGTCAGGCGCGATTGGAGCGGCGGCAGAATCTCTGCGGCTGTGGCGCAACGGCCAGCAGACAACGTTTGTCGGTTTGGATGCGGTTCGCAAGATCCAGTACCGCACCACCCGCAACGAAGCTACGCGGTGCAATTTCTGCAAGAACAACTGCCTGCGCACCTTCATCGACATCCGAACTGCTCCCAAGGATGATCTCGCCTTCGTGCCGATTCAGAAGGTCACCAAAGTCCCGCTGATGCACGGCGAACAGCGGCTGATCATCGCAACCTGCGAGAAGGGTCTGGTCGAAGACGTCAACGACATGAAGGACATCAAGGCGGGCCTTGACGAAATCAAAGACAAACATCCGAACTTTGTCGATATCGCAGCCCGCGAAGTCTTCCGCCCAGTGAACGCGAGGAGCGTGGCTGACCCCATTCCAACGGCAAAATTCTGGAACAAGGCGGCCAAAGACCGCACTCCCCTCATGGAGAATCGCAAGAAACTCCGCGTCGGCATTCCCCGCGTGCTCAACATCTACACCTATGCGCCGCTCTTCAATGGATACCTGGAAAGTCTGGGTGTGCAGCCGGAAAATATCGTTTACTCCGACTACACCAGTTCCGATCTCTATCGAGCGGGAGCAAGCCGGGGCGCCATTGATCCCTGCTTCCCGGCCAAGATCGGCATTTCTCACGTTTACAACCTAATCCAGGAGAAGCACCGCAAGAAGCCGCTGAACGTTATCTTCTTCCCGATGTACGACGTGCTGACGTCACCCCTGGTAAAGATTGTCGGAGCGAATGCGTGCCCAACCGTGACCGCAACGCCTGAGACGGTGAAGGCCGCCTTCACAAAAGAGAACGACGTCTTCGCCGAACACAACGTCAATTACGTCGACCCGGTGCTGAACTTCGCCGATCGCAAGCTGTTCGCCCACCAGATGCTGCAGGCGTGGCAGCCGATCCTCGGATTGTCGCAGGAGGAGAACGATCGCGCCGTCGAGGTGGGCTTCAAGGCTCTGGCTGACTACGAAACGAGCATCCGTCGCAAGGCGCGCCAGGTTCTCGACCAGCTCGAGCGCGAGGACCGCATTGGTATCGTGATGCTGGGCCGGCCATATCACCATGATCCGGGACTGAATCACGAAATTATGGAAGAGTTCCAGAAGCTGGGTTACCCCATCTTCTCGCAGAACACGCTACCGCTCGACGAAGACATGCTGGAGCGCCTGTTTGGTGACGAGGTGCGCGCGGGGGTGATCAGTCATCCTCTGGATATCGGCGATGCCTGGAAGAACTCGTACTCCTGCAGCACCAATCACAAGGTGTGGGCGGCGAAGTTCACAGCGCGGCATCCCAATCTGGTGGCGCTGGAGGTTTCCAGCTTCAAGTGCGGGCACGATGCGCCAATCTATGGGGTCATTGAAGGCATCATCGAGCAGTCCGGCACGCCCTACTTCTGCTTTAAAGACCTGGACGAGAACAAGCCCTCGGGCTCAATCAGAATCCGCGTCGAAACCATCGACTACTTCCTGCGGCGTTATCGGGACGAGGTCATTCGCAAGCGCAAAGCGGCGGAGGACATTGAAGCCCAACTGGCGGCGTTGGAAGCAGAACTGCGCGGGCCGATGGTTTCTCGATCAATTCAAGAAGAGCCACAGGTGCAGGAGATGGCCGCCGACTGATTCTGACCCTTCAACAGTGGGGAGCATTGAGGAAGGCCGCGCCCAGTTGTAGGTGCGGACACTTTTATCTGTAGATCTACCACGATCCGCCAGCGCGGAGGGCGCGGCGTTGCGTGCAAAACTGCGCGCCATCGATCAGCCGAATCCATTTCAACCCGGTTCGCTTAGTTGAGCGAGACCTGGCAGGATGGGAATTCCGCCTGCCAGGTTTCCGCGATCAGAACCGGAACACGAGTCCGGCCGACGGCTGCGCCGTGTGGGTGACTGTGTTGGTGTTGAGTTTGGTGAGGCCAAAATCGGGGGCACTGTACACGAGGCCTCGATATTCGGCCCGCAGAGCGACATGTTTGAGCAGCGGAAAATCCGCTCCGCCGCCATACGCAAAGACTCCAGTAGCCTGACGCTGCGCTCCGGCAACCGTTCCGAAGGCGTTACCCGTGGGAGCAAAGACGAGAGCGCCGCCTTCTGCTAACACATATGGGCTGATTCTGAATCGCGCTGAAGTCGGAATGCGAAAAACAAAGCCACCTGTCGCCTGATGCACGTTGGCCTGAATTCTTGACGACGCGCCGGTCCAGAAATAGTGCTCGGTATTTCGGTCGTAACCGTAGACTGCTTCGGCTGCAAGCCAACGATTGAGGTTGTACCGGTACCCGACCAGAAAGCCGCCAGTGTTGGTCGTTCGGTCAGTGGTACCCTGGCCGGTGGTGTCCTTGGTAAAGAAGCCCGTCCCTTGCAAACTGATTTCGGAGCGAGATTCTTGCGCCATCGCGCCGACGCCGAGTAAGAAACCAACGCTGGCAATGATAATGGCTATCTTTCGCATGTTTGCCTCCTAGACAGAGTATTTCGAGCCTGCAAGTCGCAGTGGTCACGTTTGCTGAAGGCTCGCATTCGTGATGAGCACACGCACCCGGGGTGCCAAAAGTCCCGATTCGTCGGGGACTGCGTGTTAGCTGTGATACGACGCAGCTTTAATGCCTGCAGGCAAAACGGGCGGGGCGCCCTTGTCGAGCGCTTCGACGAACTTTTCGACAGATGTCGACTGCTCCGACACTTTCAGAACCTTTCAGTAGGCCCCTTGCATCATATTGGGCGGACTCAAAAAGGCGGCGCCACAGCGAACAATCCGGGACAAGCGAGGACGGCTCAGATCATGGTTACTTCAACGTCGGCCTATCCAATGGTAGAAGAGCAACGTTATGTGGCGTTGTTGCGCGCAGCCAACGCGATCGCCACATCGGGTGACTGCGAACGTGCTTCCAATGCGCTGGTCGAAAGACTGAAGGAAGTCACCGCTTTTGATTTCATACATGTGGCAACATTCGATAAGGAGACCAACCGCGCGTGCTGGTCGTTGCTGGAAGCGAACGGCAAGAGAGTGGATACGGCATCGCTTGACGATCTGTCTTCGGAACATTCTCCCATTTCCTGGGTTTACGAAACGGGCCTACCCCTCGTCACTGACGACTGGGGCCGGGAGACGCGATTTCGGACGTACGGACTTTTCCTTGCCAACCACGGTGTCGCTTCAACTTGCACCCTTCCCTTAGTTCGAGGATCACGCCGTTTGGGTGTGATGAGTTTAGGTCGGTCTTATCCGAATGCCTACGATGAGGAAGAGGTCCGTTTTCTTGGTCTCGCGTCCGAACAGATTGCCCTGGCCATCGATGCGGCCGTGAACTTATATATTTCTCAGCGGGTACAAGAGCGCTTGAAGTTGATCCTCGACCTGTCGAACCAGGTTGTCTCCAATCTTGAGTTTCACGATCTCCTCGTGGCTGCCTCTGCCAGCGTGCGGCGCGTCATGCACTGTGACGCTGCGGCGGTTATGTTGGCGGACTCCGAGGGTACGCACCTGCGTGTGCACGCGCTCGACTTCCCCGAGAGCCGGGGAATATTCACCGAAGGAGTGAACGTCCCGATCGATGGCACGATGCCCGGGGATTCGTTCAAGAGCGGCAAGCCCATCGTCGTGAACCGTCTGGACCCTGAGGAGATTCCACCGGAGATGTACGCCAAGGCAATCGGAGAGGGCTTGCACTCCTTCTGCGACGTACCCTTAATCAGCAAGAACCGCATGCTGGGGGTGCTGGCAGTCGCGAGACGCGAGGAGAACGCATTCGACGACGACGAAGTCTCGTTTTTGATTCAAGCGGCAAATCAGGTGGCAATCGCAGTAGAGAATGCGCTGGCCTATGGCAAAATCGCAGAACTGACCGACCGGCTGGCCCAGGAGAAACTGTACTTGGAGGATGAGATCCGGGGCGAGTTGGACTTTGAAGGCATCGTTGGACAAAGCTCGGCTCTACGCCACGTTTTGAATCTGGTAGAGACGGTAGCTCCCAGCGATTCGACGGTGCTGCTATTAGGGGAAACAGGCACCGGAAAGGAATTGATTGCTCGTGCCATACACGATCGCAGCAAACGTAAAGACCACACCTTTGTGAAACTCAACTGTGCAGCCATTCCCACCGGCTTGCTGGAGAGCGAGCTCTTTGGTCACGAACGCGGTGCGTTCACCGGAGCGATCTCGCAGAAGGTCGGCCGCCTGGAGCTGGCAGATCAAGGTTCATTGTTTCTGGACGAGGTGGGGGACATCCCAACCGAGATCCAGCCAAAATTGCTGCGTGCCCTGCAAGAACGGGAATTCGAACGACTGGGCAGCACTCGAACAAAGCAAGTGAATGTGCGACTCGTGGCAGCCACCAACCGCGACCTGGAAAAGATGATTGAAAGGCGTGAGTTTCGCGAAGACTTGTATTACCGGCTGAATGTTTTTCCGATTCGCATCCCTCCCCTGCGGGAGCGCCCCGAGGACATTCCACTTCTGGTTCGTTACTTCACCCAGAAGTACAGTCGCCGCATGGAAAAACAGATCGATTCCATTCCAACCGCCGCGATGAAGAAGCTTGCTGCCTGGCATTGGCCCGGAAATATACGCGAATTGGAGAACTTCATTGAGCGCTCGGTGATCTTGACGCATACCTCTGCCCTGCAGTTGCCCCTGGGAGAGATCGGCACTAACGGAAAAATTCCGCTTGCACCTGGATCGCGGGAGGCCCACGATCAGGATGAGATCATGCGCATTCTCAGGGAGACCAAGGGTCGAGTTGCCGGCCCGCAAGGGGCGGCGGCGCGCATGGGCATCAAGCGAACGACGCTCATCTCGCGTATGAAGAAGCTCGGAATCGAGCCACGCAGAGTCTCATAGCGCCGTAAGTCGTGTTACGTCTTTCCTTTCCTTCTGGCAGTTTGGGAGTGACTAGCTGTCTGGGCACGTCGTCAATTGTCGAAGTCGCCATCGACACTTCTCGAAACTGGTTCCCCGCAGTCATATCTCTCACCCCTCAATTTCAGTGACTTACGCGAGTCGTGGAAGCGATCTTGCTTTGGTCCGCCCGTTGCAATGACCTAAGGCGTGCGGCGGATGACCAATGTTCAAGATCTCCATCGTTGAAGGGCGCAGCCAGCGACGGCTGATGCTGGAAGGCAGGTTGGTGCCTCCCTGGACCGCAGAGGTTGAGAGCGCGTGGAAGACAGCCGGGGAACACCTGCAAGGCCGGAAGTTAGTCGTCGATCTGACGAACGTGACACACATCGGCGCTGATGGCGAGAGCACGCTATTCAATCTGATGAGGGACGGAGCGAAGTTTTCCTGTAGAGGAGTATTGACCAAACACGTACTGAACCAATTGTCTCGAAGGTGTCGGGCTACCCCTTGACTAAACGTGGGTCGAATTGCGCGGAGTTCAAGACAAATCTCAAAGAACGGTAGGAGGACGAATGTTCGGCAAAAGAAAAATCAGGAACCAGGAACCGTCACCCTATGCGACTAGAAGCGATTTCTGCCGCCTATTCGAGAAGGATATGAACCGCTTGTATCTGTTGTCGTTCTTATTGACCGGTGATCGCACCATAGCCGAACAATGCTTTGTCGGCGGCCTTCATATCGCCCAGGAGGGGAATCAAGTTTTCAAAGAATGGGCGGAATCCTGGGCGCGACGAGCAATTATTCAGAATGCGATTCGAATGATCCGCCCGCGGAAAACAGCCGATGCGACACACTCGACGGCGGTTCCCAGTACTGGCTACGCACTAACACAGCATGCCGAAATTGTCGGGATTGTTGATCTGCCGGCATTCGAACGTTTCGCATTCGTGATGTCAGTGCTAGAACGCTACTCCGACCAGGAATGCTCGCTTCTTGTCGGTTGCACCCGCGGCGACGTGACGGCAGCACGAACTCGGGCGCTCGAGCGATTAGGAAAATCCGCTGATCTTCACCGCAAGCTGGTGAGCATCGGCTCGAACCAAAAGGCCCGACGAGACAACTCTGAATCTGCGCCGCAGTTGACGGCTGCTCCCAGCCTCGCTGCTTCTGCATAATCACAACACTATTTTCAGGAATAAAGGATGGCAACGACGATGCTAAGGACTGACGTTTTCTTTCGTAACGCAAAGCTCGCCCTCGCGGCTCCCGTGGTGCTGGCGACAATGGCCTGCAGTAGAGGCAATGTCCAAGCAGCGCCAGCGATGCCGCCGCCCCTGGTGACTGCGGTTCGGGCAACCACGCAGGATGTGCCCCGGTACCTCGACGAAATCGGCAGAAATGCGGCTTTCGAAGCCGTCACGGTGACGCCACAGGTCAGTGGTCGCATCGTCGAGCGGCACTTTCAAGACGGCGAAAACCTTAGGCGTGGGCAGTTGCTGTTTGTCATCGATCCTCGCCCCTACAAAGCGCAGGTCGATTCCGCGCAAGCAGCCCTGGCCCAGGCAAAGGCGGCGCTCGATCTGGCGAAGATCCAGTTTGTCCGCGACCAGGAAGTTATCGGTGAGAAGGCCATCTCACAGCAGGATTACGACACGAAAAAGAGCGCTGTGGATGTTGATGAAGCTCAAGTCGAAGGTGCCGAAGCCGCTCTCGAGACTGCCAAGATCAACCTCGAGTACTGCTACATTCATTCGCCCATCGATGGCCGAGCGGGCGCCCGTCTGGTCGATGTAGGAAACGTCGTGCAGCCGAACACTACGTCGCTGCTTTCGATCCAGCGCCTCGATCCCATTTACGCGAATTTCACCATCACCGAGGGCGATCTGCCGGCAGTTCAAAAACAGATGTCCAGCGGTACGTTGAGAGCCGTGGTTCGCCTACCGTCGGACGCCGAAAGCGCTGCCAGAAGCGGTCGCGTCGAATTCCTCGATAACGCCGTGCAAAACGGTACGGGCACGGTGAACCTGCGCGCCACCATGAGCAACTCTGAACATCATTTCTGGCCTGGCCAATTTGTGGATGTGAAACTCGTTCTGTCCACAGAGAAAGGAGCTGTATTGATTCCGAATCAAGCTGCTCAGATCAGCCAGCGGGGACCCTTTGTTTACGTTGTGAAGTCGGATGACACCGCCGAACTTCGCCCGGTGAAACTCGGCCAGCGGCAGGGCGATCAGGTTGTGGTTACCGAAGGGGTGGCCCCGAATGAGCGCGTGGTGCTCGCAGGCCAGATGCTGGTTCGACCCGGCGGCAAGGTTCGCGTCGACGGCAGCTCTACTTCAGCGCCCACTTCGAACGCCAGTGGCAAGAACACCCAGAATCCAGGAGGACAGTCGTGAATCTCTCCGAACTCTTTATTCGTCGCCCCGTCATGACGGTGGCCCTGACCGTGTCGGTAATCCTGTTCGGAGTGGCGGCCTATTTTCGCCTCCCGGTCAGCGATCTACCCGCCATCGACTACCCCGTGATTCAAGTGCAGGTCAGTTATCCGGGCGCAACGCCTGAGACCATGGCGAACAACGTTGCAACGCCGCTCGAGCGCCAGTTCATGCAGATTCCGGGCTTGGAACTAGTGACCTCCAATAATGGTCAGGGGTTTTCCAGCTTCGTGCTGCAGTTCGATCTCTCCAAGAGCCTCGACGGTGCTGCTACCGACGTTCAAGCAGCCATCACGAGGGCGCAGGGACAGCTTCCCGTCGATCTTCCCAGCCCTCCCACGTTCACCAAGACGAACCCGAACGATCAGCCAATCATGTATATCGCGATGGTCAGCGACACGGCCACTGAGGGCCAGCTCTACGATTATGCAAATACGCAAGTCGGCGAGCGCATCAGCATTTTGCCTGGGGTCAGCCAGGTTGCGATATACGGCACTCAGTCGGCAGTGAGGATTAAAGCCGATCCGTCGAAGATGGCGGTCCGCAACATCACCCTTGAAGATCTGACCAATGCCATCAAGAACGGCACTGCCTACACCGGGGCTGGCCAGTTCGACGGCCCGCATCGCACTTTCCTGTTGCAGCCTCAGGGTCAACTCATGACCGCCGACCAATATGACGGCCTCATCGTCGGACAAAACAATGGTGCGCCGGTTCATCTGAAGGATGTCGCGTCATCCAGGGATGGTCTGCAGAACGAGCGCATTGACATGCGCTTTTGGGTGCGCGGCTACCCACAGCCCGGCGCAACAGTCGTGGTAGGCGTATTCCGTCGTGCGGGTGTCAATGCAGTGGAAGTGGCAAAGTCCGTGCGCGACCTGCTCCCCACCATTCAATCTCAGCTTCCCGGCTCAGTCGTGATAGTACCCGCCTACGACCGTTCGCTAACCATCGTCGGCGGAATCAAAAACGTCCAGACGACGCTCTACATCGCGTTCGTGCTCGTAGTGATGGTGATCTTCATCTTCCTGGGACGGGCGACTGACACGCTGATTCCTGCCGTGGCATTGCCGTTATCGCTGCTGTTGACCTTCATTGCCATGAAAGTTCTGGGCTACAGCCTCGACAATCTGTCGCTGATGGCATTGACACTGGCTATCGGTTTTCTGGTTGATGATGCCATCGTCTTTCTAGAGAACACCGTTCGATTGATGGAAGACGGCCGAAGCGCCTTCGATGCATCTCTGGAATCGGCCAAAGAGATCAGCTTCACCATCTTGGCCATGACGCTCTCGCTGGCTGCGGTGTTTATTCCCCTCGTGTTCATGAGCGGTTTGATGGGACGCATTTTCCGTGAATTCTCCATCACCATCGTCATTTCAATTCTGGCCAGCGGAATTGTTTCGCTCACGCTCACGCCCTTGATGACTTCCAGATTGCTAAGCAATCGCGGAGAAGGAGCGAAGAAAACCTGGATGGAGCGGGTCTTCGGTGCCTTCGAACGGCGGGTGCTCGACGTTTATGGACGCTATCTCTGGTTCTTTTTGCGGAATCGCTGGATTTCGGCGGTGACCTGGGTGGTCTGTCTCGCAGGGACCGCATACCTCTTTTCCGTGGTCCCTAAGGCATTCCTTCCCGTCGGCGACAGTTCGTTCATCCGCGGCGTGCTGGTGGCTCAAGAGGGAACGTCCCCCGACCAGATGCGGACCTACCAGACGCAGGCGGAAAAAATCATGAAGGCGAATCCTGCCGTGCGCAGCACGTTCACGATGAGCGGGAACGCCAGTTTCCTCGGCTCGAACCAGGCATTCCTGATCGCGTTTCTCAAAGATCCCAAGGAGCGTGCCCCAATCGATCAAGTCGCAGGCCAGTTGATGGGGGGAATCGCCGGCACCATTCCCGGCGTGGTGGCCTTCCTGCAACCGAATCCGGCGCTCGAAATCAGCACCGGCGCGACGGCCAACGCGCAGGGCCAATTTGCCTTCGCTCTTTCCGGCATTGATCCCAACGAAGTGTACGGAACGGCCGGAAAGATGATGGCGAAGATGCATGAGTATCCCGGATTCCTCTTTGTGAATTCCGATCTCTACAACCACACCCCGAACTTGCAGGTCGATATTCTGCGCGATCAGGCAAAGCTCTATGGAGTGTCGGAGACCCGTATTCTGACCCTTTTGCACGACGCCTATTCGCAGAACTACAGCTACCTCATTAAGAAGGCGACGGATCAATACCAGGTAATTCTGGAAGTCGCCGATGATGAACGCACCGCTCCGGAAGACTTGAGCAAGCTCTACATTAAGAGTGACGACGGTCAACGCATGGTTCCGCTCAATGCGGTCACTAGTTCCCACCCCGTCATCGGGCCGCAGGCGGTCAACCACATCAATCAATTCACCAGCGTGACCATGTTCTTCAACTTGAAGCCCGGATACGCCATCGGTCCGGCCACTCAATTCGTGCAACAGACCGCAAAGCAGATTCTTCCGCCGGGCATTCAAGGATCGCTGCAAGGTGAGGCCCTGGTTTTCCAGAACACGGTTTCCGATCTGGCGATGCTCATGGTCGTCGCAGTATTCGTCATGTACGTGATTCTCGCGATTCTTTATGAAAGCTACCTGCACCCAATCACGGTGCTTTCTTCATTGCCGGTGGCGCTGCTCGGCGGATTGCTGACGCTCTGGCTATTTGGTGCAGAGGCTTCGCTCTACGCCTATATCGGAATGTTCATGCTGATGGGCATCGTCAAGAAGAACGGAATCATGATCGTCGACTTCGCGGAACAGCGGGTTCGCCAAGGCATTGCCGACGACCAGGCAATTCACGACGCGAGCATGGAACGCTTCCGGCCGATCATGATGACGACGGCGGCAGCTTTGCTGGGCGCGCTTCCCATCGCGCTCGGTTATGGAGCTGATGGCTCGTCACGCCGGCCACTGGGTCTCGTGGTGGTCGGCGGCCTGACTGTTTCGCAGTTCATCACTTTATTCGTGACTCCGGCCATCTATCTTTACCTGGAGGAATTCCAGGAAAAAGTGCTGGATCGGGTGCCCTTCCTGCGTTCTACGCGGAAGCCCGCCCAGCCAGCGATTCCAGAATTCGCGCTGCAGCAAGGAACTGGAGATTAATCCCATGAGTCTTCTTAGGAGTACTTATTTTTCTCTGGGCATACTGCTCGCTATGACCGGGATGATCGGTTGCGCAGTGGGTCCAAAGTATAGGCGTCCGACCATCGATGTTCCCGGTCACGTATCGTGGCGCGACGCCTGACTCATCGGCTCGCCCGAAGGCTCAGCCTGACCAAGCGAAGCCACAACAGCCGCCCGCGGAATCGGCGGTGCAATCTTCGTCTGTGCAATCTTTGTCCGTTCAATCTTTGGGTGAGGAAAAATGGTGGGACGTGTTTCAGGATCCCGAACTTCAGGCGCTGATTCGTACCGCTCTCAAGAACAACTACGATGTACGCATCGCGGCGACCCGGGTTCTGCAGGCTCAGGCGCAACTCGGAATCACGCGCGCCGACCAGCTTCCGTCCGTGGGCGCGGGCGGCAACGTCACAAGCGTGCAGAATCCCAAACTTGGGCCCATTCCATCTTATGAGCTCACGCAGGGAGAAGTTACCGCATCCGCAGCCTGGAATCTGGACTTCTGGGGAAGATACCGCCGCGCAACGGAAGCGGCGCGAGCGAATCTGCTGGCCAACCAGTGGGCTCAAAAGGAAGTAGTGGCGACTCTGGTCGCCAACCTGGCAACCTCCTATTTTCAACTTCGCCAGCTGGATCTTGAACTGGAGATTTCCAGGCGCACGTTGAGTTCGCGCAGCGACTCTCTCCAGTTGAGCCAAACTTTGCAGCAGCACGGCATCAACTCGATGTTGGATGTGCGCCAATCCGAGCAACTCGTATACACGGCCGCAACCGAGATTCCTGACTTCGAGCGCCAGATTGCTCAACAGGAAAACGCCATCAGCATACTTCTCGGCAACAACCCCGGCGATGTTCCTCGAGGGCTGAAGCTGGCCGAACAGCCACATGCTCCCGAGGTGCCAGTCGGCGTTCCCTCTTCGCTACTGGAACGGCGGCCGGACATTCGGGAAGCAGAAGCAAACTTAATTGCCGCCAACGCGCAGATCGGCGTGGCCCGAGCCGCGTACTTTCCACAAATCTCGCTTACCGGAACTGCCGGCTACGAGAGTCCGGCTCTCACAAATCTGTTCACCGGCCCGGCCGGTATCTGGAACCTGGCTGCCTCTTTGACACAACCCATCTTTGAGGGAGGAAGACTCAAATCGAACGTTCGCCTTACTGAAGCGCAGCGCGACCAGATGGTCTTGACCTACCAACAGACGATCCAAGGCGCTTTCCGCGATGTCTCGAATGCGCTGGTTGCGTATCGCAAGGATCAAGAGTTCACAGCTCAGCAACAGCACCTGTTCGAATCAGCGCAGGACGCGGCGCGACTGTCAGAAGTTCGCTTCAAGGCCGGGACTACCGATTACTTGGAAGTTTTGACAAACGAGACCAACTCGCTTTCCGCCGAGCTGGGACTGGCACAAGCGCGAGGCAACGAACTCATCGCTCTGGTCCAGCTCTATCAGGCTCTTGGTGGCGGTTGGGAATAATGCCGTTTTTGAACTGGCGAGTTTGGCATACGCGAGTTGCGAATGAAAAGGTAAGACCCGTGCCTTACCGAGCCGCAACCGCCGCCGTGGGTAAAGTGATCTTCACGAAGTCGGGCTGAGTCCAGACGGCTTTCCCGTTCTTCAGGTCCAGGCGATTCATCGTGACTTTCAACTGCTGATGGTCGACTTCGACAAGCAGATAGTGATAGTTCACCTGCTTACTCTGAAAGGGATCGTCCGCCGCGCGTTCTATGGGATAGGCATGAGCCGCTCCGCCGCCGGTGACAAAGTAAGTGACGCCGCCATGCTCGTGGCGTTCATAGTTGTGTACGTGTCCGGACAAGACCACGAAACGCGCCCGACTGTGAAGCTGGCGTTCTTCCAACATTTTCCCAAGCAGTTGCTCCGGGGAACGCGCCGAGTGTCCGCCCCCATATTTTTTCTCGTCCGAAGAACTGGTGTATGGCGGATGGTGCAGCATGAGAAAAACGAAGTCGACATCCGACGGAATACTATCGAGCTTCCCCGCGAGCCACTGGCCTTGTAGACCCGTGGTCTCATCCTGTGAACTATCAAGCACCAGGATCAGCGCGTTGGCGGCGCGGACAGAATAGTATCGGCTGCGCTTCAGGTCAGGAAAACGCTGGAAATAGTTTCCCAGCGCAATATTCTGGTCTCCGTGCAAATCGTGATTGCCGAGCGCGGGATAAATCGGGATCTTCCTGTCGCGCCAGATGCTGGTCTCCGCATCCCATGTCTTCCAATCGGCCTCGTCATAGCCGTTGTAAACAATGTCTCCGGTGAAACAAACGAATGCCGGATTCACCTCGGCAATGGCTTGCACCAGGGCGACGCGCACGGCGGGATTGGCGGCTTCTGTGTCGTGAGGATCATGAAATCGCGTGTCCCCGTAGGCCACGAAGCGGAACGGGGTGCTCACCTTAATCTGCAGATCATTGGGCGGCGGAGTTTGCGCGCTCGTATTCTTCTTGCAGCAGGTCAGGGCCAACAGAGCGGCGCACAGCAGCAACACAGCTCGGGTTATCGGTGTGGGTCGCATACTCGAGACATCCATAGACTGTAATTACATGGAAGTCCTGAAGTTTACCTTAAGCCGCACTCAAAACTCGAAGCGTAGCATAAGTTGAATTTGCCGCGGGAGACCCGTGCCCGTGTTGGGGGAGGCGGCGTTGTCGTTGTTGTTGTTGAAATTAACGGTGGTGTCGATCAGGCCGAGGCTACCGGCGGGCTGAAGTATCCATTTATTCGGTATTGGATTGCCGGCATTGTCCGTTGCTTGGGTATAGTTGAAGGCCAAACCACCGCTGCTACTGGAGTTCGGATCGCCGAATTGAGTGTGATTGAAGATATTAAATACCTGGACGCCAAACTTCATTGTCACACGCTCGGTCAGCTTAGTCTCTTTGGTCAATGCCAGGTCGATCTGCCAGGTGTTGAGCGCCCGGATTAATCCGTTCGGGGCATCGCCGAAACGGCTTACCAGGCCGCAGGTATTGACGCAATTCCCGCTGCTGTCGGCGACCCCGGTTGGATCGAGCGGCGGGGGAGCGAACGCAGCTGGATTGATGGGAAGAGTGTGGTCGTGCACGCCTCCCGGGAGAAATATTGGGACGCCAGGAACCAAGTCGGGTCTTTGCGTGGTCTGATCGTTTCCGTCCGGCAACTGGTCAGGTGAGATGTTCATGGTGATCGTTAGGGGGTGTCCCGTGTGCCAGACACCGATGCTGCTCATTTGCCATCCGCCGAAGATTTGGCCCAACACTCCCGAATTATTGAGGAAAGCCTTGCCGGGGCCAAAAGGTAGTTCGTAAACCGCGTTGACCGTTACGTTGTTGCGAACATCAAAGACGCTCGGGCCCTTGTCGCAGGCCAGGCAATTCACGTTTTCTGGGCCATTCGACTCCCCGCCGCCGACCGACCCATCGTTAATCGAGTGGGACCAGGTATAGCGGCCCTGGAAGGATAAACCGCTCGAAAACCGGCGCTCGAGGGTCAGCAGGAGTGCCTGGTAGGTACTGGAGCCGATGTCGGATTTGTAATCTACAGAACCGTAAGGATCTCCCCCGGGGTAGTACTGGTCAAGTACGCGTGTGCAAAGAATGTTACCGCTTGCGTCAGTTCCCTGGGGTGGGGTCGAGCAGAAGTTCACCCCTCCGCGGGAGAACAGACGAACGCCCCGCGAACCGAGATACTGCGCCGACGCCAAGAAGTTAGACGGCAGTTCGCGATCGACAGTCAACCCCCATGTCTCAACGTAAAGGTCGCGGCGACCCTCTCGCTGCAAGGCGCGAGGTTGCTGCGCCGGGGTTATGGGCAGGGTGCTGAGGTCCGGGTTAACTTGCTGATAACCGGGCACGAGGGGCGTGCCGTTGGATGACGGATCGAAGGTGGCAAACGCAGTGTAGCGGTCGCTTTCCAGTCCGGCGTTCAAATCGTCGTTCTGAGCTGCGCCGTGATAAATTCCAAAGCCCGAGCGGATGACGGTTTTTCCGTGAAACATACCGGGCGCCCAGGCGAAACTAACGCGAGGGTCGAAGTTCCTGTAGTCGGCGTTGTAGAGCGCGGGGTTCTTCGGACACGGGGGAGTGTTGATGGGGGTTGGAATGGGAGTGGGAAGGGCAAAGCGCCAAGTGGAGGCTGAGCCGAAGCAGACTCCATGAAATTCGTTAACATCGAAGACCGTGGTTCGGTTATCCGCTTCGTGGGCTACGCCATAGTATTCCCAGCGAAGACCCAGATTCAAAGTTAGATTGGGTTTGACCTTCCACTCGTCCTGGAAATAGGGCATATAAAATGTGCGCCGGAGCTTGTGGCAGCACCAAGTTGAGGTGTAGGAGATTCCGTAAAGATCCGCGCTCTCGAATCCTGGATTCAGCGGGCTGGCGCCGTCCTGGAATGAAAGAGTGTTGCCGGCGGTGAGACCTTGATTCAATCGAACGCGCCGAATCTCCATGCCGGTCTTGAATGTATTGCGGCCGTGCACGAAGGTTAAGTTGTCAACGACGCCGTAAGTGGTGCCGATTTCGTGATCCGCCTGGTTGTTGTTGATCGTGACCCAATCGTTGGTCTGGACAGAATAGGGCAGAGGCGGGATTTGTGGATTGATGAACGGGGCGCGGTTTACGAAGAGCTTAACCTCGTTCAGCAAACGCGGATTAAACGTGTCCTGCAAGGCAACGTAGTAACCGGCGGGGTGATTGATCGTCTGAATCAAGTCGTACGGAAGAGAACCGCTGCCGTTGGTGCCGCTTACCAGGCTGATATCCCGGTGCGCGCTTCCGTATACCATCGTTTTCTCGTTCACCTGGTAATCCATCCGGACGAGCCAGGTGTCTTCGTGGACGGTGGTTGGAGCAGGGACCGTCAACAGATCAGCGTCAGCCAGGCCGCTAATGGCAGGCCCAGCGAAAGCGGTGTCAGGATAAACGTGCAACGGACTGCAGTTTCCGATTGAGCCAGTGGATGCTCGCCAAGGGAAGGCCTGCAGGATGGAACACATCTGCGGCGAGCCGCCCGGATTTCGGTTCACCCCGTCTCCTCCAAGCAGAGTTCCTCGTTCGATCGCTGCAGTGGGCACGTTGAGCTGATTCGTCGTCGCTCCGTATTGCCGAAGACCTTCGTAGTTCACGAAAAAGAATAATTTGTCCTTGACGACCGGACCGCCCAGCGACATTCCATATTGCCCGTAGCGAAACGGCGGGATGGCAGGTTGGCCTAAAACGTTGAAGTCGTTAAAATTTCGAGCATCAAAAGACGAATTGCGCAGGTAGCCAAACACAGATCCGTGCAAGGCATTCGTGCCGTGCTTGGTTTCGACATCGATCTGGCCGCCGGCCTGCGTGCCATACTCTGCGTCATACAAAGCGCTGTTGACGCGATACTCTTCGATTGCGTCCTGAGAAATCTGCAGGCGGGTTTGGGATTTTTGTGCCTGCTCCTGGATGCCGCCGGCATCGACGCCGTCGATCTGAAAGTTGTTGTCGTCGCGCGCCCGGCCGGCAAAGCGTATAGTGCGCTGGTCGCCGCCGCCATCGTCCTGAGCGAACGGTGCCAGAAGCGTGAAACTTGCCCAGTCGCGACCATTGTTAGGGAGGTTCTCGATCTGATCGCTGCGAATGACGGTGGCCGCCTCTGCGGAGCTGCGCTCCGAGGGGGCATTGGATGCGCGGACGTTGACCGTTTCCGTGGTCGTGCCCACTTGCAGACTGCTGTCCAGCGTCCGCGTCTGCCCCACCTGCAGGATGACATCTTCAATGACCCTGGTCTTAAAACCCCTGCCCGTGACTGTCACCGTGTAACGGCCAACTGCTAAGCCCGGGAAACGGTAATACCCCTTCGAATTGGTCGGCTGTTGCTGGACGATGCCGGTGTCAACGGCCAGGACCTTCACGGTGGCGCCAACAATGACTCGTTCGGAGGGGTCAGTCACGGTGCCCTCGAGAACGGCGCGATCAATCTGAGCGAACAATCCGGGTGTTGCGAGCGCAACCAGCAAGACGTTCAGGACTAACGCTTTAAATCGTGAGCCAAAACAGATAACCGAAGGGAAATTTCTGTTCATGAGGCCGCTCCTAGACAAGTCAAACTGTAAGGGAGGCTACGCCACGGCTCAGAGGGCGGATACACCGATCCAGTGGTTCTCCCTCGAAACAAAAGCTGTAGGTGATTAAATTGACAGGCGATTGTAGGAAGGCCGTGTGACGCAGAGATGAAAGGAATATTAATATTTATTCATATTCTGACCGCCTCTTCCCGAGAGCAAATTGTCGAGCACCTTCTTCGCCAATAAAAAGACGGGCCGTGATGAAACCGGCCCGCCCACGATATATAAGTTGAATATGCCGCTTTAAGATGACTTAAGTGGATGGACGTGGATAGGTTATCAATCTGAAGGTTCATCATCTATTGGAAAGAGGCTCCTGTGGGCAGATTTTCTCTCCTGCTTTTGTTTGTTTTCACGGCTGCTGGGTTCGTCAGGGCGGCCAATTCTGACGAGAAGGTGGAGCAAAAGAATATGTCCCTGGTCGGCCATAGCGATCTGAATGGTCACGGCGATGGGGGCGAAGGGATGGCGATTCAGCAGCGGTCCGACGGACGGCGCATCCTCTTTATTGCGCATGAGGGAGAAACAACCTGCCTGAGCATGGTGGATGTCACGCATCCTGAGGCGCCAACGCTGGTGAACCAGCTTCCATCCCCGGCGCCGGAGGTCACGCGCTGCAACTCGCTTGGCCTCTCGGGAAATGTGCTGGTGGTGGCGAATCAGACGATAAAGCCCGGGCAATCACCGGCGGGGATGTGGGTGCTGGACGTTTCCGATCTGGGGCGCATGCAGAAGGCGCGGAGCATGCAGGATCTCGCGCTGTCGTTCTTTGACGCCTCGGGGCCGAACTCTCGGGGCGTTCACTGGCTGTGGTTTGTGGATGGAGAATTTGCGCATTTGTCGAGCGGGGCGGGAGACTCGAAGCCCGCCAATTCCAAGGACGACCAGTTCTACCTGATTGTGGATCTGCGCGACCCGCGGCATCCGCGCGAGGCCGGGCGGTGGTGGCTTCCCGGAACTCAGAAGAGTGACGGGTGTTTGCCGGGGTGCCTGCCGGCGAGGCATCCCATTGATGACGGATACCGCGCCCACAACATCGAGGTATTTCCGGAGCGGCCCGAGCGCGCTTATGTGGGCTACATGGATGGCGGCCAGATCATTCTGGATATCTCTGGGCTGGCGGAGGTGCGGGCGGGGCGCAGTAAGAACTTCTCTCCGAAGCTTGTGAGCCGGCTTAAATTTTCTCCTCCTTATCCGGCGTGGACGCATACCGTGCAGCCGCTTTTCAGCCGCGGACTGGCGACCGTCTCGGATGAGGCGGTGAAGGAGAAGTGCGAGGACGCGCCGAAACTGGTCTGGCTGGTGGATATTCGTGACGAGACGAACCCGGTCATTATTGGGACTGCTCCGCTGCCGGAAAATGCGGGAGATTTGTGCGCGCGGGGAGGCCGGTTCGGTGCGCACAATTTGCATCCCAACCTTCCCGGCGCGACATCGGCTCAGTTAAAGAACACGTTTGTGGGGACATTTTTTAATGGAGGTGTTCGCATCTACCGGTTGGTAGATGTGCCGGTTCCGCATGCGCCTCCTCAAATAAAGGAGATCGGGTTCTTTGTTCCGCCAACTCCGCCCGGAAATTCAACCCACACCATTCAGATCAACCACGCCATCGTCGACGAAAAAGGGCTGATCTACGCGACGGACCGCATTAGCGGGGGCCTTTATATCTTGAAGTACACGGGGCAGGAACCGCTGGACTAGCTTGGGACTTAATGGCAGTACGAACTTCCGGAACAAGTTTCAGGGACGATGATCTCGCTATATTCGCGCCAGTGGCCTGCGTCTCTCTTCCACATGGCCAGATATGAACCTCGCAACTCGGTAACGCCGTCCGTTTCCGTCCAACGTTCTATCCAATCACCCTGTTCGGACGCCAGGTCCCAATTTTCGTTCACCGCGATGCGATTCGAGCGGTGGGTCAGGGTTACATCGGGCCGTTTCGCGAACAGAGACGCGTTGAAGCGTTCCAGATCGTCGGAACCGTCGGCGTGAGTTGGGGGCGCAGTGAAGCGACAATCTTTGCTAAACAAAGCGGCCAATTGCTTCGCATCATGGCTTTGAAAAGCTTTATCAATTTCATGGCGCGCGGAAGTTATCATCTCCGCCGAAGCAGAGCTTGAGGTCTGGCACAACGCCGGAGCGGATACAGCGATAAGGACTAATATTCGCAGAAACATGGCCAGATAATACGTTCCGGGCCGGACGCGGGGCAAGGAATTGTCTCGCAGGATTCGTCCATCCTGCTTTTGGGGCTCAAGGCATCCACGATATACTCGATGCCCAGTATGGATGCGCCTTTCGGGAGCAAGGAATGATCGATGAAGCGGGGACGGCCCCTGCCGCCACGTTAGTAGACGTAGCGGAGTTGATCGATCGGCAAGAGATCGGGCGCTTCCAGATCCGGGTGCTTCTGCTTTGTGCAGCGGCCATGTTCGTCGATGGGTTCGATACGCAGGCGATTGGATATGTGGCCCCGGCGCTGAGCGCGGCGTTGGGGGTGAAGCCGGGCGCACTCGGGCTGGTCTTCGCGGCGGGGGGGCTGGGCGCGATTTTGGGCGGGCTGGGGCTTGCGCCTTACGCCGATCGGGTAGGGAGGAAGCCGATCATCGTGGGCTCTCTGATTTTCTTCGCGGTTTGCACTCTGCTGATTTCGCTCGCGAACACGGTGCCGCAACTGATGTGGATGCGCTTCGCCATTGGGCTGGGGCTGGGAGGAGTGGTCCCGAACGCGCTCGCGCTTACCGCGGAAAGCATGCCGAAGAAATTCAGAGTCACTTTAGTGTTGATGACGTGGCTGGGATTTTCCTTCGGCTCGGCGCTGGCCGGGCCCATTACTGCGCACATTCTAGATGCCCACAGTTGGCGGGCAGTTTTTATCTGCGGCGGTATCCTGCCGATGGTGATTGCTCCGTTGCTGGTCCTAGGCCTGCCGGAATCCGTGCACGGCCTGACGCAGCGTGGCGCGGACGGGGGCCGCATCGCTAATGCGCTGGTGCGGATGAATCCTAAATGGGTATTTCCTGAGCCGGTGCAGTACATCAACTCAGAGAAGAAGGAGAAGGGATTTCCGGTGGCGTTGCTGTTTCGCGAAGGCCGGGCTCCCATTACGCTACTGCTCTGGGTGATGTTCTTCATGAACCTGCTGGCCCTGTTTTTCTTAAACAGCTGGTTGCCGACGGTGCTGCACAAGGCCGGACTGCCACAGCATGCGGCAATCGTCATTGCTGCTCTTTTGCACTTTGGCGGGATTGCGGGCGGACTTGCCATCGCGCCGCTCTGCGACAAATTGAATCCCTACCTGGTTCTGGCTTGCGCGTATATCTGCAGCGGAACCTTCATCGCGGGGATCGGCCTGGCTGGCAACAAAACGATGTGGGTGATTGCGGCTACATTCTGTGCGGGCTTCTTTACTTTCGGAGCGCAGAATTCGGCGAACGCTATCGCGGCTACTCGTTATCCAACGGCGATGCGTTCCAGTGGAATTGGTTGGGCGCTGGGCATTGGGCGCACCGGACAAATCCTTGGGCCGCTGATTGGCGGATTGTTGCTATCTCTGCATTGGAAAATCAGCGGGATACTGTATGTGATTGCACTGCCCTCGGTGGTTGCGGCCACGGCCGCTTTCTTTTTGAGTGGTGCTGCCCGGCAAATCGGGTTCGGAATGACATCGGAGGCCAAGTGATCTCGGAGCATCAGTCCGTTGCCGTCGCGGGGCGACGCGACCCGGCGGCAGACGACCGCAGAGTGGCCAGAATCTCCATGCAGGAACTGGAACGGCGTTGGAAGTTGGTCCGGGGGCACATGACGGAGCGTGGTCTGGACGCTTTGATTGTCCAGACTGAGCGGGACTTTACCGGCGGCTACGTCAAGTGGTTCACCGACATTCCGGCGTATTACCCGCGTACGGTTGTGTTTCATCGCTCAGAGCTGATGAGTGTGGTCGAGCACGGCGCGGCAGGACGGAAGCGGACCCTGGAAGGCAACGATCCGGAGAATCCCGGCGTGGGAGAAATTATCACCACTTCGGCATTTCCATCGGTCAGCTATACGCAGACTTACGATGCGGAGGCCGTCTGCGACATCCTGAACCGGAGAGGAGTTCGGCGAATTGGTTTTGTCGGGCCGACGGCGATGCGGCACGGGTTTGTCTCCCATGTTGAGACGGAGTTGTCGGGCAAGTCCGAGATTTCGGACGAGACTGATTTCATCGATCACGCGAAGGCTGTGAAGAGCGAGGAGGAGATCGCTCTGATCCGCGAGACCGCCGCGATGCAGGATGCTGTCTTCAGTAAGGTGCTGGCCCACATCAAGCCCGGTATGCGCGACCTGGAAGTGACCGCGCTGGCCCAGTATGAAGGGCAGCTCATGGGAAGCGAACAGGGAATCTTTCTCGGGATGTCGGCGGGGCCCGGACAGCCTGCGTTCTTCGCGCAGAGACACTTTCAAGGTCGCACCATCCGGGCTGGGGACCATCTGTCATTGCTGATTGAGAACAATGGCGCGGGTGGATTTTATACCGAACTGAGCCGTACGATTGTGCTGGGAAAGGCGTCGCAAGAGCTGCTCAACGGATTCGAGATCGTCAAAGAGGCACAGCAGCACACGGTGCGAAGGCTCAGCCCCGAGGTGTCGTGTCGGGAGATTGCGCTAGCTCACAACGAGTTCATGAAACAGAGGGGCGTGCCGCCGGAGTCGCGAGTCTATGCCCATTCGCAGGGATATGATCTGATCGAACGACCGCTGGTACGATCCGACGAAACGATGAGCCTGGAAAAAGATATGAACATGGTCGTGCATCCCGCCTACGCGACCGGGTCGATGTTCGCGCATATTTGCGATAACTACCTGGTTACGGAAAACGGCGCCAGCGAATGCCTTCACAGGACGGCGAAGAAGATCTTCGAGCTATAGGGAGGCTTTCGGTCGGTGGCACCGGCATTCCACGCGAAGTGCATAGGTCCTCCGCGGCGAAGAACGCCGCTCAGGATGACAAGCGCAAATAGTGAATGACAAGCGCAAATCCTGACAACTTCAAATTATGTCGCGAACCGGCGGGATGCCATTAGAAGATTAACTTCAGGCCTAATTGCATCGCGCGATTGCTTCCCGAGCCGACCACGGGATTGCCGCCTGCTTGGTCCGGGGTCGCACAGCCGCAGCCGAACGCACCGATCGAAGAAGGATCGTCAAAGGCTCCGGGCCCATAGCCACTGGTGCCCCCGTACGGATTGGCGAAGCTGGGATGGTTGAGCACGTTGAAAAATTCGGCCCGGAACTGGGCCTTCAATCTCTCGCCGAACTTCCATTCCTTGGTGACTGACATATCCAGGTCGCGGAAACCTGAGTCGCGGAACATGTTGCGGCTCATCGTGCCGAACATTCCAAGGGCGGGGGCCACCATAACGGAGTTGCCTCGCACGTAGCAGCCGAATTGCGTGGTGGTATTCGGGTGTCCGGAACACATGTTCCACATCGCAACGGTTTGCTGATCGGAGAACACGATGGGGTTTCCGTTGGAAATGTTTTGGGTACAGTTGCCGGGAAGAGGGCCGCTGCAGTAGATGAAGGGGTTCTGGTTGGAGGTAAAGTCCGAAGGGTTGCCGAAGAAATCCCACCGACCGGCGTTCTCGTTCGTTCCGTCGATATTGTCCACGGTGTCGTTCACCGTCCACGGTTGCGCGCTTTGCAGCGTCACAATGGAATTGATCTGCCATCCTTCCAGCATTTGTCCGAACCCCTTCTTGCCGGGAATCGCATAGGTGAGCGAGAGCGTGAAGCGGTGCCGGATGTCGTAGTCGCTGCTCGCATATTCCTTCTGCGGATTGTTGCTGTCCTGGGGGAGGAACTGGTTCTGATTGGTAGAGGAATAGTCGAGAGCATGTTCATACGTGTAACCGAGAAGGAACGAAACGCCGTGAGAGAGACGCTGAGTTAGCGTTGCTTGTAGGCCGTTGTAGTTAGCTCCGTATTGGTTCGACATCATGTTGATGAAGCCCAGGTACGGAAATTGGGGGAACTTGGTCAGGGCGCCAGTCCCCAGTTGTCCCTGGTTGATATCGCGGATGCCGATCAGATTATCGCTGTAGTTGCCAACATAAGCGAGGTCCAGAGCGAGATTCCTGGTGAAAGTATGCTGGACGCCAACCGTCCAGGTACTGATGTAGGGAGTACGAAAATTGCGGTCGATCCCCAGGATGTTGCAAGGTGGAGGGTCGTTGAAGACAGGATTGCCGTCGCCGCATTGGATGGGGGCGCTGGGGAAGACCGGAGCCCCGCCCACGGATGAGCCATTCCAGTTGAGGTTAGGAATTACCACCGAACTGACGGCGATGGTCCCGCTGCCCGGCGTGGTGACACCATTCACTACTATGGGGGCGCCGGTCGGGATGGTGGCTAAGCCGATCGTGGTGGCGTTCTGAACATTCTCCTGCACCAACAAGGTCTCGAGGGAGATTGTGTCGTAGGTGATTCCAGCGCCCGCGCGAACCACGGTTGTGCCTTTGCCAGTGACATCCCAAGCAAGGCCGAGGCGCGGTGCGAAATCCCGGCGGTCGGGGTTATATGGAGAACTGATTTGGTGGCCCACTTGCACCAGTCCGAGTTTGGGATCGAAGTTCCCGAGCAGGTTGTGATCCTCGCGGATGGGCGTGGTGTATTCGTAGCGCAGTCCGAGGTTCAGGGTCAGATTCGGAGTAACGCGCCAGTCGTCCTGGAAAAAAGTTGCGTACAACCACTGGGTTTCGTGCCGATTGGGATTGCCGTAACTGATCTTGCCGAATGTCGGGTCGCCAGCCAGGAAATCTTCGAAAGGCGTTGACGTGGCGAAAGCGGCGCCACCGTTGAAGAAAATCTGCCCCTTACTTCCTCGGAAAGAGCCTTCATTCACACTGCCGTGACGGAGCTCGCCTCCGAACTTTAAGGCGTGCTTGCCGCGCAGATAGGAAACGTAATCACTTCCCTGGTATACGCCGTCGGGACCCTGAAACTTGGGCCAGTTCACGCCGCCGCCCAGGGAATTGAAAGGAGCCACATTGATCTGCGGCATTCCAAAGCGTTGCGGATCAGTCACGCCGGTGTTGATACCGTAGGCGGTAGCTGGAACATTATGGTCGACGGCGAGGTTAGCCTTGTTATCGTAGACGTAACCAAGGCGGGCTTCGTTGACCCAGCGCGAATTCGGAGTCCAGGTCCAGTTTCCACCGCCGGTGATTGGCTTCTGACTTTGGGTGGACAGCCATTGCGGCTGCAGAAAGGGCTGATCCTGCGCGGTTTCAAAGTCGCGTCCCCAGAAGACCATGCCGTTCAGAGTGTGGTGTTCGTTGATGTGATAGTCGATCTTTCCGAGAACGCTGTCTGAGCTATTTACGTTGGGGAAGCCAATGGTTACGCTTGACGATGCGCCGTTGTTCGCTGGATACAAACCCAGCAGCTTCAGGCTGAGCGGGCTCAATGTCGTGATCCCATTCGCTGCCAGATCAGCCTTGGCATCCGGAATGCTGACGCCGGGGTCTCCCACGGACGCTGTGGTTGGAACGGACACGACAAAGGAATTGCCCACGGTGTAGCGTTGCGCTTCGTAGCCCACAAAGTAGAACAGCTTGTCTTTGATAATGGCGCCTCCACCAGTGCCGCCGAACTGCTCGAAGTCGAGTGGAGTTTTGGGTTGGGGCCCGGGATTGAAGTAGTTGCGGGCGTCGAAACTGTCGCTGCGTCCGAACGCGTAGGCGGTGCCGTGGATATCGTTGGTGCCCGATTTCAGGCCCACGGTGATGATGGCACCGGGCTTCCATCCGTACTCTGCTTTGGCATTGATTTGGGTATTGAATTCCTGGATGGCGTCGATCGGGATGACTGTCACCGCGTCCCCCGTCAGGCCGGGAGCATTGATCACGCTCAGGGCGGAGAAGGGTTCGTCATCGGTCATGCCGTCCACGATGTAGGCGTTGGACTCAGGACGAACGCCATTGGCACTCTGGTCCCATCCTCCGCCGCCGGGATAAATCATGACGCCGGGTCGCAGTGTGAGAAGTTTCTGGTAGTCCCGGCCATTCAAGGGCAGATCGTTGATGGTCTGGTTGGTAATTGTCCCACCCAGGGTGGCGCTGGTGTTGTCGACGAGGGGAATCTCGTCCATTACCTCGACGACTTCGGAAACGTTGCCAGCAGGAAGAGTGAGGTCGAGACGGATGTCATTTCCCACCTCCAACTGGGTGTTTGGGCGCTCGACAGACTTGAAACCTTTCGCTTCGGCGCGAACCTTGTACATGCCAGGAAGAAGGTTGGGAGCAAAATACTGGCCCGCCTGATCGGTGATTAGGTTTCGCGAGATGCCTCGTTCGACGTCCGTGACAATGACTGAGGCACCCACGATAGCGCTTCCAGTCTGGTCGGTAACCGCTCCCGAAATCCGGCCTGCATTGCCTTGTGCGAACATCGTGACCGAAAGCAGGCAGACGCTGGCCCACACGGCCAGCACTTGCAGGGGACGGACCCCAACCGATGCAACGAGCCTTCTCGCAGATAGATTCACGCTACCCCCTTGGAATCCGAATTCTACTGAGAGTGGGATCTGAACATGTTCACAATTGCCAAAGAGTTGAACTCGATTCAAGGAGCAATGTCAAGCATTTTCGTGACGAAGGTGGGAACCGCCGGTGGGGCGGGAGTCTCCAGAAGCGTTGAAAGCACAAAAAGTGTCTGGCATCGATTACGCCTCTCGCCCGGTGAATGGGGAAGGTGATACAACGTACGGGATAGAGTCGTGGCCGCGGAAATAGTGCTGGGACGCAGCTCAATGATCAGTTTACTTATGCTTCTGGCAATGCCGCCGGAGACGGCCGCACAGTATTGCGCCCCTCTTCGGGCGAAGTTTTCGGAGTTGGATATTCACCTGGTTGACCACCACAGCAAAGTCGGGCCCTACATTCGGAGTGCAGATATTCTGGTGACCTTTGCCCCGATGCTGACCGACGAGGTCCTACGACAGGCCGCAAACCTGAAATGGGTTCAAGCGATGGGTACGGGGGTGGACAATCTCATCGATCTGCCCTCACTAGGGCGCAATGTCATCGTCACCAATGTCCGAGGCATTCACGGAGCTGCGGTGTCGGAGGCGGCGATCATGGCCATGCTCGCCCTGAGCCGCAGTTTTCCTGATGTAATCCGGAACCAGGATCGTCGGATTTGGGAGCGCTGGCCGGCTCGTCTTCTGGAAGGGAAGAGCGTCGGAATCCTGGGGATTGGAGTGATCGCGGAAGCGCTGGCGCCACGATGCAAGGCGCTAGGGATGAGCGTAGTGGGCATCAGTTCCAGCAAGCGAGATGTAACAGATTTTGATCGCGTGTACGGACGCGGTGAACTCGTCTCCGCTGTGCGGCAACTCGATTATCTGGTGGTGCTCACCCCGTATTCACCGGCGACGAGACACCTGGTGGACGCTGCGGTTTTATCGGCGATGAAACCTTCCAGCTATTTGATCAACCTAGCGCGTGGCGGAGTGATCGACGAGCGAGCCTTGATCGCGGCCTTGGAGAATGACCAGATTGCGGGCGCCGCCCTGGATGTGTTCAGCCAGGAACCTCTTCCCAAAGATCACTCGCTGTGGTCGATGAAAAACGTTATCGTCACGCCTCATCTTGCCGGCTTTTTCGACGGATATGCCGATCGAGCGGTGCCGGTGGTGGAGGAGAATATCCGCAGGTTTCTGGCGGGGGATACGGCGAACATGGTCAACGTGGTAACGCGTTGAGGTTCTGGGCAGGAGCGAAAGAATGCCCGCGATGGCGCGGTTTTGGATGGGGGAGAGGGTGCCTGGCATGAAACTGCAATGCCTTGCGGATAGCGGTGACGCGCTCGACTTGTTTGATTGCGGAATCGATGCTGGTGCTTCCCGACGAAAGTTTCTGAGATCGGCCGGCTTGGCCGGATTGGGCACACTACTGGCATCGACCTGGTTGCGTTCACAGAGTTCGTTGCCGACGGGCGCTCCTAAAGCAACGCGCATCGATGTACACCATCACATATTGCCTCCTGCCTATATGCTGCGTGCGCGCGAGCAGATTCTGGTGATTTCCGACAGAGATCATTCGCGGCTGCTGAACTGGACTCCGGCGGGAGCAGTAGAAGAAATGGACAAGGCAGGTATTGCCACGGCGATCACCTCGCTCGGACTGCCGGGCGTATGGTTCGGCGGCGTGAAAGCGGCGCGCAGCCTGGCGCGCGAGTGTAATGAATACGCCGCGAAGATGGTTAGAGATTATCCGGGGCGCTTTGGTTTTTTTGCGGCGATTCCGCTGCCCGATCAGGAAGGTAGCCTCAGGGAAGCTGAATACGCGCTCGATGTGCTCAAAGCAGATGGTATTGGCCTGGTGAGCAGCTATGACAATGAATGGCCTGGCGACGCCAGGTTTGCGCCGGTTTTCGACGAGTTGAATCGCCGTAAGGCCGTCGTTTTCATTCATCCGGCCGTGCCCGGCTGCTGCGACCATCTCATGCCGGGAATTCCTACATCGACGATTGAATTCCTTTTTGATACCACACGTGCAATCACCAGCCTTTTGGTGAACGGAGCTTTCTCACGATTTCCGGAGATACGGTTCATCTTTTGCCACGCGGGCGGAACCATGCCTATGGTGGCTGCGCGCACGTCGGCATTTGTGCAGCGCCACAAGGAAATCGCCGATCGGTTGCCGAGCGGCGCCGATTTCGAACTTAGGAAGCTTTACTATGACGTTGCCAATTCGACCAATGCATCTTCGATGGCTGCACTTATGAACCTTGTGCCCACGTCGCAGATGCTGTTCGGAACCGACTTCCCCTACGTGCCGGCCGCGGTAACCGCCGGCGGTCTGGATCATTTCGGACTGTCGTCCGCCGACCTGCAGGCCATTAACCGCGAGAATGCGACCCGGCTTTTTCCGCGATTGAGGGGATAAACGTAATAGCACAATAACAGTTTCCACTCGAGCTGCTTGACAACGGATCCGCTTGACAAGCCGGCCCGTGGGGATACACTGAAACACTTGGAAAAACGTACTTGTTCATTTTTTCGCCAGAGGGTAAACGCATGGATCATAAGAATTCAGTTGCAGGCGCCATGTTTCTAACTCTCGTTCTCGCCTTCGCTGTTGATTTGTCAGCACAGAATGCATCGCCCGAGGCCAGTCCCTCGGGCTATCACCTTTTGAAGACCATTCTGGTGGGTGGAACCGAAGGATGGGATTACGTCACCATGGACAGCGACGCCCGGCGTTTGTATATCGGACGGGACGACCACGTCGACGTAGTGGACATCGACGCTGGAACTCTTGTGGGAAAAGTAAGCGGCTTATCACACGTTCATGGCATGGTGCTTGCGCCCGACCTCGGCCGCGGGTTTACGTCCGACGGCGAATCAAACACTTCGACGATCGTGGATTTGAAGACGCTGAACAAGATTGGCACTGTGAAGACTGGCAAAGACCCTGATTCGTTTGTCTACGACCAGGTCACGAAACGCGTCTTCATCATGAACAGTGCGGGCAATGATGCAACCGTCATCAATGCAATCGATGGCACACTGGCCGGGACAGTTCCGCTGGATGGCCAACCGGAATTTGGCGTGGCCGACGGCAGGGGAAAAATCTTCGTCAATATCACCGACAAGAATCAGATTGTGGAGTTCGACGGAAAAACGCTCGAGGTGTTGCATCGCTGGTCGCTGGCGCCGGGTGAAGGACCGTCCGGACTAGCGATGGATGTCAAGCATCGCCGTCTTTTTTCCGTATGTGACAATCTGATGATGGTCGTCATGGATGCAGACACCGGCAAAGTGATTGCCACGCCAACGGTTGGGGCAGGTACCGATGCCAGCCTATTCGATCAAGAGACGGGGAACGCATTTGCATCAGCGGGCGGATCGGCGACACTGACCGTGATTCACGAGGATTCGCCCGATCGATTCCGCGTGGTGGACAACGTTCCGACGCAATCGGGAGCCCGCACCATGGTGTTAGACGCCAAGACTCACAATGTCCTTCTGGTCACCGCTAGGCACGGGCACGGAGCTACGCACTCGCTGGTGTTACCAAATACATTCGTCGTGCTGGTTGTGGGTAAGTGATTACGAAAAGCGCGGGGGGCGTGTCTTCCTGGCGGAGGTACGATCGCGCCGACTGGTGCCGTGCTGTCGCAGAGGCATACCTGTGCCGCGCCGGCGTCCGTCAATCGCGGAAACAGGTTGAAGCCCGTTGACTTCCAATTCGAGCAGTCGCCTCAGATCAGTTAGTCCATCGCGGGGGCTTGGGTTCAAGCGCGCAATCCACCAGCGAATCGCACCCGAACAGACAAAAAAAATGTGGCGCGCAACAATCGCCGGGTCTTCTCTGGACCGGATGCGTTGCTCCCGCTGGGCGGCCCAAACGACCTTTTCGATGGCGGAGATAAGACGCTCGCGAATTTCGTGGAAGGTCGCAGCTTGCTTGCCCTCCGAATAAAATGTCAGCTCCTTCAGAAGAATGCGGGAGAGCGGAGGATTCACACTGAAGTATTCGTAATGGGGCTTGTAGATAGCGGCGAGTTGATCGACCAGGGAAGTGGCTGAGTCCGCTGCTTTCACCGCCTGCTCGGTGACGGCCGAAAGCTCCTCGTTGAAGATGAGAAAAACCAGGTCCCGCTTGTCCTGCGCATAGTTAAACAGTGTTCCGAGGCCGACGTGGGCTCGCTTGGCGATCTGGCGAAGAGTTGCAGATTCGTATCCATGTTTGGAGAACAATTCACGCGCGGCAGCCTGGATTCGCTGACGTTTGTCGAGTTTGTTCTGTTCCCGGAGTCCGGGCTTCGAGCCAATCTTCACAGCTCTCAAGTTACCATTTCCCTCCGAGAGTGGTCTATCAGAGCGCTTACGTCCTGCTTGACAATATTATTGAACATGTTCACAGTGTAGGTGTTTGCTTTATTTGCTTCCTTGTGTCGGCATTGCTCCCCTGTCCGGCCTTAAGCGTGCCAGTTCACTCCAAGTGTGGGAGAAGAGATGACAGCGACGAGGCGGGTTGCCTTAATCACGGGTGCTGCCAGCGGAATTGGACGGGCGACAGCGGTCGCGCTGGCAGAAGCGGGCTTCGACGTGATCGTGAACTACTCACGCAGTGAGCAGGCAGCCCGCCAAACTGCGAGCCTGGCGCAGAGCAAAGGGGCCAAGACCCTTCTGTTTGCATGCGACGTCAGCCAGGATTCGGCGGTGCGCAAGATGCTCGCGGCGGTGGAGCAGGAGTTTGGCCGCCTGGATGCCTTGGTCAATAATGCCGGCACTACAACCGATGTCAAGCCATACGACCTCGACGCATTGACGGCAGACGAGTGGGACCGGGTGTTTGCGGTGAACGTGCGGGGAGTTTTTCAGGTCACGCGCGCGGCTGTGCCGCTGCTCAAGAAGGCAGGCGGCAGCGTGGTGAACACGGCCAGCATCGTCGGTTTGCGTCCGGGCCCGCAGCCCTTGCCATACGCTGCCAGCAAAGCAGCGGTCGTGAGCCTCACCAAATTGCTGGCACTAAATCTTGGGCCGGAGGTCCGTGTGAATGCGGTTGCGCCGGGGTGGGTTCAGGGCGATTGGATGATGCGCATGCTGAAGGACAAGTATGACGATCTGCTGGCGCGGCGCGCCAAAAACACGCCCCTGCGGCGGTGCGTAACGCCCGAGAATGTCGCCGAGGTGATTGTGAACTTGATCGTAAGCAACCGTCTGGTGAATGGCGAGGTTGTGGTGGTTGACGGCGGTTACGCAGCCACAACTTAGGAAGAGGCAGAGGCGAATGCTGAAAGGGGTTGTCAGTTTTCCTCCCGAGTTTGCTCAAAGATATCGGGATCGCGGCTATTGGTCGGATAAATCGCTGGCGGATGAATTCCGGGTCGTCTTCAATCGCTATGCCGATCGGGTGGCGTTGATAGGCGGAGATCGGACGATCACGTATGCGGAACTCGATCGACTCTCGGACAACCTTGCGTTGAATCTTCTGAACCTCGGGCTTAAGCCTCTGGACCGGGTGGTGGTGCAACTGCCGAATGTGGTCGAGTTCGTCATCCTTTACTTCGGTTTGCAAAAGCTCGGGTGCATCCCGATCGCCGCTCTAGCGAGCCAGCGTTATGCTGAAATCAGCCAGTTTGTGAAATTATCGGGTGCTGCGGCGTGTGTGATTCCCGACCGTTCCCACGATTTTGATTATGCGGCGATGGTCGATCGCATCCGTGCCGAGAACCCGGAATTAAGGAACGCAATCATCCTAGGATCTTCTCGCCCGGGATTGGTCTCGCTCACTGAATTGATCTCGAAGCCGGCCGTGCTGCCGCCGTCACGGCTTTCGAAAATAAAGATCGATCCCAACGATCCGGCGGTCTTTCAGCTTTCCGGTGGAACCACCGGGATTCCCAAGCTCATCCCTCGCACTCACAATGACTATGCCTATAACTCCAAGCTTGCTGCGAGTGTATGTGCGGTGAGAGACGACTCGGTGGCGCTGCTGGTGCTGCCCATCGCCCACAATCTTCCTCTCGCCTGTCCCGGCATCCAGGGGTTTCTGTTCAATGGCGGGAAAGTGGTGATCGGGCCGAGCACGAAGCCGGAGCACATGGCTGAGTTGATTCAAAAGCATCGGGTTACCCATCTGAAGGTAGTGCCTGCGCTGCTGATCCGCCTGTTGAACAGCGACGTTCTGGCGCACTACGACTTATCTTCGCTGAAGATCATTCAGAGCGGCGGCCAGAGCCTTCTGCCGCAGACGCGCCTGCTAGTGAAGAAACTAATTCCTAATGCCTTCGTCCAGGAAAACTTCGGCATGTCGGAAGGACTGCTGATGTTTATTCGCCTCGACGATCCTCCCGATGTGTGCCTGGAGACGGTAGGACGCCCGATTTCTCCCGATGACGAAGTGCGCCTTCTCGATGAGGATGGCAATGAAGTCCCCCGTGGAGAAGTGGGCGAGTTGTGCTGCCGTGGGCCCTATACTCTGCGCGGGTATTTTGGAGTTTCTGAATACAATGCGCGAGTTTTTACGGCTGACGGGTTCTACCGGTCCGGAGATCTGATGCGGCAGCACTACTCTGGCAACTATATTGTCGAAGGTAGAAAGAAGGACCTGATCAACCGCGGCGGAGAAAAGATCAGCGCAGAAGAAATCGAGAACCTCATTCTGTCGCATCCCGCGGTGAAGAATGTTGCCTGCATTCCCGTGCCGGATCATGACATGGGTGAGCGCATGTGCGCCTGCGTGCTGGTGCGTGACGGGGCGAAGTTGAGTTTCGATGAATTAAAGAAATTTCTGCTCGGCAAAGAAATCGCCAAGTATAAACTCCCTGAGAGACTGGAAATCCTGCCCGAGTTTCCGTTGTCGACTTTCGGCAAAGTTTCAAAGAAGAAACTAGTGGAGATGATTGCCAAAAGGAATCCGGTAACAACGGTTGCCAGCCGGTCGTAAGAGATTGCCGTTGAGCATTGACCATCGCATGAGAATCATCGACGTTCACTGTTATCCCAACACCAAGGAATGGATCGCGTGCCAGCAGCCCTACGTGGATGCGCTGGCGAAGTATTGGAACCGTTCATGGACTGCGAAGAGCGAGGATGACGTAGTCAAAGATTTCACCGGTGCGGGCGTCGAGGCGGTGCTGGTTGCACTGGATCTGGAGACCACTGTTGCAACCCCCCCGTGCTCCAACGATTTTGTAGCGGGAATGCGCAAGCGGCATCCTGACCGAATCATTCAGGCGTGGGCTGCAGTCGATCCGCTGAAAGGCGAACAGGCACTGGCTGAGGCGAAGCATGCGATCCAGGATCTGAAGATGCTGGGGTTTCACTTCCACCCGATCATCGGGCATTTCGCAGTGAATGAACGGCGCCTCTACCCACTGTTTGAACTGATCAATGAATTACGCGTGCCCGTGATGATTGATGTTGGCACGACCGGCATGGGAGCAGGCATGCCCGGCGGGATGGGCAGCAAGCTTCGCCACGCCCATCCATCGGCCATTGACGAGCTTGCGGCCGATTTTCCCAACCTCACCATAATCGCTGCGCATCCTGGTTGGCCCTGGGTCGAAGAGATGACCGCCGTCGCTTTGCACAAGGGGAATGTGTTCTGGGAACTGTCGGGATGGGCTCCGAAATATTTCCCAGCGCAGCTGAAAATTGATATTCGCGGACGCCTGAAGGACAAGATCATATTCGGCAGCGACTATCCGAGCATCCCGCACGAGCGCTTGCTGCGCGAGTGGAACGAACTCGGTTATGGGGATGAGATTATGGAGCGGATATTCCACGGTAACGCGGAACGTGTTCTCGGTCTCTAGCACCCCGTCAATGCTCACAGCTTCAGCAGCCGTGCCGCATTGCCGCCTAGAATCATTTTTCGCTCCGGGGTGGCGAGATTCACCTGCTCGAGAAACTGCACCGGGCGGTCGTATCCCATCGTGAAGCAGTAGTCACTGCCGAGCATGATGCGCTCCGCTCCTACCTCTTTGATCACGAACTCCATGATCGCCTTCGAGTGCGTGATGGTGTCATAGGTAAAGCGCTGGAGATAGTTGCTGGGGGCATGGGGCAGGGATTTCAGCTCCGGGCGCGTGCGCCAGCCCTGGTCGATGCGGCCGATCAATATGGGGAGCACTCCGCCTGCGTGAGGCAATCCGATCTGCAGCCTGGGATGGCGATCGAGCACGCCCCCGAAAATCAAGTGGCAGGCGGCGATGGCGCCTTCGACGGGATTGCCCACCAGGTTCGAGAGAAAGAATGGTTTGAGGCGATCTCCTCCAATAGAGTCCACAGGGTGCAGGAAGATGGGCAGTTCGAGGGTTTCGATGCGTGCCAGGATGGGCTCGAACAAGGGATCGTCGAGATCCTTGCCACCGATGTTGGTGCCCAGGTAGACGCCGCGCATACCCGGGAGTTTGCTGGCGCGGGACAGTTCGTCGAGGGCGCGCTCGGGATAGAGCATAGGGAGTGTCAGAAACGCAACCAGGCGAGTCGGATAGGCCTGATGCGCCGTAGAGGCCGCGTCATTCCATGCTTTGGCGAGTTTCGTGGAGAGGTCTGCGTCGGCCCAATACAGCATTGGGGCCGTAAGCGAAATCGCCTGTACGTCCACTCCCTGCTGGTCCATTTCCTCGATGCGAGCCTTCACGTCGATGAACCTGGTGGGCAGCGGACCATTGTTTCCGGCCGGTGTTTTTATGAACCAGCCTTTGTCAGTCATGTCGTAAGAGGCGTTGAAGGGCCGGCCTTCGTCGGCAACAAGGTCAAGATAGGACTGCGGGAAATAATGCGCATGGATGTCGATGACCTTCACGCCGTCAGGACGCGCGGAGGTTGGTGCCTGGCCGTGGGCAAGGAGGTCGCCAGTGCCACCGATCGCGGTGACCGCGGCAGTTGCCAATCCCGCCTGCAGCAGGCTGCGGCGGGAGATATTACTCCCGCCGGATTCTCGTTTCGTCGTCATCGTCGTTCTTCTCCCTTGAATATTTCTTCGGAGCAAGCGACTACAATTCGAACTTGTTCAGAACGGACGCCGCTCCCCGACGGACTAAGGCTTCTCGCCAGCAAACTCGAAGGCATCGTGCTCCCCGGTGGAGACTTCGACCCCGGTGCCGGCGGATTGCACGTCACCGCTCACCACGTAGAGGCGATTGCCGATGACACCTACGGCCAGCCCGTGACGGGATACCGGCATGGGCGGCATCTCGGTCCAGGTGTTGGTCGCTGGATCGTAAGCTTCGACCGCCCGGAAGGTGGCCATCATGTGGGGATCCTGATATTCGCCGCCGGCGACGTAGATGCGTCCAGCGTAAACTCCGGCACCTAGCGCGCTGCGGGCGATCGGCATGCGCGCGCGAGGGCCGCTCCACTGATCGGTTGCCGGATCATATTCCTCGACCACGGAGATGTCCGAAGCCAGGCCGATGAACGCGGCTCCCACGCGTCCGCCGATCACATAGATCTTTCCGTTCACGACACCAATGGCGGCGTGGTTGCGCGGGGTCGGCATCGGGCTTCGCTCGCGCCAGGTGTTCGAGGCGGGATCGTATTCTTCGACGGTCCCCACTGACATGTGCGGGTGCGTGGGGAACACCGCAGTCTCCTTCGAACTTGGAATCGTGGTAGCGCCTCCGACTACGTAAATCTTGTCACCCACCACTGCGGCCAGCGCCGAACCGCGCTTGCTGGGCATGGGGGCGAGAGCTTTCCAGGTGTCGGCGGCAGGATCGTATTCCCATGCATTGTTGATCGGCACCCACGCAGGGGGGCCGGACTCAGGCGGCACGAAGCCGCCGAAGGCATAAATCTTGTCGCGGTAGGTGGTGAATGCGACATGGTGGGAAGGCAGCGCCATGGGCTTCTTCTTCGTCCACTGATTCGCGGCTGGGTCGTATTCATAAACCATGCCGACAGGTTTCCAGACGGGCGCGAGTCCTGCGAAGACATACATCTTGCCACCAGCGGCGGCGCCGGATATTTCCTCAGCGGGTTGGGGGAAGGGCGCCAGCTTCAGCCACTTCCCTTGTGCGGAAACCGTGGGCACGGTAAAGATCATGCCGAAAATCAAAGCGAAGAACTGCCGGCCAGCCGGCCTGTCTAAGAGGCGCATCGTGTTCCCTTCTTTAGAAGTAACGTACCTCACAACGCCTGCAGGGTCGCGAAGTGGCCGGCTCGCACCACCAGCAGTCCGAACGCGTTGGGGCAGATGAGTGGGATTTGCGAGGCGACACGTCGCCCACGGTATACAAGGGATACAAGGCGTGTCAACAAAGATGCGGTAGGCGTGCGGGCGAAGGCGCGCATGCCGCCAAACGACGCTCAGCATTTCTCGGTGGTGTGGTGCTCGGTTCGATCGCGGGACGTTCGGTCGCATACTCCGCATGGACGCGCGTGCGGGAATGTGCTTCAAGTACAATGCAGCGCACCGAAAATTCGGGCCCGGAGTCTGCCATGAAACCAAAGCGCAGGAAGGCGGTTGATCGAAAAAGTGCCGCAGGTATGTTCTCTGAAGCGAAACGAGAAACCAAGCCTCCCCACGGAATGGCGCGTGGTTTGACTCTTCTGACCATGCGTCGTCGCGGACAATACCGACTCGGGGTCAAGACTGACAAAGGCATTATGGATGTTCAGGAAGCGGCAAAGTTGTTGGGTAAGCATGCACCCGCAACCGTTGACGATCTGCTTCAGGATGAAGACGGCCCGAGCTTGAATGCACTGGTGGATGCTGCGCTTAAGTCCAAAGCCGCCCACGCCGCCTTCATCAAGGAAAAAGAAATTGAATACGGGCCGGTCGTGACACGTCCCGAGAAGATCGTGTGTGTCGGTCTCAACTATCGGCGGCACGCAAAAGAAGTCAACATGGCGATTCCGAACCAACCTGTGCTTTTCAATAAATTTAACAACGCACTCAGCGCTCATGAGGAAGCGATCAGGTTGCCGGTCGAGGTAGCCAAGAAATTCGATTACGAAACTGAGCTGGTAGTCGTCATCGGTAAAACGGCCAAGAATGTCAGCGAGGCAGACGCACTTTCGTACGTCGCGGGGTATTGCACGGGCAACGATTTTAGTGCACGGGATCTGCAGTTCGATACCGGCGGACAATGGATGGTCGGTAAAACACCGGATCAGTTTGCCCCCCTCGGTCCGTACCTGGTCACTGCCGAGCAGGTTAACCCAGACAGGCTCAAGATCGAGTGCCGCGTCAACGGCGAATTGCGACAATCTTCCAATACCGATGATTTCATCTTCAATACCGCGCAGATGGTGAGCTACATTTCCCGCCACATGACACTGAAACCGGGTGACATTATCTTCACCGGCACGCCTGAGGGAGTGATTCTGGGCCGGCCGAAAGACCAGCAAGTCTGGTTGAAAGCCGGCGACAAGATTGCCTGCAGGGTTGAAAAGCTGGGGGAACTGAGGTTCGAATTGATTTGACGCCGTCGTTCTGGACTGATACGGCAGACGGATGTATAGTGACCTGATTGTATTTGTGAACTTGTTCGGTTTTCGCTCGAACTCATACCGAACGGGGGAAGCGGCCATGGATACAAGGTTCATTGGCAAACCGCATGAGTGGGATCCGCGCCGTGTCTACAGCCAGACGGGAGCGGACTGGCAGTATCGCGTGGACTTTGACCGCTTGCGCAAGGATCGCTTACAGCGTCTGAAGGAACAGATGAGTGCTCGTGACCTGGGCGCGTTAGTTTTATTTGCGGGCGCGAACATTCGCTATGTTACGGCTTCCTATCAGGGAAATTGGAAATACAACATCAACATCCGCTACGCGGTGGTGCCCAACGGCGGCGAACCTGTACTTTTTGAAACCGCGGGCTCTGACCTGCACTGCGCCGAGATCGATCTTCCCTGGATGGAAGACCGCATAAACCCGGCCATCACGTGGCAATGGGCCGAGGGTGCGGTTCCTGTCATGGCGGGCAGAATGGCGCAGAGTATCGTCGACGTTCTGGAAGCTCAAGGCCTGCGCAAGGAAAGGGTTGGCATCGACAACTTCGATTGGCCGGCGCTGAAGGCGTTTCAGGAATGCGGCCTTAACATTACGGATGCCTGGCCGGCGGTGTCGGCGGCTCGTGTCATCAAGACTCGGGACGAGATCGAACTGTTGAAACAGGCTTCCAGCATTGGCGATGCGGCCATGTGGAGGATCAAGTACGAGTGGCTGAAGCCGGGCGTGCGAGAGCGCGAGATCGAAGCCAAGGTGCATGAGTTCATGCTCGAGCGAGGCTGCGAAATCATTTATGACATCATCGTGGCTTCCGGGGGGAACACCAGTCCGTACCGGCGCTGGGCGACGGACAAGATTATCCGCCAGGGCGATCTCGTGATTGTCGACATCAATGCGGTGGGGCCGTCGGGGTACTTCATCGATTTTGTGCGCTGCTTCAAATGTGCGGCGAAGATGAACCAGAAAGAAATCGATCTGTATCGCGAAGTCTACGACTCGATGTATGCGGGATTAGAAAAGCTGCGCCCGGGCAACACCACCGCAGATGTCGCGGCCGCGTTTCCCGAATATGACGACGACAAATATGGAACCGTGACATTGCAGCAGTTTGCCCACAGCATCGGATTGACTCTCTATGAAGGCATGTGGATTTCACGCGCGTATTCGCTGAAGTATCCCGCCGAAATAAAAGAAAACATGTATTTCGCAATCGAGACCTTCGCGGGACATCCCGGCCTGCAGCAGACCACGCGGCTGGAGGAAAACGTTCTGGTCTCGGGCAAGGGACCGGTGGTGTTCACGCTGATGGAACACATGGAAGAAGCGATGAGAAGTTAGCTATGAAGCAATCGCAGGTCACTGTCGCGGATTCTGTGTTTCCGAACCTCGATCCGGCTAAGGGGGTGCTGTCGAGGATTGGCGCCGAAATACGTCTCGCCGAAGAACCCACGCCGGAGGGTATTTTGCAAACGGCGCGGCAAGCTGACGCTGTACTCGTCACTTACGCCAAGATTACGGCGCAGATGATCCGCCAAATGACGCGCTGCCGGGTCATTGCGCGCTTCGGAATCGGGGTCGACAACGTGGACATCACGGCCGCCACCGATGCAGGCATCGTCGTCACCAAGGTTCCTGACTATTGTATGGACGAAGTTTCGGACCACACCATGGCCTTGCTGCTGGCTCTGGTCCGCAAAATTCCGCTTGCAAATTCGCTGGTGCACGCCGGGCGGTGGGGAATGCCGGCGGTAGTGCCCATTCATCGCTTGCGGGGAACGGTGATGGGGCTGGTAGGTTTTGGAAGAATTCCTCAGTTGGTTGCGCCCAAGGCAAAAGCGTTCGGCATCAGAGTTGTGACCTACGATCCCTACGTTGCGGAATCAGTCACGCACGCCTCGGGGGTTGAACCGGTGAATTTAGCTAGGCTGCTGAAGGTCTCCGACTACGTGTCCATACATACCCCCCTCATGCCGGAGACGCACCATTTGTTCAAGGCTGATGTCTTTGCGCAGATGAAGCCAACCGCGTACCTGATCAATACCGCGCGAGGGCCCATCGTGGACGAGGCGGCTCTGGTGCACGCGCTAGACACGGGACAAATTGCCGGCGCGGCGTTGGATGTATTGTCGCCAGAGCCGCCATCAGCCTCACCACTTTTCGGCCGGAATAACGTCATCCTCACGCCTCACATGAGTTTCTATTCGGAAGAATCCCTGGTCGAACTGCAGAGGAGGGCGGCTGAGGACGTTGTCCGGGTGCTGACCGGGCATATGCCTCGTAATCCGGTAAATCCTGAAGTCCTGCAGTCGGAGCGACTGCGTGGTGTGAATGCATAAGGTAAACGGTGTGTTGTAAACTCGGGGAAAGCGCGGGTTTTGCAAGAGATTCGTAAGAGACAGATCTAATCCACTGCCGCCACTATTCCTGGGTGCGTGAGGTTTTTCGAATGGCCACAACGCGGCAACTGAATATCAACGGGCGCGTTTATAGCACTGACGCCGATCCTGAGGCGAGCCTACTGTTTGTTTTGCGCGACCATCTCGACCTGACCGGAAGTAAGTACGGCTGCGGGGAAGGCCAGTGCGGCGCGTGCACGGTGTTAATTGATGGGAAGGCTCGCCGCTCATGCATTACGCGACTGGGTGAAGTTGGCCAGCGGCAAATTACTACGATTGAAGGCCTTGCAAAAGGCGACCAGTTGCACCCGGTGCAGCAGGCTTTTCTGGATGAGGGCGCGATGCAGTGCGCTTACTGTACCTCCGGCATGATCATGTCGGCGGTGTCGCTGTTAAGCGCCAAGTCAGATCTCTCTGCCGCCGAGATCTCGCGATCGATGGAAGGCAACGTCTGCCGCTGCGGAACCTACGCGCGCATCGTGGCGGCGATACAAAAGGCGGCAAGAATCATGCAGGAGTCCAGATGAGCAACGAACTGAATTTTCAGACTGGACTGGAACCGGAACGCTACGAACTCAGCGCTCCGCCCAAATATCGCTTTGAGGTTGATCGGCGAGAATTCTTCAAGTTTCTGGGCGCCGGGATTCTGGTTATCTCGGTGTGGAGGGAAGCGCAGGGTCAGGAATCGGGCGCCAATAAAGGCGCAAGCGGTGAATCGCTGCCCAAGGAAATCGGAGCCTGGTTGCACATCGGGGAGGACGGCGCCGTCACAGCCTACACGGGCAAAGTGGAGGTCGGGCAGAATATACGGACGTCCCTGAGCCAAGCGATAGCAGAGGAACTGCATGTTGCGGTGGATAAAATTGAGATGGTCATGGGCGACACCAAGTTGACCCCATACGACCGCGGGACTTTCGGCAGCCGGACCACTCCTGAAATGAATCTGCAGTTGCGGAAAGTGGCATCGGCGGCTCGCGACATTCTGGTTGGCATAGCAGCGGCGCAATGGAAAGTCGACCGCAATCGCCTGGTCGTCAACAATGGAAAGATTACGGATTCCGCGAGCAAGCGCTCAGTTGAATACGCCGCGCTGGTCAAGGGGAAGCAACTCACCGAAACGCTTCCCGCCGAAGATCCGCTGGTTCCGGCGACGCAGTGGACGGTGGCAGGGCGGTCATTGCCTAAAGTCGATGGCCGTGATTTTGTGACGGGCAAGCATCGGTATCCCTCCGATCAGAAATTGCCGGAAATGCTTCATGGCAAGGTGCTGCGTCCGCCCTCTTTCGACGCGACGCTGTCTAGCCTCGATGCGAGCGAGGCGGAGAAGATGCCCGGCGTAGTTGTGGTGCACGACGGCGATTTTGTTGGAGTCGCGGCACCCACCACAGAAATTGCCTCTCGTGCTCTGGAAACGATTCGGGCAGACTGGAAATCGCAGCCGCAGATTTCGAACAAAGGGTTATTCGAGTATCTGAAAAAGAATCCGGTCGAAGGCAGTGGGCCGCTGGAGTCTGCCTTCAAGTATGAGACTGGTTCGGTGGAAAAGGCCGTGGCGTCGGCCGATCATCACCTGCAGCAAACTTACACGGTCAACTACATTGCCCACGTTCCGCTGGAGCCGCGAGCGGCACTGGCGGAATGGTCCGGCGACAATCTAACAGTGTGGACGGGCACGCAGCGGCCGTTTGGAGTGCGGGAGGAACTGGCACAAGCATTCCGCATGCCCGAGGATCGTGTGCGCGTGCTGATGCCCGACACGGGATCAGCTTATGGCGGCAAGCACACTGGAGAAACCGCAGTCGAGGCTGCGCGGTTGGCGCGGGCCGCCAAGCGGCCGGTGAAATTGTTTTGGACACGTGAAGAAGAATTCACCTGGGCCTATTTTCGCCCCGCAGGCGTTATCGACATCAGCAGCACGATGCGGAAAGACGGCACCATCACGGGGTGGGAGTTCCATAACTACAATTCGGGCGCCGCCGGAATCCGCACTTTTTACGATATCGAGAATCAAAGAATCCAGTACCATCCGTCGCGCACCGTTTTGCGCCAGGGATCGTATCGAGCGTTGGCTGCGACCGCGAACCATTTCGCGCGTGAGTCGTACATGGACGAGCTGGCGCATCTCGCCAAAATGGATCCGCTCGAATTTCGCGTGAAGAATTTGAAGAATGAGCGCCTGCGTGCTGCATTTGAAGCAGCCGCGAAAAAATTCGGCTGGGGACAGGCAAAAAGTTACGAGGGCCAGGGCTTCGGCACGGGCGGCGGCTTCGAGAAGGGCGATAATGTTGCCACCTGCGCTGAAGTTTCTGTCGACAAAAAATCCGGTAACGTCAGGGTGGTTCGCTTAGTGACGGCCTTCGAGTGCGGCGCAGTCGTGAACCCCGATCACCTGGCGAATCAGATCGAAGGCGGAAATGTCATGGCCTTGGGTGGCGCGCTGTTTGAGGCCATCGAATTTCAAAACGGCCAAATCCTGAACGGACGATTCTCGGATTATCGGCTGCCGCGCTTCAGCGATGTTCCCAAGCTTGAGACGGTTCTGCTCGACCGTAAAGACCTTCCGTCGGCAGGCGCTGGTGAAGCGTCGTTGGTAGGTGTTGCTCCCGCGATTGCGAATGCCATTTTCGATGCGACCGGCGTACGTCTGAGGTCGTTGCCGTTAGTTCCCAACGGCTTAAAGGTTTCCTGAACCTGCAGCGCGAAATGCGTGGAGGCTGTGGCCCGGGTTTTCGTTCCGGATTCCCCGGAACAGAACAAGATCAGTTAATTTTGGAAAAAGAGGAATGCAATATCATGCGTCGTCTGATGACGGTTGTAATCGCGACTGCGGTTTTCTCCATTGTCGGCGGTTTGCTGCTCGCTGACTTAACTCTGGCCGGGTCTTCGGGCTACCACTTGGTAAAGACCATACCCATTGGCGGCCCTGGCAGATGGGACTACACCCTCATGGATACGGCTACCCGCCGTGTGTACGTGTCTCATCAAACGCATGTTGTCGTGCTCGACGCAGATTCCTACGCGGTGGTGGGCGATATTCCCGACACTCTGGGGGTTCATGGGATTGCCGTCGCGAGTGACCTGGGCCGAGGCTTTACCAGCAACGGAAAAGCTAACACTGTTACCATCTTCGATCTCAAAACGCTGAAAGCGATCAGCACCGTGAAGACAGGTCAGAATCCCGACGCAATTTACTATGATGCCGGGTCCAAGCGCGTTTTTGCTTTCAATGGCCGCAGCGCCAATGCCACCGTGATCAATGCTGCCGACGGAACCGTTGTCGGGACCATCGCGGTAGGCGGAAAGCCTGAGTTCGCGGCAGGTGACGACAAAGGGCACGTCTACGTCAACGTCGAAGATAAGTCCGAACTGCTGGAGATCGACGCACAGAAAATGTCAGTGCTGCATCACTGGCCGATAACCGGTTGCACCGAGCCCTCGGGACTCGCGATCGACGAGAAGCACCGGCGACTGTTCTCCGTTTGCGGCAACAAGAAGATGATGGTGGTGGATGCGGACACCGGCAAAGTCGTGGCGACTCCCGCCATTGGCGAGGATCCGGATGCCGCCGGTTTTGATCCCGACACGCAACTGGTTTTCAGCTCGAACGGCGAATCCGGCGATCTGACTGTGATCCACGAAGACTCGCCTGACAAGTACACCGTCGTGGATACGGTCCCGACGAAGAAGTATGCGCGCACCATGGCGATCGACTTGAAGACCCACAACATTTTTCTGCCAATTGCAGAGTTCGAGCCGGTAGCGCCGAAAGGTGAGGAAGAGCCGCCCATGAAACCGAACTCGTTCGGACTTCTGCTGGTGGCTAAGTAGCTCAGGTGGACTCATGAAGCAGGTCAGCATTGGAATCATCGGGACAGGGTGGTGCGGAGGCATACGTGCCGAAACCTGCGCTGCCAGCCCGTTTGTGAGTGCATTGCACCTGGCCGAGATCAAGCCGGAGCGGCTGAAGGAAGTTGCAGCCAAGACAAGACCGGCGACCACGACGACGGACTATCACGCCCTCCTCGACAACGAGAGCATTGACGCGATCATCATTTCGGCCACGCCAGAGACGACCCATTTCCCGATGGCCAAGGAGAGCATGCAAGCGGGCAAGCATGTTCTTCTGGAGAAACCGATCGCGCTCGAACTCTCGGAAGCGGATGAACTGATCGCTTTGGCGCGGTCGAAGGGCTTGCTGTTTACGATTGGATACTCGCAACGTTTCAACCCCAAGTTTGCATATGTCAAACGCTCGATCGACGACGGGACGATCGGGCAGCCTGTCACCGCGTTGGTGAGCAGGCACATCACGAGGAACCTCGGAGACAAGATCGGGGGACGCATCAAGCTGTCGCCCGCAGCGATGGAGGCAACACACGACATCGATTTTGCGCTCTGGTGCTTCGCGCCGAGAAAGCCCGTGCGCGTCTACGCCCAGGAAGTGCGAAAAATCATGCAGCCGACGCATCATGTGCCGGATTGCACATGGATCGTCATCACCCTGGACGACGGGTGCGCGTTCACGATTGGCGCGAGTTGGGTGCTGCCGCCTGCGTATCCGAATTTTTCATCTACCTGGATTGAGATGGTCGGCACCGAGGGCGCGATCATGGCAGATGATACTCATCGCGACGTTTCCCTGAACACAATGAAGCGAGGAATCGAGTTTCCCATCTCAAGCATGCCCGGTGAGAAGGTGGGTCACGTGTATGCCGGCCCCATGGAAGCGGAGACGCTTCATTTTCTGGAATGCGTGGCGAAAGGCCGGCAGCCGCTGGTCACGCCGGAGCACGCGCGGATGGTCATGCAGGTCTATCAGGCGGCGGATAAGTCGGCGGAAGAAGGCCGGCCGATCGACCTCCTTCCTTTAGAATCCCCACCCGGCCGGCGACAGCGACGGCAAGCTGAATCGATCAAAAAACTTGCAGCCGATCGCACCTGAGAGAATGCCGGACACCGACAGCACATCTGTTTCGGAACACAACGCACATACCGAGAACACACTCTCCAACGCTGGATCGAGAGCAAGCAAGACTCGCTGGCTGGTTCTTTTGCTGATCAGCCTGATGTACATGATCACGTACATGGACCGGACCGGCATCTCCATCGCCGCGCCGGCCATGCAACGAGATTTTGGGCTTAGCCCGACGGCGATGGGCATCGTGTTCAGCGTGTTCTTATGGGCCTATGCAATCGGACAAATTCCAGGGGGCTCACTCGCTGACCGTTTTGGCCCGAGGTTGATACTGCTGACCACCGTTCCCTTCTGGTCTGTCATGACGGGGTTGACCGCGGTTGCCGAGGGCGCAGCCTCGCTGATTGTTATCCGCTTCGTCTTTGGACTGGCGGAATCCGCGGCCTTCCCCACTGCGACGCGAGCGATGCAGCTCTGGTTTCCGAAGGCGGAACGCGGCATCGTGCAGGGGGTTACGCATAGTTTCAGCCGGCTTGCAGTTGCGATTGTTCCGTTCATTGCAGTGAGCATCATGGTGGCGTTTGGGTGGCGCTGGATTTTCTATATTTTCGGAGCGGCCGGCTTGCTGTGGTCGTTCGCTTTCTACCTGCTGTACCGCAATCTTCCTGAGCAGCACCCGAGCGTCAACCGCTCTGAGTTAGCCCACATACGAGGCTGCAACGCGGATGGCACGATCAAGCCGGTTGATCTGCATCGACGGCTGGCACCGCCGTGGCGAATCATTTTTCGCTCGCCCAACATGTGGTACATCGCAGCCGGTTACTGCTGTTTTTACTACGGCACGTATTTTTACATGACGTGGTTCCCGACCTACCTTCATGAGTATCGCCACTTATCGCTGAAGGCGGTGGGCACGTTGGCGTCGCTTCCGCTCCTGGCGGGCATGGTCGGAGATATTGTGGGAGGAACTCTGACGGACATGGTGTACCGCAAGACGGGCAAACTCCGGTTCGCCCGCCGAGTTCTCGCGGCGCCCGCGATGCTGGCCTCGGGAATTTGCCTGATTCCGGCGGCCCTGACGCACTCCTCCTGGACCGCAATCCTTTGTCTGACGGCCTCGCTATTCTTTCTGGAGCTCGTGATCAGCCCGGCTTGGGCCGTTCCCATGGATGTCGGCGGGGAATACAGCGGGACGGTGTCGGGCGTAATGAACATGGCGGGCAGCCTGGCTGCATCCCTGTCACCAATCATTTTCGGATTCCTGGTGCAGCGGGGATCGTGGGTCACGCCATTTTTCATCACCGCAGGTGTGCTGCTGACGGGAGCACTGTTCTGGACATTCCTCATTGACCCTGAAAGGTCCGTAGTTGAAGAAAGGCCCGCCGCCATTCTGAAGCCAGTCGAGAATATGTAAGAAGTGCGTTGGTGCGGGGCCAGGGTCATCCGCGGCCAAATCTTTTCCGCCAACGGCCACGCCCTCGCGGCTGACATGCGCCGTTTAATTACACGTAATCATGTTTTGCGTCACGCCCTGCAGGCTCAAGGCGGCGTTCGCCACTAACGGAACACTCCACCATTTCATATGGCGCTTGCGCAGATAGTAGGCTGCGGCGGCCCATCCCACACTTTTGCCCGAAGCGACGATGTAGGCGCGAGCGACGGTGGGATGTCGTCCATAGAGGTACGGTGACTGCGATTCCACGTTGCAGACGTTCTGTTTTCCAGCCAGCCAATTCTCACGCGCAAACAATGTGGTGTAGGAGTCTGCGAAAGTGCTGCCGGTGGAAATGATCGCCAAGGCGATAAACTTCTTGTCGACGATTCTGGTTTCAACGGGCTTGGCCGGCTTCGGCACGAAGACCGGCGCGGCGATTGCTGGAACTGGCACCTACAGTTGCCGGCGTGCTGCTTGGGGCGTCAGGAAGTTCCCCCGCAACCGAGAACGGGGCCAGCAAGACAACGGCGAAGGCGACGCGCGCGATACAATTCAAGGATGCTCCATGGCACGGATCCACTGGGAAAAAGCGGCCTGCGGGCGGACGAGTCTTGGCTGCTTCGGATGCTGCCGGATTCGTACATGGCAAGAGAGTGTATTCGGCAAGCCTGCCAGAACGCAATTGCCAAAGTGTAATAGGCAGTTAGTAACCTCAGTAGTCAATGGTCTTTTCTTGCGTTACGGCGGGCGCCCTTGCTTGGCGCTGGTCTTCGGACCCTTGCCGGGCTGCAACGTTTTCCGCTGACGAGGGGGCAGAGAGGCTGCTCCGCGCGTGAGTTCATTTGCATCTTTCCGCGATGATGTTGAATCTGTAAAAAAAACGTCTTGCGAGGTGCTATGAGTTTCCTTCCTGGCAAACTGCCTGCTACCCTGCTACTTGCTGTTCTGCCAACCTCCCTGGTGTGTGCCGTGGACACGCAGTTTCACAATGCTCCAGATTCCACGAAAACAATGAAAAACCCTTTTGAAGGCCAGGCGGCGGCAGCTCAGGCCGGTAAGCGGCTTTACGCCCGCAACTGCCTGTCGTGTCACGGCAAGACGGGCCAGGGGAAGGGCAACATTCCATCACTGGTCGATGGAAAATTAGAAACCGTCCCGTCGGGAGAAGTGTTCTGGTTCATCACCAAAGGAAGTAAGGAGAACGGGATGCCCGCGTGGGCTTTTCTTCCGCCGCGGCAGCGGTGGCAGATTGTGACCTACGTGAAGTCGATAGGGGCGTCGCAAACGAGCTCGGAAGCGAACGACGCGCCCGCGCCTGAGGTTGCGACCTCGACCTTGAAGGCGCCGCCTCCAACAGCGCCATTCACTGATTTTCGGTACGAGAAACCTGGCACTACGCACAAGATCACGGTGGCGGACCTTCCTGCGCCGTATAGCACCCAGTCGGCAGAGAATGGGCCCGAAGAGGTGGCGCGTCCGAAGAGCGTGTGGCCGGTGGCGCCTGCGGGCTTCAAGGTTGAGTTGTTCGCCAGCGGACTCGACAATCCGCGCTGGCTGCGCACGGCTCCGAATGGGGACATTTTTCTGGCGGAGAGCAATGCCGGACGCATTCGCGTTTTTCGCGGGATGACCAGCGACGGCAAGCCAGAACAGATGCAGATTTTTGCCAGCGGGCTAAAGCGGCCGTATGGGATTGCGTTTTATCCGCCGGGGCCGGATCCGCGGTGGATCTACATCGGCAACACCAACGAAGTGATCCGCTTTCCCTATCACAACGGAGACCTAAAGGTGAGCGGGGCGGCCGAGCACATTGCCGATCTTCCTACCGGCGGGCATTGGACGCGTGCGCTCGAATTCTCGCCCGATGGCAAAAAACTGTTTGTGGGGGTGGGCTCCGAGTCGAACGTTGACGACACTGATACCCACCCGGGGGAGAAAAATCGCGCCGACATTCTGACTTGTGATCCGGAGAAGTGCGAGTTGAACGTGTACGCCTACGGCATTCGCAATGCAGGCGGTGGAATCGCGGTGAATCCGCAGACGCGCGAGTTGTGGTGTTCGGTGAATGAGCGCGACGCGCTCGGCGACAACCTTGTGCCCGATTACATCACGCACGTCCAGGAAGGCGGATTTTACGGCTGGCCCTGGTGGTACATCGGGGCGCATCAGGATCCGCGCCACAAGGGAAAACATCCTGAACTGAAGGACAAGGTGATCGTCCCCGACGTGCTTTTGCAGCCGCACAATGCTTCGTTGGAGTTGACGTTTTATCAGGCCAGCCAGTTTCCGGAGGAATATCGAGGAGACATTTTTGCCTCTGAACACGGCTCGTGGAACCGGTCGGTGCGAGCTGGTTACGAAGTGATTCGCGTACCGCTGCATCAGACTGGACATGCCAGCGGCGAGTATCAGGATTTTCTGACCGGATTCGTGCTCCCGGACGGCAACGTATGGGGACGACCGGTGGGGATCACGGTGGCGCCCGACGGTTCGCTGCTGGTGAGCGATGACGGATCGAACTCCATCTGGAGGGTCAGCTACACCGGGAAGTAGGCGCCGCATTTTCACTTGACTACTCAAGCAGTCCGCAAGCAGTATCACGGTGTATTGAATCGTTTCAGTAGGGTTGTCTGGTTGGCTTATTGCCCCCCCGGCGCTGTGCGGGCTCGCGAGATGGTTATGGCGCGCTTTGCCCGAGGCCAGGTGGGCGAGGACACCCGCCCCTTCGACTTCGCTCAGGGCAGGCTCCCAGCCGCCGAGACGGCAGCGCTACGAAGGAGGACTATGCGTCGCATTGTTGTGTCTTTCGTTATGTGTTGCTGCACAACCTGGGCATGGCCACAGGCGAAGCTTTCCGTTCACTGGGAGGAGCTGACCGCGTCAGATTTCCGCGACGGGATTCGACAATCGCAAGGGACGTGCCTGCTGCCGTTCGGCATACTGGAGAAGCATGGCCCGCACCTGCCGCTGGGCACGGATTTGCTGGATGTGCGTTACGCCGCTCTGCATGCGGCAGAGCAGGAGTACGCCGTTGTCTTTCCGGAATATTATTTTGGCCAGATTGCCGAGGCTCGTCACGAGCCGGGAACGATGGCCTACAGCCGCCAGATGCAGCTCGAACTGTTGCAGGAAACCACCGACGAGATGGCGCGAAATGGCTGCAAGAAAGTGCTGATCGTCAACGGGCACGGGGGCAATGAAAGTTTGCTGCCGTACTTCGCGCAGACGCAACTGGATAAGCCCCACGATTACGTGGTCTACGTTTTCGACAAGCGTACACCACAGTCGGGCGGCCCTCCAAAGAAAACCTCCATCGACATGCACGCCGGGGAAAGCGAGACCTCGAAGATGATGATTTCGCGTCCTGACACTGTACACATCGACCGTGCCGGCGCGGAATCGGGCGCCGATCAGGCTCGCCAGAAACTCCCGGAAGATGTTTATACCGGCATCTGGTGGTACGCGCGATTTCCCTTCCACTATTCCGGTGACGGATCGGCCGCCACGAAGGAGTTGGGCGAATATCAAATGAAATGGTGGATCGATTCGGTGGTCAAGGCGATCCGCGCTGTCAAGGCCGACGATGTCAGCCTCAAGCTGCAGAATGAGTTTTACGAGAAGAGCAAGCACCCGCTGGACACGCGGCCGTGAGAGCGGTCACGAACTCCCGATCAGCACTCCGGTGATGAACACCAGCGCTCCGCCGAGCCCCACTTGCAGTGCAGCGGTAATCCAGGGCGTGTCCATGTAGCGCTGGCGAATCCAGGTGATCGTGCCCAACTCAGCGAGCACAACCATCCCCGCAGCCCATAATGCGGCGCGGAAGTCGCGAATCAAGAAGGGCAGAGTATGGCCGATCCCGCCGAGCGCCGTCATCGCGCCGCAAATCAAACCCCGTACCCAGGGATGCCCACGTCCCGTAAGGCTGCCATCGTCGGAGAGCGCCTCGGCGAATCCCATGCTGATGCCCGCGCCGGCAGAAGCCGCCAAGCCGACCAGGAATGCATCCCAACTCTGGTGCGTGGCGAAGGCCGCGGCAAACACGGGCGCGAGCGTGGAAACTGAACCATCCATCAGCCCCGCCAGACCCGGCTGCACAATCTGCAGGACGAAGAGCCGCCGCTGAGCCTGTTCTTCCTGAACTTTGACACTCGCGGGTAGTTTTTCCTTGTCCAATTCCTCGGCGCGAGTTTCATGCGAACGTTCCTCATTCGCCAGGTCGTCGAGAAGTTGGCGAATGCTGGCGTCCTGAGTGCGTGCGGAAGCCTTTTCGTAAAATCGTCGCGTCTCCACCTCCATGGTGCTGGCCGTCTTGCGAGCGGCCTCAATGCGCAGCGGACGCATCAGCCACAACGCCGGGCGCTGGACAAAGCCGCGGACATCCTGACGCCGGATCAGCGGAATATGTTCTCCGAACTTCTTGCGATAGAGTTCGATCAGGCGGCGCCGGTGCCCCGACTCCTCTTCGCGCATGCCCTCAAACAACTCTGCCGTGGCGGGATAATTCTGCCGCAAGCCTTCAGCGAAGTCGGCATACACACGCTCGTCTTCTTCTTCCGAAGAGATGGCCAAAGCGAGAACCTCGCGTTCGGTGAGATCGTCAAATTTCTTCATGGCGACCTAGCTTAAATGCCCGCGTAGGGCGGAGACAATCTGATTAATCTGCTATGGGGTGGGAGTGTATACGGGCGGGCACGTCCCGACCCGATCGCTTCGATGCTACTATCCACTGGATGACGCCACCGAAATCTGGCGGGCGCCCGAAGCGTTCGGCGTCGGCTTCCAGGCCGAAGGGCAAGAAGGCGCGTCGCGACGGCCAGCATTCGCCTGAACTGGTGATTATCACAGGTATGAGCGGGTCGGGGAAAGCCTCAGTGCTCAAGGCTTTTGAGGACCTGGGCTACTACTGTGTCGACAACTTGCCGGTCGACTTGATTCCGCGCTTTGCCGAACTGGCAGTGCAGTCCGGAGAAATTCGCCGTACGGCGCTAGTGGTCGACGTGCGAGAGGGCTCGAAGCTCGACAAACTCCCCGCGATTCTCAAATCTGTGCGGCGCACGATTCCGACCCGGGTCGTGTATTTGGAGGCTTCCGATCCGGTGCTGTTGCGGCGCTTCAGCGAGACGCGACGGCCGCATCCATTCGGCACCGATGCTCCGGTCAAAGCAGCATTGCAGGCGGAGCGCCGTGATCTGCGCAGCATTCGCGGCCTCGCGGATCTGGTGATTGACACTTCCAAATTCAACGTCCATGAGTTGCGTGTCGTAGTGACGGAACGGTTTCGGAAGCAGTCGGCGGAAAAAACCATTCTGGTGTCGTCGGTGAGCTTCGGATTTCGCCACGGAGTGCCCGAAGACGCGGACCTGGTTTTCGACGTCCGCTTTCTGCCTAATCCGCATTTTGTTCCCGAGTTCCGCGCACTCAGCGGGCGCCATCCGCGTGTGGCCAAATATATTCGCTCGTTTCCGCAGACTCAGGAGTTTATTGACCGCATCTCAGATCTTTTGGTGTACCTGCTGCCTCACTATGTTCATGAGGGGAAGAGTTACCTCACCATCGCCTTCGGGTGCACTGGCGGCCAACACCGTTCGGTGATGATTGCCGAAGCGGTGGGTCAGAATTTGCGGCAGGCAGGATACAAGGTGAATGTCGTGCACCGAGACAGTCCGAAATGAGGTAGCGCAATCGAGGTAGAGCGGTCGGGGAAACTCAAATGCCATCCTGGGCCTTTGCAACTCAAGTAGAATAAGGGCTTGCTACCCATGTCCACTCCACCGGCAGCAAGCCATTGCAGCCCGCCGCCTTGGGGAGTCCCATGCGCCAACTGACGCGGCTTCTGCGCTACGCGCTTCCGTACTGGTGGCAGATACTCGCTTCCGTAGTGCTCATGGCGGCGGTGGGGTTGCTGGATGGTTTCAAGTTTCTGTTGGTCCGGCCAGTGTTCGACGATGTTCTGAATCGTGCGACTGGCTTGCGCGATATCCAACTGTTCGTGATTCCGGGCACGCATCATCCGGTGTACCTTCAGCAATTCGTCCCTTTGCACTTTACGGATCCCTGGGCCATGGTGGCCTTCGCGCTGGTCGCTTCTACCGTTCTGAAAGGGGTTTGCGACTACACAGGGACGTATCTCGTGAATCACGCCGGATTCGGCGTGATCACCGATCTGCGCGACGATCTCTACAACGCGATCCTGCGCCGGTCCGCGGGATTCTTTTCCAAGCACGCCACGGGAACTTTGCTCTCGACCATCATTAACGACATTGAGCGTATTCAATACGCCATGTCGACCGTGCTGGCGGAAGCCCTGCAGCAGTTCTTCACGTTCCTGTCAGTGGCTGCCGTGGTTGCGATTCTGGGTGGGAACCTGGCCTGGGTCCTGCTTCTATTTGTGCCCGTGATTATTTATTCATCACGGAAGATTGGGTCTCGCGTACGCCATACCACGCGGCACGGCCAGGACAAGTTGGCGGAAATTCAGAATATCCTGCATGAGGCCATCACGGGCAACCGCATCGTCAAGGCATTCAATACTGAAAACTGGGAGATTTCGCGGTTTCGCAATGCCGCGCGGCGTCTGTTCCGCGCCAACTTGCGCTCCGTCGCGGCCACGGCAATTAGTTCTCCGCTGATGGATGTATTCGGCATGGTGGGAATCGCCCTGCTGCTTCTGGTGGGCAGGGACCGAATCGTGCACAACCAGATGACTCCCGGTGTGTTTGTCGCCTTTATTACTGCCGTATTCAGCCTCTACAATCCCGTCCGCAAGTTCGCGCTGTTCAATAACAATTTCCAGCAGGCTCTGGGAGCTTCGTCAGAGATCTTCCGATTCATGGATATTGAAGATGACGTGCGGGAAAAGCCGCGCGCCAAGGCTCTGCCGAAATTTTCCGGAAGTGTTCGCTTCGATCAAGTCAGCTTTGCCTACGCGAGCGAAGACGAGGGCGGGGAGCAGAAGGAGGTTTTACGGAATATCAACCTCGAGGTTCGGCGCGGCGAAGTGCTCGCGATTGTCGGCTCCAGCGGGGCCGGGAAAAGCACGCTAGTCCATCTGATCCCGCGTTTCTTCGACGTTACCGGCGGCCGATTACTGATCGACGGCCACGACGTGCGCGACGTTACGCTCGCATCTTTGCGCGCCCAGGCCGGCATCGTCACGCAGGACACGATCCTGTTCAATGACAGCGTCCGCAACAATATTGCGTACGGCCAGCCGCACGTTCCGCTGAAGGAAGTGGAGGCGGCCGCCCGCGCCGCGCTGGCGCACGATTTCATTGTCGGTCTGCCGGCAGGGTACGATACGGTGATTGGGGAGCGCGGCATTCGCCTTTCTGGCGGAGAGCGTCAGCGCATCGCGATTGCTCGCGCAATCTTGAAGAACGCGCCGATTCTGATTCTTGACGAGGCCACGTCGGCGCTCGACAGCGAGTCGGAGTCGCTGGTGCAGTCGGCGCTGCACAATCTGATGACGGGCCGCACCGTGTTCGTGATCGCACACCGACTATCCACCGTGCGCCGCGCCGATCGCATCGTGGTGATCGAGAACGGCACCATTGCCGATGTCGGCGCGCACGAGCAATTGATGCAGAAGTTGGGCACGTACCGCCGGCTCTACGACTTGCAGTTTGCCAATATGGAGGTACCCAAAGCAGTTGCGGGATCCTAAATGTCCATCCGCTCCATGACGAGTTTTGCCCAGGTCAAAGGCGAGGTCAAGCGCCAGGCGAACGCCTCGCCTGTTGGCCGTAACAATGGCCAACTTGGCTTCGCGCTCTCGCTGAAGTCGGTCAACCATCGCTTTCTCGATCTTCACTTCCGCCTGCCTTCGGGTGCGGACTCGCTGGAGATGCAACTGCGCCGCCTGCTGAAAGAAAAAGTTGCACGCGGCCATGTCGAGGTTACGCTCAGTCTGGATCGCTCGTCGGGCGATGCGTTCTCGCTCAATCGCGACCTGGTTGGCGGCTACGTTGCCGCGTTCCGCGCGGCTTCCGCCGAGTTCTCTCTCGCGAGCGAACCCGATCTGAACGCGATCCTGCGTATACCCGGAGCTCTTGACTCGGGCAGCGTCAACGCAGACGAAGACATTGAGGCAGCCGTGATGGCCCGGGCGGGGGAGGCCCTGGAGCGCCTCAACAAGATGCGGGAAGAGGAAGGCCGCAGCATTGAGCGCGAATTGCGCCAGCGGATGCTCCATTTGGCTGAGGCCAGCAAGACCGTGCAGCGGCACCGGAGCGCGGTACTGCAGAATTACGTCGAACGGCTGAGGGCACGCATTCAGGAATTGCTGGGCACCGGAGTCGACAAAGAGCGCGTGCTGCAGGAAGCTGCCCTGCTCGTCGACCGCAGCGATATACAGGAGGAACTCATTCGCCTCGAGACTCACGTCCAACATTTCCTGGGACTGCTTGACGAAGGCGGCGAGGTTGGCAAGAAACTCGATTTCCTGCTGCAAGAGATGAACCGCGAAGCCAATACACTCTTGTCAAAGACCTCTGGACTGGCCGGGGAAGCCCTGAACATCACCGAAGCTGGTTTGGCCATGAAAGCTGAAATCGAAAAATCGCGGGAGCAGGTGCAGAACCTCGAATGAGCAACCCGCCCTACAAACCACTCGTCTACATAATTTCGGCCCCATCTGGGTCCGGCAAGTCCACGCTGGTAAGCAAGCTGCTCAAAATTGTCCCTGGTCTTGATTTCTCCATTTCATACACTACACGCGCCTCCCGTGGCTCAGAGCAAAATGGGAGGCAGTACTACTTTGTGTCGCGCGATGAATTCAACAAAATGGTTCGCGAAGACGACTTTTTGGAACATGCTGAGTTCGACGGCAATTGTTATGGAACTGCGCGCCGCTTCTTGCGCGAAGCGGAAGAAAAAGCGCGCGACCTGCTGCTCGACATTGATGTCCAGGGCGCGGAGCAGATCAAGCGGAAGCTGCCGGATGCGGTGAGCATCTTTATTTTGCCTCCCAACCGAAAAACGCTGGAGGAGAGACTCCGTAAACGCGGAGAGGACCAGTCAGATGTAATCCAGCGCAGACTAGACGCGGCCAAACGTGAGATTGAGAACTATCACAAATACAATTATATTTTGATCAACGATAAGCTTGAGGAGTCCATCGCGAGATTGCAACACATTGTTTGCTCCGAACGGCTGCAGCGTCTGGGGCGGTCGCTTTCAGAGGAAGAAAAAACTATGGTTGCGGCGGCTGACCGCTGTCGTCTGGCAAACATGAAGGAACGGGTGCAGCCCATCCTGGCTTCATTCGCTTCGCAGGCAGTGTCCGATTCCTAGTTTCGCGGTATCATTATGCAGTCTCCCAAAGCGGGCGCCGGGGCGGAATCCGGCATATGGGGACGAGCCTGAGCATTGGTTTCTGGCGAAGTATTCATTTGTGATCGGCATTGATTCGAATCGTTTTCAAGGGAGAATCCCATGAAGTTAATGGACGGCTTCGACAGCAATTACCGCTACATTCTCGTGGCGGCCCGGCGCGCGCGCCAACTACAATCCGGCGCTCCGCCCGTGGTCGATACCAATTCCCGCAAGCCATGCCGCATCGCGCAAGATGAGATTCGTGCCGGCAAAGTCAAGTGGGAGATTCCAGAAACCCGGACTGCCGTCGAGCAGGCCGGTGAAGCGTTGGACAAGGCGCTGGGGCAAGAGTAGAGGGAATATTGATTCGAGTTGGATGGATCAACTCAGATGGCGCTGACCCGTCTGAATCAATGGTTGCGAATCAACAAGAGAAAGCTATGAAAGTCGCTCTGGGCGTGACGGGCGGAATTGCCGCTTACAAGGCGGCGGAAATCGTTCGCCTCTTGCAGGATCGCGGCATTCGCGTGCAGGTCGTGATGACGCGCGCCGCCCAGGAGTTTGTTCGTCCTCTCACGTTCGCTGCGCTATCCGGAGAAAAGGTTATCACTGGCATGTTCGCGCCGGGCGAAGGGCATGAGGCGAACATCGATTCGGCGATTGAGCACATTGCGGTTGCGCAGTCGATCGATGCGCTGGTCGTTGCGCCCGCCACAGCCGATGTTCTGGCTCATTTCGCGCAAGGCATCGCCAGCGATTTTCTGACGACACTTTACCTCGCCACCACCGCGCCGGTCGTGGTTGCGCCCGCCATGAACGTCAACATGTGGAACCATCCCGCGACGCAAGCCAATCTCGAAACCCTTCGCAAACGCGGCGTCAAGATAGTCGAGCCCGGCTCCGGCTACCTAGCCTGCGGGATGACAGGTGCGGGACGTCTTGCAGAGAACGAGGCAGTCGTTGCTGCTGTGCTCGAGGCTCTGGGTTCGTCGCAAGATCTTAGCGGGGAAGTCGTACTGATCACAGCGGGACCGACGCGGGAAAAAATCGATCCGGTGCGTTATCTCACCAACCGCTCCAGTGGACGAATGGGCTACGCGCTGGCCGAAGCGGCGTTACGCCGCGGTGCGCGAGTCCTCCTGGTCAACGGGCCAACCGCCCTTACCCCGCCAAGCGCGGCTGAAGTTACCGGCGTCGAGTCCGCCGAAGAAATGCGAGATGCGGTTCTACGCCTGCTGCCGCAGGCCAGCATCGTCATCAAGACTGCGGCGGTTTCAGACTATCGTCCCAAAGCGACGGCTGGCCAGAAGATCAAGCGCAAAGGCCCGATGACGCTTGAACTCGAGGCCACGCCTGACATCCTCAAAGAGCTTTCCGGTCGCAAAGGATCGCGGATCGTGGTGGGCTTCGCCGCGGAAACGGAGAACGTGCTCGAGAACGCGCGGCAGAAGCTGGTCGCGAAGAATCTCGACGCCATCGTCGTTAACGATGTGTCGCATGAAGGCGTGGGCTTTGACTCAGAGCGCAACGCCGTCACCGTCATTACCCGCGATGAAGTCATCGAGGTTCCGGAAACCACGAAGTGGGAAGTTGCCCAGCGCGTGCTGGACCAGGTGGTTCGCCTGCGTCAGCAACGGAAATCGGCCGTCAAAGCCTGAGCCGCATGTCATTTTCCCTTGATCCGGAACTTCGACGCGCTCTGGTTGAGCGTGTCCGGTACTATCACGAAATCGGCATCTACGATTTCTATCGCCGCCCGGCCGCTGAGGATCAATACGATGTAACGGCCGCTGACACAGCGTCAGAATTCGCTTCTTCCACACTCCAGCCAGAATTGCGAGAAGAAATGCCCGCGAGAAAATCCGCTGTTGTCTCCTGCCAGCAGTAAGGAAAACATATTTGAAGTTTTGACGCCGAAGCCCGAGTATGGCGCGGCCGATCCCGTGACCGCGCTCAAACTTATTCGCGAGGACCTGGGCGACTGCACGCGCTGCAAACTTCATCAGCAGGGGCGGAAGCAAATCGTATTTGGGGTGGGCAATCCGCGCGCGGAGTTGATGTTCGTGGGCGAAGGTCCTGGCGCCGATGAAGATGCGCAAGGCGAGCCCTTCGTCGGACGCGCCGGACAATTGCTCAATAACATGATCAAGGCCATGGGCCTGCGTCGCGAGGACGTCTACATCGCGAACGTGGTCAAGTGCCGCCCGCCGGGGAATCGCACTCCGGAGCGCGATGAGTGCGAAACCTGCTCGCCGTTTCTCATGCGGCAGATCGCGACCATAAAGCCGAAGGCAATCGTCGCGCTGGGCGCTGTAGCCGCGAAAAATCTGCTCGCGATCAATGCTCCCATGTCGGAGCTGCGCGGCCGGTTTTACGACTTCATGCCGGCGGGCACGCGGAGCAGCGATCCTTCGTGGCAGGGAACGAAACTTGCAGTGACGTACCATCCTGCATTTCTGCTGCGCGATCCGCGACAGAAAGGCGAGGCGTGGAAAGATCTTCAGATGGTCATGAAATACCTCGGCTTGAAACCTGCTCCGAAGAACGAATAAGGCTTCCCTTGTCATGCTGAGCGAAGCCGATCGTCCGCGACAGCGAACGGTCGGCGCAGTCGAAGCATCCCCGTCTTGCCACTCTGATTCAGATGGTAGTTTATCCTTCCAACCAATGCCTGAATTCTGCGATGTTGCCGTGCCGGTTCCGCTGGACATGGTCTTTACCTACCGCGCCCCGGCGGACGCCGTGCCGGTCGTCGGCGGACGCGTGCTGGTTCCATTTCGCCAGCGGCGCATGACGGGCATTGTCACGGAACTGCACGATCGCAAGCCTTCGGTTCAGGCCAAGACCGTGATCAGCGTGCTCGATGCCACGCCTGTGCTCGATGAGCAATTATTGCGGCTGGGCCGCTGGATCGCCGACTACTACCTCGCGCCGCTTGGCGACGTTTACCGTACGATGCTTCCCTTGAGCGCGGAGTTCAAGCGGTCCGTCACTTACCGAATCACCGAAGAAGGGCAGATGGCGCTGCACCTTGCAGGGATGTCAGGCTCATCCGCGAGGTCGCGCCGTACGCCCGAAGAACAGGCAGCCGAGTTTCGCGCGCTCGATTACCTGATCAATCGTGAGTCTATGGAAGACGAGAGTTCGGTTCGCGAACAGACTTTGCGCTCCGCTACTCGTGTCTCGCGAGCGATTCTGGCAGGAATGGTGCGCAAGAAATGGCTGGTGCGCGAAGATACCTCTGGCGTCCGCAATGCGACGCGCACCATCAAGTTCGCGCTGCTCAAGTCCGCAGAAGGCAAACTCAATGAGAACCAGAGGAAAGTGATCGACACGCTCGCGGCTTCCGGCGGCAGAGTTCCGCTCGAAACGCTGCAAGCGCTGGAAGTCCCGCGCACAACTCTCGCTACCCTGGTTCGCCGCAGCTTGGTCGAAATCGCCGCGGAGCCCGTGCCGCTTACAGTTTCACGCAGTAAGCCGCGGCCGTCACCGTTCGCATTCGATTTCAACTCGGCGCAGCAATCCGCGCTCAAGCGCCTGCGCGATGCAGTCGAAGCCCGTTCATTCTCCGGGATGCTCCTGCACGGAGTTACCGGTTCGGGCAAAACTGCCGTTTACCTGGCGGGCATGCGTTCCGTGCTCGATGCCGGCCGCTCCGCGATACTCCTGGTGCCTGAGATTGGGCTTACGCCGGCCGTTGCTGCCGATCTGCACCAGATATTCGGCGAAGAAGTTGCCATCCTGCACTCGGCGCTATCGGACCAGGAACGTGCTGAGCAGTGGCATCGCATACGGCGCCGGGAAGCTCGTATGGTTGTGGGTACGCGCTCTGCAGTCTTCGCGCCCGTCTCCGATCTGGCATTGATCATCGTCGATGAGGAGCAAGACTCTTCTTACAAGCAGGAAGAAACGCCCCGTTATCACGCTCGCGATGTCGCAGTCATGCGCGCCAAGATGGCAAGTGCAGTCGTGGTGCTGGGCTCTGCCACACCGTCGCTGGAGTCATACTTCAATGCGAAGAAGAACAAGTACGCGCTCGTCGAATTGCCTGATCGGGTTGAACAGCGGCCCTTGCCCGAGGTGGAAATCATCGATATGCGCCAGGAGTTTCAGGAAACCGGGCGGGAACAGGTCATTTCCCGCAGGCTGGCGGCGGAGATCAAAGAGCGCTTCGACCGCCGGGAGCAGGTCATGGTGCTGCTCAATCGCCGCGGATATTCGCCGGTAGTTCTCTGCCGCACCTGCGGCAAGACGCTGGAGTGTAAGAACTGTGCCATCGCACTCACCCATCACAAGCGCGAACACAAGATGGTCTGTCACTATTGCGGCTACACCGCGCCTATACCGAAGTCGTGCGTGCACTGTGGCAGCGAGTATGTCTATTTCTTGGGAACGGGCTCAGAGAAACTCGAAGAACTCCTGCACGGAATGTTTCCCCAAGCCCGCATCGCTCGCCTCGACCGCGATACCGTCCGCGGCCACGAAGATTTCGAACGCACATTGAACGCACTCAACGAAGGCGAACTCGATTTGCTCGTAGGAACGCAGATGATCGCGAAAGGTCACGACATTCATGGGGTCACGCTAGTTGGAGTCGTTGCCGCCGATGCTGCTCTTGGCCTGCCCGACTTCCGTGCCGCTGAGCGCACTTTTCAGTTGCTCACGCAGGTCGCCGGACGCGCCGGGCGAGGCCAATCTCCCGGAAAAGTGATCCTGCAAACTTATTTTCAGGATCACTACGCCGTGCAGTACGCCGCCCGCCACGACTTCGCCGGATTCTACGAGAAAGAACTCCGCTTCCGCAGTTGGATGCACTACCCGCCGTTTTCAGCCCTCGCTAACGTGCTGGTACGCAGCGACAAACTCGACGACGCGTTGCAATGGTCCGGAATATTAGGAAAGTGGTTCGATAAGACCCGGCATGAAGGCGTGCGGGTGCTGGGTCCGGCAAGCGCCCCAATCCCGCGACTGAAGCGCGATTACCGCTACCACTTCGTGCTTAAGTCGCCCAGTCGCGAGAAGCTCAATACGACGCTGCGCGCGCTGCTGGCGTATGCTGCCGAGCAAAAGATTCCGCGGACCCAAGTGATCGTGGATGTGGATGCGTTGTGGCTAATGTAGGGGAAAATGATGAGCGATTACGCTCTGTTTTGGTCGCGTTCCCAAAGATTATCGAGAGCTGATTTTGCCTCGAACTACAACTACGGAAGCCGCCGGCAAGTCGTATTCCGTGTCCTTCCCGCCATTTTGTTTGGAATGCGCGACTGGTCCATCTGGATCAGCCCACCCTTTGCTGGTCGTAACGACCGTTTGTTCGGTCACCGGCTTTTCTGCATGCGCCATGAAGCGCGTCCGCGCCGGATGCCAGTGATATTGCGGGCTGCCAAATGTGGCAATCTCCACCGGACCGGCAAAGCTGTTAACGGAATCTTCCTTCCCCTGAAATGCAATCCGCACGCGGTGCGCGTTCGACTGGTCACGATTCACCAGCATCACTGACCACTTTCCGTCGGGCCGTTTTGTCGCGTATGCCGTAACCAACTCGTGCCCTGCGCCATCGTCCAGATCGCTCTTTCGCAGCGAACACTTCATGCTCGCCTCCGTCGGGCTGCACCCAGTCAAGATTGATCAACTGCGCGACGAAATACTGCGCGAGCGGCTGCTGAATCTGATAATTCGCGTCGATTGTAGCCATGCCAAAAGTTCCCGGAGAGCTGTTGCAGCCCGGCTCCATCTGCAGCGGAAGATAATGAAAGAAGTAAACGCCCTTCCCGCCCGCAGTCAGGAACGACCCGATGTAATCCGCCAGCCACACTCCGGCGAAAATATCCTGATAGGTTTCGCTGGCGCCGGAAGAAAGATTGCCCTCGGTGATAAACATCGGCATCTCCGCCGGAACGCCATCCTCATGCCAGACCTGCACGATGTGCTTCACTAACTCCGGCTCGTCGTAGAGCATGCCCCACGGCGTTTTGCAGGGATCGTAGGGATAGTGTTCGAAAGAAAAAAACGCCAGATCGTTCATGCGACCGTGCGCCTTAAGATAATCGAGAAATCGTCCCAGCCAGGAGACCTTGCCGGTCGAGTCTGGCCAGACCTCAATGTCGCGATTCACACCCTGAAACGACGGTCCACCCAACTTCAGCGCAGGATCGACGCGATGAATCGCCGCTGCCCACTGCAGGTAGAGCGCGCCGTAATCCTCTGGCAGCATGTACTGGCCATCGGCCTCTTCGCCCATCTCGACATAGGAAATGGGATAGTTGCGCTTCTTCAAGTACGCGATCTCGGCGGCGGAATTTTCTGGAGTTTCATATAGCATGGCTACGGGAACCATCGCAGGCTGCCCGCGCGTCACGCCGCTGGTGAAGAACAGATCAAATCCCATCTGCGCCTGCGTCGTCGATCCCAGATCGGACGGCTCGTGCCAGGGATCGACCGACGAACAATAAGTTGTCGTCTGCTCCTGATCAGGCGTGTGTCGCACGATATCGTGAAATGCGCCGTCGTCCGTGGCCGTTCCCGAGTAAAGTTCGCGAATCGCATAGCCAACGCAGTTGCGGGGATCGGCGGGGCCATCAGAGTCGCAGGTGTTCGATGATTCGGTCATCCAGATGCGGACGAATCGAACTGCCGTGGGAATGCCGCTGAGGCGAACGGTCTCCGTTCCGCCCTTTCCATCGCTGACAATTCCGCGCGGAAAGGTCTGCCACACGCCGCGCAGCGGCGAATGAATCGGATCTTCGCCCGTCCAGTACTGCACTTCAAAGTGCTGCGCAAAAGGCTCGCCCCAGGCGATGCGAATGCTGTTGACTTGTTGCACCTGCGCCAAATCCATCACCACCCATTGCGGATGCAACGCGTCGTTCTCCCCGGTGAACTTTTGTGTGAGATATGGATTGCTCTTCCAGAAAGTGTTCGAGATCTCCGTCGTCCAAGCGGGAGAAGCCTGTGTTCTCCGTGCCGTCATTGCGCGTGAATCCGCGGCGGGGCAGCGCATAGCCGTAGGAATAGCGGATCATCTCGGTGGGGTTCGCCGAGCCGGTGAAGTAGCCTTTGCCCTTGGGATCGCTCCACGTCCCCTGCGGATTCCAGTGCCATGCCTCGATGGCAAGTTCCGTATTCTGACGATAAGTCACCGGTTGCCAGCCCGAAGCCAGCGTCTGCTGCAGCGTGGGCTGCAGCAAGTCCTTGTCAATCGCCTCGACCGCAATGCGGTCCACGCCCGCGCCCAAGGTTTCCCTGGGCACGAAGTGGTTCGTCGGATGCGTCGTGTCGACCTCCACTACTTGGGCGGGAGAGAGGCAAGCGCTGAGAAAAAATCCCAGCAGGAATGCGTGAACGGCCCTCTTATTGTTCAAGACGAAGTTCCTCAACGCGTGGATTGAATCGATTCAATAGAGGAGTATACGGGAAAATAGTTTACTGAACGAAGTTTCACTTTTCACTTTGGCACGGCGTTCAAACACGCAAGCTTAAACTGTCTTGCGCGACAGTGGATCAGCTCCGAGGTCGAAGACGTTCGAGCTGTACTCGCGATCATCGTCCCCAAACAGAATGGAGCCAAGGGCGAGCCCATTGAAGCAACTCATGCGCAGCTTGAAGAATGCCGCGCCCGACCGCTATCAGTCCATAACCGTGCACTGGCGCGGGTGTCAGCGTGAACATCAGCATGAACAGTGCGACGACTGCCAGGCTTGTGCGCACCCCGGAAACTCGCGGCCATTCTGCCACTTGAGGGTGCCGCAGCGTCGTCAACTGTAACAGTATCGCCCACAGGATCCATCCGACCCAAAGAAAAGCCATGGGCAGAAGGACGAGAATCGTGGCCCGCGAGATTAGCCGGTGAGCTCGTGGCGAAATCGAGTACACGATGTGTCCGCCATCGAGTTGCCCGCCCGGCAGCAGGTTGAGCGCCGTAGCCAGCATGCCCACCCAGGCGGCAATTGCCACCGGATGCAGAAGTACGCGCGTCAAGGGTACGTCTGCAATCATACTGGCCGGGTTCACGATCGACAGGAGCCGATGCACCGCCTGAAAGATTAACGGATATCCAAACTCAATTTCGGGAGCGGTAATCGAAGCAGGCATAGGTTTCGACCAGCCCAGAGAAATCACCAGCATGGCGAGAGCTACGAGAAACCCCGCGATGGGCCCGGCAATTCCAATATCAAACAAGGCCGTCCGGGAACGAATCGGAGAGCGAATAAGAATTACTGCCCCCATCGTCCCAATCGGCGGCAGAGGCATTGGAATGAAAAAGGGAAGAGTGGCGTAAATGCCGTAGCGGCGGCAGTAGAAATAGTGTCCCATCTCGTGAGCCATAAAAAAAAACATGAGCGTGGCTGCGAACGGCAGACCCGCCAGAACCCGCGCCGGTTCGGTGAATAGCCAGCTTGCCGGAAACAAGGGAACGGAGTCGTCCATTGATACGGCCGGTTCGTTGTGCGCGAAGTTGTATTGCATGCGCGCACCCATGATCAGCGTGGTAAAACAGGTCAACAGGAACAGCAAACCGTGCAGCCAGTAGCGCGGCCTGGGCGCATGCGGCGCCCGAACCGGCAGGGGCTGATAATACTCGGCGGTGGAAGATTCCATTGGAGGAACAGGTTCCGACATGCGATCGCAGGGCCGCGCATTTCGTCGAGGCCTTGGTTTGATGCTACTACGAGCGGCGCATCCACGCGGAAGTTGCGGAACGTCGTGCCGGGCACAAGCCCTGACAGGAATGGCGAAAAATTGGCTATTGGGAAAGGGAATCGATTTCGCGGCTGAGAGCGCGCGCAATTGCGCAGTCTTCGCCGCTAGAAAACCTCAGTCTGAATTCATGGTCAGGGCAGCGATTGCGGAGGCCGCTGTCAATCAATCGATTGCAATTCTTTTCCGGGTTTGAACCGCACTGCCTTGCCTGGTGGAATCGAGACTTCCGCTCCGGTCCGAGGATTGCGCCCGATCCCGGTTTTCCGCGGACGCACGTTGAAGACGCCAAATCCCCGCAACTCAATGCGATTGCCGCGGGCGAGCGCCTTCTTCATGCTCTCAAAGACGGTCTCCACCGCCAGTTCGGCCTTGGTCTTGGTGATGCCAGTTTTGGCCACCACTTCGTTGATGATGTCGAGCTTAATCACTGGGCGCTCCCGGGTCAGGTCAAACTAGTCCTTCAAGTGATTGATGCTATGGGAGATAACAGAGATTGTCAACGGGAGCATCTCTCCCGTAAACTGGCTCAACCCTCAGCTGCATCCAGCCGAACAAATGTGACGAGTTGTGGAATCGGATAAGCGTGCGTTTTTGCCCGCCGGGGCCTTACTCAAGTGCATTAAACATTGGAGGGATCCAGGTGTCTCGAGTAACGGATTACAAGACTTCCCAATCGCAAAATTCAAGGAGTTCCATGCTGAAGAGTGACCGCTGGATCCGCAAGACGGCCCTGGAACACGACATGATTAACCCTTTCTCTGAGAAGCAGGTACGAGAAGGCGTGATCTCTTATGGCCTGTCATCGTATGGCTATGACCTTCGCGTGGCCGATGAATTCAAAATCTTTACGAATGTGAACTGCACCGTGGTTGATCCTAAGAATTTCGATGAGCGCTCCTTCGTTACCGTTCGCACCGATGTCTGCATCGTGCCGCCGAATTCGTTTGCGCTGGCCCGCTCGGTTGAATATTTCAAGATCCCCCGCGACGTGCTGACCATTTGTGTGGGCAAGAGTACCTATGCCCGCTGCGGTATCATCGTCAACGTCACGCCCTTCGAGCCCGAGTGGGAAGGTTTCGTGACCCTCGAGATTTCCAACACCACGCCGCTGCCTGCGCGCATCTACGCCAACGAAGGCCTCTGCCAGATCCTGTTCTTCCAGTCCGACGAAGTCTGCGAAACCAGCTATGCCGACCGCAAGGGTAAGTATCAGGCCCAGAAGGGGATAGTGCTGCCTAAGTTGTAGCCTTCCGCCACCTGCCCCGTCTACGTGACCGGAGGTCACCTAGTCAGGTTCTTACTGTATGGGTGGAATGGGACATGTCGGCTATCTTCTGTAGCAGGGGGAGGGCCTGGTCAACTTGTCTGACCTGGCTCACCATTCAAAATGAGCGCCGGAACTTCCGTACCGCAAACCAACGCCGGGCCCGCAGGGTCTGTGCAGGCGCGCGCAGATCTGCTTTGCGCTCACGATGTTCAGTTCTATTGCAATGACGAATTCCTCCTCGACTCCCTCGTACCTTTCGTAAGCAACACGCTGCAAAAGGGAGGCGCCGCGGTCATTGTCGCTACCAAGGCGCATCGCGACGGTCTCGCGCACAGGCTGGAGAGCCGGGGTATCGGACTCGCTGAAGCAGTTCAGCAATGCCGCTACGTCGCACTCGATGCTGCCGAGACGCTGGCTTCCTTTATGGTGGAAGGTTTGCCCGACGTGCACCTGTTTTCCGAAGTAATCGGCGGTGTGATTACGCAAGCCTCTGCTGCTGCTCGTTCCCAAAATTCCAAGCTGGCAGTCTACGGAGAAATGGTCGCTCTACTGTGGCAGCAGGGAAACTCCCGCGCCGTCATCGAGTTGGAGCAGCTTTGGAACGAACTGGGGAGAAGCCATTCTTTCTCCCTCCGCTGCGGCTATCCCCTGGGATCGTTCGATCGCGAAGAACATCGGGAATCGTTCTCTAAGATTTGTAGCGAGCATCACTCCGTGATCCCGGCCGAAAGTTATACCGCATTAGACGATGAGAAGGATCGCCTGCGCCTGGTCGCGCGCTGGCAGCAGACCGAACAGGCCCTGAAGACCGAGAGTCTGGAGCGTCTCCTCGCGCAGAACCGCAACCAGGAGTTAATGCAGCAGATGCGCCGGCAGGAAACCGCGGAAGAAGAACTGCGCCGCTTCGCCCGGCGCATGCTGACCGCGCGCGACGAAGAACAGCGTCGCATTGCCTCCGAACTGCAAGAAAATACCGCGCAGTTGCTGGCTACGCTTTCCATGTATTTCGGTGTGTTGGAGGAAGAGGAAGAGTCGCTGAGCCCGCGCGCCGCCCGGGTCGTGGCCAGCAGCCGCAAGGTCACGGAGAACCTGCTCAAGCAGGTGCGTAAGCTCTCTTATCTGCTCCACCCGCCGACGCTCGACGGATGTGGGACTGGGATCAGCCCTTAGAGAATACGTCGAACACCTGGTCTCGCGCAGCGGTATGCGGGTAGATCTGCAGATCTCAGAAAACGTGGGCCGGCTTCCGCGCAAGCTCGAGATTGCATTGTTCCGCATGGTCGAGGCCGTCCTTGCAGACATCAGCCTGCACTCCCGCGGAGGCAGGGTCAGCGTAGCTCTGAGCCGCGCGTTGGGAAAAGTCGTGCTCGACATCCATGATTATGGCGATGGGACGCCAAGGGGCGTCGCCTCCACCGGCTCCGGAATCACTGGCATGCGTGAGCGGGCTGTAGAACTCGGAGGCTCAATCACCATTCGCACAGACCATCAGGGAACCTTAGTCTCCGTCACCCTCCCCGCAGAAGAAGCCGCCCAGGCCTAATACCAGCCCCCCGTATGATCCCAAGCGCAGGTAACCCGAGCGAACCTGCACGAGTGTGTGGCTTGCCTCATTTGCGTGGGGCGGTTGTCGGTTGCGCACCGCAATTGTGCTGAGAATGAGGAGAGTGGGGCTTCGGAGCGCAAGGAGCGCTCAAGGGCAGTCGTTACCTAGCTGCCCTCTCCTTCTTTGTACATGTACTTGATGGCGGGCTTGTAGATCATCAGGTTCGGCTCGCCGCCATCGCGGTTTACCTTGATGCAGTTGCGATCGTACCATTCAATGATGCCGTGCACCTCTTCGCCGTCGCGTAACACTATGACCATCGGCGTCCGCGATTGCATTTGCTTCTGATAGTAGAAGTTCTCCGCGTTGGTCTGCTCCGGAGGCGCTGGCTTGCGTCCCGCCCCTCCGCCAGCCGGACGCTCGGCGCGCTCTCCGCGTTCTGTTCGGTCGCTGCGCTCCAGGCGCTCGTGTCGTTCGGACCGGTCGCGACGCTCCACTGTTTGCAATGGAGGGGAATTGTGATTGCCGTGATTCTCCGCGCGGGACAAAGTCGGCCGGATCAGTTTGCGGTTGGCGAAACTTTCTTTCTCATCCGAGGCGGGAATGGGATCCATGATTTCCTTCATAGTGGCGCTACCTCATGCACACGCGTTCGAGCAAACCACCACATCGGGGACCCTGTGTATGTATCTCTCGACGAAGGCGTGAAATGTAACTTACCGTACCATAGGAATCTGCTCCAAGACAATCCTCTCCTAAGTGAGGAGTCCCAGGGGTGTGCCGAATCTTGCACACCTATTTCGCCCTTGCTTGGAACATCGGCTGATCTGAAGATCGCCCGATGACCCGATGGCCCGATCTCCCGATGCCTATGTGTTCGATAAATCCGTGCCTCGTTTTTCCCCACCGCTCCAGGTGACCAGCGCGACCAGCGCCGAAGCTATCAGCATGGTCCATGCCAGTACAGGCGGATAACTTCCCCCGTAGCGCCGTTCCACCATTTTGGTCTGAATGACGATATTGCGCGAAGCGATGAAATTCCCCACCTGATAGGCCAAGCCAGGAAACGTCCCCCTGACTGCCGGCGGCGAAAGCTCGTTCAAGTGTGCCGGCACCACTCCCCACGCCCCCTGCACCATGAACTGCATCAGAAATCCGCCTAGCGCCAGCAGCGGCACGGTATGTGAGTACGCCCACAGTGGAATCACTGGAATAGCCAGCAGCGCCGCCAGCACAATCGCCCGCCGGCGCCCAATTCGCTCCGACCAGCTTCCGACAACAATTCCGCCGAGCAGCGCGCCGATGCTGTTAATGATGGTGACTACGCCCACCACGTGCGGATTAAAGTGATGGTTCTTCTCCAGAAACGTCGGATAGAGATCCTGTGATCCATGGCTGAAGGAATTGAACGCAAACATCAGCACGATCAGAAAAAGAAAACTGCCCAGATATCTCGGGATGTCCCAAGTCAAATGTCTCTCGGCTTTCCTCGACACTTGTCCCTGCAGCCACGCCGGAGATTCGTCCACTTTGGTGCGAATGTAGATGACGAGAAAAGCCGGCAGCGCTCCGATCACGAACATTCCCCGCCAGCCCACAATGGGGAATAATGTTGCATAGATCAAAGACGCCAGCAGGTAACCCACCACGTAGCCCTCCTGCAGGATGCCTGAGAAGAAGCCGCGTCCCTCGACGGGCAGAGTCTCGAAAGCCAGTGCCGCGCCCACTCCCCATTCCCCGCCCATCGCGATTCCAAAGCACGCCCGCATGATGAGAAAGACCTTCAGCGACGGGGCGAACGCGGACGCCAGCTCAAAGACCGAATACGCGATGATGTCCACCATCAGCGTGGGACGCCGGCCGAAGCGGTCCGCCATCAGCCCGAACAGAAACGCGCCCACCGGGCGCATGGCGAGTGTAAGAAAAACCGCTTCCGCGACGGCTGAGACTTTCGTTTGAAAATTCGCTGCCAGGGCATTCAGGCAGAAGATCAGGATGAAGAAATCAAAGGCGTCCAGCGACCAGCCCAGGAAACAGGCGATGAACGTGTTCCGTTGCACCGCCGTAAGCCTTCGAAAATGACCGCCAAATTCCATGAGTGCGTTCGCGAGATTCGTTCCGCCGGGTGAGTCCTGCGGATGCTAGCATATGTTTTTCATTCAACAATCAGAAATCGGCAATCACCAATTCACCCATGCCCGACCTCGAATCTCCGCAGCGCCAGACGGCTGACTCGCTCATGCTCACAGGCTTCTGGTATCGCGCGCTGCCGGCTGACCACGTGCGCCGCAATCAATTGTACAAAGCGACTCTGCTTGAGATTCCGCTCGTGATCGGCCGCGATCGCCAGGGACAGCCTTTCGCGCTCCGCGATGCCTGCCCGCATCGCGGCATGCCGCTGCACTGCGGCCGCTTCGACGGAGAAAACCTTGAGTGCGGATATCACGGCTGGCGGTTTGATGTGCACAACGGCCAATGTCAGCTTATCCCTTCACTCACCGCCGATCAGAAACTTCGCGTCGACCGCATCTACGCCGGCAGTTACGAGTGCGAAGTGCAGGACGGATTTATCTGGGTCTACATTCCCGAGGAAGCACCGCGGGGTGCAGGCTTCACCGAGCCGGCCGAGGCTCCCGATATGGCGCCACAGATCGAAAAGTTCAGCGACAACTACAAACTCGCCTACCTCACCGCGGACATGCCGGTCAGCGTCGACCACGGCATCATCGGCCTCATGGACCCCGCGCACGGGCCGTTCGTTCACCAGGCGTGGTGGTGGCGCAGTCGTCACAGCATCCACGAGAAGCAAAAGCATTTCGAGCCGATTCCCAACGGCTTTCGCATGAGCGCGCATACGCCCAGTTCAAACTCCGCGCCCTACAAGCTGTTGCGGCTCTATGCCGACGCCGATTCCATTACCACGACAATCGATTTCACCCTTCCCAACCTGCGGACGGAAACCATTCGCGCCGGCAAATACTGGTTCTCATCGCTGACCACGGTCACCCCGGTCACCCGCAATCACTGCCGCATCGATGTCGTCGCCGCGTGGAATATGTTTCGCTGGGTGCCATTCGGCGCCGAGTTGCTGAAGTTCGTCTTCGCGAAATTCGTGGAGCAGGACCGCCGCACCATGGAACTGCAGGCCGAAGGCCTCGCGCACAATCCGCACCTGATGCTGATCGATGACGCCGATCGTCCCGCCAAGTGGTACTTCCTGTTGAAGGCCGCGCATCTCGAAGCGAAACGCACCGGCGAACCGATGAAGCACCCGATGTCCGGTCCAGTCACGTTGAAGTGGAGAAGTTGAGCCGGCTTGCTTCCTCTGTGTTCCCCTCTCTGTGGTTAAAGAGTTTGATTCAATGAAGTAGGGAACGTTACTCCTGCGCCTCTTCTCGAACCAGCCAATCAAGCGCCTCTTCGCGGGTTTTGAACGTTGGCAAATCGCGCCGTGAAAAACTCTTGATGTGTTCGTAGAACACTTTGGGCAGGGTCTCGATCCCAACCCAGGCCGACCGCTTCAAGTGCGGCCGGTCGAAGACCGTGCTCTCTTTCAGGCGATCGATGGCGATGCGGTCAAACTCCGCCCCCGTGAAGTCGGCGAGCAACAGCACAGAGCCGAGAGGTTCGCTGGTTACATAGGTTGGCACCAGCCGGACCAACGTCGCTAGCTCATCGCCCGAGCAGTGAGAAACATCAATCAAAAGGATGCGTTTGCCCCGGTGTTCGATGAAACGTATGCGTTCTTCTTCCATGGCCTTTGTCCCACAGAAAGGCTATGAACCCAGCAGCGACTCCACCACCGTATACGCCTCAGCCAGCGCAGAGTCCAGCGCTCCGGCATCCTTTCCCCCGGCTTCGGCAAGGTCGGGACGCCCGCCGCCCTTCCCGCCAACTTTCTGCGCGACCGGTCCAATCACTTTGCCAGCCTGCACGCGGGACGTCAGATCCTTAGTGACGCCGACGATGAGCGACACGTTTCCGTTCGATGCCGAGCCCAGCACCACCACGCCCGACCCCAGTTTGTCGCGAAGCTGATCGACCAGCGTGCGCATCTGCGGACGTTCAAGATTATCCACGCGATGAGCCAGCACCTTCACGCCCTTCACCTCTTTCACCCGGTCGCCGATGTTCGCCGTCGACGACGAAGCCGACTTCATCCGCACCTGATCAAGCTCGCGCGACAGCCGCTTGATCTCGGCGTCTTTCTTTTCGAGTTCAAGTTTCAGCGCTTCGGCGGGAGACACCGGGACGTCCACAACTGTGGGTGGCCCATCCTTGCGCGCTTTTTGCGCAAGGGTGGGATTAACGAACGCCGACACCACGGTTTCCAGTTCGTGATCCCGACGGAAATGCCGCAAAGACCCCTCACCCGTGACGGCCTCTACCCTCCGCACCCCCGACGACACGCTGCCTTCCTTCAAAATCTTGATCAGCCCGATCTCTCCGGTTTGCGCGGTGTGCGTGCCGCCGCAGAGTTCCGTCGAAAAATCTCCGATCTTGATCACGCGCACCTTGTCGCCATACTTCTCGCCGAACAGCGCCATAGCGTGATACTCATTCACAGCAACGTCGATGGGCACGTTCTCGATGACGTCGATCTTAGTGTTGCGCAGCACTTGCTTATTGATGATGTCCTCAATGTCCTGCAACTCCTCGTCTTCAACCGCGGTAAAGTGCGAAAAATCAAACCGCAGGTGATTCGGCGCCACCAACGATCCCGCCTGCTTCACATGCTTCCCCAGAACTTCCCGCAATCCCGCATGAAGAAGATGCGTAGCCGTGTGATTCCGCATAGTCGCCTGCCGAACGTCAGTGTTCACGACAGCATCGACCTTATCTCCAACTCTGAGGCCCATTTCTCGCGCGTACTGGCGCGAGTGGATTTCACGACCACCTGATGCGCCCGCACGCCCTGAATCGGGTAATAGCATCCCTTCACCTCAGCCACGACGGTGTTGTGGTCGTCCGAGTAAAGCCATCCGCGATCCCCCACCTGCCCGCCAGATTCAGCATAAAACGGCGTGTGATCAAGAATGACCTCGCCCTCATCGCCGGACTTGAGCTCCTGCGCTCCTTGACCGTTGTGAATGATCGCCAGAACTTCGCAGCCATCAGAGCGCGTCTGCCGGTAGCCTTCGAACTCAGATTTCGGAAGTTGCTGATAAGTGGGATTCGCAGTCTGCTTCGCCGCGCCTTTCCAAGACGCACGAGCCCGCGTCTTCTGCTCTTCCATCGCTCGATCGAACCCCGCCTGATCGAAGCCGACTCCAAGGTCGCGGCAGAACTGGGTGATGAAGTCGAGCGGCAGACCAAACGTGTCATAGAGCTTGAACGCTTCCGCACCGGGATAGGTCAAGGTGAGCTTCTGCTCTTTGATCATGTCCAAGGTCCAGTTCTGCCCGTCGATCGGAGGCATAACACCGGGTGCGTTCATGAACTGGAGCATCACATCGTGTTCTAGCCGTGCGAGCCCTTCGTTTAGTGTGTGGACGAACCTTGTCTCCTCAGCTAGGATCGTTTTCGACACGCGCTCCGCCGTCTCGTTCAACTCCGGATACGCATCACACATCAGATCGCGGACAGAGAAGATCATTTGGTACAGAAACGGTTTCGTCTGCCCCAGCAGTCGCCCGTGCGTAATCGCCCGCCGAATGATCTTGCGCAGCACATACCCGCGCCCTTCATTCGAGGGCAGCACTCCATCCGAAATCAGAAACGTCGCAGCCCGCGAGTGATCCGCAATCACCCGCAGCGATGCCGCGAACTTGTGCCCGGGGTCGTCACTGCTCGTGTGGGGACGGGCCCCCTCGCCCGTCCTGCGGAGCGAAGCTCCGCTGTGGCCAGCGCCAGTCAACTCTGCCGCCCTTTTGATCAGCGGCACAAACAAATCCGTCTCATAATTCGAGATCACGCCCTGTAGCACCGCCGTCACCCGCTCCAGTCCCATCCCCGTATCAATCGACGGCTTGGGCAGCGGCGTCAGCTTGCCCGACGCATCGCGGTCGAACTGCATGAACACAAGATTCCAAATCTCAACATATCGCCCGCAATCGCACCCGAACGCGCAATCCGCATGCCCCTGATCCGACGCTGCCGGACCCATGTCGTAGTGAATCTCGCTGCAAGGACCGCAGGGCCCGGTGTCGCCCATCTGCCAGAAGTTGTCCTTCGCCCCGAATTCGAAGATGCGCTCTTTCGCCACACCTTGCGCGGCCCACAGGTCATAAGCCTCGGCGTCCCGCGGCACGCCGCCTTCGCCGTTGAAGATGGTCGCGTAAAGCTTGTCCTTCGCAATCCCGAACCACTGCGGCGACGTAATCAGCTCCCATGCGTACGCGATCGCATCTTTCTTGAAGTAGTCGCCAAAAGAAAAATTCCCCAGCATCTCGAAGAACGTGTGATGACGGTTGGTGAACCCCACATTCTCCAGATCGTTGTGCTTCCCGCCCGCCCTCACGCATTTCTGCGAAGTCGTAGCCTTCGCATAGTCGCGCTTTTCCAAGCCGAGAAAGACGTCCTTGAACTGATTCATCCCGGCGTTGGTGAACAGCAAAGTAGGATCATTCTGCGGGACAAGCGACGACGAGTGCACTTCCCTGTGCCCCTTCTGCACAAAGAAGTCCAAAAACTTGCGCCGGATTTCAGAGCCGGTCAACATAGTGTGGAGAATCCTTAATTTTAGCACCCTGAAAAACACAACCACAGAGAGCACAGAATCAGCACTGAGGAAACCGGTGCGCCCGGATCCTCTGAGCTCCTCCGTGCCCTCTGTGGTTAATCTGTTAGAGGGATTGATCCGCGGACGCCGCTACTTCACCGCGTCTTCGGTTTTCTCTCCAGCCTTTTTCACTCCGTGGCCGGTTGCCTTCACGCCTTTCTTTACGCCGCTTCCCGTCTTCTTCGCGGCCGTCTTGGTGGCATCGCCGGTTTTATCGGCAGCCTTCTCCGTCTCTTTCCCAGTGTCTTTCGCTACCGTCTTGGTGGCGTGTCCGGTCTTCTTTGCGGCCGTTTCGGTCGCATCGCCAGTCTTATCGGCCGCTTTTTCCGTGGCATGTCCGGTTTTCTTGGCCGCCGTCTTGGTTGCGCTGCCCGTATCTTTCGCCGCTGTTTTCGCATCCGAGCTCGCGTCCTGGGCCAGCGCTACCGGCAGGGCACTGAGCAACACTGCTGCGAGAAAAGTTTTCCCACTGAACTTCATAGCACGCTCCTGAGGAAGGGTTTGGAATTCGGTCTTGGAGTATGCAACAACCGACCCATTCTTGCCAAGTGTAGAGAGGTGGCAATGCCGATGGCTGCAGTGGGCCAGCCTTTCTTCCGTAAACAAAAGCTTAGGCAGTCTCGCTTTCCAACTGGCTCAACGTCTCGTCATCCACGTCCCACTTCTTCAGAATCGACATGATGGTCTTGGTGGCGAAGCCCGCCCGAGCTAGTTGCCGGAAGATGCGCGCCGCATGTTTTTGATCCTGCGGCTTCTCCATGCGCTTCTTGCGCAAATATTCACGCGCCTGCTTCTCGTCACTGATGCCGTCAAACACCGCGTCCACAGCCTTGGCAATCACGTCGCCGTGCACGCCCCTGGTCTTCAATTCGGTGATCACGCGCATGCGGCCAAACTTCTGATTGTCGCGCCGCATGGACGAATACGACGCCGCGTACTGCGAGTCGTTCAGGTAGCCCTGGTCTTTCAATCGCCGGATCACCAACTCGATGAGGGTCTCCCCATATTCGGACTCAGCGTCTTCAACGCGCGCCCGCATCAGCCGCTTCAGTTCGGAGACCGTCCGCATGCGCCGCGCCAGCGCGCCGACCGCGTAGTCGTAGAGTTCGCTTTCCGAGTAAGTCCGTTTCTTGGGCCGGGAAAACGACATACACGTCCACGATAGCGCAACTGGCGCGTCCACGCGAACTGTTCAGTAGAAAGTAGAGTCCATATTTACTGGACTTTCCTTCGCGTTCTCTGCGGCATTTCTTTGTGTTCTCCGCGATTGAAGGTCTCGTGTGTAGCCATCACTTCCGATCCTCCCGCATATCCGGATGCCGCGCCGGCGCGCGCCGCCGGATCTCCCGCGCGAGCTTTCGCGCCCAGCGCAACTCCGTGCGAAATTGCTGGATCACCAGGCTGACCATCCAAACCGCTTCGTGGAACCGATGCCCAACTTCCTCGCGAATCGCCCGCAGAGTGGCCTCCTCCCGTACCAGCTCTTTCTCGAGAAACTTCTGACGGCGCAGCAGTTGCTTCTCAAACACGCCGGGCCGAGCCTGCCACGACAACGCAATCCACGTAAGAAACGGAGGCCGTTCGCGCGCGGTGACCCACTCCTCCCGCTCGAGCGCGTCAGCCAATGCCTCGCGCCCGCGAGCCGTCGTCAACAAAACGCTGCGCTCCGGCCCCGCCACAGGTTCATCACTTTTCCCCGCGCGAACCAGTCCCATCGCCGCCAGCTTTACCAGCGAGTAATAAACCTGCGGCCGCGAAATGCCGGCCCAGTCACGCACCTGCCGGCGTTCGAGTTCCAGATTCGCCTCGTAACCGTGCATCGGCCGCTCCGCCAGAAGACTTAGCAGGACCAGGTCCGGCGTCGTCAGTTCCCGCTTCTTAGCTGCGCGCATCGCGCGCCTTCCGTTGGCGACTCCAGTACCACCACTGGCACTGCTCTGCGGGAAGCCGTGGATTTCGTGCCTGCGCCACCGCCGCCCGAAATGCGTCAAGGCAGCAAATGTCCTGCGCTTTCCCGGTCACGCGGCACAGTCTTTCGTAGAGCTTTTCGGGATTCCGCCGGCGCAGCTCGGCGACGCTCCGTATTCCCATAAGCTCAAAATCACGGACCATCGCCGGTCCCACCGAAACCAGATCCTGCAAGCGGCGTTCCTGAGTTGGCATTCAAATCCTCCTTGACACGCAGAAAAGAATTTAGTATCGTCCCCACTAGTCTAATTAAGACTACATCGCATGGCAAGAACAAAATCACATGCGCACAATCCTAACCATCGTCGCCCTGCTGACCATCTTGCCTTTGACCATGTCGAAGGCGGAGGAGAAAACCAAGCCAATGATGGTGAAGAGAATCACTCCCATACTGTTCGTCGAAGAAGTTGAGCCCTGTGCGAAGTTCTGGGTCGAACGCCTGGGCTTTCAGAAAACCGCCGAGGTGCCCGAAGGCAACAAACTCGGCTTCGTCATGCTACAAAAAGGCAACGTTGAGCTGATGTACCAAAGCTACGCCAGCGCCGACAAAGATGTCAGCGCTATCTCTCAGGTGGTCCGCAAGGGGCCTTCGTTTCTTTATATTGAGGTGGACAGCCTCGACGAGGCGATCTCAGCCGTCAAGGGCGCCGAAGTCGTCATGCCGGTCCGCACAACCTTCTACGGCTCCAAGGAAATCGGCATCAAAGATCCCGCAGGTCACTTCATCACCTTCGCGCAGTTTGGAGCCCCACCGCAGCACTAACCTGTGCCCGGTACCGTGCCAGAAAAAGGGCGCGCTTTACGCGCGCCCAATTCAAAGGGGCAACTCAAATGCAGAAGGCGACTCTCAAATCCCGAATCCCAAAGCCCGTTCTTGTTCTACCGTCCGCTGAATCCTGCCGCTTGCATCGATTGCCGCGAAATGTCCGCCGTCGAAGCGATACCCTGCATGCGCAACTTGAAGTCGTCGGCGTTGGAAGCGTTCTCCAGCGCAGTCTCGTAGTTGACCAGGCCCGCCTGAAACAGATCCCACAGCGACTGATCAAAGGTCTGCATGCCGTACTGCGACGTGCCGGCTGCGATCGCATCGCGAATCGACCGCGTCTTTTCCGGCACCAGAATACATTCGCGGATATACGCGGTATTAATCATGACCTCAACCGCAGGCACTCGGCCTTCCGCATCGCAACGCCGGACCAGGCGCTGGCTGATGATGGCCCGCAGCACCGCCGCGAGCTGCATTCGAATCTGCTTCTGCTCCGGCGGCGGGAAGATGGAAATCACTCGGTTGATGGTTTCCACTGCGTCCAGCGTGTGCAACGTAGAAAACACCATGTGGCCGGTTTCGGCCGCGTGTAGTGCTGTAGAAATGGTTTCCAGGTCTCGCATTTCGCCCACCAGGATCACGTCCGGATCCTGACGGAGCGAAGCGCGCAATGCCGCTCCAAACGAGGGCGTGTCCACCTGTACTTCGCGCTGATTGACGTAGCCCTTCTTGTCGCGATGCAAAAATTCGATGGGGTCCTCAATGGTGACGATGTGCTCCGCGCGGCACGAGTTCACCTTGTCGACCATCGCCGCCAGCGTCGTCGACTTACCGGAACCGGTCACGCCTGTGACCAGCACCAGCCCGCGTGGCATGTCGCAAATCTGCTCCACCACCTTGGGAAGAAACAGTTCGTCCAGCGCGCGAATCTTGGTGGGAATGACGCGCAGCACCAGTCCCACGTTGCCGCGCTGCTGAAAGATGTTCACACGGAAGCGTCCCAGTCCAGCAACGCCGTACGCCATATCGATTTCCGTGGTCTCTTTGAACTTCTGCTTCTGCCGCGCCGACATCATGCTGAAGGCCATGGTCAGCATGTCCTCGGCGCTGACGCGGGGCTGCTCGGTCAATGGCAGCAGTTCACCGTCTACGCGCAGGTGAGGATAGTTGCCCACCTTCAAATGCAAGTCTGAGGCTCGCCGTTCCGTCGCTATTCGCAAGAGGTCATCAATATTCATGAAAGAGGTTCCGTGGGCCTGCCTGGCATGAAGCTCTGCAGTATGATGACCCGAATCGTCACCTTCCCCAAGATGACCTAGGTAATGGCCTCTGATCGGCAACTGGACAGCATCTTGAGTGCAGTGGAGCAATCTAGGAAGCAGCAATCCCGACGGGACGGCTTCCACAGACCGCGAAAACCCTATGATTTTGAGTGGCGAAGTGTCTTCAGGCACATGGGGCGAACGGGCCCATTTGCGCTTCCGGTCGGCGAAAAGTGTCCATCCGGAGAGAATGCCAACGCATGCGGTTTCCCGCGCCGGATCCTAGTGAACCGGCGCCGGCTGAGGCGCCGCCTGCGGAGCCGCTGCGCCCGGACTTGAGAAGTTTACCTTTGGAACTTCGCGCGACCCTGGAGAAGCCTCGAAGTAAGCTTCGTTCGGCTTGAATCCCGCCATGCCCGCGAAAATGCTGTTGGGGAACTGCTGTACGTACGTGTTGTAGTCGCGCAGAGTGTCGTTGTAACGTTTGCGCTCGACCGCAATGCGATTCTCGGTGCCGGCGAGTTCATCCTGCAGGCGCAGAAAATTCTCATTGGACTTCAACTGGGGATAGTTCTCGACCACCACCAGCAGGCGACCAAGCGCTCCGTCGAGTTGCTGGTTGGCTGCGATCTTTTCTTGTGGCGTGCCCGCGGAAAGCAGCGCGGAGCGCGCTTTCGCGATATCGCCGAACACGGTCTGCTCCTGCTTCGCGTAGCCCTTCACCGTCTCCACCAGATTGGGGATCAGGTCGGCGCGCCGTTGCAGCACAATGTCGACTTGTGACCAGGCTGCCTTAACCGCCTCGTTCTTGCTGACGAGCGTATTCTTTACGGTTACGTACTGGCCAAAAACAATCAAGCCACCCAGCAATAGAATCGCCACTATGACGACGACCACAATCAGTGCCTTGCTCATAAGATTCTCCTGAAGAAAAACATCCGCGGACTCTACGAAGAGCCCACCGTACCCGAGCCGAGCATTCTATCAACTGCAGCCGTTACCTGTTCCAGCGCTGCCAGATATCGCGAAAAAACGTCCGCCACATCGAACTTCTTACGGTCGGATTTCCGCTCTCTCACATCCAGCACCTGCAGAATGCCCGAGGCGTCAAACCCAATCTGTTTTGACAATGCCTGCACCGCTTCTCGCTTTCCAACCGGTGCCTCGTGCCCCAGCACAATCAGCGCGTGGCGAAACAGCGTCGTGAACGACGAGACCGAACGTATCAACAACTCCCACAGGCGTGAGTCGCTGCCTGAGGCGAGCAGCAGGTGCTGGCGCAGCAGCGCAAGTTTTTCCCGCAGTTCGTATTCCACCTGGAGGCGGTGCAGGTTTGCTGGAATCGACAAGCCCTGCAGGACGTCTGTCCCCGAAAATAATGCGGTGGTGCTGTTGCATGTCGATCAACTCGATCGTAAACACGTCGGTAGAGCGCTCGATCTCGTCGCGGGTCATGAACAGCGGAGGCGGCTGTTTCTGCCCATCCCACCACTTGACGGCAGGTCCCAGCGCCTGCAATGCACCGAATGAGCTGTCGCGAATCACGCAGAACAGATTCAGATTCGAGAACTCAGGATGAAAATCTCCCGCGACCGCCGATCCAAACAGGATCACACTCTCCAGGTTCGCGCCAGCGGCCGCTCGCAGCCGGCTGACAAAGTCGTTTATCTTTTTCTCGGGAACCATTGCGCCCTCACTGACTACCAACTGCTGCTAGCCCCGCCACCACCGGAACTGCCCCCGCCGAATCCGCCAAAACCGCCCCCGCCGCCAAATCCGCCACCGCCCCAGCCTCCGCCGCTCCTCGATCCACCTCCACCGCCAAACATCCCGGAAAAAAGCATCCAGAAAAGTATGCCGCGAAGAGGAGTAAAAAGAACGATGAGCACGACGATAATGCAGCAGAATAATTCCGCCGACCGATATCCCTTTGCCAGGCTGCTCAGTCCGTGATCGCCGGAGCCGGTGCCAGTTGCGGAGTCGTGAGTTGAACACCGGCGTCCTGAGCAATGACCTGCGCAACCCGCGAGGTGACCAGCAGCAGCCCCTGACTATAGTTTCCGCTCCGCATGAGCGGGACGGCTTCCCGCTGAAATCCACCCACCTTTCCATCGGGCAGGATGGGTTCCAACCCGTATCCAACCTCAATCCGGGCACGGTGGTCGTCAATGGCATACAGGATCAGTACTCCGCGGTTGGTGGACTTGCTTCCGATCCCCCACTGATGGAAGAGGTCCACCGCATAGCTTTCGATGTCGGAGCCGTCGAGGGAGTGGATGGTCACCACCGCTATCTGGGCATGCGCTTTCTCGTCGATCTGCCGGCAGATGTCGTCCAGTTGCGCGATCGTCTGCTGGTCCAGAACGTGGGCGAAGTCGTTGACGTAGTCAGTGGCTTTGAGCCGGGAGACCGGTTCGGCCTGCGCCGCCAGAACCAGCAGCAGCGCGACGGTCACACTCATCCACCATTTTGTGCACGAACTCATGGGAAGCAAAATTGTACAGGACACCGTCGCAACGGAGGAACCAGTCCGGCGGCCGAGATCTTTCCCAGTTTTGTAACCACACGTGGGTGTTGAAAAAGTCCCTCAACAGAACGCCTTTTCATCTGCGAGCATGCCGTCGCTTGTTTTCTGTCTCCGTTCGACTAAGTGGTGGCCGGCAGAACCGGTGTTGTCGGCTGACTGAGGAAGCGCACCAGTCGCTTGATGTTCTGAGCTACCGCTGCCAGGAAGAACTGCTCGCGCACGAACCTGAGTCTTCGCAGACGCAAGCGACGCAATCCGATCTGATTCTTCAGTTCCGCGAACAAGGCCTCCACCTTCTTTCTTTGCCGCTGTGCCTTGGCGAACTCTGGCGTGTTAACCAACTCCCGCGCACGTTGTCGGGCTGGTTCGTTCTGGTGGATGATAAGGCCCCGGAAGGCAGCACTGGTGCATTGTGGTCGGAGCGAGCAGGGGCCACACTTTTTGCGTGTCCCGATGTAGTTGAAGGCTCGATTGCGATAAACTCGGCCACCGTAGTTGAGGAACTGGCCAGCAGGACAGATATAGCGATTGTTTTCCGGTTCGTACGTGAAACGCTCGGGACCGAAGAATGGGCTCCTCTTTCGGTGGATACTGTCACGGGTCCGCATGTAGGGAGTGATGCTCCGATCGGCTAGCCATTGCAAGAACTCGCCGTTCCCGTAGGTCGTGTCGGCCGCCACCGATTCTGGCTCTCGTCCTTGCCACTGGGCGAAGCGAGTGAGCATATCTTGCGCTGCTACCGTTTCCTGACTCATGCGCGCTGCCGTGGCCTGCACTCCCACGATCACGCAGCTGTGTTGTCCACCAGATAGTTGTCGTAGTAGCCCAGACGAGCCGGCGTGCCGCCTTTGGTGGCGTAGGTGGAATCGGGATCGGTGGTGGATACCTGATCCTGCTCGTGCACCGGCTCTTCCATCGGGTTCTGCTCTTCCACTTCCCGCAGATACTGGCGCACGGTATGGTGGACCTGGGCCGCTTCCGCCAACTGCTCGCGCGGAATGCGACTCTCCTTGGCTGCATTCGCCTCCACGAAGCTGCCATCGACCGAGAGTTTCTTCCCTCGCACCAGTCCCACCTCCACGCACTGCCTCACGATCTGTTCAAACAACTGCTCGAACAACTTCGATTCCTGAAACCGTCCGTGCCGGTTCTTGGAAAACGTGGAGTGGTGCGGAATCTCCTGATCGAAGCCCAGACCGGTGAACCAGCGCCACGCCAGATGCATGCGCAGCTCCTCCACCAGCTTGCGTTCACTGGTGATGCCGTACAAATAGCCGATCAGAAGGATGCGCAGCAGCAAGCTCGGGATCGATCGACGGCCGGCCCGTCTCGCTGTAGCTGTCTTTCAGCTTGCTGCCGCACAAACGCAAAGCTGATGTGTTTGTCGATCAGCCGCAGCAGGTGAGTTTCGGGAACCTGATCTTCCAGACGGAAGTAGTAGAACAGCGCTTCGGAGCGGTCGTGTTGCCCCATCATGATCAGCAGGCCTCCGACGATGAGAATCCAACAGAGCATGGGCAGGATTACTTTCTTCTAACATGCTTCTGCCGAATTTCATCCTGCTAATCGACGTGACTTTTTCAACACCCACACACCATTACGCTCATCGACGTCGGCGGCGCCCCTGCATAAGCGCTAACCAAAGCTGTGTGGCTTGGAGGGCCTGCCGACTTCCCACAAGGGCGTTTGTGGACCGCGTCAAGTAGAAAAACTGCTCAGAGTGCTCTCGTGCAAACCCCATAAAGATTGGCCTTACTAGATTTCCACACATGGCGCTAGGAATGGGTAGTTTTCTAACCCTACGTCCCGTTGGAAACCTACTTCGAAAAGAGCTGGCCGCTGGCTGACATCGAGAAGGTGCAGCAACGAAAAGATTTTATCCAATCGATCATAGAAAGATCACGACTGGGAATCACTTGGGATAGCTCCCCGGTTGGTCGGCATACCGGAAACTATCAGCGCGCGGCTTGCAGCCTTTTTATTGCACCGAAGATTCTCTTACGTCTAGCAGTTAAGAAAGGTGACTTCAGTAACCCTTCGTTGCAGCCCCTTTCCTCCGTAACTTGCCAATGGACACGCCGTTTTCTACCGTAGTCTGTGGAACACCATGCAATCTCTTCTGTTTTGCCAGGACGAGAAGTCGGCCAGGGTATTGATCCCGCTCGTCCAGGGACTGGACATTGTGGTCAAGCACGAAAGAGAAGTGTTTTCGGCAATGAAAAGTCTCACGGCGGAACGCTTCGATTTCCTCATCATTGATTACGAAGACGAACAGACTGCGAGATTGTTTCTAGAAAAGGCCCGCAGTTCCCCTGTAAACAAGGCAGCTTTGGCCGTGGCCGTCGTCGATCCGGAAACCAGCGCCAACGCGCTTCGGGCCGGCGCGGACTTCCTGGTGACGAAACCTCATTAACCCGGGACCTGCCGGGGGAGTCCTGCGGGTCGTACGGGCTTCTGTTCTTCGAAGCCAGGGACTCTCGTCGGCAGAAAGGGCGACCAAAGCAACTACCGCGAAAACGGGCCAGGTTCCGAAGGAAGCGACGCATTCTCGGCAGAAGCCGGACCCAGCCGTCAGCTCAGTTGCGGCGGGACCGAGCCTGGGCACAGGTGTTGTTGCCGCGAAAACGATAACGGCGAAAGCCGAGCAGAAGGCGGTTGGCCAACTTGAAGCCCGTGCAACTGAATCGCTCCAGCCAAAGATCGACGAGTCATCGGCTCTTATACGAAATCTGGACATCGCGCCCTCGCCCGCGCCGGCTGATCGCGTGTCCGTGTCTGTGTTGAGTGCTCTGCCGGAAAAAAAGGAAATAAAATCACCCGAGGCGCCGAAGAAGACAGTCAAGGGAATCAACAAGACGGCAGCGCTGGCATTCATGGTTTTGCCAGCGATCGTGGGAGTCATTCTGCTGATCGTGAGCGCGACCAACTTGCACATCCATTCCAAGAGGTCATCGCATGACAACAGTGGTCCGGTACAATCCTCGCCTGCCGCTCCGGTAGCCCCGCCGAATACAAGCCCATCTCAATCTACTGCTGGAGCTACTGCTGCAGCTCCGCTGCAGGCCACTCCTGAGCCGGCCGAAGAATCGAGTGGGGCGACGCCTGCCGTTCTCCCCATCGTTCCGGGGCAGTTGGACATCAATTCCACTCCGGGGGATGGACAAGTCCAGGCTGATGCCAAAAAAAGTTCGGCTTCGGGTGCCCGCCGTCCCCGCACTGGATTGGCGCCTCGCCGACATAACGTCACTACCAGCAAACCACAGTATCTGCAGAGGAAACGGACGAGAACTGTCAAGGTTGCTACCGGCGCCCAATTGTCTGTGGGAGCGGAATTAGCTCCGTTGACCGCCACCGTGTCGCTGAACAGTGATCCGGCCAACGCGGCGGTGTGGATCGATGGAAGGGACACAGGTCGCATGACGCCGGCGCAGATTTCCGTGGAAAAACCCGGCGATCACACCTTCATTTTCAAAAAGCAGGGCTATCTCGACGAGACCACCACCGTGAACTTGCGAATCGGACAGAAATTCCGCTTAGCACCCAGCTTGCGCGTCTTGGGCCGCACCGATGAGATCAAGATGGTGGGCAGATTCAGGAAGGCTTTTGGTGGCGAGAAGGCGGGAATGGGCATCCTGAGCGTCAATACCCAACCCAAAGGTGCCCAGATTGCGGTCAACACCCATATCATCAACAAACCTTCGCCGGCTAAGTTTTATCTGAACCCGGGGAATTACGTGATTGACATCACCGTGCCAGGACTCAAGAGCATCCATCGCGTGGTGAGCGTAGGTCAGCGGAGCAAGATCGTGATCGACGAAGTTATGGCCCACCAATAATTTGCGCTGGGTCGTGCTCGGATCATTGTTTCCCAGACACGCTCGCGAACAGATCTGTTCGGTTCTTCTTGATCAAAACAGTCCAGGCTACGCTTAGAACTTTCAACTCGCGATATGAGCCTAGGGGCACGTCCGGAAGGAGATAGTCTCGTAGGAATGAATATGATCGACCTAGTACACCCGGACGATTTCGCGAAGACCATGGACACGGGACCGCGGTCGGTGGCGTATGGCCAGAATCCGATGGTTGAGTTCCGGCCCCGACATGCAGACGGTTCGGGGCGTCGTAGACAATGGTTCCGGTGGGATGACAGACCATCCCCAAAATCTCCACGCCCGTAGTCGGCTTGTGGGAATTAGACGTTCCAGCCAGGGCCTGCCGATTTCCGCCGGGATGGGTTGACCGCCTACCGCAAACGAATCTTGCCTTAAAGTTAACGCTTAGGGAGCGCCCCTGCGCCGATCTACGTGTGAGCGCCCATCCGCACTGCATGGGCGGAAGTTCCTTCCCCGCCCACAACCTTCGATCCCTCGCCCTGCCATCTCCGCGACAGCGCTTCCAACTGGTGAAGCACTTTCTCAATGTCCTTCATACGGTCGGTGATGCCGTAGGTCACAGCGGGCGGGATGGTCGGCTCGTAGTGGCGGAATACGAATCCCTTGTCTTCGAGAGTGCGCAGCCGCTCCGTCAGTACCCGGGAAGAAATGCCTACTACATTTTTCCGCAGGACGCCGAAGCGCATCGGGCCGTTCGTGCTCAGGGCCCACAGAATGTGCATGGTCCAGGGGCGGGTCAGCAATTCCAGCAATCCGCCGATGGCGCAGGGAGATGGAGTTCGAACCGAACGTCTCATAAGTAGTCTTTCGGATACTAGGTTACTACAAAGTTCCTGCAGTGAAAAGAGCTGGTAGTTATTTATTGTAACCATCGATCCACTCAGACATCCAAAGCTGGTGAGTCGTTCAAACCCTTCGTCAATTTCGAAACTTTTGCTCGTTTAGGAGAATGAATATGGCAACTCTCGCTCAACCTGTGGCAGTCTCCCGTTCGTCTGTCTCTTTCGCAGCTCCTGTGATTCTGCTGGGTCGGTTCCTCTTTGCCCTCATCTTTCTGATGGCCGGCCCGAATCACTTCTCCAGCCAGACGATTGCCTTCGCCGCGTCGCAAGGCGTGCCCCTGGCCTCCATTGCGGTGCCCCTCACTGGCGTGATCGCGCTCGTCGGCGGACTCTCGATTCTTCTCGGCTACCACGCCAGAGTCGGCGCATGGTTGATCGCCCTGTTCCTGGTGGCGGTGACACCCATGCACAAGTTCTGGGGAATAGCGGACCCCATGATGCAGCAGATGCAGATGGTCCTGTTCATGAAGAACGTGGCAATGCTGGGTGGCGCGCTCCTTATCTCGCAGTTTGGATCTGGACCGTGGAGCCTCGATGGCCGCGAGAAAGAGAGCCGCAAGAAATGATAAAAGCCGCCCACAGCGGGCGGCTTTTTTCTATGGACTGATAAGGAGTCCCAACTATACGCTGACCGGTTGCTTGCTGCGCACGGGGACTGGCGTGAGCCAGTTGTGCCGGTCAGACTTTTCGCCGCGCACGATCGCGTAAAACTCCTTCTGCAGCGCCTTAGTGATCGGACCCATCGCGCCATTGCCCACTTTGATCTTGTCGACCGAGCGGATGGGAGTCACTTCGGCCGCGGTTCCGGTGAAGAAGACCTCGTCGGCGAGATAGAGCATCTCGCGCGGAATCATCTGCTCGACCACTTCGATGCTAAGGTCGCGCGCGAGCTGCAGAACCGAATCGCGGGTGATGCCCGGCAGCACGGAATTAGCCAGCGGCGCCGTGATCAGCTTGTCGCGATGCACGATGAACACGTTCTCGCCCGAGCCTTCGCTGACGAATCCGTTCACGTCGAGCGCGATGCCCTCGACGAAGCCGTTGACGATGGCTTCCATCTTGATGAGCTGCGAGTTCATGTAGTTCGCGCCCGACTTCGACATAGCGGGCAAAGTGTTGGGCGCAATCCGGGTCCAGGACGAGACGCAGACGTTGCAGCCTTCGGTCTCGCCGCCGAGATATTTTCCCCACGGATAGTTGATGATGTAGACCTCGGTGGGCGAGTTGAACGGGTTCACACCTGCCTCGCCGTAGCCTCGCAGCACAATCGGACGCACGTAGCAAGGCCAGGCGCCGTTGTGGCCGACGGTTTCGAGCATTCCCTTGACGATTTCATCGCGCGTAAAAGGCACGTCGATGCGGTAAACCTTGGCCGAATCGAGCAGGCGCTGGATGTGTTCGTGGGCGCGAAAGATGGCGGGCCCTGCCGGCGGCGCGTAGCAGCGAATGCCTTCGAAGACCGACGAGCCATAGTGGATCACGTGCGACATCACGTGAATGGTGGCCGATTCCCAGGGGATGAGCTTGCCGTTGTGCCAGATCTTGTCGGTCTTCTGAATTGCCATGCCTGCTCCTTGGTCGCTCGTGATCTCTAACGGGGCTGGGCTGGGCCTCAGGCGAGGGGATGAGGCGAGGACCCACCGCGTTACCAGACATTATAACGGACGGCGTGCAGCTTGCCCGGCGGGTGGTTTCGGTAGGGTGTTACGGCGGGAACATGGTGCTGTACGTACAAGATGTTCCTTACGGAACATCTTGTCATACATAACTATACGTACATAATAATGCGTACAATCCGCACAAGCATCTGTGCTGATTGGGGTTAGGGGTGGGGTCCGATTTGTGCCGTCCCTACGGGACTCATTTGCGTGATCCACTCCTGACCCGGCACTTCCGTGCCGGGCTTTCACATGACGCCGCTTTCGCGGCTGGAATTCGACATTGCGAGAAAGCCGGTGCCGTCCGTAACGGAGTCTGTGTCATAGCTTTTTCCTTCGCCCCTTCGGGGCTGGGGAGGGCCGACGCGCGGAAGTCGTATCCTTCCCAACCACTCCTTCCTAACGTGGATTGACCTCCGGCCTTTTTGTCGACGACCGTCGCTACGAAGCCGTCGGAATGACAAAGCGTTTGGCGAGCTTGAGGGCGGCGTCTAAAATCACGCGGTGGACCATCATACGGTTGCCGCGATCAGCATCACCGGGACTTGCCTGGACGTGATTGGCAGTCTTTATCTCGCCTACGACCTGCTGGGCGGCCAGCACGGTCCCTTGCGCCTGCTCACCCGCGCCGTCACCTATTCCATTGTCTTCGGGGTTGGCTACGGCCTTGGCCTGGGACTTTTTTTCGGCCTGACTGCGGGCGTGGCCAGCGGCGTCACGATTGCGATTGAACTCAATCGAGCGGCTCGCGGGCTGGCGCATTATTCGTTGTGGTGGGAAGGATTTTTCGGCGCGATCCGCTCATTCGCCTTCGGCGCCGCTCTCTACCCAAGTCTGGGGCTGGAATTTGCCGTTGCCTTCGCCGTCCTGCTGACGGTGGGACAAATCTTTGCGTACGCTCGCGGCATTCGTCCGGCGCTCGACTATGCCGCGACTGGCAGGCCCCGCATCACCCGCCGTCACGCGCGGGCAATCCTGGAGCGAACCGTTGGCTACATCGTGACCGCGCTTCTTTGCAGCTTTTTCGTGCAGCACGTGGACCACGCGTGGTTCTTTGCTCTCCGCGTAGGCTTGGTGATCGGCGTTGTGACAGGAGTCGACATTGCCGTCGCTCCGTTGATCGAGTACTACGCCGACAACCTTCCCGAGCGCCGTCTCGGCGTGTTCGGCATCGGACTGATCCTGTGCGGCTTTGCGTTGCAGTCGTTCCAGTATTGGCTGGCGCTGCTGGATGTGAGGGTGACGTAGAGGTGAGAGCGGCCTAGAACGAATACCCCACTTCTCGCAAAAGACGCGAGAAATGGGGCACCCGGCTAGTGTGGTGTCCCGCAAATACGCGAACAAAATCGAGCGCTAAGTCTGGGGTCAGGTTTCCAAGCCTCGGCGGCTAAAGCCGCTTTTTTCAAGGGCTCTTGACGGCGCGGCTGGAAGCCGCGCCCTTTCAAAGCTCCCAGACCTTTGACGTGTACTAACGGGACACCACACTAGAAATGAGGGTGACTTCGTAACTGGCTCTGTCGAATTCGCCTGCACTTTTATATCGTGCAACGATATTTTGAGGGCAACTATCCGTTGGTTCCCGTGCATCTCCCTGAGCAGTTGACGGCTGGCCGTTCGAGATACTGCCCAATTCGTGCTACCCGTAGGGGCAGCATAGAGTTATCATTGCAAGGTAGTTTGGTGGGTTCATTTCGACTGGAACATTGGTCGTTTCTTCGGACACATTTTTGATCTAGCTGACTGCATTAGCCCGTGGAGGGCTAGGAATGATTGCCGCTATGGTTCTGGTCAGGGCTTGGCAGATATGGCATAGACGGCAAAAGTCCTGCAGCTAATGCCCTCGGTTGAGGCTGGCATGACGGGCCCAATACGCCGAGCACTGACGATCTTCTCTCCCTTACAGCGGCGGTCTGTCACCGACCGCTATCTGATTGCGATTTTGGCTGCTGTGGCGGCCGTGCTGCTCCGGTGGTGTCTTGACCCTGTGCTTGGCCGTATCTCTTTTTACGCGACCGTTTATATGGCGGTGGCGTTCTGCTCTCTGGTATGCGGCTGGGGCCCTGCTCTCATGAGTGCCCTGATTGGCTTTTGGGCAATTTTCCACTGGTTTGTAGACCGGCGCGATTCCCTATCGTTCATCCCGCGGTCAGAAATTCAAGGCGTCATTGGATTCTTTCTTGTATGTATCGTCCTGATCGTCATCGGGGAATCAAACCGCAGAAAGCGGTTGCGGCTTGATGACTCAGTGGTAGCGCTGACCGCAGAAACGAATGAGCGCAAGCGCGCCGAGGAGGAGTTGCAGCGCGCTCACGACGAACTGGAGAAGCGGGTCGCTGAACGCACGGCGGAACTTTCTCAAGCCCTGGCCGAATTGGAGTCGGAAGTAAGCGTACGTAAAGAGGCGGAAGAGCGCCTGCGCAGCTTGTCGGTTCGACTGATGACCCTTCAGGATGACGAGCGCCGTCGCATAGCCCGCGACCTGCACGACACGAGCGGGCAGACGCTCGCGGCGATCAAAATGACGGGAGCGTTAATTCACCAAGCTGGGGCAAGCCTGCCCTCGATGCAACAATACCTGGAAGATCTCGCGGCGCTGACGGACACAGCGATACAAGAGATACGCACAACATCGTACCTCTTGCATCCACCGCTGCTGGATGAGGTGGGGATCGCTTCCGCCGCACGGTGGTTTGTCGACGGTTTCGCAAAACGCAGCGGTATCCAGGTGCGTTGTGACGTTCCAGAGAAAATGGAGCGTCCGCCCAGAAATTGTGAGCTTGTGTTGTTCCGCGTACTGCAGGAAAGTCTCACCAACGTTCATCGGTATGCCGCGGCCTCATCCGCAAGCGTCCAGCTCAGATGTGAAGATGGTCGGATCATCCTTGCGATCAGCGATAATGGCCGCGGAATCCCCGAAGAGCGCCTGGAGCGGCTCCGTGCGGCGGGCGCAAGTGAGGGAGTGGGAATCGCAGGCATGCGCGAACGGGTGCGTGAACTGGGCGGTCAACTTGACCTCTTTTCGAATCAAGAGGGCACCACGGTGAGCGTTGCCATTCCGCTGTCAAAAGAGTCGATGTCAGCAGCCGTCTCTACCATCTCTTGCGCATAAATGCGCCTTGCAGGGGCGAGGCGGCGGTTCTGAGGGTGAAGGGGAAAACAGATTCCTCACCGGGCGTGGCGCCCGGCTCGGAATGACAAATGAAGTTGGACACGCCATCGCGGCTGATCATCTAGAATAGGAGCAGGCCATGGCTGACGACTCCATCAGCATCTCTCCCGGACCGCGTTTTCGCAGCGCTATGTTGCTGGCGATTGCTGCCGATGCGCTGCAACTCGTCGTGTTTCCCTTATTTGTTGCGGGCGCGCTTTCTCCCGCGGATGACGTGCTCGACTTCGGCGTTGCCGCCATGATGGTTCATCTGCTGGGCTGGCATTGGGAATTTCTGCCATCGTTTTTCGCCAAGCTTGTTCCTGGCGTTGATCTGGTTCCTTTCTGGACCCTTGCTGTCGCCAATGTCTACCGCAAAGCCAAAAGTGAGGCCCACGTCGCGGTTGAAAAGCGAGGCGAGCTCCCGCCTCCGGCTCGCCTGATGAAGGGTTGAGTCACACTCTGGAGCATCCCTCAGGGGCTGAAGCCCTCTCGTTTGCCGACTCTTGTGGCACGACTGAACGTCGTGCCCTTCCCGAACAGACGCAGCCGAGCTTCGCTCGGCATGAACGGGCGAGGGCGCCCGTCCCCACACGAATCGGTCGGGGGTATAATCCGGCCTGCTTATGGCACTTGCTTCTGGAACCAAGTTGGGGCCGTATGAGGTCCAGTCGGCGGTTGGGGCTGGAGGTATGGGCGAGGTGTACCGTGCGCGGGACACGCGGCTGGAGCGCACGGTCGCGATCAAAGTTCTGCCTTCCCACTTAAGTTCGAATCCGGACCTGCGAGCGCGTTTTGAGCGTGAGGCCAAGGCCATCTCTGGCCTGCAGCATCCCAACATCTGCGTGTTGTATGACGTTGGTTGTCAGGACGGGGTGGACTTCCTGGTGATGGAGTACCTGGAAGGCGAGACCCTTTACACGCGCCTGGCTCGCAAACCGCTGATGACGGATGAGGCATTGAAGATCGCAATTGAAATTGCGGAGGCGCTGGAGAAGGCGCACCGCAGCGGCATCGTGCACCGCGACTTGAAGCCGGGCAATGTGATGCTGACCAAAGGTGGGGCGAAGCTGATGGACTTCGGGTTGGCGAAGCCGCACGGCTACGGCGGGGGCTCGCAGTCTGGGGCCCCGAGTTTCTCGTCGATGGCTACGTTGGCGAGCATGGCATCGCCAGTTACTGTCGCGGGGACGCTAGTGGGCACGGTGCAGTACATGAGTCCGGAGCAGATCCAGGGTAAGGAAGCAGATGCGCGCAGCGACATTTTTGCCTTCGGCGCGATGCTTTACGAGATGCTGACCGGGAAGCGCGCGTTTGAAGGCAAGAGCCAGCTTTCGGTGGCGAGCGCGATCCTGGAGAAGGAACCGGAGGCGATCTCGACGGTGCGGCCCATGACGCCTCCGGCGATGGAGTACCTGGTGCGGACTTGTCTGGCGAAAGAACCAGACGACCGCTTCCAGAGCGCGCATGATTTGAAATTGCAACTGCAGTGGATCGCGGCGGGAGGAAGCCAGGTCGGGGCACCCGCCGTCGCAACTCCCGGGCGAAAGAAAAGAGCGGTGGCCCTTACTGTGGCGCTGGTTGCGGGCTGGGTGTTGGCAGCGGCAGCCGGAGTGCTCGCCGTGATCTATGTGAAGCGGCTGACTTCGGCGCAGCAGATGGTGCGTGCCAGCATCGAAGAGCCCGCAGGTTTGGAATTCGCAGCTGTGGTGCCCGGGCCACCAGCGCTGTCGCCGGATGGGCAGCAAGTGGCTTTTATTGCGCATAAGAGGGGCACGCGAGAACAGTCAGGGGGCATGATCTTCGTGCGCCGGATGGGGGCCGGCGGAGGTCAGCCGCTGGCCGGGACGGAGGGTGGAATTTTTCCCTTCTGGTCTCCGGATGGCAAGTACCTGGGCTTCTTTTCCGATGGCAAGTTGAAAAAAATCGAGGCCGCAGGCGGACCTGTGCAAGTGCTTTGTGATGCGCCGGACGGTCGAGGCGGCAGTTGGAGCGAGCGGGGAACGATAATCTTCGCGCCAAGAATATCCGGTCCGCTCGAGGCGGTGTCTGATGGCGGCGGAACACCCGTGGAGGTAACCCGCGCGCGCAAAGATGACAGCGATTTTACCAACCGTAATCCAACTTTCCTGCCCAATGGAAAACACTTTCTTTATGTGCAGCGGGGTGGAAAAGACGCGCTTGGAAGTGTGTACGCCGGATCGCTGGATGGAGGCGAGCCGAAACAGATTTTACCGGCCGGGTCAAACGTCGCCTATAGCAATAGCTACCTGTTTTATGTGAAGGAAAGCACGTTGATGGCGCAAGCGTTCGATCCTGGGGGACTTAGTTTCGAAGGCAAGCCCATTTCTATCGCGGCGAGCGTCGAATACTACAACCCGCGCGACCTGGGCTACTTTTCGGTAAGCCGCAACGTGCTGGTGTATCGCAGCGCCGCGGTGCAGAATCGCGAATTGGTTAGTCTGGATACATCCGGCAAGGAAGTGGATCATTGGGGCGAGCCGGCGCCGTACGACGCCGGCCGTTATTCGCCCGGAAGCCAGATGACCGTTCTCTACCGGGCCAACGCCAACGGACGCGGGAACAGCTTGTGGCTGGCGGATGTGCGACGCAAGACGGTGTTGCGGCTAACCGGCGATTCGGAGCTGGAGCAGAGTGGTGTGGTATCGGCCGATGGCAACAGCGTGCTCATTGCCACGACCAGCGGGTACAACAGTTCGTTGGTGCTAAGAGGGCTGATCGCGTCGGGGAAAGAGGAGAAACTGTTGGAGGAGCCGCGGGGCTATTTGTCGGTGATGAGCGTCTCGCAGGATGGACGATATGGATTGTTCGCCGAGCAGGATCCCAAAACCAGCTTCGACATCTATTACATGGACTTGATGGGAGACCGAAAACTCCTGCCGCTGCTGAACAGTCGATACGCAGAGTTTGATGCGCGGCTCTCACCGGATAATAAGTGGCTGGCCTACTCGTCCGACGAAACCGGGACCGCGGAACTCTACGTGACAGCATTTCCGGGAACCGGGTCGAAGTGGCAGGTCTCGAGCGGTGGGATTAGCGCAAGAGGGGATAACGGGAGCGTGATGGATTGGTCGGCCGACGGGAAGAACCTGCGCTATCAGCAGGGAGACAAGATCTACAACGTGGAAGTCCAGGACAAAGGGGGCAAGCTTGAGTTTTCGGCGCCCAAGGAATTCGTGAATCTTCCGGCGAATCTGTTGGTGATTTCCGTTTTGCCGGATGGGAAGCACATACTTGCGGTTCGTCCGATTGGAGATGGCAGTTCGGTGCCGGTGGACGTTGTGCTCAACTGGCAACATCTGGTGCGGTAGGGCCTTGCCCCCCACCTTTGGAAACCCCGAAGGCGGCTAAGATCCGCTCGCCCTTACTTAAGCGGCAGTTCGACTCGCGTTCTCCGGGGGGAAGTGGCGCAGCTTGCCGGTCTCCGGGTCAAACCTGGCATACCAGAAGTAAAACGCGTCCTGCTCGTGCGGAAACGTGCGCTGGAAAGTAGGCTCAGCTTTAGAAGCTATACGCCAGGCGTGGTCAGCCTCGTCGAAAAAGACTGTGCCCGTGGTTTCTCCTCTGTGATTAGTCAGATTCGTTGTTTTCGTGGACATTTGGGACCTCCGAAAAAAAGCCACTTGCCGCACGGCCGTTGAACGGTTCCGCTTGCTTTCGTTGGGCGAACTCTTTGCGACGGGCCGGTTACTGCTCGGGAAAACTACCCTGGGAAGACGGGGACCATTGTCGGCCCGTGAACATGTCGTGTCAATAGGGAGGTGGAGCTGCCTGGCTGTAACAGTTGGGGGCTGAGATGCACTACTAAATAGGTGGTGTCAGTGCGGCTGGGGTCCATCGCAAGGGACGCCAGCCCCGCACCAGGGGGAATAACACATGTTTGCTCGGAAGGTTGCGGCGCGGCTAAGGCCGAACTCGGTTGGAGAATTTACCCATCTTATGGAGAGTGAAATCCTTCCCTGGCTCCGAAAGCAGGAAGGTTTCCTGGATTTGATCATCCTCGCCCGCGACGGCGGGGAAGTGGCAACGATCAGCTTCTGGGATCAGGAGGGGAGCGCTCAGGATTACAACACAAGCGGCTATCCGGAGGTGTTGAAGACTCTGGCAGGACTGCTGGACGGGACTCCTTACGTTAAGACGTTTGATGTGGTCAGTTCGACATTTCAAAAAGGTGCGGTCGTGCGGCCAGCTAAGGCAGGGAAACCGGTCCCCGAGGCTGGTTCGGTGCGGGCCGGTTATCGCTCTTATGAGACTAGCGTCTAAGGCAAAGCCCACTTCTCGCAGAGGACGCGAGAAATGGGGCACCCATGCATAGGCACTTCACTCGGCCTCGCGCCCGTCCCCACACGAGCCGTGCCGGCACTTGCGCCCGCTGCCACAGTTGGGTTACTTCTTGCGCGGATCGTCGTCCGGGTTGATGTAGTTGAATTCCACCGGCGACATGCCGTGAATCTGCACCACAACTTCTCCACTGGCCATGGCGTAGTGATGCATGTCGGGGTCAAGATAGGCGAAGCTGCTGGCGGGGAAGCTTCCCATTTTGCTCTCATCGAAGCGGTCTCCCATGCCTACCTTGAAGGTTCCGGAGATGATGGTGACGTTCTCGCGGTTGGGATGCCAATGCGGCGCGAGGCGGTATCCATCGGGCATCTTCAGGCGCACCGTGTAGTCGCCGGATGATGCCATCGGATTGCCCTCGAGCACGGCCAGTTGCGCGCCCGCAGGCATGAACGCAGGCGCTGGGCCGTAAGGAATGGCGTCGGCAGCGAAGATATGTCTTTCGGTGGAATCGGCTTTGGCGGCGAATGTAGCGCGCAGGCCCATCCAGCACAACAAGGTCAACACCGCCAGGGTGAGATACAGGCTTCGTTTCATTTGGATGTTTCTCCTTAGTCGATCTCGCGGTGGGGATCATCTCGTGCCGAGAGTCCGGCTTCAATCGCCGCTGGATACCTTTTTTGTATTTTTCGTATAACGTCGCAAACGATTGACAGATAGGGGATAATGCCGGTGCGAGGGCGCTATGGGGCGTGCCAGAGCGACGGTCACGGATGTCGAACTCGATCTCGGCCGCTATGAGCTTCGGCGCCTGGGCCGGCGGGTGAGGCTGGAGAAGAAGCCGATGGAGCTTCTGATCTACGTTGTTGGCCGGCGGGATCAACTGGTTTCGCGGCAGGACATCGTCGCGAAACTGTGGCGCTCGGATCTGTTCGTCGACACCGAGCGCAACATCAATAACACGGTGCGGAAAATCCGCGCTGCTTTGGGCGATGACGCCGCCAAACCGCGGTTTCTGGAGACGGTGGTCGGCAAGGGATACCGGTTTGTCGGGCCGTTGCGAGTGATCGGCGCCCGGTATACCGGGGCGGAGTCTGGGCAGAGCACGGCGCGAGCGGATGCTTCAGGGGCGGAGGTGGTACGAGCCGAGCGCTCGTCGCTGGCGGTGATGCCGCTGCTTTTTCTGGGCGATGCCACGGACGATCAGGGGCTGGGTCTCGGGTTCGCCGACGGGCTGGTCTCGCGCCTGGGAAATCTGCGCGGAGTAGATGTGCTTCCAACCTCCGCGGTGATAAATATTGCGGCCGAGGCAGCACCCTCCGACGTGGCTTCGCGTCTCGGCGTTCGCTTCATTGTGCATGGCGCGGTGCAGTCCTCCAAAGGCCAGTTGCGTCTCTCGCTCGAACTTTTTGACGCCCACTTGCAGCGAGCTACCTTCACGCGAAGATGTGATCTTACGCTCGACCGCCCGCCTGATCTTGAAGACGAAAATGCGCGGCAGATTGCGGGAGCTTTAAACCGTCCGCTGCGCGCGGCGCCGTCGCCTGGACGCGCCCGCTATAGCCGTGACCCGCTGGCGTACGCCGAGTTCATGCGCGGTTACCGGCTCAGTTCGTCGGGAGATCCGAAGTTGCTGGAGCAGGCCGCCGAGCATCTGAGCCATGCGGTCACTCGCGATTCGGCGTTTGCGCTGGCGCATGCCACGCTGTCACTGGTGTGCGCGACGCGCCACTTCGAACTCGATCCCAGCCGGGTGTGGCTGGAGAAAGCGGAATTCCATTGCCGCCGCTCGCTTGACCTGGATCCAGACCTGCCCGAGGGACACGTGGCCAACGCCTTCCTGCTGTGGGGTCCGTCCAAGAACTTCCAGCACATTGAAGCCATCACGGAACTACGGCGCGCTCTCGCGCTGCAGAAAAATTCTGCCGCACGCCTACAACCGGCTGGGGACGATCCTGGCGCACATCGGGCTGCTTGAGCACGCACGCGAGATGTACGAACGCGGGAGTTCCTTTGATCCTAAGAAAGCGGTGAGTCACAGTATCGTGCAGGTTTATGCCTGGAATGGAGAGTACGAACTGGCGCGCGAAGAAAATGAGAAGTGGCGCGAAGAGAGCCCGGGAAACAAATATCCGATCTACTTTGCACCGCAGCCGGCTATGTTCACGGGCGACTGGAAAGAAGCCGGTGAACTGCTCGACCAGGCTGTCGAACTGCTACCCGACGAGCCGATGATCATCAGCCTGCAGGGCGTCTTCTACGCCATGACCGGGAAAGCGGAGGCGGCGATGGAGTGCCTGATGCGAGCCTGTGCGATTCCGAAGTCGTTCGGACACGCCCACCACAGCTACTACCAGATCGCGTGCATTCTGGCGCTGCTCGATCGCACGAAACCGGCCTTCGCGTGGCTGGAGAGAAGTGTCGACGCCGGATTCGCGTGCTGGCCGTTGTTTCTAAGAGATCCCTGTCTACAAAACCTGCGGGCGCTGCCGGAATTTGAAGTTCTGGTCAGCGCGCTGCAGGCAAGGTATCCAGATCATTTGGGGTTGATGTAGAGCGGTTGCGAGCCAAACGCGCGAGCAAAAGCTAGCGGCCCAATACACCTGGGCCGCATGGACGGGCGAGGGCGCCCGTCCCTACACGTGCTATGCCCAAACGCTGTTAGCGAGTCGGAGTTTCTGTTGGCGTCAAGGCTGCGCGGACGGGTGCGCCGGGTAGTTCGTCCCCGCGGAAGAACTTGTCTTTCTGTTTGGCATTGGCCTCTTTCATCTCGGGCATGGCGATGAAGGGCTTGCTGTAGTCGTTGGCTGCGTTCCAGAACAAGAATCCGATGCCGCCTTTGGTCCTGGCAGTTTCGACTTGCACCTTGATGTATTCGGGCGAGTAGGTTTTGGTGCGCCAGTGGAAGGCTTGCAGCCAGGGGCGGATTACTACTCCGCTGCCTTTGGTGATTAATTCGAAGCGGTCCATGGATTCGCCGATGAAGTGCTCGGGTGCGTCGCCGGGGCGGGCGATGTTATCCATGCCGAAGAAGTGCGAGGGATAGATCATCGGAGAGAGGATGTCGCAGTATTTGGCCATGCCGACGATGTCCTGGCCAGTGTGGGAGAGGTCGACCTGGCGCTGCCAGGCCATGATGCCGAAGACGTCGAGGGAGAAGAGGGCGCCGGTGGGGTGAATTTCGGCATAGGCCTTTCTTAAGAACGCGGTGATGATATCGGAGCGCTGCGGGCCATGGGGGGCGTGGCACGCGGCGGATTTCGTGCCGTCCCTACGGGACTTATTCCCATTCTTCGCGCCTACCCGGCGCTTAAGCGCCGGGCTATTGTCAGTCGTCCCTCCGGGACTTGAGTTCGGCGATTGTGGATCGGCTTCGACTGCGGTTGCGGTTCCGCCTTGCTTCGCTTCAACGGGACGGCCGAGGCGGCCGTCTCCACATGAGTCTTGCTGATCCGTCGCGGCTGGTTCGGCTTCAGGATGTTCGGATTGGAACTGGAACAGGGCGTCTTTCTGGTCGCCTTCAGCGGGGAAGCGGACGTAGTCGAACTGGATTTCGTCAGCGCCGGACTGGGCTACGTACTTCGCCAGGGCGATGTCGTATTCCTGAACTTTCGGGTTCGAGGGATCGGTCCAGACCAGCTTGTCGTTTTCACGCCAGGGTTGGCCGCTGCGGCGGGATTTTACGGCCAGTTCGGGGTGCTCCTTGACCAGGCGCTCGTCGCGGAAGATGGCGATGCGGGCGATGGCATGCATGTTCTGCTGATGCAGGAAGCGGACGAACTTGGGCACGTCGTGGATGTAGACGTTGTGCTTGCCGAGCAGCGGGTGTTCGAAGGGGATGGTGACGCTGCCGTCGGAGTCTTTGATGTCGAAGACTACGGCGTTGCCGCCGACTTCCCGCCAGTGGCGGATGGTGCGCAATCCGTGGTCACTGCCGGCCATGACGCCGGTCAGGTAGATGGCGCGGACTTCGAAGTCTTTGGCGACGGGGATTGTCTTCTCGACGATCGGGGCAGCGAGGATTCCGGGGATGACGATGTTCTCGTTGGCTTTAAGAATGTTGGCGGTACGGTCAGAGTTGGAGTGGCGAATGGCATCGGCCAACTCAGAGGAGGTCAGATAAGAAGTCCTGCTCAGGTAGCGGCGGGCGATGGTGGGAATGGCCTCTCCGCGCTTAGCGGTATAAATTTCCGTGCCAGGGGCCGCTATGGGTTGCGGCACGGCCACGTCTGAGAGCTTGCCGTTTCTTGGGATGCTTGTGCTTACCGGATGCAGTTGGGCCGACTGGGCTGGGGTCGAAACGGCCGGTTGCACCGAAGGTTTCGCCGACTGAGCGTTGGTCGTTTGAGCTTGAGCGGCGGAGTTCGAGGAAGAATAGGGGCTCAGCCTCCAGGCAGCGGTTGCAAACAGAAGACACGAGATGGCAGTAAGAATTCGGATCGACGAATGGCGCAAGGTTCCTCCGGTGACTCTCGACTGCGATCGTAGCTTTGGCTAATTGGGTCTGCTAGTTACGTGCGGTCATCTCCAGTTGTGTGATGGCGATGTTCCTCAAGTGATTAGATGCGGCAAGGATCGGCCTAAACGCCTGTGCCGGACGCAAGAGCGCGGGCCGGGAGGCCCGCGCGACAGCCGGCAGGACCCTTCGACTCCGCTCAGGGCAGGTCGCCGGCGCTACGGTCGGAAGTGCAGGGTCGGAGAGGGTTCGTTCCCCGATTCTGCAAAGTATTTCCCTTCCGGCCTGTGATGTTCTAAACTCACTTCCCCGGAATTGTTATGGAGGGGCGCTAAATCCTGTGGGATGCTGGAGTTCCGACGATGCGGGAGTGCGGACGGGGCATGGTCCACCGCTTGCTTAGTGAGGGGTAGCTGGCCGCGTCCGGGGTGGAAGCGGTCAGTTTTGGGATTGACGGTTCTCTCGCTTCCAGAAAGCGGGCTGGGTACACGGGAAATGACCTACCAAGTCAGGTAAGACTTGGGAAAAGCCGAAGAAAACGGCTAAAGAAAGGAAAGAGGTCTGGAGAGAATCCGGACGGCGACCTTATGAGAACGAATCTGGCCACGGTGCTCGATCCGAACCGCCGCAGCAATGACGCTGGGGAATTTGAAACCGCGCTGCGCCGCCGCATTGTTGGGCAGGAGCAGGCCGTCGAAAAAGTGGTCGAGATTTATCAGATGTTTCTGGCGGGGCTGAACGCGCCGGGGCGTCCGGTGGGGAACCTGCTGTTTTTGGGGCCGACCGGGTCGGGGAAGACGCGAGTAGTTGAGGCCATGGCTGAGGCGCTGTTTGGCGACTCGCGGGCCTGCATCAAGATTGATTGCGCGGAGTTTCAACATTCGCACGAGATTGCGAAGCTGATCGGGTCGCCTCCGGGATATTTGGGGCATCGGGAGACGCATCCGCTGCTGACGCAAGAGGCGTTGAACCAGTGGTTCACGGAGAAGCTGAAGCTTTCGATTCTTCTGTTTGACGAGATTGAGAAGGCTTCGGACTCGCTGTGGCAGCTTTTGCTGGGGATTCTGGACAAGGCTACGCTGACGCTGGGAGACAACCGGCGCGTGGATCTGTCGCAGTGCATCATCATTATGACTTCAAACCTGGGCGCGGGGGAGATGACGAGCCTGGTGGATGGCGGGTTCGGGTTCGCACCCAAGGTGGTTGAGGTGGACGAGTCGTTCGATGACAAGATTCAGCGGACGGCGGTGGAGGCGGCGCGGCGGAAATTTACGCCTGAGTTCATGAACCGCATCGACAAGACGGTTGTATTCAAGACGCTGCGGGATGAACACCTGGCGCAGATTCTCGAGATCGAACTGGGGATGGTGCAGCAGCGGGTATTGATGGCGGCGGGGACGAACCAGTTTGTATTCAATTGCACCGCCGCGGTGAAAGAGTATTTGCTGAAGGAAGGCACGGATCCACGGTATGGGGCGCGGCATTTGAAGCGGGCCATCGAGCGGAATCTGGTGTTTCCGCTGGCCAACCTGGTAGCGACCGGGCAGGTGAAGCTGGGCGATTTTGTGCGGGTCGACATGGCTTCCGAGAACAAGATGATATTCGTCAAGGAAGCGGAAAATACCATGGCGCCGGTGGTGCTGGAGCGCTTTGGAACCACGGCTGTGAACCAGCCGACCGCGCGGGCTGCGCGTACGGCGGTCAACAGCCGTCGGGATTTTGGGGCAAGCCCGTCGGTGGCGGAGAGCAAATAGTTTTCTGGTAGGTGAGTCTCGCTGGACCGCATCTCGCGAGACTTTCTCACTCGACATGGCGCCGGAACCCTCCGGCGCCCTTTTTTCCTGCAGGCAGCGCGGGCAGGTCGGCATCTCTTCGTTCTGCGGCACTTTCTTTCTACATTGCAGCTCTTCCTGCCCTGGTTTTATCCGGCTCATCAGACCACGCCACTGACACCAGACCTGTCGATGAACACGACCGTCAGCTTTGCCACGACAACGACGTGGCAGGCGTACGGCGGTGAGACAACCATGAGCTACTTCAGTCAAATGGTTGGGCTGATGGCGCAGAATTTTCTGGCCGGCGCGGCGGGGCTGGCGGCCGGGGCAGCGTTTATACGGGGATTTGTTCGGCAAAACACCGACAAGCTGGGCAATTTTTGGGTTGATCTGGTGCGGGCCTTGCTGTGGGTGTTGCTGCCCCTTGCCCTTGTCGGCGCTATGGTTCTGGTGTGGCAAGGGGTGCCGATGAATTTCCATCCCTATGCGCAGGTGAAGACCGTCCAGGGAGTGAATCAGACGATTGCGCAAGGACCGGTGGCCGCGATGGAGATCATCAAGAATCTGGGAACCAACGGCGGCGCGTTCTTCAATGCGAATGGCGCTCATCCCTACGAGAACCCGATCCGGCTCCCTTTTTGCCTGCAGTCAGCGCGGGCAGGTCGGCATCTCCTTCACAGGCTTAGGGCAGGACTTCGATCCGCGTCGGGGATCGCTGCGCGCTCCTCGATGCTCCGCTCCGCGTGAAAGGGGTGGGCATGAGTCAATGCGCTCCCCGCTCGCCCATGCTACACACCCCACCGGTAAAAAGGCGAGGACACGAGCTCAAAGATGCGAACTTCCGCGGAACAATAGGGTGGGCGCTCTCGTAGCTTAAAGCGAGGCCGCGGAGGTGTGCGATGAGGACTGTGCTGCTGGTGGTGTTGGTTCTGTGCCCCGCTTTAGTCTCTGCTCAAGATGCCAAGATTGAAGAGATTGGCAAGAGTCCGGTTGAGGTGAAGTTTTCTTCTGGCGGTCAGGTTCACATGGATCTTTGTTCCAGCGGGATCGAGCTTAGGGGCGTCGACGAAAATGTGCTGCGCGTTTCCTATTGGCCCGAAGGCGGGCGAACCGGCGATTTGAGAGTACGGCTGGAAACTGCGGGCAGCCGGGGAGACATCAAAGTTGCCGGCTGTCCGCATAATAACTTCCAGATGAAGATCGAAGTGCCGAAGGCTTCAAACCTTTACGTCCGAATGTTCGCTGGAGAACTGAAAGTCAGCGGCATCACCGGTGACAAGGATGTCCAGTTGCACGCGGGGCAGCTGACGATGAACATTGGTGAGCCCTCCGACTATTCCCACGTCTATGCGTCGGTCAATAGCGGAGAGTTGGATGCCCGACCCTTCACGTGGAGAAGGGCGGCCTGTTTCGCTCGTTCGAGCGGAGTGGGCCGGGCAAGTACCGGCTGCATGCTCACGTGGGAGCGGGAGAGTTGGATCTCCGCTAGGTTAGGACTGACCGTCCAACTGATACCCCGGCCCCACGCAGATCATGCCTTGGGCGGTGTACTTAGCCGAACTCGGGTCTGGCGGGATGGTCGACGATAATCGCTCGGCCGTCGGTGAGGGCCTTGACCGAGTGACGGGCATTGCTGGGCACGATCGCAACCAAGCCTGGGCGTGCGATTTGGGCTACGCCGTCGATGGTCACCTCAAGCTCACCCTCGATCACTTCGTAGACCTCTTCCTGTGGGTGAAAGTGCTCGTGAATGGAAGAGCCGCGTGCGAAGTCGTAATGCGCGAAGGTCATGTTGGGCGAGTGAAAGTAGCGTCCCTTCCAACCTGGCAAGCGCTCGATGACGGGGAGACTGTTGGTATTCACGAAGGGCATGAGGAATTCCTTTTCGCGTATTGTAACTTGGCTAGCTTCGGCGCATCGGTGGCAACTGGGAATTCGCGAGGGCGACATCGTGTCTTCTCGTGCTGTCATCGGAAGTTCGTGGCCAAATCTAGGCCATGCTCCGGTGTGCGACGCGATGGGGGCGACGCTACAAACAGAGTACATAGATCCTCCGCTTCGCATCAGGATGACAGCTTCTATTTACGGGTTCGACTCAATAGCAGGAATGCAATTGTGAGGGCGGCGACGCATCCTAGGCCGCTCCAGAGATTCGTGATGGGGAAAAGCCAGGTTTGGAGCAGGGCGGCGGAGACCAGAACGAATCCGATCACCGATCCCCATTGTCCCAGCGGCGCGCGCAGGGGCAGGGCAGCTATTTCTTCGGACGAGTGGCGGCGGCGAAAGCTCACGTGCGCTGCCAGCGAGACCAGCCAGGACATGATCATTCCAGTGAAGGCCGCGCCCAGAAGATAGCGGAAGGCGTTTCCGGGCGCCCACAGCACCATCGCCAGCGCAAACAGAATTCCGACGGACGAAACTAAGACGGCGTATTGCGGGGACCCTGCGTGATTCAAGCGACCGAGGGCGGCGGGGGCCCATCGGTTGCGGGCCAGGGAGAAGAGCATGCGGGAGCAGATGTAGAGAGTGGCGTTGGCTCCGGAGAGGGCGGCGGTGAGGACAACGAAGTTCATTATGTCGGAGGCGCGGGGAATTTTCGCGGTGCGGAAGACGGCGACGAAGGGGCTCTCAGTTACGCCGGCGCGGTTCCAGGGCATGACGCCGACGAGGACGATCATGGCCCCGACATATACGAAGGTGAGAATCAGGAAAGTGAGCCAGACGGCGCGCGGTGTTTCTTTGGTGGAGAGTGATTCTCCGGTGGTGACGGCAACCATCTCTGTGCCGCCGAAGCTGTAGATGGCGAAGGTCATGGCGATGAGCGGCGAGAGCGGGCCATTGGGGAAGAATCCGCCATGCGCGGTGTATTGCGGGGGGACACGGCCTCCGACGAGAAGAGCGGCGCCGATGAGGATGAAGGCAACGATGGTCGTGAGCTTGATCATGGAGAGCCAGAACTCGAAGCGGCCGTAGGAACCGACGCTTCGGAGGTTCATGAGGAGCAGGACGACGAAGAAAACTACGATCCATAGGTACGGGCGGACGCCAGGAAACCAGTAGGCCATGTAGGTGGCGGCGGCGACCATCTCGGTGCCGATGGCGAAGGCGAGTCCGAGCCAGTAGCCGGCGCGAGCGATGAATCCAGCGAAGGGGTTGAGGTAGAGATCGCCGTAGACGCCGAAGGAACCGGCGGCGGGATGGGCGCAGGCTAGTTCGCCGAGGGCCATGGCGACAGTCCAGGCGATGCAAGCAGCGGCGACGAAGCTGAGAATGGCTGCCGGGCCGGCAATCTCCAAGGCAGCACCGGAACCGAGCAGGAGGCCGGTGCCGATGGAGCCGCCGACGGCGACCATGGCCATCTGTCCGGCAGTGAGTTGATGGCGGAGGCCTTCTTCATTGCTCTGTATCGGGTGGATTTGTGGCGGAGAGGGCTCCAAACTCATGGAGCACGATAGCAGGAATAAAGTGGATTGCTCAAAACGAGGCTCGAATCTGGCTTTGACTCACCGGAGCTATTCGTACCGCAAAGCCTCAATGGGATCCAGACGCGAGGCGCGGACGGCAGGGACCATACCGCTGACCAGCCCTACGGCAGTGAGGATGAGCGTCGCTACGAGCAGAGTGCCCGGAGCGATGACCAGGCGGATGTCGCCGGCTTCGGCGTTCTTCGCCATCGCGCTGTATAGGGTGAGTCGTCCGACAGAAAGCGAGACCCCATAGGCCAGGATGACTCCTAGCGCGCCGCCGATGAAAGTGATGGTCAGAGATTCGGCCAGGAACTGAAGCAGGATGTGACTCCGGCGCGCACCCAGCGCTTTTTCCACGCCAATCTCACGCGTGCGCTGCGTCACCGAGACCAGCATGATGTTCATGAGGCCAACTCCGCCGATGCCCAAGGTGAGCGTACCGATGAAACCCAGCAGAATCTTCAGGCCGATCGTGATCATTTCGAACTGGTGGACCTGTTCCATGAGATTAAACACGTACATGGCGCGCCGGTCGGTGGGGTTGAACTTGTGTTCTATGGCCATTACGGAGCGCACTGTGTGTTCCAGATCTTCATACGCAGGGGTCTCATAGTTGAACCAGATGGAGCTCGAGGTAGTGCGTATCTTTAATGTCGCTCATGGTGGTGAAGGGGATATAGATGACGCGGTTGATATTGTCATCGCCCGCCTGCATCTTGGGGCTCAGGATCCCGACGACTTCTACGCTCAGCCCATCGATGCGGATCCGTTCGCCCAACGCGTTACGTCCAGAGAAAAGCTTCTCTTTGGCCTCGGAGCCAATGACCGCGACCCGGGCGTGCTGCATCTCATCTTGCGCGTTGTAGAAGCGGCCCAGGGCCAGTTTGAGTGCGCGGATGGAAAAGACGTTGGGATAGTTGCCAGTGACGTTGAAGCTGAACGTCCGCGTCTCGTACTGGATATTGGCCTGCTTGGAGGCCTCGGGCGTGATGTGGGCGATTTGGGGAATGTTGGTGGTGAGCGTGTCGACGTCGTCGAGGGTAAAGCGTACGGGCACGCCTGCTTTCTGGCCGCCAGCCTGCATGGAGCTGCGGCCGGGAACCATGATCATCAGCTTGGTTCCGAAGTTGGCGAAGATGTTAGCGCAGGCCTGGCCAAAGCCGTTGCCGTAGGACAGCAGCATGACAACCGTAGCGATGCCCCAAGCCATGCCGAGCATGGTGAGGGTGGTGCGGCGACGGTTGTGCTGCATGGCGCCGTAGGCTTCGTGGAACAGATCGCGAAACATCTTAATTCAACCCCTGGTCTTAACCGCTGGCATCACGCTAGTCCTAAAACCTAAACTTATTCCTGCCGGAGCGCCTCCACCGGCGGCAGCATAGCAGCCTTGCGTGCGGGATAGAGTCCGGCGATCACGCCCGCCACCGTCAAGCAGCTGATCGCCAGAATCGCTGTTGCCGGCACCAGCTTGGGAGGATCAAAGGGCCCAATCCCCTGCTGCGTACCCAGCAGCGCCATAAAGCCACCGGCCAGCCCCATGCCGATCAGCCCACTCAGCAACGTAAGAAGAATTCCTTCCAGAAAAAACTGAAACAGGATGCTGCGATTGGTGGCCCCTAAAGCCTTGCGCAATCCGATCTCACGAGTTCGTTCGCTGACCGCCACCAGCATGATGTTGATGACGCCAATGACGCCCAGAACCAGCGTTACCAGTCCCACCGTGCCCAGGAACAGGTTCATCGCATCGAAAATCTTGCCCATCATCTCGGCCTGCTCCACCGTATCCAGATTCTCGAATGCGTCTTCGTCGTGGTAGTCGAAACTGTGGTTCCGGGCGATGATCTTGTGGACTTCTTCCCGCGCCAGCATGTGTTCCGCAGGCACGCGCGGCTGATAGTTGATCAGCGAAATGGAGTTCTGATGGTTCTCACCCTTGAGCCGGAAATAGGTGGCCATCACCTGAAACGGAATGTAGCCGCGCATGTTGGTGAGATTGTCGTCACCCCGGCCAATGCGCTTCAACGTGCCGATTACTTCAAACCTTACGTCATTGAGCAGGATGAATGCCCCCAGCGCGGGCCGTCCGGAGAAAAGGTTCCTCGTCAGTTCGTCGCCGAGGACGATGACGTTGCGTCTTTGAGTTTCGTCCAGGTCGTTGAGCCAGCGCCCCTGCTTGATGGGAAGAAAACGTATCCCGTTGTACTGAGGCTCCACGCCGACAATCTGCCCATTGGCGCTGGCGAATTCACTCACCGCATGCATGTCGTCGCGAGACAGGACCGGCGCTGCAGCGCGGACGTGAGGAGCTTCATTGCGGATATCGACATAGTCCTGGTAGGTAAGCAGGTAGTTGCGGGCCGAGTTCATGCTGCCTGCGACTACAGGAGCGCGTCCGGGGAAGATGAACATAATGTCTTCGCCGTATTCAGCCAGTCCGCGCTTGTTTCCCGAGCGAAAACCTTCGCCCAGACCGACCAGCAACAGTAACGATCCCACCCCCCAGGCTACGCCGAACATGGTGAGGAACGACCGTAGCTTGTGGGCCCACAGAGTGCGGAAGATTTGCCCGAAGATGTCCAGGATCATCCGCATAATCAATGACATTGTACCTTTGACGAACTCTGCCGCAGACAACTTTCGGCCAGGAACCGTGTTAAGGATCCCTGCAACAGTCTGGTTAGCTGTCGCGATGAGACCATTACCTTGAAAGCTGCCAGGTCCGCTTGGAGCGCGGTGGGGCTGCGCAGAAGGAAGACTCCTCAATTCGCTTGGAATGACAAGGGGTTAGGAACGAGCGGCAAGTTTTGGTTGCGTCTTTTGGGATCACGAACTTTTAGGATGGCAACAGAGAATCCCGTGTGACCTTCGTAATCGGTTCGTACCCTTGCCGCATTGCTGGGGTTCGGGCCGCCTTCTAGAATCGAAAAGGGATTACTGCGCTTCATGCCAGAGACTACAAGACGCATTGACCGGGGTGAGGTAACACGGCGTGTGGAGCGTGCGGAAAAGCTCCTGCAGAAGGGGAAGACTGCCGAGGCGCTAGAGGAATATCTGCAGGTCCTGAAGGAAGATCCAGACAATGATGTGGTACGGCAACTGGCCGCGGACCTGTGCCTTTCGGTAAACCGTAACCGGGATGCAGTGCAACTGCTGGGCGAGTTGTTTGAGCGGCAGGTTACAGCTGGAGACGCGACACGAGCGAGCCTGACCTACAAAAAGCTGGCGCGGCACGGAAGTCCGACGTGGCAGCAGAAGTTCCGCTTCGGTCAACTTCTCGAGGGGTCGAACAAAAAGCTGGCGGCGGGAACGTATGAAGCGGCGTTGGCAGACCTGACCAAGCTGGGGAAAAAGCAGGAAGCCAGGCCGGTGCTGGAGCGAATCGTTGCGCTGGAACCGGTGCAGGCAAACTTCCTGAAGCTGGCGGAGTTCTCCTCCGAGTTGGGAGACCACAAGGCAGCAGCTCTGGCCTTCCAGCGAGTGGCGCAATTAGCGGGGAGCGAAGGCGGCGATACGGCGCAGTGGCACGAGCGGGCTTACCAGGAAGATCCTGCGGACCCCGAGATTGCACTGGCGTATGGAAAGAGTCTGCTGGCGCAAGGGCAGGTCGGGGCGGCAATTTTTATCCTTGAGCCACAGTTGACGTCGGATAAGGCCTCGCCGGAGTTGCGTGACACTTACGCCGATGCGCTGCTGGCGGCAGGCCGCTTTACCGAGGCAGAACCGCTGGTGTGGCAGCTTTTTGAGCAGAATCCGACGCGGGTGCAGCAAGTAATCGCACTGATTGGGCACCTGCTGGACGCGACACAGGATGAGGCGGCGGTGACGCTGGCCCGGAAGTTGGAACAGTTTCAGCGGCGACGGGGCGAGCGGCGGCAGTTCATTGCGATCATTCAGGATATAACCGGGGCGCGGCGAGCGTCGCCGCAGATGCTGGAGTTTCTCAGCGAGCTCTACAACGCGTCGAATCGCGAAAGTGATTACTGCACCACGCTGCTGCAACTGTTCGATCTTTATTGCGGCACCAGCGAATTTGACAAAGCGGCGGAGTGTCTGGACCGGGCTGCTGAAGTCGATCCCTACGAGTCGGGGCACATGAAGCGGCTGGACGCGCTGAAGGGGAAGATCGACGAGAATCGATATAAAGGCATAGCCTCGCGGTTCACTTCGGTGAGCAAGGCCGCGGAACAGCCAACTCACGTGGAGGGTCCGACGCTGGGCGCCTCGACGCTGCAGGATCTGATGCTGCAGGCGGAAATTCTGGTGCAATACGGCATGCGCAACAAGGCGGTGGAGCGCTTGCAGAGAATCCAGGAATTGTTTCCGCGGGAAGAAGAGCGCAACGAAGATCTGCAGAGGCTTTATCTGTCGGCGGGAGTGACGCCGCGGTATGCGGGGTCGGCGCCGTTGCCGCCGGCAGCAGTGACTGCGGGCCCGGGAGCAACGGCTGCGGCACCGGCTGCTCCGGCAGACGCGGCGCCCGACGTGCGCAGTTTCACGCGCGTCGCGGAAATCACGCGCAAGCTGTATCACCAGGGGACGGCGGCTGCAGTTTTGACGACTGCGGCCAAGGAACTTGGAGTGCACTGGGAGGCGACGCGGTGTGTGGCGGCGATGGGGAAGCCCGGGCTGGCACCGACCGCGGTGGAAGAATATTGCGCGGAGGGATACGGGAAAGGAAGCCTGCAGATGCTGGCCCAGGTGGTCACGTGCCTGCAGCCGGCGGCCTCGGGCCCAGAACCGCTGGTAATCCGGGACGCGCAGAAATCGCAACATGCACAGGCGGTGCGACAGGCTCTGGCCGAGTTGCATGCCTCGTCCATTCTGGTGGTTCCGCTGATCGACGGCGAAGAGCCGGTGGGCGTACTTCTGTTGATGCACAGCAGAGCACGGGTCTGGCAGCCGTCCGATGTCGTGGTATTAAGGACACTGGCCGAACAGATGGTGATTGCTCTGAATAATGCCGGGTTGCGGCGGCTGGTCAAGAATCTGTCGGTGACGGATGAGAAGTCGGGATTGTTGAAGCGTGCATCCTACATTGACCTGCTGCTGGCGGAGAGCAAGAGGGCGATGCAAAATGCGGCCCCGCTGTCAGTGTTGCTGATGCAGTTTGGCAAGAGCGCGGCCATGATCAAAGAACATGGAGAGGCCGAGGTGACGGCCGCGATGGAAAAAATCGGGCAGCTGTTTTCCGCCAACATCCGTTCGAACGATCTGGCCTTCCGCTACGACACTACGACCATCGCGCTCATTCTCGGGGACACGGCGCAGAAGGAGGCGACCATGGCCATCGAGAAGCTGCGCAAGGTGATTTCGGGCGTACTGCTGCCGGGCAAAGACGGCGCCGAGAAGGGGCAGCCGCTTGCCTTCTCGGCTGGACTGGCCGAGGCGGTGGTCAAGCAGGACTACGATCCGGTCGACATCGTCACGGAAGTGATTAATCGCGCGGAGCATGCGCTGGCGACGTCGATGGTGCAAGGGCCGGGGAAAGTTGTGGCGCTGGCGCCGGCTCTGGCGGCCGGAGCGGTGGCGTAAGGCTCTCTTCACCACGGAGACACAGAGACACGAAGGAGGCAGTGAACTATAGGCTTCCTCGATGACTGCCTGCTAGTTGCCACCACGCAGCACTTATAAGTTTTCGATTTACGCTTCCTTTCTCCTTTCTTTCGACTCCGTGTCTCTGTGTCTCCGTGGTGAATTGTTGTGCGGTTCTGGCCAAGTCGCTTCGCCCGCTGATAAACTAACCAGTTTGGCTGCGTAATTCTGATCCATTCTGATTGGAGTTCTCTCGGAAAAATCATGTTGAAACCAGGTGACATTGCTATTGTCAGCGGGGCGCGCACGCCCTTTGGGCGCTATTGCGGGAAGTTGAAGGACTTTACTGCGCAGGAGTTGGGGGCGGTGGCGGCCAAGGGCGCGATTGAGCGGGCGGGGATTGATGCGAAAGAGGTCGATCACGTGGTATTTGGGAACGCCCAGCAGACTTCGGGCGACGCGTTGTATGGCGCGCGGCACGTAGGGTTGCGAGCGGGGATTCCGATTGAGACTCCGGCGCTGACGGTGAACCGGCTGTGCGGCTCGGGGATGCAGGCGATTGTGAATGCGGCGCAGATGATCCAGACCGACGAGGCGAAAATTGTTTTGGCGGGTGGGATGGAGGCGATGTCGCAGGCGCCGTTTGTGATTCGCGGGAGGGACGGATTCACGCTGGCTCCGGGCGGGAAGCTGGAAGATTCGCTGATGGTGGCGTTGCTGGATTCGTACTGCGGATCTTATATGGCGAACACCGCGGAGCTATATGGATCGGAGCAAGGGATCACGCGGCAGATGCAGGATGAGTTTGCATTGCGCTCGCAGAAGTGCGCGGACGATGCGTATAAGGCGGGAAGTCTTCAGGAAGAGTTGGTGCCGGTGCCGCTGCGGAATGCGAAGGGCGAGCCGACGGGGGAGTCGTTGACGGAGGATGATCACCGGCGTCCGCAGACTACGATGGAGGGGTTGGCGAAGCTTCGTCCGGCGTTTGGGAAGAATGGAACTGTGACGGCGGGAAATGCCAGCGGCATTGTGGATGGCGCCGCGGCGGTGGTGGTGATGTCGATGGAGGAAGCGCGCAAGCGGAATCTGATGCCGCTCGGACGGATTGTGAGTTGGGGGATTGCCGGGGTGGAGCCGAAGGTGATGGGGCGCGGTCCGGTACCGGCGTCGAAGATCGCGCTGCAGAAGGCGGGAATGTCGCTTGAGTACATGGATTTGGTTGAAGTGAATGAGGCGTTTGCGGCGCAGTATCTCGCGGTGGAGAAAGAATTGGGACTGGATCGCGAGAAGGTGAATGTGAATGGCGGGGCGATTGCGCTGGGGCATCCGCTGGGAGCGACGGGGACGCGGCTGGTAATTACGCTGCTGTATGAGTTGCGGCGGCGGAAGAAGAAGTATGGGCTGGCGACGGCTTGCATCGGTGGCGGGCAGGGGATTGCGATGATTGTGGAGACGCTGCTGAACTTTTAGCCACGGATTTTCACGGATCTTCACGGATTGGAAGCAAGTCTTGTCATCCTGAGCGGCGTTTTTTGCCGCGGAGGATCTCTGCAGTCTGCTGGCGGCGGCAAAGTGCATAGGTCCTACGGCGCAAAAAGTGCGCCTCACGATGACAAAGCTAAGTTTTTCGAGGAAGCAATTATGGAGATTAAGAAAGTTGGAGTTCTTGGTTGTGGGCTGATGGGTTCCGGCATTGCGCAGGTTTGCGCTATGGCTGGGTTTGACGTGACGGTGCTTGAGGTCGAGCAGAAGTTTCTCGACAAGGGCTTTGCCGGGATTGAAAAATCTTTGGCGAAGTTTGCCGAGCGGCCGGTCGAGAAGGGCGGGATCACGGCGCAGCAGAAGGACGCGACGCTGGCTCGGCTCAAGGGCTCGACGAACAAGGGCGACTTGGCCCATTGCGACATCATCATTGAGGCCATCATCGAGAATGTGGACGAGAAGAAGAAGATGTATGCGTCGATCGATGGGATCGTGAAGAAAGATGCGATTTTTGCTTCGAACACTTCTTCGATTTCGGTGACGGAGCTTCTGACTGCAGTGAAGCGGCCGGAGCGCTTTATCGGGCTGCATTTTTTTAATCCTGTGCCCCTGATGAAGTTGGTCGAAGTGGTACGGACCATCGCTACTGCGGACCACGTTTACGAGGCGGCTTACGCGTTCGCGAAGAAGCTGGGCAAGGTTCCGGTGCGCACGTCGGACAAGACGGGATTCGTTGTGAACCGGCTGTTGGTGCCGTATTTGCTCGATGCGATCCGGGCGTATGAAGAGGGCGTGGGGTCGATTGAGGACATCGATAACGCGATGAAGCTGGGGTGCGGGTACCCGATGGGGCCGTTTACCCTGCTGGATTTTGTCGGGCTCGATACGACTTATTACATTACGCACGTGATGTATGACGAGTTTAAGGAGCGGCGGTTTGCGTCGCCTCCGCTGCTGAAGCGGATGGTGATGGCGGGGTGGTACGGGCGGAAGTCGGGGCGCGGGTTTTATGATTATGCGGACCCGAATAATCCGAAGGCTAACAAGCTGTAGATCATTTGCCACGGATTTGCACGGATCCTCACGGATTTGAAAGGCGATTCACCACGGAGACACGGAGTCACAGAGAAAAGCAATTCAATGTTTCTCCGTGACTCTGTGTCTCCGTGGTGAAAAACTCTTATGAACTTCGAAAACATTCTTCTTGAAAAGAAAAATTCTATTGCCTACATCACCGTCAACCGGCCGAAGGTGCTGAATGCGCTCAACATGGCGACCATGGAGGAGCTGCGGGCGGCGTTTCACGATATTAAGAACGACAAGGGCATCCGCGTTGTCATCTTCACCGGGGCGGGGGAGAAGGCGTTCATTGCCGGGGCCGACATCAGTGAGTTGGCAAAGCACGATGCCGTTTCGGGCAAGGAGTATACGCATCGCGGACAGTCGGTATTGAATCTGATTGAGAACCTGGGGAAGCCCGTGATTGCGTGCATCAATGGATTCGCGCTTGGGGGCGGATGCGAGATCGCGATGGCTTGCACGATGCGGCTGGCGAGTGAAAACGCGAAGCTGGGGCAGCCGGAGGTGAAGCTGGGAATTATTCCGGGCTACGGAGGAACGCAGCGCCTGCCGCGGTTGGTAGGCAAGGGGCTGGCCATGCAGCAGGTTCTGACGGGCGAAATGATTACGGCGCAGGAGGCGCACCGCATTGGACTGGTGAATGAAGTGGTCCCGGCAGCGGAATTGATTCCGCGCGCGGAGGCGACTGCGGCCAAGATTATTGCGAATGCTCCGCTGGCCGTGCAGTACGCGATGGAGGCGGTCAACAAAGGGATGGAAATGACTTTGGCGGAGGGCTTGTATCTGGAGGCGACTTTGTTCGGCGTTTGCTGCGCGACTGAGGATAAGAAGGAAGGGACTGCGGCATTTCTGGAGAAGCGGCAGGCGCAGTTCAAAGGGAAGTAAATTCTTTTGCCACGGATTTGCGCGGATGTTCGCGGATCAAAACGTGAAATTCACCACGGAGACACTGAGTCACGGAGAAGAAATTCAAATTGAGAGTGGCATCTCCTGCGGAACTGCGGCTTGCTGGTCTAGCGGGTGAGCTTGACGCTTCTGGTCGGCACTTCGCGATCGTGGTTTCGCGGTTCAATGCATTTATCACGGAGCGGCTTCTGCAGAGTGCGTGCGACGGATTGCTGCGTGCCGGGGCTAAGCGAAACGATATCGCGATCGTGCGCGTGCCCGGGTCCTTTGAGATTCCTTCCACAGCGCGGATTCTGGCTCAGACGAAGAAATATGATGCGATCATTTGTCTCGGCTGTCTATTGCGCGGAGATACGGCGCATTACGATGTGATCGTCAACGAGGTTACGCGGGGGATTGGGCAGTCGGCGCAGGAGACTGGCGTGCCGCACGCGTTTGGTGTGCTGACTTGCGACACGCTGGAGCAGGCGATTGATCGCGCTGGGCTGAAGATGGGGAACAAGGGGTTTGAGGCGGCCCTGGCGGCGGTGGAGATGGCGTCGCTGAAAACAGCTATCAGCCGTCAGCCGTCAGCGGTCAGCGAAAAGCGGATTCCTCCCTTTGGTCGGAATGACAAACGTGGGGAGGGTTGGAATGAGAAGCCTCAAAAGGCATCGAAGACGAAGCGCCGCAAATAACCTTCCTACAGTAAACTGGCAACTGACCACTGATCACTGGCAACTTCCGCATGGGTACTCGGCGAAAATCTCGGGAACTGGTTTTGCAGATGCTGTTTCAGGCGGACATGGGCAAGCAGGACGCCGAGCAGGTGCGGCGCACCTTCTGGGTGGAGCATGGCACGGCCAGCGCGGAAGTGCGTGGTTTTGCCGACGATCTGTTTCGCGTGGCTACCGATCGCGTAGGGGAGATTGATGGGCTGATCGAGAAGCATGCGGAGCACTGGCGCATGGAGCGCATGGCGGCGGTGGATCGAAATCTGCTGCGCGCGGCGGTGGCGGAGTTTCTGGCGTATCCGGAGACGCCGCGGGCGGTGGTGATTAACGAATCGCTGGAGATCGCACGGAAGTTTTCTTCTCCCGAGTCGGTGCATTTTGTGAATGGCGTGCTGGACAGCGTGGGGAAAGAGTTGGAGAAGACGGCTTAGAAACAGCCGTCAGCTATCAGCCGTCAGCCATCAGTTCGTTATGCTGGGATCGCTTGTTTCTTCCTTCGTCAGGCAGTTAGAAATGTCGACTCTGTCCCTGTCCCTGTCGCTGGCCCGCAAAATTTAGCCTCGGTCAATCCCATCGCTCAGAACCTGACAGTTCCTACCGACGACTGGAAATTCCGCTTAGGGTTTAACGGCCACTAAATCCAACTTGCAGGGCTGACCGGAGAGGGCATTGAGGGAGCAGAAGGGGTTTGGAAGGCTGGGAAGATTTGGGAAGGAAGTCTGCGTCAGGTCGACGGCCGAGGTTGTGCTGATCTGGTGAAGCAGGCCATCGCTAGCGGCTACGTAGATGAGGGTTCCATCGGTGGAGATGCCGGCTACGGTTTGCAAGGGGTTCAGGGGAGCCAGCGGAGTCGCATTTCCGGCGAGTTCAATGCCGCTGACCACGCCAGTGTTGAAGTTGTAGACCAGAATGCTGGGGCGGTCGCTGGCAACGATGTAAGCCTGGGCGCCGTTGGGAGACACGAAAAAAGCAGCCGGGTGCAGCGTTCCTTGGCCTAGCGGGATATTTATCGGCGTGAAAACCTGGGTTGTCTTAGGGTTGGACGCAAGAGAAATCGTTTGAGGACAGGACCCAGCCGGGTTCTTGAGGGAGCCCGCCGGAATCGCGGTATTACTGGTCGCGATCAGGTCCAAGCTCGAGCTATCGAGACCGACAAGCACATCGGATGCAACGGCACCTATACTTACGATGGGAGTTGGAGAGCTGGCGGCGGGGATCAACGTGAGAAAAAGTGGTGACCGGGGGATGTTGGTCGCGAGAGTGGTATCCAGTGTGGTATCGCGCGCGTCGTCACAAGTATCGAATATTGATATTGGAGCAGTGGTGCTGCCACCGCTCAGAAACGCGAATGCACCGTTCGTGGAAAATGTGACTAACGTCGCGGGGGCCGATAGAGGGATTGTCTGCAATGATTTCAATGTCGAGTAAACATACAGGGTATTGCCCGCGACGGCCCCGGAGGAGGTGCAGGGTACCGCGGAAGTCGTGATGCAGGCCAGAATGTACGCCTTCAAATTGTCCGGCGAGAACGCTGCGGCAATCGCTCCCGTGATCTTGAAGGGTGAGATCGCTGGCGAGGTGGCGGAGGTGACATTGGTCACATAGACCTGATTGGGGGGGTGAACCGTGTCCGAGAAAATGGCGAAGTTGCCATCGGGAGAAATGGCCAGAATGTTGCCGGTCACTGTGCCGATCGCTGTGAAGGGGCTACTAGTGGAAGAGCCGAGGTTCGAGGTGGTAATCAGCTGCGCGCCAAACTGGCTGCCCATGTAGGCCTTGTCGCCGGCAAGATCGAACATCAAAGAATTGGGCGGGACCGGTATCCCGGTGGGATTTCCGGCGAGATTGTTGGACGTCGAAACGTTGTAGAGATCCGTAGCGCACAAATTTTCCGCCTCGCAATCCACGCTTGTGGCCAGGACGCTAGTGGCTGTGGCCGCACCGGAAACTTCTCCCGAGATTGCCCCCGCCCCCTGGATGATTGGCTGCGGCGGGGGTGGAGGGGGAAGCGTTGCGGCGTAGACCGGGACTGGAATGAAAGGCTGGCAGCTTGGTATGCCGAGAAAAGCCGCGCATGCTGGGGACGAAAGTCCCGGGGGAACCTGCGGGAATCCGATATTGCAGGTCGGGGGACTACAGGAGGCGGTGACAGAACCCGCACCTGCTCCCGGAGTACTGATCGAACAACTGAGGTCTGTGCATGCGGTGGCCGAGACGGCCATCGGCTCAGAGGAGCTCCAGGTCAGCGGAATCCTGGTCAGTACCGGTGCCCCGGTGTTGTTCAGCAACGAACCGTTTCCCTGCACATCCATGACCGTTGCCGTGGTGGTTTGTGCGGTGCCCTTGTTGGTTGCGAAGGTGGCTTGCCCGGTCTGCTCGCCGTTGGGGGTAAGTTGCAGCGTGATGCTCTGGATGGGACAGGTCTCGAAGAAGTCCCAGACAAGGCTTGGGTCGGGGGTCTTCTGCCGAAACGCGCTGCTGGAGACTCCGCTGGCGGTAGCGTATATCTGCGTCAGGCCGGGAGTCGCGGCCGTCGCGGTCGCCTGATTGGTGGCAATGTTGAAGGCGGAGTTCAGAATCGGCGTGATGGTCACCACGCTGGGGTTGCTCGCCGTCCAGGTGAACGGGCCGACGGTTGCGGTAACGTCCGAGTTCTGGCTCCAGGCGGTTGCCTGCAGGGTCATGGACTGAGTCTGAGGAAAACAGGGGCCGGCGGGCGGTGGCGGGGTCGTGTTAAGAACTTCGGTAACGGTGATGTTGTCGATCGGAGGATGCACGAAGACCAGGGTGGGCGGGCTCGTGGTTCCGAGGGCGGTGGCCGTGACTTGGACTGATCCGGTGCCTCCCGGAGTGCATGTGACGAAAGTCGCATCCCACCGCCCGGCACACGCCACGCCGGTGGGCGAGATGTTGAGGATGCTGGTGTCGCTGGACTGGAAAGTAAAGGTTGGGGCAATGGTTGTACCCGCAACATTCTGCGCCGTGGCGGTAAAGGTCAGCGTCCCCCCCAGTTGCAGCGACGCGCTAGTGGCCGGGGAAAGATCCACCTTGGCTGGGACAAGCGATGGACCCGGGGGCTTGCTTCCACCGCATCCTGCGAGCATGCATAAGGCAATTGCCGAAACCGCCAACGCTGGACGCTCCAAATGCCACTTGCCCATGCACCCTCCTCGTCGTGCGCTTCTAAGGTGCGCAGGACGAGCTGCTCCGTACCGGAAGCCGAATGAATTGGAAAAGCTGTAGTGTAGAGGCTGGAAGCGGAATCGGCAAGCACGGGCATTCAGGACCGATGGGCCGGGACCGTTTCCGGTTGCGTGTTTCTTGTTTCGTCTGTGGGATGCAAAATCGCGGGTTGACGATGTTCGCTCCCACTTGCTATAGTTTTAAGGTTCCGCGAGTTCATCCAGGCTTGCTGTACGTTGTGAGTTTTCTGGTGCGGTGTGTGTGTGCCAGAAGTTCACGGCTCAGCTTTAATGCGTTTCCGGATGAGTGCAGGTCCGGAGACTTTCCTCGCTGAAACGTTCCTGCGGTGCCTTCCGCCCAATTGTTGGAAGGATATGCAGGGCAGGGCTGACGAAACGGAGCGCCCCCTGGTTTGGCCGGGCGTCACCGTCGGCGGCGTAAGTCTGAACCGGAATCCAGAATCTCTCTCCGGCATTTGTGCGCGGCGAGAAGTAATGGTTGACCTCGAGTCGGCCATGCCCACGGATGTGCGTCGACAACAGCAGGATTGAGCCGTGCGCTGCCTGCCCGAAAAGGGCTGGGAGATGCGCTGCAAGGAGCGGTCAAGAGTGCCTACGTTTAACCAGTTGGTGGCAAAGGGTCGCAAGCGGCCTCGTTACAAGACAGCGAGCCCGGCTTTGCAGGGATGTCCGCAGAAGCGCGGAGTTTGCACCCGTGTGTATACCCAGACGCCGAAGAAGCCGAACTCGGCGTTGCGCAAGGTGGCGCGCGTGCGCCTGACCAACGGAATTGAAGTGACGACCTACATTCCCGGTGTCGGGCACAACTTGCAGGAGCACTCGATTGTGCTGATCCGCGGCGGCCGCGTGAAAGATTTGCCGGGGGTGCGTTATCACGTGATTCGGGGAACGCTGGATGCCGTCGGCGTGGCGAACCGCATGCAAGGCCGGTCGAAATATGGCGCCAAGCGGCCGAAGAAGGGTTAAAGACTGTCGTTGGTCGATGGTTGGCAGTCGTTGGCCAATGAATTCCGGGCAGGCGTGAGATGTGAGCCTGGCAGAGCTCAAGCTAAAAGCTAAGAGCTAGGAGCTAAAAGCTGAAATGCCTCGTAAAGGACATACCGTCAAGCGAACCGTTCCGGCCGATGCTGTGTACGCGTCGGATCTGGTAACGAAGTTCATCAACTCGATGATGTGGCAGGGCAAGCGAAGCACGGCCGAGGGCATCTTCTATGAAGCCTTGACGCGCCTGGAATCGAAGGGTGGCGACGAGGCTCTGAAGCTGTTCAAGAAGGCGGTGGAGAACGCGAAGCCGCTTCTTGAAGTGAAGACCCGGCGCGTGGGCGGCGCGAACTACCAGGTACCGGTGGAAGTAAATGCTGATCGCCGCACCTCGCTCGCGATCCGCTGGATCATTACCTATGCCCGGGCCCGTGGTGAGAAGGGGATGATCGATAAGTTGAGCAACGAGTTGCTGGATGCGGCCAACAGCCGCGGTGCGGCAATCAAGAAAAAAGAAGATGTGCATCGCATGGCGGAGGCGAACAAGGCTTTCGCGCATTACCGATGGTGAGGAATGCACAGGTCCTACGCGGCAAAATACGCCGCTCAGGATGACAAAAATTTGGTTTAGCTGAAAGCTGTTCTTAGCTTGTCCTAAGCTGATAGGCGAGGGGGCTGAGAGCTGACAGCTGAATTTGGAGCCCAGAAAGAGTTAGCGTCGTGCCTAGAACAGTTCCCTTAGAGCGCTGCAGAAACATCGGCATCATGGCCCACATCGATGCCGGCAAGACCACTACGACGGAGCGCATCCTGTTTTATACGGGACGGACGCACCGCATCGGAGAGGTGCACGAAGGCACTGCGACCATGGACTGGATGGAGCAGGAGCAGGAGCGCGGAATCACGATTACGTCCGCGGCCACAACCTGCACCTGGCGTGACATTCGCATCAATATTATTGATACGCCCGGACACGTCGATTTCACGGCGGAGGTCGAGCGCTCGCTGCGCGTGCTCGACGGTGCCGTCGCGGTGTTTGACGCGGTTCACGGCGTGCAGCCGCAGTCGGAAAAGGTCTGGCGGCAGGCTGACAAGTACGGTGTTCCGCGAATTTGCTTTATTAATAAGATCGATAAGATGGGCGCTGATTTCGAGCATGCCGTCGATACCATCCGCAAGCGCCTCAGTGCCAAGCCTGTCGCAATTCAGATTCCCATCGGCCAGGAAGATAAGTTCAAAGGTGTCATCGACCTGATCGGGATGAAAGCAATCGTTTGGCAGGACGACACGATTGGCTCCGAGTACCTCACCGAAGAGATTCCCGCCGAACTGAAAAAGAAAGCCGAAGCCTTCCACGCCCAGTTGGTCGAGAGCATCGCCGAGAACGACGACGAAATCCTGCATAAGTTTCTGGAAGGCGAAGAAATTACTGCGGATGAGTTGCGAGCGTCACTGCGCAAGTCAACGATTGCATTGAAGGTGTTTCCGGTAGTTGTGGGCACGGCGTTCAAGAACAAGGGGATTCAGCCGCTGCTCGACGCGGTTGTGGACTATCTGCCTTCGCCGCTCGACGTAGGCGAGACTCACGGAATTAATCCTGACAACGGACAGCCGATCACACGCAAGCCGGCCGACAATGAGCCATTTTCGGCGCTGGCGTTCAAGATCATGGCCGATCCATTTGTCGGACAGCTTACGTTTATTCGTGTTTACTCCGGTCAGCTCAAGACTGGCGACTCGGTGCTGAACGTTCGCACGGGAAAGACAGAGCGCATCGGGCGGTTGCTCAAGATGCACGCGAACAAGCGCGAGGAGATCAGCGAGATTCTGGCGGGCGACATTTGTGCCGCGGTTGGCTTGAAGAACGTCAGCACTGGCGACACGATTTGCAACGAAGATCATCCGATTGCGCTGGAGTCGATTGAGTTTGCGGTGCCGGTGATTTCGGTTGCGGTCGAGCCCAAGACCAAGGCTGACCAGGAGAAGATGGGCATGGCGCTGGCACGACTAGCGCAGGAAGACCCCACCTTCAAGGTTCACACCGATCCCGACAGCGGACAGACCATCATCAGCGGCATGGGCGAGTTGCATCTGGAAATTATCGTCGACCGCATGATGCGCGAGTACAAGGTGGAGGCCAATGTCGGCAAGCCGCAAGTGGCGTATCGCGAGACCATCCGGAGGCACGCCGAGGCGGAGGGCAAGTACATTCGCCAGACCGGCGGTCGCGGCCAGTACGGTCACGCAAAGATTTATTTGGACCCGCAGCCACCCGGCACGGGCTACGAGTTTGTCAACGAAATCGTTGGCGGTTCGGTGCCGAAGGAATTCATTAAGCCGATCGACCAGGGCATTCAGGAAGCGCTCGAGGGCGGCGTGCTCGCCGGTTACCCGATGGTAGATGTGAAGGCGACGCTCTATGACGGCAGCTACCACGATGTGGACTCCAACGAAATGGCCTTCAAGATCGCAGGATCGATGGCGTTCAAAGAGGCCGCTCGCAAGGCTTCTCCCGTGCTGCTGGAACCGGTGATGTCGGTGGAAGTCGTAACGCCGGAAGATTACGCCGGAGTGATCATGGGCGATCTGAGCGCGCGCCGCGGGCGCATTGAGGGCATGGAGCACCGCGCGGGGTCGCAGGTGATCAAGGCAATCGTGCCGCTGGCGGAAATGTTTGGATACGCGACCCACATGCGTTCGTCGACCCAGGGGCGCGCCGAATACTCGATGCACTTTGCGCGCTATGAGGAGGCTCCGCGGTCGGTGGCGGAGGAAATCATCGCCAAGGTGCAGGGCACGACGAAATGACGCCGATCTGCAGATGGGCGATGAAACAAAATTGCATAGGTTCTCCGCGGCGAAAGGCGCCGCTCAGGATGACACGGGTTTTTGAGCTAAGAGCTTAGGAGCTAGAGGCTGAGTTATGGCGAAAGAGAAATTTGATCGCACCAAGCCGCACTGCAACGTGGGGACGATTGGTCACATTGACCATGGCAAGACCACGCTGACGGCGGCCATCACCAAGGTGTTGCAGAAACATAATCCGAAGATCGTGTTCCGATCTTTTGACTCGATTGATAACGCGCCGGAAGAGAAGGCGCGCGGCATCACCATCGCGACGGCGCACGTGGAGTATGAGACGGCGAACCGGCACTACGCGCACGTGGACTGCCCCGGGCACGCCGACTACATCAAGAACATGATTACGGGCGCGGCGCAGATGGATGGGGCGATTCTGGTGGTGGCGGCGACGGATGGACCGATGCCGCAGACCCGCGAGCACGTGCTGCTGGCGCGGCAGGTGGGCGTGCCCTACATCGTGGTGGCGTTGAATAAATGCGATGCGGTGGACGATCCCGAACTGCTGGATCTGGTGGAGCTGGAAGTGCGCGAGTTGCTGAAGAGCTACAAGTTTCCGGGCGACGATGTGCCGGTGATCCGGCTGTCGGCGCTGGGGGCGCTGAACGGGGAAGCCAAGTGGGAGAAGCAGATTGACGCGCTGATGGAGGCGGTGGACAAGAGCGTGCCGCAGCCGGCGCGCGAACTGGACAAGCCGTTCCTGATGCCGATTGAAGATATTTTTTCGATTCAGGGGCGGGGTACGGTGGTGACGGGCCGGATCGAGCGCGGCAAGGTGAAGGTGGGCGAGGAAGTGGAGATTGTAGGCTTCCGCGAGACGCGCAAGACGGTGGTCACGGGCGTGGAGATGTTCAAAAAGCAGCTGGACGAAGGTCTGGCTGGAGACAACGCCGGGCTGCTGCTGCGCGGCATTGCGAAAGAAGATGTGGAGCGCGGGATGGTGCTGGCCAAGCCGGGATCGATCACGCCGCACACCAAGTTCAAGGCCGAGGTGTACATCCTGACGAAGGAAGAGGGCGGGCGGCACACGCCGTTCTTCAAGGGATATCGTCCGCAGTTTTATTTGCGGACGACGGACGTGACGGGTGTGGCGGAGTTGCCGGCGGGCACGGAGATGGTGATGCCGGGCGACAACGTGAGCCTGGTGATCGAGCTGATCACGCCGGTGGCGATGGAGAAAGGCCTGCGCTTCGCGATTCGCGAAGGTGGGCACACGGTGGGAGCGGGAACGATCGCCGAGATTGTCCAGTAGGAAGCCATCAGCCATCAGCGATCAGCCAAAGCGAAGAGCCGGGAGCTGCTGGCGAACCGGCAGACAGCGGTGGTGGATGAAAGAAGTGCATAGGTCCTCCGCGAGACAAAGTGCGTCTCGCTCAGGATGACAACCTTAAGAAACGCGGCTTGCGGCTTGCCGCCAGTTCTTTCCTCCCGGAGACACCGGGAGGGGTTAGAGAGATGAAACGTGATAGGAAAAGAAAGAATTCGGATCCGGTTAAAGGCGTACGACTATCGCATTCTGGATCAGTCGACGGGCGAGATCGTAGAGACGGCGCGGCGCACGGGCGCGCAGATTGCCGGGCCGATTCCGCTGCCTACGATGAAGAACAAGTATTGCGTGCTGCGGTCGCCGCACGTGGATAAGAAGTCGCGGGAGCAGTTTGAGATCCGCACCCACAAGCGCCTGCTCGATATTCTCGAGCCGACACAGCAGACGGTGGACGCGCTGATGAAGCTCGATCTGCCAGCGGGCGTGGATGTGGAGATTAAGGCGTTCGGGAAGGAACATAAATAGCTTCTAGCTACTAGCTTCTAGCTAGTGCGAAAAGCTTCCCAGCCAATAGCGGTCGATTGATTGACGAGCCATGCTGGGCATGGAGAAGGAAATGGCAACGAAGGTAGTAGGCATTCTCGGCAAGAAAGTCGGCATGACGCAACTGTTTGACTCCAAGGGCGACGTTCGTCCGGTCACGGTGCTGCAGGCGGGACCTTGCGTGGTGACGCAGCATAAGTCGGCGACGAAGGACGGTTACGAGGCGGCTCAGATTGGCCTGGTGGAGTTTGTGAAGGAGTCGCGGCTGACCAAGCCTGCGCGTGGACACTTGGCGAAGAATAATGTTCCGCCAGTGAAGTTTATGCGCGAGGTGCCGCTCGAGGTCGAAGGCGCGGCGGATGGAGATGGGTCAGTGAAGGTCGGCGACCGCGTGCTGGTAGAGATATTCGATGGCGAGAAATTCGTGGACATCGTGGGAGTGAGCAAGGGGCGCGGCTTTCAGGGCGTTGTGAAACGGCATCACTTTGGCGGTGGTCCGAAGTCGCACGGCTCGATGTTTCAGATCACAGGATCGATTGGTTCGTCTGCATTTCCGTCGCGCGTGTTTAAGGGAATGCGGATGTCGGGGCATATGGGGAATGCGCGGGTGACGGTGCGCAATCTGCGTGTGCTGGGGGTAGATAAAGAGGAGAACCTGCTGGTCGTCGAAGGCAGCGTGCCTGGACCGCAGGGCGGATACATCGTGATTACCAAGGCGAAGAAGCCGCCAAGGGAGCGTCGTGGATTTGCCGGGGCGGCGACGGTTGATCCCTTGAAGGCGGCGAAGAGGGCGGCGAAGAAGGCTTAGTGTGGTGCGGACACTCTTGTCCGCCAAAAGGAGCGGGCAGGAGTGCCCGCTCCACAGAAGCAACGAGAACGATATGGCAACTATTGATATTTACAACTTGAGCGGCGAGAAGGTAGGGACGCTCGATCTGGCTGACGAAATTTTCGGCGCCGTCAATGAGGACTTGCTCTGGGAGGCGGTGAATCACTACCGTGCCAGGCAGCGCGCGGGTACGCACGCGACCAAAGCCCGTTGGCAGGTTTCCGGATCGGGCAAGAAACTGTGGAAGCAGAAGGGCACAGGGCGGGCCCGTATCGGTTCGATCCGATCGCCGCTGTGGCGGCACGGCGGCACGGTGCACGGCCCGGTACCGCGATCGTACGATTACACTTTTCCGCGCAAGAAGCTTCTGGGGGCATTGCGTTCGGCGCTGGCGGCGAAGTTTGCTGACGGGAAACTGATAGTGGTCAACGCATTTGACGTGAAAGAGCCCAAGACCAAAGAGTTTCGGGCTGCGTTGGACGCTTTGAAGGTCGACTCGACGGTTCTGGTGGTCGAGGCCGCGAAGCACAAGAACCGCAACCTGGAATTGAGCGCGCGCAATATCGACGGGCTCGAACTGGTACGCGGCAGCGACGTGCATCCGTATCACCTGCTGCGCTACGACCGGGTGATCTTCTCGCAGCCGGCAATCGAGAAGCTGCAGGTTTCGCTGAAGAAATCGACTTCGAAACGTCAGCACAAGACGGGAGAGGACAAAGGCGCCAAGAAGGCGAGCGCGACCCCACGGCGGCGAGTACGGCATGAAAAAGCAGCGGAGGTGGCCTGATGAAATCCGCATACCAGATCATTCGCCGGCCGGTGATTACCGAAAAAGGTCTGGCCATCAAGGAAAACCAGAACACGCTGGTTTTTCAGGTTGCGCCGAAGGCGACCAAGACGGAAATCAAGGAAGCCGTGCAGACGATTTTCAAGGTGAAGGTGCATTCGGTGCGTACGGCGACGTATCCGGGGAAAGAGCGGCGGCGAGGGAAGTTCGCGGGCTACCGTCCGGATTGGAAAAAGGCGTACGTGCGGTTGCGCTCCGGAGAGAAGATGCCGGAGTACGCGCAGAATTTGTAGAACGCTTTCGATGCTCAGTTTCCGGGCAGGGAGAAGCAGATTCCTCACCGCGAAGAGCGCGGTTCGGAATGACAAAGATTGAGCTGAGAGCTAACGGCTAAGAGCTAAAGGCTGATTTTATGGCAATCAAGACTTACAGACCGACGACGCAGACGTTGCGCTATCGCACGACGATCGTTAATGACGACATTACGACCAAGCATCCGCACAAGCCGCTGGTCGAGCCCAAGCAGCGTACGGGCGGACGCCGGAACTCGGGCGACATCACGATCTGGCATCGCGGCGGCGGACACAAGCGCAAGCTGCGCATCATTGATTTCAAGCGCGACAAGACGGGGATTCCTGCGACTGTGGCCACGATCGAGTACGATCCCAACCGCTCGTCGCGCATTGCGCTGTTGGCTTACGCGGACGGCGAGAAGCGTTACATTCTGCAGCCGGAAGGACTGAAGGTAGGGCAGAAAGTGGTGAGCGGCCCTGACGCTGACATTCTCGTAGGCAATGCGTTGCCGCTGCGGAATATTCCGCCGGGCACGCAGATTCATAATCTCGAGCTCAAGCCTGGCAAGGGCGGACAGATGGTGCGTTCGGCGGGCGGTTCGGCGCAGCTGGTTGCGAAGGAAGAAGAGTATGCGCTGGTAAAGCTGCCTTCCGGGGAGACGCGCAAGATTTCGCAAGATTGCATGGCGACGATCGGACAGGTCGGCAATATTGATCATGAGAATGTCACGATCGGCAAAGCAGGGCGGACGCGCTGGCTGGGACGGCGTCCGGTGAACCGCGGCGTGTCGATGAATCCTGTGGATCATCCACACGGCGGCGGCGAGGGCAAAACTTCCGGCGGACGGCACCCGGTGACTCCGTGGGGCCAGCCGACACGTGGTTACAAGACGCGCAACAACAAGCGGACGGACAAATTCATCGTCAACCGACGCAGTAAGTAGCAGGGCGAGAAGAAGCAGATTCCTCTCCGGCAAAGAGCGCCGGTTCGGAATGACAAGGTTTTTGATGTTTAGCTAAGAGCTAGGAGCTGACAGCTAGAGGCTGACTTTATGGCACGTTCAACCAAAAAAGGCGCATTCGTGGATGGCTTCCTGATCGCGAGGGTGGAGGCCATGAATTCGCGCAATGAGAAGAAAGTTTTGCGCACCTGGTCGCGACGTTCGACGGTCGTGCCGGAGATGGTGGGGCACACTATCGCGGTGCACAACGGCAAAAAGTTCATCCCCGTGTATGTTACGGAAAACATGGTGGGGCACAAGCTGGGCGAGTTCAGCTTCACGCGCCAGTTCAAGGGACACTCGATGAGAGCGGCGACAGAAGTGGCGGCTAAGCCGGCTGGCATTCCGGGAGGTCCGGGAGCGATTGTTCCTTCTGCCCCTGCCGGCGGCACTCCACCACCTGCGGCGCCGAAGGGGTAAACCCGCTGTTAGCTATTAGCTCTTGGCTTTTGGCTAGGAGCAAACGGTTGAGAGCTTAGAGCTGAGATTAAGACTATGGAATTTAGAGCTGAAATGCGTTACCTGCGCGTCTCGCCGCAAAAGGCGCGGCTGGTGCTGGACCTGATCAAGGGGCGGCGGGTAGAAGAGGCCCGCAACACGCTCGCGTTCACGAAGAAGCGGGTGGCGGCGCATGTGGGAAAGCTGCTGCAGTCGGCGCTGGACAACGCGAACTTTCTTGCTACCGAGAAGAACATCGATGTCGAGATCGACAACCTGTACGTAAAGCGCGCTGTGGCGAATGACGGGCCGCGGATGAAGCGGATTCGTCCGGCGCCGCAGGGGCGTGCGTATCGCTATCAGCGGCGCATTTCGCATATCGAGCTTGTGTTGGCGGAGCGGGGAAAGAATGGCGAAACGGTTGCCCAGGTGGTTGGTGGAGAAGCGGCAGCGCCAGCTAAGGCCAAGCGGCGTGCGCCGGTTGCGAAGAAAGCTGCGGGCAAGAAGAAAGCCGCGGCGAAGTAGACCAGGGGTCGGCGGGCGGGGACGCCCGCCGGACAGCCGGCGAGATGCCGGCGCTACGACGAGAGGTTTGATTTAGGAGAAGCAATGGGACAAAAAGTCCATCCTTATGGTTTTCGGCTTGGGTATACGAAGCCGTGGAAGTCCCGCTGGTTTGCCGAGCGGGACTATGACAAGCAACTGCACGAAGACGTCAAGCTGAAGGCCGAACTGAAGGACAAGCTCAAGTCGGCGGGCGTGAGCTCCATCGAAATTGAGCGGCCGGGCAACAAGCTGCGGATCATCATCAAGACGGCGCGTCCCGGAATCATCATCGGGCGCAAGGGCGCGGAAATCGACAAGCTCAAAGCCGAACTGCAGAAACGCACGGCCGGCAAAGATATTTTTGTCGACATCCAGGAAGTGCACAAGCCCGAACTCGACGCGCAGCTGGTGTCGGAATCGATTGCGCTGCAACTGGAGAAGCGTGTCGGCTTCCGTCGCGCCATGCGTAAGGCGGTTGATTCCGCGCTGCGCTTCGGCTGCAAGGGAATCAAGGTTCGGGTCAGCGGGCGGCTGAATGGCAACGAAATTGCGCGATCGGAGTGGTATCTGCAAGGCCGCTTGCCATTGCACACACTGCGCGCCGACATCGAGTACGGATTTACCGAAGCGCGCACTACTTATGGCGTGATCGGGGTGAAGTGCTGGATCTACAAGGGCGAGATCCTGCAGCAGAAGAAGCGGGAAGCGCAACCGGCGGCTGCGGGATTTTAGAAACGGCAGCAGTCAGAAGTAAGAATGCGGAAGTGGGCGAGTCTGATAGTCGGAGTAAGGGTTTGGCTAAGAGCCAAGAGCTAGAAGCTAAGAGCTGATTTTATGTTGATGCCAAAGAAAGTGAAGTACCGCAAGCAGCAGCGCGGGCGCATGACGGGCAAGGCCTGGCGTGGGTCGGAACTGGCTTTTGGGGACTACGGATTGAAGGTGCTCGAGCCCGGGTGGATTACGGACCGGCAGATAGAAGCCAGCCGCGTCGCCATGACTCGCTTCATCAAACGCGGGGGAAAGATCTGGATCCGGCTGTTTCCTGACAAGCCGGTGACCAAGAAGCCAGCCGAGACCCGTATGGGCAAGGGTAAGGGCGCGCCGGATCACTGGGTCGCCGTAGTGCGTCCGGGGAAGATTCTGTTTGAGATGGAAGGCGTGACGCCGACCGATGCGGCGGAAGCGATGCGACTGGCCTCGCACAAGCTGCCGCTGCGGACCGCGCTGGTGAAGCGCGAAATGGCGCACTAGAAAGAGCCGTCAGTATTCAGCCGTCAGTTGTCAGCGAGAGCAGGGCTGGCGCGGTTTGGCTGAGAACTGATGTCTGAGAGCTGAAGGCATATTTATGAAGGCAGACAAAATCAGAAACTCGACCGACGCAGAGCTGCAGCATCAGGAACGCGACCTTGCCGACCAGCTCTTCAAGTTGAAGTTCCAGCTGAACATGGGGCAGACGGAGAGCTTGAAGAAGATTCGCGGGCTGCGCAAGGATATTGCGCGGGCCAAGACGATTTTAGGTGAGCGGCAGCGCGCCGCGGCAACGGAGAAACGATAATGGCGGAAACTACGAGCCAGCATGTGCAGGGCCGGCGCAAGGAAGTGGTGGGAGAAGTTGTCTCCAACCGCATGCACAAGACCATCGTGGTGCAGGTGACGCGCAAGAAGTCGCATCCGTTTTACGGGCGCGTGATTGCGCGGCACAAGAAGTTCTATGCGCACGATGAGAAGAACGAGGCGCATGTGGGCGACTTCGTGCGGATCGAAGAGACGCGTCCGCTCTCGAAACTGAAGCGCTGGAAACTCAAAGATATTATTCGCAAGGCGGCGCTGGTGCCGGAAGCCGCGGTCGAAGTTCCGGGCGTTCCGGGCAACTGAGTCGCGAGAGAGGGAGATTGTCGCCATGGCTGTGATGATGAGATCGATGCTGGAGGTCGCGGACAACTCCGGCGCCCGCAAGCTGCAGATGATTCTGCCGCTGGGCGGCTCGACCGGGTTGAATGCCGGACTGGGCGACGTGATCACGGCTGCTGTGAAAGAAGCGGCACCAGAAGGCCAGACGAAGAAGGGTAAGGTGGTGAAGGCCGTGATTGTACGGACGCGCAAGGAGCATCGCCGCCGTGATGGCACCTACATCCGCTTCGATCAGAATGCGGCAGTGCTGATCAATGATGCGGGCGAACCGGTGGGGACACGCGTTTTCGGCCCGGTGGCTCGTGAGTTGCGCGAGAAGAAATTCCTGAAAATTGTTTCGTTAGCACCTGAGGTTCTGTAAGGCGAATTCTTATGAGGATTGCGTCGACTGCACATAAGCGAGTAGATATCCGCCGCAATGACACGGTGAAAGTGATCACGGGGCGGGACAAGGGCAAGGAAGGGCGCGTCCTGCGCGTGTTTCCGGGCGACAACAAGATTCTGGTGGAGCACGTGATGATGGTGAAGAAGCACGTGCGGCCGAACCCGCAGCGCAATATTAAGGGCGGAATCGCCGAGCAGGAGAGCCGGATCGCACTCTCGAACGTGCAACTGGTTTGTCCTACCTGCGGCCCGGTTCGTATCGGGCACGACATGCGCGGCGATCGCAAGGTTCGGGTATGCAAGAAGTGCGGAACGACGCTGGATAAATAGCTGTTAGCTCTTAGCCATTAGCTTTTAGCTTGTGGCGACAGCGCTGATGGTTGAGAGGGAAATTGAGTCTCACGAACCGGTAGACGCAGAGAGCAACAAAGCTAAAGGCTAAGAGCCAATTGCTAAAAGCTGCTTTCTGCAACCCGAAACCGTGAGAGGAAGTTGAATACGATGGCAAAAGACAAGAAGGCACCGAAGGAAGCGGCGCAGGAGCAGAAGGCTCCAGAGAAGGCGCGGCATAGCGCGAAAGAACGTCCGCGGCTGCGCTCGCGATTCGACAAGGAAGTAGCGCCGGCATTGCTCAAGGAACTTGAACTGAAGAATCCGATGGCGGTTCCCCGACTCCACAAGATTGTTGTCAACATGGGGGTGGGCGAAGCGACGCAGAACGCCAAGGTGCTCGATCCGGCGGTGAACGAACTGGGGCAGATTACGGGCCAGAAACCTGTGGTTACGCGGGCCAAGAAGTCGATTGCGGCGTTCAAAGTCCGCCAGGGGCAATCCATTGGAGCGATGGTTACACTTCGCGGCGACCGCATGTACGAATTTTTCGACCGGCTGGTGAACATTGTTCTGCCGCGCGTACGCGACTTCCGCGGCGTTTCGACCAAGTCGTTTGACGGCCGCGGCAACTACACGCTCGGGCTGCACGACCAGTTAATTTTTCCGGAGATTGACTACGCGAAAGTGGACAAGATGAAGGGCATGAACGTCACGATCGTGACGACGGCTGCGAATGACAACCAGGCGCGATCGCTGCTGAAGCACCTGGGAATGCCGTTCCGGGCGTAGCATCGGATCATCGGGCGATCGGGGCATCGGATGATCGCAGGTGCGAGAACCCAGAACTGACTGAAGGAATTTAGGAGCTAAGTTGACTACAGCAAAACGAGTGAAAGACGGGGTCGGGTTACATCAACGGCCCGAAGACGTGAAGAAACCGAAGTTTTCCACGCGCAAGCACAACCGTTGCCGGCTTTGCGGGCGTCCGCGCGCGTTTTTGCGGAAGTTTGGTATTTGCCGACTGTGCTTCCGTGGGCTGGCGCTGCGTGGGGAGATTCCGGGGGTTTCGAAGTCGTCCTGGTAGGGACTAACGACGAACGACCGAAGTAGCGAGCCGTCGCAGGTTCTCCACAGTAGGGAGCGAACGGGCGGCTAGAGGAGAAGCAGACGATGAGGTTGACCGATCCGGTCGCAGATATGCTGACGAGGGTGCGGAACGCGCTCCAGGCCCGGCACCAGAAGGTGGATGTCCCGGCGTCACGGCTGAAGCTGGAGATTGCGCGCATCCTGAAAGAAGAGGGATATATCTCGAACTTCAAGCCGACAGAGGAAGAAGGCCACAAGGTCATCCGTATTTACCTCAAGTATGGCGCCAACAATGAGGCGGCCATCTCGAAGGCTGAGCGCGTGTCGCGGCCCGGGTGCCGTGTATACGTCCGCCGCAGCGAGATTCCACGCGTGCTCGGCGGGATGGGCATCAACATCCTCACCACGCCGCGCGGCGTGATGACGGGACGCCAGGCGCGCAGGGAAGGTGTTGGCGGCGAATTGCTTTGCGAAATTTACTGAAGCAGCTTCTAGCTACTAGCTGCTAGCTAGAGCGTCGATCCAAACTGAGTTTCGAACTGAAAACAGTCCCTGCAGAAATCGGGGCTGCAAAAACAAGCGGCCTAGCTAGAAGCTAGGAGCTAAGAGCCAGAAGCTTATGTCACGAATTGGAAGAAAACCGATTGCGATCCCCAAAGGGGTGACGGTCAAGATTGAAGGCAACACAGTTGCGGTCCAGGGGCCAAAAGGCAAGCTGGACACGGCGTTGCCATCAGGTATCAAGGTGGAACAGAAAGACGGACACCTCGTTGCCATCCGCGAGAACGACTCGCAAGCGGCCGTTCACGGACTGGCGCGCGCCTTGGTAAACAACGCGGTCGAAGGCGTTACCAAGGGATGGACACGCGATCTCGAGATTGTGGGCATCGGCTATCGCGCCGAGTTGAAGGGCAAGAGTATGGTTGTGTTCAACCTCGGGTACTCGCATCCGATTGAGTACCCTCTGCCCAGCGGCGTTGACGCGACCGTTGATCCCAAGCAGACCAAGATATCGCTGACGGGAATCGACCGGCAGAAAGTGGGTCAAGTCGCCGCGGAGATGCGGTCTTTGCGTCCGCCTGATCCTTACAAGAATAAGGGCGTGCGCTACGCGGGCGAGCGGCTCAAGAAAAAGGTTGGGAAGACCGGAGCGAAATAGCAGTCGTTGGTCGCTGATCGTTAGCTTAACCGCGCCGGCTGACCGTGATGAGGGATTGCAGCTTTGTGAAATTGTCGGGAGTGGTTGGCCAACGACCAACGACAAACGACCAAGGACGAGTTTCATGCTGACAAAAATTTCCAAGAACCATAAACGCGGGCATGTGCACGAGCGCATACGCAAGAAGATGCAGGGTACCGAGGAACGTCCGCGGCTGAACGTGTACCGGTCGCTCAATCACATTTACGTTCAGGTAATTGACGACCTGAGCGGCAAGACGCTGGTTTCGGCCAGCACGGCGGAAGGCAAGAAAGAAGATCGCCGCACGGGCGGAAACGTGGCCGCTGCGAAGGTCGTCGGAAAGACCATTGCAGAGCGCGCCAAGGCTAAGGGCGTGACGAAGGTCGTCTTTGACCGCGGCGGCTACATTTATCACGGGCGCGTGAAGGCGCTGGCCGATGCGGCCCGCGAAGCGGGACTGAAGTTCTAAAAGCAGCTGCTGGCTGCTGGCTCCTGGCTACTACCCTTCCAAAATTGGCGTAGCTAGAAGTTAGCAGCTAAAAGCTAGAAGCTGAGAAAAGAATGCCAACAGTTATCAAAAAGCTCGATGCAGGTTCGTTTCAGTTGAAAGACCAGGTCGTGGCGATTAACCGCGTGACCAAGGTGGTCAAGGGCGGCAAGAATCTTTCGTTTGCGGCGCTGGTGGTTGTGGGCGATCCTTCGGCCGGGGTGGTGGGCTACGGTTCCGGCAAGGCCAAGGAAGTTCCGCAGGCCATACGTAAGGGAATCGAATCGGCGAAAAAGAATCTGATTAAGGTGAACCTGACGCAGACCAGCATTGCCCACCTCGTGCTGGGGCGCTACGGTTCGGGCAAGGTGTTGCTCAAGCCGGCTCCGGAAGGCACTGGCGTGATTGCGGGCGGAGCAGTGCGCGCGGTGATGACTTCGGCCGGCGTCCAGAACGTGCTGACGAAGTCCATCGGCACAACCAACCCGCACAACGTGATCAAGGCGACCTTTGACGCACTGAAGCAACTCAAGAGCCGAGAGAGCGTCGCGACTATGCGCGGTAAGACGGCGCAGGAACTTTAACGAGGATTGCAATGACGGCAAAGAAAACAAGTTCGGGCGGCGGAAAGATTCACCTGAAGTGGGTGCGATCCGCGATCTGTGCCCCGGTCAAACAGAAATTAGTGATCAAGGGTCTGGGCTTTACGCGGTTGAATCAGGTGATCGAGCGTCCCGACACGAACGCCATTCGCGGCATGGTGGCGAAGGTGCCGCACCTGGTCGAGTTTGTCGAGTAGGAAGCGAGCCATGAATTTATCGAATATTCGAGCACCGAAGAAGGCGACGGAAAAGCGCAAGCGCGTGGGGCGGGGGATGGGTTCCGGCATGGGTAAAACGTTAACGCGTGGACACAAAGGACAGCGCTCGCGCAGCGGTTCGCGCATGATCCGCGGCTTTGAAGGCGGCCAGATGCCGCTGCATCGCCGCATGCCCAAGCGCGGCTTCACCAATATCTTTCGCAAGGAATTCAACATCGTGAGTCTAGAGCGGCTGGTGGCGTTGGGCGAGAGCACGATTACGCCCGATGTGCTGCGGAAAGCCGGAGTCATTAAGACGAAGCACCCGGTCAAGATTCTGGGCGACGGCGAACTGAAGAGCGCGATCACCGTGCATGCGCATAAGTTCTCGAAGTCGGCGCAAGAGAAGATCACCAAGGCGGGCGGCAAGGTTGAGGTCTTGCAGTAATGTTTGAGAAGCTGGCGAACATTTTCCGGATCCCAGACCTGCGCAGACGCATCCTGTTTACGCTGGCTCTCCTGTTCGTGTACCGCCTGGGCGGACACATTCCCACCCCGGGGATCAATACCGCGGCACTGGAGAACTATTTCCAGGGGCAGCAGGGCGGCCTGTTCGGATTTATCGATTTGTTCTCCGGAGGCCAAGTCCGCCGGATGACGATTTTCGCCCTGGGCATCATGCCCTACATTACAGCCTCCATCATTCTGCAGTTGCTGACCGTGGTCTATGAGCCTCTGGCGAAACTGCAGAAGGAAGGCGAACTGGGGCGCAAGAAGATCACTCAGTGGACGCGCTACATCACCGTCATTTTGAGCGCCGTGCAATCGTTCGGCATCGCGATCGGCCTCGAAAAGGGAGGCTTTGGGCTGCATCCCGGCTGGTCCTTCCGCGTGATGACCATGCTAACCCTGACCACGGGCAGCGCCTTCATTATGTGGCTGGGCGAGCAGATCACAGATCGAGGTGTCGGCAATGGCATGTCGCTGTTGATCTTCGCCGGCATCGTCGTCGGCCTGCCGCGTGGTGTGGTCGATCTGATCGACAAGGCGAAGAACGCCGCCTGGGGCGCGATGACGTTCCCGCTGATGGTGGGCCTCGTCATCTTCATGGTCGCAGTTGTGGCCTTCATTGTTTATGTCGAGCGCAGCGAGCGGCGAATTCCAGTGCAGTACGCCAAGCGTGTGGTTGGACGGAAAGTGATGGGTGGGCAGTCGACGCACCTGCCGCTGCGTGTGAATGCCGGTGGCGTGATGCCGGTCATCTTCGCGTCGTCCATTCTGACCTTGCCACAGACAGTCGGGTACGGTTTGCACAACAACCGATACTTTGGGCCGCTGTTCGATGCGCTGAAGTGGGGCGAGCCGCTCTACACGCTGCTCTATGCCATCGGGATTATTTTCTTCGCGTACTTTTATGTCTCCATCGTTTTCAATCCGAGCGAAGTGGCCGACAACATGCGGAAGTACGGCGGGTTCATCCCCGGCATTCGTCCGGGCAGCCGCACTGCGGACTTCATCAATGAGGTGCTTACGCGCATTACGTTGGTGGGCGCGCTTTACTTGATTGTCATCTCGTTTATTCCCGAGTGGATGATCGCCGGTATTCACCTGAATCACCTGCCGTGGTGGTTGGGCGGATCGCAGTTTGAGAAGCTGCCGGTCTGGGTGACGAATGGATTGGGCGTGACTTTTTACTTTGGTGGAACGTCACTGCTGATCGTCGTGGGCGTGGCGATGGACACGGTGACGCAGATTGAGGCGCAGTTGATCATGCGCCACTACGATGGATTCACACCGCGCAGCGGACGGATTCGCGGCCGGCGGAACTGGTCGTAATTGAGGCGCTTTGCGGGCGTGAGCGAAGCGGGAGCCCGCAGCCGAAATCCTGAGGGAAGCGAAGGATCTGCAACTGGGGATGAAGGCGTGCATCGTGCGACTCGCTTGGACGTTGGGGTGATTGCACCTCGGCCGTTTTCTCTGGGGCGCCGGGGAAATTGGAAGCGGAAGGCTTGAGGCCGGCTCGATGGCGCAAGAAACCTCGCGGGATGTAGGCCCAATAGTACTTTTGGGACCGCCCGGTGCCGGCAAAGGCACGCAGGCGAAGCGGATCATGGAGCACTACTTGATTCCGCAAATCTCCACGGGAGACATCCTGCGGTGCAACGTGGCCCAGGGAACGGAGCTGGGCTTGGCCGCTAAAGCAGTCATGGCGCGAGGCGAGCTGGTTTCCGACGATCTGGTTTGTGAAATGGTCCGGCAACGGGTGAGCCAACCGGACTGCAAGCGCGGATACATTTTGGACGGCTTTCCCCGGACTGCAGCCCAGGCCGGGTGGCTGGATGCGCTGCTCGACGACAAGCTCTTTGACAACTCGCGCCCCACCCGGGCCTGGCCGATTGTGATCGAGATGCACGTCGACTATAATCAATTGTTGCTCCGGATCACTGGACGCCGTTCTTGTCCCACCTGTGGGCGGATCTATAACGTCCACTTTCAGCCTCCCCGTTCCGACGAAGTGTGTGACTTCGACGGGTCGAAGCTGGTGACCCGCAATGACGACCGCCTGGAAGTAATTGAGCCGCGGTTGAAAGCTTACGAAGAGCAGACTCGTCCCGTGGCCGACTATTACCAGCGCACGGGGCGGCTGATCTCGGTGAACGGCGATCTGCCGATCGACGAAGTCACAGAGCAGATTTACCGGGTTATTGAAGACCATCACGCGTAGGAATGGCGATTGTGTGCAAATCGGCGGCTGAGATTGAAAAGATGCGGCAGAGCGGTCGCATCGTTCGCCAGGTCCTCGATCATTTGCGGGAGATGGTAGCCCCGGGCGTCACGACCATGGATCTGGAGCGTGCTGCCGAGAAGAAGATCAAGGAACTCGGGGCGAAGCCGGCTTTTAAGGGTTATTACGATTATCCCTGCGTGTTGTGCACGTCGGTGAATGAAGAGATTGTGCACGGCATCCCGTCGGAGAAGCGGGCGCTGAAAGAAGGCGACATCGTTTCGATTGATTGTGGCGTGGTTTTGGAAGGCTACTACGGCGATGCTGCGATCACGGTTCCGGTAGGCATTTCCGTGAAGCCGGAATTGCATAAGCTGTTGGAAGTCACTGAGGCATCACTTTATCGCGGCATCGAGCAGGTGCGCATCGGCAACTCGGTGGGCGACGTTGGAGCGGCCGTGCAGGAACACGTGGAAGCCGCCGGTTTCAGCGTGGTTCGCGAGTTTGTAGGGCATGGGATCGGGACGAAACTGCACGAGGAACCGCAAGTCCCGAACTTCGGTGCCCGCGGTCACGGCGCGAAGTTGCGCGAAGGCATGGTGCTGGCAATTGAACCGATGGTGAATTTTGGCAAGCCCGAGACGCGGGTGTTGGGCGACAAGTGGACCGCGGTCACTGCCGACGGCAGTTTTAGCGCGCATTTCGAGCATTGCGTCGCTGTGACGAAAAATGGGCCGGTGATTTTGACGCAGTGATCATTCGTAGAGACGTAGCTCGCTACGTCTTGCCGGCGAAGGCAATTCCGCCTGTGGTGAGAAGAGACGTTGCAAGCAACGTCTCTACAAGGAGTCGATGAGCAAAGAAGACGCGATTGAAGTGATGGCAGTTGTTCTGGAGCCGCTGCCCAATGCTATGTTCCGTGTGGAATTGGAGAACAAGCACCAGGTGCTGGCGCATGTTTCGGGCAAGATGCGAAAGAATTTTATCCGCATTCTGCCGGGCGACAAGGTCGCAGTCGAGCTTTCGCCCTACGACTTAAATCGCGGCAGAATTGTTTACCGCTATAAATAGAATTGTCGTTTTCTCGGCCGATCGGTTTTGCTGACGGCTGATAGCTGACGGCTGAGGGCTGATTCACATGAAAGTACGAGCATCGGTAAAGAAGATTTGCGACAAGTGCAAGGTCATCCACCGCAAGGGCGTGGTGCGCGTGATCTGCACCAACACGAAACACAAGCAGCGCCAGGGCTGAAGAAAGCTTCCAGTTCCTAGCTCCTAGCTTATAGCAAATGCGTAGGATCACAGGTGATTTGCTAGAAGCTAGCAGCTAGTAGCTAATAGCCGACGGAAGCCGGCAGGTTGAGAGGAATAAGAATTTATGGCACGTATTGCAGGCGTCGATCTACCGCGCCAGAAGCACATCAATATTGCGCTGACGTATATCTACGGCATTGGGCATCCGCGCGCCGGCCGCATTCTCGACGAGGCCAAGGTCGACCCCATGAAGAAGGTCCAGGACCTTAGCGAAGAAGAGGTCAACCGCATCCGCACCGTGATCGAGTCGGAAGGCATGGTGGAAGGCGACCTGCGCAAGGAAGTTTCGATGAACATCAAGCGCCTCATCGAAATCGGCTCCTACCGCGGGTTCCGTCACCGCCGCAATCTGCCGGTCCGCGGACAGCGCACGCACACGAACGCTCGTACCCGTAAGGGTCCGCGCAAGGGAACGGTCGCACAGAAGAAGAAGGCGACGGCAAAGACGTAAAAGCAGCTTCTAGCTTCTAGCTCCTCGCTAGAAGCTATGAGCTAGGAGCTAAGAGCTACTATGGCAAAACCAGCGGCAGCGGGCGGCGCACCAGCGACTCCCGAAAAAAAAGGCAAGAAGAAGACGTTCAAGAAGAAGGAGCGCAAGCACGTGCCTCATGGCTTGGCGTACGTGCAGGCGTCCTTCAATAACACGATCGTGACTATTACCGACATGAACGGCAACGTTCTGTCGTGGAAGAGTTCTGGGTCACTCGGCTTCCGCGGATCGCGCAAGGGCACACCGTTCGCGGCGCAGCAGGCTGCGTCGAATGCCGCGAACATGGCGCGCGATCACGGAGTGCGGAGCGTAGATGTGCGCGTCAGCGGCCCGGGATCGGGTCGTGAGTCGGCCGTACGCGCGCTGGCTGCGGCCGGCATCGAAGTGCGCTCCATTCGCGACGTGACGCCGATTCCGCACAACGGCTGCCGTCCGCCGAAGCGCCGCCGAGTCTAAATTCGTAGAGACGTAGCTTGCTACGTCTCTTCCGGCAGTGCCACGAATGTTGGTCGGCGTCAATCCGCACGCAGCAGCAGATTTCGTGGTTAGAGAGACGTAACAAGTTACGTCTCTACGAGAATCGTCCGGGACGAAGGGTGAAGCCAAACCTGTAAACCGGTCATCTAAAGGAGAAGCAACTTGGCCCGTTATACCGATGCAGTTTGCCGTCTGTGCCGCCGCGAGGGCATGAAGCTGTTCCTCAAAGGGGCAAAGTGTTTCAGCGATAAATGTCCTATCGAGAAGCGTAACTTTGCTCCCGGACAACATGGGAAGGACCGCAAGGCCAAGGTCGTAGGCTATGGCCTGCAACTGCGCGAGAAGCAGAAGGCTAAGCGCATCTACTTCACCCAGGAAGGCCAGTTCCGCAACTACTTTGAGAAGGCTGCACGCGCCAAGGGTGTGACCGGCGAACGTTTGCTGCAGCAACTCGAACGGCGTCTCGACAATGTGGTTTACCGCCTGGGCTTTGCCCAGTCGCGGCGCCAAGCACGTCAGTTGGTGCGTCACGGGCACGTCGCGGTCGACAATCGCAAGGTCAACATTCCTTCGTACGAAGTGAGTGCCGGCGAGGAGATCGCGATTCGCGAAAATAGCAAGAAGCTTACCGTGCTCGAACTGGCCAAGGAATTCGCCAGTCACGGCACGCTGCCGAATTGGCTGGAAGTCGATCGCGACAATTACAAGGCGCGCGTACTGAGTCTGCCGAAGCGCGAAGATATCCAGTTGCCAGTGAATGAGCAGCTGATTGTCGAGTTGTACAGTAAGTAATCGATCGGGAGATCGGGTCACGGGCGATCTGAAATCACCCGATCACCCGATCGCACAATCATCCGATTGTTCGGTCCGCTTTTCGTGCCAGATCAGCCTTCCCTGATGTTGACCTGAATTGGACCACTCAGCGAGTCAGGATTGAGCCAAACGGCCGAAGGAGAAACAAATGCTTTGGAAAGGTTTTCAGAAACCAAAACGTCTCGCAGTTGACACTTCCACTCTCACCGACAAATACGGCATCTTCTGGGCGCAGCCGTTTGAGCGCGGCTTCGGAACTACTGTAGGCAATGCTCTGCGCCGCGTGCTGCTGAGTTCGATTGAAGGCGCGGCCGTCACGGCTGTGAAGATCGAAGGAGTGCTGCATGAGTTTCAGTCGATCCCCGGCGTGGTCGAGGACGCGACCGACATCATCCTCAACCTCAAGCAGATTCCGTTCAAGTTGAGCGGCGACGCTCCGAAAGCGATTTACTTGCGCGCTGATCAGCCCGGCGTAGTGACCAGCGGCATGATCGAGGCCGATGGCGACGTCGAAGTTCTCGACAAGGATGTCTACGTCGCGACGGTCAGCGAAGGCGGCAAGCTCGACATGGAAATGCGCCTGAAGCGCGGCCGCGGTTACACCTCTGCCGACAAGAATTTCGACGAAGATCTTGGCATTGGTTTCATTCCGATTGACTCCGTGCACTCGCCGGTGCGCAAGTGCAACTACACGGTCGAAGCCGCGCGTCTCGGCCAGATCACGGATTACGACAAGCTCACGCTCGAAGTGTGGACCAACGGCTCCATCACGCCAGCCGACTCGATCGGCCTGGCCGCGAAGCTGCTGAAGGACCACATGAATATCTTCATCAACTTCGAAGAAGAGATCGAAACCGGGGTTTCGTCGGGCGACGATCGCAAGCCCGAGATCCACAACGAGAACCTGAATCGTTCCGTCGAGGAGCTCGAGCTTTCCGTGCGCAGCTACAACTGCCTGAAAAATGCGAATATCCAGACAATCGGCGAGCTCGTGCAGAAGACCGAGGCCGAGATGCTCAAGACCAAGAACTTCGGCCGCAAGTCGCTCAACGAGATCAAAGAGATTCTCTCGTCGATGGGCTTGAGCCTGGGCATGAAGATCGACGAGCACGGCAATGCGGTGCCGGGACCGACATCGAATGTGCCGTTGCCCGCGTCGGCGTACGGACCGGACGATCAACTGTAAGAATGCAGTGGTCGGTGGCCAGTGACCAGTGGTCAGTAAGACCCGGTCACGAACCAACTGGCCACTGGTCACTGTTCGCTGGCCACTGGCCACTGAGGTTTCTCCCATGCGTCACAAAGTTGCAGGATTCAAACTCGGACGAAACACGGCGCACCGGCGCTCGTTGCTGCGTAACCTGGTCACCTCGGTGATTGTCGAGGAGCGCATCGAAACGACCGTTCCCAAGGCGAAAGCTGCGCGCCCGCTGGTCGAGAAGATGATCACGCTTGGCAAGCGCGGAGATCTCGCGGCTCGCCGCCTGGCCGGTTCGTACCTCATGACCAACGAAGCCGTCGTGAAATTGTTTGATAAGATCGGCCCACGCTTCGGCGACCGCGAAGGCGGCTACACGCGCATCATCCGCTCGCACTGGAACAAGGGCGACGGCGCCGACAAGGCCTTCCTCGAACTGCTCGGCAGCGAGAAGGTTCTCGACGAGAAAAAAGAAAAGCGCGCCGAAGTGCGAGCCAAGAAGGTCGCCGAAGCCAAGAAAGCCATGGAAGAGGCCGAGGCACAAGCTCAGGCTTCAGGCGAAGCAGCACCACCCGAATCAAGCGAAGGCGGCGATAAGAGCGGCGATAAGCAAGAATAGTTGGCTGTTTTCCACAGAACCCAGAGGCACGGCATTTACGCCGTGCCTTTTTTCTTTCAATGTGTTTCTCCGGCTACGCTGTGGTGCAACTCCATGAGAACTGGGTAGCTCATCCCCACTCGTACATGTCCTCTCGCTGCTACCGGCAGTAATCTTGCTGCCTGGTGGCCATCTTCATAAACTTTATCTAATGGCGGTTACTCGCACACAGATCGGCATTGCCGTCGGCGCTGGTGCGCTGCTCGTATTCGTGTTTCTGGGATACCTGTGGTGGCTGAGCAATCAGGGGCCGGTGCTGGCGCGCTCTGAAGAGCACGATCCGCTGAGCGGTTTGCCGATGAGCATCAGCATGAACCCATTGCGTGATCGTTCGACCGAGCATGCTGCCAGCCAGTTCCTGCGTGAACTGCGGGATGGCCATTGTGATGACCTCCTTGCCAAATGGGAGCATGACTATCGCAAAAAGTACGCGCGCTACATCTGCCAGTCGGAATCGCAGCATCCGCTAGTCTCCTGGGAACTCGTGGATTGGGAAGAGGCGCCGCCGCTGATCATCCTTCACTATCGCGGCAAACGCCGCAATTCTGCCGACCAAAGCGGTACGTACAAGGAACTCTTCACGGTCACCACTGAAAACAAGGCTGGCGAGTGGGTTGTCACCAAATACGACGCGATGTACTGAAGCAATCGTGGGTCGTTGGTCGTTCGCCCTCTCTTCATTCCTTGCCTTCCTCCGTGCCTCCGTGCCTCCGTGGTAAAACGTTTCTATGCCCGAACTGCCCGTCGAGCACCAGCCTCCTGCGCGCAACATCTATGTTTTCGGCGCCACCTCGTTCCTGAACGACACGGCTTCGGAAATGGCGTACTGGGTGCTCCCTGCATTTCTGGTTTCGCTGGGCGCGGGTCCGGCGCAATTGGGCCTGATCGAGGGCATTGCGGAAAGCGTCGCGTCGTTCGCCAAACTGTTCTCCGGATATTTCACCGACCGCATCGAACGCCGCAAGCCACTCGTGGTGGCCGGATACTTCGTCGCCAACGCCGTGAAGCCGCTTCTTGCCATGGCTACTTCATGGTGGCAAGTCCTGCTGATTCGCTTTACCGACCGGCTGGCGAAAGGCGCACGTGGCGCGCCTCGCGATGTGATGGTCGCCGAGACGGTGGACAAGGGCCGGCTCGGTTCGGCCTATGGACTGATCCAGTCGATGGACTCGGCCGGGGCCATCGCAGGCCCGCTGGCCGCGCTGGTTCTTCTCTCGCGCTACGGAATGCGCGGCGTGTTCTGGGCCGCTGCGATTCCGGGTGCTCTGTGCGTGCTGGTAGCCCTATTTGGCATCCGTGAGACCGGCCATCGGCGGGAGCGTGCCGCAGGCCAGGAGAGGCAAGCTGGGGAAAGCGCAGCGACCTCCCAGCCTTCAATCTCGAAGCTCCCCGGCGCGTTTTACTTTGTGCTGTTTGCCGTGACCCTGTTTTCGCTGGGTAACTCCAGCGACATGTTCCTGGTGATGCGGGCACAGAACATCGGCATCCGTGTGTCTTTGGCTCCACTGCTCGGGCTGGTCTTCAACATTACCTACACTCTAGGTTCCTGGCCTGCAGGACGGTTCAGCGACCGCTACTCGCGCCGTTGGATCGCCGCCGCCGGTTACCTGATCTTTGGGGGCGTCTATTTCGTCTTTGGGCGCGCGCCCTCGACGCTTGCCATCTGGATCACGATGGCGATCTATGGCGTCTACTACGCACTGACGCAGCCGGTACTGAAGGCGATGGTGGTGGAGTCGGTCAACCAGGAAGTGCGCGGGCGAGCGCTCGGGATCTATTTCTTTGTCAGCAGCGCAGCCACACTAGCAGCGAGCTTGATCACGGGTGAGTTGTGGAAGCACTACGGGGCGAGCGTCCCGTTTTATTTTTCGGCAGCATTGGCTGTAGTCTCGGCCCTGCTGCTTGCGTTTAGCTCCAGCAGGCCGGACAAATCTTGAGTGTTTATTCCCGCACAGGATTGGGATGTTTTCATAACTAAGAGCCATTCGCCTTTTAGACCAAGTTGATGGCGACGCCGCTGTGCGCAGCCTTGTGATACTCTTGCAGCCCTCGGATGTTGCGGCTGAATCGAAGTTCATCCCTGGGAGGCCCTAGTGAAACGTCCGCTCGTCGCGCTGTTGGTTTGCATTGTGCTCGCCATTTCAGCCTTTCTTCCCACTGCTCACCCTGTGCTAGCCGGGAATAATATGTCCTCCCCAACTCTATCCGATGAGGGCGACGATTCAGCCGCCGACTACTGCGTTAAAAAGGGCGGAGAGGTCGATGTTCGCATTCCCTACTACAACACCAACGACAATAATCCGCAGAATTGGGTTCGCCTCGCGGGACAGCGAAGTTTCTGTAAGTTCACTTCGCGGAAAGACGGCTCGCGGATTCATGTCTTGCTGCCTACCCTTTACACGAAGCAGCCCAGTCTCGCAGCCCTGGCGTATTACGCGAAGGTTCCCTACGGCGGAACCTGCAGCGGAAACCCCGCGTCTTGCTATTGCACCCAACTCGGCGGCAGCGACCTGTTCGGCGGTATCAACCCGAACGGCGGCGGGTGGGTGCTGATGAGCGATCCCGTAGATACGGTGCTCGAGGCGTGCATCTTTCCCGACATGTCCACGATCGATTCGTGGGGACTGACCTATCATCAGGCCAATATCATCCGGGGGAAGAACCTCAAAGGCGTGTTGCGATTTCCAGATCCTTACTTCAAGTAGGTAATCTCTAGAACCAGGCACGGCAGAAGAACAGTAGGACCTGGGCACCGATTCCCGCACAGGTGTCGAGCACCACGTCCTGCCATCTTCCCGTGCGCGAGGGGATGAAGCTCTGGTGCCACTCGTCCAGGCTCGCAACCAGCGCGGTGCCGAGAACAGCGATGTTGGCCCAACGCCAGGTCCACTTCACGTTGTTTGCTACTGGCAACGTCGCGCGCCAGGCGCGAAACAGCAGAATGCTCAGAATGGCGTAGCCGACGACGTGGCCGGCCTTGCGCATGTGGTGGTGCCAAATCTCGAATCGCTCCAAGTCCATACTGAACAAGTAGTGGAAGAGGGGATAAAGAATCCGGCTGGTGTGGTTCGAAGAAAGCCAAGCCGTCGACTCGATGGCGATGACGATGAGCCACAGGATCGCGGCGATCCAGGCTTTAAGGACTTCGTGTCGTCCAGAACTCAAGCGAGTACGCTGCCTGCGGTCGCGGAGGTTCCGCGCTGCGCTAAGAACGTGAAGGATGACGCCCTACTCGATCGCATAGTTCGGGGCCTCGCGGGTGATCATGACATCGTGCACATGGCTCTCGCGCAATCCCGCGCCACTGATGCGCACGAAGCGAGTTTTCTGCAGCAGTTCTTGGATAGTGGAGCAGCCGCAGTATCCCATACCTGATTTCAAGCCGCCGACCATCTGATGCACGATCATGGCCACCGATCCGCGGTAAGGCACGCGTCCCTCGATGCCCTCGGGAACGAGCTTGGCAAGTCGATTGGATTCGCCATCCGCGGCCGACATTGCCGCGGAAGAATCGCCTTCCGTGTTCTGAAAATAACGTTCGCTCGATCCCTGGGCCATCGCGCCGAGCGATCCCATGCCGCGATACGATTTGAACGACCGGCCTTGATACAGAATCATCTCGCCCGGGCTTTCATCGGTGCCGGCAAAGAGCGAGCCAATCATCACCGCGCTGGCGCCCGCAGCCAGTGCCTTGGTAATGTCGCCTGAATACTTGATGCCGCCGTCGGCAATGATCGGAACGCCGGCGTCTTTTGTGGCGCGGTAGGCTTCTGCAATCGCCGTAATCTGCGGCACGCCCGCGCCCGTGACGACGCGCGTGGTGCAGATCGAACCCGGCCCAATGCCGACTTTGATGCCATCGGCTCCCGCCCGCGCCAGTTCGCAGGCGCCGTCGAAAGTAGCAACGTTACCGGCCAGCAGATTGACGTGCGGCAGCTTCGATTTCACCAGTTTCACCGCGTCTAGAACCTTCGTCGAGTGGCCGTGCGCGCTGTCGATGGCCAGCACGTCGACCTTCGCTTCTGCCAGTTCCTGTGCGCGCTCGAGAAAATCTCCAGTCGCGCCAATGGCTGCGCCCACGCGCAGGCGGCCCTGAGAATCCTTGGCGGCGCTGGGGTATTTCAGCTTCTTCTGAATGTCCTTGACCGTGATCAGGCCCTTGAGGTTGTACTTATCGTCTACGACGAGCAGTTTTTCCACGCGGTGCTTATGCAGAATTTTTTCCGCGTCCTCCAGCGTTGTGCCGACGGGCACGGTGATCAGGTGATCCTTGGTCATGACTTTGCTGATAGGAATATCGAAGCGGGTTTCAAAGCGCAGGTCGCGGTTGGTAAGAATTCCGACGAGTTTGCCATGTTCGGTGATGGGCACGCCGGAGATTTTGTATTTGCGCATGACCTCGAGCGCGTCGCTGACTTTATCGGTGGCATGCATGGTCACTGGATCAACAATCATGCCACTTTCCGACCGCTTCACTTTGTCAACTTCATTGGCCTGCTGCTCGATCGTCAGATTGCGATGAATGATCCCCAGCCCGCCCTGCTGCGCCAGCGCTATCGCCATGTGCGATTCAGTGACGGTATCCATGGCGGCACTGACGATCGGAATGTTCAGGCTGATGTGACTTGTGATCTGCGTTTGCGTGCTGGCGAGCGTCGGGACTACGTCCGAACGCGCCGGTAAGAGAAGGACATCATCGAAGGTAAGAGCTTCGGGAACTGGAAAATGAATCATAAGTTTCTCGGGAATCTCCCAGCCGCATAGGGGAATCTTTTTATTCTAGAGAGAGCCGAGATTTGAGGCAAATGGCTGGGAAACTTTGGGGACTGATATGATCGACGGTCTTTACGGAGCAACTATGCGCAGGCTGATTTTTCCTCTCTGTCTTCTTGCATTCTCAGCATCCATCGCGGCAGCACAGCAATACGATGTTGTGATCGAAGGCGGACGCGCCATGGATCCGGAGACGGGCCTGGATGCAGTGCGCAACGTCGGCGTCCGTGACGGAAAGATTGCCCGCATCTCGTCGGAAGCACTGACCGGACGGCGCATAGTTCATGCTGGGGGGCTGGTGGTTGCTCCTGGGTTCATCGACCTGCACCAGCATGCGCAAAACTTGGAAAGTCAGCGGGTCAAGGCGCTCGACGGGGTGACAACGGCACTGGAAATGGAAATCGGTGTAGCCGACGTCGGTCAGTTCTTGAAGGCGAAGGAAGGCCGCTCGCTGATTCACTATGGCACCTCAGCCAGCCATGCGGCGGCCCGAGCCCAGGTGTTCGGCGCGCCGCTGCCGGACGGGACGATTCTGCCTAAGAGCGGCCCGGCCACCGACCAGCCCGCCACGCCGGAGCAGATCGAAGGCATACGGCAGCGCCTGCGCACTGAGCTTGACGCAGGCGGTCTGGCCATTGGAATGGGCATTCAATACACACCCGGAGCAACCCGGCTGGAAGTGATCGACATGTTTCGTCTCGCCGCCGAGCGGAAGTTTCCGGTCTACACCCACGTACGCAGCGGGGGCCGCATTGAACCCGGCTCTGCCATTGAATCGATCAGCGAGGTGATTGGAGCGGCCGCCATCACGGGCGCTTCCTTGCACATCGTGCATATCAACAGCTCTTGCACGAGCGACTCACTGGAGTGTCTCTCGATGGTAGAAGGAGCACGCGCTCGCGGCCTCGACGTCACCACTGAGGCATACCCTTACGTCGCGGGCATGACCGCCATAAACTCCGCCTTATTCAATCCGGGCTGGCAGGAAAAGATGGCTATCGGCTATGGGAACCTGATGCTTCCCGACACCGGCGAGCGCCTCACCAAGGAGCGTTTCGACGAGTTGCATAATTCCAGCACAACCCGCTGGGTGGTGATTTTCAGCAATACGCAGGAAATGGTGGACAAGGTTATTCCACACCCTCTGGTGATGATCGCGAGCGATGGCGCCGAAGGCCATCCCCGCAACGCCGGAACTTACTCGCGTGTGCTGGCACAGTACGTGCGCGAAAAGGGAACAATCACCCTCATGGATGCGCTGCGGAAGATGTCTCTAATGCCGGCGCAAATGCTGGAGCGGTCGACAGCCGCCGCGCGGCTAAAAGGCAGGTTGCAGGAGGGTGCCGACGCCGACATCGTGGTCTTCGATGCGGCTACAATCAGCGACCGCTCCACCTATGAGAAGCCCATGGAGCCGAGTGTGGGTGTGCGCTATTTGCTGGTAAGAGGAACGGTGGTGGTGGACGAAGGCAACGTCGTTCCGGATGTGTTTCCTGGGCAGGCGCTGCATGGATCGAGATTCAGCGCCGGTTATCTTTTGAGGCTTGGAGAATAGAACAACTTGGAGAACAGAACAATATGAAACGTGGGATTCAGGTATTCGAAGAGGATTCAAAGATCCTCGAAGCGATCGCAAGTCAGTACGGCGCAGACTCCAAGGAATACGGGGCTCTGATGCACGCGACCATGGCATTATTGTACGTACTAACAGACGGGAACGAGAAATTCATGGAGCATGTTTTAGCGCCTGAAAGTGGTCTTACTCCCGAGCAAAGGGCGCATCTGATCGGGATGGGCATCGATCCCGATTCTGAGGTTAGCTAGTCACCGGCGCGCAACACGCCCGGTGCGCCAAGGGTGCCAACTCGGGTTGCGCAACGATGACGACGGCGGCTGTTGCCAACGCAGCGCCGCCCGCTGGATTAGAGCTGCAGTACTCAGCTAACTGCGCCGCGCTTGGTTTCGCGGTTTGTCTTTTGTCCCTCCCCGGCGTATATTAAGGGATTGAGAACTGTTGTGTAGTACCAGCATTTGGCGAGGCACACCAGTGGGCGCAAGCCCACTTTTTAGTTTCGGCCGGATTGTTGGCGAGACTTCGCCGGTAAGTTACTGGATTCATGGCTCTTGATGTTGACCGGGTACGGGAGATCGCGGAGCGCGTGGCGGCCTCCAGCGGACTCGAAGTGGTCGATGTGGAGTTCCGCGGGGGCGGCAACGCTCGCATGTTGCGAGTGTTTCTGGACAAGCCCGCGGCCCCAGGCGGAGACCCGCTGGCAGGAGTGACGCACGGAGATTGTGCGAACTTCAGCCGGGAGTTTGGCACCATCCTCGACGTCGAGGACGCCGTGCCGGGCGGTTCCTACACGCTGGAGGTTTCGTCGCCCGGGCTGGATCGCAAGCTGTCGCGTCCGGCGGATTTCGAACGCTTCACCGGCAGCCGTGTGAAGTTGATGACAAGGCAGCCGCTGAATAACAACCGGTATTTTGAAGGACGGCTGGAAAGTTTTCATGATGGCCGCCTGACGCTGGACCTGAGCGCCGCGAGTAAGAAGTCGCGCAAGAAGATGGGCATCGCGGCGGGAGAGAAAATCGAAGTAGATTTCTCCAACGTGGAAAAGGCGAATTTAGTGCCGGAAATTTGAGAGCGGGCTTCGGGCTTCAGCTTTCGGGCTTCCGCCAAGCAACTTCTCGGATGAACGCGGTCGAGGGCCAAGTCGGAAATTCGGTTTTCGCCGAGGCCCGATAGCCGAAACCCGAAGCCCAGTTTTTACGGACGAACTGTCTTATGGCAAGCGAGCTCTACAACACTATCGACGCCCTCAGCCGGGAAAAAGGCATTGATCCGCAGATTGTAGTGAGCGCGGTGGAAGACGCCATTGTTATGGCGACCCGCAAATACTACAAGTCGCAGGAGAACCTGCGCGCCAAGCTGGACAAGGAAACCGGCAAGATCAACGCTTTTGCGGTGAAGACTGTTGTGGAGAGTCCCGAACAGGTGGAAGATCCCAACCTGCAGGTCACGCTGGAAGACGCACACAAGGTCGACCCGAGCCTTGAAGTCGGCGGCGAGTTGCAGATTCCCAAGGTCACCGAAGGCATCCTGGGACGCATCGCGGCGCAATTAGCGAAGCAGGTCATTTTCCAGAAGGTGCGCGAGGCCGAGCGCGATACGGTTTACAACGAATACATCGGCCGGGTGGGCGAGATCGTCAATGCCACGGTGAAACGCGTCGAAGGGCCAGATGTGATCTTCGACATCGGCAAGGCGGAGGCTCGCATGCCGCGTAAGGAGCAATCGCGGCTGGAGTCATTCGCGATTGGCGAGCGCGTGCGCGTGGTAATTGCGCGGGTCGAGAGAGCTTCGAAAGGTCCGGGAGTGGTAGTCTCCCGCGCCGTCCCGGAGTTGGTTCAGCATTTGTTTCAGACGGAAGTTCCAGAGATCTATGACGGCACGGTCGTGATCCGCGCTATCGCGCGCGAAGCAGGCGAGCGCACGAAGATCGCCGTGATGTCGAAAGATAAAGATGTGGATGCGGTCGGCGCATGCGTCGGCATGAAGGGCATGCGTGTGCAGTCGATCATCCGTGAATTGCGCGGAGAGAAGATCGACATCATTGAGTATCACGAAGACTCCGTAACTTTTGCGGAAAAGGCCTTACAGCCCGCAAAAGTGAGCCGTGTCACCGTCGTCGACAGCGCCGATAAGCACCTCGAAGTCGTGGTCGACGACAGCCAGCTTTCGCTTGCCATCGGCAAGAAGGGGCAGAACGTTCGCCTCGCGGCGAAGCTGCTGGGTTGGAAGATCGACATTAAGAGCGAGGAAGAGAAGCGGCAGGAGGTCGAGCAGCAGATGGCAGCGCTCGCTCCGCAAGCGGCCACCCCGCTCGAGAATGTGGCTGGCCTTGGCGAAGGCCTGGTCGAAAGGCTCAGCTCGGCCGGCATCACCACGGTGGAAGCTCTGGCGGACATGACGCCGGAGCAACTCGAGGCTATCGAGGGCATTGGGCCGAAGACGGTGGAAAAAATCAGTCTTGCGGTAAATAATTACTTTGCCAGCCTGGAACCGGGCGAGGCGATTGCCTCCGAAGGCGAAGTTGCTGAGGAAGGCGTGGCCGCGGAGAGCGGCGCAGCGCCCGAGGCCGTGACTGAAGAGCCTTCTACTGTGCCAGAAGAAGGTTCGGCAGAAGATGCCGTCGCCGAAGTTTCTGCGGCAGGCGAGCCGGCGGCCGACGAGGCATCAGCCCAGGAAGAGCCGGTTTCCAGTGAACCGGGAATTGAGCAGGCAGGGGAAGATGGCGCTGCTCCCAACAATAAAGAGTAAGCATGCGCGCCCGCACTTATTTTCGCGTGCGTGCGGGAAGACCAACCGACTCCGTGAGGTCGCGATGAAGACTTAAGCACAGCGCGGGGCAAAGAAAGGCCGGATGAGCAAGGTTCGAATCAACGATCTCGCCAGGGAGCTGGAAGTCAAAAGCAAAGCCATTCTCGACGTATTGACGCTGGTCGGGGTGACTGAGAAGAAGACGCATTCCAGTTCCCTGGAAGAGCATGAAGCAGAAAAAGTACGCGCCCACTTCCGCGCCTCCAGCGAAGCCCAGACGCCTGCCGCCAGATCTGCCCGCGCGCTTCGCGGCGAAGAAGAAATCAAGACCAAGATCGATCTGTCTCACATCTCCAGGCCCGGGGATGTTCTCAAGGCAATCACGCAACAGAAAGAAGCGGTAGCGCCTGCGCCGGCACGGCCTGCAGCGCCGCCAGTTCCGAAGCCTGCGGTCACGCCTGCGGCACCAAAGCCGCCTGCTGCTCCCGCGGTTTCAGCGGCGCCTGCCGCAGTTGCACCGGCTGCGCCGGCGAAGCCAGCAGTCGCGGCCCCTATAGAGAAACCAGTTGCGCCTGCAATCACGCCGCCCGTGAGTATTCCTGCGGCGCGTCAGGCTCCTCCTGTCTCCGCGCCTCCCGCAGCTCCACCTGCAGCTGTTGCTTCTGCCGCCCCACAAGTTCCAGCGGTTGCGCCTCGTCCTTCTGCGCCATCTCCGGCGGCTGCGCAAGCGCCACCAACTCCGGCGCCGCGCATGATCGTGCCCCAGACTGGCCCGCGCCCCGTGTACAAAGCGCCGCCCAGGCAGGCCGCTCCCGCGGCACAGGCTGGTGCTCCGGCTGCCGGAACCGCGCGTCCCGCACCTGGCCGCCCCGTGCCTGGACAGCCCATTTTTCAACGCCCGCGCCCGCAAGTTCCCGGAGGGCCTCCGCGTCCATCCGCGCGCCCGGGTGAGAGGCGACCGATGCATCCCACGCGCTCGTCGCCGACCGGCGCTCGTCCCCTGGGAGTTGGCCCGGGGCTTCCGCCGCCGGGGCCAACGCGTCCCGGTAGTCGCCCGGGTGCGCCCGCCCGCCGGCCCGGCCAGCGCTACGTTCCGCGTGGCGTGAAAGAAGGACCGATGAAGGGTTACGTTCCGCCACCGCGCATGGTGGTGTCGAACGAACCCATGCCGATCACTCGCAGCATCACCATCACCGAAGGCATCAGCGTGAAAGACCTGGCCGAGAAGCTCGACATTCGCGCCAAGGACTTGATTTCGCGTCTGCTGGCGCGCGGTGTCTTTGCAACCATTAATCAGACACTGGACGCGGAACTGGCCACCGAGATGGCTCGCTTCTTCGGTGCGGAGACAGACGTCATTACGTTTGAAGAGCAAGCTGCCAAGGACATCGATGCAGCGGGGGCCTCTGGCGAGGAGACTGCGGTTGAGGCTACGCCGCGTCCACCCGTGGTTACGATCATGGGTCACGTCGATCATGGCAAGACGACTTTGCTCGATGCTATTCGCTTGACCAATGTGGCCGAAGGCGAGGCCGGAGGCATCACGCAGCACATCGGCGCCTACAAGGTGCGTATTACCGACAAGGAGTCGCCCGCCTACGGGCGCGAAATCGTGTTCCTCGATACTCCCGGTCACGAGGCCTTTACTCGTATGCGTGCCCGCGGCGCCAAGGCCACCGATATCGTCGTCTTGGTCGTGGCGGCGGATGACGGTGTCATGCCACAAACTCTCGAAGCCATCGATCACGCGCACGCAGCGGAAGTCCCCATCATCGTCGCGGTCAATAAGATTGATAAGCCGGAAGCGATGCCGGACCGCGTCAAGAAGCAACTGGCCGATCGCGGCCTGATGCCGGAAGATTGGGGCGGCAAGACCGTCTTTGTTGACGTTTCGGCGAAGAAGAAAACGAATCTCAATCTCTTGCTGGAGATGATCTGCCTGGTCGCAGACTTGGCGGAATTGAAAGCCACCCCCGAGCGCGCTGCCACCGGCGTCGTTCTCGAGGCGAAACTTGATCGCGGACGCGGTCCCGTCGCCACCGTGCTCGTACAGAACGGCACTTTGAACGCGAGTGACAATTTCGTCGTCGGGAACGTCTACGGAAAAGTTCGCGCCATGTTCGACGATCGTGGAGCGCCACTCGAGTCTGCGCCACCCTCGACTCCGGTCGAAATCCTCGGTATGGAAGGGCTGCCACAGGCGGGCGACCAGTTCGTCGTGGTTGCCGACCGCGACAAGGCGCGGGGCATCTCGGAGTATCGCGAGCAGAAAGCGCGCGAGGCAACGCTGGCCAAGAGTTCCCGTGTGTCGCTCGAAGGGCTCGCCGAGCAGATCAAGACTGCCGGCACCAAGGAACTCAACATCATCCTCAAGGGCGATGTGCAGGGATCAGTCGAAGTATTGGGCGACTTGCTGGCGAAACTCTCGAACGACAAAGTTCGGTTGAAGGTTCTACGCTCTGGTGTCGGCGCTATCACCGAGACCGACGTGTTGCTCGCTTCGGCGTCGAACGCCATCATCATCGGCTTCAACGTGCGGCCGGAGCGCAAGGCGCAGGAACTGGCCGAACAGGAAGAGGTCGATATCCGGCTGCACTCGATCATTTACGAACTGCAGGACGAGATCAAGCGCGCCATGAGCGGCCTGCTCGAGCCGACCATCAAGGAAATCTACCAGGGCCGCGCCGAAGTGCTCGACACCTTCCGCATTCCGAAGGTTGGAACGGTGGCCGGTTGCCGCGTGAGCGATGGGCTGATCAAGCGGGACTCCGAAGTCCGCTTGTTGCGCGACAATGTTGTGGTTTTCAAGGGCAAAGTCGGCTCGCTGCGCCGCTTCAAGGACGATGCCAAAGAAGTCCACAACGGCATGGAGTGCGGCATCTCGATCGCCAACTACGGCGACATCAAAGTGGGCGACGTGATCGAGGCGTTCGTGACCGAGCGAATCGCCGCGGAAGTGATCGCGTAAGGAGCAGCTCTTAGCAATTAGCCTTTAGCAATTAGCTCTCTGGTCTTCGCTAATGGCTAACTGCTAACGGCTAAGAGCTAATGATCGCCTTTCTTACCCTCGAACTTCACATCGAAGCTGCGCAATCATTGAAAGATCGGCGCCAGGTCGTGCGCAGCTTGAAAGACCGTCTGCGGGCCGGCTTCAACGTTTCCGTCGCTGAGCTCGACGCCAGTGGTCTGTGGAACCGCGCCACCATCGGCGTCGTCAGCATCTCCGATTCGCGAGACTATCTCGATGGGCTGATGAAGAAGCTGGAACGCGCAGCCACCCGTATTGCAAACAACCACGGCGCCGACATCACAGATTCATTTGTTGAATTTTTGTGAGGCAGTCGTTTGTCGTTGGTTGTTAGCAAAATACTCTGCGTTCGAGGGGTGGCGAACGGCCAACGACAAACGACCAACGACGCGCCCCGAAGTAGCTAAGATGCGGTTACCTCTGTACTTACCCGCCCCCCACAAAAGTGCGCGACAATGGTGCATTCGGGGCAAGACCTGCGCCCCGTTTTCTGATATTCTCATGCGTTTTATCAGAGGTGGGCAGTGGAGAAGCGCGCGGTCAAGTACCATCGCGGACGTTTAGGCGAGGCCTTGCGCGAGGAGATAGAAACCCTCGTCGAAGGGGAGTTGGCTGATCCGCGCATTGGACTGGTGGCCGTGAGCGGGGTTCATGTAGCGGATGATGGCCGCTCCGCACAGGTCTGGGTCGAGGTTGACGGGGACGACGAGGAAGCCGACCGCAGCCTCGAAGGGTTGGAGGCAGCCAAGGCCTACATCCGCCGCGAACTCGCGGATCGGCTGCGATTGCGGCGTGCCCCCGAATTATTTTTCCGTTTGGACCGTGCCGAGCGGGAAAAAGCCCGGGTCGAGGAGTTGCTGGCGCGGGCAAAGAAAAGAAGCAAGAGTAGCGCGGAATCGGCCCAGAAAAAGGCATAGCCATGGTGCGCGACGTTCTTCGCCAAATCGAACAGCGCGAGCGTTTTGTTCTGACCTCGCACGCCCGTCCCGACGGCGACGCGGTCGGCTCAGCGCTGGCCTGCTGCCAGGTGCTGCGTGCCATGGGCAAACAGGCCGACGTCGTGCTGCACGATGGTGTGCCGCGTATTTACCGCTCCCTGCCATTCGCGGATCAGGTTTTGCAGGCCGACACCGTCCCGGGAAATTACGAAGCCGCGATTATTCTGGAATGTGACAGCATCCGTCGCACCCGGCTAGTAGGTTTGGAAAGCCGCTTCCTGATCAACATCGATCACCATACCAGCGGACGCCCTTTCGCTCATGTGAACTGGATCGATCCGCACGCGGTCGCGACCGCCGAAATGGTCTTCCGACTGGCGCGCGAGGCGGGCGTAAAGTTCTCACCCGAAATTGCCACCTGCCTGTACACCGCGCTGATGACGGATACAGGCTCTTTTATGTTTCAGGGAACAAGCGATAACACGTTTGCCCTGGCGCGCGAGCTTGTTCTGGCGGGCGCTGACCCTGCGCACTGCGCGCGCGGCATTTATTTTGCTCACTCCAGTGCGAAGTTGCGGCTGCTTGGGGAGGCCCTGCGCAATCTCAATCTGGAAGCCCACCTCGGCTGGATATGGGTGACCCAAAAGCAAATGGAGCGCTGTGGCGCCAAGGAAGAAGATTGTGAAGGGCTGGTCAATTATGTGCTCTCGATCGGCGACGTTGAGGTCGCAGCTTTTTTCCGCGAGCTGCCCGATGGGCGTTACCGAGTGAGCCTGCGCAGCAAGGGGAAGCTCAATGTCGCTCGCGTGGCCGAGATCTTCGGCGGCGGAGGCCATGAGTGCGCCAGCGGTTGCGCCGTCGATGGACCTTTGGCAGAGGCCGTTCGCCAGGTGCTCTCGCAGCTTCGCCGCGGACCTTCCGTACAGTAGCGAACTGTTGCAGACTTACAATCGCCAATCAAAAATCTACAATCTGAAATCCCCGTGACCACTCGCACCCGCACAGACGTGCTGTTGATTGCCGGTTTCTGTGCGTTTCTCTTCTTCTATGGCCTGGGGCAGTTCGGGCTCATCGGCGCTGACGAGCCGCGCTATGCGCAGGTGGCGCGCGAGATGCTCGCTGGCCATGAGTGGATCACGCCTGTCCTCGGAGGCCAGTCCTGGCTGGAAAAGCCGCCGCTTTATTACTGGCAGGCAATGCTGACCTACTCGTTGTTTGGTGTGAGCGATTGGGCGGCACGGTTGCCATCGGCAATCGACGCCACCGTCATGGTTCTGGCTGTCTATCTGTTCTTCCGCCGTTTCCGGCGTGGCGTGGAGCTGGATGCCGCCCTTATCACAGCCTCCTGCGCCGGGGTGATCGGATATGCCCGCGCGGCATCGATGGACATGGCGCTGGCCGCGGCATTTACCATCGCGATGCTTGGCTGGTGGGCCTGGCGCGAAAGCGGGACAAGAATCTGTCTGGCCGTGTTTTACATTTTCATCGCCCTTGGCACCTTGGCCAAAGGACCGGTCGCGCCCTTTCTGGCCGCCGTGGTGATTCTCCTCTACGCTTCCGCCACGCGGGAATGGCGCTTCGTCGCGAAAACAGTTTGGTTGCCCGGTATCTTTCTGTTCTGCGCGATTGCCCTGCCTTGGTATCTCGCTGCGCAGATGCGCAATCCTGAATTCTTCCGCGTCTTCATTCTCGAGCATAATCTGGGCCGATTCTCAACTGATCTCTACCATCACCGCGAGCCCTTCTGGTATTTCCTGCCGGTGACAGCGCTGGCTTTGGTTCCGTGGACGGTGTTTGTGGTTGTGGCTGGCGTGCGCACGGCCCGGATCTGCTGGGGTGAAAGAAAATGTGGTGAAAGAAAATGGGGCAAAGGAAAATTTTCCGAGCCTGATCTCGACCTTCAGTTCAATATGTTTGCCGGATTGTGGCTGATCGTGCCCGTGCTGTTTTTCTCCCTGTCACAGTCAAAATTGCCGGGCTACATTCTTCCTGCGATTCCAGCCGGTGCGCTTTTGCTGGCAGACTACATTCGCCAGCACCTGGAACAAGAGAAGCCGGAGCCGGTGGCGACGTGGTTAGCGGTGCTGCACGCCTTGCTGGCCGCGAGTTGGATCTTCCCGGCCCTCTTGATCGCCTATTTAGTAACGCAACACCGGGTGCCTCCAGGTCGGCCGATGTTCATCGCTTTGGGCGTAGCATTTGTCCTCGTCGCGGGAATCGCCGTGACACTGGTCAGCCGCCTGGGATTGCGAATGTTGCGTTTCGTCACGCTGATTCCAGTCGTTCTGGCCGTGGCTGCGGTGCTGAAACTTGGCTCGTCGCCGCTCGACCACGCGCTCTCCGCCCGTCCGCTGGCACGCGAAATTTCCAGCATCGAGGCGCATCCGCTCCCGCTGGCCGTCTACGGGGTTTCCCGCGAACTGGAATACGGCCTGACTTTTTACCGCAATCGATTGACAATCCGCTACGAATGGGGAAACGTTCCAGCCGAAGAGCACCTGCTGGTCGCTCCTGAGAATTGGCAGCCCGAAGTCGTTAAACGGGCTGCCGGTCGCCGAGTGTCATTCCTCGGCCACTACACTCCCCAACATGTGGACTACTTCTGGATCTCCGCCCCGTCGAGTTCCCAGGCCCCGAGCGAACCTGCGACCCGCTGAGGTTTCCGGCGAGCTAGATCCCGCCCTCTGTGCCCGTGGCGCGACCGCCGGCGCCGGACGAGAATCGCTCTCGAACCCGGTCACCGATATCTTCCACCTTCTCCCGCATTGAGCTCCTCAATTCCTCTCCCGAGGATGGCGCAAGCAGAATTCCTGCGCCCACACCAACGCCCACACCGGCTGCAAACAGCATGATGTGGCGCAGAGTATGATCTTCCCCATAAATTACGCTCTTACCCTGGTCGGCGAGATCTGAGACCCGGTCCGAGACCCGATCCACGTGCTCGCTCACCCGGTCGCGCACATCGGCGGTAGCACGATCGGTCTGGTCCAGTATGTATACGGCGGTTTTCAGGATCGACTTCAATAAGTTGCCCACGACAATCCTCCTTTTGAATTTAGCCATAAGACTTAGTTGCAAAACACTTGCCGCGCGGCTGCAAAGAATTTCGGACATAACTTACATGCCCCATTCGCCCATCTACCCGAGGTTCAGGAGCCAGAAGGCGAAACTACGTCAAAGAAAAAGGACCAAGGCGCCCCACCTGTTGCCGCCGGATATTCGCCCGGTTTGCCTAGCGTCCGCGAAACGCACTAAACTCGGGATTTCGCAGCCACGCCTTCCGCTGGCTGCTTTTCAGGAGCTTCTTGGAGATTCTCGATCTCAGGCATTTTTCCGCGGTGGACTTGCGTTCTCTGCTCGACGACGAGACGCAACTCTGGTCGCGCCAGCTTTCCTGGGACTACTCCGGCTCGGCGGAGATGATTCTCCGCTACATCGACGCCAAAATCCTGCCCGGCTACGCCGCCATCGAACGCGGACGCATCTTCGGCTACTCGTTCTTTGTTTATGAGGGGAGTAAGGGTGTCATCGGCGATCTCTATGTGACCAATGGCAATCGCCTGCCCGATTCACGTCAGGTGGAATTGAAGCTGCTCACCCATGTTATTGAGACGCTGCAACAATCTCCCGGAATCCACCGCGTCGAAGCCCAGTTGTTGGCGCACGAGGCCAATGCCGTAGCCCGGCCGTTTTTGGACCAGGGATTCCAGCGCCATCCGCGTTTGTTCATGGTTCTCGAGTTGGGTAAGGCTTTGGCCGAGACCCAAGCCACGCACCCAGAAGTCGAAATCCGCCGCTGGACCGATGCCGACTACCAGCCGGCAGCCGCCGTCATCACGGCTGCGTATCGCAATCACGTCGATGCCCAGATCAACGACCAGTACCACACTCTGACCGGATCCTTGCGTTTCCTCAATAACATCGTGCGCTTCCCTGGATGCGGCATCTTCGATGCGGAGTCATCGTTTGTGGCGCAGGATCGCAAGGCAAAGAATCAGATCGGCTTGATTTTGTGCTCCCGCGTCCGCAACGACGTCGGTCACGTGACGCAGGTTTGCGTTCTGCCCGAATACCGATCTCGTGGGATTGGCGAATCCTTGATGGCGGCTACCATGGCCAATCTGCGCAAGAGAGGTTTCTCGATGCTGTCGCTCACGGTGACGGAAGCCAATGCCCGCGCCGTCGCTCTCTACCGCCGGTTGGATTTTGATACGAAACGAATCTTCGATGCGTTTGTGTGGGAAGGGTGAGAGGAGCAGCCGTCAGCTATCAGCTTAGCCATCAGCTTAAACCTCCCGATAAGCCTCCCCAGGCTTTCATCCATCAATCAGTGAGTATCAGTATGTAGCATCAGCAGGTTTAAGCTGAAAGCTGACGGCTGAAAGCTGACGGCTGAGTTTGAGCTATCTTCGCAACAGCCACATCGCCCACCCCGCGACAATAGTGCCGCCTAAAAACATGGCGAAACAATACAGTCCATAACGGACCATGTCCCGAGTCGTTTCGCGATGTGTGATGCCAAAGACGATGGAGGCGAATAAGGCAAACACTGCCGCCGCGCTGAAGTGATTGAGTGTGATGGTCACTGCACCCATCCTGTAAAGGTTTTAACTGACGGCTGACGGCTGATAGCTGACAGCTGGTTTCTCATTGTTTCTTCCCAATGGCAATATGGTAGGCGTCGGCAACGGCAATGAAGTTCAGCAATCCCGCGACGATCATAAATTTCGTTCCGTAGTCGGCCGTAGCGAACGCAATCGCACCCTGGCCCCAGTCCAGCGCAAGCGTGACGATATAGAGGCCGCCCGCGCCTATGTCTCCGATGAAGCCGAGAATGTCGAGGATGTCGCCGCCGTTTGCCTTGTAGATGCGTCCTTGCATCGCCAATCCCAGCAGAAACAGTGTTGCAACCGATACCAGGATCAGAAGGCCGCGAATCCAGCGCTTCTGGATCATATGTCCTGCGCCGGGGATCAGCCATCCAACTGCAGGCGCGAGTACTGCCATCATGCTGACTGGCGTCGCCTCCGCCGCTTTCGCCTTACTTGTCGAATTTGCCATCTAGATAATCACGATCTCGCGTTGAATTTTTCCCGTTACCTCCGCCGACTTGGCGCGCACCAGCACATCCACTTCGCTGCGCACGCCAAACTCCGGCAAGTAAATACCCGGTTCGATCGAGAAGCAGGAGTTGGGAAGAATCTGCCGCTCGTCATGGATCTCGAGGTCGTCCATGTTTGCCCCATTGGCATGGACGTCGGTGCCGATGGAATGTCCCGTGCGATGAATGAAATAATCTCCGTATCCCGCCTTCTGGATATGTCCCCGCGTAGCCCGGTCCACCTCCCATCCGGCGATGCGGCGCCCGGCTCCGATCGCGTCCAGCACCGCCTTTACCCCAGCATCGCGCGCATCACGCACGATAGTGAAAATCTCGTGCATCCGTCCCGAGGGTGTGCGGCCGACGAAGCCCGTCCAGGTAATGTCGTAGTAGACGGCATCGGGAGTGTTCTTCTTCGCCCAGACATCGAGCAGCACGAAATCGCCCTCGCGAATCGGGGCAGGATGGTCGGCCCGCGGCTCATAATGCGGATTCCCGCTGTTCCCATTCACGGCAACAATGGGAGGATCGTCGGTCACCAGATTTTCTCGCCGAAATGCCTCCATGAACCACTGCTGAATCTCATGTTCTGTCGTTCCGCCATTGCGCGTACGCCGCCCAATCTCCTTAAATCCTTCCGCGGTGATCGCGTCAATCGCATCGCGTGCGGCAAAGTGCGACTTGATCTGTTGTTCGGTCCAGGTTGCTTCGAACTGCGCCACCAGATCGGCCGAACTCACAACATTCTTGCCGAGACCGCGCACCAGATCGATGGTTCCGCCATCGACCAGGGAAACGTAAAAGACGATGTTGTTCGGTGAATACTGCATGGCGATGTCGCGGTACGGCGCCAGCATCGCCTTCAGGCTGTCGAACAACTCCTGCCAGCCCGAGTACTGGTGCTTTTTCCCCGGAAGCGTATCCAGATGCCCCGCTTCAATCCTGTGCACCAGCTTAACGGGTTCCCCTTGCGCTGGTATCAGGTAAAACCACCGTCGGGTCACCATCAGACCAGGAGGCACTCCCAGCACGCGATATGCAATCGGATCGCGATGATGATGGTCGTAGAACAGCCACCCATCGATGTTGCGTTCGCGTAGCGCAGACTGAATGGCAGAGAGGTCCATGGGCAAACTTCTATTGTAAACAACGGGATGGACTTTCGGCGAATCCGCGACCGCGCTTTACGACCCGCGGTTCACGACGGTGAAAGAAATTTACGTGGAAGGGACCACCAGAATCTGCTTCTTTAGCGGCAACGGCAATGTTTCGCACGCGCTCCGCAATACCAGTCTCGGGGCTCGCCCGCGAATTTTCATCAGGTACGGCACAGTGCGCTTCGCATCGTATTTCGCAGTCTCGCGCAGCAGCCAACCCAGGCCTTTCTGGACCATGTCGTCTTCGTCGTCGAGGAGTGCATCTGATAGCTTCGTGATCTCGCGAAAAAACTTTTTCTGCCGCGTTCCTTGAATCAGTGCTACGCACGCCGCGCGCCGGTGCCACCGATCGGGAGACTTCGCCCAGCGAAACACCGCCCTCACCCGCGCCGGCTTGGCCGCCACCATGGGCGCAATCAGATAATGCACCAGCCCGTCATGGTCCGCCCAACTGCTGATGCGGTCGAGCCATGATTCGAACATCCTGAATTCGCCGTCCCCAAACTCCGCGTCGAGCTTCTCCAGCAGAAACACGGCAGTAACTTTTTCTTCCAGCACCGCCCCAGAGAAGAGTTCGTCTGCAACCTGCAGAAGAAAGTCAAACCCATACTCTTTCCGAATCTCCCGCCGAAAGCCGCGCGTGGCCCGCCGAAGATTGGCTGTATACCAGCCATGCGATTTGATTTCTTCCTTGAAAAACCACTGCACGCCCGCGGCGTGCTCAGCCGAGCCGCCATCTTTCAAAGCGCGGCGAATTTGCGCCGCGACTTCCGCCGCGGAGCGGGGCGTGAAGTCAAGACGCGGCATTTTTGTCGATCCGCGCATACCGGTCATAAATCCAGAGCAGCAGTGTTGTAGCAACACCCACTCCGACAACTGACCACCACACCAGTTCCGGCCGGTGCATCTCTTCGCCGAAGTGATGCATCAACCACCCGCTGAACTTGCCGGCCACAAACGATCCGATGCCCAACGGCAGAAATGCAAATCCCATGTAAGTTCCCTGTTGCCCCGGTGGCGCGAGACGTGAGATGTAGTCGTAGTAGCGCGGCTGTTGCGTGATCTCGCCGATCGCAACCACAACCAAAGTTGCCACCGCCATCCACACTGAGGGATGCACGATCAGCAGGATCCACGCCAGGCTGGAAATCAGCGTCCCCAGCACGACGGCATGAAATGCCTGCATGCGCTTGGTTAGAAAGCCGATGACCATCGTGAACGCGATGACCACGATCGGGTCGGTCGCCAGTATTCGCGCCGTGTCAGCCTTCGGATCGATGTAGGCGGAAATGTACAGCGGCAATGCGATGAATTCCTGCCAGAAGACAATCCAATACCCCGTGAAAATCAGCAGAAACAACATGAACCGTGGGTTCGAAAGCACGGTCAGAAAATTCTTGCCAACCTGGCGGAGACTTGCGGTCTCGCCTTCCTCGGCCCGCCGCGGTTCCTTGAAAAACAGCAGCACCACGAACAGCATCAGAAACACACTCAACGCCGCGATGCGAAATACATTTTCCACGATGCCGTGTTGTTGTGCCCAGGAGGCGAGCAACGGCCCCGCCGTGCTTCCGACGTTCACCAGTGTGTAGTAGATCGAGTATCCCACCGAACGCACATTTTCTTTGGAGGCGCGAGCTGTCGTCCCGACCACGGCAGGCTTCACTAGGGCGACACCCAGAGCCGGCAAGACCAAGACGAACGCCACCAACGCCACCAGTGGCACGTGGTCGCGCAACGGAGCGAGCCAGGCGGAACCGATCGAACCAATCAGAAAGTATGCGATGCTTAAAATCAGATAGGCCAGCGAAAGAGCGCGCCGGAAACCAAGCCGGTCCGCGATCGCCCCACCAATTACCGCCAGAAACCACACCCAGCCGCCAAACATTCCGGTAAGGCTGCTGGCGCGCTCGACATCGAAGTGCAAGCCCTCGTGCAGGTAGCGGGCCAGCACCGCAAACACGGCATAGTAGGAAAGCCGCTCAAAGAGTTCGCTGATATTCGCGACCCAGAAGGGACGCTCGAACCCAGTGCGAATCTCCTGAAAACGTTCAGAAAAAGTCAAAGTGGCTCCCGATAATCCATGTGGCGCGGTTCATGTGGCGCGGGCGCCCTCGCCCGCGAATCTTTGCAAGTAGTGCTAAGCCGCGATCATCCCCGCAGTAGCTCCCGCACTCGCTCAGCAGTCAATGCCGCGACGCGGATGACTTTATTCCGGCTGCTCTGGCCGGACGCAATGGTAACGGAAGAGCGCGGCACCTTCAAAAGATTTGCGAAGAATTCGATGCAGGCTTCATTGGCACGCCCTGCAACTGTCGGTGCCGTGATAGAGACTTTCAGGACATCACCAATCTCACCGGTGATAGCGTTCTTTTTCGCGCGAGGATGAATCTTGACGGCGAAACTGATGCCCGCCGAACTTTGTTGCACACGAATCAATCAGTCAGTGGCTCCACGTGGCCATTCCAATAACGACAAGAACTACCGCAATCCCAATCGCAATGTAAATAACGTAGTCGCGAACACGATGCGTAGGCAATATCGCTTTGCGGAAGTGCGGAAATGCACGGTAGACCATGACCAGAATATAGTGATCCTCGTCTTTGAGTGCATGAATCGCATCTTCCCACTGTTGTTCTTGGGCAAGAGATTGCTCCGCATCGCGGTCACGAGCTTTTCTAAGGAGTCCGGTGATCTTTGTTTCGTATTCATCACCATCGCAAGTGCGTTCGAACTCAGCGTTCACCGCGTAAATGTCGGGGAGCGATGGTTGCACTTCTGTGAAATACAGCATCTTTCTTTCGACCTCCGAAAGCGCAACGTTCTCCATTTCGGCTTCCTTGGTGACTCTTGCGATCAGGAACTGCTTTGCGGCGGCTGCATCCATCCAGTTGTTATCCTCTCGTGCTCTGTCCTGCTGTTAGGCTTTCGATCTTTCCCCGAAAATTGCCGTTCCCACCCGCACGCACGTCGAGCCCTCCTCGATTGCGGCCTCGAAATCGTGCGACATGCCCATCGAAAGCTCGTGCATGCCGATGCCCGCGAGTTTCCGCGCGCCGATCGCATCACGCAACTCGCGCGCCTTGCGAAAGAAAGGCCGCGCACTTTCCGGATCTTCGGTGAACGGAGGCACCGTCATCAGCCCGCGAAACTCCAGCGCTTCCAGCCGGGGCGCGGCCCGCAGCAGTTCTTCCAGTTCCCGCGAATCTGGAGCAACGCCGCTCTTCGCTTCCTCGCCACCGACGTTGACTTCGATCAGAACCCTCAGTTTCTTGCCCAGGCTTCGTGAGGTCGCGTCCAGCCTCTCCGCCAGCTTGGCAGAGTCGACCGAGTCTACCGCCGCAAACAACTCCACCGCTTTGCTCGCTTTGTTTGTCTGCAAGTGCCCAATCATGTGCCACTCTGCCTCGCGCAAATCCGCAAGCGCTCCAGCTTTCCCCCCGAATTCCTGTACGCGATTCTCCCCAAACACACGCAGTCCGGCATCATAAGCTTCTCGAATTCGTTCCGGCGGAAAGGTTTTGCTGACCGCCATCAGCGCGACCTCGTTCGGCGCACGCCCCGCCCGTCGCGCCGCCATGGCCAGACGCTCGCGAACCTCGGCAATATTTTCGGAGATGGTCACTTCGTTCGGGGATGATGGCGCGGGCCTCAGTCGCTCCGCAGTCCTCACATAATCGCCGTCGGCGGTGCCGGATCTTCGGGCCGTCCGGCGTTCGCCAGCGGCACGCGGACCATCACGATGATCAGTACAGCAAGCGCCACCAGGGCCACCACGAACGAAGGCGTCCAGTGCACCAGCGTCACGTCTTTGCCCGAGCCGACAAGACCTGCAATCACCAGGCCGCACAGCGCCTCGCCCGCGATTAGTCCCGAAGCCGTCAGGACTCCTGCGTTATCCACGCGCGCTTTCTGCGCATCGTTGTAACCGCGGCGATCGCGCAGTTTATCGGTGACCCATCGAATCACGCCCCCCACAAAGATGGCAAACGTTGTGCCCAGCGGCAAATACATGCCGACCGCAAACAGCATCACGCTCTTCACCTCGATCAGGATCATGGCGATTCCCAACAGGATGCCTACGATCACCAGCGGCCACGCCATATCGCCGCCTACAATTCCTTTCGAAAGCATCGCCATCAGGCCTGCCTGCGGCGCGGGCAGCGCCGAACTACCGAAGTGGTAAGCCTTGTCGAGGACGGCGAGCGGAAAGAAAAGCACCAATGACGCGACCACGATGCCGAACAAGTCGCCCACCTGCATTTTGGAAGGGGTCCCGCCCAAAATGTGTCCGACCTTCAAGTCCTGCAGCATTTCGCCTGCGACCGCGGAGGAAACGCAAACCACCGCCGCCACGCCCAGAACCGCGGCCACGCCACCGGTGCCCGAGACTCCCAAAGCGACCATCAGCAGCGCCGCAATTACCAGCGTGCACAGCGTCAGCCCCGATACCGGATTATTCGACGACCCGATCAATCCCACGAGATTGCCCGACACCGCGGCGAAGAAAAACCCGAGGACGATCATCACCAGTGCCGCCACAACCGAAGCCGTGATCACTTGTGAGCCGGAAAGATTTCCAGCGCCGCCGATGAAGTAGTAATAAAGAGCGATCATGGCGACAAACACCGCCGCGATCCCCGCAAAAATTACCTTCGAAGGAAGATCGCGCTCGGTGCGGTTGGTGGCCGCGTGCGCCGCCGCAGACTTTTTCAGATCGGAGACGGCGCGCGCCATTCCGGAGCCCAACTGCTTGCGCATCTTGAACAGCGTGTACGAGGCGCCCACCAGCATTCCGCCAACTGCGATCGGGCGCACGATCGAATAGTAGATCGCTCCTGCCAGCAGCGGCCACGCAATTGTCTTTCCGTCGGGCTGCGCGGCCTGGATGTACGGCCCGATCGTGAACGTTAGCAGTGGAACCAGCAGTCCCCAGGCCAACACACCTCCCGCGAAATTCAGTGCCGCCAGACGCGGGCCGATGATGTATCCCACGCCCAGATACGCCGGACTGATGTCGGGCGCCGTCAGCAGTGTCGCTCCGCCCGTCAGCGTGGTCGCCACGTTCGGATTGGTTCCGGTCCGCAGCAGCAGCTTCTTCCCCAGCGCGCTGATGTTCACGGGAAACGTATTGTTCGCTGAAAATACATTGACCGCCCCCAGCAGGTACATGAACCCGCCGAAGCCCATGTTCGCGAACAAAATCTTCGCTGCCCTGGCTCCCTGTTGTCCGGCCTTATGAATCTCGGACGCTGCGACCGACTCCGGGTAGGGAAGGTCAGGATCTTCGACCATAACCCGCCGCAGCAGTGTCACAAACAAAATGCCCAGCGTTCCTCCAATCACCATCAGCGCAACGGAATTCCAATATTTGTCACGCGTCAGCCCGGGCCACAGCCCCGCCATCACAAACGCCGGAATCGTAAACACCGCACCCGCAGCCACCGATTCGCCGATGGACCCCACGGTTCGCGCGATGTTTTCTTCCAGCAGTGATCCCTTCATCAACCGCAGCAGCGCCATGCCGATCACCGCCGCCGGATACGTTGCCGCAATCGTCATCCCCGCCTTCAACCCGAGGTAGGCATTCGCCGACCCTAAGATCGCCGTCATCACCAACCCGATCAGCAGGGCGCGGAAAGTGAACTCCTTCATCTCCATGGTTTCAGGAACGTAGGGCGTGTGTTTTCTGCGCGGCTCGGCGGTAACCTGGGTACTCATAGGCGAGGTCCTCTTTGGGGCGGAGGTTGAAGGCAACCCGCCTCTGCAACTTATTCCAAACACTGGAACGGCGCACGTTAGCACGCGGCGCGGCTGCTTTACAAGTGCGATGCTAACATGCGCTATAAAGCGCCATTGCGTCAGGTTGCACTCGACCGCCGTTTTCCCGCTGGCTTGCTCTTCGGCCGAGGGTTACAATACCCATCATTAGGGTTCTGCTTTTGGTTGTTCTATCTTCCCGTCCCCTGAGGTGCAGTATGGCGCCCGAATCCAGTAGCCAGTTGTGGTTCCAGTCGTTTCGTTGCCGGGATTGTGGCAGTGAGCTAGGTTTTCGCTCCCGCCGCCGGACTCTGTCGGAACGCTACATTCTTCCCTTATTCCTGCTGCAACCCGTGCGTTGCGCCGAATGTTTCAGGCGCGATTACCGCCTGATCTTTACCCAGGTGGGCGACCGCTTGTCGGAAGGTAGCAAGATGATTCCCTCTCCGGCTCCGCTCAGGGCCAAGCCGCCTGCGGTCCCCAAACGTAACGTTGCCTAGCGGTACTCCCCGCCGTTATACTTTCTGTACCGCACGAGGTTTGCCCGTTCGCCACAGCCAGCCAGCGGGCGCAGGGGAGGCCGTCTTCAGCAGTAGTGAGGACCGAATCCGGGCTAGCCAGGCCAGTGCTCACCAGGCAGAGGCCTCTGACGCCGCGCCACGCCCGCGTTCTCACCTCACTCTCACGTGGGCCAGCCGAGCCGCCGAGAGTCTTTTTGCCGTCCTGTTTCCCTCCGACTGTCGTATCTGCGCCGCGCCGCTGATTAAGATTTCGCGTCTTCCCGTTTGCGACAACTGCGTCGCGCGAATGCATCCGCTTGAGGGCAAAGTGTGTGCGGTATGCGGCGAGCGCGTGCACGCTGCCTTCGCCCTGCCCGATGCCGACGGCATGATTCGCTGTCCTGTTTGCTGTCGCATCGCGCCGCCTTTTGCCAAGGCGGTTGCTTATGGCAGCTACGAAGGCGGATTGCGCGAACTGATTCACCTGTTGAAGTTCAACGGCGTACGTCCCGCAGCCAGGGTTCTGGGACGCATGCTGGCCGAAGCGATCGCTGTACTGGAGCCGGATATCTCGCAGGTGGGATTCACGCCGGCAAAATCGAAGCGGACGAACCTTAGGCCAACGGAGTTTAACCAGCAAAGTCTTGCGTTGAGCCAGGCGGGCCAGATCATCGCGGTGATTCCTGTCCCGCTGCACAACGCCAAGCGCCGCGAACGCGGCTTTAACCAGGCAGAGCTGATCGCCCGCGCCGCACTGAAATTGAATGCTTCACCGGGAAGTTTGCTTCTGCTCGTCGACATTTTGGAGCGGCGCCGCGAGACCGAGTCGCAGATCGGCCTGACCGCGCACCAGCGCCGCGAAAATCTTCGCGGAGCCTTTGCCGTTACCCGCGCCGAACAGATCAAAGATCGCGATGTGTTGCTGGTCGATGATGTTCTGACCACTGGCGCAACTGCCTCGGAGTGCGCGCGTGTTTTGCTCCGTGCCGGCGCCGCCAGGGTCTGGGTTGCGACCGTAGCGCGTACACTGAAATTCGCATCTCATTATGCTGAGATGGCCACGCAACCGGCGGAGCGGGCAGTTGATGAGGAAGTTCCGATGGCCAGGGCTGTAGGTAGTTAGAAATTAAAAGCAAGCACTATGTCAGGCAGGAGCAATCACGAGGCATCAAACGGCCGCCATGTGACGGGTCTGTTCGCGGCCGCGGCGCCGCATCGCGCCGGCGACGGCCACGCTCTGCATGCGCCCGTCCTCGTCCTGAACGCCTCGTATGAACCCATCAACGTATGCGCCGCGCGGCGTGCGCTCGTCCTCGTGCTCAAAGGCGTGGCCATGACCGAGGAAGAAAACGGACACTTCCTGCACGCGGCGCGCTTCACCATGCGGGTTCCATCGGTGATCCGACTGCTAGAATACCGCCGCATCCCGCACCAGAGCCGGGCTCTGTCGCGCAAGAACATTCTGCTGCGCGATCGCAACACCTGCCAGTATTGCGGAGAAGTTCTGCCCTCAAGCGAGTTGACGCTCGACCACGTCATCCCGCGCTCTCGCGGAGGCTCGTCCACCTGGGAAAATCTGGTCGCCTGCTGCCATCCCTGCAACCGCCGCAAGGGAAACCAGTTCGCCACCGAAGCCGGCATGAAGCTGATGCGCGAACCCCGCGCCTTCAACCTGCACACCAGCCGTCACATCATGCGCCTGATGGGCCACAGCGACGATAAGTGGCGGAAGTATCTCTTCTACTAAGCACTCAGCATTCAGAAGCTATCTCATAAACGTTGCTCGTGAATAAACACTTGCATCACGGGCGAATTTGAAGCAAATCAAGGGCATGGCGGACCTCACCGACGTGCAGTGGGAACGGATCAGGCCCTTGGTGGAATTTGGACAACGGCGCCGTGCCGACAACCGGGGCAGACCCTGGCGGGAAGCACGGCAAGTCTGAACGGCATGTTGTGGGTGTTGCGGACGGGTGCGCCCTGGCATGATCTGCCAGCGCGATACGGTCCGTACCAGACCTGCCACCGCCGTTTCCAGCAGTGGCAACGCTCGGGGGTGCTGGACGGCATTCTTTGGGGGTTGGCGGAGGACTTGTTGGCGCGCGGAAAGCTCGGCCTGGAGGAGACGTTTATTGACGCCTCCTTTATGGGGGCAAAAAAAGGGGCGATGGCGTTGGTCGAACGCTCGTCGGCAAAGGGAGCAAGCTCATGGCAATCGCAGACTGCCATGGTCTTCCTATCGCCCTCTGGGTTACGAGCGCTACGCCGCATGAGCAAAAGCTGGTCGCGGCTACGATCGAGCACCGCTTCGTGGCCGAGAAGCCGAAACGCTTGATTGCGGATCGCGGATATGACAGCGACGCGTTGGTCGATCTTCTTGCCCAACAGCATGGAATCGAGTTGATCGCGCCTCATCGTCGCTATCGCACACGAACCCACCGCCAGGACCGGCGAAAACTCCGGCGTTACAAACGCCGGTGGAAGATCGAGCGGTTGTTCGCATGGTTGAAGAACTTCCGCCGCCTGCTGGTGCGTTGGGAACGTCATAGCAATAATTTTCTCGGCATGGTTCAACTTGCCTGCATGTTGATCCTGTTGAGACGTTTGTGAGACCACTTCTCAGCACTCAGCATTCAGCCAACCCGCCAGTGTCCCGCAAGGGACAACCGAAAATAGCCCGGCGTTTCAACGCCGGGTGCACGGGCCGTAAATGGAACTGCGCCCCGGAGGGACGCTTGAGATTTTCGTTAGGCGTCAGTTGATTTCAATCGTGCCTACGGCATGACGTTCAAAAGCTGGGGACCCTCCCGCCAGTAAACTGGCGGGCTATTTTCATCGGTCCTTCCAGGACCAGAACGCGGTTCTTACGCAGCTTGAAAACTCCAGGCTCACTTCTTCTGCGGATTCGGATCCTTCTCCTTAGGCTGATCCGGATTCTTCTGATCCTTCCCAGCGTTCGGGATCTCTTTCCCCTGGTAGAGAATCTTAATATTCGATCCGAAGCGCCTGTAATCTTCATACTTCACGATTTCGCGGATGTGAATGTCGCCAGTCTTGAAGTGCAATTCGTCGTCCGCCCGGGTGAAGGTCGGGAACCAGTACTGCCCGTCGATCTGCTGCCTCCACGTCGTGAACTTCGGATACAGATGTTCTTCCTTCCCTCGCTTCTTGGAATCCGTAATATCGGGAACGCCTTTGCCGTAAGTCTTGACGATCTGGAAGTCGTTATCGTCAACCCAGATGCGTCCTTGAAAATAACGCTTCTTGCCGACAATCTCTTTGGGCGCAATGTCGAACACGTAGCAGAGCAAATCGTCTTCCTTCTGTTGTCCGACATACAGAATGTTGTACTCCGCAATTTCATCCGAGGTGAGCACGAAGGGCAAGCGATGCCGTATGTCCTCGAAGTCACCCTGATCCATGGAAAGCCCACCTTGCTCGAGCGTCGATTGCGGCGCGAACACGACGTTCTCGAGGCGCTTCCCCTTGTCGTCGAATAGGACGTCGAAAACTTCGTGGTATTCCCCCGTGATCGTGTCGCCATCCACGGTCATCACCTTGACGTCCTGCCGGTAGGTGTACTGGTCGCGCGCCAGCTTGAATTCCTTTTCTTTGGCGGCGAAGCGCTTGATGATTTCCTCAGGCGTGGTGTCTTTCGGCGGCGTGTTCTCCAGCGGACCCTCCTGGGCCGCCGCGGGAAGCGCCGTGAGGGCGCAAGCCAGTGCCCCGAACAATAAGGCAGTACGAAGTGCCAGTCTCATAAGCTCTAGTGTAACTGGTTTTAGTGTATCGAAAACGGCGAGGGCGGCAGCAGCCATGACAAACAACGACAAGCCATGATCTTGGGATCGTCCTGGGAAGGGCATAGCCTGAAGCCATGCCAGCCAAAACCCATGTGGGGCGGGCACTCCTGCCCGCCTATCAAACTAGTCCCTCTCCAGCAACCTCCGCAACCATCCTTGTCGACCGCGGCGACCCTACCTCCGGCCCCTCTCCGCTCAGCGAGGCCGGAGAGTAGGGTGCTGCAGTTCTGCCACCCACTTGGATGCCATACGGAACAAGGGGTTGCCGCTGCCCGGACCAGGAAAAACACCGTAGATCTCGCGACCGCACTCACTCTGTGGGAACAGAAAAATAAGTTTCAGGTTGCCTGCATGCCCGTAAAGCTTGAGGGATGAAGCTAAAGGTAAGAAGCGAGAAGCTAGAAGCGAGCAGCCGCTCCTGCTAAACTCATCCGTTTGCCGTAGAGACGTTGCTTGCAACGTCTTGCCTGCTGCTCGAAGCTGCCGGCCGAGACGTAGCAGGCTACGTCTCTACGAGTTGGATCAGGAGGTCCTCATGCGCCTTTTGTTTCTTGGACTTGTTTTTCTCGCATTAATCCCTCCCGCTCTAGCCCAGGCCAAGCACCCCTTCACCTTCGAAGACATGATGAAGCTGAAGCGCGTAGGCGAGCCCGAAGTCTCGCCCGACGGCAAGTGGGTGATCTTCAGCGTGGTCGACGTCGATCCCGAGGCCGACACCAAGACCCCGCACATCTGGATCGTGCCTCTGAGTGCCGACACCACCGAGAAGGGGGTGCCCCATGTCTCGCGTCCTTTGCGAGACGTGGGAGGCACGGAACGCGAGATCATTTCAGATCAGGACGGAGACCGCCCCCGCTGGGCGCCGGACGGCAAGCGCTTCGCGTTCCTCTCCACGAAGGAGGGCGGGTCGCAGGTTTGGATTGCAGACTTCGACGGAAGTTCTGGAGCTGTTAAAGGTGTACACAAGCTGACTGACATCGCAACAGAAGCGAGTGGCGAGATCTGGTCTCCCGATGGCAACAACATTCTGTTTACGTCGGATGTTTATCCAGAATGTGACGGCCCGCCAGAGTCGGAAATCCCGTGTAACGGGAAGAAGTTCGTTGAAGCCAACAAATCGAACGTCAAGGCATTAATTTTCGAGCATCTGCTCTATCGCCACTGGAACGCGTACAAAGAAGGCAAGCGCAGCCACATTTTCGTGGTTCCCGCCGATGCCTGTGTGGGGACAGCCGCCTCGGCTGTCCGGCCAGGCGAAGCCGGGCAGCCTGCCACTGCTGCCGTGGATAAAGGCAGTCGAGCTGCGCTCGACCGGACAGCCGAGGGCGGCTGTCCCCACATTCCGCCCCGCGACCTCACCCCTGGCGACTACGACGCGCCCGTGTTTTCGCTCGGCGGACAGGACGACTACGCCTTCTCGCCCGACGGCCAGGAGATTTGCTACACCTCGAATCACGACAAGAATCCGGCCGCCTCCACCAACAACGATCTGTGGATCGTCCCGGTCAATGGAGCGGCGGACGCCTCGTCCGCCGAGATTCTAGCAAAGACCAAAAACATCACCGCCGACAATCCCGCCAGCGACTCGACCCCGCTCTATTCCCCCGATGGCCGCTACATCGCCTACCGCGCCCAGCAGCGTCCGGGATACGAGAGCGACCGCTTTAGGCTTATGCTCTACGACCGCAAGACAGGCGAGAAACGGAGTCCGATGCCGGACTTTGACGGATGGGTCGAGTCCTACACTTGGCTACCGAATTCAAGAGGTCTGCTCTTCACTGCCGAGGAGGAGGGTGAATCACAGATTTTCTGGGTTTTGCCGTTTGAGTTCAAACAGGGCCCGTATGGGCCCGGCACACTAAAAAAGAAAGGCGCAGATTTCATTCTCTTGGTCGCCAAAGGCTTCTTCGATTCGCCGGTAGCCCCAAACACAGACTTGGTTGTTGCCAACGGGATGTCGCTTCGCGCCCCGACTGAAATCTACACGATTGACTTGAACCGACTGAGCGATGTCAAGGGACCGCCGCCAGAAAGGGCTGCAGTCGCGTTGACTCACATCAATGACGCAGTCCTCTCCGAAGTCGCCATGCCCCCACTCGAATCCTTCTGGTTCACCGGCGCTTCCAACGACAAGGTCGAAGGCTTCCTGGTCAAGCCGCCGAACTTCGACCCCAGCAAGAAATATCCCGTAAAGTTCCTCATCCACGGCGGGCCGCAGGGCGCCTGGGGAGACGACTGGAGCTATCGCTGGAATCCCGAACTGTTCGCGTCACCAACTTCTTCCACGAGCAGCGGGTACGTCGTCATCATGATCAACTTCCACGGCTCGACCGGCTACGGACAGAAGTTCATCGACGCCATCAACGGCGACTGGGGCGGCGCTCCGTATGAAGACCTGATGAAGGGCCTCGACTACGCCGAGGAGCATTTTGGGTTTATTGATAGGACCCGCGAGTGCGCGCTGGGCGCCAGCTACGGCGGATACGCCATCAACTGGATTCTCGGCCACACTGACCGCTTCAAGTGCCTGGTGTCGCACGATGGCATGTTCAACGCCGAGTCGGCCTGGGGTACGACTGAAGAACTCTGGTTCAACGACTGGGAGTTCAAAGGCACTCCCTACGACAATCGCGCGAGCTACGAGAAGTGGTCGCCGCACCAGTACGCCAAGAATTTCAAGACGCCGACGCTGGTCATCCATGGCCAGCGCGACTACCGCCTCGACGTGAGCGAAGGCTTGCAGCTTTTCACCACGCTGCAGATGGAAGGTGTCCCGTCGAAGATGCTCTACTTTCCGGATGAGGGCCACTGGGTGCTGAAGCCGCAGAACTCCCGCCTGTGGTACAAAACCGTGAATGACTGGGTGGATCAGTGGGTCGGGAAGTGAGTCTGCACGCGTGGCGAGGACTAGCTCCGTTGCTTGCGTCGAGTCACAGGAGGGTATTCATCGGGATGCACGAACTTCACGTGTTCCTCAAACTCGCGCTGGAGCATCTCCGCGTAGGTATCGTATCGGGGCTGATGAAAAGCGTATTTTGCCATACTCCGCGCGTTTGTCGTGCTTGATTTTGAACTGGGTGTCAGCACAGGCTGTGCATTCTGCTTCAAAGGGTATTCGCCGCCCCGGCGTTTGGACTCTGCGCAGCCATTTTGTAATTCGGAGGGTCGGTTTTGCAGAGCGCACCCTTTCAGCCTAGCATGTGAGGTCCAGAAGGGACCGATGAGAATAGCCTGCCAGTTCACTGGCGGGAAACGCGCGAGGATTATGAGCCTCGTGCCGTAGGCACGACTGAGACATTTCGGTCGGCGCGCTGTTTCAGGCGTCCCTGCGGGACGCGGTTAGACGTTGTCCTTGCTACCCGGCGTTGAAACGCTGGGCTATTTTCAATTGTCTCGCAGGGACAGGCGGCGAATTATGAACCTAGGTGAGGACACAGGAAATTCCAATGCCAAAACCGACACCCAAGTCTCGCGTTGCTAACGCCCCCGGCCCTTCGTCCGTCGACGCTCAAACGCAACTCGATTTTTTCCTCGACAAATACGACCCGGAGATTGCCGCGTTCGCTCGCCGCGCGCTCGCGAAGATGCGCAAACTCGTCCCCGGCGCGATCGAGATGGTCTACGACAACTACAATTGGCTGGTCATCGGTTTCGGGCCTTCTGAACGGCCCTCGGAAGCGATTTTCTCCATTGTGCTTCCTCCCGGGCGCGTGAGCCTGTGCTTTCTGCAAGGCGCAGGATTGCCCGATCCCGCGAAGCGTCTCGAAGGCAACGGCAACGTGGTCCGCAACATCCGCCTCTATGACGCGGGCAAACCGGACGCCAAGGTGCTCGACGATCCTGAAGTCCGCGCGCTCATGAACGTGGCTCTCAATCGGGCCAAGGTTCCTATGCCTATCGCAGCGTGCCGTAAACTGATCATTCGATCGGTGTCGGCGAAGCAGCGCCCTCGCCGGGCTTCCCCGGAGGCGAAGTAACAGCAAGAGTAGAACGCGACTTGATAAATGGCCTGGCGTAAGGAACCGGCACACGATTCGGCTGACCTTGTCGTCCTGCCGTTCGAGCCAAGTCGGTTCCGTCAGCTTCGCTAAGTTGTTGAAATTATCCCTAAGTTATTGAGTCCTTGTGCAAGTCATTGAAAAGTCGTAGAGCCACCCTACAAGCCTCCAGGGAGCACGCCGGACAGGTGGACGGAGTTTTTCCTCGGCCGGCATGGCAGGAATCGATTCCAGGGCCGTTTCCGGCCCGGCAAATGGCATTCTGCCGGGAGGACGGAAGCCGAATTGAAGGCTTGCGCCGCATCTCGACCGGGTGGCGGCTGTTATTAGCTTTGAGATATAATTTATACCGTCAGCCGAAAGATTTGACGTCTGCAATTGAGGAATCAACAGAAGACCATCCTGAAATTGCGAATCGGTTTCTCTTTCCGATCTGCTCCTTCCCTTTTGAGGCGCAACTTAAGTCGTTTGTTTCCCGCCGCGGCTCGCCTGAGTTCACAAAACATTCATTACTCCTCAAACCGCGGAGGTTTCGCGCCCAAATCCGGCGGGCGGCGCTTGGTTCACGAGAGGCGCTCTCACTCCTAGGGAGAAGGCAGCGCCTCCAGAACGTAGAGGAGCGATGCGCTTGTCCCGGCTGTGGCTGAGACATCCACATCCAGCGTTCCGGTGAATCCGCCCACGGACGGTGTAATGCTCGCCAGGCCGTTGGCATCGGAAGTTGCGCTGGATTGAGTCACACTCAGAATTACCGGCATGCCACGATTACCGGCGGGTCGCAACACCATGGTTTGGAAGGTTTCGGTCGCACCGATAACGGGATTGGGTGGGCTCGACTGGTCGATCAAGCGCACAATCAAGGGCTGAAATACCTGGCTCAGTAGGATTGCCTGTCCCCCGCCCGACACATCCTGCAGATTCTGCTGGGCGAGCGGCACGGGATTTCCAGTGATGGTTCGACATGGACTGTTGGCAGGAGCGACGCACGCCGTTATCTGCACCCCGGCGGTGAAGCTGGTAAGGGAGAGAGTGACTACGGCGTAGCCGTTGCTATTGGTGGTGGCGGCAGCGGCACTGAGGTTGCCTGAACCGGATACCACGGCAAAGTTCACCTTGACTCCGCTTTGGGGAGTGCCATTGTTCACAACGCGCGCCGTGAGGGGCAAACTCAGCGTAGCTCCCTGCGCGACGAAAACCGATTGCGGAGTGACTCCGATATCGGAACCCGAGCCGTTACAACCAACACATCCGAGCAGCGTTCCAGAAACAGATTTCGAGGGACTGTAAACTCCTGGCGCGAGCGTCGCCGTGATATTTGCGACGCCGGTTGCCGTTGGCATGAGCCCAGTGAATGAGCCGCCGCTGTCATCGGTGATCGCAGAGCAGGAAGATGCTCCGCCACAGATGGAAAGCGCAGCGCCGTTGGTGGTGCTCCAGCCGACTGTGGCGCCGCCAACGGGAGTCACACCATCCGCGGCGAGGACGCGGACGATCATTGAGTTTGCGGCTTGTGTGCCGACCGGCGTGGGCGGATTCAAACCTTGCAAAAGCACGATGTTGTCGTCAGGAGCAGCGCCGATGGTCAGCGCGTTCGTCATGGTGGTAAAAGCTCCGCTGGCCGGGTCGGTGATCAGGATGGTCTGTGGGCCATCCCCCTGCGCGGGAACCGCGAGGATCATCTGACTGGCACTTACTGCCAGCGGGGTGGCGGTGCTCGCACCGATCGTGACCGACGGTCCGGGAGCAAAACCGGTTCCGTGTACGGTGATCGCTCCGCCATTCACGCGAATTCGCGCCGGGGAGACAGAATCTCCGTAGAGCACGTGGGCGTGGTAGCGATAATCGGGGCGACCATCGCCGCGCAAGTCGGCGATGCCAACCACGAAGTTCGCGGAAGTGAGGATCTGCGCATCCAGCCGCGACGTAGCGAAACTGAAACTGTTGAATGGCGAGGAAGTAAAGGCGGGGGGCGGCGTGCCCAGGGGATCACCGAAGGTCCAGATGCCAATCACCGGCTGGACTTTTTCTTCATTGGCGAGCCCGCTTTCATCGAGAGCCGTGACTGCGACCGAGAGGGTGCGATTCGACTGCGCAGGCAGTAAGAAGTACGCGCTATCTCCATAGCCACTGAGTGAGCCCACCCAATCGCCGGCGGCCGGAACTGGAGCTGGACTGTTCCAACTTTCGGAGGCGGCCCACGGCAGCACCGGTTGCGCGCTGCCGGACATCAGTACGTCGTGCGCAACGTCACCGCCACGGGCTATGGTTACGACTATGGGCTGAAATCTGCCGGAGGGCGAGACTTGATAGGGCGCGTAAGGCCCAACTCCCGGCGACCACAGGGTATCGATTCCTTCTACGCTTAACTGGAATTGCGCGCTGGACGCGCTTCCGGGGATTTGCAGTCCGGCCAGGTCGAAGAAGCCTTCGAGGGAAGGATCGGTCGCGCCGAACTGGCTGAAAGCGTTTCCGAGCGCGTTATTGAAACCGGTGACCGGATTGCCTGCATTTCCAGTAAAGAGAAATCCGGAAACCGATGAAGCGGCATACCTTCCCGACGGCTGGCCACTCGCCGGATCGATCCAGCGAGCGACGACGTTAACTCCCTGCATGGGCTGAGTCGATCCTCCAGACTGGTTTGTGAACCATACCGAACCATGAATGCGCGCGGTAGTGGCGGAGATGAGTTGTTTGCCGGGGAAGTTCGATTGGTTCTGCGGGGTCACCGGGTAGAGGCGGGATATGGCGGCCGCATCGTCCACAGCGAGCTGATACGGATTGGGATAGCAAACGGTGATAGGCACGCAACTGATGGGATCGGCGTAGTGCATGACGGGAAATCCCGCGAAATCGTCGCTCGTGGGATGAGGACTGCCGGTAATGACATTCAGGTTCAATTGCGACCAGCCCAGGCCGAGCACGCCGCCAAGTACGCGCACCAGACGATATTCGACGTCGGTGAGCTGCGAGGACTGCAGTGCGCATTGTCCATTGATGATGACCAGCGCATGGGAAAAATTGGCGGAGACAGCGAAGTTGTCGTCACCGCCGAATGCGGCATTAAAAAAACATTGGCTGGCATCACCGGCGCCCGCGCCGAGGAAGGCGTTGGTGACGGACCCATCGTAGTCGTAAACGATGCCCACGGGTTTTGTGGTCGCGCTGGACTGAATGTCCGCGGGGATCGTTATCGTGCTGTCGGAATTGCGGGTCACGTTCGATCCGTTGACGTCTTCGGCGAGTTGGCCTCCACTGGTTGCCGTTAACGCGGCGGTAGAGACCGAAGTCCACTGACTCCAGGCATTGGCGACGAAGGTGTTAACGGCAGAGTTTGGCAAAACGGGGCTGAGATCGCCCTGGTCCGTGTAGTAGGTTAGTTGCCCTTGTGCCCAGGTGATGGGCTGGCCCGCGGTCCCGGAATTGAAGTAGGTGGTTCCCGCAACGTAGTTCGGCCCGCCCGCGCGCGAAGTGAGAGGGAAGAGTGAGACGATCGCGAAGGCCGCGGCCACGCGGAGGAGAAATGAACGGAGTGTAGATGCCGCGTCAGTTGTCATGGTCATCTCGACTGTTCATTCTCCCCGCTGGCACGCCGCACGCCCTGGGCGAAATCGCCGAAAGTTACACGCGATTTCCCGCCCAGGACGGGATCCGCCGCGAAGGCCGACGAGTGTAGTTGCGAGAGCAAGACCCGCCCTGCGGAGTCGACGGAGAAACGACCCAGAGGCCCGCCGACAGAACTGGTAAGTCCGAGGCGGCTCGGGGGATAGAGAAACAGGAGCATGCGCTCTCCGATCTGGTAATGCTGGCCCCCGGACCAGAGGCCCATCCACTCAACGATGGTCAACCTTTTTCCTGCGCGAACCCCGCGGATGGCGCGCTCGACCTGGAAGGTGACGGCCACCGTCTCAAGCGCCTGACCTCCAGATGCCGGCACGCGTGTAATCGCGGTCACCCGGCCAGAAAAGATCATGCCCGCGGGTTGCGAGACTTGAGCGAGGGTAACTGTGCCAGGAGGAGACGGGAAAGGGTGAGACGGAGGAAGCGGGCGAAGTCGCGAAAGGATTGCAGGATCATCCGTTGCGGGCAGCGCGCGATAAGTCTGTGCCTGCACCGCGAGAGGCACGATGAGAATCAGCAATAAAATGGCGAGCAGACAGATGAAGAATCTCCCATACATGGGGAGTACCTCGCTACGGAACGTCTGCTCGGAGGGACCGGGAGGAAACACGCTGATAGTAACCAAGCCGGGGAGAGAAAAGCGGTGACGGATGTCACATGTCAGCCCTGTGAATTACAGAGGCTACCTGAGGAAATTTTTCCTGGAACTTGGTAATCGGAGGCCTAATGCTCCTCGCCGCGGCTGCCGATAGGCATTGCAGGACGGTAGACGCGTGAAAATTCTGTTGGTGGATGACAGCAGGCCTATTCGGACGGCGAATCAACATACTCTGGTCGAAGCGGGGTACGAGGTCGTTTGCGCGGAAGATGGAGAATCCGCATTACAACTGGCCCAGACGATACAGCCGGACCTGATCCTTCTGGACTTGATTTTGCCCAAGATGAGCGGTCCCGAGGTGCTCGAACATCTCAAGAAAGATGCGAAGACCGCTAAGATTCCGGTAGTGGTCTTGAGCAGCCTGAGCGATAAGAACCGGCAAAAACTGATTGAGGCCGGAGCCGAGGAATACCTGGAGAAGAATTCCATCATGCCGTGGCCGGGGGTGAACCTGTTGCCCGACAAGTTGCGGACCGTGATTCGCAGCCTTACCCGACGTGGGGCCGCGGCTAGGTCGGGGAAGTGACGTTGGACGGGGCTATGCGGATCGTCGCCCGCCTTGCTCAGTGGGATGAGGAGATCACAAAGCTGCGCTGATAGGATCAAAACCCCTAAGGATTCGCGTTCATGGAATCCCACTTTTGCGCAAAGGACGCGCAAAAATGGGGCACCCGTCATTCGTAAAACTGGCAGCGAAAAGTGGCTTGCTCACCTTCATCGATCGAAAATTACTTGGCCCCTTGTTGTGGCCTTGCTCCTTCACGCCTTATCGGGTGCACGCCGAGATTGCTCGGTAGCTCACGCGAGATCCTTCGCTCCGCCTGAAGAACGGCTACGCTTGATTGCATAACGACGTTGGCCCGTCGCGAGTAGATTGGTATGCGATGAACAAGACCAAGGCTCGTGAGAGGAGCCAACGTCATGTTGATTATAGGATGCGATTTCCATCCTGGGTTTCAGCAGGTCGCGATCTTTGACAACCGAACGGGAGAGATCGAGGAGAAGAGGTTGCAGCACCGCGAAGAAGCGGAGCAGTTTTATCGTTCGCTGGCGGGCCAGGAAGTTGTGGTGGGAATGGAGGCATGCGGACACTATCCGTGGTTCGAGCGGTTGCTGCAGGAGTTGGGAATCGAGCTGTGGTTTGGCGATGCGGCGCGGGTGCGGGCTTCGGTGGTGCGCCGGCAGAAGACGGACCGGCGGGACGCGGAGCATCTGCTGGATCTGTTGCGCCAGGACCGGTTTCCACGAATCTGGGTGCCGAGCCTGGAAGTGCGCGATGTGCGGCAGTTGCTGGTGCATCGGCACAAGCAGGTGCAGGCGCGGACGCGCACCAAGAATCAGCTGCAGGCCATGGCCCTGAGTTGCGGGGTGCAGAAAAAACGCAAGCTGTGGACGAAGGCAGGGCGAGTGGAGTTGGAGCAGTTGCCTTTGCTGCCGTACGCAGCCGAGCGGCGCAAGCGGTTGCTGGAAGCGCTCGATTCGCTGGAAGCGGAGATCGTCGAACTGGACCGGCGGGTGCAAGCAGAAGCGGGCCAGCGGCCGGAAGCAGTACGGTTGATGACGCATCCGGGAGTAGGTCCGGTGACGGCGCTGGCCATGGTGCTGACGCTGGGACCGGCCGCGAGGTTTGCCTCGGGCAAGCAAGTGGGCAGCTACTTCGGCCTGATTCCGAGCGAAGATTCCAGCGGCGGAAAACAGCGGCTGGGCAAGATCAGCAAACAGGGCAGTTCGTTTCTGCGCTTTTTGCTGGTGGAAGCGGGACAGACGGCGGCGCGTTACGATCCGCAGCTGAAGCGCTTTTATCGCCGCCTGGCGGTGCGTAAGAATCGCAGCCTCGCCAAGGTGGCGGTGGCCAGAAAATTGGCCACGCGGTTGTACCTGATGTTGCGCGAAGACTGGACATACGCGCAACTATGTCAGGCCGTCATGCAGGTGAGCCCGAGTCATTCTGTGGCCGGCGAGTAAGAGCCGAGCGTTTGAGTGGGCAGCCTGCCTCCCTGAAACCGTCGGGGAGATCGAAGTGAGTAATCATGGGTGCAAGTCCCGAAGAGATGGATGGTGGGACCTGAAGTCCCGCTGCGAGATTCAAATTGAGTGACGAGCTTGGTCTGGACATCAAAGGCGTTCTGCTAGAGCGAAATGGCGCTGCTCCCGGCGTCCACGCCGAAGTGTCGCCACAAAACGCTTGACAGGGCACACCGTCGTTAGAGACAGGATGACGCAGCAGTCTAACAACGGAGTCTGGATCTGACCTCGCAACTTGTCTCGAGTGCCAGGGCCAGAGGCCCTCGCGACAGCCGGCGGGACGCCGGCGCTACTTGCAAGGTGGCGCTCACTTGCTCTTTACGTAGGCGTATAGGGCGTCGTAGATGGGGAACTGGCGGGCCAGGCGTTCTTCGTCGGGGATGCCCATGGCGGCGAAGCCTTGTGCTATTGAGCGCAGGCCGATCCCTTCGGGGGCGGCACTCTCTTGCCCTGTGACATCGGCCGCGCGGACGATCAGGCCCAACCGCTGCAGGGCCAGATCGGAGAGATCGAAGTCTTCGAGAATCGCTTCGAAGCTGCAGCGCGAGCCACGGTGGTTGAGCTTTACGGCAGCAAGGTTCGGGGTGTCGAACGGAACTGCGTCATACATCTGGGCCTGCTCCAGGAGATCTTTTTCCTCGACGAAGAGAAATTCCGCCTGGGGATCGACGAAGCGCTTGATCAGCCAGGGGCAGGCTACGCGGTCTACTTTTATGTCTTTGCGGGTGATCCAGATCATAGATACCTCGAGTGAATATCTTGTTGGACTCTAGCGGCACGGCTGAAGAGGTTGCGGAAAAACGCTCAAAGTGGCGAGAAAACAACAACCACAGGGGCTGAAGCCCGAGCGATTCTAAACGGCTTACGCGGCCCTGAAGGGCCGCTCTTCCACGGTTCTGCCTGCATCGTGAGTTTTTCCGCAACCTCTGAGGCCGTCCCTTCAAATCCGTTTCGTGCGCTTTCAAAACCGTTTCGTCCGCTTCCCGAAACTTGCCGTGTGCTTCCTAAGCCTTGCCGAGCCATTCTCAAAACCGTTTGTGAGACAGGTTGATGGTTTTTCGTCAAGGTTTGCATTGGAGTCTTCATTTTGCATGAAGGCGCGAGTGGTTGTCACAACGCGTGGCGGAGGTGTTCTTCAGCGGAGAGGCTTGCGCCGGCGAGGAGCAACAGTCCTGAAAGGAAGGCCCAGAACATCATGCTGACCGAGAGCGCGAAAGGGCCGTAAATTTCCTGGAAGTTCAACCATGGGAGGGCGAGGATGTAGGCATACTTCAGGGCTTCAGAGAGCAATCCCATGATGATGGCGACTGGCAGCACCGCGCGCGCCGGGACTTTGCCGTTGGGCAGGAGCCAATAGATAAGGAAGAAAATCGCGATGCTGGCGGTCATGGCGAAGACTTTCAGGACCAGGAATCCGACGAGGCGGATCAAGCCCGTCGCGTGACCGCGCAACAGGAATTGCATGAGCGAGACATTGCCAGCCGTCAGCGCGATCGACAACAATGCCAGCACGCCACAGGCGAAGGCGAGGGCGAGCGAGATCAGCTGGTTTCCCAGGTAAGAGCGGTTGTTGGGGAAGCGCCAGATGCGGTTGAGCGCGACTTCGAGCGGCATAAATACGCCGGTCGATGTCACCAGCAGAATCACGAGCGAGACCAGCTGTACGCGATGCCGTGCGTTCACCATAGCTGTCAGATTGCGGATGACGAAGTCCTGACCCGCGGGCAGGTAGTCACGAAGCAGTTCCACCACCACGTCGTACATCACGCGGGAGTGGAAGACGCGGCGGCTCAAAACCATGAGCAGCATGACAAACGGGAAGAAAGAGAGAATTGCGTTGGCCGCGACCGAGAAGGCGAAGGTGTGCACCTCGGTCCGCATCAGGTACTTTACTGTCGAAAGCACGAGTCCGGCGCGGCGTCGCGGCGTGCGGGTGGGGCGTGGCGCTGGGGCTGGAGCAGGGTTGGAATCCGTGATAGGTGGCTGGGACACGGGGCTCGGAGTTTATGCTATCAGACGGCACGATGTGGGGGTCTGTAGGCGTGGGGAATGCTTATTTTGTGCGAGAAATACAGTTTTTCAATGATTGTGGACAATTTCTTAGACCTCGTTAAAATTATTGATATGACCCAGGGTCAACTTCCCGATTTGGCTCTAATTTTCCTTGCGAAACGTTTCACTAGTGGCTTATGATCTGGTGCTCATAACTGGACTGATGGTCTGGTCATGAGGCCAGTTAGGTTGACGTTTGGGTTGAGTGGTTGGAAAAGCGCCGCATAGTCGAGCTCCCGAGTTCCACGCCGCGAGGTTTATTACCGCGGTGCAGAGCTGAGGAGTCTTTTCTTTTGGGGACCCTTCTGCCGCAGATCTGGACGCAACCGAGTTCCTACGGTGCTTGAGGGGGCGCTCCGGCTGCAGCGGGGCTTCGATCGGTAATCCGGGGAACTTATTCTTCGATTGAAAAGGAGTATCTGCCGTGAGAGAGAAAGGTACAGTCAAGTGGTTCAACGGGGCGAAAGGATATGGTTTTATCCAGCGCTCCACAGGGGAGGATGTGTTTGTACACTTCTCCGCGATACAGGAGAACGGCTACCGTACGCTCAACGAGGGCGAAACCGTGGAGTTTGATCTGCTGAAGGGCCCCAAAGGCTTCCAGGCGGCAAACGTTGTGCGCGCATAAAATCTAAAAGAAGCCATTCAGCAAACCCTCCTGGCCCTGGCTGGAGGGTTTTTACTTGCTGAAATTCGGAACTCGGGCTTCACGAATTTCAGAGGCTGCGGAAGAACCTTTCCTGAGGCGAGAAGGCGACCACCAGGGCTGAAGCCCGGCCGATTCTAAACGGCTTACGCGGCCCTGAAGGGCCGCTCTTCCACGGTTCTGCCGGCATCGGTGAGTTTTTCCGCAAGCTGTTTCAGGCATCGCGCGCCACTGTCCGAGGGCAGATCCAGTCTGCTTTGCGGAACAGATAGTTAATTCGATTCCGCCGCTCACGCCTTCAACGTATTTCCAGCGAGACCAGGTCGCCATCGGCCACGCCGCCCGGCTTGTAGTTTACTGTGACCTTGCGGTCTTTCCAGTCGCAGGAGAAATCGTCGGCGCCGATGAGCAGGAGCGATTTGTGGTCGGGGGCGCGGAGTTTCAGGGCTTTCCCCTCGTCGGAGGTCACGGTCAGGATTGCGGCTGGGGGCTGAGAGCAATCGACGGCGACTAGGCGGCCTTTGAGAAACTTAGGAGCGCGTTTGTCGGCAGCTCTAGTGGTTTGAGCGGACTTTTCGGCGGCGGCGCGTTTTGCTGCGTCTTGTTCGAGAACGTCAAAGGGGCTCTTCTGCGGGGCCAGGTTGGGATTTGTCGCCGAAGCTACCGGGATTCCATATTTGCGCTCGGTTGCGATCTGGCCCAGCTTTTCTTTTGATAGTGCGGCGATCTGGGGGTTGCTGCTGGTCTTGAGGCGGTCGAGGAGGGACTGGGCGGCGTCCCACTTTTTTCCGGCTATGTAGATCTGGGCCTGATGGAAGACGTAACGCTCATCGCGTGGGCTCAGTTGCATGGCAGCGCGCTCGGATTGCATGGCGGCGATGGGGCCTCCGCCTTGCATGCGGGCCACGGCCATCAGGTCGTAGGCGTCGGCGAATTCGGGATACCAGTCGAGAACCGCGCGCAGGTCTTGCATCATGTTGGCCAGACCCTGCATTTCGGTGTGTCCCGACTCGGCGATGCGGTATTTGAGGACGGAGAGGTAGTAGCGGATCCACATGTCGCGCTGGTTGAGCGCATTGGCGTCACCAAGGTCAGTGGTGGCTTCGTCGAACTGGGAGTGCTGGATGTGGTCCCAGGCCAGGAAGCGGTGGGCTAGCTCATTGCCGGTGGCTGAGGACAAAGTGGTGTCGTCGTCGGAAGGTTTCGCTTTCTGCGGCGCAGCGGTGGTGGGGGCGGTTGCTAGGGATTGCAACTGTTTCAGGCCGGCTTCGCGGCGTTCGGGAATGCGCAGTTGGACTCCGGCATAAACGGCGCGGGCATCGGCATCGGAGAGGGGCTTCGAGGTGATGGTCATGCTGTCCGGACCCAGGGGAGCAGGGAACTGATACACCTGGGCGGTGTTCGCGGCAGCGACAGGATCCTGGTTCCTTTGGCGGGCGGCGTCTAGTCCCACAGCCAGAGCGGTTTGGGAGTGGAAGTAATCTTTTACGGCCTGCTCGAATTGCGCAGAGGTCATGCCAAAGGCTTTTTGAATCGCTTCCTCGACGGGGACAGCCTGGTTTAGGACTAGATCGAAATAGGCGCCGGTCTCGGGCAGCTTCTTTTGATTAAGAAGGTAGTGCATGACCATCCACGACTCGGCGTAGAAAAGCGTGTGGTGCGTGCCTCCGGTGAAGGTCGAGGTGTCGTGCTTCAAGGTGAAGAGATCGGGAATGGAAAGCCAGACCTGTGCGCCGAGCAACTCGGTGAGCGATTTCGGGGGATGAGTTTCGCGCTGGTTCTGCAGCAGGTCTTGCGTGACCGAGGGACGAAGTTCGGGGTCGCCGCCGATCTCGACTTGCTTGTTGTCGACGCGGATGGAGGCGAAATATTCGGCGAGGCCTTCGTCGAACCATCCCTGGGCGGGGGGATAGTTGTAGTTGAGGAGCATGTGGGCGAAGTCGTGGGCGACGGCGCGCCAGGCTTCGTCTTCGAAGACATTCAGCACGATGAAGTTCTGGTCGTCGCCGGGGAGGAAAAAGCCTGGAGCGTCGATGGGCTGGCCGTTGCGCAGAGGCGCGAGCTGGTAGTAGGACTTATCGTTTTTGAAGGCGAGGATGGTCAGCGGCAGGGAGAGGTTGAGGCGGTCTTTGCCGAGCAGGGTGCCGAAGACGGCGCGCATCTGCTCGAAGCGGAGGGCGACCTCGCGCCCTTTTTTGTCGCCGGCGTCGGTGATGACCGTAAAGTGGGTAGAGTGGATTTCGAGCCAGGTTGGCTCGGCGGCGTGGGCGGGAATGCTGGCCATAGAGAGACAAACTAGGGTGCATGCGGCTAGGAATGGTCGGTATGAAGCGCGGTGAACGCGGGCCATGGGCATGCTGCCGGGAAAGAAAAGAAAACTAATGCTGCTCTGGTTAGATGCTAGCACGATGATTCTTGTGCGCGCTTGGCGAGTCCGATCAGGACCGTGGGAAGGGAATGGGTGAAGAGTTCTGGGAAGCAGGCGCAGCGAGTACCGCATCTTCGGCGGAGTTGCGCGCGGGAGTTTCTTTCGGAAGATGGTCGAGATCAGAATCCGGCGGGCTCTCCTTCTCACGGACAAGAAGGCGCAAGGCAATGATGATGCCAACCAGCGTGCAGACATAAGAACTCAGCCGTAACACGTGAGAGGCGATATAGACCGCGTCATAGAGTCGGGCGGACGAGGAAATGTAGATCGAGTGAACTACGAAAAGGATGATCGATAAGACCAGGCAGTGTTCAAAGGGATCATGCTTCCAGCCGCCCTTGTGCAGATATCCAGTAAGAGCCAGAAGGGAGAAGAAGACGGGGATGAACTCCTGGGGCCGGTGAAAAACGGGCAGCGGCGAGTAGCCCGTTGGCAGGGGCAGGAGAGCAAAGAACAGGAAGCAAGCCAGCGTCCAGGTGTTCACGACAAAAAAAACGCGGTACTCCGGTACCCGCGCCGACTGTCCCATTCTCGATTCTCTTCGCCAGAAGAGCCAACTCAGCCACATCAACACAGAGAAGAACATGCGCGAAGCCAAACCGCTCCAAGGGATAAGCGAGGGCGGGGGCGAGGGGAAATATTGGATGAACGTGGGGGAAGAAACCACGGCGTGGTAGCCATCGAGGAAGCTGGTGCCGATAAATCCGGTTCCGAGAAACAGGAAGATGTTTTCTTTTTGGCGGTAAAAGCGGAGTAGTGCGAGGATGCCGACCAGCATCGCCACGATTGTGGCTACAACCTCCATTGCGGTGTGAAGCTGAGCCGTTCCCAGCCATGTGGAGCGTCGCAGCAATAGACCCGCCAGCAACAGCGACGCGATGGTTGCTATGTAGATGGCGCGCCGCCTTGCCGCGAAATTCTTGGGGCTGCGAGCTATGTTTCCAACTATGGAGGGATGCATTGCTGCTGGCCTGCAGGGGCACCTTCTGCCCATTACAGTTATCGGCTCAAACTGTGGAAGACTTTATAGGAGCGGCAATCAGGGCGGGTTGCGACAGAAAGGGCCGGGTCGGAAATGCGGGAGGAGTCTCTAGATACAACGCCGGAGCAGGCGTTGGTTTTCAGTCGCCGCTGGCGTGATTCTGGGTGGGGACCAGCACCAGACGAGGACGAGCCGGTTCTGGCCGGGAAGTTCGTCCAAATGTGTGCAGGATGGCGAAGACGGCGGCGTAAGCAGCCAGGACTCCCAGGCTCACGGAGGCGAGTACTGTGAAGCACAGAATAAACGGCATAAGAAGCGAATTCACGGTCAACCAACCTTAATGGAACGGGTATCAGATGCCACAGCTATGAGTTCCGTATACCTGCAATCCTGGAAGGCGAATCTTCAATTTACCTGCGTTGACGCCCGCCGCTATTGACGACTAAGATACGGAGTAGAGCTGCGCATTCCTACTTTCGAACAATTCTGGTGACCTGTCGACGTTACGGAAGGGCAATTAAACCTAAACTAAATGGCCATTACGAAGATCTCCGTGCGTGGCGCACGGCAGCATAACCTCAAGAACATCGACGTTGAGATACCGCGTAACACCCTGACGGTGGTTACCGGACTGAGCGGGTCGGGCAAGTCATCTCTCGCATTCGACACGATTTACGCCGAGGGGCAGCGCCGCTATGTGGAGACGCTTTCGGCCTACGCGCGACAGTTTCTGGATCAGATGGAACGCCCTGACGTGGACGCGATTGATGGACTTAGTCCCTCGATCTCGATTGAGCAGAAGACGACCAGCCGCAGCTCACGCTCCACCGTGGGGACGATCACTGAGATTTACGATTATCTTCGCCTGCTGTTCGCCTCAATTGGAGTGCCCCATTGTCCCAAGTGCGGGCGGGCCATCAGCCGGCAGTCGGCCGATCAGATCGTGCAGCGCGTGATGGCGCTGACACCGGAAGACCGCGTGATGGTGATGGCGCCGATTGTCCGCGGACGCAAGGGCGAATTCAAGAAAGAGATGGAAACGCTGGTGAAACACGGCTACTCGCGGGCACGCATTGACGGCGAGCTGGTGAATCTGGATGACGAGATAAACCTCGATAAGCGGAAGAATCACACCATTGAAGTCGTGATTGATCGTCTGCTGGTGAAGCCGGGGATCGAGCATCGTCTTGAGATGTCGGTGGGCCTCGCCATGAAGTTGGCGGGCGGACTGGTGCAGGTCGCAGTGGTTGGCGGGCAGGAAACACTTTATTCCGAAAAGCTGGCGTGTCCGGATTGCGGCATCAACGTGCCGCAACTGGAGCCGCGGTCGTTTTCGTTTAACAGCATGTATGGGGCGTGCCCGGAGTGCCACGGTCTGGGCAGCAAATACGATTTCGATCCGGCGAAGGTGATCAATGACTGGTCGAAGCCGCTGCTGGATGGCGGTCTGGGGCCGGGGTCGGCATCGCAGAATCTGATTCACAATATTCAGATTGTGGCGGCGGCGCATGGGATCGATCTGAATACGCCCTTCGAGAAGTTGCCGGAGAAGGTTCAGGACCTGCTTTTGAATGGCGAGTCGGGACGCGGGAAGACGGGATTCCGCGGAATCTTTGGCTACTTGAAGCAGAACCTGGAGGAGTCGACTTCGGAGGGGTATCGCGACTGGCTGATGGATCACATGTCGGCGACGGAGTGTCCGGCATGCCACGGGAAGCGGCTGCGGCCGGAGAGTCTGGCGGTGAAAGTGAATGGGATGTCGATTGCCGATTTCACGGCGATGCCGGTTTCGCGGGCGCAGGAGGTGGCGCAGGGGATCAAGCTGGCGGGGCGCGAGTTGGCGATCGCCGGGCGGGTCATGCATGAAATTGTGGAGCGGCTGCAGTTTTTGAATGCGGTGGGGCTGGGATACATTTCGCTCGATCGCTCAGCGGCAACTTTGTCGGGTGGCGAAGGACAGCGCATTCGGTTGGCCACGCAGATTGGTTCGAAGTTGCGCGGAGTCTTGTATGTGCTGGATGAGCCTTCGATCGGATTGCATCATCGCGACAACGGGCAGCTGTTGAATGCTTTGGAGAATCTGCGCGACTTGGGGAACACGGTGCTGGTGGTTGAGCACGATGAGGAGACGATCCGCCGTGCGGATTATGTGATTGACCTGGGACCGGGGGCGGGGCGGCATGGCGGAAATCTGGTCGCACATGGGACGCCGGAAGAAATTATGCGCGAGCCGAACTCGCTGACCGGGGCTTACATTTCAGGCAAGGCACAGATTGAGATGCGGCCGGAGCGGCGGCAGAAGAATGGCGCGGCCCTGACTGTTTTGGGCGCGAAAGAAAATAATCTCAAGAATCTTGACGTGACATTTCCTTTGGGCGTGATGACGGTGGTGACGGGCGTCTCCGGATCGGGGAAGTCGACGCTGGTCAACGACATTCTGTATCGCGCGCTGGCACGCCAGCTTTATCGCTCGCGGGAGAAGGCGGGCGAGCACAAGGCAATTTCGGGTGCGGAAAATATCGATAAGGTGATTCGCATCGATCAGTCGCCGATTGGGCGCACGCCGCGATCGAATCCCGCGACGTACACCGGAGTGTTCACGGCCATTCGCGATCTGTATGCGATGCTGCCGGAATCGCGCGAGCGCGGCTACAAGGCGGGACGGTTTTCCTTCAACGTATCCGGCGGACGTTGCGAGGCGTGCCAGGGCGAAGGGCAGCGGCGCATCGAGATGAATTTTCTGCCCGACGTGTACGTGCTGTGCGAGGTGTGCGGCGGGAGGCGCTACAACCACGAGACGCTGGCGGTGAAGTACAACGGGAATTCCATCGCGGACCTGCTGGAGATGCCGGTTTCCGACGCGCTTCCGATTCTCGAAAACATTCCGCAGGTGAAGCAGAAGTTGCAGACTCTGGTGGACGTTGGCCTGGGTTATATTCATCTGGGTCAATCTGCAGTTACGCTTTCTGGTGGAGAAGCCCAGCGCATCAAGCTGGCGCGGGAGTTGAGCAAACGGCAGACGGGGAAGACACTCTATCTTCTCGATGAGCCGACCACGGGGTTGCACTTCGATGACGTCAAGAAGTTGCTCGACGTGCTGCACCGTTTGACCGACCTGGGCAACTCCATCATTATCATCGAACACAATCTGGACGTGATCCGCAACGCGGATTGGATCATCGATCTTGGCCCAGAGGGCGGCGAGGAGGGTGGGCGCCTGGTGGCCCAGGGCACGCCGGAGCAGGTCGCGCGGGTGAAGAAGTCGTATACGGGGCAGGCACTGGCGGATTATTTTGGGACGAGAGCGGTTCTCAGTTCTCAGTTGTCAGCTCTCGGTTGAGGGAAGAAGGGCAGTTCTCGGTTTCCGCAGGAAGGAAGAAGTCTGTTTTGGCCTCACCCGACAATCCGCAGTTTGAATCGCAGGGGGTCGACGACGAAACAGCGTCCACTCCTGCCCTTGCGCCCACACCATCTCCGGCTGAGATCGGCGCTCCCGTTTCGCAAGTCCCTGCTCCGGTAGAGAATCCCGTCTGGAATGGGTGGGATGTCTTGCAGATTGCGGGGCTGGCCTTGCTGAGCGTGTTGGTGCTGCAGGTGGTCACTCTTTTTGCAGCGAAGCAGTTCGCCTATCCCCATTCGACGCTGCGGGTGGTGGCGCAAAAGCCCATCCTGGCAATCCTGGCGCAGCTCCTGGCTTACATCGTGGTCGCCATTTTCATGGTGCTGCTGGTTGAGGGGAAATATCATGTGCGCTTCTGGCAGGCAATTCGCTGGCACTGGCCGGGGAACAAGAGTTTCATGCTGCTGGGACTAGGCGTGCTGACGGTCTCACTCGATCTCCTGAGCCACTTTCTGCCGATGCCCAAGAGTACACCGTTTGAGCAGTTCTTTGACCAGCCGCGGGATGCGTATCTGCTTTCGATCTTCGCCATCACGTTGGGCCCGCTGATGGAGGAGCTCTTCTTTCGTGGATTTCTCTACCCGGTGCTGGCGCGGCGCATGGGAATCTTCTGGGCGGTGATTCTTACGGCGCTGCCGTTTGGGCTGATTCACTCCATGCAGTATGGGAACGCGTGGTCGGCGGTGCTGGTGATCTTTCTGGTGGGCGTGGTGCTGACGTCGGTGCGGGCGGTGACGAAGTCGGTGGGGGCAAGTTTCCTGGTGCATGTGGGATACAACGGGACGTTGATGCTGCTGGCCGCGGTTGCCACGGATGGCTTCCGGCACATGGACAAAGCCGCGATGGCGTTGTTTTGAATGTGTGGCGCGGGCGCCCTCGCCCGCGAACTGCATGCGGTGTGTGAGAGAAGGTTCCGACCATTCGTTTGTTTTCCGGGTAAGTTTTTGAACTCCATGTAACTTCTGTTGGTGGTTAGATTTCGCGGGCGAGGGCGCCCGCGCCACACATTCTTCGCCACACATTCTTCATAGACGTTTGCCACGGGCACCGCTTTTTGGCATACTCGGGGCGCTATGAAAGGCAATCCTAAAGTCCTCTCTGAATTGAACAAGGCACTGCGGGAAGAGCTGACGGCCATCAACCAATATTTTCTGCACGCCGAGATGTGCGAAAACTGGGGCTACCACAAGCTCTCCGATTTCATCAAGAAACAATCCATCGGCGAGATGAAGCACGCCGAAGTGCTGATCGAAAGGATACTGTTTCTCGATGGCAGCCCGTCGATGCAGCCGCTGGAGCTGACGGTCGGCGGTACGGTCAAAGCCATGATCGAAAGCGATCTGGCGCTGGAGGTCTCGGCGGTGAAGCAGTATAACGACGCCGTCGCAGTCGCCACCAAGGAAGGCGACAACGGATCGCGCGACCTGCTGGTGACACTTCTCAAGGACGAAGAAAGTCACGTCGACTTTCTCGAGGCGCAGATGCATCTGATCAAGGAACTGGGATACGAGCGGTATTTGACGATGCAGATGGGCGAGGATGAGGAAGAGTAGCAACCCCACTTCTCGCACACAACGCGAGAAATGGGGCACCCGGCTGTGAATTTTGGGATACCTACTTCACCGTGACCGTCAGCAGGTGCGCTCCGCTCACCACGTAGTCGAGCGAAGCGGTCGCGGTTTCGTCTACGTTTGATTCGCCGCTGACAATCATTTCCTGGTTGCCGCGCATTCCATCCATCACGTTCATGACCGAGATCGGCAACGTCGGCATGACTTTGTCGGCTACGCGGGCTTCAGGATCGGCTTCGAGGAGGGAAACGTAGACGCGGTTGTTGGCGTGCTCTTTGTTGAGCAGCGCGATGGTCGAGGCCAGGTCAAGTTTTCGGCCGAAGGCGCCGTTGGTGTGGCCTACGCGGTCGAGGGTCTCGCCGTCGCTGACCAGGATGCGCAGCGTTCCCTTGCTGGCAGAAGTCGGAATTTTTACTGGAATCTGCTGCACGATACGTTCGCCGCGATAGGGAGCGAGCACGGTTTCGACCGTGATCTCGTCGCCGGGACGAACTTCGCTCACATCCGTGCGCGCACTTTCCAGGCGGGCCCACCGCCGTTCGCGGACAAGGTCAAACTCGAGCTTCACGCTCTTCACCGCCGGAGCATTGTAGGGATTGTCGTAGATCCGGCCGAAACGTTCGCCGAGCGAGAGCGCGGCGGCCATGGCCGCGGGCTGTCCGTTCTCCGCGGGCGAGAACATGTTCTTCAACTGCACTTCCGGAAAGCCCTTCACGCCGATGCTGCCGTTCAGGCGGTAAGTAATCTCCTCGCCGTATTCGTTCACTCCATGCAGCGCGTTGAAGACCGTGGCCATGATGGCGACAGGGCTGAGGCGTGCGTTGTTGAGCACCTCGTAATGGAACTCTTTCACGCCTGCGCCGCCGTTGATGGTCAGGATGACCGGAATCATCTCGGGCTCTTTATTGAAGACACCCATGATGCCGGTATGGCGGTCCTGCACGAAGACTCCGGCAGGCTCGGTGGTGTTGACGATCTTGAAGGCGTTCAGGGGCGAGGGCAGCGTCGCCAGGACCTGCGCCTTGTTCATGGGCAGATCGACGGATCCGAACTGAAGCAAAGGATGTCCGCAGGCGAGCAGGCGCTGCGGGTCGATGTAGGTGACGGTGCAGGTGGCTTCGATGTCCATGTCGCCGCGGACCAGCACGGCGCTCACAGCCGAGCCGGGTTCGAGTGGTTCGGGCTGCTTGGCGTCGCTGAATGAGCCTGCGCCCATGACTGGAACGATTCCGGCAGCAGCGAACTGGGGAGCGAAGCGGCGAACTGTGTCTTCGGAGAATCCGTTGAAAACCAGAGGCGCCTCGATGGGCTGCAAATAGTTTGCGAAATCCTGGGTCGACGTCTGAAGAGTTGCACCATCGCCAGGCGAAGCGGTCTTGCCGGCGGCATTACTTATAGACGGCTTCGTGGCGGCGGCTTCCTCGGCGGGAGAACGGTCAAGAGCGTTGATCTCCAGCATGCTGGCGATCGGGGTGACACCGGCGATGGGCTCTTTGGAAAATTCGCCGATGCGGAAGGCAAGGGCCCCGGCCAGCTTGCCGTCAAGATAGACTGGGCTGCCGCTCATGCCGGCGACTACGCCGGTATATTCGACCTTAGGTCCATGCAGGCGCACTAGAATAATGTCGCCCTTGGGGCCGTTGACGTTGCGCAGAACGCCTAGGACTTCGACGTCCATCGACTCAGGCTTCACGCCCTGGAAGACCGTGTAGGCGACGCCACGCATGCCGGCGTGGATCTGATCCACGGAAATCGTCCGTTGCGCGGGCGTGGTTTGGGCGGGTGTGGTTTGGGCGATCAGTGAAGCAGATAGGGAGAGACCAAAGGCGAAGAGCGCGAGAACTACTTTTCTCATGTTTGCCCCGAAGGACCGGGCCTATGGGCCCACTGTAAAATTAGACTCGGCCAAATTGTTAACCGTTGCTCGGAGGGGAAATACGGGAGCCGGGCAAACATCCCAATTTCGAAACCTTGCGTCTATACTAGCATAGAGACTGTTTCTGACATCCCCTATGTTGAATCGATTTTTCAATATGACTTTGGGGCGCGACCCGATCCGCGGGCACTCCCTTGCGGCGTTATGGGTATGGTTGCTGATAGTGGGATGTGCCTCTATCCCATTGCAAGCACAGGATCAGCAGACGCAGCAGACTCCCTCCCAAACGCAGAATCCTGACAATGGCAAGCCCAAACAAGAGGTGCCGGCCGAGGCGGGTGGACCGGGCGAAAGCTCGAGTCCGTATGCAATCCCAAAAAAGAACACCGAGGCGCCGCCGCCCCCTCCTCCTCCGGCCACGCCCAAGAAGATTGAGGGCATGCCTGACTACTCGCTCAAGGTCAACGTACCGCTTGTGAACGTGGACGTTCTGGTGACGACGAAGAACGGGCAGTTCGTACCCGGGTTAAAGAAGGATAATTTCCGCATCCTCGAAGACGGAGTTCCGCAGACCGTCAGCAATTTCAACGTTTCGCAGGCGCCGATTACGGCGGTGTTGCTGGTGGAGTTTGCTTCGACGAACTACGTGTTCATGGTTCAGGCGCTGCAGGCGTCGTACGCGTTTGCCAATACGCTGAAGAAGGATGACTGGGTCGCGGTGGCGTATTACGACATGCAGCCGCACATCCTGGTGGATTTTACGCAAGACAAACGTGCGGTCTACGGGGCGATCAACCAGATGCAAATCCCAGGCTTTTCCGAGACGAATCTTTTTGACGCCTTGTATGACACCCTGGACCGGCTCGATCGAGTGGAAGGGAAGAAATACGTCATCCTGGTGACGACGGGAATCGATACTTTCAGCAAACTGACGCTGGACAAAATCATGAAGAAGATCAAGGACACCAAGGATGTAACCATCTTCCCGATCAGCGTGGGATTTATTGTACGCGAGTGGTGCGAGGTCCATCCGGGATACTGCAACGCAGCCGGGATGCACGGGATGGGCATCCCCATTCACAACATAGATTATCTGCAGGGCGACAACGAGATGAGAACATTCGCCGCCATGACCGGAGGCCGCGCCTACTTTCCACGGTTTGAAGGTGAGTTGCCCGAATTGTTTGGCGATATTTCGACCGATATCCGCAACCAGTATTCGCTGGCCTATCACCCCACCAACACCAAGCTGGACGGGACTTACCGCAAGTTGAAGGTGCAGGTGGTGGCTCCCGATGGCGGTCCGCTGAAGGTGAGAGACCAGAAGGGTAAGGATGTGAAGATTGACGTTGTCGCCCGCGACGGGTACACGGCGAAGCATACGGTGGACTAACGCTAGTACCCAGTACCCAGTACCGAGTACCCAGTGAATCCAAGTCCGAATGCCGGTTTGCAATTATGCCTGGTCACAAAGATCTGTTCCGAAACCAAAGAAGATTGGGCGCTCTCGCGCTGTTACTGACGAATTCATCGACTCGATGAATGGAATATTGAGGCAGCAGCTGCCGTCCCGGATCAAAAAGCGGACCGGAAGTTGAGATGAGCTCGATGATGGGAGCTCAAAACAGTCCATTTCTGGGTACTGGGTACCGGCTACTGGGTACTGAATTCAGTGCACGTGGAAGAGGGTTTCCAGCACGAAGAAGACGCCTGCTCCGACGAAGACCAGCAAGGCCATGCTCATTGAGGGTTCCTTGTTCACCTCTGGAACCAGGTCCGAAGCCGCGACGTAAATGGTGACTCCTGCCGACAGCGGAAGGCCCGCGCTTACATGGTGACGGAACAGGGCCATGGTCAGAACGCCCGCCAGCGTTGCTCCTCCCAAGACAACGGAAGCGCCCCAGGCTGTACCCCGGCTGCGGCCGCTTGCCAGCATCACTGAGCTCACCGTAAAGCCTTCCGGAATCTTGTGCAGGAAAATAGCGATGAAGATCAGCCAGCCCAGAAAATTCGACACCAGGAATCCGGACGCGATGGCGATGCCGTCGAAAAACGTATGGATCACAAGCCCGAGCAGCACCGAGTAGCTTTTGTGCGAGTGGATGAATTCGTCGTGGTGGGTTTCCTCGCCGAAGTGGAAGTGCGGGGTGACGGTATGCTCGAAGAAATGAATGAGGAGATAGCCCAGCAGGACGAGAAATGTGGCAGACCTCCCGCGCAACTCGATGCTTTCGGGGACCATCTCGATAAACGCGGTAGCCAGCATGAAGCCGGCGCCCAGCGCGACGAAATAGCGAAGATAACGCCGCTCCCAATGGCGCTGAACGATAATCGCGCCGCCGAAGATGTTAGCGGCCGCCGCCGTGAGGCCGAGAAGGATGCTGATGAGAATCGCGCTCATGGATGGCAGTACCCAGTTGCCAGTACCCGGTACCCAGAGTTATTTCTTCAGTGAATTGATTAGTCCATTCAGGATCTTACCGACTTCGACGACTTGCTTTAGCAGAATCTGAGCTTGGTCGTGTCCAGTGTATTCCAATCGTTCCGCGAGCAATAGCTGTGTCTCAAGCTCCGCCAGCGAACCAGCCGCATGGCGAAGAAAGTGGAGGAACTCTCCCTTGTTGAAATGAGCTTGGCCTTCGGCGATATTGCTGGGAACCGAAACCGCCGCTCTACGGATCTGATCGGTAAGGCTGTATACCTCGCGCTTTGGAAAAGTGTCAGTAAGCCGATACACGTCTGTCACAAGATCCATAGCCTTTTGCCACACAATCAGATCTTTAAAGTGCTGCGCCATTGTGATTTCACTGTGCTTACTGGGTACTGGCTACTGGCAACTGGGTACTATCCCGAATGCCGGATGTGCATCACGTCGCCATCCTGCACGATGTAGTCCTTGCCTTCCAGACGCAGCGTGCCTTTGGCGCGGGCGTTGGCCTCGGAGCCGGCTTCAAGAAGTTGATCCCAGCGGATGGTTTCAGCGCGGATGAAATGCTTCTCCAGGTCAGAGTGGATCGCGCCGGCGGCTTGCTGGGCGCGGGTGTGCGCGGGAATCTGCCAGGCGCGGCATTCGTCTTCGCCGGCGGTGAAGAACGAGATCAGGCCGAGCAGTTTGTAGGTGGTGCGGATCAGGCGGACCAGGCCGCTCTCCTTCAACCCGTAGCTGGAAAGAAAATCTGCGGCGTCGGCATCGCTCATCTCTGAAAGTTCGGCCTCAACCTTGCCGCAAATGGCGGTGGCTGCTGCATTCGGGCGCGCGGCAATTTCCGCCAGCCTGTATTTGTTGACGGCCTCTTCCAACTCCTTTCCCAGTTCCGATGACTCGCCGATGTTGAGCACGTAGAAGATCGGCTTCTCGCTGAGGAACATGAAGCCGCGCAGGCGCTTTTTATCCTCAGGAGTCATTTCCATTTCGCGCAGTGGCTTTTCCGATTCGACGTGGGCTTTCGCGCGCTTCAGGAGTTCAAATTCTTTCTCGAGTTCCGGTGTCTTCATCTTCTTCAGATCTTTTTCCAGACGCTCCAGACGTTTTTCGATCTGGCCAAGATCGCTGACCATCAGGTCGAATTCCACGTTCTTGATGTCGCGCAGCGGATCGATTTCGCCCACGTGCGGAATGGCCGGATCGTCGAAGGCCCGAACGACATGGGCGAGCGCGTCCACCTGGCGCAAGTGACCGATGTAGGCGGTTTCTTTCAGCGCCTCCTGCCCGATGGCCCCGACGTCGACGTACTCGACGGAGGTGTGAGTGAGCTTTTTCGGATTGTAGAGCGCGGCCAGGCGATCGAGGCGGTCGTCGGGAACCTTGGCGACGCCAATGTGGGCTTCGCGCGGGTTCGCGAGGGCGTGCTCAGAGAGGCGCGCCTTGGTCAAAATGCGGAACAACGATGTTTTGCCTACCTGGGGCAGGCCAATGATGCCGGTTTTCATAAGGGCAGCTTCTAGCTGCTAGCTCCTAGCTCATTTTCAATTGAGTGCAGAGTACGGAGTGATTGGGCGACTGTCAGGCAACGTTTCAGGATAAACGATGTCGCTGAAGTTGCCCAACCCAGGGAGAATTCGGTAGTGGCTCATTTTGAATTTCTGATGGCATCTTCGCTCGTCGATGGCGTCATCCTGAGCGTAGCCGTTCTTCAGGCGGAGCGAAGGATCTCCGCTACGACGCTGTGTGCCACGGGAGATCCCTCGGCCCGCTGGTAAAAACGCGGGCTCTTCGGGATGACGCCTTGTGAGATTCAGAGTTCAAACCGAGCCACTACCGAGAGTTCCAGCTTCCGAGCAGGAATCGTGAGTCGTCCTTCCTCGATGTTAAGAACGGACCACGATTACCAACGATTGCTCGGAAAATGGAAAGTGGTTTCCTTTCTGTGATTTCGGTCACATGGTGGGGTGATAGTCGCGATAGCCGACTCTCCCCCCAGTGAAATAGCCTCGGCAACAGATGAATCTTCTGCGAGCTTTCCCGGTTAGCCCGGAAGATTTGTTGAAGATCATTTCAGAGGTTTAGCGATGTTCTCCAATGCCGCAACGTGGTATCACACAAACCGGTATAGCGCTCAATCCGCCTGTGAACACTGCCAGGGTATCGTTCGCCATGAGCGCTGGTGCATCACCCTCGATCCGAACGTGCAGTATGCCTATGGGGTTGTGCTTGAGCCTGAGAAGCTGACTTTGTTGGACCGCCTCATTCTGCATGCATTGGGCGTGGCCTGGGGCCAAATCGGTTGCCAGGGTACGTGCGCCAGTTCGGCCAGCGAGTGATGCGGGTCACACCCTGCTTTGGCGGCCTTTAATTGGTCAAGACCTCGAACGGCGGTCTCCGCAAGGTGACGGGTAGTTCATCTTTCCTTCAGGTTCCTTCACTATTCTGAGCAGAAGCTCGGCTTCCGTTTTAAACTTCGATTTTGGGGCTGAGGTCAACGCACCTCTCCCGCCGCATTCCCATGAAGCTTCTGATCGTTGAAGACGAGACGCGCATGGCCGACCTGCTGCGCAAAGGGCTCACCGAGGAAGGACACAATGCCATGTGTGCCTTCGACGGGGCCGAAGGATTGGCTATGGCCAAGACTTACGAGTTCGACGTCATTATTCTGGACGTGATGATGCCGAAACTCAGCGGATATGAACTGGCCAAGCGCCTGCGAGCGGAGAAAATCCGTACCCCGATCTTGATGCTGACGGCCAAGGACGCGGTGCCGGATATTGTTCGCGGTCTCGACCTGGGTGCGGACGATTACATGACCAAGCCATTCTCCTTTGATGAACTCGTGGCCCGCCTGCGGGCCGTGAAGCGCCGGGCGCTGGCGGCGGAGCAAACCCATCTCACTGTGGGCGATCTCACCCTTGATCCCGCCAGCCGCGAAGTTTCCCGCGGAGCAGCGCACATTTCTCTTACGCGGACCGAGTACAACTTGCTGGAACGCCTGATGTACCGCGCCGGCAAGGTAGTTTCGCGGCGGGCGCTGATTGAAGCGGTGTGGGGTTTTGATCGCGAGATCGAGGAAAACACGCTGGACGCGTTCATGCACCTTTTGCGTGGCAAGGTCGATTCGGCGGGCCGCAGAAAGCTGATTCATACCGTGCGCGGCGTGGGCTACATGATTCGTCCGGATGGGGATGTATGAACAAACTTTCCATCGGGTTGCGGCTTACGCTCTGGTACCTGGCGATTTTCGCCGTGGCCCAGGCCATCTTCGGCGCCGGAATGTGGGTCATCCTGCGGACTCATGTGTACGATCTGGTGGATGACAACCTAGAAAGTCAGGTTGAGGACCTGAAACATTTCCTGCAGGCACAGCCCAAAGAGATGTCGCTACCGAAGCTCAAGGCCGAAGTCACCGAGGAGTATGACCTTGAGCGGCCGGACAATCACCTTCAGATTTATCTCGGCAATGGCGACTGGATGTACCGCTCTGCATTTTTGCAACGACACTTCCTTGCGCCGCCGGAGCCGAACTCGATTGATCGGGCCACGTTCCAGAACCGCAAGTTCGAAAGAAAACATTTTCGCTTCATTGTTCAAAAGATTGAGGTGAACGGCGTGGTTTGTGTGGCGCAGACTGGCGTGGTGATTGACGATGTGGTGGAGACGCTCGCGCTGTTTAGAACGTATTTGCTGATGTTTGCTCCGTTTGTTTTGGTCGCCGCTGCGGCCGGCGGGTACTGGCTCAGCCAGCGGGCGCTGGCGCCGGTCGACGCGATTGTGCAGACGGCCCATGCCATCCGCGGCACCAACCTTCACAGCCGCCTGGCAAAATTGAAAACCGGGGATGAGCTCGAACGCCTCTCGGACACGTTGAATGAAATGCTGGACCGCATCGAACAGGCGTTTCAGCGGGTCAGTCAATTTACCGCCGACGCCTCCCACGAACTGCGCAGTCCAGTTGCTTTGATCCGAACCGAGGCCGAGCTGGCGTTGCGCAAATCGCGCGGCGAAGCTGAATACAGGGAATCATTGCGCCACATTCTGCTTGAAGCGGAGAGAACTACTGCGCTGATCGAAGAGTTGCTCTCTCTGGCGCGGGCGGACTCGGGACGGGAGACGTTGAATATGCGCCCCGTAGATCTGCGCGAAACGCTGCGCGGTTTAGTTGCCGATTGGAAGCAGGTGGCCACGGTCCGCAATCTGCAGTTTGAGGGAAGCATTACGGATTCGGAGGCATTTGTTCTGGGCGACGAGACGGCTCTGCGGCGCGTGGTCAACATTCTCCTGGACAATGCCTTCAAGTACACGCCGCCGCCGGGCAGGGTTGAACTTTCGCTGACTCAACGGGAGAACCAGGCGGTGGTCATGGTTCGGGATGGCGGGATCGGAATCGCCGCCGACGAGCAAAGCAAGATCTTCGAGCGGTTTTACCGCGTGGATAAAGCGCGAAGCCGCGATTTGGGAGGTGCGGGCCTGGGACTCGCCATCGCGCAGTGGATTGTTGTGCAGCACCGGGGCTCCATCGAAGTGGAGAGCACGCCTGGGCAGGGCTCCATTTTTTGCGTGAAGTTGCCGCTGGCAGCGTCTCCAGTTCAAACGCCCATGATGGCTTGATCTCTGCCAGCCCTCCCTCGGCACGCTTGTGAGCGGCGCGTGTATTTGCAGTCGATCTCCGGAGCGCTCGAACGGCCTAACCCTCGCAGAGCGACATAAGACCCTTTCTTGGCTGGTATGTCGGGCTCGCGAACTTGAAGACGACTACAGTTTCGTTGGCCGCGAACCGGAGCGGCGCGAAGTTGCAAACCGCTGGACGGTCAATATAGTCTTGTACTCTCCGCACGAGAAACCGAAGCCGGGATGGCGGAACTGGCAGACGCAGCGGACTCAAAATCCGCCGGTACTTAGTACCTTGGGGGTTCGACTCCCCCTCCCGGCACCAGCAACTTTGGTTTCAACCGGCTACGGTCGTTACCTAGTACTCCCCTAGTATTCCGGGATGCGTTCCAAGGGCGGAAAGGATTCGCCCATGAACAGACGCGTATCTGTCTGGAAGTATGTCCGTCTCGGCAAGAAGTGGCGCTATTGCAAACCCTCCATAGGAAAGAACGGAAAAATTAAGCCTGATTGGGTGATCGTGAAAGGAAGGGAAGAACATCACCCCGAGGGCAATTTCTACCTCCACCGTTATGAAGGCGCCCGAGAGATATGGAAGAAGATTGGGCCCAGTGCGCAAGACGCGGTAAATGCTGCGGATTTTGAATCCACGCATTTGACGGCCCGAGCGAAGGGTACAGGTAGAAGTCCCCGATCTCCGAATCGTATCGGACGAGCTATGGAACCGAGTGCAGCAGGTCAACCAGCAGATGAAGGACAAACTCTACGGCACACGGGTTGGCGGCTTGAATCGAAGCGCACAAAGCCGCACTTACCTCTTCAGCGGCACTATGTACTGCGGGCTATGCGGCGGACAATTTGCCGTGATCCTCGGGGGTGATCCGTCCAAGATTCGTTACGGCTGTAAGAATCACCGCTTTCGTGATACATGCTCAAACAGACTAACAATCAAGTGGCAACCGCTGGAACAACAACTTATAGCAGCCATTTCCAAGAACCTGCTGGATCCACAGCTTGAGAAACAGCGCATCGACAATTTCTCAGCGCAGCTACAGGCAGCCATTGAGTTGGAAGGGAAGCTGGCGTCCGAATCAGCGTCAAACGGATCAAGATTGAAAGAAGAACGAGCCGAACTGGAACAAAAGGCACTCCGCCTCGCTGATGCCATCGGACAACACGGATACTCGTCCGTCCTGTCGGCGCAGCTTTCCAAGGTGGAATCTCGGATGGTTGAAATCGACCAACTGCTGACAGCCAAGCCAGCATCGAAGCTTCCAAAGTTCACGGACGAGCAAATTCGAGAATTCCTGCGGCAAGAGTCCAAGGATTTCTGCGATGCGCTGACGAGCGACCCTGAATTTGCTCGCCAGGAAATCCAGAAACGAATCAAGAGATTGGTACTAACGCCGAAGGAAACGCCAGAGGGACTGGTTCTCGAAGTGTCTGGCGACGTGGCATTGCTTCGCACAGGCGATGTATTGGTGAAAAGTCCGATCCAAGGGGTTTCTGAGCAATACATCGCCATCTCGACGCCACTCGCCGGCATTCTCCTGAAGCCTGCACCTCTTTTAGGTACGTTAACGGTCTGACACTCGATCTGACTGTGCCCAGACGCACCCTTGCTGTCGCCTCTGCTGAGAATGCGGCCGCCGAAGACCTTCTCATAAAAATCAGCCGATCGGTCGATGTCGGCGACGGTGATGAAATGTGTGACGGTAAACCCGTCGCGCGGGGGCATCTCACAGCTCTTTTGTTCGATTCGTACGCTGCTCATTGACGACTCCAGATCCGATGAACAGTGCTCATCTGGGCAGATGGCCCACACTCGCCTGATTTTCAGGCGGCATCAGCGAAAAACCGCCGAATGTAGTTTTCATCGATATTTACGCCCTCCAAGTGTCGTCCCTTTCTCAATTAGCTCTTTCTGGGCGTCCCCGATTCTTATGCCGCTGAAACCGACTTCTTCTTCCCATCGAGTGCCGGTAGAAGAAGTTTCAGAAGCGCTTCGTCCGAGAACGGGTTCTGGCCTGAGATCAGCTCGCGATCTTGAAGGACGTAGCTCTTCCATGGAGCGAGCACACTTACGTCACCGCCCGCCGTACGCAAGGCAAAGTCCGGGTAGAAGAGAACCTTACCACCAATTTCAAGCGGCTCGCGCTGCTGCTCTTCCGCTGTCGAAAAGATAGTCATCTTATACCCGGAATAGATCCAGCCTTGAGCCTTTGCGTGCGCTCCGGCGGCATCGCCCGCCGACAGCGCGGCGACCACCTCCTTCGAATTCGGAAGAGCCGAGAGAAGTGAAATCGGGCCATGGCAGAGCACTGCCGTAGGCTTGGATGTTTTGTGAAAGTGTCTCATCACGGTGCCAGCGTCGGGATCATCGAGAAGATCAATCATCGGGCCATGGCCGCCGGGGACGAAAACAGCGTCATATTGATCCAGGCCCGATGCGATGACATCCGAGATACGAGTTGGATTTTTGAGCCCAGTCAGGGTGTCGCGGAATTTTAGATAGTCCTGAAGCTTAGCCTCGTCCCCACCGAAGAAGTCGGCTACAGCTGAATGGACATCCATTTGCGGCGTGTTGCCTTTGGGGTTGGCGAAAGTGATTTCGTAGCCCTCCTTCATCAGGGCGCGAACCGGAACCGTCAGCTCATTGAGGTAATAGCCAGCGCCCGTATAAACCTTGCCATCTTTCAACGGCAAGCCATGACCGCTCGAGACTAGCACCAAGACTTTTCCTTTTGTTGTCATTGTTGTTCTCCTTTTTGAAATCGAATTCTGTTCTCCTGAGATCTTCATCGGCGAAAGCTTCACTCAGCCAGTGGAACCTCTCGACCGCGCAGTCCCACGTCACGAACTAAAACCGCGAGTTTCTCCGAGTTTCTTTTCCGAGTTTCTTTCCCGCCTTTTAGAAATGCGCTGGATCCGCCTCCATCTTCGAGTTCCAGCCCTTCATCTCATTGAGTTCCTCGGGCGTGATCTGAGGCAAGTGGCGGATGAACAAAACCAGACGCCAGGTTTGCGGGACAGTGTGCGTTCCGCTGAAGGCTGGCATGCCGCTCAAACGAACTCCATTTTCAATTGTGTAGTAGAGCTCGCCATCGCTCTTGTTCTGCGTCGCGGCTGCGCGCAAGTCGGGCGGTTTCGGATAGAGGCCCTTGCCATATACCGTGTGGCCCCCTCCGTCATTCGAATGGCACGGGGAGCAATGAAAGGCGAAATGCTCCATGCCTCCCCGAATGCTCTCCGTTGAAGGCGTGATGGGATTGCGAAGTTGGCGATACGCGGATGGCACGGCCAATTTGCGTGCCGTTGTGGCCGCGAATTCCTCAACCGCTGATGGTGTCGCTAGTGCGCTGAAGCCGTGTCGCACGAGAATCAGCCCGTACACCGCGGCCGCAACCGCAAGAGCAAACAGAATTAGCGAAACTACCTTCCAGGGTTTCATGTCCACCCCTCCTGTCCCGAGCCAGCTCGACTTACCATCTGATGTAGGTCATGCCCCCGGGAATCCAAACATCAACCACGACTGATTGGCCACCCAATGCGGGTATAGCTCCGTCATCTGATCGAACAGCGCCTGGCCCGAGTGTTAACCGTAGGTGAGGGTAGTGCTCTGTCCGATCTCGATAATGTAGCCGTCAGGATCGCGGATGTAGCAGCGAATCTCGCCGTACTTGGGTATTGGCTCCGTGATGAACTCGGCTCCTCGACTTTTCCACAATTCATAGCACGCTTGAATATCCGCAACGCGGAAATTCATAAAGCTGCTGATGTGATTCGGGTCGGGGACGCTGAGCGTTACCGTCGGCTTATCCGGGGTCGGCCCGCCCCCAACGTTCAGAATCATCCAGATATTCGCCAGCTGAAGGTACGGGGGTGCGTTGCCATCACCCATACTCAGAATGCGAGCGCCGAAGACCTTTTCGTAGTAGCGAGCCGATCGCTCGACGTCGGCGACGGTGAGAAAATGTGCGACGCTGATCCCCTCGCGCGGGGGCATCTCATAGCTCTTCTGTTCGATTTGTACCGCGTTCGTTGATGGCTCCTTTTGTACGCCGTTCATTGATGGCTCCTTTCGATAGGGTGCTCATTACAAATACGATGTCCCGAGTCCCGCTCCCATTCATAAAAAATCGATCGACGCCAGCTAGTGCAGCAGCGATTCCCAATTGGCTGGAACTCTCCCTGCCGGTCCAGGTGATGGTTGATCCTCCGGGTGCGAATGTGGCGGAAGCAACTCCACATTCTTGATCATCCCCCGCTTCTCGTAATCGTAGAACCAATCCTCAGCCGGCTCGAAGCTGGCAATGATCGGATGCCCTGTTGTCGCCGCATGCTTGGACGCATGCTGGCTCGGAGAACTGTCGCAGCAACCGATGTGCCCACATTTCGCACACCGACGGAGATGAAACCACCAGCCTTTCGGTGACGCTAGGCATTCGACACACCCATCGCCACTCGGCTTCGAAGCGGGGTCGATTCCGCGCAGAACCTTTTTCATTTTCGATTTTCCTTTTCGTGTCTTCTGTTCGCAAAATAACGTCAAGCCACGAGCACGATCTTCCCGATACCACCCTTTTCTGCCTCTGCTTGAGCCTCGGCCGCTTCGCTGAGTGGCAGTTTCTGGCTAATCGGGATTACCAGCTTGCCATCCCGCACCGCCTCGGCCATGAACTCGAGCGTTTTCCTGTCGAATTTCGAGAATACGTGCACCACCTTCACAGATGGGTAGTTCGCGGCGTTCTGGGGTGCCTCGACAACCGATGCATACACTCCTCCCGGCTTGACCCTGGCGATCAGCTTCTCGGCAGTTCTTCCGCCGACCGTATCCGCAACCGCATCGAGCGGCGGAAGATTCGCAATCGCATTGTCGTCATCGGTTGCGACGACCTGATCTGCGCCGATGGTCTTCGCCTCATCGATCTGCCTCTTCAAAACCCCCGCGATCACAGTCACCCCGCGCTGCTTCGCAGTGAATACCGCCGAACGCCCGACATTTCCACCCGCACCTACGACCATAACCGTCTGGCCCGCTTTGATTCCTGTAGCTGAAAGGAGCTGGTTGCCGGTCACCGTCACCAGCGGCAGCGCCGCAGCCTGGATCAAATCGAGTCCTTTGGGAACTTTCGCCAGAACCGCGGCTTTCACAACACAAAGTTCGGCGTAAGTATTATCCGCCATCGCGAAAACCTGGTCGCCGACGGAAAAGCCTTCCACTCCAGGCCCAATCTTGACCACAGTCCCCGCGATATCGACTCCTATGAGCCCTGGAAACCTGAGGGGATAAAAATCCTTCGTTAATCCTGCACGCCGCTTGTAGTCGATCGGATTCACGCTCGTGGCGGCGACCCGCACGAGCACCTCGCCGGGACCGGGAACTGGATCAGGATAGTCCTCGAACTTCAGTACTTCCGGACCACCATATTGGTGGACAACGATTGCTTTCATATTTCATCTCCTCGTGCGGTGCGCAAACAGTCACCAACAAAACTTAGATGAACGAAGCTATGATTGGTCGCTCTGCACTCGGCGTTCGCGCGTAGCAGCGCCTTTGGCAGCAGCCTCTTTTCTATTCTTTTGAGGATGGGCACCCAGGTCGTGCCATGACGTTTCGGCGAGGTTGACATCGTAATATTTTGCAGCTTTCTCGATGTTCGCGAACGCAAAGCACGGTCGGCATCGGAGACGTCGGTGACTTGATCGAAGCGCGCGACCGCGTCGCGCACATGTTGTGCGTCGGTCAGTGGTTCTTTGCGCTGCTTCGGAAACGCGTAGACGCTGTCGGGTAGGTCGCTCTGCGTCGTCAGCTGCCCGTGTTTCTCGTGAGGTTTCCATGTGGCTTCCGGCATATCTTTGCCATCCTTTCTTTGTATATTTGGATGCAGTGATTACACCCGCAGTGCACCGGTGAATCAATTGGACGATAGTATTAGCGATATTTTGGTATTGGAACCCGGGGAAATAAAGTGCGCACCACTCTGTGCCCATTTGTAATCCATTGGTGGTAGTCGATACGTTCGTCCAATGGATTCATCATCGTGATTCTGGCCTAATCTAAGGTTAGGCCAATCGGAGCACTTATGAACACTGCAATCACTGCCTCTCATCTGAAGCACTTCGACGCGATCATTATCGGGACGGGCCAGGCGGGGCCGTCCCTGGCAGCGCGGTTTGCGGGCGCCGGCAAAACCGTCACTATTATCGAACGCCATAAATTTGGCGGCACCTGCGTGAATACGGGATGCATCCCGACAAAGACGCTTGTGGCGAGTGCCTACGCGATGCATGTTGCCCGCCGAGGTGCGGAATATGGTTTCGCCATTCGTGATTTGCGCGTCGATATGAAGCGAGTCAAAGCCCGCAAGGATGCAGCCTCCGCGAGGTCTAGCAAGGGAGTGGAGGAATGGCTACGAGGGACGAAAAATTGTACGGTCATCGAGGGTCAGGCCCGCTTTCAGTCGTCGAACACCGTCGTGGTCAACGATGAAGTTCTGCAAGCCGACAAGATCTATATCAATGTTGGCGGGCGCGCCCGTATTCCCGATATGCCGGGGATTCATGACGTCCCATTTCTCACCAACTCATCGATGATGGACATCGATTTCTTGCCCAAGCATTTCATCGTGGTTGGCGGAAGTTATGTTGGGCTGGAGTTCGCCCAGATCTATCGCCGCTTCGGGAGCGAAGTTACGGTTGTGGAGATGGGACCACGTCTGATTGGACGCGAGGACGAAGACATCTCCCAAGCTGTGCGCGAAATTCTGGAGGCTGAGGGAATACAAATCCGACTGAATGCGAAATGCATCTCGCTGGCGAAACGCGATGGTGGTGTTGTCGTTGCCATGGAATGCAGCGAAGACCCGAAGGAAGTGGCAGGCACGCATGTGCTTCTAGCGGTCGGGCGTGTCCCCAATACAAGCGACCTGGGTCTCGAACGGGCCGGGGTTGCCACCGACCACCGCGGATACATCATCGTCGACGATCAGCTGCAAACCAATGTGCCCGGCATCTGGGCGCTGGGGGACTGCAACGGCCGCGGCGCCTTCACCCATACTTCCTATAACGACTACGAGATCGTTGCGGACAATCTCTTCAACGCTGACCATCGCGGGGTTTCCGACCGGATCCAAGCTTACGCGCTATATATCGATCCGCCGCTGGGGCGATGCGGCATGAACGACGCTGAGGTACGGAAATCTGGAGGTCGTGCGCTCGCTGTGAAATATCCGATGAGCAAAGTGAGCCGGGCTTACGAAAAAGGTGAGACACAAGGTTTCATCAAAATCTGCGTTGATGCAGAAACGAAACAAATTCTGGGCGCTGCAATTCTTGGAGTCGGAGGCGATGAGGTGATTCACGTTCTGCTGGACATCATGTATGCAAAGGCGCCGTACACGGTCATCCAGCGCGCCATGCATATTCATCCGACGGTCGCGGAATATCTGCCGACCATCCTCGCCCAACTGGAGCCGTTCGCGTAGAGCGACCCCGATTGACCGCAAACTGCACGTACTTGAAATGAACAGCCTATATCCTGACGTCAAGAGAAAGGAAGCTTTGGATTCACGAAGGAGATCGCGACATCCGTATAATCCAATACCTGTGAGGCGCAAATGACGAAAACGACGAGCTTTCGAATGGACATTCGCCCGCTCTTTACGGAGCGAGACATTCAAGCCATGAGCAAGGCGTTCAACCTGGGAAGTTACGATGACGTTAAAAAGCACGCTGGCGCTATCTACGATCGCATTCGTGGAATCGGCGGCGCAGTAATGCCGCCCCCACCACCAAAAGGAGAAGGTCCTTGGCAGCAATCTCGGATTGAACTATTCGCCAAGTGGATGGCGGACGGGTTCCAACCTTAGTCGGCCCCGAAGCGCCCAGGGCTGCTTCTAGGCTTACAATTTGCCCGCTGGAGCGAGCCGAGGACTGTGACTCGGAAAGGAAAGCGCAAGATGAACGATCAACAAAAGACGGAGCAGTATTCTGCAGTGCGAGATCAAGAGATCCGTGCTGCGCTTGATCGGCATTGGGCGGCGTCCGATGCGAACGATTTTGAAACGGAGCACCGCATCTATCACGACGACGCGGTGCTGGACTACCCGCAGTCAGGCGAGCGAACCCGCGGTCGACGCAACATACAGAACCAACGCGCTAGTCAGCCGAGCAAAAAGCGGTTTTCTGTCCGACGAATCATTGGCGGCGGTGGTCTTTGGATCACCGAATTCATCCTGACATATGACGGCAAGCCGTCCTACACCGTGAGCATCATGGAGTTCAGGGACGACAAGGTTGCGCGGGAAACACAGTACTTTGCAGATCCATTCGTGGCTCCCGCGTGGCGAGCTCAATGGGTCGAACGGATGGACACGTAATCTCGAGTCGCGAGAATTCGCTCACGGCACTGCCACTTGTGGAAACGATTGGTCCAGTTTGCGCTGCAGGGCAGCAGTGATTTGGAACAATATGCCATCCTGCTGATACGCGTTTCGATCGGGCTGTTCTTCGCCATCTCCGGGGGAAACAAATTGTTTGTTGCTGGCGGCACGAAACCTGTTTACGAAACGCTCGTTAAGGCCAAAGTTCCGTTTCCCCAGCAGACGGCTTATTTCGTGGCCGGTGTCGAGTTCGTCGGCGGATCCCTGGTGACCGTCGGGTTTCTTTCGAGCCCCGCCTGCGTGGCTTTATTGATCGATATGACTGTCGCCACCCTGACCATCAAGCTTTCTGCCATGCCTAAAGGGCTTTCGCCTCTTAACTGGCTCGACGATTTCCTCTACCTTCCGGAAGTCCTGTACGTGCTCTTCTTTATATGGCTGATTTGCTCCGGCCCCGGAAAGTTCAGTGTCGATCACTGGCTCGCCGGCAAGTTATGGAGGTAATCGATCGACGAAGCAGCTTGTTGCTAGACAAGGCTGGCTCCGCAGAAGCTAGCCCGGTGCACCGGAATTAAGAGGATGCTAACCACACGCTGGACTTCGACGAGGTACGCATGCCCCGATTGCTTTCAGTAAATGTCGGTCTTCCGCGCGACGTGACATGGAACGGCAAGACTGTCCGTACCGCAATCTGGAAATCTCCAGTGGAAGGCCGAAGAATGGTGCGCAAGCTCGATATTGTTGGCGATGCGCAAGGCGATCTCGCCGGTCACGGCGGGGAGCATCGCGACCGAAGGCTGGGGAGCCCAACTTCTCGCCCGCCAATCTCGCACCGGCAACTGGGGCGTGCCGAAGGAAGACAGAGGCTTGCTCGTTACGCTCTCCAGTCTCGTCGTCTTGATGGACCTCGGTCTGGACCCCACCAGCAAACAGGCCCGCAAAATGATCGACCGCGTCGAGAAGCGGCTCGTGTTTAGGCCGCTCAAAAACCTGCCTTTCCTTCACGGCGAAACGGAGCCCTGCATTAACGGCAGAATCCTTGCCCTCGGCGCGTACTTCAAAGAACCGAATGACGCACTAGCGAGGCAACTCCTGGGTCAGCAGCTCGAAGATGGAGGCTGGAACTGCGAGGCAGTTGAACCTTCAGCAAAACGCCCGAAAAGCCGACGCTCTTCGTTTCATACCACTATCTGTGTGCTGGAAGGACTGCTCGCATATGAACGAGCAGGGCGCAAAGCGGCGGCCGTCACGAAGGCCCGCAAGAGGGGCGAAAACTATCTGCTCGAACGCCGGTTGTTCCGCTCGCTTCGAACCCCCGAAGTCATCGACGAACGCTGGCTTCGCTTCTCGTCCCGCACGGTTCTCCCCTACCATTTCTTACCGTTTTTCCTGCCGGTAGGGGATCAGAAGTGACGTAGCAAAGTTATACGTAGGTCAAATAAGAGCAAAAATGTGCAACTTACGTAGAATGAGAGCTGTGGAAACCCCATAAAATAAACTCCCCCTCCCGGCACCAGCTAATTTGCTGATGCAATTGTGCTCCTGCGCATAATCCCGTGTCTCCTCAGGCTCACGTCCAACAGGGCGACGCTTAGAATCCCTGGCGCAGGTTGGGCCGCAAGGTAAGCGAACCATCCTCGTTTAGCTTCTGGTGACAGGCCCACCGAACCGGATAGCGCATGCCCTTCACTTCGATCTCGGCCCGAACTTTCAGTCCTTTGAATTTTGTTCCCTGCGGCAGGATGAATTGCGCCTGCCGCACCTTTCCCGGCAGGGGATATCCCGGGTCCAGGCATCCGCTCTTCAGCGGCTTCCCGTCCTCGCTTTCCACCGTTACTCGCAGCACGCCCGGCACACCCGCAATGCCATCATTGGCGAAGCCGATGATCAGCCCCAGGTAACCGCTGTCTTCGTAGCTCCAGATAAATGACGGCCTGACGTTGTAGCCAATGCGGCGATTGATCCGGTCGAACCATTGTGGATATGCCTGATAGTAGCTGGCCAGGTTCTTTGAGCTTATCTGGTGGAAATTCCACAGCGACCAGTAGTTCGCTCCAATGTCAATGACGTGAGCGATCATGTTTTCTGCCGGCGAGATTCCTTCCTGCGCGGCAGCCGGGTCTGGAGGCTTTCCCGGCAGCCCCTGTTCCAGCAGCGCGCCGATCCACGGCGGGCGGTTGCCGAGCGCCTCAATCTGCTCGTTCTCGATGAAGATGGTGTCACTCCGAATCCAGTTGTTGCTTCGCACCGTGCGATCCAGAAGTTCCGAGTTGCCCACCCGGCTGTAGTCCGGCTGCGTATTCGTCAGCAAGGGAGTCTTGGTGAAGTTCTCGAGCTGCACTTCGAGCATGTTGACCCAGGTTTGCTCGGCGGTTTGGTAATCGGGAAAGGGAGTGTTGGCGAATGGCCAGGTGTGACCTTCGCCCCAGAAGCCGTACATGAACGTATCGATGAACTCGATGGCAGGGCTGCCGTTGAATTCCGCCGCCAGGAGTCCAACCAGCTCTTTGAAGGCCTGCTGAAAAAAAGGATGGTCAAAGCGCGGCTGATAGCGCCCGTGGGGATTCTTCAAGTACCGCGCCGCGGCTGCGCTGTTCTCCTTGTCGCTCATCACCAGATCGACCTTCGGCACTTTGTCGAGAACAAAATCGGGAAGGGCCGCTTCGTGGGTGTAATCGGGCGCGCTCATTTGTATGCGCAATCCGATGCGCTTGTTGTTTTTCTTTGCCAGATCAAAGACGAGCTTCAGATAATCGGGCAATTCCAGGCGGCCGGGACGCCGCTGAACTTCGCGCCACGTTGGCCGGATGTAAAGCTGCTGTCCCAGCGGGAATTTGACCAGGTCCTCAATCGCCTGTGAGATGTTGTCCGACTTGATCTCGTCTGTGCCGCTGTCGGCCGTAATGTAGGTGACCAGCCCCTTGCCGTAGTTCGGCACAACTCCCTCCGTAGGCGTCGTGGTCATCACAACGTCATCGGTGGGGATGGCGGCATCGGGCTGATATTGCGGGAAAGGACCTTGATTGAGTCGGTCGGTCACTGTCGGACCAGACCCAAAGTCGTACTTGTCCCAGTTGTGAGCGCGGACGAATCCCTGCGCTTTGCCCGTTCCGAGCTCTGCAGCTACTGCCAATGCGACACTACTTTTCAGGAAGTCTCTGCGCTGCACTGGAGTCGTGTCCTCCTTCTTGCGTTAAAGAGTTTTCGGCCGCGGATTGAACATATTTGTTCCTCTTGCAAACTCTCTCCCAAAAGCGGCATTCCGGAATGGATCAACTCGCCGGTGCACCGCAGGCTGCACCATAAAATCGAAGAACCCGTCGAATGTGGTGGCCGATGAGAGCCGCAGCATGATTTTCCAGTGCACCTTGGCGAATCGCCTCGTATTCGATCGGGAGATATTGGCTCAGCACGGTCAGAGGGCATGAAAAGAGGCCAAGATTGTGCAGCAGGCGCTCAACTTCCTCTTGTACGGAGGGCTGGGGCCAATAATAACGACAGCGGTCGCTAAAACTGAAGGCACGCGAGAGGCGCAATTCGTCGTCGTCGCCGCGGTAGTACGAACGCCAGTACGCCGGGTTGCGCAGCATCTCAACCTCCAGTGCCTCCCGCACTTGCGACGATCTCACCCCGCGCTTGTGGCCAAGGAGCTCGCGTTCTATGCCGCTCAGTGCAAAAATCGCTTCCCGATAGGCGAACGTAAGCCAGGGGCCGACCTTCAAGATTGCAAAATGGTCCTCCACCATCTCTGCTAGAGCGGCGGGAGCCTGGTAATCGGTGGAATGGGCCTCATAGACCAGCGCAGGACTTGCCGGCAATCCTGCCGACAGCGCATGCACTTTCTGGCGATCGTAGTCGAAAACCCTGGTGTCGCCGAATTCCACGGCCGGTTGAACGACCAACCCGACGACGTTCTCCCAAGCGGCTAACAAGCCATGTGCTCGGAACGCGGAGCGAAAGATGTCCAAAGTGCGATGAACATCCTCGATCGTCGTCGGGGCTGGACATTCCCCCTCTGCCACTTCTCCGCCCGGAGGCGGGACCTCCGTTCCGATGACGTAAAGCGGTCTCGGTGAACCACTCGGCATCTCCTCGTAAGCTTCTTCGGCGGCTCGGCACAAAGTAGCAGCGCGTTCTGCGACGGTCTTCTCATCGAGACTCTTCACGTGGTCACCGCATGGCATGCTCGTGTCCAAATGGATCTTCTGATATCCCGAATGAACGCAAAGACGAGCCAGATCGCAGGCCTTCGCCATGGCTGTGGCCGACGTTTCACTATGCCAGGCAAACGGACCCAGGTGGTCAGCTCCAAGCAGAACTCGACTTGCAGGCAATCCGGCCGAGGCGGCAGCAGCATGAATTGCATCAGCGAATTGCTGCGGCGTCATTCCTGTATATCCGCCGAACTGGTTCACTTGACTGGATGTCGACTCCACGTGAAGACAGGTGCGGTCTTCGAGCGCTTGCTGAATGGCTGCATCGATCACTGCGGGGTGCGCGGAGCAAACTGCGTAAGTGCCAACAGTCTCGCCGGCCCGATTTCGCTGGACGATGCTTCGCAGATGTTCACTCGGCCCCTCGTCCATCGTGTGGGGATCCGTCTCAACGAGATCAGGCCTCTTATCCATCGCTTTCGCATTATAGATTCTTGAGCGGGTATTCGCTTCACTGAGGTTGACCCAATGAAGTAGTATGCGATGACGATTATGCACACCAGGGAGATTGCTACCGTGCCGAGAAGAACTCGAAGACAGGTTTTCAGAGTTGGACCAGCAGTTACCGCTGGCATACTGCTGCTCGCGCTGCCGTGTGTGGCCCAGCAATTGACGAATGACGAGCTGTCCCTGACGGTCAACGCGCAGGAGGGATCGTACCAACTTTCTTTGCATGGTGGTCAGCCCGTGCTCAGGTCCCGTGTGGCAGCACAGGTTGACCACCAGTGGCTTCGCTCGAGCGATTACCCGCGGCACCAGGCTTCGGAGTCGACCTTCGAAGATGATCTCGGCTCCGGCCGAGAGGTCACAGTCACTTGCAGCGGACTGGAGGGCAAACCCGATCTTGTTTACGTGCTACAGCTCTACAAACAGCGCCCTTACGGCACCGTCCAGGTAAAAGTGCAAAACAGCGCGGGAAAGGAAGTAACGGTGCAGGCCATTCGGAGTGTGGAGGCCATCGGTGAGCCGATTCTTAATCTGGGTGGCGGTCAATCGGCCGACCGGGTTCTCTCCGACAGTTTCAGCGAGGATTGGCCGGACCTGGCTCTCTACGACCTTGGGGGAGTGCGCGGCGGGATGCATCGCGGTGCAGGGAGCCAACTCATCTACAACCGTGACAGTAAGCAGAGTTTATTTCTTGGAGCTCTCACCTCAGACCGATTTCTGACCCTGATGCATCTGAAAGCTGAGGGTACGGGAGCGAACACCAAGATCGCATCCTATACCGTTGAATCCACCGGAACCACGGAGATCCAGAAGGAATTCGATCTGAAGGATTCTCCCGCGGACGACCAGGTCGAATTGAGCCTTCCCGTTAAGCCCAGGGAAGCCATGGTTTCAGAGCGATTGATGTTCGACGCTGGACCGGATTACCACCATCAACTTCTAGCTTACGGTGATGCGATTCGTCGTCTGCATCATGCGCGCGTCTCTAGTGAGACTCCCATGGGTTGGTGGAGTTGGACCGTCTACTATGGCGCCATCAACGAAGGCGAGGTTTTGACCAACGGCGACTGGCAAGCCGAACATCTGAAGCCATTAGGGTATAAATATTTCCAGATTGATAACGGTTATGAGTATGCTCGCGGCGAATTTGCAACTCCGAATGCGACACAATTTCCAGATGGTTTGCGGTTTGTCGGGCATTACCTTACCGCAAAGGGCCTGACGTTCGGCGTATGGACGGCGCCGTTTGAGGTGACCAGCCGGGCTTGGATCTACGAGCACCACAAGGACTGGCTGGTGCACAATGCCAAGGGAGATCCGATCCCCATTGGCGACGTCTGGCACCAGAAGACGGATGTGCTTTACGCGCTGGATACAACCCATCCCGGAGCCCAGCAGTATATGCGGGACACTTACAGGACACTCGCCCGCGAATGGGGGGTACGGTTCATCAAACTCGACTTCATGGATACCACCGCGATCGAGGGTTACCATTATCGTCCCAACACCACAGCCCTCGAAGCCCAACGCATAGGCCTCCAGGTGATCCGCGATACTGTGGGCGAAGAGGTGATCTTGGATAAAGACGGAAGTCCCATGCTCAACCCAGTGGGGCTGGTAGATACGGGTCGCATCTCTGCGGATACGGGCCACAGTTTTGAGAGGACAAAGAATGCCGCCTCTGGCATCGCTGCCCGCTTCTATATGCAGCGTAATTTCTTCGTCGATGATCCGGACGCCTTCAACGTCACCGCAACGCATCTCATGGAGCGTGCGAACGAAAAGTCTTCGATTTCTCTGGGTGCGGCCGAGGCGTCGATCGCGCTCTCCGCAGTATCCGGCGGCATGTATGAGGTTGGCGATGACCTCCCGGTCCTGGGCTCAGAGAAGGATCGGCTGGCGCTGGTTGAAAATCGAGAGTTGCTGAATATGGCCAAAGTCGGCCGAGCTTCCACGCCGTTAGACCTGATGACCTACGAGCCGGAGGACGCACAGCCCAGTATCTTCTTCCTCCAGGAAGATCAACGGCAGGGCATACTGACGGTCTTCAATTGGACGAACACGGTGCGCTCGCATACGCTAAGACTGGCGGACCTCGGCCTGCCCGCAGGCCACACGTTTGCGGCGACGGATGTGCTGAACCGGAATGAGACGATTACGCTCGAGGGTGGCGCAGTGCGGCTGGAGAACCAGCCACCCCAGTCGGTGAGGGTGATCAAGCTGATCGACAACAGCGTTGCCGAGGCTGCCCCCACCGTTACAGCGCAGGTGCCCGCAGCCGCAAATACTGGCGACACGATCCCTCTTTCGGCGCACGCCGAAGCTGTCGGTGTGCCCGCAATCGCTTATCACTGGGAGCTCGGCGACGGCACCAGCGCGGATGGCCCCAAGGTGTCTCATGCCTACACCAGCGCGGGGGAGTTCACGATCCGCCTCACCGTGGACGGAGTGGATGGGGTACCCGCCCACAAGGATTTCTCCGTCAAAGTAACCGGCAATTTAAAGGCGCACACTAACCTTATCGACAATCGACGCTTCGTAGAGCCAACCGAGCGCTGAGCGGCTCCGGAGGCAACGCGGCTCACTCTTAACATGAAAGGGTAAAAGCTTCGGTGAAATTATCTGCAATGAAAGAGCCCGGCCCACCGAGAGCGCACCTGGACGTCGTAGAGGTGATTCGAAACGCCGGCCGGAGCCGGGAGTCCAAAAAGCCTTTCTTGGGAGTGATGAGCGTGAAACTTTCAATCATTATTGTGTTGTTAGCGTGCGTCTCCGGGGCCTTCGGCCAGTCCAACTCGTCCTTCTACGTGTCGACCACCGGGGATGATAAGAATCCCGGTACCCAAACTGCACCTTGGCGCACCGTTCAACATGCCGCAGACACAGCGCGCGCTGGCAGTACCGTCAACGTGCGGGGCGGAATCTACGAGGAGCTCGTGAGCATCAATGCCTCCGGCAACGCGACTGATGGATACATTACTTTTCGAAGCTATCCCGGCGAGACGGCGATCCTGGACGCAGAGCACATCGCTCCCAATGGCAGAAGCGGCGTACTTACCATTCACAACAAGAGTTATGTGCGAATCGAGGGCTTTGAAATTCGCAACTACCACACCGCCGAACATAGGCTCACTCCAATGGGCATAAGCATTATGGGGAGCGGCTCGCATATAGAACTGCTGAAAAACAACGTTCATCATATTGAGCAGACCTTTAACGGACGTGATGCTCCGGGACACGGCGCCAACGGGTTTGGCATTGCGGTATACGGTACCGACGCCAAGACTCCCATCAGCGAACTTGTGATTGACGGCAACGAGGTGCATCACCTCAAAACCGGTTCCAGCGAGTCGTTGGTGGTAAACGGGAACGTCACGAACTTCCGCATCACTCACAATGTTGTCCACGACAACAACAACATCGGAATCGACGTCATCGGTTTTGAGCGCACGGCACCCGATCCTGCCGTTGACCAGGCCCGCGACGGAGTAGTAAGCGGCAATCTGGTTTACAACATCACCTCGCGCGGCAATCCGGCCTACGGCAACGATGAAAATTCCGATGGTATTTACGTGGACGGCGGCACCAGGATCCTGATCGAGCAGAACGTCATGCATGACGTGGACTTTGGAATCGAGCTCGCCAGTGAGCACAAGGACCGTGCCACCAGTTACATCACTGCACGAAATAACCTTATCTACCACGGCCACACTGCGGGCGTTTCGATTGGGGGGTATGCGCCTGAGCGTGGACACACCGAGCACTGCACCGTGGTCAACAACACGCTCTACGACAACGATACGTCGGGAACCGGATCCGGTGAGTTCCAGATGCAGTGGAACATGGCAGACAATGTCTTTGCGAATAATATCGTCTACGCCGGAACTCGCTGTCTTATCGCCGTGAACAAATCACAGGTCGACAAGAATCAGCCGCCGGTCACTATCGATCACAACCTTTATTACTGTGCTTCCGGATCGCTGGCGAGCACCTGGGGAGCGGCTGCTGCCACGGTGACGGGATTCGACAAATATGTTCAGGCGACGGGGAATGACCGTCATTCCCGCTTTCTCGATCCGCATTTTGTGGATGCTGCCACCAACGACTTTCATCTGCAATCAGATTCTCCCGCCATCGCTGCTGGCACAACTGACGGACTGCCGGTGGGAGAACTGGATCTTGATGGATTACCGCGAGTCAAATCCGGGAAAGTAGACATCGGCTGCTACCAAACAAAATAGGAGTAGTCAACCTTCCACAAATAAAGCCGAAAGCTCTGCACGTTCGCGATCAGCAGGCCCACCGCCGCGACCCATCCGCTTCTCCCTACCAATTCAGTTTCATGGCGAACTGAAACTGGCGCGGATCGTAGGCCGCAGTGGCTTGACCAGCGCTGGTCCAGAGTTGGTTCACGGCGGCCACGTTGAACCGGTTGGCAAGGTTGAACATATCTGCGATCAAGTCCAGGCTAAAGCGTTCGCCAAAATAAATGCGCTTGGACACCCGCAGATCGTTGAACACGGTCCAGGGCTGCACCCCGGCGTTGCGGCCCAGCGAGCCGTCCAGGGAAAGCAAAGTTACGTTCGGGACCGATGTCGCCGTGGGCGCGAAAGACGCGTAGCAGGGCTCCTGCATGAATCCGCTGGGAGAAATACTGGAGGCCACGGTAGTGGTGCCGCAAGCCGTCGTCGGGGTTCCATTTGGCACCACGCTGGGCCGTCCGCCGCTCGACACGAACTGAAAATTGTCGTTGCCGCCAGTTGTCAGGTTGAACGGCCGCCCGGAAGACACTTCGATAATCGGGGCGAAGGTCCAATCACTGAAAACCTTGCTCGCGAAACCGCTGCCTCCAAGCTTGCCCGTCTGGTAAACGCCGCTGAACACGAACCGGTGGCGCTGATCGAACAGGGAATTGGAACGCTCCAGGCTCGGATAAAAGCTGTCTTGTGGCGCCAGCGGTGCTTGCAGGTCGGTGGAGTCGTCAATGGCGTGCGACCAGGTGTAGGAGGCGAGAAACTCATAGTGATGTCCAAAGCGTTTGCGCAGGTTGGCGCTGAAGCCGTGGTAGACCGAGTTGCCATTGGAATAGTTGGCATCCATGTCGCTGAAGGGCACGCAGCCGGCGAGCGTAACCGGATTGCATGCCGCGTTCAGGCCGGTGGCCTGCAGCACGGCTGTTGCCGTGGGAACGCAGGGAGCGAACACGCCCATCAACGACGGATTGAATCCTGACGGCCGGAAAAAACTCACCAATGCGGCCGGGACGTAAGCCGGCAACTGGCCCGGAGCGCCAGCCACTGGGTTGGCGCCACAGGGCGCAAATTTGGTGGGGTCCTGAGTGCCAACGAAAAGTGGGTTGCTGGGGAAGTTCGGGTCGGTTGGTGCGATGCCTTTCGCTGTAGCTGCGGCGACGGCCGCTTGCCAGTTTTTCACCAAGAGGTCGCCGCGCACTGGATTCGCGTTGATGGGCCGGTTCAGATGACGCCCGCCGTTGAAGTTGTAGGCCAGGCTAAGCGCGAAACCACCGCCCAGGTCACGCTCGATGGAGAAATTAGCCTGTTGCGAGTAGGCGTAAACAAAGTTCTTCGCCTGAGGGTAGCCGAAGGGTTGCGAGATAAGAGGAAATGCAGTGGGCGGAGTCAGGTAGCCCTGGTTGAGAAACAGAGAAGTTGGCAAGCAAGGATCGAAGCGCTGCGGGTTGGCTTCTCCCAGGCAAGCTGATGTCGACGAGGAAGTGGCTTGGTAGCCGAGGGCCGAGGCAAGTCCCGGGTTCAAGCAACCTGGAGTTCCCAGAATGCCCTGGAAAATATTGGTGGCACTCAGGTTCAGCGGGCTCGCACCGGCTGGGCTCGGACCGCAGGGACTGCTCAGGAAGAACAGTAATTGGCCGCTCTGGGAGCCATCGGAAGCATCGCCGAGAAAATAAAGGCCAAGCAGCGGATGATCGTAGAACATCCCGTACGACGCGCGGACTACGGTCTTCCCGTCGCCCTTGGGATCCCACGCCAAACCTACGCGAGGTTGAACGTTGTTGGTGTCCGTGTTAATGCCTTTCTGCAAGCCCAGCGAATTGTACGCAGCCAGCGCTACTCCGCTGAGAGGCCTGAGCTGAGGTGGGAACTCGACGTCATAACGCACTCCGTAATTGAGCGTTAGGTTCGGCCGGACCCGCCATGAGTCTTGCCAGAAGATACCGAGGGGCTTGTTTGAGAATGAGTCATGAGGGTTTCCGATCCCCTGTTCGGATACTTCCGGGATCCCCAGCCCATAAGATTGAGTAGGCGTGAAACCAGGGACGCCAGCCGGAAAGCCGAACAGTGATGCGGGCAGGCCGCTGAAGCTATTCACGCCACCGTAGTTCACCGTGAAGGCGGCGGTGATTGGAATGTAATTGAAGTCGGCGCCGAATTTAGTGTTGTGACGCCCTATCGTCCAGGAGAAGTTGTCAGTAAATTGGTAGCGCTGCTCCACCCGCTGAATATAGGAATAGGGCTCGCGACCAATGTAAGCCAGGCCGGTTACGTCATCAGCAACATCGCCGCCGCCCGGCGTCGCGGTGTTGAAGAAATAGGAAAGGCCGCGGCGCGCGTACTGAAAGCGAAATTCATTCACCTTGTTGTTGCCCATGGCCCAGGTGTCCTGGGCCACGCCCGAAACGTCACGATAGGTTTGCTCGGATGTGCGCGAATAACTATTCTGCCCGAACACCTGGTTCTCGCCATTCACCTCGATGCCGGTCACCGTGCTGGGACTTACATTGCCTCGCAGCATGACCCGATTGTTGTCGGTAAGGTTGTGATCTAAACGCAGCGAGTAGAGGCTCGTGCCTTCAAACACGGGGAAGTTGCCCATCTGTGACGAGAGCGACAGAAATGAACTTGGAAGCCCGTGACACAGGGTGTTAAGTGCGTTGCAGGAAGTGGGGAACTGGGTCAGCGCGCCGGTGGGAGGATTTGGGATCGCTCCCAACGACGCCAGCAAGCCGAATGACTGCGGGTAAGAGCCGTTGAGGGCGATGGCGGACGAGCCTCCGGCGAGGAAGGCGTATTGCTGCGCGACCGAAGATGGCAGACCTGGCGTCTGCAGAAACGCCGCTTGCTGGGGCGTGACGTCGATGGTGAACGTTCCCGGTGGAGCAAGGCCGGGGGCAAAAATGTTGGTGGCATCAAAGGGCTCAAGCCCCCAGTACGGAAGCCCTCCCTTGCCGATGCTGGAGAAGCCGGTCTCGTGACGCCGGGTGATTTCGTAGGAGAAGTAGTAATACGTTTTGTTTTTCTTGATCGGCCCGCCGAAGGCCGCGCCCGCCTGAACGCGCGTATACGCGGGATTGGGACAGGGTGGAGTCAGGCAAACGGCGAACGGATTCACCGCCTGAAAATTGCGGTTGCGCAAGTAGCCGTATACGTCGCCGTGAAACTCGTTCGATCCGGAGCGCGTGATGATGTTGACCACTCCTCCAGCGGCGCGGCCGTACTCCGCCGCGTAGTTGTTGGTGATGATCTGGAATTCCTGCACCGCCTCCTGCGAAACCGTCGAGCGTACTCCGTTGATCGAATTGTCAGTGGCGTCGGCTCCGTCGACGTTAACCAGGTTTGAGCGGCCACGCTGCCCGCTCATGTTCAGGCCCGAGGTTGGCGCCGCCCCGGTGTTCGGTGCGTTGTCGCGCACGACCTGAGAATCGGTCAGGGTGAAGTTGATGTAGTTGCGGCCATTGATCGGAAGATTATCGATGCGGCGTTGCCCGATCGTGTCCGTCGTCGAACTCCGCGAAGTTTCGACCAGCTCAGCTTGCGATTCGACGGTGATGACTTCCTTCCCGCTGGCAACCGACAGCGCCACCGGGAGTTCCGCCAACTGGCCCACAGTAATAGTCGACGCCCGTGTTCTCGATCTTGGCAAAACCGGGCGCTTCCACGGTAACCGAATACGTGCCCGGGGGCAGTTGCCGCACGCCGTAGCCGCCCAGGCCGTCTCCCGTCGCAGTGCGCTCTAATCCTTTCGCCGCGTCCCTCACCGTGACCGTCGCGTTCACTACGAGGCTCGCCCTCGGGTCTTTCACGGTTACGCGCAGGTCACCGGTGGCGACGCCACCTTGGCCGAGCGCAAGCGCGGAGAGCAGCAGCAACAGTAGACAGGCAGAAGTGACTTTAACGGTGCGGAGCATAGAGTTCTCCCTTAGCCTCGCCGAGGCGAGTGTGGCGCTATCAACTCTAATGGCGGGTTGCCGAAATGCACACGACGATCGTTTAGGATGCCTGGGATTCCCGCTGGTTTTACATCAGAACATGCCCGGAAAACAAGGGGAAGCGTAGTGCCCGAGTTACCCTGCCTGAAGCTGCGTGACACGGCGCGTTGAAGAATGGCAAAACGCAGGACGAATGTCAGTGATTGGGATCACTACGAACGCGCCGCGAGGCGCACCGAACCCGCCGGATTCTGCAGCCTCCCCAGCAGCATGGCCGAGCCACTGAGATGCTCGTAGCGCTCTGCGATCCCGGCGGCCGGCAGTGCCGAGTTCGGCCAGGCCAGCGTCGCGTAGATTCTCAGCAGCGCCAAAGCTGCATTGCGCCGCAGCAGAAGCGCGTCGTTGATCAGTTCTTGCGCGGCTTGCTGAGTCCGCAGGTCGCTGCTGGCCAAGCCAACCTGGCCTATGCGTATCAGCAATGCTGCATTTCTTCCCGCCTGCAATACGTAGGCGGCCGTGGCCCGCAACCGCGCCCGGCGGACTGCGCGAAATTGCCGCGGCGACAAGCTCTCGCGTAAGAACTGGTCGTCCGCAACATTAATCAGGTTGCGAAAGGCTTCGACGTCAATCGGCTCGATCTGCCCGGCAAGGTTCGATCTGACAGAAAGCTGCAGAGTGCGCGAGACCGCTGATCCCACGATCAGAGCAAGCGACACAATCGCGGCGACGACGAGAATAATGGCTAGAATCATGGTTGCAGCAAACGCTCCAGTTCCCGGTTCCACACCCCAAGGTTGTTCTCGGGCAGTGGCACTTCAGACTTAGTTGTCTTTTTCTCCGGGACTAACAAATAGTAGAACCAGATCAGGACGCAGAAATGGTAAGTCGCCATGTTTACAAAGTCGAGCAGTTGGCGCCTTTCAAACAGCAAGCCGTTAGCGGTTACGGCCCACGCGGCCATGTGTTCGCACGACAGAATGCCAAAACCCAATAGAATTCCAAACGCTCGACGATCCCACCTGAGATGGAAGTATGCCGCGAATAAGAAGAGAAACAGAATCAGTCCCGACTGAATGATGTATAGCGTCTGTTCCAACACGTGCGCGCGGGAGATGATCGCGTGTTGAGGATTATCAATGGGGGCGTACGCGGCAGCCAAAGTAGCGAGCAGCACCAAGACTACTCCGGCGCTGCTGACGAGCCGATTGCCTAGCTTTGCCACCGCTGGCCATGAACTGACCAGGTGAGAGAATAACTCCCCGACCAACGCAAACAGAATCAAGCTTTCAACGATTAAACCAAGGCAGTAAGCGCGCCAGAACGTCTCCCAGGTCACGGACGGAAGGTTGTCCAATGCGTAAAGAGTGAATTCTTCAACCGCCTCGTATAGAAGATAGGCCAGGAAAATGGGAAACAGCTTGTGTACTCGGCGGCGGATCAGCCACCCGGCAAGAGCAAGCTGCAGAATATGAGGCGCAAGCCAAAGATAGTGCCAGAGAATTGAGTGCGCCTGCAGCATGTTGTCGGGGAAGAACTATACCCCAGGATGCTGCAGGCGGCAATTCATCTTGGCGCTGTGTTCGGCTTTCGTAAAGGTGACGCGGACTAGGGCTTGCAGGCTCCGCCCCCACAACTCGTACTGCCGGGGCCATCGGCCCTTACTAGCACGGGACTGACAAAAGTATTGATAAACAATACCGCGGCACCGATTACGAGCAGGATTCTTTTCACGATTGTTTTCTCCTTGTGACACAGAATTGGGCGTGATACTCTCATGGCGCGATTTTGGCCCTGAGATAGCTTCTAAAATATGGGCTGTTCGGAATTCGTAACAGATGACACTCAAGTCAGCTTTACAGGATGTGAAGGGCACTACTCTGGCGGCGGTCTCTGGCCTGCTGGGAAAGTTAAGCTACCTGGCCTCACTCCGGCGAGAACAGGGTCGCTACCGCCACTGGGGCATGTCGATGGTCCACGGGCCGGAATCCTCCGAGCGCGCCCTCAAGGCGGCTCACGCTGAAGTGGTCACCGACGTTTTGCGAACGCCGCTGGCCTCGTTAGTCGAGGACTTGCACGAATCGAGCCAGAATAGCGGGGTTCCTGCGGATGCTTATGTCGAGCAGATGCGCGGGCAATTCGATGTCCTGCTTCCCGGCGAGCGCAAAGATGCACCCGCGGCCAGCCATCTCAATTCAGTACTGGTTGCGCTTTCGGAGTTGGAGAAAGCCCAACAGCGCGCCACTCGGTCAACTTCATAGCCACTCCCACCACCTGTCCCAGCACCTCAGCTTCTTGCGGATGCCGCAGAATGCGCACCGCCACCGGAGACAGCGGATGCGGCTGCAGAATAATGTCCTCGCGCCGCATGCTGCACCAGCAACAGGTATGGCCCTCCCGTGTTTCCACGAAATAAATAGGACGCTCGTACTCCGACCGCCACGAGCCCTCCACTACCTTATTCCGCGCCTCATCCACTTGAATGAAACTCCCTGGCGGCAGGATGGGAAACATGGTGAAATCCTGCATTCCGATGTAGCCGTAGGTGAAGTGGCTGTTGGCAAGTTCGGCAAGATACGCGAAAGGAACCAGACCCCATTGTTCCACCATGCGTCCCAGGTTGGTGGTGCGGCGCTCGTCGAACCCGGGATCCATGCGCAACGGCACTTGCACCGAAGACAACCCCGACAGCGCCTCCGACACATGCGATCGCGGCGGCGATACCAGGCCCAGATCCGCAGCCATGTTATTCAGATCGACGCCGTACCACGACAACAGTTCGCGCAGGTCGCGCCGGTAGATCACCGAAAGCGTATACAGCCGGTAAATGCTGGGCAGAATGCCTTTGGTCTCGATGTCAGACAAGCGGCTGGGAGGAATAGAATATTCTTCGTTGCGATACTTGTCGGCAATGCGCGCGCTGGAGTTTTCCACGTCGCGCATCGTGAGCCCAAGTTTCTCGCGCAAAGTACGGAGACTCTTTCCTGCTGGGAGCATGAGCAGTGCCTCCAAGAGTGTGGGACATCATACCAAACTGGGAATCATCTTTGTCCACATGTGTAATCTTTTTTTAATTCCTTCTCTGTTACGTTTTCCGAACAAGCGCTAAGCCTTGTCTCATGCGGAGATTGGCCACGTTCTGCACCTCCCGTGCCCGTGATCAGCTTCCAGCGCCGAACTCCGATTTTCCTTGCCGTGTTCGGAATTCGTAACATGACACCACTTTCCGACAAGATGACTAGATGTTGCGATCAGTTCCCGCCTCTTCCTTCCTCGGTGTCTTATACGCCCAGGCCATGCGCGGGGTATTGTGGTTGATGCCGAAGTGGCCCGCCGGGTTCAGGACGATGATGCCGCCGTGTCCTTTCAACCGCTGCTCAAGATAATTCATGGCCTCTTGCGCGGCCCACTCGGGCAGGTTGCCGGCGGCGATGCGATCGGCCGTCCACTTGGCGAGGACCAGCTTCATGATGGGTTCGCCCCAGCCTGTAGTGGAAACGGCCGCGCTCTCGTTGTTCGCGTAGCAGCCGCAGCCGATCAGGGACGAATCGCCGAGGCGACCGGGAGCTTTGTTCAGCGTGCCGCCTGTCGAGGTTGCGGCGGCGATGTTGCCGTCGCGGTCTAGTGCTACTGCGCCTACGGTGTCGAGATCGATCGTGGGCGCGAACAGATCGCTTCCGTGCTTCGCGGTTTCCGCCTGATATTGGCGCAGGCGCTCGACCTCGCGCGGGATGATCAAATCTTCGTTCTTGCACAGCGGGATGCCGTGTTCGGCGGCGAAGCGCTCCGCACCTTCTGCCACAAAATAGACGTGGGGACTTTCGCTGAGAATTTTTCGCGCGGCGCGCACGGGATTCCGCAGGCACTCGACGCAACCGACGCCTCCGGCGCGCAGGGTGGCTCCATCCATGATGAGCGCGTCGAGTTGCACTTTGCCGTCGCGGTTGAGGAAACTGCCGCGGCCGGCGTCGAAGGTCTCGTCATCTTCCATGATGACGACGGCTTCCTCGACCGCGTCGAGCGCCGAGCCGCCAGACTCGAGCACCCGCCATCCCGCGGCCAGCGCGTTGCGCACACCACGGATGTGCGCGTCGACCATGTCATCGGGCATGGCCCAGGCGCCGCCGTGAACCACGAGGACTGGATCAGTGGGCATTTGAGTGCGGAGTTGCGAGTACCGAGTGCCGAGCGAAGGCGACCGGATAGTCTAGCAGGAGCGAGTTGCGGGCACCGAGGGGCGAGTTTCGAGTGGGGCGCCGACATGTGTGCCGATTGGTGGGGCGGCATATTCATATCAAAAAAATGTGGATACCTTATAGCTAAAATCTTTGCTTCTGCGGAGTTGCGAGGTTGGGATATGGCTCAATCCGGGCAAAATATTGAGGAACAATGAGTTATAGGTAAAATATTGTGGAATAAGGAGTTAGCGGTGGTGTATGGGGCTGGCTTTCCCGTTTTGGGAATGGCTGGCTCGTATTGCTTGTGGCTAAACACTATGTGTGCATTATAACATCCGCAGGCGGCGTGAGCTGTGGGTCGCGGGTGGTATGAGGTTGCGGGAGTAGGGGTTAAGAATATTTTGAGGGGGCTTGACAGGTGTGGAAAGAGGGCTGCGAAAGCATTCTAGCCCCGACAATCCAAGCGGAGGGAACGCGGGCGGTGACGTCGGCAGACAGCAGATTCCTCGCTTTGCTCGGAATGACAAAGCTTTTCATTTGGCAACGTTATCGAGCACCCTTCGAGTTGCTGCGAGCTTTGCTCTCCGGCAACGGCCTTCGGCAGAGTGGAATTGTTTTCTTTTTTTCGTCGACCCCGGACTTACGTCCGGGGCTATTATCTGCCGCCCATTCGGGGCTGGAGCTTGCCGAGGGCGAGGTCTCGTCGTTGCCCACGAAGGGGATGCGGCGGAGTTCGCGGCGAAGGTTGGCCGAGTAGCGCTGGCGGTAGTTTACAACGAGGCGGCGGACTAATGCGGCGCGAGTGCTCGGGGACCGGCGTTTTCCTGAGGTGTAGAAGGCGGTGGCAGCGTCGGCAGACAGCAGGTTCCTCGACCTCGCTCGGAATGACAAGGCTTTTCATTTGGGAACTTTATCGGCACGACTGAAGTGGTGCCCCGGAGTCTGTTCCTCCAGCCCATCGCGCGGTGTTTCGCATCGCTCGCGGGCGAGGGCGCCCGCGCCACACAAGTTTATGCGGCGGGGTTGGCTTTCATTGTTATGGGGGGATCTTGGGTTCTTGTCCAGGTATAGCGCATGCGGTGGATTACCGTTATTGTGCTCAGGACTGCGATTACCCACAATACCGGGGCCATGCGGTTGAAGAGGGCTCCGAGGATTACCAGGACCAGGCGTTCGGGGCGTTCCATGAAGCCTACGCGGCAGGAGCCGATCAGGGACTCGGCGCGGGCGCGGGTGTAGCTGACCATGATGGCGCTGATCATTACGAAGGCGGTGAGGACTACGTAGAAGGTGCGGTCGTAGCGGGCGTAGTAGACCAGGAGGCCGAGGAACTGGGAGGCATCGCTGTAGCGGTCGACTACGGAGTCGAAGAAGGCTCCGAAGCGGGTGACGCGGTTGGTGGCGCGGGCTACCTGGCCGTCCACCAGGTCGAAGAAGCCGGAGAAGATGATGACCAGGCCGGCGTAGAAGAACATGCGCGGCTGGTTTTCTGGAGTGGCGGAGCCGAACAGGATTGCGGCCCAGGTGTTGACTACCAATCCCATGAACGTCAGGACGTTGGGGTTGATGCGGGAGAGGGCGAGCCAGCGGACGATTGTGTCGAGCAGGACACCGCAGGCTCGGCCGAAGGCGCTGGTCCAGGAGGTGGTCATTGGGGTTGCCCCGGGTCCAGTTTATATTCCATTGCGGTAGTGATCCACGCGAGATCCTTCGCTCCGCCTGAAAAACGGCTGCGCTCAGGATGACGCCCCGTTTTACCGTCTGGACGGATTGTCATCAGGCGCCTGCGTCTTTTTACTCGGCGGCTGGAGTTCATCAGGCGCCTGCCTCTTTGACTCCGTCGTCTTCGGGTACGTCGTGAATTGTGCTTAGGGTCAGGACTTCGAGTTCGCGCTTGCCGTTGGGAGTTACTACTACGGCGGTGTCTCCTACCTTTTTATTTAGCAGGGCGCGGCCTATGGGGGAACTGGTGGAGATTTTGCCTCCGGCGATGTCGGACTCTTCGCTGGTTACCAGCTTGTATTCCATCTCTTCATTTTTTGTGCTGTCGTAGACCTTGACGGTGGAACCCAGGCCGACCTTGTCTTTGGGGATGTTGCTCATGTTGATGAGGGAGAGGTCGGCGAGGCGCTTGCCTAGCTGGCGGACGCGGGCCTTGACGTACTCCTGGCGCTGCTTGGCCATGTGGTACTCGGCGTTCTCGCTGAGGTCGCCGAGGGCGGCGGCTTTCTTTATTTCTTTGGGCAGCTCGTGGATGAGTTCGTGCTCCAGCTGGTTGATCTCTTCCTGGAGCTTGCGTCTGATTAGGTCAGTCATTTTCGGTCAGGCATCGCTTACGTTGCGGCTTACGAGATTATAAACCCGGAGCGGGGCTGCCGGCGGGGCTAGGGCAGCGGATAACGTAGTTTGTGCGCCTGGTGTGGAGCCGATCCGCGCGAGATCCCTTCGGCAAGCTCAGGGCAGGCTCTTCGCTCCGCCTGAAAAACGGCTACGCTCAGGATGACCTCTTCCAACGAAGCTATAATCGCTTAAAGCTTTTGTGAGGCAGTGAGATTTCTTTATGGCGACCACGGCGGACACGTCCGTATCTACGGGCAGCAAATACGAGCCGGTTATTGGGCTGGAGGTGCACGTCCAGCTGCTGACGGCTTCGAAGATTTTCTGTTCGTGCTCTACGCGGTTTGGGGCGCCACCGAATACTCATGTTTGTCCGGTTTGCCTGGGTATGCCGGGGGCGCTGCCGGTTCTTAACCGGAGAGCGGTGGAATTTGCGGTGCTGGCGGCGATGGCTTTGAATTGCCGGGTTAACGAGACCTCCATCTTCGCGCGGAAGAATTATTTTTATCCGGATCTGCCGAAGGGGTACCAGATTTCGCAGTATGACAAGCCGCTGGCGGAGTTTGGATTCATTGAAATTCCGGCGGGCGCGGGCAGGAAGAAGATCGGGATCACGCGGGTGCATTTGGAGGAGGACGCAGGGAAAAGTTTGCATGAGGGTTTCGCGGATGCCGACGAGGAGACAGCGATCGATCTGAATCGCACGGGCGTGCCGCTGATTGAGATCGTTAGCGAACCTGACATCGCTTCGCCCGATGAGGCTTACGAATACTTGACACGGTTAAAGGAGATCATTCTTTATACCGGGGTTAGCGACTGCAATATGGAGGAAGGATCGCTGCGGTGCGATGCGAACGTCAGCGTGCGGCCGCGGGGGCAGACGGAGTTCGGGACCAAGACTGAGATCAAGAATGTGAATTCGTTTCGGTTCATTCGCGAGGCGTTGGTTTACGAGATTGAGCGGCAGGTCGAGGTCATCGAGTCGGGCGGGAATATCACTCAGGAGACGCGGCTGTACAACGCGAATGAAGGGAAGACTTATGGCATGCGGTCGAAGGAGCAGGCGCATGACTACCGGTATTTTCCCGAGCCCGATCTGTTGCCGCTGGTGGTGGACGAGAAGTGGAAGGGCGAGATCTCGCGGGGGTTGCCTGAGTTGCCGGAGGCTCGGCGGGCGCGCATGGTGAAGGAGTATGGGATCACGGAATACGATGCGCAGGTGCTGACGTTTTCCAAGGCGCTGGCGGACCAGTTCGAGACGGCGGCGCGAGCGGCGAAGAATCCGAAGCGCGTCGCCAACCTGGTGCAGGGCGAGTTAATGGGGCGGCTTAAGGCAAAAGGTCTGTCGATTGAGCAATCGCCGATATCCATGAAGGGCGTGGCGGCTTCGGCTGATCTGGTCGAGTTGGGGACGATCTCGGGGAAGATGCTCAAGGACCTTTACGACTTGAGCTTTGAGCGCGGGAAGGACTTTCCGGTGGTCTATGAGGAGGAGGGGCGGCCGCAGCAGTCGAGTGATGCGTCGGCGCTGGAAAAGATTGTTGACGAGGTGCTGGCGGCGAATCCCAAGCAGCTTGAGCAGTATCGCGCGGGGAAGAAGACGATGCTGGGATTCTTTGTGGGGCAGGTGATGAAGGCGTCCAAGGGGCAGGCCAACCCACAGTTGGTGAATGAAGTGCTGAGTAAGAAGCTGGGCTAGATTTGACTGGTGTGGGACCGGGTCTATTGACCCGGCCGTTCGGCCCGGCGGGCCGATGCAGTATGCAGCCGAAATATGAGTATCGCCGTCGTCTACCGCACTATCAGAAGGACTACCATCGGCTTTTTGTTACATTCACCACGGATCATCGCTGGCAACTTCCGCCAGTTGCACGGGATATTGTTCTCGAGTGCTGTTTGAAGGAGAACGGGCACAAGTTCGATCTCCATGCGGGGGTGGTCATGCCCGACCATGTTCATCTCATCTATTCGCCGCTCCGCCGTGAAGATGGCTGGAGTTATACTCTGCCCGAGACCATGAAGGCCATCAAAGGTCGGGCTGCGCGACGAATCAACATTTTGCTGAATCGGAAAGGCGCCGTGTGGCAGGAGGAGTTCTTTGATCATGTTCTGCGATCTAATGACAGCCTTGTGGATAGGGTTGACTATGTTTGTCAGAATCCGGTGCGAGCGGGACTGGTCAAGACTGAGGCTGAGTATTTGTGGGTTTGGAAGGGGGAGATCCCAATCCTCTGAGGCGTGGAGAGGAGAGCCAGCGGTCTTTCGGCCGCATGACCGGGTCAATAGACCCGGTCCCACACAGATCCTTTCCATACAGATCTTTTCCACACAGATCTTGGTCCTACACGGACCTTGGTCCCACACACAGTCTCACGGCAGTTCGGCTAAAGTACTACTCTCGCCATACGACTTCGGTCATCTGAAAGACCTTCCTGTATGCCGCTACCATGATGTGGGAGCCCGTCTGTGTCGGCTGGCTGCTGGGAGTGTCCATGAAATTCAAGCTTGACCGCATCATTAGTATTGCGACGCTGGCGGCGTCGGTTGTCGCCATATTTCTTGTGCTGAAGAAACCAGCGCCGGTGGCGCCGCCTCAAGCTGCGACGGCGATCGCGACGAATGCTCAATCTTTTGACCAGAAGATGGCTCAGTTGGAGCAGGCGGCGCAGCAGTCTCAGGCTAGCGGTGGGTACTCGCGGGAAGCCGCCTCAGGACAGAGTACGAAGACTGAAGTTCACATCAATTCCAATGAGATTGGGGCTGTGCTCGCGCAGTCGCTGGGGACGGCGGGCGCGGTGGGCAATCTGTCGCCGGATTCAAACCTGGGTGGTGGCGCTGCCCCGACGATCAAAGATCAGCAGGTCAGCTTTGAGGGGGACGTGGTCCACGGACAGTTCCTTACGGAGGTTGCGGGGAAGGATGTGTGGGTGACGGTTTCGGGGCATCTGGGCGAAAAGGATGGGTATGCCACGTTTGAGCCTACGGAGTTCAAGGTGGGAGATTTGAACGTTCCGGTTTCGCTGGTGAATGCTGCATTGCAGAAGAAGCTGGCGGAGGAGCGGGACCGGCTCAAGCTGCCTGACTTTGTGGGCGACGTGAAGGTGAAAAACGGCGAGCTGGTGATGCAGCAGAAGTAGTGGCGCCAGGAGCGGCCTTTCAGGCCGCATGACCGGGTCTGAGACCCGGTCCCACACAACCTCAGGCGGGTCCCACACGATTCTCAGCGGCTACGTTCGCGTACCACCTTCCTGAATCCTTTATCGTGCGCTTCTGGGTTTTGAAATCGGTATAGGCCAGGCCGAAGCGCTGGGTGAAACCCTGGGCCCACTCGAAATTGTCCATCAGGCTCCAGGCGTGATATCCGCGCACGTCGGCGCCATCGCTGACGGCGCGGGCCAGGGCGGCGAGATGCTGGCGGTAATATTCGATGCGGCGCGTATCGCGGATTATGCCGCTGGCGTCGGGGACATCGTTGAAGGCGCAGCCGCTTTCGGTGATTTCGATCACGGGCTGGCTGTAGTCGCGCGTGATACGCATGACCATCTCGTAGAGTGCCTGAGGCCAGATTTCCCATCCAATGTCGGTTTTCGGACCTTGCGTTGCTCCGGCCAACTTCACGGGGAACAGCCACTGCTGGCTGTGGGCGAGGCGCTCGATGGCGCTGGGGGCCGAAGCGATGGTGCGGTAATAAACGTTGATGCCGAGGAAGTCCAGCGGGGCGCGCATGCTTTCGAGGTCGCCGGGCTTGATGCGCATGGCGGTCTCGGGAAGAAAGGTGAAAGGCTCGGGGTATCGCCCATGGAGTGCGGTTTCGAGGAACCAGAGATTGGTGATGGCGTGGGCACGCTCGGCGGCGAGCTTGTCGGCTTCGGAATTCGTGGCGGGTTCACAGGGGGACATGTTGAAGGCCGTGCCCACACGCGCTCCCGGACGGGAGGCCTTCAGCGCGCGGAATCCCGCGCCCTGCGCCAGGTTCACGGTGTGGGAGGCGCGCAAGAAATCCAGAAGGCTTCGGTGTCCGGGAGCGTGAATGCCTTCGAGGTAGCCGACTTCGGTGAAGCCAGACGGTTCGTTGAACAGCACCCAGTCGGAGACGCGGTCGCCCAGCGCGCGAGCCATCAGCTCCACGTAGTCGGCGAAATGGGCGGCCGTATCGCGATTGGGCCAGCCGCCGCGGTCTTCGAGAGCCTGCGGCAGATCCCAGTGATAGAGCGTGACCAGCGGGCGGATTCTTGCCTCCAGCAGGGCATCGACCAGACGGCTGTAGTAGTCGATGCCTTTGGAGTTGACCGGACCTGACCCGGAGGGTTGAATGCGCGGCCAGGAGATCGAGAAGCGGTAGCTGTTCAGGTTCATGGCGCGGAGCAACGCGATGTCGTCGCGCCAGCGATGATAGGAATCGCAGGCCACGTCGCCGGAATCGTTGTTCTTGATCCTTCCGGCGGTGTGTGCGAAGCGGTCCCAGATGGATTCTCCCTTGCCGTCTTCCTGCCACGCGCCTTCGATCTGGTAGGCTGCGGTGGCGGCGCCCCAGAAAAAACCCTTGGGGAATGGAATTTCGGGAGGAAGCTGCGGGGCTGGAGCGGCGGAGAGTGGCGCAGGGATCGGCCCACTTTCGGCTTTCGAGGATACATTACATGACGAGAGAAGGCCGCAAGGCAAGGCAGCTGCGGCGGCGGCACTCAACTTCAGGAATGCGCGCCGTGTGGGAGAATGCGGCCCCTGGTTGTTTCGACGTTCGCTCATCCAGCGGATAATATATCGCGTGCTTGAAGTGCCAGTCAGCGCCTCTTTGTGTTCTTCTTCTTTTTGGCGTTGCGTGTTTTGATGCGGCCGGTGGCTGGAGAAGGTTTCTTTTTGCGGCTGGGCTTGGCGATTTTCGACTTCGGGGCTTTGGCTGCGACCATCTCATAGGATTGCCGGATTAAGTCCTCGAGTTCGGCCGCATTTAGCGCGTCTAAGCGGTTAAGCATCACCCATTTATAGCGCCCGACATACGGCGCGGGGCGAATGTGCTCCCGCTCGATCAACTCCGCAAATGCGTCCGGCGTGCACTTGAAGCAGAGCCGGGGATTGTCCAGGCCGAGTATGGCGAAAATCTTCCCGCCGATCTTGAAACACAGATCGTCGCCCCACTGCAGATTCTCAGCCGCCGCGGGGAAGGCCAAGCAGTACGCGCGAATTTGATCCACATTCATTGGTGTTCTCTCTGAATTGGAATTCTTATCACACGAATGAGAATTAATGAACGCTGAAGGCAGCGGCCATCCGTGGCTCAAGCAATTTCTTGAAACTGGCTGCCGATGCGTTCGCGCCCGCGGCGAGGGCGGGCCGCCCTCGCGACAGCCGGCAAGATGCCGGCGCTACGATCTAGATACTGGGTCAGAGAGGGCCCTGTCACCGAACATGATTAGAACTCGTAGTGCAGAGCGAGCGTAACGATGTTGGCATGGAAATTTCGGGGCAATGTGGGCCCGACGGGGCCGTCTTCGCCGTATCCGTAATAGTTCCAGCCTCCCTTCCATGTCCATCCCGGATGAAGCGTCCAGGCGAGGTTGACAAACGGAGACTGGTACTTGGACCGCAGCGAGCCGGGAACTTGCGAGAGGATTCAGGAACTCGATGGTGCCGTTGACGGCACTGATCTGGTAACCGACGTTGGCGCGTAGGGTTTTCAGTCGGGGCAAACATGAAACTGAATGATCCGTATTGCGGTGGGAGCGTCATAGTAGCCAGTTCCGAGATTGGTGTTGGTGCCGCAGTCGGCGGGAGCAGCGCCCGCGCCGGGCCCCATGGGAGCGGGAGTTGCGGCGTAGCATAAGGTGGTTCGCGAGAAGACGTCACCGTAGCCGTAGTTAAGGTCCAATCCATAGCGCGGACTTGGGCATGAGAGTCGCGCCAAGAGCGAAACTCCGGATGTGATCCAGGTGATTTACCATGCGGAATGTTGTCTCTTCGTTCGAGATCGTTGAAGGTTCCGGTGATCGTGGCCCACTGCCTTGGTTTGTAGCGCGACTGGATATAGTAGTGATAGAGCTGTCGCGGGCTGATCTGGGTATAGGCTTTGTCGTCATACGAAGCTTCGATTTTCGCGTTGATCCTCCATTGGTGGGTGGGTTGTAAAGCGAAGCCGAGTATTGCCGCATTCTCATAGATCGGGAACGTATAGGAGGTTCCATTCGGCAACGCATCCGTAGACAGGGGCATGACCCAACGTTATATCGCGTTGCTGATAGCGATAACCGAGCGAGATGCTGGCCTTCGAGATAGGCTCCCAGGTGGCAGTCAGGGTGTTGGTTTCTGTCTTCATGCCCATGAAAGTTGGAGCGAAGGTTATGGCTGGCGGTTGAGCGGGACCGGGGGGCAGCAGCATGGAAGTACCGAGGAAATCGACTTCGGATAGATTGCTGAGAGCCGGTTCGCGGAAATCCAAGAAATCGTACTGGTCGGCCAGACTGAATTTCTCCGAAATCTGCCAGATGATGCCGAAGTCCGCCGACACGTCGATTCTCTTTCCGTTCGCGATAGCCGGTAGTGTTAAAGACACGCTTCCCCATGTTGTCGAGGCCAACGAATAATTCGTTGTAGTCGGGAAGGTTCATCGTGCCGCCGGTGTAGCGCACATCGCCATTCATCTGAATGTTCTTGATACTCGAGCTCTGGAAGCGGAATTCCTCGGTTGGCATCAGCGTGCGAGTGGGCGCGAAACGCGAATACTGAAGGTATCCGCTGCACGTAGGGTTGGCGGTGGGCGGTGTGGTCGAACTGGTGACGATGGGCGGATTTCCGTCGCCGCAACTGGGCGGCTTTTGATTGTCAAAGCCCAGCGTGACTGGCATTCCATTAGCGAGTTGAAGGCCCAATCCGGTCAGTCCCCAGTTGGTGTCGCCCTTGTAGTGCATCACAGTTTCTTCGAAGGTGAGCATGGTCTTCGGAATCGGCTTCCAGTCCACGGCCCCCGTCCAGGTGTCGGTGCTGTTCCTCCAATTTTGGAGATATTGAGACCTCGGCTCCGTTATGTTGGGAGCTATAGCTCGGTCCTTCGTCGGTGTTGTGCGAATATCCTGCCCGGAAACGTGAGCTTCGAAATGGGGAATAACGTCAGGCCTCACATCCGTCATCCGACGCACGGTGTTGAACGCAGTGTGGTGAATCTGTAATTTGCGGAAACGTGTAACCGTTCGAGATGACCCCAGGCGGGACCAGCGGATTATCGAGCAGATTGTAATCGAAATACTGGCGGTCGCGGCGGAAAAGCCCCTGGAATTTGTAGATTTTGCCTTTGGACATGCGCAGAGTAGTGACATCGTAGGGGTCGCCGCCATAGCCGCTGCTGCTCTCCGATCAAGTCATCGAAAAGAGGATGGTAGGTGTTCGCCACAGCGTGCATGTCAACGGTCTGGCCCAGAATGCGCGGGCCACTCTGCAGATTGACCAAAGTGTCATACATGGCGGCGCTGCCGGAGGTGTCGACGACCCGTCCACCCAGATCGACGGATTGGTGGATGGAATAGCCGTCCGCGATCGTTTCTTTGGGCTGGGGATCTTGCGCCGGGGCGCTGGCGGACAATGAAAACGGCGCGAGTGCCAGCCCCAAGGGAACACAACGAGAGCGGGCCGAAGCCGTCTGGAGGCCGCGCGCTGAGGACGAGAATACTTCATAGTTTACCTCTTCATCCAAGAAAATCCGTCACCTGAAAAAGTTGTAGGTGGCATTGGAGCCGTGAATCTGGCTGTGGCAATTGGTGCAGGGTGTGTACTGTGCGGCCTGGTTGTGCACTGGCCCCCCTGTCTCCGACACGGCGTTGGGAAATGCTTTTAAGTTGGTTGCCGAGTGGCACTGCAGGCACAGTATGTTCAGATTGCTGACGTTCAGCAGGCGCGGGTTGGGTGATCCGTGCGGAGAGTGGCACGCGATGCAGCCCTCGGCTTTGACCACGGGATGCTCAAAGACAAATGGGCCCGCGGTCTCGGCATGGCACTTGGTGCAGATCGCGTTTTGATCGGCGGTCGACTTCAACTGCTTGCGTTTGAAGGTGCCATGCGGATCGTGACAATCGCTGCAGGTCAGCAGCCCCTCATCGACTTTGTGGTGGAACGGTTGCGCGAACGCCGGTTTCACGTCGGTGTGGCAGGAGTAGCAGAGCTGAGGTTGCGCGACTTTGAGTAGATTGGCTTCGCTCTTGAAGGCATGCGGGCTGTGACAGTCGGTGCAGCTCACCTTGGCGTGGCCATGCGCGGAGCGATCGAAGTTCGGATGCGTTCCGGCGTGGCAGGTCAAACAGCGCGTGTTCACTTCCTTCGCGGAAGCTTTTTCAAAGATGAAGATTTTGGTTTTGTCACCGCCGCCGGCCACGTGATCGGCGCCGGGGCCGTGGCAGCCTTCGCAACCTTGGTGGGAGGGGCTGGCTTTCTTATCAAGCGTCGTCTTCCAGTGCGGCGTCTTCGCCCAACTGTTGTAGAGATCTTCGTGACAGGTCTTGCATGTGTCCGAACCTACGTATTTGGAATCTTCAGCTGGCGATGCCGGGGTCTTTGCTGTGCTGCTGGACGCGCCACCGGACTGCGTTCTTTTCTCCAGCCGGCTGCTGGGCTCGACTCATCAGTTGAGGCCGAGCAGAACAGACATAAGAAGGAGAGCAGAACGAAAAGTAGAATTCTGGGTTTCATCCACATGAAATGCTTCCCTCCTGATGCGCAAGTTCGAGAGTATGCGGCCCTTAGTAACTGTGAATCACGCATGATAACAGCCGAGCATAACGTCACCGCTGTTCAAAAGTGCACACATTTGGTCAGAAATAATTCGGGATGTCCGAAAATGGGAAGGTGTACTTAGATGGGAATGGCGCAGACGCCAGCAGAAATCGAACGCGGCGAAATGGCAGGCCTACGCGTGGAGAGCACGCGATAACGCATCCTCTGGAGCAATCCAAATAGATGTTTCCCGCGAGTGGTCGTTGATGGGACAATACCTCTCCATGTTCAGCTTCCGCATGTTCAGCTTCCGCACAGCTCTGCATGTTGTTTTGATGTGTGCCTGGTATTCCATCGCGCTTGCCGCCGCGGCGGGACCACGGACTCTCCGTTACACAATCTCTTCGAACGGCAATGTCGCGGGAAGTGAGGTCGACACCTACCTTCCCGACGGCCGCCTCGAGTGCAAGTTTGAGTTCAATGATCGTGGACGCGGTCCAAAAATCACGGCAGTGTATGCACTCGACTCGAACGCGTTGCCGGTGCGTGTCGACGAGACTGGCAACGACTATCTGAAGGCTCCGGTCGATGAGCACTTCGAGGTGAAGGACGGCATTGCCCACTGGAAGAGCACCGCGGAGAACGGGCAGGCTCCGGCGGGAGGCTTTTACGTCAGCAATAACGGCGGTGTCGCGGAGTTGGCGTTTCTGGTTGCGGCTCTCGAGAAGGCTCATGGGGCACCGCTTCATCTGCTCCCCGCCGGCGAAGCCCGGCTTGAGCGCCTGGCCGACGTCACCCTGGAAGATCACGGACAGAAGATGCACGTGACCGAATTCGGTATTACGGGACTCTCCTTCGAGCCGCAGACATTGTGGCTGGATGACGACGGGCGGTTTTTCGCGATTCCCGGGAAATGGTTTGCCTTTCTACGAGAAGGTTGGGAGAAGACGAATGACCAACTCTTCGCCCTCGATCGCAAAATAGTCGATGAACGGTATGGGCGGCTGGCAAGAGATTTGGCGCGGCATCCGGCGCATCCCATCGCGATCGAGCACGTGCGGCTGTTTGATTCCGAGCAGGCGACTATGCGTGAAGATCAGACGGTGGTCGTGTCTGGCGAGCGCTTCTTAGCCGTCGGCCCTGCGGGTTCGGTGCAATTGCCTGCGGACGCGGAGCGCATCGACGGAACCGGCAAGACGATTCTTCCCGGCCTGTTCGACATGCATGCCCACCTTCAGCCGCTGGACGGCATCCTGAACGTCGCCAGCGGCGTGACCAGTGCACGCGACATGGGCAATGATATCGACCAACTCCAGCATCTTCAGGATAGCTGGCAGAACGGCACGGCCATCGGTCCCCGCATTTGGAAGGCTGGACTGATCGATGGTCATGGTCCATTTCAGGTTCCCACCGGCTTGTATGCCGACAATGCGGCCGAGGCCGCCGCGGCGGTCAACCGATACGCGGATCTGGGTTATATACAGATCAAGCTCTACAGTTCGCTCAAGCCTGAACTGGTGCCGGGCATCGCGAAACTGGCGCACTCCCGCGGATTACGCCTCAGCGGCCACGTTCCCAACGGTATTACGGCCGCGCAATTCGTCGAAGACGGTGCCGACGAAATTCAGCACATCAATTTCATATTCCTGAACTTTCTCGCGTCGCAGGTGAAGGACACGCGCACGCCGGAGCGCTTCACGGCGGTCGGCGCCAATGCCGCGAAGCTTGACCTGCAGTCGAAGCCGGTGCAGGACTTTATCGAACTTCTGCTCAACCATCACACGACGGTGGATGTGACTGTGGCCACGTTTGAGGGAATGTTTACGGGGCGTCCTGGGCAGGCTTCACCGGATTTTGCGCCGATATTGAAACGGCTTCCCGCGCAAGTCCAGCGCAACGCTTATTCCGGTGGACTTCCGGTCACCGCCGAAAACGATCAGCTATACAAGGATTCGTATCGCGCGATGCTGCAGATGACCAAGCGCATGTACGACGCGGGCGTCCCGATTCTGGCCGGCACTGACGCCACCGCGGGACTCATGCTGCACCGCGAGTTGGAGCTGGAAGTCCAGGCGGGGATTCCACCGCCAAAGTCGCTGCAGATTGCGACCTTTAATGCGGCGCGGCTCTTGAAGCAGGAAAAAGAATTGGGTTCGATTGCCGCGGGCAAGCGCGCGGATTTTCTGCTGGTGGAGGGAAATCCAGCGGAACGCATTAGCGACATCCGCCGCTGTCGCCTCGTGATGAAGGACGGCACGCTCTACAACAGCGCTGACTTGTATGCCGCGGTGGGCATTCGACCTGCGGAGTAGAGGACCTGCCTGCCTGAATGCCGTGCTTTCCGGTTCGCGCTCGTCACGGCGGAAGGCTTACCCTGATACGATGCCCTAAATTCTGCAGCGATCTCTGACTCGGTACAACGACACGGCGGAAAAACTACGGGGATGTGGAAAGCACACCTCAGGCGCTGAAGCGCGGCTGGTTTTAAAGAACTTAACGGCACGACTGAAGTCGTGCCCTTCCCAAAACCTGACTGGAACGAAGTTTTTCAGCAGCCTGTAAACTCGTGCCCTTCCCGTCGGAGAAGGGGGGATTTTCAGGCTTCATCCTGGCGTAAGCAGATAGCTGATGGCTGAAAGCTTCTAGCTTGGAGGTTACAACTGCCTTTCTCACACCTGCTGCCGCGCCTCGCCCAGCGCCACGTTTATATCAAGCTTCTTCTTGTTGCGGTAAATCGTTACCTTTACTGTGTCTCCGGCGCGGTGATTGTTCATCATCTGCGACAGGTCCTGTTCATCCTGCACCTTCTCACCGTCGATGGCGACAATCAGGTCTCCGCCCAACATGATGGGAATGTTGCCGAGGTAAGCCCGCTCGGTGCCGGCGCGCAGGCCAGCTAGCTCGGCGGATCCGCCGGGAGTGACCTGCACGATCAACAATCCGTAGTCCGCTGGCAAGCCGATTTCATCCGCCAGTTCGGGACTAATGGGAATTGTTTTCACTCCCAGCGCGGGACGCCGCACGCGTCCCAGCGTGACCAGATCGTTGAGCACGGCCTTAGCAGTGTTGATGGGGATGGCGAAGCCGATGCCGGCATTCTGATTCACGCTCGACAAAATCATAGTATTGATGCCGATGACCTCTCCGTGCCAATTCATGAGCGGGCCGCCCGAATTCCCGGGGTTGATGGCGGCATCGGTCTGAATGGCTTCGTCGATGGTCGCGCCGTTGGGCTCGCGCACGGGGCGGATGGAACTCACGATTCCGCGGGTCATGGTCCCGGCCAGGCCAAAGGGATTGCCGATGGCATACACTTTCTGTCCTACCTGCAGATTGCGCGAGTCACCCAGCACCGCGGGGACGAGATCGGTCGCCTTGATCTGAATAATCGCGAGGTCGTGCGGTGGGTCGGTGCCGACTACCGTTGCCTTGTACTTCTTGCGGTTATGCATGGTCACTTCGACCTGGCGCGCGTCGGCGATGACGTGGTAGTTGGTCAGGATGTGGCCTTCCTTGTCGATCACGAAGCCGGAGCCCTGGCCTTCCTGCGGCACCAGGCCATAGAAGAAGTCAAAGGTCATGGCGCGCGAAGTGATGTTCACCACCGACGGAATGTTTTTGCGGTAGACGGAGATATTGTTCTGCTCTTCGCTGTCGAGTGTGTCGCCGCCGGCCGCTTCCGTGATCTCCACCTTGGCGGGATGACTCAGCCAATTCGAGGGATGCAGCACGTTCGATTGCGAGTTCGAACGCCACGTAGTGAAGTAGAAAAATCCGCCTGCGATGGCCAGAGCGAGGAGCAGAGGTCGACCGAGTTTCATAATTGAACCACCCGAGATAGATACGCAATTCGGGAGCTGGAAGGTCCCTGAATCTTCATTCTAAACAATGCCGGGCAGGGACGCACGGGCATTGCGCAGCGGCGAGAAACGATTCACCACAGAGACACAGAGGCACAGAGAAAAACAAGGAAAGAAGGTTCTCTCGGTGCCTCTGTGTCTCTGTGGTTGGAATCGCTTTAGGCCTTCCTAGCGGCGGCGCTGAGGTGCTGCCATATTTGGCGGACTTGCTCTCGGGTTTGGTCGAGCGAGTGAGAATTGTCGATCACGTAGTGGGCGGCTTTGATTTTTTCCTGGTCAGGCAGTTGCGCGGCCATGCGGCGGGTGACTTCCTTGCGGGCGGCATCGAGGTCAATCTTGTGGCGGGCGGCAAAGCGGGCGGCACGCTGCTCTTCGTTGCAGGTGACCACGATGAGGCGGTCGAAGCGCTTAGCTGCACCCGCTTCGAAGATTAGAGCGGCCTCGACGATGGCGACGGCGTGCGGATCTTGCTGACCGACTTGGTCCATCCACTGTTCCTGGCGGCGAATCACGGCGGGGTGCACGATGCGGTTGAGTTCCTTCACGCGGGAGCTCTGCGATTCGTCGGCTGCGCTAAACGCTGCCTCGGCCAGCTTGGCGCGGTTGACGGTGCCATCGTAGTTGAGAATTTCGCGGCCGAAGTGGCTTACGACCTCGTAATACACAGGCTCACCCGGCTGCATTAGTTCGTGCGCAATCTGGTCCGCCTGAATGAGATGTGCGCCCAGGGCGACAAACATCTCTCCGACGATTGACTTGCCCGAGGCAATGCCGCCCGTGAGGCCGACCTTCAGCATGGGGGCCGACGCCTCGCCGGCTCGCAAGAAAAACGCTTCACCACAGAGACACAGAGGCACAGAGAAGACAAAAGGGAAAAAGGGAAAATTCTTCTCTGTGCCTCTGTGTCTCTGTGGTGAAAAGCGTTCATTTGCTGGTTAGTTCCGGCGTGCGCATTCCGCGGCGCAGTTTTGCGGCTTTTACCGTGTTGAACATCAGCATGGCGATGGTCAGTGGGCCCACGCCGCCGGGGACCGGTGTAATTCTCCCCGCGATTTCAGCCACGTCCGGATGCACATCGCCTACCAGCGTGGAACGATTCTTCCGGAAGGCTTCCTCACGCCTGACGTTGCCCGCGAACAAGCGCGCGAACTCTGAGGGATCGGTGACTTTGTTCATGCCGACGTCGATAACGGTCGCACCGGGCTTCACAAAGTCGCGCGTGATCATTGCCGCGCGCCCAATGGCGGCCACGAGAATGTCGGCGCGGCGGCAGACTGCCGGCAGATCGCGGGTCTTCGAGTGGCAGACGGTCACGGTGGCGTTGGCATTGAGGAGCAGCATGGCAGTGGGCTTGCCGACGATGTCGCTGCGTCCGACAACTACGGCTTCCTGCCCGGCGATGGGAATGTTGCTGCGTTTCAGGACTTCAAGAATGCCGGCGGGCGTACAAGGGACCAGGCCGGGACGCTGGGTGGAGAGGAATCCGACGTTCACGGGGTGGAAGCCGTCGACGTCTTTCGCGGGGTCGACGGCCAGGAGTATTTTTTTCGCATCGACTTGTGGGGGCAAGGGCAGCTGCACGAGGATGCCGTCAATCTCATCGCGGCGGTTCAGGTCTTCGATCAGAGCGAGGAGTTCGCCAGTCGTGATGGATTCGGGAGGCGTGCGCTGCTCGCTGTAGATGCCGATTTCCTGAGAGGCCTTGACTTTGCCACGCACGTAAATCTCGGAGGCGGGATTGTGGCCGACGAGGACCACGGCTAGGCCGGGGCGCACTCCGGCGGCGGACATGGTTTTCACCTCCGCCGCGACCTCGCTGCGGATGTCGTTTGCGATCTTTGCTCCGTCGAGAATGGTGGCGGGCATGAGTCTGGACTTCGGGCTTTGGGCCTTGGGCTTCGGCTCTAAATCTTACACCGCCGAGGGCGCCGATAGCGCTGGGCCACTGAATCGCTTGGAGGTTCTCGGAATCCTCGTAAGGTCGTTTCATGCGGGAGGTTGCGTCGACGTTGTTCGCCGGTGTCGTACAATGCGGGGATCATGATTGCCAAGGATCTGCTGGAAATTCTGGTGTGTCCGGCGTGCAAGCAGCCGCTGGAATACCGCGAGAGCCCGGAGAGTTTGAAGTGCAAGCAGTGCCGCCGAGTGTATCCGGTGAAGGACGACATTCCCATCATGCTGATCGATGAGGCGACGATAGAGGCTTCGTGATCGCCCTTTCCACGGACTGTCGAACTGACCGGGCCTGAATTTCCAAGGGGATGTATTTTCAGGCAGGTTACCTTAGCGTAGGCGAGGGTTGGTCGCCCCCTCCGGCAGCTTCTTGCAAATGCTTGGGTTAGCCAATTTGGGCATCGCGAGCCCGGTCCCGCCTCGCCACTTTGCCTATTACCGAAGTTTCCCTAGTAAGTGTCCAAAGCATTGTATCTAAATGCCTTAGCTGTTACCTTTGAGTTTCAAAGCAACCCTGCTAAGCGCGAAAGTATGACCGGAACTGCGACCATCGGTGTAAGCATGCCCGGCCGCTCCCGTTCGTGGAGAGCGCTGCCTGCTGGCGCCAAGTTCTTAATCAGCCTCATCATTCTCGCGGGGACGGCCACGCTTGTGTACGCAGCGATGCATCCCACGAGCAAAAACATCGCCGAGTTCATTTGCTACCTGGGCATCGCGGTCCTGGCCTCCCGACTCAAAGTCAATCTCCCCGGCGTCACAGGCACCTTGTCGGTGAACTTCCTGTTCATCCTGGTGGGGGTCTTGGAACTGAGCTTTGCCGAGACGATCACACTGGGCGCGGTTGCGATGCTGGCGCAGTGCGTTTATCCCGAGCGTCCCAGTGGGACGCAGGTGAGCTTCAACGTTTGCGGGGGAGCGCTGTCGACCGCGGCAGCCTATATCGTTTATCACCACCCATTCTTCAGGGATCTGGTAGGCAGCCACGCACTGGTGCTCGGAATCTCCGCCTCGGTCTACTTCATCACCAATGCCGGGATTATTGCAGCGGTGATTTCACTGACGGAGAGGCGGCCGCTGCGGCAGATTCTGGTGGACTGTTATTTCTGGTCGTTTCCGTATTATCTGGTCGGCGCGGGAATCGCGGGCGCGATCGCCTGGTTCAACCAGACCTTCAACTGGGAAACGTCCCTGCTTCTGGTGCCTGCCGTCTATCTGATTTTCCGCTCGTACCGTCTCTATCTGGGCAAGCTCGAGGACGAAAAGCGCCACGTAGAGGAGATGGCGAACCTCCACCTGCGCACGATTGAAGCCCTGGCACTGGCTATCGAAGCCAAGGATCAAACTACTCACGATCACCTGCAACGGGTTCGCGTCTATGCCATCGAAGTGGCAAAAGAACTGGGCCTGAAGGGGACCGACCTGGAAGCTGTGCACGCCGCCGCTCTTTTGCACGACATCGGCAAACTTGCGGTTCCCGAACACATCATCTCGAAGCCGGGACGACTCACGCCGGAAGAGTTCGAGAAGATGAAGATCCACACGCTGGTGGGCGCTGAAATTCTGGAGCGCGTGCGCTTCCCCTATCCAGTGGTCCCCATCGTGCGGGCGCACCACGAGAAATGGGACGGCTCGGGCTACCCGCTGGGCCTGAAAGGCGCAGAGATCCCGCTTGGAGCGCGCATTCTTTCTGCCGTCGACTATCTGGACGCGCTGGCTTCCGATCGCCAGTACCGCCGGGCGCTGCCTCTGCAGGAAGTGATGCAGAAACTCAGTGCCGAGTCGGGCAAGTCCTTTGACCCGAAAGTGGTCGACATCCTGCAAAAACGGTACCAGAACCTGGAACGGATGGCTGTCGCGAAATCTGCGGAATACGAAAACATGCCCCTTTCCACCGGAATCAAGATCGAGCGCGGAGAGGCGCCCGCCGCCGGCTTCGAACATGCCACCGCGAAGGATTCCGCGGTCCGCGAAGCAACCTTCCTTTCTTCGATTGCTGCCGCCCGGCAGGAGGCGCAAGCCCTGTTTGAGTTGAGCCAGGATCTGGGCGCATCCCTCAGCCTGGGCGAAACTCTCTCGGTATTTTCCGTCAAGCTGAAGCCGATGGTTCCTTATGATGCCATCGCCATCTACATCAAGCGGGACAACGAACTTGTTCCCGAATACGTCAACGGAGACAACTATCGCCTCTTCTCTTCCTTAAGGATTCCAATCGGCGACGGTTTGTCGGGCTGGGTCGCGCACAACAAGAAGCCGATCATCAACGGTAATCCTTCGGTCGAGCCGGGGTACTTGAATGATCCTTCGAAGTTCAGCACCCTGGGATCGGCTCTGGCCGTGCCTCTGGAAGGCGTCTCCGGTGTGATCGGTGTGCTCGCTCTCTACCGCGGAGACCGCGATGCTTTTACTTCAGATAACCTCCGCATTTTATTGGCAGTCAGCAGCAAAATGGCACTCTCCATCGAGAACGCCCTCAAGTACCAGCAGGCGGAAAACTCGGCCACCACCGACTACCTCACGGGATTGCCCAACGCGCGCTCGCTGTTCCTGCAACTGGAGCGAGAACTGGCACGCTGCAAGCGCGACAATACGGCCGTGACCGTCATGGTCTCCGATATGGACGGTTTCAAGCAGATCAACGACCGCTTTGGCCATCTTGAGGGAAATCGCGTCCTGCGACTGTTTGCGCAAGCTTTGAAAGACAGCTGCCGCGAGTATGACTACGTCGCGCGCATGGGTGGAGACGAATTTGTAGTGGTTGCTCCCGGGCTGCCCCCCGACGCGGCCAGCAAGAAGACCGAGCAGTTGCGGGCCCTGGCCAAGCAGGCCGGCTTCGAAGTCTGTAACGAGGAAATTCTCTCGCTCAGCGTGGGTATGGCCGTCTTCCCAACCGACGGCAAGGATGCCGAACAACTTCTGGCGGAAGCTGACCGCCGGATGTACCTGGAAAAACAGAAACACCTGGCGTACAAGGATCGCCGCATCCATCCCCGGCTGAAGTGCCGCGTGACCATCGAACTGCAGCCTGAAGCCAACGGCACTCCGGTCTTCGGAAGCCTGACCGACATCAGCATGGGCGGCTGTTACGTCGAAACCAGCGCCATTCTTGCGCCCGGAACCAGGGTCACCCTTGGATTTTCCATGGATGACGGTAACCTGACGACAGAAGGCATTATCGCCCGCATCGAGCCGGGCGTGGGGGTCGCGGTGCAGTTCCGCGAGGTCAATCGCGAGGGCCGCGAAAAGATGTTCAAGATTATGGAGTTCGTGCAGAAATCAACCACGTACTACAACAACCGCTACTTCGAAAATCTTCTCAAGCGTTAGTCGGTCGTTGCAGCAAAATATCTGATCGTGTGGAGCGGGCAGTCCTGCCCGCTTACTGTGTCCGCTGCAAGCAAGCGGGCAAGAGTGCCCGCTCTACACTAAGTCCGCGCCGCAGCCTGCAAAGTCGTCGCCCGGACAATTTCCGACCCAATCTGATCAAGGGGCACAATCTTGTCGGCCAGACCCGTGCGCGCGACGAAGCCTGGCATGCCCCAGACCACGCTGCTGGCTTCATCCTGCACCACGATCCGCGCTCCCAGGCCGCCCAGCATTTCGCAGCCTTTCAGACCGTCCTGCCCCATGCCGGTGAGAACCACGGCCAATGTTCTTGCTCCGTACACCTGGGCCACGGAACGGAACAACACATCCACGGAAGGACGGCAGTAGTTTTCCTTCGGTCCCTGGTGCGTCCGTAGACGCGCCACTCCTTCGCTGCTTACGACCATGTGGAAGTCCCCAGGCGCAATATAAGCGCAGCCGGGCAGGAGCAGTTCACCCGATTGACACTCGCGCACGGGGAGAGAGGACTTCGCCGCCAGGCGGGCGGCCAGCATGGTGGTAAAAATCGCGGGCATATGCTGCGCGATCACCACCGGTACCGGCAAGTTCAGGGGCAGCGTGGGCAACATGCGGGCCAGCGCATCCGGGCCGCCGGTCGAGACTCCGATTGCCACCACCTGCACCGGTTGCAGCAGTCGCGGCTTCGGCACACTTCGGACTACTGGCGCCGCCACAAGAGCCGGAACTGCCGTCGCTGCACTCATCTCGGGCAGATGACACAACGCGCGAATTCGAGGAATCAGGTCGCGCGAAACCGTGTCCAGCGTGCCCGCCATGTCGGTGTTACTGGGTTTGGTAACGTAATCGGTGGCGCCCAGGGCCAGGGCTTCCAAAGTTGCCGACGCGCCATGCTCGGTCAGCGTGCTGAACATGATGATCGGAACGCGCCGGTTGATTTGGCGCAACTGGCGCACTGTTTCCAGGCCATCCATCTCCGGCATCTCGATGTCGAGCAGGACGATGTCGGGATTCAGCAGGGGAAACTTCGTCAGTGCAATGCGGCCGTTGCTGGCTGTTCCCGCAACCTCGAGGGCGGCATCACGGGAGATCGCATCGGAGAGCGTCTTACGGACCACGACCGCGTCATCGACGATGAGTACGCGCTTCTTTGCCCCCTGGGACACTGTTGTTTTACTTTCCGGCGCCCGCGGCCATGGCGCGCGGCTTCATCGTTGTAACCTGGCCTGCGCCTGCCGGCCTGCTATCGATCTTGAATTGCCCGACCAGTCCGCGTAGTTGCTCCGCCATCGCCGCCAGTTCGTTGGCCGCCTTCTGAGACTCCTGCGCGCTGGTCGACGTTCCCTGAGCCGCCTGTGCCACGCCTTCAATGTTTTGCGAGATTTCTCCGGCACCCTTGGCCGCGTCCGCAACGTTGCGCGTCATCTCGTTGGTGGTCGCGCTCTGCTCTTCCACCGCCGTCGCAATCGTCCCCGAAATCTCGTTCACCTGGTTAATCACCCCTGTGATCGAGCCGATCGCATCCACCGCTCCCTTGGTGTCCTGCTGAATGGCGGTAATCTTCTGGCTGATGTCCTCGGTGGCCTTGGCCGTCTGCTTGGCCAGTTCCTTGACTTCATTGGCGACCACGGCGAAGCCCTTGCCGGCTTCTCCGGCGCGTGCGGCTTCAATCGTGGCATTCAGAGCGAGTAAGTTCGTCTGCTGCGCGATGGAAGTGATGACCTTGATGACTTCGCCGATCTCGGCGCTGGACGCGCCCAGCTTAGCCACGGTGGTGTTCGCTGCCTGTGCAGTTTCGACTGCCTTGCTGGCCACGGTAGCCGCTTCGTGAGCGTTGCCGGCGATACTTTGAATGGTGGAAGTCATCTCCTCGGAGCCGGTGGAGACGCTTTGCAGATTCTGGCTGACCTGCTTTGTGGCCTCGTTGACGACATTGACTTGGGCCGAGGTTTCTTCCGAATTGGCCGAGATCTGCTGGCTGGTGGAGGACAGTTCCTCACTCGCGCTGGCCACGTGTTGCGCGGTTTCGGCGATCGACTGGATCACCGAGTGCAGGCTGTTCTTCATCTGGTTGAGGGCCAAGCCGGCCTGGCCCAGTTCATCTTGCGAGGCGATCTGCAAATCGTCGACCGTCAGGTTGTTCGCGGCCAGCGTCTGGATCATGGCGACCATGCGCACGGTTGCCGCTGTAATCGAGCGAGCGATCAGCAACGCAACCACCAGCCCCAACACCAGGCCGGCGACGCACAGACTGAGAATCAGCATCTTTCCCCAAGCCGCCTCCTCATCCTGTGCCTTTTCAACTTTCTCCTTTGACTTCGTAAGATGGTCCACGAAATCGCGGTTGGCCTTTTCCAGTGCGTTGGACGCCGGAGCAGTCTGGGCGGACATGACTTCGAGCGTTTCCTTCGTCTTCTTCTCCTGGCTGAATTGAACTTCCCGATCGGCCGCGGCGCGAAAAGCCTCGGCGGTGCGCTGGACTTCCGCGAACAGCCGCTTGCCTTCGTCCGAGTGCACCAGGGAGATCAGCTTATCCAGGTTTTCTTTCATCTCGCGTTTGCCTTCCGCATCCCTCTCCAGCATCTTCTCGTCGCCTGTCAGCAAGAAGCCGCGGGTGCCGGAACTTTGTTTCATAGCGGCAAGGTCGATCTCCATTGCCAGTTCCTGCTCGGTCGCCTTGCGGACTACATCGTTCGCCGCGTTGTCAAGGCTGATGATGGTGCGATAACTTGCTGTTCCCAGGGCTATCAGAGTTACCAGGAGCAATCCAAACCCAACGCTCAACTTCATCTTCAAACTCATCTTGTTCAACATTGTGTCCTCCGCCACGGTGATTCAGTTCTTGGGCAGTTCCTGCGCCTTGGTTGGGACGCGGCCGATCCTGGCTCCGTGATTGGCTTAACGCCTGTTCAGTAGTCCATCTTCTCTATCGGCAAACGACCGCTGGACTTGACCCTGTTTTGGCTCGGAGTGAACCCCGGGGATAAAGGCTTGCCAAGGGGATAAGTGCTATCCAGCGCTAGTGGTGCCCGAACTAGGCGGTCGAAGCGGAGGCCGGGTTCTGCGCGTTGGGAAACGTGGCCGTATTTTTCGCGAGGCTGAGACGACGGGTCGGTGGAACGGGAAACGCCACCGTAGCGACCCGGTCTCTCGCCCTTGGTTGGCCACTGGGTTGTAGGGAGGGGCAAAAAGGCCAACGGCGAAACTGTGGTTCAGCTCACCGTCGGCCTTTCGTGCTTTCAGATACGCTACGGCAAATAGTAGCGGAACGAGGTGAAGACCATGCCATCGATGCCGTGTGGCTCGATGCCCTTGCCCGACCACGTGTTGCGGGTCACGTAAGAGTATTGCGGTCCGAATTGAAGGCGCCCCTTCGGGCCACTATAGAGCCGGTACCAGAAGCCGGCGGTTCCCTCGATGACGACTCGCGTATCGGAGGTGCAGCTGCCCAGCGATCCGGGAAAGAATCCCGAACCGTTTTGCGGGATCGTCTCAGAGTAACACCCTGAATTGCTAAATTTGGGTGAGCCATATCCCACGACCTTGCCGGTGACTGGGTCAAAGTCGGCGGCGCGGCCGGCGTATTCGGCTCCAGCATTCAGATAGATATCCAGCTTGGGTCCGTGCCATTCGATCGTGCCGAGGCCCTGATAGCTGCGGATCAGGTCAAAGGTTCCGTTGCCGTGCACAGAGGCGTCGGCAAGGGTTGCGGTTCCGTAACGGCCAATGCCGTCCCCCGCCATTGCGTGTAACCCGAAGTCAAGGCGCTTTTTGTCGAAAGACCAGCGCGCGTTCGCGCCGATACCTCCACCACTGACCGATGAGTTGAACGAGCCTGAGGCGTTGGGGCCAGTCCCGGTGCCACAGGGAGTGCCGGTGGCAGTCTCGCCGCAGGGGAAAATGCGATCACGGAAGCGGCTGTAGACGCCGAAAACCTCGTAATGTCCGAAGCCGGGTTCGAAGGCGGCCTTGGCAATAATGTCAGGCATGCTATTGAAGGAATAGGTGGCGACGGGAGTACAGAGAGTGCTTGCAGTGGTAGTCCCGGTGCTGCTGGTGGTCAGAGAGGTGCTGCAAGTGGTGCTGGCAGCAGGGTTATAGAGACCGCTGCTCGCGCCCGCCGATCCGATAAGGAAGTTGTCGCCATTGCTGTGGGTGGTGACGGTAGCCTGTGGATTCTCGATCGCCACACCAAACCAAGCCTTGTTGGCGAAGTTCTTGACCAGGCGCAGACCGTATTGGCGCGCCCAGCTGAAGCCGACGGTATACTGCGGGTCGATGGTCATAGGCAGCGCTTCGGTACGGTTGTCCAAGCCATGCTTGGTTTCCGTGACCAGGCTCCACATCTGGCCGCCGGTGACGCTCCAGCCGTTGTCCATAGCGGCTTGTCCCCAGGCCTGCCGTTGTCGTAGCGAATAGCTGTTGCTCTCGGTGGCGGTAGAGGTGGCGGCGGCGGAGAGGAAGTCGGCTTCGACATAGCCGGAAAGTTTGGCGCTGGCCAGCTTTCCCTCAGCGAGCATGGAAATGCGCGACTGGCGGCCCGACCCGAAGAACTCTGATATAGAGCTCTGAGACGCTCCGGGCATGGTTAAACTGTTAAATGGCGTGTTGATATCGGCGCCCAGGGCCCGCGACCGGCGCACGAATTCAGCCGCGAGAAAGCCACCTGGAGTAATGGTGATGCCCTTGAAGCGAATAGCCAGCGGAGACTCTGCCCCCTGCGAGGGAGTGCTCTGCATCTCCTGGCGGCTCACGACGTTGTTGCCGATCGTGGCTTCGGGATCAGTGACTTCATACTTGACCTCGGTCAAGGATTGCCGGTCTACCTGGGCCTGAGCCGAATCTGCGTTGCTCGACGCGTGGGTGGCGACGTTCAGAGGCTGCGCGGTCTGGTCTCTGCGACGTAGTTCATCCTGCAAAGCCTGGATTTGCTGCTCTTGTGTTTTCAAAGCGGCCTGCTGTGCAGCGAGAGCGTCCCTCAATGCCTCCACCTCTGCTGCAGTGACCGGCTTTGATTCTTGACTGGTGGGCGGTGTGCTGGTTTGCGCTACCAAGGTCGTGGCCGTCAGAAAGACGGCTGCGCACAACTTTCCTGCTGACTTCATCGTTCACTCTCCTTTTCCAACGTAGGTTTTGTGCGATTCCGATCAGGCTAGAGGGCTTATGTTAAGAAACTGTGAACGTCTGATTAATGTCGCGTGAATAGAGGATTCAGGCATGGTAAGGCGGGGTCTGTGTCAGAGACGTATGCTCCATAACCGAAATAAGTCCCGGAAAGCGAGAGTTGGAGTGGTAATAAAGTTGGAAAGTACTTTAGAATCAATTCTGCTGATCATGTCGGGGCGTAGCGCAGCCTGGTAGCGCACCTGCCTTGGGCGCAGGGGGTCCGCGGTTCAAATCCGCGCGCCCCGACCACTTTATGACCTTATCTATACGCAGAACCATCCGGGCCGAATCCGTTCATCCTAAGCTAGCGCCACACTGATTCGTCCTTGCCTGAAAGAACCCTGTCCAGATAGGTTGCGGTGCTGATCAGCGCCAGGTGGGTGAACGCCTGGGGGAAATTGCCGAGATGTTGTCCGCTCGGCCCAATCTCTTCCGAGTAGAGCCCGAGATGGTTGGCGTAGCCCAAGAGTTTTTCAAACAACAATTGAGCCTTTTCCAACTCACCGGCGCGCGCCAGGCACTCAATGTACCAAAATGAGCATGCGGTGAAACTGCCCTCTCCGCCTGGGAGTCCATCCACCTGCGTGCGTTCCGCTTCATATCGGCGGACGAGGGTATCTTCGACTAATCGTGCTTCAATCGCTTTCATCGTGGATAGCCACATGCGATCGACTGGGCTGATAAACCGCATCAGCGGCATTAACAGGACGGACGCATCCAGGTTTTTTGTCCCCTTCGATTGCACAAATGACTGCAATTCGTCATCCCAGAAGTTTGTAAAAATGTCCTCTCGTATGGCGTCGCGGACGCCCTGCCAGGCATCGAGTGGCCCTGAAAGAGAGCGTTTCTGCGCAAGCCGTAGTGCTCGATCGAAAGCGACCCAGCACATTAGACGCGAATGCAGGAATTCTCGCGCCCCGCCACGAACCTCCCATATACCTTCATCGGGTCGTTGCCAGTTCTTGCTTAGCCACTGCAATACACGCTGAACACCTTGCCATCCGGCGTAGGAAATGGCGTCTCCGTACTTGTTTGCGAGATAAACGGAGTCCATCATTTCGCCGTAAATATCCAGCTGCAGCTGCTGATAGGCGGCGTTTCCGATACGCACGGGGCGCGAATGCTCGTACCCTTGTAGATGGTCGAGCGTTGATTCATCGAGCTTCTGCCTGCCGTCAATCCCGTACATTACCTGTAAAGGTCCCCGCTCGGCATCGTCACTGAGTCTTCCCTTCAGCCATCCGATGAAACCTTCGGTCTCTTCAACGAACCCCAGACGAATCAGCGCGTAAAGTGTGAATGTCGCGTCTCGCAACCACGTGAAGCGATAATCCCAGTTACGCACACCGCCAATTTCTTCCGGCAAGGAAAATGTTGGAGCTGCAATGAGCGATCCGTGCTCTCGGCTGATCAGCAGCTTCAACATGAGTGCCGAGCGGTTGACCATCTCGCGCCATCGGCCCTTGTACTTTGATTTCGCTATCCATCCCTTCCAGAAACGTGCTGTCTCGTGGAAGCGCTGCTCTACAAACTCCATCTCCGGTTGTTGTCCTGGGGCGCGAACGCCACCAAAGACAAAGGTCGCTTTCTCGCCGGCTCGGAGCCTGAACTCGGAGGTCACATCCCCGGATTGTTCTCGCAGGGCAACAGTGGAGTAGAGTCCCAGCGGTGGGCAAGCATTAGCAGTTGGCGAAAAAATTGCGTACCGGTCTTCAATATTAATATTTACAGTGTGACCACACCTTGCATAGTCAAATCGCGGCCCGCATCGCACTTTGAAATCGACCTCGCCCCTGATAACAGCCAGCGTGCGGATAATCTCGTTCGGTTGCTCCCCGTCGTTCCCAATGGGCATGTAATCGCTGAGCTCGGCCACGCCCTCCTCCGCAAGAAATCGCGTGAGTAGAATGTTCGTGTCTGGAAAATACAGTTGTCGTACGCGCCTTTTCTTGAGTTGGGGTTCGATCTGAAAACAGCCGCCCTTCTCATCATCGAGCAGCGCCGCAAACACGGTGGGAGAATCGAAATTTGGATAGCAAAGAAAATCTATTGAACCGTTTACACTCACGAGGGCAATCGAGCACATATTGCCAATCACCCCGTAATTCTCAATGGGTTCAAAGCTCATTGGTTCCCGTCAATTTTCGCAGTTGATTCTAGCTGATGCGAGACACGCCACTCAAACTGCGCAACCATGGCCGAAACACAGCTTTCCTGAAGTCCTGGAAGCGGCGGTTACCGTCTAGGGGTAGTCAACCTGCCCGGCGGCCTCAGCCGCTGTGCAAAGGTGAATCTCGGGATGTCGTCCGGTAGCCTTTTCGTAGGCGCTGGCGATTTCGTGTCGGAATTCTTCGGTATGGGCTGCGTCCACCAGATTGATGGTGCAGCCGCCAAAGCCGCCGCCCGTCATGCGGGCGCCGTAGGTGGCTTTGTGGCGACCTGCGAGATCGACCATCAAGTCGAGTTCGGCGCAACTTACCTGGTAGAAATCGCGGAGACTCTGGTGTGACTCAGCCATGGCTCTACCCACATCTGAAAGATCCCCGGAGCGAAGTGCAGCAGCGGTTTTCAGGACGCGCGCATTTTCGGAAACCACATGGCAGGCACGTCGCCAAACAGTTTCCGGAAGGTCGACGCGATGGCGGGCGAGTTGTTTCAGAGTCACATCGCGAAGAGCCCGGATGCCGGGCAGAACCGGCAACAACTTCTGCACTGCCTCCTCGCATTCGGCGCGCCGCCGGTTGTATTCACTGGATGCCAATTCGTGTTTGACCATGGTGTTGCAAATGAGGAGCCGGACATTGGCGGGGATCGGAATCAATTCGTGGTCCAGAGAACGGCAATCCAGCATCAGGGCGTGGCCCTTGCGGCCATGAAGTGAAACGAACTGGTCCATGATGCCGCACCGCGCTCCGACGAATTCGTTTTCCGCTTTCTGACAGAGGAGCGCTACCTGCCTGCGGTCGAGGCGACAACCGGAGATGCCGAGCAAAGCGCAGGCGGTGGCTACTTCAATCGCTGCGGACGAACTCAAGCCTGCACCGAGAGGAACCTCGCCGTAAATGAGCAGGTTTGCGCCTTGCAAGGGATACCCGAACGCTTTGAGCTGCAGAGCGACTCCGATGGGATAGTCGCGCCAAGTCTGGGATCGGAGCGGCAAGTCGCGCGACAAGTCGATTTCGCACGTCTGGTGAAAGTTCTCGGAGTGAATTGCCAACTTGTGGTCGGATCTGAGCTGCGCGGCAACCCAGCAATCAAGGTCAATGGCGGCGGGCATCACATAGCCGTCGTTGTAATCGGTATGCTCGCCAATCAGATTGACGCGGCCGGGGGCGCGGAAGATGAGGGCATCGGTTCCAAACCGTGCGCGGAATCGTTGGGCCAGGCTGAGCGCTTGATCCATCTTGATTTGATCCGGTTGGTAACGCGAATGAACGCAGATCAGCTCATCCCCAATTTGCGGGGACGTTTACGTAGGAACGGTTCAGGGTTCCAAGCGAAGTGCAGCCCAGGAGCTTGACCGTACGCTCCGCATCCGCCCGCAAGATTTCAAGGGCGCGCGCGACACCCGCCTGGCCGGCGGCTGCGAGGCCATATGCGTAGGCGCGTCCAATCAAGACGGCACGCGCTCCCAGGCAGATGGCCTTGATGACGTTGCTGCCGCGACGAATGCCGCCATCCATAAGCACCTCGGCTCTTCCATCGACGGCTGCGACGATCTCTGGCAGAACTCGCAAGGACGCGGGAACGCAATCCAGTTGACGGCCCCCATGGTTCGATACGACCACCGCGGAAGCTCCTTCGTCGACCGCTCGCCGCGCATCGTCACCGGTCAGCACGCCTTTGATCACAATAGGACCAGACCAAACTTCACGAATCCAGCGCAGATCTTCCCAGGTGACAGCCGCATCGGCCAACGCGGCGCTGACGTTGATGAGCGGCATGGGGCCCTGGCCGGGGATGACAACATTCGGCAATGGGGGGACGCCGCCGTCGAGCAGGAAGCGGGCGAGCCATCCCGGGCGCGCAAGGAACTGCGGCAAGAATGGAATCTTGGAAAGCGGGTTGCCACCGAGAAGTTCTTTCATGCCGTTACGGAAGTCGCGTTCGCGCATTCCCGCAACTACGGTGTCGATGGTGACGACCAGGGCGGCGAACCCTGCATTCTTAGCGCGTTGAATCGAAGCTTCGGCGGCTTCGCGGCCACCCAACAGATAGAGCTGGTAACAGACAGGTCCGGGGGACGCGGCCTTAACGTCTTCCAGACGATGTCCTGAGATGGTGGAGAGAATGTAAGCTGTGCCTGCGACGCCCGCGGCGCGAGCGGCGGCGACTTCGCCCTCCGCATGTATGAGCCGACTGTAGCCTACGGGAGCAAGCAGCACCGGCAACGAAAGATCGAAGCCCAGGACGCGGGTGCGAAGATCACAACTGGGCGCGGCGACGGCATGACGCGGACGGAAGGTGACGTCTTCAAAGACGCGGCAGTTCTCTCGCAATGTAACTTCGCCCTCAGCGCCGCCGTCCAGGTAATCGAACACCACCTTGGGCAGACGGCGACAGGCCAGTGACTGGAAATCTGCGATGCTCACGACGTGGGGAGATGCAACTGAGCGGGACACGAGATCCTCCGCTGTTGTAGGAGGGTACACTTTCGTTGGCGAAGAAGCTACTCGTGCTGTCAGCCCGGAGGGCGGTGCTCTCCTTTTCGCGCCCAGGGGCTTTATTTCATCTCGGCTTCATTCGCTGATCTCTCCCATAAACAATTTCGATTGGAATCGAGAGCAGCGAGACCTTAGTCTTGTGCAATCCGGAGCCAGGGGCGGCGCAATTCCAGCCAAGGCCCGTAGGATAGACTGTTAAGCAAGGTCTGGGGTTCGTTTAATTATTTTTCTGATTGTACGCGTTCATGGGGGCTTGGTTACGAGATTGGACCGACATAATAATAAGGTGATTGAGGAAGTCGAAGGGGTGGCGACAACGCGCGATACACAATACGTCCTGACGCTTGAAGAAATAGCGAACCTGGCGGCAGAAGGAGGTCAACCGGCTGAGACGCTGATGAATGTGGTCGCCCTCATCGCCAAGCGGTTTGGTACTGATGTCTGCTCAGCATATTTGCTGGAACCGGATCGCGCCAATCTCGTTCTGGCGGCGACTCTGGGATTGCGCCGGGAATGTATTGGCAGCCTTCGCATGGGAGTGCATGAAGGGCTTGCTGGGTTGGTTGCGCAGCAGGTGCGGCCCGTGGCGGTTGAGGACGTGAAGAACCATCCTCGCTTCAAATATTTCAGCGAGGCCGGCGAGGATGATTACCAATCGTTCCTCGGGGTGCCGCTCATTGAAAGAGGAATTCTGCAGGGCGTTCTCGTCGTGCAGACCATCGAGACCCGGGTCTTCGGTGAGGAAGAGATACGCATGCTGACCGAAGCGGCGACCCAGGTAGCGCCGGTAGTCAGCGAAGCGCGGACTCTCGACCGCTTTATCGCCCCTGCCCAGGAACGTCTGTGGGCGTTGGCGCGCAACTTATGGTGGAGTTGGGATCACGATTCCACCAGCTTGTTTCTCGAATTTGATCCGGAACGGTGGAGTCATCTCAATCACAATCCGGTTTCTCTGCTGGGAGAGTTTCCGCTGGCGAAGCTGGAGAAACGCGCTGCCGAACTTGTCTTACATAGCCGGATTAACTACGCCTACCGGCGGCTGCGCGAGTATTTGGAGTCAGACCGGACTTGGGGGACGCGGTATGCGGGCGTGTTGCGGCCGCGTCCCGTCGCGTACTTCTCGGCGGAGTTCGGTCTGCACGAGTCGTTCCCAATTTATTCGGGCGGTTTGGGAGTACTGGCCGGTGACCACATCAAGAGCGCCTCTGACCTTGATATTCCTTTGATCGGCATTGGCCTGTTCTATGGCCAGGGCTATTTTCACCAGCGCCTCGATCGCAATGGCTGGCAGCAAGAGGAATATGTCAAGAACGATGTGAGTCAGTTGCCGATGGAGGCGGCAATTGGCACAAACGGCCGGCCGGTAGTGGTCGAGATCAAAACTCGCAGCGGCTCCATCCGGGCGAAAGTGTGGCGCGCAAAAGTGGGACGCCGCGATTTACTGCTGCTTGATTCAGACGTTGAGGGCAACGCCCCCGAAGACCGCGATACGACTTCGCGGTTGTACGGAGGGGATCTGCGGGTGCGGATTCGCCAGGAATTATTACTCGGCGTCGGCGGACTGCGCGCCCTGCAGGCCTTGGGCATCACACCGGGTGTTCTTCACCTCAATGAAGGTCACAGCGCGTTTGCCGTGCTGGAGGCGATTCGCATTCGCATGGAAGAGGAGGGTGTGGGATTCGACAGCGCGGTTCCGCGCGTATCGCGAGAGGTTGTGTTTACGACCCATACTCCGGTCCCTGCCGGGCATGATCGTTTTCGCGCGGAGCTGGTCGAGGAGCATCTAGGGCCGCTGCGGGAATCGTTGCGGCTCTCGCAGGAAAGTTTTCTGGGATTGGGCCGGGAGAATCCAAATAATGCTGACGAGTTGTTTTGCATGACGGTGCTGGCTCTGCGTCTCTCGCAACGCGCGAATGCGGTTTCGGCGCTGCACGGCGAGGTTTCCCGTGCCATGTGGACTGGCTTGTTCCGGGGAAAACCGGAAGACGAAGTGCCCATCGGACACATCACCAACGGAGTTCACGTTCCCTCGTGGCTGGCTCCGCAGATGTTTCGGCTCTACGATCGCCATCTCGGAACCGGCTGGCATCAGCGCAGCAGCGAGGCAAAAATCTGGGAAGGCATCGAGAGCGTGGATGATGGGGAGCTGTGGGAAACACATCTGATCCTGAAATCGCTCCTCATTGAATTCGTGCGGCGCCGCGCAGTGCGGCAGGCGGAGCGCCGTGGAGAAGGGCCCGAGATGCTGCAAAGACTGGCGCGTGTGCTCACCCCGGACGCTCTCACCATCGGATTCGCGCGTCGCTTTGCGACTTACAAGAGGGCCAATCTGATTTTGACGGACATCGAAAGGCTTGCCTCCATCGTCAATGATCCGAAACGGCCGGTGCAGTTCGTGTTTGCGGGGAAGGCCCATCCCCTCGACGAACCCGCCAAGAGAATCTTGCAGCAAGTTGCAGAGTTGATGCGCGACCCGAAGTTCTCAGACAAGTTCGTTTTTGTCGAGGACTATGACATCAACGTCGGTCGTCATCTGGTGCAGGGGGTCGACGTGTGGCTCAACAATCCGCGCCGGCCTTTCGAGGCCTCCGGCACCAGTGGTCAAAAAGTAGTGTTGAACGGTGGGCTCAATCTCTCGGTGCTCGATGGCTGGTGGGCGGAAGCTTGCGACGGGATGAATGGGTTTGCTATCGGAACCGGGCGGACCCATTCCAACATGAGCGTTCACGACACGCGCGATGGAGAAGACTTGCTACGCACTCTGCGGGAAGAAGTGATTCCACTCTATTACCGGCGTGATCGCGATGGCCTGCCGCGCGGGTGGATCAAACGTATGAAACGCACGATCCGAACCTTGGGCTGGCGTTTCAATGCCGATCGCATGGTGATGGACTATACCTCGAAGTGTTACGTTCCAGCGGCTGGCGGGACGTCGAGTGATATGCGCGGAAACTGGTAACGACACGTTTATGTGTTCGCTCACACCTGCAGTTTGACCAGCCAGTTCGCGGGCTCAGGCAAAATGGCGAACTTGGGCAGTTCCCCGCGCACCATTGCGACCTCATCACAGCAATGAAATCTCGGGCAGACATGGCAGTCTTTGTAAATCTTGTCCGGAAGGTCTTCGCGCTGTGCCACTGCAAATCCCAGACGTCCAAAAAACTGCGGGGTTCTGGTGAACAGACAGATGCAGTCCACGCGGTGTTTTCTGGCTTCGCCCATCAATGCCTTCACCAGCCGGCGTCCGCCGCCTTTGCCCTGAGCCCAGGGTGCAACCGTGATGGATCGGATTTCGGCGAGATGCGTACCATACAGGTGAAGCGCGCCGCAGCCGATGATGCGACCGTCGTTTTCCAGGACGACGAAGTCACGAACGTTTTCGCAGATTTCCGCCAGAGTACGCGGCAAGAGCGTGCCGTCGCTGGAGTATCCGGCGATCAACGCATGGATCTGCTTAGCGTCAGGCAAAATCGCTTTACGCGTGCGCATGGATCTCTCCACGTAAAGATTCGATCCTCTCTTTGGCGAACTTGATCGCTTGACGCACCTTCGCCGGTGCCGTACCGCCATGCACATCATGGATCGCCAACACAGACTGAAGGCTGAGGGATTGGTAAAAACCCTGATCGAATGCCGGGCTGATGGAACGCAATTCGTCCAACGGCAAATCCTGAAGTTCACAGCTCTTATTGAGACATACCTGCACCGCCTTGCCAATTAGCTCATGCGCCAATCGCGAGGGGACACCACGTCTCACCAGGTAGGTGGCTGCGGCCCACGCGTTTGTGAATCCCGTCTCCGTGGCCTGCTGCATTCGGACATGATTGAACTCCACTGTGGTCATCCAGCCAGTCACCAGCGGCAACATCTGCAGCAACGTTTCGGAACTATCGAAGACGGGTTCCTGCGTTTCCTGAAGGTCCTTGTTGTAAGCTAGCGGCAGGCCCTTCAATGTGACCATCAGACTGACCGCGTGCCCGACGATACTTCCACTTTTTCCCCGCACCAGCTCAAGTAAGTCCGGATTCTTTTTCTGCGGCATCGCGCTGCTACCCGTCGAATATGCTTCCGGCAAAGTAATGAAGCCGTACTCCTGGGAAGAGAACAGAATCATCTCTTCCGCCCAACGGCTGAGATGTAGAGCAAGCAGCGAGAGCGTGTTGACGAACTCGATGGCGAAATCGCGATCGCTCGTGGCATCGATGCTGTTCGAGGTCAGCCCATCGAAATTCAAGGCCTGTGCCATGAACTCTCGATCTAACGGGAGAGTAGCTCCTGCCACCGCTCCGGAGCCCAGCGGGCAAAGATTCATCCGCTTGCGGCACGATGCAAGCCTGTCGGCATCCCGCAAAAACATGTCGACATAAGCCATGAGCCAGTGGCCGATCAGCACTGGTTCGGCGCGTTGCAGATGTGTGTACGCCGGCATTGCCGCATCCGCGGCCTGTTCTGCGCGGTCGGTGAATATCGCGCACACCTCGGCCAGTTCGTGACCCAACTGGTCAATGATGGCCCGCACATACATGCGCAGATCCGTGGCAATCTGTTCGTTGCGGCTGCGGCCGCTGTGCAGCTTGTAACCCGCTTCTCCGATCAGAACAACGAGCTGCTTTTCCACGAAGTGATGCACATCTTCTGCTTCGCTGTCATTGAGAAACGACGGAGAGGCCTCAGCCTGTTCGCCGATCTGCTTTAATCCTTGCAGAACGCTGATCAGTTCGTCGGCCGAGAGGATGCCCGCGTTTTTCAGAGCACGCGCATGCGCGCTGCTGGCCGCAAGTTCGTAGTTCAGCAGCCTGCGATCGAAGCCGAATGATCGCTGCCAGCGCTCAAAATCAGGATCCAGCGGCTGCCGGAACCGTCCCGACCACATCTTCATCGCGCAACCTCCACGCGAGAGCGGGCACGCGAACGCGACGGCAACCCCAGAATCCGAATGAAACCCGCCGCATCTTTCTGGTCGTAACTGTCTCCCATCGTGAACGACGAGAGATCGGTGCGGTAGAGCGAGTGCTCTGACTCGCGGCTCACGACAGCAACGTTGCCTTTGTACAGCGAGAGTGTGATGCTGCCCGTCATCTGCTGCTGGGTGCTGTCGACAAACGCGTCGAGGGCCTCGCGGAGCGGTGTAAACCAAAGCCCGAAGTATACGAGTTCGGCATACTTGAGTCCGATGTGCTGTTTGAAGTGCGCGACGTCGCGTTCCAGGCACAGCGCCTCAAGCTCACGATGAGCCGTGACCAGCAGTGTCCCTCCCGGCGTCTCGTAGCATCCGCGGGACTTGATTCCCACGAAGCGGTTCTCGACCAGATCCACACGTCCGATCGCGTTGCGAGCGCCGATTTCATTGAGAAGTTCCACCAGCGATACTGGGTCCATTTTCAGCCCATTCACCGCGACCGGGAGCCCCCGTTCGAAGCCAATCTCGACTTTCTCGTCTTTGTCTGGCGCCTCGTGTGGTGAACGCGTGATCTGCCATGTGCCGGCCAACGGGGCATTGGCGGCGTCTTCCAGTTCGCCTCCTTCGTGGCTGATGTGCCAGAGATTTCGGTCGCGGCTGTGAATTTTTTCGCGGCTGGCCGCCACGGGAATTCCGTGCTGTTCGGCGTAGTCGAGGCAATCTTCCCGCGATTTGAGCGACCATTCGCGCCAGGGCGCGATGATCTTCAGTTCAGGGGCGAGCGCCTGGTAGGTTAATTCGAACCGTACCTGATCGTTGCCTTTGCCGGTGCATCCATGGGCGACCGCGGTGGCCTCTTCGCGCAACGCCACTTCCACCTGGTGTTTCGCGATCACCGGGCGAGCCAGCGAAGTCCCGAGCAGATATTTGTGCTCGTACACCGCGCCGGCCTTCAGGGCGGGGAAGACGTAGCCAGTCAGAAATTCTTCCCGGAGATCTTCCACGATCACTTTGCTCGCGCCCGTTGCATAGGCTTTCTCAACGACCGCTTCAATGTCGTCCCCTTGGCCGACATCGCCTACCATGGCAATGACATCGTACGAGTAATTCTCCTTGAGCCAGGGAATGATGATTGAGGTATCGAGTCCACCGGAATAAGCAAGCACAACTTTTTCAGGCATGGGCACTCCTTGCGGGCAGGCGAACAGCGCCGCCCAGCAGCAGATACAGAATGGCTTTCTGCACATGCAGGCGATTTTCTGCCTGCTCGAAAACGACTGAGCAATCTGAATCGATCACTTCATCGCTGACTTCCTCGCCGCGATGGGCGGGAAGGCAGTGCATGAATACGGCCTGGGGAGCAGCTTCGGCCATCAGTCGCCGATTGACCTGGTAGGGGCGGAATACTTTGACGCGCTGCTGAGCCTCCTGCTCCTGGCCCATGCTCGCCCAGGCGTCGGTGTAGACGGCGTCGGCTCCAGCGACCGCGGCGTGCGGATCGGTTAGCAATTCGAGTTGCGCTCCGGTTTGCTCCGCGATCTCGCGGGCCGCCTTAACAATCGCTGCGCTCGGAACGTAACCTTCCGGCGTAGCAATTCGGAGCGAGGACCCCAGGCATGCGCACGTGAGCAGCAACGAATGCGCCACATTGTTGCCGTCGCCGACGTAGGCGAGGCGGACGTTGTTCAGATTGCCGAAGCGTTCCTGCAAAGTTAAGTAGTCGGCCAAGGCCTGACAGGGATGCTCCAAGTCGCTGAGCGCATTGATCACAGGAATGGAAGCGTGCTCGGCCATGCCTTCAATCGTCTCTTGCGCGAAGGTTCGCAGCACGATCACATCCATCCAGCGCTCAAGATTCTGCGCAATGTCGCTGAGCTTTTCGCGCGCGTCGATGCGGCTGGAAGTCTGGTCCACAAAATGACTGATGCCGCCCAGGCTGGCCATTCCGGCCTCAAACGTAAGCCGAGTCCGCAGAGAAGGCTTCTCGAAAAACATCACCATCTGCTTACCGGCCAGAGCCCGTTGAAAAACTGACGGGCGCGACTTCATGAGCTCCGCGAGGTGAAGCACCGCCTCGACTCCCTGCGGGCCGAGATCGCGAGTCGAAATCAAGTCCGGACACCAAAAAACGCTCGGCGAGGTTGCCGGCGGTGCCTGTAGTTTATTTTGTAACTGAGTATTCAACGTATGACTCCTTCTGATTGGAAAACGGTAGAGTCCAGCGACCTCGGCTGCAAAGTTTCGGTACCTGCATGCTCAGACAAAGGTCACCTCCGTTCCGCACGACAACTTCGTGAGGTAGAACTGAGGCAACAACTCCGCATCGGCTGCAGGGAGTATTCGCACCCGTCCAACGCCCTGTTGCAGCGCTTGCCTGCAAGCTTGCAGCTTGGGCAGCATCCCGCCGTTGATTGTCGAAGTTGCTACCAGGTTCGCAGCCTCTTTTGTACTGAGCCAGGGAATCACGCCGCCGTCGGCATTTTTCACTCCGGGGACATCGGTGAGAAAGAAAAGTGCGTCAGCCCGGCAGGCCGCAGCGCACGATGCGGCCATTTCATCCGCATTGACGTTGTAATACTCACCGTCGGCGCCCAAAGCGAGAGAAGCGATCACGGGGACACCGCCCTGCTGCCAGATGGCGTTCATCCAACACGGCTCTACAAAGCAGATCTCACCCACGAATCCCAGGTCGCGATCAGCGAAATGTTTACGCCGAGCGCGAAACGACATGCCATCCCCGCCACAGAAACCGATAGCCGGCATCCCCGCTGCTTGAATCGCAGCGACCACTTTCTTGTTCATACAGCCCGCCAGCACCATCAGCGCAACATCCCGAGTCTCGGCGTCGGTCACGCGCAATCCATTCACGAATTCGCTTTTCTTCCCCAATCGCGCCAGCGTGCGGGTCAGGGCGCCCCCACCTCCGTGGACGACGGCAACGTGGTGACCGTCCTGCGCCAACTCTGCGATCGCGCGTGCACACTTGCGCAGCGTAGGCGCGTCCTCCAACGCTGCTCCGCCGATTTTGATCAGGATCGTCACTGCAAGCCCTCGTCCTCGGCCCATCCGTACATCACGTTCATGTTCTGCACTGCCTGGCCGGCCGCACCTTTCAGCAGGTTGTCAATGCAGGAAATGAGCACGAGCCGCCGGCCATCCTGCGCCAGACAGAATCCCAGGTCGCAGTAATTGGTGTGCAGGGAGAAATGCACCTGCGGAAGTTTCGGCGTGGCAAAAAGTCTGACCCACCTCTGGCCCGAGTAAAAATCGCGGAAGCAAGACTCGACTTCGCCGGGAAGCGTCTCTCGGTTGAGGAGTACATAGATGGTGGAGAGGATTCCGCGCGGGATGGGCACCAAATGCGGCGTGAAAGTCAATTCGTCCGGCCCCAATCCAAGTTGCTCGACAATCTCGCCCACGTGCCGGTGGTTGAACACAGAATAAGCGGAAAGGTTATCGGCAACCGAGATGAAATGCGTCCGGGTCGTAGGTTTCTTGCCTGCGCCCGATACGCCTGATTTGGAATCGGAAATAATTCCATGCTCTCGATCGATGAGCCCAGCGTCGAGCAGAGGCGCCAGCGGGAGAATGACGGACGTGGCGTAGCAACCGGGATTGGCCACCAGTTGCGCGTTCGCCAGGCACCGGGCGTTTAGTTCAGGCAGCCCGTAGATGGCTTTCTCCGTGAGTTCTGCCGCTAGTGCGGAGTCGGAATCCTGAAAGCCGTAAACCGCACGATGTTGTGATTGCTTCAACCGCCAGGCGCCACTCAGGTCGATGACGCGCAACCCGCGAGCGATAGCTTCCGGCACAAGTGCACGCGACACTTCGTGGGGTGTGGCCAGAAAAAGCAAATGCACGCCCTGTTGTTTCAAGGCCGTCCACGAGAATGGCTTCAGAGGGTAGCCTCCGTTGCCCGAGAGGGCGGGGAACTCCTCCTCCAAGTCAGAGTCGATGCTGGACTCGCCGTCCTCGTCAACGGGACGCCGCATCAGCAGCGGCTTTTCCAGTCGCGCATGGCGCAGCAGAATTCGCGTCAGTTCCAGGCCAGAATAGCCGCTTGCGCCCAGCACTGCGGTCTTGAGTTTGGCGGTCATCAACTCAGCATCTCCTCCAGTCGGTCCGCCAACTCTTTTGCTTGCTCCTTGTCTGGACAAACAATCAAAATGGTGTCATCGCCGGCAATGGTACCGACAACTTCGCTCCAATCGGCTTCATCCAAAGCCGCCGCAACCGGCTGAGCACTTCCGACAATTGTCTTAATCACGAGCAGGTTCTGAGCTGAGCGGACATCCAGCACGAACTCACGGACCAGCCGTGAAACCGGAGGCAGGGCGAGGCTGGAAGAGCTCTCACCCTGAGGCAAAGCGTAGCCATCGGCAGCCTTGCTCAAGTTCAGGTCGTGAATATCCCGCGAAAGCGTTGCCTGGCCGACCTTGAAGCCTCGCCTCCGTAAAAGCCGTTGCAGGTCCTCCTGATTCCGGACCGACCCGTGCTTCAGGGAGTCAACAATCGCGCGTTGCCGGAGTGTTTTATTCATCATGAATAAATATTCATAAATATGAATAAATATTTGTGTATCTTACGGGAGTTATGGCAAATGTCAAGTGGAAATCGACCCTGAAGCCGGGTGATCAAGAAGAGACCGCATCGCGGAAGGCCCCCGGCGCGTTGCTGGCGAAACCACCAGAGCGACAATTCGTGCCTGTTAGACTACTCCGCGATCCTTAAGCTGAACCAAGACAAGGGAGATCTGAATGAACCCGAAGCCCACCCTCGTGGCGGAACTGATTGCGGAGTTTCTAGGCACGTTTGTGCTGATCGCGTTTGGCACGGGAGTCGTTGCCATGGTCGTTCTGTTTCCTTCCAGCCATGCCGGCGAGACCATACACGGGGGCTACACGAACATAACTTTGGGTTGGGGCCTCGGGGTGACGATGGGCATCTACATTGCCGGTAAAGTTTCTGGAGCGCATCTCAATCCGGCGGTGACGATCGCATTCGCCGTCTTCCGCGGTTTCCCTTGGAGTAAGGTGCTGCCCTATTCCGTGGCACAGACTGCAGGGGCATTTGTGGCGGCGGCGCTCGTATACTGGAACTACTTGCCGGCCTTCCATCAGGTAGACCCACAACTGGAAAGGACAGCCGGGGTCTTTACCACCTTTCCTGCGTTTCCAACTTTGCCGCAGGCGGGATTCCTCGATCAGGTCATCGGCACCGCCCTGCTGTTGCTGCTGGTATTTGCCATCACGGATGAGTTCAATTTACCTCCTGGAGCGAACCTGACCCCTTTGATGATCGGTTTAGTCGTAGTAGCAATCGGAATGAGTTTTGGGGGCATGCACGGATATCCCATCAATCCGGCTCGTGATCTCGGCCCCCGCCTCTTGACGGTGGTCGCAGGATTTCGCAACAACGGCCTAACCGACGGCGCGCGCGTCTGGTGGATTCCCGTAGTTGCGCCTCTCGTCGGAGGCATTGTCGGAGCCGCGCTCTACGATTTCGGCATTCGGCGATTTTTGCGCACTTCATAGCAGCCGTTTGAAGAAGGAGGGAAATTGCAATACGTCTTAGCGCTCGATCAAGGCACCACCAGTTCGCGAGCGATTTTATTTGACCGCGAGGGCTCAGTCCGTGCCGTGGCTCAGCGCGAATTCGATCAAATCTTTCCGCAGACCGGCTGGGTGGAGCACGATCCCGAGCAAATTGCGTCGTCGCAGATCGCGGTAGCAGTCGAGGCCCTGGCATCGGCGCACGTCCAACCTCGGGAGGTGGCGGCTATCGGCATCGCCAATCAGCGGGAAACGACCATCGCGTGGGACCGCCAGAGTGGACGCGCGGTTTCGAACGCGATTGTCTGGCAGGATCGCCGCACTGCTGATTTCTGCGAAAGTCTCAAGGCGCGGGGTCACGAAAGTTCCATTCAGAGACGCACCGGCCTGCTGATTGACTCCTACTTCTCTGCCACCAAGGTTTCCTGGATTTTAGAACACGTGCTGGACGCGAGACGTTTGGCAGAGGCCGGGAGGCTGGCATTCGGAACGGTCGATAGCTGGCTGCTTTGGAAGTTGACCGGTGGACGAGTGCACGTGACGGATGCCAGCAACGCGTCGCGCACTATGCTGTTCAACATCCATACCGGCGCCTGGGATCACGACTTGCTTACGCTCTTCGGGGTTCCGGCTTTGATGATGCCCGAGGTGCGTTCTTCCAGCGAAGTCGTCGGCGAGGTGAGTGCAGATGGCCTGAAGGGAATTCCGATTGCCGGAATCGCGGGCGATCAGCAGGCCGCTCTCTTTGGGCAGCGGTGCAACCGCCCCGGACTGACCAAGAATACTTACGGCACAGGATGCTTCATGCTCCAGAACACCGGGACACGCACCGTTGCTTCCGCGAATCGATTGATAACAACGGTGGCGTGGAAGATAGGAAACACAACCGAGTACGCGCTGGAGGGTAGCGTGTTTGTTGGCGGCGCAGTAGTACAGTGGCTTCGCGACGGGTTGGGATTGTTTCGCACTTCGGGAGACGTCGAAGCGCTCGCGCAATCCGTTCATGACAATGGCGGAGTCTATTTCGTTCCGGCATTCGTCGGTCTCGGGGCTCCACACTGGGATTCTTATGCTCGCGGTTCGATTTTTGGATTGACGCGCGGCAGCACCGCCGGGCACATTGCGCGCGCGGCTTTGGAAAGCATTGCCTACCAGGTTGCGGACTTACTCGACGCGATGCAACGCGACACCGGAAACACGATTGAAGAGTTGCGTGTGGACGGCGGCGCCGCGGCCAACAACAGTCTCATGCAATTTCAGTCTGACATTCTCGGTGTTCCCGTTATTCGTCCAGCTATGGCTGAAACCACGGCGGCGGGAGCGGCGTATCTGGCGGGCTTGGGGGTGGGTTTTTGGAAAGCGGCTGCCGAGACGACCGGGAAAGGGAAGGAGCGGCGTTTTGAAGCGAACTTGCCCCGGTCTGAAGCTGCAGCGCTGCGCGAACGGTGGCATGAGGCGGTCTCAAGATCAAAGGGCTGGCAGAAAGAATCCTGAATCTCGTCGCGGCCATCACGGCTCGTACCAGAAGACAGCGCCCCTGGTAATTGGCGGCAGTGTGAAGCTGATGGCATCGCCTTGACGCGTTCCTTTAACCGTTTGCACCTCTCCGAGGAACGGGAGGAAAAATCCTTTGCCCTCGGATTTTGATGTCACGCTGATTTCCACACCGGTCTGCGGAATCTGCGTAGGGTTAGAACCGCCGCGCAGACCGGCAAAGTTGGCGAGGAAGACGTTGACGTGACTGTCGGATGTTCGGGCGATCGATGTTGCCAGGTGCGGACCGGCCTTGATCCGCACCGAGTTTGTGCTCTGCAGGCTGTCGAAAAATGCCTGCTGAGAATCCGGAGATGCCTGTTCGAAATCCTTCTCCAAAGCGGCGTTATAAGCCTTTCCCGGACAGGCTGGAAATCGAACAACATTCTGCGAGCTGCCAGCGCCGATGACGTCGGTTCCGGTGATCAGCAGCCTCTTTCCCTGTGCGGCGAAAGTCTCGAACCAGGTCTTCTCTCCATCTCCGAGCTCGCGCACGTCCGGAAGCACGAGCGTCTGGCCGTGGAAATCTGCGAGCGTGCGCGGGGTGACGACCTGAAACTCCAGATGCTTCTGCATGAGCAGAATCAGAATCCCCCGATAGGAGGCGAGAAAATCTTGCGCATGGAAATTCCGAGTCTCGGGTGAGAAATACACGCCGATCGGATTGATGGGCGCGCGCGGCAGGTAGAACGTTTTCTGGTGTGCCTCGATCCAGGAAAAGATCTTCTTGCGCGTCTGCAGGTCGTTCGATCCGGCCATGGAATGTCCGGGTGCATCCCAGAAGTTTGACCCCGCCATGATTTCCGACATCGCCAGGTTCATCATGGCTTCCCGCGCGTCAACGTTTTTGTCGCCATCCCATGAGTAATTCAGAATCCAGGTAGCCTTGCCTTGCGCGAAAGCGCGAAAGGAATGCATGCCCACCTGGTAGCGGAACCAGTCCAGTGGCGCGCGCGACGAAGCCATGTGGTTACCGCTTCCGAATTCGTACTCGTGGGCAATGGCATCGACAACGGGATACAAGCTGTAAACGTCGGCGCCGACGCGCACAGCTTCTTCCTCAATCCCAGGATAAATTTCAGGAATTGTTTTGATCTTGGAATTGACAGACTTCGCGGTGCGATCGATCTCACGCACGAAATCCGTGATGGTTTGAATTCTGAACTCCACCCACTTGCGGAACGCCGGATCGGAAAAATTTCCCAGCTTCAGATCGTGTTTCGCATCGAGTCCGGTCTGTTGCTTGAAGGCCGCGACGGTGTAGTCATCGAAGCTGGCCCAAGTGTCCTCCCACCCGTCAAAGTGCGTCATCCAATAAGGAATGTCGACGTAAATGCCGTCAATGCCTGTCGCGGCAATCTGCCGCACCCGCTCCATGTAAGTTTTCCGCCACTCGCTGGCGTAGGGACTGACCCAGACATCCTCATCGCCGGGTCGAATCCAGAAGGCCGTCCCCCCGCCAAAGATCGCAGGCTCACCGGTAATCTTGCGCTGCAACCATTCTGGATGGTCTTTGGCCAGTGTGTGCGCGGTTTGATCGCCGTGCGCGGTAATGCACTCGGTCCCGGCAATGTAGACGAAGGCATAGTTTCCGGCGTGATGTGCCGCGTCAGCCAGATCGTGGATCGCCTTTAGCTTTTCTTCGGGATGGAGAAAGCTCTCGTAGCGCCCAGGAATGTCATTGTCCACTTCAATTCCAAACACACCGCTTTCCTGGGCCTTCTGAACAATCTGAAGCGCATCTCCGCCTTTCAGTCCGTAGGCACCGATGCGAACGTAATTGGTCCAGTCTTGGTTAGTCGACTGTTTAACAGCGGAAGCATTCTGCGCAAGCTGGGGAAGGCAGCTTGCGCTAAGAAATAGCGCCGCGAAGAGTGCGAGTCGGGCTCTCATTGAAGACTTCTACGTGATCCGCCCTTGCCTTAGAACTCGAACCTCACCCCAAACTGGAAGGAGCGCGGCAATTGGAGGACTGTCCCGTTAACGCTATCACTGGTAACCGTCCCGAAAAGCGGATCTCCAACGGCCGTATTCGGCGGCGCGAAGCGCGGGTGATTGAACAAGTTGAACGTCTCCGCCCGCAGCTCCAGCCTCATACCCTCTTTGGGCACAAACGACTTGTAAAGATTCAGGTCCATGCTGTGAACGCCGTCAACGCGCAGAGCGGAAAAGTAGCGCGGAGCGTTGCCTGGAATCTGGTCGCCCGGGTCGGCAAAGCAGTTCGCGTTGAGAAAAGCAGTAGGATTCGCCTCGTTTCCCACGTTCTGCCAGTCCAAGGCCGCGGCGTGCATGCTGACCCCAGTCTTAAGTTGCGGGCAGACAACGTCGGGACGCTGAGTACCGTTGGCCAGGCGTGCGTTGGACATGCCAATGTTCATCGGTTGCCCCGACTGTTCGGTGATCACGGTCGCGATCGACCAGCCTCCAACCACGGCGTCAACCACACGGTTCATGTTGCCCCCAATCCATTGCTTGCGACCAACGGGCAGGTCAACAACCACGGCGAGCGCGAGCCGCTGCGGGGCGTCGCTCGCTCCGATGCTGTGTTCCGCGGACAGGCGGTCGAGTTGTTGCGGAATGCCGGCACCCAGAGACCCCACCCAGTTGTTCCTGCCCGCAGAGGAATCGTCGGTTGCCTTCGAGATCGAGTAGCTGCCCTCGAAACTAATGTGGTGCGTGGTGCGCTTCTGGAAGCGAATCTGCAACGCGTTGTACCAGGAACTCGCGCTCTCCAACGCGAGACCTTCAAAGTCGCCGGAGAACTGCGGGTACTTATTCAGCAGGGTTCCCAAGGGCAGGGTCGAATCGTGGTAGTTCGAATTGGGCTCGTTGAAGCAAGGATGGGAAGCGGAGGAGGAGCAAGGGGCGTTGAACATGGAGAAGAACGGGTTGCCCACTTGCGTCTGAAGAAAGTTGCTCACGCAGCTATCCTGCAGACAGTTCGCGTCGGTGGGGGTTACGGCTGCTGCAATCTGCGCCAGCAAAGCCGACGGCATGAAATCCCGGTTGTTCGTGCCAGCCCAGGGCAGATGTGTGCTTCGGTTGGCGGTGTAGTCCACCCCCAGCACGATCTGGCTGGGGAGTAGACGCTGGAACCCCAGATTCCACTGGTAAATCTCGGCGTCCCGCGCCGCTGTTGTGCCCAAATCGTTCGAGTTGGGATAGCCCCAGACCGCAAACTGGCCATACTGCCGACCCTGCGGACCGGTAAAGCCTCCTGGAAATGGATTTTCGAGGGTCGCGGATTGAGTGACAAAATTGTCGTTCGTAAAAAATATGTTGGCAGTCTTGAGGAACGCGGCGCCGGGATACTGGTAGTTTGTGGCCGGACTCATTCCGAAATAGACGCCGGCCCCTCCGCGCACCACTGTCCGAGAATTGAGTTGGTAGGAGAAACCCAGTCTCGGCCCAATGTCCTTACGATAGGTCGGAACCGTCCTCATGCTGGAAGTGGCGAACTGCGTCGTGCCCAGTAACTCTTGCGAGGCAGGCAAACTCAGCCCGTTCTGTTGCAGCGCCGCCTGCGCACTAAGCGTACCCGCCGGGGCAGTCGCCGGAACAAAATTCAGTGGGATATTCACGCCGCTGTTGGCTGTGAAATTGCTGAACTGGATCTGGTTGCCCCGCGAGGTGTAAGGCGAACTCCACTGGTAACGCAGGCCCAGATTGATCGTGAGTTTCGAGTTCACCTTCCAGTCATCCTGGATATAAAACCCTGTCTCCAACGACCGGTTGGCTACCGAAGGCGTGACCGCCAGTTGGGGGGTGTTGGAGGCGTTGACATTGTCGGCATAACCAAAAGCCAGGCTGGCGAATGGATTGCCCGAGGTATTCCCAGCTGCATCAAAGTTGTTGTTCGGAGTCGGAGACGTGACATCATCTGTAAAAGTCAGGATCCCGTTCGGGTAGTTCGGCTGCCAGAAATTGTTGTAGAAAATTCTCTGCTCGCCGCCGAATTTGAGCAGATGCGATCCTTTGGAAATCACCAGCTGCGACGAGTAGCTGACCAGGGTGTGGGCAAACTTGGTATTGATGCAGCACTGATCATAGAGGTTAGTCCACGGCAAATTCCCCTGCATCAGAAACGCCGGCATGTTGTCGAAACCATTCGCCTGCTGGAAGACCGACGGCAATCCCGGGGTCCCGGGGGCAGAGAAGCATTGAAACTCGAGATCGTGGGGATACTCGGTATCGACAGCTCGTGCACTCGGTCCACCCCCACGTGGCTGGTCCAGACGATCCGCGGGTTGATGGTCCGGGTATATTCCAACGAGGCGTTTTGCGCCACCGTCACCCCGCTTTTGATTCCGTCATTATCGAAGCCGTCGCCCAGCGTGAGCGGAGTGGTAGCGTTGTACCAGCCCCGGCTGTAGCGGCCGCTGATACGATTCTTGTCGTTGAGCTGGTGGTCCACCTTGATGTCGAACTGGTAATCCGGCGAGTTCGATATCGCGGTGAAGTTATAGTTATTGAGTTCGTTCGAGTTGCTGGGTTTCGGGTAGAGGTTGAGGACAGCCATTCCGATGGGGTCTCGTTCCGAGGGCGGGATTACGTTCAGTTGGCCTTTGTACTGCACCTGCGGTCGCGTGCAGGTGACGTTGGGTGGCGGAGTGCAACTGATCTGCTTCGGGTCGTAAATGTTATTCGTAAGCCCCGAGAAGTCGCCGGTTCGCTCGGCCAGGGTTGGTACTGTTACGACGCCACTGGACGCGCCAGAACTGGCAACTTTCTCGTAGTCCACAAAAAAGAACGTGCGATTCTTCCGGATCGGGCCGCCGAGGGAAAAGCCCCCCTGGTCGCGCTTGCTGTCCGGCTTTGGGCCGACGTTGGCGGGATTGAAGAAATCGCGCGCATCCAATTGAGACCGCTGCAGGAAATACCAGCCGCTGCCATGGAAGGCGTCCGTTCCGCTCTTCATGACCATGTTTACGACCGTGCCGCCGTTGTTGCCGAACTCGGCCGAGAAGCTGTTGTTCTGGACCTTCATTTCTTGCATGCCCTCGACCAGGGGCTCGTAGTAGACGTTGGAATTCCCTCCCTCGCCCTGTTCCGGAGCGCTGATCAGGGCACCGTCCAGCCGTATCTCGGCGGTCGCGTTCCGCTGCCCGTTGGAAGTGAAGTTTGTTCCCGACGGATAGTTATCCGAGGTGCCTGACCCTGCCACCTCGGTCACGCCTGCCGACAGGAATGTCAACCCGAAGAAGCTGCGGTTCATCAGAGGGAGTTCGTGCACATACTCGCTCGTGATCTCCGTGCCCAGCGTCGCACTCTCGGTGTCCAACAAGGGCGCCGCCTGCGTAACCTCGATCGTCTCGCTGATGCCGAGGGGGTGGAGTACGAAATCGACGCTGGTTTGCTGGTCCACCTGCAGAACTACATTCTTCTTCTCAGCCACCCGGAAGCCTGCCGCCTGGGCCCTAATCGTATAGACGGCAGGGCGCAGTCCCGTTAAGAAATACTGTCCCTTATCGTCGCTGCTCGATGTTTGCGCGATACCGGTGGCGTCGTTGGTGATGGTGATGGTCGCATTGGGCATGACCGCCCCGCTCTGGTCCGTCACCACGCCACGAATCTGAGCCGTATAACTGGCCTGGGCGAATGCCAACGATGCCCCCAGCAATGCGCCAAAGAGAGTGAGCGCGACGATATAAGAATGACCCCGAAGCATGGCAGCCTCCATCCCGTGCTTTCGTTTGATTACGGGTCAATACTATTGCTTTCGTTTATGCGGAAGTCAAGCGTAATCGCAATTCCAGCGAAATAGCCAAGCCTGGCATATAGTCGAAGCCGGGAATTGTTATGAAAGCCGCATTTCTGACTGAGCCCCGGAGCATTGCAGGCCGTCCCCTGCAAATCGCTGAGGTCGCTGATCCGCAGCCACATCCAGGCCAGGTTCTGCTAGAGGTGCGCGCCTGCGGTGTGTGCCGCACCGACTTGCACATTGTCGAGGGCGAGTTGCCCGTGAAGTCGCAGCATATTATTCCCGGCCATCAAATTGTCGGTGAGGTCATCGCCGGAGCTACGGCCGAACTTCCGCTTGGCTCCCGGGTCGGCGTCTCCTGGGTGGGAGGAACCGACGGCACTTGCCGCTATTGCCGGCGCGGGGACGAAAACCTATGCGATTCCCCAACCTTCACCGGCTACAACGTCCCCGGCGGCTATGCCGAACGTGCTGTGGCCCGCGCCGATTTCGTGTTTCCGCTGCCCCCCGCCCTCGACGATCTGCACGCCGCTCCTCTTCTCTGCGCGGGGATCATCGGCTTCCGCAGCCTTCGTGTCGCCGGCGTGAAGCCTGGTGAGCGTGTGGGATTGTTCGGCTTCGGAGCCTCCGCCCACCTTGCCATTGCCGTTCTGCGCTCTTGCAATTGTGAGGTGTACGTTTCCACGCGCGGCGCGTCGCACCGAAAATTGGCAGAGTCGCTGGGAGCGACCTGGGTGGGAAGCGAAGTACAGAAGGCCCCTGTGGAACTGGACCGTGCGATCACTTTCGCGCCGAGCGGAGACGTAGTAGTCGCGGCGCTGGCCAGCCTGTCGAAAGGTGGCGTCGTCGCGATCAATGCCATTCATCTCGACCGCGTTCCCCAGTTCGATTACGACCGCCTGCTGTGGGGCGAGCGCCAGATCCGCAGCGTGACCAACATGACCCGCGCCGATGCCCGCGACTTCCTGCAAGTTGCTGCGCAGATAAGCCTGCATCCGAAAGTGACGGTGTTTCCTCTGGATCAAGCCAACGAGGCATTGCTCGCGGTGAAGAATGATTCGATAGACGGCGCCGCGGTGATTGTTCCTTAGAGGCTGCGGAAAAACTCCGTTCTAGGCAGGTTTCGGGAAGGGCACGACTTCAGTTCTTGAGCCTGCCCTGAGAGAGCGAATGCGACTGAAGGGTGCCGTTAAGTTCTTTAAAACCAGCCGCGCTTCAGCGCCCGCGGTTCGCTTTCGGCAGCAGACATTAGTTTTTCAGCAGCCTGTTAGGAATCCGGAAGGCTATCCGGCAAGAAGAAACGTTGCGATGAAGAGAATGCAAAAAGCGACTGCCTGCGCAAGTTCGTTCCATCCCAGGCGCCGGACAACCAGAGGTCCGGGCTTGCGGAAGAAGTAGAGCCATCCGCGAAACAGGATCGGTATAAACGCAATCAAGACGGCCCAGGGCATCAACCCGCGCATGCAGACGACCGCCAGCACGAGGGCCATCAAAATTTGTCCAACCGCGAAGGCCCAGCCGCGCGCCAGTCTGTTGCCCATGCCCTCGACTCGCGTGGTGTGGATGCGAAGTTGGACGTAGTGAATCTGATTCCCCGCGAAGGCCAGATTCGCCAGCCACAGCATCCACGCCGTCCCATCGAGTTTTCCCGTGACCACGTAGTACGCCGCCGGAGCGGACAGCGTCAGCCCCACCGTGCCCACAACCTCAGACAACATTCGTGTGCGCCGCCCCAATCTTTTGAGCAATGCCTGCGCCACGAATGACACACCTGCCAACCCGCCCAGCAGCCACAGTCCGCGATTGCGGCCCGCCCAAAGCAACACGCCTAGGGCAACCACAGCCACCTTTCCCAAGACGAGAATCACCACTCCGACCGTGATCCGTTCTTCTTTCGTTTGAGCCCGCATCGCGGATGTTCCGAGCAGGCTTTCCACCGGAGTTCTTAACCAGAACAAAGCAAGTGCGGCGGTGAGCAGCAGAACAAGAGGAACCACCTCGTCGCCTTGCCGCAGCGCGACGCCCGCACCTGTAACCAGCGGAACCAGCAGAAGTCCCCATGCCCCGTGTTCGCGCGGCAAAATAAGAGCCCGCCGCCGTTCGCTTCGCGCTCTTGCCAGCGCTGCTTCTTCGGCCAGGCCAAAACCGCTCACGCAGCGCTCCGCCACGGTTACCGCCATCCCGCCACATGAATGTGCTGCATGCCCTTCACCGCGCGCATATACTGCGCGCGCTCGAAGGCGCCTGGGTCCGGGCAGCGAATCTGGCTCATGCTGCCTTGCATCTGCTTCACCGATTCGTATTCATGCTCTTCCATCCATTCCCGCACTTCCCGTTCGATGTGGCGCAGGTGGTTGATCCCGTTGCGCATCAGGGCCGAGCACAGCATGGTCACGTTCGCTCCCACCATCAACAGCTTGATGACGTCTTCGGCGCCATGCGCTCCGCCGGTTGCGGCAAGAGAAGCGCGGACGCGGCCATAGAGTATGCCGATCCAGGTCAGCGGCAGCCGCAACGCCTGCGGAGTGCTGAGCAGGACATTCGGCCGGAGTTCCAATTCCTCCAGATCGATATCAGGCTGATAAAAGCGGTTAAATAGCACCAGCGCGTCTGCGCCAGCCTCATCCAGCCGCTTCGCCATGTTCGCCATGTTGCTGAAGTAGGGGCTGAGTTTTACCGCGACTGGAATGGTGACGGTGGACTTAACCGCGCGCAAAATGTCGATGTAGGTCTTTTCGATGTCGGCGGCCACGACCTGAGGATCGGTCGGAATGTAATAGATATTGCATTCGATCGCGTCGGCCCCTGCGCGTTCAATCTGCCCGGCGAATTTTGTCCATCCCCCCAGAGTCGTGCCGTTGAGGCTCGCAATGATCGGAATCTTTACAGCTTGCTTGGCCTTGCGAATGTGGTCCAGGTAGCCTTCCGGGCCGGTGAAAAACTCGCTGGCTTGCGGAAAGTAAGTGAGCGACTCCGCGAAGCTCTCGGTTCCCGCCGTCAGGTGATACTCCAGATCCATTTCTTCCTGCCGCAATTGTTCCTCGAACAGCGAGTAAAGCACTACCGCCGAGGCCCCGGCGTCTTCCATGCGGCAAATGCCGTCGATGTCGCGCGAGAGCGGGGAAGCCGAGGCTACCAATGGCGTGCGCAGCGGCAAGCCGAGATATGTCGTGCTCAGATCGATCATGTTTCCTCCTTGCGCTGGCGCCTAGCGTGCAGCCGTCGGAACGGATTTTTCCGGCACGGCCGCAGTCTTCTCCGCAACTTCTTTGGAGGCTGGCTGCGGCTCGGCCTTGCGGCTGGCCATGTATTCGTACATGCGGTAGCGCTGTTCTGCGTCCTGCTGAGCTAGCTTCCACAACCGCTGCGCGTCTTCCGGCTTGCTCTTGGTGAGCATCTTGAAGCGCGTCTGCTGCAGCAGGAAGTCCTGCACCTTGCGAGTCGGCGCCCTTGAATCGAGCACCAGCGGATTCTCGCCCGCGATGGCGCGCTCCGGGTTGTAGCGGTAAAGCAGCCACTGTCCGGAGTCGACCGCTACCTTCTGATCAGTCATCGCCGTCGTCATGTCGATGCCATGCGCGATGCAGTGCGAGTAAGCAATGATGATGCTGGGCCCGTCGTAGGCTTCAGCCTCGAGAAACGCCTTCAACGTGTGCTCGTCTTTCGCGCCCATCGCCACGCTCGCCACATAAACGCTGCCGTAGCTCATGGCCATCAGGCCAAGATCTTTCTTGGGAGTCGGTTTCCCGCCCGCCGCGAACTTCGCCACGGCGGCACGCGGAGTGGACTTGGAAGCCTGACCGCCAGTGTTGGAATAAACCTCGGTGTCGAGCACCAGCAGGTTCACATTGCGCCCGCTGGCCAGCACGTGGTCAAGCCCGCCGTAGCCGATGTCATAAGCCCAGCCGTCTCCGCCCACGATCCAGACGCTCTTTTTGACCAGCATGTCGGCGACTGAAAGCAACTGCCTGGTCTCTGGTGAGTCGATTTTCTGCAGCTTCTCTTTTAATAGGTCGACTCGCTGCCGCTGCTCGAAAATATCGGCCTCATCCTTCTGCTTCGCCTGCAGGATCGCGGTGACCAGTTCATCGCCCACTTTCCCCGCCACACGGGTCAGCAACTCGCGGGCAAACTCGGTCTGCTTGTCGATGGAAACGCGGAAGCCCAGCCCGAACTCCGCGTTGTCTTCGAACAGGGAATTCGACCATGCCGGCCCGCGCCCCTCTGCATTCTTCGTCCACGGAGTTGTTGGCAGGTTTCCGCCGTAAATAGAAGAGCATCCTGTAGCGTTAGCGACCACCATCCGGTCCCCGAAAAGCTGCGTAACCAGCTTCAGGTAAGGGGTCTCGCCGCATCCCGAACAGGCGCCCGAAAACTCAAACAGCGGCTCCTGCACCTGCTGCTGCCGAATTGCGCCAGCCTTGATCTTTCTTCGGTCGAGCTCCGGGATATTCAGGAAGAACTCCCAGTTCTCATTTTCCGGAGCGCGCAGCGGCGGCTGCGGCACCATGTTGATGGCTTTCAATCGCGTCTCAGCCTTGTTCTTTACCGGACATACATCCACGCACACGCCGCATCCCGTGCAATCTTCCGGCGCGACTTGGATCGTGTATTTCAGCCCTTGCCACTCTTTATCGCGCGCGTCGCACGACTTGAAGCTCGCCGGCGCCCCCACCAGTTGCTTGCTTTCATAGACCTTGATCCGGATCACCGCATGCGGGCAAACCATCGCGCACTTGCCGCACTGAATGCAGATCTTCGAGTCCCACGCGGGAATTTCCAGCGCCAGGTTTCGTTTTTCCCACTTCGCCGTGCCCGTGGGGAAGGTGCCGTCGCAGGAAAACGCGCTGACCGGAAGCTCATCGCCGCGGCCGGCATAGATCGTTCCCAGAACCTCGCGCTCGAACTTCGGCGCAAGCGGGAACGCTGGAATCATTTCGACATTGCTGCTCACGCTCTCCGGGATCTTTACTTCGTGAAGATGCGCCAGCGTTTCATCCACCGCGTGCATATTTTTCTGCACCACGTCTTCGCCCTTGCGCCCGTAAGTATCGCGAATCGACTGGCGAATCGCTTCGATCGCTTCCTCACGCGGAAGAACCTTCGAGATGGCAAAGAAGCACACCTGCATGATCGTGTTCATGCGCGACCCCATGCCGGTATCGCGCGCCACCTGGTAGGCATCGATCACGTAGAGCTTCGCCTTCTTCGCGATCAACTGCGATTGCATTTCGCGCGGCAGATGCTCCCAGACCTCGTCAGCCCCAAAAGGACTGTTCAGCAGCAACACGCCTCCCGGAACCAGCGCGCTCAGCATGTCGTAGCGCTCGAGGAAGATCCATTGGTGGCAGGCAACGAAGTTCGCCTTCGACACCAGGTAGCTCGACCGGATCGGTTGCGGCCCAAAGCGCAGGTGAGAGACTGTCATCGCGCCGGACTTCTTCGAGTCGTAGACAAAATATCCCTGCGCGTAATTGTCTGTATTCTCGCCGATGATCTTGATCGAATTCTTGTTCGCTCCGACCGTTCCATCAGCGCCCAGCCCGTAGAACATCGCCCGCACCACGCTGTCAGCCTCCGTCGAGAATGCCGAATCGTAATCGAGGCTGGTGTGGCTAACGTCGTCCTGGATGCCCACGGTGAAGTGATCCTTCGGACGATCCTGCTTCAGGTTGTCGTAGACGGCCTTCACCATCGCCGGGGTGAATTCTTTGGACGACAGGCCGTAACGCCCGCCCACAATCATGGAGCGGCGGACGCCCTCGTCCGCCCGGCCCCGGACGGGGGCGTCGGGGGCTACACGGGCACCTTGGTGTATCGCATTCACCACGTCCAAATACAGAGGCTCGCCAATCGCCCCGGACTCCTTGGTGCGATCCAGAACTGAAATCTTGCGCACCGTCGCCGGCAGCGCTTCCAGGAATGACTTCACGCAGAACGGCCGGTACAAACGCACTTTCAGCAGCCCGACTTTTTCTCCGCGGGCCGTAAGATATTCGACTGTTTCATGCGCGGCCTCCGCGCCCGAGCCCATCACCACAATCACGCGCTCAGCATCCGGCGCCCCCACATAGTCGAACAGGCGATAGGAACGTCCCACGACCTCGGCGAACTTATTCATCACCGCCTGAACCTTTTCCGGGCACACGTCGTAGTAGCGATTCGCACTCTCGCGCATCTGGAAGAACACGTCAGGATTCTGCGCCGTTCCGCGCAGCACGGGATGATCCGGCGACAGCGCCCGCTGCCGATGCTCAATCACGCGGTCGGTGTTGATCAGCGCCCGGATGTCATCCTCGTTCAGCATCTCAATCTTGTTGACTTCGTGCGAGGTGCGGAATCCGTCGAAGAAATGCAGGAAAGGGATTCGGGTCTCCAGCGACGCCGCATGCGCAATCAGCGCCAGGTCCATTGCCTCCTGCACCGAGTTCGAGCAGAGCATGGCCCATCCCGTCGTGCGGCAGGCCATTACGTCGGAATGATCGCCAAAAATCGAGAGCGCATGCGTCGCCACGGTTCGCGCCGTAACATGAAACGCCGTCGGCGTCAGCTCGCCAGCAATCTTGTTCATGTTCGGGATCATCAACAGCAATCCCTGCGACGCGGTAAACGTCGTCGCCAGCGATCCCGTCTGCAGCGCACCGTGCACCGCCCCAGCCGCGCCGCCTTCGCTTTGCATCTCGACCACATGAGGCACGCTGCCCCATGCGTTCGGCACACTCTCCGAAGCCCACTGGTCCGCCCATTCGCCCATCGGTGACGATGGCGTGATCGGGTAGATGGCAATCACCTCGCTCGCGCGATAGGCGATATTCGCCACCGCTTCATTGGCGTCCATGGTCTTGAATTTTCGCTTCATGACATCCCCCACAAAGTGTTCATGCCGGCAGCCACAGGCGTGGCCGCCCTGACATATTGAGGATGCAGGATTCGGCGCTGGATTGTCGGGACGCGGGTTCACACACGAGTGTGATTACAATCACATTAGGGATGCGGAGAGTGGACTTCCGAGAGCTTTCGCTCAACCCTTGCGACGTCCCAAACTGCCTACGCGCACAAGGTTTTACGGCCCCGAGCCCCCCGTATGACAGTCGCTGCAGTTCACCTGGGTCAGGTCTCCCAAATCGACAGGATGCTGAAAGTTTGCCGAGGGGACGGCGGCCAGACTGGTCGCGCCGTCGGTTTCCGACATCACCGTGTGGCACTGATTGCAATCTTTGCCAATCACTCTTCCGTCCGCACTCGCGTGTTGCCCGTCGTGACAGCGGAAACAGCCGTTGTAATAGTAATGGCCCAGATTGTTCGCATGCGTCTGCCAGTTCAACTTCATCTCGGGGAAGGTCGTCCTGCGAAAGATCTGCTGAACTTCTTCCACCGCATTGCGAATCTCAAGCTGCTTTGACTTGGCCAGATCCGGATACTTGCTTTCGTAGAACCCGTGCAGGCTGTTGGCGATGCCTTGCACCGCCGCGTCCGTCGTGGCATAGCTGGCGGTAAGCGCCGTAACCGCCTGCTGTTTCAAGTAGGGCAGCGAAGTATCCAGGCGGCGCGCCAGGAAGGACTGGTCCACCGCCTGGTCGGGCGGCACGTAAATGTGTGTCGGACGGTTGTGGCAGTCGACGCAATCCATGCGATGTCTGGCGGCCTTCGCAATCTGATCCTTACTGAGCGTGGCGTCCTTCGCGTAAAATTCTGTGACTCGTCCCTGGTCATCCTCCACGCGGATGTAGGGGATTACCTGCCGCTTCTCATCCGCGGCCACGTAATCGATTCTGTTGCTGATGTTCATGTGCCAGTGAATGCCTTCGGGCGCGCCCGTGGCGGGATCTCCGCCGCCGGTCTTGATGATCATCCGGATTTGGCGAGGCGTGTTCTTCTCGTCGCTGGAATAATGTGTAAAGACCTTCATCTGCCCGCCGTAAAACTTCTTTGGCCAGTGGCACGCTTCACAGGTCTCTTGCGCTGGGCGCAAATTATGTACCGGCGTCGGAATGGGGCGGGGGAACGTGTTAAACGTCGCGGCAAACACCTGGCGCAGGCCTGAGACCTTCGACTTGACATACCACGTTGCGCCTGAGCCCACATGGCAATCCACGCAATTCACGCGGGCGTGCGGGGAGAGACGATAGGCGGTGAACTCGGGGTTCATCACCGTGTGGCACAACTGGCCGCAAAATTGAACCGAGTCGGTGTATTCGTAGGCCTTGTAGCTGCCGGCCGCGCTCACCATGAAAAACACCAGCAAAAAGGCGGTGAAGGAGAATACCGCGCTGCGCTGGGTCGCGTCATTGAGATCGATGCGGGGATAGAAGTCTGTCGCCGGAACTATTCTTCGGCGCTCCAGTAGTATCCCGGCAAGAATGAGCACGAGCCCTAGAACCAGGAAACCCAGGGGAGACCATGTAGGCCAGAATCCCGATGTAGGGACTGGGCTTGGTGGCAATGGCATCCACCAGCACAAAAAAGAAGATATTCGCCAGACTTACGAGCCCTAGCGCCACGCCGGCGAGGCTGATCGGGTTGCGCAACAGCATGCGCAGCCGGTGCCAGGGCTCCACCGCTGGCGGTGGAGATTTCTCATCGTTCATGCTTGACCTCTTCGGGTTCTTCGCCTGCCGCCGCCACAGGCGGCCTCGGGTCGTGGTCCTCCGCCGGGGAGTCCACGTCTTCTTCTAACGCGGCGGTATCCAGCGCGTGTTCCTCGCGATAGTGGTGCAGCGGCATTTTACCGTCCCACCACGCCCAGTTCATCGGATACACATCCGGATCGAAAAATACCTGGTAGAAATGCCAGACTACGATCGCGAGCGTGGCCAGAACGGCTTCGTAAAAGTGAATGGCGGTGGCCACATCCAGCCACCAGCGCGGCAGATGATTGCCGACCAGCACCTTTGCCCACAGCATCAAGCCCGTGCCCGCCATCACGATCATCCCCCACACCAGCGCCCAATATTCCGCCTTCTCAGCGTAGTTGAAGCGCGCGAAGGCCGGCTTCCGCGAGATGAATCCCAGATAGTAAAGCATGTTCTCCCAGGCCCCGCGCACGTCGTCGAGTGACGGAATCAGATCACGGAAGAATTTTCGCCCCTCCCGGCTTAGCATCAGGTCGAGTATGTGATAGAAGCTCACCGCGATCAAGACCACGGCAGCAATCCGGTGCAATAAGTGGCGCATTCTCTCGCCCAGCGACAGCAATGATGCGAACCACGAGTCCGGAAATTTCAACGCGAAACCGGTCAGCACCAGCACCACGAAGCTGGTCAGCAAGGTCGCATGCTGCAACCGGAAACGAAGCGGCATGCGCATGACGAACTTGTGTTCGGCTCTGCGTCGCGCCAGGGTTTTCGCGCGCCATAGAATGAAGTTGTGTGCCAGCATGCCGCCAATGACCACGAAAATCATGCTGAGATAAAACTTGCGAATCCAGCGCACCGCCTTGCTTCCCACGTCGGCTGAGAGCGGCGCGTCGATGTGCACCTTGGCGGCCGTGAACTTCTGCGTTACGCCCGGGTGGCATTGGCCGCAGGTCCGCACCAGGTTCGCGCGATTGATGGTTGACCGCGGATCACTGGAAGGAAAAATACTGTGAGTCCCATGGCAACTGGCGCAGTTGGCGACCACCTGCGATCCCTCCCGCGACGCCAGTCCATGATAGCTGGCTAAATACGTCGTGCCCCGGCGTCCTTCGATGCCGAACTCCTGGGACAGCCGAACGCCCTCGTGGCAACGCGCGCAGGTGGCTTGTGTCAGGTTCTGCGCAGTGACAGGCGAACTCGGATCGGTGTGCGACTTGATGGAGTGAATTCCATGACAATCCGTACATACCGGTGCCAGCCAGTTCCCTCGTGCCACCGCTTGCCCATGAATGCTCTGTTGGAACTCTTTAGAGATCTGGTCGTGACACCGCCCACACGTCGCCGGGACGTTGAACTTGAAGATCGACGATTTCTCATCACTGGCGCGGAGAATTTCGTGGACGCCGTGGCAGTCGGTGCAGACGGCAGCCTTGGTGGATCCGGCAGCCACGGCACGGCCGTGCACGCTCTCCTCATACGAATAGAACTCTTGCGTGGTTTCTCCCCTTCGCGCCATCACTAATTTCTGTGCATGGCAGGTGGCGCAGGTGGCTGGAATGTTGGAATGATGGACGGGCGACTTGGGATCATCGGCCGCCAGGATCTGGTGCGGGCTGCCGTGGCAAGCAAGGCAGGTTGGGGCCTGCTGGTCACCCGTCTTGCGCGCGGCGGCATGGACGCCGAGCTGATAACCGTGGACGGCCTCGTCGTGGCAGGTCGCACACTGCTGCGGCACGACTTTTCCCGCGGCTTGCACTTCATGCTCTTTGCCGTGGCAACTAGCGCAAGCAGCCGCGCCCAGAATCGAGTGGACACTCTTTGGCACCTGAGAGGCAGGTTCTTCGTGGCAGGTGGCACAGGACGGACGCCGCATCGGTTTGGGATGGGGATACTCTTTGACGCCGGTGTGGCAGTCGGTGCACCCAAGCGCACTGTGCACGCTGTCCTTGAATTTGGCTGCGTCCACGTGCAGGCTGCGGCCCGACTCGGATTTCATACCGGCTTCGCCGTGGCAGGCCAGGCAGTCCTGATCGGAGGCTGGGAGGGGCTGGGCCCGCAGCCAGCAAGAGACCAACAAAAACCCCAGCCAGATCGGCCATCGCGACCGTTTTCCTGCCATCATCCTTCACTCCTAACAGCGCCGGCAACAGTCACCGATGCGCTGATACTACTTGTAGGCAAACAGCATTGCGTAAATGATCCAGACGACGGTGCTGAAGCCGATACTCAGCGCAATCCAGGCAAAAATGCGAATCGTGTGCACCACGATCTCCGGTTGCGGTTCTTCTAGATGCTCGTCGAGCTGGCCGGACTCCGCCAGAGCTTTGTATTCCAGAGGCTTGTCGCGCTTCAACTCGGCCAGCGGCAAATGACCGGTAAAGATGGTCGTATCCATCGGGAATTTTTCCGGCCGCAGGTGCGTGTTGAAAAAATGCACGGTGAAAATAAACCCGGTGGCGAGCAGAGCTTCGTCGCTATGGATGATCGTGGCAATATTAATGAACGAGCCTGGCAAGAAGCGCGTGAAGAAAATCGGGAACCAGAGGGTCAGGCCCGTAAAGCCGATGACCGCGATTCCCCAAAACACGGCGAAATAGTCAAACTTTTCCCAGTACGTCCAGCGCCCGTACTGCGGGCGCGGGCCCATGCCGATGAACCACTGCATGGTGGCGACGAATTGGTGCAGATCCTGGCGCGTGGGCAGCATGGTGTCTGGCCCGAGCAAAAGAGCCCGCCACGACTTGTATTCCCGCTTCTTCAGTTTGAAAAGGCTGTAGAGGTGAGTGACGAAGACCCCGAACATCAGCAGGGCGGCGGTGCGATGGATAAAACCGGCAACCTGGAATCCGCCCAGAAAGCGCGAGACCATGGCAGCCCATTTGGTGTAAGAAAACTTCAGGGTCAGACCCGTCGTGGCCAGGCTGATAAAGCTGACGATCATACACGCGTGGAGCGTGCGCTGCAGACGCGTGAAGCGGACAAACTCGCGTTCTGGGCGCCTGTGATCGGGTTCGCGTCGATCGCCGGCAGCATGAGATCGCCGTTCCGGAGTCTGAAGCTCGAGATCAGTCGCCATGGTGCCCATCCTTGCCAGCGGATTTGCCTTCGATGCCCGCGCCGTTCAACCGTTCAGCTTCTTCTCGATCCTCCTCCGCTTTGAGTTCTTGGCGCATCTGCAAGGCCCGAGGTAGCCACAGCAGCGTGTGCATACCGCCAATAACGAAAGTCGAGACCAGAAGCGTGGTCATCCCCCAGAAGGTCCAGAACAGGAACGGATACTTCTTGGGATCGTGGTGTGTGGCATGAGTCAGATAGCCGGCGAAGCGGCGGGTTGCCGTCGCGTGACACTTCTGGCACGTCGCGACCACGTTGGCGCGGCTGAGATGGGACCTCGGGTCCGTGACTGGAAGAATGTCGTGGGCTCCGTGGCAGTCGTAGCACTTCGCCGTCTTCGTGTAGCCCAGACGCGACACCTTGCCGTGATAGGTATCGAAGTAGGTCTTGGCAATTTGCTCGTGGCATCGGCCGCACTTGTCCATGATGTCGAGCATGAAGCCGGTTTCGTCGGTTCGGCGGATCGTGTGCGCGCTGTGGCAATCGCTGCAAACCGGGAGATCCTTGTCGGTTTTAGTCACCAGCCTGGAATGCACGCTCTGTTCAAACTGCTCCTGGATGCCGTGGTGGCAAGCCCCGCAGGTGGCGGGCAGATTCTTTGGGTTGACGGTCGATTGCGGGTCTGAACGCGGCAGGACCATGTGCGCGGTGTGGCAGTTGGTGCAGGTGGCCGTGACCGTCAATCCGCTTTTGAGCAGGCCCTTGCCATGAATGCTCTCTCTGTAGTGCTGAACAATCTCGTGCTGGGTTCCAACGTAGCGAACGGCAGCTTTCTGACCTTCGCGGTGGCAGCTACCGCACAACTCCGGCACTCTGATCGAGAAAGTCCTAGATTCCGGATCGCGCTTGTCCAGAACGCGGTGGGTGCCATGACAATCCTTACAGCTGGGTGCGTTGGGATCTCGAGCGGCGAGGAGTTGTCCGTGTTTGCTACGCTGAAACTGCTGGCCCTGGTCCTCGTGGCACTTGCTGCAATCCACGGGATGAGAGATGGTTTCGCAGGGACGGACGTGCGAGACGTTCACCTCGGAGTGGCACTGGCTGCAGGAAACCGGAACGGCCTGGGTGCGCGGGTGCGCGTGACGCGAACGGGCGATCTCAGCGGCTGAGACGAACATGCTGCGGCCATCGGCTGCCTTCAAATGTTCATTGGCATGGCAGCGCATGCAATCGGCATCGGCCATGCCCTCGCTATAGAAAACATTGCGGACCTTGTGGGGCTGGTGGCAGTCCACGCAGGCCGGCAGAACATGTGCTTCCTTCTCCCAGAGTTCTCCTCGGATGGTCTTGCGGTGCACCTCCTCGATCTCGCCATGACACTTGGTGCACGTGGCCGCGATGTTGCGGCGTGCGATCGAGGAATTTGGATCGGTATGCGGAAGGATGTTGTGGGGCGTGTGGCAGGATACGCAATTTGCCGCTACCACCAGCCCCTTCTTCAGCAGCGCCTCACCGTGAATGCTCTCGGTATAGTTCTCCAGGATGTTGTGCTGGTCAATTTGTCGGTTGGTCTGGACCGGCGTGCCCTCGCGGTGGCATCTGCCGCAAACGAAAGGCACTCTCAGAGGAGCTACGGCCGAACGGGGATCCTTGACCGGCAAGATGTCGTGATTGCCGTGGCAGTCCACACAATGAGGAGCCAGGGTGTCGCCGCGGGCAATGGCTTTGCCGTGCAGCGAGCGGGCGTGCTGTTTCTGCTCTTCCCCGTGACAGTTGCCACATTCGACGCGGGCCAGTGGCGTGGAGTGAGGCAGGTCCTTGCCTTCCAAGTCGGCGTGGCACGAGGTGCAGGAGAGAGCGCCGTGCACGGAGGAGGAGAACTTCTTACTGTCCACGAAGCGAGAGACCGTGCGATTTCCGCGGCTTGCCGTCAGAGTTTTATCGCTATGGCAGGCGAGACAGTCATCGGAACTTGGTTGCTGAGGTTGCCCGCCAGCGGGAACCGTTCCACCAGCTACCAGCAGAATGAGTGCAATTCCGAGCGCAAAAAATCTCCCGCAGTTCTTCTTTGGCATGCTCTCGCCGCCAATCCTTTATGATTACGAATCCCCGCCCGCCGAATAAGCGGGCTTGCTTCGCTTACTTCACTTTTTCCCGAGGCCGCGAATATAGGCCACCAGATCCTTAATCTCGGTGTCCTTCAATTTCCCCTCGTAGGGCGGCATCTTGCCTTTACCCTTGGTGATGGTCTCGGTCAACTGGGCGTCGGTCTGCTTCTGCACATCGGCGGAAGTGAAATCGTGGGCGCCCATCTTCAGGCCCATCGCCGACCCCTTGCCATCTGCGCCATGACACATAGCGCACTTCGCCTTATAGGTTGCCGCCGCGTCCTGTGCCTGGACCGCGGAGTTGCACAGCAGAATCATTCCGAAGGCCAGCAGTGTCGCCAGGCCCAATTGAGAGAAAAGATTTTTCACGATACTTCCTCCTTTAGAATGTTTGCCCGCACAGTATCACAGAGCCAGTCAGATTGCTGGACCTCACATTCCCGCAGAGGGGTCGAAGTCCCTAATTCGGAACTACATCCCAGCTCGACCACGTAGGTTCGCATGATCTGGTCAGGCCACCATATGGCAGAGGTCACTTTCCTGTGTGATGGGAATCACAGGACATTTACCAGCCGATTGTGAGGCTTGTCACGGCACCCCGTACCATTCCGCACTGCAAACTCGTCTCCACGGGTGGCAACATCGCCGCATGGCCAAGATCTCCGCCGCGCGAGCCCCAGCTTTCCGCAACCATCGCGCTGCCGCGAAAAGGGTTTCATTTCCGCAAGCTGCAGTGCCATCCCCGCAAATCAGCGCCTGTGCTTTTCCGCCGCGCCCGCTTCAGGTCACTTGGGAGATCACGCAAGCCCGCTATCGGAAGGGCGCGTCTGCGCGGGTTGCGACTCGCGCCCGAACCAGGCAGGAGCTTTCGACCGCCGAAGCTTTTCACGTGGTCGACGAAGTTGCCGCCATGCATGTTCCCCTGCTCGCCGTAACCGGCGGTGATCCTCTCTCGCGCGGCGACTTGTTGCCCATTTTGCAGTATGCCTCCCGTCATTCCGTGCGCACTTCGCTCACGTTGTTACCCACGCCGTTGCTCACGCGTGACGCCATCTCCGATATTAAGGACTGCGGCCTGATGCGCGCCGCCTTCTGGCTGCATGGCTCGACCGCCGTCTTGCACGATTCCTGCTCCGCTCCCGGGGCTTACCGTCACACGCTTGAGGCCATTGGCTGGTGCCATGAACTCGATCTTCCGGTTCAGGTAAACACCACGGTCAAGCGCCGCAACTTGCCCGATCTGAGCGCCATGATTGAGCTCCTATCGCGACTCGACATCGTTCTGTGGAACGTTTTCTTCTTTGTTCCGCCCAGCCCTGAACAGGCCGGCGAATTACTCACCGCCGAAGAGCACGAAGAAGTTTTCGCCAAGCTGTACGCCGCTTCCGGCCGGGTTCGTTTTCAGATCAAGACGACGGAAGGGCAGCACTACCAGCGCTTTCTTCTTCAGAAGCAGGCGCGGGAGTCGCGCGGCCGAATGACCGAGGCCGAGTCGATTACCTATGCGCCCCGAGGCGTGAATGACGGCAAGGCCCTGGTCTTCATTAATCATGCCGGCGAAGTCTATCCCAGCCGCTTCCTGCCGCTGTCTTGCGGGAACGTCAAAGCCGAGGCGCTGTCCCGGATCTACTGCGATTCCCCGCTATTCGTCTCCTTGCGCGACAGTTCTCAGCTGAAAGGCAAATGTGGACGTTGTTCCGTGCACAACGTCTGCGGCGGCTCCCGGGCTCGTGCCTACGGGTTAACGGGAGATGTTTTCGCGGAAGAGCCTTGTTGCGCCTACCAGCCCGAGGTTCCTGCAAGGTGACCGGAATCACACCATTAGATGATTGCAATCAGGAGGGCCCATCTCGGTCCCTGACTGTTTCTGGGAAAATCCGCCAGTCCCCGGATGCTCCCTAGTACTTTCCTGTGACCTCAATCACGAGCCGCCGTGACCCAATACACGGTGTTTTGCCCATCCCTCTGCCATGCTACGCGGAAATCGAGGTGTTCTATGGCTCAAGACAATCGCGAAATTCTAGAGGCCCTCCGCTTTGAACTGAGTTTCCTCGAAGAGGGCGGCTATGGACGATCTCCGCACACTCCGTGGCGGCCACCTTCCATCTTTGAAGACTCGCCCATTTGCCTTAATTTCAGCGATGCCAGCCGGCCGCATCCTTGCAAGACTTGCCTGCTGACGAATTTCGTTCCCGCCGAGCGTCAAGCCGAGGATGTGCCCTGCAGGTTCATCCCGATTACACCCGACGGACAGACTGTGGATGATTTCTATCGCACGGCATCGCAGATCGAGATGGAGGAAGCCCTGGCAGCCTGGCTGCGGGCGCAGATTAAAAAGATCGAAGGCGCAGTTCCGCCGAAACAGGGGGTGGCCTAAGCAACTCTGACGCCCGCCTGCCGTGCAGCGCCGTTGAGCCGCACTTGAGGATTTCCAGAAGCGAAGTAAGCCCACGAGTTCCGAGCTAGGGGAGATTAAACATTATGAATAACCAAGAACATGCATACCGGGTAGCAGCGTGGTGGACCTCCGGGCGCACCGGCCTGGCCAAATCGGATTCCGCTCCCAACGCCATTCACTTCACCGCCCCTACCGAGTTTGGCGGACTCGAGGGTCGCTGGACCCCTGAAGAGCTGCTGCTGGCCTCTGTCGCGGGATGCTATACCACCACCTTGCGCGCCATCGCGGGCACTGCCCAATTCGACTTCACCGATTTGCAGGTGGAAGCCAGCGCCACGGTGCGCAAGGCTGAATCCGGATACTGCTTCACCGAGATTGTGATCCGGCCCAGCCTCAAAATCTCCTCTCCCGAGGAGCGAGATCGTGCCCTCGACCTGCTGAAGCGTGCGGAGAAGCTCTGCCTGGTTTCCCGCGCCATCGGCACACCCTTGAAGTTCGAGCCGCAACTCGAAATCATCAAGGCAGTCTCTCCGGCCTAGCCGCCGGACGCGTTCAATCCCTGGTTGATTCATCAGGTCGCCGATTCACTTTCAAATGAAGGTGGACGGCCAATGAGTGAACTCGCGATTTTTTCGCCAATTGAGACCGCCAAACACCAACACCTTCGTTGCTTCCTCTGTCCAGTTACGAAGGTCGTCCAAGGTGCGTCGGTTGATGCCAGCGACGAGCGAGGCGTCCTCAATCCCACGCGAGAACGCCCAACTTGCACCGAGCGAAATAGATCGCTCATTGAAGAGTGCGGATGGCAGGATGGCGACAGGGGCAACTCGGCAGGAGAAAAAACTTGTCCCACGAAAAAACAAGAGAGCCCTCTTGACTCCGACCGGCCTTCTCATGGAAGGCCATTGCACGCTTTCAGGGGGTTTTGAGTATAACCGCGATTTATCGATAACGCCGGGTGACCGCCATCACTGACAAGGCAACAATCTCGCGTGACAATTGGACGCGATTAATTCGTCTGCCTCTCCGAAGCGCGCCTCCAACTAGGCGACTAGGGCCGCTAAACGAAAAGCCCGAAAGCGATTTTCAGGAGGTAAGAAAAAATGAATCGACTTCTTGCGCTAAGAACGACAATAGCAATCGCTATCCTGTTCATGCTTTCTTCGGCCGCCCTGGGACAAAACAGTAATTGCGCATACACCTTTACTTGGCCCAAACAAGAGTTCAGCTTCTGCGTGAGTCAATACGGAACTCTCGGTATGCTCCAAGCGCCAATCGGCGTGAATCATTTGGACGCCGCTAACCCAGTCGAAGGCTGGCTCTGGGGTTATTGGACAGAGGACACTTTTTTTACCCACTGTCAAATCACAGGGACCAATTGTCCACCGCTAAGTGGCGGGAGTTTCAGTCAACCGAATGGCCCCGGTACGCTTCCCCTCATTTTCCATTGCGATTATGGGGAAACAGTAACGTTTAACGCGAACCCGGCTGCGAGAGCCGTTTCGATAAGCACGCAGTTCTATGCCACCTATGTTGCAGAAGTCGGAGCCTTTCTCGAGCGGGACGCTGTTTTCGAACCAGGCGGAAATGCCGTTGCGACATTTTCGACTACCGGATTCGGGGCGTACGCAGTATCCAGCTACGGCGATAGGGTTACTACCACGAATGGCTGCTTCGGGAATTCCCCGAATGCGCCAAATCAGGGTGGTTTTCAGGGATGCTCGAAAAGCAGCTTTACCGGAAGTGGCACGATGTATGCGGTAAAGGACTTTTCGGACAGGAAGGGAACCGTCAACCTGCAGGTCACGTATTCGGTGTTCTAAAGTTCTGACATGGGGACGGACTGCTTCTTGGGGAGCATCGAACAAATCACCGGACACATGAGTGAACGTCGCTCTATCGGTAAGAGTTGGACTGCGCACCACATTCGCTCTGGAGAACAGAATTTTGCGCCCACAGTCGGCAGGCCGTCAGCGTATGCCGCCGGAAGCCTCTTTCAGCGCAAGCCATTTCTGATAAACGGCCTTGATGTCCGCTTTCGGAGAATCGAACCAACTGGCCCAATCGCCCGAAGCAATTTGGAATCCGTGACAAACTTCGTTCAGGCAGTTGTTGATAGCGAGGAAGCCGTTTCCACCCTCATCGGCGTCGTCGATATTCGGCCACTCTGCAATAACTTGTTGCAGTTCCTCAGGTTCTAGTCCCAGAGCTTCGCATCATGGTAGTCGGAGAAATTAAACCGGAAGGACTGAATTCGCTTCCCGTCCGATGTCAGCACGACGAGATGACTGTCCTGCATGTCCAAGTTCTCGATTATCGCGGGCTTTTTATGAGGCCAGCGTATCGGCTCCCGCTTATCAATTCTCACCGTGAGCGTATCCGGGTTGTACTCGCCGCCCGGTGAGATTCTGGTTGGTCGCTCAGGCGAATTGGGGAGAACGCAAACGCTTCCGCTCTCCATTGATGCTTCTTGTGCAACGGAATTACTTGGAAATAGCGCACCACAGACAAGTGGAACAGCGAAGGCAATGTTCAACGCTTTCATATCCCAAATCTACGCGCAAAGGCAGCAGATTTGAAGATAACTGTCGAGACCAGGCGTGGGTGTTGAAAAAGTCACGTCGATTAGCAGGATGAAATTCAGCAGAAGCATGTTAGAAGAAAGCAATCGCACATGCTCTGTTTGATTCTGATCGTCGGAGGCCTGCTGATTATGATGGGGCAACACGACCGCTCCGAAGCTTTGTTCTACTACTTCCGTCTGGAAGACCAAGTTTCTGAAACCCATCTGTTGCGGCTGATCGACAAACACATCAGCTTCGAGTTCGTCCGGCAGCAACTGAAGGACAGCTACAGTGAGACGGGTCGGCCATCGATCGATCCTGAGTTGCTGCTGCGCATTCTTCTGATTGGCTATTTGTACGGCATCACCAGCGAACGGAAGTTGGTGGAGGAACTGCGCATGCATCTGGCGTGGCGCTGGTTCACCGGTCTAGGTTTCGATCAGGAGATTCCACACCACTCTACGTTCTCCAAGAACCGGCACGGAAGATTTCAGGAATCGAAGTTATTCGAGCGGCTATTCGAACGGATCGTGAAGCAGTGCGTGGAAGTGGGGCTGGTGCGAGGGAAGGAACTGTCGGTCGATGGCAGTTTCGTGGAGGCGAATGCGGCGAAAGAGAGTCGCATTCCACGCGAGCAGTTGGCGGAAGCGGCCACGGTCAACCATACGGTGCGCCAGTTTCTGGTGGAACTGGAACAGCAGAATCCGGTGGAAGAGTCGGTGCACGAGCAAGATCAGGTATCGACAACCGATCCCGATTCCACTTACGCCACGAAAGGCGGGACACCGGCTCGACTGGGGTACTACGACAACTATCTGATCGACAATCACAGTTGCGTGATCGTGGGAGTGCAAGCGACGGCAGCACGGATGAGCCAGGAAACGGTAGCCGCGCAGGACATGCTCACTCGTTTCGCGCAATGGCAAGGACGAGAGCCAGAATCGGTGGCTGCCGATACGACCTACGGGAACGGCGAGTTCTTGCAATGGCTAGCCGATCGGAGCATCACTCCCTACATGCGGACCCGTGACAGTATCCACCGCAAGAGGAGCCCATTCTTTGGCCCCGAGCGTTTCACGTACGAACCGGAAAACAATCGCTATATCTGCCCCGCCGGCCAGTTCCTCAACTACGGTGGCCGAGTTTATCGCAATCGAGCCTTCAACTACATCGGGACACGCAAAAAGTGTGGCCCCTGCTCGCTCCGACCACAATGCACCAGTGCTGCCTTCCGGGGCCTTATCATCCACCAGAACGAACCAGCCCGACAACGTGCGCGGGAGTTGGTCAACACACCAGAGTTCGCCAAAGCACAACGGCAGAGAAAGAAAGTAGAGGCCTTGTTTGCAGAACTGAAGAATCAGATCGGATTGCGGCGCTTGCGTCTGCGGAGACTCAGGTTCGTGCGCGAGCAGTTCTTCCTGGCAGCGGTAGCTCAGAACATCAAGCGACTGGTGCGCTTCCTCAGTCAGCCGACAACACCGGTTCTGCCGACCACCACTTAGTCGAACGGAGACAGAAAACAAGCGACGCATGCTCGCAGATGAAAAGCCGTTCCGTTGAGGGACTTTTTCAACACCCACAGGCCTTAGCGCTCATCGACCCTCAATCGGTGCACTGCCGATTTTGGAGCCCTCGCCGAATCGGTTAAACTCTCGCCCACGGATGCAAGGGGGGCAGTCATGTCTCTACGCAAACTATGCTTCTACACGATGCTGGCCGCCATTCTTGCCTGGGCGGTGGCCGGAACGCTGAACCGGCACAGCAAGGAATTTGATGTACCGAAGGCGAATGCCGGGAGGAACGATCCGTCGTTTGCTGCCAGCTTTGGTCTGAAAAGAGAAATGCTTCCGGCAGATTTTTTTCCAGTCCAATCCAAAAATGCCAAAAGTCTGGGCGCAGGGAAATTGCTGGTGGCAAGCCGGAACCTCGGCGATCCGCATTTCGCCAAAACCGTGATTCTGCTGGCTCGCTACGATGCCCAAGGCGTACTCGGACTCGTTCTCAACCGGCGCACGGATGTCCCGCTTTCGCGTGTGCTTGAGAGTCCGAAGGCAGCGAAAGACCGTTCCGACCCGGTCTATCTCGGAGGACCACTCGAAATGCCAGCGGTGTTTGCGTTGTTCCAGTCGCCTGCAAGGCTGGAAGGTGCGGAGAACGTCTTCGATAATGTTTACCTGATTGCCGCGAAACCTCTCTTCGAACAAACCATTTCCGCTCGACCTGACCCAGCCGTTTTCCATGTTTACCTGGGCTATGCCGGATGGAATCAAGATCAACTGCGAAAGGAAGTAGGATTGGGCGCCTGGTTCATTTTTCCGGCCGATGCCAGCACGGTTTTCAATGCGAATCCGGATTCCTTGTGGCTGGAAATGATTCGGAAGACGGAGCTACAGTTAGCGCGGAGCAAGCCAGTGAATGCAGATCCACTGCTGTAACGAGCCCTTTGAACTCATTGATGGATTGTGAAATTCAATGACTCAATGAGTCAGCTCCAGCACGGCCGAAACCGATGAGCCATCCTCCAGCGCCCGCAGCTGGAATCCGACTTTCTTGAAAATGGCCTGCGTTGCCAGGTTGTCACGCAAGATTTCCGCCACCAGCCGGCTGTACTTCTCCTCCCGCCCGACTCGCACCACCTGGCTTAGCAGTTGCGTTCCCAGCCCACGCCCCTGCCACTCATCCGTGACGATCACCGCGGCTTCGCCCTCCGCCCGGTTATGCATCCCGCTGAGCCGCCCCACGCCCAGAATCTCGTGCTCGCCCGTCTCCGGATTGCTGCGATCCGCCACCAGGGCAATTCCGCGGTCGTAGTTTCCAAAACAAATACGCACCAGCCGTTCATGCTCCACCCGCGTGCTCAGGCTCAGCGAACAGAAATAACGCAGGTACACGCTGCGCTTAGACAGCGTGGTGTGAAAACGCACCATGAGCGGCTCGTCCTCGGGACGAATGGGACGGATCGTGACCGGGGTGCCGTCTTTCATCCTAAACTCCGACACATACTGCGAGGGATACGGTTGGATGGCCGGGCGCGGCAGCTGATCGGCTCTCACTCCCGGATCATGCAACACGACGCGCGCGTCCAGCGCTACCAGTCGCTCCGGCGTGGCCAGCAGCGGATTGATCTCGATCTCCTTGATCCAGGGCTGCTCCACTACCAGCTGGCTAAACCGCACCAGCAGTCCTTCCAGCGCTACCAGGTTCACGGGCCGGCGCGCGCGCACGCCTTGCAGCGCGGTAAAGATTCGCGTCTGTTCCATCAGGCGTTGCGCCAAGGTTGTGTTCAGCGGCGGCAATGCCAGAGCGCGATCTCCGTAAACCTCCACCATCACTCCGCCGGATCCAAACAGGATCACCGGACCAAACTGAGCATCGACCGTGCTGCCCAGGATCAGTTCGTATCCATCTCTCTTCACCATCGGCTGCACCGTCACTCCGGCAAAATGTTCCGCTCCGGCTTTGTCTGTGACCGAAGTCTTGATCGCGCGGTACGCCTTGCGCACCTGTTCCTCAGACTGCAGGTTCAAGCGCACTCCGTCCACGTCTGTCTTGTGGGCGATCGTATTCGACAGCAGCTTCACCACCACGGGATAACCAATCTTCGCCGCCTGCTTCACCGCGTCTTCTTCGTTCTCAGCCGCGTAGGTCTCCGCCACCGGAATCCCGTAGGTCGCCAGCAAGTGCTTCGCTTCGAATTCGTTGAGCATCGTCCGGCCCTTGCTGCGCGCATTCTGCACGTACTCGCTCACCTTATGACGCGCATCCAGCGCCAGTTCCGGCCCTTCAACCAATTCGGGCGTCTCATACAAACCACGCAGGTTGTAGGTGTAGCGCCACATGTAGGTGAACGCTCGCGCCGCGGTATCGGGATACGAGAATGTAGGAATGCCCGCTTCATTCAGAATCGTCATCCCTTCCGCCACGCCGTCGCCTCCCATCCAGCTCGCCAGCAACGGCTTGCCAGTGGACCGCGCGTACGGCGTCAATTTCTTCGCCACCTCCGTCGGATCGGCCAGTCCCTGCGGCGCTATGATGGCCAGCAGCCCATCGCTGGCGGGATCTTTCAACGCAACTTCCACCGCCCGTACGTAATGTTCAGAATCGGCATCCGCCAGAATGTCGACCGGGTTCGCGTGGCTCCAGTACGGCGAGAGGAAACTGTCCAATTCCTGCAGCGAATCCGGCGACAGCGTAGTGAGTTTTGCGCCGGTGGCGATGAGCGCGTCCGTGGCCAGCACTCCTGGCCCTCCGGCATTGGTGACTATGGTCAGGCGTGGCCCGCGCGGCCGTGGTTGCTTGCTCAGCGTCTCCGCCATGTAGAAGACATCCGCGATATTTTGTACCCGCAACACGCCACAGCGCCGGAATGCCGCGTCCAGCACCTCGTCGCTTTCAGTAAGTGCGCCCGTGTGCGAGGCCGCAGCCTTTGACGCTGCCTCCGACCGCCCCGCCTTGATCACGATGATCGGCTTGCTCAGCGCGATCTCGCGAGCCGCCGAGACAAACGAGCGCGCGTCTCCCACCGACTCCATGTACAGCAAAATGCTTTTAGTGTGAGGGTCGTCCCCGAAGTGATAGATCAGATCGCCCCACCCTACATCCAGCATCGAGCCGGTCGAGACGATGGCGCTGAAGCCCACGTGCTCGCGCTCGCTCCAGTCCAGGATGGCGGTCTGCAAGGCCCCGCTCTGGCTCAGGAACGCAACGCTCCCGGCCAGCGGCAGTGATTTGGCGAAAGTTGCATTCAACCCGATCGATGGATTCATGAAGCCCATGCAGTTGGGCCCGATCAACCGCAGCGAGCCGCGCCGCAAATGTTTCTGAATCTCTTCCTCCAGCGCCGCACCCGCCGCCCCCTGTTCGCGAAATCCCGCCGAAATCACGACCGCGGAACGCACTCCAGCGTCGACACAGTCTCCAATCACCTGCGGCACCATCTTTGCCGGGGTCACTACCACGGCCAGATCCACTCCTCCGCGGATCTCCCGAATATTTTTTTGGGTTTTGATTCCGAGCACTTCGCCGTGGCTTGGGTTCACGGCATACACTTCGAGCGGCGGACGGCTTGCCAGCAGATTGGCCAGCACGCTCCGGCCCACCGCACCCGGCCGGTCCGTGGCTCCAATCACTGCGACCGAGCGCGGCAGAAACAATGAATCCAGCCCCGCCCGCGGCGCTGGCGCACCTGCCAGGGTATCAAACTGTAGCGGAGATGTGAGATTCGATGCCTGACCCACGAAACACTCCTGTCGCGCACACTCGATTGTTTCACAGATTTAGAAGCGCCTGCGAAGGAGGTTCGTCGCTACACTTCCCCATATTGGCACAGTCTCCGATAGTTGTCTGTGCGCCTGATATGTCGGGGGTCACCACCCTTCGTGATGGTGATCACATGCGGGAATTGAGTGCTACAATGGGCCTACGGAGGGTGCCAAATGCGTGCCCCTTACGGCCTTAATATCATTGATAACTGCCTCACTTGCCCGGTGAGGGAGGAACATCTTTTCTGCAATCTTTCCATTCACGCCGGGCAGCGCCTCAACGAAATGAAATCCACGGCTGTTTATCCCAAGGGAGCCATGCTGTTCATCGAAGGCCAGCAGCCGCGGGGTGTATTTGTACTTTGTGCGGGTAAAGTGAAACTATCCACCTCCTCGCGCGAAGGTAAGACCATCATCACCAAGCTTTCCGAATCCGGCGACGTTCTCGGTCTGAATGCCGTGATCTCCAATCATCCCTACGAAGTTACCGCTGAGATGATGGAGCCCGGGCAGGCCAACTTTATTTCACGGGAATCTTTGCTGCAGTTCCTCAAGGACAACGGCGAAGTTGCACTGCGCGTGGCCGAGCAACTCAGCCGCAACTACTACACGGCCTATGAGGAGATCCGCACTCTGGGTCTCGCCACTTCGCCCTCGGAAAAGTTTGCCAAGCTGCTGCTTTCCTGGTCGACCAAGGGAGTTCCAGAGAACGGCTCGTCACAAGTCAAACTGACTCTCACTCACGAGGAGATCGCGGAGATTATCGGTACCACCCGCGAAACTGTCAGCCGCCTTTTTTCCGAATTCAAGAAAAAACAGTGGCTGCAGTTGAAGGGTTCGACTCTGGTAATCCGCAATCGCCTGGCCCTGGAAAAGATCGTCCAGTCCTAAGATCGCAACTTCGAGAGACGCAACCTCCTGCGTCTCTTTTTTATTTCATACGAAACGCGTTTTACCCCGCCACTGTCAACACCGGACACGCCGCTCCCCGCACCACCTCAGGCACCATGGACCACGGAATGTGCGCCGCCGCCCGCGGCGAGGCCGACCGGTTCGCACCCATCACAATCAGGTCGGCCTTGCGCTCGGCCGCGGCAGTCAGAATCCCTTCCGGCAGAAATTCCATTCCCACTACAAACTCCGGCTCCTGCTCCAGGCCGGTTTCGCGCGGCAGATCTTCCTTCATCCGCTGCAGGCTGAGCTTGTGCATTGTGGCCTGCCATTCCGCCACGTCTTCGGCCGCCATCGACGCAGGGGCGTAGGCGGACAGACTTGCGCTGACCATGGGCATCGGCGCAGTCATGTGCAACAAAATCAGCTTCGCCTGATTCGCCCGCGCCAGTGCCAGGGCCAGCGGCAGCGCTTTCGCGGAAGCCTTGCCGAAGTCCGTCGCAAACAGGATCGTGCGAAATTCCATCCGTCGCGCAGTGGGCCGAACCTCCGCTCTCGGTCCAATCGTCAGCACCGGACACGGCGCCACCCTCAACAACTCCTCCGCCACTGATCCCAGGGCCAGCTTGCTGATTCCCCCGCGCCCGCGCGTCCCAATCACCAGCAGATCAATATTCTCCTCTGCGATCACCTTCGCCACGACATCCCCAACCTTTCCCAGGCGCACCTGAGCCTCCACCTTGCGTGCGGTTGTCACGCCTTCGACAACCTTCCTCATCTGCTTTTCCGCCTCCACACGCTCCAGATCCAGCTCCGGTGGATTTTCCAGAGTTGAATACTGCTGCGGATTCTTCGCCAGCGCATGAACTACCCAGATGCGGGCATCGCCTTCTGCATCCAGCGCCAGCGCGTCGCGCAGTGCTCTATCCGAAGCCTCGGAAAAATCCGTTGCCACCAGAATGTTCTTAAAAACCGCCTTCGTGCTGATTCTGTCTAATTCGGGTCTCTTCAATTCGGCGACTGTCATAGGCACCTCCTCGACTGCGACGAAGACCGCGACGAAGACCGCGATGACTCAACCGTCTGCAATTGTCCCGTCAGCGGAACCTCAGGTGTGGGAGATTGCGGAGAGGCCGTGCTGCGTCCTTCTTGTTGGAAAGCCGAACCATCGACGCACTTTGGAAGCATGGCGACGCTCCCACGACCTATAAAAATGTTACGCCGGAAGCGAGAAAAATGAGGTGACCGCAGATACTCCCAGGGGTGACTCTCATCACCACCAACCATTTGCAAGGTCGTTTCGGGAAGCAGTTAAGCTCGCGCCCTGGTTAGCAACGCTTCAGAAAAGTCAGCAAGGTTTCAGAAATAAGTTCCGGGCACGCACTGCTTTCACAGGTTAGCAGGCTGCTGAAGAATTCCGTTCCAGACAGGCTTTGGGAAGGGCACGACTTCAGTTCTTGAGCCTGCCCTGAGAGAGCGAATGCGACTGAAGGGTGCCGTTAAGTTCTTTAAAACCAGCCGCGCTTCAGCGCCTGCGGTTCGCTTTCGGCAGCAGAGATTAGTTTTTCAGCAGCCTGTTAGGCAGCCTTCTTCCCAGACCTATAAGATAGCGAGGCGCGAGGTCGCCCCGCCGAGAACGATGAAGTGGCCAGCACCTTGTCCCTGACTTCTTCAATGTGCTTATGGAGTGCCGTCCGCAATTCCTCCAGGATCAGCAGGGCATCCCGTTCGTCGCTGGCTCGGACCGCCTGCTCACACAGGTCTCGAATTTTCTCTTCCAATAACATGAGCCCACCAGCGGACAATTGACCGGGACCGGTTAAGATGACAAAAGGTAACCGGAGTTTGCCTCACATTCGTAGTCCTCGGTGAAACGAAGTCCTCTGGTGAGACACAACCATGCCACAGCCATCCATCCAACTCCGCTGTGCCGCCCTCCTGTTCGACATGGACGGCGTCCTGATCAACTCGACCCCGGCCGTCGCCCGCGTCTGGCGCCGTTGGGCGGTCGATCACGGATTCAATCCTGATGAAGTCGTCTCCCGCGCCCATGGCCGTCCCAGCCTCACCACGGTTCGCGAGTACCTCCCCAACGCCGATTACGAGGCCGAGAACCGCGAGGTCGAACGCCGCGAGATCGAAGATGTCGCGGGCGTAGTCCCTTTGCCAGGCTCGCGTGAACTCCTCGCCACGCTGCCCGCCGACCGCTGGACCGTCGTGACCTCCGCGACCCGCGCGCTCGCCCAAGTCCGTCTCCGCGCGGCCGGACTCCCGGTTCCCGAGCGCCTCGTCACTGCCAGCGATGTTACCCACGGCAAGCCGCATCCCGAGCCTTATTTGAACGCGGCGGAGTTTCTTGGCTTCCCCGCGCCCCAGTGCATTGTGCTCGAAGACGTTCCCGCCGGAATCCAATCCGGCAAAGCCGCCGGCGCCAGGGTGATCGCACTCACCACCACCTTCCCAGCTTCAAACCTGCGCCAGGCCGGGGCCGACTGGATTCTCCGCAACTGCGCCGACCTCCGGGTGCTCGACTGCGCAACAGACCTGAAATTTCAGATCTGCGATCCTTTGTCACCCACATGATCTGCGATCCCCCAGAATTCGTCATCTCCTTCTTAAGTTCGTCCTTAAGTTCGTCATCCCCTTCTTAAATTCGTCATCCCCTTTTTAAATTTGTCATCCCTCTTTCAAGTTGTCATCCCGAGCGAAGTCGAGGGACCTGCTTTCTGACTGCATCGCCACAAATCTCGCCTCGACCTAGCCTCACCTTAAATGACCCCTACAGCAAACCCCGTAGTCCAACCTCCATGATCCTCCCGAGAGTAACTTTCCCCTCCAGGTGATAGAAACGCCTGAGTACCATGCGATTGCCCTGCCCTGGCCAGGTTCTTTAAATGGCAGCAATCGTTCGCCGCTTCGCTCAGGTGCGTGTTGGAGGTGTCCTGTGAAACGGTGGACGATGCTCCTTTCCATATGGCTATGCGCCGCGTGCGCTTTTGCCCAGCAACCGGCGCCCAAACCCGCCCCCGGCCACAGCGACGGAATCCTCGGTCCCCAGCTCATCGCCTGGTCTGAACTCCAGAAGCCGCAGCCCGTGCCGCAGCAGCCGCAGCCCGTCCCCCCTCCCGACACTCAGCCCAGTCAGCAGCCTGCGCAACAGAATCCTCAGCCGGATGCAAAGCCAGACACACAACAGCGCCCGGAACCGGAAACTCAGCAGTCTACGGCACAGAGCGTGACGGGCAGCGTGGTCAAGGTGGCAGGCAAGTACATGCTCGAAACCGAGGACAACATTGCCTACCAGCTCGATGATCAGGAAAAGGCCAAGCAGTACGAAGGCAAGCGCGTCAAAGTCACCGGTTCGCTCGATCGCAGCACCGGAATCCTTCACGTCAGAAGCATTGAACTGCTGTCTTGAATACTGTGACGCCGGTGCACATATACAACTTGAGTCGTATCGCATTCCTCTCCGGCCCGGCAGTAGACTGTCATCCTCTGAGTGAACTCCACGAACGAAGGAGATATTTCCAATGAAGCACAGGCTATTGGTCCTCGCGGTCAGCTTACTTATGCTCGCTTCCATGCTGCCGGTCGGGAGTGCTTCCGCACAACCGAAAGGCATGCCCGCCAATTCCCCCGCCAATGCCGAAGACCGCATCACGCGAGAGGTTCGCCACGAACTGCTCATGCTCCCGTGGTTCGGAGTCTTTGACTACATCGCCTTCAAGGTCGATGGCTCAACCGTCACCCTGACCGGCCAGGTGGTCCGGCCCACGCTTAAGTCCGATTCGGAAAATGCGGTGAAACACATCGAAGGCGTCGAAAAGGTCGTCAACCAGATCGAAATCCTTCCGCCTTCGCCCATGGACGACAGGCTGCGCCTCGAACTCTATCGCGCGATCTACGGTTACCCCGCGCTGGAGAAGTACGCGCTCGGGGTGCAGAAGCCCATTCGCATCATCGTGAAGAATGGTCATGTCGCTTTGGAAGGCGTAGTCGATAACGAAACCGATAAGAACCTGATCACGGTGCGCGCCAACAGCGTCCCCGGAATTTTCTCGGTGGATAATAACTTGCAGGTAGTACCTTCAAAATAAAAATTTCCGTCGCAGGGGACGCCGACAGCGTCCCCCTGCGATCCTTTGTCACCCCTCAGATCTGTGATCCACTCAGAATTTGTCATCCCCCAGAAATTGTCATCCCGTTATAAATTGTCATCCCGAGCGAAGTCGAGGGACCTGCTTTCTGCCTGCGTCACCACAAACCCTGCCCCGTTTGAACAAGACCCGTCATGCAAACGTATAATGCTCTCCGGGGTCGCGCCCGCCTCCGGAGAAACCAACATGATGAACCGCCGCACTTTTCTGGGAACCGCTGCCACCGCTGCCGCTGCCACGCTCTTCAACCGCCGCATGAGCTGGGCTGCCGCCGAACACCACATCGACAATCTTGGCGTACAGCTCTACACCGTGCGCGACGAAATGAAGAAAGATTTTGAAGGCACCATCGCCAAGGTCGCCTCCATCGGATACAAAGAAGTAGAATTTGCCGGCTACTTCGGCCACACCCCGCAACAGGTCCGCGCCATCCTCGACAAGAACGGTATTACCTCGCCCTCCTGCCACGTCGACTACAAACTCCTCGCCCCCGACCAGTGGCCAGCCCAGCTTGAATCGGCCAAGGTCATCGGCCAGCCCTACATCGTCAATCCCTGGATCCCGGAGGAACTCCGCAAAACCGAGGACGACTGGAAGCGCGCCGCCGAAACGTTCAACCGCGCCGGAGAAGCCAGCAAAAAGGCGGGCATACAGTTCGCCTACCACAATCACTGGTTCGAATTCCTCCCCGTCAATGGCAAACTGCCCTACGACATGCTGCTCGAGATGTGCGATCCCAACTTGGTCAAGATGGAACTGGATCTCTGCTGGATCACCGTCGCCGGCGCCGATCCCCTCCAATACTTCGATCGCTATCCGGGACGCTTCCCGCTCGTCCACGTTAAGGACATGAAAAAGCTCCCGAAAGTCACCGCCGGGGGCAGCCAGGATTTTGGCAGCTCGCTCAAAGAGATGACCGCGGTCGGCAGCGGAATCATCGACTGGAAGCGCATCTTCGCCCAGTCCGACAAGGCGGGAATCAAGTACTACATCGTCGAACATGACAAGCCCGCTGCCCCCTTCGACAGCATCAAGGCCAGCTACGAATATCTGACCAGGCTGCGCTGGTGACCACTTCCGACGCATTCCAGCCGCGAAAGCGGCGGCATATGAAAGCCCGGCACGGCAGTGCCGGGCGAGAGGCGAACGAGTCCGCGAGTCCCGTTAGAGCCTGCCCTGAGCGCAGGCGAAGGGGACTGCACTGGGTCGCACCCAGGGCCTCTGAAGCAGGTCGTGCGTCGTGCCCGAAACCGATCGTGCCCCAGCCTCTGAAGGCGACTGTGCGGCCGCCTTCCCACATTCCAGCCGCGAAGCGGCGGCATGTGAAAGCCCGGCATGGCAGTGCCGGGAAAGCATAGGAAAAAAGTCCGCGAGTCCCGTTGCGACGGCTACGGGCGCTTCTCGTTACGAATGTAACGAGCGCGGATTACCCTTCTTATGGCATTTTGGAAGACGTGGTAAGACCTTATCAAAGCGACGACATCGACTGGAACCGGGAACGCGAGGGCTACGACGATTTGCGTACCCGGCAGGCCGCTGTCCAAAAGTCCGCCAAGAAGAGCTCCGGCTCTCTGTTGAGTATTCCCGCCCAGGAGCGCCTCGGAAGCCTGATCGCCGCCGCCGGAACCGTATGGGCGGTCTACGTCGCGACCGTGGACTACAACAATCTATGGCGCATGCAAATCATGCCGCCGGGCCCGGTAGAAGTCTGTGCCCTGGGCATTCTCGCCTGGCTCCACGCCAAATGGCGCCGTTCCTCAAGAGTCGATTGAACCGAGTCTTCTCAATCCTCCTGCGCACCGCCGCGGAGCTAAGCGCAGACGTTCGCAGGCTTACTGCCGCGTCGCGCTCTTACCGCGGCGCAGCGTCGACCTCAAAACCAATTCCTACACAATGGGAGGATCCGACGCTCGAACCGCTACGGATCTCACGAAACAACGTCCCTTCTCATGGGTTGACCGGCGCCGGTATGCTAAAGGGTTTGGTGGCAAACGGCTTCACGATCGCCGTGCTGGAGCCAGTGCCGCATATATCGCCGGGCGGCAGGGGCCCTGTCGCCCTTCCCCAGTAGTTGTTTGTAGCAACCACGTTAGCCACGTCGAACTCCACTCCGCAAAGGCTGCTGCCGAAAATATTGATGTTCTCGACTTTGGGGATCGTGCCGTCGAAGGTGGTCACGAGAATCCCGGTTCCGTTCCCCAGCACTGCATTACCCGTGACACTGGCTGCGGAGTTGTTGGCTTCAATGCCAGTTTGGTTGCCGGTGACGAAATTTCCCGTAACCGCGGCTCCAAATCCATTGATGCCCAGCCCGTTAAGTTGCACGGCATTGTGCGAGACGATGATGGCGCCTACGTTTATTCCTGTGTCCCACCCGATCACCTGATTGTCTTGTATAAGACCCTTGCCCGGGTTGCTGCCACTCGCGCTGATCCCTCCTCCCGTACAGGGGTGGGAGGCCACTACCAAATTACCTTCGATCGTTACGCCTTTCGCACCGAAAAGGTCGATGCCAAAGCAATTGGTAGTCGCCGCTTTCGTCTCCGTCACGGTGAAGCCCAGGCCGGGCTTCCCGAAAACTGCACCGCCAGCAGTGACGGCCACGTTGTTAAACACGTCGACGGTGCGCGCATCAATCACCGTTGCCGCGGCGCCTTCGCTCGATACGATAGTCACCGACTTGTTGATCGCAATCATGCAGAAGCAGTTGGCGGCGGGCACCTCCTCACCGGGCGAGTCGCCGAGAATGCCGTCTCCATTTAAGTCGCCATATTTGCCGGGGCCGACGACAATTAAATCGAGATTGGCAGAATGGTGAAGCCCACGTGTTATGGACCGGCATGGAACCTGTCCTGTCGGTCCGCACGTGGCAGAATCCGTTCCGTTATTAGCAACGAAGATCGTTTTCGCATAGGCGCGAGGGCCCAGAGCAAAAAGTATCGTGCCCACGATAGCGATACCTGCTGCTGATATTGATTTCATAACTCTTCCTTTCTGGCTCTACGCTTGTCCCCAACGAACCAATGGATTTTGTGAACCTCCCATTGGGCGAAGCCGCCGCTTTGAACGCTCACCGTATTAGTGCCGACAGGAAGCAAGGGAGCGTTGAAGCCGGAATCTCCTTCTTGACTCCAAAAGCGGCACCAACTGTACTCCCAATTCCCCTGCTCGAACAATACGCAAAGGTTTTCACCCAAAGTGGCCTGTTGAGTAAGCCTCCGAAGCAAGAACCGACCAAGCAGGCTTTAAAGCCGATCGCGGCGCTGCCTTCCCCAGATTCCAGCCGCCGGCGCCGTCGGCCGATTCTTGCTGCCGGACTTCCCCAGATTCCAGCCGCGTAAGCGGCGGCATGTGAAAGCCCGGCACGGTAGTGCCGGGTGAGCGTGAGAAGAGTCCGCGAGCCCCGTAGAGCCTGCCCTGAGCGAGGTCGAAGGGGGACGGCACGATCGCTACTGCGGCAAACCCATCTTCTTCAGCAGCGCCGCATAGCGCGGATCAGAGCGCAAGCCATCCATGGCACGGACGATTTTAATGTTCGCCAAGCTGTCTGATTTCTCAGCATAGGCCTTCTCCAGCCATGCAAAGGCCTTATCCTTTTCTCCCACATTTGCATAATCGAATGCGATCCAGGCCGGATCGACGTATCGCCGCTTCGCCAATTCCTGGTACAACTCGATTTCTCGCCTTACCGCCGCCTGATACCCTGCTTTGGAATACACCTGCGCGACCTCATCCGCTAGCGCTATGTCCTCATGATCGTTAATGAGCGTGGCACCTTTCTTCCACTCCTCCAGCCACAAATCGTACTTACCCATAATTCGGTAGGCGAGCGCGAGATTGAAAAGCGCAGGTGCATAGTTGGGATCCATCTCCAGGGTTTTCTTGAACTGCTCCACAGCCATGTCGTATTGCCGCGCGCCGGTGTACATCACACCCAGGCCGTCGTTAAATTTCAGGTTAAGAGGTTCCAGTTCAATGGCGCGTTTCACGTGAGCAATCGCTTCGCTGGAGCGGCCCTCCTGGTCCAGCGTGAGGGCGTACCACAAGTGGGTGGCCGCATCATTCGGGTTTAATTCCAGCGCTCGCCGAAATTCTTTTTCCGCTCCATCCCATTCAAACAACCCGCTATGAATTCCCGCCAGCACCGCGTGAGGCTCGACCAGAGTGTCGTCAAGCTGTAGCGCTTTCTCAGCCGCAGCGCGTGCCTTCGGCAAGGCGTCGCTGTTTGCGATCGGGGAATAATCCGGAACCACATAGTAGTACTGGGCCAGGCCTACGTATGCCATCGCGTAATTCGGGTCTTTCGCAATCGCCTGGTTGAAGTAGTCCTTCGATTTTTCCAAAGATTCTTCTGTCCGCTTGTCCCAGTAGTATTTCCCCTTGAGATAGAGCTGGTACGCCTCCGGATCGCGAGTCCCGCCAGCGGCACTGGGTTTAGCGGCTTCGCCCGACAGACGCTCCCGCAAGCGCGCCGAAATCGCGCCCGTGATGTCTTGTTGCACTGTGACCAGATCCGACAGCTTGCGGTCATAGCGATCGCCCCACAGATTGTGGTTAGTCCGCGCATCGATCAACTCCGCGCTGACTACAAGCTGATCGCCGCGCTGCAAAACCCGTCCCGTGATCACCGCATCCACTTTCAAGTCCTTTGCCACCGCTTGCGGGTCCGCATCGCGTCCCTTGTAACGGAAAACTGACGATCGTGACATCACCGCCAGCTTGGGCAACTTGGAAAGATCGTTGATCAGGCTCTCGGTAATTCCGTCGCTCAGGTACTCCGTATCCGCGCTGCCGCTCTGATTGCTGAATGGCAAAACCGCAACGGAAGAAACTTCTGCCGCATTCGCGCGCGGCCGGAAACCAAACCATCCTGCGGCCGCGAGCACCAACACTAAAGCTGCGCCGGCAACATACTTCCAGGGAAAAGTCTTCCTTGAAACCTGCTCGGCCGCGGGCGTGGCGATGCTGACGCTGGCCGAGCTCGAATCGCGTCGCAACCGCTTCAGATCGCTGAGCTGATCGGCGGCGTTCTGATAACGCAGCGCCGGATCTTTCTCCAAGGCTTTGCTGATAATTCGTTCCAGCTCCGGCGGCACAGCTGGATTCAGTCTCACGGCTGCGGTCGGCGCCTTGTGCAGAATGGCGTCGAACATCATCGCGGAAGTGTTGCCGCTGAAGGCCATCCGCCCTGTCGCCATCTCGTAGAGCACCGCGCCGAACGAGAACAGGTCGCTGCGCCGGTCCAACTCTTCGCCACGCGCCTGCTCCGGCGACATGTAAGCCACCGTGCCCACGGTCGTTCCCGGGCTGGTCAGGTTGGCATCGAGCGTGGCCCCGTCCGGCGCACTGCCGGCAACTTCTGGCGCTCCGCTCAGCTTCGCCAATCCGAAGTCGAGAATCTTCGCCTGTCCGCGCTTGGTTACGAAAAGATTGGCGGGTTTGATGTCGCGGTGCACGATGCCTTCGCTGTGCGCCGCATCCAGAGCGTCAGCAATCTGCACGGCCAGCTCCAGCAGTTGTTCCAGCGGGATAGCTCCCGTGACCAGCCGGTGCTTCAGCGTCTCGCCAGCCAGCATCTCCATGACAATGAAGGGCTGGCCCTCGAACTCGGCGATTTCATGAATCGTGCAAATGTTGGGATGGTTCAGAGCCGACGCTGCCCGCGCCTCCCGCCGAAACCGCTCTAGCGCCTGCGGGTCTCTTGCCATTTGTTCGGGAAGAAACTTAAGCGCGACGTGGCGCCCAAGGTCCAGATCCTTCGCTTCATAAACCACACCCATCCCGCCCCCGCCAAGCTTCTGAATAATGCGGTAATGCGAGATAGTCTGGTCGATCATGGCCAAGGCGGCACAACTCCGGTTGCCGTATGGTAGGGTGCGCTACTGCAGATGTCAAAGCATCAGGCTTTTCCGAATGGCTCTTCCAGCGACGGACTCTGCGGCGTGAACAGCTCCGCGCCGTTTTCTGTGACGTGCATGTCATCTTCGAGACGAATCCCGAATTCGCCGCGAATGTAGATTCCAGGTTCGTTGCTGGTGGTCATGTTCGCCTGCAGCTTCGTAGCGTTGCCGCGAACTAAGTATGGCCATTCGTGCTCGTCCATTCCCATGCCGTGGCCCAGACGGTGAGTAAAGTATTTGTAGTCGGGTCCGTAACCCGCGTCGATGATCACCTTGCGCGCCGCCGCGTCGACCGCGCCACACTCCACTCCCGGACGCCCTGCAGCTAGTGCCGCCGACTGCGCGCGATGCACGATGTCGAATACTTTCTTCATCTTGTCAGAAGCCTTTCCCAGCACAAACGTGCGCGTGATGTCGGACGCATAACCTTCCACCGAACATCCGCCATCCATCAGCACGATGGTGCCCTCGTGCACCACTTGCGGCGTCACCGAGCCGTGAGGAAATGCCGAGAACTCGCCGACTTGCACGTCCGCACCGCCCTTGAACCCAAGTTGGTCATGCGCCTTCTCGACCAGATCCTGCACTTCAGCCTGCGTCATGCCATCTTTCACCGCGCGATACGTGGCCTCATACGCCGCCAAGGTCACCTGTGCGGCCAGTCGCATGAGCGCGATCTCGTGCGGGCTCTTGATCATGCGGCATCCCGCGGTCACCGGAGTTGCGCTGGTGATCGCGACCTGCGGCGCGGCTTTTGTAATTCCATCGACAAAAACGAAGCGCACGGTTTCTTCCACGCCGAGCTTGCCGCCGCTCATCCCGCGTTCTTTAAGTCCCTGGGCGACGCGCTGGTACGGGCTTTCATCTTCCTGCCACACACGCACATCGGGACGCTCGCCTTCGGGAGCGTTCGCAATCTGCTCACGCGCTCGTCCTTCTTCAAACGCGGGACACACATAAAACGCAGCGCCCTTTGCAGGCAGCACCAGCGCGAACATGCGTTCGCCGCCCCACCAGCGAATCCCGGTGAAATATTTCAGCGAGGTGCCTTCCATGAGCAGGATGGCATCGAGCGCGCTCTCGCTCATTAACTTGCGGGCGCGCTCCTGGCGTTTGTGCCGTTCCCCGCGCGTAATTGAGGTGGCCTCGCCTTTCCGTGACGTTCAAGCGCGCCAGTGATGGAGGAAGCGAAGGGTCGTCGGACTTCTGATCGGCAGATGCCAGCAACGGAAGAGTAGTGACAGCCGCACCGGCGGCTATACCGCCTGCCTCGAGAAAACGGCGCCGCGAAATCATGGAGCCTCCATTCAGGAATTGCGATCCGGCCATTATAGGGAATTGCGAGAGCGGCCGGTGCCGCTAAGTTGTTGAAGATGGGTGCAAGTTGTTGAAGACTGGTGCAAGTCTATGAGGCTCGGTGGAAGTGGTTGAAAACTATGAGCTATGGTGCTGACTTTAAAATAATCGACGACTCGGCATCAAAATCACGGCGGCCGCCGTCGCACAAGATACACGCCAGTGCCCCTGGCAGCCCCGCACAGCGACGCCGATGGACCTGGGGGCCTTGGCCCCATCCCAACGGGGCGAGAGCCCTTAAATCGAATCCTGGAGCGATATTTGCTGAAAGATATATAGCTCAAGCTGAGCGGCTTGCTGTCTTCAAACCCACATTTTTTGTCGCAAGGTGAAATGCTCGTCGAGAAATCGAAGATAATGCAGCCCATGCAGGCAAAATTTCAATGTGCCGGGTGCGGCGAGTGGAATTCCACTACGGTCGACGAGTCCGCCGGACGCGAACAGAGTTATGTCGAAGACTGCCAGGTCTGCTGTAAGCCCAATGTATTACAGGCCCACTACGATCCGTCAGCACAGGAATTCTTCCTGACTGCAGAGTTGGAGTGATTGGCGAGACCGTAGTGGCTCAGTTTGAACTCTGAACCTCACGAGGCGTCATCCCGAAGAGCCCGCGTTTTTACCAGCGGGCCGAGGGATCTCCCGCGGCACACAGCGTCGTAGCGGGAGATCCCTTCGGCAAGCTCAGGGCGGGCTCTTCGCTCCGCCTGAAGAACGGCTACGCTCAGAGCTTGCCCTGAGCTTGCCGAAGGGATGACGCCATCGACGACCGAAGATGCCATCAGAACTTGAAAATAAGCCACTACCGGAGAGAGGTCGCGGGCAAGAGTGCCCGCGCCACACGAGAACACTCGCCACACGAGTTTTCTCGCCCTAAGCCTCCTCTCGCGCTATAGTTAGCTGCTCGTCGGCGCATCGGGGCGCACATGATGGAGAGGAATCCTATGGCAGTGAGCTACACAGGTGGTGCACGGATGGTGGCGCACAACATGGTTACCACGCAGTTCGAACTCGACGGCTTCCGCGTGACCCGCACTTTAGGAGTCGTGCGCGGGATTGTGGTGCGCTCGCGCTCGATCTTCGGCACCATTGGCGCTGGGCTGCAGACGCTGATTGGAGGCAACATCACGCTGCTCACCAACTTGTGCGAGAAGACGCGCCAGGAAGCTTTCGATCTGATGCTGCAGCACGCCGCCGAACTGGGCGGCAACGCTGTCGTTGGTGCGCGCTACGACGCGACCGAGGTGATGCAAGGCGTCACCGAAGTGCTTGCCTATGGAACAGCCGTGGTTGTCGAGGCCGTCAAATAGATGCGGGGGGGTCTTTCGTTCGCGTCGATTAGGCAGTTTGACTGTTCTACTTGGGTTGAAAGTTACAAATGTCAACACGTTCTGATTGATAAAAGAGGTAGATTTGACCATTCGTACTGGTTCCGATGAGGTGACCTCCGTCACAAACATCAGGCTTGAACTGAGACCACGACTGCTTCGATAGAGACCAGGTGTAGTAGGCTCTCTCAAATCTCGCTCCTTCCACCTCTTCCCGAAATTCGCCTATCAAGTCGCCGGAACTTGAGCGAACAATGCTAACGGGCACTACTTTGCGTCCCTGCTTTATCGGCAGCTGTGTTTTCATCATCAGCGGCTTACTTCCGTTTGCAGAAACGATGACGTAATCTGTTGAACCGGGAAGCCAAAACCACAGTCCAGCGGAGCCGTAGCCAAGTGATGGATTGCCGATTGAAAAGTTATGTTGGATTTGGTGGGAATGAAATGGAAACGCGCTCCGGGTGAGCTCCTCTCTTGCGACTGCACCCTCTGAAGTGTATTCCACCACCATTGGAGCAGTTGAAGGGTCATCACCCGAATCAGCGAAGTCGGTAAGCGTCCACACATCAGACTGGGCACCCACCGCGAGGTGATTTATTTGCCGTGAAGGCGGTAAGGCGAAAGCAGACAGGAGTCGACCATTGAAATCGAAGAGCAACAGCGTGGCCGTGGGGCGGACACGGTCTTCGCCTTGTCTGCTTCCGTACACTGCTGCAACCGCAATGATATTTCCTGGACGGGCCGAGACGTCATAGATGGTCACCGACTTCGCGTCCTGTGCAGGTTGGAGGACGTTTAAACTTACAACTGGACGGCCATGTTCATCGAATACTTTGATCTGGCTCGCATTAGCATCATCTGAAACGACGTTCCAAGAAATGATCAATGCGTTCTCGGCCTTCATTCGGTCTCTGTTCGGATGCTGCAAAGTTCCGCTGTTTTGCGCATGGACCCAACATGACCCGATAACACTTAGCGATAAGATTGCGCCTCTTAGTGAGCAGTACATGGGCAGCTTCCTCTCCGACTCATTTACAATATCCTGTTCTTTCACAAACGGTACAGCAGGGCGGGTAGATCTGGGTGCAGGTGCAGCAACAGGTAAGTTGTGTTGTGCGTCCGCACTTACTTGCACCGCCGCACGGGTAGCAGTCGTAAGGCACGCTGGTTTGGTTCCTATATCATGGGCCAGGGTTGTTTGAACCGGCGTAGCAATGACCCGTGACGCCCGCACAAGTTACTTGCATTTGGGAGGCGAAGTTAAAACGAGTTTCGAACAAACCGTGAATGATCAGTCCGCCGGAACTCTGCTCCACTTCAAGACGTTGAATTGGTGCTGTTCCTGAAATCTGATAGTTCGTCGCCAGCGAAAGACTCGCTACCGCGACACAGGCAAGAAACCCCGAAAGCGACATTGGAAGACGGTTCCCGAACATTGAGCACCTCCGAAGAGTATTCTTTCGTGCGGCGCAGCAAAGATCGATTTACCCGAGTTGCCCTACGCGTACTGCGACTTTGTGCTCGCGTCTATACAGTGAACACCGTAGATTACAAAAGCAGAAACGGCTTCGAGTATTTTGTATCGAGCAGAATCTTAGACGGTGTAAGGCTCTTTGTCGCCTGTGGGTAAGCGGGGCCGTAATTGCTGTTGCCTCGATAGATTTTACGAAAGCCGAACAGAAGTGTTGGCCTATGAGCACCGGTGGTCGTCGGCCGTGAAAATAGATCCGCGATTCCGCCTCAACTTACTTCACGTTCCAGCCGCTGACTTCCACCACGGGTTTCGACTCGCCTAACTCGCTGGCGCGGTACGTTGCCGTGACTTCGCGCTTTTCGCCCGGGAGCAGCGTGATGTAGTTGTCTTGCCAGATGACAGGCAGAATCTCCTCGCCCTTGGCGCCCTTGTTTACTTTCATCCGTATGAAGAACGCTAGACTCTTGCTGGGATTCTCCACCGTGACGTGCGTGACTTCTTCGTCGAACCTGCGCCCGCTGTGGTCGCTGACTTTCAACTTTACTTTAGGAAGTTGCGTGCTGGCCTATGGAACAGCCGTAGTGGTCGAGGCGGTGAAGTAGACTACAAGGTATCTCCTGAATAGTGGATGGTGAAATCGCTGGTTTCGTCGACCATCGGGCGAATCGGTAGTTCATTTGGCCAGTTGGTCCGCCGTCCAGCATCAAGAGAGCATTCGCGTTACCCGAATCCAGTTTTGGCTGGAGGCACGCGCCTCACAAGCAATCTGGCTCACGGGTTTAGGCGCTCACTTCGCCGCTGACATCCGGCGCCGCCACATCTTCAAACGAGTCTTCGACCTCGGGACTTCTCGGCCGCGTTCTGCGTCCGAAGAAGGCCTCCTTCATAAGCTTGAAAATGGTTCGGCGGTTTTGCGCAACCACTTTCAGCCACGCCAATCGCCCCATCATGGGGAAATAGATGCCGCGGAAACACAGGCGCGCCAGGAAGATGTTGATGCGATAACCGAGAGGCTGGTCATCCAGCGAGTCGACGGCCTGCGCCAGCGCTTCCGGGCTGTAGGCGTGGGCCCACCCGTATTTCACTTCGGCGTGAGCTTCTTCGATGGTCATCTTCAGCGGGGTGTGGGCCATGGCGAACGGGATGAACTCCTGCCAGTGCCTGGGGCGGGTAAGGCGGCCGGCAATCTCCAGGCGCTTGTAGAGCGGGGTTGCAGGCAAGGGAGTCAGCAGGCCGAAGATTGGCAGGCCCGGGGGCCACGTGCGGACCTGCTCGAGGGTGCGCTCGGCAACGCCGGTGGTGTCGTTGTCCATGCCGAAGATAAACGACGTGATCGCGTACACGTTGCGCTGGGCGAGGCGCTCGAGCACGGCGGCATACTCGCCGGGCTTGTTGAATCCCTTGTTGACGTCTTTGAGATTGGTGGGATCGATGGACTCCATGCCGATGAAGACCCACTTGCCGCCGGAAGCAGCGATCAGGTCGACAAGTTCCTCGTCGCGCAACAAATTGGCGCTGATCTGTGCTACCCAGTGGACCTGGGCTTTGGCTGCGATGATGTCGCGGAGCAGCGATTTGGTCCGTTTGACGTTGATGGCAAAATTGTCGTCGATGAAGAAGACGGCGATCTGGCCTTTCTCTTTGCGGGCGCGGGCTTTCAGCAGGAGGAGTTCGTCCACTACACTCTGGTTGGTGCGGAAGCGGATGGAGTCGCCGAAGAATCCGGTGACGGTGCAGAACTCGCAGCCGTAGGGACAGCCTCGTCCGGACTCGACGGGGACGATGCGAAATGTGCCCCAGCCTTCGCCGACTCTTCTTAGCAGCGGGTAGGCGGCTTTGGGGACGAGGTTGAACTGGGTGAGATCGATCTTGTCCCAGGGGATGGCGGGATAGGGCTTGAGGGAAGGCTTCCTTTCTTTCCCGGCGTTATCGACGGGCGCGTAGATGTCTTTGAGCTCGCCGCGAACGGCATCGTTGACAATCTGAGGCCAGGTTTCATCGGCTTCCCCAAGTGCCACGGCGTCGGCGTGGCGGGGGCCACCATCGCGGCCGAGTGCCTCGTCGGCCAGTTCCGTCACGTGAGGTCCGCCCATGACGACCGGCACTCCCGTGGTGCGTATCGCATCGGCGATGCGATACGCCTTGGCGATCATTCGGGTCATGGCGCTAATGCCGACCAGTCCAATGTTTTGTTCGCGCACGAACTGCGCGATCTGAGCCTCGTCCATGGGCTGGGCGTTGCCGTCGATCAGCAGGACTTCGTGGCCGGGAGGGGTCAGCGTCTGGAGCAGGAACATCCAGAGATGGGGCATGAAATTGCGGGTTACACCGTTGTCGGGATTAAAGAGCAGAATTTTTATGATTGCACCTTCTGAAGTCCTAAATAATTCACCCCAGGGCCGTCACGAGCAATGCCTTGAACCGGCATCTTTGCTTGTGTCTTGTGAATAGGAATTTTGGGTTCCCCAGTGTTTGAGAATTGTACACCTATTGCGGGCACGGATGGCTGGGGGCACCTCCCGCTCTGCCCTGATTCGTTACTCCGCGTTCCAGCCGCTGATTTCCACCACCGGTTTCGACTCTCCCAACTCGCTGGCGCGGTATGTTGCCGTGACTTCGCGCTTTTCGCCGGGGAGCAGAGTGATGTAGTTGTCTTGCCAGATGACGGGCAGAATTTCCTCGCCCTTGGCGCCTTTGTTTACCTTCAGGCGAATGAAGAACGCCAGACTCTTGCTGGGATTTTCCAGCGTGACGTGCGTGACTTCTTCGTCAAACCTGCGCTCGCTGCGATCTGAAACTCTCAGCTTGACCTTCGGCAGTTGCGAGAGCGCGGTGTAGTCCGCATAAGACTCAGTGGGAGTCATCCACCAGTTCGACTGGGCCCAGTCGAGCGTTTCGGGCTTGGTCGAGAGCCAGTAGAAATTCGAGCCGACCAGCTTGCCCACGGAATCCTGCAGGCGCAAATCGACGAAGTACGTGGAACTCAGTCCTGACACATCCGGCAGCGTGAAAATCTTTGTGGTGCTGTCGGCGGGAGCATCCACTGGGTTCTCCTGCGAGAACTTTTCCGTCATGTCGAGGTTGTAAATCTTCGTGGTAAGTTTCAGGCCCTTGGCGTCTTCATACTGGCTGCTGACCACCCAGATCGCGTGGTCGTCGTAGCCATAGACCGGATGCAGCGCTTCCATGGCGCGCTTCGCGCCAAAGTAGCCGCCGGCTGGGCGCAGATAGTAATCGTACAAATGCCAGATCAGCGAAGGCCAGGCGTTGTTGAGCATCCACTGAATCACGCCCGTCGCCTGGTACTTGTTGCGGCTGTAGGCCTCATACATCGCGCGCACGCCTTCGTAGGTCTGCATCTGTGACTTCTCGGTGAAGTCTTCGACCGTGTCCGACTTGCCGTAACGGTTGGTGAGCGCTTCGGTAAAAACTCCGATGGTCTTGAACTCGCCGCCGCCGGCATGAAAGTTCCATACGTCGTCGACCGGCCACAGGTGATCTTTGCCGACCATGGCGCGAATGCTCTCGACCGGCGGAACGGCCGGCCCCATGCTGGTTTCGGTATTGAAGCCGTAAGCGCCGCCACAGCCGCCGGGATTGCAAAGCTTGCGCCCGGGCTGGCCTTGCGGAGTGTCCTGCTGCCAATAGCCCGGGGCAACATATTCATACGGCCCGGACATCTTGGCGCCGCTCTCTCCCGTCAAGCTGGTGGGCTTGCCGGTCGCCGAGGACACTACCGGATTCGGCCACAGCAACTGCTTTTCGATGTCGAGATACATCTGCTCCACGTCGGGCGGCGGAGGATTGTCGCTGCCGTTCAGCCACATCACCAGGCTGGGATGGCTGCGCAGACGGTAAATCTGATCGCGCAGAGACTGCTTCGCAATTTCGTAGTCCTGCGGCTGCCAGCGTTGCCAGCGCTCCCAGAAGTCGCAGCAGCACCATCCTGCCATGATGAGGACGCCTTCACGGTCGGCGAGGTCGAAGAACTCCTGCGTTTCTAGCTTGCCCTCGAGGCGGATCGTGTTCAGGCCCATGTCGCGGACGTAGCGGAATTCGTCCTGCAGGCGCTGCGAACTCTCGCGCAGCATCATGTCGGGCGTCCAACCGCCGCCGCGAATCAGGATGTTCTTGCCGTTGATGCGGAAGACGCGCCCGCCGACGGAGTTGAGGTCGGAGGTGATTTCGCGGATGCCGAAGTGAGTCGCAGAGCGGTCGCTGACCACGCCGTTGACTTCGAGCTCCATTTTCAAGAGATACAGCTCGGGCTGGCCCATCTGGATGGGCCACCACAGGCGCGGGTTCGAGATGACGAGCTGCGAGAATTGCTCGGGAGTAAAGGTGACATCCTTGGCCTCGTTGGGGGCGAGTTCTACATCCTGTTCGAAAGCCACGGTTTCGATCTGACCCTTGAGTTTGCCCTTGACCCGCTGGTTGGTGCCGTTTTTCAGCTGCGCCGTCACGGTGAGTTGCGCATGGTCGTTGCCCGGTGAATCGAGTTTCGATACGACCGTGGGATAACGCAGTGCCACGGGACCGCTGGAGGTGAGGTAAACGTCGCGCCAGAGACCCATGTTCTTATCCGGAGGCGCGGGATTCCAATCGACGAATGTGATGGCCAGATCGTTTTCTGTAGGCGCCGAGACCTGAACCGCGAGCACGTTCTCCGCACCCGGCTTGATTGCATCGGTGACATTGAATTCGTAGGTGCGCCACGCGCCGGCGACGTCATTGGAATTGGCGATCGGCTTTCCATTCAGCCAGATGTTAGCGCGATAGTTGATGCCGTCGAACTTCAGCCAGACTGTCTTGCCCTTGTAGGAAATGGGCGCAGCGAACTGCGTGCGGTACCACCAGGAGACGGCGTACGGGCTGTCGGACTGCATGGCGATGTTGGAGAAGTTCGCGCCGATGGGATAGGTGACGCCGGGAAACTGGCGCAGATTCATCCCGAAGAAAGGATCGGGCAGAGTTTTGTCCTTCACCAGCGCGGCAACCACGGTGGTGGGAACGACGGCGCGATGCCAGCCTGCGGGAACGAACTTTGCGGTGGAGACGGTCTCGCCCCTGGCTTCCACTTTTGTGGAAGTCTGCACAGTCCAGCCGTCGCGGAGGTAGGTTCTGGCTTCATCTGTCTTCGCGGGGGATTGGGTATGGGAGGGATTCTGGGCGGGAAGAAACGATGAGGTGAGAAGCAACTGTACTAATGCAAAAAAGATAAACGCACGCCGTCTGGCTGAGATCATTCTGGGTAAGATCATTCTGGGTAAGATCATTCTGGGTGAAATCATGGCGCTCCGGAATCATTGAAGATCGCTTCCTAATGATGGATAACACGTCTATTAATTCGTTTCAATGGCCGCTTTCCGGTAAGTTCACACTGTGAAAGCGAATCTCCGCCGGTACCTCTCGACGACGCGCGTTTCCCGCTCTTTTCCTTGGTTTATAATTGAGGATTCTGCTTCAACCTCTGGAGTGACAAGAAGATGATTCGATTTTTACAAACCCCTGGGAAGACCAAAAAAATTGTGCTGGGCGGCCTTTTGATGATCATTTGCGTCGCCATGGTGATCACGCTGATCCCCGGCGGTTTGGGATCTGACTTGCTCGGACAGCCCGGGAAGGGAGTGATCGCCAAGGTCGACGGCAGCGATATTACCGCCGAGGAGGTCCGGCAGACGGCGCGGCAGATGGCGCAACAGCAGGCACAACAGTACGGCAAGAATGCGGCCATGTTAATGCCGCTTTTGCTGCAACAGGCGACGCGGCAGGCGGCGGAGCAGCTCATCACGCGGCAGGCGCTGGTCTCCGAGGCGGAGCACATGGGGATGCACGTCACACCGGAGGAGGTGCAGGACGATTTGCAGCATGGGCGCTATGCGGGCACGTTTTTTCCGGGCGGAACTTTCATTGGCCAGACCGAATACGAGGAAATGCTCTCACGGGCGAATCTTACGCCCGCAACTTTTGAAGATGCTGTGGGCAAGGATCTGCTCCTGAGCAAGCTGCGGGCCTTGATTGCGGGCAGCGCCAACGTGAGTGAGAAAGAAGTTCGTGATCAATTCACCAAGCAGAACACGAAGGTCAAGTTCGATTACGCCGTATTGAAGCAGGACGACCTGCGCAAAGGCCTGCATCCCACCGATGCTGAGCTGAAGGCTTTCTACGACCAGCACAAGAACAGCTACGCCAATTCGGTTCCGGAGAAGCGCAAGATCAAATATGCGCTGATTGACTTGAACAAGATCAAAGACTCAGTGCAGGTCAGTCACGACGAGTTGCAGGCATATTACGACCAGCACCGCGATCAGTACCGGACGCCGGAACAGGTTAAGGTGAGCCACATTCTGATCAAGACGCCGCTGCCCGGGCCGGATGGCAAGGTGGATGAGAAGGGCGTGACCACAGCGCAGAACCGCGCCGCGGATCTGTTGAAGCAACTCAAGAGCGGGGCGAAGTTCGAGGATCTCGCGAAGAAGTATTCGGAGGATCCGGGAAGCGCGAAAGAGGGCGGTTCGCTGGGCTGGATCGGCAAGGGGCGCACGGTTCCGGAGTTTGAGAAGGCTGCATTTTCTTTGCCCAAGGGGCAGATCAGCGACCTGGTGAAGTCGAGCTACGGCTTCCACATTATCCGCGTGGACGACAAGCAAGACGCGCACTTGAAGACGCTCGATGAAGTGAAGAGCGAGATCGAGCCGATTCTGAAGCAGCAGAAGGCCCAGCAGATCGCGCAGAAGCAGGCGGAGGAGTTGCTCAATCAGGCCAAGACGGCGGGGCTGGATGCGGCCGCGGCTGCCAAGAACATTCCTGTGATCACTACGGACTTCATCGCCCGCAGGGACCTGTTGCCGGGGCTGGGTCCGTCGAACCAGTTCATGGACGCGGTTTTCTCCGCTGCGGAGAAGTCGCCGCCAGACCTGGCTCCCACGGCGCAGGGATTTGCGGTCTATCAACTGCAGGAGATCAAGCCGGCGTCGACTCCTTCGTTTGAAGAGATTCGCACGCGGGTGGAAGGCGAATTCAAGAACGAGCGCTCCAGCATTCTGCTTTCGCAGAAGACGCAGGAACTTTCGGACCGCGCCAAGGCCGAGCATGATCTGAAGCGCGCGGCCAAGGAACTGGGAGCGACGGTGAAGACCAGCGATTTCGTTTTGCCCGATGGGCAGGTTCCGGACCTCGGATCGATGGGAGGGCAGGCCGCGGTCGTTTTTACGATGAAGCCGGGGGACATCAGCGGGCCCATCAACAGCGGCGCTAACGGGGCCGTGATCTCTCTGCTTGACAAGCAGGCACCGAGCGATGCGGATTTTGCCGCCAAGCGCGATCAGATTCGCGATTCGCTGCTGCAGGAAAAACAGCAGGAACTGTTTGCGCTTTTCGTTTCCAACTTGCGCGATCAGATGGAAAAAAACGGTAAAATCAAAATCAACCAGGACGAGATGAAGGCGCTAACTCGCACCGGCAACGAGGAAGGAATGTAGGTTAAGGTTCGCTGCATGCCCTTCCCGCGCGCTGCAGGCATTCTTTTGCATCCTACGTCGTTGCCCTCGCGCGGCGGCATTGGTGACTTCGGCCCGGCGGCGTACCAGTTCGCCGATTTTCTCGCCGCGGCTCGTCAGGGAGTGTGGCAGGTCCTACCGCTGGGGCCGCTCGGCTACGGCAACTCTCCTTACTCTTCCACATCAGCCTTTGCGGGAAATCCCCTGCTGATCAGCCTTGAGCGCCTGGCCGAACACGGCTGGATCGATTCGGCAAAATTCAATGAACTCGCGCAGGACTCAGGCCCGGTTGAATACGACCAGGTTTTTGGCCGCAAGATGCCTCTGCTGTTTGAAGCAGGAAAGAATTTTGTCCGATTAGCGACAGGATCGGGGCGCGCGCGCCTAGACCGCTTCCGCGCCGAGAATGCCTGGTGGTTGGAGGATTTTGTCCTCTTCGATGCTCTGCGCGCCAAGTACAAGCTGGCGAGCTGGAATGAGTGGCCGCGCGAGTTGGTGCATCGCGAACCGGCTGCGCTCGAACGGGTGCGCAGGGAACTGGCCGCCGATTTGGAAGTTCGCAGCGCGTTACAGTTTGCCTTCCACGAGCAATGGCAGGCGTTGCGGCGCTACTGCTCCGAGCGCTCGATTCGCATCGTCGGCGATGTGGCCATCTTCGTCAACTATGACAGCGCCGATGTCTGGACCCATCCTGAGCTGTTTCGCCTGAATGGTGATCTCGATCCGGAAGTGGTGTCTGGAGTTCCTCCCGATTTCTTCAGCAAGAGCGGACAGCGCTGGGGTAATCCGCTCTACCGCTGGGACACGATGAAGGCGCGGGGTTATCGGTGGTGGATCGAGCGCTTGCGCTGGGCGACGCAAAATTGCGATTACATACGGCTTGATCACTTTCGCGGCTTCGACCAGTTCTGGGAGATTCCTGCGGCGGATCCGACCGCGGTCAACGGGCGCTGGGTCGACGGCCCGAAAGATGATCTGTTTCAAAAGCTGCGCGAGGCGCTGGGTGGCCTGCCTTTCTTCGCTGAGGATCTCGGCTTCATCACGCCCGAGGTACACGCGCTGCGCGACCGCCTCGGGATTCCGGGCATGGCGGTGCTGCAATTCGGTTTTGGCGATGAAGGCGCGCGCATGTACCTGCCGCACCGGTCGGCGGGAAAAGTCGTCTACACCGGCACACACGACAACGACACCACGCTGGGTTGGTGGAACTCCGCGGCGGCGCATGAACGGCGCAACGCGGAGGCCTACGTTGGCCGCGCGGACGACGGCATTCACTGGGCCTTCATTCGCGCTGCTCAATCATCCGTTGCTAGTCTCAGTATTATTCCTCTGCAGGACGTGCTCGGCCTGGGCAGCGATTGCCGTATGAATACTCCCAGCCTGCACGGCGGAAACTGGAAGTGGCGCTGCACTCCAGCGCAGCTCGGCTCCGAAGTGGCCGCCAAACTTGCCCTTCTGGCCGAGATAACCGACCGGACCCCGAAGCCCTTTCCCGTCCTTGAGGATGAGAACTTCGCCGCCTGAATCGCCGGCCTGCTTCGATTTAATTCATAAAGAAATCATAAAGTGGCTTTGTGCTTCCGCGGGGATCGTGTATAGAAATCATGGAGCCATTCTTGAGCGAGAGCGCACCCATCATCGAAGCCCTGGCGATTGAGAAGTCGTATCCACAGCCAGACGGCACGCGGATCCAAGTCATAGGGCTCACCAACCTTGCGATTGAGCCAGGGAAAATTGTCGCGCTGCTCGGCCCGTCGGGCTGCGGCAAGTCGACGTTGTTGCGTATTCTGACGGGCCTCTCGCAACCGTCTTCCGGCGGCCTTTTCTGGCACGGCAAGCCGCTCGACGGTCAGATGCCGAACGTCGCCATTGTCTTCCAAAGCTTCGCGCTGTTTCCCTGGCTCACGGTGCTGGACAACGTGGAAGCGCCTCTGGAAGCCCGTGGCGTGAATGCCGTGGAACGCCGCAAGCGCGCGCTGCGCATGCTCGACACGGTAGGCCTCGACGGCTTTGAGACGGCTTATCCCAAGGAACTTTCCGGGGGCATGAAGCAGCGCGTGGGCTTCGCGCGAGCCCTGGTGGTTGAGCCCGAAGTGCTGTTCATGGATGAACCATTCTCGGCGCTCGACGTGCTGACCGCGGAAAATCTGCGCGGCGAACTGTTGGAACTTTGGCTGAACAAGAAGATGCCGACCAGCGCCATCTTCATTGTGACTCACAACATTGAAGAGGCGGTGATGCTGGCCGATCGCATTCTCGTGCTGGGAAGAAATCCAGCGCAGATTCGTACCGATGTCAACGTGCGCCTCAAACATCCGCGCGACCGCAAGTCTGCGCGCTTTGTCGAACTCGTGGATTACATCTACAAGGTTATGACCGAGCCGGAGATTGAGCACATTCTTGCCGAAAGCGACGAGACGGCTGAGATCACAGTCCCGCCGGGCGGATTGAAGAAGCAAGCGCCGATTCGCACCGTGAAGTATCAGATACTGCCGCACGCCCGCGTGGGCGGGATCGCCGGACTGATCGAACTTCTGCATGATAAGGGCGGCCGCGAAGACCTCTTCCGTCTCAGCGAAGAACTAGTCATGGACGTTCAGGATCTTCTACCTATTCTCGAAGCCTGTGTGCTGCTGGGCTTCGCCTGGCTGAAAGAGGGCGACGTTCAAATCACTCGCGAGGGCGTGCAGTTTGCCGATGCCGACATACAGCGCCGCAAGGTCCTGTTCCGCGAGGCCGCGCTGAAACATGTCACCATCCTCAAGCAGATTGACAGCGTTCTCCACAGAAAGTCAGATCACGCGATCGCCGACGAATTCTTTCACGATATTCTCGACGAACATTTTTCCGAAGATGAAGTTTTGCGGCAGTTTGAAACTGCGCTCAATTGGGGACGCTACGCGGAAATTTTCGATTACGATCGCGAAAGCGGGAAGCTTACGCTGGCTGAACATCCGCACGCCGAATCAAGGGTGACAGCACCGGCGGCCGAGCCCAACTCGAGCGCTGCACCGAAATCGTGATCGGCATTTGCTTCTGTACTCCGCCTCATCATGAAGAAGACGACCGGTCTGCGCGGGTTTTCGACGTATCGCCTCTGGGAACAACTCCCGCGTCTGGAAGTCTCTTACCTGCCCGACCTGGTGATGTTTGCCGCGGGGATTGCACTCTTCTACGGTGTGATCCTCGTGGGCCGCACATGGCTGGGCCCGTTCACGCCCTCGGTAGAGATCTCGCACAGCCCGTGGATGTTGCCGGTTTATGCGGGTTATTCGCTGCTGCGCATCACGATTGCTTATGTGCTCAGCCTTGCCTTCACGCTGGTATATGGCTACATTGCCGCCTATAACGCGCGCGCTGAGCGCTTCATGATTCCGCTGCTGGATGTGCTGCAGTCGATCCCCGTGCTCAGCTTTCTTCCAGGCGTGATGCTCGCGATGGTGGCGCTGTTCCCCGGCAGGCAACTGGGCGTCGAAATGGGCGCGATCCTGCTCATCTTCACCGGGCAGGTTTGGAATATGGCATTCAGCTTTTATGCCTCGCTGAAAAGTATTCCCAACGAAATGCGGGAGACGGCGAAGACTTACCGATTCAGCAGGTGGCAGCGGTTGATCGAGATGGAGTTGCCGTTCTCGGCGATCGGACTGGTATGGAACTCGATGATGTCGGTGGCCGGTGGATGGTTCTTCCTCATGGCTTGCGAGATGTTCGTGCTTGGTCCCCGTGACTTTCGGCTGCCCGGGCTTGGCTCGTACCTGCAGACCGCAGCCAGCGCGGGAGATACGCGCTCAATTCTCTTGGGCGTCACCACCATGATCGCGGTGATCGTGCTTCTCGACCAGTTCGTGTGGCGTCCGATTATTGCGTGGGCGGAAAAGTTCAAGGTTGAGCAGGTCGAAAGCACCGATGCTCCGCGTTCCTGGGTTCTCAATCTGATGCAGCATTCGCGCAGTCTGGCGCAGGTCCGTAAAAAAACGGCGCGTCCCCTGCGCGAGCGGATAACGCTGTATTTTGCGCGGCGTCCGGCGAGAGAGGAGGGGCTGGAGCCAGCCGCGTGGAAAATCTGGTCGATGCGTGGGTTGGCTGTGCTGGTGCTTGCTCTGGTGGGCTACGGAATCGTGCGCGTGATATTAGAACTCAGGACTCTGCAGGCCTGGGAGCTTCGCGAGTTGTCTCGCGGCCTGGGTACAACCTTTCTCCGCGTCAATCTAACCTTGCTGATCGGCGCCTTGTGGACGATTCCTGCCGGCGTGGCCATTGGCTTCAACCCGCGGCTTGCCCGCATCGCGCAGCCGCTGGCGCAGATTGCCGCTTCGGTTCCCGCCACGGCGCTGTTTCCCGTAGTGCTGCTGTTGTTGATTCGCGTGGGCGGCGGGCTGGGACTCGGGTCCATCGTTCTTCTGCTGCTCGGAACGCAGTGGTACATCCTGTTCAACGTGATTGCCGGAGCGATGGCGATTCCCACCGATTTGAAAGAATGCTGCTCGGTTTTCAAGCTGCAAGGCATGGAGCGCTGGAAGAAACTGATTCTGCCCGGAATTTTTCCTTATCTGATCACGGGCCTTGTCACTGCCTCAGGCGGCGCGTGGAATGCCAGCATCATCGCGGAGTACTTTCACTTCAAGGGACACATTTACACGACGCCGGGACTGGGCGCGACCATCAGCCAGGCGACCGACACTGGCAACTTCGATCTTCTGCTCGCGGCCACTATTGTGATGGCGGCAACGGTGGTCACCATCAATCGCCTGGTTTGGCGACGGTTGTATGCGCTGGCTGAGACCCGCTTCCGGCTGGAAACATAAAAACGGCCGGTTGTGGTCGTGGCCAATCATCCTTTCGGTGTGCTCGATGGCGCGGTCCTCACTGTGTTGCTTACGCGTGTCCGGCCTGACGTGAAGGTGATGACCAACTTCCTGCTCGGCGACGTCCCTGAACTCGAGCGCCACTGCATCTTCGTCGATCCGTTTCACACGGACCGCTCGGTTGAATGCAACCGTCGCGCGTTGAAGGAAGCGCTTGCCTGGCTGCAGCAGGGTGGAATGCTCGCCATCTTCCCGGCTGGCGAAGTCTCTCATCTGCAATGGCCGCACGTCGAAATCGCCGATCCAGTATGGAGCGACACGGCGGTGCGACTCATTCGGCGAACTGGAGCCTCCGGCCTGCCAGTTTATTTTTGTGGCCGCAACAGTGTCGGCTTTCAACTTTTAGGGATGATTCATCCCCGCCTGCGCAGCGCGTTTCTCCTGAATGAGTTTCTGCAACAGCAAGGCAAGGTCGTCGAAGTCCGCGTCGGCAGCGAGATTCCCGCCGATTGCATCGTCGGCCTTCCGGACGATCGCGAGGCCATTGAGTACCTGCGCTGGCGCTCGTATCTGCTGGGCCGTCGCAGCAAGCCACAGAGTTTCTGGCCCATGGCAGTTCGTTCCAAACTCGCGCCCAAGTTGCACCAGCCGATCGCACCGGCGGTGAGTTCGGAACTACTGCAGAACGAACTGGCCGCTCTCCCTCCCGGAGGCTGCCTGGCGGAAAGCGGCGATCTTGCGGTTTATCTGCTGCGCGCCAGTGAGGGTCCTCATCTGCAACAAGAACTTGGACGTTTACGCGAGATCACGTTTCGCGCAGCCGGAGAGGGAACCGGCAAGCGCCTCGACCTCGATCGCTTTGACCGCTACTATTGGCATCTCTTGTTGTGGCACAAAACCGCGCAAGAAGTGGTGGGCGCATACCGCGCAGGCAACACCGCGGAAATCCTTGCCCAGCACGGCGTCGGCGGCCTTTATACCAGCACGCTATTCCATTACGACGAACGACTCTTCCAGAAGTTAGGCCCGGCGCTCGAACTGGGACGTTCATTCGTCAGACCGGAATACCAGCGCCAGTACACGCCACTGCTTTTATTGTGGAAGGGAATTGCGAAGTTTGTCGCGAGGCATCCGGAGACTCCGGTGCTGTTTGGAGCCGTGAGCATCAGCAACGACTACAACCGGACCTCGCGCGAAATCATTTACCGCTTTTTCGAAGCGCGCATGCAAGAGGACGGCTTCGCGAGTGAGTTGGCGGCGCTGATCGAGCCGCGTAGTCCGTTTCGTCCCGAACAGTTCAGGCGCTGGGATTGCCGCGCCATGTGCCATGCGATGCGCGACGTTGAGGAACTTTCGCGGCCCATCAACGACGTGGAGACTGACGGCAAGGGGTTGCCTATTCTCATTCGCCAATACGCGAAAGTCGGCGGCAAGCTCTTGGCCTTCAACGTGGACCGCAAATTCTCCAACGTGCTCGATGGCCTGGTCGTTGTGGACTTGCGTCAAGCCGAGCCCGCCGTGCTGGAACGCTACATGGGCCGCGATGGCGCAGCAAGATTCAGAGAGCACCACAACCTCTAGCCAACCGAGCGCCCCGATCGAAAAACGCAAGGAGCGGCAGTTTACGTTTTCGCTCGTAGTCTTGTAGTGTCGTTGGGCAAGGCGCATGCCTGCGCTGCGTCCTTGAGAGCATCTTCCAACTGGACTCCCAGCGCGGCAAGTTCCTCCGGCTTCACCAGTTCCTGCATGCGCTCGAAAAGCTGGCGCTCCTCTTTGCGAATGTGACGGGAAAGCCGCTCGGCGAAGGCGGACAATGCCCACGCAGTCATCTTTCGGGCTTCGGCCTCGGAGAAGGAATTGCGCAACGTCACATGCTCGCCCTGCAACTCATCCGCCAGTGCGCTTAAGTCCTTGAAGCTGCGCGCAATCGGAAAGAGCACGCGTTCTTCCGCCGCGAAGTGAAACTTGATCTCGGCTTCGAACTGCTGGGTGATTTCTTCCTGCCAGCTGCGCAGGTCATCATCACTGATGGGCGAGGCGCGATCGATGCGTACGCACAGCGCCAGCGCATGCTGGTGTTGGCGAGACAGCGGGATCAGGCTCTTGTCGCGCAGCATAGGGGTTTAGGAACTTGCCAGAGTGGGCAGAGATTTTATGTTGCCGGATGTCTCCGTTGTATCGATCGTGATCGGACGCAGGGTAAGCCAGTCGGTGCGGACGCGCTCCCACTCCTGAATCAGCATGCCGTTAGCCTCGAAGAAGCTGCGGATGCGGGAGCGCTCCCAGCCGGCCACTTCTTCGAGAATCGGCGCGAGAACCGCGAGGGCATTCGTGCTCAAGACGGTGCGCTTGGCGATTTGTGCCACATGCGGCGACTCGGAGACGGCGATGGTCAGGCCGTCCCGCGCGTTGACGTGCAACATCACGTGAACATCGGAACTGCCATCGCCGGTGTAGATGACATGATCGGGCCCGATCACCTGTTGCAGCAGAAGCTGGTTCAGGACTGCGACCTTGCCGTAGCCCGCAGTGGCGCGCACGATGGTGTCAATTTCGCCCGAAGCCTTGTAGCGGAACTCGGTGCCGTAAATGTGATCCTCGGGAACGATGCCCTCAAGCGCCGAATGGATCACCTCGACGGGCGCGGCGGAGAGCACGTAGAAGTCGAAGCTGTATCCGTCGATGCCGGCTTCCAGAATCTGATAGAGGAGCTGGATGTTTTCCTTAAGTCGGATGCGCTTGCCGACTTCGTACAGATGTTCCTTGCGCACCTTGGCTTTGAATTCGGGATCGTGGAGCAGGAGATAAGCGAGCTCCGCCCCTTGTTGCACCAGGTTGATCTTTGCCATGCCTTTGGCTTTGCGCTCGAACTCCTCGGTCGGAATGCCCACCAGTTCGGCCAGCACGTAACCGGAGTCGTTGAAGGTCAGCGTCTGGTCGAAATCGCTGGCGAAAATGAAACGTCTTAGAGGTTTTTCGGCCATTCTGATTTCACCTGTCATGACATTAGATTACAGCGACCGTGAAATGACCTATTAAAAACACTGATGGAGGCTATTAAGGGCGCGCGATTCATCGCAGATTCACAAATCTCTGAGCGTAGCCTTTTTCAGACCGAGCGAATAGCCTGCCCTGAGCCTGTCGAAGCGATCCCGAGCACTGCAACGGAGACGCGGGGAAGACTCACGCGAGATCCCTCGCCCGGCTGAAGAACGCCGGGCTTCGGGATGACTCCTCCGGAAAGAGTGAGATTCAGAGTGGGACACTCCCTCAGAGATGCACGCCTTTACTAAATTCGCTGGCCCGTCCAAAATAGAAGTTCGGTTTGGCGCAGCGATTCGCGCATGCCGGAACTAGAGACAGGAGCCCTCATGCCAGCAACAGGTGAACTCATTCGTGCGATGAACTACGTGGAGGACATCACCGCCACGCTGCGACGTATCTGCATTTACATTCCTGCGATGGCCACCGATGAGCGCCAGCGGCTGGCCGAGAGCTTGCGAGGAGTGAGCACCGCCGTCGATGCCGCGCTGGCCGACCTCGAGAAGGCGGCCAAGTAAGTGGCGGCGGTAAAAACTATCGCCGTGATCGGCGCCGGGATTATGGGCCGCGGGATCGCCCATGCGGCGGCGCTGGGCGGCTATCGCACCATCCTTGAGGATCTTCTGCCGGGCGCGCTGCGCAAGGCCGAGAGCGAAATCCGCGCCAATCTCAGCAAGGCGGTTGAATTAGGAAAGGCAACCAGGCCCGATGCCGATGCCGCCCTGCAACGCCTGGAGTATGCCGGCTCGGTCGAAGAGGCGGCGCGCGAAGCTGACCTGGTGATTGAAGCGGTGCCCGAGGAGATGGAGTCGAAGATCGAGATCTTCACGTTGCTCGATAAGATCTGCCGGCCGACGACGATTCTCGCCTCGAACACGTCGTCGCTCAGCGTCACCGAAATCTGCCAGCGTAACTTATCGCGCGAAGAAGTGCGTGGGCATGCAGTTCTTCAATCCCGTGCATAAGATGAAGCTGCTCGAAGTGGTCCGCGCGCTGGAAACGGATGATGACACGCTCGCCACTGCCGTCGAAGTGGGCAAGCGCATGGGGAAAGAAGTTGTAGTCATCAAGGAATCGCCCGGGTTCATCACCAGCCGCATCAACGCGATGATCGGCAACGAGGCGTTCTACATGCTGCAAGAGGGAGTCGCCTCGGCGGCGGACATCGACAAGGCGTTGAAGCTTGGGCTCAACCATCCGATGGGCCCGTTTGAGTTGGTGGATCTGGTGGGTCTCGATACGCGGCTGAACATTCTCGAATATCTGCACAAGTCGCTGGGAGAAAAATATCGTCCAGCGCCGTTGCTGGTGCAGTACGTTAAGGCGGGGCGGTTGGGGCGGAAGTCGGGGCGCGGAGTGTATGAGTATCCGGAAGTGGCAGCCAAAGCGGACACCGTGGCGGCGGAGCCTGCTGCTTTCAAACGATAGCGATCCGGTGTTCAGCGGCGCGATCTGCTTGTGCCCGAAGTTCAGACCTGCCAACTCCGCGACCCTCTCTTTCTCGATTCCCTTGCTTGCCACCAGCACGTGGAAGCTCTCGCCCATGCCGGCGGGGGTGACCAGGTGTTTGAGTTGCAGCGCGACTTTGGTCCGCTCTTGCGGCAGGCGGCAATCCTCGAAAGCATCGGCGAACTGATTTGCCTCGCCAATGCCCATCAGGAACTGGGATTGCGTGATGAGCCTCTGCGAGTGCATGCCCCATTTCTCTGCGGTTTCAGCCAGCGCCGTGAAATTCACGTCGGCTGTAATGTCCTGTTCGCCGGGTGCCTCGTAGGGATTCGCGCTGACGGAGTGCTGGCGAATGGCCTTCAGCGTTCCGCGATGACGTCCGGCGAGTTGCTCTTCGCGGATATAGCCGTAGTCGATGACGACGATGAATCCTCGCCGGAGGGTGGAAGTGATTGCATCCATATTTTGTTGTGCGGCGAGCGGGACTTCGACGCGCTCTCCTGCCTCGGGATGCACGGAATAGCGGTCGAGAAATTCAAGTTCTTGCGGCGAAGGCGGTGACCAGGTTTCGACGAAGCGTCCACCGCGCGCGTCGATGCGTAGCGAACCTTGTGGGCTGACAACTTCGACCGGCAAGGCGTCGAAAAATTCGTTGGCGAAGATGATTGAAGGTACGTCCGCGTCGGCGGTGGCATGTGCCGTCCCTGAAGGGACTCGTTGTCGGTGCGGGTCTGTCCCAGCACTTACGTGCTGGGCTAATGAATGCCGTCGCTCCGCGACTCTCGACGGCTCCGCGACTCCGGACGACTCGGCGACTTCGGATCGCTCGCCGACTCCTGACAGCTCGCCGACTGCCGACGGCTCCACGACTCCCGACTGCTCGCCGACGCGGTAATCTTCCTGGACCAAGAGAGCCTTTCCGGTTTCGAAGTGGCGACTCAGTGTCGCCTCGATTCGCGCTCGCAACGGGGACGAGGTTTCAACGAGAACGTAGCGCAGAGCGCGGAAGAAGTCGGGAAACTTCTTTTCCGACCAATCCAGCACGTCGCGCGCGAACAGGCCGCGGCCGGGACCAAGTTCTTCCAGCGTGATGTGTTGCGGCGAGCCCAGCACTCGCCACATTTCGTCGAACTGGCGCGCCAGCAGGCGTCCGAAGACGGCGTGCACGTCGCTCGAAGTGTAGAAGTCTCCGGCCTTGCCGAACTGCTCCGCGTTGCGGCTGTAGTAGCCGAATTCGGCATCGTAGAGACACAGCTCCATGTAACGTGAAAAAGGAATAGGGCCGCGTTCACGGATTTCCTCGTCGATTTTTTGGCGTGGTAAATTCACAAGCCCTTCTGACGGCGGTCGGCGCGGTCTTGCGGAGTGCGGATGAACATTTCCACGAAATAATCGTGCAGGGCGTCGTAAAGCTGGCGCTGGAAGCTCCATTCGAATTGCGGGTGATCGAGGTCGCGCGGATGAAGATCGAAGTAGTAGGTGTGGACCGGGATGCTCTTGTCTTTGAACTGAATGATGACTTCGACGCCATCGCCCTTGGCGCGCGCGGAGAAGGTCAGCAGCGGATGCTCGTAGAGCCGCAACTGAGCGAGGACGCGGTCGAGGCGTTGGGCGGTGGTTTCAGACACATCGGGATTCTAGCTAAAGGGGGACGAGATTAACCACAGAGGGCACAGGGGATCACAGAGGAGTTGCTTTTTCTACTCGTAGCGCAGCGCTTCAATCGGATCCAGCCTCGCCGCTTTGATCGCCGGGAGCATGCCGCTGACAATTCCGACGAAGCTCAGAATTACCGTTGACCACATCAGTGTTGCGGCATCGATGTAGAGGTGGATATCCCCCTCGCTGGCGTTTTCTTCAAAGGCACTCCACAGAGTCAATGACCCCACCGACCACGAGACCAGGTAGGCAAGAATCACGCCCAACAGGCCGCCTAGTGCCGTGATCACGAGAGCTTCGGCCAGGAACTGAAACAGAATGTGCCAGCGGTGGGCGCCCAGGGCCTTCTCCACGCCGATCTCGCGAGTGCGCTGGGTGACTGACACCAGCATGATATTCATCAGGCCAACGCCGCCGATGCCGAGCGTCAGAAGTCCGATGAAGCCCAGCAGAATCTTGATGCCTGTGGTGATGACCTGCAGATCAAGCAGGTCGGCAAAGACGTCGAAGACGAAGACGGCGCGGCGGTCCTTGGGGTCGAAGCTGTGGTGGAATCCCATGGATTGGCGTACCGCCTGCACGACTTTGGCGTGGTCGCCCTCGTACTCCATGACAATCGCGGACAGATAGTAGGTGTTGGTCAAGTCGCTCATGACGCTGAAGGGAACGTAGATGCGTTCGTTGATGTTGTCGTCCCCGTTCTGCACTTGATGCTTCATCACCCCGACAATCTGATAAGAAATGCCGTCGAGGCGAATGTTCTCGCCCAGCGCATTCTGGCCGGAGAAAAGTTTTTTCTTCGCATCCGAGCCGATTACGGCGATGCGCGCGTGCGTGAAGTCGTCGGCCTCACTGAAGAAAGCGCCCTCGGCGATGTCCAATTTGCGCATCCGGCCGTAACTTGCGTAGACGCCGCTAACGCCGTAGTTGGCGCTGCGCGTGCCATAAGCGACGGTACACTGTTTGGCGCTTTCCGGAGAGACGCGCTTGAGTAACGGAACTTCCGCGCGGACATAATCCAGATCGTTGATGGTGAGGCGGATTTGCGTGCCGGCCTTGGTGCCTCCGGCTTGCAGCTCGGTGCGGCCGGGGAAGATGAAGACCAGATTGGTGCCAAAGGAGCGGAATGCAGCCCACAGTCCGCGTTCGAAGCCGGTGCCGTAGGCCAGCAGCAGCACTACGGTGGCGATGCCCCAGGCCATGCCCAGCATGGTGAGCAGGCTGCGCCTGCGATTGTGCCGCAGCGCGTTGTAGGCTTGCGTGGCGAGGGCGAGAATCATAAATTTAGCTTCTAGCTTTTAGCTCAGATCTTTTCTGCTCGAAAATTCTGCTACCAATCCTTCTCCTTCTGCCGTGCTCATTCCGCCGGGCTTCGCCCTTGCGGGACAGCCGAGGCGGCTGTCGCCACCTGGTTCACTCTTGGCGCAGGGCCTCAACCGGCGGTAATAATGCTGCCTTCCTTGCGGGGTACAGGCCCGCCGCGATTCCCGCGATCGCCAGCGAACCGATCGCCGCCAGCGCTGATGCCGGGATGATTCTTGGTGTGTCGAATCCTTCCGGAGCGGGCAACAGGGCAAGCAGCGTTACAAATCCCGTGGCGATGGCCAGCCCGATCCCGCCGCTGAATGCCGTTAGAAAAGCTCCTTCGATGAAAAATTGAGTAAGAATCGCGCGGTAGGTTGCGCCTAATGCTTTGCGCAGGCCGATTTCTTTTGTGCGCTCGGTTACCGATACCAGCATGATGTTGATGATGCCGATCGCGCCCAGGCCCAGCGTTACCACTCCCACTACGCCCAGGAACCAGTCCATGGCGTTGAAGATCATGCCCACGCGCTTCATGTTTTCGATGGTGTCCCAGTCTTCGAAAGCGTCCTGCAGTTTGGGATCGAAACCGTGGCGCCGCGCGATGATTTCGTGAAGCTCGTTCTTGGCCTCGGTGTGAAGTTCCTTTTGAATCGGGCGGTAATTCAGGAACGAGATCGCATCCTCCGAGTTAGCTTTGGTCAGGCGGAACAGGTTCCTCATCGTATCGATGGGAATGAAGATGCGGGCGTTGGTGCCGTTATTGCCGTCTTTTCCGACCTTGGCTACGACGCCGATTACGTCAAAGCTGATGCCGTTGAGAAGAATTGTGGAGCCGACCGCGGGGCGTCCGGGGAACATGTTCTTGAGAAGTTCCCATCCGATTATGGCGACGCGGCGGCGCTCGGCATTGTCTTCGCCATTGAACCAGCGCCCCGGAGTCACGGGAACGTTGCGAATCTGGTTGTAGTCGGGCGCGACGCCAAAGACCTGGCCGTTGGTGGATCCGTAATCGCTCACCGCGCGGATGTCTTCGCGGTTCAGCACCGGCGACAGAGCGCCCACAAACTTAGCCTGGTTGCGGATGGCGAAATAGTCCTGGTAGGTGAAGTAGTAGGTTTGGCCGGATTGAGTGCTGCCCTCGACCGCGGGAATGCGCCCGGGAAACATAAACATAATGTTTTGTCCGAGGGTCGCCAGTTGCTTCTCCTGGCCGCTGCGGAAGCCCTCTCCCAGGCCCACCAGAAGCAGCAGTGAGCCGACGCCCCAGGCAATCCCGAACATGGTGAGAAAGGAGCGCAGTTTATGCGCCCAGAGAGTGGACAGCGACTGCCCAATGATGTCGAGAAGCATTCGCATAAGTCTGCCCCCACACCTCCGGGGAGGGGCGTGGGGGCCCCGGGTAAACGTTCAGGCGAGGGGTCTCAGTCCCGCCTAACCATCTGATCAGAGATACGCAGCCGGGTTATGCGAAGTTCCCTGCTGTCTTGAGTAGTTAGACATTGGGGGATAGGGAAAGGTTAGCCGGAGCACCGAATTATAGGCTAATCCGAGAGGTTTGCGCGGACTGGTGACCTACGTATCTGTGGGGATTCAGGAACAGCCGTCGAACCTGTCGGATTGTTGAAGTTGGATCGCCTTGCTGCCGATGAATGCCTAGAGCAGATGCTGTCCCGTCGAGGTGACGCTTGATCCACGAAAATTCGCCAAAATCGGGGTCGAGTTTGAATCGGCATCAAAGGCCTGCTCAGAGCACGCCGGCTGCATACACGATCGTTCCTGAAAAACGGCTTGTCTGGGTCAAGTTCGGAAAGAGAGTTTCCGAGAGTGAGATCGCAAACTATGCCGCCAGCCTTCGTTCGGACCCGTTGTTCGAACCGGGATTTTCCGAGATCGTAGATTTGAGGGACGTCGAAGAACTTGATCTGCACGGCGGACAGATGCTGAAGTTGGCGGATGAGGTCGATCCGTTCTCGTTCGACTCCAGGCGTGCATTTGTCGTGAGGAACGCGAGCCAGAGCCATGCGGCTCGCCTGCATCAGATTTTGCGGATCGCCAACGAGAACATCCTCATTTTTTATTCCCTCGCTGAGGCTGAGCAGTGGATTGAAAGTCCGCGTATTTAGAACCCGCCGCCGCAAACCGCACCAGCAGCAGTCTCCGCACCCTGGGCAAACTACTGCTTTTCCTTGGGACGCTCGTAGGCTTTCTGCAAGTATTTGCGGGCCTCTTCGAGAGCGCCGAAAGTGTTGTCGTTGGTCTGGACGGCCTGCCGGTATTCGTTGACGGCGCGTTCGCGCTGTCCGGTGATGTCGAAAATCTTGCCGAGTTGCAGGTGGCTCCAGACTTCGGTCCAGCGCGGCTCGCCGTCGCCGTTGAGTGAGGAGCGGTAGGAGTTGGCGGAGGACTGGTAGTTTCTCTGCAGGAAGAAGACTTCGGCGATGCGATAGTGGGCCAGCGAGCTGTTCTTGTTGAGATCGAGCGCCTTGTTGTATTCGGTCAGGGCGGCCGCCAGGTCTCCTTGCTGCTGCAGAGCCTGGCCGCGCAGGATAGAAGACCGCAGCTTCACATCGGAGGAATTCGTTAGCACGTGATGGTCGGGATCGACGGCAATGCGTCGCGGACGGCCGAAGGTTTCGACTGTGAAAGGCGAATTAGTTCCCACAACTTCAATGCGCTTGTCTTCGGTCTTCCCGTCGGTGTCGATCTTGAGATCAACCGGCATGCGGAACAGATCGAGATCCTGGGAAATCTGGCCGGTGACGCGGAATCCCTTGTTGCTGCCCAGCCGGTAGACGGTGTACTTCACCTTAAACTCCGGTGCGCCGGTGGAATCGAGCCACTGGGAGAAGAACCAAGTGAGCTGGTCGCCGTAGTTTTTCTCGGCGATGGCGCGAAAGTCATCCATGCTCGCGGATTTTCCGGCGAACTGGCTGGAAAACTCGCGCATGGTCTTGAGAAATTTTTCCTCCCCCAGCACCCAGCGGAGCATGTGCAGGATCATCGCTCCTTTGTCGGTCGCCAGTGACTGGAACTCGGTGGAGAACATGTCGAGCTTCCCTGCGCTCGAAAGTGGCACCGTATCATAGGCCAACGCCCCCACTGACATGTCTTTTACCGCTTCCTCCAGACCGGCGGCGCCCGCCGCGTTCTCGACGTACATCGCCTCAGAGTACCGCGAAAATCCATCCACCAGCCACCAATCATCCTTGGTTTCCGGGCTCACGGAAACTCCCCACCACTGGTGCGCAATGGCGTTGGCGAGCAGCCGGTAGTTAACTTTCTCGGTGATAGATGGTCCGGCTATGGCCGCGATCTCAGGCGCCCACGCGTAGGGAACCGTATCGCCCGGCAATTCGACAACGTTGAGCTTTTGCGACCGCGGCGTGCCAAACAGCGTGACGAAGTAGGTGAACTCCTGCACCGCGGTCGTGGCGTAGGTGGGAGCGACAGCCTGATGCGAGGGCTTGAAGAAGACGTGCAGATCCATTCCGGCTTCGTCGCTTTTGGTTTCCTGAAAAACTCCGGCCACGATGGTGCCCGGGAAGCTGGGCTTGTCGGAAACGAAGGTGAAAGTCTTGGTGGGCAGGCCGCTGGAGGTCGGCTTCTTCGATGGGGAATTTTCGCTGACCGTAGCTTTTCCGCTGCCGATCACAGTCATGTGCGCGGGCACGGTGACGCTGATGGTGGAGGTGAAGCGGTTGATGCCGTATCCGCTGACAGGAAACCAGCGTCCGGCGTAGAGCAGGTAACTGGTGTCGTCGCCCACGTAAGCCAGCTTGAGACCCGGAACCGGGCTGTCGTCGCCGGTTTCGAGCTGGCCTTCGTATTCGAAGGTCAGCGTGGTGGAGGCATCTTTGTTGAGTCCCTGGGGTAAGGGCACACGGATGGTGAAATCCTGCGTCACGCGCTCGGCGGAGAGGGGCTTGTTACTGGCGTCCAGAACCCGGGTGACGCGCATGCCGTTGTTGAGTTCAAAGACGGCAACGTTCAAATCCTGCAGCGCGGTGAATTTTACCTTGGCGCGAGCGGAAATCTGATGGAGATGAGGAGTGAGTTCCGCCTCAATCTGGTAGTCGTCGACGCGGAGGCGAGCTTTTTCCGCGGCGCGCGCCGGCATTGCGGCGAAGAACAAAACAAAGATGGCAAGGGAACTCGTGAGGACGCCAGGGGCGCGCCGGAGCTGAATCTGCATTAAGGAGAGTCTCCCGGGAAACGATCCTAATTCTCTAAGATGTAGATTTTCACGCAAAAGATGCTGCCAGCACAAGAAGCTGCTGGCTTTTAGCTTCTAGCTTTGCAGGGGTTTAGCCACCTTCGGCATATTCAATATGATCTCGGCGGCACGATTGGCGGGGTGCCTGGCCACTCCGGCGGTGGCTTCGGGGACTCTCAGGCGCGCCTGGACGTTGGCCAGAGCTTCGAGCATGCGGTCGCGGCGGGCGCCGTCGGGAAGGATTTCCTGCAGGCGTGCGACTACATTTTCCGCAGTGAAATCGTGCTGCACCAACTCGGGAACGACCTCCTCGCCGGCGATCAGGTTGACCATCGCGAAGTGCGGAACCTTGACTCGCGGCTTGCCCAGCAGGTAGGTCAGCGGGCTGACGCAATAGACCATCACAAAGGGTGTCGACATCATGGCGGCTTCGACGGTGGCCGTCCCGCTGGCGATGATTGCCGCGCGCGAATGCCATAGCGCGGGCAGGGCTTCGGGGACGAGCGTGATTCCTGGCTGATGGATTTGCCCTTGCAGGAAAATGCCGTCGAGTGTGGGAGCGATGGGGAGCAGAAATTCGTACTCGCCTCCGAGCAGTGCGGCGGCCTCCAGAATCGTCGGCAGGTTCATGCGGACTTCCTTGACGCGGCTGCCGGGCATCAGGGTTATCCATTGCTTCGCCGCATCGAGGCGGAATTGTGCCGCATAGTCACCGCGCTGGATGGCCGGTTGCGGCAGTTCCGCGAGAGGATGGCCGATGAAGGTCGCATCCACGCCGCGCTCGCGATAGAACTGCTCTTCGAAGGGGAAGATGACGAGGGCCTTGTCGATGTAATCGCGCAGCAGGCGGACGCGTCCCTGACGCCACGCCCAGAATTGCGGGGCGACGTAGTAGACCATGGGGATTCCGCGCTTCTTCATCGCACGGGCGACGCGCCAGTTGAACGCCGGAGAGTCGATGACGATGGCAAGGTCGGGATGGCGCTTGTCAGCTTCGGCGATCAGGGTGCGATAGAGGCCGTAGATCTTTGGCAGATGGCTGAGGATTTCGGTGATGCCGACGACGGCGAGATCTTTGGCGTCGACGACGGTGTCGCAACCGGCAGCGCGCATGCGCTCTCCGCCAACACCGAAAAAGTGCAGTTGCTCGGCTCGTGTAGGGACGGGCGCCTCGCCCGTCCAGGCGGAGCGAAGCTCCGCTGGTTCTTGTTGGGTTGGTCGACGCAGCGCCTCGATCAACTGCGCGCCGTACATTTCCCCCGATGCTTCGCCGGCAGAGATCAGGATTCGCACGGGAGCAATTGTACGGGACAGCTTCATGTGGCGCGGGCGCCCTCGCCCGCGAAGAATAGCCTCCTAGAAAAAGCGGCTATGAACTATGCTGCGAACTGAATACCGCTAATCTCTCCGGGCCGTTCGCGGGCGAGGGCGCCCGCGCCACACGAGCAAATCAGTCGTCCGCGCTGACGGTGGACTCCGGTGCCTGCGAACTTCCCACCGGAATTTCCTGATCCTTGTACTGCAGTTGATACAGCTTGAAGTAGATGCCGCGGTGGGCCAGTAGTTCCTGGTGGGTCCCCATTTCGCGCACCTGGCCCTTATGCATGACGATGATCTTATCCGCGCGCTGCACCGTCGAGAGGCGGTGGGCGATGATGAGCGAGGTGCGTCCCTCGACCATGCGGCTTAACGCGTCGCGCACGCGGAATTCGGTTTCGGTGTCGACGCTGGAGGTGGCTTCATCGAGAATCAGAATCTTCGGCTCGTGGGCAAGCGCACGCGCAAAAGAAATGAGCTGTTTCTGTCCGGTGGAAAGAGTGGAGCCTCGCTCGCGGACTTCTTCGTTGAAGCCGTTGGGCAGGGCGCGGATGAAGTCCCCAAGGTTCACGTCCTCGGCGGCCTTTTCGACGTGCTGGTCTTGGATGCGCTCGGTGCCCAGGCGAATGTTGCCGGCGATCGTGCCGGTAAACAGGAATGGATCCTGCAGCACTACGCCAAAACGGGAACGCAGGTCGATCAGGTCCATTTCTTTTACGTCGACGCCGTCGATGCGCACGGCGCCCTTCTGAACATCGTAAAAACGCAGTAGCAAAGAGATGAGCGTGGTCTTGCCGGCGCCCGTGTGGCCGACGATGGCGGCGGTTTCTCCGGGTTCAATGGCGAAGGTTACGTCGCGGAGCACCCAGTCGGGGATGGCGGCATTGCCATCCCCCGGCGGAGAGCCAGCCGAGCTTTGCTCGGCACGGACGGGCGTGGCGCCCGTCCCCACATGGTCCTTGCTGGCCTCTGGCGCTATTTCCCGATACGCGAACCAGACGTGGTCGAACTCGATGCGGCCGGGACCTTCGGGCGTTTTCGTGACCGCGGGCGAAACCACGTCCGCGGGCGTGTCGAGCAGCTTGAAGATGCGTTCACTGGCGGCCATCGCGGATTGGAGGATGTTGTACTTCTCGCTGAAGTCCATGATGGGGCGGAAGAAGCGCTGCGCGTACTGCATGAACGCGATGAGCACGCCCAGCGAAGCCACCGTCGTCACCAGTTGGAACGGCACAAGCGAATGGCGGTTGAACTCGATGGCGACGCTGCTGACGGTGACTTTGCGCATGATGTCGTTGCCGCCGAACCAGATCACGCACGCAATCGCGATCGAAGAAAGAATCTCGATTACGGGATAGTAGACGGCGTAGGCGAGGATCGCGTCTTTGAACGCATCCATGTGGCTGCGGTTAATTTCGGAGAAGCGGTTGTACGCCTTGCGCTCGCGGTTAAACAGTTGCAGCACGATCATGCCGCTGACGTGCTCCTGCAGATAGGCGTTGATGCGCGCGATGGCCGAGCGAATGCGGCGATAGGAGTCGCGGACCTTGTCGCGAAAAATCTTCGTCGAGTAGACGATCAGCGGCAGCACCCCGAATGTGATCAGCGCCAGCTTCCAGTTCATGCACAGCATGATGCCCACGATGCCTGCCAGCACGAACAGGTCTTCAAAGATAGAAACCACGCCCGAGGTGAACATTTCGTTCAGGGCGTCAACGTCGGTGGTGACGCGTGTGACCAGGCGCCCGACGGGGTTCTTGTCGTAGAAGGCAATGTGCATGCGCTGCAAGTGGCGGAAGATCTGGCTGCGCAGGTCGAACATGACTTTCTGGCCGGTCCACTGCATGAAGTAAGTCTGAAGAAATTCAAGCAGGAAAGTGGCGAGCAGCAGGCCGACGTAAATGGAGGCAATCTGGGCAACGCCGGTAAGAGGGCGCGGGCTGAGCCAGTTCCACATGCCGGAGGCGCCGGCTTTTGTGGGAGCGAGATAGCGATCCACGGCGACTTTGGTCAGATATGGTCCGAGGATGTCGGCGAAGGACTTGAGCACGATCGAGACAAGAGCGATCGCGACCTGCCAGCGGTAAGGACGCAGGTAGGTGAGCAAACGCCGCATCAGGCGGCTGTCGTAGGCTTTGCCTAATACTTCTTCTTCCTGGGCCATCTTATCGGGTCATCGTGCAATAGGGGGCGTTCGGCGCGTCTGTAAACAGGTTACCTCAAATAGATGGCCGAGGGAGCAAGCAGGATGGAAAAGGTTTCGAGGTGGGATAATCTGAGGAGTGGCTTTGGGAATCTACATTTCCGTCCCGTTCTGCAAGACGAAGTGCAGTTATTGCAACTTCGCCTCCGACGTGTTTTCGCAGGCGGTGTTTGGACGCTATGTGGAGCGCGTGAGCGAGGACATCCAGAACGCGGAACGAATTGCGGCAGAGATGGGCGGGCAAATCGAGCGCGAGGTGGACTCGATTTATCTTGGCGGCGGGACGCCAACGGTGCTCGATGCGAGCCAACTGGAGCGGATTTTTGCCGCGGTGCGATCGCAGTTTGAGGTGCGGCCAGAAGCGGAAGTTACGGTCGAGTGTGCTCCGGGGACGCTTACGCCGCCGGTACTAGACGAGCCTGAAACGCTGCGGCGTGAACCGGGTCAGCCTGGGAGTGCAGTCGTTCGTCGACGGGGAAGCCGCTGCAGTTGGGCGTCTCCACAAGCGAGGCAGCGTGCTCGAGGATATTCGCCGCCTGCGCGACGCGGGAATTACTAACATCAATGTCGATCTGATTGCCGGGTTGCCGCATCAGACTGCCGGGAGTTGGGAATTTTCCCTGGCGGAAGCGATTGCGACGGGCGTGCCGCACGTGAGCGTCTACATGCTCGAGGTGGATGAGGATTCGCGGCTGGGGCGCGAATTGCTCGCGGGCGGAACGCGCTATCACGCGCACTTCGTTCCCGACGAAGAAGCCACCGCGGATTTTTATCTCGCTGCCTGCGAGCAGCTTGAGTCGGCAGGGGTAGCGCAGTACGAGATTTCCAACTTTGCTGGTGCAGGCTTCGAATCGCGGCACAATCTTAAATACTGGACCCGGCAGCCTTATCTGGGCTTTGGTGTGGACGCGCACTCGATGTTGATTTCCACCACGGCGGAGGCCGAAGCGGTGCGGTTTTCAACCGTGGATGTGCTGGAACGCTACGTTGCGGGGGCGGCTTTGAGCAGGACTCCGGTTTCGCGACAGGCTGCACTGGAAGAGAATTTCTTTCTCGGCCTGCGCCTGGCACGCGGGATCAACTTGCGAGAATTGTCGGCGCGCTTCGGTGGGCAGGAATTGGAAATCGCCCGGCGCATCATCGCTGAGTCTGTCGCGGACGGACTGATCGGGGAAGATGGTGACTACGTTCGACTGACGTCGCGCGGGCGTTTGCTTTCGAATGAGGTCTTCCAGAAATTTCTTTTGACCGGTGATGTTGTGCATTGAATTGCGCAGTGCTCGCCGTACATAAGGAAGAAATCGGTTTTCACCATACCATCCGGTCGGTTGGCTTTCTGTTCAATATACCCAAAATACCCAGTATTTATGCGGCGTTGCGTGTGTTCCCGTTTACGCTCCGCAGGTAACTTCACTCCATCCGGTCGTCATGTTTTAATCGAAAGTTCGATGCTTACGGGCGCAGCCCGACGGGCTGCTCGGTCAAGAAGCCGCAGCAGCGGGAGGAACTTTGGATTTTCAACTGAACGACGAGCAATTGCAGCTCAAGAAAACGGTGCGCGAGTTTGCCGAGCGCGAGATTCTGCCGAACGTCATGAAGTGGGACGAAGCCGGAGAGTTTCCGCTGGCCACGATCAAGGAGATCGGCACGTTGGGGCTGATGGGCGCAGTGTTTCCCACCGAGTACGGCGGCGCCGGCATGGGCTACGTCGAGTACGTCACCATCATCGAAGAGCTTTCGCGAGTGGATGGGTCGGTCGGAATCATCGTGGCAGCGCACACTTCGCTGTGCTCGAACCATATTTTCCTGGCCGGCAATGAAGCGCAGAAGAAGAATTACGTCAGCAAGCTGGCAACCGGCGAATTTATCGGCGCGTGGGGATTGACCGAGCCATCGTCGGGGTCAGACGCGGGCAGCGCGCGCATGACGGCGGCGCGCCGGGGAAAGAACTGGGTGTTGAACGGCACCAAGACCTTCTGCACCAACGGCCACTACGCCGACGTGATCGTCGTGATCGCGGTAACCGATCGCACCGCGCATACGCATGGGCTTTCTGCCTTCATCGTGGAAAAAGGAACGAAGGGTTTCCGTCCGGGCAAGAAAGAAAACAAGCTGGGGCTGCGGGCGAGCGACACGGCGGAACTGATTTTCGAAGATTGCGTGATTCCGGCGGAAAATCTGCTCGGCGGCGAAGGCCAAGGTTTCGTCGACGCCATGCGGGTGCTCGATGGCGGCCGCATCTCGATTGCGGCGCTGTCGCTGGGCATGGCCGAGGGCGCATATGAGGCGGCGCTGAAATATTCCAAGGAGCGCAAGCAGTTTGGCAAGGCGATCAGCGATTTTCAGGCCATCCAGTGGAAGCTAGCCGACATGGCTACCGAGATTGAAGCGGCCAGGCTGCTCACCCTGCGCGCCGCGTCGATGAAAGACGCCGGGATGAAAACGACGCAGGAATCGTCGATGGCCAAGCTTTACGCCAGCGAAGTCGCCGTGCGGTGCGCCAATGAAGGAGTGCAGATCCACGGCGGATATGGGTTCATCAAGGATTATCCCGCTGAGAAGTTTTATCGCGACGTGAAGCTGTGCACGATTGGCGAAGGGACGAGCGAGATTCAGCGGCTGGTGATTGCGCGGCAGTTGCTGAAGGATTAGCTGGTAGCTTCTAGCTCCTAGCTTCTAGCCCCCAGACCACGCCTGCCATACAAATAACGCCCAGTAGGTGCTCGCCAGCGCAACGAACAGGCTGGTCAGCAGGAAGTGCCCTATCACGAATTGCTTGCCCTTTGGCCAATCGTCGTGGGCGAAGTAGAAGGCGTCCACGAGAATGCGTGCCGTCCAGTAAATCGCGATAAAGCAAACGAGTGCGATGGCAGCACGATCACCCCGAAGCATTTCTTTGTGAAGAACAAGGGTGAGGGTGCCAAAGGCGATGATGGTCAGTACCGTGAAGCTGCTCTGCACCCAGAGCAGCTTGCGGTTCAGAGGCAGGAGTTGCGCGAGGTCTTCTTTCCAATGGAGACGCAAAGGAACCTGAAAACTGGCGAACAAGATGACGAAGTGAGCGGCGCCGGCGAGCCAGAGAGCCAGATCGAAGATACGCTCGGCTGAATAGTGAGTCATAAGGCATGAACGGCCTGCATGAAGGGCACTATCACGCGCAGGACAAACGGCGGGTGAAAGAGCCAGAAAGCCGGACCGGCAGCAACGACAAACATAAAGAGCCACCCACCGAAGCCGTGTTGCAATCCGAGTCGCTTACCCAGATTTGATCGTTCAACGGAAACGCCGGCGCCTTGCAAAAGAAAGTAGGCCGTCGGCAGGCCGTAGCCGCCCCGGGCGGGCAGAGAGATGACGAGGTCATGAACCAGGCCGGAGACCAGGAACACCAGCAGACTGGCCGCAACTAGGCCGATTCGCCTGTGAAGCGGGCGAAAGATCAGGTCATAGGCTAGCTGGCGGAAACCCAAATTCCAGCGCCTGCCCCAGAACTCGCTAAGAGTCTTCGACAAAATTGGCTTGGACATGATCTGCTGCGCGTCGATGCCCATCTTCCGCCAGAAAAGCGCGATCAGATGAAAACTGCCGAAGTGCAGGAGGAAGATCAGGCCGAGAAGTCCAACCCATCCGCGAACGAGGGCTTGTTGTGGCGGAATCCTTCTGGCGACCAGCCATATCAAGGCGATTCCAAGAAGCGTTTTCGCGGTTGCCCAAAGCCATTCCCGAAGCTGCGATGCTGTGGCGTGTTGGCGTAGATCGAGGAAGGATTCGGCGTCCATCCCCGGCCAGCCCAGCAAGTAGGCCAGCGACCGCCCTGCACCATGCGGAACGCGCTCACGGGGCTCCCACCACGTAATCCATTTGAGTCCGAGAAAGATGGCGAACGACAGCGTCCACATGAAGAGCCAGGCAGGCATGCGAGCGCGAAGCGCAATCGCGATCGCTGGGAACACGATCAGTGGAAGCCATGCCCGCCACGAGCGAGAGCTGACAGCAGGCCTGGCCAAGGAATGTGCTGGCTCCAATTGGTGGGTAGTTTCCATGTCTTCGGGTTTCAATCTACATCCGGGCAGGAGGGCAAGCAATGAACGCAGGTAATTCATTCCCGATGGAAGTTCCGACGGCGCTGAAGTTTCAGTTTGCCGGGCTGTGCTTTACACTGATCGTTTGAAAACTGATCGTTTGGAGTCCGATATCTCAACATGGATCGAGCAGGTGCGCTCGGGCGATGCGCGGGCGCTGGCGCGCGCCATCTCGATGGTCGAGAACCGCGCTCCGGGGTGGTCGGATCTGCTGAAGGCTCTGTTTCCGCATAGCGGGAAGGCGCGCGTCATCGGGCTGACGGGGCCGCCGGGGGCGGGGAAGAGCACGCTGGTCGACCACTTGGCGCGGCTCTACCGCAAAGACAATCGCACGGTGGGAATTGTCGCCGTCGATCCTACGAGTCCTTACACGGGCGGGGCGATTCTTGGGGATCGCATCCGGATGCAGGAACACTTTTCCGATCCGGGGATTTACATTCGGAGCATGGCGACGCGCGGGTCTTTAGGCGGACTGGCGCGCACCACCGCAGACGTGACCACCGTGCTCGATGCTTCCGGGCGCGATCTGATTTTGGTGGAGACGGTCGGCGTCGGGCAGGACGAGATTGATATCGTGCGGCTCGCGGACATTACGGTGGTGATTCTCGTGCCGGGCATGGGCGATGATGTGCAGACCATCAAGGCGGGTATCATGGAGATCGCCGACATCTTCGTAATCAACAAGAGCGACCGCGAGGGGGCGGAGCGCGTGGAGCGCGAGATTCGAGCGCTGCAGTCGCTGGCGGTACGGCATGATGGGTGGACGCCTCCGATCGTCAAGACGGTGGCGAGCGAGGGAGTTGGCGTCAAGGAATTGGCGGCGGCGATTGCGGAGTATGAAGAGTATCTGCAGAAGGAAAATTTGGTTTTGAAGAAGAGCGTGCAGAACTGGCAGGAGCGGTTGGTCGAGATGTTGCGGGACGCGATGCTGGAGAAGGCGCGCGAGCAGTTGGGCGACGGGAATGTGGCGAGGCTGGCGGCGGAAGTGGCGGAGCATAAGCGCGATCCGTATACGTTGGTGGAGGAGATTGCGGGGGGAGGCCGGAAGGAATAAATGGTGTTTTCGCAGGTTCAGATTCGCGATTGTGAGATGGCTGCTTGGCGAAACACCTGCCGTCCCTACGGGACTCGATTCCTTCTTTCTGGATCTGACCCGGCGTTGAAACGCCGGGCTATTGTCGGGCGTCCCTATGGGACTCGTTTTCCATTTTCCTGAGCTTGCCCGGGACTTACGTCCCTTCGACAGGCTCAGGGCTAACATATGCCGGCCCCGTTCGGGGCGGGTGTAAGGGTGAGTCGACAGTAAAGCATGCATTCCTACGATAAGAATGAACGTCTCGATTGATCATCTCGGGATTGCGGTGAAGTCGCTGGCTTCGACGAAGGCGATTTATGAAAAGCTGGGGCTGAGCGTTTTGCCGGAAGAGACCGTTCCGCAGGAACAAGTGCGGGTGGTGATGGTTCCCGTGGGGGAGAGCCGGTTGGAACTGCTGGAAGCTACTTCTCCTGATTCGGCGATTGCGAAGTTTATCGCGAAGCGCGGTGAGGGGCTGCATCACGTGTGTTTGAAGGTGCCGGATTTGTCCGCGACCGTGGCGCGGTTGAAGAAGAGCGGGGTGCGGCTGGTGTCGGAGGAGATTAAGACTGGCGCGGGCGGTCACCGTTATGTTTTTGTGCATCCCGCGAGCGCGGGGGGAGTGCTGCTGGAGCTGGTGGAGGGATAAGACCAAGCCACGGATTTGCACGGATATTCACGGATAACCCAGGAAATTCACCCAAAATGCTTCTTCTGGCCGCTGACACTTCGGGCAAGCACGGCAGCATCGCTTTGGCAGAGGTTGCAGCGGGCGAGGACGCCCGCTGGACAGCCGGCGGGACGCCGGCGCTACTTTCGGGTGGCGCGGAAACGGCGGGGAGATTGGCGAACGGCGATGTGCAGGTGATCGAGGTGGTGCCCTTGGCGGGAGGAACTTTCTCGGCTCAACTGGTGCCGCAGATTGCGGCGCTGCTGGCGAAGCACGGCTTCACGAAGCATGACATTGGCGGCTTCCTGGTGGTTTCAGGGCCGGGGTCGTTCACGGGGCTGCGGGTCGGTTTGGCGGCAATCAAGGCCCTGGCCGAGATTCTGGGCAAGCCCATCGCAGCCGTGTCGCTGCTTGAGGCGATCGCGCTCACCAGCGGATTGCAAGGGAACGTCACAGCGCTTCTAGATGCGGGGCGAGGCGAGGTGTACGTCGGGGAGTATGAGGTGGCGGGCGATTCGGCGAGAGTCGTGGCGGAACGGCTGCTGAGCAAAAAGGAAGTTTGGACAGGTGCGACTTCGAAGCTGGTCACTGCCGATGAGGCTTTAGCGAAGGAAGCCCAAGCCGCCGGTCTCGCGATTTCGAAGATCGACGCGGTAAATGCCGGCACGATTGCGCGGCTGGGATGGTGCAAGATTTTGGGCGGGGAATCGGTGTCGCCGGAGGAGTTGGAGGCGAATTACATACGGCGCTCGGACGCGGAGATCTTTCGAAGAACAGCTCCTAGCTTCTAGCTCAAACAAATCCTGATCTGGATAATCCAAAGTTGAACGTTCGCCTGGCCACCGCCGCTGATATTCCTGCGATGATCGACTTGGAGCGGCAGTGTCCGACGGCGGCGCACTGGACCGAGGGACAATATCGGTCCGCATTGCCGGCTTGTGGGGCCGCTCTGACCTCCAGGCTCGTCCTCGTCGCAGACCACCAAGAGGAAGCGATTGACGACGAAGGGCAGGAGGTCGCCAACGCCGATTCGAGGCGCGAAAGCACACTTTCTGGATTCCTCGTGGCGCGGCATCAGGGGCCTGAGTGGGAACTGGAGAACATCATTGTCGCTCCGGCATCACGCCGGAACAGGCTTGGGACGCGGCTTTTAGAGGAGCTGCTCAACCGGGCGCAGGGGGCGGGGAGCGAATCCGTTTTTCTGGAGGTTCGGGAGTCTAACCGAGCAGCGCGGGCTTTCTATGAGAAACACAGATTTGAGGAGACAGGCCGTCGGCGGCTGTATTATTCGAGTCCAGAGGAAGATGCAATTGTGTATCAACAGAAGCTTCTGGGGTCGAAATAGGTCTGAACGCGCAGACCAGAGGCCTGCGCGACAGCCGGCGAGACGCCGGCGCTACAGGTCTCAAAAGGAGACCGTAGCTCCCTAGATTGCACCACTTTTTTGGCATTGAACGGGTATTAAGCCTGTGCTAGCCTGAAAAAATAATCCCGGTTTGGAGGTCTGCTGGATGCTGACTCCGAGAGACCAACTCCTGACCAATCATGAGGAATTCCGCAGATTGGCTCAGGAGCACACGCAGTACGCAAAACGTCTCGATTCACTCACCCAAAAACGATATCTCAGCGAAGACGAAAAGCTGGAAGAGGTTCGTCTGAAAAAGCTGAAACTGCGCCTGAAGGACCAGATGGAGTCCATCGAGCGGCAGTTCCGGCAGCAGTACGGAGTGCACGTAGCCTAACTTCTAGCCACGCTTCGACGCGGTTTCAACCGCGCGGGGAGTAATGTATCTCAAACAGGGCGCAATCAAGCGCCTTTTTTTATTTGCACTTACAGCACTGGGGGCAGAATCCGGCAACCCCTGGCGGCCACGCCTGCACTATAATTAAAGGCTCCCCATGGTTCGCGACGCCTATTTCTATGCCGTCCCACTGATTGCCGCCGGCGTTGTGCTGGGCTGGCTGACGCAACCGGCGTGGGCGCTCTTTCCATTCCTGCTGGCATTTTTCTTCTTGTGGTTTTTTCGCGATCCGGAGCGGGTTGTGCCCCAGGAGGCTGGGCTCCTCGTGTCGCCTGCCGACGGCAAGGTGACCGACGTCTTGCCGGTGACCGTCGGCAGCAGCCGGCGCACGCGGATCAGCATTTTCCTCAGCGTGTTCGATGTGCATGTAAACCGCTCGCCGATCGGGGGCACGATCACCACCCTGCAGTACCAGCGAGGCCGGTTTCTCGACGCCCGCAGCCAGCTTTCCGCCGAGCAAAACGAGCAGAATATTGTCACCGTCGAGGGAGACGGTCACACTGTGATCTTCAAGCAGATCGCAGGCTTGCTGGCGCGACGAATCGTTTTCTACCCCAAGGTCGGCGATCGCGTGGAACGCGGCCAGCGCGTCGGACTCATCAAGTTCGGTTCGCGCGTGGATGTGCTGCTCAACCCTGCCGCTGAAGTCAAGGTGAAGGTCGGCGACCGGGTCTGCGGCGGGAGTTCTGTCCTCGCCTGCTTGCCGGGAGCGGATCTGGTCACGGCGGGAAATTTTTCTGCTGCAGAAAGGGCACGCTGATGGAGCCTGGCGGAAAACCGCGGCGCCGGCTGAGAAAAGGGATGTACATTCTCCCTTCGTTGTTCACCACCGGCAACATGGCGGCGGGCTTCTACGCGATTCTGGAGGTGATCCACGCCACCACCAAAGAGTATTGGCACCTGGATAATGCTGCCATCGCGATCGGCTTTGCCGTGCTCTTCGATGGACTCGATGGCCGCATCGCGCGCATGACCGGTACCAGCAGCGAATTTGGCAAGGAACTGGATTCGCTGGCCGACGTGATCACCTTTGGCGTGGCGCCGGCCATGCTGGCGTGGACTTGGGGCTTTCACATGATGCCCACGGTCTTGCTGACGGAATGGCACATCAAGCTGGCGCAGCTGGGCGCGATTGCCAGCTTCTTATTCCTGATGGCGGGTGCGAGCCGCCTGGCGCGCTTCAATATCACGAGCAACCCGCAGCCGTCGAACCCCGGGCGCCCGGGGAAGAAATACTTTGTCGGCATGCCCATACCGGCGGGCGCAGGAGTGATTGCGGCGGTGGTGCACTTCGAGAGCGGCGACCCTATCTTTTCCTGGTACACGGCGCTGACCTGGCTGGCCATGATCACGGCGGTGGGCTATCTCATGGTGAGCACATGGCGCTTCTATAGCTTCAAGGATATTGATTTCGGTTCCCGGCATCCTTTCCGCCTCATAATTCTGCTGGCCTTGCTGATCGCCGGGATCCGCTACTTCTCAAAGCCGGTGCTTTTTGGAGTGGCGCTGCTCTACATGTTCTCCGGAGTGTTCTGGCGGTTGCAGTGGATTTTCCGGCGTCGTGGCCGCGGTGGATCTCGACCGCCTGGATATAAGGAAGCGTCGCAGACTTCATGAGCGCACCTCCCAAGCCGAGTCTCGCGACGCACTCCGCCGCGCGCGGAAATCTTTACCGCGCCGCGATTGTGGGCGCTGCTTCGCTGAAGGGCAAAGAAATCGCGGAGATGCTCAACGAGCGCAACTTCCCCGCGGTGGACGTGCGTCTGCTGGACGATGACGAATCGCTCGGCCAATTGGAGGCGATGGGCGATGAAATCAGCTTCATTCAAAGCGTCCGTGCCGAGCAGTTTGAGAATGTGGATTTCACCTTCTTTGCCTCCGATGCGGAGTGCACGCGCAAGAACTGGAAGCGAGCCCGCGATGCGGGCAGCGCCATCATCGATCTTTCTGCGGCGCTCGAAAATGAACCGGGCGCGAGCGTCCGTTCTCTCTGGCTGGAGCGCGAACGCGGGCATGTCGTGCCTCCGGAGCTGCAGCCGGGACCGTGCGTGGCGGCGCATCCGGCGGCCATCACGCTGGCATCGTTGATGTTGCGGGCGCGAAAGGCCGGAGCCATCCGGCGCGCCGTGGCAACCGTCTTCGAGCCCGCCTCCGAGCATGGACAGAAGGGCATGGACGAGTTGCATCAACAGACCGTGAACCTGCTGTCGTTCCAGCCCTTGCCCAAGGATGTGTACGACGCGCAGGTGGCTTTCAATATGGTCGCGCGCTACGGGCAGAAGTCGCAACCGACTTTGGATTCGGTCGAAGCGCGTGTCCTGCGCCACTATCAGAAGATCGCTGGAGACGATGCATTGCAGCCTTCCATCCAGTTGCTGCAGGCCCCGATCTTCCACGGATATGCCATGGCCGTATTCATCGAAATGGAGGAAGCGATCGATCTGAAAACGCTGACCCAATCCCTCGCCGGAGATCACGTCGTCATTCCCGGGGCGGAGGAAGATCCTCCCAGCAACGTGAGTTCGGCGGGACAGGCGGACATTCAGCTTTCTGTGCGCGCTGATGTGAGCCAGCCCAAGGGTGTCTGGCTGTGGGCGGCGGCCGACAATCTTCGTATCGCCGCCGTGACCGCCGTCGAATGCGCCGAGAGCATGACCGCTACGCGGCCGATGGGGAAGATTCAATGAGAGCGGGCTGGGCTTTGCCTTTGCTGCTCGCCAGCGCAGGATGCGGTTATCACACTGCCGGCCACGCCGTGCAGTTGCCGCAGAATGTTCAGACGATTTCCATCCCGGCGTTTGTCAATGAGACCAACACTTACCGCATCGAGCAGATGCTGACCGCGTCGGTGGTGCGCGAGTTCACCACGCGCACCCACTACCACATTCTCCGCGATCCTAGCGAAGCCGCCGATGCAACCTTGCGCGGCACTGTCCTTTCCACCTCGGCTTCGCCGCTGGCTTATGATTCGAGCACGGGCCAGGCAGCCAGCCTGCTTATCGTCGTGAGCATGAGAGTGACTCTTTCCGACCGGCAGGGTAAGGTGCTCTATCAGAATCCGGCGTACTTGTTCCGCGAGCAGTATGAAGTTTCCGGCAATGCGCAAAGCGGGACCGCACAGAATCTGACCAGTTTTTTTGAGGAGGATTCGCCCGCATTCCGCCGCTTGTCGCAGGATTTTGCGCGCACCCTGGTGTCAAATATTCTGGAGGGCTTTTAGCCGTGAGGAGATTCCCCTCAGCTCCGGCGCTGATTTTGATCGTTCTTCTCGCCGGCTGCTACAGCGGCTCGCGGCCGCGCCATATCGGTCAGCCTGCGGCAGACTTCACGGTGCAGGATTCCGACCGCAAAGTTGCGCTGAACCAGTTTCGCGGCCAGATTGTGGTGCTGAATTTCTGGGCTACCTGGTGTCCGCCGTGCGTCGAAGAGCTGCCCTCGTTGATGAACATGCAGGGCCGCTTGAAGGGAAGCGGGGTAGTGGTTTTGGCGATAAGCGTCGACGTGGATGGAAATGCCTATCACCGTTTTCTCAAAGAGCACGATGTCAGCCTGCTCACCGTGCGCGATCCCGACGAGAAAGTCAGCAGAATTTACGGGACTTCAGGCTGGCCGGAGACATTCATCATCGACCGGCAGGGCATTGTGCGCCGGAAGTTTGTGGGCCCGGTCGATTGGACTTCGCCCGAGGTGATGCAGTTTCTGAGCAAGCTGTAGGAAATCAGGTTTCAAAGTTTCAACGTTTCAAAGTTTCAAGGACAAACCATTTCAAAGACCGTTTCGACGGAGAATTTCTGATGCGGGCATTCGCCCAAGCGGAGCGCTTTGTCAGCGAGTTGGAAGCGCGCAAGCTGCGCCCGGCCTACGTTTTTGTGGGCGATGAAGCGTTCTTTCGCAAACGTTTCCGTGACGCCATCCTCGAGCACCTGGTGCCGGCCGACCTGCGTGACTTCAGTTTGTTTGAATTCGATCTGGCAGAAAATGATCTGGCTGAGGTTCTGGACCGCGCCCGCACGCCTTCCCTGATGGCCCCGTTTCAGGTCTTCTTCGTGCGCGGGGTGAAGACTCTTTTCGGGCGCGGATCGAACGAAGAAAAGCTGGCTGCGATTGAAGACTACTGCAAGAATCCGAATCCCGACGCGCTCGTGGTTTTCGTCGCCGATCACATCAGCATTCCCGCCGATGTCCGCCGCATGGAGATGCAGGACAAGGAGCGCTACCAGCGCATCCGCGAAACCATGGGCCAGTATTGCGGCATAGTCGAATTGGCGCGCGTGGAAGAAGGCGAGGCCGTTCACTGGGTCACTGATTACTGCACCAGCAGCGGAGTGAAGATCGAAGCGGACGGCGCCCGTGAACTGGTCGACGCCCTGGGCGGCGACATGATGATGATCTCCAATGAACTGGAAAAGCTGATGCTCTATGTCGGAGCCAAAAATCGCATCACGCTCGGCGACGTGGAAACTATGGTGCTGGCGGCCAAGCAGCGGTCGCTCTATGAACTGACCGACGCCATCTCAGCGAAAGAGCGGGTGCGTGCGCTCGAAATTCTCGATGCGATCCTGACTTCAGGCGATGGCGAAGAAGCCGCCATCGGGCACATCTACATGCTTGCGAAAACTTTCCGCCAGATGCTGGTTATCCTGGAGCGCAACGTCCGCGACCAGCGCATGTTGTGGGCGGCGCTGTGGCAAGGCTTCCGCGTGCCTCCGTTTGCCGCCGACGACATCATTAAACAGGCGCGCCGCTACAAGTCTCGGCGGGAACTCACGCGCGCGATTCGGTTGGTGGCGAAGGCTGATCTCGCATTGCGATCAAATCCCGTGAGCAAGCGCATGGTGCTGGAACGCCTGGTGATGGATTTAACCACCGAACCGAAGCTGGAAGCGCCCGGATGGATGCAGGATCAGTTGCCGGTGTAGGGGCGGCCAGCTATTAGCTTTCAGCTTTGCCAACCAACATCGCCGGCTCGAATGTCATGAAGGATGTCCAACCTTATCTTGATCGGATCGGTTACTCCGGTCCGACTGCACCCACACCCGAGACCTTGTGTGCGATTCATCATGCGCACCTGCTCAGTGTCCCCTTTGAGAATCTCGACATCGCGCTCGGACGCAAGATCGTCGTCGATGAAGATGCTTTCGTTCGCAAGGTGGTCGAGCAGCGGCGGGGTGGATTCTGTTACGAGTTGAATGGCGCATTTGCCGCACTGCTGCGTGCGCTTGGGTTCCCCGTCACGCTGCTTTCCGCCCGAGTGGCTCGAGACGCGGGCGGTTGGGGGCCTGAATTCGATCATCTCACTCTCCGGGTAGACCTCAACGTGCCCTGGCTGGCGGATGTCGGCTTTGGCGAGTCGTTTCTCGAACCGTTGAGGCTGGAAGTTGAAAACGAGCAAGTGGATCCCGCGGGTAAGTTCAGGCTGGTGCAGTCCGGTGATCGTTTGCAGTTGGAGAAGGCTGAGACCGGCGGCGGCTGGAAGCGGCAATACTCGTTTACATTTCAGCCCCGACGCCTGGAAGAGTTCGCGGGCATGTGCCACTATCACCAGACTTCGGCCGAGTCATCATTCACACAAAAAAGGATATGCACCCGAGCGACGCCCGAGGGGCGAATAACGCTAGCGGACATGAAGCTGATAGTGACGAAAAACGGACGACGCGAGGAGCGGTTGCTGACCTCGACTCAACAGCGAGAGGATGAACTCCGCGAGTGCTTCGGGATCACTCTTTGAAATGGACGCCTGAGGGGACGGCGGCTCTACTTCATCGCGTTGACGCGGACGCCCAGGCGAGACTTATAACGCGCGGCGGTATTCTCGTGCAGCGTGCCCTTCTGGATGGCCTTGTCGAGCACTGACACAGTCGTGCGATAGAGCTGTGCGGCGGCCTGTTTGTCGCCCTTGGCGATGGTCTCACGCAGTTCGCGCAGCGCGCCGCGCAGGCGGGAGGTGTTGGCGCGGTTGCGGGCGGTGCGGCGTTCGGTCTGACGGGCGCGTTTCAGCGCCGAAAAGTGATTAGCCATGTGTGGTTCGTTACCTTCGTGTACTCAGAGAGATATTCGGGTGGGTCCGAAGCACTTATTATAGGCGAGGCAGTTTGAGCGGTCAAACTGAAGCCCACGCCGCTCCACGCCAGATCCTTCGCTCCGCCTGAAGAACGGCTGCGCTTGATTGCATAACGACGTTGGCCCGTCGCGAGTAGATTGGTATGCGATGAACAAGATCAAGGCTCGTGAGAGGAGCCAACGTCATGTTGATTATAGGATGCGATTTCCATCCTGGGTTTCAGCAGGTCGCGATCTTTGACAACCGAACGGGAGAGATCGAGGAGAAGAGGTTGCAGCACCGCGAAGAAGCGGAGCAGTTTTATCGTTCGCTGGCGGGCCAGGAAGTTGTGGTGGGAATGGAGGCATGCGGGCACTATCCGTGGTTCGAGCGGCTACTGCAGGAGTTGGGAATCGAGCTGTGGTTTGGCGATGCAGCGCGGGTACGGGCTTCAGTAGTGCGCAAGCAGAAGACGGACCGGCGAGACGCGGACCATCTGCTGGATCTGTTGCGCCAGGACCGGTTTCCGCGGATCTGGGTGCCGAGCCTGGAGGTGCGGGACGTGCGGCAGTTGCTGGTGCATCGGCACAAGCAGGTGCAGGCGCGGACGCGCACCAAGAATCAGCTGCAGGCCATGGCGCTGAGCTGCGGGGTACAGAAGAAGTACAAGCTGTGGACCAAGGCAGGGCGAGTGGAGTTGGAGCAGTTGCCTTTGCTGCCGTACGCAGCCCAGCGGCGAAAGCGGTTGCTGGAAGCGCTCGACGGGCTGGAAGCGGAGATCGTCGAACTGGACCGGCGGGTGCAAGAAGAAGCGCGGCAGCGGCCGGAGGCAGTGCGGTTGATGACGCATCCGGGAGTGGGCCCGGTAACGGCGTTGGCCATGGTGCTGACGCTGGGACCGGCGGAGCGGTTTGCCTCGGGCAAGTAAGTGGGCAGCTACTTCGGCCTGATTCCGAGCGAAGAATCCAGCGGCGGAAAACAGCGGCTGGGCAAGATCAGCAAACAGGGCAGTTCGTTTCTGCGCTTTTTGCTGGTGGAAGCGGGACAGACGGCGGCGCGTTACGATCCGCAGCTGAAGCGCTTTTATCGCCGCCTGGCGGTGCGCAAGAATCGCAGCCTCGCCAAGGTGGCGGTGGCCAGAAAATTGGCCACGCGGTTGTACCTGATGTTGCGCGAAGACTGGACGTACGCGCAACTATGTCAGGCCGTCATGCAGGTGAGCCCGAGTCATTCTGTGGCCGGCGAGTAAGAGCCGAGCGTTTGAGTGGGCAGCCTGCCTCCCTGAAACCGTCGGGGAGATCGAAGTGAGTAATCATGGGTGCAAGTCCCGAAGAGATGGATGGTGGGACCTGAAGTCCCGCTGTGAGATTCAAATTGAGTGACGAGCTTGGTCTGGACATCAAAGGCGTTCTGCTAGAGCGAAATGGCGCTGCTCCCGGCGTCCACGCCGAAGTGTCGCCACAAAACGCTTGACAGGGCACACCGTCGTTAGAGACAGGATGACGCCTGGAATTAAGACTAAGCCTCTGAGAATTCCAATGCTCCACACTTGCAGAAGGGCCTTTAGATCATGAGCGACGGACTTGAACGCCTGAAAGTACTCATCAACTCCTCGACGCCCATCGTGGTGATGGAGACGGCGGAGGAGGTGCACGCGGTCACGATGGTCCGCGCGGCTTGCTCCGAGCTGAACATGGCGACATTCGAGTGGACGATCGCCGACGGCTTGGTGTGCTCCGGCAGCAACGCTCCTGTGGAAGAGCAGAAAATTGCTGCCCGCGCCGGACAGGCCGCGGCCTGGACCAGCGCGGCCGGACGCAGCCAGACGCAAACACGGACGACCCTGTCGCCGGAGACTGGCGAAGCTGCGAGGCTCGCTAAGGCGCTGCTTTCGTCGCTGGGAGCGGACGGAGCCGCAGCCGTCAATACCGGCGCGCCTGGCTCCATCTACAACACGCGCGAGCCCGTGCAGGCGCTGGCTAACATGGAGTCGATGACAGTCGAGGCCGTGTACATCCTGAAAGATTTTCATCGTCACATGGACGATCCGGTGGTGGTGCGGCGGCTGCGCGACGTGGGCCAGAAGTTTTCCGCCAATCGGAAGACGGTTGTTATTACGGCGCCCGACATTGCAGTCCCGGCGGAACTAACCACGCTGGTGGAGTACTTTGACCTTCCGCTGCCGGATCGCGAGCGCTTGCACGACATCATCCACGAGACCTTCGCCCGGCTCTCGAAGACGTACACGTTGAAGCTGCAACTCGATGCTGCCGGGGTGGATGCCATGGCTGCGAACCTGCGGGGACTGACCGAGGAAGAGGCTGATCGCGCCATCTCGCAGGCGCTGGTCACCCGCTACGCGCTTTGTCAGGATTCGGTCACCGATGTGCTCGAAGCCAAGAAGCAACTCCTGCGGCACTCGGGAATGCTGGAATTCATCGAGGCGTCAGACAACATGGCCGGCGTTGGCGGACTGGAGAACTTGAAGCACTGGTTGGGACAGCGCCGGGGCTCGTGGGAAGATTCCGCGCGCGAATTCGGGCTGGAGCCTCCCAAGGGAATGATCATCCTCGGCGTGCAGGGCTGTGGAAAGTCGCTGTGTGCGCGAGCCGTCGCCGGAGAGTGGAAACTGCCGCTGGTGAAATTCGATACGTCGGCGGTTTACGACAAATACATTGGAGAGACGGAAAAGCGGATTCGCAAAGTCTTTCAGATTGCCGAAGGACTGGCGCCCTGCGTGCTGTGGATCGACGAACTGGAAAAAGTGTTCGCCGGCAGCGATCCTGATTCGGCTTCAGCGGACGCCGGCGTCTCGTCGCGCCTGCTGGCTTCGTTTTTATCGTGGATGCAGGACCGGAAGGCGCCCGTGTTTGTGGCCGCGACCTGCAACAACGTGACCGTGCTGCCGCCGGAGTTGATCCGCAAGGGCCGGTTCGATGAACTTTTCTTTGTCGATCTGCCTAACCTGGCAGAACGCAAGCAGGTCTTCTCCATTCAACTGGCGAAGCGGAAGCGCAATCCGGCGGAGTTCGATCTGGAAAGCGTGGCTGCCGCTGCCCAGGGGTATTCCGGCGCGGAAATTGATGCGGCGGTGCAGACTGCGCTGTACGCTGCGTATTCCGAGAAGCAGCCGCTCACAACCCGTTTGCTGATAGACGCCCTGGCGCAGACCGTACCCCTGTCGACAACGCGAGCCGAGGAAATCCAGGCCCTGCGCGAGTGGGCGAGGACCCGGGCGGTACCGGCATCGGCTCAGGACTCACAGCAAAAGAGCTAGGATTGCGCCGCCATTGACTACCAATCCGCCGCGGGGTAGGCTTAGGTTAATGGTAGTGACTTGCCCTCTGGGCATGCGAATTCCCGTTGGTCCCACCCCTGAGCAAAATCCTGTTTTGTGTGTGAAGGAAGCAGGCATGCGTGTGGGCGCACGCAAGTTCTGGCGACGGATTTGCACGGATGACACGGATAAAACCTCTTATTTCCTTTGGGTTTTGATCCGTGTGAATCGGTGTTGATCCGTGGCCATGGATGGGTTGTCCAAAAGACTGAATGAAGAAGAGCATCGGAATTAGTCCCAACATCGAGACGCTATTCGGCACACGCGATGAAAATGTGCGCGTGCTGGAAGACGGGCTCAACATCGCGATCAATCTGCGGTCAAACTCCATCGAGTTGGAGGGCGCGGCGCGCGACGTGGCCCGCGCCGAGCAAGTCTTCGCCGACTACGAATACCTGCAGAAGTCCGGGTACAGCTTTAACAACGGCGATCTCAACAGCATGCTGCGCGTGCTGATGGCCGACCCGACGGCAACCTTGCGCGGCCTGGCAGACGCCGGTCGCCAGCGTTCGTTCGGACGGCGCACGGTGCAGCCCAAAAGCATCAACCAGCGCCGCTACCTGGAAGCGATCGAGAAGCATGACATGGTGTTCGGGATCGGTCCGGCGGGCACGGGCAAGACTTACCTTGCCGTGGCAATGGCGATCTCGGCGCTCCTGGCCAAGCGCGTGAACCGCATCATTCTTGCGCGGCCTGCAGTAGAAGCGGGAGAGCGGTTGGGGTTTCTGCCGGGCACGCTGCAGGACAAAATCGATCCCTACCTGCGCCCGCTTTACGACGCGCTCTACGACATGCTCGATCCCGAGAAAGTGGATCGCTACCTGGAGAAGAATGTCATCGAGATTGCTCCCATTGCTTTCATGCGGGGGCGCACTTTGAACGACTCGTTTGTCATTCTCGACGAGGCGCAGAACACGACCTCAGAGCAGATGAAGATGTTCGTCACGCGTTTGGGATTTAACTCCAAGGCGGTGATTACCGGGGATATTACGCAGATCGATCTGCCCAATGCGCGTCGCAGTGGCCTGCTCGAAGCCGCCGATGTGTTGAAGGGCGTCCAGGGGCTCGCATTTGTTCACTTCGACGAAGCGGACGTGGTGCGGCATCACCTGGTGCAGCGCATCATTCGCGCTTATGACGAACACAAAACGCGCGTCGCTGAGGAACAGATAGTGCTGTTGCACGAAAACAGAGCGGTGGAGGCGAAGGGCGGAGAAGTACCGGCCGGCGTCAGCGCCAAGCCAGCCGCAGTACCGAACGGAGAAAAGCCCGTGTCTGCCGAAGCGAAAGGTTAGAGACGTAGGAAAGTGCAGGAGGGCTCCGAGCGAGCCCTCCTGTTTGTTTTGTTTCCAACCCATGCAGTGAGTGCAAAACTGAGCGAGGAGAAGCCGCGGAGAACGCTGGGAAAATCTTGGTAATTCTGCAAAAGAAAATTGTGGGGTTGAGCGAAGCTGCCCTGGACCGCTTTGTGCTGGCTGCACGGCGCGCCGCCGGATTGAAAGGCAGGGTGAACCTGCTGGTCACAAGCAGTGCCGCGGTACGAGCGTTGAACCAGAAGTTTCGCGGCAAGAACCAGGCCACGGACGTGCTCTCGTTTCCGACGCCGTCTGAACCGGGCCAGGCGTCGCGGGTCGCCGGGGAGATCGCGATTTCCGCCGACATCGCCATGCGAAACGCTTCGCGACTCGGGCATCTTCCGGCGCAAGAAGTAAAAATCCTGGCGCTGCATGGGATTCTGCATCTGGCGGGCTTCGACCATGAGCGCGATAATGGAAGGATGGCGCGTAAAGAAGCTAGTCTGCGCGACAAACTGGGCCTGCCGTCAGGACTGATCGAGCGGGCGAGTTTGCCCGCCAAGGCTTTGCGGCGGGGAAGCAGCAAGGACAAGGAGAGGATGCGGAGGACCAGGTGAATCTTGCCGTAGCGTTCGCGCTGGTCTTGTTGCCCGGACTGCTGACACTGGTTTCCTATGTCGATCGCGTCTACCAGGAAATCGGAAAGTTTCTGTCGCGCGAATTTCAGGACAATATTGATGTCTTCGAGCAGAAGGTTGAGCCTAAGCTCGGCGTCAGCCGGAGCCGCGCCGCCCTCTCCATGGCGGTTCTGGCCCAGTTGACCATGGCTGTGGTCGCGTTACTGATCGCCTTCGGTATATTCGACGCGACCTGGGGCATCTACGAGGTTCTTCAAATCGCGATCAGCCTCGTCCTGGTGGTAATCATCTTTAACCGCTTTCTGCCCTTTGTGTTTTTCTCGCGTACTCGAGGAGAGTGGCTCATCCGCTGGATCCCGATCTTGAAAATCTTGATTTACCTGATGATGCCGATCACGATTGTTCTGGGTTTCCTCCAGTCCGTTGCCTCGCTGACGCGGCACAACACCAGTGAGCAGCCGGAGAGCCCGGCGGAGGCGGTGGACGCACTGATCGAAGCCGGGCAAGAGGAAGGGATCATTCAGGAGGGCGACCGCGACCTGATTCAGTCGGTAGTGGAATTCAGCGGCAAGACCGTGCGCGAAGCCATGAAGCCGCGTCCGGAGATGTTTGCGGTTCCCGTCGACACGACCGTGGAGAGTTTCGTCGAGATGCTGCGCACCAAGCACTACTCGCGCGTGCCCGTGTACGAGGGGAACATTCACAACATTAAAGGGATTGTCTATGCGCAGGACGTGTTGCAGGTGCGCGATACCGAGGCGGCGACGCGTACCCTGGCGACGTTGATGCGGCGTGATGTTTATTTTGTCCCGGAAAGCAAGCTGGGAAGCGACCTGCTGCGGGAGATGCAGAGGAAGAATATCCGCATGGCCATTGTGGTCGATGAGTACGGTGGGGTAGCAGGCCTGGTGACGATCGAGGATCTGGTGGAAGAAATTGTCGGGGAAATTCGCGATGAGTACGAGAAGCCGGAGATTGTCCGGGAAGGAGAGCGCTCCTATGTGGTTTCCGGTGGAATGGACGTAGACCGCCTGGCTGAACTGTTCGGGGTCAAGCCCGAAGGCCGGGAGTCGGCCACGATCGCCGGCCTGGTGAGCGAACTGGCCGGCCGCATTCCGCGCCAGGGCGAGACCGTCGAAGAAGATGGTTTACGTTTCGAGGTTGTAGAATCCACCGATCGCAGGGTGGAGCGGGTGCGAATTACCGCAGTGCAGCCGCAGCAGTTGAAGCTGATATAACGACAGCTTCTAGCTTCTAGCAAAATCCCTTCCCGAGTTCGTCTGCGCCTGATCGCAAAATGCCCTAAGATGAAGAGGCGCTAGCAGTCTGAGCTAGTAGCTAGTAGCTAGTAGCTAGAAAGCTAGAAAGCTAGAAGCTAGAAGCTTTCTTCATGCCATTCCGTTCTGGATTCGTCTGCATTCTCGGCCGCCCTAACGCGGGCAAATCGACGCTGCTCAATGCGCTGGTCGGGGAGAAGTTGGCAATCATCTCGCCCAAGCCGCAGACGACGCGAAACCGGATTCAGGGAATCATTCACCTTCCCAAGACCAAAGGCCGAGATGGCGGTCAGATTGTTCTCGTGGATACGCCGGGCGTGCACAAGCCCGACAGTTCTTTAGGCCGCAAGATGATGGTCGAGGTGCGCGAGGCGCTGGAAGGCTGCGACCTCGTCCTGGTAATCATGGACGTCACGCACAAGTTCGATCCCCGGGACGGATTTGCCCTCGATCTTTTGAAACAGTCGGGAACGCGAGCGTTCCTTATCCTGAACAAGGTCGACCGGATTCGCGACAAGGCCAAGCTGCTCCCCATCATCGAGGAATACCGCAAACTGCATGACTTCGCCGAAGTGATTCCCATCTCAGCGCTGAAGCGCGACGGTCTTGATGTGCTGTTGAAGAAGGTGATCTCCGCTTTGCCAGCGGGTCCGGCCTATTTTCCGGCGGACCAGGTTACCGATCAGCCCGCCCGGTTCATGGCGGCAGAGATTATCCGTGAGCAGGTGCTGCTTGAGACCGAAGAAGAGATTCCTTATGCCGCGACGGTCATCGTCGATAGTTTTGAGGAAGGTCCGAAACTCACTCGCATCTCAGCCACGCTTTACTGTGAACGCGATGGTCAGAAAGCCATCCTGATCGGAAAGCGCGGACAGATGCTCAAGAAGATCGGAACGTCCGCGCGGTTGCAAATTGAACGCATGCTCGGTACCAGAGTTTTTCTCGAACTCTATGTGAAGGTGCGGCCGGGCTGGCGCAACTCGCGAGGCTTCATCGAAGAACTCGATTGGAGAAGGCAGTTGGAGCACACGACGCAACCGAGAGCCGGACATAACGAAACAGAGGAATAGAGTTGGTGTTGCCGAGTGGGCACGGACGCGGCATTGCCGTAAAGACTGCCGGACGCTAGAATCTAAAAGCCGCGCTGGCTGGCGAGCAGGAACCAACGAGAAAAAATGGCAATTGAGGGTTCTTCGAAAGAAAGCTTTCCCGGATACGATTTTGATCCAGACAGGCTGAAATTGCAGGTGCGGGTCACGCTCGCCGCCGACCGTAAGTCCATCGATCCAGTCGTCGTGCAGGTCATGGAAACCATCCGCCAGGCGAACTGTATGGATGGCAAAGAAGACGCGATCGAGTTAGCACTCCAGGAAGCACTGGCCAATGCCGTGGTGCACGGCGCCAAAGAAGATCCCAGCAAGACGGTTGAGTGCCTGGTCGCATGCGACGAAGAGCGCGGCGTCATTATTATCGTGCGCGATCCCGGCACCGGCTTTAACCCTGACGCCATTCCGTCCTGCACGCGCGGTGAGAACATCTACTCCGATCACGGGCGCGGCATTTTTCTGATCAACCAACTCATGGATGAAGTGAAGTTCTTCAAGAACGGCGCTGAAATTCACATGGTGAAGCGGTAGATCCTACTCTTTGGCCGCGATGCCCAAAGTCTTCATCTTGCGATAAAGGTGGCTGCGCTCGAGTCCCAGGATTTCAGCGGTGCGGCTCACGTTGCCATGATTCTCATCGAGTTTCTTCAGGATGTAATCGCGCTCGTAAGCGTCCCGCGCCTGGTGCAGCGTGGAAAACTCACTTTTCGCCGCGCGGCGGCTGCCATCGCGGTAGACCAGCGGTGGAAGGTGCTTGCGGTCAAAGCGGGTGGTGGTGGGATTCATGATCACGATGCGCTCGATCACATTGCGCAGTTCGCGCACGTTGCCCGGCCAGGAGTAGCGCATCAGGATTTCAATGGCATCGTCGGTAATCTCGCGCGTCCGACGTCCATAGGTTGCGGCCAGCTCCTTGAGAAAGTGGCGCGCAAAAAGCGGGATGTCCTCTTTCCGTTCCCGCAGCGGCGGAACAAAAAACGGAATCACGTTGAGCCGGTAAAACAAGTCTTCGCGGAAGTTGCCGCGGGAGATTTCCTCCTCGAGATCCTTGTTCGTAGATGCGATCACTCGGACGTCCACGGTGACCGTCGATTCGCCTCCCACCGGGACAAAGCGCTGCTCGTCGAGCGCGCGCAGCACCTTGGCCTGCGTTTTGAGGCTCATGTCGCCGACTTCATCGAGATAGAGCGTGCCCCCATGAGCGCGTTGAAACTTTCCTTCTTTGTCGGTCGCGGCTCCGGGAAATGATCCCTTCTGATGTCCGAATAGTTCACTGTCGATGAGATCTTCGGGAATTGCGGCGCAATTCATCTCAACGAAGGTCTCATCCTTGCGCAGGCTTTGCGCATGAATCGCGTGCGCCACCAGTTCTTTGCCGGTTCCCGACTCGCCATAAATCAGAACGCGGCCATTCGTCGGAGCCATCAAGCCAATCTGCTGGCGCAGCGCCTTCATGGGAATGCTGTCACCGACGATCAGCGTCCTGGCGTGGAGCTGCTTCTTCAGGTCAACATTCTCCCGCCGCAATTTCTTGGATTCGATGGCATTCTTGACCAGGATCAGAGTCTTGTCGAGGGAAAGAGGTTTTTCGAGGAAATCGAATGCACCCAGCTTGGTGGCCCGGACAGCAGTCTCAATCGTTCCGTGGCCGGAAATCATAATTACTTCCGGAGCGTTGTCGAGATTGCGAATTCGCTGCAATGCCTCAAGGCCGTCGATGCCGGGCAGCCAGATATCGAGAAGCACTACTTCGAACTCCGTCTTGCGAAGCAGGTCGAGACACGCTTCGCCGCTCTCGACCGAGGACGCGGAGTAGCCCTCATCGGTGAGCGCTCCGGCAAGCGACTCCCGGATTCCGGGTTCGTCGTCAACGATGAGGACGCTATGCATGCTGGGCGGTCATGGATATGGCGGAGGATTCAGGGACGACCGGCAGTTCCACGATGAACCTGGCTCCCACCGGATGATTCTCCTCCACGCGAATGGAGCCGTGATGATCTTCGATGACGCGGCTCACGATCGCAAGGCCGAGGCCGGTGCCGCGCTTCTTGGTGGAGAAGTAAGGCAGGAATAACTTTTCCTTGAGTTCGCGCGTGACGCCATGGCCGGTATCGGCGACGGCAATTTCAACCGCATCGCGGCTGGCAACGAGGACCGTAGAAATTTCGATCTCGCGCACCAGCGCATCGTGCATGGCATCGGCCGCATTATCCACCAGGTTGGCAACAGCGCGCTTGATGGCTTCGCTGTCGGCCATGACTTTGGGAAGGTCGGCGGCGAGCGACTTGTGAAGTCTGATTCCGTCCAATCTCCCGTGAAACATGGAGAGCGCGCTCTCTACAATCTCGTTGATGTCAGCCGGTTCGGGATGGGCCGCAGGAAAACGTGCCAGCGTGGAGAATTCGTCGACCAGGCGGCGAACCGTTTCGACCGCGCCAGCGATCGTCTCGGCGCAGGAACGGATCACATCACTCGCACCTTTTTCGGCGGGCTGGGTTCGTTCCAGGTGACGCCGAATTCGTTCGGCGGAAAGCGCAATCGGAGTGAGCGGGTTCTTGATTTCGTGCGCGACGCGGCGCGCGACTTCGCGCCAGGCTGCCTGCTTCTGCGCTTTCAGCAGATCGGAGAGATCTTCGAAGACGATGACGTATCCGGAGCGTTCGCCCTGGTGGCGAAGGGTGGCGACGGTGACGGCAACGTTCAGGGAAGCGCGCTCGAACGACATTTCCATCTGGCTGGTAGTCATGCCCATGCGGTCGGCGCGACGCAGCAGAGACTCGAAATCTTCCAGGACTTCGGAGGGAAATACGTCTGTCAGTTGCGCTCCCAGAAGGATCCGGGCCGTAGCTTCGTGACCGCTGTCAGGATAAAACATGCGCAGCAGCGCCTGGTTGGCATGAGTGACGCGGCGCGCGGCATCGAGCGAGAGCACGCCTGTCGGGATGCTCTCAAGAATGGTCTCCATCTGGCGGCGGCGCTGGTCGAGTTCCGCATTCGCGGCGCTGAGATCGCGGCTGGAGGCTTCAATCTGGCCGCGGCTGATTTCCAGTTCCTCTGCCATGCGGTTGAAGGAGCGCACCAGGTCGCCGATTTCATCGGCCGCGCTCACATCTACCCGGTAGTCAAGGCGGCCGCGGGAAATCTCTTGCGTGGCTTCGGCAAGGGCCGCCAGCGGCCGGGTTACGAGTTTCGAAAGGAACAGCGCCAGCCACGTGGTGACGAACAGCACGATCATGGTGAGCAGAAGCAGCAAGCCCATATAGGTGCGGCGGACTACTCGCCGTTCGTGAGCAAGATCGTAGTAGCGCTGCTGGCTGGTCTCGATGTGTTTGACGGTTTGGGAAAACTCCCTGGGTAGTGGAATCGCAACCAGGATCGATCCATCGTTGCCGACCGGCGCGCTTCCCAATGCGTAGTCCGTCTGCTCCCAGGTGAACTGCGCCGGATGTCCTGCCGCCGCATCAGCCAGGGGAAGCTTAGGTTTCAAGACTGCCCAGGGCCCGGGAGCGTTGAAGCTTGCTTCCGCGTCGCCGTCCTGCACGGCCAGGGCAAATCCGTGTTGCAGAATGGGCTCGTGCTCCTCGAATTCGGCGTTCACCGCCGAGAATCCATGTCCGGTGAAGGCGCGCTGGGTCTCGGGAGCGGCCGCGATAGCAACGGCTTCGGCGCGCGCATTTTGCGCCGCATAGCTAGACAGCAGGGATGCCATGGCGTGGGTGTCGGCGCGGACCTCCTCCACCGGGGTCGAGAACCACTTGTCGATGGAGCGGTTCATCAGTCCGTAGGCGAACCAGTACATCACCATGACCGGAACGAACGAAAGCAGGAGCGCGCCCGCCACCATGCGCGTACGAAACTTCGATCCCAGGACTCCCAGGCGACGCTCGGCAAAAAGCTTCAGCAGGTTGCGCGCCAGCACGAATGTCAGGGCGACGAACAGAAGAAAGATCAACGCCGAGAGAGCGAAGAAGACGGCGATCTCCTGGTTATTCCCCGGGCGCAGAAATGTCAAATCAAATGCTGTTTGCGAGACGAGGATGGCAAGCAGGAGAAAGACCGCAATCGCCAGCAGGATGATGTACTGCCGGCGACTGGTCCTTGGGGGCCGGGTTGGAGGCGATTGTGCCACTGCGAGTTGTGGTCCCGATGAGGCCTGCCGCGAGCGCTGGCAAGCGCCTGGACGCTGGAAATTATTATAGATGCAGGGGAAACGCCGCGGTGGCCTTCAATCGGGATGAGTTCAGGTAGATAACGGCGAAGCACTTCCGCGCGGCGTCTAATGCGAAGCACTTCTTCCCGCGCGAAGTTCCTCTAAAACGGCGTCATAGGCCGGTTTCGGCTGATAAGCGCGGTCGAAGGGCAAAGCCCATCCACGGGTGCCACGAGAGGACGAGCCGATCCATGAGTATTTGTCGGTGAATCCCCAAGTCTGGATGGCGGTACAGCTGGGATTCTGCAGGCACGCACGCACGATGCCACGATAGATTTCCGCCTGATGCTGCAAGTCCTCTTTGTGGACTAACTCTTTGTGAGCGTCCACGGGCAGAGAAACATCGAGTTCAGTGATGTGGACTTGCAAACCCAAAGCTGCGAGGCGTGCAATGTTGGCTGCAATGCCTGGGATGTCAGCATTCAGTTGATCGATGTGGAGTTGCAAGCCCACTCCGTCGATGGGAACCCCCCGATGGCGGAAGTCTTTGACCATCACGTAAATCGCATCTGACTTGCGGCCGAGGCCCTCCCCTTCCGCTTCGTTATAGAAGAGAAGTGTGTGCGGATCGGCTTCATGAGCCCAGCGGAAGATCTGCTCGATGTAGAGGGTTTCCTTTCCCGCGAACCCGATTCCCGGCTGGTTGTACCAGAGCGAATCCCTGACTTTACCGTTTTCATCGAGGGCCTCGTTCACCACGTCCCAGGCGAAGACCTGACCGGCGTAATGCCTCATCACCTGGTCGATGTGCTGGTGCAAGAACTGAGACAATTGCGGGGAAGAGAAGTGTCCCTGGGTGAGCCAATCTGGGTTGGCGCGTCCCCAAACCAGACAGCAGCCGCGAACTTTCATCGCGTGGGCCCGGGCAAACCAGATGACTTCGTCGCCCTGGCGAAAGTCGAACTTATCCTGTTCGCGCCGCACCACCCACCACTTCATCTCATCTTCCGGCTCGATCATGTTGTATTCGCGAGCCAAAGTAGCGATGTAAGCAGCTTCTGAGAATTGCGATGGGCGGACTGCTGTGCCGATGAGCACGCCCGCGTGATCGGCGGCCTGTCGCAAATTTGCCGAAGGACCGGGAACGGCCAGCGTTCCGATCAGGATTGCCGCGAGCGTGGGAAAGGGACGGAATCTGCTGGTCATGGAAGTGACGGCCAATGCCGTCTCCCCTTACTTAGAACCGGGAAGGAATCGCTGTAAAGGGCACTCGTCACACTTGGGCTGTGATTTTCGGCAGTAATTTTTTCCTATGCCAACTATGAGGCCGTGCATTTCGTTGTACACCTGGGTGAGGGCGGTACGGCGGGCAGTGCTCATGCGAGAGGGTGGGTGGGCCGCACCACGAACCCCGGATTCCAGCCTGGGGCGCCCTTCACGAGGCTTGTCTTGATCGTTGTCGACCACCAGAGCCAGAGAGCGCTGAAACAGGTCGCGAATCTCCTCGTAATGGGATGAACTCGGAAGGAGCTGATGCCGGTCAAGAATCCGCCGCGTATAGGCGTCAACCACAAACACAGGATGGTTTCCGGCATAGAGCAGAATCGAATCCGCGGTCTCGGGTCCCACGCCATTCAGGCTGAGCAACTCCGCGCGCAAACGGTCGGTGGGCTGCGCGAAAAGCTTGTTCAGGGAACCGCCGTAGTTCTTGTCAAGAAATGCGACGAAGATCTTGAGCCGCCGTGCCTTCTGGCGAAAGTAACCCGAAGGACGAATCAGTCGCTGCAATTCAGCCAAGGGCAACCGCCGCACTCCCGCGAGGCTCAGGACACGGGCGCCACGCAGGTTCTCGAGCGCGCGCTCCACGTTGGACCAAGCAGTGTTCTGGGTTAGATAGGCGCCAACGATGACCTCGAACCGAGTGCGCGCCGGCCACCAATGCTGTGCGCCCCAACGGCTGTAGAGAATCTGATAGTAAGCGCGAAGCTCCGCCTCTGGTTTTGATCGAGCGATTTCCGGAGAGCTGGAATTCCCCACGCCTCGAGTTTAATGCAGTGACCAAACGAGGGTTTGCTGACACCGCTCGCCTTGAATCCAACCGGCGAGATGGGCCGACATGGCAGCACGGCACCGAAGTCCATGTCCCCCGGCTTAATTCGGACACTTTCTCTCCACGTTGTTGTCCTACGCAATGGCGATTTCTCCCCATTCTGCGCGGTTTCTGTGATTTGTCTAACCTGCCCGTTACCGTGGATAGTTACCCCGCCGCTGTACCAAAGTTACTGGTACGGTAACGCGCTTGCGGTGACAATTTATGTCAACGCGAATGCGCTGCGTTCCTCTCCCAGCAAAGGCAGCCACTTGCGAATGCCGGCAGAAGTGCCAGGCGTCGTTCCACCACGTGGACAGGAGATCGACGTATGTCTCAACGGCTGGGTGACCTTCTCGTCAAAGAGAAGATCATTACCCCAGAGCAGTTGGAACAAGCCACCAAGGCCCAGAAGGAGCAGAACTGCCGCCTGGGTTCCGCATTGGTGAAGCTCGGCTTCCTCACGGATGAGGACGTCACCAATTTTCTCTCCCGGCAGTACGGCGTTCCCGCGATTAATCTTTCCTACTTTGAGATAGACCCTGCGGTCGTCAAGCTGATTCCGTTTGAAACTGCCAAGCGCTACCAGATTCTCCCGCTGAGCCGCGTGGGCGCGTCTCTGACCATCGCGATGGTCGATCCCACGAACGTGTTCGCGATGGATGACATCAAGTTCATGACCGGCTTCAACATCGAGCCGGTGGTCGCTTCGGAGAGCTCCATCCAGGCGGGAATCGAGAAAGCGTACGGCAGCACGAAGGATGAAGACCTGGAAACGGTGATGCAGTCGATGTCGGAGCTCAACGAGAGCGACGTCGAACTGCAGGCCGAAGAGCAGCAGATGGAGCTGTCGGAGCTGGAAAAAGCCGCCGACGAAGCTCCGGTGGTCAAGCTGGTGAACGTGGTGCTGGGCGATGCGGTCAAGCGGGGCGCCAGCGACATTCACATCGAGCCCTACGAAAAGGAGTTCCGGGTACGGTTCCGCATTGACGGCGTTCTGCAGTCGATCATGTCGCCGCCGCTGAAACTGAAAGACGCCATCACTTCGCGCATCAAGATCATGGCGAAGCTCGATATCAGCGAAAAGCGCCTGCCGCAAGACGGCCGCATCATGCTGAAGATGAGTATCGGCGGGCGCAAAAAGCAGCTCGACTTCCGCGTCAGCACTCTGCCCACGCTGTGGGGCGAAAAGATTGTGCTCCGGCTGCTGGACAAAGAAAATCTGCGGCTGGATATGACCAAGCTCGGCTTCGAGCCCGAGTCGCTGGTGAAGTTTGAAAAAGCCATCCTCAAGCCGTACGGCATGGTGCTGGTTACGGGGCCTACCGGGTCAGGCAAGACGAATACGCTGTACTCTTCCATTTCCCGCCTCAACCAGCCTGACACCAACATCATGACCGCGGAAGACCCGGTCGAATTTCAGTTGCAGGGCGTCAACCAGGTTCAGATGAAAGAGCAGATCGGATTGAACTTTGCCGCGGCCCTGCGCTCCTTTTTGCGACAGGACCCCAACATCATCCTGGTCGGCGAGATTCGAGACTTCGAGACCGCGGAAATCGCGATCAAGGCCGCTCTGACGGGCCACCTGGTGCTTTCGACCCTGCACACCAACGGCGCACCGGAGACCATCACGCGCCTGATGAACATGGGCATTGAGCCCTTCCTGGTGGCGACCTCGGTCCATCTCATCTGCGCGCAGCGGCTGGTCCGGCGCATCTGCAAGGACTGCACCGAAATCGTCGATGTGCCGGTGCAAACCCTGATCGAAGAAGGTTTCACGCCGGATGAGGCCAAGACCATCAAGATTCAGAAGGGCAAAGGCTGTGGGGTCTGCAACAACACAGGATACAAAGGGCGTTGTGGTCTGTACGAAGTGATGGAAGTCGACGACGAGATCAAAGAACTGGTGCTGGTCGGCGCATCGGCCTTGGAACTCAAAAAGAAGGCCATCGAGCGCGGCATGCTCACACTGCGGCGCAGCGGATTAATCAAAGTCGCAGCCGGCATGACCACGCTCGAGGAAGTGGCGCGCGAAACGATTCACTAACACAAGGGAAGGAAGCAATTATGGGTTTGTCGTTAAGTGATCTGCTGAAAAGAATGCTGGAGATGTCAGGCAGCGATCTCCACATCACCACCAACTCGCCGCCACAGATTCGTGTGCACGGGCACCTGGTGCCGCTCGACTTGCCGCAGATGACTCCAGCCGAGACCAAGCAGCTGGCCTACAGCGTGATGACCGACTCTCAGAAGCACCGCTTCGAGGAAAGCCTCGAACTGGACTTTTCGTTCGGACTGAAAGGCCTGGCGCGCTTCCGTGCCAACGTATTCAACCAGCGCGGCGCCACTGCGGCGGTCTTCCGTTTGATTCCTTTCGAAATCAAGTCCTTCAACCAGCTTGGCCTGCCGACAGTGGTGAGCAAGCTTTGCGAAAAACCGCGCGGACTGGTCTTGGTGACCGGGCCGACGGGTTCGGGCAAGTCGACTACGCTGGCCGCCATGATCGACAAGATCAACAGCGAGCGCCACGATCACATCCTGACCATCGAGGATCCCATCGAGTTCGTGCACATGAACAAGAACTGCGTGGTGAACCAGCGCGAACTGCACGCCGACACCAAGAGCTTCTCGGACGCGTTGCGGGCCGCGCTCCGCGAAGATCCGGACGTGGTGCTCATCGGCGAAATGCGCGATCTGGAGACTATCGAATCCGCGCTGCGCATCGCCGAAACCGGCCACTTGACCTTCGGCACACTGCACACGAACTCTGCAACTTCCACCATCAACCGTATCATCGACGTGTTTCCGGCGCACCAGCAGCCGCAGATTCGAGCCCAGCTTTCGCTCGTGCTCGAAGGCATCATGTGCCAAAGCCTGCTGCCGAAAACCGACGGCAAGGGCCGGGCCATGATCATGGAAATTCTGATACCCAACGCGGCCGTGCGCAATCTGGTCCGCGAAGACAAGATTCACCAGATTTATTCCGCCATGCAATCCGGGCAGGAGAAGTTCGGAATGCAGACCTTCAACCAGGCGCTGGCCACAAGTTATTTCCAGAAGCAGATCTCACTGGAAACGGCTCTGGCGCGTTCCAGCAATCAGGACGAACTGCAGGAAATGATCAACCGCGGGGCCAGCCTGCTAAGCCGGCCGACCGCGGCAGCACAGGTAATGGCAAAAGGGGCGGCGGCCCATTCCAAACGGTAGGGCAGCCGCAAGACGAGGCATCACCGCAAATCGCGTTTGGCGGCAATGCGAGGAGCGCTTTACGGATTCAAGCCGCCAGGCTTTGACGAAACAGCAACGTCAGTGAGGAAAGGCTAATACCATGCCAGTTTTTACATTTTCCGGCAAGGATGCCTCCGGACAGAAAATTTCCGGGGAGCGAATGGCACCGAACAAACAATCGCTGGCGCAAACATTAAGGCGCGAGCGCATCACGCCCGGCGCCATCCGCGAAAAAGGCAAAGAGTTCGTGATGCCGACCTTTGGTACCAGTAAGGTCAAGGTCAAAGACATTGCGATCTTTTTCCGTCAGTTCTCGGTCATGATCGATGCTGGTTTGCCGCTGGTGCAGTGTCTGGAAATCCTTGCGGCCAACCAGGAAAATCAGGCCTTTCAGAAGACGCTCACCGGCGTCCGGACCACGGTGGAAGGCGGCGCCACGCTGGCCAACGCCATGCGCCAGTATCCCGTCGTCTTCGACGACTTAACCACGAACATGATCGAGGCCGGCGAAACCGGCGGTATTCTCGATATCATTCTGCAGCGGCTGGCCACCTACGTGGAAAAAGCCGTGCGCCTGAAAGCCGCCGTGAAGTCGGCATTGATCTACCCGGTGGCCGTGGTCAGCATTGCCGTGCTCATCGTGGGCGCCCTGCTGAAGTGGGTTGTCCCCATCTTCGCCAATCTGTTTGCCGGACTTGGCGTTACCCTGCCGCTGCCTACCCGCATCGTCATGGGCCTCAGCGCCTTCGTGCAGGGTTTCTGGTGGATCTTCCTGGTGGGTGGCGTTGGGATTGTCTTCGGCATCAAGCAAATGCGCAAGCACCCTCGCGGCCGCTATTACTTTGACAAGGCGCTGCTGAGGATGCCCGTGCTGGGCACCCTGCTGCGGAAAATCGCCGTGGGCCGCTTCACCCGTACCCTGGGCACGCTGATCACCTCGGGCGTTCCCATTCTCGAAGGGCTGGCGATCACGGCGCGAACCTCGGGCAACGCGGTTCTGGAAGAGGCGCTGATGAAGGTGCGCAAGGCGATTGAAGAAGGCCGCACCATCGTTGATCCCCTTAGAGAATGCGGCGTCTTTCCCAACATGGTGACGCAGATGATCGGTGTCGGCGAAGCCACCGGCGCGATGGATTCCATGCTGCAGAAAATCGCCGACTTCTACGAAGAGGAAGTCGATGCCGCAACCCGAGACATGCTGGCCATGCTGGAGCCGGCCATCATCGGTCTGTTGGGCATCAGTATCGGCGGCATCGTGATTTCGCTCTACATGCCGCTGTTCGCCATGATCGCGAAACTGGCTGGCTAGAGAACCGGGTTTCAAGGTTGCGAAGGTTTCAAAGTTTAGCGGGGAACGTTTGAAACTTCGATGCCTTCCGACCTTGAAACCTTGACCGAACACTGAAACTTTGAAACCTGGGCCTTCGCAATGCAATCGACCTTTGACGAGCGGAACTGGCTAGCCTGGCTGGTCAAGGTAAGAATCCTCATCCTGACCTTCCTGCTCGGAATTGAGCTGGCGGTGGCGGAACTAGCCCCCACGCCGCTGCCCATGCGGTTTTTCATCTGCACAATACTTTTCTGGTACAGCATCTCTTTGTTCTACGTTCTGCTGCTTTCCTTCTGGCAGGAGCACCGGCTGCAGGCTTCGCTGCAAGTCTTGACCGACCTTGTGCTGGTCAGTCTGGTCGTTCATGAAACTGGAGGCTGGGACAGTTCGCTTAACTTCCTCTACCCCCTGGTCATCATCGTCGGCAGCGTCTTGCTGCCGCGAGTCTGGGCTTATCTGGTGGCTGCCCTGGCATTTATTCTGTATGGCGCAGTCCTCGAGTTGAACTACTACGGCGTAATTCCGTCGTACTCCACGACCCATCCCGGACTGAAAGCACTGCAGGCAATTATTTTCGTCAATCTTTTTGCCTTCCTGGCTGTGGCCTACCTGGCCGGGCTGCTTACGGGCAAACTGCGCCAGGCGCGAGTGGAGCTGAAAGATGCCAGCGGAGCGCTCGAAAACCTGCAAGCGCTTCACGAAAACATCGTTCAGTCGGTCAGCAGCGGCCTGATCACGACCGGCCTTGATGGACGCATCACCCTGGTGAATGCCGCCGCCCACAAACTGCTGGAACGCGCGCCCTCCGAATTGATCGGAGCTGCGGTGCAGAAATTGTTCCTCGATCGCTTGCCGACTGTTGAGGCCCAACACGCCGAAATTCGCCTGGACACTCCCAACAAGTTTCGCAAGACCTTGCGCGTCCGGGTGGCAACGCTGAGCATGCCAGAAAGCGGAGCGCTGGGATACGTCTACGCTTTCGATGACCTGACCGAAATCCGCCGCCTGGAGCGCGAAGTGCGCATGCAGGACCGGCTGGCCGCGGTCGGACGCCTGGCCGCCGCCATCGCCCACGAAATTCGCAATCCCCTGACTTCGATTGCCGGCTCGGTGAGCATGCTCTCCGGCATCCCGGAGATGAACGAAGAGCACCGGCACCTGCTCGAGATCGTGACCCGCGAATCGCAGCGGCTCAACGGCATCATCACCGACTTCCTCGCCTATTCCCGTCCCAAGCAGTACCACTTCGACCGGGTCGACCTGGTCGAACTGGTGGAGGACACGCTTACGCTGATGGAGCACCGCATGACGGCGGAACAAACCGGAATCGTAATCCAGCGCCGGTTCTCGGTCCGTCCGGCCTGGGCCATCGCCGACGGCGACCGAATCAAACAGGTGTTTTGGAACTTCTGCGAGAATGCCGTGCGCGCCATGCGCGGCGGCGGAACGCTCACGGTGACGCTCGATGTTTCGGGCGAGGACTGGCAGGTCGGCTTCGCCGATACCGGGGCCGGCATGTCTCCCCAGCAGATCGAAAAGATCTTTGAGCCCTTCCAGTCAAATTTTGAAGGCGGCACTGGCCTCGGCTTGGCGATCGTCTACCAGATCGTGCAGGCGCATGAAGGAAAAGTGTGGGCGCGCTCGAAGCCAGGGCAGGGAACCACCTTTGTCCTGAAATTACGGCGCCTGGATGCCGAGCGCGCACCCTCGAACAGCGACTCCAGGGCAAACCATCGCGATAACGTCGATGTGGGGGCACCCGCAGAGCAGGCGGTGGTCGCAGCAGCAGGGAGGTCGCATGGCTAACATCCTGGTCTGCGACGACGAGCGCTCCATCTGCGAAATGCTCGACATCGCGCTGCGCCGAGAAGGCCACCGCGTGGAAACCGTGCAATCCGGCCAGGCGGCCAAGAATAAAATCGATGGCGCCCTGTACGACGTCATCGTCACCGACATCAAGATGCCTAACATCGATGGCATCGAGGTTCTCCGCCATGCGCACCGCGTCTCACCGGACTCTGCCGTGATTCTCATTACCGCGGTCGACGACTATGAGGCCGCCGTCGAGGCCGTCAAGGCTGGAGGCGCTTCCGACTACATCCGCAAGAACCCCGGCCTGGTCGATGAAATCAAGCTGGCCATGAACCGCGTTCTGGAGAAGCAGGTTCTCAGCAAACAGAACTTCGCGCTGCGCCGGGATGCCGCGGCCCGCAACTCGCTCGATAACATCATCGGCTCCAGCGCCGCCATGGAGAAACTCAAGCAGACGGTGCGCACCGTCTCGTCTACCGCCAGCACGGTCCTGATTCACGGCGAAAGCGGCACCGGAAAAGAACTCGTGGCCCGCGCGGTGCATGTCTGCTCGCCCCGGGCCACCGACTCGTTCGTATCGGTCAACTGCGGCGCCTTCCCCGAGACCTTGCTCGAGAGCGAACTCTTCGGCTACGTGAAAGGCGCCTTTACCGGGGCCAACCAGAACAAGCGTGGCCTGTTTGAAGTGGCCGACGGGGGCACCATCTTCCTCGACGAAATCAGCGAAATGACGCTGGCCATGCAGGTGAAACTGCTGCGCGTGTTGCAGGAGCGCACGGTGCGCCCGGTCGGCAGCACCAGCGAAATCGCAATCGACGTGCGCGTGATTGCCGCCACCAACCGCGACCTTGACAAGGCGGTCGCTGAAAACTTGTTTCGCGAGGATCTTTACTACCGGCTAAACGTCATCCCCATCCGCGTCCCGCCTCTGCGGGAGCGCCCGGAAGACATCCCGCTGCTGGTGAATCACTTCCTCAAGAAATATGCCAGCGCCGCCGGGCGCAGCATCCTGCGCGTCCACAAAGACTCGCTGGACACCCTTTGCGGCTATGAGTGGCCGGGCAACGTTCGCCAGCTGGAAAATACGGTGGAGCGCGCCGTCGCCCTCGAAACCACCGACGAGTTGCACGTTGAATTGCCCGCCGAACGGCCCAAGACACGGGCAGCCGCGGCTGGCGTTGGCGCGGCTGGTTTCCCCAGCGTGGCCTCAGGCTCGGTCCTGCCCGAGGGCGTCGGCATGGAGAACTATGTCGCCGGCATCGAGCGCTCGCTGCTCCAGCACGCGCTCGAACAGAGCAATGGAGTGCAAACCAAGGCCGCCGACGTACTCGGCATTTCCTACCGGTCGTTCCGGCACTTGATGAAGAAGTATGAACTGTAGCTTTCAGCTTTCAGCCGTCAGCTCTCAGCAATCAGCTAGGGTGGCAAGGTCCCGCCAATCCGCAGAGGTCAGCAAGTGTAAGGCGATGTTACGACAATTGACGCTCGGATTCCGAAGTGCAAGATTTAGCTAGAATCGCGTTCACCCATTAAGCCTACGATCTGGTACGCCCTTCCTGGCGGCTACGAAAATGACATATAAAGCTCGAATCCGCTGGATCAGCGTATTGATCGTCCTTCTGGTGTCAACCTTCTTCTCGCTGCTCGCATTCCGATTTGTCAGCCTTCCGTTCTTAATCGTTGTGTGGGTACTCTTTCTCAGGTTTGGGCGCAATGGAATTCGTCCATCATTGATCACATGGACGGTCTGGCTCATGCTGACCTTTTCTCCAATTGACGTTCTCCCCATCCCGAGGGGAGGACCACCGAGGCTCGTTCCGCTCGTGATGGGCCTTCCTACTCGCGAAACCGCAGAACGCGCAAAACGCGGCGAAGTGATTTTAGGTGGGTGTATCGTCTCGGGGTTTGAACCGAAGTACTACTTGGTTTGGTAGCTCTGCATCTGTCACTGTTGTAAACAGGCGCTAGCACGCATTGATCGGCGTAAGCTGCAAAATGCAAAAGCTGAAAACTGATGGCTGATAGCTGACTGCTAACTTTTTTCAACTGCTGCTTCCATCCCAGAACCCTCGCCTTCGCCCCTTCCGCCTCCGCCTCGGGAATCATGCCCTTCTTCTGGTACAGCACCGACAAACTGGTATGAGCAAGCACGTCATCCGGGTCCACTTCGGCAATGCGCTGGGCAACTTCGATCGCCTCATCGTAGCGCTGCAAATCTTGCAGGGCACGCGCCAGCCCGTGCATGGCCTCGGTAAAGGCGGGATCTGCAGCCAGCGATTGCCGATAGGCGGCAACGGCCTCTTCCAGCTTCCCATCCGCCATCAGATCGAGCGCGGCATAGTAGTGGTCTTCAGCTGCCTGGCGGGCGTTTGCATCGGACATGAAGAGAAATCCCTGGCGGAGCTTGGATTCTAACATGCGAGGATGGCCCCATCCCCGAACAGAGTTCGCCAATGATCCGGCGTTTCCATGATGCAGGTTCGTGTCCGTTGTGATTATTATTCCCTGTGCGCCACTCGCTCCGCTTCCTCTGGAACGCAACCAGGGGCCACCGCCTGGCTCCGTGGCGCAGTCCGTATCTGCTCTGGCGGATCGAAACCTACACCGGGGTGAAAATGACCCAGATCGGTTTTCTCGAATTCTGGGAGTTTGTCTGGCGGGAGCGGGACCATCTTTGGCGGTTTCTGAAGTGGACTGGCGAGATGGATCGCTATGTCCATCCCAAGCCGAAAGCGTAAGTTCAAAGTTTCAAGGTCGGATTTCGCCGGAGCAAACCTTGAAACTTTGAAACCGTGAAACCTTGAAACTTTGTCTAGGCCCCTTTGCCCGCGGCCGCTGCTTCCCCGAGCACGATGATTACCTCTGTGCCTTTACCGACGCCGAGCAATTGCGCCGCTGCCCCGCGGTTCGCGGCGATTTCGAGAAATCCCATGCTGCCGAGAATTCCAAACACCTCGCCCGGAGCGCCTTCGGAATACGTCTTGCGGATGTCGGTGATCTCGCGGCTGCCGACCACAATCTTGAACGCCGAAGGCTGGTCCGCAAACAGCGTGGGCGCATCTTGCGGTGTGACATTGGTGATGAGATTTCCAAAGCGATCCACTTTCAGCACCACGCCCCGCATGCGGTTCTCATCCATCGGCTTGGGCTTGGGCGCCGTGAAGCGCACAAAGTCTTCGATCTCGTCGCCAAATTTCTGTGTGTCCACCAGTTTCGCAAGATAGGCCGCAACCGGCGCGAAAATGTCGCGCGCGTGGAATGTGTTGCTCAACGGCTGCAGGAAGTAGTGCTCGGAAGTGATATGACGTACATGGATGCGCTCTTCCCGCCCATACACCAGGGATAGCACGCCATTATCCGGCGCCACGAAGTGATAGCCGTCACTCGAAGCGATGATCGGGCCGTCTTGCCGTGCCTACGCCCGGATCCACCACGACCACGTGCACCGTGCCGTTAGGGAAGTACGAATATGCCTGGGAGATGGTCAAGGCCCCGTCGAGCACATCGAACGCCTGCACCGCGTGGCTGATATCGACGATCTCGGCTTCGGGCGCGATGTTGAGGATCACGCCTTTGATGGTGCCCACAAAATGATCGTTAGTTCCGAAGTCGGTGGTCAGAGTGATGATCGGACGGTGCGCCAACGTTCCCTCGCTAAGAAGAAGAAAAAGGCAGGATACTCCCTTAGAGTTCGAAGTTAATTTGCCGACGAGCGCGGCGTCAAGGCACGGAGGTAATAGTGAGGTGGGAATTCCAGATGAGACCGTCGAAATGCGCGTCGCGACTGGGTTGTGAGTGTCGTAGGGATTTTTCATCCGTTGAGGCGATTCTCCTACCCGGTTGGACGCTCGACAGCTTCCGATTGTCCGAACAACTGCCCGGAATAGACCGCTAAAGAGGTTCAGAGAATCTGATTAAGCGATTAAGCCTCCCTCATTCGTGGATCATTTTCCCATCGGTGTTCCCCCGCATAAGGATTCCGTCCGCGTAGTGACTGAAGCGTCCGGATAGTTTGAAGATAGTTCATCCAGAGACAGACCTCGCGTTCTGCCGAGGAGATTCGTATCGAGAAAAGCAGCGATGTAATTTCGTATTCCCGCGACCGTTTTGTCGGGCCCCGTGGTGCCCGCTTTGATGGCATACTTTGCCACCCAGACTGCGTCGGAAGGCGTCACGTGCTCGGCGTCGGGGAAGTTTACCGCAAGACGTGGACCGTGCAGATTACTCCAAAGGCTGCACAGATCTGAATTAAGCTCGTTCCCCATTGTCATCAGCAGCACTGGGCGGTGGCTGGCATGGATCAGAGCCTCATTTACGTGCCCGTCAATGTCTATGGCAGCCTTTAGGCGCGTGTCTTGTTCCAGCGCAGAAAACGCGGTAACACCACCCAGGGAATGACCGGCAACGGCAACGCGAGCCAGATCCAGTTTGCCGATGAACGGGCTTTCAGCCTGAACGCTCAGACGCTTGAGTTCATTCAGCACGAATCGCAAATCGCGCAACCGCACGGACACTGCGAATGTCAGAGTGCGGTCATCCCCCTGCCAGCGGGGGCCCAAGTGGCTGCCTACGGCAGACTCCCCGAATCGTCCATCCGGAAATTCGACCGCGGTGGCCTCATAGGTATGGTCCACGGAAGCAACCACGTAACCGCGGCTGGCGAGGTCTTCAAACAGAAACGTGTAGTCCGTGAAGGTCGCCGTGTATCCGGGAGTGAACAGGACCACCGGATGAACACCCGCGACGATGGGGGCGTTCAGACAGCTGTTCGATTGAACATCGGGTAATGGCACATCCAGCAACTGCGAGAAGTAGTTCCAAACCCGCCGGGAAGTGTATTCCGCGCGGCTGCAACTCTCCTCTGAAACTGAAGACGGATACCAGAATCGAACCAGCAATTCGCGTTTACGCCCGGCCGCATCGGGGTCTTGGCGTAAGGGATCAACCAGGTCCATGACTCTGGTGCCGACTTGGTAGGGTCCACCTGGTCTCGGTGACATTACCGTGGGAGTGGCGGATAACACGGATCGCAGCGCTGACTCTTGAAATGGACCACGGAGTGTTATGCCCGTGCCCGATAACTCACCTGTTGCGGGCTGTCGGGACTGCTGTCGGCGATTGAGAGGGCAGCAGCTTGGGAACCCCGGCTTCCTGGCTTAAACGTGACTGCAATCGTGCACGACTCCCGCCGGAACGCTACTTCCGCATGTGTTCGTCTGTGCAAACTCGCTGGATTTGGTTCCAGTCGTCGTGATACCGGAGATACTCAGCGCGGCAGTGCCGGTATTGGTCAGGGTTATAGTCAGGGGAGTACTTTTCTTGTTTACAATCGCGCCGCCAAGTTGAGCTCCGAGGACCAGTTCCACCG
>CAWENI010000006.1:0-504530 GCA_963810505.1 Terriglobia bacterium | reverse complement strand
CAGCACCTAGGTAGTGGCTCAGTTTGAACTCTGAATCTCACAAGGCGTCATCCCGAAGAGCCCGCGTTTTTACCAGCGGGCCGAGGGATCTCCCGTGGCACACAGCGTCGTAGCGGAGATCCTTCGCTCCGCCTGAAGAACGGCTACGCTTGATTGCATAACGACGTTGGCCCGTCGCGAGTAGATTGGTATGCGATGAACAAGACCAAGGCTCGTGAGAGGAGCCAACGTCATGTTGATTATAGGATGCGATTTCCATCCTGGGTTTCAGCAGGTCGCGATCTTTGACAACCTAACGGGAGAGATCGAGAAGAAGCGGTTGCAGCACCGCGAAGAAGCGGAGCAGTTTTATCGTCGGGCTGGCGGGCCAGGAAGTTGCGGTGGGAATGGAGGCATGCGGGCACTATCCGTGGTTCGAGCGGCTACTGCAGGAGTTGGGAATCGAGCTGTGGTTTGGCGATGCAGCGCGGGTACGGGCTTCAGTAGTGCGCAAGCAGAAGACGGACCGGCGAGACGCGGACCATCTGCTGGATCTGTTGCGCCAGGACCGGTTTCCGCGGATCTGGGTGCCGAGCCTGGAGGTGCGGGACGTGCGGCAGTTGCTGGTGCATCGGCACAAGCAGGTGCAGGCGCGGACGCGCACCAAGAATCAGCTGCAGGCCATGGCGCTGAGCTGCGGGGTACAGAAGAAGTACAAGCTGTGGACCAAGGCAGGGCGAGTGGAGTTGGAGCAGTTGCCTTTGCTGCCGTACGCAGCCCAGCGGCGAAAGCGGTTGCTGGAAGCGCTCGACGGGCTGGAAGCGGAGATCGTCGAACTGGACCGGCGGGTGCAAGAAGAAGCGCGGCAGCGGCCGGAGGCAGTGCGGTTGATGACGCATCCGGGAGTGGGCCCGGTAACGGCGTTGGCCATGGTGCTGACGCTGGGACCGGCCGCGAGGTTTGCCTCGGGCAAGCAAGTGGGCAGCTACTTCGGCCTGATTCCGAGTGAAGAATCCAGCGGCGGAAAACAGCGGCTGGGCAAGATCAGCAAACAGGGCAGTTCGTTTCTGCGCTTTTTGCTGGTGGAAGCGGGACAGACGGCGGCGCGTTACGATCCGCAGCTGAAGCGCTTTTATCGCCGCCTGGCGGTGCGCAAGAATCGCAGCCTCGCCAAGGTGGCGGTGGCCAGAAAATTGGCCACGCGGTTGTACCTGATGTTGCGCGAAGACTGGACGTACGCGCAACTATGTCAGGCCGTCATGCAGGTGAGCCCGAGTCATTCTGTGGCCGGCGAGTAAGAGCCGAGCGTTTGAGTGGGCAGCCTGCCTCCCTGAAACCGTCGGGGAGATCGAAGTGAGTAATCATGGGTGCAAGTCCCGAAGAGATGGATGGTGGGACCTGAAGTCCCGCTGTGAGATTCAAATTGAGTGACGAGCTTGGTCTGGACATCAAAGGCGTTCTGCTAGAGCGAAATGGCGCTGCTCCCGGCGTCCACGCCGAAGTGTCGCCACAAAACGCTTGACAGGGCACACCGTCGTTAGAGACAGGATGACGCCATCGACGAGCGAAGATGCCATCAGAAATTCAAAATGAGCCACTACCCGGCGGCGATGTTCCTTGCTTTTCGGCAATGTCGACAAATATCGGCACATGATCGCTGGCTGGCCGCCACGCTGTATAGGTGCCAACTAGAATTCGAAATAGCCGCCAGCTACATTTGTGCGATGAGGGGGGCCGTCGGTGCCGGTGGCAGGGAGAAGGCCGGTGATTCCGCGCAGGCTTTCCCATGCGGCCTGGTTCAGGGCGGGATCAGAGCTGACGAGGTCGCGGATCATCTGCCAGGCTGCGAGGTTGAGAGCGCCCTCCGGGGCTGGGCCCATGGCGAGCGAGACTGAGCACTGGGGGCAGAAGCAGATGCGCTGGGCGGCCGATTTTTGCCGCGGGCGAATCCCCACTGTCTGGGCAAACATGTAGACGGCGACCGACTTGTGTCCTGCTTCCAGTTCTTGTTGACAACGCAGGCAGCGCAGCTTTTCCACGTCCCCCTCGGTGATGACGGTTTGCCGTTCTGCACGATAGTGTCGCGCGTCGCGTCAAATACACAAGTACATAAGGGGATTCGCAGGCAAGCGCCAGCCCCTCTGTACCACGATCAACCCGCGACCTTAGAAGCTGAAGCGAATGCCGAGCTGGGCCGCGAAGGGCGTAGAGCCCGGAGAGATTTCGTCGTGCACACCATAGATGGCGCCCCCTGGCCCAATGGCCTGACCTTGTTGTGGGATCGAGGTCAGGGGAGCGCATGTCGATGAAACGCTGTTGGCAATTGGCGTACAAGGGCCGACTGCGACAAAGCCACTGTTGTCCGGATTCGAATAGAGATTCCCGCGGTTGCTCAGGTTGAAGATGTCGGCGATCAAACGCAGGTCGTAGCGCTCGCCGAACTTGAAGTCTTTGCTGAGTCGCATATCCCAGGTGAAGAAGTCGGGCTGGCGTGCCGGGTAACGGGTCAGAAGTTCGGGCGGGCCACCGCCTAACTGTATTGTGGGGCGGTCGTTGTTGGAGAACTGGTTGACGGTTGCGTCGCCGTTGATATCTACCGACGAGTAGGCCGGGTAGGCGAGGCCGCTGTGCGCGATGAAGTTGCTGCTCCAAGTGAGGCCATAGGGCAGGGAGACGCTGACGCCAGACTTGAACTGATGGGTAATGTCGAGGCCGTTGCGGCCGTAGTCGATATTGATGTTAAACGGATCCTGGGTGCCGAAGAACGTATCCGTGTCGCGCTCGCTGGAGTCGTTGCTGAAATTGCGCGACCACGTGTAGTTCGCGAACCATTGGAAATGGTGACCGAAACGCTTGTTTACGCTGGCGACAACTTCGTTATAGACGCCGTGGCTGAAGCTTGCGAGCTCTAGTGCTCCGGAGAATGGAGTCAGGGTGCAGTCCAGCGGCTGGGGTGAGAATGCAAAAACAGGAACGCCATTGGCGGGGCACGGCATTCCGGCTGGGTTTGTCCCCGTCGATCCAATGATGGTGCGACCGAACTGATCGGTGCCAATTCCTACCAGATTCCGTTGCCAGTTGGAGGTGCTGAATCCTCCAGTCTTCAGGTGCCAGGAATACATGTAGGCGTAATTCACAGAAACGGTCCACTCGCTGGAGAACTGGTGCTCGACGCCCACCGTCAGATTGGAGACCCGCGGGTTGCGGAGGGCCGGATCGGCATATTCGATGGCGGGGCATCCGACCGTGAACTGCAATTGTTTACACACCTGGTCCGAGCCGAAAGGATAAGTCGACTGAAAAGTGTAAGGGACTGGGAAGGGTGGGGCGGCGGGGAACGGGCTCCCAGGTGAGCATGCGAACGCTGGATTACAGAACAGAGTGGTGGATTTGTCGCCGCCGCCGTTGGAAACCTGTGGGAAGAAGATAGTTGGCGTCTGCGCATAATACAGGCCCCACGCGGCGCGCACGACGGTGGGATGCTCGGCCGCGCCAACATTCCAGGCCACTCCGATGCGCGGGCCCCATTGCTTGAAGTCATTTGGCGTGTTCTGCGGGACAGGCGAAATCTTTGACCCGTGTCCCAGCGGGCCGACGCCGGTATAGACCTCTTGTCCGGGGATGGGCGTTTGGGGTTGCGGATTCCAGGTGCCGTCCCAACGGAGGCCGTAGGTGACTGTTAGCCGGGAAGTAGCCTGCCATTTGTCTTGCCAGTAGAGACCGAGACCGTTCTGGTAGTTCGGCTTGAGCGTGTTTGCGGTGAAGGGATCCAGCCCATTCAGGCCGAAGCCCTGGAAGTAGAAATTGGGATCCTGGGCGTCGAAGGCGGCCAGGCTGGCGAAGTTGTATCTGCCTGCGCTCCATCCCGCGAAGACATCTTTGCGGTCGACGAAGGAGTTGACGTCGCCGCCGAATTTCATGTCGTGCTTGGTGAAGGAGTAGGAGAAGTTGTCCTGCACCTGGAGTTTTCCGTTGTCGTTGTTGGCGGGGAGATAGAAGCGTTGTCCGAATTCGCCGGTGCCGGCGATGGAGATCTCGGGCGCGCCGCTGAAAATCGGATGGCGCTTGCGGCCCTCGTACTCGACCAGGGCGCGGATTTCATTGACCTTGCGCCCACGCGCTGTGGTCAGAGCGAACACCCCGCTCGGCCCCTGGTTTACGAAATCCTCGGTGTCCAGAATCGAATCGAAGGTCTCCGACTGTCCATGGCCGCCGGTGAATCCCCGGGTGTGATTGCGTGTGAACAAACCGCGGATACTGAAGTGATTGGCCGGCGTGATCTGATAATCGTAGTGTCCCAGGACAGTGTTGAAGTACTGAAACTGGTTGTGTGGGCCCTCTAACGCGCCCAGGTTGGGCACGCCGTAGCATCCCGGGAGAAGGTGTGTGACTCCGGGTGTGGCGCCGGCGCAAGCGGGCGGCAGAACTTCGCCCTGGCCGGGTATGGCTACGGGAATGACGGGGCCGGCATCATTCTGGCAGGCGGGATCTCCGTGACAGAGATTCGTGGTGAGGGGACCGCTGTTGCGCTGAATGTCAGTGGAGAGGAAAAGGAATTGGCGATCCTTGCGAATCGGAAAACCAAACGATCCGCCGAATTGGTGCTGCCAGTCGATGTTCGGGGGATTGTGCAGGGCGTCGTCCTTACTTAAACTGCCGCTCCGATAATATTCGTGAGCTTCGCCGTGAATGTTATTGGTTCCGGATTTGGTGACGACGTTCAGCAACCCTCCGGTGGCGCGGCCGAACTCGGGGGCGAATCCGTTGGTGACGACCTGGAACTCCTGGACCGCTTCGATGGGGACAGTCAGGTTCTTGGTTTCGAGCGAACCGAAGTTTTCGCCGAAGTAGTTGTTGGTGGTGTCCGCGCCGTCAATGACGAGGCCGCTGTAGTCACTCTGCTGGCCGCCGAGACGGATACCACCGCGGAGGCCGGGTACAACCTGGGCGGAGGGGCTCAACTGAGCGAGATCGCGATAGTCGCGACCGGGGAAGGGGAGATTCTCCAGGCTCTTGGCGTCGAGCAACTGGCTGATGCCGGCGGTGGATGTGTCTACGGCCTCGATGTTCGCGTTCACCGTCACGGATTCCTGCGCCGATTTTAGCGGCATGGTCACGTCGAGCGGCACTGACGAGCCGACATTCACCACGATGCCTTTGATCGTGGTGAGGGCAAAATTGGGAGCTTCAGAGACTAGGGCGTATTCGCCGGGAGGGACCGATTCGAAGTCGTAATCACCACTGGGACCGGTGGTCATCTCACGGCGGAAGCCAGTAGAAGAATTCGTGAGCGTAACTTTGGCGTTGGGAACGACGGCGTGAGAGGTGTCATAGACGGCGCCGTGAATGGCGCCGCGCTCCAGGGTTTGCGCGAAGGAGAAGGCACTCAGAACGACCAGCAGTACCGACAACGTCAGCGTTGAAACACGCATTTTTCCAGCCTCCACACGAGTGAACAGCGAGGATTCCCCGAAGCACGTTGTGATTTCCGAGTTCGACGATGCAGTCCCACACCGGCCTGATGAAGTCAGGCCGGACGCCCCCAGCGTGACTAATTGAAAAATATTAGTCGCGGCATTAGACTGCTCGCCCGCGGGAACTGTCAAGCGCATTTTTCTGCCAGGGTGAGTCTGATTTTCGATTGCGGAAAGTTGGCAGTGTCGGGAAAACTATTTCCCCTTGATGCGGCTGACAAACATTTTCAGAAATTTTTCGGCGTTGGAACCCACGCAGACTTTGGCGTTAGGTTGCACCTGGTCGATTCCTTCAATCCAATAACGGTCGCCGTGCAGGACGTTCCTCTCGACGGAATTGCGGCGATTGGCGACAGTTTCACCGCGCGTGAACTGGCCGCGCGTCTCCACATCTACGCGCATGTTCCTGGTAGTGATGATCGTCGGGTCGATGGCGGCACCAACCGCGAGTGGATCGTACATTGCGGTTCCAATGTCGCCGTACTTCTCAGCCATTCCGAGCAGGAATTTTGCAATGGCGGCGATGAAGTCGGCCTGGGGACCGTGCACAGATTCAAGTTCCTGAAGATAGACGCGCGTGAATAAGGTGCGCTCGCCGATGTCGGAGCCAACCATGGTGAGCGAGGGCCAGTTCGCATTGAATACGATGGATGCCGCTTCCGGATCGTTATGGATATTTGCCTCGGCTGCGGCATTGACGTTGCCGCCGGAAATGGAGCCGCCCATGATCACGACTTCCTTCACCAGAGCCGCGATCGACGGGTCTTTGGAGAGTGCCAGCGCAATGTTCGTGAGTGGGCCGATGGGGATCAGGGTGATTTCGTGGGGGTATTTGTGGACCATTTCAATGATGAGGTCCGGTCCAAAGCGCGGATCGGCGGTGCATTTCGAGGGAGGGAGTTCGATGCCGGCGAGACCGTTTTTTCCGTGCCAGAACTCTGCGGTAATCAGTTTCTGGTTGAGAGGATGTTGCGCTCCAGCGGCGATTGCGACATCGCAGCGGCCGGCGAGTGAAACAATTTTCAGCGCGTTCTCCAATCCTTGCTTCGCTACCACGTTGCCGGGAACTACGGTCAGCGCCTCCACTTTCAACTCGGGAGAATTCAACGCGAGGAGGATGGCCATGGCGTCGTCGGTGCCGGGATCGGTGTCGATGATCACGCGTCGCGGCGATTGCGGGAAGGCGACCGTGGAAACAGCGATCGCGGCGACAATGAGTGCGAGGTTGCGAAGTTTCACAGAGGAGTTCCTTTCACGAGAGCACGGGCAGCCTATTGCAGGGGCTTGGGCATGTCAACACGAGCGTTCATGTTCGCGTTGGGGCGCTCAATGTGATTCGTGCTCGTCCGGTTCTTCGATGGTGAGGATTTGATTTGCTGGAACGTTCTCAAGCCTCTGCCGGATGCCGCTGGGCCAACGAATCTCGATTGACTTGGCCGACGTGGCAGAGCCCAGCCCGAAGTGAACGCGGCGGTCGCTTGCTGAAAGGTAGCTCCCCGCCGTGGTCACGGTGGCGTACTGCGCGATTCCGGAAGCGGGGATCATCTTCACCTCTGCGCCAATTCCGTCGCGGTTGCTCTTGTGTCCGACCAACTGCAGAGTCAGCCAATGGTTCCGGTTGCTGCTTTTATTTTGCAGGACAAGGGGCGGGCCGTTGTTCGTTGTAATCACCACGTCCAGTGCGCCGTCGTTGTTGATATCGCCTACGGCCAGTCCGCGCGCAGCCAGCTTCCGTTGGAATATCTCGCCCGATTGCGCGGAGACATCGGCAAACTTTTTACCTTGATCGTTATGTAGCAAAAGTAAGGGCTGCAGGTAGCGCAAGTGCGGAAAAGTGAGCTGGATGGTGTCCATGACGTGACCCTGGGCGATGAAGAGATCCTTCCAGCCGTCGTTGTCGTAGTCGATGAACTTCACTCCCCAGCCAGCATAAAGACGTGTGATCATGCCCAGCCCGGAAGGACCGGTCTCGTAGGTAAATGTTCCGTCGCCCGAGTTGTGATAGAGCGCGTATTTCTGGTCGGAAAGATTGGTGATGATGATGTCGGGATTGCCATCGTTGTCGTAGTCGGCGAAGTCGACGCCCATGCCGGAGTAAACTCGGCCGTCTTCATTCACGGCTGTTCCCGCTTCCACAGCAATTTCGCGAAGAGTCCCGTCACCCTGATTGTGGATAAGAAATTCGCGAACGGCATCATTGGCAATCACAATGTCAACGCGGCCGTCATGGTCGAAGTCGGCGATGGCGACCCCCAGCCCTTTGCCCTCGAGCTTGGCGAGGCCGGCTTTTTGCGAAACATCGGTGAAATGACCTTTGCCGTCGTTGTGATACAGGATGGGAGAGATGCCGTGGAAAATGTCAGGGCTGCAATAGCCGCGACGGCCCGGCTGATGCTCTCCGCAGTAGGGGTTGTTATCAAACGACCAATCCAGGTAACGGGTAACGATGAGGTCGAGGAATCCATCGTTGTCGATGTCTACGAACGCAGCGCTGGCCGACCATCCAGAGGCGGCTACGCCGGCGGACTCCGTGACATCTTCAAATGTGCAGTTGCCTTTGTTGTGATACAGGTGATTGTGCGGGAAGCCGGTCACGTATAAATCTTCTTGACCATCGTTGTCATAGTCACCGACCGCAACGCCCATGCCGTAGCCTTCTCCGGCGAGGCCTGATCTTTCAGTGATGTCTTCGAAGGTTCCATCGGCTTTTTGGTGGTAAAGGCGGTTCCAGTATTTTGGGCTGTCTTTCGCGGGGAGAGCGCCTTTCGGCATGGGGTCGTCGATGCGCGCGCCATTGACGAAGAAAATGTCGAGTCGGCCGTCACTGTCGCAATCGAAAAGTGCAACTCCCGATCCCATCGTTTCGATGAGATATTTTTGTGTTGTCGGGGAGGCCTGGTGAGTGAATTTAATTCCCAACTGGGCTGCGACATCGACGAATTGCACGGGCGAAGTGTGGATCTGGGCATCACTATTTTTCGCGCCGGATTGCGATTGCGCAAAAAGGGAAAGCAGCAGCGTGGCAAGAAGTACCGCCAGCAGGATGGTCCTCTGCGATGCACGTTGAAGATGGGAGCGAACTGCGGGCATGACCTGCTTTACCTGCTAATTGTCTTGCTCATGGCCTTTCAAGAATTTTGCTACTTCAGTTCGAGAGGGCATGGACGGTTGAGCTCCACGCCGTGTTACTGAAATCGCAGCGACCGCGCAGGCATAGCGAGTGCTTTCGTTGATGCTGTTCCCACGCATAAGCGCGACGGCGAAGGCACCGTTGAAAGCATCCCCAGCCGCGGTGCTGTCTACGGCTTGCACTGAAAACGCGGGGACTGCGACGCTGGCGCCGCTCTGACTCAAGACAAAAGCTCCTTTTTCTCCCAGCTTCAGAATCACGTTTGTGACGCCCCGACCTAGAAGTTCTTTGGCGGCGGCGGCCGGGTCAAGTTGTTCGGTGTTGTTGCTTCCAATAAGCGTGCGCGTTTCTGTCTCGTTTGGAGTGAGCCAGGTTATCGTCTGAAACAGCTTTGAGGACAGGGAACGAGCCGGGGCTGGATCGAGCATCAGCGGGACATCGAACTTGCTGGCTAGCTGGCCCAAGTACTCAATCGTCTCCATTGGAATCTCGAGGGGAGCAAGCAAAATTCCGGCGCTGCGGATAGTTGCTTTGTGACGATCCAGGTCGCGAGGGAGCAGCTTTCCATTGGCGCCGGGCACGACCACGATCAGATTCTCTCCTTTCTGCCCGGTTGCGATCAGTGCGACTCCTGAAGATCCGCGCGCCACAGTCATTCCGCGAACGTCGACTCCCGCCTCTCGCATTGCCTTCTTCAGTTGCGGACCGGTGGAGTCGTCACCCACCTTGGCAATCATGCTCACCGGATACTTGAGGCGAGCCGCAGCGACGGCCTGGTTTGCCCCCTTGCCTCCAAAGAAAGTCTCGAAGGAACGGCCGGTGATTGTCTCTCCTACGACCGGAACACGGTCGGCCGCGACGACCAGGTCGAGACTGATGCTGCCTACGACAACAATGGGTTTCGACATGCGATTCAGATTTTTAAAATCTCTCAGCGCGGATGAACCGGTTTACAGAAGCATTCCGGCAATCGACGCCGACATCAGGTTCGCCATGGTTCCTGCCAGCATGGCGCGAATGCCTAAGCGAGCCAATTCCCCTTTTTTGTTCGGGGCCAGGGCTCCGATGCCGCCGATCTGGATTCCGATGGAACTTAGGTTCGCGAATCCGCAAAGCGCAAATGTCGCGATGGTAAACGATCGGGGGTCGAGCGCTGCTCTTTGTGGTCCGAGCATGGAAAACGCAACCAATTCATTCAGCACCATGCGCGTGCCCAGCAGGTTGCCAATAATAGGGCAGTCATGCCACGGAATCCCTATCACCCATGCGATTGGGGCAAAGATCACGCCGAAAATCTGTTCCAGGCTTTGTGGAAACCACGGGAGTCCGTGCCCCGCCAACCAGTTGTGCACTCCGCCGAGGATGCCGTTGGTCAGCGCAATCAGCGCGAGAAATGAAATCAACATGGCGGCAATGTTGAGCGCAAGGTGTAAACCGTCGGTGGTTCCACGAGCCACCGCGCCGAGCAGATTTTCCTCTTTCTCAGTTTTTTCCTCGTCCTCACTCATGACAACTCGTCCAGCGGTTTTTGGCTGCTCGGTCTCAGGAACCAGCATTTTGGCCATCAACAGCGTGCCCGGCGCCGTCATGATCACGGCGCTCAAAAGGTGCTTGGGCTCGATTCCAAAGGCGATATACGCGGCCATGATTCCGCCGGAAACATGAGCCATGCCGCTGGTCATCACGGTCATCAACTCGGAGCGAGTCAGGTCAGGCAAGAAAGGACGGATGGTTAAGGGAGCTTCGGTCTGTCCCATAAAAATGCTGGCCGCCACATTGAGCGATTCGGCGCCGCTCGCGCCCATGACGCGCGTCATTACCCACGCCGCTGCCTTGATGATGAGTTGCATGACGCCGTAGTGGTACAGCACTGCGAAGAAAGCAGCGATGAAGATGATGGTCGGCAGTACCTGGAAGGCGAAGTAAAAGCCCAGGTGCGAACCTTGCTTGCCGAGATCTCCAAATACAAACTGAGAGCCCGCGAAAGCATAACTCAGCAAGCGATTCACCGCATCGCCGGCTTTCTGAAAGACGCGGCGCCCTGCATCAAATCGCAGCACGAAAATAGCAAAGGCGAATTGCAAACCTAAGCCCCATGCGACCGTCTTCAGGCGAATGGCGCGGCGATTGGTGGAAAAGGCATAGGCTAGGCCCAGCATCACCAGAAGGCCGAGAATGCCCGTGAAGCGTCCCATTTAGTTTTTTTCTCCGGAATTTCCAATCACGCGATGGATCAGCGGCCTTTTCTCGCTGGGCGGCGAATCTGAAATCTGGTAACTCCGTTCGATGAGTTGTTTCGCGCGCGCCGCCCGCCCTTCGGCATTGTAGTAGATCGTGGCGATGGATTCGCCAGCGGAGACGGGGTCGGCGACTTTTTTGTGTAGCACGATTCCCACCGCAGGATCGACCGAGTCTTCCTTGCGCTCGCGACCGCCGCCGAGGATTACGCAGGCAGTGCCCACTTGCTCGCACAGTATCGACGTGACATATCCTGCGCTCGTGCTGGAAACCTCGATCGTGTGCTGAGACTGAGGGAGTTTCTTCGGATCGTCGATGGCTCGCGGATCTCCGCCTTGTAGTTGCACCATCTGGCGAAACTTGTCCAGTGCCTTGCCGGAAGTGATCAGCTTCTCGCTCTGCTGTTTTCCCTCTGCCACGCTGGCGGAAACGCCGCCCAGGTGCAACATCCATCCGGCAAGTTCGAAGCAGAGTTGCCGCAAATCCTCCGGGCCTCCGCCTCGGAGAACTTCCACCACTTCGACCACCTCTAGTGCGTTGCCGATCATGTTACCGAGAGGTTGATCCATGTCTGTAATGAGGGCAACTACCTGCTTGCCCATGCGCTCACCAGTTTCGACCATGAGTTCGGCGAGAAAAGCAGCATCTTTTTCGCTCTTCATGAAGGCGCCGGAACCGGTCTTGACATCGAGCACGAGCGCGTCGATGCCTTCGGCAAGTTTCTTGCTCATGATGGAGGCGCAGATCAAGTACGGACTTTCGACCGTGGCGGTCACATCACGCAGCGCATAAAGTTTGCGATCGGCGGGTGCAATCTCTGCGGTTTGTCCGATCATCGCGCAGCCGCAGGTTTCGAGCACGTTGCGGAACTGCGGCACTGAGAGGTTGACGTTGAATCCGGGAATCGATTCAAGCTTGTCGAGCGTTCCTCCCGTGTGCCCTAAGCCGCGGCCGCTGATCATTGGAACCGTGACTCCGGCGGCAGCGGCAACTGGGGCGAGCACCAGCGAAGTTTTGTCTCCGACACCGCCGGTGGAATGCTTGTCGACTTTTGTCTGGCGGAGCGAGGACAGATCGAGCACTTGCCCCGAGTGCAACATGGCATCGGTCAGGGCAGCGGTCTCGGCACGCGTCATGCCACGCAGCACGACGGACATCAACCACGCGGAGACCTGGTAATCGGGGATTTCTCCTCGCGTGTAAGCGTCCACGAGAGATTGGATTTCGGAATTCGATAGTTCGCCGCCATCGCGCTTCTTGCGAATCACATCCACTGCACGGAATGTGTCTGCAGAAGGTAGGCTTGGGGTCACTGGAGGCGGAATCCTTCCGGGAGGAGTTCGGTGATGTGGGCTTGCTTCGGACCGTTCGCGCCTTGGAAAAAAATCGTCGCGTCAGGGCCGAATTCATAGATGACCTGGCGGCAGGCTCCGCAGGGTGCGCATGGAACTCCGTGGTCGTTGGTGACCGCGACGGCGCGAATTTCCAACTTCGGGCCGAGTTCGGCGACGGCCGAAAAAATTGCGGTGCGCTCGGCGCAGTTGGTCATTCCGTAGGAGGCGTTCTCGACGTTGCAGCCGGAGAAAATCTTGCCGTCCGCGGTGAGGATGGCGGCGCCCACACGAAATTTCGAGTAGGGAGCGTGGGCGTTTTTCATGACCTTTTCGGCGGAGCGTAGTAACTTATCTCGCTCGAGTGTAGAGAGTGTTTTGGCCATAGAGAAAAAGGCTCGGTGCACGAACGCCGGAATCGTGCGCCATTGTAAACCCTGAAGGTGGATTCCGGGCGTTTCGTGGGGACAGGTGGCTCTCCGTCCGCAATTCGCATTGTGGGATTCGCTGCCGTACAATGGCGCATCTAATGTCGTTATAAGCTGCTATGCCCGCCGATCATGCAAAACGGAGCGAAAGCGAAATCGCGGCGCGGGATCCACAGGTCACGAACGCAATCGCCACGCTGGGCGAGCGTTTGCTCCTTCGTAATGCCGGGATTCCCCTCGATTTGAACTGGGTGCAGGAAGTGCGCGTGAACACCAGCGCCGTCGAGCGACGCGCGCAAACCCAAGTAGCACGGCGGACGGTGAAGAAAGACTGGCAGGCAGCGTGGCTGTTGCGAGCGATCACCTGCATGGATTTGACGACGCTCTCGGGCGACGACACTGAGGAGCGCGTGCGGCGGTTGTGCGCCAAGGCGCGGCAACCTATCCAACTGGATCTGGCGCAGAAACTCGGAATTGAGCAGTTGGGCGTGAAAGTTGCGGCGGTGTGCGTCTATCACACGTTCATCGAAACTGCGCTCGCCGCTCTTGAAGGAAGTGGCGTGCATGTGGCAGCGGTATCCGCCGGATTTCCCGCGGGCCTATCGCCGTTGGCGGAGCGGGTGGCGGAAATTCGGCGGTCGGCGGAAGCGGGAGCGCACGAGATTGATGTGGTCATCACGCGGGCGCACGTTTTCGGCGCGCGCTGGCAGGCGCTCTACGACGAGATAGCCGCGTTCAAGCAGGCCTGCGGCGGAGCCCACATGAAGGTCATCCTCGGTACCGGCGATTTGCTTACGCTGCGCAACGTGGCGCGGGCGAGTGTGGTCGCCATGATGGCGGGAGCGGATTTCATCAAGACCTCGACGGGCAAGGAGCCGACCAACGCCACGCTGCCGGTGAGTCTTGTGATGGTGCGGGCGATCCGCGAGTACGCGCAGCAGACCGGCATGGCAGTGGGATTCAAGCCGGCGGGCGGGATTCGCACTGCCAAGCAATCGCTCGACTGGCTGGCCATGATGAAAGAGGAACTCGGGCCGTCATGGCTGCGTGCCGAGATGTTCCGCTTTGGCGCGAGCGGCTTGCTGGGGGATATTGAGCGTCAATTGGAGCATCATGCGACGGGGCGATATTCTGCGGAGTACCGGCACCCGATTGCGTAGTCGTGGAAGGAACCACCGGGGCTAAAGCCCGACGTTGAGGAGGAGCCTTACGCGGCCCTAAAGGGCCGCTCTTCCACGGAACTGATCCTGATGAGCATCGCTGAAAAATTCGTGAGCATGGAATATGGGCCGGCGCCGGAGGACCCTAAGGAATCCGTCGCGTGGCTGGAACGCCATGGGCGGCGCTTTGATCATTTCATCGGCGGCGAGTGGCAACCGCCTGCGGCGGGTGGGTACTTCGACACGCTCGATCCTTCCACCGGAGAGAAGTTGGCGGCGATCGCGCAGGGCAACGCTGCTGATGTGGACGCGGCAGTGCGTGCGGCGCGCGCGGCCGCTCCGAAATGGCGTGCGCTTACTCCTCATGCCCGCGCGCGTTATCTCTATGCGCTGGCACGGTTGGTGCAAAAGCATTCGCGATTGCTGGCCGTGCTGGAAACGATGGACAACGGGAAGCCGATCCGTGAGAGTCGCGATATTGATATTCCGCTGGTGGCGCGACATTTCTACTATCACGCCGGCTGGGCGCAGTTGTTCGATCAGGAATTTGCCGGGTACGAGCCTTGCGGAGTTGTGGGACAGATCATTCCGTGGAATTTTCCGCTGCTGATGCTGGCGTGGAAGATTGCGCCGGCGCTGGCCGCAGGCAATACGGTCGTGCTGAAACCGGCGGAGTTCACCCCGCTGACCGCGCTTGCGTTCGCTGAACTTTGCCAGGAAGCTGGGCTGCCCGCGGGTGCGGTCAACATTGTTACGGGCGATGGGTCGACTGGCGAGGCGCTCGTGAAGCATCCTGATTTAGACAAGATCGCCTTCACGGGCTCTACCGAAGTCGGACGTTCCATCCGCAGCGCTACCGCTTCGAGTCATAAGCGCCTGTCACTCGAACTCGGCGGGAAATCTCCGTTCATCATTTTTGAGGATGCGGATCTCGACAGCGCGGTAGAGGGCTTGGTTGACGGGATCTGGTTCAATCAGGGGCAGGTGTGCTGCGCAGGATCGCGACTGCTGATGCAGGAAAGCATCGCCGAGACGCTGATCTCGAAGATTCGCGACCGCATGAGCACGCTGCGCGTCGGTCCACCGCTGGACAAGGCTATTGACGTGGGCGCGATTGTCGCTCCGGTGCAACTGGAGCGCATTCAGCGCATGGTGGCGCAGGGCGTCGCGGAAGGCGCGACTTGCTGGCAGCCGCAGATCGCATTGCCGTCACGCGGTCTTTATTATCCGCCTACGCTGCTGAGCAATGTGCATCCCACGTCGATTGTGGCGCAGCAGGAAATTTTCGGTCCAGTGCTGGCGGCCATGACGTTCCGCACGCCGCGCGAAGCGGTGGAACTGGCCAACAACACGGTGTATGGCCTGGCATCGTGCGTGTGGAGCGAGAGCATCAACGTGGCGCTGCATGTGGCGGCGCAAATCAAGGCTGGCGTGGTGTGGGTGAACTGCGCGAATCTTTTCGATGCCGCCTGCGGTTTTGGTGGATATCGCGAGAGCGGATACGGCCGCGAGGGCGGACGCGAAGGCATGCTCGAGTACATGGAGCCGGCTTGGTTTAAGCATGCGCCGAAACTGCCCAAGAGTGCGGCTCCCGGAGAATCCCCACGTCTCGCAAAAGACGCGAGACATGGGGCACCCGGTCCGGATGGGTCCGCTTCGGAGGAAGAGACCGCCGAGCTCAGCACGCCCGCCATTGATCGCACGGTCAAGCTGTACATCGGGGGGAAGCAGGCGCGGCCAGATTCGGGGTACAGCATGCCGGTGCACGCAGCCGATGGCAGGCTGCTGGGCGAAGCTCCGCTTGGAAATCGCAAAGACGTTCGCAACGCGGTGGAGGCGGCGCACAAAGCGGAAGGCTGGGCGAAGGCCACGGCACACAGCCGGGCGCAGGTTCTTTATTACTGTGCGGAAAACCTGGCGCAGCGGCGAGCTGAGATAGTCCAACGCCTCGCCGCGGTGGTGGGCGAGAAACAGGCTGGGGCGGAAGTTGAACTGGGGATCGAGCGCATCTTTTCTTATGCCGCATGGGCTGACAAGTTCGACGGGGCGGTGCACAATCCGCCATACCGCAATATCGCAATCGCTATGAACGAGGCGATTGGAACGGTGGGCGTGATTTGCCCGCAGGAAGTGCCGCTGCTTGGATTCCTGTCGCTGGTGATGCCTCTGCTTGCAGTCGGGAACACGGTGATTGCGGTGCCTTCGGAAAAATATCCGCTGATCGCGGGGGACCTCTACCAACTGTTCGACACCAGCGACCTGCCCGGCGGGGCGGTGAACATTGTGACGGGATATGTTTCCCAACTTCTGAAGACGCTGGCCGAGCACGATGACGTGGATGCGATCTGGTGCTACGGCGCCGACGCGACCGTCGCGGCGGCAAAGGCTATGTCCACGGGAAATTTAAAGCAGGTGTGGACCAACGAGGGCCGTGCCATTGATTGGTTTGACGCGAAACAAGGCGAGGGACGCTGGTTTCTGGAGCATGCGGTGCAGGTGAAAAATATCTGGGTGCCGTACGGCGAATAACATCTTCTGCGGCCTCGAAAGCGGGAAAGCGTGGCCGATGCAAAAAAGCGAGCGCGTAAAAGGCACTCAAGTGAAAAATGGTTTGCAATTATCTTCACCGGCATATTGGCCATTCAGTGTTTTAGGGAGTTAATCTTCGCCTTTGGCCAGCACTATAGAGACGCAAGGATACGTGGGTTTTTCCTATCAGTGTTGTATGGACTAATTTCCTACGGCGTCTGGCGGACCTTTCAATCTAGAAATTCAAGCTGAGGCACTACCCAAACATGTGCGCAGTTGCATTTGTCCCTGTCCAGCGCTAGCATTTCCCAGTCACTTTCGTCCGTCCGGCATCTTTAGCTAATCTCATCAAGTTTCTGCTTGAATCAAGGAGGACGTATGGGCATCGCAGTTTCCCCGCAAATCCATCCGCAGGTTGCGGACTTTATCGAAAAACCAAGGAAGATGTTGATCAATGGCAAGTGGGTCAACGCCGCATCGGGCAAGACGTTTCCCACTTACAATCCGGCGACGGGCGAGGTGTTGGCGCAGGTTGCCGAAGGTGATCGCGAGGATATTGAGCAGGCGGTGAAGGCCGCGCGCAAGGCCTTCGATCACGGGCCGTGGCGAAAGCTGACGGCGTCGGAGAGAGGCCGCCTCATGTGGAAACTTTCCGATCTGCTCGAAGAGCACACCGAAGAGTTTGCTTATCTTGAATCTCTGGACAACGGCAAGCCCCTCGGCATCGCGAAAGCGGCGGACGTGCCGCTCGCGGTTGATCTGTTCCGCTACATGGGGGGATGGGCGACGAAGCTCGAGGGCAACACGATTCCGATCTCGGTTCCGTACACTCCGGGAGCGAAATACTTTGCGTACACGCTGCGCGAGCCGGTGGGCGTGGTTGGACAAATCATTCCGTGGAACTTTCCGCTTCTGATGGCAGCGTGGAAGCTGGGGCCGGCACTGACGACGGGTTGTACCGTGGTGCTGAAACCGGCGGAGCAGACGCCGCTTTCTGCGTTGCGTCTGGGCGAATTGATCATGGAAGCCGGATTCCCCGAGGGCGTGGTCAACATCGTCCCGGGTTATGGCGAGACCGCGGGAGCCGCCCTGGCCGCTCATCCGGATGTCGACAAGGTCGCTTTTACCGGGTCGACGGAGGTCGGCCGGCTCATCGTGCACGCCGCGACCGGTAACTTGAAAAAAGTCTCACTCGAACTGGGTGGCAAATCGCCGAACGTGGTGTTCAAGGATGCCGATCTCGAGGCGGCCATTCCGGGCTCTGCGAGTGCGATCTTCTTCAATCACGGCCAGTGCTGCTGCGCAGGGTCACGGCTGTATGTTGAGAAGTCGGTTTACGACCGCGTCGTCGAGGGCGTGGCCGAATATGCCAAGCAGATCAAGGTCGGTTCGGGTCTCGATCCTGAAACGCAGATGGGACCTTTGGTCTCGGCAGAACAGTTAGATCGCGTCTGCAGTTATCTCGAGTCGGGATTCTCCGAGGGCGCCAAGGCGGTTACCGGCGGCCACAAGGCTGGGAACAAAGGCTACTTCGTGGAGCCCACGGTGCTGGTGAACACGAAGGAGAACATGAAAGTTGTGAAGGAAGAAATCTTCGGGCCAGTAGTTACGGCGATGCCGTTTGACGATCCCGAGGAAATCATGCCTCGCGCCAACGACAGCGAGTATGGTCTGGCGGCAGCGGTATGGACGCGGGACATCAGCAAGGCACATCGAGTGGCGGAGGGGTTGCGCGCCGGCACGGTGTGGATTAACTGCTACAACATCTTCGACGCGGCGTTACCGTTCGGTGGATATAAGCAGTCGGGATGGGGCCGCGAGATGGGACACGAAGTACTCAACAACTACACGCAAACCAAAGCAGTCTGCACCAAGCTGGCATAGAAGAACTGTTTTCAAAAAGATGAGGACGGCAAATCAGTTTTGCCGTCCTCTTTTTTGGCTCAGACCTCTTTTCTTGCTCAGCCTCCAGGCAAACCCTCACTTCTCCATCAGAAGAACTTTCTCGGCGTCATCAATCTCCGTCAACTTGACCTCGATTACCTCGTTCATGGTGGTCTGCACATTGCGGCCCACGAAGCTGGCCTCCACGGGCAACTCGCGATGTCCGCGGTCAATCAGCACGCACAACTGCACCTGGCGCGGCCTGCCGTGTGAGAAGAGCGCGTCGAGAGCGGCCCGAGTCGTGCGGCCAGTGAAAAGGACGTCGTCCACCAGAACTATATTCTTGTCCTCAATCGAAAAGCCTATTTCTTTTTCCTGCACGACCGGCTTCGGCCCCAGAGTCGAAAGATCGTCGCGATAAAAGGTAATATCCAAGGTTCCGACCGGAACCTTGGAGTTTTCGATGCGTGCAATGATCTTTCCCAGTCGCTCGGCGAGGGGCACACCGCGGCGGCGAATTCCGACCAACCCCAATCCGTTTATGCCGCTGTTTTTCTCCACAATTTCGTGGGCGAGTCGCACCAGCGTGCGCTCGATCTCCGACGCCGACATCAATTGCGCTTTCTGACGAAGAACCATTTTGCGTGAGGGATTTTTTGCATTCATCGTGGGAAACGCCTCGGGAACGGTTTTGGCCAGGACAAGCAGCAACCAGTGCGTCGGTGATGTCCGGGTCGGTTTTCCAATGTATTGAACCTGCACCGTGCGGTCAAGGCTTTCATCGTGGAAGATTGGTGACAAGCGGGCGAAGATCTAAGCCAGTCACTTGTTGGCGGGTTCGGAAGCTATCTCGGTCATTTCGGGCGCCCGACTCCTTGGCGGGCAGAGTGTTCGCGTGAGGCGGACCAGAGCGCTTTCCTCATCGCGTAGAGACTCAAGGCGAACCGCTAACGGGGCCGCGCTTGCAGCATCAGTGGGCAGAATTCCAATCCCCTGATTTCTGCCGCAGGCCTTCGCGCGATAAAGGGCGACATCGGCGAGGACGATGACTTCTTCTGCACAAATTGCCTCGAACGCTCCGCGGCACCATGGATAGGGAGCCCAACCGACCGAACAAGTTTTCCGAACTTCGATGCCGTGACCTAAGTCGAACGGTTCGCGGGCGATGACCTCAAGGATTCGACTGCAAAATGCGGGAATCCCGGAAGGATCGCTAGAACGGTTCATGATCAGGAATTCTTCTCCGCCCCAGCGCACCAGCACGTCAGACTTACGTACAACGCTGGAAAGGCGGTCCGCAACGAGCTGCAATAGCCGGTCTCCGGCCGGATGGCCATACTGATCGTTTACTTCCTTGAAGAAGTCCATATCGACCATGATGAACACGAGATCGCGATGATCGACCTTCCGAATGTGGTTTTCGCGCGCTCGCTGATAGTTGCGCAGAACTTGTCCCGCTTCCGCGGTAAGAATTTCCTCCAGATAACGCCGGTTCCACACCCCGGTTAAGGCATCAGTGAAAGAAATTTCCTGGAGTTCCAGATTCTTGCGCTGAAGTTCCAGACTGTGCCATCGGAGCGATTGCTCCTTGCTTTCCAATTCATCTTTCAGCCGGCTTACTTCATCCAGGTTCTGCCGCGACAATCGAAGCAGGCTGAGCAACTCCTGGTCAAGCAAATGCTGTTTCAGAAAAACCAAGGCTCCCATCACGATCATTACAGCCACGGTCAGCAGTAACCGGTAGATGCGAACGGATTGTGGTGCGCGGCCGCCGAACTGCGCCCATCCCACCATCAGCGGCGTGAAGAAAACTGCCAGCATGGCCAATCGTGCCGTCCAGATGCCCTGACCGCGACCAGGAACCTCTTCGGACGAATCGTCAGCAGAGGCGTCACGAGCCATGAATCCGATTCCCGCAAACCAGGCCATCGCGGCCACCAGCGGGACATCGAAAAGACTTCCGGTGTAGTAGAGGTTAATGTCAATCGCCTCACTGGCAAAGATGGAACCGACGCAATACAACAGCGCCGCTCCGAAAAGCTGCGCATAGATTGTTCGCCAGAAGCCAATGCTGCGACGCCAAACCAGAAGCAGGGCAAAAACCAGAACCAGCTGTTCACAGGCGTACAGCACATCGAAGCTTCGGCCGTACGTGGCCACTACCGGGTGAATGTACTGCCATGGAATCACTATGAAGAGATAAAGGTAGAGCCAGCAGGTGAGCAGCATGAGAAAGTCGAGCGATCCCACCCGGAGTGTCCGGTTGTCCTGTTGAACATGCGGCTGCAGGGCAACGGCAGCCATCATCGGAACGATATGCAGGAACAGCACTACGTCCCCCACGAACGGATTCGGCGCCTCCTGCCGCAGGAACACTTCGAAATAGGTCCATAGCAACTGGGAGACAAGCCACATCCCACAACCCAGTCCCAGCAGCGCCCAGACGAATTTAGCTCGCTTATGCCTGGTTCGAATGTTAGAGAGGACAGCCGCTGTCGCACATAATAGAAGAGCGCTTTGAACCAGATCGCCGAAAGCCGTCAGCGCAAAACATCGTGGGACGAAAATTGATAGCAGTATGTGGAGACACACCACCGCGCAGACGACGGCGATCCACTTCCTGACGTGCTGGAGCGGAGAATTCCCCACAACTTCAGATTTTATGTTTATCGGGATGGAGATACGTATTACGGAAGTAATCGCGAGGGCGAACCGTTGTTCGGCGCGCTGGTCAACCGAGCGCCGTTGAGAAACGCTGGACAAAATGGTAAACGTCCTGAAATGAATTGTAGAGGGGCACAGGTGCAACCCTAAAGGTGTCCGGCTCGCGCCAATCGCCGATGACACCAGCGGAGGCTAGTGCCTCACACAATGACCGCCCGTTGTGCGGAATTCGCAGCGAGAGTTGTGCTCCGCGTCGACTTGGTTCGCGTGGGGTAATGCAGGAGAATTTCGGGGATGCGTGCTGGTCGAGCAAGAACTCGAGGTAGCCGGTTAGCAGCTCGCTCTTGGCGCGCAAATGCTCCATGCCGGCTTCATGAAAAATGTCCATCGACGCGCGCAAAGCGGCTAGCTCAAGAATTGGCGGATTGCTGAGCTGCCAGCCCTCAGCCCCGCGCGTCGGTTTAAATTCAGGCCCCATGTCGAAGCGAGTCTTTTCTTCGTGGCCCCACCATCCGGTAAAGCGCGGTAACTCCCCTGCGTTTAAGTGGCGCTCGTGAACAAAACATCCTGCAACACACCCCGGACCACCGTTCAGGTATTTATAGCTACACCACACGGCAAAATCGGGTCCGCAATCGTGAAGTTGCAGACGCAGATTCCCAACGGCATGTGCCAGGTCAAAGCCGACGATGCATCCTTTGCGATGGCCCGTCTTCGTGATAGCGGACAAGTCAAATGCCTGGCCAGTCGAGTAGTTCACGCCACCGAGAAGTATCAGCGCGATCGAGTTCCCCTCTCGCTCAATCAGCGATTCGATGTCGTCGTCGCGAATGCAGGATTCGCCGGGACGCGGTGACAGTTCGAGCAAGCACGACGCTGGATCGAAGCCATGAAAACGTAATTGCGATTTCACCGCGTACTGGTCCGAGGGGAAAGCTCCGCGTTCGATCAGAATTTTGTATCGCTGCGACGTCGGACGGTAGAACGATACCATCATCAAGTGCAGGTTAACCGTGAGTGAATTCATCACGACAACTTCCTCTGGTTTCGCGCCGACCAGGGAAGCCGTCTGCTCGGTTAGCAGACGGTGGTAAGACACCCACGGACGCCTGGCACGGAAGTGGCCCTCTACGCCGAGTTGTGCCCATGCGGTCAACTCCTGCTCGATATATTTGCCGACGGTTTTGGGCTGCAATCCTAGAGAATGCCCACACAAATAGATGCACCGCTCTCCATTCTGAGTACGGGGAAAGTGGAACTGTTCGCGATAGCTGGCGAGCGGGTCGCGAGAATCCATCGCGCTCGCGAAATCCTCGGAGGCTTCAAACTGAGCCGTGGTCACGACATCTGCTCCAGCGGGGAGAGTTCGCTTCGGATGAGCTTTTCAGCTTTGGCCCATTCAAGGTCCTCAATGCGTTGAATCGGATCGCAAAGTTGGGTGAGCATGCGCTCCTGGATAACCCCTCGGGCCAGCGCGACGGAATACGGAACACGGTGGAAAGTCACCATCGCATACTTGGGCACAAAGTGTCGAGGATACTTTGCCTCCAATGCCAGCTCGACTTTCTTGCGAAAAAGAAAACGGGGATCCGCCACGCGATCCCGCATCTCCACAAAGTTCTCGATGGCCATGTCCGCGATCGCATCCGTGTTCACCTTTCGTTGCTCTTCAAACTCCTTAAAGACGCGGGACCAGTCTGGTCCATAACGGTCGAACAACTCCAAAAGGCAGGTGCAGTCTTCAAAGCCACAGTTCAACCCTTGGCCGAAGAAGGGAACGATGGCGTGGGCAGCGTCCCCTAAAAGCAGTGACTTACCTTCCACGTGCCATGGCGAGCACTTGATTGTCACCATGGCGCCAGTGGGATTTGCAAAATAATTGTCGGCTAGTTGCGGCATCAAGCGTAATGCGTCGGGAAAGCGAGACTCGAAGAAGTTCAGCACATCGGCGTCGGAGGTTAGTGTGGCGAAACTCTCCGCGCCTTCAAAGGGCAAGAATAAAATGCATGCGAACGTCCCGTCGATGTTAGGTAGTGCGATCAGCATGTAGTTGCCCCGGGGCCAGATGTGAAGAGCATGGGTTTCGAGAAGATGCGTTCCGTCAGGACTCGCGGGAATCGTCAACTCTTTGTACCCGTAGTCGAGGTACTGTTGAGAGAAATTGAAACGACTCATTGTGAGCATTTCCGAGCGGATGGCCGATGCGGAACCGTCGCATCCAATTACGACGCTGGACTCGATGACGGTGTCACTCCCGGATCGTTCGTCGCGCAGTTCTATCGCACCGGTTTTAAGATCAAATCCCGTGCAACGTTGCTGAAAGTGAATCGTGACTCCGGCTGCCTCCGCAGCATTCAGCAATGCGATATTCAATTCAGCGCGGGAGATGGAGTTGATAACTTCGCTCTCGTTCTTTCCGTAGGGTTGGAATGTAAGCTCTCCCGTGGCGGAGTGCATCATCCGCCCTTTCATTGGAATGATGATTGGGCGCATTGCCTCCCAAAGGCCGGCCTCGGTAAGAGCGTGAATTCCCCGGGCCGACAGGGCAAGGTTGATTGATCGCCCAGCGCTCATGCGCAAGGTTCGCATGTCGGGACGGCGTTCGTATATCTCGACGTTCAACCCGCGCTTTCTCAGCGAAGTGGCCAGCAGCGGGCCGTTCAGTCCTGCGCCAATCAACGTGATGGTTTCGGATCTGCGCTTCATGCGGGGATTCGCCGGCTTACGGCATCGGCGAGGTTCATTACTCGGTCAGCAAAGTTCTTGCTTCCCATAACTCAGGGAAAAATTTCTTATCGAGCGTGAGCTTGAGGTAAGACGATCCGGTGCTGCCGCCCGTACCCATGCGCACCCCGATCGTACGCTCGACGAGTTGGATGTGCCGCAGCCTCCAACTAACGACCAGTTCATCAAACTCGGTGAGCCGCTCGCAAACATCGATCCAATCGCGATGGTGGGACTCGTCTTTGTAGAGTGACAGAATCGCGCGCGCACGCGCTTCAAACTGTTCGCGTTCCGGTACGCCCTCACTCATCTTCGGCAGAATGCCTATGGCGCGCAGAGATTCGAAGAAAACATCGCGCAGGGAGGGCTCGCGCAGCCGGCGAGCAAGCTGCGCGTGGGCTTCGGGAGTTGGCTTGTGGTAGCGCAGCATCTTCTCATCTTTCAAGCCGCACAGGAACTCGAGTTCGCGAAACTGTTCCGATTGAAATCCACTGGCTGGTTCCAGCTTGCCGCGGAACGCCAAAAAGTGCGTGGGCAGCATCGTCTCGAGAATGGTGAACTGCTCCACCAGCACGCGTGTGATCTCGGTGCAGCGGCGCAGAAGGCGTGCCGCTTCGTACACTTCATCGCGGGAATTTGGATTCGCGCCCGCCACGCGCAGGTTCGCTACCACTGCATCCAGGTCGTGCAGCAGTTCTTTGAACCAAAGCTCATAAGTCTGGTGCACGATAATGAAAAGCAACTCATCGTGATGCTGCGGCGTGGACTGCGGGTGCTGCAGTTCAAGCAACTCTGGAACCCGCAAGTAGGAGCTGTAGGTCAGTTGTTCAGACGTGGCATCAGAATTGGCCATGATCGGTGAAACGGCTCCGCTCGGCGCGGACTCCTTGCCGGTTCGTGCGTTTCCGTCCCCTTCGATATTTAAGAACCGACGGGCATTGTCGCCCAACAGTTCGCCTTTCGCTGCTGACGATAATGAGCTTTCGCGGATGAGCGATCCCACGCGTTCTTCGCCGAGGGGAAAAGGATAATCTGAACCCAGCAGCACCCGGCTGCTTCCCATTGTTCCCACAAGAAACTGCAGCGCCCTTTGATCGAAGACTGCAGAATCGACATAGAACCGGTCGAGATAGCGACTGGGAGGAAGTTCGCAGACTCCGTGCGCGACCGGATGGTGATGCCACGCATTCTCAAGCCGTCCCAGGAGAAACGCAAAGCTTCCACCACCGTGGGCGAAACAGACGCGCAGGGTTCGCGGCAACCTGTCGAAAGCCGCGCCCAAGATCATCGCCACGACCGCGAGTTGGGTTTCCGCCGGCATCCCGACCGTCCACGGCATCATGTACTTCGGCATGCGCTGCTGTCCGAGCATGTCCCAGGGATGAACCAGCACAGCCGCACCTTCATCCGCACAATGATGCAGGAACGTTACAATTCCGGGATCGTCAAGATTTTTGTCGCAGACGTGGTTCCCTATCTGCACTCCGAGATGGCCCGCGCGCATGCATCGGGTTAGCTCCTTGCACGCTGCGTCAACATCCTGCAACGGAACCTGACACAGCGATTTCAGCCTGCCTTTTCCCCGACTGCACAGCTCGAGCGCGCTGTCGTTGAACAGTTGCGCGCAATCCAGCGCGTGCTCGGCGGGGCGGTCATAAGCAAACAGCACCGGAGTTGCAGAGATCACCTGCGTCTCCACGCCATCGCGGTCCATTTCTTGCAGGCGCACGTCCGGATCCCAGCAGGCGGCAGAAATGTGCCGGAAGAAGCGGTCGCCGACCATGATGTCTGCCTGGCCAGCTTCGGTGTGCTTGATCCAGGGCCAGTTCGGTGTGCCGTAGCGCGCTGCCAGATCAGGCCAGGAGCGCGGGAAGAAATGGTTGTGAATGTCGATGACCGCCATCTACTGTTTGCCTGGATGAACTGTGCCGCAGTGTTTGCACTTGCGGAGATTTTCGTTGCTGTAGAACTTCTCAAACAATGGCGGCAAATCGCGGACTATGCTTTTCAGCTTCACCTCGGCGCGATGCACCAACTGGTGGCAGTTCGGACAGTACCATTCGAATCCGTCCAAAGTGCCCTCAGGACGCGGCATTTCGACCACAACGCCGATGCTGCCTGCCTGCCGCTGCGGTGAGTGACGCATGTGCTTGGGCAGAAGAAAAACCTCGCCTTCTTTGATGGGAATCTCAACCGGGGGTTTGCCTGGCGTCTCCATTACACGGATGAAAATGTTGCCCTTCAACTGGTAAAAGAATTCCTCGGTGGGATCGTCGTGATAGTCGCGCCGCTGATTCGGTCCGCCGACGACGGTTACCATCATCTCGCCGTCTTCCCACACTTGCGCGTTGCCCACAGGCGGCTTGAACTTTTCCTTGTTCTCATCGATCCAGGCTTGAAAGTTGAAAGCCTTCAGGCTCCGTATGGAGGGCATCAGTTTCTCCTATTTCACCGGCTTGTATGCCATGGCTCGAATTTCGATCAGCAAGTGTGGATGTGGCAACTGGTGCACCGCGACGGTGGTGCGCGCGGGCCCTGTGTAGTCAAAGTACTCGCCGTAGATTTCGTTGTATCCGGCGAAATCGTTCATGCTGACCAGATAGGTCGTGATCTCCATAATATCTTCCAGTTGCGCTCCGGCGCTGCCGAGAATATCACGAATGTTTTCGATGACCGCACGTGTCTGGATGCGAATATCGAGATGCGTAGTGCCTGAATCGTCGGCTTCAGCTCCAGCGATGGTGTTATCGGCGCGGCGGGCGCTGGTGCCCGACACAAAAAGAAAATCGCCAGCCCGCTTAAGATGCGGAAACTTACCGCGCGGCCTGGCCTTTCCCACAACGACTTTGCTTTCCACAATACCCATATCGAGCTTGCTCAAAGTGCGGCGGCAGGGCCGACTAAAGCCGGATGCAAATATTGTTCAATTCCGAATAGAAATTCAACGAGTGCATCCCGCCCTCGCGGCCGATACCAGACAACCCCACCCCCCCGAACGGAGTCCTCAGGTCGCGCAGGAACCAGCAGTTCACCCAAGTGATGCCGGTATTCATCTGTTGGGCAACGCGGTGGCCGCGGCCTAGGTTCGTCGTCCAGATCGAAGCTGCCAAGCCGTACTTCGAATCATTGGCCATGGCCACCGCTTCTTCCTCGGAGTCGAAAGCAGCGATGTGACACACCGGCCCGAAGATTTCCTCTTTCACGCAGCGGGCCGACTCCACCAATCCAGTATAGATCGTGGGCTGCACGTAAAAGCCTTTATCGAGCGCGTTGCCAAACTCGGGAATCCCGCCTCCGGTCACAACCGTCGCGCCTTCCTCGTGCGCCAACTGATAGTAGGAAAGCACCTTCTCGCGATGCTGCGCGGAAATCAGCGGTCCCAGATTCGTGCTTTCGTCCATCGGCCATCCGGGACGTAGCGTCTCCGCTTTCTGCTTCAATGCCGTGACAAACCGATCGAATATCGGGCGCTCTACGTAGACTCGTTCCGCACACAAACACACCTGCCCGGTATTGAGGAACACCGCTTCCGCCAGCCCGTTTACGGCCTGTTCAAAATCGCAGTCGGCGAACACGATTGCGGCGTTCTTGCCCCCGAGTTCAAATGAGACCGGCTTCACCGAAGGCGCCACGGCCTGCATGATGGCCGCTCCAGTACGCGATTCTCCCGTGAAGGTTATGGCGTTCACGTCGGGGTGCTGAGTCAGAAACTCTCCCGCGGAATTTGGTCCGAAGCCGTGCACCACGTTGTAGACGCCGTTGGGAATGCCGGCTTCTTGCATCACCTCGGCGAGAAGCGTGGCTGTGGCGGGAGTCTCCTCCGATGGTTTCACCACCACGGTATTGCCGCAAGCCAGTGCCGGGGCGACCTTCCACGTGAGCAAGAGCAGAGGCAAGTTCCAGGGCGTGATGATTCCCACCACGCCCAGAGCCTTGCGCACCGCGTAATTCAGGGCATTCTGTCCATCGGGCGTTTCGGTCTGGAATGATTCCAGCGCGGCCATCTTTACTGCGTCGGCGAAAACACGAAAATTTGCCGCCGCACGCGGAACATCAAGCCTTGAAGCAAGCACTACGGGCTTGCCGGTATCGGCCACTTCGGCTTCAACAAAGCAATCGAAACGCGATTCAATCGCATTCGCCACGAGGTGTAAGCGTGCTGCGCGATCGCGTGTTGCGAGCCGTCCCCACTCCCCATGCAAGGCCCTGCGAGCCGATTGCACTGCATCGTCGACCAAAGCCTGATCGGCGGCTGTAACCTGCGCGATTACCGTGCCGTCCGCGGGATTCACGTCGGCAAAGTCCTGCTTGCCGCGCACGAACTGGCCATCGATGTAGTTGAGAATTGACTTCACGAGATTGCCTGATTCAAAAGAGCCTGGATAGGCCCTGGCAAGAACCCCATTCCCGCCGCATCGTAACAGGAGGGCGAGAGGCGAAGCAATGGCGCCACCGCATCAACCCGCGCGCTCCGCCAGGTAGCGCCGCAAAGCGTCCTGCCAAAGAGGCATCTCGATTCCAAAACTATGCAGACTCTTCGGGGAAAGAACCGAGTATGCTGGGCGGGGAGCGGGTCTCGCCATCTGCTCGCTGCTGACTGGCCGCACAACCGTCGACAGTCCGGCGCGGCGCACAATCTCGCGCGCAAATTCAAACCATGTGCACTCACCCGCATTCGTGACGTGCACAATTCCGTTGGCATCCTTGCGGCAAAGTTGCATGATCGCCCGGGCCAGATCCACAACATAAGTGGGCGAGCCTCGCTGATCGTTGACCACATCGAGGGCGGGACGGCTGGCCGCAAGTTTGAGAATCGTATCTGGAAAACACTTTCCGCCTGTACCGAAAAGCCATGAGGTTCGGACCACGCAGCAGTCCGGCATTACCTCGAGCAGGCGCACTTCCGCTTCTGCCTTCGACCGTCCATAAACACTTTGCGGATTCCGCGGGTCGGTGGTCTCGTAAGGCGACGTTTTCTTCCCATCAAAAACATAGTCGGTACTCAAGAACAAAAGTTTCGCACCAACTTGTTTTGCCACGGTCGCTACATTCACGGCACCATCGCGGTTGATTCCGAACGCCAGTTCCGGGTTGCCTTCGCATCCGTCCACATCGGTGTAGGCGGCGGCTAGAACGATCCACTCCGGACGTGCCTGTTTAATCACCTTTTGCACTTGCTGTGCATCGCGGATGTCGACGTCGGACTTCCCGAGTGCGGTCAATTCGTCGTTACGCCACTCGCGCATGAGCGTCTTGCCCAGCAGACCTGTGCCACCAAGAATCGTAACTTTCATTCTCGTGAATTCCGGTCGTGATTTCCCGCGGCTAGTCGAAGCTTTCGGCTTGGCGAAGAGGAATGCCGCGCTGATCCCTTGGCGACACGACGGGATCTCCCGACAAGTGCCAGTCAATCTTCAAATCCGGATCGTTCCAGGCCAGCGTCCGCTCATATTCGGGTGCGTAGTAATCCGTCGCTTTGTAGAGGACGTGAGCCTTCTCAGAAAGCACGCTAAACCCATGCGCGAAGCCCGCGGGGATCCACAGCATTCGTTTGTTTGCGCCCGAAAGACGCTCCGCCGCCCATTTCCCAAACGTCGGCGAGTTCCGGCGAAGATCTACGGCCACATCCAGAATCTCCCCCTCCGCAACTCTCACCAGCTTTCCTTGCGCCTGCTTGATCTGGTAGTGCAGACCGCGCACTACGTTGCGGGCAGAACAGGAGTGATTGTCCTGTACAAACTGTTCAACAATGCCGATCTCCGCCATGGCACGTTCGTTGTAGCTTTCGAAAAAAAACCCGCGCTCATCGCCGAACACGCGGGGTTCGAGAACGAATACGCCGGCCAGGGAAGTCGGTATTTTCTTGATCGCATTCATCACGGGAGGGGGTGAGTGACGGGCTGCCATTTCAGAATACTTTCCCCCGCAGAAGCTGGAGAAGGTAGGCGCCGTAACTGTTGTTCTTCATCGAGTCTCCGATTTGCTCCACTTGTTCGGCAGTGATGTAACCAGAGCGGTAGGCAATTTCCTCGGGGCACGCCACCATCAGCCCCTGCCTTTTTTCGATGGCTTGAATGTAAAGCGCGGCGTCCATCAACGATTCATGCGTCCCGGTGTCGAGCCACGCCATGCCGCGCCCCATCAGGACCACTTCGAGCTCACCTTTTTCCAGGTACGCCTGGTTGACATCGGTGATTTCCAGTTCTCCGCGCGCGCTGGCTTTCAGCGACTTGGCGATCCTCACCACCTGGTTGTCGTAGAAATAAAGTCCGGTCACAGCATACCGCGACTTCGGATGCTTCGGTTTTTCCTCGATGCTCAGCGCGCGCCCATCAGCATCGAATTCAACCACGCCATACCGTTCCGGATCGTGCACTGGATAGGCGAACACGCGCGCTCCCTGAGTTTTCTTGCCTGCCTGGCGCAAATCCTTGGCCAGATCGTGGCCATAGAAAATGTTATCTCCGAGCACCAGAGCGCAGGGACTGGCGGCAATGAACGACTCTCCCAGCAAGAATGCCTGTGCGATTCCTTCCGGCCTGGCCTGTACCTGATATTGCAGGCGAATCCCATACTGCTTTCCGTCGCCGAGCAACGTCTGAAATTTGGGGACGTCTTCGGGCGTCGAAATCACCAGGATGTCCCGGATGCCCGCGAGCATGAGCGTGCACAGCGGGTAATAGATCATGGGCTTGTTGTAAACCGGCAGCAGGCTCTTGCCCAGCGCATGCGTGATGGGATAAAGGCGCGTGCCCGAACCTCCCGCCAGAATGATGCCTTTGTAGCTTGAGTTCTGTTGCATATTGTGGAACGCGTTAAGTGATCAGCAGACCTGTCTGCGCAATCATCCGGAGTAATGGGTAGCGATCCACTGCCGATAGCTCCTGCTGGTTACATCGCGGACCCAGGCCTCATTCTCAAGATACCAGCGAACCGTCTTACGGATACCCGTTTCAAATGTTTCCTTCGGACGCCAGCCTAGTTCACGCTCGATCTTACGCGCGTCCATCGCATAACGGCGGTCGTGTCCCGGGCGATCCTTTACGAAGGTAATCAGGTCGCGGCGCGATGCCGCATGCGGCGGCGAAATCTCGTCGACGATGTCGCAGATCGTTTGCACGATCTCCAGGTTACGTTTCTCATTCCAGCCGCCGATATTGTAGGTCTCTCCCGGCCGTCCGCGCGCCAACACCGTGGCAATCGCCCCGCAATGATCTTCCACATACAGCCAGTCCCGCACGTTTTGTCCGTCGCCATACACTGGCAGCGCTTTGCCGTCGAGCGCATTCAGAATCATCAGCGGGATCAGCTTCTCAGGAAACTGAAACCGTCCGTAGTTGTTGGAGCAGTTGGTCGTGAGTGTCGGCAGTCCGTAGGTGTGGTGATACGCGCGCACCAGGTGATCGGATGCCGCTTTCGAGGCTGAATACGGGCTGTTGGGGGCGTAGGGCGTGGTCTCGCAAAAAGGCGGATCCTCGAGTCCCAGCGAACCGTACACTTCGTCGGTCGACACATGCAGGAAGCGGAAACGGCTGCGCTGTTGCTCGGCCAGTGCCGTCCAATAGGCTCGCGTCTCCTCGAGCAGGGCAAAAGTTCCATCGACGTTGGTGCGGATAAAATCATCCGGTGCGCGGATCGAGCGGTCCACATGGCTTTCCGCGGCGAAGTGCACGATGGCGCAAGGCTGATGCTGTTCGAGCAGGCGTTGAACCAGCTTGCGGTCGACAATATCTCCGTGCACGAATTCATAGTGCGGATTGGCAGCGACGCTCTCCAGGTTGCGTAGATTCCCAGCGTAGGTGAGCTTGTCAAAATTTACGATCGATGACGCGTTCCTTTCCATCCTCTGCAGAATGAAGTTGGAACCGATGAAGCCCGCGCCTCCCGTGACCAGAATCAGGTTCTGCATGAAAAGATGGATGACACACCCGCTGATGTGCGCTTCGACCGAGTGAACTCTAGATTGTAATCAAAAAAAGACGGGGGAGTCTGCTATCGGAGCCGACCAGGATATGCGCTGCACAAAAAAGGCCCACGACGCATTGCCGCGAGCCTGTATGGATGAAGTTGTGGTTCCGGTGACGGAGGCGCCTATCCAGCCTTGCGCGTCGAGATCCCGGCCGGGTCAAGAACTCCTTCAACAGCCGGGCTCTTTTTTTCTGGAGCCTGAGAACTGCGCCAACCCAGCACTTCGAGGTAGACGTTCTCGATGCCTTCCGTGATCTTCAACCATTGATATTTCTGCCGGATCCGATCCTTCGCGGCCCTCCCAGCCGATTCTCGGGCGGCCGGATTGGCGATCAGGAAGTTCAGCCTGTCGGTCAGGTCAGTGACGTCGCCATGCTGAAACGTGAATCCCGCCCCGTCCACCACTTCGCGGTTTTCGGGAACATCACTCGCGAGTACGCACAATCCGGCTCCCATCGCATCCAGCAACGCCAGCGACATGCCTTCCAGATCCGAAGGCAAGACGAAAATCATGGCATTGGTTAGAAGTTCGTCGAGCACTGGCCCGGAAACCCAATCCAGCATCTTGATGCGGTCACTGGCATGGGTGCGAAGGTTGCGACTGTAATCATCGCAGTAACTCGCGGCGCCGGCCATTACCAGCTTCACCCCGGTGTTCAGCCGCTCGTAGGCGTCGACGAGCAGGTGGCAGCCTTTTTCTGGAGAGAATCTTCCCAAAAATAGAATGTATTTCCCCGGCTCCAGGCCCCAGTCAAAGATTTTGTTCGGTTCGGTGCGCTCTCGTAGGACTCCTCCATTCGGAACGTAAAAGACTTCCACTCCATGCTCGTTTCGGTAGCGCTCCTGCAGCGCTTGCGAAACGACCATCGTCCCATTGGGGAAGCTGACCGACGCTCTCTCCCCGAGCCGGAGTACAGCCGAGGCCACCCGTCCCCATTTCTTCCGCTGCCAGTCCAGGCCCTGCACTGTCACTATTGTCTTTTTGCCCAGCAACCGCGGAATGAAGGAAAATAACGCCGGTCCCAGAGCGTGGTAGTGCACCACATCGCATTTCTGCGTTAGCACGTGAGCTGTGCTGAGCAGGGTGTGCACCACGGTTTCCCAATGCTTGGATCGAATCGTCGGCAGCCGCACCAGCCGCATCCCGTTGTGCGCGGCCAGAGGTGGAGTGAAATAGCTGCGGCAATAGACCGTCACCTGATGCCCGGCTGCTGCCAGCTGTTCCCCAACCGCCTCGTAGTACGCCTCGATGCCGCTGTATTTCGAAATCACTCCGCGCCCGCCGATAAATGCCACGCGCAGCCTTGGTTGTGCGAACGCTGCAGAAATCGGCTGAAGCGCTTCCGTCTTCGCCAGCAGCGGAAGACGACGTCGGGCCGGCGCTTGCCGCGTGGTGACGAGCTTAGTGCCCGCGCTCTTCCTGCCCGCAATCACCCGCTCGTATAGATCCAGCAGCCTCTGATAGTGCACCTCGGGTGCGTAACGTCCTTGCGCCATTTCCCAACCCTTCCGGCCCATCTCCTCGGCCAAGTCCGGACTGGAACCCAGCAGTTTGAGGGCGTCGGTCAACCGCTCCGCGTTTCCTGTCGGATAGAGGAGTCCGGTCTCGCCGTCGTGCACTAACTCCCGCCGCGATCCAAGGTCGGATGCCACTACTGCGCGTGCTCCTGCATAGGATTCCAGAATCGTCTTGCCGAGCGTTTCATAGGCATGGGACGGCAGCACCGTAAAGCGTGACTTCGCGATTAGGGAATCCAGTTCGGCGCCGCGCACATGGCCCACAAACTCGACGTTATTCACGCCCAGTACTTTTACCAGTTCGTCCAATTCGCCGCGTTGCGGGCCATCTCCCGCGATGACCAGGCGCAGGTGCGGCACAGATTTCATGGCCCGTATCAGATCGTCGACTCCTTTTTCTTTCGACAACCTGCCGAAATAAAGCAGCGGAGCGTCGGGCGCTGGGCTCGATTCGATCGCTAAGGGCAACTTCTGAAAGTGGGGCAGGACCTCGAACTTGTTCCCTTCCCACCCGTGCTCGACGAACTTGTCGCGCACAAATTGGCTGGGAGCGAGAAATCGGTCCACGCACTTCCGGTAAGTTCCAAGCCACTTATGGACGTAGGCCTCGGCCGTCAGGGTCATGCGCGCGGCTGGTCCCGGATAGCACCTCGATCCCAACATATGAAAAAATTTGCCACCCTCGCAGTGCTCGCAAGCCTCTCCCTGCGACACCAGGTTGTAGCTCGGACACAACAGCTTGAAATCGTTCAAGTGATAGACAACCGGGACATTTTGGGCCTTGAGTTCCCACAGAATCGACGGCGACAAATGGTGATAGATATTGCGGACGTGCGCGATGTCGGGCTGGAATTCTTCGATCATCGCCCGCATTCGTCGCTTGGCATCCCGTGAATAGATTGCGTGGACCGCGCGCCGCGCCTTTTGCCAGAGGCCGCTCTGGCCCTTGAATTCAATGTACGGCACGAAATGACGGTCGTAAGCAGTGGGTTTACCACGCCGGTCAGCCATTGAGAACAGAGCCACTTCGTGACCCCTGGAGCGCAGCAATTCCATCAGTTCGAACAAATAAGCCTCGGTCCCGCTGAAAGGATGGTTATATTTGTTGCAGAACAGAATCCTCATGATGAATGCTCCCAGGAGGCGGGCCGGTCCGCTGTATGAACAAGTCGCCGAACGATTCCAGGTTCTTCTTGCGGTTGTAGTTGTGGCGAACCTGTACCTTGGCGCCGTAGCGCACCCAGTCCAGTTGTTTGGCCGCCGAGAGAATGCAGGGATGAGGATCCGGACTCCCATGCGTCCGCGTGAGCGAATGGATCGTGAGTGAATGAATAAAGAGAAGCTGCGCGACCAGATCTCCGAGTGATCCCGGTTCGTAAAGAAATCCGCTCTTTCCTGCGACCACGAGCTCTGGGACGCCTGTGATGGCGGGCGCCAGCACGATCTTTCCGCGTGCCATAGCCTCCATGAGCACCAGCGGTATGCCCTCGCTTCGGCTGGTCAGCACGACCACGTCAGCTCGGGCGTACAGGGAATCGATCTGCTCCCGCGCCACATGTCCTAGCAGCGTGACGTGGGCCTCCAGTCCGTAGCGGACAATCAGCGACTCTAGTTTGTGGCGTTCAGGCCCTTCGCCAGCAATCGAACAGTCAAAATTGATACCCCGGGCGCGCAGTTGAGCGCAGGCCCGCACTAGAAAGGCCTGGTCTTTGACTGCGTGCAGGCGCCCGACCGTCAGAATGGCGAACTCAGACGACGAGTCGAGAGCGCTCGTCTGCACTCCAAAATCAGGGGAATCGGTGATTTCCGGAAGATCCACTCCAAGCCGCGCCACCAAGACCTTTTCGGCTTCCACTTCGGGATGATGTTCGAGGATGTAGCGCCGGTTGAATTCGGAAACCGTCAGGCAGAAACGGCAGTTCTTCAGCTTGGTGTCTAGATAGGTTCCGTGCAACAGCAGGTCAGACCCGTGCAGGGTCATGCTGAATTCCACGTCGAGCAGGCGCGCCGCCACCATGGCGATCCACGAACCGAAGTATCCGTGGTGGACATGGATGTGCTCGATTCCGCGGCCTTCCAGTCGCAGCGCGTAATAGGCCCCCAGCCAGGTGTGAAAGAGTGCCTTAATCCGTTGGATCGGGGATTCCTGGCCTTGCAGTACGACGCGCCGGAGTAGATCCGCAAGCTGGCGCCGATGGCGTAAGCAAAGCCAGAGGGCGCGCATCAATAGCACCCACCGCAGCGGTTGCAAGACAACGATAACAAGGTCAAGCGACCTCTCCAGTGCGACGGCAGAAGAGTTCTTATCCGGCCGCAGAGCGCTGCCAGCGATGACCTCAAGTCCTCTCCTGCGGAGTTCTTCAATCTCCGCCGCCACGTAGGGCTCGACCGCGGAGGGAAATTGATTGGCGAGATAGGCGACCTTCAGCATGGGAAGTCACCCGCCAGATTCGGCCCACTTCGGGCAGTAATTCGGACTTCTGCGGAAGCTCTGCGGCGCTGCGCTGCCAGCATGCCCGCCATCGTGAAGAGCAGGCCGTTGACGAACTGATAATTCATCACCACCAGCGCAGCATTTACCCAGTAAACGGCAAGCAGCATCGGCCACAATCGATGGAATTGCTCGCCCAGGAATCCGCTGCGCTCGGCCTGCGGAACCGCCCCGCTGCCCAGGCGCCAGACTTCCCACATCAGCCACAGATACAGCGCCAGGCCGGCGATTCCGTGCTCCACCAGCAGTTCGAGATAGGTATTGTGGGGATAGAGAACCGGATGGTTATACCCGCTGACATGACGAGCCAGTTCACTGGGCATCTGGTTGACGCCCCAACCGGTGAATGGACGCTCCAGAAACATCTGCCATCCACCCGTGTAGACTGCCTCGCGGAAATCGACCGGACCACGTTCCTCAAGCCGGTCGGCAATCGCTTTGCGCGAGTCGGGAACGCTGAGAACCAGCAGCAGCCCGATGGCCCCAACCGCCGCCAGGCTGATACATACCCGGCGGACACATCGGCTCGGAGAGCGCACAATCAGCACCAGCACCGTGCCCGCGAATGTGAGCCACACTGCGCGCGTCATCGTGGCCAGAATCGCTATAGGGACCGAGGCGAGTAATATCGCGGCCTTAAGGCCGCGCAATCTACGGCGGCAAAACGCTTCAAGCGCCAGCAGCCCCAGGAGATTGAGCGAAACACCATTGGCCACCGCCTGCAGCAGCGGGCCGCGCGCCCGGTCGGCGTGATACCCAAGGCTCTCATCGAGAATGAAATGGGGGAAGATCAGCGACTTCGCGCCTACCAGAAACGCAATCGCTGTAAAGCTCAGGTAGGCTAGGACAATCAGCAGGAACACCTCGAACTGGCGGAGGGACTTTTCTTCCGTGAACACCATTCCTGCCAGATGAAACAACGCAAACGGCACGATGAACTTCGCTGCCAGCAAGGACCAGGTCTCGGGATCGAATGGTTGCCCGCCGACGCTCGCCACCGCAAGGATGGTGAGCCCCAGCATGGGCCATGTGGCTCGCTCTACCTGAAACAACGGTTGGCGCAACACCACCGAGCGCCCCACGACGCTGAGTACCAACAGGCCGAACGCAACACGGTCTATGTCGTAGAACGAAACGTCGGGATGCCGCAGGAGCATCGCCGTCAACGCTGCCAGGAAGAGCGCGGCCGGCGACGCCATCAGCGCCTGCAGCGGGCGCAGGGCAAGCACTGCCACCCGTCCTCCCAACTCAAGACGCGCACCCCCCGCGTCCTGCACTCGCAACGAAGCTGCCTGCATCAGTCCCCACTCCCCCGAACTACGGCCTTCACTGTCTTCAATAGGATCCGGGCGTCCATCCCCAGGCTCCAAGTGCGGATGTATTCCCGGTCCAGCTCTATGCCTCTTTGGAACGAAGGATCGCGCCTCGCTGTCACCTGCCACAGGCCGGTGATACCAGGCGTCACATCTAGCCGTGCCAAATGTTCGACCTCATAGGCTGCGAAATCATCCACGGGATGCGGACGAGGCCCAACCAGGCTCATTTCACCGCGCAGGACGTTCCAGAGCTGCGGCAGTTCGTCGAGGCTGTAGTGGCGCAGCAATCGCCCTATGCGCGTGATTCGCGGATCGTCTGCTATCTTGAAAATCGGGCCTGAACGCTGATTCTGGTCGCGCAAGGCCTTCTTCAAGTCTTCGGCGTTACTCACCATGGTGCGAAACTTGTAACAGGGAAACAGCCTGCCCTTGCGTCCGGCGCGTGGCGCGGCATATAGCACGGGACCTCTGGAATCCAGTTTGATGAGGCCGGCGATAATCGCCAGCAAGGGCGCCAGCACCAGGAGCGCGCCGCATGCTGCTACGATGTCCAGCGCGCGCTTCGCCAACAGTCCGGCGGCGGGCAATCTCTCTTCGTGCAGGCAAATCACCGGGAGGTCACCCATGCGCTCGACCTCGGCTCCTTCCGGGCTGCACCCGAACAAGTCAGGAACCATTTCCACGTCCAGACGCAGCCGGCGCGCCTCATGAAGCACGCGCAGTGTCAGCTCACGGTTATGGGGAGCAGCGAGCAACACTTCGTCAACAAACCCCGTTCGTGCCAGGTGGGCAAGATTATCGACTCGCCCGATGACGCCATTGCCCATGGGCTGTTCATCGTCGACAAATCCGCAAACCGCGCGACCTTCCTCAGGATGGTTTGTCAGGTAGGCGCCGACGCTCCGCCCGAGTCCGTCGGCCCCGACAATGAGCACATTCCGGGGGGGGCGCCCACTTTGTACCGCCAGGCGCTCTCGCCTCAGGTCTTCCCACCTCCAGGCGAATAGCACCGCGAAGTCGAGAAACCCAGCGCCGAACACGTGGCCAATCAAATTCGGCGGAGCACCCTGCATGGCATACGCAAGACTGAGCAGAGCGGTCGCCAATAAGACGGATTTAGCCAGCGCCCGTAATTGTTGCGGCAGATTGGTGCCCGGGGAATACAACCCTTCGGAGTACCCCAGCAGTGTGATCAATGTCGCGTGCAGAACAGCAATACCCAGCAAGGTCGATGGGACGGGCACCGCGCCCGCATGCCCCAGGCGGACCCGTGCCGCTCCGACGAGCAGCCAGTTGAGGAGGACAACTGCAAAATCGACCGTTACCAACCGCAGCCAGTCTCGAGACGTTCGACTTCTCAGGGGAGTGGGCAGAAGCAGGGCGGCCGCGGTCTGCGAAACCGTCAGTTTTGGGGTGCTGCTGTTTTCTTGCGCCGGCGCAGGGGGGCACGCGAAATTCGGCTTCACCGACTGCGGCTTCTTCCGGTTTCCAGGAAAGGAAGGGGCGGCGCCGGGAATCAGCCGCGCGGCCCAGTCAGGGCTTCGTGCAACTTGGGGCCCGGGATTGAAAGAAGATGACAAATTATCCCCTTTTGCTTCATAAGACTTACAACCGTCGGTAAATAGCCTCTGGAACAGGAAATCTTCTCTCGCTCAGCACCGTTCCAAGCAATCGCACGTGTGCCGCGCTCAAAGTTTCCTTGATGTTCAGTGCGACTGCGCGGTGCGTGACGTGCGCCGCCAATACCAGGATGATTCCGTCCGCCGCCTGGCCCAGTGCCGCTGCCTCACCCGACTCTCCCGCGGCCGGACCCTGCACGATCGAGTACTCAAACTCCCGCCGAAGCTCAGACAGGCGGGACGATAACGGCGCGCTCGAACCTCCACCATCCTCGACAAGACGGTTCTGAGGAATCCACCAGAGATTTCTCCGTATCCGGATAGCGCCCTGGCGCAGCAGGGTCGCGTCTTCTCCGACGGTCGCAGCGTCTTCCTCCGTCTTCGACTGATCTGGTGGGGCAGGCAGTTGATCGCGGCTAACCACGGCCACATTTCCCGAGGTATCAAGGGCCAGAGCTTCAGCGACCTGCCAGCAAATATTTCCAACATCCGTCCCCGACCCCGCCGGGCAAAAGACGACTTGCCGGACTTGCTGCGCAGCGCTGGAAAAGAACACCTGGCGGACAAGCCCGTGGATCTGCTCCCGAGCGAAATTTTCAGGACTCCATTTCGCCGTTTCCCCATGAGTTTGGGCCGGCTCGGCAGCTTCCACAGCAGCCTTCACGGCAGCCTTCATTAGACCCGCGGAATCTAAGGCGCCTGCACTCACGACGCGTGCCTCCATGCAACAACGCGCCCCGGCGTTGGTTTCCCTGGCAGCGATGCCAAGACCGGCGCGTGCAGGTAGGCCAGTACCTCATCCGGTGTGCGGAATGCTGGATCCAGGTAGTCCGCTGCAAACGCCGCTCCTGTACCGCAAGCGCCCGCCGCGACGAACCCGACGGCCAGAATCGTCCAGGCGGACCACACTGGCAGCGCCGGGGAGACTGGACGTTCCGCAATCGTCACGTTGACGATGCCCCCCTCGTCCAGCGCATCATTCATCCGCGCTTCCTCCCGCTTTTTGGTGTACAGAAGATAACTTTCCTCCGCCGCTTTCTCGGTACTCAGCAAGTCATCCTGAGTAATGGCGTCATCTCCGAACTGACGCGAGAGCGCGCGATAGGCCGAAACCTGTGTGCCCGTGGCGGCTGCTTTTTCTTCCAAACCCCGCAGGTTCACCTCCGTCCGCTGCAGTTCGGACTTCGCCCACTCGTAGTTGGTATCTTTGTCCGTTGTTTCATCGCGAAGCGGATTAAGACTTTCGGCTGCGACCGAGGAGTTCGCCTGCGCAATCTCCCGCTCGACTTCCTGCACCAGGGGGTGAGCCGGCTCAAACTTGGTCAGCAAGTCGGTGCGCTTCAGTTCCAGATCCAGCAAGCTGAACTTGAGCGCGCGCAGCAGTTCCGGATTGTCAGCGCTTCGCACCTGCGTGGTCGCCCGCTCCGGCAAGGTTCGCAACTGCGCCTGAAGTTCCTCTACCCGGCTTCGGGTTTCTGCCAATGCAATCTGGGTCTGCCGGTAGCTGGCGTCTACGTCGCTCAGCCGTTGAAGGGCGAGGTCTCGCTGCTGGGCTGCGGCGACGACTCCGCGGCTCAGTGTGAATTGCCGCAGCTTCTGTTGCGCCTCTTCCAGTTGCCTGTGCGATTCGCTGCTTTGCTGCTCAAAAAAGCGCAGCTCGCCGCTGGGACGGTAAACTTCCATGTGTTTTTCCCGATAAACATTCGCCAATGTCTGCAGTACCCTGGCCGCCCGAGACGGGTCACTCGAGCCATAGCTCACATCGATCAGATTGGCCTTCTTGACTGGCTCTACCTGTATCTTCTTCGCAAGCCTCCTTGCCGCTCGCTCGACTTGCTCGGCGGTAGTTTCGTTGGGCCTGAGAAAGTGCAGCCAGTCGTGATTGGCCAGATCGGTTTTTTCCACTACTTTGCGCAAGACCTCATCGTCCTTCAGCAACTCGACTTCGGAGTTCAATTCTTCCTCGGTAATAACCATGCGAGCCAAATCCACGGGGGCGTTTTGTTCAGCGGTCATCGGGGCATCGACGCGCCCTCGCCCAACCAGGACCTTCGTGTGCGCCTGATATTCGCTTCCAAACCACGCATAAAGCAGCGTCGCGACGATCACCGTGCCAGCGACACCGATAAAGATCCGGCGCTGGCGGAAAATGACTACCGCCAACTCCCGCAGCGTCAGTGAGGGAGCCTGCAATCCTCGTTGCCTGAAGTCGCTATGCGGCATGAGCTATGGTTTCTCTCAGAATTGTGTGGGGCTCATGTACATGCTCATGGAGGGTTTGGTTAAAAAGCGGTCAATCTTGGAAATTGTGTTCTGCGGCACAAACACTAAGTCGCCGGGACGAAGGTGTGCATCCTCTCTCAGGCCATTCTGTTTCAGCATCTTTTTCAGATTGAGCAGGCGGGTTTCCACCAGGTCGTCATTGACGCGCCGAAACAGGACCACTTGCGAGTGTTTCGCCTCGGACGTTAGTCCACCAGCAATCTGAACGGCCTCAGCGACGGTGGTATCGCTGCGCAGTTCGTACTTTCCGGGCCTCCCAACTTGCCCTCCCACGGTGAAGTAGGGACGCTCGAAGTCCTTCAGAGCGACGGCCACTTGCGGATCGTGCAGATATCCCCGATACGCCTGCCGTACCGCTTCGCTGAATTCCGGCAGCGTCAGCCCTTCCGCGATCACCATACCCGTGTCTTTCAAGGCTACGTAGCCGTCGGGCTGCACGGTCAGGATCTGGTTGAATTCCGGCGATACGGTGAAGGTTACTTCTACGACGTTGCTGGTTCGAAGCCGGTAGAGCGGACGGCGCTCCCCTCCGAGTAAAGGGTTTCCCAGTCCGTCCGCTCTTCCGGGTTTTGCGGCCACTGTTCCACTGCCCCCCATTCCGGCCCCGGTAAAGCCAGATCGGGAAGACTCCTTGTTTCCGCCCAAGTTCGTGCTTTGCTCTTCCTGGGCGAAAGCGGCCAGACAACATTGCAAAGCCAAAGACGCGATGCCTATAAATCTTGCGAATATGAAAAGGCGCTTCATTTATTTATTCGCCGCGCCCCGCTTTCTTGGTTACCGAGCGTTGGTTCCGCTCTAGTTGGCAAGATACCTCCGTACCTCGGAGCCAACAAGACATGGAAAGTTCTGTAGTCAAAAGTGGATCGGTTCCCAAGCCGGGAAGCAAGTGGTGATCGCTGGTAGTCAGGGAACTCGGTGGCATGACGTGATTGGGATCACATTCCGTAATGTCCACCTTTGGAGTACCCACGAAAGTAGACTTGAATGTTTATTACCTCACAAGCAACCCGACCAATTTGTGTGAGGTATTCCCTGGTTGGGATTCGCGCTCTTTGGCAAAGGTCCTTTCGCGGTCTAATGGCCTTGCAGGACTAGAAAGCTCTACGACTGGGCCTTTTTTCGCACACCGTCGCAAAATCTCATTACCCAATATTTCGCAGAGTATTTTCCGTTCCCGATTTGAACGACGTACCCGAATATTGTCCGCGGTTTCCTTGTAGACTGCCCCCTCGCTCTCTACAATCGACTCATCTGGCAGAAGTTGGGAGACCCATTGGTGAGTCCGTCGCCCTCCGTCGCCGCGGACGCCGTCAGCGTTCTCGTCGCAGACTCCAATCGCATGCAGGCGCAATTGCTTACCAGCGCGCTGCGCCGCCACCCCGAGTTCCGAATCTCCACTTGTCCGATGGACATGCCCTCCCTTCTTCATGCCGCCGCGTCCAAGTCCCCGCGCGTGGCGCTTCTTTCTCCGAACTCGACGGTGACAGCTGCTGAGAACATGGCTGTACTGCGCCAGTTTCATCTCGCGCACCCGGAGGTCATCAAGATTGTGCTCGTCGAATCGAGTAATCGTGCTTTGGTGGTCACCGCCTTTCGCTCCGGGGCTCGCGGCATCTTCGCCCTATCCGACGCCAACTTGCGCTCGTTATCCAAATGTATCCAGCGGGTGGCCGAGGGACAGATCTGGGCCAACACGGAGCAAATGAATTACTTGCTCGAGCTCATCTCCGAAGTCCCGTCGTTGCGTGTCTTCAATAACCTGGGCGAGCAAATTCTGACTCCGCGGGAAGAGCAGGTCGTTGCGCTCGTAGCCGAAGGCATGGGCAACCGCGAAATCGCTCACGAACTCAACCTCAGCGAGCACACGATCAAGAAGTATCTGTTTCGCACATTCGACAAGCTCGGTATCTCCACCCGGGTGGAACTCGTGCTTTACGCCGTCAACCACGGCGACCCGCGCCGTGCCGAATGGCTGACCGGCCGGACGCCAGACGCATGAGGCTTCCCCGCGAAACTCGGTAGTGTCTTAAACACTGTGTTGCTGCCTTGAGTTTTGGCCGACCGATTGCCCCGGCCATGGAACCCCTCTTTCGATGTGCGCCTTGAACGTGGCAATCGCCGATTGAATCTGCTGTACTCGTTGCTGCCGAGTCGTTCGCCTCAATTCCGCCTGTAGGTGGTCGATAACTTTTCCCCACATGCAGCGACTTTTATGCTTGCTACTTATACACGTTTTGTGTATTCTGTGTGCTGTAGCCATGACAAACACCCTCCAGAAAGCTCTTGAAGAAGTCCAAAGGAATATCGCTGCTAAGACTTTTCTGCGCAACACGGTTGATGCAGAAATTGCGCAATTGCGGGCTACTGAGATCGGGCTTAAGAATGCCCTTGGGCAGCAAATACAGGCCGAGATCGCGTGGACCGACCTCGTGCGTACCGTACTCAATCACGCCGCCGGACGACAGATGAGCGCTGTCGAGGTCCGAGATACGCTTCTGAGTTGGGGATACAACTTCACCGGAATGAAGAATCCACTGGCCTTCTTCAATACGGTTCTGCAAAGGCTCGCAGACAAGGGTGAGATCAGGCGCAGTGTTGAAGGGCGGCCTTACAAATTCCACAGCCCGATTCTTGTGCCGATTGATTGAGTTTGGAGTTAAGTGCGAAACGCTCCGCGATTCGAGCGCGGAGCGTTTCAGAAAGAGAGGTAGACGGTCATGATCCGACCCCCACCAAAAGCTGAGTAACTGACTAAGCGCCCCGGCTGCGGTTCGAGCCGTAGTCGGGGCTAATCCAAAGCGCGGAGTGACCCACGCCTCAGACCCTAAGACATTTTGGCTGGTTTCTCCGCAGAACGCAAGCGGAGAAACCCCATGACCTGCCGCAAATGCCAGCACCACACCTGCAAGAAGTTCGGGTATTTTGGTAAGCGCCGCATTCAGCGCTGGCGCTGCCAATCCTGCAATTCCACTTTCTGCGAACCTCACGACAAACTGACACGGGATACGATGACCGCGAATCCCGACGCGGCAGGGCGTGCGCTGCATTGCCTTCTGGAAGGCTGCTCGATCCGCAGCACTGAGCGCCTGACCGGGCTCAATCGAAACACGATCATGCGCTTGTTGCTGGTCGCTGGCGAATGCACGTCCCGATTGATGGATGCCAGAATGCGAAACCTGCCCACCAGGTATTTGCAGGTTGATGAGATTTGGACTTACGTTGGCAAGAAACGGCGGAACGTGCGTAGCGGAGACTCTCCTGAACTTGGTGACCAGTGGATCTACGTTGCGATTGATGCAGAAACAAAATTGATTCCTTCGTTCCGAGTTGGTAAGCGCGTTCGTCCCGATACGGCGGCATTCCTGTGGGACTTGTATCATCGCCTCGCTAACCGCGTGCAGCTTACGACAGACGGGCTTAACCACTACACCGTTGCCGTTCCCGAGTGCTTTGGCACAGATGTAGATTTCGCGCAGCTCACGAAGATGTTTGGCGACTACGGGCAATTCGACACACCCGAAGCGAGGTACTCCCCACCACGCATCTCGGGGGTTATATCCAAGGTCCGAACTGGCAATCCCGATCCCGACTTTATCAGCACTTCGTTCGTGGAACGGCAAAACCTCACAATGAGAATGGCGATGCGCCGATTTACGCGGCTCACCAATGCGTTCAGCAAGAAGCTCTCGCATCTGAAAGCCGCGATTACTTTGCACTTCGCCTATTACAATTTCTGCCGAGTTCATTCGAGTCTGCGTGTCACTCCTGCGATGGAAGCAGGGTTGACGGATCACGTGTGGACGATTGCCGAACTCCTAGGGGCGGCATAGAATTGCCGTCTCTTGGTGGAGATCGGAATGATTCGCTATAGTTTGTACTGCCCATGCGGAGAACGAATTCCTCTCCCGCCTCGAAGCCCATTAGGAAAATTTGAAGATCAAGAGGCGAAGCCCAATCCCCCACTTTGGCCCGTAAGGTTTGTATGCCAGATGTGCGGGCTTCTGTCCGTTCATGAGTTACGAGAGATTGATCGGGAAGAACCCGGAATGCCGGACCTATTCGACAGTGATCGAGAACTCCGGTACGTGCAAATCGAATGTACCCATAGGCAATGCGGCAGGCGGTATACGATTTATACGCAAGTGCCGCCCAGCGCAACACGCGACGATGTGCTCTATATTTTGCAACACGCCAAGCGACCGATAACGTGCGGCGAGCCGGATCACCCCTTCGACACCACAATGGTTCTCTATTGCGGTCCTGTGGTTCCGAAGTAGTTTGCTGCGACACGGCCGTCTCCGCGTTACAATGGGGGTCGGCGAGAGTTGCTAAGAAAACAAGATCGGTCCAACAGGCCCAACTGACATTGGGCCTTTCTTACTTTAGGCCATAGGCCTCGCGCATACATCCATCAAATGCAACACGAAATTCTGCCCAGGTGCCGTTGATCTTCGCCTTGTTCCGCTCCAGGCATTCGTGCATCGCGCCCTTAATCTCTTCCTTCCCGGCGACTTGGGGATGGTTGCGGAGCCAGTGCTTGTGCTCCTCGTGGATCAAACAGTAATCCTCAGCCGCTTTCTGGTTCTTCCAAACTTCAAGCGACTCAGGCAGGCATGCCTGATACTCCTTTTCTTCGGCTTGGGTCCAGAAGTGAGCGGGGACCTGTTGCTGCCGTTCCGCCGCGCAGCCAACCCGACTGACCGCCAACAGGAGCAGAACGGCAAGGATTGACGGGCGCTTGGGCATGGTTAAAATTCATCCTACCATCGGCAACACGTTATTTAAGACACTACCCGAAACTCTCGCTATTTGAAAACGTACAGGCCGGCCTTGTATAACTTCGAGGGACGGAACCTTCTTGCCCGAAGCCGCCTCCAATCCGGTTACTGGTCCAAAACCGCGCAACTGGACGATTTTCGCCGCCGCCCTGCTGCTGCTCGCCCTGGCTCTGGTGGTGATTTACACCAGCCGAAGTGCGTTCTTAAGCCCGATAGCGCTGGTGGTGGTGGCAGCCATCGGACTGGCTGCCCTTCTCCTCCAGATTCGCTTGCGACGCAACCTGGGTACTCCGGTTCACGCCCCTGTTTGGTTGAATGTGCTGGGAGTGGTTTGCGCGGTGGTTGCCGTCTTCGCCGATGTCCTGCGTGTCAGTGCCGCATGGTTGCTGGTTGCTGCGCTCGGCGCGGTTGTCTGCTTCGCCATCAGCGGAGTCATCGTCCTCGACGCGCTGCGCAAACAACCGAGCTAGAGGTCTTTAAAGTTGGGTAAGCCAAAGCGCGCAGACCTCAAAGCCTGCTCCTGATCACTGACTCGTGAGTGCGGGGCTTTTAAATTCCACCGCGACGGTAGTTTCCACCTCGACGGCTTGCCCGTTTACCCGGTACGGCTGAAACTTCCACCAGCGCAAGGCTTCCATCGCGGCTCGCGAGAGCACGTCGGGACCGTTCAGCGGGCGCATCTCGACGACCGAGCCATCCGGCCCCACGAGCACGTCGAGCACGATCACGCCCTGCAGTCTTCCCGCCCGCGCTGCCGCCGGATACTCCGGGTCCACGCGATGGATCAACAACTTTTCCATCACTTCCGCCGGAACGTGCGCCCGCTGGGCACTGCGAGCAACGGAACGGGATAGTCCTGACTCCAGTTCCTCCCACCCGCGATTCCACCGCCACCACAAGGCGGCAACCAGCACGGCAGCCGCGATCAGTAACATGGTCCACGGGGGCCTGCGCCGCTTGCGACTCCGCATGGATGGAGGTCCCAACTTGGGGCTACCGGGTTCGGAAACATCCGGAGCGACCGCATCCTCCGTGCTGCTGTCCGATACCGGGGGCGCTCCTGACAATTCCGCCCAGTTCCGGATCGCCGCCTGCTGCGCGGTCGAGAGGCCCAGAAATTCCATACCGCAGCGCAGCCGGTCGTAGTACCGCACCAGCGCCCGCGCTCGCAGAGGAGCAGCAACCGAGGGCAGATGAACCTCGATCCCTACCCGCTCCCCGGCTGTCAGCTCTCCCGACAAGACCGCGGCGATCCCGCGCTCGCACACATTGACCGAGCGCCCCGGCAAGGTATCCGGAATTCCTGAGCGCAGCACGGTCACATCCAGAGGCGCCTGGACGCGATATCTCGGCACCCGCCGCCGCGACGGCTGATTCCAGCCCTCTGTTTGTGCTCCTGCGGCCACGTCAGTTCGCCGTTCCCCGCGATCTCCGCGGACCTGCTCTGCTGCTCTCTGTGCTTAGCGATCCAACTCCACAATATCGCTTCCACTTGCGAAGATGACGGTGCTCGCCATCCCAATAAACAATCCATGCTCCACCACTCCTGGCATCTCGCTGAGCCGGCGTGCCAGGCCCTCGGCATCCGGAATCTGCCCGAAGCGGCAATCGAGAATGTGATTGTTCTCGTCGGTCACGTAAGGCGAGCCGTTCGCCGCCCGGCGCAGCCGAACCTCCGCGCCCAGCGCCGCAATCTTCTTGGCGATCAGCGCCTGCGCAAACTTGATCACCTCAACTGGCAGGGGAAACTTCCCCAACACCGGCACACGCTTCGATGCATCCGCCACAATCACCTCCTGCCGGCTCGCCGACGCCACAATCTTTTCCCGCAGCAGCGCTCCACCACCGCCTTTAATCATCCGCAACTGCGGATCCACTTCATCCGCTCCATCCACAGTGACATCAATCTCCTGGCACTCGTCCAAAGTCGTTAGCGGAATCCCCAGGCTCAATGCCAATTCTCGCGAATGCTCCGACGTCGGAATGCCCCGGACCCGCAACCCTTGCTTAACTTTCTCAGCCAGCAGTCGAATGAAGTATGCCGCCGTCGAGCCTGTGCCCAGGCCCACGACCTGTCCGTCTTTCACATAGCGCAAACTTGCCCGCGCCGCTGCCTCTTTCTCTTGATCGATCTTCTGTTGATCGCGCGCCATAGCCCTCGTTCGACCTCCACCCTCACCCCAAAACCTTTGACGTGTAAATCAAATATCCCGCCAGCACCAGGCCAAACAAAACCGTCAGGATCGTAACCATGTCCACCAGAAACCCCGCTGGCTGAAACGTCCCCGCATCTAATTGAGCTCTCGTCTTGTGATAGCGCGCCAGGCCTGCCACCACCATCACCACGCCCGCGAGAATCGAACTCATTCCCATCCACACCGAAAGCCCCGCGGTGCGCTGGCCATGCCCTTCAAACTGAGTCAACTGCCGCATGGCGATGGCGAAGCGTCCAATGGCAAAGCCGAACACGACTACGGCTACGCCCGTGCGCACCCATGCCAGAAACGTGCGCTCGTTGGCCAAATGGTCCCGGGCCCGGTTGGGATTGGTGTTTTCAGCCACAGGTTTAAGACGACGGCAGCATTATTCCACAGCTTTCTGGATGAGCGCGCCCGCGCCCGCAATGTTTTTGACCAGATCATCCGGAATGCCGTGCCGCTTCTTCAAATACTCCGGGCTGTTGTAGGAAACCCACACTTTTCCCTTCTCGTCTTCCCACACCAGCGCCTTCAAAGGCAAATCGATGGCCAGGCTGGGCGCTGCAATCATCAGCGGCGTTCCCGCCTTCGGACTGCCAAAGATCAGCAGCTTCGTAGGCCGCATTTTCATCCCCACTTTCGCGGCCTCTCCACTGTGATCGACGAGCGCAAACACCTGCAGCCCATGCGCCGCCAGAGCTGCCTGCAACAGTTGCACTGTCAGATCCACAGTGTGTGAGCTCGAAACCTGAATAATCCCTTCGACCGCCATAGCTTCTCCTTCTGACTCTCAACTCATTGCTGAGCAACCATTTTCCCCATCAGTTCCTTCAGAATCTTTGCCGCCACCGTGGCCGTGATCCCGGAACTATCCCGCACCGGGTTGTACTCCACAATGTCCGCCCCCACAATCACACCTTCGATCGCATGGAGATGCGCAATCGCTTCCCGCACCGACATTCCTCCCGGCTCCCAGTGCGAGATGCCCGGTGCGAACGCGGGATCAAGAACATCCATATCAAAGGAAATATAGACCTGCCCCTTCACCTTTACCCGGCCATAAGCCGGCAAAGACCGCATCTCCACGACTTCCACTCCGAATTTCCTCGCCTGTGCACGCTGATGCGCATTCATCGTGCGAATTCCTACCTGCACCAACCGCTTCGCCAGACGTTCTTCCATGATGCGGGCAAACGGACACGCATGCGACACGCGGCTTCCTTCGAACTCATCGTACAAATCCGGATGCGCATCGAGATGAACAATCGTCAATTCCGAATATTTCCGCGCGAACGCTTTCATGATGGGATAGGTGATCGAGTGATCGCCGCCCAGCGACACCGGACGCTCGCCTTTTTCAAGCAGCAAACCAACTGCCTGCTCGATTTCCGCAAATGCATCGTGATCCCGAAGTTGGAGATCGCCCGCGTCCGCAAATGCTCCCGCAGCGCCCAGGTCCACGCCCAGTTCCGTCCACATGTTGGAAGCATCACAACGCAGGGCTTCGCGGATTTTCGGCGGCGCGCCCGCCGCCCCGCGCAGATACGACGAATTCTCATCAAAAGGAAGGCCCAGCAGCGTCGGCATGGTATTCAGTGAGAAACCTTGGCGTCAATCCTGCGCCCGAATCCACCTTATCCGGGCAGTCGCCGCGCCAGAATGCTAGCGGATTCCGAACCCTGTCGCAATGTGACAAGTTTCCGGCGCCCGGCGAAGATCGCAGCCGAATCCCCCGCATCTCCCTCGCATCCGTTATTCTAGGTACTTCACAAATATAGCTATGCCGAACGCCAAGGCTTCAAACCAAAACACCGCCGCCGCGCTGATGGAGACTTCTCAGAACAACGGCGCCAACGTAGAGCGCCAACGCGTATTCGACGCCTTCCGTCAATGGGGATACCTGGAAGGTGACCTCGATCCGCTCGGCTTCCTTCGTCCGCGTCCGACGCCCGAACTGCAGATCGAAAGCGAATACACGCGGGAAGCCCGTGCCATCTACTCCTCAACCATCGGCGTTGAGATTAACCACATTTACGCTCCCGATCGCCGGCGCTGGATCTACGAGCGCATGGAATCTGAGGCGCAGGGGTTCGAGGTTACAAAAAAAGACCAGGCCCGCATTCTCGAGCTCCTGATTCGCGCCGATGTCTTTGAGCAGGTCGTGCAGCAGCGCTACCTCGGCAGCAAACGTTTTTCGCTCGAAGGAGTCACCGCCCTCATCCCGCTGGTCGACGAAATTCTCGAGGTGGGCGCGCAGAGCGGCGCGGTCGAACTCGTCATGGGGATGAGTCACCGCGGCCGGTTAAACGTCATCGCCCACGTTGCCCGACGTGCACCCGAGGAAATCTTTGCCGGCTTCGAAGACGTTCGACCCGCGCAGCGTGCTCGGCTCCGGCGACGTGAAGTACCACATGGGCGCCACCGGCGAATACACCACGCGCAGCGGCAACAAAGTTCACATCCACCTGGTGTCGAATCCAAGCCATCTCGAAGCCGTCGATCCCGTCACGGTGGGCCGCACTCGCGCCAAGCAAGACCGCGCCGGCGAGGGCGGACGCGAGAAATATCTCCCGCTGCTCATTCACGGCGACGCTGCTTTTGCCGGACAAGGCATCCTCGCCGAAACCATGAACTACGCCGACCTCCTCGGATACACCGTCGGGGGCACCATCCACGTCATCGCCAACAATCTCCTCGGATTCACTACAAACTATTACGAGGAACATTCCACCCGCTTCGCCGCCTGCATCGCACGCCGCCAGTCCATTCCCATCTTCCACGTGAATGGCGAGGACGTGGACGCCGTCGTCCGCGTAGCGCGCATGGCAACGGAATACCGCTACAAGTTCGGCACCGACGTCGTCATCGACCTGATCGGTTACCGCCGGCACGGGCACAGCGAAGTCGACGATCCCACGATTACGCAGCCTCTGCTGTACAAGAAGATCAAAGAGCATCCGCCGCTGTGGCAAATCTATGCTGACGACATTGGGGCAGCCGATGCGCAAGCTCGAGCCGACGCAATCAGAGCTGAGTTTGAAGCCGCGCAGAAAAAAGCCGGCAGCATCAAACAGAAACCCACGTTGCGCGAGCTGCCAAAGTATTGGGACAAGTACTTCGGCGGCCGCCACAAGCCGGAATATGAAGTCGAGACCGGGCTCTCCCGCGAAGAGCTAGCCGATCTCACCAGTCGCCTGACCGCGTATCCGGACAGTTTCCACATCCATCCCAAGGTCAAGAAATTGCTCGAGCAGCGCGCCGAGATGGGTGCAGGGAAACGCGCGGTGGATTACGGCATGGCAGAAGCTCTCGCCTTCGCCAGCCTGGTGAAGTCCGGCATCCCGGTCCGCATGTCCGGACAGGATTCCCGCCGCGGAACCTTCAACCAGCGCCACTCCGCGCTCATCGATGTAGAAGATGAAACCGAATACGTTCCGCTGGAGCATATTGCAGAAGGTCAGTCGACCTGCGAAATCTATAACTCAACCCTCTCAGAACCAGGGGTGATCGGCTTCGAGTACGGCTACAGCCGTGACTATCCCGAAGCTCTCGTTCTCTGGGAAGCTCAGTTCGGCGACTTCGCGAACGTAGGCCAAGCCATCATCGACCAGTTCATCGCCGCGGGCGAAGCCAAGTGGAACCTGCTCTCCGGTCTCGTCCTGCTGCTTCCTCACGGCTACGAAGGCCAGGGACCGGAGCACTCCAGCGCGCGCATCGAGCGCTTCATCCAACTCGCCGCGAAGCACAATATTCAAATCGCTCAGCCCTCAAATGCCGCGCAGTATTTCCACCTGCTGCGTCGCCAGGCCCTGCGCCACTGGCGCAAGCCGCTCATCGTCTTTACGCCGAAGAGCATGCTGCGCCATCCCGACGCGTCCTCACCGATCGAAGATTTCACCCACAAGAATTTCCTGAACGTAATCCCCGACACTGAAGTCGGAGAAGCCGAACGCATCCTGATCTGCAGCGGGAAGATCGGGCACGAGTTGCGTGCCGAACGTAAGAAGAGAAAAGACACCTCGACCGCGATCGTGTTCCTGGAGCAACTCTACCCCTTCCCTGAGCAGGAACTCGTCGCCGAACTCGACCGCCACGGGCACGAGGGCGACATCGTCTGGGTGCAGGAAGAGCCCGCCAACATGGGAGCGCTGTTCAACATGCTTCCGCGCCTGGGCCGCATCGCCGGAGACCGCCACGTGCTAAGCGTGAAGCGCAGCGCTGGCCCCAGCCCCGCCACGGGCAGCGCAAAAGCGCATGAGGTAGAACAGAAGACTCTGGTGACTCTGGCTTTCACCACAAAAGCATAGTGAATTATCTGTGTCGGGCGAGGACCCGCCGACGTTATGACGATCGATGCAGTACGCGGAAACGTAAATGGCGAGGATGTAATCTATCTGAGATTTCGAGAACCAAAAGAGGAGGGCGGGGACCGAATCGAAACAGTTACCCTGCGTCTGTCTCTGAGAGATGCTCGGAGCCTGATATCACAGGTCGGGTTACTTCTTCCTGAGAGATCGCCATCTCAGTAGTGAGATTGCTTCTCAAGGCTGGATCGTCGTCAGCGCTTATGTTCCTCGAAGAGCACTTTGCTGCCCGCGACCCGGAACGAGGATGTAGGCGCGGTCGAGGATGCCGCTGCTCCCTTAGCCGATTCGGCGGGGACCGCCGCTGGCACAGTTGCCGCTGGTTTCGGCGCTTCCGGCTTGGGCGGCGCTTCCTGCTTGGCTTTCGCTTCAGTTTCGACGTGGTCGCTCTGCCGCATTTTTCGGACCTCGACGCTGCCCTTCACCATGGCACCCTCATCGATGCTGATCCGCTGCGTCACGACATCTCCGGTGAGCACCGCTTCGCCGCGTATGTCCACTCGATCCACGCAATCGATGTTGCCCGTCACCGTTCCCATGATGACCACTTCTTTGGCCTCAATGGTCGCCAGGACGACGGCGCCGCGCCCGACCGTGACGCGATGGTTGGGAAAGTGAATGCTGCCTTCGACTCGCCCATCCACAAAAAACGCCTGCGAGCCGCTGAGCTCGCCCTTCACGATCATCGTGGCTCCCAGTGTGGCCTGCTCCATCGCGGGCCGGAGGCCGGCTGCAACTCCTGGCGCGGGCGCGTTCGGTTTCTGCAAATTGGGGGTGGACTCCGCTGTTTCCAACATCGATTTTGATCCTCTCTCGCCGCCGTGGCCTATTCCGCCTGCGGCTCGCGGCTCGCGACCTCCGCTACCAATGTTGTCATCGGAGGAAAACAGCGCGCACGCGAGGTTACGAAAGCATGTGTCCAGCTGTCTGATTCACCAAACTAGAGTGCGGGAGCGATGCGGAGAGGTTTGCAGACAAATGAACGACTTAGAAAGTCAGCTATCAGCTTTCAGTTGTCAGCCATCAGCAAGACCTGAGAGCTGAGAGCTGAATGCTGACGGCTGAGAGCTGATTTTGCTTATCCCGGCCGCTCGGTCACCGGCTTCCCACTCGCTCCCGGGAGCTTCGCCTTCTCCCCTCCACTTGCCTCGCCAGCCAGCAAAGCCTCCAGGTTCGCATACGCATAAATCGTGGGCGCATGATTCTGCATCAAGCCGCCGGTGTCCGCGGTCGGACCGTAGCTGCTATGCACGTCCCGCCCCAGCATGCGCAACATCGCCATCAACTGCCCGCGATGATGCGATGTGTGGGCGATCCGTCGGACCATGACCCAGGCCCGCGACCGCTGGACGTCAAAGAACTTCGCAGTCTCTTCCCACCAAGTCTCGTCCTTCAACTGCAGCGACGCCAGCCGCTTCCCGCTGTCCTCCGCGTACTTCTTGATAAACTCCATTCGCGTCTCCGGCTTCGGCAGCGGAGGAGCCCCCACATCAATCCCCAGCATGTTGCGGAACCACAAATCTTCGCTCACGCACTGATGCACCATCTGTTCGTGCACACTTCGTCCGCGGGGATCTCCGTCACGTGGGCGAACCGTCAGATCCTCATCCCGGAACTCGCTCCACACGCTGACCACCTTGACGCGCTCAGTCGCGTAAGTTTCAACCAGAAATGCGTATCGCATAGCTGCAAATGTTACCCGATCTTGTGTGGCGCGGGCGCCCTCGCCCGCGTGCCGTCCTCAACCCGAAAGGGGCGACATTCGTTAGCCCAGCGCGTAAGCGCTGGGCAGAGTAGGAAAAGGGGAAGAAGTCCCGTAGGGACACCTGACAATAGCCCGGCGTTTCAACGCCGGGTAAGCCCAGGAAGAAACAAACCGAGTCCCGTAGGGACGGCACGAGCTCTGCGAAAACCTCCCGGCCATGCCCAAAATGTTACCCTAGACTTCCTCGCCCAACGCTCATGCCGCGCCGCCCTCAACCCCTGCGCATCGCCATCGACACCGGCGGCACCTTCACCGACTGCGTCTGGATCGACCAAGCCAGCGGCCGCCTGCGCATGCTCAAAGTTTTCTCAACGCCCGCCGATCCCTCCCGAGCCATTGTCGGGGCCTTGATCAAAATCGCTGACGGTGGCGAACTCGGCTCAGGCGAACTAGTCCTGCTTCACGGCACCACCGTGGGCACGAACACACTGTTGCAACGCAAAGGCGCGCGCACTGCCCTGGTCACGACCGCCGGCTTCGAAGACGCCATCGAAATCGGCCGCCAGGCCCGCCCCAAGCTCTACGATTTCTTCTTCGACCGCGTCGAACCGCTGGTCCCAAGAGACCTTCGCTTCGGAATCAACGAACGCACCGCCTGCGATGGCGAAATCCTCACCGCGCCCTCGCCCGCGGACCTAAAATCGTTGGCGTCAGAGATAACGGCAAAGCACCCCGAATCTATTGCCATCTCGCTGCTCTTCTCCTTCGCGAATCCAAAGAGCGAATTGCAAATCGCGGAAGCCCTCCAGCCCTTGGGCGTCCCACTATCCATCTCTCACCAAATCCTCCCCGAATTCCGTGAATACGAACGCACCTCAACGGTTGTAATCAACGCCTACCTCCAACCAGTAATGCAGCGATATCTCGAAAACTTGGAAGAAACCTGTCGTAGAGACGTTGCTCGCAACGTCTCTGCCGACGCCCATCCTCGCATCTTCGTCATGCAATCGAGCGGCGGCATCACCGCACTCTCCGCCGGCGCCCGCGAGCCAGTCCGCACGGTTCTCTCAGGCCCCGCCGGAGGCGTGGTCGGCGCCGCCACAACCGCCCGGCGCAGCGGCTTCGACCGCATCATCGCCTTCGACATGGGAGGAACCTCGACCGACGTCTCCTTGGTTGAAGGCTCTATCAACACCGCCAGCGACGGCCAGGTAGCGGGGCTCCCCATCAGCGTGCCCATGCTCGACATCCACACCGTCGGCGCCGGCGGAGGCTCGCTCGCGCGCTTCGACGCCGCCGGCGTCCTGCGCGTAGGCCCCGAATCCGCCGGCGCCGATCCCGGCCCAATTTGCTACGGCCGCGGCACGCAGCCCACCGTCACCGACGCCAATCTACTGCTCGGGCGCTTGCAGCCGCATCGCTTCCTCGGCGGCGACTTCGTTCTCGATCTCGATCGCACGCGCCGCGTCACGCAAGAATGGCTAAGCCGCCAGAAGTCCGCTCTCACACTGGAAAAGTTTGCCGCCGGTGTCATCCGCGTAGTCAACGCCACCATGGAAAAAGCCATCCGCGTCGTTTCCATCGAACGTGGCCGCGATCCCCGTGATTTTGCCCTCGTCGCCTTTGGCGGCGCCGGAGGTCTCCACGCCTGCGATCTCGCTGAAGCGCTGAGTATTCCGTACGTGATTGTCCCCGCGCTGCCTGGAGCGCTTTCCGCCCTCGGAATTCTGGTGAGCGACGTCGTAAAAGATTACTCGCGCACCGTCCTGTGGAGGATTTCCGGAGCAGTCCCAGCCGCACAATTGAAGCAACAATTTTCAATCCTCGAAGTACAGGCCGGGAACGATTTTCGCCGGGAGGGTTGGCAAGGAAAAGTTATCCACCAGCGCAGCGTCGACATTCGCTACCGCGGCCAGGGATACGAACTGAATCTCCCGCTCACGAAAAACTTACTCGCTGATTTTCAGCAAGAGCACAAACGACGTTACGGCTACATCCATGAAAGTCGCGAAGTGGAGATAGTAACGCTCCGCCTCCGCGCCATGTTGCCAACAGCAACTCATGCGCAGAAGATAGGCCATGTAGGGACAGGCCATGTGGGCACGGATCGTGTGGGGATGGATCGTGTGGGGACGGGCGCCCTCGCCCGTCCAGGCCGAGCAAAGCTCGGCTCGCCTTCCCCGCCCAAAGCCCCAGTCGTCTTCGACGGCAAGAAACTAACCACGAAGATCTACTCAAGAGACCAACTGCAGCCAGGCAGAAAATGCCCCGGCCCCGCCATCATCACGGAGTACAGCGCGACAACGGCAATCCCGCCCGGCAAACGCTTTCACCTCGACCAAGCCGCCAACCTGATTGTTAATATTCGATGAATATGCCCTCTCAGCCTCGCGACTCGTTACTCGGCATTAGGTACTGGCAACTGCCTTCGTTACAATAATCCCGTGAAACCGAGCATCCTCGTCGTCGAAGACGATCCCGACATTTCCCGCCTCGTTCGCCATCACCTTGAGAGTGACGGTTTCTCCGTGCGCGTGTATGCGAGCGGCGTTAACGTCATCGCCGAGGCGGAACGCCAGCGCCCGGCGCTCTTCCTACTCGATATCATGGTCCCCGGCAAAGACGGGCTCGAACTCTGCCGTTCCGTCCGTCAGACTCCCGGCCTGGCCTCCGTCCCCGTCATCTTCCTCACTGCCAAGAGCGGCGAATCCGACCGCGTTCTCGGTCTCGAACTCGGCGCCGACGACTACATTGCCAAGCCCTTCAGCCCGCGCGAACTGGTGGCGCGAGTCAAGGCCGTGCTGCGCCGCTTCGAACGTCCGCTTCCCCCCAGTCCAATGAAAGTTGGCGACATCGAAATCGATCCCTCGGCCATGACCCTCACCGTCCGCGGACAGACCGTCCCCACCACCGCCACCGAATTCCGCCTGCTGGATTATTTCGCGCGCCACACCGGACGCGTCTTCACCCGCGATCACCTGCTCGATTCCGTCTGGCGCGACACTTCCTACGTCACCCCGCGCTCCATCGATGTTTACGTTCGCCGCATCCGCGAAAAAATCGAAGCGGACCCGGAAAATCCCCGCTACCTCAAGACCGTGCGCGGGGCCGGCTACCGTTTTGAATCGCCCAAATGAGGAAAAGGTGAAGAACCGGATTTTCTTCAAACTGCTGACCGCCTTCCTCATCGTGATCGCTGCCACCGCCGCCACCCTTTACTTCATGATGGGTAACGCGTGGGAAAACTCGCTCCGAACCGAGATCGAGCGCAACCTCACGCAAAAAACCCTGCTCTTCGCTCACCGCGTCGAGAACGACCGCAGTCACCCCATCTCCGACATCGCCGCTCAGGAAGGTCAAGCCGCCGGGGCTCGCGCCACCATCATCGACGCCTCCGGCAAGGTGCTCGCCGATTCCGAGGCCAATCCTGCAACCATGGAGAACCAAGCCATCCACAAGGAATTTGCCGCCGCTCTCGCCGGCAAGACCGGCATGGACGAGCGCCGCAGCGCCATGCTGGCCATTCCTTTTCTGTACGTCTCCGCGCCCGTTTCCGGAGGCGCCGTCCGTTTGGCCTATCCACTCGCCGATGTTGAAGCGGTGCAGGGCCAGATTCGCCGCACGCTGCTGGAAGGCTCGGCTCTAGCCTTAGCCGTCGCTCTTGTTCTTGCCGCCATCGTCTCTACCTGGACCGCCCGGCGCCTGGAGCGCGTCGTCGATGTCGCTGTCCGCATCGCGAAAGGTGACCTGCAGGCGCGCGTCAACGATCCTTCCCTTGATGAAATCGGCCGCGTCGCTGCGGCCCTCGACAAAACCGCCAGCCACGTCGAAGCCAGTTTTACCGCCATCCGCTCCAGCCAGCGCCAGCTCGAAACTTTGCTCAACAGCATGCAGGATGCCGTCATCGCGGTCAGCGCCGATGGCTTGGTGCAATGGGCCAACCAGCCCATGGACCGGCTCGTCCCGCAACACACTCGCCTCAACGCGCCCGTCGTCGAAACCGTTCGCGACCCCGACTTTCTGGCCACGGTCAAAGCTGCCACCATGGCAAAAGAAGTCAAGACCACCCGCGCCTCCTCCATCGTTCCCGGCCGCGCCTTTGAGGTCACTGCGGCTCCTTTGCCCGGGGGCGGAGCCGTCGCCGTCCTGCGCGACCTTACCGAGACCGAACGCGTGGAAAAGACCCGGCGCGACTTCATCGCCAACGTCTCTCACGAACTTCGCACTCCTCTTACTTCCATCCAGGGATACGCTGAGACGTTACTGGACAGCACCTCGGAAAATGGCGCGCCCACGCACGAGTTTCTCGAAATCATTCGCAAAAACGCCGCCCGCATGGCGCGGCTCACCGAGGACCTGCTGACCCTGGCACGCGTCGAATCGGGCGAAACGCGCTTCGAGGCGGAGCCCGTCCCACCCCTCGAGCTCCTGCACGATGCCGAAGAGAGTTTCCGTGAGATTGCCCGCACCCACGGAGTGGAATTGCAGATCAAGCATTCGGAGAACGGGAATGTTTCGCCAGAATCCTTGCCCCTGGTGCGGGCCGACCGCGAAGCCATTCACCAGGTCTTCTCCAACCTCATCGACAACGCCATGAAATACGGTCGCGCCGGAGGACGAATCGTGCTCGGCGCCCGGCCGGCCCGGCGCGGCGTGGAATTCTACGTGCAGGACTTCGGCGCAGGTATTTCCTCCGAGCACCTGCCACGCCTGTTCGAACGCTTCTACCGCGTCGACAAAGCCCGCTCCCGCGAGTCTGGTGGCACCGGCCTGGGCCTCGCCATCGCCAAGCACATCGTGCTGGCCCACGACGGCTCCATCCGCGCTGAAAGCGAACTCAACCACGGAGCCATGTTCCTGTTCACCCTTCCCACGGTATAAGCGTGGCGACACAGTTTGCTGAAAGACTCTCGTCGTACGGCTGCTTTGAAAGGGCGCGGCTTCAAGCCGCGCCGTAAGTCCAGCAAAATCAGCGGCGGCTTCAGCCGCTGAGGGAAATGCAAGCGAGGGAGAAGAGTTTTTCAGCACTCTGTACAGCCGCCTCGGCTGTCCAAGCTGGGCAAAGCCCGCGCCCAAGGTTGAGAACCAATCCCGTTACGAAATTGCACAAGAAATTCACAGGCCTTTAACCACGTCCGCCCAAAGACAACGTAAGCTTTAGTGGTTGGCTCTGCATCCGCGTAAACAGTAGAATGAATGCTAGAAGTCGAGTGGCGCGGCCTCGCTCCGGAGGAATTCCATGAGCACCGCCAGCATGAAGAGCCCCGAACCGGCTCACCACTACATTGTCCGTCGCACCGTGGAAGCCTGCCATCTTGCCCAGGAAGCCGCGGCCGCCGCAGCCGAAGGCATCGCCACCGGTTCCTCTGCTCTGCTGAACTCGCTCCGCCAACGCGAGCGCGAACTCGACTCACTCGACTCGGAAATCGACAACAGCGTTACCGCCGCCATCACTGAAGTTGGGCCCGCCGAGGCTCGCGAACTGCTGGCCTGTATGAAGTTCATGATCGGCCTGGAGCGTATCGGCGACCTGCTGCTCAGCTTCGCCAACAGCGCCTTGGCCGCTGGTGGACGGCTCGATCCCGAAGACATCCGCGAGCTGACCCAGATGGCGACCATCCTCGAAAAAATGTTGAGCGACTGTGGCGCTGCGTTCTCTACTCGCGATGTCGGCCAAGCCGTGGCCATCCTCCGCGCCGACGCCGAGATGGACCGCCTGCGCAACCTCATCTTCCTCCGCCACATCGAGAACCCGGAAAACCTGGTGCGCCAGGCCAGCCTGCAAGTCATCTTCATGACTCAATCGCTCGAGCGCGCCGGAGATCACGCCAAGAATCTCGCCGAGGAAGTCTGCACCTTCGTCAGCGGCCACACCGTCCGTCACGTCCTCATGGCCTACGACAAGCCCATCGAACAGCAGATGTTCGTCGACTGGCTCCGCCGCCGCGAGCAGCAAAGTTAAAACCTCTACTTGGGGGCTGGCTGTGATCTATCAAGACGTTGTACCCGGCGGAATAGCCCGGCTGATGGGCGGAGCGTAACCGAGACTACCATGCGGACGGTGGAAGTTGTAATGCTCAAGCCAGGGCGAGAGATGCTGATCGCGTTCCTCGGAGTTGAGGTAATGGCGAACGTAGGCCCACTCGCGCAGGGCGGTTTGAATGAAGCGTTCCGCCTTGCCGTTGGTGCGCGGAGTGTAAGGGCGGGTGAAGCGGTGCTGGATGCCGAGTTGGAGGCAGGCGGCGCGGAAGTGGCGGGAGCGATAGCAGGAGCCGTTGTCGGTGAGCAGGCGGCGGATGGAGATGCCGTGCTGGGCGTAGAAGGCGACGGCGGCGCGCAGGAAGGCGATGGCGGTTTCGCTTTGCTGATTGGGCAGCATGCGGGAGAAGGCGAGGCGGGAATGATCGTCGATGGCGACGTGCAGAGCCTGCCAGCCGGCGAACTGAGGGCGGCCGCGACGCCGGCCATCGCCACGAATGGAGACCTGCTGATAGCGGGTCATGCCCTTGATGTCGAGATGGAGGAGATCGCCGGGAGCGGGATGCTCGTAGCGCACGACCGGTGGAGCGGGATGCAGATGACGCCAGCGGTTCAACTGAGCGCGCTGCAGGATGCGACTGATGGTGGCGGGGCTGAGATGGGTGGCTTGGGCGATCTGATAGGCGGGGCATAACTGGCGCCGCAGAGCGATGACCTGAGCGATCAGCTCCGACGAGGTTCGGCGCGGGCTATGGAGGGGCCGCGAGGAACGATCCCGCAAGCCGGGCAAACCCAGGGTGCGATAGCGCCGGACCCACTTGGCGGCAGTTTTTCGGCTGACGTTGAACGCGGCTGCAGCCGCGTTCAACGTCAACTTCTCGATCATAATCTTCTTGGCTAAAGTCTCTCGACTACGAAAGGTAAGTCGGGCATTCTGGTGAAGGTCCATTCGGTCGACTCCTTCGAAGCAGATTGGTCAGCACCATCAGCTTCTCCGGTGTTGCTCGAATGGACTATTCACTTCTTGGGAACAACGTCTTGAAAGATCACAGCTGGCCCTCGATAAGAGCGAAGGCGGTGTCAAGGACACAAATGTCCTGGAGGTGTTGTGAGCACCTTGTTTCCTGCGCTACCCCGAGCGAGGCTGCCCCAGCTTTGCTTGTTTTGCAAAGCTGGGCACCACGGACCTCGCCCCCGTCACCATGAGTTCTGTGGCGGTTTCCCACAGCCTTGCTTAATCCCCATGTGACATCTGACCTTGTGCCTCCCGCGAAATCAGCTCATTCTCGTCAAGGCGGAGGCGGTACAAACATGAAGTCCAGCGCATAAGCTAACTCCTTATTCCGGAAGATTTTGCCCGCAACTCCTACGCGCTCAAGATTTTGCACTCAAAACAGCACCTACCCCGATCATTCCATGACCCCAGGGGGGAGGGGGAGTACCACCTGAACACTAAGCAAAATCGGACGCTCGCGACGCCCCCTGCGTCCCGCGACACAGATTTATTTTGATCAGAAATTCACAGCTCCCGATCCAAGTCGCGACCGTTCAGAGAGCGCGCCATTCCAAACGGACTATCGCAAAGAGAAGACTGTCGGAAAAAGGAACCATCAGAAAGGAAAGACCGCTTGGATGTTGCATGCAGCCGAAATTTACGACGACGGCGTCGCCGCGCGCCCGTTGCGCGAATTGGGATAAGTTCCCCAAAGTTCGCCGTGGAACTGAATGCGCTCCAGCGCGCGGTCGATCGCGGCGTGCAATTCGTGCGCGTACTTCACCTCGCGTCCCTTGGCCAGCCGAACCTTGGCTTCCTCCGCGCTGACCCACGTAGGCCGCCGCAGCGCTTCGTCAGGACGCCGCGTCTGGTGCACTTCCATCAAGAAAGCCTTGACCACAAATTCCTGCACGCCTCCCGGCTGCCAGAACACGCCCTTGGAGTGAATATAAAGGTGAAAGTGCCGCGGCTCGATGATTCCAACTGCTCCCGCCTCTTCCGCAGCCTCGCGCTCGGCCGCCTGGCTGTGCGAAAGACCCGCCTCGGGAGAACCTTTCGGGAAAGTCCACTTATTGCCGCCGTTGGTGTTCACCAGCAGGAATTCCACGTCAGCGCCCCTCCGCCGATAGCACACGGCAGCCACCTGCAACGGCAAAGACTTCGACATGCGCGCTGATCCCATGGGTGAGGCCTCTTGAAACAATGCTACCTGCAAGATATTTCACCCATGTTAATGTGCAACAAAAAATGTGCAGCGGGGATGGTTACGAAAGGGTGGCATTCCCGTTACAGTCCGCGCCCGTACACAGGAATTGCCGCGCCGGTAACGTCTTTTCCGGCATCTCCCGCCAGCCACACGATCAGGCTTGCAACCGAGGCAGGTTGTACCCATTGAGAAATGTCCGCCCCCGGCATGGCTTTGCGGTTGGCGGCAGTGTCCATCGTTCCGGGCAGAATGACGTTCGCCGTAATGCCAGCATCCTTGTTTTCCAGCGCAACCGTGCGCATCAGCGACACCAGCGCAGCCTTGGATGCGCTGTAGGCGCCGACGCCGGCTCCAGGTTCCTCTGCGGCCCGGCTGCCGATCGCGATGATGCGCCCCGCTCCCGCTCGTCGCATATGCGGGATGACTGCCCGCAAAATGTGGAAGGCGCTGTTCAGGTTCATCTCCAACATGCGCTGGAAGGTTGCGTCGTCCATGTCCGCAACCGCCTGCCCGCCCGCGAAACCGCCCACCAGGTGTGCCAGAATGTCGATTCTCTGAAAGCGCGAGATCACGCCGTCTGCGGCTTTCTTGGCGGCGTCCAGATCGTCGAGCGTGGTGGGGAGTGCGGTGAATTGCGAATGGTCGAAGTCGGACTGCTTGATTCGTGGAGCAAGGCCGACGACAGTGGCGCCCGCATCCAGCAGCGCTTTTGTGACGTGAACTCCGAGCCCCCCATCGGCGCCGGTAATCAGGGCGATCTTTCCGGTCATGTGTTTTGCAAACTCCAACTTGGACTTAGGGAAGCTTGGACTTATGGAAGAAGGTTACGCAAAGCGTGGGCGGAAAGCAAAACAGCTACGGCAGCGAGTCTGATCGGCTGCAAGGCGCGATCACGCCAGCTTCTGTTGCAGAGTTGCGGGGTCCAGTTCCTTCTCCCAGCGCGCCACGACCAGCGTCGCCACGCCGTTGCCGATCATGTTCACCAGAGCGCGAAACATGCTCATGAAGCGGTCGATGCCAAGAATCAGCGCCATGCCCGCCACTGGAATCGTCGGAATCACCGACAGCGTTGCCACCAGCGCAATGAAAGAAGCACCCTGCACGCCGCTCGCGCCTTTCGAAGTCAGCGTAGCCACGGCAAAAATAGTGAGCTGCTGCAGCAGCGTCAATTGTGTCCCGGTCGCCTGCGCCACGAACAATGCCGCCAGCGTCATGTAGAGGCTGCTGCCATCCGTATTAAAGGTGTAACCCGTAGGCACGACGAGCCCCACCAGAGAGCGCGAGCAGCCCAGCTTTTCGAGCTTCTCCATCAGCGTGGGAATGGCGGTTTCGGACGAACTGGTCGCGAGCACCAGCAGAATTTCCTCCTTGATATGCAGCAGGAACTTCACGATGTTGAATCCTGCAGCTCGGGCAATCGCTCCCAGCACGATCAGCACAAACAGAATCGAGGTGACATAAAACGTCCCAATCAGCTTGGCCAGCGGGCCGAGCGACGCCAGCCCATACTTGCCGATGGTGAAAGCCATGGCGCCGAACGCGCCCAGCGGAGCGAACAGCATCACGATGTTCACCATCTTGAAGACGACTCTGGTCAGCGCTTCGAGCATGTCGACCAGCGGCTTGGCACGCGCTCCTGCCGCCGAAAGCGCAAACCCAAAGAGAATTGACACGAAGACAACCTGCAGGATGTCTCCCTTAGCGAAAGCATCCACCACCGTCGTCGGAATGATGTGCATCAGGAAGTCAGTAACGCTCTGCGCTTTCGCCTGCCCCGCATATTCAGCCACAGCCTTGGCGTCGAGTGACGCTGCATTCACATGGAAACCGCTTCCCGGACGAACCACGTTGCCCACGATAAGGCCAATGACCAACGCGATAGTCGAAACGATTTCAAAGTAGAGGAGAGCCTTGCCGCCGACACGCCCTACTTTCTTCAGATCCTGCATGCCCGCGATGCCGGTGACCACAGTGCAAAAGATGATGACCGTAATCACCATCGTGATCAGGCGGATGAAGGCGTCGCCCAGCGGCTTCATGGCGATGGCGCGCGCGGGGCTGAGGTAGCCGAAGACTACAGCAATCAGAATGGCGAAGGTGACCTGGGCCCAAAGCGATGCGTAGAGTGGCTTGCGCCGCGGCTCTGCGGAAGATCTCGCGGGTGGTGGGTTGGTGGCGCTCGGAGTTGGCATCGTTCTTGTTTTGGAGCTATGCAAGCTCTATTACTACGTGTCGATTCCGCTGGGCTTCGCCCACGCGGGACAGCCGAGGCGGCTCTCGCCACATGAGTCATATTAATTCGCTGGAGCCTGCAGAGTTTTCACCAGCCAAGGGATGATTACCTCTTTGAAGATTCGCGGGTCGGGCCAGACGCCAACCTGCCGCCCGAGATGCCCTCCGCTGGGGTTGATCCACGCTTCTTTCGGGACGTCGCCTTTGCTCAACAGCAGATATTCGTCATCGATGGGGACTTGCGTGTCGCGAACACCGGCGAGAATGAGCATGGGTGCCATCGGCTTGCCCAGCAATCCCTGGCCGACGAGCGACATTTTCGGCATGAACTCGGCCATCTCGTCGAGCGAGTGGACGCCGTCCAGAATACTCATCAGCGCGGGGACCTGGTCGAAAAGATATTCGCGATTACCCTGCAGCGAATTCACCAAGAAGTCCTTCTGGAAGAATTTGTCGACTGGCGGAGATTGCGCGCTGGCACCGCGCAAGCGCGCGCGCTCGACGATAGCCATCTTTGTCGCCCAATACGCGCCCCAACTCACGCCGTGGAACGCGATGCGGTTTTTGTCGATCTCGGGGCGCGACTGCGCGTAATCGATCACGCGCGAGAGCATGCGCTCGGAGTTTTCGCTGGCTTTGATGGGAGCCTGACCTGTGCCGGGACCGTCAACCGCGAGATATCCAATGCCGAAGGGAAGAATCGCGCTGAAACTTTCGGTGAGATCTTCCTTGCGGCTGTCGAGACCATTGACCGCGATGACCAGCGGAACGGGACCTGGTTTTTTCGGCAGGCGCAGGTAGCCGGTGATTTCTTTTCCTTCAAAGGGAATGTGAACCACCTCAAGCGGAGGATCGAAGAAACGCGCGTGGGCGAGGAACGCTTCGAGCGCTTTTTCGTAGGAGCGTTGCTTGCCGGGCGAGGCGGGAATCGGCCAGCGGCCAAAGGAGTAAAGACGCCAGGCACGAATATAGTCAGTATTTGCCTTCGCGGGCTCCGATTTCTCCAGAGACTTCGCTTGGTTGAAGTAGCGGTCGGCCACACCCATGAAGGCAGCGGCCCACTCGTCCTTATCTTTGGTGTGAACTTTCTCGAGGGCCTCCTTCACGTCGGCGGGATCGAGGCCGATCAGCGGATACTGGCCGACTTCGGCGCGGTGAATGGCTTCGGTTTTGATTTCATCGATGGTGCGCTCCGGACGCGCTTCGGTTTGGGCGAGCATGGTGGCAGTGGCTAGAACAGAGCACAAGAAAAGTAACAAAGAATATTTTGTCTTCATAATCCTGGCGTCAGGCGGCTAGACAGGCTGCTGAAAAAGTCTTTTCGCTCACCTGCATTTCCCTGAGCGGCTAAAGCCGCCGCTGATTTTGCTGGACTTACGGCGCGGCTTGAAGCCGCGCCCTTTCAAGGCGGCCGTACGACGCGAGTTTTTCAGCAAACAGTAAAGCCGCTTCAAAGTCCGATCTCTAATTCGCAGCGCTGAAGCGCTGCGCCACCCAAGATCAGCACCGCGGCAAAAAGGCCGAACGGAATTGCGTCCGGCCTTTTCTAATGCAGAAAGTCCCCGTTAGAACGTGAACTTCAAGCCCAGTTGGATAGACCGTGGACCTCCCGATCCTACAGCGGGATTTGCGGCCGCAATATCAGGCGTCGCGCAACCGCAACCGAAGGGCTGCACTGAAGGATCGTTCAGGCCGAAGCCGTTTTGACCTCCGTAGGGATTGGCGAAATTGGGATGATTGAAGATGTTGAAAAATTCGGCTCGGAACTGGGCACGCAGGCGCTCCCCGAAATGCCAGTTCTTCGCGACGGAGAAATCGAAGTTCCGGAATCCGGAGTCGGGGAAAATGTTGCGCGACATATTTCCGAAACTCCCCAGAGCCGGCGGGATCATAACTGAATTGCCCTTCGCGTAACAACCAAACAATGCAAGAGCATCGGTCGCCAAACCGGAGGTTCCGCCATCGAGGCTCAGAGCATCTGAATTGCAGGCGGCATTGCTAGTTGGATCGGTCTGACTGTGATTGCCGGGAAAGAAAGGGATTGGCGTCGGACCAGATTTGAAATCCGAAGTCTTGCCGAAAAAGTTCCAGCGCATGGGGCTAAACGCAGGCGGGCTGACCGGCAGTGGCCCCGTGCCTCCGGCATCGGTTCCCAGATCAATCGGTCCCCAGGGCTGTGCACTTTGAAGAGTCACTATGGAATTCAGTTCCCAGCCTTCCAGCATCTGGGCGAAGCCTTTGCGCCCGGGTATGGCGTAGGTGAGCGAGAGGGTGAAGCGCTGGCGCATATCGAAGTCGCTGTTGCCGTATTCGCGTCCCACGTTGTAGGAATCAATGGGCAGGCCCGCGCCGTAGCCGAAATCCCAGTTGGCGCCGACCATGTCGAGCGCATGAGAGTAGGTGTAGCCCATCACCATGCTCAGGCCGTGGTAGTTGCGCGAATTCAGCGTCGCCTGCAACCCGTCGTAGTTGGATCGATAAACGTTAGCCATCTGGAAGATATTGCTGAAGTAAGGGAATTTCGCATTATAGGGGCGATTCGATTGCTCCAGAGCACTGTTCGGGGCGCAGACGGCGGAACTGAAGCCGGAGGCGACACAAGCGCTTACCGTTCCCGGATCCCATCCTGAACCGACAGGGGCCTGGTTGATGTCGCGAATGCCGGTGAGGTTGTCGCCGTGGTTGCCGACGTAGGCAACCTCCAAAGAAAGATTGGGCGTGAAGGAGTGTTGCAGGTTGAGTGTCCAGTAGACGACGTAAGGAGTCTTAATGTTACGGTCCACGCTCATGATCGAGCAAGGATTCGCCGCGCACGGCAGCGGGGTGGTGGGGCCAATGATGCCGTAGAGTGGCGCAGACGCACCGCTGTCCCACTGAGGCATGGCCGGAGGAATGTTCAGGTTGCCGCCGGGAATGGTGCCCCCGGGCAGGATCGATCCCGTGGGAACGTTAGAAAGGCCGAAGGCATTGTTGAAAGCGAGCAGGGCTTCCCAGTTGATGGTTTCGTATATCACGCTGGTGCCCCCGCGCAGCACGGTGTTGCCCTTGCCGGTCACATCCCAGGCAAAGCCAAGGCGCGGGGCGAAATTCTTGCGATCGGGATTGTAAACGCCACCTACTCCATTCAACCCTTCTTGAATCAAGCCGGTGGGTGCGTTGGGATCAAAATTGCCCAGCCGGTTGTGAGCTTCTGTGATGACCGAGCTGTATTCGTAGCGTAACCCATAGTTGATGGTCAAAGTCTTGCTAAGCCGCCAATCGTCCTGAGCGAATAAACCGTAAGCCCAGTTGTGGATATCACGAGTCGGATCGCCGACCTGCACCGAGGCCTTGAAGGGATCGCCAGCGAAGAAATCTTCCAACTGGGTCGATCCATTCGGGTTCGCGCCCGCCGGTGCGAGAGCTACACCGCCTAGAAAAGTAATGCTGCCTCGCGCGTTGCCGAAGGCTCCGCCATTGACCACATTGCGATGAACTTCGCCGCCAAACTTGAAGGCGTGATTTCCATGCGTGTATGAAACGTGATCGATGAATTGCGTGATCGAGTCGGGGCCCTGAAATTTCGGCCACTTGAATCCGCCAAGGCCAGGAACGAAAGCTCCGGCGAAGCCAAGGCGAGGCAGGCCTCCTGTGAACGGGCCGCTCACGCCGGTGTCGAGACCGTAAGCTGACGCGGGCGTATTCAGATCGCCCGGGAGAGTTGGTTGATAGAGCCGGTTGTAGCCGAACCTGGCTTCATTTACCCAGCGCGTGTTTGGAGTCCAGATCCAGTTGCCGCCAACAACCTGGGCGCGGGTGTGGATGTCGGATCGCCACTTGTTTTGAAGCTCGGGAAAATCTTCGACGGTTCCATTGTTATTGCCGTAAAAGTAGAAGCCTCCGACGGTGTTGCGCTGGTTCAGGACGTAATCGACCTTGCCGATCGCGTTGTCGACGCCGACCTGGTTTGGAAACCCCTGCACAACACCGATACTCGAGGTGGTATTAGTGGGGAAGCCGGAGCCATTGCAGGTTACTGCACCGCCCGCCGAGACCGTGCAGCCGGAGATCAACTGGCTGGCGGGACTGATGCAGGGTCCACTACAAGGACCCTTGGTGGCGACGGTGTAGCCGTTCGCCAGCAGATCGGCAACGGCGTTCGGAATACTGCCTCCACAGTCGGCATGGGCAGCGATCAAAGCCGGAGCTGTGCAGTTCGGAGTGGACCCGGGGGCGAGCGTGAGCGGGATCATAGATGGGGTCGTGACACTGTAGGAATTCCCGACATCGTAGCGCTGGCCCTCGTAGGCTCCGAAAAAGAAGGCTTTGTCCTTAATGATGGCGCCGCCCAAACTGCCGCCAAACTGCTCCAGCGCGCGATCATTCTTCGCCGCTGGAGGCGCGTTGAAATAGTTGCGGGCGTCCATGACGCCATCGCGGCCGAAAGCGAAGGCGCTGCCGTGAAATGAATTCGTTCCCGATTTCAAACCGACGTTGACGGTAGCGCCTGGCTTCCATCCGTATTCAGCGGGAGGATTTTCCTGAACGTTGAATTCCTGAATGGCGTCGATGGGGAGAATGGTGGCCGAATCTCCTGCAATGCCGGCTCCATTGATGACGCCCTGGCCGGAAAAGGGCTCGCTGTTGAAGAGGCCCTCGACAAAATAAGCGTTGTCTTCGGCGCGTAATCCATCGGTGCTGGTGGTGGAGAATCCCCCGCCGGGATAACGCATGACGCCGGGGCGCAACTGCAGCAGATTCTCGTAGTTGCGGCCGTTCAGGGGGAGATCGTTGATCTCTTCATTGCTGAGCGTGCCGCCAAGTGTGGCCGACGTTGTGTTCACCAGAGGAATGTCTTCGGTGACCTCGATGATCTCATTCACCTGTCCGGGCTGGAGGGAGAAATCGGCGCGAATGTCGGTGGCGACCTCGATCGCAACGCTGGGTCGCTCCATCGTTCTGAAACCCCTGGCTTCCACGCGAATCTTGTACTTGCCGGGCTGCAGGTCGGCGGCCACGTAGGCGCCAGATTCGTCGGTGACCAGGATGCGCGAGGTGCCGCGCTCGACGTTGGTGACGGTAACTCTTCCGCCCATCACGGCGGCGCCGCTTTGATCGGTGACCGTGCCGAGAATTCGCCCCGAAGTCGACTGAGCCCACAAAGGAAGGCCGAGAAGAGCAAGGGTAACGAGCGCGAGCGCGAACCGGATCGACGCAGCTATTACACGGCCGCGCAGCGCGGTCGAAGCGACCGTACAGATTGCCATGGGAAGCCTCCGAGACTCTGGTCCGACAGCCATACCACTATCGACGAAACGGTGTCAAGGAAATTCAAATTTTCGATGGCCACTTTGAGTTACTAGGTTTGGCAATAGAACCCACACGGGGGCGCACTGTTTAATCGTTCCTGGTGAGCGCCCGGAGCAATTGCGAAGACGGGAAATACAGTGGTAGGATGTTTCTGGTCATACCACCATACCTATATACCATACGATGCTCAGAGTCTCAACAAACGCGCCAAGCCCGAGTGGATATGCGGTATAGTAGCCAGACCATCAGCGCTGTCGCGGCTGGTTCGGCGCCACGTTCTGTGGGGGGCATGGCCGTGTACAAGTTGGTTCGCACGTCTCGTCTCTACGAACAAATCGTTCAGCAAATTGAAGAATCCATTCTTAAGGGCGACCTGAAGCCGGGGGACCAGCTTCCCGCCGAGCGCGAACTGGCACAGCGCTTCGGGGTCAGCCGCACCGCGGTGCGCGAAGCGGTAAAGGCTCTGCGCGAAAAAGGATTGGTGGAAGCGTATTCCGGACGCGGCACTTTCATCACCGACGGCACGTCGCAAGCGGTGCGGCAGTCGTTCGACTTGATGGTGAAGATCGGCCAGCCCGAAGGCTCAACCCATCTGGCGGAAGTGCGCGCCATCCTGGAGCCGGAGATTGCCGCGCTGGCCGCGTCGCGAGCCCAGGAGTCGGACCTCGCGGTTTTGCGCGAAGCGGTTGCGGTCATGGATCGCGCGCAGCGCGATCCTGATGCCTACATCGAAGCAGATCTTGATTTTCACCTGGCGCTCGCCGAAGCGGCGGCCAATCCGCTCATCCTGTCGCTGATCGATTCCATCGTCGGCCTCCTGCGCGAGCAGCGGATGCGCATCTTCAATGTTGCCGGCGGGCCGGAGCGTGGGCAGTTTCATCACAAGCGTATCCTCGAGGCCATGGAGCGGCGCGATCCCGAGAAGGCGAGCGAGGCCATGAGGGCTCACCTCGTGCAGGTGCGCGAGGACAGTCAAGTTGCTATCGCCAGGCGCACTCCCGGCAAGCATAGCGCGCATTAGGATTTAGAAGGGCGGACAAGATTTTGGAGGCAAGATTTTGGAGGACCTATGGCGAAGGTAGGATTTATCGGTCTCGGAGTCATGGGCAGCCAGATGGTGAACCGCCTTCTGGACAAGGGGCACACGGTCACGGGATATAACAGGACGCGCTCCAAGGCGGAATGGCTGATCGGAAAGGGGATGCGGTGGGCCGATTCGCCGAGCGCAGTGGCGAGCGCCTCCGATTTTGTTTTTGCGATGGTGACAAATTCGGTGGCGCTGCAAGCGATCGCGGAAGGTCCCGATGGAATGCTGGGGGGCTGGGTCCAGGCAAAATCTTTATCGACATGAGCACTGTAAGTCCGACGGTGAGTCGCGCGCTGGCAGCGAAGGTGCGCGAGCGCGGCTCCGACATGGTCGATTCGCCGGTCTCAGGCAGCGTGATCACTCTGCAGGAAGGAAAGTTGTCGGTGATGGTGGGCGGGCGGCGCGAGACTTTTGAGAAAGTGAAGCCGCTGCTGCTCGACATCGGTCCGAAGGTGACTCATGTCGGCGACAACGGACTGGCGCTGTCCATGAAGATTGCGATCAACCTGAGTCTCGCAGTGCAGATGCTGGCTTTTTCTGAAGGCGTGCTGCTGGCGGAGAAGAGTGGAATCCAGCGCGAGGTTGCGGTGGATGTTCTGACCCACAGCGCGGTTGCGTCTCCGATGATTCAGTATCGCGGGCCTTTCGTTTTGCAGCAGCCGGAAGAGGCCTGGTTCGATGTGAACATGATGCAGAAAGATATGGTGCTGGCGATGGAGTTGGGGCGGCAGCTGGATGTTCCGCTGCCGACCACCGCAGTCAGCAATGAGTTTCTGACTGCAGCTCGCGGCATGGGCTGGGCGAAACTCGATTTCGCCTGCATGTTTGATGTGCTGGCGGCGATGTCAGGCCTTACAACGCCGGTGAGGGAGGGAGTTGCGAAGTGACGACGGCTCTATCGAAATCGGAAGCTGGCCGCGAAGTTGGCAGCGAGCAAGAGAAGTGGCTGCGGGCGCATCGCCAGATGGTGCGAATTCGGACATTCGAAGAGCAGGTGAATGAGCTCTACACGCGCGCGCTCATGCCGGGCCTGGCGCATCTTTACAGCGGCGAAGAGGCCGTGGCGGTGGGCATTTGCGAGGCGCTGCGGCGCGACGATTACATCACCAGCACGCACCGCGGCCACGGGCATTGCCTGGCCAAGGGAGCGACTCCAGACCGCATGTTTGCCGAGTTGCTGGGGAAAGAAGCGGGATATTGCCGGGGCAAGGGCGGATCGATGCACATTGCCGATCCGGCAACCGGAAACCTGGGCGCGAACGCGATTGTCGGTGGCAGCGTGGGAATCGCCACGGGCGCGGCGTTTGCGGCCAAGCGGCTAGGAACCGATCGAGTTGCCGTGTGTTTTTTCGGCGAGGGCGCGCTGGGGCAGGGGTCGCTCTACGAAGTCATGAACCTGGCACAGTTGTGGAAGCTGCCTGTGATCTACGTCTGCGAAAACAATCTCTACAACGAGTACACGCACTATAGCGAGACAACGGCGGGGACCATTCTTGGTCGCGCTACGGCCTTCGGGATCGAGGCCACGGCTGTGGACGGTCAGGACGTGCGGGCGGTGAATGAAGTGGCATCGCGCCTGGTGAAGCGGGCGCGCGCCGGGGGAGGGCCGGCATTCCTGCAGGCCGATACCTACCGCTACAGCGGACACCACGTGGGCGATATCAATCGCGAATATTACCGCTCCAAGCAGGAGGAGCAGCACTGGAAGACGGAGCGTGATCCGATCAAGCTGCATGCGAAGTGGCTGCTTGATCGAGGCTATGCCGACAGCGCGGCTCTCGATCAAATCACGTCGGAGGTTCGCGCGGAAATGGAGGCCGCGGTGAAGTTCGCCGTCGCCGCGCCGTACCCGGGCGTGGACGAAGTGGAGCAGGACGTTTATGCCTGAACGCGAACTGACATTTGCGCAGGCGGTGCGGGAGGCGCTGGCCGAGGAGATGCGCCGCGATCAACGCGTGTGCATCTTCGGCGAAGATGTCGCGGAGGCTGGAACGCCCTTCAAAGTTCTCTCGGGACTGGTCGAAGAATTTGGCGCCGAGCGCGTAGTTGACACACCGATCTCGGAGGCCGGCTTCACCGGCGTAGCCGTGGGCGCGGCCATGACGGGCCTGCGGCCGGTCGTCGACATCATGTTCGGAGATTTCCTCACGCTGACTATGGATCAGATGGTCAACCAGGCGGCCAAAGCGCATTACATGTCCGGGGGACACTGGAAAGTTCCCATGGTGATGCGCACCACGCTGGGCGCGACGCGGCGCTCGGCGGCGCAGCACTCGCAGTCGCTGCACGCCTGGTTCAGCCACGTGCCGGGACTGAAAGTTGTTTTGCCATCGACGCCGTATGATGCGAAGGGATTGCTGAAAACGGCGATTCGGGACGAGAACCCCGTGGTCTTCTTCGAAGACAAAATGATGTACAAGCTGAAGGGGCCGGTGCCTGAGGATGACTACACGATCCCGCTGGGCGTGGCCGACGTGAAGCGCGCGGGGGACGACATCACACTGGTGGCGACCAGCAGCATGGTGCAGGTGGCGCTGGGCGCGGCAAGTCTGCTGGAAAAAGAAGGCATCAGCGCGGAGGTGATTGATCCGCGCACGACGTGGCCGCTCGATGAGAAGACTATGATCGAGTCGGCGAAGAAAACGTCGCGCGTCATCGTGTTGGACGAGGGGTATGGGCGCTACGGAGTGACCGCAGAAATCGCGGCCGTGATCGCCGAAGGAGCTTTCTACGATCTGGACGCGCCGGTGAAGCGCATGGGAGCGATGCATGTTCCGATCCCGTTTTCACCGCCGCTCGAAGATGTGACGGTGCCGACGGAGCAGACCGTATTCGAAACTGCACGGAAGATCTGCGGGCGGTAGGTCTGAGGAACCTTAGAGAATGTCGGACACAGTCATCCCGACCGCAGAGGGCTTCCGCGAAGCATTCGTAGGTTCATTCGACGAATGCAGTAAGACTCTCAAGCAAGCGAGGATTTGGGAAGAGGCGTGGCCTCGATGGAATGAGTTAATGTTGGCGCAGCTCATAAACTCTCCAGAGCTCCGGGTAATTCAGAGGTCCGTGCTTGTAAGAACAGCTGAGGCAATGGGCCTGAGTTATTGGAAGGGTCAGCCCTTAACCGTTGATGCGATCTTCTCTTACGAGGGAAGCTGGTTCCCGATTTTGGCAGCCATCGAACACGAGAACGATTGGCGAGGCTTTGAGTCGGAGGTTATGAAATTGCTTTCCCTGCGCTGCCCCTTAAAAGTGGGCATAACCTATGCCGCCGACCGCAATTTAGAAGCCTGTTGTGAGAAGGTCATGGAGATACTTCAAGGAGACCTCGACGACGCAAAGTCGAGCATTGGAGAGGACCCTCTGACACAGTACCTCTTTCTAATCGGCGGCGAGTCAGAGGGCGAAGATATTTCCTGTTGGTACTCACTGGATTTTAGAGCCGGTGATAAAGCCAGTAGGCAAAGCTTCCGAAAGCTAAGGGCCAAAAGCTAAGAGCTAAAAGCGAGGTTCTTATGGCACTCAAAACTCATGGAACGATGGCGGTAGATTGGGAGAACCGGATTGACTTCGACCGTTTGCGGCGTGAGCGTCTGCAAAAGGCGAAGGATCTGCTTGCGAAGTCGTCGATGGGCGCATTGCTCTGCTTCGACATGAACAATGTGCGCTACCTGACTTCGACGCATATCGGCACGTGGGCGCAGGACAAGGCCAATCGCTTCACCCTGCTCCCGCAGAATGATGAGCCGATTCTGTGGGATTTCGGATCCGCCGCCAAGCATCATCAACTGAATTGTCCGTGGCTGGGGGAGCGCTCGCGGCCGGGCATTTCGATGCTTCGCGGCGCCATGACTCCGGAGATGGGCCGCGCCGAAGATGTGGCAAAAAAATCCGCGTTGAACTCGAGATGCGCGGGCTGCACAAGGAGCCGGTTGGGCTCGACATCATTGAACTGCCGGTGCTGTTTGCGCTGCAGAAGCGAGGGCATCAAGGTAGTTGACGGACAGCAACTCATGTCGGAGGCGCGCGTCATCAAGACGCAAGATGAAATCTCGCTTGCTCAACACGTCGGCGATGATGGTCGACGCCGCTTACGACGAGCTCTATCGCGCCATGAAGCCGGGGCTGCGCGAGAATGAAGCGGTCGGCTTGGTGAGTAAAGTCCTCTACGATCTCGGTTCGGAGTACGTCGAAGCGGTCAACGCAATTTCCGGCGAGCGCTGCAATCCGCACCCGCACGTGTTTTCCGATCGCGTGCTGCGGCCGGGCGATCCTGTGTATTACGATATTCTGCATTCGTACATGGGATATCGAACGTGTTATTACCGCTGCTTCACCGTAGGCTACGCTTCGCATGCGATGGTCGACGCCTACAAGCGCTGCCGCGATTACCTCGATGCGGCGATCGAGTTGGTGCGTCCCGGCCGCACGACCGCGGAAATAGCCGCGGTCTGGCCGAAGGCGGAAGAGTTTGGATTCCCCAATGAAGAAGCCTGCTTTGCCCTGCAATACGGACACGGCATCGGGCTCGCCATCTGGGAGAAACCGGTGATCAGCCGTCTGGTTTCGTTTGATCATCCGGTCGAGATCAAGCCGGGGATGGTGTTCGCTCTGGAAACGTTCTGGCCTTCAACCGATGGCTGGAGCGCTGCGCGCATTGAAGAAGAAATTGTTGTGACTCCGACGGGGCATGAAGTCATCACGCGTTTCCCGGCGGAAGAGCTCCTGGTTGCGGGCGCACATTACTTCACGGTTAACGGACCGCTGCCCACCACACGAGAAAGCGAAGCCGCGCCCAGCGAGCGCGTGCTCGATATGATCGAGGCCAGCGCCAAGACCGAGCGGGTAGGAGTTTCGGGCTGAGGCCATAGTTCGCCTTCCTCCGGTTCACGACCATGGCCTTCAGCGTTGTTATGCCCGCCCTCGAGATGGCGCAGGAAACCGGCAAGCTTATTGCTTGGCGGAAAAAAGAAGGGGAGCGTGTCATCAAGGGTGAGCCCCTCCTCGAAATAGAAACTGACAAAGCTGTGCTGGAAGTCGAAGCTCCGGCCGACGGCATTCTCGCTGGAATCAAAGCTTCAGCCGGAGCCGACATCCCGTTGGGCAAACCATCGCATGGATCGTGGCGCCCGGGGAAAAAGCTCCCGCGGAGAATCAGGCGGCCGAAGCCGCGCCTGCAGCGCGAGCCAAGACCGAGCAGCAGCAGCCGGCTGCGGTCACAGCCGGGCCTGCCGAACCAGCAGCCGAACGCAGCGCGAAAATTTCTCCTAAAGCGCGGCGCCTCGCCAAAGAATTAGGTGTGAACATTGCCGCCCTGCATGGATCCGGTCCCGGAGGCGAAATTCTCGCTTCCGACGTGCAGGCCGCCGCTTCGAAGACAACATCTCCCGCGCCCGCCGAAAAGAGCACGCCAGAAAAAAGTGGCAGGGTCGAGGTGCCCACCTCGCTCGGCCGCCTCATGGCCGAACGCACGACTCAGAGTTGGACCTCCGTTCCGCACTTCTTTGTGAGCCGCGAAGTCGAAGCCAGCGCGCTAAACCACTATCGGGACCGCGTCGCTGCCGAAGTTGAGCGCACGCACCAGGTACGAATTACTCACACCGATCTGCTGGTGGCGCTGGTGGCACGGGTTCTGCTGAAGCATCCGCACTTGAACGCAAGCTGGAGTCCGGACGGCATACGCCTTCACGACCACGTAAATATGGGCGTGGCCATCGCGGTGAACGACGGCGTGGTTGCCGCCGTCATCCCCAACGCACATGTTGCAAATCTTGCAGACATTGCACTACAGCGTCGCGCTGTGGCGGATCGGGCGCGGGCCGGGAAGTTGCGTCCCGCAGACATTGCCGATGCGACCTTCACCATCAGCAATCTCGGCATGTATCAGGTGGATGCCTTCAGCGCGATCATCACTCCGCCACAGGCCGCGATCCTGGCGGTGGGTGCAATTGCGGATCGAGTCGTGGCCATCGACGGCAAACCCGGCGTCCGGCCCATGATGACCCTGACTTTGTCGTGCGACCATCGCGTTGCCGACGGCGCGCGGGCGGCAATGTTTCTGAACGACCTCGCCAACGCTATTCGTGAGCCTGTCCCCGTACTGTCTATCTGAGAGTTCAGCGAGGCCCGGCGCCAATCCGCCGTGGGGACGCGAAAATGCCAGGCAACGACTGTTGGCACTCCGGAATCTTACCTACTGTACCGATTTGCGCCGACCCTATTCGTCTGCTTCCGCTGGATCAGCGCGCGAATTGTCCCCACTTGCTGGCCTTTCCGACGGCGAGAAAGTTACCAACGTTTGAGGCGACGGAAGTAGCGATGTTGCTATAATTGAAGCGCTTTGGAGGATCGACTGTTGGCGTCAAGGCACGATGAGCTCGCGAAGGACCGGCAATCGCTGTGGCGCGTGCTCGTTATCGTCCTTGCAATTTGCGGGTTGGCTGTCAGTGTTGCCACTCGCACTTTTCGTCTCACGGTGCCCCACGCTGCCGCCGTCCGGTCCCATTCGCCGCACGCCATGCGGCAGCACCTGGATCGTGATGCTGCGAAGTGGGTGCCTCCTGTCCCATACCTGACTACGCAGAAGGCTCCCGTCTTCTATACCCATGTCGCGCCGGCGGCGTCCCCGCTCCCGAGCGCTGTTTTTGACAAGCCCCTTTATAACCGGCCACCCCCTTCCTGCTAGCCATTTTCTCTTTTTACATAGTTGATCAAGGTCAATAAGCTTTGTTTCGGTCTTCCGGCCGAACTCGCTTTCAGAATTTTGGCGAAGAGTTAAGATGTGGGGGCATCCACAGTGCACGCCACAGTAGGGGGCACAAGATACTCATGGGCAAACGCTACATCTTGATTGCGGTTGGAATCCTGGGATTCGCTGCCCTTACGGTTGGCATAGCGTCCCACGTCAGAGATCGCGACGCTGATCCTAAAGCCGCGGGACTGCCCACTGCAGAAGTCGTGATAGCGAAGCGCGGATTGCTCTCAAATACGCTGAGCCTGGCGGGACAATTCCAGCCCTATCAAGAGATCGAGGTGCATGCGAAAGTGTCCGGCTACGTGCAGAAAATTAACGTGGACATCGGAGACCGTGTGCGCGCGGGCGAGACGCTGGCGGTGTTGGAGATTCCAGAATTGGATGCGCAGCTCAAAGGGACCCAATCCGAGGTGCTCCACAGCAAGGATGAAATCGTTCGCGCCAGCAATGAAGTGATCCGGGCAGAGTCCGATCATGCGGCGCTGCATGCCGCGTATCAGCGCTTGCAGCAAGCCGCTGCGGCTCGTCCGGGTTTGATTGCCGAGCAGGAACTGGACGACTCCCGCGCCAAGGATCTGGCATCGGAAGCCCAAGTAGACGCCTCCAAAGCTGCCCTCGCAGCCGCCAGAAACCAGTCGAATGTGGCCGACGCGGACCGCATGCGGGTAAGCGCCCTGGCGGATTACGCCAATGTTACCGCTCCGTTGAGCGGAATCATCACCTGGCGTTATGCCGATACGGGCGCGCTCATCCAGGCGGGAACCGCCTCGAACACGCAATCCATGCCCCTGGTCAAGCTGGCGCAGAGCGACATCCTCCGCCTGCGGCTGCCGGTGCCGGAGTCCGCCGTTCCTTTCATCCACATCGGTTCTCCGGTGCAGGTCCAGGTCAAAGCGATAGGGAGGACTTTCGCCGGGAAGGTAGTGCGATTCACGCGGTCGGTCAGCTTCGACACGCGGACCATGGAGACCGAAATTGACGTTGAGAATGCCGACCTGTCGCTGACTCCCGGCATGTACGCCGACGCCACGATCGAGCTACAGCATAAGGAGAATGCGCTCACGGTTCCCATCCAGGCCGTGGTTCAAGGGGAGAATGAGCGTTACGTTCTGGTTTTGGATGATGAGGATCGCGTGCAAAAGCAGCCGGTTGAATTGGGAGAACAAACCTCCAACCGCGTGGAGATTCTGCGCGGCCTTTCAGAAAAGCAGCGGGTGATTCGCGGCGGCCAGTCCAACTACCAGGTTGGCGAAGTGGTGAAGGCCATCCTGAGCCCGGAATCCGCCAAGACCGGCGGAAACCAGACGGGGGAGCCCAAGTAATGCCGCGATTCGCTCTGAAGTACCCGTTTTTTGTGATCATGCTTTGCCTGGTGGTTGCCGTGGTGGGCGTGACCACCGTGGCGCGGATGCCGGTGGATCTGTTTCCGCAGATCAAACTTCCAGTCGTCGTGGTGGCAACGTTCTACTCGGGAATGCCGCCGGAACAAATCGAGGCCGACATCACCGATACGTTCGAGCGTTTTTTCACGCTCGGCAGCAACATCGACCACATCGAATCGCGATCTCTGACGGGCGTGAGCCTGATCAAGATTTATTTCAAGCCAGGCACCGATGCCAATTCTGCTCTCAGCAATATCGCGAACCTCGCGATGGCCGATCTTCGGCGCCTGCCCCCGGGCACGCTGCCGCCGGTAGTGCTCAAGTTCGACGCCTCGAGCCTTCCGGTTTGCCTGATCACGCTGAAAGGACAAGGCCTGGATGAAACTCGCCTCAAAGACCTGGCCCAGTTCCAGGTTCGTAACCAGGTCGCGAATGTGCCCGGCGCATCTGTGCCGCAGCCCTTTGGCGGGCGCTATCGCCAGATCATGGTTTACGTGGACCCGGTCAAACTGGAGGCGCACCAGCTTAGTTTGATGGACGTGGTTCATGCGGTGAATGAATCGAACCTGATTCTTCCGGCTGGCGACGTGCGCATCGGTCCCAAAGACTACAACATCTATGCCAACGCGCAGTTGCCGAACACAGATGAGATCAACCGCATACCGCTGAAGACAGTGGGCAACGCATCGGTGATGGTGGCCGATGTAGGTGAGGCCAAGGACTCGGGCACGATTCAGACCAACATTGTTCGCATTGACGGACAACAATCCGTGTACATTCCCGTCCTCAAGCAGGGGGGCGACAGCAACACCATCGCGATTGTCAGCGGAATCAAGGAGGCAATCAAAGATCTGATCGACATTCCAAAATCGTTGAAGACCGCGGTGGTTTTCGATCAATCCATCTTCGTTAAGACCGCCATCGAGAACGTGTTGAAGGAGGGCGGCATCGGGCTGCTGCTGACCGGAATCATGATTCTGGTCTTTCTCGGAAGTCCGCGGGCCACGTTCGCTGTGCTTCTGTCAATTCCGCTCTCGGCCCTGGTGTGCTTTCTGCTCATGAATGCGATGGGCTCGTCGATTAATGTCATGCTGCTGAGTGGCCTGGCGCTCGCCTTTTCGCGACTGATCGATGATTCAGTGGTGGTGCTGGAAAACATTTTTCGCTACATGGAAATCGGCGAGACTCCCAGAGTCGCTGCGGAAAAGGGAGGCATGGAAGTATCGTTGGCCGTGCTGGCAGCTACGTCCACCACCTCCATTGTGTTTTTCCCGGTGACGTTTTTCTATGGGGTCAGCCGCTACCTTTTCATCGACCTCGCCCTGGGAGTCGTTCTGTCGATCTTTGCCTCATACATCTTCGCCATGACGGTGGTGCCACTCTATTGTGCGCACTTCCTCCACCTCTCCGACGCGGAGGAGAGTGAAGGCGAGACCCACAGCGAGCCGGTCAAGTCGAGCATGTTCCATCGGTTTCTTGCTCGCTTCAATGAGCACTTCCATAAGCTGTTGGAATTTTATGAGCACTGGGTCACGCGCGCTCTGGCACGGCCGGGGCGAACCGTCGCATTGATTTCTGCCGGCATTGCCGTGCTCGTGCTTGGATTCTTTCCCTTCGTGGGGACGGCATATTTTCCTCGCACGGATCCGGGACAATTCGTCATCAATGTCAAGGCGCCCAGCGGTTCACGCCTCGAGGTCACCAACCAGTACATTGCGCGCGTGGAGAACGAGATTCGCCAGGTAATCCCCACCCGCGATCTCGGGATGATTGTCTCCAACATCGGAATCACCCCCGATCTCTCCGCCATGTACACCAGCAACTCGTCCATGGATACGGCGTTCGTCCAGGTAAGTCTGAAAGAAGACCATGCGATGGGCAGCTATGAGTACATGCGGCGGGTTCACCGCAAACTCTCGGAGGATCTGCCCGAACTCGGCACGTACTTCCAGGCTGGCGGACTGGTCGATTCGGTGATCAATCTTGGCTTGCCGGCGCCCATCGACGTTCAGATCAGAGGCAACGACCTCCATCGCACCTTTCAAGTCGCGACCGATCTGGCAAATGAGATCCGAGGCCAAAAAGGTGTGAACAGCGTGCTGATTCCCCAGGATCTTCGTTACCCCGGACTGGAACTGAATATTGATCGCGAACGCGCCACCCTGATTGGTCTTTCGCCTAAACAGGTTGTCGACAACGTGATCACCGCTCTCACCTCCAATGGCATGATCGAGCCCAGCTACTGGATTGATCCCAAGACCGGGAACAACTACATGCTTACCGTGCAGTACTCCGACAAACAGATTCAGAACATGAGCATGGAGGATTTCAAACAAATTCCTTTGCGCGCGGCCAGCATCAAGAATTACACGCCCTTGCAATCGGTGGCTGACATAAAGGCAATCAATACCCCGACGGAGGTGGATCATTATCAGCTGCAGCGCGTGATCGACATCTATGTGATGCCCTCGGGAGAGGCGTTAGGCGGGGTGAACGGTGAGGTTAACAAGCTCGTCGACCATCTCACGTTGCCGGAAAACGTGCGGGTCGCCGTGCGCGGATCCGTGGTCGGAATGCAGGAGTCGTTCAAGCGCTTTTCCATCGGGCTGATGCTGGCGATTGTGCTGGTCTACCTGATCCTGATGGCGCAATTTACATCCTTTATTGATCCGCTGATCATCCTCACCGCCATTCCTCCGGGATTGGCCGGAGTCGTCATTACCCTGTGGCTTACGCACAGCACCTTCAACATCATGTCACTAATGGGGGTGATCATGATGACGGGCATCGTAGTCTCCAACAGCATCCTGATTGTCGAATTTGCCCGCCAGTTGCGCCGCGAGGACTACACGTTGAAGGAAGCCCTGGTGCGAGCTTGCAAGATCAGGTTGCGCCCCATTCTGATGACGTCACTCGCTACCCTGCTGGGGATGCTTCCCATGGCTCTGGGCGTGGAGACTGGCAGCGAGCAATATGCTCCTCTGGCTCGCGCCGTGATTGGTGGCCTGGCGGTTTCGGTCGTGCTTACGGTCTTCCTGGTCCCGGCAGTTTATCTGATGGTTCACGGCAAGGAAGAAACAAACAAGGAGGAACAGCCGGTATGACGAGGAGGCTGGAGGTTCTGCTGGCTACTTTCGCGCTCTCAACGCTGGGCATAGCGCAATCGATAGTCGTCGTGCAGAACCCGCAAGAGACGCCGCCAAACGCGCCTTCGAGTTCTCAAACTCCCGCTGCTCAAACTCCCGCAGTCGGAGCGCAGGTCCTGCAAAACAATGCGAGTCAGCAGCCTGCAACGGGCGTGCTTCGTCTCTCCGTAAAAGACGCGGAAGCATTTGCGCTGAAGAACAATCCCGCGATTTCAGTGGGACGCCTGAACGCGCTCGCCTCGCAACAGGTGACACGGGAAGTTCGCTCCGCCTTATGGCCGCAAGCCTACGCCGATCTGACCGGAGTCGACGCTCGAAACAACAGCCGCATCTCCGCCGGCGCCTTGAATAATCCAATCATCTACACCCGAGCGGCCGGGGGTGCAACCGTAAGCCAGTTGATCACCGACTTCGGCCACACCACCAACCTGGTCGCCAGCGCGCGCCTGCAGGCCAAGGCCGAAGAGCAGAATGCCCTGGCCACAAAAGAAGACGTGCTACTGGCCGTCGACCAGGCTTTCTATGGAGCATTGCAAACCCACGCGGTTCTCAGGGTCGCGGAGCAGACAGTGGCATCGCGGCAACTGCTTTCCGACCAGGTGTCGGCACTCACCAGGAGCAAACTCAAGTCGGAATTGGATCTGAGCTTTGCCAATGTGAATCTGGCCCAAGCCAAGCTGCTGTATCTGGACGCGCTCAACAATGACAAGGCTGCCATCGCAAGCCTCTCCGCAATCCTTGGTTATCCCAGCCAGCAGAACTTCGACCTGATTAGCGACAGCGAACCGATGACTCCCCCTCCGGCGGACGTTGACCCGCTGATTACGCAGGCGTTCAGCATGCGTCCCGAAATCCTGGCGTTGGAGTTCGAGTCGGAATCGTCGGAAAAGCTCTACCGTGCCAACCGCGACGAGCTGTTGCCGACGATCAGCGCTCTGGCCGCGTATGGCGATTCTCCAATCCGCGATGACCGCATCTACGGCCCCTATGCGGCGGCCGGGGTGAATGTGCAGATTCCGATCTTCAATGGATTTCTCTTTCCTGCGAGAACACATGAAGCCGACTTGCGGGCCCAGGCGGCGCGGCAGCGCCTGATGGATCTGCGGAACCGTATCTCGCGCGATGTGCGGACCAGTTGGCTGGCGGCTTCCACGGCGTTCGACCGTGTCAGCGTGAGCGAACAATTGCTGGCGCAGGCGAATCTGGCTCTCGATTTGGCGCAAACACGCTACAAACTGGGACTCAGTTCGATTGTTGAATTGAGCCAGGCCCAACTGCAGCAGACCCAAGCGGAAATCGGAAATGCCCAGGCAGGATATGAATACCGCCTGGCGTTATCGGTGCTGCGTTATCAGACCACCGGACTGTAGGCGCCACATCGGAAGCAAATTGCAATGAGTGAACTCCGGCGTCGACTTCCGTCAATCGCACAATGATCGTCTAACAATAATGACTCCCGGATTCTCTTCATCTTCCCGCGCCCGCGGCCATGCTTTTGGCGCGCCCGAGCGTGGGAGCCACGCTGCTGGTTCTGGCTGCCGCCGTGCCGATCTTGAATTGCCCCACCAGCCCGCGAAGTTGCTCCGCCATCTGCGCCAGTTCGTTCGCCGCCTTCTGCGACTCCTGCGCGCTGTTCGAGGTGCCCTGCGCCGCTTGCGCCACGCCTTCGATGTTGTGCGTGATCTCCCCCGCACCCTTGGCCGCGTCCGCAACGTTGCGCGTCATCTCGTTGGTGGTCGCGCTCTGTTCCTCCACCGCCGTGGCAATCGTCCCCGAAATTTCGTTCACCTGGTTAATCACCCCTGTGATCGAGCCGATCGCATCCACCGCTCCCTTGGTGTCCTGCTGGATGGCGGTAATCTTCTGGCCGATGTCCTCAGTCGCCTTGGCGGTCTGCTTGGCCAGTTCCTTCACCTCGTTGGCCACCACGGCAAAGCCCTTGCCAGCTTCTCCCGCGCGTGCGGCTTCGATGGTGGCGTTCAGCGCCAGCAGGTTCGTTTGCTGGGCAATCGAAGTGATAACCTTGATGACTTCGCCGATCTCGGCGCTGGAAGCGCCCAGCTTCCCCACGGTGGTGTTCGCCGCCTGTGCAGTTTCGACTGCCTTGCTGGCCACAGTAGCCGCTTCATGAGCGTTTCCGGCAATGCTCTGAATGGTCGACGCCATCTCTTCCGCGCCGGTCGAGACGCTCTGCAGATTCTGGCTGACCTGCTTCGTGGCCTGGTTCACGACATTAGCCTGAGCCGAGGTTTCCTCCGAGTTGGAGGTGATCTGCTGGCTGGCCGCGGACAACTCCTCGCTGGCGCTGGCTACGTGCTGCGCATTTTCCGTAATCGCCAGGATCATGTCTTTCAGACTGCTGTTCACCTTGTTGACGGCCTGGGTCAAGTCTCCGAGCTCATCGTCACTGAGAATCTTGAGATCGGGCCGGGTCAAGTCGCCCGCAGCAATGGCCTCGGCCTGCACCAGTACGGATTGAGTCATGTTGGAAATGCGGCGGCTCAGGAAGACCGCAACAAAGATGCCGATGCCAAGGGCGCCGAGGGTCGTGAAGGCCATCGTCAGGTACATCGACCGCGTCTCTCCGTTCATGTCCTCGGTGGTTTCCTTCAGCAACGCGGCGAAGGAGTCCGCCATGTCGCCCAGGGGTTTCTTGATGGCCTCGGTGGCTGGCGTAGCCCTGTCTGCGTATTCGTTCCCCGCCTTAACGACAGCATCTGGTTCGCCACGCGTGGCATGTTTTATGGCCGTTTCCTGAACTTCCCGGAGAGCGATGACTTGCTTCTTTGTCTCCGCCAGCCGGTCACGATTGGCCTGCACACTCCAGTGCGGAGAGAGTTCGTCGAGTCTCGCGGTGTCCTTCCCAATCTCGTCCCAGTTCGAGTCAAAAAGCTTCTTTGCGGCCTCCAGCCGGGCAGGTTCACCTCCCGCCAGGATGGCCTGGCGCCCCTTGCTCTGCGTCTGATTCAGGTCTCTCTGCAAGTCCGTACAGGCTTTGATCGTAGGTACGCGCACGCTCATGGCAAGATCTTGCGTTTCCTTGATTGCACTCCCCTTCACGTAGGTGAGCACGGCGCTAAGAACCATGAGGGCGAGGACGCTTGCAAAACCCAGCCCCAATTTCTTTCCTAATGTGAATCGCATTTCTCTCCTCCAGCCTTGCAAACGTCTAAAATCGTGAACCTACTTGACTGCCGTTGCCCACCAAGCTGTCATTCGGCGGGAGCTGCTTCCATGAAGCCCTGCACCTGACATGCTTTCTCCGTGTCCAGCACGTGCATGAGCCGCCCCTCGAGTTTGTGCACGCCCAGAATCATCGCCCGCACCGCGCCGCGGAGAGTTTCCGGCGGAGCTTCAAAGGTCGAGTCCTCGACCTCCACTACGTCTCCGATCTCGTCCACCATCAGGCTCACCGCCCCATCGGCGCTGCGCACCACCACATTCACAGGTAGTTCGCCGTCTGCGCGGGCATGCAGCGAAAGCTTTTTCCGCAGGTCAATCGCAATCACGATCTGCCCCCGCAGGTTGATCATCCCCTCCACCACGTCCGGCGCCAGCGGCACCCGCGTCATCTCGTGAAAGCGGATCACTTCTTGCACCTGGGGCACGGGCACTCCAAACATGCTGCCTTCCAGGAAGAACGTGCAGAATTGTTGCGATGTAGCCATTGCCATAGCTCCTATGCGGATTGCCCCTCAGCCGCTTCGAGCAGGCCCGGAACTCCTGCCCGCACCAGCGCGGGCACGTCCAGCAAGTCGGTGACGTGACGCTGCGCCACAAACGAGCCGGTTACGCCCTCCCGCGCCGCCAGCGTTTCTACCGCCGCGTGTTCCTCGATGATGTCCACGATGCGGTCCACGATGAGCCCTACCGTCCGTCCACGCTCGGAATAAACCACGACTTCGATCGAACTGCCGGTCTCCACCAGGTCTGCCGTTCCTTCACTGCCGGGCAGAATTTGCGACAACCGCAGCAGCGGAATAATCTGGCCGCGGTACTGCATCACTTCCTGCGTCCCCGTGCGTTCCACCACCGATGCGGGAAACTCTTCCAACCGCGCCACCAGCGGCAACGGAATCGCCACATGCCCCTTTCCGTTCTCCGCCAGCAGCAACGCCTGGCTCCCGCCGATGCCTTCCTTCCGCAACTCGCCGTGCCGCTCTTCCCGCTTCGCGTCGCGCACTTCGGCAATCACCTTCGCCCGCTGCGCCAGACCCAAAACGTCCAGAATCAGCGCCACCCGCCCGTCCCCCATAATGGTCGCGCCCGAATATGCAGGGATGCCCTTCAACTGCTTTCCCAGAGGCTTGACCACGATCTCCTGCGTGTCGGTGATCTCGTCGACCACCAGGCCAAACTGCCTGTCTTCGGCCTGCAGCACCACAATGTTCACCGCCTGCAGGTCAATCGCCTGCTTTTCTACGTTGTGCAGCAGCGCAATGACCTTCTGGGACAACGGCGTGACTTGGGCGAACGCCTCGTTCGCCTGCTCTTCATTGCGGTTGACTGTCGAAGCTATAACCTCGCGAACCACCTCGTGAAAGTTCTTGTGAGTCTGTTCCAGCATGCGCATCTCGGGGATGCTGCCGTACTCTTTCAGCCCCACTCCATAGAGCCACTTGCCCAAGGCGCACTCCCGCGGAGAACCGGCTTGCTCAACCGTCATCGTGGTTTTGCCCGCCAGCAATTCTTTTAGCCGTCCGAGCCATTGGTGATGCTTCTCCCGCGCCGTCTCGAAGTCCATCAACTCACCCCGGGAGACAACTTGCGATGCCGCGTCCGTTCCCGGGTCATGTGCTTTTAGCGTCTGCCTCAAATAGACCAGCGGGAGCAATTTCCCGCGCAACCGGTAGACGGGAGACCCGTGCACCATCTCAATTCCTTTGCCCGCCTCCAGGCGAACCAACTCCGTCAGGCTGATCTGGGGAATCGCAAACCGTTCTCCGTTGCACCTCACTATTAGTGCCGGAACAATCGCCAGCGTCAGCGGGATCTTGACCCGCACCGTCGTGCCCCGTCCCGCGGCAGACTGCACGTCCACCATCCCGCCAATCTTTTCCACGTTGGTCTTCACCACGTCCATGCCCACGCCACGCCCCGAAACGTTAGTGACCTTCTCCGCCGTGGAGAAGCCGGGCAGGAAAATCAGGTTGAAGATGTCGCGCTCCGGCATGCGCTCGGCTTGCTGCGGCGTGATCAGCCCGCGCTCGATCGCCTTGTTCCGAATGCGCTCGCTGTTCAGTCCGGCGCCGTCGTCGGTGATTTCGATGTTGACCTGCCCGCCTTCGTGGAAGGCGCGCAGCAACAGGCATCCGCAGGGTTCTTTCCCTTTGTCCCGGCGCACCGCGGGCGCCTCGATGCCGTGATCGATGGAGTTGCGCACCAGGTGCGTTAGCGGGTCCTTGATCGCCTCGATAATCGTCCGGTCAAGTTCGGTGTCCTGGCCTTCCATCTCCAGTCGCACTTCCTTGCCGCAACCCAGCGCCAGGTCCCGCACCGTGCGCGGAAACTTGTTCCAGATATTCCCGATCGGCTGCATGCGAGTCTTCATGACTTCTTCCTGCAGCTCGGTGGCAATTAAGTTCATACGCTGCGACACGGCATGAAATCCCGCATCCTGGGTTGCATTGGAGAACTGCAGCAACTGGTTGCGCGCCAGCACCAGTTCCCCAACCAGGTTCATCAGCTTGTCCAGCAGATTGACGCCAACTCGGATCGTCTCTACCCCGGACTCCCGCCCTCTCGATTCGACGTTTTGCTGCGGTGCGGCCATAGCGTCTTCTGCCTTGGAGGACACTGGCGGAACTGCCGCATAAACCGGAGCCGCCGCGGGCACGTCTGCTTCAGGGGTCGGTTCCACTACCTCGCAGATTCGGATTCCAGCCTGATCTCCGGCCGGAGCCGAGACTCCCTCAGCCCCGCAACCCGTGTCCGCGGCCTGTTGCGCTCCTTCTCTCTCTTCGCTCTGCAGCCGTTTCAGCTCTTCCCGCAGCTCCGGATAATCGTTCTCCCCATCCCGCTCGCTGGTCTGGATTTCGGCCAGCATGCGCCGCACCGCGTCCACCATCGCCAGCAGTCCGCTGGTGATCTCTGCCGTCAGCGCGAGCCTGCCATCACGCAGAAGTGAGAGCAGACTCTCCCCGGCATGCGCGACCTTTTCGAGACGTGCAAATCCCAGAAACCCGCAACTCCCCTTAATGGTGTGGATCGTCCGGAAGATGCTCGCCAGCAGCTCTTTGGAAGACGGCTCCGACTCAAGCTTCACCAACTCCTGGTCCAGCCGGTCTAGATTCTCGTTGCTCTCGATGAGAAAATCCTTAACGATTTCGTCCATGGCCTGCTTTTCCTCTGCCTCGATTTGCCTCTGCGCCCGCTGCGCGCAAGCAGATAAGACTCTCCGGCTGTTGGGCCTATCGGCAGGAAGCAGAAACAGCTTGAGCGGGCTCGCCTGACCTGAGTAAGTGCAGCCTCAGTCGCTTTTCACAACACCGGCTGAGCAATCAGCATTCAGCATTCAGCACTCAGCATTCAGCAATTAGCAATTAGCAATTAGCAATCAGCAATCAGCATCTAACCAGACCGTTGTCATTCCGAGCGAAGTCGAGGAACCCGCTGTTGCATGCAGCACCAGTAACCTGAGCTGACTGCTGAGTGCTGACTGCTGATTGCTGATTGCCTCCCCGCTTGAAGCCCGCCGTGGCTGCCCGTAGACTTAGAACATGCACGTCCACGTTCATGGCGAGGGTGGCCCCAAGCGAGTGCTCAAGATTTCGCTGGCCGTAACCCTGGCCTATATCGTGCTACTGGTCGTAGCCGGCGTCCGCGCCCATTCGCTGGCCCTGCTCTCCGAGGCCGGACACAATCTCTCTGACCTTCTTGCTCTCCTGCTCTCTCTGGTCGCCGTCTATCTGCAGTCGCGCCCTCCGAGTTCAACCAAGACCTACGGCTACCACCGCGCCGGAGTGCTGGCCGCTCTGATCAACGCCGCTTCACTGGTTGTGGTTTCGGCCTTCATCTTCTACGAGGCCGTGCGCCGCCTGCAGCATCCCGAACCGGTCCGTGCCGGCCTGATGATGGGAGTGGCCGCCGCCGGCGTGGTGATGAACGGCGTAATCGCACTGCTGCTCTACCGCTCCAAGGGCGACGTCAATATTCGCAGCGCCCTGCTGCACGAGGTCGGCGACACGCTCTCCACCGCCGCCGTCATCGTCGGCGGCTGGGCCATCCTGGTGACCGGAGATTACTGGATTGATTCCGCGCTCTCGTTCGGCATCGGCGCGCTGATTTTATGGTCGGGATTCGGCATCGTCCGCGAAACGCTCAACATCCTGCTCGAAGGCACTCCCCGCGGCATGAAGCTCGAGATGATCGAGGCCGCCATGCGTTCGATCGAAGGCGTCAACGATGTGCACGACCTCCACGTCTGGAGCATTGGGTCCGAGACGCACGCTCTCTCCTGCCACATCTCGATCGCGGATATTCCGCCGTCGGTAAGCGAGCGCATCTTGCGGGATGTGAAAGAGTGCCTCCTGCGAGATTTCCGCATCGACCACACCACGATTCAGTTCGAGCATGCGATCTGCGAAGTAGCGCATGGTTGCGTGATTCCAGTCAGCGAGAGTGCTGAAGCACATCATCACAGCCACGAGCACTAACCAACGACGACAAGATCGTCTGGTTCCTGGAGGGAGGATTGTTCAGGGCCAGATTTGCGCTCCGTGAAGGATGCGGAGTATCTCTACCGTGTCTTCATCGATGCGATACACAGCAAGATACGGCAAGCCGCTAAACACCAACTCACGTGTGTCTGGTTTGCGACCGGTTCTTCCATTCTCGGGGAACTTCGCCAACATTTCGATGCGGCGGTGGATAGAGAGTGCTACGCGGCGCGCTGTGGTGCCACTTCTTTGCTTCTCGATGTAATCGCAGATTTGGGTGAAATCGCGAAGGGCAAGATCCGTCCAGCGGATGCGCATCAGTCCGGATACCGCTCGTCAATCATCTTCCTGACTTCGGCATGTTCCACCAGTTCCCCGCGGTCCGCGGCCACAATACCTTTATCCACTTCGCGCAGAAACCACTCGTCATAATTCACCATGCGCTCCACAGCCTCTACGACGAGAGCTTCACTGGGACGACCCTGTTGAGCAGCCAGGCGGCTAAGCTTAGCCTGCAAATCGGGATCCAATCGGATGTCCATCGCTTCTTAGGCTAGGCACCAAAGTGGGTCGTGTCAACTGGCTGCCGCCGATTTCATCGTTCAGGCCCTTCTGCGGATTGCAAGGCAAACACCTCGCGAACCCGCTCAATCGTGTCCGCCTCCTCCGCCGTCTTATCCGGCCGCAGCCGTACAATCCGCGGAAACCGCAGCGCATACCCGCTGTCATGCCGGTCCGAAAGCATCATGTTATTGAACGCCACCTCCAGTACGATCTTCGGCTCAACCACCCTCAAAAATCCTCGATCCTCAATCGTGTGCTCCAGAAACCACGCAGTCATCTCCGCAATCTCCGCGTCCGTTAATCCTGAATACGCTTTGCCGATGTTCACCAGCCGATCCCCATCCCACACCCCAAACGTGTAATCGCTGAGCACGCCAATGCGCTTGCCATGTCCGTACTCAACCGCCGTCACGACCACGTCCAGCGTCGCCAGCTCGCGCTTCATCTTCAGCCACGACTTCCCGCGCTTCCCGGGAGTGTAAGGCGAACTCATATCCTTAATCATTAGTCCTTCGTTCCCCCGAGCCTGCGCCGCCGCGAACAATTCTTCCAGCTGCTCCGGCGATGACGCCCCAAACGCCGGCGCACGAATGACTCGGGCCGAAACAATCTCGTCCTCGTTTCCAAAAGTCAATTTTCCCTGTCTGGTTTTCCTCCGTGTCTCAGTGCCTCCGTGGTGGATGTTGTTCTTCCCCGCCAGCAACTCATCCAGAATCCGCCCCCGCTCCCGCAGCGGACGATCCATCACCAACTCGCCGCCCGCGTACAAAACATCAAACGCCAAGTACGCCACCGGAATTTCCCTTAACATCCGCTCGCTGACCTTCTTCCTACCCAGCCGCTGCTGCAAAACGCTGAACGGCCGCGCTCGCCCTGGGTCATTCCTTTCGTCGTCACCTGGGCCTTTCCTTTCGTCGTCAACGGAATGCCCCTCAACCACCGGGTTTGGGAAGGGCACGGCTTCAGCCGTGCCGTCTGAGCCCAGAAGGGACGCGGGCTTTAGCCCCGGAGGGACTCCGTATTCCCACGCCACAATTTCCCCATCGAGAATCGCATCAGGCAATCCCCCCAGCGCCTCCGGCAACTCCGGAAACGACTCCGTGATCTCATCCCGCGTGCGCGAAAAAAACTTAACCTCGCCTCCCGACACATGCGCCTGCGCCCGAATCCCGTCGTACTTGTCCTCCACCTCCGCCTCAGCAAAGTAACTAAGCCCTTCTTCCGCCGACTCAATTGGACTCGCCAGCATGAATCCCATCGGATGAAACAGTCTCATCTTCGCCTCAGCCACCTTCCCCTCCGCGGCCAACCGCAACGTCTCTCCAATATCCCCCAGCAGCATGTTTGCCCGTTGCACTTCGGCAAGCGTGCCTCCATAAGCCCTCGCGATCGCCTCCTCCACCAGGCTCTCCTTCAGCCCGATCCGCAAATCTCCAGTCATGATCTTCACGATGTACTTCGCTTCCAGCGGAGTCGACTGCGCAAGCAAATCGCGCACCAGCGCACTCTTCGCTGCTGGACCACGCGCCGCCGCAATCTCCCGAAATCTCTCGTTGACTTCCAGAACTCGCAACCCCGATTCCGCTCGCGGAGGAAGAACCTCCCCAGCCACCGCTCCCAGATCTCCGTGCTTCCGATACGCTTCGGTCAACGCCTCCTCATCCTTGCCCGCCAGGTCAGCAACCACGCGCCACAGCGACCGCCCTCCCACTTGCAGCGTGGTCTCCTCCCACGCCGGAAACGCCCGCCCCGAAAGAAACACCGCCGACACCGCCGCCTCGTCGACGCCGCGCGACTTCAGGTAATCCGCGACCAGACCTGTCTTCAGCAGCTTCTTGGTCGTCGCCGCGATCGCCTCGCACGTCTTCGCCAGCTCTTCCATGACGAAAGCATAGAGGACGCCGCACCCGATTGCGAACACGCGAAGTTAAGTTACTGAATATGCGTTGTTTGAACGATTCGGAGTGGGTGGGAAGCCGCACACTCCTGTGGTACCCTTAGTGGTTGGCGCTTTCCGCGTCTCGGAGCATCTAATACCCGTGCGTTCTCTCAAAAATTACCTGCGATTTCTGGCCGCCGTGCAGCTCTTGCCTGCCCTCGAAAGCGGCGAGGAAACCCTGGTCGGCGGACAAGCCGTCCTCGAGGGAGTCATGATGCGCTCCCCTCACGCCTGGGCTATAGCCTGTCGCAAGCCATCGGGCGAAGTTGTGACCATGAGCGAGCCGCTGGATCGCCCTTCAGAAAAGCACAAATGGATGGCCTGGCCCATCATCCGCGGCGTCATGACGCTGGGATATGCGATGACCCTCGGCTACCGCGCCCTCCGCTTCTCCGCCAACGTAGCCATCGAAGACATAATGAAGACCGAAGGCGCCACCAATACTCATGTGGCGACGGGCGCCTCGCCCGTCCCGCCAAAGCGAAGCGAGGCGGAACCTTCCCAGTCGCAGCCGTCTTCCCAGACCCGCGAAAAAGCCGCCAGCCTGAGCGGCTGGCTAGCCGCCGTCAACATCATCATCTCGCTTGCCTTCTTCATCTTCATGTACAAGTACCTCCCGCTGCTCGCCGCAACCGAGCTAAAGAAAATCGATCCCGCCCTCGGCGGACGAATCATCTTCAACCTGATCGACGGTGCCATCCGCCTGATCCTCTTCCTGCTGTTCATCTGGGGAGTCTCGCTCTGGAAGGATATCCGCCGCGTCTACGAATACCATGGCGCCGAGCACAAGACAGTCTTTGCCTTCGAGAGTGGAGACCCGCTCAACATCGCGGCCGTCCAGAAGTATTCGACGTATCATCCCCGCTGCGGCACCAGCTTCCTGATGACCGTGATGCTGATTTCGATCGGCTTCTACATGCTGGTCCCGTTCACCACGTTCTGGGCGCGCTTCGGCGCCCGCATCGCGCTCTTGCCCGTAATCGCCGGCGTCTCCTACGAAATCATCCGCTTCGCAGCCAAGCACCGCGGCTCCCTGTTTGCCCTGATGACCGCCCCCGGCCTCTGGCTGCAACGCATCACCACCAAGCCTCCATCGGACGACCAGGCCCAATGCGCCATCAGCGCCCTCGACCAGGCCATGTCCCTCGAGAAAGAGCGTGGCGGCGAATTGGTAATTGCGTAGCGGCTCCGCCGCGAATACTTTCTCTCTGCCTTCCCACAACACTACAATGCCGTAGAGACGTAACTTGTTACGTCTTCCTCGCCCGCGGTAAGGGCTGCGGCGTCAGCCGAGACGTAGCAAGCTACGTCTCTACGAGAGAATCCCATGTTTGAACGCCTGGACCAAATCGAGGCCCGTTACGACGAACTGACCAACGCTCTCGCTTCGCCGGAGATCGTCAACGACTCGTCGCGATACCAGAAGACCGCCAAAGCGCACAGCGAAATCGCGTCCATAGTCGAAAAGTATCGCGAATACAAGGATCTGACCCGCGGCATAGCCGAAAGCAAAGCCATGCTCTCGGAAGAAAAAGATCCCGAAATGCGCGCCTACGCGCAGGAAGAACTCGACAAGCTGCAACCCCGCGTCGCCGCCATCGAAGAAGAGCTGAAAGTCCTCCTCCTGCCCAAAGATCCGAATGACGAAAAAAACGTCATCCTCGAAATCCGCGCCGGCACCGGAGGAGACGAAGCCACCCTCTTCGCCGCCGAAATCTTCCGCATGTACACCCGGTTCGCCGAAAGCCAGCGCTGGAAGGTCGAAGTGCTCTCTACTTCCGAATCCTCGGTCGGCGGCCTGAAAGAAGTCATCGCCATCATCGAAGGCAACCGCGTCTACTCCCAGCTCAAGTATGAAAGTGGCGTGCACCGGGTGCAGCGCGTCCCCGCCACCGAGCAGCAAGGACGCGTCCACACCTCAGCCGTCACCGTCGCCGTGCTGCCTGAGGCAGAGGACGTCGACATCAAGATCGAAGCTAAAGACCTGCGCATCGACACCTTCTGCTCCTCCGGCCCCGGCGGCCAGTCGGTCAACACCACGTACTCCGCCGTCCGCATTACGCACATCCCAACCAATACAGTTGTCAGCTGCCAGGACGAAAAATCGCAGATCAAGAACCGCGAAAAAGGCATGCGAGTCCTGCGCTCACGCCTCTACGAAATCGAGATGGAGAAGCAGCAGCAGGCCCTGGCCAAAGAGCGTAAGGCGATGGTTGGCTCCGGCGACCGCAGCGAAAAAATCCGCACCTACAACTTCCCGCAAAACCGCCTCACCGACCACCGCATCGGCTTCACCATCCACCAACTCGAATCCGTAATGGACGGCAAACTCCAGCCCCTGATCGAAGCGCTAGTCACCCACTACCAGGCAGAAAAACTGAAACAGGAAACCGCCGGCGTAGTCTAAGAATGTGGCGCGGGCGCCCTCGCCCGCGAATTTTATCCACGAGCAAGGAACTGACTAATGCCTGATCTCCGTTCGACCCTCTCCTCCGTCCTCGCCGACCGCTACACCACGAACGCTGCCCGAGTCCGCGAACTCGCCGCGCCCCTCACCAACGCGCATTTCTGGCAAAAGCCCTTCCCCTTCGGAAACAGCTTCGGTCACCTGATTCTGCATCTCACCGGCAATCTCAACTACTACATCGGCGCGCAGATCGCAAATACCGGCTACGTCCGCGACCGCCCCAAAGAGTTCAACGATCCGAACCCTCCGTCGAAAGACGAAGCCCTCAAGCGCTTCGACGACGCGGTCGGAATGGTAAAGCGCGCGCTTCAGGCGCAGTCGCCAGACAATTGGTCAAAGCCATACTCCGGTGCAGGTGCAACTGCCCAAATCCGCCTCGACATGATCATCCAGTGCGCCGCCCACATGCAGCACCACATCGGCCAAATGATCTATATCGGCTACCAGCTACAGCGGCAAGCCAGAGACGGATCGAAATGAGTAAGCGCAGGCCCTTCTTTGCGTACTTCGCGGCTTTTTCTTCGCGCCCTTGGCGGTTAAAGGCTTTAGGATCGCTTGCTTCTTCTATTCGGTCGGGATGACCGTCCCGTGCGCCTCTGTGGTGAAATGGTCTTGTGCAGCTGAAGCAAGCCCTCACCTCCGCCATCACCCGCCTGACCGAAGATCAAGTTCCGTCACCGCGCATGAATGCCGAGTTGCTTCTGATGTTCACCCTCAACTGCGACCGCGCCTACCTCCACGCTCATCCTGAGCGCGAACTCACCTCCGACGAATCCGCAGCGTACCAGGCCGCGGTGAACCAGCGCGCCCGTGGCGTCCCCGCCCAGTACATCACCGGACATCAGGAGTTCTGGGGCATGGATCTGATTGTCACTCCCGCCGTCCTGATCCCACGCCCCGAGACCGAACATGTAATCGAAACCGTCTTAGAATGTGTGGCGCGGGCACTCCTGCCCGCGGGCTCTCTCCGAATCGCCGACGTAGGCACTGGCTCGGGCGCCATCGCTCTCGCTCTCGCCCAAGAGTTGCCCCATGCCGAAATTCACGCCACCGACATCTCCCCCGCAGCGCTCGAGGTCGCCCGCGCCAACGCCGCGCGCCATCAACTCGAGAATCGCATCCAATTCCACCAAACCGATTTACTCAACGGCCTCGCCGGCTCTTTCGATCTCATCGTCTCCAACCCACCCTACGTCGGCGAATCCGAGGCCGATCAAGTCCAACTCGAGGTCCGCAAGTTCGAACCGCGTAACGCCGTTTTTGCCGGTCCCACCGGCACCGAAGTCATCGCGCGCCTGATCCCCCAAGCCAAGACTGCCCTCGAACCTGGCGGCCACCTCGTGATGGAAATCAGCGCCTCGGTCGCCGAGCCCGTAACGCAACTTCTGCGCGGCTGGCACGACGTTCGCATCACCACCGATCTGCAATCGATTCCGCGTGTCGCGCGCGCCCGAAAGCCATGAGTCCGAACTCCAACCTGTCTGCGCGCCCCCCAAAAGCCGCTCCTGCTGGCCCTTTCGGACTGTGCAACTTTATGCACAATCACGAAACCCTTGTCGCCTGTAGAGGATTTGTCTTGACTGTCTGCCTATGTCAATGGCCTACTACTACCCCTACGTAGTACCAGCTGTTGGCGTTGAAGTTGTCCTCAAGTAGCTTCGCGATGGAAGTTGCTGAACCCGGCCAGACGACCGCATTGTTGTGTCGGCATGATCTGAAATTGCGCAGGCTAGAGGACTCGCAGCATTAGGAGTAGATCCACCGAAGGTCTAAGGAGAAAATCTATGACAAGAATTTTGCGCGCGGCTTTCGTCGGGCTGCTCGCCACTCTTCTCTGGGGGCAGATCGTTAGCGCCCAGGACGCTTCATCCTCTCGAACCCCTCAATTTAAGAATTTTGAACAATATGTCTCGTGGGTACGTGACCACCATAAGGCACCCTTTGACCGCGACAGCGTTCGCCTTCCACACGGTGCTGCTGCGGAAATCCTGAAACTGGCCGCTCGCCGCAATCCGGAAGCAACAGCACTCGCTAGCACTCACAACGTCAGAATAAACAAGGATCGCGACCCCTGGCCGAAGGCGGAAATCGCAGTCAGCGTCGATCCGGCTAGCGGCAACGTTGTCGTAATGTCAAATGACTTCCGCGAGAACTGGGATCATATGTTCTACCATGTGTCGACCAACGGTGGCACAGCATGGACTGATGATTCCATGGTAGGCGGAAACGACGCGAACACCGGGTTCATCCAGTTGACTTTCGAGAGCGATCCCGGGGTTGCGTTCGACGACAAAGGTCACAGCTTTCTGTCGACCATCACCGGCAATCTGATTTTTGACAGCGTCAACGGCTACGAAAATGCCGACACTCAGATTATCGTAGCTCAGGGTTTCAACCACGGCACCTACAGCTACCTGCTCCCAATCGTCATTGACACGCAGCCCTGCAATGGCCTGTTCACCGGAACTATCAATTGCCCAGCCTCGCTCGACAAGCCACTCATCACCGTTGACAGCGTACCCGGCAGTCCCAACAACGGAACCATCTACGTCTACTACACGGTGTTCTGCAACGCCGCCCCGTGCACCTACGGTACCGGAACTATTCCCGCGTTCGGTTCGGCAATTGTCGAATCGCATTCGCCGGGAGCCGGCTTCGCCTTCTCTGCCCCGCAGATCGTCAGCGGTTCATTTTCGGCCGAGCAGTTCTCCGACATCGTCGTCGACAGCCATGGCGTGCCACACGCTTTCTTCGACGACTTCAGCAGCAGCCTCAACATGTACATGTCGACGCTCACCGCCAGCGGGTGGGTCGTGAATCCGACGCCGGTCGCAACCTTCATCCCCATCGGATTAGCCACGCCAAACTGGTTCTTCCGGATTACCGGGACGATTGCTCCGGGATGCGGCATCAATGGTGATACCGCCTACTGTGCTTTCTCTTCAAATCAAGTGGGCACAGGCCCATTTGAGTCTGGCATGAGCGTTTATCTCGCTACGGTGAATACGCAGACTGGCGCCTCCGTGGTCAGTCGCGTGAATAACGATGTATTCAACGATGGCAAAGACCACATTTTCCCCTGGGCCACCACCAAGAGCGACGGCTCAATCTACGTCGGTTTTTACGATGATCGCGATGACCCGTTCCTCACCAAGGCAAAGTATTGGGTGGCAAAGTCGACCGACGGTGGGGCGACGTTCCCAACACAAATGGCCGTTAGCGACACATCGTTCAATCCCTGCATCGGTTTCCCGGGATGTGGTTTCTTCGGAGACTACACCCAGATCGCGACCGGTCCGGACGGTGTCGTACACGCTGCATGGTCTGATACTCGTGACGGGGCTAGCATGCAGATCTTCGGGCAGGCAGTTACTTTCTAACCGGCCGGTTTCTGTTTGATTCCAAGGCGCGGGGCGGCTCATGCCGCCCCGTTTTTTGTCTCATGACTAAGAGAAGGGGCGGCGCGGTGTGAAGGGTTAGGAGTGCCAAGGTCGGCGGGCCTTCTTCGCGTCCTTTGCGGCCGTTCTCAGCGATCTTTGCGGTTTAAGATCTACAACGAATAGAAGGCGACCCGGGAAATGTGCTCAACGCCGGCTGTTAGCGCCCGCCGGCAGGATCTCTTCCACATCAATGATGTTGGTCGGATACTTCCCCGTATAGCATGCCGAGCAATAGGAAGTGGTCTCGCCTTCGCCGCAGGCCTTCTTCAAGCCTTCGAGCGAAAGGTAGGCCAGCGAGTCAGCGCCAATATATTCCCGAATTTCCTCCACCGACTTGTTGGCGGCAATCAGCTGCTTCTTCGAGGGAGTGTCCACGCCGTAATAGCACGGCGAAATCGTCGGCGGGCACGATATTCGCATGTGCACTTCCTTCGCTCCCGCGTTACGAATCATGCGCACGATCTTGCGGCTGGTCGTGCCTCGTACAATCGAGTCGTCAATCAATACCACGCGCCTGTCCTTCAGCAGCACCCGCACCGGATTCAATTTTAGTTTCACGCCAAAGTCGCGCACGCTCTGGCTCGGCTCAATGAACGTCCGTCCCACGTAATGGTTGCGGATCAAGGCGAAACGGAACGGAATCCCGCTCTCCGCCGAATAGCCCATCGCCGCCGTCACCCCTGAATCCGGCACCGGAACCACCAGGTCGGCTTCCACCGGCGCCTCCCGCGCCAGTTGCCGCCCCAGTTCCTCGCGGCTGGTCTGCACGGCGCGCCCAAACACCACGCTGTCGGGACGCGAAAAATAAACATGCTCAAAAATGCAGCTGGACTGCGGCGCCGGTGTGGAATGGAAACGCGAAGTAATTCCCTCCGGTCCCACTACCACCAATTCACCGGGCTTCACGTCGCGCTCGTATTCGGCGCCAATCAGGTCAAAGGCGCAAGTCTCGGAAGCAAACACCACGGTATCGCGGTGATGACCTTCCGTCGCCGCAATGCGTCCCATGGCCAGCGGCCGAAACCCGCGCGGATCACGCGCCGCAAAGATCCGGTCGTTACTCATCATCACCAGCGAAAACGCCCCTTCCACCCGCCGCAGCGCATCGGCCATCGCCTCCGGCAGCGTCTGCTCCTTCGACAAAGCAATCAGGTGGACGATCACCTCGGTATCGCTGTTGGTCTGAAAAATCGATCCCTGTCGCTCCAGCCGGCTGCGAAGCTCGGCCGCGTTCACCAGGTTCCCGTTGTGCGCCAGCGCAATCGAACCCTTGTTCGACTGCACCAGAATCGGTTGCGCATTCAGCAGCGCCGAATCTCCCGCAGTCGAATACCGCGTGTGCCCGATCGCCAGCGTCCCCGGAATCTTCGACAACACCTCTTCCGTGAAGATGTCCGCCACCAGCCCCATCGCCTTGTGTACCCGCAACGTCATCCCATCAGAAGTAACGATCCCCGCCGACTCCTGGCCGCGATGCTGCAAAGCATGCAGCCCGAGATAAGCAAGCTTCTCCGCCTCGGGATGCGCGAAGATCGCCACCACCCCGCACTCATCGCGAAATTTGTCGGAAGTCAGCATTTAGCAATTAGCCTTTAGCCGTTAGCTCAATCAAACCAACTTGTCATTCCGAGCGAAGTCGAGGAACTCCTGCCGCCAATTACTCATGTGGGACCGGGTCTATTGACCCGGTCAGGCCGAGCAACGCTCGGCTAGCCCTTCTCCGCGCCCTCTGCGGCATTTCTCAGCGATCTCTGCGATTCAAGACTTTCAATCCGCCGCCACTCGTTCCACATCCATCCGCAGCATCAACTCCAAAGCCCTTTCGTAACGGCAAGTCCATCTCCGCGCCCTCTGCGGCACTTCTCAGCGATCTCTGCGATTCAAGATTTTCAATCCGCCGCCACCAGCTCCGGGTCCGTCCGCAACACCGATTCCAAAGCGCCTTCGTAAGCCTCACTCAACTCCGAAATAGCAGCCGAAACCTCTAAGTCCCCGTCCACAGAAATTTCCAGCCGATCCGCAAAAGTCTCCCCGATCACATCCGCCGCGACCCCGTGTTTCCCCGCTACTTCTTTGATTCGCGAAACCTGCCCCGCGTCGCAAGACACAACTACTCGACTCGAATCCTCCCCAAACAACACAAACTCCTCGGGAAGCCCGCCAGAAGCCACGTTCACCCGCGCCCCCACACCCTTCGGAAACGCTTTTTCCGCCAACGCCACGGCCAACCCGCCATCGGAACAGTCATGCGCCGAGTCCACCAGCCCCTGCTGAATCACCTCGATGACGGCCTTCTGCAGAGCAGCCTCCTCCTCCAGATCAAGCTCGGGAGGATATCCCCACAGCGAACCCAAAATTTCTTTCGCGTATTCCGACGATCCAAACTCACTCTCTACGTCGGTAATATCGCCCGCCTCTCCGGCGCGCAATAGCACGATCGTGCATCCCGCCCCAGCAAAATGCATCTTCGCGGATTTGTGCACGTCCTCAAGAATCCCCACCACGCCCAGCACAGGAGTCGGATAAATCCCCTCCCCCAAAGTCTCGTTATAGAAGCTGACGTTCCCGCCCGTGATCGGAATTTCCAATTCCTCGCAAGCTTTGGTAATGCCATCGACCGTCTGCGAGAACTGCCACATGATCTGCGGCTTCTCCGGATTGCCAAAATTCAGGCAATTCGTCGCCGCCACCGGAGTCGCTCCCGAGCACACAACCTTGCGCGCCGCCTCGGCCACCGCATGCATCGCCCCCAGCCGCGGATCCAGATAACACCACCGCCCGTTCCCATCCAGCGCCATCGCCAGCCCGCGCTGCGATCCCTTGATCCGAATCACCCCCGCGTCCCCCGCGCCAGGAGCCTCAACCGTATTCGTCTGCACCATGTGGTCATACTGCTGCCACACCCACCGCTTCCCGCAAATATTCGGACTCGCAAGAAGCTGCTTCAGATCTTCCGTAAAATCATGAGGAATAGATTTTGGGAAGGGCACGGCTTCAGCCGTGCCCTTAGACCCCGCCACCGATGAGGGCTTTAGCCCCTGAGGTTCGCTCTTGGAACCAAATCTGATGTTGCTCGGCATCTCCCGCGGCACCGGCGGTTCCCACCGCGCCAGCGGACGCCTATAAACCGGAGCATCATCCGTCAACGCCGAATTCGGAATCTCCGCCACAACCTGCCCATGCTCCATCACCCGCAACTTGTTGTCGGACGTAACACGCCCCACTTCCACCGCATCCAGCCCCCACTTCTCAAAAACGCGGAACACCTCCTGCTCGCGCCCCTTCTGCGCTACCAGCAACATGCGCTCTTGCGACTCGCTAAGCATGATCTCGTACGGATTCATCCCAGTCTCGCGCTGGGGCACGCGGTCCAGCTCAATCTCGATTCCCACACGCCCCCGCGCCCCCATCTCGCACGTCGAACAAGTAAGCCCCGCCGCCCCCATGTCTTGAATGCCGACAATCGCTCCCGTTTGCATTGCCTCGAGACATGCTTCCAGCAAAAGTTTCTCGAGGAACGGATCGCCCACCTGCACATTCGGCCGCTTCGCCTCCGATACCTCGCTGAACTCTTCACTAGCCATCGTCGCCCCGTGGATCCCGTCGCGCCCCGTCTTAGCTCCGACATAAATCACGGGGTTCCCTTCACCCGCAGCCCGCGCGTAAAAGATTTCATTCTTCCGCACCAGCCCAAGCGCAAACGCATTCACCAGCGGATTCCCCGAATAGCAAGGCTCAAACTTAGTCTCGCCCCCAAGATTAGGCACGCCAAAACAATTGCCGTAAGAAGCGACGCCGCTGACGACACCCTCAAGAATCGCATGATTGCGATGAATCTCAGCCTGTGCGGAGCGGCGGACGCCCTCGTCCGCCGGAGGTTTCAGAGATAGTGTGGGGACAGCCGCCCTCGGCTGTCCGCCCGAGCGCAGCTCGGCTCCGGCTTGTGTAATCGGCCCAAACCGCAACGAATCCATCACCGCAACCGGCCTAGCCCCCATGGTAAAAATATCCCGCAAAATCCCGCCCACCCCGGTAGTCGCTCCCTGAAACGGCTCAATAAACGAAGGATGATTATGCGACTCAATCTTGAACGCGCAAGCCCACCCGTCCCCAATGTCGATAATCCCCGCGTTTTCCCCCGGCCCCTGCACCACAAGCTTGCTGCGAGTAGGCAGCCGCTTCAAATGCACACGCGAAGATTTATAAGAGCAGTGCTCGCTCCACATCACGCTGAAGATGCCAAGCTCGGTGAGAGTAGGCTCGCGCCCACCCAAAAGCTGTTTGATCTTTTCGTACTCGTCGGAGGTAAGCCCGTGCTGCCGGAGGGTCTCCGGACTGATAAGAGAATTCAAGGAGGAGGTCATGGAAGGTATATCCATTGTCGCATTTCGCGGCCCATTTCGCAGCAGTTGTAGCGCCGCCGTCCCGTCCGCCGCTGTCAGTTCAACCGATAGCTTGAGCTTGTCATCCTGAGCGGCGTTCTTCGCCGCGGAGGACCTATGCATTTTGCTTGCGGCGTCGGTCCCCTCACCAAGGAAATGGAGCTATATTCCTGCCCCGCATTTTCGGGACGCCATCCTAGTATGATTTCACCCAGATGAAATCCATCGTCATCGGCACCGCCGGCCACATCGACCACGGAAAAACCGCGCTGGTCAAGGCCCTGACCGGAATCGACGCCGACCGCCTCCAGGAAGAAAAGCGCCGCGGCATCACCATCGACCTCGGCTTCGCCCACATGCAACTGCCCACGCCAGGCGGCGAACCACTGCGCCTCGCTTTCGTCGACGTCCCCGGCCACGAGCGCTTCGTCCGCAACATGCTAGCCGGTGTCGGAGGCATCGATCTCGTCCTGCTCGTGATCGCCGCCGACGAATCCATCAAGCCGCAAACCCGCGAGCACTTCGACATCCTCCAACTCCTCGGCGTGCAGCGCGGCATCACGGTGCTAACCAAGTCCGACGCAGTCGATCGCGACACGCTCGACGTAGTCCGCCTTGAAGTCGAAGAATTCCTCCGCGGGACATTCTTGGATAACCCAAAATCGATCATCGCCGTAAGCTCCCTCACAGGCGCAGGCCTGCCTGACTTGAAGCACGCCATAACTGCTGCCGCAGAAGGCCTCCAGACGCGCGATCCCCAAGCTCTGGCCCGACTCCCCATCGACCGCGTCTTCACCATGAAAGGATTCGGCACGGTAGTCACCGGCACTCTGCTGGCAGGAACCATCCAAAAAGAAGAAGAGTTAGAAGTATTCCCGTGTGGCGCGGGCGCCCTCGCCCGCGTGCCCGCCCACGTCCACCAAGTCCGTGTGCGAGGAGTGCAGGTACATGGTCAACCAGCAGAAAAAGCCGTAGCCGGACAGCGCACCGCGCTCAACCTGGCCGGAGCCAGCACCGAAGATTTATCCCGCGGCATGACCCTGGCCCCGCCCGCCACATTTCAATCCACCCGCCGCGCCAACGTCGTGCTGCGACTCCTGCCGTCAGCCTCGCGCCCACTAAAAGACCGCGCCCGCGTGCATTTTCATTCCTACACCATGGAAGCCATCGCCGAGGTCACACTTCACGGCAAGAAACAACTCGCGCCCGGCGAAGAAACCTTTGCCCGCATCAAGCTGCCGCAACCCGCGCTCCTCCTGCCCGGAGACCGTTTCATCATCCGCCAGTTTTCCCCGGTGATCACCATAGGCGGCGGCGCCGTCCTCGACCCCACGCCTATCCAGCGCATGTCGGGGCACAACGCCTTCCTCGAAATTCTGGCCCGCGGTGAGGCGCCGGCAATTCTGCAAGCTCGGATCGCGAGGCGCGGTCACGACGGAATCTCGATGTCGCAACTCATTGCCGAAACTGGCTGGACGAAGGCCTTTTTGGAGACACAACTCGCTCCGTCGATAAAGGAGAAACGAGTACTGCGGATCGGAGATCGGTTCGTGCACGCGGCCGCGCTCCACGCCCTCCAGCAATTCATCATGAGTACCGTCGCAGATTTTCAAAAGAAAAACTCCCTCGTGGGCGGCATCGCCAGGGAAGAGCTCCGCGAGCAGGTGAAAGCCTCCGCGGAAATTCTCACACCTACCCTAGAAATCCTGGCCTGTGAAAAGAAGATCGAGATCGCCGCCGACCTCGTGCGCCTCCCCGGCCACGGCGTCGTCATGAAAGACGAGGAAGCCGAATCCAAGCAGAAAATCGAACACGCCTTCTTCACCGCCGGCCTGAAAGTCCCAGCCCTGCCCGAAGTCATGTCCAGCCTAAAGATCGACAAAGTCCGCGCCCAGAAAATCGTAACCCTCCTGCTGCGCGACAAAATTCTGATCAAAGCTTCTCCCGAACTCGTCTTTCACCACACCGCCCTCGAAGACCTCCGTCGCCAGCTCGCCGCCTACAAAAAGAAAGCCCCGAAAATCGACGTAGCCCAGTTCAAAGAACTCACCGGCGTCAGCCGCAAGTACGCGATCCCTCTATTGGAATATCTGGATCGCGAGCGTGTCACCCGAAGAGTAGGGGATATCCGCGAAATCCTCTGAGGGGTCCGTTAGCCGCGAGCGGCGACAGAATGCAGCCCACGGCGCAAGCCGTGGGTGTGTAAAGGGTCCAAACCGGGCACATAGTTGACAAAACAGACCGGGGAGATGGTTGACAGTTTGGTCCGTTCACAGAAGGCGGCTACAAAGGAGCATGCCTTGGAAAGTGAGCGGAGTGGTGGAGAAGCGCAGGCAGTTTGTGGAGCAGTGGTTATCCGAGGAGTGTACGATGACCGAACTCTGTGCCCGGCACGGGATCTCGCGCCAGGCCGGATACAATACGCTGGCCCGTTACCAGCAAGCCGGCTGGGAGGGCGTGGAGGAGCGCAGCCGTGCGCCGCGTCGTCATCCCAACCAGACAGCGGCAGAGATCGAGCAGCAGATCGTGGAGCTGCGGCACGAGCACATGCGCTGGGGGCCGCGAAAGTTGAAGGCGGTGCTGGAACGTCAGCAGCCTGATAGGACGTGGCCGGCGGTGAGCACGATGGGCGAACTGCTGCGCCGCGAAGGATTGGTAATCGCACGCAAGAAGCGGCGCCGGACCGATCCGTATACTGCGCCCTTCGCCGCAGCCGACGCGCCCAATCGGGTGTGGTGCGGCGACTTCAAAGGCTGGGGCCGCACCCAGGACGGCGCGCGCATCGATCCGCTGACTCTCACGGATGCCTGCAGCCGCTACCTGCTGCGCTGTCAGGCCGTGGAGAAGACCGACACCGAGCGCGCGCAAGCCATCTTCGAGGCTGCGTTCCGCGAGTACGGCCTGCCGGAGGCGATCCGCACCGATAACGGCGCGCCCTTCGCTTCCCGCGCGATTGCCGGATTATCGCGCTTAGCGGTGTGGTGGATGAAGCTGGGCATCGTGCCCGAGCGTATCCAACCGGCGCACCCGGAGCAGAACGGACGCCACGAACGCATGCACCTGACCCTGCAGCAGGAGACCATGTCACCGATGGCGGCCAACCGCCGCGCACAACAGCGCTGCTTCGAGCAGTTTCGCCGCGAGTTCAATGAGCAGCGTCCACACCAAGCACTCGACATGCGCACTCCGGCAAGTTGCTATGCGCCCTCATCGCGACCCTATCCCGCACGTATCTCTGCACCGGAGTATGGCAGTTCCATGATCGTGCGGCGCATCTCACCCGGCGGCCAGTTCATGTGGAAGACTCACGATGTGTTCTTAAGCGAGACGCTGATGGGAGAACGCATCGCACTGCAGCCGATCGATGATCGCTGGTACACGATTTATTTCGCAGAGTTTGCCCTGGGGCATTTCGACAGTCGAACCCGAACGGTTCATCGCCGAATGCCAGCTCACGGCTTCTACAGAGCTGATGCAGGGGAAGGGGAACTGACCCCTTCCCCTGCACCCCATCCCCAAAACCCGGGCCAGAATCTGTCAACTATGTCCCCGGTCTAAACTGTCAACTATCTGCCCGTCTGGACAGGCTGGGAAATGTGCAAGCCCCGAAGGGGCGAAAGAAAAGCTATGAAACAGATAGCACGATACATCAACGCGCCTTTAGTTGCTGAAGCTATCAATCTGCAGACGAAACTAAATCTTCTCCTCCGGAAATTCCACCTCCAGCCCCAGCGGGTCAGTAAACCGGTTGGTCAAGTTAGCCAACCCCGCCAGCATGTGGACATCAACAATTTCCGGCTCCGAAAAATGCCGCTTCAGCGGCACGAAGTCCGCGTCGCTGATATCATGCGGCGACCGCGTCAATTTTTCCACGTAAACCAGCGCCGTGCTTTCCTTCTCACTGAAGCGCGAGTAATCCCCCGCCCTGAGCGCCCTCCAGTCCTCCCCACCCAACCCCGCCCGTTTCGACGACGCCACATGATGCTGCGTGCAATACCGGCAGCCATTGATCAGTGAAACCCGAATGTAGATGAGTTCGTAAAGTTTCCGGTCAAGCGACCGCCCCACGCTGGCGTAGAAGCTCAAGAAATGTTTGAGCATCTCCGGACGATGTGCCAGCGCCTTCTGCACATTACCCGGCTTCCCGCGTAAAGTCTTTTCGTAGATTTCCTTCACCTCGGCACTTGCACTCTCCGGCTCAATCAGGCTGATGCGCGCCATCCCGTCCTCCCATCGATAGAAACGCTGAACCCATCAATCATCGCAGATTGCCAGCAGCCTCGCACCGCGCCTTCGCCCTGCAGCCACGTCAAGCGCGAGAGAGAGTTATCCTTAACAGGTGAAAATTCACGTCATCGGCGCAGGCCTCGCCGGATCCGAAGCCGCCTGGCAGTGCGCCCGTCGCGGCATCGAAGTCGAACTGTGGGAAATGCGGCCCCGGCGCACTACTCCCGCCCACCAGACCGCCGACTTCGCCGAACTAGTCTGCTCCAACTCCCTCAAGTCCGACACCGAAAACACCGCCCCCTGGCTCCTGAAAGAAGAAATGCGCCGCGCCGGATCCCTCCTCCTCGATATCGCCCGCGCCTGCGCCGTCCCCGCCGGACACGCCCTCGCCGTCGACCGCGTCACCTTCGCCGCCAAAGTCACCGAAGCAATTTCCCGCGACCCCCGCATCACCATCCGCCGCGAAGAAGTCACCCACATCGCCGAGAACGCCGGCCACATTACCATCATCGCCACCGGCCCTTTAACCTCCGACGCGCTGGCCGCAGAAATTGCCGCGTCTCAGCCACGCCGCGTCCCTAATCAGACCACCCCGCCTCCCATCTCTATTTCTACGACTCCATCAGCCCCATCGTCGAAGCCGATTCCATCGACATGTCCCGCGTCTATCTCGCCGCGCGCTACGACAAAGGTTCCGCCGACTACATTAACTGCCCCATGACCGAGCAAGAATACTCCACCTTCTACGACGCTCTCCTAGCCGCGCACTCCGTCGAAGAGCGCGACTGGGAGAAACTCAACTACTTCGAGAGCTGCCTCCCCATCGAAGAAATCGCCCGCCGCGGCCGCGACACGCTCCGCTTCGGCCCCATGAAACCCGTCGGCCTCAAAGATCCCCGCACCGGCCGCATTCCCTACGCCGCCGTGCAACTCCGCCAGGAAAATCTCCGCGCCGATTCCTACAACCTCGTCGGATTCCAGAATCATCTCAAGTTCGCCGAGCAAGCCCGCGTCCTCCGCCTCATCCCCGGCCTCGAAAACGCCCGCTTCCTGCGCTACGGCCAGATTCACCGCAACACCTACATCAACGCCCCCACGCTGCTGCGCGAAACGCTGCAGATGAAAGCCCACCCGCAAATCTTTTTCGCCGGACAGATTTGTGGAGTCGAAGGCTACGTAGAATCCATCGCCACCGGACTGATGGCCGCCATGCACGCCACCGCGCTAGCACGCGGGACCGATCCCATCCCGCCTCCGCGCCCCACCGCATTCGGCTCCCTCGCCCACTACGTCACTCATGCCGATCCCAAGAATTTCCAGCCCGCCAACATCACCTTCGATCTCCTGCCTCCCCTCAAGCGCAAGATCCGCGACCGCCAGCAGCGTCACCGCCTCCAATGCGACCTAGCCCTGAAAGAATTCGACGCGTGGATGGAAAAAATAACTCCGGTGCCGGTCGCGGACTAAAAGCCCCTGCGCTTCATCTTGCTCGTGAGGAGCCGGTTGCTCGTGTGGAGCGGGCACTCTTGCCCGCTTGCCGGCAGCGCCGAAAAGCCCGTGCGCAAGAGCGCCCGCGCCACCCAACTACCAACGCTGACAAAATCGAAAGCAGCATGGGATCAGTGATAGAAGGATTTCCAATTAAGAACTGAGAACTGCTTTCTGCATTTCCTGTGCACGCCCTGTGCACAATCAAACTGCTCACTCCCGCAGTTCAATTCCTCCAAGTCCCGCCGCAGCAAAAACGTTCGCGTTCACGCAGCTTATCTCGCGCCTCTAAGAATTTTCTTCATCGGTGTTCCACTTCGAGATTCGCCGCCACTGATTTCCTCAACTGCACCAAAAAAATGGATTGACCGCGCGCTCTTTCCCTCGTACAGTCTCCTTCGCCCTCACACAAAAAATGCGATTAAATTCGGCTCAAGACCGTAACTGGGCCGGAAAGATTGAGCCACCGCCTCCAGCGAGGCCTCAACCAATTGAACGACGAACGATTCGTGAATGGTGGGCGTGCAATGAAAGCATCCGAGTGGAAGACGTACCGCACCAGATTTCTCGTCAAGGCCAAACAGCTCAATTCGACCCTCAGCTTCACCGATCCTCTCGGCCGCCAGCATTGCGGCCACAAAGGAGACTACCTCGTAGAGTTCTCCGATGGAATCCAGCGCATCGCTCCTCGCCATTTTTTTGAAGACGTTTACGTCCCCATGGCGATGGTCGACGAGCAGGCGCTCATCGGCTTCGACAACCCGGCTCGCGTCCGCCGCAAGGACCCGCAATCCTGCCGCGTCGCCAGCCCCCGCATGGGCCTGATGTGACGGCATCTTGTGGGAACGGCGCTTCAGTGTGGGGCGGACACTCTTGTCCGCCGCTTTTGCTGTTGCTCGTGGTGTTGGTGTTGACTCTGATCTTGATCTTCATCTTGATCTCGATGCCGACTTTGCTCCTAAGCTCTTGTCATTCCGACCGAAGGGAGGAACCTGCTTTCCTGACGGCGAGAGGAACTACCGTGGAAGAGCGGCGCTTCAGCGCCGCGTAACCGACAAACGAAACCCGGGGCTTTAGCCCCGTGGTCGTCTTTCTCTCCGGCATCCCAGCCCTCTGCCGGAGACTCAATCCAACATTCCCAAACGCTCCAAACGGCGGGTCGTTGTGGAAAAAAAGACCGCAACCCCGCATCAAGCCCGTCATTGCTGGAGACACAACATATGGTGTTTCCCTCTTGACAGCCACCATGGACGGGAGTAACGTTGCACTCCCATAGCACTGAATTTCACCCCACGGGAATGGGGCGAAATCTGGAACACAGCAACGCGGCCAAGCCTGGGCCAGAGGTGACCCGGCCTCGCCGCAAAACCAACGGTTCAGCCCTTCGGGCGCCTGGTTTCTCGATCCGTAGGCCCGGCGCCCAAGACTGATCCGGAAACGAAGCTGAACTTCCGGCGCCCGGAGAGCCGAAGCCCGAGAGCCGAAGCCCGAAGGCCGGAACGCAGTGCGGTGGCCGTTGCCCCGATCCTCCCCCGGGGAAACGACAACACGTTAGCTGTAACTGTAGCGCCGGTGGCAGCGGAACTTCCTTCTGCGCCGCGCTCAGGAACCCAGTTCGAAGCAGGAGCCCGTAGTATGGAAGCTTTAACTCGCCTCGTCTCCGACTCGTTCGCACGTCACGGCTTTGATCGCCCCCTGGACTACCGCCGCCTCCATTGGTCGCGTTGGTTCCCGTGCGAGTCCCCCCGAAGCCTGCTCTTCGTCCCCAGCAAGCCCGGCGTCTTCGCCCTGGCCGAAGAAGTCATGGACTTCGGCAGCGCCCCGGTGAATGTAGCGACAGCCGCTGAGGGACAACGTCGCATGCTGGCCGTCCTCCAGTTCTGCGAAGACGATGACATGGCCTTCGTTCTCGACCGCATGTTCTCCCGCCAGAATCCCATGCGCGCCCGCCTGGCCTCCGGACGCTGCTTCGTCCGCTTCGTGGTCCTGGAAGACCACATCCAGCGCCGCAGCATCTGCAACGCACTGAACCAATGGCTGATCTCCTCCAGCGAAGCAACCACCGGCATCGGTGCCCACTTCGCCACCTCCCTCGAACTGACGGATTCGAGTGTGTCGCGGGCGCCCTCGCCCGCGACCGCAGGCACCATCAATACCCATGTGGAGCGGACACCCCTGTCCGCCACTGCCGGCGCCACCGTTGCTCATGTGGCGACGGGCGCCTCGCAAGCCTCCCCTGAGCCCAGTCGAATGGCCCCGCGAAGCGAAGTGAGCGGCCCGGGCAGCGACCGTGGTTTCTCTGCATCGCATTCCTCTCCGACGGCCCCGCAGCTAGACTCCGGCGCCGCCGCTAACCTTCACTGTCCCTCCCCATTCCCCTCCGGCTTCTAGCCTGAGGGGCCAACGCAGTCGGCCGCGTCAGGTCTTCGTCCCGGAGGGAGGGCTGACCATAGCCCGGCGTTTCAACGCCGGGTAGCTGGAGCTACGATGGACTGCGTCCCGTAGGGACGCCTGAAGAGCATTGGGACGGCATCATATTCGCCGTTCTCGAAGGCGAAAATGAATTTCTAAGCACCCCGTTTCAGGAACGACCGACTCCCGCGTCGTCCGCTCAGGACGCCGTGAATCGGTCCGTAATGCATACAATCTAATAATGGAGAGCCCCATGCCCGACCTCAAAACCACCACCGAAACGACGGTAGCCTCCGCGACGCCCATTAAGAAGAAGGCCCCCGGCCTCTCCTTCCGCCGCTTCTTCACCAAGCCCGCCGTCTCCCCCTACGACGAAGTCGAATGGGATCTCCGCCTGGCCCAGATCACCGACGCCCAGGGCAATGTGATCTTCGAGCAAAAAGACGTCGAAGTCCCCAAAGACTGGTCGATGACCGCCACCAACATCGTCGCCAGCAAATATCTCCACGGCAAACTCGGCACCGCCGAGCGCGAGACCGGAGTCCGCCAGCTAGTCGCCCGCGTAGCCGAAACCATCCGCGATTGGGGACTCGCCCAGGGCTACTTCCGCACCCCCGAAGACGGCGCCACGTTCCACGACGAACTCGTCCACATCCTCGTCCGCCAGTACGCCGCCTTCAACTCCCCCGTCTGGTTCAACGTAGGCTGCGACCGCATCGAGCCCAACTCCGACGCCCGCAACTGGCACTGGAACCCGCAAACTCAGCAAGTCGAATTCGGCGTCACCGGATACACCAAGCCCCAATGCTCCGCCTGCTTCATCAACTCGGTAAAGGATTCCCTAGACTCGATCCTAACCCTGGCGAAAACCGAAGGCATGCTCTTCAAATGGGGATCAGGCACGGGAACCAATCTCTCCCCCCTGCGCAGCTCGACCGAAACTCTCTCCGGCGGCGGCACCGCCAGCGGCCCCCTCAGCTTCATGAAAGGATTCGACGCCTTCGCCGGCGTCATCAAGTCCGGCGGCAAGACCCGGCGCGCCGCCAAGATGGTCATCCTCAACGTCGACCATCCCGACATCGTCGACTTCGTCGAGTGCAAGATGAAAGAGGAAGCCAAGGCCCACGCCCTCGTCTCCATGGGATACGACGGCTCCCATCCCGACTCCGACGCCTACTCCTCCATCTTCTTCCAGAACGCCAACAACAGCGTCCGCGTTACCGACGATTTTATGTACGCCGTAGTCCGCGACACCGACTTCTCCACCAAGGCCGTGCAGAACGGCAGCGTGATGAAGACCTACAAGGCCAAACATCTGCTGGAGAAGATCGCCGAAGCCACCTGGCACTGCGGCGATCCCGGGATGCAATATGACACCACCGTCAACCGCTGGCACACTTCGAAGAATACTGCCAGAATCAACGCCAGCAATCCCTGCAGCGAGTACATGTTCCTGGACGACTCCGCCTGCAACCTGGCCAGCCTCAACCTGCTGAAGTTCGCCCCCAACGGCACCTTCGACGTAGAAGCCTACCGCCACGCGGTAGACGTGTTGATCACAGCGCAAGAAATAATCGTAGACAACGCCGGCTACCCGACGGAACAAATCATGCGCAACTCGCACGACTACCGTCCGCTGGGATTAGGCTACGCAAACCTGGGCGCGCTGTTGATGGCCGCAGGCCACCCCTACGACTCCGACGGAGGCCGCGACTACGCCGCCTGCGTAACCGCCATAATGTGCGGCGAAGCCTACTTGCAAAGTTCCAGAATCGCCGAACAATGCGAGCCGCTAAGCCCAGCCACCGAAGCCACAAAAAAGAACCTGTCAGAAACCAATCTAGGCGCCGGAATAGGCAGCACTCGAGCGGGACAAGATGCTCGTGTAGGAGATGCTCGTGTAGGGACGGGCGCCTCGCCCGTCCAAGCCGAGCGCAGCGAGGCGGCAACCCAGGCACAAACCATGCCCGGCGGAGCCTGCCCCGGCTGGTACATCAACCGCGAACCGTTCTTAGACGTAATCCGCATGCACCGCGCCTCAGTCAACAACATCAACAAAGCAAACGTCCCTACCAATCTCTACGAATCCAGCAAGCAATGCTGGGACGAAGCCCTCGCCCACGGCGAAAAGCACGGCTACCGCAACAGCCAGGTAACCGTCCTGGCCCCGACGGGAACCATAGGTTTCATGATGGACTGCGACACGACAGGAGTAGAGCCCGACCTGGCGCTGGTTAAGTACAAAAAGCTGGTAGGCGGCGGCATGATTAAGATTGTCAATCAGACCGTACCCACGGCGCTGTTCAAGCTGGGCTATGACCACGATCAGGCCAACGCCATCGTCAGCTACATCGACGCCACCGGCACGATCGAGGGCGCTCCTCACATTAAGGACGAGCACCTCGCCGTCTTCGATTGCTCGTTCAAGCCGGCTAAGGGCACGCGCTCCATCCACTACATGGGACACCTCCGCATGATGGCTGCCGCCCAGCCGTTCATCTCCGGAGCCATTTCGAAGACGGTCAATCTTCCCGAGAACGCCACCGTCGAAGACATCATGGAAGCCTACCTCCAGGCCTGGAAGCTGGGCCTGAAAGCAGTGGCCATCTATCGCGACGGCTGCAAGAAGTCGCAGCCGCTAAGCGCCGCAGGCACCAAGACTGCCGAAAGCTCCTCAACTCGTGGAGCGGCGGACGCCCTCATCCGCCAGCCCGAAGAAGAAAACCTCAACGCGCCGCCCCGAGCAGTCCGCCACCGCCTGCAGGAAGAGCGCGCCTCCATCACCCACAAATTCAAAGTAGGAGACCACGAGGGCTACATCACCGTAGGCCTCTACCCCGACGGCAGCCCCGGCGAACTCTTCATCACCATGGCCAAGGAAGGATCGACGGTCAGCGGCCTGGTAGACAGCTTCGCCCTGGCGGTCTCCATCGCCCTGCAGCACGGAGTCCCGCTGAAGCTGTACTGCGAGAAGTTCGCCCACACTCGCTTCGAACCCAGCGGCTGGAGCGGCAACCCCGAGATCGGCTACGCCAAGTCGATCATGGACTACATCTTCCGCTGGCTCCAAATGCGTTTCCTGACCGGCCAGCAGCAACTGCTGTTCGAGAACTTCAGACCGCGCATCACCAATGGAGAGCGCATCGCAAATGGAGCGGCGGACGCCTCGTCCGCCCGCCCCGAAGGAGCAAGCAGCCAGGACGCAGCCTCCACCATCCGCCGTCCAGAAGGCGGGAGCCGCGAGCCAGGAACCGGCTCCGTCCACGCAGCCGACGCCCTGGCCGGCATCGTAGACCTGGGCGACGCCCCCACCTGCAGCTTCTGCGGCAGCATCATGACGCGCAACGGAAGTTGCTATAGATGCATGAGCTGCGGCAGCACCAGCGGCTGTTCGTAATCCGATGTTGTGTGGGGACAGCCGCCCTCGGCTGTCCGTGCGGAGCGAAGCTCCGCTGTAATTCGTGGAAGGGCACGGCTTTAGCCGTGCCGCAACGGCAACCAAACCTCGACGGCTTTAGCCGCTGAGGCCAACAAGTCGTAAGGATCGAGCAAACGTTTTAGTCGTGAGGAGGGCACGGCGAACGCCGTGTCCTATTTTTTTTGGCGTCGGGAAAATGGGGGAACTATGAAGTTTCGATTTCGGAGTCACGACCATATCGGCGCTGCCGACGCGGAGTCTGATCACGCTTTCTTGCGAGAGTGCTTTGTCGATACCGGCGACATTAACCTGCTGCTGGATTGCAGCGACCATCGCCGTATTGTTCTGGGACGAACTGGGTCCGGGAAGACGGCATTGTTAGCGCATCTGGCCGAGCGCGGAGGAGCGCGAGTTATCAACCTGAAGCCGGAAAGTCTCGCTCTCGCGTACATTTCTAACTCCACAATTCTTCAGTTTGTAAATGAGTTGGGGTCAATCTGGATACGTTCTTCCGATTGCTATGGAGGCATGTGTTCACCGTAGAGGTCCTTAAAGCACACTTTCATCTGGATAGTGCGGAAGCTAAAGAAGGATTGCTTGATTGGCTCAGAAACCAGTTTAGCGACAAAAGGCGTCAGCATGAAAAGGCGCTCGCCTACCTGGAGAACTGGGGAAGCAAGTTCTGGGAGCAGACGGATTATCGGATTGAGGAGTTGACTACGAAGCTTGAGAATGAATTGAGAAATTCCATCAGTGCAGTTCTCGCACCAGCGAGGATAACGCTTGGCGGAGCTCAGGCGTTATCGCAGGAAGAGAAGGGAAAGGTTGTTGAACGGGCGAAATATGTGGTGAATCAGGTGCAGATTCAGGAGTTGACGTACGTACTTGAGCTGCTGGACTCCATTCTCGACGACCCCCAGAGGCGATACTACATTCTCATTGACCGATTGGACGAGAACTGGGTAGATGAAGAGCTCCGATATCTCCTAATCCGGGCCCTGGTCGAGACAGTCCGAGACTTTCGCAGAGTAGCTCAGGCGAAGATCATCATCGCGCTGAGACATGACCTCTTAGACCGTGTGCTTAGACTGTCCCGCGGGGCTGGATTTCAAGAGGAAAAGTATGAATCTCTATACGTAGATCTCTGCTGGAACAAGGATCAACTGACGAAGCTCCTTGATAAAAGGGTGGACAAACTGGTCCGCCAGCAATACACGACCGCCCGTGTTACACACGCCGACGTTCTGCCAAAACTTGTGAGCAAGGTACCCGCGATCGATTATCTGCTTGCAAGAACCCTGATGCGTCCACGCGATGTAATAATGTTTTTCAATGCCTGTATTAGGCAGGCTCAAGGCACTCCCCAAATAACTCCGCAAATGATCAAGGAGGCTGAGGGGGAATATTCGCGACAACGCCTCAGATCGCTGGCCGATGAATGGTCGGCGGATTATCCGTGCCTGATGTCGGTGTTTGAGGTGCTCAAAGGCCGACCAGCCCACTTTCCGCTCGAATCTATTACGGACGAAGACTGCGTGGAAGTCGCCGTACGGCTGTCGATGAAACAGTTGGAGATGAGGACCTCCGGCGTGGAGTCGAGGCCATTGAGGCCGACCCGCGAAATACGGATGGTCTGAGGCGCGCCCTTGCAGCCGTTATGTATCGTATTGGGTTAGCCGGTCTCAAACTTGAAAAGTTCGAGGGGGTAGTGTGGTCGACATCGGGACGTAGGTCCGTCTCCATTTCAGAGATAGCTCCGGACGCTAAAGTCTCGATACACCCGTGCTTCTGGCGAAGCCTTGGAATAAATCCCGAAAACGACGATTGCTGCAAGGCTGAGAGCACGAGTATGGTGCGTGCGCATTAAAAGCGTTTACCAGCGACGCTAGGCTTCCGCCTTGCACTGAAATCAGAGTAGCGTGGCGTCCCTACGGACTCGGTTCCATTTCTTCACGAGCTTACCCAGCACTTACGTGCTGGGCTATTTTCGGGCGTCCCGATGGGAATGGGTCCTGGGTGGCTCGTTTAGTATTGTGTAGGACAAAGTGGAACTAGCCGAGTTGGTGGTTGACATAGCAAATGCTGTCGCGAGTGTTGATGCCTCGCGTGTGCCACACGGACCATTTCAACCCGGAGTTGGTCCTTATGGCGAGCCGCAGCTCGTGAAACTCATCGCAATGTGCCTCAACACTCTCCCCAAGTATCACGGTGCTGTCTGTACCAAGAGAACTCCTGACCTCCTGATTCCCAACGAATGGGCGGTTGAGTTCAAGATTGCGCGTCCTTTTGGGGACAATGGCAAGGAGGCGGAGAACTGGTCGGTTAATTTGCTGCATCCGTATGCGGGGAATGTAAGCACGATTGGAGATTGCTGGAAACTGGCGGGTCTAAAGTGTGGGGAGCGTAAAGCGGTGGTCGTCATTGGCTATGAGCACATGCCCCCGAAGATTGATTTGACACGGCTGGTTCAGTCGTTCGAAGTAATAGCCGAGCACATTGCGCGGATTAAGCTGTCGGCTCGTGTTGAAACCCGACGCGATGGCTTGGTGCATCCAGTACACCAAGCAGTGCGTGTATTCGCGTGGGAAGTTATCGGATGCTCCGCGTTGATGCGACCCTAAAGCGCCGCTGTTCCTCGTTTGTAGAGTCATTTGGAGCGAGCGTCCCTCAGCGGCTAAAGCCGATTGATTAACCGTCCTGTTGTGGCACGGCTGAAGCCGTGCCCTTCCCGGTTGTCGTTGTTCTGTCGTCCCTACGGGACTCGGTTCATTTCTCCTGAGCTTACCTAGCACTTACGTGCTGGGCTATTTTCTGTCGTCCCGTTAAGAATAAAGGCGGACGCGAGGGTTAACAGTTTGATTCCGAGGGGCGGCCAGGGTCTAGCCTGATTTTCCTCAACCCGCACCTGTGATAAGGTGCAACAATTGTTCTTCTCAGGGGTCCATCATGACAAACCGTTTGCGGAAGCTTCTTGAAGAATCAAAGAAGGCGGATCTTACTCCGCAAGAGAAAGAAGAGCAGCGGAGGAGCTTTGCTTACGGAAATACAAAAATTGAAAATTCTCGCATTACCCGAGAAATGGTCGATCGGGAGGCGGATGCGCTAGGAGCCCCCAAGAATGAGCGAGGAACAGGATCGGCATAGCAAGGCTCTTGATGCCGAACTGATATCCGACCCAGTCGCACTGGCCGAGGCCGAAGCCAAAAACGGCTTGCGACAGTTCGATGCTGTCATCGAACTGATTGACTACTTCGTTTCACCGGACCGCAAGGTCAAACTTCGACCATCTCATCAGCTTCATCTTCACCGCATCGCGCTCGATGGCATAAGCTCTTATGCCGGCAACTATCGTCCCGCGGGAATTGAAATTAAAGGTAGCGGTCACAAGCCGGTGGGAGCGCATCTTGTCCCTGGTGAAGTTGAAGAGATGTGCGATTACGTAAATGAGAATTGGGAAGGCACCTCGCCAATTCATTTGGGCGCGTACGCGCTCTGGAAGCTGAACTGGATTCATCCGTTCACAGATGGGAACGGGCGCACGGCGCGAGCCTTGTCTTATCTCCTGCTCTGCGCTCGTCTCGGCTATCGGCTTCCTGGAACGAATACCATCCCTGAGCAGATTTCGAAGGACAAGACTCCTTACTACAATGCACTGGAAGCGGCGGACAAGGAATGGGCGGAAAAGAAGAAGATGGATTTGTCAGTGCTGCAGAAACTGCTCGGCGATCTGCTTGCGAATCAACTTGTTTCCGTACACGATCAGGCCACCAGCGGGAAACCGCACAGAACATAGGAATCAATCGCGCTCGTGTCCCAGTCGTCTGCGCTGAGGGTCGTCCCGACGGGGACTCGGTTCCGTTTCTTGGGCGGGCTTTACGCGGCCCTGAAGGGCCGCTCTTCCACCCGCCTCCGCTTGCAATCTCATCGCGGCGAGCAATGCCGCCGATAATCCCGTGGAAGAGCGGCCCTTCAGGGCCGCGTTAGGGCGCCGAAGTAGAACTGGCCTTTAGGCCCGGTGTCCCGGTTTGGGATGCTCCAACGCGATTTTGTGACAACTCTCACAGACGACTGCGCCCCGGATGCGCCAGCATCCGGAGATGGATAGCGATCGCATCTTCTTCATCACCACGGTTACGGCTCAGAGGCAGCCCATCTTTCGACGCGAAGCCGCGGCCGATCTTCTGATCGAAACCCTCGCCCACTATCGGGATGAACGGAAATATCTGCTGCACGAATTCGTCATCATGCCCGATCATGTGCATGCGCTGATTACGCCCTCGATGGAAATCTCTTTGGAGCGGGCGGTGCAGTTTATCAAGGGAGGGTTTTCATTTCGCCTGAAGTCGCGCGGGGCGGTGTGGCAGGCGAGTTTCAGCAATCATCGCGTGCGCGATTTTGAGGATTATGAGAATCATCGGGAATATATCTGGCGCAATCCAGTGCGGGCGCAGATGCCAGAGGCGTATCGGTATTCGTCGGCGGCAGGCGTGTTGCGGCTCGACCCGGTTCCACAGGGGCTGAAGCCCCGGGGTGTGATGACAGCTTGACGCGGCCCTAAAGGGCCGCTCTTCCACACCTTCCCCTGCCTCGGACCGGGCAGCGAGGGCGCATTCTTCCATTTTTGGTAAGCCTAACAAAGCAAGTAACTTCGTACAGAATTGTAACTACAATTCTGTACACAAAGATGTTCCGTAAGGAACACTATGCACAGTTTGCTTTCGCGGGGTGCGAGAAGGTCGCTTGCTTTTTCTGGGCACGGCTTGGCTTGCCATTCTCCAGAGATACATGGCGGCGTAGGCGCGCCAGGGTCTCCAGGCTTCGGCGCGGTGCTCGAGATCACGAGAAGTGGGCAAGCCCAGGGCACGCAGAAGGCCGAGATCCGCGGAGGGAAAAGCGTCCGGCTCGCCGAGGGCGCGCATGGCGACATACTGTGCGGTCCATTTGCCGATGCCCGGAATTTCACACAGGCGGTCCAGAAAGGTGTCGGAGTCAACGACTCCCTCAAAGTTGATTTTGCCGGCGCAGACGGAGCGGGCTAAAGCGCGGATGGTTTCGGCGCGCGCTGCGGTTAGGCCGATGTTGCCAAGCCTGGCGGCCGCGAGTTCTTCAGGGGACGGAAAAAGATGGGTGAGGCCGTTCGGTCCGCGAAAGGGTTTGCCGAAAGCGGTGACCATGCGGCCAGCCAGGGCAGTGGCGCCTTTCACCGTAATCTGCTGGCCTAGAATCGCGCGAGTGGCGAGTTCAAAGCCGTTCCAGCATCCGGGAACACGAAGGCCGGGATCGGCCTCGACACTGGCGGACAACGCCGGGTCGCCTTTGAGACTTTGCACGATGGCGGCCCAATCCGCGTTGAGATCGAACATGGCGCGGATGCGTTCGACGATGAAGATGAGCGAATGCGGATCACCGAATTCAATGCGGACTACCAGAGCGTCATGGGAAGCGTCGAGGGAAACTTCGAAGTAGCCGGCGTGGCCGTGCAGAGAAATCGTGCGGCGATAGGTTCCGGCCTCCACCGCCTCGACGCCGGGAGTGGCGCGCGGGGCGAGGAAGTCGAGCATGCCCTGCCAGTGATAGGGAGGGCGGAAATTCAGGCGGAAGCGATATTGGTTGCCGGACTGGACCGCGCTGCGCAGCGCCAGGGACTGCCGCGCCAGGCGGCGGAGTTGGGTGGGAGTTCGATGATAGAACTTGCGGATGCCGGCGTTGAAGCGGCGCACGCAGCCGAATCCGGCGGCGAGAGCGATTTGGCTCATGGGAAGGCGGGTCTCGTCGATCAGCTTCTTGGCGAAGTGCAGGCGGCGGGTCTGCGCCACCGCCATCGGCGTCGCGCCCAGATGTCTTAAGAACAGGCGGCGAAGATGGCGCGAGCCCACGCCCAGGCGTTCGGCCAGAACTTCGACGCCTCCGTCCTCGAGACCGCTCTCGCCGATCAGGCGCAGAGCCCGCGAAACCGTGTTGGAAGTTCCCAGCCAGGCAGGCGTTCCGGGCGAGCATTCAGGACGACAACGCAGGCAGGGACGAAATCCCGCTTCGGCTGCCGCGGCAGCGCTCGGATAATAACGGACGTTGCTCTCTTTGCAGGTGCGAGCCGGACATATCGAGCGGCAATAGATCTTAGTGGTAAGCACCCCTATAAAGAACTTTCCATCAAATCGCGCGTCGCGCGAGAGCCTTGCTCGCGAACATATCTGCCAGTCCAGATTCATGTTTTTCGCTGAACCCTGTCAGGGAAGTGGTGGGCTGCGGACCGATCCACCCGGTCCGCCTGGACCCTTCGACTTCGCTCAGGGCAGGCTTACGAGGGCGTCCGTCCCCACACGAGCTATGATAGCCAACCTTGCGGCGCATTGTGGACGTTTTCGGACCAGGCAAGAATGCCCAGCGGCAGAAAATACCGAGGTCCGAAAACGTCCAGTGCAACGACATCGAGGTCCGCGAACGTCCAATGCCCTGGCTTCCATTTGGCTAAGGTCGGGAAAGCCCGAGCTTAGCCTCGTGTTTTTCCGAGGTGAAATTCAACTGGAGGCCATATGCAGACCCCGATGTTCAGGTATCTTGCCGCAACCGCGTTATTCGCCGCGCTGGCCGTATCAGAGGGGCTGGCGCAGGCTCAGCACAGTAAAACTCAGCCATCGAACTACTACGTAATCAATCTTGGCGATCCGCTCGGCGTGCCGAATGCCGCAGCTGTCAGCATTAACAACATCGGCTGGATCGCGGGCGATGCTTTCGCGACGGCGACCACCGAGCACGCCGAGCTGTGGGTGGGAGTTCCGCTCGACCTTGGCACCCTCGGAGGGCCGAACAGCGCCGTGGCCTGGCCAAACAAAAACAACCATGGCCTGATCGTGGGGATCACGGAAACGGCCGACATCAATCCGCTGGGAGAGGATTGGAGCTGCGCGTTGGCGAATTTCGCCACCGTCGACAACCACATCTGCTACGGCTTTCTGTGGGAGGACGGTGTGATGTCGGCGCTGCCCCCGCTGCCGGGAGGCTTGGACAGCTATGGCGCGGGCATCAACAACCGGGGACAGGCTGTAGGATGGGCCGAGAATGGGGTTCATGAATCCACCTGCGTTTCGCCGCAGGTGCTGCAGTTCGAGGCCGTGATATGGGGACCGAAATTGGGCGAGATAACAGAACTGCCTCCGTTATCCGGCGACCTGGATGGAGCAGCGACTGCGATCAACGACCAAGGGCAGGTCGTCGGCATCTCGGGCATCTGCGATCAGGCGGTGGGAAGATACAGCGCCAAGCATGCCGTGCTTTGGGACAGTGGCAGGCCGATCAATCTGGGCAACTTTGACGGAGGGGTGGCATGGAACACTCCTACTGCGATTAACAACCGAAGTCAGGTTGTGGGTTTTGACAATCTGGCCGGTACTCCATCCGGTGAATTCAACCCGGTCGCTTTCATTTGGAGCGGAGGCCACCTGCGCAAAATCCTCCCGATTGGGACGGATACAAACAGCTGGGCCTGGGGGATTAACGCGCACGGTCAGGTGGTTGGTCAGTCCTTTGGCGGACCTACGCCCAGAGCATTCCTCTACCAGGACGGGATTGCAACCGACCTGAACACGCTCATGCAGCCGAACTCCTCGCTATATTTGTTGTTCGCCGGTGACATCAATGAGCGCGGAGAGATCGTAGGTTATGCCCAGGACACAAGCACCGGTGCAACGGTCGCATTCCTGGCGGTTCCATTTCCGGCTGGACCAGTCGATGGAGGGAGCGGCGATTCTGCGGGCTCAGCACGTGCTGGAGACAATTCACGGAGAGTGACTCTTCCCGACGGGGTTGGCCGACAGCTTCCGGTATTCGGGCGCTTTCTCGGATCGAAATGAAACGCGATGCGTTTGTTGGTCGGTGACACGAGGGTGGGACAGCTTCCTGTCCTGGTTTGACGGGGTGGGCGGACGAGGCGTCCGCCGCTCCATTTTCCTGGCCTCGTGGCCCGATTGAGTGAGACTGCGAACTCAAAATTCCTAGTAGCAGGCTGCTGAAAAACTAATCCCTGCCGCCGAAAGCGAACGGCAGGCGCTGAAGCGCGGCTGGTTTTAAAGAACTTAACGGCACGACTGAAGAGGCTGTGGAAAAACCTGTTCCTCAGGCGAGAAGGGCGACCACCAGGGCTGAAGCCCGACCGATTCTAAACGGCTTACGCGGCCCTGAAGGGCCGTTCTTCCACGCGTCTGCCTGCATCGATGAGTTTTTCCGCAACCTCTGAAGTCGTGCCCTTCCCAGAGCCTGCCTGGAACGGAGTTTTTCAGCAGCCTGCTGGAGATGGAAATTTATTTTGATGGCTGCGTACCATGGGATGTCGCATTCGCCATTGCGTTGAATGTCCAAAGTGCAGTACTCGATATCTGGTTGGCTTCAGCCCGTACCGAAACGGGTCGTACCTGGTGCCAATTGCCAGGGGATTGTTCGAGGAATGGATCCTCTACTGTTCGTGCGGCATGCCACCTCATGTCAGTCGATGGAACGAGAACGAGTTGAGCCTGTATGTCGTCCCCAATCAAGCGCACCACCGCGGCTATGGCCGACCAGAGGAGATGGTGTGCATCGGCAGGGGTTCGCGCCATTCGAGCTAGGAGTGTTGTTGGCCGTGACCTAAAAAGACCTTCCGGAGCGGGAACTGCGACTTGGAGGGTAGTGTCCTAAGACTGTTGTTGCTCCCAACAGTTCGGCCAATGACCAGACGTGATTCGTAAGCCCACTTTCCACGGCCGGCGTGCATCGGATGGGCTTGCGTCCGGCAGAAATCATAGAACGCGAAGTGCATGGCCACGGCAGCTTCCAGGTTCTCCCACTTTTTTGAGAAGCCGTTAGTCAGGCGCGTCAGTCTCCGAATTTGGATCCTCGTGGCACGTCATTTTGGCCTTGCTTCTTCGGGCCACTAGAGCCAAAATGACAGCGGTCCTTGGCTCATCCCGAGGACAAGCCCGTTCCGCAGTCACCAACTACGGGCGCTTAGTAGGTGGTGGAGTTAGTCGGAATTGAACCGACGCCGGGCCAACCTGTCACGGCGAGACCCGGCTCCCCGTGGATAACCCCGCAGAGAACTAAAGGCCAACGTCCCTAGGTGCAATGGATGTTGGCCTTTGTTTTTCATAGCGATATGGACTATACATCAAATTTGATGTAGAATGCAGGAAGTTTTTCGTTGACTTACATCAATTTTGTGGTAATACTTGAAACATGGCCGTGGGAGTTTTATGCCTTCGTTTCCAAAGCGGAAGGCTGTCCGGTCCAGTCGTGGTTCGATGGTCTTCCCCAAGAAGATAGAGAGGAAATTGTCGATCTGTTAGATCGAGTACGGAACACTACGAATCGTCCGTGGCCCGAAAGAATTTACGACCCATTGAGAGGGGAAGGCGGAATATCAGAGATCAAGGTGGAGAATCTTACGCGCCTGCGTGAAGGCAAGGTGGAGGAGGTCACGTACAGACTCTATGGATTCTTCGGGCCGAAATACCTAGAACACTCCTACACGTTCCTACATTGCGCAGAAAAGAGAAGGAAAAATGATAGATATGGAAAAGCCATCGCAAAAGGACGACTCGACGAAATCGCGCGAGGCACCGCAGGAGTCCAGAAATTTAACCACACGGGGCGGTCTGTTTCAGAGACTAAAGAGGAGCCACGACGCCCGAACTAGGTTTGTGGATTCTCAGATCAACAAAACACTTGCCTTTCAGATTCGTTCTCTGCGCGGCGACATGAGCCAAGAGAAGGCTATGGAAAAACTTGGAATGAATCAGAATGCCATCTCAAGGCTAGAGAATCCGTACTACGGCAAAGCGACGCTGACGACGCTTAAGAGAATCGCAGCGGCATATGACGTTGGATTGCTGGTGGAATTTGTACCGTTCAGCAGGCTTGTAGACCATGTGAGCGGAACCCCGTCAACGGACATTGGCCTCAGTCCTTTGACTATGAACGTGCCGACTTTTGATGAAGAGATGGAGCAGGGGGCCTTTGAAGAAAATCAACCCACTGCGATGGCCCTTGAATTCAGCAGAGCCTATTCAAATGCTGCCCCTGTTTGTATTGCGCGTGATCTACCACAGCAATCGGTGAGTGAGCAAACACCGGAGGAAATTGCCACCGTCGCCGCACCGCCTGCTTCTGATTCATTATTGCTCAATACCGAACAAGCGACTGCTCCGGCGAGAACCCCTCTAACTGCTAGCTACGCTCAGAATTTGGGGGCTGGCGACTACAGTCCTTATCACAGATCGACAATAAGGCAGCAGTATAGTCGCTCTCGTCGCTCACAATACCTAGACAGAAAACTAGGCTCTCGTCGAAGAAAGAGGTTTGCTTAAAGAGGGACTATGCCCGATACAACCGAAAATCAGCCGCAGTCACCGCCAGTGGGGTTTGTGCGTCACGAGAACTTTGAATCTTGGTACGCAAATAATGTCCAGATTTATCCAAGTGAATGGGATGTAAAACTCGTGTTCGGCGAACTAGATTGGCCCACGGGTGGGAATCTGGTCGTCCAGCAACACACGGCTATGACTCTCAGTTGGCTTCAGGCAAAGATACTGCAATATTTTCTTTCCCTAAACGTTGAGGCCCACGAGATGCAATACGGGAAAATCAAGGTGCCTGCATCCGTTATGCCACCCGAAGCACAACGACCGACTGGTGACTTGGCGAATGACCCCGCTTCGCGGCGCTTGTACGAGCTCATAGAGACGAAGCGCAAGCAATTTATCGAGTCGCTGAAGTAAAACCGGCCAGGCGGGTGGCCCAGGCTTTTGACCTTGCGGGCATTACCAACACAGTGGGTGCCCCGTTCCTTCGCGTTTTTTGCGAAGGGCGGGAGTCGGAAATGCCGGCGCCAAGTGGGTTTGATCACGTGTCCACAACAAAATCAAATGGCGCACTAAAGATCGTTAAGGTGGGCCACCCGAGGGAAACCTCGTGGTGTCGGCAGCATCGTGCCCAGCTTTGCAAAAGAAGCAAAGCTGGGGCAGCCTCGCTTATTCTGGTGCCGGCAAAGATGGGCCAGCCCCCTTCACGAATTGTGGCTTGGGTTGTGGGTTGAAAATGAGCAGCCCTTGAATCAGCGTCCTGGGTTCGTCGTATGCGCCAGGCCGCAGAGCAGACCGAGCCGCTTGACGACCCCCAGTTCATCAGACTTTGGGATGCTGACCGCATCGGGCCAATTGGCGTATTCTACGACGCAATGTCAATAGAATCCGTGCCAAGGGCAAAGACGCAGGCCAAGAGTGAATATGTCAAAAAAATTGATCGGGTCATCGACTATCTTCGCGGGAATCTGGATCGCCCAGTAAAGCTAGCTGAGCTTGCTGATGTTGCTTGCTTCTCGGAATTTCACTTCCATCGGATTTTTAGAGCGGTTTCTGGCGAAACCCTGAATAGTTTTACGAATCGGCTTCGTCTTGAAAAGGCGGCTCGTCTTCTTCGTTATTCCAAACAAAGCCTGACCGATATAGCCTTAGATTGCGGTTTTTCGTCGTCGGCCACGTTTTCACGTGCCTTCCGATCCGGCTATGATACTTCGCCAAGTCAGTTTCGAAAAAGCGGCAAGATCAAAAAGAGCAAGATTTGCAAAGAACTCTTCCCGGAAGATGAATATGGTTTCCCCATGAGCGCGGAGGAAAAGAGAGCCGCGTTTCCAGTGAGACTGATCAACATTCCCGAAAGGCAAGTCGCCTATATACGGGTTACGAATGCCTTCGAGATGGACAGAGTACTTGCCGCCCTCAAGACAGTGATCGAATGGGCCAAATCCCAGGATGTGTTTTCGCAAGGAATTCTTTTCGGAATGACGGTAGACGATCCACACGTGACCCCAAAGCATCTTTATCGATATGAGGTCTGTCTTGCGTCGTCTCTTGCCTTCGAGTGCAGGGAAGGAATGTCGAAATTGAAAATGCCAGCGATGCGATACGCCGTCATAAAGGTTTCCGGCGATATCCATAAGGTAGCTACGGCTTGGGACTACCTTTACAGAGATTGGCTTATCAACAGCGCCTACGAGCCCGAGCATGCGCCAGCACTTGAGGTTTTCCTGGACAAAGAAAGCGCGATGGATTGGTCGCACTTTGAATTGGAACTGTGCCTGCCGGTTCGGAAACCGGCAGAGATGCGGAGTGGGAGAAAGTCATGATCGACGGAATTGGCGGCGTTTTTCTGTTTTCCAACGATACAAAGAGATTGGCTGCCTGGTATCGCGATTGCCTCGGAATAGTTGCTGCGGGCGAAGACAGCGAGTGCGCTTCAATCTATGCAACGTTTGACTATCGGGATCTTGAAAATCCGGAGATCAAGAGAACGATAGCGTGGGCGATTATGCCCACGGATCAAGACATCAAGGATAAGCCACGAACGGGTCAGATTAATTATCGAGTGAAGAGCTTGAAAGAAGTCCTCAACCATCTTACGAGTAAAGGCGTGGCAATCGAAAAGACCGCGGAATATCCCTCCTACGGGAACTTTGCGTGGGTCAGAGATCCAGATGGCAATAAGATCGAGCTTTGGGAGCCATCCGAGAGTGTATAGAAATCCCTAATTTGTGAAGTCGGAGTTTTTGAGAAACCTGTGAAGTCGTGTCTTCCCAACGCTGCGTGAGTTTTCAGCACCCTGCTAGGAAGACCTTCGACTTCGGGCGCGGAACTTCGACTTGGAGATTGGCCTTGACGTGTGCCTCTGGGATTCTGTAGCATTTAGAGGACAAGTTCGCTCTTGGTTTTTGGGGCGGACCTGAATTTCATGCAGAGTGGCTGAGGGACGAGCCCTGTGACGCCACGGCAACCGATCCGGGATCATATATCCCGGGTGTCCGGTGCCAACTCTCTCCTGGAAACAGGGAACATGGGATTCGGCATGCGAGCTGTATTGCATCCGATAGCCTCTTTTCCTTTTCCTGGAAAAAGAGGCCTTTGCTTTTTGGGCCGCTTTTTCCGGCTCGTCCCCGGCTACTCGCGGAATTGCGAGTGGCACGATGGCTTACCTACAGCACAACGAAGATCAGCGCGATCAATACCAGCGCAACCAAGATCACCGCATAGAAGATCACCACGAAGAAGATCAGCGCTACGAACTCCGCTGCCGCGAGTGCGGACGCCGTTGGGGAAACCAGCCCAAGTCGATCTGCGAAGAATGTTTCTCTCCGCTGGAAGTCACTTACGACTACAACCGCTTGCGCGCGTCGGTTCGGCGCGGAACGTTCAGCCACGAGGGCATTGCCCAGCGGCCTGGGAACATGTGGCGCTACGCGGAGCTGCTGCCGCTGCCCGCCGGCTTTGAGCCGCGGCTGCCGGTTGGATTCACTCCGCTGTTTCGGGCTCCGCGGCTCGCGGAGAGGTTGGGCGCAGGAGCGCAGAATCTGTACATCAAGAACGACGCCGTGTGCCTGCCTACGCTGAGCTTCAAGGATCGCGTGGTGGCGGTGGCGTTGTCGCAGGCGCTCGCCTTCGGATTCGACACGGTGTCGTGTTCTTCCACCGGTAATCTGGCCAATGCCGTTGCGGCGCAGGCCGCTCGAGAGGGACTCAAGGCGTGGATCTTCATCCCTGCCGATCTGGAGCCCGCGAAGATCCTGGGCACGAATGTGTTCGGGGCGAAGGTGGTCCGCATCGCAGGCAGCTATGATCAGGTGAACCGGCTGTGCTCGCAGATTGCCGACGAGCACAACTGGGGATTCGTCAACGTGAACCTGCGGCCGTACTATGCGGAGGGATCGAAGACGGTCGGCTTCGAGATTGCCGAGCAGCTGGGCTGGCGCTTGCCGGATAACGTTGTGGTTCCGATGGCAGGTGGTTCATTGATCACGAAGATCAAGAAGGCGTTCGATGAGTTGATCAAGCTGGGGCTGGTGGAGGCGAAGGAAGTGAAGTTCTTCGGGGCGCAGGCGACGGGATGCTCTCCGATTTCTACCGCGGTGAAGACTGGGAGTGCGGAGATCGAACCGCAGAAGCCCGCGACGATTGCGCGTTCTCTGGCGATTGGAAATCCGGCGGATGGACACTACGCGCTTAAGACCATCAAGGGCACGGGTGGTTGGAGCGAAGACATCAGCGATCCGGAGGTGATTGACTCGATCCGTTTGCTGGCCGAGACCGAAGGCGTCTTCACCGAGACCGCCGGCGGGGTGACTGTGGGCTGCGCCGGCAAACTTTATCGACAAGACCGCATTCTGCCGGAGGAAACGACGGTGCTCTGCATTACCGGCAACGGGCTGAAGACTACGGATGTGCTGGCGGGCGTGTACCGGGCGGAGCGTCCTATCGCGCCGAAACTGGCCGAGTTCGAGAGCTATCTGCAGCAAGAGCTGAACGTGGATGACAGAGAACCGTCCGCGGTGGAGGTGTGATATGGCGATTACGGTGCAAATTCCAACCGCATTGCGGCGGCACACCGCGGGCGTGGGCTCGCTCACGTGCATCGCGACGAATTTGGGAGAACTGTTCTCGGTGCTCGACGAAAAGTTTCCGGATCTGCGGCCGCACTTGCGCGACGACAAGGGGCAGATCCGGCGCTTCCTCAATATTTATGTGAACGAAGAGGACATACGGTTTCTGGGTGGTCCGGCTTACGCCTTTCAGGAGGGAGATGAAGTGCTGTTGGTGCCGTCGATCGCCGGCGGCGCAATGTAGGTGACGAACGCTGTCGCGCTGACTCGGAACGAATCAGTATGGAGTTGGAGCGGTGACTTGTCCTGTCGACAAGTGCAGTTCCCTGGTGCGGTCGATTACCCACTGCGGAATGACTGGAGCACCCTGCGGAATCTTGCCCTGAGAGATGGCCCAGTGCTCGAGCCAGCCCGTGCCTTCTTCTCCGACGTAAGTGTCGGGAAGACTGTAGGCGGAGTCACTCAGCGCGTCTTCGAGGGTAATGAAGCGATATCCTCGCTTGCGCAGCAGGTCGAGCAAGTCCGCGATGTGGTCAGCTTCCAACTGGCTGGCATGCAGAAGCAGAATCTGCCTGGGCTCGTAGCCGACGATTTTGGCGGAGAGTTGTTCCGAGTAGGCGAACACCGCGTCGTGATGAGCGAGATACTCCTTCACGATCTGCTGCTGGAATGCCGTGTCGTTGCGCTGCCTGGCGCCGTCGTAGAGTCCCGCGAACATCCAGTCCCAGCCGTCGAGAGTGATGGGAGCGATGCGATAGCCGCGGTCGGTGAGAAACGCCTCGGCCTGGCGCCGCGTCAGCAGGTCGCGGCCGGTGTCGAGATACGGATGCCGGAAGTAACGCAGCTTCATCTTGCGCTGCGCGAGCAACATGCGGGTTACGGTCTCGCCCTGGATCACGTCGTCTTCCCACGCCTTCAGCCCTACCTGGTTCAGTGATGGGTGGCTGAAGGTGTGATTGCCGAGTTCGAAGCCGTAGTCGAGCCACATCTGCAGGGCTTTGATTCGTTCATCGACTTCGCCAAGTTTGAAAAGTTTCTTCTCGTTGACGAAGCCGACCACCGGGATCTTCTGGTCGCGCAGTGTGCCCAGCAGCTTGGCAGTCATTTCGGTGATTGCGGACGCAGTCAGACGGTCAGAGGCGCCCGCGGGAAGGTCGTCAATCGTGACGGCGACCTGGCGGTCCGGCTGCTTTGTGGTTTGGGCGCTCGCTGAAGCTGAGGAGAACGAAAGGGTGCAGACAGCGACCAGCAACATCGGTAGCGGTTTCATGAAGCATATCCTCACGGGCATGATGAGAGTGAAGGAGTATTAGAACATGATGGGCGGAAGGGTCCCGATGAGTCCGAAACAGATTTCCACTGTATGAAAGAACGGCGTGGGAGGCGTTCCTGATAGCTGGCGGAATCAGGTTTGGACTCAATTGACCTGAATAAGCGTAATGATTCCATAAACAATGTCGGCTCCCAGGCCCGAGTAGACTTTGGAGGCGCAAACCAACCAAAGGGCTCGGAGGAAAGGAGCCGAACATGCTGATTATAGGTTGCGACTATCATCCGGGCTTCCAACAAATTGCTTTTGTAGATACTGAAACCGGTGAACTTGGCGAGCGGCGCCTGGTTCATCGCGAGGAAGCGGAACAGTTCTACGGCAAGCTCAAAGAACAAAACGTGCCAGTACGCGTGGGGATGGAGTCCAGCGGGCACTCGCGCTGGTTCGAGCGTTTGCTCCACGAACTGGGGTTTGAGTTGTGGATCGGGGACGCAGCCGAGATCCGCACCAAACGGGTGCGCAAGCAGAAGACCGATCGGCAAGACGCACAGCTGTTGCTGCGACTGATGATGGAAGACCGCTTTCCGCGGATCTGGGTACCCGACGCAGAGAATCGCGATCTGCGGCAACTGTTGTGGCATCGGCATCGACTGGTGCAGATGCGCACGCGGGTAATGAATCAACTGCATGTCGTCCCACTGAACGAAGGCCTGCGGCGCAAGAAGGCGTTGTGGCGGCCGGCAGGTCGCAAGGAACTGGAATCGATCGTCCTGGCGCCTTGGGCCAGCCGACGGCGGCAGGATCTGCTCGACTTACTCGATCAACTGACGCCGAAGATCCAGGAACTCACTCGTGCGTTAGAAGCGGAAGTGGAGAAGCGTCCGGTGACGCGGCGGCTGATGACGCATCCCGGAGTTGGTCCGCTGACGGCACTGGCCTACGAGTTGGTGATCGGAACTCCCGAACGCTTCCACTGCGGAAAGCAGGTTTCCAGTTATGTGGGACTGGTTCCCGAGGAGAAATCCAGCGGGGACCGGCGGAGACTGGGTCACATCAGCAAGCAAGGCAACGTGCTGCTTCGCTTTCTGTTAGTGGAAGCGGCGCAGGTCACGGTGCGCAGGCAAGCGGAGTGGCGCAGTAAGTTCTTCCACCTCGCCATGCGGCGTGGACGCAAGATCGCGAAAGTAGCGATGGCGCGCAAGCTGGCAGTGCATCTGTACTGGATGTGGCGCCAGGGCTTGGACTACGGCCAGATGCAAAAGCTCGGTTCGCACGCGGGAGAGCCCGGAAATCCCGATGGTGGAAAGTAAATCACCGACGTAATGATTGGGCATCCCGCTCCCTGTTCGCGAGGGAGTTCGAATAAAAGGAATCTTGATCGCGGTGAGTGATCGAAGAGATGGTTGGGTCGGACTGAGTTCCTGACCCTAACGATTCAAAGCGAGCCCAGGTTGGAAACGCGCAAACCATCTACGAGAGCGAAATGGCGCTCTTTTACGAGTGCATGCAGTCGTGTGCGCGCATAGTGCTTGACATGGCCGACATTGTTAGAGATGGGGATTTTGCGCTGCGCACTCGCGCTTGCTAAGCGTCACAAATCAAAGCACTTTCTGCTTGACATCAATCTTTACCCGGCTCATAATCCCGCGCTAAAAGCTGGGTTCGTCTTAACCACTGGCGTTGATTTGAAAGGAACTCGACACCATGCCAGGAAAGCTACTGCAGTTTGCGTTCGTTCTCGCCCTTGGCTTGTCCACTTCAATCGCATTCGCCGGTGGCCCCCCTCTTGTGCTCAATGGAATTAACGATCGAGGCCCTGATCTGGACGCACACGCTTTCGAACTCTACGGCAGTTTCCCCTCGCCGGAGTTGGTGCGTCCTATCGTCACCTGCAACGGTAGGCTCATGCAGGCGGAAGTGATGGCGCCTCCGCTTACAGGACAAATCAACGTCAATGTCGAAGCAGTACCAAGCGCTTCCTCGTGCGTCTTTCAACTTCAGCGCATCACAGACGGGGTCAAGAGTGGGACCCTGACCGTTGTTACATCGGCGTTATCGCTCGAAATCAAAGGTATCAACGATCGCGGAGTCACAGGGGGACGGCGGTACGTTGAACTTTACGGCTCTTTTCCGGATAACGGCGCTGGTCTCGACTCTCGTGTGATTTGTGCTGGCGAATATGTGGCATCGCGGATCGAATATGCGTCGGCAGGACAAATCAACGTTTCCATGCCGGTCCCCACCCTGGCCAGACAATGCGCTTTCGCATTGCGACGTCCGTCGGATGGCTTGACCTCTCCTCTGTTTGGCAGCCTGCCGCCGGTGAAAACAGCACCAATGCCTGGCTTTGGAGGTTATTTCTGGGGAGGAGTGCCGCTGGCAAGTTCACTCGCAAGCGGAGAAAAGGCGCTTGTAAAGGCTGGATTCGACGCCACGCGATTGGTTATCACGCCGCGGATGCGCAGCGGCAACCCAGCAGACAACTATTACAATCTCAACCTGAGCGTTCTGAATTCCGCATGCCCGCTCACCGTACCATTCCTGCCCTGCGCCATCAGCTACGCACCGTACCAGGCGGCAATATTCATGTCGGGATTAAGGACCGTGGTCTTCACCGCTTACGATTCCGCTTCTTCGGGACCAACCGGACAAGCAACTAATTATCTGGATCCTAATTTCTGGCAAAATCCCACCAATGTTCAGGCAGTAACGCAGGAGTATTCGAACCTTACCTACGCGCTGTATCAGACACAGAATGGGAGCGGAAAGACGTTCGTCATCGCCTCATGGGAAGCTGATAACCAGACTTACTGCGGGTCGTTCTACAGCTACTACACAGACCCCAGCTTCCGCGCCTCGTGCGGCACGATCGCTTCTCGCAACGACGCCATCTCGGCGATCACGCAGTGGTTTCACGCTCGGCAGGCGGGGATTCGAGCGGGGCGGGCCGCCGCTGTGGCAGCGGGTTTTTCTGGAGTCGCCGTGAGCGACGGAATTGAATTCAACATGAACTCTCTGACGTACAAGTACCAGGTTGATGGCACGACGTTGGAGACGATCCTGCAGAATGTAGTGCCCGTTGTTCAGCCTGATTTCGTGCTCTATTCTTCTTACGACAGCCAAAACCGCGGCCACATGGAGCAGGATCTTCGCCAGATCCAGGCCTGGTTCACGGAGGTTACACCGACTTCACAACTGGCAATCGGCGAGTCGGGTTTTCCACGGCACGGCATCGATGGAATCGACACATTTCGCACCGTAGAAACTGCACTCGCACTGCAGCGCGTCAACCTGCCGTTCGCAATCCTTTGGGAGGCTTACGACACAAACGCCGGGGATCGAGTGTACCCGTACGGAATCCTGCAAGCGACGGGGCAGCAAAGAAAGGTCACCAGAATTTTGCAGGCGGAGCTGGCGGCACAGTCGGCGGAAATTGCCTCCGGCCCCGATGCACAAATCAATGCCGCAAATGACCGCGGGGTAACCGTCGACGGCGGCGTCCCCTACCGCTACTACGAACTCTACGGCAATTATCCGCGAGGCCCCTTCACGGGCAGCGCATCGTGCGATGGCGTTGACGCTTCCGTAGAACGTTCGTATACGAAGGCTCTCTGCAAATCAACGTTCGCATCCCACATCTCTCGTTTTCGAACCGCTACTGCACATTCCGCCTGTGGCGCAGCGATGGGACTCACACTCTCGCTTTCGGTCCAGTTGTTGAGTGCGCGGATCCAACGCAGGTGGGACCATGCTTCTGATGCTGAGCACCACCCCGCAGGCAGCGCCAGTGCGTGACGTTGTGTAGGAACTGCCGTCGCGCCCCATTTATTGTCCTTACGTGATGAAAACTGGCCTTTACACGCATTGACCCTCAATGAATGAGATTTTGATGTTTCGCCAACAGTTGTCGCCGGGAAGCGCCTAGAAGTCGATGCGAAAGTCGGCGCACACTATTTTCTTTCCGGTGCTGCGAAAACTGTTACGGAAAACCAGGTAGTACTTAACCGGCTGATCCCGCGTCGGCGGCATACTGAGGTTAATTTCCTGCTCCGGAGCCCCATCAGCCGAGAACAGGGCATCGCTGGGACGCTCATTCAGGAAGTCCTCGTATTGCTGGTTATTGAGCACAAGGAATTCCACATTTGCGTCGGTGTCATCGTCCGCTGGTGTTGACGCAAACGCACGATACACTCCTCGCAATTGCGGGTTGGCAGCATGTGGGGGAAGTTCAAAAGGAAGGCTAACGGCTGTGGCCACTCCGAAAGTCTTGCGCAACAGCATCCTGCTGGTGCCCACTGGAGAGTCACCTACGTGATTCGTCGCTGAATTGCCCGCTGACGGCTGGTACGACGCGGTCTGAGTTTTTCCCGGCTTGGCAGTCTTCTGCCGCTTCATATATTCGATCAGCGGTCCTGTAATCGTGACCATTTTCCGCGCTTCTTCCTCGATGGAATCCCGCCGCTCCTCAGGCTCTTGTGCCGCGGTTGGTCCATCCGGAATCGCCACTTGATAACGGTGCGTCCATGCATAGGAACCAGCCAGCATCAACGCACAGCCCATCACCAGCCAGTTCGATATCGTCTTCACTTCTACCTCTCGGCAAAATGTTACTGAGCCGCCTGTAGATGCTGCGGTGATTGGAAGCAAGGGATGAGTTACCTTGGTCATCCCGATACGGTATTGAAGCGGAGCCGAATCTCCCCGCGTCAAGAGTCGGCTCTTCACAGAAGAGCAAGGCAGGAGCAAAATGCAGAGGCCCCCAGGAAACAACCGACGAACACCAATTGGAATTAAATATCGGGAGTAATGTGGTGTATAATCTAACTAACTGGTTAATTAAGATTTCGATGGCTCGACTTTTCCAACCTCGCCAGCTTCCGCCCCGCCGCATGGGATCGCGCGGCCAGCCGGAGGAGAGCCGCGCGGCGATTCTGCGAGCGGCGGCGAAGGAATTCGCCGAGCATGGGATTGCCGGAGGCCGAACTGACGCCATCGCCCGCGAGGCTCGCGTCAACAAGGCCCTGCTCTACTACTACTTCAAGGACAAGGAAACGCTTTATGGCGCGGTGCTCGACGCGGCCTTCTCCGGTTTGAAGAACACGGTCTTTCGTGTGCTCGACGGCGATTTGCCGACGCGCGAAAAAATGATGGCCTATGTGGGCGCATATTTCGACTTCATCGCCTCGAACCAGCTTTATCCCAGGCTGATGCAGCGCGAGATGATGCGGGCGCGCGAAGGGCAGTCGCAGCACATCGACAAGGTAGTCAAAAACTATATCCGCCCGATTTTTGGCCGGGTCAGCGAGTTGATGCAGAAAGGCATCGCAGAGGGCGAATTTCGTCCGGTCAACCCCGCGCACTTTGTGCCGTCGATGGTAGCCATGATTGTTTTCTATTTCAGCAGCGCTCCGATGATGCAGAAGATTGTCGGTTTTAATCCCCTGACGCCGGAGCGGATCGCCGAGCGGCGGGCTGCGGTGCTGGATTTTATTTCCGCAGCATTGTTCCGTTCTCAAGGCAACGCCACGCAAGGAGCACGCTCATGAGCGCGCGCAACCGGTTTTTCATTCTGCTCGGAATCATATTTGTGATTGCAGCGACGTATTACTTTTTTTCCACCGATCACTCGCGGGACCTGGTGCTGATCGGCACGGTCGATTCTAACCAGGTGATTGTGAGTGCGCAGGTGGAAGGCCGCATTCTGAAATTGCTCGTAGACGAAGGCACTCCAGTGAAAGCGGGGGATTTGATCGCGGTGCTCGACCCCTCAGAACTGCAGACGCAGGAAGCCGCGGCGAACGCGAACATCAGCAGCTTGGAGCATAAAGTCGCAGAAATGCAGCACACGGAAAAATCCACCTCGGGATCGACGTCGAGTGACGTGGCCAACGCACAGGCCAAGGTTTCTTCGGCGAAGGCGCAACTGCTACAGGCGAAAGCCACTTTGGATCGCACCGCGAGCGACAGCCGGCGTGCGATTGAGTTGGCCAAGGCTGGAGTCGCATCGGACCAGGAACGGGTGCAAGCCGAGACCAATCTACAGGCGGCGCAGGCGACGGTTGCGGCGCAACAGGAAATGGTGCGGGCGGCGGAGGCCGATCTAAAGGCTGCCATCGCGCGCACGCAACAGGCGAATGCGGCGAAGAGTACTGTGGCCGCAACTGAGGCTGATCTTAAGACTGCGATTGCGCAGAAGAACCAGGCTGCGGTGCGGCTGGGCTACACCAACGTTTATGCGCCGGTGAGCGGAACGGTTTCGGTGCGCGCGGCGCGGCAAGGGGAAGTAGTCAATATCGGGGCGCCGATTGTTACCATCGTCGATCTGAGCGATACGTGGGTGCGGGCGGCGATTCCCGAAACCTACTCCGACCATATCGGATACGGGGATGTGCTTCGCGTGCGGCTGCCGGGTGGAACGATCACCAGCGGCAAAGTTTTCTTCAAGGGAGTGGAAGGCGACTTCGCGACGCAGCGCGATGTGAGCCGCCGCAAGCGCGACATCAAAACCATCGTGTTGAAGATTCGCCTCGACAATCCCAAGGGCGCGTACGTGCCGGGCATGACGGCCGAAGTGCTGGTTTCGCCAGAGCAGATGAAGGGCGGTACGCAGAGCACCGCGGCCGCGGAGCAACGATGATGGCCGAATTGAATCCCAAGACAAACGGGTCAGCCTCTTCCGCGAGTGCGCCGGGTACAGGGTTGGAGAAACCGGTTTACGATCCCAAGGCACCTTGTGCCATTGAGGTTGAGCACATCGTCAAGAAGTACGGAGAGTTTACCGCGGTTGACAACGTTTCTTTCAATGTGACTGAGGGTGAGATCTTCGGACTGCTCGGTCCGAACGGAGCGGGGAAGTCAACGCTGATCCGCATGATGACCACGCTGATCCCGATTACCGCGGGGAAGGCGCGCATCTCCGGACACGATGTGGCGAAGGACCCGAACGCGGTGCGGCGGCTGATTGGCGTGATTCCGCAGGCGCTGACCAGCGATCTCGATTTGACGGTCGAAGAGAACATGAGCATTTATGCCAAGCTCTATGATGTTCCGGCCGACGAGCGCAAAAAATCGATTGATGAACTTCTGGAACTGGTCGACCTTACGAAATGGCGCGATGCGCAAACGAAAACGCTTTCCGGCGGGATGCGGAGGCGGCTGGAGATTGCGCGCGGGCTGGTGCACCATCCGAAGATTTTCTTTCTCGACGAGCCCACGACCGGGCTGGACCCGGTGTCACGTGTGGCCGTATGGGAGATGCTGGGAAACATCAAGGCGCACCGGAACCTGACCATTCTGATCACGACGCACTACATGGATGAAGCGGACCGGCTGTGCGACCGGATCGCTATTGTCGATCACGGCAAGTTGGTCGCGCTTGACGCGCCTATGGCGCTGAAGGCGAGCGTGCCGGGATCGAATGTGATCGAGGCGCAGTTCGAGAATCCTCCAGCGGATTGGGAGCAGAAGCTGCGCACGCTGGATGAGGTTACGTCGGTGCAGCATGAAGGCGCGGGGATGTATCGCGTGCTTACGGGAAACGGCTCGCGCACGACGACGGAACTGGTGGAGATGGCGGTTGCGGCGGGCGTTGCGGTGAAGTCGCTGTCGGTGCAGAACACGACGCTGGATGACGTCTTCGTGCACTACACCGGAAGGCAGCTTCGCGATGAACTGCAGAAGGCTTATGCGTTTGTTATGCCGCAGAGGCCGGGGTTGCAGCCGTGATGCGGGCTGCTTCGAAAAGGCTTGACCACAGAGGGCACCGAGGGGCACAGAGGTTATGAATCGGATGATGGCGATTGTCGAGCGGGAGATGCGGAAGTTTTTCCGCTCGCCGGCGCTGATGCTGGCGTCGATGATTTTTCCGCTGGTGCAGTTGATCATTCTGGGCAATGCGTTCGGCGGCAAGATCCACGATGCCAAGGTCGCCATCGTCGATCAGGATGGTGGGCCGCAGGCGTTGAGAATCCGCGAGGCCTTTGACTCGGTGCGGGTGAACATTCGCACCTTCGTGCCGATTTATTACGACAGCGACCGGCAGGCCATGGAAGATGTGCGGAACGGCAAGCTGCAGGGAGCGGTGATCATTCCGCCACAGTTTTCACGGCGCGTGTACGAAGAGAATCATCCGCGGATCGCGCTGGTGGTGGACAACAGCGACAACTTTATGAGTTCGGCGGTCGAAGGGGAGTTGACGGATTTGACCAACGCGCTCAACCAGCCGACAGTCTCGCCTCGCATTCTGCAGCAAACGGCACTGGATATCGTGGAGCTCTATCCTTATATCGAATACATGAAATATCTGCTGCCGGGGTCGCTGGTGCTGGCGATGTTCGTGTCGGTGATGATCGGCGGCGGCATGCTTTATATCGACGACAAGGCGCGCGGAGTGCACGAAGGCTACCTGGTCACGCCGATCACGAAGCTCGAACTGGTGCTGGGGCTGAATCTGGCGGGGGCAATCAAAGCGGTGATGACGGGCGTGATCATCGTGGTCATCGGGTCGCTGCTGGCGGGAGTGGGAACGATTTTCAATCCTGTGACCGTCTTTGGGTTGCTGATCATGATTGTCCTGACGTCGCTGGCGTTCAATACGATGATGTTTCTGATGATGGTGCGGATCGAAGATCCGCTGGTGCCGCGAGCCATGTTCGGCATTCTCAACACGCTGCTGTTTTTCCCCAGCGGCTCGGTGTATCCCATTCAGGCATTCCCCAAGTGGCTGCAGGGCATTGCGAGGGTGGATCCTTTCACTTACGCTGTCGATGGCTTCAAGTGTCTGCTGCTCAAAGAGACGACCTTGTCGGCGGTTTGGGGAGACATGCTGTTTCTGACGCTCTTCGCGGCAATTACTTTGGGGATAGCGATTCCATTGTTCAAGCGAACGCTCTAAGAATCGGGAGATTTCTGATCGGGTCATCGGGCGATCTAAATTCACGATCACCCGATCACCCGATCTCCCGATTCTTGACTGCGTCCGTTATGCTAGAAGCCTATGACTCTGCTGGACGCGAAGGAATACGACCCGCAAAAAGAGCGGAAGAGACGCGCACGCATTATTTCGGCGATCGTTGTCCTGCTTGTGCTGGGCTTTCTGGGCTGGTGGTTTCGCTATTGGCCGGAAGAGCGCGTGGCCGAACACTTTTTCGACGCGCTGCAGCGGCAGGACTATGAGGCGGCGTACGGAGTCTGGATGCACGATCCGCAGTGGAAGCAGCATCCTGAGCGTTACCCGAAATATCCATACAACGAGTTTTATCGCGATTGGGGGCCGGGCGGCGAGTGGGGACTGATCAAGTCGCACAAGATCTATGCTGTCGGCTCGCCTCCCGGCGGCGGGAGCGGAGTGGTGGTTGACGTCACAGTGAATGATCGGGCGAATCGCGCGCGGGTGTGGGTGGAGAAGTCGGATAAGACGATGAGCTTTTCGCCGTACTGAAGGGCAATTGTTGATTTTTGATTGTTGATTTTTGATTGCTGATTGAAAACAACGGGCTGCGTGTCTGTTCAATCAGCAATTCATGCGACCGCTGCCAAGTGCTTCAAAGTTTTGTCCATCGACTCATCGTCGCCTACGTTGAAACATGTTTTCGAGCGGTCGATCTGGCGCATCAGGCCGCAGAGAACTTTGCCCGGGCCTACTTCTATGAAGGTGTGTACTCCCTTTGCGATCAGGAGGCGCATGCAAGGCTCCCATCTCACGGTGCCCGTGACTTGGCGGACGAGGGTATCGCGGGCGCGGAGATCATCGGTTACGAGTTCCGCATCCACGTTGCAGGCGACGGGATAGACGGGCTTTTGCAGCTTGAGCGCATTCAGATCGGCTTCCAGGCGGTCTTGCGCGGGCTTCATCAGGGCGCAATGAAAGGGCGCGCTGACCGGCAGCATTTTCGCCCGCTTGGCGCCGCGTTCGTCGGCGAGTTGCGTGGCGCGTTCCACGGCGGCGGTGTGTCCGGAGATCACAATCTGTTCCGGTGAATTGATATTGGCGGGCGCGCAGACTTCGCTTTGCGCGGCGTCGTGGCAGACGGCGGCGACTTTGTCGGGCGGCATTCCGAGGATCGCGGCCATTCCTCCGACGCCCACCGGCACCGCCTCTTGCATGTATTTTCCACGATTGCGCACGGTGCGGAGTGCTTCGGCAAAAGCCACTGTTCCCGACGCGACGTGCGCGGAATATTCTCCCAAGCTGTGTCCCGCTACATACTCAGGCTTGGGGATGCGCGTCTGCAATGCCCGCAAGGCTGCGATCGACACGGTGAGAATTGCGGGCTGTGTGATTTCTGTGAGGCGAAGCTGCTCTTCGGAGCCTTCGAAGCAGATTTGGGAGAGCTTGTAGCCGAGAGCGTCGTCGGCTTCTTCGAAAGTCTGGCGGGCGATGGGATACTTCGCGGCCAGATCTCTGCCCATGCCTACGGATTGCGAGCCTTGACCGGGGAAGAGGAAAGCGATTGAGTGATTGGTATCTGTCATGTCGTAGAGATGTGCTTGCGTCTTCGTTAACTCGCCACTCCGAGGGCGAGACGCCCTCGGGACAGCCGGCAAGATGCCGGCGCTACTCGTCCTACCTCGGGTGCACTACTTCGGCCTCAACCGCTGCCGCCGGACGCAACTTGGCCAGGCCGCGCTCGATCGAATCATTGATGCCGCGCCGGGAGAATTCCGCGGCCACGCGCACCGCGTTCTTGATGGCATTCGCATTCGACGAGCCGTGAGTAATAACGCACACGCCTTTCACGCCCAGCAGCGGCGCGCCCCCGTATTCGGTATGGTCCAGCCGCTTTTTGAAATCGGTGAAAGCGCTGCGGGAAAGCAAGGCTCCAACCTGCCGAGTGATGGTTGCTTTCAGCGATTCCTTCAACGCCGTACGAACCAGGTTGGCAACCCCTTCGGAAACTTTCAGCGCCACGTTGCCCACAAAACCGTCGGCGACGATCACATCCACCAGCCCGTTGTACAGGTCGCGACCTTCCACGTTGCCCACAAAATTCAGGGGCAGCTGTTTGAGCAAGTGAAACGCCTCGCGCGTGAGTTCGTTGCCCTTGGCCTCTTCTTCGCCGATCGAGAGTAAGCCGACTCGCGGGCGCGCCTGACGTTTTCCGAACATGGAGCGAAAGTAAATCTCGCCCATAACGGCGAACTGTTCGAGGTTCTCCGGCTTGCAATCGACGTTGGCGCCGACGTTGAGCAGGATCGCAGCAGTGCCGGGCGCGGTGGGAAACACCGCTGCCAGCGCGGGGCGATCGACTCCAGGGATCGCGCCCAACACCACCTTCGCCGTGGCCATGGCAGCTCCGGTGTTACCCGCCGTTACAAAACCGGAGGCACGTCCTTCGCGCACCGCTCGCAGGCCCACGCGCATGGAGGAGTCGCGCTTGGCGCGAATGGCCTCGACTTTATCCTCCATGGTGATGAACTCGCTGGCGTGGACGATTTCGAGGGGCAGGCGCAGGGCGGTGGGATGGCGGTCGAGTTCCACTTTGATAGTGGTTTCCGGACCGACCAGCAGCACGCGCACGTCGTACTGACGCGCCGCCAGAATCGCGCCCTCCACTTCTGGTTTGGGCGCACGATCCGAACCCATCGCATCCAGCGCGATCACGCTAGGCATGATTGACGAGCACGACTCTCTTTAGCTGGCTTCTTCGACGTCGAGAACTTCGCGTCCTTTATAGTAGCCGCATTTGGGGCAAGCGCGATGCGGCATTTTTTTCTCGTGGCAGTTGGGGCATTCAGATAGTGAATGCGCCTTGAGCGCATCGTGGGCGCGCCGGGTCGAAGTACGCTTCTGGGAGTGTCGCCGTTTCGGATTTGGCATGGTATTTTAGAATTCCTTTCGCAGGGCCGTCTCGGCTGGCTGCTATTTCCATATTATCTGAGGCGTAGAAGCACTCAGCGGTCAGCATTCAGCGGTCAGCAATCAGCATTCAGCCATTACAGGTCACTGCGATCCAAACGGGAGCACCGGCCGGTTGTGGCTGAATGCTGATTGCTGAGTGCTGAATGCTTCCCTAGTGCTCCAGCCGCCCGCGGATCTCTTTCAAGGCCGACCAGCGCGGATCTTCTACCAAAGTTGTGCAGGAACAGGGTTCCTGGTTCAGGTTCTTGCCGCAGTGGGGGCACAGGCCCTTGCAATCTTCGCGGCAGGTCACCTTCAGGGGCAAAGCCAGCAGCACCTGCTCGCGCAAAACGTCCTCGAGCAGAATTCCGTCGCCTTGATAATAGCCGATTTCGGCTTCGGCGTCGGTCACGGAAAGTTCGTCGCGTCCGGCGTCGGCGCCTAACGGTCGGTAAAGCAGCTCAAATTCGCGCTTCACGTCCTGGGCCACGGGTTCCAGGCAGCGGGCACAGTTCAGTTCGAATCCGGCAGAGAGCTGGCCCTTCAGCCGTATGTCTTTGATTATTTTATGCTTGCCGTGATGCTCCTCCACCAGTTCGGCCCGCCCAGAGGTCTTCATCGAGGTGCGCTGGCGGGTCTCCTCCCCCAGGTCGATGACACCGGACTGAAACTCCTCCGCAAACTCAATGGGGTGGAGTGCCAAATCTTTAATGTCGAGGAACATGAGGAACCTCCGCGCTTGATCGAAGACCCGCGGAAGCACGCCTAAGAGGCGTAAGTACCGCAAGGAGCAAGAGTTAGGATAAAGCGCTGGGAGCGGAGGTGTCAAGAAACGGAGCTTGGCTTTTGCCTAGGGAGATGCTAGACTTTTCCTAGGTAAGGCCTATGCCAACGCTTTACGTCGAAAACGTTCCCGTGGCCGTGTACAAGGCTCTGCGCGACCGAGCCCGCAAGAATCGCAAGTCGATTGCGGCAGAGGTGATCGAACTATTGCAGAGAAGTGTGCCTACCGCCGAAGAACTACGGAGGCGGCGCGAATTTGTCGATCGGTTGAAAAAAATCTCGTCGCAAGCCCCACTGTCTCCGGGACCGTTCCCATCGGCTGAAGAGATGATACGTGAGGACCGCGAGCGGTGACGAGTTTCGTGCTCGATGCAAGCGTTGCGGCAAAGTGGATGCTTCCCGCGAAAAACGAACCTCTCAGAACGGAGGCATATCAGGTACTGGACGGATATGCTGCGACGGAGTTCGAGCTTTTAGTCCCCGACGTTTTCTGGGCTGAGTGCGGGAACATTCTCTGGAAGGCGGTCCGCCAGGGTCGGCTGTCTCGTGCCGACGCGGAAGAAGCACTGAGCTCGATGCTTCTCCGCGACTTCCCCACGTTTGCTTCCGCCAAGCTCTTGCCTGAGGCGCTGCCAATTGCTTTCAACTATGGGCGAGCCGTCTACGATTGCCTGTACGTTGCCCTGGCCGTGCAGTCGGGAGCTCAACTCGTCACGGCCGATGAGCGCCTGGCGAATTCTCTTGCGGCGCACTTACCAGTGAAATGGCTGGGTGGGCTCTGAACTTCAGGGCAGGCCGAGTGCCTTCACGATCGCGCCATCCAGCACTGCCTTGCTGTCTTTTTTCGTAACGACGCCGAAGCTGCCGGAGTAATCCCACATCGCCCAGCCGATGTTGTGGCGCTCCAGCGACGTGCGCACATCTCGGATCCAAATCGCGCGGTCGCCTGGATCAGCATAGGCCCTGTAGACGCCAAACTCGTCACAAATCACGGAAACTCCCCGCTGCTTCGCCCAATCCGCGACCTGGGAAATTTCTGCATCGATGCGGGCCGCGTCCCAGTGCTCCTGCCCGTAACGAATCACGGCCAGACGATCAACGGCGTCGGGCACGCTGGCCGCCGCCTGTGCAGCAGACTCCGGAGACGAAGGATAACGAACGCCCCTCAGCCAGTGCCAGTAGTACTCACCCCACGTTGCGCCCTGATGAGTAAAGATGTGCGGGTAGTAGAAGTGAAAGTTGTAAATGACGTTGGGATCGCGGAGAGGCTCGAGAAAAAGGAACTGATCATCGTTGGAGTAGCGCGAACCGGCGGCGATGATCGTATGCTGCGGTGCGCCTTCGCGGATGGCAGCAGCGAGCTTGGCCTGGATGCCGTACCAGCGATAAGGGTCGGCGACTTCGGGCTCGTTGATGATCTCAAAGAGAACGCGCTCTGAATCCCAGCTTGCATAGTGCCGGGCCAAGGGCACGCCAGAAGTCGACGAACTGCTGCACGAAGCTGTCGTCTTTCAGGCGGTCTTTGAAGTCATCCTCCGGGTGCAGGTCGACTACCACGCTCAGTCCCTGGTCGAGAATCATCTTCACCGCCGCGTCGAGATAGGAGAGGTACTCCTGCGGAATAGCGTCCGGATGATTGGCGGTGAACATGGGCTGCGGATTCACGCTGAGCCGCACATGATCAAAGCCGGCAGACTTGATCAGGGCAATGTCGGCGGAGGTGGTCCAGTTCTGGAAGTGCTCCTTCGTGTATCCCTTGGGGTCGTAGACTTGGGCGAACCACTCGCTGAGATTGATGCCGCGGCGTAGGTGCGCCAGGCGCGAGGCGGGAACGGATGAGAGGGGTCGCGTCGAAGTCTGAGCGGGGAGCCAAGACCCGAGAGTCAGAAATAGAACGGCAGCGATCCACTTGCGGATCATGGGCAACTCCTCGTCTTGCGTAGTTGCGGTGCGTAGTTGCTCAGCTCAAGACTGGCAGCGCGCGAATGCGCTTCTTAGTGGCAGCATAAATTGCGTTGCACAGAGCGGGTGCGATTGGCGGCACAGACGGTTCGCCGATTCCTGTGGGCGCCTCCGTGCTGGGCACGGCATAGACCTCGACGACCGGGGTTTCGTCCATGCGGAGCGGGGCGTAGTCGTCGAAGTTGCCTTGCACGACGCGGCCTTTCTCGATGGTGATCTTTGCCCGTAGAGCGTTAGTCAGGGCGTAGACTACTCCGCCCTGAATTTGCTGCTCCAGAATGCTGGGATTGATGACCTGTCCGCAATCAACGGCAGCCACTACGCGATGCACGCGCGGCTGATCGTTTTCCATCGTGATCTCGACCACCTCGGCCGCGTAAGTAGCGAAGCATCCGAAGCAGGCGATGCCGCGATAATGTCCGGCGGGCAAAGGTTTGTCCCACCCTGCTTTCTCGGCGGCAAGCTGCAGGGTGGCACGCATGCGGCCCGTGTGCCACGCGGTCGTGAAGTATTGCAGATCCTGATCTTTCGCCAGCAGGTGAAGCCGGTACTGCAGCGGATCTTTTCCTCCCGCCACTGCCAGTTCGTCGATAAAACTCTCCAGCGCAAAGGCCGCCTGCAGCGCGTAGACCGAGCGCATCCAGCCGAGGGGGACGGGCGTCTCCGTCATCACATAATCGATCTCGTAATTGGGTATCCCGTAAACCGGGCCGGCCTCATCGGGCAAATCCGGATCCACGTTCGCCGGGGTCGGTTGCCCTTTTTGCCCACTGATCGAGGGCGCGTGGATGCCATGCATGAGCGCGATAGGAAATCCTGAGCCGTCGAGCTTTGCCACGAGATGATGAAAGCTTGCGGGACGGTAAGTCGAAAATCGCATGTCGTCCTCGCGTGTCCAGATCACCTTCACCGGCGCATTGATCGCCTTCGATACCAGCGCCGCCTCAACCGCGTAATCGTGTTCAAGCCGCCGCCCAAATCCTCCCCCCATCAACGTGACATTTACTTTAACCTGATCTGGATCCAACCCGATGGCGGTCGCTACGGAGTCTCGGCAATCCTGGGGGACCTGCGTCGGCGCCCACAGCTCGCACTTGTTGCCCTGACAGTGGGCTGTGCAGTTGCCCGGCTCCATGGGCGCGTGCGCCATGAAGGGCAAGTTGTACATGGCAGAGATCTCCCGGCCGGAAGCCTTTCGGGCGTCGCCCACTGAATACAGGCTTGCGGCTTTAGGATCCGACAGCCTTGCCGGCGCGTTCATGGCCCCGGCACTGCTGAAATCTTTGTTCGGGCCTTCGTCCCACGCGACACTCAGCACGCGGCGGCCTTCCATCGCGCCCCACACGCTGTCGGCGACCACGGCGACGGCGAATTCGCCGATCTTGCCCACATAGCTAACGCCGGAAATCTTCTTCGACTCTTTGTCGTCAAAGCCCGTGACCTTCCCGCCAATCGTAGGACAGCGCGACAGCACGGCATATTTCATTCCCGGCAAGCGGAAGTCGATGCCGAAGACGGCTTCGCCTTTAACCTTTGCGGTCGTGTCGAGACGCGGCAGGCGCTGGCCAACAATTTTGTAATCCTTGTTTTGCTTGAGGGTTACATCGGTTGGGACGGGCAGCGTGGCGGCTTTGCCGACGAGTTCGCCATAGCTCAAGCGCCGGTTCGAAGCCGCGTGCTTGATGCCGCCATTTTCCGCCGCGCATGTGGAACGCGGAACGCCCCAGCGTCAGGGCGGCGGCAGAGATCAGCATTTCACGGGCGGCGGCTCCGGCCTTGCGCATGGGATCCCATGTGGTGCGGACGCTGGCGCTTCCTCCCGTGGTCTGATCGCCAAAGAGCGTGCTCGCCCCGGCCTGTTCGATCTCGATCTGCTTCCAGTCAGCTTCCAGTTCCTCCGCCAGAATCATCGGCAGTGCCGTGAGCACGCCCTGACCCATCTCGGAGCGCGCGACCACGATCGTGATTTTATTGTCGGGCGTGATGCGCAAGTAAGCGTTGGGCGAAAAAACTTCCTTGCTGGAGGAACCTTTATGAGGAAGGTAAAAGCCGATCACCAGTCCGGCGCCGCCGGCGACCCCGGCGGCGACAAATTCACGGCGGGAGAGCGGGCTCATCGCGCACCTCCGCTGCCGGTGGCCCGATGCACGGCTTTGCGAATGCGCTCATAGGTTCCGCACCGGCAGAGGTTGCCGTTCATAGCTTTAGTGATCTCTTCGTCGGTGGGATTGGGCGTCTTGGCCAGAAGCGCGGCGGCGGTCATGATCTGTCCGGTCTGGCAGTAGCCGCACTGCGGGACTTCTTCGGCGATCCAGGCCTGTTGCAGCACGTGGAGGCCATTCGCTCCGAGGCCTTCAATCGTGGTGATGCTCTTGCCACTCGCCTGCGAGACGGGAGTGACGCAGGATCGAGTGGGCGCCCCGTCTACATGCACGGTGCAAGCGCCGCACAATCCTGCGCCGCAGCCGAATTTTGTTCCGGTGAGTGTGAGAGTGTCGCGCAGGACCCAAAGCAGCGGGGTTTCGGGCGAGACACTGACTTTCTTTTCACTGCCGTTGACGCGGAGTGCAATGTCGGCCATGTTGATCCAGTTGTCGTGGAATCGGAATCAACCATGGTACTCAAGTGGAAGGAAAAGTGGAAATGGGAGCATTACCACGAGACGCCGCCAGGACGAAACCCGTGTGGAGCGGGCACTCCTGCCCGCTTGCCTCCACTACCGTAAGAGCAGCGTGGAAGAGTGCCCGCTATCAGCGCCCGCTCGTAGCCATCATTTCCTGCAGGATTCTTTGCCCGATCGCCGCCTCAAACTCACGGAAAGCAGGAATTTCGTAGAGCCGCAGCCCGATTTCATCTTCGCCACGCTCCATGTTCCCTGCGTGCACGCCCGCGGCTGAATCGCGCAAGGTGCTGCTCAGCTTCGCCGCCGTAGCGGCGTCAAAGCTCTCGGAAACGACCACGCTGTTGTCGGCCCAGTGCTCCACAATCACCGGTCCCTCTTCGGTTGCGATCTGGGCGCTGAAGACGGGGCAGTTTGCTCCGGTACATGCGGCCTGAGCTTGAGGCGTGGCGCTGCGATAACGCTGGGATACAGCAGTGGCGTAGAAGTGGGCAAAGCGTTCCGCGGCTTGCGGCGACTTCCACCGCGAAACGTAGAGCAAGGCCAGGTCCGTAGTGTTGGGGGTGACCATGTCCTTATCAGCGCGGCGATAGGTGACGTAGGCCCCGCCCTGCCATGCCGAAGAAAGTTCATCTGCAATCTTACGCTCGCCAAATTGCTTGAGCATGGCGCGAACGTCCAGTTGACCGATGCCGCCCGAGTCAAACACATCGTATTGATTACTGAGGACCTGGTGCATGTCGGGAATACGAACCGGCGGCAGCTTTTCCCCGTTGATGTATGCGGCAGGCTGCAGCACCTCGTGCGAGTTGCGCGGCGGACGCGCGAAGACACCAGCGAAGGCCATCTTCTTGCCACCCTTGTGCAGCACTTCTCCTTCAAAGATCAGGCCTTCGTTGTAAGCGAAGGTTCCGGTTTCACGCAGAATCATGGGCGCGTCGTGCAGCATCTGCGAGTCGGCCACCGCTTTCACTGCAGGCTCTTCCATCTGGTAGATCAAGCCGGGAGTGTCGGTCAGGTTGCGCCCGACCGGGGCAAGAATGTAGTCGACGTAGACCACCATGGCTTGTCCTTCAACGACCGCTTTGCGCGCGGTGGCGGAGTCATCGGTGTCGCCGCCCTTGGCTGCATCGTCGGAGGGCTTCTCCGTGGCCCTCATCCATTTCTTCAGATCGTAATTCTGGTCTTGCAGGGCGTGGGTTAACTCGTGAGCCAGAATCGGTTCCTGCCTGTCGAAGGGAACCCAATTCAACAGAGAGATCGTCTTGGTCTCTTCGTCGTAGTAGCCGGCAACGTTCTGGCCGGTGGACTTCACCAGGAATTCACGCAGGTTGAACTCGCGGGGCAGGAAGCCGAGCTTCTTCATGCTCAGTTCGCCCTGGGCAAAGCGCTGCGTGAATTCTTCTTTCGCCAAGCGGCCGGTGGCGAATTTTTCCACGTCGGCCTTGCTGACCAACCGGCGCTTGACCACGGCTCGCTTGGGCATTCCAGTGTCTTCCGCTGCGAAGGCAAAGATTTTGTCCACCGACTCGAAAAGCTTCCTGGTGTCGGCGTCGGTCATTCTTACTTCTGAGGTTGTGTCTTTGCGCAGTTTCCGGGCGACGTCCGCCAGACTCTGGCCCTGGCTTTGGCTCTGAGCAGGCGCGCCGCTGGTATTTTGACTTCCGTCCTGAGACGGCGGGTCAGCCTGCTGACTGAAAGCCGGCAACAGAGCTCCGAACAGACAGATCGCGACCAATGTGTGGCGACGGAAGGTCTTCATCAAGCCTCACCCGGGCACAAGAATGCGGTCTTTAAGATTCTGCTTGAGCGGAATGTCCCAGTCGGAGGAAAAAGGAAAGCGTGACCTTACGAAGGTAACGGAAAGACGGGACGGCAATTGTCTAGCCCGTGATTACCAGATGGTTTTGAGCCGGACGAAGTGCCGTATCCGTTCGTCGCGGGTGACCAGAGCGAGGCCCTCCGCCATCGCGGTCGCACCGATAAGGCAGATTCCGCGGGATCTGCATTCCATCTCATTCATCGGTAAGGGGGGAAACAAGTAGCGCCGGCATCTTGCCGGCTGTCCCGAGGGCGTCTCGCCCTCGGAGCAGCGGGCGAGGACGCCCGCCGGACAGCCGCCGGGACGTTGGCGCTACGGGGCCTACTTCAGTTCCAACAGCTTTTGCGTGGCCAACTGCCCGGCTTCGTTACTGGGATTGTCTTTCTTGATCTGCTCGTAGATGCGCTTGGCGTCAACAGGCTGGTTGGAATTCTGGTAGAGCTCGGCGAGTTCTAACTGCGCCGCCACTTTGCTCACCGAGGCGGTAGGTTTGTTGATCAATTCCTGGTAGAGGGCTACGGCGTCCTTGGTGCGATTGCTGTTTCCGTAAAGCGAAGCCAGCGCGAGCTTGGCGACCGACGCCAATTCACGGTTTCCCGACGAGGCTACTGCCTTTAGATCGCGTTCCGCCGTGGCCGGGTCGTTCTCATTCGCCGCCGTTACTCCCAGAAGATAGCGCGCCATGTCAGCCGTGCGGGTGTGTGGATATTTGTCGATAATGGTTTGCAGCTGCTTGCGCGCGGCGTCGGAGCGCTCCTTGGACGAGGCGAAGCTGGGAGCATCCGGCTGCGCAGGAACGCCTGCGGGACGCAGCGGCGTGTCCATGGTGCGCACCGCTTGCGACAATTCGAAACTCGCCTTCTCATCCTGCGCGCTTAAGTAGTACCAGCCGCCCAGAGTCGACGCGAGAACCACCGTGACCACGATAGCGGCGATGATAAGGGTTGACTGGTGTTCGACCGACCAGTGGGCGGTTCTTTCCGCGGCCTCCATGGTGGCGCGGCTAAAGGCATCCTGTTTTAGTTGGTGACGGGTTTCTGCGCGCACGGACTTCCCTTCTGCGGTTGGAAATGGCTGGACGAACTAATAGTCTAGCAGGCGCAAAATGACAGCGTCAAAGCTGCGCGTCCGGACACTTGCACCCGGACGGCGTCATCCTGAGCGTAGCCGTTTTTCAGGCGGAGCGAAGGATCTCGCGTGCAGAGGTACGGCGTGCGTCCTCCGCGCGAGATCCCTCACCCGGCTGAAGTACGCCGGGTTTCGGGATGACGCCAACATCGCAAACCTACGCATGAGACCCCTCATGCTTCGCTGTCCGCCTTCCGCCGGTAGTGGGGAAACTCCGGCGTCCCTACCCTGCTGACATTCGCTTCGGCAAACTCGCGCACGCGGTCAAGGGAAGTCTGCAGTTCGGCCTGGTAGCGATCGAGGTCTTCGTCTGTCGCGTCGGCGGGCACTTGAATCATTTTCCCCAAGCGGATTAGCGCGCGAGAGAAAGGCCGCGGAATGATGAGCTGATCCCATGTGTTGAGCACCCAGGCCTTCTCGACCGCGATGTGAAACATGGCCAAGGGCACGCCCGAGGAGCGGCCCAGAGCGACCGGACCAGGCTTCACTTTGTAGCGCGGGCCGCGTGGTCCATCGAGCGTGAACGCGACTGTCCATCCTTCACCCAAAGCGCGGCGCAGACCGAGCAGAGCGCGGACTGCGTTTCGGCTGCTCGATCCCTTCACCGCCAGGAATCCGAACTTGCGGATGATCCGGCCCATGTACTCGCCGTCGTAACTATTGCTGCTCATCACGCGGATGCCGAAATCGCGGAACAGATAGGTTGCCGGAATCTGGCAGGCATGCCAGAAGGAAGCGATCAGCGGGCGCTGGTCAATGGTTTCGGGCGCTCCATCTTCGCGCGAAACAGACACGCGCAGGGTGGGACCGAGCAGGCGGATGATCCAGCTTCCCGCCCAGATGATCATCCGTAGCACGATTCGCTGGCGGAGCGTGAACCGCCGCCGTCCGGAAGTGACGTCGCTGGTGACGGCGGCTGCGCGAGTGCTGACTTCAGTCACACAGCTATTGTAATGGCAGTAAAAGACGGCAAGCCAAGGCTGGGGCGCGCGGCGTGAATCGAGAAAGACACTTCAGGCAGCTTCCTCGACGGTGAAGCCCCAGTACTTGAGCAGTTCGGGCGGAACATACTTCTCGTCCTTGTTCTGACGCACCCACTCCTTCAAGGGAAGCGAATCCTTGTACTGGTCGGGGCCAATGCCGAGGATCGCTACGACGTGATCGAAAGAAGTAGCTTCGTTCATAAGATCCTCATTCTCGCAGCCTGATTCCCGCAGCTTGATTCTCGCAGCCCGATTCTCACAGGATGATATGTAAGCACCTTAATCGAGAAGTGTAAATAGGGTGTGAAATTTAAGGGGACTAGTGGGATTCGTCGCTGGCCGGGGCAGTGTCGGGAGTGTCGAGCTTCTGGGCGGGATGTTGGGCGATGGGCGGGGGCGCGAAGTCTGCCAGGTCTTTGGACGCGATTTCGTTTCCTGACTGATCTCGCGTGGTCATCGCGGCGGTCATGAAGTTCATCCAGATGGGGAGAGCAGCGCGGGCTCCAGTCTCTCTTGCCCCGAGAGATCTCTTCTCGTCGAATCCGACCCAGACGCCGCAGGTCATGCTGGGGGAGAAGCCGACGAACCAGGCGTCGGTGAAGTCATTGGTGGTTCCGGTTTTTCCGGCGACGGGGAATGGAAGCTTCGCCGCGGCAACTCCGGTGCCGTGCAGAACCACCTCGCGCAGCATCGAAGTCATGATTCGGGCGGTGCGGCTGCTGATGGCGTCTTTAACGTCGGGGAAATTTTCTTCCAGCACGCGTCCTTCGTAATCGGTGACGCGCGTGATGTAGCGCGGCGTGACGCGCACGCCGTCATTGGGAAAGACGCTGTAGGCGGAGGTCTGCTCGAGGAGCGTGATTTCGGCAGCGCCTAGAGCGACGGGAAGGTAGGGAGGCAGCTTGGCGGTGATACCGAAGCGTCCCGCGTAATCGATGACGGTGTTGATGCCGACTTTGCTGGCGAGCTTGAGCGCGGGAATGTTGCGCGACTGGGCAAGGGCGCGGCGCAGAGTGATGATGCCTTCAAATTTCTCGTCGTAGTTGTGCGGCGAATATGGGCCGGAGGGAGTATCGAAGCTGACGGGCTCGTCCAGGATGGTGTCGTCGGGGCTGGCTCCCTGATCGATGACGGTGGTGTAGACGTAGGGCTTGAAGGATGAGCCGACCTGGCGCAGGGCCTGGGTGGCGCGGTTGAATTTGGAGTTGTTGAAGTCGCGTCCGCCGACCATGGCTTTGATGCCGCCGGTGGCATTGTCGATGGCAACGAGGGCGCCTTGTGCGCCGGAGTCCTGCTCAAGGCTGACGTGTGCGGCGCCATTCGCGGCGATCGAAAGAATTTTGATGTAACAGATGTCGCCGGTCTTGAGAATATTTTGGATTTTCTGCCCGGTCCAGGCGACGTCGGCCTGGCTCAGCGCTGCGGTGTAGCGGCCGAACTTCAGAGTGGCGATTCCGGGGCCGACGGAGGTCACCAGGGCATGGACGTATCCGTTGACCTCAGGCTCGTCGTCCCAGTCGGGATGGAAGTATTTGGAGATCGGAATGCCCTGGGCATGGACGTTTTCGAGGCGAGCTTTCCAGCCATGGCGGCGCTCGTAGGCGGCAAGTCCATCAAGCACGGCCTGGTTGGCGGCCTTCTGGAGATCGACATTCATCGATGTATAAACCTTGAGGCCGCCTTCGTGGACCTGGTCAGCGCCGTACTTGCCTTCGAGATAGCGGCGGATTTCCTCGACAAAATAAGGAGCGAGGGAGTTGGGATCGTGGGCGAGATGCAGGACGAGCGGTGCGGAGCGGGCGTCCGCGGCCTGGGCAGTGGTGATCTTGCCATCTTCCATCATGGCGTTGATGACAAGGTTGCGGCGCCTCAGGGCGTGCTCAGGATGGTTGATTGGAGAGTAAACTACTGGGCCTTTGGGAAGGCCCGCGAGCAGCGCGGCTTCTTCCAGGGTGAGTTGTTTGGCCGGCTTGCTGAAGTAGAACTCGGACGCGGCCTCGAAGCCGTAGACGCCGTGGCCGAGGAAAATCTGGTTGGCATACAGGGTGAAGATTTGCGACTTGGTGAAGCGGCGCTCGATCTGAATGGCGAGCATCGCTTCCTCAATCTTGCGGCGGTAGGACCGGTCGGGCGACAGAAAAAGATTGCGGGCCAGCTGCATGGTGAGCGTGGATGCGCCCTGAATCTTGCCCCCGGAGCGTATGTCGCGATAGGCGGCGCCGACGATGCGGAAGAAATTAATGCCGGAGTGAGTGTAGAAGTCCTTGTCTTCAATGGAGACGAGAGCCTCGCGCAGGATCGGCGGAAAATCGTCGTAGCCGGCAATGACGCGGCGCTGCAGGGCGAAGGAGCCGATGACTTTGCCATGTTCGTCGTAGAGCTCCGTGATGGAACTGGGGCGGTACGCTTCCAGGGCATCGACTTGTGGAAGGTCGGTGGTATAGACGAGGAGGAGTCCAACCGTGGCTCCGACCAGAGCGGAGATGAGAACGAGCAGCGCGAAAAGGAAGCGGCCGACGAGTCTGCGCCCGGCAACTTCGACGGGAGGCAGATGTTCGTAGAGAGTCGTCATGGCCAGGAAAGCTCAGGATAGCACCTCGGGGAACCACCTTAAGCGTGGGACGAACGCCGGGTAGTGGGTCAGTCTGAACCTCTCAACCTCGGAGTCATCCTGAGCGCAGCCGTTTTTCAGGCGGAGCGAAGGATCTCGCGTGTATCTCCATCAGCCTAAGCATCAAACTGATCCACCGCCGAACGCCGTCCCTACATCAGCACCGTGAGTCGGCCCTGAAGTTTGTCGGCATTCCGGTCGATGGACAGCAGAGGGCGTTCCAGACGCCGGGGGCGTACGGATGCGATTGCGAAGGTGTGGTTTGCCAATCTGGCTATTGTTTGTGGGGTCACTGCTGTGGTGCCAGGAAGCAGCAGCGCCCGTGCGATTCGTGGGGGTGGGAAGCACGTTCCCGCTGCGCACATATACACGGTGGTTGTCAGAATTCGAGAAGACGCGGAGCAACGTTCACGCCACATACCTGCCCTTCGGTTCGGTGCACGGAGAGGAAGTGGTAGCGGCGGGTACCGCCGATTTTGGCGCCAGCGAAGTGCCGGACCCGTCTGGCTTGGGGAGCAAGAACGTGCTCTTCTTTCCCGTCGCGGTGGGAGCAATCGTGCCCATCTACAACCTTCCGGGCGTCAAGAGCATACTTCGGTTTACGCCACAAGCGTTGGCGGGAATTTACCTGGGAACAATCACTCGCTGGAACGATTGGGCCATTGCCGGGCCGAATCCTGAGGCAAAGCTGCCAGCCCGCGATATCGTGGTGATTCACAGTGGAGGAGGACGCGGGTCCACATACATCTGGTCCGACTACCTCAGCAAGGTAAGTGCGGAGTGGAGAACCAGGGTGGGAAGAGGAGCTTGGGTGCGGTGGCCGGTAGGCGCCGAGGAGGACGGGAACGGTAACGTCGCAAAAACGGTCAAGGGTACAGAGAATTCGATAGGCTACGTGGGAATGGGATATGCGACCCAGATTGGATTGCCGCAGGGCATCGTAGAAAACGCCACCGGTAGATTTGTCAACGCCAGTCCGATAAGCATAGCCGCAGCCGCCTCGGCCTGCGTGATCAGCGGGCAGGGCGATTTCCGCTGCTCGATCACAAATCCAACGGGCTGGGCCTCGTATCCGATCGCGAGCTTCACGTGGTTCGTTCTTCCTGAAACCTCAACCTCGAGAGAGAAACAAGAGGCACTCAAGGACCTTCTGCGATGGATACTGAAGGAAGGACAAAGCCATGTGCAAGCGACTGGATTGGTCAAAATACCCGACCGATTGGTGCAGATGGAGCTCAGGGAAGTCGACAGAATGCAATGAGAAATGTTGAGGGCAAGAAGAACTTAGTCCCACAAAAAAAAATCACGCGCCGGATTGGCGCGTGATGTGCTTGCACACGGGGAATGACTAGCCGGCGCGGCGCTTCAGAACTTCCACCGCTTTCTTCAGTTGATCATCGACCGTATTCTTGGGCTTGGCTTCCTGCTCGGGCGCGGCCGGTTCCTGGTCCTCGTCCTCCGAGATTACGTTGTCGTCTTCTTCGGCGACGACGACGTTGGGAGTAACTGCGGTGTCCTGAATCGCCTTGCCGCTCGGCGAGTAGTACTTGGCTACCGAGAGGATGAGCGCGCCGCCATCAGGCAGATCAATCGTTTTCTGCACCGAACCGTCGCCGAAGGTCTTGTCGCCGACCACATCCCCGCGGGCATTCTCCAGGATGGCGGCAGCAACGATCTCAGCCGGACCTGCGGTGCCCTTATTCACCAGCACTGCGACGGGCAGCGTGGTTATGGCTTTCGCAGGATCGGCGTTGAAGGCCTCCCGCGGATACTTCTGGCCTTGCAGGTAAGTGATGGTGCCGTGGTTAAGGAAGAGATTGGCAACGGCGACGCCTTCGCCTTCGTCCCCGTCCGAGGCATTGCGCAGATCGAGCACCAGGTTCTTCGCGCCGGATCTCTCGAGCGACTTGATCTTCGAGGAAATTTCCTGCGCCTTGCCTTTGGTCAGCGCGTCAACTTTGACGTAGCCGATGCCATCCTCCAGCATTTTGTCAGTGACGGGAGGAATGCTGATCACATCGCGCGTTATCACGACTTTTTGTGGCTCAGCGCGCCGGGCACGGACGACCGACACATTTACCTGAGAGCCGGGAGAGCCAGCTAGCATGTTGCGAATCTCAGGCAGCGACATATCCCGTGTGCTCACACCTTCAATGGATTCAAAGATGTCAGTGGATTCGATGCCGGCTTTTTCCGCGGGCGAGCCTGGCAGCACGGAAACCACCGCGGCATAGCCAAAGCGCTTCGAGATGGTTGCGCCGATGTCCCCTTTGGCTTCGCTCCTGTGAGACTTGTACTGCTTGTAGGCCTGGGCGGTCATGTAGCTGGAATTGGGGTCAAGCGATTCCAGCAGCCCGTGCAGGGCTCCGTCAGTGACCTTGGGAATATTCGGCTCCTCGACGTACTCGCTGCGCACGCGCGAGAGCACTTCACTGTAAACCTGCAGTTGGCGGTAGGAGCCGTCGGTCGAGGAGGCGTGCACGCCACCCATCGAACCCACTACAACAAAAACCAATACGGCAAAGGACGAAACGAGAATCGCTGCTTTGGTTTTCATGGACATCAGATTTGTCGTTTTCTGGAAGGAACTCTCCTGCGAGAAAGTCTTTCTATTATATCTCTGTAGATGCTGATTTGAACCATCCGGCTGCTCATTTTCGGGTCCTTAGTAACCGGAATGACCCCCACGTATGAGACGGGCGAAGGATAGTTGGGTTATCGCGGCGGTTCCGCAGTGCGAAGTTCTTCCGGGCCATCCGCTTCGCCTCACAGAAAACAAAAGAGTTGCGCGGTAGCGAGCTTAGCGCAGCAAGACCTAGCGCAGCCAAACAACGATGACAGCCAAGATCACCACTACCAGGGTTATCGCTCCCAGGACGTATTTGTTGGCAGAGAGCCACGATTCCGAAGACGTGACGCCAGCGCTCAGGAACGGCAGCGTGCTCGCGGAGGACTCACCAGCTTCCGGTAGTGTGGAAGTCGCAGCGAACTCATCCTTCATGCTGAGAGGAACAGCCGATAGCGCTGAGGTCTCAACCGCCTGCGGCGCAGGCTGCACCGGATGCGAACTCATAGCTGGTTGAGCGGCCGGTTTGTCCGCAGGCGTTGACACCAGAGCTCGTGCAGCGGCGCTCGCAGTGGCAGTAGCGACAGCGGAACGGGCAGCGGGCTGCGAAGCCGCCGCCGGCACACGCACTTGCCCACTCCACTGCTTCCCCTCGCAATCCAGACAAAGCGTCCGGCCCTCGGAAACCGGGAAGCCACACGCCTGGCACTTGCGCAGGTTTCGCAGCATCGGAGGCAGATGACTCTGGTCCGTTTCTGGCGGCCGCGTCGCGGGCTGAGTCGCCGCCGACCATAGAAGCGGCTTCTTGACGGCAACGGCGGCAGGAGGGGCCGGGGTCGGAATGATCGGAGCCGGGGGCGCGGGAATCGGAGGCTCCACTTCCACCGGCAGGGGCCGGACAGAAGGAGCAGCGTCGCTAACCCCGGCACCTATCGTTTCGGCACTTGTCGCCTCGGCACTTGTCGCCTTGGCACTTGTCGTTTCGGCTGGCGCGTCGGGCACTGCCGCTTCGGCTTCGGCGGGCAACGCGGGTAATTCGGCTTCAGCCTCGACGGCTGGCGCCACGTCGCTGACTTCGGCCACGAATTCGCCCATGACTTCCCCAGCCTGCGCGGTTTGCGCCAGTCGAACCGCGGTTTCAACCATCTCGCCCAGGTGCTGCAGGGCTGTGAGGTCTCTCTCTTCAAACGCTCTGATCTTGCCTGAGAAAAGCTCGAAGACGCCGAGAACCTGGTCGTCACTGACGATTGGCATTACCGCTACGGATGCGACGCCCAACTGGCGGCAGCCTTCACGATTGACGCGGGCATCGCGCTCGGCGTCATCGCAGCGCAGCGGCAGCCGTGTGCGGACGCTCTCCCCTGACAGTCCAAACTCCGCCGAGAGAAGCGCGCCCAGTTCAGGCGCATTCGGGCCGGCGCTGGCGCGGCACAGCATATCTTTGTTGCGGCCACGGCGAAGAGCAATAGCCGCTCCGCTGGCCCCGGTGATGTATTGTGCCCGCTCCGCCAGCAATTGCAGCGCGGCATCCAGATCGCGCTGTGCCATCTCAGCCAGGGAGTGTCCGCCATCTTGCCCGAGGAAACCTGGCGCGCGAGTGGTGGGAGTCGGTGCGGTGGGAGGCAAACTATTCACGGCAGCCAGCATCGCGGAAACGCCGCCTTGCGGGGATCGGTTGGCGCCCATCTGCGTCATGTCAGACTCCGTACCCGACTCGGATGTAGCTGGCTTGGCTGTGCCAAGCTCGTCCGTATTAACTTCCGAGGGACCAAGCCCGGCATCTTGCAGCGGCGTGCTTTGGTCGAGGATCGAATAATGGTCCATGGCGCGATTTAGCTCGAGTGGGGCGGAGGCGCGATCCGGCCACCGAGAACTCAATTCAATTTTATGGATTCAGTAAGTCGAGTCTCGCTCCGAGCAGGCACAGTGTCAAGGATTTCTGCGCACATTCCTACCCGGTAGTCAGGGGTAGAGATTCGAGGTTGGGAGGGCTGGCCTCCACCCCATGAATTGTCCTAGGAGGTTGCGGAAAAACTCATCGATGCAGGCAGAACCGTGGAAGAGCGGCCCTTCAGGGCCGCGTAAGCCGGTTAGAATCGGTCGGGCTTCAGCCCTGGTGGTCGCCCCCTCGCCTCAGAACAGGTTTTTCCGCAGCCGTCCTAGGGTATTCGATTGCAGGGCAAACTCGCTGCCCGAACGCAGTTGAGTAGCAAACGCGCCGGACTGCTGACTTTATTACCTGCCCCGCCGTCGAACCGCCGTATTGGCCAGACGGTTGGCTTCGGCGTTGTTCTCGCGGGGCACGTGAGAGATGGAAAAATTCAGCGAGCGGGCCAGCTTGCGGCAGATCCAGTGCAGAGAATAGAGGCGCGGACTGCGGCAGGTGTACTCCCCGCGCATCTGGCGCACCACAACCTGGGAATCAGAGTAAACGTGCAACTTCTTGGCGTTCAGGGAAACGGCGCACTGCAGGGCTTCTAGCAGGGCCGCATACTCGGCGACGTTGTTATCCTGGTGGCCGATCCATTTGGCGATGCGGATTACGCCGGTTTCGCAGCCATTAATGACTACTCCAATGCCAGACGGCCCTGGATTTCCCAAGGAACCACCGTCCACGTAGGCCACAAGGTCCGACATCGAGACGATTCGCTGCTCTCTGTAAGATGCGCCGAAGCGTTTCTTGCGTCAAGATGATTATTTGGTTCGCTTTCAAGCCTTTGGGACCTTCAGGGTTGTTGTGCAATTTTCTGTGAAAAACCCGGTAGATACTATTTTGCTATGCATTAAACAGCTATCCTTGCAACAGGATGCGTTTCCCGTTATGCACAACATGAAACCATTACGGTGCACCAAAAGTTTGCGTTGACTTTTTTGGGTGTCGCGCTTAAGGTGGCTTCCGTCGACGGTTGAAAGGGTTGGCACAAATAAAATTTGTCAGCCCGAAGTAGACTGAGTGGTCAGCCGGGTAGGGCAACCTGCTGGGTGACCGGACCTGAAAAAACCGACGGCGCTGCGAGGTGCAGTTGGGGTCCGGAACCGCGAAAGCGGTGATCGCATCAAGGGGCTGTGACGGTGCATGCCTCCACGCTATTAGCTCCCTCGCAGGAGTTGGTGGCTAGAGCATAACCAATGTCACGGCCCTTTCAATTTTTGCATAGAATTTCCTTCCTGCATCGTTCCCTCAGAGTGCCTTGAGTTGACTAATAACTTCGGGAACTTGTGGAACTCTCCTCTCGTTCCTGTGGCATAATTCCGAGCCGAATACCCCGGACTCGCAAAAATTTCTTTAACGTGCACGACCAGATCCCCAAGGAGGCGAATCTCTATGTCCAAGCATTCCCTGACGCGGCGCCAATTCATCCATCTCGGTACGGGAGCAGTCGCTGCGGGCGCGGCGATGAAAGTCACGGTGCTGCAGCCTCATCTGCTCTCAGCGGCCGCTCGCCCGGTCGCTCCCAGTGACACCGTGCGCTTCGCTTCCATCGGCACCGGCATTCGCGGCTGCGAACATCTCAAGGCTTCACTTCTGGTGCCCGGCATCCAGTGCGTCGCGGTGTGCGATCTTTATGACAGCCGCCACCTCGCCGCGCAGGAATCCGTGAAGAACCCGGGAGTCGCAGCCACCCGCGACTATCGCACCATTCTCGATCGCAAGGACGTCGACGCCGTCCTCATCGCCACCATGGACCACCAGCATCGCCATATCTTTGAGGATGCCTGCGCCGCCGGCAAAGACGTCTATTGCGAGAAGCCGATGTCGCATACCGTCGAAGATGGATTCGCCATGGTCGAAGCCGCGCACAAAGCCAATCGCGTGGTCGCAGTCGGCAGCCAGCGCGTTAGTTCCGTGCTCTACGCCAAGGCAAAAGAGATTTACGATTCCGGCAAGCTGGGTGAGGTCTTCTCGATCAACGCCTATTGGGACCGCAATTCTCCGAGCGGCGCCTGGGTCTACCCCATTCCGCCCGACGCCAGCGAAAAGACCATCGACTGGAACGCGTTTCTGGGGAACGCGCCCAAGCACTCGTTCGATCCGGTCCGCTTTTTCCGCTGGCGCTGCTACACCGATTACGGCGAGGGCCTGGGCGGCGATCTCTTCGTCCACCTGATTTCCGGAATTCAGTTCATTACCGGCATCAACGAGCCCGCGCAGCGAGCCCAATCGAGTGGAGGTCTTTACCACTTCAAGGATGGGCGCGAGTTCCCCGACCTGATCGAAACTCTCTACGACTATCCCAACTTCCGCGTCACGCTGCGCTGCAATCTGAACAACGACGGCGGAGAATTCATCGGTTTCTACGGCACCAAGGGCACGATGATCATCAAAGATTCGACCCTGACCTACAAGCCGCAAGACACGCGTCCGGAGCCCGAGGGCTACTCGGTTTTCGGCTGGCCCAAAGAGTTGCGCGAGCAGTACCTGGAGAAGTGGCACGACGAACATCCGGAACCGCCGGCGCTGGCGTGGAAAGTTGACGAAAGGAGCGAGTCGTACGCCAACCCTCCCGGCTACAGCGACACCGTCGATCACCAGGCGAACTTTTACAACGCGGTGCGCACCCGCAAGCCGGTAGTCGAGAATGAAGTATTCGGCAACAACGCAGCCATCGGATGCCACCTGGCCAACTTCGCCTATTTCAGCAAGTCAATCGCCATGTGGGATTCGAAAGCAAAGAAGATCGTAAAAGGCTAACCAGCCAGGATTCAGAGAAGTTGGGTGCCCCATTTCTCGCGTTCTTTGCGAGAAGTGGGGCCTTTGTAGTCTCCCGACGATGTCTTAGGGTTTCTTCTTCACCGGCAAGTACTTCTTCTCAATCGAAGCCACGACGACGTAATTCGGATCCACCATCTCGTTGAAATGAACCCTCGCGACTTTCGACAGCAACTCGTAGGCATCCAGATCAGAAAGCCCGTAATCACGATGAATCCAATGCACCAGTTCGGTGAAGGCTATGCGCACCGCATCGTCGACCGGCCGGTAGGCGCCGACGGTCATAATGGCTTCGTCATTCTCGAATTGCGGCCACTCGATGGTGCGGCCTTTCATCACGCTGAATTGCACTCGCGCCTTGAGTGGGACTTCGATCGCTGATCCGGCAACTTCGCCGTCGCCCATGGCGGCGTGGCCATCGCCAATGTAGAAGAGACCTCCCTTCACGTTCACCGGGAAGTACACGGTGTTGCCGACGCTCGCTTCCGGAGAATCCATGTTGCCGCCAAACTCCGCCGGCACGATGGAGCTGCGCGCTTCGCCATTGGCAGGAGCCACACCGATGCAGCCGAAGAAAGGATGAACCGGAATCTTCACCGAAAAATCGGAGTCCAGCGCCTTGTACGTGGCCGTGTTCGAGGCATGGTCGATGTGATAGAACCACACGCGCTCTTTCAGCGGCGGCTCCAGCACCGGCGAGTAATGCGAACCGCTGAGCGCGCCAAAGCCGGGAGAGTAGGCGCCGACGCCGGTGTCGCCATCCACCTGCAAATCAAGAATCTTCACCGCCAGCGTGTCGCCGGGTTCAGCTCCTTCGATGTAAAACGGCCCGGCCAGCGGGTTATCCCCCTTGGCCATGCTGACCGTGTCTCCCGGCTTGCGCAGCGCGTTGCCAAAGCAGTCAAGGGTATTCGTGTCGAGAATATCTCCCGGCTTCAAATGCGCCACCGGCTCAGCCGTCGCGAAGAGATATTTGACGTTGTCGTTGGTGGTGGTGTAGTGGACAACGTTTTGCGCTAGAGCACACGTAGAAAGCAAAAGGACGGCGAGTAGCTGTTGGATCAAACGGCCTCCACGAGCGAAGTCACGATTTTTCTAATGATCGCCAGCCTGCTACTGGACGGTTCTTGAGTCCTGCTCAATGTCCTCTTCCTTTAGCGGGCCGACCCACCATCGGGGCTTGTTGACGTTTATCCGGAAATTAATCCGGCCCCTGTATTTCTCGACCAGCGGGACGGTGGCCTCCAGTAGATCATAAGAGGTTGAAGAGGGAATATCTCGAAAGAATATCCACCTTGCCTTCTGATCTACTTCGCCAACTTTCTCCATGAACCGAACCTGCTCCTCTGCAAATGCTCTGACCGCTTCAGCCCCACACATGGTCTCCGCGACTCGCTTCGAGACGATGTTGGCCTCACGTTCGTGAGGGACATCCGTCGTTATTGCCGCTGACTCAAACACTTTCATATTGAGATACAGATCGAAATTAACCACCGATAGCCTCGGTGTGTGTCCGTGCTGCATAAAGTGCTGCAATTCGTGCGCATAGGTCAGCACAAACCCCGTCACGTCCAAACAGGTGGACGCCCGTATGAAGATGAGGTTGTCGAACGCGAATCTCTGTTCTATTGGGGCGACCCCGGCGAAGTTTTCGAGAGGCCGAAAAAAGCACTTGTCCAAGTAGAGCGGTAAACAGGTTTTCGCCGAACGCGGGACATGGAACCCGCGGTAGTACTTGCCGAGACTCATCGGCGGGCCTTCGAGGGAAGGGTCCTCGGTGCGTGCGAAGTAGCGATACAATCTGCGAGCCGGAAACTGGAAGTGTTTCTCCACCTCAAGGCAGAGCGGCTTTAGCTTGGCCTCATTCTCTGCTGAATAACTGAAATCCCAACCCGAAGGATTCCTCACGGTGCAACCTCCTTCTGTCTCGCGTAAAACCTGCGCACCTTGGCGCGGTTGCCGCACTTTGTCATGTCGCACCAGCGGCGGCGGCGGTTTTTGCTGGGGCCTAGGAAGATCCGCTGGCGCACGGCTGCCCTCAGGCAGAGTGAAGACACCGGAACACCGCGCTGCGATTATCTCCCTTTGCCCGCGCGGTGCGCGACTCGCGCGCGCACGACTTGCTTCGCCTGGGCGTTGGCCCCGCCGCCGATGGCCGCGCGCACCATGTAGCCTGACCGCGTTAGGCCGGCCGCTTCGGCCAAGGCATCGATTTTTGCCATCTGGCTTTCCCGCGCCGTGATATTCACGCGCACCGTTGCATCGAGCGCGTCGACGCTCACCAGGAAGGCGATGGCGCCGTGCTTGGCCGCGTCCTCCGCGATATCATCGACTTTCGACGGCTCCGGCACCGCGTCTCCGTCCTCGATCATGCCCTGGATATGGAGCGCCAGCGCCTCCGCCGCCATCCGGCTCGCTTCATCGAGGGTCTTTCCGGCAGTAATGCAGCCCGGAAAATCGGGAAAGCTTACGCCGTAATCCGAATCCTGGTCCTTATGAAGATAGGCGATATATTCCATGACTCGCTCTGCTGTTTCTTTGCTCCGTTGCTCCGGGGCAACTCAGTTCGACTCAGCCTGATCACCTCAGCTTGATCCCCGCCTGTTTCTCAATACTCTTGAAGGTGCCGATCGGTATGTCCCGGTTCGGCTGCGGCACCGTCACCCTCCCCTTTTTCGTCGGGTGTTTGAATTGCTTGTGGCTCCCGACCTGATTCATCTCGTACCAGCCGTCTTTCTTCAGTTCCTTAATGACTTATGACGTCCCGGCTGTGCATGTTTCCTCGCGCCGCCTAGATAAATACAATACACACTTTATACACACCAATCAAACATCCTAAGCAGTCTTCCTCCGCGCGTAAAACCTGCGCACCTTGGCGCGGTTGCCGCACTTGGTCATGTCGCACCAGCGCCGATGGTGGTTCTTGCTGGTGTCGAGAAACAACCACTCACACTCTTTGTCCATGCAGGCGCGAACGAAGGGCAGCTGATCGGAGGCCAGCAACTCCGCCGCTCCACGCGCCAGCGGCCAAAGAATGCCGTCGAAGCTGCCCAGATCATCGAACCGCCACTCGAAATGATCTTCCACCGGCACCAGGCGCAAGTGCTCGGCGGAGCTCTGCGCGTCGGCGTTAAGCCGCGCCAGCGCCGCCGCTGGCACAGCCCGCTTGTTGATCACCGCCCAAAATACATCGTGAATCGCTTCACGCAATTCGCGCGCCCAGCGCAACGCCTTCTCTGCCTCATCGGGAAAAATAGAGCTGCGCTCGACGAACCGGTCCACCTGGCCTGGTGTGAGCAGCCCCGCGTCTTCGCCGAAACGCGCCAGGTCGACGTAACTGTTGAGCAGCTCTTTCGGTTTGGTATGACGATCGTCGAGCGTATTGACGAAGTCGAGGGAGACGTTGCCCGCGATGAGCTCAAACCGCGGCGGACGCCGTCTCGTTGCTTTCTTGTTCCCGTTCGTATTTCCCATAATTAGGCGCGCAAGGGTCAGGCAAATCACTCTCTAGATATTGATATTATCACCTAACCTATAAAATTGCCTTGACAAGTTATATGGCGCCGACTACGATTTAGCTAACTGTTGAATGCATTGTTGGAGGTTAGGACCATGTTCCTCGAACGACCAGCGCAAATCATGGCCATCATTCGCGACGGAATGATCCGAAACGGCACGTTTGCGAAGGAAAAGATGGTAAACATTGGAGGGAGGCCTGTGATCGTGCCCAATTGCCCCAAACCCGCTCCGAAAATCAAAACGCAGACCGAGCATGATCGCGCCTACAAGATCAAGCTGGTGCTGGCCTTCGTGGCGATCTATGTCATCTGGGGCTCAACCTACCTGGCAATCCGTTATGCGGTCGAGACCATTCCGCCGCTGGTGACTGCGGGCATCCGGCACACGATCGCGGGCGGAATCCTGTTGGCGTGGGCTTGGGCGCGTGGTTTCCGTCCCAAGCGCGAGCACTGGATCTCCGGGCTCGCTGTCGGGGCGCTGTTCTTTCTGGTGGGCCACGGCTCGTTGCACTGGGCCGAACAATATGTAGGATCCGGCCTGGCGGCGCTCTTGATCGCTACCGAGCCGATGTTCATTCTGGTGCTGGCGTGGTCGATGGGCCAGCAGAAGATCAGCCGGCTCAGCGCGCTGGGCCTGGGTTTGGGGGTGGTCGGAGTGGCGATGCTGACCGGCGTCGAGTTGAGCGTCAAGGGATCGAGCCTGCTCGGATTGCTAGCAGTACTGCTGGGGTCGCTGGCGTGGTCGGCGGGCGTGGTGATTTCTCCGAAACTCAAGCTGCCTTCCGACGCGCTGGGGCGCACCGCGATGCCGCTAGTTTGCGGAGCGGTGATGTTGCTCATCGCAGCCGGACTTACGGGCGAGTTTCAGGCGACGCACTGGGCCAGCATTTCGCTCAAGTCGATTCTGGGTCTGGCTTATCTGATCACGTTTGGATCAGTGGTGGCGTTCACCGCGTATATGTGGCTGTTGCAGCAGTGTCCGCCGGCGCTGGTGGCGACGCACACGTATGCGAATCCAGTGGTCGCGGTGCTGCTGGGATGGCTGCTGGCAGGAGAGCCGCTGACGCTGCGGCTGGCGCTGGCATCGCTGGCGATCCTGGGAGCGATTGTGCTGATCCGGCGCGGGGAACGCTCGGTGACCTTAACAGGCGCGGAGCAGCGATTGTTGCGTCATGAGGCTGCGCTGCGGCCTGCCATAAGGCGGGTTTCTTGAGCCGCTTTGTGGCGAAGAGAATGAGAAAGTGTTCCTTACGGAACATCTTGTAAATACAATATTGTACTTATTCTACTGTACTTATAATACTGTACAACTTGTGGAACTAATTCTGCCTGTAGGGGGCTGGCAAGCAGAGGAAAGCGGAGAGGGGGCCAGCTGTGATCTTTCAAGACGTTGTTCCCAAGAAGTGAATAGTCCATTCGAGCAACACCGGAGAAGCTGATGGTGCTGACCAATCTGCTTCGAAGGAGTCGACCGAATGGACCTTCACCAGAATGCCCGACTTACCTTTCGTAGTCGAGAGACTTTAGCCAAGAAGATTATGATCGAGAAGTTGACGTTGAACGCGGCTGCAGCCGCGTTCAACGTCAGCCGAAAAACTGCCGCCAAGTGGGTCCGGCGCTATCGCACCCTGGGTTTGCCCGGCTTGCGGGATCGTTCCTCGCGGCCCCTCCATAGCCCGCGCCGAACCTCGTCGGAGCTGATCGCTCAGGTCATCGCTCTGCGGCGCCAGTTATGCCCCGCCTATCAGATCGCCCAAGCCACCCATCTCAGCCCCGCCACCATCAGTCGCATCCTGCAGCGCGCTCAGTTGAACCGCTGGCGTCATCTGCATCCCGCTCCACCGGTCGTGCGCTACGAGCATCCCGCTCCCGGCGATCTCCTCCATCTCGACATCAAGGGCATGACCCGCTATCAGCAGGTCTCCATTCGTGGCGATGGCCGGCGTCGCGGCCGCCCTCAGTTCGCCGGCTGGCAGGCTCTGCACGTCGCCATCGACGATCATTCCCGCCTCGCCTTCTCTCGCATGCTGCCCAATCAGCAAAGCGAAACCGCCATCGCCTTCCTGCGCGCCGCCGTCGCCTTCTACGCCCAGCACGGCATCTCCATCCGTCGCCTGCTCACCGACAACGGCTCCTGCTATCGCTCCCGCCACTTCCGCGCCGCCTGCCTCCAACTCGGCATCCAGCACCGCTTCACCCGCCCTTACACTCCGCGCACCAACGGCAAGGCGGAACGCTTCATTCAAACCGCCCTGCGCGAGTGGGCCTACGTTCGCCATTACCTCAACTCCGAGGAACGCGATCAGCATCTCTCGCCCTGGCTTGAGCATTACAACTTCCACCGTCCGCATGGTAGTCTCGGTTACGCTCCGCCCATCAGCCGGGCTATTCCGCCGGGTACAACGTCTTGATAGATCACAGCCAGCCCCCTCTATGTCGGGGCTTGATCGGCACGACTGAACGTCGTGCCCTTCCCGGTTTCTGAACTACTTCAGTCTTTCCCAGATCAAGGTGCGCACGGTTTTCTTGCCGGTGGCGGGGTCGTTTGAGGGCTGGGTGGTGAGCGTTAGGCGGTCGCCATCCAGCTTGTAGGTGCGTACGTGCGATTCGCCGGTGCGGGACTGGTCCCACGATACGTCGATGTGGTGGGTCACGGTTTTGGCTTCAGGATCGATCGTGTAGGTGCCGGCATAGGCGAGCATGCTCCGGATCAGGGCTTCCGCTTCCTCAGGGGTCGCGACTGGGCCCACGGGTTTCTTGCGGTCACTGCCCGTCACGATCACGATCATGCGACCGTCCGGGCCGTAGTTGATGTAGCCGGTGGGATGAGCTCCCATTACGTCGGATTTGAGGCTGGACGGAATCTCCTCGCGCAGATAGGAAACCAGCTTCCAGGTTCCTAGAATTTGTTGTTGGATGGAGGTTGCCTGGTCCGTCTGCGCCGGTGAGTGGCAAGCGCAGGCAAGAACGGCAGTCACAATCAGCAGAACGGCCCGCGTCTGGTGCGCACTCCGCGGGCAGACGCTTTCACAGAGGTGTTTGGTCTTCAGTGCCGGCGTCATATATGGCGCAGATTATAAGCCGAGAAGATAATCGTGATTCAGCTTTCTGCTGCCGGAAAAGGAAGGGAGAGCGTGTACGGGCAAGTGAAAAGCGTCGTGGTACGGTAAGTAGCGATGCGGCGAGTAACGGCTCGCATGGTTTCTTGCAAGGGGGAGCGACCCGCGGTCTCAGTTGGAATGACCATTCTGAAGGAAACTCAGCACGATTTGATCGTTCTAGTGTTGCTGCTGGTGGCAGTGATGAGCGCACATGCGCAGCGTGTGCGGGGCGAACTGCGCATCGAGGTGCAGGACCCACACGGTGCGGCAGTGGCTCCCGCCGCTGAGCTGGTCAGCAATGCCAATCAACTCCGAGTGGAGTTTGAGGTCGGGGCCGACGGCCGATATGTCGCGCAGGACCTTCCTTTCGGCGTTTACAAACTAAGCATGAAGGCAGAAGGATTTGCTGCGTGGACAAACCTGGTCGAAATCCGGTCGGAAGTGCCGGTGCGCCTGTCGGTGACTCTAGGCGTGGCACCGGTAACGACGCAGGTTGAGGTTAGCGATGCGGCGACTTTGATCGATCCGTATCAGACGGGAACGGAATATACGATTGGACGCCAGACGATTGGCGAGAACATCACGATACAGCCGGGAAGGGGCCTTGCGGACCTGGTTGACGACCTGCCAGGATGGCTTTATGAGGCAAATGGCGTGCTGCACCCGCGGGGCTCGGAATACGACGTGCAATATGTGATTGACGGGCTGCCCATCACGGAGAATCGCTCGCCCGCATTTGCGGCGCCGTTGGATGCTGATGATGTGGGATCGATGCGGGTGCTGACGGCGAATTATCCCGCAGAGTATGGAAGGAAGCTGGGCGGCATTATTGAAGTGACTTCGGAAAAGAATGTTCCTGTCGGGGTCCATGGAGAGGTCGATGTAGACGGCGGGAGTTTCGGGACTGCGGCTGGCGCTTCCAGAGTGGCTTATTCGGGCGGGAAGAACCACGTTTCCATCAGCGGTGACGGCTTCCACACCGACCGTTATCTGGACCCGCCGGTATTGGCGAACTACACGAATCGCGCTACTGCGGGCGGAGTCTCTGCCTCATACGAGCGTGATTTTTCGGAGCGCGACCGCTTGCGGTTAACGGTTATTGATGATGCGGCTCACTTTCAGGTTCCCAACGAATCGATTCAGCAAGAGGCGGGGCAGCGACAGGACATTGCGAACACAGACACCAGCGGCCAAATCTCCTTTCAGCACACAGTTTCACCTGACTTGCTTCTGAGTCTTGCGGGAAGTGTTCGAGATGCGGCTGCGACGCTGTCCTCCAATCCGCAGGCTACCCCCGTGATTGTTTCGCAGGATCGAGGCTACCGCGAGGGGTATGTCCGGGGGGATCTGGCTGGACATCACGGACGAAATGACTGGAAAGTGGGCGTGGACAGCATCTTTAATTCAGTCCACGAAAGCCTCGAGTACAGCATCAGCGATCCAACGCAATTCGACCCCGGCACGCAGTCGCCATTTCAGTTTGCGGACCGGCGGTGGGATATCGAGCCGTCTGCGTATGTTCAGGACCAGATTCATCTAGGGGACTGGAACGTTAGTGCGGGAGTGCGCTTTGACCATTACGGGTTTGTGGTGCAGGAGTCAGCCTGGAGTCCGAGGATCGGGGTTTCTCGAAGTGTGACTTCGTGGAACCTTCTGATACACGCCTCGTATGACCGCGTGTTTCAGACTCCGGCGGTGGAAAATCTGCTGCTCGCCAGTTCGTCCCAGGTCGACTCGCTGGATCCGGTGGTGGTGCGGTTGCCGGTGCGGCCAGCGCGCGGCAACTATTACGAAGTGGGCGTCACCAAGGCATTCTCGGGGAGGCTGCGTCTCGATACGAATGTGTTCCGCCGTGACTTTCACAACTATTCGGATGACGATGTGCTGCTGGACACGGGCGTGAGTTTTCCGGTCGCGTTTGCGAAGGCCCGGATCGTTGGGGAAGAGGTGCGGCTGGAGGTCCCGCGGTGGGGGCGCTTCTCCGGTTACTTGAGCTATGCGAATCAGTCGGGCATCGGCCACGGACCGATTACCGGAGGGCTGTTCCTGGGAAGCGAAGCGGCGAGCGGGTTGACCGACACGAGCAAGTTTGCGGTTTCGCAAGATCAACGGAACACGGCGCGCGCGCGGATTCGTTTTCAGGCACCCGGGCGCGTGTGGTTGGCCGTGGGCGGGCAGTACGGCAGCGGATTGCCGGCAGATACTGGGGGAGAGGACCCGGCGTTCCTGCTCGCCGAGTATGGGGCTGCGATTTTCGATCGCGTGAACCTGGAGCGCGGTCGCGTGCGCCCAAATTTTTCTCTGGAGGCCGCTTCGGGCGTGGAGCTCTACCGCAAGGAGCAGCGCAGCGCTTCGCTGCAATTCGAGGCGGCTAACCTGACCAACCGCGTGAACGTCATTAATTTTGCCAGTCTGTTTTCCGGGACGGCGGTGGCAGTGCCACGAAGCGTCTCAGCGCGCTTGCGGCTGACATTTTAATCTGCGTTCCGGACTTTGAAGTGATCTTCTTCCGGCTGCTCTACTGGCCACTGATTTTGTGAGACGATAAATCCAGATCATGATTCAGCTTTCTGCTGCCGGGAAACGCTTCGGCCACAAACTCTTGTTTGAAAATACCGACTGGCTGATCACGCCACGCGACCGGGTTGGCCTCGTGGGGGCGAACGGTACGGGCAAATCCACAATCATGAAGATGCTGGCGGGGCTGGACACGCTCGACTACGGGGCGCTGACGGTGGCCAAAGGAACATCGGCGGGGTATTTGCCTCAGGATGGGTTGTCGCTTTCGGGGCGGACGGTGTTTGCGGAGTGCATGTCGGTATTCGACGAATTGCGCGCGATGGAGAAAGAACTGGAATCACTGACGCACTCTATGGCCGAACTGAATCACGAGAGCGCGGAGTATGCGGCGGTTGCGGACCGGTATCACCGGGTGGAACATGAATTCCGCACTCGCGATGGGTATTCGATTGAAGCTGAGGTCGGTCGAGTCTTGATGGGGCTGGGGTTTCGCAAGGAAGATTGGGGGCGGCTCACTGACGAATTTTCCGGCGGCTGGCAGATGCGGCTGGCGCTGGCGAAGCTTTTGCTCCAGCAGCCGAATTTGCTGCTGCTCGATGAGCCTACCAACCATCTGGATCTGGAGGCCCGGAACTGGCTGGAGGAGTATCTGCATGATTATCCGCACGCGTTTGTGCTGATTTCGCACGATCGCTACTTTTTGGATGTGACGGTGTCGAAGATCGTCGAAATCTGGAACAAGCGGCTTTGGTTTTACACCGGGAACTACGATAAGTTTCTGGCGCAGAAGGACGCGCGCAACGAGCAGTTGCAGGCGGCTTATCGCAACCAGCGGGAGCGGATTGAGCAGCTGGAAGTTTTCATCAACCGGTTTCGGTACCAGGCGACGAAGGCCAAGCAGGTGCAAAGCCGCATCAAGGAACTGGAGAAGATGGAGCGGATCGAGATTCCACCGGAGGAGAAGACGATCCACTTTAAGTTTCCGCAGCCGAAAGCCAGCGGGCGGATTGTGGCGGAGTTTGAGAGTGTGGCGAAGTCGTATGGGGAGAAGGAAGTGTTTCGGGATGTGAGCTTCATGATCGAACGCGGGGATCGGATTGCGCTGGTGGGGGTGAATGGGGCGGGGAAATCTACGTTGATCAAGCTGCTGGCGGGGTCGGAGCGGGTGACGGCGGGCGAGATGCGGCTGGGGCACAACGTGCAGGCGGATTATTTTGCGCAGGATCAATATAAGGAACTGGATGCAGACGCGCGGATTCTGGATGATCTGGGCGAGGTTTCTCCGCGGTCGACGCAGACGGAGTTGCGGGGGTTGTTGGGATGTTTTCTGTTTTCGGATGAGGAAGTGTTCAAGAAGATTGGAGTTTTATCGGGCGGAGAACGCGGGCGGTACGCGCTGCTGCGGATGCTGTTGCATCCGGCGAATTTTTTGCTGCTGGATGAACCTACGAATCACCTCGACCTGCGGGCCAAGGATGTGCTGCTGAATGCGTTGATGGAGTACACGGGAACGGTTGTGTTTGTATCTCACGATCGGTATTTCATCGACAAGCTGGCGACGCGGGTATTTGAGATCGGCGAGGGGAAGGTGGAGGTGTATCCGGGGAATTATGAGGACTATTTGTGGCGGAAACAGGGAGGATCGGTTGCGGTGCCCACGCTGGATGATGTGCCCAAGGCGGGAGCCGGACGGCAGCGCGGCTCCGGGGGGAACCAGGCCAGTGAGAGTGCTTCTACCGCGACTGTGAAGGATTCTGAAATCGCAGCGCCGACGAATGGGAATCAACTGCTGGAGCCGGCGAGTGAAGAGGCGAGGGCGAAACGTCTGAATCCGATCAAGCGGAAGCAGATGGAGGGTCGGGTCCGGGAACTGGAAGAGGAAATCGCGCGAGTGGAGGCGGCGATCATGCACTGCCAGACGGGGTTGCAGAATTTCGTCAGCGCGGAGGAGAGCCAGCGGCAGTCGCAGGAACTGGATGAGCACAAGGCGCAGCACGTCGAGCTGATTCGGGAGTGGGAGGAGATCTCGAAGGGGCTGCAGGGTACGGAGTAGGCTCTGGGGCGCAATTTTTGAGTCGGCGATCCTGGAGTCGGTTTCTAAAACTAATGGCCGCATCTTGATCCGCAGGGCCGAGAGCGAGACGCTCTCGGGACAGCCGGCAAGATGCCGGCGCTACAGCTCAACACCGTCGTAGCAAGCTGCCGATGCCATCGTCTTGTAAGGCGAACTATCCACAGAAGTTAGGCGGGTAACTTGGGTAACCTTTAGGCGGCGTGCGGGGCATGCTAACTTCGATATGAGTTTTGTAATCAGCAACTTCCGAAGGAGCGACGCGGACACGCCGCATGCCGAGAATTCCTATCTTCCGTTTAGGCGGGACGCCTGAGCAGCCGGCGCTGCCGAAACTGCTGTCCTCTTCCCCTTTCATTTCACTCAAGGGATTGGCCGTGGGAGTGGATAACCTGCGGCACGATGTGGTCCTGAGTCCGCGGTTTGCAGAGGCGGCCCGGGCACAGATTGCGCGGCTGATTGCGCGGCATGGGGAACTGGAGGGGTTGCTGGCTGCGGAGGCTCCGGCGAGGGACCAGGGGCCGTCGTGGATGAGAAACCGGGCGGGGGCGCCGCGGGTCAAAAGCGAGCCTGCGGAGTGGAAGTCGGTGCTGGCGGAGCTCCATGTAGCCACGCTCAATCGCGCCAAGAAGGAACACAAGCTTGCGGTTGACATTCTGGCGCGGCTGGCGGTGATGAAGTTTCTGCGGGTGGAAATGAGTGCGCAGTTTGCGCAGGTGCTGGAGCGTTGCCGGGTCCTACTGAAAAGCTACGACAGCACGCGGCAGCAGCGGGCGCTCGAATATCGCGAACGGGTGGCAACGTTCCAGGTGAAAAAGAAAATCATCCTGCGCAAGACGGGGCAGGAGCTGTTCCAGACACTGCGAGAAGTGGACAAGGAGACGCTGGCGCGGACGCGGCGGTCATTGTTTGGGGAAGAAACGGACGATGGAAGCTACTTCACGTATCCGCTGTTTCTGAACCGGCTGGCGCTTTCCGAGGATGGCCGCGACGATTATCTGTGTGCCGAGTATTACGTGATGCTGGGGAACTGGGATCGCGATGCGGACCGCTATGGCCGGATGCGGGAGATCGCGTCGGGATTTCTGCGAGCGTTGTACGGGGAGGAAACGAGCGGGGAGACGATCGATGCGTGGATGAATGTTCCGGAGAACGCGCGGGCGCTGGTGGGGAGCGGCACTCCGGATCAGTCGGATGAGGGTGTGGCGCAGCAGGAGCGGCTGGCGGCCTGGGTGCGGTTGCTCGAAGACGAGAAGGTGATGGAGAACGTGATCGCTTCGTATCACGTGGTGCCGCTGCTGGCCGAATATGCGCCGCGCATCAATCCGCAACAGCTGAAGAATGCGCTGGTCGACCGGGCGGAATGCGACCGCGTGGAACGGATGATCCAGGATCACGGGAAACTCTCTCCTAACAGCTTGTATGCGGCGGTGGAGAAGGTGGCGGGTTGTCGCGGGGCAGAGAGGGCGAAGCTGGCGGCGCGATTTTTGCAGGATTTCCTTCTGTATCACCGGGACCTGCGGCGGCTGGAAACGCTGAACGCGTCGATGGACGTGGTGAACCTGGTTGCGAACGAGCGGATGCGGGAATTGTCGCGGGTGAATGGGACGCTTTACGAATTCCTGCTTCCGGAAGAGGAGTTGGAGCCGAATGCGGAGCGGGTGCTGCGGCATGTGGTGATGAAGGCCGACGTGCGGGACTCGACGCGGTTGACGCGCACCATGATGGATAAAGGGATGAACCCGGCGTCGTATTTCAGCTTGAATTTTTACGATCCGGTGAACAAGCTGCTGGCGAAGTACGGCGCGCAGAAAGTCTTTCTGGAAGGCGACGCGATCATCCTGGCGATTCTGGAGCGGGAAGGCGAGCCGGGGCTGGCAGTGAGCCGGGCGTGCGTGCTGGCGCGGGAGATCATCGAGATTGTGCGCGGATATAACGAGATGGTGCAGCGTTCGGGCATGCCGCCGCTGGAGCTGGGAATCGGCATCACGCTGCAGGAATCGGCGCCGCTCTACCTGATGGATGGCGAGCACCAGATCATGATTTCGGAGGCGCTGAATGAGAGCGACCGCCTTTCTTCGTGCAATAAGCGGGCGCGCAGGGTGATGGAGGCGCAGGCGGGGCCGTTCCATGTTTATGCGTTTCAAGCGGGGGAGGCAGAGGCCGGAGGGAACCCGGAGGATGTGATTCTGAGTTTCAATCTGGGCGGGATCCGCATGAATGAAGCGGCATTTCGGAAGTTGAAGCAGGAGATTTCGTTGGAGCCGCTGAAGGTGAAGCTGCCGGCGTCGCTGGCGTCGTCGGAGATGGGGGAGTACAAGCTGTTCAGCGGGACGGTGCCGGTGGATCGCGACATTTTTCGTCGGATCGTGGTGCGGGAGAGCCGCGTGCCGCGGATTAATCCGACCGACTTCTCGATGACGGGGTGGACTGAGCGGTCTTATTACGAGGTGTGCACCGATCCGGCGATTTATGCGGCGTTGGAGAAGAAGAAGGGCGCGGGGAAATAGTACCGAGTACCGAGTTTCCAACTGCAAGAACTGTGCCGTCCCTGACGGGACTCGCTGTCCATATTACAACCCCTACCCGGCACTACCGTGCCGGGCTATCCTATGCTGCCGCTTCGCGGCTGGAGTTCGACGATTCCGTGCCACCACTTCGCCCGCCGAGCCGTTTTCAAAACCGCGCTTCACTTCGCACCAAAGCTTTTCAAACACCTAGCCGCTTCACTTCGCACCAAAGCTTTTCAGACACCTAGCCGTTTCCCGACAAGTACCATTACCGACAACCCAAGTCGGCCCGATCGAGATGTCAGCAGCTAGAAGTTTGGTCGTCCCGGGCGGAAGGGGATTTGGAAGGTGGCTTCTACGTCTATGGGGGTGCCGTCTTTTGTGGCGGGCTGGAATCGCCACTGGGATACGGCCTGGCTGGCGAAGCGGTCCAGGCGGTCGTCCACGCTGCGCAGGATTCGAATGTTGCCTACGCTGCCATCGGCGTGAATTACGGCGTACAGGATGACCGTGCCGGAGACATTTTCGCGCATGATCTGCAGGGGATAGGCGGGATCGACTTTGCGAATCACTAAGGGGGCGGATAGACCTCCGGAGGAGGAGTCTTTGTTCAGTTCTGCGAAGCGGATGACCCAGGTTCCTCCGGCGGAGTTGAGATTGGGCATGTTGAGGTTCATGGAGTAGAACTTGCGGCTGGCGAATACTTGCTGCTCGGGCTCAGAAAGCTCCGTCTCTTTTCCCTCGCGCAGGGGATGCGCACTGCTGGCCGCTCGCGACGTGGGAAGGCCGGCGGTCAGGTTTGGACTGGCAGAAGCCGCGGAATTTGTCGGCGCAGGATCGCCTGCCACGGGTGAGGTCTTGGACGCGGCGCTTCCTACGTAGAGGCCTGAAGGAAGGCCGTTCTTTTCTGATGCTCGTCCACTACCTGAGTTGCCTCCGCTGAGACCGTTCGTCCCACCTGCAGCGCTTGCCTCAGCAGTGCTTCCGGAGGAACCGGGGTTGCCGGAGGCTCCAGCGTGTCCTTCGGGAGTGGCAGCGAAGGTGCCGCGGCGGTTGCCTTGCGGCGGGTCGGGCGGCATGGCAACCGAAGGATGCAGATTGAGGGCGATGATGCGGCCGCCGGCGGGAGAAGATCCGGATCCTGAAACCGACGGAGGAGGCGGGACGACCTGCGGCGGCAGGCCAGACTGCGTGGATGTACCTCCGGGAATGGCGCGCTGCTCGGATACAGAAAGCTGCGGCGCGGGTGCGATGACTGTACTGTGGGCAATGTTGAGATCGCCGAGAGAGCGGGGAGAGGCGGCGTCCACGCTCGGGGGAGGCTCGATTACGGCGGGCTGCGGAGCCTGAAACGCAGAGGTTGTCGCAGCGTGAACATCGGGCGGAGGTGCGACTACGGAAGTCTGCATGGTGGGCGAGTCTTGCCGTCGATTGCGCTCTGGATCGGGTGGAGGAGCTACGACGGAGTTTTCGAGTTGTGGGTTCAGGCGGGTGATAGCTGACGCCTTCACTACTGGGGCGGGAGCAATCGGCAGGTCAGGGTGGTCGGACCAGGCAACGATGTTGGGAAGAGGGACGTTTTGCTTCAACTTGATGTTGGGCGGGGTGACGATGGTCTGAGAACGATTGTCGGCTTCCGGTGGGACGGAGATGACCGGTTGAGGGGCGAACTCCGGGTCGGCTTTCTGCGGGTCTTGGGTGGGTTGAGAGTCGCGCGTGTCGAGGGGGGGCAGATACTCCTCGGGCTGATAGTAGATGACCTGGGCATGGTTGAATGTGGCTGGGGGCACGGGTTGTGGTTGCAGTGCGAGGAATCGTGAAACTACAAGGAGCAGCGCGAGAGCCAGAAGGTGACACGCGCTGGATTCGAATAAGCGGCCCCAGGGTAGGCCTCGCTTGACGAAGACGTTAGGCCAGAAAGGCGCCGGGGCAGAGTGAAGTTCGAGTGGGGGGGCCGACGCGGGTCGAGGAGGTCGCGAAGATTGCCGAAGAAGACGCGCGGCCACCAGGGAAGCTCCACCAAGAGGCTTGGAGTAGGCGCCGGGTTCGAGGCGGACTGGATCCCTACCTCGGGCATCGTCCTATGGTAGATCGTGGGACGGGGGTTCGGGTAGCCGGAAGCGATGGGGTGGTGTCCTTATTTGGGCAAGAAGGTACTCGCCTCGCCCACTATAGCGGCGTACCATGCCCCCTTAGTATGTGGCGTTTTTTCAAATGGCTTAATAAGCGATTTGGTACGTTCGACTTGCTGCCAGAATATTTCACGGCAGCAGGCCAGCAAATACAAAACGTGTTGTGGGGTGCCCTCTTGCCATTTCTAGTGTGGGGCATCTGGTTTATCGTCGGCACGCCGCCTGTGTGGATCAATTGGACGGCTGTACTTCTAGCACTGTTTATCGCTGGGTACTACGTCTGGCGTGCGGATCATATCCGCTTAGAAAAGAAACTGGAGGTTACACGAGTAATTTCACATGAATGGAAGAACGAGAAAGGCAAGGGAATCCTCTGCGATTTGGAGGTCACAAATACGAGCGAAGCTCAGACCACTGAGTGGGTAACTGTCAAACTTGAGAAGATTGTCCCTGAAGTGAAGAGCATCACCTGGTTGCCTGTTCCGTTACAGCAGAAACACGACGTTCCCCAACCCGGAAAGGACTGCAAGACTGACTTCAACCTCAATCCACGGGAACCAAAACAAATTGATCTTGTGTCGGCCTATCGCGGCGGTGAATATTTTTCCGTTCACCAGATTGTGCGCGGCGTAAACCTGACCATTCCCACGGGAAAATACCGCCTCCAAGTCTCGGTCAGGGCGAAAGATGCACCAGAGCTATTCGTATGGTTCGATGTGTGGGCAGATGATGATGGAGTTCTCCAATGCAAAATGGAATAGGCGAATCAAGTAAATTGTTGCCCTTATTTTGGACGGACAAAAGCATCGACCGCTAAGGGCGCGAAGGACTCGCGAAGCGCGCGAAGAAAAGCAAGATCGAATTAGGACGGTACTGGACATTGGGGGCTTCTCAATTTGGGGGGCCGGGCTGCCTGTGACGCTACCGGCGGGCTAGGGCGCCCGGCCCTTCGACTTCTCCAGGGCAGGCTGTCAGCCGCGAGCGCCCTGAGCTTGCGGAATGGACAGTGCGCTAAATGGGAGTACGATTGGAATCGTGTAGGAGTGTGGCATGAAGCGATTGGGGATGGTGTGTCGATTTGTGGTTGCGTTTGGAATGATGGGCTCTTTCGGGCTGGCGCAGGACGCCGAGCCGCAAGCGCCGAAATCGGGGGCGCAGCCGGCGGCTCCGGCCGCGCAAGACAAAAAGGCGGCAACGGATTATTCCGGCATGTATATGTTCCTGAAGGACGGAGAGTTTGTGCAGATTACGGCGGAAGATGCAGGTAAGGTCACTGGATTTATTTCCCGCTACGGGGAGGGCGAGAGCGACAAGGGAGCGTTTCTGGATCAGTTCTTCAAGAGCGGCACGCTGGACGGGAATAAGTTGAGCTTTACGACCGAGATCGTGCATGGCGTGTGGTTTGATTTCAAAGGTACGGTGGAACGGGGGGAAGGGAAAAATCGCGGGGACGAGGCATATTACGTGCTCAAGGGGACACTGACCGAGAATTCAAGCGACGTAAACAAGAAGGCCAGCTCGCGCGCGCTCGAGGTGGCGTTGAAGATGTTTCCACGGGATGCGGAACCAGCGCCGGCGGCGAGAAATTAATTGGGCGCACGGGGTACTAGTGTTTGCGGCTTGGGGCGCGATTGAAAGCCTGAATCGCAGAGTACGCAGAGAAACGCCGCAGAGGGCGCAGAGAAAAAGCAGCCACAATTACCGCGGTTCATCGGAGATTGGTTAGCGGTTGGCACGGACGGGCGAGAGATTGGGGCGGCCGAGGGGTTTTGCTTTCGCGTCGGATTTTTCCTGACCGTAAACCAGGTCGAGACCGCCTTCGGCATTGCTGGATGCGGAAGCGAGAGCCGCCGCCAGGGCGCGGAATGAGCGGCTGATTTCGGGGCCGTCCTGCTGCACGACCGGCGTCCCATGATCGATGGCGGGATTAACCAACTGATAGGCATTGGGAACCTTCCACAATACCTTGCAGTTGGTAGAGTGCTCGACGTCCTGGTCGGTGAAGCCGGGAATTTTCTTGTGGCGATTCAACACCACGCGCAAACGATTGCGACCCGTACCTTCTTCGAGGAAGGCGTGAATACGTCCGGCACTCCATAAGGAAACTACATCGGTTTGGGCGACGAGGAGGACGGCGTTGGAAAGATCGGAGAGCAGTCGCGTGGTCGAATCGAGGCGGCTGGACGCGTCGATGATGACGAAGCGGTAATGATTCACCAGCAAGTCGAAGAGGCGGGCGAGTTCGGAGGGCGTGGGCAATGACTGATAGGGTTGCTGCGGTCCGGCCAGCAGATGCAGTCCCTGCTTGGTCGTGGTCATGAGGCCATCGAGCAAAGAAACGTCGAGGCGGTGGAGGTTCTGGAGCGCATCGAGCACGCTGAACTGGGGACGCAAGTTCAGGTGCAGGGCGGCGTGGCCGATGGGGGCGAAGTCGACCAGAACGACATCGCCATGCGACTGCTGCAAAGCAAGCGCCGTATTGACTGCGGCGGTGGTGGCTCCGGCGCCGCCTTTGGCGCTGAGGAAAGTGAAGATGCGAGCTTTCCCGGCGCCGCCGCGAGATCGGGTGCGGGTGGAACTGAAGCGGGTAAGAGCCTCTAGCAGAGCGCCGGCTCCGGCGGCATTATCCAGATATTCGCAGGCGCCGGCGCGCATGCTGGCGACGATGGTAGTGGGTTGAGTCAATTCGCCGTTGGCGAAGATGTCAATCTGCTGCGTGGTGGCGCGAATCAGTTCGATGGCGTTGATGGCGCGTTGAGTATCGCGCGAAGGGATGTCAACGATGACGACTTCGGCACGCAAATCCTGAATCTGGCGAAGAACCGAGTCAGTGGGAGCGACGGGAAACCCAGGATGGCTGAACACGGCGTGGCCCAGGTTGGTAGCTTCCAGGCGGCTCTTCAGCTCGGTTAAACGTTCCCGGTCATCAGACAGAAGGGCTACGGCAATCCCATGCATTGCGCGGTTCTCGCTGATTTCTCTCGGTGTTTGCATGTTAGAAAGAAAGGTACTCCCCGCCAAGTGACCTAGGTAATCTTACGGCTCAAACCGCACGTTCGGCGCGCCAAAGCAGCATACTCCTGCCCGTCATGGAAAACCAGTAGACGAGAAACGCTCAGCGAAGAAAATTCGGGGGGACATCCAGACCCTTTCGAGGCATTGTATGACAAAGCCAATGGCTTGAAAAGGGCCAATGCGGAAGTGGATGGAATCTGAAAGGGAAGGCGCAGAGCGCGGTTCAGCGCTGAGGGGGAATGAAATTGGCGGCATCTTCTTCGGGGCGCGAGTGAAGCCCGGCAATACGCGGGGGCGCTGAGACTGCGGCGGAGTCGGGAAGATACTCATAACGTTCCAGGAGAACAGCTACAGCGATCTTAGTTTCAAGCGCATGGGATGAGGCGGAGGCCGGAGGGCCCTGGGGGAGAACTTCGCCGGAAACTTTGGGAAGTTCCCTGTCTGCGGGTTTGAGCATGCGCAAAATGCGTCCACGGCAGCGTACGCGCATGTTTTCGCCGAGTGTGATTTCGGATGGCATGGTGAGGGTCAGTTCGATTTCGTCGCCTTCGTGCAGCGCTGCGCCGGTGAGGAAGAAAACACCGCGCGAACTGAGATCCTGGGTGAAGCCAAGGCCCTCGACTCCGGTGGCGGTGGCACGAAAGGAAACGGGAAGCAGGAAGTGGAAGCGCTGTCCCACGCGACGCTCAACTTGAACTGGGCCACTGGCCATAGCGGAGGCACTTCCTTGTCGAATCACCCGGAGATGAGGGATTAGTTTAGCGCAATCAAGGCGGCTTAAGAAGGTAATAAGTTAGCGGAAGTATGTACCTTACGCAAGGGTATGCTATATGTCCTCCGGCTTGAGTCCGCTGAGTTTTGCGATTTTCTTGATGGCGATTGGGCCTAGTTCGACGGAGTCGTGCCACGCCCAAGTGAAGTCTGGGAAGCCTTCCTTATGCATCTGGATATGCGATCCAGATTTGCTTGGCTTAGGGGTCCAGCCAATACGCAGAAGGGCTGCGTAAACGCGATTTGCTTTGCTGCTTGGAAACTTGCTCACAGAAAACGAATTGATTTCGGTGGTTTCTTAACTCGCTCCGTCCGATCTGCGATGACGCGCAAAGCTAGGGCCGTTACCGCTACTTCCGCTTCGTTTTTGTCGTTGCCATATGCCATTACTCCGGGGAGTTCAGGCACGTCGGCAAGCCAGCGACCGTCTTCCTCTTTTTCGTAGACGATTCGGAAGGACTCGCCGCCCTCAGGGGTGTGAGGTACCGTTGCCATGGGCACACGTCTCCAGCGGAGAGGAATTTGCTTTCGCGGAGATTATGTGCGTCGCCGAGAGCTGATGTCAATGTAGCCGCATTGAATAGTAGTACGCAAGTACTCAACGGTACGCGGGGCTTGCTATTTTGGCCACCCCTCCGCTGGCTTTTTCTTAGACAGGGACTTCTTTACTCGCAGTCAGCAGTCAGAAGCTATCTGGCTCTGTTGACATCCTGAGGTGCTGAGTTACGTGCTACAAAAACAGAATAAAGATTGTACGTGAGGCCGAGCAACAAGGCTTGGCGACGTTGCGTGAGCAAGTTTTAATTCGGCCGGGAGCGCGGCAGGAGAGTTTGCGTTTGGCAACGGAGAAGACAGTTTCAATCAGGGCACGACGGCAATATTTCTGACGAGGAAAATGGTTTCGCATCTCGGCGCGGACGCCGTGCATGTGCCAAGTTTTCTTCCCGATGTTTGGCGGGGATGACGCTCAAGGCGTGAAGCTGCTGGCGGACAAAGGTGTGATTGCGCTCGGAATCGAATTCGGCATCGGCCAACACACAGCCCACGGGAGTGTGGGCATGGGCCTGCGCGACGAGTTCGGGGAGATGAGCACAGGGGTCATTCCACGGGGCCTGACGCGCCGACTGTGCCAAGATGAGTTGCCGCTTCAGGTCGACGACGGCCAGCCACTTCAACCAATGCCGCCAAGGCAGCGGTTGTTGGGTGTGGTGATACATGCGGCGTACGAAGAAGGTGCTGACCGCGCCTTGCGCCAGCCCGGTGGCGTCGATGGCCACTGGGGCACGACGTTGGGGACCGGGCAGCTTCATGCGACGGACCACTTCGTTCAAGGATCGAGCGATCGCAACCTCATCCAGTCTGCGCAGAAAGCGGTAGAGAGTCGTGTAATCAGGAACGGAGTGAAGTCGGAGAGCGCGGCGCAGTTCGGAGTGTTCGGCCAGTCGCACTTCGGCTTCCCGGTAGGTCCAGTCCTCGTAGCGCATGAGGCACAAGATGGCCAACAACTGTGGCTGCGTGAACTGGTGTTTGCTAAACGCCGTGCGATAACGCGGCACAGTGGCGGCGGTCACGTCCAAGGCCACTTGCGCGAAGCGTACCAAACCCACTTCGGCCATGGCTAGTAGCGAGTTTCGCCGGAGCTGATCGCAGCATAACCCGGATTCGCTACCTTCGATGCGAAGTGGAACTTAGGATGTCAACAGAGCCAAGCTATCTCATAAACGTTGCTCGTGAATAAACACTTGCATCACGGGCGAATTTGAAGCAAATCAAGGGCATGGCGGACCTCACCGACGTGCAGTGGGAACGGATCAGGCCCTTGGTGGAATTTGGACAACGGCGCCGTGCCGACAACCGGGGCAGACCCTGGCGGGAACACGGCAAGTGCTGAACGGCATGTTGTGGGTGTTGCGGACGGGTGCGCCCTGGCATGATCTGCCAGCGCGATACGGTCCGTACCAGACCTGCCACCGCCGTTTCCAGCAGTGGCAACGCTCGGGGGTGCTGGACGGCATTCTTTGGGGGTTGGCGGAGGACTTGTTGGCGCGCGGAAAGCTCGGCCTGGAGGAGACGTTTATTGACGCCTCCTTTATGGGGGCAAAAAAAGGGGCGATGGCGTTGGTCGAACGCTCGTCGGCAAAGGGAGCAAGCTCATGGCAATCGCAGACTGCCATGGTCTTCCTATCGCCCTCTGGGTTACGAGCGCTACGCCGCATGAGCAAAAGCTGGTCGCGGCTACGATCGAGCACCGCTTCGTGGCCGAGAAGCCGAAACGCTTGATTGCGGATCGCGGATATGACAGCGACGCGTTGGTCGATCTTCTTGCCCAACAGCATGGAATCGAGTTGATCGCGCCTCATCGTCGCTATCGCACACGAACCCACCGCCAGGACCGGCGAAAACTCCGGCGTTACAAACGCCGGTGGAAGATCGAGCGGTTGTTCGCATGGTTGAAGAACTTCCGCCGCCTGCTGGTGCGTTGGGAACGTCATAGCAATAATTTTCTCGGCATGGTTCAACTTGCCTGCATGTTGATCCTGTTGAGATGTTTGTGAGACCACTTCTCAGCACTCAGCATTCAGCCAAAGCGCCGGGTGAGGTCGCCTCTTGCGGCGCGATGCAATGTATATTGTTACTGAATCCTCCATGGTGTCATCCAACTAGCGCGTGGCTGAGCCGAAAATTTCCATCCAGGAAGGTGCAGGCGGTGGCGTGGACGAGGCCGCTGGCCGGCCGCGCTGGCGCGCGGTGGGGCGAGCGCTGCGGCATCGCAATTTCCAGCTTTTCTTTAGCGGACAACTGATCTCCCTGGTGGGCACGTGGATGCAGACGGTGGCACAGTCCTGGCTGGTCTATAGGCTGACGGGTTCAGGACTGAAGCTGGGCGCGGTGGGATTCTCCAGCCAGATCCCGGTTTTCCTGTTTGCGTCGCTGGGTGGCATTACGGCTGACCGGTATGACCGGCGGCGGGTCGTGATTGCCACGCAGACGGCGTCGATGCTGCTGGCGTTTGCGCTGGCGGCGTTGACGCTCTCCCATGTAGTTGACAGTCGGGTATGGCTCATCTTCGTTTTGGCTTCTTTGTTGGGCGTGGTGAACGCGTTCGACATTCCCGCTCGGCAATCGTTCCTGGTGGATATGGTGGGTAAGGAAGATCTGATGAATGCGATCGCGCTGAACTCGTCCATGTTCAATGGCGCGCGCGTGATCGGTCCGGCGATAGCGGGAATTCTGGTGGCCAAGCTGGGCGAGGGCTGGTGTTTTTTTGCGAACGGAGTGAGCTACATCGCGGTGATTGTTGGGCTGCTGCTAATGAATGTGAATGCCGCGGCTCGAGTTTCGGCTGAGACGTCGCCGTTCGAGCACATCATCGAGGGATTTCGCTTCGTGAACCGCACCGCGCCGATTCGGGCGCTGCTGCTGTTGCTGGGCGTGGTAAGCGTCACGGGGATGCCGTACGTGGTGCTGATGCCGATTTTTGCGGCGCGAATTCTGCACAGCGGAGGGCAGGAACTGGCGTCGCTGATCGGGTCTCACGACCTGGGGGCGGTGCGGTTGGGGATTCTGATGGGTTCGACCGGCGTGGGTGCGCTGCTGGGGGCGCTGACTTTGGCCATGCGGTCCGGGGTGAAGGGACTGGGACGCTGGGTCACGGTATGCTGCGCGGGATTTGGGGTGAGCCTGATGCTGTTTGCCGCTTCACCCTACTTCTGGCTGTCGGTAGTGCTGCTGATGCCGGTGGGATATTTCATCATGCTGCAGATGGCGTGCTCGAACACGCTGATCCAGGTGATGGTGCCGGATGTGCTGCGCGGGCGCGTGATGGCCGTCTATTCGATGATGTTCATGGGCCTGGCGCCGATTGGGGCGCTGCTGGGCGGGGCTTTGGCCGACCGGCTGGGCGCACCCTTGACGGTGGCGATTGGGGGATTGGCGGCGGTGGCGGGCGCGTGGTGGTTCGGAGTGCAGTTGCCAAAGATTCGTGTGGAGGCGCGGGAATTGATCGTGGCCCAGGCCATGGCCGGTGGCGACCCTGCGGAGGAGATGGGCGCGCGGGTGGTTGAGGATTAACATCGCCACGATTCGCCCTCGAAGCGGTGGGCGAGGACGCCCACCGGACAGCCGCCGGGACGGCGGCGCTACGGTCTAGATTCGGGGCTCAGACATCGCTCTGATCGCAAGAAACACTGTCAGGACACTGGTACCGCACCAGGTTGCCGACGGACGGCTCACCTTTCGTTCGATAGCGTCGTGACGGCAGTCACGGCTACCTGTGACTTCAATCATCGTGCCGACGGACGATCCCGGTCGAAATAGGGGGATGCATTTCCAGGCGGAGCTCGCCGGAAGGGAAATACGACAAGGCCGCCCAAATTCATGAACATGTTCAGGGATATCGAACACCTCGTCCGGGTAGCGGTTGTGCTGGTGATTGCAGTGGTGGCATTTGTGGTGCTGCGGGCTGCGGTGGTTCCGCGGAGTTTTGGGCAGTACGGGCACTACCGGGGCAATGCGATCACTGAGGCGGCGGCGCGGCCGGTTGCATTCGCCGGACACGAGACGTGCGAGGCGTGCCACATTGACGTTGTGGAGCAGAAGAAGCTGGGCAAGCATGTGGTTGTGGCTTGTGAGTCCTGTCACGGAGCGTTGTCGAAACATGCCGAGGATCCGGGTTCGGTACAGCCCAAAAAGTTGGACACGGCGATTTTGTGTGCGCGCTGTCACGAGGCGAACGGCGCCAAACCGAGAGGCTTTCCGCAGGTGGCGACGGCGGATCATTCGGGAGGGCTGGCCTGTGATACCTGCCATCAGCCGCACCGGCCGAAAATTGAGACGGAGGGGAAAAAATAATGGAGATCACCCGCCGTCGATTACTGATGCTGTTGCCGGCCGCCGCCGTGGCCTGGAAATATGTTCGCGCGGGGACGCCGGAGGCTTCGCCCAACTACAAGCTGACGGAACACTGGTGGGCCATGTTGATCGACATCCCCAAGTGCATTGGCTGTGGTAGTTGCGTGCGGGCGTGCGCTGAGGAGAACGACGTTCCCGACGGTTATTTCCGCACGTGGATAGAGCGCTACCACGTGGACGACTGGAAGATTGAAAGGCCGGAAGTGGAATCGCCCGATGGCGGCAAGAACGGCTTCCCACCCCGTGCCGACGACGGGGGCAAGAACTTCTTCGTCCCCAAGCTCTGCAATCACTGCGCGGATTCTCCCTGCACGCAGGTGTGTCCCGTAGGCGCGACCTTCGTCACGCCCGATGGAGTGGTGCTGGTGGACAAGACCTACTGCCTGGGCTGCCGCTATTGCGTGCAGGCGTGTCCGTATGGCTGCCGCTTCATCAACCCCAAGACGAACACGGCGGAGAAGTGCACGCTTTGCTATCACCGCATCACCAGGGGCCTGACGACGGCCTGCTGCGAGGTTTGTCCCACGGGGGCGCGGCAGCTAGCCGATTTGAAAAATCCCAAAGATCCGATTCATGAGTTCTTGAAAACGCATAGCGTGCAGATTTTGAAGCCGCAGATGGCGACCGGGGCGAAGGTGTTTTACAACGGCATGGATGGTTCGGTGAGATAAGTTGAGTGAGATAAGTTCGGCGCGATAAGGAGACTCGTGCAGATACCCGTCGAAGGCTTCATGTATCCGAACGAAGTGGAACTCCAGTGGAGCATTCTGATCGTTCTTTATCCGTTTATCACGGGATTGGTGGCGGGCGCGTTTATTCTGGCTTCGCTCGAGCGCGTGTTTCGGGTCGAGGAGGTGAAACCCACGTATCGCCTCGCCTTGCTCACGGCGCTTTCCTTTCTGCTGGTCGCGCCGCTTCCATTGCAACTGCATCTGGGACATCCGGAGCGCTCGCTGGAGATGTATCTGACGCCACACCGCTCTTCGGCCATGGCGATGTTTGGGTTTGTTTATCTCTGGTATCTGATGGCGGTGCTCCTGTTGGAAATCTGGCTGGACTACCGGCACGACATCGTCACGAAGTCTCAGACCGAAATCGGCTGGAAACGCATGGTCTACCGGCTGCTCACGCTGGGCTCGAGCAATGTCAGCGAACGCTCGCTGCGCATCGATGAGCGACTGGGATATTTCATCACGCTGATCGGCATTCCATCAGCGTTTCTGCTGCACGGATATGTGGGATTCATTTTTGGTTCGGTGAAGGCGAACCCGTGGTGGTCGTCGCCGTTAATGCCGATTGTTTTTATCTTCTCGGCGATGGTGTCAGGGATAGCGGCGGTAATGTTGCTTTACATGCTTTCGACTCGCCTGCGCGGGCGCAAAATCGACATGCGCTGTCTAGACAAGATCGCGCAATATCTGCTCTACACCTTCATCATCGACTTCAGCCTGGAGATGCTGGACCTGATCCAGCGTATTTACGAAGCGGACGAATCATTCCGCAGCCTGGATTTCATGGTGCATACGCGGCTGTGGACGTCACAGGTGATCGTGCAGATTCTGCTGGGTACGGTGACTCCGATTGCGCTGCTGGGGCTGACGCAACTGATCAAACTGACGGACGTGGCGCGCAAGCGGATCTACGGTTTGGCGGGATGTTTGACCGTGATGGGCATTTTCGCCATGCGGTGGAATGTGGTGATCGGTGGGCAGCTTTTTTCGAAAAGTTTTCTGGGATACACCACTTATAAGATGGGATTTGCCACGCGGGAAGGACTGCTGACCGCGATCGCGCTCCTGGTCCTTCCTTTTGTCATTCTCTGGGTTCTGGTAAAACTTCTGCCACCCTGGCAGGAGTCACCCACGCCCGCTGCCAGCGGCGTTCCGGCACACGGAACCAGCTAAGCCCGGTCATCTGGGCAGATGCGGAGAAGCCCATGGCGCAGGTTATCGAACCGATCGCATCGGATGTGGAACAACTCAGCGAACGAGTGCGGGAACTGGAACGGCGCGTTTCCGCATTAGAGGGCAGCGCGGAAAAATCAATTCCCACCCATTCTGAATTGGCGAGCATTCCCCTGCAAAGACCGCGAACTCCCGTGACGTGGCGGGCATTTCCCCCCGCAGAGATGCCAGGTGGGGCGGTGGCAGTAATCGGCAAGGCGGTGCTGGGAATTGCGGGCGCTTACCTGCTGCGTGCAATCGCCGAATCCGGGCCGATTTTGCGGCTCACGATGCTGGTGGTGGCAATCGTGTATGCGGGCATGTGGCTGGTTTGGGCGGCTCGGGCACACGCTGCCAGCCGCTTTGCGAGTTTCAGTTATGCGATCACGTCGGCGCTGATTCTCTCGCCGCTTCTGTGGGAATCCAGCGTGCGGTTCCAGGTCCTGCCGGTAGTGCTTGCCGCCGCGGTGCTGATTGGTTTTGTTGTGCTTGCATTGGCCACCGGCTGGAAACAAAAGCTGCAGGCGATTCCGTGGATTGCGACCTTGGCTGCGGTGGGCACGGCGATGGCACTGATCATTGCAACCCGCGAGCTTGTGCCTCTGACTATCGCTTTGCTGGTTGTGGCTCTGGCAGCCGAAGTGGTCGACGGCCTGGGCTACAGGCTGAGCGTGAGGGTGGTTCCGGCGATTGCCGCGGACTTCGCCGTGTGGCTGCTGGTGTATATCATGACGTTTGCCGAGGGCGTGCCGGTTGGGTATCACGCCATTGGTGCGGGTACGCTGGTTGTTCTGTCCTTTGGGTTGCTGGCGATTTACGGAGGCAGCATCGGGATTCGGAGCTTCGTGCTTCGTCGGAAGCTGAGCCTCTTTGAAATTGCGCAGGGCGTAGTCGCGTTTGCGCTGGCGACTTTTTCCACTTTGCGCGCGAGCCCTGGTTCAGCGCCAGTGCTGGGAGGATTCTTCCTTATTGTTGCAGCGCTGTGCTATCGGGGGGTCCTCTCACGGTTTGGAGGCGACGCGCTAAGTCGCAATCGTCGCGTGTTTGCGACCTATGCTGCCGCACTTCTGCTGGTTGGAAGCTTCCTGCTCCTAGGCACCTCATTGCAGGCGCTGTTCTTGTGCGTCGCGGCGCTTGTGGCTGTTCTCGCCTACACGCGTACGGGCGAGTTCAGTCTGGGGATTCATGCCATGTTGTACCTGGTGACGGCGGCGATTGGCGCCGGCCTTCTGAGTTATGCGGGAGGCGCGCTGGCCGGAACTGTGCCGAAGGCTCCAGCCTGGGCTTTCTGGGTGGTGCTGGGTTCAGCAATTCTCTGCGAGGCAATTGGATCGCGCCCGGTGATCTCTCAGCGGCGGTGGCTCTGGGTGATTCCGTCGGCGTTAGTGGGGCTCGCCGGGGCAGCGTTGGTGGTGGTTGCGATTGTGTCGCTGGTTCTCAGCCAAGCGTGGCTCGACCAGGCATGGCTGAGTGCTGCGCGTCTCGCGGTTATAAGGACGGTCGTGATCTGCGCCGTCGCGCTGGCATTTGGATTCGGCGCCGCCCGCTCGCAGCGAATTGAATGGCGGTGGGTCGCATATGCCGCCGTCGCGTGCGGGACACTGAAACTGGCATTTGAGGATCTTAGATTCGGCAATCCTGCGTCGCTGGTAGTCTCGCTTCTGTTCTATGGTTTGATTCTGATTGTGCTGCCGCGCCTGATGCGATCGCGCCAAGCTGAAACGCCTGTGGCGGGAAAGACTAGCGATACGCTTGTGGCGGGAGGCCGGTGATGCGGATACCGGCGTGGCCTTTGTGGCGCATATTGAGACCGATGAGTAAGGCGGTGATCTGCTCAACGATGCGGCTATTTTCGAGCTTGCCGCCGTCGATGGCGCGGACGCCGGGGATCTTAGCTGCGAGTGAGCGGACGAGTTGAGAGGCGTCGGGATCATTGCTGCAGACGATTACGTCACAGTCGAGTGGAGCGTCGCCGTTCAGCAGATCGGCGGAGACGTTGTGGAATGCCGCGACCACGCTGACTCCCTCGGGGACGAGTTCCGCCGCCTGTTGCGCCGCCGAACCTTGCCAGACGCCGAGAGTGCGGGATGCCCGTCCGCCGACGCTGGCAGCGAGCGGAACAGTGGCGTCGACCAGGATGCTGCCTTCGCTGATTACGGGCTTGAGTTGCTTCAGAAGATCTGCTTGTGATTCGAAGGGGACAGTGAGCACCAAAAGATCCGCGGCCGCGCAGGCAGCGCTGTTTTCCATGCCGGAAACATTTGCTTCGGCCCCGGCCTTCTGACTGATTGTGGCGGCAACTTCCTGTGCGCGTTGCGCGTTGCGTGAACCGATGATGATCGTTTCGCCGGCGCGCGCCCAGCGCAGAGCGAGACCGGTACCGGCGGGGCCGGTGCCTCCGAGGATTGCGATGGAACGGGTCGAAGCCGAACTCATTCGGGATTCCTCACGCCGGATTTCTTAAGCAAAGCTGGGCTCCAGCGTCTGCTCGGAAGTGAAATCCTTCAACGGCAGCTTGATTTTGATGCGCGTGTAGGTTGTGTTGCGCTCGGCGGGAATGCGGCCGAGCTCAAGAATCAGCGACTGAAAATCTTCAGGGCTGGTGTACTGGCCGGCGGTGGCTCCGGCTTCGCGTGAAATATTTTCTTCCATCAGGGTGCCGCCGTAGTCGTTCGCTCCCGCGTGCAGGCAGAGTTGCGAGAGTTTGCGGTTCAACTTTACCCATGAAACCTGGATGTTATTGATCGATCCGGCGAGCAGCACGCGTGCCAGTGCGTGAACTTTGAGGTGCTCGGCGAGCGTGGGGCCAGAACGCGCCAGTCCCTGATGAAAGAGCAGCGTGTTCTGGTGCACGAATCCGAGGGGAACGAATTCGGTGAAGCCTCCAGTTTCGGCCTGAATTTCGCGCAGCAGGAGCATCTGGCGGACCCAGTGGGCGGGAGTTTCGGTGTGGCCATACATCATTGTGGAGGTGGTGCGGATGCCGCAGCGGTGGGCGGTGCGGATTACTTCGATCCATTGTGCTGTGGAGAGCTTGTTGCGCGAGAGAACGGCGCGGATTTCGTCGTCGAGAATTTCGGCGGCGGTGCCGGGCAAAGTGCCGAGGCCGTTATCGCGCAGCATGGAGAGATAGTCGGCGAGCGGCATGCCGGTGAGTTCGACGCCGTAGACGATCTCCATCGGCGAGAAGGCATGGATGTGCATTCGCGGGGTGACGTGCTTCACGGCGCGGAGAATATCGCGGTAGTAGAACGGCGGGAGGCCATGGGGAAGTCCGCCCTGGATGCAGACTTCAGTGGCGCCGAGTTGCCAGGCTTCGACGGCCTTTTCCGCGACTTGTTGGGGAGTGAAGAAGTAGGTGTCGGCTTCGCGGGGGCCGCGGCTGAAGGCGCAGAATTTGCATCCCACGAAACAGATGTTGGTGAAGTTGATGTTGCGGTTGACGACGTAGGTGACCAGGTTGCCGGTCAGTTCGGAACGGAGGAGGTTGGCAGCAGCGAGCAGGCCGAGAAGGTCGTCACCGCCGGAGTTCGCGAGGGTGAGAGATTCTTCCAGCGAGAGCGTGGCACCGTTTTGAGCTTCGAGGACGCGGTCTAGAGCGGAGCGTATGGGGGGAGTCAACCGCGGTGCGATTTCAGTCCAGTCGACCGCGGGGAAATTTTCCAGTTCCGAGATGGAGAGTTCGCGGGGCACGGGGTCCTCCGAATTCACCAATTCTAAGCCGGTTTGGTGGAAGATGTCTTCCTCGCGTCCTTTGCGTCATGCATTTTCTTGGCGCCGGCAAAAAATTGAATCGCAGAGAACGCGGAGGTCTCGCAGAGGTCGCAAAGTTACAATGCGGCTACTCTGGGATGCATTTGCTGCTTGGCGGATTAACGAAATAGATCGTTGGCTGCGGGGCGAAGCAGATCGCGGGCGCTGCCGGCGGCGGGCTCGTAGCGGAACCCGCGAACCAGGCAGGCGGGGACGCGATTCAGTTTGCCGCAGACCAGGCCGGCGGCGCAGGCCAATTCGTCGGCAATGGCTTCGACGCTGGCGCGTAGTTTGTAGCCGTGCGGGTCACGGCGTCCGCGATCATCGCGCAGCGGCTTCATGCCGGCTATGCCGATCGCGGCTTCCGTCAAGCCTTCGCGCCAGGGGCGTCCGAAACTGTCGGTGATGATGACGGGAATTTTGAGGCCGGTGCGTTTCTTGAGTTCGCGATGCAGTTGGGCAGCGGAGCGGTCGGGATATTGGGGGAGAAGCAGTGCGTGGCGGCCTCCATTGACGTTGGAGACGTTGATGCCGCTGTTGGCGCACAGAAAGCCTTGATGCGTTTCGGTGATGAGCACGCCGTTTTGGCGGCGGATGACGGCACGGCTTTCGCGCAAAGCGAGTTCGATGACGCGGGGGTCGAGGTGGTATTGTTTCGCCCATGCAATGGATGTAGGTGACGGTTGAATCGTGGAGAGGTCGACGAGACGGCCTTCGGCCTTCGAGATAATTTTGTGTTTGACGATGAGGATGTCGCCGGATTGGAAGGCCAGGCGGCGTTTCCGCAGAGATGCGAACAGGTGATTCGCAATTGAGTCGCCAGGTTTAATTTCGCCGGCGATCGGGATGGCGAGGAAAAGAAGTTTGGGTTGGGGATTTGCTTGTCGTGATTTAGTGCGTGTCATACGAGCGAGTGTCGTCCCTACGGGACTCGTTTCATTCTAATGATAGCTACCCGGCACTGCCGTGCCGGGCTTTCATGTGCCGCCGCTACGCGGCTGGAGTATCTCGCCTGATGGCGTTGACTGCGATGACTCGTCCTGCGGCTACTGCGATCCGGTAGCGAGAAAGCGCTCATTCAGTGACCATTCCCGGGCTAGGCGCTGGGAGCGGGTTTCGCCGGGGAGCGAGACCAGTTGTTGCAGGTCGGAGGGATTGTCGACATCGACTGCAATGCCTGGCAGGTTCAGGACGATGCAGGGCTTGCCCGTGGACTGGGCCGCAGCGTGATGCGGTTTGAAACTGTCGTTGCCGAAGCGGAGCGGGAAGAGATTTGCGGGACGGCGAAAGGCGGCGTTGGTACCGCGTCTGTCGGCAGCTGGAACCAGCACGCTGCCTTCCTGCGGAGCACGCTTCATGATTTCGTCGAGCTCCCAGGGCTGGATCAGCGGGATGTCAGCGGGTATCACCAGAGTACTTTCGATTCCGCGTCCTACACAAACGCGGGTGGCCATCTCGATGGCGCCGGTTTCTCCCGGATTGTCGGGATCGGCGATGACCTCGAAGTTATATCCGCGGGCCAGTTTCACGGCATAGGGATCGCTGGTAACGAGCGCGACTGCGGGGTGACTTGACCACGCGTCCAGCGCCGACAACACATCGTGAAGCATGGCCTGGGCCAAGGCCGTGCGCGCTGGCTGATCGAGCAGCGACGCGAGGCGCTGCTTGGCCAATGACGAGTTCTTGACTGGGACGAGGATCACGGCTGGTCCGTACTGGTGGCGGCCGAGCTTTTATCCGCGAGCGAGGCAGGGGAAACTATCGAAAGAACGGCGCGGGCGAGCGTGGCTTTGTCTGTGCTATTGCGCATGATGGTTTGGGTACAGTGAATGCGGACAGTGTTGGAGCCGAGGGCTTGAGCGGCGCGAATGTCACGCGCGTCGCAAACCAGGACATCGAGAAAATCGGAATAGGCCTGGAGGATGCCGGCGATCGAGCAAGGCAGTCCCTGCGCAGCCATAAGAATTCCGGCGGGACCTGCGACGGGAGCGCCGCCAACGATGGGGCTGACGGCGGCGATCTTGCCGCGAGCGCGGCTTAAGGCTTCGCGAACGCCGGGCACCGCGAGAATCGGGCCGATGCTGGTGATGGGGTTGCTGGGCGCGATGAGAACGGCGTCCGCGGAGACGATGGCGTCGATCACGCCGGGCGCGGGCTCGGCATCGGAGGCTCCGGCGAAGCGCACCGCTCTCACAGGATCCTGATACCAGCGCTGCACGAAGTACTCCTCAAAGTTCAATTCACCGACGGGAGTATCGACGCGGGTTTCGACTCGCTGGTCGCTCATGGGCAAGATGAGCGCCCTGACACCGAGCTTGTCACAGACGATTTTGGTGGCTTCGGAAAGTGTCTTGCCCTCCGCCAGAAGGCGCGAGCGCAGCAGGTGGACGGCAAGATCGCGGTCGCCGGTGTGAAACCAGGTGGGCTCGCCGAGTTGTCCCATGGCCTGCAGGCAGAGGAAGGTGTCGCCCTTTACGCCCCAGCCACGTTCGCGGCTGAGCATGCCGGAGAGAACGTAGGTGATGGAGTCGATGTCGGGGGAGACGTAGAGGCCCCACCACATGAGATCGTCGCCGGTGTTGACGACTAGTGTGATGTCTTCGGCGGGCATGGCCTGGCGCAGGCCGTCGACAAATTTCGCGCCACCCGTCCCGCCGGTGAGGACGCAGATCATGCGGCCCTCTTGGCCCTGGCGAAGCCGCGGGGATCGATGGCCCCGCGCAGCTTTTCAGAGAGCAGGCCGGGCTTGGCCATCACCGCAGGCAGAAACTCGGGATAGGCGGGAAGACGCTGGAGCAATTGGAATCCCTTGGCCTCGGTGCGCAAGCGGAGTTGCTCCAAATGCGGCCAGGGTTTTTCGGGATTGATGTAGTCGGGCGTCAGCGGCGAAATTCCTCCCCAGTCGTTGATGCCGGCATCCAGCAAGTCTTCATAATATGGTGCGGAGAGGTTTGGCGGGGCCTGAATATTGACATTGGGCAGTAACAGACGAGCTACCGCCACGGCGCGCAGCATCTCGCCGTGAGTCGGTTCCGGCCAGTGCGCCATGGGGATGGTGGGCTTCACGCGGAAATTCTGGACGATCACTTCCTGAATATGGCCGTAGCGCAGGTGAAGATCGCAGATCGCGAGCATGGTTTCGACACGGTCTTCGGGGGATTCGCCGATGCCGATGAGCAGGCCGGTGGTGAATGGAACTCGCTGCTTACCGGCTTCTTCGATGGTGCGAAGGCGGCGCGACGGAACTTTATCGGGAGCGTTGTCATGAGCGGCGCCGGGACGCAGGAGTTCATTGTTGGTGGTTTCTAGCATCAGGCCCATGCTGGGCGAGACCGCGGCGAGGCGGGCAATCCACTCGGCACTGAGCAGGCCGGGGTTGGGATGCGGCAGCAGAGTGGTTTCACGCAGCACGAGTTCGCACATGGCTTCGAGATAGTGCAGCGTGGATTTGTAGCCGAGATGGCGCAGGGTTTCGCGCATTTCGGGGAACAGCAGTTCGGGCTTATCGCCAAGACTGAAGAGGGCTTCGGTGCATCCGAGGTTTTCTCCGGCGCGGGCGACCTCCAGGACTTCGTCGGGAGTCATGGTGTGCGCGCCCGGGTCGCCGGGATCGCGGCGGAAGATGCAATAACCGCAGTAGTCGCGGCACAGGTTGGTCAGGGGCAGAAAGACTTTGCGGGAATAGGTGATTATGCCCGGCCTGAAGCGTTCTTTGGCGGCGCGAGCGGCCGCGAGGAGTGCGGGGAGATCGTCGTCGGAGCAGCGAATCAGGCTCAGGGCGGCCTCGCGTGAGATCGGTTCATCCGGGTGCAGGTCGGCAAGCGCAGAGGCCCGGGAAGAATAGCGCTCTGAGTGGTTTGTCCTAATCGCAGTTGAAGTCACGCCAGTTTACTCGCAGTCTTGGTACGCTTCCGTGACGATACCTCGCGAGATCCTTCGCTCCGCCTGAAAAACGGCTACGCTCAGGATGACCCAGTCTTGGATGAGTCCAAGTTGCACCGCTTTCATACAGTCTTACAGAATCGCAAAATAGATGATACAAGAGTCGCGAACGGGATTGGCAGCGGGTTGCGGGCGAGTGTTTAATGTAAGCAGTCGGTTTGTCCCGCGAGATATTTGATGGGTCAACGAAACAGTCAGATTGCCAAGAGTCTGGATCGAGCAGAATTTCGCCGCGCGATGGGGGGCTTTGCTACGGGAGTGACCATTATCACTCTTGACCTGGACGGCGAAATCCATGGCATGACGGCCAATGCTTTCACTTCGGTTTCGCTCGATCCTCTATTAGTGCTGGTGTGTGTGGACCACAATGCCCGCACGCACGCGCATCTGCACTCGAAAAAGCGCTTTGGGATCAATGTGCTCAGCGAGGATCAACGGGCGATTTCGGAGTATTACGCCCGGCCGGCGCGGACGCACGAGCGCGCCGAGGAAGAGGCCGGGGCACGGTTTGACCGCACGCGGCACGGCACTCCGATGCTGCACGCGGCGCTCGCGTATCTGGAGTGCCGTTTGCATTCTGCCGAAGAGGCGGGGGACCATACGATCTTTATTGCTGAGGTGGAGGATGTGGTGGTGCGGGAGGGCGAGCCGCTGCTGTTTTTCCGGGGGAAATATCGGAAGGTGGGGGAGGAAGTGGGCGAGTGAGGTAATACCGGCGTGTCACTTTTGATGTGGTTGCGCATCAAATCAGTGTCGTATTCGAAGATGCCTAATCATCCTGAAGTGAGGTCATTCATCTATGGCCGAGAAAATCATGACAGAGAAAACCATGGCAGAGAAAACCACAAAGAGTGAGGCGGAGTGGAAGCAGAAGCTTACGCCCGAGCAATATCAGGTTACGCGACAGGCGGGCACTGAGCCGGCTTTCACGGGCAAGTACTGGAAGACGAAAGACCCGGGCATGTATCACTGCGTGTGCTGCGCTGAGCCTTTGTTCGACTCGGAGACGAAGTTCGATTCCGGGACGGGTTGGCCGAGTTTTTATCGGCCCGCGGATCAGGGCAAGGTGGTCGAGCACAAAGATTCGCCTTACGGCATGGTGCGCACTGAGGTCCGTTGCGCGAAGTGCGATGCTCACCTGGGGCATGTGTTCGAGGATGGCCCGGCGCCGACCGGGCTGCGGTACTGTATGAATTCTGCGGCGCTGGATTTGAAGGCGAAGGAAAAGTAAAGCTCAATCGCAGAGGCCGCGGAGAACGGCCGCAGAGGGCGCGGAGAAGTATGAAGGGCACGCGGAACGCGTGCCCTTGCCCATTCTCGACAGCTGCCTACGCGCTGGCCGTGGCCGCGATTGCCTTCGGAGCGTCATGCTTGGCGTCCGCGGTTTTGCCGGATTGCGGCTGGTTCTGCTTCTGGTCGCCGCTGCGCACCTGGATGCCACCCTTCAGAATCGCGCCGTCTTCCACGCTGATGCGGGAGGTCGAAACGTCGCCGGCGACGGAACCTTCGCTGCGGATGTCGACGCGATCGCTGCACTCAATGTTTCCGGTCACCTTGCCCATGACTACGACTTCGCGGGCGGTGATGCTGGCATCGACCTTGCCGTTGCGTCCGATGGTGACGCGGCTCTCCGGCATGGTGATTTTGCCTTCGATGACGCCGTCGATGTACAGGGCTTCGGAGCCGCTGATTTCGCCCTTGATCTTGAGGGTGCGTCCGATGGTGGCCTGCTCCACGGGCGCGGTGACGGTTTTCACTGGATTGTACGAGTTGGGGTTGGAAGCCGGTGAACTGGACTTGGCGTTGTAAGAGTCAGACGATTGAAGCATGCGACCTTCCTTGGTCCCGCGCGCGGCGTCCCCCTGGCTGGCGCCGATTCCCCGCGGTTGGTCTATAGAGATTTGTGCCGTGCGGCAGTTGCTGACCGATTGGCCAATTGAATATCGCACAAAGGTAAGTTTTTCCTTAGATTACGGAAGATGGTGTACGGGCGCGGAAGGGGATGGCTCTGGGCGCGTCAGTTGGTAACCGTCCGCGCCTCGTTGAGGGCGACTTCGACGGGATGGATGCTTTCGCCTAGGTTCCTGCGGCGAGAAGGGCGACCACCAGGGCTGAAGCCCGACCGATTCTGAACGGCTGCTCTTCCACGGTTCTGCCTGCATCGATGAGTTTTTCCGCAATCTCTGAAGCCGTGCCCTTTCCAAGACCATTTGTAAGACGCCTTCCAGCTATTCTGTACTCGCAACTCGCTACTGACCCTTTTTCCTCGCGGCCTCAAACTCATCGCCGCTCTGCCACTCCACGAGCTTGGGCAAGGTTGCGGCCTCCCAGCCGAGCGCGAAGCCGAAACGCGCCATCGCCGAATCGGCCACGAAATCCATGTCGGGATGGTATTCGTCGCTGGGCTGGTGATAATGCTTCTCGACAAATTCGCGTTCCTGCGCCAGGCCCCAGGCTTCGTCGTGTCCTTTGAACTTCATTCCTTCATTAATGGAGAAGGCAGGAATACCCACACGGGCCAGGCTGAAGTGATCGGAGCGATAGTAATGCCCTGCCTCCGGCCGCGCATCGGGACGGATGGCCATACGAAATTCTTTCGCCGTGGCGTCCACGATGGGATAGAACGTGGTCCGATCCGCGCCTGATACCTCGACTTCTTGCGGGGCACCGAGCGGTTTCACGTCGTCATAATTCAAATCGAGCGCGATCTTGCCCGCCGGGATTGGCGGATGCTTGCCCAGATACTCCGATCCCAGCAGCCCCTGCTCTTCCGCCGTGACCGAGGCGAAAATGATCGACCGCCGCGGCCTCTGCGCGGCTGAACCGTAGGCCCGCGCCAGCTCCAGCAGAATTCCGCAGCCCGTGGCATTGTCGTTGGCGCCGTTGTAAATGTTGTCGCCGGGCATCTCGGGGCGAATGCCGAGGTGATCGTAGTGCGCGGTATACATGACCGCTTCGTTTTTCAGATTGCGGTCTGAGCCTGGCAATATCGCGACCACGTTGTTTGACTCGAAATTCCGCACCTTGCTCACCATGCGGGCGTCGAGCTTCGCCGCCAGGGCTACGGGCCGGAAATCCCGCGATTGGGCATCGCTCATCATCTTGTCGAGATTCATTCCTGACGAGGCTGCCAGCTTCTGTGCCACCTCAAACTGCACCCAGGAGGCGACTTTTAGAGCCGGGCCCTCCCGCTTCAAGAACGACTTTTCTCCGGAGTTCGAGTTCCGCACAACCTCCCACGGGTAACTTGCCATTTGCGTCTGATGAATCAGGATCACGCCTGCCGCTCCGCGGCGCGCCGCCTCTTCGTACTTATAAGTCCAGCGGCCGTAGTAGGTGAGCGCCTTGCCCTTGAAGAATTTCGGATCATCCGACGGAGGCTCGTTTACCAGCATGAGCAAAACCTTGCCGTGGACGTCGGTGCCCTTGTAGTCGTCCCAGTTGTACTCGGGCGCCGCGATGCCGTATCCCACGTAAACAATTTCGGCATCCACATCCGATCGCTCCTGTTGTGTCTGATCGTAGGCAACGTAGTCATCCAGCGGCTTGAGATTCATAGCCGAGCCCGACTTCGGTTTCAGAACAAATCTGGTCTCGGGCAGCGTGGTTATGCCCACCAGCGGCACCTTCTGCATATAGGTTCCGTTGTCGCCGGCCGGCTTCAGTCCATACTCGGCAAACTGCGTGCCGATATACTCTGCGGCGATGTCGCCGCCACGCTGGCCTGTGCCGCGACCTTCGAGCAAATCATGGGAGAGGAAACGCACGTGCCAGCGAATGTGCTCGGGATCGATGGTTTCGAGCGCGGCAAAGGCGGCTCCCGGCAAGCGCACTGACACCACCTTGGCGCCCTTGGCGGCCGCACCACCTTCGGCCCACATCAGCAGGCTCAAGGTCGCGATGAATGCTGCAAAAACACTCATCCGCAGGATTGTTTGAATCGACACGGTCTTCTCCCCCGACGAGGCGGCGCTGCCAGTCTGGAAATGCTCTGGATCGATCTCGTTTATTAACGCTGCATGAATTGTAAAGGAGACACGGGTCTTTCGAGCAAAGAGGCGGGTAACTTCGTCAGCACTAGAGGTCAAGCCCTCTCGCGACCTGTGGACCCGCCGGAAGGGTGAGACTTCTAAAACCTATACCGGATTCCGAAGGAGCGCCCTTCGCTTAGGCGACTTACCACTTCGGTCGTGTCTTGGTCCCGCGACCGCGGGATCAGTTTTTCGAGCTTCAACCGGCCTGGAAATCCCGTACGACTTCCCCGGGCTGGAAGATGGCGGCCGGGGACGTCGCGGCGGCTTCGGCCATCTTTCGCGCGATGTCTTCGAACTCCGTCTTAACCCAGCCCACGCTGGAAACTTCAATGTCCTCATCCTGGCCCACCCAGAACACGCTCGGCACGTTAGTCAGACCGTAGGCGTTCGACGCCGGGTACTTATCCTGCGGATCGAGCAACACCGGAAACGTCACCCCGAATTCCTTGATGAATGCGGCTGTTTCCTTGGGATCGTTCTGCGAGACTCCTACCAGCGCGACACCCTTTTTAGCGTAGGCCTTGTGCAGCCGCTCGAGAAAAGGAAAAGCGTACTGGCATACCGGACACGATACTTTGAAAAATGCCAGCACCACCGGGCTCTTGGACAGTTCCTCGCGCAGTGAGAAACGCCTGCCATCCATCGCTTTCAATTCAAACTCCGGCGCCTTCGTTCCCGCCGCTAATGCCGCCATTGCTCGTCCTCCGGTTCGTCGTTTGAAGAGATTTCGCAGCCAGCGCATGAATCACATTCTGACTTACTAATTTTAGATGATATCGAGGGCACAAGGGATGGAGAGAATCCCCGCTGGGGGCCGGCGCGCGAATGTTGAGAAGAGACCTTCGGTGGTTGCAAAGTCTAGACCGCACCGCCGGGAGCGACAAGAGTTTCCGCCCTCCGCAGGATCTTTCGCGCCAGTCCGGTCAGCGCGATGCGCCCTAGCCGATCCGTCCGAGTCCATTTCCCGTGCACCCCAACCGGTGGGGCCACGCGCCATACGTGTACCGCGTAGTCTGTCACGGTAATCGAATGACGCACTGCGAACCATGGAGCACCGGCAGGATTCATGCCAGCCACCTCGGGCAATTCCCACATCCCAGCCATTAGCGACGCATCACGCGGCCGCTGGACCAAGAACACCTTGCCATCGCGGGTATTAAGTGCGTAATGAATCTCGCGTTTTTTCTGGCGTGCCACCTTCGTGCGCGGTGCGAGTTCTCCGCGTGTCGCACAAAGGTCGAGCACCGGACACGCCAGACACGCCGGGGCACGCGGCGTGCAGACGGTTGCGCCCAACTCCATCATTGCCTGATTGAAGTCCCCTGGCCGCGACTTGTCCAAAATCTCGCCGGCTGCACTCCACAATTTCTCTCCCGGCAGGTGCTCGCCCGTAAACCGCTGCAGCACGCGCCCGACGTTGCCGTCGACGACTGCGACCGGCTCGCCGAATGCGATGCTGGCAATCGCTGCAGCCGTGTAACGGCCGACACCGGGCAAAGCCCGCAGACCCGCCGAAGTTGCGGGAAGTTTTCCGCCATGATCGCGCAGCACCTGTTTGGCGGCGGCGTGCAACATGCGTGCGCGGCGGTAGTAGCCGAGCCCGCTCCATGCCGCCAGAACGGATGCTTCGCGCGCTGACGCCAGCTTCCCCACGGTTGGAAACCGCCGCAGAAATTCGTGATAGTGGGCGATCACTGCTGCGACGCGGGTCTGCTGCAGCATGATTTCCGACACCCACACGCGGTACGGATCACGACTGGCGCGCCATGGCAGGTCGCGCGCATTCCTGTCGTACCAGGCAAGCACCCGATGCCGGAACTGCGCCGCCGCAGCCGGAGCGCCTTTTGATCGTGTGTGCGAATCCATTGCTGACGTTTTCGGCTTCCCAGCCGTCCAAAACAACCATCGGAGCAGAGTGCGATTCTAATTCATCACCCGCTTGTGAACCCGGACGTTGGCACCCAATATGCCAGCCATTGACCGGGGCCGCGGCGCAGGAAATAATGATCCGGCCTGGCATCCGCAACTCCAGCGTGAATCTTTTTACGCGCTGCCATAGCGAGGAGTACCATGGACGACTTCAACCGAAAGGTGGAAGGCGCATCGGCCCGTGTCAGCAAGACTGTCGCCGACGCGACCGAACGACTGGAAAAAGAGATTCCCGAGTTCATCAAATATCTCAACGACGAGGTCGTTCCCGCCGTGCGCACGCATTCCACGAAAGCGTTGCGCGTGGCTTCGGAAAAGCTGGCCGAGTTCGCCGACTACATGGAACAGGCGCAGCGCAAAACCAAGTAAAGCTTTGCAGTGCGGTAGAGCCGGGGTTGAGGAACCGGCTGCACTTTGTTCAGGTGACGATGGCTCTCATTGTTCTGCTGACGCTTCTGATTCTTGCTGCCTGCGGCCAACCTAAACAGGCGCGCGTCAGTGTTCCTCCGCCTCCAGCAGGAACGCCTTCCGCTGAACCGGCCGCACCCCGCCCGGAAGGCGCTGCGAAAAACGACCATGCGGCTGAGAGCGCCGCCGATCTTGCCGAGCCTGCCATTCCCGCGAACTCCGCGCCGCTTACCAGCGAAACCGGTCTTGCCAGTTGGTATGGGCCGCCTTACCACAACCGACGCGGGTCTAACGGCGAGATGTATAACATGCACGCCATGACGGCGGCCCATCGTACGTTGCCGCTGGGCTCCATCGTGCGCGTGACTAACGTCAAGACTGGGCACACCGCTCTGGTCCGCATCACCGATCGCGGGCCCTTCATCCGCGGGCGAATTGTCGACCTCTCGCTGGCCGCCGCGCGCAAGGTCGATGTCTACCAGCCCGGTGTTGCTGAGGTGAGAGTAGAACTGATGCAGGCCGCGGCGCCACTGGCTGGAGGAAAGTGGGCGGTGCAGATTGGCGGCTTTCCGGATGAAGGCGCAGCCACCAAACTCGCGGAGCATTTGACCCGCCGGTACCGCACTGCCAAGGTGCTGCGCTTCGCCAGTCCCGCGGGAGACTGGTGGATTCGCGTGCGCGTACTCGACGACGAACACGACCGCGCCCAGAAGCTGGCGGCGGAGACCCAGACTCCCGAAGGCGCTATTTTCCTTGTGAGGTTAGACTAGCGGCTGGATGGGTGGCTTGTGATCTGGAATGACTGCTTCGCATTCCCGCGCGTCGTCCCGCGCGTCGTCCCGCGCCTCGAGGCGCCACAATGAGCGCGGCTGAGGTCATTCCTTCCCGCACTCGCTTTCGCGGGGCAAGGCTCATGGCGGCCGCGGCGGCCATTTATCTGGCGCTGCGCCTGGCTGGCTTTCACAAGCTGTTCGTAAACGATGCGGAAGGGGTCGGAGCGCTTCTTCAGATCATTGGGACGCTCTACAGCGTCGTTTATGCCTTCGCCACCTATGTGATCTGGGGACAGTTTGCCGCCGTCGAAAACGAAATCCGGAAAGAATCCGGTGCGCTGAAGGATCTGCTTGTTTTCAGCCGTCCGCTCAAAGAAGCGACGCGAGATCCTATCCTGCGTGCCGTGAGGGCATACGCCCGCGGAGTCGTGGAGAGTGAATGGGGAATGCTTTCGCGAGGCGAAGATACGGAGAGGACCGACAAGTTATTTTCTGGCGTCATCTCCAGCGTGACGGAGGTGAAGCCCGAGGGTGAATCAGGGAGTAAGGTGTACGAGCGGCTGCTGGAGATCGCCAATCAGGCCAGCGCGCACCGCGACGAACGGCTCGCGCTCAGCGTCAAGCGCATTCCGCAAACGCTTCTTCTTTTTGTGACACTCACGGCGTCCACAATTCTGTTTCTGCTGTTTTTCTATCCGTTTCATAACCTGGCGCTTGGCATGGTATCGATCGCGATTACGACCATGCTGCTATTCTTTGCGCACTTTGTGCTGACCGACCTGGATAATCCCTTCGAAGGCACATGGAATGTGAACTCACAACCGTTCAGCGATGTGGCCACAAAGTATCGCTAGTCGCGCTTGCATTTGTTGGGACCCGGCTGACAAGTTTGCGGCCTCGGTGTTATGGTTTGGCCAGGTGAAGAGCATGACGGATTCGAACTGTTTGTTTTGCCGCATCATCCGCGGAGAAATTCCCACGAAGAAGGTGCATGAGGATGAACACGTGTTCGCCTTCGAGGACATTAACCCTCAGGCGCCGACGCACGTGCTCATCATTCCGAAGAAGCATTTCGCGGGACTGAAGGAAGCTCAGGCTGAGGACGCAGAAATCATCGGCCGCTGTCATCTCGCGGCTGCCGAAATCGCACGCAAGCGAAATATTGAGCAGGGATACCGCACCGTGCTGAACGTTGGCCCTGGGGCTGGGCAGTCAGTATTTCATCTGCACGTGCATTTGCTTGGGGGGCGTCACCTGACCTGGCCACCCGGGTAGTGCCTTACTGCACCGTGGCACTCGGACTTTGACCTTCGTCTTCCGGTGCGCCATGCCGTCTTAGCAGTTGCGGCAGGTTCTGAGAGAAAGCGGAGCGCGGCAGGACCATGTCGCATCCTACCTCGTGCGCCTTCTGCTTCAGGTCGCCTTGCACGTGCGATAGAAATCCGATGATCGAGGTTCCCTTCTTCAGCTTGGTCTTCAGCTTCGGGATCAGGGTCAGTGGCTTGGCATTGGCGTTATTCAAGTCGAAGATGATCAGCGACGGCTTCTCTTCGCCATTCTGCTCCATGCGATCCATCAAGTCCTTGTCGTTCTTGACGAACTCGACCTTGACGTTGAGCTTGCGCGCGGTTTCCTGAATCTTCGCCAGAAAGAAGAGGTCGTCGACGAATGCAAAGATGCGGGAGTTTGCATCTTCGCGTGTGGGCAGCGGTTCGGGTTCGGGCTGCGGATACTGGGCGGAGAAGCCGGGGCGCTGGCGCCCGGGCTTGTGTCCGTTGTTGCCGCCGGCCAGGACGGCGCGATAGCTGTGATCCATGGGCGCGGTGTAGATGCCGTCGGGGTTATGGCGGTTCTGGCGGTTTTGGCCCGGTCCGGATTGCGGGCCGCGCTGGTTGTGGGGACGGCGTCCGCGCCGTCTCCTGCTTCTCCCTCCACCACCGGAGGGCTTTCCCGGTCCTGCGTTCATAGTCCTCTCAAGCTGACGTACGTCGTATAGTGTTTGATCTGTCTGTCAGGAATGTTTCAATTCTTTACAGGTTTCAAGATCGTCTTTACAGGTTTCAAGATCGACGAGACCAAGGTGCAGTTTCGCTACCCTCTGTGAAGATCTCGATGGCACATGCCATCGCCTCAGCGCGGGTTGCGGTTGGACACACTCGGGAACGAACCCCAACTCTTGAAACGAACTCTTGCTTGCGAACGAAATCTAAACTCTGCGTATCGGGTTTCCGTTAATCGGATCCGTCGCGCCGCCTCGGAGGGGCAGACGCGGAAGGCCTGCGCGGGAACGGGGCCTATATGAGAACAAGATCATCCTACTCGCAGCCGGGTTGCCGCGCAAGGGGGAGACACCGTAGTTTTTGCACAGGAGGACATGACTTCCGGTTCTGGCAACGGCTCCGGGGTCCCGGTCAGAGCCCGCCCAAGACTTCCCGGGCCCACTGTTGCGCCTGCCAGTAGAAGCTGGCTACCTGCTGGTCGTCAAGCTGCAGCGTGTCGGCGAGTTGTTTAGCAGCGTTCCACTCGCCGCTTTCATAGGCCAGCATCAACTGGTAAACAGGACGCAGCAGGCTGGGTTTGCCGAGCAGCACCGCTTTGGTTTCGTGATCGAGCGGAACTTTCTCCAAAACTTCGGACATCGGCATTTCCAGCATGGAATCGATGAGTGAGAGCAAACCTAGCAGGAACAGGTCGGATTCGCCGTGCTGCACTTGCGGCGCCAGCAATTCGACAAAGCGGCCGCGCACCAGCGATGACAGCACCAGGTCGCTGGCCCGGCCCTGTCCGGCACCGACCGCGGCGATCAGCCGTACCCAGCGCCGCACTTCGATTTCTCCGAGGATAGACAGGGCATGGCGTACGGAGTGGATTTCACAATTGAATCCAAAGACCGCAGAATTCATGTACCGCAACAGGCGGTAGCAGATGGACGCCTCTCCCTTAATGAGCTTTTCCAGAGCCGGGACGTTGAGTTCTGCTTGGGAAACCTCCTGCAACATGCGCAGGTAGTTGACGCGGTTGGCGGGCATGTTGCGGGTGGACAGAATCTCGGGTTTGCGAAAGAAATATCCCTGGAAATAGGCAAAGCCCTGCTGGCGCACGACTGCGAACTCCTCGCGTGTTTCCACCTTTTCCGCCAGCATACGGCAGTGCCAGACGCCATGGCGCTTGATCAACTCGGCGCGCTGCGCGGAAGTGGTCAGCTTCATCTCCACCTTGATGATGTCAGCTAACTCCACCAACGGTTCGCGTGGGTCGCCCGTGACATAGTCATCGAGGGCGATCATGTACCCGGCTTCCTTCAACTGCTGGCAAGCAGCTATGACCTCAGGATCGGGTGGAACATCCTCGAGAATTTCCACGATCGTCGACTGGGAAGGCAGCAACCGGACAAGCCCGTGAACCAGCGTTTCGCGGGTGCAGTTCAAGAATGCGCGCCGCCCGTCGCACAGAACGTCGAGCCCCATCAGCAGCGAACTATCGAGTGTGGCGCGCGAGGCAGCTTCCACGTCGGTGCCGGTAAACGCGTTTTCCAGACCGTCGCGGAACAGCAGTTCGTAGCCAAAAACCTTTTCCTCCCGGTCGAAGATGGGCTGGCGGGCTACAAAGCGCAGAGGCTTGATATCATTTCTGCGGTCGGGCGAAGCTTTTGCCGCGTTTTCCACTTATTGACTATCGGCAGCAAGGCAGGAAACTGCAGTGCCGCGCAAATTGGGCCGCCGAAGCCACAACATTGGACAAAATTAAGAATGGCGTGTGGCGCATCGTGGTGCGCAGCGCATGGGACAGTGCAGGAAGCAGTTGTTATAATCGAAAGGGTGCGGTGGGAGTAGCTCAACTTGGTAGAGCATCGGACTGTGGCTCCGACGGTTGCGGGTTCGATTCCCGTCTCCCACCCCAAGAAAATTAGGCTGACACTCCCTGTGGGAATGCGTTCCGGCGACTGCACATTACCGCAAATAGAATCGTGGCCCCGTAGCTCAACTGGATAGAGCATCAGACTTCGGATCTGAGGGTTGGGGGTTCGACTCCCTCCGGGGTCGCCACTGGTTTGCGCCAGGTCGTGGGATCTGAGATGCAATTCCTTGCGCACTGGGCTGGGCGTACGACGGGATGATTTGCTGGCCACTCTCTCCGAACTGCGATAAGATCCTACCCTCGATCGCATGAAGCGAATCTTCCACTTACGGAGGTCACCGACCCAGCTTGGACCACTGGAGCAGCGACTGCTGGAAGCGCTCTGGGCGCGGGGTACGGCGACGGTGCGCGAGTTGTTGGACGCTGGGTACGACGACCTCGCCTATACCACGGTGATGACCACGCTCGACCGTCTCTACAAAAAAAATGTGCTGACGCGGAAGGCCGAGGGCCGGGCGTTCCGTTATGCCGCGCGATTCACGCGGGAAGAGTTGCATCGAGAAGTTGCAGGCGAGGCGTTTCGGCAGTTGCTGGATGCGAGCCCCGCGGGATCGTTGCCTCTTTCCTACCTGGTGGAGATTTTGAGCGAGCATGATGCGCAATTGCTCGACGATCTGCGGCAACTGGTGGAAACCAAGCGGCGGGAGTTGCGTTCGGCTCCGCGTGGTCCCGAAGTTAGAGATAACACTTCGCGCAAACAGGAGAGAGGCTGAATGTTTGCAGCGCGCGCCATGGTCGTCTCTTTTGCGGTGTTCATGCTGGTGTATTGCGGGGTGTCGCTCGCGGTATGCTGCGCGTGGCGGAAAGTCTGGCTCTGGAGCCGGAACTATGCAGCACGGCGCGCTGCGGATCTGCTTTTCGGGCTGCGCTTGCTTCCCCTTTTCGCTGCCATTGTTATCACGGCGGCCTTCACCGTACCCTCCTTTCTACTGCTCGAACCGCGTACGATCGACGAGCCTATGGGTGGCATTCCTCTGGCGTTGGGTATTTGTGGGCTGATGTTAGCGGCAGTTGGCATGGGGAACGCCACGGCGTCTGTGCTGCGTGCTGGGAAAACGATTGCCCTATGGACTCGCGATGCCAAGCCGATGGACAAGAGCGGAGCCGTGCCGGTGCTGCGGATTTCTCGCGTAGTGCCGGCGTTGACTGTGGCGGGTATTTTGCGGCCGAGAGTGTTGCTGTCCGAAGCGGCGGAAGTCAGGCTGACCACGAACGAATTGCAGACGGCGTTGCGGCATGAAGTCGCGCATGTGCGGCGGCGCGACAATCTGAAAAAGCTCCTGCTGCGCTTGGTGGCGTTTCCCGGCACGAGCGGGTTGGAAACAGCGTGGCTCGAAGCGACGGAGATAGCGGCCGACGACGCGGCCGTGTCGAACGCCGCGGAAGCACTCGACCTGGCGGCGGCGATCATCAAGCTCTCGCAACCGGGGTCGGCCAGCGATGCAGGTTCTGCGGATTTGGCAATGGCGCTGGTACACAGTGCGGCGGCTTCGACAAATGCGCGGATTGAGCGGCTGATCACCTGGAGCGACGAGCGACGAGCGACGCCGCTAAGAATCTCTTCCTGGTACGCGCTGGGTGCCGGCTTGACCACGATCGTGGCGTTTGGCGTGACTTACAGCCAACTGCTGGTGCGGGTACACACGGCGACGGAGTGGCTGGTTCGGTAATCATCTGCTCCTCTTACTCCAAAGCTTCGAATCGAACGAGCACGGTTGCCGAAAAACTCATTTGCAGTCGACAGCGAACCTCAGCGGCAGGAAGCCGCCGTTGAAACTCCAGCATTTGCGGCACGATGGAAGTCATGGCCTTTCGCAAACCAGCGCCTGGATGGAGTTTCTTAGCAGCCCCGCTAGAACGTCAGCCTCACGCCAACTTGCGCCGCGAATGGAATTCCTACCGTGGTTCCGGGGCCGAAGAAATCTCCCAGGGCGCCGGCGGGAAACTCCAACTGTTTCAGGCTGGTGATGGGCTGGAGTCGGGAGCAGGTGGGGAAGTCGAGACAGATGTTGGTGGCGTTGCCGGAAGCGATCTCGCCGGCCGGAAGGGGCAGCACGGAGATGTTAGCCACGTAGTTGGCGCCGGAATTGTTGCGGTTCAAGAAGTTGAAGAACTCGACGAAGGGGCGAATTTCCCAGCCCTCGCGGAACTTCAGCGGACGGCTGAGGCGCAGATCCATCTGGATGTAAGGCGTGCCGCGGAACGCATCGAGCGCAGTCTTCACGCCATTCACGAAGATGCGATTGCTATTGTTGGCTGTGGTGATTGTGAAGGGACGGGCGCTCTCCGCCTGGGTCAGCGTGGTCAGTTCGAGACCGCCGGGAATGTACACCGTCCCTGCCAGCACAAAACGGTGGCGCACGTCTTCGCCGGACGGGCCGTAGTCACCGGGAGCGAAGGCATGCAGCGGATCACAAACTCCATTCACATAATCAAAAAGTTCGCCGAGCACGCATCCCCAGGTCTGCGCTTTCGCGAGCGTATAGTTCGCCACGAGATTGAAGCGGCGGGAGACGTTGCCCTGGACGCGCAGCATGAGTGCGTTGTAGTTGGAGCGGTTGTCGGAGCGGAAGACAGTGGCGGCGGGGAAGGGATATGCGCGGTAGGCGTGATTGCCCTCCTCATGCGTATAGTCGGCGCTCAAAGTCCATTTGCCGTCGATGGCGTGTTGTATTCCCGCCGAGGCGTGGAGAGCGTAGGGAGTCTTATAGCCTGGATCGATCAGGGCCGCGGGCGGATTAGCTCCACCGTTCACGGCTTGCAGGGCTGCGGCCCAGCCGTTCTGCGCAAGATCGTTGTAGAAGAGTCCAAAGCCGGCTCGCACTACGGTATGACCGCTGTCTCCGGGAGAGTAGGCGATCCCTAAGCGCGGTGCGAATTGCTTGCGATCGTCCTGAGGAGCGCGCTTCGGAAAACCCAGCGTCGGCAGCACGGGAAAAGAAGGATTGGCCGACTGGCTACGGCCGGAAGCGATGAAGAGGCCGAATGTGGTTTGGTAACGCAGACCGTAATCGAGCGTGAGGTGACGGGTTACGCGCCAAGCATCCTGCGCATAGAGCGCCAGGCGCTGAACATTTTGCGAGAAGCTGCCATCGCCGGCTGGAGTGAAAGTACAACTGATGCCCGACGCCGGATCGGGAGGCGGAGTGCACTGCGAGGCCGGAGGAGTGAAATAAAACTGCGATGGATTGGTGGCGTAGAAGTCGGGATTGTTCGGGTAAACAATGAACTGCTCGGCGGTGGCCGGGAATGCGCCGCCGAGCACCGGTTCGTGAATGAAATTTACGCCGAATTTGAACGCATGGTCGCCGGTGGCGTGGCTCAGGTCGTAGCGGAGTTGATACTTCTGCTGGTTCCGCAGCGATGGGAACAGGGTGATCGGAGTAGCGAATTGGTTGTCGCCGAAAGTTTCGAAGCCGGAGACGGTCAGCGATGTTGAACTGAACGGGAAGGCGAGGGCAAATCCGAGATCCGAGTTGCGCGTCTGGGTGAGATGTAACTCGCTGGCATCGAAGACGAACGTGCCCAGCCAGGTTGGACTGAAAGCGTAGGTGTTGCTGAGAACTGTGTTGAAGTAGTTGTTGTGGGTGGTGAGTCCGGTCGAGGGCAGGGTGGCCTGCTGCACCATAGCATTGTGCGTTATGTAGCTGTCTTCGGATGTACGGAGAAACCATTGCGATTTCGTGGACTGCGCCCAATCGAAACGCAGTGAACCGATGTAGTCGCGGAACGGAATCGGCACGTTTTGCGGCACCGTGATCGAGGGGACACCGGGAATCAGGCCATCCGCAGCGATCTGCGACAGGGCATTGAACTGAGCCGTGCTGGCGGGGCTATACGCGATGCTCGCGTTCTCGTGTACGTATTCGAAGGAAGAGAATATCCAAATCTTATCGCGGCGGAGCGGGCCGCCGAGTGTGGCCACGTAGTTCTGGCGGGAGAACGGCTGCTTGGGATTGGGCGCAGGATTCTCGATGGGAAAGCGAGCGTTAAGGGCGGCGGCACGTTCGTAGAAAGCTTCGCTGCCGTGCCATTGGTTGGTTCCACGCTTGGTGGTGATCACGACTGAGCCGGCGGTTGTCCCGCCGGTGTCGGCGTCTTCGTTGGCGGTGCGTACGGCGAATTCCTGGATAACGTCGGGAGAGAAATTCTGCAGAAATCCGCCAATCCAATCGTCAGAGTTGTCGCCGCCGTCGACGGAAAGATCGTTATTCAGGCCTGAGCTTCCGCCGGTGGACACAGCCGTGATACGAGCCTTTGTGGGATCGGAAGGCTCCACGGGTTCGGTGCCAGGAGCGAGATAGGCGATGTTGGCAAAGCTGCGGGCGGCGAGAGGAAGCGTCTGCAGATCCTGGCTGCTGATAACTCCCTGATGAACGACGCTGACCAGGTCGATGGGCTGCGTGGTGATAGAAGAATTTTCCGCCTGAACTTTGATCGTCTCAGATGCGATCACCGGCCTTAACGTGACCGTGACTTCGCGTACTGAACTGACCGCGATCGTGATGTCGGCCTGCGCCGGCGCGAAGCCGGTTGCGCTCACGGTCATGCGGTAGGCGCCGGGAAGAACATCGTCAAGGCGAAACTCGCCGCGGTCTTCGCTGACCGCTTCGCGTTTCATGGAGGAGTCGACCGATTGAAGTACGATTTTTGCTCCGGGAACGCGGGCGCCGGTGGGATCCTGAACGGCGCCACGCAGTGAGCCTCTGGGATTCTGTGCGTACAACGCTGGGGCGACAATGAGTGCTGCCGTCAACGCGAAAATCGCCGTCCTGCGCAAATAATTCCCTTGCCTTCCGAATGGTGTGATCGCAGACCTGCGCCATAACGGGGTCCTGCAGCAAAGCAGCGTAACGTGCGCGCGCGACTACTACCAGAAGTCGTAGGCGGGGATGCGAGGTGCAAGACCTTGCATCGTTCCGGTCAATCCGACCAGGGCTGCGGAGTGCGGTCCCAGCGGTGTTTCTTCAGTTCTGCGAGAAGAGTTTTGTCGAGCGGGCCGGCGTCGCTTACGGCGATGTTTCCTCGTACATGGTCCGGGTTGCGCATGCCCACGATGATTGTGCTCACGGCGGGATGGGAGAGGATGAAGCGCAATGACATTTCGGGCAGCGTCATTCCGGCGGGCACAATCTTCTTGAGCTTGTCGACGCGCTTGACGGTTTTTTCCAGGTTCTCCGGGCCGAAATATCCGGAGCGCCAGTCGTCTTTCGGGAAGCGCGTGGCCAGCGTCATCTTGCCTCCCAGGCTGCCTTCGTCGAGTGGAACGCGGGCAATGACGCCGATGTTGAGTTCCTGGCAGGCAGGAAAAAGTTCATCCTCCGGCGACTGGTCGAAGATGTTGTAGATCACCTGCACCACGTCAACCAGCCCGGTGCGCAAGGCTTTGAGACCGTTCTCGGGTTCCCATCGGTTAAGGCTGAGCCCGAAGGAACGGATCCACTTATCTTTTTTGAGTTTCTCCGCGGTCGAGCGGAAGTCGGGATTGTCGGTCCAACTGTCGTCCCAGACGTGGAACTGCAGGAGGTCGATAGTGTCCGCGCGCAGTTGCTTGCGAATCAGGTCGGCGTACTTGAACACATGCTGCGGCGAGAAGACATCCCTGTACTTGTATTGCGGGAGGGCAGGCCACTTGTCGTTGGCGGGAGGAATTTTCGAAGCCGCGTAGAGCCGCTTGCCGGAATTGCGAGTCATGATCTCGCCGAGCAGACCATCGCTTTTACCCTCGCCGTAAGCCCAGGCCGTGTCGAAAAAATTGCAGCCCAGGTCGACGGCGAGTTGCAAAGCGGCGAGTGATTCCTGATCGCTGGAACCGCTCCAACCGCTCATGCCCCAGAGCCCGTGGGCGATTTCGCTGACTTCGAATCGGGTACGGCCGAGTTTGCGGTATTTCATTTTTTCGTCCTTGCGGCTGGTTCCTATTTCCCAGGTCGCTCCGTCTAGGCGCGCTGCACTCCACCCAGGTTCTGGAGGGCCGCCACGATCTTACCTGACCATTGCGCAACTTCATCTTCGCGCAGAGTGCGCTCGCCCGATTGAAACGTCGCGCGCAGCAGGATCGAATACTTGCCGGCGACAATCGAGCCTCCACGGAAAATTTCCACGGGAAGGAAGTTACGCAGTTCGACCAGGGCAAGTGCGGCGACCGCAGTCTGCATTGCCTCGAACGTAACCAGATCCGCAAAGATGAATGAGAAATCACGCTCGACTGCAGGATATTTGGGTAGAGGCGTGAACTGCGGTGGGCGCAGGCCCTGCTTGTAGAGCCGTTCGAGGTCAATCTCGGCGAGAAAAACGTCCTGGCGAAGCTTGCGCTGGCTTGCCACGTCGGGGTGAATCAGGCCAAACTGCGCCACTGGCGCGCCGTCGACGAGTGCGCGCGCCGAGTGTCCCGGGTGAAGATATTCTGCGGTCTGGCGGTCGAAGGTCAGCCGCTCGCCCGCAAACGCTGCCAGCAGATTCTCAATGTCGCCTTTGAAGCTGCGAAGCGCTTCCGCCGATGCGGCCTGCTCGCCCTTGCTCACGTCGAGGATCCCACCGACCGGCAGCGAAGCTTTTACGGCAGCCAGGGTTGCCCCCAGGCACACGCGTCTCGGCTCAACTCGCTCCCCGGCTACGAGTTCGTACACCTGTCCCATCTCAAACAGGCGGACACTTTCGGAATCGCGGTTCAGATTCCAGGCCAGCATGTCGAGCATGCCCGGAGCCAGCGACGTCCGCATCACGGATGCTTCTTCGCTGAGCGGGTTTTCCAGTTCCAGGACCTTCGCCGACGAGAATCTCTCCGCATCGGCATGCGAAATAAATGTCAGCGAGACCGCCTCGTTGTATCCCAGGGCTAGTGCGCGGCTTCGCAGAGTGGCGTCCATAGCCGCATGTGGAAGCTCAACCACAGCGCCGCTATATGCGGGCAAGGTAGTTTCGAACTTGTCGTATCCGTGCAAGCGGGCAATCTCTTCGATGAGGTCGATCTCGCGTTCGACATCCAGACGCCAGCTTGGGATGTGGACGCGGAAGCGAGCCTCGGCCTGGCCCTCCGGAATCACTCCGAAGCCAAGCTTTTTCAGGATGCGGAAAATTTCTCCGGCGTCGAGATCGCCGCCGAGAATGCGCTGCACCTCGGAGACGCGAAGGACAATCGGCGCCTGGTCCATCTTCCTTGAGACCACGTCAATCACATCGCCTTGTAGTGTCCCTCCGCCGGATTCCAGAATCAGTTCGGCCACGCGCTCGCAGGAGAGCACGGTGGATTCGAAGTCGGCGCCGCGCTCGAAGCGGTGGGACGCGTCGGTATGAAGGGCGTGGCGGCGCGATGCCTTGCGAATGGTGATCGGGTCCCACCACGCCGACTCAATCACGATGTTGCGGGTCTTGTCGGTGATCATGGTGTCGTATCCGCCCATGACGCCGGCGAGACCGACCGGCTTTTTCGCATCTGCGACGACCAGATCTTCGGTCGTAAGTTTGCGTTCGACGCCGTCGAGGGTCTTGAGCTTTTCTCCCTCGCGGGCCTTGCGCACGATAATCTTGCCGCCCTCGAGCAAGTCCATGTCGAAGACGTGCGTGGGCTTGCCGATCTCCCACAGAACGTAGTTGGTGGCGTCGACGGCGTTGCTGATCGGGCGCTGGTCCAGGAGCTGCAGGCGGTGCGCGATTCTCTGCGGCGAGGCTTTGATGCTGGTTCCGCGGATGATGCGCGCCGTGAAGCGGGGGCAAAGTTCGGGTTCTTCCACAGTGATGGAAAACTTTGCCTCGCCCTTGGCCGCAAGCAGTTTGGGTGCAATTGGCTTCAGCGGCAAATCGTAAATCGCGGCCGCTTCGCGCGCGACGCCGTAGTGATTCATCGCGTCGGGACGGTTGGTACCAATCTCCGCTTCGAAAACGGTGTCGGCGCCCGAACCGATGATGCCTTCGACCGAAATGCCGACGTTAGTCAAGTCTTCGGCAAGTTGCCGGTCGTCGACGGCGAGGTCGACGAAATCGCGGATCCACTGGGGAGAGATTTTCATTATGTGATTCTGATTAGGTTACATTGTTTGCAATGACGTCACAGATACTCGGTACGCGCCAGATCCTTCGCTCCGCCTGAAAAACGGCTGCGCTCAGGATGACGCAGTCGAGCATCGTCGAGAGCATCACATCTACGCAAACTGCTGCAAAAAGCGCACGTCGCCCTGGAAGAACAACTGCAAGTCGTCCACGCCGTACTTCAGCAGCGCTAAACGGTCCACGCCCATGCCGAAGGCGAAGCCGGAAACTTTTTTCGGATCATAGCCGTTGTCTTTCACGAATTCGAACACGTTGGGATCGACCATGCCGCAGCCCAGGACCTCCATCCAGCCGGTCTGTTTGCAGGGGCGGCACGGATCGCTTCCACGTTTACCGCTGCCTCCACAGACGAAACAGGTCACAAACAGCTCCGCGCTTGGCTCCGTGAAGGGGAAGAATGACGGGCGGAAATGGGTCTTCACCGAAGATCCAAACAGCGCTTTCATCGCGTGATCGAGCGTTCCCTTCAGATCACCGAAGGTAATGTTTGTGTCGACGGCGAGGCCCTCGATCTGATGAAACATCGGAGAGTGGCTCGCGTCAGGCGGATCGTTGCGGTGCACCTGGCCCGGGATGACGATGCGAAGCGGCGGGCGCATTTTCTCCATGGTGCGTATCTGCACCGGAGAAGTGTGCGTGCGCAGCAGCAAGCGGTCACGCGCGGGCTTCGACTGCTGGCCGGCAATAAAGAGCGTGTCCTGCGTGTCGCGCGCCGGATGGTTCGGCGGAAAATTGAGCGCTTCGAAGTTGTAGTAATCGGTTTCGACGACTGGGCCTTCGGCCACCGAATAGCCCAGCTTTTGGAAAACGGAAACGATCTCGTTGCTGGTGCGGATGATGGGATGCTCGGCGCCGATGGGTCGGCGGATGCCGGGGAGGGTGATGTCGAACTGAGGAATTACTTCCGCGGAAACCGAGTCGCTGATCTCGAAGGAATCGGTCACGCTCCGAGTGATTTGCCTCACTCGCCGATTGTCGACTAACTCGATGACCCTGGCCTTCAGTTCGTTTACCTTTTGCCCGGCCGCGCGCTTCGCCTCTTTCGGAGCGCCCTTCAGCCAGAGATCGTTGATCTGCGTGAGAATACCGTTCTTCCGGGCCATCCAGCGGTCGCGGAAGGTCTTCCAATCGGACTCGGTTCGGACTTCGGCGGCTTCTTTGTCGAGTGCCGCAATGAGCTTGTCCGCGGCCTTGTCGAGTGCCGGTGTCGAGAAATCTTTTAATTTGGAGACGGTGTACGCCACGCTTCTTTCACCCCCTTCGGGGCTGGTTGTTCCTGTTTCTGTCCAGACGGGCAGATAGTTGACAGTTTAGACCGGGGACATAGTTGACAGATTCTGGCCCGGGTTTTGGGGATGGGGTGCAGGGGAAGGGGTCAGTTCCCCTTCCCCTGCATCAGCTCTGTAGAAGCCGTGAGCTGGCATTCGGCGATGAACCGTTCGGGTTCGACTGTCGAAATGCCCCAGGGCAAACTCTGCGAAATAAATCGTGTACCAGCGATCATCGATCGGCTGCAGTGCGATGCGTTCTCCCATCAGCGTCTCGCTTAAGAACACATCGTGAGTCTTCCACATGAACTGGCCGCCGGGTGAGATGCGCCGCACGATCATGGAACTGCCATACTCCGGTGCAGAGATACGTGCGGGATAGGGTCGCGATGAGGGCGCATAGCAACTTGCCGGAGTGCGCATGTCGAGTGCTTGGTGTGGACGCTGCTCATTGAACTCGCGGCGAAACTGCTCGAAGCAGCGCTGTTGTGCGCGGCGGTTGGCCGCCATCGGTGACATGGTCTCCTGCTGCAGGGTCAGGTGCATGCGTTCGTGGCGTCCGTTCTGCTCCGGGTGCGCCGGTTGGATACGCTCGGGCACGATGCCCAGCTTCATCCACCACACCGCTAAGCGCGATAATCCGGCAATCGCGCGGGAAGCGAAGGGCGCGCCGTTATCGGTGCGGATCGCCTCCGGCAGGCCGTACTCGCGGAACGCAGCCTCGAAGATGGCTTGCGCGCGCTCGGTGTCGGTCTTCTCCACGGCCTGACAGCGCAGCAGGTAGCGGCTGCAGGCATCCGTGAGAGTCAGCGGATCGATGCGCGCGCCGTCCTGGGTGCGGCCCCAGCCTTTGAAGTCGCCGCACCACACCCGATTGGGCGCGTCGGCTGCGGCGAAGGGCGCAGTATACGGATCGGTCCGGCGCCGCTTCTTGCGTGCGATTACCAATCCTTCGCGGCGCAGCAGTTCGCCCATCGTGCTCACCGCCGGCCACGTCCTATCAGGCTGCTGACGTTCCAGCACCGCCTTCAACTTTCGCGGCCCCCAGCGCATGTGCTCGTGCCGCAGCTCCACGATCTGCTGCTCGATCTCTGCCGCTGTCTGGTTGGGATGACGACGCGGCGCACGGCTGCGCTCCTCCACGCCCTCCCAGCCGGCTTGCTGGTAACGGGCCAGCGTATTGTATCCGGCCTGGCGCGAGATCCCGTGCCGGGCACAGAGTTCGGTCATCGTACACTCCTCGGATAACCACTGCTCCACAAACTGCCTGCGCTTCTCCACCACTCCGCTCACTTTCCAAGGCATGCTCCTTTGTAGCCGCCTTCTGTGAACGGACCAAACTGTCAACCATCTCCCCGGTCTGTTTTGTCAACTATGTGCCCGGTTTGGACCTTCGTTTACCCACGGCTTACGCCCGTGGGCTGCGTTCTTTTGCCGCTTCGCGGCTGTGCCATTGCCTAATCCAGCCCTCACGGGAGCATCAATTGTAGCTGTCGTCGGGTACACGAGTAGCGCCGGCATCTTGCCGGCTGTCGGGCGGGCGTCCCCGCCCGACCATCTGGCCGCCGAGACAGCGGCGCTACGCTTAAGCTGAATGCTTGGCTGATGGCTGATAGCTGACGGCTGAAAGCTGACTACGCGGCCCCGCCGAGAGCGCCCTTCGCCTGCTCGGCGAGGCTTTTAAACGCGCCCGGGTCTCGCACCGCAAGGTCGGCCAGGATTTTGCGATCCAGTTCGACGCCGCCCTTCTTCAGGCCGTGGATGAACTGGTTGTAGCTCAATCCGTTCAGTTTGGCCGCGGCGCCGATGCGGACGATCCAGAGCGAGCGGAACTGGCGCTTGCGCTGTTTGCGTCCGGAGTAGGCGAACTTCAGTCCGCGTTCAACGGCTTCTTTCGCGGAGCGGTACAGCTTTGATTTAGTAAGGAAATATCCGCTGGCGCGGTCGAGTATCTTTTTGCGCTTGGCGCGGCGTTTGGTTCCGCGTTTTACACGAGGCATGGTGTTCTCCTTTTTGCTTTCTAGTTACTGGCGGCTGGAGGCAAGGAGGATTCACTCTGTGGTGATCCGTTGGCCTCTTCACACGCCGGAAGCATTGTTGATTGCTGATTGAAACCCTCACACAAACCCTCACACAACCAGAGTTTTCAATCAACAATCAGGGAATCAACAATCAACAATGCCTCACTGGTACGGAATCATGCGCTTCACTTTGAGCAGATCGCCGTCGCTTACGAATGCGGGTGATCCGAGATTCCGTTTACGCTTCTTGCTCTTGGAGGTGAGGATGTGGCGCAGGTGCGAACGGCCACGCTTCACCTTCCCGGTCGCGGTTTTCTTGAAGCGCTTGGAAGCGCCTTTGTGCGTTTTCAATTTCGGCATAAGAACCTCAAACAAGCAATTAGCAATTAGCAGTTGGCATCGAGCCAATCCGCCTATGCTTCACGAACGAATGATTCTAAGAACTCCGAAGAAACACACCCAACGTCAGCCTGGCCGGCTGCCAGTGGCTAATTGCTAACTGCCAATTGCTGGGATTCTACGATGCGGGCTTGGCTGCCTGCTCCGCCAGCGGGGCCGGACTTGGCGCGCTCTGTGCTGCGGCCTTCAACTTTGCTTTCTCTTTATCTCTCTCGGCTTTCTCTCTTTCCTTTTCCGTCTTCTTCGGCGCAAGGATCGCGTGCAGCGTATTGCCTTCCTGCCGCGGACGGAACTCCACGATGCTATGCGGTTCCACGTCTTTGATCAGGCGTTCCAGAATCTGGCGTCCGAGGCCGGTGCGCGTCATCTCGCGGCCGCGGAAGAAAATCGTTGCCTTGACCTTGTCGCCCTCATCCAGGAAACGCAGCACGTGATTCTTCTTGGTTTCGTAGTCGTGGTCATCCACATTGATGCGGAACTTGACCTCTTTGACCGTAATCGTCTTCTGGTGCTTCTTGGCCTCGCGCTCTTTCTTTTCCTGCTGGTAGAGATATTTCCCGTAATCCATGATGCGGCATACGGGAGGCTGAGCAGTGGGCGAAATCTCGACCAGGTCCAGGTTCTTGGCGCGGGCCATCTTGAGCGCTTCGAATGGCGGCATGATTCCGATCTGCCCGCCTTCGTCGTCAATCACGCGAATTTCACGCGCTCGAATACGGTCATTGGTGCGGATAAAACGTTTGTCGATACAGTCCTCCGTGCGCTAAGCGACTGAGAATAAAAGATTATAACATGCATGATGTCCCGCAAATGCCAGCGCCTGCGATGATTTTGTGCGTGGTCGCTGATAACAGGTTTGCATTTTACCCGGGGCTGTGATCAGACTCCTTGACAGGCCGGGCTAGTGGCGGTATTGTCCGCGGTAGGAATTGGCGCGGAGTTAACTCGGGCACGCGGCCCAGTTCCCGGAAGTTCTCTTCTCCCCAAAAGGCCCGCTGATTCTCGTGGTTTACACATCGCTCCCAGGCGAGGGCCGAGTCATGTCTGATTACTGTCGTTTCCCCACTACTGCCATCGCGCAGACAATTTCCCTGTCTGCTGTTCTTCGATCCGCCGCACTCCTGGCTTGCGCTTTTTTCCTTCCGAACTTGGCGTGGGCGGGCATAGGCTTCCAGCCCGTCAATCCGGAGGAGTTAAAGATGACCAGCGAGCCGCTCGCTCCCGGGGCTCCGGCAATCATTCTTTACCGCCAGGTGGACCGGGATGACAATGGTCGCACATCGCATGAAGACAACTACATCCGCATTAAGGTTTTGACGGAAGAGGGCCGCAAGTACGCGGATGTGCAGATTCCGTTTCTCAAGGGAAACAACGTTGTCGGGGTGCATGCACGCACCCTCAGGCCCGACGGTACGGTCGTCGAATTCGACGGGAAAGTCTATGACAAGACGATCGCCAAGGCTCGCGGCCTGAAATATTCTGCAAAGACTTTCACTCTTCCCGACGTCCAGGCGGGCAGCATCCTGGAGTATTACTTCACCTACGATCTGAAAGAGTATTCCCTTTATGAATCGAACTGGATTCTGAGCGATGAGCTCTTTACAAAAAGCGCCAAGTTTTCTCTGAAGCCCTACGAGAGCACCCTCGAGAATCCCTTTCACCTCCGGTGGATTTGGCAAGGATTGCCACCAGGTACGAACCAGCCGAGCGAAGGGCCCGACCACATCGTTCGGATGGAAGCGCATAACATTCCTGCCTTTCGGACCGAGGACTTTATGCCTCCAGAAAACGAACTGAAATCGCGGGTTGATTTCATCTATTCGCTAGATGATCCGGAATCGGATCCGGACAAGTTTTGGCAGAAAGTCGAAAAGAAGCGAAACGGCTTCTTGGAGAGTTTCATCGGGAAGCAGAAAGCGATGGAACAAGTGGTCGCCCAGATCGTCTCTCCGAGTGACGCGCCTGAAGTGAAGCTCCGAAAGATATATGACCGGGTGCAAGCGATCCGCAATACGTCGTACGAACCGCGAAAAACTGAGCAGGAACAGAAGCGGGAGAAGGAAAAGCCTGCCGCAAATGTAGAGGAGCTCTGGAAGCGCGGCTACGGAGATGGGATACAGCTGACGTGGCTCTACCTGGCGCTGGTGAGAGCCGCCGGATTCGAAGCCTACGGATGCTGGGTCTCGGATCGCCGAAGCTACTTCTTTAATCCGAAGTTGATGCAGAGCGGAAAATTGAACGCCAACGTCGTTCTGGTCAAACTAAACGGGAAGGATATGTATTTCGATCCGGGAGCGGCGTTTACTCCTTTCGGATTGCTGACCTGGTCGGAAACCGGCGTCCCCGGGCTGCGGATGAGCAAGGATGGTGGAACCTGGATCCGAACCACACTTCCGGCGAGTTCGGAATCTCAGATTCATCGCGAGGCGAGGTTGAAGCTATCTGACACTGGCGACCTGGAAGGGACTCTGAAGGTGAGCTATACGGGACTGGAAGCTATGTACCGCCGCCTGGAAGTGCGGAACTCAGATGATGTCGCACGGAAAAAGTTTCTCGAAGATCAGTTGAAAGAACAGGTTCCGGCGGCGGCCGAACTTGAACTGACCAACAAACCGGACTGGACTGGCAGCGAAACGCCGCTGGTTGCGGAACTCAATCTGAAGATTCCAGGCTGGGCATCGAGCGCTGGGAAGCGCGTCATGCTTCCTGTGGGCTTTTTCACGGGACAGGAGAAGCGGGTTTTTGAGCACGCTAACCGCGTTCATCCGATCTATTTTGAATATCCGTACGAGAAGGTGGAGGACGTCACCGTGGAACTGCCTGAAGGCTGGAAGGTGAGCTAGTGTTCCCTCCGGTCACACGGAAGACGGCCACATCATTGTCTACAGCTTGCAGGTAGAAAACAGTAATGCCACAGTCCATGTAGTGCGAAAACTGGACCTTGATGTTTTGCTGCTCGAGCAAAAGTACTACACAGCACTGCGAAACTTCTTTCAAGTGGTGAGGACCGGAGATGAAGAACAAGTTCTGTTACAACCTGGATCGGCAAGCGCGAGTAACTGACGGACACACGCGCATGCTGCTGGCTGGTCTTGCCGTCTGTATCTTGGCAATCGTTCCCAGGGCGGCAGCCGGCGATGCTCCGCAGTGGATGCATGCGTTGGTGACCGCACCGCTCCCCACCTACGACGAGAAGACGGATGCAGTATTGCTGTATTCGGAAACCAACGTGACTGTGGTCTCCGCTGACAAAATCAAGATGCAGGTTCGCGAGGCATACAAGATTCTGCGTCCCAATGGGCGCGAACATGGAACCCTGCGTGTCCCCTTCTATCCGGAACGCAAGATCAAAAGTCTCCATGGCATGGTGCATTCCCGCTCAAGGTAAAGACTATGAGGTCAAGGAAAAGGATGCCGTGACGTCTCCTTCACAGGAGGCGGAGAACTCATTGACGACGTTAAGTTCCGAGTGCTGCATATTCCGGCACCCGAACCCGGCAATATCGTCGGCTATGAATTTGAAGTGGAGGACCGGCCGTTCTTCCTGCAGGACATGTGGTACTTCCAGGAGCATGATCCGGTGCGACGAGAGCCACTATTCGCTGCAACTTCCGCCGGGTGGGAGTTCAAAGTCTCGTGGCTCAACCATCCTGAGGTCAAGCCCGCCGAAAGCGGAAACAATCTCTGGCAATGGACCGTGAGTGATGTGAATGCGATCCGAAACGAGGCAGCCATGCCTCCCCTACAGGGAGTCGTTGCCGGCCAGATGATCGTGACTTTCTTTCCCGCAGGCGGCCGTGCCGCGAATGGATTCGCCGACCTGGGACGACTTGGGGAAGTGGTACTCTACCCTGCTTAGCTGGACGCATCGACGCTCTCCCCGAGTACAACAGCAAGTCGTGACCTCGACCGCCGGCAAGAGTACCCCATTAGCAAAGATGCAGGCGATCGCTCAATTTGTGCAACATGATATCCGCTACGTTGCCATCGAGCTCGGGATTGGCGGCTGGCAGCCCCATCCAGCTTCCGACGTTTCTCTCACCACTATGGAGACTGCAAAGACAAAGCCACGCTCATGCGCTCAATGCTGAGCGAAATCGGCATTGATTCGTACCACGTCGTCATCAATACCGAGCGAGGCGCCGTCACCCGCAGAAACTCCCGCTCACCATCGGTTTCAACCATGCCATCGTCGCCGTCAAGTTTCCGGAGGGTCTCAACGATCCATCACTCGTCGCCATTTTGCAGCATCCCAAGCTAGGCAGGATCCTGTTCTTCGATCCCACCGACGAGATCACTCCTTTCGGCCAGATTCGCGGAGAACTGCAGGATAACTATGCGCTCCTGGTTACGCCCGAGGGCGGCGAACTGATCGCTTTGCCCCAGCAACCCTCCACCATGAACAGCATTGAGCGGACCGCCAAGCTCACTCTAGATGCGAAGGGGCATGCTGAAAGGCGAGGTCAAAGAAGTCGGCTCGGGGAGCGCGCATCCGCGAGCGCTGGGCCCTGCGTCGAGCCAACAATAGACGCCGATCGCATCAAGCCCATCGAAAGCCTGCTCGGCAATTCGCTCTCCAGTTTTCACATCACTCGAGCTAGCATCGTCAATCTGCAACGCACCGACCAGCCCTTCGGCTTCAACTACACTTTCGAATCCGATCACTACGCAAAGAATGCCGGCGGACTGCTGCTGGTGAGGCCGCGGGTGCTCGGCAACAAAGGATTGGGCATTCCTCGAGACCAAAGAACCGCGCAAGTTTCCCGATTGAATTTGATGGGCCGGCGCACGACATCGGATAATTTCGAAATCACAATTCCTGCCGGGTATGTAGTCGATGACCTGCCGCCGCCTGTGGACGCCGACTACGGTTTCGCCAGCTACCACTCGAAGACCGAGGTGAAGGGAAACCTCATCAACTACACGCGCACTTTTGAAGTGAAAGAATTGAGCGTGCCTGTCAGCCGCGCGGACGATCTGAAGAGGTTCTATCGCATCATTGCCGGCGATGAGCGAAACACAGTTGTGTTGAAGTCCTCAACCAAATGAGCTGACTTGGCTGGACTGGCCGCTTCTTTGCGTGGGTCGCCTCTGCGTTCATTTGACCTCGTTTGACAATGGGCGCACGCCACGGCGTAAAATTTTGCGACCAGTAAGCCCTTTCCATCCTAAGACATAATCCTGAAGGACAAAAAAGAGGAGATGAACCGTGTCTTTACGAATCAACGACACTGCCCCTGATTTCACCGCGGAGACCACCCAGGGGCCCGTCAATTTTCATGAATGGATCGGCAACGGATGGGCGATTTTGTTTTCTCATCCGAAGGATTTCACGCCCGTCTGCACCACTGAACTCGGCTACATGGCAGGGCTTCAACCTGAATTTGCCAAGCGTAACTGCAAAATCATCGGCCTGAGCGTCGATCCTGTCACCAATCACAAGAAGTGGGCGGCCGATATCGAGGAGACACAAGGTCACAAGGTGAACTATCCCATGATCGGCGACCCGGAACTAAAGATCGCCAAGCTCTACGGGATGTTACCGGCCGAGAGTGGCACGAGCTCCGAGGGCCGCACCGCCGCTGACAACGCCACCGTGCGCACCGTGTTCGTTGTCGGTCCCGACAAGAAGATCAAGCTTCAACTTATCTATCCGATGAGCACCGGACGAAACTTTGACGAAGTTCTGCGGGTGCTGGATTCCATTCAACTCACGGCCAAACACCAGGTGTCCACGCCGGTAAACTGGAAGCCGGGCGATGACGTCATCATCAGCGGGAGCGTTTCCAATGAGGAGGCGCAGAAGAAATATCCGGCGGGATGGAAGTCGCCCAAGCCGTACATCCGCATCGTCGCTCAGCCCAGGTAATCAGAATCGTCAAGCAAATGCCCTGCGCTTTTTCTGAGCGCAGGGCTTTGTGGGCTCGCGGATGAATATGGAGTGCTGGCGAAACTCAGAAGCCTAATCTTGGTGCCATCGAAGGGACTCGAACCCCCACACCGTTGCCGGTACATGGACCTGAACCATGCGCGTCTGCCAATTCCGCCACGATGGCAAGTGGACTTCGGTTGCAGCGACAGCCTTTCGGCCGCCGATGAGGAAGACTGACACTCCTATTCTACAGAGGCGTCCCCCGCTGTCAAACCAGCGGTAAGCCGCTCAGTCTTGAGCCGCGGCCTCCTACGCGAGCTTCGCGTTCATTGAAATTTTCGCGTTCAGCACCTTTGATACGGGACAGCCCTTCTCCGCTGCCTCGGCGTATTTCTGAAACGTGGCCGCATCCGCTCCCGGCACTTTTCCGACCACGTCGATGTGACTCGATGTGATCGTCCATCCCGAATCCTGCTTTTCCATTGTCAACGTGACATTCGTGCTGATGCTCTCCGGAGTAAGATTGGCGCCGCCCAACTGTGCCGATAGTGCCATCGAGAAGCACGCAGCATGCGCCGCCGCAATCAATTCTTCGGGATTCGTGCCCGGCGCATTCTCGAACCTCGTGGTAAACGAATACGGAGTGTTGCTCAACACTCCGCTGGTCGAAGACACCGTCCCCTTGCCATCCTTGAGACCACCTTTCCAAACCGCGCTGGCCTTGCGTTGCATCGCGTCTCTCCTCAATCCATGAATTTGAATGAAATGCCGGCTCCCATTGTAGATGGAATGACGAAAGGATGTCGGGCGCAGGCGAAGTGTCTCTCAGATATTGCTAGACGGTGAGAGAACTTCTGACGAATATCAACCGCAAGGCAAACGTGGCTTATTTCAGTAAAAATCTGAGCAGCTTAAATAAAAGCCGCACTGTGGACACGTCATCTTGCAGCGGCTCTCTTGCAAGCGCGTCGAACAATTCGGACAATAGCTCGCGGCATCAACCACGCCTGGCGGATTTCTGACGCTCTCGTCCCGCTCTGTGCCGTCGTCTTTAATTGTGTGCTTGAGTTGTTGGCTCATGTCGCTGAACTTGATGTGAGCTTGCATCCAGCTGAACTCTAACCCCACGGAAAACTCACTGGAGGCGCGATTCTGCTGATCGCGCCTCTACTTTCCGGTAGCCGCGGGAAGGTTACTGCTCCAGCAATCGGCCACAATAAGCCACGCCCCCAGACGCCGCCACACCTTCAAATACTTTCCGCGATCGGCGACAGTCGTTCCATTGGGCTGCCGGATTGCCACTGAATATCGCCCCGTCTCCATGGCCATATCGCCAGAATATTCGACGCGCGTGGTCTCGACGCGGAGATCCTGGTATCCCGCCTCGCTGAATTCACGCAGCAGCCGTTCGACGCCTTTCTGACCGTAGGCCGATTCGTGATGTGGCGCCATGAACACACCGTCACCTGCAAATAGTGCCCCCACCTGGTCATAATTTGCGGTGTTGAAGGAAGTGACAAAATCCTGAGAGAGGCCGCGAATCTGGGACTCCACGTCCATAAACGGACGAGAGTCCGCAAGGGAACTCGAATAGGGCCGGTACATCTACTACCTCCTGGGGGAAGGCATCGGCGAAACCGCATCCCGACAAGCGTTCGCCGTCAAAAATGTTGGTTCATTCTAGCGCAAAACAAAGTATGGAAACCATTAAAGTTTGTGCTAATCGTGGGCGTCGCTGGAATCTCCGCTCCCAGGCTTGGCGCTCGAAGTCGCCAGACCGGCATAGTCCGGCGCGCCGACGAAAATGCATGTCCCACGCCGGGGTTTCACACCTGGCCATGGCAACCCTGATCGATCCTGAATTGCATCCTAGTGGTGCACTACGGAGGTCCTATGCAAAAGAAGGCGCGCGGAAAATCGACATCCCATTCCAAGTCCGGCTTGGGCAAGCGGTGGGTAGCAGGTGTGAAGACCGTGTCCACCTTTCCTCCGGAGGGGTTGTTCACAAAAAACGCTGCCACCATCGCGCGGTCGCTAGCCTCGAAGAAAGTCTCTCCCAAAGGAGCAGGCTCGGGCATGCGGATGCTGACCTACTTCATCAATCGTGGAGGACGCGGCCTGAGCCCCAGCCGCCGCGCTGAACTGGAAAGAGCCAAGACACTGCTCTCCAAGCGCATTAGGGATGAAAAAAAGAAACCGCGTTCCAAGGCCGCTTAATTCGTAGGCCGAGGAAATGACGGAAGAGAGAGTCTACCCCTCAAAGAGCGCCGTGCGGCTGGGAATCAGAACCGACACCGAGGGCTTTCGTGACCGATCCGAGTCAGTTCCCCCTTCGCGTTCCGCTAGTTGACGCTTCACGCGCTCGATAAGGACTGCCAGCTTTTTCGATTCGTGATCGCGTTCTGCTTGTCTGCACATCTTCCGAAAGTCCTGTGACAGCTGTATCTCTCGAGAACCCATGAAGAATGCCTCGCTTGCAGAAAGGTGCTGGATAAAGAGTTGAGATAGCTTACTCCTCCGCCCTAAAATTGCCAATCCCCTGGAGACTTGAGATTTTTTTCAGGCCTTTCCAGTATCCCGCAGATCCCCGGTCGGTGGACTGCCGTGAGATTACTGATGGCAGGCGACGCGGAATCCGTAGTCCGCATATTTAAACTCTGGAGGAATGCTCGAGCGGGCTGAGCAACGAGCGACTTTGATGTGATGGCGCCACGAGCCGCCGCGCGAGGCTTTGCGCAGGCCGCTCTCGGGCCCGCACGGATTGCGGTCGGGAGAAACGGCATAGTAATTCGGGTCGTACCAGTCGCTGCACCACTCATGCACATTGTCGCAGATGTCGTAAAGGCCGAAGGCATTGGGGACGTAATGAGCCACGGGCTCGGGGCCGTTTTGCCAGCGCTTAGCGTAGTCAGGGAGAGATTGAGGAGGGTCTTCTCCCCAGGGAAACTGCTTTTGCTCGATGCCGCCCCGGGCGGCTCGCTCCCACTCGGCCTCGGTCGGAAGGCGGTAGCGGCGGGTGGTTTGTGCGCTCAGCCAGCCGCAATACAGCGCGGCTTCGTGCCAGGAAACTCCGACAACTGGTTGCGCGGGATGGCTGAAGTTTGGGTCTTGCCGGAAGGGTGGAGCAGGACTCGCAGTCGCGCTGAGGAACCGATCGTATTCGGCGTTGGTCACCTGCGTAGCAGCGAGAAAAAAAGCATCAATCCAGACTCGGTGGATCGGACGCTCGCAATCCTGACCGGCGTCAGAGCCCATGAGAAACCAGTCTTCCGGAATGTGAACAAGGCGCGGTTCGATGGCAATTGGGGCGACGAGTTGGGGCAAAGGAATCATCAGGCTGCTGTGCGCGCGCGGGTTGCCGCGTGGCCGCTCTACAGGTAAAGTTTACCAGCGCGAACGTTGGGGAGATTGCGATGCGAACAAAGAAGCTGCGGTTCAAGGTGAAGCTGGAAGGCAAGCCAGGAAGCTCGGTGGCCTGGCTCAATGCTCCGTTCGATGTGCCCGAAACATTTGGCACACGCGCGCGTGTGCCGGTTCGGGGAACAATCAATGGCTTTCAGTTTCGTTCGTCGCTGATGCCGATGGGCGGCTGCCACGGGATGGCCGTCAACAAAGCCATGCGCGAGGGTGCAGGGGCTAAAGCTGGCGACGTTGTGGACGTGTTGATGGAGCGCGATGAGGAAGAACGCACGGTGGAAGTGCCGCCCGAAATCCAGACAGAGTTGGCGAAGTGCAAAAAAGCACAGGAGCGGTGGGAGAGGTTGTCCTTCACGCACAAAAAAGAGATGGCGATTTCCATACGCGATGCGAAGCAGGAGGAGACAAAGAAGCGGCGGCTGGCAAAAGTGATGGAGATTCTGAAGACCGGGGCGAAGTGGATGGGTTAGCCGCGCAGTTGTTTTACGACGGCGGCAATGTCGTTTTCCTGGAAGAGGCGGATGGCAGCGATCCCCGCGGCTCCTGCATCCAGACATCGTTGAGCGTTCTCTAGCGTGACTCCCCCGAGTGCAAGCACTGGAATTGTGGTTCGGCAGGCGTGCGCGAGCGCTTCGAGGCCTGCGGGCGGAATTCCGGGCTCGTCTTTTTTTTCGAAGACAGGAGCGAAGGCGGCGAAGGTTGCGGCGCTGGCTGTGGCTTGGGTTACCTCTTCTGGGGAGTGACAAGAGACTCCGACGATCACATCTCGTGGCGAGTTTTCGCGGGCGAGAGCGCCCGCGCCACACATTTTCCAGGCTGCTCTGACTTCTTGCGGAGTAATGTCGCCGGAGCGCAGGTGGACGCCGTCGGCTTGGACGGCTAATGCTACGTCGGTGCGGGAGTTGATAAGCAGAGCAGTTCTGAGTTTTCGGTTCTCAGCTCTCGGTTGTGGTCCTTCCCGTATTAGGCTCACCGCCTCGCGCGCCAGCGACTCCAGTTCGCGTGTGGGCAGATCTTTTTCGCGGAGTTGAATGTAGTCGACCCCAGCACGGGCCGCTTCCGCGATTTTTTCCAGGAGGGCGCGGCGACGGGCGGACTCATCCCCCGGAAATGCGTTGCGGTCGGTGATGTAGTAGAGCAGGCAGGGCATTAAGTCTTGGTGTCGCAGTCTGCGCCGGTTACGGTCTCGTCTTCGCGATCTCGGGCAGGACCTCCTTTTCTTTCTTGGGTGGACCCCCGAGATGGTATCTGGTCAGACCTTCTTTCAGAAACTCGAAGCCCTCTTCCGGAGAATTCACGAATGTCAGCAAGTCCAGGTCTTCTGCGGAAACGGTTCCCGCATCGACAAATGCCTGGAAGTTAATGATGCGCTTCCAGTACTCGCTGCCATAAATGACGACCAGGATTTTCTTCGCCAGCTTGTCGGTCTGCGCCAGGGTAAGGATCTCGAACAGTTCATCCATAGTGCCGAAGCCGCCGGGGAAGATCACCAGGGCCTTGGCCAGGTAAGCGAACCAGAACTTACGCATGAAGAAGTAGTGGAACTCGAAGTTCAGCGACGGAGTGATGTACGGATTGGGATTCTGCTCAAAGGGCAGGTTAATGTTCAGGCCGATAGACTTGCCTCCAGCTTCGTACGCTCCAAGATTGGCGGCCTCCATAATGCCCGGGCCTCCGCCAGTGGTCACAACGAAACGGTGGCGGCGGGCGGGAATCTGAATGGACCATTTGGTCAGCAGGTGAGCCAGACGGCGGGCGTCTTCGTAGTAGCGAGCCATGTCGACGCCGGCGAGGGCGAGCTTGAGATCTTTTTCCAGTTGTACCGCAGGAGCCTTGGCATGATTGCTCTCCACGGTGTTCAGGTTCGTCCTGGCGGCGTCACGGCCCTGAAAGCGGGCCGAACCGAAGAAGACGACGGTGTCCTGAATCTGCTCGCGGCGAAAGCGCGCCAGCGGCTCCTGGTATTCAGCAAGAATGCGAAGGATGCGGCCGTCGGGGCTGGTCAGAAAAGGTTCGTTGCGGTAGGCGAGAGGCGCGGATTTGAGAGTGCCGGGTTTTTCAGTCATGAGGGGAACTCGAGTTTAAGTCTTGCGCAGGCCATCAGGATATCCGAGGGCAGGGTTCGCGAAAATCAGTATGTGGCGGCACAGATTACTTCCGGCTATTTGTGTTCGTGGTAGTGCAGCGCCTCCCAAAAACCGATCCAGATGTCGAGCAGTCCCAGGCCGCTGCAAACGCCGCGGAAAAAACCGCTGGAAACCCAGGTTCGCAAGCCGGGGTACGAGAGGAGAAGATAATTGTCGGTCCACTCCGGTGTCCACGGCAGAATGATAAGCAGGACACCAGCGACAGCACTGATCAGAACAAAGAGGAATACCGAACTGCGATGGAGCCAGAGTTGGACCCGGCCCGGTTCCCGGGCGCCGGCAGGCGGCTCGGGAGGATCAAGCAGCGCGGTTTGCGTCTCGGGCCGCTGTGGTGGCGGCTCCGGCGGTTTGGCGGGGCCGTCCGAAATGGGGTTGGGAGTTGTGGTCAAGCGATGCTCTCCAGCAAAAAAACGCGGCCACGATGTGCAGGTGTGTCGGGTGCCTGGCGGAGCAGATTGGGGAGAAAACCCATCCGAGTATTCTACGACTTCAGGGCCTTAATGCGCTCGGCAACGTCGCGGTAATCGATGTTGCTGCCGTAGACGTCCATGAAATGCTTGAGCGCGGAGGGTTTGTCACCGGCCGTCTCGAAGGCAGATGCCAGTTCGTAGTGCAGCGCGACCCGCGTCTCGCCATCGATGTTGGGTACGGCAAGAGCCTTTTCATACCAGCGGACCGCCGCCTCGGGCACGCCTTTGTCCAGGAAACACTGGGCCAGCCAGGTGTAGGTCTGCATGATCTGCGGGAAGGGATGGCCGCGATCGACGAACTGGCAAGCTTTCTGGAGTTCGCCAATGGCCTCGTCGAGCAGTCCCATCTCGCGGAAGGCGATGCCAAGGTTGTAGTGGGTTTCTGGATCCTCGTCGGCCGAGGCGACTCCAGCTTCCAAATCTTGTTTGAGTTCGCCAAACATTTCGGCGAGATCTACGCCTGCGTCCTCGGCGAATGGGGACGACTTCGAGGCGGCGGGAGTCATGGGAGAAGGCGCCGGGTGCGGCTTCGCAACTTCGGGCGCGCGCGGCGCGGGAATGACGGCGGCCGGCGGTTGCTGCGCTGGTGTCGCAACATGTATAGATGAAGCGGCGGCGGCAGCGCTTGCGGCCATAGGCGCTGGAACTGGCGCTGGCGGCGCAACGACCGGCGCGGCAACGACCGGCGGAGCAACGACCGGTGCCGGTGGAACTTGCACTGGAGCTGGGGGTCTGACTGCTTCTGGCTCGACCGCAGGTGCTTTCAGGAAGTCATCCCCCAGAGACGCTTCGATGTCGGCGACGAATTCACCCAGCAATGCCGGCTTGTGATCCGCAGCGGCGGGCACGGTGTGCGCAGCGGGAGTAGGTTCGGCCCGGGCGAGTTCTTTTGGCGCTGGAGCGTGGAACGGAGCAGGTTCAGGTTCGCTGGCCACGGCGTCTGGCGCGAAGTTGTCGCCCAGAGACGATTCCAGGTCGGTCACGAATTCCTGCAGGGCGCCAGCGTGCGGTTCGGCGACAACTTCAAGCTCCGCCGGAGCCTTGGACTCGACTGGAACCTGCCGGGGCTCTGGCGCAACATGCCGGTCGGTTGCATGTTCTATGGGCGCAGGCACATCCTCTGCCGCAATCTCTACGGAGGGGATATCTTCAATTGCGATTTCTTCAATCGACTCCGCAGGTGCGACTTCGTCCTCGGGCTCGGAGGCAGTAGCCGCCTCAATTTCGGCGCGAAGTTGTTCCAGCTTGGCGGTATCGCGCGTCCGAGTCTGAAGCTTGGCCAGGGCAGCCCATGCCTGTTCGGGCATGCGGTTGGAGAGATAGAAGCGAATCTCGTCGACAGTTTCGTCGGTGATGTCGGGCGCTGGGATTGGGTGGCCGGGAGTGGGGCTGATCTCGGCAGCTTCGGCGGGGGCGTCGGACTCGACCGTGATCGAGTCTTCCCACTCGGACGAAAGGTCGATTTCGGCAGCGGCAGGTTCTTCGGGGCCAGATTCGGTGGGAGGGGCAGTCTCCCCGACGACTGCAAATTCTTCCTGCGCAGCGCTCGGCGCCGCGATGGCTTCGGCAGCGTGAGTTGTTTGCACGGGCCATGCCGCTGCGGATTCTGCAGAGGGAACTTCGGTCTCAACCGCTTCCTCGACGGCAAAGTCCTCTGTGTCAGTAGCGGACAAGACTTCCGTGCCGATCTCACCCGCAGGCGCCGCCGCCGAGCGTTCCTCGTAGCGGTCGGCCAGTTCGCCGTAGCGAGTCGCTTCCTCGGGATACTCGGCTTCGGAATACAGGGCCTGCAGGGTACGGCAGCAGACGCCGGCCTCCGCGAAACGTCCGGCCCGAGTGTGCAAGGCCGCCAGGCGCTGGTTTAACCGGAGGTCGTGAGGCGCCTGAGGCAAGGCTGCCTGCAGCGGGCCCAGGGCCTTGGCAGGCATGTTATAGGAGATGAAAAGTTCGGCGTCCGTGAGCGCGGAGCGGACGGCAAGCGAAACCTCGTCGGAATAATGCTGGTGAATGGCAGGAGACGTGGCTTCCAGTTCATCCACGATGACGGCCGCTTCTTCCGCGCTGAGCAGCTTGGTTCCAGTCGTGCCGCCAAGCTGGCTGACCACCTGCTGGTAGTTCTTCATGTGCAGGGTGTTCTGCGGCTCGAGCGAGGCCAGTTTCTGGTAGAGATCTCGCGCGCGCGCCAGATCACCAGACTGCACGCTGGCGTGCGCCAGCAACTCAATGACTTCGGTGACGTGGGTGGTGTCTCCCGCCTTTTGCAACAGATTGAGGAGTGTCTCGAGTGATGCCGGATTCTCGCGCACGTGCCCGATGATCTGGTGCAGGTGCTCGATCACCTTGCCGGAATTCTCGGCCAGCAGCCGGTCTGCGTGCTGGTCATAGACTTGGAGAGCATTTTCGAACTGTCCAGCCTGCATCAGCGCGTCAGCGAAGCTGACAATCGCCGGCAGATCGTTGTGGACGGTGAGCAGCTTGTTCGCGATGGCTCCCGCGTCGGAAAGCCGTCCCACTTGCAGATAGGCCTTGAGCAGATCACGGAGCCCGTCTGGATTGGAGTCGAGGTCGCCGATTTTTTGCAGCGAAGCGATCGCCGCTTCCGCGTCGCCCGACTCGATCAGGTTCTTGCCCTGCATCAGCAGCGCGTAAGTATTGCTCGGATCCAGCTTGAGCATGCGCTGTAGAACTTCTTCAGCACCGCTGAGCGAGCCTTTGGACCGCATGGCCTCCGCTGCAGCGGAAAAAATCTGCCAGGCTTCGGTCTTCTTCCCCAGGCGGATGTAAACCTCCGCCAGTCGCACCCGCATGTTCACATTTTCCGGATCCATCTCCAGGATCTTCTGGAAGATGCGGACCGCGTTATCGAGTTCCCCCGCTTTCAGGAATTCTTCCGCGACCTGCAGGTACTGGGCGCGGGCATCATTGAAGAGGCCCTGCTGGGTGTAGAGTTCGGCGAGCTTCAGCACGCTTTCAAGCGAGGGCTTGAGCTTGCTGATCTTCTTGTACATCGCGATCGCCTTGACCGTGAATCCCTGGCTGGCATAGGCATCGCCGACCGTTTTGAAACACTCGGTGGCTTTATCGTTTTCACCGAGGCGGGCGTAGAGGTCGCCCACGGTGTTGGCCACCGTCAGGTCCTTGGCATCGTTCTTGAGGATTTTTTCGTACTCACTGATGGCGTTCGGCAGCTTGCCCTGCTGGACGTACTTCTCCGCAGTGTTGAGGACTTTCTGTTTGTTGAAACCGAAACCGAACGCCATATGAGTGCGAACTCCAGCCCCTGGTCTTTGCTGCCGGTCTTTGCAGCTATCTTCCTAAGCGTTTTCCAGCCGAACGTGAACCCGCCGAAAAACTGCTCTCAGGTAACTTATCGGGAGGGCGATCTCACATCTTGAGGATGGCCTTCCGGACAAGGCCAATTGTACGTCCGGGCGTCACGAACCGCATGGTTACCAAGGGTTACCGAAAGGGAGTGTACGACCGGGTTACGAAGGGAACCAGGGGAGTGAGGTAACGGTCCGGTGGGGCGGAAGCCGCAGTGGCGCTGCGAGATTCCGTTCAGTGGACTACCAAATGCCACGTCTTTGTGGGCGCGACGCGAATTGCACTCTTACGACACGCCCGAGTGCATGTCGCTGATCATTGTCGCCGGATGCGATGCCTACCTGAAGTTGGCCCGCCGAATCGGTGGAGTGATCACCAGTTGTCTGGAGCGATACCGGCTTCAAGCGGTGAATCTGCTCGAGAAGTGCCTGCGGCGACACCGGACGGCCCAGGAAATCCTGCATCAAGGTGCGGGTATCACGCTCCGAGCCATAACGCAGCAGGTGTTCAGAGAGCCAGCCATACCAGCGGGAATCTCCCGTATCGAAAGCGCCCAGGGCTTTTGAGATGTGCTGCCGCATCTCGGCGGTGAGGATGGCCCCGAAACCGTAGTTCACCATGTAGCCGGGAAGGTCCGCCAACTGCACTCGCATCGCCCACCAGGAAAACTCGGGATGCGGCACGATATGCAAATAGCGGCTGGTGATTTCGGTCCAAAGGGCGTTTGGGTCGGTCATGGGAGCGCGAAACATCCGCAGTTCGAACAAGGACCAGGCCACGTCGAGAACGACAACGGAAAATAACGCGCGCATCGAGAGTTGCTCCGGGGCTTCATGGCCCAGGTAGCGGCGCTGCCACGCGGGCTCATAGGTGCTCCAGGCGGGGACATCGGCGAAAGCCTCGGCGAAAAGGTCGCTGGGCCAGTCCACGAAGGCGGGACGATTACGAATCGCGGTGATGTTCACCACGTGGCCGTTCTCGTGTACCAGTTCATTCAAAACGAACAGGCCGCCGCGCTCATACGGGGCCGACACGCGCGCCACCGTGGGCCTCCAGGCCCCGTTCACCATGCGTCCGTGGGTGACAAATTCTGTGTAAGCCAATGCCGCCTTTTCGGGCCGGGGGGCAAGATCGTAGAGCGTTCCCATTTGCTTCAGGTCGGCGCCCAGATCGCGGTAGTAGCGCTGGTTGATCGGCTGCAGCGATTCCCGTGGGATGTATGTCCCGAGCAAGCGATCGGCCTCCCCTCCAACGAAACGGAAGTCCCAGGGCTCGACCATGGCATCGCCGCTCGATTCGCGCCAGGCATCCAGGATCTGCACCAGCCAGCGTTCGACTTCGGCGGGATCGATGCCGACGTTGCGGGCGGCATTGTCGATTTCCGAGCCGTTCTTCGCAGCGTCAGCGGCAGCCCCAGCGATCATGCGGCGATAGGGGCTGTCGGGCTCGTTGTTGCCGTTGATGGCCTGCCACAACGGAACAAAAGCAAGAAAAACCGCCTTGCGGCGGCCAGGATCGGAGGTTTCATGCAGCAAGTCGAGGGCGGAAACCCGATTGATCTTTCCGCCCTCAAAGCTGAGGCTGTTCCCGATTTCGACGAAACAGGCGACCAGGGCAGATTTGAGGTCCGGATATGCGATGTCTTTGCGGGCCGCATCCTGGCATTTGGCCGCCGGGTTGAAAAGCGCGCCGCCGCCGGTGAAGGCTTTCATCTGCTTCCGCATGGCGGCGATCGCTCTCGTGTCCCCGCCGGATAGTCCGGAGGCAGGCAGTCTCTCCAGTCCCTTGGCCAGTTTGGCACGGTTCTTACGGTAAAACCGCTCCCAGGCAGCACGGTCCTTACCCTGATAGGTGCTTACCAGTCCGGAATCGATGGTGGCCAGGATGCTGTTGGCGTCACTGACATCAGCATAGAGATACTCGACCGCCGATACCCTTTTCGAGTCGGCCATGAGACCGGCGTCTGCGCCTATGGACTGGGGCGAAAGGAGCAAACTGCAAGCCAGACTAAGGGACACCAGGTTTTTCATAGGATTTGTGATCGAGGGATTGTAGCAGTCGGACCGTCACTCCAGTTGGCTTCGCAGCGGGCCCGAAATCTCGCCGCCAGGTGGAGCAACCTGCTCTAGCATGAATGTGTTATTGGGCCGCGGTGTGCAACAGTGTATCTTTCCGCGAATTGTGGGGAAGCCCGAAACCAGGGGTGATTACAAAAATGACGTGGATTCAAACTGTTTCTCTCGCCGACGCCGACGAGAAGTTGCGCAACGCCATTGAAGGCGAAAAGCTGCTCCATCCCAAGGAGTACGCCGATCCCGTGCATCCGGATCCTTCCGGGGCTTCGTCCATCGTCGGGTCGCATACGCTGATCCCTGACGCGCTGTATCACGCCTTCAGCACCTTTGGGGCGCTGATGTCGTCCGACCTTCCGCTCAAGCGGCGCCAGCACGAGATGATCGCCACCGTGGTCTCGGTCATCAACCGGTGCCAGTATTGAATCGAGTCGCACGCAGAGTTTCTGCGTAGGGTGACGTTAGACAAGGACCTGGTCGAGGCGCTGGAGAAGGACTACACCACAGCGCCCATCTCGCGCCAGGACCGAATCATGCTCGACCACGTGGTCAAGCTGACTAAGGACGCGACCAGGGTTTCGAAAGACGACATCGAGGGCCTGCGCACTGCCGGGTTCGACGATCGCGCCATCCTGCAGATCACGCTGATCGCGTCGTGGTTCAACTACATCAATCGCGTGGCCGATGCGCTGGGGGTAGGCCGGAAGTAGAGAGCCCAGACAACACGATTATGCGGAGAGTTATCGGTTTATAAAGTGTCCTGTAATCCAAGATTCCACACTGGCTCTCGACTAAACTGGCAGTAGCGATCACTCGCTCAGCCATGGCCGACTCACTGGCGAACTTTTTCCTGGTCAACTTTGCAGCTCATGCACACGAGCGCGCCTACGGCCAACACCGGGGCTACCGGATGGAGTGGTTTACCTACGGCCAAGTCATGGAGATGGCCGCCCGCCTCGCGCGCGAATTGGAAGCACGCAACATCGGCAAGGGCGACCGGGTAATGCTCTGGGGAGAGAATTGCGCCCAGTGGGTCGCAGCTTTCTTCGGATGCGCTCTGGCTGGCGTGGTGGTTGTCCCCATGGACGATGGCGCATCCCCGGATTTTGCGATCCGCGTCTCTCATCAGGTCGAGGCTAAGCTTCTGGTGTGCTCCCGCAAGCACGCACGACTGCACTCGAATAACAACATCCCTACTTTGATTTTTGAAGATCTCTCACAGGCGCTTGCACATCATCCCTCGAAGCCAAGTGCAACCGTCAGCGTCTCACGCGACGACACTCTCCAGATCGTCTTCACCTCGGGCACTACCGCCGAGCCCAGGGGAGTCGTGATCACGCACGGCAACGTGCTGGCGAATGTCGCGCCGCTCGAGGAGCGAATCCGCGGTTATCTGAAGTATGAGCGCCTCGTGCATCCTGTGCGGTTCCTGAATTTGCTGCCGCTGAGCCACGTCTTCGGTCAGTTTCTGGGAATGTTCTTGCCACCACTGCTGGGTGGCACTGTGATTTTCCAGCAAGAACTCAAACCATCTGAAATCATCCAAACGGTCCGACGGGAGCGAGTTTCGGTGGTGGTCAGCGTTCCCCGAGTCCTGCAATCACTCAAACAGAAAGTCGAGCGCGACCTGGAAGACGAAGGGAAGCAGAGCGATTTCCGGCAACGATTCCAGTCCTCCGAAGGCAGGCATTTTCTGCGCCGGTGGTGGATGTTTCGTCGCATTCACCGTCAGTTCGGCTGGAAATTCTGGGCATTCATCTGCGGCGGCGCCGCCCTCGATGCAGACACCGAAGAATTCTGGGGGCGGCTCGGTTACGCCGTGATCCAGGGGTACGGGCTCACGGAGACGACGTTCTCTGATCAGCGTCAACCATCCCTTCAAACTGGGGAAAGGATCAATCGGCAAAGTGCTGCCCGGCCGTGAGGTCAAATTGGCCGAAGACGGCGAAATCCTGGTCCGCGGCGGTGGCGTAGCCGCGGGCTATTTGAATGAAGGCGAACAGAAGCAGGGTGCCGACGGGCGGGTTGGCGATGAAGCGGGCTGGTATCGCACCGGCGACATCGGCGCCTTCGATGCAGAGGGCAACCTGTACTTCAAGGGACGTAAGAAAGAGGTAATCGTCACGCCCGGTGGAACCAACGTCTACCCTGAAGATCTGGAACGGGCGCTGCTACGCCAACCCGAAATAAAAGATTGCGTCGTGGTCGGGATCGAGCGCGGTGGCAACGCCGAGCCCTGTGCCGTGGTAATTCTGCGCGATGGCGCGAGCGCGGCAGTGGCCGTTGAGCGCGCGAATCAATCCCTGGCCGACTATCAGCGGATGCGCATGTGGCTGGAATGGCCGGAGGAGGACTTCCCCCGCACCGCAACCCAAAAGCCCAGGCGAAATCTGATCAGCGAGATTGCCCGGGCACGGATACTTCAGCCCACAGCGAACGCCGGCGCCGCGGTAAACAGTCCGCTTGTGGACCTGCTTACCCGTGTTGCCGGACGCCCTGTGCCCGCACTGCGAGCGGACGCGAATCTCGACTCCGACCTCGGCCTTAGTTCGCTCGACCGCGTCGAACTGCTCAGCGCCCTGGAAGACCGCTACCAGCTTGATCTCAGCGAGACTCGCTTCAGCGCGGCCCGCACCGTTGGCGATCTGGAACAAATGCTGCGCGGGGAAGCGATGCAGCGTGCGCCCTATCACTATCCCGCTTGGACACTGCGCTGGCCGGCGACCTGGCTGCGCTTTCTCGCTCATTACTTATTGTTGCGGCCCGCTGTGGTGTTGCTGGGCTGGCCGAGGATTGAAGGGCGCGAAAATCTGCGAGGCTGTAACGGGCCTTTTCTGATCGTCTCCAATCATATCGGCGACGTTCGACCTGGGATTTATTCAAACCGCATTGCCCGCGCGCTTGCGGCATCGCCTGGCAACGGCGGCCGGCGGCGAGGCATTGGAGGCGTTGCGCACGCCGCCGCCGGGCCGGGGACTCTTCGGGAGAATCTTCGACCGAATCCAGTGGATGCTTGGCGTTTCGCTGCTGAATCTCTTTCCTTTGCCCCGCGAAGCCGGGTTCCGCCAGAGTTTCGCCTATGCGGGACAAGCGGTCGATCGCGGCTACAGCGTTCTGGTCTTTCCGGAGGGACGGCACACCGTGGACGGTAAGATAAATCCATTTCGTGCCGGGATCGGGCTGCTCGCTCAGAACCTCCGCATTCCTGTGCTGCCCATGCGCATTGACGGATTATTTGAGTTGAAGCAAGCGGGCAGGAAGTTTGCGCCACCGTGGAAGATCAGTGTGCGCATCGGGAAACCGGTGGAGTTCGCTCAGGGCACGCCGCCCGAACAAATTGCTCACGAACTGGAAAAAAAGGTGATTGCGTTGTGAATGAAAACGTCCGCGCTACATTATCCAAGTAGCGAGCCACTAAAGTCTCACCACGCTCTAACAAAAGCGCCGCGACTTGGTCAGCCAAGTCGCGGCGCATAAAACGGCGGGCTATTGCTTCTAGTCAATGGTCACGGCGACAGCAGCGGACGCAATCCCGTTCGCGACAACCTCCAGCGTACCCGACCCCAATTCGATGGTGGAAGGAATGTCGAACTGCGCTGAAACCAGCTTTCCCCCTGTCGCTACGGCCATCGTGCTGAAGCTGTGCGTTCTGCAATACACCACATTCCCCTTGGAGTCTGTGATTCGAACCAGTGGGTAGTTGGTCGCCTGCTGGGCGTCATCCCCGTAGGCCGAACCTTGCGACAGACCGTTAAACTGAGTTCCTTTGATGATGTGGTTGTGGGTGCCGTGGATAAGTGTGCTGGCCACGGAAGTGATTGTGGGCGCACAACCGGCGCATGGACTCCCAGCGGGCGTGTAGATCTCGACACTCGACGAGTCGTCTGTGAACAGTATCTGTCCCGTAGGAAGCACGAGCATGCTGCCCACATACGAACTATCGACGGGAGCGTTGGCCGGCCCGGGAACGGAATGTAACTCCGTACCGTCCCACTCAAAGAACTTACTGCCGTTCTTGAAAACGCCGCGGCTGGTATCGAGCAGGACATTCCCGTCGGGCAGCAGCGCTGCGGGTCCATCCGCGATGTCGAGACTGCCACCGAACTTTGGAGCCGCCGACCAGTTGCCGGTCACGGTGTCGTAGATCGCGTTGTTAGTGGTAGCGCCCGCGTAGAACACGGTGCCGTCCGGCCGCAGGAGGCCGGGTCCAAGTTCATTGGATGACGGATCCACCAGGTTGACGGTGGTGCTTCCCGCGCCGGACCAGGTGCCGGTAGAAGTGTCGTAGATTTCAGATCCCTCGGGGCAGCATTTGGCGTTGACGTAGGCGTCGACGGTCAGGAGATTTCCGTCGGGCAGCAATGTCCAGCCTTCTTCGTCATTTTCATCGGCTTTGCCTGAACCCGTGGCGCTCCAGGTGACCGGGCTCAAGCTGGTCAGGATGGCCTCGTCTTTGTTGCAGCAGTTGGCCAGCATGAACCTGCCGTTGGGGAGAACTACGCTCGAGGCATCTCCAATCGAAGTCCAGCCACTCGGTCTTGGCATCGAGGACCACTTGTTCGTTGTCGGGTTGTACATGGCGCCCTTGGTAGTCCACACGGAATTACAGCCGTCGTACTCACCCCCCATGATGATGACCTGGCCGGTGGGCAGTACGGCGGACGCGAAATAAAGAGGGTTATAGTTGGGCAGGAAAGCGCCAGCGGAGACCCAGTTTCCGTGGAGATAGCTTCCGGTCGGGTCCGGAATCAGGCGGTACCACGAGGCAGTGGCGGAACAGTCGGAGTTGATCACCAGAACGGAGCCGTCCGTGAGCAACAACATATGACCCGCAGCGGATAGACCAGCGGCGGTAACTTTGGTCCACTTACCCGCGACGAATGCTTCCTGAGCCTGAACGATACCAGACCATGCTAACAATGCCATTAGCGCGATTCCGGCTGGGCGGAACACCTTCATGGATAGACCTCGTATTTTTTCGATTTTGAAAAGCGCCCTCTCGAGGACCTCGATCGGTTGCGACGCCACGGATTGAGGATCGGGCGCCCGGTTCATGGCTCGAAAAGCAAGTCGTCGGATTATAGCGCGGGGCGCGCCATTCAGAGCATTAACAGCAGGTAAAAATCACCAACTGTTTTCCTGAAACGCGAACGGTTGCAAGAAATTGCAATCGTGGAAATCAGATGGCAAATTCTTGCAATGCCGGAGCTGCGAACGGAGCTGCGAGAACGGATCCAGCACTCAGAAGCTATCTGGCTCTGTTGACATCCTGAGGTGCTGAGTTACGTGCTACAGGCGGTAAAGATTGTACGTGAGGCCGAGCAACAAGGCTTGGCGACGTTGCGTGAGCAAGCATCGGCCGGGAGCGCGGCAGGAGAGTTTGCGTTTGGCAACGGAGAAGACAGTTTCAATCAGGGCACGACGGCAATATTTCTGACGAGGAAAATGGTTTCGCATCTCGGCGCGGACGCCGTGAATGCGCCAGGTTTTCTTCCCACGTTTGGCGGGGATGACGCTCAAGGCGTGAAGCTGCTGGCGGACAAAGGTGTGTGGGTGTTGAAAAAGTCCCTCAACGGAACGGCTTTTCATCTGCGAGCATGCGTCGCTTGTTTTCTGTCTCCGTTCGACTAAGTGGTGGTCGGCAGAACCGGTGTTGTCGGCTGACTGAGGAAGCGCACCAGTCGCTTGATGTTCTGAGCTACCGCTGCCAGGAAGAACTGCTCGCGCACGAACCTGAGTCTCCGCAGACGCAAGCGCCGCAATCCGATCTGATTCTTCAGTTCTGCAAACAAGGCCTCTACTTTCTTTCTCTGCCGTTGTGCTTTGGCGAACTCTGGTGTGTTGACCAACTCCCGCGCACGTTGTCGGGCTGGTTCGTTCTGGTGGATGATAAGGCCCCGGAAGGCAGCACTGGTGCATTGTGGTCGGAGCGAGCAGGGGCCACACTTTTTGCGTGTCCCGATGTAGTTGAAGGCTCGATTGCGATAAACTCGGCCACCGTAGTTGAGGAACTGGCCGGCGGGGCAGATATAGCGATTGTTTTCCGGTTCGTACGTGAAACGCTCGGGGCCAAAGAATGGGCTCCTCTTGCGGTGGATACTGTCACGGGTCCGCATGTAGGGAGTGATGCTCCGATCGGCTAGCCATTGCAAGAACTCGCCGTTCCCGTAGGTCGTATCGGCAGCCACCGATTCTGGCTCTCGTCCTTGCCATTGCGCGAAACGAGTGAGCATGTCCTGCGCGGCTACCGTTTCCTGGCTCATCCGTGCTGCCGTCGCTTGCACTCCCACGATCACGCAACTGTGATTGTCGATCAGATAGTTGTCGTAGTACCCCAGTCGAGCCGGTGTCCCGCCTTTCGTGGCGTAAGTGGAATCGGGATCGGTTGTCGATACCTGATCTTGCTCGTGCACCGACTCTTCCACCGGATTCTGCTGTTCCAGTTCCACCAGAAACTGGCGCACCGTATGGTTGACCGTGGCCGCTTCCGCCAACTGCTCGCGTGGAATGCGACTCTCTTTCGCCGCATTCGCCTCCACGAAACTGCCATCGACCGACAGTTCCTTCCCTCGCACCAGCCCCACTTCCACGCACTGCTTCACGATCCGTTCGAATAGCCGCTCGAATAACTTCGATTCCTGAAATCTTCCGTGCCGGTTCTTGGAGAACGTAGAGTGGTGTGGAATCTCCTGATCGAAACCTAGACCGGTGAACCAGCGCCACGCCAGATGCATGCGCAGTTCCTCCACCAACTTCCGTTCGCTGGTGATGCCGTACAAATAGCCTATCAGAAGAATGCGCAGCAGCAACTCAGGATCGATCGATGGCCGACCCGTCTCACTGTAGCTGTCCTTCAGTTGCTGCCGGACGAACTCGAAGCTGATGTGTTTGTCGATCAGCCGCAACAGATGGGTTTCAGAAACTTGGTCTTCCAGACGGAAGTAGTAGAACAAAGCTTCGGAGCGGTCGTGTTGCCCCATCATAATCAGCAGGCCTCCGACGATCAGAATCAAACAGAGCATGTGCGATTGCTTTCTTCTAACATGCTTCTGCTGAATTTCATCCTGCTAATCGACGTGACTTTTTCAACACCCACGTGTGATTGCGCTCGGAATCGAATTCGGCATCGGCCAACACACAGCCCACGGGAGTGTGGGCATGGGCCTGCGCGACGAGTTCGGGGAGATGAGCACAGTCATTCCACGGGGCCTGACGCGCCGACTGTGCCAAGATGAGTTGCCGCTTCAGGTCGACGACGGCCAGCCACTTCAACCAATGCCGCCAAGGCAGCGGTTGTTGGGTGTGGTGATACATGCGGCGTACGAAGAAGGTGCTGACCGCGCCTTGCGCCAGCCCGGTGGCATCGATGGCCACCGGGGCACGGCGTTGAGCCCCGGGCAGCTTCATGCGACGGACCACTTCGTTCAAGGATCGAGCGATCGCAGCCTCATCCAGTCGGCGCAGAAAGCGGTAGAGAGTCGTGTAATCAGGAACGGAGCGAAGCCGGAGAGCGCGGCGCAGTTCGGAGTGTTCGGCCAGTCGCACTTCGGCTTCCCGGTAGGTCCAGTCCTCGTAGCGCATGAGGCACAAGATGGCCAACAACTGTGGCTGCGTGAACTGGTGTTTGCTAAACGCCGTGCGATAACGCGGCACAGTGGCGGCGGTCACGTCCAAGGCCACTTGCGCGAAGCGTACCAAACCCACTTCGGCCATGGCTAGTAGCGAGTTTCGCCGGAGCTGATCGCAGCATAACCCGGATTCGCTACCTTCGATGCGAAGTGGAACTTAGGATGTCAACAGAGCCAAGCTATCTCATAAACGTTGCTCGTGAATAAACACTTGCATCACGGGCGAATTTGAAGCAAATCAAGGGCATGGCGGACCTCACCGACGTGCAGTGGGAACGGATCAGGCCCTTGGTGGAATTTGGACAACGGCGCCGTGCCGACAACCGGGGCAGACCCTGGCGGGAAGCACGGCAAGTGCTGAACGGCATGTTGTGGGTGTTGCGGACGGGTGCGCCCTGGCATGATCTGCCAGCGCGATACGGTCCGTACCAGACCTGCCACCGCCGTTTCCAGCAGTGGCAACGCTCGGGGGTGCTGGACGGCATTCTTTGGGGGTTGGCGGAGGACTTGTTGGCGCGCGGAAAGCTCGGCCTGGAGGAGACGTTTATTGACGCCTCCTTTATGGGGGCAAAAAAAGGGGCGATGGCGTTGGTCGAACGCTCGTCGGCAAAGGGAGCAAGCTCATGGCAATCGCAGACTGCCATGGTCTTCCTATCGCCCTCTGGGTTACGAGCGCTACGCCGCATGAGCAAAAGCTGGTCGCGGCTACGATCGAGCACCGCTTCGTGGCCGAGAAGCCGAAACGCTTGATTGCGGATCGCGGATATGACAGCGACGCGTTGGTCGATCTTCTTGCCCAACAGCATGGAATCGAGTTGATCGCGCCTCATCGTCGCTATCGCACACGAACCCACCGCCAGGACCGGCGAAAACTCCGGCGTTACAAACGCCGGTGGAAGATCGAGCGGTTGTTCGCATGGTTGAAGAACTTCCGCCGCCTGCTGGTGCGTTGGGAACGTCATAGCAATAATTTTCTCGGCATGGTTCAACTTGCCTGCATGTTGATCCTGTTGAGACGTTTGTGAGACCACTTCTCAGCATTGCAGGCCACCCTTGCCTTAGGGCTATTCCTCATCTACCTGGGGCTCACTGGAGTGCAAGTGAGACTGGAGTTGAATTTCGGCCAGGCCCGCCGCCCGTAGCTGTTGATTCAGTGCAGTTAAGTCTGACGTCTTAATCTCGTTCCAGGGTTTCATCACCTCGGTGCTGTCACGCTCCACCTTCGTAAGCGCTTCCAGTTGTGCAGGCGTGGGCTCCGCGTCCACTTGGCCCACTTGCCCGTATAAAGTGCCAGCCTGCGCGTTTACCCGCGAGAGGGTTACCTCATCGGATGCCGGCGCAAAGAAACTCCCGGGACTGCCGAGTAGAGTTGCCAGCTTTTTCTGGAATGCTTGGATCGCATCGCGGACTGTGGCATTGGACTGCTCGCCGAGCTTCTGCAATTGATCGCGAATCGCACCGGCCTGCAGAACAGCCTGAGAGTTTTGATCCACAATAGAAGCCAGCTTCACCTCGGCTTGAAATTTCTTCTCGAGGGCCGCCGCCAAAACTTTCACCCGCGGGTCCATCCGCACCCCTAGCTGGGAGCTATAGCTCTTGCCGTCAACCGAAAGTTGCACCGTGTATTTCCCCGGCAATGCTGTCGGGCCGTGCGGCAATCGAGGAGTGTCATGAGCAATAGCAGAGATGGGATATTCGTGGCGCACAGACGTGGGCGGAGCGTAGTGCAAATCCCAGACCCAACGGTGCATGCCGGCATCGCTGGGCAAAGCGCGGAATGGACGCACCCAGTAAAGCGGAATCAATTGTTTCTTCAAATCGTCCTCCGACACCGGAGGTTGATCCGTACTCGAAAAGCGCCGTACGCCTTGTCCCCGCGCATCCAGTATTTCCAGTGTCACCGGGCCGGAGGCCGCATGCGGCAGGTAATAGTCGATGATCGTGCCGTCGGGAGGATTCTCCCCTGAAGGCTCATCGGGCGGAATCGGGGTATCGGTATTCGTATTGCGCGCAACCCGCCATGCGGGCGCGGCACTGAACAGATGCTCGCCTGCGCTGGCGATCGAAGGCGTGAGTTCACGCAGCGGCATGATGTCATCGAGGATCCAGAATGACCGGCCATGCGTGGCGACGATGAGATCGTTTTCGTGAATCCAGAGATCGCGCATCGATGTGCGCGGCAGGTTAAGTTGCAGGGATTGCCAGTGATCGCCGTCATCGAACGAGATCCAGACGGAATTTTCCGTGCCGGCGAACAACAAACCTTTGCGGACGGGATCCTCGCGTACCGTGTCTACCGGGCCAAAGTCGGGCAGGCCTGTCGTGATCAATTTCCAGGTTTTGCCGCTGTCGTGGGTGCGATAGATGTAGGGATGAACATCATCGATTCGAAAGCGGCTTACGGAGACGTAGGCAGAGTCCTCATCGAAGTGCGAGGCGGAAATCTGCGTCACCTTGCTCCACGCCGTTAAATCCTTTGGAGTGATATCGGCCCAGTTCTTTCCACCGTCGCGTGTCAGCCAGACCAGTCCGTCGTCGGTGCCCGCCCACAAGGTGTTGACGTTCTTGAACGAGGGCGCGAGCGCGTAAATTACGCCACGTTGCTTGTCTGCGCCCTTGGGAACAAGATTGCCTACGCTGGCGGGAACTCCTGGATTTTCACGTGTGAGATCTTTACTGATCGTCTGCCACGAATTTCCGCCGTCACTGGTCTTGAACAATACGTTGGTCGCGTAATAAAGAATGTGCGGATCCACCGGAGAAAACATGAGCGGCTCGGTGCGGTCGGTACGATACTGAGTGCTGCGTAACGGGATGGGCGTGACGTTCTGCACCTGGCCCGTGGACCAGTGATACCGGGAAACCTCGCTCCGGCCGCCACCGTAAATGACGTCCGGATCGAGCGGGTCGGGGGCGACGTAACCGTATTCGATCGCGCCGACAGGATGCCAGTCCCGGAAGTTGATGGCGCCGTCGTTGCCGCGGCTGGCGATGCAGACCGATCCGCTCTCTTGCTGTCCTCCGCAAACGCGGTACGGAAAACTATTGCTGACCGAAACGTGATAGATCTGGGCGGTCGGCTGGTTGTACCACGAACTCCACGTGGCTCCGCCGTTCACGGTTACGAGCGCGCCCTGGTCGCCCACCAGAAGAATCGTGTTCGGATCGTTGGGATTGATCCAGAGATTCTGGTAGTCATCGCCCCCGGGAGCGCCGCGAAAGCCTGACCAGGTCTTGCCGCCATCGGTCGAGCGCATCGTCACCGTGCTGGCGCTGTAAACGATGTCGGGATTCTTCGGGTCGACCTTGGGAACTGGCAGATCGCCGCCGCCAATGCGCCCCGAGGGACGCGGATCGCCAGTGATCTGGCTCCAGCTTTCTCCGCCGTCGTCGGAGCCGTAAACCCCCAGCTTTGCCGATGCGGTTCCTACGGTTGCGTAGAGGCGGCGCGGGTTGCTGGGAGCTATAGCCACATAGATCTGTGCCAGGTCATCAGGCAGGCCAGTCTTCAGGGGATGCCACGTGGAGCCGCCGTCGGTTGATTTGAACAATCCGCCATGGGTTCCGTTGAACACGTTGTTGTCCTCCCATGGGCCTTCGCGAGCTTCCCACAGGCAGGCGTAGACGATGTCGGGATTGGAGGGGTCGATCTCAACATCGGAGGCGCCGGTATTTTCGTCTCCGGCGATTACTTTCTTCCAGCTTTGACCACCGTCGCTGGAGAGATATAGACCGCGCTCACCACTCGGTCCGTAAGGATGTCCCAGCACCGCGGCAAAAACCCGGTTGGGGTCACGCGGGTCGACGGCGAGGCCGGGGATCTGCTGTCCGTCGTTAAGGCCGAGATGCGTCCAGGTTTTACCTGCGTCGGTGGATTTGTAGATTCCGTTGCCCACCGAGAGATCGGGGCGATGCAGGCCTTCGCCGCTGGCGACATAAACAATATTCGGGTCGGAAGCAGCGACGGCGATGGCGCCGATGGACTGGGTCGGTTCTTGATCGAAGATGGGATTCCAGGTGCGGCCAAAATCGTCCGACTTCCAGACTCCGCCGTTCACCGCTCCGACATAGAACAGGTTGGGATGACTGGGGACACCTGCCGCGGCGCGCGTGCGTCCGCCGCGGAATGGTCCAATCATCCGCCAGCGCATCTCCTGATAAGTATTGGTGGGAATTTGTTGTGCTTTGCAAAACGTCGGGAAGTGCAAGATGAAAACGCCAAAGAAAAAAATTCCCACGGCTCGACAGGATCGGATCAAGTGGATGCCCCCCTCAGATCGAAACCCAAACCGTATAGCATAAACTAAACGGTCTCTGAGGGGCGCATAGGCTGGCACAGGAAGCACGAGCGCATCAGCAGATTCCAGCGAGAGTTTTTTCCAGGCCGCCCGGCTTCAGGACTGGCGTGGCTCCAACCTGGCTTGCCACCCACGCGCCCATTCGATTGGCTACTTCATTCATGCTCTCAAGCGAGGCTCCGCAAAGAAATTCGTGGACGAGGGCGGCAGTGAATGCATCTCCGGCGCCGACCGTGTCGGCCACTTTGACACGGATACCGGGATGCTCGTGCCGGCCTTCCGCCGTCAGCAGCAAGCTGCCGCGATCTCCACGCGTGATGCAAATCAACTTGAGGTCGTACCGCGCAAGCAGAATCCGCGCGCAGGATTCCTCATCCTCAGGATTCAGCCTGAGATGGTTCAATCCCCGATTGTTCACTCCGACATCGTTCAACCCAAGAATCGGAGCGATCTTCGGCATCTCTTCGTGGTTAAGCTTGACTATAGTGGCCAGCTTCATCGAGTCAGAAAGAATTTCCGCGCTGTAGAAATTCTGGCGGAGATTAACGTCAAAGACGCGCACCGCATGGGCGCGAGTCGCCTTCAAGAAACTGCGAATCGTGGAACGGCTGCGCGGCGAGCGCTGGGCCAGCGATCCGAAACATATGGCATCGCACTGCTCGGCCAAAATCTGCCACTGCGGCGCCCACTCCAGAAAATCCCAGGCCACGGACTCTCCGATCTGAAAGCGCGGCTGACCGCGATCGTCGACCTCGACTCTCACCGTTCCCGTGAGATGGTCTGCATCGTCTTGAATGTAACTTGCCGGGAGTCCCAGCTCAGTCAGGCGGAGAATCGCTTCCTCGCCAAGATGGTCCTGGCCGACGCGGCTGGCGGGGATTCCGTAATCGCCCAGCAGCGACGCGATGTAGGCAAAGTTGGCGGGCGCTCCGCCGAGCTTCTGGCCTGAGGGAAACAAATCCCATAGCAACTCCCCCAGGCCGATGACCGTGTGCTTTTTTCGCGCCACGTCGAAAATTCTCTCACGGATGCCGCCGCTAAAGAGCCCGAACGCTAAAAGCGCCCGGCCCCCCATCCAGTGATTCTCGGGCTTGCCATCCCCGCTACAATGGCGTGACATGATTGCTCATCTGCGCGGAAAGCTGCTGGCGAAGCATCCCAATCAGGCTGTCGTCGAAACCGCGGGCGTCGGCTACGACGTGACCATTAGCGTGCCCACCTACTCTGACTTACCGGCAGTGGGGACGGAAGTCGCGCTGCATATTCACACGCATGTTCGCGAGGATCTGATTGCGCTCTATGGATTTCTGCGACCGTCGGAAAAACTTCTGTTCGAAAAGCTGATTACGGTGAGCGGGATTGGCCCCAAGCTAGCAATTACCGTTCTGAGTGGGATGCCAGCGCAAGATGTAGTGGGAGCGATCCGTGGCAATGATGTGGCGCGGCTGACGCGTATTCCCGGCATTGGAAAAAAGACCGCTGAACGCATGGTGCTCGAACTGCGGGACAAAATGCCTGAGCCCGGAACGCCTTCTGCGCCGGCGGCTTCAGGCATGAGCGCGCTCGAGGAAGATGTACTCTCGGCGCTCGTGAATCTCGGCTACCAGCGCGCGGCTGCGGAGAAATCACTGGCTGCGGTGGTCAAGGGCGGCAAGACCGGATCGTTCGATACGATGTTCCGCGAGGCGCTGGCGGCGTTGTCCAAGTAGCTTGCTCGCGGATACAGGAGCTCCGAGGAAATGGCTCGTTACTGCACGTTGGCTTTTCCCGTCAGTTCCACCTCCGCCGATGAACGCGCAACATAAATATCAAAGTCACCCGGCGCAACCGTCCACTTGTGATCTTTCACGTCGTAGTAAGAGAAAGCCCGCCGGTCCAGCGAGACCTGGACGTGCCTGGTCTCGCCGGGATTCAGTTCCACCTTGGCGAATCCCTTCAACTCCTTCACCGGGCGGGGCACGCTTGCATGACGATCGCCGACGTACACCTGCGCGACCTCCGCGCCCGCGCGAGCGCCCGTATTGGTCACGTCGAAGTCTACCGTGACCAGTCCATCCTTCGATCTCCTGGCATCCGACACCGCCAAATTCTTGTAAGAAAAACTGGTGTACGACAGGCCAAAGCCGAAAGGAAATAGCGGCTTGATGTCAGATTTATCGAAGTGACGATACCCTACGAAAACCCCCTCCTTATATTCAACTTTCTTCTCACCGTTCTTTGGATAGTAGTTGTCGTGGACGGCATTGTCTTCCCACCGCCGCTCGATTGAGATCGGCAGCCGCCCCGAAGGGTTGGAGTCGCCAAATAGTAGTTGTGCGAGCGCCGTGCCGCCTTCCTGCCCCGGGTACCAGGCCTGCAACAGTGCCGGTACATGATCCACCCACGCGTTCATATCCACCCCGCCACCGGAGGTGATCACCACCACCGTATTTTTGTTCACTCCGGAGATCTGATTGATCAATTCATCCTGCCCGGGAGGCAGCTGGAATAAGCGGTCACCACTTTCGCCCTCCGTCGCTGCTTCAAAGCCCGCCGCCAGCACCACCGCATCAGCCCGGGCAGCCAGTAATTTAGCCTCCGCGCTGACCAGCGTTTCAGGACGCACAATGCCGAGGTTCGCAGTGGTCTTCCCCCAGCCGCTGTGCACGTAGTAATCCATTTCAACCTGGTGCGGCCCGGCATCCAGCGTCATGGATACTTCGCTCACAAACGCGTACCAATCTTTCCAGTTATCGAACACCAGCTTCTTATCCAGATAAAGCCTGTAGCCGCCGTTTTCTCCCGGACCTTGAGCAAAGACAAGGTATCGTCCGGGAGCGCTGGGCGTGAAGTAACCAGTCCACCGGATTGACACATCGCTATCAGCGCCATCAACTCCGCGGGCTGGCTCGTAACTGACGTGTTTATCGGTGCGAGTCAGGGCGGGCGTGCCACTGAGAGTGGCATTGGTAAAGAACTCCGTTTTTAGACCCTGCTGCCCACCTGTCGCTTCAGTGGAAAATTCGGTGTGCTTTGCGATCTCCGCAAGAGTGGGTATCCCAGGCGCGTAATAAACTTTGGCGCCAGTTCCCAGATAGTTGACCAATCCTTCCAGGTAACTCACCGGCGTGAAAGGCTTCGCTTCAGCGCTGCCTCCGCCGCTGGGCTCCGCCGGATAGGCGTCCGGACCGATGACGGCAATCGAGTGAATTTTTTCTTTGTGCAGGGGCAGCAGATTGCCCTGGTTCTTGAGGAGTACCATTCCTGCCCGCGCGGCCTTCAGCGCGACTTCGCGGCCTTCGAGGTTCAGAAGTGGAGTCGATACCTCTGTCTGCTCGCGATCCAGCCATCCAAATTGAATCGCGGTCCGCAGGATGCGCCGCACTTTGTCATCGATCGCCGCCACGCTCACCTTGCCCGCCTGAATTGCGGGTAACAGCGTCGCGCGGTTCATAAATTTTCCCGACGGCATCTCCAGATCAAGTCCGCCATTCGCCGCCCCCACGCCGTCGTAAACCGAATCCCAGTCCGACATCATGATTCCCGCAAACCCCCAATCCTTCTTGGCCACATCGGTGTTGAGGTAGCTGTTCTGTGTCATGTGGATACCATTCGTCAGGTTATAGGAGTCCATGATCGCGCCCACGTGGGCTTCTTTCACGGCAGCCTCAAAGGTCGGCATGTAGATTTCGCGCATGGTGCGCTCATCGATTACGGAATCCATGTTGTGGCGGTCGTATTCCTGGCTGTTACCTATGTAGTGCTTGATGGTGGCACTCACGCCCAGGCTTTGCATGCCCTTGATGTAGGCGACGGCGGTTCGCGCCGATAAGAAGGGATCTTCTCCGAAGTATTCGAAGTTCCTGCCGTTCATTGGCGCGCGATAAATATTCACGCCCGGGCCGAGCATGAAGTGCACTCCGCGCGCGCGGGCGTCTTCGCCAATCACAGCTCCCATCCGTTCCGCGAGTTCGTGATCCCATGTGGCCGCCAGCCCGATGCCACCGAAAACCGTCGACGGTCCGTAATTCCGCACTCCCACCGGCCCATCCGCCATCTTCAGCCGGGGCAGTCCAATCCGCGGGATTGCACGGATGTAAAAATCGTCAACCCCGCCGATCAGATCGATCTTCTCTTCCAAACTCAGTTGTTTCAGCAGAGAATCCACACGCGCCTCGGTCGCGGCTTGCGACACCGGCGCCGTCTGGCACTCGGAGGGCAGGATGAATGAAAGAATCAACAGAAAAAACGGTAGGACTTTGCGTAGCATTGTGAAGCTCCGATGGGCCCGCCTTCACAGCGAACCGAGTCACTACTGCACTCTTCTCTGAACCGCCATCCGGACTGCCACAAGCTACAACCCGGCGATCAACTCCACACCAAGCGTGGCCAAGGTAATGTCTTCGCCACGGCCACCGCCGCGGCCTTCCCCGTCTCCAAAGCCTTCCCCACCATCACCTCGACAGCCCGCTGAGCCTCGGGGTAGTCGATCATGTGGAGTGTTCGCATCTACGGGAGGATACAGCACGGCAGAACGAGAACCAGTTCGAAGGGAAGTGCGCTCCGGCCTACATTGCTGCCGTAGGCCGGAGACGCATTGAGTTCGGTTAGAAGATGTACTTCAAGACAAATTGAATCTGGCGTGGCGTGTAGTTCGTCGACACGGTCGAGATCGTGCCAAAGGTTGACGAGGTGATATTGTTATTCCCATTGTTGACGCCCGGATTGCCAAAGCTGGCCTGGTTGAATAAGTTGAAGAATTCCGCGCGGAATTGCACGTTCGAGCCTTCAGTCACCCTGAAGTTCTTGAAGATCGAGAAGTCAAAGTGCCGGAAATGCGGGCCAAACTCCGTGTTCTTCCCAACGTTTCCAATGGTTCCCAGCGGCTGTTGAGCGAAGGCCGCAGGGTTGAACCAGAACCCAGAGACGCTGGGATTGGACACGTTGGGGTCGCCGACGAGATCCGGTCGATCGGTATTTCCACCAAAGAAATGGGCTCCAGAACGGCCAGGGTTTCCGTTCACAATAGTGAAAGGGGACCCGGTTTCCCAGACATTGATAAAGTTTATCTCCCATCCCTTCGCGATCCCGCCCTGTACGCCGTTCAGAGACCTGCCGAAAGGAATTGCGTAGTTAGCAGTTGCCACTATGCGATGGCGGAGGTCGAGGTCACTGTTTCCCCGATCAATGGCGAGATTACTGGGGAGCACTGTCGCTCCGTCTCCATTCTCGTTACTGAGCCCTGTAACGTCGTCGATATCGTGCGCCCAGGTATAGTTGATGTTAAAAGTGAGACCGTTTTGCAATCGCCGCTCGAAAGACGCCTGCAGCGCGTGATAACTGGACGTCCCATTTGTAAAGTACTCGCCAATGGGCCCCGTTAGGCTGGGCAACTGGGTGGCGTACGGGCGCAAGGACTGGAAGCACGCGGTCTCCGCAGGACCGGTAAAGTTCGTCAAGCAATTAGCAGCAGCCGGCCCCGGAGTGACTCCGTCGAGATCACCGATAGTCGTGGCAACGTGCCGTCCTAACATTCCGACATAACCGACCGTCAGGACGTTACCGTGAAAGTCCTTCTGCACGTTGAGATTGAATTGCTGCAGTTCGGTGTTCTTGAAATTAAAAGCTACCGCGTCGGGAATCGCTGACGGAGTAGTTGCGCTGGACGGAGCAGGCGGCTGCAGCCCCTGCGCCAGCGAACGGGTTCCGGGGTAGAAGAACACCGAAATAAACGGCGGATCTTTCTGGGTAACGTTGGACGTGTAGTTCAGGGGAACGTAACTGATTCCATAGCCTCCGCGTATGACTGTTCCCGGCGCCACAGTTGCGGCAAACCCGATGCGTGGAGCGATATTGTTGTACTGAGTACTGAGGCCTCCATAGCGGCTCACGCCATTGACCCCGGCGAGAACGATACTGGCCGTGTTGGGATCGAAGTTCGCTATTCTGTTCTTCTCCTCCGCGAGTGGCGTGTACACCTCATAGCGAAGGCCGAGATTCAAGGTAAGCCAGTTTCTGACGCGCCAGTTGTCCTGTATGAAAACGCTGGGTTCCCAAAAACGATAGTGCGGAACATTCAGTTCGTTGATGCGTTGGGTTTGACGAGCCGGTCCTGTCAGCATGTCCTCCAAGGTGGGGAAGGCCCAGGTGCCAACTCCGGAGTTGCTCTGTCCCTCTGTGGCAAGCCTCCGAATGAGCGTCGAGCCGACCTTAATATTTTGGCGGCCGCGCGTATAAGTCACGACTCCACCGTATTGATAAGTGTTGTCGATATCGGAAATAGGAACAAATTGATCGTCGCCCAGTACAGCACCACTGTTGTCGTCAAACGTAATCTGCGACAGGCCCGAGTCTAAAGGATCCACATCGACCCCGGGCATTCCCAGTTTCGTGGCAACGTTGGTTCCGAAATTCAGGGGGAACGATCCATTGTTCGTTCTGAGATATCCCGCCTTTAGTTCGAGCAACAAGTTGGAATTGAAAATGTGAGTGTAATCGATCTGTAGTTGCTGTGCTTTGTCTGGGGCGTTTCCTGCGAAAGCAAAGAACAATCCATTGGGGTTTACAGTCACGCCATCAACGGTTGTGATGGGAAGCCCCCCAGGGATGAACGTGGTTACGTTGTTGTAGGTGTAGCGGACGAACATCTGGTTCTGCTCATTGAATTTATGGTCCACGCGCGCATCATACGTGGTACTGTTCTGGGTCTTTTTGAGATTCGGCGTGATGAAGCTAAAAGGGCCATCGTTTGGCGCGGGATACATTGCAAGATATTTGAGGCCGATAGGATCGGCCGTAGCGCGATCAACCAACGTGCCGCCAGGCCTGTCAGTAAAGTCCAAGTTTTGCTCTTCCTGTAACGATGGCACTGGTAAGACCTGTGCCGGTTGACCGGTGACTTGCCGGAATCCCTCGTAGTCGAAAAAGAAGAAGGTTTTGTCCTTGATGATGGGGCCACCGATACTTCCGCCGAACTGGTTCTGGCGAAGCTCAGGTTTGGCCGAACCTGCCTTGTCGAAGTAGGAATGTGCATCGAACTTATCGTTGCGGAAATACTCGTAGGCCGAGCCGTGGAACTTATTGCTCCCCGACTTGGTGATCACATTGATCACTCCGCCAGCCGTACGCCCTACCTCGGCCGTATAGTCGTTGGTCTGAACTGTGAATTCCGAAATCGCATCGACCGACGGGCGCACACCCAGGCCGCCGATGATGCGCTCATTGTTGTCCATACCATCGATCATCTCGTTGTTGATGACTTCGGTCTGTCCATTCACAGAGACCGCAGATGTCTGACGCCGGTCATCGGGACGGTTGCCGCTGGTCAGGCCATTTCCTGGACCCTGGTTTGCTCCGGGAACCTGTTGTGCGAGCTGAACGAAGTTACGGCCGTTCAGCGGCAGGTCCTGCACCGCCTGCGCCGGAACCGAGCTTTGCAACGTGGAACTGTCGGTCTGAAGCAGAGGAGTCTGAGCCGTGACCTCCACGGTCTCGGAAGCTTGTCCGGGCTGCATGGTGGCGTCAATACGAGTGCGGTCGCCGGATGCCAGGGTCAAGGACGGTACGGTATAGGTCTTGAAACTTGTAGCCTCAACTTTTACTGAATACGTTCCCGGTGGCAACAGATTGATAACAAAGTCACCGCTCGATCCGGTTTGGGCGGTGCGCGTCTGGCCGGTACCCAGATTCGTGATGTCGACTTTCGCATTGTCTATGACAGCTCCGGTGGCGTCGTGCACTGTGCCCACCACATCGGCGGTCGTGACCTGGGCGTATGCAGAAACTGCCCACAGCAATACGAACCCCAACATATAGACTGGTTTACGCAAGGAGTGGCTCAATTGGCACCTCGAATCGTTCTGAATGATGCGGTTAAAAGAACAGCAAGCCCCACGCGATGCAGGCGCTCGATTTCGGTGTGGCGAATATTGCAATTCATGCGAATACAGATTGTCAAGATAAAAAGAATTGATTTTACAAATGTCCGGCAATGTGGTGGGAGCCTGACACCAGTAATGAGTTATGTAGGGGAAGTCACTGACATGAGTCGAATCCTGACAGGATTGTTTTGTGCTTTCGCTGTTCGTTCTGAGAGGGCTTTTTGTTCTTTCGGCTGGACACGCCGTCGGAGTTACGCTCTAATCCTGCACCATGCAGACGCTCGGCCTGTCCGATTCGACGACACGCACCGATGGAAGGCTTAAGAGCCTCTTTTGGCCGTCGATTCAGAGTGGTGCCGACGTGGACTATCTGGCCGCGCAAGGCTTCTGGGTGTGCACGGGTGTCGGGGTACTGTCGCTCGTTCAACTGTCGCTCGCCGGCCACCCCATCGCCGGTGTACTGGTCTTGCTCTTGTTCCATCTCGGCGGCGTTGGCGTTCGTGAGCATAACCCGTTCGCGGCAGCCATCCTGTTGGTCTATTACATGATCGACTACCTCGTCTCGTTCCTTGCGAATTCGCCGGGAATTGGAGTTGTCAGGACCATCATCGTCGCGCTGCTATTGGCCAATCTTCGCGCTACCTGGATCGCCGCCGGCTGGAAGCCCGATTCCGAGGAAGCTGCCCTGCCGCCGCGCTTCGGAGAAACGTTCTCCGACAAACTCGTCGATCAGTGGCCTGCTTTTATTTGGCCGAAGGTGAAGGTGCTCTATTACATCTTCTCGTTCGGATGGCTTGCGCTCACGGCTGCCGGGATCATCGTCACTCTTCTTCGTAGCCGTCCTTCCTAACGCAGCCGTTAGGCGATCGCACGGTTACTTCCCGATGCAGAAGGTGCTGAAGATCAAATTGAGGATGTCGTCGGTCGTCGTCGCTCCGGTAATGGCATCAAGCGGCCGCAAGGCGCTGTAGAGATCGAGCAGCAGCATTTCGTGCGGGACTTTGTTGCCAAGCGCGTTCGTGGCGGCGTCGAGTGCGGTCAGTGAATCCTGGACAAGTCCGTGGTGGCGAACATTTGTTAGAAACCCGCTTTCGGCCTGCGCTCCGGCTGCACTGCCGACATGATGCAGAATTTCTGCCTTCAGTTCGGCGATGCCTTCGCCCGTGAGCGCAGACGTGAAAACGTAACTTGCTGGATTTTCGTCCGCTGATTCCTGAATCCTAACTCCCAACTCCCGATGACTCCGGGCCAGATCACATTTGTTCGCCACCACAATCGCCGGACGTCCCTCGACCTGCTTCATCAACCTTTCGTCCTCTGTAGTCTTCGCCGACGAGGCATCGACCACGATTAACACAACGTCCGCGTCGGCCAGCGCTTCCATCGATTTGCGAATGCCGATCGACTCGGCTTCGTCGAGCGCCTCGCGAATTCCCGCCGTGTCCACCAGCTTCACCGGTATTCCTTCAATAGCAACGGTCTCGCTGACCAGATCGCGCGTGGTGCCGGGCGTCGCCGTAACGATGGCGCGTTCGCGCTCGACCAGGCGGTTGAACAGGCTCGACTTGCCGACATTGGGCCGGCCTACGATTGCCAGCGTCAATCCTTCATGCACGATCTTGCCGTAAGCGAAACTAGCGCTGAGTTCTTCGAGAGGAGTTCGCACGGTGGCGATGCGTTCCAGAATGATCGCATTCTGCGGAACCGACACGTCGTCCTCAGCGAAGTCAATTCCGGCCTCGAGCAATGCGATCAGCTCGACCAGCTTCTGTTTGACCGGCTGCAAGCGTCTGGAGAGCGCGCCCTCCAACTGCTGCGCCGCAACCTTTGCCTGATATAGCGTCTGCGAGTCGATGAGATCGCGAACCGCCTCAGCCTGCGTAAGATCGATGCGCCCGTTCAAAAACGCGCGCATGGTGAACTCGCCCGGCTCAGCCAGCCGCGCTCCAGCCGCCACGCAGAGCTCGACAATGTGCCGCTGCACAACCGGCGATCCGTGTGCGGAGATTTCGATGATGTCGTCAGTCGTATAGGAATGCGGCTTCGCGAAGTAAGTAACCACTACTTCGTCGATACGCTGAGCACCTTCATGTGGCGCGGGCGCCCCCGCCCGCGTCTTGCCATGACATGAACCGCCAGGATCTTGTGCCGAGTTTCGAGCTGCAGGACTGCCTGCCGTCCACACATGGGTGTTAGGAGCTCCCGGCTTTTCGCCCGCAAGAACCTGCCCTGAGCTTGCCGAAGGGGTGCCCGCGCCACACGGTTCGATCAGTTCTCCAAAAATCGCGCCCCCGGGCTCCAACTCATGCTTCAACCGCAGCATGGGACCGGCGATTTCGCGTGCCTTGGTTCCCGCAATGCGCACCACCCCGATGCCCCCTCGTCCCGGCGGAGTCGCGATTGCAACGATGGTGTCGTCAAGGTTCACGCAAGAGATTCTAACGGTTTGTTGAAACGGCAGTGTACGCAGTAGAACCCGGCGCGTACAATGCGTGCGAAGATTAGCAGTGTCTGCCGACCAGCGAATCATCCGCAACGGCAACAAGGAGGAATGGACGATGCGGCCGAGTCCCGTTAAGCAAGGTGATCTCGCGCTTTTGCAGCATCCGGCTTCACAGGAAATGCTGCATTCGAAAATTCCGGCCCGGCTGGCTTACGTCTGGACAGACGGTACACCTCGCGTAATCCCCATCTGGTTTCACTGGAATGGACGGGAAATTGTGATGGCAACTCCGCCCAGGGCGCCGAAGCTGAAGGCTTTGGCGAAGAATCCGAAGGTGGCCTTGACCATCGACGACACTACGTTCCCGAATAAAGTGCTGATGATACGCGGTACCGTTCGCCTCGACGACGTCGACGGAATTGCTCCTGAATATGCGGCTTGTGCCGAGCGCTATTTCGACCCCGAACTCGCTCAAAGTTGGTTAAGCCAGCTGCGCGGCATGGTTTCCAGCCAGGTTCGCATCACGATCACTCCCGAATGGGTCGGCTTGCTCGACTTCCAGACCCGCTTTCCGAGCGCGCTGACAGGATGATTCATTCCGCCGCGACGTTACACTCAGTCATCGGTGAATCCCGACGGATGATTCGCGCACGGACCAAGAAATTCAAACCAGAAAACAGGAGGCAGCGAGCCCATTGTCAGTTGCCGACGAACTGCTAAAGGCGAATCAGGAATTCGTCAAAACTTTTGATCTGGGAACTCTGGAGGTCCGGCCGAAGAGGCGCCTTGCGGTCCTGGCGTGCATGGACTCGCGCATCTTGTTCGAGCGCTGCCTGGGATTGAAACCGGGCGACGCCCACATGATTCGCAATGCCGGGGGAATTGCCACGGAAGATGCACTGCGTTCGCTGATCGTTTCCCACCATCTGCTGGACACCCAGGAGTTCATCATCATCAACCATACGGATTGTGGATTGCTAAAAGTGCAGGAATATGAGTTGAGGGCGCACCTTACAACCAAGACGGGCGCCATCGCAAGCGAGCCTTCGCACTTCTATGCCTTCGACGACCTGGAAGCGAATGTGCGCCAACAGATCCACCGCGTGAAGTCGCACCCATGGATTCCAAATCACATTCCGGTGCGGGGCTTCATTTACGACGTGAAGACAGGAAAGCTGACAGAAGTGCGATGAGGGTCTGAGTTAACACAAGAGAACTGATGGTGTACGAACCATTCTGAAAAGAACGTGACCTGCAGCAGTTCTGGGGGGTCGCGAAAAACTCACCGATGCAGGCAGAACCGTGAAAGAGCGGCCCTTCAGGGCCGCGTAAGCCGTTTAGAATCGGTCGGGCTTCAGCCCTGGTGGTCGCCCTTCTCGCCTCAGGAACAAGTATTTCCGCAGCCTCCTAGGGGGTCGCAGCAGTAGTTTCAGGTGCCTCTGTTTGACGAGCGTATTGGCGAAAGACAAAAAAGTAGTAAAAAACTGGTCCCAAAGGGGCGAACAGGGCAAGCGCAACGAACCATAAAGCCTTCTTCAAGAAATGGGACCGGTCAATGCTAAACCAGAAGTACCACATCGCTACCCACAGAAGTGCGGCACCTACGATCTCTGGAAAAAGCAGCAGCCTAACGATTGCTGCGGCGTTCGGGGTGAGTGCCCTGACGCTGGCGGCCGCTAGTGCTGCGTGCACGGCCATTATTGTAGCTACGAGTGCAACGCTGAGCACCGCACAGCCTATATAGACGCGGTGGGCGGTTCTGGAAACCAGCCAGTTCCGGCTGATAGGAAGGTACAACATAGGCCGCCCAGACTAGCAGCGCGGTCGCTCATCGTGCTATCACTTTCTCGATCTCAGTTCTCAACTGGTCATACGGCACCGCCCCCGGATGGTACCAAGCCACTTTCCCCGCGCGATCCACTAACACCAGTGTAGGCGTGGTCGATGCGCCATAAGTTTCGAAGTTGTATGTGCTGATCGGCACCGGCATGTCGAGCAAGCCGGCATAAAAGCGGTGACGAACCGCATCGATGTAGGCAAGTTCGTCGCTGGGCGCGACGTTTTCGACTTGTGCGGTGTAGCCGTAGAGCCGTGTGGGCCCCAGCACCGCCAATCCCTTGGGCGCAAACTCCGAACGCAATTGGGTGATGATCGGAGCTTCTGCTTTGCAGTCTACGCACCAGTGCGCCCAGAAGAACAGCAGCACGGGCGATCCCTTGAGCTGGACGAGTGTGGGAGGTTTCGCTCCCAGGTATTGATCGGCTTTGAGAATCGGAGCGGGCTTCCCCTCGAGCGACAGTAAATTCAAATTCTTCTGCAGCCGGGCCCGGATGGAACTCTTCGCGTACGTCTGCAACGCCGTTTGCAATAACGTCACAGCCTGAGTTCGCTGGCCGCGAGCCGCCAGTACTTGCGCCTGTACTTCCAGAGCCGCGCCCAGGGCAGCCGGCAAATGGGGTTCGGCGTCCATCGGCCTTTGCTTCAACTGGTCTAGCGCGAGCGCCTTGGTCTGCTTGGCATACGCTGCGGCCTGATCAAGCTGGCCTGCAGCAAGGGCTTCGCGAGCCATCCACGAATAAGCCTCCAGGTATTCAGCAGTGACGCCGCGCTGGTTGCGATAGGAGTTGAGTTGCGATTCGGCCGCCGCGAAATTGTTTTGCGCCAGCCAGGTGCGCACATCCTCGATGATGCCGGCTCGGGCCGATCCCGCCAGAATTAGAAAGATTAGTAGTGAACGAAAACGCATTCCCAGATGAGAGCCCATTCTTAGATGATGAATCTTTTGCCGGAAGGTGGCAAATCGTATGCAGGTATTTCTCATAGTCAATCGGTCCTAAAACCGCCAGAATCAGTTACTTAGGTGTGGGCCAAGCAGAATATGTAGCTATTTCTGTGCATCTGTCTGTATAATGAAACTGCGTTTGATCTTTGGAGCGTCCTTCGCAGTATTCAGCATCTCCGCTCAACCCAGCGCGTGACCTGCCTGCAGAAGAATCCTTAAAGTTTCAGCGCTACATCAAAGAAAAAGGAAATTGCAACATCATGGAAACAGGAACAGTGAAGTGGTTTAACGACGCCAAGGGCTACGGTTTTATCAGCCGCCAGAACGGTGAGGATGTATTCGTACATTTCTCCGCCATTCAGGCGAGTGGCTTCCGCAGCCTTCAAGAAGGACAGCAAGTGCAGTTTGACGTGGTCAAGGGCCCCAAAGGCTGGCAGGCAGAAAACGTCAAGGGTGTCTAAACTGCTTCGCAAGAAGCAACAATTCGCAAAGAGGGCGGCCAGAAATGGCCGCCTTCTTTATTTATGGGCGGAGGACTTATTTCAAGCCAGAGGAACGACTCACTCTTTCGCAGTTCCTGGAGTAAAATGGATTTATTATGACCAGCCATAATATCGATTCTCCTTCTCCTTCCATCGTCGAAATTTGCGCAAATGTCAAACGTATGGGGTACGCTGCTTCATCGCGAGTTCGGCTTTATGGCGAAGATTTTGAAGTACTTTCAGACCCATTCCCGGAGGCTGGCGGAGTCGCCGTTCATGTCAAGGCCACGAAAGACTCAAGGATTCGCGTGCTGAGTCTTCCCGCGACGGTCCTTCAGAGTGTAAAAGGCCGAGTCAATGAAGCCGCTTGACCCCTGACCGATGCTTCCATCGAGGGCTTCGGCTTTTCCGCGTCTCAGTGCGTCCTCGTTTAGCTTGAAAATCAAAGGGATTACCGCGGAGTTCCACTAACTTCCAATCGGACAATTCTTCAATTTCCTATCGCTTCGCATCGCGAATCAGAACCACATCCGAATCCGTGTGACCCCGCACCATCGCCAGTTGTTTGCCGTCAAACGACCAATGGAAGTCGCGTATGCGCTCCGACTTGAAATCCGTGATCAGTCGGCCACGCGTCCCATCCAGCGGCTGCAGCCAGAGGTCATCGACGCCATTGTCCCGCGTAGCGTAGACCACTGCTTTGCCATCAGGGCTGAAGCGCACCAGGCCGAACCGCAGACGTTCAAAATCCACAATCTTGGTTTGCCCCGAATCGGTAGCCACCAGCGCCAGCTTTTCCTTGTGTTCTCCGGAATGTTCAAGGGTGCCGAATGCCGCCAGTTTGCCGTCGGGCGAGATGTCGAACAGCCCGTTTGAAATCGGCAAGTCCGAAATCGCGTTCGTAGCTCCGCCATCGATCGAGATACGAGCCAGCTTCAACTCCTCTCCCTGCTCGAGGTAGTACACCCAGCGGCTGTCGCGCGAGCATACGGCGAAATGGTCTTGCTTACCATGGGTGAGTTGCCGGAGATTGCCACCCGTCGAATCCATGCGCCAGATGTTGTCGCTCTCGCTGCCACCATGCAGCACAAGTTCGAACACAATCGAGCGGCCGTCCGCGCATGCCGCGGGATTGCCGGTCGGTTTTCCTTCCTCGGTTGGGATGACCGACTTACTGCCGCTCGCCGCATCGATCCGATTGAGCGAGTTCCCCTGATCGCTGACTAACTGCCCGTCCGTAGTCCAGGTGAAATTCGTGTCTGCTGTCGCCGAGGTAATGGGACGGGCTTCGGCACCGTGTCCCGATGCCGGCATCAGGAATACACTCCAGCGCGCTTCACTCAGGACCGTCACCAATGCCCGCCCGTCCGCTGCGATGCTGAGACCGGAGTAACTATTCGTGTCGTGCGTAATCGACGACTGTTTTCCCTCAGGGTACGAGACGAATGCGATCTGGTCGAGATTGAAATGGGAGCTTTGATCGCGCAACAGTCCCAGCAATCCGCTGCCGTCCGGCATCCACGCCGGAGTTTGAAAGAATTGCCCGTTACCCGCTAAGAACAACTTCTGCCGTCCGCTCTCCACATCGATCGCCACCAGACTCAGCCAGACATCCGCGGCATGCTGTCCGACGCAGACAATCATTTTCCCGTCCGGAGACCACGCAGGAGAACCCAGCCGCTGGCTGTTCGAACCGCTCGCCAGCGTATGTTCTTCCTCCTCGCCACCCTCCACCGGCCGGACGATGAGCCGGTATTTCCCCGGCTCAGGATTGTCATACCGCATGAAGGCAAGTCTCTTTCCGTCCGGGGAAAAAGTGATGTTCGTGTCGACATCAGACGCGAGTTTTTCCGGAGTACCTCCAAGTAGTGGAGCGCGGTACAAAAACTTGAGCTCTGGATTCCCCGGATCGCTGCGCACAAAATAAAAATAGTTTCCGTCGGGAGAGAAGCGCAGGCCGTTGTAGTAAACGTCGGCCGGGGGCTGCACCTGCGTATTGCTGTTGGTAGGCACGTTTCTCAGCCAGAGGCTCGCCATCCCGTTCTTTGTCGTCAGGCACAGTATGTACTTGCCGTCGGGCGATATCGCGGCCTGCATCGCGTTGCCGTTCTCGGTAACCTTGTTGACGGAAATGTCCTGGAATGGTGCCGGGCGGCTGCGCGTGAGGAAAGCATAAATTCCATAGGCGCCAGCGATCAGCACCGCGGCCACGATGGCGGCGGTCAAGCCGAAGCCTGATCTTTTGTGCGTGGCTGCCGCAACGCTGGCGCTGCCAGTAGGCGGCTGCGTCGAGGCGATGGCGGAACCGGATGGCCCGGCCACGGAGGCAGGAATCGTCGACTCCGATACTGACTGCGCAGCCTTTCGCCCTGACTCCGTATCGCGCTTCAGTCGCTTAAGGTCGCCGCGAAGATCGGCGGCCGATTGGTAGCGCAGGTCACGGTCTTTTTCGAGCAACTTTTCGAGAATTTCCTGCAGCTTCGGTGGCAGCGTGGAGTTCAACTGTAGCGCCGGAACCGGATCCAGTTCGAGGATGGCGTGAAAAATTACCGCCGAGGTCGCGCCGGCAAAAGGCAGACGCCCCGTAGCCATCTGGTAGACGACCGTGCCCAGAGAAAACAGGTCGGTACGCGCATCGAGTTCTTCGCCGCGAGCCTGCTCCGGAGACATGTAAGCGATGGTCCCGACGGTCGAGCCCGGGCTGGTGAGGTGCGCCGGATCAGGGGAGTCTTGCGTGGCGCCGATAGTTTCCATCGCCATCTCGCGGCGAGCCAGCTTGGCGAGCCCAAAGTCGAGGACCTTTACCTGCCCGCGCTGCGTGACGAACATGTTTGCGGGCTTGAGATCGCGGTGAATGATGCCCTTGGCATGCGCCGCGTCGAGCGCGTCGGCGAGTTGAATCGCGAGGTCGAGCATGGTGGCGAGGGGCAGAGGACGCGCGGCAATTTTCTGGTCGAGGCTCTGGCCCTCCAGCAACTCCATCGCAATAAATGTCTGGCCCTCTGCTTTTTCGACGGCGTAGATCGTGCATATGTTGGGATGGTTCAGCGCCGAAGCCGCCCGCGCTTCCAGCAGAAATCGATCCAGCGCGGTTTGATCCTGCAGCATCTCCGGAGGCAGGAATTTCAGCGCGACGCGCCGTCCCAGCGTCAGATCCTGCGCCTCGTAGACGACACCCATGCCGCCACTGCCAAGTTTCCCGGTGATGCGGTAGTGCAGGATGGTTGTGTTAATCAAAGAAGACATAACAGAAGACCTTTATCTTACAGGAATCGCACACCAGGCGGAAAATAATCCCGTCGTTTTGCATTTAGAAACCCCGGCGTGAGCATTGCCGAAAGAGCTAATATTGTGATGTAAGCTTCTTCTCCCGGTCTGGGCTTTGGTTGCGTGGAGGTGACGCTTGTCAAGGCTTTCCGCTTGTGTAGCGCTGCTCTTCATGCTCTCCGTTTTCGCCCTTGGCCAGGTCATGTCCACGCCTCAAGAAGTCCGTGTCAGCGATTTGCCATCGCTAATGGCGAAGTCGAAAGACCGATCCGACGTACTCGCCGCCTCAGTTGCGACCATCTTCCACCATAGAGAAATCTGTTGCGGATCGGATTCATCGCTTCAGGACAGCGTCCTCTCGGCCGATCCGCGCTCGTTGAACGAGATCGCCTTGAAGTTGCAAGGCAGGCAGCACCTGCCCGACGGTCGACCGATCATGGTTACGGCCGAGTTCTGGCCGGCGGCCTCGGCCAATTCCGGACAGATCATCGGCGCTCTAAGGGCAAATCATGCCTTGCTCATGCAATGGAATTCGCATCCTTACGTGGTTTACGGAGTCATTTTCAATGATACTTTTTACGGCAGTCCCGACAGCCTCGAAGAAATCTACGTAATCCAGAAATTTCTGTTGCTCGACTTGCGCTATTCCGATTCGCGTCGCAATGCCGTATTTGATCGACAAACGGACAGTCTGGATAAAGTGCAGGGATTTCTGCTGCTGCAGTGGAAACCGCAATAAAACTCGCGCGCCTGTACAACCCCGAAACTGACTAGATTGCTGCTGCCTGCTCTCGCCGCCGCGCCTGAATCTCGATGTACACATGAACCAGCGACACTGCCGCTGGAGTCACGCCGGGAATCCGCGAAGCCTGCCCCAGCGTACGCGGCTGCACGTGAGTCAGCTTTTCCTGCATCTCCCGCGAAAGGCCGCTGACGGTGCGGTAATTGAACCAGTCTGGAATGGCGCGCTGCTCGGCCTTCTTGAGGCGCTCCATCGCGCGCTGCTGCTGCACCAGGTAGCCTTCATACTTGATTTCAGTTTCCACCGACTTGAGTTCGTTGCGGACTTCGGACGAAAGCACAGCCGCGGATTCGCACGGATTTTCACGAACGAAGAAAGCAGGGCTAAGCTGCCGCAGCACAGGAACGAACTTTTCCACTGTGACCTCAGGCCGCTTGAGAATCTGAGCGTACGTCTGCCCCGTCGCTGCGTACCAATCAACTGTGGTCGAGTTGCCTGCGGCCACAGATTCCTCGTCGCCGCGTTTCTCGGAATCACAAGACACAAGGCTTTCGATCATTTCGGGGGGCAGTTTCGTGCGTTCGAGCAACCGTTTAATCTCCTGCAAACGCTCTTGCTTCGCCTGAAAATCTGTCCACGCCTCATCGGAAATCAATCCCACGCGGCGCCCGTGCGGAGTAAGCCGCCGGTCAGCATTGTCAATGCGCAAGTGCAGCCGGAACTCGGCTCGCGAAGTGAACATGCGATAAGGCTCGTTCGTCCCTTTGGAAATCAGGTCGTCGATCAGAATCGCCGTGTAAGCCTCGGTTCGATCGAGAATCAGCGGAGCCTGGTTCTTCACTTTCAACGCAGCGTTGATGCCGGCCATCAACCCCTGACAAGCTGCTTCTTCGTAGCCCGAGGTGCCGTTGATCTGACCCGCGAGAAACAGGCGTCCAACCTTCTTCGTCTCTAAAGTACGCTCCAGCTCCGTCGGATCGATGGAATCGTATTCAATTGCATATCCGGGCCGCATCATCTCCGCGTTCTCAAGTCCCGGAATCGATTTCAGAATCGCGAGTTGCACTTCCACCGGCAGCGACGTGCTCATGCCATTGACATAGATTTCGTGCGTGTTCAGGCCCTCCGGTTCGAGAAAGAGCTGGTGCGTCTCCTTGTCCGGAAACTTGACGATCTTGTCTTCAATCGACGGACAGTAACGCGGCCCAATCGATTTGATCTGCCCGCTGTACATCGGCGAACGGTGCACGTTCTCCCGAATGATGCGATGCGTCTCGGCAGTCGTCCACGCGATGTAACAAGGCACCTGCGAGTCATGATGCGCCACCCGCTTGGTGCGAAAACTGAACGGCGTGGGATCCATGTCGCCCGGCTGCGCCGGAAACCGCGACCAGTCGATGGTGCGTCCGTCCAGACGCGGCGGCGTGCCAGTCTTGAGGCGGCAACCACGCAGCCCCAGCTTCTTCAGCGCCTCGCCCAGAAGCACAGCCGGCGGCTCGCCAGACCGTCCCGCCGGATATTGCTGCTCTCCGCAATGAATAAGCCCATTAAGAAAAGTTCCGGTAGTGATGACGACGGCTCCAGCCCCGACAGTGCGCCCGTCGCGAAGACGAATGCCGAGAACCCGGCCTTCGGGCTTCGGCACTTCGGCAGGATCACTTTCATTGAACTGTTGAGCCGAAGCCCAAAGCCCAAAGCCCGAAGCCCCATTTTCGGAGTCGGAAGCCGTATCCACGATCAGCTCCGCAACTTCCGCCTGCTTGATCTTAAGATTCCCCTGCGATTCCAGCACCTCGCGCATTTTGAGCCGGTAGGCCTGCTTGTCGCACTGCGCCCGCGGAGACCACACTGCCGGCCCTCGCGATGTATTCAGCAGCCGAAACTGAATGCCGACCGCGTCGGTGATCTCACCCATAATCCCGCCCAGCGCGTCGACCTCGCGCACCAGATGTCCCTTCGCGATGCCCCCCACCGCGGGATTGCACGACATCTGCGCGATCAGGTCTACGTTCAGTGTGTACAGGGCGGTCTTCAATCCCATGCGCGCCGCGGCCATCGCAGCCTCGCATCCGGCATGGCCTGCGCCCACGACGACTACGTCGAATTGTTCGGTGAACTGCTGCATGGAAAGCTGAGTGCGAGCTCCCACACTTAATTCTTCGTTGCTTCTTGCCATTCATTGTAACAACTTAGCCGCAGCCGTGATTCCCATCACTTGCCGACATGCCAGTTGGATCGTATATTGGTCGGTCATATCAGTCAGATCGCAAGTGAGTGGAGGCATTATGACCACGTCTGAATTCTGCGAGCAGCTGGATGCGCGCATCGCCAAATATGACTTGCTGTGCCATCCCTTTTATAAAGCGTGGGCCGCGGGCGAGCTCACGCGTGCGGACTTGCGCGCCTATGCGCAGGACTACTACCACCACGTCGAGGCGTTTCCATCCTATTTGGCGGCATTCGGGTTGCGCCTCGAGGACGGCGAGCTGCGCCGCGCCGTGCTCGAGAACATGTGCGATGAGAAGGGGGTCGACGGAGCATCGGGGAACCGCTCGGTGCCGCATTCCGAACTCTGGCTCGACTTCGCCGAAGGCATGGGATCGAGTCGTAATTTGAGCTGGCACACGCCGGTACGTGAGATTCGGCAACTGACTCGACACTTTCAAGAGGTGGCCAGCGACGGGTTGCCGGAAGAGGCGCTGGCGGCGTTCTATGCCTACGAGTCGCAGGTGCCGCGCGTGGCTAAGGAAAAGGAACGCGGCTTGCGCGAGATGTATGGCGCCGACGATAAGACATGCGGATATTTCGTGCTGCATACCGTTGCCGACATCCACCATTCGCGCGTGTGGCGGAAGCAACTGGAGAAGCGAATCGCTAAGAATCCCGAGACGGCCGAGGCGGCTCTGGACGCCGCCGAAGACGCGGCCTGCGCACTTTGGCGGGCTCTCGACGGCATCGAGGCGCGCCGCACAACGCTGGCAGCTGCCTAGCCCCCATCGTTGTGCACAAGTTCTGCCAAAGTTAGAGCCAGATTTAAGCCAGATTTAGAGCCAGATTTAGAGCCAATGATTCGCTGCAATCATTGGCTCATTTGTTTCGGGAGGAAATGCGTGAAAGATGTTCCCATCGGCGCCCGCGGCGAAGCGGAAGAGACCGTCGAGTTCGCACACACGCTGACCGCGCATCATCCAGAACTGCCACCGGTCTACTCGACGCCTGACATGATCCGGCTGATGGAAACTGCCGCCTTCCAAGCGTTGCAACCGTATTGCGAAGGCGACGAGATCACCGTGGGGACGTCGATCAACATCGAACATCGCGCCGCCAGCGGCATTGGCGCGCGCATCAAAGCCGAAGCCGTGCTCGAATCGTTCGATGGGCGCTTCTACACCCTGCGAGTAACGGCCCGCGATGATGTGCAGGAGATTGGCCGCGGCACCGTAGGCCGCGCCGTCGTAAGCCTCGGACGCTTCCTCGAAAAGATAAAGATTAAAGATTAAAGATGAAGAACGGCGGCCGTTGAGCGCATCCAATCCGGGCGTATGTCGAACCTTGAGCGGTCGATTCCCGAACTGAAGACGAAAGCAGAAAAATTCCGGGCAATGCACACCGGAAGCGAAGTGCTCCTGCTTCCCAATGCCTGGGACGTCGCCAGCGCGCGCATCATCGAAGACGCGGGCTTTCCAGCCATCGCCACGACCAGCGCCGGCGTCGCATTTTCGTTGGGCTATCCCGATGGCCAGAAAATTTCCCGGGATGAGATGCTGGCCGCCGTCGCGCGCATTACGCGAGCCGTAGCCGTTCCGGTGACCTCGGACGTTGAATCCGGATACGGCCCGAGACCCGAAGACGCGGCACGCACCGCACGCGCTGTCATCGAGGCCGGTGCCATAGGCATGAATCTCGAGGATGCCCCGGGAGACTTCGCCGCTCCGCTCCTGGATTTGCCGCTGCAGCTCGAAAAGATTCGTGCCGTGCGTGAAGCCGCAAGCAGTTCGCACGTGCCACTGGTGCTGAACGCTCGCACGGATGTTTACCTCCTTCAGGTCGGAGATCCAGCCACACGCTACGACGAAACCCTCCGCCGCCTCCGCGCCTACCGCGATGCCGGCGCTGATTGCGTGTTTGCTCCCGGCCTGCGCGACGCTCCCACGATCGGGCGTCTGGTTTCAGACCTGCGGTGCCCGGTCAACATTCTGGCCGGGCCGGGTTCTCCTTCGGTGCCCGAGTTGCGCAAGCTCGGAGTCGCGCGAGTGAGCCTGGGTTCCGGGCCAATGCGAGCCACGCTGGGAACTTTACGTCGTATAGCCAACGAAGTGAAAACAAGGGGTACCTACCAATTATTGGCAGACGCACCCACTCACTCCGAAATGAATAAACTACTGAAAACCAGAGACTGAGAACTGAGAACCGATCTCGTAAAGGGTTTTGGGAGGGGCACGGCTTTCAGCCGTGCCGCTAGCAGACAACAATAATGCCCGCTTTAGCCCCTGAGGGCAGCTTTACTTTCCCACGGAACATTTATGAGACCAGTTGTGAAAACGGCCACTACCATCGGCGTCATTTCAGACACGCACGGTTTGCTCCGTCCCGAAGCGCTGGCCGCGTTGCGCGGCTCACAGTACCTCATTCATGCCGGAGACATCGGTTCGCCCGAGATTCTTCAGCAACTCGCAACCATTGCGCCCGTAACCGCCGTCCGCGGCAATGTGGACAAAGGCGCCTGGGCGCGTAAGCTGCCGGAAACTGAAGTTCTTGAAGCGGGCGGCATTTCCATCTACGTGCTGCACGATCTGTCGCAATTGGATTTAAAGCCCGAAGCTGCGGGATTCAAGGTGGTAATCTCGGGCCACAGCCACGTCCCCAAGCAGGAAGAGCGAAACGGAGTGCTCTACTTCAACCCCGGCAGCTCCGGCCGCAAGCGCTTCAAATTGCCAGTGAGCCTTGGACGGCTGCTCGTCGAAGACGGCAAAGTCCGCGGCGAATTGATAACCCTCGCTGGCTCGTGATCCATTGCTACAATCCAACTCAGTGTCCGTTCAGTTCCACATCAAGGCCAGAAGCGGTGGCGCCCGCGCCGGACGCCTGCTTACGCCGCATGGTGAAGTCGAGACTCCCGTATTTATGCCCGTTGGGACTCTGGCTTCGGTCAAGGGCGTGCCGCAGCATCTTCTCGAAGAACTCGGCGTTCAGATTCTTCTGGGCAATACGTATCACCTTTACCTGCGCCCGGGCATCGAAACTGTCCGGCGCCTAGGCGGCCTGCACGGCTTCATGGCGTGGCCGCGAGCGATTCTCACCGACTCCGGCGGCTTTCAAGTGTTCAGCCTGAACGAGCTGCGCAAAGTCAGCGAAGACGGAGTCACGTTCCGCTCCCATCTGGATGGCTCCTCGCACTTCTTCAGTCCGGAAAGCGCAATCGAAGCGCAGATCGGGCTGGGCGCCGACATCATCATGGCATTCGACGAGTGCACGGAATATCCGGCGGATCAGGCCCGCGCGAAAGCCTCGATGGAGTTGACGTTACGCTGGGCTAAGCGCAGCAAGAAATATTTTGAAGAACACAAGAATCAAGTGCCATGGAGTACTCAGTCGAGCCGTGCCCATTTCTCGCGCAAAAGACATACCGGAAATGAGCAACCGCCAAGACTGGCAAATGGCAACTGGGTACTGGCAACTGTCCTACCCAATCCCTCTTCGGCATCGTGCAGGGCGGCATGGACCTCGCACTTAGAAAAGAATCCGCCCAGCGCACCGTCGAAATCGCATTCCCCGGATACGCCATCGGCGGGCTCAGCGTCGGTGAACCTCGCCACGTGACCCGCGAAGTCGTCGAGGCCACGCTAGAGCATCTCCCCGCAGACAAGCCGCGCTACCTGATGGGCGTGGGCACTCCTGAAGAAATTGCCGAGTACTCAAGCTTCGGCGTCGACATGATGGATTGCGTCCTGCCAACCCGCGCCGCGCGGCATGGCCTGCTGTTCACGTCAGAGGGCAAAGTCTCGATCAAGCAGGCGCGTTACGCTCAGGACGCGGGTCCGCTCGATCCCAATTGCGCCTGCCGCGTTTGCCGACGCTATTCGCGGGCATACTTGCGGCATCTTTATGCTTCTAACGAAGTGTTGGCGCAGGTCTTGAACACAATCCACAACCTGAGTTTCTACCTTGACACTATGCGCCGGGTACGGCATTCTATTTCACTTGGGGAAGAGTCCTGTTTTCTTTCTGGTGCTGGTCTCGACCGAAACCGGAGACCTCCCCGGATGCAACCCTGAAAGCTGAACGAACCCGGCCGAAATCGATCCAAACCCCGTGGTGAAATAACAGCTTCCGCGGCCTGCACGGCGCGACGAGATTTTGCGGATACATCCGCCCAGACTTCATGACTATGAAATTCTTATTCGCGGTGCAGGCCGGTGGCGGCGGTATGAGTTGGCTGGGCATCGCGCCTCTGATCTTCATCTTTGCGATTTTTTATTTTTTATTGATTCTTCCGCAGCAGCGCCGCCAGAAAAAATGGCAGGCCATGCTCGACCAGCTCAAAACCGGCGACAAAGTCACCACCAGCGGCGGCCTGCGCGGCACTATCATAGCTCTCAAAGATGACGCGGTTCACCTGCGCGTGCCGCCTGACAACCTGCGGGTAGAGGTCACCAAGGCGTCGGTGGTGCAGGTCACTACGCCTGAGGAAGAAGTCAAGACCAAGTAACGCAACAAAACATTCGCTTCACGTTAATCGGGAATTGTTTTCGTCATGAATAAGACGCTTCTCTGGAAGGCAGTACTCATCGTAGGCATCCTGCTGGCTTTCCTGTTCGGCATCTTCGGGATTCCGAGCAGCTTGTCGGGTCAGGGATTGCTCACGGCGATGACCGATCGCATTCACCTCGGCCTCGACCTGCGCGGTGGCACGCACCTGATTCTGCAGGTGCAAGTCAATGACGCGGTGAAAGTAGATTCCGACAATGCCGTTGAGATTCTCAAGGAGCAACTGAACAAAAAGAAGATTGCCTTCTCGGAGATCAGCAAGCCCGATCCGGACAACAACCCCGACCGCATCGTGATCAAGGGCGTTCCGCCAGCGTCGCGCTCCGATCTGCTCGATATCGTGAACACGCGGCTTCCTGAGTATCAAGCCACGCCCGGGGCAAACGACACGTGGACGATCGCCATGAAGCCGCAGATGCTGGCCGACCTGAAAAACAAGGCGGTGACCCAGGCGATTGAAACCATCCGCAACCGCATCGATGCGCTCGGCGTCAGCGAACCCACGATTCAGGAACACGGACTCGGGCAGTATCAGATTCTGGTACAGCTACCAGGCGTAGACGACCCGGCGCGCGTGAAAGACATCATGCAGTCGACCGCGATGCTTGAGATCAAGCAGTCGCTGGGCGGTCCGTATCCGAGCGAACAGGCCGCGCTGCAGGATAAGGGCGGAATTCTTCCTCCCGACGCGATTCTTCTCCCCGGGCACGCCACGCCCGGCGCCCCGAACGAGGGCGAGGCGTGGTACCTGGTATCGCGTGTCTCCGCCGTCAGCGGAAAAGATCTTCGCGACGCTCAGCCCAGCCGCGATCAGAACGGCCAGCCCAGCGTTCACTTCAATCTCACTGGGGAAGGCGGGCAGCGCTTCTATAACTTCACCACGGCTCACGTTGGAGACAGCTTGGCCGTGGTGCTCGACAACAAGGTTCAGGAAGTCGCCAACATCAAGGAACCGATCCGCGACTCGGGCGAGATCAGCGGCGGCCGCATGAGCGAGCAGCAATCGAAAGATCTGTCAATGATCCTGCGTTCAGGCGCTCTGCCGGCGGGCGTGAAGTATCTCGAGGAGCGCACCGTCGGCCCCTCACTGGGTGCCGATTCCATTCGAGCCGGTGTGCGGGCCGCAATCATCGGCATGCTGGCTGTGCTGATCTTCATGCTGGTCTACTACCGCGGAGCCGGCATCAATGCCGATGTCGCCCTGCTGCTGAACCTCATCATCCTGCTGGGATTCATGGGCTACTTCGGCGCGGTGCTGACCTTGCCCGGGATCGCGGGCGTGATCCTGACCGTCGGCATGGGTGTGGATTCCAATGTGCTGATCTTCGAACGCATTCGCGAAGAGCTGCGCAACGGCAAGACGCCGCCGTCCGCCGTAGATCAAGGCTTCAGTCATGCCTGGATCACGATTGTGGATACGCACGTCACGACCATTGTGTCGGCGGCGATTCTATTCATCTTCGGCACTGGCCCGGTGCGCGGATTTGCCACCACGCTGACCTTCGGTCTGCTGGCAAACCTGTTCACCGCAGTGTTTGTGTCACGCGTGATTTTCGATTGGATTCTGACCCGCAAACAGCGTGGGGAAGCGTTAAGCATTTAGAAGTGATCGGGCGATCGGATCATCGGGTGATCGAGTGATTGGAAAATCCGCAGATGTTAGGTTTTCGATCGCCAGATGACCCGATCACCCGATCACCAGATAAAGATAAAGATAAGGGGCTAGACAAACCGGTGGAGTTCTTTCGCAATGCGAACATAGATTTTCTTGGCAAGAAGTGGTATTTCCTCGCCTTTTCGCTCGTATTTAGTGTAGCGGGTATCCTTTCCATGTTGTTCTGGCACGGCATCCCCTACGGTGTCGACTTTCGTGGCGGAACCTTGGTCTACGTTAAGTTCTCCCATACGCCGGACGACAATGCGATACGGGCAGATATGGATCGCGCCGGACTACACCATGCCAAGATCCAGCGCTACGGCCAGATTTCAAATAACGAGGTCTTGATTGACCTTGCCATTCAGGAGACCAGCGAACAGGCTCTCGATCAGGGCAAGATCAAGATCATCAACGCACTTGAAACCAATGCCCCGGCGGGCAAAGTCGACCTGAATAACGCCAGCTCTTTGACCATCAAGAACTATCTGATGGAAAAAGATCCGCTGAATCTGGGCTCCGACGCCGATCAGAAATACACCGCGCAGACCCAGGCAATCGTCAATTACCGCGACAAGACCCTGGGCGGCGTGCTCAGTTCCTTCGACCAGTTGAAAGCCGCTGCCGATCCTGCAGTCGTAGCGTCGCTGCAGAACGGCTTCTTTCTCTCCGACTTTGGCGTGCGCAACGTGGAAATCGTCGGCCCACAGGTTGGAGGCCAGTTGCGGCGGCAAGCCCTGCTCGCAACCGTGTATTCCCTGGCGGGAATGCTGGTTTATCTCGGCTTCCGCTTCGAGTGGATTTACGGCGTCGCCGCCGTGGTCACCGTCTTTCACGACACCCTGATCACCGTGGGCGCGTTTTCCCTGACCAACACCGACATCTCGCTTACCGTCATCGCCGCCATTCTTACCCTGATTGGTTACTCTAATAACGACACTATCGTGGTATTTGACCGCATCCGCGAAAACATTAAACTCATGCGGCGCGAGAAGCTGTCCGAGATCGTTAATCGCAGTATTAATCAAACTTTGAGTCGAACCATCTTGACAGCGGGCCTAACCTTCCTTACCGTACTCGCACTCTATTTATTCGGCGGCGAGGTGCTTCACGGGTTCAGCCTCGCGCTGGTCATCGGCATCTTAATCGGGACCTATTCGTCGATCGCGATCGCCGCGCCTATCCTTGTGGCTTACCAGGATTGGCGTATTGAGAAGGGTCGTCGTCCAGTAGCGATGCCGGGCAAAGCCAAGTAAATACCTGATGGCGCCTTGCCCGCGAATGTGTTAGCCCTTTGTTTTGAGTGGATTTCAAGGGTTTGGGAAGACCCCGTCTAGGCCCGGATTACTGGCCTGGCAGGTTTTAATACCCGGTTCAAGATTGGGCTGGATCCGGGAGCAAAAGAGAAGCAGTCGGTGTCTAAGTTTACGTAGGCTCTGAAAGTAGGGAGAAACTCTTATGTTTGAAGACAGCCTTCTGGAGTCGGGCGGCAGGCTAAAAACCAAGCGGGGACGCACCACCACGCTGGCCTTTATTTTTGAGGTCGCGTTGGTGGGGGTTCTGGTCCTGATCCCCCTCGTGTTCACCGAGGCCTTGCCGAAACAGCAGTTGATGACCTTCTTGGTGGCTCCGCCACCGCCTCCGCCGCCTCCGCCACCGGCAGCCGCGCCGGTTAAAATGGTGAAGCAGATTCAGACCGATATCGTCAACGGTCAACTCCGCACGCCTACGAAGATTCCACAGAAAGTCCAGATGATCAAAGAGGAGGAAGCTCCTCCACCAGTCATGTCCTCGAGCGGTGTTGTGGGCGGCGTCCCCGGCGGTGTTCCGGGCGGACAGATGGGCGGCGTCATCGGAGGCATTATCAGTTCGACCCCGATGGCCGTGCCCAAGGTCGCGACTCCAACGCGCGTACGCGTTTCGCAAGGCGTCTCGCAGGGGCTTCTGGTAAAGCGCATTCAGCCCAACTACCCACCCTTGGCGCGGCAGGCGCGCATTCAGGGAACGGTGATCCTGCAGGCCGAGATCAGCAAGGACGGGTCGATCCAGAACCTGCACCTGATCAGTGGACACCCCATGCTCGCTCCAGCGGCAATCGAAGCCGTCAAGCAGTGGAAGTACAAGCCCTACCTGCTGAACGGCGAGCCGGTTGAGGTTGAAACGCAAGTTCAGGTAAACTTCACGCTCTCTGGAGGCTAGACCGCCGGGGTGTCGTGTCCGACGCAAACAGAAGTGTGTGTTTGCCCTCCCCCATCCTACCGACCGCGGTGGCGGGGAGCGATTTTTCCGATGCGCTCGGCAAGGCCGCCGTACCTAACCGGTCCTCAGGTTGGCGGAAAACCGGGCGGGGGCGGCGAAAGTCCGTCCAACGCGGATGCATAATCCTGCATCCAGTTGATTTGCACAACATAGCGCTGAAAGTCTAACGAGTTCCGAGGAGGGAAAAGCAACTCATGTTCGCACCTCACCTAGCAGGAGTTCTACTTAGCCACGTCTCTGCCGCAGCCACCTGGATCGCCCAGGAAGGCGGCATGGCGACCGATCCACTTGGCCTATGGAAGCAGATGGGATGGGTGGCAAGGTCAGTGGTCATCATTCTGTTCATCATGTCAGGCTGGTCGATTGGCGTGATGATTGACCGTTGGATGGCATACAACGCGGCCCGCAAGCAATCCCGGGCCTTCGCTCCAGCCGTGGCGGGCGCTCTCCGCGACGGCCGGATTGATGAAGCCATCAAGGTGGCCGAGCGCAATAAGAAAAGCCACTTGGCCAAGGTCGTCACCGCAGGCCTGATGGAGTTCAAAGCCCACCAGGACAGCCCCGGCGAAATCCCCGGCGAAACCATCGAGGCCTCCAAGCGAGCTCTGGAGCGCACCGAAGCCATCGTCCACGCCGAACTCAAGCGCGGATTGGGCGGCCTCGCCACCATCGGATCGACCGCTCCCTTCGTGGGACTGTTCGGAACGGTGATGGGCATTCTGAACGCCTTCACGGGCATTTCGAAAGAGAAGGCTACCGGTCTGGCGGCCGTCGCCGGCGGTATCGCGGAAGCGCTGGTCACGACGGCCATCGGGCTGCTCGTCGCCATCCCCGCCGTGATGATGTTTAACTATCTGACCGGCCGCGTGGAAGCGTTCGACGTGGAGATGGATAACTCCTCGAGCGAACTGATCGACTACTTCCTGAAGCGGCGCAGCGTTCGCCGCTAACCTGGCGGACCAAGGTTCCACATGAGTTGCCGTCCGGCGCTGGCTCTGTCCGGCGCCGGGCATTCCCAACTTATGTGCGGTCTGGCGTCAGATCCGAGCGCAAGCACGGGAGATTCAAGCTATGGCTTTAGCGAAACGAAACGAAGGCGCCAAGATCAACTCCGACATCAACGTTACGCCCATGGTGGACGTGATGCTGGTGCTGTTGATCATCTTCATGGTGGTCACGCCCATGTTGCAGCACGGTGTCAGCGTGGACATGGCCCAGGTGAACAATCCTGAACAGATGCCCGACGCCGACAAGGAAGACGCTCTGCTGGTATCGGTGATGCGCAACGGCAACGTCTTTTTCGGCACCGATAAAATTTCCGTCGACAACCTCACCACCAAGGTAAAAGACCGCCTCGCCAATAAGGCCGACAAGCGCGTCTACGTCAAGGCCGATGCCCGTGCTCATTTCGGCAACGTCGTGCAGGTGGTGGACAGCGTTCGAGCGGCCGGGGTCGATGACCTGGGCTTGCTCACCGATCAACGTAAAGGTACTCCAAGCGCCCCGCCTGCTCCGGCGGCGGCTGGGCAATAGAGGAGAACGACCATGGGAATGGCAGTTGGCCCGAGCGGAGGGCAAACCGCAAACATTAACGTCACGCCGCTCATTGACGTGCTGCTGGTGCTGCTGATCATCTTCATGGTGATCACGCCGCTGACGCCGAAAGGTCTGGACGCGCTGGTTCCTCAGCCGCCTCCGCCCAACGCGCCCAAAAACAATACTCCCGACCGTACCATCGTGGTCCAGTTGATCGATCGCGGCGCAGGCCAGGAACCCGGCGTCAAGATCAACAACGAAGAAGCCACATGGGACAACCTGCAAGGCCGTCTGACCGACATTTATAAGGCCCGCGCGGAAAAAGTAATGTTCGTCAAGGGTGACGATGCGATTCCCTTTGCCGACGTGGCCAATGTGATTGATATTGCGCATGCTTCCGGTGTCGACAAAGTCGGCCTGATCACCGCCAAGATCGAAGCCGGCGGCTAGCTGAAAAACCCGCGTCCCACGGCTGCCTTGAAAGGGCGCGGCTTTAAGCCGCGCCGTTAGTCCAGCAAAATCAGCGGCGGCTTTAGCCGCTGAGGGAAATGCAAGCGAGCGAAAAGAGTTTTTCAGCAGACTGCTTAGCCCTTGCGCCAGAGCCCGCCAAAAATGCGGGCTCTAGCCCCCGAGGCTTGCTCACGAGCTGGCGCGTAGTCCGTTTGTAAGGCGTTTATCTTAAGCACGGGAGGGTATGTTCCTCTCCGCCTGCGGCCCGCTCTTGTCAATCCGCTGTCTCTGGGCCTAGGATGCTGTGGCAAGGAGACTTATACCGCAATGAATAAGAATGTAAGACTGCTCACGCTGGCGGCGCTCGCGCTGGCGCTCTTCTCCTCCGTGGGCTGTAACAAGCTGCGGGCCCGCGACCAACTCAACAAGGGTGTCCAGGCCTACAAGAACACCCACTACGAAGAGGCCATCAACCACTTCCAGCAGGCCGTCGAACTCGACCCCAAGCTGCTCAATGCCCGCTTGTATCTGGCCACCGCATACGTCGGCCAGTACATACCCGGGGTCGACAGTCCCGACAATGTTCGCGTAGCCGAACAGGCGATCGATCAATTCCAGCGCGTGATCGATGACAAGCCCTCTCGCGAGCAAAGGGTCAACAGCGCCAAGGGAATTGCGTCCCTGTATTTCAATATGAAAAAGTTCGACGAGGCCAAGAAGTACAACCACATGGTCTCTGACCTCGACCCCAACGATGCCGATCCCTACTATTCCATCGGAGTCATCGACTGGACGCAATCCTACGCGCCGCGCATGGAAGAACGAGCCAAACTAGGCATGAAGCCGGAAGAACACCTGAATCCCAAGAACAAAGACCAGAAGAAGGTCTGCGACGAGTTGAAACAGAAGAACATGCCGGTAATTCAGGAAGGCATCGACAATCTGAAGAAAGCCATCGAGCTTCGCCCCGATTATGACGATGCCATGGCCTACATGAACTTGATGTATCGTGAAAAGGCCGACCTCGAATGCGACGACCTGGCGGCCCGCGCCGAAGATCTCAAAACCGCCGACGGCTGGCTCGATAAGAATCTAGCCGTAAGAAAAGCCAAAGCAGAAAAACAGCCCGGAGCCCAAGGCATAGTGAACGACCAGGCGAAGTAGGACTTTAGCTGAAGCTCCTCGTACTGGCGTAATTGGAAGAGGGCACGTCATCGTGGAAGAGAGAAGAGCGCGCGTCATCGTGAAAGAGCGGCCCTTCAGGGCCGCGTAAGACGCCTGGAACTCGCTGGGCTTTAGCCCCTGTGGGATCTCGCCGTTGCCCATGAAGTTCATTGTGAGATCGCAGGGCTGTCCGCGCTCTCTATGGCGTGCCGGCGTGTGTCACATCGTCCGATGTGCCAGCGACTTCTCCGACCGTCAGCTCACAAATAAAAATATTCTGCCCGAACCTGCGCACCGATGAGCATCCAACCCGGCGATCCTGAATCAACGCCGGCGCCGAATCCGAGATCCAGCCCGCATCAAACAGCCAGACCTTGGATCCCGGAACCAGCTTGTAGGCCTCTGCCATCGCTGACAACTCATCCGGCAAATCGTCCGCATAAAACTTCCACTTCGATGGAATCGTCGTGATCACACGGTAACCGTTGCAGTCGGCCTCGGCAAACTCATGCAGCGGCGGAAAAACCTGCACTACTCCATGTCCGCAAGTGTAGTAGCCGAGCAGCAGCCCGCTCTGGTAAGCGGCCACGATAGTCGCTCCCGGCGGAGCCGACCGCCGCAGCGCATCAACCGCCCTTTCCATAAGAGTGCGAGCCTGGTTTCTGGGACGAATGGGCCGTGGAGGGGCGGGAAAGAAATTGCATAACGCCATGGCAAGCGCGACCACCAGCGGCTTAACCCAGACCCGCCCCGGTCTCCAGGCAGTCAGCCCAATCGCAACTCCGCTTGCCGCAAAAATTGTGAGAAAGGCCACATGTCTCGTGCTCCCGTAGGGATAGAGCCGCGCAAAAGCCGCCCCGCAATCAACCAGGAACGGCAAGCCGAGCAGCAACGCGAGTTGGCCCCCAGTCGATCCCTCTTTACTCAGCGCCACTTTGTTTCGCAGCAGCAGGACGAGCCCCGCCAAAAACGCGAGCAGCGCCAACGTGCCTACGAAGCCGTGGCTCACCAGAAAGGTGAAGACGCGCAGAGTCTGCACCGCGGCAAACTTCACGACGCTGTTTTCGCCTGCATGGTAAACCGACTTCCGCAACCACGTGTCGTAGCCTCCACTCAACATCCCCGTTTTGCTCAACGGCACAACGTGCGTGAAATAGTAATACGCAGCCAGCGCAACTCCACCTGCCTGCCCTGCAACCCATGCAGTGAACAGTCCCATACGTTGTCTGTACGGATACATCCGCATGAGCATGTAAATGCCCATGACAAAAGCGAAGATGAACGACGAATAGTGGACCAGCAGGGCCCCGTAAAGCGACAAAGAAAACAAAGCCATCCACGCGGCCGAGTTCCGCTCGAGCGCCTGCTCCGAGCAGTAAAGACACGCCGACATAAAAAAAAGCAGCAGCCCATACTGGCGAAGCTCGGCCGACAAGCCGATCATTGTCGGAGAAAGCGCCAGCACCACCAACGCCACCAACCCCGTGGAGCGATCCACAATCTGCCGCAGCCAAAGATAAGTCAGCCAGCAGCACGCTGTTCCCGCAAGAACCGACGGCATGCGCAGCATCAGTTCGGACTGTCCCAGCCATCGCCAGTAGTGAATCACAAGAATAAGCAACGGAGGGTGCGCGTTCGTGAGCGCAGCCTTGTAGGTCAGGCTGAGTGAGGCTTGGGAAGCCAGCAGATTGTGAAGCGCCTCATCTGGATTGAGAAAATATCCCCACGCTTCGAACAGTCTCGCTCCCAAGCCCACGATAAGAACCAGCAGCGGAAGTACTTCTCCGTCGGCGGACAAAAAAGTCTGCTTGGAAGTCCCACCAGATTGTGCGCCAATTGCCGCCGTGCGAGGAAAGTTCATTCCGAATTCAGAGCAACCTGAGCAGAGATCATACTATGACCGTTCTTGCTGCCTGGCTTCGATACAATGCTGTCACTGGAGGACCACTCCCGCGCCAATGCCCACGAGTTCAACTGAATCCCGCAGGGCTAACGCTCAGATCCTCCCGCCCGCGCGCTTCGAACCGTCTCGAAAAGTTGCCCTCACAATTCTCCTGGTCGTCATCGCCTTATTCGCAGTGATCCGCTACCGCTTGCGCGACATGCCGCTGGAACGCGACGAAGGCGAGTACGCTTATTCCGGCCAACTTCTGCTGCAAGGAATTCCACCCTACAAACTCGCCTACAACATGAAACTGCCAGGCATCTACGCCGCCTATGCCGCAGTCATGGCCATATTCGGCGAGACGCCAGCCGGAATTCACCTGGGGCTCTTGCTGGTGAATGCCGCCAGCATCGTCTTCGTGTACCTTTTGACCTCACTTCTTTTCGGAAGACTCGCCGGGCTTATCGCCGCCTGCAGTTACGCACTGCTCTCCACCAGTACCTCTGTGATGGGATTTGAGGCGCACGCAACCAACTTCGTCGTGCTTCCCGCTCTCGCCGGAATCTTGCTCGCCGTTATCGCCGCGGACTCCGAGCGCATGTCTCTGATCTTTCTCAGTGGCCTTTGCTCGGGCATCGCCTTCCTGATGAAGCAGCACGGGATTTTTTTCGTGCTCTTTTCTTTGTTGTACCTATGCTGGAGAACCTGGAACCAGCCTCGCTCACTACTTACCACAACGCGTTACGCCGCGACATTCGCAGCCGCTGCGATCCTTCCCTATGCCGTAACCTGCCTCTTTCTCTACCGCGCCGGCGTCTTCCCCACATTCTGGTTCTGGACCGTTTCCTACGCCGGCGAATATTCCAAGATCGGCCTCCGACGAGCGATTCACGCTTTCCTTGAAAACTCCACGGCAGTTGCGGCCCCCGCGATCCTCGTCTGGATTCTCGCTGTCGCCGGTTTGACCGCGCTGTGGTGGTGCCAGGACGCCTCCCGGCATCGCTTCTTCACCGTAACTCTATTCTTGCTTTCCTTCGCGTCAATCTGTCCCGGCGCTTATTTTCGCCCGCATTATTTTGTACTCCTTCTCCCGGTTGTAGCCATGCTCGCCGGCATTGCCATAACTTCCGCCGCAAAAAGGCTGGCCGAAAGCCCGAGACGGCCATTGATTATGTGGCGCGGGCGCCCCCGCCCGCGCGCCGTCGCCGTCATCCCTATCCTCATTTTTATCGCCGCGTTCGGATACTCCGTCGTACACCAGCGGCAGGACTATTTCTTTCTTCCGCCAGGTTCAGTTTTTCAAGCGACCTATCCAGACGGGCTCTTCGACACTGCCAAGAACGTAGCCGAGTACGTGCGACAACATTCTCAGCCCAGCGCGCGTATCGCGGTCCTCGGCTCCGAACCGGAAATCTACTTCTACGCGCATCGTCACTCCGCCACCGGCTACGTCTACATGTACAGCCTGATCGGCCATCAGAAATATCTTTCGCGTATGCAGCAGCAGATGCTCCGCGAACTTCGCGAAAACCAACCCGAATACCTCGTCTACGTCGATGTGTGGGATTCGTGGGGCGACAGAAGCCACGCCGCTGAGGCTGTAACCTTCCTGCAGTCGCTGAATGACTTTATGAATGCGCAGTACGAAAGGGTAGGCGTAGCCGATCTGGGCCGAGCCACGCGATACATCTGGGGAGACGCCGCGCCAACCTACGTGCCCAAGTCTTCCAACACAATTTACCTGCTCAAACGCCGATTGCCAGAGCGTTCGTGAATGTTATCCTGACAGAAGCTATCTCATAAATGGTTTCTAAAAAGCACAATGTCCTCGGGAAGGGCACGGCTTTAGAGTGTCGGAAGAACTTCGTGCGCCGGCATCATCGTGGAAGAGCGGCCCTTTAGGGCCGCGTAACGCGCCCGGGGTTTCCTGGGCTTTAGCCCCTGAGGTAGCCGGCAGCTTCTCTTCGCTTCACTAGGAGATGGCTTGTAAAAGGATTGCCCGAACATCATGGCCGTCAAAGCCTCAATGCAGCCTGAACCCACCGCCGCCCCAGCCGACCGCTGGAAGGGCCGCGTGTCGGTCATCGTGCCGGTCTATAACGAGGCCGCGCACCTGGACGAGTTGCTGCAAGCGATTCAGGCCTCCCCGGTGAAAAAAGAAATCATCATCGTCGATGACGGCTCCACCGACGGCACCCGCGACAAGCTGCAGGCCCTGCCTCCGGCGGACGACATCACCATCGTCTTCCACGAAAAAAACTGCGGCAAAGGCGCGGCCGTTCGCACCGCGCTCGCCTACGCCCGAGGCGAATATGTCCTGATCCAGGATTCCGATCTGGAGTACGATCCGCAGGACTATTCCGCGCTGCTCCAGCCGCTAAAACAAGGCCAGGCAAACGTCGTCTACGGAGTGCGCCCTGACCGTCCCGAGCGAGGTTTGCGTTTCTTCCTCGGCGCCAAACTGTTAACCCATCTGACCAACCTTCTCTACGGCGCCGGCATTCACGATGAGGCTACCTGCTACAAAGTCTTCCGCCGCTCCCTGCTGGCGCAAGTCCAGTTGGACTGTCATCGCTTCGAGTTCTGCCCCGAAGTGACCGCCAAACTCTGCCGCCTGGACGAAAAAATCGCCGAGGTCCCCATCTCCTACACCCCACGCTCCGCCGGCGAAGGCAAAAAAATCCGCCACTCCGACGGCTGGCTCGCCATCTGGACCCTGCTCCGTTATCGCTTCAGCAGCCGCGCGCGGTGGGCGAAGCGCGATGCCGAAAAGCCGCACGCGCCTTTCGCAGTAAGTTTTTCCCGCGTCCCGCCGGACTGAAGAATGGTCACGAACGTCGATAAGGGCCCGAACGTCGATAAGGGCCCAGAAATTGTCATGGATAAGCACTCACCAGAAATTGTCATCCCGACCGGAGCTTCCCATTCCCGAAGGGAATGGGAAGCGGAGTGGAGGGAACTGCTGTTCTCCAGCGAGCCACACTCCTCTCAATTGGAAATCAGGCCCCCTACGGAATCTGAACCTCGGTATAGCTCCCGGGCGTAGCCGCGTTTATCGCCGCCACAATTTTTGCGCTGTGCAATCGAACCAGCGGCCATTGCGGAGTGCTCAGCACCACAACGGCGATTCTGCGGCCCGCAAGATTCTGTTGGTACCGGATATTCTTGTCGGCGGTAAGAAAAACGTCGAACCCGGCCCGCTCGGCTTCAGTTAGCAAGTCGCCGTTGGAAAGCGTGTCCCATCCGCGAGTTCTTGCCTCTGTGACCGTGTGGCCGGTCAGGCAAGAAGACAGCGGTGCCGGCACGCTGTGATCAAAAAGAACGAGCATCGGGAGAAGACGCGTGTACTGACTCACCCGGGACCGGGGCAGCAAGGCTGCGAGCGGCAAACTCCAGAACCTCGATCACCTGCTCCTTGGAAATGGAAAACCATTCCGTAATTTCGTCGACCGTGGCTCCAGCCTCAAGGTTTTCAAACACGGCGGAGACCGGCATGCGCGTATCGCGAAACACCCATGCGCCGCCTAACCTCCCCGGCACGCTTTCCACCGCGGGGCATTGCGACCAATCGAGAGTTGCCATGTTCTTACCTTCCTCTTAATTTACCTCGGTTTGACGACAGCGTCACGCTGGAAACCACGCTCCGCTTCTCCCACTATTGGTTGAAGCGGCACCGCTCTCCCGTAATCCACAGCCCCGCTGTGACATCTGACCTTGCGGCCAAAACAGAATAAGCAGAACATAGTCAAGGCGGAGGCAATATCGTCAGCTCTCCCGGCACCGAAGCTAACTGCTTTGTTGTCAAGATTTTGCCAATAAGCTCTTTGAAATCAAGATTTTGCACGCTTTTCGTGCACTCGCAATCGCGGGAACCCGCATGAATACTGGTGATGAGCAAAATAGACGGGGGGAGGGGGGGTACCTGTGATCTTTCAAGACGTTGTTCCCAAGAAGTGAATAGTCCATTCGAGCAACACCGGAGAAGCTGATGGTGCTGACCAATCTGCTTCGAAGGAGTCGACCGAATGGACCTTCACCAGAATGCCCGACTTACCTTTCGTAGTCGAGAGACTTTAGCCAAGAAGATTATGATCGAGAAGTTGACGTTGAACGCGGCTGCAGCCGCGTTCAACGTCAGCCGAAAAACTGCCGCCAAGTGGGTCCGGCGCTATCGCACCCTGGGTTTGCCCGGCTTGCGGGATCGTTCCTCGCGGCCCCTCCATAGCCCGCGCCGAACCTCGTCGGAGCTGATCGCTCAGGTCATCGCTCTGCGGCGCCAGTTATGCCCCGCCTATCAGATCGCCCAAGCCACCCATCTCAGCCCCGCCACCATCAGTCGCATCCTGCAGCGCGCTCAGTTGAACCGCTGGCGTCATCTGCATCCCGCTCCACCGGTCGTGCGCTACGAGCATCCCGCTCCCGGCGATCTCCTCCATCTCGACATCAAGGGCATGACCCGCTATCAGCAGGTCTCCATTCGTGGCGATGGCCGGCGTCGCGGCCGCCCTCAGTTCGCCGGCTGGCAGGCTCTGCACGTCGCCATCGACGATCATTCCCGCCTCGCCTTCTCCCGCATGCTGCCCAATCAGCAAAGCGAAACCGCCATCGCCTTCCTGCGCGCCGCCGTCGCCTTCTACGCCCAGCACGGCATCTCCATCCGCCGCCTGCTCACCGACAACGGCTCCTGCTATCGCTCCCGCCACTTCCGCGCCGCCTGCCTCCAACTCGGCATCCAGCACCGCTTCACCCGCCCTTACACTCCGCGCACCAACGGCAAGGCGGAACGCTTCATTCAAACCGCCCTGCGCGAGTGGGCCTACGTTCGCCATTACCTCAACTCCGAGGAACGCGATCAGCATCTCTCGCCCTGGCTTGAGCATTACAACTTCCACCGTCCGCATGGTAGTCTCGGTTACGCTCCGCCCATCAGCCGGGCTATTCCGCCGGGTACAACGTCTTGATAGATCACAGGTACCCTCTGCGAGCGCTCAGAAAATCAGAACCACGCCCCATGCGCAACGACAAAAGTCGCCCGGCGAGACTATTTTTCAGTCAGATCTCCACAGGGCCTGAATGCTACCCGATGGCGTCATCCTGAGCGCAGCCGTTCTTCAGGCGGAGCGAAGGATCTGGCGCGCAGACCTACGACGCGTCCCGGAGTCTCCCACGCGGGATCTCTCAACCGGGTGAACTGCGCCGGGTTCGGGATGACGCTTGAGAAGTCGCAAACGCGGACCGCGATGTCCTGTAGAATCTTGGGTTCGTCGGCGCTGCTACTCCAGAAAATGTTCAAGAAGATTCTTATCGCGAATCGAGGCGAGATCGCGGTGCGTGTGATCCGCGCCTGCCATGAGATGGGCATCGCCGCCGTCGCTGTCTACTCGGATATCGATCGCGCGTCGTTGCACGTGCGCAAGGCGGACGAGGCTTATCCCATCGGCGCTCCAGCCGCGTCCGAATCGTATCTCAACATTCAGAAAATTCTTGACGTTGCGGCGCGCTCGGGAGCGGACGCGATCCATCCCGGATATGGATTTCTCTCCGAGAATGCCCGCTTCGCCGAGGCCTGCGCCGCTGCAGGCGTGAAGTTTATCGGACCCACTGCCGCCGCCATGGACGCCATGGGATCGAAAACCCGCGCCCGGCAGGCCATGGAGCGCGCCGGAATTCCCTTCGTGCCCGGCACGTCGCGCGGGCTGGAATCGGTTGAGCAAGCCGAGCGGGTTGCCGCCGAGATCGGCTATCCGGTTATGCTGAAGGCGGCGGCCGGCGGCGGCGGCAAGGGCATGCGCCTGGTGCACGCGCCCGAGCAACTTAAGTCCGCACTGGAAGCCGCGGCCAGCGAGGCGCAGCGCTCGTTTGGTGATGATGAAGTCTACCTGGAGAAAGCCATCGTCAATCCGCGGCACATCGAAATGCAGCTACTGGCTGACGAGCACGGCAACACGGTTTACCTCGGCGAGCGCGAGTGCTCGCTGCAGCGGCGGCATCAAAAAGTTCTGGAAGAAGCGCCCTCGCCAATCGTCGATGCCGACATGCGGCGGCGAATGGGCGAGGTCGCGATTCGCGTCGCGCAGGTCGCGAACTATACAAACGCCGGAACGGTGGAATTCCTGGTCGATCAACAGAAGAATTTCTATTTCCTGGAGATGAACACGCGCTTGCAGGTCGAGCATCCGGTGACGGAGCTGATCACGGGACTCGATTTGGTGCATCTGCAAATTCGCATCGCAGCGGGAGAGAAACTGCCGTTCCGGCAAGAGGACGTTCTCATTCGCGGACACGCCGTGGAATGTCGCATCTATGCCGAAGATCCCGACAATAATTATTTCCCGAGTCCTGGCAAGATCACTTTGCTGCTCGCCCCTTCAGGCCCTGGCATCCGGCGCGACAGCGGCATGTACGAAGGCTGGACCGTACCCATGGACTACGATCCGCTGCTGGCGAAACTGATCGGTTACGGCACGGACCGAGAGCAGGCGATTGGGAGGCTCACGCGGGCGCTGAACGAATACTTCGTGGGCGGAATCAAAACCAACATTTCGCTGTTTCGCCGCATCCTGCGCGATCCGGATTTTCGCGCCGGCAGACTGGATACGGGCTTCCTGGACCGCATGCTGAAGCAGAAACAGGCTCTGCATGTTGATCCGCAAGCGGAGCAGGTAGCTGTGATCGCCGCGGGAATGTTTGCGGCGCTCGGCCCGAAGGCTGCAGGAGCGGGAGAGCGCGTCGCGGCCAATGGCACGGCAGGCGCCACGGGCGCTTCCAACTGGAAGATCGCCGGCCGCAGAGAGGCTGTGACCAGTGATTAGCGCCCGTCCCCACGCTTACACCGCACGCGATCTGCTCATGGCAAGGCACTTGGCATGATTTACAACGTCACCATTGACGGCAAGAGCCAGCGGCTGGAGCTCAACCACGGCGATGGGCGATGGACGTGCCGCCTGGAAGGACGCGAGGTTGAAGTCGACGCCGTGCTGGCGCGGCCTGACGTGCTTTCCCTTCGCATCGGCAATAACGCCTATGAAATTAAATGCGAACGGGTTGGAACTGAACTGCATCTTTGGGTCGGGAGTGTGCGGTTTGCCGCGGAAGTTAGCGATCCGCGTTCGCTGCGCGGCCGGGTTCGCGCTGCTGACGACCACGGGCCGAAGAAGTTGATTGCTCCGATGCCCGGCAAAGTAGTCCGCGTGCTGGCCCGGGAAGGCGAAACCGTGGATTCCGGCACAGGCATTCTTGTGGTCGAGGCGATGAAGATGCAAAACGAAATCAAGTCCCCGAAGAAGGGAACGATTCAGAAGGTGCTGGTCAGAGAAGGAGCTCCGGTGAACGCGGGAGACGTTCTGGCAATCGTCGATTGAAGTTTGCAGACGATCTGATCGCAGGCCGCGCTACTTTTCGTCACTTCTCGTTACTTATTTTTATTTCTCCAAGCCGTTGCTGTCGAGCACTTTCCTGGCGTAATAGTTCTCGACTCTGGCCGAATCCCGCAAGACTTCGTAATAGGCCGCCTTGAGTAACTGCTCGCGGCGATCATGAAGTTGCGAACGAATCGCCTGCTGCACCCGCGGATCTGCGAGTTCACGCTGCCCCGCAGGCTCCTTCGAGACCAGTTTCACGATTCGGAATCCCAGCGCCTGCTTGGTTGCAGGATTCACTACGCTGATAACCGCACTGTACTGGCCCGGCTTGAGCTTGTTCACCGCGTCGCGCGTCGCCGGATCAGTGTTGCGGAGGGAAGACTCCGGCACGGTTCCCAGATCGCCGCCGTTGCCTGAGGTTTCGGGATCTTCGGAGAACTTCATGGCCAGAGTGGCGAAATCGTCACCGCTATCCAGGCGATTGGCGATCATTTGAATCTTCTTGCGGGCCTCGGCCTCATTCTGAGCCTTGCTGTTCTGATCGTGCACCTGGGGATTGGGCGACGGCGACACCATAATCTGCGCCAGGTGATACTGCGGCTCGATCAGGTTGAACTCGGATTTGTGCTCATTGTAGTAGTTGGAAATGTCCTGATCGGTAACGTTGATCTTGGAAGAGACTTCCTTGTTCATCACCTTGTCGACGGTAATCGAGCGGCGGATATCGCGTTTGAAGTCGGCCAGCGTAATCTTTTTTTCCTTGAGCCGCTGATCAAACTCCTCCTGCGAAAACGGAGACTTGATTTCGTTGTACTTGCGGTCCACCTCCTCGTCGGTTGCCAGCAGGCCAAGTTTCTCGGCTCGCCGCATCAGGATCTCGTCGTCGATTAACTGATGCAGGATGTTTAGGCGGAGTGTCGTGGCTTGCTCGCCAGTGGGTTGTTGCTGGGCCGAGGCGATTTGGTTCTCGTAATACTTGTCGACATCCGAGCGGAATATTTTCCGGCCATCCACCGTTGCCATCACGTCGCCGCTTACCTGAGATTTGCAACCGGCGAGCACCGCCAGCACCAGGGCAATGGCAAAGGCCGACGCGGTTTGGGCACACAGCGAATTTCTTCTCAAAGGAAATCCCTCGGGGGCTCAAGCCCACGTTTTTGGGGGACTCTAGTGGCACGGCTGAAGCCGTGCCCTTCCCAAAACCATGGCACGATCAAGCGGTGCCCTTCCCAAAACATGGCACGATCAAGCGGTGCCTTTCCCAAAACCATGGCACGACCAAGCCGTGCCCTTCCCAAAACATGGTACGATCAAGCGGTGCCTTTCCCAAAACCATGGCACGATTAAGCCGTGCCCTTCGTACGACCAGCTCTGAGATAGCTTCTACGCCAGCCATCAAAAAAGAAACATTACCTGGAAACTGCTTCCGTGGACGCATGGTTCGGAACAGGTTGTCCGGCTTCTTTCAGAGCGCGATCCAAGGCGGCGCGGACCTGGCTGGCCGGAACCGCGCCATCAATTTTTTCCCCGTTGATAAACATGGTCGGGGTTGCCGACACGCCGAGATCATCCGCCTCTTTCATCGACGCCTTCACCGCGCTATCGTCCTGAGCCTTGATGCAAGATTGCAACTTCACAGTATCCAGATTGTGCTTCTGGCCTTGCAGCAGAGTGATACGGTCGAGGGCGGCGCTGCGGGCGTCGGTGTTTTCTCGCTGCTCACCTCGCGCTGGTTGGAGTGAATGTAATCGGCAAAGTCCCAATAAGCATCGCCGTTCTGCGCGGCCAGGCAGTTCGCATCTACGGCTGCGTGCGTCGCCCAGGGGTGCATCTCCACCAGCGGGTAGTCCTTGTACACGAAGGTGACGCGGTCGCCGTATTCCTTCAGCAAGTCGGAAAACAAAGTCTGGTGCATGCGAGAGCAGAAAGGGCACTCGAAATCGTCGAAATTCACCACGACTACCTTCGCGGATTTAGCTCCGCGTGTGGGGCGCCCCGTAGTATCGATCCTGCGCATCACTTCAGCAAAAGGATCCTTGGTGAGATCAAACTTGACCATGCGTAGCATGGTGTTGCGATCCTTGGAGATCAAAAATTTGAACTCTGACTTCTTACTTTCGCCGCCTGTAACGGTCACGCTCACCGAATCATAGTTCGGCCAGTCGGAGCTGGGAGTGATATCGCCCACCGCTATTTGAACTTCAGGGGGAATGTTGTAATAAGAGCGAACCTGGCGCTCGATCTTCCTGGCGACATCAGGAGCAGCAGACTGAGCCGCGCAACCCAGACAAATCAAGAGGAAAACCAGAAAAGCACGTCGAATTAAGATCAACAAGAACCGCCTCAGCATTTGGAGTAGACATTTGGATTATCTCACAGCTACAGCGGGGTAACGGAAAGCCAAGAACCATCTTAGAACGAAGCTCCCTAGCAAAAGCCGAGGTCCCTCAGGTGCTAAAGCCCACGTTTCTTGCTGGTTCTAGCGGCACGGCTGAAGCCGTGCCCTTCCCAAAACATTTATGTGAGCTTCTAGACAGCCAGACGTGGCTAGCTTGCGTTCCGCAATCTTTCAGTGGGAAGGAGAGCGTTCATGGAGCCGGAGCGGAAACCTTCCAGATCGAGGGTGACAAACTTGAAGCCGAGAGCTTTAAAAATCGCGGTGAACCGGGCCGCTATGGCGGGGTTTAGAGCGCGGTCCAATTCTTCGCGGGCGATCTCGATGCGGACGATGTCGCCGTGGTGGCGCACGCGGAACTGCCGGAAGCCGAGAGCGCGGATGGCATCTTCGCCGCGTTCGACCACGTCCAGCGCCTCGCGGGTGACGGGGCGGCCATATTCGATACGCGAGGAAAGGCAGGCGGACGCGGGCTTGTCCCAGATGCGCAAGCCTGCCTGACGAGCCAATTCGCGAATCTCGTCTTTCCTCAGTCCGGCATTCAGCAGAGGGGTGGCGATGTGGTGCTGAAGTGCCGCCTCTTGCCCGGGGCGGAAGTCACCCTGGTCGTCGAAGTTGACGCCGTAGGCAATGGCGTTGAAGCCGCGAGCTGAGCGTAGGTTTTCCATCATCGCAAACAGTTCATCCTTGCAGTGGAAACAGCGCTGACCGTCGTTGCGGATGTATTCCGGGCGCTCCATCTCTGCGGTCGAGATGACTTCGAGAGGAATTCCATGCTCTCTTGCAAACGACACCGCATCGTTGAGTTGAACTCGCGCCAGGCTGGGGGAGTCGGCGATTACTGCGAGCATCTTATCTTTCAATTCGCGATGTGCGGCCCAGGCGAGATAGGCGGAATCGACTCCGCCGGAGTAGGCAACCAAGAGTCGCCCCAGGTGGCTTATTTCCCGGCGAAGAGAAGCCTCCTTTTTGGCGAGTTGGGAGAGATCCATGGGATTCATGGTAACAGGGACAAGGGCAGGGAAGCATAGCTAGAGCGCTAAAGCGCATGGCGGAAATGGAATTCCGATTCAATCGCCGCAAGAATCCTGATTTATTCGTCGATATACAGCGGCACATAGTTACCACCGCGGCTCTTCCGTTTGAGGGACTGACAGCCTAGTCGTCTTCTATAGGTGCGCCAGTCGCGGTGAATCTATTTGTTTTCACCGCACGAGGTAGAAACCTAATTCCGCTCGTTTTCTTAGGACCGAATTTCGCAAACATTTTGTCCATGTATTTGTCGTATTTTTCCGAGATCCATTGAATCTTCACTTGCCCATCTGATCCTTCCGGAGGCGACTGAATATGGAGTGAAAAACTCTTCCCAACTCCGGGTGCTGCCGAGCCGAGTTTCATCGCTTCATAGATGTGGTACACGGTATCGCCCAAGGATTTTTGATTGCTCTGCTCACGCTGAAAAAGCGCAGCCTCTGCAACATATTGACCGCTCCCAATCGCCGCAAAGTGAGTGCACGTCTCCACCATCCCAGTTTCATGGATGCGGATGATGTGGCTTCCATCATTCGCATCAAACGGTAGCCAGAGCAAGGAACACCCCAGAGTAATGGTGCTGATCTCTTCGACCATTTCTCGGTATGTGTCGGGCGGTAAAAGACGAATCCCGTGTTCGAGAAATCTGTCATAGTCAATGCCAAGACGTGATCCCACGAATTCGCCTGCCAATCTGTTCTTGAATTCCTTAACCCCAAAGCGGGCTATCTGCACTAGGGTCTCATCTCTGACCGCATTATCGTCGAGTCTTTGTCCAATGTGATCTGCAAGCTCAATCGCTCGGCTTCCGGATCCGGCCATCAAGGCGATGTAATCCGCCTTCCCGATTCGCGTCCATTTCGCCTCGATCTCTGCTTTAGCCACTTCAGTTTCGACCGCGAAATCCTTTGCAAACACAAAACGGGCTTTACCCCGATGCTCACACTCGGCGGCCACACAGAGAGTCATATCTTCTCTCCATGGAAGCCGCTCTGGTCTGACTTCTGCTGACGTGATGGCATGTTGCAAGAACATGCTATCACTCGCGCCCTTCCCGCCCAGGAATGCGGGCGGAACAGCAGGTCCCTCCACTCCGCCGTCGCTTGCGCTCCGGCTCCGGTCGGGATGACAGAGTGTTTTTAGCGAGCGTAACTGCGGCTGGAGCCACGTTCTTCTAGTACACCTGCTTCCCCGGGCTTAGCGGCACGAGGCTGCAGAAAAACGCTAACGGAGTAAAACAGCAACCACAGGGGCTGAAGCCCAGGAGATTCTGGACGCTTTACGCGGCCCTAAAGGGCCGCTCTTCCACGAAGAAAACGAGCGACGCGGAATTAGTAGAGGCGCTCCTGGCGGCGGAGGTTGCCGAATGAGCCGATGTTGGCCAGGGTAAAGGTAAAGCGATAAAGATTCTCATTGCGCACGTTGGCGATGTCATAGCGACGGTATTCCACGGTCATGCCGCAGCAGTCCCAGTTGTAGGTGGTTTGTGCGGTGGCGAATTGCAGCAGTCCAGTTTCGGCGTCAATCCCGAAACTGGTGGCAGCGCTGAATCCTCGTTTGGTGAGGGCTCCGTAACCGAGCGCAACCCGAAATTGCTGAAACTTTTGCGCCGATGACGGCGCCACAAGAGACGAGGTGCTGGGCAGAGGGATCTCGAGGAAGGCGTCTCCCCCGCCCACGGTGAAGGGACCCACGTGGTAATTCGCCAACAGGGTGCTGGAGTTGATCCGTCCCAACTGAAAATCGTAGTCCATATCCCACTCTGTATCGGTGCGGTCGCTGGTCTCAACTCGCAAGCGAGAAATGATGGGAGAAAGGTGGCGCGGCTCGGTGACGAATGCGATGCCGGTAAGGTCGGCGGTAGCGGTAAAGACGTTGCGCTGTCCAGGAACCAATGCACCGCCGAAAGTCGGATCAAGGTAATACTTTTGATCGACCTCCCAGGTCACGACCTCGCGGACTGGCGGTCCGGTCACGCACGGTGTGCCTTGCCGCTGGTCTGGATGAAGCCAAGGAACGGTCTGCTCCGGCCCTGGGCCGCCAACGGTCAACAGTAACATGATGGTGCCGCAATCCTCGATGGGGGCGGTGCGTTTGGCGTAGAGCCGTGTGACAAAACCGTATTGCACTTCATGGGTGTCGCTGAGAATGTCGCGCTCGTCGAAGCGCAGGATGCGGGAGAAGTCGTTCACCCCGTCTACGTAGCGATAGACAAAGCGCGGTTCAATGACGTGCTTCCATTTTCTTCCTAGAAATGGCTTATCGAAGATGCGCTCCAGGGTCGGGGGCCGCAGTTCCACCGCGGTCTCGAGGGCTCGGCGGTTGATTGGATCGGCTGGCACCGTGCCGCCGTTCTCTCCGGGGACCAGCCTCGCGGTATAGTACGTGTCGTGCAGCGTGAGTTCGGGGTGCAATGCCCATCCGTGGAACTGCAGGGGCAGGGAAATCTGAGGGTTAAGGTCGAAGCGGCCGAGCAAGCCGGTTCGGAGTCCAGGTTCGCCGGTGGGAAGCCGCGGTTCGCTGCGTCCTACGCCACCCAAAGACGCATCAAATGCCCAGAAAAAGGGCGAGTGCCATAACGGGCGGTCGATGCCCGAGACATCCAGGCTGGGAGCATGCGAAATTGTGACTACGTCGCCTGCATTCGTGCTTTGGAAATTCTGATAGCGCTCCGCCATGCCGCTGACAAAGAAGCCATCACTCGCCTCGGAGAGGAAGCCCTGGGACTTCACTTCGGAGTTGACTGCCTGGCTGAAGACTTCGTTGAATGCCAGGCGGAAAAGAAACGAACTTAAGTAGTCGATGTTGGCGACGGTGCGGAAGCCGTGAAAAGTTCCCTGGGCGTTGAGGCGGGCATTTTCTCCGCCTTCTTTCACGCCGTTGAGGCCGCGGTCGATGACTCCGAAGTAATTCAGGTCAACGAAGGAATGGTCGTTGGGCCGTGCCCGGAATTCTCCACGCTGCGACCATCCTCTAAGGGAGAAGTATTCGCCGCCGATGGTGGCGTCCATGCTGCGGTTGATGTCCCAGTAGAACGATTCGCCTACGATGTTGCCCTTAATGGAAGAGCGCCCCACTGACGGCATAAGGAAGCCGCTCTGGCGGGCCTCGCGTTGTACTGGATGTGTGGCAAAAGGAAAATAGAACACGGGGAATCCGTGCAGGAGAAATTCGCTGTGATAGATCTGAGCATTGCCGCCGACATCGACGACAACCTTGTGCGCCTGGAATTCCCACTTGGGATGCGGTAATTCGCAAGTAGTGATGGTGCCGTCGTAGACCAAGTAATGATCGGCGCTGGTCTTCTCCACCATTTTTCCGGTGAAAGTAAAAGGCGCAGAGGAAGTGAGCACGACGCGGTTTCCCTGAAACTGGAGTCCGGTCGTACCGGTGACATCGTAAAAACGTCCGGTCCCGGTGATCAGATTGTAGGTTCCGTGACTGGCCTTGATGTGGTCGTCGTTGGGGCCGCCGTCCAGCGTGAAGTGGCCCGTAGCAACCGCTTCACCGGTATCGGAGTTGTAGGTGACCTCATCGGCGCGGAGGATGTAGGTTCGATAGTGAATTTCCACGTCTTGCTGCAGCTTGTAGATAGGGCCGTCCTTCTCCTGCCGGACCGCACAGATCACCGTTTCATCGTTCTCCGACGACTTAGCCTGTCGGGCGCAAGGCGTGTTTGAATCGCGCGTGGTGGCGGTTTTTTGTTGCGACGAAAAACCGGAAATGTCGGAAAGCAACTGGCTGGTAACTAGGGGCGGGACGAGAATCGAGTGACAAAGGAACGTCGCCGTGATAAGGAATCTGTTGCGAGGCTTCATCGAAAGAAAATCATCTGAGGCGCGTGCCCTGCCTTTGAGCAGCATCGTGAACTTAGCACGGCCCAGCGCCTGAGGCAAAGTGGCGAAAAAGGCTAGGATTCCGCAGACGTTGGTTCAGTTGTACGGGGTTGGCGACTTCTACGGTTGGGCAAGATTGCGTACATGAATTGTCCCCAGTGCGGTGAAGTGTGCCACTGTTTCCCGGAGTCGGCGGCAGCGCTTGCGGATTTGCCGGAGATCGAGCCGGAAGAGGTAAGTGTGCAGGCCGAGGATGGGGACGGCGGTGTGTCGGTAGGCGAAGACTCGCCGGCGTGGCGCGACGAATTGTCGGCACGGCTGACTCGGTACCGCGCCCGCCGGAAACCGCGTCCGCCCCGCTATCCCTCGCTGCGCCTGCCGTTTGAGGCAGGAGATAGTTTTCGCCCGTTGGCCCCGTCTTGTGGCGAGGATTTCCGCGAAGCGCCACCGGAGTTCAAGAACTTGTCGGATCACGCGCTGGCGCTCGACGGGTCGGCTGCGGTGGAGCTAGCATCTTTGCAGGCCGAAGGGGCGGCGAGGCAATCCCCGGCGGCGATGCCGCCGGTTGCACCGAACCTGTGGACGTCCCACCCCGGCGCTAAAATCATCGAGTTTCCGCGCTCGGCAACGTCGGAAGCGCCGCCGCTATGGGATGAACTGGCGGAGCCGGTCATGGAGCGGCCGCGAATTTTAGAAGCTGCCGAAATCGCTCCGGCTCCTGCGCTGGGTGGAATTACCATCGAAACGGTTCAGCAGAGAGAGGTCGAGAAGCATCCGGGGATCGATATTCCTCTGCAGAGCGCACCGCTGGCGCGTCGTCTCGCTGCTGCCGCTTTGGATGGATTGATCATCGCGGCCGCGTCAGCTCTTTTCGGCTTTATTTTCTGGAAGATTACTGCCGTCCAGCCGCCCCGGGTGCAGGTCCTGGGATTGTCGGCGGGGATGCCTTGCCTTTTGTGGGCCGCATATCAGTACTTGCTGATCACTTATTCGGGCAGCACGCCGGGTCTGCGGTTGGCAGGACTTGAAGTCACCCATTTCGACGGCACCAGAGTAAATCGCCGTCGCCGCCGCTGGCGCGTGCTGGCCTCGTATCTCTCGGCGATTTCGCTTGGCATGGGCTACGCGTGGCTCTTCCTGGATGAAGACGCGCTCTGCTGGCATGACCGCATCACCCACACTTACCTCGCACCGAAGAAGTATTAATCGCAACAGTTAACCTGCCCCGCGGAGAACTGAGTAAGCGCCTCTTCTGGCGGTAGCGGTGCACGCGAGATCCTTCGCTCCGCCTGAAAGACGGCTGCGCTTGATTGCATAACGACGTTGGCCCGTCGCGAGTAGATTGGTATGCGATGAACAAGACCAAGGCTCGTGAGAGGAGCCAACGTCATGTTGATTATAGGATGCGATTTCCATCCTGGGTTTCAGCAGGTCGCGATCTTTGACAACCGAACGGGAGAGATCGAGGAGAAGAGGTTGCAGCACCGCGAAGAAGCGGAGCAGTTTTATCGTTCGCTGGCGGGCCAGGAAGTTGTGGTGGGAATGGAGGCATGCGGACACTATCCGTGGTTCGAGCGGTTGCTGCAGGAGTTGGGAATCGAGCTGTGGTTTGGCGATGCGGCGCGGGTGCGGGCTTCGGTGGTGCGCCGGCAGAAGACGGACCGGCGGGACGCGGAGCATCTGCTGGATCTGTTGCGCCAGGACCGGTTTCCACGAATCTGGGTGCCGAGCCTGGAAGTGCGCGATGTGCGGCAGTTGCTGGTGCATCGGCACAAGCAGGTGCAGGCGCGGACGCGCACCAAGAATCAGCTGCAGGCCATGGCCCTGAGTTGCGGGGTGCAGAAAAAACGCAAGCTGTGGACGAAGGCAGGGCGCGTGGAGTTGGAGCAGTTGCCTTTGCTGCCGTACGCAGCCGAGCGGCGCAAGCGGTTGCTGGAAGCGCTCGATTCGCTGGAAGCGGAGATCGTCGAACTGGACCGGCGGGTGCAAGAAGAAGCGGGCCAGCGGCCGGAAGCAGTACGGTTGATGACGCATCCGGGAGTAGGTCCGGTGACCGCATTGGCGATGGTGCTGACGCTGGGACCGGCCGCGAGGTTCGCCTCGGGCAAGCAGGTGGGCAGCTACTTCGGCCTGATTCCGAGTGAGGATTCCAGCGGCGGAAAACAGCGGTTGGGCAAGATCAGCAAACAGGGCAGTTCGTTTCTGCGCTTTTTGCTGGTGGAAGCGGGACAGACGGCGGCGCGCTACGATCCGCAGCTGAAGCGCTTCTATCGCCGCCTGGCGGTGCGCAAGAATCGCAGCCTCGCCAAGGTGGCGGTGGCCAGAAAGTTGGCCACGCGGTTGTACCTGATGTTGCGCGAAGACTGGACGTACGCGCAACTATGTCAGGCCGTCATGCAGGTGAGCCCGAGTCATTCTGTGGCCGGCGAGTAAGAGCCGAGCGTTTGAGTGGGCAGCCTGCCTCCCTGAAAAGTCAGGGAGATCGAAGTGAGTAATCATGGGTGCAAGTCCCGAAGAGATGGATGGTGGGACCTGAAGTCCCGCTGCGAGATTCAATGAGTGACGAGCTTGGTCTGGACATCAAAGCCGTTCTGCTAGAGCGAAATGGCGCTGCTCCCGGCGTCCACGCCGAAGTGTCGCCACAAAACGCTTGACAGGGCACACCGTCGTTAGAGACAGGATGACGCCTCAGAATTAGAAGTTCGGACAAAGTCCGAAACTGCACCACTGCCATTCTGGGTGATGTCTTAGCACAGAGATTAAGACATGACCCCCTTCTGGCGGCTAGTGCATCATGGGCGCCACGCTATGCTATGTTCAATGGGTTTATCCTAATTAGATCGTTCACGCAGTCATTCTGAAGAATGGCCACCTCGGTTGAAGGCTCCAAACCCGCCGTAAAGGTCTTCGTCGCCACCACGGTGATGTTGACCTTCATCTCGTTCTGGCGGGCCTCCGCGATCGTTTTGTCGGACTTGGCCTCGTCCGCATATTACGCCGGTGGCGACGCCGAGAAGGTCATCGGCAAGAGCGCTCCCTGGTTCATCCTGGCGGTGATGCTGTTCAGCTATGCGGTGCGGGCGCTCTACATCGAATCGAGCAGCATGTTCGTGCGCGGCGGCGTCTACCGCGTGGTCAAGGAGGCCATGGGCGGGACCCTGGCCAAGTTTTCGGTCTCGGCCCTGCTCTTCGACTATGTGCTGACCGGTCCGATCAGCGCGGTTTCCGCGGGACAGTACCTGGCCGGTTTTATCAAGGACATCGGGGTTTATGTTCACCGTCCGCTGAATTTTTCCGACGATCATTTCGCGGCTGGAATGGCGGCGGTCGTGGTGATTTATTTCTGGTGGAAGAACACCCAGGGCATTCACGAGTCCAGCCAAAAGGCGTTGCAGATCATGGCCATCACCACGGTGATGGTGGTGATTCTCATTATCTGGTGCACGATCACGGTGTTGCGGGCTCCGGTGCAGTTGCCGCCCAGTCCGCTGCATCCGGGCGTGATTCCGCTGAATAAAGAATCGCTCGGCTGGCTTCACGGAACCTGGTTCAGTCAGTTGACGCTGGTGATCCTCCTGGTCGGGTTCGGACACTCGGTGCTGGCCATGAGCGGGGAAGAGACGCTGGCGCAGGTCAACCGCGAAATCGAGCATCCCAAGCTGAAGAACCTGGAAAAGACGGGCCTGGTCATCTTCCTCTACAGTCTGCTGTTCACGTCCCTGGTCTCATTTTTTGCGGTGATGATCATTCCGGACAGCGTCCGGCCGGATTTCTTCGCCAACCTCATTGGCGGCATCGCGATGTATTTGTGGGGTCCGTTGTGGGCCAGGTTGATCTTCCATGGTTTTGTGGTGCTGGTTGGGGTGCTGATTCTGGCGGGTGCGCAGAACACCTCCATTGTGGGCGCCAATGGCGTTTTGAATCGTGTGGCCGAAGACGGCGTGCTGACCGGTTGGTTCCAGAAGCCCCACCACCGTTATGGGACGAGCTTCCGCATTATCAATCTCATCGTCGGCATGCAGTTGGCCACCATCATCCTGAGCCGGGGCAACGTCTACGAACTGGCCGCCCTGTACGCGTTCGGCGTGATCTGGAGCTTCACCATGAAGTCCCTGGCCGTGCTAGTGCTGCGCTTCACGGAGCCGGGGAACCGCGAATGGAAAGTGCCGGGCAACCTGCACATCGGCAAAACAGAAATTCCCCTGGGACTGATTGCGATTTCTGCCGTGCTGTTCATGACCGCGATGGTGAACCTGTTTACCAAGTACGAAGCTACCATCGCAGGCGTGATCTTCAGCGTGGTCTTCTTCACGATCTTTACGCTGTCGGAGCATCACGTGGCCAAGGAGCGCCACGGCAAACCGGAGCAGCTCGACCAGTTCCGCGTCTACGGCAACCAGGAACTGGGCAGCGGGGCCATGGGCGTGCGTCCGGGGAATATTCTGGTGGCCGTACGCGATCCCCGCAATCTTTACTACCTGCGGCAGGTACTGGCCCGCACCAACACGACAAAGCAGGATGTGGTGGTGATGAGCGCCCGGCTTTACCATCGCGAGCACAGCTTCAGCGGCAGCACTGTCTTCGATGCCAGCCAGGTCTTTGACCACTACGAACAGGAGTTGTTCACCGCGGCGGTAGCGGTGGCGGAAAAAGAAGGCAAGCCCATCCACCTTCTGGTGGTGCCGGCCACCGATGTCTTCGAAGCAATCATGGTGACAGCGCAGCGGCTAGGTTCCTGCCGTGTAGTATGTGGACTCTCGAACAAGCTCTCCGCCGACGAGCAAGCCAAGCTTACCGGCGACGCCTGGGAGCGCCTGCCCGAACCGCGGCCGCGGCTGACTCTGGAAGTCTACGCTCCCGACGGCACGGTTCGCGAATACGCCCTGGGCCCCCACGCCCCTCGCATGCGCCCGCAGGATGTCGAGCTCATGCACAAGCTCTGGCTCAACATCACTTCCGATCCCAAGTACGCCGGAGCACACCACTACCACATTGTGGCGCTGGCGCTGGAAGAGTTGCAGAGGGAACTCAATACCGAAGAGCGCGCACAACTCCTGGCGAAGCTGGAGAAAGAGATGGGAAGCCAGGACGGCGGCTCGGGATCGGCGAAGGTCAACTGACCTGGCTACCACGGCCGCTCGGCCGATAATCAGGAATGCTCCAGCGGAATAAAAAAGCCCCAGCCATAGGGCTGGGGCTTTTCACTTTTCACTTTTCATTGCGAACGCCCGACTAACTGCCGGCGACTGCCGAAGCATGAGCGGTGCAATGTTCTTTGCAGCAACTCGCGGCTGTCTTTTTATCGCCGTCTTTCGGGGCGGCGCAGCAGTCCTTTTCGTGACCTTTCGTGCAATCACCGCAACTCGCGGCAGTCTTGTCCCTATCCCTGTCCGCGCGCTGGCATGACATACCGTCCTTACCGCTGCAGCAGGACTTGGGGTCTTTCCCGGCGCACGACATCGCCTCTTTCCCGTCTTTGGAGGTCATGTCTTTGGCGCTCATGTCTTTGTTGGTCATGTCATGGTGGGCGCAGCAGGAATGGGCGTCTTTCGCGTCTGCCTTGTCACAACAGGCACACTCGGCCTTTGGGGAGGCCGTGCTTTGTTGCGAAGTTGCGTCCTGAGTTGCGGTTTGAGCCCACGCCACTGCCGACAGGGCCAGAATCAGGGTGATCATTCGGTATTTCATGCCGTATTTCATGAGGTTAGAGTGGCAGAGATCAAGCGGGACGGTCTGTGATCCTGGTCACACAGGAGGTTGCGAGAGTGCACGAGAAGCTCAGTCGTCCCTCCGGGACTGGCTTTCTCCCTTCCAACGTTCCCGGCGCTAAGAGCGCCGGGCTATTTTCGGACGCCCCTTCCGGGGCGAGCACACAGAAGTCCTAGTCGGCTTCTTTGGCTCAGAGTCGTTCTCACACTCGCTCTAGCGATCCAGCACATTCTCCAATGACGCTCGCAATTCACGAAAGCGGAATGGATATCCACTCATGATGAGCTTGGTGGGCTCGACGCGCTGGCTGCCCAGCAAAACTTCTTCTCCCATCTCGCCGAATGCCAGCCTGACAGCGAACACAGGCACGGGAAAGATCGCTGGGCGCTTGAGAGTACTGGCCAGCATCCTGGTGAACTCGGCGTTGGTTACCGGCTTGGGCGCCACCAGGTTCACAGGTCCATGGAGCAGATCGTTTTTGAGGATGTGATGAATAGCTCCGACCATGTCCTCAACGTCGATCCAGCTCATCCATTGGTGTCCATCTCCCAGGCGGCCGCCCACTCCAAGCTTGAACGGGAGCAGCATCTTGCCGAGCGCGCCGCCCTTAGGGCTGAGCACGACGCCGGTGCGGATCTGCACGGTGCGAATGCCCGCTTCGGCTGCCGGACGAGTTGCCGCCTCCCACTCGCGGCAAACCGCGGGGAGAAACCCTGTGCCGGAGGAACTTTCCTCCTTTAGCAGCTCATCACTGCGATTGCCGTAGTAACCAATCGCCGAACTGGAGACAAAAACCTCGGGCTTTTCCTTCGCCTGGGCGAGTGCCACAGCCAGATTGCGTGTGCCGATCACGCGGCTGTCGCGGATTTTTGCTTTCTTGGCTGGCGTCCAGCGTCCGACGATGCTCTCCCCGGCCAGGTGGATCACGGCATCGAAGCCGGAAACGGCATCCGGAGAAATCGGTTGCGCCGGATCCCAGGGGATGTGCTCTTCGTCGTTGGTGGTGTTGCGAGCCGCATTTCCTCGTCTCAACCGCACGATATGTGCTCCGCTTGATTCCAGCGTCGGCAACAGAGCGATGCCAATGGGGCCGGAGGCGCCACTCACCAACAACCGCGACATACGAAGGTTCACCATGGTGCTTCAAATGTAGCAGATGGAAAGGGGCCGACTGCACTCGCCCTGAAGCCCGGCCAGAGCCTCACATAGATGGAAAGCCTTGCGGAGGTTTTCGTCTGTCGGAATCCGGCCAGAGACCTTAGGTTCAGCAGAACGGCGCGAGCCGCTATAATCAGGAGCAAAGCCCCGCGCGATCCAACCGGCTTCCCAGCGAGTTCCCCGGACTGTTTGCGGGCTATAATCCTACATGGCGACCCTGCGCCAACAAATCCAGACGACCGCGCTGACGCTCACGAAGTTCCGCGAGCTGATGAAGCGCATGCAGGAGAACCGTCCGCAAGATGATCTGTCGCTCATCAAAAAAGCCTACGACTACTCTCTGAGGGTTCATGAAGGGCAGACCCGGGCCTCGGGTCAGCCTTACCTCATTCATCCGCTGGAAGTTGCGCTGGTTCTTGCCGAAATGAAGATGGATCCGGTCGCGGTCGCGGCCGGGCTGCTGCATGATTCGGTCGAGGACACCTCGGTCACGATCGTTGACATTCGGAAAGAATTCGGCGAGCAGGTGGCGCACATCGTGGAGGGCGTGACCAAGATCAGCAAGATCGACTTTGCTACCCGCGAGGAGCAGCAGGCGGAAAACCTCCGCAAGATGATGCTCGCGATGGTCGACGACATTCGGGTGGTGCTCATCAAGCTGGCCGATCGCCTGCACAATATGCGGACTCTGGAGCACCTGCAGCCTGACCGCCAGCAGAAGATCGCGGAGGAAACGCTGGAGATTTTCGCGCCTATTGCCCACCGGCTGGGCATGGGCAAGATTCGCGGCGAACTGGAAGATCTCGGCTTCCGCTTTCTCGATCCGGTCGGCTATGAGCAGGTGGAAAAGGCGGTCAACGCCCGGCGCAAGCAGGGCGAAGCGTTCCTGGTCAAGATGCAGCAGATCATCAGCGACAAGCTGAAAGAAGCTGGTATCCAGGCGCGGGTCGAAAGCCGCATCAAGCGGCTGTTCAGCATTCACAAGAAGCTGCAACGCCAGCGCATCGCGGTGGACCAGGTCTATGACCTTTGTGCGATGCGGGTGATCACGCGTTCCCTGCAAGACTGCTACGCCGTTCTCGGCATCATTCATAACCTATGGCGGCCGGTGCCGGGGCGTATCAAGGATTTCATCGCAATGCCGCGGCCGAACTTTTATCAGTCGCTGCATACTTCGGTGATTACCGAGGATGGCACGCCGTTTGAAATCCAGATTCGCACTGAAGAGATGCACAAGATGGCAGAAGAAGGGATCGCCGCTCACTGGAAATATAAAGATGGCCCGGTCTCGGCGCAGGACGAGCAGCGACTGGCCTGGTTGCGGCAGGTGGTGGAATGGCAGCGTGACGTCAGCGATCCCAACGAATTTCTATCGACGCTGAAGGTCGACCTCTACCCCGAGGAGGTGTACACCTTCACGCCTAAGGGCAAGGTGGTCGTGCTTCCGCGGGATGCCACGCCGATTGACTTCGCTTACACGATTCACACCGAGGTTGGGCACACCTGCATTGGGGCCAAGGTTAACGGACGCATGGTGCCGCTGCGTCACAAGCTGCATTCGGGCGATATCGTCGAGATCCTGACCCAGCCTGGTCACAAGCCCAGCCGGGACTGGCTCGGGCTGGTCAAGTCCTCGCGCTCGCGAAACAAAATCAAGCACTGGCTCAATGTGCACCAGCGGGAGCGCGCCATTGAGATTGGCCGCAAACTGATCGAGAAAGAAGCACGCAAGTACCGCATCGCGCTCAAGGAAATCAAGGACGAAGAGCTGCAGAGAGTTGCCTCTGCCTACGGGCTGGGGAAAGCCGACGATCTGATGTCCGGCATCGGCTATGGAAAATATTCGGCGCGGCAGGTGCTGGCACGCCTGCTGCCCGCGGGGGTTACGCCGTCGATCACGGGTGACATCGAAGCCGAGGGGTTGGACTCGAAGCCGGGAACGATTGCCAGCGTTGTCCGGCGCGTCTTTGGCGATCACAATGCCATCACGGTCAAAGGCCAGGGCGACATGCTGGTCTATCGGGCGCGCTGTTGCAACCCGATTCGCGGCGAAGGAATCATCGGCTACATCACTCGCGGCAAGGGCGTTGCGGTGCATGCGGTAAACTGCCCCAACGTCACCAACCTGCTGTACGAACCGGAGCGTCGCATCGACGTGGAATGGGCCCGCGACGAGAGCACACCGACGGCCTATCCCGTGAAACTTACGGTCTACTGCGATGATCGGTTCGGGATGTTGAAAAGCATCACGGGGATCATCGGCGATGCACAAAGCAACATCCGCAACATCGCGGCTCACACGGCAAACAGCCAGGCGAGCGTAGACATCGTGCTCGACATATCCGACCTCAAACACCTGGAGCAGATCATCGCAGGATTGCGCAAAATCCCCGGCGTGCATGAAGTGCAGCGCCTGCAGAAAATCTAACAGCAGTTGCCAGTACCCAGTGGCCAGTAACCCCACTCTCTGGTGTCATCGTGGTAAATTGAAGTTTCTGCCTTTATTCCCAAGGTCCTTTCTTGTTACCGGCAACTGGGAACTGGCAACTGGTTTATGCACGAAGTGATTTCTACTAAAGACGCCCCCAAAGCCATCGGTCCCTACTCGCAGGCCATCAAAGTCAATGGATTCATCTTCACTTCCGGGCAGATCGCCATCGATCCGGCGACGCAACAGGTCATTACGGGAGACGTTAAGGCGCAGACCGACCGCGTGCTGCGTAATCTTTCGGAGATTCTGGAGGCTGCCGGAAGCGGGCTGGGAAAGGTCGTGCGCTGCACCGTGTTCCTTAAGAACATGTCTGAGTTCGCCGCCATGAATGAAGTTTACGGTAAGTACTTCAGCACCGCGCCGCCCGCCCGCTCCACGGTTGAAGTCGCGCGTCTACCGAAAGATGTACTGATTGAAATTGATGTGATCGCGCTTGAATAACAAGCCTCTGCCGGAAGCGAACCGCAGGCGCTGAAGCGCGGCTGGTTTAAGAGAACGTAACGGCACGACTGAAGTCGTGCCCTTCAAAACCTAACTGAAACACTTCGAAGGAGGACGCAGAATGACGAAGAACATTGTGGCGATTGCAATCGTCCTGGCTGGGATGGGCGTGTTTGTGGTGGCGCAAACCGCAACCAAGAAGCCCACAGCTCCTAACACCAACGCTCCCAGCAAAGTTACCGGCGACGGAGTAAGAAATCCCTCGGGCCTGGTGTACTGGGACATTCGGGTTGGGACGGGCGCGTTGGCCAAGGAAGGCAGTCACGTGCGAGTGCACTATACGGGCTGGCTTGCCAATGGCAAGAAGTTTGACAGTTCGGTGGATGCGGGGCAGCCGTTCGATTTCACGATCGGCAACGGCGAGGTCATCAAGGGATGGGAAGAAGGAGTGGCTGGAATGAAAGTTGGCGGCAAGCGCCAGTTGCGCATCCCGCCTGCCTTGGGCTATGGCGCCGAGGGCACGCCTGGCGGGCCCATTCCGCCCAACGCAAATCTGATCTTTGACGTGCAGTTGCTGGGTGTGCAGTAAGAGATTTTAACCACAGAGGACACAGAGTTCCACGGAGGTCTTTTCTAACTGTGATCCCCGGTGGTTATGCGGTTCCTACGCTTTAACTACTTTGCCGCTGCGCAGGCAGGATGTGCACACGCGCATACGCTTGGTGGTGGCCCCGACGCGGGCATGCACCGGACGCAGGTTTACGTTCCAGCGCCGCTTGGTGACGTTATGGGCGTGGCTGATACGGTTTCCGGCTTGCGGCTTCTTGCCGCAGATGTCGCACTGCTGTGCCATGATGACTCCAGAAAGATTCAGATCTTGATGGGCAAAGATATATTTTACGGCATCGTCGACGAATAGGGCAACCGCGAGGCCCGGCTGGTAGCGGGTCAGTTTCATGCTTAGGCCGGAGGAGATACGCGCGAGATCCCTTCGACTTCGCTCAGGGCAGGCTCTTCGCTCCGCCTGAAAAACGGCTGCAGCTCAGGATGACGCCAAGGTGAGCGGTTCAAACTGGCCCACTACCGCCCGGTTGGTAGCGGCCTGCATCTACCAGTCAATCAGGTATCATGGACGAAAGCTCCCGATAGTTAGCTTCGAGCATGATCAACGGCAAACGCATCGCGGTCGTAATGCCCGCCTACAACGCGGAGAAGACGCTCGAGGCCACTGTTGCCGAAGTGCCTGACCTGGTCGACATCCGCATTCTGGTGGACGACAGCAGTTCCGATGCCACGGTGAACCTCGCCCGCCGCCTGGGCCTGCGTGTCTTCAAGCACGACCGCAACTACGGCTACGGACGTAATCAGCAGACCTGCTATCGTGAGGCGCTTGCTGCCGGAGCCGACGTCGTGATCATGCTCCACCCTGATTATCAATACACGCCGTTGCTGATCACCGCGCTGGCCAGCATGGTCGCCTATGAAGTGTATGACGTTGTCCTCGGTTCGCGAATCATTGGCGGGACGGCACTGCGCGGCGGCATGCCGTTCTACAAGTACATTGCCAACCGCCTGCTCACCGCGTTCGAGAATCTTTTTCTGGGCGTGAAGCTCTCCGAGTATCACACCGGCTATCGCGCCTTCAGCCGTAGAGTGCTGATCGAACTCCCGCTGCTGGAAAACTCCGACGACTTCGTCTTCGATAACCAAGTACTCGCCCAATGCGTGCATTTCGGCTTTCGCATCGGAGAAGTATCGTGTCCGACGAAATATTTCGAAGAAGCTTCGTCGATCAACTTTCGCCGCAGCGTGAAATATGGCTTCGGCGTCGTTGGGCACCACGCTGCAATTCGTGTTGCAGAGAATTGGCCTGCTCCACCTGAGGCGGTTCAGCGATAAGGGGCGCAAACTCGAACCGGGCTACCCTACCTACTACGCCCGGACCCCTGAGAGCACGACCGGAGTAACCGGAGCGCTCAGATAAATATCGCTAACGGGGATGTATCCGGCTATTTCTTCCGGGAGAGGAACCCCAGGACTTTGCTGGCAAAATTGTCGGAGAATCCGAACCGCACCTTGGCTCTCGAGTAAAGGTCGACCGCCTTCTTGTCGAGCCAGATCATTGCGGACTTGCCCCACCCGTCCTGAGGCCGGGCAAAGTAGTCGGTGGAATGTCCAGTGAATTTCCGGTTGGGCTCAACTGTGTAGTAGTACAGAGCGAGACTCTTGCGAGACTGTCCCGCAGGACAAGTCAGCGGATCGGGAAATCCGTGCAGCGACCTCTCATCCGTGGTGAAGATGAGTGCGTGGTTCAGCAGCGGTGGATACTTTGCGGCGCAACGTACCATCTTTTTCTCGGGCGACTTCTCCCACAACTCGATCGAACCGCCCCACTCTTCCTGCCATTCCGGATTCAAATAGAGAATCAGATTCACCCGCCGGTGCCAGGTGGTATGAAAGTGGTGCATCGAGAAATCCGTATGCACATTCAGGTAGCCTCCGGGGCCTGACTGATGCAACCCGCCGCCTTCGAGAATGGGGTCGGCGATCAAATTGGGGATGCCGGTTAAGGCCGACACCCATGCGGTAAATTCTGGGGAGTTTAGTTCGTCCGTTACTGCCCTGATCGTCGCCGGAAACATCTCACGCTTGGGCATGCCCAGTTTGTTCTCATTGGCGTGTTTGTACTGGGTCCACGCGGCGCTCGTCGGCCGCGGAAATTCTTGCGCCATGGCGAGCGCGATTTTCGGCTCGAGAAAATCCTGCAGCAGGATGTGCGGGCAAGGCTGGTTGTCGCGATATTGCCGAGCGAGGGCAGGCAGCTCGGAGTCCCACCTTTCGTAGGGAAACAGGCGGGAGGGGGCTTGAACCGCCGGGGCACTAGACATAGATTGCTGATCTCCTGTTTCTTGTGATTGTATCTGATCAGGGCTGTAGAAAGGGAACGCAACCGGCGTGGAGGGCCTGATCGCGGCCCTGGTCACGGCACACGGCAGACTTTCACCGCATCGTTCTGATAAGCGCAATCGAGTCCCGCAGGTCCCGGCTGTTGCACCACAACCCAACTCACTCCGTATCTTTCTTTTAGGCGAACGAAGTCCTCGGCCCGGAAATCCCTCCAGGGCGTCTGGGCCTGCACCTGAGCCCACCATTCTTCTGCCAAAGGAGGGAACATACTCACAACGCCGTTATCCTTGACATTGTCTGCCAGCCGACTTCTCTCGGCCAGACATCGGAACCCGATCTCGTCCTCTCCTGCAATGTGCATGTACTCGGGATCAAGCGCAAATAAGGCATCGACCGCCGTGTCTTTCCGGATCCACACAAAAGCCTGCGCCCAGGGATTTGTCGGGGCGGTGCCTGGCCACTCGATGTGCGCGCTGGCCGGAAATAATGCGCGTTGTGCGAGAAACATTCCCACGCTCAAGGGTAGGAGCAGCGCGGCCCACCGCCACGCTCGGTTCTTAAGTAGATATTCGCCCGCGAGTCCACCCAGGATGAGGAACATCAGAATGTACAGAAGATGCAAGCTGCGCAGGGGCTGCAGGCGCGCCAGACTTTCGAATCGCGCAGGAAGATCCACCACCAGCGCAGCCAACAGGTAGATGACGCCATAGATCAGCAACGCGCGGCAGAACCGCGCCAGTACGGGCTGCTGCCACGTCCGTGCCATCCGGCTGATCCACCAGAAAATGGCCAATGGAGCAACAATGCCCACCCACTCGAACCAATGCCAGCTCTGGATGTAGTGGTAAGCGTGCAGCTTCGCTGCCTCGTGATAAGCCCGAGACGACGGCGGAGCCAGCGGAATCCAAGCCAGCAGAAGGCTTGCCAGTGCGCCCCTGGCTTTCCCTGCCGTCATTTTGCCACCGAGCCGGCATTCGAATTTTTCCATCAAGAACCAGAGCGCGCAAAACGAGAACGGAAATACCCACATCAGCGGATGTACGGCAGCCGTGCAAACGATCCACACAACCGCTCGAAGGTATTTCTTCTCCAGCATTCGCGTGACGGCAAAGATGCCCGCAAAGGCCGCCAGGTTGCGCGGATTCAAGTACTGATCCATGATGTAGAGCGCGGTCCCGGCAACCGGAATCGTTAACAGTGCCGCGACCAGACAGACCGCGGCCCAGCGTGCCCTGGCGGTTGAAAAGAGAATTCCACTCAATTCCCAGCAGGCAAGCAGAAACAGAAAAATGGAAGCCAGGTGCCATAAGAAGAGGCCTGGTCCCAGCGGCAGATGTGTAACGCGCAACGAAAAAGCAATCAGGTTGGGGAACAGGGTAAGACTGGCATGCGAAGCGAAGAATTCTCGGCCCAGGGGAAACAGCCGCGGGTTCAGAAGTTTTTCGACGCCGGGCAGGTAAATTTCTGCATCCTCAGCAAAGGGGTGATAGCCGTGGACGAGCAAAGACGCCGCCGTCAACAGCAGCAAAAAGATTCCTGTTTTGTAGTGGTGGAGTGTGATCCGAATTCCTCGTTCTTGGCCCAAGTTCAAAACACCGCCGTTCAGTAGGTTTTCACGATCTTCTACTTTGACACAAGGGACCCTCTCTGTGGGTAGTGGGTCAGTTTGATGCTTAGGCCGGAGGAGATACACGCGAGATCCTTCGCTCCGCCTGAAAAACGGCTGCGCTCAGGATGACGCCGAGGTTGAGCGGTTCAAACTGACCCACTACCTCTCTGTGCGTTCTTCTCGCTACCCACCGGGCTAATTGGTACTATGAAGAAGTATGGCCGCCGCGCTCATGCCCTCTCGTCCGCGCCCCAAGATTTGCTTTGGCGAAATTCTCAGCTTTGCCTACGACACGTTCTGCAGCAACAAGGTTCGCTTCGCCCTGACCGCACTGGGCATGGTCATCGGCACCGCTTCGCTCATCCTGGTTGTCACAATCGGCATGACGGGGCGCCAATACGTTCTCAACCAGATCTCGGCCATCGGCACCAACGAGATTTGGGCCGAATATCAGGGAGGCACACAGCACATCAGCAGCACCACTCCCGACCCGCTCACTATTGAAGACCTCAAAGCGGTACAGCAGGAGGTTCCGGGCATTATGGCGGCCTCGCCGGTTGTCAATCTCGAAGAGCGCGTCCCGATCGGCAATGGCAGAGAGAAAGATGTGCAGATCCTGGGAGTCGATCCCGACTATTTGCGGGTGCGCAATCTGGTTGTGCCGTCCGGCCGCTTCTTCGATCAGGACGACTCGCAGGCCCACAATAAAGTTGCCGTCATCACCGACAAACTCGCGATTCAGCTTTACGGGTCGACCACGGCGGCGGTGGGCAAAGGCATCAAGCTGACCGGGCTGCCCTTTACCGTCATCGGGACCTTCCGCGAACGTGTCGAAACCTTCGGCCAGTCGGAGATCGAGGACAATACCATGTTGATCCCCTACTCCGTCAGCCGTTATTTCATGCAGACGCCCACCGTCAAGCTGCTGTATTTCTCGATGGAAGATCCTTCCATGGTGGTAGACGGCACCGCGCAGGTGAAACGTGTGCTGCAATCGCGCCATCGGGGCGAGTCGGTCTACAACGTGTCGAATCTGACCGCTCTGCTCGCCATGGCCGACCGAATCGCGGTGGGACTGACCTGGGTCTTGCTGCTGGTCGCTATGGTCACACTGCTGGTCAGTGGCATCGGAATCATGAATATCATGCTGGCCACGGTGACCTCGCGAATTCGCGAAATTGGAGTCCGCAAAGCGATCGGCGCCACGAGCCGCGAAATCCGCTTGCAGTTTCTCGCGGAAGCCATTCTGATCTCACTTATAGGAGGCATCGTCGGGATCGTAATCGGCCTTGCACTGCCTTATTCCGTGCGTTTTCTCACCGACTACCGCATCCCGATCTCCGGCCTGTCGGCGATCATCGCCATCATCGTGTCCTCGGTGGTAGGAATTTTGTTTGGTACTGTGCCCGCCGCTCGCGCTGCACAGCTTGATCCAGTCGAAAGCCTACGCTACGAATGAATTGATTCCTCGCCTGTGTCTGCTTCTTCGCTCTACAACCACTGACCATCCGTAATCTTTGCCCGTGGAGATTACTGCGCTACTTTGTGCTCACGGGTGGACGGATGATTTTCAAACGCACTTTCAAGCCGGACCGGCGACGCCAGGGACGCCAACTGCTAAATACCTCGGTGCAGGTATTCACCGACTCCGCCCAGTTTGGAGCTCTGGGAATCAATCTCAGCGATGTTGGCATGGGCGTGTTTCTGATGGCAAATCTACCTTTGGGATCTCAAATTCAGGTCGAATTTCGTTCTCCCCGCAGTAAGGAACTGGTTCGAGTCTCTGCGACGGTTCGCTATCGCGCCCTGTATATATATGGAATCGAGTTTCTGGTGGACCAACGTTCAGGTGGCCGGGCGGATGTCGGCACCACGGACCGCGAAGTCCTTCATTCGTAGTGAACCTTCCAATTGCTGGCCCGGCAGCCCCTCAGCGGAGTCGACAGCTACGCACAGGCGGACAACGTTCCCCGCGTACAAGGGTTTCCTTTTGACACTGCGTCTGCCGGTTGACAGTGACAAAGAGCGGTGCACCAACTAACGTCACCAAAGACCACAAAGCCGGGCTGGTTGGCCCGGCTTACTTCTTTGTGGAACTGGTTCGGCCAGTCTTGTTTCGACCGTCTACCCAGAATGTCAAAATCCCGGCGTCGAAATCTCAAAAACCTTCAAACACCCAGAGACTTCTTCCTCACGGCTCGCGGTTTCTGACCTACTGATTAAGGCTAACCGCGTCTTATTGCGTCGTGGGTCACCATCCCACGCCGCACGTAACTCTTACATCACCATGGCCAGGTTTTCCAATTCATACTGCAGCACCGGCAGAGCGCATCCCGCCATCTCCACCCGGCCGGCAGCATCCAAGGCATCCTTGGGCGAAACCCCGTATCCACGGCCCATCAAAAAGACTTGCAGGAGTTCGGCGGCCTCGTAAGAATCGATCATGCCACCTTGCAGCAAATCGTTCCGCAGCGCCGCGATCTCAGTTATCGTAAATCTGTCTTTGTCATTCATTCTCTCGTTCATGGCCGTCATCACCTCCGACTCCGACCTTCTTGAGCTATTAGACTCATCGGCAGCTATACAAGTTGCATGCAATTTGGCTGCCGCACCCTGCCCTACAGTTCCGAAACACGGGCACGGTGGATTTACATTCATAAACCCCTGTGAATATGAGAAGTTGCGGGCCATCCCCGGGAGCTCCCCATGTCTCTAGGGTATCTCCTAGGTAATGCCTAGGGTCTCAAAAGTGACAATCTGTGTCGTTTCCCAATCCCGTTTGAGAACTGAGCCCCCTCGTTCAGGGTCTTTCGCGTTGTTTGAGGTAACAAGTGCATGCAAACGCAGTGACATCCGCCATATCGGCAGGGCCAGCGGCGACTTGAGGGATTCTCGTCGATAGGTGCGCTTTCCCAAAGCAATGAGTGGTGTCGTGTTATAAATCTGGCAGATGCCAAGTGCTCACCAAGGGTCAATCCGCCTGTTTCGCTTCGGCGGAATTGACTTGTTCCTGCATTGGTCCTGGTTTCTGCTGGCGGTGTATGAAATCAAAGTGCGAAGGGGGAGCTATTCGTCTGTCGCCTGGAATGTGCTCGAGTTTCTGACGCTTTTTCTCATCATCACGCTTCATGAGTTTGGCCACGCGCTGGCCTGCCGGCAGGTTGGGGGAACGGCGAACCAGATCGTGTTGTGGCCCCTCGGCGGCGTGGCGTTTGTGGATCCACCACCGCGGCCGGGCGCGACGTTATGGAGCATCGCGGCGGGGCCGCTGGTGAATGTTGCGCTCCTGCCGGTTTTATTCATTCTTGTCGTCTTGAGCCGTTGGTCCGGGTGGGCGCATGCGATGCCAGATGCCTACAAGTTTCTGTGGATGATCTTGCAGATTAACGTGGTCCTGCTGGTGTTCAACATGCTGCCCATCTACCCTTTGGATGGCGGGCAGATCCTCCGCTCTCTTCTCTGGTTTGTGCTGGGACGCGCCCGCAGCTTGATGGTGGCCACTGTGCTCGGTTTTGTCGGCGTGGCCGGGTTCATCGCTCTGGCATTGTGGCGGCAAGAGATCTGGTACGGGGTCCTCGCCGTGTTCATGCTCATGAATTGTTGGGGCGGGCTGCGCCACGCCCTGGCGCTGTCGCGTCTGGCGAAGTTGCCCCGTCGGGAGGGATTTGCCTGCCCAAGGTGCAAGACTGCACCGCCGGTTGGTGAGTTTTGGAAGTGCGGGAGGTGCGGGCAGGCCTTCGACACGTTTCAAACGGGCGCCGTCTGTCCGCACTGTGCGGCCCAGTTTGGTGTGACGAAGTGTTTGGACTGTGGCGCAACGCAGCCGATGAACGAATGGATGACTCCTGCGCTGGTTCATTCGCAATCGTGATTCTCAGGATCTCGTCTATCCGTTCAGCTGTGAGTAAGTTGATCGCCGCAGGAACTTGCCTTGTCCGGCGCGTCCCAGGAATTTGTCTCCCTCTACCAGCACTTGTCCTCGGGAGAGAACTAAATCCGGCATGCCGGTCACCTCGATGCCTTCAAACATCGAGTAATCCACACGCATGTGGTGAGTTTTTGCGCTGATGGTGTGCTTGCGATCGGGATCGAAGATCACGAGATCGGCATCACTGCCAGACGCGATCGTTCCTTTGCGTGGATACAGTCCAAAGAGTTTGGCTGGAGTCGTGGAAACGAGCTCCACGAAACGATTCGCGGTGAATCGGCCCTGGGCGACGCCGCCTGAATAGATCAGGCTCATGCGATGCTCGATGCCGGGTCCGCCATTTGGAATTTTCGTGAAGTCGTCGCGGCCGAGCTCTTTTTGCTCTTTGAAACAGAATGGACAGTGGTCGGTGGACACGACTTGCAAGTGATCGCGCTTGAGGCCGTTCCAGAGTTTTTCCTGATGCCACTTTTCTCGCAGCGGGGGAGTGAAGACATATTTTGCTCCCTCGAAATCAGGCACGTCAAAATTCTCGATGGAAAGATATAAATATTGCGGGCAGGTTTCGGCATAGACGGGAAGCCCGCGATCGCGAGCTTCCCGAACTTTTTCGAGAGCGTCGTTGCAGGTAAGGTGCACGATGTAGATTGGCGCTCCTGCCATTTCAGCCAATGCAATCGCTCGCGCCGTCGCTTCTGCTTCGGCGGTGGTCGGCCGAGTTAGAGCATGATATTTTGGCGCTTTTTTCCCTTCGGCCAACGCTTGTTGCACCATGACATCAATCGCGCTTCCATTTTCGGCATGCATGCACACCAGGCCACCGTTCTTCGCTGTAGTTTGCAGCGCCCGGAAGATACTGGCGTCGTCGAGCATGAACACGCCGGGGTAGGCCATGAACAGCTTGAAGCTGGTCACTCCTTCGCTGACCAGCGCATTCATCTCCTGCAACTGGCCGTCACTGACGTCGGTCACGATGCAGTGGAACGCATAATCCGAGACTGCCTTGCCGGATGCCTTGGCCATCCAGGTGTCGAAGGCTTTGCGCAAAGGCTGGCCTTTGTACTGGATGGCAAAGTCGATTAGCGTTGTGGTGCCGCCGAAGGCCGCGGCTCGCGTGCCGGTCTCGAAGTCGTCGGCGCTGGTGGTGCCGCCGAACGGCATGTCGAGATGAGTGTGAACGTCGATGCCCCCGGGGAAAACCAGTTTGCCGGTCGCGTTCAGTACCTTTGCGGCATTTTGCTGCGGCAGGTCTTGTCCGATGGCAGTGATCGTGCCGTCGGCTATGCCGATGTCGGCCACGTATGTATCGGTTGCGGTTACCACGCGTCCGTTTTTGATGATGGTGTCAAAGGCCATTGCGCCCTCCTCTTCTCCGCTTGGGCGGCAGCGCCTTCAAGGGGCGTGCCGTCTGCCAAAGCTCGTACAGGTAGCCATCAGGGCCGCGAAAATAAACCCAGGCCTCTGATTCGTCACCATCGACATCGGTGACGAACTCGACACCCCGTGACTGCAGTTCTTTCCTCGCCTCGCGCACATCCTCCACCTGAAAGGCCAGAACCGGACAGGCGTGGAGGGGATAGTAACGACTCTGGGAACTGAAGACTTCGAACAGTTGTCCGGAAGGCAGCTCGAACTGGACCATACCCCTACCCTCGTGAATGAGGGAAAGACCCAGCACATCGGCAAAGAAGCGCGAGGCGGATTTGAGGTCGGTGGTTCGCACGCCTGCCCATGTGTAGCCGAGCACACGCATCGCAGTCTCGCTTCGCTTCATGCAGTCAACTCCGCCTACTGATTGTCCGTTTAGCTCTGCTCATTTATGCTAAACTGCCGCACCTTAGTTCCTGTTAATTTAATTTCTTGAGAGGTGAAAGCGACACGCATGCAGTTTGGCATCACCTTCAAACCCGACATCGCAGTAGAACGCATCGTTGCGCTAACACGACAAGCCGAAGCTGCCGGGTTCCATTATGGCTGGAGTTTCGACTCGCACGTCCTGTGGATGGACCCGTACCCGCTGTTGACATTGATGGCAGTGAATACGAAGAAGATGAAGCTGGGAACATTAGTGACCAATCCCGCGGTTCGCGATCTGAGCGTGACCGCCAGTCTGTTTGCCACACTGGACCTGATCTCGGGGCGGCGGATGCAGCTTGGCATTGGGCGTGGCGACAGTTCCAGGCGCGTGCTGGGCAAGAAGCCGGTCAGTTGGTCGCAGTTGGAGGCTGCAGTCGCGGCTTTCCGTGACCTTACGGCGGGCAAAGAAATTCAGCACGATGGCCAGCCGACTCGGCTGAGTTGGGCCCCGGGCTCGCCGCCGGTTTGGATCGCGGGATACGGCCCCAAAGTTTTGCAGATGGCAGGGCGGGTGGCGGATGGAATCATTCTGCAGTTCGCCGATCCGGATTTGATTTCGTGGTGCCTGGGATTTATGAAGGAAGGTGCCCGCGCGGCCGGCCGCGACCCAGGCAGCATCGAGGTGATGGCCGCGGCTCCGGTATGGGTTTCCGATGATTTGAGTGTGGCGAGAGAGCGGGTGCGGTGGTTTCCCGCGCTGGTATCGAATCACGTCGTGGATCTCATCCGGCAATACAAGCCGGAAGATCTTCCGCCGGCGCTCACCTCCTATGTGCAGAATCGCGGCGGCTACGATTATCTGCACCATTGCAAGGTTGAAAGTGAAAACGCCGACTTTGTTTCCGACGAGGTTGTCGATCGTTTCTGCGTGATTGGCCCTGTGAAGGCACATCACGAGAAACTTCGAAAATTGGCTAGCGTGGGTGTGACGCAGTTCAATATTTATCTGATGTGCGGAGACGAGGAGCAGACATTGGAAGTGTATGAGCGCGAAGTCCTGCCAGCCTTTGCAAAGGCGAAAAAGAAAAAGCGTTGAGCCTATGCGGCTTCCTGCGGAGCGAGCGCCGTTTGACGCTGCACCTTCATCATCGCGTAGTAACTCACGAAGGACACCCCAAAGCCAATGAACCAGGAATAGTCATAAAGAGCGCTCAGGGATGGAACCGCGAGGCCAGAGAGCGCTGTGCCCGCTCCGAGAGCAAGCGCGACCAGCGCTCGCCAGTTGAAACCTTTCGCGTACTCGTAGATTCCACCTCGAAGATAAAGGTCATCGACCAGCAGCACGCGGTGACGGATCAGGAAGTAATCGCAGATCATGATTCCTGCGACCGGTCCGAGAAATGCAGCGTAGCCACCCAGCCAGCCAAGGATGAAAGTCTTGTAATTGGCCAGCAACCTCCAGGGCATCAGGGCGATGCCCATAAAGCAAGTGATGACGCCGCCGGTGCGGAAGCTGATTTTTCTCGGCCAGAGATTGGAAAAATCGTTCGCCGGCGAAACTACATTGGCTCCGATGTTTACATTCAGCGTCGCCAACAGGATCGCGAGGAGAGAAATCACCACTGCAACCGGCGAGTGAAACCGGCTGAGCAACTGGACCGGATCCCAGATCGCCGTCCCGTAGATGACCACAGTGGCCGAGGTTACGACGATTCCCACGAAAGCATACAGCGTCATGGTCGTGGGGAGGGCCAGGGCCTGGCCTAACATCTGCTCGCGCTGGTTGCGGGCGAAGCGGGTGAAGTCCGGGATATTCAAGGAAACGGTCGCCCAGAAGCCTACCGTGCCGTTCAGCGCCGGGATCAGAAACTTCAGAAAATCAGAGAAGCGGGTGAATCGCGACGGCGCGGCCAGCATGGGACCGAAGCCTCCAGCGTTGCGGTACGCCCAGGCCAGCAACAGCAATCCGACGCCGAGCAGCACGGGCGCGCTGATTCCCTGCAGGATACGAATGTACTCGATGCCCTTGAGGATAACAGCGAGGTTGATGAGCCAGAAAAGCAGAAAACAAATTGCGGTACCGTGAGGAACGTCTTTCCACCCCGGCCAGAGAGTCGCGAGCAATGTGCTGATCGCTTCCCCGCCGATCCAGGTTTGAATGCCGAACCATCCACACGCGACCAGAGCGCGCAGCACAGCGGCGACATTTGCGCCCAGCACTCCAAACGAAGCGCGGGCCAACACTGGAAACGGGATTCCGTACTTTGCCCCTGGGTGGGAGTTCAGGAGCATGGGTGCAAGCACGATCACATTGCCGATGAAAATCGTGAACACGGCCTGCTTCCAGTCCATCCCGCCCTGAATGAGGCTGGCGGCGAGCATGTAGGTCAGGATGTTGACCGACATGGAAATCCACAGCGCTGCGAAGTTGTAGGTTCCCCAGTGCCGGCGGTTATCCGACGCGGGCGCAAGATCGGGGTTGTAGAGAGGACTGGATTCGATTCGCGAATGCTTGTAAGACGGTGCCTGTGGAGTCATTGCCGTAGGTGCAAGGCCAAACAGGGATATGCAAGACTACAAGCTATCTCATAAATGGCGGATACGCGGCTAGTCCTTTACGAAAAACCACTTCACACAGCCTCTGCAAACTTTTGCAGTTCGATTAGTCCGTTTTCAAACATCAGCCTTGTTACAGGCGTCTTCGTTTGACCGAGACCCCGCTTCTGATCTGCCTTCTGGTTCGATTGGAATTTTTCTTGCCCTCTCAGGCAGTTTGGCAGCCGGTTTGCCGTCAAAAAATCGCTAACGCGCGGGCTGACTGAAAACACAAACTTTATCTTGGGACCAAGATGCTAGGGAGGCTACCTCATATGGCCAAGCGACGGTCCACATTGCGTCTCGTGTTCTCCATAACAGCGCTTGTGATTGTACTCGCTTTCAATACACAAGCGCTGGCGAACAGCATAAACAATCTGGTACCCACCGATTCGTCGTTTACATTGTTTGGGGTTAACGGCAGTACTATTTTCGTGCTCACGCCCGAGAGCACGGTTCACTTAAACGACTTTGGATATGCCGATTTCGCCTCAGGACAACCACTGGGGTGGACATCCGGCAGTCTAACCCTCACCGTCTCGTTCGACAATCAGCAGTTCGTTTCGAGCTTCCCAAAATTCTCTACAGGTCCTTGCTCGCCAACAATCGTGTGCATCCAGTATTTCATTGCCGACCTGCCAGTTACCCAGAGGGTCCCAGCCACCTTCACCGTTTCATTCGGCGGGCCGAACGGTGGAACGGCCAGCACGGAGTTTTTTATTGCGCCCGTTCCCGAACCCAGCGCGATGCTCTTATTTTGCACGGGTGCTGCCTTCTTGGCGGCAAAGTATCGACGTCATAAGCCCACTGTTCGCTGAGGCACACTCTTTTAGGTATCGCGGCTGCACCAGTCTTAGTCGGCATGCAGGGGTCTCGCAGGGTCAGGAATGGTCAACTGTCGCAAAATCGCGATTGTACTCATTGACCGCCATTTATGACATGAGTTGGCTCTGTTGACATCCTAAGTTCCACTTCGCATCGAAGGTAGCGAATCCGGGTTATGCTGCGATCAGCTCCGGCGAAACTCGCTACTAGCCATGGCCGAAGTGGGTTTGGTACGCTTCGCGCAAGTGGCCTTGGACGTGACCGCCGCCACTGTGCCGCGTTATCGCACGGCGTTTAGCAAACACCAGTTCACGCAGCCACAGTTGTTGGCCATCTTGTGCCTCATGCGCTACGAGGACTGGACCTACCGGGAAGCCGAAGTGCGACTGGCCGAACACTCCGAACTGCGCCGCGCTCTCCGGCTTCGCTCCGTTCCTGATTACACGACTCTCTACCGCTTTCTGCGCCGACTGGATGAGGCTGCGATCGCTCGATCCTTGAACGAAGTGGTCCGTCGCATGAAGCTGCCCGGGGCTCAACGCCGTGCCCCGGTGGCCATCGATGCCACCGGGCTGGCGCAAGGCGCGGTCAGCACCTTCTTCGTACGCCGCATGTATCACCACACCCAACAACCGCTGCCTTGGCGGCATTGGTTGAAGTGGCTGGCCGTCGTCGACCTGAAGCGGCAACTCATCTTGGCACAGTCGGCGCGTCAGGCCCCGTGGAATGACTGTGCTCATCTCCCCGAACTCGTCGCGCAGGCCCATGCCCACACTCCCGTGGGCTGTGTGTTGGCCGATGCCGAATTCGATTCCGAGCGCAATCACACCTTTGTCCGCCAGCAGCTTCACGCCTTGAGCGTCATCCCCGCCAAACGTGGGAAGAAAACCTGGCGCATTCACGGCGTCCGCGCCGAGATGCGAAACCATTTTCCTCGTCAGAAATATTGCCGTCGTGCCCTGATTGAAACTGTCTTCTCCGTTGCCAAACGCAAACTCTCCTGCCGCGCTCCCGGCCGATGCTTGCTCACGCAACGTCGCCAAGCCTTGTTGCTCGGCCTCACGTACAATCTTTACCGCCTGTAGCACGTAACTCAGCACCTCAGGATGTCAACAGAGCCACATGAGTTCTAGTCTGCGGCTATTGCAGCCGTTCCAGTTTGTGCCGTGATCGGGCCATAACTTTCGGGGCGGCGGTCGCGGAAAAACTGCCACACTTTACGGACTTCCGAAATCATGTCGAGATCGAGATCGGCCACGAGCACTTCATCTTTGTCGCGGGAGGCTTGGGCGATGATCTTCCCGCGCGGAGTACAGAAGTAACTTTTCCCGTAAAATTCCCCGATGTTCCACGGCTTTTCGGTTCCCACGCGGTTGATGGCGCCAACGAAATAACCATTGGCCACTGCGTGCGCGGGCTGTTCCAACTCCCACAAATATTCCGAGAGACCGGCCACGGTTGCGGAAGGATTGAATACGATCTCCGCGCCATTCAATCCGAGAATGCGCGCGCCTTCGGGAAAATGGCGGTCGTAACAAATGTAAACGCCGACGCGGGCGTATTTCGTTTCAAAGACTGAATATCCAAGATCGCCCGGAGTGAAATAAAACTTCTCCCAAAAGCCAGGATGACAGTGTGGAATGTGGTGCTTGCGATACTTTCCGAGATACCGGCCGTCGGCGTCGATCACGGCGGCGGTGTTGAAGTAAACGCCCGCCATCTGCTCCTCATAGACCGGAACCACGATTACCATGCGATGCTTGGCCGCGATTTTCTGCATCAACTTGGTTGTAGGACCGTCAGGTACAGGCTCGGTTAACTCATACCATTTGACATTCTGCTCCGCACAAAAATACGGGCCATAGAAAAGTTCCTGCAGGCACAGAATCTGCGTTTTCTTTTTCGCAGCCTTCTCGATCAGCTTCAAGTGCTTGTCGATCATCGCTTTCTTGATCTGAGCCAGAGGCCGGTCCGTGCTGAGGGCGTTGGTGGCCTGAATTAAAGCGCAGCGGACAATGCGGGGCATAGGACCTCCGAGGCCCGTAACTATAGCAGAAATTGTGAGTAGCTTGATTGGGCCAACTCATCATCTGGCGAATGCGCTGATTCCAAATCCTGCGAGCCTGCGTTGTGGGACGTGAACTCAATTCACTTTGCGAACCGGTTGTACTTCTTCAGAAGATTCTGCAATTGATCGTGGGGCAAGGCGATTACCGAATGACCTTTCACGCCGGTCATCGTCTCGGCGGCGATCAAGGCGTTCACCACCGCTTCTTCGGTGGCTTGCACCGTGGCCAGGAAAACTGGATTGATCTGATCGTTAGGCAGCATGCTGAGCGCACGAAGGCCTTTGCTGGCCGACGCTCCGGGATTCGCAGTGGAGAACGCGATGAAAATATCGCCCGAGCCGTCTCCTGAGTAGCTTCCGTTTCGTCCCAATCCCAGGGTTACGCGTCTGGCGACGCGTTTTAGTTGTGTCGGAATCAAAGGGGCGTCGGTAGCGACTACGACGATGATTGAACCCACATCGTCGTCCCAGACCTTCGGTCCGGCAATCTCGCGGCCGACAGGCACGCCCGCAATCCGTAGCTGATCGCGTTGTCCGTAGTTGCATTGCACAAGCACACCCACGGTATAGCCGCCGTACTTGGCATCAAGAACGCGCGATGCCGTGCCAATTCCTCCTTTGAACTCGTTGCAAATCATTCCGGTTCCACCGCCGACGTTGCCTTCTTCCACGGCTCCGGCATGGGCGCTGTCGAGAGCGTGAAAGGCGTCCTCCGGCTTCACATGAAATCCATTTACGTCGTTCAGGTAGCCATCCCAGGTCTCAGCCACGACGGGCAAAGACCAGGAATACCCGTCCTCGTTAGGACCGTGCCGTTTCAACCGCCAGGCGATGACTGCATCCCGCACGACGCCGACACTATGTGTGTTGGTAATCATCACCGGGCCCTCAAGGAAGCCGGAATCTTCTACCCAGGTTGTTCCGGTCATTTCACCATTGCCATTTTCGGTGAACCATCCTGCGAAGACCGGGTCGTTTGAGTCTTTGCCGCGGGGGAGGACGGCAGTGACCCCTGTTCGCACGGCGCGAACGTCAGCTTTCGACGCAGCATCGCCGGAGATAAGAGTCGTGTGGCCCACCTCTACCCCCTTAACGTCCGTGATGGCGTTCAGCGGTCCGGGCGTCCCGTCGAAGGGAACACCCAAGTCGCGTGCCCGGGGCTTGGCCTGGGCGCAGACCAAACCGGTGAGTACTGACCACACAACTAACGCTGCACAGACGTTGCGGAAAGTTCTGGGCATTGAAGTTCTCCAAGCCCACAGCCTCAGTTGTTGACAAAGACGCGGGCGGAGCTTATTTTCGCACGATCTTGCCTTTGCCGAGCCCGGGGGAGAACTATGCGGAGACTGGTCGTTCTAGCGGCGGTCATCTTCACACTGAGTGGCGGGTTACTCAGTCAAACTTCAACCTCATCCGTGCACGGCACGATCTCAGACCAGCAAGGTGCGGTGCTGGCCGGAGCTGCCGTCACGCTCTCTAACCCAGGCATTGGCTTTTCCCAATCGACAAAAACAGACGGCGCAGGAGTTTACCAGTTCCTGCAAATCCCGCCGGGCACTTACATGCTAACGGTCAGCATGGCGGGTTTCGCGATTCTCAAAATGGAGAATTTGGAGTTGCTGGTGAATCTTCCGGCCACAGCAAATGCCACCATGCGGCTCAAGGCGGAAGTCGCCACCGTCGAGGTCGAGAGCGCGAGCGTGCAGGTCAACACCCAGGACGCTACGATCGGCAACGCGTTTGGCACCTCCCAGATCGCAACTTGCCCTTTGAAGGCCGGGATCCAACGCAGATTCTGAGTTTGCAGCCCGGCGTCACGTTTGTAGGAACGAATGTCGACCAGAACCAGGACAGCCGCGGTGGGTCGGTGAGCGGGGCGCGCAGCGACCAGACCAACATCACGCTGGATGGGATTGACGACAACGACCAGGTGAAGGGCTACGCCTTCCAGGGCGCGCTGCGGTCCACTCTGGATTCCTTGCAGGAATTCCGCGTGACCACCAGCGGCGCCAATGCTGACGAGGGTCGCTCATCGGGAGCGCAGGTTTCGCTGATCACGAAAGGCGGCACAAACAACTTCCACGGGTCGGTTTACGAATACAACCGGAACAACGTCGGCCAGGCCAACGACTGGTTCAACAAACAGAGCGAGCTGCAGTCCGGGCTGCCCAACATTCCCGGCCAGTTGATCCGCAATACTTTTGGCGCAACTTTCGGCGGCCCCATCGTCAAGAACCGGATCTTCGTTTTCCTCGCCTACGAAGGCCAGCGGACCCGGGAAAACACGCAAACCACACGCGTTGTGCCCAGCGACAATCTGCGTCAGGGAATCATCAGCTACGACTGCACGGGAGATCCCACGTGCCCCAGCCGGCGGCATCGAAACCTTGAGCCGGCAAGACCTTGGCCACGCTGGATCACCAAAGTGCACCGGCAATGCACTTGTCCTCTGCGGACCAGGCGCAAATCCGGCGGTGATGGCTCTGTTTCAGCAGTACCCGCATCCCAATTCCACCGCGGTGGGGGATGGGCTGAACTTTCAAGGATTCACTTTTCCGGCATCCACGCCCGGGATGCTGAACACGTACGTAGCAAAGTTTGACTTCAACATCACTCAAAACCATCACGTATTCGTGCGCGGCGGTCTGGTGGACGACAACAATGGCCTCGGACCGCAGTTTCCCGGCCAGCCGCAGAGCACCGTGGCCGTCAACAACAGCAAGGGACTAATCGCCGGCTACACCGCTACGTTACGTCCGAACCTGATCAACAACTTCCATTACGGATACATCCGCCAGGGTGTCGGCACCATCGGCCAACTGACCCAAAACTATACCTTCTTCGGTAACGGACCGGATTCCCTCAATGCCAATACGTTTACCACCAAATCCAATGTGCCGGTACACAACCTGACGGATGATGTGGCGTGGATCAAGGGGAAACACACTTTTGGTTTTGGCGGCAACCTGCGCATCATCACCAATAACCGCAACTCCGACGCCAATTCCTTCTCGTATGCCCGGTCCTATGACTTGTGGCTGAACCCTACGGCTTTCATCGCGGGCACCGGCAGCAGCCTCGATCCCAGCGATCCACAGTTGTGGCCCTTGGACTTCCCGCAGTCAATACCCCAATTTCCAGACGGGCTATGACTGGCCGGTGATCGCTCTAACTGGGTTGCTTGATTCGTCCTTCTCCAACTACAACATCACCAAGGAAGGCACTGCTCTGCCGAACGGGACACCCGCGCTGCGACATTTTCGGGCGCACGAATTCGAGACCTATGCCCAGGATTCCTGGCGAGTCACCCCGCAACTGACGCTCACCTACGGACTCCGATACACGCTGCTGCAGCCGCCCTACGAAACCACTGGAACCCAAGTGTCGCCGTCGATCAGCCTGGAGAGTTTTCTCCAAAACCGGGGAAAGGCCATGTTGGCGGGGCAGACCTATAATCCTCCCATCAGTTACGTCCTTTCCGGCCAAGCCAACGGCAAGCCACCGTATTGGAATTGGGACTATGGAAATCTCGCGCCCAGATTTGCGTTTGCCTGGTCTCCGAAAGCCGACAGAGCGGTTGGAGGCAACGCCTGTTTGGGGGGGCGGGGAAGAGCTTCGATCCGCGGCGGTTACGGCATCTATTACGACCACTTCGGCCAGGGGATCGTCGACAGCTTTGACCGGAACGGCTCGTTCGGCCTGACCACAACGATTCCGAATCCGATCGGCCAGTATACGATCGATGACTCACCGCGATTCAGCGGCATTAACACTATCCCATCCGCAGCTTATTGCGGCGCCACCGACGGGAGGATTTCCGAAACTGGCTCCCAGCGGACTCCCCGACGGCGTGGCGAATTCCTGGGGCGTGGACGACAAGATGAAGACGCCCTTACTCCCACGTGTTTGATTTCTCCGTCAGCCGGGAACTGCCGAACAGCTTTGTTGTGGATGTGGCTTACATCGGGCGGCTGGGACGACGCCTTTTGCAGGAAGAAGACATGGCGATGCCGCTCGACCTCGTAGACAAGCAAGTCAGGAATGGATTACTTCGCCGCGGCAACTCTTCTTTCGAAGGCCGCCGCAGCCAACGTTCCTATCCAAACCTTGGGGAAGATTCCCTACTGGGAAGACATGTTCCCGGGCGCCGCGGGAGTATACGACGGAACGGACTTCGGTAACTGCACACCGGGAGCAGCTACGTTGCCGGGAAACTTCTCACCGACGGCGACGCAAGCTATGTACAGCTCATACGCCTGCGCCCTGCACAACGAAACTCTACCGCTCATCTTTGCCGACGTGCCCGGAGAGCTTGGACTTGGTCCGAACCCGTGCTTTCCCGGCGTGTTCCAAGCTCGGTCCGTATGCATATTTCAATCCGCAGTTCACGTCGCTCTACTCCTGGCGTAACGCCGGCACCAGTTCCTATCACGCGCTGCAGGTGACGATCCGTCGCGGGATGACGCCACGGCCTGCAGTGGGACTTCAACTACACCTACTCCAAGTCCATCGATATCGGCTCCAATGCCGAACGAGTCAACGAGGTCGATGCCTACTTTCAGGCAGACCAGATCATCAACTCCTGGTCGCCAGCCCAGTTGCGCGGAGTGTCGGACTTCGACACCACCCATCAGTTCAATACGAATTGGGTTTACGAGCTGCCCTTCGGACGCGGGAAACGCTTCGCCGGCGCTTCCGAGCCGCTGGGTGAACGCGGTCATCGGTGGCTGGCAGTGGTCGGGACTGGCTCGCTGGACCAGCGGCTTTCCCACCACGATTGAGACTTTCACCAGCTTCCCTACTAACTGGTACCTGCCGTCCACCGCGATTCTGAACGGCCCCAAACCCCAGACTGGGGCCTTCATCGATTCAAATGGCAACCCGGATTTGTTCAAAGACCCGGCAGCGGCGCAAGGCGACTTTCGATATTCTTTGCCCGGCGAGTCGGGACAGCGCAACGAGCTGCGCGGGCCGGGATTCTTCGGAATCGACAGCGGCCTAAGCAAGTCATGGCACGTTGCCGAATCGCAAAGCCTGAAGTTCAGCTGGGAAGTGTTCAACGTCACCAACGCCGTTCGTTTCGACGTAGCACCCTTGCCGCAGACGACGGGACAATTGGACGCCGCCTCCGCAACGTTTGGAACCTATCAGCAGCACATTGACGAAGCCGCGAATTATGCAGTTCGCCTTGCGGTATAGCTTCTAGCCGGTTGTCAAAGAATTTGATGTCATCCCGAGCAGCGCCGGGATTTGCGGTTCAGTGATTCATCATTGCTTCTTTCAGTAACGGCGATGGTTGGAAATTTGTGACACTAATTTGCGACACTCTGGAGGCGGAGGGCACGTGTCTAAAACGGTTCTATATTGCATTCTTCTGTCCACTTTAGTGATATCACGGCCTGGGGCAGCCCAGTCCAAACCTGCGGCCGACCTGATCGTTACTAATGCGAAGATCTGGACGGTAGACAAATCTCTCCCGACGGCAGAGGCGGTTGCAGTTCTCGGAGAGCGGATCGTGGCGGTTGGGTCCAATGCAGACGTCGACCTTTGGCGGGGGCCCGACACTCGTGTCATCGATGCCGGAGGCAAATTGCTGTTGCCCGGCTTCAACGACGCACACGTGCATTTCGTCTCTGGTGGAGAGCAACTCGACAATATTCAACTCAACGATGCCACAAGCGCGCAGGAATTTGCCCGCCGCATCGGGGAGCGCGCCAAACATACACCTAAAGGCCAGTGGATTCTCGGTGGCAACTGGGACGAAACCAAGTGGAACCCGCCCAACATGCCCACCAAAGAGCTGATCGATGCGCTCACTCCGGATACGCCCGTATTCGTGAGCCGCTATGATGGGCACATGGGACTGGCAAATTCCGCAGCGCTGCGCTTGGCGGGCATCACGGCCAAAACTCCCGATCCAGCGGGCGGAACCGTTGTTCGCGATGCTCAGGGAAATCCCACCGGCGCTCTGAAAGACGCGGCCACAGACTATATCGACAAGGTTATTCCGCCCCTCTCGCACGACCAGCGAGTGAAGATAGTAAAGCGCGCTCTGGCGTATGCCGCGTCCGTGGGCGTCACCAGCGTGCAGCACATGGTCGCGAGCTACGAAGACATTGCCGTATATGCGGAGCTGTTGCGACGCGGAGAACTCACCACACGCATTTACGCCGCTCCTCTCATTACCAATGTCGACGATCAGGCGAAACTTGGCATCGGCCATGCCTTTGGCGGACCCTATCTCCGCATCGGCGCATTGAAGGCTTTTGCCGATGGCTCACTTGGTTCCGGCACGGCCTACTTCTACGAGCCGTTCCTGAACCAGGGAAACAATCGCGGCCTGCTGTCCGACGAAATGCATCCGATTTCGCTCATGCGTGATCGCTACATGAAGGCCGATGCCGCCGGGTTGCAAATCTGCACGCATGCCATCGGGGACGAGGGCATCTCGACCATCCTCGACCTCTACTCCGACGTCGTCAAAGCACACCGCGAAGGCGACCGCCGCTTTCGCATCGAGCACGCCCAACATATGGCCGCTAAGGATTTTGAACGCTTCGCGCAGCTTCACGTGATTGCCTCGGTGCAGCCCTACCACGCGATCGACGACGGCCGCTTTGCCGAATCGCACATCGGCCACGATCGGGCCAGTCGCACGTACGCTTTCCGCACGTTCCTGGACCACGGCGTGCGTCTGGCATTCGGCACCGATTGGGAAGTGGCGCCGCTCGACCCGCTGCTGACGGTTTATGCTGCCGTCACCCGCGCAACCTTGGATGGGAAGAATCCCGGTGGCTGGTTTCCCGAGCAGAAACTTTCGGTCGCAGAAACGATCGAGGCTTACACCATGGGCTCCGCCTACGCCGAGTTCCAGGAGAAAGAAAAAGGTTCGATCACCGCCGGGAAACTGGCCGACATGGTCCTGCTGAACGAGGACATATTCTCCATCGCCCCGGAAAAAATCCGCGACGTCCGAGTTCTGAAAACATTTGTAGGTGGGAAGCTGATCTTCGACGTAAATGTCGCGGCGCAGTAAGAGTTGTTGCCGCACTCCGCTACCAGATGGGGACCAAGACATTTTTCGCTAACGATCGCGACCCGGTGATCCCTTTGCTGAGTCCGATTGCGATTGGTGAGATAAGTGAATGACAAGAGGTTGAGGCCACGGCCTGACAGTCTATTCAGGACGATCATGCTCGACATCCACTTCTGGATCCCGCTGATTGTGCTTTTGGCGGGCTTGCTTTTCTTACATGAGCTCCGTTGAGGCAGAAAAGGAAGACTCCTGGACTCTGTCGCCAATGTTGCCGTTCAGAATCCGATGCAGGCCAGCCGTCTGCGAACTCTACAGGCCCTGGGAATGTTCTGCGGGTTCGCTGCCGGTGCGTGGCTGGGCGGAGCCGAAGCACCGATCAAAATCGTGGCCGGAGTTTCTCCCATCACAGTTTCACTCATCATGGTGGCCGGAGTTTTCCTGGCCCGCTGGAGCATTCCAGCTTTTGTCCGGGGTACGTCGTATGTTCGCAAGGATGTACATCAGGCGCCTCATCTGATTATTTGGGCCGTGCTCGCAGGATGCATGTGGGCTGTGGCCAACACCATGACCATCTATGCCATTCGCGACGTTGGCCTGAGCATCGCATTTCCGCTGTGGAATACAAACAGCTTGCTGGGGATCTTCTGGGGATTTGTTTTGTTCAACGAACTCCACCATGCTGGATGGAGTCGCTGGCTGGGTGTGCTGGGTGGAGCGTGTTGTATGTTCGTCGGGGCAACATTGCTGGCTTTTGCATCCTCCAGCCAAGCTCCCGCGGGCAAGGCCACTCTCGGCTTCATAGCCGCCCTGGGCGCGGGCGTCTTGTGGGGAACTATGTATATTCCCTATCGAAAAGCCTACTTAACCGGCATGAATCCCCTTTCGTTCATAACGTTCTTTACCGTGGGCGAACTAGCCACAATGACATTTCTTGCCCTTAGCTATCGGGGAGCGGTCCCGCTGTGGCATGAAATCGTGGGCGCACGAACTGTGCTCTTTTGGCTGATGTTGGGCGGTTTCGTTTGGGTGATCGGGGATTTATTCCAACAATATGCCGCGAAGTACGTTGGGATCAGTCGTGGGGTTCCGCTTTCCAATACCAATCAGCTCTGGGGGCTGCTGTGGGGGATCCTGGTTTTTCATGAACTGCACGGCGCGAGCCATAGAGTCTATGCCCAAGTGATAGGAGGATCAATTTTGATGGCTCTAGGAGCTATCGCAATTGCATTGTCCTCAGCGACAGGCCGAGAGCACTCGCGGTGGCAAGATGCGGCGGAACGCGAAGAAAGACGGTACGGGATTGAGCGCGCCTACGTGCGGGCCGGCATGGAAGGTAGAGAGTTCGAGGCGGGATCGAGCAGCAGAACCCTTATAGACTGGTTGCTGGTCTGTGGTGTCACCGCTATCTTCGTTGCACTTGCTGCCCTGGCGCGGTTCCCGCACGTCGACATCGATTTGAGATGGGCCGCCGCAGTTTCGGCGGTCATGCTTTTGCTGCTGGCGGGCTGTGGGATTGCCCTCTGGCGCACCACTCGGTTCAACTAATTACATTTCCTCGGAGGGTTACTTTGCGGCAGTAGTGCCACTTGGACTCATCATCCACCCGGTTTTTCGACTGACGACTGTCACGCAGCCGCAAGAATCCGGCGGTGACGTCTCGAACTTAGTCCGTCTTGTTGGATATACTGGCACGGTTAGATGCGCGCGGACGACGTTGATCAGGGAGCCGCAGGTTTAGTTCTGGCTGGGGCTGAATTTCAACTGTTAGGGAGGTTGCCATATGCGCGATGACGACGATAACCCAAGGTCGCCGGAGGAAAATCCTGAGAGTTCCGGCGTTTCCCGGCGTGACTTCCTCAAGATTTCGGGAATTTCAGTAGCAGTGCCGCTGGTTGCCGGTCCTAAGGTGGTCATGGCAGCGGGGCAAGAAGTTCCGGTGCATGGGCCGGGTAAGGTCCCGATGGAGTTCTCCATCAACGGGAAAAGCTACAAGGCAAATCTGGAACCGCGCGTCACTCTGCTGGATGCTCTGCGCGATCAGTTCGAACTGACCGGAGCGAAACGAGTCTGCGACCGTGGCGAATGTGGCGCTTGCACGGTGCTGGTGGACAACAAAACTATCTACGCCTGCTCGATGCTTGCCATCGAAGCCCAGCACAAAGCCATTACTACGGTTGAATCGCTGATGCGAGACGGCAAGTTGCATCCTGTGCAACAGGCGTTTGTCGACAACGATGGTTCGCAGTGTGGCTTCTGCACGCCGGGGTTTGTCGTCGCCTGCAAAGCATTTCTCGATCAGCATCCACGGCCTTCGGCTGAAGAGATTCGCCGCGGTCTTGCCGGCAATCTTTGTCGCTGCGGAACTTATGAGGGAATTCGCAAAGCGATCGCGCAGGTTGCGCAGAAGGGAGCCTGACCATGCCGGACTATTCATGGCCTGACGCTCAGCATCGCAAGTTAATCGGTACACGAGTCACGCGAGTTGATGCCCCGGTAAAAGTCTCTGGGCAGGCGAAGTACACCTACGATGTTCATCGCCCCGGCATGCTTTACGGCCAGGTGCTGCGCTGTCCTTATGCGCACGCGAAAGTTGTGAGTATCGACACCAGTGCGGCTGAGAAGATGCCGGGCGTGAAGGCGGTTCATATCGTGCAGGAGCCGGGCGCAAACATTCATTGGGCAGGAGATGAGGTTGTTGCCGTCGCTGCCGTCGATGAGGGCACGGCGGAGGACGCCGTCCGCGCGATCAAAGTCGAGTACCAGAAACTGCCACATCTGGTGAGCGACGCCGAGCCTCCGAAGGGCAGTGCGCAGGAGGAAGGCCCGCTCAGCGTCGATGAACTCGACGACATGCTCGACAATCAGGTGCCGGCTCGGCAGATGATCAGCACCCTCCAGCGGGATGGCCTCATACAGAAAGCGAGCGAGGATGATCTGAAGATGCTTAAGGCCGATGGCGCCAGCGATGAAGTTCTGGACGCAATCCGGGCCGCAACGGTTCACCCTGAGGCCACGAGCAAGCCGCTGTCGAACTATCAGAAAGCAGCGGCGCAGACCGTGGGCGAACCGGACAAGGCTTTCGCCGAAGCCGATTCCGTCTCTGAAGGGCTGTACGGCATTCCGGTGATCACGCATTGCTGCCTCGAAAGTCACGGATCGATTTCCGAGTGGACTGACGAGGATCACCTGTTCACTCACATCTCCACGCAGAACGTTTCTGGCATCCCCGGACAGATGGCGGAACCGTTGAAAATGCCTGCGACCAACATTCGTGTTCACCAGGACTACATTGGCGGGGGGTTCGGCAGCAAGTTCTCTCCGGATCGCTGGGGAATCTTTACTGCCCAAATCTCGAAGAAGGCCGGCGGCAAGCCAGTTCGCATCATGCTGGAGCGCGATGCGGAGCTGGAAGTTGCGGGAGCGCGGCCATCCGCTTATGCCCGCGTGAAGGTGGGCGCCAAGAGGGACGGTACTCTGCTGGCATGGCAATCTGACTCCTGGGGTACGGGTGGCCCTGGCGGTGGCGGCATGCCTCCGATTCCTTACGTGTTCAGTATTCCAAACCAGCGGCAGGAGCACACTGCCATACGTAACAACATCGGTCCTGCACGCGCCTGGCGTGCGCCGAATCATCCGCAGGCCGCTGTGCTTACCATGTGCGCTCTGGATGATCTGGCGGCCAAGCTGAACATGGACCCGGTGGAATTTTTCGGCAAGAATCTTAACCTGACCAAGGCGCGGGAGAACACCTACCGCGAAGAGCTTGGAATCGCTGCCGAGCTGATGGACTGGAAACAGAAATGGCATCCGCGAGGGCAGAGCGTATCCGCCGGGATGGGGCGTGGCGTGGGATTGTCGTTTCACACTTGGGGAGGACGCGGCCACAACAGTGACTGCGATCTGACCATTCATCCGGGCGGATCAGTCGACTTGAAGTTGGGTTCGCAGGATCTGGGCACGGGAACGCGTACTTGCATCCTCATGGTGGCGGCCGAGACGTTGGGCATTCCCATGGACGCGATTCAGCTTCTCATCGGCGACACGACTTACCCGCCGTCCGGCGGTTCCGGCGGATCGACTACGATTGGAGGTGTCAGTTCATCGACTCGACGGGCGGCCGTGGATGCGCGTGACGCGCTTTTTGCCAAGGTGGCGACCGCGCTCAATGCGCAGCCGGATCAGCTGGAATGCGTGAACGGAAACGTGAGTGTCAAGGGTGACCCCAGCCGATCCCTTAATTGGAAAGAAGCGTGTTCGAAGCTGGGAGCGATGCCGCTTACCGTGCGAGGAAAAAATCCGGACAAGAGCAAGCCTCCCGATCTCACGAACAGCGGGGTAGGTGGGGTACAGATGGCGGAAGTCGAGGTTGATACCGACACTGGCATCGTCAAGGTCAGAAAGATGGTCGCGGTGCAAGATTGTGGATTGGTCATCGATCTGAAGACGGCGGAGAGTCAGTGCTACGGCGCTTTGATCATGGGCATCAGTTACTCGCTTTACGAAGAGAAGGTGATGGACACGACTACGGGCCGTATGTTGAATGCCGACATGCAGTTCTACCGCCTCGCCGGGATCAGCGACATTCCTGAGTTGGTTGTACACATGATGACAGGCAAAGGTTATGACGAGCGCGGTGTGATCGGGCTGGGTGAGCCTCCGGTGATCTCGCCCGGCGCAGCTATCTCGAACGCCGTGGCCAATGCGATTGGCGTGCGCGTACCGTTCCTGCCGCTTACGCCGGATCGTGTTCTGACCGCGCTGGAACAAAAGGGAGGTGCGTGATGCGACCCTTTGAATATGTCAGCCCAAACACCCGAACGCAGGCCATCAGCCTGTTGAGCGCACGCGGTGCCGAAATACTAGCGGGTGGAACTGACTTGCTCGCGCTGATGAAGGATGATGTGGTCACGCCGAAAAGGCTGATCAATATAAAACAGATCAAGGATCTGCACGGAGTTTCCTCCAGCGCACAAGGGCTGCGCATCGGCGCGCTGACTACCCTTGGCGATCTCGCAGATGACGCCACGGTGAAAAAGAATTATCCCGCGCTGGCAGAAGCCGTGGTTGAAGCGGCGAGTCCGCAGATTCGCAATATGGCCACGCTGGGAGGCAATCTGTGCCAGCGTCCGCGCTGCTGGTATTTCCGCAACGGATTTGGCCTTTTGCCGAAAGATGAAGCGGGCAAAGAATTGGTACCCGGAGGTGAGAATCGATTTCACGCCATTCTCGGCAACGATGGGCCGGCGAAGTTTGTCAGCCCGTCGACCGTTGTACCCATTCTGATAGCGTATGGGGCGAAGCTGCGGCTGGAAGGGCCGAAAGGGAAGCGCGAGCTTCCGCTGGAGAAGTTCTTCGTGATTCCGAAAAGCGAGAGCGGGCGCGAACACGACCTGCGGCCGAATGAGATCGTCACGGAAATCATCATTCCGCCTGCCTCGGACTTGAAGGCGGCGCATTATGAAATACGTCAGAAGGAAGTCTTCGACTGGCCGCTTGCGGTCGCTGGCGTTGCGTTAAAGATGCGCGGCTCGAGCGTCGACACTGCGCGGATTATTCTCGGGTACGTCGCGCCTGTGCCCTGGCCGTCACCGGAAGCCGAGCGAGTGTTGGCGGGGCAGCCGATCAATAAGGCTACGGCGCAGAAAGCCGCCGAGGCTGCTGTGGCCAACGCCACACCGCTCAGTCACAATGCCTACAAAGTGAAACTGGCGCGCGTTGCGGTGACGCGAGCCATTTTGAAAGCCGCATCGGGAGGTGCCGCATGATTCGGGAATCGGAGCGCTTCAACACCAACCATCCGAACCTGTGCCCGGCGCTGCGCTGGAAGGGCCAATTCATTCTGGCCGAACCCGATCCCTCTGTGCCGGCCTGCAATGACGGCTTGTACTGGTGTTTGCACACTCAGACCTGCATCGGTCCGGATGGCGAAGTGGCAGAGCCCGGCAACTGCAACTCAAAGAGCCGGGCCTGTCATGGGACAGGGAAATGCGGGTAGGCGACAAGCGAGGTTTTGCGCGTCGTTTGGCGTGCCGAAGCATCTTAAACTGTAAGGTGTGAGGAGTTTGCTATGCGATTTCAGATCTGGATCATTCTTGTTTGTCTAGCGTGCCTTTCCATTTCGATGAGCGCGCAAGAAATTAGCGGTGATTATCTCGAGACCCGTAGCGCCGACGTTTACACCGGCCAGTGTTTCGCTAACGGCGAAGTTAACCTGGTTGGCAATGAGGCGATCCTGGCCTGGCACGTGCAGAGTGGAAGCTGGGACGGCGTGCCGCTCCAGGGGTTGACAGTCGCGGCTGCGGTCCGCGCCAACGGAACGTTGGGAGATCCATACGAGAGTCCGTATCCGGCGAAGGCTGTAGTGCTTGTGGACGATCAGGCTAGCGCCCAGCAGCGAGCGGCGTTGGTGAGTTTTGCCGCACACATGGGTGGTGAGCTGCTGAAGAATGTCGAGCAAGTTATACCCGTGCAGATGGAACTGGTGGTGAATGCAGAGCATCACGGTGCTGCGATGCTTCGCGCCGGCCAGTTCGCCACGGTGCAGACGCGTTCGATCGGTGGCCAGGACCATCTCTGCGGAAATGAAGTCACCTTCTATCCGCCGTTGACCCAGGTGGCTCATTCGATGCCAGCAGTCGCTCTTACCGATACTTACAGTGGGCCGGGACTGGGCGTGTCGTGGGATTTTCACGGCAAGCGCAGTGCCTTCGTGGGCACATTTGCACGGTAGATGAGGAAGAGAATGCAAGCGGTGCGCAAGATTGCAGGACCATCCTCTGCGGCTGGCTTCATCTTCATATTCTCGCTGCTTTCCGCCGCCCAGAGTGGCAAGGTGGAAAGCATTGGTCCGCTCACTGACAGTGCGGTGCCTGAAGGCGTACGGCAAGTACTCGATTCAAAAGGATATCGCCTGACCCTGGATGACCCGACGCCCGCTTGCGAGCTGTGGATACGCAAGGGTGTTCCAGCCCAGACAAAGAAGGATGTTGAAGGCGTGGCGTACCCGCAGCTTGCTGAGTCAACCCTGGTTGGGGTTGCGCATTTTCCGCAGGCCTCCGCTGATTTTCGAGGGCACCGAGTCGCCGCGGGATTTTACACGCTCCGCTACGAGTTGATGCCGAACGATGGCAATCACCTTGGAGCGGCTCCTAATCGGGATTTTCTCCTTCTCGTGCCCGCCGCATCCGATGCCGATCCCAGCGCCACTTTCAAGTTTCAGGACCTGGTCACGATGAGTGCGGGAACCACGGGGACGAAACATCCCAGCCCGCTCAGTTTGTCTCCGGCAGAGAGTGGAACAACCGCAAAACTCATTGAAGACGATCAGGACCACTGGATTTTTTCTGCCAGCATGAAGCTCGCGTCCGGTCAGGATCTTCCTTTTGCGCTGGTGGTGAAGGGAACTGCGCAACAGTAAGTCCATCGCCGATCGGCTAACCTCGCGGATGAAAAATCGCCCAATCTAGTCACGTATCAAACCGCACCGCTCTGACATTTACAATTTGAAGATTGAGTTGTTGCCGTTGTCTGCCACCCAGCGTCTCGTGAAACTCGCGCAGAACAAAGTCACGGAACTGAGGTCCGTCACAGCCAAGTTTCTCAACCGGAGCAACAACGGAGGCCTAACGGCGACTTCCGGTCACGCTGCAGCCACGTAAGCTACTGAAGCGAAAATGGTCTGAATTAAGGCACCTTTAGCATGAAAATCCTCTGGAGTTCTTTCTCCGTATAATTGCAACGATCATGGACCGAACTCCTGCGTCTGCGATCGGTTGGCTCTTTGATCGGCAACAGGGAGCTCCAGACCGCTTGATACCGCGCTGGCTATTTCTTCGCGCGCTCGGCGGCATCTACTTTTCCGCATTTTTCTCGCTAGTCTTTCAGATTCGCGGTCTCATTGGCCCGGATGGGATTCTTCCCACGAGCCGCTATCTTCAAGCCGTAGGGCAATCGCTTGGCCATTGGGAACGAGTATGGTATGCGCCGACGCTGTTGTGGTTCTCGGGCGGGCCCGTGATGCTGAGCGCGTTGTGCTGGGCGGGAATGTTGGCCTCGCTGCTGCTTGCCCTGAATCTGTGGCCGCGCGGCATGCTGGTTGTTTGCTTCGTGTGCTTTCTGTCGTTCATCAGCGCGGCGCAGGATTTCTCCAGTTACCAATCAGATGGCATGCTGCTTGAAGCTGGCTTCATTGCCTTGTTTTTCGCCCCCTCCGGATTCCGTCCGGGACTGGGGCACCTGCATCCTGCCTCGCGCGCGAGTTGGTTCTTGCTGCAATGGGAGTGGTTTCGCATCTACTTCGAGTCCGGCGCGGTGAAGCTTCTAAGCGGAGACCCCGAGTGGCGCCATTTCACGGCGATGGATGAGTACTACCAGAACGGACCTCTGCCTACCTGGATTGGCTGGTATGTGCAGCACCTGCCGCACTGGTTTCATGCCGGAACGGTGTATGCCACGCTGGCTCTGGAGTTGGGCCTGGTTTGGATGCTTTTTCTGCCGCGGCGTTGGAGAATCGTTTGCTTTCTTATTGTGACCCCCTGGCAGATCGGTGTGATCCTCACGGCGAACTACACCTTCTTGAACTATCTGGTTCTCGCGATGGGCGTGCTGTTGCTCGATGATCGCTTTGTGCTCGGCGTCATGCCGGAGAAGTGGAGAGCGCGGCTCACATCTGGTGTCTCCCCAAAATCGCCGACGCCAAACTTAAGAAGCTGGAACGAGAGTATCGGTCGCCATTGGCGTCTTATGAAGCTTTCCGCGAGCGCCGTTATGTTGACGTGGATCTTCTATGTGACGACGGCAGAACTCGTATGGATGTTTGCCAGGCTACCTTTGCCCACGTCTCCCGTGGCGGCACTTGAGCCCTTCCGGATCGCCAATCGTTACGGACTGTTTGCAGTGATGACCCGCGGACGATACGAAATTGAATTCCAGGGCTCCGCCGACGGACAGGCCTGGGTCGCATATCCGTTTCGCTACAAGCCGCAGAAACTGAATGAGCCACCCAGAATTTATGCGCCCTATCAGCCGCGCTTTGATTGGAACTTGTGGTTCGCGTCTCTGGGTTCGTGGCGTGAGTATCCGATTGTGCCCAATACCGAAGTGCTTCTGCTTTCGAATGACAAGGATGTACTGGCACTGTTCGCCGGTAATCCTTTTGAGCGGGAGCCGCCGCATCAGATCCGCGCGGTGCTCTGGCAATACTGGTTCACGACGATGGCAGAAAAACGCACTACGGGGATGTGGTGGCGAAGGCAACTTTTGGGCCTGTATGCGCCCACACTGGAGCGAGGATCTGATGGAGCCATCAAAGTTGTCGAATGGCCGACGGTGCAGCCGAGGGAATAGCAGATGGTCGAGCATTCGGAAATGAGCAGAATGTTAGCTGGAGATTTGCGATGAATCGCCGGGCATGCGTTGTCGGCTCGGGTCCAAATGGGCTGGCAGCGGCCATCGTTCTGGCCCAGGCAGGCCTTCACGTAGATGTCATCGAGGCTGAGCCGACAGCGGGCGGCGCAGCGCGCACGATGGAATTGACGCTGCCGGGCTTCCTGCACGACTTCGGATCAGCGATACATCCCATGGGCGCCGGGTCGCCTTTCTTCTCTTCGCTGCCGCTCGAACATCATGGACTGGAGTGGATTCATTCTCCGGCTCCGCTCGCCCACCCGCTCGACGACGGAACAGCAGTCCTACTGGAACGCAACTTGGGCGATGCCAAGACTTCCCTTGGAGCAGACGGCGATGCATGGGGCAAGCTCATGCAGCCATTTGTTGAGCGCTGGAGCGAATTCGCCCCCGAGGTGCTTCGCCCGGTTCTCTCGATTCCGAAACATCCCTGGCTCATGGCGCGGTTTGGGATGAACGCTCTCCTTTCGGCCAGGACGATCGTTCGCCGCTTTCAGAGCGAGCGCACCCGCGCGCTATTTGCGGGTCTTGCGGCGCATTCCTTCCTCAGTCTCGACGAACCCGTGAGTAGCGCGTTTGGGATATTGATGGCCGTGTCGGCGCATGCCGTTGGGTGGCCGATTCCGCGCGGCGGGTCGCAGGCACTTACCAATGCGCTATGTCGTTATCTGTCCACCTTCGGGAGTGAGGTAAAGACCTCGTCGCGTGTTGAGTCTCTCGCTTCGTTATCGCAGTATGACCTGATTCTCTGTGATGTCACCCCGCGACAACTTATCAGAATCGCCGGACAGCGCTTGTCGGATAGCTACAAACGTCAGTTGGAGAGATTTCGTTACGGCTCCGGCGTTTTCAAAGTCGATTACGCACTGAGCAGCCCCATCCCCTGGAAGGCCTCCGAGTGCTTGCGCGCAGCCACCGTGCACTTGGGCTGCAGCTTTGAGGAGATAGCGGCGTCGGAACAGGCGATGCGAAATGGGCGGCACGCCGATTCCCCGTTTGTCTTGCTTGCTCAGCCGAGTCTATTCGATCCTTCGCGCGCGCCAGCCAGTAGACACACGGCGTGGGCGTATTGCCACCTTCCTAATGGGTCGAAGGTGGACATGCTGAAGAAGCTGGAAGATCAGGTTGAGCGCTTCGCTCCTGGATTCCGCGAGTGCATTTTGGCGCGCCGGGCCTTTTCTCCGGCGGACCTCGAATCTATGGACGCCAACTTGGTGGGCGGTGACATCGGAGGCGGCGCGATGGATCTTCGCCAAATTGTCTTTCGGCCGACATGGCGATCCTACGCGACCCCGGCGAGGGACCTATACATCTGTTCGTCATCAACCCCGCCTGGTGGCGGTGTGCACGGCATGTGCGGTTATCACGCTGCCAAGATGGCGCTTGCGAGATTATCCTCGAGCAGGAATTGAGGCCGGCGGCACCGCTTGTGACGGCGCTGGAAGCAGTTTGGGTTTGAAGGGGCGTGCCAATTTCCCAGAACCCCATTTCTGGACAGCTTCGGGATAGGCCGACCACTCAGCAGTTAACGGTCACGTTCTGATTCGCCCCGATGGCACCCGTGAACGACGCGACGACAGAGGGGGAGTTTTACCACTCCTCTAACGCAACGGCGTTAGGTAGCCTGTCCAAATCGCACCGCAGGCTACTGACGGGAACTTCTACGGGACAACTTACTGGGGCGGGCCAGTTACCTTCCTCTGCCCCGACGGATGTGGCACGATCTTCAAAATCACCCCAGCGGTGACAGTGACCACCCTGCTCCTCTTCAACGGGGTTGACGGCTCCAACCCTGACGTCGCGCTGATGCAGGCAACCGACGGGAGCTTGTACGGCACAACTCATGGAAACGGTACGTACAGTGATGGCACCGTCTTCCAGCTATCGGTGGGGATGGGCGCGTTCGTCGAAGCAGTGCCCACTTCCGGCACGGTGGGAGCGCCCATCATTATCCTCGAAACCAATCGTGATCACCACTCCGGGCGGGGTTGCCACTAGCTCCGGAGTCTTTACCCTCACGTAGTAGCAGTAGCTTGGGATACGAGTACGAAGCCGCCTTTCGGGGCGGCTTCTTCTAAAGCAAGGTTTTTTGTTAGGGGCTGTTGGCACTCAAAACCGCAATTGGCAGTGAAAGCACTGCCGTGTAGTGTGCGTGTCTCTAGCTGGTGCGGCCCCCGAGTTGCTGCTCTTTTTTAGCGCGTGCAAGGCTCAGTTGCTTGATTGCTGAGGCCATGCTGTTACGAGCATCCTCCGCATAGTTTTTCAAAAGATCATCCGTCTGGAGCGGTAGAACCTCGCCGAGACACTCTTCCAATCGTCCCACCAACCAGTCAATCAGTTGTATTGTACGGTCACCGTGCTGGACCGTAGGATCATCATTAGGAAATGCCATTCCCTATGTCCTCCCGTTCAACGATAGCACCGAGGCCCTACCTTTTGCCCAAAGGCAGCGCTACAGAGTCGCTGGGGGAGGATTAGTGATACAGGCGCTCAACTGTTGCCAACAGGCGCGGCTGATTTCGGCGGAGACGTAATCGATTCCGACCGTGCCCCGACAAGCGCTACCGGACTTCACCCCTGGGCACGTGAAGGGCGGCCTCTACCACGACGGTCGGTCTCCAGTTCTGAACTGGACCGTCTTGTAGTGCCGAGCCTTGCGTTTGTTAGTGCCTCTCCAATCAGGGACTGCCGATCTTGCCTCGTAACACGATGACAGAGGCTTGAGGCAGAGTGAATGTTGCATCGGAAGCAGCGTGGATTATGCTGCTTGCTGGCTGATTCTCCGGGTCAGCACGGCTGTCGGCGCCGTTCGAGTGCCACACATACTGCTCACTGCCGAAAGTGATCATCGTAACAGCTCCGGAGAGGACCTGCGCTGTCTCCGTGCCAGTGTCAAAGGCAATGCGCACGGTATGCGCGTTTGACTGATCTTTGTTAATTAGTAACAACGACCAAACTCCATCTGGCCGGAATACGGGATAGACGGTAATCAGCGCATGGCTGGCGTCATCGGTCAGATCACTGCTGCCTTCATAAAGAATGTGTTCTCCCGCGCCGTGCTTTATCCACTCGAGATTGATAAGACGGCTGACATAATACTGCGAAGTGTGCCCATGGATATTGAGTTTTTCATCGGCGACAAAGTTGCCGTAGGTGCTCCAGCCCCGGCAGCCAGAACGCAGCGGTTCCGGCTGAATCGGCGAGTGGTAATACACGTCACCGCCAAACGTCAAAAACGATCCCACGCTGTCGGCCAGCCACAGCGCTGCAAAAATATCGGTCATCGGTTGCGTCAGCGCCCAGGAGATATTGCTCTCAGTGTTCATCAGGGGAACATTTGGCGGCACTCCATCGGCGTGCCAAACTCTGAGGATGCCTTTGGTCAAGTCAGGCTCGCGATAAAGATCGGACCATGTGATTTCGCATGGATTAAACGGATAGTGCTCGAAAGACACGAAGGACAAGTCAGAAATCCGCCCATGCTCTTTCAAGTAATCAATGAAGCGTCCCAGCCAAGAAATCCGCCCCTTACCATCTGGCCAAACCACAATGTCTTCGTTTACGCCCTCGAAAACCGGCCCGCCAAGTTTCAAGCTTGCATCGACTTTATGAATCGCTCGCGCAAACTGCAGGTAGAGTGCTCCATAGTCTTCCGGCAACATTTTCTGGCCGTCCGGCTCTTCTCCCATCTCGACGTAGGAAATGGGGTAGCCTCGTTTCTTGATGTACGCAATCTCGGCCGCCGCATCCTCCGGAGTGCTGTAAAGCATCGCGATAGGAATCATCGCAGGCAGCTTATTTGTGATCCCGCTCGTATAGAACAGATCGAACCCAGTTTGGTCTCCTGCTTCCGGAGTGTAATCCGCAGCTGAATGCCAAGGGTCAACGGAAGACGCAAAGGTGACTGTTTGGTTTTGATCGGGGACATGTTTCACAGAATCGACGAACTTGCCATCGCTGCTTGAAGTTCCCACATACAGTTCGCGAATGGCGTATCCCGCCGAACTGTGTGGGTCGTTGTCGTGAGTCTCAGAAGTATTGGATGATTTCGTCATCCAGATGCGCAGGTAACGAACGGGCGTCACTTGTCCCGAGAGCTTCAGTATTTCTGATCCGCCCTTCCCGCTGGTGACAATGCCTTGCGGAAAAGCGATCCAGGTCCCAGCAGTCGCGTTGTTCAGCGGCTCTTTCTCACCATTCCAATACTGAACTTCGTAGCTGATGGCGTAAGGATTCGCCCAGTCAATTCGCACGGTGTCGATCCTTTCCATCGCACCCAGATCGACAACCACCCATTGCGGATGCAGCGCATCATCTTCTCCGGTGTACTTGGTTGTCAGATACGGGTTGCTCTTCCAGTAGCTGTTTGGGTCGCCGTCAGTGATACGGGAGTACTTGCTCCGAGAGCGTCCGTCGCCATGGGTGTTGCCACGATGCGGCAAAGGGTAGCCATACGAATTCCGAAGGAAGTCTCGAGGCTCGGGGCTGCCAGTGAAGTAGCCGCTCTGGTGCGTTGGATCGCTCCAAGTCCCATTTGGATTCCAATGCCAGGCGGCTCCTTGCAATTCGGTGTTTTGGCGGTAGGTGATTGGACCCCATCCCGCGGAGAGTGATTCTTTGAGAATCGGCTCGCTGTAAACCTTATCGACCTCGTCTGCTCGAAGAATGTCGATGGATGTCCCCAGAGCGCGGTCGGGATCGAACTTCTTGATCGCGTGCGCGGCGTCGACCCGGATGGTCGCAATAACTTTCGCTTCCTTAGTGCTGGCAGTCTCTTGAGGGAACGCTGGAGCGGCCAAGATGACCCCCAGTAGTAGAGCGCCCTCTACAAAACCACGAACAAATACGGGTTTGTGATTGATCTCGTTCTGTACTCTCATTCACCCTCAGCTCGTCAGGAAGGTACACACGCGCATCGTTTCGGTGAGAAAGCATCCGGCCTTCCTGCAACGTCCGTCGATAAGACACACTTTCGTTAGAAATAAATTTTCAAAGCTACCTGCAGTTGACGGGGACTATTGACGGTGGAAGTGATCAAACCGAAGTCGCTTGCTCCCACGGTCGCGTCGGGGCCCTGGAACTGCGGATGGTTGAATAGATTGAAGGCTTCGACGCGGAACTCAGCACGCATTCCTTCGCGAAGCCTCGACAACGGGAACTCCTTGAAGATAGACATATCGATGTTTTCGGCGCCGGGCTGGAGCGCTGTGCCAATGGTTCTGGGGGAGGTGCCGAAGGTAAACGGCGCAGGAGTTGACAACGCATCCGGATTCGCAAAGTAGCTGGTTCCAGTGAAGGGACCGTTCAAAACGGCACGCTCTGGCGCGCCTGAGGCTCGCTCCAACCTCCCCGTCAGGTCTGGCCTTTGGTTGTAGGTCGGAATGGGAGTTCCGCCATTGACCAGCATAGGAATGATGGGTCTGCCATCGTTGATTCGAATGATCCCATTGGTCTGCCATCCACCAACGATAGCGTCAAGGATGGGGCTCATGTTATGTCCCAGCCATTTTCCGCGGCCAATCGGCAATTGATACACATAGCTGACCTGAAAGACTTGGGGAATGTTGAAAACAGATATTGCCCTCTCCCCGGCCTCCCCGCGTAGATTGAAAGGATTCTGCACGTTCAGCGTCGACCCACCGATCGTTCCACCGCCCAAAAAGACGAAGCTGTCATCGCTGGCCGAAGCATCATCAAGGGACTTCGACCAGGCATAGGTCACCAGGAATTGCAGGCCATGGCTGAAGTCTTTCTCGGCACGGACCTGAAGGGCATGATAGATGGAATTGGCGATGGGCGGAGAATCACCCTGGAATCCGTTGTATTGAGGGAAAGGCACCAGGAGCTGCGATTCCTGAATCGTAGGACCGGTCAGGCCACTGGTTGGGTCGCAGATGAATTTCGTGCGATCACATGTGCCCGCGCCCGTAAAGTTGAATGGGTTTGGCACCTGGGCGGTGAGAAAGTTTCCGATCTGGGTCGGTGTCATGCCTGCGATCGCGGATGGAGGCACGTAATTATGTTCGCGGAATCCGCCAAGGTACAAGTGGGTACCTTTCTTGCCTACGTAACTCACATCGAGAAGGACTTTGGCGGGCAATTCCTTTTGGAATCCGAAGCTCCACGTTTGCTCGTAAGGAGTATTCAGGCTCTCACTTTTGATCGGCCCGACAGCTGCAAATCCGATATCGTTGAAGGCCCCCAGAGAATTACCGGGAGCCGGCGCAACCCCGCAGCTGAACGGAGGCGCGAAATTGCAGGAGGTGTTGCTGAGAGTATTCCACGGAGTGGCGTGGTCAATGTTGAGCGTAGTGAGCCAAGGTGGCTGGATGTTGTACCCCTGAAAGCCCCACGGCCCGGTTCCCGAGGCGCCACTTCGCGGCGTGGAGAAATAAATGCCGTAGCCTCCGCGCACCACCAATGTATGCGGCAACTGATAGGCAAAGCCAAAGCGTGGCTGGATGTCCTTATAGTCAACGTCGTAGTTGTAGCGGTCATTCGGGCTGGCAAAGACCTCGATGCCATGCAACGGCGGAAGCCCCGCCACCTGCAGGGGGGACAGAGCGTTGGGATCGAGCGAATTCATGCGATTAAAGCGCTCTGTTCGCGGAGTGTTCAGCTCGTAGCGCAAGCCGAGATTCAGGGTGAGCTTGGGCGTGACCCGGTAGTTATCCTGGACAAAGGCAGCGTATTGGAAACTCTGCGTGCTGACAAAATTGTCGAACCCTTGCTGGCACGGTGTACAACCGCCTCCGCTTTGGTTGGGAGATCCCACTCCCGTGAGGAAGCTCGCCAAGCCATCTCCACCAGAAAGAGGCAACCCATTGTTGTCCGTGCCGAATTGCGTCCCGAACTGAGAAGTACTAGAGAAATCGTAGCTGAAGGCGCCGGCCGGCCAGCCTGGATTTCCGTGGTTAATACGGTGTATACGGCCTTCGCCCCCGAATTTGAACTCATGTTCACCGTGCACCCAGCTAAAAGCCCCGCCCAGATGGCCGGTATCCTGCCCTTCACGTGTAATGATGAAGAACTGGGTTCCGATATTGTTGCTGAAGTTTCCAGTGCTGTAGCCGCTGATCAGGATGTTCGGAAGAACTCCGAATCCATTGTTCAGGTACGAGGGAAGTCCTAGCTGGCTGAACTCGGAACCGGTGTTTGGGAACTGACCTTTTATGCCAGGCGCATTATCGAACCGGCGAACGTAGCCGAAGACAAGGTTCAAAACCTTGGTCGGGCTGAACGTGTGCGTGTGATTGATCGACACCGTGTGGGCATCGAAATGAGACGGGCCACTGGTACAGGGATCGGCGATGTCTCCGAAGCAGTTGAAACTGGTGGAATTGAACCATTCCTGCGAATACCGGCCGCTGATCAAGTCGCGGTCGCTGAAGCGATGATCGATCTTGATATCGAACTGGTTATTTGAGTTTGTGTTTGCGCCCGAGCTGAAGAAGTTTGCATTCTGCAAAGTGCTGATATCGGTAGCGTTGAAAGTGGGCTTGGGGTAGAGCAACAACATGCTTTTGGCTGCAGGATTGATCAGGTTGCCAGGGCCGGGCCGCAACTGAAACGGAGTTCCGTTCAGTTTGGGATTACCCGGGCTGGTGTAGCTCGACATATCGTTGAACGGAATAAACGCCGTACGAACCGCACCTGCACCGAGGCTGCCATCTCCGGCGGGATCATTACTGAAAAACCCGGTGTAAGGATCCCATAGCTGACCGCTTGGACTGGAACACTGACCGGCGGTATTAAACGTCGCACCTTGCAGGGTACAAAGTTCGCTGAAGTTGCCCAGTCCTTGCTTTCCTGCGGGGCAAGGGCCTTCGCCTCTCTCGCACAGCGAGGGTACACCCATATCTCCCGAACTGGTGGCTGATGTCAGCCTCACGCCCTCATAATCGAAGAAGAAGAATGTTTTGTCCTTCTGGATAGGCCCGCCAATGCTGAAACCGAAATCATTTCGCTTTAGAGCCGCGATCGGCGTGTCGTTCGGGTTGAACCATTGATTAGCGTCGGTGGCTGAATTGCGCAGGAACTCATAAACCGTGCCATGGAACTGATTGGTCCCGGAGCGAGTAACCACATTGATGATCGTGCCGCCAGCGAATCCCATTTCGGCGGTGAAGTTGGCTTGCTCGACTTTGAATTCTTCGACCGAGTCGACCGAAGGGGTGTAGGGCACACTGTTAAGGCCGCTGTTCTGTTCGAAATTCGTCGCGCTGGCCCCGTCGATCAGAATGTCGGCAGTGGAATTGCGGCTGCCGTTGGAATTGAAGTTGACTGGCTGCCCAGATCCCGCCCCGCTTGTTCCCGGCGCATTCGTTTCGACGATTCCTGGGGCCAGGAAGGCGAGATTGGTGAAATCCCGGTCAACCAATGGCAAGTTATTCACGAAGGTTCGGTTTACAACCTGGCCAGTGGTCGCATCCTGAGTCTGCAACTCGACCCCACGGGCCTGCACATCGACTGTCTGCGAAGTTGCTCCCACCTTCAAAGAGAAGTTAACCTCCGCGTTCAGATTGACGGTGATTACGACTCCATCTTTGCGTTGTGTTTCGAAGCCGGATGCCTCGACCATCACGAAATAAGTGGCGGGTGGAATGTTACGCAGAAGGTAATGGCCAGCATTGTCGGTCATGCCGGCGAAAGCGAAGCCTTTATCAACATCCGTCGCGACGACATGCGCTGCACGGATCACCGCTCCGCTGGAGTCGGTGACTGTGCCGGAGATCGAGCCGGTGTAGAGCTGTCCGTACATCGGCGAACTAAGAAGAACGACGACATACAGCCATGTCAGCGTTGCAAGTCCCATTAGTCTTGGCGTGGATCTTTGTGATCCACGCACTTCCGTAGCTCTCGACAACGTCCCGATTGGCATAGGGCCCCCTTTTTTGGTCGCGAAGCACAAGGACATCGGTGCTCATTAACGGACAACGGGCGGCGCGACCGCTTATATTAAACCGTTTTAATAGGCTGGAATTACCGCGGTTGTCAAGTAAATTCTTGGTAGGTCCGCTAGGCCATTTGGAGAGCGGCGCGCACTATGGCCGGCGTGAAGAGCACGAGCGAAGGCGCACCACGTTCGCGTATCTCTTCGCCCCCGCGCGCGCCCATATAGGGCAGTCTCAGAAAAGGAGGTGCCCTACTCGCATTCGAGCGAGGGTGAAACGGTCTTGCTCCGATTGGCACAATAATCGTGGCGGAGATGCTTGCTGGAATGGACTCTGCGAAAGAAAGGAACTACGGCACTAATTCTCGTGGACCGGACACCAGCAAAACATTGTTTGACAATCAAATGACAACTCTGTTGCATCTCAGACCACGATCAGGGAGTCCAATTTTCTGTAGGAATAAATGGAGCAAGAACATGTGGATGAGGTCGTGCGCGGTGTGTAGGGCTCTTGTGAGAAAACTTAGGTTGAGCGATTCCATGCGCTGTCAGTGCGGCTGGGAATGGCTGGGTCATTCGCAATGAAGGTTAAGTTGCAAGCTCGTATGTGGTGGAAGAACAGACGATCCGAAGAACGGACCATGGCAAAAGTAATTGAGTTTTATATACCGATCAAGTTCTCGAAGCGCGTACGCTGGGTTCCTCCGCTGCAACGGGGGAAAGTCATCGAGTTCTCGCTGCCACCAAAGAAGTCTGCCTGAAGCCGAAGTGCGGCCGAACCCGGATGGGGTCGGTCGGCCAGTTCTCAATGAGTGCTATGGTCTGCCTGCTTACATCAGTTACTCCTGAACGGACATAGTGAGATCTTCCGATTGCGGGAAACGGGCGTAGAATCCCGGGAACATCTCCTTCGCACCAAAAGTGGAGCACTTCCCCTACAGAGGCGAGACTCCTCCAATCTCCTGAAACAAAACCTTAAAATATGGTGGCGGCGGTTGGACTCGAACCAACGACCTACGGATTATGAGACCGTCGCTCTAACCACCTGAGCTACACCGCCACTTTTGTTCACAACAACTTACGAATGATTGCCGATGGCTTGTTGCGCCCGGGCTGCACCGATGCTAATCTGCCCCTCGTCGTGTTGGGAGCACGGAGGGCAGCATGAGTCGAGTTCAAACTGGGTAGGTATACGAAGCATCTGGAGCACCTCTACGTCAGGTACCGGACAAGTGAGATTGTAGATGGGAAGCCGCAACGAGTGCAACGCTCGGAGGATTGTGCGGCCGACGACAAGCACCAGGTCATGAATCAAAAGGAATTGCTATCGGCTGAAGATGCTGCAGCGATGTTTGGCACTTCCAGGCTGCTTGTAATCCGCCAGTCACGCGCAGGAAAAACCCCGGTCATTATGGTTGAGGACAACTTTCCCGCCGCGCACCTTGCGCTTGCAGCTAGTTGGAATCTGCTGTGCCGGTCCCCATTCTTTTCAGACGATCCGTTACTTCTCCAACCGAAGCCGCAGGAATCTTTCTGGTTTTCCTCATCCAATCCGCCGCCATTTGCTCGGCGTGAAGGAGTTGCTCCATCGTCATTGCCTGGGTAACTGCCTTGCTGGTTTGCAAAACCTGACCGCTTGCAATCAGATACCATTTGTAAGCCTGCATTATGTCCTTGGAACTAGCTTTCCGATTCCAGAACATTTGGGCAAGCGCAAGTTGCGCGATCAGCACGCCCTGTTCGGCGGCTTGTTGACACTCGGCCAAGGATGAAGGGTCCGTCATTTTCAGGAAGTGACCGAACATCGCCGGTGAGTTGTTATTTTGTTTGAGAGTCATGAACAGAAGTTCAATACGGTTGGAAGCCCCGAGTTTGTCGAATACGCGAAATAAGTAGTTCTTTACGGTGTGCGTGCTCAGACCCAAACGATGGGCAATTTCGCGATTCGTGAGTCCCTCGGCCAAGCTTTGAACGATTTCCATCTCTCGTTTCGAGAGCAAATTCAGACCGTTCGCATCCACTGCCTGGACCGTGTGCGAAGAAGCCAGAGCTTCTAGGGCTACCGACATCTGGTGGCTGTTTGCCCAGATCTGACCTCGGTGCACGCATCGGATACACTTGCACAGCGTCTCGATCGACTCGAATCGGCTAAACACGCCGCGGGCACCAGCGCGAAAGGCGTCTAGAATAGCGTCGGGTTTCGAGGAGTCCATCAGAACCACAGCACGAAGCTGTGGCCTCGACGCATGCAACTTACGCAAGACGTTGAGAACACGATTAGCATGCTCGTCCAGAGTAGAACTGATTACCAGCACATCGACGTTGTGTTTGAGGGCGGCCTCGACTACGGCTCTAACGTCCGGGTCTGAACCGAGTACTTCCAGATCCGCATCGCGCCTCAGTGAATCAACAAGCGACTGTGTATGGATCAGGGAGCTGTCCGCAACCAGTACGCGAATGATTGTAGTAGCCCCAGCTTGCTGCATATCACCTCCAGGCGAGTCGTAGGAACATCTATCCTATAAGCAAGTAAACCAGCTTAGTTTCGGCGGCGGCACCGTGGCCGGGTCACTGGCAGTTTGGGGGAAGTTGCGACTGGCGGTGACTGCCGTGAACGGAAAGATTGGGCGGAGTCTACCGCAAGCGACCCCTCAAGGCAAGGAAAAAATCGCGAGGGTTTTCCCGGAGGTAGCAAAGTTTTGCAACAGGGTGAATACGCTTGCGACTCACCTCCCAGACGCGAGAACGTGAGCGCCCTGTAGTCGAAATTCCCCCCCTAGAGTAAGCCGGGAGCAGGCGCAGCGGGCCTGTTCTCGTTGTCCATGCGGTTCCATGATTTCTTGAGTAGAGAGATCCTCCTCTGATGACACTTTCCTGCCACTGCGGATATAAGACCCCTGTCGCAGCAGGAAGAGCTCCATCGAGTCCGTTCACCTCGTGCAACGGACTGCATCTGGGTTTACCCACACTGCACTAGGGCAGAAAAAGCTTCGTTAGGTTCGTTGCCCCGTGTCTGGTAGACTTGGGTCTATAGATCTCTCTGCCCGCAATCCTCCCCAAATGCAAAGAGTGCCAAATGGAATTTTCATCGTCAACAAAGATTCAGTTTGCCTGTTGTTGGTTCATTGTAACCAGGGGCCATCGCTGGCAACCGAGGACTGCACCGTTGGACTGCACCGTTGCGGCAAACTTTCCGGCCCGGTTTGCCGCCCGCAACCCTCTCTCGAATACGGCAACTTTGCCGGTGTCGGAGGGACCGGGAGAACAGCTGGGTATTTGTGAGATGGCTTGTAGTCCGATCGGAGACCCTACTCGTTGGCCAGAGGCCTTTTTCGGTCGGCGAGTCAGATCGCAACTCGCATCGGAAAGTGGAGCTTGCTAGTCCTGCTGCGTTGCTTCGTAGAACTCGCTTGGCCTGTACCGGTGCAGATGCCAGTTCAACCGCTACGGACATGGAATGGCAACCTAGAATATGCACTTTCTTGCCTACTCGCAGTCACCGCTGTGGCCGCGTAGCAGTACGTGGTGACACCCCAGCCTAGCATCGCGGCCAGAGCCAGCACGAGGGGGCATATGGGTCTAGTCGGAAGTCCATTCTCTGAAAGGCAGTTGCTGGTTGCCGTTGGTCGCGACGTGCCCGGCAACGCACCCCCCACCTCGGAATTGGCTCTTCAAGCGCGTTGAACGGCCTTCTTCTAGGCGACCAAGTTCGGAACCTGGGATGTTCGCCGCGGTACGGTAATTGAGCTGTGCAACGTGTCAGTCAGAAAAAGCAGGAGAGCGGACTATCCCAAGATGAGAGTCGATTTTGGGATCGCACGGTGCTCTGTCGTGACCTTTGGGAGAGCAACATTTCCTCAGGCCTGCAACCGGGTGAATGCGCTTGCGACCGTACCTGGCGGAAGCGGGTTACAGGTCAGTCGCCCCCGGGAGATCAAGGTCAGGGCAAACGCGCCGAGCACTTCCCCGTTATTCCCTGGTTCGTGTTCTCCTGAATAGAGAAACCCTTCTCTGATGACATTTTCCCTGCTGACGTTACATCCGGCTCACATCGGGGTGAGAAACGCTCCCTTAAGGATGTCTACCTCTTGCAGTGGACTGCAGTCCAACTTACTCTTGGCGCACTTCGGGTGTAGGCTCTTCGTTGAGTCCCTTTCCCCCAGCCCGTTAAGCAAAAAACTTATTGCGTCGTAAGGGAGGACTTGCAGAAGTCACTCCAGAGGGCGAAGCTATGGGTCACCTCACACAATCCTGGGAATCGCAGATTCCGGTTCCGGTTAGTGCCATTGAGCCGCGAAACTGGTACGCATTGCTGACCCAGGCTCGCCACGAGAAAATTGTGGCACATAGGCTTGGCGAGCGTGGCATCTCTGCGTTTCTACCACTGGTGACTGAAGTCCGACGTTGGCGGAACCGGAAAAGAAAAGTGGAATTGCCGCTGTTCAGTTGTTACGTGTTCGCGAAACTACTACCGACCAACGAGGATCGACTGCGAGCACTCCGCATAGACGGTGTATTCAGTCTCGTTGGACCCCGAGGAACGGGAACCCCGATTCCTGATGAGCAGATTGAGTCAGTTCAAAAACTCGTAGAAGGACGTTCTACCGTGGGGGTCCCACCCCTTCCTCAAGATTGGACAACGTGTGCGCATCCGCAGTGGAGCTTTGGACGGCGTCGAAGGCATCCTGGTTACGCGAAGCGGAGAAAGCACCCTTGTTGTATCCATCGATGCCATTCAGAGATCCCTGGTGCTCCGCATCGAAGGGTATGACGTTGAGCCCGCCTGACTGCGGCGCCTCCTGTCCCCCGCATAGCGGAAGGAGTTCCACTCCTTCTGTTGCAATACCTCCTGGCATCTTTAGCTCACTTCCGTGACAGAAAACGCAATCGAGACTACGCGTCTGCTGGTTGTTAGCAGAGAGCCCTCCGTACTCCGCCCACTCTGGTCCATAGGCGAATCCAACGCCTGGCATCTCGAAACCGCAGGCAGCGGTTGGGAAGCGATGGAGCGGGTGCAATCGGGACTCGCACCCCACCTGCTCTTGCTGGATTTGCCGCGTGATGACGGCGATACCTTGCATGTCTTGCGGTGGCTGCGGCGGCTTCGTCCTGAAGTGCCAATTATCGTTCTTTCGCACTCCGGGGACTCAACACAAGAAAAAGAAGCAGTCCGGCTCGGAGCCAGGGATTTCCTTGTCCGACCATTCAAAGAAGAGGAACTGGAATCGTCGATTCGACGACATCTCAGCTTGTCGCGCGATCACGCACAAGCCTCTCTAACGAGCGACGACATCGAACAACTCAGCGATGACACATTCTTCGTGGGAACCAGTACAGTCATGCAGACACTGCGAGCGCAGGCAGAGCTGCTGGCTCAAGCCAATGTTCCGGTACTGATCATTGGTGAAGTGGGAACGGGCAGAGAGACAGCTGCGCGCCTCATTCACCAGCGATCGGTCCGCTCTGGCTTCCGGTTCATGAAAGTGAATTGCGGCGCCCTGCCGGGTCATCTCCTCGAAAAGGAGATCTTCGGGGACGGCGGAAGGGCCTTTGGTGACGACCGATCCAATCCCGGCAAGTTCGAACTTTGTGACAAAGGCACGATTTACCTCGAAGAAATTGCTCAGATGCCGACCGATCTGCAGGAGAGGTTACTTCACTTGATGCAGACGAAACAGTTTGTGAAATCGAAGGCCAACAATCGCATCGATATCGATGTTCGAGTTATCGCTACGACAACCACGAATATTGAAAGGGCACTAGCGGAAAAAACACTTCGAGAGGACCTCTACTACCGTCTCAGCGCCTTCACGGTCCATGTCCCTCCCTTGCGGCAACACAAAGACGAGATTCCATTCCTCCTGCAGCATTTCATGCACAAACTGGCGAGGCATTATGGCCTGCCACCGCGAGTGCTTTCTCCCGCCGTCCTGGAAGCCAGCCAGCGCTATTCATGGCCTGGCAATGTCAGGGAGTTGGAGAACTTTGTGAAGCGGTACTTAATGATCGGCGATGAAGATTTGACGATGGGTTGGGGTGGGGAAATCCTGAACGGGAAGCAATCCTCACGTCTGGCGAATATTGCAGTTGGCGAAGGAGCAGAAGACGAATCCCAACGATCGACCTCCGCTCCCAAGTCCCTCAAATCTCTCATTGATACTGTCAAAAGCGAAGCCGAATGCAGCGCCATTGCGGCGGCACTCGAAAAGACCGGGTGGAACCGAAAGGCTGCCGCCCGCCTGCTGAGAGTCAGCTATCGCACGATGCTATACAAGATCGAGCAATACCACATGCGATTGCCAGAGACGTATCACTCGTTTTTCGCAAGCCAAGAATCCAAGGCTCCCAGGAATGGATCGCAGAGGAACAGAACGACGACTTGGACGGGGCCCAAATCCCGTTAGCGAGTCCCCGGAAAATTGTCTACAAAGTGGGGCCAAGCACCACTTAGACGAGGATATGCAGAATGGCATCACCGAAACTCATCGTTCCTGAGTTGCCACCGGACTTCGTGATCTTCGGCTGCTCCGACGCGATGCAAGACGTTCGGCTGAAGATCGATCGAATCGCCAACACTGCGGTACCTGTTCTCATCAGGGGCGAAAGCGGCACTGGGAAAGAAATCATTGCCAAGCTGCTTCATCAACGCTCCAGCCGCAAGCAGGGCCCCTTTGTAAAGATCAATTGTCCGGCAATACCCGGAACGTTATTGGAAAGCGAACTGTTCGGTTATGAGAAAGGTGCTTTTACGGGAGCCGATGGCAAGAAATTGGGGTTGGTTGAGCTCGCCCATGGCGGCACGCTCTTCCTCGATGAGATCGCCGAACTTGATTTCGGACTGCAATCCAAATTGCTGCAACTGCTGCAGGATGGCCAGTTCTACTGCATTGGTGGACAAAGGGAAAAGCAAGTAGAAGTCCGCTTCATTTGCGCAACCAATCGGCATTTGGAGCGAGAGATCGAGGCAGGTAAGTTTCGTCAGGATTTGTTTTATCGCATTAAGGTAGTTAGTTTGAGCCTGCCCGCGCTGCGAGACCGGCAAGCCGACATTTCCATGCTGGTCGAGCACTTTCTGCGTAGCTATAGCCAGCAGTTTGGACGAAACCCTCGTCCGCTTTCAGCAAAGACTATGTCGGCGCTGCAGCGCTATAGCTGGCCCGGCAACATCCGCGAATTGGAGAATCTCATTAAGAGTTACGTGATTCTCGATTCAGAAGATGGCATCCGTGTTGAGCTGCTCAATGGTGAGAACAGCAAAGGTAATGGGGCGGCGAAAGATGATCCTACCTCCCTAAAGGACGCCGTCCGAGCTCTTGAAAACCGCCTTATCCTGCGCACCCTTGAACAACACCACTGGAATCGCCGCCAAGCAGCGCGGGCACTAAAAATTAGTTATCGGTCTCTTATGTACCGACTAAGACAGTCCAATGGGAGACTTAGCCAGCCGGCGGGCTCACCCGCCAGCAATGACTAAGAAAAGAGGTTCTATGACTATGCGTTTTTCCTGCCGTAGTAGGTTACTCCATCTAGCAATTCTGGGTGCGTCTCTCAGTTGTGTGACGAGCACGGCCTTTGCGCAAGAGCGCGATCAGGCGCTCGCGGAAAACACTCCGGATAAAGATCCATCCATCGCATTGACCACTGCGAGTCCTTCTGCTCCGGTCGATGCGAAGTACGTCATTGGTGCCGCTGACGTTCTGGCGGTCGACGTTTGGCACGAGAACGAACTCTCCCGAACACTTTCGGTAAGACCGGATGGAAATATCTCGCTGCCGTTAATCGGCGAACTGAAAGCCGCTGGACACACACCACTTCAGTTGCAAGACACTATTGCAGTCCGCCTGAAGGAATATCTGGAAAATCCGCAAGTCACGGTAATGGTTCAGGAGACCAAGAGCCAGAAGTTCAACGTGGTCGGTGAAGTGCAGCATCCAGGCTCGTTCACGTTCGGCCAACCGGTTACCGTCCTTGACGCCATTGCACTCGCCGGCGGTCTTCATGACTTTGCAAAATCGAAAAAGATGTACGTGATTCGTGTTGGCGCTGACGGGTCGCGCCAGAGGTTACGTGTCAGCTATAAGGATCTTGTAAAAGGCAAGAAGTCCGCAAACAACATTGTCCTGCAATCGCATGACACGGTTGTAGTTCCGTAATAGGAGTCTGCTTTGACTATCCGGAAAGTCATTCGATTTCTCCTGGTCGTCTGTGCTCCCTCGATCGGGTTTGCGCAAGCGGCACTAACAACCAATCCACTCACTGGAGACATACATCCGATCGGTCTTCAGCGCAAAGCCGAGGAAACGAACATTGTATTCGCCACCCTCGCAGCAGGTGCGGCCGCCGACGACAATAACAACGACTCGGCTTTTCACCCCATCGGCGGAGCACAATATTTTGTGGACCCAAGTGTCGCAATTCAGGAAACCCGCTCGCATTTGGCATGGGATCTTTCATACCATCCAACGCTCAGATTTTACGTTCCCAGTTCATCACATATTGACCTGTTCAATCAGGCTATTGGTGGGGCCGTGCACTACGACATCACCAAACGCCTGGCGATTGGATTGCGCCAGGATTATCTTCGAACCGACGATCCGTTCCAGCAATTGGGTGACACTCCCCTTCAGCCGGGAGTTGGGTTGATAAACAGGCCAGGCCCTGTGTTACTTAGTGATTTCAGCCGCACTCAGTTGCTATCCACAGCCGAGGTCAACTATCGTTTGGCAAAGTACACAACTTTCGGCATATCCGGCGCCTTCATGGATGTGCAAGGGCACGCACTCCATGTTCAACACACGAATCTCATCGATACGCACGATAGCTTAGGGTCAGCCTTTCTGTCGCATCAATTCACAGCGCGGCAGCAAGTCGGGGTACAATACCAATTTCTGGACATCGTATTCCCAGGGAGAGATACTCGAACCAGAACGAATGGTGTCCTGCTATTCGATCAGATTGCGATTCGCTCTCACCTAAATTTCACAATATTCGCCGGCCCTGAATACTCCAACATCCATAACCAACTGCTATTGAACCTACTTGGCAAGGTGGTGCCAATTCCCGTCAGGAGCACACTGTGGTCACCGGCGGCGGGTGCAATGGTTGATTGGCGCGGGGATCGGGTGGGCCTTCAGGCAAGTTTCGTACGACGAGTTAGTGATGGCGGTGGATTGGTGGGCGCTGTCGAGATGAATGATGGCCTTCTGCGCTTGAGGGTAAAATTGGCTCGCCGCTGGATAGCCGATCTGGGGGGTGAAATAGCGCGCCACGACCTGTTAAACGTGCCGCGAGTTGGCACGCTCGAACACTTCGACCTCAATGCTGGAATCGGCTACGAATTAGCTCGCAGCTTCTGGGTTCGTGCGTACTATCAGCGGATACAGCACATTAGTGGATATAATTCTGTTTTGCAGTTTGGAGACCATGACCGACTTACTGTTAGCGTAGAGCGCCAGTTCAATTGGCCAATCGGGAGATAACTATGCAGGAAAGTGCTACCGAAACCAACAGTGTAAAACAATATTGGGCTGCAATTCGTCGGCGCCGGCACAGTATGTTTCTAGCGTTTGTCATAACCTGGGCCACTGCTTGCGCTGTTGCTTGGCTACTGCCTCCACGTTACCGCTCCAGTGCCACCATCGATATGGAAGGGCCGAAGGTTCCGAAACAATTTGTGGTCCCTAATGTCGAATCTGATTCGCAGGAACAACTAGAGAGTTTGACCCACGAGGTCTTAAGTCGCAGCCGGCTACAACGTATCATCGACGACCTCCATTTGTATTCGACAGGCTTCGCAGGTCTGATTCCGAGTGATAAAGTGGCAGCAATGCGAACAGATATCCAAATCGATCAAGTTCTGACGCCCACCAAACCGCCGCGGCTGACCGGGTTTACGATTTCGTACTCTGGGAGGAATCCACGGTTGGTGCAAGCCGTCGCCTCGCGTCTCGCATCGCTCTTTATGGAGGCGAACCTCCAGGCTAGAGAGAAGCAATCAGAGAGCACCACGGCATTCCTTGACCAACAGTTGCAGGAAGCACGAGCTGACTTGGATGAACAGAGCAAGCGAGTGAAACAGTTCAAGACCCAGTTTGTTGGTCAGTTGCCCGGAGAGCTACAGTCCAACCTTCAAATTCTAAATGGATTGCAGATACGTTTACAGCAAGCCAACGAAGCATTAAACCGATCCGAACAACACAAACTTTATTTAAGTTCCATGCTGAGTGCATATCGCGATACACCGTCCTTGGCGATCACTGGAACGGCTGGAACCCCGGCCGATGTGGATGCACTTTTAGCGCGTCTCAAAGCGGAGCTCGCCGGACTTAAGTCGCGTTACACGGATAAACATCCGGCAGTTGTGCAAGTCCAAGATCAGATTGCCAAGGCAGAAAAGCTCAAAGTTGAGGTCGACAAAGACAGAGATGATGATACTGGACTGCCGCTCTCGCGTGGCGTTGCCGAGATTAAGAGCCAGGTTAAGGGAACTGATCTCGACATACAGAATCGCAAGAAAGAAATCGCCTCCATTCAATCGACGATGCAGACTTACGAGGCTCGCTTAAAAGAGACTCCGGTACGAGAACAACAACTGGCAGACTTAACACGCGGGTATGACCAGTCACGCCAATCATACGAGGATTTGTTAGAAAAAAAGAATGGTTCGGCGCTGGCCACAGACTTGGAAAAGGCTCAGCAGGGCGCGCAATTTACATTATCAGATCCGCCCGGATTCCCGGTAAGTCCTTACTTCCCCAATCGACTTCTGACAACACTGGGAGGCTTAGCGGCGGCCTTATTTGCCGCCATCGGCGTCGCGATGATGCGCGAGACGCTTGACGATTGCATTCACGCCGATATGGAGATTAAAACGATTTCCAAGGTACCGGTCCTGATTTCGATTCCGCCTCTGACGACAGCGCGCGACGTAAGTAGAGCACGATGGCGTACGATTGGGGAATTTACATGTGCAACTGTGGTCTTGGTCATGGTGGCCACTTCTGCGGTAGCTGCGTTTTACTACGGCTAGTCTTGCCGTGTACTGAGTGCGTTAGAGGGACAAAGACATGTATAAACAATTTTACGAGCTGAAACGTAATCCGTTTGACATCACCCCTGACCCCGCTTCCTTTTTTCCCACTCCACGTCATAACGAAGCGCTAGCCAATCTCACCTACGGTGTTCGGTGGCGCAAAGGCTTCGTGGTCCTTACGGGGGAGGTCGGTACAGGAAAAACGCTCTTGTTGGCGTGTTTGCTGGATCTTCTCAGGCGAGTGCAGATTGCATCTGCTTATATCGTGAACAGCCGGCTGACACCAGGTGAGTTTCTGCGGCACATGGTCACCGATTTGCAGGTGCCGACACGTGCGAGGGATAAATCTGAACTGTTGGTCGACTTCAATAAGTATTTGATTGATCGTTGCCGACGAGGTTCGACCACAGTGCTCATCGTCGATGAAGCTCACTTATTGGACTGGGAGGTTCTGGAAGAAATTCGGCTTCTCGGAAACCTGGAGACGGCAAAGGAGAAGCTTCTGCAAATCGTCCTTGTTGGACAACCCGAACTTGATCGTAATCTGGACTCACCTCTGCTACGGCAGTTAAAGCAACGAGTGATGTTGCGCTGCGAGCTCGAGCCTTTGCGGCTATCTGAAATCCAGCCTTACATCGAGCGTCGACTTTCAGTGGCTGGGGCAAAACCAGAAAAAGTTCGGTTTTCCGAGCATGCTATAGAACTGATCTATGGTTATTCGAATGGCATACCACGCCTTATCAACACAATTTGTGAGAATGCATTAGTGATAGGCTGCGCTCAACGGATGCGCACGATTGTTCCAGATGTTATCGAGGAAGTAGCATCTGATTTTCATCTTAAGCGGTCAAATGTCGCTCCGTCAAAAATCGAGCGCGATGCCGAATACTACGGGGGTCCGACATCTGTAACCATGAGTGCGGTTTAGGTCCAACCTTAAGAAACTGAGAGGAATAACTGCATGAGCCGCGTGTACGACGCTTTGCAACAATGTGTTCCAAACGAGATTACTTCCGGTACGCTACCAGGTGAGAATCCAGACGTATTGTCGACGGAAGCAGGTGTTGACTCGATCTGGGATCCTGACGTTGCGCCGATAGTCGGGACGAACCTCTCCAACGAAGACAGGGTCCCTGCTTTTTTCTCCACCTACAGCCTGGCGTCCGAACAGTTCCGTTTGCTTGCAACACGTTTGCAACAGATGCAACAGTCCCGGGCCCTCAAATCTGTACTCCTGACCAGCACTGTAGCGGAGGAGGGCAAGAGCCTATTAACACTTAACTTGGCTATGTCACTGGCGCAGGGTGGACAACAGAAGGTTCTAGTTGTCGATGCCGACCTGCGGAAGCCCGGGGTGTGTCGCACCCTTAAAGTGGATGACCGTGCAGGCATAAGAGACTGGTATGGCAGTAGTGGTCCAGTCACCGACTTTGTATGCCGGATCGCAGGTGTTAACGTTTGGATACTGTCAGCGGGGCAGGCAACCGTGGACCCTTTGGAGTTGCTCAAGTCCGCTCGAATGTCAGCCCTACTCACATCCATGGGCTCAGTGTTTGACTGGGTGCTGATCGATGCGGCACCGTTGTTGCCGGTTGCCGATGCCGAAGTGATCTCCCGCATTGCTGACGGCACAATCATCGTCGTCCGTCGAGACAAGAGTCCCAAGAGCGCGCTGAAACAAGCCTTGGAGAGTGTCGCCCCCTCCAAACTGATTGGATTTCTGTTGAATGAATTTCCAACAATCGGCGATTATGCCGATGCGAGATATAGTGTGGCAAACCTTCAGAAAGTTCCCGACTGAACCCGCGACTTCAGCCTCATGAGTTATTGTCGATCATGACCAGGCTCCAAGAGTTGCATCCTGATTCATTGCAGTTCGTAACATTCCAGATTGCATAAACCTCCCTGTACACGCTAGGGCGTAACATCATGCGTCTATTTAGCTTCATACGCGGAAACGGAAAACCGGAGCAACGTCGCATTGACGGATGTGGAACTCGGAAGCGAACTACGATTATTGCTGAGCGAGATATACACGAAGAGTCTGACTTTCTGCGCCTGTTGTACCTCGAACGGCGCCGAAGCGAACGGTTCACTCGTTCACTGTGTCTGATTCTTTTGGAAGGGATTAGCATTACGGATCTTGCTACGCGGGAAAGCTCTTTCCGCCTTGTCTTTGACCAGTTGCGTACTTCTATTCGTGAAACCGACATAATTGGCTGGTATAAGCAGAACAGCACTTGGGCAGTTGTTTTTACTGACCTAAAGTCTGTTGACAAAATGGTGGTAGATGCCGTCAGGACGAAGGTCATCAGCGCGGTTGCTCTTGCGCTGCCCGCCGAGTTAGTCGAGCACATTCGAATATCGGTTCATTTGTTTCCGAAGGAACATGACTTTGATGCAGGCGTGGGCGATTCGGTCTTCTATCCGGATTTGCCGTACCAGTACCAGACTCGAAAAACAGCACACGCGATAAAAAGGCTTATCGATATTAGTGGAAGCCTGCTCCTTCTTTGCATGCTAGGACCGCTCCTCGCCTTGATAGCTCTGGTCATTAAAATGAGCTCTGAGGGGCCGGTACTTTTTAGACAAGTGCGAGTCGGAAAACAGGGGAAGCTATTTAGTTTTTGGAAATTTAGATCCATGCATATCGGAAGTGACGCAACGATTCACAAAGAGTACGTAACGAATTTCATTTCCCGTGGAGAACCGGCGGATGAAACTGAGACAGTTTATAAGATCGCCAATGATCCACGCGTGACACCGGCGGGGCGCTTCCTGCGAAAGACGAGCTTAGATGAGTTACCTCAACTCTGGAATGTATTGTGTGGCGACATGTCACTAGTAGGCCCGCGACCACCCGTGCCGTACGAATTCGAGTGTTATGCACTGTGGCACCGCCGCCGCGTTCTCGAGGCGAAACCCGGTATTACTGGCCTATGGCAGGTGATGGGGCGAAGTCGGATCAGTTTCAACGATATGGTGCGCTTGGATTTGAAGTACGTGCAGCAGTGGTCGATTTGGCTTGACATCAAAATTCTCCTCCAGACGCCGAGGGTTGTGCTGACGGGGGAAGGGGCATACTGAGGATCCATATGGCTACCGTAGTCGGCACTACGTACACGCATTCCCAATCGGATCGAAATGACGTCATTCGGTTTGGTGTCGTTGGTTACGGTTACTGGGGTCCAAATATCGTTCGCAACCTGGGCTCGTTGTCCGGAGCTTGCGTCGCATCCTTGTGCGACAAGAACAGCCACGCCTTACGTCGAGCATCGCAGATGTATCCTGGCCTGAAGTTATCGTCCGAACCCGCGGAGCTCATCTGCTCTCCGGACATTGATGCGGTGGCAGTGGTCACGCCGGTATGGACGCATTACGAGCTGGCAAAATCGGCTCTTGAAAATGGCAAGCACGTGTTTGTGGAAAAGCCGTTTACCTCTACCGTGGCGCAGGCCGAGGAGCTCGTTGAGCTTGCCGAAAAGCGCAACCTGAAAATAATGGTAGACCACACGTTTTTATTCACCGGTGCGGTTAGAAAAATCCGTCAATTGATCGATGAAAGAACACTAGGGAATCTCTACTATTACGATTCAACCCGCGTCAACCTGGGACTCTTCCAACACGACATCAATGTTATTTGGGACCTTGCCCCCCACGATCTTTCGATCATGGATTTTCTCATTAAAGCCAGACCAGAAGCTATCAGCGCAACTGGGCAACGACACCTGAACGGATTTGAAGATGTAGCCTTCATAACAGTGTATTTCCCTGAGCGGCTGATTGCCCATATCAACGTTAACTGGCTTTCTCCGGTTAAAGTCAGGACTACTCTAATTGGAGGAGAGAAAAAGATGTTGGTTTGGAATGACCTTGACACGGATGAAAAGGTTAAAGTCTACGACAAAGGAGTAGAAATATGTACGACCGAAGATGTATACGGACTACTCGTTAGTTATCGCTCGGGCGATATGTGGGCTCCTCAACTGGAACAGATAGAAGCATTAAAATCCGAACTTCAATCTTTCCTCGATTGCATTACACAAAATACACCCATCATCAACGATGGACCAGCAGGCCTACAAGTCGTCAGAATGCTGCAAGCAGCATCAGCGTCAATTGCTAAAAAGGGGGAACTCGTCTACTTATGAACGATTTTCTTTCTATAGCACCTGATGTGAAGTTGGGCCAACGAGTGAAACTGTCGAAGTTTATTAATCTGTACGGCTGTGAAATCGGTGATGATTGCAAGATAGGCGCATTCGTGGAGGTACAGAAAAACGCAAAAGTAGGAAAATGCTGCAAAATTTCAAGTCACACGTTTATTTGTGAGGGTGTAACAATAGAGGATAGCGTCTTCATTGGTCATGGTGTCGTATTCATTAATGACAAGTATCCCCGTGCTACGAACTCTGGAGGCTCGCTTCAGACAGAAAGCGATTGGGCTGTAGAAAAAACGACTATCAGGCAAAAGGCCTCGATTGGCTCTGGGGCAACCATACTCGCGAATGTCACTGTTGGCGAAAACGCTATCGTAGGTGCAGGAAGCGTAGTCACCAAGGACGTGCCGGCCAACAGCATCGTCGTCGGAAATCCTGCCCGAGTCGTGAGATATATAACAATTCCCGTGGGGGTAGGAAATGATAGCAAATTCTAGCATTCCGTTTCTGGATCTCGTAAGCGCACACCGCCACCTTGAAAATGAACTGATAGAAGTATTTCGTCAGGCACTGGGCACCGCCAATTTCATCGGCGGCCAAATGTTGCAGCAATTCGAAGATACCTTCGCAGGGTTTTGTGAGGTATCACATTGTGTGGGAGTAGGAAGTGGCACGGATGCATTACGGTTTGCTTTGATCGCGGCTGGCGTTCAGTCCGGCGAGGTCGTAATAACCGTGCCGAACACTTTCATCGCGACCGCGGAAGCCATTTCTCAGGCAGGGGCGCTTCCTGAGTTTGTGGACGTAGACCGGAGGACCTATAACATTGACCCAGAAGAGCTCCGGGAATATCTTGTGAAGTGCAAACGAGGGATCGATGGGTCGATAATCAGCTACCGGAGCGGCCGTCGCGTAGCGGCGATTGTACCGGTGCACTTGTACGGGCAGATGGCCGACATGGATCCGATCCTTGAGGTAGCAGAACAATACAATCTTCTTGTCATCGAGGACGCATGTCAGGCCCACGGAGCCGAATACTTTTCACAACGATTGGGAGGCTGGAAAAAGGCGGGATCGATCGGTCATGCGGCCGCGTTTAGTTTTTATCCAGGCAAAAACCTTGGCGCATGTGGGGAAGCAGGAGCGGTTACCACGAACGACGAAGCGATCGCCCTGAAGAGCCGGATGTTGCGTGACCACGGCCAGGTTCGAAAGTACGATCATGCAATTGAAGGATACAACGGCAGGCTTGATTCTATTCAGGCGGGGATCCTATTGGTAAAGCTCAAGCTCCTTTCGGAATGGAACCAGCAGCGTCGAGAGCGCGCCTCTACATACAATGACCTCTTTACTGCGGCAGACGATTGCGTTGCCATTCCATACGAGCCTCCATCCGTAAAGTCTGTCTATCATTTATATGTTGTACGGAATCAGCAACGGGACAAGTTGCAAAGATATCTGGCTGACGTTGGTATCGGGACAGGGATCCATTACCCAATACCTCTTCATCTTCAGAAGGCTTACGAGAGGCTGGGGTACAAGGCAGGCGATTTTCCAATATCAGAAAGCGCGTGCCGCGAGATTCTCTCACTACCCATGTATCCACAAATAACGATTGAATGCCAGAGCGAAGTGACGCGGCGTGTTACGGCTTTTGCGTCTTTGAGTGCCAACGATAAGGTTAGTCTGCCCGCCATTGCTTAAGGTCGCCTCGGCGTACCCTCCCTGCTGTCTGCAATCCCCATCATTCCATACATTTCAACCCAAATTAGTTCGGGTAAGAGTCGTCGGCCTAGGCCTCAGGCAAGACACAAAAATGAAATCCGGAGACCTTAGACGTCCCGACTCCTGTTGCGTAAGTGTGGCTGTCGGGAGTTCCTCACACAAATGAGAGACTTATTCCTCGATACGTATTTCCGCATCAGGCCTACTGTGCCTCGCGAAGTGCGAATGGTGGTACGACGCTTTATCGCTAAACGAGCGATGCGTTCGTTGTCAGGATCCTGGCCGATTAACCGACTCGCTGGCGCAGCACCGGAATGGTGGACGGGGTGGCCCGACAACAAGAAGTTTGCCTTTGTGCTGACCCATGATGCTGAAGGACAGAAAGGGTTGGGTCGGTGTCGCGAGCTGGCCGAACTGGAAATAGGTTTGGGGTTCCGATCCTCTTTCAATTTCGTGCCTGAAGGCGAGTACACAACGCCACGATCTTTACGCGACTTTCTCACAGCCCACGGGTTCGAGGTAGCCGTTCATGACTTTCGTCATGATGGCAAGCTATACAGCTCACGAGCCTACTTCAAAAGGCATTCACAAAAAATTAATGAATACTTACAAGAATGGGGAGCCGTCGGATTCCGATCAGCGTTCATGTTGCATAACTTTGACTGGCTCCGTGACCTCAACATCCTTTACGATTCATCCAGCTTCGACACCGATCCTTTTGAACCGCAGCCGGACGGTGTGAACACGATTTTCCCTTTGTGGGTTGATCGGAGTGCCGGCTCCGGATATGTCGAGCTTCCGTACACGCTGCCTCAGGATTCGACCCTTTTTCTCTTGCTTCGACAATCTGGCATTGACACCTGGATAAAAAAACTAGATTGGGTGGCGCAACACGGTGGTTTGGCTTTGGTCAACGTACACCCGGATTATTTGGCCTTCAACGGTTCTAGACAGTCTTCTGAATACGCAGCAGAGTTGTATCAGAGCTTTTTGGAATATGTCTCCGCGAAGTATCGGCATGTAGCCTGGTTCGCTCTTCCAAAGGACGTAGCCGCACACGTCAAGAACGTGCGGTCATCGAGGGCGCCGAACGTTGATGCACTAAATGGTTATGGTGATGCGACGGGCAATCGAACATGGGCGCAAACATCGCCTGTTCCTTTTTCTGAAGAGCATGTCTCCTCGCATATAACCGCCTCGACTGACTGGCAGCTTTGCGGAAAGCGCGTGGCCATGGTGACGTTCTCTTTCTACCCAGGCGATCCTCGACCCCGCCGGGCAGCAGAGGCTCTTGTCGCGAAAGGTATGAGCGTCGATTTGATCTGCCTTGCTGAAAGTGGTCAGGACGCGAAACGCGAAGTGCGGAATGGCATTGACATTGTGCGCATTCCAATTAAACGAAGGCGTGGATCTGCCGTCACGTACGCCTATCAATACACCGCATTCCTTGCAACGGTGAGCCTAATCATAGCCGCTCGCTCGGTTGTGCGCAGGTATGATCTGGTTTACGTCCACAACATGCCCGATTTTCTAGTCCTGTGTGCTCAGATTCCAAAACTACTTGGAGCGAAGGTCATCCTTGACCTTCACGATCCAATGCCTGAGCTCATGACGACGATTTTTGGCTTTTGCCCCGGTACTTTTCCGGTTCGTCTGTTGAAATGGGTCGAGCGCTGGAGCATCGCACTGGCGGATTCCGTGGTGACGGTTAACCGCGCATGTGCCAGACTGTTCACCTCGCGTAGTTGTCGCTCCCCAAAAATGAATGTTGTCATGAATTCACCGGACGAGGGAATATTCAAGTTTCAGCCATCACGCGCTAATACCAGCGATACCGGGACTCCAAAGCGGCAATTTGTAATCATGTATCACGGCTCTTTAGTCGAAAGAAACGGGTTGGACCTTGCGATCGATGCGCTTGCGCGCGTACGCCAGTCGATACCTAACGCCTGCCTCCGGATCTACGGAGCACGAACTCCATTTTTGGAGCGGGCGATGAATTCCGCAAAACAACTGGGGGTGCACGAAGCAGTCGAATATTGTGGACCTAAGTCTTTAGAACAGCTTGTGACGGCTATTACTGAGTGCGACCTCGGAGTCATACCAAATCGCCAAAGCGTATTTACTGAACTCAACACGCCGACCCGGATATTCGAGTATCTCGCCGTCGGTAAACCGGTGATAGCGCCGCGTGCAGCTGGTATTCGTGATTACTTCGCCGAAGATTCACTGGTTTTCTTCGAACTGGGCAACTCTGCGGATCTCGCAGAGAAAATCATGTATGTGTTTTCACATTCTAAGGATGTTGGCGAAATTGTGAAGCGGGGCCAGCAGATTTATCAGGAACATAAGTGGTCATCCGAAAGATCACGACTCACATCGCTTGTGGCGGAGCTCGTTAACACGCAACCCTCCGTTGATGCAGTGTCATTGGTTCCTGAGTCGCCAAAATGCAATCTCTGACACAGATTGCCGGGAGGTGTCACCAGTGTCCGGAGCTAACAAGGTCGTTGTAGTTGGATTGGGAGAGGTCGGTCGGCCGATCCTTGAGCTTGCGTCTAAATACCACCGTGCCATGGGAGTGGATATTTCGCCTCCGAGCGAACACGTTTCAGGCGTAGATATCCTACACATCTGTTTTCCGTTTGGCATAGAAGACTTTGTTGGAGAAGCCGCGCGCTACATTGGACTCCTTAGACCTAGCTTAACAATTATCAATAGCACGGTTGCTGTAGGAACCACGCGTACGCTGGCTACGCGCACTGGCGCGCCGGTTGTGAACAGTCCCGTCCGGGGCAAGCACGCTCACATGAACGAGGACCTACTTCGTTATGTTAAGTTCGTGGGAGCCGTGGACCCGCATCATGGTGAGCGTGCGGCCGAACATTTCCAGTCGCTGGGTATGAAAACGAGGATACTGTCGTCTCCTGAGGCGACGGAACTCGCTAAACTCACAGAAACTACATACTTTGGGCTGATGATTGCATGGGCGCAACAAATAGAACGCTATTGCGATCAACTCGGTCAGAGCTACGATGAAGTCACTTCTTTTTATGACGAGATTAACTTCTTCCCACCTGTTAAGTACTTTCCCGGTGTAATAGGGGGACACTGCGTCATTCCCAATATCAACATCTTGAGCCGGTTGGGATCCTCCGACCTAGTTCAGGGTATCGTGGCATCCAACAAACAGAAGATCGAGCGCGAAGCAAGCAAGATCAAGGTACCTGTCGAAGGTAAAACTACGATCCTCACACCAGACACGGGGTCGGGTACAGTAACTCTATCGTCTGTACGTTAAATGGTTTACAAGCACAAAGGAGCCGAGTGGTGGTGAAACTGTTGTCTAGCTTACGCCGCCTAGCAGTAAGATGACGGATCCGTTGTTTCTGCCGGTGTACCATGATGAATAAGAATGGTTTATATCCTAGATACGTTTTGATCACGCCTGCGCGCAATGAGGAAGCACTTATTGAGGGCACACTCGAATCGGTGATTCATCAAACGGTGCTGCCTCTCAAATGGGTGATCGTGGACGATGGATCGACTGATAGGACGACCGATATCGTCTCTCGCACTGCTTCACGATATTCTTGGATTGAAGTAATCCGCAGACCGCAGCAGCGCCAACGGACATTTGCAGCCAAGGTACACGCTTTCAATGCGGGATATGAGAAAGTTAAGGATCTTGACTATGAGGTTATTGGCAACTTGGATGCGGATGTTTCATTTGACTCTGACTACATCAAGTTTTTGTTGGATAAGTTTTCCTTGGATCCGAGTTTGGGTGTCGCCGGAACCGTATTTGAGGAAAATGGCTATAGCTCCGAGCGCCATAGTTTTGAGGGTCACACTCACGTTGCCGGGGGCTGCCAATTGTTCCGAAAGCAGTGCTTTCACGAAATTCAAGGATTCGTGCCAAATGAAGCTGGAGGCGTTGATTGGATAGCAGTAACAACCGCCCGCATGATGGGATGGAAGACACGGTCCTTTCGCGAAAAGTTATTTTTTCATCACCGCCATTTGGGAACGGCCGAGCGCAGCATTTTCTCCTCTCTCTTTTCTTATGGAGAAAAGGACTATTACCTCGGGGGGCATCCGATCTGGGAATTTTTCCGAGTTGGCTACCGGTTGACCAAAAGACCCTACATCGTTTCGGGGCTGGCATTGGGAAGTGGTTACTGTTGGGCTTTTTTGCGCCAAATACCTCGACCAGTGTCCCGCGAACTGATGGCATTCCACAGGAAAGAACAGCTCGCTAAGCTGAAGACGATTTTAAAATCTCTGATAACGTTCAAAGCGATTGATAGCTTCGAAGTTCTTCCAGACTAATATGAGCACATCTGTTCATCGCAGAGGGTTAATCGATCACACCCTGGTCCGGATGGTTGCACCGGCGGTCGAACGATTTTGTGGATGGCTGAATCGTCATGGGGAGACGTCCTTCGATCACCAGAGTTTCTTTGCTAGCAAGTTTGGACGAAGTGCTAAATCTCTCTATTACCGAAGACCTTTGCTCGGCACCCTGGCGGTCTCTCCCATCATTTTTTGTGAAGCGTTTGTTCCGTCTACGCGTAGGTTATTCTGGAAAGCACAGCGATTTCCAATAGCCGATGCTCATTACGCAATGGGTTTTGCTTTCCTTGCAGAGCTTCACAATGAATCGAAGTACTATGAGAGAGCAGTCCATTTCCTCAAAATGCTCGAGCAGACGAGTTGCCGCGGTCACAAAGGTTACTGCTGGGGATATCCATTTGACTGGCAGACGCGAAATGGCGTTCTCAGTGAGGGAACGCCTCTGATAACCACGGTACCTTATTGCTACGAGGCCTTCTCTCAAGTTTATGCTATCGACAATGATCGCAAATGGCTAGAAATCATGCGTGCCATCGCTGAGCATGCTTTCGGCTGTTACCGTGATATGGAGACCAGTTCGGATGCCGCCAGCTGCGCTTACACACCAGCGAAAGATGACCGATGTGGTGTAATAAACGCTAGCGCGTATCGCGCGTTCCTTTTGACAAAGGCGGGAATCGAGCTCTCTGAGCCGCGCTATCTTGAGGTTGCGAGCCGAAATCTTAACTTTGTCTTGAATTCGCAAAATCCGAACGGCTCCTGGTACTATTCGATCGATGGAGAGCGAGATTTTATCGATCACTTTCATACCTGCTTTGTTCTAAAGTCACTCGCAAAAATCGAACAACTCACAGGATACAATCAATGTAAAAACGCTATCGAACGAGGGATCGGCTACTACGTTAGGAACCTATTCGATCTCAAAGGCTTGCCTGTACCCTTCTCTAAAGCACCGCGGCTCACGGTATATCGGCGAGAGTTGTATGACTACGCGGAGTGCGTCAACTTGTCTGTGCTCTTGTACGGCCGATTTCCCGAGTTAGACAAGATCCTATCTAATGTTGTCAGGGATCTCCTCGACCGTTGGCAAAAACCGGACGGGCCGTTTCGAGCTCGACAGCTCATGGTTGGGTGGGACAACGTCCCAATGCATCGCTGGGCCCAGTCACAAGTGTTCCGAAGTCTCTGCTTTTTGTTATCCAGGAATCTGGGCGATGATCGTTTCAGGGCTCCTTCCGACGCCCCTTCTGCTGCACAGGCGGGAGAGACGCTCGGTCAGGCTGACAATTGTTGCCGCGTAGAAGACAGTCTGCGGGATAAAGAGAGCCTGTCATGCTGACCGTGCGCTTCGGCATTGCTCGCTCATGCTTGAAGTCTGTTGCGTCAAGATATTATTTGTTCCGTAAGAACACTCTTCATGAAATCCCAAGGTGAAGAGAAGATTATCGATGCTATCGCTTTTCCCGAGAATGTTTTCCGTAGATCTTCATATCGGCGACTTCCGATGAAGTTATTGGATGCGCTCGAGATCCTGAAGCGTCCTGCTTCTGAAACGGCAACCGCGCGGGAGATATTCTTAGCCTGTGGATTCACTCCTCTCCATTTGAAGACATTTCTTGAAGCTCATCTACGCGTCTGTTTTCCAGCAGAAGGAATTGAAATAAAGACCGGCTTGTACGGCGACCTGGCGGGCAGTCTTGAGCGGATAGATCCATCGAGCGATTCGGTAGCCTGCGTTGTAGTTGAATGGAGCGACCTCGATTCCAGGCTGGGAATCCGCTCTCATGGCAGCTGGCGTCAGGAGGATATTGCCGACGCAGTTAAATCAGCGCGATATCAAAGTGAGCGACTCATCGGGCTTGTCAAGCGGTTAGCTAAAAGCGTGCCGACTTATGTGAGCTCACCAACACTTCCTTTGCCTCCCATTTTTCTTACACGACGGGGTCAAGCTCACTCTCAGGAGTGCGAACTGCGAGAGATTGCCGCATCGTTCGCGACTTCAATCTCGGATTACGGACGAGCACGGAGTGTTGATCCCCAGTGGCTCGACGAGATTTCACCATTCCGCAGCCGCTTCGATCCAAAGGCTGACATCAGCACAGGTTTTCCATATAGTCTTGAGCACGCGTCCAGGCTTGCTGAATTGATTGCAACTCTGATTCGGAACTTGGCGCCTAAGAAGGGAATCATCACTGATCTTGACGATACGCTTTGGGCGGGCGTTCTGGGCGAAGATGGGGTCGAAGGAATTTCCTGGGACACGTCCCGACACTGTCACTTGCACGGCCTATATCAGCGGTTTCTGGACTCGTTAGCACGTAGTGGTGTGCTGCTGGCAATCGCGAGCAAAAATGATTCGGAGCTGGCGGAGAAGGCGCTCGGACGTGATGATCTCCTTCTAACGCGAAAGAGGCTTTTCCCATTGGAGATCAACTGGGGCCCGAAATCTGCGTCCGTTCACCGCATTCTAAATCAATGGAACATCATGCCTAACAACGTCGTCTTCATCGACGATAATCCTATGGAAGTGGCAGAGGTTCGCTCCTCCTTTCCGGATATCGAATGCATTGTGTTTCCAAAGAATGATCCTCCGGCCTTGTGGGAACTTTTCAAGCAATTGCGAGATACCTTTGGAAAGAATGAAGTCACCGCGGAGGACGAGATTCGATTGCAGAGCATTCGGACCGCGGCTACATTCGGAAATGCCATAACGGAGCCTGGAATTGCAGCTGAGAATTTTCTTCGTAATGCTGAGGCTACGATTTCGTTTTCTCTAGAGTCTGACGTGTGCGACAGTCGGGCCCTTGAACTCGTCAATAAGACTAATCAATTCAATCTCAATGGCCGGCGATTCAGCGAATCAGAATGGCTGAGTCTTGTTCGAAATCCTGCTGCCCTTGTTCTTAGCGCCTCGTACAAGGATAAATACGGCACTCTGGGCAAGATCGCGGTACTCGCGGGGAAAAACAAAGGCTCCAGGTTGATGGTGGAGTCATGGGTCATGAGTTGCCGGGCATTTTCCCGGCGAATCGAACATCAGTATCTAAAATATCTGATCGATAGATTGGGCTTTGACGAAATTATCTTTGAATACAAGGCAAGCCTTCGCAACGGGCCGATTCAAAGTTTCTTCCGGGAACTACTCGGAAAGCCACCCGTGTCAGAATTCTCGCTTCACAAGTCTTTTGTTGCTGGCAAGATTCCCGCCTTATTCCACCAAGTTGTAGACGCGACAACTGGCGACAAGAACGAGCCGGGAGCTTTGCAGATGTCTGCAGGCGCACGCAATCTTTCTACAGTATGACATTCAGTTTGCAAATGCGGGTTTTTCTGAATTACTGGATATCAGTTCGAAATTTCCTGTTGAACCGTTTCTGATTGTCGACGATGTCTTTGTCGTCGTGGCGCAGAGATGCTGACAAGAGTTACGATGAATGGAAGTTCTCGCTTGCATCATATTGGATTTGTAGTTGCGAGTATCCCGCAGGAGATCGAAAGGTTCACGGATTCGATTGGTGCACAGTGGAACGAAACTATATTGCATGACCCTCTTCAAAAAGCCCGAGTCACTTTTTTGCGAACGTCATGTCCGACCGATTCGCTCATTGAACTCGTTGAACCTGCAGGGGAAGAATCGCCGGTTCTGCAGTTTCTTCAGAAGGGTGGCGGGCTGCACCATTTGTGCTACGAAGTGGAGGATCTCGATGCCCATCTCAGGACGATGCGGTTGAAGGGGGCTGTCATCGTCAGGCGCCCGCGTCCTGCAGTCGCCTTTGACAATCGCCGCATTGCATGGACATGTACAGGCCAGAGGCTTCTCTTGGAGTTTCTCGAAAAAGAAGTACTCCAGGAGGCTCGCGCAATACTCTGACCTATATCACCAATTTAAGGGGGTTGATCCGTGGTTATCGATGATCGTTTGGTCCGTTGCTTTTCGTCGGTGTTTCCAGAACTTACTGAGAAGCAGATTCTCGTTGCTGATGTCGAGCTGCTAACTGGCATGGATTCATTAGCAGGAGTGACCTTGGTTGCGCTGATTGACGAAGAATTCGGTCTCGATCTAGATTTTGAAGATTTGCTAAAGTTGGGTACTTTTGAAGCCGTTCAGCAATATGTAAGCGATCGAAGCTGGTCCAATCCGCTTTTGCAGGGAAAAGCGAACAAATGAAAGATGGACTGTTCCGTGGCTTGCTAAACCGTACCCTCCAACTTTTGGCGAGGATACTGCCTGGCGGCGAGTCGCTACGAGTTGTTCTTCATCGCGCTCGTGGAGTGCGCATCGGCAAGGATGTTTTCATCAGTCAGGAACGTCATTCTCGAAACAGCATATCCGTATTTGATCACAATCGAGGACCGCGCTTGGATCGGTGTTCGGGTCACGATAATTGCGCACATGAGAGAGCTATGTCGCGGGGTGAAGATCGAGCATGATGCTTTTGTTGGACCAGGCGTGATCATCCTGCCCGACGTGACTATTGGCCACGGAGCAGTTGTTGCGGCGGGTAGCGTTGTAACGCGTTCTGTACCACCAATGATGCTGGTGCAAGGCAATCCGGCTACTCCTGTGGCCAGGTGCGGGGTTCCACTCACGCCACAAACGAGTGTAAAGGAGTTCTCCAGGCGCCTGAAACCAGTGGGCGCCGGACAACATGCTGCAAGCCGGTAATTCGGGGATGCGACAAGGAAACGCCTTGCGGACAAACGGCTTATGAATCTCGTAGTTCCACGCATAGGTGAATCGCAAGTCTGCGACGATCGGTTGATCAAGTTGGCCCAGTTCTTGGGCGTGACGTGGAAGCCGCTGTTTCTCGACAAGGAAACTCGCGATTACGCAGAGTACCTGTGTAAAGCATTGCCCGATCCGAACTGCTGCCTAGTTCTAAATCCTCGGGTTGTTGAACAATGGACCGGTGGCACTTTGCCACCAACTTTGGTCTCCTGCCTGACCTCACATTTCTCTCACCTCCTAGTTCATAATCTCGCGGCAGATTTCTTCTCCAGCAATTTGGTTAAAGCACTATCGGGTGGCCGCATGCGTGCGGTTCAACGGATTGCGGATTCAGGTCTACAGTATGAGGTTGCCACAAACTGCAAGGACATCTGCGGAGTTTTTTCGGGAGTCCGCTTTGGACCGGTCAACCGCGACAGTGATCACGTTCTTCCTTTGAATACAGATGATCCGACTGTGAAATCGCCGATTCGTATCGCCGGTGACCCTTTCATGGCCCTGGTCAAGAGGGACAAGACCCAAACGTTATTGCTGGCGAACACGGAAATTTTGGATGTAAACCAGGAGGTTGGGAACACTCGCATCACTGATTGCTTCTCGCGATTCGTCGCCCCGCTCATGGCCTTGCGTTACATTTTTGGCCAAGAATGCTGGCATCCTCTGGAACATCACGCTTCAATCATTATCGATGATCCGCTGCTCCGACCGAGATATGGCTTTCTGAATTACGAATCCCTACTCCGCCTGGTTAAGAAACTCGATTTGTGTGTGACCATCGCCTTTATACCTTACAACTACCGCAGAAACTCGGGGCGAATCGTACGGATGTTTCGCGAGAACCGAAGTCAGCTCGCGATCTGCTTTCACGGAAATGACCACACTACAGAGGAACTGGCATCCTCCGACATTTCGCGCCTAAATACGATGCTTCATATCGCCGAGACTCGAATGAGCATCCATCAACAGACGACAGGCTTGCACTGTCACAAGGTGATGGTGTTCCCCCAGGAATATTTCTCCGTGGAGGCGATGAAGGTTCTAAAGTCGCATAACTTTTCTGCCGCCATGAGTTCGATGGCACATCCTGCGCACTATCCAATGTCTCTTACTATTGGAGAACTCGCGCGGCCTGCAGTCCTGCGTTATGGCGGATTTCCATTGTTTATTCGCAGGTACGTTCGGGAAATCAAAAGGCAAGACATCGCGTTTAACCTTTTCTTTGGCCGTCCGGTTCTTCTCGTCGATCATCACGACATCTTTAGGCGTCCTGAAACTCTTTTGGAAGCCGTTTCCATGGTTAACTCAGTGGCACCGGACATAAACTGGTCGGATCTTGAGACAACGGTTGCGAGATCTACTCTTAGCCGCACAAATCCCGACGGCTCCCGCCACATTCAAGCCTATTCGGGTAGCGTGCAAATCGTAAACGATCAGACCTCCATCCAGCAGTACTCGGTAGAATGGAACCATTGTAGTCAGTCCCCCACGCTTGAGAAAGTTAGGCAGAACGGTACGACTTGCCACTCCTATGAAGTTGATGGTTCGGGCATCCGTGTGGCGTTGGAATTGAGTCCTAGTCAATCTGCAACGTTGTCTCTGGTTTATCGCAATGATTATTCTCGCCTCACCAGTCTTGGGTTTGGGTGGGATGCTAAAGCATATGTGCGGCGACGACTTAGCGAAGTTAGAGACAATTATATTAGTAAAAATCAACGTGTCCTGAAGTTTGCTCAGACATTGCGGCAGCGCGTAATGACAGCTGGCCTCTAGAGTCAATTCGCCGATGGCTAACTGCTCTCGGAAAGAACAGCAACAGAGCCAGATCAGATTGGGCTATTGTCCCACTCGCTGCAGCTCGACGAGGCTCGCCTTGAACCCTCGCAATCAGCAACACCTGTAAATACACCATGTGTGGCATTTGTGGTCAATATAACTTCGGGTCGCAGGCGCCTGTTCAGCGTCGCAACATAGAGGCGATGACGAAGAGCCTCGCCCATCGGGGTCCTGATGATGAAGGTTATTACATCTCAGGGGAATTGGGGCTTGGTTTTCGCCGGCTTTCGATCATCGACCTTGCGGGTGGTCACCAACCCATGTCGGATTGGGAAGAATCCGTTTGGGTGGTTTTTAACGGTGAAATCTATAACTTTCCTGAGCTCCGTCGGGAACTGGAGGGCTTGGGTCACATCTTCCGGACTAATTCGGATACTGAAGTTATCATCCACGGGTACAAGCAGTGGGGTGACGATGTGCTCAACCATCTGAACGGGATGTTTGGGCTGGCTATCTGGGATGTACGCCAAAGGCGTTTGGTTCTTGCACGGGATCCATTTGGTGTCAAATTGCTCTATTACAGAATTGATCGAGATTCCTTATTGTTCGGTTCAGAAATTCGGGCTGTTCGCGCGGCATTGTCTGGCGAGGCCGAGATCGATCCACAGTCGTTGAATCTTTTCTTGCGCTATCGGTTTACGCCGTCGCCGTACACGATACTCAAGGGTGTACACAAACTTGCACCTGGAACTAAATTAACAATTGAAAATGGCGCGTATGAGGTAACGCGATGGTACAAGTTCAGCCCCAGTTCTTTTGTTCCACCTAAGTCGCCTGGCGTAGCTGGAGAGGAGTTGCTGGAACTCTACAAACGGGCGGTGCGGCGACAACTCATTAGCGACGTGCCTGTCGGATTGCTCTTGAGTGGCGGAATTGATTCTGGGTTATTGTTGGCTCTGATGAATCTCAACGGCGGCGCCTGGCCTACATACACGGTAGGATATGGATCGACGTACGCCGACGATGAACTGGAGGATGCCTCGGAAACAGCGAGACTACTGGAATCAAAGCACACCAGTGTCATGCTTACGAGATCTACGTTCGAAGAAGCACTTCCCAAGATCGTTTCCTGCTTAGAGGAACCCATCGCAGCTTCCTCAATTGTTCCCATGTATTTCGTCTGTCAACGGGCGCGCCACGACGTGAAGGTCGCCTTGGTTGGGCAAGGGCCGGACGAATTGTTTGGTGGTTACCGTCGACATCTTGGAGTTCGCTATGGCTCGTCTTGGGCACGGATGCCAGGCTGGATGCGTACTTCCATCGCGTCCGCTGTGGCCGCTTTGCCCCGTAATGAGACCTTGAAACGGGGAACATACTCCCTGGCAATCCCAGATCGACTGCGAAGGTATCAGCACGTTCTATCGATTCTTCCAGGCCGCGAAGTGGACGAATTGTTCAGAGAAGGACTGCTTGACGCAAATTCAGGAGACAGCGTATTGGAGTGTTGGGCAGACCTTTCCGAACTTATGACTGGCACCGACGAACTCGGTGGTTTTCAGTTCTTGGAAGTGCGCTCTACGCTGCCCGACGAACTCCTTATGTACGCTGACAAGCTTTCGATGGCTCATGGCCTTGAACTTCGCGTGCCGTACGTAGATAAGGAGATTGTCGAGTACGTGGAACGATTACCAGCAGATTTAAAGGTGAGGAATGGTTCTCGGAAATGGTTGCACCGCCAGGTCTGTCGTACCTACCTTCCCAAAGCTGTCGTATCGAGGCGAAAGCGCGGGTTCGCGGTAAACGTTGTCGATAACTGGTTCCGTAAAAGCATGGATGGCAAGATGGCTGAGACCCTCCTCGACAGCAACTCCAAAATTTATCAGTACCTTCGTCCGACTGCGGTGCGCAGAGTTTTCGATCAGCATGTTTCCGGTCATGAGGACAATCACAAAATCCTGTTTAGCCTGGTCGTTTTCGAGGAATGGCTTCGGACACATCAAGAGCCGGTTGCAGCGTTGGGTTAAGGGGTACCCGGCATGATAGGTGTCATTGCTGATTCTTCCGAGGAGAGCTTGGTTCGAGAGTTTTTCGAGCTGTTCAAAACTCCATGGGAGTTTTATCGCAGCGGTCGGCATTACGAGGTAACACTTTGTACGAAAGACGGCCGATTCGACGAAAGTGCGAGGCTCGTCATCTTTTATGCTGGCAGTGTGACAGACTTTGACAGTGAGCATGACATCCGCATCGGTCACCAACGAAGCCAACCTTCTGTCTCGTTATACCGGGAAAACAGATTGCCATTGTATGGCGACACGGTTACGTTTTCTGAGGGACAGGGAGATCTTCTCAGAGATGACTGCTCTCAACAGAGCGCGGCCTACGTATACCGCACTGGAGAAAGAGTCGTGGCCCGAATCGGCTATGACCTGTTTGACGAGGTTCGCAGGTTGCTAACAGTGGGTCAGCCGTCACTAAACGCGGATATACCAACACTGGAACTGCATATTGCATTATTGAGGAACTTAATTACAGGATGTGGGCTCCCATTAGTCGAGATCCCTCCGGTGCCGGAAGGATACTCGTTTATAGCATGCCTGACTCATGATGTTGACCATCCCTTACTCCGGCAACACATGTGGGACCATACAATGTTCGGCTTTATCTACCGGGCACTATTTAGCTCTGTGCGAAACTTCATTAAAGGACAGGTGTCCTTTCGAGATGTTGTGAGCAATTGGATGGCGGTATCGAAGCTGCCTTTTGTTTACCTGGGCTTGTCGAAAGACCCTTGGCGTGAGTTCGGTAGTTGCTACCTTGAAGTAGAAAAGAATCTTCCTTCAACCTTTTTCGTGATTGCCGTCAAGAATTATTCGGGGAAAAACGCCCATGGCCGGGCGCCGAAGTTTCGAGCTTCTCGGTATGATGCTCGTGATATAGCAGATACAATCCAAGGATTAATGACTGTCGGCTGCGAAATCGGACTGCACGGCATGGACGTATGGATTGATAGTTTCAGAGGGCGTGAGGAGTTGAACGAGATTCGCTCACTAACGGGAGTATCGGAAATCGGAGTGCGGATGCACTGGTTGTACTACGACGAGGAATCGCCCGCGGCTCTGGAGAAAGCCGGGGCGTCCTACGATTCAACGATGGGCTACAACGAGACTGTCGGGTATCGCGCAGGGACAACCCAGGTATATAAGCCACTGCAGACCAGTCAACTGCTTGAATTGCCGTTGCACGTGATGGATACGGCTCTTTTCTACCCCACTCACCTTGGACTATCAGCTGAGCAGGCCACGGTCCTTATCGAGCGGATGATCGACAATGCGATCGAATTCGGCGGGTGCATGACTATCAACTGGCATGATCGCAGCATGTTTCCGGAAAGGCTTTGGGGCCAATGCTATTGCGATTTAGTTGAGAAACTTAGGATTCGAGCAGCATGGTTCCCAACTGCCGGCCAAGCGGTTGCCTGGTTCAGAAAACGCCGTGCGGCAAGGTTCGAGGCGGACCGCACTGAACCGGATGGTATGTGTGCTAGGGCCATGTCTGACAATCGGGACAATCTGCCTGGCCTTCGATTGCGGATTCATAAGCCCCGCGACTCATTTAGGACCGGCGTGGATGAAGCGTCGGAGTACATCGACTTACCCTTTGACAAGGATGTCGATGCGTTCTCTGCGATGAGGCTGGCGTATGAATAGTCGCGATTTCAAAGCCGGAAGCAGTCAAAGCGAAGTGCGGCCGACAGAAACATCCCAGCAAGAAAATGACGCCTTCATCGTTTCGCCCGAAGATCGGATTCTGGTGACGGGTGCCGCTGGTTTCATCGGGTCCCGTGTGCTTGAAAACCTAATACATCGGGGCTTTCGGAATCTCGTGTGTTTTGCGCGGCCGTCTGGCAAATTGACGCGTATTGAGTCCGCCCTTAATCAGCGGCCCGCAGGGGCGCGAATCGAAGTTGTCCAAGGAAATCTTCTTTCCCGAGAGGATTGTGACAGTGCCTGCAGGGACGCGGCAATCGTCTTTCACCTAGCCGCCGCGATGACTGCGAAATCTTTTCCTGATGCTTTCCTGAATTCTGTTGTGACCACGCGCAACCTCCTCGAGGCTAGTGTACGCCATGGTTGTTTGCGAAGATTTGTCCTTGTGAGTTCGTTGTCCGTATATAGCAATCGTCAGAAGAGTCGTCTCTTGGACGAGTCGTGTCCGATCGATGAGCGTCCCGAACTTCGGGGTGAGGCTTATTGCTATGCGAAGGTTAAACAAGAGCAAATCGTAGCCGAGTATGGAAGACAATTCGGAATTCCATACGTCATACTCCGACCGGGGAGCGTCTATGGTGTCGGCCAAGACGGAATAACCGGCCGGGTTGGGCTTAGTACCTTCGGTCCGTTCCTGCATCTGGGTGGCTCAAACACGATACCGTTTACGTATGTTGATAACTGTGCGGAGGCAATTGTTCTTGCGGGACTTGTCAAAGGAGTTGAGGGTGAGGCCTTCAATGTAATAGATGATGATCTACCTACAAGTCGTCAGTTTTTGCGTCGCTATAAGAGAGATGTAAGAGGGTTCAAATCGATTTACGTGCCTCGGCCACTTACCCATTGGTTGTGCTACTTGTGGGAACGATATTCACATTGGTCCGAAGAGCAATTGCCGCCCGCGTTCAATCGCGGACAGTGGCATGCCAACTGGAAGAAGACGCGATACAGCAATCAGAGAGTGAAAGTCAGGCTCGGCTGGAGACCTAGAGTATCAACGGCGGAGGGCTTGCAGCGCTATTTTCACAGCTGTAGAGAGACAGATCGCCATGCTTAAAGTTGCCATTGTGGGGTGCGGTAAGATCGCGGACGCGCATGCATTGCAGATCCTGAGGGTACGAGACTGCGAGATCGTGGGTGTCTGCGACCGAGAGCCACTAATGGCCAAGCAACTCTACGAACGTTTTCCAATCAAACGGCACTTTTCAGACTTGGCCGAGCTTCTACATGACACAAGACCACATGTAGTGCACATCACTACGCCTGCCGAAAGTCACTTCGACATTGCTCGATTTTGTCTTGAACGCGGTTGCCATGTGTATGTCGAAAAACCGTTTACACTTTATGCGGACGAAGCAAAAGACCTGATTGACCTCGCTGAGAGAAAAGGACTTAGGTTAACAGTTGGACACAGTGATCAATTTAGTCATGTGGCTCGGCGAATGAGAGCACTGGTCGCGCAAGGATACCTGGGCAGTGGGGTTGTTCATATGGAGAGTTATTACGGCTACGACCTCGGTGATCCTGCTTACGCTCGAGCGCTGCTTGGGGATAGCCAGCACTGGGTCCGTAGGTTACCGGGCAAGCTGTTACAGAACATTATTAGCCATGGCATAGCACGAATTGCGGAATTCCTGACCAGCGATTCTCCTGAAGTGATCGCATACGCTTTCGTGAGCCCGCTTCTGAAAAGCATCAATGAAGGTGATGTTTTGGATGAACTTCGAGTCATCATCGGAGAAGAGCAACACACGACTGCATACTTCACTTTTTCCTCCCAGATGAGGCCGTCAATTCATGAGTTTCGAATCTACGGTACGGAGAACGGCTTAGTGCTCGACCATGATCACGACATCCTCATACGCCTGCGCGGCAACAAACTTAAAAGCTACGCAGATAAATTCATTCCACCAGTATCGTTCGCAAAACAGAATCTTGGAAGCCTGGTCCATAATGTAAGGTTATTTTTAGCCAACGACTTTCACATGGATTCCGGCATGAAGTATCTCATTGAGACCTTCTACCGTTCCATCCGCGAGGGCGCTTCGCTGCCGATCCCTTATCGTGAGATTATTCTGGTATCTAGAATTATGGATGCTATTTTTAGGCAACTGAGTGGCCAACGGTTTCCAGATCATCGCGCCTATCAAGGGACCACTGTTTCTCCAGACAGTGTAACCGCTCGAATGATGCCATCATAAGCGATGACGACGTGGGAACAGGTAAGCGTTCGAGCGACTATGTGACTGGGATGACCTGGAAGAGCTCTATCTTAACGGGTTGTAGTAAGTTTATCGGGGATTCTTACCGGCCACCCGCAGGTCTGCTGTTACCGTGTGGGCACGCCGTGGGTGATGTCGCCCCAGCCCACGTCAAACATCTTTTCAGGATACCGACGCTTGCCAAGTTTAAATCTGATATTGAGTTCTTAGCGAAACACTATCAAGTCTTACCTCTATCTGAACTCGAACGATTCGTTCAGTCTCGAGAAGATAGGCTACCGGCAAAGTACTTCGTGTTGTCCTTCGACGACGGTATGCGCGAGGTCTATGAGGTGATCGCCCCGTTCCTTCGTGAAAAAGGTATTCCCGCGATTTTTTTCCTAAATAGTACTACTATCGATAATAGGCAGCTTATGTGGCGGCACAAGGTCAGCTTGCTGATCGCCCGAGCTCAACAGAAAAATGTTTCTGTTTTTCCAGCGCTCGAAGGCTATCGTGGGAAAAGCTTATGTGCAAAACTCCTTTCCCTGCGGTTTGCTCATCAACGAATTCTAGATGAAATTGCAACGTTTCTTCAGGTCGACTTTGACGAGTATCTTCGCAGTAGCCAGCCCTACATGACGACACAACAGGTCTTGGAGCTTGCTCGCCAGGGATTTGAATTTGGAGCTCACAGTGCGAGCCATCCCTATTTCAATGAGATCTCGATCGAAAGCCAACAGGATGAGATTTCAAAAAGTGTGCAGTTTATCCGGGCGCTGAGCATTCCCTGCCGATACTTCGCCTTCCCGTTTCACGACAATGGCGTTCCAAGCAGTGTTTTCAAATATATGAGAGACCTTGGTCTGGTTCTTTCCTTTGGTACGAGTGATGCCCGGGTAGATTCAGTCCCATTTTCCTTGCATCGATTTGCTCTGGATTCAGAAAACAGCAACTCGACCATTCCGGAACTGCTGAAGCAGTTGTCGGCAAAATCACTAGCATTTCGCCTGAGCCGGACTGAGATCATCCGACGAAACTAGACGCAAGTCGAAGTTGCCGGATGCGGAGCACCATGAGCCGCTGATCAAACCGAGCCATACGATGCCTCCTTATCTAGCGCTTTCCATTTGGATTTTACTGCTTGTGTTGCTGTTGCGTTTTGACCCAGCTAAGCTTCCGGGAACCTCGTGGATTTTTTGGGTACCCGTGATCTGGGTGTCCATCGTTGCCTCCAGGTTGCCATCGCAATGGCTCGGTACGACATCGAGTATAGATACAGTGGCCGAAGCTCTTGAAGAAGGCAACCCATTGAACCGTACCGTCTGGCTTGTCTTAATTCTGCTGGCTCTTGGTATCTTGCTGTCACGGTCTTTTCCCTGGGGCGAGTTTATTGCACGCAATCTTGCCCTGATCGCCTATCTTTCGTTCGCTTTAATGAGCGTCTTATGGTCCGATTTTGCCTTTGTCTCATTCAAGCGATGGTTTAGAGATCTAGGCACCTACCTCATGATTTTCATTGTTCTCTCGGATCCTCGGCCATATGAGGCGGTCCGTACTTTGCTTCGGCGAGTATGCTATCTGCTGATCCCACTATCCATTATTCTTATCAAGTACTTCGATAAGCTTGGGAGAGTCTACGACCAATGGACGGGCATGGCTAGTAATGTTGGAGTCACAACCACTAAGAACATGCTCGGTGTGCTTTGTCTTGTTAGCGCACTCTTTTTCTTTTGGGATACTCTGACACACTGGGCTGATCGCAAACAATCGCAGACAAAGCGAATCCTTTTCGTTAATTTCGGGTTCATGCTGATGACCTTGTACCTGCTACGACTTGCTCATAGCGCCACGTCCACCGTTTGCGTAGGCGTCGGTTGCATGGTAATCGCAGCAGCACACAGCACCTGGGGCCGGCGCCATTCAACATTTCTTAAGGCAATAATTCCCACGTCCTTCTGTGTGTATTTGATTCTAGGATTTGGTCTGGGACTGAATGCGACTTTTGCTCAAATGCTGGGAAAAGATCCAACACTCACCGACAGAACCAAAATTTGGGCTGCGGTGCTCAGCATGGACACCAATCCTCTAATTGGCACGGGTTATGAGAGTTTCTGGCTGGGCCCACGTCTAGATGTGATCGCCGAAAAGGTCGGTGAACACATTACTGAAGCGCATAACGGTTACATTGAGGTCTACCTTAACTTGGGCGTCATCGGGGTCATCTTGCTTATTTGTATTCTAATCGCTGCCTATCGTAATATTTGCCGACGACAGCTAGTTGGTCCGGCTACTTTTAACTCTCTCACGTTCGCCTTTTGGGCTGCTGCGGTTTTCTATAACGTCGCGGAGGCGAGCTTCAAGCACGGACTGATGTGGATGGGAGTGTTGCTAGCGGCCATTGCCCTCCCCGAACGTGAGCAAGAACAAATACCGATTGTTGACTTGCCCGACGCCGAGCAGCTTCCGGAAGAGACACCAGCTTTCGTAGGGTTTGCCGATTGGCGGCCTTGATGTTAAAAGGGACTGGCACGAAGAAGAGAGCCTGCGAAAACGAGGCCCGTGTGAGTATCGGCAAGCACATATAACCGGCCTAACCACCCTGGGAATAACAAAAGCTGGTTGAGCAGTTAGAAGCCACGCTTGATTGACTCACGGATCCAAGAGAAAGGGAGGCGACCTTTGGAACTTTGCGGTAAAGAAGTACGGCTTGACAGGAAACTTGTTCGAATTGGTTATTTGGACGGGGAGGGTTACCAGTTTTTAGAAGACCCTGAAGTGGGGTTACATTGTCTTCAACAATCTAGCGTACCGATTGATATCTTCACATTTATCCAAAAACTGTCCGACCCGGTGCCGAGATACAAGTACCCCATGGAGTGGGATAACGCGGCTGTACTTCGTGTCTCAACGTTCAACGAGTGGATGACACATCAGATCAATTTCAAGGTTAGAAATAAGATCCGCAAAGCCGAAAAGAACGGCGTGACCGTACGAGAAATAGCCTTCGATGATGCTCTTATCAAAGGGGTTCACACGATTTATAACGAGGCGCCGATTCGGCAGGGCAAACGATTTTGGCATTACGGCAAAGATTTAGACACGATTCGCAGAATGAAGGCAACGTTCTTGGAGCGAAGTATCTTTATCGGGGCTTTTGTTCAGGATAGTCTGATCGGGTTTGCAAAACTGGTGGCTAGCGAAGACTGGACCCAGGCAGGCCTCATGCACATCGTTTCTATGATTCAATATCGGGATAAGGCTCCTACTAATGCGCTGATTGCGCAGTCTGTTCGCTCCTGTGCTGACCGGCAAATTCCATATCTCTGGTACGCAAATTTTTCTTATCGCAAGAAACAGAACGACAGCTTAGCCGAATTTAAGCGGTACAACGGATTCCAAAAACTTGAGCTGCCTAGATATTATGTTCCTTTGACTGCTGCTGGCCGAATTGCGCTTTCGCTCGGTCTGCACCACAGCATTGCTGATCGGGTTCCAGAGCCTTTGGCTGCTACTTACCGAAAAGTCCGCAGCCTGTGGTACAGAAGAAGGTTCCCACAGTTCGAGGCATCTTAACAAACATGTGTGTTAGCTATGACTCGGGCGAGTCGACACCAATACGATGAGACTTAGGTGACCGTCATGCCAATGAATAGCCTATTTGTGTTGCATGCGTTTGCGGACGGATTAGTGAGATACTAAACGTCTGTTGTTGTCGTGTTCGTAGACCCCGAGCAACTATGCCAAAACTCGTAGGTTGCCTAACTGACCTTCCACGTGAGTACGCAGAAGAAAAACTTCTGCGAATGCTTGGGGTTTTTCGTAATGGGAACTACTCAACAGCCATGTGGATCGAAGAATCGATTGGATTGTACATCGGGTGGGGCACGCAAAAAAGTTTGTATACCAACGAAATGCCCTTACGAAACAACCTTGAGGATCTGATTCTTTTTTTCTCAGGGGAAGAGTTCGCGGAACAGGAAATCCAGCGCAGAACTAATAAGGGTGGTCACCAGTTTAATGTGCCGGATCCGTCTTGCCTGGTTGACGTTTACGAAGAGGACTCCCGTTTTCCAGCCGGATTAAACGGTAGGTTTCACGGAGTGTTGATAGATCGTAAGCGGAAGATTGCCGTTCTTTTTAACGATCGGTACGGAATGCACCGAATGTACTATCACGAGGGAGACGATGGATTCTATTTTGCGGCAGAAGCTAAAGCGATTCTTGCCGCGTGTCCTGAAACTAGGAGGATGGATCTGCGAGGCGTCGGAGAGTTTGTTTCTTGCGGCAGTACGCTGGAAGGGCGCACTCTCTTCGAGGGTATCGAGGCATTGCAAGGCGGTGCACGATGGGTTTTACGTAATCGGAGCATTGTCGAAAAACAGACATACTTTGAACCTCAGGAATGGGAGAATCAGGAACCCCTTGAACCGGAATCCTATTACCGCGAACTGAGAGACGTTTTCTCCGGAACCCTTCCGCGATATTTCCAAGGACCGGAGCCAATAGGGATGTCTCTGACTGGCGGTCTAGACACGCGAATGATCATGGCCTGGCAAAAACGTTCTCCTGGATTGCTCCCTTGCTATACGTTCGGAGGGGCGCTCCGCGACTGTCAGGACGTAACTTTAGCGCGACAAATAGCTAGGATGTGCGGGCAGCCGCATGAGGTGATCCGGGTTGGAGACGAATTCCTGTCGTCCTTTTCGGATTACGCAGAGCGTTCCATCCTACTTAGTGATGGATGCGTGGACGTTAGTCGTGCCCCAGACCTCTATCTGAATGAAAAGGCGCGTCAGCTCGCGCCGGTCCGGATGAGCGGGGTTTACGGGGGCGAAGTCCTGCGCCAGGTCCGCACATTGAAGCCCGAGGAGATCCAATCGGGATTATTCGCTGAAGAGTTTCGCTGCTATATTCAGCAGGCAAAGAAAACCTGCGCCGGATTTATTCCTGGGCACCCGGTTTCCTTTGCCGTCTTTAAGCAGGCGCCGTGGTCCCAGTACGGAATCCTGGCACTGGAGCAAACGCAACTCTCTGTGCGCACGCCGTTTCTCGATAACGACCTGGTCCGGACGGCCTTTCGCGCACCTCAATCGGCTCTCAGTTCAAACCAGACTTGTATTCGCTTGATTGCTGATGGCAACAGGGCTTTGCTGCCCATTCCAACAGATCGAGCCTTGTGCTTAGGTCGACCAAATCTGTTAGGAACAGCCTCCCACGCGCTGCTCGAGTTTCTGTTCAAAGCAGAATACGCTTACGATGTAGGAATGCCGCAATGGCTAGCCCGAATTGATCATGCGCTTTCGTCGTTGCATTTCGAAAGTCTTTTTCTCGGGAGGCACAAGATTTCCCACTTTAGACTCTGGTACCGGGATGCGCTTGCCAGCTACGTTCGAGAAGTGTTGCTTGATCCAAGGAGCTTATCGAGACCATACCTCGAACGAAGCGGGCTTGAGTCTATCGTGCGAGGACATCTCAAGGGAAATTGCAATTACACCCTGGAAATCCACAAAGTTTTAAGCCTTGAACTTGTACAACGCCTATTGCTTGACGCCGCCTGTTATCGGTCCTCTAACGATGGCCGCCATGCAATTGCCAGTTCTTTCAACTAACCTCCGCTTCAAGACCGAGTACTGATATGGGGCATGAGTACGCGTCAATCCCTGCGGAAAAGGCAGACTTCTATGACAAAAGCTATCAAAAGGAAAACTTTTTTCAGTATAAAGCCTGGCTTTATTCGGCTTATATTTCCAGTTTGATCGCATTTTGCGGATTAAATAAAGGCGACTCCATTCTCGACGTTGGATGCGGACAAGGTTTTTTTTCCTATTTATTTGCAAGACGAGGTATGAAAGTGCGCGGTATCGATGTATCAGAAACCGGAATTCGTAAAGCGGAGACCTCGTACAGCCGCCTCGGGATTTCGTTTGCTGTCTCGGATATCCAAACCGCTACTTTTTCCGGCCAATTCGATTGTATCTTTGTACGCTCATGCTCTCTTTACAACACTAAGGAGTTCCCGTTCCAAACTGATTTAACCGATCGTATCTTGAATCACTTGAAACCTGGCGGCACGTTCATTTTTGTTTACAATTCAACTTTTTCTTCCAAGCGAAGCACCACTTGGCGATACCATTCCCTTGACGATGTGCGGAAGCACTTTAGCAAATACTCCGGGGCACAGATTTTCTTTGTGAGTAGGCTCGCAACATATGTGCTGCGACAATATTCGCTGAGTCCGTTTGTTACACGCCGGAGTGTTCTCCTCAGCAAGCTATCGGGCACGGGTGGAGACATAATTTGTATTCTTCGAAAAGCTCACTCGAACAAGAGTGCGGCGACGGAAATGCTTAAGCCAAAACCTTCTTGAAATCTTCTGAGGTCAAGTCCTGCCCTCACCTATTTTCAATAAAAAAGCAATCCGGATCGCTACTCCCAACGCGTCGCTCAATCCGAATAACTTTATGCCGCGGGCAGCACTGGAGCAGATTCTACTGGTGAACTCCGGTCACCTTCTGATTTGTTGGTGGGCTCGAGGACGCTCCCTGCAGCGGATGTGGATAGGTGTATGGGACGTAATATACGGTCCACGTATTCCTGACAGAGCACTGGTAGAGCGTGTTCGTGTCGGTGGCCCAATAAGCGACTAGTGGGGTGCAAGTGAGGGGTCGGACGGCGAGGGGACCTTGCCCAACCCCGGCCGTTCCGTTGAATGACGTGGTTGGCGCGTCGTGGTTTGGTAACTGAAGGTAGTAATCTCGGTTCTCCTGAGTTACTTGCGACGCATTGCTCCAGTAGTGATGTGATCTATTACTCGAAGGAGGGTTGTAAATGTTCCCCCACAAGTAAACAGGCTCTTGTGTTTGATTTGGCCACGAGATCTTTCCCGTTACACTATTTATAACATTCGGGAATGGGTTAGCAAGCAAATCGCCACGTCCCCTGCCAATCTGATCTAAACATGGATAACCAGTCGCATCTGTATTGCCGTCCCAGTCGCTTCCTCTGGAATACGAGACCGCTGTTTGCGCACCTCCAGAGGCCGTTAACGTTAACGCCCTGGGCGATGAAACGCTAAGAACCAAATACCCCCCATTGATCTCTATAGGAAATTTGGTCCAGGTGCTAGAAAAGTTAAGCCCCGACTTCCGGGCTACCGCTGTCCCGGAGTTATTGACAGATCCGACCTCTGGCGTTGAACAACGTCCGCAGAAACCCCAGTTGCGCAATGGATATCCGTTGCCCCAATTACCGTTGTTTGCATTAGCGCGGTCCGTAACTGACCTTACTACCGTAGTATAGCCAGTATAGGTATTTCCCCAGATCAGAGCAGTACCGCTGCGAATAAACGTGCCAAAGGCCAAAGTGAGGGTAGGAGAGGCATTGAACGTGTTCTGATAAACCTCCATGACGCGGCAGCTTCGCTTTCGCTTTTCCATCTCGTGGCCCATGACCCCAGCGTAATTGAATGTATTGTGCCGAAGGACAATACGACCCCCTGTATCACAATCATTTGCATAGCTCCCATGATCATCGGGACCATGTCCCTCGCTGTAACTAGCACCACCATTAAAAACGCTGTCTTCAATAAAGATAAACTGATTGGTGCCGAAATGGGGGCTATCTGCCCATGAACCATCTCCCCAATCGTGGTTATTCCACTTAGCATGGCTTACGTTAATAACGTTGTGCTTATGATCGGCTAGGCAGTGATCGACGACGCCGTAGATCCAATCAGAAAACTTGACGACCAGATGGTCCATATTAAAATGCACATGATCAATACGAACTTGTTGCGAATAGCCTCTGATCCGAATCGAACCGTTCGATGCTTTAGCATAACTATTTCCACTGCTCTGCAGCGTAATCCCTGTTAGGCGAAAAGGCTTGCCAGCAACCGTGGTGATCACCATCATTCCGCTGTCCGATTGGGTACGATTGATGTCGTCAATGAGGACCGTAGCATCTCCGCCACCCACCACAGTTTCACTTCCCGAGCCGTGTATCGTGAGAGTGCCCGGAACGGTATATCGAAAGCCAGTTTTCCAGGTGCAAGTTCCTGCGGGAATCTCAACCGTGTCCCCATCATGAGCTTGATTCATTGCATGCTGGACGTTGGATGTGTTGCACGAAACCGCTTTAATAGTCTTTGGGTGACTGGTAGTCGCATGGGCGGTAACCCGCACACGTGGGAAGGAAAAGATAGCGACAGCGAGTGCCAGTGGTAATAACCAAGGCTTCGGAAACTTCATTGGAATGCCTTTCTCCAGAATAGACCAGGACCGCAGTCGTAAATGTGTCATTCAAATAACAATACACTCTACGTTGGTGTATTTCTGAAGGACCACACAGAATGGACCAACTCTTCTAAGAACAACAATGGATACGGAATGTGATTTGAACACAAACTTTGTGCAGCGCACGACTCCTGCGCGAAACCTTTGGCCCTCAACGCTGCACATGAGATAAAAATGCCAGATGATATACCTATTCCCGAGGCATCGTCAAGCTCGACGTCTCTGCCTAACTTAGGTGGGAGCAAAAGAAGTTCGGGGTCAGGCCGCATGACCATTCTAGATCCCACAAGTCCGACAGAGGTGCAGTCTTTCGGGAAGGAAACGAATGAAACCAACACCAGACCGGTGTTTGTTCTTGGATGCCCACGGTCGGGTACGACCGTTTTGTATCACATAATTCTCTCCTCAGGAAATTTCGCCGGATACCCTTTCGAATCCGACACATTCAGAATCCTCGGCCCGAAATTTCCAGGATTGACCTCCCGGAAAAATCGGGAGCGGTTACTGGAATTCTGGCTCGGCAGTAAGAATGGTGCTGAATCGGGTCTCGAGAGAAGCGATCTTGAGTCGAGAGTACATCGGGAGTGCCGAAATATCGGCGATTTTCTACGGATCGTGATGGAAGAAATGTGCAGGAAGCAAGGCGTTCGTCGCTGGGCCGAAAAGACACCTGATCATCTCCTGTCCATCGCCGAGATTAAGCGATGCATCCCCGATTCACTCATTGTACATATCATTCGCGACGGACGAGATGCGGCCTTATCCCTTTCTAATTTTGGCTGGATCCGGCCATATTTCTATCAGCTTGGTAGTAGGCTATTGTCCTCCGGCGTGTATTGGAAATGGCTTGTGCGAAAAGGCCGCGCGGCCGGACGACAAATTGGTCGAGATTACCATGAGTTACACTATGAAGATCTTATGGAAAACCCCCATGAGACTTTGGCCCGCCTTGGCGATTTCATTGGGCACCATTTGGACTACGATCGTATCGCACGAATTGGAATTGGCTCACTAAGTCGCCCAAATACATCGTTTGAAGGCTCGGCATCGCGCCGCAGCTTTAATCCGGTAAGTCGGTGGAAAAGACAGTTTCCCCCTGAAGAACTTGCGAGGTTTGAGGCACTCGTCGGAGACTGCTTGGAGGAGACGGGATATTCTCTCGCGACCCATTCCCGGCAACGATATGATGCGCTCTTCGCTGCGGGTTTCTCGGCATTACACGTCTCGCAGCTAGAATTAAAATATCAGCTTAAGTCACACACACCTCTGAGGCGGCTTGCGGGATGGAGAAAATCGGAGGATCCGTCGATTAATGAAAGGGAACGTTTACCAGACTTTTCAAGGCACTCAGAACGATAGAAATGGCCAATAACTGTAACAAGGCTCAGTCAAGTACCACGCCAAGTGGTAATTTCATGGGACCCCGGGTGGTGCAAGAGACCGCGGTGGCTCTGCTTAGCGGGGGCAGCGACAAGCCCTACGTGTACGGGCTGGCCACAGCACTGTTCTCGAAAGGGGCTATCCTCGACCTGATTGGAAGTGACGAGCTCGATTTCCCGGAATTCCATAACGAGCCGAGAGTTAATTTTCTTAATCTGCGCGGCGATCAGCGGCCGGACGCAAGCGTACTAAGAAAGATCCTCCGGATATTTACTTATTATATAAGGCTCATTCGCTACGCCCGGACAGCTCGGCCGAAGATCTTCCATATCCTGTGGAACAACAAATTCCAGTTCTTTGATCGCACTTTGCTAATGGCTTACTATCGATGCCTGAACAAAGCTATTATTCTTACAGTACACAACGTCAACGCAGGCAAGCGCGATCGTGAGGACACACTATTTAATCGCCTTACCCTGCGGATCCAATACCGGCTGGCAGATCACATATTCGTTCATACCGAAAGAATGAAGCTCGAAATGATCAGAGAATATGGCGTGCCAGGATCGCAAGTCAGTGTCATTCCCTTCGGTATTAATAACGCAGTTCCGAACACCTCCCTGACGTTGATTGAGGCAAAGCAACAACTCGGCCTCAAGATGGGTGAGAAGGCAATCCTATTTTTTGGTAATCTCGCACCTTACAAGGGGATCGAATACTTAATCGCCGCATTTCGTAAGATCCTTGCCAGAAGCGACGAATACCGGTTGATAATCGCGGGTAGCCCAGATATCCACCAACAATATTGGCGTCGAGCTCGGGAATCGGTCCGCGAAGACGTGCAGCACGGGCGGGTGCTTTTGCGGGACGAGTTCATTTCAGATGAGGAGGCAGAGATTTATTTCAAAGCGGCGGATATCCTTGTGCTGCCTTACAGGCATGTCTATCAGAGTGGTGTTTTGTTTCTAGGATACAGTTTCGGCCTGCCAGCTGTTGCGGCCGACGTGGGCTCTTTGAAAGACGAGATTGTGGAAGGACAAACGGGATTTGTGTGTAGGCCTGAAGATGTGGACGACCTCGCGAGAGCCATTGAACGTTACTTCAACAGCAGTCTCTATGCGCAATTGGACTCTAAGCGGGTGCAGATACGAGACTATGCTACAGAACGGCACTCCTGGGACTTAGTCAGTCAGGTTACTATGAGTGTATATGCCAATTTCCTCGGATCTGGATCTCGAAAGCAGGATGTATCGACGGCCTCACTGAGTCTGAAGACTTTTCCTGCAAAAAGCGTTGAACAATCGGCAGATCTCGAATATTGGAATCAAACTGGAGCGCAAAATGGAAAATTATGAAGCGGCTTTAGATGAGCGTGTCTCAAGTCCTCCTTCGTTGGATGGGACCCCGCGGGTGGATAGAACAGTTCCATCTGCATCCGCGACACCAACAGCAGCGCACGTACATCGGGTCGGGCAGGAGAGGACATCCAGAAGTGTGTGCCCGGTATTTGTGATCGGTTGTCCACGTTCGGGCACGACGCTACTTCACCACATGATCCTGTCAGCTGGCGATTTTGCCTTTTACCCCTCGGAATCGGATACTTTCGCCTACTTGGGGGCGAAATTCCCTCGCTTGACTTCCCTTAGAAATAGAAAGAGCTTGCTCGACTTCTTTCTGCAGACCGAAAGATTCGCTGCATTGGGTCTGGAGCGAAAGGATGTCGAGTCCCGGGTTTTGAAGGAATGTGTAAACATTGGCGACTTTCTGCGAATACTGATGGAGGAGATGTGTCACAAGCAAAGGGTGCATCGATGGGTCGAGAAGACACCTGATCATGCACTCTATATTTCCGAAATCAAGCGAACGATTCCCGAGGCTCTCATTGTTCATATAATACGTGACGGTCGGGATGTGGCTTTATCTCTGGCAAAGTATGGCGTTCGGCGGTTTTTGTGGCAGGGTGACAGCGAGCTACTTTCTTTTGGCACCCTTTGGGAATGGATGGTGCGAAAAGCTCGCACGGGCGGCCGTGAAATCGGTCGCGATTACTATGAGTTGCATTATGAAGATCTTGTGACTAAGCCACGAGAGACCTTAGGCAAACTTGGCGATTTCATTGGACACGACTTGGACTACGATCAGATCCTGCAAGTTGGTATTGGTTCGGTTAGTCGTCCGTACACGTCTTTTCCGACCTCGGATTCTGCTGGAGAGTTCAGTCCTGTAGGTAGGTGGAAAAAGCAATACCCGCCCGGGGAACTGGCAAGGTTTGAGGCACTCGTAGGGAACTCGCTTGAAGAACTGGGGTACCCTCTTGCTACCCCCCCGCAACAGAGACGCCGCACATTTTCGACTGCAGCGTCCCAGGCCTTCTATGTCGCACAACTTGAGGCGAAACTCTGGATTAAGTCTAAGTCGCCGTTCGGCCGTTTCTTGGTAAGGACTCGCTATCAGATGTAAGGGCAATCGGCCAGCGGAAGCGAGTGCTTGCTTGTCACCCAACTTAAACTTAGATAGGCGGTAGCTGAGCACATGATCATCACTCGAACACCTCTTCGTATATCATTCTTTGGCGGCGGAACGGATTATCCCGTCTGGTATCGTGAGCACGGCGGAGCTGTCCTGGCAACTACGATCAACAAGTGCTGTTATATCAGTTGCCGGCGACTACCCCCTTTCTTCGAATACCACAGCCGCATATCGTACTCGAAGGTAGAAAACGTTGAAAATAATACTGCGATTGAGCATCCTTCCGTTCGCGGCTGTCTTCAATTCCTCGGTGTTGAGGACGGTATCGAGATTCATCACGTCGCGGATCTCCCAGCCAGGACTGGCCTGGGTACCAGTTCGGCGTTCACGGTTGGCCTTCTTCTGGCACTCTATGCGCTGAAGAACCAAATGCGTGACAAACATAGTCTGGCATTGGACGCAATTCATGTTGAACAGGAAGTGCTCCGAGAGGCCGTTGGCGCCCAGGATCAGGTGAGCGCGGCGTACGGCGGTTTCAATCGCATTAACTTCCGGAACCAGGGCACAATTGAGGTAAGGCAGTTACTTACCACTCCGAGCAGATTGGCGGAAGTCGAGCGCCATCTCGCTCTTTATTTTACGGGCTTTTCGCGAACCGCTTCGGAAATTGCACAAGAGCAGATTCGAATGACGCCTCATCGGACCAAGGAATTGGACACGATGCATCAAATGGTTGACGAAGCGGAAACCATTATCGCCAACCCGAATTGTCCGATTGCGGAGTTTGGTAAGATGCTGCACGAGAGTTGGAAGCTCAAGAGGACATTGAGTAACAACATCACCAACTCCACCATCGACGACATCTACGATGCAGGTCTCAGGGCGGGTGCGCTGGGTGGTAAACTTCTCGGAGCCGGCGGGGGCGGATTCATGCTGTTTTTTGTGCCACCGGAGCGACAACAGGCACTAAGGGCACGCTTGCAGAAACTGCTCTGTATCCCATTTGCCATAAATAGCCGCGGCAGTCATGTCGTGGTCTATGAGCCCGAGGAAAACTATGACAAGTCGCTGACCGACGAGCGAAGCTTCGTCTATGGCAAATCGAACGGCGATAGTGCTGAACGACTTAGTCTGGCGCGGTCTTCTGAGGCGACTTTCGCATAGCATGGAATATGACATTGTGCGATATGATGCGAGCGGACCAACCGGTGCTTTTGTAGGTGAGACGCTCACACGACTAACTTAACTCTGCCATGCCGAACGCGAAGATTGCACTTGTAACTGGCGCCGAAGGATTTATCGGGTCGCACCTCGTCACCTTTCTGCAGGCGAAGGGATGGACTGTGATCGGTGGATACCATTTACACGGTTCAAACTCCTTTCCGAAGCTGCGGAGATTAGAGTTTGTTCAATGCAACGTCCAAAATGCGCAACGCATAATGCGACTCTTGGACGAGTACCGGCCTACGCATGTGTTTCACTTGGCGGCACAAAGCCTGCCTATCGTCTCGTGGGCGGATCCGGTTGAGACATTCGAGTCGAATATTATGGGCTCGCTCCACTTATTCGAAGCCATACGTTCCATGAAGCGCCCCCCAGTTGTCGTTTCTGCCTGCTCAAGTGCAGAGTACGGTCCCGTTCCGGCATCCGCCATACCCGTCACCGAGGAACAGCCTCTTAGGCCAGCGCACCCCTATGGCATCAGTAAGGTCTGCTTGGACCTCCTCGCACGACAGTATTTCCTGGACTACAGAATTCCAGCGGTAAATGTGCGACTTTTTAACACCACTGGGCCCGGAAAGACGAATGATGCTCCCTCCGATTTTGTGCGGCAGTTGGTCCGCATCAAAAAGGGATTACAGGCGCCTATTATTGAAGTAGGCAACCTGAACCCACGGCGCGCCTTCCTTGACGTACACGACGCTGTGCGAGGTTTTTTCCTGGCGGCGACGAAGGGAAAATGGGGTGACGCTTACAATTTGTGTGCGACAAAGACGTACAAGATTAGCGAACTACTGGAGATCGCCATCCGCATTTCTGGCGAGAAAGTAGAAATCCGGCCAGTTCAACACTTGATGCGTCCTAATGACGAGAAGATCATTTTCGGCAGCACAGAGAAACTCCGTAGACAAACCGGCTGGAGGCCTGTGTTTTCGATTAACCAAACGTTAAGCTCAATGTTGTCATACTGGGGCAAGAGTAAGTCTTCCTCCCATGCGGCTCAGAAATAAGAGCATGAGTGAAAGCATTTATCGCGCACTCAGTCCTCAATGGAATGACCGCACGAAGGCCGTTCTGCTGGTCGGTGGACTGGGAACCCGGCTCCGTTCCGTGGTACCCTCAAAACCCAAGCCGCTTGCGGCCGTCGGAAATAAGCCTTTCCTCGAATTGTTGGTTGAGCAACTGCGTAACCAAGAAATTCGACGGCTTGTAATGTGCACCGGATATCTTGCTGACCGCTTCGAAGATAAATTCGGCGATGGCCACGAATGGGGAGTAACGATTGAATACTCTAAAGAACCGAGTCCACTCGGAACGGCCGGTGCTGTCAAGTTTGCTCAACCATATCTCCATGATATTCCTGACTTCCTGGTCATGAACGGCGACTCTTTTGTTGAAGCCGATTTTAAACAGTTACTTCGATTTCATCGAGCCCATGGCGGATTAGTCAGTATAGTTGCAGTTGAAGTGGACAATGCATACCGGTACGGAACCGTACAGATGGATACCACTGGTCGAGTGATCCGCTTTTTGGAAAAAACGGGGCATCATGGTTCTGGTATCGTCAGTGCAGGAGTATACATCTTCAGTCGCTCTATTCTTCAGCATATCCCGGAAGGACCATCAAGTTTGGAGGATAACCTATTCCCGCAATTACTCAATAAAGGGGTATTCGCCTTGAAGCAGGACGGAATGTTCATCGATATTGGCACTCCCGAAGATTATGCCCGTGCGCAACACTTGTGTGATCGTCTAAGTCATGGCGGCCATGGGACGGTCGAATTCAGTTAATCAAGGTGCATTAGGGCTGTAGTTGTGAATGGGCGTTCCTGCATATCACCTATGAGGATAAGTCAATGCCAACCTGCGAGTTTGAAACTCAGGTAACCGGCTCAATTCGGGCAGCAATCGCAGTCAAGGAGCTTCTGTTGCGCAGCAGCGATATAGTTTCTGCTATTGCCAGAGTCAGCGAGCTTTTGGTCGATGCGTTTCAGCGAGGAAGGAAAGTGCTCTTATTTGGGAATGGCGGCAGTGCCGCGGACGCTCAGCATATTGCTGCGGAATTTGTGGGCAGATTTGCCTTCGACCGCCCGGCACTTCCAGCTCTGGCATTATCAGTAAATACCTCTTGTGTTACAGCAATCGGTAATGATTATGGCTTCGATCAAGTCTTTTCGCGGCAGATCGAAGCGCTAGCTCAGCCGGGGGATGTCGCCATCGCCATCTCAACGAGCGGCAGTTCTCTGAATGTGGTTGCCGCATTGGAGCTATCCAGGCGAAAGGGTCTCCACGCCATTGCACTAACAGGGTGCACGGGCGGCAAACTGAAGAATGTAGCAGACGAATGTATCTGTGTACCTTCAACTGACACACCGCGTATTCAGGAATGTCATATTCTAATCGGCCACATCATTTCACAACTCGTGGAGCAGACTATATTTCATGAACAGAGCGGCGTTTCTCGATCGTGACGGCACCATTAACCGAAAGCCCCCAGATGATCGATATGTAACACGTTGGGAGGAGGTTCGGTTTCTTCCTGCAATAGCGAAAGCCATCGCCCTACTCAATCACGCCGGTTACTTGGTGATCGTAGTTAGCAATCAACGCTGTGTCGCAAAGGGTCTGATAGAGTCCGCTGATTTAGAAACTATTCACCAGCGAATGTGCGACGAACTGGCGGCAAATGGTGCCAAAATCGACGACGTTTATTATTGTCCACACGACCAGTATCCACCGTGTTCTTGTCGTAAACCAGCGCCCGGGATGCTTTTGACGGCGGCGCGCAGACATGACATCGATTTAGCAACGTCCTGGATGATCGGCGATTCCGAGATCGACATCCAGGCAGGCAGAAACGCTGGATGCAGAACGGCTAGAATTCTGACTAATGGTTGTCGCCCAATTCACACTTCTGATGTTACTGGGTCATCCCTGATTGATACTGTCGAAAAGTTACTGAGATGGAAGCAAACAATCGAGACTCGGCCCTCGAAGGAAGCCTACCACGAGACTAGGGAATACAGATAAACTGATGTCGGTTTCTCTATTCGCCGGTTGTAGGTCGGATAGACATTAACGTTACTACTTCGAGCGCTCTCTCACAAGCTTAGTCCATATCTCAGGGACTCAGGATGGCTCTCCAACAAACGCAAGATGCACTTAGTACCGAACATTTGCAGACCGACCTGAAAGGGCGGTCCATTCGCGGGGTCATGGTCACACTGACCTCGCAGGGCAGCCTATTTGTCATCCAGTCGATCTCAACGATGGTACTGGCACGCCTGCTCACCCCTGCTGACTTCGGGTTGGTGGCGATGGTAACCGCATTCAGCGATTTGGCTACTCCCTTTGCAGACCTCGGCCTGTCTCAGGCAACTATCCAGCGCAAAGACGTTAGCCATGATCAAATCAGTGCGTTGTTTTGGATTAATGTAGTCATTGGCCTGGGGCTCACGCTACTGATGGCCTCCCTCGGTCCGGTGCTAGCCTGGTTTTATCACGAACCGCGGCTGAAGGCCATAACGGTGCTAGTATCGTTGATCTTCCTCATCGCTGGTGTAAGAGCACAGCCCGAAGCTCTGCTCAGGCGGCAGATGCGGTTTTCTGCTTTGGCCGTACGAAATATTACAAGTATGGGCTTTGCGGTCTTTGTTGCCATCGTAATTGCTTCGCGAGGGGCCGGTTACTGGGCGGTGGTCACAGTTCCTCTCACAGCGCAATTCATGCAGATGGCGCTCTCGTGGGTCATGGTCAAATGGAGGCCAGGTCTGCCTCGTCGTACCGCTGGGGTAGGCTCCATGCTCGCCTTCGGTGGCAATCTCGCAGCTTCCTTTCTAACGTTCGGTTTACATCGGAATGCTGACAACATCTTAGTTGGGTGGTATTGGGGAGCCGGGCCTTTGGGTCTTTATTCGAGAGCTTACAGCCTTCTTACGTTGCCCCTGCGTCAGCTCAATGCTCCGATAGCCGGCGTTGCCGTTCCCGCCTTCAGTAGAATTCAGGGCGATCCTGAGCGCTTTGCGCGGTACTATCTACGCGCTGTTGGCCTGATGGTTTGGATCGGGGCTCCAATCTTCGGTTTTCTTTTCGTCGGTGCAGAACCAGTGATCAGGTTGGTGCTGGGGCCCCAATGGCACGATGCCGCTCCCGTCTTTCGAATCCTTGCAATCTCTGCTTTGGGCCAGCTCTTACTCCAGTCAACGGTTTGGCTGTTTGTGAGTCGGGGAAAATCGGACCGGCTTTTCAAACTCCTGTTAACTATTTCCCCCTTCATAATTGGCAGCTTTCTACTCGGCTTACGTTTCGGCATCAAAGGTGTGGCACTATGCTACTCCCTTGTTCTCATTACAATGCTGCCGTGGATACTCAAATACAGTTTTCGCGGGACCAACCTTACCTTGCTACGTCTTGGTCAAGTCATCATATATCCGGTTTCATTAAGTCTCGTCAGCGTTCTCTTCACTGAGCTGATATTTCGTGTAATCTCTCTAGATAATACTGTTTCGAAACTTCTGGTGATTGTTCTGGCTTTCGCCACAGTTTATTTGCTTTCAGCGCTTATACCTCGCATACGACAGGAGATATCCCTTTTTCGGGACCTCATTGGCGAGCTGCGTCCAGTCAGTCGATCTCGTCCAATCATTCGACCAGCGATATAGTCGCATTCCAAACCACTCTTACAAGCACAGGGGATTGTTGAGATTCGCCTCCTGAGTTTAGATGCAGACTCGAATTCCAAAGCGGATCATTCAGACAGGGAAAGATGTTCACCAATCTCTACGCAGCCGAGCTGTGATGTCGAATATTAGGCTCCTGAACCCGGATTATGAATATTTGTTTTTCGATGACGCGCAAGTGGAAGAATTCATCGAGAGAGAATTTCCGCATTATCGGTCCGTCTTTGAGTCCTTTCAGTTTTCCATTCAACGATACGACTTTTTTCGATATCTCACCGTTTATCGCTACGGAGGGTTCTACTTTGACTTGGACGTATTACTGGCCGCGAACCTTTCCCCACTGTTGGAGTACGCCTGTGTTTTCCCGTTTGAAGCGCTCACAGTGAGCCATTTTATGCGCAGCACTCTTGGCATGGACTGGCAAATTGGGAACTATGCATTTGGCGCTACAGAAGGGCATCCATTCCTTGAAGCGGTAATCAAGAACTGTATCAGAGCTCAGAAAGATCCCAATTGGGTCAAAGCCATGATGCGCGGATCACCTCCGCTGATCAATGATGAATTCTTCGTCCTTAACTCAACCGGCCCCGGTCTGGTTTCCCGAACTTTCGCGGAGAATAAAGACTTGGCCAGGACGGTCACAGTTCTCTTTCCCGACAATGTGTGTGACCGCAGCAATTGGAATCGCTTTGGGGACTATGGCATTCATCTGGCCGACAGTTCCTGGCGGTCCGACAGGAGCTTTGTCGGCCGCAAGGTCACCGATTATTGTTGGCGCTTGATGACACGGCGGCGTCTCAAGCAGAGCCTTAAACTGGGGAAGGGAAGATATCACCCATGCGGGGCGAACTGAACCCTGCATCGAACTCGTCCGAGCGCCCGGTTGGGAATTAACACGAGAAAGCCTCTGTAAATGCAACAATCTTCTTCAGGTGACGTTGTTTATCAACAGTCGTGTTTTGTCTTGAACTGAGGTGAGTAGCGTTATGAGACGCCAATATGTGGTGGAGCGCGTCCTGGATCACTTTCCGGACCATACGGCCCAGCATGTCGCCTCATACCTTCGACGTGCTACGTTCGTTAATGTTGCGAAACGATATATGTATTATTCCGTTCCCAAGGCCGCGTGCACACAAATGAAAGAGTTACTGAGGGATCTTGAGCACGCGCCTCCCATTGAGTTATTCGCCGACGGAGACCGACAAACTCGCCGGGATATGTTTATCCACGCTCGTTCAAATGTCCCCCTACCATCGTTGGTGGACCTAGATGATAGGACCCAAAGGGAGGTTCTCGAATCTCCCGACTTTCTTCGCCTGACCGTAGTCCGTAACCCCTACACCCGACTCGTGTCAGCCTGGAAGAACAAGGTAATCTTGTGCGAGCCATCGGTTAAAGGGGAATATTGTCAAATTAAAGGCGGCCTGCCGGCCTTTCACGCAAAGTCCCTCATCACGTTTGAGGAATTCGTCGAGTACGCAACAAGCAGGTGTGACTTGCGTATCTGCGACGGACATTGGAGGCGACAAGTCGACTACACTTTCTTTCCAGCCATGAATTTCTCTTATCTTGGGAAGCTGGAGCACCTTGAGGACGCGTTGAGCCGGTTGAAACAGCATCTCGGTCTCTCGGAATTTCTGGTTGCCAAGGGAAGAAATCCTTCTATTTCCTTTGGCGGAAATCCCTATGCCAAAGAGCTCGCCGACAAAGTTTACGCTTCGTATCGGTTGGACTTTGATGTATTAGGGTACGACCGGAATACATGGGCAGCTGATTCACAAAAGCCTCAGAAGGATTCGCCGAACTCTGGTGTTTCCCTCGATCAATTCGTAGATGAGATTGTCGAACGGAACCTCGTCATATCGAGACTCTATGACGAGAACGCCCAATTAAAACGTGAGTTGCGCTGGGTATCGCGGCTCCATTTGGACCCTGTGTTCGACGGCCTGTTCGCATTACACTCGATTTCAAGGAGAGCCTCGCGCAAGATCGGGCGCTTGGCGCATCGAGGACTTCGACGCCCAAGGCGGATAGAAACACTGAGCTCTGCCAAATTGCGTTACAGAGGTTGACCTCGTTTGGAGTAAGCAAGCTATGAAATATCAGTACGCGATCGGTCGTATCTTGGATCATTTCCCGGGCATGAAGCCAGAGGATGTCGCTTGGCGACTTCGACAATCCACCTTCGTCAGTCTTAGTAAACGATACATGTATTTTGAGGTTCTTAAAGCTGCCAGCACTCAGATGATAGAGCTAATGAGGGCTGTTGAGAACGCGCCGCCTATGAAAGTATTCGTTGGTGGACAGCAGGAAACTCGTCGAGACCAGTTTATCCATGCTCGCCCGAATGTACCGTTACGATCCTTGGCACATCTAGACGATAGGACCCAGAGGGAGGTCCTTGAATCGCCGGACTTTCTTCGCATCACCGTAGTCCGCAATCCATATACCCGCCTTCTGTCCGCCTGGAGAAATAAGATATTCTTATGTGAGCCCCAAGGCATAGAGGTGTATTTGCAAATTAAGGGCGCTATGCCTGGTTTTCACAAGAAGTCTCTGGTTTCGCTTGAGGAGTTTGTTGGCTACCTGGAAAAGTGCGATCTCAGTACTTGCGATCCCCACTGGAGGCGCCAAGTTGACCATACCTTTTTTCCCGCGATGAACTTTTCCTGTGTCGCAAGGATGGAACAGCTAGGGGAAGGCTTGCGAACGTTTGCCCAGCACGTCGGGCTCTCGGAGTCTCTGGTCGCCACCGGAAAGAATGAATCACTTCGTGTGGCAACTGCTTCCTACAGCGAAGAGCTAGCTCAGAAGGTATATTCATTGTACCAATCGGATTTTGAGGGGCTGGGATACGACCGCAACACGTGGGAGGGCAGCCGGCAGCGTGTTAATGGTAACGCATCTATCTCAGAGGAAAAGTTGATTGACGAGATTATCGAACGGAATCTGATCATACTCAATCTTTACGAGGAGCGCGATCGGTTACAAGCTCAGTTGCGATGGGTATCGCGGCTGCGCCTTCAGCCTGTCATGAACGGCCTCGTTAAGTTGCAGTCGATTTCACGGAAGGTGCTCGGAAAATCAAAGGCTGGTTCCGTGGAGTGGTTCGCACGCGAAGACATGTGATAACCGTTAAGTCGAGGAGCGGAGTGATCGACGTTGAATGTTAGCCTGGGATTTTGATACGCCGCGTCTAAGCATAACGTTCAGGATCTCGTGGAGCTGAATATTGGTTAGTGAACGCTGTAAATGAAAAGAAGGATGACACTGATCGATGTATTGGATTGACCCTATCGGCGACTCGCGATGGGCAGATTTCATCGCGCGGCATTCCAAGGCATCGGTCTTTCACACGCCGTCGTGGCTGGAGGCCTTGCGTCGCACCTATGGATACAGACCGGTTGCCTTGACAAGTAGGTCCGGAGTGGAACTGGTTGATGGCATCGCGTTTTGCGAGGTGGAGAGCTGGATTAGCGGTACCCGTCTAGTGTCAGTGCCATTTTCGGACCACTGCCAGCCACTCTTGCCAAACGCGGGAGATTTGGCGGCATTCATAGAATGTCTTCGGGAGGACTGGTGCCGATCCAGTTGGGAATACGTCGAACTCAGACTCGAGGGGGAAGCGAATTTGGACTTGCAAAGCCCGAGTGCTCGCATAAGAAACGAAGGCCGACACGACGAAAATACTCCCGCGGCGTTGGACGACTCAGCTTCCCTGTTTGCCAAATACGAAGAGTACAACTTTCACAAAGTTGACCTTCGGCCAGATCTGGAAGTGATCTTCAATCACTTTCACAAGAGCTGCATCCAGAGAAAAATTCAGCGCGCCGAACGGGAAGGTCTGGAATACGAAGTCGGAAGATCAGAATCCCATTTGACGAAATTCTACCAGTTGCTCGTGTTGACGCGGCGCCGTCATGGGCTTCCTCCGCAACCTATGAGCTGGTTTCATAACCTTAAGGACTGTTTTGGGGACAGATTGACGATTCACATTGCATCCAAACATGATCAGCCAATCGCAGCTATCCTCACGTTGCGGCACAATCGCACGCTCGTCTACAAATATGGCTGCTCCGACGCGGCCTTCCATAGCCTTGGGGCGATGCCGATGCTCTTCTGGAAAGCAATTCAAGAGGGAAAGCAGCGAGGGACTGAGGAATTTGATCTGGGCCGGTCGAGCATCGACAATTCGGGACTGACCGCGTTTAAGCAGCACCTGGGGGCATCGTGTTCGAAGCTGACTTACTTGAGGCTTGGTCGTTATAGTGCCGCAACGTCAAAAGCCGATTCGCGCTCGCGGATCGCAAGTAACGTGTTCGCACGAATGCCCGGTCGGTTAGCTCAAATGGCGGGCAGAGTGCTGTACAAGCACATGGGTTAGTGTCGCAGCCTACAATCGAAAAACCAGCACACTTGTCAGGCAATCACTCATTGCGCAGAAAAATTGAGTCTCGAAGCGACACGGTGAACATGGTGGGGACGTCTCAGCTGTGTGTCAAAGGAGAGATGGTCCCCGACTCTCTAGCTGTGAACGGAGCCTTGGAAAGCGGCGTAGTGTCAGCAAGGCCAGGGAGTTTACAAGGTACACGCTCGTTTTCGTCAACTCCCCTAGCCTCGTATGGATTCCTTGTTGTGCTGCTAGCTAGCCTGATTGTGTTCTGGGCTCCTCTGCAGGGCCTCGTGAAGTTTTCCGGCAATTCAGAGTACTCGTATATTCCATTGATGCCGCCAATTAGCACATTTCTGATCTTTGTTCGCAGGCATAGCATTTTTCGGGACGCAAAACCTTCCCCGTGGATTGGCATCTCTATTTTAACCGGAGGGATTCTGGTGTTGTTCCTCGGGAGTCTCTTCCGTGTCGGCTTAATCGGACATCTCGAATTATCAGCAGGTGCCATTGTTAGCACCTGGTGTGGTTTATTTGTACTCAGCTACGGTGCACAGGCAGCGCGCAGGGCTATCCTACCGCTATGCCTGTTGCTCTTTATGATCCCCGCTCCAGACGTTGTAATGAACACCGTGGTCCAATTCCTGCAGCACGGGTCGGCTGTGTTGTCCTACCATCTGTTTCGCGCGATCGGAGTGCCTGCTGTACGCGATGGGATGATGATTTCTCTTCCTCAACTAGTCATTGAGGTGGCGCCCGAATGCAGCGGGATACGTTCCAGCATCAGTTTGCTCATCCTAACTTTGGCTGGGGCAAACCTGTACTTGCGCTCCGGCTGGAATAAGGTTCTACTGGTGCTAATTCTCGTACCGCTCATGCTCCTGAAAAACGCGATTAGAATCGTCACGCTGAGCACGCTTGCTCTGCATGTGAATCCCGGTTTTTTGAATGGCCGTCTGCACCACCAGGGAGGCATCTTGTTTTTCTTGATTGCTGTCGCCATGCTCGTCCCCATCGTTGTGCTCATGCGACAGTCGGAGGCGGAACGGGTGGTCGAAAGACCTTCCGAGCGAGATGACACTACGGGCCGACAGGTGCACGGATGAGTCTGTTAACCACCTTTCCGCCCAGCGATCGGGAGAGTAGAGATGCCAGACGGTCGTCGTGTGCGAGTGATGGAAACCACGCTATGAGTCGTCGAAAATTGAATCTTCGGTGCACCTTGCGCGACGAGACAAAAATTGCACACTCTCTGCAGACCGTGAACGGAGCTTTCCACAAGGGTCGGAAGTTCTCGCAAGATAATATTAAGCATCTTTGGAATCAACAGTTTACAAGGATGCACCCGCATTTCGTTTGGATGTCCGATTGCTTAGGTTGAGTCGTTGGTTCGGCCTAGCCCGGGGGAGCCTAAGGCACAAGTCTGGGGCTAATTTTTGAACTATAAGAAAAAAGACAGGAGTGTAGTCCAATGACAAAAAGAATGGTTCTGCTAGCAGCTACCGTGCTGCTTCTGCCGTGTTTGGCGATGGCCAGCACAGTGACTTTCTCCACAAGTGGGACATTTAGCAGTCCGAGCCTCTTTCCAATAAGTTTCACGGGTGTGACTAACGAGAGCACCCTTGGTGGAAACGTCTCCTTCGGCACGTTCTCTGTAGGTAGTTGCGCAGGAACGTGCACCGGGCATGAGACCTTCACTCTCACGATTGACCAGACAGCTCCGAAAGTCGGCAGTGGAAACATAGATGTAACCCTGAAGGGAAGTGTAGTAGGCTCGAGCAGCCACATTCAACTCACATTTAAGACAGCCACGGTGCAAGTAGGTGGTACTACCTACAACATTCCATTCCATGAGTCAATAAACTTTGGCAGTAACATGACGACGCTGAACGGCAGCGTGGTGGCGGCGGAGCCAAACGCACAGCTGTTACTTGGTCTCGGCACACTCGGTCTGATGGCGTTGACATTGGTCTCACGCAAGGTGATCACCAACTAATTTTTCCAGAATGTAGCAGAACCATCTTGGGAGCCGGAGCGTGAATGACGTTTCCGGCTCTCCCTTTTAGGAACGACCTCCTCTGAATTCTCAGATCTCTCACCCCTGGCCTTACGCCCTTGGCCTTACAGTGAGAAGTGCCACCGACATGGCTTGGCAAGGCAGCCCCAAACATCTACAATCTCTGGACACAGCTCACCGCAACCATTTCAATGGCTCTTCCGTCACACCTCGGTGTGACGTTAGTTTTTCTCTAAAGAGAGGCACGGCTATGAAGTTCCGCACTGTTCTCATTCTAATTGCCTCGTTGAGTATTGCCGGCTGTTCACGCAATCCGCAGGCTCGACGCGACAAGTTCCTGCAGAGCGGTAATCACTATTTCGAGCAGGGCAAGTACGCCGAGGCCGCCATTGAGTATCGGAACGCGGTGCAAGCCGATCCGAATTCCGCCGACGTGCACGAACATTTAGCCACAGCGTACATAAAAACCGAAAACTGGGATGGTGCGGCGACGGAACTGGAGCGGACGGTCGAGTTACAGCCCACAAACACGCACGCACAACTCAATCTTGGGAATCTCATGTTTGCGGGCGAAGATCTTGATCGGGCGGGACAAATCGGCGTTGCGGTTCTGCAAAAAGATCCCAACAATGCGGATGCGCACTCGCTGATGGCCAACGTCGCCGAGGCTCGCGGCCGGCACGAGGAAGCGATGAGCGAGATTGCGAAATCCATTTCTCTGAAGCCGGACGATGCGGCTTCTTACGTGACGCGCGGTGTCTTCGAGGTGAATGCCGGCCAGGTCGAAGCCGCTGAAAAGAGCTATCAAAAGGCTATTGAGCTTGATCCCAAGGACAGCCGCGCTCTTAGTGCATTAGGCGAGGCCTATCAAGGGCAGGAGCGGTGGAATGATGCGGAAAAGGTTGTTCAGCGATGGATAGAGGTAGAACCGAAGTCTGCTTCGGCTCGACTGCAGCTTGCCAAGCTGTATCTTTCTGAACATCGAAAAGAAGCTGCCGAGCAGGTTCTACTCCAGGCACAGAGGGATCTGCCTGATGACCCGGAGGCTTATCATTCACTGCCCGAGTTTTATAGCACCATCGGAGCAAACGACAGGGCGTTGTCGACATTCGAGACCCTTCACAAACAGCATCCTAGGGATTTGAAACTGTCAAGCGAGTACGCCCGTCTGCTATTCAGCATGGGTCAGGTTGACAAAGCGGATAGCCTCAATGAGCAAGTGTTGGCAGAAAATCATCGCGCTGCAGAAGCATTGATCCTGAAAGGGCAGATTTTGACGTGGCAAGGCAAGTCAGATGCTGCGATTTCAACTCTTCGTGGAGTAGTTAACGACGATCGGGCGAACGCGCTGGCTCACTACGCGCTGGGGTCAGCCTTCAGCGCATCTGGCGATCAGAACTCAGCTAAGGACGAGTGGCGGCGAGCTGCACAACTTCAGCCTAATATGGTCCAAGCCCAGCGTGTTCTGGCAAAGGTCGCACTCGCCGAGCACGACAGGAATCAACTAAAACAATCGGCTGAACGTATCATTAGCAATGATCCTCAAGCTCCGGACGGTTACGTTTATCGGGCGATGGCGGAAGCTGACAACAACCAGTTTGACAAAGCGGAAGCTGATTTGAATAAAGCGATCGAAGTGGCGCCGCAGAACCCCATCGGTTTCGCAAACATAGCCCAGTGGCGATTAGCTCACAAGCAGTATGCCGAGGCCGAGAAATTCTACGAAAAGGCTCTCGAGTTGGATCCTAACGATTCCGATGCCCTGCAAGGGCTCATCGCAACCTACAAGGAAGAGAAACGGCCAGACAAAATCTCGACCCGAGTGCAGCAGCAGATTGCGAAGGCTCCCAATAATAGTGCCCTTTACTTCCTTCTCGCGGCTTTGCATGAAGAGCAGCAGGACCTAACGGGCGCAGAATCGTCGGTTCAAAAAGCCATCAGCCTAGATCCGAATAACAACGATGCTTTTGAGCTGCTGGCTCGGGTTGAAGCGAAGGCAGGAGCTCCGGAGAAGGCGCTAGCCAGTTGTTATGATTGGATCAAGAGAAATCCCGACTATGCACGAGCCTACGTCTTAACTGGCTCTCTGGAAGAATCCAGAGGAAATTGGAAAACAGCAGAAGACCTGTATCGGAAAGCGATCGAAAGACAGCCGCATTATCCTGATGCGGAGAATAACCTGGCGTACTTGCTTCTGGAGAGAGGGGGAGACCCCGATGCGGCTCTTTCGCTTGCGCGGGCCGCGCACACCGAGGCACCGAATGCGCCTTCGATCAGCGACACACTTGCCTGGGCCTATTACCACAAAGGTCTGTATAGAGCCGCCATCAGCCTTCTGCAGGATGCTTTGAAAGCGGAGCCCGATAGCGCACTCTACCACTATCACATTGGTCTGGCGTATGGAAAGGTTAACGATCGGTCACAGGCGAAATTGCACCTGCAGAAGGCACTGACGATCGAGCCCCATTCCGCTCAGGCTGATTTGGCGCGAAAGCAATTGCAGGAGTTGGGAAGTTGAATCTTTTTATTCCCGCCACACAATAATTGCACACTGTTAGACATCTTGCGTAGGGCCTTTTTTCCCATTGACGGCAACACTGAGTAACCCCATAATCTCAACCCAAACCCGGCCATGGGCTCTCGCTGTGTACCTATTTCTGGCTGAAAAGAGAACAAAAATGACGACAAAAATGCCAAAAAGAGTCTTCTGGGCGTCGCTGCTTGTATTGCTTGCGGTACCGGCTTGGGCTGGCTCAATCGGCATAGAGATCGGAAGCGGCGGCGGCCTTACATTCAAGCAACGGAGCACAGCTACGCCTGTCTGGGGCAATGGAAATTTCCTCGATTTTGGTGTCGGAAAAGCATCGTTCCCAGCGATCGGACGTTTTTCTTTTCACACAGGCCGCTTGTCGAGTTCTAGTTCGAGCGAGTGGATCTTTGGCGCGGGTGGGAATCTCAGCTTCGCAGGCTGCGTCGATCTTAATGGAGATGGTGACAGCGCCGGTCACTGTGACAAAAACGATCTGAGAGGAAAGTTGTTTACTGGCTCCTTTGTGAACGCCAAGATTGTGAGGACTGGCACAAACACATACAAGTTAAACGGGGAAGTGATGCTCACCCCGACGCCCGGTGCGGCAACAGAACTGGGTACCAAGCCATTTATCGCCAACCTCAGTCTGAGGTTTACCGATAATTGTGTCCCGTCTAGTCCGGCTTCATGCCGAGCGAATATCATTAGTGGCCAGTTGGTCGCTCCAGAGCCGACTGCATTTTTACTGCTTGGACTGGGCATGCTCCTGGCTGGTCTCGGTCATTCGACGCTGTCGTTTTTCCGGGCACACGCGTAACTCCAGCGTGTGCCTTACATCCTCCCCGGCTCACCCCGCAAGTGTTGTGCGTAGCCTCGTCCTGGCTGTGTATGCACTGGCCATAAGAACTCTGGCAACGGCCCACGACCCTGGACGCGCGACTGGTTCGTTTAGATCGACGAGCCGAGTCCAATCTGCCAACACGGATGCCAGGCTGAGCGCCGCTGTGTCGACTCTTCGGGAGAAAACCGGCGTGAGTGGCGGTTAGTTTGCGGGTGACCAGCCGTTCAGCAGCTCCCGTTGAACCTGAGCTTGATCCGATAACGTCTGACCAGGTCGAGCCAAGCGCGCAAACAGCGCGCGCCCGAGCCGGCAAAACCACAGATCACAGCAAGGGACAACAAGATCTAGGTCTGGCTTCGTTCCAGGAAAGTTTGGGATCGCCGCCAGTTGCCTCTACTCTGCAAAACATCCGTCGCCAGCTATTGGCGCGACTTTCGGCGTAAGTGAAGCGAGACCAATTTCGATTCGTCGTTTCCTAAAGACCCTGTCTTTTGCACATCGCGTTCCGCCGACCCTCGCGGCCGACAACCGCGGTTTTGTTCATCCTCCCGCGTTGCCTCAGAAAAACTAGATCAAGAATCTTCGCTTGGGGCGCGGCGGGTGCTGTGGCTGTTGTTGAAAGCACGTATAGTCCGATACAGGTAGTCCAGCGTTCAGGGGCAAGGTATCAGCAGTCACTAAGAGGGCGAAAGTGTATGTATTCAAGCAGTTATACCCAAATCGCACAGAGCGACTTAAAATAAGTTTCGAGTTCTGGGAGCACACAATGGGCGCCTCGTATGAACGCAGATTCCGGCGCTTCGACCTCAGTTATCCGGTCCATTTGAAAGTTGCATCCGGAGACACGAAGTTAGAGGTCGATGCTGTCAGTAGAAACGTCAGTCTCGGCGGCTTGCTTTTGGACTCTACCTCCCCGATTCCCCATGGCAGTCGAGTTGAATTCACAATCACCTTGGGAGGCGCCATCCCACGCCTAATCGTTCTCGGGGGAACAGGCGAAGTAGTTCGGGTCGAACAGCACGAAGAGGAGAACAGATTTGGAATCGCAGTCGCCTGCGCTCAGCCGATGCAGCAAATCGAGAGCTATCTGCCGGTGAATGGCGCCTAAGAAAGCCTAGTGACTGCACCAGCGAAATATCCTGGCATTGCAGCCCATGGCAAGTTGATCACCGCCTTCGGGGGAACGCTCATTGGGAGACGGTGAGAGGATGAGGATACGTGTAGGGCGTGTAGTACGGTACCCAGGTGTTGATCTTTTGACACTGGTAAAGCGTATTTGTGTCTGTCGCCCAATAGCCGACCAGTGGCGTGCAGTTCGCTGGACGTTGCGCAAGAGGACCCTGTCCAATGCCCTTGCTTCCCCAATCGGACTGCTGACATGTTCCGTCTGTGTTTGGACACTCCAGATAATAGTCCCGGTTTTCTTGCACCAGAGAGGCAACTAACGAAGTAACGTCCCCTGATCCCCAATACTTTCCTATTCCTGGCGTGTAGTTTTGTCCCCAAACGTACCAGGGTTCGAGTGCTTCGTGGGGAAATCTGATGACACCAACAATAGAGCCCGTGGGTCCAGCACCTGCAGCACAATTAGAAGTAGTAAAAGAGTTGCTCCCATTCGACGAGGAGTAGTTGCTTCCGGCAGCTAGAATCGACCATACGCTCCCATCGAAACTAATCATCCCGCCGCTTGCACCATTTTGGATCACATTCACAGCATCTCCCCTGACACAACTTTCACCCCCGTTGAGGTTACCAATTGCACCAATCACTCCGGTTGTGGCCTGCGTGTTGTACATGCTGCCGAAGCCGCCAGTTAACAGGTCGCCTTTACCTCTTCCCATTTGGTTGAAGCATGGGTAGCCCGTTTCGTCTTCATTCCCATCCCAGGGAGAGCCTACTGAATAGCTGTAGGTTGTGCCAGGCGATAACGCGGATTGCGTCATAGTCAAAGAAGTGGATGACGACACACTTTGAATTTGGAGTGGTGTCCATGTCCCCGTTGCACCACAAGCTTGTTTGGAACTTGTAATGCCAATGACGGTATATAGCAACCAATTGGTATCAAACTTATCGCCCGAGGTCCACGATGCGGTGCTGCCGCTGGTAGCGGTCAGGGTGCCGCAGTGTGGCACCGTCCCGCCGCACTGCCCCCAATTATTCGGTACTGGAGCGTGAAATCCATTGTTTACGTTTGCGCGGTCTATATGGGCCGTATTCAAACTTGTGTAGCCACTTACAGTGTTGCCCCAAACCAATCCCGTGCCGCCCCGCCAATATCCATACAGAGAAGCTGTCTGGGCCGTGTTGACGGCGTTGTTCAGATAAAACTCGACTGCGCGGCAGCTTTGAAATACTGATGATTCCTCATGTTGTTGCCATGCCGACCCATTCAACATCATGTTGTGTCGGCCTACGATTCTGCCGCCATAGTTGCAATCGTTGGCATATGTCGAGACTGCGGTGCGGAGATTGTTGAAACCATTATCTTCGAGAAAAACAAATAAATTTGTTCCGAAGTGTGGATCATCCGCCCACGAACCATTGCCCTTAAGTTGACCGTTCCAGGTGTTATGGTTCACGAAGATAGCGTTGTCAACGTGGTCGACCCAGTTATGATCCACTACGCCTAATTCATTACCCCCAACTGTTAGAGCCAGGCTATTCAAATTGAAGTGATTATGGTCAATACGAACCGACGGAGAATCACCCTTAACTACTACGATTCCTCCTGCTGCGCGGGTACTATTGCTACTTGCAGTTACAAAGGCCATTCCAGTCATGCGAAAGCTCTTACCGGCGATGGTATTTATTACGAATGTTGGTGGATTAGTGCCATCGTGAGTAACGTTGTCTTGGATGATCGTCTGATCGGCCCCGCTCGGACTCGTGCAGGTATCTCCCGAAAGACAGTATTCTGCGCCAGCACCCTCGATTGTAAACGAGTTCGTCTGCGTATAACTGACTGGGGTGCTTGAACCTGAATAGGTACACGTCCCAGCCGGAATCGTTACCACTGCCCCATCGGTATTGATGCTATTCAAAGCACTCTGCACGTCCGATGCGCTACACGAAGCCGCCATGATTGTATTGGGGTGGCTGGGAGGTGGATCGCCGAGGTTACCGCTAGACGTTGTATTGACGTGCACGCTTTGGCACGAAACAGTAAGCAGAACAATCGCAAATAACAATACTCTTGCGGACCTCGCCATTGATGCACTCCTCCTTAGAGGGGGGATTGACGGTAGCGCACAATGCCTTGGCAGACGCTCTATGCACGTAGCGATTGATCACGTTCTGCTGTTGGTCAATGGGTACGATACTACTTCACCTGGCTTATTTCGCCGTAACCAAAGGTCCTAGTCCCGTTGTGTCGGTTAACACACGTTAGCTTGGTCTAAAGTAATCGCTTCAGAAATAACCCAAACTCTGCGGGAGCCGACGAGCAATTGCAAGAGATTGGAGGTTAGCCACAAGGTAAAACTAATCGCGGGGGCAACAATTGCGGGCAACTGACACCCACTGCGCGCTATCACATTCTGATTGGCTGACGCCTTCTAGACCGGAACCGACAGCACCGGTGCTACTCGGGTTTGGGTCAGTTCTAGATACCTTTATTCAGACAACGGTTGCGCGTGCGTGATGCGCGGACCTGAGGGGCAGCGGGATTACCGATTTTAGGCGACCCGAACGTCCTCCTGGGCGCCCACGTTGTATAATTTCCGCGAAGCCATCTGAGAACGCAAATCCGGGCTTGAGCAAAGATCTCTCAGGAAGCGATCCCTTTGCATTGAGATACCACCTTGCGTTCTGACTTCGTTCTTGGCGATAATAAGGACGGCCCTTCCCATTTCAACTCCCACGAAGAATTCAGCATGGAGCTACGATTCTATGTGGAACAAGGCCTGACGTAGGCCTGGCAACGCAGGAAACTTTTATGTTCTTAAGACGCCGCCGATCCCATCTGATTATTTCTAACTCTGATAGCCTGCCAGCCCGCGCCGTTCCGCCCCCACCAACTCCGATTGATCATCAGCCGCACCTGGACTTAGCGCTGAACGTTGCCTTGCAAGCCGCTGTTCAGGGAACTGGAGCAACTGCCGCGGCTGTCGCGTTAATGCGCGACGGCCAGATGGTATGTCAAGCGCGGGTAGGCGATATCGCTCCCGATCTCGGTGTAGCGCTGAACGTGGACACGGGCATAACCGGTGCTTGTGTTCGTACCGCCCAGGTTCTCCATTGTCAAGATGCGGAAACGGATGTACGCGTCGATTCAAAAATATGCCGGGCATTAGGTATTAGGTCGATTCTGGTTGTTCCAATCGTGCTCAACGGAGACGTTACTGGAATTTTGGAGATTATTGCTTCAAACGACCATGCTTTTAACTCGGAGCATATCAAATGGCTGACGATAGTGGCCCATTTTGTGCATGCCAACATCCACGCAACAGCTCCTGATGGTTCTCAAAGAGTTCCTCCAGACGGGGAAGCTCTTCCATCGCCTGTGGCAGTACCACATAAGATACTCGAGCCTGTAAGTCCACCGGGCGGCCTCCAGGCGGCGTCTGAAGGTTTAAGAGTCCTTGCAGAGGATCCTGGGCTACCTGAATTCGTAGGAGCATTGCAGGACAATTCGCCAGAAGCTACATGGGATGTGATATGCGAACAGTTAGCCTCACGGCTCAGTTGAGTTCCGTCGCAAGGTTTACGGCACCCGCCGAGCAGAAAGTTGCGTGTCTGACTCCAAGCAGGTCAACTATTTAGCATCGCCCGTGCGTTTCATGGATATCCTCTTGAAGACGGCACGATTTACTACTAACATTGCTTCCTAACCCCGAAAGAAAATGTCAGTTCCGTTTCGGGGGCTTTCCTCTCTCTATTCCTGTGTGCCGGCTCTGAATCAACGTAGCGCCGGCTCGTCGCAGAGATTTGCGATGGGTACTCAGCGAGAACGCAAATTCCGTCGTTCTAGCTGCGAGTACCCCGTTCATGTGGGGTTTCCATCCGAGAACGGCAAGGCTGAGGTTGATGGCGTCATCGTAAACATCAGCGTAGGCGGATTGTTTCTGGAATCACCTTGCCTGATTCCACATCGCAGCCAAGTTCAGTTCAGCATCACATTGCAAGGCGGGACAATCTCTCGACCGTTTAAACTCACGGGCGCGGGCGAAGTAGTGCGGGTCGAGCCAGGCCAGGTGACTGGTGGATTTGGGATTGCTATAGCTTGCAGTCAACCAATAGCTCAAGCATTCAACCTATAACACAGGAGAACGGCTGATGAGTGACCCTTCTACAGGGTTTCGGCTGCGAATGACCGCACAATTAGCAATGTTGTCGGAATTCTTTCATCGAACGAAATATTATCGTGAGCACGTGACTTTTGCGAGCGCACAGCAGCCCCGGAGTACCCTGTAATCTATCAGACCTCATCAAAGCCGTCGCCTCGATGGCACGCTCTGCCACTAGGCTCTTATACGGTTGAAGTAGATGAAATCTACGAGCCCGGTGTCCTGCCGATCAACTCTCTTCCGGGTTCCTGCCTGAAGTCTTTTTCGCGATACTTGAGGTGCTTTGTGCACCCAAGCTGCAATCGACGCCTCCCGAACCCCCGCCAACTACTTTCCTTAACAACACTCCCTCTGTCCATCCTGCCTTCGGTTCCAGTCTCCCTCCGGCGGCAAGTGTTTCAGACTCTCCAGTCGCCAGCTGTTCCTCCGCGCCCCAAAGGGTAACGCCCCAGTTCCGTTCACCGGGTGAGCCTCCTTTCAGCAAAAGCTCGGCACTTTAGAGCTCTGCTTCTACTTAAATACTGCGGAAAAGAGAGCAGGAATTGGCTCACGGTCGAGAGATTTTCCTTAAGTTGGTACTTCAGCCTGCTGATCGCACATGGCATCACATGATCGCACGCATTGATGCGACACGGGCGTCGGGCGCCTCCCAGTTCTGTGTGATTTCAATCACAGACTCTAACTCTTGTCCGGGTCAGCATGGCCGAGGGGTTTTCATGCCGGACGAAACGTTTCTTGCCATGCAGCAGAGCATCGTGGATGGAGCGCCGGACACGGCTTCGGAGCTGGCGCACCGGGCACTTGCCGCGGGAGTTGCACCGCTCGAGGCCATCAACCTCGGATACGTGCCGGGAATGCACGCTGTCGGGGAACAATTCGCGCGGGGTCAAATGTTTCTGCCGGACATGATGGCTTCGGCCGAGGCCATGCGCGCGGCCATGGCGGTGCTTGACCCGGAATTGAAGAAGCTGGGAACGGAGCGGCCCATGGCCGGGATTGTGGTGTTGGGGACGACCAAGGGGGATATTCACGAGATTGGAAAGATCCTTGTGGGAACGCTGCTGGCGGCGCATGGATTTCGCGTTCATGATCTCGGAGTGGATGTTTCCGGTGAGGAGTTTGCGGTGCAGGCGCGCGAGCTTCATGCCGATATCGTTGGCGTTTCCGCGCTGCTGACGACGACCATGCGCAATCAGAAGGGCGTTATCGAGGCACTGGAAAAGGCAGGACTGCGAGCGCAGGTCAAAGTCATGGTGGGAGGCGCTCCGGTGACGCGGCGGTGGGCGGAGGAAATTGGCGCCGATGGCTACGCGAAGGACGCGATGACAGCTGTGGCCCTGGCTCGAAGCCTGATGGAGCAGAAGGCAGAGCGTCCGGTGGTGGAGACGGTGGCGGAGAGGGTATGAGGCCGAAACTCGAACTGCTCGACCAGACGCTGATCGAACGCATTCTTGGGGAGGCGTTCCAGCTCATCGAAGATCCTGGCGTACGGGTGGCGCCGTATGTGGTTGACTTGCTGCGATCCGCGGGGATCAGCGGTGGCTGATGGAGTGGCCCACATTCCGGAAGCGCTGGCCCACAGAATGCTCGAATCGGTGCCCCACGAATTTTTTCTTTACGACCGCAGCGGAAAGCCCGCGGTGCGCTACGGTGGAGAGACGGTCCACTTTGATCCGGGCTCGTCCTGTTTGAACATTCTCGACCCCGAAACGCAGCAGGCGCGGCCGGCCCTGGCGAGCGACCTGGTAAAGCTGGTGCAAGTCGCGGAAATGCTGCCGCAATTCGCGGCGCAGTCGACGGCAATGGTGTGCAACGATGTGCCGCCGGAGATCGGGGACTGGTATCGGCTGCTGTTGGTGCTGTGGCACTCCGAAAAGCCGGTAGTCACGGGTGCGTTTTCCGCCTCCAGCTTGCACACGCTGCTGGAATTGCTTGCGATTGAGAGCGGAGGAGGCGAGGCGCTGCGGCAGAAACCGCGGGCCATCTTTGATGTATGTCCGTCGCCGCCGCTGAACTGGTCAGAGTTTGCGTCGCAGAATTTAGTGGATCTGGCGCGGGCGGGAGTGCCGGCGGAAATTGTCAGCATGCCGCTGGCCGGGGCGACGGCTCCCGTTACTCTGGCGGGATCGGTGGTGCAGCATGCGGCGGAGTGCATCAGCGGGATCGTGATACACCAACTGGCACAACCTGGCGCGCCCATCGTGTGGGGAGGAGCTCCAGCGATCTTCGATATGCGGACGGGAAAGACGCCGATGGGCGCGATCGAGACCGCCATGCTTGATCTGGCCTGTGCGCAGGTTGGCAAGTATCTTGGGTTGCCGACGCATGCGTATCTGGTCGCAGGAGACGGGAGAGTAGTTGATGCGCAGGTGGAGATGGAGAGCGGCATCTCCGCGGTGCTGGGCGCGCTGGCAGGCATCAATATGATTTCGGGCGCAGGAATGCTGGATTTTCTCGCCTGTCACAGCATCGAGAAGCTGGTGATCGACGCGGAGGCGATCGCATCGGCGCAGCGGCTGATCGAGGGCATTGAGCCGCGCTCGGAATCACTGGCGGTCGCGATGTTTGCGCAGACCGGGCTGCAGGGAGACTTCCTGAAGCTAAAGGAGACGCGCGCACTCTTCCGCAAAGAGCAGCATTTCCCGTCGGCGGTGATTGATCGCGGATTGGATATAGCCGAGCGGGGCATTCTGAACCGGGCGCGGGAGAGAGTCGAGGAACTGGTGGCAGGATATCGGCGGCCTGAGATTTCTTCCGAGCGGGAGCAGGAGATGCTTAAGTTCGCGGAGCGCGAAGGTCAGAAAGCGGGGTTGCAGGGATTGCCGGGGATCGTCGCTTCCGAGTGCGTTACTCGGTGAAGACGACGGATTGCACGCCAGAGATTTCGAAGCGCTTGCGGCAGCGCATGTTCTTGCAGGCCATCATGTCATCCTTACGCAGCATGTAGGAGCGCGCCTTGGCAAAGCGGGCGCGGTCGCGTTCGTCGGCGCGTCCGGGGAGTTGGCGCTTCTTGGTGCGGACCACCCAGTTGATTTCGTACTCGCCGGGCTGATGGCAGTGGGGACAGTTCAGCGTGGCTGGCTTCTTGTCTTGCCGTTCGTCGAAAAAGTCGCGTTCTTCCATGGGGCAGTCGTTGGTCGCTCGTCGTTGGTCGTTGGCCTGACCCGCTATCGAACGCCAGCCGTGATCTGACTACTCAAGAGTGATTATTGCAGGTTTGTTGCAGACAAGCTATGGCAACATGGAGACGATGGCACGAAAGAAGAAGGCGAAGCGATTTCGGGCGGTGACCGCGGTCAAGGAGTTGGCGCGGGAGCGAGTGGGCGCGCCTCCGGCGGCAAAGGTGGTTCTGGAGAAAAAGAAGAAGCCCGAGAAGCACAAGCCGACTCTGGGCAGGCTGCTGGGCGAAGCGGACTAGATGGCATCGTGGATCAATTGAATTGGGCTGTTACGGTCACACTTGTATTCATGGTCACGCTGCACGTAGATCCTGAGATCGACGTGCAACCGGACACCCAACCCACGAAGGCATGCCCCGAGTTGGGAGTGGCGGTGAGGGTAACCGATGAACTGGCGGGGAATGCCGCCGTACAGATGGTTCCGCAGTTTATACCTGCCGGGGAGCTGACAATCACACCATCCGCACCATTCGTGACGACCACGGCAAGATTGTTGGTCGAAGTGCCTTGCGGACACCCCTGACTAGCTGGCCCTTCGACCGTAACGGTCATGAACCCGACCACGACGGGGCCATTCTTATTTCCGCCATCGGTGAAGAAACTTGCTGAAATATTGCCGACACCGCACGCAACCCCATCCGTCAATTGGCCGGTGCTGCTGACATCCGCCACGATCGTGTTATCTGAAGCCCAAGTGACCTGGCTCGTAATATCCCTGGTGTCAGGTGGATGGATGTATGTGCCGTATGCAGTGAGCGGGATAGGAATCTGTGGGACCCCGGGAGCTGCGGACGAAAAATAGGTGTAGGCCGATGGTGAAATGGTTATGCCGACAAGATCATGATTGTGGGCGCAACTGGAGGCAATCAACAAAAGAGTAGCGACGACAATAAGGACGGCAACGCTGAACCATGTTCGGTTCATCAACAGCTCCCGGGCCTCGAATGGCAGAAAATCATTCTCAACGGAGGAAGCGCTAATTTAGTTAAAGGTAGAGCAAAAAGCAAGCACGGTGGGACCGGCCGCGCTTCTGCCTCGTCTGACTTACAACCGACGCCAGGGACTGCAAAGCATTGTTTCCACTTACAGGGGGCAGATACCCGTTTCTACGCCTCTACCGCTTCTGCGACGAACTTGGCAAAATCCTTGATGTCCTCCTCCGTCGTGTCGAACGAGCACATCCAGCGCACGATCGACTCCTCTTCAATCCAGGTGTAGAAGAAGTAGCGCTCCTGGATCCTGGCAATGGCGTGGTTTGGGATTTGGACGAAGACGCCGTTGGCTTCCACCTTCCAGACGATCGTCACGCCGGGAATGCGTGCGATCTCCTTCTCAAGGAGGCGAGCCATGCGATTGGCGTGCTCGGCGCTGCGGCGCCACAAGTCGTTGCTCAGCAGCGCCTCGAATTGCACTGCGATAAACCGCATCTTGGAAGCGAGCTGCATGCCCTGTTTGCGCAGATAAAGAAAATCGCGGCTGAATTCACGGTTGAAAAAAACTACGGCCTCCCCGCCCATGATTCCGTTCTTGGTGCCGCCGAACGAGAGCACATCGACACCCAGGTCGCGAGTGGCCTGGCGCAAGGATTGTCCCAGGCCCGCGGCGGCATTGGCGATGCGGGCGCCGTCCATGTGCAGGAACATCGAGCGCTCATGTGCGAAACGCGCGAGAGCTTGGATCTCCTCGGGCTGGTAGACCGTTCCCATCTCGGTGGACTGGGTGATCGAGATGACGCGAGCCTGTACGTGATGCTGGTCGCCGATTCCATGGTAGGCGTGGCGAACCGAGTCCACGCTGATTTTGCCATTTTGATGGGGCAGCGGAATCAGCTTGCAGCCCGTGTGCTTTTCGGGAGCGGCGCATTCGTCGGTGTAAATGTGCGCGTAGTCGCTGCATAGCACAGCATGATAGGAGCGATTCAGCGCCTGCAGCCCGAGAACGTTCGCTCCAGTGCCATTGAAAGTGAAGAATACGTCAATTTCGGGACCAAAGTGCTCCTCGAATTTCTTGACTGCGGACCTCGTGTAGGGGTCATCGCCGTAGGCGACCACGTGGCCCTGGTTGGCGCGGGCGATGGCTTCCAAAATTTCGGGGTGCACTCCGGCGTTATTATCGCTGGCAAAACTGCGGGTGGGCTTGGAACTGGCCTGCTGCATAACGGAACAATGTAGCAGAGTGGACTCTGTGCACGCGCTTAAACGTAAGCCGGTCCTGCTGATTCATGCCGCTTGCTCCGGCTTGCGGGCGGCCTCTCCGCTCGGATTTCGCTTCAGCTTTCTTCTGGATTCGTTTTTGCGCGCCTTGCGGCGCATCTTCGCAATCCAGTCTTCGGAATACATTGTGCCGCGGCAGTTGGCTGCGCCGCACGAACAAGGCGCCGGATCTTCATCATCGTAGAGGTTGTAGTCCCATAGCAGTTCCTCCCCGGCGGCGATGTCGCGGAGGGCAAAGATCCAGACTCGGCCTTTGATCTCATCCACTTCACAGTTAGGATCACAGGAGTGATTCAAATAGGCGCCCAATCCTTCGCCGTCTATCACGGTCTTGCCATCCTCCAGTCCATACAAGTAGGTGCGGGAAGTGTTTTCGTAAAGCCGATCGGCTTCCTCGGGCGTGATGCGCGGGCCTGAATACTCCACAACGCGGCGGCCTTTCCGGATGGGAGTCGTAGTGAAGACCCCGACTGAATGAATGGGCGAAGGACGGACTACGAGGGCCATGAAACTAATTTCGCATGGCGGCACACCTTTGGGGAATGCGAAAAATTCTTAAAGTGCGAGGGGCGTTTCACTGCAGGCAAATTACGAATGAGCCTAGCCCGGAACGGGATCAGTATTCCGGACCGCTGAACCACGGTTACGGATCGTAGACCGCGCTGCCGTAGCCTAGCTGCCGGGCTGATTCCTGCATATCTTCCAGCTTCTGCTTCTGCTCCTCGAGCTGCGCCTGCACGCGCTCGACCTCCTGCTGCTTCTCGCGCTGACGCTGGTTCCACTGGACGCAATTGGCAACGCAGTTCCCGGGTGCAAAACGGATCGACTCGTTGAGTCTTTCCATATCATTCTGCATGGAACTGACCATGTTCTTCTGCGCAAGAATCAGAGACTTCCACTGCTCGGGGGACGTCTTCGCTCCGCCCGAGGGAGACGGCGAATGACTTATTCCGCGGGGCTGATCGGCGGAAGCGGGGGACACCGGCGCATGCTCAGGAATCTCGTCATTGGTGATGACTTTCTGCGCTTTGGATGGCTGGGCGTCTTTGCCTTGCGAGTCTTTACTCTGTCCGTCTTTACTTTGTCCGTCTTTGTCTTGTGCTGCTTTTCTGCTGTTTTTCCAGGCGAGCCTGGCGGGCAGCGTCCCCTAAGGACGGCTGATCCTGCCCGAGGGCAAACAAAGCGCAGAATATGGAACACAAAACCAAGGCTCTGAACGCTGGCCGCATGGAAGAACCTCCATCCGCAGTTATCAGGGGGAACAGCGTGTATGGTATCGCGGAATGCTTGCGAGCCGAGGTTACGCCGGTACACGAACAGACGCGGGATTTGGTAGCTCATCCAGGTGACGACACGGCGGTTCAGTTCACGGTGTACATACAAATGCTGAGACCGGAAGGAGTGACCAGACAGACCAGGTCTTCCAGTTGTCCTGCATCCGTGATCTGGGAGGAAAGCTGGACGTCGGCTCCTGTGCCATAGCCGAGGCGGCAGCCGGCAAACCCGATCATGGCGACCTGGTCTTCGTCCCCGATGCGAAATACTCTGGTTTGTTCATCGATGGCTGTCACCGCGCCGCTCAAGCGCAGCACGCCCCGGCAGGTGGAAATCTGAGGATCTGCAAAGGAGACAATCACCCGGACACGGGCGGATTCGGCACTCCATTTCTTCAAAAGCAAGATGAATTCCTCGACGGAAGAAATCATGGAAAAGTTCTCAATTCAGAAATCGGGCGTCCTTGAGGGAGGGTTCGTTCATACTCAAGTGTACTGAGCAATCAGTGTATCGAGCTTTTCCAGCAACGCAGCATTCCCCTGGCGCGGATAATCCGCCAGCTTTTCGCGATAGTGCGGCAGATTATAGAGGAAGGACTCGATGCACTCTTTGGTCAATTGTTCCCAATAGGCGCCATACCCAGTCTTGTCGAGCCAATAGGCGTTGAAGATCTGTTCAAATTGATGGCTTACAGGAACGGCGAGATAGGGCTTGCCCAGGTGAAGCGCCTCGGTGACCAGAGAAAAGCCGGAGTTGGCAATAATGGCTTGTGCGCTGATAAGGTCGGAAAAGAAGCCCTCGACTGACGGCTTCTTGTAGCGGATGTTGCCTTCCTGTCCTTCACGCCCAAAGCCATAGGCGATGAGCGGGCAGCGCACGGAGCTGAGCAGCTTGGCCAGCGCGGGGGCGGGCGAGGTGACGTAAACCAGCACGTGCTCTCCTTGGGTGGGAGTGGCGTCGAGAATCTCTTTACGCAGCAGGGGTGGGAAGAGAAATGTGTTGCGCTTCTTAACCGGGGCGCGGAAAAAGGAAATCACCAGGTAAGCGTCGGCGCGCGGGGTCATCAGGCGTGTGACTAGTTTGGCGGCCGCTGCATCCCGCCGGAACTTGCTGGGATAAGAGACCACGGCATTCGTCAGGCAATGCTGGTTGTCGATGGAGATGACGGGAAGCTTCTTCTTATGCCCGATATGACAAGTCAGAGGCTCAAAGTCGGTGATGACCAGGTCCGTCTCCCATTCTTCGACGAGCTCTTTCAGGCGCGAAAGGCTTCTGGCAGCCTGCGGCACAGTGATCAGATTCTTCGCGATAGTTTGTTTGTAACGCACGCGGTTGTTCACGTAGGCAAAACGAGCCGTAGATTTCGGTGACGTCGAACTGCGGGCTCAGATTGCGCAGTCCGCGATCGAACGAAGCGACGTGGACGACGTGTCCCTGCGCTACCAGATGCGAGAGCACCTCTTTGGCGCGAGTGGAGTGTCCCGCGCCTTCGCCGTTCACTCCGTAAAGGATGTTTGCCATGAATCGAAGGCCAGAGTATACCGCGAGCTGGGCAGGATCCTTTGGCATGCGATCCTGAGGCCGTGTGCAGCTGAGGGATTGCCCTATTGACAATTCAAGAGGCTGGTGTAGATTGACACGATTATTTAGAAACCGTTTCTCCCCGTACCGCAATGCCAAACCTAGCTTGCCTCATGCGGAGGGCAAACGGAATGTCTCTTGAATGGTGTCAGCATCCAACTCGTGTCAAAGGCACGGTGGAATTAGATTTCACGCGTCCCGGTGCCTCGGAGGGGCCTGTATACTCGGGGGCAGTCTCACTGGGAGTATGTGAACAATGCGGGCATATTGAGTTGTATGCATTGCTTCAGCGGGAACTCTGCGCCTGGCTTAAGAGTTGAAGCTGGCAAGTTCGCAGGGCATGCGTAGTCTGGCATAGGGCTGGGGCCGGCTCTTCGATGATATGACTCCGGGTCAGTTCGAATATTAGCTACCGCTGGACAGGCGCACTCGGTTTCAAGCCGGATCATTCATGCAAGCGATCGCCGTCATTCCTGCCCGCCTGGCCTCAGTGCGACTGCTGCGCAAGATGCTGCGAGAAGTCGGCGGAAAGCCGTTGATCGGCGTGGTCTATGAAGCCGTGCGTACCTCGCCGCTACTGGCGGACGTTGTCATCGCCACCGATTCCGAAGAAATTCTCGAAGTATGCCGCCAACATGGCTGGAAAGCACAACTGACCTCCGTGGCTCACCGCAGCGGTACCGAGCGCGTCCACGAGATTTCCGGTCGCGTGGCGGCTGACGTATACATCAACGTGCAGGGGGACGAGCCTCTCACTCGACCGGAGCACATACGCGTGCTGCTGGATGTGATGAAGGATACGGCAGTGCAGGTGGGAACAGTCATGACGCCGGCCACTGAGGCGGATATTTCCAATCCTAACGCGGTGAAGGTGGTGACCGACTTGAGCGGTCGCGCACTGTATTTCTCTCGCGCGACTATCCCTTTCGACCGGGATGGCGAGCGGCCGCGCTACTTCAAGCATCTGGGCTTATACGCTTATCGCAAAGCCGCGCTCGACCAGTTCGTGGCGCTGCCGGAGTCTTCTCTGGAGAAAAGCGAACGGCTGGAACAACTGCGATTTCTGCAGAATGGCATCTCAGTATATGTGGGCGAGACTCCGTACGACACGGTGGGCGTCGATACCGAAGAGGACTTGCGGCGCGTCAGTGAAATGTTGAATCCCAAAAAGCGGTGAGAAGAACTTCTGCAGGAGCCTCCCACGACTGTAGAGCCCTGAGACCTTCGACGCTACGGATGCGGGGTGGCGTTCTGAGTTCGACCCCAGGCCTCCGCGGCCGCTACTCGCCGCGAGATCGCGGGATGGGAATGAAAAAACCACTCCACCCATTTCGAGGGAGTACGTTCGGCCAGGTTTTGCTCTGCCAGCTTGTTCATGGAGGAAATAAAGGGCTCCACGCTGGCGATCGAGTGGAACGCGTACCGGTCCGCCTGCCGCTCGTTGAAACGCGAGTAGGCGTTGAGTGCCGGCATCAACAGGAATGAAAGCACGGTCGAGACCAGAACCAGGAGCGGCAGGTTCGCGAAGTCGGAAAGCTGCACGAACATGTGCTCGTCGACCGCGTAGTGCAGGGTCCAATTCGCCGCCCAGAATCCAAAAAACGTAATTGCCGCCTGCATCAGAATGCTCTTCAAGATATGGCGGTGAACGTGGTGTCCGAGCTCATGGGCCAGGACAGCTTCGATTTCTTCAGGGGCATAGTTGTCGAGCAGCGTATCGGCCAGAATGATCCGTCGCGTGCTGCCCAGGCCAGTTAATGCGGCGTTGGCCTTCTTGCTTTTCTCCGAGAGCTTCCAGCGATAGATTCCGCGGACGCGCGTCCCCGCATGCTCACTCAAGACCACCAGGCGGCGCCGCAAGTCCTCATTGTCCAGCGGTTCGAATTTGTAGAAGATCGGAAAGAGAATGACCGGCGCGAGCTGTGCCATGACCACGAACAGCACCATGAAGATTGCCCAGGCCAGCAGCCACCAATGCTGTGGCCACTGCCTGATCGTGAAATACAACAACTCCACGACCACGGCTCCCAGCACCAGTCCAACCAGGAAACCTTTAACCTCATCCCAAATCCAGGAACGGAATCTTTGATTCGACAGCTGGAACCTGCGCTCCAGACGAAAGCCGTAGTAGTCAAGGCCAACGCCCAGCACCTTGCTGATCAGGAGCAGCAACAGCAGGTAAAGGAAAAGAGACAGCGCGTAGTTCTGGAAACCCAGCCGGTAGGCCAGATCGCGCAGCGTCCCCGACCAGCCTGTCAGCAGCAGGACGAGCAGGAATGCAAAGCCCACGATGAAGTCGGCGATCCCCAGCCAGCGCCGAATCCGGTTATAGCGGCGAGCCTCCGGAGTGTCCGCCCGAGTCGAGATGGGATTATCTGCCAAGCGTATGCCGGTAGTATCGCATTTCGAGCAGCCAGCGCTCCAGTTGGAAGATCAAATCGGTGGTGGATTCTCTGGTGCGACGGTGATGCAGGCAGGGTTCTTTGGGGCCGCCCAAAAACGCTACGCTCAGAATGACCCACTGAGAATGGAGCCTGTAGACTCCAGCCGAACCTCCCCTGGAGCTCCGGGCCCTTGACAAGCGGGGCAACTCTGCTAAAGTGCGTTGTAAGCTTTTGAACTCGACAACACAACGCGTAGGTGCCCTGTCTATGAAGAATGTCTACGAAGTTTTGCGGCAGAAAGAGATGGAACTAACCCGCCTGGAAAAGGAAGTGGAAGCGCTGCGACTGGTTGCCCCGCTGCTTTCCGAAGAGAAGGAATCCGCTTCCGAATTGGCGAAACCGGCTCTGGCCACCGCCGTTGGCGGCCCCCAGACTGCCCGTATTCCCGTGCCCACGGCGGCAACGGTTCCAACTCCTCAACCGGTGCGAGCGCCCGGGTGGGAAGACACCGCCAAACGCTGGCCCTAAGCCGCGTTTCACCCTAGCGTAAGTTCGTAACTCGTTCCTCTCCAGCCCGGGACGCGTCCCGGGCTGAGGTGTTTGAAGACCTAAATTCCCCCCATGAAGCCGACTCGACGAGAGTAGAATGAAGGCCCTTGTAGCACCCCGGAGCGTCAAGTTGGGGATGTAAACTCGCAAAAATGCATGGCAAGGAGGGACTATGGCGGGATTTTGTGTGAGTTGCGGGTCGCCATTGACAGGCGCATTTTGTAATAAGTGTGGCGCGCGAGCGGTGACGCCGGGCGTTTCCCCTGCACAGCCGGTTGCATCGTCAGCGCCGCCTCTGATTCAGGCTCCAAGTCCGCCCGCGGTGCAACCCACGGCTCAGGCCGCAAGCGCTGGGACGAAGGGTTCTGGACTTGGGAAAGCGCTGGCGATCGTGGGCGGGATCTTGTTGCTTCTGTTTGTCATTGGCGTCGGGGCAGTGGTTTATGGAGCGTATTGGGTGAAGCACAAAGTAACGGCGTACAGTTCTGCCGTGACGGGCGGGCCTAGCGAGCCGATTAAAGTGGTGGAGAAGGGCAACACCTGCCGCCTGCTATCGACGGCGGAGTTGCAGCAGGTGCTGGGCGTGACCGTGGAGAAGAGCGCCGAAATCGTGGAAGGTTCTACCCCGGGGTGCGCATACTACGCCAACCCTCAGGCGTTCGCGCAACTGCAGCGCATGGCGGCCGAGCAGGCGCGACGGCAGACCGAAGAGGCGAACCGGCGGCCGGGCCCGAAGGACGACAATCTTGGAGCTCTGCTTAAGGATACGAACCAGATGGAGGGGATCGTCAAAACCCTGGGACTCACCCAGCCTGTGGAGGATGGGCGGGTGTTTGCTTTTACAGTGCAGCGCGGCGCTGGGCCGGATAGTTGGGCGGGTGCGCGTCTGGCGCAGGCGGCAGTCCCTGGGTTCGAGGAGGTGCCCGGTGTAGGCGACCACGCGATGATTGGGTCGTTCGGTCACGCCTTCTATGTGCAGAAGGGCGATGCGATGATTTACCTGGAGACGACGTGGGTGCCCGACGCCCGAACGCGTGGAGCGGAGATTGGCAAGAAGATCATCGGAAATTTGTAAGAGAGGAATCGTCGCGTCAGCTGCGTGCCTGTCAGCTGTTTCCCACGCCCACAATCTCTCGCAGCGCCGATATCAGCCTGTCCACTTCTTCCACCGTGTTGTAGTGCACCATGCCGATGCGCAAAAAGCCGCCGGACTTCTCTACGTCCAGATTGCTCGGTCAGGTTCAACGCGTAATAGTTGCCGTCCCAGGTGAAGAAGCCGCGGTCGCCGAGCTTGGTGGCGAGCGCGAGCGGCGTGTGGTTGGGATTTTGATCCCGCATGCGCACCGCGAGCGTCGCGCATCGGTCGTTGAAGCGTTTAGGATCGGTGATTCCGTAGATTTTGAGGCCGGGAATCTTTTGCAGGCCGGCGACCATCCGCTCCAGCAATCCGCGCTCGTGTGTGTGGATTCCTGATAGGCGGCCTCGATCGCGGCCCTGCGTGTCGCAATTTCGGGGCGCGCATGGCGTCCGAGATCGGCAAAATATTCCACGCAGGCGGCAATTCCGGCAATGCACTCGTGGTTTAGCGTGCCCCACTCCCAGCAATTCGGAATCGCATTCGTGTTGGGGCGCACCTTGTAAGGCCGCAACGCTGCAGGTGCTCGCGCTTGCCGAAGAGCACGCCCATGTGCGGGCCGAAGAACTTGTAGGTCGAACACACCAGAAAATCGCAATCGAGTGCGGCCACGTCGATCAGGCCGTGCGGTCCATAGTGCACGGCGTCGATGTAGGCGAGAGCCCCGGCAGCGTGTGCCAGGCGGATAATCACCTTTACCGGATTGATGGTGCCGACGGCGTTGGAGGCGTAGCCGACGGCGACGAGTTTTGTCCGTTCGTTGATCTTTGAGGCGAAGTCGGCGATGTCAAGTGTGCAATTTTCTTCGTGGATTTCAGCCCAGCGGACGGTGGCGCCGCGATCCTCGGCCAGCGCGAGCCACGGCGAGACATTGGCGTCGTGATCGAGGCGGGTGACTACGATTTCGTCGCCGGGGCCGAGTTCGCGGCCAATCGCGCGGCGACATAGCATAAGTCAGCGAGGTCATGTTCGGGCCGAAGACGACTTCGTCGGCGCCGCAGTGCAGGAAGTCGGCCATGGCGGCCCGCGCGCTGGCGATCATGGCGTCGGTGTGGCGGCTGGTCGCGTAGGCTCCGCCAGTGTTGGCGTTGTTGTGGCGGAGGTAGTCGGCGATAGAGTCAATCACCCGCTGCGGGACTTGCGTTCCGCCGGGGCCGTCGAGGAAGGTGGCGGGGTGGCCGTTGACGGTTTGGGCGAGGGAGGGGAATTGGGAGCGGACGTAGGAGAGGTCGAGGGTGGCGGCGATGGCTTCGGTGGAAGGCATGACATTCAAGTTCTACCACGACGACGGGCGTTTTGCAGCGTCGCTACCGAGCCTCGGTCGGGAGGAGAATAAATACCTCGCCGCCAGGCTCCCCTTTTCCGTAATCATGTACCCATCGCCGGATGCAGTCGGCTCAATCTCTCCAGCTTTCTTCATATCGCTCAGCACGGAGGACACGTTGGGGCGAGTGGCTGTCTGGTTCCCCAGCTTGAGTAGGGTGTCGGAGATGAATGCTGTTGTCATCGCGATTGGGTTTTGCGCGAGAAGCCGCAAGACCGCCCGACGAACACTGAGGTCGACGACTTCTTCGGGCTTCGTGGTAACTGTGCGCGGCACGGATGGGTCCTGCGAGAACGGCGGTAGGTTCAGACCAAGTTCCATAGCCGCCCTGAGACCAGCGATGGCTGCCTCAATTTTCTTCAGGTCCTCGACACATCTTGCGCGGCGTTGTTCGAGATCTTCCAGCGTTCGTTGATAGAGGCTTGTAACGTTGCTCATGGCTTCCTTTGTGTGGTCTTTGCCGTTTGGTTTTTGTTGGGCTCTCACGGTGTTAACATGAAAACCAGGGCCGTGGGTTCAGCACGGTCCTGGCTTGCCCTAGGCGGCGAATCGTGGTTTTTTCATCTTCCACCTCCTGCGGGGCGTTGGCTCATTCCGGTAAAGGTAGTGTGGCCGCGCCCCCAGCGAGGAACATTATTCCACATATATTGTACAAAGTACATCGTAAAATTGTGTTTTATTAAATATATATTGTGAAATGTGCTGCGAACGTCCGGTCCCTGCGGATTGCTGGATAAAAGGCGTCAGGCCTTAGTTTGAGGTGCGAAGGGAGATTGCCAGAGCTACGCCTACGGCTGACACGCTCGCACAAAATCTGCCAGCAGGCCGTAGGCGGTGGCATGCAGGCCGGGATTTTCTTCGGTGATCGCGAGGCCAGGAAAAATGTCGGTCTCAAAATATACATACGACGATGTGCCGGAAATTTTTCCCATCGGCGAGCTCGCCAAAACTTTCTCCGGGGCGACGCTCGCCTTCACGTCGGCTCCTACTCGCTGTGCGCGGCAGACCAGTTTGAAAGGCCAGCCATCCCTGCGCGCATTCCGCACCGCCTCGGTAGTCAGCTCGCGAATTCCCTCCCGCTGAATCTCTTCCAGACTGCACCGGGACCTCCATCAGCACGGTGATCAGTGCCGCCGTTTTCACTGCAGCGTCCCAGCCGTCGATATCGTGCGTGGCATCGGTCTCCGCCACGCCCAGTTCCTGAGCCTTCTTCAGTGCGGCGTCGAAGCTGAGGCCTTGCTCCATCTCGCCGAGAATCACGTTGGTCGTGGAGTTCAGAATTCCGTGGAATCCCTGCAGATGAATTGCTGGCAGCTGATCGAACAAAGAGAAGATGGGTACGCCGTCCATTACTGTGGACTCGAAGAGGAATCGCTTGCCGCGCGCGGCGGCAAGATCGCGCAGTTCGCGGTAGGCATGGACGATAGGGCCCTTGTTAGCGGTGATGGCGTGGGCTCCGTACTCAAGTGCGGCATGGATATGGTCGACGGCGGGCTGTCCGTCTTGGACGTTGAGGGAAGTTGCCTCGAAGAGAACGTCGGCGTGAGTTGCGGCCAACCAGTCGCTAACGTTGTTGGGTGGGTTGTATGGCGCGGGCGCTCCCGCCCGCGAAATGCTGGAAAGCGAATCGGACGCCAGCAGCGCAGCCGGATCGAACCCTGACGACTCCACCATCCATCCCATGCGCCGCGAGGCCACTCCGGTAATCCGCCACGAGACGCCATAGTGCTCCCACAATTCCTGCGCGCGGTCTTCGAGTAGACGCACGAGCGTCCGGTTCACATTTCCGAAGCCCAGGAGGCAGAGGTTGAAGGTGCGGATGGGAATCTCCTCGACAGCTTGCAGATTTATGGATACGAGGGCGAGGCGCCCTCGCTACAGCAGGCGGACCCTTCGACCCTGCTCAGGGCAGGCTGCCGGGCGCTCCGTGGACGCGCGCTGCGGCGCGGGACAGCCGAGGGCGGCTGTCCCCACATGAGCCTAGCCCATCGCTGTCGCGTGCTCGGGCTTTACCTTGTAGAGCACGCGAACCTCGCCTGGCTGTCCATACGGATACTTGTCCACGCCGAGATATTTCTTCGCCATCTTGTGGATGTGCTCTCCGGCTCCGTCTTCGGTGATCTCGACCACGCGCCCGCGAACTTCGAGATGGCGGTACGGGTTATCGGGATCGATGATGGCCAGCGAGACGCGCGGATCGCGGCGCACGTTGCGGTCCTTTTGCCGTCCTTTGGCGGAGTTGAAGATGACATGTTCGCCGTCGAAGTCGACCCAAACCGGTGTGACTTGCGGCCTTCCATCGGGCATAAGAGTCCCCAGGCTTGCGAAAGCCCGCTTCTGGAATAGATCGCGGTACTTCTCGGGGATAGCTTGCGGCATAAGACCTCCACGATTTGGATTGCAGCAGCATTATAGACGCGCTGCGGACTTCCCGGGTCTCGGGCGATCCGCCAGATAATGCCATTTTCTTACGGCCGGCTAGGACTCCAGTAGTAGACACTATCGGCAACGCCCCGGTATGCTAGTCGGCGTTCCATCAGCACAAACGTTGAAGCAGTAGCTGCACGGTACTTTCTATGATCCTTTCAGCCCGCAGGGTGCGAATTCGCTGGTCGCAGCGAATGCTGTGTGTCCTTGTGCTTGTGGTGTTGTCGAACTTGGCGGCCGCCGCGGCAACTGGTGAGACGGCGCAGAAATATCCGCCGACGATTGTTTTCATGACCGATTTTGGCGTGGTGGACGATGCGGTCGCCATCTGTCGCGGTGTAATGTATTCCATCATGCCCGAGGTGCGCATCGTCGACCTCACGCACCAGGTGCGGCCGTTCTCGATTCTTGACGGGGCGCGTTTTCTGTATGGCGCCACGCCCTACTATCCGGCCGGAACCGTGTTCGTCGTCGTCGTGGATCCGACCGTGGGCAGCACGCGCAAGGCGATTGTCGCGCGCTCCAGACGCGGGCAATATTTTGTTCTTCCGGACAACGGGCTGCTTACGCTGGTCGATCAACGCGACGGCATCGAAGCCGCTCGTGAGATAACGAATCCTGGCTGGATGATCGGCAGCAAGTTGTCCTCAACCTTTCACGGGCGCGACATCTTTTCGCCGGTGGGTGCGCATGTGGCGCGCGGAGAGGACTGGACCAAGGTTGGTCCCGAGATTCCCGTCAGGGATCTTGTTCGCCTGGAATTGACAGCCGCAAAACTCGAGGAGCGCGGCTTGAGCGCGGAAGTCATCGCCACCGACGGTCCCTTCGGCAACCTCGTGACCAACGTTGACGCCGACGACTTTCTCAAACTCGGCTACCAGCGCGGCCAGGAGGTGTCGGTCACAGTCGGCGAGAAGGAACTGAAGATCAAGTTCGTGCGCACATTCAGCGATGTGCCGCTGAACCAGCCGTTGCTCTATATCGATTCGCGCGGACATCTCGGCCTGGCCGTAAATCAGAACAGCTTCGCGGCCACCTACGGAATTAGGCCGCCGGTACCGCTGTTCATTCTGCGGCCGGCAAAGTGAAACTCCGCAGTGCTGATATTGCGTGACATTCAGGTATCAGCCCTCGACATCTTTCGCCACGCGCGGCAGCACTGCTCTCAGCAGCGACTCGAAGATGGTTCTGACCCGCTCTCCTGTCTCCAGCACCTCGGCGTGCGAGAGTGGCTGGTCGAGAATGCCCGCAGCCATGTTGGTCACACAGGAGATCGCGAGTACTTTGATCCCCATGTGGCGAGCCGCGATTACCTCGGCCACCGTCGACATTCCGACAAGGTCGGCGCCAATCCTGCGCAGGTATTCAATTTCTGCGGGAGTCTCGTAGCTTGGCCCGAGCAGCGCGGCGTAGATGCCCTCGTGAAGCGTCATCCCAAGCTTGCCTGCTTCCTCTCGCGCCAGCGCTCGGTAATCTTTCGCATATGCTTGCGTCATGTCCGGGAAGCGCGCGCCGAGGCGGTCGTCGTTCGGGCCGACCAGCGGATTCTGCCCTTGCAGATTGATGTGATCGCGAATCAGAACCAAGGCTCCCTGCTGGTAGTTCGGGCTGATTCCCCCGGCGGCATTGGTTAGAATGACGGCGCGAATTCCCATTTGCCCGAACACGCGGATCGGAAACGCGACTTCCTGCGCGGAGTAGCCTTCGTAGAGATGCACTCTGCCCTGCATCGCCGCGACCGCAACATCGCCACACTTACCAATGACCATCTGTCCCGCGTGCCCAATTGCTGTGGACTGGGGAAAGGAAGGAATCTCGCAGTAGGGAATGCCCGTGGGGCTCGTGAGCGAATCGGCAAATCCTCCCAGGCCGGAGCCAAGTACCAGGCCGATGCGCGGACGAAGCGTCGTGCGCGACAGAATAAGCTGCGCCGCTGTCTCTGCCATGGCAAATTGATCTTTCATGAAGAGTTCTTACAAATCGCCGTCCGCCAGGAACCGGCCGTGACCGTTGCGCTCCAGCCAATCATAGAGAAATGTTTGATACAGATAAGACGCGACGATCTCCTCGCCCAGTTCGTGGGTTTCGGTGCACACGAAGGGCACGCGCAATCCCGCCAGGACGGCAATCAGGGATTGTGTAATTCGATTAGGAGAAATTCTGCGGTAAGGATATTCGCTTTTTATTTCGCTCAGCGGTGATGTGATCACGAGAAGACTATGCGGAAGAAGGCTCATGCGTTGCAGCCGCTTCACGAAAACGGCCCGGCAGTCGGTGAACGAGTGAATCAGGTCGGCGAGATCTTTGCGCTCGACCACGCAAGAATCCTCCATCCCGGCTATGGAGTAATCGCCAAGCGGAAGTGCGCGCTTCTCGATGCCGGCGAACCATCCTTTGAAACGGCGGAACGAAAGCGGGTTCTGCTCGCGCGTATCAACCACCACGACTGGCAGCGGCGTGCGCAGTTGCGTCCCGCCGCGCTCTGCCAGCACCGGCAAGGCGGGGTGGGAGACAGGAGACGCGCTCATCTGCCATTCCAGCGGCGAAGCGATCAGAGTTCGTACCCTACGCATATGATCCACCCTGAACTAACTGTGATGCGAGCCAGCTGCTTGAGCGAACCTTCGTCAAAATGTTCTCTCGAACTTCGCGAACTCGGCCTCCAGTCGCCGTTGCTCCCGAGCCTTCTCGCTGGCCTGCAGAAACTTCTCGCATCCTCCCGAGAGTCTCTCTGCACCGGTTGCGTCCCCCGCGCACGCGGCAACCGTGCGAAATGCTGGCTTCGTCGACGCCCACAGACTTTCACCCGGCAGAAAGCTGTGCTCCAGACTCTGCCGCGCCATGCGCTTCAACTCTGGATATCCTAGCTTTTGATCCAGCACAGCGCGTAGATACTCATGCGTCATATCCGAGCGCGCCACGCCTTCATCATCCGTCGAGAGGGCGACGGGGACACCGTACTTCATGTAAGCCGACAGCGGATGCTCGTCGCCGCTCACGCCCAGAATCACGTCGTTCGAAGTCAGGTTTATCTCCACCAGCACATTGCGCTTGGCCATCTCCTTCATCAGTCCAATCGGATCCTTCTCGTTCATGACGTCCACGCCGTGGCCGATTCGTTCGGCATGGCCGCGCTCCACCGAAGCACGTATGTGGTACGCGAGATCCTCGGGCGGCACCAATCCCATTGCCAGTTCGCCCGCGTGCAAGGATATATGCACTTTAGGATATACGCCGTGCAAGTAATCGAGCATGGCCATGTGCTGGTTGAAGTCGTGAATCGGCACATACCAGTCTTCCGGCATTACGAGATTTAGTCCCACAAAATGCGGATCCGTCGATGCCAGCTCGAACCCCAAGAGAATCTGCGCAAACACGGCTTCGTGCGGCAGTCCGCGCAGGACTTGATAAATATAGTGGACAGTGACACCGCATCCCGCCTCTGCCTCGGGAGTTCCGCACTGCAACACTTTTTTCGCGCGGGCGTCATCTTCCGCGAGCGTCTGGCTGGTCGCAGCTGCCACGTCCTTCAGTCCCGAGGAGAGCAATCTCTCGCGCAGCTTGCTGAAATCAGTCTCCCATCCGGTTTTCATGCCGAGTTCGAGCGCCCTGCCGCCGTCCGCGGTGTGCATGAACTCGACATATTGCAGATGATCGCGGCCCGCGTGGTTCAAGGCCGCGGCAAGGCTCTCGGCAACATGGTTATGCGCGGCGAGGCTGAACTTATCGAAAGCGGCGAAGAAGTGGTCGTGTCCCGACCCCTCGCCGGGTTGCCAGTTGCGCATCGACCATGCATCGATCATCTGGTCGTACAGCACGTGATCGGCGTAGGCACATCGCGCACCGGGCTTAGCCGTATACGCGTCGCAGGAATCGCATGGCGGAGCAATCAGCCGCGAAGTTGTCCGGTCGACGCAAAGATTATCAGAGGCTGCGAAGTCGATCAGATCCTCGGCGTAAATCGCGCCGGCGAGATGGTTGTGCAGATCTCCGCCCTTCGGCATCTCGTGCAGGAAGGCGAGCAACAGCGGAGGCTGCTTGCGAACCGACTCCAGATACCGGGCGGTGCGCTGCTCAGCGGTCTGCGCCGCGGCCAGGGTCGTAAGAAAGAGACAGCAGCAAAAGACCGCGCGTGTCGAACGCAAGACGAGCCTCCAGATCAGGAAACGCATTGTAATTCCTGCGTGAGTCTCTGCGCTACAGCGCAGAGCGTGGGCAACATCGATCGGGAGCCGCTTTGCGTTCGGCTTCAGGTCAGCAGGCCGCCTTTCCTCGCACCGAGGCCTCAAACGACAAGAGCGCGGAAACCAGATCCACCGTCCGGCGCGGCTTCTGACGGATTTTCACAATCCGCGACCTGCTTGCCGGAACAGCGAGGCTCCGATGTTCGCGATCTGGAGTCTGCGCAAAGCCGCGCTGGGCAAGCCGTCTGACGGAAAGTCCAGCGTGGAGCTGCACCAATTCTGGGCATACGCCTGTGAACACGCTGCACTCGATTGAAAATACATGCGGTTACAGGCTGCGATTTTTCATTGACGGAAAAAATAGAAGGAGTACAACAAGATTGTTCTTTGACAGCTTCTTGAGTTTTTCCGGTTGGTGCGGCGTCCGGGGTCCGAGCGGAGTCACCTTCTTGATCGCAAGATTGAGAAGGAGGGTGAGCAAGGGTCTATAGCAAAGCGCTGGTCGAGGAGAACAGAGAAGAAATGTTGAAGGCAGGATAGAGTTCCGAGGCGTAGGGTAGGTTTTTCCGGTTGGCGGTAAGCCCGGAGCCCAAGCGAAGATCGCGCGCAGCAGCCCCGCAAAGGAAGCAGCGATAGCAGGTCGAGCAAGGGTCAAACGCGAGCTACTGGCCGAGGCGAATGGACCCAACACCACCTCGGAACTCTCTATTTTTGCCGAAAAACTTCTGTTCCAACCGAGTTGGTTCCCAGAGCCAGATCGCTTCCAGACCTCTAGCCGTCTGCCATTTGATTCCTGGAATCTTCGACCCTGCCTACAGCGCCAAGCCCAAAGCTTCATCCAGCGATGTCTGCGGCCAGCAGTTCTGGTGGACCAGGCAAGGTTCGAACTTGCGTCTGCGAGCGAGCCGGAAGCTTGCTCGCCGTGTTCCCTTACACCACCGGCCCTAGTCCACGTGCTCGCCTTCAGCGAATCCCGACTCCGCGTGTGGCAGGACATCGTGGTCGCCCGCCATCCACACGTAGAGCGTCGGCAGCAGGAAGATGCTCATCACCAAATCCGCAATCAGACCACCGACGATAACGATCGCGAAGGGCCGTTGCGAGTCGGAACCGATCGCGTGTGACAGAGCCGCTGGCAACAATCCCAGCGTGGCCACCAGCATCGTCATCATAATGGGCCGCAATCTCAGCACCGCTCCCTCGACCGCGGCGTCTTCGATCGAATAGCGCCGGACTCTTAGCTGATTGATGTACTCCAGCATAATGACTCCAGTCTGTACGGACACGCCGAAGAGCGCCAGGAAACCTACACCTGAGGAGACACTAAAATTGGTACCGGTGATCAGAAGGGCAAGCAGACCGCCAAAGCGGGCCATGGCAACGTTCGCCAAAATCAGGAATGCCCATTTGAACGATTTGAACATCATGTAGAGAATGATGAAGATAATGAAAATGGTGATCGGCAGTACGAGCAGCAACCGTTCGTCCGCTCTCTTCTTACTCTGATATTCCCCTTCCCAGCGGAGATGATACCCGGTGGGTAACTTCACCTGATTGGTGACCTTGTCGATCGCCTCTTCCACTGTGCTGCCAAGGTCACGGCCGCGGACGCTGTACTTGATCGCAATGTAACGCTGGTTGCCTTCGCGATAGATTTCAGAACCACCGTCGGCCACCTGTATTTTGCAGAGTTGCGCAAGCGATACGCGTTCTCCGGTGGGCGACAAGAGGCGAATCCTCTCGATTGCTTCCTTCGTGTCACGGTACGGCGGAAGGTAGCGCATCACGAGATCGTATCTTGCTTCACCCTGCAGAACCTGAGTTAGGGCGTTGCCTCCAACCGCGGTCTGAATCGCATCCTGCACATCGGCGACGTTGATCTGGTACCGTGCGGCTGCATCTCGATCTACGGTTACGTTGAGATTGGGCTGGCCAAGCACCCGAAGTACTCCCAGATCCTCGATGCCCGGAATTCGGCGCATGATTCTGGCGATCTGGTCGGATTTTTCTTCCAGAACCTTCAGTTCATCACCGTAGACCTTGGTGGCAAGTTCGCCCTTGACGCCGCTAACCGCTTCTTCCATGTTGTCTTCAATCGGCTGAGAAAAACCCCAGACCACGCCCGGTATCTTGTCGAGTTCGCGCTGCATGGCCGCGATCAGTTCATCTTTGTTTTCGTGGAAGGCTGGCCGCCACTCTTCTTTGGGTTTCAGATCGACAAAGTATTCGGTATTAAAAAAACCAGTCGTATCGGTTCCGTCATCGGGCCGCCCCACCTGACTTGTGCACTGTGGCACTTCGGGAAAAGAGCAAAGCACAACTCGGGCCTGGTTCGCGACTCGGGTCCCCTCGTCTGGCCCAGTGCTGGGGGCAAGCGTGCCTCGCACCCAGAGTGCCCCCTCATCCAGGTGGGGCAGGAATTCGGAGCCAATGACGTTGCCGAACGCGAGATAAATCGCCACAATAAATCCGAGCACACCCACACCAACCACGGCCGCACGCCGTCGGATGGCCCAGCGCACCGCACTGCGGTATCGTTCCGTTAAGAAGTGCATCACTGGGTTGCGCCACTCCTTGGCTCCCTTCGCAAACGCGAAACTTGCTAGGACCGGTGCGATCAAGATGGAGAAGATTAACGCGCCCAGCAGCGCAAAAGCGACTGTCCAGGCCATGGGGTGAAACAAGCGGCCTTCCACACGCTGCAGCGTGAAGATTGGCAGATACGCCGTAATGATGATCGCAATCGCGTAGAATACCGGCCGCTGGACCTCGTGCGCAGCCTCGCCAATTCGTTCTGTAGGCGTTTGCGTGCCATTGGTGAAACTCATGTGGCGAACGATGTTTTCGATCATCACCACCGCGCCATCGACCACCATGCCAAAATCCAGAGCTCCCAGCGACAGCAGGTTTGCGGGAATGTGTTTCAGGTCCAGGCAAATCGACGCAAACAAGAGGGAAAACGGAATCGTCGCCGCAACAATAAGCGCACCCCGAACGTTTCCCAGGAATATAAACAGGATGATCGAGACCAGGATCATTCCTTCCGTCAGGTTGTGCAGCACGGTATGGCTGGTGAAGTGGACGAGATCGCTGCGATCGATGAACGGAACGATCTTCACGCCTGGGGGGAGGATGTGATCGTTCATCTCCCGAATTCTTTCGTGGAGGGCTTTGAGCGCTGGATCAGCGGCGGCGCCTTTGCGGAGCAGGACGATGCCGGAGACGACATCGTCGTTGTCGATGATCTTGCCGTCTTCATGCTGGATGGCACCATTGGGGCCGTAGGGACAAGAGCTGCACCCGCGGGCGAACTGGCCAAGCCGGATCTTCGGGCCCTGAGCCACCACGGCAATATCTTTGATGCGAAGCGGGGTGCCGTTCTTGGTGAAGATGACCGTCTCTTCGATGTCGTGAGTCTGCTTGACCAGCCCTACTTCGCTCACGTTGATCTGTTGCAGTCCCGCCTGGATGAAACTGCCACCGGCATTCGCGTTGTTGTTGGTCAATTGCTGCTCGACCTGGGCCAGACTCAGCCCGTAGGAAACGAGTTTGTTGGGATCGATCCGCACCTGGTATTCGCGCGTGGGGCCGCCGAAACTGGCTGCGTCGACAATATCGGGAACGGCTTTGAGATTCTTTTCGACGACCCAGTCTTCAAGCGATTTCAACTCCATCGGGTCATATTTCGGATTCGTGCTGTGCAGGGTGAAAAAATAAATCTGGCCGACTGGGCTCCAGTCCGTGCCCATCTGCGGCACGACGCCGGTCGGCAGAGTGACCTGGCTTAGGCGTTCCAGAACCCGCTCCCGGTTCCATGCGTTGTCGGTGCCGTCCTCGAAGATCAGCTTTAGGTCGGAGAGTCCGAACAGCGAGAATGAGCGCAGGTGCACCACACCGGGAATGCCGTTCATTACAGTTTCCAGCGGAATCGTAACCTGCTGCTCGATTTGTTCTGCGGAAATTCCTGGCCACTGCGTGATGATTTCCACGTAGTTGTCGGCCACGTCGGGATAAGCCTCGATCGGCAGGTTGTGGAAGGAAACGATGCCCCAGACAAACAACACCAGCGCGAGCCCCAGTACCAGCAGGCGGTTGTTCAGGGCGAAATCAACGACGCGGCGAATCATCTATTGTTCCACCGTGTTCTGCAAATCCAGAGCGTTTAACACCACTTGATCGTCGGGCTTGATCCCTGAACGAACCTCCTGCTGCTTGTCGGGCAGCATGTTGCCCGTTACCACTTCCACGCGCCTGAAGTGGCCGTTACCCAGCGGCATGTAAACCCATTCGCGGTCGTGCAGGTGCAGAATGGCAGTTGCTGGGACTACAGCGCGCGTTTCCGGCTGCTTGCCGTAGAACGTGGCAGTGACAAACATTCCGATCCGCATCAGTCCGGGGTTGGCCACCTCGAGGCGCACCTTTGCGGTGCGGATGTTGGGATCCAGAACCGGGAGAATGGTGTCGATGCGCCCTTTGAATGTCTTGTTCGGGTATGCGTTCAGCCGGATGTCGGCATATTCACCAACCTTCACAGCATCGAGATCATTTTCGTAAACGTCGCATATGATCCAGACATAGGAGAGATCGGAAATGGTGAACGGGTTCGGACCAGAAATGCCCTGGACGCCAGCCGCGTTCGTAACCTGCTGGTCGCTGATTACCCCCGATATGGGCGCGACGACGTCAACGATCCCAGAAGGGCGCTGCTTATCGATGCCAAGGAGCCGTAGCTGTTCGATGGCCGCATCCAGGGTTGCTTTAGCATCCTGCTCTGCGTCTTCTGCCGCTTCCAGCGCGCTCTTTGCAACAGCACCTTTGTCGTAGAGGAGTTGCGCCCGCTCGAACTGGATACGCGCCAGGCGCTCATCGTTCACTGCCTTCACATAATTCTGATAAGCCCCTGAAACATCGTTGCTCTGTACTCTCAGCAATACCTGGCCTTTCTTCACCTCATCGCCCAGCTTGGCCTTAACCTCCACGACCCGGCCTGCGGCCAGCGAGATCGCTGGAACCGCCCGCGCTATGTCGGGCTGCACTACGCCGGTCACATTGAGGGCGGGTGCGGCTTTGTGTTCGACTGCCGTCGCCAAGGGAAATTGCTCTGGATGATCCACTTTGAAGTTGTTGGCGTCGAGGTCAGGCTCGACGACCGGCTTGGGCGGCGCCTCGGCCTTCTGGTCCGCCTTGCTGTCATGGCACGCAGCGGTAAGCAGTGCCAGCAACATACACACAGCCAGCGGCAGAATCCCGCCATTCATCTTGCGGTTCATTGGATCACCTCTCGTCCCACCGCCTGATTCAACTGCGCTGCGGCCGTAAGATAAGCACCGACCAGGTTCACGTAACTCAACTGCACGGCGCGATAGTCGTTCTCCGCATTCAGGAAGTCCAACAAGGCAGCGCCGCCATGCTGGTAGGAAAACAGGATTGTGTCGCGCACGCGTACCGCCTGAGCCAGATATTTTTGCTTGTACGGTTTGAGCAAAATGATGTTGCTGGTTAGGGTGGCGTAGGCGGAGTCAACGTCGCTGTAGACCTGGGTCTCGGTCCCCAGGCGCAGCTTTTCACTGCGGTCGATATCAATCTTCGTGCGCAGTTTCTCGCCCTGGTTGCGGTCGAAAACGCGCAGCGGGATGCTGACACTGGCCCCAATCGTGTTCAGTGCATCAGGGTTATTGAACGAGCCGTTGTGCGTGAACCAAACACTTACGGTGGGATCGGTGGACCCATTAGCTTCGGCCAGTTCGTAGTTGGTTTGCGCCTGCTTCAGCGTCAGCACTGCAGCCCGCAGGTCGGGGCGCGCGTTGAGGGCATCTTTGCGATAGTCATCGAGCGAGAGCAGATCCTCACGAAAATCAAATTGTCCTTCGACATCAAAGCTATCCACGGGTCGGCGGTCGTCGAGCAATGCCAACAGATTGATTTTGGTGGTGCGCAGATTTACCAGCGCGTTTTGTAGATCCGATTCGTATTGCAACCGCTGCAGTTCAAGCCGGTCGAGATCAATCTGGGCGATGTCGCCCGCCTCGAAGCGATCGCGGCTGATCTTGAGCACGCGGTCGTAATATTCGAGGTTGTCCTTCGATAATCTCACCACGGCCTCGGCTTGAAGGATGCCGACGAAAGCGCTGCGAAGATTAAATAGCAGAGTACGCTCGGAATCGGACTGCTGCGCCACGCCGATCGCCGTGCCCTCTTTGGCCGCCTGGTAGCGCAGGTTGCGCTTATTCCGTCTCTCGAACAAATAACTGATGCCGGGCGTGATCAGAGTGCCGGCGAATGGCTTCCATACGCCATTACTCGGACTGACCTGGGTCCCGTCTGCCGTCAGGCTGAAGTCGGGATTAGGACGGAGATGGGCCGTGATCTCCTGCGCCTTCAATTCGTCGATATTCAACCTGCTGGCTTGCAGCGTCGTATTGTTGAGCTCGAAGCTGTCTTTCACCTGCTCCCAGGTCCACACCTGCGCGGGAGGCTGCGCCTTCTGTTGCGCAGCCAATTGCAGCGCTGTAGCCAGCACGATCAGAATGACTAACCGCTGGCACGATCGTCTACGCATGAGTGCTCCAAAACGGTTTTACGGTTTGCCAAGCGTGCGCTCATAGCTTACAAGCCGCGCACATTGCAAAATCAGGAGTACGACGGTCCCCCCTAAGATTTCGTAAAAATGGGGGACGCCCTACTGTCAATTTTTCAATGCATCCAAGGAAAATTTAGCGAACTACGCGAGATGGGAAGGAGGAGGAGCACGGCTGGAGCGCGAGATCGAGGGAGCCGCTTGCGCAAACAGGGGCAGCTGATGTGGTGTAACCCATTCCTCATGGTCGGGCGCAAAGGACACCGCAGTAGCTAGAAGCACTGCCGGGCCTTGGAATCGGCTGTTGCAGATAGAACATCGATCCGTACCTGCCTGGCGGACGGCGCGCTTGCCCGGCGCAGACTCTTCCATCTCCGTCCGCATGGCGTGCAGGTCGTCAGTGGCCGATACCACTGGAAACAGCAGAACCAGCACGCTGGCCAATGCCAGCAAACACTGCAGCGAACTGAACTGTCTTTCGCGCCGCGCACAGCGACTGCCCCGCCACAGCCAGTAAGCAGGCAGCGCCAGCAGCAGCCACGCGAGATTCAGAAACAGTTCCATAACTTCCAGGGGACGACAGAAAAATTCCCACAGAAACGGTGCTGCCAGTTTTTCAGAAACGATGAACCCAAGTCAATGTGACGACAGTTACTTTGGCACGGATGCAGCCAGATTTCGATCGCCAGAAACCGACCGGCAGTTAAGGCCCGACCACTACTTGCAGCGCTGCAGGGGTCTGTAGCCGCCTCCGGAAGATTACATTTCTCTTCGCCACTTCGCCGATCGCATCTACATTCACCAGGTATCCTCCGTGCGGCAGGTTTTCGCCAAACGGAAGCTCCATCTCGGTGGTCGCTTGGCGCAGCAGGAAATGCTGATAGCCGATAGCGGTGGCTCGACCGTTTTCCGCCACCGCCTCCACGATGAAGGTCAAATCAATGTCCTCTGGCGTGGTGTTCGATACCTGCACGCTCCCCTCGATCCGGCTTCCGGAGACGTGCGCTGGAGTCTTCCACGTCAGCGTGAGCGCCTCCACCACCTGGACCACAAAATCTTTCTGCACGGACTGCTGCGGTTTCCCGCTGTCGGTGACCGATACGGTAATGTGATATGCGCCAGTCCGCTGCGGTTCTCCGTGCAGCACGCCGTTGTCTTCAAGGGCCAGTCCAGGCGGCAATTCGCCCTTCTCCACGCGCCAGTGCAGCACCGGTACCCAATTCCCGCGCGCATGAAACATAAACTGGTACTGCGCATGCGGATACGTCTTCGGCGGCGTTAAACGATCATCGATGGCGAGACCGTTGTCCGCGTCGGCCTTCGCCCGCGCGGTAGTTTGGGTACTGGCCTGCTGTGCGAAGCCTGAGGCGCCGAATTGGAAACCCGCCGCCAGCGCGCACACCAGCGTCGCCAACCAACCGGCCCGCCGGAATTCCAGTTTTATTTCCAATTCAATGTCCGCAAGAAAGGCGAAAAATCCGAAGCCTGAATCCTGACTCCTACTTCTCCAAAAAACCTTCCACCGCATCCACAAACATTTTCGTCTGGTCGACGAACGTCATGTGCCCCGCCTTCGGCAGCACCACCATCTTTGACCCGGCTATTTTGGCGTGCATCGCCTCCGACAACGATGGATCGCATTCGTCGTGATCGCCGACCAGAATCAGCGTCGGTACTTTGATGCCTGCCAGTTGTTCCGTGTACTCCACCGATTTCAGATTGCCGTCGACCACGTATTCCCCGTGTGAACCCCACATTTCGCGATACAAATCCCAACTGATATTTCCCCCGGCGACCGGATCGTAATTCGGGTCTGGCCGGTTCTGATAAATGTACGGGAAGTATCCTTCGCCCCAGGCGGCGACCATGTACTCATTCGAGTAGCGGTTCTTCTGATAGTCCAAGCCGTGCCCGAACAGTCCTTCCGCTTCCATGCGGTTGATGCGTTCGCGCAACTCCGCCGGCATTTTGTCTTTCATGCGCACAAAGATTTGATTCAGAGCGACGGTGCTCGACCACGTGCTCCCCAGAATCAGGTGCGTCAGGTTCTTCTGATACTTCAGCGCATAAGCCTGCGCCAGCGCTCCTCCATAAGAATGCCCGAGGAGAGAAATCTTGCCCAGAGCGAGCGCCTGCCTCACCGCCTCCACATCCTCCACCATGTTCTCCACGGTGTAGCCTGCCGGGTCTTCCAACTTCTCCGAGCGCCCCGATCCCCGCTCATCAATAAAGATCAGCCGGTTATGCCGCGCCAGCGGCAACAGGTAAGGCAGAAAGTAATCGTGCGATGCCCCCGGCCCTCCGTGGACAATTACCAGAGGCTCGCCTCGCCCAACCGTCACGTAATAAATCATCACCCCGTTGGCATCGACGAAGCCGTCTTGCAATGGATAGACACTGCTCGAGCGTTGAGCAGACTGCGCAAAGGCCTCCGCGCTCCAAGTCATTGCGGCGAGCAGTCCGATGGCAAGGACGAATGAGTGGATTGGCCCGCGAGCCCGCGCAGGCTGATAAACGTACCCGCGCCGCGAATTTTGCAATGTAAAGTTATGTATCTCCATGTCCGCATCCTATCTTCCTGACCGCCAGGGGACAACTCTCGCAATTTTTCCTCGCCAGGCATGCAAATATTGTTGCGCGGCAGCGCTACTTACGATCGTGGTTCGGGTTAAATGCATCAGAATTTATACGTGCTAACCTTGAATATCAGCAGTGTGTGCGCGCCATCTTCCAGGGGGAGTGTCATGCCATCGGTAAATCGGCTGTCTTTGCTACTTATCCTATCTGCACTTGCAGCGCTGGCGGCTTGCGGTGGAGGAGGCAATCATATTAATCCTACGCCACCTCCGAGCGGCGGTTTCACCCCGAGCGATTTGAACGGCACCTATGTTTTCTCCACGTCGGGCGCCGATGCCAGCGGCAACTTCTTGAGCATGGTCGGAACGTTTGCCGCTAATGGTAGCGGCGGGATCACTGCGGGTACCGTCGACATGACCGATCCCGCATTTTCGCCGGCCGCAATCAAAGTAGCCATCACGGGCGGTAACTATATCCTCACAACCGACGGCCGCGGCCAAGCTACTCTTTCTGCTCACACACCGTTTGCGAGCTCGATTGTGGTAGATTTCGTGTTGGCATCGAGCTCGCATGGGGCCATCACTGAATTCGACAGCAGTGGAACCGGAAGTGGTACGTTGGACCTGCAGAGCAGCGTAAGTCAAGCAGAGTTGGTGGGGTCCTATGCCTTCAGCCTTTCCGGCATTGATACCAGCGGCAGTCCTCTCGCAACGGTGGGCTCGGTCACACTTGACTCTTCTGGGAACGTTAGTGCCGGGATCCAGGACTTCAACGATGCCAATTCATTTTCCTCCCAGTCGGTCGCCAGCGGCTCTGTAACTGCGGGCGCCCCTGGGACCGCAACCCTTGCCACCAACGGCGCATTCGGTGTGCTCTCTTTCGACGTTTACCCGGTTGACAAGGCGCATCTGAAGTTCATCGAAGTGTCCGGCGGTCTTTTTCTCTCTGGTGACGCGTTCTCGCAGCAGGGAGCATCTGTGCCCACCACACCAACCACTTTCGCTTTCGTCATGTCCGGCGCAGTCGTCAGCACCGGCGCCCCGCTCGCGCTCGGCGGACTCATGCCGATCGATGGCGTGAGCGCGATCACAGGCGGCACGGTAGACGTGAACGATAACGGTACCGCCGTGCTAGGGCAGACCTTCAACGGGTCCTATGCCGCGCCAGGCTCGGGTGGACGGACGGTGTTTACTGTTAGCGGCTTCTCTGTCGCCACGCAGTTTGTCGGCTATCCCACGACCAGCGGCGGACTGCAGATGCTGGAGAGCGATGGCACAGGATTCCTGGGAGGCATTGCTCTTGCCCAGAGCAGCCCGGTCCCGTCGCTGCAGCCTTCGCAGGGCTATGGAATGAATCTCTCTGCTGCCAATCTGAGCGCTGGAGTTGAGGAGGACGATATCGCCGAGTTCACCACGACTAGTAGCGGCTTCAGCGGGCAAATCGACATCAATGACTTAGGTGCCAGCCAGGTTTCCGGACAGCCATACAGCGGAACCTACACCCTGGATTCGCCTGCGACCGGCCGCGGTGAGATTACCCAGAGCAATTACAACTCGGGAGTCTTCTACGCCGTCGACAGCTCAACCCTGCTCTTTCTCGACGCCGGTGACAACATCGGCTTGGTCGGCACTGGAATATTCGAACTGCAGAATGCTGGGGCCCAGCCGGCAATTGCGACACAACACGCGCTAGTCGTGCCTCGAGCAGTGCCACATGCGAACCGACGGCAGCACGGCCACTGAAGCTCGGAATCACGACGCAGAGGATTCGTGCCCGGCTTCTATCGCCGCGCCCTTTTTCATCTGATCGGCGCAGCGCACGCAAGCTAACTCTCTGATGCTTCAATCTTCGCCGGCATCATACCAGTGCCACGCTTGGCTCGAGACCCTACCCATTCCGCCAGCCGGTACAACAGCAACATTGCCAACACGGCGCCGTATTCGAGCGGCTTGTGCAGATCTGCTTTCACCAGCCAGATGTAATGAATCACGCCTGCCATCGCACTGAAATAGATCAAGCGGTGCAATGTGAGCCAGCGCTTGCCTCCCAGGCGGCGAATCCATCCTTTCGTTGAGGTCAATGCCAGCGGGATCATCAAGACAAATGCCGTAAGTCCCGCGGTGATGAACCGCCGCTTCGCTATGTCTCGCAGCATTTCGTGCACATCAAAAAATTTGTCCAGCCACACATACGTTGTCAGGTGCAGGCATCCGTAGAAGAACGCATACAGCCCAAACATCCGCCGCAGCCCGATCAGCCAATATTGCCGCGTCAGTTTTCGCAGCGGAGTAATCGAGAGCGTCACAAGGAGAAAAATCAGCGTCCAATCCCCAGTCGAGTGCGTGATGACCTCAATGGGATTTGCCCCTAGCATCCCGTGGAATCCCTTCCACGTCAGCCGCGCAAGCGGACCCAGGCATGCGAGAAAAATCACGGGTTTGATCCAACGCAGCATTTGAAGCTAGCAATCAGCCTTCAGCAATCAGCATTCAGCCAAGAAGTGTGTTGTCGCCATTTACATGAAGGCCCAAGGGACTGAATGCTGAGTGCTGACCGCTGAATGCTCTAAAAGTTCTTCCTCAAATCCATCCCGCTGTACAGACTTGCCACTTGGTCTCCATACCCATTGAACATCAGCGTTGGCCGCTTGCGGAACTCTCCCAGCCGGCGTTCCGTCTTCTGGCTCCAGCGTGGATGGTCCACCTCAGGATTCACGTTGGAATAGAATCCGTACTCGTTAGGAGCCGACAAATTCCACGTATTGACCGGCTGCTTCTCGACAAATCGCACACGCACGATCGCCTTCGCGCTCTTGAAGCCGTACTTCCATGGCACCACGATCCGTAACGGCGCCCCGTCCTGGTTGGGAAGCTCTTCGCCGTACATTCCGAAACAAAGAAGCGCCAGCGGATTCATGGCTTCATCCAGCCGCAATCCTTCGACGTAGGGCCACTCCAGCACATGCCCCTGCTGGCCGGGCATCTGACCGGGAGCAAAGATCGTGGTGAACTCGACGAACTTCGCCTTGCTCAGCGGCTGGGCGCGCTTGATCAACTCGCTCAGCGAGAACCCCACCCACGGCACCACGATTGACCAGCCTTCCACACAGCGATGTCGATAAATACGCTCCTCCGGCGTGGCCCACTTGATGATCGAATCCACGTCGAGCTCTTGTTTCTGTTGGACTAACCCGTCGATCTTCACCTTCCACGGCCGCGTACGAAAATTCTTCGCCAGCTCCGCGGGCTGATACTTGTCAGTCGAGAATTCGTAATAGTTGTTGTAGTTAGTGACGTCTTTGTACGGCGTGATCGCTTCCGTCGTGCTAAACGTGCTTTTCTTGATCCCGTCAATCTTGTTGCCGGCGTGAGCAGTCATCGACGGCGCGGCAGTCTCTCGCAAACCAAGGCCAGCGGCCACCGCGGCTCCAGTGATCGCTGCTCCCGCAAGAAACTTGCGGCGGTTCACGTAAAGACTCTTCGGCGTAATTTCAGAAGACAAGACGTCCGCCGCTTTCTTGATTAACATAAGAACCCCACCTCAACTGTACGCGATTTCCGCCCACGCGGATTCGCCAGCAATATGTTTCATGCTAAATATGACGCTCGGCGCCACCCAAAAGTTGCGCCGCTTTACCGGATTAGGCTGGGTTTAAGAAGATTGGTTTGAGGAATTGCTGGGAAGCGCGACCGTATCTGCGGCCTGGGAAGACTCCGATCGGCATCTGCAGTAAGGCGTCGCTATTGCCTAAGCCCCATCCAGCTTTCCGACACCACCAGAGAGTTGCCCGGATTGTGGGGATCATATTTAACCGAAGTGGGCAGGCCCAAGCGGCAGGAATGCAGGTTGATCCAGTGCCGCAGGTGCGTCACGTCCTGTGAGCACTCGTAGGAAACGCCCGCTACGTCGTACTTGTAAATCAACAAGGTCGCAGGCCCGCGTCCGTTTTGTGCGCCCAGCTCCTGCACGTCAATCACCGTGCCATCCGTAATGCGACCAACCCCGTCGAGCCACTTGCGCCGCTCGCGCTCCAATTGGTCCGGCGTCTTCGGCCTGCGCCGCAACATCGCATACGCTCCCAACAACGCCGCGCCTGCGCCCGCCACCAGCCAATAGATTCGAAGTGAGTCCATACCAGGTAGGTCGAATTTTCGGCATCATCGCCGACTTCCTTCTAGCATAAGCTCAAAGCCAACGGCGGGAAAGTGGTACTGAGGTTACTGCGGTGCCACTTGTGTGGAAATCTGGAAGCCCTGTGCGACCCCGCCCCGCCTTACTTCTGTTTGCAAACGTAATCGCGGGCCATTTCTTCAAAGCCGCCTTCGAGCTCTTGTCCAAACTGATTATCGCGTGCGGCTTTCTTGCTGACCACGATTTTCCCGCTATGGTCGCGTGAGTAGAACCATACCGCCGTGGGCGAACTGCTTCCATCCTCGCAGTTGAACCGGACGCGTGACCGCATCTCGACGAATGGTCCGCCCTGCGGAAGCCTGGTCGGCTCCTTATACTCCACGCGAACCCAGGCGGTGCGTTGACTATTCTGCAAGACGCGGACCGAGCTGACCGAAACCTTGTTTCCAGCCGGCGTTTCGCCCACCGCATGCCAGTCACCGGCGGCGAAAGCCACCAGGCTCACCAGCACGACCGGAGCCAGCACCACGCACACAAAAATGATTAAAGCATTCTTCAAGCCAGAGCGCCCCAAGCTTCAAGCCAAATAAGATTGCAGCAGACACTCTTGTCGAAAAAACCGTTTCTGTCAACCTCTGAGCACGCCACACGTGCTATCGTTTAGCTGGCGCGTGGACTAAGACGGTCTTCGCTGGTGCGACCATGGAAACTCTTCGTTCCACATTTTTCTCATCCCCCATCGGTCCCCTCTTTCTTGCCGCGTCTGACAAAGGCTTGGTCGTTCTTGAATTCGATGCGCGCTTGCCGGGACAACAATCGATTCGCCCCAATCCTCGGAATCTTCGCGAAGAGCAAAGAAAGGTGGCGTTCGAGGAGTCGCCCGGTGCGATGCGCCCCTTCCAGGCTCAGCTCGAAGAATATTTTTCCGGCACGCGCCGCGAGTTTACTTTCCCGCTGGACCTCCGCGGCACCGATTTCCAACTGGCCTGCTGGCGCGCTCTGTCCGCGATTCCCTATGGAAAGACTCGCACCTACGCCGACATCGCCCGCGCCATCGGCAAACCTCATGCCTTTCGAGCCGTCGGCATGGCCAACAATCGCAATCCAATCGCAATCGTCGTCCCGTGTCATCGCGTGATTGCCTCCGATGGCACTCTGTGCGGCTATGGCGGAGGCCTCGACGTCAAACGCCGCCTGCTCGAACTCGAGGGTGCCCTCACCGGAATTCTTGCGGCGTAATCCAGGGGAATGCTGTGACGCTCCGCCAGAGGGGCACGTCGCTGAGGGCAACAGTAACTTCTGCGGTACACTAAGCGGCCATGAAGCCGCGAACTTTTTTCGGACTCTTGTTCGCCTTTATTTCTTCAGTGAGCCCGACATCCTTCGCCCGCAAACCTGAAACCGGCTTCCTCGACCGCACCGTGTCGGTCGCCGGAGAGACCTACCGCTACCAGGTTTTTGTGCCCGCGAACTTCGAACAAGCTAAGAATAAGAAGTGGCCGGTCATCCTCTTCCTGCACGGCTACGGAGAGCGCGGCGACAACGGCCTCCTGCAAACCGACGTTGGCCTCGGCCACGCCATCCGAAACCACACCGGCAACTTTCCCTTCGTCGTAGTCATGCCCCAATGCCGCGCCAAAAAAGAAACAACCTGGACCGACGCGACCATGCAGAAGCAGGCGCTGGCCTCCCTCGATGCCGCGATTCATGAATTCCACGGCGACCGCACCCGCGTCTATCTCACCGGCCTCTCCATGGGCGGATATGCCACATGGGACCTCGCTGCAAAATACCCGGGTCGCTTCGCCGCCTACGTTCCCATCTGCGGCGGCATTCATGCCCCCAAAGACTTCCCCCAGTTAAGGGTCACCCTCGTAGACGATACCGATGTCTCCGATCCCTACGCGGAGACAGCCAGGCGCGTTGGCAACACCCCGGTCTGGATTTTCCACGGCGAAGCCGATGACTCAGTGCCCGTTCAGGAATCGCGCAAGATGGCGGCAGCTTTGCAGTCTGCTGGCGCCAACGTCAAGTACACCGAATATCCCGGCGTCGGCCACGAATCCTGGGACAAGGCCTATGCCGAGCCAGGTCTCATCGACTGGCTGCTGGCCCAGCATCTCTAAGAACTGGACGCGTCCACATCGGTGACCAGTTCCCCCGTCCAATCCGCCCTCCGCAAAGCCGGACTCTTCTACCTCGTCTTCGTCATGTTCTCCTACACCACCGGCGGCCCTTTCGGCCTCGAGGACATGGTTACCACCTCGGGCCCCGGCATGACTCTGATCTACTTGCTCGTCCTTCCATTCTTCTGGTGCATCCCGGTCTCGCTAGTCTCCGCCGAACTTACCACCGCCATGCCCGTCGAAGGCGGCTTCTACCGCTGGACCCGCGCTGCCTTCGGAGACTTCTGGGGATTTCTTGCCGGATGGTGGAACTGGTCCGCATCCTTCCTGCTGGGCGGAGCCTACGCCGTCCTCTTCACCGACTATCTCTTTCCCCAGATCACTGGCTGGAAGCACCAGCTCGTTTCCGTCGCGCTGATCGTGGTGATCACCTGGATCAACGTTCGCGGCATCCAGATGGTCGGCCAGGTCGCCACCGCGCTTGAGATCTTCATCTTCGTGCCCGTGATGACCATGATCGTCATCGCTCTCACCAAGTGGCAGCACAATCCGTTCGCGCCACTCGTGCCTCCCCATCAGCCGCTATTCAAAGTCTTCGGAGTCGGGCTGGCGCTCGGCTTGTGGCTCTATTCCGGCTACGAGCAACTTTCCACCGTCGCCGAGGAAGTGGAGAATCCGCAGCGCAGTTATCCGCGGGCACTCGCGCTCGTCGTGCCGCTCTCCATCGCCGCCTATGTCCTTCCCACCCTCACCGGCCTCGCGGCGGCGGGCAACTGGGAGAAATGGCATACCGGCTTCTTCTCTGACGCGGCCAGCTTGATCGGAGGCCCGTGGCTCGGCACCTGGATGACCCTGGCCGCCATGGTCGGCAATGTTGCCCTGCTCAACAGCACCGTCCTGACGACCACGCGCATGCCCTTCGCCATGGCCGAAGATGGATACCTTCCCCAAGTTCTCACCCGCAAACATTCGTGCTACGGAACGCCGTGGATCGCAATCGTCGCATCGGCCGTCATCTACGGCCTGCTGGCGCGCCAGAGCCTGACTCAACTCATCTCCGTCTACATCTGGCTGCGTTCCACCACCACGGTGCTGACGGTCCTTTCCGCATGGAAACTCCGCCGCATCCGGCCCGAGATGCCGCGGGCATTTCGGGTTCCCGGCGGGAACCTGGGCCTAATCTATGTTGTGGGAGCCCCGGTGGTGATGGCCCTGGTAGCGCTGTTAGGCAGCGATCGTTTCGGAATGATCGGCGGCGCAATCGCGATCGTGCTGGGCCCGGTAGTCTATGGAATTGATGTTCTCTTCAGACGCGGCCGTAGTTCGTAGCGCCGGCGCCTGCCCGGAGCGGAGTCGAAGGGTCCCGCCGGCTGTCTCCAGGGCATCGTGCCCTCGCACTTTGTCAACTTACCCAATCCAAAACCTTGTACCACGCCCCCGCGAACGGCAGAAACCAGGGCCTCCCGTTGTACAACCCCAGCGGCGCCCCGGGAAACGGAATCCCAACAAATGGATTCTCCGGCTTATCGCCCGCGATCAACTCCGCCATCTTCTGCCCCTGATACGTTGCCATGGCCACCCCGTGCCCCGCATATCCCAGTGCGTAATAGATCCCATCCATCTGCCCTGCATGCGGCATGATGTCAAAGGCAAAATCGAGCGTGCCTCCCCAAACGTACTCGACTTTCGCATCGCGCAATTGCGGATACACATCAATCATCCCCCGCCGCAGAATCTCCGCACTACGCCGCACCGTTTGGTCATTCTCCGGAAAGAACGCCGCGCGCCCGCCGAACATCATGCGCCGGTCCGGCGTGAGTCGGTAATAGTAGAGATAATTCTTCGAGTCGTAAATCATCCGATTGCGCGGGCTGAGTTCGCGGGCCAACGGCTCCGGCAAAATTTCCGTTGTGATGATGAACGACCCAATCGGGATAATCTTCTTCTGCAACGACGGCGTCGCCCGCCCCGTATATCCGCTGGTCCCGACGAAAACCTCCCGCGCCCACAACCCACCGCGCGAAGTAACAATCTTCCACCCCGCCTCACCCTGCCGCGATTCCCGCTCGATCGTTCCCACCTGCGCGTGCTCGAAAACCTCCGCCCCGGCCTTCATCGCGGCGCGTCCCAAGCCCGCAACATATCTCGCCGGATTCAACCCAGCGCTGACCTCATCCACCATCCCGCCGAAGTAAATCTTCGACCCGATCTCCGCTTCCAACTCCTGCCGCTGCACCACTCGTAACTGATGATCGAACTCCCGTGCAATCACCTCCGCCTGGCGCGCGTAGTCGTCAAAATGTTTCTGCTTGCAGGCTACCTCCAGATGCCCGCAGCGCGCGAAGTCGCAATCAATTCCTTCTTCCCGCACAATCTGCTCCACGCAATCCATCGACGCCAGCGTTGCCGCGTACATCCGCCGCGTCCGCTCGCGCCCATACATCGAGATGAGCTTGTTCACCCCCAGCTTCATCCCGGTCAGCACCATGCCGCCGTTGCGCGAACTGGCTCCCCAGCCGATCGTCTCGCTCTCCAGCACCGCAACCTTCGCGCCACGTTTGGCCAGCGTCCGCGCCGCCGAAAGCCCGGTGAATCCGGCCCCAATCACGGCAACGTCCACACGTTCGGGAAGCGGGCGCACGCCGTTTGAAGCCGGCATTTCAGTTGTGGTCAACCAATAATTTTTCTCGATCATTCTTTCCCCTAGATCGATTTCGATCTCTCAGCCCGGCAGTTCCCCGCGACCTCTGCGGCCTTTCTTCGCGATCTCTGCGATTATGCCCTGATCCCCTACAGCACCGCCGTCTCGTGAATCATCCGCCCCTCCGCAAACCGCGCCAGATTCAACAACGACGCATCAATTAACTCCGTCTTCCCAGTCAAGATCAAATCGCTCAGAATCTTCCCGGTCGCCGGAGCGTGCATCACCCCATGCCCGCTGAAGCCATTCGCAAGAAATAATCCCGGCACTCCTGGCGCCTCACCCAAAATCGGATGATGATCCGGTGTCATCTCATACAGCCCGGCCCACGCCCGCTTCGGATTGACCGGCAAATTCGCAAAGCAGGGCACGCGATCGGCGGCCCGCGTCAGAATCTTCTCCACAAATGCCACCTCGAACTCCGTCTTGAATCCCGGCGTCTCCTCCGGATCGTTCCACGCCAGCAGAAACCCGCGGCTCTCGGGCCGAAAGTGAAACCCGTTCGACATGTCGATGATCATGGGCGCCGTGTGCGGAAATTCGTCGAACGGCTCACTCGGTACCAGCATCCGCCGCAGCGGTTCCACCGGCAGTTCCACTCCCGCCAATTTCGCAACCTCGCCCGCCCAAGGCCCGGCGCAGTTCACCACTCGCCGCGTAGCCACATCCCCTCGCGAAGTTTCAACGCCGGCAATCCCGCGTTCATCGCGCACCAAGCCCGTCACGAAAGCGCTCTTCCACAGCGCTGCACCGTGGTCTGCAGCCCAGGTCATGAAACCGATCATCGCGCTGTAAGGATCGACAAATCCATCCGTCCCGCAAAAACTCCCGCCCACAATATCGTCGCCACGCATCTGCGGAAACATCCCGCGAATCTCATCTCCCGTCACCAGCCGCACATCTTTTAAACCCATCGCCACCTGCTTTTCATAATTTGCCCGCAGGTAGGCCAAATGTTTGTCGCTGGTCGCGCAAAACAAATATCCCTGCGCCCGGTAGTCACACGGATATCCCAACCGCTCTTCAAAGCTGGCATAGAAGGGAATTGAATACAGGGACATCTGAATGTTGACCGGAGTCGAAAACTGTGCTCGCACTCCCCCCATGCTTTTCCCTGTGGATCCCTTTCCCTGCGCCGATTCTCGCTCAATGACCAGAACGTTGCGACATCCCGCAGCCGTCAGGTGATAAGCGATACTCGACCCGACAATTCCTCCCCCGATGATAACGACATCCGCTGTCTGCATGCGACGACCTGGAAGCGACCGAGCATTTTAGCGCGCTCCTTGCTTGCGGGAGAAAAACCATCCCCGGAAGTACATGTCCTTCCGTTCATGGCCGCGGTCGCCCGTAGGCGGTTTCGTGCCACGTCAGTAATCTTGCCCGCCGGTTACTGCCACCCTACTCTAGAGTGGCATGGCCTTGCGCTGCCTTTTATTCACCTCGGATGAGGGAACGGCCCAGTCTGTTCGTCAAGCGCTGACCGATCTCGGCGTTGAGGCAGAGCACTGCACAGTCGCTGTCGAGGCCGTCCAAAAAGTTACCAACAATCCTTTTAATCTTGTCATTGTCGACTGGGACAACCAGACCGAAGCTGCGTTCCTGCTCAAGACTGCCCGCGAACGTAAAGCCTCCGAACGTCCGTTGACGCTGGCCATCGTCAGCCGCGATCTGAACGTCTCGCAAGCCTTGCAGGCGGGTGCAAACTCTATCTTGCGGAAGCCGATTGTGGTCGCGCAGGTTCGCGATTCGCTGACCTCCGCCCGCGATTTGCTTCGTTCCCGCCAGGATGCATCAGCCTCGCAGGCTTCTGCGGCGGCTGCATCGGCAACCGGGCCCGCGTTACCGACGGATACCGATGCCTCAAAGAAAACCTTGCGCGCCGGCGAGTTCTTGCAGTCCACCACGGCCCCAGGAGCACAGTTCATCACCGACGCTGACGTGCAAAAAAAGATCCAGAAGGGGATGGAAGAAGCAGCCGTGGCACAGGTTGATCCGCTCAAAGAGCTGGAGCCTATGGCCGCCGCCGTCGAGACCAATGAGGTGGCTCCTCAGCCGTCTACCGTCAGCCCCGCCGAACCGCGCGGCTTGTCTTGGTATATGAAGGCACGCGGCGCTACATTGTCTCCTCCTCCGCCTCCGGCAGCTCCGCCCAAGACCGAATTGCTCAGCTACGATCAGACACCGTCCTTGAGTGAGACGCCTAAAGAGGCGCCCACCGACACGCCCGCTGCGCCTGCCGCGACCGCAGATCCGGAGGCGAGTTCACGCACCGATTCCGACCGGAAGACCGAATCCGCGCTCTTCGCCTACATGGCAGGAGAGTCATCTGACTCTGAACCCGCCGTCGCAACGCCGCGACCCTGGCTCCGCCGTTCGATCTTCGCCGGCGCTCTGGTTGCAGTGTGTGCCTTTGCTTACATCTCCGTGCCGCAAGCGCGTTGGCATCAGAACCTGCAGCTACTGGCCAGCAGCGCTGTTCACTTCGCGCACAATTGGTTGAACCCGCAGGCCGCCGCTCCTGCCCAGGTTCCAACCACACACGAGAACTTTGGCCTTGCCGGCGACGAATACAAGCTTCCGGTCGCCCAGAATATTCCCGATGCCACCACCGATCCCACGCAGATTCGTGTGATTCCCGTCGTAGACCCAACCGCAAAACAACCCAACGGCGCCGCTTCAAACGCCAACCCGACGCCGACGGACACAAGCCCGACCGAAAATTCCACCCCCAACAACAGTGATGAGCAGCAGTCACCCGTGCAGGTTCAGGAGACTGCACAACCCGCCCCCGTGTCCCCAGCAGCGGTTGACCCAGCCCCAACTCCGGCGCCGCCTCTACCCAAGGTGGTTGAACCTGGCCCTGCGGCGGTGTCCACGCGAAATGTAACGCCGGCACCGCGCGACCCGATGCAACCAGTTTCGCGGACAAACTCACGGCCGCAACCTGCTCCTGAGGCAACTCTCTCAAAGCCTGCCGCAGGAATACCATCCAGCCTCAAATCTCAGATGGCTTCGATGACCCCCGATGCCAGTGGCAACAAGCCTGCCGAAGCGTCACTGCCTTCGATCGAGCCGGTCGATCTGCCGGAAGCCACCGCACGCGGCCTCCTGCTGGAGCAAACCGACCCTGCCTATCCCGACACGGCGAAGGGCCAGCGGGGCACTGTCGTCCTGCAAGTGTTGATCGCCCGTGATGGTTCCGTACAGGATGCGAAGTTTCTGCAAGGCTCACTCGCCTTCGCTCGCGCCGCCACCGACGCCGTAAAGCAGTGGCGCTTCAAGCCCTACAACTCGAATGGCCGCCCAGTCTCCACCCGAACCGTCCTAACCCTCTCCTTCAAGCCAACCTCCTGAAATCGCCTCCGGGGACGGTGTAAGCTGGTACCAGCGAGTTCCCCCATGGTTTTCGTTCTCGACAACTACGATTCCTTTACCTACAACCTGGTGCAATACCTGGGAGAGATGGGAAAGCAGGTCGAGGTTCGCCGCAACGACGAAGTTACGGTTGAGACCCTGGAAGTGATGCGACCGGAACGCATTGTCATCTCGCCCGGCCCCTGCACTCCGCACGAAGCCGGCATCAGCATCGAGTTGATCCGGCACTTCGCCGGCAAGGTTCCGATTCTAGGCGTGTGCCTGGGACATCAGGCGATTGGCGAAGCCTTTGGCGGCCATGTCGTGCGCGCGCCCCACATCATGCATGGCAAGACCAGTTCGGTCGTGCACGACAACAAGACCATCTTTCAATCTCTGCCCATGCCCATGACCGCCACGCGCTATCACTCCCTGATTGTCGAAGAAGGGAACTTCCCCCCGGATCTCGAAGTCAGCGCGTGGACGACGGAGAAGGATGGCGCCCGCACCATCATGGGGCTGCGTCACCGCAAATATCCCGTCGAGGGAGTGCAGTTTCATCCCGAGAGCGTGCTGACCGATGCAGGCAAGAAGCTGATCGCAAATTTCGTAAGCCTGTAAGGTCGGTGCCCTCCTCCATCTATACTTGTGTTCGATCGAGATCAGAACTCGAGGTGTTCGTGGAGCGTTGGCATCGTATCCAAGAATCGGTTAGGCGTTGCGTGTTTAGCCCCTCGCTCGTCACCCTCGCCTGCTCACTGATCGTCACATCCGCAACCTGCTGCGTTGCCCAGGCCCCTCCCGGCAAAGACTCCGTGGCGTTACCCGCGGGCTCCTGGCGGTTCATCGTCTCCGGCGACTCCCGCAACTGTGGTGACGTCGTGATGCCCGCCATTGCCGCGCATAGCGCCCGCTTTACTCCGAGTTTTTATTGGCATCTTGGCGACCTGAGGGCGATTTCGAAAATCGACGAAGACATGCATTGCGCGGCTCAGAAAGCTGGACAGGCCCTGCCCTTCGATAACTACCAGAGGCGAGCCTGGAACGATTTCGTCGAAAATCAGATTGCCGCTTTCGGCGATGTGCCTTTTTATCTCGGTATTGGCAATCACGAGGTTATCCCGCCCAAAAACGGGGACGCATTCAAGCGGCAGTTCTTCGACTGGCTGGACTTGCCCGCCCTGCGCCGCCAGAGGCAACTCGACGGGGAACCATTCCTGCCCCAGCCGTACTACCACTGGATTCAGGGTGGCGTGGATTTCATTTACCTCGACAATTCGTACGACTTTTTCTACGACGACCAACTGACCGGGCTGTTCCGCCGCCTCCGGAGCGCGAAATCGAATTCCGAAGTGAAGAGCGTTGTCGTCGGCATGCACGAAGCCCTGCCTGACAGCCTGGCCAACGCTCACAGCATGGGGGAGGATCATTCCCCCGAACCCCGCGCACGTCGCAGCGGGGAAGAGGTTTACAAAGCTCTTTTGACATTCCGCGACGATGCCCGTAAGCCGATCTACGTGCTCGCCAGCCACTCCCACTTCTTCATGCAAAACATTTTCGATACACCCAAGCGGAAAGAAAATGGAGCCAAGCCTCTGGCAGGATGGATTGTCGGAACCGGCGGGGCCGTGCGCTACAACCTTCCCGAGGATCATCTGCCGGAGGATAAAACCAACGTCTACGGATATCTGGTGGGAACCGTCGCCTCGAATGGAACGATCCAATTTTCCTTCGAAGAAGTGCGCGAGTCTGACGTTCCGCAAAGCATCCAGCAGCGATATCCGGCCGCGTTTATCCCATGGTGCTTTGCGCACAACGCGCAACCTAAAGACCCCAAAGCACCAGACCTGACGCCGCCCTGCACTCCCTAGCAGTGGCCAGTGGTCAGTGGCCACTGATCACTGGCCATTGCCCACTAGCCACTGCTCCTCGCCATTTCCACCGCTCTCAGCAGTGCCTGCGCCTTGTTCATCGACTCCTGAAACTCGCTGGCGGGATCAGAATCCGCCACGATGCCCGCGCCCGCCTGCAGATACGCATGCTTCCCCTGCATGAGCACAGTGCGAATGCCGATGCACGAATCGAGATTCCCCGCGAAATCCGCGTAGAGCACCGACCCGCCGTAGATGCCGCGCCGCACCGGCTCCAATTCCTCGATGATCTGCATGGCCCGCACCTTCGGCGCACCGCTCAAAGTTCCAGCAGGGAAGCAGGCAGCAAACGCGTCCAGCGCGTCCAGATCCTTGCGCAGTGTGCCCTCCAGCGCCGACACCAGGTGCATGACGTGGGAGTAACGTTCGACGTACATCAGGTCTTTCACCTTGACCGAACCGTATTCACTCACTCTTCCCAGATCGTTGCGCCCCAGGTCGACCAGCATGACGTGCTCGGCGCGTTCCTTCTCGTCGTTGCGCATCTGCTGCTCTAGCCGCAGGTCTTCTGCTTCGTCTCGCCCACGCGGATGTGTTCCCGCGATCGGCCGATACTCCAGCTTCCTCCCCGTCACCCGAACCAGCATCTCCGGCGATGACCCGAAGATATGCGTCCCGTCCATGCGGAGAAAATACAGATACGGGGATGGGTTCACCTGCCGTAGCGCGCGATACAGATCGAAGGGCTCGACTTCGGGCACGAATTCCAGTCGTTGCGAGAGCACTACCTGAAAAATATCCCCGGCAGCGATGTATTCCTTGCATTGCTCTACACCGCGCAGAAAACGTTCGCGGCTAGTCCCGGCGTGAACCTTCAGCTTCGCTGACCTACTCCTCGCGGACTTCCGCCACAGCGCCGGGCGCAATCCTGCGGCCAGCTTTCGTTCGAGCGCGGCAATGTCACGCGCGGCGCGGGCGTAGGCATGCCGGGGACTCTCTTGCGCAACATCGGCAGCCGCCACGATGTGTATCTGATGGCGCAAGTGATCAAACGCCAGCAGCCGGTCAAAAAACATCAGCTCGGCATCGGGCAGCGAAAGGTCATCTTTAGCGTGCCCGCCAATCTTTTCTAACTGCCGTACCGCATCGTAAGCGAAATACCCCACCGCGCCCGCAGTGAAAGGAGGCAGTCCCGGCACCGCCGCCGGACGATGTTCCCGCAGCAGTTCTTTGACGATCTGAAAAACGTTGCCCCGCCGCTTTTCGCGCCGGCGTCCTGAAATCTCAACCACATCCTGATGAGCGCGAACCCGCATGTAAGGCCGCGCCCCCAGAAACGTGTAACGTCCAATCTGTTCGCCGCGCTCGTTCGACTCCAAAAGAAAGGCGTACGGCTCTTTTTCCGCGATGGCCAGAAAGGCGGAGACCGGCGTCAGCAGGTCAGCGCTGACCGACTTCACCACCGGCACCAGCGTGGCCGAGCGGGCAAGTCGGGAAAATTCCTTGTGGTCGGGCTGAAGCATGCCAGAAACGTGCGCGTCGCATCATTATAGGGGACGCCATAGGCACCCGTGCCATCCGCGCCCGCCCACTCCCCTTATGCACGTCGGTAACCCCGCGAACCCACCAATCCAATTGACGGGGGAGCGCTCGCAGCCGAAGATTAAGGATTAAGCGGCACCGGACTCTATGCGGATCAAGTTCTGGGGCGTGCGCGGATCTACGCCGACGCCACAACCCGAAAACATGCGCTATGGAGGCAACACCTCCTGCGTCGAAGTCCGCTTCGACGACCGCATTTATATCTTTGACTGTGGCACCGGGTTTCGCGTCCTCGGCCATCAACTGAAAAACGAATTCGGCGACCGCCCCTTCTCCGCCCACGTCTTCGTTTCGCACTTCCACTGGGACCACATTCAGGGCATCCCTTTTTTCCGCCCCTTGTACGACAACCCGCAGAGTCAATTTGCGTTCCACTGCTCGAGTCGTACTCGCAGTTTGAAGCAGGTGATGGCTGAGCAGATGGCCTCCCCTTACTTCCCAGTGAACCTGAACCACATGAGCGCCAAGTCTGACTACTACGATATCGACAACGGCTGCGTGCCCATGGAAGACGGTGTCCGATTGAAGACCTCGTGGCTCAATCATCCGCAGGGATGCATGGGCTTCCGGCTGGAGACGAAAGATGGCGTTCTCGTCTACGCCACCGACAACGAACCCGGAGATGCAGGCTTCGATAAGGCTGTGCGCAAACTGGCGGAAGGCGCCGATGTGCTCATCTACGACGCCCAGTATCTGCCTGAGGAATACGCAGCCCGCCGCCGCGGCTGGGGACACAGCCACTGGCGCGAGGCCGTCAGCATTGTCATGGAAAGCGGCGCGAAGGAGCTCGTGCTCTATCATCACGATCCCGATCACAGCGACCCCGTGATCGATAAGATCGTTAAAGAAGCCCGCGACCACTATCCCAAAGTCCGCGCCGCCGCGGAAGGGATGGAAATCCAGCTGTAATATGGGAATGGAAATCCGGTTGCAACTAAGAGCGATACGCTTCCTTTACGCGAGGATTAGGGACAAGGAAGGAAATGGGAAGAGTACGGGAATCCCCCCGGTTCCCCGTACCCTCCCATACCTGCCCCAGCATTACTTAAGAGAGGCGAGCACGATCTCTTCGCTGGCGGGCACATTCCGGGCGCGCAACTCGGCTTCCGCCTTGCTTTCGGGTAGCCGATAAGTCATTCGCGAGCCCTCGAGCTTAATTCCTCGCAGGAAGTATCGGTCTCCCTGCTTGTTGAACACCAGCGTGTAAGCGCCAGCGACTTCCTTGGTCTCGATCCGCGACGCCGAAGCGAACAGGCTCACCCTGGCGGCGACATTACCGATCATTAGCGTCGGTTGTGGTGGTGCGTCCAGGGTGGCCCTTTGCACCAGGCATTTGCCGGCAGGGACGATTTTGTTGGCGACCACGAACTCAAAAGGCACCTGCGCCACAATCGTGCTGCCGCTCCCTAACTGAGCCACCGCCAGGCTGGGGAGCACCATCAGCATTGCCACAAGCATCAATTTTGCGTGTTTCATAAATCACCTCCGAGATTTGTTTTCCTTCGCCAGGAAAGTGATTGCGATCTTGCACCCAAAGGAAAAAAACGTCCATGGAGCCAGTCTGAAGCAATATGAATTGATATGAAGATCGACTATCGCTTGACAGGGCACCGGAGGCAGACCAGAATTGTTAGCACTCCCGCAAAGGTGGCGGGTTCCATGCCGGAGAAGAAGGTTCGGTTCGCTGAATTCGAATTGGATTTTGGCCGCTTCCAGCTCTACCGCGGCGGGTGCACCGTGCCGCTGGAAGGTCTTCCCCTGCAATTGCTGATGTTCCTGATCGAAAACCACCGCCGGCTGGTGACCCGTGAGCAGATTGCCGATGTACTGTGGGGGAAGGACGTTTTCGTCGATGTCGAACAGGGAATCAATACCGCTATCCGCAAAATACGAATGGCGCTCGAAGACAATTCCACCCAGCCACAATATTTGCAGACTGTAGTTGGAAGGGGCTATCGCTTCGTGGCAGAGATTAGCTTGCACGAAGGCGCAGCCACTTCTGAAACCCGCGAAGGATTCGCGATTTCTGCCGAGGAGTTTGGACGGGCGATCATGGCGGCCGCAGGTCTGGAACCGGATGATCCCAAAACGCCTCCGAGCGACAAGTCTTGACCAAAGCGCCAGGCCGTCTCCCGCCAACGTTTATTACACAATTGTTGCGCTAAAGCACCAACCCCGCGGGGCCTCCTGGCGTACTGATTCAACTGTCCCGCGAGCCCCTCTGGTTATCGAGGTAAGCTTGCGTCTCCCCCTCTTTGCCTCATATACTCGTGAACGTTTGCCCGCCCTCCCGGGACCGCCGCCCGGCGCTGGCCAGCACCCGATCCGTATTCATTTCGGAGACCACTTCTATGACTACCATGGCCGCCCCACCGCACGTTGACAAAGAAACCAATCCGTGGGAATCACAGCGGGCGCGCTTCGACCAGGCTGCCCAGAAGCTCAATCTGGATGACGGCTTGTGGCGGGTTCTGCGCTATCCCAATCGCGAGCTCACGGTATACATCCCCGTGCAGATGGATGACGGCCACCTCGAAGTCTTCACCGGCTTTCGGGTGCAACACTCGATCGCGCGCGGCCCGGCCAAAGGCGGCATCCGCTATGCGCCCGATGTCACGCTCGACGAAGTGCGCGCGCTGGCTAGTTGGATGACCTGGAAGTGCGCGGTTGTGAATATTCCTTTCGGCGGCGCCAAGGGCGGCGTGATCTGCGATCCGCACAAGATGTCGATGGGCGAAGTCGAGCGCATGACCCGGCGCTACACCTCCGAGCTGATCGAATTCATCGGACCGGAAAAAGATGTCCCTGCTCCCGACGTCAACACCAATGAGCAGACCATGGCGTGGATCATGGACACCTACTCCATGCACATGCGGCAGACGGTCACTGCCGTCGTAACCGGCAAGCCCATCAATATTGGCGGCTCGCGCGGTCGGCGCGAAGCCACCGGACGCGGTGTGATGGTGGTCTGCGACGAGGCCTGCAAGAAGCTGGGTCTCTCCCCTGAGAGCAGCCGCGTGGTCGTGCAGGGCTTCGGCAACGTCGGCTCCAACGCTGCCTTGCTGATGCATGAAGCTGGATACAAAGTGATCGGCATCGCCGAAGTTGGAGGCGGCCTCTACAACAAGAACGGCATTGACCTGAAGGCGTTGGTGGAATTTCGCCAGAAAAACGGCACCGTCCACGGATTCCCCGGGGCCGAGAAATACGATCCCGCAGAACTGCTGACGACGGAGTGTGAAATCCTTATCCCCGCAGCTACTGAGAACGTCATCACCAGCCGCAACGTCGATCGCGTGAAGTGCCGCATCCTGGCCGAGGGAGCCAATGGACCGACGACTTCCGCCGCCGACGATGTGCTCACCGAAAAGGGCGTCTTCGTGATTCCCGACATCCTTGCCAACGCCGGCGGTGTCACCACTTCCTACTTCGAGTGGGTGCAAGACCGCCAGGGCTACTTCTGGAAAGAGTCGGTCGTCAACGAGCAGCTCGAAACCATCATGAAATCGTCATTCGAGGACGTGGTCCGCTACGCTGAGACGCACCACGTCAACAACCGCATCGCCGCCTACATGCTGGCGATCGATCGCGTGGCGTATACGATTCGTCAGCGCGGCATCTACGCCTGAGGAGGGTTCATGAAATCGAGCAGAAGTTTGATCGTCCCCGTCCTGTCTCTTCTTTTGATTGTGTCAGCCTGGAGCGCGATCGGCATGGCCCGCGCTGCCAATGCCGCGGTCCCGGCCGCGCAAGCCGCCTCCGCCGCGGACAAGCTCGACATCAACACCGCCACCAAGGACCAACTGAAAGCCCTGCCTGGCATCGGCGACGCCTACTCGCAGAAGATCATCGATGGCCGCCCCTACCGCACCAAGCTCGATCTGGTGCACAAGAAAATCATCCCGCAGGCCACCTACGACAAGATCAAGGACCAGATCATCGCCAAGCAGCCCAAGGCCGACAAGATGGCGCCGCCGAAATAGGTCGCTAGTTCCAGCATCTTGTTAGCCCACAACACCGTCGCGGAGTCATCCTAAGCGCAGCCGTAATTTCAGGCGGAGCGAAGAGCCTGTCCTCAGCGAAACCGAAGGGATTTAGCGCGTTATCCTCCGCGCTCAAAAGCTACGCTCCTTTCTGAAAAAGCCGAACATGGTAGTGGGTCAGTTTTGATCCACTATCCGGCACTTCCGTCCATTGCGTTCCCCTTTACAGTGGGGGATAATCAAATCTGGCCTTGGGATGTTTTCCCGAGCCGACCCCAAGCTGTGAACCTGCCCAATTCCATCACGCTCAGCCGGATCTTTAGCATTCCGATGCTGATCTGGATCCTTTCCAGCAGCCACTTCACTAGCGTCCATGGCGAAAAGGAATTGCTCGCTTCCGCGCTGTTCATCGTGGCCTCGATAACCGACGGCATTGATGGCTACCTTGCGCGCAAGCGCGGGCAGATCACTACCATGGGCATCCTGCTGGATCCGCTCGCCGACAAGCTCCTGATTGCAGCTGCCTACGTGGTGCTGGTGCAATTCAATCCCAGCCTGGTTCCGGCATGGGTGGCGATCGTCGTAATTGGCCGCGAGTTCCTGGTCAGCGGCCTGCGCTCCATCGCCGCCTCGGAAGGCTTTACCATCGAGGCCAGCGAACTCGGCAAGTTCAAGATGGTGATCCAAATCGTCTCTGTCGTCGCTGTAATTCTCGATCATCGCTGGAAAGAATGGCCGGTCTACAGCAATTACATTTTCCCCGTTCACTGGATCGCCTACCTCGCAATCTGGTTCATGGTGGTCGTTTCGCTGGTTTCTGCGATTGATTACTTTGTAGCGTTCTGGTCGAATATCGACCGGCGCGTGGAGAAGCGGCGCCGCCGCGCTTTTATACTCAGTCGCCGCAGAAAGCCGGTGCCCGCTCCGCAGGCGGACCGCGATGTCGCTACCACGATCTAGCCCCGCTCCCCTCGTAGATTCTGCCGATCAATCCGCAGCGGAATCCACAGCAGTCTCCAGTGCCCACGAATTCTCCGCAGAAGAGCGATTGCTTCTGCTTCGTCTCGCGCACGACGCGATTCTTTCCGCACTCGAGCACCGCGAAATTTCTCTTGAACCGCCGATGCCGCACCTCGCCGAGAACCGCGGAGCCTTCACCTCCCTTTACCTGCACGGCCAGTTGCGGGGATGCGTCGGATACGTTCTTCCGGTGAGCTCGGTCTACCGCGTGGTCGCAGAAACCGCCCGTGCCGCGGCCTTTGAGGACACCCGCTTCTCTCCAGTCAAGCGCGAGGAAGCCCCTGAGCTGAAAGTTGAACTCAGCATCCTTTCTCCTCCTCAACCGGTTGCTGCTGCAGCCGTGGAAGTCGGCCGCCACGGCCTGTTGATCAGCATGCACGGCCAACGTGGACTGCTGCTGCCCCAGGTCCCCGTCGAGCATGCTTGGGACCGCATCACCTTCCTCGAACAAACCTGCCGCAAAGCCGGCCTGCCCACGGATGCCTGGCAAAAAGGTGCAACCATCGAGGCGTTTACCGCGGAAGTGTTTGGAGAGAAAAATACGATCAGGGAGTGAACCGGCGGGATCAAAGTCGAAAGTGCCGAATCAGTGGCCAGAGATCAGTGTCCAGTGATAAGTATGATTTTTTCTGACCACTGGCAACTGACCACTGACCACCGGGTCGAGGATGCGTGCCTGTCGTCGACCTGTGTAATTGTCGCCAAAACAAAACCGGAGACGGTTGCCCGTCCCCAGTCCGTGACTGATCGTCAACCTCGCTTACAAATTTACTGGACCTGGTCCAGTTCTACGTCGTCGCCGGCGTGAACATCCTCCATCGCGAATACCACCATCCCGGTGGCGGTTGTCGGCGTCACTCCAATGATCACAATCTCGCCCACGGAGCGTCGTGGCAGATCGCGCACGTGAATGACCGGACCATTCGACTTGGTAAACAGGTTCGGATCGAACGACGGCATCTTCTTCTGCGTATCCTCAGACATCGCAGCTTTAAACGAGAGCGAGTCCACCGGATCCCTCAGGTCCGCATCGTAGGATCGCACCGCGCGGAAGTAGTCGCCCACCTTTACTCCCTGGTTCGCGCCCACGTTGATGTAAAGCTTCTGCCCCGTTCCCATCTGGGAGTCGAAATCTTTTCCCATCACGACCCGCCCCGAAAGCCGGTTGCCTGCGGGCAGGAAGCGGTCAAAGCGAACCGGAGCGTGGAAAGTCACGGTCTGCTTCTCGGCAAACGGAATCGCCGTATCTCCCGGGTTGACGCCATCGCAGGCGTACTCGATCTGCGCAATCGCCGCCTTGCTACGAGTGTCGACGATGCGAACGCGCCCCACTTCCTCGTAGGGCTGTCCGGTCTCTTTCATCAGCCTTCGCGAGCCGGGAAACATTTCGTACTCATTCACATCCCGCAATGCGCGCACAATCTCATATTCAGCACCGGCAGTGTAGCCCGTTCCCTTCAGATAAACCATGTCGCCGCGGGTAAACTTCGTCGTGCCGGGCGTCTGCAGTCCACCGGCTACGTAGTTGGCATCGGGCAGGATATGTTTGTTGATGAACCCGGCGCAGTACAAATCTGCATACGTCGGCATCTGCACGCGCTCGGTTGGAAATGTGTTTTTCGTCGGCACCGTGCCTTGCGGAGCGTCCGCCATGCCTTCGGTTCCCGATTGTGCCCACGCCGCGGTCGCGAGCAGCAACATTAACAGTCCTGTTTTCTTCATGTTACCTCCGGAAGAGGTTACCTCAACCACCCTCCCCCTAGTTAAATGTCACAAAAGAAAGGCTCACCCGGAAGGTAACAAGGGGGTAGGGGAGGGTCAAGGTTACGAGGGTGTTAGCCACTCCGCGGCCAAAGTTTTTTCACGCTCGCACTTAATCCGTTGTTGCATCTGCAATTACGCCCCTGTAATAATTCGCCGTCCTTTCACGGAGGCAAAATCAGATCATCAGGGCCGAATTAGGATGACTGAATTACAATGATGAACTCCGCTCCAACCAGCTACGCGCCCCGTCTCCTGCCTCTGCGGCTCCCCCGCGTGTGTGTGGCCGTTACCGGCTCTGACGCCGCCGCAATGGTGGAAAAGGCAGAAACGCTGGTTCGAGATAACTCCTTTCTGGAGTTCAGGTTGGACTATCTCTCCAAGCCCGCCCTGGCGCTGCCTAAGATCAAGCGCTTTATCGAGTGTCATCCCGGAACCGTGGTGATCGCCACCTGCCGTCGCGTAGCCAGCGGAGGCAAATTCGGCGGCTCCATTGCCTCACAACTCGATGTTCTCGGCAAGGCCGCAGCCGCTGGCTGCCAACTGCTGGATGTCGAACTGCAAACCGCTGCCAAGTGCAAACCCGAGCAGCTGCAAAAACTCCGCAACCGCGCGGCCCTCGTCCTTTCGTTCCACGACTTCCGCGCAACCAAGAAGCTCGACGAAACGCTCGAAAAGATGCTGGCCTTCCCCGCTGATTTCTACAAAGTGGTCAGCACCGCGACCACTCTTTCCGACAACGTCACCATGATGAAGTTTCTGACCCGGCAAAGCGACAAGCATTCCCTCATCGCCATGTGCATGGGCGAGCAGGGAATCATCAGCCGGGTCCTAGGAGTGCGTGCCGGCAGCGTCTTCACCTTCGCCTCCGCCGGACTGGGCGAGGAGACCGCTCCAGGCCAGGTGACCGCCCAGGAACTGCGTAATGTTCACCGCATCGAGCAGGTAGACGCCGCTACTCGCGTTTACGGCGTGGCCGGTGATCCCGTGGCTCATTCGCTTTCGCCGGCGATCATGAATGCAGGCTTTCGCCGCGAGAACGTCAATGCCGTCTACCTGACGTTACACGCCAAAACGCTGAAAGACCTGCTCACCTGCGTGCGCGAGATCCCCATCCACGGCATCAGCGTCACCATGCCGTACAAGGAATCTATCCTGAAGCATCTGGATAACACCGACTCCCATACCACCAAGATCGGCGCCTGCAACACCGTCGTGCGCGCGCAGGACGGTAAGCTCTATGGTTTCAACACTGACGCTGCCGGGATCGTCCGCCCCCTGGAGCGCCGGCTGACAACCATTGAGGGAGCGCGGATCCTGGTGCTCGGTGCCGGCGGGGCAGCCCGGGCCGCTGTCTTCGGACTGAAAGAGCGCGGCGCCGAGGTCTACATCCTGAACCGCACCGCCGGCCCTGCCCAGAAGCTGGCTCGGCAGGCCCGTGCCAGAACCCTTAAACGGTCCGATTTGAAGAAGCTGGCCTTCGACGTCATCATCAACGCCACCCCGGTGGGCATGGGCAATACGCGTGAAACCCCGCTGCAAGACAAAGAGATCAATGCGCGCTATGTCTTTGATATGGTGTATGATCCGCCGGAAACACGTCTTCTCAAACTGGCCAGGGAACGGGGCGCTCAAATCATCCCGGGGATAGAGATGTTCGTTCACCAGGCGGCCCGCCAATTTGAGATCTGGACTGGCAAGCCGGCCCCATGGGATGAGATGTTACGGGTCGTCCTGCTTGCTCTTCAGGAGCGCGCCGCACGGGCTGCGGGTGGTAAGTAAGCGCCTTTCGATGCTTCCCATAAAGAAAAAGTTGCATTTTTACTGGTGCCCAAAGTAATATGCAGTCAGGAAGCGTGACTGTAAGCGCTCCCGGTTTTAAAGACCCTGTACCGCCCAGTAGTTACTTCCAAACTAAGCAGCTCAAGCTTTGGCGAACAATTAGACATGAGAGGTGGCTTTACTCCGCCTCCGTCCCGGTTCGGAGAGGTCCAAAATGGCGTGGTACGCGTACTGTCTCACCGAGCATCAAACCCTCCCAAATGGAACTCGCACTCGCCGTCCTTTCTTGTTAGAAGGCATACAAGGGGTCAACGGCGCCGCGGTTCTCAGCTATCCCAGTGGTGAATTTGCCGTCGTGGTCAGCGAATACGACCATTCCGCCGGTGAACTCGACCAAAAAGCCGCGATCGATCATGCTCGCGTCGTGAGTGGCTGTTTCCGAAATTCCACCGTCCTCCCGTTCCGTTTCGGCACAATCTTCGATAGCGATGACGCCCTCCGCCAGGCCGTCCGGGTCAACCGGCGCGCTTTTGGCCTAAGCGTTGCCCGCCTGCGGGGAAAGTCCGAAATGCACATAAAGCTGGTCGTCCGTGATGGCTCCCTCCGCGAAGCCATGATCGACGTGCAGCTTCCCGACACCGTGGGTGGCGACTACCTCGCCAAGCTGCGAGTCAAAGCTTCCCGCGAGCGTGAGCGCCAGACCAAGGCGCGCGCCCTCTCCGTGCAGGTTCACAAGCTGTTTAATCCGCTGGAGGAAGAAGTAAGCTGCAAGAAAGTCGCTCCGGAAGGCATGCTCATCGACATCGCCCACCTGATCGACTCAAAGAGCGTTGAAAAGTACCAGAACCGCTACACAACCGCCGCTAAGCAGCTCAAGAACTGTCAAGTGGCGATCAGCGGCCCCTGGCCACCCTACCACTTCTTGCCCGGAAAGCTGCGCACCGTCGCTGGCAACAGCTAGCGGTGAACTTTTGCATTCTGCGGCAGTGATTTTCAACCGGCCCCTGGCGGAAACCCGCTAGGGGCTTGGTGTTTGGGGCAGTCCTCCGTAATGCAATGAGTATGCATTGTTCTGCACTTCCGCCCTCAACCACCGCTCTTCAGGGACCGCACGCCGGCGGCGGAGGGACGGTGCTAAGTACCGAACCGTCATCCATTTGCAGCTCACTGTGCGGCGAGCCACTGACTCTGATCATTTTGGCGCGGCAAATGCTTGTGTCTTAAACAAAGGTAAAGAGGCCGCAAACTCAAGCAATGACCTTCACTCTCTTCTGTTCCCGACATTTCCCAAATCGCCGTTCCCACTGGCGGGACGGCATGCATCGCCTTTCCTGACATCGCCCACCAACTCGTCGCCTCTTTGAATCGTGGCCCCAGAAATGGGGCCACTTTTTTCATCCAGTGATCAAGAGTTCTACCTCAAGCGTGCACCGGAACCGGTCGGTGCCTTATGGAAATTCCACAGTGACGAACTTGGCTGGCTGATGTCCTACATTGGTCACGGTGTGAGAGTACCCACCGGGGAGCCACTTCGATTCGCCCGACTTGAAGTGGCCGGGCATGGGACCCTGGCCCTCAACGTCACTGCGGATCTCGAGGTCACTTATCGCGACCAGCAGGTGCGGCCCGGCGTGATGATGTTTGGGGACAACCCCTCCGGGCTGCAATTCGAAGGCGGAGACGCGCACGCCGTCGTTAACGAACAGGACCTGCTTCGTCCCGCCCTGCAGCACGTCAAGCCCGCGTTCTTCGTCCCATTTCATGCTGCCTTCGTGCACTGCGTTGCGCAACTTCTCGTCCTGAAGATATTCGATGGTCACGTTGCGGAACGGTTGTTCGGAGAGATTCCTGGCCACATGCGCAAAGGGCGCGGGCGAGAAACGGGTTTCGCCATCTGGCAGCTTCACTTCCACCGGAGCTTTGCCCTGTACTTCGTTCGAGACATGCGACGCACCCAGGGTCACGTAAATGTAATCGTGGCGATGCCGGTGCATGAGCGTTGCCGCCTGCGGCGCGACTTCGACATTAAATACACGCACGTACTCGTTCTGAAAGGTGAGATGGTGATGCGGCTCGGAAGTGATCTCAACTTCGCTGGCGGTTTGCGCGGCAAGCAGGACGGCCGCGAGCAGGAGCAAGAGGCAGCGTTTCATCGCGGGATTGTAGCACTGCAGAGGCCAGCACTCAGCCATCAGCATTCAGCGGTAGTGGGCTACTTTGAACTTCCAATAAATACAAAAACCGCAGCAACGGCGAATCCGCCTGAAATGAGGAGGCACAATAGCCGCGCCCAACTAGGAATTAGCCATACCGCACTCCCCGACCTACCACGTCGTTTGCGCAGTGCGCCCGTAACTGCGCCTTGCAAGAAATACAAGGCTAAGAATACCAACCAAATGACGTAGATGATCGGAATCATGCTTTCAAAGTAGCCCACTACCGCGCTCAGCCAACCTAGCCCCGCCGCAGGACGTTTCTCGTGCCGCTACTCCTCCCGAGTCACGCGAATCCACTCCTCCATCTGATCCAGATACCGGGCCAGAGCGCGGCGGCCCGCTGTGGTTAGGCGATATTGAGTGCGCGGGACACGTCCTTCAAAATATTTCACGCACGAAATGTATTCCGCCTCTTCCAGCTTGCGCGCATGGACGCTGAGATTGCCGTCGGTGGTCTTGAGGACACGCTTCAAGTCGTTGAAGCTCAGGGATTCATTGGTAGCCAGGGCACTCACGATCCCCAGCCGGATGCGCTCGTGAATCAGGCGATCGAGTTCCGGAAGCTCGGGAACATGCGCCGGAGTATGTACGCGCGCCGGCGCCCGCGCCTTGGATTGTTTATGCCGATCTGGCCATGCTCTAGCCACCGTGCCTCCGCAGAATGAGAGACCCGAACAGGATGTGCAGCCCGCCGAAGCCCGCCGCCAGAAACCAGTTTCCCCAGGTCGCGGGTCCGAGGGCCGCCAGAGCCCCCACAATCATGAACGAAACGCCCATGACGGGAACGATCGCCACCGAGAACATGCCTCCGGTAGCGATGCCCGCGCCGTAGAGCAGAAGCCAGGTTGCGGGCAGAGCCGCCGTCACGCCCGCGCGGAAAAGAAGAAAGGTGAGCACTGCTCCCGCCGCCAGCGGCGGCAGAAGCCCGAGCGCAACCCTGCGGCCTGGCCCGGAAAACAGCGGCACCTCGGTCCGGTTTGCCTTCCAGCCCATGGAGAACAGCGCGATGGCAATGGCCACAATCGCTTCGCCTAGCCATACCCGCAACCACGTGAAAGCCGAAGCCTGATAGGCAGCAATCCAGGCGGCGCCCAGGGCTGTAAGGCCGAGCAGAATCTGGCCTCCGCCGGAAACCGCCGTGAAAGCGGCCGAGCGCTCCATGGTCTGGCGAATATAACGAAGGTCTTCCGCAGCACGTGGCGGCAATGGTCGGGCCTTGCTGTGGAAACGGCGAAGCCGGTGGGATCGCTCGGGCATAGCAAAGCGTAGCGTTCCCAGTGTGGCCAGGTCAAGTACTTTGCGACGAAAAGCTAACCTCGAAGTTTGTGCCCTACGCTGCCGCCGCTATTTCAGCAATCCGAAAACACCCACGCCATTGGTCGTACCCACGTACACCTTTCCGTTGGCGATGGTAGGAGTGATGAACTTGTTCCCGGTACCGAAGTGGTCGCGCCCGCCGGCGGCCTGGTTGGTGTTGTAGAGTTCGTGGAGATTGCTGGCGTTGTAGGCGTGAAGCACAGCAGGATCGTTGTTTTCCGCTGCCCAGACGATGGCGTTAGCGCTTCCGTTCGCCGAGATGCTGGGCGTCGCTCCCGGGTAACCGAAGCTGTTGGAGGTTTGTGCGACCGCCGCGGACAATAACTTCGCATTCTTGAATTGGAACGCGAGCAGCGGGGAATTGACTGGTCCGAAATAGAGCTTGCCGTTGAAGAAGGCGGGCATCGACCAGACTCCTCCGGGAAGAACTCCGGAAAGCTCCTGGTAAATGTTGTTGCTATTGGGATTGAATTTCCCCATGGCCGCGCGGTTGACGAGGTAGAGATTGCCGTCTTTGCCGGCACCGGCGGCGAGTTGCCAGATGTTATTGGAAGAGTCCTTCATGTTGGGCAGCACGAGGGCTCCGCCAGAGCCGAGATCGACGTCGTGGTTGTTTTCCGACTGCTCGTTATCCATCTCGAAATAGTCTGCCACCGCAAGTCCGCCCTTCGTAGTGATCTTGAGGAAGGCGTTGCCATAATCGCCGCTGCTGGGAAATCCATTGGAATTCAGGCTGGTATCAAACACGCCGTTGGCGTCGAGAGCATAGATGTTTGTACTGCTGTCGGTCGCGAGTCCCGCGCCCGAGCCCCAGAAAGCTCCCTCGTTGCCGTTCGGGGTTACGTTCAGCACAGTGGTCTGTGCCAGCGTCGACGCGTGATACCCGATGATCCAGCCGGTGTACGGGCGAATATCGCAATGCGACGCCCACGCTAGATATACTGTGCCGCCCAGAATGAGCAGACCCGACCGCTCCTTGTATTGCGAGGGATCGAATATCACGTAGCCGCCGGTGCTGTTGTCCCCGTTGCCCGGATATTTCGCGGTGATATCTACTGGTCAGTTGAAAAGTTCGTTGCCCGTCGCCGCGTCGAGAGCGTGCAGGCGCTGGTGATAATTGCCGGTGCCGTCCTTGGACATGGCGACGGCATAGATGATCCCATTGGACCCCGCGCGGCGAGAGACGACCGGCGTTGAGGTGATTCCAATTTCAGGCTCAACCTGACTACAGCCGCGATCGTCCGACGTGGCCTCGCCCGATTTAAGCGTCGTGATGTTCCAGACACCGGCACCTGTGTCAGCGTCGAAGGCGTAGACGCTGCCGTGTTCGGTAGCCACAATGAGCAGGTTGTGCGTACCGCTGTTGGTAGTGACTGAAGACAGATACAAAGGCTGTGCATCGACCTTGCCGTCGACTGGAATAGTGAACAGCTTGCCAAAGGTAGTGGAGTTCACGTTCGCGGTCGTCAGAATCGTTTCTTTCGAGTTCAGGCCGGTGCGAGCATTGTTGTTGTGATAGGTCAGAACTTCTTGTCCAAAGGACGAAGTTCCGCATCGCAGACACGACAGAAAAACGGCCGCCAACAGCTTGGCGGAGCGCACTGACTTGCGGGATGACATGACAGAATCTCCAGGTAATTTGAGGTTTCGCGTCCGGCCAAAATGTTCAAGCCTGAGTCGGCTTATGCTTTGCTGCAGAAAGTGGCGGCAGGGTCAAAAAGGTCTTGCGATCAATTTCCCATAATAACCCGGGTAAAACAAAATCGTTGGTACACATCGGTTCGATAAAATGATGCCGTGACTGATTTAGGAAAGCTGCTGATCGCAGGGGGAGTGATATTGCTTGCGGTCGGGACCGCGCTCGTCTTATTGGGTCGGAGCGGAGTTCCCATTGGGCGCTTACCGGGAGATTTTTTCTATCGAGGAAAAAATACGACCATCTATTTTCCTCTGGGTACTTCGTTGCTGGTCAGTGTGCTGCTCTCCATTGTGTTGTACGTGATTGGGCGTTGGCGGAAATAGCCCCACGGTCGTAATGGGTCGTCGACAGGATTCGGCATAAGCCCTGACCTCGACGGAGCAACATCGAAGTCGTGAAAGGGACCCGGACCCATGCTGGCGATGGCAGCACCTTGAACAAATTTCTTGAGATCCTGATTGTGGTCTGATGCCTTATTGAGTTTTTCGGCGTGGAGTTTTGGGTCTGCAAACCGGACAGTGTTGGAGGCGATGGATGAGCCGTTTCCATAGTGGCCAGCTTTGTTTCTCGATTTCGTGCTGCCATCGAGGTCCAAACACCTTTTTTTGAATCTCTGGATCGCTGACACCCATGCCACGACTCCGAGGTTGCTGGCGTAGAAGGCTCAAGTGGCGTTCAACGGAGTAGCTTGGCTAAGATTGTGCAGCCAAGATCATAAATGTTGCAATCAGCCTTTACGCTCAAAACCCTCCAATCCGTGCTCCGCTAATGCTTGCATCACCCAGACGGTTTGCCGTAGTTCCAATCCTGCTGCATGGGAGGCCATCGCCGTGGGCAAACACAGAATAACAACTGATAGATCATGTACAGCAAGATGCCGGCCGGTGCGGCCCCTTAATTCGCTAGCCGGAAGTCTAAAGCCACGGTGGTCTCAACTGTCGCCGGTTGACCATTCACAAAATAGGGTTCATAGCGCCACCACCGCACTGCATCCATGGCTGCTTGCGACAGTGCCTCGGGCCCGCTGACAAACTTCACTTGTGTCACTGTGCCTTCCACACTCACGACGGTATCCAGCACCACTGTGCCTTGCACTCCCGCCTGTCGCGCAAGCTCGGGATATTCGGGCATGACTTGGTGGATGATCCGTCGCCCCATTGCGTCGGCTGGCACCTTCAACTGTGGTTGCACCACCACGGTTTCTTTTTCCGGAAGGTGCGCTTCCAGCTCCGCCCATACTTGCTGCCACTGCCACCATCCCAGCACAGCCGTGATCACCGTAATGGAAACGGCGAACGCAACGATGCGCCGGATGCCGAACTTGCCTCTTGAGTTTTCAGAGTTTTCGAAGTCCGAGGGCAAGTTTGGTTTGGCTACGGCCTCTCCCAAGGTGGCACCTGCCTGTGCAGCCAACAAAAGTTCGCCTTCGCGTCGCGTCCAGTAACGGACTATCGATTGCTGTTCGACGGGCAAACGGAGAAACTGGAGGCCAAAGCGCCGCTCACGCTGATAGCGCACCAACGCCGTTGCCCGCACCGGCGAGCTCATGTGCGGAACAAGAAACTCGACGCGGACGGACTCGCCGACGAGGAGTTGTGACGCTGGGACAACTGCCATTCCGCCCTCACCTATTTCGACGGTGCGTCCAGAGATATTGTTGGGGATGCCCGAACGCAATACGGTGAGAGCCAAAGGTACCGTTAGCCTGTAGCGAGGGACACTCCGCTTGGACGCAGTTCCTTGCGAGAATGCCGGAGTCGCTCCTGTAATCATCGTCCAGCTTCCCCTTGCCGGAAGAGACAACCCGTCGTCCCCGGGCTTGAAACGGACTGACTCTTCGAAATGAAGCCGCTCTTCCTCATAGCCAGCAAAATGTGATGGCTACGAGTCCATCAGAACCGTTGATTCAGCTTTGATTCACAGGTTTCGTATCGTTACCGTCAATAAGATCTGGCGCCATTTCCGATTTGGTCCGTACTTGGCCATCTGGGAGCCGAAGCACCGCCGCAGTGTTGCCTTCCAGGTGAGCGCGGGGGACACGCTTTCGACGGGCGGGGTTGGGGAGGCTAACCATAGTCAGGAACTATTATGTGGCGGGATTCTTGCTAACAGTAAGATTACCTAAGTGCCCGTCCGGTCTGGCTACGAACAACAGGTCAATGAGGCGGCTGCTAGACCTGTTCGTGAGTTCTTCAGATCAATTCATCTCGCTTCACACTCGCTCCATGGACGTTTCGCGAAAGTTGGTTCAATATCGCCCCACTTTGCTGACGGAGCCTTTGTTTGGATCGGAATCGCTAATCGTGGGTCTTAAAAATGAAGGCTGCAAGGTGTTCGCGTTATGACTTCAAGAAAAATCCAAGTGGGGATCGTGGCCTGGAGGTACGGCGTATGTCAAACTGGCACGAGTTCGTCCTGCAAAGAGGCAAACCACTATCCGCTCATGCGGCAATACTCGCGATTGTTGCACTGTCGGTCTTGGGAGTTCTGCTGAACCCTTCCATCGTTCTCGCGCAAAGTGGCGTGGTCAACTCCACCGACAACCCGCTGCAAGTGGCTCTGCTGCACTGGAATAAAACCGACCAGCCACCGTCATTTCCTGTTGGCGGTGGACCCGAAGGCGTCGCCTTCGATGGTTCGAGCATCTGGGTGACGAATTCGTTCACCAATACTGTCACCAAGCTGGCCGCGAACGACGGTACGGTGCTCGGGACCTTTCCCGTCAGCGGCGAGCCGTATGGGATCGCTTTCGACGGCGCCAACATTTGGGTCAGCGGTTTACTGGGACAGAACGTGACCAAGCTGCGGGCGAGCGATGGGACGAATCTTGGAAGTTTCCCTGCCGGGGTTGAAGCGTCGGGCGTTGCCTTTGATGGGGCGAATGTCTGGGTAGCGAATGAAGGCAGCAACACGGTAACGAAGCTGAGGGCAAGTGACGGAGCGAACCTGGGCAACTTCCCGGCAGGAACCACACCCATCTACCTGGCGTTCGATGGAGCCAATATCTGGGCAACTAATTATACGACCAATAAAGTCACCAAGCTCAGCTCGAGCGGCACCATTCTCGGTAGCTTTGCGGTTGGAACCAGTCCGTTGGGTATAGCGTTTGACGGCGCGAATATATGGGTTGCCAACGAGAACGGCAACACGGTCACGAAGCTGAGGGCCAGCGATGGAGTTGTGCTTGGAAACTTTGCCGCAGGAAGCCAGCCGTTCGGTATTGCCTATGACGGAGCCTATATCTGGGTAACAGACTTCAGCGGCAATAACGTCATTAAGATGAGCACCAGTGGAGCAACGCTCGGTAGCTTTCCCACCGGCACCCTACCCACAACAATCGCCTTTGATGGCGCCAATCTCTGGGTACCAAACTTCAACAACGGCAACAGCAGCACCGTATCGAAAATTTCCGCCGGGGTCGTACGTTCAATGAAGAATCCGCTCCAGCTTGCGATGCTCCACTGGCATACCGCGGACCAGCCCCCAACCATTCCTGTGGGTGCAGGAGCGATAGCAGCAGCCTTTGATGGAAGCGCGATCTGGGTGGCGAATTTTGCGGACAACACCGTCATGAGGATCCAGGCCAGCGACGGTAGGAATCTCGGCGCGTTTCCGGTAGCAAAGGATCCTTATGGCGTGGCCTTTGATGGCGCAAACATCTGGGTGACCAGCCGCGACGGCAACACCGTGACCGAGCTGCGCGCGAGCGATGGCGCGACGCTCAAGACAATCACCGGAATCTCATTTCCCGAAGGAATCGCTTTCGATGGTGCCAACCTCTGGATTGCCAACAACGTCAACAACACAGTCACCAAACTGCGGGCCAGCGATGGTTTCAACTTCGGTACCTTCCCCGTTGGAAACGCGCCAGTCGGCGTCGCCTTCGATGGCATCAACGTCTGGGTGGCCAACCAGAATAGCAACAGTGTCACCAAGCTCGACCAGAATGGAAACGTGCTGGGCACGTTCGGGGTTGGGCTTTTTCCTTCATACCTCGCTTTTGACGGCGCGGACATTTGGGTGACAAATACCGGGGACGGCTCGGTAACGAAACTAAGTCCTGCTGGTGTCAGGCTCCTAACTGTAAAAAATGTCGGCGCCACGCCGGATGGTATCGCCTTTGACGGAGCCAATGTGTGGGTCGCCAACCAAGGCAACAACACGGTTTCGAAGCTCAGCTTGGGCGGAAAGATCCTTGCAACATTCACGATCGGCAATCTGCCCACGGGATGCGCTTTTGACGGAGCGAATATCTGGGTCACCAATTTCAGCGACGCTGTCCTAACGAAGATCTCATCCGGCGTGAACGTTTCAACCAAAAACCCATTGCAGGTAGCGCTACTGCATTGGTACCCGGTCACTCAGAACGCAAAATTCACTGTTCAATTTCAGCCAGTTACTGTGCTCTTCGACGGGGCGAACATCTGGGCTGCAAATGTCGACAGCGGTACCGTCAGTAAACTACGCGCCAACGATGGCACCTTGCTGGGCAACTTCACAGTTGGAACTTGTCCCTGGGGACTTGCCTTTGATGGAGCCAATATCTGGGTTACGGACTTTTGCGGAAACACCGTGACGAAGATACGGGCGAGTGACGGCACAAAACTTGGGGCCTCTATTACAGGCAGTAGTCCTATGGACGTTGCGTTCGATGGAAACAACATCTGGGTCGCAAATTCCAATGATCATACGCTCACCGAGTTCCGCGCCAGCAATGGCACTACGCTACGCACGGTTACGGTCGGAACCTCGCCCAGAGGCGTGATCTTTGATGGAACGTATGTTTGGGCCACGAATTTTATCGACGGTACGGTAAGCAAAGTGCGTGCCGGCGATGGCAAGGTACTGGGAACATTTGCTGCGGGCGAGGAACCGTTTCGCCTGGCGTTTGACGGTGCGAACATTTGGGTAACGGATCAAACGACGAGCGGCAGCGTGACCAAGTTGCGGGCGAGCGATGGCGCCAATCTGGGCAACTTTCCTACAGGCGTTTTTCCCTGGGGCATCGCGTATGACGGAGCCAATATTTGGGTAGCCAACCAGGGCCCTAACTGCCCGGGCATGGGAAGCGACCCGGGCAGCGTCATGAAATATCGAGCCAGCGATGGTGCCAATCTCGGCACTTTTATTTCGGGCCAATGTCCATCTGGATTGGCTTTTGATGGGGCAAACTTGTGGGTGGCCAATGAGTTCGATGGCAATGCGAGCGGATTAGACACCATGTCCAAGTTCTAGCCAGGCGTCGAAAAGTCAGGATGGACCTAGTCATGAGACGCTACCGCTGGCACTGGGTTGTAATTCCAGCGAGAGGATTCGGGTCCTCCGGCCGCGCACGACAATGCGCTTATGCAACAGCATCTCTATCCAGACTCGCAGTCCAATTCCAAGTGTCATATGCGAAGGGTGCGTTCTCCAGTAGCTTCGATAGACCCTCCGCAATTCGCCCGCGTCGGTGATGATCTGCACGGTTCCGGCGACAGCCGGACCGTCTTTGCGTCCTAGCTAGCAAATCACCCTTGAATTCCTGCGCACGCGTGCGCCCGACCTCACAGGGACCTAATTAACTCCACCAGCGCGCGGGCGCAGTTGCACGGGGAACAAGGATTGTAACGATGCACTGAACGACTGGGAGATCCTGCGCATCTACAATCGATATCCAGGGTTTGACCTTTGAGGGTTAGAGCGCTTGGAGAACAGACGCGACCAGCAAACGCGCACCGAATCCAAAACGCGGCTCGTTGAGCAGATCAACATCTGTCTGCATTCAGGTGACTACCCTCGCGCCCTGGATTTGTTGCGAGGCACAGCCGGCGAATTCCCCAACGATGCGGAGCTGTCCGAACTGGAAAAGCTCGCCAAGGATGGCATCAAGCGCAATGCCGAAGCCAACCGTCTGATCACCGCAAGCCAGGATCTGTTTGCGCAGCGGAAGTCCGCTGAAGCGATTCAGTTGTTGCGCGAAGCCTACGACCTGGATAAAAACAATTCTCTTGCCCGCGCCATCCTGGCCAATGCCTTGGTCGAGCACGCGCATTCCATGGTAGAAACCGAGTGGTGGGAAGCCGAGACGCTTGCCAAGCAGGCGCTCGACTTGAACCCTGCACATCCCACAGCCAAAACTATCGGCAGCCTTATCTTCGACCGGAAAAAAACAAGCTCCGTCGAGGATTGGGTTCCGCGAGCGCGCAAGCTGCAGTCCTCCGGCGATCTATTCGCGGCCTTGGCTTGGGTTGCAGAGGGATTGGCCGTTCATCCCGACGATCCCAAGTTGGTTAAGATCCAGGATGAAATCCAGCGCGACCAGGGCGCTCGGCGGCGCCAGTCCCGCCGCCGCGACTTGGAAGACCTGCGACGCATCGAAAGCGAAATCGATGGGGCCGCGGACGGTGCTGCAAAACAAGCATTAGCCGAACGCATACAAGCGGTGGTCGCCAAGTATTGGACGGATGGAGAAATCTTGTCCGTCGCGAATGCCCTTCTGCACCGGCTGGGATTGGTCCCCCAAGAGAGTTCAACCGCGTCGCCGCACAGCAAAGGCGCGACCGTCATTTTTCACGTCCCGCGCCTCAGCGCTCCGGAGGCTTCACGCGCCGCTACCGGCCAGGTTCCGCCAAGCCCGGTTTTGCCGAGCCCGGCTCCGCCGAGACAGGTTCCGCCCAACCCGATCCCACGCGGGAACGTTCCGGCCGGCATTGTCCAGCCGAGCAAAGTTCCGCCCCGCATTGTGCCGCAGGGCCAAGTCCCGACCACTCCGTCAGAGCCGCAACTCCCCCCGCCACAAGCCGCCACCATTCCCGCCGCAGAGCCTTCCACACCGGTGGCTAAAGTCACATCCCCATCCCGGCCAAAACAGCGCACGAGGTCGAACTCCGCAACGCTGATTCTCATCTCCGCCGCCGCGATAATCTTGTTCGCAGCGATCTTCTTCTTCGCGCGAAAACATCACGCTCCGCCAGTAGCGAAGACCCCTGCAGCCGCCCCCGCCGTCTCAGCGCCCACCGTCTCTGCCCCGGCCGTCTCCGCTCCCGCGGTCTCCGCTCCCGCACAAACAACTCCCGAACCATCTCTGCCTGCTTCGCGCCTTTCTTCCGACGCCGCCGCCGCAAAAGTCACGCTCGAAGATCACCCGCCCGCGGAGCCTGGTCACGCCGTGGGCACGCTCCTTGTCGTTGCCGGTCAAGACGACGCAAGAGTTTTTCTCAACGGAAAACTTCAACGGCAACTCACTCAAGCCGGCCGGTTGCGTCTACCGAATCTCGAACTCAAGGACTACGTTGTACAAGTCTCTAAGAGCGGCTTTCAGGATCCTCCCCAGCAAGAGATCCGCATTCGCAAGGGCGAAGAGGCCAGGCTTATCTTCAACCTCCAGCCGCAGCCTCGCCTGGCCTCGCTGACCATCCAAGGTGGCGCTCCCGGAACCACAGTTCTCGTCGATCAAACTTTCGTCGGCACCATTCAACCCGATGGCACGCTCTCCGTCTCCACCGTCAATCCCGGAGACCATACTGTCGAACTGCGCAGAGAGCGATTCAAGCCCCGGCAGTTCAAGGAACACTTCGTTGGGGGCGGAACCATATCTCTCGCTGCTGCGGATGCCGCGCTGGAAGCCGCTCCCGGCGAATTAAAAATTACCTTCGCGCCCGCCGACGCCAAAGTTGCAATCGTGAAGGGTGAGCTTCTGAAAATGGTAAGCAGTGGCGTCCCGCTCAATCTTGCCCCCGGTACTTACACTCTTACTGCGCGAACCGCTGAGAGGTTCACGCGCGCGTCCACGCTCGAAATCATTGCCGGTCAATCCAAGACCTTGGATTTGTCTCTCGCCCCGAGTGGCATGTCGAAGTGGGATGACCCAGGCGCCTGGAAGCATGACAGAGATTCTTTCATTCGCAAAGGGGGAGACTTCGTCCTATACGGAGTCGCTCCTGCCTCGGGCACCTTTGTTTTTTCCGCGATGCTTACCAAGGGTCACCTCTTGCAATGGGTGCTCAACTACACCGACCCCAAAAACTACGTCCTCTTCCAAATGGACGACAATAACTTCTACCGCACTGTCATTCACAACGGGGAGAAAACGGACGAGATCAAAGTTCCCGACAAAGGTGACAAGAAAAGCTTCCGCACGCTCCAAATCCGCGTCAGCCCCACCGAGCTCGTCCACCAGATCAGGCACGGTGACAGTTGGACCATCCTGGATCACTGGATGCAGCCCGGTGCTAATCTCAGCCTGGGAAAGTTTGGCTTCTACATACCGGGCAACGACGAAGTAGCGCTCTCCAGCTTCGCCCACTACGCTGATCTGAACATCCGCTAGCAGCCAGTGGCCTGGGCCTTCCATCACTGTCGCAACACTGTTGAAACATTACAATATGTGTGCGACCGATCGGTCTCTTCCGCCATCTGGCGCGCCGACGTGCGGACTACGGGCGCAGCGGAGATGGGGCACTTCAAAAGGAATCGGGGCAGTGAGCGGGGCGTACTTTTTTTCTCCCCGTTCGGTTGGCTATGGTCGAGAAAGGTTAATCCTAATTGCGGGAAACATGGGAACCTGACCTTGTCAGCAAAGCTGTCATCTCCGCGATAGTCTCTTCCACTCTGCGGGATGAATCTAGTGTCAGCACATCCCGTTCGCAGTCGCGTGCTGCATGCCATCCGGCATGGAATGGTGAGCTTACAAAGGCTGACCGGTCCGGGATGCTGGTACGATCGGTGGCATGAAATTGCTCCAGAGAGACGATCTTGACCAGCGAGGAAATCTGGGACAGATCTCTTCGATCTTTGTCCGTCAGCTGCGGACACGAAACCACTACATCCCGCCATTCGTAGATCCAGAAGTGGATCGCAGCCGATAGTGTTTCCACGCGCAAAGTTGGACCACCATTACCCGGCGAAGTGCTGCGTCGAGGTGCATCGAGGTTGCCAGAAGAACGAAGATTCTCCGCATCAACAAATTCCCATCCCAAGGCTTCGGCGAGGAGCCTGCTCACGGTGGTCCTGTCTGACTTCGCGGCTCCCGTAATGATGAAGACCATGCTGCTCACCTCCCTTTCGGAGGCGACCCATCCGAACGAACTGATTCATTCTGCGAGCAAGAATCCTGCAACTGCCAGGAAACAGGCAATGACGACGGCCCAAACAAGAATCGGCGCTAACCAGTCGCTGACCACGTTACGACCTGTAGGGACTAACTCCAAGCTTCTGCACTTGCTCGGTGAACTCGCGCACAACTTGGGCGAACCGGGGTCCTTCGGCGGCGGAAACCCATTCCAAACGAAAGCGCTCCTCCTCAATACCAAAATCCGCGAGCATCAGGCGGATCGCATCCGCGCGCTTTTCTGCTTTGAGATTGCCCTCCTGATAGTGACAATCTCCAGGATGACAGCCGCACATCAGGACGCCGTCCGCGCCCTTGGTGAATGCATCGATCACCAGGTTGGGATGCACCATGCCTGAGCACATTACGCGGACGATGCGGATGCTGGGCGGGTATTGGGTGCGGGAGACGCCCGCCAGGTCTGCTCCGGCGTAAGAGCACCAGTTGCAACACAGGGCGATGATTAAAGGCTGAAAGTTGTCGTCCATCACTCTACTCCCAAAGCAGCGTGGATCTGGGCCTCGATCTGATCGAGGGTAAATCCGCGGATGAATATGCCCTTCTTCGGACACGTAGCCTGGCAGCAGCCACAGCCCTTGCAGATGGAATCGTTGGTCTCGACGACTTTCTTGACGGACCCTTGCCACATGTACTCGACCAGGGTTATGGCCTTGTAGGGGCAGGTGTCGACGCAATAGGCGCAACCGTCGCAGCTTTCGTCGACCACTTGCGAGATATTCGCGCCCAGTTCAAGGCGATCCTGAACGAGGATGGATGCCGCTCGCGCGGATGCCGCCTGAGCTTGCAGGATGGACTCATCAATGGTCTTCGGAGAGTGGGCCAACCCACACAGAAAGACGCCGTCGGTCATGAAATCTACCGGCCGCAGTTTCATATGGGCTTCGAGAAAAAAGCCCTCGGCGTTGAGCGGGACTTTGAGGAACTGAGCGATCTTCCGATTGTCTTCGTGGGGATGAATCGCCGCAGACAGAACCACCAGATCGGCGGAGATATTTATCGGCATCCCGAGCGTCTGGTCGTAGACAGTGACGTTCAATACTTTGCAATTTTGTGAAACCTCGGGCTTGCGGTTTTCGTCGTAGCGCGCAAAGATAACGCCTTGCTGGCGCGCCTTGGTGTAGTAGCTTTCTTTGAAGCCGTAAGTCCTGATGTCCCGATACAGAACGTAAACATTCGTCTGTGGAGAGACCGCCTTAATCTTAAGGGCATTCTTGATGGCGTCGGCGCAGCACACTCGCGAACAGTAGGGGTGCTCAGCATCTCGTGAGCCCACGCACTGGATCATCACGACCGTCTTAGCGGAGTGATTTCCGTCGGGCGCCAGGAAGCCATCACCGGAAGCTAGTCGTGCTTCGAGTTCACGCTGTGTGATGACACTGCCGTTCTCGCCGCAGAGGTATTCCTTTGGCTCGTATTGCTTCGCGCCCGTCGCCACGATCACAACTCCGTGAGAGACTTCGGTAGTGCTGCTGTTGGCAGTGATCGTTGTCCGAAAATCACCGATTGAGCCATCGATCTTTTCGATGGCCGCGCCAGTGAATAAATGGATTCTGCTGTTCTGTCCGATTTCGCCACGCAGGCGCGCTAATTCGTTCTGTGGCTTGTCTCCATTTAGTAAGTAGTAGGTGTGCCGCAGATGTCCGCCAAGCTCATTCTCTTTTTCCACCAGATAGGCATCGAAGCCCTGGCGTGCTAAGGACAGAGCGGCGGTCATTCCCGACAAACCTCCGCCGATAACCAGGGCAGACTTTTCTATCTTGACGGTTTGCCGCTTGAGCGGCTGCAACAGCCGAGACTTGGCCAGCGCCATGCGGACCAGGTCTTTGGATTTCTGCGTGGCTTTTTCAGGCTCGTGCATGTGCACCCACGAGCACTGGTCGCGAATGTTGGCCATCTCAAAGAGGTAGGGATTGAGGCCAGCCTCCGCCATGGTGTTGCGGAACAGCGGTTCGTGCGTTCGCGGCGTGCATGAGGCTACCACGACCCGGTTTAAGTTGTGCTCGGCGATCTTCTCCTTGATCCGATCCTGGGTGTCGTTGGAGCAGGTATAGAGATTGTTCTCTGCATAGACGACGTTGGGCAGGGTCTTGGCATATTCGACGACGTCCGGAACATTGACCACGCCCGCGATGTTCGTGCCGCAGTGGCAGACAAAGACTCCGATGCGCGGATCCTCGCCTGCTACATCTTTTTCTGGTGGATATGTTTTCGGCGTAATCAGCGTGCCGCGGGCATCCTTCAACAGGGAAAGCACCTGTGAGGCGGACGCCGATGCCTGCATAACTGTCTCTGGAATGTCCTTCGGCTCGGCAAACGGTCCGGCGACAAAGATTCCCTCCCGCGAGGTCTGTGCGGGTCGGAACGTGGAGGTCTGGCAAAAGTTGAACGTGTTCAGGGCCACGCCAAAGCGTTCTGCCAAGTTTTTGACGTCTTTGGGCGGCTGCATACCGACCGACAGGACTACCAGATCGTATTCCTGAGAAAGTTTTCTGTCGTTTTCGCCAAGATAGTTGACGATCAGGTTTCGCGTTCCAGGAACCTCCTCGATCTTCGGCACACGCGAACGGATATAGCGCACGCCTAGTTCCTGAGCTCGTTTGTAATACTGCTCGAAGCCCTTGCTGAAGGCGCGCAGGTCCATGAAGAAGATGTCGCATTGCAGAGCTTCGCCAAGATGCTCTTTGGCGATGATGCTTTCCTTGGTGGCGTACATGCAGCAGACGGAGGAGCAGTAATCATGTTCGAAATCACGCGAACCGACACACTGCAGGAAGGCGATGCGCTTGGGTTCCTGCTGGTCAAAGGGTCGGCGCACATGGCCGGAGTAGGGTCCAGAGGCGGAGAGAATCCGCTCAAACTCCAGGGCCGTGAGCACATTCGGGAAGCGACCATACCCCAGGTCCTTCTTGAGGCGGGCGTCGAAGACCTCGTATCCGGGCGCTAGAACGATGGCACCTACTTTTAATTCACGAGTCTCCGGTTTCTGTGAATAGTCGATCGCATTGGCTTGGCAGGCTGTCGTGCAGAGATGACAGTCGCAACAGATGCCGCACGCGAGACAACGCTTGGCCTCGGCGATCGCTTCTTCCGGCGTATAGCCGACATGGACCTCGGCAAACGTTCTTCCACGAGTCGCGGGGTCGAGCGCCTGCACCGGTATCTGGCGTTGCGTCAGCACGCCGGACGTGTCCACGACATACTGGGTGTGATATGGCCCTTCCAGTTCGCGGCCTACACGCAGTTCCTGATGATTGAGCCAGCGATCGATAGAGACGGCAGCTTTTTTGCCCGCGAGCATCGCGGTTACGACCACGTCAGGACCGGTCACGCAATCGCCACCGGCGAACACGCCGGGCAGTTCTGTCTCCAGCGTCAGCGGATCAGCCCGCAGCGTTCCCGATTTTGTGGTTGCCAGACCCAGCCTCTCGCCGAGGCCGGTGACGTCGGGAACTTGGCCAATCGTTGCCACAACCGCGTCGCACGAGATAACGAACTCCGAACCTGGAACCGGTTCTGGAGCCGGCCGGCCGCTGGCGTCGATTCGGCCGAGCTTCATCTTCGTGCACTCAAGCCCAGCTACGCGGCCACCTGGCCCCGGCTGAAATGACTTAGGTGCGGCGAGGAACATTAATTTGATGCCTTCGCGTTCAGCATCGGCGATCTCACGCTGGTCAGCGGGCATCTCTGCTCGGGTTCGCCGGTAAACAATTGTCACCTCGGCAGCGCCGCAGCGGAGGGCTGCGCGCGCCGCGTCCAGTGCGGAATTGCCACCACCGATTACGAGGACGCGTTGGCCGGGTGCTGACGGCTTTTCGAGATTGACTCGCCGTAGGAACTCGATGCCTCCCATGACACCCGGAAGATTCTCCCCTGGAATCTTGAGCTGCCTCTCCACGTGAGCGCCAATGGCGACGAAAACGGCGGCGTAGCTCTTGCGCAGTTCTTCGAACGAGATGCTGCGGCCCACCGGCGTATCCAGCAGGATGTCGATCCCGATCGAGCGCAGCCTGTCCAATTCAGAATTCAACAATGGCCGGGGCAACCGAAAGGAAGGAATACCGGCTGCGAGCATTCCGCCCGCCACCGGGAGAGCCTCGAATATGGTCGTGCCATAACCCTTCTGCCGGAGCTGATAGGCGCAGAGCAGGCCGGCTGGGCCCGACCCCACGATGGCAACTTTCTCTGCGCGCTCGGGCGCAGTTGGTTGCGGCAATTTGTAATCGGGGAAATGGTCGGTGATGAAGCGCTTCAACGCCGGCACGTTCACCGGATCGTCCACGCCAGTGCGCGTGCAAGCCTCCGTGCAGGGGTGGGTGCAGATGCGGCCGCAGATCGAGGGAATCGGATTTTCTCGCAAAATGACCTGGAGTGCTTCCTCGAACCGTCCTTGCGCGATCAGCGTCACATACCCCTGCGCACTCTGATGGATGGGACACGCGGCCTGGCAGGGAGAGGTTCCGCGGCGGGTAATCGTAAAGATGTTGGGAACGGCTTGTGGGAATGGGCGATAGATTGCCTTCCGATCTCCCAACCCCTGATCGAACTCTGAGGGCAGAGTTACCGGACACTCTTCGGTGCAGGCACCGCAGCCTGTGCATTTCGACGCGTCCACAAAACGCGGCTGCTTCTTGATGGTGACCGTGAAGTTTCCCGGCGTTCCGTCGACGCGCTCCACCTCAGACAAGGTAAGAATGTCGATGTCCTTGTGGCGGCCGATCTCGACCAGACGCGGCGCCATAGTGCACATCGCACAATCATTGGTGGGAAAGGTTTTGTCGAGTTGCGCCATCACTCCGCCGATGGCAGGGCTGCGTTCCGCCAGATACACTTTGATGCCGCCGTTTGCGATATCGAGAGCGGCCTGCATGCCGCCAATACCGCCTCCCACGACCAGGGCAGCGCCTACCGGTAGTTTCTTGGCTTCCTCAGAGCGCATGGGGAATAACCTCCGCCGCGGGCACCTGCCGCGCGGCTCTCTCCCTGACCGCCAGGAAATACAGCGCTAGCGGTCGATAGACCATGTGTGACCACTTTCCAAACGACATCTCTACGACCAGCATCGGCGTTGCGATGATCACGTGCGCGGCGTATAGAAAGTGGCAAGTCAGCCCGAATCCTGCGTAACGGAAGACATGCGCCGCAAGGCCGCTGACCGCCGTCGATAGCAGCAAGAAGGGGAAGACCAGATCCTGGAAGTGAGTCTCTTTGCAGATCTCCTTGTGCGCTCTCAACCGACAGTTGAGGATGTCTGCAATGCCATAGAAGATGAACCCAGCCGCGAGATATCCCAGCCACCGTTGAGGATGGTAGAGGGCATAGATATTGTCAGTCTGAAACCACCGCAGGGCGAATACCTTGATGGTCAGCATCATCACTGTGCCCAGTGCGAGAAGCGCGTGCCCGAGCCATCGGGCGTGCTCAGAGCACTTGCGCATCAGCGGCTGGGCTACCGTCTCATACACGTAAACCCACGCCTCAGCGGCGTACGTCGACAACGGGATGCGTATTCGCGCTTCCCCCGCCATGGTGAGCCGCCAGATGTGGACGACCCGGGACAGTAAAAGCAGCAGAGGAAGGAGGATCACCGTGAGCGTGTAGTACGTCATGGTGGGGAACATGTGTTCGAGTCCGAAGGGCGTGCTGGCAAACCCACCCACAGACATCCCGACGTACCACAGGTGATAGCCCACAATCAGCAGTAGCGTCAGAACCGCGACGGAAATCAGGGAACCGAGATACCACGCCGTGGACTGCAGGATCTTGCGGCCGATGCCGGTCCACTCGTACTGGGCGCTGAGAAAGCGCCGCAGCGTGACCATGGAAATCCTGGGCTCGGATTGGCGCGGGCAAACAATCGAACAGTCGCCACAGTCGTGGCAGACCCATGGGTCCAGGCTCGCCACCAGCGGCTGCCTCAGTCCCAGGAGGACGTAGCGGATGCTTCGGCGGGGGAAGGTTGCGAAATCTCCCACGAGATCACACGAGAGCGTGCAGCTTCCGCACTGATAGCAGCCTGTGGGATCGAACTTTCCATACCGCCGAATGTCGGCCAACAGTGTTGGATCACTTTGAACCGGCAAAGTGCTTGCTGCCATATGCCACCTCCCTGCTACTGCGCAGGGACTACAACTTGCGTCGCGGTCCTTCGGGTGTACACCCGAAACTTCCCGCTTTCTTCTGCTATCTGAATCTCAAAGTTGTCGGTCCGATATAACTGCGCTGCGCGCGACGCCTCTTCCTGCTCTCCATACACCTGACCATCCCACATGAATTTCTTGCCGTTGCAGATCATTGTGAGATTCGGGCTCATTGGGCGCCTCCATGCTGTTCAGACCGTGCGACGGAAAGATTTTTCACGGGCGACGCTGTGGCGCGGGGAAAATATTCGCGCACCAGCCACTCCGCCGCCCGCGGCACCGCGTCGCTGACTACTTTCGACAATCCCTGTGTTATTTCTTCCGGCAGCGGCCCGGTTTGGCAGGCGAGCACACGCACTTCGACTCCGCAGGCTTCTTGCAAGTCGCGCAACAAGTTGGATGTAGGCAACTGGTGCAGCGAGAAATCGTCGAGTTTGACCGGAGGAATTTCGGCGGGATCAATCTCGAATATGTCCCCGGGATTGCGTCCGGCATCGATCGCATCCACGATGAGCAAGCGCTGCGGACGCGGCGAACTCAGGCAGAGAGTGAATAACAGCTTGCGCACGCCCGTGCCAGCGTCCAGCAAGCAGACCGCTTCGGGCACTTGGTAGTGTGACTCGACGTAGTCCACCAGCGCGCACCCGAAGCCGTCATCTCCAAACAAAATGTTCCCAACGCCGAGCACGACGGTCGGCTTCCGACAGAAGTAGGGAAGATCGGATTGCTCGATCTCGAACTGATCGATCTCGGACTCTTCGATCCCCCGCACGCTTTCTCCTTGTTCATCTGCCGTTCAGTTGGCGAGCGAACCCAGCAACTTGCCTTCCGCGTCGAAAATATCCAGCTTTACGGAGAGTTTTCCGTCCAGCCGGTGGGTCGCGCAGGACAAGCACGGATCGTAGGCGCGGATCGACATTTCCACCTTGTTCAGCACTCCCTGGTCGTACTTGCCGTCATGGATCAAACTCTTGGCAGCCTGCGTGACCGACATGTTAATGGGAGCGTTGTTATGCGTGGTGCCGACAATCAGGTTGACGTTGGTGATCAAGCCGTCGGCGTCGGTGGTGTAGTCGTGGATCAGCGTGCCGCGAGGTGCTTCTGTAACACCTACGCCTCGTGCCGCCCGCGGCGTACACTTCACCCGGGTTTCGGTGCTGGTGATCTCGGGATCGTCCAGCAAGCGGATGGTATTTTCAGCGTTGTAGAGTAGTTCGATCAGCCGCGCCCAGTGATAGAGCAGCGTCAGTTGCGCGGGCCGTCCGAACTTCGCGCGAAACTCTTCCAGTTCGACCTGCGCCAGCGGCGTGTCGATGAAGTCGCAGACGTTGATGCGCGCCAGCGTGTTGGCACGATACACGCCCTTGGGGTTATCGACATCCATGGAGAAACCCTCGCCCCACTGTTTGGCATAAGGGAACTTCAAGTAGCTCCACGACTCAATGTGCTCGGAGATGAAGTCCGTATAGCGGTCGTTCGGAAAGTCCTGGTATGTGCCATTCGGCGCCATCAGGCGAATCTTGCCGTCGTAGAGGTTGAGTGCACCGTTGTCTTTGACGGTGCCGATGAAGCCGGTAGTGATCACTCCCAGCGACTTCACCACGTCGAGGTACTTGGGGAAGATGTTCTCCTTGGCGAAAGCGATGGAGAACTTGGCGAGTTCGAGGGTGTCGTCGGCCTGCTTGCGCAACTCGTCGCGGTCGGCAGGAGACAGTGGCTTGCTGAATCCGCCGGGAACGGCGGCCTGGGGATGAATCGACTTGCCCGCCAAGGTTTCCAGCATCTTGGCGCACAGGTGCCGGACCTTCACCACTTTTCTGGCAACGTCCGGCGCGGCCTGCAGCACGCCGATGACGTTGCGGACGGTATAGTCAGCATCTGGACCGAGCAAGAAATCGGGCCCCGCCAGGATGTAGAAGTGCAGGATGTGCTCTTCCATGTAGGCGATGCTGTTGCACAGTTCCCGCAGCTTCTTGCCGGCGGGCGGCGGTTCCACTCCAAAGACCGCGTCGCAAGCCTTAGCCGAGGCGAGGTGATGCGACCACGGGCACACACCGCAGATGCGCGGCGTGATGCGCGGAAGGTCCTCCACCGGGCGTCCGATGCAGAACTTTTCGAAGCCGCGCAGTTCAATGACGTTCACCCGGGCGGTGTCCACGTTGCCGGCATCGTTGAGCTGAATGGTCACTTTGGCATGGCCCTCGATGCGGGTGACAGGTTGAATGACAAGTGTCTTAGCCATGGATCACCTCCGGGGCAGTGGCCGCAGACGGCCAGCGCCAGCAAAACGGTTGAAGGTAGCGGCTCGATCCGGAATCTGCTTGGGATCAAGTCCGATGGACGAAAGCGCGCCCATCATGTCCACCATGGGATTGGCTTTGTCCGAGATTGGGCCAAAGCAACCCTCGCATGGCATGTAGGCGCGGATGCAGCGCGGATTCCCGTCGCTGCCGCCGCAACCGGCGCGCGTTGCCGGCCCCAGGCACAGGATGCCCTGCTCCATTAGGCAACGCATTTCGCTGAGTGGTGCTCCTGGCTTGAAATCCGGCGCATCCAGGCGGCGTTTCAGGGTGGTGACTGCCTTCTTCTCACGCTTCGTGGGGCATTCGTCGCAAACGCTCTTCGATGCCAGTGCGGGTAACGGCTTGCCTTCAAGTAGAGCAACCAGCGCTCCCGCCACCATCTCTGGCGTGGTTGGACATCCGGGCAGATATGCGTCTACCTTCACAACTTCGTGCACTGCATAGACCCTGTCGGTAAGCTCAGGAATCTGCTCGTGGGGTAAACCGTTTTTCTCGGTAGTCACGCTGTCTCGGTAGACCTTCTCCAACAGCTCTTCTCTGCTGAACTGATTCGCCAGCGCCGGCACACCGCCAAAGCAGGCGCAGGAACCCAGAGAGATCAGAATCTTGCATTTCTTGCGCATCTCCTGCGCCAATTTCTTGTGTTCTTCGCTGCGGATTCCTCCCGATATCAGCCCGACATCCGCCGCGGGGATTTCCATCTCCGCACCTTCGCCAGTCTGACCGTAAAGCTTGTGGTCCATCAGGACCGGCATGTGCACGATTTGTACCTGTTTGAGTACGTCGATCAGGGGTTCGCCGATGTCGAGGATCGTTACCTCGCAACCTCCACAAATGGCGAACCATTCTGCGGCAAGTCGAGCTGCCATGCTGTACCTCCCTACCGAACTTGAATTAGTGCTGCTTCGTTCTCGTCCCACGATCAGTTACGAGTTCGTGCGATACGTATTCGGACCGAGCGTCCTTACCTGCTGCCACCGTTTGTGTGACAAGTGGACAAAAAGCGGCTCGGAAGTTGAGATCTCCTTCCGCCGGGGAGACACAAATCCAATCCGAGACCCTCCAACATCAAGCTGAGAGCATTGCCGCCCGAGCGGGCCCAGAGGTTGTGCTTGGTGTAGAGGCAGTCGACGGGACAACAGCCCGGAAGACGAGCGTCTTTGCACCCGGCAGCGAGGGGAATTTCCACAACCCACCTCTCAGGTAGTTGTCGAACGTTCGTTCGAGTTCTACCTACGTTCTAGTACTGAAAAAGCACTTTGCGAACGTGATAGCAGTTATGGTCCAACCACCATACCTGCGTCAGTGACTGACATCACACAAGTGCGTGACCAGAACCTGTCTTGTTTGCGAGGTGAGCATGGCCGTACGGGAATGAGAACGAAGATCTCTCCTACCGCCTGTGCCGAAACAAGTCAACAGAATTTTCGTGACTACCACAAGTTGACCCCGACCAACAGGACCATTTCTGGAATTGGCGCCACAGTCATCCAGATGGCGATCAGGAGAAGCACCGTGACGACCAAGACAAGCACTAACTAAGTTCCAGGTCCTTGATAGGGCTCATTGACGCAATTGCTCACGACTGTCTCGCTTTAGCGGTGGACAGGCATGCCAACTGGTGTTCTTCCAAGTCGCTTTTGGCGCGCTCCATGTCGACGTTCTTTTGGGCCGCAAGCTCCGTGCTGACTTGATAATAGACAGAGGAACGGGCCTCGAAGTACTTGCTGCGTCTAGAATCAAGAGTCCGTTCCAGATCCTTGCAAATTAAACAAGCCATAGGTATTCCTTCCGGCCCTTCTCAGCCCCAAGGAAAGCGGTGGATGTGCACCTTTTACTGCTGTTTGAGGAGTTCCCTCTCGGCGTGCAACCAGTCTTGCTCCTCTTGGCCGGGTTTGCGGCCACGATTTTCATACAGTTCGTAGGCCCGCTCCCTTATCCTGTCCGGTGACGGGACACTGTTTGGCCTCACCGCCAGCTTCGCGGGCAAGTGTTTCGTTGTGATACCGACGTTTGGCTTCGATTGCTTGAGAGTCTTGGGATCGAACAATTTGGACACCTCGTGAGTGGGGTGCACTAAGAGGGAGGTACTTCAGATGAACTGCCTTAGTTCAGAGGACCTGAAAGAGGAGAGGAACCGCTCACTCAGTCTCAAGCCTACGCTAAACCCTCAGGGTTCCTAGGTCGGAGCGGAATTCAGAGACTGTCTGGTAGCGAGTGTCCCGATTCTTTTCGAGCGCTTTCGCAATGATGAGTGCTAATTTGGCCGGCACCTGGATGCAGCTTCGCGACTGGCATCAACTCGAAGACTCAGGTGGTGGGTAGTTCCGGCTGCGTCTTCGGCCAATCCCACGCGGTATTGTGGGAACACGGGTCAATTTTCGATCTCAATACTCTCATTGCTCCGGGCGCATCCCTCACCCTCCAATTAGCGCAAGGTATCAACGATCGCGGCGAGATAGCGGGGATCGGGGTAGACCTTGGTAATAACCAGCACGCCTTTCTGCTAGTCCCGTGCGATGGAGATGGCTCCTCAGATTGCCAAGAAGTAGCCGACATCTCGTCCGAGTCAGTCCGTCCATCGCCTGTTAGGCAAGTGGCTCCGAACACCAACTCTCCTACAGTGCGCCGAATGCTTCGCAGGAGGACGTCTCCTCTGTCGCGAGGTCCCAGGGTCGACCTCAACAATAGTTCCCCTTCGCCGCAGATCGACGCGATCACAAGGCAGGAACGAACATCCCTGTTTGCCTTACAGAGCGGCTATTGCCTGGTCGAGAATGACAAACTGTCTGGGGGTTGCATTGCCAGCCATGCGTGGTTCTGTAGTCGGGTCCTCTTTTACGCTCTCTCTGGTATTGGACATGGCTGTACATGCCAGATCTCTGCTGCGTATTCAGCGATGGTGCGGTCGCTGGAGAACTTTCCCGAGCCCGCCACATTCAAGATGGCCTTGCGCGCCCACTCGTTGGAATCGGCATACAAGGCGCACAGCCGCTCGTCGGCCTCGAGGTACGCGTTCAGATCTGCCAGGTGCATATAGGGATCCCCGTGCGTGAGCAATATTTCGCGCAAAGGTTCGAAGGCGCCCAGCTCATATCGGCTGAAGTAATCCGAGAAGATCAAGTCCAGCGCCTGACGGGTCTCGGGCTCGTGGTCATAATGCCACTGCGGGTTGTACCATCCGCGACTGCCAATCACCTGCTCAGCCGTCAAACCGAAGAGGAAGAAGTTCTCCTCACCTGCCTCTGCAGCCATCTCAATCGTCGCGCCGTCGCGCGTGCCGATCGTCAATGCGCCGTTCATCATGAACTTCATGTTGCTTGTCCCACTGGCTTCATAGCCTGCCGTCGAGATCTGGTTGGAGACGTCGCTGGCGGGAATGAGGTGCTCTGCAACCGAGACGCAGTAGTCGGGCAGGAATACCACCTTAAGCCGTTCGCGTACTGCGGGGTCGCCGTCGATGGTCGCAGCCAGATTGTTAATGAACTTGATGATCACCTTGGCGAGCCGGTAGGCAGGCGCGGCCTTACCGGCGAAAAAGAACGTACGTGGGTACAGGTTGAGCCCTGGCTCCTGGCGCAGCCGGTTGTACAGCACAACGATCCGCAGTGCATTCAGAAATTGGCGTTTGTACTCGTGGATGCGTTTGACCTGGCAATCGAAGATCGACTCCGGATCAACGGTCTGCCCTGTCGACCAGCGGAGCCAATCACAGAATTGTCGCTTGGCAGCTCGCTTGGCTTTGCGAAAGTCATCGCGGAAGCCATTCTCTTCGGTGAATGCTTTGAGCTTGCTTAGTTCGCTTAAGTCACCGATCCAGCCATCTCCAATGGCATCAGTGATGAGTGCAGAAAGTCCGGGATTGCATAATTGCAGCCAGCGCCGGGGTGTGACTCCGTTCGTCTTGTTGTTGAAACGTTCCGGAAAGATTTCCGCCAGGTCTTTGAGGGTGGTCTCACGCAACAACCTGGAATGAATCTCTGCCACCCCGTTGGTGCTGTGAGAACCTACGACCGCCAGATTGGCCATGCGAACCTTCCTGATCCCAGGCTCAGCGTCTTCAATAAGACTCACGCGCTGAATGCGGTCTTTGTCGCCCGGAAACCGCCCGCGCACCTCGCCCAGAAAACGACGATTGATTTCATAGATGATCTCGAGCTGCCGCGGCAGCATTTCTTCAAACCACTTCAACGGCCACTTTTCCAGCGCTTCAGGCAACAAAGTGTGATTCGTGTACGCCAGCGTGCTGCGCGTGATGTGCCAGGCTTCGTCCCATTCGAGGTGCACCTGATCAACCAGAATGCGCATAAGTTCCGGCACAGCCAGAGAGGGGTGGGTGTCGTTCATCTGAATCGCGATTTTCTCTGCGAACGAGCTCCAATCCGAGTTGGAGCGTTGAAAGCGGCGCACCGCATCTGCGAGTGAGCAGGCAACGAGGAAGTATTCCTGCAGCAGGCGTAGCCCTTGCCCCATCACTCTTGAATCATCGGGATAAAGGACGCGGGTCAGGGTTTCGGCACCAAGGGTCTGAGTAAATGCTTCTACGAAATCGCCGTGCGAGAACTCTTCAAACTTGAAGTAGTCGGGCGCTGCCGCCGCCCAGAGTCGAAGCGTGTTGATCGTGGAACCACCGTACCCGATCACGGGACGGTCAAATGGGATGCCGATCAGAGTCGTTGGGCGCCCCGGTACCGGGCGCAGGGTGCCTCCGCTGAGCTCGAACGAGCAGCCCACGCTGACTTCCACCTTTTCGTTCGGGCGGGCAATCTCCCACGGGTCCGGAGAACGGAGCCAGTTGTCCGGTGTTTCCTGTTGCCATCCGTTCTGGATGGATTGTTTGAAGATGCCGTATTCATATCGGAGTCCATACCCTATGGCCGGGAGTTGCATGGTTGCGGCCGATTCAATGAAGCATGCTGCCAAACGTCCAAGCCCACCGTTGCCCAGGCCAGCATCGGGCTCCTGCTCCAAAATCTCGAGGAGATTGAGTTTCTTGTCCTCAATGAACTGATCTGTGAGCGGAGCGAGCAGAAGGTTCGTAACATTGTTTGCGAGTGAGCGGCCGACGAGGAATTCCATCGAGAGGTAGTAGAGTCGCTTAGGATTTTGTTGTTCATAGGTCTTCTCAGTGAGAAGCCATCGCTGCGAAAGAATGTCGCGCACCGACCGGGCAAGGGCCTCGAAGCGATCGCGTGCCGTCGCGTCCGCCAGATCAACTCCGCTGTCGAACAGCAGGTGCCGCTCATAGAGCGCTTCGTCCGTTCCAGAGAATTGCACTGGACCACAGCCATACTTGCTACTAAGACGTTTCGCTTCCTCTGGCAACGCGGGCCGCTTGGCCGTTGCACTCGTGCTCATGTTTAAGCTCCTTTAGCGATTTCTCGGGATCGGCGAGTTACCCGATATCCCATTTCAGTCGGCACTCCGAGACCCACACCGCGAACGTGCATGGTCGAGCGGTAGCGATAGTAGGCACTCAGTCACCGCTTGTCGTAAGGCCACTTCCAAGCGCTAATCTCAGAACTGTCGATTCCGAGCTCGTAAGCATGACGGCGGCATGCAATCTGGCAATCCCGGAATGCCTCTTTGGCGTGCGCGCCGATTCGTTGCAGTTTCGGGACGCGGTCAATCGCATCGATCGCAAGACTGAACCGGTCCGTCTGGTTGTTGATTGCCAACTCCATCGGCGTGTTGATGTTGCCTTTCTCCTTGTAACCGCGCACATGCAGGTTGTGGTGATTTGTGCGGCGATAGGCGAGACGGTGAATCAGCCAGGGATAGCCATGGAAGTTAAAGATAATCGGCTTGTCGGTCGTAAACAGAGAATCGAAATCTCGATCCGTCAAGCCATGTGGGTGTTCGCTGCGGGGTTGCAGCTTGAACAAGTCAACCACATTAATGAATCGGATTTTCAAATCAGGGAATCGTTCCCGGAGCAGTGCCGTCGCGGCCAATGCTTCCTGGGTAGGGATGTCGCCGGCTGCAGCAAAGACAACATCGGGTTCGTGACCTTCATCATTGCTGGCCCAATTCCAGATACCAATGCCTTTTGTGCAGTGGGTAATCGCAGCATCAATGTCAAGGTACTGCAGATGCTTCTGTTTGTCCGAGACAATGACGTTGATGTAGTTTTCCGATCGCAGACAATGATCGGCTACGGAGAGCAGACAGTTGGCATCAGGCGGGAGATAGATGCGGGTTACTGCGGCGCTTTTGTTGAGTACTACATCCAGGAAGCCAGGATCCTGGTGCGTGAAGCCATTATGATCCTGACGCCACACGGTTGAGGTGATGAGAAGGTTCAACGATGCGATCTTGCGGCGCCAGGATAATTGGTTGCAGATGGACAGCCACTTGGCGTGCTGATTGAACATCGAGTCGATCACGTGCACAAACGCTTCATAAGACGAGAGAAAGCCGTTGCGACCCGTAAGCAAGTAGCCCTCGAGCATGCCTTCCATCGTGTGCTCGCTCAACATTTCGACAACGCGTCCGTCCGAAGACAGTTCTGTTCCATCACGGTCCTCGGGGAAGCTTGCAGCGATCCAGAATTTCTTCGAGGCCTCATAAATCGCATCAAGCTTATTGGACGTGTTCTCGTCTGGCGCGAACACTCGAAAACTGTCCATATTCCACTTCATGACATCGCGCAGAAAACGTCCCAGCGGCGGGACGTTCTCTACTTCGGTATTTCCTGGGCGGTCGATCTTGACGGCATAATCACGGAACTCGGGCAACCGCAGTTTCTTCCTGAGCTCTGCATTCGCGTGCGGACTGGCGCTCATGCGGCGCTGCCCTTTCGGCGCAAATGCGGCGATCTCCGATCGCACCCTCCCGCCTTCATCGAAGAACTCTTCCGGCTTGAATGATCGCAGCCAGGTCTCGAGTAGGCGCAGGTGTTCTGGGTTAGTCTTCACGTCGGTCAGGGGAACTTGATGCGAACGCCAGAATGCTTCAATGTGATGCCCGTCTATCAGGGCGGGTGCGCTCCATCCCTTTGGTGATCGTAATACCACCATCGGCCAGCGCGGCCGCGTGGCGAGGCCGCTCTTCCGAGACTCCTGCTGATGGCCTTTAATTTCCGCGATGCACTGCCCCAGCGTCGCGGCCATCGCCTGATGCATGCTGTCGTGATCGGACCCCTCGACGAAATACGGATTCCAGCCATACCCGCGTAACAGATCCTCCAGTTCTTCGTGAGTGATCCGCGCCAGCAGGGTCGGGTTGTTGATCTTGTATCCGTTCAGGTGAAGTATGGGCAGAACGGCCCCATCGCGAATTGGATTCAGAAACTTGCTGATGTGCCATGAGGTCGCGAGCGGGCCAGTTTCGGCTTCGCCGTCACCCACGACCGCCGCCACGATCAGCTCAGGGTTGTCGAAAGCGGCTCCGCAAGCGTGCGAGAGGACATATCCCAGTTCACCTCCTTCATGAATCGAACCCGGCGTTTCTGGAGTACAGTGGCTGCCAATACCGCCGGGGAATGAGAACTGTTTGAAGAACTCTCGGAGGCCTTTCTCATCCTCGCTTTTCTCCGGGTAGATTTCACTGTACGTGCCTTCCAGATATATAGGCGCTAAAACTCCCGGCGCCCCGTGTCCAGGGCCTGCGAGAAAAATCATCTCGAGGTCGTCTCTCTTTATAAGACGACTCAGATGGGTGTAGATGAACGCGAGCCCTGGGCTTGAGCCCCAATGGCCGAGCAGTCGGCTCTTGATATGTTCTGGTTTCAGGGGCTCCCGTAGGAGAGGATTCGTCTGAAGGTAGATCATTCCTAGAGCAAGGTATTTGCAGGCACGCCAATAAGCATCGATTCTATTCAACTCATCGGCGCCTAGCGGCGCGCCTGCAACGGTTGATCGTGCAATCCCTTCGGCGCTCAGTGGTCCGGCTAATTCTTCAGTTTCTGTCAGCAATGTCATATTCACGTTCCTTACTTCATCGTTGGGCACTAGAATCAACGCTATTCCGGTGGTTGGTTTCGGCAGGTACCCACTCTTTCCATGTCTGACGGCCCATCGTAGAAACCTGCTCGCTTCTCTCAGTTAATGGTTCCAAAGCTCCAGTTTGGCGCCCCGCCTCTACGTTGCAGCTCGCGATGAATTTGTTCGATCTCCGCTGCATCACTTGCAGTGACGGCGACTTCACCGGCGAGGATAATGTAGAGCATGTCAATGAGCGTGTCAGTCGAGATGTTTGTCAGTTCTCCCAGCATGGCCAACTCCCCGGAGCGAATTTGAAGATCGCACTTTGTATTCGCAATCCGGCTGCCAGAAGTGACCATTTGTAAGTGGATGAAAATACCTGTCTACCAATTGGATCGGAAGCTCCGACACAGACATCGAATGACCTGCCAAGGGCACTGACCGAATCTCGGCAGCAAACCGAAGTTAGTCCCAGCCGCTGGCCCGTACTTGGGGTGGCTATAAATCAATCTGCGATGGTTTTATTACGGCTTTTCGGCAAGCGTTTGCTGAACGTGAATGGTGGGGATCCGATCCGACTTCGTCGTATCAACCGAGACGATTCCAAAATTCCCGTTCTCATCGCGCGCTCGAATGGTTACTGTGGACTGTTCTCCCGAAGGTTCGGGAACCATCCTGCCGTCGACCAATACGGACACGCGGAGACCCGAGTGGGGATCGCCCGGATTGGTCTGTTCGACTTTTTGTCTGGTTGCTCGCTCGCCAGTGGAACTCGAGCACTCAGAAGCTATCTCATAAACGTTGCTCGTGAATAAACACTTGCATCACGGGCGAATTTGAAGCAAATCAAGGGCATGGCGGACCTCACCGACGTGCAGTGGGAACGGATCAGGCCCTTGGTGGAATTTGGACAACGGCGCCGTGCCGACAACCGGGGCAGACCCTGGCGGGAAGCACGGCAAGTGCTGAACGGCATGTTGTGGGTGTTGCGGACGGGTGCGCCCTGGCATGATCTGCCAGCGCGATACGGTCCGTACCAGACCTGCCACCGCCGTTTCCAGCAGTGGCAACGCTCGGGGGTGCTGGACGGCATTCTTTGGGGGTTGGCGGAGGACTTGTTGGCGCGCGGAAAGCTCGGCCTGGAGGAGACGTTTATTGACGCCTCCTTTATGGGGGCAAAAAAAGGGGCGATGGCGTTGGTCGAACGCTCGTCGGCAAAGGGAGCAAGCTCATGGCAATCGCAGACTGCCATGGTCTTCCTATCGCCCTCTGGGTTACGAGCGCTACGCCGCATGAGCAAAAGCTGGTCGCGGCTACGATCGAGCACCGCTTCGTGGCCGAGAAGCCGAAACGCTTGATTGCGGATCGCGGATATGACAGCGACGCGTTGGTCGATCTTCTTGCCCAACAGCATGGAATCGAGTTGATCGCGCCTCATCGTCGCTATCGCACACGAACCCACCGCCAGGACCGGCGAAAACTCCGGCGTTACAAACGCCGGTGGAAGATCGAGCGGTTGTTCGCATGGTTGAAGAACTTCCGCCGCCTGCTGGTGCGTTGGGAACGTCATAGCAATAATTTTCTCGGCATGGTTCAACTTGCCTGCATGTTGATCCTGTTGAGACGTTTGTGAGACCACTTCTCAGTACTGGTATTGCGCTCAACGAGGTGCAGGCTGCCGTCCCGCGTGGTCCCTGGGACATCGATGGAATAGGTTTCCACGCTGTTGCGTTTTTCTCCGGAAGTGCTCTCGGACTCCTGGCTCACCACACGAGAGATTTGACCTAGCTTTCCCTCCGCATCGGGCCGAAATACTTTCTCCTCGATCCTGCGGTCTTTGGCTTCTTGGGTCGTAATGTCTTGCCGTATCTCGCTCAGTTGCCACTCTCCGTTAACGTCCGGAAGCCATGTGGTTTTTTCAGTTTCCACGGTATCGTTCGCGGAGCGCTTGCGGAGCTCGTGCGTCTTGAAAGCTGGAGCTAAACCGCCGTTGATGCTGGGGAGCATGACCGTCGTATTGGTTTCTTCCAGATCCTTACTGATGTTTTTTGTCTCCACGATTTCGCGTTGTACTGGTTGAAGCCGTCCATTGAGATCTGGGTTGTAGGTCACGCGTACTAGATTCGAAACATCGCCGGGCAGAGTGTGGTTCTCTTCTTCCGTTACCTGCACGAGGGCTTTCATCCCATTTGCATCTCGACCGAACGTGCGCGTTGTGATTCGTACTGTGGAAGTGTCGACCCTCAGGGTTTCCCTTTCGATCTCCTGATAAGGTTCGAAATGTCCGTCGGTCCCGCGGATCTCGACCGCTCGCTTGTCCAACGTCCGGTTGCCATTCTGGCTATGGCTTTCGCTGATGCGCGCGGGAATACGTTCAGGAATTAGATCGTCGCTCTTCAACTCCGTTGTGGCTGTCCACGACTTGGTCGGCTCCTCCGCTGTTCGGGAATCCGATGTCTGGGCAAATACGCTCGGACAAAAACAATATGCGCCGATCACGACGAGTACACAGCCGAAAGCAACAACACTTGAAGCACGACAGCCGTTGGCGGATGGAAGAGCAACCGATGCAGATCGTACGTAACTATTCGAGGCCGGCATGCCTATCCCTCAACCACCCATCGCATTTGGGCTCGGGGATTTCCTTTTGTGTCGTCGACTAGGACCCAGCTCATATGTAGAGGACTAAATTCGGCCTCATATTTCTCGTGAACCGGAGGGTAGATGTCACAGCAAGCGCCTAGCACGAGGGAGGCGCTGGTCGGCGTTGCCTGCACAGTGAGCATTGGAGAGCACATGGTCATTCCTCCTATACCGGAACTACCTGTTCACGAGGCTCTGCCTGATAGGTGATCGCACGCTGGTCTCCAAATCGGTTCCATAGCAAACCGCTTTTCAGCAATGACATAAAAGTGGGCATTTTTTCGGGAGCTGCCCGTATTGAGGCATTGACCGTGAGTGGGCAGGCGATGTGGCGCAAGGCGTGGTCACACCCTCGCGCTGTTGGGCACTTAGGTCGATCGCGGAGTGGCAAACAAACTGCAATATCTCTGGCGTGTATCAGGATGAAGTGCTTATGTTCAAGATCACGCAAAACACAATTAATGGCTTCACTCTCGCAGAAATCCTACTCATGGCAGCTATGAATGAGATAGAAGCTAAGAAAAAAGCTTCGGCCACGGGATCAATCCCGAAGGGATTATCTAGGAGTTGGCGATGATCGTCGGCGCGGAACAAGATTCATGCGCAGGGCATGTCCCTGGAAGTCGTCTGGCGGAATCCACTTCCTCACGTCAGGGCGTCCCTAAGATCGAGACAGGCAAGCAATCCGTACTGCCGGTGGGCAGAACAAGCCAGCAAAATTCGGGCGCGGCGGTCTAATTGGGACGCCAATCATATCTGGATCGCATGAAAAGCGCCGACCAACGGTCAGCTCGCTAATCAATCTCGAGAATCAGCGTGCTAGAGTTCCCTCCGTTTGGACAGCCCACGACACAGGTGGTTCCCGGCGACACTACTAAGATCATCACGCTCTTCCGAGCTGAACAGCCGACGAATCAAATGTCTGCTGCGTCACGGTCGCCTGCAGGTGACGTGAGTCGATGAACGTGGTCGGCAATGGATTTTTGTTCCACTGAATTGCGGATTGGGGAACAAATCCCGTTCCTTTACGCTCAGCGCGACAGAAACGATGTCAGCAGAAATCGGGTTCGGCGAGAGCGCCCGATCTGAGGGTGCTGGAACGCGTCGGGGCACCCGTTGAGATTAACGACCGCTATACACGTCCATGCGACAATAGAGCGGCCAGCTCCAGGACCAAGCCTATGCGGTAAGGCTTGCAAAGAACGTTCTTCGCGCGGCACATACTCTAGACCTTTGAGCGCCATCACTACGCTTACATAGTTTCAACATCTCGTAGATGGCGCAGGCTCGAAACTAGTGCTTACCTCTGCTTGTGAATTTGGCGAAGATGAATTCCTGGGCGAGACTGCCGACGACATGAAGACCCATATCAATCCCAAAAGTCTGGAATACATGGCCCGCAGTACGATCTGAACTTGGGTAGTAAGCGGTAGCAATGGAATATCCAATTAAACTGCCTCCCCACTGCGAGTAATTCGGCTGCCATGCCCCGTTATCTCCCTTACAGACAAATGGAGCCAACATGGCATGAAAAGCGCGAGACTTCTTCGTGCCGCTGCCCTGGTAGAAATAGCGAGGATCCTGATGCAGAAGCGATGGCAAAATAGCGTTGCTGATCAAGCTTCCGGTAACGCCGTCGACGAAGCCAGCTCCCAAACGCTTGCTATATCCTTCCGCACCTTGCCGCCATTCATCAGGGTTGTTACGGGCCTGTTGGACTCCCGCCCACGCGGCCGTGCGGATGGAGAAAACCGGATGAGTAAGATCTTTGTAGGCCATGTGGAACTTCATCCTCGTGGTAAGTGGTTCGGGGTGAGGTTCGTACACCACATACATATTCGGTATGAAACCCAGAACGCGCTGCTGTTCTTCAGCTTTGAGCTGTTGGGCAGCAACTTCCTTCGAGGAGTAACTCACGGTGACTGCCCGCTGCACAGCCAAAATGCGAAGTTTGACCGCTTCTAATGTCTTGTTCTGACCCGGTTCGACCGTAATGGACGAGTTCCAGTCTGCAAATCCTTCGGCGGTGACGGTGATCTGATAGGCGACTCCGGCCCGGGCGTCGAATGCAAAGCCTCCGTCGTCCTTTGTGACAGCCGTGAGACGGTCGCCAGCCGATCCTTGAAGAACCACGTTGGCGCCGGGAATCGGATCGTCGCTGGTGTCGACAACCGTACCGAGGATGCTGCCTGTTATCGTATTTGCCGTTTCAAAAGACTGCGCCGACATCGGAACTACAGGAATCACTCCACTCAGAGCGATCAGCACTAAGATCTGTGCTCGTTTCAGGAGCGATGCCAAACATCGGTTGGGCGAGGTGTGTTTATTTTGCAGCATTGTGAATACTCCTAAGCTCCCGACAGCGTGAAATTAATCGTGATTCGGGAATCAACTTCAACCGGTTCCCCGTCTACCAGGTACGGTTTGTAACGCCATTGCTTCACCGCATCGATAGCGGCTTGCGCGAGGATTGGTAAGCCGCTCTCGACTCGCACATCCTGGACGCTACCGTCCTTGCCGATCACAGCCATCAGCACGACCGCGCCTTCAAGACGCGCACGACCCGCTTCCGTCGGATACTGCGGCGTAACGTCGTGAATCAGGTTCGCCTCGGCAACTCGGGCAGCGACACGGACTCTCTTTACCGGCATCGGCACGGGCGATTTCGCAAGAACTGGAACGCCTGGCGCGCTATTCAGCATTTCGTTAGACAATCCGCCGGGAACGCCGCCGACCACTCCACCAGGGACTCCCCCGACGACACCGCCCGTTGTGCCGACCGGCGGTGGCGGCGCTTCTTGCGTCTCATGCACTGGCGCGGTAATGCCAGTGCTTGTCGGGGTGTATGTGGACGCGGGCTTAGGCGCTTGAAACTTCGTGGGATTTCCACCCGCGGCCGGTGGCGGCTGCAGATATAACATCGTTAGCGTCTCTCTCTTGGGCAGCGGCATCGTGCGATACAGCGGAGCGACAATTAGCGCCAGGAGGAGGACAGAAAGGAAGGCCAACGATCCAATTGCCGCCCAGGGATTTCGTGGCCGCGAGTCGATTAGATAAAAAATGTCACCGACTTCTTTTCCTTGCAGGTTAGAACGAACGGGAAGCGGTTTTTCCTCTTCCGCCGGCAATGCTGCAATCCGCGGATGAATTCGCAACCCAGGCCTCCGAACGGTCGGGTATGCGATGCGATGAACTAAGTCCGAAGGATGGTCACAAGTTGCCATAGCGCATTTGATAAAAGCACTTCGAAGGCCAAGTGGAACTTCTTGTAGGCGAAGGATTTGGACCATTGAAAGCGCATCCCGTGTGCCCAGATGAGGGCAGCTGCCTTCAAAAGGTCATAACCAGATGCAGGTCTGGGCACGGATTGATACGCAACTTGGTTGTGTCGTGTGTCGAAGTCGAAACATTAAAGGTCGACAGCCGTGGACCAGATCCCTTGCACCCTCGATCGGTGCGCTATTTCCGCTTTGATTACGGGGAGGTTGAGTTTCTGGAGAGTTGCTCGTCCATGGCCTAGAACATCCGGTTGATCACTGCGCCAACGACCGAGTCAACGCACCGTCAGTGCAGGAAGTTGATTTGCGAATGGCAAACCGACTGCCAGCAGCACGGCCAGGTACAACAGCCCCATGCTGGTACCCAGTCGCCAAAAGTCTTTCGTGGGGATGTAGCCGCTGCTATACCAGATTGGCGCAGGCCCACTGGCGTAGGGAGTAAGGACGCCCATCAAACCCAGCGAGTAAACCAGAACAAGGGTGATGGCCCTGGCAGGAACGCCCGGCACCGACAGGACGGCTAGCAGGAAAACGGGCAGCAGCGCGGTCGTCTGCGCCGTGATGCTGGCAAACAGATAGTGGATGACGAAGAAGACTGTGACGACCGCGATCAACATGGGAACCAGTGGAATGCGGGTCATGTAAGTGGCTGACCGGGAGCCGAACCAGGCGAGGAAGCCAACATTGCCGAGCCCTTCAGCCATCGCAACTAACGTGGCAAACCAGACCAGGACGCTCCAGGCCTGTTTATTAGCAAGGATGTCATTCCAGGCGACCACCCTGGCGAGCAGCATCACGGAGATCACGGCCAAAGCTACGGTGACCGGGCTTATCCAGCGGCTGCCGCCGATCCAGCCAACCAGCGCAGCCACGGCCAGCAAACCCATGGTCACTTCAGGCCGAGTGATCCGTCCCATGCCGATGAGCTCGCCGCCCGCCCAGCGTGCAACCTGGTCGCCATGCTTGATCTCCGGCGGATAAAGGAAATAGGCAAGCAACGGTGTCGCCGCGAACAACAGGATCCCGACCGGCAGAAAGCCTAGCGCCCACAAGCCCCACGAAATATCCACGTGCGCGACCTTGCGCGCAATTTCCACTGCCAGCAGGTTGGGCGCGAGCGCGGTCAAAAACATGGAACTGGTGACGCAGGTGGTGGCAAAGCCGGTCCACAGCAGGTATCCGCCGATTTTTCGCGGGCTATCGTTGGGAAACGAACCATAGAGCGGTGGGATGTTCTTTACGATGGGATACACCGTGCCGCCGCTGCGCGCGGTGTTGGACGGCATCACCGGAGCAAGAAAGAGATCGGAGAGCGCGATGGCGTAACCGAGACCAAGGGTGCGGCGCCCCAGTGCCTTGACCAGCAGCAACGCGATGCGTCGGCCAAGACCGGTGGTTTCATATCCCAACGCGAACATGTTGGCGGCAAAAATGAGCCATACCGCATTATTGGCGAATCCCGAGAGGGCCCATTTGGCGGCGTCGGCCGGCGTTTTCCCAACCAACAGCAGCGCGGAGGCAACTGTAACGCCGATAAAACCGATGGCTGCGCCGGGCAGCGGTTCCGTAATGAGGGCGGCAATGACAGCGGCGAATAGTGCGAAGTAATGCCACGCTGTCGCGGTCAGGCCGGAAGGCGCCGGTATCAGAAGAAGTATGAGTCCCAGGGCCAGCGGCCCAATCCATTTTCGAAGCTGTTTCGAAGTGGCGGGCGAAGTGCTAACCGGTGCGATTGGTTTCGGTGGCGCAACGGTTGGCGAGGACATGGGTTTGCCTTCAAAA
>CAWENI010000005.1:0-305697 GCA_963810505.1 Terriglobia bacterium | reverse complement strand
TCGTGTATCCGAATTTGAGGAGCGAGGGCCAGAGCACCCAATCCCATCCTCACCGCTTTGTATTCAGCAGCATTTGGGAACCTAAGTACGGCAGCACGTGGAGAGCATGGTCTAGGTTGCCGCTTACCGGCTGGAGGCTAAGTGGCATCGTGACTATGGAGTCTGGTGATAGCCTCACGGTAACGAACGGCGGACCGGGAACACCGTGCCCGGCCACGGATGCAGGCACCTCGACCTGTCCCACCGGATATGGATCCAGTGCACAAGATGGTGCCGGCTTCGACGAGTTAAATGTTACGGGGAATCCCAACATCGGCCATTTCAAGAAGACTGCTCTTCAGCAGTTCAACACGTCGGTGTTCTCGGTTCCTGCAATGAATGTGCGTGGAAACTCAGGCTTCGGTACTGTGAGAGGTCCGGGGCAGAATAATGTAGACCTTTCGCTCGCTAAGACATTCCCGGTCGAGAGGGGCCTGCATGTCGAATTTCGGGCTGACTTCTTCAATGCTTTCAATCACTCTCAGTGGACGAGCGTGAACACAACATATCCAAACGGGAGCACGCAGTTTCCGTTTGGCTCAGTAAGCTCCGCGAGGGAAGGACGCATCGGGCAGCTAGCCGCGAAGCTTGTTTTCTGATGATGCCTGGCCGAGGGTCGATAGAACACAGTGATTTGACAAACGTTTATGGTGCTCGGCAAACACTCGTGGCATGGTTGTGTTGTAACACAGGGCTAGCTCGAAGCGTTTCTTAAGATTACATGCACACCAGTGGCTAGAGTTTTGAGCTGTATTGAAAGGATTCAAGAGTTCTTGAAGAAGATCGAGATGTTTCTCAGGAGATGTATGCGAGCCTCCTTGTTGCGGTTCATTCTCTTTCTACCATTGCTTCCCGTAATCACGCAGGCCTCCTTTGCCCAATTCTCGCAGCGCGGCAATATTAGCGGCGTCGTTACGGAAGCCTCAGGCGCGGTTGTACCGAAAGCGACAGTGAGTCTGCTCGATTTAGGTCGCAATCAAACATCGTCAGCGGTTACAGACGCAAGTGGCCACTACGAATTCGCTCAACTCCTTCCGGGCAACTATCAGGTCTCCATCGAATCGTCCGGATTCAAGAAATCGGTTTCGGATACCTTGGCTGTGGCGCCCCAGTCGAATATCCGATTCGATGTGAAGCTACAGTTGGCATCAATCTCGGAGTCGGTGGTTGTGACTGCTTCCTCTGCCCCGCTTCTCCAGACAGAGTCCGCGGATTTCGATCAAAACATCAGTGAGCAGCAGATTGAAACGGTGCCGATGAACGGTCGCAATTGGACCTCGCTCACGGAGTTGACCCCTGGAGTCAGCACGTCGCCTCGCAACAACATTAATCTGGGTGGCACTTTCGAAGTTGGCGCTTCGTATACATCCGGCGGCGCGGATTACACTGCAGGCGGCAACACGGCAGGTTCCCGCGACAACGGATACTACGTTAATGGGGTCAACGCCAATGAGAACTATGAGAGCGGCAGCAGCTTTCAGCCCTCTTCGGAAGCGATCGGCGAGGTAAAGGTCGGCATTACGGATTTCTCCGCTCAGTACGGCCGTGATTTCACTAACCTGAATGCCACGACAAAAGCGGGAACGAACAGCTTTCACGGCGAACTATATGACTTTTTCGAGAACGATGCTTTGAACGCACTGGTTCCTATCAACAAGGCGCAGGGCTTGTTCACGAAGAGCGCATATCGCTTCAACCAGTATGGCGGTGGACTGGGGGGACCAGTTTACATTCCGAAAGTTTTGAATCTGAAGGATCGCGCTTTCTTCTTTGTCAATTACGAGCGCAACCCACACTCGCTCACCGGGCCAAATAATCTCGCCATCGTTCCGAGCGTCGCCCAGCGTGCCGGCGATTTCGGGGAAGACTGTACGGGCCCGATCAATGCAGGTACTTTCGATGCGACTACGGGTTTATGTTCCAACTCGGCAGGGCAGATCTACAATCCTTATTCTGGGAATCCCGTCCCGTTCAATAATCTTGCTGCTGCCGGGCTATTTGACCCCACCACCGCGAACTCTCAAATCCAGGGCATTATCAACCTGTTTCCACAGCCGAACCTGACACCCACTGTTGACAATAACGGCGCAAATTATCAATATTCGTCGCGGCAAGCAGTGGATCCGTATCACTGGGATAGCCGCTTCGATTACCGTATTTCGCAGAAGGACAGCGTTTTCGTAGCATGGTCGCAGTACGCAGGCACTCCCAACAACTCCGGCGGACTAGTTCCCAGCCTGGTGTCCAATGCAAGTGATAAATCCCACGTGGTCACAATCGATGAAGCGCACGTCTTCAACGCGCACTTGACCAACGAGTTCATCTTTGCGATCGGGAGTGGCGCTCTTCAGACCCTGAGTCCGTCGGAAGTGGCCTTTGCCAACAGTTCTGGCAATCCGTTCAACAAAATCTTTCAGAACACGGGCACCGGCCAGGGTGGCAATACGGGCATTTTGGGCCTGAATATCTACAATTACGGGCCGCTTTTCACGCAACCCAGCGTGGGCTATGAGGAATACTTTCTCGCCTCGAATAACTCGCGGCAATTCTCAGACAACCTGCTTTGGATTCGCGGCCGCCACAGCATGAGTTTCGGATTCAATTACATTCGCAAGGCTGAAAAAGATTTCGATAACGTTCGTTACGTAGCTTTCGGCTGTGCACCTACTCCGTACGCATATTGTGGCGGTGGGCCGCAGATCTTCACGTCGAATGCGGGCGGGGGTGGGGATGCCTTTGCCGATGTTCTACTCGGCCTGCCATCGGTGATTCATCAGCGGTTCGATTACACGTCTGGAGGTCCATTCGCACCGGAGCCAAATGCAGTTAGCCCATACTACGGCTTCTACTTCAACGATACCTTTAAAGCCACGCAGAAGCTCACGGTCTCCTACGGTCTCCGCTACGATTTGCCGATTCCTATCTTCGCCACCAACAAACTGTGCTGCGCGATTTACCAGCCTGCGACCGATACGCTGGCCATCCCCGGAATCGATCCCGGAATACCTCAGCATTACGCTCCGGCTCCCAAGCACGACTTCGCACCGCGACTAAGCATTGCGTGGCAGGTTCGTTCCAAGTTGGTGGTGCGAGCAGGATATGGCCTGTACTACAACTCGGGCGCGAGCCAAATCTCGAATCTTCTCGGAGGAGCGTTGTATGGCGGCGTCCCCGGAGGCTTCGTAGGCAGCGAGATCGACAATTCCACACCGCAGGATGCCAGCCTCTCTCAAGTGTTTCAGCCCTCTCCCCAAGTTGCCCTCGGAACATATCCCGTATCAACCGGCCTGGGGCAAGGCCATTACGGCGATGGCGCGTTCCAAACCGTAATGTATGCCGACAAAAAATCCTTCGGCACGCCCTACATTCACCGTTATCTCTTGGACATTCAACAGGAGGTCGCTCGCAATTCTTTGATTTCCCTGACATACATGGGCGCGGAAGGCAGGGATGGTTGGTACATGGCAGACGTAAATGCGGCACCTTATTCGACAACTTGGGCCTCGGGTGACGCCTACAATGCCGCGCGCCCCTTCAATGCCGATGGGTTGGGCAGGTTTGGAGACATTTATGTACAGAGGCCCGGACTGAATAGCAACTACAACGCGGGGATCGTGAAGTTCCAGCGCCAGATGGGACACGGACTGCAGTTGTTGACGCATTACACCTACTCGAAGACCCTCGGTCAACGGGGCATCAACGGTCAAGGCAACTTCGACGTCGGCTACAACTATCCCCAAAGTGTCATCCGGTCGTACGGTGAGGAGACGTTCTCGCATAGGCATAGGTTCTTGCTGCAGACTACCTACGAACCAAAGTATGCGCAGCGGTTGCCCGTTTACTTACGCGCTCCTCTGGGTGACTGGCACATTTCGGCCATTGCAACGCTCGAGTCGGGCGATGCTCTCACCGTTTACAACGGAGCAGGAAATCAGGCAAATGACTTTGCCCCGTACAATGGGCTGGGGAACCTTAACCAGGTTGCGAACCCGAACCTCTCCCGCTCCCAACGTACTTTCTCGCAATACTTCAACACCAATGCATTTGTCGTTCCGCCTAATGGGGTGCAAGGCACCGCCGACCCAGGATCGGTTCGGGGTCCGGGTCAGAACAATTGGGACCTTTCCATAGGGAAAATCATTCCACTGCGGGAAAGCCTCCGTGCGGATATACGCGCAGACTTTTACAATGCCTTCAATCACACACAGTGGAATTCCGTGAGCACTCAGCTGAACGGGTCTACAGGCCCCTTTGGACAAGTGACGGGCAGCCGCGAGGGACGCATAATCCAGCTTGGCGCGAAGATCATGTTCTAGATAGCGTCATAAGGCATACCAACGATTTGCTGCGAAGGTCTGCCATGTAGCCTGAACCGTTTCCTCGAAACCCGAATTTGACTCTTGGAGGGACATGTATCAACCAGAAGCGTACGGAATCGCGTTGTTGTTCATGATCATCAGCATGTTGTGTTGGGGATCGTGGGCGAACACCATGAAACTCACTGCAGGATATGCCTTCCAGCTTTTTTACTGGGACTACGTGATCGGCATTGTTCTGGGCAGCCTGGTTTGGGGTTTCACGCTGGGGAATTGGGGAGGCGGCGATCTCTCGTTTCTCAGCAATATTAGCCAGGCAGACTCGCGGCATATGCTTTTCGCGATTGCCGGCGGAGCCGTATTCAATGTGGCCAACCTGCTCTTGGTTGCTGCCATTGACATCGCGGGCTTGGCTGTCGCCTTTCCGGTTGGAATCGGCTTGGCACTGGTCGTGGGCGTGCTTTTGAACTACGCAATCTCTCCCAAGGGCCATCCCGGACTGCTCTTCGGCGGCATGGCGCTCGTGGTTCTGGCGATCATTCTTGACGCGCTCGCGTATCGCCGAAGAGAAAGCGAACGACGTTCGATCAGTGTGCGTGGAATCTGGATCAGCGTTGCTTGCGGCGTACTCATGGGCATTTTTTATCCGCTGGTGACCAAGGCTGTCACGGGAGAGCATTCCTTGGGTCCCTACTCCGTGGCCTTCTTCTTCGCCGTGGGGGTGGTGCTTTGCGCCATCCCGGTCAACTGGCTCTTCATGAAAAAGCCTCTCACCGGCACTACCCCGGTCAACATGTCGCAATACTTCCAGGGTAGAACGGCTTGGCACTTCTGGGGCGTCCTAGGTGGACTCATCTGGTGTACCGGAACCGTGTTCAATTTTGTAGCGTCGCACGCTCAAGTAATCGGTCCGGCGGTCTCCTACGCCATCGGCCAAGGTGCAACGATGGTATCCGCTGTCTGGGGCGTCTTCATCTGGAAAGAATTTGCGAGCGCTCCGACGACCTCTCGCAAACTGATTCCAGCTATGTTCATCTTCTTTCTGCTTGGGCTGGGATCGATCGCGATCGCACCCATGGTGAAGTAGTCGAAATCGAACTGTTATGCAGAAACCCATCGTTGTCGTTGGCAGCATCAATCTCGACTTAGTCGTGGCAGCGGATCGTATTCCTCAGGTTGGGGAGACAATCATTGGCAACACTTTCAACACTTTTTACGGCGGAAAAGGCGCAAACCAGGCAGTCGCGGTAGCGAAACTGGGTTACCCCGTTTCCATGGTAGGGAACGTTGGGAGTGACGCCTTTGGAACGCAATTGCGCAATGGCCTGAAAAACGCCGGGGTGGATACAACCTATGTGAATACGGTGGAAGGAGCGTCCGGAGTCGCGCTGATCACGACAGGGCGACGTGGCGAGAACAACATCGTGGTCGTGCCGGGCGCCAATGGCCAACTCACGCCGAGACTGCTGGAGAAAGCGGCAACGATCCTGGAACGCGCGGGATTTCTTTTAGCGCAGCTTGAGATTCCCTTAGAGACGGTGGAGTACTTGGCACAGTTTGCTGAGCGGCACGACATCCCGTTTATGCTCGACCCGGCTCCGGCGCGCGAGCTTCCAACGACCTTGCTTCGCAGGGTCACTTGGATTACGCCGAACGAAACTGAAACCCAGGAACTTCTTGAGACCCGCATTGAGAATGGCGACCAGGGCTACAATGCGGCTGCAGAGCGCCTTCTGGATTGCGGTGTCAAAAACGCTTTGTTGAAGCTGGGAGCGCGCGGTTGCCTGATTGCCCAAGGGACTTTAGCGAAAGAGCGCATTCCCGCGTTTTCCGTGGATGCTGTGGACACGACTGCCGCCGGGGACGCATTCAATGGTGGATTCGTAGTGGGGTTGATGCGTGGCCTAACGGTTACACGTAGCGCCGTTTTTGCTTCCGCCGTTGCCGCAATTTCGGTCACTCGGCCGGGAGCTCAACCTTCAATGCCTACCCTCGACGAAGTGAATTGTTTCCTTGAGCAGCATTCAGTTACAACTTCCCAAGAGCCGTCCTATACAAGGCAGGCCCGATGATGATGCCTACGTCCCAAGCGCATGTTCGAATCTGCGGGGCTCGTATGCACTCACTTAACGGAAGATTACGCACCATCGTTTGGGTTCTGGCGTTGCTCGTTACCTCATCTTTCTCACACTCACAAAGCCAGGCTAGCGGTTCCTCCTCGGACTGGAAGGCCGTCGTCCAGAATCGGCTTCCCCTCTATGGCCATAGAAACTGGATCGTAGTCGCAGACTCAGCCTTCCCCATCTATGCCGCACCCGGAATCGAAACGATTGTCGTCAACGATGATCTGCCATCGGTCCTGAAATATGTGGCCACTGCCATTTCTTCGTCACGCCATGTACGAGCTACGGTCTTTTTGGACCAAGAACTTCAGTTCATTGATGAGCGCGACTACCCGGGAGTGTCGGAGTTGCGTAAACAAATCACGGCGCCTTTTTCGAAGGAACAGGTTTCCAGCATTCCGCACACCGAAGTGATGAGCAAAATTGACGAGGCCGGAAAGACATTCCGGATCTTGTTTATCAAGACCTCAGCAACGATCCCATACACCTCGGTTTACATGCGTTTGGATTGCGGCTATATGAGCGATGAAGTGGAGCGGAAGATCAGAACTGCGATGGCGGCTGCGCCAAGATGAATCGAGGGTGTCCTAATGCCGTTCGAGTTGAGAGAAAGCAGGTTGGCGACTATTCGTCACACACGCAAAATTGTTGCATATATGGGAATCGGCTTCTTGATCTTGTTGTCCGCTCGCGCTCAGGCGCAGTCTGTGCTGCCCGCTGCTTCCGAGAAAGTCATTATCGATACCGATATTGGGGATGACGTGGATGACGCGTTCGCGGTAGCGCTGGCGCTGCGTAGCCCCGAGTTGGAGATTCTCGGCATCACCACTACTTTTGGAGATACGGAGACACGGGCCAAGTTTTTGGACCGGATGCTGGGTGAGCTTGGGCGGCAAGATATTCCGGTGGCCGTAGGCATACCTACTCACGCGACCAACGTCTTCACTCAGCGGCGATACGCAGAGGGTGGGCACTTTGCGCGGGCTTCGCATCCCGGAGCGGTCGAGTTCATGACGGAGCAAATACGGCGCTATCCGGGGCAGATTACTCTGATAGCCATTGGTCCGCTCATGAATGTGGGCGCTCTGATCGACAAGGACCCGGAGACTTTCCGCAAGCTGCGGCGCGTTGTGCTGATGGGAGGCTCGATTTATCGAGGTTACGGCGACTTTCAATATCTCCCGGCGCACGTACCGCAGCCGGAATGGAATATTTTGAACGACATTTCCTCGGCGCGAAAACTTTTTGCCTCGGGGGTGCCGCTCTACGTGATGCCGCTCGACTCGACGCAGGTGCAACTCGACGAAGTAAAGAGATCCATCCTGTTTCGTTCGGGCACGCCGCTGACCGATGCGCTGACCCTGCTTTACCACGAATGGGGAGCGCAGACTCCAACACTCTACGATGTGATGACGGTAGCTTACATCTTGGACGACAAGATTTGTCCGGTGCAGCCGATGCACATTCGAGTGGACGACAAAGGCTCTACGCTGGCCGAGTCCGGAACGGCGAATGCGCAAGTTTGCCTTCATTCCGACTCAGACGCGTTCTTCCGCCTGTATATGGGGCGGGTTGCTACGCCGCAGTGAGTCCAAGCTCGAATCAATGAGCGGCTGTTTGGTTTATCGAAGCGGAGCAGATCATGAAGAAGCGCACAGGTTCACTGCTGTGCATGCTGGCCATCTTCACCTATGTGGCGCATACGCAGCCTCCCCGCCAGGCTGAGTCGATTGAAACCTCGTCTAGGTCCCTTCTCCTGTCGCGCGCAGAATATCTTGATCGGGTACAGGCGATCTGGACCGCTCAGATGATCGCTCAGATAACTGGCGTCCGATTCGAACATCAGCCGGCTTCGACTCTGCCCGTCACTCCCATGACTCATTTGCCTGGCTACGCGCCGGTGGACGATGACTACTACTACGAAATGGTAGCAGTGCGGGCATTCGAGAAATACGGTATTGGCCTCACGGTTGAGCAACTCGGACAACAATGGCTTGAGAACAATGCTGGATCATGGGGATCGAGCGAACAGGCTCTACTGTTGTTGAAGCGGGGGATTAAGCCGCCGGACACCGGGCACCCGAGGTATAACAAGCTGTGGTGGACAATTGGGCCACAGTTCAGTAGTGACGTCTACGGTGCGCTCACACCAGGCATGCCGAACGTGGCCGCGGCACTTGCGCGGAATCTCGGCCACATCAATGGCTACGCGGAAGGGACGGATGGCGCAGTTTTCGTATCCGGAATGATCAGCCTCGCTTTCGTAGAAAAAGATACCCACTCGATCGTTCGCAAAGCTGCTAGTCTGATCCACCCCGATTCGCCTTATCGTCAGTGTCTGAACATGGTCATCACGCTGGCAGAGTCGGGGCATACAGCTGAGCAGATCTTCCGCGCAGTCGATGAGCGCTGGGGAATCGAGTATCCCGCTACCAATAACGCCGTTGTCAACGGAGGTATTGTGGCCACGACCGTCTGGTTTGGTGACGGCGATTTCAACAAGACTCTGCAGTTGGCGGTTCACGCTGCCGACTTCGCGGATACCGACTGCAATGCAGCCAACTCAGAATCCGTGGTGGCCGCTATGCATGGCATGAAAGCGCTGCCTTCCGAACCAGTCGCTGAACTCCATGATCGGATTGAGGGCAAGCAAATGGGCCCTCTGCAACTCACGCCGCCGGTAGACGAGAGCATTTCCGAACTGGCGCGACGCACGGCAAAAATCGGAGATGAAATCCTCATGTCTCACGGCGCGAGCGACGAAGGAAACTCGATTCGAATTCCGGTTCAGGATCCTGCCACTCAGCCTGCAGAACTATTCAAACTGGCGAGACCTCATGCAGTACTGGAACCGCGATTGGACGATGGAACGTGCTGGGTTTGGAGGCGCTGGCGGAGGCATACCAGGAATCCGGGGTATTACCTACCTGGACGGCCAAGTGCTCGCTACCTATCCTCGGGATGAAGTGCGCGGTACGGTCCTGAGACGGACAGTGAACTTAGGGTCAACTCCGTCTTTGGAGTTCAAAGCGGGCGTCGACGTGGGACGTGCGTGGCAGCTGCAGGTCTATGTCAATGACAAAAAGGTGCTCGACAAGCTCATTGACGGACTGTATGAGTCGCGCCAATCCGATTCCCGTCATTGGGAAGATATCAGTATTGATCTATCTGATTACAAGAACCAGAAAGTAGTTCTACGACTCTACCAACGCGTTCTAGTTCCACACCACGAAGCAGGCAACGCCTACTGGCGGGATTTGACTGTGCAGTGATTTCTTCCGGACCATAGGTAGTAGTCAACTAGTCAACTCCTGTATTCATCCTGTCAACCGTGTGCTTGCTCTGACGCTTACCTTCCAATTCCCTTGTGGATTGCTACCTGTGGGTACGGACACAGCGGGCGAGTCCTATCCGCTCTGCCGTCCCGAATGTGCGAGGCGATGATCTGGTCCGGTGCCTTGCCCGCTTCGACCCATTCTTCGATTGCGCGAATCGAATCAAAGGTATTCGGGCCATCGCCGCCGCCGCAATGGTCCATCCCGGGAGCCATGAAGAGGCGGTAGGAGTCTCGTACGTTCGCGGGGCCTCCCATAAAATCCAGGACGCTGTTGTAGTAGTTGATGCTGTTCAGAGGCGATATTGAGGGGTCACTCCAGCCGTGGTACTGCAACAACTTTCCGCCACGGTGAAAGAAATCCCGCAGATTCGGGTCTGTTGCTCTAGTTGCGCCGTCATCAATGCGATCGGCGAACGCCATCGCAGAATCGAAATCGAATGTCGTGAAATCCCAGTTGGCATCATGAAATACACCGTATCTCAGATACTCGCTCGCCTGGGTCTTCGTTATGTCCGCATGCATCCGACCCACGTCGGAACTCCAGCCGAGTTCACTCCCGAGCATCAGCCCCGGATAAATCTGTTCTCTCGTACGTGGATTCACCGTCGGGCTGTAGAACGCCCGGGCTACGGTTACTTGCGCGGCGGTCAAACAATCCGGACCGTCCTCGCCCTTGCACTCCAAGGTCTTCAGGTCGAAGTCACAAAGCCGTGGATCGCCCAAAAGGCCGTCCTTGACGCCGTCGCGAGTGTCGCACGCCGTCACTACCGCGTTGCGGATCAGGGGAAGCTTGGAAGGTGGAATCAGCCCGGCAGGATTCTTGCGGATCGCCTGAGCCTTCCAGATGCTCGATGCCTGTAAGTGCGTGAGAAAGTTGGCGGGCGCTCCGGCAACAATTCCGTTGTAGTCAGCCGGGAATCTCTGGGCCTCCGTTAACGCTTGTCTGCCCCCGGTCGAACATCCGTTCCAATAAGAGAATGCTGGCGCACGGCCGTAGTACGCCGCAACGATGAGCTTCGCCATGACGGTCATTTCGTGAACGGCGCGGTAACCGAATCGATCACTTTCTCTCGATGGCCGAGAGCGTAGCTTCCGTCGTTGTTCGGACCTTCATGGCCGGTATCGGTCGAAGAGGTCGCGTAGCCTCGGGAAATGGCTGCTGCCATGCTCGCGTAGCTGATCGAGCCAGCCATGCCTCCGTTACCGACGCCCATGAACTTGCTGTTCCAATTAGCCGTAGGCATCCAAACCTCAAACTTGATTTCGGAATCCGTCGAGGGCCTGGTGACAGCAGCTACCCTGCAGAACTCTGGAAGGTCCTTCGCTGAAACGAAGGTGAGACCTCCGCGTGGTCCAGGTGCCGGAAAGGAGGAGGGTGGATTTAACGCGCCTGCAGCCACCGTCTGGGCAAACCTTATCGCGGTATCTGGCAGCTTCAGGGAGGTCAGGCTCTCGCAGGTCGCCGCAGCGGAGCCCGGCGAGCTCAGCATGTTCATCATAATCGCCACGAAGATCACAACTGGCAGTTTCATAGGTCGTCCTTCTCGACGCGGATGGATTCTCACTCGGCACCTCCCTAAGTTACGCTGCGACAGGTCGCAATCGGGAACAATGCTTTTCGTTACTAACTTGGGCCAATTTCCTCGAAGCACGTGGACGGGGATCACGGCTAGGTCGAAAGTTTGAGTTCGCGTGTCAGGCGCAAGAATCTTGCTTGATCCCGGATCGCATCGTAAGCGGGGAATACCATCGCCGACCCCAAGAACGGATCCTGTTCAGCCAGAGCGGTTTCTAACCAGTCGAGAGCAGTTGCGGTTTCACCCAACCCGAGGTAGGTCCACGCAATGGGCAAAGCGGGGCTGTAACCCTTTTCGCGCTGGGCCTCCAATTCCTGGACCACGCGGAGAGCTTCGGCCGTGTGTCCCAGCACTCCGGCAAGATAGCCGAAATAGCCCTCGCCAAGCGGCATGCCGCCAGCAAGCTTTCTGCCCATGTTTGCCATTTCCCAAGCTTCTTTATTCGAGCCCAACGCCGTCAACGATAAGGCTAGATAAAAATAGGTGTAGGGGGAGTCTGGGGTCAGTTCGATGGCGATACGCCCAGCGCGCATCGCGTCGTCATAGTGGCGCGCATAACAATTAGCCTGCACGACGCGAAAGTTGGTCATCAGGTCCAGCGGGTCAAGTTCGACCGACTTGGCAGCATGGAAGACCGCTTCCTCGGGCCGACTCAGAAAGCTACAAAGAATGGAATAACACTGGTGTGGGAACGCGTTCGCCGGCTCCAGATTAAGCGCCCGCCGGTGCGCCTTTTCCGAATCCTCCCACCGCCACTGAAGCATTCGCAGCATTCCCAATGTGCTGTGGAGAACTGCTGAATTCTCGTCGAGTGCTAGCCCTTTGGAGAGCAAGCTTTCCGATTCCGGCAGGCCGGTAGCGGGGGGCAGATCTCCGTAAATTGTCCTTACGATAAAAGACATGGCCGCGCTGTAATAGGGTTCGGCCCAATTGGGCTCCAGCCGGATCGCTTCTTGCTGGTACTCGAAGGCGCGCTGGATGCTATCCGGCCGCCGCCTCTTAAGAAGGTAAGCTCCTTTCAAGTACAGCATGTACGCGTTTGCGTTGGCGGGGTGCACTTTCGGAAGCTGGGAGGCCAAGCCGATGTGCATGGCTTCAGCTACTGCCGCGCAAACCTCATCCTGGATGGTGAAAACGTCGCCTAAATTGCTGTCGAAGCGTTTGGCCCACATGTTGAAGCCATCTTTCACGCCGACCAGGTTGACGCTTATGCGGATGCGGTCTCCTGTTCTCCATACTGACCCTTCCAGCACAGTTTCAACCCCCAGTTCGTTGCCGATTTGCCTTGCATCGCAACGCTGGCCCTTAAAGCGAAACACGACGCTGCCGGCGGTGACCCGCAGGCCTTCGACGCGCGAGAGCGCACGAATCAATTCGTCGTTCAATCCATCACTGAAAAATTCATCCTTGACGTCTCCCGTTTGGTTCACGAAGGGCATCACCGCTACGGCAGGGCGCTTGGGAATGGGGACGACAAAGCGATAGCCGCGTTTGGGGATGGTTTCGATGAAGCTGGGGGAATTGGCCGAGTCGCCCAGAGCGTCGCGCAATCGGCTGACTGCGGAATTCAGCGCGACTTCGAAATCGACGAACGTGTCCGACGACCAGAGCCGTCGACGCAACTCTTCGCGGGTAACAATCTCGCCGGGGTGCTCCATGAGTGCCGCGAGCACCTGAAACGACTGCTCGCGGAGGGTGACGGGCATCCCCCGCTTCAACAGTCGCCGCCCTTCCAGATCGACCTCGAATGCCCCGAAGCGCACGCTCATAACATGACCGTCCGAACATTCTTGCTTTCAATGATTTGGCTGTCAAGGTTTTGGTTAGGTGGAAACCATTGTAATGGTTTCCGTTGCAGTTAAGATGCATGACAGACTTTTGGAAGGGTACTGTGGGAGGGGAAGTGGCGAACGGCGGCGATATGGTTGCGAACCCGATGGAGGCAGCGCTGGTCAGGAAGCTCAAGATCAGGCTGCTGCCATTCTTGTTTGTACTTTTTGTCCTTGCCTTCATCGACAGAATCAACCTGGGCTTTGCTGCGCTGACAATGAATCAGGAGCTAGCGATCACTACCCAGCAGTTCGGATTCGCAGCAGGAATTTTCTTTTGGGGCTACTTCCTGTTCGAAATCCCCAGCAACCTCATCCTTCACAAGATCGGCGCGCGCGTGTGGATCGCCCGCATTCTGATCACGTGGGGCGCGATTGCCACGCTAACCGGGTTTGTGCACTCCGTCCATGAGCTCTATGTCGCCCGTTTTGCACTCGGTATCGCGGAGTCAGGATACTTTCCCGGCATCGTTCTGTACTTGGGCTATTGGTTCCGGCAAAGAGAAAAGGCGCAGGCGATTGCGTTGATCTTGATCGGCATCCCCGTGGCGAGCATATTGGGTGGCCCGATTTCAGGTTTCATTCTGGATCACGCCCGCTGGCTCGGCCTCAGCAGTTGGAGATGGCTACTCATTCTCGAAGGTGTGCCAGCAGCAACACTTGCATTTCTCGTGCCTTTCCTCTTGCCGAGCAAGCCGGGAGAGGCGAAGTTTCTGACCGCAGATGAAAAGGCATGGATAGCCGAGAAATTGGAGCGAGAAGACCGGCTAAAGCTCGCTGCAAAAAAGCAATCGATTTCCGTGGCACGGACTCTGCTGAAACCCAGAGTCTGGCACGTGGCCTGTATCGGTTTTTGTCACGGCTTTGCCAGCTACACCTTTAGCTTCTGGCTGCCTCAGGTGATGAAGTCACTGTTTGGCGGGCGGTCCAACACACTAGTCGGCATCGCGGTTATGATCCCCAGTCTCCTGGCGCTGGTCGCTATGGTCGTCGCGTCCCGACACTCCGACCGCACGCTGGAACGCCGATATCATCTAGCAATCTTGAGCGTTTTGGCTGGGATTGCCTTCCTCCTGCTCGGAGTACCTCGCTCGCCCTTGTTCTCTGTTGTTCTTTTTTCGGCTGTTGCTGTCGGAAACTACAGCTTCTTGCCCATCTTTTTCTCGTTGCCCGGTGAATTCCTCACCGGCTCCTCGGCTGCTGCGGGCATTGCGTTGGTGACTTCGGTGACCAACCTCGGCGGTTTTGCTGGACCTTTCACTGTGGGACTCATTCGCCAAAGGACGGGCAGCTTTTACCCCGGCCTGATCTGCGCCGGATTGTTTTTCCTTGTCTCTGCGAGCTTGGCCTTTCTTCTACCCAAGCGACTCTCGCCAGCTGGCGAACGATTAGCAGGGACTGACGTAGATCTGGAAACAAATCCTAATGCGCTATTGGAGAAAGCATGAATCTCAATCCTAAGCCTATTCGCATCGAGCCCGCATTTGCGGACCGCGAACGAGTCCGTGCCATGTTTATGCGGAATGCGCCATATCGGGCGCTCGCGGCTTATGCTCCTGAAGGGGTCAAAGACGAAACACTCGAAGAAGACAAGAAGCCGCTTCTTCCGTGGTTCCGAGGAGACTGGGCTCTGGATGGAAAGCCCCTCGTCGAGGGAGCCGAACTGATCCTGCACAACAGGAAGTTTGTCGAGGCTGCGAAGGCCGCCTTCGGCACATCGTTCGTGAATCCTGAGTTCGTAGCCGTCAATATTAATGGCCCCTCGCCTGCTGGCAGAACCCACATGGACAACCCATCGTTCTACGGTGCGACTCGCGTGGATTATCCATTGCCATTTCTGAGAGTGATGGGCTTTTCTGGGCTGTTCAACGCTTGGCGTGTCGTTCGCGCCAGCACACTCTGCTGGTTTTATGAAGGTCCGGGCGGTAGCTTCGATTACTGGCCAGAAGGGCTCGATAGTCCAATGCGGACTGAGCAGCCGCCCTTTGGAAATGTCGCTCTGTGCGCAGATACTGATCGTGTGTACCACCGTATCGGTGCTATTGGAAATGATGGTGCTGAATTGCCACAGATGTCCGCCTCTGCAACAATCCAACCGGGTGGTGATGGCAACTGGACCATTCTTGAGGACGGAGAGGTTCGGGCAACTTACCCAAGTCGCGCGATTCGTTTTTCTGTTCTCTGGAAAGCCGAAGTGCGGAACGGAAATTCGAGGCCTTACGATCTGACTCTTGATCAGATCATGGCAATTTTCACAGAGGACCTGCGTCATCGCGGTATCGACTTTTATGTACCGCCCTCTCCGTTGGCGGATACTCCATGGATCCTACTTTTGCAACGGATTTATGCTCCTACTGCGACTGCTGGCAGATGACGCTAGTGCTTTTTCGGAGGCGACGCCGGGATGAGTGCTCAAGGCTGAAAGAAGGTGAGAGGCGTCGCGTTCGAAAAAGCCGTCAGAAGGAAGCCGCTGGCGCGGCGGGCGCGGTACTTATGCAAATTGAATGGAGCAAGAGAGGTTTGTAGAGGTTGTCGGGGTGGTCGAGGTCCGTGGCGGAGGAACCGACGGGCATGGGCAAGGGCGAAGTGGCGGTTGAAGCGAAACCTACTCTGGGGCATGAAAGAAGGTGTCGAGCGGGGACGGAGACACACTTCGACGGAGCGCGCTGAAGCGCGCCAGCAGTTGGGGTTGTGGGCGAGTGATTTCATGCAGCTGTGACCAGGAGCGGTGGAGAACGAAGTTGGAGTTGTGCCGCGGTGAATCGTTCGACGACGGCCATCGGTCCACCGCACTTGGGACAGCGCCACAGCGGGTGCGTTGTAGGAGCGGTCGACGTCTCCGATTCGTCTTTCGGTGGAGTGGCGTGGAGAGCGGTGAAGCACTGTGGCAGCAGGGCGGCGCGCCTTCGGTTGGCGAGGAAGCCGAAGTGGCGGATGCGAACGAAGCCCTTGGGGAGCAGGTGAAGTAGGAAGCGACGGAGAAACTCATCGCGCGACAGAGTCATCAGTTTCTGCCGATTGTGGTCGGCAGAGTCACGCCAGCGAAAGGTAACCTGGCCGTCCGCCAATGCGACCAAGCGATGGTTGGAGATCGCGACGCGGTGGGTATAGCGGCCGAGATACTGCAGGACATACTCGGGTCCACCGAAGGGTGGTTTGGAGTAGACGATCCAATCTTTGCGGAAGAGCGGACGCAGCCAGGCCGCGAAGAACTTAGGATGGGTGAGCGGTGCGAGTTCTCCGGCCAGGTGCAGTTGACGGCGTTCGAAGGCAGCCTTCAGGCCGGCGACGAACTTGCCGCGGAACACGCGCCGCAGTACAGCAATGGGAACGAAGAAGCGTGAGTGCGAGCGAATCCAGCGACGGTGATCCAGCGAGAGTCCGCCGGCGGGAACAACACAGTGGACATGGGGATGAAGTTGGAGCTTCTGGTTCCAGGTATGGAGCACGCTGAAGAAGCCGATCTCGGCTCCGAGATGGGCGGGGTTACGAGCCACTTCCCGTAGAGTTTCGGCGCTGGCCCGAAGCAGCAAATCATAGATGAGTTTCCTGTTCTGGAGAGCCAACGCAGCCAGTTGCGGCGGCAGTGTGAAGACGACGTGGACGTAGGGCGTGGGCAGCAGTTCACGACGACGCGCCGCGATCCAGCGTTCACGCGCACTGGTCTGACACTTCGGGCAGTGCCGGTTGCGACACGAGTTGTAGGAGATGGTGGCACGATGTCCGCAGCCGATGCACTCATCGATATGGCCGCCGAGGGCGGCGGTGCGACAGCGCGCGATGGCCCGCAGGACCTTGATATGGGTCCAGCGTAGCCAGTGACGGTTGCGCGCGATGAAGTCTGCTCCTGTGCTGCGAATGACATCGGCCACCTCGAACCGTGGCCGACTCATTTACTCTTCCTCGGACGACCTGCCTTTCTTTAGCACCAGCGCATCCAGCGGACTGGGCGTGGCATGCAGGTGCCGTTGCGAGAGGTGGAGATAGCGAGCGGTTTCCTTCAGATCGTGATGGCCTAACAGAATCTGGATGGTGTGCAGGTCAGCGCCGGATTCGAGCAAGTGGGTGGCGAAGCAATGGCGGAGCACGTGGGGATAGACGCGTTTCTTAATCCCGGCGCGGCGGGCGGCTTCGACGCAGGCGTGGTAGGGCGTCTTGTCATCAGTGGGGTGATCACCGCTGTGCCAGCGATTGCCGGGAAATAACCAGACGGACTTTTTACGCAGACGTCGCCAATGAGCGCGCAGTTCCTCGAGCAGGACGGGGCTGAGCATGACGTCGCGGTCTTGCCCGCCTTTGCCGTCCTGAATGTGCACGACCATGCGTCGGCTATCGATGTCGCTGACCTTCAGGCGCGTGAGCTCGGCGCGGCGCACGCCGGTGCCGTAGAGGGTCATCAAAATGGTGCGATAGAAGGGAGTCGGCGCAGCCTCGATGAGCAGTGTTACTTCTTCCTGACTGAGAATGGTGGGCAGGCGATAGCGCTTCTTGGGATAGGGAGTGTCGGCAATGCTCCAGGGCCTCTTGAGCGTCTGGATGTAGAGAAAGCGCAGGGCGCAGAGATGGTTGGTCACCGAACCGGGAGTCAGTTTGTGCACGGTGAAGAGTTGGGCTTGGTACTCGCGGATGTGCTGCGGTCCCAGGCGATCGGGCGAGCGGTGGAAGTGTTGGGCGAACCGCTCGATGAAGCGAATGTAACGTCGTGTGGTAGCTTCAGAGTAATGACGTCGCTGGAGTTCCTCCAGCATCATTTTGCGTAGATGGGTCACAGGGACCTCCTTGTGACCCACAATTATCTGAGCCAAAAATAAGGACTGCCGACATCACCCACGCGGCAGCGTCCGCCGCGCCAGCGGCTTCGTTCTCACGGGCAAACCTTACCTTACCGAATTAGGTAAGGTTTGCTGACGATACACCCGGAACCGTGCCGGGAGTGGGTAAGAGGCCCAGATCGAAGGATATCGATTTTTGTTGGCGTCAAATAGTACGGCGCAGCCGCCATTGTCTTTCAAAGAAACGGACGACGGCCTGCTGAAATGTTGGCTCGTAAGGTGTGGAGTTGTGGTCTCCTTCACATTCCCCGGCGTGCGCGGTTGCGATTGCTTTGAGAAGCCCGGAAATCTTTTGGCTGGCAGCATCTGCCTTTCCATTGAGTATCAGGACGGTATGTCGACTCGCTGGAGGGCTTCGCAGACAAACCGTTCATGAGTGCACCACGAATGACGGCCGCCATCACTTTCGGATCGGTTCCCGTGACCCGAGCCCCGATGAGGTTCGCCGAGGCGAGGTGTCCAGGAACCATTTCCCCCTTTTTCAGGATTCTTGCTCCCTCCTCCAACCAAACCCGAGCAGTATTGTCAATGGTTCAACTTTGACTGGATTCTTTCCTTCTTCGTCTCACTTGACGATCAGATTGCGCGAATCAGCCGCATGAAGTCGTCGATCTTCTTCGTAATTCGCGCGGTCGGGACCGAGGTTCTGCTCCAGGCAAATTCGCTCTGACGCGCGGATCCAAAATGGTCTTTGGCCTGAATGGCTGAAATCACATAGGGCCAATAGGCTTACGCAGAACTGAGCTTTCTTGGGATGCCTTGCGCGCAAGCAAGCCGAAGCCTTTGGAACTGGCTGCCTTCTGCAAAGCACGTAACTCCATTTGGGCCTTCGAGCCGTGCCTTGTCTTGTTCGCAAATTCTGCTAGCGCAAGGTCGTCCGCAAACTCGATACCGACGAATCCATAGCGGTGTGCGTCACCTGCTACTCGCTGAAATATTGGGCGTGACACGTCCGGATGATCGGACGCCAGGAGAACTTGGCCCGAGGCCAACTCGAACTGTAAACGAAGAAAGCGGTTCTGGCTCTTGTTTCCAAGCGGTTGAGCTGCTTCCATTTCTTTTTGAGCTTCGCCTTGTTTGCCCTGTGCGAGTAACGCATCAATCAGTGCAATGCTGGCACTGAGTTCATCGTCAGCTTGTTGCTCCCTGTGAAACTGCTCTTTGCACTCACGCACCGATGCTTCGGCATCCGACGCGTGACCTTCCTCAATGGCAAGTTTTGCCATAGACACGCGGCTTTCAGTTGCGGTCTGTTTTTCTCCGGCTTGATTTCTGAGCTCAAAGGACTCTGCGTATCGCGTCCGCGCCAAGGCAAGATCACCCCGATCCAACGCTACATCCCCCATCCCGCTGAGCACATAGGCAGTTGCATTCTTGTCTTCAATTTTCCGCGCAATCACCTCCGCCTGATGGTACGCCGTCTCCGCTTTGTCGAGCTCGCCATTCTGTCTCCAGATGTCTCCCAAGCTGTCAAGATTAAGGACTACGCCCTCCTTGTCATCTACGGCTTGATACTCTGGAATGGACTCCTGCAACAGTTTCTTCGCTTCCATCAGATCGCCTTGAGAAAGACGAGCGTCAGCAAAATTGCTGAGCGCGGTGGCGACGCCATCCCGGTTGCCAACCTGCTTAAATTTTTTCACTGCCTGCTGGAGCATTTCTGCAGATTGTGTGATGTCACCCCGCTGATAGTAGAGGGCAGCGAGATCGGTGCGCATCATGGCCTCGCCGTTCGGGTCTTTCGCGGCAATTGAGGCCTCAAGGGCATTGCGGCAGATATCGATGGCTTCAGTGGATGCGTCTATGGAGGGCTCTTGCTGACAGAGGATGCCGTAGGTTCGACTGACAATAACCGGTGATCCTTGCGCCGTCGCTTTTTCGATCGCTAGCTTCGCTGCGGCATTAGCTTTGGTGAAGTCCCTATTGATCCATGCGGAAGCCTCTGTCATTTCAATTCGCGCGTCGTCGCCAAGAGGTGGTGGGAGCTGGCGCAGGACTGCTAACGTCTGCAGTGAGTCTGCGGCGCTGAGATGCATTTGCGCTGAGGCGAATAGGAGGCCATAGTCCAGATTGTCTGGGAAAAGCCGGAATAGAGAGCGATACGTCTCAACGGCTTTTGGCCATTCGAGAACGGTCCTCTGGTATTGTCCTTCCACCAGAAGCTGCTGTTCTTGTGAAAGATGATTCGAGAGTTCCAGCGCACGTCGAGCTTCTAGACGAGCTTTGACGTCATAGCCCGTGTGCCACCACACATCAGATAGAGCGGCGTGAGCGAGCGGGAAATCTGCGTCAGCAGCAATTGCTTTGGTAAGTAAATCGCGAGCCGCGAAGTAGTCGAATGCCCACAATCTTGCTTTTCCCTCGGCGTAGAGGCGGGCCGCCTTTTCATTCGACGGAAGAGCTGCTCGTGTGACACTTTCAATTCCCTCCGAGGGTATAGCCACACCGAGACTTCGCCGCAGTTTGCCACCCAAATCCGAGACCAAGGTGAAAAGGTCGCTCTCATTGCCCGAGACGGATTCTTCCGCGATCGTTTCCCCGCCCGCCGTGTCTTGAAGCCGAACATCGAGACGAATCTTCCGCTCAGCGGCATTGGGCAGCATCGTGTACGAACCCAGGATGACCACATCGGCGCCGGGGTTGGTCCGCAAACGCTGCAAGGTGGATTTGCTAAGTGAATCTTCGCCACTGAGCGGTAGTTCACTCTTGGCCCTCGCCACATCCTCGCCCGGGACCAGGCGGAGCTCTCCGCCTGCGGCCAGTTCCGTGTTCAACATTTCACTGAAGGCGGAGGAGAGCCAGTTGTCCTCTGGCCGGCCAGGCAAATTGCGGAAACCGAGCACTGCGACCGAACGACGCACGTGTATTCGCGGAATTGAGGTCCCGGCCTGGGCTGTGGGAAGCTGAGATCTATGCCGCGGGCGGACAACATAGAACACCATGCAAACTAAAAACAATACTAGAGTGCCGATGATCAGCCAGTGCTTTGCCGCGTACAGATTGAGTTTGGATGCCGATCCAGTTGGTGCCGCAGGAATTGGGGTGGGGGAATCTGCTAGGTGTGCAGTCTCGACCCTAACGGGTGCGATGAACCGGTAGCCGCGCCGAGGAATAGTTTCGATGAATCTGGGATTGCTCGCATCATCCCCAAGAGCTTCCCGGACCTTGAGTACCGCCACTCCCAGGCTCTTATCGAATTCGACAAAGGTATTTTGCGGCCAAAGTCGGTTCCGAATCTCTTCCCGCGAAACAATCTGTCCGGCGCGTTCGACAAGCAATAGCAATAGCTGGAAAGGCTGTTCTTGCACGCGCACCCGCACCGAATCGCGCGTCAGTATGCCATTGCCCGGGTCGAGCACGTAAAGTCCGAAACTGTAGCTGATTACCGGGACCGCAGAATGATCTGGAGCAGATGCCTTCATACGTCAGGCGAGATTTGAGGGTCGAGTTTAGCACGAAAACGAGCTAAAACGAGTTAATCAGCATTCGTAAGCCTACAGAAAATAGAGAATTAGCGGTTAAAACACAATTTGCCCACAGTTGGTTTGCTAATTCTTCCAGTTGGAAGCAAATTCCCGTCGTAGTAGCCCATCGACCGAATTGAATCCCGAGGAGGTGGAGAAATGAGCGCGTGCCATGCTTGCGGAGCAGCGTTAGCCGAGGACACTCGCTTTTGTCAGTCTTGTGGGTCAGCAACAGAACTCAGAACAGATGTTTCTGTGGCGCCGGTCGAGAGTTCGGCTGCAGTCGCTGTCATGTCTCCGTCCGGGGAGACGGGGTCGAAAACGATGGATACGAACCTCGTGGGAGCGTTCACCTACCTCGCCGGCTTCGTGACCGGGATCGTTTTTCTTGTCCTAGATCCGTACAAGTCGAACTCCTTCGTTCGCTTTCACGCTTTCCAGTCGATTTTTTTTAATGTCGCATGGATCGCCTTTTGGATTGTCTGGATGATTCTCTCGGCTGTGCTAACTCCCTTGACGGGCGGAGTCTTCGGCTTAATTGCTTTGCCGTTGATGTTGATTATCACTGTCGCCGGCTTTGGAATTTGGGTCTTCCTTATGTATCAGGCCTATCAGCAAAAGCTTTTCAGGCTGCCGATCGTGGGTAAATTCGCCGCGCAGCAGGCAGGCGTTCGACTGTAATTTCCCGTGGCTCGAATCGGCATTATTTCGGTAGTCCGGAACGCTACCGGTTAGCCCTGAATCACTTACTTGTTAACGCACGATTTAATCGCAGATTGAATGGCCACTGAGTGTTTTCTGTCGAAATTGGATCGGGACGAACTTAGCCGGATCCGCGATACGCATAACTCGAAAAAGTAACGCCCCGCCCGCCACGGGCGAAAAAGGAGCAGAAATGATCTCGAAGAGAATTCATGGTTTGGCATTGTGGCTGCTAGCGGCCACGGCTGTGTTTGCGCAAACGCAGAGCGGGACCGAATCCATGGTGCCATCTTTCGTCAAATACGCTGGCATCCTGGCCGACAGCAACGGTCGCCCGATAGAAGGCTCTGTTGAGGTCACCTTCTCTCTGTACAAAGAGCCCCAAGGTGGAGCTGCCCTGTGGATGGAATCGCAGAAAGTTCAGGTGGACAGCTTGGGCAATTACGCGGTCATCCTTGGTTCAACCACGATGCAGGGAGTGCCAGCGTCATTATTTGTCGCCGGTGAAGCGCGTTGGCTTGGGGTTCAGATAGCAGGACAAGCCGAGCAGCCGCGCGTGATGTTGTTGGCAGTACCGTACGCCATGAAGGCCGGGGACGCGGCAACTCTCGGGGGGATGCCGCCCTCTGCCTTCATGATGGTACGGCCTGCGGCTGACGGAGCCTCGCCAGCATCTCCCTCGCCGGTTGCTCCCGGTCCGACGAGCGACACGATTCCCCCGTCAGCATCAAACGTAACCACGACGGGCGGGACGGTGAATGCGATTCCACTGTTCACGACCGCGACCAACATCCAGAACTCAATCCTGACCCAGAGCGCCGCTACCGCCATCAACGTTGCAGGCAAGCTGAACCTGCCCGCGAATGGCACGGCAACCGCGACGGCCGGCAAGAACTCGCGGCCACAAGACTTCGTGGCATCCGCATTCAACAGCAGTTCGGCCGCAGCGGTGGCACAGACGTTCCAGCTGCAGGCCGAAGCTGGCGGCAACAACACCGCCGCGCCATTCGGGACGCTCAACCTGCTCTACGGCTCCGGCACCACCGCTCCGGCCGAGACCGGATTCAAGATCAACAACAAGGGCCTGATCACCTTCGCCACCGGACAAACCTTCCCCGGCACCGGGAAAGGCACCATTACTGGCGTGACTTCAGGAACTGGCCTGACCGGTGGCGGCACCACCGGCACTGTCACCCTGAACCTCGATACCACCAAAGTCCCCGAACTCATCACCAACAACACCTTCTCCGGAACCGAGCAGTTCAAAGGTAACGTCGGCGTGGGCACCCCACCGAGCGGCAACGGATACACGCCGCTCTCGGTAAGCGGGGCCACCAACTTCGGAACCTGGCTGGCGCTAGCCAACACCAGCACGGGTGGCCATACCTGGAACATCATCTCGGCTGGTAGCGGCAATGCTGAGGGCGCGGGCAATCTCGGCATCACCGACCTCACTGGCACCAGCACCATTTGGCTCGAGGGCAATAGCCGAACAAACACTCTGACCGCCACGGGTTCTGTTGTAGGAACTACCGTGACGGGGACGGGCTCGGTGGGAGGACCCACCGTTGAAGCAGATATTAATGGCGCCAATAACACCACACCAACTCCCGGGCTTCGCTTCGGAGGCACCAGTAGCGGGGAAACGATCGCCTCCAATCGCAATGTGGGACTCAACCGCTATGGGCTGGATTTCTACACGGAATTTGCTCCACGCGTTTCTATCACGCAGAGCGGTCTGGTCGGCATCGCGACCAAGGTTCCAAGAAATCAATTGGAAGTCATATCACAGTCAACCCAGTACGTAGGTGTCAACTCCGTAGGCGCCGCTGCTGCAAGCGGATCGAATGAGGACGGTGGACACGGCATGCAGGCGTACGGGGGTGACTCCGACGGCAGCGGCAACGCAGGAAACGGATTCGTCGGGTGGGGCGGGAACGGTGGCTACGGCGGGGTAGGAGGCTTTTTCACCGCCGGAAGCGGTAACGGCGAAACTCAATCTGCAGTTTGGACACAACCGGGTTCTGGCAGCGATCCCACGCATTCCGGGGCCGGATTTTTTAACGGCAACATCCTGGTCAACGGCGGTGTCACTAGCGCCGCCATCTCGCGCATCATCGACGACCCGATTGATCCCGGCAACAAGTACATCTACCACTCTTCTGTCGAATCGCCGGACATGAAGAACATCTATGACGGCGTGGTCAGCCTCGATGCCACTGGGGAAGCGACGGTAGTGATGCCGGAGTGGTTCGGCGCACTCAATCGGGACTTCCGATATCAGTTGACGTGCGTGGGAGGATTCGCGCCGATCTACATTGCGGAAGAGCTGGCGAACAATGAGTTCAAGATCAGCGGCGGCCGTGCTGGGATGAAAGTCTCATGGCAGGTCACCGGCATTCGCCAGGATGCCTGGGCCAATGCCCATCGAACTCCGGTGGAAGTTGACAAGAATGAACGCGAACGGGGTTTTTATCTCGCGCCTGAGCTTTTCGGCGCTCCCGCCGAAAAATCAGTCGTGTGGGCGCGCCATCCGGAAATGATGAAGCGGTTACAGAACATGCGAAAGAAGAGTATGCAGGCAGCACCCGTTGCGGGCGCGACACGAACAATTGGGAGCATGAGTGAAGCTCACTAGTTAGAAGTCGCACGAGGGCGATCAAAGTGGTCTCCCGGAATTTCTTGATTTCACCCGTAGAAGAAGGAAATTGAGGAGAGTTTATGACCCCAAAATCGCTTGCGTCGCAGACTGACGATCGCGGCGTTCCTGCTTGTATTCATCCAAAAGTTCATGCGGGGCCAGCAGCCTGGATTAACCCAGCTTCTTTTCACGAACGGCCATTGGTCCAGCCAATCAATCAATCATTCATTCATTATGCCTACTCCACCGGAATGATTGCATATCCGACCTACGACGGCAGCTCTGACGCCTACATTCACCTCTTTTTTGAGGATGGCAATAACCATTCTTGCGAACAATTTTTCGACCTAACGAAGTGGAAACAGGTTCGCCCTCACGCAAGAGACGAACGCGCCCGATTGGCATATGTCTTTTAGACGGCGGCTTTGGAATTTGGATCTTCCTGATGTATCAGGCCTATCAAAAAACTTTGCAGGCTTCCGATTATTGGTAAATTCGCCGCGGAACAGGCAGGCGTAAGACTGTGACTTGCGGTTCGTTTCGCAGGGGTAAAGAGGAGAGAAAATGACTCATTGTTTGAAACTGGCGGCAGTGTTCGTCCTTTTGTCACTCATTGCCTTCGGGCAGTCCTCTGGCAAAACGCGTACCTATTTCATCGCTGCGGACGAAATGGATTGGGACTACGGTCCCGACGGCGTTAACAAGATGATGGGCATGAATTTCGACGGCTATGCCGCCACCTTCATGCAGAGCGGGCCCCACAGCATCGGCAAGGTGTATCGGAAGGCGATTTATCGCGAGTACACCGATGCCTCCTTCACCCAACTCAAGCCTCGCGCTCCGGAGTGGGAACATCTCGGAATTCTCGGGCCTGTGCTGCGCGCGGAGGTCGGAGATACCATCCGCGTGGTTTTCCGCAACCATGCCACGCGGCCTTACAGCATGCATCCGCACGGAGTGTTCTACGAGAAGGCCTCGGAAGGTACGGTCTATCAGGACGGTTCTTCCGCCTCCGACAAGGCCAACAGCATTGTTCCGCCCGGCGAGACTCACACCTATAACTGGGAAGTCACCGAACGTGCCGGTCCCGGGCCCGCCGACGGCAACTCAGTCGTGTGGCTCTATCACTCTCACGTTAACGAGCAGCGCGACGTAGCCAGCGGCTTGATCGGCCCTATCATCATTACCGCGCGAGGCATGGCCGGCCCCAACGGCCGCCCCAAGGATGTGGACCGTGAGTTCATCTGTCTTTTCCTGATCTTCGACGAGAACGCGAGCTGGTACCTCGACCACAACATCCAGACCTTCACTACCGATCCCAAGGGCGTGAATAAGTATGAAGGAAAGCCCATGGATAGCGATGGAGTGTTCTCGTTCTTCGGAACCGGCTTTACCTCTCAGAACTTCCGCTCCACCATCAATGGTTACATGTACGGCAACGGTCCCATGATGACAATGAAAAAAGGAGAGCACGTGCGCTGGTACATGATGTCAATCGGCGGCATCATTCAGGGCCACACTCCCCACTGGCACGGAAACGTCGTCCTTGCCAAAGGACACCGCACGGATGTGGTCACCCTCGCGCAGGCGGAGATGATCACCGCCGACATGATTCCCGACAACCCCGGTATCTGGATGTACCACTGTCACGTCGACGAGCACATGGTGACCGGCATGGCCACGCTGTACAAGGTCGAACCCTAGACCAAGAAGCCCGACAGAATCTCCCAGCAAAATCGGAGAAACATGCTCCAAGCGATCGGGAAGGAGAAAGAAATGTTCTTCAGAAAATGTCTCGTCACGTTCAGCTTAACTCTGTTGTGCCTGCCAGTCAGTCTTTCAGCTCAACCTGGCTGGAAAGTAGTGAAAGACAGAACCAATTCCTGCCAGATCTCGGTGCCAGAAAACTGGGGCCAGTCTGTCTTCACGGTGAGAGGGGATGGCAAGGTAAGAGTCTTCAGCGCGGAAACACAAAAGATGGTGGCAGAAAGAATGATCGAGAACACTCCGAAGCTTGTCTTCTACGTACTGAAATCGCATCGGTCGCCGGGAGACCAACCGCTGGTCACTTATCAGGCTGATGTGCCGGGGAACGGATACCATTGTGTCGCGCAAATCAACGTGAAGCCGGACTATCCCGAGGATCAGGTCAAGCGCATTGTGGCGACTTTCGCCGCCAAATGAAAATTGCCGGCCTACTACGAGATCGAAAGCAAAACAGTTTTTCGGATTCTAAATGCTGGCAAGCGGCCCATCGCTACCAATAGTTCACTGAGGAGGTTTCCGATGTTTGGCAATCGCTTCTTCACTTGTCCTCTTTTTTTGTCGCTCATGATGGCTGGGCTTCTTTCATCGGCTCACGCGGCAGACTCCTGCCAGCCGGTGTTTGACGCGCTTACAAAATTGATCACGACTTCCAGCCATAGCTATTCCACAGGTGTTGTGAATGGTAAGCCAACCAGCACCGAGACCATCTATGTCCAGGGAAAGACCTACATATTCGCGAGAGGTAAATGGATGGTGAGCCCCGCAACTCCGGCTGATGTCTTGACACAAGAATTGGAAGACGAAAAAGAAGGGAAATCGACCTGTCAATTTGTGCGCAATGAATCCGTCAACGGAGAAGCCGCGGCTGTTTATTCCGTGCGCCGCGAAACCGAGACTAGGAAAGAAGACGGGCAGATGTGGATTTCCAAGTTGACGGGTCGCGCGTTACGTGAAGAGGTTGCTATGGACTATGGTGGATCTTTGGGGAAGGGCCGCCTCTCGGCACGCTTCGAGTACAGCAATGTGAAGCCCCCAATGTAATCCCACATTCTTAGTGAGAACTCAAGGCTCGTCGATAGGAGGCCAAGTCATGGGAAAGTTCTGTGTCAAATGTGGCGCATCACTCAACGGCGGACCGTTCTGCGTGAAATGCGGAGCAGACATGCGGAACGTCGCGCCGCCAACGCCGCAATCACCCGGTTCAGTCGCGCAAATGCCAAACACCCAACCGGCTCCAGTGCCGAGCCCGGAGCCCTCAAAGCAAGGGATAAGTGCTCTCGCCAAGCTTGGCATTGCAGCGGTCGCGATCATTTTTGTGGGTGGCGCGGCGGGCGCGGTTGGCGTGTACTACGTCGCGCATCGCGTCAGCCAGAAGATCCATCAAGCTGCGGACGGAATTCTTGGATCAGATTCCACTTCAGGCACAAGTTCCGACGGCAAGGGCTCCGGTTTGGGGGAATCGGAGTCTGGGCGCTCAGCAGAAGGCGGCACCATGGGGGATGTGTGCCGCTTGCTGAGCAAACAGGATGTGAGCAAAGCCGTTGGCGTCGAGATTGTCCGGACGGAGTCCAAAGACAACGGCTGTTCCTACATGGCGAAAGGCACGCAGGCAGATATGACGGCAAAGCACCTGAAAGCGATGGTGGCCGACAATGGCGCGGACAAAAAGACGCAGGAGATTGCCGAGAAAATCGCCGGCGGCATGTTCACGGCATTTCAGGCTGAAAGACCCGCGGCCGAGCAGGACAACTCGGGAGAAGTGCCGGTGTTTACGTTCTCCCTCGATCAGCACGCCGCCGAAGAACAGATGCGACTCAACGCCAAAGTATTGGGCAATCTGGGGCCCCAACAAGGACTTCCGGGCATCGGCGACCAGGCGTTTGTATCGGCGGATGGAATGGTGATTGCCCGCAAGGGAAAGACGTTGATTCGAATTATGTACATCACCTGCCCTTGCGGCGTTGAGCAAGTGAAGCCGCTGGCCATGAAGATCGCGGATGCTCTGTGACAGCATCAAATCGAACCTTTTTCGTCGAAATGTTCCATTGAACAAGACCGGCGTTATACAAAAACAGTTTGGAAGTGCAAATCAGAAAACGAACACTCGAGGAGGCTCGATGAATAACACTATTCTTACCGCAGCTGTCATTGCTTTCTGCCTGGCGACCGCTGCAGGCCAGGCAAAAGTGCTCACCAACGATCCACTGACAGGCCTTCCGCTGATTCCCGCCACCGTCCTATTCAAGAATGTGGGCAACGAGCCCGACAAAATGCCTGACGGACAAGTTTGTAAGAGCAAAACACAGGGCAATTTCTATTCTCTGTCTACCGTCATGAATCCGGCGAACGCGATCAAAATGGACGCCGCGGCAGCATGGTACGCATCGCATCTTTCTGGGTTCAAGAAGATCCAAGGCTACGCCGACGGCCGCTCGCAAATCGCCTTTTACAACGCCGACGGAACCCTCGTCATTTTATTGACGGGACAATTAGGTGCGCAGGGTGAGAACACAGACGCGTTCTCGGTCTCCTATGAACGCTCCCAACCTGGCTTATCCGTGAAAACGATCACTAGCCTGACGCAAGGACAATTCGTCTGCCAGTAACCAAGGCTGATCGAGCAGAGAGCCAATTTTAGAACGAAAGAATGTTCACGACACGGAGCCAACATGAAGAAAGTTTCTCTGATTTCCCTGGATGTTCTGGCCGTTTGTGCAATGTTTATCGTCAGCGCAACAGCACAATCACTAACATCTGCCCCGCAACCTTCGCCTGAAATTGTAGGCCTGACCAAAGCGCTCTCTGGAAAATGGTCGCTCAGCGTGAAGTTTGAGCCCAGCACGTCGTCACCGAATGGCCTGGCCAAAACCGGAGAAGAAACCTGGCGACCTGGCCCAGGGGGATTCACGTTGTTGGAAGAGGAGCACCTGCGCACGCCTGAGGGTGATCTCTCTCTTCTCGGGATCGTCTGGTGGAATACCGCCGATAAAAGTTTCCACGGGATGGAATGCCAAAACCTGTTGCCGTACACATGCGATGTCAAGGGTGCACAAAAGGACATCACCATGAATTGGGATGGCAAACAGTTCGTCATCGACGAAGTTGAAACCTCGACAACTGGCAAAAAGTCTATGTGGTACGAGGTCTGGTCAGACATCACGCCGACTTCATTTGTTCAAACTGGCGAATATGGAGACCCCGGCGGACCTAGAAAACGGTTGTTTACGATCCATGCCACGAGGGTTACGGGGGTGCTTGGTGACAGCGGCATTCACGCGACGAACTCCGGGGACCATCGAGCGTCGAGTGCAGCAGATCCAGCGCCGGAACTGCAGGATCTCGAAAAAGCGCTCGCCGGTAACTGGACAACATCTTATGACTTTGCGCCTGGCGGCATGTCTCCGAACGGCGGCACTGGAACGGGCGAAGAAAACTGGCGGACCGGGCCGGGCGGATACGTTTTGATGGAGGAAGAGCATGTACTCGGGCCCGCGGGGGAGATGTTTCTTATCGCACTGCAATGGTGGGACAACACCACGAAAAGCCTCCGCGGAATGCTCTGCAACAACTCCGGTCCGGCAGCTTGTGATTTCAACACCTACGCCAACAGTTCTCTGAACTGGGATGGAAAACAACTAACGATCGACTTGGGCTTCCCCCAGAACGGTAAAAAGATGACCTGGCATGAAGTGTGGTCCGGCATCACTGCCACTTCCTTCACGCAGACCGCCGAAATGGGAGAGGTTGGCGGCCCGCTGAAGAGGGCCGTCACTATTCACGGGAGTAGGAGCGGGCATGCCCACTAAAAACTCCGCGAACTCGAAGATATTCATGAATCGCAGAAGCCTACTCGCAGCTGGCACAGGATTGATGCTTGCCGGGTCTCCTTTCTGTCTTGCATTTGCACTCCAAGATTCGGGCGAAAAAAAACACGCCTCGGATCAAGGATCTGTTCGACATCCAGTTTTCGTTCGCTCTGGCTTCACACGGAAACCCAACGGCGCAGATGACCGCGCGCCCTCGCCGTCAGGGATGTTCGACACCGAGGTTGTCCGCTCCTCCGACTCTGAGGGGCGCCTTGCGGTCTTTGTCTTTCCCTCAGGAGACCATCACCCCTATCGAGGCGCCCCGCATCACGTGCATCACGAACAGGATGAATGGATCTATGTCATGACGGGTGAATTCGTCGCCGAAGTCGGCAGCGATCGCATGCGTTTGAAGCCTGGCGATTCCTTGCTGATGCCGATGAAAGTCCCGCACCGCTGGAGTGTGGCGCAGGATCCTCATTGTGGCGCAATTCATCTCTACACACCCGCTGGATTAATGGAAACACAATGGGCGTCGGTTGCACAAAGCGAAGATCCAAAGAATCAGGAAGCTCGTAAAGCAGAGTTCGAAAGGCATGGATTGACGCTTCTTGGAGAGTCCCTCAACAAGGAAGAGATTGATCGAATCCTCTGATGATTAAGGCAACGCTGGGACTGAACAAAACCGGCAAAGTAGAGGACACAACAATGAAACAATTTCCCGTCTTTAGAATGTTCATTTTCGCCACATGCCTCCTACAGGTGATCTCTCCCCTCTGTACAACTCTGCTATGGTCACAGACCAATGCCGAGCCGATCATCGATATGCATCTGCACGCTAAACACGCAGATGAACTTGGACCACCGCCACTCTATCTTTGCGCACCTTTTTTGACCTGGCCGGTTAAGGACACTCATGAGGATGCGCAAACATATTTTGCCCGCGTGCAGAACAAACCCGCGTGTCCATCGCCTCTGCGATCTGGTTCGAATGACGAAGACTTGATGCGGCGTACGCTTGCAATCCTGAAAACACGAAATGTGACCGTTGCGGTCACGGATGGCGACCTCGAGGTCATGGAAAAGTGGAAGCAGGCGAGTGAGGGCCGCGTTCTCCCTGCGCTGCCGTTTGATCCGGAGTCGGGAAAACCGAGCGTGGACGAATTACGCCAATTGGTGAAAAGCAGGCGAGTAATGGCGTTTGCTGAAATCAGCTCGCAATACGAGGGCATTGCCGTCACCGATCCGCGAATGGAACCTTACTTTGCGCTGGCCGAAGAGCTGGACATTCCTGTCGGCATTCATATGGGACCTGGGCCGCCCGGAGTTTCTTACCTGTTCGCGCCTGGTTATCGCATGCGAATGTCCAGCCTGTTGACCCTCGAAGATGTTCTCGTGCGCCACCCTAAGCTTCGCGTTTGGGCCATGCATGCCGGCTGGCCCTTGGCAGACGATACCATCGCCGCGCTATATGCCCATCCTCAACTTTATGTGGATGTCGGGATCATCGACTACGCTTTTCCCCGCAAGCAGTTCTACGATTTCCTGCACCGCTTGATTGATGCCGGATTTGAGAACCGCATCATGTTTGGTTCTGACGAAATGGTTTGGCCGGATGCGGTCTCAGTCGCAATCGATACGATTCAGAATGATCCCGCACTATCTTCCGGGCAAAAACGTGACATTTTGTACAACAACGCCGCACGATTTCTCAGGATCCATCCCTGAACACTGAAATTCGCGGAAGTGCTCGACTAACGACGGCAACTGGAGGAAACACTTGAAATCTGCGTTGGCTATCGCGCTCACCGTCAACATTATTTTAGGTCTTGCGGCAGTCACGACAGCCTCGACCGGGAACAAAGAGAACGTCGGTCCTGGCTATAACGTTGAGATGAGCCGCATGATTCCCCTGCGGGATGGTGTTGATCTCGAAGCATGGATTTTCAAACCTTCGGGCCTCAAATCCAAAGCTCCGACTGTTCTCTGCCTGACGCAATACGAGATTGACGGAATGACCCGGGGACGCTACTTCACGCAGCGAGGGTACGTCTACGCGCAAGTGTATGTTCGGGGCCGAGGACGTTCCGGCGGAGTCAAGAGCGAAAACCTTGGTTTGCAGGTCGGGCGTGATGGCTACGAGGTGGTGGAGTGGATCGCAGCGCAACCCTGGAGCGACGGGCGCGTCGTCATGTATGGCGCATCATACTTTGGAATGACGCAGTGGCGAACTGCCGTCCAGGTTCCACCCCATCTCGCCGGCATCGCCCCTTACGTCCCCATCTATCCCGGATGGGATGTGCCCAACACGAACGGAATCCCCCAATCATGGTCAGCGGTGATCCTGGGCGATATTTCGGGTCGCTCGCACAATACGGAATTCGTCGATAGCGACTATTGGCAGCAGAAGATGCTGGAGCAGTACGCTCACTACCGTCCCTTCCGCGAGTTGGATGACGCGATCGGAATCGCGCAGGATGACTGGTGGATGACCGACGGCCGGGGCCAGAAGCTGTCATTTATGAAGATGTGGCTGGATCATGTTGGCGACGAATCATTCAATCTCGCCGCTGAACCCAAACCCGAAGATTTTGCGCGGATGACTTTTCCTGTTTTGACCGCGACTGGCTATTTCGATGACGATCAGCCAGGCTCTCTTCGTTATTACCGCCGGCATATATCGTACGCGTCGCCATCTGCGGCAAAGAAGCACTTCCTGATCATCGGTCCGTGGGATCACCTGGGAACACATCATCCCAGTAAGGACATTGACGGTCTGGCGATCCCCGAGGCTGCCGTTCTTGATATGGACAAGCTACGGGCTGACTGGTATGACTGGGTTCTTGGTCGTGGTCCACAACCGGCTCTTCTCAAGGATCGCGTCACTTACTTCATGATGGGCGCCGATGAGTGGCGGCATGCCCCCACGCTCGAAGCTGCGTCATCCGGCGTACTCCAATTCTTCCTCGAAGGCACACCAGAAAATGTATTCCACTCCGGCTACCTGAAGGCCATTGCCGCGGGAGCAGAGCCGCCTACCATACTCGTGAGCGATCCCCACGAACTGCCCGAGTTGGACGTCGCGAAGTACGCAGCCAACGAGAACCTGTTGAGTCAGTTTCGTGCCTACCAGAAGCAAGCTATCACATTTCATTCGGAGCCTTTTGCTCGCGACACTGAGATGGCAGGACAGATGCGGCTAAGCCTTATCGTACAGTCCGACACACCGGACTTCGATCTCTGGGCTCAAGTGCTAATGGTTCTGCCCGATGGCTCTGCCGTAAAGCTGGGAGAAGACATTCGCCGCGCTCGTTTTCGGAATAGCTACTTCAAGAACGAACTGTTGAAGCCTGATCAAGTCGTCGAGATTCCGTTCGAGTTCTACTGGATGGCGCGAAGGATACCGGCCGGTGCGCGATTGCGGCTGACGATTGCTCCTCTGAACTCGCCCAACTACCAGAAAAACTACAACACAGGCGGACGTATCGGTTACGAAAAACCGGAGGACATTCACGTTGCGCACATCAAGGTGTTTCATGATACTGAACATGCGAGTGAATTAATCCTGCCGCTCGCGGCGCCTGTTTCCCCATCTGTAGATCAATGAGATGCCTATGACACCATCTTCGGTTTCGCGTCGTGACTTTCTTCGCCGCGCCAGTTCTGCGGCAGTGGCTGCACCATTTGTCCTACGGAGCCGCTACCGGCTTTTTGCCGAAAGCAATGAAGAATATCCGGAGCGTGTAGTGCGGCTGATCCGCGAGGAACTGGTGATCGACATGCTCAATCAGTTCCTATACCGCAGGGATAAGGAGAAGCTGCTGGATGACTGGCTATCCAAACCAGGTGCCTTCAAGCAATCCGACTTTGCGTTCTTTGTGAACTCGGGAGTGAATGCAATCAACTTTGGTCTTGACGCATCCTCCCTGGATGATGCAGAGAAGCTCTTCGCAAAGTGGAACAGTTTTCTCCTTGACTACCCGCAATGGCTGGCGCGGATCGACTTCGCCGCTGACTTTGAAAAGGTGAAGAGCCAGGGACGGTACGGCATTATTTTTGGACTGCAATCGAGCGCGCAATTCGACGCTGTGGATGCCGTCAATACCTGCTACGGCTACGGCCAGCGCATTTCACAGCTCAGCTACAACTTTCGCTCCATAGTCGCGGATGGCGCCTTCGAGCCACACGATGCAGGAGTGAGCGAGTACGGCCAGAAGGTGATTGAGCGTATGAACCAGGTCGGAATGGCGGTGGACCTCGGACACGCGAGCGATCGTAGCAAGCTCGATGCCTGCGAGATGTCCAAAGCGCCGCTGATTCTGTCGCACGGAAACTGCCGCGCACTGAATCCAGATGCCCCTCGCACTTCGACGGATGAAGCGATTCGAAAGCTGGCCAAGACGGGTGGCGTCATGGGAATTGCGTGCATCGCATTTATGGTTAAGGGCACGGAGCCGGTGACGATAGATGACGTCGTGAACCACTTCGATCACGTCCGCGACCTGGTGGGAATTGAGCACGTGGGACTCGGGTCCGACGCCGGGGTCGAGAGCAATGATCTAGGAGCTCCTGAGATACTCAAGGAGATGCTGGCGAAGGCTGACCCACGCTACCACGTTCATGGAACGCACGAGGTGGTCACCGGCCTCGAGGGACAGAAACGACTTTACGATCTTACCGCCGCTTTCATCAGACGGGGATACACCGACGAGCACCTTCGCCTGATTCTGGGCCAGAACTGGCACCGGGTGTTGGGAGAAATCTGGCATGCCTGAAATTGCCGGTGGCGACCACGCTCTTGTAAACCGAAACATCTCACCCAGCCAATTAGTATTGGAACGTCGGCTTCGGAGAATGGATCACGCGCAAACCAGAAGTTAATTCCCTAATTCCCGCCCGGTCATGCACAAAAATGTCTAACGCGAGATGCGGACAACTTCGCCACGCGCACCGGCAATCTTTCTCCATAACGGACGCGATTCCACAAATGTTCGACAATGCCAACTGTGTTCGATTTCTGAGGAGATAGGACAATGGCGCAAAGACGACAGCGGGGTTGGTTAAAAAAGGAAAGCCGTATTCACGGGGAAACCTGGGTATTGTTCTTTCGCACAACTCGAAAATCTGATGGCAAGCGTGTTGAAAACAAAGTTGCGATCGGGTTGGTAAAGGACTTGCCTGACAAAAGCCAGGCATGGGCGGAAGTTGAAAGACTTCACCTCCCGCTCAACCACGTGAATTCACTGCGAGGCATGACGTTCGCGGACCTGGCACAACATTACGCCGAACATGAACTAGCGGACCACGCCGAATCCATCCATCCGAAGGCACACACAACAGTGCGATCCTACGAACGCGTGCTTCGCAACCGATTGTTGCCGCGATGGGGTAACCGGATTGCGATTGGTATCGAACCGTTGGAAGTGGAGCAGTGGCTGAGGGCCTTGAAAAAGGAAGGACATCTTGCCAATCCGACGCTCGATAAGACTCGTCGCGTCATGTCCTTGGTGTATAAGCATGGCCAAAGATACGGTCTAATTCCGCGAAATCAGGAGTCGAACCCCATGCGCTTTGTCCGCTGCAAGACCACCAGCGGATACGAAGCGATGATTCTCACGCCAGAACAGGCGTATGCAATCGTGTGTAACCTCCGAGAGCCAGAACGCACTCTGACGCTTTTGGCCGCAGGCACAGGACTCCGTATTTCGGAATGCCTGGGCTTGCAATGGCACGACGTTAATTTCACTGACGGAATGATCCAGGTGCGTCGTACCTGGACGTGTGGCCAAGTAGGTTTGCCGAAGAGCAAAGCGTCGAAGGGCCCGGTGCCACTCCATCCGTTGCTCGCCGACTTCATGCGCCTCTGGAAACAGAAGACGACGTATTCCCAGGCCGGCGACTGGTTGTTTCCCTCAACCCGCCTAAACGGCAAACAGCCTCGGGTCGCCAACATGCTTGTGGAAGATCATCTGCGGCCAGCCGCTGTCAAGGCAGGCGTTCTTTCGTCGCACCGGGACAATCACGCTAGTGCTTTTTCGGAGGCGACGCCGGGATGAGTGCTCAAGGCTGAAAGAAGGTGAGAGGCGTCGCGTTCGAAAAAGCCGTCAGAAGGAAGCCGCTGGCGCGGCGGGCGCGGTACTTATGCAAATTGAATGGAGCAAGAGAGGTTTGTAGAGGTTGTCGGGGTGGTCGAGGTCCGTGGCGGAGGAACCGACGGGCATGGGCAAGGGCGAAGTGGCGGTTGAAGCGAAACCTACTCTGGGGCATGAAGAAGGTGTCGAGCGGGGACGGAGACACACTTCGACGGAGCGCGCTGAAGCGCGCCAGCAGTTGGGGTTGTGGGCGAGTGATTTCATGCAGCTGTGACCAGGAGCGGTGGAGAACGAAGTTGGAGTTGTGCCGCGGTGAATCGTTCGACGACGGCCATCGGTCCACCGCACTTGGGACAGCGCCACAGCGGGTGCGTTGTAGGAGCGGTCGACGTTTCCGATTCGTCTTTCGGTGGAGTGGCGTGGAGAGCGGTGAAGCACTGTGGCAGCAGGGCGGCGCGCCTTCGGTTGGCGAGGAAGCCGAAGTGGCGGATGCGAACGAAGCCCTTGGGGAGCAGGTGAAGTAGGAAGCGACGGAGAAACTCATCGCGCGACAGAGTCATCAGTTTCTGCCGATTGTGGTCGGCAGAGTCACGCCAGCGAAAGGTAACCTGGCCGTCCGCCAATGCGACCAAGCGATGGTTGGAGATCGCGACGCGGTGGGTATAGCGGCCGAGATACTGCAGGACATACTCGGGTCCACCGAAGGGTGGTTTGGAGTAGACGATCCAATCTTTGCGGAAGAGCGGACGCAGCCAGGCCGCGAAGAACTTAGGATGGGTGAGCGGTGCGAGTTCTCCGGCCAGGTGCAGTTGACGGCGTTCGAAGGCAGCCTTCAGGCCGGCGACGAACTTGCCGCGGAACACGCGCCGCAGTACAGCAATGGGAACGAAGAAGCGTGAGTGCGAGCGAATCCAGCGACGGTGATCCAGCGAGAGTCCGCCGGCGGGAACAACACAGTGGACATGGGGATGAAGTTGGAGCTTCTGGTTCCAGGTATGGAGCACGCTGAAGAAGCCGATCTCGGCTCCGAGATGGGCGGGGTTACGAGCCACTTCCCGTAGAGTTTCGGCGCTGGCCCGAAGCAGCAAATCATAGATGAGTTTCCTGTTCTGGAGAGCCAACGCAGCCAGTTGCGGCGGCAGTGTGAAGACGACGTGGACGTAGGGCGTGGGCAGCAGTTCACGACGACGCGCCGCGATCCAGCGTTCACGCGCACTGGTCTGACACTTCGGGCAGTGCCGGTTGCGACACGAGTTGTAGGAGATGGTGGCACGATGTCCGCAGCCGATGCACTCATCGATATGGCCGCCGAGGGCGGCGGTGCGACAGCGCGCGATGGCCCGCAGGACCTTGATATGGGTCCAGCGTAGCCAGTGACGGTTGCGCGCGATGAAGTCTGCTCCTGTGCTGCGAATGACATCGGCCACCTCGAACCGTGGCCGACTCATTTACTCTTCCTCGGACGACCTGCCTTTCTTTAGCACCAGCGCATCCAGCGGACTGGGCGTGGCATGCAGGTGCCGTTGCGAGAGGTGGAGATAGCGAGCGGTTTCCTTCAGATCGTGATGGCCTAACAGAATCTGGATGGTGTGCAGGTCAGCGCCGGATTCGAGCAAGTGGGTGGCGAAGCAATGGCGGAGCACGTGGGGATAGACGCGTTTCTTAATCCCGGCGCGGCGGGCGGCTTCGACGCAGGCGTGGTAGGGCGTCTTGTCATCAGTGGGGTGATCACCGCTGTGCCAGCGATTGCCGGGAAATAACCAGACGGACTTTTTACGCAGACGTCGCCAATGAGCGCGCAGTTCCTCGAGCAGGACGGGGCTGAGCATGACGTCGCGGTCTTGCCCGCCTTTGCCGTCCTGAATGTGCACGACCATGCGTCGGCTATCGATGTCGCTGACCTTCAGGCGCGTGAGCTCGGCGCGGCGCACGCCGGTGCCGTAGAGGGTCATCAAAATGGTGCGATAGAAGGGAGTCGGCGCAGCCTCGATGAGCAGTGTTACTTCTTCCTGACTGAGAATGGTGGGCAGGCGATAGCGCTTCTTGGGATAGGGAGTGTCGGCAATGCTCCAGGGCCTCTTGAGCGTCTGGATGTAGAGAAAGCGCAGGGCGCAGAGATGGTTGGTCACCGAACCGGGAGTCAGTTTGTGCACGGTGAAGAGTTGGGCTTGGTACTCGCGGATGTGCTGCGGTCCCAGGCGATCGGGCGAGCGGTGGAAGTGTTGGGCGAACCGCTCGATGAAGCGAATGTAACGTCGTGTGGTAGCTTCAGAGTAATGACGTTGCTGGAGTTCCTCCAGCATCATTTTGCGTAGATGGGTCACAGGGACCTCCTTGTGACCCACAATTATCTGAGCCAAAAATAAGGACTGCCGACATCACCCACGCGGCAGCGTCCGCCGCGCCAGCGGCTTCGTTCTCACGGCCGACTCGTCGACGATGACCCGCGACGATTCGGTTTTCATAATCTGCGCCACAGCCTCGCGTCATTTCTCATCCGGATCAGAACTGATCCAAAGACTGTGCAAACTCTGCTTCGCCACAGCGACGTCAAGCTGACGCTTCAGTTCTACACCCACGCAGTCAGCCGCGATCGCATGGTCGCAGCGGGGAAAATGTTAACCGCCATTCTCAGCCACGCGCCAGACAAAAACGGACTGAGAGCGGACTGAGTAGGAATGCAGATCAAGATAAGGCCTTCAAGGTCATAAACATCCGCGTCAGTCCTTTTACGCGTGTTTCAGGTGCGGACCGACAGCGGACTGAAGCCGTGCCAGGCAATTCAAACAAGTTCTTTTGGAATGATGGTGGCCAGGGACGGAGTTGAACCGCCGACGCCAGCCTTTTCAGGGCTGCGCTCTACCACCTGAGCTACCTGGCCACGTTCGAAACCCGCCCATCCGGCCGCGGGCCACGAGGACTGTTCGCTTCACGCTAATTGGAGGCGGGATTGCCGACCGAAGGAAACAGCACCGATTGCCGAAGCGTGCGGAACGCTGTTGATTATAACAACCGAGTCGGATTCGCTCAACAATGGCCGCGTCGCTGGCGAACCCGTTGTAAGTGGCCGCCGTTCCTGAGCTTTCGGCTCGCTGATTTCAGACCTTGCGAAAAACACATTCGATCGGTTTCGAACTGCTGCGCGATTTCTTCCTGCCAGCTGCGCAGGTCAGCATCACTGATGGGCGGGGCGCGATCTAAGTTCACAAATCACAAAGCGGCGCGCCGTTCAACACTGTCGCAGCGCACCGGTTGACTCCAAACCAGTAAGGTATTTCGCGGTAATCCTGCACATCGAATATTGCGAGATCAGCATCTTTTCCCGGCTCGATGCTGCCTTTGCGATCCGCCACGCGCAGCGCCCATGCTCCGTTGATGGTCGCCGCAGAAACCGCTTCCGCTGGAGACATCTTCATATGCGTGCAAGCCAGCGACATTGCCATGGGCATGCTGATGGTGGGCGAGGTACCGGGGTTGTAGTCGGTCGCGAGCGCCACTGGAACACCGGCATCAATCAACTTGCGCGCCGGCGGATACTCCCTCAGCCCCAGAAAATAATTTGCCCCCGGCACCAGCGTCGCCACCGTGTCGCGCGTGGCCAATTGGAGGATGTCGTCCGCGTTAACGTGGTCCATGTGATCGAACGATGCGGGATTGAACCGCAAGAACGGCGACAACGCTATCTCGGAAAGCTGGCACATGTGCGCTCGAACCTCGAGGCCATGTTGCCCCGCGGCCTCAAAGATCCGCTCGGTCTCTTCGGCCGTGAACGCGCCCTTGTCGCAGAAAACGTCCACGAATTGGGCGAGTTTCCGCTTCGCTGCGCGGGGAATCATCTCCTTACAAACGGCCTCAACATACTTTTGTGAACGGCCCTGAAATTCTTGCGGAATAACATGCGCTCCTAACAGAGTAGCAACCACAGTTCCCGGCCAGCGGGAGGCCGCTTCGCGAATCGCCTCCAGCGACTTCACCTCCGACTCGACCGTCAGTCCATAGCCCGACTTGGCCTCCACAGTGGTTGTGCCGTAGGAAGCCATGTCGCGCAACGCCAACAGAACCTTGTCCGCCAGCGCGCTCTTCCCTGCCTTGCGCACGCCCTCAACACTTGATGTGATGCCGCCGCCCGCAGCAGCGATGTCTTCGTAGGATGCGCCTTCAATGCGCTTCTCGAAATCCACCAACCGCGGGCTGACAAAGACAGGATGCGTATGTGAATCGACAAATCCGGGCAGCACAACTTTTCCCGCGCAGTCGATCTCCGTAACCTTCTTCCGATTTTTCTTCAGCCAGGGATCACGCAGCGCATCTTTGGTTTTTCCGACGGAAACAATCTTGCCGCCGATGCAAAGCACGGCGCCATCTTCGATGATGCAAAGTTCCCTGAGTTCTGAACCACGGCGTGGTCTGGGATTGCTTGAAGCAAATCGCAATGTCAGCAGTTGGCGGATTGAGACTAGCAGAATCGCCGTCTCATTCGGATGAGATTTCCTGGTTCGATTCAATAGCCTAGTTTATCAGCCACGGCTGCGACTACAACCCACGGGCCTCTCACTTCGCTGCAAAGTTGCGCGGATCGAGTCCGATATTGTTCTTGATATCGAGTCCCTTCATGTCCCACTCGGTGAGAGTCGTGCTGCCGTTGGGCAACTCACGGGTGAATTGCAGTTTCCAGTGTGTCGGCAGTGTAAGGCCATCAACCGTGGTGAAATCGCTGAATTGTTCTTCCAACTGAGAGCGCTCCGGCTGAAGACCAGCGGATTTAACGATGGTGGCGCCCACGTTGTTTCCCACCCTCAGGTTATAAACAGTTCTCACATGCCGAAAAGTTTGCTGCTCGAAGTAGAGCAGAATCTCCACGTCACAGTGCTTGCGGGGTTCATAGCGCAGTTGGTAGAGCGGATGACCGTCAACCTTCTTCAGCCCTTCATAGACGAGTTTGGCTCCGCGGTCCGTTATATCCTGAAGCGGCCATGCGGTAGAAAGCGAGCCGCCAAGAAGACCATCTTGAAGAATCACATCGTTCGTCACCAGGAAGGACCCAAGAGGAGAGCGCGTCTGATCGGAGTTTGAGAAGGCAACCTGGGCCACATCCCCACTGAAAAGAGCGTTCTCACCGCGGTAGTTGCCCGGAACCCTCAAGACCAAACGAAGTTTGTGACCCTCGCTGACGAAGCCGACGGTTCCTTCCTCGCGGCCGCTGCCGCCCACCAGTATTCGGTACGTCGCTGCGCCCTTCACCACGCGCGTCTTCGCTGCGTCACGGGCTGCAGCAGGACCAATGGCCTGCAGGTGCTGGGACACGAGATCGTCCGGTTTGAACGCAGTATCCTGGGCGCGGACTGGAACGACCGTTAGCAGAAGAGAAAACAGCGAAGCTTTCGTACGATTCATCATTGAAGATCTCTTTCCACCGACCGCCTTATTCGTCTCGGATATTGAGGACGAAATGTCCCAGCGCTAGATTCGACCTTCCATTGGCACTCTGACGCTGTGCTTCCTGGCAAACTCTTTCGCTTCGTCATAGCCCGCATCCACGTGCCGAATCACTCCCATGCCCGGGTCGGTCGTCAGCACGCGCTCGATGCGCTTGGCCATCTCGTCGGTACCGTCAGCCACCGTGACTTGCCCCGCGTGCAGCGAGTAGCCAATACCGACGCCACCGCCGTTATGGATCGACACCCATGAGGCGCCCGCGGCCGTGTTCAGCAAAGCATTCAGCAGAGGCCAGTCGGCGACCGCATCCGATCCATCCTTCATGCTCTCGGTCTCACGAAACGGAGACGCCACCGAACCGCAATCCAGATGATCGCGTCCGATCACGATTGGCGCTTTGATCTTCCCTTTCTTCACCAGATCATTTATCGCCAGCCCGAACTGCGCGCGCTCGCCGTATCCCAGCCAGCAGATGCGCGCGGGCAATCCCTGAAACTTGATGCGCTTGCGCGCCAGATCAATCCAGCGCCGCAGGATGCGATTGTCGGGAAACAACTCCAGGACCAGATCATCCGTGACGTGAATATCGGACGCCTCGCCCGACAGCGCTACCCAGCGGAACGGTCCTCTGCCTTCGCAAAACAGCGGACGAATGTAGGCCGGCACGAATCCCGGAAAGTCGTAGGCATCTTTCACCCCGCGCTGAAACGCAAACGTGCGGATGTTATTCCCGTAATCGAATGTCACCGCCCCCATCTTCTGCAGCCGCAGCATCCCTTCCACGTGGCGCGCCATGGCATCGAGCGATTTTTCCTGATATGCGTGTGGATCGCGACGGCGCAACTCCAGCACTTCCTCAAGTGTCATCCCATTCGGCACGTATCCATTCAGTGGATCGTGCGCCGAAGTCTGGTCGGTAAGAATGTCGGGCATCACGCCGCGCTCAGCGAGTTCGGGAATTATGTCGGCGCAATTTCCCACCAGCCCAACCGACACGTTCTCCTTCTTGCGCACAGCGTTTTTCAGAATGCGCAGCGCTTCGTCGAGCGTGGTGACCATGAAATCGCAGTAGCCGGTCTTCAGCCGCTTCTTGATGCGCTCCGCATCGACATCAATCCCCAGAAATGCGGCGCCCGTCATGGTGGCCGCCAGCGGCTGAGCTCCACCCATGCCACCCATACCGCCGCTGACAATCAACTTGCCCGCGAGATCGCCGGCAAAATGTTTCTCACCGGCTGCGGAGAAAGTCTCGAACGTTCCCTCAATAATTCCCTGCGAGCCGATGTAGATCCACGAGCCCGCCGTCATCTGGCCGTACATCATCAGCCCGGCGCGCTCCAGTTCGTTGAACTTCTCCCAGTTCGACCAGTGTCCGACGAGATTCGAATTGGCGATCAGCACGCGGGGAGCGTGGTCGTGGGTCTTGAACACGCCTACGGGCTTTCCCGATTGCACCAGCAACGTCTCGTCGTTCGCGAGATTCTTCAGGGTCTCGACGATCGCGCGATAAGCTTCCCAACTTCGCGCCGCGCGGCCCGTGCCGCCATAGACCACCAAGTCCCGCGGCCGCTCGGCGACCTCCTCATCCAGGTTGTTCATGAGCATGCGCATGGCGGCTTCCTGCTGCCAGCCCTGGCAGGTGATCTGATTTCCGCGCGGCGCGCGAATCGACGTTGGAGCCTGAAAGACTTCGGTTTCAACGGGCATAAGTAGATGTTATTGCTTCGCTCGGCACTATTCAAATATGGCCAAAAACAGCTAGTGGCTCAGTTTGAACTCTGAATCTCACAAGGCGTCATCCCGAAGAGCCCGCGTTTTTACCAGCGGGCCGAGGGATCTCCCGTGGCACACAGCGTCGTAGCGGAGATCCTTCGCTCCACCTGAAGAACGGCTACGCTCCGGATGACGCCATCGACGAGCGAAGATGCCATCAGAAATTCAAAATGAGCCACTACCCAAAAACAGCCCGAGATCAGGGCTCTCCGCCATCCCTCGCAAACCTATTTCCCCCTCCGGGCATCCCATTTCGAGCCCTTCCGGGCACGAATGAGCATCAACTTCGACACATTCTGGGATTCCGCCCGGCACATGACCGAAAGCGTCATCGCCCGGATGCCCGCCTTCTTGCTCAGCATTATCGTTTTCATTCTCTTCTATATTCTTAGCGTCGTGGTCAGCCGCGTGATTCGCCGGGCCACGCGCGGACGGCGCCAGAATCTTGGCATGGTTTTTGCCCGGCTGGTGCAGGCAGCCACGATCATGCTCGGGCTCCTGGTCGCAATCTCAGTCGTCGCACCTTCTTTTCAGGCGTCAGATCTGATCAAGATTCTGGGGATCGGCGGCGTGGCCATCGGGTTCGCCTTTCAGAATATTCTGCAGAACTTCCTTGCTGGCCTGCTTTTGTTGTGGGCAGAGCCGTTTCGCATTGGAGACGAGATCAAAATCGACGCTTACGAGGGAACCGTCGAAGAAATTCAAACCCGGGCGACTATCGTCAAAACCTACGACGAACGGCGGGTCGTAATTCCCAACGCCGACTTGTTTACCCACTCGGTCATCGTCAATACCGCGGGCGACGTTCGCCGCTGGGAGTACGATCTCAGCGTCAAAGGCATCCCTGATTTGGCCGAACTCAAGTCTGTGATCGTCAATGCCGTGCGCAATGTTCCCGGAACCCTGTCGGAACCCAGTCCCGAAGTTCTCGTGCTGGAGTTGAGCGACCTCGAGTCGAATGCGCTGAAGCTGCGCGTCCTGTGGTGGACAAAGGCTCCACGGCAACATCAAATGCTCACATCCTACGACAGTGTCTTGAGCGCAATCCGGCAGGCAGTCGGCAACTATACAAGTGAACAGAATCGCAAGCAGCAGCGGGCAGCATAGAGTCCAAGCCGGCCCTCACCAGCTGCTGTAGGCCGTGCCGTCGCTCGCCGTTGCACTCGAGGCCGAATGCACATCGCTGATGCCGGGGTCCTGCTGATCCACGGCCAGCAGCACGTCTTCCTGCACGACTTCCCAATTGGGCTGGCCCGTCATGGGATCAGAAGGAATCTGGCGCAGATATCCGGCCTGCACGATGTCGTCAAGGCCCTGCGGCGCCTTCTGCTTGTCGAGCGTGTACTGCGAAATGACTGAACGCAGCGTGAACAGATCTTGCCGCAGCACCGATTCGCGCGCGCGGAGAATTGACTGGTTGTAGATCGGGACGGCCACAGCCATCAATATCAAGATGATGCTGATCACGATCATCATCTCCAGCAGCGTGAACCCGCGCACTCCCCAAGGACGCTGCCGGCAGCGGCCCTCCGGCGATCGCTGCCCGATTACGGCACGAGGGTGCGGCGTCGTTGTTTCTCCGTCTTCTGGAGAGACATAAGGATTTTCGCACTCCGCTTTGTTCGCGATCTGCAGCATCTACCAGTCCTTATATTTCGTCCCGTCCAGGCCTTCACCCAGAGACTTGCTGTACACGTCAAAGACGTTCTGCCCGCCCCATGAATCCGACTGGGGATCGTCCTGCATCGACCTCAGGCCCCAATCCGTGTTCCCCGTCATCGGATCGATGGGAATCTTGCGCAGGAAGCGAAGCTTCTTTCCCTGTATGTCCTCGCCCTTGACCAGTGTCTCCAGATCGGGCGGATAGTTCTGCGAGTCGACTTTAGTGCGGAACGCGCCCCGATCCGCCGCGTCCTTGTAGCGGTCGATGGCATCGCGCATCTCCCACAAGTCGTGGCGCAGCTCTTTTTCCTTATCGCGCTTGATGGTGATGCGCGCCAGCGGCAGCGCCATCGTAGTGAGAATGACCAGGATCGCGATCGCGACGATCATCTCGAGGAGTGTGAATCCCCGTTCGCGCCTTGTGCTCAACCTCATCGTGTCTCGTCTTTTCGGTTTCAGACCGGCTGGCCGCTCCTATTGCACGGTCACCGATGCCTGGGCGCCATTTACCGTGATGGACTGCAACCCGGGATCGCGCGCCCCGCCTCGCGTAATGGTCAAGGGAGTTTGTCCCGCTGCCTTCGCCTGGAAAGTGATGCTCACCACCGTGCCCTGGCCGGAGACTCCACCCGCACCGGGCGGCCGCGTGGCCGTAACCTGCAACGTGCCCGTGTTCTCGTCTTCACGATGCACCAGCGCCACCGCTTGCCCGTCCTGCGAGAGGAAGCCGCCGTTCGATACGTTCACTAACTGCAGCTTCGCGGGATCGTAGTTCATCTGCACCGGGACGGAGTACACATTGTTTGCCCCGGAAATCTGGAGGTTCACCACAAATGTGCCGCCTTTGGTGGTCGTAATTGTCGGCGGATCAAACAAGAAACTCGGCTGGCCGCCCGCTCCCTGTGGGGTCGCCAGTGCAACACCAGCGGGAGTCTGATTCGGCGCCGCCTCAATGGCCGGCCCTTTGCTCGCCGGAGGCTGATTGGTCGCAGCGGGTACTGCGAAAGCTGCGTTCGCCGGCGCTGCTGCTCTAGTGTGCCGCAACTCAATGTTCGTCGCGGTTCCAATTCCGATAGCCCGCTGGTTGATCTCACTCACATCAGTTCCGCGGATGATGTGAGGCACAATGGCAAAGACAATCTCATTCTCCGAGTGATCCTTCGCCGTCTGGCCAAACAGGTAGCGCAGGATCGGAATCTGCGCCAGCCCCGGAATGCCGCTCAATGACATGGTCTGCTGATCTTCCAGCATTCCGCCCAGCAGATTGGCCTCGCCATCTTTTAAGCGGATCTCATGTTCGATCTTGCGCTGCCCAATAATGGGCTGGTTGATACCGCCAATGCTAGATTGCCCCGTCACCGAAGAAATATCCATGGAGATTTTCAGCGTCACTTCGCGGCCGGCATGCACGTGCGGCGTGATGTCGATGTTCACGCCCACATCCAGATATTGAAACTGCGTGTTGACCAGGGGATTGATGCCGACGCCGCCAATGCCCGGCTGGAACGATCCGGTCGCTACCGGAACGCGGTCGCCAATCTTCAATGTCGCCTTCTGTCCATCGAGGGCGCGAACCTGCGGATTCTGAATCAGCTTGGTATCGCTGTCGCTCATCACGGCCGACAGATTGGCCGACGGGATGGTCACCTGGAAATCGGTCGCGTTCAGATTGCCGAGCGTATTCAGATTCAACCCGGTATTGTTCGAACCCGTCGTGGGCGAGGTCGTCGTCACCCCATTCGTAGTGGTAGTGGTGTTTGTCGTGTTGGTATTGAGGTTGCTCTGCAGCGTTACGGTGGCGCTGGTGGGAGGGCTCAAGCCCAGCGTGCGCGACCTGTCCTTGCTCACCTGCATCACCGCAATGTCGATGATCACTTCGGGACGGGCCTTGTCGAGGTCGTCGACCAGCTTCTCCGCCAGCGCAATCTGATCGGGCGTGCCTCGCACCACTAACGCGTTCTGCGAGAGCAACTGCTGCACTCGCTGCACATCGAGCACGGCGCGGATGGCGTTGACCACATCCTGCAACTCCGTCGGCTGCGAAAGATTCGAAAGGTAAAAAGTCTTTAGGACACTCTGCTCCAGCTCCTTGCGCTTGGCCGGATTGTCCTGGGCCACAAAAATCGTATTCGGCGTCACTGGGCGCCAGAACGTCTTCGACGTTAGCGCTGTGATTTCCAGCGCCTCTTCCAGGGTCACGCCATTCAACTCCACCTTGATCTTCCGCGAAGTGTAGTCCGGATCAAACAGTACGTTGATCCCGGCAAGTTGCCCGATCGTCTGGTAAATAACCTTGGAATCTTCGGTGAGCTTGACCGTGATGGGGGTGTTCGAGATGGCCGCCAGTTCCATTGGCCCACCGGCTTCGCGGATTCTGCGCTCAAGGCTGTTGGGAGGTCCGGCCGCCTGTGGTGGAGGATTGGTCTTATCGTTGATCATCTGCAGCGTGCGTTTCAGCTCCTGCTGCGCAATGAACAATGACGGATCGACCGACACCGCCCTCTGAAACTCCGCTGCCGCTTCCTCCAGCTTGCCTTCGTCGCGCATTTTCTGCCCGCGATGCACGATGGCAGCTGCCGCCTCAAAACGCGCCCGCTCAAATGAAGCCCGGAAGCGCAAATCCTTCGGCCTCAGGTCGTAGGCCTTCTTGTAGAGGTCGTAAGCCGCTTCGTAGTTCTGGCGGGCCTCGGCGTCCTGGGCTCGCTTGTACAAATCTTTGGCTTTTTCGGCAGCGGCGGGCAGGGTCACAACCGCGACCAGCAACAATAAAAGTGCCGGGCGCAAAAGGCGTCTCATTCGGTGATCCTCATCTGTGATGATCCTCACTCTGCGGTTCTTGACCTAAAGGGATTGCCCCGGCCGAAAGGCGAAGGCGCGCCTGTTCCCGGTGTGAAACCCTCAGAACACGGTAAAAAAGTGTGTGTTGCCGCGATTATAGCATCGGCCTTTCCTGCTTCCGAAGTGGTTGCACGCTAGGCATTTACACTCTTTAGTCTTAGCCCCTGCGGGTGCGTCGAGCTGCTAAGATGAATTTCGACCCATGGCTCGCCAGTCCACGCACCAAACCAAGCCCAATCCGGAGAAATCTCCGCGCCGCGACCCGACCGCCGCTGGCCAGCGCGATGCCGCCGTCAATAGGATCGCTTCACACAACTACTTCTTGCTGGAAAAATTTGAGGCAGGGGTTGCCCTTACTGGTACCGAGGTCAAATCCATACGCACCGGCCACGCCAACCTCAAGGACTCTTACGGCCTGGTCAAGGACAACGAACTCTGGCTGCTCAACGCCCACATCGGCCCCTACGAGCACGGCAACATCTTCAACCACGCGCCTCTGCGCACCCGCAAGCTGCTGATGCACCGCGAAGAGATCCGGAAGCTGATCGGCAAGACGCAGCAGAAGGGTCTGACCCTGATTCCCACGCGGATGTATTTCAAGAACGGTAAAGTAAAAGTTGAACTTGCGCTGGCCAAGGGCAAGCAGCTCTGGGACAAGCGCGAAACCGAACGCCGCCGCACCGCAGATAAAGAAGCGCGGGAGGCCGTGGCGAGAGGTCGGAAGAGTTGATGCGAGGGTGCCTGTGATCTTTCAAGACGTTGTTCCCAAGAAGTGAATAGTCCATTCGAGCAACACCGGAGAAGCTGATGGTGCTGACCAATCTGCTTCGAAGGAGTCGACCGAATGGACCTTCACCAGAATGCCCGACTTACCTTTCGTAGTCGAGAGACTTTAGCCAAGAAGATTATGATCGAGAAGTTGACGTTGAACGCGGCTGCAGCCGCGTTCAACGTCAGCCGAAAAACTGCCGCCAAGTGGGTCCGGCGCTATCGCACCCTGGGTTTGCCCGGCTTGCGGGATCGTTCCTCGCGGCCCCTCCATAGCCCGCGCCGAACCTCGTCGGAGCTGATCGCTCAGGTCATCGCTCTGCGGCGCCAGTTATGCCCCGCCTATCAGATCGCCCAAGCCACCCATCTCAGCCCCGCCACCATCAGTCGCATCCTGCAGCGCGCTCAGTTGAACCGCTGGCGTCATCTGCATCCCGCTCCGCCGGTCGTGCGCTACGAGCATCCCGCTCCCGGCGATCTGCTCCATCTCGACATCAAGGGCATGACCCGCTATCAGCAGGTCTCCATTCGTGGCGATGGCCGGCGTCGCGGCCGCCCTCAGTTCGCCGGCTGGCAGGCTCTGCACGTCGCCATCGACGATCATTCCCGCCTCGCCTTCTCCCGCATGCTGCCCAATCAGCAAAGCGAAACCGCCATCGCCTTCCTGCGCGCCGCCGTCGCCTTCTACGCCCAGCACGGCATCTCCATCCGCCGCCTGCTCACCGACAACGGCTCCTGCTATCGCTCCCGCCACTTCCGCGCCGCCTGCCTCCAACTCGGCATCCAGCACCGCTTCACCCGCCCTTACACTCCGCGCACCAACGGCAAGGCGGAACGCTTCATTCAAACCGCCCTGCGCGAGTGGGCCTACGTTCGCCATTACCTCAACTCCGAGGAACGCGATCAGCATCTCTCGCCCTGGCTTGAGCATTACAACTTCCACCGTCCGCATGGTAGTCTCGGTTACGCTCCGCCCATCAGCCGGGCTATTCCGCCGGGTACAACGTCTTGATAGATCACAGGCACCCCGCCCCTTGTCGCGTCCTTTGCGACAGAGCCTGCCCTGAGCTTGCCGAAGGGGCGGGGATTTTGATCTCCCTGAGGCAGCGAGGAAACTCAGAGTCGAATTCCCTGCCCTGTCCCTGCAAAGAACGCCGGGACAAGGACGGGGCTGCCGTTCTTGCATATGGCGGGAAAGGCTAGGCCGGCCCCTACAGCAATGGTAGTGAACGCTTCTGGAACATTAGCCTCACGCCGGGATATTTACCGTGTTGGCTGAAACGCGCTCCAACGCGATGGCACCCACTCTCTTGCAGGATGCGCAACAGCTCATCGAGTGGGTACGGGTTCATCTGCACGAATGGTAGTGGTGGGGTACTGGAAAATATATTTCCGAGCGCCTGTGCGCCCGGAAGCCACTTCCTCGCATGATAGAGCGCTCGGCGGGAGAAGGATTTGGGGCGAGCATAGACGAAATGAATCACGCCAATCCCGTTGGGATTCAATTTCGCGACCAACTCTGCAAACCGTTTCAGACCGGCCTTGACCGGGATGTGCTGGAACACGATGAACGAGTGCAGCAGATCGTAGCTGCCCGGGATCTCTGCAGCGGTCAAATCGACGAACGAGGCTTGAAGCCCGCAAGAGGAGAGTCTCGTACGGGCACGTCCGATCGCATATTCGGAGATATCTACTCCGACGCTGTGGGCCTGCGGGAATGCTTGGGCAAGCGGAAGCATGATGCGGCCCTGGCCGCAGCCAAAATCAAGAATTGTGCGAGGGGCGAAGTTCGGCACGAATTCGCGCAACTCCCCCACAAGCTGCTCCACATATTCCGCGCCCATGACTTGTTGTTCTTGCTCCGTATGGACGCGGCCATGCTCGTCCCACCATTTATCCCACGGTTGTCCTGGCTCATTTGTTCTCCGTGCCGCTTTGGCCGGTGCCCTGAAAAGTCACTCGACAATAATACCCCGCCCTAACATCAGGGGCGGTTCATCCCCGACTTCAGCAACTGGAAGGACCACGACTCGTATCAGGAAGCCTTCCAGAGCCTGATTCCGCGACCTGAAAGCCTCCGACTCCGCAGAGCAGCGGCGTAAATTCATGAGAGACTGCAGCTGAGGCCGCACCATCAAAACTGTAAATCTCAAATCCGACATGCCGATGGTCCGCGACGCCCTGCAGCGCCTGGACCGTCAACTCGCCGTCGCCCGCCAGGAAAAAACGACGCTGCTGAAACTGGTTCACGGCTACGGCTCGACCGGGGCCGGCGGCGACATCCGCATCGCGGTGCAAAAACGTCTGGTCGAACTCGCCCAGGGAGGACAGATTCGCGGGTGCATTTTTGGCGAGAACTGGTCGAAGTCCGATGAACAAACTTGGCGCCTGCTGCAAACCCAACCAGCCTTGAAAACCGACTCCGACCTCGGCCGCGGCAATCGCGGCATCACCATCGTTTTGCTCTAACCCAAGCTCATACTCGACCTTCAAAACACCTCTGCAGGAAACACCCGATTGCCCCTGCCTGGCCCGCGCGATCCTAATGGTGCAGGTGGCCGCTTCCGCCTCAACTCGTCCGGATCCGCCGTCCCCTCCCGCTCCGGTCGTCCAGATACCAGGCCCAGGCCGGTCCCGGCGCTGGCGCTGGATCGCCGCCATCCTGCTGCTGGTTTTCGTCGCTGCAATTTTCTGCGTTCGCTTCGCGCTCTCGCACGCCGAACCTATCTTGCGCACTCGCGTCATTGAAACTCTTTCCACCCGCTTCAAGAGCCGCGTCGAACTGGTGAGCCTGCACGTTTCCATCCTGAACGGACTGCAGGTTTCCGGTGGAGGCTTGCAGATCTACGGCCCGACCGATCCCAATCCCTACGAACCCGGCGTACAGCCCCTGCTCGAGATTCAGGAGTTTCGTTTCCACACCCCGCTCCGCGATCTGTTCCGCGAGCCGATGCACGTGCGCGCCGTCTACGTAAACGGGCTCACCGTCAACATTCCACCCAAAGAGGACCGCCAGCAAGTTCGCAACATGGGCCGCCATGGAAAGATGAGCATTACCGTGGCCGAGTTCGACTGTGAAAATACAAAGCTTCTGATCAATACTTTACGACCGGGCAGGCCGCCACTCGAATTCGACATCAGCGAGCTGAAGCTCACCGACATCGGCCCCGGCCTGCCGTTGCGCTTTGATGCCACCCTGGTCAATCCCAAACCCGTCGGCGACGTTCAATCGGTCGGCATATTCGGGCCTCTGAACGAGGAGAGCCCGCGCGACTCCGCCGTCGAAGGACACTACTCGTTCACCAACGCCGACCTGGGGACGCTCAAAGGCATCGGCGGAATTCTTTCCTCGACTGGCAAATACGGCGGCACTCTGGGCCGAATCGAGGTCGAGGGCCAGACCGACACGCCCGACTTCCGTGTAGCCGTGAGCGGCCACCCTGTCCCGCTTCACACCGACTTTCACGCTATCGTCGACGGAACGGACGGCGACACCTATCTCCAGCCGGTCAAGGCGCGCTTCCTCCATTCGTCGTTTACCGCGCAAGGCAAGGTCGTGCGCGTGAATCCGCAGGGGCACAACATTGTGCTGGATGTTGTCCTCGGACATTCCCGCATCGAAGATCTGTTGCGGCTCGGCGTCCGCACCGATCCTCCCATCATGAACGGCGCAGTCGAGATGAAGACCAAGCTCAGCCTTCCGCCCAGCGACGCCGATATTGCCACCCGGCTGAAGCTCGACGGAAACTTCCATATTCCCGACGCCCTGTTCAGCAACGAGAAGATCCAGGGACGAATCGATTCCCTCAGCCTGCGCAGCCAGGGCAAGCCCAAGCTGGCCAAGCAAGTCCCGGAGGCCGACACTGACGTTCCTTCCGACCTCCAAGGCACATTCAAACTCAGCGACGGCGTGCTCTCTTTCTCCTTGCTCCATTTCCTGATTCCCGGAACTCATGCCGACATGACCGGCGAATACACCCTTGACGGCAGCACCTTCGACTTTCACGGCAAGATCAAATTCCAGGCCCAGCTTTCGCAAATGACCACAGGATGGAAATCCATCCTGCTGAAGCCGGTGGATCCCTTCTTTCACAAAGACGGCGCCGGCGCCGAGCTTCCTTTCAAGATTTCCGGCACCCGGGATGACCTGCACTTCGGCCTCGACTTCCACCATAAGGACGAGCCACTACAAGCCGCTGGCGCGGCGGGCCACCGATAGCAAGCGCAAACCGGCGACCGCGGCCAAAGAAAAGTTTTCTCAGCGAACTCTGCGGCAGTTCTCGGCGAACTCTGCGATAGTCTCTTAATGTAGCGCCGCCGTCCCGGCGGCTGTCCAGCGGGCGTCCGCGCCCGCTGTGCCTGCAGCAAAACGCCGCCATCGATTTCGCGAAGCAGCGCAAGTGATCCAACAAGCGGTAAAATCTCCTTTCGAGTTGGGAGGTTCGAAAAGGACCTTGGCAGATCCTTCCCCGGGGAGCAGTTGTTTTGAACCCAAGCCGTAAATCAAGCGCTCGTACCGCGATTACAGGCATAAGCCTGCTGGCCCTGCTGTGGGTCGTTGGTTGTGGCGTCCTTTACGGTGTGATGAAGCGCCCGCCCGAAACTTTTGCCCGCTTCATGACCAGAGTGCCCGGCCCGGTCGCATTCCTGGTATTTCCCTTTGAAACTCTATGGACGCACGCCCGCTCCGGCAGCTTGCAGGTAGGCGATCGCGCCCCCGATTTTTCCCTGGTCAAGCTCGACAAAACCGCGCAGATACGTGTCTCCGACTTCGCCGCGCAGCAACGCCCCGTCGTGCTTGTCTTCGGAAGCTACACTTGACCGCCCTTCCGGCGGGAGGTTCCCGCCCTCAACCAGCTTTACCAGGACTACAAAGATAAGGTCGCGTTTCTGGTCGTCTACATCACCGAAGCGCACCCCAGCGACGTTTGGCAGATGCAAAGCAACATCAAAGATCAAGTGGTCTTCGCCAGCCCTAAGAGTGAAGATGAACGCGCCTCCGTAGCCGGCTCCTGCGTGCGCAAGCTGGGCATTGAGATTCCCGCCGTGCTCGACGAGTTCGGCAACTCCACCGAACAGGCTTACACCGCGTGGCCCGATCGCCTTTACCTGATCGATGCCACCGGCTGCGTGGCTTACAAAAGCAAGCCGGGGCCATTTGGCTTCAACTCCAGTGAGCTGAAGGCTGCGCTGGAACGCACGCTGCATGCCCACTAAGCGCGTCCGCAAATTACAGCAAACACCCTAATGACCGATGACGCCGATCTATAGTAGAAAGGTCAGACTAACCGCAGTTAACTTCTGACTAACTGGCGGTCGAATCCTTAGCGGAAGTCATGGCATCCCTTTGCCCCCTAAGCCCACCGCCAAAGGCCCAACCAGCACAGCTTTTCAATTCCTTGACACCGAAGTGAATACCGGCAAGCTGTTCGCCAAAATCGCATTGCGGTCCAATTCCGAGGAAAAAATCGCGCGCAATCGCTCCCGGGCGCGACTCGCCCATGACACCGCTCTTCGCTTTTCGAAACGAGTTCCACTCACCACCGCTGAGTGGGAAGATATTCACGAACGGCTGCAGGACTTGAAAGCCGATCTGCATCGCCTGGGAGAAGTTTTTGAGACCGAAGTTGCTTAGACCTGAGTTTTCTAGACGATTGCACGTCTGCTAACGGCCCCATCCCGCGCGCGTCCAACCACAGATCTGGAGGGCCAAGATGATGCAGCGCGTCACTTTGCTTGTACTACTCGCAACCAGCCTCGCCTTCAGTCAGCACGATCACTCCGCCATGGTCAGCCAGCAGGGCGATAGAGTCATGGGCTTCTCACATGACAAGACTACCCACCACTTCGTTCTCACCGGGGACGGCGGGTTTATCGAGGTCCGCGCCAATGACCTCAAGGACACTGCCAGTCTCGACCAGATTCGCAGCCACTTCCAGCACATCGCGCGCATGTTTTCCGAAGGCAACTTCAACGCTCCCATGCTGGTCCACAGCCAGGATGTCCCCGGCACCGCAACCATGGCGCGCCTGAAGAGCGATCTCCATTGGGAACTGCAGCCGATTCCGCGCGGCGCCCGCCTCACCGTGACCGCCGACACCCAGCAGGCCGCCGATGCCGTGCACGAGTTCCTTCGCTTCCAGATCGCCGACCATCACACCGGAGACTGCACCGCAGTGCGCTAAATCTCGCGTCATCTCGCCGAAACCGCCTCGCTGGCCGCGGCATGCGCCTTCGCTCCTCTGAGCAGTGGTCCGGCCTGGTTGACTTCGGAAGCTACATCCGCCGCAAAGGCCTTGAAGTTTTCGATAAACATGCCGGCGAGTGCCTGTGCTTGCCGGTCGTACGCCGTTTTGTCCGCCCAGGTATTGCGCGGGTTAAGGACGTCGGCGGGCACGCCTGGACAGGACGTTGGAATAGCGATGCCGAAGTTCGGATCCTGGGTGGTTGGGACATCACGAAGTTTTCCATCGAGCGCAGCGTGAATCAGCGCCCGGGTGTGGGCAATCTTCATTCTTTTGCCCACTCCATACGGCCCGCCGGTCCAACCGGTATTCACCAGCCAGACATCAACCTTATGCCGTGCGATCTTGGCGCCCAGCAGGTTGGCGTACACGGCTGGTGAAAGCGCCATGAACGGCGCTCCGAAGCAGGTGCTGAAGGTGGCTTGCGGTTCGGTAACCCCTTTCTCAGTTCCCGCCACTTTGGCGGTGTAGCCAGAGAGGAAGTAGTACATGGCCTGTGCCGGGGTAAGTTTTGCAATCGGCGGCAGCACCCCAAAGGCATCCGCCGTGAGCATGATGATGTGCGCAGGATGCCCGCCCAGACCGTCCCGCGTAGCATTCGGAATGTGGCTGATGGGATAGGCGGCACGAGTATTTTCGGTGAGCGAACCGTCGTCCAGATTCAAGCGGCCGGTGGCGCTGTCAAAGGCCACATTTTCAAGAATGGTTCCGAAGCGCCGCGTGGTCTCATAGATTTCCGGCTCGGACTCGGCGGAAAGGTGAATTACCTTGGCATAGCAACCGCCCTCAAAGTTGAATACTCCGCGATCGCTCCAGCCGTGCTCATCGTCGCCAATGAGCTCGCGCGTCCCGTCGGCAGAGAGAGTCGTCTTGCCGGTGCCGGAAAGACCGAAGAAAATCGCCGATTCATGATTCGAGCTCATGTTCGCCGAGCAGTGCATGGAGAGGACATTCTGCTGCGGTAAAAGATAATTGAGCGCGGTGAAAATCGATTTCTTGATCTCGCCCGCATACTGGCTGCCGCCGATCAGCACCAGCCGCCGGCCGAAGTGAATCACCACAAACACCTCGGAACGAGTGCCGTCCACTTCCGGCGCCGCATGAAAATTGGGCGCGTTTATTACCGTGAACTGCGGCACGTGATTCGCCAGTTGCTCCCGATCGGGCCGTATGAACATGTTCCGGGCAAACAGGTTGTGCCACGCGGTTTCCGTGATGACCCGGATGGGCAGGCGATAGGCCGGATCCGCACCCGCAAAGCAGTCTTGCACGAACAGGTCTTTGCCCTGCAGGTAAGCCAGCAAACGGCGATGCAGTCCGTCAAATTGACCCGGCTCCAAAGGCCGGTTCACTTTTCCCCACCAGACTTTGTCCGCACAGGATGGTTCCCGCACAATAAATTTGTCGTTGGGCGCGCGCCCGGTATGTTGTCCCGTGCGCACCACCAGCGGGCCCAGGTGCGCCAGCCGCCCCTCGCGCCGCCGGATGGCCTCTTCCACCAGCGAAGGCGTCGACAAATTCCAATAGACCGTGTTGACGTTCGTAATTCCGATGGATTCCAGGTTCTGCGCGGTACGAGGCGAATTTTCCAGTGACATCACAGACCTCCATCACACCTGCTCATAGGACAACCGACCCAACCTACATCCTTGGTCGACCAATCTCTGATCACACATGCCTATCTCGACACTCTAGCTGCCGGAACAGCGTGAGAGTTGCAACCCGAACAATTTTTATAGAGCCGCGTTCCGAATCAGGAAGGATCTCGGACCGCGTAAGGTGGGTTTCGCAGCATCGATCGGGATCCGAACCAGCACCAACCAGCATTGCAAAAAAACACGCCGCCTCGGGCCTTCCCATGTTAGACGTGATCCAAGAAGGCAATATCGGGCTGATGAACGCCGTCGGGAGCTGGGGCGCCCTTTTATAATGCGGTTTCGTCAGTCATGCCAAGGGGCTTATGAACCGAGAATCGCCCCGGCGATCTGATTCCACATGGCGCTGTGTCCGATCACGATAAAAATGCACGACGCGGTCACCATTACGGAATAGCCGACTGCATACCATCGATTAAGCGTGCGAGTCATTCCCCACTGGAGAACCAGAAACAGCGCCCCGAGCGCCAGCGCGGGACCAAGTACGTACAACGGCGGCATGATGGCAACCTGTCCAATGTAAGGGCAGCGGCCCAGGGAGCCTGAGATGATCATCAATGACGCCAGAAGCATCATAGGCCGGTGGATTTCTGGGCGGCGACGATAAATGATTGCAACTCCCACCAGCACGCCGAAGGAGAGCATCTCGCCGAGCATGATTGCCAGGAAAAATCTGGGCCCGCCAAAAAACTGGTACAGTTCAGGGTTGTAGCGGGCCGATAAGATTGCTGAGATCGATCCGAGGGGGACTATGACACTGGCGAGCACAGCGCCGCCTACGCCGATGCGCATATGAAGACGCGGATTGCCTTTCAGAATGAAGACGCTCTGCACCAGAAATAGGACGATCCAACTGAACATGGCAAGGCCGTGAACCACGACCAATGGAACAATCTGCCGGGTGATTTCGCCTCCTCCGAAACCTTTCCCATGCGCAAGAAATGCGCGGAATCCCACGGCAGTCGCAACCAGCATTAAGCTTCCAGCGATGACATAGAAAAGTCGTTCGGACACCAAGGCTCGCAAAGCCGCATTTTGCGCTTGCGATCGAATGACTGTGTCCGCGATGGCTCCTGACATGACAGTTTGCCTCCAGCGCTGCGCGTTTGATTGCCGTCCGCGCGCACTCTCGAACCACACGCCTGCCACAACACCAGAATGTTACTGATGACCCCCGAGAATCAGTGCAGAACCGGAGATCATAAGGGAAGGAAGAAAGCTCCAGCCGCAAGATCTGCACTACTGGGTGAGGAGTATGAACCGAGATGAGGTGGCTGTCAACCGAAACTCCTTCAGCAACTTGCGGGGAAGAGGGAGCTATCCGAGAAGGCCAAACGAGTAACGCCCATCACGACATGGTTGGTGAAAAATCCCGTGGGTGTTGAAAAAGTCACGTCGATTAGCAGGATGAAATTCAGCAGAAGCATGTTAGAAGAAAGCAATCGCACATGCTCTGTTTGATTCTGATCGTCGGAGGCCTGCTGATTATGATGGGGCAACACGACCGCTCCGAAGCTTTGTTCTACTACTTCCGTCTGGAAGACCAAGTTTCTGAAACCCATCTGTTGCGGCTGATCGACAAACACATCAGCTTCGAGTTCGTCCGGCAGCAACTGAAGGACAGCTACAGTGAGACGGGTCGGCCATCGATCGATCCTGAGTTGCTGCTGCGCATTCTTCTGATTGGCTATTTGTACGGCATCACCAGCGAACGGAAGTTGGTGGAGGAACTGCGCATGCATCTGGCGTGGCGCTGGTTCACCGGTCTAGGTTTCGATCAGGAGATTCCACACCACTCTACGTTCTCCAAGAACCGGCACGGAAGATTTCAGGAATCGAAGTTATTCGAGCGGCTATTCGAACGGATCGTGAAGCAGTGCGTGGAAGTGGGGCTGGTGCGAGGGAAGGAACTGTCGGTCGATGGCAGTTTCGTGGAGGCGAATGCGGCGAAAGAGAGTCGCATTCCACGCGAGCAGTTGGCGGAAGCGGCCACGGTCAACCATACGGTGCGCCAGTTTCTGGTGGAACTGGAACAGCAGAATCCGGTGGAAGAGTCGGTGCACGAGCAAGATCAGGTATCGACAACCGATCCCGATTCCACTTACGCCACGAAAGGCGGGACACCGGCTCGACTGGGGTACTACGACAACTATCTGATCGACAATCACAGTTGCGTGATCGTGGGAGTGCAAGCGACGGCAGCACGGATGAGCCAGGAAACGGTAGCCGCGCAGGACATGCTCACTCGTTTCGCGCAATGGCAAGGACGAGAGCCAGAATCGGTGGCTGCCGATACGACCTACGGGAACGGCGAGTTCTTGCAATGGCTAGCCGATCGGAGCATCACTCCCTACATGCGGACCCGTGACAGTATCCACCGCAAGAGGAGCCCATTCTTTGGCCCCGAGCGTTTCACGTACGAACCGGAAAACAATCGCTATATCTGCCCCGCCGGCCAGTTCCTCAACTACGGTGGCCGAGTTTATCGCAATCGAGCCTTCAACTACATCGGGACACGCAAAAAGTGTGGCCCCTGCTCGCTCCGACCACAATGCACCAGTGCTGCCTTCCGGGGCCTTATCATCCACCAGAACGAACCAGCCCGACAACGTGCGCGGGAGTTGGTCAACACACCAGAGTTCGCCAAAGCACAACGGCAGAGAAAGAAAGTAGAGGCCTTGTTTGCAGAACTGAAGAATCAGATCGGATTGCGGCGCTTGCGTCTGCGGAGACTCAGGTTCGTGCGCGAGCAGTTCTTCCTGGCAGCGGTAGCTCAGAACATCAAGCGACTGGTGCGCTTCCTCAGTCAGCCGACAACACCGGTTCTGCCGACCACCACTTAGTCGAACGGAGACAGAAAACAAGCGACGCATGCTCGCAGATGAAAAGCCGTTCCGTTGAGGGACTTTTTCAACACCCACTCCCGATAGCACTCATTGAGTCGGTTTTGACAAAAGTCGCCGCATTTTCGTCAACGGCCGTGGCGTAAAACTAGGAAATAGAAGAGAACGGCACCTGCGAAGAGAGCTACGTGCAAGCACCGTCCTTGTTGCGTTTTCACTCTTAAAGGATAGAGCGAGAGCCACAGGACGAAGCCGCTGGCAATCTGCAGCCAAACCGGCCAGTCTGCAAACTTCGGAATTGTCAGGCTCTGCATCGAGGACAGTTGTCTACCCTCAGAGTGGAGCGCCGGAGATCGTTTGGCGAGATTACTGTTGTAACATCGCCATAACGCTCAAAACCTCCAACCGGGTCGAAGATTTTGTTTTCCTCGGTGTTCTTCAGCGCACTCTGTGTTGGAATTGATTTTCCGTAGTCACCCTTGCGCAATCCCCTCTCTGCCGACGATACTGGTGAGTTCCCCTAAAACGTTTAAGGACTATGAAAACGACCATATCCCTCTCGACCCCTGTCCAAGTTGAAACCGAAGCCCTTGTCGCCGTCGTGCTCGATCACGCCGAACCCGTGCCAGCCGATAAGGGCAAGAACGCCAAACCGCAACTGAAGGTTGCGACCACAGACGCGGCGGTGCAGTCCGTTGCCGCCGACTTGCTTGCCAGCGGCGAAGTCACAGGCAAGCCCTTTGAGATCAACCTGCTGCACAAGCCAGCCGGGCTGAAAGCCAAGCGCCTGCTGCTCGTCAGTGGCGGCAGCGCGAAGAAGTTCACCAGTTACGACGTGCGCCGTCTTGCCGGGGCCGCCGTCCGCGCCCTCAAGTCGCGCGGAATCCGCAGCTTTGCTCTCATCGCTCCGCCGGGCATGGCGGCCGACGAGGCCGTGCGCGCCATTATCGAAGGCGCATTCGTAGGAAACTTCGATCCTGACTACTATCGCAGCGACCGCAAAGATCAGAAGATTGACGAAGTTACTGTCATCGCCAGCGGCGACAAAGCTGCGCTCGACAAAGCAGCGAGGGAAGCGCAGATCATCGGCGAGTCGCAAAACTTCACCCGCGATCTGGTGAATGAACCGTCCAACCGCATGACGCCAACGATTCTGGGCGAGCGCGCGAAAAAGATGTGCGCCGAAGTTGGTTTGAAATGTGAAGTGTACGGCGCCGACAAGATCAAAGAACTGAAGATGGGCGCGTTCTGGAGTGTCGCCCAGGGTTCCGACGAGCCGCCCGCGCTGATCGTGATGCGCTACGAACCCGCGGGTGCTCCGGAAAAACGGGTGCTGGGCCTTGTGGGCAAAGGGATTACATTCGACACCGGCGGCATCTCGATCAAGCCTGCCGATGGCATGGAGAAGATGAAATACGACATGGCCGGCGGCGCCACCATGATCGGCGCCATGCGCGCCATCGCGTTGCTGAAGCCGAAAGTCAAGGTCATCGCCATCGTCACTGCGACCGAGAACATGCCCTCGGGCAAAGCCCAGAAGCCGGGCGACGTTCAGATTGCCATGTCGGGCAAGTCCATCGAGATCATCAACACCGACGCTGAAGGGCGTCTTGTGCTCGCCGACGGCCTGCATTATGCAAAGCAGCTCGGCGCTACTCATCTGGTGGATGCCGCCACTCTCACAGGCGCGGTGGTGGTCGCACTGGGATACGCGAACGCGGGAATCTTCGCCAACGATGACGCCATGTACGAGCGCTTTCACAAAGCGAACGAAAAAGCGGGCGAGAAAATGTGGCGCCTGCCGCTCGACGACGAATACAAAGAGCAGATTCGCTCTACCATCGCCGACATCATGAACACCGGCGGCCGCTGGGGAGGAGCCATCAATGCCGCGATGTTCCTGCAGGAATTCGCCGAAGAGACGCCCTGGATTCACCTCGATATCGCCGGCACGGCCTGGACCGAAGAGCAAAAGCCCTGGATCGCCAAAGGCCCGTCGGGAATCGCGCTGCGCAGCCTGGTGGAATTTGTGAAGAGTTTCGCGGGGTAAGGCAATCGGCCACGGATCTTCACGGATAAAAACCTTTTCAAAGAAACAATCCGTGAAAATCCGCGTTCCTCCGTGGCTGACTTTCGTTTTGCTTCGCAGCCATTTGGTGACCGTTTGCATCTCAGTTCACGCGAAAAAGGGGCTGCGACGCTGACCCATGCCTCGCCGAATCTTCAGTCTGGAGGCAATCCCATGAAAGCTTTGCTTTTGGTAGGAGTTCTGCTCGTCGTGCTGGGGATTCTCTCGTTCTTCGTTCCCGTGCCACACTCCGAACACCACGGCGTCAATCTGGGCGACGCACACATCGGTGTTACGACTGAACACGACGAGAAGGTTTCGCCCGCAATCAGCATTGTGCTGGTTGTCGTGGGCGCGGGACTGATGCTGGCAGGAAGAAAGGCCTAGCCCGCCGGGCCATCACGCCTGAATCGGCTGACTACCGGCTACTTCCCCGCAACCTGCTCGTACGCTTTTTCCAGATTTGTGACCAGCGGGCTCTCGTTCTTCTGCAAGCCGTTGCGGCTCATCATGCGCCACAGGTATTGACTGCGCGACCCATGCGCGTCGTAGACCGCCAAAGCATCTTCCGACGGCCGGCTCATGACCACCAGCACCATATCCGCCTGCTGCGGTTCATACACGAGAATGAACTTGCCCCACTTCTGAATCGCATCCTGCACCGTGCTGATCGCCTCGCGGTCCTCAGGAAGGAGATTGACGTTGAACTGGTCGCCGTCATAGCTGGCGACGTAGACGTAGCGCGCATTCACTAGTGTTCCGGGAAACGCCGGAACATTTTGCGCAGCGGTTGTCTTGGGCGGCTTGGGAGCAGCGAACGCAAGACTTGTTGCCAGTAGCAGCAGGGCCGCGACCAGCAAGCGAGATGTACTTATGTTTTTCATAGGTTTGGACCCGAGGCACGACGCCTTTTCAATCACTTAGATGATCGCAGAGGAGCATACGTTGCACGGCTTCGGTAGCAAGTAGAAGGCTAAGTGACTGAAACAACTGTAACTACAAGATATTTCTCACAAACACACCGGAAGTGCGCTGCGGCGGTTCCAACCGTCGCCCAGGATACCGTTTCCTGCCCCGGAAATGGCCCTACAATCGATTCGGGGACGCCGGGTGGACCCAGAGCCCATTCCGACGGCAAAAACACGCCACAGCCCGCCTCCTCAGTTTTCAGTTCTCAACTATATCTATAAGTTAACAATCAACATTCGCATCCTTGGACTCAACAACTTACACGGAAGTTCAACGAGTTACGTTGATCCAACCCCCGGAAACGCTCGGCGAGTCGCACGGCGACGGACGCTTTCAATCCGTAAACATCAATCAACCATCAACGACTTACCACCTGAACCAGTCTGCCGCACTTGATCCACAATTTTACGAACCGCATCGACGACCACATCGGGGCGGTCAAGTTGGATGTAATGCGCGCTGCCCTTCGCGATCACCTGCGTGCCTTTGGTCGAGAGGCGGCCCAGTTCTTCCTGCATTTTTTCCCAGGCTTGGTTGGTGGGTCTGGCCAAGTCCGCGGGCAAATCAGTCAACGGCTTATCCGGGTCATGCGAGAGCACAACCAGCGGGAGGTCGCCGAGCGAACCGGCCCCAGCGGTCTGCGCGGCGCTTTCGCCGAGGGCTTTCATTTCGGCCACATTCTCACGCGCCGTGTGGAAGTTGCACTCCACCGCGCGGATTGCCGGATCGGGATCACAGAGGCCCATCAGCCGGGGAATGCCCAAGGGCATGGTGAATTCGAGGAACTCGGCTTCGCGCAGCCAGCTCTTTTCCATGTCTCTGACCACGGCTGGAAAGCGGTTCTCCTGGTCAGGGTGTGAGGCATCGACCAGCACCATGCCGGCGACATCGGCGCGGTAGAGGCTGGTGTAGAGGCGAACGTCGAATCCGCCCATCGAGTGGCCGACGAGAATGATGGGGCCTGCGATTGCTGCGTTGTGCAGAAGCGTGTGCAGTTCCTCGGCCATGTCTTTGCTGGTGCGCCGGCGCGGGCTGGAGTCGCTGTAGCCGATGCCGGCGCGATCGTAAGAGCAGACGCGGGTGAATTGCGCGATCTGCGGCTGCACCTTTTGCCAGGAAATGTAGGAGTCGCCAAGGCCGGAGTCGAGAACGACCGTGGGCGATCCCTGCCCTGCGCAGTGGATGTGCATTTTGTAGCCGCCGACGTTGACGAGTTGGCCGGGCATGGGATGGAAGCGAATGTCGCGAGACTCGGAAATGTTCTCGTAAATGAATCCTGTGGCGGCAAGGAGGATTACGAGTATGAGCAGGGCGCGAAGAACGATGCGGAACCAGGGCCGGGGCTGCGGGGATGTATTCGTGAGAACGGACATTTCTTCTCTGGGGCGAAGTGCGCGGGCGAGGGCGCCCGCGCCACACTTGCAACTGCGGATTCTACATGACTGGCGGTACCGTGATGCCCATGACGGCAAGAGTGCGGATCAGTTCGCGGCGGACGACCGCGACTGTGGCCAGCAGGAACTGTTTCCGCTTCTCATCCGGCTCGGTGAGGATGGGATAGCGGTGGTAAAACGTGTTGAAGAGTTGCGCCAGCTGGAAAGCGTGCTTAGCCAAATACGCCGGCTCCGTGGTCGCGATACATTGATCGACTACGTAGGAGGTTTTCGACGCGGCGAGCCAGAGCTCCCAGATTTCGTTGACATTCTCGCCAGTGAGATATTTCGCCAGGTCGGTGGGGGAGAAGTTGCCGGCAAGGTCTCGGCAAAAAGCATCGGGGGCGAGCGCGGCTTTCTTGAAAATGCTGGTGGCGCGGACCGCCGCGTACTGCGCGTAGGGTCCGGTTTCGCCTTCGAAGCTGAGAGCGTCTTTGAAATCGAATGCGATTACGGACTGCTTGGTGTATTTGAGCATGAAATAACGCAGGGCGCCGATGGCGATTTGCGTGGCGATGGCAAGGCGCTCGGTGTCGGTGAGTTGCGGGTGTCGCGAGTCGACTTCGTTCTTGGCGGAGTCGATGAGGCGGTCGAGCAGGTCGTCGGCCTTCACTCCGAAACCTTTGCGGCCGCTCACTTCGATGTAGGAACGTATCTTGTCTTCTTCACTGAGCGTGTAGCCGAGTTCGGCGGCGCAGCGCGGGGTCAGGGCGACCATCTCGTAAGAAAAGTGAGTGTAGTGGTCGGCGGCTTCCTGGTGACCGAGTCCGCGGAGGGCTTCTATGACTGTGTTTTGCGCTTCGGACTGGCGGGCGTCGATGACGTTGTAGATTTCAGCGACGTCGCCAAAGTGGGGATGATTTCTCTGAGCGCTCTGGTCGTCGGGAGTGGTAGAGATCCAGCACCAGTGCCCTTGTTCCAAGAACCTGCCCATTGGATCGCGCTCGTAATAGTGAAACTTGCGGTAGGCGAAGTCGCGGCCAAGCAGGCCAAACTTCCACATGTGGTAAGCGATGTCTTTGCCGACGTATCCCACCGTGCCGTTGGAGCGCACGATAACCTTTCGGTTTTGTCTTTCATTGAGCGTTAACTTCAGTTGCTTCAACGCTCTTTCTTATTTTCATTTCGAGACTCGCCTTTATCTCCAAATGTAGTGATTCCGGTCGGAATATGCGTAACGCGTACACCTTCTTTTTCGTGGGATACGTGTGTGTCAACACGCAGGTCTTCTGGCCTTATTTCGATTTTCTCCGCGTCGGTCACGAGATCCTGACCTTCAACGGAGACTCGTCCCGGACGTGGCATAACCCAGCAGTCCTTATTTTTGCCCCAGGTTTCGCGCGTCAACACACCCGCTTCTTTCAGCTTCGTGAAAGCTGCGTCCCAGAAGTGCAGGTGGAGGATTTCGCTCTCGCGGGGAAGGAAGTCGTATTCGATGTCGAGCCGGTCCATGGTCTCGAGATGGCGGCGTAGCACGGCGGTCGAGATCAGGTCGGCGATGTACGCGGTTTCGCTGCGAGGGTCTTCAATCGCGTGCAGGGTTTGCAGACGGGCTTGCAGGTTCTGCTTGTCTTGCTCGTACCAGTGCGAGACCCGTGCGTAGAGGTCCCAGCAGTAGTAGTCTAAGCGCGGCTGCTTCGTCAGGGCTTGGATTTCCGCGCGAGATTTTTTTTCGATGTGGGTGAAGCCTACGACCACGTCGGCGACCTGGGCTCCTGTGTTGTCGATGTAGTTCTGAATGTCGACTTCCCTTCCCGCGTAGCGCAGCAGGCGCACAAACGTGTCGCCGAGGATAGCGTTGCGCAGATGTCCGATATGGGCGGCCTTGTTGGGATTGATGCTGCTGTGTTCGACGAGTATCTTGCCGGGCGAAAGGTCGGCTCGCGGTCTCTGGTCGGCAGCCAAAGCGGCAGCGAGCCAGGCGCGGTCGATCCTGACGTTGAGATACCCCGGCGGCGCGACCTGCATTTCAGCGATGCCTTCGATGGCGCCGGCCCCGGCGCGGATCTCTTCCGCAATCTTCAACGGAGCCGAGCGCAGCGGCTTGGCGAAAGGGAAAGTCGGGATGGCGAAGTCTCCGAGTTCAACCTTCGGAGGCTGTTCAATCACTACGCGCGGGAGCGTCACCCCTGAGTGCCGGTGTTGCAGGGTCTCCAGAATGCGCTGAGCGAGACGGTGTTCGAGATGACGGTACAAGAATTTCCTCTAACCTGTTGAGGGAAACAGTGATTCTAGCAGAGCACGCGTGGGCGGCTGGTTTGACGAGGAAGGCAGGCTTCCCTATGATGAAAAATCAGTAAAAACCGAATCTACCACAGAGACACAGAGTCACAGAGAAGCACCATTTCAAGAGATTTTGCTTTGGCTTTCCTCCGTGTCTCTGTGCCTCTGTGGTGAGTGATTTTTCATGCGCATTGCCTACCTTGAGTGTTTTTCCGGGATCAGCGGCGACATGTTTTTGGGGGCGCTGGTGGATGCCGGAGTTTCTCCTGCGCTTTTGGAGAACACCGTTGCCGCTTTGGATTTGGGGGCGCGGCTGGAGATTTCTCGGGTGGTGCGCGGCGGGATTTCGGCGACGAAGGTGGATGTTTGGGTGGGCGGAGAGAAAGATCTGCCGCGGGAGGAGTATTGGGCGAAGGAGAATGTGGCGCGGGCGGCCTCGCCCGCGGAAAGCGGGCATGAACACGGTCATGATCACGAACGTAGCTCTTGGAATCATCACGACCACTGGCATTCCTCTGGAGGCGAAGCCGCGCGGGCGGGGGCACCCGCGCCACACGAGCATTCACATGAGCACCGACACGGGCGCGGGTTGACGGAGATTCGACGGATTATTTCCGGGACTGCGCTCTCCGACTCTGTCAAAAAGGCATCCATCGCGATCTTTGAGGCGTTGGGGGCGGCAGAGGCGAAGATTCACAATACTTCCATCGACGATGTGCACTTTCATGAAGTGGGAGCGGTGGACGCGATGGTGGATATTGTCTGTGCTGCGGTGGGAGCGGAGGCGCTCGGAGTGGTTGAGATTGTTTGCTCGGCGTTGAACGTGGGCGGCGGAACGGTAGAGTGCGCGCATGGAACGTTTCCGGTGCCGGCGCCGGCGACCCTGGAGCTGTTGAAAGATGCTCCGGTGTATTCGTCGGGACTGCAGGCGGAGCTGGTGACGCCGACTGGCGCGGCGATTGTGAAGACTCTGGCTACGCGTTTCGCGGCGTTTCCAGGGATGAAGATTGAGAAGTCCGGTTACGGCGCGGGATCGCGGGATTTTCCGGGGCATCCGAATGTGGTGCGGTTGACGATTGGCGAGGCGGCGTCGACGCTGGCGGCGAAGACGGCTTCTGAGGCGATCACTGTGCTGGAAGCGAATCTGGATGATTTGAATCCGCAGGTGTTTGGCTATGTGATGGACCGTTTGCTTGCCGAGGGTGCGCTCGATGCATTCGGAATGCCGGTGCAGATGAAGAAGGGCCGTCCGGGGATGGTGCTGACGGTTTTGTGCAAGCCGAAAGATGCGGACAGGCTGACAGAGATCATTTTTGCGGAGACTACGACGCTGGGCGTGCGGCGGCGGGATGAGGTGCGGCAGACGCTGGCGCGGCGATGGGAGAGCGTGCACACGACTTGGGGCGACGTGAGAATCAAGATCGCCAGCATGAACGGGGCGGTTACGAACTACGCGCCGGAGTATGAGGACTGCAGGCGGATTGCGGCGGAGCACCATGTGCCTCTGAAGCGCGTCATGGGGGAGGCTGTGGACGCTTATCTGGCCCAGGGCCGCAGGTAGGCATTGAGTGATCGGGCGATCGGGTCATCGGGTGATTGGAAAATCCGCATGGATTGGTTTTTCAATCGCCCGATGACCCGATCACCAGATCACCCGATAGATTCGGCAAACATGATCGAGCAGAAGATCAGTGAGGTTCAGTCCAGTTATGACCGCGCGGCCGGAGAATACGTTCGACACATCTACGATGAATTGCGGCATAAACCTTTGGACTGTCAACTGCTCGATCGATTTGCTGATCGGGTGAGGGGCGCGGGAGTGGCGTGTGATCTGGGCTGCGGTCCGGGCCAGGTTGCGCGGTATTTGCAGGAGCGGGGCGTTGCCGTTTGCGGCGTTGACTTGTCTCCGGGAATGATTGAGCGGGCCCGGCTGTTGAATCCGGGCATCGAGTTCACGCAAGGGGATATGCTGGCGCTGGACGTGGAGGAGGGCGCGTGGGCTGGAATTGCCGCCTTTTATGCGATCGTCAATCTTCCGCCGGGTGATCTTGTTCGGGCAATGCGGGAAATGCACCGGGTTCTGCGGCCCGGAGGGTGGCTGCTCATGAGTTTCCACATCGGCGAAGAGATTGTGCACGTGGAAGACTTATGGGGCTGCGCCGTATCGCTTGATTTCCATTTTTTTCGGACCCAGCAGGTGACAGGTTTGCTGGAGGCGGCTGGATTCAAGATCGAGGAGGTTGTCGAACGGGATCCTTATGCGCCCGAGGTTGAGTATCAGAGCAGGCGAGCCTACATTTTTGCGCGCAAGCCGGAAGACACGACGACATCATGAGCAGGAAGTTCTACATCACGACGCCGATTTATTATGTGAATGCGCGTCCGCACATTGGGCACGCATATACGACGATTGCGTGCGACACGATTGCGCGGCGGCAACGGATGCTGGGGGCGGAGACGTTCTTTCTCACCGGCACGGATGAGCATGGGCAGAAGATTGAGCGGGCGGCGCAGGCTGCGGGAAAAACTCCGCAGCAGTATGCCGACGAGATTTCGGCGGAGTTTCGCAAGCTGTGGCGGCGGATGGGAATCTCGAACGACGACTTCATTCGTACGACCGAAGATCGGCATAAGAAACGATTGCAGGAACTGTTCCGCAAGATTCGCGACAACGGGTACATCTACAAGGGAACTTATACCGGGCAGTACTGCGTTTCGGATGAGTTGTATGTGGACGGAGCGCAGCCGGGGGATCCTTGTCCTACGTGCGGGCGGATCACGGAGACGGTGCACGAGGACAATTATTTCTTCAAGCTGTCGGCGTTTCAGGACAAGTTGCTGGAGCTGTATGCGAATCCGGAATTTGTGCGGCCGGAGCAGCGACGGAATGAAGTGATTTCGTTTGTGAAGTCGGGGCTGAGGGATTTGTCGATCAGCCGGTCGACGTTTTCCTGGGGGATTCCGGTGCCGGATGATCCCAAGCATGTGATTTATGTGTGGCTGGATGCACTGGCCAACTACATCACGGCGATCGGGTACGGATCGAAACATGCGGGGGCGCAGGAGGCGTTCAGGAAATTTTGGCCGGCCGACGTGCAGATGATTGGAAAGGAAATTGTCCGCTTTCACTGTGTGTACTGGCCGGCATTCTTGCTGGCGGCTGGACTGGCGCTGCCTAAGACGATTGTGGCGCACGGGTGGCTGCTGTTTGAAGAGAGCAAGATGTCGAAGTCGCGCGGGAACATCGTTCGCACCGAAACGATTCTCGATGTGCTGGGCGCGGATGCGCTGCGTTACTTCCTGCTGCGGGAGGTCGTATTTGGGCAGGATGGATCGTTCTCGTTTGATGCGCTGGTGCAGCGCTACAACTCCGATCTGGCGAACGGGCTTGGCAATCTGGCGAGCCGAACGCTGACCATGATCAATCGCTATTTCAAGGGCGAGGTGCCTTATCCGTCGCATGCGGCGTCGCGGAAGGCCGGGGATGACGTGATTGTGGAGTTGGCGCGGAAGACGATTCGCGAGTTTGGGATTTTGTTTGATCAGTTTCAATTTTCGCGGGCGCTGGAAAGCGCGTGGGGATTGGTGGCGGCGGTCGATAAATACATTGTCGAGAATGAGCCGTGGGCGCTGGGAGAAAAAAAGGATGAGGACAGTTTGTCACGGCTGGCGACGGTGCTCTACACGTCGGCTGAGGCGCTGCGGATTATGACGGCGCTGGCACATCCGGTAATCCCGGACGCGACGGCGAAGATTTGGACGCAGATGGGGCTGGGAGATATCAGGAAAGTTGATTTGAACGCGCTGGCGTGGGGGCAGTTGCATCTGGGCACGAAGTTGGGTGAAGTGCAGCCAGTATTTCCGCGCGCCGATAAGAGCGCGATTGAAAGGATGCAAATGATGGAAGAGCAAGGAAGAGGTCCGGCAGTGGAAATCAAGCTGGAGGCCACGACGCTGCCCGCGCGGGTTGCGCCGGAAGCAGCTGCACCCGCAGCGCTGACGGCGGCGAATGAGAAGATTTCCATCGACGATTTCGCCAAGGTGGAGTTGCGCGTGGGGCAGGTGAAGGTGGCCGAGAAGGTGCCCAAGGCCGACAAACTGCTGCGGCTGGAAATTGATATTGGGACGGAAGTGCGGCAGGTGGTGGCCGGGATCGCGGAGGCGTATGCGCCGGAGACTCTGGTGGGACGGAAAGTGGTGATCGTGGCTAATCTGGCGCCGCGGAAACTGCGCGGGCTGGAGTCGAATGGGATGATTGTGGCGGCTTCGCTGGAAGGCGGGAAGCCAGTGCTGGCGGGGTTTCTGGAGGATGTGCCGGTGGGCACGAGGTTAAAGTAGGGGAGGGGTTCTGAGTTCTGAGTTCTCAGTGTTCAGTGGTCAGTGGTCAGGAAGAACAAACACCTAGCCGGGCTTTCGCTCGGCCGGACAGCCGGGGGCGGCTGTCCCCACACGAGCATGTTTGTTGATTCGCACGCGCATTTGGATGGCTCGCGGTTCGACCCTGACCGCGAGGTGGTGATTGCGCGGGCTCGCGAGGCTGGGGTGCGGAATATTGTCGCGATTGGGAACGGGGATGGGCCGGTGAACTTCGACTGCGGGATTCGGCTGGCTGAGAAGTATGACTTCATGTACGCCACGATCGGGATTCATCCCCATGAGGCGAAGCTGGCTACGGACGCGGCGTTTGCGGAGATGGAGCGTCTGGCGCGGCATCCCAGGATAATTGCATGGGGCGAGATTGGGCTGGATTACTTCTATGATCATTCGCCACGGGAGACGCAGAGGCAGGTGTTTGTGCGGCAGATGGAACTGGCGGCCGCGGCCAGGCTTCCCATCGTGATTCACTGCCGGGCTTCGAATGGAAGTGAGGATGCCTGGGAGGATTGCCTGGGCTTGATCCGCCAAAAGTGGGCTGCCACGGGGTTGGGCGGAATTCTGCATTGCTTTACGGGGAACTGGGCACAAGCGAAAGCGGCCCTCGACATGGGATTCATGATTTCGTTTGCCGGGAATGTGACTTTTCCCAAGGCGCAGCAGATTCGCGATGCGGCACTGGAAGTTCCGCTGGACCGTCTGCTGATTGAGACCGACTCGCCGTATCTGGCGCCGGTTCCACATCGGGGAAAGCGGAACGAGCCGGCATTCGTCAAGGAAACGGCGCGGAAGCTGGGTGAGTTGCGCGGGCTTTCGATGGAAGAAGTGGGCGAGCAGACCTCCCGTAATTTCTACAATTTTTTCAAACTGGCTGAAATCGCTGAAAGCAAAGTTCCCGCACGCTGAGCGGGCCGGTTCTGATACCCTCATTCCATTGTTTCAGAAAGATTAGAAACATATGCCGGATAACAGTTTTGACGTGGTGAGCAAGATTGACTTGCAGGAAGTATCCAATGCCATGCAGCAGGCGCTGAAGGAGATTCACACCCGTTTTGATCTGAAGGATTCGAAGTCGAACATCGAACTGGAAGGGAAAGATGCGATCGTGCTGCACTCGGCGGACGAATATAAGCTGAAGGCGGTTAATGATGTTTTCCAGCAGAAACTGGTCAAGCGCGGAGTACCGCTGAAAGGACTCATTTACGGCGAGGTAGAGCCCGCGGCAGGAGGAACGGCGAAGCGGCGAATCACCATGCAGCAAGGCATCCCCATCGAGAAGGCGCGCGAGATCGTGAAAGTTGTTAAAGACTCGAAGAAGAAGGCGCAGGCTTCGATTCAGGGCGACCTGGTGAGGGTGAGCAGCAAGGATCGCGATACGCTGCAGGAGATCATCGCGCTGTTGCGGGGGCACGATTTTGGGATTGATATGCAGTTTGTGAACTACCGGACGAATTAGAAAGACTTTATCGCAGAGTCCGCGGAGGAACTGCCGCAGAGATCGCGGAGAAGAACGAACTTATCGTGAGCGCACCGGCGGTCATTAACGGGAAAGAGATCTTCGAGTTGCTGAGGGACGACCTCGTCTCCCTGGAGGACGAGTTCGGCCGGGATACTGTTTCGGACGTGCGCGCTATTACTGAGATTGGGGAATATTTGAGGGCGGGCGGGGGGAAGCGCATTCGTCCCGCGCTGCTGCTGCTTTCGGCGAAGCTGTTTGACTATCAGGGGCGAGGGGCGGTGCGACTGGGCGCGGTGGTCGAGATTATTCACACAGCGACGCTGGTGCATGACGACATCATCGACGAAGCCAAGACGCGGCGCGGACGTCCTGCGGCGAACACGCAGTGGGGAAATTCCAAGTGCGTGCTGGCGGGGGACTGGCTGTACATGCAGGCGTTCAAGGTGGCGGTGGAGGAGCGGAATTTCCGCATTCTCGACACCCTGATCGAACTGACGCAGCAGATGGTTGAGGGCGAGCTCCTGCAGATGGAGAAACTGGGCAAGCCGATCACGCTCGAAGAGCACTTCGATCTTATCTATCGCAAGACGGCTTGTCTGTTCTCTGTGTGCATGCGCCTGGGCGCCATACTGGGCGGAGCAACCGCTCAGCAGGAGCGGGCGCTGGGGCAATACGGCCACAATCTGGGAATGGCTTTTCAGATCGTGGACGATGTGCTGGATCTAACGGCGTCTGAGGACGCACTGGGCAAGCCTGTGGCCAGCGATCTGCGCGAGGGGAAGGTCACCATGGCGGTGATCCACGCGCTGGAGCGGTGCACGGTGGAAGAGCGGGCTGCGATCGAAACGATCTTGCGCGACCGCGCATTCAACGGTGTAACTCATGCGCAGATTCTTAAGATTCTGCAGAAATACGAATCTCTGGAAGCGGCCAGCGCGTGCGCGTCCCGCCACGCGGAATCGGCGCGGAAGGCGATCTGCACATTCCCGGATTCGGAGATCAAACGGGCGCTTCTGTGGGCGCCGGCGTTTGTGGTGGCGAGGGAAAAATAGAAAGGCGGCTATTGGCTATTGGCTGTTGGCTTTTAGCCAAAAGCTAAAGGCCAAGAGCTAAGAGCTTCTTTTCACCGCAATTCCCATCATTTCAAATCTCCCGTTGCGCAGCAGGGGGGCGGAGCCTAGGAACGCGCGCGCCGGGAAGTCTCCCTTGAAATGTTTCACGTACTCCGCGTTGAAGCGGTCCCAGAGGGTGAGATCGGGGGGAAAAACCTGGACCCACACCAGGTCATCCCAGCTCATGCCAGCCTCGTTAAGCACGGAGGAGAATCCAGCGAAGAGAAGTTCGAGCTCTTTTTCCACCTGGGGAGGAACTACGCCGGTTGCGGGATCGATGCCGATGCGGCCGGAGATGTAAAGCGTGCCATCGACGAGTACGGCATCGCTGAACGGCAGGTTGGCGGGCCGGTTTGGGAGATGGATGTGGCGGCGGGAACGAGGGGGCATAAGTATCGCAGTTTACTGTTTCTGCCAGGTGCGTCAAGCTGGCTTCGCTGCCATTGTTTGTGGCAACCCTTTCCACGGATAAAGCTACTAATCTTTAGCGTACCGGAATTCAATCAACCTATCCCCAGGCCACTTTCGTTAGGAAAAGTGGGGGCACAGCTCTGGCCTGAATGTTCAGCAACGAAAAGGAGAAGCACTCGATGAGAAAATTGATGGTTTGTTTACTGGCATTGACATTCGTGATGGGCGTGACCGCATTCGCCCAGCAAAACACCACATCGCAGAAAGACACCATGTCGCAGAGTCCATCGGACCAGACCTCCGCCAAGGCACCTCTCAAGACGCTGAAAGGCACGGTCAAGACCGAGGGCGATAAAGTGACGTTCGTCGACAACAATGGCAAGAGCTGGGATGTCATGAACCCGGAAGAACTGAAGGCTCATGAGGGTCATCACGTTCAGGTTAGCGCGCATGTCTATGCGGATAAGAACGCGATCCACGTGATGAGCGTGAAGATGCTGAAGAGCGATAAGAGCGGCGAGCCCACGAGTAAGTATTGATAAAAAAGCGGGTAGCGTTTCGCGGGCGGCGGCTGATGCCGCCCCTTTTTTTTTGTCCGGCAGAATTGTGACGAAGAGCACAGAACTTGAGTTAGACAACCGATGATCTGTGTCACACGGTAGGGTGATCGGACTTACAGATTTTCGCCCGAGAGTGGGGCAAAATATGGCCGGTTAATGAAAGTACGCCCGTGCGAAAGGGCAATGAGACGCATCGGCATGCGATGGGTCGCTTAAAGCGATCCACCCGATCTCCCCTCGGCCCTTGAGAAATGGCAAGGCGCGGAGGGACCTAGTCGCGCGGACGAATCATTGACCAGGGTAGCGGCCTCAGTCGAAGCCTTGGAGGCGCCCTGGATTTTCGACGCGCCGGCCCGTGTCGGGCCGGGAAGACTCCGAGTGTAGGCCGCTACCTGGTTCTACTCGCCCTGGCGGGGAGCAACCCGGAGGGAAACGCTCCCCCACAAGCCGGACGCTTGTCCATCGGACAAGCGTCCGGCTTTGTTTATACTGAAACCCTGTCGCTGTCCCGTAATCCAAGACTGTCTATGAAAGACCTGCTTTCGATGATGGCGCATCACGGCTATGTTTTGACCTTCGTGCTGTTGCTGGCTGAGGCGCTCGGACTTCCCTTCCCTGCCGCGATAGCCTTGGTGGCCGCGGGCGCGGCGGTCGCATCGCATACCCTGGCGGCACCGTCAGTGCTGTTAGCGGCACTCACGGCTCTGCTGCTTGGGGATACGGTGCAGTTCTGGCTCGGCCGCTATACGGGATGGGCGTTGCTGGGATTTCTGTGCCGCGTGTCCATCAATCCCGAAACTTGCATTCTGCGCTCAGCCGAGTCGTTCTACAAGCGCGGCAAGGCCACGTTGGTGATCGCCAAGTTTATTCCCGGGGTTAACACCATGGCCGCTCCGCTGGCTGGCAGCATGAGGTTGCCCTTCGGGCAGTTCCTGCAGCTTGACCTGGCAGGAGCCTTTCTGTATTCCACGACGTATTTGCTGGTCGGTTTCGTGGCGCGGGACTTTCTCGCGGCCATTCTCCGCGGATTTCACGCTGCGGGGAGGGCGATGGAGGCAGTGGTCGTAGCGGCACTGATCGCGTATGCCGTCTATCGCGTCCTGCAATACCGCAAGTACCGGATGTATAGGATCGTTCCGCGGATTCAGGCGCAGGAACTTGCCGCCCGGCTGGCTTCCGAGGATGCAGGCAGGGTATTAATTGTCGACGTCCGCAGCCACGGGTACTATGACCGGGATGCGGAGCGGATTTTTGGGTCGATTCGAATCGAACCCAACAATCTTGAGGAGGAGATCAAGAATCTTCCCAAGGATAAGGACATTTATCTTTACTGCACTTGAGCGCGCGAAGCGACCAGCGCCCGGGTGGCGCACCTGCTGCGGGAAAAAGGATTCAACACGTTCGTGATCGTCGGAGGACTGACCGCCTGGCGCAAGGCCGGAGGGCATTTGGAGTCGGTGCCGAAGGATGACCTGGTGAAGCTGCCGACGTTCAGCTAGTCCCGGGCGCGCCGCCTTTGTGTGCCGCTGGAAGCTCCTGCCTGTTCTGCTCCGGAGTTGCCGCTGTCGTAATACACTTCTCTTCATGCCCCAGGAAACCGAAATCAAGTTTCGTGTAGGCAGCGTGCGGGAACTCGAGCAGAGACTGCGGACTGCGGGCTTTCGGAAGAAGACTCCGCGCGCGCACGAGATGAACACACTTTATGATTTGCCCGGCGAGGTGTTGCGAAAGCGCAAGGAACTGCTGCGGCTGCGGAAGTACAAATCCGAATGGAAGTTGACGCACAAGAGTAAAGGCAAGATTGGGCGGCACAGCAGCCGCCAGGAATTGGAGACTGGGGTGGAGGACGGTCGGCAGATGGATTTGATCTTGAAGGCGCTTGGATACCAGCCTTCGTTCCGGTATGAGAAGTTTCGGGCTGAGTGGACGGATGGCAAGGGGCAAGTTGTGGTAGATGAAACGCCGATCGGAAATTTCTGTGAGATCGAAGGACCCTCTCGCTGGATTGACGCCACTGCGAAGAAACTCGGTGTCAACCCAGGGGACTACATCACGAAGAATTATGCGACGCTGTTCCAGGAGTGGACGCATCTAACGGCAAATCCGGCGCGGGAAATGACTTTTGCAGCCGTGGGCCGAAAACGGGGAGCCAGGACATGAGGACAGCAGTAAAGGCAAGTCGCGTCGTTTGTATTTCGTTGTTGGGGTTTACGTCCACGCTGGCAGCATTTGCTCAGGACATTCCAGTGCCCCAGTTGAAACCGGGCTCGGAGCGCAGTCCGGAGCAACCGGCGGTGGTCGTCGCCCCGGCGCCGCAGACCGTCCAGTTGATCGTACCGCAGGGGACGCCGATTCAAGTGGCGCTGGACGAAGAGGTCCGCGTGCGCAAGGTGGGACAGATCGTCCATGCGCGTGTCGTCGAACCCGTGTATGCCTTCGACAAACTGGTCGTGCCCGTGGGCAGCGAAGTTTTTGGGCGGATCACACAAATAGAAGGGACTCCCAAGGGCAAGCGCACGGAGGCGGCATTGAACGCCGATTTCACTCCCGTTCGAAGCGTGCAAGTAGAGTTCACTGAAATTGTGTTGAAGGATGGCAAACACATTCCTGTACGCACGAGCGTAGCGCCGGGATCGGGCGAGGTACTTCGGTTCAGTTCAGCTGGCGAAGGCGAGAAGAAGAAAACGATTAAGGATACCGCTGCGCAAAAGACGAGTGAGGCAAAACAGCAAGCTAAGCAAGAGTGGGACAATGCGATGAAGCAGTTGAAAACGCCGGGCAGAGTGCATCGGCTGAAACGTTTTGCGCAATCGCAGTTGCCGGTTCACCCGCAGTACATTCCCGCCGGAACTGTCTATCTCGCAGCGTTGAACGATCCCCTGGATTTCGGCACCGAGGTAATGACGCCGGAGGTCGCTTCGTCCATTGGTGGTGCGTTGCCTGACGGAGCGGTCGTGCATGCGCGTCTGGTGACGCCCCTCAGCTCAGGAAATGCGAAGAAGAATGATCCCGTCGAAGCCGTTTTATCGCGGCCGCTGTTTGATCAAGACCGCCTGGTTTTGCCGCAGGGGAGCCGGCTAAGGGGCACCGTGCTGCAGGCACAACCCGCGCGGCGAATGAAGAAGAATGGTCAACTGCGAATCACCTTCCGCGAACTCGTGCCGCCAGACGGCGTTCCGGAGAAGGTGGAGGCGACACTGGAGGCTGTGGAAGCCGCCAAGAACGGCAATGTGAAGTTGGACTCCGAGGGCGGGGCGGAAGCTACGAATCCGAAGACTCGCTATCTGAGTACCGGTCTGTCCCTCGCATTAGCCGCCGCGTCGGGCGGCGGAGACAGCGGGGATCGCGATGGATTGAGCGGGGGCAGTAACGCTGCAGGCGGCACCGGCGCGCGAGTGGCAGGTGGGGCCGGCGGATTTAAGCTGGTCGGCATGGCCCTGGGCTTGGCCGTGAAGTCGCGAGCGCTGGGTAGAGCCATGGGAGTCTATGGAGCGGGGATGAGCGTTTATTCAAATTTCATGGTTCGCGGGCGCGAGGTTGTGTTCCCTAAAGATATGGCCATGGATATCGGCATCGGACAGCGGGCCAAGGCCCCTTCCGCCTCACCGCAACCCGAAAAGTTTCAGGGGGAGAGTGCGGGCAAGAGCGGGTCGTAGATGATTCGCCCCATAAAAGTCGGCTGCGAATCCCGATGAGTCCCGAGCAAGTTCTCAGCGATTTACGCCCCGTGGCACTTCTTGTATTTCTTGCCTGATCCGCAGGGGCAGGGATCGTTGCGTCCCACTTTTTCTTGCGAGCGGACGACTTGCTGCACGGGTTGTGCGTCTCCGGCGCCGGCCATGCGCGCTTGCTCCAACTCGCGGCGCTTGCGGCGAATGAAAGCTTCCTCCAGATCGTCAGCGGAAGTTGATACGTGTGGAGGACGTCGTCCGTTGCCATCGCCGCCGCGGCCCTCAGAGACTACGCCAGACTCGGGCGCGGGATGCGTCGCCTGGAGAGCTTGCGGCGGGGCCTCCGGCGGGCGTTCCAGGATCTGCATCAGGTAGAGATACCGCACCGTGTCTTCCTGGAAGCGCTGCAGCATGGCCTCGAACATGTCAAACGATTCTTTCTTGTACTCGACGAGGGGATCGTGCTGGCCGTATCCGCGCAGGCCGATGCCCTCCTTCAGGTGATCCATGCTGAGCAGGTGATCTTTCCACTGCTGGTCGATAACGCTGAGCATGATCATGCGCTCGTGGTGGCGCATGGCATCGGGGCCGATCAGCTTCTCTTTCGCGTCGTAACGCTTTTTGAGTTTCTCAAAGATGGCGTCGCCGAGTTCCTGACGGTTCAGCGTTTCAGCCTTGACGCCTTCGGCAAGAAAGTCGACGCCAAAGCGCGTGAACACCGCATCCTTCAAGGCTTTAATGTTCCAGTCATCGGCGTGAGCTTTGGCTGGGCAATGCTCTTCCAGCAGGTCGCCGAAAATTGCGGAGACATAGTCTTCGAGGATCAGGTCTTTCTGATCCATGCCCTCGAGCAGCCGGCGGCGCAGGCCATACACGGCTTCGCGCTGCTTGTTCATCACGTCGTCGTATTCGAGCAAGTGTTTGCGCGATTCGAAATGCTGCGCTTCGACCGCCTTCTGCGCAGTCTCGATGCGGCGCGTGATCAGCTTCGATTCGATGGGGACGCCTTCCTCCATGCCCAGCCGCTGAAGCAGGTTCGAAACCCACTCCTTGGCGAAGATGCGCATGAGGTCATCTTCGAGCGCGAGGTAGAAGCGCGAAGAGCCGGGATCGCCCTGGCGGCCAGCGCGTCCGCGAAGCTGGTTGTCAATACGGCGCGACTCGTGGCGCTCGGTGCCGAGAATGTGCAGGCCACCGACGGCGGTGACTTCGTCGTGCTCTTTATCGGTCTGCTCTTTGTAGCGGTTGAATGCCTCCGTCCACTTGTCGGTGGGGACAGCGTATTCGTTGCCGTTGTAGTAGAACACCGAAGTCTGGCCGTCTTCCTGAGGGCCTTCGATCTTGCCCTGCGCCACGCGCAACTGCTGTGCGATTCCCTTCTTCACCATCTCCTGCTTGGCCATGAATTCCGGATTGCCGCCCAGCAGGATGTCGGTACCGCGGCCCGCCATGTTGGTAGCGATCGTCACCATGGCTTTGCGTCCGGCCTGGGCAACGATTTCGGCTTCGCGCTCGTGCTGCTTGGCGTTCAAGACCCAGTGCTTGACGCCTTTTTTCTTCAGCAGGTCGGAAAGGCGCTCTGACTTTTCGATGGAAGTGGTGCCGACCAGCACGGGCTGACCTTTGGAGTTGAGTTGCTGGATTTCATCGGCGGCGGCGAAGTACTTTTCTTTTTCCGTGCGGTAGACGACGTCCGGGTGCTCCAGGCGCAACATCTTCTGGTTGGTCGGGATAACCACGACTTCCAGTTTGTAGATCTTGTCGAATTCGGTGGCTTCCGTTTCCGCCGTGCCGGTCATGCCCGCCAGCTTCTTGAACATGCGGAAATAGTTCTGGAAAGTAATGGTGGCCAGCGTCTGGTTCTCGCGCTCGATCTTGACGTTCTCTTTCGCCTCAATCGCCTGGTGCAGGCCGTCAGACCAGCGGCGGCCTGGCATCATGCGCCCGGTGAACTCGTCGACGATGATGACTTCGCCATCCTTGATGACATATTCCACGTCGCGGCGATAGAGTGCGTGGGCTTTGATCGCAGTCTCGACGTGATGCTTGAGCGGCCAGTTTTCGGGATCGGCGATGTTGCCGATGCCGAGCAGTTTCTCGACCTTCTCCCAACCTTCGTCCGTGACAGTAATGTTGCGGTGCTTTTCGTCGACCACGAAATCGCCGGTCAATTGCGCCGGTTCGCCGGGGGGACCTTCAATCTCTTCCCCCTTCTCGAGTTTAGGGATGATGCGGTTGACCTTGTAATACTTGTCGGTGGATTCTTCGCTGGCGCCGGAAATGATGAGTGGCGTGCGGGCTTCGTCGATGAGGATGGAGTCGACTTCGTCGACGATGGCGTAGTGATGACCACGCTGCACGCAATCTTTCAAATCGAACTTCATGTTGTCGCGCAGGTAGTCGAAGCCGAACTCGTTGTTGGTGCCGTAAGTGACGTTGGCGGCGTAGGCTGCGCGGCGTTCCTCGTCATCGAGATCATGGACGATCACGCCGACAGTAAGTCCAAGGAAGCGGTACAGCTTGCCCATCCACTCCGAGTCGCGCTTGGCCAGATAGTCGTTGACGGTGACGACGTGCACACCGCGTCCGCTGAGCGCGTTCAGGTAAACCGGGAGCGTGGCGACCAGCGTCTTGCCTTCGCCGGTCTTCATTTCCGCGATCGTTCCCTGGTGCAGCACCATGCCGCCGATCAACTGCACATCGAAGTGGCGCATGTTGAGCACGCGGCGTCCGGCCTCGCGCACCACGGCGAAGGCTTCTGCCAGGATTTCGTTCAGGGCTTCCTGCAGGGCCTCATGCTGCTCTTTTTCAATCCGCTTGATGCGGTCGGGATCGGCTTCGTCGTCGGCCTCAGAATCGCTGGCCTCGGCCTCGGGCAGGCTGGCGACGCGGCTCAGTCGCTCCTGGATACGCTGGCGGAATTCGTCGGTCTTGGCACGCAGTTCGGCGTCGGTCAGCTTCTGCGTCTGTGGCTCGAGCGCATTGATAGCCTCGACCTTAGGCATCAGCGCCTTGATGACCCGTTCGTTCTTGGTGCCGAAAACTTTGCCGAGCAGCTGATTAATCAAACTGGAAATCCTTCGGAGGGCGACACGCCCAAGGCTGTCCTTAAAAGCCTAGCATATTTGGATGCTGCGACGAGGCTTAAGGAACAATAGAGAGAACCAGTAAGCATTCCCCGACGCACGCCGAGAACCGAGAGAAATTCTGGGACTGGATATCTCAGTGTCTGCTCAAATGCACGGTCTGCTCAGATGCACGGCGGTGAATGCGCTTTTCGTGTATATTCCCCACGACCCATGCCCACTTTTTACGATCGTTTTGTGGAGTGCGCCGGACGCTGGCCGGACCACGTAGCGCTGGAGACTCAGCGGCACGACCACATTGAAAGTTGCACCTACGCAGAGCTGCGTCGGATGGCCGAGTCGGTGGGCCGCTGGATCATGGAGAACGGATTTGCGCGCGGTTCCCGGCTGGCCATTCTCGCGGATAACCATCCGCGCTGGGTGGCGGCTTATCTCGGGATTATCGCTTCGGGTTGTACCGTCGTTCCGCTCGACACGGCCTTGCACTCCGACCAGGTGACAACGCTTTTGCAAGACAGTGGGACGTCGGCGCTCTTCTGCGACGCCAGGCACGCCGGGCTGGCGCGTTCGGCGGCGCCGGACCTGGGACTCATCCTCATGGACCCGCTCATGGACCCGGAACGTATGGGGAACGACTCCACTCAGCAGAAATGGCGGGGGAACCTGCCGGTGATTTTTGATAGCGGACCGGGGACGTTCGAGCCTGTGGCTTCGAACCGCGACGATCTCGCCTCTTTGCTCTACACGTCGGGCACAACGGCCGATCCCAAGGGCGTGATGCTGACGCACGCCAACTTTCTGGCAGAAGTGGAAGCCGTCTTCGCGTGGGCTGATATCGGAGAAAAGGACGCCGTGCTCGGAGTCCTGCCCATGTTCCACGTGCTGGCCCAGATGGCGAATCTCCTGCTTCCGCTGGTGAAGGGCGCGCGCGTGGTGTATTTGGAGACGCTGAATACAACCGAACTCCTGCGGGCTCTGCGCGAACGGAACATCACAGTTTTTGCCGTGGTGCCGCAATTCTTCTACCTGATTCACGAGCGAATTTTTCAGGAGATTTCCAAGCGTGGCACCATTACGCAGAAGATGTTCAGGAGTCTGATGGGGCTCAACCGCAATTTGCGAAAGGTGGGAATCAACGTGGGACCATTGTTTTTCGGCAAAGTGCACGACACGCTGGGCAAGAGGATGCGCTACCTCGTGAGTGGCGGATCGCGGCTCGATCCTGAGATTGCGCGCGACTTCCATGCGCTCGGTATTGACGTGTTGCAGGCTTACGGGCTGACGGAAACAACCGCAGCTGTGTTCGCCAATTCGCCGAAGAACAACGTGATCGGTTCGGTGGGACAGGCGCTGAAAGGAGTAGAGGCGAGAATCCTATTGCCGGGCACGGATCCGCAGCCACAGGAAGAAAAGCCACATGACGAAAATGGAGCGGAAGTGGGCGAGATCCTGCTGCGCGGAGCGCTAGTGATGAAGGGGTACTGGAAGCGCGCGGAGGCCACGGCATCGGTGTTGCGCGATGGATGGTTCCACACCGGCGATCTCGGCTACTTCGACGCGCACCGCAACCTTTTCCTCACGGGCCGAATGAAGGAAGTCATCGTGCTCAGCAACGGGAAGAATATTTATCCCGAAGAGATCGAAGCGCACTACCTGAAGTCGCCCTACGTTAAGGAGCTTGCGGTGCTCGGGCTGGAAGGCAATCCCGGTGAGGGGCGCGACCGGCTGTACGCCGTGATCGTCCCTGACTTCGAGGTGTTGCGGCAGCGGAAGATTGTCAATGCCAAGGAGGTTATCCGCTTCGACATCGAGAACCTGTCGCAGCAGATCGCTTCGACCAAACGTATCGCCAGCTACGAAGTCTGGCAGGAGGATCTGCCGCGCACATCGACTCGAAAGATCAAGCGCTTCGAGGTAGAGAAGAAGGTAAGGCAGAATCAAGCGCGAGAACAAACGAATGATTCCGAGTTGCCAGCCGATCAGCCTCTGACTGACGACGAGACGGAATGGCTCGAGCAACCGCAGGTGCAGCGTGCGCTGAAGATCGTGCGCGAGATGGTACGCAACGTACCGCAGCGGCTGCGTCCCAATCACAATCTGGAACTCGATTTGGGGCTGGATTCGATGCAGCGCGTGGAACTGCTGACCCGAATCGAAGAGCAGATGGGAGGGAACGTCGACGAGTCGCAACTGGCGGGCATCTACACTATTCGCGATCTGGTGGATGCTGTCCTGCAAAGTGGCGGGAGCGGGGGCGTGCGCACGACCTTTGCGGGATGGAAGGCCATCCTGGCGGAAGAGCCGCGCGACCTCGATGTGGAGGCCCTGGCCCGGCCTCGGCCTTTCAGCGAAGCATTCTGGTTCGCGGTCTTTCAGTTGATGCAGGTGGTGGCGCGCGATCTGTTCCGCTTGCGCGTGCAGGGCCTCGAGAACCTGCCCGGAGCGGGCCCGTTTATTCTGTCCTCCAACCACCAGAGCTATTTTGATCCGTTCGTGCTGGCCAGCGTGCTGCCCGAGGAAATCTTCCACAGGACATTTGCGGTGGGTACGAGCGAGATCTTCGGCGACGGATTTATGGGGCACCTGGCGCGCTGGCTGCGAGTGGTGGTGGTCGACCCGGATGCGAACCTGGTGCCCGCCATGCGCGCCGGGGCATTCGGACTGCGGCGAGGGCGCGTGCTGCTTCTTTACCCCGAGGGCGAGCGCTCGATTGATGGCACTCCGAAAACATTCAAGAAGGGCGCTGCGATTCTGTCGATCCACATGCAGGCACCGATCGTTCCGGTGGCGATTGACGGATTCCATGATGCGTGGCCGCGCGGCAAAAAGTTCTTCCAGAAGATAGCGCCCCTGAAGATACGGTTCGGCAAGCCAATCCCGCCACCGCCGGAGGAGAAAGCGTCGGAAGCAGTATACGAAAAGATGACGTCAGAGTTGAAGACGAACGTAGTGGAGATGTGGGAGTTTCTTCGGACAGCCAAAATTCCGTAGTGGTTCAGTTTGAACCGCTCAACCTCGGCGTCATCCTGTCTCTAACGACGGTGTGCCCTGTCAAGCGTTTTGTGGCGACACTTCGGCGTGGACGCCGGGAGCAGCGCCATTTCGCTCTAGCAGAACGCCTTTGATGTCCAGACCAAGCTCGTCACTCAATTTGAATCTCGCAGCGGGACTTCAGGTCCCACCATCCATCTCTTCGGGACTTGCACCCATGATTACTCACTTCGATCTCCCCGACGGTTTCAGGGAGGCAGGCTGCCCACTCAAACGCTCGGCTCTTACTCGCCGGCCACAGAATGACTCGGGCTCACCTGCATGACGGCCTGACATAGTTGCGCGTACGTCCAGTCTTCGCGCAACATCAGGTACAACCGCGTGGCCAATTTTCTGGCCACCGCCACCTTGGCGAGGCTGCGATTCTTACGCACCGCCAGGCGGCGATAAAAGCGCTTCAGCTGCGGATCGTAGCGCGCCGCCGTCTGTCCCGCTTCCACCAGCAAAAAGCGCAGAAACGAACTGCCCTGTTTGCTGATCTTGCCCAACCGCTGTTTTCCGCCGCTGGAATCCTCACTCGGAATCAGGCCGAAGTAGCTGCCCACCTGCTTGCCCGAGGCGAACCTCGCGGCCGGTCCCAGCGTCAGCACCATCGCCAATGCGGTCACCGGACCTACTCCCGGATGCGTCATCAACCGTACTGCTTCCGGCCGCTGGCCCGCTTCTTCTTGCACCCGCCGGTCCAGTTCGACGATCTCCGCTTCCAGCGAATCGAGCGCTTCCAGCAACCGCTTGCGCCGCTCGGCTGCGTACGGCAGCAAAGGCAACTGCTCCAACTCCACGCGCCCTGCCTTCGTCCACAGCTTGCGTTTTTTCTGCACCCCGCAACTCAGGGCCATGGCCTGCAGCTGATTCTTGGTGCGCGTCCGCGCCTGCACCTGCTTGTGCCGATGCACCAGCAACTGCCGCACATCGCGCACTTCCAGGCTCGGCACCCAGATTCGTGGAAACCGGTCCTGGCGCAACAGATCCAGCAGATGCTCCGCGTCCCGCCGGTCCGTCTTCTGCCGGCGCACCACCGAAGCCCGCACCCGCGCCGCATCGCCAAACCACAGCTCGATTCCCAACTCCTGCAGCAACCGCTCGAACCACGGATAGTGTCCGCATGCCTCCATTCCCACCACAACTTCCTGGCCCGCCAGCGAACGATAAAACTGCTCCGCTTCTTCGCGGTGCTGCAACCTCTTCTCCTCGATCTCTCCCGTTCGGTTGTCAAAGATCGCGACCTGCTGAAACCCAGGATGGAAATCGCATCCTATAATCAACATGACGTTGGCTCCTCTCACGAGCCTTGGTCTTGTTCATCGCATACCAATCTACTCGCGACGGGCCAACGTCGTTATGCAATCAAGCGCAGCCGTTTTTCAGGCGGAGCGAAGGATCTCGCGTGTATCTCCACCGGACTAAGCATCAAACTGACCCACTGCCCAAAATTCGTTGAGCGAAGAGTCGCTCCCCTTTTTGTTTTATGCTGCAACCGATCACAGCCTTCCCTTCAGCTCATCGACGAGCCGGGCTGCGACCGTATAAAGCTCACTCAGTTGCCCTCTTTGAAACGGAACATCATCACGGTGCAAATCATCGTGAATGGTACAGCAGAGCTGATAGGCAGCTCGAATCCGTTCCGAGGTCAAAAGCGAAGTCACCCGTACTGGATTACTTTCATACATCGGGTCGGCTGCAGATTGTTGGGCTGCCCACGCGGTGTTCCGCACCCGGTTCAGCGCGTCGCGGAAATCGGTCAACACGCGCGGATCAACTTTCTCGTTCACCAGCAACTTCTGCAATGGCCGCAGCTCCGTGATAACACTTTTCAGCCGCTTGGAAACGGTAGCGTTCTGCTTTGATTCACAATGCACGAATACTCCTCCCACCAATCTCTGACACTAATATGTTTCGGAAGGATCGCACAGTTCTCGGAGGCACATCCTCCTTGGTAATGGCAAATCGACTAAAGATTAGAAAAGTTTGAAGATTGCGAGCGGCGTTTTTGGGATCCCGATCGTCGGTGTGGTGCTATTTCGCGCGTGGATGGGTCTGATCGTAGACCTGCAGCACGTGTTTCATCGAGAGTTGCGTGTAGCGCTGGGTGGTGGCGAGCCGCTCGTGTCCCAGTAATTCCTGGATCGCGCGAAGGTCCGCGCCTTCCTCCAGCATGTGCGTGCCGAATGCGTGGCGCAGCGTGTGGGGATGAACATCCGGGGAAAGCCCCTTGGCGACAGCAATCTTCTTGATGATACGGCCCACGCTGCGGGTAGTGAGGCGTCCACCGCGGTGATTGATCAAAAGCGCTTGCGTATTCTTGCGCGTGTTGAGGAGAGTTTCCTGGCGCTGGGGCAGATAGGCAACGAGAGCGCTCCTCGCGGAATCGCCGAAAGGAACGTAGCGCTCTTTCTTTCCTTTTCCACGAATGAGAATCGCCTCCGCACTCAGGCGAATGTCGTCGAGGTTGATGCCGGTGAGTTCTGAATTGCGAATGCCGCATCCGTACAGCAGTTCAAGCATGAGCCGGTCGCGCTCGGGGAAGGCGGCCACTTCGGGCATTTCGCCGTCGAGGATAGAGTTCATCTCTTCGATGGTAGGTACGCGCGGAAGTTTTTGGGGACGCTTCGGCGTAGCCACCAAACGCGCTGGGTTCTGCTCCACTACTCCTTCGCGCGCCAGCCAGCGATAGAGCGAGCGCACGGCCGCCAGCGCGCGCGCCACCGACGTTTTGCTCAGGCCTTTTTCGTACAACTGCGAAAGAAAACCGCGAATCATGATGTGATCAATCTGCTTCCATCCCCGCGAGCCAGCGTAGGCAGCAAAGCGCGCGAGGTCGCCGCTGTAGGCTTTAATCGTGTGCATCGAGGCGTTGCGCTCGCGCAGCTGGCGGAGACAATCAGCGACAGCTTTTTCGACGATGGTGCGGGATGAGGTGCTGACTGGCATTGCGTTTTTCAATTGCGACCTGCTTTGACCCTCCCGATTCATGGTTCCGATCTTCTCCGTGTCTCCGTGCCTCCGCGGTGAACTTCAGCGCGCCTTCGCCCTGGGATGATGTTTCTGATACACCGTCCTCAACCGATCGAGCGCCAGGTGCGTGTAGACCTGCGTGGTGGAGATGTCGGAGTGGCCCAGAATGGTTTGCACCGTGCGCAGGTCCGCCCCGTTTTCGACCATGTGAGTGGCGCAGGAGTGGCGCAACATGTGCGGCGACGCGTGGCGACCCGAAGCTGCTGACGCCGCCCCGACGATCTGCCACACCCGCTGGCGCGTCAATCGTTTGGCTCCGCGCGCGATAAAGACCGATGGCGAAGACTTGATGGAAAAACTCGATAGTTCCGGCGCCGATGCTTTTCGCTTTCCAGCTGCCAGCACCGGACGAGACTCCGCCAGATATTTCGTCAGCGCCTGCTGCGCCGACTTGCCCAGCGGCACCACGCGCTCTTTGTCACCTTTGCCGCGCACCAGAATATATCCAGCTTCGAGTTTCAGGTCTTCCAGTTTCGCGGTGATAACTTCGGATACGCGCAGCGCTCCGGCGTAAAAAACTTCCAGCATCGCGCAGTCACGCAAGGCCAGCGCAACTGACTCTTTTGTCGTGTCCGCCGTGGTGGAGTGTCGAGCGAGCGGCGCGGCCAGCGTGCTTTCCGTCTCATCTCGAGCCAGGGACTTCGGCAGGACCTTCCACTGCTTGGGAGATTCGATGTTCAGCGTGGGATCATGGTCGAGTTTCTTGTCGAGCAGCAGATAGCGATAAAGATGTCGAAGCGCCGAGAGCTTTCGCCCCACGCTGCGCCCGTCGACCTGATGGGAGAAAAGCTGTTGCAAAAATTCGCGCACTTCGGCGCGGCGTGCGGTAAGAAGCACGCGCTTGCGTTTCTGCAGAAACTCCGCGAACTGGCAGATATCGGTCGTATAGGCGGCGATAGAGAGCGGTGCCAGCCCCTTCTCAATTCTCAGGTAATCGAGAAAGCTGGAGAGCACGCGCGGGTTGGCTTCGGCCGCCATGCGAAGTAATTCAGTATGCGCGTTATCGGACACTGGGAAAAGTGATGAAGCAGATGCGGTGGCGGGTTTCGCCACTCGCCAGGAAGTCATTCAACCGGCACTCATCTCGCGCAGCATTTGCACTGCGTACAGTGCGCCTTCCGGCGTCTCCTCGTGCTTGAAGTAAGCAAAGACGTTGCGGCCCGCAGCGAGGTGCTCGCGAATGCGACCCACCATCGAGTTGCGTTCCTCGGGCGTGTAGTTCGGTTTGCGAAAGCGATAATAGGCGAAGGCCGCCGTCGAAACATCGGGCGTGGTCATGGTTTCGGTTTCGGCGACGCACACCGCCGCTTGATGCCCCTTGAGCAGTTCCCAGGTCGAATCCGCAAACCAGGAAGCGTGGCGGAATTCAAATGCCGCAGGAACCGCGCGCGGAAGAGTGGCCAGAAAGTCCTTGAGCAGCGCGGCATCTGCCTTGAGATTCGGCGGAAGCTGAAACAGTACCGGGCCGAGTTTGCCCGCAGAGGCCAGCGGCTCGATGGTTGCGAGAAAACGTGGCACGAAATCTTCTGCTCCTTTCAGCCGCTTGATGTGCGTGATCACCTGATGCGCTTTAACCCCGAAGCGAAAGTGCGCCGGCGTCTCTTGAATCCAATTCTGGATGGTGGTTTCCTTCACCAGCTGGCGGAAGGTGAAATTCACCTCGACCGTATTGAGCTGAGTCGCGTAGTGGCTCAGAAATTTCTTCTGAGCCAGTTTGGCGGGATAGAAATCCGGCTTCCAGCTCGGGTAGGCCCATCCGGAGGTGCCGGCGAACAGTTGAGGCATAGGATTCGAAAGCGAGATTTCCTCGGCGCATCGCGGACAGGAGTGTCCGCGCCACACAGACCGGGATTATACCTTGCGCCGCTTTTTTGTCGCTGCGGGCTTCTTCTTAGGTTTCCGTCGAGTCGCCGCCGGCAGTGAATCTTCCTCGGCCTGGGCGGCGATCTCGATGCGCTCCGGCTGTGCCGCCCTCGTCGTTCGCTCTTCGGGTGCCGCAGTTCCGCTCAGGTCTTTGAGCGTCGGCAGCTTCTGCTTCAGCGTCAGCACCGGCTCAAACAAGTCCCCCATCTTCTCAAAGCGGGCAACAGTCTTGGGCGCTTCGAACACGAGCACGGTTGCATCTTTTTTCTTGAAGGTCCGTTCGACTTCGTCCCAGGTCACCGGAGTTGAGACGGTCGGATGCTCCCGCGCACGCAACGAATAAATTGCCACCGTGGTCTTGTGTTCATCGTTCTGGCTCCAGTCGACAAAAACTTTGCCGGTGCGAATCTGCTTCTTCATGTCGGAAACGACTTTGCCGGGATGATCATGTTCCAGCAATTGCGCCAGCGCGTGGGCAAAGGGCTTGGTCGCGTCGTAACAGGTGGGAGTGTTCAGCGGAACATAAATCTGCAGCCCCTTCGACCCTGAAGTTTTCGGAAAGCTCTGCAATCCGAAATGCTCGAAGATTTCGCGCAGCCACAACCCTACCTCGCAACATTGCACGATGTTCGCCGGCGGTCCCGGGTCCAGATCGAACACCATCATGGTGGGGCAGGCTACGTCCTTGGCCAGGGCGAGCGATGGATGCAGTTCAAGCGCAGCCAGATTCGCCAGCCAAACCAGCGTCGGCAAATCACTGACTTCAACATAGTGCATGGTGCGATTGTTTCCATGGCTCCAGACCGGCACGGTGTTCACCCAGTCGGGGCGGTGCTTGGGAGCGTTTTTCTCGTAGAAGTATTGGCTGTCCACACCATTCGGATACCGCTTCATGGTGAGGGCCCGTCCGGAAAGATGGGGAATAATCGCCGGCGCGATGCGAATGTAGTAGTCGATCACGTCTTTCTTCGTGAAGCCCGTGGCCGGATAGAGGACCTTCTCAAGGTTTGACAGCTTCAGTTGCCTGCCCTGAATTTCGACGATGGAATCCATTCAGCGCGCTCCAGTCCGCATTGTGCCTGAAACACGGCGCAGCGCAAAATACGGGCCGTTTGGTAGAACTATATAAGGATGCACCCAAGCTGCCGGGAGGCTTCCGTTTGACAACCTGCCTTTCCGCCACGTAATTTCAAACTTCTGCCCTCGTCAAGCGTCCAAATAGAGTCGTCCCGCCATGCTCTGTCGAGCAGGCCCGCTCTACCGGAGGTCCAATGCGAAGTCCAATGCGAGATCCAATAAAAGTTCGCGCACTCAAGACTGCTGCTCTCCTTCTATTGTTATCGGCCGTGGCCGTGGCCCAGGATGTCGCTTCCTTTGAAAAACGAATCACGGTGAAGAAGCTCTCCAACGGTCTAACGCTGCTCATCTGCGAGCGCCCCGAGGCGCCGGTCTTCTCCTTCTTCACGCTGGTGGATGCCGGCTCGGCGCAGGACCCCATGGGCAAGACCGGACTCGCGCACATGTTCGAGCACATGGCTTTCAAGGGGACGGACAAGATCGGCACCAAGGATTACGCTGCCGAGAAGGTCGCGCTGGCCAAGGTCGAGGTCGCCTACGCCGCTTACATCCGGGAGCGTGACCAAAGCGTCGGCCGCGACGAGGCTAAGTTGAAGCAACTTGAGAAGGAGTGGAAGGACGCGATCGCCGAAGCCGATAAATTCGTCACGCCCAACGAGTTTGGCAAGCTGGTCGAACGGAATGGCGGCGAAGACATGAATGCCTTCACCAGCTACGACGAGACCGGTTATCACTATTCGCTGCCTGAAAATCGGCTGGAGCTGTGGGCCTACCTGGAGTCGGAGCGCTTCCTGCACCCCGTGATGCGGGAGTTCTACAAAGAACGCAACGTCGTGATTGAAGAGCGGCGCCTGCGCACCGATAGCAATCCGATTGGCCGGCTGCTCGAGCAGTTCACGGCGGCGGCGTTCGAGGCGCATCCCTATCACCGGCCCACCGTCGGCTGGATGTGGGATTTGAATTCGTTCTCCGCCACCGATGCAGAGCACTTTTTCAATACTTACTATGTTCCTTCAAACATGGTGGTCGCGGTTGCGGGCGACGTGAAGGCCGCCAAGGCTATGCCCATTCTCGAAAAATATTTCAGCCGCTTGCCCGCTCGTCCTGAACCAGATGAGAGCACGACCGCGGAGCCTCCGCAGAACTCTGAGCGTGAAGTGGTGCTCAAGGAAAGGACGCAGCCGCTTTATCTTGAGGGCTATCACCGGCCGGACTACAGGAGTAAGGATGACGCCGTGTTTGACGCGATTACCGACCTGATGTCGGAAGGACGCACCTCGCGGCTCTACCGCTCGCTGGTGCGAGACAAAAAGATTGCATCGTTCTCCGCCGGATTCAGCGGGCTGCCCGGCACCAAGTATCCGCACCTGTTTGCGTTTTATGCGTTCCCGCTTCCCGGCCACACCACGCATGAAGTTGCCGCCGCCATCCACGAAGAAATCGAAAAACTGAAGAAGGAAGACATCAGCGACGACGAGCTCAAGATGATCAAGACGCGCACCAAGGCAAACTTGATTCGGGGATTGGCCGATAACCAGGGCTTGGCCATGCAGCTTGCGACCTACCAGACTCGCTACGGCGACTGGAGAGAACTGTTCCGCACCGTCGATCGGATTGACAAAGTAACGAAGGCCGACATTCGCCGCATTGCCAATGAAATCTTCGTCGACACCAATCGCACCGTGGGCGAGATCGAGACGGTGGGACCCGGTGGCGGCGGCGAACAGGGTTCCGGAGATTCGGGCTCGGCGAACGAAGGAGGTGCGCAATGAAACGCCAGCTCCTGAGCACGATTTTCTTCGTCGCTACAACTATGTTCGCAACCCTGCCGCAGGCGTCCTCTCAAGCCGCGAGTTGGCAGCAGATCCCGATTCCTGCTCTGCCGGAGTTTCATCCGCAGCAACCCAAGCGCATCGAGCTATCCAACGGCATGGTGATCTTCCTTCAGGTAGATCACGAATTGCCGCTGATCGATGGCACCATGCGCATTCGCGGCGGCTCGCACAACGAACCTGCCGCCAAGGTTGGCCTGGTCGATATCTACAGCGAGGTCTGGCGCACCGGTGGAACGAAATCGCAGACCGGCGATCAGCTTGACGATTTTCTCGAAGTCCGCGCCGCCAAGGTGGAAACGTCCGGAGAGGCCGACTCAACTTCGATCAACTGGTCGTGTCTCAAGGGAGACTTTCGATGACGTCTTCAAGATCTTCGTCGACCTGCTCGAGAATCCCGAGTTCCGTCCAGACAAGATTGATATTGCCAGGAAGGGCGCATTTGACGGCATCTCGCGGCGTAACGATCAGATCGGAGAGATTGCCCACCGCGAATCAGTAAAGCTCGCTTATGGCGCCGACAATCCCTACGCGCGCGTGCCGGAATACGCTACCGTCGCCGCTATTACGCGTGAGGATTTGATCAACTGGCACGGCACGTATGTGCACCCCAACAACATTATTATGGGCGTGAGTGGCGACTTCGATGCCGCCGCGATGGAAGCCAAGCTGCGCGCGGCATTCGAGGCGTGGCCCAAAGGCCCGGCGTTACCCAGGGATGAAGTTCAATATCATCCCGCGCCGCCGGGACAGTACCTGGTCACGAAAGAAGATGTGAACCAGAGCAGCATCCACCTGCTCACGTTAGGCATCAAGCGTGACAATCCTGACTACTACGCCGTCAGCGTCTTCAATGAGGCCTTCGGCGGCGGCTTCTCCTCGCGCCTGTTTAATGACATCCGCACCAGGCGCGGCCTGGCCTACAGCGTGGGCGGCGGGGTTGGGGCGAACTTCGGGCATCCCGGCATCGCCCAGATTGCGATGGCCACCAAGAGTCAGAGCACGATCGAGTCAGTGCAGGCAGTTAAAGAAGATATCGAGAATCTTGCCAAAGATCCGATCACCGAGGACGAAATCAAACACGCCAAAGATGAGATCCTGAACGCCTTCATCTTCCGCCTTGACTCGCCCGACAAGATTCTGGCCGAGCGCATGACCTATGAGTTCTACGGCTATCCCGCCGACTGGCTGGACCGCTACGAGGCAGAAATTAAGAAGGTCACCGCCGCCGATGCGAACCGTGTAGCCGCAAAGTATCTCCACTCAGACCAGTTCGCGACGCTGGTGGTTGGCAACCCGAAGGAATTCGACAAGCCGCTTTCCTCGCTCGGCCCGGTAAAGGAGATCGATATAACAATTCCGCCTGCGCCCGGCGACAACGCGCCAAGCGAGAAGCCGACAGCCTCGAACCCGGAAGGCAAGGAACTGGCCGGGAAAGTCATCGCGGCGATGGGCGGAGAGGCAAAATTCGCCGGCATCAAGTCGCTCAAGGAAAAGCTGACCTTGACGCAAAAGACGCCGCAGGGCGACATGCCGCTTTCCGTGGAATCAATCGTCGTTTTCCCCGATCACCTGCACGCCGAGATGCAAACTCCGAATGGAACCGTGAATATCGTAGTTACACCCGCGGCTGCCTTCCTCGCATTTCCCGGAGGAAACGTGCAGAACTTTCCGTCGTCTCAGAAGGCCGAAACGCTCGAGCAGATCAAACGCGATCCCATCTTCATCGCGTCGCACTGGAAAGATCCGAACGTGTTCTTTCAGGCGGCAGGCAGCGAAAAGGTCGGCGATGTGGATGCTCGCATCGTGGATGTGAATGCCGCGGGCGCGGCGATTCGCTGGTTCGTCGACCCGCAGACCGGGCGCATTCTCAAGGAAACCTACGCCGCGCTGGGACAGAGTGGTCCCGTGCAAGCCGAGACGACGATGGAAAAGTGGAATACAGTCGGCGGCGTAACCCTCCCCTTACTTCGCAAAAACAAGCAGAACGGAGAGGACTCAAGCACCGCGGAGATCAGCTCAATTGAGCTGAATCCCACCGTCGATCCGAAAATCTTCGAAAAGCCCGCGGAGAAATCCGGCGATCGCCCTTAGAACTGACTTCGTGGTCTCAAGGAATCAAAACCGCAACATCGAGCCGGCCACAGACCCGATTCAGTCGCGTTAGCAATAGCTACTTGGCATTCGCGTCTGGTTGCATCACGCCGAACAAGTTTCCTTCCGTGTCCTCGAGGTACGCGAAATACCCCACCGTTGGAATTGGCGTCTTGGGCATCACCAGCTTTCCACCAGCCGCTTTCACGGCATCCACTGCCTTATCCACTGACTCCACGCCAATCGTGTTCGTGGTCGCCGTGACCGGCGCACTTCTTCTCAAAAGGCCGCCATTTATACCTGCCGAACCCTCCGCCCCCGTGGTCACCATCCAGTACTCCATCGGGCCTGGCCATTTTTCGATCTGCCAGTCGAACACCTTCCTATAGAACGCAGCGGCACGCTCCGAATCGGCAGCTGGAATTTCGAAATGAATTACGCGTGACATTTTGGTTCCACCTTTCTGTTTTCGACAACGCGCCAGCCTACCGCGCAGTCACCGGCGCCGTTCCGTATCGCTGTGTGGCATATCCCACAATCATTCCCACGATGCTGCCGGGAAGAATGATTTCGAAGTAGTAGCCATGCTGCATATATGCGACCAGAAATGCCAGCACGAAACCTACCGCCAGTCCGAACAGGATTCCGAGCGGCACCGAATTCACCTTGCGCGCAAAGATGCCCGCTGCCACTCCGGCGATCAGTCCCTTAATGGTCGATCCCACGATGATTCCCGCCATCTCCGAGCGGGCTGCGGGTGTGAACCAAGCCGTTCCGCCGTCAATGGCGCCCAGCACTGCACCTAATAACAAACCGAGCAAAATCTTGTTCATAACGCCTCCGTTTCTATTTTCCGGTAGTGGTGCAGCTTGAATCCTCTCACCTTTACTATCGCAACGGAGCCATGGAAACCTGCTTCGCTGAAAGCCATTCCTCCGCAGTCAAACATAATGTAATCAGGGCTGAGAAAACGATGGGAATGGTGAAGGTGTATCTCCAGCTCAAAGCTGTGACTGCGACAAAGCAAATGGCGAGCGCCCACGCAATGCTGCGCACGCGTGCCAAAGTCTCTGCCGGAAGTCGCCCCAGCAGCCACGCTAGTACCGCCGCGAACAAAAGAAACACGGAGACAAAAAGCCCGAACACACTGAAGAAGTCCCAATACGTACGGCTGAACCCCTGCACGTCAAAGTGAATTGACCGCATTGAGCCAAGAAGGGCATCAACTCCCCATTTGGGATCAGACTGGCGAAAGCCGAGTGTATGTCCTACCGCGAAAAGCAGCAGCAGAACTGCAGCGATTCGATAAAACATAGCTGCTTTCATTCTTGCCTCCAAAGATCACGGCAGCGGGCACAACTATCCTTCCGGGCAGGGTTCAAACTGTACCATTACCTGTTTTCTAGAGTTCTTTACAACGCAGCGAGAAATTCCTTTAAGCCTAATGCCTATAAAACAACACTAAAATCACGCGCACCAGTAAGTATGTCGCGATAAGCAAGATAAAGAACTGGTACCGGCGGTAAAAGCGTGCCAGCCTCTCGAAAATGTTTTCACGGTAAGCCGCTACCGCCAGGCCGTCGAGATATCGCGAAACGTCCAGCGCCAACTCCTGCACCGTGGCGTATCGAGCTTCGCGTTCCTGCGCACAGGCCTTCATACAGATGGCGTCTAGCCGGCGGTCCAGCCTGGCGGACCAGCTTGGCGCCGCCCTCTCGCTGAGCACAAATCGCAAAAGTGCCCCGAGAGAGAAGATATCGCTGCGAGCATCCAGAACTTCGATTTCCCCGCGTGCTTGCTCCGGAGACATGTATCCGGGCGTCCCCATCACCTTCCCATGGCCTGTGATTGCCGAATCCTCCCCTGATCCATTTGGGGGCTTGGGGTTGGCTGTATCCCGGGACGCGGTATCAGGATCGCGCGGTGTTGCCAGAATTCTCGCGAGCCCCCAGTCCATGACCAAAATCTCGCCGAACGGCCCGACCATCACATTCGCGGGCTTAAGATCGCGATGCAGCACGCCGCGGGTGTGCGCGAAAGCAACCGCGTCACAGATGCGCAGAAAGATGCGCAAGCGATCGGGAACTGAACAAATAGCTTCGATGTGTTGATCGAGCCGCGGGCCTTCCACAAATTTCATGGTGTAGAAGACGCGGCCATCGGCCAGCGTGCCGACATCGTGCACCGGAACGATTCCCGGATGCTCCAGCCGTGCCAGCACGCGCGCCTCGCGCAGCAGGCGATTTGCCAGTTCGCCTTGCGAGCCCGGCACTTCGAGCACCTTGAGCGCCACGCGGCGTTGCAACTGCTCGTCCTCCGCCGCATAAACAACGCCCATGCCCCCACGCGCTACCTGCCCGAGCAGCCGGTAGCGCGTGCCGCTCAAGTCAGGAATCTCCGCGCCTTCGCGCAGACGGGCGAGTGCCTTATCGGAAAGATGCCTCATGGGTGATACGCTGTCACCAGGCGTCGCTCAACCTTACTCAACTTTCTATCTGAAGACTTCGGAATTCTACTTGCCGCTCCAACCGAACGTCGCTTTGGTTTCCCGTTGGAATTCGTCCTCGCTGCCGCAGATTTCGCGCAAGCGTTCGAGCGCAATTCTACGAAACTCTCGACGCGCCCAGGCCAGCGCGTTGGTCACGTCGGTGACCGGAACCCCGTATTGATTTGCCAGATCCCCGTAAGAAACCTTCTCCTCGCACTCGAGGTCGTACACTTCAAAAAGCCGGAACGCTCGTTCGCGTCCTCGCTCGATGCAAAGCGCGCGCAAGTCTTCGACAGCCAGCGTGAACAGACTGCGTACCCATTCCTTCTCGAAGAATTCCTCAAGCGACCCGGGAGATGCGATTGCGGCCGGGTCAATTGCGGCGCTGCCAAGCTCCTCCTCGGCTCCGCGAAAATCCAGCGCCAGATGCTGCACCTCACCTCCACGCTTCTGGCGGCGCGCCGCCTTGTCCTGGTTCATCACAAAACTGTCCACGCAGAGGCGCAAATAAGTACGCAGACGGCTCTTCCCGCCGTCGAAGCGATTCAGCAAACCGCGCTCCAGCAGTTCCGCGAAAAATCCCTGCGTGAGATCCTGAGCGTCCGCAGTATCACGATCCCAGCGCAGGCGCACGTACTTGTACACCGGTTTCCAATACGCCTGGCAAAGTTTATCCAGCGCCCGCTTGCGCTCCTCTCCATCAGCGCTGCGAACTCCTTCGACGACTGACCAGCGCGTGGCGGGGAATCGCCCATCCCCGCCCGTGAATTCATCCTGAGTCATGAATGATTTTTGAAAGCGAAGGCGCCCAATGGATTCTAGGCAGGATGGGGCGGAGTGACAAGGCTATCCTAAGAACCGCGTGACGAGGTTGACTGGGTAGTGCTGTTCGGAAAAATTCGGCACCTCGTGCCGGGTTGGGTAGCTCAATTGAGCTGAATCCCACCGTCGATCCGAAAATCTTCGACAAGCCGCCGGAAAAGCCCTAGCACTTATAGCCCATTCTTAGACGTAATCTGATGGCCACTAACTACCGGCACCGAGGCAAAATAAGAAAGGCGCTGCGACGGAGATGCCCGCATCTCCAGAGCAGCGCTTAATTCTCGATTGTGAATCGGCCTGTTGCTTATGCTTTGCCAAGTTTTCGGCGCACAAGTCCTGCCAGCACGATAAGACCTGTGCCCAGCAGTGTCAGCGCCCCCGGCTCAGGAACCGGCGAGTATCCGATATATTCCTGCGCCAGGCCGCCGTGGCTCTGCGTTCCTGCAATCGGCGTGTAGAGTACGAGTCCTGAGAACGCGCTATTTTTGGCGCTGGCAGCCAGTGTCAGATATGTTTTCTCGATTCCCAAAACTCCGCTGCTCTGGAAGAACGAAGTGTTCTGTGCGTTCGTGGAGAACAATCCCCAGATGGCATAGTTGCCCGCATTGGCACTCAGAGTACCGTTCAGAATGCTCTTGAAAATCAGACCCGCAGCCTTGTAGTCAAGCAGCTTGTCGCCGAACAGTCCCGTGCCACTCAGCAAACCGGTCACCGTAGCCTTCCAGGTTTCGCCGATGACGACTTCGTTGTCATAGCTGTCGCAAATCAGCGACACCGGCGCGCCGCCATTAATTGAGAAATAGTACGGATAAGTTTGTATGCTGTTAACGTGATTACCACCTGTGCCCGTGAGTTTCATGTTTACGATTGAATCGGCCAGAGCCGTCCCTGTGCACATGCACAAAACGGCTAGAACCACGAGCGAAGCTGTTACAAGACGAAGTTGACGCATTTGGCTGAATCCTCCCGGCGAGTGGACTATTTCTTGCGCCTGGTTCAGAGACCGTCACCCTCGCGCCAAGGTAACTTCGTCGAGTCTGAAATGTGGCCTTCGGCGAAGCACTGGCATTGATTCAGGATTTCTCGTGATCATGCGCTGGTCTCTGTAAGTGCAGCGGAATTGCCAAAGGCCTGAGCAATAGAATGTTCGATTTCGGCGCTAGTGAAGTCGGTAGGATGAAAGACTTTGCACCCGCGCGGCGAGAACATCGGCTTCTAGCCTGGTCCCTTGTAATGCCTCAGAAGTAACGTGGTAACCAGTCGCAGTAACTTCGTTGCGAAATGAACTCTGTCCAGGCTAGGTTGGTGCGACCGAGCGTCTACAAGAGACGCCGCAGCACGGCCAGTGCGAATGGGAGGGTCAAGGAATCAGGCGTTACAACTAGTTCGTAACAAGAATCATCTGCATCCCGCTTTCCAGTTTTACGTTTTTCTTCTTGGAAGTTAGAATCGAATCCTTTGCTGATCCTGCATTCAACGACACTCCCGACATCCCGATCGGGCCGACGGCGTTCATCGGCAGCCTCGCATCGGGGTTATTGGTCGAACTCGGGAGGTTCATTCGTTGGCCTTCGTACATATTGGGATTGCCGCCAGGAGAACCGATCGGCGCACCCGCAGCGCCGTTGAGTCCACGATTGTCGTTGGGAGTACCTCCCATGTGGCTCATCGCGTCGTCAGCGTTGGTCACGGGGTCAAACTTATCGACAAATCCCACAGCTTTGATGGTTGCCGGCAGCGGCATGCCAGAACCATTCTTCAACACCATTTTGTCGAATACGATTCTGAGCGTCGAAGCGGCGTCTCCCTGATGCGGAGTGACCTCCACAATGTGGCCGATGAGCTGACAACCCTTGAGCGCAAGATTGGGTGGAACGGATTTGAGATCGTCGATCGTCTTGGCGAGAACCTGGTCGCCCACCTGCGCTTTCTTGGTATCGATCGTTGTTACCAGCTGTGCGCGAATCAAGGTTCCGGGAGTGAACTGCATCGCTATCGGCACAGGCTGAGCTGCCGAAGGCGGAACAGTCGCTTGATTCTGCTGTGCCGCTGGATTCTGCGCGCTAGAAACCAGAGTCAGCAGTGCGGTCGCGAGCAAAAAACACAGTGCACCTCTCATGATGATTTACTCCTTGCTAGGCGAAGTATATCCCAGAGCCCTTTGACCGTCAGTAACTACGGAACGGGGTTGACAAACCCCGTTTCGCTCGACTATTGTTGAGCGAACAAAAGGCGAATACAACAATGAGTTCCCTTCCCTTACTGCCTCTACCCGAGAAGCCCAAGTTAGTTGGCATCGCCCGGCTCGCCTCTCAGGGAGAAACTTTGCGCGAAGGGCACAACGTGGAATATTTCACGCTTCCTGCAAAGTCTCTGCTCAACCGCTGTGTGAGCAAGCGGCAAATGCCCTTCACCTGGACCATCAATCCCTATCGCGGCTGCGAATTCGCCTGCAAGTACTGCTATGCCCGCTACACGCACGAGTTCATGGAGATGCGCGACGGCGTCGACTTCGAGCAGAAGATTTATGTCAAGCAACACGCCGTGGAACTGCTGCGCCACGAACTGCGCCGGGTGAAGCCTGGCGAAGCCATCGCTCTCGGCACCGCGACTGATCCTTACCAGCCCGCCGAGCGCCGCTATGAGGTCACACGCGCCATTCTGGAAGAATTTTCCCGCCATCGCGGCTTCGAACTCGGCATTGTCACCAAATCAAATTTCATCCTGCGCGATCTCGATCTGCTGCGCGAAGTGAGCCGCGCGAATCGTCTGTCCATCCACATCACAATCACGACCCTGAACGTCGAACTAGCGAGAATCATCGAGCCGCGTGCGCCGCGTCCGGATCTCCGTATGGATGCGGTACGTGCCCTGAGCAATGCCGGCCTGCGCGTCGGGGTGAGTTGTTCGCCGGTTGTGCCGGGCATTACAGACTCGCCGCAGGACCTAGAATCGCTGGTGCGAGCCGCGGCCCAGGCGGGCGCCGATCATCTCTTCGCCAACCCGCTCTTCCTGAAGCCCTGCTCCGCCGCAGTGTTTCTTCCCTTCCTCGAAGAGAACTTTCCTCATCTTGCCGAAAACTATCGCCAGCGTTATGCGGGGCGTTCATTTCTGGCGCCAGCGTACGGAAAACGCCTGGCGCAGCTCATCACGAGCCTCAAAGAGAAATACAAAATCACTCGGAATCGCCGTGAACGCCCCGCGTATGCCACGAAGTGGCCTGTCCCCGAATTCGCGGAGCAGCTCGACCTCTTCTAGGGCCGTTGGCTAAGTCGCGGTGCCTTCCTCGCTACGCTCTCCCCGCGCTCTCTGCGGCATTTCTCCGCGGCCTCTGCGATTCAGGCCTCGACCCTGCCAACACTACTATGACTTGTTCAGAGGTCACCGGAGGGTCCGCGCCACAATCCAACCGCCCGCACTCTTCTATAATCAAGTTCCCCCATGGCCGCTCCCTCGCCACCCATCGGACAGCCTGCCGCCCAGCATCCTCCGTTGAAGGTGCGGCTGCAAAAATTCTGGACCCGCGTGACCGAAGGCCTGGAAGTCAGCCAGCTCTGGTCGCAGTTCGAAACTGAGGCGCGCGCCAGCTACCACCTGTACTCCACCGACGTCCGCGCCAAGACGCCGGAAGGCCTCACTAATCGCGGTCGCCACCTGCACGTGGTCAAGGAATTCTTCTGGGCGGTGCTGGAAAAACTCTCGCCCGCGCGCCGCGTTGTGCTGCTGGCTGCGCTAGTTCTGCTCGTCATTCCGCACGGCGGATTTAACTACACCGGCGACAACGGCAAGCTTTACAGCGTCGAGTTCGACACCCATTTCTGGGCGGGTCTGCTGCTGTTTCTCCTGCTGATGCTGGAAATCGCAGATCGCGTAGTGATGAAGCGCGACCTGCAGATCGCGCGCGAGATTCAAACCTGGCTCCTGCCCGGCGCTCCGCCGCAGATTCCCGGGCTCTCCATTGCGTACTCCACGCGCCCCGCCAACACGGTGGCCGGCGATTACTACGACGTGTTCCCTCGTCCCGGCAAGACACGCGAAGAGGATCGCGTAGTATTCGCGGTCGCCGACGTTGCCGGCAAGAGCATCCCCGCGGCCATGCTCATGGCCACCTTCCAGGCCAGTCTCAAAACGCTTTCCACCGCGCAAGTCGCGCTGCCCGAGTTAGTGGCCAACATGAACAAGTACGCCTGCACCAACAGCCAGGGAGGCGTGCGCTTCACCACCGCGTTTCTGTCGGAGTACGACCCGGCCCGCCGCAGTCTCACCTACATCAATGCTGGTCACAACCACCCCATTCTGCGCCGCAGCAACGGACTGATCGAGCGCCTCGATGTCGGCGGATTACCGCTGGGCATTCTGCCGGAAGCGAAGTACGAGTCGGCCAGCATCGTGCTCGCGCCCGGCGACTGGCTAGTGATCTTCACCGACGGCCTGGTCGAGGCCGTCAACGCCTACGGCGCAGAGTACGACGAGGAGCGACTGCTGAACGCAATCGCAGCCGGGGCTCCGTCCACTCCAAGTGAAATGCTAAAGCGCCTGATGGCGGAGCTGGATCTGTTCGTCGGATCCACGCCCCAGCACGACGATGTTACGTGCATGCTGCTGAAGGCGGAGAATCTCTAGCCTTCGGCTCATAAATTCCTCAACGGTCTGGCGCTATGGCGATTTTGCACCAACTGTCTGGTAGGCGTCGCCGTCACCAAGTTGCAATAGCGAGGTCATTTTTCCTCGTCGCCTGATACCATGGCGGCCATGCGGGTCTTCCGGGTTACAAGTTACCTCATATTAATGGCTCTGGCCTTCTCGGGTTTGCGCTTCTGGAAACTAGGGCAAAAACTGTACTGGGTCGATGAGGCGATTACGTCCCGTCACATAACGTCAGAAGGAGGCGACCAGATCCTCGAACTTCTTCAGGAGGAAAGACCTAGTCATCTGTCACAAATCCGCAACTTTCTTCGCCTGTCAGATGCCACAATCACCGGAACGGTCCGTTCTCTCCGAGAGGAAGACCCGCATCACACACCGCTCTACTACATTCTATTGAATCGCTGGGCGATGGGCCTCGGGTTAGCCCCCGCTCGCCTCCGTCTACTTTCAGCCCTGTTCAGTTTCCTGTCCGTGTTCGCAATCGGATGGCTCGCCTTTGAACTCTTCGAATCGAAGCCCATTTCCGTCGCAGCAGCTTTCATCTTCGCAGCCTCCCCATTCGAACTGATCTACGCGCAGCAGGCCAGGGAATATAGTTTCTGGATTTTGCTGATCCTCATTGCAACAACTATCCTCTTGAAGCTGCTGCGCAATCCGGCATGGTCGTTGGCTTTCGCCTATTTCATCGTTATCACGGCCCTGCTCTACACGCATGTGTTCTCAATCTGCGTGCTCATAGCACATGGTTGCATCGCGGCGGTCCACTTCCGTCGAAACCGGACGGTACTGGTCAGATATGGGACGGCCACACTGGCAGCGTTGCTCCTGTTTGTGCCTTGGATGGTTGTGATTGTCACGCGACTGGCGCAGGTACAGGAGTTGAACAGCGACATCGCCGAACCGTTGAGCCCAGTTTTGTATCTCGAAACATTTCTGCTCAATCTTGTCAGACCAGTATTGGATCTCGGTTTGCCGAGCTATCAGCACCTGCCCTATCGAGAGCTTCAGGTTGTTCTTCCCTTGTGCCTCATTCTGGGCATTGTAGTCACCTCGACGGTCTTTTTTGCGTTACACGCGTCGGCTTTGCAGCGGACGGTGCTCTTTGCGCTAGCCATATCGAGTGTCTTTCCTTTGGCAGTAATGGATATTGTTACCGGAGGCCGACGAACTCTGCTTCCGCGCTATGATTCTCCAACCTGGATTGTCTTGCACCTTGTGCTTGCCTTTTTTTGTGTTCGCGCAATTGCGAGTGGAAGTCGGGCGCTAAAAATCGGAGGGTTCCTGGCCACAGGTGCTGTCGTTTTGTCTGGCATCGTCACAGACGAACTATTTTTCTCGCGCTCTGTGTGGTGGACTTCGCGTCCGCCGGAGCTTGCGCAGATCGTCACTTACCTCGAATCCCAAAGACGAGCGTTCAGACTAATAGTAGACGAGCAGGACTTCTACCCCAATTCCTGGATCGGGCTTTCTTACTCTCTGCCGGACGTCCCCCTGATTCTTGTCGGAGACGCCCCAGGGCAGCCATTCCCAGAGGGGACTGCTTACGCTGTAAACGCGACGCCGGACTTTGCGTCGCGAATAGTTGCCCTTACCGGCCAAACGTGTGTCCCAGTGAAGCCATGGCTATGCAAACTGGAACTTCCGAAACAAATCGCGTCGAAGCAGACATCTAACAGCCCCGACGAAGCCGAGACTGTTGTAAACAACGCCGTAGCGCTCAGAACCCCGTCCAGCTCAATCACTCCTTCATCCACTCCCCATACATCCGATGAAACGCATGCACGCCCTTCTCCTGCTTCACGCTAAACCGCCCGCGAGAATAACTACGCGACCGCAGATTCTTCTGCACCGCTTCGCAAATCGCCACATCCTCGCTCTGGGTCTGATCGCTGAACTCAACCGACGCCTTCGCCCCGGGAGCCCCATGATCCTTCTCCGGCAAGTACCACTCGAAGATGGCAAGTGACCGCTCCGGTCCGAGCGGCAGCACGATATTCAGAGACATGTTGTCGGGATAACAATTCAGCATCCAGTTCGGGAACACCCAGAAATAATCCGTCGTGAGATCTTCGCCAGCCTCCTGGTACAGGCGTGGCGTCGTGTCTCCAGCCTGCGCCCCGCGGATGGGGCTGGACTGCCTCACGTGGCTGGCGTAGGGTTCAACAGTATAAGCGTTGTAGTTCAGCTCGCGGTTCAGTCCCGGATGCACGCTCGGCAGGTGATACCCCTCGAGATAATTATCCACGTAAGTCTTCCAGTTGCACTTCATGTCGTAAGTGCGGCGCTCGAAAAGCTTCATGTCCTCGAAGTGGAATCTCTCGGCCTGCCGCGGCAACTCCCCCAGGCTCTCCCGCAAGGGACGCGCATCGGCATCCAGATTCACGAAAATCAAGTTGAACCACTCCTCGGTCCGCACCGGCGCGAGCGCGAAATCTTCGGGACGGAATCCTTCGACGCCCTCGATCTCAGTCGCGCTGATCAGCGCGCCGTCGAGCCCATAAGTCCAACCGTGATAGCCGCAGCGAAAAAGTTTGCGCGATCCGCATCCCGTGGCGGGCGGCCCGGCGCGATGCCGGCACACGTTGTAAAAGCCGCGTAGTTTCCCCTCCGCATCGCGCACAATAAGAAGAGGCTCGCCCACCAGTTCCGTGGTGAAGTAATCCCCCGGCTTCGCCACCTGGTCGTGATGTCCAACCACTTGCCAGGCGCGCGCAAAAATCCTGTCGCGCTCGGCGGCGAAGATTTCCGGCTCGTAATAAAGATTTGCCGGAAGCGTCCAGGCTCGCGCGATGTCGGCCTCGACGTGCACTGGTTGCTTGGGTGCAGGCATGGGATCGGTCAAGAACTCCGCGGAACATTCTACGGCAGCGGCGCACTGCATCTAGCCGCATAAAAGTGAGTTTCTTCGCCGCAGTCGATTGGCGCTTACGCCCAAAGTCGCATTAGCAGAAACAGTGCTTCCCAGACATCGGGTTCCCTGCAAGCCAGCGCTGGCAGCGCGTTCTGAACTGGGATGGGTAGCTGTACCAAAGTGACACGAATTGTCAGTTGGACGCCGCGAATTGGCAGACTGCACCCTGGAAACACCTTAAAATGAAGACTGAAGTTTGTCTTCTTACTGAAAATAAGGCCCTTGCAGAAAGGCCGATCGGCACCAAGGTAACTGGGGATTGGCCCGGCAAGTGCCAATATCAAGATCGACTGCGTCATCCGTGACCAGAGAATCTTATGAAAAACGAGGGGAAAATCGAGATGCGGAAACAGAAGGGTTTCTCACTAATCGAGCTGCTGATCGTGGTGGCCATCATCCTGATCATTGCAGCTATCGCTATTCCAAACTTGCTGCGTGCACGTATCGCGGCTAACGAATCGTCTGCCGCGGCGTCTTCGCGCACCATTGCCACGGCTTCGGTTCAGTACTCCACCGCTTATCCCACGGTCGGCTTTCCGGCTCAGTTGAACATCCTGGGCCCGGCGAACGCGGGTTGCACTGCTGGCCCGGCCGTAGCTAACGCTTGCATTATCGACTTTGCGCTGGCGTCGGCTGATTCTGCTGGCGCGAAGGTACCCAAGAGCGGCTACCTGTTCCTGTACACCCCGAGCGGTGCAGTGGGTGGCGTGAACACACAGTACACAACCGACGGATACACCGTGTCACTCAACACCACAGGCGTGAAGGAATTCTGCGGAGTTGAAGATAACGTCGTCCGGTTTATCACTCCCGGCGGCAACAACGCGGCTACCCTGGGCACGCACGTTCTCTGCCTGGCCGCCAATCCGATCGGCAACTAATAACAAGTTCGGGCGGGTACCTGGGGGAGGGTACACAACCGAGAGCAGCGGACGTAAGTCCGCTGCTTTTTTTTTCCAAACACGTAGCAATTAAAGCGGTTGCACCACAAAATAGGTAACGGTCGAGATCGGCGCCTAGGAACCTGATACTGTTAGAACCAACTAACGGGCCGACCTTCAATCCCAACCAGGCAGTTGCGTGCAGACTCGACATTGCTTCAAGCATGGTTCTTGCTTCAGGTGAAGCCTCTCTGTGCACACTTGCGAACAGCAACAAAAGTACTCATTTCTTGTGGCTGGACGTACAATTCAGTTGTCAAAGGGGAATCTACCGAATGCGAAGAATCAACCCGAAACAGAAGGGTTTCTCACTCATCGAGCTGCTGATCGTGGTGGCCATCATCCTGATCATTGCAGCCATTGCCATTCCAAACCTGCTGCGCGCACGTATCGCGGCTAACGAATCGTCTGCCGCGGCTTCCACGCGTACCATTGCCACGGCTTCGGTTCAATATTCCACGGCCTATCCGACAGTCGGCTTTCCGGCTCAGCTCAACATCCTGGGTCCGGCGAACGCGGGTTGCACTGCTGGCCCGGCCGCAGCTAATGCTTGCATTATCGACTTTGCCCTAGCGTCGGCCGATTCTGCTGGCGCCAAGGTCCCGAAAAGCGGCTACCTCTTCTTGTATACCCCGAGCGCAGCAGTGGGCGGCGTGAACATGCAATACACCACCGACGGCTATACGGTGTCACTCAACACCACGGGCGTGAAGGAATTCTGTGGAGTCGAGGATAACGTGATCCGGTTCATCACTCCGGGCGGCAACAACGCGGCTACCCTGGGCACCCATGTTCTCTGCCTGGCCGCAGCCCCGATCGGCAACTAATCGAACGACTGGCAATGTACCTGGGGGAAGGTACACAACCCAAGAGCAGCGGACTTAAGTCCGCTGCTTTTTCTTGCATTGATCCGCTGGACAGGATATTTGCCTTCTCGTTTTGATTGTCTCCAACGAGGGTCACACGAACCGTCTGCGGTTCGACAAATCCTGTCAATCCAGGCACTTCTCGTGAACCAGTTGCAAGAAACCACGCCAGGGGGACCTGATCCCTATCCACTTGAATAGAAAAGCCCCCCAGCACAGGTTACGACTTTCCTGGCTGGGTGTCGCATTTTGGTGAGTCAACTGCAACTACCTGTGCGGAATTTAATTTCTAAACCGGATGGGGGACGACAACCCCCGTTTCTGCAAGGCGGTCCTCGGAGGAGAGGACAATCGTACTATGCGCAACCAGAAGGGTTTCTCACTCATCGAACTGTTGATCGTGGTGGCCATCATCCTGATAATTGCAGCCATTGCCATTCCAAACCTGCTGCGTGCACGTATCGCGGCTAACGAATCGTCTGCCGCGGCTTCCACGCGTACCATTGCCACGGCTTCGGTTCAATATTCCACGGCCTACCCCACGGTCGGTTTTCCGGCTCAGTTGAAAATCCTGGGTCCAGCGAACGCGGGTTGCACTGCCGGCCCGGCTGCAGCTAACGCTTGCATTATCGACTTTGCGCTAGCGTCGGCTGATTCTGCTGGCGCCAAGGTACCGAAAAGCGGCTACCTCTTCTTGTATACCCCGAGCGCCAACGTGGGTGGCGTGAACATGCAATACACCACCGACGGATACACCGTGTCACTCAACACCACGGGCGTAAAGGAATTCTGTGGAGTCGAGGACAACGTGATCCGCTTCATCACTCCGGGCGGCAACAATGCGGCTACTCTCGGCACCCACGTTCTCTGCCTGGCTGCGAATCCGATCGGCAACTAATCGAACTGGCAATGTACCTGGGGGAGGGTACTAGCTGGGGCTGCGGGCGAAAGTCCGCGGCCCCTTTACTTTTGGTCTCTCCGACTGGGCGAGACCAGCACGAACGGGACGCCACAATTTGTCACTCTCGACGCGCCTTGGTAGCCCGCTGGCGCTTTCCATAGCTGCCGCTCCCCAGGCATACAGCATTACTCCGGAGCACACTGACAACACAGGACTTACCTATTGGGACCTTGAGTACTTCAGTCTTCTCTAACCCTGCAAGTTGGCCCGTCACATGCAACATTAGTCGTATTCGTATGGAATTGAGACACATTCCGGATCGCCTCCCTGGACAAGACGGAGACGGAGATTCAATTCGCCCTATGCGGAAGCACAAAGGGTTCTCACTTATCGAGCTGCTGATCGTCGTTGCGATCATTCTGATCATCGCAGCCATTGCCATTCCGAACCTGTTACGGGCGCGGATCGCTGCCAATGAATCGGCAGCTGCGGCCGCGGAACGCACGCTGGTCACGGCCATGGTCACCTATGCCGGCGCCTATCCCAACGTTGGCTATGCCGCGGCTCTCGCTAATCTGGGACCATCGGTAGCTAGCCCGTGTGCCCCCGCCGTTGCCAATGCCTGTATGATCGACTCGGTCCTGGCTTCAGGGAGCAAGAGCGGATACGTCTTCACGGCTGCCGGCGCCAACCCAGTAAACGGTGTCTTCTCGGGGTTCTTGACCACGGCCATCCCGGCTAGCACGAACATCACCGGCGTCAAGGGTTTCTGCGCAATTGATGAGAACGTCCTTCGCTACGTTACGCCTTCGCCGGCAGCGATCACGTATGCCAACTGCGTGACCTACGGCCCTGTCGGCAACTAGCACCCTCGCCTCCCCGCCGCGATGTGACTCTGGTAATCAAGCTCCAAGCTCCTAGCCTCTGCTCTTGCATATAATCTTCGTAGACAGCGTCTCCGCGCTTTTGGTGTCAACCAGGCGATTGGAAACCGCGCGGAAATCGCTTGTCGGGGCAACCTGCACCGGAAATTAGCAATGGCTGCGATTGAAATTCTTGGACTGGAAAAAACCTACATGGTCGGGTTCTGGCGCAAGCGCCCTAAGTGCGCCCTGCGCCCTCTCAACCTGACCGTGGAAGAAGGCGAGATCTTCGGTTTCCTTGGCCCCAACGGCGCGGGCAAAACTACAACTTTGAAGCTGCTCATGGGCCTGATCTTCCCGACTGGAGGGTCGGCCCGGATTCTCGGGCACGAGTGGACCGACCCGGAGATCAAGGCTCAGATTGGCTTTCTTCCCGAGCAGCCCTATTTCTACGACTATCTGACCGCGCATGAATTGCTGGAATACTACGGTCAGCTCTCCGGAGTTCCTGCTCGCGATCGCAAACGGCGCGCTGACGAAGTTCTCACGCAGGTCGGTTTGCGCGATGTCCGGGGCGTGCAATTGCGAAAGTTTTCCAAAGGCATGCTGCAACGCGTGGGCATCGGCCAGGCCATCCTGCACGATCCCAAACTGGTCTTCTTCGATGAGCCCATGTCCGGACTCGATCCCATGGGCCGCCGCGAAGTGCGCGACCTGATGGAGCAGCTCAAACACGCCGGCAAGACCGTGTTCTTCTCCACTCACATTCTCTCCGACGCCGAAGCTCTGTGTGATCGCGTCGCGATCATTCATCGTGGAGAACTACGCGGCGTGGGCGCGGTTGAGGATTTCACCTCCACCATCCAGGGAAGCGTGGAGATCATCTGGCAAGGCACACAGGCACCCGCTTCGATCAAGGCTCTCGGGGCCGATTGTCATGTCACTGGAGACACCGTTCGCGCCGTTATTTCCGAGAACCAGCAGGATGCCGCCATCGACGCGTTGCGCCGCGAGCGCTTGCGCCTGATCGCCATCACGCCGGTACGCACTTCGCTCGAGGATTACTTCGTCGAAAAACTGCAACACATTGAAACCACCGCCGGGAGGACGACATGAGCACCCGCATCGTGCACATTGCCACCAACACCTTCCGCGAAGCCGTGCGCGACCGCGTGCTCTATAACCTGATCGCTTTTGTTTTGCTGCTTTCCGGAGCCGCCGTCCTCGTCGGCCAGATTTCCATCGACATCGAAAAGCTGGTCGTCATCAACCTGGGACTAACCGCGGTTTCTTTGTTCGGCGTCGTAATCGCCATCTTCATCGGAATCGGCCTGGTCTCCAAAGAGATCGAGAAGCGCACGCTCTATACCATCCTCTCGCGCCCCGTCCGCCGCTGGGAGTTTATCGTGGGCAAGTTTTTCGGCCTCGCCGGCACGCTGGTGGTCAATACCTTCTTGATGGCGATTGGAGTCTTTGCGGCTCTGTTCTATGTATCGCACAAGTTCGTGGCGGCCGATGCGCTGATCCTGGTGGCGCTCTATTTCATCGTTCTCGAATTTCTCATCATCTGCTCGCTCGCGCTGCTGTTCTCTTCTTTTTCTTCTCCCCTGCTCTCCGCTGTCTTCGCCTTTTCCCTGTTCGTGATTGGCAGCTTCGCCGAGGACTTGCGCGGTTTCGCCGCCATGGCCCACGGCTTCACCCGCTGGCTCGCCACCGGCGCGGCTTATCTGGTTCCGAACTTCTCCGCCTTCAACGTGATCAGCTCTATCGCGCACGAGCAGCCGGTAGCCGCGCAGCTTATCCTGCACAACACGGCCTATGCCCTGTTCTATGCCGCTATGGCTCTGAGCGGCGCGGTGCTCATCTTCGAACACCGGAACCTGAAATGAAACAGCGCAGAACAACATCGCTGATTGCTGGTGCGTTGCTGGTGATCTCCTTGGCCGCGAGCGCGATCCTTCTTCACCGCATCGATCGGATTCGTCCCCAGGCCACGCTCGAAGAGGTTCTCTACATCAGCTCGCCCAAAGTCTTGAAGCGCGCCAGCCTGGGCTACGACGGGCTTCTCGCCGACATCTATTGGACCCGCGCCGTGCAGTATTTCGGCAACCGCCACGCCAGCCGCGCGGCCGAAAACTACAACCTGCTGGCTCCGCTTCTGGAAATCACGACTTATCTCGACCCTCACCTGCTCGTGGCTTACCAGTTTGGCGGCAACTTTCTTGCGCCTGCTCCGCCCAACGGCGCGGGACAGCCCGACCGAGCCATTGCCCTGCTGCAATATGGGATCCGCAACAATCCCAACGACTGGCACCTTTACTACGACCTGGGATTTGTCTACTACACCGATCTCAAGGACTATCCGAAAGCCGCGGACATTTTCGCGCAAGGTTCACGCGTGCCTGACGCACATCCCTTTATGCGAATCATGGCAGCGCAGACGGCGGAACATGCAGGGGAATTCGAGACCGCGCGCATGTTGTGGAAAGCGACCTACGCGACCGCCCGCGAAAAGCTGATTCGCCAGAATGCCGCCGAACATCTGCGGGACCTCAAAGTCGATGAGGATGTCAGCCTCCTGCAGAACGCGGTCACGCGCTTCGGCGAGCGCACGGGGCGATTGCCTTCGAGCATGCAGGAACTGCTGGCTGCCGAAGGAGTGCGCGGCGTTCCCGTCGATCCAGACGGCAATCCGTACCGGCTGAGTTCCGACGGCAGCATCTTAGTGGCGAATCCCGACGATTTTCCCTTCATCACCAAGGGTCTTCCTCCGGGCTACAAGCCTGCGCCTCCGAAGTTCCACGAGCAGTAATTCCCTTCTCATTCCGACTTGGCAGATCATGCGGATTATCATGACTAGAAGCTATCTCCGGGCCCCGTCCGCCGGACGCACCAGTTCTTTAAATGTTTTTTAAAGGACAAATGTTCTTGGGAAGGGCACGGCTGTTCTTGGGAAGGGCACGGCTTCAGTGGTTGCGGAAAAACTCATCGATGCAGGCAGAACCGTGGAAGAGCGGCCCTTTAGGGCCGCGTAAGCCGTTTAGAATCGGTCGGGCTTCAGCCCCGGTGGTCGCCCTTCTCGCTCCATGCGAGTTTTTCCGCAGCCTCTTCAGCCCTTTCCACTAGAGTCCGAAAACGGCTTTAGCCCCTGAGGGGCGGCCTGGAGATACTCCTTCGGTCCATATATAAGATGCCTTGTGGTCACTGTCATGGAATCCTCCGCTTCGGCGAAAAAAAAGACCGGCGTGCCGCGCTCTGCCTGGCGATGGTGGAATGAACTTGCCGCGCGCGAAGGGCCGATTGCCGCCTCGCGCCTGTTGGTGGCGGCGATGTGGGAGTTTGTGCGCGACTCCACTCCGGCGCGGCGGCGCCAGCGCTACGGCAACGTCGACTTCGATTGGGAGCATCGCGTCAACACCACCAGCGCTGCCGTGGGATGGCGCGAGCGTCTAGTGGGAGTATTCCATTCGGCTTATCAGCCGACTGAGCCTGCGCTCTTCCACGAAATGATGGATACATTGCAGCGGCACGTGCGAGTGGAACAGGTTGCGACGGAACGTCATCAGTTTCCCTCGGGCCATTTGCCTGCGGGCGACCGTACCGCCAGCGACGCTTCGTTCGACGAGCGCGCCTTCGTCGACTTCACCTTCCTCGATCTTACTTTCATCGATCTTGGTTCGGGCAAAGGGCGTGTGTTGCTGATGGCGTCGGATTATCCGTTTCGCCGGATTGTTGGCGTCGAACTGCTTCCGGCGCTCCACCAGATCGCGCAGCAGAACCTGGCGGAGTATCACAGCGAATCGCAGCGCTGCTTTACGCTGGAGTCGATTTGCGGCGACGCGACCGAGTTTCCCTTTCCTGCCGAACCGACAGTGCTCTATCTCTTCAATCCATTTCCGGAGTCAGGATTGCGGCGAGTGCTGGCGAACCTCGAGCAGAGTCTGCGAGATCATCCGCGAGCGGTGTATGTGCTCTATCACAATCCGCTGCTCGAGCATGTGCTGCGTGACTGCGGGGCGTTGCGGAAGATTGGTGGGACTGATCAGTATTCGCTGTACACAGGCAGAACCCGGCAATGATCGTTGATTTTGGATTGTGAGGAAATTGTGCGAGCGGGCCAGCCACCGCTCGTGTGGGGACGGGCGCCCTCGCCCGTCCAAGCGGCCCAGAAGTATCGCGCCGCAGCCTCCGCCCCTCTCAAAACCTCTGTCATTCCGACCGTTCGCAGCCGCGCCCAGCGGCGAGAAAAGTGGAGGAACCTGCTTTCCGCTGCCCCCCACCATCGCCCCCGTTGCATTCCCCCGCCCCCAGGTGTACAAAGGACGCCGCACGTGAGGGGGTTCGCGGCCACGCCGTGGACCCTTTTTTCCATGGCAACACATCTTTATTCTTGCTGTGACAGAAACATCTCGTCGCGAGAGGACGCCTTATGGCGGTCGATGTCAGGATCCAATGCATAAATAAGACGCAGAGATACAACCCCCACGAGCGCATTCGAGCGATCGGGGGAATAAACCCGGACGCACGCGCTGGAAGCTGACAGAAGCGCAAGCGATTCTCGGGATCAAACAAGACCGCTGGTCCTTTTACGTCCAAACCGGCCAGTACCGCGTAAACGTCGTCATAGCGACCAGCCAATTCGGAACCGAATATCTGAGAACTGCTTCCGACGGCGTGCAACCCGACAACCTGCTCGCCTTGCCGGAATGTCCCTAGGAAATGTGATGGCACGGCAAAAAAAGAAACGGGGTGGCAACGGGCCCGCGAACGCACTCAAGATGCCACACCACCGACTGAACCGATGCGGCATCGGGCCGTCATTCTCACAGCGCTTCCGGTCCGAATATTACAAGCCGTGCGTGAGCACCTTTCAGACGTGCGCGAGCAGACCACGAACAGGGGACCGTATACGAAGAAGGCACTTTTTCAGGCGAGGATACTTGGGACGTGGCGCTGGTAGAGATCGGAGCGGGCAACGTCACCACCGCGGCCGAGGCTTAGAGGGCCAGCAACATTTCCGTCCGCGGGTCCTACTTTTTGTGGGCATAGCCGGCGGTTTGAAGGATGTGAAGATAGGTGACGTTGTGGTCGCAACTAAGGTCTACGGGTACGAGCCCGGAAAAGCCGGCTCCGAATTCATGCCTAGGCCCGAGGTGCTAACCCCCAGCTACAGGCTCGAACAAAGGGCGCGGGCGGAAGCTAGAAAAAAGGACTGGGTGGACAGATCGAAGCTCCCAAGAGGCGGTGTAACTCCCCCGGGCGTTGCTCGGGCCCATCGCCGCCGGAGAAAAGGTCGTTGCATCCAGAGCGTCGGAGATCTCCAAGTTCATCCAGGAAACTACGGAGATTCAATTGCGATTGAGATGGAAGGCCGCGGCCTTCTTGAGGCCGCCTCAATTAACGAGAGAGTCGAAGCTCTGATTGTGAGGGGAATCTCCGATCTGCTGGACAAAAAAGACCAATCGGACGCAGCCGGGTCCCAGGAACTTGCTGCCGCTCTCGCGGCAGCATTCGCCTTCGAGCTCCTTGCAAACATTAGCGCGGCGGGCGCCCCGACTCCCGGTATTGGACGAAACTTAAATAGCAGCGCCCTACCGAAGTACCCGCCTGCCCAAGCCGAGGCTAAGGGCAGCGTTGTCGACATGAAGGGGCGGGGCGACCATCGGACGATCGCCGAGGCGATCAACGCCGCGACTCCGGGGGAACAGATTTTCATCAAGCCAGGTTTATATGCGGGGCAACTAGTTCTAGAGAAGGTCTGGCTCTGTTGACATCCTGAGGTGCTGAGTTACGTGCTACAAACGATAAAGATTGTACGTGAGGCCGAGCAACAAGGCTTGGCGACGTTGCGTGAGCAAGCATCGGCCGGGAGCGCGGCAGGAGAGTTTGCGTTTGGCAACGGAGAAGACAGTTTCAATCAGGGCACGACGGCAATATTTCTGACGAGGAAAATGGTTTCGCATCTCGGCGCGGACGCCGTGAATGCGCCAGGTTTTCTTCCCACGTTTGGCGGGGATGACGCTCAAGGCGTGAAGCTGCTGGCGGACAAAGGTGTGATTGCGCTCGGAATCGAATTCGGCATCGGCCAACACACAGCCCACGGGAGTGTGGGCATGGGCCTGCGCGACGAGTTCGGGGAGATGAGCACAGTCATTCCACGGGGCCTGACGCGCCGACTGTGCCAAGATGAGTTGCCGCTTCAGGTCGACGACGGCCAGCCACTTCAACCAATGCCGCCAAGGCAGCGGTTGTTGGGTGTGGTGATACATGCGGCGTACGAAGAAGGTGCTGACCGCGCCTTGCGCCAGCCCGGTGGCGTCGATGGCCACTGGGGCACGACGTTGGGGACCGGGCAGCTTCATGCGACGGACCACTTCGTTCGAGGATCGAGCGATCGCAACCTCATCCAGTCTGCGCAGAAAGCGGTAGAGAGTCGTGTAATCAGGAACGGAGTGAAGTCGGAGAGCGCGGCGCAGTTCGGAGTGTTCGGCCAGTCGCACTTCGGCTTCCCGGTAGGTCCAGTCCTCGTAGCGCATGAGGCACAAGATGGCCAACAACTGTGGCTGCGTGAACTGGTGTTTGCTAAACGCCGTGCGATAACGCGGCACAATGGCGGCGGTCACGTCCAAGGCCACTTGCGCGAAGCGTACCAAACCCACTTCGGCCATGGCTAGTAGCGAGTTTCGCCGGAGCTGATCGCAGCATAACCCGGTTTCGCTACCTTCGATGCGAAGTGGAACTTAGGATGTCAACAGAGCCAGAAGGTCTTGGAACTGATCGGAGATGGAAAGCCCGGAGACATTGTTGTGCAGTGCCATGGGACTCCCTGCCTCTCCTTCGCGGCCACGATGGGTCGCGTGAGCAACATCACTTTCCGCCAACTCGGCCAGGCGGAATTAGCCTGCGTTGACATTCTTCACGGCCGCCTCGAACTGGAAACCTGCGTCGTTAGCAGCCAGACGGCCGACGGGATCTGGATCCATGACGGAGCCGATCCTAGGATCCGCTACAGCAACTTCCACGATAACAAAAAGGCCGGCATTGTCAGTTTCTCCGACGGGCTTGGGACTATTGAGGAGAATACTTTGTTCCACAATGGAGGCCCAGGGATCGAAGTCACAACTGGAAGCAGCCCGACAGTGCGTAACAACATCATCCGCGACAACCGGGGTCCCGGCATCCTAATTCACAATCAAGGATTCGGAATTCTCGACGGCAACGACGTCTTTGGCAACGAAGCCGGGATCGCGGTGCGGATAAGCAGCGGCGCTACTATCCTAAGAAACAGGATTCACGACAATTCGGAACAGGGCGTCCAGATCAGCGGCCGAGCTGAAGGCGTGATCGAGTCGAATACGATTACGGGCAATAACCACGGCATCACCGTCGCATCCGAAAGCCGTGCCACCATGCGGCGAAATCGCATTCAAGCGGCATCTCGAAGCGGAATAGATGTGGACTTCAACTCCACCGCAACGATAGAGGGGAATAAAGTGTCCGACCACTCTTATTGGGGCGTTTACGTAAACCGCGAATCAGAAGTAACGATCAGGGGAAACCAAATCTCAAACTGCTCTGCATCTGGGGTCCGGGTTGCCGGTAAGGCATCAGCCTACATTGAGAGAAACAGCGTATCGCGGAACCGCCAACGCGGAATCGACGCCAACGAAGCCGAGACGCTCCTAATCCGCAATAACCGGATCAAAAGGAATGACGGCACGGGGGTACGTGCCATCAACGTAGAGACACTAACGCTTGAAAATAACGACCTACGCGAGAACACGCGGTCGAAGGTCATAAGCGGCAGCAAGACCGAGTTCATTTCTGGAAATAAGGAATAACGCCCTCCACCTGTCAAGCCCCCTCAAAATATTTTTATCTCCTACTCCTACAACCTCATAGCTATAGTTTTCCACAGGCCAATCCACTCACGGATGTTAAAATGCCTTATAGTGATTAGCCCCAAGAAATACCAGCCGATTCCCAAAACGGGAAAATCTCCCGCCCAGCCCGTCGGCGTTAAGTCTATATTCCGCAATATTTTAGCTGCAAACCCTTCATTTACAAGATTTTGCGTCGATCTCCTCATATCTGAGGCTCCCAACTCGTGGCAATCAAAGATTTTAGCTGAAAGGTATGAAATTTTTCGAGGTATGAATATGGCGCGTCACCCGAACGTCAAGCTCTGCACTCACATCAAGGTCACCGGAGTCCGTTGCAACTCCCCCGCTCTCCGCGGAGAGCAGTTCTGCTACTTCCACCAGCGCATGATGCGCGGCGTGCAAACCCCGCCCGACGCCCGCCTCCACCCCGTCGCCCTCATCGAAAACGAGGAGGCCATCCAGGCCTCGCTCATGGAAGTCATCAACGCCATCGCCCGCAACACCATCGACCTCCGCCGTGCCGACCTCATTCTCAAAGCCCTCCACATCGCAGTAAAGAATTCCCGCCGCGTCCGCTTCGAGTCTCAAACCAGCACCATGGTCGACCAGATCCCCGACTACCCCGCTCGCCCCGCCTCGCAATCTCTTCCGCCAGAAAACGAAGCCACACAATCGGAGTTCATAACCGACAACGTCGGTTGACCATGACAGCGTTAGTTTCGCCGCCCACCCTTGCAAAGAACGCAAGGATGGGGCACCCTCTGTGGGGGATGGTGCACACAGACACCATTCATCAAAGATGGGCCCCCCGCCAAAGGCGGGCCAGTTGCCAATCGTCGCATTTGGCAGGAGCGGTTATGGGTGAACATGGCTTTATTCCGGTTACGCACAATGCCGAGGTCGCGAAACGACCTGGTCGAGCGCGGGTTTACTCGCCGGCCGCTCCGAATTGATGTGGACATAGCGCGGGCGCTGGAAGCGTTATCCCATGCAGCGTGGTCCATTCCAAGAGACAAGTACTATGACGGGGGCGACAGGTATCGTTCGTTAAATCGTGTGCGGGCCGAGATTGTTGAGGGCGGTGTAAAAGTCTGGTCGAGCGGACGAGAACACGCCGTATGTGCAGTTGAAAAAATACAACACGACACTCGGCGGCCAGCCGCGAGAGTATGCTCCGCTGCCCGCGGCAATCGCCGCTTCGATAGGCGTCCGCAAGATGATTGCTCACCATCTTCATTATCTGCCGCTCTCGGCGGTGGGTACGAGGTATTTGGTCAACGTCCATCTGATAAGGTTCACGGCTACGCCGGGCCGGCCGTGCGACACGAGCCCACCGGGCTTGCATAAGGACGGGGAAAAGTACATCGCCACGCATCTTGTGGGCCGCTGCGGAGCTCGTGGCGGCGAAGTGGTCATAACCGACAATGACAAACACGAAATCGATCGCTTCGTGATGCGCGAATGCGGGTGAGTGTTACGTCTTCGACGATGACCGCATCTGGCACATGTTGACGCCGGTGACGGTGCTGGAAGGCAATCAGTATGCCTACCGTGACACGCTGGCATTCGATATGCTGCCGGAGGGTTGGGAGCCGGTGAAGTGATCCATGGAGCGTAGTAATGCACACCTGAGCAGGTGCGAAGCGTCATGAAGCGGGCGGCACTTGGGGTTCGGATGCATTCGGGGTGGGGAGTGCTGGTGGGGGTTTGTGGTGACTCCGACTCGGTTGAGGTTCTTGAGCGGCGGCGCATTGTCGTTATCGATCCCACGATGCCTGGGGCGAAGCAGCCTTATCACTACGCCGCTCAGCGCCCAACTTCTCGCGCCAAGGACGCGCGAGAAATGGGGCACTCTGCATCTCTGGAACTAAATTCACGGGATCCACAACCGGCGCGTGAACTGTTAGAGCCAGGGACCATAGGGGCTGAAGCCCGGGATACTCCAGAGGCCTTACGCGGCCCTAAAGGGCCGCTCTTCCACATATATCCCGCTTTAAAGGAAACGCTGGCCGAGGCGGAGAGATACCTCGCGGAGTGTGCGGGCGTTTCGGAGCGCCTGGCTTTGGCGGCGGTTGGTAACGTCGTGCGGGAATTGGACGGGCGCGGCTATCGAATCGTAGGTTGTGCGGTTTTGTTAGGGGTGGGGCGTGCTTTGCCGGGGCTCGAGAAAATTCTGGCGGCGCATCCGCTGATTCATGCGGCGGAGGGGGAATTCTTTCGCAATGCGGTCCGGAAGGCTTGTGACGGGTTGAAAATTTGTGTTGTGGGGATTCCGGAGCGCGAAGTTGAGGAGCGGGCTCTGGCGGCGTTTGGAAATGCGGCGGGAGGGGTTGAGCGCAGGATCGCGCGGATGGGGAAGTCGATTGGTCCGCCTTGGACTAAGGATCATAAAACGGCGGCGCTGGCGGCGTTGGTGGTTCTGGGCGGGGACTCCCTCTGATTCCCCACTTCTCGCGCAAAGGGCGCGCGAGAAATGGGTCACCCGCAACACTCGGGGGATTGCCCTGCAGAACAGTTTCGTGCGGCTTAAGGGAAGCAGATGGTGGCGGGGCTGACTTTTCTAGTTAGCCAAGAGCGAGCCGAGCTTTGCTCGGCATGGCCGGGTCGAAGACCCGGCCCCACACAAGTCTAGAGGCGTTAGTGTTCGGTCTCGGCTAACAAATCTGAGAGGTACTGTTTCCAGATTGCGGGTAGGGAGTGGGTGCCGTGGCCTCGGGTCTGGTCGGTGATGGGGAGGAGGACGAAGCGGCCATTCTTTACGTTCTTGATTTCGCGCTCTGCGATGCCTAGCTCGGGCGGATTGATCTGATCGTCGGCGGAGTTGATGAACATTACGTGGGCTTTGATCTGCGCGAGTTTGGGTGAGGGATCGTAGGTGCGGGAGGCGTCGAAGGCGTAGAGCATGTCGTTGGCGTCGATGGTGGCGAGGCGCTCCTTCATGAAGCGGTCGAGGAAGGCGTCGGCCTGGTCGCGGGTGGGGAAATCTTTTTGCATCTGCAGCGGACTGCTGCTCATGATGAGGAAGACATTCATGGCGGCGCGCAGGCCCGAGCGCGGCTGCTGTTTGTAGTCGCCGTTCATGTAGGCGGGATCGCTGGTGATCGAGTCCATGAACATTTTGCGCATCATGCGATTGCGGCCCGCGATCTGGACGGGGAGGCAGGCGAGGGGCAGGACGGCGTCCATGAAGTCGGGGTAGGTTTCGGCCCAGATCCAGGAATGCATGCAGCCCATGGATGTGCCCATCAGCAGGCGTAGGTGATTGATTTTGAGGCCGTCGGTGAGGAGCAGGTGCTGGGCTTCGACCATGTCGTCGTAATCGTAGTGGGGGAAGTGGGCGTGGAGGCCGTCGCTGGGCTTGGTGGAATGGCCGTGGCCGATGTTGTCGGGAAGAATGATGAAGTAGCGGCTGGCGTCGAGGAGTTGGCCGGGGCCGAAGAGAACTCCGGCGAAATGGGCGCCAGTGAATTGCTGTCCGGTACCGGTGGTGCCGTGCAGAATCAGGACGGCGTTGGTGACTTTGCCGGCGGAGTCTTTGACGGGCTTGCCGTAGGTGGCGTAGTGCAGGTTCACTTCGGGCAGGGATTCGCCGGAACGGAAGCGGAAGTTGTGGACTACGAAATCGCCTTCGGCGGGCTTGGGCGGTTCCTGGGCGAAAGCGAGAGAGGAGAATGAAACCGCGAATGCCAGAGCCTGAATGCGAGTCGAGGAGAGTCTCATGCGCGGTAGCTTACTCGTCGGCAGGAGACTTGCGCAAACGAGCATCTAGCGGGCCATAGTGAAAATTGCTTTCGTGGACGATCGTGGAGACCGCGTCGTCAATCGGGAATGGCGTAGCTTGCCGGCCGCGCTTTGCTTTTTAGCCTACTTTTTCTCTATGTGCACAGTGAGGTCGAGATTCGGCGCATATGCGCCTTTCAGATACTTATCCAAAAACTCTTCGACGAAAGAACGAGTCAACTCAGCTATCAGGACCGAACGTTCAAATACCGTGTCATCAGGTTTCGCGTCCCGAGCAAATTTATTCGAGATCAAGCCTGCGTCCGTAAAGCTCATGTGATCGGCCTCACGGACCACAACATAGTAAGTATTAGACTTGCTTCCAATGTACTCATGGGCTCCGGTCTCACTCGAAGCATGCTCGTCGGTAGCAAGAAAAAGAAATGGCTTGTGCACTGGGATGGGACGAACATCCGCATTCATGCCTGGGTAAGTGGAGCCATCGAGGTTGACACCCGCTAGTATCCGGGGTTCCTCCTGAGTGGCCAATGCTGCTGTGGTTCCACCCATTGAGTGGCCTACGATCCCAACCTTGGATAGATCCAGCCGGCGACGCCAAAAACGGTCACGCGAATTCAACCGCTCGAGCTCGTCGAGGACGAATCGTACATCGGCCAGCAACACGTCTTCGGCGAACTTCCCTATAGCGATGCCCTGAGTTCGCCGATCGGCTTCAGCGGGCCAGTATGGCGTGAATTTGAGTTCACGCCCGCCCGGGAAAACCGAAATCAAGGAGTCAGGGGGATGATTGGTGCCTACCACGATAAATCCTGTGCTCGCCAGACCCTCGGCCAGCACCGTGTAGATGGCAGGGACGAGACTTGAGCCGTGCTCCAGAAGAACCACTGGGAAAGGACCGGTCTCGGCAATAGGCGCAGATTCTCCGGCGTGAGTGTGCACAAGGCGCTGGAAGTCGGGTTGCAGCTTCCATTCCTCGGCCAAGGCATCTGCGGTCTTTTTATCCATGTAGGGGGCAAGTATGGACGGCTTTGCTGAAGCCGGGTACCAAAACGTGACCAGCAAGTCACGACCGCGCCGCGCGTCTCTAAACACATCGGTTCTGGTACCAATTGGATAAGAGCCGTCGGGTGGAGGAAGATTGATTCCGGTTTCTTGTGCGTTAGAAGTCGGAGAAAACAACGGGATCAGCACGAGAAGGTGAAGGATTCGGAACCCGGTTGTGTTCGTCATTGCCCCTTTTATCAGCGGCGAAAATAACCTCTACTTCTAGACGAAAAGGAGGCGGGTTCGTAAGCGCAAACCGGTTGGGATAGTTAGAGATGTGCGCGCAAAAGTCGTTACAATAGCATAGTATTCTGTTCCCCCCAAAAGGAAGGCAGCGAAGTTCTGGTTTGCGAATCTGCAGACTCATTTTCGTGCTGCATGCGGTTCTTGTCATCGGGGTCTGGCTCGGGGTCTGGCTCGGGCTCTCGCCCTTCGTGGCTCTTGCGGCGGTCTCATCTCCCGCGCCTGATGTGCATTCGCTGGCCCATGCGGTGGACGAGCATTACAACCATTTGCGGACGCTCGAGGCGGAGTTTACCGAGGTCTATCGCGGGTCGGGGATGGAGCGGACGGAGGCGGGAATGCTGTGGCTTAAAAAACCTGGCAAGATGCGCTGGGAGTACCGTTCTCCCAGGGAGAAACTGTTTGTGAGCGACGGGCACGAGGCATGGTTTTATGTCCCTGACGACCGGCAAGCGCGGAAAACTCCGGTGAAGAAGCTGGATGATCTCCGTTCACCGTTGGGGTTGCTGCTGGGGAAAACCAAGCTGGAGAAGGAATTGCGCGGGCTGTCGCTGGCGCCGGATATTTCTCCGCTGGAGCCGGCGGATGTGGTTCTCCGAGGTGTGCCGGAGGCTCTGGGTGACCGGGTGAGCGAGATTGTGCTGGAGGTCACGCCGGATCATCGGATTTCGCGAATTGTGCTCAATGAAGTGGACGGGACGGTCACTGAATATCGGTTCAGCCAGCAGAAGGAGAATGTCCAGATTTCTGACGGCCGCTTTGAGTTCACGCCGCCGGCCGGAACGGAAACGGTCGAAGGTGTGATGGGGCCGTAAGATGGGCCGTAAGGAGCTCCTCTTGGCGCCCTTCGGGTGATCTTGGGTCGTTTGCGATCTAAAGCTTTTGACCCGCAAAGTGCGCCAAGGGGATCGCGAAGTCGGCAAAGGTTTAAGAAAGTTTTGTATCGGGATGACTTATTGGGGCTTATGCGGAATACGGTTGAGCTGGAGCATTTAGTTACTTGCGTACTGTCTAAGTAGGAATTGGGCCCGGAACGTTCGGTGGGAATGCGAAGCGAGGATGTTAAACTGGTGGGTAGGCCGAATCGGCGGCAACCCAGCAAAAAACCAGGCAAATGGCGGAATTTGTCGTAAAAATCGCGGATGATCGCGGGCGCCTGCACCAGCAAGTGGAGCAAGGATACTCTGAGGCCGAGGTGCGCGATCGCTTTGTGCAGCAGGGTTACCTGGTTTACTGGGTGAAGCCGCAGGGGATTCTGTCCGGGGGGTTCTCGCGCAAGCGGGGGCGGCTGAAACCGTCTTCCTTTCTGGTGTTTAACCAGCAGTTTTTAACGCTGATCCGGGCCGGACTGCCGATCATGAATTCGCTGGATCTGCTGATCAAGCGGCAGAAAGATGCTCACCTGCGGCAGGTTCTGGAAAACGTGAGGGAACGCGTCAAGGGAGGAGAACTGCTGTCGGATGCGTTTGCGGCGCAGGGGAGCCCGAAGATATACACGACCACGCTGCTGGCGGGGGAGAAGAGCGGAAACATCGACGAGGTGTTGACGCGCTACATCAACATGCAGCGGCTGGCGATGAGCTTCCGCAAGAAGCTGTTTGTGTCCCTGATTTATCCCACGATCCTGGTGTGCGTGGTGCTGATCATGGTGACGTTCCTGTTCACCTATGTGGTGCCGAAGTTCGCCGAACTGTTCAACAGCCTGGATGCGCAGCTTCCCGCCATCACGGTGTTCATGCTGGGTGTAGGACAGAATTCTCAGAAGTATGCGCCGTTTGTGCTGATCGGGCTGGTGATCGCGGGCCTGCTGGCATGGAGGTGGAAGAACACGGACAGCGGCGCGGACCACATTGACCGCTTCATTCTGAGCCTGCCTCTGCTGGGGGAGATTCGGCTGAAGCACCAGGTGTCGGCATTCTCGCGGATGCTGTCGACTTTGTTGCAAGGAGGGTTGCCGCTGGTACCGGCGATGGAGACTGCAGGTAGCTCCATGAGCAGCCGACGCATCTTAAAAGGAGTGATGCGGGCGGGTATTCGGGTGCGCGAAGGACAAGGGCTGGCGGGAAGCCTGGAGGAGCAGAAGATTTTCCCTGACCTGGCGGTGGAGATGATCGAGGTGGGGGAATCGACGGGCGCGCTGCCGGCGATGTTGAATTCGGTGGCGGAGTTTTACGAGGAAGATGTGCAGACGGCGCTGGGGGCCTCGATGGCGCTGATTGAGCCGATCATTCTGATCATCATGGCAATTTTTGTGGGCGGCGTGCTGATTTCGCTGTATTTGCCGATTTTCACTTTGGGAGTGCACTGAGGGCGGGGGCGGGGTGGTGGCGAGAGAAAAGCAGGTTCCTCCCTTCGGTCGGAATGACAGGATGTTTGGGTCGGAATGACAATACGTTTGAGGCGGAATGACAAGACAGTTCGATCGGAATGACAAGACGTTTGGGGCGGAATTACAAGGCTTTTTGCGGACGCGGCGGTAGGTAAAAGATGGCGATGGCGGATAAGAAATCACTTTTCGTGAACGGCGGGAATGGCGGGCAGATAGTCACGACCGGCAATCCCGTCACTGATCTCGAACGGGCGCAGGATGTGGCGCGGCGCTACCGCTGCGAATTTGTTGACCTGACCGACTTCCAGCTTCACCACGAACTGTTCAAGAAGATTCCGGTTGACCTGATGTTCCGTTACAACTTCGTGCCGCTGGAAGAGACGAGCGATGGGCGGCTGGCGATTGCGATTGCCGATCCCAGCCAGCTGATGATGATCGACGAGATCAGCCTGCTGCTGGGCAAGCGGATCGTCACGAAGGTTTCGACGCTGAAGCAGATCTCGGACATTCTGAAGAAGACCGAGCAGTCGCAGCGCGTGCTGGAAGAGGCCAGCGAAGGCTTCCAGATCATCCGCGAGGACGAGGCGACGGGCGCGGAAGAGACGCTGACCATCGACAAGCTGACGGCGGCGGGCGACACCAGCCCGATTATCCGCCTGGTCGATACCACGATTTTCACGGCGCTGCAGCGGCGGGCTTCCGACATTCATATTGAGACTCGCGATGATTCCGTGGTGATCAAGTTCCGCATTGACGGTGTGCTGACGCAGGCTATGCCGCCGATCGGCAAAGAGCATCACTCGACCGTGATCTCGCGCGTGAAGGTGATGAGCGAACTCGATATCTCCGAGCGGCGCGTGCCGCAGGACGGGCGCTTCCGGGTGAAGTATAACGGGCGCGCCATCGACTTCCGCGTTTCGATCATGCCATCGATTCACGGCGAAGACGCGGTGCTGCGCGTGCTCGACAAAGAATCGATGAGCGAGAAGTTCCGCACGCTGACTTTGGATGTGGTGGGCTTCGACGAAGATGACCTGCGCAAGTTCCGCCGCTACATCAAAGAGCCGTACGGGATGGTGCTGGTCACCGGGCCGACGGGAAGCGGCAAGACGACCACGCTTTACGCCGCGGTCAACGAAATCAAGACGGACGAAGACAAGATCATCACCATTGAAGATCCGGTCGAATATCAGATTCGCGGCATTACGCAGATTCCAGTGAATGAGAAAAAAGGGCTGACGTTCGCGCGCGGACTGCGGTCGATTCTGCGGCACGATCCGGACAAGATCATGGTCGGCGAAATCCGCGACACGGAGACGGCGCAGATTGCGATTCAGTCTGCACTCACGGGCCACCTGGTGTTCACCACGGTTCACGCCAACAACGTGGTCGACGTCATTGGACGCTTTCTGAACATGGGCGTCGAGCCGTACAACTTTGTTTCGGCGCTGAATTGCATTCTGGCGCAGCGGCTGGTGCGGTTGATTTGCGAATCCTGCCGCACGACGGTGCACTATCCGCCGGATGTTTTGGAAGCGAGCGGGCTGGATCCGGCGCAGTGGTCGAAGGTTCCGCTGTATGAAGGGCCGGGCTGCATCGAATGCGCGGGGACGGGGTTCCGCGGCCGTACGGCGATTCACGAACTGCTGGACTTGAGCGACCGCATACGGGAAATGATTCTGGCCAAGAAGCCGACGTTGGAGATCCGGCGAGCCGCTCGGGAAGAAGGTATGCGCTTCCTGCGCGAATCGGCGCTGGATAAGGTGCGGCTGGGCATGACGACGCTGAAGGAGATCAACAAGGTTACGTTCATCGAGACCATGCGGTAAGGAGAATCGCCTCGTTTTCGACTGCGCTCAGGATAGGATCCGGTACCTCTTATAGGGGCGTGCAGCCTACATCAGCGAAGGCAAGATGCCCCTTCGGCAGGCTCAGGGCAGGCTTTCGCGCCAGCCGGCAAGATGCCGGCGCTACCTGGCGCGAGTGCCCTTTCAGCTATTGCATTTCTGGGCGGCACAGGTTCTGATTTGTAAACAGGAGTTGTCGGCATTTTCGGAGTATGAGTTCGAATTCTAATGCGCCAAGACCCAGGCTGGCTTGCGAGATCGCTTCCGACCGCATTTTGGCGGGGCGCGTCAGCGATCATGGAGACACGCTCGAAGTCTGCGCCGCGCACGAACTGGCGCCGGGCAGCGTGGTTCCCGACCTGGTGGAAAATAATCTGCGGCAGCGGGATCGGGTGCGCGCTGGAATTGAGACGGCGCTGGACAGCGTGGCGGGGCGTACCCAGGATGTGATCGCGATCGTGCCGGACGCCGCGGTGCGGGTGGTGCTGGTGGATTTCGACACGCTGCCTTCGGACAACGACGAAGCGTTGAGCGTGGTGCGCTTCCGGCTGAAGAAGTCGCTGCCCTTCGACGTGGATAAAGCGAAAGTCTCTTATCACGCTGAGAAGTCTTCCGATGGCTTGCGCGTGGTGGCGGCGGTGGCACTGGCGAGCGTGGTGGAAGATTATGAGAATGCGTTCCGCGACGCGGGATACAGCCCGGGCGTGGTATTGCCGTCGATGCTGGCGGCGCTGGGCGCGGCGGACGGGAAGCACCCCACACTTGTAGTAAAGGTCGATGCGCGGACGACCAGCATTGCGATCCTGAATAACGACCAACTGCAACTTTTCCGCACGCTGGAGAACACGCGCGGAGTGACGATTACCGGGGAACAGCTGGCGGAGGAAGTTTATCCATCAGTGGTGTTTTTCCAGGACACGTACAAACTGAACATTGAGCGCATCTATGTGGCTGGTCTTTCGGAAGCGGGCGGGGCGGCTCCGGCGCTGCAGGCGCAGACCGGAGCACAGGTGCAGGAACTGGTGGCTTCTTCACAACTGGGCGTGAACGCGGGAGGATCGGTTCCGCGCTGGAGAATGGCGGGAGTGGTGGGGGCATTGCTTTCGTAAAATGCGACTGAATATCAATCTCGCGAGCCAACCGTACGAAGACGCGCGACAGTTCTGGCTGCGCTGGGGCGGAGCGCTGGTGGCGGTGGCAATCTTCACGCTGGTGATGCTGGTGGGAACGGTTAGCGGGTATCTCAACGCGCGGCGCGATCGGAGCAAGATCGACGATCTGCGCCATCAGATTGCGAAGCGTGACGAGGCGCGACGAGGCGCCGAACAATTTCTCAGCCGGACAGAAAATCGCACGACGCGGGACCAGTCGCAGTTCCTCAACCAGTTGATCGAGCGTAAGGCTTTTTCGTGGACGCGTGTGCTGGAAGAGTTGGAAAAGGTGATGCCGGCGCGCGTGCACCTGGTTTCGATTCATCCCGAACTGAACGAGGACAATCAATTGGGGCTGAAGATGGTGGTGGCGGGCGACTCCAGGTCACGGGTGATCGAACTGGCGCAGCGCATGGAAGAGTCGCAGCACTTTGCCCAGACGCATATTGAGTCAGAACAGGCAGGCGGCGAAGCGAAGGATCAGGTTAAGTTCGACATCGTTGCCGAGTACATTCCGGAGCACATGCCGGTGACGCCTGCTGCGGCTGCTCCGGCTGCGAAGCCCGTAAGTCTGAAGGGGGGCAAGCACTAATGCCGGACCTGCGGCAGACCCGGAAAAAGATCAAGAGCGCACTGGTGGTTATGGTATGCGTGGATCTGGTTGCTGTCGTTGTGCTGGTGTCTCCGTTGGTTGGGTCGACGGACTCGCGGCGGCAAGAACTCAACCAACTGTGGAGCGAACTTCAGCTCAAGACACGGCAGGTCGAGCCGCTCAAGAATCTGCCGGAGCGAGTGAAGCTGGCCAGCCGGCAGATTACCGACTTCTATGAAAAGCGCTTTCCGGAGCACGAGTCGCAGATTCTGACCGAGTTCGGCAAGCTGGCCTCGACCGAAGGCGTCACTATTGCGCAGGTGAAGTACAAGGCCGGAGAAACGGGAACGGGCAATCTGCAGCCGGTGGAGATGGAAGCGGATCTCGGCGGCAACTACGTTGCGCTGGCGAAGTTTATCAACGCGCTGGAACGCGACCAGATGTTTTTTATCATCAACAGCATTACTCTGGGGGGAGAGCAACAGGGTCCGGTGAAGCTGAATATGAAGCTGGAGACTTATGTGAAGGCGGGGACCAGGTGAAACTGGGCACGGAGAGCCGGGGCAAGACGATCGGTGCAGTCGTACTCGGGGTGCTCACCGTCATCGTGGTGGTGTACGAGTTTGGCTCCGTGTTTTCTGGATCCTCGGCTAATCCGGCAGCGGCTTCGCAGCCTGTCGCGACGATGGCCAGTCCCTCGCGGCCGGCGTCGCGGCACTTAGCGAGTCCCGGCAAGAAGGGACCCGCGCAATCGAGCCTGGATCCAACTTTGCAACTGCAACTGCTGGCGGCGAGTGAGCAAACGATGTATGAAGGATCGGGGCGGAACATTTTTGTGTCGTCGGCGGAGGAGGTGGTAATTCCGAAGGTGGTGGGACCGGTCTCGCCCGATCAAGAGAAACCTTGGACGCCTCCTGCGGTGCCGGCGGCTCCTCCGATTCCGCTTAAGTTTTTTGGCTTCGCCAGCCAGCCGGGAGAACCGAAGAAGATTTTTCTATCCAAGGGTGAGGATGTGTTTATTGCGGGCGAGGGGGAGATTGTCGACCGGCGCTACAAGGTGATGCGAATTTCGGCGACGTTGGTCGAGGTTCAGGACCTGGTTGGCAGCGGGCCGCCGCAACATATTCCGCTGACGCAGGGGTGAGCGGATTGAGTAATTGGGTAATTTAGTAATTGAGTAATTGTAAACAGCAGAGCGCAGGCGGTTCAATTGCACAATTACCCAATTTCCAAATTGCTCAATTTTCTTTGATGAGATTGCATTTACAAGGGCGACGAAGGGCGTCCCAAGGCGGTGAGGAGGGCTACGTTCTACTCACGCTGCTGCTGATGGTGACGCTTTTGATTGTGGCGGCGACCGCGGTTGTGCCTTCCATTTCGTTTGAGATCAGGCGCGACCGCGAAGAGGAGATGATCCACCGGGGCGTTCAGTACTCGCGCGCGATTCGGATTTATTACAAGAAGTTTGGCCGCTATCCGGCAAAGATCGAGGATCTGGAGAGTACGAACAATCTTCGCTTCCTGCGCAAGCGGTATAAGGACCCGGTCACGGGGCAGGACTTCAAGCTGCTGCACTACGGTGAAGTGAAGATGACATTCAGCGCTCCGCTGACGGGAGCAGCGAATCTTAACGGAGCGACGGGTGGTAACGGCACCTCAGTTTTTGGACAGTCACAACCGAGCGGAGCCTTCGGAGGCCCGGCCGCAAACTTTGGCGGCCAAAGTGGAACTTTAGGTGGCCCGGGCGGGTTTGGAGCTGCGGCGAGGCCAGGGAGTTCGCCGGACGCTGCAGCCAATACCGACCAGAATCAGCCGAATCAACCGGCAGATTCCAGCTCAGATTCGTCTTCTACCTCTTCCTCCTCTTCCGCGTCTCCGGGGCAAGGGCAGGGAACAAACTCGGGGAATGGGTTTTCAGGCGCGACGTTTGGAGGAATGCCCGTGGTGGGGGTGGTGAGCACAAGCAAGAAAGACGGTATCCGCGAGTTCAATCACAAGAAGAAATATAGTGAGTGGCAATTCATTTACGATCCGGCAACCGATCGCGGCGGGCTGCTGATGACTCCGAACCAGCCGCCACTGCAGGGTAGTTTCGGGAACCAGCAATTGCAGCCTGGGCAGCAGGGGAACACAACTGGGGGTCCGTTCGGACCTTCGTCGACAGGATTTGGCAACAACTCATCAGGATTCGGAAACAATCCTTCAGGATTTAACAATCCCAGCCCCGCGCCGAATCCTCCGCCGACGACGAATCCACAGAATCCGCAATAACAAGCAACCATTTCTTGCGTAATGCAAAAACGGCTTCATCGAGGGATGAGGCCGTTTCCAGGAGCTGCCGCGCTGTGCGCGGCGGACAGCCGAGGGCGGCTGTCCCCACATAATTGTATTTACACTCTATTGTATTTACACGCTGAATGAGGATCCGCAACCGCAGGTGCTCTTCACGTTGGGGTTCTCGAACTTGAAGCCCGCGCCCTCGAGCGTCTCGACGTAGTCGACGATGCAGCCGTTGAGATACATGACCGAGGTGGCATCGACGAAGACCTTGAGTCCGTCCATGTCGAAGGTCTTGTCCATCATGCCAGCGGCGTTCTCAAACTGCATGGAATAGGAGAAGCCGGAGCAGCCGCCACCGACGACGCCGATGCGCAGGCCGGCGGGAACGGGGTTCTGCTGACCCATGATTTCCTTCACCTTGGCAACCGCGTTGCCGGTCAGGGTAACGGGTGCAGGCTTTTTGGTGACTTCGGGGACAGTTGTTGTGGCCATGCGTATCTCCTTGGCTTTAAAGCTTTTCAGATTATAACAGATGTTGTTTGCCAGGTCGCGAAGGTTATTGACCGCCGTGCCGGGCTGCTACATAGCTTAGATGATAATCGAGCCGACGGGGTCGCTTTTCCGGCTTTCGGAATACGCCTGATTTATTGCGCTTGCGGTTGCCAAACGGGGCTATAATCATGGCGCTGGAGCCCTTCCCAGAACCGGGTGTGGATAGGTGCATCTGGAGGGGGAAGCCGCTGCACTGGCTTGGAATTTGCCGAGGTGGCATATGCTGACAATAGTGGCAACAGTATGTTGCGTCTTCGTAGCAGGATTGGTAATCCTGCTTATCTATCGCAGCACGCTCACGATGCATGAGGACGATCAGCTATTTCTGGACGACGCGAATTCGCACATGCAAGAAGAGCAGACGGAACTGCTGGTAAAAGTCAATCGGCTCAGGGTTCCGGTCTGGGTTTTCAGCGTGGGGTCTGGAGTTTTTATTCTCATCCTGCTGGGTATGTGGATTTCACAGAAGCTGAGCGAAGTTCAGTAACTGCGACTGGTTCCGTCCCAGCTCCATGGACGCGCTGGAGTGCGGAAAAAATCTGGCACGGGCTGGGCGCGCGACTGGGCTGGCGAAGAACGCGGTCGCGTCCGCGATTAGCTCAGGTTGTCATCGGCTTCAACATCTGTCGTAATCTTCTCTGCGTTGTTACTTCTCTGCGTCGCATCGAAGTTAAAGCATTACGCCCGCCTGGCAGGTCTTCGAGGAAAATCGGGCTCTCTGTATAATCGCGGTAATGCGAAAGTGGCGGAATTGGCAGACGCACCAGACTTAGGATCTGGCGGGGAAACCCATGGGGGTTCGACTCCCCCCTTTCGCACCAGGGAATCCGGGCCGATTTAAAGATCGGTCCTTTTTCGTTGTGGCCACTTTTTTATTAAGAAGGAATTGCGTGGTCATCGTGATGATGGGAGTGTCGGGATCGGGTAAGTCCACGATTGGATCGTTACTGGCGCATGAGCTGAGATGGGAGTTCGCGGATGCAGATGATTACCATTCAGCTGCGAACATCGAAAAGATGCGGAACGGTACTCCTCTCACGGACTCGGATCGGGCACCGTGGCTGCACACGCTACGATCACTGATTGTCGGCTGGTTCGGCAAGGGAAACAATGCCGTGCTGGCCTGTTCGGCTCTGAAGCAGGCTTATCGAGAACAATTGCTGGTGAATGAGCAAGTGCGGATGGTTTATTTGAAGGTCAGTGAAGAATTGCTGGTGCAGCGGCTGCTCGCACGGCATGGCCATTACATGAAGAAGCAAATGCTTGAGAGTCAGCTCGCGACGCTGGAGGAACCGACCGATGCCCTTACGGTGAACGCGGGCGGAACGCCGGAAGAAATCGTGCGCGAGATTCGAAAAGATTTGAAGTTGCAACAGGAGCAATGATCTTGCTTTCGACAGACTCAATGGCCGGAAGAAACAGGCAGACAGAACTGGAAGAGGCGGTCGTGCGCAGGTTGACCTGGCGGCTCGTTCCGTTTCTCTTTTTGCTGTATGTGGTCGCGTATCTCGACCGGATCAATCTTGGATTTGCGGCGTTGCAGATGCAGAAACAACTGGGCTTCACTGATGCGATCTATGGATTTGGCGCGGGTGTGTTCTTCGCAGGTTATTTCTTATTTCAAATACCGAGCAATCTGGTATTGGAGCGCGTGGGAGCTCGCAGATGGATTGCGGTCCTCATGGTCGTGTGGGGAATTATTTCCGCATCGATGTGCCTGGTTGGGAGCGCACGAAGTTTTTATGGGCTGAGATTTCTGCTAGGTGTGTCTGAGGCGGGGTTCTTTCCTGGCGTCGTGCTTTACCTGAAGAATTGGTTCCCGTCTGGGGCTCGGGCGCGCACCGTAGCGAGGTTCATGACCGCGGCGCCGCTTTCGGGGGTCGTAGGCGGACCATTGTCAGGCGCGCTGCTCGGTCTCCATCACAAAGGGTCGCTGGCAGGATGGCAGTGGATGTTCCTGCTGGAAGGTATACCGGCGGTAGTGCTGGGGGCAATGACGTGGGCATACCTGGTCGATCGTCCGGCGGACGCAGAATGGCTAAGCCGCGAGCAGAAAGACTGGTTGCAGCAAGCTCTGCCCGAGGAAAAAGCTGAAGCGGCAAACATGTTCGGATCAGGCGCGTTCCAAGCCTTTGCGAGTGGGCGCGTCTGGATCCTGGCTCTGGTCTACTTCGGGCTGAACTGTGTCTCGTATGGCGTCAGCTTGTGGCTGCCGAATCTGATCAAGAGTCTTTCAGGGATGAGCAACTTCGCCATCGGCGTGCTATCGGCAATTCCATATGTGGCAGCAGCACTGACCATGGTGATCGTGGGGGCACATTCCGATCGGTCTGGCGAACGAAGATGGCACACGGCTGTGCCGGCGTTTGCGGGAGCTGTGGCGTTGGGATTTGCGGCAAACATGACGTCGACGGGTCCTCTCATACTTATGATCAGCATTGCGGTCCTCGGTGTCTTCTCCATGCTGGGACCGTTCTGGGCTATGCCGACGACGCTTTTGTCCGGAACTGCAGCGGCAGCCGGGATCGCACTGATTAATTCGGTGGGTAACCTCGGGGGATTTTTTGGTCCCTACGTCATCGGATTGGTGCGCACTTTTACCGGACAGTTCAAAGGTGGGCTTATCCTAGTAGCCGCGGCATTAGCGATGAGTGCCGGGTTGGCCTTAACAGTTAAGCTCGAACGGTCTTCCGCGGATGGCTTTTGAGTGGGCAGATTTTGTTAGGCGATTGGAAAGCAGAGGTCCCTCGGGGGCTAAAGCCCACCTTCCTGGGCTCTAGCGGCACGGCTTTAAGAGGCTGCGGAAAAACTCGTTCCTGGGGTGAGAAGGGCGACCACCAGGGCTGAAGCCCGACCGATTCTAAACGGCTTACGCGGCCCTGAAGGGCCGCTCTTCCACGGTTCTGCCCGCATCGGTGAGTTTTTAGACTCGTGAGATTGCTGATCGCTTCCGCTTGCCTTTCGATCTGCGCGTTGGGAGGACTAGCGGAGGGCGGTGTGCAGGGTCTTCAACAGGGCATTGCGGGTAAACGGTTTTTCCAACAGAACGACACCGGGCTGCAACGTGTCGTGCTGGCTGATCAGTTCGCCGGTGTATCCCGACATATAAACGATCTTCAAATCGGGATGAGACTGGCTGAGCTTTAAACCCAATTCGGGGCCGCTCATGCCGCGCATTACTACGTCGGTTAGCATGAGGTCGATGCGGACATGATCCTGATTCACGCGTTCCAGTGCTGACTGGCCGCCGTGCGCCTCAATGACGGCATACCCATGTTCCTCAAGCAATTTGCGGGTGAGCCCGCGCATGGTGTCATCGTCTTCCACGAGTAGGATCGTCGTGCCAACCCCTTTGGGAAGGTCCGTCTCCACATCCACCTGGGAGTTTAATCCGATCTTATGCTCGACGCTGGGCAGGTAAATTTTGAAGGTGGTGCCGCGGCCGGGCTCGCTGTAAACCCAGATGTAGCCTCCGCTTTGCCGGACGATGCCGTAGACCGTGGCCAGGCCGAGGCCAGTTCCCTTGCCCACGTCCTTGGTGGTGTAGAAAGGCTCGAAGATGCGCGACACGGTCGCTTCATCCATGCCGAGGCCGGTGTCGCTGACGGCCAGAAGCACATATTTCCCTGGCGTCACCTGGGGATGCTGGCGAACGAAGTGTTCATCGAAGTCTGCGGCCGCGGTTTCAAGAATTAACTTGCCACCGTGCGGCATGGCGTCGCGTGCATTGACGGCGAGGTTCAATACGATCTGATCGAACTGGATGGGATCGGTCTCGACGATTGCCGACGTCGAGCGGTGTTGCATGATGAGTTCTACGTCGTCCCCCATCAGCGGGCGCAGCAGTTTCGCAACCTCGTTCAACTGTTCATTCAGGTCAAAGATGGTGGGCTGGATGGCTTGCCGGCGGCTGAAGGCAAGCAATTGGCGAGTGAGAGAGGCGCCGCGCTGGGCTGCGGTTTGTATGTTTTCAATGTATTCCGAGGTGCGGGCGTCGACGCGGCCGCGCAACAACTCGGTGCAGGCGGTAATAATGCCCAGCACATTATTGAAGTCGTGCGCCACGCCGCCCGCCAGCCGGCCGACGGCTTCCATTTTTTGGGCCTGGCGGAGCTGGTCCTCGGCGCGCTTCTGATCGGTGATGTCGCGGGCAATCACAGAAGCGCCGATGACCGTCCCTGAAGTGTCGCGCATGGGCGAAACCGAAATCGACACGGTCAAATGCCGGCCATCCTTTGTGATTCGCGCCGTTTCAAAATGCTCTACGCTCTCGCCTCTTCCGATTCTTTCAAGAATGCCTGGAATCTCGTCGGGGCGCTCCTTGGGAGCAATGGTGGAGATGGACTTGCCCACCATTTCTTCGGCCGTATAACCGTAGATACGTTCGGCGCCCCGGTTCCAAGTGGTGACAATGCCATTGAGATCCTTGCCGATAATTGCATCCTCGGACGAATCGATAATCGAGGCCAGGCGGGAACGGTACTCCCAAAGCTGGCGGTTCGACTGCAGGCTGAGTTCCTCGTGGGCCTTGCGGAGCGCTTCTTCCACCTGCTTGCGGTCGCTGATGTCGCGGACTGCGCTGAGGACGACGGTTCCCTGCTCAGTCTCAACCGGGCTGAGAGCGATCTCGACGGGAAACTCCGAGCCGTTGCGGCGCCGGCCGTAGAGTTCCAAGCCCGCGCCCATGCGGCGCACCCGGGGCTGCCCGGCAAAGTCATGGCGATGCTGGTGGTGCTGATCGCGATGACGTTCTGGAACCAGTATCTCGATCATTTGCCCGACTAGTTCGTCGCGGCTGTATCCGAATAAAGCCTCGGCTTGAGGATTGACCTGAAGAATTGTTCCGTTGGAGTCGACAGCCACGATGGCGTCGGGAACGATCTCCAGGAATTCCGCAGAGATCAGAGTCTGGAAAGAGACTCCGTGCGGACGAATCAGAGACACCGGTGCTTTGGATTTGTGTACCGGTTGCGACATAGAACCCCGTTTATCATACCCCGGCGTGGCATTTCTTGGGAAAACCAAGAAGTTACGTCAGGCCATGGGCACGGAAATGGGAATGGCAAGTTGTCGACAACATTATCTGAGTTGCGAGGACGCTGCTTCCCTAAATGGAACGGGAAATGACGTTATAGGGGAATCCCGATGCACAGTGCGTCCTCTTTCATGGTTATATTCTTCGATGGAACCCTCGACGGGAAAAATACTGCGCAACAGGATTACAAAACAGCAGGGGCGTGTTGTTCGCATTGCCGATCATAATGGCGAGATTTGCTACGTCGTTTCCATCACGCGCGATCCTGCGCGTAGAGCGGCGTTGGGGCCAGAATCGCTCTGGCGCGAAGAAGAAGTAGAGGCTGTACCAGTTTTTGACGGCGAATTGAGTTGAGGCGGGGTTGGCCAGTGTGGCCGGTTTCAAGCAGGCTCAGTCGTGTCTGAATTCAAGCCGGAGAAGGCTATGCGTTGCCGGTCTTCTTTCCCTTTCCCTGGCGCAACAGTTGCTCATCCACGGCGTCGCAGAGTTCCTGTGCGAGTGCGAGGATCTTGTCGTGGTCGGTTTCTCTCAGTACCTCCTCAGCCAGCTGCCGCCACGGTTTGCGGGGCGGTTGAGTGACATTTTCCGTCATCTTTCTCTGCCTCCAAGAGGCGTCAGCTTTCCTGCAACATCCTTCTGGCGTCGCCAGGATCGATTCCCGCCATCTTCCAAAAGAACCATCCGGCAGGGGGGCCGGCAATCTTGCCCATGGCAATCAGGCAGTCCGCGGGAGGCTTTTGCAGTCCCCGCTCCCACCGCGAGATGACCATGGAAGAGCACTTCAGCCGCTTGCCGAACTGCAATTGGTTTAAGGAGAGGGACAGGCGCAACGCCTTGATCCGCCGCGCATAGGACGGTAGAGGAGAGGCCACAAACTGTTGAGGCCGGGCCATTTCTCCACGTAGGATAACAAATCGATCCATAGGAGAGAAAACTCAAGGAAAAACACTACCGCGCCGGGCTGCTTCGCGAGAGAAGCACCCTGCAACCTTGTTCTCTTATCGCCCCAACCTTAATTTGTCTGACCGGCGCGCCGCGGCCCGAAACCGCGGTGGTTTACCAGCAATGGTAATCCGGTCAAAGCAGAGTTTACCACTTCTGGTAAACAAGTCAACCCTTGGGCGGGGCGGACGTGGGTCAGTCTGGTGCTTAGGCCGGTGGAGATTTGAGATCCCTTCGACTTCTCTCAGGGCAGGCTCTTCGCTCCGCCTGAAAAACGGCTGCGCTCAGGATGACGCAGAGGTTGGAAGCCGACAGGTTCGGAAGCTGTTTCTAGTTCTCCACCAATACCGGCGACGAGGCGAGCACCCCAGCCGCCAATTCCAGATCGTGCAGGTCCTCTCGGCTGAAGTCCTGCGCGAAGCGGGAATCGAGCCCCTTGCGTGAAATTTGAATTACTCCCAGAACCCTGGCATCTCGATCCATGATGGGAACCGACATCAGCTTCTGAATCGGAGAGGGGACATGCTCTTCAGAGTCGGTCCCGGTGGGTTTAATGGTTTCAAAGATACTGGCATGTTTCACTTTAGCGAAGTTGTTAAAGATCTCCGCTTTCTTGCTTAGAGCGGTGTGCGCTGCCACCGATTTGCTGGAGATCGGAATCGCTCCCGTGGTGCGCAGATGCTCGGGAAACATGAAGCGCAACAATCCATCTTCCAGACGCAGCAGGGCGACTTCCGTGTATTGCACCTTGAAGACTTTGGCCAGAACCATACACACGTCGAGCGGCGTGACGCCTTGTCCCAGCACAGAGCCCAAGGGAAGCAAATTCTCAGGCAGCACGATTTCTTCGGTTGCCCCGGGTTCGTTTGGTTGGGTCATAGTTTGGGTCTCACCAGAACAACTTTCCGTGGAGTCTATTAACTCTATCGCACTTTGCACGCCAGACGGTACTCCCTAAAGTAACCTTGGCCGTCCAAGCAAGTGCTTTGTTTTCAGTACAATTGCGCGACGGAGCGCCGGTTCCAGAGGCAGAAGGACCTTCGCTCAAGCCACAAAGCATCAAGGCTCTGACAGATTTTGTCATTGGGGCTGGCTTGGTTCGCGATTTCCTTTGCGCCCGCTTCCCTTCCGCCCCCGAAAGTTATTACACTGCCAGCTTATGAACCTTCCATCCCAACCCAATGTCAAGTTGCAAAACGCTCCCGACTACCGCGAGGGTTACGCCAACAGCGTGCAAATGCGGGTGAACATCTGGGACTTCTTTCTGGTTTTCGGGACGCTGCTGCAACAAAGCGAGAGCCAGGTGGAAATCCGGAACTTCCAGGGCATTTACCTGAGCCCGCAGCAGGCCAAGGCGCTGCTCGGACTGCTGCAGCAGAACGTGGCAGGCTACGAGGGCGCGTTTGGCGAGATCAAGCTTGATCCACGCATGTCGCCGACGGGTCCGGTCCATTAGATTGCGGACGCAGTGCGGCTGCTAGCTTGTAGCCTCCAGCTGCTAGACAGGACTTGTGCTGCCTTGAAAAGCTTCGGGCTAGTTTTATTTCTTGAAGTTTCTGCAGCTACCGTAGAATGGCTTTCCCATGCGACCTGCCAGCCCGCACCCGGCCCTGGTGTTCGCGGTCATTTTTATATTCATCTTCCTGCTGCATGGTCCGCTTCTGCAGTTGCCCTATTTCTGGGATGAAGCCGGCTACTACGTCCCGGCCGCGCGGGACATGCTGCTCACCGGAAGCCTGATTCCACATACGACGCTGTCCAACGCCCACCCGCCGCTGTTGCTTTGCTGGCTCGCGCTTTGGTGGAAAGTGGTGGCGTTCGACCCGCTGGTGACGCGCTCGGCGATGCTGGTGGCCGCGGCCTTCTCTTTGTCGGGAATCTTTCGTCTGGCCCAGTGCGCCGCCAATACTCAGGTTGCGACCGCATCGGTATTGTGCACGGCCCTGTACTCCGTTTTCTTCGCTCAGAGTTCCATGGCGCAAGTCGATCTGGCGGCGGCTGGTCTCATTTTCTGGGGCCTCTCTGCTTATCTGGAAGATCGTTCGGTAGCGCTCGCGATTTGGTTCTCTCTTGCGGCCTTAGCGAAGGAGACTGCGATTCTGGCTCCGGCGGCGCTGGCGGGTTGGGAAATGTCGCGGATGCTTTTTTCGCGGGGAATTTTTTCTGCGACGATTGCGGAACGAAAGCGTGCGGCGCATGAGGGCACAACTCTAGATGCAGCTGTTCTTGCCCATGAAACTTCCGTTCGCGTGTCGGCAAAGCGCATGGTTGCATTGTTGGTTCCCGCTGTTCCGCTGGTGGCGTGGTACACGTATCACTACGCCCGCACCGGATACGTTTTTGGAAATCCCGAATTTTTTCGCTATAACGTTGCCTCCACCCTTAGCCTCACCAGATTCGGGCTGGCGCTCGGCATGCGCCTGTGGCAGACATTCGGATACCTTCATCTGTGGGTGCTGACGCTCGGCATGATGCTGGCGATGCTGCTTCCGCCGTTGAAAGACGGAGTAACGGAACGGCCGCGCATCGCGGTGTCGGTGCAGATGATTTTCCTCGCGGTCGTAGTTGCGTACGTGATCGGAATGGCCGTGATCGGGGGCGCGGTGCTGGCTCGGTACATGCTGCCCGCAGTTCCACTGGTCATCATGGTTGCGGTTTCGACGTTATGGCGACGGCTGCGTTACTGGCCGGCGGCAGTCGCTTTGGTCGCGGTTGCCTTCATTGCGGCATGGTTCTGGGATCCGCCTTATGGATTTTCGCCGGAGGACAATCTTGCTTATCGCGATTACATTCTTCTGCACGAGGATGCGGAGCGCTTCCTCGAGGCTCGCCATCCCATGGCGCGGGTGCTCACGGCGTGGCCTGCGTCGGATGAACTGACGCGGCCGTGGCTCGGCTACATCACGCGGCCCATGAAGGTCGTCCGGATAGAAGATTTTTCACTTGAGGAAGTGGTCGCTGCGGCGGACCTCAGTTCTAACTTTGAGGCCGCGCTGATTTTCTCCACGAAGGACGAACCTGAGCACTCCGTATTCGATCGCTGGAAAAGATGGCAGGCGTTGAAGACACGCTACTTCGGCTTTCACCGTGACTTGCCGGCGGCGGCGGTGGCGCACATTCTCGGGGGCCGAGTTGTATTTTCGGAGCAACGCAAACGGCAGTGGGTTGCAGTGATCGAAATGGAGCGGATGGAGGAGGCCTCGGCACGGCGGGCGGGACGCTCGCCGGACAGCCGGCGGGACGGCGGCGCTACGGTCGAGATTCGGTATTCACCGCGCTAGCAGAGGTTTCCTGTGAAGCTGTGTCGTCACTACCTACTCGCTATATCGACCACTGCGACCTTGTTCACTCCGCTGCAGGCCAGGTAGAGGTGGCGATCGGGGGTGGCAACCATGTTGCGGACTACTCCGCCGCCGGAGGGGATGGGCTCGCTGCTGAACGTTTCGGATTTGGGATCGAAGCGGACCAGCGTGTTAGGCTTCACGCCCGACTCGCTGTACCAGACTTCGCCGTCGTTGGTGACTGCGATGCCATAGGGCTCAGAACCGGATCCTCCGGGCGACGGCCACTCCTTCAACAGCTTTCCGCTTGCGGGATCGAAGTGGCCGAGATAACCGCGCGCATAATCGGTGTAGTAAACCGTGCCATCGGGGGCGAGCGCGATGCGGCGTGGACGCGCGTCCGCCACGGGAAGTGTGTACTCGCGAATGGTCATCGTCTTAGGATCAACGGTCCCCAGTTTGTTGGTGCCGAACTCGCAGAACAACGGCGCATTGTTTTGCGTAATCACGATGCCGTAGGGCACAGCGTGCGGCGTGGGAGATTTGGCCAGCGTCATCTGGCCGGTTTTAGGATCAAGGCGTCCGATGTAGTTGGTCTCTTCGTTGGTGAACCAGAGAAGACCATCGTGGTCGAAGACCGGCGTGTGGGGGTCGATCTGTGCGCCTCCGGATGGGCGATACTCATCGATGTTGCCGGTCTTGGGATCGAGCTTGCCGACATAACCGCCGGAGATGGCGGTGAACCAGATATTGCCATCCTTGTCGGCGACCAGGCCGTGCGGGCCGGACTTCGGCGTCTTGAGCGGGTATTCCTTGAACTCTCCAGTTTTTGGATCAAGGCGGCCGAGCTTGTTGGCTGCCATTCCTGTGTACCACAGGGAGCCGTCGGGCGCGAGCGCAGGGTCGTGCGGACGCGAGTGCGGCGTGGGGACTTCATATTCCTTGATCTGCACGGTCAGCGTTTGAACGGCGGCGAAGACGGTCAACGCAGTGACAAGTGGGAAGACGCAGAGTTTGCGGATGGGCATGGGGGGGCCTCCTATTTAAAGGAATTGTAGTCATTTGCGTTGCGAAGCGCATAAATGGGGTTGGTCCGGGAACAAAAAACTTCTAGCCTAAGAGATTGCGGGAAATCCTTCGGCGCGATCTCAAAACATCACCCCACCGACAACACTCATTTCTTGTTCTGGTGAGCAGTCTGACTTGCGGTTTGTCTCTTCAGCTTGTTGTAGTCTCGCATGTAGACGCGCAAGCCGAAGCTGGGCGTAGTTTTGCTGTAGCCGGCTACCAGCTGGTCTTTGTAGTGGTCCAGAAAAAAATCGAAGGGATCTTGCGGGTCCATGTCGAGCAGGACCATGTCGGTGTCATGCATGGTGAGTTTGCCGAAGCGGAGTTCGTTTCCACGGTACGCCATGTAATTCCCGGAGATCACCGGGTTGAAGTTTGAATCCTGCTTGCTGCCGAAGGTCTCGATAATTTCATTGCCTTGAACGCGGACCGTGGTGACTTTCCCCTGAATGCGCGGCAAAGGAAGAATCTCCTGGGGATCGAGGAGCAGGTCATCCTTTTCTACAGCGACACCGCGGACTTTGTTGGTGTTGATGAGGGCCGCGATGTCGAGACCGAGCAGGTCCATCAGGCCTTTCAGCGGCAGATGGGCCGCTGTCACCTTCTCGGCGTGCAGGCGGATGCGGCCGTCGGGCGTGGCGGAAATTGCCCCCGTTGTTTCAAAGGGAATGCTTCCCTTCTTGTGAAGTTTGCCGCGGATGATAAGTGAGCTCCCTTTGCTCTGGATGCTCAGGCTTTTGATCGGAGCATCGTCAGCGGCGAATACGCGCTGGTTCAGAATATTTTCCAGAGAAGTGCAGCTCATGGCGATCTGGGAGTAGGCCATGACGAGGAAAAAAGATTCCTTGTCGTCGAAGACCACAATGTGAGGCGGCTTGGTGGGGTAGAGTTCGCCGTGCAGAAAGATGATGTGAACGGCTATATCGGGGGTGTAATGATACTCCACGTTTTTCATGGCTACTTGCACAGGGCGCGCGGTTGACGCCGGATTCTGAGGATTTTCATAACTGAGCAGCGGCTGGCCGACGCCGATGACGACGAAGAAGAAGAGGGCGGAAAGGCGGTTCATGGTGCGGCGGAGTGCGGGGTACATGCTGGGTATAGATGCAAAAAAACCACAGATTATAGACCAAACTTTGCGACGTGATCTCTCTGGACTAGCGAGCAGAAAGTCAGTAGGCCAGCGATAGAGCAATGAATCGCTGGGCGCGCCACGATATTCTGGTTGCCCGAAAAGACAGGCACGCGTGCTCCTTTTTGTCGGAGGGCGCCACATTTGCAAAATCTTAGGAACCCGATCGCAGCGACCAGTGGGCAACCAGCGTGGGGAAGAGGCAACAAATGGTGGCGGGTGGAACTCGGTAGTGCCTTTAGTCACGATCCAAGCCTCGGAAGGGCTTGACATGAAAACTGGTCCGGTTAGCATGGTGACCAGCGTACTGGGGTTCCGTCTAAAGTTTCCTACAAATTGCCGATGGAGTGGGTATGGCCACAGCTATATCTTGGCGGCGTGCCTGGCCGTTTCTATTGTTTGTGCTGATTGGCACCGGAATTTCCCTGGGCGCTCCGGCCGACTCGCCGGAATTCACCTACCGCACGAATGTCAACGAAGTTCGGCTGACCTTTTCTGCCATTGACCAGAACAACCACGGCGTGGCCACGTTGCAGCCCAGTGATTTCGCTATCGTTGACAAAGGTTTTATCGTCCGCAGTTTTCAAAGCTTTAATCGTTCCGACTGGACGAAGCTCGATCTTACCATTCTGATCGACACCAGCGAATCGGTCACGCCGCGCTTTCGCCAGGAAATTGCCGACACTCTGGAGTTGATTTCCCAAACCGCGGGAGTGCCCGACGAAAACCTTTCCATCATCACCTTTCATGGTCTGCAACCGGCTCTGGTTTGCGCTGGAGACTGCCACGCTTCCCACGCAGCCGACCAGCTCCCAACCGCGCGAGCGAGCGGCCTTACGCCCTTGTTCGACAGCATCGTGTTCGCATCAGACTTTCTTGCGCAACACGGCGACGCCCATGCCGGCAAAGTCCTGATTCTGTTTTCAGACGGCCAAGACACCATCAGCCGGGACTCGCTTGCCGATGCCGTCGAGGCCGCGCAGACCACGGACGTCCAGATTTACTGCATCGACCTAAGCAAGTCTGTGCCCTCTCGAGGCTCGCCGGTTCTCTACACTCTGGCCAGCGCCACTGGAGGGCGGTACTTTCCAGCCCGCGATGGCGCCACCCGCGCGCTGAATATTATTCTTGAAGGTTTTCAAGCGAGCTACACGGTCAGTTATCGACTACCGAATCACGCGTCCGGTTTTCATACAATTCAAATTCTTCCCACACACAACCGTAACCTGCAGTTCCGCAGCAGAAGCGGCTACTACTATCCAAGCCATGTTCGGTAATGAGGGCCTATGAAGCGCACGCTGTGTTGCATTCTCGTACTGATCTTCCCGGTTATTCTGTCCGCCCAAAGCAGCACTCACCAGGAAGGCACAATCGTCCGCATGCGCATGACGGATTGCCTGGGGCCACAGCACGGGTTCATGACAGCGATGTCAGGTGGAGGAAAAACTGAGACGAACCTTCTTTGCCCTGAGTACGTCCTGGTGACAGACAAAGTGGTGTATGTCATCAGCGGCAAAAGTTCCGAGCAACTTTTACTCCTGGCCGAAGTTACGCGATTCCGCTTTCAGAAAAATGAAATGCTCATACGGGTCGACGACGCCCCGAAGGAATCGCACTTCCACATCAAAGCCATGGTGATGCGGCCGGAATGGGAGCGCAATCAGATGCTCGAAGAAGCAGAGACCAGCGCCCTGGTTCGCCGCCATTTGGATCCCACTGCCTTGCGAGAACAGCAATAGTTACGCGATGATGACATCTCCGGCAACGCAACCGTGGAGGGACGGGTTTTACTTCGATTGTGCAAATTGGCCGCACCGGGCGCGGGAAATGCCCAAAGAGCAGTTCCAGCGGGAGGCTGAGAGGGAACTAAGGGGCGGGAAAGGGAGCCCTGGGAGATTGTCTACGTCACCGGCTAATGTGACCTTGACGTGAATCCGGCATAGGTCAGGTAGACGCCGAGCACGAGCGAAAAAGCCCCGTACAAATAGAAAAGTTGCTGATAGTGGAGCTGCCCAAGGAAAAATATCGTTTCCATCTCAGGCGGGAGGAATAAGAAGAATAGGCTCTTGATGAGCGTTATCCAACCGACGAGAGTGACTACAACTGCGAGCGCACCTCCCGACCAGATGTTGTGCGCGAGAACCATCGCCAGCCCGGCGGCCAGCGTGATTACGCCAAGGATCAACATCATCGATGGGTTCTGAAGGAGGGCGGTCACCGTCTCGACGGTGGCTTGTCTGCGAGTCATCATGGACAGTGCGACGAGAATGCAGTACAGCCCGATCAGCCTGCTAAGAAAAAGTGTGCGCGGCAACATCGTGCCCTCCCAACGAATCAAGGATTTGTCTGCCATGCCATCGCGAATAAGGTAAGACCCCTGCACGGACTGTGCCGAGGTCACCTCTTCGGCCTTCCATTGAAGACTATCCTACGCTGTCGGGTGCTGCCGAACGATTCGCGGGCGGCCAGTCGATCCGCCAGCGTCCGCCGGTAACGTCGACCGGCGAGTGTCCGTTAGTATCGTCCTCAATACAACGAACGAAAAACTTTACAGTTTCCCTCAGTCAACGAGATGTGCGTTAAGATTTCACATTGCCATGACCAAACAGCACTACTTCTTCAAGCTGATCCCGCCGCGCCCCACGTTTCCGCAGGACATGACGGACGAGGAGAGGCGCTTGATGGACGAGCATAGCCGCTACTTCCAGGAGCATTTTGCCGCTGGCAGAATTCTTCTTTACGGCCCGGTCATGGCAACTGGCGGGGCTTTCGGCCTCGCCGTGCTGGAAGTCGATAGCGAGGAGGAGGCAAGGCGGTTTGGCGAAGGCGACCCTTCAGTGAGAGCCGGGCTGAACAGATTTGAGACTTACCCCATGCGGGTGTCGGCCGCACGCGCGAAAGAGCAATAAAGAGCGTGCTTCCTTTTTGTCAGTGGGCGAAGATGAGGCGCGAATATTTCGTCATGGTAGTTGAAGGGGCATTAGACTCGCGTCCGAAGGAACTTCTCAGTCCAGCCTCTTTATGTAGTGGCATTGCTTTTCTTATGGTTTGGTAGGCTTATGCGCGGCCCGAGCACCGATCACTTTGTCGTGTCGCAGGTTCTACACTCTGAATTGATTCTAGCTGTGAGACATCGGCTCCCGACACAGCCTGCTTATGTAATTGGCCGGGCCTCGATAGTTAGGCGCATGGAAGCGGCGTCAGGCAGTGTAGAATGCGAGTCGCGTCCCCACGCTTAGGAGATAAATATGGCGCAATCACGTCTTGTGAAGTTGCTCGTTGTGGTGACCCTAGCCACGTCATGGGTCTGTCGGGCGCAGACCGCAACAGCACCCGCGGCTCAGTCGGGGAGTCCTTATCTAACGCCTTACGGCCCGCCGGTCACGCTGGAGGCCGCGAAAAAGGTGGCTGCGGCGGCGCAGGCGGAAGCCGCGCGAAATCGCTGGCTGATGACAGTAGCCGTGGTCGATCCCGCGGGCAATCTGGTTTACTACGAGCGCGCCGACAATTCGCAGTGGGGCAGTTCGAAAGTTGCCATCGAGAAAGCTCGCTCGGCAGCGATTTACAAACGTCCGACCAAAGCTTTTCAGGATGCGCTTGCAAAAGGGGGAGCGAACATGAGGATTCTCGCCCTCGATGGTGCGGTAGCGGTCGAGGGTGGCGTGCCGTTGATTTCCGAAGGCAAGATCATCGGCGCGATCGGCGTCTCCGGCGACATGAGCGAAAACGACGCGCAGTGCGCGGGCGCGGCGGCAGAGTCACTGAAGTAGCTGACGCGGTCGAGCGTTCCGACTTCCTCACGCTAGGTTTTTTGCCAGCCGGAAACTACCCGGAAGGCGTGTTTGCCGCTATCTACCTGCGCTAAGAATCATTGCGAGTTGTCGTAGAGATTCAAATGGTTGCGTTCCAGGAAGTCCAGTTTTTCCTGCAAACGAGTGGCTTCCGGATGGGGATCGATTTGGAAGTGGGTTAACGCATCACATTCGTAAATGTCGTGCCGCGCCAAGTAGCACTCCCGCCAAACGAATTTGCGGTTACTCAGGTACTTGAGTTCCCAAGCATCTATGCGGTTTAGAGGGCGGGCGCTGAGCATCGCGAAGACCAGCAGAACCACAACTAGAGAAACGCGTACAGTCCTGCGGCGATTTGACAAAGCGTAAAGATACAAACCGAAAAAACCGAGAACCACATACGGCGTATATCGTGAACTGCCGGCGCCCGTCAGTCCCAGGCACAGCCGTCCATAGGCAGTATTGAGACAGAAGACCACACAGTAGGCCAGCAGCGCAGCTATGGCTGCATCGCGAGGCCACGCGTCCCATTTCGGGGTTAACAATCTCTTGGCCGTAACCAGCAGGCTCACCAGCACCAGCAACAACGCGATGGAGCCGATCAGAGTTGCAAAAACTAGCGTCAAGATCCTGAGACCGGCAGCGCTGGTGAACATGAGCGCTACAAACCAAGGGTACAGGATTGGATTCTTGGGTACGCTTGAAAAACAATCCACGGCTGGCTGAAACTTATATCCGATAAAGAAGGAGGCGAGTGAGGCCATCGAGAGGGTCAAGGCTGCGGCGTTGCCCCACTGATACCTGGGCGTCAGATGCCGGGCGTTTGCGTAGTAATCGACGGCTATCAGTGCCGGGGTTATTACACCGATGAAGAGCCCGAATCCGGTATAGGTCAACAGGAAAGTCACGAGCAAAACACAAATGTATTTCCAGTGATAGGGCCGAATTAGCCAGCAAAAGCAATAAACGATCATCAGGAGCGACGGCAACGAACCGTGCGCCGGATTGGGCGTCACCACCAGGGTTTCATATTGCTGGGGGGTGAGAAACAATAACGGGATTATCACGTCGCTGTAAGCCACCGTGCCGTAGAGACGCACTTTTAGAACGAGCGCCAGCACGGCCGCAGCAAAGATAATCGCACCGATGACGAAGGCTTCATCGCGGCCATTCCAGTGCATCCCTGGCTCGATTAGTTTCTGCAGCAGGGCGGCAAGGCCCTGCCGGTGCGGTGGGTGCTCCCAGCGGAACATCTCCCATAACGAGTGATGCTGGAACAGCGTGGCGTCGTTAAAGTCCCACTGGTCCTCAAAGAATACGTTAACGGCGTACTGCGATATGAGACCGAAAAACCGAACCCCAAGGAAAAGGTACATTCCTAAAACGAGGAGACATGGTAAGTATCGCGCGCCCTGTCTTGGCTTTCCTGGGGCACGAGTTTCCGATTCCTGATCCGCACTGGCGAAGAATTCTGCGTTGGCGTGGGGCAAGTTTTCAGCTTCGTTGAGCAATGCTAATCAGTCGCTCCGGGGTAGTTTCTTTCCCGTGTGGGCCTTCGCATCTGCGATTAATTTCTGAACCGTCTCTTTGTTTTCGTAGTCGGGGTAGTACGTCAACAGTTTGTTCCATGCGGCGATGGCGCCTGCAGCATCGCTCTTACCCTTCCAACGAATCACCCCCAGGTTGAGAAGAGTACCCGCGTGCCTGGGATCGTAGGTCAGAGATTTTTCCAGTTGTGCGATCGCGCCATCCACGTCGCCCTGGTAATACAAGCACGACGCCAGGTCGGTACGCGCGCCCACATTCTTCGGGTTCGCCTGCAGAGACTTCTCGTAGTAAGAAGCCGCCGTCTGAAATTGATGGGTCGCCCGGTAGATGTTTCCGATCTGGTTGAGGAGGTCTGCGTTATTGGGATCGGCTTTGAGCTTAGCCAACAGAGGTTCGGCCTGCTTATCGGCCATGTGCTGCATGTCTTCCAGCGAAGGCATCTGCTGCGGGGCAACGCCGGCGGCGGGATTCTGTTGGAGTTGGGTGATTGGGGCGGACGCCGGGGCCGATCCCCGCGCCAGGTACCCGACCGGGAGGCCGATCAAGAGGCAGATTGCGGCCATGACATAAACCTGCCATCCTAGCCAGGTGACGTTTGAGTTGGCGGATTCCGTGCTTTCGCTGGCCATAGTCAAAGAGAAGAAAGCATCCGCAATTCCACAACCTGACAGTCGGTAAGTCTTTGAATCTGCTGGCCTGATTGGCGATCTGCAATCCTCGGGAAAGGTCGACAGGGGTCAAAAGACCCCGGCAATGCGAGAAAAAGCGCACTTTCCGAGGCTCTTGCGCAACACCCGAATCTACTTCTGAGGCTTCCCTACGCGTGCGGCGGTGGCAAACATCATGGCCACCGTATCCAAGTCTTTCGGTTTCACCCTTCCCGCTGGGATGCGCATAAGCGTTATGTCTTCGAGCGTCAGTATCAAATCCCCCAGCGCCATCGAGTCGACCAGGCCCGAGGAAACTAGCGGTGTGTTCTCGTCGATGGTCAGGCTCGGCTTTCGGATTCGTCGAAGAATGTATTCGATCATTTGCTTTTCTTCTGGCGTCATGCCGATTTATTCTCCCTAGGACTCGAAGTTGAGTTCCGGATGTTCTTTTTGCAGCTTCTCGAGCGTCGTGGAACGCGCTGCCTTCCCGGCGGTGCTCTTCACGATCCACTTTGGGGGTTTTAAGAAAATCATTCCAGCCGCCACTCCCAAGCCGGCTACGACTCGGCCGCGAATGTCTTGTTCGATCTCGAGAGCATTGGCGAGAAGGTCTTCACGTTCCACCTCAGCAACCACGACAATTTCTTCGGTTCCGAGATCGGGATTGTAAACCCCCATCGCGATTACGCGCCCGTCACGAATGGCCGGATGGCTTGCGGCAATCTCCTCAATGTCCTGGGGGTAAATATTTTCGCCGCCAACAATAATTAGGTCCTTCTTCCGTCCGACCACATACACTTCGCCTTCCAGAGTGAAGCCAAGATCCCCGGTGTGGAACCAGCCATCGGCGAACGCTTTCGCGGTGAGGTCGGGACGGTTGTAGTAACCCTCAAACAGGCAGTCGCTTTTGACCAGAATCTCGCCGACGTGGCCGTTTGCGAGGACAGCGCCAGAATCCGACACGATGCGAATCTCGTGGTTGGGCAGCAAACGGCCCGATGAGGTGAATTGGACCGAACCCGGTGCCCCTTCCGCAACGGGAACGATGCGATGCGAACTCCGAAATTGCGGGCCATCTGCCCAAATGTGCGCGGGACCGAGGTTTCCAGAGTCGCTGACTTTGCCGTTCTGGTGAAGAGGACTGGATGTCCGGAAGATGTTCGACTGCGTTACTGCGAAAACGTTCTCCGCCATTCCGTAGGAGGTCTGCAACACGCCGGCTCTTAATCCATTTGCCGAAAACGCATTGTGGAACTCCTGCATGCTGCTGAGCCGGACTGGTTCGGATGTATTGATCACTGTGCGAAGGGAGGAGAGATCGTATTGCGCCCGCCAGTTCGGCCGTATCCGCCGGGGAACGAACTGAAAGGCAAAGTTTGGCAGCCACGCCAGGGTGCACCTGTGCTCGGTGATGACCTGCAACATGGTTTCGGGATGCATCACCCAGTCGAGCGGCGACTGCATCACGACAGGGATGTGGTAAGCCATGGGCAGCATGAAGCAGGCGATCAGCCCCATGTCGTGGTATAGAGGGAGCCAGCTGTAAACCCGGTCGGTCGCGCTGTCAATCTCCAGTGCTGTTACCAGATGCTCGAGATGTCGCAGCACGGCGGCGTGAGTGAGGGCCACGCCTTTCTGAAGGCCGGTGGTGCCGGCTGAATGTTGGATGAAGGCAATGCGATCGGCTGGATGCTCAGAGGCTTGATTCTTAAGATCCTTTTGATTCTTAAGATCAGTGAGTCCTTCTTCTCCACCGGATCCGCGGCCGTCGCCGGCGCGAAGCAATTTGTTTTCGTCACTCAAAGACACATGGCTGAGCAGATCGTCTGGAAATTCCTCGTCGATGACAACCAGCTTTGCGTTGAGGTTCGCCGTCACTCCTGCCAGACCGTACCGATATTTGGAAGGCTCAAACTTGTTATTGGGATAGGCGATGAATGCCGGTGCCGCGCCAAGCATCATGGCTCCGGCGAACACCGTCATCGCGGGGATACCCTGCGGCATGATAACGATCACACGATCGCCTGCGTTCACACCACGAGACTTGAGTACTCCGCCTTGCAACCGGGCGCGCCGGCGGAACTCAGCAAAGGTCACGGTCTCTTGTTCGTCCTCATTGATCCAGGCTGTGACGAAGGGACGGTCGCTGGGCGCTGCGTCGAGAGCGTCGATGAGATTGCGATATCGGACCACACGTCATCTTACACATGCAGTAGCTGACGTTGAGTGTTCTTGTAACCCACAAGAAGCCTCATTACTATTGTTTGCTGACCAACGGGCAATCGCCAGGTTTCAACGTCCGGCGGACTGGTCGGTTTCAATAGCACCAGGTTTCAATAGCACCAGGGGGAATGTTGTCACGATATATTCTGTACGCGCTGGCGTTGCTGCTGTGCACAGTGATTTTCGCGAAAGTTCGCTCGCGGCGAGTGCGGCAGGCAGTTCTTCTGATTGTCAGCTACGCAATCTATATCAGCTGGGGAATCTGGTTTGCAGTCATTCTTCTGACCTCAACGGTAATGAACTACCTCGTGGGTGAATGGCTTCGGCGGAAGCGATCTGGAATCGCCCTATCGATCGGTGTACTGCTTAATCTAGCGGTGTTAAGCACTTTCAAGTACCTTCCCGAAGCGGCAATTCACATTCCTCTGTCGTCGTTGCAAAGATTCTCGCACCTTGCGTTGCCCCTCGGAATCTCGTTCTGGACCTTTCAGGCTATAAGCTACCTGTTTGACATTTACCAGGGCGAAGAGATCGACCCATCCTTCTTCGAGTTCGCGCTCTATCTGGTTTTCTTTCCGGTCACGATTTCCGGACCAGTCTGCCGCATGCCCGAAATGCTTCCGCAATTCCGTTCCGAGAGTGCCCTGCGATGGGACGACATAGTGCGCGGACTGCAGCGCATCGCAACCGGCGTGTTCATGATGCAACTGGCCAAACTGCTGGGACAAGGAATTCTGGCTGGCGATGGCATCGTCTCCGGGTTCGATCACCTTACTCGGTGGAGTGGCGCGGATGTCTGGTGTCTGGCCTTTGGATACGGCTTACAGCTTTTTTTCGACTTCGCCGGTTACTCGCACATCGCAATCGGCGCGGCCAAAGTGTTGGGGTTCACCGTACCCGAAAATTTCGCACGGCCATTTCAATCCACGAGTGCCTCGATATTCTGGACACGATGGCACATGTCGTTGTCGTTCTGGATTCGCGACTACGTTTTCTTCCCGTTGATGCAGTTGCGCCGCGAGGTCTGGTGGAGAAATCTGGCTTTAGTAGTTTCGATGATCGTCTTCGGACTCTGGCACAGAGCCAGCGTGCTTTTCCTTCTGTGGGGCTGCTATCACGGAGTACTTCTCCTTCTGCATCGCCAGGTTGAGGGGCTGGAGCGTAAATACGACTGGACGCCGCCCCAAGTGCCGTGGACTGTTCTCTCGTGGATCACGACGATGAGCCTGATCAGCCTGGGGTGGATATTCTTCCGGGCCAACTCGCAGGCCGAGGCGCGCCAGATGCTATCGGCAGTGCTGTCGCCGGCAAGCTATCTTTCCCACTTTGTAAGTGGCAGCCTGTATCTGCTGGTTCTGCTGCTGGCTGTGGGATACATGGTTGTACTGTTGGTGATCGAGACGCTGAACCGCTGTTCGATTGAATTGCAGCCTTCGAACGAGGCATCCCCTCCGGGATTCATCGCGCTGATGGCTCGCTGGCGCTGGTTCTGGGTCCCGCCCGTTTATGTGGTGGTGTTGTTTTTCTTATTGATGGTGACGCTGAGACAAAGGGCCAGCACTGCTCAGTTTATGTACAGAAATTTCTAGCCGTGGTTTTGGGCGGCGGATCGGCGTTTTCGGTTTAGCCAGGCACCGCTGCTCTCAACGAAGACGGGATGGCAGAGACGGCGCATTTCTCCGATTAACTATCCGTGATCTCTATCACAAGATGCCGTGATTTTTGCCACTGTCCTGGGCACGTGCCGCTGACTATCGTCAACCTTAAATTGGCCGCTGGCTTAGATGGGGAGTCCCGGGCTTCGCACTGGGGTGGCATTCGGCGCGCAGGCAACGCCTCTGAGCGTCCCCGGCGGAATCCGCACCAGCGACCGTATAATCCAGTGGATTGCCGAAAACCGTTATGACTGCACCAGGCGCGCAAATCACGGAGGCAGTACTGACGCTGGGCAGGCGTCAGTGGCGTCGCCGCTTGTCCATCGCGGCGACTGCCATCCTGGCCCCGGTGCTACTGCTTGCGCTCGCAGAGGTGACGCTACGCGTCTGCGGAGTTGGAAACCCCAGCGCCGCTACGCGCCCCTGCACAGACCAGGGCCGCCCTGCTTATTGCGATAACCGATTTTTTGCCGCTCCTTTTTTCCCGTCCGGCATGCTCCGGGAGCCACGCCCGTACATGATTCCCGGAGTAAAGCCGCCGGGAACCTACAGGATCTTCGTATTGGGCGAGTCGGTCGCCTGGGGAGATCCCGATCCTACCTACGGATTCGCCCGATACCTGGAGGTGATGCTCCGGGAGCGCTTCCCCCAGGTAAAGTTCGAGGTGATCAATACCAGTATTACGGCTATCAACTCGCATGCGCTGCTGCCCATGACCGAGGACCTGGTGCACCACCAGCCCGATCTTTTTGTTATCTACACTGGCAGCACCGAGGTTGTCGGCCCCTTTGGGCCAGGAACGGTGTCAACCCCGTGGGACTTGAGCCTGCCAGTCATCCGCACCAGAATTTTCTTCGATTCCACCCGACTGGGTCAGCTTGTTAGAAAGGTGGCTGGCCAGAAAAACGAGTGGCGCGGCATGGAAATGTTTCTGGGAAGTCAGGTGCGCGCTGATTCCCCACAGCTGAAGCCGGTATACGAGAATTTCGCCGCCAACATGCGGGATATCATCGCGGTGGCCCGCCGCTCCGGGGCGCAGGTCCTGGTCATCACGGTAGCCACGAATCTAAAAGATTGTGCTCCTTTCGCTTCCCTGCATCGCGAAGGTATGGGACAGGATGAGTTGCGTTCCTGGGACGGGTTAGTGCAGCGTGGTGCGGCTCTCGAGAGCGCGGGATCGTACGCTGAGGCCGTGAAGCTGTACCTTTCAGCGGCAGAGATCGATGCTCAGTACGCCGAACTCCAGTTTCGCATTGCCCGTTGTCTGTGGGCTCTGGGTGATTTTGCCGGGGCCAAGGAGCGCTTCGTGCGCGCGCAGGATCTTGACACGCTTCGCTTTCGCGCTGACAGCAGAATCAATGAAATCATCCGCGCTCTTCCTGGAGCAAATCCGGGCGTCGGCCTGGTTGATGGAGCCGCTGTTTTTGCTGGCGAGAGTGCGCATGGGATCCCAGGGAGCGACCTCTTCTACGAACACGTGCACATGAATCCGCGCGGGAACTACCTGCTTGGGCGTGCGTTATTCCAGCAGGTCGCCAGCATGATGCCGCCCGAATTACGGCGCGGCGCAGTGAGTGCCGATGTCACCTCCGAAGAAGACTGCGACCGGCTGCTTGCATTTACCCCTTATGATCGTGTGCGGGTTGCTGGCCTGGCTCTCAAAAAGCTGGAGCGGCCTCCGTTTACGAACCAACTGAATCACTCCGAAGAAGTCTTGCGGCTGAAAGGCGAGGCCGAAGGAAAAAGCGTAGATTACGGCGAGATCGTCGCCGCTTATCAGTGGGCCATCATGCAAAACCCACAAGACCGGCTATTACATCTCAATTTCGGCTTCTTGCTGTACCGCTACGAACCCGCCGCCGCCCAAAGAGAACTGCGGGCAGCCTTGCCCTACGACAACGCTCCAGTCCTGTGCAACTGGCGCAAGTTTGACTGAGGTCACAGTGGATCGCAGGGAAGGAAGAGAGCGAAAATGGGGGAGTCGCGGCGCGAACCTCAAACTCGCACCTATTGAGCCCGGATAGCGGCCGCCCTTCCTCTGGCCTCTTGAGCCTCCCTGGCTCGTCCCTCGCGCTCGTACAGGTTGGCCAAGTAGAGCCAGTCATCGTACCGGTCAGGAGCCAGCCGCACAGTCTCTTCCTCAAAGGACACAGCGCGTTTCAGATCACCCAGCGCAGCCCAGGCTAGGACACGGCCGTGCGCGAGGTTGGCTAAGAACGAACTGTCCGTGGTTGCCGGTTGCGCTGGCCGGCTGGACATCGCCCGATCGAATGCCTGCAGAGCCTCGCGAGGCTTATGCGCGTTTAAGTCAGCATAGCCCAACGAGAGCAACGGGAGCGCGGGGTCAGGCACGAGATCGACCGCGTGCTCCCAGGCGTCGATCTCGGGCAGCGATCGGCCCTCCCGGTGGTAGAGCGCGGCCAATTTCGACCAGTTCGCCCCATTGTTCCCGAGCCTGGCTGCCGACAAGTACTGTTCTTCGGCGTCACGCAGTTTGCCCGCTTCTTCAAGCAAATTCCCCCGCAAAAAGTGGACAAACGCATTATCCGGGAAAATGCTCAAGGCCTGGGTTGTCGCATCCAATGCTTCAGGATTTCTGCCCAGCGCGTGCAGAACAGCGGCGGCATTGGCCCATTGATTGAATGCATCGCCACTGCGAGATTGCGGTGTCGCAGTTGGCACTGAAACCGTATTGCAATTGATCTGCAAACGTTGAACTAGGCCTTCGGTTTCAGGAGTGCGCCGTACGAATACCGCGCCGACTTCATCCAAGTAGACCGGCCGCCAAATGTCGCTGGCGCAGAATTGTCGGAGAACCGTGAAGTACTGCAGCGCCCAGTGTCGCCCCAGCGGAACCAAAATCGTATTGAGGTTGTAACGCGTCGCTTCCTCCTGCCATTCCGGAGATTCCGGTGGAGTTCCCAGCAGTGTTCCGCTCCGATCAAATAGCTCCGTTCCGAACGGAATGGCGCGTCCATCAATGTAGTCGAGATATTTCGGACCCAGCCGCCAGGTGACGTAACCGCCTTCGTTGTAGCTGTTGAAGATTTGGCCAGGGAGGCTTTCGCGCTGGATGAAGTCTGCCGCTCGCTCCGGGAACCACCAAGACAGCCCTGGGCCGAACGAACCACTGGCGGAGCTGGCTAAGTAGGCTCGATTTGAACCCAGATCTGCCGAGCGCATCGCGCCAAGCCCCAGGAAAAAGCACGTTGCCCCCAGCGCGATAATGGACTTAAGGCGTGCATCCTCGATCTTGCTCCACAGGACGCCGAGAGCCGATGAAAGCAGCACCCCTGCCACGATCACCATCACCACGCCAAAGAGCGCTTGAAAGCGAAGGTGCCGGAAGGCGATGAGGGCGGCGCCGCTGATGAATACCGCGGCTCCGAGTTGCCGCCGCCACAGTGCAACCGGCACGGCAAGGACTGCAACCAGAAGTAGCACCACGAAGGGGTCAGGGTCGCGTAGCGACAAACCCGCGGCCAAGAGCGTCCAATTCAGCCGCGAAGCGCCCCACTCCGTAATCGCCTCGGCGTGTGCCGCCATAGCAGCTTGCTGGCGAAATAGCGCGCGGTAGATTCCCCATCCCCAGGGGTTGACTAGCGTGGCAACCGCGCTGGCGACGAGCCACGGCAAAGAGCGCCAGAAGCGTTGTCCGGCAGCCTGCCGCCGCTCAGGCCACAGCATTTCGAGTGCTTCAAGCACCGCGTATGCGCACAGAAGCGCCAGCCCTGCGACGAAGCCCAGGTGAAGATTCACCCATGCGACCATCAGGAGCGGCAGCAGCCAAAGCCGGGCGCGACCGGTTTCATGTTGTTGCCAGAGCAGGCTCAGCACTGCGGCGAAGAGCACTACCGTAAACATGTCAGCCCGCGGAGCCGTACGGGCGGCAATCAGCGGCATGACGAGGATGGCCAGGACTGCGGTGGGCGCTGAACCACGACGTATAAGCAGGGCCACGGTCCCGGCACACGCGGCCGCTCCCAGCCATGACAGCAGCGCATAACCGCCGAGGACATAGATTCCGTAGAAAATTAATCCCGAGCCGACGGGATAGATCCAGGGCTTTCCCTGAGCCGTGTAGGAAAAAACGTCCACGGACGGGATTTGATGATGCTGCGCGACCCATCGCCCAGTCGCCAACTGCCAACCCAGATCGAAATCGGTGACGGTGCGCAGACCGGCAAGAAAAGCATAGATGAGAGCCGCGAGACTGAGTGCGATCCATAAGCGCTGTTCGATGGTACGCGTCATGGCCCTTGTGGAGTCGCTGCATCTTCAGCGCTTTGGCCGGGATCCTGGGCTTGATCCCCGACCGGCCGGAATTCGACCACCATAATTTCTTTGTCGAACATTCCAAGTATGTGAGCTGTAAACGCGCCGCGTGAGTAGTAGGCGAGCCAGTTTGCAGTTGGGTAGGAAGTGGGAGGGGCGACCAGCAAGAACCTTTGGCGCTTCTGTGCTGCGGCCAAGACAGTGCGGCTGGCGATCTGAAACGTCTCGTCATTCAGATCAATCGGAAGCATGACCACCGGGGCCTCGATCGGGTAATAGTCTATTTGTGAAAGCAGCGCATTTTCGCTGCTGCGATCGGTGGGCATGGGCTCGAAATCTGACTCGATGAATGCACTGCATACGAGCACCGGGACCTTATCTTTATCCCTTATCCTTGCCAACGTTTGTATTTACGAACGCATGCGCCTCCTTGAAGTTGATTTCATGCTTGCGAGAGACGGGGGAGATGAGGCATTCAACCAGCGTGACTGCCACCAGTCCCCCGCAGAAGATCCGCCGCAACAAACGGGAATCGATGTGCATCGTCAGCAGCGCCCAGGTCAGCGCGCTGCCCGGGGCTATGACCGTGAGATATCGGGGGACAACCAGATGCACCGGAAGGATGGCGCTAACTGCGAAGAAGACACCAGCCGGGACCAGGGCCAGAAGAGGCCCGAGCAGAATGGCTGGAAAACTGTTGCGTCCCGGAAGCTTTATTTTCCGAAGCAGAGCGGCCAGAAAAGCTGCTATCACAAAGCCAATCAGCAACTGCAGGGGTGCCAGAGGTGTTGAGCGTGAGCAACACCGGGTGCTGAAACTTCTGGACCACATGCGTTTCCCGAGTGTGGTACAGGCTCGCAACCCGATACATCAGTGGGAGGGAGAACAAACAAAAGGAAGCCAGCACTGCCGCCAGTTGCCGCAAATCCGCCTTAATGGAGCGGCCGCGAGCCGCCAAATAGTAAATCGCAAACACCGGCAGGAGGGCGCCGAACAAATAATGAAAGTATAGAATTCCAGCCACCGCGGCGCCGAACAGGATCGGCTTGCCGCATCTGATGTCCCGCCATCCAGCGGATAAAAGCGAAAATTGCAAGGTTCGAGGCCAGCAAGGCAAAAGCGTAAGGGCGGGCGTCGGTCGCGGCAAACACGACGTTGTAAGTCAGGGCAAAGAAGATGCTGGCGAGATACGCAGTCTCCTGATCGTAAAGCTCGCGCGCGCTTCGAAACAGGAAGTAGACAGCGCCGAGCATCGCCAACGTGGAGGGAATCTTGAGCGCGATTTCCTGGCTGCCGAGGATCGATTTAGCAAACCACAAGGTGTAGAGATAGCCGATCGACGAAGGCATCAGCGCCGAGCGGCTCCAGACCTTCCCCAAGCCGCCGCTGACTTGCCAGTAGGCAAGTGTCTCGTCCAACCAGAGAGGCGCGCGGATCGCAAGAAACCACATCAAGAGTGAAGCCAGCAACGAGACCGGATAAAGCAGCCTCGCCAAAAGTGAGGTGCGCGGTTCGATGTTTGTCGCCAGCGTGGTTGCCGGCGCCAACTCAATTTCTGGCGATTCGGTTTCCGTCATTGTACGGTCAAGCTCACGGTTGTGATCGTTATCGGATTTGGTTGCGCCGCTGTCGTTCCCTGAACCTGGACTGCGTAGGCCTTGGGTTGCGCGCCGCCGGACCGGCCCGAACCTCCTTCGTTTAGTCACGAGCAGAACCCCCTCAGTGAACTTTCCTGTTAAGTTATGGCTGACTGGGATTGAAGGTCTGCGAGGCATGTCACGGGTTCTTGTGATCTCAATCACAGCGTCGCTGTTAATCTCGGAATTATCCTCCCGGAATGTTTGGAGGTCGAGGACTACTTAAGAATGAGCGCGGTTGAGGAACTCCGCGACCTGCCGCGATTGCGCGGGCTGCAATTACTGGCACTTACCCTGTTGCTGGCCTTCGTGGCATGGAGAGCTTTGCAGCTGAAATTCTCCGTTCTCGATCTGGATATCTGGTGGCATATCAAGGTGGGCGAGTGGATCGTGGCTCACCACGGGGTTCCCCACGTCGGGATCCTTTCCCGAACTGCGGCCGATCGGCCTTGGATAGCCTACAGTTGGGGCTACGAGCTGCTGCTTTCCCGCGCTTATGCCTGGTTTGGACTGGTGGGCGTGGGGATGTTTGGCACGCTACTCACGATGATTGTAGCGTACGCCGTGTTCTGGATGGTCCGCCGGCTTTCAGGGAAGTTCTGGATGGCATGCCTGCTGAGCACCGTCGCTTGTTCGGCGTTCCTGTTCAACCTGATGCCGCGGCCGGTTTTTCTGTCCATGACGCTGTTCGCGGTGACGCTCACCTTGACGCTGGAGGCGCAACGCACCGGGCGGATACAGCTTCTCTACTGGCTGCCGTTGGTGTTTCTGGTGTGGGCGAACTGCCACATTCAGTTTGTGTATGGCCTCTTCGTGGTTGGATTGTTCACCGGAATTCACATCTTTCAACCAGTGGCTGCACGTTATGGGTTGGTGAGCGAGTCTGTGCTGCCCTCAACCCTGCCGGCGAGAACACTGGCACTTATTTTTGCGGCCTGCGGGTTTGCCACCTGCATTGGACCGTATTCCTATCATCTGTATCCAGTGGTCTTTGCCTACGCGGGTTCGAAGTTTCCTTATGCCTTCATTCGCGAATACCAGGCGCTCAACTTCCGCGCCGCAAGCCACTACGTGGAACTGTTACTCGCTTTCGCTGCGTTCTTCACCTTAGGACGGCAGAAACGCGTCGATCTTTACAAGTTGGCGCTGCTGACTGTCGCCAGCGTTATCGCCTTCCGCACGATGCGCGACTCGTGGTTCCTCTGCATTGCGGCGGCAGCCTGTATAGCGGACTCGTTGGGCGGCGACGAGGTTGAACGCGAACCCGGCGAGACGGTTCTTCAGAAAGCGGGGTTGGCGGCCGCGCTGGCGCTGCTCCTGTTTTTGTTTGCCCGCAATACCGATTTCAACACTCGCGGTCTGGATGACGCCATGAGCAGCGTGTTCCCTGTAAATGCTGTCAACTTTCTTCGCCGAAACCCGCAGCCCGGCCCGCTGTATAACACATTCGACTGGGGTGGATTTCTCACCTGGTATATGCCGGACCAGCCGGTGGCGATCGATGGGCGCACCGATCTTTACGGGGACGAGATCGATACTCGCTTCTTTAAGACACAGAATGGCGATGCGTCCTATGTGGACGATCCATATCTCAATGAAGCGCAGGTGGTACTGCTCCAGAAGAAGGTACCGCTGGCCAGCGTGTTGCTGTCGGATTCGCGTTTCAGCCTGATATTCCAGGATAAGCTGGCCGTGGTGTTCGTGCGGCGCTAGGGAATCCCGAACCCATCTCATAAATGGCGTAATGAGTGCAATTGGGAGTGGGTGTTGAAAAAGTCCCTCAACGGAACGGCTTTTCATCTGCGAGCATGCGTCGCTTGTTTTCTGTCTCCGTTCGACTAAGTGGTGGTCGGCAGAACCGGTGTTGTCGGCTGACTGAGGAAGCGCACCAGTCGCTTGATGTTCTGAGCTACCGCTGCCAGGAAGAACTGCTCGCGCACGAACCTGAGTCTCCGCAGACGCAAGCGCCGCAATCCGATCTGATTCTTCAGTTCTGCAAACAAGGCCTCTACTTTCTTTCTCTGCCGTTGTGCTTTGGCGAACTCTGGTGTGTTGACCAACTCCCGCGCACGTTGTCGGGCTGGTTCGTTCTGGTGGATGATAAGGCCCCGGAAGGCAGCACTGGTGCATTGTGGTCGGAGCGAGCAGGGGCCACACTTTTTGCGTGTCCCGATGTAGTTGAAGGCTCGATTGCGATAAACTCGGCCACCGTAGTTGAGGAACTGGCCGGCGGGGCAGATATAGCGATTGTTTTCCGGTTCGTACGTGAAACGCTCGGGGCCAAAGAATGGGCTCCTCTTGCGGTGGATACTGTCACGGGTCCGCATGTAGGGAGTGATGCTCCGATCGGCTAGCCATTGCAAGAACTCGCCGTTCCCGTAGGTCGTATCGGCAGCCACCGATTCTGGCTCTCGTCCTTGCCATTGCGCGAAACGAGTGAGCATGTCCTGCGCGGCTACCGTTTCCTGGCTCATCCGTGCTGCCGTCGCTTGCACTCCCACGATCACGCAACTGTGATTGTCGATCAGATAGTTGTCGTAGTACCCCAGTCGAGCCGGTGTCCCGCCTTTCGTGGCGTAAGTGGAATCGGGATCGGTTGTCGATACCTGATCTTGCTCGTGCACCGACTCTTCCACCGGATTCTGCTGTTCCAGTTCCACCAGAAACTGGCGCACCGTATGGTTGACCGTGGCCGCTTCCGCCAACTGCTCGCGTGGAATGCGACTCTCTTTCGCCGCATTCGCCTCCACGAAACTGCCATCGACCGACAGTTCCTTCCCTCGCACCAGCCCCACTTCCACGCACTGCTTCACGATCCGTTCGAATAGCCGCTCGAATAACTTCGATTCCTGAAATCTTCCGTGCCGGTTCTTGGAGAACGTAGAGTGGTGTGGAATCTCCTGATCGAAACCTAGACCGGTGAACCAGCGCCACGCCAGATGCATGCGCAGTTCCTCCACCAACTTCCGTTCGCTGGTGATGCCGTACAAATAGCCAATCAGAAGAATGCGCAGCAGCAACTCAGGATCGATCGATGGCCGACCCGTCTCACTGTAGCTGTCCTTCAGTTGCTGCCGGACGAACTCGAAGCTGATGTGTTTGTCGATCAGCCGCAACAGATGGGTTTCAGAAACTTGGTCTTCCAGACGGAAGTAGTAGAACAAAGCTTCGGAGCGGTCGTGTTGCCCCATCATAATCAGCAGGCCTCCGACGATCAGAATCAAACAGAGCATGTGCGATTGCTTTCTTCTAACATGCTTCTGCTGAATTTCATCCTGCTAATCGACGTGACTTTTTCAACACCCACGGGATTTAGCAACAGTTGACCCGCCGACATCAAGTGTTCTTGCGGAAAACCTTTCGCGTATTCGAGCAGCTTGACGATGTCGTCAACGACATTGTCAATCTTGCTGCGGCTAACGATGCGCCGGGTCTCGAAGGCAAATATCCATTCAACCAACTATTGCACTCGTTTGAGGTCCATTATCCAATCCGTTTCCCACGTTTTACCACCGTCGGTTGATTCTGCCTGCTCCCAGTGACCTGAGGTGGGTGTGATCTCGGACCATATGAGCCGTGTGCGGACTGGTTTCCCGTCTTCGGTATCGTCGTTCGCATAGAACGTTCCTACGCCATTGTGGAAGCTGCCTCTCACCGGCGGATCCATCGGTCCCAGTGGCGTCCTGCTGTCCATCCACCAGATCGACCACTGCCCCGTCTTGGCGTCGAACGATCGGGGAGCTACGCCGCGGTAAGTGCCGCCCGGAACTTCGAACACGGTGTCGTCGACATTAGCGTAGCCACCCATCAGTGGCTGGCAGAATAATGTCCCTTCGAATTCGATCCACTCGTGACTGTTGACGAGGCGATGCTTCAGCTTTCGATGATGGACTTGCCAGCGGCCGAATAGAAAATCGAAGTCATGCAGTCCGGGCGGCTCGCGATCTGCATGACTCATCTCTTGTCCCAACCCCGGAGAGGACTGCGCCACAGTGAGCCCCGACGACGCCAGGCCTATCCCCAGGCACAAGATCACAGCAATGCGCTGACGTATTTCCACGTATGACTCCTCTTCGTACCGAAATACTGCCGGCCCCAGTTTAGCGCATGGCTGAAGCAATCAGTGCCATTTCATTCTCCACCATTTGCGAGTTAGCTTGCCGTCTTACTTCGCTTTTGTAGGCTGCCCAACCCCGATCTTACTCGCGCCGCCGATGGCGGATACTGAGCCATTGGAGTTATGCGCGGCAGCGTGGCAGGCGAGCACGCAGGTGTTAGCGGTCCGATTGTAGCTAATCGGCGTGGCTCCATTCTGTCCCACAACGTTCACGTCAAAATTCACCATGCGTTGGCCGTTGATCGTGGCACTGCTGCCTCCCATACCATGGGGCGTGTGGCAGACCGAGCAACTGAAACCGGCGTTGATGTGGTATGCGTGCTGAGTGAAGCTTGTGTTCTTAATGACTTGGTTAGCCAAGTCGTGGCACTTTCCACACAATGCGTAAGGTCCGTTCACGTTGAGAGCGGGGTTGGGATTAAGGTTGGTGATCAACTGGCCGGGTCCCGGCGCCTGGCTGGTCAGATACTGGCGCTCCAGGATGTGCGTCCACTTCGAGCCATGGGGGCCGTTCGGGCCCGCACCTCCGAACTCGCGATTGTCATCACTATTGTGGCAATCGGTGCACAAGATCTGCGTGCCCATGGCGCGTCCCTGGGTCGCGCCATCGAGATTCAACATATTCGGCAGCAGGCTGGGCTGAGGTAGCGAGCTGTTACGGGGATGGGTGACGGGATGACTCGACGGCGTGTTAATGCTGAACTGAGGAATCAAGTTTAGCGGATCGCCCGCGGAAACTGCCCGCACTGGCAAATATCCGTAGATTGTATTGGCGGCCTTTCCCGAACTGCTGCCGTGACAACGGAAACAGTTCTCGTATTGATTGACGGCAGGATGCAACACCGTGACGCCATCAGTTGCACTGATGCCGGCCACGCCGCTTTGCGAAACTCGAATGAGCGGTGGCGGGGAAAAAGTCTTTACCGGATTGGAAGAGTGCGCGTCGTGGCAGTCGACACAGGTGGAGTGGCGGTTATTGTTCAGCAGCATGGCTTCGGCGGTGTCATGCTGGTTGTTGCTGCTGGGGATCGGATGTCCAACCTTGGGGGCGGCATATTCCGCGAAAATGCTCGGCAGGGCGGGCGTGATATTCGACTCGCCGTTGTGACACGCGATGCAATCCTGTTCGTTCAAGCCGCGAAGCAGCCGCGCCGCTCCCGGCGCGTTGTGGGGCGCGTGGCAGCCAATGCAGGCCGCCTGTGTCACGGTGGGATAGCTGCCGACGTTGGCTGCAGGGGTCAGTTTATTCGCGGCAATGCTGTGAATGCTGGTGGTCCATCCCGCCAAGGGATTTACCTTGCCTGACATTTGACGGTTAGGATCATGGCAGGCCAGGCACATTGCTCCATTGGAGCTGTCGCGCACCAGGAAGTTCTGCGACAGAAGATCTTTGGCTTGCACGTGGGCGCTGTGGCAGGAGGTGCACTCAACGTTTCCGTTGATGAGCTTTACGGCGCCGAGGGGATCTGCCGTTTTTCCTTGCGCGACCAGCGAGGCCACCAGGTCGACGGAATCTTTCAGCGGCAAAGCCATGCTGAAGGGATGCGACGGTTGCAGGTTCGCTCCAAACACATCCTGGGTATACATGCTGCCCGAGGTGCTGACCTTGCCGAAAACCGCCGTGGTTCCGGGCGCGATGGTGCCATCGTGACAGCTCAAGCACAGGCTGCTGTCGGCGCCGGGAACCGGCTGAACATCCTTATTCTGCTCCGTGGTGCTGACGTATGGCGCATACACCTGGGTGGAAAGAGTCTGGTTCCACAAAGGGGTTCTGCCGCCAACTCCGGAATGCGGAGCGTGGCAGTACATGCAGAAATCCGGCCGCGCCCCGACCACCGGAGACTTTGTCCCCGGTCCCAGGTCGTGGATGCCGATCACGTCGCCGGTGACCTGTGCCAGCAGCGTGCCCGCAGCCAACACCACCATCAGGCCCGCGCATGCATACCGTCGCTTCACTCGATCCCTTCCTTGCCCGTCTTTAAGTCTGTGCGCTTGAAATCTGCGCGCTTGGGCAATCCGAAATAATGAAACTCCTGGATGCGGCGGTTGAACGAATCCACCACGAAAATCCGATCGTCGCGATCAATGAACACACCGGCCGGCAACTCGAATTGGCCCGGGCCCGTGCCCTGCTGCCCGAAGTAATAAAGCAACTGGCCTTCGCGGTTGAAGATCTGCACCCTGCCCCAGAGTCCGTCGACCACATACAGATCGCCTTCGGAATCCACGGCAACTCCCTTGGGGCGAAACATTTCGCCCGGCGTATCACCCAACTGCCCGATGGCGAGACGAAAGGCTCCCGAGCGGTCCAGCATCTGGACGCGGAAATTCATGGCGTCGACCACGATCAGATCGTGATTGTCGAGGCGCAATTCGGTGGGAAAATTGAATTCCCCGTTGCCGTCGCCGTTCTTGCCGATGTCCTGCAGAATGTTGCCCTGCATGTCGAGCATGAAAATCTTGTTGCGTAGCGTGTCGGTGACGTAAATCCGCTGGGTCGCCGAGTCCACCGCAATCCCGGTGGGACGCTTGTAATATCCCTCCCCACCTTTCAGGCTGCCGATGGCGCGCTGAAATTTGCCGTCGGAGTTAAAGACGAAGATCTTGCCCGACTCGGAATCGGTGACGTAGATGTTGTCCTGGGCGTCGACGGCCACGCATTGCGGCTGCAGCATGGGATCTTTGCCCTTGTCGGCGCGCCACAGGAATTTATATTTCTGCTCTGCGAAATCGAAGATGTGGACCCCGGCCACTCCCGGATCGGTCACGATGATGCGCCCGCGCGAGTCGGTGGCTATGCTGTAAGGACGAATCAGCGCGTGGAATTCCGGCTCACCGGCCACGACGTTGATCACGCGGTTCCAGAATCCCCGTTTCGGCTTGACTTCGCGCTCCGAGTGGAAGCTGCGCTCGTAGGTGAGCTTGCGCCCGCCTTCCAGCAGCACATCTGGAGGACGCAGCTCGGTCTTGTCTTTATCTTTTTTTCGCGATGCCCAGGCTGGCGTCAGAAGCAGCAGCAAGATACAAGTCAGCCGCGCAACTCGTCTGGAATTTCCCGGAAGCGGACTCAGAAGAAGTTGAACCATCGCGAAATTCCGATGAAGAACGATGATACAACGCCCGGCCCGGTGGTGGAGGTACTAAAGCCCTGTTGCAGGCGGGAGTAGCCTCCGTTGAGATACATCTTGCGAAGCTGGTACTGAAAAATGGCATTGTACTGGCTGGTCGAGCTGTTCTGGAGCACGCCGCTGAAACTGGTGTTGCTGTTGCTTCTGCCGTAGCTTGCCGAAATCGTAAGCTTTCTTACCGGACTGCTTCCCAACCCTACCGAGTAGCTGTCTCCCGCGAACAGAATCTCGCCGTTGGGCGTGAGCACCGGTATCAGCACCGGATTTTGCGCCACGCCGCTGGCGGTCTCAATGCCGATGCCGCTCCCCTTCGAGTAGGTGCCCGACAGGTTGATGAAATGGCTGTAACCAATGCCGGTGGTGTAACTCTCGTTAGAGTTCTGCGTGCCTGCCTGTTGGGTCAATCCGAGGCGCCCTGCGGTGGCGCCGGCGGTCCAGGTGAACTGCCCCCAGCGGTGCCGGATGTTGCCGGAATAGTTGTAGAACGAGTTCATGTAGGTGATCAGGAAAGTCTGCACATTTTGCGCGTAGTCGAAAGACCCGCTCATCACCCAATTATTGATTCGGCGCGTGTAGTTGGTGTTAACGGAAAAACCCAGATTGTTCTGGCTGCTGCCGTCCAGCGTGTTGTCTCTGATCGACCCCGCGACATTCCAGTTTCCGCCCAGCAAACCCCTGGTATAGATCAGGCTTCCGCTATAGACGTTCGACCCGAAGGTTTGGCCAAGGAAAGTCTGTTGCCGACGCTCCGCGTCGACTTCGCCCTGCAGATTCTTAGCGATGGCGTAACCCGCCGTTCCGATTACATCCATCCCGTGGGAACTCTGGTTCAGATTCTGGGCGGGAGCAACTCCTCCTGCCGCCACGATCTGCTCGTAAAGCTGGCCGCTCAAACTGTCGGAGTAGTCGGCCCCCACGCCCAGATGCAGTTTATTGGTGGGCTGAATTGCGGCATTAGCCGTAACCAGATCGACGTTGCCGTTGATATTCTCACCCGCCACGCCAGTGTCAAAGGCTGAGTGGGTGAAGCTGGTGGAGAAGGCGCCACGCAGCGGAAGAGCATGGCTGACGTTGAATCCGTAGCCGCTGTTATCGGAACTCACGCTTTCCGGTTGATCCCCGGCCCCCACCAGTTGCGGAATCAGCGAATGGGAGGCACCTCTCTCATAGAAAGCGCCCATGCCAAAGCCATCGTAAACATAGCCCGAATGCAGGTTCAGCGTGTGGAACGTTGAGTTTCCGTTCTGGTCGGTTCCGAAGATCGAATAGTCGCTGCTGCCCCTTTGGAAGCCAACCGATAAGCTGGGGGTGTTAGGAAGAATTTCGGACCAGTTGATGCCGAAGGTGTCGCTGTTGCCGCGAGTGGTGTAGTTGGCGACTCCGGGGACGCCAAAGTTCCCTTCGCTGTTATACGACTTGGCGTAATTGATGGAGCCGGGAAAATGGCTGCCCCCGAAAATCGAAGAGGAAGCGTTCACCCCGCTGGAATCGAAGATGGATTGATAGTTGGAATTGGCCCGCGACTGGCCGTAATAAGGAGACAACGCTAAACGACAGGAAATTTGGATTGTAGTACGAACCGGAGAGGGTGCCGCTGCCCGAGCCGGAGAAACTGTGGCTCGAGGGGAAAAGATTGGCGAAGTCGGCGCTGTAACCTGCCCCCAGGATGCCGTTCAGATTCATGTTCAGGTTGTCGCCAACTTGGAGCTGGCCGGCCGCCGGCAGCGCCAGGAGCAGAAGTCCGGCCAGCGCACAACTCGCCCATGGAAGACGAACACCCATGTTAGTAACCCTTCTCCATTCCTACAAAGTTTCAATCTTCGCGTTCTGACGCAATCTCTTATCCAGGGCGGCGCGCAACTGGTTGGTCTTTTTCTCTTTCAGTTCCTTCCTGATCTGATCTTTTACTTCTTCAAACTTTAAATTTCCGGCCAGGGTGTGTTTGTTCAAGCGGACGATGGTATAAGCCTGTTCAAGCTGGATGATGCCGGTAATCTGCCCCTCTTTCAGCGCCAGCAGCGCCTGCACTACCTGGGGTGCCAGCTGGGTCCGCGGCACCGCGCGGTGGTTGCCCATCATGACGCGGTAGTCGTCCTCGGAAATTTTTTCCGCCAACAGGCCGAATCCTTCGGGATCCTTGGTGGCCTGCGCCTGCTTCAAAGCATCGTCGGCGCGCTTGCGCATTTCCTTCAGTTGATCTGGCGTCGGGTTCTTCGGCGGAAGGATGGAGATCGTCTGTATCGCAAAAGTTTCCGGATATAGGTAGCGGGAAGCGTTCTTCTGGTAATACGCCCGGGCTTCAGCCAGCGGGACCAGCGACTTGTTTTCCACGTCGAACTTCAGCAGCTCTTCAATCAGCAGCGAGCGCCGGATCTTCTCGCGCATCAACTGCTTTGATCCCTGAAATTCCTCCACCAGGAGTTGCTGGTACTCCTCCGGAGTGGAAAACTGCTGGCGGAAATCGGCTTCTGCCTTTTGCAGCTTTTCCGGCGGAACCGTCAGCTTGCGGCGCTGCGCATCCTGGTAGACCAACTCCTCGAAAATGATCATCTGCATCGCGCCCTGGCGAATCTGCGGCTCCATTTCCTGGGGCACGCTGCCATTGTGCTGCCGGGCATACGGGAAGATGGTGTACTCCTCACGCAGCAGATCGCGATCGGTGAGGGTCACGCCATTCACCCGGGCCACGGGCTTGTTGGTCGGTTGAGCAAAGTAGCTTACGTGCGGCTTAAGACTCGGGGAGGGATCGTGGGAGGCGGCGAGCTGGGCAGAGCCAGTCGCAACCATCATCGTCGCCATCAGGACCAGTGCCGGAATGTGGATCTTGCAGTTCATATTCCCCCCCACGAGGAAGATGGGGAGAGATTGCTCTCTCCCCGTTGCCGAGCTAGTAGATGGTTACAGCCGTGCTGGCGTTCGACTCGTTGGCCTCGCCACCGTGGCATTGGCGGCAGAACTGCGCCGTCTGGTTCGAGCCAGGGGTGGTGCTGGCCGGGTTGTATGGGCCGATCAGGAAGAACATGGTCGAGTAGAAGCCGGCCGGTTGACCGGAGTTACCGCTATTCACGTTGACCACGTTCATGATGTGCTGGTTGTGGCAGCTGGTGCAGCTTACAACCGCTTTGCCGCTGTAGGCGGTGAGGTTGACGAAGAAGCCGTAGTTCTTGACGAATTTCGCCGAATTCGTGCCGGTCATCTGGATTGTCCCGTTGGCGTTGGTGCAGTCCCAGTTCCATGGAGCGCCGCAAGAAACTGCAGCGTTGAGTCCCACCGGGTGATCGTTGAGATAGTCGCCAGCCCCGTTGCCGTCCTTGCCGAGCAGGGTCGGAACCGCGTTGTAGCCTCCGTAGGTGCTGGGCAGGGTCTCAAAGACCGTGTTCTTCATCATGGCGCCCTGCGCATAGTTGCCGTCATGGCAGCTGAGGCAGGTGAGCACGCCCGTCACGTCAGGCGTCCCAGCGAGCATGTTGGCGGGCAGAGTTTCTGCGTAGCTTCCGCGATCGGTCTGGCCGAATTGCAGGGTCTTGCCGTACAGGTTGCCTACGTCCTGGCCCCACAAAATCATGTCGCCAGCGGTCTTGTCGCCGGACTTGTTGGCGCCGTTGCCCCACGCGCCGCTGTGGGGTGCGTGGCACGCGGCGCAACCGCGTCCGTAGTTGAGGTGCGCGCCGAGAACGTCACCCGGAACGCTACCAACGAGCTGAGCCGTGGCCAAACCGGCCACGCCCAGTACTACTAGCAGTACTAAGAACGTCTTTTTCATGGAAGATTCCTCCGTTGAGTTGCAACTCGTAAAGAAAATTGCTTGACGATCAGTGTCTGGAGACGGGTTCCCCGGGAAAGTGGGCCGACCCTTTTTTCGGTATTCCCGGTGCATAGCGTTGGACTCCATCTCCAGCCTTGTTTATGCATGCGACCTGCCGCGATGGGCGCGGTGTTTAGAATCGCATCACTCGTCACAACTCGTTGATCCGAAAGGGAGTTAAAAAATGAACGCGGATGAGAGAAATTGTCACAGTTCCAGAATGAGGGTTCTCCCGCACTGGGACTGGTTGAAAAGCCCCACCGCCCAACGGCATTTTGTGATTGGAATCACAGACGGCCGCAGACAGCGTGCGGCGTTAGCCACTGAGAATGCGCCTCGCCTTACTAGCTTGGCGGAGGCGGGGCTTGGGTTGGCGCGTCGTTGGAAGGAGCCTTTTGTGCCGGGGTCGTGGCAGGCTTCTGAGCCTCGGCGGGCGTTGTCGGCGGGGCAGTCTGAGCGGCCGCGCTCCTCACCGCAGCAGCTTTCTCGCGTTGTTCTTCCTGGCGCTTCTTGTCGACCGCGGCTTCTTCATCGGTGATGTAGCGGAACATCTGCATCCGCCCAGGATATTGCTCGGTGGTAAATACGCGGTTCTTCTTGTCGATGGCAACCCCGACCAGGGCCTCGAACTGCCCCGGAAAGTGACCGTGGCCGCCCAGGTAGGTCAGCAACTGACCTTCTTTATTGAAGACCTGGAGCGTGTCGTTCATGGCGTCGGCCACCCAGATGTGGCCATCGCGATCGACGGCAATGCCCTTGGGACGCGCGAAACATCCTACGCCATCGCAGTGCCGGCCGAACTGGCTGATGAATTTGCCTCCCGCGTCGAAAATCTCCACGCGGTTGTTCATGGTGTCAGTCACGTACACATTCCCGTCTTCATCCACGGCGACGCCCTGCGGTCCCCCGAAGTCTCCCGGCGTCGTCAGCCAGTGATTCTTGCCGCCGGTTCCGATGCGGCGCAGTTCCTTGAGAGTGTCAGCATCAAAGGCGATTACCTGGTCCTGCTGGGTGTCGACTACATACAGCACGCGGTTCTCGGTGTCGAGCGCGAGACCGACCGGGTCAACCAGCTTTTCGGTGATCTGGGACTCGACTTCATGCTTGGTGTTGAAAATCAGGACGCGGTGATTCTTTCCGTCGGAGACGAACAAGCGATCATCATCGTCGATGGCCAGGCCGTTGATCCATCCGAAATGGGCCTCGTAACCGTTGCGAATCAATTTCACATCGCGAGTCTCAGTGTTGAAGATGAAAATCGCGCCCACCTTCTGGTCGGCGACGTACACCAAGCCCTTGGAATCAATGGCAATGCCGTAGGGGCCAAGGAGCTGGTAGGGGAAAGTCTTGAGGTTCAACTTCTCCTCGTTGGACTTTTCGCCCGCCAGGCGGTCCATCCAGGTCGCTTTCTTCTTCTCGGGGGCGGTGTGATCGATCTTCATGCCCGCGAAGTAGTCCAGATATTTGACCCGGGCGATAGAAGGCGGGCTGGGCCACACCAGCTTCGAGGTGTCGAATTGAGGCTTCTGCTGGGTCTGCTGCTCGTCGGCGTCAGTCTTCTTTTTCTTCTTCTTGTCCGCAAAAGCTGAATTGGGCGAAGCAAACGCGAGGGCGAATACGATCAATAGGGCAAGAATCGCGTGGCCGCCAGGAATCCAATTTCGGGTTTGTGCATGCATCTCGGGCCTCCAGCTTCTACGGCTTCACTGATTTCATTTGGAACCTGTTCTTGTGACACGTATCGCAAAATGCCATGTTGTTGGCTTGATCTTTGACCAGCAATCCCGGTTCCGCGGAAGAGTGCGGCTGGTGACAGGTCAGACAGCTCAACGGCGTCTTGACCTTTCCGGGATTGGCTGGGTCCATCAAATCTTGTACAGGATGCCCTACGACCGGGTGGCCCAGCCCGTAACGCAGGGGCAGGACCGCCGTCCGGTTCTTCTGAAAGTAGTCGTCGGGCAACTTCACTTTCCCGTTGAAGATCGTCAGCACATGCTCAGCTTCCAGCTTCTGGGGCTGGGACTCGGACCCGTGGCACTCCAGGCACAGGAGATTTCCCTTGGCGCGCAGGAGGTGATCGTTGTCGCCGCCGTGGGGCTCGTGGCAGGTGGCGCATCCCTGCTTAAAGGCGGGCTGGTGCAGGACGTGTTTTTTCGCCTGTTCGGCCAAGTCGGCGTGGCAACCAAGGCAAATATCGACGGCGTTGGTCTTGGGCAGTCCGGGCTGCCGGCTGGCGTGCGGGTTGTGGCAATCGGTGCAATCGCCGGCTGCTCCTGGATGCGGCACCTTAGCCTTCTCAATCTTCTCCGCCTGGTCGCTGTGGCAGGTCACGCACAGTGCCTTCACGTCGGTCTGCGTGAGGACGACCTTGCCGTCCTTGGCTGGCGCATGGCACAGGTCGCAGGATTTGTCGGCGAACGGCGGATGCAGAAACGGCCGCATTAACTTCGGAGCGGCCGACTGGTGCGGATCATGGCAACTGGTGCAGGCCGCGGTGGTGAAAGGCTGGTCGTGATGCGCCTTCTGCAGGTCCGCGCTGTCAGCGTGGCAGTCGAGACAAAGCGCAGGGGCAGGCTTGGTCAGATGAAAATCAAATTCGGCCTTGCCCACCTCTCCGGTCTTATGCGTGATATGGCAAGTGTCGCAGCCCATGTCGAGGGCGGCGTGGCGGCTGCCTTTTTCGGGAACGTTCAGCCCCTGTTTGTGGCAATCCAGACAGAGATTCTGGCCCTTATCTCCAGACGTGGGCTTGAGCAACTGATTCTTATTGTCGCTGGTGTGGGGATCGTGACACTTGATGCAATCGCGCACGGCCGGAGGATGCACATTGCCTTTGAGCGTGGCAGCATCCTTGTCGGCGTGGCAATTGAGGCAAAGTGCCTGCGGCGTCGCAGTGATGAGCTTGATGCGAGTTATTTCTTTATTGTTGCGAACTTCATGGCAGCTCAAACAACCAGTGGCGATGGCCGAGTGGACGGCCTTGCCCTTCGTTTTGTCCTCGTGGCACTCGAGGCATTTCTTGGAGTCGACATTCTTCTCGAGCGGAACCGGATGCTCCTTGGCAAACCCCGGCAGGACTGCAATCAAAATAAAGAAGGCTATCTCTCGAAAACTGGGGAGAGCATGTCTTGCGGCGCTTATTCGGTCGCGGATCAGGCGGCTTGAGAACTTTGGGAGCATTGCCAGGTACTGCATGTGCACGAGCCTCGCCTTTAGGGATGTGGAAGAAGCTAACGTCTCCGCGGAACTGTAAATTATTGCAACAGATCAGTTTCGAACTTATACCCGGTGGGATAGGTTTCACAAGTCCATCCGTCTTGAGTTCCGGAAATGGGCCTTCTCCCACACCAGAGTCGTGAAATCACCCATGTCCTTTGAACAGTGCCTTTAAGCACGGTTTTCTAGCTGATTCCGCACGATTTGTGATTGAAATCACACTCCTGCGGGCGTGGGTGAATTTCGCAGTAAAGCCTTGTGACGATGAGTGTTATGCCTCACACCGGGCATCTGAGGCAACCAGGAAGCAAGCTCAATTCATTGAACCTTAAGGACTTAGCGAGGAATTCCAGCGTTGGAGTGGAACGTGCATTGCAGTATGCGAACGAAGAGGAAAGAAAAGATATGACCCTGTCACTTCGCACCACGCCCCGCAAAGTCTGGCAGACTCTGAGTTCCATAAAAACCGGCGTCATTCTAATTATTCTGGTCGTCATCTTTTCCGCCGCAGGTACGGTTATTTTGCAGCGCCCGATGACCGACGCGGATGACATGCAGCGGGCCTATTCGCCGCAAATGCTGCGCATTCTGGATGTGGTTGGACTCACTGACGTGTTCCATGCGCGCTGGTTTGTTGCGCTGCTGATTCTCGTCAGTCTCTGCATAATTGCCGCTTCGGTGGAGCGCTTCCCCAATGCCTGGCGCTATTTCGCGCGGCCCTACAAGAGTCCCGACGATCACTTCCGCAAGGCGCTGCCGGCGCAGGCGCAACTTCCCATTCGCGATGAAGAACAAGCCCTGAGCGCCGCGGAGCGCGCATTCCGCAGCATGGGATTGAAGGCGGAGCGCATTGTCCGTCCACAGAGTTTTTCGTTGTTTGCAGAGCGCAATCGCTTTTCCGAAATGGCCGTCTATATAGTCCACGCCAGCCTGCTGCTGATCTTTCTGGGCGGCATCGTCGATGCCCTCTACGGGTGGCGAGGGTTTCTGATGCTGACCCCGGGAAGTCAAGGCAACGCCGTTGAACTACGCAGCGGCATCAGCCGTTCCATTCCGTTTGCCATTCGTTGCGACGGCACCGGAGAAGAGACCTACAGCGACGGCTCGCCCAAGAAGTGGTGGTCAAAACTCGCGGTGATCGACAACGGCCACGAAGTCACACATAAAGAAATCGTGGTGAATGACCCGCTGGTTTACAACGGGCTGCGTTTTTATCAGGCCAGTTGGGGACGGACCGGAAAGCTCGACAAGCTAGTCCTGGCGGCAACGCCGATAGCGGGGACGACGCGGCAGCCGCGTGAGATCTCGCTCGCGCTGAATCAGACCGTCGAACTCGACTCCGACACATCCGTGCAACTGGCCGAGTTCATCCCGGACTATGTGGTCCAGGACGGTCACGTATACACACGCAGCAACGACGTGTCGAACCCAGCGGTTCACATGATCGTGACCTCGAAAAAAGCAAACACCAGCGTGAATGTGTGGCTGCCGGAAATTCCCGGCCTCGCGGAGAACGCCGCTTCCCCTTACACCTTCGAGCCCAAGGACCTGAAAACGGGCTACTACACCGGGCTTCAAGTGTCGTACGAGCCCGGACAATGGTTTGTCTGGGCGGGCGTCGTGGTCATGGGCATCGGCCTGACCTTCGTCTTTTACGTCGTGCACATGCGTTTCTGGGTGGTTCCGGTGGTGGACGCGAAGGGAGACATGGTTCTGTGGGTGGGCGGCGCAGCGAATCGCAATCGGGATGCCTTTGAACAGAAGTTTCAGAGACTAGTGGCAAAGATTCGCGAAGAGTTGCACCCGGAATTGGAATCCGCAACTGCCCCAGAGGCTTCAACTTCTGCCCGGTAGCACGGGCGACGGAGGACGTTTATGGCACGAGCAAGAGCTGAGCAGCAGCCGGCGACCGGCATGACGCTGATTATCATGGTCGGTCTGAGCATCGCCTTCCTGCTGTTCATGGCTTTTCTGAATGTGGTCAAGTCGGGAAACATTCTGAATGAGTCCAATCTGCTATATGCAGCTTTGATTTTCTACGCGGGCGCCGGAGCGTTGTATCTCGGCTTTGGCGTGACTGCCACCGACTCGTATATCAAATTCGCTTCGCTGGCAACCTGGGCGGGACTTCTGGCCAACACCGGAGCCGTGGTGCACCGCTGGTACGAGGCTGGGCATCCGCCATTTGCCAGCGTGTATGAAATGCTGCTGAGCTTCGTGTGGGCTTTAGCTGCACTGACGTTGATCGCGGAAAAGAAATATGGGGTGAAAGTAATCGGCACGGTGACGATGCCCGTGGCGATCGTCGGCGTGTTGCTGATGCAGCTTCTGCGCAGCGACGTGAAGCCGCTGGTGCCAGCGCTGCAATCCACGTGGCTGCATGTGCACGTAACGCTGGCAATGCTGGCCTATGCCGCGTGCGCGCTCAGCTTCGCGCTGGCCATGATGTTTCTGATTCAGGACAAGGTAAAGACTGAAACATTTCTGGCCGCGACCAGCGTGTTCACGGTTGGAATCTATGCCGCGTTCCTGATGCGCTTCGAGAGATGGGGCGGATTCAACGTGGTTGCCTGGGATGCCGAGAACAAGTCTGAGGTGTTCATTTCGCGGGGCGTGCGGCTGTTCATCACCATCCCCGATCTGGGATGGCTGGTGCTGCTGGTCTTTGCCGCGGTGGCTGCGCCGCTGGTGATCTACCTGGTGGCGCGCTGGAAGAAGAACGAGAATCTGATCAATCTTGCAAGCCGCGCGGTCTTCGTCAGTATCCTGCTGCAAACGTTGCTGCTGGTCTTTTTTGTGCTGCGCGTGCGCGACGGGCACTATGCCTCGCTTGATGCGGATGGCCTTTATCTCACGACGCTGGCTGCCAGCCCGTTTATTCTCTGCGGGATCGTCGGCGGAATCTTCGCCAACCTTCTTTACCTGCTGCTTTTGTGGCGGAGAGAAGATCTGGAACGGCTGCTGCCCAACGCCGAAGCGCTCGATCGCATTACTTATAAAACGATTTGCATTGCCTTCCCCCTGCTCACCCTGATGATCGCCGCCGGCGCCTACTGGGCTAACCGTGCCTGGGGCTCTTATTGGAACTGGGATCCCAAGGAGACGTGGGCGGCGATTACCTGGCTGGTGTATGCCGGATACCTGCACATGCGCATTACGCGTGGCTGGCGGGGACGGCGCGCAGCTTACTTTGCAATCCTCGGGTTCGCGGTGGTGATGTTCACGTTCTTCGGCGTGACCTATTTGCTGCCGGGATTGCATGCTTATGCCTGAGCTTGTACACAGCACCGCCGAGGCCCGATCCGCGCGAGGCACGGTTGGAACGGTCACCACCGGGCCCGGGCCACAAAGTCTTGTAAAAGTGGGGAATGGCGGCAACGATTTGGGGAACAGCGACAAGAGCAGTGCGATGAAGAACTCCCGATTTCAACAGGAGGAGACTGCGATCGCCACCAACGTGAACTTGGACGATTCCGAACGGCCTTTATTCCGCATCAACTGGGAGATCAAGGCCCTGGTGCCGATCGCCAGCGTGCTGCTGGGAGGAATGCTGTTATTTCTTCTGGCCACGCTCTCCTGGCGCGATCCCGAGCGTCACATCGTTCTGCTGGTGGCGGGCGCGGGCGCGGTGGCGATCTGTGGGGCTTTCCTTGTGGTGCTGACTTACCTGATTCAGCGGCCGATGGTGGAACTGCAACAGAAGATTGCCGAACTGGGAGAAGGCGATCTTGACGTTACTGTCAGCTTCGCTCGGCGCAACGACGAAATCGGAGACTTGGGCCGTAACTTCAATCACATGGTGGAACAGTTGCGCGAGAGCCGCGCGGAAATCGAGCGGCTGCATCGCACCCAGATGTCGCGGGCGGAACACCTGGCGACGCTGGGAGAACTGGCCACGGGACTGGCCCACGAAATTCGCAATCCGCTGGCGGGCATTGCCGGCGTCATCGAGATCATTGGCCGCGATCTTCCTTCCACCAGCCCGGCGCGAGCCGTCGTAAAGGATGTGCGGCAGGAAATAGCGCGCATCAACCATATCGTCACCGACCTGCTGCAAACGGCGCGGCCGCATCCGCCGCGAGTTTCGAAGAGCGACCTCAATACGACGGTGGAACATGCCGTGATGCTCGGGCGGCAGCAGGCGATGGGGAAGCCGATTGAAATAACACTGCAAAAAGATGCATCGCTGCCCGAGGTGGAACACGACAGCGACCAGATCCACCAGGTATTGCTCAACCTGCTGCTGAACGCGCTGCAAGCGATTGACGGCCAGGGAAAAATCACCGTCACGGTGAAGCCGCAGGGCAAGTTCGCAATCGTAGAAGTCGCGGACAACGGACGCGGCATCGCGCCCGAAAATCTCCCCAGCATCTTCCGGCCTTTTTACACCACTAAAGGCGACGGCACGGGCCTGGGTTTATCTTTAGCCCGGCGAATCGTCGAGGATCACCACGGCCGCATCGAAGTTACCAGCACTGTTAGCAAGGGCAGTGCCTTTACGGTCGTTCTTCCTCTGCAACGACCCGCCACGCAGACAGCTTCTTAAAGTTTCCTTCGTATATCCAATGTATCTACAATAGTGTATACTTTGTATATTCAGCCGGAGGAGAAATGCCCACAGCTCAAATTGTAAAGTGGGGCAACAGCCTGGCAGTTCGCATCCCTAAGCCGGTGGCCGAAGAGGCTGGAGTTCAGGAGGGCGATCCCATCACCATCGAGGCAGAAGATGGACGCATCCATCTGCGTCGCCGCAAGGAGCGAGTACCAGCCTTGCACGAGCTGGTGGCACAGATCACGACTAGGAACCGCTATCGGGAAGTGCAAACCGGGCGCGTGCGCGGTAAGGAAAAAGTCGAGTGGTAACCCGGTATATTCCGCGAGCAGGGGACCTAATCTGGCTTGACTTCGATCCGCAGGCCGGACGCGAGCAGGCGAAACGACGGCCTGCACTGGTCGTGACCGATCAGGCGTACAACCGGGCCAGCGGACTCGTCCTGGTGTGTCCGCTTACCAGCCGCCGCAAACCTTACCCGTTCGCCCTGCCGGTTACAGTCGACAAGATCGAAGGTGCGGTCCTCGTCGATCACCTCAAGAGTCTGGATTGGTCCGCCCGGCGCGCCGCGTTTCATTCCAAGTCCGATCCCGCGCTCCTCTCCCAGGTTCGTGCCTACCTGGGGGTCTTACTTGGAATTCGCTAGACAACTGAGCGAAACGGGGCCCCAGCCCTGCTCCTCCCAATGCGCCACTTCCCTTCCGTAGTAAGCTAAGTAGGCATGCCGGCTGAGAAGATCATGGTGGTGGACGATGAGCGCCTGGTGCGCTGGTCGCTGCGCCAGAAGTGCGAAGAGTGGGGGTACCAGGTGGTCGAGGCGGAGGCGGGCGAGGCCGGGTTGCGCCTGGCGCAGCACGAATCGCCAGACCTGATCCTGCTCGACGTGCGCATGCCCGATCTCAACGGGCTTCAGGTCCTGGAGCAACTCAAGAAGAACGGCGATGCGCGGGCCGTCATCATGATCACGGCCGACCCGCAACTCGACAACGTCAAAAGCGCGCTCAAAATGGGGGCGTTTGATTTTGTCGGCAAGCCGCTCGACTTCGAAGAATTACACGTCACCATTCAGAATGCGCTGGAGACGAATCGGCTGCGCACGGAGGTCCAGACTCTACGGGGAGAGGTGCGCCGGCGCACGGGCTATCACGAAGTGGTCGCCGTTTCTCCGAAGATGATCGAGTTGCTGAGCTTTGTGCGCAAGGTGGCGGCCAGCGAAGCCACCACGATTCTGATTCAGGGCGAAAGCGGCACCGGCAAGGACCTTGCCGCAAAAGCGATTCACTATGAGAGCACTCGGCAGGACGGGCCGTTCATTGCGATTAACTGCTCAGCCATTCCCGAAACGCTGATGGAGGCAGAACTCTTCGGCCACGAGAAAGGCGCCTTCACCGATGCCAAGCAGATGAAGAAGGGCCTGTTCGAGGCGGCAAACGGCGGCACGCTGTTTCTTGACGAAATCGGGGAGCTCTCTCCGTTGCTGCAGGCCAAGCTGCTGCGCGTGCTCGAGGACCAGGTAATTCGGCGCGTGGGCGGCGTGCGCGACATGCAGGTGGATGTGCGCGTCATCGCCGCCTCGAATCGCGATCTGGAGAAGGCGGTGCGTGAAGGTCAGTTCCGCCAGGATCTCTATTACCGGCTGGCGATCATTGCCATTTTTATCCCACCGCTGCGCGAGCGGACTGAAGATATTCTTCCGCTGGTGGATTTTTTCATCGAACTCTACAACCGCAAATTCAAGAAATCAGTCCGAGGGATTACGGCAGAGACGCGCCGGCTGCTGCTGGCACACAACTGGCCGGGAAATGTAAGGGAACTGAAGAACTCGATCGAAAGGGCGATGATCCTGGATGACGACACGATCCTTCGTCCCATCTATATGCCATTCGCGGTCGGGGAAGATGCGCGCGGCGGCATGACCGCCTTTGAGCACAGCAGCAGCTCGGCGGAGGGCGCCGGCAAGCAACTGTCAAACGGCCGCGTGCTGCCGCGGCTCTATATACCGGAAGAAGGGACTTCGCTCGAAGAAGTCGAGCGGGCCATGGTTGAGCTGGCGATGCGGCAGGCCAATAACAATCAGACCCACGCGGCGCGTTTGCTGGATATCAGCCGCGATGCGCTGCGCTACAAGCTGAAGAAGTTTGACCTGATGCCCGGCGACGAAGAAGCTTCGGATTCGGTTCCTGCTGAGGGCTCTGCAAGCTAGGCATACCCTGAGACTTCTGCCAACTAGTCTGCCGTCCCGGAAATTCCTAGTGAAACCAGGGCGACGTTTCAGTGAGGGATGCGAGGGGATCGACGCTGCAAACAAAGTACATAGATCCTCCGCTTCGCTTGATTGCATAACGACGTTGGCCCGTCGCGAGTAGATTGGTATGCGATGAACAAGACCAAGGCTCGTGAGAGGAGCCAACGTCATGTTGATTATAGGATGCGATTTCCATCCTGGGTTTCAGCAGGTCGCGATCTTTGACAACCGAACGGGAGAGATCGAGGAGAAGAGGTTGCAGCACCGCGAAGAAGCGGAGCAGTTTTATCGTTCGCTGGCGGGCCAGGAAGTTGTGGTGGGAATGGAGGCATGCGGGCACTATCCGTGGTTCGAGCGGCTACTGCAGGAGTTGGGAATCGAGCTGTGGTTTGGCGATGCAGCGCGGGTACGGGCTTCAGTAGTGCGCAAGCAGAAGACGGACCGGCGAGACGCGGACCATCTGCTGGATCTGTTGCGCCAGGACCGGTTTCCGCGGATCTGGGTGCCGAGCCTGGAGGTGCGGGACGTGCGGCAGTTGCTGGTGCATCGGCACAAGCAGGTGCAGGCGCGGACGCGCACCAAGAATCAGCTGCAGGCCATGGCGCTGAGCTGCGGGGTACAGAAGAAGTACAAGCTGTGGACCAAGGCAGGGCGAGTGGAGTTGGAGCAGTTGCCTTTGCTGCCGTACGCAGCCCAGCGGCGAAAGCGGTTGCTGGAAGCGCTCGACGGGCTGGAAGCGGAGATCGTCGAACTGGACCGGCGGGTGCAAGAAGAAGCGCGGCAGCGGCCGGAGGCAGTGCGGTTGATGACGCATCCGGGAGTGGGCCCGGTAACGGCGTTGGCCATGGTGCTGACGCTGGGACCGGCGGAGCGGTTCGCCTCGGGCAAGCAGGTGGGCAGTTACTTCGGCCTGATTCCGAGTGAGGATTCCAGCGGCGGAAAACAGCGGCTGGGCAAGATCAGCAAACAGGGCAGTTCGTTTCTGCGCTTTTTGCTGGTAGAAGCGGGACAGACGGCGGCGCGCTACGATCCGCAGCTGAAGCGCTTCTATCGCCGCCTGGCGGTGCGCAAGAATCGCAGCCTCGCCAAGGTGGCGGTGGCCAGAAAGTTGGCCACGCGGTTGTACCTGATGTTGCGCGAAGACTGGACGTACGCGCAACTATGTCAGGCCGTCATGCAGGTGAGCCCGAGTCATTCTGTGGCCGGCGAGTAAGAGCCGAGCGTTTGAGTGGGCAGCCTGCCTCCCTGAAACCGTCGGGGAGATCGAAGTGAGTAATCATGGGTGCAAGTCCCGAAGAGATGGATGGTGGGACCTGAAGTCCCGCTGTGAGATTCAAATTGAGTGACGAGCTTGGTCTGGACATCAAAGGCGTTCTGCTAGAGCGAAATGGCGCTGCTCCCGGCGTCCACGCCGAAGTGTCGCCACAAAACGCTTGACAGGGCACACCGTCGTTAGAGACAGGATGACAGGGTCAAGTTATATCGCAAACTTGTGGGACATCACACTAGAAGCCATTCTCATATTGAAACTCGGAGCCGACTGTCCCTCAGGGGCTAAAGCACATATTTTTTCTGGCTCTAGCGGCACGGCTTAAGCCGTGCCCTTCCCAAAACATCCTGTGGGAAGGTTTTTATCCTCGCATACAAAAAGGGCTTCGATTTTCGGAAGCCCTTTGGCGCCGCATGAAGAGTATAAAAGTTAGCGCCCTTTTGAAAGCTCATCCCCGGGTAGCGTGTTCTTTCGCCTTCGCGATGTATTGCTCGACCTGTTGCCGCTGCGGATAGTTCGGATTGTCTTTCAGCAACTGCTTCCAAGCTTCGGACGCGCCCTTGGGATCTTGTTTGCCCTGCCAGAGTACCCACCCCAGGTTAAACAGCGTCTGCGGATGTCCCGCGCGGTACTTCAGAGACGTCCGCAGTTCGGTGATGGCGCGGTCCGCATTCCCGTTATAAAAGTAAGCCGTGCCCATATCGGTGCGGACATCGGGATTTTCGGGATGAATGGCCAGGGCGCGCTCGTAATATTGTATGGCGATGGGAAACTGCTGCCCGTCGTAGAACAAATTCCCCAGCTTGACCAGCGAGGCGTAGTCGTTGGGGTCTTTATTGACTGCGTCGATCAAAGGCGCGGAGGCCTGGGTCAGCATGGCCTGTTTCTCGGCATCTGACGGCTGCGGGGACGCTGCGTCTTGTCCTTGCTGACTGCTTGCCGCGGAGACCGCAGCGGCCTGGATATTGGGCGCTGCCGAACCGCGAAACAAGTAGCCCAGCGCGACTCCGAGCAGCAGGCAGCAGGCGGCCAGCGTGTAGGCCTGCTTGCCTGTCCAGGTCGAGTTAGAGGGTGATGGGGACGGCTCGTTTCTTGTGTTGCTCATAGTCGTTTCTCTCCGATCTGGTGCCGGCAAGCGCCGGTTGCGGCGTTTCCAGGTGGAACAGACGATGCACCGCTACGGTCATCTGTTTCTGTTCCGCCTCTTCTGGAAGTCCTTTGAGCTCGCGGGCCAGGGAGTCGGCAATCTTCCGTATGACTTGGGCTGCGATTGCATGTAGTGACTGCTCTTGCTCCCGGGTAAAGGGCCCGCGCTCTTCGGTGAAAGACTCCAATTCTTGCCGGCAAATCTCGTCCAGGCGGCGGCGCAGCGCGACCATGGTGGGCACCATGTTCTCGGCGTGCAGCTGGTTGCGAAAGGCCTGCGCTTCCGCCAGCACGATCTTTTCTGCTTCCGCCGCGGTTGCGGCGCGGGCTGCGGCCTTCTGTTTCGCTATCCGTTCCAGGCCATCCAGATCGCAGAGCACGATGCCGTCGACTCGCCGGACATCCGGATCAACGTCGCGCGGCATGGCGATGTCGAGGATGACCAGCGGCGCACGCTGGCGCTCGCTTGCAATTCGTTCCGCTTCCTGGCGGCTCAGGATCACGTGCGGACAACCAGTCGAGCAGATTACCAGGTCCGCCTGCAGAAGGTACTGCCAGCGGTCTTCGAGCGGGGCCGCGGTGCCGCCGAGCTTTTGTGCCAGTTCTTGCGCCTGCTCCAGAGAGGGATCGATTACGCAGACATCCGCAGCGCCGTTTTCGGTTAGAGACCGGGCTGCTAGCTCACTGATCTGGCCTGTGCCGAGCAACAACACGTGGCGGCCCTTGAGCGAATCAAAAATCCTTGTGCCTAACTCCACTGCCGCCGGTGGAATCGCACCTGCCAATTCGGCCACCGTCTCGATGTGCACTTGTCGGGCGATGCTCACGGCCTTTTCCAAAACCGCATCCAGGAAGCGCCCGCTAGTGCCTACGGTGCGAGCCTGCTCCCAAGCCGCTTTGACCTGAGCGACGATTTGGGGTTCACCTAAGGCCATTGAGTCCAGGTTGGCGGCCACGCGAAAGATGTGAAGCAGGGCCGCTTCATCGAGCAGGCGATAGAAGTGCTCCCATTCGCTGAGCTTGAGACCGTGTTGCACAGTCAGGAAATGCAAGAGCGAGTTGGCGGCGGAGGTAGGTTCGCCCGCCCACATAAGAAATTCCGTGCGGTTGTTGTTCGCCAGTACTACGACCTCTTCAATGCCCTCAGCGCGACCCAACTCCTTCAGCGCTTCATAGCGCCGGTTTTCGCTGATCCAGAAACGCTCCCGCATCGCCATTGGGGCCGTGCGGTGGTTCAAGCCGATCACCAAAAAGCTGGGTTCCAAGACAGTCCCCTCAGACACCGGTCACCTCTTCAAAGGCAAACACGGTGCCAAACGCCGCAAGGAGTGCTCAACAGGAATCTCCACATTTTCAGTGACTTGGGAGGTCGAGAGTGGAGGCGGTGAATCGGCCAGAGGATCCGGCTGCGGGATATCACGCGGTTGGGAGTCTTTTGACGCGACTTGCTCGGTATCTGCTTGCACGACGTAAGGTTATAGGGAAGATGGGATCACCAACAGCGGTGACCGCAATCACAGCGCGGTAGGACCGCTATGACGAAACTCGTTGACATTAGTAAATTCTTAGTTCAGCGAAAAGGAAACGCAATCATGAAATTGATGAAACTGGTAATCCTGATCGTAGCGATCGCGCTGGCATTATTCATGGTGGTCCCTAATTTGTCCTGGGCCGGAGACGACGGCGCTGGTATTTACAAAGCGAAATGCGCGGCGTGCCACGGCGCAGACGGCGCGGGAAAACCGGCTGCCAAAATTCCCAGCCTGATTTCAGATGACGCCAAGAAAGCTTCCGACGCCGACCTGACCGACATGATCGCCAACGGCGGCAAGGACAAGAAGCCCATGCACGCGTTCTCGGCGAAAGGCTTGACACCGGACCAGGTCAAGATGGTTATCGGCTACGTGCGCGATCTACAGAAGAAGTAATTGGAGAAGCGAACTCGCTGTTCCTGGCTGCGAACCCGCGCCGCCGCGGTAAACGCCCGGCAGGCGCGATGATCTGAGGGTGAGTGATCCGCTCACCGGCAACCTCTGGCCGTCACACGCGCCGGAGAGCCGGTTTCCCCTCCGGTTCGCCAGCTCGAGGAACAGCCGCCCGGGTCTCGGTGCTCACCCCCAGACCCGGGCTTTATACTTTGCGCGAGATTTTGCTGACTTCCCGTTGGAGCGTCAAAAAGCATTCCGCAGGTAAAACCACGCGGTAGAGTCGTCATTTCCTGCAAAACGGGTCACGCCTGAGTGTGATTCCAATCACAGCCCTTTCCCAACTTGAAATGTACTCTGGCCTTGTTCGTGGGGTTCGTTCACAGACTTCAGCCGGAAGGGGAACGCCATGGTCGGCGCGCAATCAAAACCCAATATGAGCCCGGGGGCTCACGACTTCTCCAGAAATCCGCTGTTGGTGTACTGGGAAATGACACAGGCTTGTGGCTTGGCATGCAAGCACTGCCGCGCCGAGGCCATGCCGAATCCGCATCCACTGGAGTTGAACACAGCGGACAGCATGTCGTTCCTGAATCAACTCGTCGATTTCGGCGCGCCTTCTCCACACCTGATTCTCACGGGTGGCGACCCGCTCAGCCGCAAAGATATTTACCCGTTGATTGATTATGCGTGCGGGCTCGGGCTGGAAGTTTCCATCACGCCTAGCGCCACTCCGGAGCTAACTAACGAAGCGATCACGAAACTGCAACAACACGGGATTCAAAGCCTCGGCCTCAGCCTTGACGGATCGTGCGTCGCCAAACACGATGCCATCCGCGGAATCACCGGAACGTTTGACCGCACCATCGAAGCGGCGCGGCACGCGGGGCACCTTGGCCTTCCCATTCAAGTGAACACTCTGGTGGCTGAAGAGACAGCCGATGATCTGCCCGCGATCTACGAACTGCTGCGGACCAAGTTCCCGGTGATGCGCTGGAGCTTGTTCTTTCTGATCTCGGTGGGACGCGGCAAGGCGTTGAATGCAGTGTCACCCGAGGAAGGCGAGCGCATCATGAATTGGGTTCTCGATCTGGTGCCGACCGCTCCGTTTGCGGTGAAGACCACTGAGGCGCCGTCCTACCGCCGCTTGGCTATCGACAAGATGCGCGCTGCCGGGATGGCAGCCGGGCAAATGAAGAGCACCTCGGTCTACAAAGGTTTCCAGATTCGGGATGGCCACGGCATCGTCTTCGTGTCGAATCTTGGGGATATTTATCCTTCGGGATTTCTGCCTTTGTTTTGCGGAAACGTGCGCAAGGACTCGCTGGTGGATGTGTATCGCAACTCCGAGATATTTCGCGCGTTGCACTCGCCCGACGAGTTTCACGGCAAATGCGGATTGTGTGAATACAGCCACATCTGCGGGGGATCGCGGGCTCGAGCATTCGCCTACACCGGCGATGCTTTGGGAACTGATCCCTTCTGCCCGTACGAACCGGCAGAGCGGCAGGCGTAGCCCGCAAGAACACTCGTCTCATGATCCCGTGTTTCTGAATACTTCTGGGCATGCCTGAGTGTCGAATCTCGGCCGTAGCGCCGCCGTCCCGGCGGCTGTCCGGCGGGCGTCCTCGCCCGACGCGCCGAGGGCGAGACGCCCTCGGGACAGCCGGCAATATGCCGGCGCTACACTTCGTCCGCTGTGGTAATCGTGGCGCAATTCTGGTTCACGAGTAGAGTTTTATCGGTGCGACTACCCGGCTGATCGCGCCGTTGGGGCTTGGCTGGTCCGGCTTCAGTCCCGATCGGAGCGAAGCAAACAATCCCAGTAACTGTCCCAGGATGACGTCCACCGCGGGACGATAGTCGTCCGCGAAACCAGGACAATTCAGCGACAGACGATAGTCTGCCAGCTCTGCCAGATCTTCCGCTTCATTGGCTGAGACAGTGATGCGGACTCGGCTCAGGCGTTTTTTGGATATCTCATCGAGCAAGTCCAGCTCGTAGCCCCGGTGGCGCGGATCACTGGAAAGAAAGGCCACGAACAGCGTCTGTTGATCGAGGCTCGACATCGGACCATGGCGCAGTCCGAGCGGCGTCTCAGCCATGGCCACCACATTGCCGGCGCTCAACTCCACCAACTTCAGAACGCACTCCTGGGCCACGGCGTGTAACGCAGCTGACCCTACGAGAATTACCCGGCAGCAACCTAACGCTGTTACCGAGGCCGCAACCTCGGCCGCAGCTGGCAGGAATCTTTCGCCGACCTCGGCCATTTGCGCGACGACATCTCCGTACTCCTCGAGGCTCTCGACATTGGCCACGCATTGCCCGGCGACCAGCATGTTGGTGAACGAACTGGTCATCGCCAGCCCACGATCATTGGCAGTTTCGTCGAGGATGATGGCCAGGGCGCGGTCGGGGTGGCGCGCGCACAGCGCCGCCATCGGTCCGCGCTGGTCGCAGGTGATGACGAGGTGGCGAATATTTCGATGCTGCTCGAGCGCCTGCTGCAGAAGCGCAACTCCTTCCGGACTCTGCCCGGAGCGGGAGAAGTTGATCCAGAAATAGTCTCTGTCGGGGCGGTGAAATTCTTCGAAGTCGGCCAGCAGCGTGGTACTGGGAACCGGCCACACCTGAGCGCCCCAGCGTCGCCGGAGCAAGGGAGCCAGCGCCCGGCCGATATAGTCCGAGGTTCCGGCGCCCACCAGGTAGACGATCGGAGAGGAAGAACCGCGCCCGATGCCCGCATGACGAATCGCGGCAGTGATTTCCTGTTTCAGATTCTGGCAGCGCTGATACGTAATCTTCCAGGTTTCTGGCTGCCGATGGATTTCCGCCGGAGTGTGCTGTAGCCCCCGCTCGAACTTATCCGTAGCGGGCAGACTCAGAAGTTCCAGCAGGGGATCGCGCAACGTAGAAATCTCCGTGTTTGAAGACATGCCAGTCTATTACAATACGGCTTCGGTTGAAAAGTAAACGAAAGCAAATGAAAGAAGAGCCCGCAAGGAAACGTCACCAAGCGGAGCCTCATGCCAAGCCAGTTTCTGGGGTCGGGGCATTTCCGCATGGGGATGGGAATCCTCATCGAGAGCGTGAAGTGCACATATCGGGCAACGAAGCAGCACGCCCGCGCAACCAACTGATCACGGGGGAACAAGTATGAGCAAGGTCAACTGCGTGAGCTACATTCTTTTAGTCGGGGCGCTGATGCTGGCGACTGCCGGCGTGGATTGTGAGCGGCACCACGACTACCGCGTATACGATCCTTACTACACCGACTATCACGTGTGGAACGATACTGAAGCTGGTTATTACCGGCAGTGGTCGAACGAGAACCATCGCGACGCCGGCCGGGACTTCCGCAAACTTCCTCCCGAGGAACAGAAAGAATACTGGACGTGGCGGCACAATCACGGTGACCGGGACAGACACTGATCACCGCTGCCGCAGTTTTCTGGTGACAAGCAGCCGCTCAAGCTGAATCCACACCCTACGGTGCAATGTCTTTGGCAACTCGGCCGAGTACCGTTGTGCCTCCGAGCTTTCCGTCCGCGGCCTGAATAAGGGTTGAATCTGCACACTGTCACGTGGTCTCAAGCGGGTGGTCCGCCTACTATTGTTGCGTAGTGGAGGAATGTCGCAAAACTTGACACAGTCCGGAATTCGGCCCGGGATGAGAGCTTTTGTGGATTGACATCTACCGCAAAGTCTGGCAAAACATAACGACCATGTCGCGGTGGACCGTAAAATCGCCGGCGCTGTTCATCCTCGGCTGCTTTGCGTTTTTGATTGTGCTGATTCTGATCCTGCCCGACGTGGACTTGCCTGATACGGCTTTTCACTCTGGCACGGCTCCGGTAGCGGTGCACGCAAAGGCCACAGCGGCACCGGTCGTTATCGTCATCGCTCCCGTGCAAATTTCTACCTCTGCGGAAGCTTCGCGCTCTTTTCACAAGGAGCGTCGGCTTGCCGTCTACTCCGCTCCGAATTTCCTTCCTATCCTGCTCCACTCGATTCGTCGCTAGATTGCGCCAGACGCGCTTAAGCTTGCTTCGCCTGTCGAAGCAGGAAGAGGGGCAGTTGCGCGCGACGTTCAGGGCTTTCCGGGGGGAGGTCCCACCCGAGCGTCAACTACCCCTTTCTTTTATTTCAGCAACCCTCACAAGAGACGAAGGAGTATGGCATGATTTTCGAAAGCGATCTGGTGCCCGCCCCCTCTGTGGCGGCACTTGTGCTGGAAGCCGCGGCACGAACAGGCTTCAGCCCCAGCGACATCGAGGCCATGGTGGAGTCCGAGCTCGACACGTTGCAGCTTCTGGACTACATCACCGCGGTCATAACCAACCGTATGAATTGAACGGTCGAGCATCCCAGCCGTCGTCCCCCTGGTGTGGTCCCATCACCATCCGCATGGAGAATGGCGGTTTGATCATCACCTTCGACCCCACGCCCACCATGATCGGCGACCTGCAGCACTGGCAGTACGAGACCTTCAAGGCGCATTAGCGCGATCGCGCCATCGAAGACGCATTCGTCACGTTCTCATTGAATCCGGACGGGAGTATCGACAGTGCACGCATGAAGGCGGTCTCGCCCCTGGCGGATTTCAGCTTCGACTATCAGGACCTGCTTCTGAAACCTGCGTCGAAGAAATGAACGACCGCGTACAATGGGGTTTGCCTGACGAAGGAAAACATTGACAATGGAAAGTATGACTGCGATGCACCATCCTCGCCCGAAGGTCAACACAGAGATTCCCGCCGTGCCACTGACCACGGAAGGCTACAGTGTTCTGCATCAGATGATGCGCTTTCGCCGGTCGGCGTGGCGTGCGTTATCCGACGCCGAAAAGTCGGCGATCGCGAAGGAAGCGGCATCGGTGCTGGGCGCCATGGAGAAGAACGACGCCGGACAATCCGCGCTTTACTCCCTGCTCGGCCACAAGGGCGACCTGATGCTGATCCACTTCCGCGAATCTTTTGCGGATCTGAATCAGGCCGAACTGAAACTCGCGAATCTGCGCCTGAGCGATTATCTCGAGCCCACCAGTTCCTACCTGTCGATCATCGAGCTCGGCCTCTACGAATCCACCGTGAAGGTCTACCAGGGACTTACCGAACGCGGCATCGAGCCACACTCGGAAGAGTGGAAACGCGAGATCGCCGAAACCATTGCGCGCCAGAAAGAAGCCATGCGCCCGCGTCTCTACCCGGAGATTCCTCCGCATCGCTACGCTTGCTTTTATCCCATGGACCGCCGTCGTGGCGAAGACAAGAACTGGTACACGCTGCCCATCGAAGAGCGCGCGCGCCAGATGAACGAACACGGCCTGGTGGGCCGCCGCTACGCGGGCGAGGTCAAGCAGATCATCACCGGGTCAATCGGCTTCGACGACTGGGAGTGGGGCGTTGACCTGTTCGCCGACGAGCCGCTTGTCTTCAAGAAGCTGATCTACGAGATGCGCTTTGACCAGGTGAGCGCAGTCTACGCGCTCTTCGGCCAGTTCTACGTAGGAGTGCGCGTGCCGGCAGCCTCCTTAGAGAAATTGCTAAGCGGAGAGCTGCCGAGGTGAGTGAAATCGTAAATCTTCATTCACCACAGAGGCACGGAGACACAGAGAAAAACAAATGCTAGAAAGTTTTCTCTGTGTCTCTGTGCCTCTGTGGTGATTGACCTTCTGAAGTGTGGAGAGCGAATGTCCATCTTTGGCCTCATCGAATACAAAGACGCCAGCCCCGAAGTCCGCGCTATCTACGACGACATCATGGCTACGCGCAAGACCGACTGGATCAATAATTTCTGGAAGGCCATCGCGCACGATCCCGCCATGCTGAAACGCACATGGGAAGACATCAAGCAGATCATGGCGCCCGGCGCGCTCGATCCGCTGACTAAGGAAATGATTTATGTCGCAGTCAGTGTGACGAACCAGTGCAACTACTGCATTGCCTCGCACACGGCGTCGGCACAGAAGAAAGGCATGACCGACGAAATGTTTAAAGAGCTAATGTCTGTGGTGGGAATGGCCAACGAAACCAACAAGGTCGTGACCGGGTATCAGGTGGAGATCGACGAGCAGTTCAAGGGCGGTCCGCATTCCTGAGTTGGTCCTGCATCGAGTGCATCCCCCACCTGCGGAGGCACATTCAATGGACTTTCCCAGCTTTGATCTCGACGGGCGCGTAGCCCTGGTAACCGGCGCGGCGCGGGGCCTGGGACGGGGTATTGCACTGGCGCTCGCTCATGCGGGTGCAAACGTCGCCCTGGGCTTGCGCGACGCCAACGCGCACGGCAACCTTCCGGCCGAGATTGGCGCCCTAGGTCGCCGCGTGCTGCCCTTGCAGATGGATATGACTCGGCTGGACGAGGTTACGCGGGCAATCGACGACGCCACTCGCCATTTCGGACAGCTCGACATCCTCGTCAACAACGCCGGCGTGGCGCCCGAAAATCCCGCCGAGAACGTCCGCGAGGAGGATTTCGATCTGACGCTGGCCGTGAATCTGAAGGGCACGTTCTTTGCCAGTCAGGCCGCCGGCCGCGTGATGATCCGGCAGAAGCGCGGGCGCATTATCAACATCGGGTCACAAGCTGGATTCGTAGCGCTGCCCACGGAGTCCATCTATTGCATGACTAAGGCCGCCATCTCTCACCTTACGAAATGCCTAGCCGTGGAATGGGGAAAGTACAACATCACAGTGAATGCCGTCGCCCCGACATTCATCCGTACCCCCGGCACCGAGAGCTGTCTTGCCAGCCCCGAATTTTGCGCGGACGTGGTCGAGCGCATCGCCGCACTGCATCGTATCGGCGAGCCTATGGACGTGGCTGGCGCGGTGGTGTTTCTGGCTTCGACCGCCTCGTCGCTGATCACCGGCCACACCATTCTCATCGACGGCGGCTGGACGGCCAGATGAGCCCTCAACCTTCTAGCAGGCCGCGCCTTCGCTCCGTCTGGATTGCCAACCAAATAAAAAATACTTGAGCAAGTGGAATGCGAGCTCACTTGCTCTCCTATTTCTTCGCCAACTCCTCCATGACCCGCGGAGGCAGATCCCTGATTCGCTTAACGAATGCTGTCATGGTCCAGAGATCCTGGTCGGAATCGAAGCGGCCATTGGCGAACATACCTGTGCGCCGCACTCCGTGCTTGGCAACCCAGAAGATCTGCGCCTCCGTGTATTCCGTACCGACCTTCGCCAGCTGCGGGATGCGCGGAAAAAGGCTATCGCTGATATCCTCCTTCGGATTCAGCGGAGACCCATGGCATCCGGAACTTGCTGAGGAAGAGCTTGCCTCCCGCAATCAGGTTCTCATCTGTGGGCTGCACGGGATTCGGCTGCTCCGGCGCCTCCCGGCGAACCGAAGCGTGAACGGCAGAGCGCATTACATAATCTTCCAACCTCGACGGCGGAAGATCCGCCCGCACCTCGGCGAAGCCCAACCTCAGGTAGAGAAATCCACCCAGAGCGAGAGCTGCCAGGGTCACGAATGCGCCGAGAAAGAAGTTATTCATGGCTTCTCCGTTCGCAGATTTTGCAGGGCTTGGTTGGGAGTCAGTGAAGCTACTTACCTCATACTCTTCGACGGACAATTGCGGGGTTGGTAAGCCGAGCTTTGAACTCGTGCGCCTTCATATCCACCTTCCGCCCGCGGAAGCGCACGCCTTCAGCCTCTAGCCGCAGCCGCTGCTCGATCGCCGCATCGCCTCGCAGCTTGATCTCTCCGCCCGCTCCCAACACGCGCTGCCACGGCAGCCCGAAGCCGCGCCGCAGCACCGCCGCGGCTTGCCGTGCTGCTCCCGGAAATCCCGCTAACCGGGCAATCGCTCCGTAGGTCGAAACCTTTCCCGGCGGAATCGCGCGAATCGTCTGTTCAATCCGCAATCTCATTTTGGCGGCACGATCGCCACCACTTCCCTTCTTCGTCTTCGAGCGCCGTTTTCTCTTGGTCACAGCGCAATCCACCCCACTCGGATCAGCCACAGCGATCCCACTGAAACGATCAGCCACAGCAGAATCCCCTGGAGCAATGGACGATGGCCTACCTGTTTCACAGTCGCCACCGAGATGCCGCTCCCAATCAAAAACAACGTGGCTGTCAATCCCATCTTCGCAACTTTCACCGCGATGCCGTAAGCATGCGATCCGCCCGGCAGATACGTGTTACACACCGCTGCCAGGCAGAATAAACCGATGAACCATGGCCACTCAATCTTTGCCTTGGCCCCCCGGACCAGGGCCGTTGCCAGCGCCAGCGGAACAATCCACAGCGCTCGCGCCAGCTTGACCGTGGTCGCGACCGCGAGCGCCGCTGTTCCATACTTTGCCGCCGCGCCCACCACCGAGCTGGTGTCGTGGATGGCCAACGCGGCCCACAATCCAAACTGCGGTTGCGTCAGTTTCAACCCCACGCCGATCGCAGGGAACAACAGCAGCGCTACCGAGTTCAGGACAAACACCGTACCCAGCGACACTGCCATCTCTTCGTCGCTGGCCTGCGTGATTGGGCCGACCGCAGCGATGGCGCTGCCTCCGCAAATCGCCGTCCCCGTCGAAATCAGGAACGCAGGAGTGCGCTTCACTCCCAGCATCATCCCCAGTGCCATCCCTGCCGCAAGCGCGAAGCTGATGCCAAGTAAGGTGTAGAGAAATCCGCTGCGCCCCGCCCGCAGAACTTCGTGCAGATTCATGCCGAAGCCCAGCCCCACAACGGAACCCTGCAACAGGAATTTGGAAAACCGCTTTGCCCCGGCGCCGTAGGGATGCGGCAATAACAGCCCAAACAGCAGCCCCATAGCCAGCGCCACCGGCGGGGACACGAACCCGCTGGCGCTGACCAGCAAACATAGAAGAAAGACAACTCGCGAGGTCATTCGAAGGGAGCCGTGAGGTCACGCAATGTAGAACTTCCGCTCACGCCGCTGTGCGCAAAGACTCGAGGGCTTCATATTCCGAGTTGTGCACGTCGAAGACGGTCAGCAGCTTGGTCACCTGCAGCAGATCGCCGACGCGCTTGGTCAGATTTGCAAGTTTGATGGTTGCTCCAGCGTTGTGCGCCGTCGTATGCAGGGCCACAAGTGTCCCCAGCCCGCCGGAATCGATGTAGTTGACTTCGCCCAGGTTGAGCACAATCTTGTTGTTGGTGGGGATGGCCTGCTTCACCGTATCCCGCAGCAGCGACGACTCTTCGCCGAACACGAGCCGCCCGCTGCATGTCAGCACTAGAATTCCATCTACCGTTCGACTCGAAATCTTCAATTGCATGATGAGGCTCCTTTGCGGCTGCTGGCGTGGATTGCCGGCGAGCCGCCCGCACATATGACGCATAAGCCTATCGCGTGCCAAGCCGCTTCGCAAGCCTAGAAAGGCAGCTTCCAGCCGTCCACCGGCCTAAAACGGACCCAGGAGATGTCTTCTCGATCTCTGCGGCCTTTCCTGCGTTCTCTGCGATAAAAAGGTTCGACTCGCCGGCGGCAAGCGATCGCGTTCATCACGTATAATCGACTCTTCTCGCATGAGCTACACCGTCCTGGCGCGCAAGTACCGTCCGCAAAAGTTCTCCGAGGTCATCGGACAAGAGCACGTCACCCGCACGCTGCAGAACGCCATCGAGCAGGGACGCACCGCCCACGGCTACATCTTCAGCGGCCACCGCGGCATTGGCAAAACCACGGTCGCGCGCATTCTGGCTATGGCCTTGAACTGCCGCTCCAATGACAAGCCTGTCCCCGAGCCCTGCGGGGTTTGTGAATCCTGCACCGAGATTCGCGCTGGAAACTCCGTCGACGTCATTGAAATCGACGCCGCCACCAACCGCGGCATCGACGAAATCCGCGAACTCCGCGAGGCCGCGCGCTACCGCCCTGCCCGCGACCGCTTCAAGATCTACATCCTTGACGAAGCGCACCAGATTACCGACGCCGCTTTCAATGCCCTGCTTAAAACGCTGGAGGAGCCACCCGACCACATCGTCTTCATGCTCGCGACCACCCAGCCCGAAGACATTCCGCAGACGATCCGCTCGCGCTGCCAGCACTTCAGCTTCCGCGCCGTAAAGTTTGACGACATCGTCGGCCAGCTTCGCGATCTGGTGACGCGTGAAAAAATCGAAGCTGACGACGACGCCCTCGCCCTGCTCGCCGAAGCCGGCGACGGCTCCATGCGCGACGCGCTGTCCATCCTCGACCAGGCGATTGCTTCCTCCAGCGGAAAACTTACGGCGGAGTCGGTTCGCAATCTGGTCGGCGCCGCGCCCGCTCACATTCTCGAAGAGGTGATGTTAGCCGTAGCCCGCGGCACTAGCGACGAAGTCCTGCGGCAAGTCGACCACCTCATCAGCGAAGGTCACAGCCCCACGCATTTCGCCCGCCAGATGGTGCGCTTCCTGCGCAACGCCACAGTGGCCAAGGTCGCGGGCAAAGATTCTTCTTTGCTGCAGATTTCCAGCGAAGAGCGCGAGCGTGTCGCCCGCGTCGCCGAATTGTTCGGCGAAGAAGACCTGACTCGCCACCTGCAGATCATGCTCCGCACCCACGGCGAGTTGGGATACAAGCAGGAACAGCGCTTCCACCTCGAACTCGGCCTGCTCAAGATGGCCCACGCCCAGCGCCTGATTCCTGTTGAACAGCTCCTCAGCGACGTGGCCGCGGCTCAGGGAGCAAGGCCGGCGGCGAGACCTTCGATCGTGGGCAGCACGGCGACTTCATCCCCTTCATCGCGCCCGGACTCCGCCGCTGCCGCGCGGCCGAATCACGTTTCACCGTTTGCCGCCGATTCCGCGCGTAAGGGCACGCCGCGGCAGGACGCCTCGGCCAATCCCGCTTCTACGCCCGGACCGCGCATCGTCGCCGCAGCCAGCCCCCAAGAACCCGTCATCATGGGCGCGGCCGCGCCTGTGAGCCTGCGCGAGAGTGCGCCGGAAGCTAGGTTCAGTCCGCCGCCTGAGTCTCAGGCACAAACCGAACTCCAAATTCCGCAGCCACAAGCGCAGACGGCAACCACAGCCACCGCCCCGCCGATGGAAATCGTGCGGAGTGCCGTGCTGCAGGCGCTCACCGACGGCAACCAGCGGATTCTGGCTTCGATGCTCGAGGGCGGGGGGTGGAGCGTGCAGGGCAACGAGCTGGTGATCAAAGTTGCCGAATCGCAGACGATCGTTGACATGTCGCTCGGCTCCGAGGCCAGACGCCTCGCAAGCGCCTCGGCCAGCGGCGTTCTGGGACGCGCGGTAAGGTTGAAGATCGTTCCTGGGGCTGATGTCACGCCGCAGGAAACAAAGCGCAACGGCGCAACCGCGCGTTCGAGTTCCCCATCGGTGACCGGTCGCAGCCGCGCCGAGCAGGACAGCGTGGTGCGGCGCCTGCAGGAAAAATTCGGAGCCGAAATTCGTACCGTGATCGATCACAAGGAAAAACGCTGAACGCAAGGTTTCAAAGTTTCAGAGTTGCAAGGTTTCAAAGCAATCACATCCAGGTTCGCTGACCAGCGCCATCGCACGTTTGAAATTTGAAACCTTGAAACTTTGCAAGCTTGAAACGCGAGGTTCTATGGGTGGATTCAACCTGCAAGAGTTGATGTCGAAAGCCAAGTCGCAGTACGAGGCCCTGCAGAAGAAAATGCAGGAGACCGTGGTCGAAGCTACCTCCGGCGGGGGCACCGTCACGGCAAAAATGGATGGGCGCAAGCAACTGCTCAGCCTGCGGATCGATCCCGAGGCCGTAAAGTCCGGCGACATCGAAATGCTTCAAGACCTGGTTCTCGCCGCTGTCAACGAAGCCGCTCGTAAAGTTGACGCCCAAATGCAGTCCACGGTCGGTGGAATGCTCGGCGGCATGGGCCTGCCCGGACTCTAACCATCGGGTGATTTTGTGATCGGGTGATCGGGTCATGTGGGAATCTTCAACTACCGGCCAGCGACGCGATCACACAATCACAAAATCATCCGATCACCCGATTCCCCATGTCTAAATTTGCTGAACCCATGTCGCGTCTGATCGAGGAACTGAAGAAGCTCCCCGGTGTCGGCGCGAAAAGCGCCCAGCGTCTGGCCTTCTACATTCTCCGCTCCAGCGACGAGGACGCCGAAGCCCTCGCCGCCGCCGTGCGCGACGTTAAGGCTAACCTCCGCCTCTGCTCGGTCTGCAATAACATCACTGACGTTGACCCCTGCGCCTACTGCACCAGCCCCACCCGCAACCAGCGCCTGGTCTGCGTGGTCGAAGAACCCACGAACATCGCGGCCATCGAAAAGACCAAGCACTTCAACGGCGTCTTCCACGTCCTGCATGGAGCGATTTCCCCGCTCCACGGCATCGGCCCCGAGCAGTTACGAATCGCGAATCTGATCACCCGCGTCGACGCCGGCAACGTCGACGAAGTCATTGTCGCCACCAATCCCACTGTGGAAGGCGAAGCAACCGCCACCTATCTCTCGCAGCAACTCAAGCGCGCCGGAGTGAAAGTCACCCGCATCGCCATGGGCATCCCCGTCGGCAGCGACATCGAATACACCGACGAGATCACCATGCTGAAGGCCATGGAAGGCCGGCGGGAGCTCTAGGTCTTCTCTCTGCGACGCTCTGCGGTTCCTCTCAGAGTTCTCTGCGATTTGAGCCAGTGCCATGCACAACCGCACGCAACTTGTGCAAAACTTTGCTTTTCCTCGTAAGAGATACCGACCGAGCTACTGCTGCTGCCGTCATCGTTACCGATAACCACAATGAATTCAGTCTGTTACAAATTCATCCTCAACTAGAGATACACCCTTCCCGTGGCCCGACGTTTGCAGGTCTCCAAGTGTCTGTTTCCTCCGTTCCTCGGATTTTTCGACTGGCATGAGGAGGCACGCACCGGGCGACCGGACTGGTCCTAACCCAACCAGCGGGCTGCCTCAGCACCAGTCACGCCGTGCTGCGATGTAACCGCATACAGCGCGACGCCATAAGAAACCGGGCAAACCAGCCCGGTTTTCTTTTTTGTCATCGTGTACTCGGCTGGCTAGACTGTGAGCATGCTCAGTCCAGTGCGCCCTCGTGTAGAAGTTCCCATCCTCGAAACCGAGCGACTTAGACTGCGCGGTCACCAGATTGATGATTTCGCCGATTGCGCTGCCATGTGGGCCGACTCGAATGTTACCCGGCACATTCGCGACACCCCGTTCACCGAGGAGGAAACCTGGACGCGCTTGCTGCGTTTCGTTGGACACTGGGCGATGTTGGGTTTTGGATACTGGGCGGTAGAGGAGAAGCAAACTGGCATGTTCCTCGGAGAGGTCGGATTCGCCGACTACAAGCGCGATCTAAAGCCCTCGCTGAAAGGTATCCCCGAAATAGGATGGGTCTTAGTCTCACAGGCGCACGGGCGAGGCTATGCCACCGAAGCTGTACGCGCGGTAATTGCCTGGGGCGATGCGCATTTTGGAAACGCGCGCACGGCCTGCATTATTGCCCCTGAGAACGTGGCTTCCATCCGTGTGGCGGCAAAGTGCGGCTACTGCGAATTCCAGCGGACGACGTACCACGGACATCCCACGCTGATGTTCGTGCGCGATGGTTCGTCCGCGATCGAGGCTCCCGCTGACAGCAGTTAGCAGCGGGATGCAAGATCAACACGGCATCTCCGGTTCGAGAAAAACGTTCATCTCGTCTTCAGTGGCCGTTAACCCCTGCGGCAGCGCACCCCGGTTGTAGTCCGCCATGCGGTTCTTCCACTTGAGAAAATCGGTGATGCTCCGCGGCTCGATGCGCACTTCGACTCTGCGCAGGCTGGCGAGGAGCAGATTCATCTCGCAGCGAAATCCGGCAGCGGTTCGCAAATTCTTGGACGAAGGATGGACCGTCTCCACCCCGCGGCCGCGCGCTTCGAGCAATCCCCAGCCCGCGGGCAATTCCTCGCGACGCACCAGATCGGACGGAGTCAGATAGAAGCGTTCGCTGCCGACACCCTGCTTTGGTTTAAGGCGAAAGGGCTTGGCGCGATCCGCAAGGAAATCGGCGCGAGTTACTTTGCATTCGACCAGCACCGAATGGCAAGCGTGCTTCCATCCAATCGCGTCAGGCATCTCGCCGTTGACGCACGCCTGCTCGGAGAGCACGACTCCACAGCGATAATGCCGCAGCCAGCGCACTGCTTTCTCGACTAGTTGGGGGTGAGTCATAAGTATTAAGCTTCCCGACTCGGATGTCTGAGTCGCTACCTGTTGTACGCTGCGAAAGAATCATCAGGAAGTGACTGGCGGGTTTCCACGGAGAACAAATGTCATGCTTGCCTTGAGCGGCGTGCAGCATGACATGCGAATTTACACAAACACTGGAAGAATTTCACATCCTTAGAAACGGCGGCAGCTCACTTAAACCCTTGAACAGAAAGTCTTTTCCGCTCTTGGAAGCTGGTTTGCACTCCATATGAGCAATCGAATGCGTCAGTAGTCGAATGCGTCAGCCGTCGTGTGGCGCCACCGCATTTTGCAGCCGAGGGGTGAACTATGTCTGCGAATCACGGGAAGGATTGGCGTACACTCTGCGAGGCAGTGGTGAAGGAAACAGACCCCGACCGATTCATGGCGCTGGTCATTGAACTCAACAACGCACTGGACGAGAGAGAGCGCAGACGCAACGGTATTCTTCATAACGAGCCAACCAGCGTGCCTCGCTCCTCAGCGGCTGCGTGTGCTCCCGTGTAAACGCCTCTACCGGATGGAGAGCGCCAGGCACGCAGATCGAAACAGGCGCGAAGGAAGCTGACGGATTGTGGCCGTAACAGCCGCTCCTAATTTTTTGATCCTCCATTCAGCAGGTTTTGAGTTCACAAGATTGGTGGATTAGAAGCTATTCACCAGGAGCTACCTGGGCAAGCTTTCTCCAGGTGGGATAGGCAGGGTATGCCCGACTGCCTCTGCGTCCGATGAGCAGCTCAGAGCTTTGTCAGCCAAGTGCCGTTAAATGTGGCGATTCGTCCTCTCGCCCAGCCTCGGTGCGTTTGGCACGAGACCTGCCACAGGTTGAAAGAAGTTGCGGCCACCAACCTTCAGCCAAAAACTGCCGATAACACTTTCAACGATTTCGCCAAGAGGAGATAGCACAATGTCTGTGTCGGGTATTTCCAGCAGTTTCCCTAGTTACGATACGCAGAGCACCCAGAACCAGATGCAGCAGGAGTTTCAGCAACTCGGCAAGGACCTGCAGTCCGGGAATCTGTCTGCGGCGCAAGCAGACTATGCGACGTTGCAGCAGCTTGGGCCGCAGAGCAATTCAACTTCATCGGCGCAGAACAACAGTCCCATCGCCCAGGCTTTCAATCAGCTTTCGAAAGATCTGCAGTCCGGCAATCTGTCGGCCGCACAGCAGGACTACGGGCAGCTTCAACAAGACCTGCAAAGTCAGGCATCGCAAATGCATGGTCACCATCATCACCACGGCGGTGGCAGTGGAACCAGCGCGATCAGCCAGTTATTTGATCAATTGGGCCAGGCGCTGCAGTCTGGCGACCTCTCTACCGCGCAACAGGCGTACAACACATTGCAGCAGGATCTTCAGCAGGGTGGTCAAAGCGGCACGGCGTCGTCACCATCGAGCGCAACCGGCGTTTCGGTAACCGCCTGACCGCCGGAACGATTTTCGCGGAACTGAGCACTAGACCTGGCCTTGTCAGCCATGCCGGCGTCTGAATCACGGCCGTAAGTGCCGACCGGCCGGCAAAGTTTTGGGGCTCTTCAGCGGCGTTACCAACACCGGCCGGCGCAGGACGGTTTCCAGCAGATGGCGCTCGGCCGCGATGGATTGAGCGGTGGCTGTACTGGCCGTGTATCCTTCGGCGGCGATCACCAGGGGTTCGTTTGGAGCCAGCGTCACGGGCTTGCACGGGAGTCCGTTGATATAGCGCTTGCCGTCTCCTGGTGATCCAACCGCGGATCGTGGCGTCACGTTCTGAATTCGCACGCGGCGGATACGGCCGTCGTGCGCGGCGTCGAAGGCATTGGCTAAGCGGAGAATGGCCGCCAGTTCGATCGCGATTTTTTGCTCATTCGGAAAAAGGTCGCGCAGCATTTTGTGATTCTTCGTCGGCAGCTTTCCGCAATGAAAGCGGGCCACGATGGCCGCGCGCTGCATATCTTCCGCTTTCCATCCCAGGGGCGCGCCGTGAGCTTGAATCAACTTGACCGAGGCTTTCTGATGCTTCTTCTTCCCCTTTGCCTTGCCGACATCGTGGAGAAGCGCAGCAATCTGAAGACTGGATCGTGAACCCGCGCCGTCGCCCGATCCCAGCAATCCCGCGGCCCTCAAACCGTCATAGAGTTCAACCGCCAAGTGAGAGACGCGCTCAGAGTGCGCAAAATCGGGGTCCAGCGCCTTTGCCCATAGTTTCATGCGGCGGTCTGCAATAGCCTTCGGCTGCTTTTCCTGTGGCAATGCGGCGCGCCACACCTGCCACAAATTGTCGGGCCCGGTCATCCTGTCACGATAGGCCTGGATTCTTTTCTCTCTCTCTTCGCGGATGAGCGCATGCCACCGCCTGCGCGAGGCCTCGTCTGGGAAGACATGGCAAGAAAGCGCTGTGGCCCAGAGCACGTCCAGGTCGTGCACTTCCCCGAGCAGGTCCTGCACGTGCTTCAGGTCGTCGCTCCAGGCTTTGTGCTGCTCGGGCAGGAAGTTCTCGACGATGTAGCGGAAGCGCTTGATGCCGATACGAAGCTGGTGCAGCGCCACCTGGGAGCGGTTGCGCAGGGCGCGGGTGTGCAGGGCGCGCGCGTCGGTCCAGCGCTCAAGGGCGAGATGTTTGAACAGAGCGCTTCCGGGGCGAAAACGGGCAGCGCGCGCGGGCAACGACTTGCTCCAGTGGCGCCACTGTTTGCGGTCGAACTCTTCCAGAGCGGATTGTGCGTCGCGCTTGTGCTCGTCTTCGCGCGCGGAAAGGAATTGAAGTAAGGCGTGGGCGACGGGATCGCGGGCATGATGAACCGGTCCTGTCTCTATGGAGTAGGCAGCCGTCTCGGCCTGCCCATGATCTTGCTCAGATGGCGCGAGCGTGAGCGAGTCGCGCGCGCCAGTGCCAGTAGGAATGGGATACAGCTTCTCGGTCCACTCCATCATGATCTGCACGTCGCGCAGGTCGCCGAGGCGCTGGAACAGGCTCTTCCCTGCCTTCTTCATGGCTTTCCAGGCAGGATCGGGATCCATGGCCATGAGGCCGTCAGCCATGGAACGGCAGCGGCGCAGACCGACGCGCAGATCGTGGACTGGATCGGCGCTGAAATCCGCAGCCACGTGATCGCACTCGTCAAGGACACGCAGCATCCAGTAGCGCAGGCCAGTGGTTTTGGGGGCGGTCTTCACCTGGTTGATATCTTAGTCGAATACTTCCCGATAATTCTGCCGCCAGGAAAAGTTACGAGCCAACGATCTTTGTTGTCATGGGTTTCCATGAAACTGATTCTGTGCAGTGTGCGGCGTCACGAAGGGCTTGACAGCCGCTGTTCTCCAGGGTGATTTCCATTACCTCCGTAACGTTTCGGGTCTTACCTTTTAGCTTTACGCTAGAACTTCAGAGCTGCGGATTCAGGAGCTTCTTATTTCTTTCACGAGCACATCCCAAGAAGGCCGGGCAGCGTCGGCGCGCGCCTTCGTGCACAGCCTGAACATCCTGATCAAGTACACACGGATGTATGGCTTTGACCACAAGCGGACCGAGGCCCAGTTCGAAATTACATGGAACGAACTGCAGCAGGGTCTGCCCAAGGCAGGCGAAGCCGGCTTTCTGCTGGGCGTTTCCGACAACAAGCTGCTGCTGGACGGAATTCCTCTGGAAGCCGGGCAGGCGGAGCGCAGCTTCGCGCAGCTTCTGACTGCGGCAGGGTTGGCCAGCTTGCACTTTTCCAAAGAGGTGACGGTGGAGGACTTTACGCGCCTGGTGCGCGCCTTCACCCTGGCGGGTTCGAAGGCCCAGGATGTCGCCAAGCAGATCAAAGAGGCGCTTGGAGGGGCCAAGCAAGGCAGCACGATCAAAATCAACGAAGTGAAGTTTGTGGCCGCCGATCCGCTTACCGGCGACGTGAGCGTGGCGGCCCAGATCGCGGCGCAAACCCTGGGACCGGAGTTCAAGCAATGGCTGAATGATCCGCAGAAGCTGCTGCAGTTGATTGCCGCGGCCGAAGGCGCGAACGCAGGCGGCGGAGGCCAGACCCCTGGAACCGGAGCACCAATGGTTCCGCTGGGAAGTGTGCCCAACCCGACGGGCGGCGAAGGCCGCAGGCGCGCGGGACTGGAGCGGCGCCGGCGTGGACCGGCGGAGTAGTCCCTCTGCAGGAAGCGGAGGTCATTCAAGCGATCCGGCTGCTGACTCGTTTTGGACAGGTGGGCGGTGATCCATCCGTTGGTCCCGAGGTGCTGCAGAAAGAACTGGGCGAGGCCGATCCCAACACGCGGTTGAACTTGCAGCAATTGCTGGGAAGTCTTGCGGCCAAGGCAAATACGGAGCAGGAGGATACGCCGCTGCTGATGAAAGCGGCTGAGCACATGGCGATCCGCTTTGCGCTCGAGCGTTACCAGAAGGGCGAAGTGAAGGTTAACGCTGTGCACCAGATGATGGAGCACATGAGCCGGCAGATGGACTCGCTGCGCGGGATACTGAAACTTCAAGAAGAGAAGATGAGTAAGGCCGGGATCCTGGTGGAGTCGCATGCCGACATCCTGGACCGAATGTTCTGGGCCGAAGTACCGGAGTCAGGGAAAAAGAGTGTGCTGCTCTCCCACGAGGCTCCGTGCGTGCCGGCGCGAAACGTGCGGCAGTTTGTGGAAGTCTTGCTGGATCGTGATGAAAAGCAGGCGGCCACGGAAATCCTTAACAACTACTACAGTTGCCTGGGGGCAAAGGATATCGAGCCCCGGCGCAGGACGGCCATCGGCTTGAGCCAACTGGCCGACCTTTATGCGCGGCTGGGCGGAGAGACGATAGGCGGGGCCATCCACAAGCTCGGCGAACAACTGAGTGTGGAGAAGGATGCCGAGCTGCAAAGTCTGTTGAGCGCCGCATTCGTGCGGCTGAGCCAGGAAGCCAGTTCGTCGAAGAACTACGCCGCGGTGAATGAAGTTTGCACCGGCATGGAAATGGTGAGTACGCATCGCCCGGTGCTATCCAATGACCTGCGGCCGCGTGTAGGCGTCGAAAATCGGCTGCCCGAATTCATCGAAGAGGCCCTGCACTCCGATCCTGTGCCTCAGGACCTGCTGGCGGTGCTGCGCCGGACCAGCCAGACGGGCGCCGAACACCTGGCGGACCGTTTTTTCCGCTGCATGCGGCGGGATGAATGCGATCGCATGATCGAACTGGTAAAGGAATTAGGGTCGTCCGGCCCTGGCTCAGTTGCGGGAGATTCTCCGCACCGGCCAGCCGCGCCAGGCTGCGTGCGTGGTGGGGTTGTTGAGCCGGCTCGACGTAGGCACACTGCTGGAACTTCTGCCGCAGCGGATGCCGGAATGGAATCGGTTTTATCACGATATTGTGGTCCGGCAGATCGCTTATGGAGCCGCGCCCGATCGCGGGCGCACGCTGCTGGAACTGGCCGAGGTTTTGGATCCTGTCGTGTTGCCTGAGGGTGTAGATGAGATTGGTATGAGCGGCGACTTAACAGCAGCTCAGCCGCTGATCGCCATGGCGCGTCCGGGCGAGGCGGTCTCGCGTTCACCTTTCGTGCAGCTCAAGGCCATCGAGTCGCTGGGACGGCTGAGAGATGCGGAAGCAGTCCCCATGCTGCGCGAAATCCTGGAGGCGAAGAAGACTTTTGGATGGCTCTATCACCGCGAGCTGCGCATTGCTGCCGCGCAGGCGCTGTCGAAAACCGATCCACGCTACAGCGCGCAGGTGGTCTCCGACAGCGGGTTGGAGCCGACCGAGGTGGCCATCGCGCCGCTCGATACCGCTCCGGCATGCCCGTGGGTGCGGCAGCGGCGCTATGAGCGCATGGTGTTGTCGCGGACGGTCTCGGCGATCATTGGCAGCTCCTGGGGAAAATCGAGAATTGTGATCCGCGAATTGAGCCTGGGCGGCGGCATGGGAACGAAAGAAGACAATCTCCGCATTGGCAGCGAGGCAGATTTGGAGATCGCGATGGGCCTGAGGTCAAAGATCCGCGCCCATGTGCTGCTGCGACGCGCGCGCGTGAATGAAGTTGGATTTGAGATTGTCAATACCGACCTGGAAAGCCGCTACCGCCTGCGCCGCTTGCTGGTGGATGCACTCAATCAGGCGCCGCAGAACCGCGAGCAGGAGTGGAAAGGAGATCGGAAGGTGTAGGGCGGCTTCCGGCGCTCGGCGTCCGGCGCGCGACCAGACGTTACACCTCAGACTTCAAACCGGACTTCGAGGATGGATTTTCTCTATTTTCTCGTGGCAGTGCTTCTAGGGCTGTTGCTAATGTTTTCAATTCTTGTGGCAAGGATTCGAAAGAGAAAAAGGTCTGTCAATATCGAGAATATCGGCGATGTCTTAACTGAAGTTAAGGACGATGCGGACGAACCCGCCAGGTGGGTTCCGTAGATTTTCGATTAGGAAAGCGAAAGCCCCTGCTTGCGGCAGAGGCTTCTCAGTTTTTGCCTCGATTTAGGTTCTTACTTCACCTTGGCGAAGATGATGACCAGGGTGTAGAGCGCGAGAGACTCGATCAGCGCCAGACCTAGAATCAGCGCCAGTTGGATGCCGGGACGGGCGGCCGGATTGCGCGCCAGACCCTCAGCTGCGGCCGCGGTCGCCTTGCCCTGCGCCAGAGCACAGATGCCGGAAGCGAAAGCCATGGAGAATCCGGCGGCGATCGCGACCCAGTTGACGCTGCTGGCAGCCTCCCCGCCCTGCGCGAATGCAGGAACGGCAAACGACAGAATAGACAACGCCATGAACAGCTTGCTCACTTTACTCATTGTGTTTCTCCTCGTATGAATTGCCGCCAGTGGGTGGTTGACGTCATCCCTTGCAGACGCCCTCACGCTTGCGGCTTGGTTCTTCAAAACCAGTTCTCGGTTCTCAGAAGCTATCTCATAAACGTTGCTCGTGAATAAACACTTGCATCACGGGCGAATTTGAAGCAAATCAAGGGCATGGCGGACCTCACCGACGTGCAGTGGGAACGGATCAGGCCCTTGGTGGAATTTGGACAACAGCGCCGTGCCGACAACCGGGGCAGACCCTGGCGGGGAGCACGGCAAGTGCTGAACGGCATGTTGTGGGTGTTGCGGACGGGTGCGCCCTGGCATGATCTGCCAGCGCGATACGGTCCGTACCAGACCTGCCACCGCCGTTTCCAGCAGTGGCAACGCTCGGGGGTGCTGGACGGCATTCTTTGGGGGTTGGCGGAGGACTTGTTGGCGCGCGGAAAGCTCGGCCTGGAGGAGACGTTTATTGACGCCTCCTTTATGGGGGCAAAAAAAGGGGCGATGGCGTTGGTCGAACGCTCGTCGGCAAAGGGAGCAAGCTCATGGCAATCGCAGACTGCCATGGTCTTCCTATCGCCCTCTGGGTTACGAGCGCTACGCCGCATGAGCAAAAGCTGGTCGCGGCTACGATCGAGCACCGCTTCGTGGCCGAGAAGCCGAAACGCTTGATTGCGGATCGCGGATATGACAGCGACGCGTTGGTCGATCTTCTTGCCCAACAGCATGGAATCGAGTTGATCGCGCCTCATCGTCGCTATCGCACACGAACCCACCGCCAGGACCGGCGAAAACTCCGGCGTTACAAACGCCGGTGGAAGATCGAGCGGTTGTTCGCATGGTTGAAGAACTTCCGCCGCCTGCTGGTGCGTTGGGAACGTCATAGCAATAATTTTCTCGGCATGGTTCAACTTGCCTGCATGTTGATCCTGTTGAGACGTTTGTGAGACCACTTCTTAGTACTCAGCAAGAACATTCGGCGCGTTCCCTTCTGAGAACTGACGACTGAGAGCTGCGTCTCAATGCTCTTCACTTACTGCGCCCTGCAGATAAACCGTCGTCAGGAGCACGAAAATGTAGGTTTGCAGCAGCGAAACGCCGATGTGCAATCCCAGAAACGCAATTGGGACGCCGATCGGCACCAGCGAAAAGAAAACTAATGTGACCATGTCACCGGCAAACATGTTCGCGAACAGACGAATGGTCAGTGAAAGCACGCGTGCTAGATGGCTGATAAGTTCGATCGGTAACATCAACCAGGCAAGCCACCAGATGGGTCCGGCAAAATGTTTCAAATAACCGATTCCGGCGTGCTTGAATCCCTGAAATTGATAATACGCGAAGGCGCAGAGAGCGCAGCCCAGCGGAACTATCGGGACGGCCGTTGGCGACTCGAAGCCGGGGATTACGCCAATCAAATTGCAGAGAAGAATGAAAAAACCCAGGGCAGCAAGAAAAGGTGTGTAGCCTTCGCTGTGGTGGCCGATAATCTCGTTGCTCTGGCCCTGGATAAATCCCTCAACCCCCTCAAACACATGTTGCAGCGCGCCCGGACGTTCCACAGAAAGACGCGAACGTACTAAGAGAAACACCACCAGCAGGAACAGGAACACCAGCAGCTCCATGGCAAGCGAATTCGGGATCGGTTGCAGAGGATGTTTCGGCTCGATATGCACCGCCCGCAGCAGCGATGTGACCGGCTCCGCAAACAGACGATTCAGGATTTCGGTGAACCAGAGTTGTTCAGGCATAAAACAGCTTTTAGCTTTTAGCCGTTAGCTCTTAGCTTTGTCGTGCCAGTCCTCGCGGCGTGCTAAACGCCGCGCGCTAAGGCCACGTACACTTCATAAACTGCTTCGCAGGCTATTGCCGCTACGGGCAAAAACAGGCCTACGAGCAGGCCATTCAGGCTCTTGGGAAAGACAGTTAATATAGCATACGCTGCGACAGCCATCAAAATGTAACGCAGCAGGAACCGGGCCACGACGCCCTCGCCGGACTGCCGCGTGGCAGTCCCGGTGGCGCGATCAGCCAGAGCGCTGATGACGCGTTTGAGCCAGTAGAAATTCAGATAGGCGATGGCGCATCCGCAGGCAAAACCCAGGGCGGGCCGGATGCCGAACTTCCACCATGCCGCGAGGGCCAAGGCCAGTGCGAGGACCACCATGAAGTGACGGATGCGATCGAGTGCGCCGGAGTAGAAGAGTTGCGCTTTGGCGGAGGCGGCTGCGGCTTCTTGGGCGTCGGGCCTGGAAGGTTCGGAATTCACGCAGAGCCATGGTACCAAGGCTAGCCTGGAAACTGTTTCACGTATCCCTAGAGACGGTGCGGATAAGTTCGACGAAACCAGCAACGATACCCAGGATCAGGCCGACAAGATAGAGCCACGAAGTGTGCAGCCAGCGGTCCAGGGCGGTGCCGAGGAGCCATCCGACTACTACGGAAGCGGGGAAGATGACTGCCAACTGGCTGTATTGGCCCACTTGCAGCCAGAAGCTTTTCTTCTCGGAGTTTGGGGATTTGGGATCGAGGTCGTCGGCGGGCATTGATTTGAATCCGAGCTTGATTCTATCCCAGTGGGGCGGTAGGACTGCGCCTGGGTCTGCTTTGTTGTTCCGAGCGAAGCGCGGGGCTGGGTTTTTGCCGGCGCCGGCAAACAGCAGATTCCTCGCTTGGCTCGGAATGACAAAACTATTTGGGAACGAAAAGACTATTTTCGAATAACCATGGAATTTCGGAACGATGAGGGAACTAGTGAACCAGCTTCGCCACGGAGGGATTCTGTGCGATGCCGAGCGCCCAGTTCACCCACTGGATGAAACGGTCGGGCATGATGCCGATGAATAGCGTTGCGAAGCCGGTCAGGGCCAGCGCGGCGCGCATGGCGAGGCTCACGGGCAGCTTTTCCTCACCTTCCTCGGGCTGGCGCATGAGCATGGAGTTGGCAATCTTCAAGTAGTAGTAAAGGCCGAAGACGGAATACAGCACGCCCAGCGAGGCCAGCACGTAGTGCCCGGTTTCGATCAGGCTGAGAAAGATGAAGTACTTCCCCCAGAAGCCTGCTAACGGCGGGATTCCGGCGAGCGAGAGCATGAAGATCAGCATGAGTACGGCTTCGACGGGAGCGCGAGAGTACAGGCCGTTCAGATCGTCGAGTTCGTCTCCGATCACTTCCCGATGGCGGAGGGAGGCGATCACTCCAAAGGCTCCGAGATTCATGAAGGTGTAGACGAGCAGGTAGATCAGGATGCCTTTGATTCCGTCGGGGCTGAGTTCGGTGACGGTTCCAGCGATCAGGCCGAGCAACATGTATCCGACGTGCGCGATGGAGGAATAGGCCAGCAGGCGCTTGGTATTGGTCTGGGTGAGTGCGGCGAAGTTTGCTCCGGTCATGGTGGCGATGGAGACGAAGACCAGAAGCGGAACCCAGACCGAACGCAGCGCGAGCAGTCCACCGAGTTGTACGGGGCTGCCGATGAGGATGCGCAGCAGCATGGCCCAGCCCGCCGCTTTGACGGCGACGGACATGAATCCGGTGATGCTTGTCGGCGCGCCCTCGTAGGCGTCGGGAGCCCACTGATGGAACGGAACCGCGGCGATCTTGAAGAGCAGGCCGGTGATGGTGGTCAGCATCGCGATGATTGCGACGGGTTTGTTCTGCGGATTCTGGAGTAGCCGGTAGAGCTGGCCTCCGATGACGGCCAGATTCGTGCTTCCCGTCAAGCCGTACAGTAACGACAGGCCGTAGGCAAAAATGCCGGACGAGAATGCTCCCAGCAACAGATACTTCAGCGCGGCTTCGTTCGAGCGGCGGTCGCGCCGCAGGAAGCCCACCAGCACATACGTGGAGATGGCCATCAATTCGAGGCCGATGAAGATGAGTACGATGTCGAAGCCTGCGGCCATGCACATCATCCCGGCCACCGAGAGCAGCATCAGCGCGTAGTACTCGCCGTGGTTCTCATGCTCAACTTCGAGGTAGCGCGCGGACATCAAGATGGCAATAGCGGTGCCAGCGAGAAATAAGTAGAAGAAGTAGATGGCGACGCGGTCGACCAGCATGGTCCGCATCAGGCCGTAGGATGCGGGGGCGTTGGAAACTTGCAGCCAGAGCTGAATTTTGACCACGCCCGCGGCGGAAAACAACACTCCGATAAAGGCCGTGACCGCGTTGGCCCACTTCATCTCTGCGGGAAGCATCAAATCAATGAGGAGGATTCCCAGGGCAAACAGCGCCAGCAGAGTGATGGGCAAGGCCAGCAGGTAATCCGTCCATGAGAATTGGGAGAGCAGGCCCACTAGTTCTTCCCCTTCGGAATCTCTGTAGTTGGCGCGCTGGGGGCGACCGATGCTGGGACAGCCGCTGCCGGTTTGAGCGACGCGTTCACTATCGCTCCCGACTGCGGATAATCGGGCCGCACGGTTGCGACAAGGTCTTTTACGGGCTGCTCCAAGATCTCGAAAAACGGCTTGGGATAGAGCCCGATCCACAAAGCCATGATGATCAGCGGGACGAAAGTTGCCACTTCGCGCGGCGTCAGGTCATGAAGCTTTTCATTTTTTGGATTGGTGACAGGGCCGAAGAACACACGCTGGTAGAGCCACAGCAGATAAGCCGCGGCGAGAACGACGCCGGGAATTGCCCATGCAGCCCACCGCCAGTTTTCAATAAACGTTCCCCACAGGATGGTGAACTCGCCGACGAAACCGTTGAGCAGCGGCAGTCCCATCGAAGAGAGGAACATGATCATGGTGATGGTGGCGTAGAGCGGCATTACGTTGGAGATGCCGCCGTACTCGGAGATCTCGCGGGTGTGGCGGCGCTCGTAGAGAATGCCGACGATCAAGAACAGCGCGCCGGTCGAGATGCCGTGATTGATCTGCTGCAAGACTGATCCGCTCAGGCCGAGCGGGGTGAGGGCAAAGATTCCCAGGGTGCAGAAGCCCAGGTGGCTGACGGAAGAGTAAGCCACCAGCTTCTTCATGTCCTTCTGCATCAACGAAACGAGCGCGCCATAGATGATGGCGACGATGGAGAGGAAGATCATCCAGCCGCGGACCTTGGTGTGCATGAGCACGTTGGGGAAGAACGGCAGCGAGAAGCGGATGAAGCCGTACGTTCCCATCTTCAGCAAGACGCCCGCCAGGATGACGGAGCCTGCGGTCGGCGCTTCCACGTGGGCGTCGGGCAGCCACGTGTGAAAGGGGAACATCGGGACTTTGATGGCGAAGGCGAAGAAAAAACTCAGGAAGAGCAGAGTGGCAGCGGTCGGGCCGTAGTCGGAGTAGATCTGCGGCGCGGTTTTGTAGAGCTCGGGGATAGAGAATGTGTATACGTGCGCGACACTTTGATGGTGGTAGTAAAGAAACAAAATGCCCAGCAGCATCAGCACGGACCCGGCCAGAGTGTAAAGGAAGAATTTGATGGCGGCGTAGAGCTTGCGCGGGCCTCCCCAGATGCCGATGAGCAGATACATGGGCACAAGCATCGCTTCCCAGAAAACGAAGAAGAGGAAGAAGTCGAGGGCCATGAAGACGCCGAGCATGCCGGTCTGTAGGATCAGAAACCAGATGTAGTATTCCTTCACGCGGTTCTCGATGGCGGTCCAAGAGGAAAGGATCGAGACCCAGCCCAGCAGCGTGGTCAGCATGATGAGCAGGAACGAGATGCCGTCGATACCCAGGACGTAGCCCGCACCGATGGAGGGAATCCAATTGTTCGCCGTGCCCTCGATGAACTTGAAGCCGGGCTCGAAGCGCTGCGCCCAGAACCAGGGCACCAGCGGCAACGAGACCAGTAGTCCAGCGAGGGCGAAGATGTTTGCGATCCAGCGGATGGCGTCCTTGTTGTCCTTGGGGACGAACAAGAGCAGGATCGCGCCTACCAGCGGTGTGAAGAGAATGATGGAGAGGATGTGGTTGTACATGAGCTTCTAGCTTCTAGCTGCTAGCGACTAGCTAAGGGCTTCTGGCACTGGCTAGAAGCTAGGAGCTAGCAGCTAGTAGCTGCTTTCAGTGATACACGTAATAGAACACGAACCCTACCAACCCTGCGGTCATGACCAGTGCGTACCACTGCACCAGGCCCCACTCGAACAGGCGTGCGGGATACGACAACATGCGCGCCAGAATGGCCGGACCGTTGACGCCGATGCCGTCGATGATCCATTTGTCCCACCAACTGGAAAGCGTCGCTGTGAGGCGCGTGATCCAGCCGGCGCCGTTGACGGCGCCGTCGATGACGTTGGAATCGAACCATGAACTTGCTTCGCCCAAGCCCATCGCTCCCAGGCGCACGTCTCCTAACTTGCGGCGGCCGGTGAAGATGTAGTCGTAGCCTTCATCGACGTAATACTTGTTCAGCAGCGTGTTGTAGACGGGGGCTGAGATCGAAGCGATAGGCTCGGTGTAGCCCTTGTCAGCATGCGCGTAGGAACGTCCGGCCATGTAGTAGCCGACACCCGCAGCGGCCACGGACAAGAACATCAACAGATATTCAGTCGGGCTGGTGTGCTCTTCTTCTTTCGCCCCGGCCGCCAGTTGTCCCGTCTTCCCTTCCTCAGTGAAGACATGAGCCTCACGCGCGAAGACAGGGTCAAGGAACTTTGCGAACCGGTCGGACCCGCCGAGACTGTGCGGCCAGCCGAGGAATCCGGCAAACAGCGACATCACCGCCAGAATCACCAGCGGCATCGTCATCGAAGTCGGAGACTCGTGAATGTGGTGCTCGACTTCGTGTCCCATGCGCGGGCGACCACGGAACGTGAGATACACGAGGCGAAACATATAGAACGCGGTCATCAGGGCTGTGATGTAACCTATTCCCCACAGGATGCGATAGGCACCGCCTTCCGAGGTCCAAGTCTGCCAAAGGATCTCGTCTTTGGAGAAAAATCCAGCGAACGGTGGAATGCCGGTGATGGCCAGTGTGGCGATCAGCATCGTCCAATATGTAATGGGGATGCGATCGCGGAGATCGCCCATGTTGCGCATGTCCTGCTCGCCCGACATAGCGTGAATGACGGAGCCTGCGCCGAGGAAGAGCAGCGCCTTGAAGAAAGCGTGGGTAAAGACGTGGAAGACTCCGGCGGCGAAGGCTCCGACGCCGAGCGCGAGAAACATGTAGCCGAGTTGCGAAACCGTAGAGTAGGCGAGGACGCGCTTGATGTCGTTCTGCACCAGGCCGATGGAGGCCGCGAAAATCGCGGTCAACGCACCGACGATGGCGACTACAAGCATTGACTTCGGGGCCAGCACGAACAGCGCGTTGGAACGGGCGACCATGTACACGCCCGCGGTGACCATGGTCGCGGCGTGGATCAGAGCGGAAACGGGAGTCGGCCCTTCCATGGCGTCGGGTAGCCAGACGTAGAGCGGAAGCTGCGCCGATTTGCCGCAGGCTCCGACGAAAAGGAGAATAGTCGCGGCGGTAATGATTGGATCGCCGATCTGGAAGTGCCCACTGTGCGCAAGATGGTTCACATCGATGTAGCGCAGCGAGCCCATATACCAGGCAATGAAGAACATGCCGAGAAGGAATCCGGCGTCGCCGATGCGGTTGACGATGAATGCCTTGTTGGCGGCGTCGCTGGCGGACTTGCGCTGGAAGTAAAAACCGATCAGCAAGTACGAGCACAGGCCCACGCCTTCCCAACCGACAAACATAAGCGCGTAGTTGTTGGCCAGAATCAGCGTCAACATGGAGAACATGAAGAGGTTGAGGTATCCAAAGAATCGATAGTAGCCGCCTTCATGCGCCATGTAGCCGATGGAATAAATATGGATCAGCATGCCGACGCCGGTTACAAACAGCAGCCAGATGCTGGAGAGCGGATCGAGGAGAAAACCGGCGTCGGCCTGGAAGGGGGCCTGAGTTCCGTCGTGCGTTGTGTAGGTAAAGTGGCCGGTATCGGTGCCGAGCCAAGTGTAGAGGATCTTCTGGTAAGGCTGATGGAGGTGGCTGGGTTGGGATGACCAGTTCGTATACTGCACGACCGCGCCGCACGCTATCAAAAATGCAAGCACAACGACGCCGACGCAGACCGCACTCACTGATCGACTTCTGCAGCTTACGGCCGAAGAAGAACATCAGTGATGCTCCGAAGGCGGGCAGCAACGGGATTAGCCAGATGTGGTCTAGAAATAGCATTCCGTCATTCTTTTGTCATTCTGAGCGCAGCGAAGAACCTATGCACTTTGCCGGCGGCGAGGAATACATAGATCCCTCGCTTCGCTCAGGATGACAAGTCACTGCTGGGTACTTGGTACTGGGTACAGTTTTCTACCACTTCAGCAAATTCACTTCGTCCACGTTGATCGTCTCTTTATTGCGGAAGAAGGCGATCAGGATGCCGAGGCCGACCGCGGCTTCGGCGGCGGCGTCGGTGATTACGAAAATCGCAAAGACCTGGCCGTGGAGCCCGCCCCAATGGCGAGAGAACGCGACCAGGTTCAGGTTCACGGCGTTCAGAATCAACTCGATCGACATCAGAACGATGACTACGTTACGGCGTGTCAGCACTCCGATGACGCCCAGCAGAAACAGCGCGCCGCCCAGGACCAGGTAGTGCAGCGTCGAAATGTGGAGCATTGCATCCATATCAGCTTCTAGCTCCTAGCCTTCAGAACTCAGCATTCAGGCCCGTAGCCGTTGAGACTCCTGCTACTTTGTTCAACGACCCGATAACCCGATCGCTGGATGACCGGATTCTTAGATTCTCTTCTTGGCCATTACCACTGCTCCGATGATCGCGACCAGTAGCAGCAGTGACGCGATCTCGAATGCAAACATGTATTGCCCGTACAGCAGTGTGGCGACGTTTTGCGTATTTTGCACTTCCACCGGCGGCAAGGCTCGGTCGGGAAAGATTCCCTTACCTCTCGTGTAGACGGTGATGAACAGGCCACCCAGCGCGCCCGCTGCAACGATTCCTACCAGCCATTGCCGGTTGAACTGACGCTCCTTTTGCGTGCGCTCGATGTTGACCAGCATGATCACGAACAGGAACAAGACCATGATTCCGCCCGCATAAAGAATAATTTGCACGCCGGCTACGAACGGAGCGTAGAGCATCAAGTACAGGCCGGACTGGGCCAGCAGCGCGGCGATCAGGGCTAGCGCCGAATGTACGGCGTTCCGGCGCGTGATCACCAGGATGCCCCCGATGAGCATGATGCTCGACAGCAGGTAAAAGAAAAATGGTGTGGCTACGGGTGCCATATTGTCTGTCGTATGACAGGCCACAGTCCGACCGTGGCCGTCAGGATGAGCACTCCCAATCCCATGGGCAGCAGGATCTTCCATCCTACCTTCATGAGCTGGTCAAAGCGGTAACGTGGGAACGTGCCACGATACCAGATATAGAGGTACATGAACGCGGCAACTTTGGCCGAGAACCAGTAAATGTCCTGAATGCGGACGCGCACATCAGGGATGAACAGGACCAGTCCAATCAGACCTAGCACTGCGCCGAATCCGGCGAGGCCGATAGTTTGAATACGAAAGAAAGAATGCTTGGGCATGCGCGCGGCATTAAAGAAGCACATGCCGGCAAGGAACAGAAATGAGATTCCGGGGACGAGTGAAAACGCCTTGTCCCACGCTGGACCGCTGAGCCAATTGGGAAACGGCCTCAGCCATCCGCCGAGCCACAACGTCACTGCGATGGAAGAGACCGCGATCATCGCCGAGTACTCCGCCAGGAAGAACAACGACCAGCGAAAGCCGCTGTATTCGGTGTGGAATCCGGCAGTTAATTCGGATTCGGCTTCCGGCAGATCGAACGGTGCGCGGTTAGTTTCCGCGACCATGGCAACGGCGAAAATAAAGAAAGCGATCAGGCCCAGAGGAAAGAATTTGAAGATGAACCATTCTGCCTGGGTCTGTTGCGCCTCGACGATTCCGATCATGCTGAGCGTGCCGGTTCCCTCGGCGTTGAGGCTGGTCATCAGGATGGCGGAGACGACGGCGAGCCCCATGGCGACTTCATAGGAAACCATCTGGGCGCTGGAGCGCAACGCGCCAATCAGTGGGTAGTGCGAGTTCGAAGCCCAACCGGCAGTGACGATGCCCAGCACACTCAGCGACGAAACGCCAAGCATGAACAGGATTCCGATATTCATGTCGGTGATGGCGTGGGTGGGACCGAATGGCACCACGACGAACACGGTGAAGGCGGCGAGCGTGACGATAAAGGGCGCGATCCAGAAGACCAAGAACGTCGGCCTCGGCCGGAATGATGTCTTCTTTCAACAGCAGTTTGAGGGCGTCGGCGATGGGCTGCAGCAGGCCGTGCGGGCCCACTCGCATAGGACCGAGACGAACCTGCATGTGCGCGAGAATTTTGCGCTCGAGCCAGTTCATTGCGATGACCGCGACGGACAGGCCGACGAAGACGAGCAAAATGTAAACCACGGCCCAGAAGATGTTGCCCGCGGCACCGGGAGTCTGATCGCTCGATAGATAGGACTGGATGTACTGGATCAGGCCGTGCATCAGCGGTCCACCTCGCCGAGAACAATGTCGAGCGTGCCGATCACGGCGATGACGTCGGCCACTAACTGTCCGCGGCACATCACGTCGAGGGCCTGCAGATTCACGAAAGACGGCGGGCGCACGCGCACGCGGTAGGGCTGCGTGGAGCCGTCGCTGACAATGAAATATCCGAGCTCGCCCTTAGGGGCTTCGATGGAGTGATAGACCTCGCCGACTGGGGGCTTCATCACCTTCGGAACCTTGGCCATGATGGGGCCTTCGGGGATTCCCTCCACGGCTTGCTGGATGATGCGCAGCGACTGCCGCATCTCGACCATGCGAACGAGATACCGGTCATACGTATCACCGTTGGCCCCGATGGGGATTTCGAAGTCGAAGTTCTTGTAGTTGGCGTAGGGCTGCGCTTTTCGCAGGTCCCATTTCACACCGCTCGCACGCAGAACCGGTCCAGTCACTCCCAGCGCGATGCAGTCTGGGCCGGAGATTACGCCGACGCCCTTGGTTCGTTCGAGCCAGATGCGGTTGGTAGTCAGCAGCTCTTCGTATTCGTCAATCTTAGGCGTGACGAACGAAACGAAATTCTTAACGTCCGTTTCGAACCCTTCATAAGTTTCATATTGCAGGCCGCCGATGCGAAAGGCGTGCGTGGTAAGGCGGGCGCCGCAATACTTCTCGAAGATCTTGAGAATCTCTTCGCGATCGCGGAAGGTGTAGAACAGCGGCGTGATGGCGCCGATGTCGAGCGCGTGCGTTCCCAGCCAGAGCTGGTGGCTGGCCATGCGGTTCAGCTCGGTGAGGATGACGCGAATGTACTGCGCGCGCGGCGGAGCTTCCACGTTGAGCAACTTTTCGACGGCTTCGCAGTATCCCAGACCATTGGAGACCGCAGCCACATAGTCCATGCGGTCCACGTAGGGATTGAACATCGTGTAGGTGCGGTTCTCGGCAATTTTCTCGACGCCCCGGTGCAGATAGCCAATAACGCACTCGAGGCCCATGACTTTTTCACCGTCGAGGCGGAGGATCACGCGCAGCACGCCGTGGGTCGCGGGATGCTGCGGGCCCATGTTGATGACGAGTTCGTTGGCGTCCAGAAACGTCTTGTCGGGCGTTTCGAGATCGAGGGGCGAGAGTGTGTTCGGTTCGGTCATTGCCTCTTGCTGAGAGCCGGTGTCGTCCCTACGGGACTTGTGCGCCTCTTGTATCGCTACCCGGCACTTCCGTGCCGGGCTTTCACATGCCGCCGCCACGCGGCTGCGACGTTTTCAACATCAACTTCCTTGTTTCCTTGAAAACCAGCTATCACAGCCATGTTCACTGGCCGCTTTCAATCCCTAAGTTGATCTGCACCCACTCGTTGTCCTGCTGCAGGATGCCGTAGTCCTTGCGCAACGGATATCCCTTCCAGCCTTCGGGCAAAAGAATGCGTTTCAGATCGGGATGCCCGTCGAACTTGATGCCGAACATGTCGAAAACTTCGCGCTCCAGCCAGTTCGCTGTCGGCCAGATGGGAACGGAACTCGGCAGGGTCTCGCCATCCGGAATTTGGGTTTTGACCCGAATGCGTTCGTTCCGCGCAAAAGAGTAGAGCACCCATACAACGTCGAACTGCTTCTCGCGCTTGGGATAATGCACTGCCGTGATGTCGACGCAGTAGTCGAACTGCTGGTCGTTACGGAGAACTTGAAGAATTTCGGGAATCAGCGAACGATCGACAACCATGTAGTTCTGGCCGAGATACGTCAGCGGCTCGAGGCCGGAACCATATGCGCCTTTGAGTTTTGTGACCACCGGAGAATCCCAGGGTGTGGGCACGGGGCCAGCGGGCTTTGCTGGAGCGGCAGGCGCGGCAGGTTTCGCTGCGGGAGTCGCTGGCGCGCCGGCCGCAGGCGTAGCCGGTTTCGTCGCGGGACTTGCAGGCGCAGCAGCAGCGGGCTTGGCAGGACTTCCGGCTACCGGCCCCGGGGCCGGTTTTTCGGGCGCCACCTTCGTCTCCGACTGAACCGATCCGGAGGCAGTCGCTTTCACGCCGCCGGGAGTCGCGGGCCCATCCGCCGTCGGTTTCGACTCACCTTCCGGCGGCGGCGAAGAGGGCGATTTGGTTTCGTCCGGCATAGTCGCGGGCGGGCAGACCTCTGCCACCGAGCGCGTAGCGAAGAACGTTAACTTCTATCAGCTTGGGAGACACGGTGTCAACGGGAAGGCGCGCGTAAAGTGTCCGATTTCCCGCCGCGGAATTTTCGCGCTACGTCTTCGATTGCGCCTGGTAGGTTTCGATCAAATTGCGAATCCGTTGCGCGTCGGCTTTGCGGTGTCCGTGGCTGGTGATCGGATCGGTGCCGCCGGTGGATTCGATGACAATCTCGGACCAGAAGACGCCCGTCGAAATATGCACCGACGCTATCTTCGACATGGCAATGCTTTCTTCGTTGCTGCCAAACAGACGCGACTTTACCCGGCTGACGCGCTGAGGGCTAACGACCAGGCGGGTGGGAAAAAAGAAGTTACCTTGCGTCCACCGGCTGGCGCTGAAGGTTTCAGCCGGAGAACTGTCCATCGGTGCATCTGGAGTTACACCCATTCGAGCGCGCCTTTTTTCCAGACCCAGATGTAGCCGACGATCAGGATAACGAGGAAAATCAGCATCTCGATCAATCCAAACAGACCTAAGGCCTTGAACCTCACGGCCCAGGGAAACAGGAAGATCGTCTCCACATCGAACACCACGAACAGGATGGCGATGATGTAGTAGCGGACTGTGTAGCGTCCACGCGCGCTATCGATCGGGTCGATGCCGCACTCGTAGGGCATGAGCTTGGTCTTGCTGGGGTTCTCCGGACGCACCAGCTTCGCCAGTAACAGCGTAATGGGAAGAAGAGTGCCGACGATCGCGATGAAGATGAAGATCGGGACGTAATTTTGAGGCATAGTGTGTGGTTCGCTTATGAATCGGCGTGCCGAGGCCATAGTACCTCTGTTCGACTCAGCACTTCAACAGGCGTCTCAGTTCAACCGCACTTGTCGGGAAAGAGGAAGACGGTTCGCGCGAGATCGGATTTCAGCGTTCCATCCTGGTAGTAGCGGGTCAGGATTCCGTCCTTCCAACGAAGCAGATCAGGATTTCGACGAGCGAATTCCTCCCAGTCCGCGCCTTCCGATCGGGCCATCCGCTCGCGGATCAGGAAGAGATAGGAGTACGTGATTGTTTCGTGGTAGAGCTGCGTTTTTCCGCGAGCAGAAGCAAAATACTTCAAGGCACTGACAAACTTTTCCAGGGCTTGCAAGACCGGATACTGGCGCAAATAGGCAAACGCGAGGCGCACGTGGTCGGCATGATGGAAGGAATCCACCGCGCCGGTTTCGAAACGATGAATCAACTCTTCGTCGCTCATGTTGGTCTGCCGCGGGCCTTACTTCTCTGTCCGCTTGCGCCCTGCCTTGGCCTTGATTTCCTTCAGACGGTGGCTCGAGCTGGAGTCGAGATCCAATTCGTAAAACTTCCTCAGCGCCTGGATGCGCTCGAGCGACGCCGGACTGAACGGCGTTTTCCCGTCAAAGGCATGCAGGACGATGCCTTCCAGGAGATCACCCAGTGTCAAGTCGTGATAGTCGGCGAAAGCCTTCAGCACCTTGAGCAGCCGTTTTTCCATGCGCACGCCAGTCTGCACCCGCTCCACCAGCAACCTGGAATCATCTTCCATGCGTACCATTGTACCATAGTACATTGGTACCAACGAGGGGATTTCTCCGGGCTGCGGTTCCCGAGCCAGGTTGTTTATAATCACGGTTCACCATTTCACTGATCTCCGGGCTGGGAATGAGCCCAGTTCCCTGCTCAAGGATTCCCTTGGCACTCGACGACAACATCTACGAATTGCGGCGCCAGAAGCTGAAGCAGATTGAGGCGCTGGGTCAGCCCGGATATCGCAGCCAGTACAAATTCACCCACACCATTCCGCAAATTTTGGCGGAGTACTCCGGCAAAACTGCCGAACAACTGGAGAACCCTCGGGTCAATGTGCGCGTGGCCGGGCGCATCATGGCGATACGACTGATGGGCAAGGCTGGGTTCAGTCACTTGCAGCAGCAGGGCTTGCGCCTGCAGATTTATGTAAAGAAGGATGCGGTTGGCGAAAAAGGATGGGAGCTCTTCAAGCTGCTCGATCTCGGCGACCACATCGGCGTAAGCGGCTACTTGTTCCGCACGCGCACGGGCGAGCTGACCGTCCACGTTGAGGAAATCACCTTCCTCAGCAAGGATCTCCTCCCGTTGCCTGAGAAATGGCACGGACTCACCGACGTCGAGCTCCGCTACCGGCAGCGCTATGTCGATCTGTTCATGAATCCCGAGGTGCGCGAAGTTTTTCTGAAGCGTACCCGGCTGATCCAGTCGCTGCGGCGCACGTTGGATTCGCACGGATTCATCGAGGTGGAAACGCCGATGATGCAGCCCATCGCTGGTGGAGCGGTGGCGCGGCCGTTTGTCACGCATCACAACACGCTCGACATGGATCTTTATCTTCGCATCGCGCCTGAGCTCTATTTGAAGCGGCTGGTGGTCGGCGGACTGGATCGGGTATACGAAATCAACCGTAACTTCCGCAATGAAGGTCTGGGCTGGCGCTGGAATCCCGAGTTCACTATGCTCGAGTTCTACCAGGCGTATACCAATTATCAAGGCGTGATGGATCTAACGCAGGAATTGATCACGCAGGCGGCGAAGGACGTGAATGAAAGCACCAAGTCAAAGTGGGGCGACCAGGAAATTGATTGGGCAAACTGGAAGCGCATGACGATGCGAGAAGCGATCATTCATTACTGGCCTGAGGGGGCTGGAGCGCGGCCTGAGATGACCGACTTTGCTTCGCACGAGATCGTGAAGAAGCTGGTCGAGCGTTTCAACAAGGCGCACGCGCACATGGCCTACGATCCTAACGAGCCTTTGGGAAAAACGATTGCGGGATTGTTTGAAGCAATCGCTGAGGAACATCTCACCCAGCCCACGATCATCTATGAATTCCCTACTGCGGTCTCTCCGCTCTCGAAGCAGAAACCCGACGAGCCGGAATGGACTGAGCGTTGGGAAATCTTCGCTGGGCAGATGGAGATTTCCAACGGCTTCAGCGAGCTCAATGATCCGGAAGATCAACGCCGGCGCTTCGAAGCCCAGCTGAAAGAACGCGAGCGCGGCGACGAGGAGGCGCACCAGATGGACGAGGACTACATCCGGGCGCTCTCTTACGGAATGCCGCCGGCCGGGGGCGTGGGCGTGGGCATCGACCGGCTCTGCATGCTGCTGACCGACTCGCACACCATCCGCGATGTCATTTTGTTTCCGTTGCTGCGGCCGGAAAAAAGCTCAGCGCCAGACGCCGCGGAAAACACAAACGACAAGGATGGATAACTCGTGCGGTATTAACTTACCAGTACCCCACCAAGCACTAGAATCAGTGCAACCCAGTTTCTATACTCGGCATCGTAGTCTGGGCTCTGAAATAGCAGCGCTGCCGTAGAGTTCGTGAAGCCTCCTGGACTCTGGGTCGGCAGCGCTTTGCATTTCCCTTCTGCTCCCTGCTTCTACTTCGCTGTCTTTCGTGGAGTGCTCTTATCTGGTCCGGTTCGCGGCGCTTCGTAGGGCGGTTTGTCGGGGCTGAAGTTGGTGCTCAAATAGTCGATCAGTGCATCGCGGTCGCTGGGTTCGACCACCGCTCCCCACTTCATCATCTTATCGACTTCCCTGGTCCAGGCCGCTTTGCCGAGTCGCTGCTGAAGAATAATGCGCGCTTCGTGACATTCCGTGCAGGCTGTTGCCGCCTTCTCTGCCATAGGACCCTTCGGAAGAGTCGTGACCACTTCCGCGTTTGGCGGCTGCGACGGCTTCTGCCCCTGCGCCGAGAATGGCAATGCGGCTAGCGCCACAAAAGTAATCGAACAAACAGCGACGGCAGTCCTTCCCAGAAATCTTGTCGAGTCATGCGACATGTATCTTCACCTGGTCGATGGCGTTATAGAGATAGCCGCTGGGATTCCACACTGCGGCTGCAGGTTGAGTGCGTCCTCGGTTGTCAGTCGCCCGGGACTGAATAGTGTAATCGCCTGCCCGGGCCTTCCATCCAAAGCCCCACAGCCGCCACGCGTAATGCGCCTGCTCGTGGCCCAGCCTTGCCTCACGCCAGGTCGCGCCGGCATCGGTAGAGATTTCCACCTTCACAATGTCGGCTTCGCCGGCCCACGCCGCACCATGCACCCGCACTGCTCCCGGCTTCACGCTTGCGCCGTCACTCGGCGCAGAGATCACCGACTTCACATTCAGCCCTGTGAGGGCATGTGTGTCTTCCGGCTTGACCGGCTCTCCCGGCGGACCAGGTTGGTTGGGGAAGCGGTATGCCGGATTCATGAAGTTGCCGACAAATTCTGCATCGAGGATCTTGATCTCAGTCAGCCACTTGCAGGAAGCCGCGCCGACCCAGCCCGGAACCAACGCCCGTGCGGGAAATCCATGATGCTTCGTTAGCGGCGAACCGTTCATGTGGGTGGCGATTAGTGTGTCGGAGTCCAAAGCCTTTTCAACGGGAATACTGCGTATGAACGGAGGCACCTTGCCCGGAACCTCATCCAGTCCGCGAAACATGACATGCTTGCCTGACGATTTGACGCCTGCGAGTTGTAACACGTCGCGCAAACGAGGTCCCGAGAATCGGGCCGTGCTCACTGCGCCTTTCCCCCACTGAATCCCAGGAACCATCGGCCGATGCAAACCGCGGCCGTTGCCCGCGCATTCGAGCGTATTGATCACGGAATGAGCTGCAATTTTCGAGAGGTCGGTCAGAGTCAGCGTGCTTGGCTTCTCTACTTCTCCGCCAACGGAAAGTTCCCAATCCTCCGCGTTTAGTTCGCTGGGCTCGTGCATGTGGTTGCGCACAAAGAAATGCGGCACGGGAGTGAGCCAGGTATTGAAATACTCGACCGGCGTCTCCAGATCGACAAAGCGAAAGGACCGGAGAATCATCCCATCTTCGCCGGGCATGTCGATGCCCGTGTCTTGGGGCAGAGCCAATGCTTTTGTGAGCATTGCGGGAGCCGATACGGCAGCTACAGCCGCTAACGATACTTTTCTTAGAAACTCGCGCCTCGAGCTGACATCGGTTGACATATCGTTCGTCGGACCCTCCGTCTGACTAAGCACATAATGAAACATGCATGATGAAAACAAGGTAACACCGCCAGCCCGGAAAAGGAGAGTAACCGTAACCGGGCTGGCGGCGATTCCGAAGGGCAGGCACCCCTCAGAACATTGAAAGGTCGTGAACGTGTCGGTCCCGCGTCAAGCGCAGACGCGGGACCACACTTCGTTTAGGGCAGGTAATAGCGGAACGACGTGAAGACCATGTTGTCGATTCCTGCCGGCGCCAAGCTGGTTCCTTTGGAGAAGCCAGCGCCTGACCAGGTCTCACGAGTCACGTAGGAGTACTGGGTGCCGAACTGAAACCTGCCTCTCGGCCCGCTATAGAAGCGATACCAAAACCCGCCAGTACCCTCGATCATCACGCGAGTGTCAGCCGTGCAACTGGCAAGGCTACCCGGGTCGAATCCCGCGGTGGGGTTGCTTGTACTCGTGGCAGGCGGAGCCTCGATGAAGCAGCCACTGTTGTTCAATTTCGGGGAGCCGTAGCCTATTTGCTTGCCCGATATCGGATCAAAATCCCCTGTACGGCTGGCGTATTCAGTTCCACCGTAGAAGTACACATCGAGCTTTTTCACGTGTAACTCCAAGGTGCTCAGCCCCAGCAAGTTTCGGACGAGGTGAACCCGACCGTCGGCGTAGACCGAAGCATCGGGTAAGCCGCCGGGGCCGTAGCGTCCGACGCCGCTGCCGCCAAAGCCTTTCAAGCCAAAAGTCACACGCTTGGCAAAATCCCAGCGTGCGCTTGCACCTGCCCCACCTCCGTACTTGGAAGCGTTGAACGCTCCCACGGCAGAAGTTGCGCCGACAGCCTGGCCGCCGCAGGTTGCGGTCGCCGCCACCTCGCCGCAGGGGAAGACCCGGTCACGGAAGCGGTCGTAGATGCCGAATGCCTCGTAATGTCCGAAGCCCGGATCGAAAGCGACTTTGGCGATCAAATCGGGGGAGGGGTTGAACGAGTAAGTCGCAGTCGTGTTGTAGCTGTTGCTCGCGCCATTCTCGCCCAACAAATAATTGCCACCGTTTCCGTGTGAAGTAAGGGTTGCCTGCGGAGCCTCGGCCGCGACGGCGACGGCAAACTTGTCGCCAAAGCTCTTGGTCAGGCGAACACCGTACTGGCGCGCGAAAACGAAGCCGACGTTATATGACGGGTCGATCGTCTTAGGCCGGGCATCGTTAGTTCTGCCGAGGTCGTCGTCAGGGGAGATTCCCTTCCCATTCTCCGTCACCAGACTCCACTCCTGGCCTCCGAGGAAGCTCCAGCCGCTGTTCACGAATTTCACCTGGCCCCACGCCTGGCGGAGACGGAGAGTGTAGCTATTGGTTTGGTTAGAGGTGGAGGTAACGCCGGCAGAAAGAAAGTCGGCCGAGACATAGCTGGAAAGAACTACGTCCTTCAGTCGGCCGTCGACAAACGTGGTGATCTTGGATTGGCGGCCGGAGCCAAAAAATTCCGACAGCTTGCTCTGCGAGGCGCCCGGCATCGTCAAGGAGTTAAAGGGCGTCGGCAGGTCTGCCCCCAGCGCTCTCGAACGCCGAACGAATGCCGCTTCTGCGTACCCGCCGGGCGTAATGTTGATACCTCGGAAGTGCAGCGTCAGCGGACCTTCCATCTGCTTGTTGTACGTCTGGGGTGAGTCGGACTGCGCACCACCCTGGTTAGTTACTTCCTGTGCATACTGCGGTGAGAGCACGGCGTTTTTCAATGTCGCATTGTTCGACGCCGTGGCGTTCACGGACTTGAGATCAGCCACATCACTCTTCAACTCGCCAACCGTTTGCTGCTGCTGGTTTGCCTGAAGCTGAGCTGCGTCCGCCTTGGTGGCCGCGTCGGCGGCGGTGGATTGGGCTTGCTGCACGGCTTGATCTCTGCGGCGCAACTCATCTTGCAATACCTGAATCTGCTGTTGGGCCGCCGTGAGCCCGTCTTTCAGCGCCTGGAAATCGGCAGCAGTGACCGCTGGCTGCTCTGTAACCCCGGCTGTAGCCGCACTCTTTTTTGTTGGAGCCGGCGTCGATGCCGTCTCAGTTTGTGCCCAGACGCCGGCCGTGAGTATCGCCAGCATAAGTGCGGTGAGGAACAAGTGTTTGGTCGGTTTCATGGCAGTACAGTGCTCTCCTTTTTGGGTTTGCTGTTCTAAAAACAAATGTCGTTGTGTTGAGCACCTGTTAAACAATCATGTAGATCAACATAGTAGACTTACTGAATGCAAGCTTAATTCAGTTTCACCGCAAACCAGAATAATTTGCCTTACCGGCCGGGCAGACCTAAGGAAAGGTTCCCACTCAAACTGTGGTAGCGCCTGCTTGCGGCCAGCCTGACACTGCCAGCACCACCCACAAAACCAGTCCTGACACAACCTTCTCAGTCACCCTTATTTCCCCCGACCACCATGCTGAGGACACTGCCCGACTCCTTCTTCTTGGCATGGCGATGTTTCTTGCCTTTGGCACGGGGAGAGGGATCAGAAATTAAATCGGCCAGAGTAGTGTGCTCCAGAATCCGGGCCGCGGCATCGCGCACGTCGAGAAACACCTGATAGAGGGCGCGGTGCGGCAGATCGCGGTCAATTAAAGCGCGCAACTGGTCGGCATCGCCGAAAGGAGCGAGCGGGCCGTCAATCAGGCGGATGATTTCGCTGAGCCTGATCTCCTCCGGCTCGCGCCGCAACTGGTAGCCGCCCTTGGCTCCCCGGACGCTCTCCACGATGCGGGCATTTTTCAATTCCAGCAGGATCAGTTCCAGAAATTTCTCCGGAAGGTCCTCCTCGTAGGCGATGTCGCGTATCTTGATGGCCCCCTGGTGGTGATGGCGGCCCAACATCATCATGGCTTGCAGCGCGTAAAGTCCTTTTTGGGAGATTTTCATAGCGGCCGATTATTCCATAAACTCCATCGAAATAGTAGACTTTAATTGACACCGGAACCTTGCAAGTAAATTGCCATTTCCGACGGAGGTCGAATCGCTTGAATTGAGCAACTTAGGAGGGTGCCAGAAGTTGCAATTTCTGGAAATGTGCACTCCCTTGCAGACTCGGGAGCAAAAAGTGATCTCTAAAGGATGGGTTTCGCTGGATGGGCGATTTCTTCGCGTTCTTAGACTTTCATACCGACACGCAGCACCAGCACTGTAATGTTGTCGGGACCGCCCCGCTGCAGGGCCATCTTCACCAGCTCCCGGCAAGCATCCGCAGGACTATTCTCAGCGATAACAAAAGCTAACTCCTGCTGGTTGATCAGACTCCACATGCCATCGGTGCACAAAACGAGTGTATCGCCGTCTTCCAGGTCCAGCGCCTCCTGCGAAACGTCGGCCGCGACCTGGCTGCCCGAACCCAAAGCCGCGGTCAGAATGTGGCGCTGCGGGTGCGTCTCCGCGTCCTCGGACCGCACGATTCCGCTTTCCACCAGCCTGCCTACATAAGAGTGATCGCGGGTAAGCCGCGAGATCTCGCGGTTCCGCACCAGGTATAGGCGGCTGTCGCCCACATGCGCGAAGTGAAGCTGGCGCTCCTGTACAGCCAGTGCGGTACACGTCGTGCCCATGCCGTGAAACTCAGGATGCTCGTGGGCATAACTGAGAATGCGCTCGTGGGCGGCGGCAAAAGCCTCCATCAGAGCCGATTGCGGATCATCGCGGAACACCTTGTCATAAACTTCGCGTACGGTTTCGACGGCCAGGCGACTGGCCTCCTGCCCCCCTTCGTATCCGCCCATGCCGTCGGCAATGATGGCGAGCCTGCCCTTGCGGCGAAATTCTTCGTCACCTTCCGCTTCCCAATAAAGATAGGAGTCTTCGTTGTTCTCGCGCACGCGGCCAACGTCGGTCAGGATGGCCACTTCCATGCCCGGCCTCACATTCATGCACTCAACTGCCATAGGTTAGAAAATTCTTCCGTGAAGAACCGCATGCGATTCAAACCGGCTCATTATATAAGCAACCGCGCATTTCTTAATTGCCGCTGGCCTGCATGGGACGAAGTAGCCTATCACTGCTCAAGCTAATTCCGACACCTTTCAGGGAATGTTCTGAAAAACGAAACACCGCCCGGATCTTGCACTTCTTTCGCCTTCGAAAACTCCTGCGCTCGACACCAGAGTCTTGCGCTTTGGCAGCGCCCTGGTTCGGAGGATCGTATCTGAATCTTCAGAGGGCGTATCTGAATCTGGGTTGGGCGTGAGTACGGTGATCGGAGCTACGGCGCGGGTGGGCTGCGCCGAAATGGTTGATTCTGCTCTTTCAGGCGCTGACGCCTTCTCTCCAGAATTTCATTGAGTTCTTGAATGATGGCGAGGAACTTTTCTTCGTCCTCTTCTCCAAGTGCTTCCTCCGCAAGTTCGCGCCAGCGCACTGCATCCGCTTCGTACACCCGGAAATTGTACGCTCCACAGCGCAGGTATTCGAAGTTTTTCCATCAACGGCCCGTCTGCGACAGACTTTCCGATTTCCCTCTTCTTGACGATATCGCAACAAGTTTGCCCTCCGCAGCGCGCCCGCGGCTGTAAAATGTAAACTAATGGCGGTTCCCGGCCCATCGACTGTAACTTTTCGCCTGCTCCGCCATCCAATCGCGTTATGGGGAAGATCTGGTTGCCGCTTGTTCTTACCTGCGTCTTGTTGGCGCAAGCTGGCGTGTCTCCCGTGGTTGCGGCCGAAGCTGAGACCCCCGTTGCGTCTCCCGTATTGGTAGAACTATTCACCTCGGAAGGCTGCTCCAGTTGTCCCCCTGCGGATCGATTCCTGCAAGACCTGGACCGCTTGCAGCCCATCTCCGGCGCTGAGCTGATCGTGTTGAGCGAGCATGTTGATTATTGGGATCACGATGGTTGGAAGGATCCCTACTCTTCCCCGGCTGTCACTGCACGCCAGCAGGCCTATGCCAGCCGATTGGGTGTCGCTAGTCCGTACACGCCGCAGATGATTGTTGATGGCAGCTCTGAAGTTGTCGGGAACGATGGCCGTCAGCGCCCAGCCAATTCTGGAAAAAGCGCAAGCCGTTCAAAAGATTCCCGTTCACATCGAATCTCTGCAAGTGGATGGAAAAACCATCCGCACGCACATTGAGATTCCGGCTCTTCCAAGTTCTGGCCCGCGACATGCGGAGGTATACATGGCCCTGGCCCTCAACCATGCAGAGTCACAGGTTCTGCGCGGGGAAAACCACGGCACTCGACTGACTCATGTCTCCGTAGTAAGGGTTCTAAAGAAAGTCGGTGACCTCGACCGAAAAAAAGAATTTTCCCGCGACATCCACTGCGAGATACCGGCCTCCGACGATGCCGGCAACCTTCGATTAGTAGTATTCGTCCAGGAAGGCGGTCCCGGCAGAGTACTGGGCGCCACTCGCCAGCAAGTCACGCAGAAATAACGCTACATATTAGATCGCGTCCCTCGTTGCATAGTCCTCCCGGACCCGCAACGCCGGCTGAAGTGCGCCGATGCGAATTTTGGTTGACAGTCACCGGGACCCAGCGGCAGACTCGTAGATCATTCCCTGCAATTTGATGAAGCTGCCGTAGAGCTGTCTTAACGTAGCCATCATTCACCGGTAATCGCAGTACGGTTCTTATTCGTCGAGAGGCTGCCTTTCAAAACTGTTGATCGAGGAGGGACCTAATGTTGTGCAACCGCATGCTGGGAATTCTCGTCATCATTGTTTTTCTGGCCGGAGCCGCATGGGCCCAGGGAGGAGCGACCGGAGCTATTAGTGGCACGGTTCAAGATGCATCTGGAGCCGTGATCCAGAACGCTAAGGTCAATATCCAGCGCCAGGCCACGGGTGAAGTCGTGCGCCAGGTCACGTCTGATTCCTCGGGATTGTTTACCGCCACGCTTTTGCCGGTGGGCACGTACACCGTCGAGGTTTCCGCCTCCGGGTTTCCCTGTCACGCGGTTTCCGGGAGTTGAAGTGCGCATCACAGAAACGACGCGCATGATCGCGACGATGAAAGTGACTACGGTGACACAAGTAGTCGAGGTCCAGTCGCACGTCGAGAACGTGAACACCACCGACGCCACCACGGGTGAGTCGCTGGGTTCCACCACGATCACGACTTTGCCTCTGGCCACGCGCAACTTCCAACAGTTGCTAACGCTGTCGGCAGGCGCAACTTCGGACCTGAACAACGCGTCGCAGTTGGGCCGAGGGGCAGTCTATATCCATGTAAACGGCGGACGAGAAGACAATAACAACTATCTGATCGACGGGATTTCCGCGGCCGATTATGCTTTCGGAGAGTTGACCTACACTCCACTGCCCAGCCCTGACGCGATCGAAGAGTTCAAAGTATCGACCAGCCTCTACGATGCATCTCAGGGTCGCAATGGCGGCGGCAACATCAACGCCACCCTGAAAGCCGGCACCTCCAAGTTCCACGGGGACTTGTGGGAGTACTTCCGCAACACCTCACTCGATGCCCATGACTACTTTCTGGGTAAAGTGCAGATCAAGCAGAATATCTTCGGCGGTGACCTCGGTGGACCAGTTGGCAACGATGCTCGCTTCGGGCATTTCTATGTCAACTATCAAGGAACGCGCCAGCGCAGCGGGGCCTCACCCGGGACTTTCATCAACACGAGTATCCCATACGTTCCCCTTGTGGACCGCCAGTCCGTCACGGCGATGGAGGCTGACTGCGGAGTGCCAAGCATTGATCCTGTGGCGTTCAACCTCCTGAATGCGAAGAGTAATCAGTTCGGGGCGGGCGCCGGAGGATACCTCTACCCTCTATCGCCCAGCGTGTCGCCAACCACACCCTGTCTCACCCAGGTCCCATTCCTGCTTACAGATCCCGGGAAGTTCCGCGACGACCAGTTCACGGCCAACTGGGACCGCGAGTTTCGCGGAGGCAAGGACCATCTCGCAGAGCGTTTCTTCTGGTCGGATTCCGACACGTTCCAGCCGTTCGGCGCCGATTCCTTCGGCATCCAGACCGGCGGCCAGCCTGGAACCAACAACCTCAATTTTCCGCTGGATATTCCCCTGCACAGCCGCTTCGGTAGCATCACCGAGACTCATATCTTCAGCAACGCGCTGGTAAACGACTTTCGCTTTGGCATCAACATCATCAGCGACAAGTTGAACAACGAAGCGCCGATCACCGGCGCTCAGATCGGCATCAACTTGCCCACGGCTACCGGGGTCAATGGCCAAGCCGGTGACCCCAACATGTACCGGCTTCAGTTCGGCACCTTTGGCTTTGGGCCGTATACCACGCAACTGCAGTCTGCGCTTTCGGACAACTACACTTGGCTCGACACGTTGAGCTGGACCCACGGTCCGCACCAAGTCCGCGTTGGCGGGGAGATTGACCGCGTCGCCATGCGCCGCAGCTTGCCCATTGCCGACAATGGACTGATATTCTTCGTCGCGGGTGCCACCGGATTCGCTACGGACTTCCAGGCTTTTCTGGCGGGTTCGCCGTTGCTGGGTGAGGGCGGTGGCGGCCTCGGCAACCACGACTACCGCATTCCCAGCCGCGCGTGGTTCGCCCAGGATGATTATCGAGTCAGCAAGACGCTCACGCTCAACCTCGGTTTCCGCAACGAGTTCATCGGTGCACCCTACGACCTGCTCTGCCATACCGGCAACACCATTCCCGAACTGGCGATCACGACCGGTCAACCGTATGTCTATCCCAAGTGCGTGAACAAGTTCGGTCTCTCGGGTATCACCGGAACGCTCAATCAGGCTGGGCTCGGCAACGAATACGCAACTGTATGGGAGCCGCGCATCGGTTTCGCTTATGACCTCGGCGGCCATCACACCACTTCGATTCGCGGCGGCTACGGCATTTACAGCGTGCGCGAGGACCTGGGAGCGGCTGACAACCTCGCCATCACGCCTCCCACTTTTCCGTTTCTCGTCGGCTTCTTCCCCGGACCAGACAGCCTGGCCAATCTGTTTGCCCATAGCCCCGCATTCCCGAATGGCATTCCGCCGCTGGGCGCCAATCCAACGCAGACTTACGTGCCCACAGCCGCGATCCTTCAAAACTTCTCCACGACTAACTGCTCATTCCCGAACCTCCAGGCATGCTCCCCGATTTTCAGCGGCAATGTGAACAGCCTCATCCAGCTCACCGTGCCGCAGCATTGGGTCTCGGGCACAACCCAGCAGTGGAACTTCACGATTCAACGCCAGCTAGGACGGGATTGGTTTGTCGAACTCGGGTATGTGGGGACGAAAGGCACTCGCCTGCGCTCCACATTCGATCCCGCTCAGGCCACCCTCGCTACGCCGCAGAGTCCGGTTACAATTCCGGGAGCCGGATGCGCGAATCTGAAGGCTCAGGGTTTGTCGTGTCAGGTCGTGGATTCAACCGTGGAGAATGCCTCGGCGCGCTCGCCCTTTATCGGCATCGCCCCGGGGGATTTCGAGGACTTCGCACCCAACTCCGACTCGCACTACAACGCGCTGCAGGCCACGCTGTCGCATCGATTCTCCAAGGGCTTGTATTTCCAAGGCGCGTACACTTACTCGAAGTCCATCGATGACGTCTCCACCGCTTCGGTGGCATTCCTTACACGGGTCAACAACCAGACCGACGCGCAAGCCTCTCGCGGCCTCTCCGATTTCGACAAGCGGCAGCGTTTTGTGACCAGTGCGGTTTACCAGTTGCCGTTCTTCTCAGGGTCAAGCGGTTACACCAAGACCGCGCTAGGTGGGTGGGAACTCAGCGGCGTGCTGGTCTTCCAATCAGGATCGCCGATCACCATGCTCGATCCTGCCGGAGGTAGCGTCTATGCTCTGGCCAGCACCCCGTCGTCGACGGCCACCTTCGGTCCCGGGTTCAGCTGCGGCAATGCTCTCAGTTCAGGCAGCATTCAATCGCGATTGCCGAACTGGGTGAAGGCCGCCGCCTATACGCCCGACCCGCTGGCGACGCTTTCCAACGGTGCACCCAGCGATGGCACACTCTACGGCAACACGCCGCGGAATTGCATCATCGGGCCGCCGCAGAAAAACGTCGATTTGACCTTGGGCAAAACCTTCAAGCTCGGCGAACAGCAGAGCCTGCGTTTCCGGGCGGACTTCTTCAATCTGTTTAATCATCCGTCGTTCGCGAATCCGGCGGCGACTTCGGTTTCGGCAGCAGGAGGAGGTTCTGCTCCCATTACCTCCGTGGTTGGGACTCCTCGTCTAATTCAGTTTTCGTTGAAGTATTCGTTCTAAGAGGCTGAGCTGTCCCGATGTGCACGGACCGTGGAAGAGCGGCCCTTTAGAGCCCGCCCTGAGCGAAGTCGAAGGGGTCGCAGGAGTCGCACAAAGTCACAACGGGCTTTAGCCCCAGTAGGAAGTCTTTTCGTAGGCCAAACGCACTCTTTCCTCTTGCAGGTTGTGCTGGTCACTACGGGAAAGCGCACGCGCTACTTGCTCCCAAACTGGCCGCGCTGACGCGCTTCCTCGCAGGCCTGAAGCGGATCGCGCCCCGTGACTTCCTTGTACCATGCAGGATGGAACGTCCACGCCCATGCTTCATTCACCGCGCCGCGGATCATGGCTTGGAAGGTGCCAGGCTCGCCGATCGTGCTCAGGTAAATGTGAATAAAAATTCCGCCGAGCATGATGACCGCTGAAATGTCGTGCAGAATATAGCTGATGGCGACCGCCCAGCGCCCAAACGTCTCTGCTCCCATCCAGAGAATAATTCCGGTGATTAGGTAAACCACGCAGCCAACGACGATCTCCCAGAACTGCAGTTTCTGTCCGGCGTTGAAAAAACCCGTATCGGGCGGGTCGACTTTCTCTGTGCCGGCGACGATTTTCTTGAGATTGCGCATCCAGCGCGAGTCGGCTGGAGTCCACATCATCGGCCCGAGCCAGTTCAAAGTTTGCAGTCCGAAGAAAACCACAAACCCCAGTCCGAACCAGGGGTGCATCGCGCGCGCCAGCGGCCCGCCGCCGAAGATGGGCGTGAACCAGCGGAAAAGCCAGGGCATGTAAATGCCGAATCCCGAGAACAACGCCAGGAAGAAGAACAGGGCAACCGTCCAATGCAGGAATCGGGTATACACGCGGTGACGCAGCAGTTCACCTACGTAGACCTCATTCTGCCCGATGGAATCGAAAGCGCGGCGCGCCTTACCGTCGAAGCGTTCAATCGCCGTTCCCATTCGCGACCTCCTTCTTGGGCGGTTCAGGCTGCGGGCGGCGCGGACCGACGGTCACATAATGGAACAGCACTCCCAACCCTCCCAGAAGCGCAAACGTTCCCAGCACCGGCTTGAACAGCCACTTCCAGATGGTATAGCTCCAGGGAATCACAGGATTCTTTGGCAGCCCTCCGTAACGCTCGGGATTCTCCGCATCGTGCAATACATAAACGACGTGCGTGCCGCCAATCGATTGTGGATCGTATACGCCGGCCTGCGCGAATCCGAAATTCTCGCGCAGTTGCTTCGCCCGCTCCTCTGCGATGAACTTCATGTCGTCCTTGGTTCCAAACTTCAAACAGCCGGTCGGACACGCCTTGATGCAAGCCGGTTCCAGGCCGCCACTGACGCGGTCAGAGCACAGCGTGCACTTGTAAACTTTCTTCGTAGCCGGATTGAATTTGGGAATGTCATAGGGACATCCAGAAACGCAGAACTCGCAGCCGATGCAGTTCTCCTGCTGGAAATCGACGATGCCGTTCGTGTATTGCACGATGGCGCCATCAGCCGGGCAGGCTCGCAGGCAGCCGGGATCGGCGCAGTGCATGCACTGGTCCTTGCGCATGAGCCACTGAATCGTGCCGTCTTCCCGCTGGTGTTCGTTGAACTTGATCAAGTTCCAGAAATTCCAGCGCGTTTCCGGCATCGTCTGGTAAGTATTGTCGAACGTAGTCGCACTGAATGGCATGTCGTTCCACTCGACGCACGCCACTTCGCAGGCCTTGCAACCGATGCAGATCGTGGTATCGATGAGTTTGCACACTTCCGCATCGCGCTGCACCTCGAAACCTGGCGAGGCCCCGGAGTGCCCCGAGATCTGCTGGATCTTAAGTGTCTTGCGGTCGCTCATGGTTCCCTACGCCTTCTCAATCTTCACCAGAAATCCCTTGAACTCCGGCGTGAACGCGTTGGGATCGATCACCGTCGGAGTAAGCTGATTCGCCAGAGTCTTCGCGGTCTTGCCCTCATCCTCCGCAATGCCGCGGAATCCCCAATGAATGGGGATGCCGATCTGGAACGTTTCTTTGCCGTCGATCTTCATCGGCCGAATGCGCCGCGTCACCATCGCTTTAGCGATGTATTGACTGCGCGCGCTCGTGACTTTGACTCTCTCTCCGCCCTGCAGCCCCATGCGCTCGGCAAGTTCGTGTGGAACCTCGACAAACGGCTCCGGCACAAGCTGCACATTCATGGGATTGTTCTTGGTCCAGTAGTGATAGTGCTCCGTCAACCGGTAAGTTGTGCAGATCACGTTGAAACCCTGCTCCACCGTGCCGTACTTGTCCATGTCGGTCTTGTATTTCTTCACCACCGGATTGTTCGACTGATTCGGATGCAGCGGATTCGCGATCGGGCTCTCGATCGGCTCGTAGTATTCCGGGAAGGGTCCGTCCGCCATCGCGCCCAGCGGCACAAATATGCGGCCCACACCTTCCGGATTCATGATGAAAGGCCCCATGTGATCCTTCGGCGCCGAATCGGCCTTGAAGTCCGGCACATCGTTTCCCTGCCACAATTTTTTCGCCTCATCCCACCAAACTTGTCGGCGAGATGGATCCCACGGCTTGCCGTTCACATCGCACGAAGCCCGGTTGTACAGCACGCGCCGGTTCGCCGGCCACGACCACGCCCAGTTCGGATAAATTCCAAGGCCGGATGGATCCTCCGTCCCACGGCGCTGTATCATTGCGCCAGCCTCGGTCCACGAGCCGCAATACAACCAGTTGCCCGAGAGAGTCGTCCCGTCGTCTTTGAGCCACGCGAAACCCGGAAGCTGCTGTCCCGCCTTGATCGTCACATTCGTTTTCGGATCGGTAATGTCGGCGAGCGCCTTTCCGTTGATCTCCTTCGCCACTTCCGACAGCGACGGATTGTACGGATTCGTGTAGGCAAACGACGCATTCAGAATCGGGTCGGGGAATTTGCCGCCTTCCTTCTGATACAGTTCGCGCACTCTCAGGAATATCGTTGCCAGAATTTCTTGATCCAGCCGGGCCTGTCCCGGAGGCGGCAACGCAACGTTCTTCCATTGCAGCCAGCGCGCGGAATTCACAAACGTCCCGTCCTTCTCGGCAAAGCCCGCGCCCGGCAGCCGGTACACGGTGGTATTGATCTTCTTCATCTCATCGGTCGAGATGCCCGGAGCGCGCCAGAACTCGCTGGTCTCATCCGGATAGATCTCGCAAACTACCAGCCAGTCCGCTCTTTTCAATGCATTAATATTCTTCTCCGAATCGGGACCAATCATCACCCCGTTCATGCCAAAGGCGAAAATGCCTTTGACCTTACCTTCGTACATGTCATTCCAGATGTTCACCCAGGAATAGTTGCGGTCGATCTTCGGCAGATAATGGAACGCGTAGTCGTTTTCCTTGGTCGCAGCTGGACCGTACATCGCCTTGAGAAACGAAACGGCAAACTTCGGAGTATTCGACCAATAATTGAACGAATCCCAGGGATCGGGCTTCGAGGCCGTGGGAGTAATGCGCTTCAAGTAGGTGGCAAAATCAACGTCCGCGGGATTCGGCATCTTCAAATAGCCCGGCAGAATGTCGAAAATTCCCGCCATATCTGTCGCGCCCTGAATGTTCGAATGCCCGCGCAGCGCGTTGACACCGCCGCCGGCGCGCCCAACGTTGCCCATGAGCAACTGCAGCATCGCCGCCGTGCGGATAATCTGCGTCCCAAAGCTGTGCTGCGTCCAGCCGACGGCGTAAATGATCGTGGCGACCTTCTTCATGTCGCCATCTTTCCGAATCGATGTAAACAGATCAGCCGCCTTCAGGAACTGATCTTTCGGAATGCCGGTGATGCGTTCGACCATCTCCGGCGTATACCGCTCGTACTGTTTCTTCAGCAACTGAAACACGCAGCGTGGATGCTGCAGCGACAGATCATAGGCGGTCTTCGGCGGAAGCATCGGCGGAGGAACAGCACCGCCAGCGGCCTTCGCGCCCATCGGACTCGCGCCCTGATGTCCCTGACCGCCTCCACTATCGCCGGTGTGGCCAGTGTGCGAAGCCGACGCAACTCCGGCCGCGCCCATGGCCGCCGCCTTCCCAGCCAGGTCGCCGCCTTCCTCATAATTCCAACTCGACTTGTCGTAGACCTTTTTCTCGGGATCGAAGCCGGAGTACAAGCCGTCATCGGGAAGTTTGAATCCTTCCTTAATGATGAACGCTGCATTCGTGTAGTTGACGAGATAATCGTGCGCGATGCGGTTGTTCTGAATCGCGTAGTTGATCAGCCCGCCAAGAAAGGCAATATCGGCGCCCGCCCGAATCTGCAAGAAAAGATCGGCGGTCGCAGCCGTCCGCGTCAACCGCGGATCGACCACAATAGTTTTAGCGTTGCGGTGCAGCTTTGCTTCAATCGCCCACTTGAAGCCGCAAGGATGGTTCTCGGCGGGATTTCCGCCCATGATCAACATCAAGTCGGTGTTCTTGATGTCAATCCAGCCATTGGTCATTGCGCCGCGTCCGAATGTTGGCCCCAAACTGGAGACCGTAGGCCCGTGTCAAACCCGGGCCTGGTTTTCCAGGTAGCAGACCCCCAGGCTGCGCATGCTCTTGACCGCCAGATAATTGAACTCGTTCGTGTCGGTACAGCCGCCGGTAAAGGCCATGCCTTCGCAGCGGTTCACGGTCTTGCCCGACGGATCTTTTTCGACAAACGTGTCATCGCGCGTCTTCTTCACCTTCTGCGCGATCTCGGCATAGGCCTGCTCCCACGAAATATCTTCCCAATCGGTCGCTCCCGGCCGCCGCACTTGCGGCTTGAGCAGCCGGCGATCATTCAAGATGTCCTGCTCGAGCGACGAGCCCTTGGGGCAAAGTGTTCCGCGATTGATGGGATGGTCGGGATCGCCTTCTACGTGCACCACCTGCGGAATCGCATTCTTAGCCTTGTCGCCCAGCGTATAGATAATGACTCCGCAGCTTACCGAACAATACGGACAAGTGCTGCGCGTCTCGCTGGCTCGCGAAATCTTCAGGCTCTGAGATTGGGCGTAGACAGGAGTGAGGTCGAATCCCAAGGCGGAAAGGCCCGCTCCGCCAAGGATGGTGCCTTTGAGAAAGGTCCTGCGGGAGAATTCCACTGAAACCTCCAGCAATCGCCGCACGCTTTCGAATCTCGTGCGGTCAGCCACTCATGATGCCGAACGGAGGTTGATGGTTCCGGTCGCTGCGTTCCCAATGCCAACGACCGAGTCGTATCCAGACCGATGTCGGGAAATATACCCCTTGCATAGGAACAGAGTCAATCCGGAAGAACTCTTAGGTGGCAACTCCTGGTATTCCGTGACTCGGCAGCCACGCAATACGCCGCGCTGAACCAGGACGCGTCATAGCTCTGATGGCAGAGGTAATGATTTCGATTGGCGGCCAGCAAATCACGTCGATCATCACCGCACGTTCTGCACGCGAAATGCAGCTCAAGCCGGGGCAGACCGCCGCAGCTCTCATCAAAGCCACGGAAGTGATGATCCTGCGGATTTGATCCTTCCATTGCCGTTGAGTTCAATTGCCCTGATAATTGGCCGATGACGCTCTCTCCCTGGCAGCGGCGGACCCAGCGCGCGCAAGAACTCGCCGCCGAGCATCCCTTCGCGACGGAAATTCTCGGCTTCTACATCCACGTCGCGCGCTTCCAGGACGACTTGCATCATCGGCTGAGCGCGGTTTTCCCGCGACCATCAGCTTCCGTCAATCATCAACTCAGCCCGGCTGAATTGTCAGAGCTCAGTTCAAGCTTCAATTCGTTTCTGTCCTTGGCCGAAGCGCATGGCCCGAAGCCGATGGCCGAACTGAGCCGCGAACTTTGTGCGCGCGGGGAAAACTTCTGGTCCAATCTGCTCAATGACGCTTGGACCACGCACTCCCCATCACATGCCGAGGGCTTCCTAGCGCAAGCCTTTCTTCAGCCCTACGCGGAACTGCTGCGTTCCCGCGCCTCGCTGCGGCCCCAGCACACCTATGCCCTTTGTCCGTTCTGCAATCGCAAGCCTGGTTTCGGCGTGTTGCGGCAGATGGGCGACGGCGCCGCCCGATCGCTGGTCTGTTCTTTCTGCCTTGCCGAATGGGAGTTTCGCCGCATCGTATGCCCGGGATGCGGCGAGGAAAACGACAAAAGGCTTGCCGTCTTCACCGCCAACGACTTTGACTATATTCGCGTGGAATGCTGCGACAGCTGCAGGACCTACATCAAGTCCGTGGACCTTACGAAATATGGACACGCTGAGCCACTCGTCGACGAACTGGCCTCCGCCCCGCTCGATCTCTGGGCGCACGAACACGGCTACGCCAAGCTGCAAAGAAATATCCTGGGGCTGTAGCCTCTACGCAACCAGTTTCCAGCTGATGTCCTAACGCTGTGTTGCCGGGCCGCCAGATTGCGGAATGTTTGGGGATTGTTCCAGCTTGACCCTTGCGAGGTAGCAGTCCTCATGTACGGCACGGCCATGTTCGTCAATCTTGGACTGCTCCAAGGGAATAGCCCGGCCACATATCCAGCAGGTGGGAATGTTCGTCATAACGCCCTCCTCGGTTGGTCGCACGAGGGGAGGAATTCGTACATCTTGCGTGAAATCTTATCACGGCTGTCTATCCGGGCGCTGGGCATGAAGATCCACTCGAATCCCAGCGAGCGGCGATACGACCACGGTACCTTCACGTCAGCCCAAGGCCCCTGCGCATCAAACCAGCCAGTTCTTGGATCAATATTCAGAAAACCTGCCGAACAGACGCTGCTATGCCACCTCGACCTCGGCCATGGTGCCTTCCAGCTCATCTTCGTCCACGGGAACAGGTGCATGCGTGCGCGCCACGAGCATGTAGATGGATGGCACTACGAACAGCGTAAACGCACTGCCAATGATCATGCCGCTTACCAGCATGATGCCGATGCTGTTGCGCGCCCCTGCTCCGGGCCCCTTGGCCAGAACCAGCGGGAAGTGTCCCATCACGGTGGCTGCCGTCGTCATCAGAATCGGGCGCAGCCGCGTGGTGGCTGCCTCGATGACCGCGACAAGTTTGGTCTTTCCCGTCTCCTGGAGATGATTGGCAAACTCCACAATGAGGATGCCGTTCTTCGACACCAGACCGACCAGCGTGATGAGTCCCACCTGACTGTAAATGTTCAGCGTCGTCAGGCCGAGGAAGGAGAACATCAGCGCCCCGGAAACCGCCAGCGGCACCGATCCAACCAGAATAATGAACGGATCGCGGAAGCTCTCGAACTGCGCCGCCAGGACCAGATAGATCAGGATGCCGGACAGCAGGAAGGTTCCTAGAAACTTGCTGCCCTCCACCCGAAGCTGGCGCGACTCACCGGAGTAGTCGACGGTGAAGCCCTGCGGCAGAATTGCCTTCGACTGGTCTTCAAGAAAACTCAGCGCCTTATCCAGCGGGACGTTAGGCGGGATCACTGCCTGAATCGTGACCGCGTTGAGCTGCTGAAATTTTTTCAGTTCCCGCGGCTCCGTGGTGGTTTTCAGTGTTGCGAAGGTCGACAACGGAACCAGTTTGCCGTCCGATCCTGTGACGTAGATCTGTTCGAGTTGCTCGGAATTCAAACGTTCGGCGCGCTTGATTTGCGGGATGACCTTGTAGCTGCGGCCCTGAATGCTGAAGCGGTTGACGTAGTCGCCGCCCAGCATCGTGGAGAGATCCTGACCAGCTTGTGTCAGGTCAACTCCCTGAGCCCGGACCTTGTCGCGGTCGAAGACAACCTCGGCCTGAGGCTGGTCGAACTTGAGGTCGGTATCGGCAAAGATGAACAGGCCGCTGGCAAATGCCTTCTGCACCAACTGGTTGGCGAACTCAATGAGTTGCCTGGGTTCCGCCGCCGAAGTAATCACGAACTCAACCGGGAAATTTCCGCCGCCCGGCAAAGCCGGAGGCGTCAGAGGGATCACGCGGATGCCCGCGATCTTCGACAACGGTCCGACGGATTCAACCAGCAAGTTGCTGAGCTGTTTTCTTCCGCTGGCTCCAGGGCTTGGTTACCATGCCGCCGAAACCGCCGCTTGGGGACGTGATTTGAAAAATGCTCTCGCTCTCTGGGAAAGAGTGATAGACGTCGTAGACCTGGGTTGTGAACAGGTTGGTCTGATCGATGGTTGAATTGGCGGAGCTCTGGATGACTCCAAAGACCACTCCCTGATCTTCTGCGGGCGCCAGTTCACGCTGCGAAAACATGTAGAAGGGCACGATCAACGCAACCACGATCGCCCAGAGAACCAGAACCACGGGCCGGTATTGGAGCGTCCGACGCGAGTGTCCGGGAGTAGAGGCCGCGCACGCGGTCGAAGTGGCGATTGATCATGCCCGCGAAGCCCTTCTCGGTGTCCCCCGCGCGCAGCAGCCTCGACCCCATCATAGGGGACAACGTTAACGCCACCACTCCGGACACAATCACGGCCCCCGCGAGGGTGAAGGCAAACTCGCGGAACAGCGCACCCGTCAAGCCGCCCTGAATTCCCACCGGCGCGTACACCGCAGCCAGCGTGATGGTCATAGCGATGATCGGACCCACCAACTCGCGGGCCGCATCCAGGGCTGCCCGCACCGGAGGCTTGCCCATGTGAATGTGCCGCTCAACGTTCTCCACCATCACGATTGCGTCGTCCACTACCAGGCCGACCGAGAGTACGATCGCGAGCAGCGTCAGAAGATTGATGGTGAAGCCGGCCACCAGCATCAGGAACACGGCGCCAATCAGCGAGATTGGAATGGCGACAACTGGGATGAGAACCGAGCGGAACGAGCCCAGAAACAGGAAGATGACGACGATGACGATGAGCAGCGTCTCGGTCAGCGTGTGCAGCACTTCATTGATCGCGTCCTGGATGTACGCGGTCGAATCATACGGGACGCCGACCTTCATGCCCGGGGGCAATTGCGCCTGGATTTCCGGCAGCGCTGCGCGGACGTTCTTGATCACTTCCAGTGAGTTGGCAGTCGGAAGCACCCAGATGCCCATGAACGTCGCGGTCTCGCCATTGAAGCGGACGTCCTGATCGTAGTTCTGGGCGCCGAGCACGACGTCGGCGATCTCGCCCAGACGGACTACGACTCCCTTATCTTGCTTGACCACCAGTTGGCGAAATTCTTCCGGTGTGCGCAGATCGGTGTTAGCGATCAGATTCACCGACACCATGGAACCTTTCGTCTGTCCGAGCGCCGAAAGATGGTTGTTTTTCGACAGCGCGTCCCGCACCGCTGAAGCTGAAATGCCGAGGGCCGCCATCTTCTCCGGCTTGAGCCAGATGCGCATGGCAAACGTACGGTCGCCGAGAATGTCGGCACGCTGCACGCCGCTAATGGCGCTTAACTTCGGCTGAACGACGCGAGTCAGATAATCGGTAATCTGGTTTTGATCGAGAGTGGCGGAGGAAAAGCCCAGGTACATCGCGGCAAACTGGTTGTCCGCGGTTTGCAGATCGATGACCGGCGCCTGCGCTTCCGGGGGCAAGTCGTTACGGACCTGGGCCAGCTTCGCCTGGATCTGCGTCAGTGCGGCGTTGGTGTCGTAGTTCAGTTTCAGATGCACGGTGATCGTGCTTAGTCCCTGGGCGCTCGACGACTCCATGTAGTCAATGCCGTCCGCACTGGCGATCACGCGCTCCAGCGGCGTGGTGATGAAACCGCGAACCAGATCCGCGTTAGCGCCGACGTAAACTGTTGTGACCTGCACCACCGCGATATCGCTGCGCGGATATTGACGTACGCTAAGCGAACGGATCGACTGCAGTCCGGCAATCAGGATTACCAGACTGACGACAATGGCGAGGACCGGCCGCTTAATAAAGAGGTCAGTAAATTTCATCTAGCTATCCTCGGGCTTGGGAGCGGGATTGTTCTCGGGTTGAACCTTGTTGTTGACCTGAACGGGCTCGCCGTTGCGCAGTTTGAAGACACCCGAGCTCACAACTTCATCACCGGGATTAACCCCCGAGATCACCGCGACCTGATCGCCGCGTGTGCCTCCAAGCTTGACGAACTGTTGACGCACGCCGCGGTACGTTTTGCCATTCGGGTCCTTAAGATCAGATACGATGTACACGGAATCGCCGTAAGGCGCGTAATTAATTGCCGACGCAGGCAGGGCGATGACTGGTTGGTCCGCCCCGGTTGTTACTTCGACTTGGACGAACATACCAGGGTGCAATTTTCCTTCAGGATTAGCCAGCGTTGTCTGCACCTGTACGTTCCGAGTAGCTTCGTTCACGATCGAATCGATCGCGGTGACGCGGCCCATAAACCGCGCGCCTGACGCGTCGTTACTGGTGACCCGAAGAATGCGTCCCACAGGGACCTGAGCAGCGACCTGCTGAGGCACGCCGAAATTCACGTAGATCGGATTGAGCGACTGCAGAGGAACGATAGCCTCGCCAGCCGACAGGTACTGTCCCAGGTTGATCTGGCGGAGGCCCAGGATGCCTGAAAACGGCGCACGGATAGTTTTGCGCGCAATGGTGGCACGGATCTCGCCGACCTGCGCTTCCGTCACGTTTTTTTGCGCGGTTACGTTGTCAGCCTCCACGCGCGCGCTCACCCCTTGTTTTACGAGCTCCTGCGTGCGCTCGAAATTAACGCGGGCAAGCTCGCGCTGTGCCTCCGCGGCGGCCAATTGCGCCTGCTCTTGACGCGTATCGAGCTCGACCAATACGTCGCCCTCCTTGACCGATTTGCCCGACTCGAAAGCAATCCGAGCGACAGTACCAGGAAGGTCTGCGCTCACGGTCACTCCCTGAACGGCTGTCACCGTACCGATCACGTCCAGAGTTGCGGGCCACTTCTCCGCCTTCGTCACGATCGTCGTTACAGCTTCGGGAGGCGGCTGCATGGACATGTGTGAGGCTGCTTCTATCTGGTGGTACTTGGTGAAGCTAAGGCCCGCAATAACCACTGCCGCCAGGCCCAACATCAGGAACATTCGTTTCGCCATGAGGCCTCTCAGGTAAAAAACTAAGTGCGGTGCTTTACTTCCAAAGGCGGGAGTACCAGCTTGGAGAACTGACTCCAGTCGGCCATTTGTGCAACCGTAGCAGACAGGAGGACGAATTCACCTAGGCGGGAAACAGCCTCCGCCTTTGCCTAAGACGCGTGACGCGTCGAAAACGTGTCACCCACATTTTAGTGGTTGGTGTGAAAGCTGGCTACGCCTACAATCGCTGTCCTCACGCCCCTCAGACTAGTGTTCGATTTAGCTGACCGCAACGAGGATTCAGACAATTTAAGGCGTGTTCGGACTGTGGTTCGATCATAAGCCTGGGAAGTCGAAAGACTCTTGATGGCGGAAAACCGGCCAATTTCTTGGCCTCTTGGCGCGACCGAGGTTGTGCGATTCCCAAAGCCGTTTGTGAGCGCAGTTCGGCTCAGAATTGGTCAACATAACAGGCGGCAAATGTCAGCGCCCGTCTATTAGCTTCTACCAGGTCCGTTTACACCGCTCAGGAATCCACCCAAGTGCCCGGTTAGGGCGATGACGAGGACAGCGAGAAACTCGATCGGGAGGCGGTAACTCGGTAAAGGAGCGCGTGTCCGCCGTGCACGGAAATGCAACCACCAGACCAGAGAAATCATCGCGCTCGAAGCGCCCGCAAGCAGCAAATGCAGCAGCAGTACGCCCTTCAGCTTCTGGCCCTCAAGCTGGAACTGCCACGCAAGAATACCAGTGGCGATCACCGGCACGGTCGAGATCGCTGCTACCATCAGGTTCCAGTAGGCTGCGTCGCTTAAGCTTTGTCGCTTAGTCCACTGGGCGATGAAATCGAAGAATACGGCCGTGATAAACAGTGCGATCGGAAAGTGAATGAGCACTACATGTTGCGCGTGCTTGGCGAGCAGCACCGTCCTCGGATCAAAAGGATTCACCGCCATCCGCTCCTCCGCGCAAAACACCTTTCCGGCGTTCTAAGCTGATAACTGTTCTGACGGCGCGGTATTCCTTAAGATTGTTGGCTTTTAGGGAATAAAGTTCATCTCCCCGCGGTTTACCATACAGACGCGGTTTACCCTACAAACGTGTCAGGCGTGAATTCTCAATCCGGTGCGTTCGAAGAACTGGCAATGCCGCTCTTCGATCAGTTGTTTAACTTCGCGCACTGGCTGACGCGGGATCGGGAAGAAGCCGAGGATTTGGTTCAGGAAACTTACGCCAAGGCCCTAAGAGGGTTCTCAGCTTTCCAGTTGGGGACTAATTTCCGGGCGTGGATGTATCGCATTTTGCGTAACACCTTCCTGACCTCACGAACTGGTTTGAAAGCGACCATGACGGTGCCACTGGATGCCGAAGATGCTGGGCCTGAAGTGGCAATCGAGCCCGAGACACCGGAGACGATTCTGATTGAGCGCTCGAATACCCAGCTGATGCAAAACGCGATCGATGAACTGCCGGTGCATTTCAAAGAGATAATCCTTCTCTGTGAAATAGAGGAGATGTCTTATCAGGAGATCGCGGAAGCACTTTCCATTCCCATAGGCACGGTGATGTCCCGGTTATCTCGTGGCAGGAAGATGCTGCGGGATCACTTGCGGAGCCAGCTTCAAGAGGGTGCGCGATCTACGACGGCAGTGACAGGGTGACCTATGGTTTGTGAGGCTTGGAAGACAAAACTCGACACCTACCTTGACGGCGAGCTTGCGGCTGAGGACATGCGCGCTTTCGACACTCATGTGCGCACCTGCGCCAGCTGCGCGACGGATGCGCTGACAAAATTGCAGATGAAGCGCGCCATTCGCACTGCAGGAATACGATTCACTCCGAATGCTGGATTTCGCAAACGGATTCAAGAGAGCATCGCGGCAAAACCACGACGAAGCGGCATCGGGTTCGGGTGGATGGCTGCAACGGCAGTGGTCGCTATTCTGGCGGTTATCGGCCTGGCTGTCACGTATGTAGAACGAGAGCGGGCCCGCGCGGAACAGGTTTACAGTGAGGTAGTGGACCTACATGTGGCCACGCTGGCCAGCGCATCGCCGGTCGACGTTGTCTCATCCGATCGCCACACCGTGAAGCCCTGGTTCCAGGGAAAGATCCCTTTTACCTTCGATTTGCCGGAACTCCAGAACTCCGGGTTTTCTCTGCTGGGTGGGCGCATGACCTACCTTGACCAAACCCCGGGTGCGCAGCTGATCTATGCACTGCGCAAGCATCGCATTTCCGTATTCGTATTCCAGGAAGAGGCGTTCCAGCGCAGATCGGAGCAGTACTTTCCCGCGGCAAAAGACCTCTCTTTCAATATGGAAACCTGGAGTCGGGACGGGCTTCGCTATTTCGTGATCGGGGACGCCAACGCTGCTGATATCCACGAACTTTCGAAACTGTTCGGAATGAATGGTTGAAGCGTCTTGCGATTGCAGAGGCCGGCTCTACTGCAGTTCGACCTCGATCTTCTTCTGCGCAGCGATCCAGCTTGGTGATTCGAAAGCTGCGAACCTGCCCCGCCCGGACTTCTTGTGGCTCAGTGGACTGCGCAACCGCTCCGCTCTTCCAACGCGCCTGCAGCATCGAGCCTAGCGATGCCAAGTCGGCTTTTACTGCAGCGGGCCCGAGTCGCACGAGACGATTCCGTGCTCGCCTTTGGAGCCGAGATACGGCACGTTGCGTGAATCCCTTCACCCAATTCCACCTGGGCTGAACCGCCGGAAACTTCCACAACGCGCCCGCTGACAACGTCCCCTTCCTGGTGCTCTGCCACGTATTCATCAATGCTGGTGGGAACCAGTTGTTTCATCCCGAGTTTCAGTTTGCGCTTCTCCGTATCCAACTCAAGCACCTGGGCCTTTACCGTTTGCCCCACCTTTAGCTACGTCCTGCGGATGATTAATACGCTTCTCCGCGCTCATATCGCTGACGTGAATCATGCCCTCAATACCCTCTGCAACCTGCACGAACGCGCCGAACTTCGCGATGCTCACGACCGGACCCTCGACCGCAGAGCCAACCGGAAACTTCCGCGCTGCGTTGGCCCACGGATCACCCAGCGCCTGTTTCAACCCTAACGACATGCGCCGCTCGCCCGCGCTCACGCCAAGAATCACGGCTTCCACCGTCTCGCCGGGCTTCACCAGATCGCTCGGCGTCCTTACTTTCTTCACCCACGACATTTCAGAAACGTGAATCAATCCCTCAACTCCCGGCTCCAGTTCTACAAACGCGCCGAAGTCCGTCACCCGAGTTACGGTGCCGCGCACCCGCTCCCCCGTTTTGTACTTGTCTGCAACCGAGTCCCACGGATGTGGTTGGAGTTGCTTCATCCCCACCGACACGCGGCGCTTTTCTGAGTCAACTTTGAGAATCCTCACCTCAATCTGCTGTTCGACCGCGAGCACGTCCCCAGCCTTGTTGATGCGACTCCAGGAAATATCACTCACATGCAACAGCGCGTCCACGCCGCCAATATCGACGAATGCTCCGTAGTCGGTTAGGCTTCGCACCGTGCCACTTACCGTGTCACCTTCCTTCACTTTCGAGTAGAGGCGGTCCTTAGCCGTCTGCGCTTCTTCTTCGGCGACAATGCGGCGATCCACCACGACGTCTTCTTCCGCAGCGTCAAGCTTGATGATGCGGCATCGAATCTCCTGTTCAACCAACTTTTCCATCGCGGACGCATCGCGCACACCACTGCGTGATGCCGGCATAAATGCACGCACTCCCACGTCCACGCTCAGCCCACCCTTTACGAGTCCCGTCACCGTCCCGACGATCGTCGTCTTGTCGGCGAACGCCTTCTCCAGCGCCGCCCAGTCTGCGGGCCGCGCGGCTTTACTGCAGGTCAACTCGTAGTAGCCCTCCAGACTGCGGCCTTTGATCGTGACTTGCAACTTGTCACCCGGTTTCACCGGTTGGGCATCGTTCTGCAACTCCGAGAGCGGCAAAATGCCTTCCGACTTGAACCCGATGTCGATAAAGACCGAGTCCGTCGAAACGGAAACGACTGTGCCTTCGCGGAGGCCTTCGGTCTTCCGGACCGCGTGACTCCGCTCGAATTGCGAAAGAATGTTCTCGAAAGACTCGGTCGGTTCCTGAGTGGTGCCGGAAGCTTCTGGGATATTTGGGTTGGACATATCAGGTCAGGCCTTGTAGGTATGCGATCGTTCAAGGATAACATCGTGCAGCGAAGCAGCTCTGCCGCCAGAGTTGGCGTTCCAAGGCATGCTGGTATTCAAAGGCATTCATCACTGCATCGGAGGAGGCTCTGGAACGGCAGCGCCATCGGCGCGCACATCCGATCCTCCATAGTTTACTTTGGCCTTCGAGTCGTGCAGCACGGCCTGGCCACGACCCATGGCGGTCGTATATTCTCGCCGCACGTCGAGTTGATGTCCCATCGCGGAAAGCTTCTGCCGCACTTCCGGAGTCACTCGCGACTCGATCACGATATGGCACCCGCGTTCTGGACTGACCGTGAAGCGGGCGGTCTCCAGCGCCTCTTGAACGTTCATGCCGTAGTCGATCACGTTGGAAACAAATTGCGCGTGCGCCAGCGGCTGGTTCGCTCCTCCCATGATTCCGAAGCCGATGCGCTGGTCTCCATGTTCCATGAACGCCGGAATGATCGTGTGAAAGGGCCGCTTGCGAGGGGCAAGCGCATTCGGAGAGGAAGCATCAAGGGAAAACAGCGCACCGCGGTCTTGCAGCACGAATCCCATGCCGCGTACTGTAATGCCCGCTCCGAATGCCTCATAGTTGCTTTGAATCAGCGAGACGATATTGCCGTCACGATCGACCACCGATAGATAAGTCGTGTCACTGGTAGGTGGAGTGCCCGCTGCAACCTCGCAATTCGCTCTGCCGGGATCGATCAACTGGGCGCGCTGCCTGGCGTATTCCTTCGACAGAATCCCCTTGACTGGAATCTTCGCAAAACGCGGATCGGCGTTGTAATGTTCAAGGTCGGCATAAGCCAGCTTCATGGCTTCGATCTTCTTATGCAGCTCCGCGACGCCGAGCGGCCCGTCGGGCGACGGTGGAGTTGTCTCCATAATGTTCAGCATCTCCAGTGCCGCCATTCCTTGTCCGTTGGGAGGAAGTTCGTAGACGGTCCAGTTGCGATAGTTGGTCGAAATCGGGTCGACCCATTCCGGAGAAAACTCAGCCAGATCATCCGCTGCCATCGTGCCGCCCAGGTTTTGCGAAGTACTCAAAATTGCGCGCGCAATCTCACCTTTATAAAATGCATCCGCTCCGTTCTCCGCCACCAGGCGCAAGGCTTTTGCCAGATCGTGATTCTGAAACACTTGTCCCACCGCCGGAGGCTTGCCATCGGGCAGATAAACTCGCCGGCTCTCTGCGTCGTTCGCAATCCAACCGGCAGCATCATTCCAGTACGACGCGATGACTTCAGGAACAGGATAGCCATCGTCCGCATAGAAAATCGCAGGCTCGAAAAGTTCCTTCCACGCGAGCCGTCCAAAGCGCCCGTGTAACGCGTGCCAGCCCGCCACTGCGCCAGGCACGGTGACCGAGTCAATGCCTGCCAGCGGCATGGCAGTCGCGTCCCTTGCCTTCAAGTGCTCAATGGTCAGCCCGCGAGGCGCCCATCCGCTGGCGTTAAGGCCGTACAGTTTCCCGGTCTTGGCCTCCCAATAAATGGCAAACAAGTCGCCACCCATGCCGTTCATCATGGGTTCGGCCACTCCGAGGACGGCATTGGCGGCTATCGCCGCATCAACGGCCGAGCCTCCCCGTGCCAGAATCTGCGAGCCCGCCACCGAAGCTTGCACGTAGCTGGTCGCCACAATGCCATTGCGTGTGATCACCATCGAGCGCGCGTTGGACCGGTCTCGTGCCGACATAACGGATGTAAGGAGCAGCACGGCAACTGCAATACGAATCGAAATATGCATGCTACACCTGCGCCCGTATTCTAACCCGCAAAGCTAGAAACACCAGCCAGACCGTGAGAAAACCGCCTTGTCGGTCGGAGAGTGGATGCGGTCCCAAAAAGGCAAGAGAGACAAGCCTAGACCATCCTGGAGAAGAATGTGACTTGACAAAGCCTTTTTGAGAGAGGAGAATCGCACCGCTGTTGTACTCGCCGAATCGGCGCTCCCCCCGTCAGTCAGCCTGTTCCGAGGGTCAAGGGTTCTTACCATGATCCTCCCTGCTCATAACCAGAGCTTCCCCAGGAGAATAACGCGATGAATAACCTCAGAAAAGTAATGCGCGCCGGGTCACTCCCCTTGTTGATGGCGCTGTTCAGCATTTGTGCCGGCGCAAGCGAATGGCAACGAGGCGACGTTTTTGTGGGTATCGGCGCTGGCCAATACCAGCTGTGGCGTCAGACGGGCACAGGCGACGGGGGGCCCATCTACACGCTGGTGGAGACCATCACCGACGGCTCAGGGACAGTCTCAGGAGAGAACGGCTCGGGGGGCAATGGATACACCACCGGCTGTGCCTTTGACTCCACATCTCATCTTTACTCGACGAATTTCACCAATGTCAAAGTCTACAAGTTCGGAATCCCGGATCCCCATACAGTCTTGCAGACCATCGACACCAATGCTGTTGCTCCCGGCGGTGACAGTGAATCGATTGTGTTTGACGGCTCAGGTAATTTTCTGGTGGGCAATGCCGATTTCCACCCCACCGAGGGTACGGCCGTGGTTTTGCAATACAGCCCGGCAGGAACACTGCTTAACACATTCACGGTTGCCACTGAGAATCGAGGCTCGGACTGGATCGAGCTGTCGGCGGACAGCAGCACTCTTTACTACACCTCAGAGGGCCAGCACATAAAGGTGTTCGACCTGGTCCACAACGTTCAACTGCCGGATCTCAATGCCACCGCGTTGCCGGGCAGCAATGCCTATTCGCTCCGGCTATTGCCGCAAAGCTTAGGGGGCGGCTTTCTGGTCGCTGATAACGAAAACCTCATACGGCTCGACTCTTCCGGAAACGTTGTTCAGTCCTACTTCGGGTTTAGTGAGGAGAGCAGTTGGTTCGGCTTGAACCTTGACACTAATGGCTCGTCGTTCTGGGCTGTGGATTTCAACACTGGAAATATGTACCGGTTCAACATCTCTTCGGGGAACGTCGAGGTCGGCCCTTTGTTTACCACCACGGCCAATTCGGAGACCCTCACTGGTGCCGGCGGCATCTGTGTGGACGGCCTTGCCACCGCCGCGCAGCCCCAGCCTGTCATTCAGACCATTACACTGACGCCCACGAACAATAGTGGAACTGTATCGAATGACAACAACAGTAACTCTTGGGAGACGACTCTAAACGGGCTCAGCACCAATGCCAATGTGACAATCGCATTCACCGAGATCCCTCGGTCCGCGGGCAACCCCGATAACCCGACTTACGGACCTTGCGAGCTGGAGTCCGCCGACGGCACCAAGTGCGTGGTGCATCAGATCAGCGTGGACACGACAGCCTTCACCTCAATCGACTTTTATCACCACTGGAATTTCAAATCCAAAACGCTGATCAATCCACGCATGCTCAAGAACGGATCGGAGGACATCACCACCGCCGTGTACGCGGAGCCGGGCGTCAAGGGGCACACTACTTCACCCTCCACTTACGTGGATAACCAAGCACCCAAGCCGACCGGGTTTTCTTGCGGTTTCATCTTCCCGCCAAACGACTTCACCTGGGAAGCGGAATTCCCGCTCACGTTTGCCTTCACGGCAGTATCCAAGAGCAAGAAATGCAGCACCGGTCCTCTGCTGACGACTCTGCAGCCAGTTATCTCCTTGGCGCTGATTGGCAAGGGGAAGACTATTACCCCAATAACGCTGCCGTCCACGTCGTTCACAGATTTCGACGGGGTGTGGTACTACATCTTACAGACGAGCACACTACAGCCGGGGACTTACATTGTGGGTGTGCTCGACCAGTCGAACCAGATAGCCCCATTCTCAGAGCATATTATTATCGTGCCCGAGGACTAACAACCAGCACGCGCAAGTCACTGTAGGATGCGAGGCCGGGCCGGATGGCCCGGCTTTTTCATGCTTTCGAGGTAGTTGCCCAGTGGTTCGCTTCTTTATAGATGGAGTTCAAATCGGAGCGCTGGAGTATCTTCTCAGCTCCCGCTTCTTTTCGGACATCATCCAGCAAACGAACTGACTCCTTGTAATGCAGCATCGCTTCCTTTTGGTCACCCGTACGACGAAGTGTGGTTCCCAGCAGATAGTGTATTTCTGCGCTTAACGTTCGCGATCCCAGTTTGTCGCTTCTCGCCAAGGTGTGCTCCAAGTCCTGGCGAACGCGCGAGTAGTCCTTCAAGGCCAACTCCGCTTGGGCCATGTAGAGAGAAGCCTCTATGGAGAGATACTTCAAGCCGACTGCATCTGTTTCCTGCGCCAGCGACTTCAATCCTGCAATGGCATTCTTGGGCGCACCTTCCTTCACGGCGACTTTGAAGAGGTTGAGATTGGCAAGAAGCACAGCGTGACGGTCATGGCTGTGCGATGCAACTTGTGCCGCCTGCTCATAGAGTCGACGGGCGTTCCGAAGATCCCCGCTGTAGAAGAACGAATCGCCTTGGAAATCGAGCGTCTGAGCGATCAAAGCCTGGTTCTTTAATTCTCGCGCCAAGCTAAGCGCCTCATCAAAACTTGGCGTAGCCTCATCCCCACGCCCGGCTTGTGCCAGCGCGTGACCGTAGCCGCCGGAGATCTCAGCCATCCAGAAGCTCCTGTCCTGAAGGTCCTTGAAAGCTTTCAGAGCATCTTGCTTCGAGGAGACCGCCGCGCCGTAGCGGCCCTGATATTCGAATATGGTCCCCATGCTGTAGGACTCTTTGGCCGCGCCGGACTTGTCGTCTGCGGAGCGATAGAGTTGAAGAGCCTGCAAGTATTGGTCCAGTGCCTTGTCAAATTGACCGGTCTTGGCATAGGTCTCTGCCAGGTTATGGAGAGTGTCCGCGGTGTCATCCGCTACCTTAAACTTCTGCCGGAACTGCAGCGCCTGCTCAAAATAGGTGCGCGCGTTGTCATAGTCACCCATAGACAGGTAGGTGACTCCGATGTTGTTCAGGCACAGCGACTGGTAATTCTCATTCCCGACGTCCCGCTGGATCTGCAGGGACTCCTTGTACAACTTCAGTGCCTCATCGTACCGTCCGGCGTCTTGGTAGTAGCCCCCCAAGTCGATCAAGGTATCGCCGACTCCCTTCTTGTCCCCGATATCCCGCCGCAGTTGCAGAGCTTCCTGGTAGCTGGCCAAGGCTGCTTCCGGTTTACCCAGGGTGGCTTGAACTTGGGCCAGTTCATTCAAACTGATAGCAATGGCTTTTTTCTGACCTAGACGGCGCTTGATCACAAGCGAGTCTTGCAGGTAGCGCATCGCGTCCTCAGGCTTGTTCAGTTCCTTGTAAGCCGCACCGGTGGCGTGAAGAATGGCCGCTCGTTCCTCCTGGTTTTCCAGTTGTATCGCCAGAGTGAGCCCGCGACTCAGGTATTCCAGACTGGCTTGTGAGTTACCGCTGCGAATCTCCAGAACGTCCCAGGGCTAGAAGTACCTCGACGTTCTTGGGATCATGCTCCAGCAGTCTCTTGTACAGTTCGCGTGCTTTATCAAAAGAACTTGTTGCCGAGTACAGACCGGCCAGATCAAACAGAACGTCAGCGTCGTCAGGCGAAATTTTGGCCAGGTTCTCGTAGGCCTCGATGGCCTTGGCATTGTCATTCACTATGCGAGCGTGGTTAGCCGAGATTAAGTACTTTTCCTGCACGCTCAGTCCCTGGCTCAAGTCCACGGCCCGCCGCGCAGCCTGCTCGGCTTCATTGTCATAGCCAAGGTTGCCGAAGGTCTGGCCCAGCCTCGCATACGCGAGTGCGAACTCGGGATCGGCTTTCACTGATTCCTGAAAGCGCGTCAAAGCTTCCTGGTTATTGCCCTGCCGGGCCAGCGCCACCCCGTCGTTGTAGAAACGAAGCGCCGGCAGAGACTGTGACGTCGGCTTGAAAGATTGTTCCTTCAGTTCCTTGGTCAGTTGAGGTGAAAGCTGAAGGTTTTCACGAATGTTCTGCGCCAGGCGGTCAATGGTGGCAAGCAGGTCATTCTGGTTGGAAGCTTCTGCTTTCAGCGTGACCCTGCGTTCATGCTTCAAGTCTTGCAAGGTTGCATCAATACGGATCTGATCGCCAAACTTAGCGTACTGGCCCCAGACTACGGTGTCGGCATTGCTGAACTCTGCCAGACGATGCACGCTGGAGGCATCGAAGGTAGAGCTGGGACCCAAGTGCAAATCAGAAAGCACCTGATAAAGGCGATTGGGTGAAACGGTGCGCAACTTCGAGGATTGTCCGACGTCAGTGGTGAGCATTTCCTCCAGACTGGCACTCAGCCAGTCCAGACTAGGATCCCCTGAGGCATTGCGGAAGGGCAAGATCGCCAACGAGAGCTGCGGTCCGGCGGTGACTTGCGGTTTGGAGACGGGAGCAAACAGTTTGTCGCGCCATAGCCAGCCGAGACTTGCCAGCAGGATGACGGTGGCCATGGTCGCAATCAGTGGCCAAGGCAGGCTCTGACCCCAAGGCCCCACCTTCGCGTGGAAACTCAGCGTAGCACCCGCCCGCTTGCCCTGCCAGGCCTCTAGATCAGCCAGCAGTTCGGCTGCGCTCTGGTAGCGCAGGTTGACATCGCGCTCCAGGCACTTGCTGACGATGTTGCTCACGGAGCCCGGAATCGCGCGGTCATGATCAGAGACGGGGACAACACGCTCCTGGGTACGTTTAATCAGGCTGGCCAAAACGCTGTCGGCAGCAAATGGCATGCTCCCGGTGAGCAATTCATAAAAGATGAGGCCCACTGCATACAGATCAGAGCGCTGATCCAGAGTCTTGGCAAGCGCCTGCTCGGGAGACATATAATCCATCGTCCCCACGAGGGCTCCTGTGTGAGTCATCCCGTCACCTTCCACCATACGGGCCAGGCCAAAATCCATCACCAGAATCCGCCCAGTCTGGTCGCGCATCACGTTTTGCGGCTTCAGGTCGCGGTGAATGATGCCGGTGCTATGTGCCGCCTCCAAGGCGCGGCAAACCTGCTCGATAATCTCTACAGCTTCCTCAGGCGTAAGCTTCTTTTTCCGCAGGAGCAGGTCGCGCAGGTGTTCACCCTCGATGAACTCCATGGTGATGAACTTCATGCCCTCCGCCTCACCCAGGTCGTAAATGCGGATCACGTTACGGTGCGTGACTTGGCGGGACAGAAGTAATTCCTGCTTGAAACGCTCAATGATGGATTTAATTCGTGCCAGCTCGGGGCGGATCACTTTGAGCGCGACGGGCCGGTTCAGCTCGCGGTCGATTGCCTTGTAAACCGCCCCCATACCGCCCTCCCCGAGCATGGCAACAATCTCATAACGCTGACCCAAAAGCCTGCCAGGAGCCAACATGGGCTGGCTTGAGTGGGGATCCGGCGGGAGGCTCGGCGGTGGGCTCGCCGGGCGGAGCAGCTCCGCATCAAGGCGTGGCTCCGCATCCACCAAAGTAGGGGCATCAGCTGCGTTTACTGGGATCACCGTGAGCCTGGGGGCGCCCGATATCGGAGCGGAATCCGGGGATGAATTCTCTCTGGGCGGTGGAGTCAGTACCGTGGCTGCGTCCCGGGCGTCCTCCGCGGCGCGATCCGACACTCCGCCCTGCTCAGGCAGCGCCTTGTGTGAACTCGACATTTTAGCCCCGGCGAAACTTTCCGCGGCGTTAAGTATATAACGGTCAGGCATGATGAGCGTCTTGTTTTTGGCGAAGCCGTGCCGTTCAAGGGGCCTGGGTTCTTAGCGGTGCCGGGAGGAGGAATCTACTCCCAGGTTCACACTCGCCGAAGACTAAAGTCTCCTCGTAGGCAGTGTGAGAGCCTGTATTTACGGGGATTAGTTGTTCAAGCCGACGCGACTGACCAAGTCCGTGAAGCGGGCATCGGAGCGGATAGGGTCGAACACCGACCAGAACTTGAGAGTAGTCATGAAACTCGACTTGGCAGTGTAGGCTTTCTCCAGCCACGAAAATGCCTTCTCCCTATCGCCCAGAGCGGCGTAGGTTAAAGCCACCGCTCCCAGACTGACTTCTTTCCCCTGCGAGAGTTCAAGGGACCTTGCCAGCTCTTTTCGCGCCTCGACGCGCTTTCCCATTCGCGCGTGGAGATAAGCCGTTTGCCGAATATAGACGCGCTCCTCTTTGAATGGCTTGGTCTTCTCCAGCTCCTCCACTGCCTCGGCGTACATTTTTTTTTCAAGATAGGTATCTGACAGCCAATTGTGTGCAGACACAAAATTCGGATCGAGTTCTAGCGCGCGCCGGAGTTGAATCACAGCGTCGTCATAGCGGCGGGCAAGATACAGATCCTTCCCCAGGTCGGTAGTAATGACCGGCGATAACGGATCTAATGTCTGCGCAGTGTGCAACTCGGCCAGGGCATCATCCACCTGGCCCATTGGCATCAGGTAAGCCTCGGCGTACCAGTGATGCGCGGTTGCATAGTTGGGGTTCAGGATGAGCGCGCGCTCAAAATGTTTCTTAGCGTCAGCCCAGTTCCAGTCCGTGAATGGAGCGATCAGACCCAGTGAGGTGTGCGCTTCGGCCAAGTCGCTGTTGAGCGCGAGCGCTTTCTCCGCGGCCACCTTGGCCTCCGGCATCATGCCCAGGAGGCCGTAGGAATCTGCCAGGCCAGCATACGCCTCGGCATAGTTCGGGTCTTTCGTAATCGCTTCCTGGAAGTAGTCCACGGCTTTGTGCAGATCCGCGACGTCACGTTTGTTCCAGAAGTATCTTCCTTTGAGATAAAGCTCATGGACCTGCGGATCGACCGAATGGGAGGCGCTCATGCTGGCCTGCTGCTTCGTGGTCAGCTCAAGTCGGATATTGCGCGCGATCTCCTGCGCCAGGTTAGCTTGCAAAGCCAAAACGTCCTTCTCATCGCGCTCGTAGGCCTCGGCCCACAGGTGCTGATCCGCCGGGGCATAGATAAGTTGCGTACGGATGCGGACTCGATTGCCCACCCGCACCACTGTGCCTTCGACCAGGGCGTCTACGTTTAGCTCACGCGCGATCTGAGGAATAGTCTTTTTCGTGCCCTTGTATTGAGCGGTCGAAGTGCGGGAGATGACGCGCACCGATGGCAGCTTGGCCAGGTCGGTGATCAGCTCATCGGTCATACCGTCGCTGAAATAATCTTGGGTCGAATCGCCAGATAGATTCTCCAGAGGCAACACGGCTAAGGATGAAATCCGAGGGAGGGAGGCGATCGATCGGCGTTTGTAAATTTGCGAACTGCCCCAGACAATAAAAGCCGATAGTGCCACCGCCATAACAACCGCCGCGCCGCGCCAACTAACCCTGCGCACCGAGGACTGCGCTGCCATCGGTTGCGGCAAAGGCCTGTCATTGTTCACAAGAATCGGGACTGATTGAGGCCGCGCAGAAGGTCCCACGAAACGGTAGCCACGGCGCCCGACTGTCTCGATGAAACGCGGTGCCTCGGCCGAGTCTCCTAAAGCCTCCCTGATCTTATTCACAGCGACCGCGAGGCTGTGGTCGAAGTCTACGAACGTATCGGCAGGCCAGATCCGACGCCGCAACTCTTCCCGTGTCACCAATTCGCCGGGACTCTCCAGCAAGATGGATAAGACTTTGAAGGGACGTTCCTGGATCCTAATCTTTCTACTTTCTCGGTAGAGTTCGCCGGCATGCAGATCTGCCTCGAAGTCGGCGAATTGGATCACTTGCGATTGCGAAGCCGGCCTAACCACAGGCGGAATACCCCAATTCAATAGTGATCAACAGTCTACCATCGCTTCCCGCTCCGAAAAAAAAAGGCCTGCCTTGAGGCGCTCCTCCTCGTAAGCCGTTGTGCTCCAGCTTGTTAGCAGGTTGATTGAAAATTGATCGAAAGATGATCGGCGCTGAATTGACCGCGCCGCACGCTTCAGGCATAAACGCGACGCGTTCAATCGTGTGAGTGTGGGCACTTTTCCCCGGCTCAAACTTTCACCAGGAAAACTGTCGAGAGGCGGGCCATAACCCGATCCAAGGAGAAGTGATCCCGTGAGTGAATTTCGATTTTCAGCAGCACTTAGGTTGATCGGTCCCATGGTCATTCTGATGGGGACGACAGTTGTCCCACCGGCACACAGCCAGCAGGAGGTTGACCCAACGTGGTATAACCCGTGGCCCGCGGCCAGCCAAAACGTTCCACACTCCGCGCAGGCGCAAGCGGCGAATAGGCAGAAGCGCAAGGTCAGTGCAGTGCCTGCAGGCCAATCGTCACCCGTAAAGCGGCGCCGGAAGCGATCTGTCAGTCAGCGAGGAACGGCATTATTGCAACTCCCAACTCGGTGAGTGCCGTGTATTGATCGGCAGCATTCAGTGAAGGCAGTCCGGAACTGATTGCGAAATTGAGAAAAGATTCCCCCCAAACAAACCTATACGGAGGATGTCATGCAAGTGCGAAACAGATTGATTGGAGCAATATGTTTATTCCTGCTGGGGGCAACGTTAGGCGCCGCTCAGTCCACAAGTAACGCCTCTTCTACAGAAGCCGTGCCCCGCCTGGTCAAGTTCGGCGGCGTCGTGAAGGATGATGTGGGCCACGCCAAGACCGGAGTAGTGGGCGTGACCTTTGCCATCTACAAGGATCAAGAGGGAGGAGCGCCGCTGTGGCTGGAAACGCAGAATGTGCAGGCCGATGCCAAAGGGAACTATACCGCGCTGCTGGGATCGACCAAGGTCGAGGGCTTGCCTGCGGAGTTGTTCACCTCGAACGAGGCACGATGGCTGGGCGTACAGATTGAGGGACAAGCCGAGCAGCCGCGTGTAATATTCGTGAGCGTTCCTTACGCGCTCAAGGCGGTTGACGCGGAAACGCTTGGCGGGAAGCCAATCTCCGCGTTTCAACTGGCTGCGCCCCAATCCGACAACAAAACCACTCAGAGCGCTGTGCCAGCAACAGACCAGGCCAATGAGATCACTTGCGCTGGAGGAACAGCCTGCAAGACGGGGTTCGTTCCGAAATTCTCCAGCAACGGGGGAAGCGCAAGCGTCAATGACTCCATCATCAGTCAAAGTGGGAGCATCGTTACCGTTACAGGCGCGGTAGTGGGGCAAACGGGTTCCTTTCGAAGCAGCAACAGCGGAAACATCTTTCAGGCGACTCAGACCAACAGTACAAGCGGTGTCGGAATCGGGGGCGTCGCTGAGGGCACGAGTGGCATAGGCGTACAGGGCTCTGGATTTACGGGCGTGCTGGGACAAGGATTAACTAACGGCACCGGCGTTGAGGGAACAGGTGGTTCGGTCGGTGTGAAGGGGCGAGAGACGATCGCCGGCGGCATTGGCGTGTGGGGGGAATCCGACGCAACCACCGGAGTCAACAACGGCGTCTTCGGCCAGATTTTCAGCTCAAGCAGCGATGCCACGGCCGTGCTCGGCACAGCCAATGCGAAAAGCGGCACGACCTATGGCGTACGCGGCATAAACACCAGCTCCGGACAGTTTGCCGCCGGAGTGGAGGGCGAGAATTTCTCTACTACGGGCGTGGGATTCGGTCTGGTAGGCTCCACGAGCAGCCCCAACGGCATTGGGGCGATCGCATTGGGCGATGGGGAAAGCTCGACAGGGTTCCGTCTTATCGGCTGTTGCCCCGCTGGTGTCTGGGGTGACACTGCTTCCAACGCAGGGGGTGCAACCGCGCTGGCGGGAACAGCCGATGACGCGAGGGCCATCTACCTTGAGAACAACAGCCCCTCTGGCGTTCCTACGGCCTTCATGCAGCAAGACGCTGCCGGTGAGCTCGCCCTGCAGGCGGGCGGTGCGGGCGGTTTTTGTACCATCGACACCAACGGACACGAAAATTGTCCCGGTAACTTCTCGACCGCGGCGTCAGTGGACTCGGGCAAGCGGCAGGTCGAGCTGTACGCTGTCCAGTCGCCGCAGAACTGGTTCGAGGATTTTGGCGGCGGACGACTCACGAGCGGCACCGCGTCGATAACTCTCGATCGCACCTTCGCTGAAACCGTGAATACGGCCTCTGAGTACCGCGTGTTTCTAACCCCGGGGGAAGACTGCCGCGGCCTCTACGTCAGCCGGAAGACCACGACCGGCTTCGAAGTGCATGAGCTCGGTGGAGGACAGTCGAATGTGTCCTTCGACTACCGCATCGTGGCCCTGCGACGCGGCTTTGAAAACCTGCGTCTGGCAGACATGACCGAGCGCTGGCAGAAGATGAATGCACCACTACCCAAGGCCGCTCCTGGACCGCGCCTGACCCCGACTCGGCCCCCTGCTCGCGCCGTCCCAGCGAAGTCAAACGTCGCGGCAGCCAGCCCCAACTTGCTGCACTAGAAAAACACCCATGGTTGTCCTCCGGCGAAAGGTCGATGGCCTTGAGCCGGAGGATAGCCAATTGCTTCCAAAGCCGACCAAACGGCGAGTTCTCCATTCGTGGGCACAAGCGCGTTTCTCAGGACTAATCAAGGCGCGAGGCGACGACTACTTGTGCGGTTGCTCAAGTGTCTGGATTCCTGTGCCACACGCATCCGAATGACTTGCGATATTGGCCCGGAGTAGTGCCCAGCCGTCGGGCGAAGACACCTGAATCCGCCTTTTCCAAATCAAAGCGCGGCACCCCTCATGCAACGCGGGAAAGGCCGCTACTCCGACCTTGATCCAGTGAAATTGATACCGTACGAATCGCCGCTGGCGGCACGACGATCTCAACGCGTCCGGTCGCCACGTCATAGACGAGACCTGATATAAGCCACTCGCCCGGCAACGCGGGAATCGCCCGGAGCAACCTAACGTCGCCGGCAACCGCTGCGCGGGGATCGGTAACCGCCTTTTGCTTGAGCTCCCCTTCCTGTATCTGAAAATAGTGCGCCAGCATGGCAGGATCGCCGGCAAGGCGAGTGATGCCGCAGTCGGTGTGCTGAAGTACGATGATGTGAAACTCCCCGCCGCCTCCAGGAATCTCTCTGGCAACCTCGCCGATTCGCCCGAGTAGACTCAACTGCTCCAACAACCCCGGTGTGATTCGACCGCCGATGTTACGGATCACGACGGCCTCGCCCGGCTTAATTCCAAGTACATGAGCCGGATCCACACGCATATCAGCGCAACCGATTATGATCGCCTTCACATTTGGCAACGCCCGCGGAAGCGAAGGCATAAGGGTGCCTTCAGCAGACTGCTGAGCGGCAAAGTCTTTGTTACGTTCTAACATAGAGTCAAGACTGTTCATGTTCGTTCTCCTTGAGAGATGTTCCGTGACTTTCCCTCTCCAAATATTCTGTCGGCCTGCCCCGTCGAATAATTTCCTGCTTGCTCGCGGCGGTCGGCTTGACAAACTCTTTCCCCACTCTTAACTGCTTCGATGGCGTGCCTAATCGTTTTGACTCGCAAAATTAAAGACCAAAAGCCCACCATTTTTTTATCGCTTTAGCGCAGCGGATGAGTTTCGCCATTGCCACTCGCCGATAATCTGCTTATGACATTGGTACCGCGAAGTCGGCATCGCAACTGGAATCGTGGATGCTTCCAGCTGCGGCCGGTTCCAGAATGCTGGCGCGTTTCTCGGTACCAACACCGACTGACGAAGCGATAACTTCCGAATTGATCGTCACTCGGGAGCCATTGCCAAGGTGGCATGTAGCAACCTTGAATTCTCATCGGTGATCGGCGCTCCAAGACGGAATCAGGTTTGGTGCCCGACATACCAAGGGGCGCTGACGGTGAAGATGCGTTCATTGCCGCGGGCTAGCAGCACCCATTCCAGAAGGCGGCCGCGCTGATTGTGGAGGAAATACTCGTACCATCGGTCCTCCACCAGTTCCGGTATAACTACCACAATGCTTCGACCGGGATTCTTTTTCGAGAGATCGAGAACGAACTGAACCACGGGAATGATGACGAAGCGGTAGGGTGAGGGCAGGACGCGAAGCTCGGGTGGTTGCTTTCCCTGCGCGCGAAACGGCCGGTCAACGTATTGTTCCCAGTCGTCCTGCAGCAATTCGGAATGCTCGTTAGGCTCGACGTGCAAGGCAATCACTTCCGGGGAGAGCCGGGCAGCAAATTCAATGCCCTGGCGCGTGATGTTGCTCCAGCGGTCGATGGCGATAACCGCAATGGGATGCACGCTGAGGCCAGCCGCGTCAACGGGAACCTTGCACGTGGTGAGCACCTTCACGGAGTGGTAGTGGCGGCGGACCATGGCGAACAAAACGATGGTCAAGGGAATGAAGAGAAGCGTGATCCACGCGCCCTCCATGAACTTCGCGACCAGCACTACGGCCGTGGTGGTGCCGGTGACGAACGCGCCGAGTCCGTTTACCAGCGCGCTCTTCACCCATCCCGGGCCGCGATTTTTCCTCCAGTGCATGACCATGCCGGCTTGGGAGAGCGTAAAGGCGAGAAATGCACCCACCGCATAGAGCGGGATCAGCCGATCAGTTACTCCACCGAAAAGGATGAGAACCCCGCCACAGAGTACAGCTAGCAAGACGATCCCGTAGGTGTAGACGAGCCGCCGTCCGCGGTACCCGAAAACGTGCGGCAGGTAATTGTTTTGGGCGATGGCGCGGCACAGACGAGGGAAATCGGCGAACGCGGTGTTCGCGGATAAAGACAGAACCACGAGGATGGAGCCGATTGTCAGATAGTAAAAGGTTCCTTTGCCAAAAACCGAGGCTGTGAGCATGGAGAGCACGCTCTGGTAGCCGGGCTGGCCAGGATCGGTCGCTGCGATTCCATACACTTTCACGAGATAAGAGATTCCGGCCAGCAGCACCGCCAGAAGAAAAATAATCGCGGTGAGACTGCGCTGCGCGTTTTTGACTGCAGGCTCGCGGAAGGCCTTGACTCCGTTGCTGACCGCTTCCACTCCGGTCAGGGCCGTGCAACCGCTGGCGAACACCTTGAGCAGCAGCCAGTAGGTGACGGCCTCCGTCACGGCTGGTGGAGGCGGAAGCGGAACAGCCGGCGTGGGATGTCCGCCGCTGATCAGAACCCGGAAAACGCCGGCGATGATGGTGATCAGCAGTGTGCCGACAAACAGATACGTCGGGACAGCGAAAGCGGTACCTGCCTCGCGCACGCCACGAAGATTAAAGATGGTGATGACGATCAAAATGTCCACGCAAAGGGAAACCATGTGCGGGAGCAAGGACGGAACGGCCGAGACCAAAGCTCCGACGCCCGCGGAAATACCCACTGCGGCGGTCAGGATGTAGTCGGCGAGCAGCGCGGCCGCGGCGAGCAGTCCGGCAGGGGCACCAAGATTGAAACGCGCCACCGTATACGAACCACCGCCCGACGGATAGGCCGCGATCGTTTGGCGATACGAGAAGTAAACGATCACGAGCAGCGTAATGATGGCGGCGCTGACCGGGACAATGTAGCGAACGCCCAGCAGTCCAAGAGGCATAAGGAGGCTGAGGGCAGCTTCCGGCCCGTACGCGGCGGAGCTTAGGCCATCGAGACCAAAGATCGGGATGCCCTGCGCGGGACCGATCTGTTCGGCCCGTTCGTCACTGGTTTTGATCGGCTTGCCGACGACGACATCAAGTATGTTCATGAGGAACGGTGCTCAATGGACGGGTTACGCCAGGAAACATACCGAGCTTCCACGCCGTTATCGCGCACGGTCGGAGAATCGGTCCACGATAACATTGCGGGGATTTGCAATCAAAAATTGACTTCGAGCCAACCGGGCAAGTTTCCGGCGGTTAGTCGGCAACCGGAACTGATCTGAAGCCAGGAGTAAGCGGTGGTGCGGGCGGAGGGACTTGAACCCTCATGGGCCGTTTAAGCCCTGCGGATTTTCATACCGTCTACGGCTTTCGCCGCCCAGACGTGGCAGCTCATTTGAGGGCTCACGCCAGGTTTGCGGTCTGGACTATCCCTTCACCCTCCCCCGGAAAGCTCCGGAGCTTAGGTGCTGCCCGTCTAGTCTCTACACCTTCCCGGCTGTGGTCCCTCCGGGCTTGGTTCGGGATTGCCATTTGAGGTTTCCCCGATTTTGAGCAGTTCTGCATCGCCGGTTTCCCAGGCGAGCACTCAAGTTTCCCTTAAGTCCGCTGCGTATGCCATTCCGCCACGCCCGCGCGGTTGTTTCATTTTCAGTTGTCTATCATAGAGCACGCAGAGGGAATTTACACTTCAGCTTCGTGCGTCAGACGTCTCTGATTGATTTGGGGTCTTCGGCCGATTTTAAGTCCGCCGCGTCTGCCAGTTTCGCCATCCCGGCTCGCGCTTGTTCTAGCTCATGATTCTTGCGCGTTCTTGCCGTAAACTCGACTCGCATCTCATTCGATTCTGCACTTTCAACATCTGGAACCTCCGGAATTTCCCCAGTATTCTCTTCAGAATTTCTAGCATCTAAAAAGGAAACAAGGAGGCAAGTCATCATGCCAACTTTCCGCAAGACTCATGCGCTGTTCTCTCTACTGACGCTCCTGGCGCTGCTGACGTTCGCGGGAATTCTGCGCGCCGGTAATGACGTCCTCGGAGAAATCGAACTCATCGGCGCCACGAAAGTTGAGCGCACATCCGGCGTCTGGATCGACCGGCAATACGTCGGCTATCTGCACGAATTGAAAGGATCGAAGAAAGTTCTCCTTATGCCGGGTGAGCACGAGATCATGGTTCGCCAGGGCGGCTATCTCGACTTCGTGGAAAAGATCTCGGTGCGCGCGGGCGAAAAACAAGTCATCGAGGTGAAGATGGAGAAAGATTCAAGAGTGCAGATGCCCCGAGTCACAGCCGAGATCAAGTTAGATGTGAGTCCAAATCGCGCGGCCGTATTCGTGGATGGGGTCTTCGTTGGCCATGTTGCCGAATTTGGCGGTATAGGAAGAGCCCTGCTGGTAGAGCCCGGGAAGCGTAAGGTGACGATCACCCTGCCCGGGTATCAGACGTTCGAGACCGACATTGATCTGGCGGTCAACCAGAAATCGCTGATCAAAACGGCACTGATGAAGGGAGGCGCAGCAGAAGGCATTTCGCCACAATGAGATCTCCGGTTGGGGAAGCTAAGCCGAGGCGCCCGCAGCCATGGCGATTCCCCTCTGCTTTCGGAGCTCTTCCGCGAACGACTCAGCAGGAAGCGCTGCTTGGCTGCGGAAAAGTCCGAGCAGCGGATCGTCGACTTCTCCAGGAGGAAAAGCAATAGCTGTTGAGTCTTGTTCCAAGCCCTCGGGCTCTACCATCAACTCGGGAAGAAGGTCGCGATTCCCGGTCAGCACTTCCAGGAATTTTTCGAGCACTTCCCGACGCTGCCCAGTTGTCTGAGTGAACTCCACTCCCATGCCCCGATCCTGATGCATCACCCGCACCACACCTTCGGCGCGGAGTTCCACTCCTGCTGCACGCATGGAAAGGGTCACGCGGGTACCCATGGGAAATGGCGACGCAATCTCGAGATAGCATCCGCCCAGGCTCAGGTCAGTAAGCCGGCAATGGATGGGCGGGTCGTCTTGCTCAGCCTCGGGCGAATTGCATTTCAGCCACTCCCGCAGCTGGCGTGTTGTCTCGGGAGCAACTTCCAGGAAACGCAGGCCTGCATTGACTCCGTTTCCCTCCCATGCGAATTCGGCGACCAGTTCCAACGCAGTCTTCGTGCCCGGCAAGGTGAACGTAACCTGCCAGCGTCCCGTCGGACGGCTGCGCTTGGGAACGCTTACCGCCATTCCGCCCTCGCTCACATCCGTGGTCGTTACCTTCAGCGTGGTGTCGGACGCAGTATTTCTAAGGGCTACAGGAATCTGCACTGCAATGCGGGAGTTGCGGCGGCGTTCCCGCTTCATCAAAGCCCGGGCGGCGCGAAAACTCGATTTCGCGCGTTCGCTGGAAACTGGCTTGTACAGCACGAAGTGCGCCCCGAGGTCGAAAACAGAACGGAGGCCGGTCCCTGAGTCGAGGATCGCCACCGCCACCGCGCGCTTGTTGCAGAGGGCAGCGCGGGCACTGCGTAGAACATCGGCTGAGCCCTTATCACTGCAGTCCACAATGATGGCTTCGAAGCGTTGGCGGGTAAGCTTGCGCAAGGCCCGCTCCGCCTCGGCGCAGACTTCGACTTCAATTTCGAGATCGCCCAGAGTGCGGCGCAGCACCCGCACGATTTTTTCATCCGAGCAGAGCAGTAATGACTTCAGGCTCATAACATGGTTCCGCCGTCTAGCGGGTGAACGCGGGGCACGCGACGGTGCCGCAACGACGTCCTGTGCGTCCTACCGACACCCAGGCCTGCACTCCCTCTTTGCACTTTAAAACGGCCAGTTCCAGCACGCAATGATGGCCGGGGCAATAGGCGTTACGAGCGTAATCGCTGTTTTTTGCATAGCGGAAGCGGAAAATCCTGAAATCCGGCACTGCCGGCGGGCGCACGGCTTTGGGGTCTTAAAACCCGAGCTTTGTATTCACTAAAGCTCTTATTTGTAACAACTTAGCGTCCGTTGCGTCGGGCTAGGCGAGAAATTCTTGTTGACTTTCGCGGCAATATCGCCGTAAGATACCGAGTCTCCAATCGGCTCAGATTTGTTAAGGATCCCCTGATTCGTAGCTGTCCTGCGCTTGCGTCCGTCCTGCATCCTTGGGACGATTCAGAGAATCATATAGTTAGCTGGGTGAGACGGCAGAAACATAAGTTCATTCCCCTTGAGGTGGAAAGGCAATTTTTCATGGCGAAGCGACGCGGAAATCCAAACTGGGGCAAGCCCGAGCCGATTGGCCCGATTACCCCTACAATTACTGAATTTGAACAGGTTGTGCGCGAGTACAAACTCTCTCCTGACCAGTATCTGCGTTCCACTCGCCTGCGGGAGTGGGCGCGGCGCAACAAGAATTCCAAGTACATCCCGGAGCCTCTGCTGGAAGCTTGGGGCTTCGAGATTGAGTCCACACTGTAGTCGCCAATCTGACGGTTCCATGGCAGGGCCGCTCACGGAGCGGCCCTGTTTGTTTCTGGCGGATATTCAGTTCCGCCCTTAAGCTGGGGCCTGATTCATGCTTGATGTCCTGCAAATCCCGCCCAGTCAACTCTTTGCCTTGCTGGCGGCTGTGGGCTTTGCAGCCGGGCTGAACCTTTACGCGACTGTCGCAGTTTTGGGGCTGTTGGCGCGTTTCGGACATTTGCCGCTGCCGCCCGGGCTACAGCTCTTGCAGAGTTGGCCAGTAATTGCCGCCAGTCTTGCGCTCTTCCTGGTTGAATTTTTCGCCGACAAACTGCCCGCCTTTGACCTGGTTTGGAATGCATTACACACTTTTGTGCGCGTTCCGGTGGCCGGCTTGCTCGCTTACCAGTCCACCAGGCAACTCTCTCCCGAACAACAACTTCTGGCCACTCTGCTAGGGGCAGCTGTAGCTCTGGCCGCGCATGGAGGAAAGACCGCTGCCCGTGCCGCGGTAACTGCGTCTCCGGAGCCGTTATCGAACATCTCCCTCAGCCTTGGCGAAGACGTTGTAGCGGTAGGACTGACCTGGCTCGCGATGCGCCATCCCTATATTGCGGGGACGCTTGCCGTCACATTCGTCTTGATCGTCGTGATTCTTATCCGCTGGGTGATCCGAGCCCTGCGTGCCTTGTTTCGCGGCGCCGAGCAGGAACTGGCTCGGTGACCGCCATATTGCTACAATCGCCTCAAATGAACTCCCAGCCGCCATTCACCGATGTCCCCGACGCGATCGAGGAGATCCGCGCCGGCCGCATGATCGTGGTTGTCGACGACGAAGATCGTGAGAATGAAGGTGATCTGACCCTCGCCGCGGAAAAGGTCACTCCAGAAGCCATCAACTTCATGGCGAAGTACGGTCGTGGCCTGGTTTGTCTTGCCATGACCGAGGAGCGTCTCGAACACCTGCGCATCGGTCCCATGACGGCGGAGAACACTTCACAGTACGGGACTGCCTTCTGCGAAGCGATTGACGCACGCGCCGGCGTCACCACCGGTATTTCCGCTTACGATCGGGCGCGAACAATTCAAGTGGCCATTGATCCGGCGACGAAGCCTGCCGACCTGGCCCGGCCGGGGCACGTCTTCCCTCTTCGCGCGCGCAAAGGTGGAGTGCTGGTGCGCGCCGGTCAAACCGAAGCTTCCGTCGATCTGGCGCGGCTGGCGGGAATGGTTCCCGCAGGCATCATCTGCGAGATCATGAAGGACGACGGCAGCATGGCGCGCGTGCCCGACCTGACCGAGTTCTGCCGCGAACACCAACTCAAGATGCTCACCGTCGCCGAACTGATTCGCTATCGCATGGCGCACGAACGCTACGTGCACCGCGTCGGCGAAGCGCTGGTGGATACCCGCTTCGGCGAATTCCGGTTGATCGCCTACGAAAGCGAAGTCGATGGCGGAGAATCACATGTGGCCCTGGTCCGCGGGGACATCGAGAACGACGACGCGCCGGTTCTGGTGCGCATGCACGCCCACTGCCTGATGGGCGATGTTTTCGGCGCGACCGGATGCGAATGCCATTCCACGCTCCAAGGTGCCCTCACGCGCATCGCCAAAGAAGGCCGGGGCGCGCTGATCTACCTGCACCAGACCTCACAAGGATTTTCTGTGGAGAAGGTCGGCGAGCGCACGGCGCTGAGTTTCCATCGCGGGCAGAAACTGCCTTCTTTGTACGACAACGAAAAGCAGGTCCAGCGCGAAATCGGCATAGGTGCCCAGATTCTGTCCGACCTCAAGCTGCGCAGAATTCGCCTGCTCACTAACCGTCCAAAGAAGGTGGCAGCGCTGGAAGGCTTTGGAATCGAAATTGTCGAGCAGGTTCCGGTCGAGTTGAGTGAGGTACGAGATCGGATGCACTAAAGCGACTGTGTGGTGGGTGGCAGTGTGGCGCGGGCACTCTTGCCCGCGTGCGGGCAGTGCCCGAACTTTATAGGTCTGGAGCCGGCGTTCCCCTAAACTGACAGTTGATAGCGGTATTCCCGGCAGGAGTGCCCGCGCCACACTCGTCTGCTAGAACGGTTTGCGCACCACCACTTCGGCATCGCGAATGAAGAACTGCGCCGAGCAGGCCTCGGAGCCGCAAATAACCGGCAGGAGCCCGTTGATCTGCTTGCGCGTGATCAGGCCCAGCATGCCGCATGAAGGGCAGGACAGCACGGCCCAATAGGGATCTTCCTTCTCGCCGACTTCGCCGGCGTTTTCGAGCACGAAAACTGTGCCGGGAGCCATTTGCTCCGGGATCCACTCATTCAGGATGTCTAGTTCGCCGACCATGTCTCCTCCCTGTCTTGTGTGAACCAAACTTCCCTGCCTATGATGCCTTTCTAGCACGCCGGTGCTGATCCGGCGAGATTACTGAAGTATTCACCTTTCGGGAGATGACCTCGGCGCGCACCTGCCGCACCGCATCGCTTAAACAGATTCCTAGAATGGGCTGGCTCGAATTCTTTAGAATGTCGACGATCTGCCGCGCCGATGTCTCCAGATAAAGATGAGTTCCGTCGGTGAGCAGGTGATAATCGGAGTTGCGGTTCACGATCTCCGCCAACCCCTTGCCGAATTCGCGGTCGAGAAAGCGCAGGACCTTGCGCACACCCTGGAGCGAAAAGCCCTTTCGCCGCAGTTCGCAAATTATCGCCACCTCGGTCAGATGATTCATCGAGTACAGGCGGCGATGCCCTTCCCGTAAGGGTTTGACCACTCCGCGCTCGTCCCACCATTGCAGTTGCCGTGCCGTGATTCCGGTCAGTGCTATCACTTCTCGCGATGTGAAACGCTCAGGCATGAATCCCCAAACTTGTTTGAAACAATAGCCGGACAAAATGTTTCAAACATTTTAGGCACGAGAAGGCCTGGGTCAAGCAGAGAATCGGGGAGGAAGGGGTGACTAAGAGAGTTCCTGCCGGGTGGCCGGTTCCGAACCGCCGCCTACAAAGTGGACCACTTCCAGTCGGTCACCTTCGTTGAGCGGGGTCTCAGACCAGCGATCCCGCGGCACAATGTCGCGATTCAACTCCACCGCAACGCGGTCCGCTTTCATGCCGAGGATTTCCACAAGCGCCGCGAGCGTGAAGGCAGGAGGAGAATCGAAAGACCTCTCTTCCCCATTGATGTGAAGTTTCATTTCACGGAAGCCCGGGTCAACGGAACCTCGGACGAACTTCCTCTCTTGGAGAACTCTCTCACCCATTCCACTTGCTCTGGCGTTTCGGGCACGGGCAACCCACGCGCTTCGCTGATCACCTTCAGCGCATGATCCGCGGCGCTTCCTTCCTTGATAAGGAGCGCGGCAGCGATCATGCCAGAGCGGCCGATGCCCTGTCGGCAATGAACCGCTACGTTTCTTCCCTGTCGCAGCATTTCGCTGGCTTTCGCGACTATGTGCGAGGCCTCGTCCCAAGAGGATGGCACACCCCGATCCTGTACTGGCAGGGACACGAAAAGAAGCCCACGAGCTTGGGACAAGGCGGGTTCCTTACTGAGTTCCAGGTCTTTGTTTTCCTGAGGTGTGAGGAGCGAGACGATTGTATCCACTCCAGATCTTCGCCAGCCGGCGATCTCATCTTCGAGCCAGTCGCCGCCGCGAGGACGAGCAGAAATTGCCAGTCTGCCCGGCCAGGGCCCGTTAATCCAATAGAGCTTAGGGTTCATTCTCTTTCTGCGCTTATTCTCTCACGATTGTCTCTCGCGGAAGGACATCCACATCACCCCGCGAGATTTGAGAATCTTGATGCGATGGTGCCCATCCAGAACGGTGCCGTGCGGACGTGTTTTGAGCGAATGCTCTTGTCCGGGCAGGAGGGGGTGCTGCAGAATCTCTGTGGGAACCGGCCGAGTTGGGCCAGTTTGGCTGGGCTGAGCGAACTATCGGGATGCAAAGGTTTCAGCGGAGGATTCGGCACGAAAGCTCCTACTCCGCCTTGCGTAGTACAAACTTCCGCGTCGCGGTGCGTCCCTCGTAATTCGCCTGCACGAGAACCGACGCGTCCGGCAACGCAGCTTCCTCGACGTCAATCTTGATCTCCGCGCCGCCGCTGGAGTCGGTCACCGCCCGCGTGTAGAACGGCGCAGCATCGGGACGGGCAAAGCGAAACGTAAGCCGCGCCCCAGGCGCCGCCGAGCCTCCATCCGTGACGCGCAATTGCATCGTAAGGCTTCGGTTGGCATGAACCGACCCCGCGTTCACCCACTCGACTTCGAGTTCCTTGATAGCGGCTAATTGCTCCGGTTCCGGCCGGTCGAGAATGTTGTCCAACTTCCCTTCTCGGATCGCGTCCAGCACCTGGCGATGCTGCTCGCGTAGCAGTTGCTCCTTTTGGCTGTCGCCGCCCGGCATTTGTTCCGCCGAAGCCGCGTACGAAGTGGCCTTCTTGCCCACACAGCGCCCGCGCACGAAGATCTGAGTCTGCAGCACAAGCTCGCTCTCGCGCGCCTCGCTCTGCACGTGGTAGATCGTATCGCCGTGCTTCACATCGGTGTTAAAGCCAAAAATCATAGGACATTTCTACTTTGTGCTCGGCTAATCTGGTCATCAGAAAACCGACCATGACGCAGTCTGCTGGCCCGGTTCATGCAAGTTCAACAGGGTTCTTAAGCGACCCCAATGATCCGATTACAAAATTACCAATTCTGTTGTTCACCAAGGACAAAATTGCCCGCCTCCTTCCCTTGACACCCGTGACGGCAACCACCTAATCTGGAACGTTTAGTCACTGCTTGGCGCGAATTATATATACCCCGTACCATGCCCGACAATTATTTCGCTCGCTACTTGCCGTTCTTGATTCATATTCTGCTGGCCGGCGGAATAGCGACCGCAATTGTCTTGCTTTCCTGGCTGATCGGGCAACGCAAACCCACCCGTGCCAAGCTCTCTCCTTACGAATGCGGCATGACCCCGGTCGGCGACTCTCGTGAGCGCTTTTCCGTCAAGTTTTACCTGGTGGCCATGCTCTTCATTCTGTTCGACGTTGAGGCCGTCTTCATTTATCCCTGGGCTGTAATTCTGCGCGACCTCAAACGCTTCGGCCTTTGGGAGATGCTGGTCTATATCGGCATCTTCCTGGTTGGCTTTTTTTATATCTGGAAGAAGGGCGTTCTGGACTGGGGCGCCGCCTCCATGAAGCGTGAAGATTTCTGATGCCTCTCGTGCCTGCCATTACCGACGTTGAGCAATTAAAAGGGCATCCCGCGGTCGCTCGTCTCCTGGCTTGGAACGCGTCCGCGGTCCAAGGGGTGAAGTTCGATCGCGATGAGATGACGATCTACATCGAGCGCTCGGCCATCCGCGAGGCCTGCGCCATTCTCCGCGAAGACAGCGAGTGCGCCTTCGACTTCCTCTCCGATATCACCTGCGTCGACTGGTATCCCTCCGAACCCAGGTTTGAGGTCGTGTATCACCTTTTATCCCTCCCTAAGAAAGAACGGGTACGGTTGAAGGTGCGCCTCGACTCCGCCAGTCCGGCGGTCGAGTCTTTGACCGCGGTGTGGCCGGGGGCCAACTTCTTTGAGCGCGAGATCTTCGATCTGTTCGGCGTCCGCTTCACCGGGCATCCCTATCTCCGCCGCATCCTGATGCCCGAAGATTGGGAAGGCCATCCTCTCCGCAAAGACTATCCCGTGGAGGGCTACCGCTAGTGGCGCATCTGGCCCCAACTCCAGTCCTGGAACCTGGCCAGGATCGCACCATGATCCTCAACATGGGTCCGCAGCATCCCTCTACCCACGGCGTGCTGCGCCTGATTCTGGAAATCGATGGCGAGAATGTTGTGCGCCTGATGCCCGACATCGGCTTCCTGCACACCGGAATCGAAAAAACCTGTGAGGCAAAGTTTTACCAGCAGGTCGTGCCCCTGACAGACCGCATCGACTATCTGTGTCCTCTGACCAACAATCTCTGCTACGTGCTGGCCGTGGAAAAATTGCTGGGGCTTGAAATCCCTCCTAAAGCGCAGTGGCTGCGCGTGCTACTGAACGAGTTGACCCGCATCAACTCGCATCTGGTCTGGCTGGGCACGCACGCGCTTGACATCGGTGCGATGACGGTCTTCCTCTACTGCTTCCGCGAACGCGAAGACATTCTGAAAATCTTCGAGATGGTCAGCGGACAGCGCATGATGACCTCGTATTTCCGTGTAGGCGGAATCGCGCTCGAACCGCCGCTGGGATTTTTCGATCGGGTGCGGGACTTTGCCAGCTATTTTCCTGAAAAGGTCGACGAGTACGAAAACCTGCTCACCGGCAATCCCATCTGGCTGATGCGCACCAAGGGTGTAGCAGTCATGTCGGCAGAAGACGCCATCGCTATGGGCGCGACTGGCCCTACTTTGCGCGGCAGCGGTGTGGATCTCGACCTGCGCCGCGACATGCCTTATTCAGGCTACGAGAATTTCAAGTTCAAGGTGCCAGTCTCGCAAGATGGCGACGTCTTCGCCCGTTATATGTGCCGCGTGCAGGAACTGCGCGAGTCCATCGAGATCGTGAAACAGGCGCTCGACGGCATGCCCGAAGGCCCCATCAAGGCGGACGCTCCCAAGGTCGTGCTTCCCGACCGCGAAAAAATGAAGACGCAGATGGAAGCCCTGATCTATCACTTTAAGATCATCACTGAGGGCTTTGCCGTCCCGGCCGGGGAGGTATATCAGGCAGTCGAATCGCCACGCGGCGAGATGGGCTATTACATCGTCAGCGACGGCACCGCGAAACCTTACCGTGTACACATGCGCGCCGCCTGCTTCGCCAATTTGCAGACGCTCGCCAAAATGTGCGAGGGGAGACTGCTGGCCGACGTGGTCGCGGCCATCGGGTCAATCGACATCGTGCTGGGGGAAATCGATCGGTAGGAATTGAGTAATTGGGCAATCGCGTAATTGAGTAATTGAGGGCGCGCATTGAGTTCACAGCCCGAGCAACTTCGAGATCGTACAAAGAAGTTTGCGTTACGCGCGATCCGGTTGTTTCGCTCACTGCCTTACCGAACGGACTGCCAAGTATTGGGCAAACAGTTGTTGCGGTGCAGCACCTCGGTGGCTGCGAATTATCGAGCAGCATGCCGGGCGAGAACGAAAGCGGAGTTTATCGCTAAGATGGGTGTGGTGGTAGAAGAGGCGGACGAAGCAATTCTCTGGCTGGAACTTTTGACCGAGTCGGGGATTCTAGAGGCCGAGAAAACGGAGTCTCTGTTGTCCGAAGCCCATGAATTGACGGCAATCTTTACCGCGTCGCGGCGAACGGCAAGGGGAGCAGCTTAGGTTTTCAATTGCACAATTACCCGATTACACAATTGCTCAATTTTTCTCTATGAAGTTCTCAGCAGAATTCGAAGCGCGTTTCGCGGAGATGGTCCCTCATTACCCGACCAAGCGCTCGGCCCTCGTGCCGACCCTGTTGTACGCACAGGATGAAGTCGGCTTCCTGTCGGATGAGGTCATCGCGGAAATCGGCGCTCGTCTCGACCTAACAGAACTCGAGGTGCGCAACGTGATCAGCTATTACTCCATGCTGACCACCAAGCCCCGCGGCAAGTTTAACGTCCAGGTCTGCACCAACATCAGTTGCATGGTGCGCGGGGGCGAAGAAATTCTGCAGCACTGCGCGAAGAAACTGGGTATCGGGCACAAGCAAACAACTCCCGATGGATTGTTTACGCTGGAAGAAGTGGAATGCATCGGTGCCTGCAGTTGGGCTCCGGCGGCACAAGTGAATTACGACTTTCATGAGAACCTGACGTCGGAGAAGATGGACAGAATTATTGATGACTATAAAAAGAAGGGAACGCAATAAGGCAATTTCTGATTGTTGATTGCTGATTGTTGATTAAAAGACTTCAAGGCGAGCGGTTTTCAATCAACAATCAAAAATCATCAATCAACAATTTGTTTATGGCTGACTTGGTTTCCCATCCCGACGAGGTAAAGGTCGTCTCTCACCGCTTTGGCCAGGGTGCGACCAACATTGACCGCTATCTCGAACTGGACGGCTACAAGGCCGTGCAGAAGGCGCTCGCCATGCAGCCCGACGCGATTACTAACGAGGTCAAGAATTCGGCCTTGCGCGGCCGTGGCGGTGCCGGATTCTCCACCGGGATGAAATGGTCGTTCGTGCCCAAGCAGTCGCCCAAGCCCAAGTACGTCCTGTGCAACGGCGACGAGAGCGAACCCGGCACCTGCAAAGACCGCCTGATTTTCGAGCATGATCCGCATTCGGTAATCGAAGGCGTGGTGATTGCCGGATTCGCTGTGGGTGCGCGCAGCGGCTACATCTACATCCGCGGCGAATATCGATATCTGTCAATCATCATGCAGAAGGCGATTCGCGACGCCTACGCCAAAGGCTTCCTCGGCAAGAACATCTTCGGTAGCGGCCGCGACTTCGATGTTTACTGGCACGGCGGCGCCGGCGCCTACGAAGTCGGCGAAGAGTCGGCTCTGATGGAATCACTCGAGGGCAAGCGCGGCATCCCGCGCATCCGCCCTCCCTTTCCTGCCGTGGTCGGCCTCTGGGGCGGACCCACAGTCATCAATAATGCTGAGACCCTGGCCAATGTGCCTCACATTATTCTCAGTGGCGCGGACTGGTATGCCAAGCTGGGCACACCGAAAAACGGCGGTACGCGGCTGTTTTGCCTTAGCGGCAATATCGCCAAGCCCGGTGTCTACGAATTGCCGATGGGCTATAACTTAAAGAGAATGCTTTACGAAGTGGGCGGCGGCATTCCCAACGGGCGCGAGTTGAAGGCGGTCGTTCCGGGAGGATCTTCCTGTCCCTGTCTCACCGCGGATGAAATCGACGTGAATATGGATTTCGATTCGGTCGCGAAAGCCGGGTCCATGCTGGGCTCGGGTGGCGTGGTAGTGATCGATGATCAGCAGTGCATCGTGAAATTCGCCCTGCGCACGATGAAGTTTTATCGGCACGAAAGCTGCGGCTGGTGCATACCCTGCCGCGAAGGCACGGACTGGCTCGAAAAGACCCTCAAGCGTTTTCACGCCGGCGGCGGACTGAAGAAGGATATCGACAACATGCAGTACCTTGCGGAGAACATGCTCGGTCGGACTTTCTGTCCGCTGGGCGATGCGGCCGCGATGCCGACCATCGCATTCGTGAAAAAGTTCCGCAAGGAATTTGAAGACCACCTGGAAGGCAGGCCGTGCCCGTACGAGAAAGAGGGCGCGGTAGAACAGCTACCAGTGTTGGCGTAGCGCCGGCGTCTCGCCGGCCAAAGTGCGGGCGAATGCCCGCAGGTTCGGATTGCTGATCACTTGCGAGGGCAAAATGGCCTCGCAACAGCCGGCGGGACGCCGGCGCTACACATATGGCTGACGTAACACTCACCGTCGACGGCAAGAAAATCACGGCTCCCGCGGGCACGCTCCTCATCGAAGCCTGCAAGAGCGTCGGCATCGAAGTGCCTTCTTTTTGCTACTACCCGAATCTTTCCTTGCAGGGCGCTTGCCGCATGTGCCTGGTGAAAATCGAGAAGATGCCCAAGCTGCAAACCGCCTGCACCACGGTGATCAGCGAGGGCATGATTGTCAGCAGCGATACCGACGAGGTCCGGCAAGCCCGCAAGAGCATGGTCGAAATGCTGCTCGGAAATCACCCCCTCGATTGTCCCGTCTGCGATGCCGGCGGCGAGTGTGAACTGCAGGACATGACGTTCTCCTACGGCGCCGCCGAATCGAAATTCATGGAAGCCAAGAACCACAAGGACGAGCAGCAGTGGTCTCCCGTGGTCTTCTTCGACCGGCCGCGCTGCATTCTCTGTTACCGCTGCGTCCGCGTCTGCGGCGAGGGCATGGACGTTTGGGCGCTCGGCGTGCAGAACCGCGGAGTGAACTCCGTCATCGCCCCCAACAAAGAAGATCACCTCGAGTGCGAAGAATGCGGCATGTGCATCGACATCTGCCCGGTGGGCGCGCTCACCTCGGGCGCGTATCGTTACAAGACGCGCCCGTGGGAGATGAAGCACGTCGGCACCATCTGCACGCACTGCGGCGATGGCTGCAAGACCACCCTCGGCGTACGGCGTGCCGACACCGGCCTGGAGATTGTCCGCGGCGACAATCGCGACAAGAGCGGCACCAACGGTGACTTCCTCTGCATCAAGGGCCGCTACGCCTTCGATTTTGCGAATCACGAAGAGCGTCTGACCCAGCCGCTTATTCGCAAAGACGGCAAGCTCGCTCCCTCCACGTGGGAAGAAGCTTTCGAGCTCGTCGGAAGAACTCTCGCTCGAGTTCGTGATACAGAAGGTGGGCAAGCCATCGGTGTGATCGGTTCCACGCGGACGACAAACGAAGAAGCTTACTTGCTCTCGAAGTTCGCCCGTGTGGTTTTGAAAACGAACAACGTGGATCATCACCGCACCGCGGACTTCCCTGCCCTTGCAGCCGCCCTCCACGGCAAGCCGGACGTGACAGCCAGCATGGCAGATGTTTTCAACGCGCCCGCCATTCTGCTCATCGGCAACGATCCCACCGAACAGCACCCGCTGCTGGCCTGGCAAATTCGCAACAACGTACGCCTGCACCGCGCGCGGCTCTACGCGATAAATACAAACCTGATCAAGCTGCGCCGTCAGGCGACCACCTTCCTGCAGATTCCTGCCGGAGCGGAAAGCAAAGTTGCCTCATTCCTCGCCGGCGACGATAACGTGCTCGAAGCATTAACGGCTCGTGGTGGAGCGGGCGACTCGCCCGCGCAAGGCCAGTGGCGCGAACTCCGCGACAAGCTGCGCGGCGAAAAAAATCTTGTCATTATTTTCGGCTCAGAAATACGAGGCGATGGTGTGGCCAGCCTCGTGAAGTTCAGCTCCACAATTCCGGGAGCCAAGTTCATATGCCTCGCCGACAACGCCAACTCTCGCGGTGCAGCCGACATGGGTCTCTACCCGGATCTGCTGCCGGGCTATCACCGCGCCACGGGAAGCAGCGCCTTTCACCAGGAGTGGGAAAACATCGCGCAAGTCCCTGGTCTCGATATCCACGGGATGGTCGAAGCGGCCAGAGCGGGTAAGCTCAAAGCCCTCTACGTGGTTGGTGCCAACCCAGTTGCCCGGTTGAACATTGATCCGTTTGCGTTCTCGAAAGCCTTCGTCGTCGTGCAAGACATGTTCCTCACCGAGACCGCCGCCATGGCAGACGTGGTGCTTCCAGCGGCGAATGCATACGAGAAAACAGGCACGTTCACCAACACCTGCGGAGATCTGCAACTGGTGAAGAAGGCAGGCGAGGCTACCGGAACCAAAGACGATTTCGAGATGATCGTGCGCATCGCCGATGCGATGGCCTTCGATCTGCGTAAACTTGTGCCCTTCCGAAGCGGCGGCATGCAGGCCGACATGGGACAATCCCGCGGCGCGCAGTCGGGCGAGGCCGATCGTCACGCCGTCTGGCTCGAGGCTCGTGGTCTGGAACCGAAATTGAGCCCGCTCGATCCCATGGCCATTTTCGACGAAATCCAGCGCCTTGTTCCCGGCTATGACGTTTCGCGAATGAACCTGCTGGCGGGCAACAGTGAGCACACCTCGCTGGTAAAAGTGGGCCAGGAACGGCACACAAACTGGAAGCCATCATGCCAGCGAACGATACTCTGTTTACGTCGGGCACATTAGGACGTTATTCACGCGCCTTGAATGCGGTGATCGAGAGTCGTGAAATCAAGCTCGTCGACGTGGCGGCAGATTGAGATCCATGGCCTTAGAGAACGAAACATGCCGTTAGACATTCGCACCTTCATCGTCGTGTCGGTGATCAAATCCGTGATCACGCTCCTGGTGCTTCTGACGGCGGTGGCCTACACGGTCTGGCTGGAGCGCAAAGTTGTCGGTCACATGCAGAATCGCTGGGGGCCCACGCGGGTCGGCCCATTTGGCCTGCTGCAACCGGCGGCGGATGGAATCAAGTTTCTGCTGAAGGAAGATCTGACGCCGCCGCATGTCTACAAACCGCTGTTTATCGCAGCTCCCATGATGGCGCTCATCTTTGCGCTGACATCGATCTCGGTAATCCCCATCGGAAACTGGGTGATGATCGGTGGCCGCGCGATTCCTCTCCAGATCACCGATGTGAACATCGGACTGCTCCTCATTCTCGGCGTGACTTCGATGGGAGTCTACGGCGTGGCGCTTGCCGGATGGTCGTCCAATAATAAATATTCGCTGCTCGGTGGGCTTCGCGCCAGCGCCCAGATGGTGAGCTATGAGATTTCGCTGGGCCTGTCTCTGGTAGGCGTACTGATCATGGCGGGAAGTTTCAGCCTTCGTCAGATTGTCGATGCGCAGGCCGGACACTTTTGGGGCTTCATTCCGCGGTGGAATATTTTTCACGGTCAGATCATCGGCTTTTTCTGTTATCTGATCGCCGCCTACGCGGAAACAAACCGCATCCCATTTGATTTGCCGGAAGCCGAAACCGAACTCGTTGCCGGGTATCACACCGAATACAGCGCCCTGAAGTTCGCCATGTTTTTCATGGCGGAATACGCCAACATGATCACGGTGGCATGCCTGGCCACGCTCCTGTTTCTCGGCGGATGGCACGGCCCGATTGGCGGCCCAAGAATCCTGCAAGCGGTATTGCCGGTGTTCTGGTTCGCAGCCAAGGTTTTCGTATTCCTCTTTATTTATATCTGGGTGCGCGGCACGTTGCCGCGTTTCCGCTACGACCAGTTGATGGCGTTTGGCTGGAAATTTCTGCTGCCGCTCTCGCTGGTAAACCTGATTGCAACCGCGATTGCAGTAGCGTGGTAGGGAAAAGAAGTCCTCAGTTCTCGGTTCTCAGTGCTCAGTAACGGCAAGCAAGAATGCCCGCTGAGAAGCCGCGCACACGCCCGGTTTTTTGCTGAGAACTGACCACTGAGATCCGAGAACTGACTTCATGCATCTTTTCTTATTTTTGGCCTTCGGAGCAATTTGCGTAGCAGGAGCCGTGAACCTGCTGGCGCAGACCCATCCCATCAACAGCGCGCTTTCCCTCATCGCCGTCATGGCCGCCCTGGCGGGTGAGTATCTGCTGCTGGGCGCCGAGTTCGTGGCTGCCGTGCAGGTCATTGTTTACGCCGGCGCAATTATGGTGCTGTTCGTTTTCACCATCATGCTCCTGAACGCCGGCGAAGAAGAACGCACCCGGGGCAGCCGCGTCGCCATTCTTTTCGGAGTCCCCGGCATGCTGATTGGCAGCATTCTGCTGGCGTGGGTCGTGCTGCGGCACTCCGGCACCGAGTCTGTGGCCGCCGGCGCGCTCCCCGGAGATCCGAGGACGATTGGTCAGTTGCTCTTCCACGAATTCCTGCTGCCATTCGAAATCACATCGGTCTTAATCCTGATCGCCATCATGGGCGCGGTGGTCTTGGCGAGTAAGCCCGAGGCCGTACATAAAAGGAAGGAGCACTGATGGAACTGGTACCGCTCTCCTATTACCTCATACTCAGCGGAATTCTGTTTGCCTGCGGTGTGACCGGGTTCCTGATCAAGCGCAACATCATTACCATCTTCATGTCGATCGAGCTAATGCTGAACGGCGTGAATCTTTCCTTCGTGGCTTTCGCGGCTCACTGGCATGCGCTGGCCGGCCAGGTATTCGTCTTCTTTGTAATGGTCGTCGCCGCAGCCGAAGCAACCGTCGGACTGGCGATCATCATCGCGGTTTATCGCACACGCGAAACTTTGAACGTGGACCAGGTGAACCTACTCAAACTATGACGCCGCATCTCAATCTCTGGCTGATCCCGATTCTGCCTCTGGCGGGAGCCGCCATCAATGGCTTCCTCGGGAAAAAATCTTCGCGGCAGGCGGTCACCACTGTTGCTCTTGTGTTCTGCGGTGCAGCTTTCGCGATGGCGCTGTGGGTTGCCGCGCGGTTCAGCTCTCTCGACCCTCCGTACCAGGAGTTCGTTGCGCGATGGATCCGTTCCGGCAGTTTCACCGCCGACTTTGCCTTCTATCTCGATCAACTCTCCCTTGTGATGCTGCTCGTGGTTACCGGTGTCGGATTCCTGATCCACATCTACTCCGTCGGCTATATGTGGGACGACCCCGGCTACTATCGCTTTTTCAGTTATCTGAACCTGTTCATGTTCTTCATGCTGACGTTGGTTCTAGCGAACAATTATCTGCTGATGTTCATTGGCTGGGAGGGCGTTGGCCTCGCCTCCTATCTGCTGATCGGATTCTGGTTCACGAAAGACTCTGCCGCCTCGGCGGGGAAAAAGGCATTCATCGTCAACCGCATCGGCGATTTCGGTTTTCTGATTGGCCTGTTCTTGCTGATCAAACACTTCGGTTCGCTGAACTTTAGCCAGGTATTCACAGCGGTCGGCCACTTGCCAGCGACCGCCGAGACCGAGACTCTGCTCACCACCATCGGGATTCTGCTCATGGTCGGCGCAGCCGGAAAATCCGCCCAGATCCCGCTCTACGTCTGGCTTCCCGACGCCATGGAAGGCCCCACTCCCGTATCCGCGCTAATCCATGCGGCCACCATGGTCACGGCGGGCGTCTACATGGTTTCGCGCTCGCACGCAATATTTGAACGGGCGCCCATGGCGCTCGAAGTCGTCGCCATCATCGGCACCCTGACCGCGTTATTCGCCGCGACCATCGGCATCGCGCAGACTGACATTAAAAAGGTTCTCGCTTATTCCACGGTTTCACAACTGGGCTACATGTTTATGGCCTGCGGCGTGGGAGCATTCTCCGCGGGCATCTTCCACCTGATGACGCACGCCTTCTTCAAAGGCCTTCTCTTTCTGGCTGCTGGCTCCGTCATTCACGCTTGCGGTGGCGAGCAGGACATGCGCAAGATGGGTGGCCTGAGATCGTTCATCCCCTGGACATTCTTAACCATGAGCATTGCCACGCTCGCGATCGCTGGCATTCCGCCGCTTGCCGGCTTCTGGAGCAAGGACGAAATCCTCTGGAAGGCGTACTCCAGTCCAAATGGAAGCTGGGTCTTCTGGCTGATCGGGGTGATCACAGCCTTCCTGACCTCGTTTTACATGTTCCGGCTCTGGTACATGACCTTCTTCGGTGACTATCGCGAAGCCCAGGTCGACGAGCGCGGACACATCTCCCACAGTGACGCCGCACATGACCACGGTTTGCCGCATGAAAGTCCACGCGTGATGCTTGTCCCGCTCATGATCCTCGCCATTCTTTCGCTGGTTGGCGGATTCGTCGGCTGGGGAAATCATTTCGAGCACTTCCTGGCTCCGGTGTTCGGCGCAACAGAATCAGAGGCCGCAAGCCGCGGCACCGAACTTTTACTGATGGGCATCTCCGTCGCAGTCGCTATCGGCGGGTGGCTGCTGGCATACGTGCTCTACTACCAGCGCCCGGAGCTTCCGGAAAAGTTCGCCACCGCGCTCAACGGCTTTTACCATGCAGTGGTGAACAAGTACTACGTGGATGAGCTCTACGCAAAGCTGTTCGTGAAGCCGCTGATCGACGGCTCGACCCGGATTCTCTGGCAGGGCGTCGACCGCAAAATCATTGATGACACGGTGAACGACGCGGCCGACGGCACACGCCACATTTCAGATGAAGTCCGCCACATGCAATCCGGTAATCTGCGTTCGTACGCGGGCTGGATTGCCGCCGGCGCTGCGGTAGTGATTGCCTACATGATTTGGATTGGAGTGCGATGAGCACCGACAATCTCAGTTCCTCCATTCTTACCCTGGTGACCTTCGCGCCGCTGGCTGGCGCTCTGTTGCTGGTGTTGCTTCCGCGCCGTGACCGCGACATCCGCATCTTCTCACTCGTCATTTCGCTGCTTACATTCGTCCTTTCGCTGCACCTTCCCGTTTATTTCCATCGCCCGCAAACCGGCTTCCAATACGAAGTCAACATACCGTGGATCTCCACTCCCAACATCCACTACCACATGGCCATCGATGGCATCTCCATGTGGCTGGTGGTGCTGACAACCTTCCTCACGCCATTGTGCGTTTTGATCTCGTGGAAGTCGGTACAGGAGCGCGTGAAAGAATTCTTTATCATCCTGCTTGTTCTGGAAACCGCGCTGATCGGCGTCTTCACCTCACTCGACCTGTTCCTCTTTTATTTCTTCTGGGAAGCCACGCTGATTCCCATGGCTCTGCTGATCGGTATGTTCGGCCATGAGCGCAAGGTCTATGCCGCGGTGAAGTTCTTCCTGTACACCATGATCGCTTCCGTATTCATGCTGGCCGCGATCCTGTGGCTCTACGCGCAAACTGGCAGCTTCGATTTTGTCGTGATCCGCGATCAAATCACACGGGGCGCGATACCTAATTTTCCCGCCGCCGCGCAATGGCTCTTCCTCGGATTCTTTCTGGCTTTCGCCGTCAAGGTGCCTCTGTTCCCCTTCCACACCTGGTTGCCCGACGCCCACGTCGAAGCCCCAACCGCGGGCTCAGTCCTGCTGGCCGGAGTGCTGCTCAAAATGGGCACCTACGGTATGCTGCGTTTTAACCTCGGCCTCTTCCCCGAACAATCGCGGCACAACTCAGCCTGGATCGTCACCCTCGCTATCATCGGCATCATCTATGGCGCTCTCGTCGCCATGGTGCAGCCCAACATGAAGAAACTGATCGCGTATTCCTCGGTCAGCCACCTCGGCTTTGTTGTGCTGGGAATCTTCAGCTTCACGCAGGCCGGGCTGAACGGCGCGATGTTCGTGATGCTGGCCCACGGAGTCTCAACCGGCGCCCTGTTCATGCTTGCCGGTATTCTGCACGAACGCCGCCACACGTATGAGATCACCGAATTCGGCGGCCTCGCCTCTCCCATGCCCGTTTACGCTGCCTCGTATCTGTTCATCGTCCTCGCTTCCGTTGGATTGCCCTTGCTCAACGGATTCATCGGCGAGTTCCTGGTACTCAGCGGCGCATTTCAAGCCAAACCGTTGTACGGAATCCTCGCGGCCACCGGTGTCATCTGGAGCGCTGTATATCTTCTGTGGATGTACCAGCGAGTCTTCTTCGGCAAGGTCACACATCCCGTGAACAATTCGCTGCCGGATCTCCTGGTGTTTGAAAGAGTGGCTGTCTGGCCCTGCGCCTTGGCCGCACTGGTTATGGGGATCGCTCCCATCATGTGGCTAAGCGCGATTGACCCCGCAGTGCAAGCTGCTCTCACTCCCTTTGCGCAAGTAGCCAGCCGGATGGTGGGTCAATGATGCCGCACACCTGCGTCACCACCGTTCTTCAAACGATTCCTCACGCGGAAGAATACATACGCATCCTGCCGGAACTGGTTCTATCCGCGTTCGGCATCGTCATCATGCTGCTCGACCCGCTGCTCGACGAAGAAAGCAGCCAGAAAACTCTCGGGCGGATCGCGCTTGCAGGAACCCTCGCGGGTCTCATCTCAACCTGGTTTATGTCGGAATCCCCCGGCCTCGCTTTTTCCGACATGGTGCGCGTAGACGCCTTCAGCGTGTTCTTCCACGTTCTGGTGATCGCCATCGCCGCTATCGTGATCCTTATTTCTTATGAGTACATGGCGGTCCAGCACATCCGCGCCGGAGAATACTACGGACTCATTCTCTTTGGTGTCGTGGGCATGGCGCTGATGTCCTCCGCGGTCGAACTGGTTCTGATTTTCATCGCCCTGGAAATCTCCTCGATCTCTTCCTACATTCTGGTCGGGTTCCGCCGCCGCGAAGCATCCAGCAGCGAGTCATCACTGAAATATTTCCTGCTGGGGTCGTTCGCGACTGCATTCTTCCTGTACGGCGTCGCCCTCATGTTCGGCGCGACTGGCTCAACGAATATCGACCTGATCAGCCAGAGGTTGCAGAGCACTCCCATGCAACTGCTGGCCAATGTGGCCTTCGCCCTCATGTTCGTCGGCATCGGATTTAAAGTGGCCGTAGCTCCCTTCCACATCTGGACTCCCGACGTGTACGAAGGCGCGCCCGCTCCCATTGTCGGCCTTATGTCCACTGCGCCAAAAGCAGCGGCATTCGCCGTATTGCTGCGGATCGTATTCACGCTCAACGCTCCCGGCCGCTTCTGGCTCATTTGGGTATCGGCGGCGCTTTCCATGACTCTGGGCAACATTGGCGCGCTGCTGCAAGACAATATCAAACGACTGCTGGCCTACTCTTCGATCGCTCACGCCGGCTACCTGCTGGTCGCCTTCGCAGCCGCTCCAGACCTGGGTAGTTCTGCGGCCATCTTTTACACCACCGCCTACGCCGCTATGAATGTCGGCGCATTCGCCGTCGTCAGCCATTTCGCCGGTGGCGGCGAACGCTACGTAACCCTCGAAGACTATGAAGGCTTGGGCCGCACCTCTCCGCTGGTCGCAGCGACGCTCACCATTTTCCTGCTCTCGCTGATCGGCATCCCCATCACAGGCGGCTTCTTCGCCAAGTTCTACGTCTTCAGCGCCGCGCTGAAGGCCAATCTGATCGGCCTCACGTTGATCGGCCTCATCAACAGCGCGGTGGGAGCCTACTACTATTTGCGCATCATCGTCGTGATGTACATGCGCCAACCGCGCAAACAGGTTCCCGTCGCACCCATCCCGGTTGCGCTCGGAGTCGCCCTCGCCATCACCATCGCCGCCACAATCTACCTAGGCATCCTGCCCAATCGCGTTTTGCAATACACACAGCATTCAGCGCAGGCGCTCCTGCTGCAGGCTCCTTCGGAACCGGCCCATCCCCTGCGCGCCTCGGAAACCTTTTAAAAGCAGTGCCTTTCCTGTGGAAATTCCCTGAAACTCCGCATTTGACAAGGTCCCGAAGCCACGTGCATCATTAGGGGCACAAAGAACCACCCTTTCCTGTCACAAGGAACGAACAGTCGGCCTGGAGGTTACAAATGTCCAAGTGGATTCGCGAAATGTGGTGTGAGGATTCGGGTCAAGACATTGCCGAATACGCAGTCATGCTGGCGGTCATTCTTGTGTTGGTGGTCGGCACAATTCGACTGATCGGCGGCAATGCCAATAATGTTTTCTCGCAAGCAGCGAGTTCGATCACGCCTCCTTAGATGTTCCAGGCACACTTCGTCACGAAGATTCTCTATTGAACGGACCGGACTTTATGACTCGATTTACCATCTGCACCGCCTTTAGTCCCCACTTCTGGTTTTCAGAAGTGGCGGCTGCGGCGAAGCCTGAGGCGATCGAGCCAATCACGATCACCTGATTCTCATTCAAGTTTCAGTCCGGAGCCGCGATCAAAGTATCGCGGCTTTCGCTTTTTGGCGGAGAAGTCACACCAGGAGAAATCCCATGATCGTGAACATGTCGGAGAAGGCGACCGAAAAAGAGATCGCCCACATCATCGAACGCATCCGCGAAGCCGGTTACCAACCTCATGTCACCCGCGGCACCGAACGCACGATCGTGGCGGCGGTCGGCAGCGGACGACGCCATGAGATCGAAGCGCTGCAGGTGGCGCCCGGCGTGGACAACGTCGTCGCCATTGCTCAGCCCTTCAAACTGGTCAGCCGCCAGGTCAGCCCCGAACGCTCCATCGTGAAAATCAACGGAGTGGCCATTGGTGGCCCCGATGTGGTGGTGATTGCCGGCCCCTGTTCCGTCGAAAGCCGCGAGCAATTGCTCGATACGGCGCGGGCCGTCAAGCGGGCTGGAGCCACCATGCTTCGCGGCGGCGCCTACAAGCCCCGCACTTCACCCTACGACTTTCAAGGCCTTGGCTTGGAAGCCCTCAAAATCTTGCGGGAGGCTCGACAAGCAGACCGGGCTGCCCGTGGTCACCGAAGTGATGAGCACCGAAGACATCGATATTATTTGTGAGCACGTCGACATGCTTCAGGTCGGAGCCCGCAACATGCAGAACTTCGCCCTGCTCCGCCGCCTGGCGACGGTCAACAAACCCATTCTGCTAAAACGCGGCCCTTCCGCCACCGTAAAGGAGTGGCTGCTCGCGGCGGAATATCTGCTCTCCGGAGGCAATCATCAGGTTGTCCTCTGCGAGCGTGGAATTAAAACCTTCGAGACCGAAACCCGCAACACAATTGACCTCGCCGCAATCGCCCTGGCGCGTGACCTTTCGCATCTCCCGGTCATTGCCGATCCCTCGCACGGAACCGGCAAGCAGAGCCTGATTGCAGCCGTCTCGCGTGCTGCCGTGGCCGTCGGAGCCGATGGGCTGATTATTGAGGTCCATCCCTGTCCCGAGCGTGCTCTTTCGGACGGGCCTCAGTCACTGGATTTCGCGGGATTCGAAAAGGTCATGCGAGGACTGGCCGAGCCCTTGCGGCGAATGGCATCCCCAGCCCAGTGATGGCCCTGGTACAGCGTTAGTCCAGGTGCCTTACGGCGCTGGCGCAGCGGTAGTCGGCGTTTTAATTCGCATCGCCGGATCGCCAAACAGAATATATGTCCTGCGCACGTCCAGGTCGTCAATCTGCGGTTTCGCCCTGAGAATTGCGTCTCCAAGCGTTGGCCGCGGAGAACTGAACGCATTTTGTACGACAAGAGTGTCCAGCCTGGTTTGCGGTTGGGGTTGGTTCAGCCCGCTGGAAGCCAATACGGCAACCCCGCCGCCGTTCGGCGCCAGGATCAGCGTCACTGCCAGCGGATCTTGGTAAACATCCTGGAGCAAACCATTCAAACAATCCATGATGAGAAATACTGGCAACTGTGATCCATTCGTCAGTGACGCGACCGCTTTGTTATCGAAGATGTTTGAACCTGACCACTGCTCTTCCGATCCGTGTCCAAGATAGTCCACCAGTACCTGTCCCGAATTGATCCCGGAGATGATTTGCTGCGGGGTCGCACTGCCTGCGGAACTCATAAACACATCCGTGACCTGCAGTGTCGAGGGCAACTGCGCCTGCACAGTCTGCGCATCTTGCGTGAAGTTCTCCGTGTCATTCTCATCGGCAGCCATCATTGCATGCCCAGTCCAAGTGCCATTGGTCGATTGGCCTTCATATCCTACGATCTTTCCAATCACGGTCTTCGCCTCATCCCCATTGCTCACTGGCAGACGGCCTGTGGCAATCGTCGGCACTCCGGTGCCGCTGAAGTCTGAGAACCAGTCGTCCGACGCTGTCATCAGGCTGCTGGTCGGAATGATCTTAGTCGGGACGAGATCCAGATGCCCGAATCCCAGATAGTTCCGCGGATCGACCGAAGCCCGCCCATTGAGCAGCAAATACTTCGGCGCTGTCTTCCAATTCCTGATCGCCGTTTGCAGGAACTGTCGAATCGCATAGGGACTTCGTTCCCCAAAGTTGAATTCATCATAGAGATCGTTGATCGAGACTACGGCCGCCGACTTCCCTTCCGCACGATGTGCGCGAACCAGCGGCTGCAACTCTCCCACGAAACCGTCATGCGAGATCATTACAATCCCCGCCCCAGCCTGCACACTGTGCCACTGGGACGGATGATTCGCCCGAACTGCAGCCGCCAGGGCCACACGATCTTTCCCCACCGCCAGCAGCGTGTGGCGCGCCGGATCGGCAGAACTCGTACTCGACCACGGCACTTGCACCGCAACTTCGTACTTGCCGTCTTTCAGAACCACTTGCGGCGTAAGCTGCACCGGTTGGCCCGTATCCGTGATGTCAAGAACCACGGCTGGTGCCACCTTAAATCCGTCTACTGTAATCTCGTCTCCGGCCCGGCCGGTAAATTTCAACTCATCGGTGTCCGCCTCGTACAAGTGCGGATACGTAATCCGTATATAGTCCACGAGGCTGATGTCGTAATCCCCGTTCTGCGCTGTTAATGTGACCGTGTTGTCCCAATCCAGAAGCCCCGGAGGCAGTTTGACGCGGAGCCTTCCTTTGTCCTGGCCCGTGAAGATCAAATCCCCAATCTTGCTTCCGTTCAGTTCCACGGCAACGTCATGCGGCACGCCGGCAATCACCCCCTGCAGTACTACCTCGAGCCATGCGGCATCGTTCGACGTCTTATCGAGGTGAGGCACATGCAACAGCTGTTCGACCGGCGGCGTCGTTGAAACTATGTCACCAAAGAAATTGTCTCCATTCGCCGTGATCAGGGCCGCAAAGTAGGTTGTACGCGGCTTCACCTCGACTGTATACGGAAAGCTTCTGGGCGGCTGGTTCGATCCCGATGAGGGCGGCAGGCTCGGGATACGCGCGCCGTGACCTTCCTCAGCCACCAGCCAGTACACTCGCGTCCCCGAATACAAGGTGTCGATGCCGGTACCGTAGAAATTAATCGCCGCCTGCGGACCGAAGCCGCTGGGTCCGGCCGTTGCGCCTGTGATCTGCAGAGGTTGCTCGACGGCGTCGGCGAACAAATGCAGCGACGCAGGATCCACCTTCGCATCCAATCCCGCCTTGACCAGTTCCGGTTGTGTGACCTGGTACCATCCTTCGTGCTTCACCAGAATCTTCACCGCCGGATGCGCGGCCAGTTCGAACTGCTTCTGAATCCGGCTCGCGTTTGAGCTAAACTCACCCGAAGCACTTTCCACCGGATGGCTGCCCTCGGTCGCCGCTGCCCCACGCTGCAACTGGCTCAACATTGGTGCCGGGGCGGTCATCGAATCTCCGCCTGCGATGCTCGTCGGGTCCACAGTGATCGGCCCGTGCATCACGCGGGTTCCGTTCACGCTCACATCCTCAAGCCAGTATGTGCCACCCGCGCCACCCCCCGAAGAATCGATCCAGGCATATGTCTTACCCGAGTGCTTCGGTAGCGCGTCCCGCATCAGCAGCGCCGAACCGGCAATCAGCGAGGGATTCAGACGAACCCGGCTGCCATTCTGTTCGCTGTACACATTGAAACCCAGGTTCTGCGCCTCGCCTCCCGTCTTCCATGTAAGCACCACCCGCGCAACACCGGCAGCATCAGTCCCCGCGTGTGCTGTAAGCGACTGCAGTTGAATACTGGTGGGTGCGGTGACCGTCTCCGTCTGTGTCGACGAATTATTGCCGGGATTGGGATCTGTCTGGTCCGCGCTTACTGTAGCCGTATTCGATACCACTCCCGGAGTCCCCGGCATCGCAACGATGGTGACTGTGGCAGTTCCTGTGTTTGCCATCGTTCCGAGCAAACATGTCACCGTTCCACCCGCCTCCGAACATGTGCCCGCAGTGGTAGTAGCTGACAGATAGGTCATCGTAGACGGCAACGTATCGGTCACCGTTACATTCGTCGCCGACGCAGGACCGTTGTTCGTCACCGCCAGCGTGTAAGTCAAAGGCACGCCTTCCGCCACCGGATTCGGCGTTGCGATCTTCGTAATGGCCATGTCGGCGCTGTTTGCATTCGCCACAACGACGATCGCCGTCGCACTGTTCGTCGTCAGACCTGGCACGATGTTGCCCGTGTTCGCTGTGACCGTCTCGGCAATGTTAGTTCCCGATGGAGTACCCGCGTTCACCTGCAGAATCAGGGTGAAGCTGGCCGTCCCATTCAGTGCGAGATTACCTCCGTCTGTACAGGTGATTGTGCCTGTCCCACCAACCGCCGGAGTTGTGCACGACCATCCTCCGGGGAAGGCAATCGATTGGAAGTTCGTATTCGGCGGCGTGCTTTGCGAGAATGTCGGTGGTGTAGTCGTAGCTGCAGGACCGTTATTGGTGACGCTCTGCGTGTATGTGACACTGCTTCCCGCGGCCACCGAGCTTGGTGCAGCTACGTTTGTCGCAACCAGATCAGCCTGGGCCGCGGTCGCGACCACATCCGCTGCAATGGCGGTGTTATTCGCCAGGTTGGGATCGGCAGTCGAAGAGCTCACGGTTACCGTGTTGTTGATCGCGGTACCCGCGGCAGTTCCAACATTTACCTTCACCGCCAAAGTAAAGGTCCCTGCTCCCGGTGCGAAGCTGGGATTCGTACAAAAAATGGTTCCTGTCGCGCCGACCGCGGGAGTGATGCAACCCCATCCCGCCGGAAAAGCCATCGACACGAAGGTGGTATTCGAAGGCGTATTCTCCGTGAGACTTGCGTTGGTTGCCGCGCTCGGCCCCGCATTGGTAACAACCTGCGTGTACGTGATGTTGTTGCCCGCTATCACCGGAACCGGGCTTGCCGTATCCGTAACCGACAAATCGGCGGAATCGGCGACGTGCACGCTGGCCGAAGCAGTGTTGTTGCCGGGATTCGGATCCCCCACCGTCGGCGTAACTGACGCCGTTTGCGTAATTGTCGATCCCGAAGCCACATTCGTATTCACCTTCACCACGAAGGTGAAGTTCGCGCTCGCGTTGGCTGCCAGACTTGCGATGCTGCAAGTGAAGGGCGATGTGGAGGTGCACGCCCATCCCGCTGGCCCACTCAGCGACACGAACGTTGTATTGGCGGGAAGCGCTTCCGTCAGCACGACCGTGTTCGCCGCTGCCGGACCACCATTGGCCACCGTCTGCGTATAAGTGATGTTATTCCCCGCCGTCACCGGATTCGGACTGGCAGAGTTGGTCACGCTCAAATCAGCCTGCCCTGCAACCGCGACCGCGATGTTCACGGTGGCAGAGTTGTCCGTCAGATTCGTGTCGTGTGTGGTGGTAGCTCCAGTGTCAGTGTCGCTGATGATCGTGCCCGCAGCCGTCCCAGCATTCACCTTGTATACCGCGGTAATGGTCCCGGTCGAACCGGGCGGCACGCTTGGGTTGGTGCAACTCACTGGCGCCGAGTTAGGACAAGTCCAAGTCCCACCGCCCACCGTCACCACCGCTACTGATACAAATGTCGTGTTGAGCGGATTCGGTTCGGTGAGTGTAGCCGTGCTGCAGTTGCTTGGACCGTGATTGAACACGGTTTGTGTGTACGTAATATTCGCGCCGGCAGCCACCGGGCTTGGGCTGCCGCTGTTGGTCACCGTAAGATCGCATGCGGTGGCGACGGTCGTCACAACCGTGGTGCTGTTGTTCGCTGAGTTTGGATCGCTGGTCGTCGCCGAGACTGTAGAATTCGCGGTTATCGTCGCCACTACAATCGCAGGCCCGACGTTCACAACTATGATGATGTCGGCTGTCGCTCCCGACGCCAGATTCGGATCGGTGCAGCTCACCGAAGCCGTCACGGTGCACGACCATCCTGCTGGAGCAGAAACTGAGACAAATGTCGTATTCGCCGGGATCGCCTCTGTAAAGTTCACCCCCGACGCCGGTCCCGGACCATTGTTCGTGACCGTCTGTGTGTAAGTAATGTTATTTCCCGCAAGCACCACCGAGGGCGCCGCTGCCGTACTCAGCGCCAGGTCTGCTTGACCCGCAGTCGCCACGACATCGGTAGCCGTTGCCGAGTTGGCGCCGAACCCCTGGTTCGTCGCATTGACCGTAGCCGTATCGGTGATCACTGTTCCGCTTGCCGTTCCAGCAGTCACGTTATAAATTGCAATGAAGGTTCCCGATGAACCTGCTGCCACGCTTGGATTCGAGCAGGGCACCCCCGGAAATCCTGCACAACTCCAGCCCGCAGCCGGAGTTATAGAAACAAGGGTCGTGTTGGCGGGCGTGGCTTCAGCAAACGAAGCCCCGGTTGCGGGGGCGGATCCCGTGTTGGTCACTACCTGGGTGTAAGTGATATTGTTGCCCGCAATCACCGGATTAGGCGATGCGCTATTGGTAACCGTCAACTCTCCGCCCGCCGTGGTGCCCACAATCGTGGTCGCCGTAGCGGTATTGTTGGCGGCATTCGGATCGCTCGCCGAAGAACTCACTGACGCCGTTTCCGCGATCACCGTGCCGTTCACCGTGCCGCTGTTAACCCTTACCACCAGCGTAAACGTAGCCGCCGTCGAGCCCGCCATGTTCACATTGCTGCAAACCAGATTCGCATTGCCTGCGGGTGTGAAACACGTCCAACCCGCCGGCGAAGCAATCGAGACGAACCTCGTGTTCGCAGGAATCGTCGACGACCAGCGTGGCATTGTCGGCTGCGCTGGGCCCGTTGTTGGTCACGATCTGCGTATAAGTAATGTTGTTTCCCGCTGCCACCGGGTTCGGCAAAGCGAGGTTTGTACACGCTCATATCCGCGCTCGAAATAACATTGGCAACGTCAGTCGCGCTGTCATTTGCCAGATTGATCTCGCCGCCACCGCTCACCAACGCGGTATTAGTGACCGTCGACGGCGCCGTCTGTACCACATTGGCATTGATCGTGATCGATGGATAACTGCTGTTTCCCGGCAGACTATCAGAGCGCACACAACTGATCGTCTGCGCCGCCACCCCGCATCCCCACCCTGTCCCGTTAGCGTTGATCGGAGTCAGGCCTATGGGCAAAGTATCGTTGATGTCACCGTTCCGCTGCTCGCCCCGAACGGGCTTATGTTCAAACCGGCACGGTGTAGCTGACCGCCGTGCCTCGAACAAAATTCCCTACGTGGCTCTTGCCCAGTGTCATGTCCGGAGTGCACTCCGCTCCGGACTGCGTCCCCGACGGTCGAACTGATCGACGCGTTCGTCACGCTGATGCCCGCCGCCCCCGCCGTCGCCCCGTAAGGCACGCCAGGATTCTCCGTCAGCCCACCGGCTCCGCCATTCACGCTGATACTTGCTGGAGGACCCGAGACCAAAACTACTCCGCCTCCGCCTCCGCCGCCGGGTCCGTGACGATTCGCCAGGCTGAAAGCTTGGGTTTGCCACGCGTTCCCTCCCCGCCCGCCATTCGCCTGCAGCGTGAGGCCGCCTTCGCCCCCATTGGCCGAGAGGACGACGATTGCTCCCGCCCGCTCCGCCGCCGCCGCCCGCATCATTAGCCGTACCGTTGTAGGCTGCCGCGCCATTGGCGGTCAGCGTGGCGGTTCCAGCTCAAAGCATAAGCACGAATAATGATGATGCCGCCGCCCGTTGCTCCGCCGCTGGCCTGATTGTCCCCATCGGAGTTGTTGCGCGTGCCCGCGCCGCCACCGCCGCCCATTGCGATGCGATTAATGGTCGCGGGAAATGCTGCTCCGCCTTCGCCGCCTACGCTTAGATTTGTGTTCCACGAGTCGCCCCCGAAACCACCCGACCCGCCGTTGCCGCCACCACCGCCGCCGGCATTCTGGTCGTTGCCTCCAGGAGACGCAGTCTGCGGGTCTGCGTCCGTGCCTCCGCCCCCAGCGTTGCCCGGTGCTCCGCGAGCCATGCTGCCATCCACTCCAGCCGTACCGCTGGGATAGCCGGTGGTTGTGTGCACGAAAGTCCCGCCCGATTCAATCCATGCCGGTGTCCCGGCGATTCCCTCGCCTTTGGGGGCGTCCCATCCAGGCTGGGCCACTCCGGCGTAACCCGCGGGGGCGGGTTGCTGGTAGTCGGTATTCGCGCCGCCTCCACCCGTCAACTCCATGCCCGCGCCACCGCGGAAACCAAGCCCATCCACCGATACCACCGCTCCATTCAAGTTGAGAGTGCTTGAGGCATCCAGCGCCAGCACGCCGCCAGTAGAACCGTTCCACGGACTTGCCGTCAGTCCGGCCGCCGGCAGAATAGCGGTTGTATATTGCGGAACCAAAACGACTTGATATGTGCTTTGCCCCTTTGTAGCCGTAGCCGCAGAAGCGTTGTACCCGAACACGAGGCCGCCGCCACTGCCGGCCCCTGAGATGTTCAGCGTGCCTCCGGTTGCGGGCACCGAATTCGTCGCGGTCACAAACTCGTAATTTCCGGCGCTATTCAGCAGCGTGAACCCCGCTCCAGTGCTGCCATTCCCATACGCAACGCTGTTGGAGGTACTAATGCTGGCATCCTGCATCTGGATCACCAGCAGAAGATTTCCCGCCGCGATCGCAGTTCCTAGCCCCGGTTGCTGCCCCCAAAGAAATCGACGTCGCCCCCGGCAGCACGCTCGCACTTCCCGGATAGTACGTATTCACAGTCCCCGTCGGCGCTCCCGGGCCTGCTTGCGACACCGTTGCGCAGGAAGCCGACTGCACCGTTGCCACAGCTACGTAAGTATTATTCCCCGTATTCGGATCCGGTGGCACCCCGGAATCCGTAACCGTCGCCGTATTGGCATACGATCCGGATGCACCGGCTGTAACCGTGACCGCAACTGTCGCCGTAGCCCCGCTGGCTAGCGTTGCCTGTGTGCAGGTGATCGGAGGAGTGCTGCACGTCATCGTCGGCGAACTCACCGAGACGAACGTCAGACCCGCGGCCAGCGTATCCGTCAGCGAAATCGTATTTGCGGCCGAGGGCCCGCTATTCGTGACCGTGATCTTGTAGACCGTGTTCTGTCCCAGTTGAACCGTGGCGACGCTGGTGCTCACCCCGAGGTCTGCTGCCGTCGGGTTGACGGATATCGCTCCCAGCGACCAATTGGAAGTGCCCCCGGTAAAAGTCTCTGAAATGGGAACGCTTGGCGCGCCGCTTCGGCTGCTGCCGCTTGCGCGAGCGTCACGATTTCCATTGCCGCCACTGGTCAAGTTCCATTGCTGAACCTGTGGACCCGGCACTGTGATCCCGCGGGTTCCACCAATAGCCAGTGTGTCAATCACCATTCCATTCACCACGCTGGGCACGTCCAGTTGTGAGTTGCCGCCCGCCGCCCCATCGGCAGATACAAAGGTCCCCAGCGGTGCAGTCTGATCGGCCCCCGAGAACGTGGTGGCCCCGGCCACAACACCTACGGTCGCCGCTGTCGGTACGTTTACCGTGACTATGATCGGGACATTCACTCCCGCTACCGGATTCAGCAGCGACCACATTTCCACACGGCGAGTGAGCCCGGCATCATTGTGCGCACCGACAAAGCTCAGCGCCGTGCCGTTATACGTAACGCCAGTGACTGTCGTACCGTTTGAGTTGGTAAGGTTGATCGAAACGCCCACCACCAGGAGGCGATTCGCCGTGGCCGCCGTGGTGTGGTTGAAGTTGACGGTTCCCGTGCCTGTGCCCGTGATCTGTGCAGTCCCTGAGGTACTAGGGTCGGCCACCGCCACCTGCGCCTGCACGTGGGACGCGGCCAGCAGCAAAGAAAAAAGTCCCAACACCAAAGCTAAATTCCGCACACTCGTGCGCGTTGCAGAAGATGACTCCCTCCGCGGCCATACTCGATTCTCCACTCTGAGGAGTTTTTCCAACACCGCCTGCACCCTCGCCACCCTCCGCACCAGCCCTCCGCCAAGGCCCTTAAGGTCGGCCCGTACTGCTTTTCGTCCCACCCGCACTTCCTTTGCCCGAGCCACGCCAAGAATCTGGGCTCCGGTCAACTGCGGATCGTTTTCCTGACCACAGTCACCTCGTGTGACGAACACATCTCTTGCGTGATCCGCCAGCACAATCCGGTGCAGCCGGAAGCCATAATTAGACTTTGCTAAGACAATATCGTCCTTTCGTAATTTGCTCACGATTACGGGAGTAACCCTGACAATCTCGCCGTCACGGATTGCCGGAGACATGCTGGCGCCGCGCGCCTGAAAGCGCACGCTCAAGCCCTGTTCCAGCAATGCACGCAGGACCTCTTCAAAGAGCTTCGAATCGGCCCCGCGACTAGTCATGTAAGTTGAGGATCGTGTCTACAGCGCCTTGATCTGGCTCGAAGGCAAAGCGGTAACACGGAACCGCTTCCACTACTTCCTGCAAAAACTCCAGCGCGGTCTCTAAGTACTCGTGCCGGTGAAACGGAACAAAGCTGCGCGCAAACAATTCCGCGACCGCCTGGCTGGGAGAAAGACGTGTCAGCACATTCCCCCGGCCATGTTCCAGAATGCAGATCCTCGACAGCGGCGCGCTTGCCGGGGACGCATACATCGCCTCCCCATGCCACGGCGTGCCGTACATGCGAATCTTCCCCTTGTCATTCCGACCCTGAGCGGAGCGAAGGGGAGGAATCTGCTTTTCTACTCTGCCATCCTGAGCGAATGCCCGGGCGACTTTGTCATCCTGAGCGGAGCAGGAGCTTCGCGAAGCGAAGTTCCCGCGGAGTCGAAGGATCCCTATCCCCTCAACCGCATCCGCGGCCCTGCAAGGCGTTTCCATCTCGGCCCTATCCGAATCCGGCCGAACCTCATCCCACCGCACGATAATTCGATCATCACTGAGAACTTCCACGTCTTCGCACGTTGTCCATAGCCGCGCGGTCGTACTCTTTCCGGCGCCGGAGTGTCCAACAAACAGATTGCCGGCGTAATCGGGTCCCACAATCCCACACCCGTGCAACTCAATCGCTTTCTCGCGTGCCAGACGGTGCGTAATCAACACCTCGTCCAGCGGGTACTCCAGGGGGGCTGCAGACTCGCGATCGCGAAAAGACTCCTGACTCAAAAGCAACGTGGCGCGCCGGAATTCGTCGTCGACGATTAGTCGTTTGTACGAACCTTTTCCACAAATCGGAGTGCTGAACTCGAACCGAAATCCCGCTTCGTCCTCAAACAAGCGCCAGATGGAACCCGAATCGAACAGCTCGCGCCCCTGCGCATGAGAAAGTTTCTCCACCCACTCAACCTGGATCTTAATACCGGAAATATCGGAAGAATCTGGCTGGATACGAAACGGCTCTAGTGAGCGAACGAAACTAACATCGGTATCGTGATTACCGGCAACCTGCACCGACACTCCCCCCACGCGGAACCCGCTGCAATGTAAAGCAGCCGGCTCTCCATATGCGTTCGGAACTCGCCGCCCGAAATCGCCGCTCATCCCTCCGCCCTGAACTCTTGGGATTGTTTGTCTTACGATCCTGCGCTGTGGCATAAAGTAGCCGTGCAACTGCCGATGGGACCGAGCGATCCCGCAATCTTGCAATGTCCCAGAACCGCCTCTTCAGGACGCAGGCTTATCGTGACCAATTGAGGCGGTTCGTATGGCTTCTTGCCGGCCTCTTGCTTCAATTCCTGATTCATTCAGCTCCTACCTACGTCAGTGCTGGCTGCATTTCAGCATCGCCCTCAGTGGCACCCGCAGCCTCCGCACCCCCCGGACACACTCGAGTTCGAATTGTTCAGGATCTGAAACGCCTGCTGCGGCCCTGCCCAGCTTTCCACGTCGATTTCTTTGCTCGCAATCCGCCGCGCCGATTCCAACAACGCTTCATGCTCGCTTCCACCCGCACAGAATTCACAATCTCCATGACGCGGCACTTCCACCCCGATCACCGCCGCTCTTAAGTGCGCGACATTGCACAAAAACTCCACCGGACTCTCACGATCTCCGTTTTCCATCTCCCCATTCGCCGGACACATCCCGCACAGCGACTGAATGCGGCACTGCATGCATTTCGTAATTCGCGTCCGCTTGCGGCTTCGCAGTTGCAACATGGACTCTTCCCACACTCGTTTCGTCCCGACCTCCCGAATGCTGAACGTTTCCTGTTGGGAGATGACACAAATTCCCATTTCTCCGTAAGCATTGATGGCAAAGCCATTCATTCCGCCGCCGCAGAAATACACCGTATCGTTCTGCGCCAGGTTCGGCGGATTCTCCAGATCGTGCTTCGCCAGCCTGCGGTACTCGCTCATTCCCTTGGGCGCATGCATATCCAGCGCCACAACTTCTTCTGCCGTAAGCCGCACCGCCAGCGGACTCTGCGAACAATCAATCCGCGGATTGATCTGCCCGTCCATCTTGAATTCCACCCCCAGCTCTTCTTCCGCAAACTGTCTCATCGCTGAGACTTCATGCTTGTTCACGCTGGTAGCCACCGTCTTCAACTTGAGCGGCAACCCTCGTTCGTGCAGCAATTTGATTCCCCGCAGGCATCGGTCATACGAGCCTGGCACCGCCGTCAGCGCCTCATACGTCTCCCGAGTGCGACCGTACAATGTGATCTCAATCGCAAATGGTGGCCACTCCGCCAGGTAGTCGGCGATCTGTTCGTTGATAATCGTGCCGTTGGTGAACAGCGTAATCAGGAATCCTTTTTTCTTGGCGTAGGTGTAGATCTCAAGGAAGTCTTTGCGAGCGAAAATCTCGCCGCCCGTGTAGAGCAGCCAGAAGCACCCCATCTCGACCAGTTCATCCAGCAGCCGGAAGTGCTCTTCCTTGCTCAACTCCCGCCGCCGGGCATCCATATCGCCCATGGGCAGATTGTTGTAGCAATGCAAACACTCCAGCGGACAGCGGCGCGTCACTTCAATCGAAACCTGAACCGGCGCCCGTTCGCCCGCTTGGCGATGATGCAGACCCGCGCTGAACGCCCCGTAGCTTAACTGCTCCACGCCACCTCCTGCTCTGAAACCAACCGGTCTGAAAGCAGCGGGCGCGACTCACCTCGCGTCCGCTGCTGCCAGTCCTTCCCGCCCCACTGGCCCTTCAGTCCCATCTTTCCGGACCTCGACCAGACCAACCGAAAGCATCTCCCTTACAAAACGCACCGCATCGGACTCAGCCCGTTCCTGCGTGACATCAAATTCCCGCGCCATCGCGGCCGCAATCGCGGTCAATGTCGTTGGAGTCTCCAGAAATCTCCAGATCAAAGATCCGGTTTCGTTAAAACTGTAAATCGAAGCCAGGTCTCCAACTTTCCCGCGAACCGGCACTATCAGTGTTTCTCCGGCCACGGTCCGCGATGCCACAGCCTGCGAACGCACCAGGACGCTCCTCGCTCGCCGCCGGCGAAACATTCGCTGTTCCGGAGATCCCGGCTTTCGTAACATTCGCCAGTCATCGAAACCTCGTCCTGCATCGTCACAGATTGAGATTACGGCAGATTTCATCTCCCCGAGCAATCCGCCTTAACGTAGGTATTGCATTAGTTATCACCGCTCGTGGTTCCACAACGTACCGAAAAAACAGGGGTTAGCGCTCGGCGGGATGCTCCGGCAAGGCCCATCTCACTTTCCTGCAAACCGCACGCCCACGCACCAGGCCGAAGTATTTTTGTTCTGGACAATCGAAATAAAACGCTATAAAAAGAAATCCGAAACAGAAGATCCTGGCGCTCTTCCGCACCGCGCAGGGGACTCAGGCCACCCAACTCAGTGCTCAACGAAGAACGCCGTCGCGCCATCCTCGATGTCCTGAATCGCCAGGGACGGGTCCTCGTCACTGAACTTTCCCAGCAGTTCGAAACCTCCCAGGTTACGATTCGCAAGGATCTCGAAACCCTGCATGCCCACGGCCTGGTTCACCGCACGCACGGCGGAGCGCTGCCCGCGCGCGAAGGAGCGCTCGAGGATCCCACTCTGCGCGAGAAGGAAAAGCTTCACCACAAAGAAAAGTTACGCATCGCCGAAGGCGCCGCCGCTAAGGTCAAGGAAGGTCAAGTCATCATTCTCGATTCCGGCACCACCACCAGCGCCATCGCCCGCTGTCTGCGCCACTTCCAAAATCTCACGATCATCACCAACGCCATCAATATCGCGACCGAACTTGCGGGTTCGTCCGTCGAGGTCATCCTCACCGGCGGAACCCTGCGCAAGAATTCTTTTTCGCTGGTCGGCCCCATCGCCGAGGAGACTCTGCGCCGCCTCAGTGCCGATCTCCTTTTTCTAGGTGTGGATGGCTTCGACGTCCATTTCGGCCTCAGCACCCCCAACCTTCTGGAAGCCAAGGTCAATCGCTTGATGGTCGAAGTTGCAAAACACACGGTCGCCGTCTGCGACTCCAGCAAATTCGGACGCCGCAGCCTTTCCCTGATCGCTCCGCCCTCGGCGCTGCATGAGGTCATCACCGACCGCGGCATCCCAAGGCCTGATCTCCGCGCGCTCAAGCAAGCCGGAATCGAGGTCACACTCGTCTGAAGGTCTGACGCTCACAGCCCCACCGAAAGGATCACCGAAACCACTTCATGCCTCGTTTTGACGTCACCATCGCCGGAGAGCTGAACCTCGATCTCATCTTCTACGGCCTTCCCGATGAACTCCCACCCGAGCGCGAGTTGCTCGCCGACCGCATGATGCTCACTCTCGGCGGCTCCTCCAGCATCGTCGCGCACAATCTCGCCGCGCTCGGCAGTCGCGTGGGATTCCAATCGCGAATCGGAGACGATCGTCTCGGTCAGATTGCTTTGCAACTTCTGGAGGAAGGCGGGGCAGACGTTTCACGCGTGTGCCGCATCCCTGGCGCAGTGAAGACTGGCCTCACCGTAATTTTGCAGCGTAAAGCGTGGCGCAACATAATCACCTACTCGGGAACTATTGCCGAATTATGCTGGGATGATCTTGACTTCGACTACCTCGCCGACTCCCGCCACTTTCACCTGTCGTCCTACTACCTGCAGCGCGACTTGCGCCCGCGCGTCGGCGAATTGTTCCAGCGCCTGAAGTCTGCCCGCCTCACCATTTCCATCGACACCAACGACGATCCCGACGACCAATGGCAGGGCGGACTTCACCAGGTTCTCCGCTACGTCGACATCTTTCTGCCAAACGAACGCGAGGCCTGCAAAGCCGCGGGAACCGACGACCTGGAAGTTGCAATCCGAAAACTCGCTGAGTTGGTCCCGCTCGTCGTGGTCAAGCTCGGCCCCGAAGGCGCCCTCGCCCAGCGCGGCAAAGACCGCTTCATCAGCCCCGCCCAAAAAGTCGTAACCGTGGACCCAGTCGGCGCCGGCGACAGCTTCGACGCCGGTTTCCTTCATCAATATTTGCGCGGAGCCGACCTGCCCACCTGCCTCGCCAGCGCCAACCTGGCCGGCGCGCTCTCCACCACGCGTCCCGGCGGCACAGAAGCCTTCCGCGACGCCGAATACCGCAACAGATTTTTCCGCGAACGCACCATCCGAGCATAACGATTCAATAACGTCGGCCCAAGGTTGGGATCATCGCGAGGAGGCCTCGCGCGTTCTCAAAGCGCCTGACTTAATCGGGCATGGAAGGATGGAAGCCAACTTCAGGTAGGAGGGTGAAAGTGGGCTGTTTCCGGTCGAGCGAAGGATTCTCGCAGGCCACTCCGTCTTTCGGAGCTTCTCCCCGCCTGATTCTGCTCCCATTCGGCGGCATCCTTAACAGCCCATGAACAAGGGTTCTAAGAGAATGCTAGCCGTGTGACTCGCCCTTCGAAAGTGACCAAGGTACCTGCACAACGAGCAAAAGGAGATGTACGAAGATATTGACACCCTTTTCAAAGTTCCGACAGATGCTAGCGTCTACCTTCCACTCACTTCCAACAATAGATGGTCCTTAAACTCCGTTTTCAATTTCGCAGCTGTCCCCGATGCCTCCACCGTTCCCAAATCCGTCCCGTCCACATAGTCCATTACTCGATAACTCCCGGGCTTCAACCCGCGCAGCTCAACCTCGCCCTTGAACGGAACATTCTCCTTCGGCGCAAAAAACGCGTAATACATCTTCCCATCCTTCTCAATCGCATATCCTTCCGGCACATCGTACCCATACACATAAAGATCCAGAAAGTTTCCCCGCGACAACATCTTCTGGTTGTAGATCCCAATCCACTTCTTCCAGTGCGCCTCTTTCTCGGTCGTCAGTACCACCGGCTGAAACTTCGGCCCCGGATCAGGCCACACGAATTTCGTCCCCAGCACGCCACCCGTTCCCAAAGTCGAAGCGAAATCGCTCCCATGCTCGCTCCAGTTGCCGTGCCCGATCGGCGTCATGGCAGAAAGTTCCACGTGGTCTCCGTACACCGCCGCCTGCGGCCCGAGCAGCGCTTTGTACATTTTGATTCGCCGCCGCACTTGCACCGCTCCCACCGGATCGGCCGTCACCGCCTGATCGATGAACGGCAGCCACGCCAGCGACGGCGTCGTCCCGCACGGACATGCCTGCGTCACGCTCTCTGGCTTGATCGCCCGCGTAGTTTGGAAGATCGTCTTATAAACCTCGCCCATTGCGTTGATCGAATCCTGCGGTGACTTGTGATGGTGAGCCGGGTTGTAACACGCCGGCACCGTATAAATATTGTCCAGCTTCGATCCGTCAAATCCCCAGTCGCGAATAAACTTCTCCGTAAGCTTCTTGTGGTAAGCCTGCACTTCCGGCACCGCTGGACACAGCGCCGCCAAATCGCGAGTCATGCGCGCGTGTTTTCCATCCTTATCCAGAATCAGCCAGTCAGGATGCTCCTCCACCACCTTCGACACCTTGTACTTATGCGACTCCCACTTCCCCTGCCCGTCTTCCACTCCCAGCGGCAGCCACCACAGCTGCGCCAGAATTCCCTGCTTGTGAAAGTCATCGACCATCTGCTTGATCGAGTCGCCGGGAAACGTTTCCTTCCGCGGATTCCAATCGCCATAGCTGTCGAACCAGCGATCATCCAGCGTCGCCCACTTGATTCCCAATTCCTTCAGCTTCGGAACCGTGCCCAGCATCTGCGCCGGAGTCACATTGAACTCATATCCCCACCCGCACCAGGCCACGTTGTAAGCCTCGTTCGAGGGCTTCGGAATCTCCCATCCTTCTTTCTGCAGCACACTCGACCACATCCGCAACGGTTCATAAAAATCTCCGCTGTACACCGCCACAAAGCTGCGCGGCGTCGAATAGGTCTCCCCGGGCTTCAGCGCGGTCTTAGCCGGAATTGCAATCTTCGCCTCGACTCGCCCATCCGCGTTCACCTTCACCGGAATTGAAAGCGTCCATGGCAGCGTCTCCACATGCCCAATTGCTTCGCCCACGGACGCCGTCCAGAAAGCAACCACGGGAATTCCTCCGCCATATCCGCCCTTCACGATTTCACCCATCACGTTCGGCTGCGCTGAACGTCCGTGTCAGCTTCTGCACGTCATCCTTTCCCCAGTCGTAACTCGATCCCTGAAACGACCACATGTCATAGGGATGTTCCTTGACCTCGTGATTATTAAATCGATGCTGCTGCATCCACACCTGATCAATCTGAAAGTCTGTGGTCCCGATGTTTTTGTACGTCGCACTCACCAGTGCGATGTTGGGAAAATCGTCGTACGCCTCCACAACCAGCATTCGCTCGATGTCCGGTCCCCCGGGCGCCTGTGGCCGCGCCGGAATTTCCACCCGCTTTCCGCGCCCGAGCTTGGCGCTGCTTTCCAAGACCTTTGCCCGTCCAAAATCCGGCACGAAATCCAATTCTTTCCCATCGTGCACGATGGAGTCGCTGCCGCCAGCCGATCCCACACCCGGCTCATCCAGCGTTAGTCGCCTGCCATCTTTCAGAAGAGTCGCCTGCATAAATCCCGAGGGCAGAATCTCAAACTCCGCCGAACTGGTGGTCACGATGAGCGGCCCTCCGTCGCGCACCTCGACTTTGATATCTGACGGTCGCGACGGAACCGCTTTCGGCTCAGCCGTCGGCCGCGCGCAACTAATCAGCAACACCGCAACACCAGCCAGCAACGTTGCGCTCATGAAGACCTTTTCGAACGAACTCAGACGGCGCCCGTCACGCTTTCCCTGGCGGCGACCCACTCGACCCACCGAGAATCCACGCTTCATCATTCCCCCGTTCCTCGCCCTCGACAAATAACGAAAGCAAACACAACCGTTCGTAACTATAGTTCGCGCGCCGGCAAAACCGCAAGCTGCGATTCGATCCGTCTTTTTGTTGAGTTTTATTGATTCCGCAATTTTCCGGACGCATAGAACGAAACCACGTCCGAAATTACTTGGAGATTTGTCACTGATCAGCCGCCGAACGACCGGGCAATATAGCCCATCGCGCGGTTAATCAAGGCCTTGGCCAACGACCGACGACCAACGACGAACGACCAACAACGACCTGCGCTCGGAAAACCCACCTGCCGACCCACCGACCTTAGTTCAAGCACCCGCCGCTGCGGCGGCGTTGACTTTAAATTGCCCCACCAGAGTCCGCAGTTGCATTGCCATCTCTGCCAGTTCGTTCGCCGCCTTTTGCGATTCCTGCGCGCTGTTGGATGTCCCTTGTGCCGCCTGAGCTACTCCTTCGATATTGTGCGCAATTTCTCCCGATCCCTTTGCTGCATTCGCCACATTGCGCGTCATCTCGTTAGTGGTCGCATTTTGTTCCTCCACCGCCGTCGCGATCGTCCCGGAAATGTCGTTGATTGTGGAGATGACCTGGGTGATTGTGCCGATGGCATCCACCGCCCCTTTTGTGTCTTGCTGGATGGCAGCAATTTTGCTGCTGATGTCTTTCGTGGCCAGAGCGGTCTTTTTTGCCAGTTCCTTCACCTCGTTGGCGACCACCGCAAATCCCCTGCCCGCTTCCCCGGCGCGGGCTGCCTCAATCGTGGCATTCAATGCCAGCAGGTTGGTCTGTTGCGCGATCGATGTGATCACCTTGATCACCTCCCCGATCGCCGCACTCGACTGTCCCAGCTTGCTGACCGTGGCATTGGTGCCCTCCGCCGCTTCCGCGGCATGCGATGCCATGCTGGCCGCCTCGGAAGCATGTTTCGCAATGCCCTGAATCGTGCTCATCATCTGTTCCGCTCCCGTCGCGACGCTCTGCAGGTTCGTGCTGACCTGCTGGGTCGCCTGGGTAGCCGCCCCAGCCTGGGCAGATGTCTCCTCCGAATTGGCTGTGATCTGCTGGCTCGTGGCCGAGAGTTGTTCACTGGCCGTGGCCACATGTTCAGCGTTCTGGGCTACCTTTGAAACCACTCCCTGCAGCTTGTCCAGAAAAGTGTTGAACCATCTTGCCAGCTCCCCCAGTTCATCCCGGGAGTCTACCGCCAGCCGCTTGGTTAGGTCTCCGTCTCCCTCCGCGATGTCTTGCACCATGTTGATCAGACGCCAGAAGGATGTTGAGATCGCCCGAACCAGCCCAACGCTCACCAGGCTCAGCAGTACCATCCCCAACCCGATACAGAGATAGACAATTATTTCGAGATGGCGTGTGTGTGCCTTCGACTTCTCAGCCCGCTCATCCAGCATCTCTCCCAGCCTGTCCTGGTACTTGGAAATCGCGTCCAATACTCGTTCGAAGGCCGGGTTCGACTTCTCAATGATCGCCTGGTGCGACTCCGCGTTGTGCGCATGCATCAGCAGATCAGTTACCTCCGCATTGGCCCGCAACAGCTCTTCAAAAGCGCTTCCAATGCTGCTGTCGCCTTCAGCCGCGTTGCGGATTTTGCTCCTGCCTTCGCTGGCCAGCGCTTCGCTCTGATGCATCAGTGCCTCAATGGCATCAGGATCCCGCTCCTGCACCATCTTCTGGGTTGCAGCTTGCAGTTTGACAATCACGTCCAGTAATTCGAAGGAAGCCTGGCTCTTGGCGCGAGCCGTCACCACCAAATTAGTTGACGCATTGGAAGACACCTGCAACAGGTAGGACAACCCCAACGCCGCACCTAAAGTGATCGCAACCGATGCGGCAAGATTAAGCACCAATCTGCGCGCGATGCTCAGACTCCTCATACCTGCTTCCTCCACCGCCCACCGGCTAACGCAGTTTGTCGCTCCGCAATCCAAAGACGATTGATCCGATCGCCTTGCCGCTGTCAAGCACCGGCAATCCCACCTGGATCATCTGCAGCCCGGTGGAATCATCCAGCTTCACCGGACCAACCCACATTTGTCCAGTCATCGGCACCTCGTGCTTTGGCATTCCCTTGTGCGTCCAGTGTTCGGTCTTGGCATCGAAGCCCACCTTGCCTCCGTCTGCTCCAGAAACGAATATCTTTGCCACCACGTCATCACGCTTGCTCTTCAGATATTCGGATAGCGCGCTCTTGCCAATCGCGCGCACGAAAGGATCGAAAAGCGTGAGACTGCGCCACTGCTCATTCGTCATGGCCTTGGCCTCAGCCGAAGGCGGAGTCGAATTGTAGGTCTTCACCGCATTGACAACTTCCGCGTCGCTACTGAGCCGTTGAAGTTCTTTCACCTTGGCATCGAATTTCGCCTTGAGCTCCGGCGGAGCTTGCGAAAAGCTAAGGCTCGAAACAAAAATCACTGCTGCGGTCAATACTGCTTTGCACACTCGATTCATGGCTGTCCTCCCCGTTCACGGTCTGCGCCGGGCCCAAGCCTGGCGCTCTCCTTAACAGGTATCGGCGCACCCCGAGTAAACTTTACCGTCCCCCTGGTGAGCGAATCCTAACGAAAGCGCTCCGAACTCAAAGGCGCGACTGCCTAACCGTATTCCCCCGGACTCACGGTTATAGGCGAGCGCCGATCGTGCGACTCAATCAAAAGCAGTCAGCACTCCACACTCGAACTGAATTTCTTGAAACTCGGTGCACAAAAAGAGAGGTCACCCAAAGGAAGGCATAAAGAGGTAAGTAAAGACGTGAGGATAGAGAAATGAAAGACAGGACTTTCCCCTTCCGAATACGGCGCCAGGAAGGATATCCCGCGGGTTGGTGAGCGCGGCAGAATTCGAACCTGCGACCCATGCCTTAAAAGGCGATGACACCATAGAAACAAAGGACTTACAGAAATTGCGAGGGGGGCACAGTGAATCGCAATGAATTGCTATCGGTTAAACCCACATGCGTGCGGCTTGTAGCGCGTCTCAAGCCTTACCGCTTGCCGGTGGATGATCCAAGATCATCTCCGAGGCCGGATCCCAATACACTTTCCTACCCGACCAGTACGACTCGGCCGCCATCATGCACGCCACCGAGTGCGCAAATCCATCGTGCACGGTCGCGTGAGGCTGGGTGCGTGAACGCATACATTCCAGCCAATTCGCCATGTGTTCCAAACTCATGTCATCGATCCCCATGGGCGGGAGTTTCGTCTCCCCCGGCAGAAGTATGTATTTAGACTTTCTCTGCCGATCGATGTCGGCGTCGCCTTCGTGAGTCCCCTTCTCTTCAACCAGCTGATAACGCGGACTGCCTTCGTCGCCGATGTTGAACAAAGTGGCGTTCTTGCCCATGTACCGCGTGAATCCGGGCGCGTCGTTGCCGAAACTTGTCGAATAACTCACCAGAAATCCTTTCGGATATTCCAGCAACGTTTGAAACGTGTCGGCGTTCTCGCGCCCATCGTGCCAAGCGAAAACTCCTCCGTGCGCGACAGCCGATTTGGGAAAGCTGTCATTCATGAACCAGTGCACGAGGTCGATGGCGTGGCTTATCCATTGATCGGGAATGCCACTCGAAAACTCTTTGTACAAACGGAATTCGCAGTAGATCTGGGGGTCGAAGGGACGATAGGGTTTAGTCATCAGCCATTTGCGCCAATCGGTATCTTGCTCCCGCACCTTTTTGGATTCCGGGCGCCCGCGCCACCTGGGTCCGTGATAATTCCAAACGATCTCTACTTTGCTTATGTCTCCGAGCACGCCGCTCTGCACGAGGTCATGAGCCGCGCGGGGGTAAGGCTCGCTGCGATGTTGCGTGCCCACCTGCACAATCCGGTTGTGTTCCTTTACGGCGTCACGCGCCGCCTTGACTTCGGCGAGAACGTTTCCCATCGGCTTTTCAACATACGCATCTTTGCCGGCTTCCGCAGCCATTCTCAAGATAGGCGAGTGCGAGTGTTCCGGGGTGGAAATGACGACTGCATCAATATCCGGAAGCGCGAGGACATCCTCCAGATACTGGAATGCGCGGG
>CAWENI010000004.1:0-142574 GCA_963810505.1 Terriglobia bacterium | reverse complement strand
GCTGGCCGACTCCAGACGAAATCAGAAAACTCCGCATCGGATATTTCGAAGACGATGGCCGCACCCCAGTAACGGCCGAGACCCGGGCCGCAGTGCGCACCGCCGCGGAAGCCTTGCGCCACGCGGGTTTCGAAGTAGAGCCGTTCCGCCCCGAAGTACTCGAAGAAGCGCGCGTCGTCTGGCGCAAGTTCTTCGTCACCGCGGGAGGAATGCTGATTCGCCCCATGTTCAAAGGACGAGAGCACGACCTCAGCCCGATCCTGAAGCAGTTTCTTGACTACTCCACCGCAGAGAAGCCGTTGACCGCGGACTTGCTTCTGGACGCCTGGGCCCGCCGCGATGCCGCCCGCGCCCAGTTCCTCGAGCAGACGCAAAAGCATCCCATCCTGCTGTGCCCAGCAGCGGCGATTCCCGCCTTCCACCACGGCGAGCGCGAATGGCAGATCGACGGCAAGACCGTCCATTATCTCGACGCCTGGAGTTACACCGAGTGGTTCAACCTACTAGGAAATCCAGCGGCAGCTATTCCTGTAAGCTATTCTTCAGAAGGTTTGCCGATCGGTGTGCAGATCGTCGGCAGGCCATGGGAGGAAGAGAGCGTACTGGCCGTCGCCGCCGCGCTGGAGGGGGAATGCGAGGCGTGGAGAATTCCGCCAATTGCTTGATTAACCGGTACTGCCCAGCTTCCTAATATGTTTGTATTATTCCGTGCGCACTCTCCGCCGAGTAACTTGATCAACACGCGATTTCAGTCACTGTGGGGTGATTGAACGCAGCTGGGCCTCCACGTCGTTCCGATGCGCGAGAATTCACCATCCCTGGCTTTCGTCACACGTGCCTTGTTGTGGCTCATACCTTTCCTCGTTATCACGGCGGCCTATCTCTACACGTTCCCTCAGCCGAATATCTTCTATGCCGTCGTAGTCCTGCTGCACGCCTTCGGAGGACTCATCGCGGCAATCCTCATGATGCCATTCTTGCTCCGAGTGCTGCGGGGCGGAAGTTGGCTCACTCGTGTCGCATGGGTGCTGATCGCTGCGGGAGCGGTCCTCGGCCTGATCCTGATCAAGACCGGAACTCCGCGCACGGAATGGAAGTGGTTGTACCTCCACATCGTGATCTCGCTTGCCGGAATCGCGCTGCTGTGCGCCGACTGGCTGGGAAGGCATGGATGGCTTACTTCCAACTTCGGATCAGCCGCGATGCGCGCGACCATCTGTCTGGTCGCGTTCGCAGCCATTGGCTACAGCGCGCACTACATCCGCGAAAGCTGGCAGATCCGCAATCGCATTCAGAATCCCGCCATGCCTCCCGACACCATGAACGGTGAAGGCGACGGCCCCAACGGCCCATTCTTCCCCAGTTCCGCGCAGGTCTACGGCCAACAGAAAATTCCCAGCAAGTTCTTCATGGAATCCGACTCCTGTAAGCGCTGCCACCAAGACATCTACAACCAGTGGTTCAGCTCCGCGCACCACTTCTCCTCCTTCAACAATCAGTGGTACCGCAAGTCGGTCGAGTATATGCAAGACACCATCGGCACCAGGCCTTCGAAATGGTGCGGTGGCTGCCACGACCCCGCCGTTCTCTATGCCGGAATGATGGACACTCCCATCAAGCAGATCGTGCATCGCCCCGAGTCGCAGGCCGGCCTCGGCTGCATGATGTGCCACTCCATCGCCAAGGTGAAGAGCACCATGGGTCAAGGCGATTTTTATCTGGAGTATCCCAGGCTGCACGAACTCGCGGCGACACAAAATAAGGTGGCGCGCGCGCTACACGATTTTCTGATTCGCTTGAATCCTGAGCCGCACCGCCGCGTCTTCCTCAAGCCCTTCATGCGCGAGCAGACGGCGGAGTTCTGCTCTTCGTGTCACAAAGTGCACCTCGACATTCCGGTGAATCACTATCGCTGGTTCCGCGGCTTCAACGAGTACGACAACTGGCAGGCCAGCGGCGTCTCGGGACAGGGCGCGCGCTCCTTCTACTATCCGCCCAAGCCGCAGCAGTGCGCCGACTGCCACATGCCCGCCGAAGCTTCGCGCGACGCCGGCAACATGCAACGGCTTCGTGCACTCGCACCGCTTTCCCGGAGCCAATACCGCAGTGCCCACGGCGAACGAAGACGCGCCCCAACTCAAGCTGACCGAAGACTTTCTCAAGAACGGCGCCCTCACCGTCGACATCTTCGCGCTCTCTACCGCGCAAGCTCCATTGAAACCGGGCGCCACAACGCAGTCCGAACTTTCCACCACGTTCGCAGTCGGCGAGGAAGCGGAAACCAAAGTCAACGCGACCACCGCGGGAGAAGCCACGCCCGTCACCGCTCCACTGAATCGCGTTCAGCCCGCATTGCGCCGGGGCGACACCGTTCGCATCGATGTAGTCGTGCGCACGAAAAAGCTTGGACACTTCTTCCCCGGCGGCACCGTCGATGCCTACGACACCTGGCTCGAACTGAAAGCCACCGACGACAAGGGCCAGACCATCTTCTGGAGCGGCATGGTCGAGGATAACGGTCATGGTCCAGTCGAGAAAGGCGCGCACTTCTATCGTTCGCTACAGGTCGACGCGCACGGCAATCCCATCAACAAGCGCAACGCCTGGGCCACGCGCGCCGTCGTGTACGTGCGGCTCATTCCTCCGGGAGCGGCTGACACCGTCCACTACCGCATGCAGATCCCGGAAAGCGCGGGCAACCAGATCACGCTGCACGCGCGCCTCTGCTACCGGAAATTCGCCTGGTGGGAAACGCAGTTTTTCTTCGCAGGCATGCCTGATCCGACGAAGCCGAATGCTGTCACCGCCGACTACGATGACCGGCCGACCGTCTTCACCGCGTCACTGTCCGGCGTCTCCGCGAAGCAAGAAAAGATTCCCGATCTCCCCATCGTCGCCCTCGCCGAGGATGAAGTCACGCTCCCGGTAGTCGCGCACAGTGCGCCCGCGCCGCAGCCGCAGACGATCACAAGAAAAGAAGAATGGCAGCGCTGGAACGACTATGGCATCGGCCTGTTCCTGCAGGGAGACTTGAAAGGCGCGGCCGCCGCCTTCCAGAAAGTCACCGAAGCGGATCCCTCGAATCCCGACGGCTGGGTGAACATCGGCCGCGCCGCCGTGCAAGAAGGCGACATGGAGCGCGCCCGCACGGTTCTTGAAACCGCGCTGAGCCTGAAACCAGATCTGGCCCGCGCCAACTATTTCTACGCCCGAGTCCTTCGCGCCGACGGAAACTACTTCGGCGCGGCAGACCGTCTCCGCAAAGTCCTCATCCAATATCCACGCGACCGCGTCGCCTTGAACGATCTGGGCCGCGTCCTCTTCCTCGAACGAAAATACGACGACGCGGTAAAGATTCTGAACGACGTGCTCGCCATCGACCCCGAAGATCTGCAAGCGCACTATAACTTAATGCTATGCTACAACGGCTTAGGCAACGAGAAGCTGGCAAAAGAATATCAAGCCCGTTACCTGCGCTTCAAAGCCGACGAATCCTCGCAAGCGATCACCGGCCCCTACCGCCAGCTTCATCCCGAAGACAACAACGAACGCCAGTCAGTTCACGAGCACGTATCCGTCCCGCTAGAAACGGTTCACATAGCGAAAGCCACCAATGCTGCGAAGCCTGGCAATGCCCGTGTGGGGACGGGCGCCCTCGCCCGTCCGGCCGGGCAAGGCCCGGCTAGCCTATCCACGCCCACAGGAGCCTCCCGCTAATGCAAGCACGCCAGCCTCAATACGCGGTTGTGGTTCTGGCGCATGATCCGAGGCGTCATCCTGAGCGCAGCCGTTCTTCAGGCGGAGTGAAGGATCTCGCGCGCACTGCCACGCTGCCTGAGCGGCCCAACCCCAGACATTCTCTCGCCCGTTTTCTCTGTGCCTCTGTGTCTCTGTGGTTAATGATTTTCTACCAAGCGCCCCCGATCTCCGCCCAGGAGAAAATCCAATTCCGCGACATTACCGCGCAGGCCGGAATCCACTTCACGCACAACAACGGCGCCTTCGGAAAAAAATGGCTTCCCGAAACCATGGGCCCGGGTTGCGCCTTCATCGATTACGACAACGACGGCTATCCCGACATTATTCTGATCAATGGTCAAGACTGGCCCGGGCACCCGCACGCAGGCGCGACCACGCTGAAGCTCTATCACAACAATGGCAACGGGACCTTCACCGATGTCACGCGCAAGGCCGGACTTGCCGTCCCCATGTTCGGCTTGGGCGTCGCCGTCGGCGACTACGACAACGACGGCTTCGACGATCTCTTCATCACCGCGGTCGGCCAGAGCCATCTCTTCCACAACAACGGCAATGGCACCTTCACCGATGTGACGAAGTCCGCCGGCCTCTGGGGACCGAACGAGTTCTCGACCAGCGCCGCCTGGGTCGACTACGACCGCGACGGCAAACTCGATCTCGTGGTCGCGAACTACGTGCAATGGAGCGAACAGACCGACCTCTACTGCACCATCGACGGCGCGCACAAATCCTACTGCACGCCCGAGTCGTACAAAGGCACGTCGCTGCGTCTGTGGCACAACCTAGGCAACGGTAAGTTTGAAGACTCTACACAAAAAGCCGGCCTCGGCGATCCGACATCCAAAAGTCTCGGCATCGCCATTCTCGACTACAACAACGACGGCTGGCCCGATATCCTCGTCGCCAACGACACCCAGCCCAACAAACTCTACCGCAACAAAAAAGACGGCACGTTCGAAGAGCGCGGAGTACCCGCAGGTATAGCTTTCAGCGAAGATGGAATCGCGCGCGCCGGCATGGGCGTCGACGCCGCCGACTACGACCGCAGCGGCCATCCCAGCGTCATCATCAGCAACTTCGCCAACCAGATGGTCTCGCTCTATCACAACGAAGGCAACGGCCTGTTCGTCGACGAAGCCCCGCAGTCCGAAGTCGGCCGCGCCACCCTGGTCACGCTCGGCTTCGGCTGCTTCTTCTTCGACTACGACAACGATGGTTGGCCCGACATCTTCGTCGCCGACGGCCACATCGAAGACGCCATCGAAAAAGTGCAGAAGCGCGTCACCTACGCCGAGCCGCCGCACCTGTTCCGCAATTTAGGCGGCGGGAAATTCACCGAAGTCACAGCGCAGATGGGTACCGCCTTCGCCGCTCCGAAAGTCGCGCGCGCCGCCGCCTACGCCGATATCGATAACAAGGGCGCCCTCGACATTCTGCTGACCACAAACGCCGGCCCAGCCTATCTCTTCCATAACGAAGGCGGAACGAATCACAGCCTGCGCATCAAGCTGGTCGGAACGAAATCTAATCGCGACGGCATCGGCGCAGTCGTGCGCGTCACCTCCGCCAACAATAAAGACAAACAGTGGCAGATGCTCCGCTCCGGATCGAGTTATCTCGCACAGAGCGAACTAGTGTTGAGCTTCGGCCTGGGCGCCGCAGCCAAAGCCGACGCGGTCGAGATCCAATGGCCCAGCGGCCAGCTCGACGCGCTCACGAACGTTAACGCCGGTCAAACGATTACCGCGCAGGAGGGCAAGGGAATCATCGCAACCCGCGCCTACGGAAAGGTGCATGGGAGCGCAGCAGCCAAATAGACCGCGTCCACTAAAATTCCTATTGTCATTCCGAGAAGCGAAGCGACGAGGAACCTGCTGTCTGCCTGGAGCGGCAAAAATCAGATTTCTCGCTTCGCTCGAAATGACAAGCACTGAGCAGACACTTCGATGTGCACCCCCACGCACGGTGTGATTAAATCTCTGACGGAATGAATCTGAAAATTCCAGCCGCCGTTATCGCCACGCTGCTAGCCGCCCTCGGACTTCTAGCTCCGGACTCAAAGCCCGATCCCGCCCAAGCCGCGCGCCTAAACAACCTCGGCTGCGCCTACATGAACCAGCAACTCTTCGAGAAAGGCCTCAACGCATTTAAGGAAGCCGCCACTCTCGATCCCAAGCTGACCATCGCGCCCCTGAACCAAGCCATCGCTCTGCTCAACCTGCAGAAAATCGACGACGCCAAGCCTCTTCTCGAAGCCGCAATCAAGCAAGACGCAAAGAATCCCCACGCCTGGTACAACCTCGGCCTGCTCGCCAAAAACACAGGCGACGCGCAAGCCGCCATCGAAGCCTTCAAACACGTCACCGAGATCGACCCCAACGACGCCGATACCTGGTACTTCCTGGGCGCATCCTACGCGCAGGCCAAACAGTTTCCGCAAGCGATTGAAAGTTTCCAGCACGCCCTGCAACTCAACCCGCAGCACGCCTCCGCCGAGTTCGGACTCTCCCGCGCCTACCAGCAGTCCGCCGACACGGATCGAACTAATTTGGACCACGCCCGCGAGCACCTGAAAAAATTCCAGTACATCACACAAAACAAAATCGGCGCCCCCATCAGCCTGGCGTACGGAGAGCAAGGCCAATACTCGCGCGCACTCGAATCGCGGCAAGCCGCCTTGAAGCCGCTACCGCAAATCAAAGTGCAGTTTGTAGATGTAACGAAGGAAGTGGGTCTAGCGGCGAAGGCTGATGAGCGAAGAACAGAAGTACCGATCACGGCTGCTTTGCTCAGCCCGGGCGCGTGTTTCTTGGACTATGACGGGGACGGCCAGCTGGACATATTTGTTGCGAACAACGGACCAAATGGAGCCCTAGGCCTTTATCACAACCTAGGCAATGGAAAGTTCGTGGACGTGACACAGAAAGCCGGACTCGATTCGACCTTACATGCTTATGGTTGCACAGCGGGCGACTACGACAATGATGGTGCTGAAGATTTGGCTGTCACAATTCCAGGCAGAATCATGCTTCTGCACAACGAGAAGAACGGGACTTTCAAAGACGTTGCAGAGACGGCAGGCATCTCTGGCGACGGATACAACCTGGGCGTGACGTTTGTTGACTATGACCATGATGGTGATCTTGACCTGTACGTCACGCACATGCCGAACAGAAAGACAAATCTCTATTGCGGTCCGGGCATGGTTTGCGGTGAAGCTTATGCGGTCAATATGTTCAATGTGACAAATTCCATGTGGCGCAATAACGGTAACGGCACATTTACTGACGTAACGAAAGAGACCGGGCTGTCTGGATCCGGCGGAGTCGCCGCCGTGGGAAGCGATTACGACAATGATCGAGCAGTGGATGTCGTAGCGACAGGGTGGAAAACTCCAGCAGTTTTTCGGAACCCCAGGGAAGGAAACTTTCAGGTTCGTGAACCGTGGAGTTCAACAATTCCTGACGATCCAAACGGAATCGCTATTCTCGATTTCAATCATGATGGCTGGATGGACTTCGCCTTCACGCACATGGGCGCGCCGGGGATCACGCTGTGGCGGAACAAAGAAGGAAAGAGTTTTGGGCCGGTGGAGCTGCCGAAAACAGGTTGGGCCCGCGCCTACGGCATCGCCGCCTTCGATTACGACAACGACGGCTGGGTCGACCTCGTCGCCGTCGGCGAAACGAAAGACGGCAAGGGCGAAATCCGCCTCTTTCGCAACCTCGGCCCCGACGGCTTCAAAGACGTCACCACCGACGTCGGCCTCGACAAGATTCATCTCGAAGCCCCGCGCGCCATCATCACCGGAGACTACGACAACGACGGCGCCACCGACCTGCTCATCACGCAGAACCACGGCCCCGCCGTGCTGCTGCGCAACGAAGGCGGCAATCAGAATCACTGGCTACGCCTCGCGCTCAAGGGACTGAACGACAACAAGTCCGCCATCGGCACCAAGGTCGAAGTCTTCGCCGGAGGCAATCGCCAGAAATTCGAAATCTACGGATCGAACGGCTACCTCGGCCAGAACTCGCCGTACCTCACCGTCGGCCTTGGCGACGCCAAAGAAGCCGACATCGTGCGCATGCTCTGGCCCACCGGCGTCCTGCAAGACGAGATCCAGCTTGCCGCCGACAAACAGCACGACATCCTCGAACTCGACCGCCGCGGCAGCTCCTGTCCCACGCTCTTCGTCTGGAATGGCGAGCGCTACCAGTTCGTTGCCGACATGCTGGGCGCGGGCGTCGTCGGACACTGGGTCGGTCCCGGCCAGCGCGACATCCCGCGCCCCGTCGAGTGGATCAAGATCGATCGCAACATGATTCGGGAGAAGCAGTTCTCACCCACAACTTGTCATCCTGAGCGAAGCGGAGAGCCTGCCCTGATCCTGTCGAAGGGACCTATGCACTTCCCAGCCAACTGCACAGATCCTCCGCCGCAAAAACATGCGGCTCAGGATGACAACGGTTTGGAAACCAAGGGTCCAGAGAAGACGCTCAGTTTCCGTTTCATGGAGCCCCTCGAAGAAGCCGTCTACCTCGATCAGGTGCGCCTGCTCGCGGTCGATCATCCCGCCGATCTCGACGTGTATCCCAACGAATATTTCGCCTCGAACCCTCCGTATCCAGAATTCAAAGTAGTAGTCAGCCGCGACGCGCGTCCGCCTGCGGGCGCATGGGACGATCACGGCCACAACGTCCTGCCCGATCTCCTGGCCCATCGCTTCTTCGGTGATTTCGCCCTCACGCAATTCCTTGGATTCGCCCAGCCGCACAGCCTCACACTCGATCTCGGCGAGCCTTACCACGGCGGACCACTCTGGCTGCTGCTCCACGGCGAAGTCGAATACTTTTCGGCCAACAACATGTATGCCGCGTCACAAGCGGGCCTGCAGGCGATTTCGCCGTACGTCGAAGCGCTCGTTTCGAGCGATTCTGATGCGCAAGATTCCCATGTTCGAGATTCCCATGTTCAAGATTCCCATGTTCAAGATTCCGGTGTTCAAGATTCCGATGTTCATAAGAAAGAAGCGAACGGAAAGTGGCAGCGCGTCGTCGACGACATGGGATTCCCCGCCGGCGGCCCGCGCACCATGACCGCCGATCTGACGGGAAGGCTACCGCGAGGCGTGCAGAAGATCCGCATCACCACCAACCTGCAGATCTACTGGGACAGCATCCTGATCAACCGCACTCCGCAACCCGATCCAAACGTAGCGCCGGCCTCTGGCCGGCTGTCCGGCGGGCGTCCCGCCCGCCGCGCCGCCGGCCGAATTGAAATGGCTGATTTTCGTGTTGCTGCTGACGCCGAGGGCGAGACGCTCTCGGGACAGCCGGCAGGATGCCGGCGCTACGATTACTGCATTACTCCAGTACCCCTCGTCCGCGCCGATCTCGCACCCCACGGGTTCCCGCTGAAGATCGAAGGCAAGCCTGCCGGCAACGTGAACTATATCTATGAGCAAACCAGCGCGACCGGGCCCTACACGCGTCCCGCAGGAACCTACACTCGTTACGGTGATGTGCTGCCCCTGCTCACCGCGACCGACGACAAGCTGGCGGTCTTCGGCTCCGGCGACGAAATTCGACTCGACTTCGATCCCTCGCATCTGCCGGCACTACCCGAAGGCTGGGTGCGCGATTATTTCTTCGCCGCCAACGGCTACGAAAAAGACATGGACTTCTACGCCGCGGAAGGAAACTACGTCGCGCCGCTGCCGTTCCTCAGCATGGGCGATTATCCCTACGCAGCGCCGAAGTCATTTCCACTCGACAATGAGCATGTGAACTACTTGCTCGAATACAACACGCGCCACATGTCGGGCAACGAGCAGCGCGGATACTGGTTCGACTACGCACCGGACCAGCCGCAAGTCCAGACTCCGCCAGCACATCAGAATTGACAGGCGTAGTTGGACGCAGGTCGAAGCTAAAACGCCCAGCCCGATTTCAGATTGTTGTGAGGTGGCGAACCTTACTCCATTCAATCAGACTGCAGGAAACGCACGCATCCTGCGCAAGGATCATGCTTTGATGTATCGATAGAAGCGAGGGCGACCTCGGCTGGTCCAGTATGGAGCCTGGTAGTCATCGATCCCTGGCCCGCCCCGCAGAAAGCTGAAGAAGACATGCCGCGATGGCCTCACTACAATTCCTACGTGCCCGCGCCACACCACCAGATCGCCGGGCTGAGGCCGCGCGACTAATTGAAACCCTTCGAGTCCGGCATAGAGATCGGAAGAACTCGCGTAGGCGTAGGGGAAGCCGGCCCGCTCGTAAATCGCGTGAACCAGATGAGAACAGTCGCCCCCAGCATGTCGACGTACCTTAGGATCGAGCGCCGCCACGATCACCGACAAACCATCATCCGGGCTCAGGGTCCGGTCGTTTCGTCCAGAATTCACATTCGACCAATGCCGTTGCGCGCTAGAAGTCTCAGTCGGTCGAGGGTCCTGTTGGCCCCAGGAGACACCCAGAGCCAGCCCACACAGGAGCGCGATAATCGCGGGTTTTGACCAGATCCGCATTCCCTATTTTGATGCAAATTCCGTGCCCCACGGAGGTTACGGTTGTACAAGGTCCAGGCCGGGGATGAGCGTCATCGCCAAAGTTGTTTGATTTGCGTGACTTGGTGGCCGCGGACTCAAGTTGCGAGTATGGAATTTTCCCGCCATCCGCGCCATCCCACATCCAAATTGACCTCGCGCGTCCGCTAGCCTAACATCCTCGCCAAGGTCTTCCCTGGGGCTTTTTGCGCGCTTGCATGCTCGGCCAAACCATTTCGCGTTACCGCATTCTCCGCAAGCTGGGCAGCGGCGGCATGGGAGTGGTCTACGAAGCCGAGGACATCAAACTCGGCCGCCACGTCGCGCTGAAATTCCTTCCCGAGGAACTGGCCCGGGACACGCAGGCGCTCGAGCGCTTCCAGCGCGAAGCCCGGGCCGCATCCGCCCTGAACCATCCCAACATCTGCACTCTGTACGAAATTGATGAAGCCAACGGGCAGAGTTTCATCGCCATGGAACTGCTCGATGGTCAGACGCTGCAACAGCGCATCGCAGGCAGGCCGCTGGATAGTGAAACGCTTTTCGAGCTGGCAATGCAGATTGCCTCAGCGCTGGAGGCCGCGCACGGCAAGGGGATCGTGCACCGCGACATCAAGCCGGCGAACATTTTTGTAACCAGCCTGGGGCAAGCGAAGGTCCTCGATTTTGGTTTGGCCAAACTTGCGCCCGAGCCGAAGGCGTCCGACGACCCTACACTCAGCGCCGACCGCAACTTGACTACGCCAGGACAAGCCTTGGGAACCGTCGCCTACATGTCGCCCGAGCAGGTGGCGGGAAAAGAACTCGATGCGCGCACGGATTTGTTTTCCTTCGGAGCCGTGCTTTATGAAATGGCGACTGGGCGGCAGGCGTTTTCGGGAAACACCTCGGGCGTGATCTTCCATTCCATTCTTGAAAAGAATCCAGCGGCGGCATCGCGACTGAATCCGGAATTGCCCGCAAAGCTGGAAGAGATTATCGGCAAGGCGCTGGAGAAAGACCGCGACGTACGCTATCAGCACGCGGCGGACATCCGTGCCGACCTCAAGCGCCTGAAGCGCGACACAAGTTCGGGAACGACAGCGGTGAACGTTGCAGCGTCTACGACGCCATGGTGGCGGAAGAAATCAGCGGGCATCGCGGCGGCGGTGATTCTTCTGCTGGCAGGAGGATTAATTGCAACGCGCTACGGGCGGACTAACCGTGGCCAGGCCATCGGCTCGGTAGCCGTGCTGCCGTTTGCCGGATCGAATCTGGATCAGGGTACGGATTTTCTCCGCGAAGGCATCAGCGAAGGAGTCACCGACGCGCTCTCGCAAATGCCCAATCTCAAAGTCATGTCCAGCAGTAGCGTCTTCCGCTACAAGGGGAAAGACGGCGATCCGCAGCAGGCGGGTCACGATCTGAAAGTGGACGCGATCCTCACCGGCCGCATGGTGCAACTTGGGGATGCGGTGTCAGTCAGCGCGGAGCTGGTGAGCGTCGCCGATGGTAGCCAGATTTGGGGTGAGCGCTACAGCAAGAAGATATCCGACATCTCCGCGCTGCAGCAGGACATCGTCAGTGACATCTCAGATAAGCTGCGGCTGAAGCTCTCTGGGTCGGAGAAGCAAAGGCTGGCGCGCCGTCCAACCGCTAACGCGGAAGCCTACCAGTTCTATGTCTACGGTCGCCGAGAGATGGATAAGTGGACTGACGAAGGCTGGAAGAAGGCGGCAGATGATTTTGAGAAGGCGGTGGAGAAGGATCCAACTTATGCGGCGGCTTACGCTGGATTGTCTGACGCTTACGGCACGCTAGGCTCATTCTCCGATCTTCCAGCGAAGCAGGCATACGAAAAGGCCAAACTGGCCGCGGAGCAGGCACTGGTCCTCGACCCGGCGCTGGCCGAAGGTCACGCGGCCATGGGAAATCTTTACTGGCTAACGCTGAATTTTCCAAAGGCTGAACAGGAATATCAACGCGCTATCGAGCTAAACCCCAATCTCTCCACCGCACACACTTACTACTCCTGGTACCTGGCCTCTGTCGGACGCTTCGCCGAGGCCCGAGAGCAAGTGCATAGAGGCCAGGAGCTAGATCCTCTTTCGCTGCTGATGAATTCGTTTGAAGGCGATCTTTATTTGTACCAGCGCGATTTCGACAGGGCCATCGCGCAGCACAAGAAAGTCCTCGAAATCGACCCGAATTACGCGTCTGTACATCTGAGTCTTTCAGAAGACTACCTTGCCAAAGGGATGTGCGAACAAGGCATGGAGGAGGCCGCCATGCACATGGGCTTGAGGGGGTACAAAGAAATCGAGGCGCGAGCGAAACGGGAGTATGCTGCATCGGGATGCGCAGGATGGCTTCGCTTCCGAATACTCTTCCAAAGCGATTCCACGAACATGGAATTTTATTACCCCTACCAGGTCGCCCAGGACTACGCGCGACTCGGGAAAAAAGACAAAGCCTTCTACTGGCTCGATCGCTGTTTTCAGGAGCAGGTTGGCATGAACTTCATAAAGTTTGATCCCGCTTTCGACAGTCTGCATTCCGACCCCCGCTTTGCCGACCTGCTTCGGCGAGTAGGGTTCCCACGGTGAGGCTATAGAATCGTTTTAGCATTGACACTTTTGCCCCTTCCATAATCCAATAGCCGCACCGATGGAAACTCCTTCTGCTGTCCCGGTGTCCTCTGCTCCACGTCTGCGCCGCACGCTCACGCTTTGGGACCTGATCCTTTATGGCGTGATCGTCATTCAGCCGGTGGCGCCGATGTCGGTGTTCGGCGTGCTGAGCGATCGCGGCCGTGGGCACGTCGTCACCGCAATTCTCATCGCAATGGTCGCCATGCTGTTTACGGCGATCAGCTACGGCAAGATGGCGCGCGCCTATCCCAGCGCCGGGTCGGCCTTTACCTACGTAGCGCAGGAAATCAACCCTGCCATGGGTTATGTCACCGGTTGGAGCATGGTGATGGACTACATGCTCAACCCGCTGATCTGCACGGTGTGGTGTGCTGGACAAGCCAGTCAGTTCGCTCCCGCTGTCGCCCCGTGGATATGGAAGATTTTTTTCGTCATCGTATTCACGCTGCTCAATGTCCGCGGCATCAAAACTTCCGCCCGGATCAATACCGGCATGGCCATGGCGATGGGCATGGTGGTGGTCGCAATCTTCGTGGCGGCGGCGCGCTACATCTTGGGCGCGCCGCACGACCCGTTGTATTACACCCGCCCGTTCTACGATCCGCAGACGTTCTCTTTTTCCGCCCTCTTCGGATGTACCTCGATCGCAGTTCTGACCTACATTGGCTTCGATGGCATCTCGACGCTTTCGGAAGAGGCCGAAAACCCACGGCGCAACATTCTGCTGGCCACCGTTTTCACCTGCCTGGTGATCGGAATTCTCTCGGCGGTCGAGGTCTATGTGGCACAGTTAATCTGGCCGGCTTCGCAGCCCTTTCCCGACGTGAACACCGCTTACTCCTACGTCGCCGGACGCGCCTGGAAGCCACTGTTTACGATCGTCGGCTTCACCTTGCTGCTGGCAAACTTCGGGTCGGGATTCGGAGCGCAGATCGGCGCGGCGCGCCTTCTCTACGGGATGGGAAGAAGCAATGCACTGCCCAAATCGTTCTTCGGCGCCGTCGACGCAAAACATCGCGTTCCACGCAACAACGTGATTCTGGTCGGCTTTGTCGCCCTGCTCGGCGCCTTTGTGCTGGAGTTGATTGCGGGCTACCGGACCTATTCACTGGGGACCACCGGCCTCTCGTGGTCCACTTTCGTCAAGATCATGAACGGCGGCGAAGCCTACGGCCTGGGCGCGGAAATGCTCAATTTCGGGGCGCTGATCGCGTTCATGGGCGTCAATCTGGCCGCCTTCATGCGTTACTTCGTGCGGGACGAGCAGAAGAAGATCACGAACTTTGTCTTTCCTCTCGCCGGATTTCTGATCTGCCTGCTGCTTTGGCTCAACCTGAGCCGGCCGGCAAAGATCGTGGGCTCGATCTGGATGGTGGCCGGCATCGCGTTCGGGGCGATCAAGACGCGAGGCTTCCGCGGGAACCTGATTGATTTTGAGTTGCCGCCGGAAGAAGGGTAGTGTGCGTCGCATGCTCTAGTGTGGCGCGGGCACTCTTGCCCGCGCTGCTGGCAATTGCATCAACCTTCGCGGGCAGGAGTGCCCGCGCCACATATTATTTTTGCTCGAATAACCTGAGCTTAGTAGACGGAACTCATGAACCTCATTCATCGTTGGTTGTGCCGCTCGGCCGGCTGGCGCGAGCAACTGGAGACTGAAGTCGTTCCCTGGGTTCTGCGCGATGTGGATCTTGGTCCCGACGTTCTGGAAGTTGGTCCCGGTCCCGGCCTCACCACTGACCTGTTGCGGGCTCGCCTGACGCATTTGACTGCTATCGAAATTGATCGGGCTTTAGCCGACGCCTTGCGCGCTCGACTGCAAGGCAGCAATGCCGAGGTCATTCAGGGCGACGCGACTGCCATGCCCTTCGCCGATGAGCGATTCTCGGGAACCGTTTGCTTCACCATGCTTCACCACGTGCCGTCCGCGGAGTTGCAGGATCGCCTGCTGAAGGAAGTCTGCCGCGTATTGCGGCCGGGTGGTGTTTTCGCAGGCGTAGACAGCCGGCAGAGTCTGCGTATGCGCCTGCTGCATATTCATGACACGCTTGTGCCGGTGGATCCAGATCGCTTCGGCGGCCGGTTGGAAGCGGCGGGTTTCACCAACATCCAGATCGAGCAAAATGAGCGGAGATTTCGCTTCCAGGCGCGCCGTGCACAGCCTGCTCCAACGACATGAATCGCTTTTGTTGGAATGCAGTGGTCAGTGACCAGTGGTCTGTAAGACGCGGTCACGAACCACCTGGCCACTTATTGCTGGGGACTCCGGGGTGAATAAAAAAGGAGGAGTGAATGCTAGGCTCAAACAACCTTGTGGCCTTCGTTCCCACACGGGATGCGGAAAAGGCGCGAGTGTTCTATGAGGAAGTGTTGGGACTTCGCTTTATCAAGGATGACGGCTTCGCGCTGGTCATGGATGCGAATGGAATCATGGTGCGGGTGGCGAAGGCTCCGGAGTTCAAGCCGCTGCCGTTCACCATTCTCGGGTGGCAGGTTTCCGAGATCGAAAAAGTAGTACGGAGTTTGCAGAAGCGAGGGGTGCAGTTCGAAGTCTTCGGATTCTTCCAGCAGGACGAGTTGGGGATCTGGACCGCCCCGACCGGCGACAAGGTGGCCTGGTTCAAGGATCCGGACGGGAACATGTTGTCGGTTTCCGAACACGTCTAACTCGGTTGACATCTTCGAGGCAGGGGCATGTTGCGAGCTTGATGAGGTCGCTTTGCTCGGGCACGGCGGGCGAGGACGCCCTCCGGACAGCCGCCGGGGACGGCGGCGCTACAAAGAAATCGGTTTGGTCGACAAACTGATGTGGCTTTCTTCACCTCTCGTCGAACGTCTTCTCGTGCTTGCCTTCTTGTTGTTTTCTTCTCCTCCTTATCTTCCTACATTCGGTGGCTCCGCTCCTTTCTTAGCTTGGAAGTGATCACCCCCAACGGCGGGCGCCAGCCTCGGGCTATCCGAGGTAGCCTATCTGAAGCGCCCTGATCAGATGTCCCACTGTCCCTCGCTCTAGGTAACATTTCTTAGATTAAGTTGTTTGTTTTGTGTTATTTAATCAGGTAGCACTTTGGTGCTGTCGGCTAAAGTCGGCTAATGTGCTATCGTGGACCCCATGAGCAAAAAGAAGGGTGAGCGCGGCAGAGGTCACGTATATCTTCAGCATGGCGCGTGGTACTTGCAACATTACACAGGTGAGGTGCGCGATGGTGTGAGGTTGCGCCGGTCGGTGTTGCTCCACAAAAAAGAGCGGGGATACGAATCAGCGACGTGCAAGGCCGTTGCCGATCTGCGCACGAAGGAACTTGCCAAGCTGCCTTCCCCATCGAACGAAGCTGCACCTGACATGAGGGTTGTTGATTATTGGGAGACTCGATTCCTGCCGTATTGCGAAGAGGTCATGCAGACAGGCCCGCGCATCGGCAAGACCCGGCGCAAAGCATCAACCCTGAAAGGCTACAAGCAAATTTGGGAACAGTTTCTCAAGTCGCACTTTGGTGACATCACCCTGCAACAATATCAACCACGGCTAGGACGCCGTTTCCTCGATTCCTTAACCGCGAAGAAAAGCTACTATCAACTGAAACACATCAAGAGCCTTGCCACGAAGATGTTTCAGCGTGCGGTTGACGATGAAATCCTCAACATGAATCCTTGGCGCAACGTCTTCATGCCAGAGGATGTTGAAAAACCACGAACCACGCACTACACACGCGAAGAGTCAGAAGACATGGTGAGCGCGTTGGTTGACCATGTGGACGCGCAACTTGTGCTGAGCCTTGCGTGTTTCCTGGCACTAGGACCGGCAGAGATTTCAGGCTTGCGATGGGAAGATGTGGACGCCGATTGGATTCACATTCGCCGCAACGTGGTTGAGGGAGAGGAAGACACAACCAAGACTCAAGAGCGCATGGCACCTGTACCAATCCTTGATGAAGTCCGCGTGCCGTTGGAGTTGTGGCGCGAGAAGTGCGGTAACCCAAGCGAAGGTTGGTTGTTTGGTGATAAGCCCATTGTTCTGCCCAACCTCATTGCGCGGGTCATCAGACCGCACGTTGAAGGCAAAAAGGAATGCACGCGCTGCAAGCTGATTCCCAAGGCGTCACGTGTTCGCTGGAAGAAGTTTTACGCTGCACGGCGCGGGGCGATCACTCACGCGATTGAAGCCAGCAATGGGAACATCCCATTAGGGCAGAGGTTAGCGCGGCACGCATCCGCGAAGACCACCGAAGACTTTTACTTCAAAGGCATCACTGACAGGTCATTCTCTGAAAGCATGAAGTTGCTTAAAAAGTAAGCGTTGCGGCGGTATGAGGTTGTTGGAAGCGAAGGTCAACGGAAAATAACCAAATGTCGAACAATGATGCACTCATCCCCATTCTACTCGGCGCTATATTATGGCGGCCCAACTGATGCTGCAAACGAAGAACTTCTACTCGGATGGGGATGATCTCGTACGCCTCAAGTCTTTTTCGGTTCTTCTCCCATCATTCTTTGAAACGAAAACCGGGTTAGCGATGGGTCTATGGCTAGGGACGCTGTACGTTGTAGTTGAAGGATGGCAAGCCACCAAGCTTTCGGACCCAAAGATTGACCAGTTGCTCACATCAACACATGTGAGCGCCCTGAGAAGATTTCGTAACTGGCTGTTTCACTTCCAAGAGAGATATTTGGATGAGCGGTTTAAGATTTTAACCAAATCACCTGAGGTTATTGATTGGGCCGTGACTCTCATGCATGAGTTTGAACGATACTTCCTTGCCGAGATGCAACGAATTAACGCACTCAGCAAGAAGGTTGGAAAATAACATGTGCACACGTGGGCATAGCTGTTCACGGCACATCCGTACCATTGCGCCAGGTGCGGCAACATGCGAGACTTGCGATGGGGGAAACAACAATGACCGAACAAATGTTGAGACTTAATCGCGAGATGCAAGACCTGTGTCACGAAGTGGATAGTTTGCAGGAGCGGGCTTTGCTTCGTGTCGAGACAATCGAGAATGACTTTCACGGGGAAGTGTTACCGGATGGTGTGAAAGAACGATTCAAACGCTTGCAAAGGTTGATTACGAAGGTGTAGGGGCGACAGCAAGTCGTGCCGTCAACCCCTCCCCCAAGCCTTTTCCTTCTACGGTTTAATCTCGCCGCGTGCCATCTGCTCTAAAACCTCATCAACTTGAGGCGAGTATTTGACTGCAAAGAAGGGATTTTTCTTGTTGTTAATCGAAAATATTGATTTTAGGGTTTCGACAGGTGATAACACTCGCACCGAAAAGGGCCTGCCTTCTCTGTAGGTCAACGCGGCCCTGTGTGACCCATCAACTGCCCAAATTGAAAGCGCAAGACTCAGCTCCCCATCTTCTTCCATCTCAGGATGAGCAAAAATAGCCGCTATGCCCGGTTCATCTTTGTGTTGTTTGATGTGCTCCAAATGTGCCGCTTCCACCCAACTGTGATAGACGAACTCTCGGTGCAAGTTTGGTGTCAAAATGACTGTTTCCTTGCCTGTTGCGAAACGTTCTGCCGCGTACCGGCTGAATTGAACGTCAGCCGAACCATCTAAGCTTTTGGTCGCTGCCTTTAATTCCGTAGTCAAATCTCGTTCAAGCTTGTGAGCGGCACACTTCTCACAGACTCCATCCTTTGATTCCTCAAACTCAAAGTCCTCACCATCAACTTTCCAGTCTCTCGGATTCTTTTCCAGATATTCAAGTATTTCAGTGATGGGTGGGTGTTGTTTAACAGCCTCGAAATAGTCTTCGAGCGTCATCCGGTTGGGCGTCCAATAATTCTGTTGGGAAGCGAGATATGTTTGCCTGCGGGCTTTACGTTCACGTTCGCTGCTTCTCATGGTTGGTTAGCCATTTTAATGCTATGATGCCGTGCCGAGGGGGAACAAAATGGCAAACCTGTCCGGCATTGTGAAGCAGTTGAAGAAGGAACGCGACCAAGTTGAGCGTCAGTTATCAAGATTGAATGCAGCGCTCTCCGCTTTTACCAACGTGTACACAGGATCAAAACCAACGCGCAAACGCCGTAAGTTGTCAGCGAAGGCCAGAGCGAAGATCGCAGCCGCTCAGCGTGCCAGGTGGAAGGCTTGGAAGGCGAAGAAAGGTGCCTAAAGGATGATCTTTTTTTACCAAACTTAGACCATCAACGTATGTGTTGCATGAGGACAGATTCCAGACTCAAACCGTTGCTGAATCATGGGGAGAGCACGGCGCTCGACATCGCCCAAGCTGTCTGCGATCGGCAGGAACCAAAGCTTTCGCCAAAATACGCATCGCTGATGTTGTTACGATAGAGAATTCGGGATTGCCGAATGATTTGTACCGGTATGCCCTCTCTGCGCACTTTGACGTGCTTGTGTCTAAAGACAACAAGGTATTTCTCGCTATCGAATTCGATGGTGGAGGGCATGACAACATAAACGATGAGAAGAAGGCTGCAATATGCAACCGGTTTGGAATCCCAATGGTTCGGGTTAGGGAATCACATCTCAATAGTAAACTTTTCGAGGACACAGCAGTAGGGTTTTTCATCTGGCAACTTCTTTGTGTTGATGAGTTCTTAGCCAAATTTGCGTCAGACCCTTATGAACCTTACGATCCCGAGTTTTTCATAAACGTTCCGGGAAAGACTCTACACTTTCCATTCGCTTACGCTCAGCGTTGGCAAGCTAAGTTGATTCGCCCATTTCAAAAAGCTGCGTCTCGATTTGATGAGAAGCTACGTGATCTTTACAGCCATGGGTTGCTTCAGTTCGGAACCTAGCCATTACCTTTCGTCGCAAGCTGGAATACCGAAGCATTTATGGGCAGCGTGTAAGCGTCGATCACCTAGTATTGGGTGAGGCTAGTCTTGCGTTAGAGGTTTGCGGCTTACAAGATCGCCGCCTAGAACTGTTTGGACAACTTGAAAACTTTGTAGAGGGTATGGCAGCAGAACAAATGCACCACCACGCCATTAGATTTCTGAACGGTGAAGAGGATTCGTTAGCACTTACAGTGGTTAGCCAAAAGGCAGCAATGTGGGAAGCCGAAGGCTTTAGGCTCAGGCGGGCGCATAATTTCCCACATTCAACTTAGATTTGCACCACAACCAACGCCATTCCTCTATAAACCACGTCTGCCGGTTGGGACGCTTATTTGCTACTTCCTCCGATGATCTTCAACACATCCTTTAAATGTTGAAGAGTGTAGAGAGTTCCACCTGTGCCAGAAGCAACACCGCCCAAGGTCTTCAGAACCTTGTATGCTTTATCAAGGGTCGGCAGACCCTCCGCCAGGTGCCCAATTATCGGCGCAGCCTCACCCAGTCCAATTGCCGATGCAGGGATTGCAGCTGCTTCCACACCTGTCTTCGCCCCACTAAGAAAAGCTTCACCGGCAGAATGGGTGTCTTTCGTGGGATCAACAGTTAAGTTCCTGATACGCGCATTAGGAACATAAGGGCCATTTGTGGCGGTTGCTTCAGCGTGTGCAGCTTCCGCCTTCTCTGATGCCAACGGCTCATCAAACGGATTGCCGATGTCAGAAGCCGAAACTGTTGCGGCTTGCTGTTGCTGATGCTCCTGCAACTCAGAATTGAGAGGTTTGTCAAATGGATTTCCAATATCAGGTGTGACTGTTGATGTGGAGCGCGGAATGACTCTTGTAGAGGCTCAACATATAGGCCGTCGATGCAAGCTTCGACTAATTGATGAGGTGCGTCGCCAAACAGGATTCAATAAGAAGCGTGAACAACGGAACCATGCTTTTCTGACGGCATTGGAAACATTGAAACACCTTCATTGGATACCTGACGTGCAGGCCCATACACTCTGGCTTCATATCAAGGAATGCGAAACACCAAACGACGCATCAAATACCACGATAGCGCGAGATTGGTATAGGTCCGAAGGCTGGATACGCAAACTGCGAAAACGTCTAGCGGCTCAGATATGGTCAATGGTTAAAAATGATGCCCAAAGGCAGGCCCTTGAAGTGTTACGACTAAAACCTGCTTCCGCGACAGATTCAGATACCAAAATCTAACATGCTCCAGGTGAGGCTCAGGGCGATCTGACAGCGCGGATCACCACAGCGGGCAGCCTATGAGCGGCAAAGGCCTGATTTTCGCGGCCACGGCAGCCGGTGCGCGAGGTAACCGAATGGGGCCTAGCCACCCCCGAAAATCCAATAAAAGTAGGACCCATTTGCCGCTGTGATGGAGACTGCTGGGTTTCTAGGTAATTGGCTGCGCTGATCCTGGGACTTTGAGGATCACAGCCGAATCGGCGCGGGGGACAACGATAATGGGTGAGAACCTGTTGAAAGCCGACGTTTAGCCGACAGCGATTATGTAAGTATTTGATTCTATGAGGCTAAATAACAGGTGAGCGAAGGTCTAACCGTCATTCACATCTCAAAACAGGCAAATTTTCGATGTTTTATTCCACTTTGCATGAGAAAACAGGCTACTTTTACCACTTTTTCACTTCAAAATGATTCGCCGGGCAAGGTCCCTGATGGGTGTTTCGCGACTCCTTACCGTCACGTTGCCGTCAACGCGAGGTGCAACTTTTCCGCAACTTTCGGCGCTACCGTTTCACACTTTTCGCCATAACCCTATGGGTAGCACGCTTGCACACACCTCTCGTAAGAGAGTGTGTGCGTGCATAGGGTTTTGGTACCCATCAAAATTGACTCAACCCCATCAAATTAAACGACTTAACCCCGCAACTGTAGTGCAACTCAGAGTTGCGCAAGAGTTGCACTAACAATTGCACTCAAACCGCGTGCTCCGAGGCTTACAACCCCATCGACTGATCGCATAAAACGACCACGCCCAAGGCGCGGGCCGGTCAGGGGATGACGGCAACGAACGTCTGACAGTCTGCACGCACACAGCCGGGAGACCTGGCAACACAGGCGGATGTTAAGATTCACCATCGGAGGGTTAAAGATGACCATAGTTGTTTTCTTTTCCAAAGGCACGAAGGAATACCCGAACGCTTCAGGTTTGAAAATGGAGAATGGTTTTACTATGTTCGATTACCAACCCGATGCAGGGAAACGACGAGAGCCGAAGACCATAAAAGTAACAACAACCTTACCAATCTTGGTTGAAGAAGAAGTAGGTTGACGCACCTAAGTGGCAGCCGTCAGGATCACCATTATGTTTGAGGGAGTCAGATCGTTCGACTGGTTAATGTTGTGGGTTGAAGTTCTAGTTGTGTTGCTGATTTTGTTTGAAATCCTCCGGCCTATGTTGGCAGAAAGGAAGATGAGGAAGCGGGTAAGTAAAGTTTATGACTTTGTGTCGAGAGGTCAGATGCTTGAGCACACTACACCAATGGATGGAGGTATGATCCTTGATCAGCAGGTAAAAGCCAACAGAAGTGCCGCTGTAGATTGGCGGACCGAAGTACAAAGTTGGATCATGGACACAAACAAATTCTTGAAGACTTGTTCACCTCAGGCGTCTGCAAAATTCCTAGATGATTCGCGGATGTCCCATTTCAGCGATACCACCGTTAGGTTTGGACAAGAGACCCGAGCACAATACGAGGTTCTTAATTGCAGGATGAGTAATTTGCAAGAGATTATGCAGACTCCCACGGTCTATCTTTTATGAGTGTTGTTGTTGTACCGTCAACATCATTTCCTGATAACCCCATCGCGTTTGTGTTTAACAGAGTCACTTTTCGCGTGCAACCAACTTCTCAATCCATTCTTCAACATCGCTCTTGCGAAACCTCACAGATGATCCAAACCTGACAACAGGCAATGGATTGGTTCTAATTTCACCTGACCGCGTGCGCTGCTTCGTCATCTCGTAAACGTGCCTCTTGCTGATCTTCAACAGTGTTGCCACTTCAGCAACCGTCCAGATTTCGGTCATTCCCAAATTCTACAGTCACATCAGAAGTGAGTTGGTTGAAAAATAACAACCGAAATTCTGTCGGCTAAACGTCGGCTAAAGTCGCCACACTACCCCGGAATACCCCGTAAAAGGCGTGTTTTGCTGAGAGCCTAAGTTATAGAAAACATTTGAAACGGATGCTTTCTGAGCCTCCCACTGTCCCTCGCTCGCATGGGGAGGTTGCGGGGGCCGCGAGTTTCCTAGGACTTGGCGCGGCGCACATCCGGTCCTTGCATCATCAAGTCTGGAGATTTATGTTGTGCAAGCCAAGGTCATCCGTCACACGTGGAAAATTTAGCTGTGGAAAAAGTCTGGTTAGGAAGTAGTCAACATTGCAGGTCACGCGATCGAAGCGAGAAAATCGCTTCCAGGAAGGATGCTGAAGAACTAATCTCTGCCGCTGCCCGAAGCGAACCGCAGGCGCTGAAGCGCGGCTAGTTTTAAAGAACTTAACGGCACGACTGAAGTCGTGCCCTTCCCAAAGCCTGCCTGGAACGGAGTTTTTCAGCAGCCTGCCAGGCCTTCAAGAATCGGGGAAGACAATGCTGGGTCCAGGCGGCAACGCGGCGGTCTGGTCCGTCATCTCAAGGGCGGCAAGATAAGACTGCCGGAAGGTCGCCTTATGAAACGCAGGGAATTCTTGAAGGCTGCTGCCATTTGCGGCGGCGCGAGCACGCTACCCGCAGCCATGGCTCAGGCAAAATCTGGCGCAGCAAAATCTGGCGCAAGCGAGGAGAATGATCCGATGAATCAGATTCCGCTGACGTTGTCTCCTGGAACCCGAAAGGGCGACATGCTTTACCGCACGCTGGGACGTACTGGAGAGCAGGTCTCCGCCATTGGGATGGGCGGGTTTCATCTTGCGCAACATTCGCTCACCGAGAGCGAGAGCATACGCCTGGTGCGCGCCGCCATTGATCGCGGCATCACCTTTATGGATAACAGCTGGGATTACAACGAAGGCCAAAGTGAAATCCGGATGGGAAAGGCCTTGAAGGACGGATATCGTCGGAAGGTTTTTCTGATGACAAAGATTGATGGCCGCACGAAAGAGGTTGCGGCGCGGCAGATTGAAACTTGTCTGGAACGCCTGCAGACAGATCACATCGATCTGGTGCAGCATCACGAGATCATTCGCTTCGACGATCCCGACCGCATCTTTGCCGAGGGCGGGGCGCAGGAGGCAGTTCTCGAGGCGAAGAAGGCGGGCAAGATTCGCTACCTCGGATTCACCGGCCACAAAGATCCGCACATTCATTTGTATATGCTGAAAGTGGCTGCCGATCACGGCTTTCACTTCGACACGGCGCAGATGCCGCTGAACGTGATGGATGCGCACTTCCGCAGCTTTGTGCAGATGGTTCTGCCCGAGTTGGTGAAGCAGGAAATCGGCGTGCTTGGCATGAAGTCGATGGGGGATGGCGTGATTCTGAAAAGCAAGGTGGTGTCGCCGATGGAGTGCCTGCGCTATGCGCTGAGCCTGCCGACGTTGGTTGTGATCACGGGGATTGATAGGCAGGAAGTGCTGGATCAGGCCTTTGAGGCGGCCAGAACTTTCAAACCTATGAATCGCGAGGAACTGGCGCAACTGCTGGCGAAAACCAAAGAGGTTGCGATGGCGGGCAAGTACGAGCTGTTCAAGACTTCATCTCACTTCGACTCTACCGCGAAGCATCCGGATTGGTTGGGCGGGGATACGCCTGGGGTGCAGGCGCTGGCGCCGAGCGCATAGCTCTACCTGGACTGGTGGCCGCGCTGGTACGAGCCGGCGGCACCGAGGGCGGGGACGCCCCTTCGACAAGCTCAGGGCAGGCTCTCGGGACAGCCGGCGAAACGCCGGCGCTACTTCAGCGCGCGGCACTACATTGCGAAAATCAGCTCGCGCAAGATTCATGCCGTCCGCGCCCTAGTTTGGGGGATGCGGGCTGTTGTTGTTCACGGGATTACCGCGCCTTGTCGACGTACGATTTATCGGCGCTGGGTTTGTCGTAGTCCTTACGGGAACGATCGTACTTGGCCGGCTCAATTCCCGCAGACTGAGAATGGTCAATCTGTTTCATGGCCACGATCTGGTAAGAGCGCATATGGTGGTCGCCATCGACGATCTTCATCTTGATGACGTTCTTATCGATCTTGAATTCGCCTTCGTGCCCTATGGGAAGGATCAGGTGTTTACGGTCCATGGGACGGACGTGATATTCCATATCGTCGGTGCGCAGCAAATATTGCGGGCAAAGCTTTTCGTTGGTATTCACCTTGGTGACGCCGACCGAGGCCCAAATAGCGCCGAGCCCGGTGATGCCCTTCTCGCTGGCGCCGCAGGGAACCGATTCCATCTGCTCGATCATGGCGCGGTCGGGGTGTTTTTTCCCACCGGCAAATGAGGGAACGGAAGCTGCGAGAGTGAGAATGAGTACGAGCGACGTTTTGCGATTCATGAAGTCCTCCCGGAAAACTTGCATCGACTGTGAGCGCGTGAGCCCTCCGATGGATGCCCGGGGGACTTGGCAGACGGTCCCCGTAGCATCGGTGAGCGGCCTTACTTGGGGTTCGGCAAGGCCTTCGTCGATTTCGTCTGCTGCATGGCCTGAGCAGAACCGAATTGCTGAGCGAACTGCAGGAACGATTGCGGGTTCTCGTTCAGCTCCTCATGCACCTCGGGATGAGCTTTCAGGTACTGCTGCAGTTCAGGATGGTTCTCGACAAATTCCTCGTTCTTCGCGAGGGATGGATTCTTCGAGAGCTCACCGGCGATCTGGCTGTGTCCTTCCAGAAATTCGTGGAAGCTGGAAAGTTCACCGCGGGAGACGTTGCGATCGCGCCGCATTCCGCTCTGCTCGCTACGATCGAACTGCTGCTCCTGCTGCATGAAGGCAACCGGGTTCTCCTTGAATTCCTCGCGGACTTCCGGATGCTGCGCGAGAAACTCGCTGCAGAGCGGAATGGTGGTCGACGAAACTCTTGTCGTTCACCAGAGACAGGCTTCTTGCGAAGCTGCTCGGCGACTTCGGGATGGCTGTCGAGGAAGCGGTCCATGCTCGCCAGCTCGTTCCGGCTCAGATCGCGGTCTCCCCTGAAATCCTCACGGCGATCAAAACGCTGTTCCTGCGCCATGAAGGCGTTGGGATTTTCCTTGAGCTCTTCCCGGATCTCGGGGTGAGTCTGGAGGAATTCCTGCAACGCGGTGTGATGTTTCACGAAGTCCTGGTTATCTACGAGCGAGGGATTTTTACGCAGCTGCTCGGCGATTTCCGGATGCTGGTCGAGGAACTGGTCCATGCGGGCGAGTTCACGATGGGTAACATCATCATCGCCGGGCTGGCGGTCGCGGTCTTCACGGCGATCAAAGCGGTCTTCCTGATGCATGAAGATGTTGGGATTGGCCTGGAACTCAGCGCTGATTTGCGGATGCTGTTGCAGATACTGCTGCAGGTCAGGGCTGTTCTTCAGAAACTCCTTATCGTCGATCAGCCACGGCTGCGCCTTCAGCTGTCTGGCGGTTGACGGGTGCTGGTCGAGGAAACGATCGAAGCTGGCGAGCTGGTCGCGAGGAATGTCGATATCGCGATCTTCGCGCCGGTCGAAGCGCTCTTCCTGACGCATAAAAGCGTCCGGATTCTCGCGGAACTCTTCGCGGATTTCCGGATGCTGCTGCAGGTATTGCTGCAGGTCGGGACTGTTCTTGAGGAACTCTTCGTTGTTGATCAGCGATGGATCTTCACGAAGTTGTCTGGCGAGGGCCGGATTATGCTGATCGAAGAACTGATCCATGCTGGCGAGCTGACGACGGGTGATGTCGTCCTGATCGCCGCCGCGATCTTCGCGGCGGTCAAAGCGCCGCTCCTGACGCATGAAGGCGTTGGGATTCTGGCTGAGTTCTTCACGGATTTCCGGATGCTGCTGCAGGTATTGCTGCAAGTCAGCGTGGTTCTCGACGAACTCCTCATTGTTGATCAACGAGGGATCCTGGCGGAGTTGCTGAGAGAGCTCGGGGTGGCTGTCCAGGAAACGGTCGAAATCCGCAAGCTGGCGCCGGGTGATGTCGGAGTCGCCGGTTTGTGGTGACGTGGTCTGCGACTGCGCGCTTGCCGAAGGAACGACCCAGAGCATGCAGAGGAACGTCAACAGGGTCAGACAATGTCGGATCAAAGGATTTAAACGTTTCATAGCGTTAGATAGCCTCCTCACCGCTAAAAAAATAGCGTCACGCACGAGAAGACTAAAAATGCAACGCAGGGGCCACGGCGAGAAGCTGTGATCCCCCCAGCTTTTTCAGTCACTTGGCGCGAACTAAGGCGAATGCCTGAGAACGGCGGCAGGAGGAACTTTCGACACGGGTCGGAAAAAACGTCCTAAGGTGTTTCCTGATGATGCATTAGGGAAAATTCTGTATGGGAAGGGAGGGGTTGAAGGCCCACGATGGAAAGTGCGCCAGCGTCCTGAAGGTTATGTGACGAGCGACGAGTACATCAGGGAGCTGTGCGCCCGCATCACTTCTGCGACCAGCGACGAGGAAGTTATTACTCTGTGCGAGGAGCTGAGAAAAGCTCTTCGCGAACACACGCAGTCGGTTCGTGGAAAACTAATTCGAGCTTCGTCTCTGCCGCAGCATTCTGCTGAGCCTGCGGACCCCCCTGATCCGGAACAGGCTGCGTAAAACCGTCTTCGTTTCGCAAGACTATCGCAATCTCGTCATTGCTATCGCAATCACAAACTGCAGCTTTGGGTTTTCATTCGCGGCGCCGCTTGCAGAAATCCTTTTCCGCGTTGCGCTTAGGAGCACGCACGCGGATCGTCTTAAGGCAAAACCTGATGAGCGTACAGGATCATTAAAGCGGAAGCGAGTGTCGAACGGCGAATCGTGTGCAAGAGACAGGGCAACTTATATAGAAACCTGCAAGAGGCAGAGGGCGATGTTGGCAGGATTACGTTTGATGGAGGTGAAAGAATGGTTAACATCGAGGACGCTCCTCGATTACGAGAATTGTGCGAGAGAGCTTCCAAAGAATACGACCATGACAAACTGGTCGACCTGGTGCGGCAGATCAACGACCTGTTGGAAAAAGAGCGGGGAAGGGCGCCAGATGACAAGGAAAAGAAGGCTTCGCCGTTATTGTGGGGAGTGGTCGCGGTAAGCCTGATCGCCAGGTCCGCCGAGGAGTGGCTTGAGTTGTATCCCTGGATCGCGCCGGCGCGGGGCTAGCGCGAGCCTTGCGGCCCTGCGCGGGCCTTGACGTCCACTGACATGCACCCCCGACCGGGCTTCTGAGATAGTACACGTCACGCATACTTCGCGGTGGTTGGGTAGGTCCCGCTCAGCGAAATCTGATGAATCCGCTCGATAAGACATATTTGGCGAGGCGTCTTACTCCGCTGGTGAATTTCACTCTTTGTACAGCCATCCCGCGACCATGCTGGCGAGGATGGCGCCGATCCACATGTCGAGCATCCAGCCAAAGGGAAGGGCGCGGTCGGCTGCGGACCAAGTGGCCTGGGCGAAGTTTCCCGGGAAGCCGGCGATGAGTCCGACCCAGAAACCGATTCGTAGGGCGGCACCGGGGCCGGGGCCGAGGGTCTGGCGCGACCAGGCGTAGAGGTGCGCGAGGATGAACGCCAGGATGAACAAAAGTACGATCCATTGCACAACGAACGCGGGATAGCGCGGTGTTTTCAGAAATACGCCGGCGTTTTGGGCCGCGGCGTAACGGGCATCCCCAATGACGAAACGGTTGATGAAGAAGCTCCACAGGTTCCAGACCACTCCACCGGCCAGTCCGCCTAGCCAGATTCTTTTCTTGTTGAGTGGCATGCCGACACCTCATGAGCGGATTGCAAAAACGGAGGGCCCGAAACGAATGTGGGGAGTGTACACCCGTTCCTACCGAAGTTGTTAGCGAAGCAGCGGATTTGGTTGTGGTCTAATCTCGCCGTGGCAATCTAGCTGACCTGAACCGGCGGATACGTTTGCCAACCTTTGCCCAACTAAACCCGACAGTTCGGTTTGCTGGATGTGGAATAGCCAAGCACCAAACCAGGGTTCCATCTGACAGCCTATACGCCTTCAGGCCCCGACGGTGGACAGAGGTGGGCGGCATCTTGTTCCACAGGGTCACTCCGGTGACGATGACTTTCAATGGGCGAGCTCTTTCAATCAGTTTAAGAAAGTGGGATCCAGCATCTCGAAATTGTTCTTTGGTGGGCCTGCTTCCGGCGCCGAAGCCGACGGTACCCTGTACATATATGGTGTAGGCGTAGTCATTCCACGCGGTCAACATCTCCTTAGCTGTGGGGCTCTTGCTTCCGCAGAGCGCCCGAGTCATGCTAGGAAAATATCGCGGTTTCTTGCCAGAATCCCCGAACGACCAGAGAAGAGAATCCTTAGGGTGTGAACGGGGCGGCTCGTGTAGCTTCCCGTCATCGTCCCGCCAACCGTAAGCGCTCTCGCTGAGAATCAAAAGCTTCGTAGTCCTGAATTTCTTGCCTTCCCAAGGCTTAAAGTAAGTTTCGTTCACGACCCTCTCTCCTTGAGTTTCTCGATGATAACGCCCCGGTGACGCTCTTAATCCGAAAAATTAGGACACTTCCAGCCGTTGCAGGATGCTTTGGGGGCGGGCAAAGGTGTGTTGCATTTGGGCGCCGGACGAACAGTGCGTTCGCGAGTCTGCAGTTGGACCGACGGCCGACTTCACAGCCAATCAGATACTTCACGACTGTGCTGTTGAGGTCCGGGGCGAATTTTCCACAGGAAAATCCGCGCTGGGCGCGGAGGTCAAGAAGAATCTAAGCGAAAGAATGGCGAAGGACTAAAACAGTAAACCCCAATTCCTAGTGGTCCCCCGATTGGTTAACCACAAGGATTCGTATGAGTCCATGGGTTGAATTGCTACCTTAAAGTTTGTACTTGACAATCAATGACTTGCGGTTAAGATGTGGTACAAAGTGGTTGAAAGTGGTGAGCATGGTTGGGGTCGTGGGAGTTAGGAGCTGAAAACGAGGAGCCGGTGGGAAACCGACCCGAAAGCACGATAAACAGCCCGAAGCGCCCGAGACTGACCGAGTTTTGCGTTGTATTTACCTCCTCCCTAGTTGTGGTCGTCGTGCTCGACGCAGTTGCAATAAGGAAGCGATCCAAGCGCGCGATTATTGCGTCGCAAAGAGCGCGACACTTCGCGCGGATCGCTCAGGTCCTTCGGTCCGCAAAATGCGCGGCCCTCAGGATGACAGACAAAGAACATGTTTCGCGGCAATCATCCAACTCGGGTCGACGAAAAGGGGCGGTTGAAGGTCCCTGCCGAGTTCAAGCGGGTGATCGACGAGAAATACGGCACACAATTCTACATCACGAGTCTGGATGGAGATGTTGCTCAAGTGTATCCCTTCGAGGAATGGGAGCGGATCGAGCAGAAGCTGGCCGGGCTCTCCACGTTCAATCCCACGAAGAAGAAGTTTTTGAGCAAGGTGAATTACTGGGGACAGGTGGTGGAGATGGACGGGCAGGGGCGGTTGCTGATGCCGCAATTGCTGCGCGATGCGGCGCGGATCAAGGGCGAAGTGGCGGTTACCGGATACCAGACTTATTTGGAAGTGCGCAACCTGGAAGCGTACCAGCGGAAGATGCAGGAAGAGAAGTTTACGCCTGAGGATGAGAAGACGCTCGACGAATTGGGCATCTAGTGGGCGAGGGATCAACAGACACCCCTCAGGGGGTTGGGCATGGTGGAAGGGAAGCGAGCCATGTTCCGGTTCTTTTAAAAGAAGCGATCGACTTTTTAAACGTGCGGCGTGGCGGGACCTATATCGACGCCACGGTGGGCCTTGGCGGACACAGTTACGAAATCGCAAGACGCCTCGGCGCACCGGGACATTTGATTGGGGTCGATAAGGATCCGGCGGCGCTGGAAATCGCGGGCTCCAGGCTTCGGGCTTCGGGCTCCGGCAAAGCGGATTGGCCAGCCATCGAACTGAGGCAAGAGTCATTTGCGAGTTTGGCCGAAGCCCGAAGCCCGATAGCCGACGGCCTGTTAGCCGATCTTGGCGTCAGCAGCTTTCAGCTTTCTGATGCCGCACGCGGATTCAGTTTTCAGGCGGAGGGACCGCTCGACATGCGGATGGACCCGCGGTCGGAGCGAACCGCCGAACAAGTGGTAAACCACCTCGACGAGCGACAGCTTGCCGATGTGATTTACGAATTCGGAGAGGAAAGGAGGTCGCGGAGAATCGCCAGAGCCATTGTCCGGTCGCGGCCGATACGTACTACCGCACAACTTGCGGATGTGATATCAGCCGCGGCCCGGCCAATGAATCAGGCAGAACGAAGGATTCATCCCGCGACGCGAACTTTTCAGGCTCTTCGAATCTTCGTAAACCGCGAACTGGACGATCTGAAGGCGCTGCTGGAAGCGGCGCCGCGGATGCTGAAGCCAGGTGGACGGGTGGTGGTGATCAGCTTTCATTCGCTGGAGGATCGCATGGTGAAAGATGCGTTCCGGGATGCGGTGAGGGACATGCACTTTCGGGTGCTGACTAAGAAGCCGGTAACGGCAACTGAAGAAGAGAGCGATCGCAACCCGCGGGCGCGCAGCGCGAAGTTGCGGGCGGCGGAGAAGATCTGAAAGCGGCTTCGGCTGTCGGGCTTCGGGCTTCAGCAAAACCAGAGTTCAAGTAGTTCTTGCTGAAGCCCGAGAGCTGAAGCCCGAAGCCGCTCTAGAGAGTTTAGGCTCCGGAAAAACAGCTGGGGCCCCCGGCATAGCTGTAGTGGCCGTGCCGGGCCTTCAGGGCTGAATGAAGCGGACGGAGATCCGCTGGGAGAAAGGCGGCTTCGGCTGTCGGGCTTCAGGCTTCAGCAAAACCAGTTCCAGTATGGGTTCGCTGAAGCCAGAAAGCCGAAGCCCGAAGCCGGGTTTAGCGGGTTCCGTGGTAGGAATCCAAATTGAGGTTGGGAAATGTATACAGGAACAGTCATTCAGGATTTGCTGGCGACGGTAGAGCGGGTTGAGCAGGGAGTTCGGCGGAAACAGCAGCTGGACGAGAGAGAGCTGCAGATGCTTTTCGAGCTGCAGATTCCACTCATGCAGGATGAACTGGTTTTCGTGGGGGCGGCATAAATGGCAACGGCAGCGGCGGCAATTTCGTGCGCGGGAGCGGTGGCGGGACGGCGTTCGTTGTGGACGGGGACGCCCGAGATCTATTTCGCCAAAGCGATCGACAATTCACGGCTGGTGAAGGTGGAAGACCCGCGGCGAAATGGCGAGATGAAGCAGTTTGGCACGGCGCTGGCCTTGCTGTTTCTGCTGGTGTTCACTTATGCGTGGCAGCATTTCAAGGCGATCGAGTACGGCTATCAGATCGAGTCGGCGAAGCGGGAGCTTAGCGGTCAGACGGAGATGAATCGCGCGCTGCGACTGGAACATGCTTCCTTGCGCGATCCGGAGCGGATTGATGTGATGGCGCGGAGGATGGGGCTGGTGCCTCCGGAGCCGGGGCAGGTGATTCGCATGGACAGCGGGTATGCGGATGCGGGCGCGCCGGTGGTGGCGAGCGCGAGTCCGGTTTTGGTGATGGCGGGGCAGTAGGGGCCGCTGTCGAGAGGCTAGCCGAGCTTTGCTCGGCGTGGACGGGTCAGAGACCCGTCCCCACACGAACTTGGATGGCGGCCTGCAGTGATTGAGGCCGCCTTGTTTGTCTGAGGACGTTTCAAATTTTGTCATTCCGAGGCGCGAATGCGACGAGGAACCTGGTTTTTGCTAGCGCCGGCAGACAGCAGATTCCTCCTCTGCGCTTTGCGCATCGTCGGAATGACAAGACATTAACTTTGTCGAGTGACAAGGCATCGTCGGAATGACAAGACATTAACTTCGTCGGAATGACATGGGCTTGGGATAGGGATGGTAGGCGATTCCAAACTCGGGAAGAATCGCCGGCTTTATCTGCTGGGGGCGATGCTTTTGTTCTGGTGTGCGGCGATCTGCTTGCGACTGGTTTATCTGCAGATCTTCTGCTACGGCAGTTTCGTCAAGCAGGCGGAACACCAGCAGCAGCGGGCGATTCCGCTATCACCCAAGCGCGGGGTGATCTACGACCGGGCGGGGCGCGAACTGGCGATGTCGGTGCTGGTGGATTCGGCGTTTGCGGTTCCATCCGAAGTGAAAGACCTTCCTACCGCAGTTTCACTGATCAGCCGCATCACGGGTGACGATGCGCGCGTGATGCTGGCCGACTGCCGCGCGCACAAGACGTTCTGCTGGGTGGCACGCAAGGCGGACGACGAGACCATTGAGCGCATCAAGTCACTGCGCCTGCAGGGCATTCACTTTCAACAGGAGCCGAAGCGTTTTTATCCGGCGCGTGATCTGGCGGCGCAGGTGCTGGGGTCGGTGGGGATGGAGGACTCCGGGCAAAGCGGCATCGAGCATGGGTTTGATAATGAGCTGCGGGGGCGGCCGGGGAAGATGTTTATCTCGGTGGACGCGCGGAAGCAGTGGTTCTCCGATGTCGAGAAGCAGCCGGAGCCAGGCGAGAACCTGGTGCTGACGATTGATAAGAACATCCAGTACATCGCGGAGAAAGAACTCGACCAGGCGATTCACGACACGCAGGCGATTGCGGGCACAGTGATTGTGGAGAATCCGCACACGGGAGAAATTCTGGCGCTGGCGAACCGGCCGACGTTCAATCCGAACTTGCGCAAGCAGATTACGCCGGCGGCGCTGACCAATCGCGCGGTGAGCTATGTATACGAGCCGGGGTCGACGTTCAAACTGGTGACGATTTCGGCGGCGCTGGAGGAGAAGGTCACGAATCCGAATGAAGTATTTGATTGCCAGATGGGGGCGATCGTTTATAACGGGATGAGGATTCGCGACTCGAAGCCGCATGGCTTGTTGCCGGTGTGGGGCGTGCTGGCGGAGTCGAGCGATGTGGGCGCGATCAAGATCGCGTTGCGGCTGGGCGAGGACCGCTTCTACAAATACATTCGCGCGTATGGATTTGGGCAGCAGACTGGGATCGAGTTGCCGGGAGAGACGCGCGGACTGACGAAGCCAGTGAGCCGGTGGTCGCGGGTTTCCATTGCGGCGATTTCGATGGGGCAGGAGATTGGGATTTCACCGCTGCAGTTGGCGGGGTTGGTGTCCACTTTTGCGAATGATGGGGTTTGGGTGGCGCCGCGCATTGTGGCGGGGACTTTGCCACCGCAGAACGATGCGAAGACCGCGCCTTTGCCTGTAGCGTTTCATCCCGGAGCGTCGCATCGCGTCATTTCACCTTATACCGCGGCCGAGATGCGGGCGATGATGCAGAAGGTGGTGCTGGAGGGCACGGGGCGTAAGGCGATTCTGGAGGGATATTCAGCGGCAGGGAAGACGGGGACGGCGCAGAAGGTGGATCCAGCGACGGGGGTGTATTCGAAGACGAAATATATCGGGTCGTTTGCGGGATTTGCCCCGGTGAACAATCCGCAGATTGTGGTGGCGGTGATTCTGGATTCGGCGGTGGGGCTGCACCAGGGCGGGCAAGTGTCGGCTCCGGTGTTTCGGCGGATTTCGCAGCAGGTGCTGGAATACATGCACGTGCCGCATGATCTGCCACTGGCGCCGCAACATCAGTTGTTGATGGCTTCGGCGAAGACTAAGGAGACGGATCTGGAGGAGGGGACGCCGGATCATCCGGGCGAGCCGCTGGAGACGGCGGAGGTGAACGGGGATAGTGCGGCTCCGGCGGGTTCGGTCGTGGCATCGGCAGTCGCGGGCAAGAGCGCCCACGCCACACAAGCGGCGGTTGTGCAGGCGGCGATTCGCGAGCCGGTTGCAGCGGATGCGGGTGCGAGATCTGGATCGCCGTCGCAGGGGAAGAGTCCCGTCGGTCAGGACGCTGCTGCCGCACCTCAATTGCCGGCCAGCGGAACTGTGGTCCTCGATGTCGAGCAGGGCGGGATCGAAGTGCCGTCGTTTGTAGGCAAGACTGTGCGCGGGGCCGTGGAGGCTGCTCAGGATGCCGGATTGCAACTGGAGGCGGTGGGCAGCGGCGTGGCGCGCGAGCAGTCTCCTGCTGCGGGAACGCACGTGGCGGCGGGGGCGCGGGTGACGGTGCAGTTCGGGAGATAATCGCTTTACGGGCAGTTCATAACCGGGCGAGTGCCGCTAATCATTCCCGTTCATCATGTCCCGCTAGGCATGTCCCGTTAATCATGTCTCGTCAATCATGAGCAGGTCTGTTGTTTCGTCGGATCCAGGAGGCGAGCTCCAGCTCTGTGAGTTTGCCATCGGCCAGGCGCCGGATGATGGCGATGGCTTCGACGGAGTCCACCGTCAATTTTCTCCCGTTCAAAGCCAGGAAAAGGCCGATCGCGAGGAAGCCCGCGCGCTTATTGCCATCGCTGAAAGGATGATTGCGGACGATGCCAAAGCCATATGCCGCCGCCAGACGAGCCGGATCTGATTCCGGTTCGTAGGTGTGCAGGTGGCGCGGCCGGGCCAGCGTGGCATCAAGGGTTGACGCTTCGCGCAACCCGGTAAGGCCGCCGTGCTCGGCCAATGTTTCCTGGTGGAGCAGGATGAGGGCCCGGGGGTCTATCCATTTTGGACGTTCTCACTTCGCCAGCGCCTTGAAGGTGTCACGGTATCTTGCCATGAACTCACGGCCCTTGGTCAGTTGCTTTTCAACTTCGGGATCGTATGGGGTGAGCAGGTAGCCTTCGGGCGTTTCCACCGCGAAGAGAGTGTCGTCTTTCTTGACCTTGAGGCGAACCAGCATTTCCTTCGGCAGCAAGACACCGGTGGACGTACCCACGGAACGGAGTTTGAGTTTCATCGATGCCTCCCAGGTATTGACATGTTAATTATAATACAAAACAAAGACTTTCCATCGCGCCGTTCCGGCCGAGGCATACGTACGCAAGACCTGCAAGTTTGACCTGCCGAAAAAGCGCGTGATACGGTAAGCAGTCCGGCATAACCGTTCACACATCCTGCGAGACCAGCCCTGCTCGCTGATTGAGGTCTTGCTTGTCCGCTGTTGAGGCGACTACGCACGAAAATCCCACGACGCCCGTCCGTAAAACCGCGCTGAATGCCGTCCATCGCCAGATGGGCGCGAAGATGGTGGAGTTCAACGGGTGGGATATGCCGGTGGAGTATCCGGCGGCGGTGGGCGGCGGCATTATTGCCGAGCACATGGCGGTGCGCACGGGCGTGGGGATTTTCGATGTCAGCCACATGGGCGACATTCGGCTGGCGGGTCCGCAGGCGCTGGCAGCGGTGCAGCACATCTCCATGAATGATGCGTCGCGGCTGGCGGTGGGGCAGGCGCAGTATTCGGCGCTCCTTTACCCGCAGGGGACGTTTGTCGATGACGTGATCGTGCACCGGCTGGGCGAGAATGAATATCTGCTTGTGATCAATGCGGGGACGCGCGAGAAGGACTTCAACTGGGTACGGGAAAATACGCGGCAGTTTGAGTGCGCCGTCGAGAATTTGTCGGACGACTTCACGCAGATTGCGATCCAGGGGCCGAAGGGTGTGAGTCTGCTGCAGAAGCTGACGGATGCGGATCTGAGCGCGGTGAAGTTTTATTGGGTGACGCACGGGACGGTATGCGGGTTGAAAAACACTCTGATTGCGCGAACGGGATACACCGCCGAGGACGGGTTTGAGATTTACATACCCGCAGATGAGGCGACCAGCGCGCGCGTGTGGAATGAGGTTCTGGCGGCGGGCAAGGACTTAGGGGTTGTGCCGTGCGGACTGGGGGCGCGCAACACGCTGCGGCTGGAGGGGAAACTTCCGCTCTACGGACACGAGATTTCCGATACGATCAATGTGTGGGAAGCGGGGCTCGACCGCTTCTGCAAAATGGAGAAGTCGGAGTTTATTGGGCGCGAGGCTTTGGAAAAGGCCAAGGCTGCGGGAGTGAAGCGGACTTTGGTTGGTCTTGAGATGACGGAGCGCGGCATCGCTCGCGATGGATATAAGGTGCTGGACGGCGGCGGGCGCGAGATCGGATATGTGACCAGCGGTTCTCCGGCGCCGTTCTTGAAGAAAAATATTGCGCTGGCGTATGTGCCGAACGAATTCGCGGCGGTTGGGACTGTGGTGAAGGTGGAGATTCGGGGGCAGGGTGTGGGGGCGATGGTGGTGCCGACACCGTTTTATAAGCGGCCGAAGAAAATGAAGTAAGGTGTGGCGGCGAGGACGCCGCCACGACAGCCGCCGGGACGGTGGCGCTACCGAGATCAAAGCCAGGAGCTAGAAGCCAGTATGGCCTATCCAACGGATCGCAAATATACGAAAGAGCATGAATGGATTCAGGTCAGTGGGTCGACCGGCGTGGTCGGGATCACCGATTATGCGCAGGAGTCGCTGGGCGACATTGTATTCGTCGAGTTGCCCAAGGTGGGCGCGGAACTCGCGGCCGGCAAGACTTTCGGGACGGTTGAGTCGGTGAAGGCGGTGTCGGATCTGTATGCTCCGGCGTCGGGCTCGGTGACTGAAGTCAATGCCGGGCTGGCCACGGAGCCGGAGAAGGTGAACAAGGATCCGCACGGGTCGTGGATGTTGAAGGTGACGCTGAAGAATCCGAAAGAGTTGGACGCGCTGATGTCTGCCGCGGATTATGAGAAGTTTGTGGCGGAGGAATCGGGACATTGAAGAATCCTCGACCTTACGGTGGGTGCGCTGCACGCGAGATCCTTCGCTCCGCCTGAAGAACGGCTGCGCTTGATTGCATAACGACGTTGGCCCGTCGCGAGTAGATTGGTATGCGATGAACAAGACCAAGGCTCGTGAGAGGAGCCAACGTCATGTTGATTATAGGATGCGATTTCCATCCTGGGTTTCAGCAGGTCGCGATCTTTGACAACCGAACGGGAGAGATCGAGGAGAAGAGGTTGCAGCACCGCGAAGAAGCGGAGCAGTTTTATCGTTCGCTGGCGGGCCAGGAAGTTGTGGTGGGAATGGAGGCATGCGGGCACTATCCGTGGTTCGAGCGGTTGCTGCAGGAGTTGGGAATCGAGCTGTGGTTTGGCGATGCGGCGCGGGTGCGGGCTTCGGTGGTGCGCCGGCAGAAGACGGACCGGCGGGACGCGGAGCATCTGCTGGATCTGTTGCGCCAGGACCGGTTTCCGCGGATCTGGGTGCCGAGCCTGGAGGTGCGGGACGTGCGGCAGTTGCTGGTGCATCGGCACAAGCAGGTGCAGGCGCGGACGCGCACCAAGAATCAGCTGCAGGCCATGGCGCTGAGCTGCGGGGTACAGAAGAAGTACAAGCTGTGGACCAAGGCAGGGCGAGTGGAGTTGGAGCAGTTGCCTTTGCTGCCGTACGCAGCCCAGCGGCGAAAGCGGTTGCTGGAAGCGCTCGACGGGCTGGAAGCGGAGATCGTCGAACTGGACCGGCGGGTGCAAGAAGAAGCGCGGCAGCGGCCGGAGGCAGTGCGGTTGATGACGCATCCGGGAGTGGGCCCGGTAACGGCGTTGGCCATGGTGCTGACGCTGGGACCGGCGGAGCGGTTCGCCTCGGGCAAGCAAGTGGGCAGTTACTTTGGCCTGATTCCGAGCGAAGAATCCAGCGGCGGAAAACAGCGGCTGGGCAAGATCAGCAAACAGGGCAGTTCGTTTCTGCGCTTTTTGCTGGTGGAAGCGGGACAGACGGCGGCGCGCTACGATCCGCAGCTGAAGCGCTTCTATCGCCGCCTGGCGGTGCGCAAGAATCGCAGCCTCGCCAAGGTGGCGGTGGCCAGAAAGTTGGCCACGCGGTTGTACCTGATGTTGCGCGAAGACTGGACGTACGCGCAACTATGTCAGGCCGTCATGCAGGTGAGCCCGAGTCATTCTGTGGCCGGCGAGTAAGAGCCGAGCGTTTGAGTGGGCAGCCTGCCTCCCTGAAACCGTCGGGGAGATCGAAGTGAGTAATCATGGGTGCAAGTCCCGAAGAGATGGATGGTGGGACCTGAAGTCCCGCTGTGAGATTCAAATTGAGTGACGAGCTTGGTCTGGACATCAAAGGCGTTCTGCTAGAGCGAAATGGCGCTGCTCCCGGCGTCCACGCCGAAGTGTCGCCACAAAACGCTTGACAGGGCACACCGTCGTTAGAGACAGGATGACGCCATCGTTGTCGGGTCGGACTGATTGGAAATTGGCAAGGGGATTCAACATTCCTGTGTGATCTGGCGCACTGTGTGAGTATCGAGACTGCTGGCACAATCCAAATGGCTGCCAGGTACATCTATATAGCTTCTTATGCGCTACCTACCCAAATCTCCTGCTGACCGCGAAGCGATGCTGAAGGCTATCGGAGCGCGGTCGGTGGATGACCTGTTTGCGTCGATTCCAGCCGAATACCGCCTGAATCGTGACTTGAAGATTCCGCGGCAGATGGCGGAATCGGAAATTGTCGACTACTTCCGCCAGCGGTCGCGGGAGAACGGTGACGACTACACGAGCTTTCTGGGCGCGGGGGCGTACTTTCACTATCGGCCGGTGATTATCGACTCTCTGATTTCGCGCGGCGAATTTCTCACGGCATACACACCTTATCAGGCCGAGATCTCGCAAGGAACGCTCCAGTCCATCTTCGAGTTTCAGACGATGATCTGCGAGCTGACCGGCATGGAAGTGGCGAACGCTTCCATGTACGACGGCTCGACGGCCGCGGCTGAGGCGGTGATGATGGCGGTGCGGCTGACGGGACGGCGATCGGTCATCGTGGCGCGAAGTTTGCATCCGGAGTATCGGGAAGTGCTGGCGACTTACGCCACGCATCAAGGGATGCCGCTAGCGGTGGCGGGATATGGCGACGATGGCCGGCTGAATCTTAAGGAACTGGAGAAGGCGATTTCCGCGGAAACAGCGGCGGTGCTGATCCAGTCGCCGAATTTCTTTGGGACGATTGAAGATGTGGCGCCGATTGCTGAAATTGCGCACAAGCATGGGGCGATGCTGGTGGTTTCCATTGCCGAGGCGGTGTCGCTGGGAATTGTCGAACCGCCGCGGCAGGCGGACATCATCGCAATGGAGGCGCAGTCTTTCGGCGTGCCGCTGGGATTTGGTGGGCCGTATTGCGGTGTGATTGCTACGAGGGAGAAGTTTGTGCGGCAGATGCCGGGACGGCTGGTGGGGCAGACGGTCGACAAGCAAGGCAAGCGCGGATTTGTGCTGACGCTGGCCACGCGCGAGCAACACATACGACGCGAGAAGGCGACTTCGAACATCTGCACCAACCAGGCGCTGATTGCGCTGATGGTCAATATTTTCATGAATGTGTACGGAAAGGTCGGGCTGAAGGAGTTGGCTCGACAGAACCTGGCGAAGACGGCATACGCAGCGGGACAGTTCGCGAAACACGGCAAGGTTTTGTTTGGTGGGTCGCCGCGGTTCAATGAGTTCGTGGTCTCGACTGCGGAGGATCCGTACGCAATCAACAGCGGGCTGCTGGGGCACAAGATAGTGGGCGGGCTGCCACTGAAGAAGTTTTATCCCGAGTTGGGGAATGCGGCATTGTGGTGCTGCACGGAACTGACGACGCGCAGCGCGATCGATACTGCTGTCGGACTCGTGGCGGAGAGCGAACGGTCAGTGCGGCCGGGTAGGGAAGAGGTGGAAGAGGTGGCGCGATAAAATGCAGATTTTTATAGCAGGGGTATTGTGATGCCGATTGTAGCGCGCAACTTTTGTGTGGATTGTGATGGCGATGGCAAGTGCTCGGAGTGCAGTGGCACGGGCGTAAACACGCATGTGAATGAACTTGAACCGAATTGCAGGAAGTGCGCAGGGACCGGTGTATGTCCCGCCTGCAACGGGACGGGGCGCTGGTATGTTCCGGCGCCAGAGATTCAGGACTTAGGAATCGACGAGCTATGAAGCATATGACCCGCAAGGCCACGCGCCACGTCAATCAGAACGAGGGGCTGATCTTCGAGAAGTCGTCGGCGGGCAAGGCGGCGTGGAAATTGCCTCCCCTCGATGTACCGGACGTTGATGCGTCCGCGCTGTTGGGCGCGGCGGAGAGAAAAGACCTGGGCAACATGCCGGAAGTGAGCGAGATCGAGATTATCCGGCACTTCACGCGGCTTTCGACCTGGAACTACGCGATTGATCTGGGGATGTACCCGCTGGGATCGTGCACGATGAAGTACAACCCGCGGGTGAACGAGGCTGTGGCGCGGGTGGAAGGAATTGCGAACGGGCATCCTTACCAGCCGGAGAAAATTTCGCAGGGCGCGCTGCGAATTTTGAAAACGCTGAGCGAGTGCCTGATCGAAATCACCGGGATGGACGCGATCACGCTGCAACCCGCGGCGGGGGCTCACGGAGAGATGACCGGGCTGCTCATGGTGCGGGCTTATCACCAGGCGCAGGGGAATGCCCGGAAGAAGATTCTGATTCCGGACTCGGCGCACGGTACGAATCCGGCATCCGCAGCAATCGTGAACTATGCCGTCGAGAACCTGAAGTCGGATTCACGTGGCATGGTCGACATTGCAGCGCTGGCAGCGCAGATGAATGAAGATGTCGCGGCGCTGATGCTCACCAATCCCAACACGCTCGGGGTGTTCGAGCAGGACATCCACAAGATTGCTGACATTCTCCACGCCAAAGGCGGCCTGCTCTACATGGACGGCGCGAATATGAACGCTCTAGTTGGCAAAGTGCGACCTGGAGATTTCGGGGTCGACCTGATGCACCTGAACCTGCACAAAACATTTTCCACGCCGCACGGCGGCGGAGGGCCGGGATCGGGGCCGGTGGCCGTCAAGAAGGCGCTGGAGCCGTTTCTGCCGCAGCCTGTGGTGCTGACGAAGACCGATGGCACGCTGGGGTTTGACTACAACCGTCCGCAGTCGGTGGGACGGGTGCGCGCGTTCTACGGAAACTTCGGAATGTTTGTGCGCGCGCTGGCCTACATTCAGGCGAATGGCCCCGATGGACTGCGGCAGACGACGGAAGATGCGGTGCTCAACGCGAACTACATTCGCAAGGGACTCGAGGGCACGTACGATCTGCCGTATTCGACGCCGACGATGCACGAAGTGGTTTTCAGCGACAAGCTGCAGGCGAAGAAGGGCGTGCGGACGATGGACATTGCCAAGCGGCTGATCGATTACGGATTCCATCCTTATACGACGGCGTTTCCGCTGATTGTGCCGGGTGCGCTGATGATCGAACCCACCGAGAGCGAGTCGAAAGAAGAGTTGGACTTGTTTGTCGAGGCGATGAAGTCGATTGCCGAAGAAGTGGAAGAAGATCCGCAGATTGTGCTGGATGCGCCGCATTCGACGCGGGTTTCGCGGCTCGATGAGACTGCGGCGGCGAGGAAGCCTGTGCTGCGATGGAAACCCGCAGTTTGAGAGCTTGCCAGTACCCCTGAAGAGACTACAGAAAAATTCAACTGGCAGACCTCAGCGCCTAAACTCGCGTCTTGATAAACACACCACGTACGGCATGCCTGAAGGCATGCCCCTATACGAACCGGCACGCTGGTGGAGCTGAAAATCTCTCCTGACTGACCAAAGCCTAGCAGGCTGCAGCCGCCTTCTCTCCCAGCCATTGATGATTCGTCGAATTATGTTCGACTAACTTTTTCTCGAGGTCACCGCAAAGAATGCCGCGGCCTCCTGTTCGACGTGTTTACTGCCACAATGCGGGCACTTAATTGTGTCCTTGTCGTGCTCGTTCAGGGTTAGAACTGTTTCAAAGGGTTTATGACAATCGAGGCAAACATAATCATAGACGGGCATGGAGAAACCTCCCGCGAGAAATGCTGTTTGAGAGAATTGTACTCCGAGGAGGAGTTGTGGGTTGAAAAAATCAGGCAACGGGCGATTTGAATTTCAGCTTGCGATCAATCGTCGAGATTGTAAGAGCATGCACTTTGGAACGGAGGTGGCATGGAAGCCTTAGGGGTTGACCGCCTGTTCGTCATCACAGGAGGACCGGGGTCAGGAAAAAGCACGCTGATCAACGAGCTGGCAAAACGCGGTATTCACGGCATGCCCGAGGCCGGCAGATCGATCATCCAGGATCAGGTGGCCATTGGCGCCGAGGCTTTGCCCTGGTTGGATCGGCGCGCCTTTGCGGAACTGATGTTAAGTTGGGAAATGCGATCGTATCGGACTGCATTGAAGCTCGGCGGGCCGGTGATTTTCGATCGTGGCGTGCCCGACGTGGCCGGTTAGTTGCGCTTGAGTGAGCTGCCTATTCCTTCCCATGTGGAGCGCGCCGCGCAGATGTTTCGTTATCATCACCGGGTGTTTGTGGCGCCGCCTTGGCCGCAAATCTTTGCACAGGATGCGGAGCGGAAACAGTCCTTCGAAGAAGCACAGGCGACCTATGAGGTGATGATCGAGACTTATTCGGGGTTCGGCTACGAGCTGATTCCGCTTCCTCTCGATTCCGTTGAGCAGCGTGTGCGATTCGTAATGGCGGTGATTTCTGACTTAGGCAGCTTCCGCCCTCCAGCTTTTCGCTGAAATTAAATACCCTCTGCCGGAAGTTGTTCTACCGGAGAGGGTTTGGTGCTGCCGGCAAGCGGGCAAGAGTGCCCGCTCCACACAGGCAACAAATCTTCCACGACAATATGGTTTCGGCTTCTTTATTTCGCGCTGATGTCGACTGAGGCGCGTGTGGTTTCCCAGTCTATGCGCAAGGAGCAGCCGTTGCCCGACTTGTCATACGCGATGGTGAAGTTCTCGACGGGCGCGGGCAGCTTGGAAACCTTCATATCGATACGGGCGAGTTCGTCGCTCTCATATTTGTACGGGATGCCCCATTCCCCGGTTTTCTTGTTGATGATGAGCGTCCACTTATCGGGGCCGGGGACGGTGAAGATCGTGTAGCTGCCGGCGGGGACATCCTTGCCGCCGACTTTTATATCTGCGCTGGTAACGAAGGTTGTGGCTTCATTCGCTCCAGTGCGCCAGACTTCGCCGAAGGGCACGAGGCCGCCGTAAATCTTGCGTCCTTTCATGCGCGGGCTGGAGTAGTCGGTCTTGATGGTCTTGCCGCCGAGGTCGCAGGTGGCGGAGGCTGCAGGACTGGCCTTGCCTTGTGCGGAGGCGAAGAGAGTCAGGGTGAAAATCAAGCAGGTCAAGAGGGCGAATCTTTTTTGCATGGTTTCTCCTTGGAGCATTTGTGCAGTCGGCACTCAATCCCTCTGTAGGACAGGACGCGGCTTGCTGCGATACAAGCTACGGATTAGGGCCCGCCCAGATGGTGAAAATGGAGCTGAGTGCTGATTGCTCAAGTCTTTGACGTTGCGATTCGAAGTTTGTCAGCAAGATTATGCGCCTCGCGGGGCAGACGATACAATCGCCGTATGCCGGTATTCGACGAAAAGCAGGAAGAGTTGGAACGTTATGAGACCATGATGGGCGTCCCGCGGGGACGGCTGGCCGTGACCATGGATACGATCACCGATGCCATGGCGTTGGTGGGGCAGCACGGCGTCTACTGCCAGAGCCAGCGCTGGCCGGGCAAGCCGGTGATGGACATCCAGATCATCATGAAGAGCCTGACCGACGCGAAAGAGCTGATCCAGAGCGTGATGGAAGAGCTGCGGAAAAAGGATTGATATTCTGCATCCTGAACGCTGCGCAGATCAAGGATCTTAACCACAGAGGACTGAGGTTCACTGAGGGCAAACCCAGAGACTGTGGTTCAGGGCTTTGCCGTTAGCATCACCGACAGCCGGTTTCACCAGATTCCTCCGAATTTTCTTACCAGGAGAATGTTACAGAGAAAAAATCGGATCTGCATCCGTCGTGGACCGAAAGCAGATTGAGTCCGTGGATTAAGAATTCAGTTTCAAACCTTAACTGGCCGCTTGCATTTGAAACCGGCCCAGTCCGGCGAAGCGCGCAATTTTTTCTTCAGGGACCGCGAGCGTGTTCCACCACGCGCGTTCGATTGCGGGATGAGGGACATCGGCTGCTCCGAAGAGCTGGTAGTGGCTGCGATGGAGCAAGTCAGAAACCGCGACTGCGTTCGAGGGATCCACTTCACCCCAGATCACAGGCCTGGCGCTCTCCAACACGCGAATTGCGCCGCGGAGAACCTCGGCCTCGTGCGATTCGACATCAATCTTCAGGATATGAGGAGCAGGGAAGGAAGTTAGCAAAGAATCCAGCGAGACCGACACTGTCGGCTGGAGATGGCGGTGTCCTCCGGTCTGCGTCGAACCGGAAATACCACAAAGGTGATTGGAAGCGCGCGCTCGTTCCGCGATTTCCAATTCAGCCACGCCCGGCTGGCGCGAGACCGAGGCGCACAGAACCTTCACCGGCGCCGCTTCCAGTTTTCGCCGCGCGATCCGGCGGGAAGAACAATTCATCAAGTGTGCGAGCCAAATGTCGGGCTCGATCGCCAGGACGAACCCGGTAACTCCCGCTCGGGCCGCGGCGGAAAACGCGAACAGTCCAACGTTTGCGCCCACATCCCACACCACGGCTCCTGGCTCGACTAGTTCCCGCGCCATGCGGAACAGGTGCGGGTCGACTTGCGAGAGGCTCAACCAGTGGCGCAGGCCGGCTTCGGGAGTGACAAAAAGCGGCAAGCGCTGAAATTCGCCGGGCAAACGCCGCCTTAGAACCACACCCCGGCTCAGCCTTTCAGCCAGCCTTCTCAGCGGTGGGCTCAATCTCATGGGCAAGATCGAGCGTGCTAACTCAGCGTGTACTTGCCGCGCTCGATCACCTTCTGCGCGATCTGCTGACGAAGTTCGATGGTATTGAACGGCTCGTACTTGGCCAGCCGGCGCAGGATCGCAAGCTGCGTGCGCAGCATGTCGCCATCGGCAACCGCCGCGATTACTTTCCTGGCCGCGGATTCAACCTTCTCCATCGCTTGCGAAAGATAGACTCTTGTCATAGCGATGGGCACAGACGCTGCGGCCTCCCCTTTCGTCTGGACGATTTTTTGCGCGCGCAGGACGGCTGATTCCATCGCGTAGGTCTCGATGGTCATGTCGGCGATCGCGCCCATGATTTCCTGCTGGTCCTGAATCGCCTGCATATATTTCTGGGTGGCTGCTCCGGCGGCGAACAAGCCGAGCTTCTTGGCTTGCGCAACCAGTTTGCGTTCGTCGGCGAGAGCACCTTCCAGTTCTTCAGCGGTTGAAGGGCCGGAGAGCACTTCGTCCATCAGCTTCTTGATGGCAGGCATTAGCGGCAACTGGCCGCTCATCGCCCGTTTCAGCAGGAACCCCGTGATGATGAGGCGATTGATTTCGTTGGTGCCCTCGAAGATGCGGTTGATGCGGGCGTCGCGATAGGCGCGCTCGGCGGGATATTCTTCGACGAAGCCATAGCCGCCGTAGATTTGCACCGTCTCGTCGACGACGTAGTCGATCATCTCCGATCCCCAGACTTTGATAATCGAGCATTCGACGGCGTACTCTTCAATGGCCTTGAGCGTCTGCCTGGCGGCGTCGGGAGCCGATTTGTCGACCTCGCCGAGAGCCCCGTCCATCAGGGCGACAGTGCGGTAGACCAGCGATTCGCCGACGAAGAGTAGCGTCGCCATGTTCGCGATTTTCTCGCGCACCAGGCCGAAGTCGGCGATCACTTTGTTGAAAGCCTTGCGCTGCTTGGCGTAGGCGATAGCGTTTTCCAGCGAGACGCGGCCGCCGCCGACGCACATCGCTCCCAGCTTGAAGCGGCCAACGTTCAAAATGTTGAATGCGATGATGTGGCCCTTGCCGATTTCACCGAGCAGGTTCTCGACCGGCACTTTGCAATCGTTGAGGATGATGGGGCAGGTGGAGGATCCGCGAATGCCCATCTTGTGCTCTTCGGCACCCACGGAGAAGCCGGGAAAATCTTTCTCGACGAGAAACGCTGTGAACTTTTCGCCGTCGACTTTGGCGAAAACGGTAAACAGGTCGGCGAAGCCGGCGTTGGTAATCCACATCTTCTCGCCGTTCAGGATGTAGTGCTTGCCATCTTTGGAGAGCGCTGCGCGAGCGCGGCAATTCAAGGCGTCGGAGCCGGATGAGGCTTCCGACAAGGCATAGGCGCCGACAATTTCGCCAGTCGCCAGGCGCGGCAAGTACTTCTGCTTCTGTTCTTCGGTGCCGAAATAGACGATGGGCAGCAGGCCGATTCCGCTGTGCGCGCCCCAGCTGGTGGCAAAGCCCGCATATTTCGCAATGTGGTCGGCGATGACCGCGGCTGTGACTTTATCCATCTCGAGCCCGCCGTAAGCTTCAGGAATCTCGACTCCACTGAGCCCGAGCTCGCCTGCCTTCTTCAGCAGATCACGCGTGACGGAGAAATCCTTGTGCTCGATCTTCTCGGCATTGGGGATGATCTCGTTGATGGCGAATTCTTCGGCGGTTTGTCCGATGAGTTGATGCTGCTCGGTGAAATCTTCTGGTGTGAAGACTTCGTCAGGCCGGCGCTCTTCGAGCAGGAAGCTGCCGCCGGAAATTTTGGTCTTGGGAACTGCAGTTGTAGTAGCCATAAGTTCGATCCTCGGAATGAAACTGAAACAATTTCAGGAAGCAACCTAATTCTAATGCGCGGGACGTGGGAATGATAGGGCGCAAAACTTTGGGTAGTGGCTCAGTTTGAACTCTGAATCTCACAAGGCGTCATCCCGAAGAGCCCGCGTTTTTACCAGCGGGCCGAGGGATCTCCCGTGGCACACAGCGTCGTAGCCGAGATCCTTCGCTCCGCCTGAAGAACGGCTACGCTCGATTGCATAACGACGTTGGCCCGTCGCGAGTAGATTGGTATGCGATTAACAAGACCAAGGCTCGTGAGAGGAGCCAACGTCATGTTGATTATAGGATGCGATTTCCATCCTGGGTTTCAGCAGGTCGCGATCTTTGACAACTTAACGGGCGAGATAGAAGAGAAGCGGTTGCAGCACCGCGCGGAAGCGGAGCAGTTTTATCGCTCGCTGGCGGGCCAGGAGGTGCGGGTGGGGATGGAGGCATGCGGGCACTATCCGTGGTTCGAGCGGCTACTGCAGGAGTTGGGTTTCGAGCTGTGGTTCGGAGATGCAGCGCGGGTACGGGCTTCAGTAGTGCGCAAGCAGAAGACGGACCGGCGAGACGCGGACCATCTGCTGGATCTGTTGCGCCAGGACCGGTTTCCGCGGATCTGGGTGCCGAGCCTGGAGGTGCGGGACGTGCGGCAGTTGCTGGTGCATCGGCACAAGCAGGTGCAGGCGCGGACGCGCACCAAGATTCAGCTGCAGGCCATGGCGCTGAGCTGCGGGGTACAGAAGAAGTACAAGCTGTGGACCAAGGCAGGGCGAGTGGAGTTGGAGCAGTTGCCTTTGCTGCCGTACGCAGCCCAGCGGCGAAAGCGGTTGCTGGAAGCGCTCGACGGGCTGGAAGCGGAGATCGTCGAACTGGACCGGCGGGTGCAAGAAGAAGCGCGGCAGCGGCCGGAGGCAGTGCGGTTGATGACGCATCCGGCAGTGGGCCCGGTAACGGCGTTGGCCATGGTGCTCACGCTAGGACCGGCCGAGAGGTTCGCCTCGGGCAAGCAGGTGGGCAGTTACTTCAGCCTGATTCCGAGTGAGGATTCCAGCGGCGGAAAACAGCGGCTGGGCAAGATCAGCAAACAGGGCAGTTCGTTTCTGCGCTTTTTGCTGGTAGAAGCGGGACAGACGGCGGCGCGCTACGATCCGCAGCTGAAGCGCTTCTATCGCCGCCTGGCGGTCCGCAAGAATAGCAGCATCGCCAATGTGGCGGTGGCCAGAAAGTTGGCCATGCGGTTGTATCTGATCTTGCGCGAAGGCTGGACGTACGCGCAATTATGTCAGGCCGTCATGCAGGTGAGCCTGAGTCATTCTGTGGCCGGCCAGTAAAAGCCGAGCGTTTGAGTGGGCAGCCTGCCTCCCTGAAACCGTCGGAGCGATCAAAGTGAGTAATCATGGGCGCAAGTCCCGAAGAGAAGGCTGGCGAGACCTGAAATCCCTCCTTGAGATTCAAATTAAGTGACGAGCTATCGTGCGGACATCAAAGGCGTTCTGCTAGAGCGAAATAGCGCTGCTCCCGGCGTCCACGCCGAAGTGTCGCCACAAAACGCTTGACAGGGCACACGTCGAGAGCAGGATGACGCCATCGACGAGCGAAGATGCCATCAGAAATTCAAAATGAGCCACTACCAAACTTCGGGTTTCGTGGGTGTTTTGTGCCGGAATCGTCGGAGTTGATAGGAATCCCGCGTCACTAGCCCCGGCACTGAGTTAGTTGTTGAGCAGAACTCCGGCGCAAGGCACATTAATTCAGATTCTCGAAGATTCCCGCCGCGCCCATGCCGCCGCCCACGCACATCGTGACCATGCCGTAGCGAGCCTTGCGGCGCTTGAGTTCGCGGATAACGGCTGCGGTCAGCTTGGCGCCGGTGCAGCCCAAGGGATGCCCCAGCGCGATGGCACCGCCGTTGGGATTTATTTTTTCCGGATCCAATTTTGCTTCCTTGATTACCGCCAGCGACTGCGCGGCGAACGCTTCGTTCAACTCGATTACATCGATGTCGGACAACTTCAGTCCTGCCATCTTCAATGCTTTTGGAATCGCGAACACGGGGCCGAGTCCCATTTCTTCGGGCTTGTATCCCGCGGTGGCGAAGGAGATGTAACGCGCCAGCGGCTTTATGCCGAGCGCCTTTGCGCGTTCGGCGGACATGACCACGGCAGCCGCCGCTCCGTCCGACATCTGCGACGAATTGCCCGCGGTCACCGTGCCTTTCAGGTGAAATGCGGGCTTGAGCGCGAGCAAGGCCTCAAGCGAAGTATCGGCGCGCGGGCCTTCGTCCACTTTGAAGCTAATTTCCTGCCTTTTAGGCTTCGATCCATTCGGAGTGCTAAAGGTCACTCGGACCGCGACCGTTTCATCCGCGAACTTGCCGGCTTGAATCGCGGCCATTGCCTTCTGGTGGCTGCGCAGGGAAAACTCGTCGGCCTGCTCGCGCGTGATGCCGAAGCGTTGCGCCAGGCGTTCAGCAGTCAGGCCCATGGACAGATAAGCATCGGGATAGTGGTCGACAAGCCAGGGATTCGGCGAGATTTTGTGGCCACCCATGGGAATCATCGACATCGATTCGGTGCCGCCGGCAACGATCGCGTCGGCACCGCCGCTCATGATGCGCTCGGCGGCCATCGCAATGGCCTGCAAGCCGGAGGAGCAGAAGCGGTTGATGGTGAGCGCCGAGACCTCAACCGGCAAGCCGGCGCGCAAGGAGGCGATGCGGGCTACGTTCATGCCTTGCTCGGCCTCGGGCATAGCGCAGCCGAGGATTACATCTTCAATTTCTTTTGGATCGAGTTGCGGCACGCGCTCGAGCGCGCCCTTAATGGCGACGGCCGCCAGTTCATCGGGGCGAGTGGCGCGAAGCGTGCCTTTGAAAGCACGCCCCACGGGGGTACGGACAGAAGAAGCAATGATGACTTCACGCATAAGAAACTCCCACACTATTGTAGCGCTGTAGCCGTATCCACTTCACTATAGTGAAGACCGGGGTTATTCTTGCTGTCTGATCCATGATGCTGAAGCAACGCGATCCCATATAATTTTCGAGGCAATTCCTTGTCTGTCGAAAAATCATTTCACATGACGCCTGATGAGTTTCGCCGTCACGGCCACGCCGTGGTGGATTGGATTGCTGACTATCACTCGCGGATCGAATCTTTTCCTGTGCTGTCGCAAGTAAAGCCCGGGGAGATTCGTGCCTCGTTGCCGGCCTCTCCGCCTGCCAGGGGGGAATCCTTCGATGCCCTGCTCAGCGATGTCGAGAAGCTGATTTTGCGGGGCGTGACGCACTGGCAGTCTCCAAACTTTTTTGCCTACTTTCCTTGCAACGCATCAGGCCCGGGGATTCTGGGAGACCTTATTTCCTCGGGATTAGGAGTGCAGGGGATGCTCTGGTCGACCAGCCCGGCTTGCACGGAACTGGAAACCCACGTGCTCGATTGGCTGGTGCGCATGCTCGGCTTGCCCGAGAAATTTCTGTCTTCGAAGAGCGGTGGCGGAGTGATTCAAGACACGGCGTCGAGCGCCGCACTCTGCGCGCTGCTGGCGGGCCGCGAGCGCGCCACCGAGTACAGCAGCAATAAAAAGGGATGCGATGGACGGCTGGTCGCCTATGCTTCGACACAGACTCATTCCTCTCTACAGAAAGCCGCGATGATTGCTGGCATCGGCGCGGACAATCTGCGCTTGATCGAAGTGGATGAAAATTTTGCGATGCGCCCGGAGGCTCTTGCCCGCCAAATCGATGCGGACAAGCGTGCCGGGTTGATCCCCTGCTTCGTGTGCGCGACCGTGGGCACCACTTCGTCGAATGCGATGGATCCGGTCGCGAAGATTGGCGAGATCTGTCGACGCCACAATTTGTGGCTGCACGTCGATGCCGCCATGTCAGGCACGGCTGCGATCTGCCCCGAGTTCCGCCATCTGCAGAATGGAGTGGAACTCGCCGACAGCTACAACTTCAATCCGCATAAGTGGATGTTTACCAACTTCGACTGCAACTGTTTCTGGGTCGCCGACCGCAAGGCGCTGATTCAGACGCTCAGCATTCTGCCGGAATATTTACGCAATCAGGCCACGGAATCGGGCGCGGTGATCGACTATCGCGACTGGCACATCCAGCTGGGGCGCCGGTTTCGCTCGCTGAAGTTGTGGTTTGTGATCCGCCATTATGGCGTGGAAGGCCTGCAGCATCACATTCGTGAGCATGTGAAGCTGGCGCAGCAGTTTGCCGATTGGGTGAGAAAAGATGATCGCTTCGAACTGGCCGCGCCGGTGCCGCTGAATCTGGTTTGCTTTCGGCATAAGGCCGGGGACGAAGCGAATCAAGGCATCATGGACCGCCTAAACCTCAGCGGCGATCTCTTTCTGACGCACACCAGATTGAACAGCAAGCTGACGTTGCGCCTCTGCGTGGGGCAGACCAACACGCAGGCGCGGCACGTGGAGAATGCGTGGCGGCGAATTCAGCAAGAAGCAGCGAAGGTGTAAACATTTCGCTGCAGGTCGGAGTGCTATCTTTTTAGGGAGATTCGTCAACCCTGAGAAAAGATGCGGGCGAGGGCGCCCGCGCCACATAAGATTATTCATGGACGTTCTCGAGAAACTTTTTGAGCAACACTTCCACTCGCCGGTGGAACGGGTGCAGCCGCTGCAGGGCCAGTTGGGCGGTTCGGGGCGCAACATCATCCGGCTGGCCAACGACCAGGCGAGTGCGATCGGGATTCTCTACGGCGTCCGCGAGGAAAATGTTGCTTTCGTCGAATTTTCCCGGCATTTTCGCCGTTACGGCCTGCCTGTGCCCGAAATCTATGGCGAAGACTTGAACCATGGCGCTTATCTCGAAGAGGATTTCGGCGACACCACGCTGTTTGAATTTCTTTCCAACCATCGGGCTGGAGAGAACATAGCCGCGGAAGCGATTGACGCTTATCGCAAAGTTGTGGCTACGCTGCCGCGCTTCCAGATCGAAGCCGGGCGCGACTTGAATTACAAGGTGTGTTATCCGCGCGGGAGTTTCGATCGCCAGTCGATTGCCTGGGATTTGAATTATTTCAAGTATTACTTTCTCAGGCTGGCAGGCATTCCGTTCAACGAGCAGGCGCTGGAGGACGACTTCAGCCGCTTGACCAAGTTCCTGCTCAGCGCCCCGCACGACTACTTCCTCTACCGCGACTTCCAATCGCGCAACATCCTGCTGCGCGACGGCGATCCGTACTTTGTGGACTATCAGGGCGGCCGCAAGGGAGCGCTGCAATATGATGTCGCGTCTCTTCTGTACGACGCCAAGGCCGATCTGCCGCCCGAACTGCGCCAGCAGTTGCTCAACCACTACCTCGACAAACTGGCCGGTTTCATCGATCTGGGCCGCGATGAATTCATGCAGCACTACTACGCCTATGTGTATATCCGCATTATGCAGGCGCTGGGGGCTTACGGCTTCCGCGGATTCTACGAGCGCAAGGCTCATTTTCTGCAGAGCGTGCCCTACGCGCTGAAGAACCTGCGCTGGCTGCTGCACAACGTCAAGCTGCCGATTGCCTTGCCCACGCTGATGGAGGCATTCCACAGCATGCTGCGTTCGGAGAAACTGCAGAGTCTGGCTTCTGAGGCAGAGAACCTGGTGGTGCGGATTTTCAGTTTTTCATTCCACCGGGGTTTGCCGAAAGATGAAACCGGCAACGGCGGCGGATTTATCTTCGATGGCCGCAGCCTTCCGAATCCCGGGCGCGAAGAGCGCTTCAAGACTCTTACGGGCAAAGATACGCCGGTGATCGACTATCTCAATCAGCAGGAAAGCGTGCACCAGTTTCTGGCCAGCGTGATGTCGCTGGTGGACGCCAGCGTCAGCAATTATCAGAAGCGGGGCTTCAAGAGCCTGATGGTTTCGTTCGGCTGCACGGGCGGCCAGCATCGCTCCGTGTATCTCGCAGAGCAAGTGGCGAAACGCCTGCGCGGGAGAAGCGAGGTTGAGGTGGTGGTGCATCACCGCGAACTGGAGAGGATGGCCTCGGAGAAGCTTTCCGCGGAGAAAGCCGCTCCATGAAGGCGATGATTCTGGCCGCCGGTCTGGGTACGCGGCTGCGTCCGCTCACCGACGATCGTCCCAAGGCGCTGGTAGAAATCGGCGGGCGTACGTTGCTGGAGATCACGATCTGTCGCCTGCGCGACTGTGGCGTTCGCGAAGTGATTATCAACGTGCACCACTTTGCTGAGATGGTCGTCGATTACTTGGAGGCGAACGACAACTTCGGCATGCGGATTGAAGTCTCCCGCGAAGATGCGTTACTTGATACCGGTGGCGGGCTCAAAAAGGCCGCGTGGTTCTTTCAGGAGGAATCCGGCGGCTCTGAACCCTTCCTTCTGCACAACGTCGATGTCATCAGCACGATCGATCTCGGACGCATGGTGCAATTTCACAAAGAGAATGAAGCTATTTCCACGCTAGCGGTGCAGGATCGCGAAACCTCCCGCTACCTACTTTTTGACGAGAAAAATGTACTTTGCGGCCGCCGCGCTGGCCGTGATCAACAACGAGAGATCGTCCGATCATCGCAGCAGATGCGGGCGCTGGCGTTTTCCGGCATCCACGTGATTTCGCCGCGGCTGCTCACGATGATGGCGGAAGACGGCGCTTTCTCCATCATCAATTCCTACCTGCGTCTCGCCAGTCAAGGCGAACGCATCCTCGCCTTTCGCGCCGACAAATACTACTGGCGCGATCTCGGCAAACCTGAGAACCTCACAAGAGCCGCCAAGGACTTGAAGGACAAAGTTGTTTGAGAGTAAGGAATTCGAGTGTGCTGCGCTGGTTGAAGACTGATACCTGAAGGCCGAACCGAAAGCTGGTACTCAGTGTGCGGACATGGGGGCCGGCTTGGCCACGACTGCACCAATCTTTGCGGAAACCGCGGGTTCTTCCGGCGCCGCCAACCACTTGCGCACCTCGGGCAGAGCCTTCCGCATCGCGGCTTCTCCGACGCGAATCAGATCGTCCGCCCGCTTGAAGTCGTCATAGGCGAAACCCGCTACGTCCGGCTCGATCACCACGTCTGCGGCACCCCTCCATTGGCTTGACATCATGTCCTGAGCGATGGCAAACGACTGTCCGATCACGTCAAACAGATGCCGCGGCGCGCCATTTCTCGACCACTGGCCTCGCAAATGCACCGCCAGCACGCGATCCGCGCCCATTTCGCGCAGCGGACGCGTCGGCACCGGGTGCGACAACATTCCATCCACCAGCCAGCGCCCGCGAATGTTGACGGGGAGAAACATCCCGGGATAAGCGCAACTGGCGCGCACCGGATCGATAATCCCACCGGAGTGGAAGACCACTCCCTCGCCACTGTTGAAGTCTGTCGCCGTGACTCCCAGCGGAATCCGCAACTCTTCAAAGGTCTTCACTTTCAGAGTTCGTGTGAGAAATGTGATCATGCGATCATTGCTGGCAAAGCCGAAGCGCGAGAGCGTCCAGCGCGCGAACGTAGTAAAGCGAACCGAGCGCGCAACTTCTTCAAGATCGGCCCCGGAAAGCCCGCTACAGTAGGAGGCTCCAATCAGCGCTCCCACGCTGGTTCCGGTAACAATGCGGATGGGAATACCTTCTTCTTCGAGGACTTTCAGGACGCCGACGTGCGCGATGCCGCGGGCAAAACCGCCGCCCAAGGCCAGGCCTATGGCAGGTATGCGTTTGGGCTCTTCTGCGGCCAGCGTCTTGCCGGATAGTTCCCGGCTGAACGCTTGTACTGACCGAATGATCTTCCCCAGACTTTTCACCGTGCACCCCACAATGCCCGGCAGCGCGAAACTCCGCGCGGCACCTTCTATAGCCTCAGCAAATAGGATGCCACATCGGCTGCAGCGGATGTAGGGCACTTGAGTGCCACTTTAAGATCGCTCGGTAACATGGCTGCTGGTTACTGTTTAGCCAGTAACCAGGGTGACGAACTCCTGTATTCCTGCTAACTTGCCCACAGTATGGTCCGCGAGATTTCGGCCGGGGGCGTGGTCGTCCGACCCACCAAGGGGGATTGGTGGATGGCAGGCATTGAATTGCCACCCCCGTCGGCCGTGTCCGCACCGATTCCTCCCCTTCGTGTGAGCAAGCCCAAAACCGTTTTCTGCCTCCCCAAAGGCCTGGTCGACCCGGGGGAAAAGCCGCTGGAGGCAGCCTTGCGGGAGGTTCGTGAGGAGACGGGATTGATCGCAACTCCCATCACTAAACTCGCAGACATCAAATACGTCTACACGCGTACCTGGTCCGACGCTGAACGCGTCTTCAAGATTGTCACCTTCTATTTGCTGCGCTATGAATCCGGGCGCATCAACGATATCGCCCCCGAGATGCGGGTCGAGGTTGCCCGCGCGCGCTGGGTGCGCCTGGACGAGGCACCCGCGTTACTGGCCTATAAGGGAGAAAAGGATGTCGCTCGCCGCGCGCTGCAGTATGTTACGGCTCACCCCGAGCTCTGAGAAGCGACCGGAAAGCTCGGGTGTGGCGCGGGCACTCTTGCCCGCGAGGTTTGGGTGCTGCGGGCGAACGGGCAGGGGTGCCCGCTCCACACCCGCAATAACTCGATACTCATGTGATTCTCCTGAAACTCAATCGACAACCTATCCCGCATAATGACTTCATGTCGTCACGGGCGCTGTGGGTCGTCACTCTCTGCCTTTTGCTATTCACGTGGCCTTCGCTGCTCTTCGCGGCGACCAGATCAGGGCCGGCGAAATCGACAATTGGTTACGCCACCGCCCTCGCCACCGCCGACCGTTTTCTCCAATCCTGGCAAACTGGCGATGTGGAAACCGGCATGGTTCTACTCACCAGCCATGCCAAACAGAAGATCACACGAAATGCCCTCGAAGACTTCTTCTCCAGCGCCGCTCCTTCCGCCTACGAGATCACGCGTGGCAGGCAGCTCCGCCGGGACTGTTACGAGTTCCCGGTGGTCCTGTTCGGACGCTCGTCGAAAAGCCACCGCGCGCGCCGATTTTCGACCATAGTGGTTTTGCATACTGGCAACGACGACTGGGCTATAGATAAACTTCCCTAGGAGATCTTATGAGGAGCTTCGCATGGCCTTCACGAATTGTTATGCAGACGAGACTCGGGCCGAAGCGTACGCGCGGCTGGAGTTTGCCAACACATACTACTTGGCATACAGAGATCTTCCGGGAATCATTGCTAAACACACCGTCGGCAATCGTGCGCTTGACTTCGGCTGCGGGACGGGACGCTCGACTCGTTTTGCGCGGCGCCTCGGCTTCGAGGTAATTGGCGTCGACATTGCCCCGGAGATGATCGCCAAGGCCAGAGAATTGGATCCAGGCGGGAACTACCGCGCCATCAAGGATAATGATTTTAGCGGGTTTGAGGCCGGTGCGTACGACCTTGTCCTTTCTCTCTTTACGTTCGACAACATACCCGGGCTTGAGACCAAGGTGCGCCTGTTTCACGACCTGGGCGCGCTGCTGAACGCCGAGGGCAAGATGGTTAACGTGGTTTCATCGCCCGAAATTTATCTTCATGAGTGGACGTTGTTTTCGACCAAGGACTATCCTGAGAATCGGTTGGCGCGATCCGGTGACACGGTGAGGATCGTCACCACGGATTTCGCGGACCGGAGACCCATGGAAGACATTCTCTGGACCGATGAATCCTATCGCGAGGTTTACGCCCGTGCCGGCCTTAGCTCCCTTGCAACATACAAACCGGTGGCCAGTGGCGATGAACCATATAAGTGGGTAAACGAAACGGAGATCGCACCCTGGGTTATTTACATGCTCGGGCGACAATATCCCGATGGACTGCCGCAGCGGTAAAATCGGTGTCCAGTTCCCTACGCAAGAGTTTGCTGATGTCCCGCTGTTTTGCTTTGCGGAGCACTCCACAACGATTGGAGCCACCGTCGAATTCGCGAGCCCGGCTGCTGTTGCCGCCCTTCCGGCTTCTGTCGGTGATCGGAATCAACCATTCAGATTTCTCACTGTTCATACAGTGATCCAGGCTAAAACATTTTTTCTCACGGGGCTTCATCATGAAACGCATCAATAAAGTCGCCATTCTCGGCGCCGGAACCATGGGCGCCCGCATTGCCGCACACTTCGCTAACGCTGCTGTCCCCAGCTATCTGTTCGATATCGTTCCACCGGACGCCGACGTGCCCGCGCGCAACAAGATCGCCGCCGCCGGACTCGAAGCTGCCAGGAAATCCAAGCCCGCAGCTTTTATGGATCCGTCGCTCGCCCGCTTCGTCACCATCGGCAACTTCGAGGACGACCTCGCCAGGCTTGCGGACGTCGACTGGATCATCGAAGCCGTAGTTGAAAATCTCGACATCAAGCGCACGCTCTTGCGGAAGGTCGAGGCCGTCCGAAAGCCCGGCACCATCGTCACCACCAATACCAGCGGCTTGCCCGTGGGCAAAATCGCCGAGGGCTTCTCCGACGAATTCCGCTGGGCCTGGTTTGGCACCCACTTCTTCAATCCGCCGCGGTACATGCGCCTGCTCGAAATAATTCCCACGCCAGAGGCCGACCGCGCCGCCATCGATGCCATCGCCCACTTCTGTGACGTGCGGCTCGGCAAGGGCGTCGTCATTGCCAAGGACACTCCCAACTTCATCGGCAACCGCATTGGAACGTTCTCGGTGCTCAACGTCATGCGCCTGATGCAGGAGATGGACCTCAGCATTGAAGACGTAGATGCGCTGACCGGGCAGGCCGTGGGATGGCCCAAGTCCGCGACATTCCGCACGATTGACCTGGTTGGCCTCGATATTCTTGGTCACGTGGTTGGCAACATGACCGCGAACGTCCGCGACGAACGCAGCGACCTGCGCCTCCCCGACTTCTTCGGCCAGATGATCCAGCGAAAATGGCTGGGGGACAAAAGCAAAGGCGGCTTCTACAAGAAAGCTAAAGGTCACGATGGCAAAGAAGACGAGCGGCTCGCCCTTAACTGGAAGACGCTCGAATACCATCCCCGCCAGAAGCCGAAGTTCGCCGCGCTCGACATGGCGAAAAACATCGAAGACACCGGCGCGCGGCTGCGCACGCTGCTGGGGCTCGACGGTGGCGCTTCGCAAAAAGACAAAGCTGGACAGTTCCTCTGGTCTGCACTCTCTGATCTGTGGACGTATTCCGCCAATCGCGTCCCTGAGATTTCCAACTCTATCGTCGAAATCGACCGCGCCATGCGCCTCGGCTTCAACTGGGAGTTGGGTCCATTCGAACTTTGGGACGCCGCCGGCGTCGAAGCCACCGTCGCTCGCATGAAAAAAGAAGGCAAGCCGGTCGCGCATAACGTCGAAAGATTGCTAGCCTCCGGCCAAAAGTCCTGGTACATCGATGACCCAACGTCTCCGTCGGGCCGCAAGTACTGGGAACTGGGAACGGAAAGTTGGGAACCGGTGCAAGTCCCGGCAGGTGTGTGGTCAGTCACCGTCGCGAAGAAATCTAACGGCGTGGTGAAGAAGAATTCAGGAGCCTCGCTGATCGATCTCGGCGACGGCGTGGCCTGCATCGAGTTCCACAGCAAGATGAACTCGCTGGGCGCCGACATCATCGGGCTCATTCATCAAACCCTGAAGCCCGGAGGCCCCGGCGACAACTTCGACGCCTTCGTCATTACCAACGACGCCACCAATTTTTCCGTCGGCGCCAACCTCATGCTCTTGCTCATGAGCGTGCAGGAAGAAGAATGGGACGACGTCGACCTCGCGATCCGCCAGTTCCAGGGCATGACGCAAGCCATCAAGTTCTCGCCGAAGCCTGTCGTCTCCGCTCCGTTTGGACTATGTCTCGGCGGAGGCACAGAGATTTCTCTGCACGCCGCTGCCCGCCAGCCCCATGCAGAACTTTACACCGGGCTCGTGGAAGTCGGCGTCGGCCTCCTACCGGGCGGCGGAGGCTGCAAAGAGATGCTGCTGCGAGCGGTGGATAGCGCGGTCTCTTCGAGTGGAAAGTCTTCGGGCGAGGCATTGGCTGGCTCCGTGGAAATGCTGGAAGCGATGAAGCGCGCGTTCGAGACCATCGCGACCGCCAAGGTGGCGACTTCGGCGCATGAAGCCCGTGGGCTTGGCTTCCTCCGTAATTCGGATCGCATCTCGATGAACCGCGAGCGTGTGCTTTCCGACGCCAAAGTCCGGGCCCTCGAACTCGTCCGCGCCGGATACGAGCCGCCGGTCCCGCGCACTGACATTCCCGCCCCTGGCGAGAATCTCCTGGCCGCGCTCAAGATGGGCGTATACCTGATGCGCCAGGGCGACTACATCACCGACTACGAAGTGAAGCTGGGCGGCAAGATCGCCGAAGTCCTCTGCGGCGGCCACGTCACTCCAGGCACACCGGTGAGCGAAAAGTACATCCTTGACCTCGAGCGCGAGGGATTCAAGTCGTTGTGCGGGGAGAAGAAAACGCAGGAGAGAATTCAGTACACCCTGAAGACGGGGAAGACGCTGAGGAATTGAGAGCAGGACTGCAGCACCAGTAAGTCTTGCGTAGCCACATACGTATTGCAAATATGTTCGCTGTCATGTACGATTGTACGTAAGGAGATACGTATGGCGTACATAGAGCCTGCCACGGTTTTGGCTCCCAAAACCTCGGTTAGATCGGTGGAGATTCTGTACAGTACGGGTAGCGGAGGATGGTCCGTCGCCCGAGTCGGATGGGAGGGCTCGGGGAGGGTGGGAATCCGTTGGAACGGCTCAGAGGGCGGCCCGGGGATCGGGAACCCGCAATCTCGCGGGAACGCGACATGGTTCATTCTGCCGGAAGAACTCGAGAGGGTGATCTTGGACAGGGTGGATGAACTCAGCATGAGCGGGCCGGGCGGACTGCTGGAACGATACCGCGAAATGGCAAGCGATTCCCAGCATGAAGCAGAAGCCGAAGAGTGGAGCGAAGGGCTGATTGGCGATGCATCCGCGGAGGGGTGAAGTCTGGTGGGTGGCCTTCGATCCGTCCGTGGGCGGGGAAATCCAAAAGACGCGGCCGGCGCTAATCGTCAGTAACAACGGCGCCAACTTCACGCTGAACCGCTTGATCGTGGTGCCCCTGACCAGCCAAACCGCCAAGGTGTATCCTGGTCAGGCCATTGTGACGCTCAACGGCGAACCGCGCAAAGCAATGGCCGATCAACTGACGACTGCTTCGAAAAAGCGTTTGCGCTCCAGGCTCGGGGAGTTGTCTTCCTCCGATGTTGCCGCCGTGGAAGGCGCGATTCTTCTCCATTTGGGCATTCGACGCTGAGTAGTTCCGCCAGGCTAGTTCCGTCCCCGGACATATACTATTAATTTATACTGTAATATACTATTGGTATATACCAAAACCGAAGATCTCACATGCCGAAGACCGATATTGCGAAGCTCTTTCAGAATGGCCGGAGCCAAGCTGTGCGGCTGCCCAAGGAGTTCCGTTTCGAAGGAGACCGAGTACGCATCCGACGCGTCGCCCAAGGAGTGCTGCTGGAGCCTCTTATCCCCGACGCCAGTCGATGGTTCAAGGAATTGGACGGGTTCAACTCCGAGCCGTTCCTGCCCCGTGGACGACGCCAGCCCAGTACACCCAAACGAAGGATTTTTTAGTGGACTACCTGCTGGATACGAACGCCTGCATCGCTGTGATCAATGGACACCCGGCGTCGGTTCGTGTGCGGCTCCGGAAGGCGACGGATAACGGCGCCCAGGTTCTCGTGTCGTCCGTTGCGCTTTTTGAACTCTGGTATGGCGTCGTGAAGAGCGCGCGCGAGAAATTCAATCGCCAACGCCTCGAAACATTTCTGGCTGGCCCAGTGGTGGTTCTTCCTTTTGAAGATGACGACGCGCGCGTGGCAGGTGCGGTTCGAGCAGGGCTCGAAGCCTCCGGCAGACCCATCGGCGCCTACGACGTTCTAATGGCAGGGCAGGCACTCCACCATCAACTGACCCTGGTGACTGCCAATGTATCCGAGTTTTCGCGGGTGAAGGGTCTCGCCTGGCAGGATTGGGCGAAACCATAGGCGCGGGCAGACACCGCATCCATGGAACCAGGCGTTGACGCTCGTGGTGGTCAAAACGCGTGCGACGCAAGATTGCCAACACTAACTTTGTGGTGAGCGGCCGCTTCCGTTCGCATGCGGTGCGCGACGGACGGCTCGTGACCGGACAACAGCAATACTCCGGGAGCGGCCGCGGCCAAACTGGTCATTGAGGCGCTAGGGAGATAATTTCGCGGGTACTTCCGTGAGGGTTCCTTGCTGCTATCATTAGCCGTCATGCGAAGACTTCTGCCTGCTGCAGCTGCGATCATCGGCCTCACGCTTTTTGTCACAACCCCTGGAAACGCCCAGACGGAGCCGCAGAAAGAGTCTCCGCCTGACGTCCCCGACGCGATCCAGGTTCCGGCGAGCGAGGAGGTCGTTCTCTTCGCCCATGCCACGGGGTGGCAAATCTACACATGCCAGGCTTCGGATGGCAAGTTTGTCTGGACTCTCAAAGCGCCGGAAGCGGATCTGCATGACCGCAAAGACAAAGTCATTGGAAAGCATTCAGCCGGGCCCAAGTGGACGCTGAAGGACGGAAGTGAGGTAAAGGGTAAGGCTACAGCCAAAGTCGACTCTCTGGACTCAGACTCAATTCCCTGGCTGCGAGTGGAAGTCGTGGAGCATTCGGGGAAGGGTCTGCTCACCAATGTGGATATGATTCAGCGCGTCCGTACCCAAGGTGGCCAGCCGCCGGCGGATGGTTGCGACGCCGCTCATCCCGGCGCCGAATCCCGAAGCCGTTACACTGCGGATTATTACTTCTACGCGCCCGCAAGTAAGCCTTAAAGGGCCGGTCTCTGAACCTGGTCCGAATCACAGAGAGCCATCGGCCGATTCACGAGCGAATCGGCCGACCGGGCTTCCCAGCTTGCATGCGTGAGAATTTCCTAGTGCTTGTTCTTGTCCCGGCTTGCCTGAGCCCGGGGATGCATTCGTCCAAAAAACATGCGAGTCGTGTACTCGAATCTGACCCGCTGTTGCGCTTGATGAGCCTCGAATATCTTTTTCAATTCGCGCAGCATCGCAGCATGTTGAGGATGGCCGGGCCCCGGCGCATACGATGACGACAATAGTCGCCCTTCAAGTCCCGCATAATCGAACTCCTGTTGCATCGGGAAGGTTCGCTCTCTAAACGGGGCGGGTTCGAAGAATTCGCTGACGGCGGCAGTGGTCCGTTCATGGCGAACTTCCTCATAGTCCGTGCCGTGAGTGAGCAGCAGTTGCTCGTAGTCGCGGAGGAACGGAGTCGAATCGGTGATGCGCTCGTTCCACAGCAGCACCAACCAGCCGCCGGGTTTGAGGATGCGCAAGAATTCCCGCCTTGCACCTGCCCGGTCAAACCAGTGTGCCGCCTGCGCCGCCGTGACAGAGTCCACGGAGCGCTCCGGTAGCGTGGTCGCCTCTGCGCTTCCCGCAACGCTAGTGAAGTTGGGAAAGCCCGCCAGCAGGCGCTCGCCGGCCTCGCGCATCTCGGCATTAGGTTCGACTCCGAAGACTCGGTTGCCGTTCTCGAGCAACATGCGAGTCCAAATCCCCGTGCCAGACGCAATGTCGGCGATCACCGCCTCCGGGGTGAGCCCACATTCGGCCTGCAGTGTAAGGAGCGCCTCAGAAGGATAACCCGGACGGTAGCGAACGTATTTCTCTACCCGGTCAGAAAATCTGCTGGTGGCGTTCGAGGCCGGCATATCATGTAAGTTAGCAAGATTTTCCAGCTTACAACACTGACATGCGAGTCGTAATTAAAGTCGGTACCAGCCTCATCGCCCCCGGCGGCCAGATTGACTCCAATCTGCTGCGCGCGCTGGTCGATCAGTTCGACCTCGGCAGGAACGAATACCTGATTGTCACTTCGGGCGCGATCGCGGCAGGGATGTCGGGCCTGGGCTTGCCCCGTCGTCCCATGGGGGTTCCCGCGATGCAGGCCTGTGCCGCCGTCGGCCAGAGCAAGCTGATGCACACCTATGAGCGTCTTTTCTTCGGCAAGAAAGTAGTGGCGCAACTGTTGCTTTCGAGCGACGACTTCACTTCCCCGGTGCGCTACCGTAATCTGCAGAACACGCTGGCTGAGTTGCTGTCGCTCGGCGTCGTGCCCATCGTGAATGAGAATGACAGCGTCTCGGTGCAGGAACTGGTTGGCGCTTTCGGCGATAATGACGAACTGAGCGCGCTGCTCGCCACCGCGGTCAAGGCCGACTGGCTGCTGCTGCTGACCGACGTCGATGGCTTCTTCGTCCCCAACGGACGCAAGAAGCCCCGCCTGCAGCGCGTTGTACGCAAGGTTACCCCGGCGCTGGAAGCGCAATGCAATGGCAAGAATAAGCTGGGACGTGGCGGCATGATTTCCAAGCTGCGCGCGGCGAAGCTGGCCAGCGAAGGAGGCGTCCACGTTGCCATCGTGAATGGACGCCATCCGCAAGGAATCGCCCTTGCCATGGAACGCAAGGTCGGTACTTACTTTCCTCCGATGCGGGTGCGAACGTAATGGCGACGACCATCACTACTACCTTGTCGACTCAGGAAAAGCTGTTGCGCGCGCGTAACGCTGCGGCCCGACTCGCACTGCTCTCGACGGAGAAAAAGAACGCCCTGCTGCTGGCGATGGCGGATGCCATCGAAGCCCAGACGGCGAGCATTCTCGCGGCCAACCGTGATGACGTGGAAAGTTCCGGCCTCGAAGGCGCGATGCGCGACCGGCTGTTGCTGACTCCCGCGCGAATCAAGGAAATGGCGCGCGGAATGCGTGAAGTTGCCGCCCTCGTCGATCCCATTGGCGAAACTCTGGCGGAGTGGACGCGCCCGAACGGCCTGCGCATTCGGAAGCTGCGTGTGCCGCTGGGAGTGGTCGGGATCATCTATGAGTCGCGGCCCAATGTCACCGTCGACACCGCGGTGCTCGCGCTGAAAACCGGCAATGCGATCGTGCTTCGCGGCGGCAAAGAGGCGGCACAAAGCAACCAGCGCCTCGCCGAGATCCTGGCCGCCGTGCCGGGAGTACCTGAGGGCGCAATCGAACTCCTCGATTCCAGCACGCGGCAATCGGTGCAAGAGCTTATCAAGGCACGGGGGTTGGTGGACGTGATTATTCCGCGCGGCGGCGCCGGGTTGATCACGTTCGTCACCCAGAACTCCGTGGTGCCCGTGATCGAAACCGGAGCGGGGAACTGCCACATCTTCGTCGACGAGTCTGCCGACTTTGACATGGCCGACGCCATTGTCATCAACGCCAAGACGCAGCGCCCGTCTGTGTGCAACGCTGCGGAGAAGTTGCTGGTACATCAACGGGTCGCTGCGGATTACGTGCCCCGCATCGTGAGGAAGCTGGTCGGAGCGGGAGTGGAAGTGCGCGGCGACGGAAAGGCCCGCAGCCTGTCCGCTGGATTGAATATTGGTTCTGCGGCCGAGGCGGACTGGTCCGAAGAATATCTGCGGCTCTGCATGGCGATCCGTGTGGTCGCGAATGTGGACGAGGCCATCACCCATATCAACCACTACTCGACCAAACATTCCGATTCCATCGTTACGCGTGACGAAGCCAACGCGCGCAAATTCCTGCGCGGCGTCGACTCGGCTGCGGTCTATTGGAATGCTTCCACCCGCTTCACCGACGGCGCCGAGTTTGGCTTCGGCGCCGAGATGGGCATCAGCACCCAGAAACTCCACTGCCGCGGACCATTCGCGCTGGCGGAGCTGACTTCTTCGAAGTACGAAATCATCGGGACGGGCCAGGTGCGGTGACAAAGGGCGATTCCAGCCCATCCGGCGTTCAGGTTGCAAGGCGAGTTTGGACTGCGCAGTTCGCGCACATACAATTGTTGCGGGTCGCGAATAAAACTTCGCCACGCGTTTTTGGGCAAAAAAGGAACAAGATACGCTATGGATCGACTTCATGGTTTGCTGTGCCGGGCAGTTCTCGCAATGTTTGTCTTAGGTGTATCGAGTATCTCGTTCGGGCAAGCTCGTCCATTTCCCGGTCCCGACGTCCAGCAGATCTATCAACGTCTCCTCTCGCAGATCGAAAAGATCCCCGCGTTCGATCATCACGCCCACCCCGGTTTTGCCGATGATCCTGACGTTGACGCCATGGCTGCGCCGCCCAATGCCAGTGAGGCCCTGCGCACGCGCGACGATAACCCCGAACTGATTGCCGCTGCCAAGGCTTTATTCGGGTATCCGTACGGCGATCTTTCTCCGGAGCACGCAAAATGGCTCGTGACGAAGAAAGCAGAGCTGAAAAAGCAATACTCTGGCACTGCATATTTCAATTTGATTCTGGACAAGCTCAACACCGAGAGTTCTGTTGCGAACCGCGCGATGATGCCCGACTATCTCGACCCCAAGCGATTTCCCTGGGTATTTTTTGCGGATTCGTTCCTGTGGCCTTTTAACAATCAGCGGGAGACCGGGCGCAACCCCGACGAAGGCGTCTTCATTCCCCTGCAGGAAAAGATGCTGCACCGCTGGATGCAGCAGGAAAACGTCAGCAAACTGCCCGGCGGCTTTGCCGACTATTTGAAATTCATCAGCCAGGTTCTCGAAGACAACCAGAAGAAAGGCGGCATCGCCATGAAGTTTGAGGTCGCCTACTTCCGGCCCACGACATTCGGCGATCCCGCGCGCCAGCAGGCGGATGATATTTATCAGCGCTTCGTCTCTGGCGGAATCCCGACGGAAAAGGAATACCGTACTTTTCAGGACTACATCTTCCGCTATCTGGTTCAGGAGGGCGGGCGGCTTCACCTGCCGGTGCACATTCACACTGCGGTAGGAATCGGCGACTACTTCAACCTGAGCCAGAGCAACATTATGAATCTGGAGAGCGTGCTGCGCGATCCGCGCTATGGATCGACGACGTTTGTCATGATTCACGGCGGCTATCCGCTGGAGCGCGAAGCGATATGGCTGGCGGCCATGAAGAACGTTTACCTGGACTCCTCGTTCGGGGAACTCGCTCAGTATCCCTCCGCATTCAAAGAAACCCTAAAGATGTGGCTGGAAACTTTTCCCGACAAGATCACCTTCGGCACCGACTGTTTCCCGTACAATGAAATTCTCGGTGCGGAAGAGAGTTACTGGCTGGGCGCGGAATCATCCCGCATGGCGTTGGCGGCCGCTTTAGCCGAAATGATCTCGGAGGGAGAAATCAGCGAAGCCCGCGCGCTGGAACTCGCCCACGCCTATCTGCACGACAATGCCGTGAAGTTATACGATGGCAGGGTGCATTGAATCTATAACCGCTGCTGAAGAACGTGGCGGAAGAATCCTGGCAGCTTTTCGGGAGACCAGCAATGGCGAAGGGATACTGGATCACCTGTTACCGTTCCATCTCAAATCCGGCTGCAATCTCCGAATACGCGCGACTGGCTGGCCCGGCGATTCAGGCACGTGGCGGTCGCTTCGTGGTACGTAGCACTCCTGCGAAAATTTACGAGCAGGGGTTGGATCAGCGAACCGTCGTCATTGAATTTGCCAGCGTGGAAGATGCAGTCGCCGCTTACAACAGCCCGGGATATCAGGCGGCATTGAAAGTTCTCGAGGGAACGGTTGAGCGTGATGTACGGATCGTGGAGGGTACTTCCTGACTCTCTGCCCGATTTGGAGAAGAGGAAAGAGCCATGCGAAAAGCCAAAACCAAAGCAAAGACCAAAGCCAAAAGATCTGCCCCGCACGACCGAGCCAAGCGTGCTGTCACCAAGCACGCTGCGGCTACGGCCGCGCTACAGTACATTCCGTGGCGAACTGTCGAACTTGAAGATCTGAAGCCCTTGCTGCAGCGCCAATTTGTGGTCGGCCAGGAAATTATGCTGGCACGCGTGCTTCTGAAAAAAGGCTGCATCGTTCCCGAGCACAGCCATCCTAACGAGCAGCTGACTTACATCATTGAGGGCGCGCTGAAGTTCTGGATTGATGGACGCGAGATCGTGGTCAACGCCGGTGAAGTTCTCTGCATCCCGGCGCACATGCCGCACAAGGCCGAGGCGCTCGCCGATACGGTGGATCTTGATGTGTTTAATCCTCCGCGTGCCGACTGGATCAACAAGAATGACCAGTACCTGCGCGGGCAAAAATAGATTTCGGCAATGCTTCCTTCCGCCACCTCGGAGCCAGGTGTAAGCCGTGCTGCTTTCCGCTACCGTTGCATCGGCTGCGGCGATATCAGCGACGCAGCCCGGCGCGACTTCCGCTGCTCCAAGTGCGGAGACCTGCTCGAGATTGCGTACCCGGGCAGAAAGTTCGCGCAAGAATCTCCCACCGGCGAGCAGCTCAAGTCCACCTGGAAGCAACGCCGTCTCTCCTCCGCAGCGGTCGACCGCAGCGGCGTCTGGCGCTTTCGCGAGTTTCTTCCCGCACTCGAAAACGAAGAGCAAGCCATCACCTTGTGCGAAGGCAACACTCCGTTGTACGAACTTCCGCAATGCGCACGCCACAGCGGCGTGCCGCGGCTCTTCGCCAAACATCAGGGGATGAACCCAACCGGCTCGTTCAAGGATACGGGCATGACGGTCGCCGCCTCGTTCGCGCGCCAGGCCGGATTTCGCTGGGTCGCTTGTGCTTCGACCGGAAACACGTCGGCGTCGATGGCTGCCTACGCCGCGCGTGGCGGGATGCGCAGCCTGGTGCTGGTTCCGGAGGGCAAGATTTCCTGGAGCAAGCTCTCCCAGGCGCTCGACTACGGGGCCGTGACTTGTCAATTGCGCACCGACTTCGATGGGTGCCTTCGCCTGCTGCAGGAACTGGTTCTGCGCGCGCCCGTCTACCAGTTGAACTCCATCAATCCGTTTCGCTTGGAGGGACAAAAAACGTTAGCCCTCGAATTGCTGGAGCAACTGGATTGGCAGCCGCCGGATCACGTGATCGTCCCCGGAGGAAATCTGGGAAACAGCTCGGCCATCGGCAAGGCGCTGCTGGAGATGCGCGAGGCGGGCTTGATTGCGCGCCTTCCCAAGCTGTCAGTAATTCAGGCCGAAGGCGCCAATGCACTGGTTCGTACGTTGCGCGAGGCCGGCGGCAAACACCTGGTCGCGGTGCGGGCTGAGACGCGAGCCACTGCCATCCGCATCGGCAATCCGGCATCGTGGAAAAAAGCTGTGCACGTTCTCGAAGCCACCGAAGGCGCATGCGAACAGGTCAGCGAAATGGAAATCGCACAGGCGAAGGCTGAGATCGGCGCCGAAGGCATCGGATGCGAGCCTGCCTCCGCCGTCACTCTGGCTGGTCTCAAGAAGCTGGTGAGGCAGGGATTTGTGAAGCCGCAGGAGTCGGTCGTCCTGGTTCTTACCGGGCATTTGTTGAAAGATCCTGACTTCACCATGGAGTTTCATCGCGGCGACTTGTTCCAATCCAACCCGCAAGCAAGCGCTGCCCTGGAGCCGTTGCGACGGCCGCCTGTCGTCCTCGACGCCAGTTTGGATGCGGTGATGAATGTGTTGGAACAAGCCGAGAAAGCTGGTTCCCGCCGCCGTGATGGCTAGCGCGATGGCCAGTAAGACAAACTCGCTGCATCTTTCGTTGCCCGCAACTTCTGCCAACCTTGGCCCGGCCTTTGACGCCGCCGCGTTGGCCATGGATTTCTATCTCGAACTCGACGCCCGTCCCGCGGCCCATTTCTCTATTTCAGCCACCGGGCGCGACCGCGAAATTTGCGGCAAGGTGCAGGACCATCTCATCCTAAGCACGTACCGAGAAGTTCTTGAAGGCGAAGGAAAGGAAGTTACCCCGCTCGCGCTGCGGCTCAAAAACGACATTCCCATCGGCAAAGGCTGCGGTTCCTCGGCGGCAGCCCGCATTGCCGGAATCGCCCTCGCCGTCCATTTCGCCGGTTTGCGCTGGAGCGACGCTCAGATCGTCGGGGAGGCATCGCGCCGCGAGCATCATCCCGACAACGCCTCCGCCTGCTGGTGGGGGGGGCTGACCGTGGCCCGGATGTCAGGCGCAGCTGAGGCGCAGGTGATTTCGGTCCGGCCGAAAGGGAAGTGGCCGCTGCTGGTGGCCCTCCCCGACGAGCCTCTCTCCACTGAGGAAGCCCGGTGCGTGTTGCCCGCACAGTACTCGCGAGCGGATGCGGTCGCGAATGTGCAGAACGCCATGTTGCTGCTCGGGGCGCTGACCCAGGGCAGGCCTGATCTGCTCTCGGCCGCGCTCGACGACCGCATTCACCAGCCCTACCGCGCCCCGCTCTGTCCGCTGCTTCCGTGCCTGCAGCCGCTGGCGGGCACAGAGGGGATTCTGGGAGCAGTTCTCAGCGGCGCGGGGCCGGCAGTGCTGATCTTTCTCGACCCGCGTGCTTCCCGGCAGAAAGTCCGAAAGCTCGTTGCCGCCCACCTCGCGCGTCACGGGCTGTGTGCCGAACTGCTTTTCACGGCGATCGCGTCGCGCGGGGCTCGGGGCTCCAGGCCTGGGTCCTCCATCAGGCGTCGGCGGACGTAAGCACAGGCACTGTCTGAACAGACAGTACCGTAAGCACAAAAGCCATTTACTAATCTTGAGGAGTAAGCTACACTTGCTTTCCCCCTGAAGCGAAACTAATTCTCCCCCGCCGTGTTTACGGAGCAGGGAACGGCTCACCGACCGGTGAATGTGGGGGGTTTGTAACGATGAAGTCCAGAATGCGCCACGTCCAGCCACGTGAGAGCTTCTACGCCCGCGATGAACGGGTGCGGTTTGAGATCCAGCGCTACTTACAGGCGCTGGCTTCCTATCCCGATCGCTTTGCGCGAGACCCCGACATCAGTTTCAAGAAGCACCTCTACAGCGTGGTCGCGGGCGGGCAAGCTTCGGGGCGTCGCCGCATCTAGCCAAGTCTTGAGACTATCGGCTGGCCGGAGGAATAATTCCGTTCATGCGCAGGTATTCCACCATCTGCCCGTAGTGGTCGTAACCGTGCCATGACACGCTGCACGCCAGGCCCAGGCGTGAGACTCTGCCTTCCCCGAACGGGCTCTTGACTGTTTCCACCGCATTTTTCTCATTGATGGTCTGCACTGCCTTGTGCACGTACGCGAACGAGTCTTTCAGATACTTCAGAACATCTGCCTTCGACGTGATCGACGCCGGCCCGGCCTCACCGTTGAGATCGCCGGGAGGCTTTTCCTGGAGGATCGCCGCACCCAGTTCATAGTTGACGGCGGCAACGTGCTTGATTTGCTGGGCAAAAGTTCTTACCCCCTTGAACTCGCCGTTGGTGGGAGCGAAGTCGAACTTCTCTTCCGGCATGGCCTCGGCTGCGGGGACGAACTCTTCCTCCAGATTCAATACCGTATGATCCATGATTTCTGTTACAGTGCGCCGTTCTTCTGATTTATGTTCCTGCGCCCAGGTTGATGTCGCCAGCGCCAGCAGACAGAGCGCGAGACAACAGGTGTTTCTGGTACTCATGAATGTCCCCCCCATAAAAGTCGATGGTCCCGTCACCGTTATGATAAGCCTCAATCTCTCACCACCGCAGGAGCCAACTTCAGTTCGGCCGCCGTCAAGCGGTGGCGCCGGATTGTGGCCAAGCCGGCTACCATCGCCAGCGCTGACCAACCCAGAGCCGCCGGAACTCCCTGGCGCGCCGCCAGGCTGCCCCAAACTACGCTTCCGATCGCCATTCCCCCCTGCAGCACCAGAAGATACATCGATAGCGCGCGCGCCCGCATCCACGACGGACACATGGTTTGCGCTACCACGTTAAAGCAGGCGAGAATGCCGATCCAGGCTGCGCCCGCCGTAAACAATACCAGACAGAGCCACTCGAAGACATGCACTTGTCCCGCGGCGAAGGTCATGGCGGCAAAGACCAGCGTAGCGCCCGCCACCAGTCCGTCGACGGAATACCGCAGCCGCAGTCGCGGCAACAATCCCGCGCCGGCGAGAGCGCCGAGGCCGAAACACGTCAGCAGAAATCCATAACCTTGTGCTCCGTGTGGCTGGCAGACCACCGGCAACAGTGCCAGCAGGGAGGTCGCTCCCACACTGAATGCGGCAGTGCGGATCAGCACCGATCGTACCTCTGGCGCGCCGCGTACATAGCGGAGGCCGTCGAGGATCGCGACCTTTATGCCGCGGGTCGGCAGGGGCTGGTGCGGCGTCCGCTGCCACTGGTATAGAAATAAAATCACGCCGAAAAAAGAAGCTGCGTTCAGCAGGAAAGACCATCCCGCTCCCGCGGCCGCTACCACCAACCCGCCCAACGCCGGCCCCATGGCCCGGGCCACATTGAACCCGGCTGAATTCAAAGCCACGGCGGAGGCGTGCCGGTGCGGCGAGACGATCTCGGGCGTGATGGCCTGCCACGCTGGATCGTTCATCACCGCTCCCGCTCCCAGCAGGAAAGTAAACGCGAGCAGTGTCCACGGAGTGACTGCGTGCCGCAGCGTAAGCACGCCGAGCGCCGCGGCGGCCACCACCATCCATCCTTGCGTGAAGAGCAAAAACCTGCGGCGGTCGACCATGTCGGCCAGCGCGCCCGCCGGCAGTACTACCAGAAAGACGGGGATCGCCGCCGCGGCCTGAACCAGGCTGACCATCAGTGGAGAGGTCGTAAGTTCCGTCATCAGCCAACCCGCGCCCACATTCTGCATCCACGAGCCGGTATAGGAGATCACGGCTGCAATCCACAGAGAACGGAACAGAGGTTCCTGGAGCGGAGCCCATGCCGGATCAGCGCGCCTCAGGCCGATGCCGTCACTCGCCGGAACCGCTATGTGATCAGCCATGGTTTTCTTTAAGCTCTCCGCGCGTGCGCAAAGCTGTTTCTTGAACCAGCAGAATTTAGTTGGCAGCCTTTTCGTTCACTGCCCGGTATCCCGCGCCAAACGGCCACTCTCGTCCGCGCCATGCTCGAATCATGTAGATGGTGAGGCCCGCAAGCAAGATTACGACCGCGTATCGAACTTCCTTCTGCCAGTTTTGGCGATTGAACAAGATAAAAAGAAACCCCGCAGTCGCTATCAACGCCGGCAACGGGTAGAGCCACATGCGAAATGGGCGCGGCAGATCCGGCCGTCTAACTCGGAGCACGATCGATCCGATCGCCTGGACCAGAAATTGCAGAATAAGGCGAATCACCACCAAAGCTGCGATCGCGTCTTTCAGTCGCAGAAAGCAGAACGCTGCCGCCACAACACCCAAAGCCAGCAGTGAAACGTGGGGGAAGCGATAAACCGGATGCACTTTGGCAAACGCCCGGAAATAGTTGCCATCCAGAGCGGCCGCATAAGGAACCCGCGAATACCCCAGCGTCAGGGAAAAGACCGATGCGAACGCGGTCACAATTACCAGTGCTGTCACCAGCCGCGCCGCCCATGGTCCATAAATTCTCTGCATGAACAAAGACACAACATAAAGTCCATTGTTGTTTTGTCCAGCCTGAGCCAGTTCGCGCCACGGAATCACGGCCAGAATGCAGACGTTCATCACTATGTATAGACACGCGACCAGCAGAATGGAAAGCAGCAATGCCCGCGGAATATTTCGTCCCGGGTCTTCTATCTCATCGCCCAGAAAGCAGACGTTGTAATAGCCCCAATAGTCATAGGTGGCGATCAGCATCGCGCCGCCCAGGCCGGTGAAGAATCCGTGCGAAAGCGTGAATGCGCCGGGAGGAAAATCGAATGCCTGGGCAAAATTGAAGTGGGTAAAGCCGGCGAAGATGATCCAGCCCATCGTGCCCATGACGCTGATCCACAGAAGTCTCGAAAGCCGCCCGATCACCGTGATGCGCCGATAAAGCAGCAGAACAGTAAAGAAACAGATTGCGACTGCGACTGAGGTTCCGGGTGTCACGATCCAACTGATCTGCAGAGGTCCAGCCCAGGGAATGTGAACTGCCGCAGTGTGCGCGGCGTACACAGCCTCCAGGCCCGGCCAATAATAGGCTGCGTAGCCTGCCAGTCCGAGGCATCCCGTGGCGATGGACAGCGGGGCGCTGAAGGAAAGTTGCCAGATAAACAGAAACGAAATCAGCCGTCCCCACTTCTGCGGCCCATAAATTTCGCTCAGGTAGCGATACGATCCGCCCGAACCCTGCAACGCCGCGCCTAACTCCGCCGATACCAGCCCGTCGCACACGGCTAACAGTGCGCCCGCCACCCAGCCCAGCAGAGCCTGCGGCCCGCCCATCGCGGCCACCACCAGCGGCATGGTGATAAAAGGCCCCACGCCGATCATGTCGATCATGTTGAGCGCTGTCGCGCTCCCCAAGCCCATTCCGCGGATCAGGGTGGGTGAACTTGGCTCCGGTTTGGTTGGAGAACCCATGCGTTGGTTGGATCAAATGCTTCGGGATTTTCCGAAACATTTACTGGCAACTGGGTACTGGCAACTGGCTACTGCTTTTGATGTCCCGCGCTCAATAGATTTACATACAGCCGCACCGCTCCGGGAACTCCGGCCGGTAACTGACGGAAGAATGCGTAACCGGTATAGATGTATGTCCCCTTGCCGTAGTGCGCCTCGAGCAGCCCGCCCTTTTGCGGATCTTCGCCGGGATCATGGCAGGCCAGCAGCGCTTTGAAATGCTCATCCCACTTGCTCATGAAATAGAGGCCGCGCTCCTGAATCCATCCGTCAAAATCACCCGCCGTAATCGCGTTCGGATAATGAAACACGCCGTCCTCCGGCGCCAGGATATCCACCGGAGCCTCTTCCACCGAAACCCGCGCCCGGCTGAGGTCTGCGGGGTAGGGAGTGAAATGTCCGCTGTTGAAATCGCCGACACCCGTGTTGTACTGCACGATGAGCGTTCCCCCGGCGGAAACAAAATCGAGCAGCCTCTGGTTATTCGTAGCAACGTCTTTTTGCGTGTCGTAAGCGCGTATGCCTAGAACAATCGTTCCGTAGAGGCTGAGGTCTTTGCTGGCAAGTTCTTCCGCCGGAATCAGTGTCAGGTCTATCCCCACCTGCTTGAGCACGGTCGGAATATCGTCGCCCGCGCCCATAATGTAGCCAACTTTTAAATCGTGCGGCACTTGCACATCGACGATGCTCACGCGCTGCCGCGCCGGCTGGTAATAATAAAAGCTACCCAGATCTTCGCGTGTAACCAGCGTGTAACCTTCGCTGTACTTTGCTCCGTCGGAGTTGAACACTGCGTGGATCGTCGCACGACCTTCCTGCAAGCCGGCAGGAAAGACCTTGAACTGGAATTCGCGCTTCTCCCCACGCCGCGTAAAGTCTGCGCCAATTTGCTCCGGGTCGGATCGCCAGCCCGCAGGCAATTCCAATCGCAGGACTCCGTGGGTCGTATGGGTGAGATTGCTGGTTACGCCCACGGTGACGGTGGAGTTCGTACCGTTGCGGGTGGAGATGACCTGCGTTCCCGGCTCGAGCATTACGGAAAATGGCGGCACTACGGCCAGCGGCCGCGCCCGCAGCTTGCCTGCGTCGTCGAGAAACGGAGTTGTAACAGCCGCCGTGATGCCGTTCATCGCGTGCACGTCACCGTAGCTCATGATGGAATAGTGCATCCGTGCGCGCAACGCGGGAGGAGGGAAGGGCAGCGTCGCATACCTCTCATCGTCGATGTGGTTGATGCTTTCACGGTCTGGATCGTCGCGATGCCAGTAGGGACGCGTATAGCTTGCGTCCTGCGGTACGCGTAAACGGAACACCACGCGCAAGTCGCCCCCGGGTTTCACCACCACTGGTCTTGTTTTCTCGCTTGTGGTGCTCCATCCCGCAGGCACCTCCAGCTTCGCGCCATCAATAGTCAGAGTCATTGCCGAGCCGTTGTGCAATTTCGCAGCGATCAGAAATTCCTGCCCCGGCGAAACCGTGGTCAGCGCATCCGCTTCTTTTGGAATGGGAGCCGACTCAGATTCTGTCGACACTACGTTCGCTTCCAGGTTCACGTTCAATGCCAGATTCAGCGCCGTTTCCGCCTGCTGACGTTTCTCCTCGAGCCGCGTCAGCAGATCGAGCTTGGCCTTGAGGTTGACGCTGCTCTGGCCAACCTCCTCTGTAACCAGACCGAGACCCGCGACAGCCGACACCAATGGGCCGACGGCGCCCGATAATTTTCCGGCCTGCGCGCTTTGACTTGCCGCGGCTATTTTTCGCGTGACTTCGGTAAGCCGATCGCGCAACTTCGGGAGTTTCGATTGCTCATCTCCCAATCGCTCCGAGAGTCCGGCGAGAGAAGTGTCAATTCCATCGAAGAAATCTTTTTCGTGAGCGGCGGGATTCGCCGGCGCCGAAACCGAATCCACGAGCCGGTAAAACGTAAACCTGTCTCCCGGGTCCACTGTCCAGTTCGCCGCGCCCTGCGACTTCTGATGCCGTAATCCCTCCACCGCGAACTGCACATACGACATGCCTAGTTCCGCGCTCCGCTCGCCCGTATTGAGCTTCAACGTCCAGTCGGCGTCGGGACACGTCATCGCCCCGAATCCACACACGTTGCCGATGTAAAACTTTTTCGCCTGCCAGGGCTGAAGCCCCTCGGCAATCTGCTCCGGAAACCGCTTCGGATCGGCCGCCGCGCGGAACGCCTCTTTCGCCAGAATGCTCGACGCCTGGTGATGCCCGTGCCCATCGCGCGGGGTCCCGGAAAACCGCGCCACCAACACATCCGGACGGAAGGTGCGGATCACGCGCACCATGTCGCCCAGCGCCACATCATGTCCGCCCCACTTCTGAAACGTCTCCTCGGCACTTTTCGAAAACCCGAAGTCCGCCACGCGCGAAAATCGCTCCTGCACGCCGTAATATTGATCCGATGCCAGCAACTCGAGCGCGCGCAGCACGCCCAGCACATCCGACAAATTGCTGCCGATTTTATTTTGCCCGCCCTCGCCGCGATTCAGCGTCATCAGCAGCGTCGCTCACGCCGTGCCCGCGCGCTTCCAAAGTCAGCATGCCGCCATCTTCGTCGTCCGGATGCGCCACCACTTGCATCAGCCGCGCCGTCGTTCCCAGGCGCAACAATTCCAGGCGCAAACCAGCCATTCCCTGATCCTGCGGAATCTCCGGCGGCACGCCTTGATACAGCAGCCCGGGAGGATCGGCTCAGCGCTTCAACGCCGGACAGGACTCCTTAGACGATGGCGCTGCAGCGGAAGACTTCGCGGTCCTGGGCGCCGACTTCTCCGCGCTCGGCGCCTGGGCGCTTGCAACCAGAGAAAGAATCAAAGTGAAATAAACAAACATCATGCCGAGAAAATTCGCGCGCTCAACAATGGAAGCGAGGCGGCGAGGAAAGGGCCGCGTCAAGCTGGGAAGTGCGGGATGTCTCACGTTACAAGGATGGGCCCTACCCGTGTTCCGACGCAAATTCTTTCTGATGATTGTCTTTAGCAGTTAGACGCCTATGCCGCACAAAAAGTTAGCTGCAGACAATACAGAAATCCAGCCCAACTGACCACTGGCCACTCACCATCGCCTACTGCCGCCCTTCCTTCAACGCCGCCTGGCAATTGCTCGCGGCGGTCAGCACCTCGTCGAACGCCGTCTCCTTGCGCAGATTCTTTCAGCAGCGGATCATCCAGCAGTGCCGCAGTACGCGCAATAATTCTGCTGCACCGCGGCCTTCAGCAGGCGCAGCGCCGCTTCCTTCTGCCCACAATAGGCCATCAGCGCGCCAACGTGATACCACGCCTCCGGGTCAGGCTCCATCATGACCGATGATTCTGCCTCGCGCACAATCCTGTCCATGTCCGCGGGCTTTTGCGGCGCCACGCAAGCCGCCATCAACTCGCGATGATAGATGGGCGCCTTGGGCATGCTTTTCGCGCTCTCGCGCGCTTCATTCACTTTGCCCTCCGCCAGGTACACATATGGAGTCACCCACGCCGCCCACTCCGATCCCACGTCGAGATGCACGAAGTCCATTGCCCGCTCCGTCTTGCCCATCTCCAGGAACGCCCAGGCGCACGAGCGGAAATTGAAGTTGCCGGGATCAAGCGCCCGCGCCGAGTTGCACTCCTGCGTGGCCTGATCGAGCATGCCGGCGTAGCGCAGAACATAGCCTAAAGCAAAGTGAGCCTCGGCGCTCTGCGGACGCCGCCGCACCAGGTCGGTGGCGGCATCGTAGGCCCGGCCTAGTTCGCCCCGCTCCACGCGGTTCAGAATCAGGCTGCTGGCGGCCACGACGCGGTTGGGATCGAGCGAAAGGGCGCGTTCAAACGCCTTGTTCGACCTCTGGAACATCTCCTCGCCGCCGCCCCCGAAGTCCGAGTCGTAATAATATCTCTGTCCCAGCGCCTCCCAGGCCGGAGCATAGTTCGGGTCCACGCCTACCACGTGTTCCAGCACTGCGATTGCATCCTTGTTCGGTCCGGGATCATGGGGCAAGGCAAGGCTATGCAGATACAGGTCATATGCCTCCTGGCTCTTCGGCCGCGAAGCGGTCTCCACCGCCCCGCCCACGCCGCCCAGAACCGGCATCAGGCCGTGTTGCACCTGCGCGGTGAGTTGCTGCTGCAATCCGATCAGATCATCCGCTTTGGCCGTGACCGTGCTCTGCCACAATAAGACGGTCGGTCGGCACGTCGATGGCCTCCAGCGTCACGTTGAGCTGCTCACCCTGCCGCATGAAATGTCCAGTCAACAGTCGTCCCACTCGCAACTCCTGGCCTACCTTGCGCGGATCGAGATCAAGCCCCACATACCTCCGGGTCACCGACGACGGCCGTACCTCCAGTGACCGCGAATAGGTCAGCACGCTGGTCAATTCGTCAGCCAGCGCGAAGCGTAGGTAGTCCACGCTGAAATCGCCGTTCATGTTCTGCAGCGGCAGCACTGCGATCGCGTTGCGCTGCTCGGCATTCGCCACCTCGCGATGCTGGAACCACCACGCCGCCACCGCCGCCACCACTGTAATCAAAAGCGCCAGCGTTCCCAGCAGAAGATAAGTCTGCAGCCGGCTGTTACGCCCAAACGTCTTGGTCGCTACCCGCAACTTTGCAGTGTGGCCGGCGCTCTCTCGTAAGCCCCGACTCGGTTTGCTGCTTGAGCAGAGCGATATCCGACTTCATCTCCGCCGCGCTTTGGTAGCGCTGCCGGCGGTCTTTCTCCATGGCCTTGCCGATGATGCCTTCCAGTTCCACCGGCATCTTCGGATTCAAATCCCGAGGTGGAACGGGCTTCTGATGCAGCACCGCGTCCAGCGTGACCAGCGAATTATTTCCCGTGAAAGGTTTCTTGCCCGTGGACATCTCATACATCACCACGCCAAACGAAAACAGATCACTGCGGGCGTCGATGGCGTCGCTACGGGCCTGCTCCGGCGACATATACACAGCCGTCCCCGGGATGATTCCCACCGCGGTCAGCGAGTTGTCCGCAGCCGCTTCGTCGGTGCCCACGTTATGCACCAGCTTGGCCAGGCCGAAATCAAGCACCTTCACTTGACCGCTGGGGGTGAGGAAAATATTCGCCGGCTTGATGTCGCGGTGCACGATTCCCTTGGAGTGCGACGCCACCAGCGCATCCGCCACCTGGACGCCTATGTCCAGGACTTTTTCCGTCTCCATCGCGTGGCCGGAGATGCACTGCTTCAGGCTCTGGCCCTCCAGTTTCTCCATCACGATAAACGGATGCCCGTTGTTGTCTTCGATGCCGTGAATGGTGCAGATATTGGGATGGTTAAGTTGTGACGCCGCCCGCGCCTCACGCGTAAAGCGCTCCAGCGCCTTGGGATCGCCCGCAAGATTTTCTGGGATGAACTTCAGCGCGACGTGCCGCCCCAGTTTGAGGTCTTCGGCCTCATAGACCACGCCCATGCCACCGCCTCCCAGTTTTCCCAGGATGCGATAGTGGGATACTTGCTGGCCAATCATCGTAACCTCGCGGCCCTACTCAGGCGGCTATGTTAGGCTGCCTGCAGGGCCGGGTCAACTCCGTTTGCGCCCCGCCGCTCCGGGCGCGGTCGATTGAAAGCAAACGGCTTAGGTGGCCGGACATTATCGCCGGAACAATTTTTGGTCGCCGAAATGGGAACGGGCCCGGCCCCATTCCCAAACTGATTTGGCACGTCCACTTGATAAGACGCTCTGCGCGGGAATCGCGTTGTTTGCGGACCTATTATGAGAGAGATTAATTCCGAACTCGGCCCTAGTAACGCGGAACCGATTTCGAAACACAAGAAAATAAGAATATCTCACAAGACGAGGTGACTCTCCATGGAAGCCGATTCCGAACGAAAGCGTGAAGCGCCACGCGCGGCCGATCTCAACGAAGCGATTGGCCGGCGGGCAAGGGAAATTTATGAGAAAAGCGGAAGAATCGCCGGCCGCGATCTCGACAACTGGGTGAAGGCCGAAGCCGAAATCCTCAGTGAACAGAAACGCTCAGCCCGCAGATCAGCCGTTGTGGTCCGCGTCGACGGCGTGCAGTACGTTGGCGAATACCGGCCCGCCTCCGCCGACGGGTACAGTCCCGGCGAGTTCGCTAAAGGCGACCTCGTCCCCGTCCGCTTCGACGGCAGCCAAATGTTCGTGAAGCGTCACAATGGCAAGGAATTGGCTACCAGCATCGTCAGTCAGGGCGGCTAACGAGTTGGTGCTTTGGCGATGCGCGGCCAATCATCTTTGGGGCCACGGTTTGTTGCGGCGGCCAACTTAGGTCGATTCAGAACCTTGGCACTCTTCTGTGTATAGACCCGCCGACGCTCCCACCCACTCCATATTCTTGTTATGATCCACGCCCATCATCAGCCCGCGTCCCATGCGGATGATCGTCAGCACCGGCGTCAATTTATCCAGCCAGATATACATCACCCGTACCTCCGCCTTGGTCGCGCCAAACGGAGTCTCAATCACCGGTTCGAAATTCATCCGTTCCTGCAAAATGTAGTGAGTACGCTTCCCCCCAGAATGGCCGCAATGTCCTGCTTCTTCGGCGCAATCACCACCCCCAGCCCGGCAAACGAATACAAGGGCTTCAACGCATAATTTTCGAGATCGTCAGGAATGCGCTCCAACTGGTCGAGAAACCACGTTTTTGGCACCGACGCATGCTTTAAGTAAGGAATCGAAAACTTGCTGATGCGGAAATACCAGTTCGGATGTCCTGCCCACTCAACGTCAAGATCGTCGCGCCAGTCGAATTCCAGTTTCACATTCTTGCGCTGCAGCTCATCCACAATCGCCCGGTTATAAATTCGCCGGATCGGCACTCGTGTTCCGCTGCGCTCATAATAAAGATGCGACCCCTGTTTCTTGATATCTACGATGTCAACGGTCGGCACGCCCAGCATCTTTTTCGTGAGCAGAAAATCGGGCAGGGTCTTCTGATCTTGCGGATGAATCTCCATGAGAATCACATTCTCGGGATCGTGCTTGCCAACGATGGCTTGCCGCAAAAGCCGGTGATAAGAACCTTCCTCCAGCCCACTCAAGAAATACCTCAACTGAGATGCCGGGGTCGGGAGTTTTAAGCGGGAAGCCTGCAGGGCGTAGACGTCCATATACGTCTGAGCCAGGTAGCACTGATAGGCGTAAAGAGAAGGGAACGCTTGTAGCTCCACCAGCTTCGGCTGCAGATCGCCGCTCGCGTCGCGCACCAGGCCGAAATCGACTTGCACGAACATCGGATGATCCGGTTCGTTCAGAACCTTGAATTCCGCTGGAATCGATTCTTCTGACTTCGTTCGATATTCAGGATTGTCCACGAGTTGCCGGATCAGTTCCTTCCCATCCTCCGCCATCCGGTCCAGCAGCGACTTCGGAAAAAAGCAAGGCGTCTCCGACAGCCGGAACTGCACATGCGTCCCGCAGGCCTCATCCATGCGCCGCAGAAATGCCTGATATTTTTCCGGAGTGAAACTAGCGTTGAACTGCTTTCGCAGCGTCGCAATCATAGTCGGAGACGACGATACTGCACTGTCTACTCGCGAATGTCCATGCTGCGAATGAGCCCATCTTCCATGGTGTACGCGTGCTCGACCATTCGGTCCAGCAACACGTTGCCGGCAATATCGCGGACCACCTGGTGGACACTCACGATTACTCGGCCGGCCTCGTCGAACTCGAATTTCATTGGATCAACATGCGGATTGATCATGCTCCACTGCCGCGTCCAATAGTGACGCACCCCGTCATGTCCACGGACGGTTCCGCCCTCCATGCCGTTGGGCCATACCACATCGAGCTTCATCGTAGCCAGGGCGCCGTCGATGTCCCGGGCGTTGAATGCCTCATAGGCCCTTCGCAATGTTGCGATGCTTGATTGCTCGCCCATACCGATCGGCCTTTACTGCAGGCAGTTCACGCCTCCACCAGAAATTTCCCCTCGCGCATGATCTGCTCGTCGTCCACCCAGATGTTGAACTTGCGCCCCACCACATCGATATGCGTCGATGAATCCCACTCCGCCCCGGTATGCGCGCCGTAGGGGTTTCCAAACGCGATATGCACGCCGGGATACTTTTCATCCTGCAGAATCTGCCCAATCACATCCTTCAGCTCAATATTGGTTCCAATGGCAAACTCGCCGACGCGATCGCTGTTCTCATCGGTGTGGGTGTACTTCCAAAAATCATCCTCCAGTTCGCGATTCTCCGAGTGCGCCTCGGTCAACCGGTTGCCCGTCATCCGAATGGTCAGCGGAGTCTCGCGCAAGTTTCCGAACTTCGCGCACAAGTAATCGCCCACGACGCCATCGATTACAAACGTCCCATTCACTTCGCCGGGCGTCGTAAAAATTTCTCCGCCAGGCAAATTCCCCCACTTCTCTGGAGTGATGATCCCGCTCGTTTTCAACCAGCGGTAATTCGGATTCAGCTCTGCCGTCAGATCGGTCCCAGCCGCCGTTTTCGCCCGAATCTTCGACGCCTTGCGCACCATCTCCACCACCTTCTGGCTCAGTCGGTCGACCTTCAGAAAGTCTGCTCGCATCCCCTCCAGCATGATCTGCCGGTTGATGTTCACCATGTGCGCGTGCCGGATCTTGCGCCGGTTGACGACGTCGGTCATTTGCATGCGCGAGCGCAGTTCGTTCCTCTGCACCTGCACCGCGAAGATCGAAACCTGACTTTTCTCCAGGTCGTCAAGAATTTCCCGTGGCATGTCCACGAGTGGACGCGCTGCCACATCTTCCAGCACCCACGCGTGATAGGGCGCGCCCAAACTTTCCAGTTCGTGGACGATCGCTGCCGCGATCTCCAGCGTCACCTCGTCGGTGATAACGCAGACTTGCTCGGCAGGCTGCACGCGTAGGCAAACCCTGATAGCGTTACGCGCCCCAGGAGCGAATTCAGGATCAAAAGGAACGTTATTGAGGTGTCTATCAGAAAACTCGCGTTCGGTGCCCCATTTCTCACGTTCTTTGCGAGAAAGCTTGCCCTGAGCTTGCTGAAGGGTAGGGCTTTTGCATTGATCCAAAGGCTTACTCATTAACCTATTTTTCTAGCGGAAACCGGCTCTGCACTCTCCGCCAGTCCCGCCTCCGTCTCTCCAATAATGTAATCGACCACGTTCTTCAGATCTCCAGTTTCCTGAAAAACGCGCAACTGCCGGTCGGCCCCGCTGCCCCGCTCCAGAATGTTATGGATGTAGTTGATCTCCTCGCGCGAGTCCAGTTCATCCAGTACGTCGTCCACAAAATCCAGGTATTCATGAATCAGATCCCGTGCCGGCACTTCTTTCTGTTTGCCGAAATCAATCAGCTTGCCGTCAAGCCCGTAGCGCGCCGCGCGCCACTTGTTCTCCATGAGTAGCGCCCGCCGGTAGAGCCGGAATCCCTGGTTCGCGGAATATAACTTGTAGAGCTTGGCCACGGTGGCTTGAATCAGAGCGGCCAGCGCGATAGTTTCGTCCGCGCGCATCGGAATGTCGCACACCCGGAACTCGATGGTATTGAAGAATGGATGCGGCCGAATATCCCACCAGATCTTTTTCGCGTTATCGATGCAGTTGGTCTTGATCAGCAGCTTGATGAAGTTCTCGTACTCGCCCCAACTCGGGAAGTAGTCCGGAATATTCGTTCGTGGAAACTTGTCGAACACCTTGCAGCGGTACGACTTCAACCCAGTGTTCATCCCCAGCCAGAAGGGCGAATTCGTCGACAGCGCAAGAATGTGCGGCAGAAAATACCGCGCATGATTCATCATGTGAATCGCGGTCTCGCGATCTTCGATGCCGATGTGCACGTGCAGCCCGAAAATCAAATTCGCTCGCGCCACCAGTTGCATGTCCTCAACAATGTCCTTATATCGCGGGTCGGGATGGATCTCCTGCGTTCGCCAGTCCGAAAAAGGATGGGTCGCCACCGACGCCACACGCAGCCCGTTTTCCCCTGCCAGCCTGATGATGTCGCGCCGCAACCCCTTCACTTCCGCCTTGGCTTCCTTGATGTTCTTGCAGATGCCCGTCCCCACCTCGACCACCGACTGGTGCAACTCCGCCTTCACCCGCTCCTGCAAAATCAGCTTGCCCTTCTCCAGAAGTTCAGCCTGAATATGCGAGCGCAGATCCCGTGTCTGCGGATCTATCGTCTGATATTCCTCTTCAATCCCGATAGTGAAGGTAGGCAACATAAAGTGTGGCGCGGGCACTCCTGCCCGCGAAATCTAACCAGCAATCCGATGCTCCCGTCGTGCGCGTTAGCTGCCAAAGTGGGGATTCGGCGCGCTAACAGTATATCAACGACTCAAAAGCAGCCCGGCCCCATATTTCGTTACTCGTTGTCATTCCGAGCGAAGTGAGGAATCTGCTTTTTGCTGCAGCGACTCAACTTTGTGCGCCCGGCTTACTGCCGCGCCAGGTACCAGGCTGTCCAGAGGAAACCACCCACAAGAACCAGCATCAATCCGCTCAAACCGATCGACAGCACAGAAACCAAGCTGCGCATCCAATGTCCGTGTGAAAAACTCCGCGACAGCAATACGATTGCAGCGATTTGGCTCACGATCATCGTCGCGATGCCCCACATTACAAGTATCTCAGCCAGACCACCCGCTACCGCAGCAAGCCCTGTCGCCTTCTCCCTCGAAATACCTCGAAGCGCGTAGCCCAGCCCAACCAACGTCGGAACCCACGGCGCCCAAGCCAGAGCCACGCCCCACAGGAATCGCTTTCCGTCAAGATCGTCCATGGAACCTCTACGCCTTTGCCTTCTTCCGCGCCCGCGGCTTAGCTCCGCCCGTCCCGGCCAACAGCCCTGCCCACCGCAACTCCTTCACCTGACTCTCCCCGCTCAGCGCCATATTCACCGCCATCTCCGCCGCCGCATTCACAATCCAATCAAAGTTCTCCTGGCCGACGGAAGTAATCTCCGCATCCGGCGCCGGATTCAGAAAGTCAATCGCGTATGGCACTCCGCCCTCCACCGCAAACTCCACCGTATTCAAGTCGTACCCCAGGGCCCGGCACAGCGTCAGAGCGTCTTTCTCCATGCGGTCGCGCAAAGCGGCAGACGACGGCGGCGGATTTCCCTTCACATAGCGCTCATGATGCGGTAACCGCGGATCATACTTCATGATGTGCACTTTCTCCTGCCCCACCACGTAGCACCGGTAGTACTCTTCAAACTCCACGCCGTGTTGCAAGGTCATGCACAGGTCGCCCGTCTGGTTGTAGAAACGGAAAAATTCCTCCGGCGAATGCACCTTATATACATGCTTCCATCCGCCCCCGGAGTACGGTTTCAAAAACGCAGGAAACCCGACATAGTCAAACACTTCCTGCCAGTTCAGCGGATACATCAGATTCCGCATGGACTGATCTGTCGTCCCCTCCGGATGCCTGTTGTGCGGTAGAATCACCGTCGGCGGAATGGCCACGCCCAGCTTGTGCGCCAGCGCGTAGTTGAAAAACTTGTCATCCGCCGTCCACCAGAATGGATTGTTCACCACAATCGTGCCGTGCAGCGCGGCATTTTTCAGGTACGCGCGATAGAACTGAATGTCCTGCGAAATCCGGTCGATGATGACGTCATATTTCTTCGGCTCATCCATGCGGATCCCGGCGACCTTGACGAACTCTGCCGTCACGCCCTCCACCTTCATCGAGTTGATCTTCTCGACGAATGCCGGCGGAAACGTATTCTCCATCCCAAAGATAATCCCAATCTTCTTCATCGCAAATACTCCCAGCTATCTCTCTGCTCACTTTGTGACCGAGCGGACGACAACCCTGTGAGGAACCTGCGTCTCGCGCAGGCCTTCACGCCGCCATTTTGCTCTTGCGGAACCGCTTCGACCCTGCCCAGTACAAACTCACCTCATGGCCGTCGGGATCGTCCAGATAAGCATGCTTCCATCCCCAGGGCATGCGCTTCGGCATCTGCGAGAACTTAACGCCGCTTTTCTGCAGTCGTTCACAGAGCGAGTCGAGTTCGTTGGTCTCAAAATAAAGCCGAATGCCGTCACCCGATGGCAGCGCCTTACCCGGCTCGATCATGTGCAGTGCCAGGGTGCCATCTCCCTGCGCCGCCCGCAAACGCACGTATACCTTGCGCCCACCGTAATCCATGTCTTCGACCACCTTGAACCCCAGCAAATCGCGATAGAAGCTCAACGACCGCCCGACATCGTTGCTGTATACCATCGCATGATTGAAACTCAGCGCGTGCGACTTCGCGGGAGACTTCCTGGAACTGGTCTTTTTTTTAGCAGCCATAAAACTCCTCCACGTTACTGAGAACTGAGAAACCGAGAACCGCCTCAAAAATACTTTCCCGCCATCTTCAGCCAAAGCGGCCAGTCATGCTTCGAGTTATCGCCCCAAACATCCAGCCAGTGCGGGATTGCCTTCTCATTCAAAATCGCCGAAAACTTGATGTTTTGATCCAGACAGATATCCCAGTCCGCCGATCCCAGCACGATCTTCATCTGCCGGTAGCGGCTTAAGAACCAGTCGTCGCTCATGTTGGGCAAATAGTCCGGAGGGCAGTTGAAGTAGCAATCATCATCGTAATATCCATCCAGAAACTGATGGATATCAAAGGCCCCGCTCATGCTCACGCAGTGCGTCACCACGTCGGGATGCTTCAGCGAAAAATTCATCGCATGATATCCGCCGAAGCTGCACCCGGTTACGGCCAACCGCGGCGCCTGGTTCTTCCACCGCACGAACGGCAGAAATTCATGCAGAATGTAGCGTTCATATTGCAAATGCCGCAGCACCCGCACTCGCGGATGCACGCCCTTGTTGTACCAGCTCTCGGTATCGACGGCATCGGGACAGAATACCTGCAGTTCGCCGCGCTCAATCTTGGGCGCCAGCACCCCGATCACCCCACGGTCCTCGTACTCGAAAAACTTTCCCATCGAGGTTGGGAAGACAAGCAGCGGCGTGCCCGCGTGGCCAAAAACCAGAGCCTCCATATCGCGGTGCAGTTCCTGACTATAGCCTTTCTGATACTCGCGGTTCATTGTGAGCTAGAGACTCGTATGAGGGCATCGCTTCAGGCACGTCGCAAAAGCCCAGACGTTGCCTGCAACGTCTCATTCAGCGCCGAAGTATCTTACCCGATCATGCGCTGAACGGCATACAGTTCGCAGCAGCGGCGGGCTGCTATGGCCTCTCCGCCACGCGAAACAGGCGTACAATGCCTGCGGTTTCAAAGTTCGAAAGGATTGCTCAATTAAGATTGCACGACTCTCGTTCATCGCGCAGGATGCGCGTCGCATTAATCGCCTTGTTGACCCTAACAACGCCGGCATCAACCATGCCGGCCTTCACAGCCCCGCTCCTCGCCCAGACAGAGATTCCCGCCTGGTGCCGTCCCCTTCCGCGCCCGGAATACAAGAATTTCAAACGCGTCTCCATCGCCGATCCCTGGTTCGAGGTCTACCAAGTCGAGCCATCGGTCTTTGCCATCTACGAGCCACATCAGGCCGAGGAGACGATCAGCTACCTCATCGTCGGCGGCAAGCAGGCCTTGCTGTTCGACACCGGTATGGGAATCAGCGACATCAAGAAGGTAACCGCCGCGTTGACCCCGTTGCCGATTGTTGTGCTGAACTCTCACACCCACAACGATCACGTCGGAGGCAATTGGCAGTTCGACACGGTCTATGGCATCGACACGAATTTTACCCGCGAAAATGCGCACGGCTCGCGCGAAGATGCCCAGGCTGAACTGGGCCCCGGCCAGATTTGCGGTCGGCTGCCCACGGGATTCGATCCGAAAACTTACGTAACTCGCCCCTGGAAGATCAAAGCATACATCCACAACGGAGATCGCATCGATCTCGGCGGGCGCGGGCTGGAAGTGATTGCCACGCCCGGCCACACGCCGGACGCCATCTCACTTCTCGATCGCGCCAACGGTTTGCTTTTTTCGGGCGACACGTATTACCCGGCGCCCATCTGGCTCTTCCGTCCTGAAACCGATCTCGAAGCCTACGCCGCGTCGATCCGCAGGCTGGCCGCGCTCGCGCCGCAACTAAAGGCAGTGCTCGGCGCGCATAACATTCCGGTCGCGCAGCCCAGCGTGCTGCCGCGCCTGGTGGCCGCGTTCGACACTGTCCGCTCGGGGAAAGTTCCTGCCACACCAGAGTCCCGCGGCAAAGTCATCTACAAGGTGGATGATATTTCTTTTCTGATGCGCGCCCCCGCGGCCAAGTGAAAGATCGTCCTGGTGAAAGATCGTAGCGAGAAACGCTCACCACATGACTGCACCCGGCCACACACACTGCAAGCATTTACTTGTCACCGTTTGCCTGTTCTAGGTTTGTGGCAGAACCAATTAGCGGTGTGACAGCTACGCTCAGGGGATTCCCGCCAATGTCAAGGTTGGCCACCACTGTGTTATTGGCCGTGTCGATGACCGAGATCGAGCCCGGGTAAGGGAGTCTTGTTAACCCAGAGTTGGTCACGTAGGCGCAGCGTCCGTTTCCGGTGAATGCCACCCCAGATGGGAAATCTCCAACCTTTATCGTTGCAATCACGGTGTTCTTGGCCGTGTTGATCACTGAGACCGAGTTGCTGCCGCCATTGGTAACATACGCCCGGGCTCCGTCCGGAGTGATCGCCACGTCAAGCGGGTTCGCCCCTACCTTCAATGTGGCAATCACCCTGTTGTCTTCCGTGTCGATTACAGAGACGGAGTGCGATTCAAACGCATAATTCGCTACATAAACGCGGCTTCCGTTGGGCGTGATAGCCAACATGAAGGGCAAATCTCCCACCTGCACAGTGGCAATCACGTTGTTAGTCGCCGTGTTGATCACGGAGACGGAGTCCGCATATTCGTTGGTCACGTAAACACGGGTTCCGTCCGGTGTAATGGCGACCCCGAGAGGGCTAGCCTCTACCCGCACTGTGTCAACGACGGTGTTGTATTTCGTATTAATCACCGAGACGGAGTTTGATCCTGTGTCCGCCACATAAGCGCGCCACCCGTCCGGCGTGATCGCTATACCCGTGGGATAGGTTCCAACCTTGATGGTGGCAATTACCTTTTTGGTCGACGTTTGAATTACCGAAACAGAGTCCGATTCTTGATTCGTTACGTAGACACGGGTTCCATCGGGCGTGACAGCCACCGCGAACGGCGCAGATCCGACACCCACAAAAGCAGTCACCGAGTTGGTTTCTGTGTCGAGCACCGCGACCGCGTCGTAAGACGGATCGGCCACATAGGCAAAGGTTTGGCCCTGCGCGGGAATAACGGACACGCTCATCCCAAGCAAGAAAATCAGAGACACGACCGTTGCGAATAGCCGACCGTTCGGATGTTTCATGTAATTTCTCCTGCTCTGTTCCGGTGCGAGAAGGACAGCGAAAACATTCCCGGGGTTAGCTGGAGAACCTGTCCCGCTTGGCCTTGGTCTTGAGATTTGGATAAATTCCACAGTTGAAAGCGAAATGGCATCGCTGATCGAGAGGTGAACTGTTTGAGGATTACGAAATCAGAGGACTCCATGGCGCACCACGCGAAAACCTGCACCTTTAGTAGGGGTTTGTCGATTTATGGTTGCAAGAATAAGGATAAATAGGTGAAGTCACGCAGGCCGCGCGAGCCCGCAACGTTACGGAATGATATCGTGATACGAGGCATGTCATGGAAACTCCCTAGGCTCGTCCCGCGCTCGGCTCCTGCCGTTCTCATTCTGCTGCTCGTAGGGACAGTGCTCGGCTTTGCCGCCGTGAGGCATCTCGTCAACCGCTTCAACGCCAACCAGCAGGCTCGCGGACGCAGGCTCTACGCGCAAGGCCTGGCCGACGTGGACGCAGGCAAACTAAACGCCGCTGTAGAAGACTTCCGCGCGGCCCTGACCTGCGACCCCAGCAATCCAGAATATCAGCTTAGCCTGGGACGCGCACTGCGCGACACTGGAGATCCCAAGCGCCTCGACGAAGCCGAGTCCTACATGCTCGCTCTGTGGCAACGCACTCCGCAGGATGGCACGATCAATCTCGCTCTCGGTCGTGTCGCGGCCCGCCGCGGTTCTGTCCAGGACGCCCTGCGTTATTACCACAATGCAATGTACGGCGTGTGGAACTCTGATGCGGACACGAACCGCCGCAAAGCGCGCCTCGAACTCATCGATTTCCTGCTGCAGAAAGGAGCGCGCGCTGAAGCTCAATCAGAGCTCGTCGCCCTCGCTGCCTCGTTGCCGGCGGATCCCGCTCTCCATCTGCAGACCGCTCAACTCTTCGCGCAAGCCCAGAACTACCGCGACGCATTAACCCAATACGAACAGACGCTCAAACTCGACCGCAACAGCGTCGCGGCTATGGCCGGCGCCGGCGAAGCCGCCTATCGTGCGGGACACTACCGCACCGCCCAGCACTACCTTCAGCCAGCAGTCAAGGCGAACCCGCAGGATTCCCATTCGCGCGACCTTCTCGAATCCGCCAACCTTATTCTCCAGGTAGACCCGTTTGTCCGCCGCATCTCCGACGCCGAACGCAACCGCCGCATCGCCGAGGCCTTTCAGAAAGCTGGCGAACGTCTCACCGCCTGCGCCGCGGTCAAAGGGATCAATCTCAACGACAGTGCATATAATGACAACGCAAATTCCGCAACTCCGCTGGCCACTCTGTCCGCCCAATGGTCTGGCATGAAGCCCAACCTGCGGCGCTTGCAGTCTGCCCAGGAAAGTGACTTGCCCGACACCATCATGGATCTCGTTTTTCAAATCGAGCAGCAGACGGCTGCCCTCTGTGGTGAACCACAAGGCACCGACGAAGCCCTGCTTCTGATTTCCCGGAACCGCGAGGCCGCCGATCAATGACCGACCTGAGCGTTAAGCCCAGTGAGGCGCCCGACTCTACCCTGCCTGTGAAGAATTCCCGCCGCATGTTCGCTGCCCTCGAAGGCGTCTTCGACGAAGAGCGTTTCTTCCTCATCCTCTCCGTGTTCATCGGAATCTTCGCCGGCCTCGCCGTGGTCTGCTTCCGGCTGGCCATTGACTGGACTCACCTCGCGCTGCTGGGCCCGCTCCCGCAAACCCACAGTTGGCGTCTCGTGCTGGTTCCCGCGCTCGCCGGGTTGATCGTTGCCGTTCTCGTCGTTCACCTCTTTCCCGCCATTCGCGGCAGCGGCGTCAATCAGACCAAGGCTGCGCTCTACATCTTTAATGGCTACATCCCGTTCCGCACCGCGATCGGCAAATTCATCTGCGCTGCCCTCGCCATCGGTGCCGGACATTCCCTCGGCCCCGAAGATCCATCGCTGCAGATCGGAGCCAGCCTGGCTTCGGCACTCGGCCGCCAGCTTCAACTCTCGCGCGAAAAACTCCGCCTGATGGCCCCCGTGGGCGCCGCGGCCGGACTCGCCGCCGCCTTCAACGCTCCCATCTCCGCCGTCCTCTTCGTCATCGAAGAAGTCATCGGACGCTGGAGCGCGGGCATCCTCGGTTCTGTCGTGCTCTCTGCCGTCGCCAGCGTCGTCGTTGTCCGCGGATTCCTCGGTTCCGAACCGCTTTTCCGCATTCCCGTCACCACCTTCAAACGTCCCGCCGAACTGCTCGCCTACGTCGTCCTCGGCATCGTCGGCGGCGTCGCCGCCGTCATCTTCGCCAAAGCCATCGGATTCCTCCGCCCCCGTCTAAAGGCCCTGCCGCGCTGGACGCAATATTTTCAACCAGCCATCGCCGGACTCCTCATCGGTTTCATCGGCTACCTCGGTTTTCCCCAGGTCATGGGCGCGGGCTACGAATTCATGGACCAAGCCATGCACGGGCAGTACACCTGGCAATTACTCGCGGTTCTTGCCGCACTCAAGATCCTCGCCACAACCCTTTCATTCGTCAGCGGAACTCCCGGCGGCATGTTCGCTCCCACGCTGTTTGTCGGAGCCATGCTCGGCGGCGCTGTCGGTGGCGTCGAACACATAGTCTTTCCTTATCTCACCGCATCCACCGGAACCTACGTCCTGGTTGGCATGGGAGTACTTTTCGCCGGATTTCTCCGCGCTCCGCTCACCTCCGTCTTCATGGTGCTCGAAGTCAGCGGTAACTACGAGATCATTGTCCCGGTGATCGTCGCCAACACCTTCGCCTACGTCGTTTCACGCAGCCTGCAGCCCACTCCCATCTTCGACCTGCTCACCCGCCAGGACGGCCTCGTCCTGCCCTCGCTCGAAGAAGCTCGCGAAGAGACCATCCTCCGCGTCGAAGACGCCATGCTCCCCGCACCCGCCGTCATCCTCAGCGCCGGGGACTACATCGACGCCGCCGCCCGCCGCGCCCAGAGTTCCTCACAGGTAATATTCCCCGTCCGCATGCAGCCCAGCGGATGGAGCACCATCAGCCGCGACCTGCTCTTACGCCTCCTCAGCGAAGGCAAGGGCGAACACACCGTCGGTTCGCTGATCTCGACGCAGTGTTTGCCCTATCTCTACCCCGATCTCCCGCTCGACGCCGCGCTCCGCTATGTGAACCAGGTCCCGCTGGTCCCAGTGGTGAATCGCGCCAATCCGCAAAAGTTGGAAGGCATTATTTCCCGCGACTCCGTTTTCGAGAAATACGGCGCGCAATCCCGCCAGAGTTGATACCTTCGCTGCTCTTTCCAATCGCTGCTGCGCTGGCTGAAGGGTTGCTTCTGCAAAAAGCGTCAAGCCTCATTCGCGAAGACGTTTTACAAATTCCGCACTATCAGCCATCGAATCAATCGTTCTAAGGGCAGAATAGCAATCTCTACAGGACCTGCCCGATGGAGGAATTTTGTTGCCCTCATTAGTCTCACTGAAGGAGGGTTGAACGACATTCACCTCCGGTGCCCTGAGAGTTGCAGCTCATCAGGTACATGCGCTACATGCAAGTGAAAAAAAAATCAGTATCACAGGGGTAGTGTCGCCTTAAGGGTCGCAGGAGGGAGAGCCGCTGGAATGAGAATTGCCCAAGTCGCGCCGCTTTACGAAAGCGTTCCACCTCGTCTATACGGAGGAACCGAAAGAGTAGTGTCGTGGCTCACCGAAGAACTGGTCTCGCTCGGACACGACGTTACCTTGTTCGCCAGTGGTGACTCGGTGACCACTGCACGACTGGTTGCGGGATGCAAGACGGCGCTCAGGCTTGATGCAGACTGCGTGGATCCTATTGCGCATCATGCGTTGATGATGGAAAAGGTCTTCAGCCAGGCGGGAGACTTCGACCTGATTCATTTCCACACCGATTATCTTCATTTCCCCCTGTGCCGGCGCGAACAGGTTCTGAGCTTGACCACGCTGCATGGCCGGCTCGACCTTCCTGACCTGGTTCCACTGTACAAAGAATTCAGAGAAATGCCGCTGGTCTCGATTTCAAATGCTCAGCGCAAACCTCTTTCCTGGGTTAACTGGCTCGGAACTGTCCACCATGGCCTGCCGGCGCAGTCGCTCGCCCTCGGCGATGGTGGCGGCGGATACCTTGCCTTTCTGGGACGGATCTCACCGGAGAAAGGGCTGGACCGCGCCATCCAAATCGCGATACGCTCCGGCATGAAGTTGAAGGTTGCGGCGAAGGTGGACCGGGTGGATCGCGACTATTTTGAAAAAATGATCAAGCCGCTTCTCGATCACCCGCTCGTTGAATTTATCGGCGAAATCGGAAATCACGAGAAACAGGACTTCCTGGGAAATGCTGCCGCGTTTCTGTTTCCCATTGACTGGCCCGAGCCTTTCGGACTGGTTATGATCGAAGCCATGGCTTGCGGAACCCCGGTGATCGCGCACCCCTTCGGATCGGTTCCAGAGATTGTCCCTGACGGCGTCGCAGGATTCCTGGTTCGAGATATCGACCAGGCAGTCGAAGCCGTAAACCGGATCGGCGAAATCGACCGGAGCGATTGTCGCCGGCATTTCGATCTGCACTTCACGGCGGAACGCATGGCGCGTGAATACCTCAATATTTACCAGCAGCTGGTTGATCGAGAATCGAGTCCCATTGCGCTCGAAGAGGGAGTGTTGAAGTGGATGGAAGTGGAATCGCCCACCACCACTACTACATAGCGACTACCTCGTCCCCGGCCGATGACCGGGCCCACGTTCTGAAATATGGAAGGATGTTCTTTGTCTTCGACCGGCATGGCGATGTCCAGGTCTCCGGTCTCGGCGAGGAAGGTCTCTTCCATGACGGCACGCGGTTTCTTTCCGAATTTTCACTCCGCCTGTGGAAGGCGAAGCCCATGTTGCTGAGTTCGACGGTGGCAACCAACAATTTTCTCTTCCGTGCCGACCTCGCAAATCTCGACGTGTCTGAGGACGATGCCATCGCCATTCATCGGGGAACGCTCCACCTGGTTCGCTCCAGATTTTTGTGGCGCGACTCCTGTTTCGAGAAAATCTTCTTCGTCAATCATGGGCTTGAAGATCTTGAAGTTCCCGTGCGCATCGGCTTCGATGCCGACTTCGCCGACGTCTTCGAAGTTCGCGGCACCACCAGAGAGCGCAGGGGACGGCGCCTTCCGACGGAAGTGAAGGAAAACTCCGTCATCCTGTCCTACGAAGGACTCGACCGCGTGCTCCGCCAAACCGTCATCGAAACCGACCCTAAACCTGTGCGCGCTTCTGAGGCGGAGTTGGAATTCGAACTCGTACTTCGCCCCAAAGAGCGGATGTCCCTTGAACTGCAGATCGGCTGCAGGTCGCAGACGCCCGCAGTTTCCGTCGACTATTCGCAAGCGTTGTCCTCAGCCCATGTCGAACTGGCCGAGGTTTCCCGTTGCTTTCCCCAGATCACCAGTTCCAACTCCCGCTTTAGTGACTGGATCGCCCGCTCCATCTCTGATCTGGAGATGATGATCGCTGGTAACCCGGAGCCCAACTATCCGTACGCCGGAGTGCCCTGGTTCAGCACCGTCTTTGGCCGTGACGGGATCATCACCGCACTGCAAACCCTGTGGCTGAACCCCGACATTGCGAAGGGAGTGCTGGATTTTCTGGCTTCGTCCCAGGCCGATGAGACGGATCCTTTTGTGGATTCGGAACCCGGCAAGATTCTGCACGAAATGCGCCGCGGAGAAATGGCGGTCCTGGGCGAGGTCCCATTCGGCCGCTATTACGGAAGCGTCGACGCCACTCCTCTGTTTATCGTACTGGCCGGCGCTTACTTCGATCACACCGCGGACCGGACCTTCCTGGAGCGTTTGTGGCCACACATTCAGCGCGCCCTGAAATGGATTGACGAATACGGAGACCTCGATGGCGACGGCTTCGTCGAGTACGCTCAGCATTCCAATAAAGGATTGGTGCAGCAGGGCTGGAAGGATTCCAACGACTCCGTCTTCCACGCCGACGGCAGAATTGCAGAGGCTCCGATCGCTTTGTGCGAGGTCCAGGGCTATGTGTATGCCGCTAAACTGGCGGCGGCGCGGCTGAGTCGCGCCTTGGGCGACGCCGACCATTGCTGCGCTCTGGAGTTGCAAGCCGAAGAGTTGCGCGCGCGATTTGAAGAAAAGTTCTGGTGTGACGATCTCTCCACCTATGCGCTGGCGCTGGACGGCCGCAAGCGACCTTGCCGGGTGCGCGCTTCGAATGCCGGACACAGCCTGTACACAGGAATTGCATCGCCAGAACGAGCTCGACGCGTAGCTGAGACATTGTCCGGCGCCGACTTCTTCACCGGCTGGGGAATTCGCACCCTGGCCACAACTGAATCGCGCTACAACCCACTCTCCTACCACAACGGTTCCGTCTGGCCGCACGACAATTCCTTGATCGCCTCTGGCATGGCGAAATATGGATTCAAAAAGCTGGCCGGGGAGGTGCTGCTCGCGTTACTCGACCTCAGCAGCGTGGTCGAACTCCACCGCTTGCCGGAATTGTTCTGTGGGTTGGAGCGGCGCGCAACCGAGGGCCCAACCCTCTATCCCGTCGCCTGCTCGCCTCAGTCCTGGGCGGCGGCGGCGCCCTTTCTGATCCTCAAGGACTGTCTTGGCATTTCCCTGCAAGCCGAACGCAATCGCATTATTTTCGAACGGCCATTTCTTCCCGAAGGCATTCCCCAGCTTTCCATCCGCAACCTGCGCTGTGGCAAATTTTTCGTGGATTTGTTTCTCGAGCGACGCAACGACTCCGTGCTGGTTCATCGCGAAAGCGGCCAGGATACCGTCGAGATCGTGACCATCATCTCCTGAGAGAGCACGCCGCGGATCCCAAGGTGGAGGCTCTTTCTGAGATATGTGCCGGCGGAATGGCCGTTCGCCGCAAATCTAACGCGAGATCAAACCGCGACGGAGCAGTGTGGGAACCAAACCGAGCAAGCCCGACCCAAGTAATATCACCGTGCCCGGCTCGGGCGTAGTCATCCCGCTTTTTTCGGTGATTGTTCCGTTGAGTCCGGTGCTGAGATTGCAATAAAAGCAGCCGCTGGAGCCTGTCCCTACGAAGAAGGTGATCGTACCGCCCGCGCCGAGAGTGGTCGACAAATTAAAGGAGTCTTTGCCGCCAAAGCTCGAAATCGTCCCCTTCCATAGGATCGAGCCATTGTCCAGGATCTCGACCGGATGCGAATTCTCGCCGGTGTCGATGCCTAGAAAATTGCCGGTAATGGTATAGGTGCCCGCTGAAGGCGCGGTGAATACGACTGAAACGCTGCCCGCCTCAGGGTCAAGCCACAAGGTGTTTGTGGGATCCTGGATCGTGAGGTAGCTGACGGTACTGCCCGTCACGTTCTGAAGGATAATGAGGGAATTCGGAATGGGTTGGCCGGTCCACCAGCCAGAAAGGCCTGTGCCAGCTAAGTTGCTAACTGCCTGGGATTCGGCGAAGGCGGTTCCGTTGTAGTCGTAGGTCCACACCCCGTTCGGGTTCGTTGCGTTGGAAAATCCGGTCACGATGTTGTAAATCGAATCGGCATACAGATTCTGGCCACAAGCCACCAGGACGAGAACCGTAGACAACCGGGCGATGCAGCCAAGCGATGCTTTCATGGGGGACCTCCTGTGCGACCTGCGACGCGTAAGGAGCGGGAGACTGCTATCCCGCCGCGCAATTCCTTTTCCAACTTGAGCGATTGACAGCAAAGGCCTCCACCCACCCCTTAGGCTAAGTCGGCACAAATGTTTGCACTTTGTATGCAACGGTTCGGGGAAAATACAGGAAGGGAAGTGGCGAGTCCTCAGGTGAGAGATTCGCCGCTTCTTCATTCGGCGGCGAGCCAGCCCACCTAGCGCTTGTACCAATAAATCGCCAGCGCCACTAACACCACCGTGATAATCCACAGCAGGATGTCTTTTTGCGGGTTTTTCTCAGTCGCCATATGGGAAGTACACCATACCAAAAATATGTGTCAAGTGACACTCCGAATCCTTGCCGGGCCGCCGGAGCAGCAAACAGGAATTGTACAAAAACGTGACACCCCAGTGACATATCCGCCTGCTCACCCCACTACATTCGGCAAGTGGCAAGTCAGAGGAAACCATAGCCCAGTCAAAGCTTAGACCCTGCGCTTGAGCTGCCCTGACCTTGCACCCTAAGGAGAATCAACATGCGATATCGCTCCACTACGCTCTCGGTTTTGATGGGCTTGGCCCTGATGTTCGTATCCAGCGCAGCCCTGGCACAATATCACCTCCACAATCTGAATTCCAATCAAGTAGGAAAGGCTTCGCACACGGACCCGCTCAACGTCAACGCCTGGGGTTTGGTGCACGGCCCCGGCTCACCCTGGTGGATCAGCGACAACAACTCAGGCTGGTCGACGCTCTATGATGGCAGCGGAAAATCCCAGGGCTTAAGGGTCCTGATTCCCACCGCTGGTAATGGTCCGTCTTCACCGACCGGCGGGAACGGCCCAGGTTCACCGACCGGAATCGTCTATAACGGCTCAAACGAGTTTCAAGTCGGAGGATGGTCATCGCTCTTCCTGTTTGCCACTCTCGACGGCACCATCAGCGGCTGGACCTTCCAAACCAACCTCAACGAGGCTGTTTTGGCGGTAGACAATTCCGGCAGCAAAGCGAGCTACACCGGTCTCGCCATCACCAGCCGCCCTTCCGGAAATCTCCTGTACGCAGCCGACCAGGCCAACAACAAGATCGACGTATACGACGGCAATTTCACTGCCGTGGTCAATCCCGGCGCATTCACCGACCCGAACATTCCGTCGGGCTTCTCAGTGTTTGGGATCCAGGATATTAATGGGAAGGTTTACGTCGCCTACGCCGCTGTCCCGGCCGGCAATGGGGGCTTCGTGGACGAATACACCGAAGACGGCGTTCTCGTCAGCAAGGCCAAGCCCTTGATCTCAGGAGCGCCCCTGAACCAGCCGTGGGGTATCGCCGCTGCGCCAAAGAACTTCGGACCTCTCAGCAACACCCTGCTGGTTTCCAACAACATCAACCGGAATGGCACCATCAACGCCTTCAATCCCACTACCGGGCAGTTCCTCGGCACGGTCAAGGATGCGTCGACCGGCAAACCGATCTTCATAGACCAGCTCTGGGGAATCGCGTTTGGGGATGGGCATGGGAGGCAATGGAGCATCCAACTCACTGTTCTTCACCGCCGGCCCCAGCAACAATCTAGCCGGTACCTTTGGATCAGTTACGTTCTAGGGGGTAAATCGATTTGCTAGGTAAGTTTGCTAGCCAAGTTTCCTAGCTAAGTTTGCTGTCAGCTCTCCCCCAAGGACAGGCCGTCTCTTCAGGCGGTCTGTCCTTTCTTATTGCTCCAGCGATCCCGTGATTTGACGTGACGAAAGGTCACTGTTCCCAAATTAGCACTCGCAACTCCGCCGGTTAGAACAACTCGCGCCTCCCAACGCCTTCCCTCCTATCCGCACATTTTTAAAGGGCTTACTCCGTCTTCCCTGGGCGGTTCCGCGCCCGGTCGAAATCCAATCGTTGCGCTCCCATCTCCATCGTGATTTGCATCACCCCCGCCTGTGCTTGCGGTGGTAGTGACTCCCCCTCATGGCTCCTAGAGTCGCGTCAGGAGTCTGCAAAAGGAGTGCGAATGTCCACGCTCTCGCCAGTTCCTCTTCCGAGCGAAGAACAAGCCCGCATCGAACAACTTTCGATCGACAAGATCATCAGCGCCCACATGGGACGTCCCGGAGCGTTGCTGGGGATTCTCGAGGCGGTCCAGGAAAGAAATCCCCACAATTACCTCCCCTTGGACACGCTGCGCTACATCGCCCTGAAGACCGAGACGCCGCTGTCCCGCATTTACAGCGTGGCCACGTTCTACGCCCTGTTCAACCTGCAACCGCAAGGCGAGAACACCATCTGCATCTGCCGTGGCACGGCCTGCCATACCCGCGGCTCGCGCAATCTGCTGCAAAGCGCCCGTTACGATCTCGGACTTGGCTTGGACGATGGCGAAAGCGACGGCAACGAGGCCGACAAACTGCTGCTCACCACCCCCGATCAGATGTTCACCGTGCGCACCGTGGCCTGCTTCGGGCAGTGTGCCATGGCCCCGGTCGTCGAAGTGAACCACCGGATCTGTGGACATGCTACCGAGCGCACCGTGCAGCGCGAGATTGAAACCATCCGAGCGGGAGAGTGAAGCGATGCCTCGCATTCTAGACATTGGAGCCTTCAACACCGTGCGCGAGGCGGGCTTGGCGAAACTCACGCCCGCGGTTCCACGCGTGACCGTCGGCATGGGAACGTGTGGCCGCGGCAATGGCGCCGAGGGCCTCTTCCACGCCTTGACCCAGGCCATCGACACCAGCGGAGAGAACATCATCCTCGCCCCCGTCGGATGCTTCGGCGCCTGCTTTCAAGAGCCGCTGGTGAGCGTGCGCCTGCCCGGAAAGCCTCTGGCCATTCTTCGCAAAGTGCAGGCCAACGACGCCTACCGCATCCTGGAAGATGTGGCCGAGGGCAATCTCACCCCTGACCTTATCTATTGCAAGATCGAAGAGTGGGATCACATCACCGCCCGCATGAAATACGGAGAGGCCTATTCCGAACTCTCAAGCTGGAGCGACCTGCCATTCTTCAAAGGCCAGAAAAAGATCGTGCTGCGCAATTGCGGCCTCATCAATCCCGACGATATCGAAGAGTACATCGCCATCGGCGGCTACCAGGCGCTGTACAAAGTCCTGATCGACGGCCATCCCGAAGCCGTCATCGAGCAGATCAAAGCCGCCAAACTCCGCGGCCGCGGCGGCGCAGGCTACCTCACCGGCAATAAGTGGGAGTACCTGGCCAAGGCCAAGGCCGAGCCGAAATACATCATCTGCAACGCCGACGAAGGCGATCCCGGCGCCTACATGAATCGCAATGAAATTGAGAGCGATCCCCACTCCCTGCTTGAAGGCATGATCATCGGCGGCTACGTGATGGGCGCGACCGAGGGCATCATCTACGTCCGTGCGGAATATCCCCTGGCCGTGCATCGCCTGAATCGCGCGATCGAGCAGGCCCACGAGTATGGCATGCTCGGAGAAAACATTCTCGGCCGCGGATTTAAGTTTGACATTTCTTTGGTCGAAGGCGCCGGGGCGTTTGTCTGTGGCGAAGAGACTGCCCTGATCGCATCGCTCGAAGGAGAGGCGGGTCGTCCCCGCCCGCGGCCGCCATTTCCGGCTCAGAAAGGTTTGTGGGGCAAGCCCACCAACATCAACAACGTCGAAACCTGGTACAACATCGCGCCCATTGTCATGCGCGGTCCAGCCTGGTTCACCGAGACCGGAAGCCCGAAAAGTTCAGGCACAAAAGTCTTCTCCCTGGTCGGAAAAATCAAGAACACCGGCCTCGTCGAGATGCCGCTCGGCACCTCGCTGAAAACATTTATCTACGACATCGGCGAAGGCGCTCCCGACGGCCGCGACGTCAAAGCGGTCCAAACCGGCGGTCCCTCCGGCGGATGCATTCCGCACGAAATGTTCGACACCGCCGTCGATTACGAGAACCTGTCGCAACTGGGATCGATCATGGGATCGGGCGGCATGGTGGTGATGGATGAAGACAACTGCATGGTCGATGTGGCCCGCTACTTCATCGAGTTCACCCACTCCGAATCCTGCGGCAAGTGCATCCCGTGCCGGGTTGGGCTCAACAAGTGTCTGCGCATCCTGAACCGCGTCACGGAAGGCGCCGGCAAGGCACATCATCTTGAGCTTCTCGACGAACTCAGCCGCTACATTCGCGACTGCTCGCTCTGCGGCTTGGGACAGACGGCGCCCAATCCGGTGCTGACCACCCTGCGCCATTTTCGCAGCGAGTTCGAAGACCACATTCTCGCCCACCGCTGCACCGCCGGAGTCTGCGAAGAACTGGCCCTGTCGCCCTGCGAGAACAGTTGCCCGCTTCACATGAATATCCCGCGCTTCCTGCAGCTCTATAAAGAAGGAAACCTGGAACAGGCGTTCCTGTCGGTCATTCTCGACAATCCGCTGCCCTCCTCGACCGGACGCGTCTGCCAGCACGCCTGCGATAACCGCTGCCGCCGTCAGACCCTCGATCAGTCCGTCAACATGCGCGAGGTGCACCGCTTCATCGCCGACGCTGTTTTTGGGTCAGACAAATATGACGCGATGGTGCAGGCCGTGCTTGCGCGCAAACTCGAACCGACCGGCCGCAAGATCGCCGTAGTCGGCGCCGGCCCAGCCGGCCTGACCGCGGCGTTTTATCTCGCTCTGCTGGGACATGAAATCACGGTCTACGACAGCAAGCCCGAGGCCGGCGGCATGTTGCGTTTCGCCCTCCCCGAGTACCGCCTGCCTAAGAGCATCTTGAAGCGCGAGATCGAACTCATCGCGCGCCTGGGCGTGAAGTTCACCTTCAATACGCGGCTGGGCGGCGATCTCGCCTTCAACGAACTCGACGATCACTTCGACGCTATCTTTCTCTCGGTCGGAACCTGGAAAGAAAGCCGCGTCGACCAGCCCGGCACGGAGTTGAAAGGTGTATATGGCGCGCTGAACTTTCTGGAAGAAGCGGCGGCGGGACGTAACGTGAACCTGGGCCGGCGAGTCGCCATCATCGGTGGAGGCAATGCGGCCATCGATTCCGCTCGCACCGCGCTGCGCCAGGGCGCCGAAGCGACAGTCTTTTACCGCCGCGAACGCAAAGATATGCCCGCGATCAAGGAAGAAACCAGCGCGGCCAAGGAGGAAGGCGCCAAGTTTGTCTTCCTGGCAGCGCCTCACCGCATTATCGGCGATGCCAAGGGAAGTGTGCGGGCCATCGAACTCGTAAAGACCAAGCTCGGCGCCTATGACACCTCGGGCCGCAGAAAACCGATTGCAACCGACGAGATCCAGCGTTTCGATTGCGACTCGGTAATTCTGGCCGTCGGCGAAGGCGTGGACGCTGAATTCGCAAGAACTTCCGGGCTGGCTCTGAGAGAAGGCGGCACGATTGAAGTGAACCGCTACACGCTGGAGACCAGCCGTCCCAAGTTTTACGCCGGCGGAGACGTAGTCACCGGAGCCTCCAACGTCTCCGGCGCCATGGGCTACGGCAAACTGGCCGCGCGTAACATCGACCGTCAACTGATGGAAGCGGACCGCTGGAACACGCTGTGGCCCGAGTTTCAATACGAGCAGACTCCGCCCGATGAGCCCAGTGCCAGTCGTCGGCACTCCGGGCAGGAACTCCCTCCGAACGTTCGCGCCCGCTCGCTCGACGAGGTCATCACCGGATTGAGCCTCGAGGATGCGCTCGACGAGGCCTGCCGCTGCCTGCGTTGCGACGTCAAAGCAGTGAACGTGAGTTAGAAGGAGAAGTCTTCAGAAAGAACGTGAGGAGAGAGAAGATGCAGCCAGTGGCGACACCGAGATTCGTACCAGGGCATGCCTTTAGGCATGCCGAAGGCGCCGCCAAATCATCGCGCCTTCAGGCACTGCATCTCGACGATCGGCCCTCACAATACGTGATTTAGAAGGAGTAATTCTTGCCACAGAAGAAACTGTCAATCCGCATCGATGGCCAACTGATCAGCGCCGAGGAAGGCCAGACCATCCTCCAGACCGCCCAGGCCAGCGGAAAATATATCCCGACCCTCTGCGCCTCAGCTGGCCTCACGCCAGTCGGCGCCTGCCGCGTCTGCCTGGTCGAAGTCGCGGGCGTTGACCGCCTGTTCCCCGCATGCACCACGCCCATTCAGGACGGCATGTCCGTCATCACCAACTCTCCTCGCCTCACCCGCTATCGCCGGATGTCAGTCGAACTCCTCCTCGTCGAGCGCAATCACATCTGCGCAGTCTGCGTCTCCAACGGCCATTGCGAACTGCAATCCATGGCAACCTCCCTCGGCATCAGCACTGTCGAATTCTCCTACAACTTTCCCAAGTTGAGCGTAGACACGTCGCACCCGCGTTTCGTTCTCGATCACAATCGCTGCATCCTCTGCACGCGCTGCGTCCGTGTGTGCGCCGAGATCGAAGGCGCGCACGTGTGGGACGTAACCTCCCGCGGCATCCACGCCCGCATCGTCAGCGAGATGAATGAAAACTGGGGACAGTCCACCACCTGCACCAACTGCGGCAAGTGCGTGCAGGCGTGTCCCACCGGCGCACTCGCCGAAAAGGGTTGGGCGGTCGAGGAAATGGTGAAAAAGCTCGGCACCATCACCTCCCTCGTTCACCGCAGAGGAGTCTCGGTATGAAGAAGGTTAAAGTTGCTACGATCTGGCTCGATGGCTGCTCCGGTTGCCACATGTCGCTGCTCGACATGGACGCCGCCATCATTTCTCTCGGCCGCAAGATCGACATCGTTTACGGTCCGCTGGTCGACGCCCAGGAATTCCCCGAAGACGTTGACGTCACTCTGGTCGAGGGCGCGGTCAGCTCGCAGGACGACCTGAATAAGCTTCAGAAAATCCGCCAGCGCTCGAAGCTCGTGGTTTCGCTGGGAGATTGCGCCGTGACCGGCAACGTGCCTGCCATGCGCAACAGCATTCCGGTCAGCAAGTTGCTGCAGCGCGTCTACGTCGATGGCTCCGAAGAAAGAAAACTCATTCCCACCGACCGCGTTCCGGCCTTGCTCAAGCAGGCCCGCCCGCTGCGAGAATTTGTGAAAGTGGATTTCTGGCTGTCCGGCTGTCCGCCTCCGGCGAAAGCGATTCTGGGATTGATCACCAGTCTCGTCGAAGGCCGCAAGCCCGAGGCCAGCCAGCCCAGATTTGGATGAAGAGCTCAACGACGTTATGACAGTCCTCGAAATCACGAAGTTTGATGTGAAAGGGCGCGGCTTTCACAGGCTGCGGAGAAAACGTCCCGAAGGGACGACTGAAAATAGCCCGCCAGTTCACTGGCGGGTAATCGTAGCAATAAAGCAACCGCGTCCCGTAGGGACGCTTGAACAGGTTGTATCAGGGCACGGCCCTAACAGGTTGCGGAAAAACTCACTGATACAACCGTGGAAGAGCGGCCCTTTAGAGCCGCGTAAACCGTTTGGAATCGCTCGGGCTTCAGCCCTGGTGGTCGCCCGTCTCGCCGCAGGAACGAGTTTTTCCGCAGCCTCTCTAAGCCGTTGCCGCAAAGACGCTTTTCTAAATTTGTTCTGCGGGCTTCAGCCCGCCGTCTAAGGAGCCTGCGATGAAGCGCATCACCATCGATCACGTGAGCCGCATCGAAGGGCACGCGAAGATTACCATTCAACTCGACGATCAGGGCCATGTCGCCGGCACCGAGTTCCACGTCACGCAGGTCCGCGGCTTCGAAAAATTTACCGAAGGCCGTCCCTACTACGAAATGCCCGGCATCACCGCGCGCATCTGCGGAATCTGTCCCATCAGCCACCTGCTCGCAGCCTCCAAAGCCTGCGACGCGATCATGGCCGTCCGCATTCCGCCCACGGCCAAAAAACTTCGCGAACTCATCCACTGCGCCCAGATCGTGCAGTCGCATGCGCTCAGCTTCTTCTATCTCTCAGCTCCTGATTTTCTGTTGGGCATGGATTCCGATCCCGCCACGCGCAACGTCCTCGGAGTCATCGCCGAACATCCTGAACTGGCCCGCGATGGCATTGAGTTGCGCAAATTCGGCCTGCAGATCGTCGAAGGCCTGGCCAAAGAACGCGTGCATAACTCCTGGATCGTCCCCGGCGGCGTCGCCACCCCGCTCGCGCCGCAAAACCGCGATCACACCCTCGCCGAATTGCCCGCCGCCAAAGCCATCGCTCAGCGCACCCTGAACTTCTTTAAGGGCGCCCTCGACAACTATAAAGAAGAGATCGCCAACTTCGGATCCTTTCCCACAATGTACGCTGGCCTCGTCGACCCCAAAGGCAGCCTGCAACTTTATGATGGCACCCTGCGTTTTCGCGCTGCCACCGGCGAAATCGTCCAAGACCAGATCGCCGCTGAAGATCACAAACAGTGGATCGGCGAGGCCAGCCTGCGCGAGTCCTACCTCAAAGCCCCCTACTTCAAGCCGCAGGGATTTCCCGCCGGCGTCTACCGCGTAGGCCCGTTGGGCCGCCTCAACGCCGCCGATCGCTGCGGCACGCCCGCCGCCGACAAAGAGTTCAGCGAATTTCACCAGCGCTTTGGCGCGCCCGCGCACGGCGCCTTCCTCTACCACTACGCCCGGCTCATCGAAATCACCTACGCCCTCGAGCGCATCGAATCCCTTCTAAGCGATCCCCAGATCCTCGACACCCACGTCCGCGCCACCGCCGGAGTCAACGCTCTCGAAGGCGTCGGCATGATCGAGGCCCCGCGCGGCACGCTCATCCATCACTACAAAGTCAACGAAGACGGAGCCATCACCTGGGCCAACCTCATCGTAGCCACCGGCCACAACAACCTCGCCATCGGGCGCAGCATCCAGCAGGTCGCCGAACACTACATTGACGGCACGAAACTAACCGAAGGCATGCTGAACCGCGTTTCCGCCGTAGTCCGCGCCTACGACCCGTGCCTGAGTTGCTCGACCCACGCCGACGGGTCGATAGCCCTGCGAATTCGCCTGCTCGATCCCGCCGGCAAATTGCTGGACGAAGTAGCGAACTGAAGCCACGAGTACCCAAATGACGGACCTAAATGGCCCCAGTGCAAAGCTGGCTTCCTCCGCGCTCTCTGCGGCATTTCTCCGCGCACTCTGCGATCCAGGTCGTTGACCGGCTGACACCGCCGCACAGCCGAGTTTCTGAAATCCCCCCGCACGAAAAAAGTCCCGACCGTGACGCGGCCGGGACTTTAGTTGACCCTTCAACAGAACCTACGCCGAGCGACGCTGCCGGTCATCTTCTTCCTGGTCCTGCCCCTGTCCACCCTTCTTCTGGGGTTGACCGGGCTGGCCACTCTGCTGTCCGCCCTGCCCGCCTTGCTGCCCCTGTCCCTTTTGTCCGGACTGGCCGCCCTGCTGGCCGAACTGACCACTGCTGTCCTTGCTGATTACCCTGCTGACGGTTTTTCTCCATATCGTCTGCCATGTACACTCCTCCGATGCAGTGCGCGGTCCCGCCGCGCTTCCTGCGGATTTTTCGCTTTACAAAATTTAGTTGCTGTTGCCGCCAGTCAGGGTTGGGACCGAAATACGGTCATCGACGTAACTGCTTGAACCCAAAGCCCCTGCCGTAAGAGTTTAACGAAACTGATAGTCCCCCGCAGCCCTCGACACCCAGGGTTGCGCATTCCCTCCGCGCTCTCTGCGGCATCTCTCCGCGTACTCTGCGATATCCAGCGTGGTTGACCGACCTGACACTGCCGCAGCGACAATGAAAAATAACTCGTCCCAGGTTGACCTTCTGACGCTTCTGAGGTCAAACAGGCTGAGCAAATCACCGATGAAACCCGATCCCGTGTCGCGCAGACATCGCATGCGTGCTGGATCCATATCCTTGGGGCTCGAACAAATTGGATTCTAACCATGAGGAGAGTCACTCCAATGAAACAAATACGAATCGTCTCCCTGTTGGTACTACTCACCTTTGTCGCGGCTGGCCTGCATCAGGGCGCAAACATCGCCGCAGCCGCGAGCGCGCCGCAGACGCAACCAGCGCAGCCGTCGCCGCCAACCCTGGCTTCAGTCCTGGACCACGAGATCACCGCCGTCGAAAAGCAAATTGTGGAAGTTGCCGAAGCCATGCCGGAAGATAAGTTCAACTTCTCGCCTGAGAGCTTGAACATTCCCTCAGCCGACTTCAAGGGCGTGCGCACGTTTGCGGGGCAGGTCAGACATGTCGCCGCTTCCAACTATTTCATATGGTCGCCACTTACCGGCGATAAGCTGCCGGAAGGTTTGAAGGATGGCAACGGCCCCGAGAACTTGAAGTCCAAAGCCGACATCCTCAAGTTCCTGAACGATTCTTTTGCCCTGGGTCATAAGGCCGCGGCTACGTTGACCACTCAGAATATGTTGCAGAACCCGGAGGGCAGCAAGTCGACTCGCCTGCGCCTGGCCACATTTGGCGTCTCCCACGCCTTTGATCATTACGGACAGATGGTGGAGTATTTGCGGATGAACGGAATTGTGCCGCCAGCCAGCCGGGGAAAATCAGACTGATTGCCAAGCGTGCAGTTCAAGGAGGAATTACGATGAAGCGATCTTCGAAGCGGTCGAGCATTGTGCTGTGGGTGTTGAAAAAGTCACGTCGATTAGCAGGATGAAATTCAGCAGAAGCATGTTAGAAGAAAGCAATCGCACATGCTCTGTTTGATTCTGATCGTCGGAGGCCTGCTGATTATGATGGGGCAACACGACCGCTCCGAAGCTTTGTTCTACTACTTCCGTCTGGAAGACCAAGTTTCTGAAACCCATCTGTTGCGGCTGATCGACAAACACATCAGCTTCGAGTTCGTCCGGCAGCAACTGAAGGACAGCTACAGTGAGACGGGTCGGCCATCGATCGATCCTGAGTTGCTGCTGCGCATTCTTCTGATTGGCTATTTGTACGGCATCACCAGCGAACGGAAGTTGGTGGAGGAACTGCGCATGCATCTGGCGTGGCGCTGGTTCACCGGTCTAGGTTTCGATCAGGAGATTCCACACCACTCTACGTTCTCCAAGAACCGGCACGGAAGATTTCAGGAATCGAAGTTATTCGAGCGGCTATTCGAACGGATCGTGAAGCAGTGCGTGGAAGTGGGGCTGGTGCGAGGGAAGGAACTGTCGGTCGATGGCAGTTTCGTGGAGGCGAATGCGGCGAAAGAGAGTCGCATTCCACGCGAGCAGTTGGCGGAAGCGGCCACGGTCAACCATACGGTGCGCCAGTTTCTGGTGGAACTGGAACAGCAGAATCCGGTGGAAGAGTCGGTGCACGAGCAAGATCAGGTATCGACAACCGATCCCGATTCCACTTACGCCACGAAAGGCGGGACACCGGCTCGACTGGGGTACTACGACAACTATCTGATCGACAATCACAGTTGCGTGATCGTGGGAGTGCAAGCGACGGCAGCACGGATGAGCCAGGAAACGGTAGCCGCGCAGGACATGCTCACTCGTTTCGCGCAATGGCAAGGACGAGAGCCAGAATCGGTGGCTGCCGATACGACCTACGGGAACGGCGAGTTCTTGCAATGGCTAGCCGATCGGAGCATCACTCCCTACATGCGGACCCGTGACAGTATCCACCGCAAGAGGAGCCCATTCTTTGGCCCCGAGCGTTTCACGTACGAACCGGAAAACAATCGCTATATCTGCCCCGCCGGCCAGTTCCTCAACTACGGTGGCCGAGTTTATCGCAATCGAGCCTTCAACTACATCGGGACACGCAAAAAGTGTGGCCCCTGCTCGCTCCGACCACAATGCACCAGTGCTGCCTTCCGGGGCCTTATCATCCACCAGAACGAACCAGCCCGACAACGTGCGCGGGAGTTGGTCAACACACCAGAGTTCGCCAAAGCACAACGGCAGAGAAAGAAAGTAGAGGCCTTGTTTGCAGAACTGAAGAATCAGATCGGATTGCGGCGCTTGCGTCTGCGGAGACTCAGGTTCGTGCGCGAGCAGTTCTTCCTGGCAGCGGTAGCTCAGAACATCAAGCGACTGGTGCGCTTCCTCAGTCAGCCGACAACACCGGTTCTGCCGACCACCACTTAGTCGAACGGAGACAGAAAACAAGCGACGCATGCTCGCAGATGAAAAGCCGTTCCGTTGAGGGACTTTTTCAACACCCACGTGCTGATTGCGCTCACTCTGCTTGCCGTGGTCGGAGCGAGTGGTTATTGTCACGCGCAAACGCAAGATCAGGCTCCGCGTCCAGCGCGCTCCCGAGCCGATGAGATGCTCGACCGGTGGAACGATATCGGGAACAAACTCATCGCCATGGCCCAGGATTTCCCCGAAGACAAGTACGATTTCAAGCTGCAGAAAGACGAGCGCACCTTTGCGCTAAATCTTCTGCACGCCGCCGCGCTCGATTACGTCCTGATACGCAGGATTTCCGGATCAAACCTCGGCCCCGACTTCGGCGAGGGCGACAACCCTACGCGGGACGTTTTCAAGACCAAAGCCGATGTGGTGAAGTTCGTGCAGCAGGCCGTCGCGGACGGAGCAACCGTGATTCAACAGCAGGGCGACGCCGGGCTGGACAAAACCTCGAAATTCTTTGGCAACAAGCTGGCCCACAACTCCGCTATCTGGATGTTGGCCATCGAGCACAGCGGCGAGCACTACGGCCAGCTTGTGGTCTATTATCGCGCCAACAACCTGATTCCGCCCGACTCGCGGCGGCCCTAAGCCCGAACTGGTGCTCATTTGGGAATGCCCACCCTTCGGCTCCGCTCAGGGCAGGCTCCTTTGCAAAAAACCGCAAGGGATGTGCTACCCGGTGTTCGGGTGACGCGGCATATTCGTATTTCGAAAGATTTCATACCTTTAAGCTAAAATCTTTGATTGCCACGAGTTAGGGGATTCGGATATGAGGAGCTCGACGCAAAATATTGTAAATGAAGGGTTTGCAGCTAAAATATTGCGGAATAAGGACTTAAGATAGATTGGAGCGGCGTGAAGATTTCCCGCTTTGGGAATCGGTCGGTATTTCTTGTGGCTAATCACTATAAGGCATTTTAACATCTGTGAGTGGATTGGCCTGTGGAAAACTATAGCTATGGGGTTGTGAGAGTAGGACATAAAAATATTTTGTTGGGGCTTGACAGGTAATTCCGAAAGTCATTCCCCTCTTGGGGGACGATGCGGATTTACTTATTCACGGCTCGTTTACGGGTGCGGAATTCGCGCAGCAGGCGATCGACGTCCTCAGCATGAATGCCTTGGCGCTCGGCTTTGGCGCGGCCGTAGGCGTTGACTTCGTCCCACCAGGAGCGGCGTTCATAGTGCCGGAGGGCCTCGCGGATTAGTTCGCTCATGGTGCGGCTCTCCTTCTTCGCGATGGATTGGGCGCGCTTGAGCATGTCCGGCGGCAGGGTTACGGAGAGGGTTCTGGTGTTCCTCATAGGGATATTGTATAGCAGGATTAAGCAATATTTAGCATGATTCTGGAATTTCCCACCCTTCGAAAACAACGAAGGGTGGGCCACCCGCGTCATTCCCATTTTGGGAATGGAGAGTAATGTGAGTTGATCGCGGTCATCCAAGGCCCGCTTGCACTAATCGGCACCGACCAACAACGGGAACTGTGACTGGCTACGCGAGTGGTTCGAATAGGTTTTCCAGGTTGGCTGATATAGGTTGTCGGCTTGATTTCCCCAACTAACCCAACCTTCTCGCTCGCCGCGCGCAAAGAGCTCGAGATAAGGACCAGAGCTGAAGGACTCGACGAGTGGGTATTGCTCGTCAGGTTTTCGGGAATGTTCCCTCTTGCGGCTAGAGAGGTAGTTCACCTGCGTGCGGCCTGGCTTCAGTGTGCGCGCATTCTTGCCGCGAACTCCGAACGACATGAGCTCTTTCCCGAATCAGCACGACGGAGAAATATTCTGACCGGGAAGGGTACGACTTCGAGTCGTACCACATTACGCTGGTGTAGAGGTGTGGCTTTAGCCGCTGAGGGCCAGTGAGATGAAACCTACCCGTCTGATCTCTCCGTTAGGAACTTATTTCGTGACCTTCTCGACCTTTCAACGCCGGAGATTCTTCATCGTGGAGTCATACGCCAGGCTCTTCTTGAGGACTCTGTACGGGTGCCGCAGGCAGGGGCGTTTTGAGCTTCACGCTTTCGTGCTCATGCCGGACCACGTCCATTTGTTATTTACTCCGGCGCCCGACACGACCTTGGAGCGCGGCGTGCAGCTGATCAAGGGCGGCTACTCGCATGCCGTTGGGATCGAGATCAGTCGCAGGGAAGTCTGGCAGAAGGGATTCACCGATCATCGCATCCGCGACGCACAGGACTTCGCCGGACACCAGCTTTACATCCATCAAAACCCGGTGATGGGAAAGCTAGCAGCAAACCCGGGCGAGTTCCGCTACTGCTCTGCATTCCCCGGATTCAAACTGGACGCGTGGCCCCCAGCGGCTAAAGCCGAGCTGGCTCTGTTGACATCCTAAGTTCCACTTCGCATCGAAGGTAGCGAATCCGGGTTATGCTGCGATCAGCTCCGGCGAAACTCGCTACTAGCCATGGCCGAAGTGGGTTTGGTACGCTTCGCGCAAGTGGCCTTGGACGTGACCGCCGCCACTGTGCCGCGTTATCGCACGGCGTTTAGCAAACACCAGTTCACGCAGCCACAGTTGTTGGCCATCTTGTGCCTCATGCGCTACGAGGACTGGACCTACCGGGAAGCCGAAGTGCGACTGGCCGAACACTCCGAACTGCGCCGCGCTCTCCGACTTCACTCCGTTCCTGATTACACGACTCTCTACCGCTTTCTGCGCAGACTGGATGAGGTTGCGATCGCTCGATCCTTGAACGAAGTGGTCCGTCGCATGAAGCTGCCCGGTCCCCAACGTCGTGCCCCAGTGGCCATCGACGCCACCGGGCTGGCGCAAGGCGCGGTCAGCACCTTCTTCGTACGCCGCATGTATCACCACACCCAACAACCGCTGCCTTGGCGGCATTGGTTGAAGTGGCTGGCCGTCGTCGACCTGAAGCGGCAACTCATCTTGGCACAGTCGGCGCGTCAGGCCCCGTGGAATGACTGTGCTCATCTCCCCGAACTCGTCGCGCAGGCCCATGCCCACACTCCCGTGGGCTGTGTGTTGGCCGATGCCGAATTCGATTCCGAGCGCAATCACACCTTTGTCCGCCAGCAGCTTCACGCCTTGAGCGTCATCCCCGCCAAACGTGGGAAGAAAACCTGGCGCATTCACGGCGTCCGCGCCGAGATGCGAAACCATTTTCCTCGTCAGAAATATTGCCGTCGTGCCCTGATTGAAACTGTCTTCTCCGTTGCCAAACGCAAACTCTCCTGCCGCGCTCCCGGCCGATGCTTGCTCACGCAACGTCGCCAAGCCTTGTTGCTCGGCCTCACGTACAATCTTTACCGCCTGTAGCACGTAACTCAGCACCTCAGGATGTCAACAGAGCCAGCCGAGCTCTGTGTAGGAGCTTGGGCGGCACGACTTTAAGTCGTGCCCTTCCCGGTCGTGCTCGAGGTGAGGCGAGTCGTGATTCCTGCATTTTCAAATTCAAAGCCGCCTGAAGGTGGGCATGCCGATGCTCGCAAGAAGGTAGCGCGTTAATCTTGTTGACGCGTCTGCCGATGTTCTCAATCATCGGTAAGTTCACGGCACAAAGAGGCCCAGTAATGACGAGTGACGGAGGAGCTTTGGTGAAATATCCGGCGGAAGATGGGGTTGTGCCGCCGGGTGATCCTGTTGCGAGAGAGCGCGCGAATTTGCAGCACTGGGCGCTCGAGAAAGCCATCGTGGACTTCTGCTCAGCGCACGGCATTGCGCCGCTGACCAATCAGCATATTGATCTCCTCGTGCGCTCCGGGACCACGTCCGTTGTTTTTGAGGTGAAGGCGTGCGCCCCGCTGGGCATTGCCGGGCCGCTGCGGCGTGCCGTATGCCAGTTGCTGGAATACAGGTACCTCTATCGAGATGCATTAGGGCCGGACGTGCGATTGTGCGTCGTCATCGAGCGCAGGCCGCGGGCATCCTACGAGTGGCTCATGGGCTACTTGGAACATCTGGGGATCGGAATAATTTGGAGGAACGATGGAGACAAGGAGCTTAGCTGCAGCGATTTCACGAAGAAACAATTGGCAGATGTCCTGCCCTTGATTGAGGACTGGACGACGAGACCGATCCTTTGGAAATGAGATTTGAGCGCTGCTATTTAACCCTGAAGCTGATAACTTCCCGGGTCGACAAATTTCAACAGCCCGAGGCCGCGCAGGACTTGGAGTTGCTGCCGGATTTTCGGACGGACGTGTCGGTTGTTAGGATGTATCGCCTGAAGCTCCGATTCAAGTGTGTAGAGCTCCAGTAAGGAGAACCGAGTCTTTCTCAACCGACGAATGGCGTTGAGAACGTCAACTGTCCAGCCCCTCATCCGCGGTGGTACCTCCGCCAGTCTTCTTACGCGCGAAAACTCCTCGCGAACGCGCTGTTCTGGGAAGCAGAGTCCCGATGAAACGATCGCGATTTTTCCGTCCTGAGGTATTTGGTCGAGCAGAATATTGCAGCCCACCCAGCCCGCCCGCTGGGCGTTGGAACTAAGCGGGTTTCGTTTTTCAATGGCGCTCTCGGTGAAGAAAACGCGCGGGATCAGGATGAGGTTTTCTACAAGCCAGGTGCCCGAGTAATGAAGGACCAGGAGATTTGGAGTTCGGTCTGCCCTAACGGCCCGCATCATTGCCTCGTAACCTGCGTCTACGATTTTTTTAGGATTCCATCTCTTCAGGCATTTCAGTTCGTACAACTGTTCACAACGGGGACAGGCGAAATCGAGGGAAGGCGTGTTGGTTCTGGATCGCGTGAGGCGATTTGAATCGCAAGCCGCACAGTAGAGTTCACGGGTGCACCAGTCTTCGCTGAGTACGCGGGCGATCTGGGGGCCGGCCTTATACGCGGATGCGAGCTCTGTTCTGCATTGGAGGTCCATCAGCAGATGCCTTCAGACGTTAACACGCGAAGCCGCATCAAGAATTCCCGTTTGGCAAAGGAATTGTCGAAGGTTAGTGAAGGCCTTACGATCTCCGGCACGCGCGAAAAATTCCGAATGCGTGTCGGCGAATACAGAGGTGTCCCACTTCCCGTGGTTTCTGCCGACGACCTCGCAGATGAACCTGCGGTATCGAGGATCGCGGAACATGAAGAGGGTCTTCACTCGTTCCGTGAAGCCGCCTTCTTCGTGGATGAAGTCAATCAGTCTGTCACGAATGACAACCTTGTCCTTAACGATTAGGTATCTTGCTCGTGCGGTCACGTAAAGGTCGGTGTCGAAGCGAGAGCGTAGTTGGGACTCTGGTGTGTCGTGAGAAATGGATGCTAGAAGGGCGCAGTGGTCCTCGACACGGAAATACTTGCTTAGAGACGCTTCGAATTGCGGTAACGGGTCGAGCATTTGTCACCGGCGGACAAAACCAAAAGGGTCCACGGCGTGGCCGTGGACCCCCCTCACGTGCGGCGTCCTTTGTACACCTGGGGGCGGGGGAATGCAACGGGGGCGATGGTGGGGAATATGGATGCGAGCTAAACGCGCGAGTATTGCGTCGCAAAAGGCGCGACGCTTCGCGCAGCTCGCCCAGGTCCTTCAGTCGGCAAAAGGCGCCTCCTTCAGGATGACAACTAAAAACAGAAAGCAGGTTCCTCCACTTTTCTCGCCGCTGGGCGCGGCTCCGAACGGTCGGAATGACAGGGCTCTTGTGAGGCACGGAGGTATCGGGCCGCTCCCCTGCACGATAAACGCGCGTTTGGCTCTTATTGAAATGCAGGTACCACAGGCTCAAATCCGATCTTTCCAATATCCAGGTTTCCGCTTGCTATGCGCGACGGCGACGATGGTTACGAAATCGGCATCATCGAGATACACGACCGAAAAGGGAAAGCGTTGAAGGACGAACCGCCGAGTTCCGTACAGGTACTTCGGCCAGCGCTGCGGTGCTTCAGAGATGCTCTCCAAGGCGCCATACGCATCGGAAAGAAATGCGATGCTCGCGTCCACGCTGCGCGACAGGTACCAGTCGTCCGCAGCCTCGAATTCTAACCAAGCTAGCGGATGGAGGCGGTAGGGCTTAGCCGTTGGCATCGCGCAGTCGAGCCTTCAAACGGCCGAGTACTTCTTCGCCGGGGATCGTCTTCACCCGTCCTGACCGAATGTCCTCAACCCGCCGCTTGATCTCCTCGTCCCACGCCGCTTCGACCCCCTCTTCCGCCGGCCCATCGTCGAGGCTCTCAATCAGTCGATCAATGAGCAGACCGCGATCTTGGGCAGAAAGGGCTAGCGCCTTTTCCAGCAGTTCCGAAACCTGCGGCGTCATCTGTACCACAACCACCTCGCGGAGTCATTCTACACCCGATGATGCTCGTTCACTCCCGGCGCAAAAGTGCAGGTTCGTAGACAGAATGGTCCTTTACTTTCAACGGGTTAGCCCCGTATAATCCCTCAAATCCCCGCTAAACCCCAATTTTGCACCATTCATTGGGATATAGATGCGCCATTCCTAAAGCCTGCAATAGCATAAGGGACAGCCATCAACCCAGGGAAACGTGTAACGAAACACGGCAACTCTCTGGGAGAAGTATTTACGGACAAGTAACGCAAGGGGTAAGACTGTTGTCTCAGGTTCAATCATTTCAGATGCAGGTTGAGGGATAGCACTGATTGCCAGTGGCGATCACACGGTAAAGAGCCAGAGGGTTCTGGCTAAAAGCTAAGAGCTAGGAGCTAGAAGCTATTATGCGCAAGCCGATCAAGTACGTGGAAAAGGCAGTCACCATCGCCGCCAAGGGAGCATGGATGGTGTTTGACCGTCTTAACCGGATCAATCCCAACCCCTCGCCTACGCCCAAGTGGTCCGACAAGCCACTGCTCAAGTCCTATGAGAAGTCCAAGCCACCGCTCGGCTGGCCTCGCTCCACCGATTCTCTATGCCCGAAGTGTGTGCCGGAAATCCGCCAGCAGATTCTCGACGGCCATCTGCCTCACGAAGTCCTGATGAACGAAAAGGTCGGCGAGATCAAGGCGACCATCATCGAGCGCGATGGCAAGATCCTCATGGTGAAGGACTGCCCCAAGCACGGCCACTTCGAAGACGTGATGTCGATCGACACCGAATTCACCAAGCACCTGGAAGACGTTTTCCCCGGACGCGACATCGCCGCCCACAACGACGAGAAGCTGCACCATCACGGCTCGTCCACGGTGAAGTACGGACGCGGCTCCGTCTTGACGATTGACCTGACGAACCGCTGCAACATGATGTGCGATCCCTGCTTCATGGACGCGAACCAGGTCGGGTTCGTCCACGAGTTGAGCTGGGAAGAAATTAAGACCATGCTCGACAACGCCATCACGGTGAAGCCGCGGCGGCAGATGAGCGTGCAGTTCTCCGGCGGCGAGCCCACGTTGTCACCGTACTTTTTGGACGCGGTCCGCTACGCTCGCAAAGTCGGATACAACTCCGTGCAAGCCGCCACCAACGGAATCGAATTCGCCAAGAGCTTCGAATTCTGCCAGCAGGCAGTAGAAGCCGGCATGCGCTACGCCTACCTGCAATTCGACGGCATCGGCAACGCCGCCAACGCCCACCGCATGGTCGGGAACCTGTTCGATGTGAAGTTGAAAGCGATCGAGAACCTGCACAACGCCGGCGTGGAAATCGTTCCGGTTGTGACTATCGTCAACGGCATCAACAACGAACAGGTAGGACGCATCATCAAGTTCGCGTTGGACAATCCGAAGACCATCAGCTTCCTCAGCTTCCAACCGGTAAGCTTCACCGGCCGCGATGAAGCCGTAACCGATGATCGTCGCCAGGCCCAGCGCTACACGCTCTCGCACCTGGCCCACGACGTAAAAAATCAAACCGGCCTGGGCGAGCCCTCGCGCGACTGGTTCCCCATCAGCTTCATGGGCACCTTCTCCGACTGGGCCGACCTGATGCACGTCAACGACCCCAAAAACGACTGGGGCCAACTAAGCTGCGGTTGTCATCCGAATTGCGGGACGGGGATGGCGGTGATGATTGATAAGGAGACTAAGGAAGCGGTTCCCGTTACTGCGTTTTTGAAGGGGGATCAGCTGGCTCGCGACATTGCCAAGGTTAACGATGCGGCGCGAGGGAAGTTTTTGACGGGGCTCGGTATGGCGCTGTGCCTGATGAAGAATTACGATCCGTATCAGGCGCCGACGCATTTCAAGTTGATGGATTTGCTGAAGAAGTTCGACAAGAATTATCACGTTACTGGCAAGGACTACGGCAAGGTTGGTCCGGATCGCACGATTGACGACGTGATGAAGCGGCGCACGACGGACCGGTGGAACTTCCTGTTTATCGCGGGAATGTGGTTCCAGGATCTGTTCAATTATGACTTCCGGCGGACGGAGCAGTGCATTATTCCGTACGCGACGCAGGAAGGTGAGATTTCGTTCTGCGCCTACAACACGGGCGTGGGATGGCGGAACATCATCGAGAAGATGCACATGACGGCCACGCTTACGAAGTGGTACGAGGAGCATGGGCGGCACGAGATTTTTGCGGGCGGCAAGAAGGTGAAAATGGAGGACGAGTCGCATACCCTGATGTTGCGGGACGGCATCGTCACCTCCGAACTGCAGCATGATCTGGACAAGCTGGGGATCGCGAAGAATGCGCGCGAAGAGAAGTTGCGGGCGCGGGACGCGAAGAACCAGTTGTCAGTGGCCAGTGGCCAGTTGCCAGTTCAAACCCTCCAGGACAGCGACGGACTAGTCGGTCAGCATCGCGGGCCTGAGAAGAACGATGAGGCATACAACGCTCGCATGGCTTCGCTGTACCGCGAGGTCGTATTGAAGGAGAAGCCGGTACAGTCGCAGGATGGCTTTATTCCTCTGGGGGCGCTGGTGAAGCCGAATGGAAACGGGGCGCACGCTGCGAAGCGGGATGTTGCTGAGCCGGTGGCGGGGGACTAGTTTACCTCTTAGCCATTAGCTTTTAGCCAAACCATCGGGCCGCCTGCGGGCGGCCCGTTTCTGTGCTGACAATGCTGTCGGGCCTCGGGGTCCGCGGTCGAAATGCCCACCACCCTTCGAAAGGCACGAAGGGTGGGGCAGGCTCAGTCGTGGGGATGCAAAGGTGAGCAAACCCGCCCGCCCGCCTCTTGCATCGCGAATCGATTTATTTACAGAAAATTATTGTTTCGGGTATTGATTTTACATGTGCAGTTGACTACAGTAATGCGGTTTTTAGCTGGAACTCTACTTCGTCTCTTCCCTAGCCCCAGCTAAAACAAGCCCAGACAAACGAGATTTTTAGGAGGACCCTCATGCCTGCAGGAATGGGCTCCAGCCTTCGAGGTGGTATTGTCGCTTGCACCGTCCTGGCGCTTGTCTTCGGACAGGGCGCTATCGCCGTGGCCCAAACTCAACGAACGGGGCCGATACAACGAGGAGCTCGAGGCGCATCGGTGGCTCGAGCGAGTCGCAGGAGTGTTGTTCCATTGATAACTTGCGGGTCAGGGACCAACAACTGGACGGGCACCGCCGGGGATAATCAATGGACAACCGCGAGCAATTGGAGCACGGGTGCGGTACCAATTTCTACCGACAACGTCTGCATTGCCAGTTCGTTTACAACCGCGATCAAGATTGGTAGTTTGGCCGCCGCCAACCAGACCATCAGCAGTTTAAATGATGGCGCTCCCATCTCTTTTACCTCTGGCCCTTTGACGATCAGTGGAGTAGCCACGTTCGCGGCTGATCTGGCAATCAGCGGCGGGACCCTCACTCTTAACGGCACCAGTTCGATGACCACGCTGGAGCAGAGCGCAGGCACGCTGACTGGGACAGGCACTCTGTCTGCGAGCGGACTGCTGACCTGGTCGGGAGGGACGGAGAGCGGGAGTGGGACGACGAACGCCAATGGGGGGATGGCGATTTCGGGCGAACCGTTCCTGGACACGCGGACGGTGAACAATGCGGGGACGGCGACGTGGAATGGAGTCGAGTTTCTGATGCTGAATGGCTCGGTTTTCAACAACAAGACGGGAGCGATCTGGAATCACCAGGTCAACACTCCAATTGTGTTCGATGGCGGTACGCCTCCGGCCTTCAACAACGCCGGGACGTTTGAGAAGACGAGCGGAACGGGCACCAGCGGTGGAGGTGTGGGGAGCAATATCGTGTTCAGCAACACGGGCTCGGTGCAAGCCAACAGCGGGATATTGCTGGTGAATGACAATGGCAGTTGCACGGGCACCTGTGCGGGAACATGGAGTGTGGCCTCGGGAGCGACGCTGCAATTGGGGAGTGGAGCGACGGCGGCGCTGAGTGGGCCGATCAGCGGAGCGGGAACGGTGACTTTCAGCACGGGCACGGTGAATTATACGGGCACGTACAACGTGACTGGAGGGACGAGCGTCACAAACGGGACGGGAAACTTCAACGCTGGAGCCACGGTGACCAACGCCGGGGCGCTGACCATAAGCGGTGGGACACTGAACTTTTCCACTGGTAAGGCGGTCACGACGAGCGCGCTGACGCAGAGTGCAGGCACGCTGACGGGCAGCGACACTTTGACGGTGACGGGCATGTTGACCTGGTCTGGAGGTACTGAGAGCGGGACTGGGACTACCGATGCCAATGGGGGGATGGCGATTTCGGGCGAACCGTTCCTGGACACGCGGACGGTGAACAATGCGGGGACGGCGACGTGGAATGGAGTCGAGTTTCTGATGCTGAATGGCTCGGTTTTCAACAACAAGACGGGAGCGATCTGGAATCACCAGGTCAACACTCAAATTGTGTTCGATGGCGGTACGCCTCCGGCCTTCAACAACGCCGGGACGTTTGAGAAGACGAGCGGAACGGGCACCAGCGGTGGAGGTGTGGGGAGCAATATCGTGTTCAGCAACACGGGCTCGGTGCAAGCTAACAGCGGGATATTGCTGGTGGATGACAATGGCAGTTGCACGGGCACCTGTGCGGGAACATGGAGTGTGGCCTCGGGAGCGACGCTGCAATTGGGGAGTGGAGCGACGGCGGCGCTGAGTGGGCCGATCAGCGGAGCGGGGACGGTGACTTTTGGCACGGGCACGGTGAATTATACGGGCACGTACAACGTGACTGGAGGGACGAGCGTCACAAACGGGACGGGAAACTTCAACGCTGGAGCCACGGTGACCAACGCCGGGGCGCTGACCATAAGCGGTGGGACACTGAACTTTTCCACTGGTAAGGCGGTCACGACGAGCGCGCTGACGCAGAGTGCAGGCACGCTGACGGGCAGCGACACTTTGACGGTGACGGGCATGTTGACCTGGTCTGGAGGTACTGAGAGCGGGACTGGGACTACCGATGCCAATGGGGGGATGGCGATTTCGGGCGAACCGTTCCTGGACACGCGGACGGTGAACAATGCGAAGACGGCGACCTGGAATGGAGTCGAGTTTCTGATGCTGAATGGCTCGGTCTTCAACAACAAGACGGGAGCGACTTGGAATCACCAGGGCGACACTCAAATTGTGTTCGACGGCGGTACGAAGCCAACATTCAACAATGCCGGGACGTTTGAGAAGACGAGCGGAACGGGCACCAGCGGTGGAGGTGTCGGGAGCAATATCACTTTCAACAACTCCGGCACTGTAATCGCGAAGTCGGGGACGCTTTTGCTGGGTAACTTCTTTACGCAGAGCAAGGGCTCAGTGTTGCTGGAGGGCGGGAACGTTTCTCTGGGAACCTCCACGTTGACGGAGTCTGGTGGTAGTGTTCTGGGCATCGGCACCATCACAGGCGGACTGACGAACAGCGGGGGTACGGTCAGTCCGACCTTCACGACTGGGACGCCAACGACTGGGACGCTTACCGTCAGCGGATCGGGCGCCGGCTACTACACGCAAGGCGCCGGGGGGACGCTGCTCCTGGATGTTGCGGGGAGTAGTGCCGGTCAATTCGACGTGCTGAGCGCAAGCGGAGCTGCAAGCCTGGCGGGGAGCGCGCAACTTTGCCTGATCAAGGGATTCAAGCCCACGGTGGGAACGACGTTTTCGATCATGAGTTACGGTTCGGAAACAGGAACCTTCTCTACGGTAAATTCTGGCTGGACCCTGGCCTACAACTCGACCGCAATAGTGGCGACCTACAACGGTGCGCCAGCGGACTCGTTTTCGCCAACAAAGCTTTCCTTCCCCAGTCAGCTCATCAACACGGCCAGTTCGGCGATGAGTGTGACATTGACGAATGCGGGCGGGGCGGCGCTGACGATCAACAGCATCAACATTGAGGGCGCAAACAAAAGCGATTACGCGCTTACTACGAATACCTGCGGGGCGACGCTGGCGGCCGGATCGAAGTGCACGATGAGCGTGACGTTTACGCCCTCGGCGCTGGGAAGCCGGACGGCCAACATTACGGTGTCAGATGATGCTTGTTCCAGCCCGCACGTGCTTCCGCTGAGTGGGAAAGGCACGGAAATCACAATGGCGCCTTCGCCGGTCAACTTCGGAAGCCAAACAGTAGGCACGACCAGCGCTCCGATGACTGTGACTTTGACGAATCATGGGACGACCGCGGTTACGGTCTCAAAGGCGAGCATTACGGGGGCGAACAAGAGCGACTTCACAATCACGAGCAACGGATGCACGACAATACCGGCAAGTGGTGGCACTTGCACGATCAACCTCACCTTTACACCAGGCGCGAAGGGCGCACGAAAAGCGACGCTGAGCGTGACTGACAACGATAAAGGCAGTCCACAGACCGATGTCCTGGAGGGAACGGGAAGCTAGGACGGTTGGAGTTGTCAGTTCTGAGTTTTAAGAGGGCCGCCTTAGGGCGGCCCAACTTTTTGTAAAGAGCAGATTGGCGGCAGCGTTTGTAGTGGTGCGAAGGTTGACCAGTCCGCGCTCCTCAGGATGACATCTTATTTTTCCAAAGTGACTTCGGCCTTCTTGGCGAGGACGTGTCCTGCTCGGTAGGCGCGGGCGATGTCGCCTAGAGGGACGGGTTGCGAGATGGGACCGAATTCCGAGAGGGGGCGCTCGCCCTTGGCGTAGGAATAGGCCGAGGGTTTAAGGAGGCTCTGCTCGGTGGCCATTTCATGATCCGAAGCGTGCAGGGGATTTTCGGCCATGCGCAACATCTGGGGTTGACCCTGACTCGCGCTCGTGGCGGCTTGGGCGACGGCCGAGGTTGTTGCACAGAGAAGGCAAATGACGAAGATTGTAGTTTTCATGGCAGTGACCTCTTGATGTCCACTATGACTTGAAGCAAACTGCCTACCAAAGTTTTGGGGCTGGCGGCGTGGGTTAGGGGGTTGGCAGGGAGATCTCGGCAATTGTTTGCACAAATGTGGAAGGGAAGGCGCGGAGGTTACTTCGGTACTCGCGATGTAGGAGAAATCTGGCTTTGTCGCTTGCGCCGAATCATGGCGCGACTTCGCTTGGAAGGGCCGCAGGGGACGGCAAGTAAGTTCTTTAATCGCAGAGTTCGCTGAGAACGGCCGCAAAGGACGCTGAGTAAGTTGTTTAACGATGCTGACGGCGAATGGGGCTTTGTGCGTTGGGATGAAATCCGGGTACAATCTCGGTCCGAAGACACAGGAATGGCAAAGCATCGTATCAGCGCGCGGGGTTTGCGAGCAGGTCCTGCGAAACCCTGGACGTATGAGTTGATTGCGATTGGGGCGTCGGCGGGGGGATTGCTGGCGCTTACGGAAATTCTGCGGCCGATGCCGCAGGAGATGCCGGGAATTGTGGTGGTGCAGCATCTGGATCCGTTGCACAAAAGTCATCTGGCACCGCTGCTGGCGAAGAAGACGGGAAAGCAGGTGAAGGAGGCCGAGCACGGCGAAGCGATACTGCCGGGAGTAATCTATATCGCGCCGCCCGATGAGCATCTGCTGGTGGGCGTGGGGAAGATCCAACTGGCGCATTCGCAGCTGGTACATTTTTCGCGGCCGTCGATCGACTTGATGCTGGAGTCGGTGGCGGGCATGTATGGATCGCGATCGATTGCGGTGATTCTGAGCGGATCGAATAGCGATGGAGCGATGGGGACACGAGCGATCCACGAGGCGGGAGGGGCGACGATGGCGCAGGATCCGGCGACGGCGGAATTCCGCATCATGCCGCAGGCGGCGATCGATACGGGGTGCGTGGAATTCATTGTGCCGATTCAAGAGATGGGAGAAGCGCTGGTGAAGCTGTGCCGGGGAGAGCGTTTGCAATCATGAGCAAAGAAGTCACATTGAAGGATCTGTTGCAGGAGCTGGCCGAACAGCGGCAATTCGATTTTCGGGGCTACAAAGGGACGACCATGGAGCGGCGTTTCCGGAAGCGGATGTTTCAGCTCAACATCGGGTCGTATGGGGAATATGCGGAATACATACGCAAGCATGCGGATGAAGTGGATGGGTTGCTGACGACGCTGCTGATCAATGTTACGGAGTTTTTTCGTGATCCGGCAGCGTGGGAAATTTTGCAGCGTGACATGCTGGCGCCGATGGTGCAGCAACTGAAGCCGGGAGATTCGTTGCGAGCGTGGAGCGCGGGTTGCGCCAGCGGGGAAGAGGCGTATTCCATCGCAATCATTCTTACGGAATTGCTGGGGCCGAGGATTGCTGAGTTCGACGTGAAGGTGTATGCCACCGACATCGACCGGGAGGCGCTGGAGGCGGCGCGGCGTGGGGAGTATTCGCCGGAGGCGTTGCGCCGAGTTCGTCCGCAATTGCGGGAGAAATATTTTCATGGGACAGAGAAGCTGCGAGTGAACCGCGAGCTGCGGCGGCGGGTGATTTTCGGACAGAGCAATCTGGCGCATGATGCTCCGATTTCGCATGTGAATCTGCTGGTTTGCCGGAACGTTCTCATTTATTTCGATACCGAGCTGCAGAAACATATTCTGGGGCGGTTGTATTACGCGCTGGAGCCGGGCGGGATATTGTTTCTGGGGAAGTCGGAATCACAGCTTTCGAATTCGCGGCAGTTTCGCAGATTGAGTGCACGCTGGAGGATTTTTCAGCGAGTGATGCCGGCGCATGTGGCGTCGGAGTTACTGGCCCCGGAGCAGAAGCGGGACGAGGCAGATTCGCTGCGGCGGCGGCAGCAATTCATGATGGAAACGCTGCGGCTGGGAGTCCTGGTGCTGGGGCTGGATGATACCGTCACGGAAAATAACGCGGCCATGCTTACACTCTATGGATTGGCGCCGGCAAACCTGGCGGGAAAGCGGCTGCAGGAGACAGATATTTTCCTGCACACTCCGGAACTGGGGACGCGTCTGCAGTCGAGCCGGGGGAGCAATGAATCGCTGCGGTTTCAGAGCCGCATACGGGCGGGCAACCAGGAGCGAGTGCTGGAGTTAACTCTGCGCCCGCTGCTGGATGAATCGGGAGAAAGAACCGGCACGCTTTTATATTGCGACGACGTTACCGCGCAGGAGAAGTTGCAGGCGACGATCGAGGAGCTGGAGTCCACCGGCGAGGAGTTGCACTCCGCCAACGAAGAGCTGGAGACAACCAACGAGGAACTGCAGTCGACGAACGAGGAACTGGAAACGACCAACGAGGAACTGCAGTCGACGAATGAGGAGTTGGAAACGACCAACGAAGAACTGCAATCGCTGAATGAAGAGCTGGAGACGACGAACCAGGAATTGGAGGAGCGGGGTAAGGAATTGGACCAACTCAACAGCGTGTACGCGGAGACGCTGGAACAGGTGGGGCTGCCGGTCATGCTGGTAAATCAGGAGGGGCAGATTCAGTTCTGGAATAGCGCGGCGGTACGTCTGTTTGGGTTTAAGTCGAAGGCGCTGGTGGATTTTCAGCTGGAGCAATTGCCATTGCCCGTGCAGTTGCGCAGTCTGATCATCCGGCGGCACCGCGCGGTTCTGCAGAAGCAACAGCCCACGGTTGTGCGCGGTCAGCGGATTGAGGGCAAGCGGGGCACCCTGGATATTCATTTCAGCGTGATCCGAGATCAGGAGCGGGGCAGCAAAGTGCTGATCATGTTCGAGTCGCAGGACCGCGAAGGGGATGGCGGGTTGGCGAGGGGAAAAAGCGCTCGACTGCCGGTGACGAGGAAACGAAAGAAATAGGGTAGTGGTACATTTCGATAAGGAAGCGAGCCAAACGCGCGATTAATGTGTCGCAAAAAAACGCCCTTCGACTCGCTCGCTTACTCAGGGCAGTCCAAAAGCGCATCGCGCGGCTTGCCCAGGTGCCTTCGACTTCCCCCTCGAGTTCGGGGCTTCGGCAAAGTCAGGGCAGGCTCTTCGTCGGGCAAAAAGCGCCCTCCTCAGGATGACAATTCAAAACTATACAACGACCCGGAGAGATCCGCGAGGTTGGGTGCTACAGGGTGGTCCGCTCGCGGCGGGTGCGAAGTTTGTGAGTGATTAGGGGCAGACGCGACGACAGGTTGTCGACAGTCTGCATGAGGGCGGCGGCACGCTGCTGGTGCTGGGCGGTCAGGAGCAGGAGGTTGCGGGTTAAACGCGAAGAGTGACCAATCAATTCCAAGGTGACATGCGGCCGGGCGAGCTGCGCCACTTCGGCGCGGTCTAAGGAGTCAGCCTCCAGATGAAGGCGATCCTGATTGGTGGAAATCTGGTTCGCGGAAACCTGGCTCCGAGAGATTTTGTGTAGCCAGAGACTCAACTCGGAGGCATAAGCGAAGACCGGACTGCGCTGACCTTGTCCGACGCGGTAGACGGGAAGTTTGTGCAGGCGTTCCCAACGCTGGACAGTACGGACACCACGACCGAGGAAGGCGGAGATCTCTTTCCAGGAGTTAAGGACGTGGGCAGGGGTTGTCGCTTCGTGGCGCATTCTGGCGCTTCTTCAGCATCCCTATTGTCGCAAGTCTGGGCGAAGGGTGCAAGGAGGTTTATTGGAGAGGCTCAGGGCTGGGGCTTGCGGAGTAGAAGCGGAGCAGAAACCGCCAAGGTCGCGATGGCTCGCAAGCTGGCGGTTCGCCTGTACTGGATGCTGCGTCAGGGATGGGACTATCAGCAGTGGGTCAAGTTCGGTTCGCACGCGGGACAGCCCGGACATTGCGATGGTGTGCAGGAGAACACCGAGTAATTGATTGGGCGTCCCGCTCCTCTCGAAGAAAGAGGAGTTCGAAGTAGTAATCATGATCGCTGTTGCGACCGAAGAGATGCATGGGTCGGACCGAGTTCCTGACCTGAATGGATTACGAGCGAGCCGTGGTTGGAAAAGGCAAAACCATCAACGAGAGCGAAATGGCGCTCTTCTCCGAGTGCTCGCTGCAGTGTGCGCGAAAAGTGCTTGACACCGCCGACATTGTCAGAGAAGCGATGTTACGACAATCGACCGGTGGAATTGCGCCTTGCCTTTACACAACTGAGGTTTCAACCGAAATTCGCGATTTGCGTTTGTTCCACCTGTGCTCGCCTCGACCAGAAATACGCCGCAAAGCATCCCATGGTACCTCCGAGAATTTGTACTCACTCAATAAGGGGTTGAACAGTTGCCCTGGTCTCGATCTGTATCACCGCGAGGCAGCTCCAGGGATACCGAGTCACGTTTCCACTGTGTCGTACACGTACAGTCCCAGTTGCGGACACCTAGAGGGTTTCGGCCGCGGTCGGCAAAGTGAAATGAAAGGTCGCACCTCGCCCGTCGCTGGCAGTGGCCCACAGCTGCCCGCCATGCGACTCGACAATGGAACGGCTGATGGCCAATCCCATGCCGCTGCCTTGTGGCTTGGTGGTAAAGAACGCAGAAAAGATCTGATCCACCTTCTCCATTGGCAACCCCATGCCCGTGTCGCTGACCGAGAATTGGAGTTGACCGTCCTGCAGTTGCGATTTAACCGTAAGCTCTCCCCCTGAGTTCTCCATGGCTTCGATGGCATTGAGCATGAGGTTCATGAACACCTGCTGCAGCTGCACACGGTCTGCCATGATGTGAGGGAGTTCGGCAGAAAGGTCCGTGCGCATGGCAATGGAGGCTCGCGTAGCCTCACCCTTCAGCAGCGTCAACATTTCGTGGATAGTTCGGTTCACATCGACCAACTCACGTTGTGGAGGAGATTTCTTGTAGAACGAACGCATACGGTCGATGATCTCAGCCGCACGATTGCCATGCTTATCGATTCTGGCTGCTGCCGCGCGGGCCCGATCAAGATTGGGCGGTTCGTGCGCGAGCCATTCAATGCAGCTGTTGGCGCTGGTGATGGCGGCGGCGATAGGCTGCTTGATTTCGTGTGCCAGCGATACGGCCATTTCCCCCATCATGCTTACACGATTGATGTGCGCAAGATCTCCCTCCAACTCACGCAATCTCTCGCGTTCTTGTTCTGCCCGTTTTCGATCTTCAATGTCCGTGAGGGTTCCGTACCATTTAACAATCCTTCCATGCTGGTCGCGAAGTGGGACGCCACGCACCAGAAACCATCGATACTCGCCGTCGGCGGCGCGACGGAAGCGCGCCTCGTCTTCGAAAAGCTGACCGGCCGCAACGGAGATGCGCCACTTCTCGGAATGGCGCACAAGATCTTCTGGATGTGTCGCACGCTGCCAACCTGCGCCTGAACTCTGCTCTACAGAAAGCCCGGTGTATTCGGTCCATCGTTTATTTACAAATGTCCTGGAGCCGTCAGACAAGGCAGTGAAAGTCATCGCCGGAATGGTTTCCACAACGTCCCGCAGACGCTTTTCCTGACTCGTGAGCTGATGAACGCGCCATCGATGAAGTGCCCAAAGCAGCGCAATAAGGACGGCGACGCACAACAATCGGAACCAATTGGTCTGGTAGTACGCTGGCAGTGCAACGAAATCCAGCGATGCGCCGGTTTGATTCCAGACGCCACTGCTGTTGCATGCGGTCACTCGAAAACGGTAGTGTCCGGGTTTAAGGTCGGTATAGAAGGCTTGGCGCCGCGTCCCAGCATCCTGCCATTCCCGATCCCGGCCCTCCAGCATGTAGCGAAAGCGAACCTTCTGTGGAACCGAAAAACTGGGGGCGGTGTAGTCAATTTCGAGGTCGCGACTCAGGGCAGGGACTTTGACAAATGATGTTGCGTCGAACCGTTTGTGGTCCGCCACAACGCCTCCCACATAGACCGGAGGGGGAAGCGGGTTCTCGTAGAGGCGGTCCGGATCCAGCACTTGTGCTGAGACGCCGGTTACGAACCACAATCGACCATCCGGCGCCTTTGAGGACGTCGGCTGCCAAAAATTCCCAGTCCCAGCTTGTGCTCCGTCCAGAGCGTCCAGAATCATGACAGGCACCGCAACGTGGGGATTCTCGATCCACTTCGCCCATTCGGGTTCTGCGATCCTGACCAAGCCGCATCGCGTATAGATCCAAAGAGCACCGTGGTTATCCCTGATCGCGCTGAAGGTCTCAGGGCAGGGCAAGCCATTGTCGCTGCCGAAGAGGGTCAGCTGCCCATGGTTGAGCCTGTAGAGACCCTGCGGACTTGAGACGAGGAGAGAGTTGTCAGAGTCCACGAACAGTGCTTGAATACCGGCCGGGCCCTGCGGAGAACTCAGAGACGTAGTCTGCAAACGTCCATCGCGGAAGTAGGAAATGGTACTTTTGCCTTTGTGAGTGCCGAGCCAAACGCCGCCGTGCGGGTCTGCCACCAGAAATTTCAGCCAGCCGAGTTCGTAGTTGGGCGAGGCTTGCTTCTCAATTTTGTTTCCAACAATGCTGAATAACTGGTTCCTACCAGTAAGAACCCAAATCGTTCCGTCCGAGCCTTCGGCAATGGCATTCACTCCGCCGATCGCCGCGAAACGCTGTCCTCCGATTTCTAGAAAACGGCCATTCTGAAACCGCATGAGGGCCAAATCGACTCCAAGCCAAACCACGCCACTGTGGTCCTCCAGCATTGGCCCAACCTCCTGGCCCGACAGTTTTCGATCGAAAATGGCAGTCTTGCCGTTTTGCTTTCGCAAAATGTTAAGGGCGCCACCCGTACCGACCCAAACCGCCCCGTTGCGTAACGCCATAACCGAATGGAAATCGCGGTCCGAAACTCCCTGCCGTGTCGTGTAACTAATCAGGGCTGTGTCGCGAAACATATCGAGTCCCCCATCGGTTTCCACCCAGATGTTTCCTTCTCGATCCTCAAAAAGGGACCCCACGCCGTTGCCTGACAGCCCATCCGACACGCTGTAATGGTCGGCGACACCCCCGCAAATGCGGTAGACTCCATCATTCTGTGTGCCAACCCAGAGTGACCCTCGGCGATCGACCAGCAGGGCACCAGAACGGACTCTTGCCCCGTCGAATCCCGGAACAGCGTAGCTCGTCCACTTACCTCCGGAGTAGTACTGGACGCCAAGGTGCGGTCCCGTTGCGTCTAAGGCCGCCCATGCCGTGCCTGACGGACCAAGCACGACGTTGATTACTCCAGCGCCTTCTTCAAGTTTTTCAGCAATTTCGCCAAAATATGTTGTAGGAGGAGTGCCGGGCCGCCAGCGAACGAGCACTTTGGACCCGAACCAAATATTGCCCTCGCTGTCGTGAGTCAGCCCCTGGCCGTAGGTGACGGGGATGCCGTCCTTCTTCCCGAAGCAGCGCAGCGTCTCTTCGGAAATGCTGCACAGGGGCGCTTCGCGTGCATTGAGCCCATAGCGAGTCGCCCATATTGTCCCGGAGTCGTCCTCCATAATTGCGCCTATGCCGGTGTAATGCTCCAAGTCCGTGAACGTTCGCAGTTGGCCGTCCTTCCAGCGAGCCAAACCGCGCGTGGTACCGATCCAGAGGCTGCCGTCGCGAGAGCCGAGTACAGCTGAGAAATGTGTGCCGGGCAGATTCTGTCCCTGGGGAGGCTGCCACGGCATGAACCGGACTCCATCGAAACGCAGCAACCCTTGCGCAGTTGTTATCCAGGGAAACCCGTCGGTGGTTTGAGCAATATTGGTAGGAGGAGAGATGGCGCCATCCTGGATGCGCCACACGGTGTGACCATACTGGGAGATCCGCCGGCCCGGATCAAGCGCAAGCGCACGGGGAAGCGCTAACAGCAACAAGTTCGCCAACACCGTGCCCAACACGAAAACGCGTCGTGCCCGTATTCGGACGATCACCACCTTGTCCCACATTGTTTGTAGAACGCTTATCACATGTGTACGCCTCGCGATTAACTCACCTGCCCGGTAATCCTGACGGGCGGTGCGATGCCTTTCTGTGGTCAGTACGACGGCATGAGGAAGCGTCGTTGACCGCTGGCGCCGTAGCACTAGTAATCCATCATGGGTCCGCCGCACTGTGGGCAGGTCAAATTAATGATCGCGGAGATGAAGCTGGCTTCAGTGTGCCGCGGAATCCTGTCGATGATCCTCATTCTTGTTGCCCACGTCCGCAGTTAGCTTCTTCCTGGAAACGACCTTCGTTTGTCAAGGAGGCGAAGAGCAGCCGGAGATTGACCGCCCGCCATCTCGCTGTGCCGGACCCATGCAACCGAGATACCAACGCCGAAACGCTGCGAATGTCGGCTAACACATGGAAGTCCGAATGCTTGGGTATCGTCTTAGCCGCCCACGTTGGCAAGCTTTTGGCACGTGACGAAGAGTAGGTTTGCCGTGCCGGACAGCTGAGCCATCGTTCGAGAAGTCGTCTGTCAGTAACTATGTTGAATTTCAGCTTGTTTCGCAAAATCTTTTTCATCTCTCGCGTTTGGCACTGCCGTTGCCATTACCTACAGGAGATTTGAACGAACTCCTGATTGGAGCGATCTTTAAAAAGGAAATCTTCATGCAATCTGAACGTTATTTGTCCCCTCGAATACTGTTTGTTGTCCTGCTTGGGTTGATTGGCGGAACTTCTGCGTTTGCACAGAATGGCAAACTCAACCTTCATGTTAGCCCGAAACAAGCCTACGTCTTTGTGGACGACCGCGCGATCAGCGAAGCGAGCAAGATTCACTCCTTGAGCCTCAGCGCTGGAGAGCATAAGGTCGAGCTAGTTAACTATGGTTATCAACCGGTCACTCGCACCGTTACGATCGTTGCCGGAAAGACAACCGCGCTCGACGTTCCCTTGGAGCCAGTTACCAGCAAGGTCTCAGGTCCGTTTGGCGCTATCACGATTGAGGGAGCCAACCGGGATGCAGGCTTACTGAATGGAAAGACACCGGACTACTTCGTCGGCCATGGCGACGAGTTCAATCATGATTGGTGGTGGAAACAGGAGTTGGTTGTCCCGTCCGGCACCTACCAACTCACAATACAAAGCAAGGATAAAGAGGTCTGGTCCGGCTCGGTCAACGTTCCTGCCAACCAGCGCGTGGTGCTGGACGCTTCCAAAGGCGTTCGTAAAACTGTTCCTTGGCAGCGCGGAGAAAAACTCGGCACGATACCACGCTTCACGGTTGGAACTGCCAGTGCGACCGTAGCCGTTGCGAAACCTACCGGGGACATTACGGCAACAGCGGCGCAAGTCAATTGTGGCGATACGTCGCAGCTCAAGTGGACGTTATCCGACGCACCTCTAGTCGCAATCAGCCCGGTGGGAACAGTCGCGGCCTCCGGCGAGCAAGCAGTTGAGCCGAAGCAGACCACGACGTACGATCTCACAGCAACCGGGCCTGGCGGTACTGCGACGTTCAGCGTGACGGTTAACGTAAACAGCGCTATCCAGGCAAATCTGCAGCTCTCGCCGGCCGAGGTCCAATACAAACGCGTTGGCGACAACGTAGTCGAGCAGGGTAATACCGCATTGAATTGGAAGGCCACCAATGCTTTCAGCGTATCCATTGATTCACTGGGAACCGTTGATTCCAGCGGCAACCGCGCTGTGACCGTTGTCCCTCAAAAGAGTGATTTCGGACCGGTAGATGAGACGGTCACATACACCTTGAAAGCAACCAATGAATGCGGCGGAGCCGACGTGCAAACGGCTGCCCTGCACATCGTCGGCTCAATCGAGCCAGGAGCGCTGTTGTTGCGTAGCGTTTACTTTCCTACCGATCAACCAGGAACACGCAAGTCTGAAGCAGGCCTGCTCCCCAGCGAAGAGGAAACGCTCAGAACGGTTGCAGATGAGTTTAAGAAATATCTCACCTTCAAATCGGACGCCCGCCTGGTGCTTACTGGCTACGCCGACAAGCGCGGACCGGCAACTTACAACCAGCGCTTGTCGGAGCGACGTGCTGAACTAGCCAAGCGCTTCCTGGTCGAGCAGGGAGTCCCCGAATCGAACATCGACACGCAAGCGTTTGGCAAAGAAAAGAACTTGACGGCGGAGGAGGTCAAACAACTGTTGGCGCAAGACACCACCCTGAGTGACGAGACCCGGCAGAAGGTCATCAGGAAGCTCGGCAACATTGTTCTGGCCTACAACCGCCGGGTGGATCTCACGTTGAGTTCCACTGGACAAGAGTCGGCCCGAGAGTATCCGTTCAAAGCGAATGATTTCGCACGCCTCGTTGATCGAAATGCCCCGAGAAAAGCACACGGCGTCGAGCTTGCAGCGGAAAAAGAAAGGATCGGGAACTAGTGCAGATGAAGTACAAGGTGGCGGTCATTCGAGGCCGCCATCTTTGAGCAGCGGTTTGTGAGAGGAGAATTCAAATGGTCAATGAGAAGACGACGAAATGTGCGCACATACCGTGTCTTTGCGAGGTTCCCCCTGGCGAGATGTACTGCGGAGATGCCTGTCAGGACGCGGGAAGCGAGGACGTGGAAATCGCGTGTGAATGCAATCATCCCTCCTGTCCGCTTACGGTTTAGGCGGTCGCGCCTCGAAGAGCCGTCGTCCTTGCCGGGTGACACCGGACAGTTTGAGGCGATGCTCGTTGTGTAATTCGTGTTTGCTCACGGTCCTGTCGAAGGAGAATCGATTGTGAAGTTCCTAAACGGGAATCTGCAAGATGCCGCAAGCGAAGACATGTCCGAACGGTGAGGTTTGTCAAGCGGCCGACACATTCACTGTGTGCAATTCACGTGTAAGCGTCAACTCGACTCGTATGTGTCGGAGAACACGAGACTCTGCTCTCAACCCCGTGTTGGAATTCGGCATGCACTCGTACTTCGGTTCGACTATGAAAACATCGCAGATGGACTCTCTCGGTTCATGGTTAAGGCAGGAACGCGAGCGCCGCAGAATAACGCTCGAGGACATTTCTATGTCCACCAAAATCCGCATCCGCTTTTTGGAGGCAATGGAACAAGACCATCTCGACCAGCTGCCGGGCGGCATAATCGGCCGCGGATTCGTTCGCGCATACGCTAACTACATCGGGATTGATGAAGAAAACACAGTAGCGGCTTACTTGGTAACCCGTGGGCCCAGGCCGCCCCAGCCAGTTCCAGAGCGCGAAACACTCGCTAAGGCGACGCGGCTTTCCCCGTGGGTCCTCGCAGCTGGATTTATCGCTATTTGTTGCGGATTGGTTGCCTTAGGAGAATTGCGCCAACACTACGAATGGTTCAGGGAGTCTCCGGATTCACCAGTGTTTACCACAGGGTCGCTGCAGCCTGCTTCGCAAACCAGCGGGGTAAAAGAGGCGCGATCGACTGATGCACCCGGGAGCGAGGAATTGGCGCCGGAAGACCTCGCGATGAATTCAGCATTGCAGCAGCGGGGAGGCTTTTCGTCGGTTACCGCGTCGCCTACCTTGTCAGAGTCGGAAAAGCTCACTCTCGTGATCACAGTGCGGCAAGACGCGTGGATATCGGTGATTGCTGACGGTCTCCCCGTAATGTCAGAAACACTCGTGGCCCCAACTGAGAGATCAGTGGAAGCACACAGTCACATCGTCGTTCGGGCAGGTAACATCGGTGCTGTTGATTTCTCGTTTAATGGAAACAGCCTCCCCACGCAAGGAGGCTACGGCGAAGCGAAAACGCTCAGCTTTGATGCTCACGGTCTCCAGACTCGATTTCCCAAAGTCGTTTCTCCCGGCGAACCAGACGAAGGCGGGACGGGCCAAAAAAGCGTCGGAAGATGAAAGTCCTATTCAACGCTGGAACCCGCCTGTTCTCCCCCGCTCGACAACTTTTTCGAGTCTAAGATCGATCTGTATTGGCCTACCTGCATCGAATCAAACAGGCCCGCATTGGATGGGCCACACAATCAGCGACCGCTTGTGCGATGCTCCCGAGGACGACGAAACCTATGCGTACACTCTGACGAAAATTGAAACTATCCTCGCCGTGGTACCCGAACCGGCTGCCCACGATTTGCTCTGTTGCTGCGTTCACCGGTTTGCGACGAGGTGAGTTGCTGGGTTTGCGATGGGAAGACTACAACGGGAAGCAGCGAATGGTGAATCGCTCAGTACGAAACGTAGCAAGGCTTCCGTACCTGTGATCCCCCACGGCTGACCGCGATCATTGACCGTCATGGCTAGCGTGCGGGAACCCATCTAGCGGATGGATGTTCGCAAACAGCAAAGGCGAACCAGCGGACACCTGAACAACACGCTAAACCGAGAGATTCTGCCTGCACTGAATCGCTGCGCGGAATGCCGGAAGCCAAAGGCGGATCACGTCGCGGCTGCCGTGTCGCATGATTTCAGGAGAGATGATAACCTACCTAGATGGCATGGTTGGCGCGCATTCAGGCGCGGCTGGCGTCCACACTGTACGGTTTGGGAGTGGATGACGTGATGGTGCAACAGATACTGAGGCACAAAGACGTGCAAATCACGCGTGACCATTACATCAAGACCAGCAGCGATCAGAGCATCGCGGCAATAGCCAAGTTGGAGTCCGCTCTGAGTCCGTTGTGCGCCGATCGTGCGCTGATGGAATTACCAGCAAAGAATGTCTTGCCGTGTTAGTTCCTTCGTTTGTGTAGTTTTGTCCTTCTGTGGGCGCGTAGCTCAGGTGGTAGAGCAATGCCCTTTTAAGGCATGGGTCGCAGGTTCGAATCCTGCCGCGCTCACCAAGATTCCCTTGTATTCATGCGGGTTTCCTGCGGTTCCCCTTGAAACCTTGTTTCTCTGACTGTGCCCATTTTTATGCGTCGAGTCCAATAGATTGAACGCATTCGTCGTCATGGGTTCTGTGCTTGCTTCATATACTACGGGTGTTGTAATAACCTATCCTGCGCACGCGCTGCTTGAGTCAGAAGATGTTTTGCGTAAGGTAGAGGGATGTCGAGTTCTTGGAGCGGCAACCCAGTACTGCCCTATGGATAGGTACTGCACCGAAGTCATCTCCGAACACGTCAATCGCGGGGAACAAGTGCTCGCCCTCGATTTGCTTTTCAATGGAGCCACTGCGCCGGAAAATCCTGCGGATTGGGAGATGCTCCCCGCGCGAAGAAAAAGAACTGGTAGGGCTGGTCTATTTGCTAACTGAACTCCCGAGTGATGAGCATCTTCCCTGGCACAAACGTCCCATTACGTTAGGGGTCGCGGTGCTTATACTCAGCGTCACATTGAACCTATTGTTTTGGTAAAGGAGCCTTGTGGGATTGGATGTCCGGTTGCCAATCGGAGCGCTGTTCACCATCCTCGGAGTTGTCTTGGCATCTTTCGGCGTTGTGAGTGACAAAGCGTTGTATGACTGTTCGCTCGGCATCAACATCAATCTCGAGTGGGGCCTCGTAATGCTGGGATTCGGTCTAATCATGCTGATCCTGGGCCGCAACCGATGACGCGTGTCCAATTGGAGTCTATTGAGATCGAACCGGGAAGACGAATTGCACAAATGCCCCTGCTCCATGAAGACAGACTTTTTCCCTCCGATCCATCAGCGCGCGGAATCGCCAAGCGGATTTATGAAAGCGTGCGCGGTTTACCTATAGTGAGTCCACACGGGCACACGCAGGCTGCGTGGTTTGCCCAGAACCAGCCCTTTTCCAATCCAGCAGAGCTCTTTGTTCAGCCTGATCACTACATCTACCGCATGCTTTATAGCCGGGGCATCTCGCTTGAGGAACTGGAAATCGGTGCACCTGAAATAAGCCGTTGGCGGGGCATTACCCATGTTTGCGGCTGGGGCCTCCTTGGTGGTTCCATGACAGTCCAGAGGGCATGATGCGATTCCGCGAGCACGTAACCGAAACGGCTGGATTCTATAACAGCGTTGGCTTCAATGACGACACCCGGGCGTTTCTCTCAATTCCTGGTCGGCACGATCTTGCGCGGCGGATCGACTGTGCTTATCTCGCAAAGCTCGTCGCCGAGCACCGGCTGGACGAAGACGAAGCTTTCGTAGTGGCACGCGATTTGGCTTACGAGCTCGTGCGGCGCGTGTACAAGTTTTGATGGATGGGTCGCTCCATGAAGCAGGTTCACACGGAGACAGATCAAGCGAAGCCAGCGGACGTTTTCGAAGGAGGGCGTCCAGGCCGAGTCCGTTGGACGATCTGTGCAATGCTTTTTGCGGCGACCTCCATCAATTACATGGACCGGCAGGTGATCGGCCTGCTCAAGCCAACGCTCCAAAACAGCATCGGCCTCAGCGAGGTCAACTATGGCTACATCGTCGCTGCGTTCCAGGTAGCCTATGCAGTTGGGCTGGTTGTCACAGGCCGTTTGGTTGATCGGTTGGGAACTCGTGCTGGCTATTCACTGTTCGTGGGTGTGTGGAGTCTAGCGGGCATGGCCCATGCCCTATCTCGCTCCGCTCTTGGCTTTGGCGTTGCGCGTTTCTTTCTCGGCCTGAGTGAAGCTGGCAACTTCCCCGCTGCAGTCAAGGCTGTTGCGGACTGGTTTCCACAGAGTGAGCGCTCGCTGGCCACCGGCATCTTCAACTCTGGCGCGAACGTGGGTGCCATCATTGCCCCGGCCATCGTTCCATGGATCACAATCCGTTTTGGGTGGCGCGCTGCCTTCCTTGTCACAGGTCTCCTCGGCCTGCTGTGGATCCCATGGTGGCTAAAGACGTATCGCAAACCTTCGGAACACCCTACGTTGACGAACGCCGAGTTGCATCACATCTACCGCGAAGGGGGCGCGCAGGTCGAGTTGGACATCCCGTGGCTAAAGCTCCTCAGCTACCGGCAGACATGGGCATTCTCGATTGCGAAGTTTCTCACCGATCCCATCTGGTGGTTCTATCTCTTCTGGTTGCCGTCCTTCTTCGATTCTCGTTTTCACCTTGGCCTGTCGCATCTCGGCTTGCCGCTGATAATCGTCTACAACGTATCGGCGCTAGGCAGCATCGGTGGAGGATGGCTTCCTGCGCTGTTTCGCGGCGTAGGTCGGGATGCAGCAAGGACACGGATGTCCGCTATGCTTGTCTGTGCCTGCCTGGCGCTTCCTATTTCTGCGGCCAGTAGTTTGAAGTCCGAATGGGCCGCCATCGGACTCCTCAGCCTTGCGGCAGCCGTACACCAAGGGTGGTCCGCGAATCTGTTCACTACCGCTTCTGACATGTTCCCACGCAGTGCCGTTGGCGCAGTGGTTGGTATTGGCGGAATGGCGGGTTCCGTCGGCGGCGTGCTTTTCTCGGTGAGCGCAGGAAAGATTCTACAATTGACTCACAGCTACGTAGTGCTCTTTGCCATGTCCGCCAGCGCCTATTTGATATCGATCGCTATCATTCGGATGTTGGCTCCTGGTCTCAAGAAAGTGGATCTCACCACATGAGTCTTTATGTTGCGAAAGGCAGTCCCGAACTGAAAATTTCATCTGCGGAGTTGCGGAGCCTGCTGTTTGAAGCGCTGGGCAAACTCGGGGATCGCCGCCATGTGATCGCCGTGCCGCCCGATCTGACGCGCAGAGAGTCTCGCGCGGGCGAGCTGACTCGTTACGCATATGACTATTACGGCACCCGGCTCGAAGCGATCCTGCCCGCCTTGGGCACGCACGCTGCGATGTCTCCGACTCAACTCACCAGCATGTTCGGCAAAATACCGCACGAGATGTTCCGTATTCACAACTGGCGCACAGACGCTGAGACGCTTGGGGAAGTTCCGGCAACATTTATTCACGAGCAATCGGAAGGCAAACTAAATTATCCATGGCCTGCGCAGGTGAATCGCCTGATTGCACACGGCGGCTTCGATCTTGTGCTCTCTCTGGGGCAGGTGGTGCCACACGAAGTGATCGGGATGGCGAACTACAACAAAAACATTCTGATCGGCACTGGCGGACGTGACAGCATCAACCGCAGTCACTATCTCGGAGCGGTTTATGGCATGGAGCGCATCATGGGCCGTGCAGAAAACCCCGTGCGCTTCGTCCTCAACTACGCTTCCGATCACTTCCTGAGCCAAATTCCCATTGTGTATGTGCTTACCGTGGTAGGGTCAAGCGCGAGCGGCAGTTTTGCCCTGCGCGGCCTGTTCATTGGCGACGACATCGAATGTTTTCATCGCGCCGCCGAACTAAGCCTGGCGGTCAACTTCGAGATGCTCGGCCGCCCAATTCGCAAGGCGGTCGTTTATCTGGACCCGCACGAGTATCAGAGCACCTGGCTGGGAAACAAAGCTGTCTACCGCACACGTATGGCACTTGCCGACGGTGCTCATCTCATTATTCTGGCGCCTGGTGTGAAAGAGTTCGGCGAAGATCGCGGCATCGACGCGCTGATTCGCAAATATGGATACCGCGGCACGCCTGCAACCCTGGCAAGCGTCGAGGCCAATGCCGACCTTGCAAACGATCTTGGCGCTGCGGCCCACCTTATTCATGGCTCTTCCGAAGGGCGCTTCTCGATCACTTGGTGCCCGGGTCGTTTGACGCGTGAAGAAGTGGAAGGCGTCGGTTTTGCTTACGCCGACCTTAAGGCGATGCTCTCGCGGTATGATCCGGCGAAACTCCGGCATGGCTTCAATATGGTTGAAGGAGAGGAGATTTTTTTCATTGCGAATCCTGGTCTCGGTCTCTGGGCCTATCGAGGCAGATTCTGAATCGAGGAGATGTGTCGACCCATCAACTTACACTTAATAAATTTTCAGTTGGAGTCGGTGATCGTTTCGCACATCAGGCGAAAGCCCAACTTCAGGCCTGCATTTGTGCTTCACGGGCCGGCGTTGAAGTTATCCCGGTATGGAACAAGTCGAACCGGGAGCACAATTTCATTGGATCCGAGCCATCTTCCACACGTGTTGCTGCGGATGCCGCAGTGAAGGCCCTCGGGTGGACCAAGCCGTATTACTGCGACGCTGATCATATTAATTTCCAAACTGTTGAGCGCTTTCTTGGGTCCTGCGACTTCTACACTATCGACGTGACGGATTTCATAGCGAAGAAAGCAGACCAGTCGGCGATTGATGACTTTACTCACCGGCATCGCGAGCTCATCGGCAAGATCAAGCTTGAGGGCGTTGAAGAGAGCTTCGAGATCACCCCCGCGCTCCTGTCGCAGGTCGCGAGCAAGTTTCTTTCTGCTGTGGAGCACGCCGGCGCTGTATACCGCAAGATTGAATCGGCGAAAGGGAAAGGCAACTTCATTGCCGAAGTCTCTATGGATGAGACCGACTTTGCGCAAACGCCCCTGGAACTTCTCATCATTTTAGCTGCGATCGCAGATCTAGGGATTCCGTTACAAACCATAGCGCCCAAATTCAGTGGAGGTTTCAACAAGGGCGTGGACTACACTGGCAACATTTCACAGTTTGCACGTGAAATGGAGCTCGATCTAGCAGCAATCGCTTATGCCGTCCGACAGTACGGATTGCCAGGAAACCTGAAGCTCAGCATACACTCGGGCAGTGATAAATTTTCCATTTATCCGGCGATTCACTTCGCCCTGAAGAAATTCAATGCGGGTATTCATCTCAAGACTGCGGGGACCACGTGGCTCGAAGAGATCATAGGCCTTGCCGAATCGGACGGAGAGGGCCTCGTTCTCTCCAAAGAGATTTACGCAGAGGCCTACTCACGCCGCGAAGAGCTATGTCACCCATACGCCACAGTTATTGACATCGACACCCACAAGCTTCCCGCGCCCGCGGAAGTTTGGCAATGGTCATCCGAGGAGTTCACTTCCGCGCTCCGGCACAGCCCTAATTCAGAAGCTTACAACCGTAGCTTTCGACAGATGCTCCATGTCAGTTTCAAAGTAGCCGCAAGAATGGGACGTAGATATCTTGATCTGCTGGAGACAAACGAAAGAGTGATCGCCAAGAATGTGACTCACAATCTCTATGCTCGCCATATCAGGCCGGTGTTTCTCGGCGCGGCATGACAACGGAGACGCATGGGAGGAGGTGAATTGGATAGAGTGAGGACGATCAGCATTAGTCTTGCGGGGAAGGTAGCTGTCATAATCGGAGGCACATCGGGCATCGGGCGCACGTTGAGCCTTGGTTTTGCAGACGCGGGCGCCGACGTGATCGCATCCGCTCGACGCAAAGAAAATGTCGAAGAGGTTGCCTCAGAGATCGAAGCGCGTGGGCGCAGGACCCTCCGTTCAACCTCGGACCTTTGTGATCGCAAATCGCTCGAACAACTAGCCGCCGGCTGCCTGCAACGCTTTGGTAAGATCGATGTCCTTGTCAACTGCGCGGCAAAGATAAAGCGGGTCCCAACACTCGACATGGGGGAGGAAGAGTGGCGGGATATTATCGACACCAATCTCACCGGAACGTTTCGGGCATGCCAGGTTTTCGGAAAACACATGCTTGAGCGCGGTTACGGACGCATCATCAACATTGCTTCGCTGAATACTTTCGTAGCGCTCAGCGAAGTTGCGGCCTACGCAGCCAGCAAGGCTGGTGTCGCTTCCCTTACGCGCTCACTCGCGGTCGAATGGTCAAAGAGGGGTGTGCTCGTTAATGCCATCGCGCCCGGCGTGTTTCGTACTGCCCTCAACGCGGACCTCCTGGACAACACTGGGCGTGGCCAGGAGTTGCTGATGCGCACGCCGATGGGCCGTTTCGGCCACACGGAAGAGCTGATCGGCGCCGCCGTCTATCTCGCCTCAGATGCCGCCTCGTTTGTCACAGGACAAGTTCTTGTTGTAGATGGAGGCTTCTTGGCAAGCGGTGTGAACCAGTAGGGCATAGAGGACTGGCAGAGAGTGGGATTCGATTACCGCCGTTCCTTGGAAGTCGCAACGAAGACCAGACATAGCGATAATAGCCTGTGTTTATGCTGGTTCAAAGCACATTTTCAACCTTGGGATCTGTTGCGGCAGCGACCTCCAATGACCTTGGTCCTTGGTCCTTCTTCGAGTCGCCGTCGGGACGGCCTGCTGGCATGGCACCGGCGATAACAATCTGTTTCCCTATCGCTCAAGCTCATGCATAACCTGCTTTTTTCGGGCATTGTGTGTGATCCGGACCCAGTCAGCGAGCAGTATGCCAAAGCCCAAGCAGGGTCTCGGGCCGCAACAATGCGGAGGAATCCTTATCAAGATAGACAGAAGTATTCGAATGTGTGCGCAGGATAGAAGCCGGAGCAAGTGGGCTGATCTCACCCTGCAAACACTTCGCGACGGCTTGCGCTTTTCGGGCGTCGGGAACCACACAGATAATCTCCTTTGACTTCAGGATTTGCCGCACCGTCATGGAGATGGCCCGCCTTGGGACTTCCGCCAGGCTCCGGAACCAGCCTTCCCCGAGTTGCTGCCTCCGGCAAGCTTCGTCCAGTTCCACTACGATGTAGGACTCTTCCGTTTGAAAGTCGGCTGGCGGATCGTTAAAGGCGAGATGCCCGTTCTCGCCGATGCCGACAAAAGCCACATCCATCTCGCGTTTCCGGATTTCGCGGGTGGCTTCAGCGATGACTTCTTGTGATGCTCCTTCCCCGTCGAGAAGATGATGACGGACAATGCCAACCTTATTGATAAGGCGTTCGAGCAGATATCTTCGAAAACTTGCCCGATGGGTAATCGGAATGCCCTGGTATTCATCCAGATGAAACAGCTCTATGCGCTTCCAATCAATCTCCGTGGCGTTCGAGAGTGTATCCAGAAACTCGAATTGGGACGCACCGGTCGCCGCCACAATCCTTGCGCTGCCATGCTCACAGATCGCATTGCGAATGGCTGTGGCGGCTTGCGCGGCGGCAGCTGCGGCGAGCAGATCTTTAGTGGCAAAAACTCTGACGTTCACAGGAAAGCCTCTTTTCCACGGAATGAAATCTTGCTGCGCGTTCATCTCAGTTTTGGGACCGACGAGGTCGTAGCTTCCCTTCATGGCTTCTAATGATTCCTCGTCCTTGACAGCAAGGAGTAGGCCGGTCTCTCGCAAGGACGAGTTGAGCGGGCGTAGCTGAGTGGTCAGTCCCTGTCGAGTAATGCAGATGTACGATCTTCCAGGAGCCGTTCAGATTTACCCAAACGGCGCTGAAGCGCAGTTTGGAGCTCTCACTCAAGCCAGTGATCAGCGCCACATCTCCGTGGTGGCGGATCTCCCCCTCAACATTGGGCGCCGGAACCCCGACCGGGCCCCAGCCCTCGACTTCAGCGATCTGCTCTGCTTTTGTCTGCGGCCTGTGGCCACTCGCAATCACGGTGAATCGAGCGTAGGATAGTCGCCGTCATATTTCTATCTTAAACGCTGAAAGTGCCAGTGGCAGCGGTGTCGTCAGCGGAGGCGATGAATCGAGTAGCGGGTTTCTTTGTCGTCGATGTGCGCTCTGAGGCTATTGGGCGCGACGGCGCAGTTGGGGCTTACGATTGGAAGCCTGGACAGAGTGCTGACCGAGTTCCGGCGGCGTGACTCCAACAGCGCTATGAGCACCAATCACAGTGGCAACGCCGATGGCCATGACGTAACCTTTCTGGAAGATGTGACCCTGGTCCATAACAGGTACGAGCCGCACTTCGGGGATTAGGTGGTGGGGCTCACGAACCATCTTCGTGACGCTTACCTGCGAAGCTTCTATTGTGGGTACACAACTGCTTCTAGAGACCGCGTATGCTGCGGAGGAGCACAATAAGGAAATCAGAAATGAAAACTGACCGCAGGACTTTCCTGACTGGATCAGCGGCGCTAATCGGGGCTGCCGTCGTCCCTAAGGCGGTTTCGTACGCCAGGATTCTTGGGGCAAACGATCGAATATCGCTTGCCCACATTGGCCCGGGCAACCGAGGCCAGGAACTGGATTGGATAATTGCCCAACACAAGACCGCTCATAACGTAGAGATGACGGCTGTCTGCGATTTGTGGAACGTTCACCGTGAAAGGGCCGTCAAGGACAACAACCGCTACTTTGGCCGCGCTCC
>CAWENI010000003.1:0-485636 GCA_963810505.1 Terriglobia bacterium | reverse complement strand
CGTATTCTTCCCAACTGCCGTATTTCAAGGGAGCGATGTCGAAGAACGTGTGGGGGCCGCTGGCGTAATACTTGGCGACGTTGGCGGGATCCATGGTGGACCAGCCATCCCAGATCTTCTGCAGATACGCTTTGTCGGGAGCCGGGCCAGCCGAAGACTTCTTCATCGACGACTTTTTCGTTTGGGCAAAGCTGGATAATGCGAGAGCAAACACGCACAGCGAGACAGTAAAAAGACGCTTCATGGTTGAGTTCCTCCGAAGTCGGCGAAATTCTCGCACACATGGCGGCTAAAACAAAACGCTCGTGTCTTCTCTGCGACCTTTGCGGCACTTCTTCGCGTCCTCTGCGGTCAAAAGGTCTTAACCGCACGTTGCGGAAAGGATTCGCAGAGGACGCAAAGAAAGCCAAGCTGCACCGGTACCTAGGTGCTGGTAGTGGCTCATTTTGAATTTCTGATGGCATCTTCGCTCGTCGATGGCGTCATCCTGTCTCTAACGACGGTGTGCCCTGTCAAGCGTTTTGTGGCGACACTTCGGCGTGGACGCCGGGAGCAGCGCCATTTCGCTCTAGCAGAACGCCTTTGATGTCCAGACCAAGCTCGTCACTCAATTCGAATCTCACAGCGGGACTTCAGGTCCCACCATCCATCTCTTCGGGACTTGCACCCATGATTACTCACTTCGATCTCCCCGACGGTTTCAGGGAGGCAGGCTGCCCACTCAAACGCTCGGCTCTTACTCGCCGGCCACAGAATGACTCGGGCTCACCTGCATGACGGCCTGACATAGTTGCGCGTACGTCCAGTCTTCGCGCAACATCAGGTACAACCGCGTGGCCAACTTTCTGGCCACCGCCACCTTGGCGAGGCTGCGATTCTTGCGCACCGCCAGGCGGCGATAGAAGCGCTTCAGCTGCGGATCGTAGCGCGCCGCCGTCTGTCCCGCTTCTACCAGCAAAAAGCGCAGAAACGAACTGCCCTGTTTGCTGATCTTGCCCAGCCGCTGTTTTCCGCCGCTGGAATCCTCACTCGGAATCAGGCCGAAGTAACTGCCCACCTGCTTGCCCGAGGCGAACCGCTCCGCCGGTCCCAGCGTCAGCACCATGGCCAACGCCGTTACCGGGCCCACTCCCGGATGCGTCATCAACCGCACTGCCTCCGGCCGCTGCCGCGCTTCTTCTTGCACCCGCCGGTCCAGTTCGACGATCTCCGCTTCCAGCCCGTCGAGCGCTTCCAGCAACCGCTTTCGCCGCTGGGCTGCGTACGGCAGCAAAGGCAACTGCTCCAACTCCACTCGCCCTGCCTTGGTCCACAGCTTGTACTTCTTCTGTACCCCGCAGCTCAGCGCCATGGCCTGCAGCTGATTCTTGGTGCGCGTCCGCGCCTGCACCTGCTTGTGCCGATGCACCAGCAACTGCCGCACGTCCCGCACCTCCAGGCTCGGCACCCAGATCCGCGGAAACCGGTCCTGGCGCAACAGATCCAGCAGATGGTCCGCGTCTCGCCGGTCCGTCTTCTGCTTGCGCACTACTGAAGCCCGTACCCGCGCCGCATCGCCAAACCACAGCTCGATTCCCAACTCCTGCAGCAACCGCTCGAACCACGGATAGTGTCCGCATGCCTCCATTCCCACCACAACTTCCTGGCCCGCCAGCGAACGATAAAACTGCTCCGCTTCTTCGCGGTGCTGCAACCTCTTCTCCTTGATCTCTCCCGTTCGGTTGTCAAAGATCGCGACCTGCTGAAACCCAGGATGGAAATCGCATCCTATAATCAACATGACGTTGGCTCCTCTCACGAGCCTTGGTCTTGTTCATCGCATACCAATCTACTCGCGACGGGCCAACGTCGTTATGCAATCAAGCGCAGCCGTTCTTCAGGCGGAGCGAAGGATCTCCGCTACGACGCTGTGTGCCACGGGAGATCCCTCGGCCCGCTGGTAAAAACGCGGGCTCTTCGGGATGACGCCTTGTGAGATTCAGAGTTCAAACTGAGCCACTACCCGCCGCCGGGTTCCATTTCTATAGGCGGGTGCCCCATTTCTCGCGTCCTTTGCGAGAAGTGGGAAATTGCGGGTACATCGTCGGTAATCCCATCTCCACGCAGGACGGTGTCTAATCCTCTAGTGAAGATTCGCTACGCCCTGCTCCTTCCGCTGCTCCACCTGGCAATCGCTGGTTCTCCGCTGTTTCACCAGGAATCGCAGGTGCGGGGACATACTCCTCTGGTTCAGAGATTTGAGGATCTTGAGAAAGAGTACCCCACGTCCCCGTCCGAGGGCATGCCGATTGAGCCCTGCTTTGAATACAGGCCTTCGTCCGCCACTCGGACAATCTTGGCGGCTGACCTCCCGGTGGCGATTCTGGTGGGCGCGTCGGGGGAATATTGCGATTGGGGCGCGATTCGACTGATCCCAAATCGCCTGCTGCATCGACTACAAGTGAAAACCCGCGTGATTCTTGTCGAGTGCCTTATCGTTCTTGGAATTTTCGCGCAGTGGTGGTTAGTCGGTTTCTGGATCGACCAAAGACGCAGACAATCGAGGCCGATGCGTCGATGGATCATACCAGTCGCAATCATTACCGCGGGCGGTATCGCGATGGCTCCGACCGCGTTCGGTCAGCAAGGCGTGGTGGAGTACGTCAACATCTATTCAGCCATGATTACCTTTCTTGCCTGGATCGTGCTCCTCTTGATGTTCGCTGCGACGGGCGCAAGGTGGGTGATAGGAAGAATTCGTCAGTCGGATCAAGGCGTCAAATATTAGGATCGAAACCTAACACGACAAAACAGCCGGGTGCCCCATTTCTCGCGTCTTTTGCGAGAAGTGGGGAAATTGCCAACGGACCTAGACGGACTTCTCTTCGCGCTCGAATTCAACGCACAACAAATTCCCGCACTCTCCGCACCACCGACTCCGGCGCTTCCGCCTCCATCTCCACCGCCCCATCCCGGTACGCGCGCGAATAAATCCGCGCTCGCGCTTCCAGCATGGCCAGCATCTTTCCTTCTTTTTGCGGCACGCGCAGATGCACGCGGCTGACGCGATCCTCCTCGATCATCGCGTCAATCCGTTCCAGCAGGCGATCGAGCCCCGTGCCCTCCACCGCCGAAACGTAAACTGTCTTCATCCCGTCGCCAGCGGCATCGCCGCGCCCGGCATCCGCCATCAAACTCTCCGCCACTTCTTCATCCAGCAGATCGACTTTATTCATCACCCGCAATCTCGGCTTCTTCTCCGCTTCCAGTTCTTTCAGCACAATCTCCACCTGCGCATCCTGCTCGGCCGAAAGCCGGCTGCTCGCATCCGACACATGCACGATCAGCGACGCTCGCTGCACTTCCTCGAGCGTCGCGCGAAAGGCCGAGACCAGCGTATGCGGCAGGCTGCGAATAAATCCGACCGTATCGGATAACAGCACCTTGCGTTTCGAAGGCAACTCCACCGCCCGAATCGTCGGATCCAACGTGGCAAACATCTTCGGCGAGGCCAATACGCTGGCTTTCGTCAGTGCGTTAAACAGTGTCGACTTGCCCGCATTCGTGTATCCCACCAGCGCCACGGTGGCCACCGGCGCCGATTCGCGCCGCTGCCGCTGCTGCGCGCGAATCCGCCGCACATTCTCCAGTTGCTGCTCCACATGCCGTATGCGCCGGTAAATTTTCCGCCGGTCAGTCTCCAGCTGCGTTTCACCCGGACCGCGCGTGCCAATGCCGCCGCCCAGCTGAGACATCTCCACGCCCCGGCCCGCAAGCCGTGGCAGCATGTACTGCAGCTGCGCCAGCTCCACCTGCAATTGGCCCTCTCGCGTGCGCGCGTGCCGGGCAAAAATGTCGAGGATCAACTGCGTGCGATCGATCACCCGCCGGTGAACAATCTTTTCAATATTGCGTTGCTGCGAAGGACTGAGGTCGTGATCAAACAGAATCAGATCGGCATTCACCGACGCGACCGCCCCCGCGATTTCTTCCAGCTTGCCCGCGCCAATCAAGGTTGCCGGGTCGGGCCGGTCGCGCCGCTGCAGAATCTCGCCGACCACCTGCGCCCCGGCACTTCCCGCCAGCGTGCGCAGCTCAGCCAGCGACTCCTCGGCATCAAATTCCGGAATCCGAGGCTTGCTGCCTTCAGGCTTAATTCCAGCGGGTCCTGCGGGTGCCCCATTTCTCGCGTCTTTTGCGAGAAGTGGAGCTCTTCCCGCCGCCTCCCGCGCCGCTTGCGCTTGTGCCGTGACCGCACCCTTCCCGCGCCGCGACCGCACCTCCAAGCCCACCAAAAACGCGCGCTCGCTCCCGGCTTCTTCGCGAGCGGTGGTCTCCATTAACACACGTCCCCGCGCGCGCGCGCCACTGCTGGATTTCTTGGAGTGATTACCGCGCAATCCGAAAACGCCTTATCCTTCGGTACCTGAGGCACTGGCCACGGATGTCGCCGGCGCTGCCGCCGCACCCGTCGCCTTGCTCTCCGGATGCGCCGTGTCCGGATGCGACAGATGCGGACCATGGGACACCGTCCGTCCCATCACCACCGTCGAGATGGCGTGCTTAAAGATGAGTTGCTCCTGACCGTTGGCCTCAAGCACTACGGAATACTTGTCAAAGGAGCGGATGCGGCCCGTCAGCTTCACCCCACTGAGCAGGTAAATCGTGATGGAGCTTCTTTCCTTACGGGCCGTGTTGAGGAAGGAGTCCTGAATATTTTGCGCCGGCTTGTTGTTTTCCATAGCCGATCTCCTCTTATGTGAACTGCTCAGAACATTACGCCCGGCTCGCACATCGAGACCGTCTCAATTCAACAGCATGTTCCCGCGGACCTTCCCGCAGCCGCAGGAACAAGGGGGGACAAACGACAGGCATGCGCCACAACCGCGCCGCCTGACAGGCAACTTCGCTAACAATACGGCGTTCCCATAAGCTTTTCAACCAGTAACTTGCAAGCATGGTGGACGCGCGCCGTCCCGGCATCTCGGTACGCCAACACTGCAGGGAAACAGCCTCCGGTGTACAATCCCGCTGAACATTCTTATCGCCTATGCTGTCATGTAGAAGTTAGGTCTCAAAGTCCAGACCGCATTGCAGGAGACCCGATGACCAGCGCCGCCTTCGCAGCCGTCGTCACACAAAATTCGGGTGCCCCATTTCTCGCGCTTTTTGCGAGAAGTGGGGAAGTCCACCTTCCAACCGATTTCAACACCAACTTCCTGATGCTGGTTCGCTGGATCCACTTCCTCGCCGGCATCACATGGATCGGCCTGCTTTATTTCTTCAACCTTGTCAATGTCCCTTTCATGAAAGGACTCGACCCCGCCACCAAAGGCAAGGTCCTTCCCGACCTCATGACGCGCGCGCTGTGGTGGTTCCGCATGTCGGCCGTGATTACTGTGCTTGCGGGGCTGATTTATTGGGGACAGATCGTCGCCACCGATGCCGTCAATGGCGGGGGATCATCTGGCCCCGCCATGGGCAGCTTTTTCGTGATCTGGACCATCGTCTGGGGAATCCTCTACGCCGTCCTGATCCCGGGGAAAGGCATCTTCGATAAAGGCGCATTCATCGGCGTGGTGTATGCCATAGTCGTCGCCGTCGCCGCGTGGTGTTTTCTGAGCTGGAACAACCACGGCTGGGAGAGCAACCGCCTGCTCTCCATCGGAATCGGCGGAGGCATCGGATGGGTCATGATGCTCAACGTCTGGGGAGTCATCTGGCGCATCCAGAAAAAAATCATCCAATGGACCCGCGACAACGCCACCAACGGCACCCCCATCCCCGACAAGGCCAAAGCCATGGCTCGTCAAGCCTTCCTGGCCAGCCGGGCCAACGCCTGGCTGTCCGTCATCCTCCTGTTCTTCATGGGCGCCGCCAGCCACTACCCGATGTTCGGGAAGTAGCTCAGAAAATAGCCTATCGGCAAGCTTTCAAGCATGAAAGAGCCCGCGGAGGTCTTCCGCGGGCCAATTAATGTGAGTTCCCGTTTCTGCTAGAAGCTGACCCTCAACGCCACCTGGATCTGCCGCGCAGAGGTAGTGCCATCCGGCTGGGTATAGGTGCTGGTAATGACCCCAAACTGCCCCTGCCCGATCAAATTGCCGATGCCCGCGGAGTCCGTTCCCGGATTGAGGAAGTGTGGGTGGTTGAGGATGTTGTAACCTTCGAAGCGAAGTTCGGCCTTAACCTGCTCGGTTATGGTCATCCTTTTGGCGAGAGTTACATCCCAATCCCAGAATCCCGGTCCGTACCATTGGTTGCGGACGTTGTTGGAGGCAGAACCGAAGGGCGGGTTCTGAAATGCGCACTCGTTGCTGATGTAGGCATATCCTGAGCCCGGCGTTGGCAGCAGCCCGCAACCTGCACCCGAACCGAACGGATCTCCCACCTGGTACCCCCAGGCGGCGATGCCCGTCCTCTGTGTGTCCAATGTCCCGCGAACCTGGAACGGATGTCCGGTCTGCGCCGTGAAGATGCCGTTGAGCTCGAAGCCCTCCATAACCCTGCCCGCGACTCCGTGGTTCAGGAAGTTCTTGCCGCGACCAAAAGGCAGTTCCCAAACGTAGTTGAGCACCAGGACGTGCCGCGTGTCGTTGTCGGAATTGCCGTAGTTCTGCGCCAGATTGAGTGAGTTCCGGGGGAACACATGCGCACCGACGGCCGGGGTGAGCGGATCCACGCCGTCGTCAAGCGCGTGCGACCAAGTGTAAGCCGCCTGGAATTGCAGGTCCTTGCTCATGCGGTGTGTAAACTTGCTCTGCAACCCGTGATAGATCGAATTGAATTCGTTAATCTGATAGCCCGGCTGAAACAACGCGTTGTTGTTGACCGCGTTGAAAGGCAAGAGACCGAACTGTGCCCCTTCGTACAGCAGTGCACCGCTGACCGTAGCAGGAGTGCAGCCTAAGGGGTTGATCGCGGGGTTCGTACTGCTACAGATTCCCACTAGCTGCTGCACCAAGGCTGGAACAGGGGGGTTTCCGTCCCGCTCGCCGTAGACGTGCACGCCCATCGCCCCAACGTAGGCAACATCGACGACGTTGTTCCCTGGCAGTTCCCGCTGAATATCAAAATTCCAGTTGTTGCTTTCGGCGTTGGGGAAATGCGGGCTAAATATTACAATACCCGACACCAGTGAACCGTCCTGAATCGACGAAGAGGGCGTCTGCACCGGCGCCTGAGGCGGAACCGAGCCTGAACCGAAGGCGTTGTTGATCGTCTCCCCCGTCTCGTTGCCGTTGGGACAACACGGTCCGGTGAATATCCCAGGAAAGTTAGTGTATGACGCTTGAAAGGGTGGATCGGCACGGACATTTCCGAAGGCGTTACCAAAGGTGCGATCATGGAAAATGCCGAATCCAGCGCGGACGGCCGTCTTACCATCCTTCCAAGGATCCCAACTGACGCCGATGCGCGGCTCGATATCTTTGTGATCTGGTTGGTAGAGCGAGTGCCCCGAGCCCGGACCCACCAAACTAAACGTCACTGGCTGTCCGGTTGCAAATGAACCCGGGTCCTGCAATAAGTTGGAAAGGTTCCCACTCGTCTCGTAAGGAACACCATTAAGCTGGTAACGGAGTCCAAGGTTGAGGGTGAAGTTGGAGCGAATCTTCCAAGTATCTTGTCCATACCAATCGTATTCGTGCTGCTTGAAAAACTTGTTATCTGAGGGCTGACGAAGGCCGGTCTTATTGAAGAACTGAGACTGGGCGTCTTCAATCACGTTGCCGTAATAGGCGGCCGCCGCATCCACCAGGGCTCTGTCAGGGTCGCTCCCGTCGGCAAGGAAGGGTGCGTTGGCAACAAGTCCTGAAGGCGTTGTCGGCGTTTGTCCGGGATTAAAGCCTTGAAACGCCGCTTCCGGATCCAGGGTCAGTTGGCGGCGCGAGCTAAAGTCGTCAAAGCCGCTCTCCCCCACATCTCGAAAATCGAAGCCAAACTTGAAAGTATGGTTTCCGTGGACCCAGCTTAGGCTGTCCGTGTAGCTGATCGTTCCCGTCTTACGGGCCTGGCTATTCGATCCACCCAGCGTACTGGCGAAGCTGGTAAACGGATCCAGAGAATAATCCCAGCCATTCCCGATACCGTCCACTCCCCCGGGTGCATCCAGCACGTTGGTCGTCGATTTTGGGAGATAGAAGGCTGCGTAGATGTGGTTCCAGCCAAACTGAAAGTTGTTGACCAAGGTATTGCTGAGGGTGGATGTAAGCTGCGCAGCCAAACCCTCGCCAATGGCCTTCTCCGAATAAGCTCCGAATCCGGGAAGGATATCCGAAAAGGCCGGGTTGGGATCAAAAAAGTGGTTGTAGGCGTAGCGCAAACTCAGGGACTCGCGATCGGTGAAGTGATGGTCGATCTTAACGGTCGGACTGTAAGTACTTTGCCTCGATGACGTTGGGAAGAATATGTTGCCCGAGATGCCGTTGAACGACTGTGGCGCCGTCGGATAATTCGCGAAAACCTTCTTCATGGTTGGGTCAAACGGTACCGGTGGGCCGGCGTAGCTGGCATTGGGGAAGTTCAGGGAGGGGTTATTCCCGCTGCCGCCCGGGCCCGTGCCTGGAGTGTCAACCAGATCTATGGGGACAGTATGCTGCGCGCCAGCGACATCGGCGTAGGTGTAGTTAAACCTGCCGCTCAGGAATGCCGCGGTCGGCACGCTGGCCACATCACTCAAGGTTGTGAGGAAGCGGTCCATCTCATCGTTGAAGAAGAAGAAAGTCTTGTTCTTGATGATGGGACCACCGAAGGAAAACCCGAACAGGTGGCGAATATAAGGATTCATCGGTCCGGCATTGATTCCTCCAGCCGGGTTAAACCAGTCGCGCGCGCCCCCGAAACCGTTCCAGCGCCCGAAGTAGTAAGCGTTCCCGTGAAAAGAGTTGGTTCCGCTCTTGGTCACGACGTTGATGATGGCGCCGGTGTTGCGACCATACTCGGCGTTAAAGTTGGCGGTAATGACACGAAATTCCTGCGTCGAATCCGGGTTGGCGTTCAGCACACCGCCCATACCGCCGGGCACGGAGGTATCGTTGTTATCGACTCCGTCGAGTAGGAAGTTGTTGTTGCGGTCGCGCGCGCCGTTGACGGAGATGCCGCCGTTTCCACTATCGGTCTGCGATGTCCCGGGAGACAGCAATACCAATTGGTACGGGTTACGTGTGATCAGTGGCAAGCTCACCATCTCGCGCTGATCGACCAGGTTGCTGAGCTGCGACGTCTCCAGATCGATTTCCTGCACCTGGTCCGCCCGCACCGTCACTTCTTCAGTGGTCGCGCCTGCGCTCAAACTGGCGTTGACCGTCACTGCCTGCGCCACCGTTAACTGAATATTCGGCAAGTGGAAAGCCTTAAAGCCTTCCTTCCTGACAGTGATTTCGTAGGGGCCAACCTGAAGGTCGGGAATTGAGTAGCTACCGGTGTCGCTGCTCTTAGCCTGGTGCGACTCGTTGGTCGCGGTATTGTGAGCCGTTACTTCCGCTCCCTGCACGACCGCCCCGGTCGAGTCGGTGACTGTGCCGGCAATCGATCCGGTCTGTGCCAGCGACGAAACCGTCAAAAACATCGCGGCCAGCATCACTCCGAAAGAAATCCTGAAAACTCGCATCGCTTCTCTCCTCGCAATGGGCGGACCGCCCCTGACCTCACACAAAGTAGGAACTTACTGGTTAGTAACCTCTAATAACTACAGAAATGCAGCGGTCATGGTTACCAAGGTCATCCACACAACAAACACACAAACCGCCGTTAGGACCCGCGGTGCCGTCAGGTTAAGCTAGCGATTTCCAGCCGAACATAGCCCGAGGACTGTGGCAGGGGAACTAAAATCGACACATTCAACGAACGCGACGCCACCCTGATAAGTAAACCTGACTCCCGACACGGTACTGTTGAATTAAGCAAGTGATATTCCATTTACAAAATGGTCAACAGCGTTTGTTTACAGTTGTTTGTATAGGGGGTTCCGCGTCTGGCTTCAAGAATCGGGAGGCTTACCCCGGCTATCTTATGGATTTTGGTAGAAATTGGCCCGGTGTGAAGCCGCTTGGCTGGAGGCCCTTCTACAAGTCGAGCAGCCCGCGCCTCGTGGGTCACCTGGTGGCTGCCCGGTAAAACTAGATATCCCTCCTGCTACAATCCCTTTCCGTGACTGCCCCGTCCACGAAACGCGGACCGTTTCCGACCGCGCGCAAGCCACAGGCGCGTGAAGGCACGCCGCCCGCAGCCGTTCCTCTCCTCGATCTGCAACGCCAATACGAGCAGGTGCGAGCCGAGGTCCTCGCTGCTGTCGGCCGCGTCTGCAGTTCGCAGCATTACATCCTCGGCCCTGAAGTCGAGGGCCTTGAGCGTGAGATCGCCGGCTTCTGTGGCGCGAGCGACGCTGTTGGATGCGCCTCGGGAACAGACGCTCTCTGGCTCGCCCTGGTCGCCGCCGGAGTGCAGCCGGGAGATCAGGTTCTCACCACGCCATTCAGTTTTTTCGCTTCGGCCAGCGCCATCGCTCGCGCCGGGGCGCGTCCCGTTTTTGCGGACATCGATCCCGGCACCTTCAATCTGGACCCTGACCTCGCGGAAAAAGTTCTACGCTCGGAACCGAACGCCAGGCTGCGCGCGCTGCTTCCGGTTCATCTCTATGGCCAGTGCGCTGAGATGGATTCGTTGGAGCGCCTCGCCGCGGAATTCGGTATTGCCCTGATTGAAGACGCCGCGCAGGCGATCGGAGCTTCCTGGACGGATCGTCAGAGTAAAGATCGTCACAGTACTGATCGCCGCGGTAAAGACGACCGCGGCACCAGGCGCCGTGCTGGTTCCATGGGCGTGGCCGCCGCCTTCAGCTTTTATCCCACGAAGAATCTCAGCGCCTATGGCGAGGCCGGCATGGTCACCACCAACAGTCCAGAGATGGCCGCACACATGCGCCGCCTGCGGAATCACGGCAGCCCGCAGCGCTATCTTCACCAGGAGTTGGGATGGAACAGCCGTCTCGACGCCATGCAGGCCGCCATCTTGCGCGTGAAGTTGAAGTACGTGGATGGCTGGAACGAGCTGCGTCGCGCCCGCGCCGCCACCTACGATCGCCTGTTTGCCGAAGCGGGACTGGCCGAAAAAACGCCGACAGCCAAGCCGTCGAAGGCGGAACATCGGGAGCGAGCGAATAATCAATCAGCAATCAACAATCAAAAATCAGCAATCGCCGTTAACAGCCCCATCCGCCTGCCGCAATCTTCCCCGCAGGCGCACCACGTCTTCCACCAGTACGTAATTCGCGCCAACCGCCGCGACGAACTGCGAGCCTTCCTCGCCAAGCGCCAGATCGGCACCGAGGTCTACTATCCCATCCCGCTGCACCTGCAGCCCTGCTTCGTCTATCTGGGATACCGCGAAGGCGATTTCCCAGAAGCCGAACGCGCCGCCAAAGAAGTCCTCGCTCTACCCATGTTCCCCGAACTCACCGAAGACGAACAGAGCTGGGTAGTCGAAAGCATCGCAGACTTCTGTAGCTAAACTCTTGAGCCTTTCTCATTAGCTGAGTCCGAGTACGGTTGCCATTCCGAGCGAAGCGAGGAACCCGCTTTTACGGCCGGCGCTTGCTCGCTGTCCGCGCCGGTTGCTCGCCCGGCGCCAGCACGCGCCGGACGATGGGCGTGTTCAGCTTGTACTTGCGCTCGCTGACGTTGCCCAGATCATCCTTGACGCGCAGGATGAAAACCGGCAGAGTGCCTTCTTTGTCGAAATCTTCGTGGGTTACCGTGACCGGCAGCACGCCGTCGAGTTTGTGCTCGCGGTATGCGGTCTCGTAGCGGTGCTTCTTCGCGTTCCAGGTAAAGACGCGGATTTGATCGTAGTCGTAAGGCAGGCCATCGTGCGGCTCGGTCAGCACGCATAGATACTGCCCGACTTTTCTCTGCACGCCCTTGTCGAGGTCCTGCACTTCATTCAAAACGAAAAAGGCCACAAAGCGCTGGCCCTCGGCATATTGCGCGACTTCGAGCGGCACGTCTTCATCGACCATGCGCGCCAGCACCCAGCCCACGCGTCCCAGCGCGTCGCGCACCAGCCACCAGTCTTCGAGCACCGGCTCGGGCGCGCTGGATTTGGCCGCCGCCGGCCTGGGAGCGCCCGCCGCAACCTGCTTCTCTGCCGTTGCGCGCTTCAGGATCGAGACCTTCGCGCCCGAGGTGAGCTGGTAAAGATGCTCGGTCTCGCGCCCCGGCGTGATGTGCAGATTCGTATCGTTGCGCAATATGCCCGGCGCCTGCACGGGATCGTCCCGATTGTCCTGCGTCAGTTTCTGCACGCTGTCGAATGTCTTCTGGTCGACCAGGAAGCGTTGCTCGATCCAGCCCTCAAGGCCGCCAGAGGTGCGCACCCGCGCAAAACGCTTCTCCCGCTCGAGCACTTCGACGCGCTCGCCGTTTTTTACATTGCCCACGCGGTTGTAGATGGCCGCCACCTCGTCGCGCAGAGATGCTTGCGGCGCAGAAACGTACGCCACTTCCAGCACGTGATGCCCGCGGCGAGTGCAGGCAGGAAGCGCCGTCAACACCGCTAATAGAGCAGCGAGGGCGGTCGGGAAGAGGCGCGCTGAGCGATTCAGTTTCACGGTTTCGGTTCCACTATAACGCACCAGTGTGGGCGCGGAGTTGCCGAAGGGAGTGCCCGCGCCACATAACACACTCGCGCTGACAGCACGCGGCTGCATCGGTTACCATAAGCTGGGGGTTCGCTTTTAGTCACTCATGAGAGAAACACTGCTTCGCAATCGATTGGCTTTGCTATCGGTTTGCCTCGTGCTCGCGGCCTTCCTGTCCGCCAGCGCGCAGGACACCGTGAATCCGGCGCTGCGTCCGCCCAAGGGGGCACAGGTCGCCATCGTGATTTTCGAGGACTTGCAGTGCCCCGACTGCCGCCGCGCCGCGCCCCTGGTGGAAGAAGCGTCGAAGACCTACAAGATTCCCGTGGTGCGGCACGACTTTCCCCTGCCGTTTCATACCTGGTCGTTCGACGCGGCCGTGTTTGCTCGTTACTTCGACACGCACTCGAAAGCCCTGGGCAACGAGTTCCGCGACTACATCTTCGCCAACCAGCTTGAGGTGACGCCGCAGAACCTGCGCAGCTTCGCCGAAAAGTTTGCCACCGAGCACAAAGTGGATTTGCCGTTCGTGGTCGATCCGCAAGGCAAACTCGCGGCCCTGATCAACGCGGACAAGGAATTAGGCAAGGCCATCCAGATCAACCACACGCCCACACTCTACGTGGTCAGCAACAAGCGCAGCGGCAAGCCCTTCGTGGAAGTCGTCGACCGCAGCCAGCTATACGCGCTGATCGACAACATGCTGCATGAATAAGAGCCGAGGCCGAGGTGATCCTCTGTGCCACAAGGTTTCCTTTGCGTCCTCTGCGGCATTTCTTAGCGCCCTCTGCGGTCAAAAGTTTCTAACCGCAAAGATCGCAAAGCCACGCCAAGTTCGCCCAGGAAATCTGGATCTCAGAAGGGAATCACAGAGACTGTTCGCTTCTGGCTAAGTCGTTGAAGCTGCGTGGAAGTGATTGATTCTTCAGAAAAGCGTCTCCGCCAGCCCCGGAAATGGCGGTCTCGCGACCGCATAGAATGCCCCGCCTTTGCGTTCAGAGGCTCTCAGCGCGAGCTCGAGCCGGCCGGACGACCCGAAGGTCATCCCGACGACCCTAGGGCCTAAAATCGCTTCCTGAAGTGTTGTTAGCTTATAGCTAATATGCGTGGTCAACGAAGAATCAACGACTTGCAGACCGCTTCACGAAGAATCAACGACTTATCGAACGTAGCGCCGGCATCTTGCCGGCTGTCCCGAGCCTGCCCTGAGCTTGTCGAAGGGGCGTCTCGCCCTCGGAGCGGCGGGCGGGACGCCCGCCGGACAGCCGCCGAGACGGCGGCGCTACATGCCTACTCCGGGCGCCCTGTGTAGTGTTCCTGCGAGTGTACGGCTTCGTGGTCTTCCAACGATTCAAGATGGGTGATCACTTCCGCGCGCTTGGCGAGCTCTACCGGCAGGCGCTCTTCGAGCGCGGTCGCGAGGCGGTGCGCTTCTCCTACCGGGGTCGCATGCGGAAACAGCAAGTGCACTTCGATGATCTGGCGATAGCCGGTGGTTCGAAAGCGCACGCCGTGGTAGTGCACGCCGAGTTCGCCGCAGATCGCGTCCAGCTTCGCGCGAATCTGCTTGCCCTCGGCGGGATCGGAATAATCGAGCAGGCCGACCGCCGAGCGCCATGCCAGGTGCCCGCCGGACCACAGAATATTGGCCGCGACCGCAATCGCGATCAGCGGATCGAACGGCTTCCATCCCGTGAGCATGACCAGGCCGAGTCCAGCCACCACGCCGAAGCTGGTGAGCGAGTCGGTGAGGACGTGCTTGCCGTCGGCTTCGAGGATGAGCGAGTGACTGCGCTTGCCGACCCGCAGCAGATACCATCCGAGCCCGGCATTGAGGACGCCCGCGGCCAGCAGCAAGAGAGAGCCTGAACCGAGATGCTCCAGTCGAAGTCCGGCCATCCACTTTTGAATGGCGGCGACCAGGATCCAGATCGCGGCTACGACAATCATCGCGCCTTCAAAGCCGGCGGAGAAAAATGTGATGCGTTCGTAGCCGTAGAGAAACCTGGGAGCGGCCGGCTTCGTACTCAACCGCAAACTGAACGCCGCAAACCCCACCGCAATCACGTGCACGACCGATTCGGCAAAGTCAGAGAGGATGGCCGCCGATCCCGTCATCAGATATGCAGTGGTCTTGCCCAGCAGCATCAGCACACCGATCGCGAGCGACAGGCGCATGGCGAAGCGCGCCGCCTGCAACTCTTCGCGTTCGCGCCGCGAGGCAGACGGGCTGGACACAATCGCGATCGAGTCGGCCATACGCGCTCCAGATGTGGAAAAGATGCTGTCAGCAAGACTGACATGGAGGATGGAAGCTGACTGTGATTGGAGTCACATATCCCTCATAGTCAAGGCGACTTTGCAGTCTCGCATGGGGCCTCTGACGGAGACCAGGCAGGTTACCTCTGTAACGGCCACCGAGGAGCCATGGTTTCGGCGCGCTGGTTGCCGCACACTACCACCACGATAAGAAGTCAGATCAGTCCTGGAGAAATAGAGAAAACTATGAAACGCGTTTTTATCTTGCTCGCCGTCCTTGCCTTCGCGGCCCCGGCTTTTGCCAACTCAATCACGATCAGCACACCTCCCGGAGGCTACCTGTACTACTACGGCGGAACCGCCGAGGGATTCACCGGGTCGTTCTACGACTACACCGCCTTCTACGCTGCTGGCGGCATCACCAAGGGGAACATCACTACGTTCAACTCCGGCCTGCTTGAACTGGTCAACGACCAGAACTTCAGCAAGGTAACGGAACTTGACTGCACGATTTTCAAGGGCGTCTTCAACTCGCTGACCGACACGTTCCGCGCAAGTTTCTCGGGTTGGGAGTACACGAGCGCAGCAGGATACGTAGACGTCACCGGAACCTACGTTGTGACCGGTGTCAATTCATACAGCTACTATGGCTTCACATATGGCCCACAGACGCACGGCACCATCTACCTGAATGGTGGGTCACCGGGAGGCATGGGTTACTCCACAGTGCCTGAGCCGGGATCGCTCTCCCTGATGGGGACAGGGCTGTTGGGCCTGGCTGGAATCGTACGAAGGAAACTGCGCCGGAGCTAGAGCGTTTTCGGCATCAATCCCCGAAGGCGGGTGGCTGTGATCTATCAAGACGTTGTACCCGGCGGAATAGCCCGGCTGATGGGCGGAGCGTAACCGAGACTACCATGCGGACGGTGGAAGTTGTAATGCTCAAGCCAGGGCGAGAGATGCTGATCGCGTTCCTCGGAGTTGAGGTAATGGCGAACGTAGGCCCACTCGCGCAGGGCGGTTTGAATGAAGCGTTCCGCCTTGCCGTTGGTGCGCGGAGTGTAAGGGCGGGTGAAGCGGTGCTGGATGCCGAGTTGGAGGCAGGCGGCGCGGAAGTGGCGGGAGCGATAGCAGGAGCCGTTGTCGGTGAGCAGGCGGCGGATGGAGATGCCGTGCTGGGCGTAGAAGGCGACGGCGGCGCGCAGGAAGGCGATGGCGGTTTCGCTTTGCTGATTGGGCAGCATGCGAGAGAAGGCGAGGCGGGAATGATCGTCGATGGCGACGTGCAGAGCCTGCCAGCCGGCGAACTGAGGGCGGCCGCGACGCCGGCCATCGCCACGAATGGAGACCTGCTGATAGCGGGTCATGCCCTTGATGTCGAGATGGAGGAGATCGCCGGGAGCGGGATGCTCGTAGCGCACGACCGGTGGAGCGGGATGCAGATGACGCCAGCGGTTCAACTGAGCGCGCTGCAGGATGCGACTGATGGTGGCGGGGCTGAGATGGGTGGCTTGGGCGATCTGATAGGCGGGGCATAACTGGCGCCGCAGAGCGATGACCTGAGCGATCAGCTCCGACGAGGTTCGGCGCGGGCTATGGAGGGGCCGCGAGGAACGATCCCGCAAGCCGGGCAAACCCAGGGTGCGATAGCGCCGGACCCACTTGGCGGCAGTTTTTCGGCTGACGTTGAACGCGGCTGCAGCCGCGTTCAACGTCAACTTCTCGATCATAATCTTCTTGGCTAAAGTCTCTCGACTACGAAAGGTAAGTCGGGCATTCTGGTGAAGGTCCATTCGGTCGACTCCTTCGAAGCAGATTGGTCAGCACCATCAGCTTCTCCGGTGTTGCTCGAATGGACTATTCACTTCTTGGGAACAACGTCTTGAAAGATCACAGGTGGCCCACTTCCCACTCCTGCCTTGTGACTGGGTGCCCCATTTCTCGCGCTTTTTGCGAGAAGTGGGGCTTTTGACTTCGATCCGCTGTTCAACGATTCGGGGTGGGCGACCTGGGCATGTTCGTTAGTCACAGACACCAGCCCCGGAAACGACCTGCCTTTTCCTCATGTCCTCATGCGCTGCGCGAGGCGAGGAAAAAACCTGGCCGGGTCGGAGTCCCGGTCAGGTTGTGACATTCCATCCTACTTGCTTGCCTTACTGCACGTCGTGGAAATGTGTTTCAGACTGTCCACCATGAGCGTCCGTTGGGATTCGCCATTTTCTCCTGTCGGACTCATGGCGCTGTTCGAGGTAGTGTTTGCAGCACGGGACCCTGTAATCTCGACCTCGTGTCCAACATGTTTGCTCAGTTTCGATGTATCCCCCTGCAGCTGATACCTTGTTCCAGAATCAGAAGTGAGAGTGTAAGTTCCGTCGGAACCTTGCAGGCAGCCCCTTACTGAGGTCGTGTTCCCGGCGTGCTTGGAACCGGTCTGTGGATCTTGAGCCTGAGCCGTCAGCCATGCTGTCGATACCAGGAGAGCCACGGCAAGCATCAACGTCTTGGTCATAAAAACTCCTTTCGCGTTCGGTAGTTCGATACCGACTCTGCAGGCAAGGTTTACTGCATTTAGAAATGTCGGGTGGCCAGGCTCCGAGGGCGAGACGCCCTCGGGACAGCCGGCAGGATGCCGGCGCTACTCGTTCCGATTCTGGGTACTGGTTACTGGCCACTGGGCACTGCTTCTAATCCCCGAAGCCGATGCCGATGGCTTTTGCGGCGCGGACTAACTCGCCGTAGGGGTCGACGGAATTGAGTTTGCCGATGGCGGTGGCTACATCCACCGCTACAATCGAACCGGCGCGCAGGGCGACCATCTTGCCGAAGGCGCCTGCGGCAATCAGGTCGACGGCGGCGACTCCGAAGCGCGTGGCCAGCACGCGGTCATAGGGCGAAGGCGAGCCGCCGCGCTGGATGTGTCCAAGCACGCTGACCCGAACTTCTTTGCCCGAGAACAAGCCAATGGCGTCGCCGACCGTGTTGCCTACGGGCCAGCCGCGCGCCATCTGCTTGAGTTCGTGCGGCAGCTTGACGCCCTCAGCGACCACCACGATGGTGAAATGCTTGCCCAGCGCCTCGCGCACGCCGATGCAGTCGCAGATACTTTTAAGGCTGAACGGAATTTCCGGGATAAGGATGACGTGGGCGCCGCCGGCGATGCCGGCCTCGAGCGCGATCCAGCCACAATCGCGGCCCATGACTTCCACCACGATGACGCGATGGTGCGACGCGGCCGTGGTGTGGATCTTGTCGATGGCGTCGGTGACGGTGTGCAGCGCCGTGTCGAAGCCGAAGGTGACTTCGGTGGCGGAAAGGTCGTTGTCGATGGTCTTGGGCACGCCCACGGTCTTCAGGCCCTTCTGAAAGAGCTCGTGGCCGATCTTCTGCGAGCCGTCGCCGCCGATCGTGATGATGGCATCGATGCCCAGCTTCCTGGAGTTGGCGATGACCTGGTCCGAGATGTCGCGTGTCGCCACCACGCCGTTCTCTTCGCTTTTGTAGCTGAAGGGATTGCCGCGGTTGGTGGTGCCGAGAATCGTTCCGCCGCGGGGCAGAATGCCGGAGACTTCCTTCAGCGTGAGTTCGAACGACTTCTCGGGCCAGATAAGGCCGTCGAAGCCGTCGGGGATGCCGATCACCTTCCATTTGTATTTGAGGATGGCGGCCTTGGTGGCGGCGCGGATGACGGCGTTGAGGCCGGGAGCGTCCCCGCCTCCGGTAGCGATGCCGATGCAGTGAATGTCAGACATGTGATTCGTCCCTTCGCTTCGCTCAGGGCAGGCTAAGTACGGTCGTTGGTCGTTCGCCTTACTTATTCGTCCCCATCGCTCTTCGTTGTCATTCCGAGCATGGCGAGGAATCTGGGTTTGTGCCGGCGGCGGCAAGGACCTAGATCTCTCGCTTCGCTCGGGATGACAAAAAGTCGTGATAACAAAGAAGACGCCACTACGATCATAACGTCTCGGACGACGGGAGCAATGTCACGAGTGGACGTAGAAGGCGTTGCTAACGGTAGACTTCACGCCGATGTCCGATGCGAAGAACGAGAACCGTGACGGTCTGGTGCTGGATGTTGCAGATCACGCGATAGTCACCGACGCGATAACGCCAGAGGTTGCCCAGCGGACCGCTCAGTGCTCGCCCTAATTTGCGCGGGTCGTCTTGTTTGGCGACACGATTGTCGAGAAAGTCCAGAATGCGGCGGGCGACGGGTTTGTCGATCTTTCTTAATTCTCTTCGGGCGGTCTCGGTGTACTCAATCGTCCAGGCCAAGATCGCGTCTCACTTGAGCGCTGGAGTGAGTTTTCTCTTCGCCTTTTCGCACGCGCTCCAGCACGTCAGCGGCGAGGTAGTAGTCTTCCAGATCGTCCAGACCGTGCTCGATGATCTGGCGTAGGTAGAAAGCCTTGGTGCGGCCTGTCTGGGCGGCGAGGAAATCCAGGCGCTTCTCAGCCTCAGGCGAGAGTCGGATGGAGGTAGGCATGGTGATATCTCGAATACTTGTATTCAATATATCACAGGGCGTGCGGCGAAAGCTGATTTGGGTTCCTTGAGCTCAGGGGACGCTTTCTCGCAAAGAACGCGAGAAGCGGATTCTCTCGATTACGGAAGGACATCCAGGCGCGCAGCATCAGCGAATGAGCGGAAATCCCGGTCTCTCGTCAGGAAGGGGACATTGGCGTCTACACACGTTTGGGCAATGAGCGCGTCACCAAGTCGCGCCCTCCTGGCTTTCGACAGCACCTTAGCCCGTAACGCGCCGGCCCTTTGCCAATAGCCGGGCCCGATGCCGATCAAGGGAACCTCCGAGAGAGTTCTGGCAACGGCTGTCGGGAGATCGGGGTCGCTCAACAACTCGGTGAGCACGACCGGAACCATCAAGACCTGGCGGTCGGCCAGCGCCTGGTCGAGCAGATGCACGTCCGCGCCCAGCGCACCCTCGAAAAACGCGATCCACGTGCTGGTATCGGCAGCGATCATTGATCAGCGATCATTGACCGAACGGTTAGCGGTCAGCCTTCAGCTGCGCAAGAGTACGGGCAAAGCGGACCTTGCCCCGCAATTGCCGCAGGCGGTTATAGGCCCGGGATGCGGCCAGCAGTTGCAGCCCGGTGCGGACTGTCTGGGTGATGCCGGCGCCGCTGGCCTCCTGCGCCTTTTCGAGGAGAGCGCATGGGATTTCCACGGTGATCTTGCGTGCTGTTCCCATGAGTTCAATTATACCGTAGTTGATACCAGCATTGAGTATGGCCTTTGGGCCTGGGACCAACATCAAAAGCCCCACCCTTCGACTAGCTCAGGACAGGCTTTCTCGCAAAGAACGCGAGAAATGGGGCACCCAGATTCGAATTGTGGATGTCCGCTGGCGGAAAGTGGGCTACCCGCCGACAATCGCGATCGAATTTCCCGCCGGCTTATTGGACGTTGACAGTTACCGAATTGGAAGTGATTGTGGTGTCATTGCTGACATAGGTCGCGAAAATGGTTGTCTGGCCGGGAGTCGCCGAAGATATCGGGCACATAGGGTCCTGGCCATTTTGAACCGTGATGAGACTTGTGTTTCCCGTCTGCCAAGTCACGCTCGCGGTAACATCGGGCGACGTTCCTCCGGCGCTGGCGGTGGCGGTCAAGCACTGGCTCCCGGTGGCGGTCGAGCTCACGGGAAGTGAAATGGAGGTGGGCTGGACGTTGATTGCAGTGACATTTCCCAAGGTTACGGTCGCCGTGGTTGTCCCGGTGGCTGTGCCCGATGCTGCCGTTATGGTGGTGGTTCCAGCCGTAATACCTTTCAGCAGCCCGCCCGTGCTGATCGTCGCCACGCTAGGAGTCGAACTGGACCAACATACCGTTGTTCCCGTGCAACTCGTGCCGCCGGTTAGAGTAACCGAGTTGTTGTTACTGTCGGTTCCAGCCGCGGTTAATTGCTCGGTGGTGCCTTGGCTCACAGTCGGGTTTGGCGGATCGACTGTGATGGCGGTAATGGTGGGGTTGACAAAGAAGCCGCGGCAGCCGATGCCCAGGGCGGCGAGCGCGAGCAGCGCCAGGGAGCCGGTCAGGCGGAGTTTTTGCTTCATGGACGACATGTTCTCTTAAGGCCTCTTTGGCGCGCTGGTTTAAGCTTGCAAAAATTGTAGCAGAGATGAATTCGGGGTGAGCGGGTAACTGCACTTCCGTGCACGACACCGAACCATCCTGGATAATTCCAACGTTAGCTGTGCCTGGGAGAAGAACGCAGAGCCTGGCGCAACTTGCGGCTAAAAAATTCACGGTGCCGCGGGCCTGGACGGGCGAGGCGCCCGTCCCTCCACAAAAAGTGGCCAAGGCTTAAAACCTGCCCCTGGCCATGGATTACGATCCGCAGATTACGATCTCCAGGTTACGATCCTCAGCTACTAATCACGAAAGGGCGCTTATCGGCCCTTGCCGGGATGCTTCTCCGGTTTAGCGGGAGCGCTCTTTTCCGGAGCCGGCTTCGATTCATGGGGCGCCGCAGCTGGCTTCGATGCGTGTTCTGCCGGAGCTGGTTTTGACGCGTGCTGCGCCGCCGGCTTTGATTCATGTGCCGCTGGCTTTGACGCGTGCTCTGCCGGGGCTGGTTTTGATGCGTGTTGTGCGGGAGCCGGCTTTGATTGATGTGCCGCCGGCTTTGATTCATGTGCCGCTGGCTTTGACGCGTGCTCTGCCGGAGCTGGTTTTGACGCATGCTCTGGCTTCGACGCGTGCTCTGCCGGAGCTGGCCGCGAGGCCTTTTCGTTGGCCTTGGGCGCGGGCCGGTTCGCCGATTTACTGGCGCTGGCAGGGCGATCAGACTTCACGTTGCCGCCACTTTTCGCGTGCTCCGCCGCGGCTGGATGCTCGGCGGGACGCTTGGCGCTCGTCTTCTCCGCCGGCGAGGAGCCTTTGGCCGGAGCTGAAGCGCGCGCTTCTTTGGGCGACATTTTTGGAGGGTGATAGGGAGCTCCAGCAGCTTTTGCCCTCACCACGCCCGGCCCCTTAAACTCGCCCGGCTTGGCGGTTGCGGCGATGGCTGGAACGTCCGTGGTTGTTGGAAGCGAAGTTCTCTTTATTCTGGCTGGCAGCGTGTTCCTGCTCATGCTGCGCAGGCAGAGCGGCCTGATGCTGCTCGTGCTCGGCGCGTTCTTCCTCAGGAGTCGGACGGGCAGTGACGCCGCCTTGGCCGCCGTTGTAGCTGACGTGGCTGACGTTGGTGTTGTTGATGACAGTCTTGTTCACGTACACGTTGGTGATGGTGGTAGTGTTCACACGCATGACGGCGGTGTTGTAAAAGAACGCCCCGCCACGCCACTCGCCGCCGCCAAATCCGACGCCACCGTAGCCGAAGCCATAGTTAACGCCCCCGTAGAAGCCGATGTGTGGACCCCAGTAGCCGCCATGCCATGCGTAAACGCCATCTCCCCAACCCCAATAGCCAGGAGTCCAGAGCAAGCCTACGGGCGCGACCACCCAGGTGCCGGGCACCCAGTAGTAGCCATCATCGTCGCTCCAGGCCCAGTAGCCGGGGGTCCAGAGATAGCCGGGGCCGGGACACAACGGCTGCTCGTAAACGGGCAGGGCAGGCGGGCCAATCCGTACGGAAATGCCGAGCGCGATTTGCGCCTGTGAAGCTGCCGAGAAAGAGATCATCAGAACTACGAACAACAGCCAGCACGTCATGCGATTGCGTTTCATTGTTATCCTCTGGCCTCGCCTTTAATGGAAGCGAGGCGCCCTATCCGTCCGTCACCGGAGCACTCGGCTAGGGTCGCTCATTTGAGGGCCCGGTGCCAAGGTATCCATAGGACGGGTGTACTTCAGTTGTCAACCCCGTCCAGAGGAGGATGTTGTCCTAGAACCTTTGATTGCATCCTCCGGCAAAAAAGCTTTTGATGCAAAGTGTGCTAAAAGATGTCGCGAAGATCGCAAAGAAAAAAGTGGTGGGGAGCGTACTACGACTCCAGCAAGGGTGGGAAAAGCTTTTGAAATCTGGAAGTTCCCGTCTGGATGAGCTTCCGCTGGGTCAGAGAAAAGAAGGGCCCCAGCCGGGCCGCCACAATGTTGAGTCTAAGAGGTTTACCCTACGGAATCCACAGGATAGACACGCTTAAGAGAATGGCATCTAATCGCTTGAGAGTTGAGCTCTTCCGCAATGTACGAAGTTGATGTCAATGCGCGCGTTCGAGAACTGTGCCAACAGATTGTCGACGAAGAAGATCCCCAGCGGGTGGAAGAACTTATTGCTGCCTTGAGGAGCACGATGCGGGCCGGGTACGATGAGGCCAGATTGCGCATGAGTTACGTCGCCAGGCATTACCGTGGGCGGCTGCAGGATGTGTCGTCTCGCGAGAGTGCGGAGCAGATTGGTCAAGGCGCAAGGCGGATTCGTGCGCTGCTGGATTTCCTGGGACTGGGCTCGGGGATGCGGCTCGGGCGAGAGATGGAAGGATAGCACCAGCGTTCGGGATTCCGGAAGTCCTGAAAGTTTCCTAATAAAAGTTTCCCAACAATTGGCCGTTTGATGGCGCGCGGGCGTCTGCTGGGTTGTCGCTCTGGCACAGTGGAGGCGGAGCGGCGCTTGATCTAGTTCGCTCGCTTTGATTTTGCGATGCGCTGGTCGATGGGCTTGCGACCGGCAAAGCCTTCCTTTTCGCCATGCCAGTGCGTGATGGACTTCTCGCCTAACTTCCAGCAGAGCAGGACGGTTTCTCCCTCTACGTCACAGGGGAAATCGAGCAAACCAATATCCAGATCTTTGATCTGCACGCCGATGGAGTCGATTTCGGCGAAGGCGTCGCGGAGCCGCTGCTCGGCTTTTACGCGCTCGGCCTTGCGGCGGGCGAGCGGAATGATGTCGACGTGAGTACCGCCGTTGAGGAAGATGCGGTGGCCGAGCGCCTGCAGTTCGGCGTCGACTTCCTCCATCAGCTTCTTGCCCGCGAGGGCGGTGCGCAGAAGAGATTCGAGAACGGGGAGAAGGGATTGCGCTTCGTCGAGGGTGAAGGTGCGGGATGACATGGGGGTCAGTTTCTATTCTAGCGCATTCGGTTGCTGGGTAGGATTGTGGTTCTCCCTGGGCTTCGTTGCTTCCGCAGGTTAAAGAAATCCTCGCGGAAATCCACGAAATCATGATAGCTTCGTCCCGCAAATTCTCAGTGCGGGAGGTTGGCAATGAGATCTGCCGGGATTGCCCTGGTGCTGGCCTGCGTGGTGGTAATGGCGGTGGCACAGGAGAAGATAGACGAAGGTCCGACTAACGATAAAGCGCAGAAGACCTACAAGGAAGCTCTGGAATTTCTGCACAAACGCCTGCCGGAGTCGGCGCTCGATAACTTCAAAAAAGCTGACAAGCAAGACGGCGGACACTGCCTGGCGTGTCAGAAAAAGATGGTCAAATATGGGGTCGAACTCCGCGAGTGGAAAACCGCCGAAGCCGCAGCGGGGGAGATTGTGAGCGAGGCCCAGACCCCGACGGATTTAGCCCTGGCGCATTATCAATTCGGCCTTGTCTGGTTCCGGGAAGGCATGGACAAGCACAAGGATGAGTTGTTCAGTCGGGCGCATGAAGAGATGACGAAGGCGCTGGCGGCGGTCGCGAATTTTCCGGGGGCGGTTTTCGCCGATGGCCAGGTGCTTGCGCACCTGAAACAAGATGATGCGGCGAAAGAACGGTTTGAGCAGTTCGTGAAGATGAAGGGGGCGGATGATCTGGATCGCCAGCGAGCGCTGCGTTATATGAGCCAGCCGGATCTTGCGCGCGCGAGGATGGCTCCGCCCTTTGCCCTCACCACCGTCGAGGGGCAGCATTTGTCCATGGATGAACTGAAGGGGAAGGTAGTGCTGATGGACTTTTGGGCGACATGGTGCGGGCCGTGCCGCGAAGCCTTGCCGCACATGCGACAGATCGCAAAAAAGTTCCAGGGCGAGCCAATCGTGGTGCTTAGTGTGAGCCTTGATAGCGATGAGCAGAAGTGGAAGGACTTCATCGCAAAAAACGAAATGCCCTGGGCGCAATACTACGACGGCGGCTTCAAAGGCCCAATTGCCATGCTATTTGGCGTGGAGGCGATTCCGCACACCTTCACGATTGACGCGGATGGCGTGCTGCAGGATGAGCACATTGGGGACGCTTCGATTGAAGGTAAGCTGAAGAAGCTGGTGGGCCGGGCGAGAGAATTGCAGACTGCGGAAAAGGTGGGGCAGTAGCTGACGGTGTCCGGCCGGCGCATGCATTGCGCGGGCGGGGGCGCCCGCGCCACATTTCGTTAGTGAATTTCAAGCATGCGATCGAGCGCTACCCGCGCCCACTGTTTCACGTCATCTTTTACTTTGATCTGGTTCACTACGTTGCCTTCCACCAGGTTTTCGAGCGCCCAGCACAAATGCTGCGGGGAGATGCGGAACATGGTGGTGCAGAGGCAGCCGGAGTCGTCGAGGGTAATGACCTTTTTGCCTTCGGCGGCGAACTCCTTGCCCATGCGGTTGACCAGGTGGATTTCTGTGCCCACGGCGAAACTCGCGCCTGACGGAGCTTCGCGGATCATCTTCAGCAGGCCCTCGGTCGATCCGATGCCGTCGGCTTTCTGGCAGACTTCCCAGCGGCATTCGGGATGAACGATCACGCGGATGCCCGGGTACTTGGCACGCACGTTGTCGACGTGCTCGGGCAGAAAGCGTTGATGAACCGAACAGTGGCCCTTCCACAGAATTATTCGGGCGTTCTTCAGACGGTCGGGAGTCAGCCCGCCGTTAATCATGTAGGGATCCCAGACCACCATTTCGTTCAGCGGGATGCCCATCGCGTATGCGGTGTTGCGGCCGAGGTGCTGGTCGGGCAGAAAGAGTAATTTCGGATTCTTCGCGAGACCCCACTTCATCGCTCCGGCGGCATTGGCCGAGGTGCAGACCACGCCGCCGCGTTCTCCGACAAAGGCTTTGATCGCGGCAGTGGAGTTGATGTAGGTAACCGGTGTGACGCCTTCGCCGGAGTCTTCAGCCACGCCCGCGCCGACCAGTTGCTCCCAGCAATCTTCAACCTGCGTGATCTCGGCCATATCGGCCATGGAGCATCCGGCATTAAGGTCGGGGAGAATCGTGATCTGGCCGGGGCGGGAAAGAACGTCAGCACTTTCAGCCATGAAGTGCACGCCGCAGAAAATGATGTATTTGCCGCCGGCCTTGGCGGCTTCTTTCGAGAGCTTGTAGGAGTCTCCGCGGAAATCGGCGAAGCGGATTACTTCATCGCGCTGGTAATGATGACCGAGGATGACCAGGTCACGGCCGAGGATCTCGCGTGCCGCACGAATGCGGTCGTCCATGGTGTGATCGGGGAGGACAAGATAGTTCTCCAGACTGCAAACTGCCGCAGCAGTAGCCACGTTGACTCGCTTTCAGCTCCGAATGGCGCCGCTTGCGCGCAATGCAGGCGCGGGCGTGGGCTTGATCCGGAACGGGGATGTTGAAAGCTTCCCAGCGGCTCCAGCAGGCTCACTGCGTCAGTTAACGCCCAGCCTGCGGGGATGTTGAAGCCACTTCTCGCTTATACAAATAGTTTGATGCTCAGGGGTGGTCGCGGGTTACACAGTTTTCACGGCCATGCCACAAGCTTCCGTAAGTATTGTGCACTGTTGGGGGGCAGAGCGCAATGGGCGAAGTTCCGCGGGCGTGGGCGCCCGCGCCACATTCGGACATGTTACCTGGCGGCGAGAATTGCGTCGGCGACCCGCGCGGCCTCCACCGCGGGCCTCACGTCGTGGGTGCGCAGAATGTGGGCTCCCTTGAGAATCAATGCCGTCTGCGTCGCCAGCGTTCCGTAGAGCCGGTCCTGGGGAGGAGCGTCCTTACCGTCGGTTGCGAGCGTGCGGCCTATAAACGACTTTCGTGACGTGCCCGCCAGGAGGGGAAATCCCGCAGCCTGCAGGTCGCTGAAGCGCGACAACAGCGGATAGTTCTCGTCAAAGCGTTTACCGAAGCCGAAGCCGGGATCGAGCACGATGCGCTCGCGTCGCACTCCTGCGACCACGGCAGACTCGGCCCAGTCTTTGAGCTCGCGCTTGACCAGCAGCACGACGTCTCCGGGCGGGGGCAAGGTGCGCCATTCATCGGGACGTCCACGCATGTGCATGAGGATTGTGCCGCACTTCAATTCGGCTACGGTTTTGGCCATCTGCTTGTCCCAGCGAAAGCCGCTCACATCGTTGACGATCTCGGCTCCGGCGGCGACGGCCGCCTGGGCGACGCTTGACTTGTAGGTGTCTACGGAAAGAACTGCTTTGGGAAATTTCTTTTTGATTTCGGCGATGACGGGGAGCACGCGCTTCAGTTCCTCTTCCGCGCTCACAGGAGGATGCTTGGGCGCAGCCACTGTTTTTTGCGTCGAGGAACTGGGCGGGGCTGCCACATTCGTGCCCGGGCGGGTGGATTCGCCGCCTATGTCAAGAATGTCGGCGCCTTCTTCCAGCAGACGTTGAGCCTGTGCTATGGCGCGGTCCGGCTCCAGATACAGGCCGCCGTCGGAAAATGAATCGGGCGTGACGTTCACGATCCCCATGATCAGCGTGCGCTTTCCGAGTTCGAGCGCACGCGCGCCCAGGTTCCATTGGAAGACTGCCCTCATCGCGGAAGATTCTAAATGAAGCGCTGGCTTGAGTCAGAGCTTTGAAGCCTTTGACCGCAAAGGTCGCGAAGAGACGCCGCAAAGGACGCGAAGGAGCACAATCCACAATCTCCCTTGGCGTTCTCTGCGGCTTTTCTTTGCGATCTTTGCGGTCAGGCTGTTTGACGACAGCAAGGATTCGCTACCGGCGACGCGCCGCTGCTCGTCTGCGCCTCGCGGAGACTACGCCGGCGCCCGTGCCTGTCGGCGGCTTGCGCATTCCTTCCAGCAGCTCTTTGAGGACGACCGCGTTGTTGCGCTCCTCGTTCCTTGAAGCAAAGAGCAGGGTCACGCGCTTTTTCTTGTGCGCGATACCGTAGAGCTTCCGCAGATCGACTTCCGCTTCCGGGCGAGACAGTTCTTTAAGATACTTCTTGCGAAAAGCCATCCAGTGCGCTGGTTGGGCATGAAACCATTTCCGCAACTCATTCGACGGCGACAGGTCTCGCAGCCACTCGTCGACCGCTGCTTGCGCCTTGCTGAGACCTCGCGGCCACAGACGGTTTACCAGGATACGCGTTCCGTCGGCGCGCGAAGACTTCTCATAGATTCGCTTGAGCGCGATCGCCATGGGATTGATCTATGATTGTAAAATGACGGCGGCTATGGTGCCAGCAAAGCGGCGGTGGTGGCGAGGGATCAGCCCTCAGAGAAATTTCACGTTAGAGAGAAACTTCTTATGCGCGAGCGCGGCTGTCCTGGCCGGCGCGATGGTTCTGGCCATGCTTTCGGGGTGCGATGTTGAGCGTCGGAAGTCCGACGCCGAACTCGGGCTCAATCCACAACAAGCGGCCGGCCGGAAGATTTATGACGCGGAATGCGACCGGTGCCATGAGCCGTACTCCACCAAAGGGAAAAAAGGTCCGGGACTGAAGGGAGTTTTTCAGCACCAGTATCTTTCGCTCAGCGGCCTTCCGGCCAATGATGATCGCGTCAGCGACATCATTCGCACAGGCCGGAACGAGATGCCCGGCTATAGCCAGAAGCTTAGCCAGCAGGAGCTTCAGGATTTGCTCGCGTACCTGCACACGCTTTGAGAAGTAGCCTGGGTTCGGTCCATGCTTGTTTCGTGGGGTTTCGTGGGATAATTTCCCGGTGAGAAGTGCGGCCAAATCGGAGCTTTTCCGCCGGTTGCCTTCCGTGGACGAATGCCTGCGAATGCCGGCGGTGGCTGCGCTATCAGACAGCAACGGGACCGTGGCATTGACTGACGCCACGCGAAGTGTGCTGCGCCGGCTCCGGGAAGAAATATCTTCTGGGCTGCTTGATGAGGCATCGCTTGCGCTTGCGCTTTCCGGACTCGCAGGTGCGGTCGAATCTCAGCTTCGGCAGGCGCTGGCTTACTCGTTACGTCCCGTGATCAACGCGACGGGCGTGATCCTGCATACGAATCTTGGCCGCGCGCCCCTGGCGGAAGGCGCGCTGGAGCATATCCGTAAAACTGCCACGGCATATTCCAACCTTGAATTTGATCTCAATGCTGGGGAGCGCGGCAAGCGGGATGTTCACGTGGACCGGTTGTTTCGCAAGCTGATCAGTGAGGTTACGGAAAACGTCTCGACAGAAGGCGCCGGGGGGAGCGGTGACGATATTTCGAGCGTCGTGATTTCGACGATCGTGGTGAACAATAACGCGGCTGCGGTGCTGCTCGCGCTCAATACATTGGCGGAGGGAGGAGAGGTCGTCGTCTCCCGCGGGGAATTGGTCGAGATCGGGGGCTCGTTCCGCATTCCTGACGTGATGGCGAAGTCGGGAGCGATTCTGCGCGAAGTGGGCACGACGAACCGCACGCGTGTGGCCGACTACGAGCGCGCCATCAACGAACGCACACGCCTGCTGCTGCGGGTGCACCGCTCGAACTTTGAAATCACCGGCTTTACCGAACAGGCTTCCACGGCTGAACTTGTTGAACTGGCGCGCAGGCGCGGCGTGCCGCTGATGGAAGACCTGGGCAGCGGCGCGCTTCTGGATTTGCAGTCGCTGGGAATTACCGGAGAGCCCAGCGTTCTCGACAGCGTACGCGCGGGCGTGGATGTTGTCACCTACAGCGGCGACAAGCTGCTCGGCGGACCGCAGGCGGGGCTGGTCAGCGGACGCCGTGAGCTGATCGCGCGCATGCGCTCGAATTCGCTGTTCCGCGCACTGAGAGTGGACAAGCTTACCTACGCCGCGCTTGAGGCGACGCTATTGGCTTACGTGAAGCGCGACCACGACGCCATTCCAACCCTGCGCATGATGCGGCTTACCGCGGAAGACATTGGGAAACGCGCCCAGGCTGTTGCTTCTCAGATGCACTCTGCTAAGTTGCGCGTCGAAGTCATCGATGGAGAATCGGTGATCGGCGGCGGCGCTGCGCCATCTTCTGTGTTGCCGACGCGGCTTCTGGCGTTGACCTCGAAAGATTTCAGCGCCGACGAACTGGCGGCGCGCCTGCGAAGCTCCGACCCGCCGATTATTGTGCGCGTCGACGAAGGGCGGGTACTGGTCGATCTGCGCACCGTCTTTCCGGCGCAGGATTCCGTTGTGGCCGAGGCGCTCAACCGAATCGCGGCGTGACGGTTGCGCATCGAAACGCACGTGGCTCGCCTCTATACGATCGGACATTCCACGCGTTCTTTCGAGGATCTGGCCGATACTTTGCGCACGCATGCGATCCAAACGCTAGTGGACATCCGCGCCTTTCCCATGTCGCGCCGGCTGCCGCAGTTCAATCGTGAAGCGCTGGAGAAAAGTTTGCCGGCGGCGGGAATCCGCTACGTCTGGATGAAAGCTCTGGGCGGCTATCGCAAGAAAACTCTTGACGAATCTCCGAACGTCGCGCTGCGCAACGCGAACTTTCGGAATTATGCCGATTACATGCTGACTACGGAGTTTGCGAGTTCCGTGGCCGAACTGATCGGTCTAGCTGAGACCTCACCCACGGCCTACATGTGCGCCGAGCGCGTCTATTTCCGCTGCCACCGCATGCTGGTGTCGGACTGGCTGGTCGCCCACGGGCATGAGGTGGTGCACATCGACGGCACTGGCCCCGTGAAGCCGCATCGGCTGACACCCGAGGCCCGAATGATCGACGGGCAGCTGATTTACCGTGGAGACCGGCTGTTGTAAAGTGCGAGGTATCAAAAGCCCCACTTCTCGCAAAAAACGCGAGAAATGGGGCACCCACGCAGATCGTCTACAGAAAGTACATTCATGATCGTCGGCACGGGCATTGACATCGCCGAAGTTCCGCGCATCCGCCAGGCGCTCGAGCGCTTTGGCGAGCGCTTCCTGCAACGAATCTTTACCGCCGGGGAGATTCGCTACTGCGACTCCAAGGCCAACCGCGTGGAGCGTTATGCCGCGCGCTTCGCCGCGAAGGAAGCCGCAATGAAAGCGTTGGGCACGGGCTGGAATCATGGAGTGCGCTGGCGCGACTGCGAAGTCGCGCGCATGCCGGGCGGGCGTCCGACGATGAGCTTTCACGGAAAAGCGGCAGAGTTCGCGGCCCGGCTGGGAGTCAAGCACGCCGCGCTGTCGCTCTCACACACGGCGGAGCAGGCCATCGCGCAGGTGATCCTGGAAGACTGACGCCTGTGTGGCGCGGGCACTCTTGCCCGCGAACCGCAGTCTTCGTCTGCTAGACTGTCGCGTCTGATCTCCATCATGTCTGTCATTGCCCCGAACGTCGTCCCGGTCCAGACCCGGGCGGAAGTTCCCGCCAGGATTGTGCTTGGAGGGCTCGCCCTTACCAGCTTTGCGGCGCTGTTGCTCGAGCTTGCCCTCACCCGGTTGTTTTCCGTCGTGCTGTTTTACCACTTCGCGTTTCTCGCGATTTCCATTGCCCTGCTTGGCCTGGGCGCTGGCGGAGTCTTCGCCTATCTGCTGCGATTACGACTGGCCAGCATGGAGACGCGCCGTTTCGCCGCCCTGCTGTGCATGGTGAATGCGGTGGTCGTGCCGGTGGTACTGGAGATCGTGTTGCATGTTCCGGTCGCGCTCGACGTCTCCGGGAAAAACTTCCTCCGCCTGACCGCTCTCTATCTTGCTGCCGCAGCACCTTTTTTTCTCACGGGGTTGCTGTTCTCGGTTGTCTTCGCTCGCGAGCCACAGCGCATTCCGCGGCTGTATGGCGCCGATCTCTGCGGAGGCGCCCTGGCTTGCCTAGCCGTGGTGCCGCTGCTGAATTGGCTGGGCGGGCCGAACACGATTCTGTTCGCCGCGGCAACGCTTGGCGCCGCAGCCATGGTATGGGCTGAGATACGAACGGAGCGGAGAAATGCGGCCTTGCTCACACTGGCAGTGGTGGCTTTGATCGCGGCCAATCATTCCAGCCGGCTCATCGATGTGGTCTACGCCAAGGGCGTGTTCCGCGATCCCGAGTGGGTGGAGTTCGCGCGCTGGAATGCGCTGTCGCGGGTGGAGGTCGATCTTCAAGATGAGGCCAAGGTCATCGTGATCGACGCCGACGCTTCCACCTACATCATGAACGCGGACCTCGCGCACTGGAAAGGGAGCGAGTGGGAGCACAATCTGATGTCCGCTCCGCCGGCGCTGGCCAACGTTTTGCGGCCTCGCGGGGAGTTCGCCATCATCGGGCCGGGCGGCGGCGTTGACGTGTTGCGCGCGGTCGCCAACGGCAGTCCCAGCGTGACTGGCATCGAAATCAATCCCATCATTGCCGACACCATCATGCGGGGACGCTACGCCGATTATGCCCAGCACCTGTACGATCGCCCCGAAGTGCACATGCACGTGACCGACGGCCGATCGTTCTTACGCTCGACGCCGCAGCACTTTGACGTGGTACAGATGACGTTGGTGGACACGTGGGCCTCGACCGCCGCGGGGGCCTTCGCGCTCAGCGAGAACAACCTCTACACGGTGGACGCTTTTCGCGAATATTTCGAGCACCTCAACTCGGATGGCATGATTGCGATCACCCGCTGGGAGTTTCAGCATCCGCGGGAGGCGCTGCGCGTGGTCGCCGTTGCCATGGACGCGCTACACAGTCTCGGAGTTGCGAATCCGGCGCGCCATTTCATCGTCGCGTCCGAGGGAGCGCTGGACGAGGATGGCATCCCCGTCGTGGTTCTGGCAAAGAAAACTCCGTTTACTGCGCAGGAAGAAGCCGAGGTGCGCGCCCATCTCGAACGATATGAGGATCTTGATTCGCTGTATATGCCCTCCGAACCCAGGCAGAATCCTTTCTCCGCCCTGATTGCGTCCAACGATCCTTATGCCTTCGCGCGGGGATACACGTACAACGTAGCCCCGGTCAGCGACAACGCTCCGTTTTTCTTCTTCACGCTCAAGGCGGGCCAGATTCTTGGCGAACGTGGACTGCAGCAGGGAATCGATTGGAAGGTGAATCTCGGCGTGCTGGTTCTGCTTCTGGTGCTGATCATTTCGCTGGCTGCAGTGCTCGCGTTTCTGATCCTCCCGCTGGCACTGAGGAGCCGAAACCTGCGTCACTCGCCGCTTCCGCTGCTGTATTTCATTGCCGTCGGTTTGGGCTACATTCTGGTCGAGATTGCCTTCATCCAGCGCTTCGTGCTTTTCCTCGGACATCCTACTTACGCACTGACGGTCGTGATCTTCCTGCTCATGCTTTCCAGTGGCGCGGGCAGCCTGTTTTCGCGCCTCTGGCTGCCCCGCACCGAACTCGTCTGGGTCCCGCTGGTGCTGGTGATCGCAACCCTCATCGCGGACGTGTTCTTCCTGCCCAGCCGGCTGGCAGCTTTCGTCGGACTCGGTTTCGGCACCCGGCTGCTGATCAGCGGCGTTCTGCTGGTTCCTCTCGGTTTCGTGATGGGAATGCCCTTCCCTACTGGCCTGCGCGCCTTGGCTTCAGCACGGCTGAGTTCCTCTGCCTCCGGAAACTCCGTCGAGTGGGCCTGGGCGATGAATGCCGCGGCCAGCGTTCTGGGTTCGGTGCTGGCCATGGTGATCGCGATTCAGTTCGGTTTGAACGTCACACTGGCCTGCGGCGCTGCCGCCTACCTTCTAGCGTTGTTGCTCACCTCTGCACTGCCCTCAAAAGCGGCATAGAGCCATGCCCCGGGTTTGTTATTATCAGCGAGGGGCGGTCGCGCATCGGAGCGGTTGGCACGCTCATCGAATCATGAAGACTGGGGCTAAGAGGAACTTCGTTGCCTAGCCAGAAGCAGCTCAAATGGTCCGAACTGCGCGTTGGGGTCACGGTGATCGTCGCCAGTGTGATCCTGGCCTCGCTTCTGATTTTGATGAGCGGCAGCACCGGTTTTTTCACCCACAAGCTGATCCTTAAATCATATTTCGACAATGCGGGCGGACTACGCGTCGGCGCCCCAGTGCGGCTGAGCGGGGTCGACGTCGGCAACGTCGCCAAAATCCGCATCGTCGATTTCAAAGACAAGAGGCTTACCCCGGTTGAGGTCACCATGAAGGTGAGCACCAAGTATGCCTTCGATCTGCGCCGCGATTCCAAAACTTCGCTGGACACCGCGGGAGTGCTGGGCGAGACCTACATCGATATCGACAGCTCCGAGGCCGCCGGGTCCCCGGTCCAGGACGGAGACACGCTGGAGCCGCGCTTTCATCCTGATTTCCAGGAGGTGGTGCGCTCCAGTCAGAGCACGCTGCAGAACATGGATGCGCTGCTCAAACGGCTGGACCGTATCGTCGCTTTCGTGGAGAGCGGCAAGGGATCAATCGGCAAACTGATCTATGATCCCACTCTTTATGATCGTTTTTCTCTGGCGGTGAACGACTTCAAGAGCATCATCGATCAGATTGCGAAGGGGCAGGGAAGCCTGGGCGCATTAGTCAACAAGAATGAGGCCTACGATAAGTTCCTAGCCACGCTCGATAAGATGAACGCGGTGATCGACGACTTACAGGCGGGTAAAGGAACGGCCGGAAGGTTCCTGAAAGACCCCTCGGTCTACAACAACGTGAACGACACGGTTGCGAATATGAAGAAGCTGACCGACGACATTAATGCGGGCAAAGGCACGCTCGGCAGACTCACCAAGGATGAGGAGCTTGCCCGGAAACTCGATAACACAATCAGTAAACTCTCCGACTTGACCACGCGACTTGAGGCGGGACAGGGAACGGTAGGCCGGCTCTTCAAAGATGATTCGCTGTTCAACAACGCCAATCAGGTGATGACCGAGACCCGGGATCTGGTGAAGGCCATCCGGCAGAATCCGAAGAAGTATCTGAGCATCAAGCTGCACATCTTCTGAGCAGCCTTCGCTTTCGATCCGCGTTGAATATATGCGCGGAGCTAGGTCACCACCCGCGCCGTGGTAGTCGATTCGGCCTGCGCGTGGGCATGGTAGCTGGAGCGCACCAGCGGACCGGACTCCACGTGGCGGAATCCGAAGCGCAGGGCTTCGTCGCGCAGAGTGTGGAACTCCGCCGGCGTGTAGAAGCGGGCAATCGGCAGGTGATCTTTTGAAGGACGTAAATACTGGCCGACAGTAAGAATATCGACGCCGCGGACGCCCAGGTCGCGGAAGACTTCCACCAGTTCGTCCATCGTCTCGCCCAGGCCCACCATCACACCGCTCTTGGTGACCATGCCAGGAGAAAACTTCTTGGCATTTTCCAATAGCGTGAGCGTGCGCTCATAACGGGCGCCGGAGCGCACCGCGCGATAGAGGCGCGGCACCGTTTCTGTATTGTGGTTGAGCACGTCGGGCTGCGCGTCCAGAACGATCTTCAGGGCTTCGTTCAAACCCTGAAAGTCGGGAATCAGCACCTCGACGCGGCACTCTGGAACCAACTCACGAATCTCGCGAATCGTTTCAGCAAAAACCTCTGCGCCGCCGACGTTGTCGTCGTCGCGGTTCACGCTGGTGACGACCGCGTGTTTCAATCCCAGCGTGGCCACGGCCTCCGCGACACGCCGAGGTTCGTCCCAGTCAATTGGCTCCGGCCGTCCCTTTGGCACCGCGCAAAAGCCGCAGCGCCGCGTGCAGATGTCGCCCAGCAGCATGAAGGTCGCTGTGCGATGGTTCCAGCACTCGCCAATGTTTGGACACTGCGCCGACTCGCAAACTGTGTGCAGACCCAACCCGCGAGCCAGTTTTTTCAAGTTGTGGAAGTTGTCGCCCACAGGTGCTTTCGCCCGCAACCACTCCGGTTTCGGCATTCGCGGCGGAGGGCTGAGCTCGATCTGAATCAGTTGGGAAGCACCGGCCATCTGGTCGATTCTATCAGTTCGGGCTTAGGCCTTGAGCGCAAGGACAACGCTGTCTTAGAATGAGCCTCCCCCGCTCTTCGTCCATTTCTTCGACATAAGGTGCGCAATGAAGCAATTCTGGAAATTCCTGTTCGGCGTCATCATCCTTGCGATTGTTCTGGTCGCAGCCATCACCCTGACTATCGGCTGGAGGCCTTTCCTCGGGCCGCGAATGCGGCCGCTCACCGACCGCAAGTTCGAATCCACTCCTGAGCGCCTGGAGCGTGGCCGCTATCTCGCCAATGCGGTGGCGGGCTGCCTTGATTGCCATTCTCCTCACGACTGGACAGCGGAGGGCGCTCCGCCGGTCCAATCGAAGCGGGGCGCTGGACAACCCTTTCCGGGTAATCTTCCCGGATCGGTGATCGCTCCAAATATCACACCCGACCCGGAAACCGGCGCCGGAACTTGGAGCGACGATCAACTGGCTCGCGCCATTCGAGAGGGCATCAGCCACGACGGCCGCACCCTGTTCCCGCTCATGCCCTATCAGAATTTCCGAAAGATGTCAGACGAGGATCTCGCCTCGCTCGTGGTTTACCTGCGCACGCTGCCCGCTGTGCGAAACCCGCTGCCGCGCACCGAGATCATCTTCCCTGTGAAATATCTGATGCGGAACGCGCCTCAGCCGGTAGAGGCTCCGGTTCCCGCTCAGAACTCGCAGGACCCGGTGAAACGCGGCGAATACCTGGTGCGAATGGCGGGCTGTGCGAATTGCCACACTCCGAGTGAGCGCGGACAGCCGAAGGAGAACCTGGCTTTTGCCGGCGGCTTTGTATTGAGCGGACCATTCGGCACAGTCGCCGCCGCCAACATCACGCCAGATCCTTCCGGCATCTCTTATTACGACGACAATCTATTTCTTACCGTGATGCGAACGGGCAAGGTCAAGGCTCGCACGCTAAATCCGATCATGCCGTGGCAGGCATATCGGGGAATGACGGATGATGATCTCAAAGCTGTGTTCGCCTACCTGCGCACGGTGAAGCCGATCAAGCACCGCGTCGACAACAGCGAGCCGCCGACAGCGTGCAAGCTGTGCGGAGGAAAGCACGGAGCGGGCGACCAGAATTGATTAAGGCGAGCATTCAGCACTCAGCCTGAATGGCTGAATGCCGAGTGCTGAATGCTGGTTTTGGCGAGCCGTCAGCCGACTTCCACCAGGCCGTAGGTATGCTGCCAGCGCGCCCGCATGTGAACCAGGGCTCGGCTGATTTCTGCGGAAGAAATCTCGGAGTCAGGGCCTGCTACCACCGCGGCAGCTTCGCGCTTGGCAGCCTCGAGCAACTTCCGGTCGCGGATCAGGTTGGCCGCGCGGAAATCCGGCATCCCCGCCTGCCGTGTACCGAAAAACTCACCCGGCCCGCGCAGTTCGAGGTCGAGTTCGGCGATCTGGAATCCGTCATTCGTGCGCACCATGGCGTCCAGACGCCGCTCGCCTTCTTCCGTGATCTTGCCGCCCGTCATTAGGATGCAATACGACTTGGCCGCGCCCCGGCCAATCCGCCCGCGCAACTGGTGTAACTGGGCGAGACCGAAGCGCTCCGCATGCTCGATCACCATCACAGTCGCATTGGGGACGTCGACGCCGACTTCGATCACCGTCGTGGCCACCAAGATTTGCAGTTCGCCTTTCTGAAACATCCGCATGACCTGATCCTTTAAATCGGCATCGAGGCGGCCGTGCAGTAGGCCGACCTTAAGATCGGCGAAAACGCGACCACTCAACTCGCGATACATCTTGATTGCCGCCTTGAGTTCGCCTTCCTCGCTCTCCTCGATGACGGGATAAACCACGTAAACCTGGTGCCCGGCGGCCACTTGCTTGCGCACAAAATTCCAGACTTCTGCCGAGCGCTCGTCGGCAACGCGCCGGGTCACGATCGGCGTGCGCCCCGGCGGAAGTTCATCGAGCACGCTGACATCGAGGTCTCCGTAAAGCGTGAGTGCGAGCGTGCGCGGAATAGGAGTAGCCGTCATGACCAGAACGTCGGGCTCGGCGGCGGCGGTCTGGGGCCGGGCCCCTTCGGCTCCGCTCATGGCGTGCTCTGAGCCGGCCGGGCCAGGCAAAGCTCGGCTGTGGTCATCCCCGTCGCTCGACTTCCGCATCAGCTTCAGCCGCTGCATCACTCCGAACCGATGCTGCTCGTCCACGATTACCAGCCCGAGATTGGCGAACTCAACTTTTTCTTCCAGCAGTGCATGCGTGCCAATCACCAACTGGGCGCTGCCCTGCGCGATATGCCTGCGAATCTCGCGCTTGCGATCGGCCTCCAGCGACCCGGTTAACAACACGATGCGATAGCCCGCATTTTCCAGAATGCGCCGCGCTGAGAAGTAGTGCTGCTGCGCCAGAATCTCGGTGGGCGCCATGAGCGCCACTTGAAAGCCATTTTCAATGGCGATAATCGCCGCTTCGAAACCGACGATGGTCTTCCCCGACCCTACATCCCCCTGCAGCAAACGCCGCATCGGACAAGGCTTTTCCATGTCCCCGGCGATCTCCTTGAGGACGCGCTTCTGCGCCGGCGTGGGATGAAAGGGCAGAATCTTCTTGATCGCCGCCCGCACCCGCTCATCCAGGCGAAATGCGATTCCGGTCTGCGCCTTCTGCTGGCGCCGCTTCAGCTCCAGGCCCAGCTCCACGAAGAAAAGTTCATCGAAGATCATCCGGACGTGCGCCGGTGTTCGCGACGACTGTAAGTCTTCGAGGCTTTCCCCGGGCTCCGGCCAGTGCACATTCCACAGCGCCTCCCGCGGAGAAACCAAGCCAAGATGCGCGCGCACGGCCGCAGGTATCGGTTCGGGCAGATCGGGTGTCAGGTTGTCGAGGGCGGTGCGGATAATGCGGCGAAACCAGCGTGGCGTCAGGCGCCCCTGCCCCACTGACTCGTAAATCGGAACGATACGTCCGATCTCCAAAGACTCCGCCGCCTTCTTTTCGGCGCTGTTCGAGCCTTCCTCGCCCGCCTCACCCAGAATTTCGAACTGCGGTTGGATAATCTGCAACTCGCCGCTCCGGTCCTGCTCCACCTTGCCGTACAGCGCGATCATCTGGCCGGGCTTGAATTTGTCCTGAAGGTAAGCACCGTGAAACCAAAGGCATTTCAGCCGCGTGCGTCCTTGCCCCACCGTGAGCTGAAAAATCGGCATCTTGCGCGTGCGGAAGAGCCCGGAATTGCGTACCTCGCCGATCACCGTCGCCATCTCCCCGGCACGCAGTTCTGCGATACCACGCGGGTTCAGCCGGTCCTCGTAGCGAAAAGGCAGATAATGCAGAAGGTCATCGACGGTCGAAATGCCTTTGGCGGCAAGGATCTCCGCGATCCGCGGACCGATCCCCTTAACGTATTGGACGGGAGTGGAAAGTTCGAGCATGCGCGCAGGTTCGAGTATCGTAAGAGAAGCTATTGTAAGAGATTAAGAGAATGGTAGCAGGCAGGCGTCAATCTCCCGCCTGCGGCAACCGGGCGAGCTGTGATGGTGTCTAAGTCATCCGTGCTGGTCAATGTCATTCAAGCCTTGCTGGCCGTCATTCTGGGGAATGTGTGTACTTCGTTCTTGCTCCCTCCCTGCCGCCTGCGGCCCGCCACCAACCCTTTCGATTGGACGTCGGCATGGTGTTGGATTTCTGGTTCTGCGTGGTGGCCTACGGGTTAATTCGCACCGCACGGAAGTGGAAATAATCTTGGTGTGGAGCGGGCACTCTTGCCCGCTTGGCCAGCAGCATCGACAAGTCCAGCGGGCAGGAGTGCCCGCTCCACACCAACACTGGTAGTTACTTTCGGTACGTCGGTACCCCTTACTTCTGACGATAGAATCCGTGTGGAATGGCGAAAATCGCGGTCCTGTACGACGCGGGCCAGGCGGTCCTCTCGACCTTTGATTTGGACGAGGTGCTGCAGCGCATTCTGGCCATTGCGCGCAATTATTTTCATCTGCAGAACGTGGCCATCTTGTTGCTCGACAAGGAGGCCCAGCAGTTGTGTGTCCGCTCGCAGGTTGGCTGGGATGACGGCCAGGACCAAATTCGCCTCGGCGTCGGCAAGGGAATAACCGGCAGTGCGGCTCTGAAAAAGGAGCCCATCTACGTTCCCGATGTGAGTAAGGATTCCCGTTATGTCTGCTCCGCCAAGGCTACGCGTTCCGAGTTGGCCATCCCGCTGATGGTGCGCGACGAAGTCGTGGGTGTGCTGGACTGCCAGAGCGACCGTCTCGATCCCTTCGACCAAGAAACCATCCTTCTGCTCACGCTGTTTTCAACCCAGGCGTCCATGGCGTTGCAGAACGCGCGCTTGTACTCGCTCGAACGGCAACGTGCCCGGCAATTGCAGGCGATCAATGCCATTGCCCAGCAATCCACCGCGGTACTTGATCTGGAAGAATTGCTGTCGCGGGTTTGCTGCCTGATCCAGGAAGCGTTTCGCGTTGCACATGTGTCGCTGCTCCTGCGAGAAGACGGCGACCTGGTGCTGCGGGCCCATCACGGTACCCTTACTCCGCGCATGCCCCACGGGGGCCGCTTCCCCACCAGCCGCGAGCCGTGGGCCAACATCATTGGAGGAGGCGGCACGCTCATCGAAAAGGATCTGAGCCATGCTACGGATGACGTGAAGTTGTTTGAGGGATGCGTTTCGCGTCTGAGCATACCTTTGGTTGCTTTCGGCCAGACACTCGGCGTTCTCGCCTTGCACAGCGAAATCGCCGACGCCTTCCGCGATACCGATTTGCAATCGCTCGAGTCCGTAGCCGATATCTGCGCCACGTCCATCCAGAATGCCCACTACGTGGAGCGCGTCAAACAACTGGCTTATCTGGACGGACTCACGGGCATCTTCAACCGGCGCTTTTTTGAATTGCGCATTATGGAGGAGATTGAGCGTGCCCGGCGCTATGGCACGGGCATGAGCGTCATCATGGCTGATATAGATCACTTCAAGCGCCTGAATGACGAGTTCGGCCATCTGCTGGGCGATGAGGTCTTGCGCCAGGTTTCGTCGGTCTTCCACGAGCAGGTGCGCAAAATCGATGTGGTATGCCGGTACGGAGGAGAGGAATTCGCCATCCTGCTGACACAGACCAATGCCGAACAGGGCCTTACCGTCGCCGAGAAGCTGCGTAAGATCGTGCAAGGCTGGCAGTTTCCAGGAGTGCCGCGGACCGTCACCATCAGCGCCGGCGTTTCCGCCTATCCCGACCATGGAACGACGCGCGATGATCTGATGCGCGCCGCTGATTTCGGGCTATATGCAGCTAAGCAGGCCGGGCGAAATCGCGCATTTCTCGCTTCCTTGACACGCAGTGCGTCCGCTGGCCGGCCGTGACGCAGCCAACCTGAGAGATCAGATATCCAGCCACTCGCCGCGCATCTCGTGGCGCAGCCGCTCCATCTCGTTCCTGAGCTTCTCCTGCTCTTTCCTGAGTTTCTCGCGCAGTTGAGGCTGCATCTCTCTCAAGCTTTTCCGCGTGCTCGCGCATCTGCTTTCTCTGGGAACAGAGCGACTTGCGCATCTCCTGAGTAGCCTTACTGGCTTCTTCCTCCGCCAGCTTCATTTCCGGCTGCAGCTTTGCGATCTCCTCCTGCACCTGGCTCAACCTCAGGTAAGACTCCGAGTCCAGCGCTGGTCCGTCGAAGATTTCTTCCTCGAACATTTCGCCGGAGTCCTTGCGCTCAGGCAGGGTCAGATTCAAGTTCTGTTCTTTCTTGTCGCGGATCACCCCAACACTTACCGACCCTTTACTGGAGCGCAGAGCCTGGGTAAAGTCGCTGCTGTCGTGAACCGGCTGATCGTTCACCTTCACGATCACATCTCCGGCGCGGAAGCCCGCTTTATCACCCCGACTGCCCTTCTCCACCGATCGGACCAGCACTCCATTTCCATTCTTCACCCCGAAGAACTCTCCCAGTTGAGGCGTAAGATTCTCCACCATCAACCCGCTTCGCGCCGAGGAGTGCACCACTACGACGTTGACCTGCGGGATATCGAAGTCGGGAAGGTTGGGCATCTGCGGCATGGAGAATGTGGAAATCCTTGTCCTTGTCCTTGTCCCGGTCCTTGTCCTTCGGCGTGTACGAAAATTCCTTGTGCCGGTCGCCCAGCTGCACCTTGACGGTCAGCGGCTGACCATCGCGGCTAAGACCGAAGGTCACGACCCGGCCTGCGGGCGTTTCATGGATCATCCGCCGCAACTGCGCCCCACTTTCGATCGCGGTGCCATTCATGGTCAGGATGACATCATGCTCCTTGATGCCCGCTTTACCCGCAGGAGCATCCTGATCCACCATGGTCACTTCCACTCCCTTTTCTTCCTTGAGCTTCAGCGCGTTCAGCCGTTCGGTGCTGATGTCGCTGATGTCCACGCCCAGGTAAGCTCCGGTGCCTGATTCCTCGCTGGAGTATCCGAAAGACGATCCCGCATCTATACCCCCGGGCCAGGATTGTGCGGCCTGCGACAGGCTAAGAAGCAAGGACAACACAGTAAGCGTCGTCAGAATGTATTTCCGCATGGTGTCCTCCTACATTCTTTCTTGAAGCTGCCGGATTGATTCCGGCAGCCGGTCAAACCCCGAACGAACAGTCTTCAGAACGAATGCGCGCGGCGATATGGCGGTTCGTCCCGCAAACCACAACTCATCAGTGGCTGGAGCGCTTAATGCAGATGTCGCCTGTCGTGGTGCGCACCTTCAGCATCGGCCCGCCGCCATTCAGTTTTCCGTCCGCGGTCAGCGTCTTCGGACCCCACTTGTCGCCTTCGCTCGTGATGTGAATGTCCGGAAAATCGGAGGTGATGCGGTGCCCATTTCCCAGATCGACGCTGGCGCGTACGTTGATCGCCACGTCGGAGGCGATATAAACGGTAATGTCGCCCGCCGCGGTTTCAAGCAGCGAATCGTGACGCTCGCCGCCGGTATTGACCAACTTCACCGTGATGGCGCCCGCGCCGGTTTCAGCATTTGCCGACGGCACACCATAGAGCTCAATGCCACCGCCGCCAGTTTGTGCGCGCACGTGGCCTTTCGCCGAGGTCAGGTGAATGCTTCCCCCGCCGGTTTCGATGTCGACCGGGCCGTTGATATCGCCCAGGTCGATGCTGCCGCCACCGGTGGAAACCTTGGCTGTTCCGTTGCACTGCCGAAGTTCGATGCTGCCGCCGCCGGTTTCAATTTTGGCCCCTTGCGTGGCCGATTGGATCTCAACGCTGCCGCCGCCGGTTTCCGCGACCACCTTGCCATTCGCCCGATGGACGTCAATCGAGCCGCCGCCGGTGCGTAGCCCGATCTCACCGCCGATGGTGCCAACTGCGATCGAGCCGCCGCCAGTCTCGGCAGAAACGCCACCCGCAATATCGTCGACGCGAATGTTGCCCCCACCGCTTTGAGCTTCCAGGCGCCCGGAAATTGCGCTGGCGTCGACATTCCCGCCCTCCGTCTCAATCTTTACCAGCGCCATTTCGCGGGGAACACGGATCGTGACCTCGCCTGAAAATTTACGCGGATGCGTGCCCTGCCAGTCTCCAACGATCCAGGCGGTATCTCCGCGAACATAAGCATTGACTTTGTAGGAATCGAATTGCCGGCGGGCGTCCTGCTCTGCCGACGTAAAGGAATGAGAATGTATAACGTAATGAATCGAATCTTCCTGCCCACCCCGCAAAACTACTGATCCCGTACCGATTTTCAAATGCAAGTTCTTGCAACTCGCAAGGGAGCCCGTGGTCTCCTGATCCCACGAACCGTTCACTCCAGACATCTTGCTCTGCTGTGCCAGGACAGGCAGCGCAAGCAGGGCCAACATCATGGCTAGCCCGACGAATTGTGGCGCGCGTTTCAACTCATTCACCTCGTTTCGATTACTAGTACCTGTGCAACAAAAGCTTTCTTCAATCAATTTCCGGCAACTGCGCCATCATGGTGCGGGCCTGCGAACGGATGTACTGGCTCTGATCCTTCGCGGCCAGCGTCATCAGTACTCCGCGCACGCTGCCGTCGGCTTTTACCGGCTCGATCAGGCGCAACGCCTCGATACGCACGCCGGAATTCGAATCACTCACCAGCGCTCCCAGCACGGCGTCGCGCACGCGAACATCTTCTTTGACGTAGCTGCCCAAGGCGCTTAGCGACTTCAGCCGCACACCGGGGTTGGTGTCGTTCTGCAGCGCGTACACCAGCGCCTCGCGAATCTGTGCATCATTCGGCCTCTGGGTAAGCAGGTCGACGGAGTCCATGCGCACGCCGGAGTTGTAGTTGTTTCGTGCGGCAAACAGCAGCAGTTGCTGGATCTTCTGGTCATTCAACGATCCCGTGGCGTCCTGCGTAGAGACCGTGTCGTACTTGATGTCAATCTGATTGGAGCCCGGCTCCTGGGTCACAGAGCGAATGCCAGTAATGGAAGCTTCGGAGGGAGGGACGGGAGAGGCGATGGTTCCAGCTGTATTTGGCGTCGCGGCACGTGGGAAGAATTTGTAAGCGGTTCCAAGTCCACTGGCAAATCCAAGAATCAGAATCGCCGAAGCCAGCGCCGGGGAGAACCGAACTTGCCGCAGCCAGTTCGCCGGATCCAGCACCAGCCGATGCCAGAAGCGGCCCTGCTCCGCCGTCTCCAGCGCTTCCTGCAGCCGCATGCGCGAAGCGGCAACCAGGTTCGGCGACGGTTCCATTGACGGCATCTGCGACAGCATGGCGTGAAATTCCTTCTCCGCCTTCAGTTCGGCTGCGCAATCAGCGCAGCGCGCCACATGCTGCTCCAGTTCGTGGCGCGCATCATCGGGCAGCTCGCCATAAACGTGCAGCGTGATATTTTCTCGAACCCATTCGCATTTCATAATTGCACCTTTATCAAACACAGACCATGTGGCGACGGGCGCCTCGCCCGTCCGGCCAGGGCAAAGCCCGGCCGCTCAATCCAACGCTCGTTTACCGTTCGAACCTTTCTCACCTCATATCCGCCAGTGCCCCGCGTAATTTCTGCGTGGCCCGGAAGAGCGTATTCTTGGCGGTCTCTTCCGTCGTGTGCAAAATCTCGCCTACGGTACGCAGCTTCATCCCGTGGTAATGCTTCAGCTCAAATACCATGCGTTCCCGCGGAGTCAGCTTTTCCAGAGCACCGGAAATCCGTGCTCCCAACTGCCGCCGCATCAAGTCACGCTCCGGATTGGCTCCCGCCCGCCCATCTGGCACCTGGCTGAGCAAGTCGTACTCACCCCCGGATGCATCCTTCGCCACCGGCGCCTCTTCCTTCCGCACGCTTTTTTTGCGCAAGTGGTCGAGGCACAGATTGGTCACGATCCGGTAGATCCAGGTGTAAAAGGAACACTCGAATCGAAAGCTGCCGATGTTCTTGTACGCTTTGAGGAAGGCGTCCTGGTAGACGTCCTGGGCGTCGTGCTCGGTCCCGGTGAGATGCAGCGCCAGCCGCAAGACCGCCTGGTCATAGTGCTGCACCAGTTCCTCGAAGGCAGCGCGGTTGCCCTGCTGCGCCTCGCGGATGAGCATCGTGTCGTCTATGCGGCGTTCTTGCCCAGCCATGCGGCCCCGCGTAATGGGGTCCCGGTTCTGACCGACTATGCAACTGCTGACTCTCTCGCCTCCCTCGTGCTTCGTCCCCGAGCGGGCCTGTTGGCCAAGCGCAAACGATAAAGCCCATGCATCGGCCGGCATGTTTTGTCGTGTCCTCTACCGCCCGGTATCTGCCGTATCCGGGCTTGCACAGGAATAGACGAGTCGTAAGCAGAACCGTGAGCAGAAATTATAAGCTGAGAGCGAGATTTTTTGGGACGTAGGTGATTCTCAGACAATGATTTAGGGGAAACACAACAGCGCTCCACTGCCACGCCCTCGGGTTTTGGCAAAAGAAGTGCCCTGATTGTAGGGCACACCTGAGGCCTGGTCACGATCCTTTTCCAGTTCGTCAGCGATGCTCGTATACTGTGGCCAACGGTCGGATTCAGTTTAAGTTCGGAATTTGTGCGGTTCCTAGATGAATGGATCTGGCGAAGTTACAGTTCGCGGCGCAGTACCCTTGGGCATTCTCTTAGCGCTGGGCATGATTTTCGGCGGTTGGGTGACTGGAGCACAGATCAAAGCGACTAGGCTTAGTGACCGGTATGTTACGGTCAAGGGGTTGGTGGAACGCAAAGTCAAGTCTGATCTCGCCGTCTGGCCAATCAGCTACAAAGAAGCCGGGGATGACTTGGCCGCCGTGTACGCCAAGACCGAAGCCGACAAGAGCACGATTCTTCAGTTTCTTGATCAGCAGGGAATCGAACCTGCCGAAATCGAACTAGGCACCGTTCGCGTGGTCGACACGCAAGCGAACGAATACGGTGGGACCGCCCGCGCCCCACATCGGTACATAGTCGAACAGCGAGTGACGGTTACCACCTCGCGAGTGGATAAGGTCGCCGCTGCGATACAGAAAACGATGGCGCTATTGCAAAAGGGAGTTGTCTTGAACAGCAATCCGGGCGAGGGCGTGAGCTACAGGTTCACGGGGTTGAATTCGATTAAGCCCGACATGATTACGGAGGCTACGCGGAACGCACGGGCTGCCGCCGACCGCTTCGCCAGAGACTCTGGTAGCAAGGTTGGGTCGATCCGGCAAGCGAATCAAGGAGTGTTCTCAATCTCTGCCGCCGACCAAGGTGGGGATACTGGTACCGGCGAATCTGGCATAGCCAATTACAGTACCGGCGACAGCAGCCTGATGAAGACCGTTCGCGTGGTCACATCTGTCCAGTATTACCTGGACCGTTAGACCTTCCTACTCCGCTACCGCTTCCTTCTCGATGACCACCTTCAGATGCGCAGTCACGTCCTTATGCAGCTTTACCGGCACGGTGAACTCGCCCACGATCTTCAAGGGCTCGTGCAACTGGATCTTGCGCCGGTCGATGTTGAATCCCTTCTTGGTGAGTCCGTCCGCGATGTCGCCCGAGGTGACGGAGCCGAAGAGCTGATCGTGCTCGCCCGAGCGCCGCTGGAATGAGACCGACACGCCATCAAATTGCTTGGCGAGTTCCTCAGCCTGCGCCTTTTCCTTGGCCGAGCGGCGTACAGAGGCCGCTTTCATCTGCTCGATCACGGCCTTGTTGCCGGCGTTAGCCTCGATCGCCAATTTGCGCGGCAAAAGAAAATTCCGCCCGTAGCCTTCCGCGACCTTTACCACATCGCCGCGTGAACCCAGTTTCACCACATCTTCTTTGAGAATGACTTCCATGATATGACTCCGATCACAAAGCTATTAGCTATTAGCCTTTAGCTAACCCTCAGCTCCCACTCGATTGAGCGAAAGAGCCAAAGGCTAAGAGCCAAGAGCTAATAGCTGTTTTCCTACGATGCCCGCCCCGCGAACGGCAGCAGCGCGATGTTGCGTGCCTGCTTGATCGCGGTAGAGAGCCGGTGCTGGTGCGGCGAACACACGCCGGTTAGCCGCCGCGGCACGATCTTGCCGCTTTCCGCCACGAACTGGCCGAGCAGCCGGTAATCCTTGTAGTTGATGTTTTCAATCTTTTCGACGCAGAACTTGCAGACTTTCTTGCGCCGGAAAAACTTGCGCCCACCCTCGCGCGGCGGTCCGCCGGGACCGCGCCCGCCACCGCCAAACCGTGGACGATCTCCGCCCGGACGATCTCCGCGCGGTCCGTCGGGGCGTTGCCCCTCACGGGGTGAGTCGCCCGCCGCACGCTCGGCCACCGGCGTTGCACCTTTAGTTTCGTCAGCCATAATTCTCCTCTTTTCGCTGGCCAGTGCTCAGTGATCAGTGGCCAGTCAAAATGCCTTCGATTTACGGTTGGAATAGCTGGCCACTGAACACTGGCCCATTACCTCTAAGCCGTAGCCGCTGGCGTCTCAGGCGCCGGTGCAGCGGCTTGTTCCGCGGCCGCGGGCTGCGCACTCGCTTTCTTGCGCGAATCCCGGATCGCCTTGATCTTGTCCAGCCGCTTCTGCTCCTCATCGATGCGCACCGTGAGGAACTTGATGACTGGCTCGGTTACGCGCAAACGGCGCTCCAGTTCCTGGATCACCGCGCCTCCGCCCTCCACCACCATGAGAACGTAGATCCCATCGTGGAATTTGCGTACGGTATACGCCAGTCGCCGCTTGCCCATCTTATCCACGCTCTTTACCGATCCGCCGGAAGTGGGTACCGCCGACTGCAACGTGGCAATCAGTTTGTCCAGATCCTCTTCCGTCATGTCAGGCCGGACGATAAACATCAATTCATAAGTACGATTCATGCGTTTCTCCAAATTCTTGGCCACGGATTCTCACGGATAAGCCGAAGCCTTAAAAGATCTGATCCGTGCAAATCCGTGTAAGTCCGTGACTAATCTTTCTCGTCATCCGGCTCTTTGCGGTTAAACCGGTTCATCGCCGTCGCCGGACCCTCTTTCAAAATCACCTTTACCGCTTCCGCCGCGGTATCGAGCATGCCATCCACAATCTTCAGTTCGGACTTGCGCAGGGGCGCCAGCAAATAGCGCTGGCCATCTTCTACTTTCCGCTCCGGCGCTACTCCGATCCGAATCCGCAGGAAATCTTTCGTTCCCAGCGCTCCGATGATCGACTCGATGCCGTTATGTCCCGCTGAACTTCGTCGCGTGTGAATCCGCAGCGTGCCCAGCGGAAAATCCAATTCGTCCTGAATCACAATCAGGTCCGACTCTGGCTTCAGGTCATGCTTCCTGATCAATTCCCCGACCGACAGACCGCTCAGGTTCATGTACGTCTCGGGCTTGGCCAGCAAAACCGGAACCTCTTCAATCACTGCCCGAGCCGTCAACGCCCGGCATTGCCGGTTTCTGACTTCAACGCCCAACTCGCCGGCAATGCGGTCAATCGCCAGAAAGCCCAGATTGTGCGGCGTGAACTGATATTCGATACCCGGATTGCCGAGCCCGACGATCAGTTTCACGCCTGACGGAGCTTCCTTAACTCCTGTGTGGACCGGCGACTCGTGAGCCTGCCCTGAGCGGAGCCGAAGGGTCCGGCCGAGCAAAGCTCGGCTCCTCTAACCACGAAGTTATTTCTTCTCCTTCTTCTCGGCCTTCTCCGGCTTCGCTGCCTTCTCCGGTGCGGCAGGCTCGGCACCCTCTTCCTCGGTCTCCTGCTTGCCCTTCTTGATCACTTCGGGTTCCGCTGGAGCCGCGGTCGCTTCCGCCGCCACTGCTTCCGGCGTAGCCACGACTTCTTCCTTCACGGAAGTCACGTGCGCTACGGGTTGGTTGGGGTCGCTCAGAAACTTGACCTTCTCCGAATGCGGCAAATCCGCTACGCGCAGCACCGTGCCGAATACCAGGTGGCTGATGTCCGCGTCGATGTGGCTCGGGATATCGGCGGGCAGACACTCGACCTCCACCTCGCGCAGAATCTGCTCGAGAATGCCGCCTTGGGTCTTAACGCCCTCCGCCTCGCCCTTCAGGAAAATGGGCACGCTGACCTTTAACGCCCGGTCCATGGCGATGCGCTTAAGGTCGATATGCAGCAGCTTCCCTTTGATCGGTTCGTACTGCCAGTCGACGATCATCGCCTTGGTGCGCTCGCCGCCGTTGAACGAGAGATCAAAAATCGTGTTATGCCCGGCCTCCGAGCGCAGAATCCGCAATACCTGCCGCGGATCCACGCTGACCGGAACCGAGTCCTTGCCGGCTCCGTACACCACGCCCGGAATTTTCCCGTCGCGCCGTACCCGCCGGGCGTGGTTCTTGTTCCCGGACTCCCGCGCTTGCGCTTCCAGAATGTTGCTTTCCAATGTAGTAGCCATAAGTTCGATTCCTGTTCAAAAAAAGTTCGTACTGCTCAACGTCCTTCGATCTTTTTGCGATTCGATTTTCTTCGCGATCTCCGCGGCAGTTCTTTGCGAACTCCGCGATTTAAGATTTTTTAACCGCAAAGAGCGCAAAGAACAAACCCACCCGCTGGCCCTACACAAACAACTTGCTGACTGAAGTCTCTTCGTGATTGGCCTGAATCGCGCGCCCAATCAATCCCGCAATCGAGAGCACCTTGATCTTCGGCTCTCTCCGCGCCTCTTCGCTCAGCGGAATGGTATTCGTGACCACCACTTCGCGCAGCAAGGAGTGCGCAATGTTCTCAACCGCCGGCCCTGACAGCACCGGGTGCGAGCAGCACGCATAGACCTCGGTGGCTCCGTTGTCCTGCAACGCCACCGCCGTCTTCACCAGCGTTCCCGCCGTGTCAATCAAGTCATCGATGATCAAGCACGTGCGCCCCTTCACGTCGCCGATGACGTTCATCACTTCCGCGACGTTCATTTCCACCCGCCGTTTGTCGACGATGGCCAGCGCGGCATCCACCTTCTTTGCGAAAAATCGCGCCCGCTCCACGCCGCCCGCATCCGGTGAAACCACCGTCAGGTTTGGCAAGTTCAACTTTCGAAAGTGATCCACCAGCACCGGCGAAGCGAACAGGTGGTCCACCGGGATATTGAAGAATCCCTGCAACTGCGGCGTATGCAGATCCACGATCAACGCCCGATGCGCCCCCGCCGTAGTCAAAAGATCGGCCACCAGCTTCGAAGAAATCGGGCTCCGCGGCTTGTCCTTGCGATCCTGCCGCGCATACCCGAAGTATGGAATCACCGCCGTGATGCGCCGCGCCGAAGCGCGCTTCAGCGCATCGATCATTAGCAGCAATTCCATCAGGTGCTCGTCCACGCTCGTGCTCTTGCCGCCCTGGCCCACGGCGCGGCACGTCGACTGCATCACGAACACGTCGCAGCCCCGCACGTTCTCCTGAATCTGCACGTAGGCCTCGCCATCGGCGAAGCGTGTCACCTGGGCCTGGCCACGCGGCATGCCAAGAAAGTTGCAGACCTCGTCGGCCAGCGGCTCATTCGACGTGCCGCTGAAGATCTTGAACTTCTCATCCACGCGCGAACGTCCCCGCCGGTCGCCCTTTTCCTCGGGCGCGGGCGGAACCTTCTTCTCGGTCGGCGTAACCAAAGTAGCCATAGGGTTTTCAGCTCTTAGCTTCTAGCTCCTAGCTGCTAGCCAACCCAACCAAAGGGTTTGCTAGTAGCTAGAAGCTAGCAGCCGGTTTTCTGGCTGGGCCGCTAGGATTCGAACCTAGACAAAGTGCTCCAAAGGCACTTGACCTACCATTAGTCGACGGCCCAGTTACCAATCGTTGACTTACCGGACACTGATTGTTGATTGAACCCCAGAGGGGGCATTCTCATTGTCAATCAACAATCAGAAATCAACAATCAAAATTCTCGCCGCCAGACCATGTGGCAACGGACCATGTGCAACGGACCATGTGGCGACGGGCGCCTCGCCCGTCAAGTGAAGGCGAAGCCGAGCGCCCCAGGAACGAACCGCATCAATCCGCCACAATCCGCTTCCAGTAAGCCCGACGCGTCAGCGTAGCTGTCGCCCGCGCCACCCACCCCTGTTTGCAGAGCCGTGCCGCCGCCTTCGCCGCCGCCTCCCGCGAAGCAAACAGCCCGTACAGCGCCGACCCGGACCCCGACAAGGACGCATATTTCGCCCCCGCCCGCTCCAACGCACGCTTCCCTTCACGCAGCTTGGGATATTCAGGAAAGACGACCTGTTCAAAGTCGTTCTCGATCCCAGCCCGGACAAGCTCGAGAAGCGGATTCTCGGCCCGGCCCCTCCCGTCAACATCCAGAGGAGCACCGGAGTAAGGCAAGCTTAACCAAGCCGACAGCGCCCGGCTAAGCTCATTCATTCTATCGGACGCTGTTGGTACCGTCAATTTTGCAGTCGAAGCACCACTGCTCGTGTGGGGACGGGCGCCCTCGCCCGTCCGTGCCGAGCGAAGCTCGGCTGGCCTTGTGCCAGGAAGCTCCTCAGCTCTCGACCGAAGATGCACCCCCTCGCGGGCGAGGGCGCCCGCGCCACACAACCGATCCCACTCCGCAAACGCCTTCGGCGTCGAAACCCCCACCTCCGGCGCAACCACCACACACGCCATCGCCGGCAAATCCTCCAGCGGATAAACCTGCTCCCCCCGTCCCACCCCGAGCACCGTCCCGCCAATCAGAAACAGCGGCACATCCGACCCGACTTCGCCGGCAATCCGCAGTCGCTCCCCAGCCGGCAGCGACTTCTTCAGCGCCCTCTCCAGCCCCAGCAGCGCCGCAACCGCATTCGCCGAAGCCCCACCCAATCCGCCCTGTACCGGCAACTGCTTCTCAATGTCAATGACGACGCGGCCCTTCGCCCGCAGCCCCCGCATCGCCTTTTCCAAGATGCGAAAGCAAGTATTCGATTCGTCCTGCGGCACGCGAGGATCTTCACAGCGAATCTCGATCCCGGTCCCACGCTCCACGCTAACGCGCACCACATCATGCAACCCAATAGTCTGATAGACCGTCAGCAGCTCATGAAATCCGTCCGCCCGCGCCGCCCCAATACGCAGCCCGAGATTGATCTTGGCGAAGGATCGCACCTGCACGGTCATGCAACCGCATTTAATCACAGAGCGACCCGACGCGTACTAAGTAGGAGACGGACTCGTCCTCATCGCCGCCCTCAATCGGCGCACCCTGGCTCAGGCATCCCCCACCCGTTCCACCACCTTGGTAATCTCGACCCCCGCCACAGGTTAAAGCACTCTTAATGTGATTCCAATCACATGAACCGTCTCGCAGACGGTCCTCCCTGTTGGAACCTGAATGACCGTGAGCCCGAAGTGCTGCTCCGGAGAGGGGCGGCCCTGTGCACGGCCAAATCGGTTGTCCTGGCAGACTGAAGTTCGATCGCTCTAACGGCCGCCAGCGCTAAGGGAAAAACATGCAGCGCATCGTTCAACGTTCACTCTCATTGACATTTTTCGTGGCCTCGATCGCCGCGAGCGCCTTCGCACAGGACGGCTACAAAGTCGTCGCCGTCGCCGACGGCGGTACCATCTCCGGGACCGTGAAGTGGTCCGGGCCTATGCCCCGTAATCTTGATTTCCCCGTCACCAAGGATCCGGAGATCTGCGACCCCGACAACAAAAAGATCACCAGCCTTGAGCGCCTCATCGTGGGATCGGAAGGCGGCGTCGCCAACACCGTGGTTTACCTCAAGAACATTTCCAGCGGCAAACCCCTGGACCTCCCCGCCCCGCGTCGACATCTCGATCAGAAGCACTGTCATTACATCCCACACATTCTGCTGGTCCCGCAGAACGCCGTGCTGACCATGCAGAGTTCCGATGCCACGCTGCACACGATTCACATGGACGGCGCCGCCTCCTTCAACCTTCCGTTCCCCTTCGTCAACCAGGTGAACTCCCGCACCATGTCAACCCCGGGCCTGGTCCATCTGCGCTGTAACGGCGGTCACGTCTGGATGAATGCCGAGATGATGGTCGTTCCCCATCCTTACTACGCGGTCACCGACGAGAGCGGACAATTCGAGTTCACCGATGTACCGCCCGGAACCTACCAGATCGTAGCCTGGCACGAGGGATGGACCATGACAGGCAAAGAACAAGCCTATGACGTGCTCACCGAGCGCAAGGTCGAGCGCCCCCTTTTCACCGAGCCCAAAACCTGGGAGAAATCAGTCACAGTGAATGCGAACCAGGAGAGCACGGTGAATTTCGTAATCTCGAACAAGTGATGTCGAACAACCGCAGGTCAAGCGCAGCTTGTCATCCTGAAGCGAAGCGGAGGACCTATGCACTTTGTTTGCGTCGATGATAGCCTCCCATGGTCTTACTGAAGGATGCCGCGATTGCGAGGGACGTAGTCTACCGCCGCTTGTAAAGAATCGCGAACTCAAACCCCGGATTCGCAGGAAAGAGTCCGGCCACCATCCTGAGCCGTTCCGCAAGCTGCGAGGGCGCGAGCAAGGGATAATCCCGCTCCCGCAAATCGTAATAGTCCACGTCCAGATACAAAGAAAGCAGGTAGATGGAGATCGTGTCTGAAAACGTCGCCGCGAAATATTCGTTCTTGTACCGCTCGGCATCCAAGCCGCCGGCGGTGGCCAGCTTGCGCGCCTCCCAGGCATCAAGCGACGTCTCCCCGCGAGCCCCGGCTTCCACCTGGTGCCACGCCAGCTCGCTGAACTCGCGCGAGACCCCCGCCCGCTCCACCAAGGCATGCCCGACGTTGATGTAAAACTCAAACGCAACGGAAAATTTGTCGTCCATCAGCCGCGTGGAGATGAAGACGCACTGTGAGTCGCCCAGACTCAGATTGCGATGGCACACCGCGTTGTCGCTCAGCGCCACGTCGTAGCGGTCCGCGATAACAGTTTCGTCCCCCTGGCTCACCGCCAGCGGAACAAAGTAGTACGCCTTGCGCTCCAACGCCGCTGCCGCCTGGGCTGGGACGGCAGCAACCATGCGTTCCAGGTCGAACGAATTCAACGCGGTTTCCCCGGCCACGGCGTAGCAAATCCCGTTGCTCGCCTGCGAAACCGGCGTCAGCCGCACCACCTCGGCGGGAGTCCGCGTAATTGCTGGAGCGGCCTGCGACATGCTTTGTCTTTTATACACCACCATGCGGCGTCCGGCGTCCAGCGGCCCGCATCTACCCTATGGATTCCAGGCGGCCTTGCCCAAGAACGGAACTCGAACGCCGCAAGCCCTCTGACGTCCGGCGTTCGTTCGAATGGTGTAGCTTAAGAATGTGCCCGGCTCACGCCCACCCCGCTGGTACGGCATCCCTGTCCGTGTACTGCTCGTGACCTTCATCGGCACTCTGCTCTCTTTCGCCGTGAGTCTGCTTCTTGCCATCATCGGTACCGTTGTGGTGTCGCGCCTTCGCGGCGTGCATCCGGACATGACCATCGCCTACCGCCAAATCGCGCTCCCCATGGCGCTGGTCGCCGGCAGCGTTATCTTTGTGCTCGCGCTCGTCATGGAAATTCGTCATCACCGCCAGTCCAAGGCCCTATCCACGATTGAGAAGATGAGCTAGTTCGAGAGCTCTATCCACGATTGAGAAGATGAGCTAGCGCACGTGGAGACAGCCGCCTCGGCTGTCCAAGCCTGGGCGAAGCCCGCGCCCCCCGAACGAGGCCCTCGCACTCAGGCGCTACAATAGAACTTAATGCCGCCTCGCATCGCCATCCCCATGCCGCACTCGGCCAACCGCGAATACTCCGAGCGCGCCATCGTGCAGTATGAACGCGCTGTCGAGCAAGCTGGAGGCGAGCCCGTCCGCGTCCCCCTCGATCAGACTCCCGCCGAAGTGATGAAGGTGATCGAGCGCTGCGACGCCGTGCTCCTGCCCGGCAGCAGCGCTGATGTCGACCCTTCCAAGTTCGGCACGCTGCGCTCCGCGCACACCGCCGCCGCCGACCCGCGCCGCGACACCGTCGATGAACTCCTCCTGCAAGACGCCTACAACATGCGCAAGCCCATCCTCGGCATCTGCTACGGCCTGCAAAGCCTGAACGTCTACCGCACCGGATCGCTCATCCAGCACATCCCCGATTTCCTGCCGGAAGACGTGCGCACCCGCATTAATCACGAAGCCGGGAAGAAAGTAGCCGTCGCCCATGACGTAGCGATAGAAAGAAATTCGAGGCTGGCAGAGATTTTATGTGCGGACAGCCACCCCGGGCTGTCCGGTCGAGCGCAGCTCGACCATCGCTCAGCCCCTGAGGGAGCCAAGCTTGTCGTCCCCGTAAACTCCTCCCACCATCAATCCGCCGACGTCGCCGGGGACGGCCTCCGCATCATTGCCCGCTGCCCAGACGACGGTATCATCGAAGCCCTGGAAGGCACCGCGCCCGATCACTTCGTGCTCGCAGTGCAGTGGCATCCGGAGCGTTCGGTCGATAAAGACGAAGCCTCCCGCGCCATCTTCCGCGCCCTGGTCGAGGCCGCGCAGGAACGTCACAAGCAATTGGCCGGTGAATTCGAAAGCGTAAAGTAAACGTGTGGCGCGGGCACTCTTGCCCGCGGGCCCTTATCATCGGCACCGCTGAGAGGTAGAAATCAGCCGGTCTTAAGCCGCTGGTTAGCTTCTTCAAAGCGCCGTGCCATTCGATCCCCATCGCAGGCTTGTTCCAGCAGAGTCTCCGGGTCCCACTCACTACGAGGCACGCCAAAAAAATCGCCGCCATACACGTGAATGGCGCCGGTGAGCCGGGGAATCGGATTGTTCACCGAATGAATAATGTCGGGTCCCAGCGTTACGGAATCTTTTTCGCAAAGAGCACGCGCCCCCGCTGCTTCTACTTTTCCCCCAGGTGCACCCGGCACCCGACGCCAGAAAATATTGTCCTCGCGCCCGGTATAAATTCCGATGACCGCCCACATGCGGTGATTGTGCGGCAGCAGCATCATCGACGGCGCCCAGACCACATTGAGGATAGTCAAATCGTCGGATCGATAAAGCTTTTGCATTTCGGCGCGCTGCGGATCGCCCAATCGCTTAAGAACCGCCGCCGGATCAGACACAGCCCGGGCTACAACCTCGCGCACAGCCGTCTGTGATGCATCTTCCTTCAGCGCCGCACGGCAATCGGACACGAACTGGTCAAGATCGAACATGACTGAACCCTCCGCGTTGACGGCGACCTCTGAGGCCGAGGTTTACCTTTTCCGGCTAGGCGTGTGGCGCGGGCGCCCCCGCCCGCGCACTTTCTCCAGCAGCACCACTACATGCGCGATCGCCGCATTTTCGGTGTTGAGTCCCTCCGGAGTCTTCGCCTTCAACCCCACACAATCCGCATGCACACCCAGCAGTTCCGCCACTCGCTCCCGAATCTCAGCCGCATGAGGCCCAATCTTCGGCGCCGCCAGAATCAAACTCGCATCCACATTGCCCACGCCATAGCCCGCGTCCCGCACCCGTTTCAGCGCCTCGCGCAGAAAGATGACGGAATCCGCGCCCTTCCACTTGGCATCCGAAGGCGGAAACAGCGTCCCAATATCGGGCGCGCCGATTGCTCCCAGCAGGGCATCCGTAATGGCATGCAGCAAAACGTCGCCATCGGAATGTCCGCCCAGCCCCTTGTCGTGCGCCAGCGGAACCCCGCCAATCCTCAACGGAATCCCCGCCCGAAATTCATGCGAATCAAACCCGTAACCAATCCTCATGCTGAAACCTTGGCCAAGGATTCGCACGGATTTCCACGGATTTTTTTTCTTTCATTGTCAAACAGAAGGCGGCGAAACTGCGGACGTAACCCGAAATTCAGCAATAGGCCCACTTCAATCTCGGTCGCGCGCAAATAATGCAGAAGTTGCGCTTCGTGTACTGATTCGAGGGCTCGCGCCGCTTTCAGTTCGAGCAGAACGGTATTCTCGACCATGAGGTCCGCGAAGTATTGCCCGACCTTTTGGCCACGGAACCAAACAGGAACCGGTACTTCACGCGCCACCGTCAGAGCAAAAGATTGCAGCGCCACGACCATCGCTTCGGCATAGGTAGATTCCAAAAAGCCGTGTCCGAGTTCGTTGTGCACGTCATAAAAGACTCCGATGATCTTCTCGGTAAGCTCGGAATGCTTCAGGGAAGAAACTGGCGCAGCCATAACCCAGCTTACGCTGCCCCAAAGGGTTTGATCCGTGGAAATCCGTGCAAATCCGTGGCTCATTTCCTTAAATAAAACTCCGCCAGTTCCATATCCCCCGGACTCGTAATCTTGATGTTCTTCGCCGATCCCATCACCACCGCCACATCGTGTCCCGCTCTCTCCGCCAGCGAAGCCTCATCCGTCCCCAGGAAGCCGTCGGCCGCCGCTTCATCGAACACCTTCTTGATCACGCTGTAACGAAATCCCTGCGGCGTCTGCGCCATCACCACGCCCGCGCGCGGAATCGTAGCTTTGACCAGCGCGCCGTCCGCCGTACGCTCCACCTGCTTCACCGTATCGACCGCAGGCAGCCCGGCGATGGCAGCACCATATTTTTTCGCCGCCTCAATCACTTCCCTAATAATCTCGGCAGTCACAAATGGCCGCACCGCATCGTGCACCAGCACAACATCATCATCCGCCGCCGAAATTGCTTGGAGCGCGTTTTCAACCGATTGTTGCCGGTGCTCCCCGCCGACTACAAGCTCCACTTTCTTCTTCAGCACGTCTTTCGCTTCACTTTTCAAGCGCGCGCGAAATGCTTCAATCTCGCTCTCCCGCAGCGCCACCCAGATCTCGCTCACCGCCTCAACGCCCGCAAACTTGCGCAAAGTATGAATGAGAATCGGGGTTCCACCCAACTCGGTGAACTGTTTCGAAGGAGGCGTCTTCTTCTGCCGTCCCTTGGTGCCGCCGGGCATGGGAGCCATGCGCGTCCCCAACCCCGCAGCCGGAATGATCACAATCACCTTCATGGCGGGCTGTAAGTATACGAGCGCCGCGCCGGTAGTTCAAATCCACTGGCGTCGCGCCGAATCTTCCTTCATTATCGATGCACACACTGTGGCGCGGGCGCCCTCGCCCGCGTGCTGCTCAGTCCGCAACACCCTCTCAGGAGGCTTTCATGGATGCCGCTGTTCGGGCTTTGCATTGGTTCGGCAGAAACGCGCAAGCCATCTATTACCTGCTGGCAGCAGTTGCAGCCTGGGTTGCGGTTCTCACCTACCGTAGGAATTCAGCCCTCGAGCGTGCCCGCTGGCTTTCCAGCCTCTATTCCAAGTTCTATGAAGCGCTCGACCTCAAGATGATTCGCGAAACTCTCGACTGCACCTCGCCCAACTCTCCCGCGGTGCAGAAACTGGTGCAGGACGAAGACGCGAGATTCACCGACTACCTGAATTTCTTCGAGTTCATGGCCTACCTCAGGGCCTGCGGCCAGCTCTCGACCAAGGATTTCGGCGCCCTGTTTGACTATTACCTGCGAGTTCTCACCAGGCACGAGGACGTGCGAAAATACGTAATGGACGACAGGAACGGATACGGCTACCTGAAGAAACTCTTGCCGCATTTTTCTTCCTGACTGCGACGGATCATGCTATGACTCATCATCTCTTTGTTTACGGCACGCTATCTCCGCGGCACGCTCCGCCGGAGATTGCCGCCACTGTGCGCCGTCTTCGTCCGCTAGGCCCGGCTTCGATTCGTGGTCGCCTCTATGATCTTGGGGAGTATCCAGGTGCGGTGCTGAACAAGAACTCGCGCTCCGTCATTCGCGGTCAGGTGTTCGAACTTCCCGGAGACCAGAGTACTTTGACTTCTCTGGACCACTACGAAGAATTTGACCCGGCGAAGCCGAGTTCCAGCCTGTTCGTGCGCCGCACTTGGCCGGTCACCATGGATGACGGCACCCGCCTGCGCTGCTGGGTCTACGTCTACAACGGGGACATGAAGAGCGCCCAGCCGGTAAGAAGCGGCCGCTACTCGCGCCGCCGCTCCACGCGCCGCTCGCGCTCCAACGGCCGGTCCGCTTCATAGCACCGTGTGAAGCGGGCACTCCTGCCCGCTTCCCTGCGCTACCGCAAAAATAGAGGGAAAGAGAGTGCCCGCTAACAACGTCTACAGTAAACACCCTAGCTCCAGGCGGCCGTCTGTGAAGGACAGCGCAATTTTTTCATCCGTCGATCCCCTGCTCTGCCTTCGCCTTTGCCCACGCAAATCGCGCAACCTTATCACTCCCAAAGGATTGACCCGCACGCCTTCGAAGCCTTCCACGACTGGCATCTGGGGTGCACTTACCCTGTCGAACAAAGAGATTGCACCGTTGATCGACCGAAGTGATGGACGCGCACGCGACGACTAGCAACCATCTTTCAGAAAGCAGGCACCAACCATCATGAAAGCAAACCGCCGCTTCTGGATAGAGATCATCGCCCTTTCCTCGGCCGTCGCCTGCGCCCTTGCGCTGCTGCTCGCTACCCTGGGAGTCGCCACTGCGACCGGCGAGCCCGCCCTGTCAGCCCAAGCTTCCGAACCCAACGCTGCCGCCGCTCAGCCTGCCGCAACTCAAGAGCAAACTTACGAAGGCATGGTCACCGACACTCACTGCGGGGCCCGGCACGATGCCGCCATCGGCATGGGTTCAAGCGACTGCACCCGTGCCTGCGTGCATGCCGGCGCCCAGTTCGCCCTGGTGAATGGTGACAAGATCTACATTCTCCACGGCGACTTGGAGACGCTGAAGCGATCCGCCGGTCAGCGCTCCGTAATCGTCGGCATCCTGAATGGCGACACTATCGCCGTATCATCGATCACAGCCAAAATCTGAAAACAGCTCGCACCCTCAAAAAGAACACGGCGGGAAGACTACTCCGCCGCTCTCACTTGACCCGCTGTCCGCAGAATTCTCAGCCTAAGTCGCGCTCTGCTTCGTCTCCACTGCAGTACTCGGAACCACAGTCGTCGCCCCGCCTGCCCCTACCACCTGCACCGGGGCCACCGCCACCGGCGTCGTTGCGCTCGGCCGCGTATATCCCGACCGCTCGTCCCACTTGCCGAAGATCATCTTTCCCGCTGTGGTCTGCAACACCGACGTCACCGACACATCGATCGTCTTGCCAATCATCTTGCGCGCGTTGTCCACCACCACCATCGTCCCGTCATCCAAATACGCCACACCCTGGTTGTATTCTTTCCCTTCCTTCAGGATGAAGACGCGCATCGTCTCGCCGGGCAGCACGATCGGTTTCAGTGAGTTCGCCAGTTCATTGATGTTCAGCACTTCGACTCCCTGCAACTGCGCCACCTTATTCAGGTTGAAGTCGTTGGTGATGATCTTCCCTTCGTACACCTTGGCCAGCTCGATCAGCTTCAAATCCACTTCGCGGACGGCCGGAAAATCATCTTCCACGATCTGAATGGTCAGGTTTGCCACTTTCTGCAGTCGCTGCAGAATGTCCAGCCCGCGCCGCCCCCGGTTTCGCTTCAACGAGTCAGCCGAGTCGGCCACCAGTTGCAGCTCCCGCAACACGAATTGCGGAGTGACGATCGTGCCATCCAGAAAACCGGTCTCGGCAATGTCGGCAATCCGCCCGTCGATAATGACGCTGGTATCGAGAATCTTATAGCTCTTCTTCGACTGTTTCTCGCCGCCAAAGATTCCGCCCAGCGCAGCCAGATTCAGCAGGTCGCCCTTGTTCGCACCCACAATCAGGCCGACGTAAGCCATCAGCAGCATGACCAGAATTTGCAGGAAGCTTTGGGTGTTCCCGGGAGGCACACTGTTCCGTATGACGAGAGCGAACAGGTAGGCGCCGCCGATGCCGAGGATGCTGCCGATCGCGGCTCCAATCAGCCGCTTCAGGCTCATCATCCTCAGCTTCCATTCAAACAGGACGATCGCCAGCCCGACCAGCGCACCCACGGCTGCGTCTAGATTCTTGGGTAGGTTGAACGGTGCGATTACGTAGCAGGTAACCGTTACGACTATGACAAAAAGAAGACGTACAAAAAATAAGTCCACGGGAAACCTCCCCGGACGCAATGCAGCCGATCCTGCAACCGCAGTAGCATCCGTCGCCGGCTCCACGATGCCCTGACGGGAAGCGGCATTTCGAACATGCGGGGCGCGCGATTATGGGGAATGAATTTGCGCCCCGTCCCAGCCCTTTGGGGCTTGGCTGGGAGGATCAGTAAGCCACCGCCCCGAGTATATACCTCTAGGGTTATGACGGCCACAAACCCGAATCCGGTCCAGGTCCGGGCCCGCCAGCAGCATAGTCACTCCTTAGCACCATCGGACAGTGCCACCCCTGTACTAACGGTGTTCGGTGAAACCCGTGCCGTCTACTTAAACTGGAGGCGTTCACCAGGACTGCAACCCAACCGGGATCGTCAGGACTCACCTATGGACGCACCACGGTCGCAACACGCAACCGCCCCCAAAACGGCTCATCCAGTTTTGTCACAACCAGTTTTGTCACAAGAAGGTGGTTTGCGACGCATGCAGCCATCTTCGGCGACGGGAACGGCGCTCGCCCCCAAGCCGTCGGGCTACGGACTTCCCTGTGCCCAATGCCGGTTGTACTATCCCGCGGATCTCGATACCTGCCCTACCTGCCACAGCGCTCAGCGTGTCGCTCCCGTCATTTCCACCATCGCAGCTAAACCGGCTCAGCCCGATCCCGACCCGGTCCCCGACACCGCGATCCTGGAGCAGGAGCGAGAGGAATTTCTTCGCCAGTTCAAGTCTCAGCTTCTTGTCGCGCGCGCCGAAGTCGCCGATGCTCCCGTCCCCATCTGCACTCTTGGAGACCACCCCGCGGACGAGCCGGAAAATGCCGAGATCTGCAAACTCTGCTACGACCGTCTGCAGGAGCGCCTCGACGTTTGCGAGGCCGCTCTTCATCTGGACCTGAACGAAGCCGCACAGATTATTTACGATGCCGTCTGGGCGGATCCCTCCGACCCCAGCAAAACCTACAGCAACGCCGCCTCCGCCTTGCTCACGGAACTCCGCAAGCGATCCGGCATCTCCAGCCTCCTGGGCCCCTTCCAAACCCTGTCTCACTGAGAGCGTCAGCCAGTGTGGCGCGGCGCCCTTGCCCGCGCTCACGGGAAATCTAATCGTTCGCGGATCGTACGCACACTTCTTTTCTTCGCGAACTCTGCGGCATCTCCTCAGCGCACTCTGCGCTCCAGGCTTTTCACATGCCCCTGCCCGTCGCAGATGCTACAGAATTCCTCATACGTGATTTCCATCATTGACGGCTCACCTTCCAAAGAAGATGCTGACTGCTGGCGCAAGTTTCGCCACCCTCGCCTGTCAGCGGGTACAATCAATCGGCTGCAAGAAATAATCCAGCGACCAAAAGCCTCCATGACCATAAAAGTCCGCAAAGCTGTCTTCCCCGCCGCCGGACTGGGCACCCGCTTTTTGCCCGCCACCAAAGCCCAGCCCAAAGAGATGCTTCCTCTCGTCGACAAGCCCATCATTCAATACGGCGTCGAAGAAGCCATGGCCTCCGGCTGCAACCAGATCATCATCATCACCGGACGCGGCAAGCAGGCCATCGAAGACCACTTCGACGTCAGCTATGAACTCGAAAAGATGCTCGAGGAGCGCAAGAAAACCGACCTGCTCAAGATCGTCCGCTCCATTTCCGACATGATCCACGTGGCCTACGTTCGCCAGAAAGAAGCGCTCGGCCTCGGTCACGCCGTCCTCATGGCTCGCGAACTCGTAGGCAACGAGCCTTTCGCCGTACTTCTAGCCGACGACGTTATCGACAATCCCGTCCCCGCCCTCAAGCAGATGGCTGACGTCTTCGAGCAGAAACAATGTTCGATCATCGCCGCCCAGGTGGTCGAAGGCAAAATGATCTCTTCCTACGGCGTCATCGATGCCAAACCCGCCGACGGATTCAATGGCCGCCTCTTCGAGATCAACAACATGGTTGAAAAGCCGAAGCCCGAAGAAGCCCCGTCTAATCTCGCCGTCATCGGCCGCTATATCCTGACCCCCGCGATCTTCGACTGCCTCGCAAAAACACCCACCGGCGCCGGAGGAGAACTCCAGCTAACCGACGGCATGCGCCTCCTGCTGAAAAAAGAAAAAATGTACGCCTACGTCTACGAAGGCCGCCGCCACGACACCGGAGATAAACTAGGATTCCTGAAGGCCACAGTAGAGTTCGCGCTAAAGCGCGAAGACCTGGGCGAACCCTTCCGCCAGTATTTGAAGGAATTGAAGCTGTAGCGCCGGCGTCCCGCCGGCTTCCCAGCCCGCGCCGGATACGCAGGCAATCCGCCTAAAATTCCAACCGATCTGTCTGAGGGTTCTATCCCAACGGGGCGTCATCCTGTCTCTAACGACGGTGTGCCCTGTCAAGCGTTTTGTGGCGACACTTCGGCGTGGACGCCGGGAGCAGCGCCATTTCGCTCTAGCAGAACGCCTTTGATGTCCAGACCAAGCTCGTCACTCAATTTGAATCTCACAGCGGGACTTCAGGTCCCACCATCCATCTCTTCGGGACTTGCACCCACGATTATTCACTTCGATCTCCCTGACTTTTCAGGGAGGCAGGCTGCCCACTCAAACGCTCGGCTCTTACTCGCCGGCCACAGAATGACTCGGGCTCACCTGCATGACGGCCTGACATAGTTGCGCGTACGTCCAGTCCTCGCGCAACATCAGGTACAACCGCGTGGCCAATTTTCTGGCCACAGCCACCTTGGCGAGGCTGCGATTCTTGCGTACCGCCAGGCGGCGATAGAAGCGTTTCAGCTGCGGATCCAGTCGCGCCGCCGTCTGTCCCGCTTCTACCAGCAAAAAGCGCAGAAACGAACTGCCCTGTTTGCTGATCTTGCCCAGCCGCTGTTTTCCGCCGCTGGATTCTTCGCTCGGAATCAGGCCAAAGTAACTGCCCACTTGCTTGCCCGAGGCGAACCGCTCCGCCGGTCCCAGCGTCAGCACCATGGCCAACGCCGTCACCGGGCCCACTCCCGCATGCGTCATCAACCGCACTGCCTCCGGCCGCTGCCGCGCTTCTTCTTGCACCCGCCGGTCCAGTTCGACGATCTCCGCTTCCAGCCCGTCGAGCGCTTCCAGCAACCGCTTGCGCCGCTCGGCTGCGTACGGCAGCAAAGGCAACTGCTCCAACTCCACTCGCCCTGCCTTGGTCCACAGCTTGTACTTCTTCTGTACCCCGCAGCTCAGCGCCATGGCCTGCAGCTGATTCTTGGTGCGCGTCCGCGCCTGCACTTGCTTGTGCCGATGCACCAGCAACTGCCGCACGTCCCGCACCTCCAGGCTCGGCACCCAGATCCGCGGAAACCGGTCCTGGCGCAACAGATCCAGCAGATGCTCCGCGTCCCGCCGGTCCGTCTTCTGCCGGCGCACCACCGAAGCCCGCACCCGCGCCGCATCGCCAAACCACAGCTCGATTCCCAACTCCTGCAGCAACCGCTCGAACCACGGATAGTGTCCGCATGCCTCCATTCCCACCACAACTTCCTGGCCCGCCAGCGAACGATAAAACTGCTCCGCTTCTTCGCGGTGCTGCAACCTCTTCTCCTCGATCTCTCCCGTTCGGTTGTCAAAGATCGCGACCTGCTGAAACCCAGGATGGAAATCGCATCCTATAATCAACATGACGTTGGCTCCTCTCACGAGCCTTGGTCTTGTTCATCGCATACCAATCTACTCGCGACGGGCCAACGTCGTTATGCAATCAAGCGCAGCCGCTGTTCAGGCGGAGCGAAGGATCTTGCGTGCAGCTCTACTACACCAGACTAATACAACGCACTTACAGCGTCCCCTTCAGTTTCCTAGACTTCTCCTCCACCCCCCGCGCCAGCTTCTCCTTGTGCGCCTCGAGTTTCTTCGCGATGGAAGCATCCCCCAGCCCAATCATCTGCGCTGCCAGTATCCCCGCATTGGTAGCTCCCGGCTTCCCAATCGCCACGGTCGCCACCGGAATCCCCGCCGGCATCTGCACCGTCGCCAGCAAAGAATCCATCCCCTGCAGAGAAGTCGAAGGAATTGGGACGCCAATCACCGGCAAAGTAGTATGCGCCGCAATCACCCCCGCCAGATGCGCCGCCCCGCCAGCCCCAGCAATAATCACGCGTATCCCACGCCCCGCCGCCCCGCGCGCGAACTCCGCCGTACGATCCGGCGACCGGTGCGCCGAAGTCACATCAATCTCATAGGCGATCCCGAACTCATCCAGCGCCTTCCCCGCCTCGCGCATAATCTCTAGATCCGAATCGCTGCCCATCACGATAGAAACCAACGCCTTCGACACTAATTACACCTCCAGATTGTTATTACTGATTTTTGTGCGAATCCAGCCTGCCAGCACTCCCAGCCAGCCGTACAACCCCACGTTACATATGATCGCTAACCCGAAATTCGCAATTATATGGAGGGGTGACCATCCAGATCCATCAAGATCATCGCAGTCGGCCAAAGGAACACGGCTTCGGTAATCATCTCGGTGCGAGTCATCACATATTTGCACGTGAAAACAACCGAGACAAGCAAACCGGCCAGAGCGAAATAAGCGACTATCCGTCTTTCAGTTGTTAGCGTATAGCGACGCATCAGCCAGCGAGGAAAATAGACAAAAGTGATCGCGAATCCGCTCGCCAGCAACAATAACAACACGACGATAAGGATTATGGCTATCAGGATCGCCACGATCTACTTCCTGAGCGCTCGCCCCGCAATGTCCCTCCGATAATGCGCCCCATCAAAACTAATTCGCCCGCAAGCCTCGTACGCACGCCCCACCGCCTCATCCAACGACGAAGCCCGCGCCGTCACCCCCAGCACGCGCCCCCCCGATGTGTAATACACCCCATCCCGCCGAGTCGTCCCCGCGTGAAACACCTTCACTCCCTCAACTTCCTCCGCCTCTTCCAGCCCCGCAATCTGCTTCCCCGCCTCAAATGTCCCCGGATATCCTCCCGAAGCCATCACCACACACACCGAAGCGTCCGAAGACCACTTGAAATCCCCTTCGCTCACGCGCCCTTCGATCGAAGCCTCCAGAGCTTCGACCAGATCGCTCTCCAGCCGCATCAAGATCGGCTGCGTCTCCGGATCGCCAAACCTGCAATTAAACTCCAGCACCATCGGACCGCGCGCCGTCATCATCAGCCCGCAATACAGCACACCCTTAAACTCAGCGCCCTCAGCCTTCATCCCCGCGACCACGGGCTGCGCAATGTGATGCACCAGCCAGTCGCGCATCTGCTCGTCCGCCAGCTCAGCCGTCGAATAAGCGCCCATGCCCCCGGTGTTCGGCCCGGTATCGCCATCGCCCACCCGTTTGTGATCCTGCGCCGCCACCAGCGGCGCCACGCGCTCCCCATCGCTGAACACAAGAAACGACAGCTCCTCTCCTTTCAAACACTCCTCCAGCAGCACGCGCGCACCGGCCTCGCCCAGCATCTTGCCGCTGAGCATCTCAGCCGCCACACTGGCCGCCTCTTCCTTACTCTTGGCGATGACCACGCCCTTGCCCGCAGCCAGCCCATCTGCTTTCACGACCACCGGCACATGAAAATGACTAAGCGCCGAGCGCACCTGCTCGATCGAATCACAAATCGCGTAGGGCGCTGTGGGAATGTGATGCCGCTGCAGAAATTCCTTGGCGAAGCTCTTGCTCGACTCCAGCCGCGCAGCTGCCTGAGTCGGCCCAAAAACGGGCCATCCCCGCCGCATGAACTCATCCACCACACCCAGCGTCAGCGGCTGCTCCGGCCCCACCACCGTAAGATCAGGCTGCAACCGCACAGCCACCGCGGTAATCGACTCCAGGCTCTTCAGATCAACCGGCAGGCACTCCGCCTCTTCGCCGATCCCTCCATTGCCCGGCGCGCAATACAGCTCTGAAACCCGCGGCGATAGCCGCAGCTTCCAAACCAGCGCGTGCTCCCGTCCGCCCCCACCTAGAACCAGAACTTTCATAGCCAGAGAAAACTAAGGTTAGGTGCAGAGCAGGAAAGTGTCAAACTCTGTTGGTGCTGTCTTAAGAAAGCGCCCGTTTGTTGGAGCCCTCGACCTGCGGCGTCATGCTGAGCGCAGCCGCTTTTCAGGCGGAGGGAAGCATCTCGCGTGGACTGAGACTGCGCCCCACAGCCAGAATGCCCCGTGCCGGAGCCTGCCCTGAGCGAAGCCGAAGGGTGTCTCCGTGGTGAACAGAAGTTAACCACGCTTAACTCCCCGCGTATAATCATCCCCAATGATAACCGTCTCCAAAGAGGACTACCTCAAGGCCATCCTCGAAGCCGAGAGCGAAGGCGAATCCGTCATCTCCGCGCGCCTGGCCGACTGGCTGAAAGTTTCCCCGCCCGCCGTCACCATGGCCTTGCGCCGCCTCAAGAAAGACGGCCTGGTCCGCGTCCAGCGAGACGGCCATGTCGCTCTAACCTCCTCCGGCCGCAAGATCGCCCGCAAACTCACCCTCCGCCACCATCTCATCGAGCGCATGCTCTCCGAACTCTTCGGCATGGAGTGGTGGAAGGTTCACGATGAGGCCGAGCGCCTGGAGCACGCCGTCTCTACCGACTTCGAAGCCAAGCTTCTCGCCAAACTAGGACCAGGAGGTGCCTGTCCCCACGGCAATCTCACCGAGATGGAAAGTCCCGCCAGCCGCCGCCACCGCGGCCTCGCCTTGCTCGCCGATGCCGATGCCGGGCAGACCTACGCAGTAAACAGCATCTACGAACGCGACCGCCAGTTGCTGGAATTCCTGGAGGCCAGAGCCATTCGCCCCGGAGCAAAACTCCGCCTGCTGGAGCGCAACTACGACAAAACCCTTTCCATCCGCACCGCTCGCGGAGCGGTAGTCCTAGGTCGCCAGGCAGCAGAAAAGATCTGGGTTTCGGTCGCCTCGAACCATAAATAAATCGCGACTAATCGAAACGTATCTCCCCGCAACTGATTTTCTTTGCGTCCTCTGCGGCATTTCTTAGCGCACTTTGCGGTAAAGACTTTTGGTCTAACACTCCCGTAACCCATCCAGACATTCCTTAACTGTAGTTAATCAATCATGATATATACTGCTTAACACGCCTGAAGATCGTAGATGAGAAGCAGAGACGAACGCTTGGACATCGATGCGCCAACCACGCCCGATTCAACTGCCGATGCCGCCTCCGGCAATCACTTGTCCCTGGAAGGCATTCATAGCACCGTAGCAGTCCCGCACCACGAGGCCGGCTTTTGGGATCAGTGGCGTGCTTTCGTAGGTCCCGCAATTCTAGTCAGCGTCGGCTACATGGACCCCGGCAACTGGGGCACAGATCTCCAGGGCGGCGCCCAATTCAAGTACGGCCTGTTGTGGGTCGTGGGACTGGCCAGCCTCATGGCCATCTTCATGCAGGTGATCTCCGCCCGCCTGGGTGTAGTCACCGGCAAGGATCTCGCCCAATGCTGCCGCGACTGGTATCCCCAGTGGACCCGCTGGCCCAACTGGCTGATGAGCGAGCTGGCAATCGGAGCCTGCGATCTGGCAGAGGTGCTCGGCAGCGCCGTCGCCATCAACCTGATGTTCCACATTCCGTTACTGTGGGCCGTCATCATCACAGGCCTTGACGTCCTGCTTCTCCTGACCTTGCAAGGTCTCGGAGTCCGCGCCATTGAAGCCGTGGTCCTGCTCCTGGTCGCAACCATTGCCGTGTGTTACTTCATCGAGATTTTTGTTCTCCCGCAAACCCAGCCCAGCTTCCTGGAGATGGGACGATCACTGGTCACGCCGCACTTCCGCCAGTCCGGCATGTTGTACATCGCTATCGGGATTATCGGCGCAACGGTCATGCCCCACAACCTCTACCTGCATTCCGCTCTGGTGCAGAGCCGCAGGCTGCAAAAGGACGCGCCTTCCATCCGGCGCGCAATTCAGTTCAACACCGTCGATTCCATCGTCGCCCTGACCGTCGCCTTCTTCGTCAACGCCGCGATTCTAGTGCTTGCCGCGACAGTATTCTTCGGCAAGGAAAGCGTCGCGGTCGCGGGAGGCCAGGTAGTCCACTTCTCCGCCGGCAGTGATTGGATTCGACTCGCCTACTTAACCCTCGCTCCGTTATTGGGAACGGCAGCTGCCAGCACCCTCTTCGCGGTGGCTCTCCTGGCAAGCGGCCAGAGCAGCACCATCACCGGCACCCTCGCCGGACAAGTCGTGATGGAAGGCTTCATGCACTGGCGAATCAAGCCGTGGGTGCGCCGCCTCATCACGCGAACGCTGGCCATCCTGCCCGCTGTTCTGATTATCGGCGTGCGCGGCAACAGCAGCGTCACCGACCTGCTCACCCTCAGTCAGGTCGTACTGGCCCTGCAACTTCCCTTCGCCATGTTCCCCCTCCTGCAATTCACCAGTTCCAAAAAGCGAATGGGCAGTTGGAAGAATCCCGGCTTCCTGCTGGTAGCAGGTTGGGCCAGTGCTGTTCTGATCACCGCCATGGACATCTACGGCCTGCCCGACTCACTGAAAGCCGCATGGCAAGTCATCACCGGAGGATAGATTCGACCGGCGAGAACAACGAGAACGCTGCCCCTAGACTCCGAAGAGCACCGCTCCGCGTAATTCCCGCCGCTGGACGTTCGCGAATGACCTTCGTCGACGCGTTGCTGCACAACAGTATTCCCTCAGTCTTGACTGAATCCGTTCGACGGGAAAGTGCCGGGAATCGTGTTTCTGAACAAGACGTTTCTCCTAATCTGCTGGATTTAGTATTGTTTTCTGAGCGGGAGGAGCTTTCCGTGACGAGATTTCGTGATCTCAAAACCGAGGAATATTGGAATTTGGCGTGGCCGTTTTTATTGACTGCGGTTCTTGGGGGGATTCTGCGTTACATGTCTTCCCAGATATGGTCTCCTTGGTATCCCTGTTGGCTCCCCATCGATTTCGTGCACGCTGTGGCGGATGCTCTTATTATCGCGGGGACATTGGGGATACTCCTTGAACTTTTTGCAACCCGACTTTTAATTCAGAAGGTATCTGATGATTTGGCGGGAAGATTGGTAGGTCGCGGTCTCCCAACCGAAGTGCAATCCCACATTCGCACGATTGTTAATACGGCGCTGGTTCGGGATCATTTTGTTAAAGTTTATCGGTTATCGCCAATCGCGAAGTCGGATAAAATTCAGGTTGATGTAACTATTACTTTTGACGTTAAGAACCATTCTGACGCGGTGTTTGATTATGTGCCCAAGTTTGAGGAGGAGACCTTTTACGAACCCCAGTTGTTGAGCCTCGAATATGGATTGATCGATCGACCCCGCCATAGCGGAACTTCCGAGGACATTAATGAGGCCACGAAAGTCAAGACAGTAAAAGCGACGAAAACAATCAAGTTGGAACCTGTGAAAAGAAGTGAAAAAGCGATTTGTCAAGTAGCCATGCACTATACGCTTAAAATGCCAAAGGAATACACTGATCTCACTAATTTCGCGGGAGCTACGGTTGGACCAGTCATCCGAGTAGAAAACACGCCGCCCGGGTTTGAAATTGTGTCCGCTGGAGAGACTTTCACCACTGAGCATCCAAACGGCGACAAGTCGTGGAATTTTGATCGGGCGTTCGTTACGGGTCAAGGTGTTCGCGTTTGGTGGTTTCAAAAGAAAGATCAAAGTAGTCCTGCCTCTACTGACAGGTAACAATCTTGCATTTGTTGAGAAGGAATTATTGAACCGCGCTCTTTTTCAGTGACTCCTGTTCCTCTCGCGACATCGGCAGCTTACGACACGCCTCTCTCAAGTCTTTGTCGAAAGAGAGTCTTACCTGTTCGCCAAATTCATCTCTCACCGTTTCTTCGAGGAACAAAAGTAACGTGATCATTCTCAGGCAATGCGATTGGCTTTCCAGCCATTCACGGACACGTTGGACGCCGGGGTCAGTCATTTCGGGACCTGTTCTTTCTTGTCGTCATTTGGAAGAATTCGGAAGTCGTGAATGCCGAACCATCCAGCGCCCCATAGCGTTTGGCAAAATTTTTCAGCCTCTTCGTTGGTCTCAAAAGAAGCATCCGCCCATGTTCCGTATTCGTCCGTCACTTCGACTCTGTAGCGCATCGCGGGGCCACTGCTGAGACAAAACTTTGATCCTGAAAAGACTCTGAGTCGAGGGGAATACTGGCAGGCTAGTTACTTCAGTAATTTATTGGGCAGAGACGAGAGTTTTTGGGCAAGAGCGGGTTGATGGGCAAAGCCGGAGTACCCCCTCCTCGGCCATTCACAATTCATGAATCCTTCCCCCTTCGGAAACCGCGAGAAAGAACTTATTTCGCGGAGAAGGCCACAACTGGACCATGGGAGCGTCTGCTCCCCAGTCCCGAGCGCAGTGACATTTCGGCCGCAACTCCGCGTCTTTGGGGCGTTTTCAATGACCTCCGTAACTTTTGGCGCACAGTCGAGCCCTCTACCATGACCCTTGGTGTGCAATTCAGAGGGGGATTGCGCCATGGGTGGTCGTGTCACCCACACAGGGTCGGGGGAACTGGCACGCGCCAAGCGTCTGAAGAAGGCGCTGGAGAGCGGAGTTCCGCCTGCATTCGTCCCGCCCGAGTTTGTCCCCCCTGGGACGATCCCGCCGCAAAAAGCCGTTTCGAACGCCGAACTTTCCTGGAAAAACCAGGAGAGTGAAGAAACCCGCTGCCGCTATCTGGAGCAGGTCCTTCAAACCATGCCCGACGCGTTAAGCATCGTCGACGCCGAGCAGCGAGTGGTGTGCGTGAATGAAGCCTTCCACCGCATGTTTGGATACGAGACCAGCGAGGCGTTAGGACGTCCTCTGCAGTCGCTCATCATGCCGCCGGATCGCGAGGCGGAGGCGCGCTGGATATCTGAATGCGTGGAGCGCGGAGAGAGCATCACGCTGGAAACCCAGCGCCGCGGCAAAGACGGACGCATGCTTGAGGTTTCGGTCTTAACCGTCCCGCTGAGTGCAGGGACGAAGCCGGCGGTTTGTACGGTGTACCGCGACATTTCAGCGCGGAAGCGCGCCGAGGCGTTGAGTTCGGCGCTGTACCGCGTCGCGGAGCGCAGCAGCACTGCACACGATCTTCAGCAGTTCTTCGCGGCGGTGCACAGCATTGTCGATGAGTTGATGTACGCGCGGAATTTCGCCGTCGCGCTAGTCGATCCGGTAACGGAGTTGGTGAGTTTCCCCTACTTCGTCAATGACCAGGAAGAAGCGCCGGGACCGAAGAAGCTGGGGCGCGGATTGACGGAATATGTTTTGCACACTGGCGAGGCGCTCCTGGCGAACGGAGAGCGATTGCAGCAATTGGTAAAAAAAGGCGAGGTAGAACTGAATGGGACTCGGGCCGCGGAGTGGATGGGAGTTCCGCTGAAGGTGGGCAATCATACATTTGGAGCGCTGGTGGTGCAGGGTTATTCGAAGCACCCGCAGTTTTCGGAGCGCGATAAGGACATATTGAGTTTCGTCTCGCAGCAGGTGGCGGGCGCGATCGAGAACAAGAGGACGGAGCAGGCGCTGCGGCGGTCGGAGGCGCGCTACCGGTCGCTGGTGCAGAGTTCGGTTTACGGAATTTACCGGTCGAGCTTGGAGGGAAAGTTTCTGGATGTGAATCCGGCGCTGATTGCGATGCTCGGTTATGACTCTGCGGAGGAAGTGCTTGCGCTCGATCCGCGGAATGATGTCTTTGTCAACGCCGAAGAGCACGCACGGCTGATCGACGAGTTCCGGCGCACGGGGCGGATGGATGGCATCGAGGTGAAGTGGAAGAGGAAGAACGGCAGCCCGGTCACAGTGCGCCTCAGCGGCCGGGCAGTGAGCAGCGCCGACGAACCGGCCGACGTGCTGGAAGCGATTGCCGAGGATGTGACCGAGCGGCGGGTACTCGAAGATCAATTCCGGCAGGCGCAAAAAATGGAGGCGGTCGGTCGGCTTGCGGGAGGAATCGCCCACGACTTCAATAACCTGCTGATGGTGATCAGCGGCTATACCGAGGTGGTGCTGGGGCAAATGGATGACGCACATCCACTGCAGGCGAAAGCGCGGGCGATCCAGCAGGCCTCGGACCGGGCGACGATGCTGACGCGGCAACTGCTGGCCTTCAGCAGAAAGCAGATGCTGGAGCTGAAAGTAGTAGAGGTGAACGCGATTGTGCAGGACATGGAGCGGCTGCTGCGTCCGCTGATCGGGGAACAGGTGGAGTTGACTACGAAGCTGGCTCCGGACGCAGGGCGCACACGGGCGGACGCAGGTCAACTGGAACAGGTACTGATGAACCTGGTGGTGAATTCAAAAGATGCGATGCCCCAGGGCGGACGGATCGTGATTCAGACGCAGAATGTTGCACTGGATGACAGCCATCGCGGGGAACAGACGTTTATCCGGCCCGGCAGTTACGTGATGCTCTCGGTGAGCGACAACGGGCTGGGAATGGACAAGGAGACGCAGTCGCGCATTTTCGAGCCGTTTTTCACTACGAAAGAAAAAGGCAAGGGAACCGGTCTGGGGCTTTCGACTGTGTATGGCATCGTGAAGCAGAGCGGCGGATACATCCTGGTGCAAAGCGAAGTGGGACGCGGCACAACATTCAATATTTATTTGCCTCGCGTGCAGGAAGCCGTGGAATTGCACGGGCCCGCTCCGGCGGCGCGGACGGCCCATGGCGGTACGGAGACAGTGTTGCTCGTGGAAGACGAGGAATCGGTGCGGCAGCTTGTGCGCGAGACGCTGGAAACCAAGGGCTATCACGTGCTGGAGGCGGAAAACGGGCAGGCCGGTATGGACGCCGTGGCCGCGCACTCGGGAGCGATTGACTTGTTGATTACCGACGTTGTGATGCCGGAGATGGGCGGACACGAACTGGCGGAGCGGTTGCTGAAAGAGCGTCCTGAAATCAAGGTGATTTATCTTTCCGGATATACGGAGGAAGCGCTGGTCGAGGGGAACATCGACCGCGGGAAGGCATTTCTGCAAAAACCGTTTACCCTGCAAACTTTGTCACGGAAGGTCCGGGAAGTGCTGGGGTAGGTCGCTACGTGTTCTAGTATGCCTTCCCGGAGATTCGTGGCAAAATCTGGGCCACGCTCCAGTAGTAGAGGCGAGTGGATTGGCGCCGCAAACAGAGTATATAGGTCCTCCGCGGCGAAAAACGCCGCTCAGGATGACAAGTGTAAGCTGTATCGCGACCTGCGGGAGACCACGCTCGAACCTTTCGGGACTCCAGACTAACAGCACGCTAGAACAGCGAGGTTTGCCTTCGATTCGGCGTGATGCCGAAATGCTCATAGGCTAATTGCGTGGCTACGCGGCCGCGCGGAGTGCGGTTCAGGAATCCGATCTGCATCAGGAAAGGCTCGTAGATTTCTTCAATCGCGTCTGGCTCTTCGGCCAGCACTGCGGCGAGTGTATTCACGCCCACGGGACCGCCCTGATATTTCTCAATGATCGTCAACAGAAGCCTGCGGTCCACTTCATCGAAACCATACTGGTCGACTTCCAGCATCTTCAGCGCCGACTTCGCCGTCGGCTCATCGATCTTGCCGGCGCCACGCACCTGGGCGAAGTCGCGCACGCGGCGCAGCAGACGATTGGCGATGCGCGGCGTTCCGCGCGACCGGCTGGCGATCTCCCTGGCACCGGCGTCGTCGACCTCGACGCCCAGGATCTCCGCTGAGCGCTCGACGATGACCTGCAAATCTTCGGGCGTATAAAACTCGAGGCGCAGCACGATTCCGAAGCGCGCCCGCAAGGGAGCGGAAATCAATCCGGCGCGCGTGGTCGCGCCCACGAAGGTGAAGGGCTTTACTTCGAGCGTGTGGGTGCGGGCAGCGGGGCCTTGTCCGATGATGATGTCGAGCTTGTAGTCTTCGAGCGCGGAGTACAGCAGTTCCTCCAGCACGGGCTGCAGGCGGTGGATCTCGTCGATGAACAGCACCTGCTTATCCTGCATGTTGGTGATGATGGCGGTGAGGTCGCCCTTGATCTGCAGCAGTGGCGCGGCGGTTGGTTGAAAGTGAACGCCCAGTTCATTGGCGATAATATTGGCCAGCGTTGTCTTGCCCAAGCCCGGAGGGCCGTAGAGCAGCACGTGGTCCATGGCCTCGCCGCGGGAGCGCGCCGCCTCAATCGCTACGGCCAGATTCTCTTTGACTTTGCCCTGCCCGATGAACTCGTTGAGCCGCTGCGGGCGCAGCTTCAGTTCAAAAGAAGAGTCGTCCTCGACCGGCGCGGCCGAGACCAGGCGCTCGCGATTGTAGTTCAGGTTGGGATTGCTTTTGGCGGTGGCCACTGGCGCGATAGTACCAGTCCTGATGAGCGAGTGCTAGATAGAAGTGCAGATTTTCTGTCCTTGAATGTGACACACACTTGTGTCACAATAGTCATATGCCATCCGTTAATATCCGAGAGCTTCGCGACACGCGACGCCTGAAGGCTTGGCTGCGGGCGGGAAAGACCGTAGAACTTCGGGAGCGAGATCGCCTGATCGCGCATATCGTCCCAGAAAGACAGGAAGAGAAGCCTGTGAACTATCCCGATTTCGCGGCTCGTCGCAAGAAAATCTTTGGGGACCGTGTTTTGCCCATCGTGGACGACTTGATAAGGGACCGAGGCCGTTTCTGACTGTCTACGCCGATACCAGTTTCCTCGCCTCGCTGTACGTGCAAGACGAGCATTCTGCGGCCGCGCATGAACGGATGAAAGGGAATCCCCGGATCTGGTTTACCCCTCTTCATGCTGCGGAATGTTCTCATGCAGTTGCGAAACAGGTTTTTTATCGCAAGATTTCCCAGGGTGAGGCAGATACCGTCTTCGACATCTTGAAGCGCGATCGGGCCGACGGCTTATGGGTTGAGACGTTGATGCCCGAAACCGCGTTCGAGCTTTGCGCCGACCTGGGCCGCCGCTATGCTCCGAAATTCGGTATGCGCACGCTGGATACCCTGCACGTCGCCTGCGCGCTGGAACTCAAATCCGAGCGATTCTGGACGTTTGATGAGCGGCAGGCCAAGCTGGCGAAGGCGGCGGGGCTCAGAATCGTTTAGGTGGCACGCTCTTTCGCCGAATGGGAAAATGACGAGGGTGAGCTACTTTTGTTCGATCGGCATTCCGTTGCGAAAAAAGAATAGCCTCTTTTCTCCCGAGGGCAGCGTCACGGTTGTTTGCAGCACTTCGCGGTCGTTCAATTTGTATTCGTAACGAAAGACTTCGCCATCTGCGAGGCGCTGCTCGGAGATTCGGTACAAGTAGTACTTGTTTTCGAGGAGCACATTCCACTCCCCGTCGAGTACCCTCGTCAGCAGCCACGGATCGTACCCTGCTTCAGTGATAAGCGGCGCATATTCGAAGCGATAAAGCACATGAGTTCCGTCCGAAACCGTTTCGACGTGTCCGCCGCGGTCATAGGAATACTTGCGGATGTGGACGGCGCCGTCGTCGGCTTCGATGATGCGGTCGGCACCGTCATATTTGAAGCTGATTGTGTGTCCGCCGGGAGAGAGCAGTTCTTCCAGATTGCGGGCCTTGTCTCTTTTTAGTTGAATGCTGTGGCCTTCGGCATCCCGCATCTCGGTCGGAGCTCCCTGCGCGAAGTTTTTTGCCAAGTATGCCTCGGGAAAAGTGATCTTGCCGCCGTCGCGAAGGGTAAGGGTCCAGCCATTTCCGTTCCATGCGTCTTGCGCTCCATAGAATTCGGATGCGGTTTGGGAATGACGAAAAACCGCGTCGGCGTAACTTGTGCCCTTTGAGATGCGCGGCATGTAGACTTCATAGCCGTCTTCGAGATTGAGATTCTGGTAGGTGTAGGGAAACCTGGTTCCCGTCGGACAAATGTCGTAAGGATGATTTGCGCCGACGCCGAAAGCTCGGCTGTGGTAGTCCCAAGCAATGTAGGTGCGCGTGAGCGAGAGGGGCATGACGTTCGGGTACAAAGAGATCCGTCTGGCGCAGAATGAATCTGCCTGAATGCAGGTCCACCGCGAATTCGTTGACGGGCGACTCATGCTGCAACGACGGCTTGACCAGCTTAATTGCACTCTTAAATTGAAGATGGCCAGACTCAACGCCGCTCGTGGAGATCACGAGGTACGGGTAGGAGCCGTCCCAGGACGGCGGAGAGTCGGTGAAGGGCAACAGCTCAACTTTTACAGGCTGCGGAGCCGGTTTGTGCAAGATCAAGAAAGCGGAGGCGGCGACGACCGCAAGAAAGACGGCCCATTTCCATAGCGGTGGGCACCAGAAATCTGGATTGCTTTTGGTGGACACGTAAGGTTCGCGATTTGCTCTAGGTGAGACGCGAAAGAAAGTCCATGAGAAGCTCAGTATTCCCTTCGGGACTGGCTCTTTCGTTCCACTATTCCCGGCGCTAAAAGCGCCGGGCTATTATCGGATGCCCCTCCGGGGCACGGCTTAGGCCTTACAACGCAACCCAGTAATCGCACGATCTACTCTTCTTCTTCCTTCACCTCGCCGCGCTCGGCCTTGGACTTCTCGATGATCTTCTCCTGCAACTGGCCGGGCACGACGTTGTAGTGGTGCATTTCCATGTTGAAGCTGCCGCGGCCCTGGGTCATGGAGGTGAGATCGGCGCCGTAAGTCAGCATCTCGGACATCGGGACTTCGGCTTTCACGATGGTGTTGCCGCCTTTGTTGTCCATGCCCTGGATGCGGCCGCGGCGGCTGTTCAGGTCGCCCATGATCGATCCGGCAAATTCGTCGGGCACGGTGATTTCGACCACCATGATCGGTTCTAGCAGGGTGGGTTTGGCCTGCTCCATGGCTTTCTTGAAGGCGATGCGGCCCGCCATCTGGAACGACAGATCGTTGGAGTCCACGTCGTGGTAGGAACCGTCATATAAGACGACACGGAAATCTACGACGGGGAATCCCGCCAGATATCCGCGGGCGGCGGCGTCCTTGATTCCCTTTTCCACGGCTGGAATGAAGTTGCGCGGAATGGCGCCGCCGAAAATGTCGTTGACGAATTCGAACTCTCCGCCGCGAGGAAGCGGCTCCATCTTGATTTTGCAATCGCCGTACTGGCCGTGACCGCCGGTTTGCTTCTTGTGGCGGCCCTGCACGTCGGCTTTGCCGCGGATGGTTTCTCGGTAGGGCACCTTGGGAGCTTTCAGATTGACCTGCGTGTTATAGCGCCTTTTGAGCTTTGACACGGTAACTTCGATGTGTTGCTGTCCGGTGCCCGCAATTAGAAATTCCTTGGTCTGGGCGTCGCGGAAGAAGCGCAGCATAGCGTCCTCTTCCATCAGCTTGTGCAGGCCGGGGCCGAGTTTGTCTTCGTCGGCGCGGCTCTTGGGTTCGATGGCGAAGGTGATGGCGGGCTCGGGCAGGTTCACTCGCGGATATTGGATCGGAGCGGACTTGTCGCCGAGAGTGTCACCGGTCAGGGTGTCTTTCAATTTCGCCACCGCACCAATGTCGCCGGCGTGCAGTTCTGTGACCGGCACAGCCGTTTTCCCCTGCATGGTTGAGATGTGTGAGAGCTTCTCCTGCGCGCCGCTGCGGAAATTCTGGACTGTGGACTCGTTTTTCAGCACGCCGGAAAAAACCTTAAAGTAGGAAATTCTTCCCGCGAACGGGTCCGACACGGTCTTGAACACGTAGAGCGACACCGGTTCTGCGTCGGTCTCATGGCGTTTGGGCGTATCGCCGTTGCCGGAGGCGGGAGCCTCGCCCTGCACCCACTCGTGCTCGGAAGGCGCGGGCGTGTAGTCGACGATGAAGTCCATGATGCGGTCGGCGCCGATGTTTCCAAGGCCGGAGCTGAAGATAACCGGGAAAATCCGATCTTCGCGAATCGCGTTGTGAAGCGCCGGGATCAAGTCCTCTTCGCCGAGCGTTCCAGCCTCGAAGAATTTTTCCATCAGCTTGTCGTCGCCTTCGGCCACCAGTTCGACCAACCGCTCATGCGCCGCCTGCGCCTGTTCTTTCAAGTTCGCGGGGATCTCGGCTTCCTTGCCCTTGCCACTGCCGCCAAGCTCGTAGGTGTACGCCTTCATGCGCACCAGATCGATCACGCCCGAGAGGTTTTTCTCGGCGCCGATGGGCAGTTCAATCGGAATCACGTTGCGGCCAAAAGCGTTAGTGAGGGACTCCAGCACGCGCTCGGCATTGGCGCGCTCGCGGTCCATGCGGTTGACGACGATCAGGCGCGGGGTTTTGTACTCCTCGCAGTAGTTCCAAACCCGCTGGGTCACAACTTCCACGCCGGCCACGCCGTCGACGACCACAATCGCCGCGTCCACCACGGGCAGCGCCATTTTTGCCTCGTGGACGAACATGTTGAAGCCGGGAGTGTCGAGCAAATTGATCTTCGTCTTTCCCCATTCGACGACCGCAGCGCCGGTAGAGATCGACATCTTGCGGGCGATTTCTTCTTCGTCGTAATCGGTGGTGGCTGAACCGTCGTCGACGCGTCCCAGTCGCGGCGTCGCCCCCGCGGTAAACAGCATGGCCGATACCAGCGAGGTCTTGCCCGCATGCCCGTGCCCCACCAGAACTACATTACGGATATTTTCACCGGAATAAACTTTCACGCGAAGGCTCCTTCAGCAGGCGTGGGAAGAGAAACGGCCCAATAGAGGATTAGGACGGTACAGGCCAGCCCAACATCACCCGCAAAACTTCCGATGCTACCACGGCGGAAGTCGGCCTCTCAACTGCGGAGGAGCGGGCGGAAACCAGTTCAACTCAATGCGGCTGAGGCCGAATCGACTCTGCATTCCGAGGGCTTACGGTAGAGCTGCCGCGGGCGCGCATTTCACTACCACTAACCGCTGTGTTGCACGAACTGGTCGCCCACAGTCAGAATCTCATTCACCAATTCGGGCGATGCAGCCTCAGTGTACATGCGCAGAAGAGGTTCCGTACCCGAGGCGCGGAATAGCACCCACGCTTCTGCCCCCTTGCCGTTCGTGGGAGCATCCAGAAAAAACTTCACGCCGTCGAGCGACTCCTTCTTGATCACGTGGTAGCGCCCCAGACTCCGCGTATTTTCGTCGGCGGCGCGCTGGATCGCGCCCTGCTTCACTTCTTCCGGGATATGCAGGTCGCGGCGACCGTAATAGTGCGGGCCGAAGTCGCGCTGCAGGTCCGCCACTAACTGGCCCAGCGGTTTTCCCTCTTCCGCCATCACGTTCGCCAGCAGCAGGCTATTCAATATTCCGTCACGCTCCGGCAAAAAACGTGAGTAGCCGATGCCGCCCGATTCCTCGCCGCCGATCAGGATGTCGCGCTGCATCATCAGGTCGACAATGTACTTGAAGCCGATGGAGCACTCGTGAAGTTTGCGGCCGTGTTTCGCGGCGATGCGGTCGACCATGCGCGTGGTGTTAAAGGCGCGTACCACTTCACCGGGCCACTTCTTCCGCTCCAGCAACCAGCGCAGTAGGATCGAGAAAATTTTGTGGGAATCAACGAAGCTCCCATCTTCGGCGACGGCGCCGATGCGGTCGGCATCGCCATCGGTCGCGAGGCCGGCATCGCACTTCTCGCGGACGACCGTCTGCTGCAGTTCCGCAGTGTGCGGCTCAATCGGCTCGGGATTGATGCCCGGGAAGAGCGGGTTCAACTCCTCACGGATGGCGAGATACTGGACGCCATGCTCGCGAAACACTCCGCTCACCACGCCGCGGCCGGAGCCGTACATGGCGTCGACAGCAAACTTGAACTTCGTCTTGGCAACCAGATCGATGTCGGCAAACCGGCAGGCCGCAGCCACGTAAGGTTGCTTCAGGTCAACCTCGTCGATAGCCGCCTTGTTTCCCTTCGGCATGGCGCCGGCGTGGAGTTCCTCTTCCACCTTTTTCATGATGGAAGGCGTAGCCGAGCCGCCAAAGTTCCCCTTGAACTTCACGCCGTTCCAGTTCCAGGGATTATGGCTGGAGGTAATCATTACTCCCCCAGCCGCACCCTGATGCTTCACGGCATAGGACACCGCAGGGGTAGGCGTGTAATCGTCGGAGAGTTTTACTGGGATGCCGGCGGTCGCGATGATTTCGGCAACCGCACGCGCAAAGTTTTGCGATGCAAAGCGTGTGTCGTATCCGATAACGACTCCGCGCTGGGGCTGCTCGTATTTCAACACGTAGGAGGCGATCGCGCCCGCTACGCGCCGCACGTTGTCGAAGGTAAAGTCGTCGGCGATCACGCCGCGCCAGCCGTCTGTGCCGAATTTGATCTCCTGCGCCATGGCCACTTGTTTCTATACCAGCTTCCCCAGCTTCTTCTGGTCCAAATACTTCACAACTTTACCAACGTCTTGCGCACACTGGCGGGTCGTGATCAGCAATGCATCCGGAGTTTCGACCACCACCAAGTCCGTGACGCCAACCGCGGCAACAAATTTGCCTGGTGCGTGCACGTAGTTGCCCCGCGCATTCAACACGAAGACCCCGGATCCGGTAATGAGGTTATCCTCCGGCGGTTTACTTTTCGCGGTGTGGTGCTCGTGCAGCGCTGTCCACGAACCCAGGTCGTTCCAGCCAAACTCGGCAGGCAGACAAAAGATATTTCCCGCATGCTCCCCCTTCGCCGAACGCGGTTCGAGCACGGCGTAGTCAACGCTGATGTTCTCGCACTTGGGGTACAGCTTGCGGAAGGTGCCGGCAAACTTCGAGGTGCCGAACGCGCCGGCAATTTTCTCCAACAAGTCGGCGGTCTTGGGAAGATGTTCGCGGAGCGCGTTGGCCAGTGTGCGGGCGCTCCACAAAAACATGCCGCTGTTCCAAAAGTAATTGCCCGCAGCCATAAACTCTGCGGCTTTCTTCGGGTCGGGTTTTTCGGTGAAGCGGCGTACGCGCAGAACCTCGCCTTGAAACGGGCTTCCAGCTTCGATGTAGCCGTAGCCGGTTTCGGGCCGTGTCGGCCGTATGCCGAGCACAACGATATTCTCGCCGGCCGCTGCGATTTCAATGCCACGCTGCAGCGTTTCGCGATAGCGCTTCTCATCCGCGATGACATGATCGGAGGGAAACATCCCGATGACCGCGTCCGGATCCTCCCGCAATAATAAAAAGGCCGCGAGTCCGATGGCAGGTGCTGTGTTCCGCCCCACGGGTTCTGCCAACACTTGCGCCCGTGGCAACTTCGGCAACTGCCTGGAAATTGCGGGACGCAGATCGTCATTCGTGATGATCCAGAAACGCTTCGCCGGAGCGAGCGGCAGCAGACGCGCCACCGTCTGCTGAATCATGGTCTGCTTGCCGTCAAGCGCAAGCAACTGCTTGGCGCGCCTCTTGCGGCTGAGCGGCCAGAAACGAGTGCCGCGTCCACCAGCCAGGATCACGGGATAGAATTTCGAATTCTTAGCCACGGATTCTCACGGATCCTAAACACGCCAACCCTTCGAGCCGGAACTACATTCGCGTTTCGGGCTCGGGCAAGGGTTTTCCCGGAACATATGCCCTCAAAAATTCCAAAGCCCACTGCGGACGCACACCGAAGTTGCCAACACAGGCAGGAACAACAACCGCATCGCCCTTCGCCAGTGTGACGGACCCCATCCCAGGGACTTCGATCACGCCGCATCCTTCGATGGCCACTAGTATCTGCGCCGAGCTTCGGGCCGAGTCGTCGTGGGTCGCGAGTTCCAGCGCTTCTTTCGCCTCGAAAATATCCACCACAAAGTAAGGCGCCGCGATCAGTGGTGCGCGCCGGTTCCTGCTGGCTCCGAGTTGTGATGGCGCCGGTCGTACTACTTTGCCGGATGCAACTTTTTCCTTCACCGCGGCGAGTCCATCTTGCAAGTGGAGTTCACGCGGACGCCCGTAATCATACAGGCGATAGGTCGTGTCGGACTGTTGCTGGGTCTCCACGATGATCGAGCCCGGCCCCAGCGTGTGCACGGTTCCCCCCGCAACGTAAATCATGTCGCCCGCGAACACGTTGATCCAATTCAGCAATTCATCGGCATGCTTCCCGTGAATCGCCGCTTCCAGTTGAGCGGTCGAGACACCAGGCTTCAATCCCAGCGCAATCTGCGCGCCGGGCTTGGCATGCGCCACGTACCAGCATTCCGTCTTGCCCCAGGGCTGACCTACGCGAAGCGCCTGTTTGTCGTCAGGATGAACCTGCACGGAGAGCTTTTCGTGCGGGAAGAGAAACTTGAGCAGCAACGGAAATCGCCTGGCGTCGCGGGCGGCATCGCCTACAAGGTCCCGCTGATGTTCCTCGCTCAATTGCGACAGCGTCTTCCCGGTAAGCGGTCCGTTCGCCACCTTGCAATCGTCGCCCGTCAGCCAAGCCTCGCCGATTTTCTCGTCAAACCTGTGATTCGGATAGATGGGCGAAAGATCATGTGTGCCCCAGGGCCGCGGGTCAAACCCGGGAAGCATCAACAATGGATAAAGATTTCCCATGACCGGACACACTGCATAAAAAAGGCCGCTCGCTAATGGAACGGCCCTTGCCGAACCTGATTATTCAAATCCGCGAGAAACTACAGCGCCGCGAAAAATTTCCGCATGCGCTCCAGACCGCGATCCAGTTCCGCCTTCGAGGTCGCGTAGGAGACGCGAATATGATCGCCGGTGCCGAAGCCTTCGCCTGGAACGGTAGCCACATGCGCTTCGCGAAGCAACTTGCCAGCCACGTCGGACGCCGACCTCACTCCGCTGCGTCGCAGAAACGCCGACACGTTGGGGTAGGCATAGAACGCGCCTTCGGGCATCGTGCAGGTGATCCCGGGAATCGCGCGCAATCCTTTCACGACATGGTCGCGCAGTCCGATGTACTCGCGGCGCATCTGCTCGACGCACTCCTGCGGCCCCTTCAGCGCCGCGACCGCGGCCTTCTGCACGATCGAAGTCGCATTCGAAGTGGACTGGCTCTGCAGCTTGGCCATGGCGCTGACAATTGCGGCTGGGGCCAGCGCGTAGCCCAGCCGCCAGCCCGTCATGGCGTACGTCTTTGAGAGCGAACCCAGCACCACGATTCGCTCTTTGTACTCACGCAGCGCGCCCACGGAAAAACTTTTGCCCGTGTAGTTCAGATAGACGTAGCACTCGTCCGAGAGCACCCAGATGCCGCGCTGGTGCGCGAGGCGGATGACCTCCGTCATATCTTCCGCACTCATGACCGCGCCGGACGGATTTGACGGGGAGTTGAGAATGATCACTTTCGTTCGCGGCGTAATCAGGGTGGCCACCATCTCTGCTGTGACGCGAAAGCCCTGCGACTCATCCGATTCGAGCAGCACGCATTGTCCACCCGCGTAGCGCACAATGTCTTTGAACGAAACCCAGTAGGGAACGGGAAGAATCACTTCGTCGCCGTGATCCACCAGAACCTGGATCGCATTGAACAAAGCATGTTTTCCGCCAGTGGAAGCGATGACTTCTTCGCGGCGGTAATCTGAATCGAAATCCACGGCATGGCGGTGCGAAATGGCGTCGCGCAATTCGGGCGTGCCGGGCACGGCCGTGTATTTCGTGAAGTTGCCCTGGATCGCCGCAATGGCCGCGTCCTTGATGTGCTGCGGCGTGGCGAAATGCGGCTCGCCCGCGCCGAAATCGACCACGTCGATTCCCTGAGCGCGCAATTTGTCGGCCTCAGCCACCACCGCCATGGTGGCGGAGGGTTCGATGCGATTGATGCGGTCGGTGAGTCTCAACGCTTCCGTGATCGCGGTAGTCATACCTTCTTTTTCCTCTTTCGTGGGACCTCGATTTCGGGCGTGCCCTGCAGCTTGTATGCGGGGTCTACTTTTTCGCGCAGCTTTTGCACGACGACTTCCGGAACCAGGCCATGAACCGGCCCGCCTGCCTGCGCGACTTCCCGCACCAGCCGCGAACTCACATACGAATACTTGTCGGCCGGCATCATGAACACTGTTTCCAGCGTAGGTTCGAGCTTGCGATTCATAAGCGCCATTTGCAATTCATATTCGTAGTCGCTGATGGCGCGAATGCCGCGCAGCACGCATTTCGCGTCAATCGACTTGGCGAATTCCACCATCAGCCCGTCGAAGGTATCCAGGCGAACGTTTTTCAGATCCGCGGTCAACGTCCGCAGCATCTCCAGCCGCTCCGCGACGCTGAACATCGGGCTCTTCTCCGAATTGCGCAGAATCGCAACCACCAGTTCTTCAAAGATCTTGCTGCCTCGCTCAATCAGATCGAGGTGCCCGTTGGTGGGCGGATCAAACGACCCGGGATAGACAGCGATGCCCTTATTCAATCGTCCTCACAGCAACAGGCCGCGGTTGAAGCAAGTTGAAGTAATAGGAGATTTTATGCGGGCGGGAGCAGGAATGGCAATTGCAGAATGGAGAAGTCGGGCGCGGTGCCTCGCAGCGCTGCGCCCGAAGGCAAAAAGTTTAGCGTCGCGCCGCGACCACGGGTGCCTTGGCCGCCTCGCTGCTCGGCATGGTGGCGACCTTCGCGCTCGGCGGTGAGGCCGGTGCTGCCGCGGCTGCGGCCTGCGCCGGTGTTGCAATCAGCCCCAGTGCTTTGCGGACTTCGAGGTCGAGCTTGGCCATGGTGTCCTTGTTGTCCTTAAGGAACTGGCGGGCGTTCTCGCGGCCCTGGCCAATGCGTTCTCCCTTGTAGCTGAACCACGATCCGGATTTCTCGATAATGTTGTTGTTCGCCGCCAAGTCGAGCAGATCACCTTCGCGCGAAATGCCTTCGCCGTAGAGGATGTCAAACTCGGCCTCACGGAACGGCGCCGCGACCTTGTTCTTTACAATTTTCACTCTGGTGCGCGAGCCTGTGACCACATCACCTTCCTTGATGGCAGCGATGCGCCGAATGTCAATGCGCACCGAGGAATAAAACTTGAGCGCGCGCCCGCCAGTCGTGGTTTCCGGATTGCCGAACATCACGCCAATCTTCTCGCGGATCTGGTTGATGAAGATCAGGCAAGTACGCGACTTCGACACTGTTCCCGTCAGCTTGCGCAGCGCCTGCGACATCAGCCGCGCCTGCAAGCCCATGTGGCTGTCGCCCATCTCGCCGTCGAGTTCGGCCTTGGGCACCAGCGCCGCCACCGAATCGACGACCAGCACATCGATGGCGTTGGAGCGCACGAGCGCCTCGGTAATCTCCAGCGCCTGCTCGCCATAGTCGGGTTGCGAGACCAGCAGATTGTCGACGTCCGCGCCCAGCTTCTTGGCGTAGGCGGGATCAAGCGCGTGCTCCGCATCCACGAATGCGGCCATTCCCCCGGTCTTCTGTGCCGACGCAATCACCTGTAGCGCGATCGTGGTCTTACCCGAAGACTCCGGGCCGAAAATCTCAACTACCCGCCCCCGCGGAAAGCCGCCCACGCCCAAGGCCGCGTCGAACGAAATCGCGCCCGTCGAGATGACTGCGATCGGAACGATCGCTTCCTTCGATCCCAGCCGCATGATCGAGCCCTTGCCAAACTGCTTTTCAATTTGAGAAACCGCCAGGTCGATCGCCTTGCCCCGTTCATCCACTATCGCCATGGAGTGTGGCTCCTTTAGGAGTGCCGAATCAGTGCTGAATAAGTCTTGCCGGATTATACATTCAGATCGAAGCGAAGAAAAGGCGAATCTGCATAATTAACAGTGGAAATCATCCCGAAATGGGCGATCTTTATATCTGGCCACAGCCGCTACCCCTACACACATTGTCGTCCTGAGGCCCGCTCCTTTTGCGGGCGGAGGACCTATGGACTCGTCGGCGGCGCCCAGCCCCTTCGATTTGCATAGGTCTTGTCTGGTCTTGTCTGGTCTGGTCTTGTCTTGTCTTCCCTTCGTCTCAGGACGAGATAAGGGAGCGCGAATCAGCGGGCAAGCGGGACAAGATGTTTGGAGATCCACTCACGAAGCAGAGCAAAACGGAACTTGCCCTCGGCAATCGTTTTCATCATGAACTCGAAGGCGGCCTTGCTCGTGACGTCTAAATCGAATCCGTTCACGAGCAAATACGCGTGCGCGGCGGCAAATCCCACGCGTTTGTTGCCGTCCGCGTGGTTATTGACCAGCGACTCCAATAGGGCAGCCGCCTCTTCGCTCAGGTCGTTGTAGTAACCCGTTTGGGGACGGAAAACTGCCGCTTCCAGTGCCCCTTGATTGAGCAGGCCGTGCTCCCCGCCGTATTCCTCAATCTGGTGATGGTGAATCGCGACCACTTCAGCCACGGTTAGGTAAACGCGTTCGGCGGTCACTTGGCTAGCCGCTTGTACAACTCCCGATACTTCTCGTTGGATCGGCGATAGGCTGCCATCACCTCGGGCCTCACCAGGCGCTGCGAGGGGACAACGTTATGCAGGTAGTGCTCCAGCGCCCGTTCCAGCACAAACCGCTGCGACTGCCCATTCTCCTTGGCGACAGAGACGAGCTCCTCGTAGAGCTTGGCATCAATTTCCGGAGCGATCTTAACGGTGCGGGGCATGGGTAGCTCTGATCGGATTCTAGCTGGGCGGACTGGTGGATCAAGATAAATCTAGAGACTGCTACAAGCCTCGGCCTGGCAGGCTATACATGCGAATCAAAGCTCAGCGGAATTGTTCCGAATCGGGCAACCAAAGTAGCTAGCAGGACTGCTTAGCGCGGCTGTACCAAAACTCGGATTTCTTCTTGTTCTCACGAACGCCGCGACCAGTCTCGTAGAAGTAGGCGACATTGTGGGCGGCGTCGGGGTGCCCGCGTTTTGCTGCGCGTAAGTACCACTTGAAGGCCTGTTCGTGATTAGAGGCAACACCTTGGCCTCGACTGAAACACACTCCTACAGAGAACTGAGCTTCGCTCTCGCCTCGTTGTGCTGCCTGCAACTCCAGTTCGAACCCCTTCTTCTCATTCTTCCGCACGCCCCAGCCGTATCGATAAGCCTTGCCAAGCGCATGGAAAGCCGTTGCATCCCCGTGCTTGGCAGCCCGCTGAAACCACAACACAGCGAGGCGATAGTTCTTACGGACGGCAATGCCCTCGTGGTAGAAAACTCCCACATGATATTCAGCGTTCGCGTTGCCTGCTTCGGCCGCAGTCATATAGTGCCTGAATGCAAGACGCCGATTGGGACGAGTTCCGTAGCCGTAATCGTAAACGTAGCCCAACCACTCGTGAGCTTTGACGCAGTCCAATGTAGCCGCTTTCTTTAGAAGGGCGAACCCGGCTCTGTCGTCGTCTGGGCCCGAGCTCTCGCTAAACTTTCGTTTAGCCGCGACAAAAGTCCGCCTACCAAGGCTCGTCTGCTTACTATTTACCGACGAATGGGGATCTGTGAGGCGTGGCAAGGTCATTCCAATTTAAGAGCCCTACTGCGTTTAGAGCTATCACCGTCACGATGTTCAGTAGTTGACAGGAAACAGCACCTACCTCTGCAGCAAATCCACCGGCGCGGTCACATCGTGCACGCGGAAATACTTAGCCAGCGCGGGATATTTTCTTGCTACCGCCTCATACATCGCATAGGCTACGTTGCGGTACGAAACATGCCCCGCCGGAGTCGTGCGCAACTCGGAGATGTAGACCGCCTCGGCGAAATCCATCTTGAACAGCGCGCGCTTCTTGAATGCCAGCGGAATCGCATACTGCGAATTCTCTTCAGCCTCGGAGATCTTGCGCCCAGCCAAATTCTCCACAGCCGTCCGCGTTCGTCGCATAGCCGCCTCGTAGCGTCCCCGCATCCCGGCGTCTTCGATATCAAGCAGCATCTCGTAGCCATGCTGCGTGGTCGACGCCTGGATGACTTGAATGCAGCGCCGGTGCCGGTGCATGTCGCGGAAGCCGCCGGCATCCATCAGGATGTCAAAGCGGAACTGCTGCCCCGCGCGGAAGCCGCGTAGCATTTCATCGTGCTTGCCGCGGTGCCGCAGGCCGAGATCGATAATCTCCCGCCGCCGGCGTTCGCCCGCCACCTGCACGACCTGCCGAATCTGCCTGTAGGAGTGGTGGCTGTGTTCGTACAACAACGTAGTCGCAATCTCCACTTCCAGTGGTTCTTCGTCCAGTAAATCGACGATTGCCTTTGACGGCGCAACTGGCTCGCTCTTCATCAACTCTCGCGCGGCCTGCCGCAGTTCGCGCCGCGTTTCCATCTCATACGGGTTCGGATCCGCATACTTCACCAGCGTAGGCGCCACGCGCACTTCGCGCAGCAATTCCTGCTCCGCCCGCGCCCCCAGTTCCGGATTCACCGCCCGAATCTCCTCAACCAGACCTCGCAGAGACTCGGCATTCACGTTGTAGGCCGCCGATGTGGCGGCTTTCTTTAGCGACTCGCCCAACTGCCGCACTTCCCGGTGCGTGTGCGACAACAGATGCGCCACCTGAATCTCCAGCGTGCGCGCGTTCACGATCTCTCCGAGCGAAGTATTCGTAGCCAGCGGCAGCAGATATCGCGTGATGTCGAACGCCCGCGCCTTCAGCGTGCGCTCGTACGCCTCCTGCTTCATATCCGCAGGCTTGGGCGTAATGCTGATCAAATGCTGCGTCATGTGCGCGGACAGCGCTTCGTACTCGGCGAAAAGAAAATCCACAGTCTCCCGATACAGCTTGCGCGCTTCGTCGTCGGCGCCGAAGTCGGGAGTGTAGTACCCGCTCTTCTTGAAATCCTGGTAGCGCGTCGAACGCTCCTGCCCGTCCCAGCGCTGCTCGTCGGCAACTTCGATGGCCGCAAGAATCGACAGCCTCTCGACGGCCAGCGCAATGTGCGCCAGGTCTGCGATCGAGCGGTGCCCGTACTGGAAATAGAACGTGTTGAGAAATTTCTCCGCCTTCTGTTGGCTGATCTCGCGCAGCGACTCCTTCATCGACAGCGCCGAGCGCGAGTATTTCGCCATGGCGTAAGCCTGTATTTCGGGCTCGACTCCGAAGACGGCATACACTTCCGTGGACGGTGCGACAGACTGTGTTTCCCGCGGCGGTTCCGGTTCATCAGCTGACTCTCGGTGCGGCGAACGGTGGCCGCCAGCGGCGGCGTCTGACGTTGGTTTCTTGTCGGAAGGTTCGGGCATGGCGATCACGTTGTTCATTGCGGGGTGCGGCATGGCAGCTTTTGCATGTTACGTGGCAAAGGAGTAGGCACGCAATCCCATTGACGGACTGGTGTCCTTCCCGGAAATGCCTTGCGCATTTTCTCCCATCAGATTACAAAGGTCTTGGGATTCGTGGCCCAATGTGATGGTATCGTCAGAGGCGATGAAATAAGTGTGGTAGTCGCCTTGGACCGTAACCCTTGACCGATTCCGTCATCAAATTGCCCGTGACTACACCTGAGAACCCTGTATCATCCGACCTGCGCCCGGTTGACTACGAGAAGCCTCCGGTCGTAGAAACTGCCTTCCGCTTCACATACCCACCCATTAAGGGCTGGAACGTCTTCCATCTGGGCCTCTTTTGGGCACTGGTGCGCAAACGCTATCAATTCGCCGAGGCCCGTTTGCCGGTGGGCAGCGTTGAAATCGATGATCTCGATTTCAAGCTGGGTCCAGAAATCCGCCTCGAAGCGCTGCCACTAAGATCTTTTCTCTTGGACTCATCCAAGAATCAGCTCCTACAAGTGCAGCTAAACGCATTTATTAGAAACTGGAGAGCCATCGAGGACCAACACAAATACTGCCATTATTCGGACCTCAAGCCCATGTTTCAGGAGGATTGGACAACGTACCTGGAATTCTTGAAGGACGAGGGCCTACCAGAACCAAACGTGTTTCAATGTGACGTAACGTACATCAACCACCTTGTGAAGGGCCGAGAGTGGAAGACCCTAGAGGATATCGGATCTCTTTTCCCGCGCATGAAATTTGGGTTCAAAGGTGCCCTAGTCACCTCGTTTTCCTGTTCGGCGGCGGTTGCGGACAATCAGTTGCGCATGGAGGCCTCCCCGGCCCTGCGACCCGACGGCACACCCATCATCCAACTAACGCTTAACGTGAGTGGGAAGCCCGACAGCACTTCAGGCGCAGGCATCTGGGCGAAACTCGATGACTGCCACAAGTTGCTCGTGAAGACCTTTGCCGAAATCACAGCCGACGACCTGCAATCGCAGGTTTGGAAGAGGATACGATGAGCTTCATTTGCCCTGAGAACTGCGCCTACCTCGACCGCGTAACACCAAAGTGCCAGACGCTCGCGGCCGACGCAGTTTTTGAATTGCCGCGGATGGTCGATAAGCGGCCTTGGCTGGCCCATGCGTTTACGGAGTTGCTGCAGGCGCAGGACGCTGGAAGAATCGCGCCCGGAGTCGGAGATTTCCGAATCACCGATGACACCTTGAACATGGCGTTCAGAGTACTCGGCAGCATCAAGTACAGGTTTTTGCCCAACCCCTCAGTTTCGGCCCTCTCTGGTGGCGGCGTTCAGATCATTTGGGCAAGCGGACCAAATGCTATAGAGGTCAGTGTTTTCCCCGGCGAAGGTGTCGGCGTTGCGCGTCTGGTTGACGATGCGCCGCAGAAGGTGCTGGATCTAGGTGCGGCAGACTACGGGCAGGTGAACGAGCTCCTTGCAGACTTCGTTGGCTGATCAGTCACATAAATGCCTCCGTTCGTCGACGATCCCGTTAGATACCCTAGCGAAGTGCGGCTCATTCGCATCTTAAAGAACGATACTTTCTGGTACCCAAAGTTCGCACCCACACGCGCGTCGTCCGCCGCTTTCCTGGACACAACCAAACAAAACTCCTGCTTTGTGGCGGATCAATTGACGGTTGAGCATTTCGAGTTGATCACCCAGACGTATCCCGACAGCAAGCTTGGCGTGGTTACGGCGGGCGATGCGAGACAGCATGGCTACTCCGTTTGCAAGGATGATCCTTCCGAGTTCATTTCCGCCGAGCATGTGGTTCTCTGTCCGCCGCAAGTCGTGACAAGAAAAGATTACATTCGGATGGCCAAACGGCTGGCCGCACTCAGTTCAATTCATCAGCCTCGCTAAGAGTCGTACGTCCGCGCAGCCTGGACCCTCAGACGCTATAATTCGCGGCTTGTGCGGTTGTAAGGAGGTCTCTTATGTTCCTTTCAGGACGGGTTGCGCTGGTAACGGGCGCGTCGCAAGGCATTGGACACAGTTGTGCCCTAAAGCTCGCCAAGGACGGTGCGGCGGTGGCCGTCGCCGCGCGAAATCAAGAGAAGCTGAATGAACTGGTCACCGAGATCACCACCGCGGGAGGCAAAGCCGCGGCGTTCGCCCTCGACATAAGCGAGGAAGAGCAGATCAAGTCCACAATCAAAGCCGCCATTGCGCAATTCGGCAAAATCGACATTCTGGTCAACAACGCCGGCATCACGCGCGACCAGCTCGTCATGCGCATGAAACGCGCCGACTGGGACGCGGTGCTGCAAACGAATCTCACTTCCGCGTACCTTTGCATTCAGCAGGCTATCGGCTCGATGCTCAAGCAGCGCTGGGGACGCATCATCAACATCAGCAGCGTCTTCGGCCAGATGGGACAGGCCGGCCAGGCGAACTACGCGGCGTCGAAAGCCGGGCTGATCGGGCTTACCATGGCCATCGCCCGCGAGGTCGGCTCGCGCAATATAACTTGCAACGCCGTCGCTCCCGGCTTCATCGAAACCGCCATGACCGCGGGTCTGGGCGAAGACTTCAAGCAGAATGCGGCAAAGCAGATTCCGCTGGGCCGCGTGGGATCGCCCGAGGATGTGGCCAGCGCTGTCGCTTTTCTGGCGTCGGACGAGGCGTCCTACATTACCGGTCACGTGCTGAACGTGAACGGCGGAATGCTGATGGGGTAGGGAATTCTTTACCACAGAGAACACAGAGGTCACAGAGGCATGAGCGCTGATTCCGAAATCCCTCCGCCGCTCCCGCGTTCCTCTGTGTCCCCTGTGCCCTCTGTGGTGAAGGGTTTTTCTGTAAACCAGCTCGAATCCCCCGCCCAGATCGCCCAGGCGCGCGAGCTTTTTCTCGAGTACGCACAATCCCTCGGCTTCAGCCTCTGCTTCCAAAACTTCGACAAGGAGCTTGCCGGACTCCCCGGTGACTACGCGCCACCCGAAGGGAGCCTGCTGCTGGCAGAATACGAAGGCCAACTTGCCGGCTGCGTCGCTCTGCACAAGCTCGAGCCCGGCATTTGCGAAATGAAGCGCCTGTACGTGCGCCCGCTGTTCCGTGGCAAAGGACTGGGGCGCATCCTGGCCGAGCGCATCATCGCGGAAGCGCGCCAGATCGGCTACTCACACATGCGCCTGGACACCGTCGAGCCAATCATGAAAGACGCAGTCGCGATGTATCACAAACTTGGATTCAAACTGATCGCGCCCTATCGGTCGAATCCGATCGCGGGGGCAATGTACATGGAGTTGTCATTGTGACGCCTCTTGCGAGCTAAGTCTGTTGAAGCCTGGAAGACAACCTGCGGTTGCAATGAAAGGACGAACGCCATGAAGAAAGCGTGCCTGGTGATATCACTCATTCTTTTCGCGATCACCGCCTTCGCCGTCGACAGCAAGACGGTCACCTACAAGAGCGGCGACGAAACCGTGCAAGGTGTCCTCTACTCTCCTCCCGGCAAAGGACCGTTCCCCGCGCTAGTCGTCATCCACGAATGGTGGGGACTCAATGACTGGGTGAAGGAGCAAGCTTCAAAGTTCGCCGATCAGGGCTACGAGGCGCTGGCCGTCGATCTCTACCGCGGCAAGGTCGCGACCACGCCCGACATGGCGCACGAACTCATGCGCGGCCTCCCGGAAGACCGCGCCAAGCGCGACTTGCACGCTGCGTTTGAATTTCTGCAAGCGCAACCTAAGGTTAAGAAAGATCGCATCGGCTCGATCGGCTGGTGCATGGGCGGAGGCTATTCGCTCGACGTAGCCCTGCAGGAGCCGACTCTTGCCGCCGATGTAATTCACTACGGCCATCTCGCCACCGATCCCGAGGCGCTCAAGAAAATCAATGCTCCGATTCTCGGCATCTTCGGGGGCAAAGATCGCGGCATTACGCCCGAGGACGTACACACGTTCGAAGCCGCCCTCAAGCAACTTGGCAAAAAAGTGGACATCAAGATTTATCCAGACGCGGGTCATGCCTTTGAAAATCCGAACAACAAAGACGGATACCGCGCCGACGATGCCGCCGATGCATGGAAGGTCACTCTTGATTTTCTCGGCGGGACGCTGAAGAAATAAGTTCCGCAAATGCTGCGATGCAGGCGTTGCCGGTCACAAAAGCAAGCGTGTCGTTACTTGCACAGTGTGAAAGTAAGCTTTTTTGCCCTTCTTGCCCAAGCACCGTTTATGGGGCACGAATTTCCTCTTGCCAGAAGATGCCGATCTGGTTACTATGTCGCATCCTGCCATGCTTCCCACGATGAACATCGGCGAGACCATCCGCAACTACCGCCTGCAAAAAGGCATGTCGCAAGGTGACATCGAAAAACGGACCGGCCTGCTCCGCTGCTATCTGTCGCGCGTGGAAAACGGCCACACGATTCCATCCCTCGATACGCTGTCGAAAATTGCCGGGGCCATGGAACTCCCGCTGTCGCAATTTTTTTCCGAGTCGGGACATAGCAACGGCTCCAAGGGCCTGCCGCAACTCTCCGACGACGAAGTCCGCTTCCTGAGCCAGATCCGCCGCTACGCCACCAACCTGAACGACAGCGATCGCAAGCTGGTTCTGGCCATGGTGAAGAAGATGGCGTCGAACTCAGGGAAGTAAGCTCCTGGCTCCTGGCTTCTAGCTCGAATCGTTCGGACCTCGCCACGACGCTGTTTGTCGCCTTCAAAACAACACCTGCTTTCTAGGAGCGAGACGCTAGCAGCCTTACTTTCGTACCATCACCTTTGGTGACCGTCGGATACCTCGCTCTGGTGCTCCTTCCTCACTAGACTGTGGGCTGGAGACTCTGTGTGACCATCGACGAGGAATTGAACGTTCTCGACACCCAGCTGCGCCGGCTGAAGATCGAGTACGAGATCTATTTCAGCAATCCCACCAAGAGGCCTCCGACCGACATCGAGTGGAAGGTGCTCGCACTGCTGCGCAAGTTCTCCGACGGCGGGCGCATGAATTTCTCTCAGCGCTTTCGCTACAACGAAATGGCGCAACGTTACGCGATTTATTCCGATCTCTGGCGCAAGAAGTCCCGCATCCGCGAGGAAGGGTATCGCCGTCCGCAGGACGCCATTCTTTCGATTCAAGGAGTCCGGCCAGAGGAGGAGCACAAGCCGCAGCACCCAAAGGCTTATGGCGTGAGCCACGCCGCGGCCGCCGCGGCTGCCGCCCCCGATGGCACGCACTCTCAGCCTTTCACGCTGCACAGTGTCGACCAGGCCGAGCGCGAGCAGGTCGAGCGCCTCTATAACACCCTGGTCGCTGCCAAAAAGAAGGCGGGCGAGAATGTGAATGGCGACTTCGACTCCTTCACCATGTTTGTGCAGAAAAAGACCCAGCAGATCCGCAAGAAATATCACTGCGAAAGCGTAGAGTACTCCGTCGAACTGGCTAACGGCGAGGTCAAGCTGAAGGCCAAAGCCAAAAGCTAGCGGTGTCCCCTTCTACACTGCAAGCAACTGATGCACCGCCGCACGCGATAGAGCGGTTGCCGGACGGGTGTATTATCACACTTTATAGAGGTATCCGAGAGTACGCGATCCAGCTTAGGGGTTGAACAAAGTGTTGCTCACGCATAAGCCAGTTCGCCGACCGAGACAAGACATTCGGACGCTTCCGACGTACACGATACCGGAAGCCGCTGCATTCCTCGCGATCAAGCGGCGAACGCTATCCTCCTGGTATGAAGGCAAAGAGCCAATCCTTAAGGCATCTTGTACTTGCGGCTCTACGCACCTGCTTTCATATAGGGACATTGAGGAAGCGTACCGGGTATATCTGTTGCGCGAGAGGTTCGGTTTTTCTTTTCAATTCCTCAGACGTTCGATGCGCAATGCTCGCCGCATGTTTCGATCCCAACATCCTCTGCAGCGTGCCGACGCCATTAAGGAGTGCCTCCAGGACCTCGTTTACGACAAGCCCGCTCGCGGCAAAAGTCCGCGTACTATCACGTCCCTAGGAAAAAGGCCTGGGCAAGCGGTTATTGAGGAAGTGGCAAACCTGTTCGCAGAGAGAATAGAACCTGGCAGGTTCATTTTCCCGTGGCGTTTCGCAGCAACGGACCATCAAAGCCGCCCCGTGTCTATGAATCCTCACATTATGTCGGGGCGCTTGGTGGTGGCCGGTACACGCATTCCGGTTACGGTGCTTTGGGGCCGGAAACGCGCGGGAGTGGGAGTTGAGGAGATCGCTCGGGATTACGGCCTCGATCGTGACATCGTGAAAAAAGCGCTAACGCACATTGATTTACGTCAAAAAGCGGCGTGAGGAATGCGTCCTCTTTCTGGACGAAGGCTTTTCAGCCCAATCCGTGGCTGTGCGCTTGCGAACGGCAGGGTTCACGGTCCAAAGATTCCCGGAGTGGTTCACAGATGAGAACGGTCAGGTGAGAAGGAACGTCGAAGACCCTGAGGTGATTCGCTTCTGTCACAAGAATGGTTGGCTGCTCATCACCAGAGATCACGAAATGAAGAATACCCATCGCGAAGAGATCAAAAGGACGGAAGTGGCGATACTCGCTACGGCACACAACAGCCTTGAAGATCAAGATGAATGGGTAGCAGCGATGGTAAACCTCAAGAGCCGTATCCTGCGGGAGTTCAAGAAACGTGAACGCCCGTGGTTCGGGACATTCAGCCGTACTGCCAATCTGACAATCGCGACCATCAAATAGACTGCCCCGAATACCCGATCGCGCTGATAGAATTTTCTGCTTCGCACAACTTCCTTAATCGAGGCTCAATGTCCTGTCCTGCCCGTATCCAACGCGCCCTTCTCAGCGTCACCGACAAGACCGGCCTCGCCGATTTCGCGCGCCAGCTGTCGAGCCTGGGAATCGAACTGATCTCGACCGGAGGAACCGCCAAGCTGCTGCGCGACTCCGGCATCACCGTCAAAGATATTTCCGAACTCACCGGCTTCCCCGAAATGCTCGACGGACGGGTCAAGACGCTGCACCCCAAGGTGCACGGCGGAATCCTGCACCGCCGCGAGGATGCCGCCCACCGCGCCGCCGTCGCCGAGCACGGAATTCTGCCCATCGACATGGTCGTCGTCAATCTCTACGCCTTCGAAAAAACCGCGGCGAAACCAGGCGTAAAGCTCGAGGAACTGATTGAGAACATCGACATCGGCGGACCGTCCATGATTCGGTCCGCCGCCAAGAACTTTCATGATGTCGCGATCGTCACGTCGCCCGCCGATTACGACGCCATCGCAGACGAACTGAAGCAATCCGGCGGCACACTCTCGCCCGAGACTAAATGGCAACTCGCGAAGAAGGCCTTCGCAATCACGGCGGCCTACGATTCCGCAATTGCCTCCACTCTGGAACGCATCGGCACCAACGGCGCTCTCCCGCCGGCGACCGAGGCCGAGACGTTCCCGCAGACGCTTCGCCTCTCATTCCACAAAGCCCTCGACCTGCGCTACGGAGAAAACCCGCACCAGAAGGCCGCCATGTACTCGGACGGCTCAGCCACCGGCGTCGCCAACGCCCGCCAGATTCAAGGCAAGGAACTCTCCTACAACAACATTGTCGACCTGCAGGCCGCCTGGGACCTGGCACAGGAATTTAATGATGACGAATTCAACGTCCCCGTCTGCGCCATCATCAAGCACACCAATCCCTGCGGCGCGGCCACCGGCAAGACTCTAGCCGAAGCTTACAAGCGCGCGCTCGAATGCGATCCAGTCTCGGCTTTCGGCGGCGTGATCGGGGTAAATCGTCCCATCGACGCGGCGGCCGCCGAAGAGATGCACAAGCTGTTTCTTGAAGTCATCGCCGCCCCTGCCTTCGACGAAGCGGCCAAAGCCAGGTTCGCGACCAAGAAAAACCTGCGCCTGGTGGAAGTAGTGGATCCATGGAGCCCCGGACGCCCCGTCCGGGGGGCGGACGAGGCGTCCACCGCCCCACGAAGATGGACGCTCAAAAATATTTCCGGCGGCATGCTCGTGCAGGACGCCGACATCCGCCCGCTCCACGACGCCGATCTCAGAGTCGTTACCAGGCGCGCCCCAACTCCAGAGGAGAAGCGCGCACTGCTCTTCGCGTGGAAAGTCTGCAAACACGTGAAGTCCAATGCCATCGTCTATGCCCGCGACGGACAGACCGTCGGCGTCGGCGCCGGCCAGATGAGCCGCGTCGACGCAGCCAAGATTGGCGCGATGAAAGCCCAACTCCCGCTGAAAGGAACCGTCGCCGCCTCCGACGCCTTCTTCCCCTTTCCCGACGGCGTTGAAGAAATCGCCAAGGCCGGATCAACCGCCATCATCCAGCCCGGAGGATCGCAGCGCGATCCGGAAGTCATCGAAGCCGCTGACCGCCTGGGCCTCGCCATGCTGTTCACCGGCGTTCGCCACTTCCGCCACTAGAATCAGCCCTTGGACTCAACGATTACAATTGAAGCTGCAGCGACCTCCCGGTCGCACTGCGGCGAACTGCAGTGAAAAGCAAACCAGATTTCTTTTTATCGGCAGCGGGAGAAATGACGGGTGACTTAGCGATCACGCGTGCCTGCTGGGCCCAGGGCCGGCTAAGAGATGGACGTCGTGATGACTATATGCTGGTCGACGTTGAACCACCGGTAGTGGGTCAGCCTTTTGGGCTTGGAGACGAAGACATCAGTCAGCTAATAATTTCAACCAGACATCAAGGCTATACACTTTTTCCTGTGACGGAATGGCCGTCCTTTGTGTACATAGCCAGAATCTTAGACAAGTCGATCCTCGCAGCGAAGACCTTCTCAGATAGCCAAGTTGAGCTCATCGGTTGGGGAGAGATCTTTCACGCGGAAAACGGAGGTGGACCTTGATGTAAGCACAGACAGTCCCTGTCCTTCCGCGTTACAAAACTCGACAAAAGTATGCTCAGTTTTTCGCCAATCTTCCCCGCGACCGGGTTAGAATAAAAGCACCCCTTCCCCGGCGGTCTTGCATCCAATCGCTATGGTTTCGGGAAAGCCCTTGAGAATACTCAGGTACAGCATGAACAGATTTTTTTGTCTTGTTTTGATGATTTCAACCGCAGCGGCAGTTGGGCAGTCCAGCCCTGCAACGCCGTCCGACTCCAAGCCGGCTGAATCCCAGGTTTCTGACTCGAAACCGGCCTCGCCTCCTCCCTCCGCGCGCAAAGCGGATAAAAGCGCAGCCTATTATCACTACACGCTCGCGCACATGTACGAAGAAGAGGTAACGGCTTACGGCCGCAGCGAGCTGGCGAACAAGGCCATCGAGGAGTACCGCCTGGCTATCGAGGCCGACCCCTCTTCCGAATTTCTGACCTCAGGGCTGGCCGAGCTCTACGTAAAGACGGGCCGCATCCGCGACGCCGTGATTGAAGCGCAGGACATCATCAAGCGCGATCCCAACAATCTTGAGGCGCACAAGCTGCTCGGCCGCATCTACCTGCGTTCGCTCGGCGACATGCCCGGGGGCAACAGCTCCGACAACGTGCTCAAGCTGGCCATTGAGCAATACGAGGAGATCGTCAAAATTGAACCGAACAATCTTGACAATCACCTGCTCCTCGGTCGCCTTTACCGGCTGAATAACGATCTGCAGAAGGCGGAAAGCGAGCTGAGGACCGCGGTCAAGATCGATCCTACTTCCGAAGAGGCCGTAACCACGCTGGCCATTCTCTATACCGACGAAGGCGATACCGCCCACGCCCTGCAAGTGTTGAGTTCAGTTCCGGACGCGGGCCGTTCTGCCAAGCTTTACTCCGCCCTGGGCGCTGCTTACGAACAGCGCAAGGAGTACAAGAGCGCGATCGACGCCTACAAGAAGGCGATTCAGCTGGACCGCGACAACCTCGATGCCATTCGCGGCCTGGCCGAGAATCTGCTCAACGATGGTCAGACCGACGCGGCGCTCGATCAATACAAGATCATCGCCGACGCCAATCCCGAAGATGCTCAGACCTATTTGCGTCTGGCCGAGATCTATCGCCGCCAGGGCAAGTACGATCTGGCACTCGAAAACCTGAAAAAAGCCGACGGCATGGTGCCGGACTCGCTCGAAGTGCCTTACAACATGGCGGCCGTTTACCAGTCCCAGGGCCGCTACGACGAGGCCGCAAAACTTTTGCAGGACCTGGTTAAGAAAACTGAGAAGCCAGACACCAGCTACAGCAATTCTGATCGCAACAACCGCGCCATCTTCATCGAGCGCCTGGGCATGGTGTATCGCGACCAGGAAAACTATCAGGCTGCGGTTGAGACGTTCCGCAAGATGCTGACGCTGGGCGACGAGAACGCCGAACGCGGCTACCAGAACGTGATTGACACCTACCGCGAAGCCAAACAGTGGAACCAAGCCACTGCCGTCGCTCGCGAAGCCGTGCAGAAACTGCCCAACAGCCGCGGCCTGCGCATGGTGCTCGATGCCCAGGTAGCCGACTCCGGAGAGGGTGACAAGGCCCTGGCCGATGTCCGCTCCATGCTCACCGGCAAACCCGACGATCGCGAGATTTATGTCACCCTGTCGCAGATCAATACCCGCCTTAAGCGCTGGAAAGAAGCCGAGGAATCGCTCAACAAGGCGGAACAGCTTTCTACCACCGCCGAGGATAAACAGTACGTCTACTTCCTCCGCGGCTCGACCTACGAGCGCGAGAAAAAGTACGACGAAGCCGAATCCGAGTTTAAGAAAGTTCTGACAGAGAATCCGCAGAGCGCCGTCGTGCTCAACTATCTCGGTTACATGAATGCCGATCGCGGCGTGCGCCTGGACGAATCGCTCAACTACATCAAGCAGGCCGTAAGTCTCGATCCCACCAACGGTGCCTATCTCGACTCTCTTGGTTGGGCCTACTTCAGGCTGGGCAAATACGACCTCGCCGAAGAAAATTTGAACAAAGCTTCCGCGCGTATGGCTGCGGATCCTACCGTGCAGGAGCATCTGGGCGATCTCTACCAGAAAACCGGCCGGCTCAAGCTGGCCGCAGCTCACTGGGAGCGCGCTATCGACGAGTGGAACAAGAGCGTGGCCCCTGAAGTTGACAACGAAGAAGTGGCCAAGGTGCAGCAGAAACTCGACGCCGCCAAAGTCCGCCTCGCGAAAGAACAATCGGAGAATCAGTAGCCAGTAGCCAGTTGCCAGTACCGAGTACCCAGTACCGAGAAATCGAAATCTGCAAGGTTCTGTCGTAAATAAATTTGGGAAGGGCACGGCTTTCAGCCGTGCCGTTAAGGCCTGCGAGGAGAGCGGCTTTAGCCACTGAGGTTTGCTTTTACGCCAGCCTGATATTCACTAATTGCACGCCTTCCCTCGACCCTCTCTCAACAAAACGCTGCTAAACTCGCTGCATGTCCGCCGACTTGGCGAACTCACCGTCGATCATCATCCGTGCTGCCACGCTCAATGACATTCCTGAAATCCTTCACCAGCGCCGCGCGATGTATGAAGACATGGACTACACAGACGCCGAAAAATTGACGGCCATGCAGTCAATCACTTCTGGATACCTGAAGACCGCGCTGGCCGATGGCTCCTTCCGGGCATGGCTGGCCTCGTCTGAGAATCAAGTAATCGGCGGCGGCGCGATCGTGATTTCGCCCTGGCCTGCGCATCCTTACGACCTGGAATGCCGCCGCGTCACGATTCTCAACGTGTACACCGATCCGCAATTTCGGCGCCGGGGAATCGCCCGCCAGCTCATGCAGACCATGATCGACTGGTGCAAGCACGAAGGCTTCGCCAATGTTACCCTGCACGCCAGCAAAGATGGTCGCCATCTTTACGAGTCACTGGGCTTCAACCCAAGCAACGAAATGAAACTCAAACTGAGATAAATCAGTACCCAGTCGCCAGTTGCCAGTACCCAGTATTGAGGGTTGGGAGTACCGAGTGAATCGATGACGGATGAGAAGCTAGCACCCAACAACTGGGTACTGGCAACTGGGTACTGGCAACTGGTACTCTGCCAGCATGCTGGCCGGCTACGCGGCGCACGTCGAAACTTCCCGCGGACGCCGCTTCCCCGAGCCCCCGCATCCTTACCGCAACGACTTTCAGCGCGATCGCGACCGCGTCATTCATGCCCGCGCGTTTCGCCGCCTCGAAGCCAAGACCCAGGTCTTCACCCGCCGCTATTCTGACCACTTCCGCAACCGTCTCACCCACACCATCGAGGTCTCGCAAATTTCGCGCACCATTGCGGGCGCGCTCGGCCTGAATGTGGACTTGGTCGAGGCGCTGGCGCTGGTGCATGATCTTGGCCATCCGCCCTTCGGCCACACCGGAGAGAAAACTCTCAACGCCGCCATGCGCGCGCACGGCCTTTTTTTCGATCACAATCTGCACGCCCTGCGCATCGTAGAGGACTTCGAGCAGCGCTACGCTGCCTTTCGCGGACTGAACCTCACCTTCGAGGTACGCGAAGGCATCATCAAGCACTCCCGAGATTACGACGCGACCGCGCATCCGGAATTAGCCGAGTATCTGCTCGACCAGCGGCCTCCGCTCGAAGCACAGCTCATCGATCTCACCGACGAGATCGCCTACAACACCGCCGATCTCGACGACGGTTACGAGGCGCATCTCGTCACGCTCGACGAGATCCGCGCCGGCGTGCCGATTTTCGAACGCTTCTATCCAGAAGTCGAGCGCCTGTATCCCAGCGCGCCGGAGAAGCTGAGATTTAACGAGGCTCTGAAGCGAATGCTCAATCGCCTGGTCGACGACCTGATTACAAATACTCGGGCCCGCGTGAATCGAGCTGCGCCTCAGACTCTCGATGATGTACGCCAGTACCCGAAACGTCTGGCCGCCTTCAGCCCGGAGGTCGAAGCGGAACGGAAGCAAGCCAAAGACTTCCTCTACGAGAATCTCTATTTCAGTTCCGCGCTGGCCAGCGAGAAGGACGATGCCGAGCGCATCATCCGCGACCTGTTCGCCTTCTGGATGCAGAATCCCGCCGCCCTTCCGCGCAACTATCAGGAGAAGGCCGCGGAGGAATCCTTGCCGCGCGTCATCTGTGACTACATCGCCGGAATGACCGACCCTTTCATCATTGAGCAGTACGAGAAACACTGCGGCGAATAAAATACGAATCCCGAAGCAACAATTTCTCATCCAACGCGTCAAATAAAGTTCCGGGACAGAATTCGCCGATGATCACCGCAACGTCAATTAAGGGAATATTGGCTGTTCTTGCCCTCGCGGCTTGTGTCGCCGCTGCGCAAACGTCCCCCTCAGTCTTTCACCAGTCGATGGATGACGCCTGGTGGACCGGTCCCATGCTGGCGCCCAACGCGACCACGGTGCCGCCAGGACATCTTCTGCTTGAGCCCTATCTCTACGATGTGAGCACACAGGGCTTCTACAATTCGAACGGCACTCGCGTCAGCGCTCCGCATGAGAATGGCTTTGGATCGCTCACCTACATCAATTACGGCCTCGCCAACAAATTTACGGTTGGCATGATTCCCACCTTCGGCTACAACCAGGTGAGCAACGGCCCGGGCAGCGCCGGCGTCGGCGTCGGTGATCTCACCGTGCAGGCCCAATACCGTTTGCACCTGTTTCAGGAAGGCAGTTGGGTTCCCACCACTTCCGTCAACGTCCAGGAAACATTGCCCACGGGAAGGTACGATCGGTTGGGCGATCGTCCCAGCAACGGCTTCGGCGCCGGAGCCTACACCACGACCATTTCCCTCTATACCCAGACTTTCTTCTGGATGCCGAACGGGCGCATCCTGCGCTTTCGTTTCAACGTCGAGCCCGCTTTTTCCCGCACCGTCAGTGTCGCGGACGTCAGTGTCTACGGCACTGCCGCAAGCTTCCGCGGCCATGCCAAGCCCGGCAGCTCAATCCTGTTGAATGCAGCCGGCGAGTACAGCTTGACGCGCCACTGGGTGCTGGCACTCGATGCGATCTATCGCCATCAGGGCAACACCCCGGTAAACGGATACAACCTCGCGAATCCTGCTCTGCCCGTTCTGCTCAACTCCGGTTCGAGCGACGCTTTCGGATTAGCGCCCGCAATCGAATACAACCTAAACAGCAAGCTCGGCTTTCTTCTCGGCACACGCCTGTTTCCCTGGGGCCGCAATACGTCCTACTCGATCACGCCCGCAGTAGCCGTCAACTACGTCCACTGATCTTCCCCCGAGCCTCGATGCGTTACCATCCGACCCCCCAGTTGGACAGGGCGATCAGACGCAGAGCCATCCAAGTACACAATAGCTGCAAGTCTTTGACCAGATACAACCTCGCCGTTCACATCCGTTGGCCAGATTTGCCCCACTCAGTTCGTGGATTGGTACCCCGGTTGCACGCAGTTTTTATATCAGGCTTGCCAAAATTACCCTGCCAAAGGACTTGCGAGCTATCGGGGCGATCATGACGGGCGTACAATGTCTTAGATATCAGTCGTTTAGCCGCTCAACCTTTCGGTCGGTTTTGGCATCCGACCTGTAGTAGGTATGGGCAGGCGTCATGATTTTGGCGCCTAGAGTTTGAGGCCAGCGTTGCGTCAGCGCAGGCCGGCAAAGCAACCCACCGCTTGCTCCTTTTTATCGTTCGGGGACGCAATCAAAATCACGCAACACGCCCGTTTAGGCGTGCTGGAGTGGAGCCCCAAACGCTCCCACAACTTGGAGGAAGTTATTATGAACAGCCGCATTCTCATTGCCCTGCCGCTGGCCGCAGTGCTTGCTTTTCCGGCCTTCGCGCAAACCACATCTCAGGATCAGAATCAGTCGTCCACGACCCAACAGACTTCGTCAACCTCAACTGATAACGCCACCGGCACCGGGAAGCAGCCGTTGCAGCCACCGTCCCGCGAAGGTTTCTGGGGACGCATGAATCCATTCGCCCGCAAGCGGTATGTGCAGCGCCAGACCGAACCGATTCGTGACCGCGTCAACGAGCTCGACGAGCTGACCTCGGCCAACAGCAAAGCCATCCGGGACACCGACGCGCGCGCCCAGCAGGGCATCAAGCTGGCTTCCGACAAGGCCAACGAGGCCGATCAGCACGCCATCGACGCCGGCAACAAGGCGACCATGGCGCAGCAGACCGCGCAGCAGGCGACCACTCGCATCCAGACCGTCGAGACCGTCGTCGGCAACATCGACCAGTACAAGGCTTCCAACCAGACTGAAATCCGCTTCCGTCCCGGGCAGACCGTGCTCAGCAAGAATGCCAAGGACGCCCTCGATGAGATGGCCAATGCTGTCAAAGGTCAGCGCGGCTACATCATCGAAGTGCAGGGTTTCTCCTCAGGCCAGGGCCAGACCGCGATCGCGAACTCGCAGAAGATGGCGGAGTCAGTGGTGCGCTATCTGGTGCTCAACCACGAGATTCCGGTGTATCGCATCTATCTCGTCGGAATGGGCAACGCCCCCGTGGGTACCACGGATGAGAACGCGAAGACCAAGCGCCTCAGCGGCGGCCGCGTCGAAATCAGTCTGCTGAAGAACGACCTGGAACAGCTCTCCAGCAATTCTTCGGCTCCTCATACCATGGATCAGCCGAAGTAGGCTGAGTGCAAAATTGAACTTTGGGACCACGGGCGCCTCGCCCAAGTCCCTCCCCCAGGGAAAGCCCCTCGCGTAAGCGAGGGGCTTTCTCGCGTTTGACCGCCATTCGCCGCGTCCACTAAACTCGCTTCTCAGCGGGGTTCTCATGAAACGCACCGGCTGGTTGCTGCTGTTTTCCTTCCTCTTCACATTCGCTGTGCTGGCGGATACTGGTTTCGCAGGGGATGATCAGGGTCAACATCGCCACGAAGATCTGACCGAAACTCAGTTAGGGACAGTTCACTTCCTCGTCTCGTGCCCGGCCTCGGTGCAGAAGCCGTTTGAACGCGGCGTGGCGCTGCTGCACTCCTTCTGGTACGAAGAGGCGGAGAAAGAATTCCTTCAGATAGCCAAGGACGATCCGCACTGCGCGATGGCGCATTGGGGCGTCGCCATGAGCCTGTGGCATCAGCTCTGGAACGAGCCGGACGCCAAAGTCATCAGTCGTGGCCTGGGCGAAGTGAACACGGCGGAAAAGGAATCGCAGAAAGCCACTCCGCGCGAGAAGGCCTATATCGCAGCTATTGCCGCCTTCTACACCAATTCAGAGAAATCGGACCACGACGCCCGCGCTCAAGCCTACTCCGACGCCATGAAAAAGGTATACGAATCCTATCCCGAGGACCACGAAGCCGCGGCCTTCTACGCTCTGTCGCTGCTCGCCTCAGGGCCACATCACGACGAGACTTTTGCCAACCGCAGGGCGGCAGCCGCAATTCTGGAGAAACTATTCGCCATTGAACCCGACCATCCCGGTGTGGCGCACTACCTGATCCACAGCTACGACAAGCCGCAACTGGCGCAGCTCGGCATTCCCGCGGCGCGCCGCTACGCGCAGATTGCGCCCGCCGCTCCCCACGCGCTGCACATGCCGTCGCACATCTTCGCGCGTGTAGGTCTGTGGCAGGACGACATCAACTCGAACCTTGCCTCCATCGCGGCGACTCGCAAGACCGCGGCCATGCATATGGGCGGTGAAGGCCACCAGTTCCACGCCATGGATTTCCTGGTCTATGCCTATCTGCAGAGCGGGCGCGAAGCCGACGCCGCCAAGGTGATCGACGAAATTAAGACCATGCCGCGAATGAAGTCCATGTACGGCGAGGATTTCGATCCGCAAACCTACTCTCTGTCCGAGATGCCCGCAATGTACGATTTGGAACTTCGCCACTGGTCTGACGCGGCGGCGTTGACCCCCGTCGAAGGCGCTCTGCCGGGTGATCGTTCCATCACCTACTGGGCGCGTGCCATCGGCGCCGCCCGCAGCGGTAATCTCAAGCAGGCGCACCAGGATCTTGAGCAGATCGAGAATATCCGCAAGCAACTGGTGGCGGAAAAGAAGACGGAACTCGCCGAGGGCATTGCGCAGGATTATCAGGAAGCGGCGGCCTGGGTTGCGCACGCCGAGGGCAACGACGACGAGGCAACCTCCAGCCTGCGCACGTTGGCCGACAAGAACGACAAGCTGGGCAACGAGCCCGGAGGCATTCCCGCGCGCGAGATGCTGGCCGATATGCTGCTCGAGGCAAAGCGTCCGCAGCAGGCGCTGGCCGAATATCAGACCGACCTGAAGCTGAATCCCAACCGCTTCGACGCTCTCTATGGCGCAGCCCGCGCCGCCGAGGCCGCAGGCAAAGCGAATGACGCTTCTGCGTACTATGCCCTGTTACTGAAAATCTGCGACGGATCGACTTCGACGCGTCCGGAATTGAGCCGGGCGAAGGAGTTGGTGGCGAAGAAATAGAGGCAGTCCGGCTTCATGAATCTTTTTCGCGTTGGGCTGCCGAGAGTTGCCTGTTGGAGTCTGGGCGACGCACAGTGGCGAGACGCGAGCGGACTGGCGCCGTAAACAAATACATAGATCCCTCGCTTCCCTCAAGATGGCAAGTTCACGTTGTTTTGTTAAGTTTCGGGACACTTCACGAACTCACTCAGGAAAGAACCTCATCTTAGCGATTAGCGCTGCCAGCTCGCCCAGCCTTTCCCGCTACGGAACGCGGTTGCCCCACCCTTGTCGCTCCGTTGTTTGGAGCGACAGGGTGGGGGCTACAATGCGGCTGATGTCTGTAAAGCCGAAGCGTTATCAGCACCAGCGTTGTCTCCATTTCATCACCTTCAGCTGCTATCGGCGGATGAAGCTGCTCGATTCGGTCGAGGCACGAGAGGTTTTCGAGCAAGAGTTGGAACGGGTGCGGCGCTGGTATGGGTGTTATGTTACCGGCTATGTGGTCATGCCCGAGCACGTCCATCTGCTCATCGGCGAGCCGGAACGTGGCGAGCTCTCGGTCGCCATGCAGATGCTCAAGCAGATCACATCCCGCAACCTGCGTCCCCAACAGTTGCGGCGCTTTTGGCAAGTGCGCTACTACGATTTTCCGGTGTGGAGCGAAGCGAAGCGGATGGAGAAGCTGCGCTATATTCATCGCAATCCAGTAAAGGGGGGGCTGGCGGCGCGTCCTGAGGATTGGAAATGGAGCAGTTTCGTTCACTACGCCACGGGAATCGAAGGTACGGTGGAAATTGAGTCGCAGTGGACGGCGAGGAGGCGGGAGCAAGTAGGCGTCGTGGCCGTCTTGGCAGCCACCCCACCCTCCCGCAAAGAACGCGGGAAGGGTGGGGCAACCTCATAAGAGTTCCTCTTGAGAAAGCGTGGGGCCGCCCCCTTACTTAGGAAAAATCGTCATCTTAACAATCAGTCCCGCCGTCATCGCAACCGCCCCGATCAGCGCATTGTATTCACGATGCTGCAGATACAAATCAAAAGAAAATCCTGCTGACGCACTTTTATTTGTGCCAGCGCTAAGTCTCGGAAACATCCGCGGCACGCGGTGCGAGTATTCGTCGAAGTCGGGGAATTTCTGACGCAGGAAGGCCTCTTCGTCGAGGATTACCGGAAAGTAAATCGCGAAGAACATCAAGACCAGCGCAATGCCTACCCACCAACTCCGCGCGGCGACGGCGAATCCAATGCCGATCAGCAGGGAGCCCAGGTAAAGCGGGTTTCGCGTGTAGGCGTAAGGTCCAGAAGTTGCCAGCACCTCATTCTTTCGCACGTGGCCTGAGGCAAGAGCACGAACCAGAAGCCCCGGAACAATCACGATCGCCCCCAAAGCAATCGAGTGCCACGTGGGCCGCGCCAACCAGAAATAGAACACTGCAAAGGCAAATCCCAGGGGCACGCGGATACGGCGCGCGATGCGCGACCATTCAGGCATGAGCGTGTTCTTTCATGGCGAAGTGTCAGCGGGTTTGGCGGACAGAGCCTGCCCTGAGCTTGCCGAAGGGAGTGTCCGCCCCACACCAAGCAAGTCGCGGGCGGCGGCAACGACCGCCTCAGTTCCGATCTCAAGCATTCCCTCGTCCGGCTGCGGACTGCGCGCATGTGTGGTCGCGCTGGAGGGACTGCGCAGCACGATGCTACGCGTGCCATAAGGGCCGTTGCGCGCTGGATCGGTCGGCCCGAAGATTGCCACCACCGGGACACCTAACGCGGCTGCCAGATGCATCGGGCCGGTGTCGCCGCCGATGAACAGCCGCGCACGGCGCGTCAAAGCGATCAACTCCGTGAGCGAACCTTGGGTGGGCCTGGCCGCACCTCCACTGCCGGCCGCAGTCTCCTCGGCCAGATCTTCTTCGCCGGGGCCGTAATTGACCAGTGAGCGAAGACCACTGGCAGCCAGCCTGCGAGCCACCTCGCTGTAGCGCTCCGCCGGCCATCGCTTCGCGCCCCATCCGGCGCCGGGATTCAGAATGGCAAAGTTGCTCAGGCCCAGTCCCGAGAGAAGTTGGCTGGTTCGCAATTCGACTTCTGCATCCCGAGGGAGTTCCAGCTGCGGCATCCTCAGTTTCTTTTGCGCAACCACCTCCGCAACGGAAAGATTTTGATCAATCACGTGAGCTCCGCGTGTAACGACCCTCCTCGTGTACCACAAGCTCGACGGGGATTCGCGCGGCTCTGCCGCTCCATACACCATTGGAGCCTTCGACCAGCGCGCCAGCACGGCCGAGCGAATCGCGCCCTGCAGATCGATCGCGACGTCGTAGTGCGCGTTGCGAACGTCGTTCCACACGGTTGCGATCTGCTGCAGGGTCGGGAAAGTGAACAGAGATTTCCGCCAGCCCGTGAGTTTGACGGTATGCACCCAATCGACAAGAGGCCGCTGCGGTGAGCGCGGGCCGCGGCGCGGCGATCCGGGCGCGCACAACAGTTCGGCCCAACGCTCTTCGATGAGCCATCCGATCATGGCGTCAGGAAACGCTTCGCGCAGCGCGTACGCGGCGGGCAGAGTGTGGATCACGTCTCCCATGGCGCTCAGGCGGACGATGAGCAGGCGCTCAATTTTCGGTAACGATCGCGCGTTTAGATCGGGCGTCAATTCTGAGGTGGAAGCGTCTCGAATTCCGACATTCAGGGTTGGGTCGCTGGATGAAGGCGACGGTTTCTGTGTGGAGCGGGCACTCTTGCCCGCTGACTCTTGTGTGGTTACAGCAAAGCGGGCAGCAGTGCCCGCTCCACACCAGCCGTGCGTTACGGTGAGAGAGGCGCTCATTCCGGCCGCGGCCTCACGATCGCCTCGGCGACAGACGCGAGCGAATAATCTCGGTGGTGGAGTGATTCTTCGCGTCACCGACGATCTCCACCCGCCCTCCGTAGGCAGCGACCGCATCGCGCTCGGGAACGGAATCCGCCGTGTAGTCGGTGCCCTTGGCCTGCACATCGGGGCGAATCTCTCCGATGATCGCTCGCACATCACGCTCGGGAAAAATTACAACCGCGTCCACGTCCGCCAGCGCAGCAACAATTTCGGCACGCTCCTGCTCGGGCATAATCGGGCGGCCTTCACCCTTGAGGCTGCGCACCGACTCGTCCGAATTAATTGCGACCACCAACCGGCCTCCAATTGCCTTGGCCCCGCGCAGATAGCGCACGTGGCCGACATGCAGCAGATCGAAGCCACCGTTCGCCAGAATGATCTTCTCCCCGCTGCGCCGCCATGCTTCCACACGCTGGCGGAGTTGTTCCCGCCTCAGAATTTTTTCGTTTGTGCTCAATGCGCTCTTGTGGCGGGCGGAGTTTGCTCGATGGCGTGCAACAGCTCCTCCCGCGAAACGGTTGCGGTGCCGCGCTTCATGACCACAATTCCACCGGCATAGTTGGCCAGTTGCGCCGACTCTTCGGTGGTGGCGCCGGCTGCCAGCGCGGCGGTAAAGGCCGCAATCACGGTGTCGCCCGCACCGGTCACATCCGCCACCTGATCGGAGCCAAAGATGGGGATGTCCACCGGTTTATGCCGGTGATTGAATGCGACCATGCCGTCGCGGCCGCGCGTAATTACCAGGGATTGCAGTTTCATCCGCTCCATCACCTGTTCGCCTGCGGCCAGCAATTTTTCCCAGTCATGACCAATGCGAATCCCTAATGCGTCTTCCACCTCAGGTTCGTTCGGAGTCGCCGCAGTCACTCCGGAATAATGCAGCAGGCGGTGTCGTGAGTCGAGAATGATCGGAACCGAACCGAGCTTGCCCTTTTCCCGCAACGCGGTCACCAGCGCCGGAGTGGCCGCGCCGTAGCCGTAATCGGAAACCAGCAGCACATCCGAGGCGTGCGCATACTCCCGAGCCGCGAGAAACAATTCCCTCGTCAGATGATGATTAGGCGACTCCTGAGGCTCACGGTCTACGCGCACTACCTGCTGCCGCGCGGTGTGCGTCATTCCAGCCAGGATGCGCGTTTTGGTTACAGTCGTGTAGCTCTTGTCTTTCAGAACGCCGCTGACGGCAATGCGTTTGTGACGAAAATATTTCAGCAGCAAGCGGCCAGGCTCGTCGTCTCCCACCACGCCCACGGGCAAAACGTTCACGCCCAAGTCAGCCAGATTGTTGACCGCGTTGGCTGCCCCGCCAGGCACGACCGTGCGTTCGCGATGTTTCAAAATCAGCACCGGAGCTTCGCGCGATACGCGGGAGATTTCGCCGAAGATGAATTCATCCGCAACCAGGTCACCCAGCACCGTGATGGTGACCTTGGGAAATCCTTCCACGATTTTTCTCAGCCGGTCGGCTTCCTTCGGATGCTTCGTCATTGAGTTTGGATTGCGGGGGCGAGACGCCCCCGCGACAGCCGCCGAGACGGCGGCGCTACGAAACCGATTCTCTCATGCGCGGCGCCTTCGTTCTTCGATCGTGTGCAGCATGGTATCCACAGCGTTAGCTGCGTCGACCAGCTCCATCTTGACTGGAATCACAGCCAGCGGCTCTAGCGCGGAAAGGTATCCACCCAGGTTGATCGCATCCTTCTCGGTGGTGACGAAGCCGCCGGCTTCGCTTTGCTGCTTGAGCTGGAGCAGTTCCCGAACGTCCCTCTCACTGTACGCATGATGGTCGCTGTAAAAGGCCTCGGCAACGGGATCGATATTGGCCGCGCGCAATTGCAGCACGAAGTTCTGTGGCCGCGCGATTCCGCAGAACACCACCGGGCGAAGCGGCACGCTCTGCGGCGTAATCCCTCGCCGCACGCGCCAGGCAAGCTTTCCATTGAGCGGAAAGGCATCGGCGGAAGCGCCGTTGGTCAGCACCACGGCATCGGCCCGGCGTAACGAAGTGAGTGGCTCGCGCAGGCGGCCCGCGGGCAGCAACCGTTCGTTCACATCCTGCGGAGTAACCAGCACGATATCGAAATCCCGCGCCAGGCCGCGGTGCTGAAACCCATCGTCGAGCACATGAAGTTGGACCCCGAACCGGGCCTCGGCTAGACGGCCAGCCTCGAATCGGTCTTCGCCCACAACCACCGGCACTTGCAAACGCCGTGCGATGAGCAGCGGTTCATCGCCAAAATCCTGCGGCAATCCTGCGGGATCGACCAACAACGCACCGCGAGACTTGCGTCCGTATCCGCGCGAAAGGACGTCAAACTTGACGCCTCGTGACTTGAGCAGTTCGCCCAGCAGCAGAACGAAGGGAGTCTTCCCCGAGCCTCCCACCGAAAGGTTCCCCACACTGACCACAGCGCCCTGCAGACGCCGCGGCCGCAGCACTCCGCGGTCATAGAGCTCGTTGCGCGCCCCGACTGCCTGACCGTAGATGGCGGCGAAGGGATTCACTGGACTCGGGCCGCTCGTGCTGCCGGCGCAGCGTCACTCGCAAGCGGCTTTTCCAGCGCCGCGATAGTGCGCAAGGTAGCTCCCGTCTGGGATCGCATGGTCTCCTCTGCTCGCCTCCCGAGCGCCGCGCGCTCGTCAGGGTTTGCCAGCAGTTCCAGGAAGGTCAGCGGCAACTCGGCTGGGCCGACGACTCGCACCGCATCGCGGCTTTGAAACAATCCCACGATGTCGCGGAAGTTCTCTGTGTGCTGGCCGACCACAATGGCAACGCCGTGCAGCGCGGGTTCCAGAATGTTGTGCCCGCCGCGTGGCACCAGGCTCCCGCCCACGAATGCAATGTCGGCCAGAGCGTACAGGGAGGCTAATTCTCCGATGGTATCGACCAGCAGCACGCTGCCGGCAATCGGTTCGCCCGTCGACAGTTTCCCTGTGGACTCTTCAGCCGTCGACTCTTTTGCCGCCCAGGCCGATCGCCGCCGGAAGCGGATGCCCATTTCTTCCAGCAGTCGCGCCACGCTGTCGAAGCGCTCCGGATGCCGTGCCGCCAGTATCATGACGGCTCGCGGGTGCGCCACCAGCACGTTCTCAAATGCTTTCAGCAGCAGCGGCTCCTCGCCTTCGACGGTGCTGCCGCAAACCAGCACAGGGCCCGCGCCGCTTTCAACCAGAGAACTCCGCAGGCTTTCGACGATCGGAGGCGGAGCGGGAAGACTCATATCAAACTTCAGATTGCCCGTGACCTGCAGGCGTTCGCTCGCCGCTCCAAGAGATTGCAGTCGCGCCCGGTCCTGCTCGGTCTGCGCCAGGAACAAATCCACATGCGCCAGCATTTTTCTCAACGCCCACCGGAAACGCTGATACTTCGGCCACGAACGATCGGAAAGCCGCGCGTTCGCTACAGCCAGGAAGGCTCCACTGTCATGCACCTGCCGCAGGAAGTTTGGCCAGAACTCAGTTTCTGCAAGCACCACCAGTTGCGGCCGCAGGGCTCTCAGGTAAGATCGAATGGCGAAAGCAAAGTCCATCGGGAAATAGAAGACGTTCTCTTCCCCAAAGAGCTTGCGGGCCAGCGTTTGCCCCGTGTCGGTGGTTGTGCTCACCACCACTCGATGCTCCGGAAAACGACGGCGAATTCCTTCGACTAAGCCTCTTACGGCAAGGACTTCCCCGACTGATACGGCGTGAATCCAGACTACCGGCGGAGCCGCGTTCTCATTCTGTTTCAGCCACTCCGGTGTGCGTCCCAGGCGCTGCCATAACCCGCTGCGATACTTGCCGTGGCGCAGCATCTGGAAGAGCCAGTAGGGCAGGCTCAAAAGCAATCCAGCGGCCAAAAACAAGCTGTAGAAGAAGTAACTCAAGCAGAGCCATTCTAAACTCCGCTCGCGCAACCGGCACAGCCCATGCCTCTATAATCGGATCATGACAATCACGATCAAGCGAATCGAGATCAGGCGAATCCAGGTTAGGCGAATGAAAGTCTTGCAGCTCGTGCACAAATCATTTCTGGTTCTTGGCGTGGTCGCAGGGTTGACGGTCGCCCTCGCGGCCAAGGATTTCGTCAAGCCCGTCGCACATTCCGCCAAGACCTACCCGGCCCACGATGACCACCCTATGGAAAAGGTCGCGATCGCCGCCGACCCTTATGACAAGTCCGACAAAGCGAATATTTTCTCCGTGAAATTCAGCGACCACGGCTTCCTTCCGATATTCTTCGTCGTCACCAACGATGGCGACCAGCCTGTCTCCATCTCCAACATGGAAGTGAACCTGATCACGGAGAATCGCTCCAAGCTGACGCCTGCATCCCCCGACGATATCTACCGTCGGCTGGCCAATCCGCAGGCGCGCACCACGAACCCGCTGCCGTTGCCGCGGAGCAAAGTGAAGGGGACGATCAGCAAGAAGGAGATGAACGAGATTGAGTCGTCGCAGTTTGCTGCCAAAGCCGTCGAACCGCACAGCACGCAGTCTGGATTTCTGTTCTTCGATGTGGCCGGAATTTCGGATCCCTTGGCCGGAGCGCACATCTACGTTACCGGCGCCGCCGATGCCAAAGGCGGCGAGCTGATGTATTTTGAAATCCCGATGGAGAAGTATTTAAGCGCGCCGAAGGCGTCGCAGTAGAAAAAACGTTCGAGCCTGGAGAATTACGCCTGGAATTCGCTGGCTTCGGGGAAGCGGAGTTTGCACTTCGCGAGGGCGCCGGTGAGAAGCTCTTCCACTTTCGATTCTTCGCAGTTGCGAGCCATGGCCAGCTCGCTGACCAGCAGATAGCGCGCGCGCTCCAGCATTTTCTTCTCGCGGAAGGAGAGCGGCTTGGCCGCGTGCAGCGCGATCAGGTTCTTCAGCACTCCGGCGACCTCGTAGAGCGATCCCGTACGCATGCGTTCGGAGTTTTCCCGAAAGCGGTCTTTCCAGTCGCCGTTGCTCCCGGTCTCGCTAATCGAAAGAAAATCAATCACTTTCTGGATTTCCCCATTCCGAACGACGCGCCGCAGGCCCACGCTGCCGACGCTGTGGCACGGCACCATGACCTTCAGACTGCTAGCTTTGATGTGCAGCAGATAGAACTTCTCGATCGTGGCCCCAATCGAGCGGCTGCTGATCTGCTCAATAACACCCACGCCATGATTGGGATAGACAACTTTGTCGCCGATGTGGAAATTTAAGTCGTTACCACTGCTCATAGTCGGAACCCGGGAAGGAGCTTGGATAGCGGGGAAACGTTGTCAAATCCTGTAAACATATTACTCCTGGGGGCAGACGAACGCAAGGACGCGGCTTTGAGGGGAGCAACGCTGATGCGTGGCGGGGATGTTGGACGCGTTAAGTCATTGAGCCAATGAGGGATAGACCGATTCCCGCCGAATCGCGACAGACTCGTCGAGTATATAATCACCACGTGAGTTCCCACCAGAGAGATAGCTCCCGGTCGTCCGCATCAGACTCGCCTCATCACTCTTTGACGTTGTCCTCCAATACAGCCAGCGAGAGCAGCCGGGTTCCCGTTGCGGGAAGAATCCTTGGGCTTGACGTAGGCTCGAAAAGGATTGGGATGGCCGTGTCGGATCTTCTGGGGATCACGGCACAGGGGCTGGAAACGCTGCAGCGCAAAAACAGGCGGACGGATTTTGAGCACTTGAGGCGCGTAATTCGCGAGTACGGGGTGAAGGAAATCGTGGTCGGTCTTCCCTTGCGGATGAGCGGTGCAGAGGGTACGCAATCGGAGAAGATGCGCGCTTTTGCCGAGGAACTGCACAAGAAATTTGGCTTGCCCGTCCATCTGTGGGATGAGCGCTTGACCTCAGCCGAAGCAAACCGGTTTCTGCGTGAGACCGAGCTCTCGATCGAGAAGCGGGGAAAGGCTGTGGATCGCATGGCGGCAGTACTCATCCTGCAGGCATGGATGGAACGACGGGAGCGATAAAAGCGCCTTCCGGAACCCGGCTCCCGGCTTCCGGACAATGCGCTTTCGCCTCGCTAACAAGAATCAGGACGCAGCAGGCTGGCGGAAGGCTCTTATGAGACCATTCAGAAGCTGGCCGACCCGAGCCGCTTGTCGAAGTAAATTTTGTGCCTGCACTGCATCAATATAGCCCAGGCGACGCGCCAGGACGATTTGAGTCTCGATTTCAAAAAGTGACCCTCGCGAGTAATTCAGGAAATGAAGCAGGTCCCTATCGGAGGATCGCCCTTTGCCTTCGGCTATGTTGCTGGGTATGGAGATGGACGCTCGCCGCAATTGGCTGGTCAGTGTGTACAACTCCTCCTTCGGGAAACTCTTCGTAGCGCGATAAATATCTTCCGCCAGATCCATGGCTGCTTGCCACACTTCAAGGTCCGAGTACGTTCCGCTCATCAACTACCTCTTCTGAAGGTCCACTCGCAAAGGTCCGCTCACCACGGGCCTTAACGGTAATGAAGCCCGTTCGACAAGTGAAGTGGTGATTGTTACAGGAGAGGACTCTTTTTCGCGAGATTGAGCCGTTTTGGGAATGCCGTACAACTCGCGACCAAGAAATGCACGCAGCCATCGCTGGTGCCGGCAGGCGGAAGCCGGAAGCCGATTTTACTGGCCACGCATCGCGCGGCGGTAGGCGGCTACGTTCTTGTTGTGCTCTTCCATCGTCCGGGCGAAGCGGTGGTGGCCTTGGGCGTCGGCTACGAAATAGTAGTAATCGGTTTGGGCGGGATGCATGGCGGCCTCCAGCGCGCTCTTGCCCGGATTGCCAATCGGGCCCGGAGGCAGGCCCACGTAGCGATATGTATTGTAAGGCGACTTGAACTGCATATCAGCGTGGTGAAGCGCTCCGGAATAGCTTCCAGCGAGCAGTTCGGCATAGATGATGCTGGGATCCGCGTCGAGCGCGATTTTCCTGGTCAGGCGATTGTTGTAGACGCTCGCCACTAACGGGCGCTCCTCCGGGACGGCAGTTTCCTTCTCCACAATCGAGGCCAGGATGACGATTCGTTGAACGTCGTAGGCCTCAACTGCGGTCGGCGCTATCTCGGCGATTGGCTGTAATTCGGCTGCTTCGGGGTTTGCTGCTGCGTTCGGCGCCGGGACAAGTCCGATCTGGCGCGCGACCTGACGGAACTGCTTCACCATCGCGGCGGCCATGTCGTGCATGGTCATCATGCGGGTGAATTCGTAAGTATCGGGGAAGAGATATCCTTCAAGCGAGTGCGCTCCGGGAGCGATGTCGGCGATCAGAGCGGTATCGGACTGCGCGACCTTTAGGAAATCCTCCGCCCGGCCAAGTCCGGCCTCTTCGATGGCGCGCGCGATATCGAACATGGTATAGCCTTCCGGCACGACCACGGTGCGGAAGTAGACATCGCCACGGCGGAGGCGTTTCTGGATGTCGATGATGTTGGCCGGTCTATCGAAGAGATACTCTCCGGCTTTGAGCGAGCGACGGCGGCGAAAGTAGTGCCAGACCATGAACGCCGTTTGGCTGTGAATCACGCCGGCGGACTTCAGTTCCCTGGCAATACGGCGGGTGGAGTACCCGGGATGCAGCAGGACGATCGTTTGCCGGGGCGGTGAGGTGGGCGCCAGAAGAGCCCAGCCCAGCCAGCCCCCGGCGGCCAATGCCGCGACAAGCGCGACAAGAATGACCCACAAGATTCGGCGCACGATGGTTAGATGATACGGCCTCTCACTCCAGACCTCCGCCATCTAGCTTGAAACGCAGGTTACGGAGGTTTACGGTTTGGATTCCCAGCCAGCGCAAGGGTGTACTGCGGCGGCCTGGCTGTTTACGGTTTGGTTACGTCACTAGTTCGACGTCGAAAGTCGGCTCCTTTCATTGCATCCTTCGCTGCCCTGTATACTCAAATGATTGAGGAGTTGGTCTGACCCTGCATGAGACGTAGCTCGCCCTTTTGGGCATTCTTGCTTCTGGCCGTTGTGCCCACCACCGGCTGCCTGTTCCGCACGCGCCCCGTCGAGGAGCGGTACTCCAAAGCTCCGCTCAAGGAGTCGACGCAACAGGGCTTAGTCGACGCGCTCAATCAACAGGCGGAAAAAATCCAGTCCCTGCAGGCCACGGTCGACATTGACACCTCTTCCGGAGGAGTGAAGAAGGGCACGGTCACCGACTACAAGGAGATTCGCGGCTACGTGCTCGCCCGCAAGCCCGCCATGCTGCACATGATTGGACTCATGCCCATCGTGCGCACCAAGGCGTTTGACATGGTGAGCAACGGGCAGGAATTCAAATTGTGGATTCCACCCAAGAACCGCTTTGTGGTGGGCAATAACGACGTGCAGACGGTGAATCCGCAGCAGCCCATGGAAAACATCCGGCCGCAGAATATTTATGACGCCCTGCTGATCCGCCCCATCGATCCGGAGTTAGAGCTTGCAGTGTTGGAGAGTAGCTACGAGATTCTGCACGATTCCAAGGGTCATCCCATTCTTCAGGATGATTACGAACTGGTGGTGATCCGCATGCGCGGCGATAAGGATGCCAGGCTGTCGCGCAAGATCGTTTTCAGCCGCACTGATCTGCGCCCCATCCGGCAATACATCTATGACGACCAGGGAAAACTGGTCACCGATGTCCGCTATGCCCAATATAAGGACTATGACGGCGTCAGCTATCCCTCGCGCATAGAGATCTACCGGCCTCAGGAAGAATACGACATTAAGATGAACGTCTTGAAGCTCGAGATGAACAAGCCATTGAAGGATGAACAGTTCGCGCTGGAGCAACCCCCGGGGCGGACGTGGTGCACCTGAACGGGCCGCAATCGAGTTCGGTGGCGAGGCCTGCTTCGGAGGGGAAGAATCGGCGGTAGGTTCTAGCAGTCAGCAGTCAGCACTCGGCAGTCGGCACTCGGCATTCAGCCAGCACCGGGTTGTTTGGCTTCCCGATTTGGCAATCTGCAGTACACATTTGCGATCCAGGTGACCGGCTTCACAGATTCTTTCGGCCAACATCGCTAAGATTCAGCACTCGACATTTCTCGGTATTTTGAAATTGACCGAGTGCTGATGTGAAGGACTTCAGAGACTTGATGGTTTGGCGAAAGGCGCACTTGCTGACGCTGGCGGCGTATGAATCGACAGCTTGGTTTCCAAAGCAAGAGCTGTATGGATGACCAGTCAGATACGGCGGTCTGCGGCTTCGATTGCGGCCAACATTGCTGAAGGATGCGGTAAGAGGAGCAATGCCGAGTTCCAGCGTTTCCTCGGTATTGCTGCTGGTTCAGCGAGCGAATTGGAATATCATTTTCTGCTCGCTCACGATCTTCGTTTTCTAGACGCTGTGACGTCATTAAAAGTTGAACAGCGCTGTGGTAGAAGTAAAGCGCATGCTGTCAGCTCTAACGCGGAAAGTTGAAGCCGACCGCGGGCTGAATGCTGAGTGCTGATTGCTGAATGCTCCATGGTGAAACGCATGTTATCAGCCCTGTTGCGGAAGGTTGAAGCAGACCGCCTCGCGGGCTGATTGCTGATTGCTGAGTGCTCCCCATGATGAACAAAATGGTTGTCGCGAACCTGGTACACCGGCCGATCCGGTCGCTGATCAGCATTGTGGCGATTGCGCTGGAGGTCACGCTGATTCTGCTGATCGTGGGCCTGTGCTACGGGATCATGAACGATACCAAGAACCGGACCGCCGGAATTGGCGCCGACGTAATCGTGCAGCCGCCGGGGTCGTCGTTTCTGGCGGGTATCAGCGGAGCGCCCGTGTCGGTGAAGATCGCTGATGTGCTGCGCCGGATGCCACATGTGAAGGTGGTTAGCCCGGTGATCTGGCAGATTGCAACCGGCGGCGGCGTGGAAGTAATTGATGGGATCGACCTCCCCAGCTTTGAGGCCTTGGGAGGGCCGTTCCAGTATGTGCAGGGCGGACCTTTTCAAGGGCCCGATGATGTTTTGGTGGACGACTACATCGCGCGCCAAAAGCACGTCAAAGTGGACGACACCATGGAGATTCTGAACCATCCTTTTCGCGTGGCCGGGGTGGTCGAGAACGGGCGCGGCGCAAGGAAGTTCGTCCCCATGGGGACCCTGCAGGATTTGATCGGAGCCAGCGATAAGGCATCCGTCTTTTACGTAAAGCTCGACAATCCTGCCAACGCCGATGCCGTCGTCAACGAGGTAAAGAGCCAGCCCGGAATGGAGAATTATTCTGTTCTCTCGACGCCAGATTATTTGAGCATGATGACGCCCAGCCATTTGCCCGGATTCAGGCCCTTCATTGGAGTTGTGATCGGAGTGAGCCTGGTGATCGGCTTCCTGGTGATCTTTCAATCCATGTACACAGCGGTCATGGAGCGCACCCGCGAGATTGGAATCCTGAAGTCGATGGGTGCGTCGAAGTTCTATATCGTCAACGTGGTTTTGCGCGAAACGATTCTGCTGGCGTTGGCCGGGATCGCGGTCGGCATTGCGGTGAGCCTGTTGGCCCGGATCGGCATCCAGCATCGCTGGCCGCTCGTTCACATCGACAAGAGCAACGACTGGATGTTGCGGGCGACGCTCATCGCTATCGTCGGCGCGACGGCCGGGGCCCTCTATCCCGCCTACAAAGCGGCCCAGAAAGATCCGATCGATGCGCTGGCCTATGAGTGAGCCTGAACCTTCGGGCCCATAGCCCTTCCCATTTTGAAACTCCAATATTGGACCGCACTAAATCCTGAGCGTGTTTTGCGCTCTTCTGGTGACATACTGATCAACGAGGAGTGCGGCCATCGAGCAAATGAAACTATCTGACTCAGTACCGGCAAAGGATTCCGAAAAACTAAACCCACCCTCCGCGGCACAGGTCGTTGCCGGCAGCCCAAAAGTCGTAGCTAAGTATTGTTACGTTGGAGTCCGCTGCAAAACCTGCTTAGGCGAAGGCCGAACCACATGGTTACTGCTCAAACACCTGGGCATAGACGATGGGAAGACGACGTACAAGCTTGCCTTGCCGCCAGCACCGCGGATGGCATCTTTTGCGATGTATTGCGAGGTCTGTGACACCAACGATTCTTATGCGCGGAACGAGGCGCAAATAATCAGCCTGCAGCAAGCGCCGCCCCCGGAGTTTGTGAATCAATACTGATGTGAATCAATACTGAGAGGTTCAGGGTCAGTGCCCACTGGTCAGTGATTAGTCTGTGTTTTTACTGGCCACTGACCACTAGCCACTGACCACTACTCGCCGAGAACAATTAGCCAACTGGTTCGCCAGTGCTCGATTCAGTTTTCTGAATCGTTCGCTTCGAGTCCCGCCCGCTTCAACATCCGCCGCAAGCCCCTTTCTCCGGCAGCTCCTCGTTGTTCGCCGGCAATATTGCCGTCACGGTCGACCACGACATATATCGGATAGCTCTGCGCGTTGTACATGGCCGCGAGGTTGGTGTCTTTGGTGAGGACGATGGGGACTGAACGCGGGTGCTCCGCCAGATATTTTTTGACTCTCTGGTCAGATTCGAGAACATCCACCGCGAGCACGATCAGGCCCTTGCCGCTGAATTCTTTGGCGATGTCGTCGACCAGCGAGGCTTCCTCTTCGCAGTATTTGCACCAGGTGGTCCAGAACTCAAAGAGCACAACTTTGCCCTTGATCGACTCGTTGTTGAACTGCACGCCGGCGGTGGTTTTGGCGCGGAAGCGAGGTGCAGGCTGGCCGGTTTCATCGTCGGCAAGTGCGCAAAAGGACGCGAGCACAAGTGCGACAACCAACTGGCGGCGGAAGACGACAGATGGCGCTGCCATGGGCCGGAATATTAGCACGGTTTTGTGATGTCGCCTAACCCGTTACCTTTGGCCACTCCGCGTTGACAATTCTTTGCAGCCTACGGTATCGTAAAGACTTGGTCGTCGTGTGGTTGCCCGCCTGATGGCCTGGCGTCCTCGCCGGGGAATCAACGAGCGGTCTTCTTTCGCAGTTTTTTTCAATCTGGGAGAGTTCCGATGTCAACCTATTTCCCCAAAGAGGGGGAAATTGTGCGCAAGTGGTTCGTCGTGGATGCGGATGGGCAGACGCTCGGGCGCCTGGCCTCGCAGGTCGCGCGCATCCTCATGGGCAAAGAGAATCCAAGGTACACGCCATTTCTCGACACCGGCGATCACGTCATCGTCATCAACGCCGAGAAGATTAGAACGACTGGCATGAAGGCTGAAAGCAAGGTGTACCAGCACTACACGGGATACCCCGGCGGTCTGCGTACCGAAGAATACAAGAAGCGCCTGGTGCGCAAGCCTGAGGCCGTGATCGAAGCGGCGGTGAAACGCATGTTGCCCAAGAACAAGCTGGCAGCGCACATGCTGTCGAAGCTGAACGTATACAAAGGCGACAAGCATCCGCACCAGGCCCAGAAGCCCCAGGATTTGAAGTTGGAAGTCCGGGCGTAAGTCGCGGGAAGTCCGCGCGAGATCCTTCGCTCCGCCTGAAAAGCGGCTGCGCTCAGGATGACGCCAGCGGGATTGGATTAGTGCTTGATTACGAGGCCCGGCTTCTGGTTTGGCTAGGAGCTAGGAGCTAGAAGCTAGGAGCTAAATGGCAGAACTGGTTCAATACTACGGAACGGGCCGTCGCAAGACGGCGATTGCCCGCGTTTATCTGCGTCCGGGCAGCGGTGAGTTCAAGGTGAACGGGCGCGCGTTTGAGGAGTATTTCGTGACTCCGGCGCAGCGTTCGGCGGCCAAGGCGCCGCTGGCATCCACCGACACGGCTGCATCATTCAACGTGATCGCCAATGTATTGGGCGGCGGAGTGCGCGGACAGGCCGACGCGGTGAAGCTGGGCGTGGCGCGCGCCTTGATGTTGTTCAATGCGGAATTGCGCAAGAAGCTGAAAGCCGAAGGCATGGTAACCCGCGACTCGCGCGGCAAAGAACGTAAGAAGTACGGCCAGAAAGGCGCAAGAAAGCGCTTCCAGTTCTCGAAGCGCTAACTGCGGTACCCAGTACCCGGTTGCCAGTTGCCAGTGAATCACAGGGTACCGGCAACTGGTTTCAGGTTTAGGTGTTTTGTTCTTGGCTAAAAGCTAAGAGCTAGAAGCTAATAGCTGTTTAAGGAGTCCAATTCTTCCTGTGCCTCGCGGCGCGGGGACGGGAATGGCAATCCGGAAGAGCAGTTGCCGGTTGCCAGCGGTCGGCTGCGAGTGGTTTTCACTGGCAACTGGCAACTGGGTACTGACAACTGGGGTAAGCCGGATGCAGACTGAACAAGGAGGTTCATTGGCTACTATCACCATGAAGGAGTTGCTCGAAGCGGGCGTCCACTTCGGGCACCAAACCAAGCGCTGGAATCCCAAGATGAAGGAGTTCATCTTCGGAGAGCGCAACGGGATTTACATCATCGACCTGCAGAAGACGCTGAAGATGTTCAAAGAGGCGTCCAAGTTCGTGCAGGATCTGGCGGCCGACGGCAGAATCGTGCTGTTCGTGGGCACCAAGCGCCAGGCCCAGGACGCGATTGCCGAAGAAGCACAGCGTTGCGGCATGTTCTACATCAACCAGCGCTGGCTGGGCGGACTGTTGACCAACTGGGTCACGGTGCAGAAGTCGGTAAAGCGGCTGAAGGAACTCGATGACATGGCCACCGATGGCCGCTACGAGTTGCTGCCCAAAAAAGAAGTGATCAAGCTCGAACGCGAGCGCAAACATTTGCAGGCCAACCTGGCGGGGATCAAGGAAATGTCCCGCCTGCCCGACGCGATCTTTGTGATCGACTCGAATAAAGAGCAGATCGCGGTGCGCGAGGCGCGCAAGCTGGGAATTCCGGTGGTGGCCGTTGTCGACACCAACTGCGACCCGAGCGAAGTAGATTACGTGATTCCGGGCAATGACGACGCGCTGCGTGCCATTCGCCTGTTCACCTCGAAGATTTCGGAGTCGATCGCCGAAGGCGCTCAATTGATGACCGACAAGCAGGTCGCTGACATGCAGGCCGCCACAGACGCCGCTCAGGCCGCGGCCTCGCGCAACGGCGAATTGCCTGCCGAGGAGATCGCGGCCGAGAGCGCGGAAGACATCAGCATGGAAGAAGTGCTGGGTCCGGGCACCCATAAGAAGCCGGTGGCGAACGAAGACGCCGATGTGCCGAAGGTCGAGAGCCAGACGGTTTAGAACAGTTGCCAGTGGCCAGTACCCAGTTGCCCGTTACAAACCGGGCTTTGAATCAGACCCGCGCGGGTCATGCTTGGAAATTCCCGGCGCGGGTCAAAGTTTCTGTAGAGACGTTGCTTGCAACGTCTGCTGCCCATAGCGGCAGATCATTATGTGGCTAGAAGAGACGTAGCAAGCTACGTCTCTACGAAGGAATCTTTAAAATGGGTACTACTACTGTGAATATTTCTGCGACACAAGTGAAGGATCTCCGGGAAAAAACTGGAGCTCCGATGATGGATTGCAAGCAGGCGCTGACCGAGGCCAAGGGCGATATGGAGCAAGCCGTCGTAATCCTGCGCAAAAAAGGCGTTTCGGTCGCAGCCAAGAAGTCGAGCCGGGTCACCAGCGAAGGGGCGGTCACCAGCTACATTCACGCTGGCGGCAAAATCGGTGTGCTCGTCGAAGTAAATTGCGAAAGCGATTTCGTGGCGCGCACTGAGGATTTCAAGGAACTGGTGCACGACATTGCCATGCACATCGCGGCCAGCGATCCGAAGTTTGTCCGCAAAGAGGACGTGACCAAGGCTGATTTCGATCGCGAGAAAGACATCTTTCTCGCGCAAGCCGTGGCCTCCGGCAAGCCTCCGCACATCGCGGAGAAGATGGTGGCCGGCAAAATGGAAAAGTTTTACGAAGAGGTCTGCCTGCTCGAGCAGCCCTTCATCAAGGACCAGACCATCTCGATTTCGCAACTGATTGCAGCGAAGATCGGCAAGCTGGGCGAGAACATCGCGGTACGGCGCTTTGCCCGCTTCAAGGTGGGCGAGGCAACTGCGACCATCGCCACCACAAAACCCTCAGAGCAAAAGGCTGAGTAACAGGGCGCCCTCAAGGGCCGTTTTTACTGATCAGCCTTTAGCCGTGAGCTCTTAGCCAAACCGCATTACGGTTCAGCTAGAAGCCAGGAGCTAGCAGCTAGAAGCTTGAGTCCGGCGCAGAAGAATTCATGACCACTCCTATTTTCAAACGCGTTCTGCTCAAGCTTTCCGGTGAGGCTCTGGCGGCGAATCAGGGTTTTGGTGTGGACACTCCCCGCATCCACGAAATCGCTGCGGAACTTGCCGACGTTCACCAACTCGGAGTCCAGATCGCCATCGTGGTCGGAGGCGGTAACTTCTTCCGCGGTGTGGCCCAGCAGGCCCAGGACATGGACCGCGTCTCCGCCGATCACATGGGGATGCTCGCCACGGTGATCAACGCGCTGGCACTCCAGGATGCGCTGGAGAAGCAGGGCGTCTACACCCGCGTCCAGTCCGCCATCGAAATGAATCAGGTGGCCGAGCCTTTCATCCGGCGCCGTGCGATTCGTCATCTGGAAAAAGGCCGCATCGTCATTTTTGCCGGCGGCACCGGCAACCCCTACTTCTCCACCGATACCGCCGCGTCCTTGCGCGCCATGGAGATCAAGGCAGAGGCGATTCTGAAAGCGACCAAAGTCGATGGCATCTATGATGCCGATCCCATGCTCGTAAAGGATGCCAAGAAACTCACCGTCATTACCTACATGGACGTCCTGCGGCAGGGTCTGAAAGTGATGGATTCGACCGCCATCAGTCTCTGCAAAGACAACAATCTGCCCATCATCATCTTCAGCCTGAACGAGCGTGGAAATATCCGCCGGGTCGTCACCGGCGAGAAGATCGGCTCGATGGTCAGCGCGTAAGAAGCGATTGAGTAAGATTGGCCACGGATTCTCACGCATCCACACGGATTTCATAAATTTCTGATCCGTTTTGATCCGTGTAAATCCGTGGCCCTCTTCTGTTGGGTTTATAATGCGACGTTTTGATTTCTGCGTTCATAGGAGCTGACGAAAATGGCTCAAGCGACCATGGCGGCGATTGCCGGCCTGAAAGAAACCTACATACAACTGAAGACGCGCATGGACAAGGCCGTCGAGGACTTCCGCAAGGCGATGGCGGGCACGCGCACGGGTCGCGCGAACGTGCACATGCTGGACAGCGTCAGCGTCGACTACTACGGCTCGCAGATGCCGCTGAATCAGATTGCCCAGGTGCACGCGCCGGAGCCGCAGTTGATTACAGTCCAGCCGTTTGATCCATCGTCGATGGGGGCAATCGAAAAGGCGATCCGCTCCGCGGAACTCGGGCTAAACCCGATGAACGATGGCAAGATGATTCGCGTGCCGGTTCCCCCGCTCACCCAAGAGCGCCGGCAGGACATGGTAAAACACCTGCACAAAGTTCTGGAAGAGCATCGCACCGCCGTCCGCAATATTCGCCGCGACGGCAACGACGCCATCAAGAAGGCTCTCAAGGACAAGAAGATCACTGAAGATGAAGAAAAGCGCTCCCTCGACGAGATTCAGAAGCTCACCGACGACGAGATCAAGAAGATGGAAGAGATGAGCAAGGCGAAGGAGAAAGAAGTGCTCGAGATCAAGTGAATGGAGGGGCGGACGCCCTCGTCCGCCCGCGCGGAGCGAGCTCCGCATGCCTCGTACCCAAGGACTCCGATGATTGCGCTGCGCGCACCCCGGACGAGGGCGTCCGGGGCTCCCCTACCTCGTCGTGCTCACATATAATCGATGTTCATGAAGAAGGTCGTCCATGCCGCGTGTCCGCACGATTGCCCCGATGCATGCGGGGTCTTGATTACCGTGCAGGACGGCCGCGCTACGAAAATTCAAGGCGATCCTGCGCATCCGGTGACCCGGGGGTTTTTGTGCGCCAAGGTGGCCAAGTATTTGGATCGCGTGTACTCCCCGGATCGTGTGTTGCATCCCATGCGTCGGATCGCGCCTAAGGGCCCGGCGGCTGGCGACACTGCCGACGGCGCCCACTCCACACAACTCTGGCAGCGCATCTCGTGGGACGACGCGCTCGACCAGATTACCTCCCGCTTTCGCGCCATCACGGCCGAGTTTGGCAGCGAGGCAATCCTGCCTTACTCCTACGGGGGGACGATCGCAGCGCTCAACGGCGCCGCCATGGACCGCCGCTTCTTTCACCGCTTGGGAGCTTCGCAGCTTGATCGCACCATCTGCTCAGCCGCCGGCGAAGCCGGATTGAAATCCGTGCTGGGGGTGAAGCTCGGCACCGAGCCTGAGCAGTTTCCTCATTCACGCTACATCATTGCCTGGGCCGCGAATATCCACGGCAACAATGTCCACCTGTGGCCATTCATCGAGGAAGCCCGGCGCAACGGCGCGAAGCTGGTCGTCATCGATCCTTACCGCACGCGCACGGCGGCTTGCGCGGACTGGTATCTGCCCATCAATCCCGGTACGGATGCAGCCCTCGCCCTCGCCATGATGCACGTCATCATCGGCGAGAACCTGCACGATGCGGATTACGTTTCCAGGTACACCGTCGGATTTGAGCAGCTTCGTGAAAAGGTAAAGGAGTATCCGCCCGAGCGCGCGGCGCAGTGGACGGGGATTTCAGCGGAGAACATTCGCAAGCTCGCCCACGAATATGCCACCACCAGGCCCGCGGTCATCCGCCTGAATTATGGTGTGCAGCGCTCCGAGCGCGGCGGAATGGCGACACGCGCCATCGTGATGCTGCCTTGCATTACCGGATCGTGGAAGGAAGTCGGCGGTGGCTTGCAAATGTCCACCAGTGAAGCCTTCGCGCTGAATGATAATGCTTTGAAGCGTCCTGACTTGATGACCACGGCGCTGGGACGCGAGGCTCGCACCATCAACATGGTGGAACTCGGCCGGGTACTCAACCATCAGGACGATCCGCCGGTGAAAGCGCTGTTCGTTTACAACTCCAACCCTGCGGCCGTCTGTCCCAATCACAATGAAGTGATTCGCGGACTGCAACGGCCAGACCTGTTCACTGTGGTCCACGACCAGTTCCTGACCGATACCACGGATTATGCCGATATCGTTCTGCCCGCAACTACGTTCTTTGAGCACAAGGATCTGCAGAAGGCTTACGGGCACTACTATCTCCAGGTCTCGCAGCAGGCGATTGCGCCGCTCGGTGAATGCCGCTCGAACCTGGAAGTGTTTCGCGCGCTGGCCGAGCGCATGGGTTTTGAGGAGGAATGCTTCCGCGAGAGCGTCGACACAATGATCGACGTCGCACTCGATTCTCGCGATCCGTGGCTGCAGGGAATCAGCCGCGAGCGCCTGGAAAGCGAACCGCACATCAGGCTGAATTTTCACGCAGAGAACCCCATGGCCAGGAACACACCCAAGCCATTCCTTCCCTTCGCGGAGGGCAATTTCCGCACCCCTTCCGGGAAAGCAGAGCTTTACTCCGAAGCACTCAAGGCTCAGGGTCTCGATCCCGTCGCGGACTTTACTCCCCCCACGGAGTCGCGTCATGGCAAGCGCGATGCCGCCCTTCCTCTGGAGCTTCTGGCCAGGAAATCCGACAACTTCCTCAACTCCACCTTCTCCAATGTCCCTTCGGTTCGCCAGATGGAAGAGCCAGGGCTGCTGGAGATGCACTTGGCAGATGCGCAGGCACGAGGCATCGCCGACGGCGACCAGGTCAGGGTCTTCAATCAGCGGGGCGAAGTCCTGCTCAAAGCTCGGGTCGATGGCGCCGTGCAACCGGGGGTAGTCTCCGCCAGGCTGAACTGGGCGAAGCTGACCTCGGGTTTCCAGAGCATCAATGCCCTGACCTCAGAAAAACTTACCGACATGGGCAACTCGGCTACGTTTTATTCCGTCTTGGTTGAGGTAGAGTTAGCCAGACCATCCCGATGAAGCGACCGCTAGAGTCGCGGCTTGTACGCTTTTCTTTGCTCTACCGTATAATGACAGTTTTCCATCCCAGAGGCTGAGGTCGTAGCGATTCTCTTTCGCTTTCATCCGGAGAACCTTGTCGTGCTCCCGCGCCACCGCGCCTGCCGCGGCGCCGCGCTGCAATCCCCTTCATTTGCACCGCTTTGGCATGGATTGAGAAGGCGCCTGCGAGTCCACTGCACGCTGCTGGCGCTGATGCTGGTTGCCGCTGCGTCGCTGGCTTGGCCGCAGAATAGCGACGTCATCTCCGAAATCGATATTCAGGGCAACCGCCGCATTCCCGCAGAAAGAATCCGCGCCCAAATCTTTACCAAGGCCGGCGATATCTACGACACCGCCAGCCTGGAGCGGGACTTCAATTCCCTGTGGAACACGGGTTACTTCGAGGATGTCCGCTTCACCCGCGAACAGACTCCCAAGGGTTGGCGCATCATTGTGCAGGTCAAAGAGAGGCCCACGATCCGCGAGATCAATTACGTTGGTCTCAGCTCGGTTTCCACCAGCGATGTGCTCGACCGCTTCAAGCAAGCGAAGGTGGGCCTGTCAGTGGAAAGTCAGTATGATCCCACACGCATCAAGAAGGCGGAAGTCGCGATCAAAGGATTACTTTCCGAACACGGACGGCAGTTTGCCACCATTCGTACCGAAGTCCGGCAGATTCCGCCCGCGGCCGTGGGAATTACCTTCGTGGTAAAAGAGGGCCCCAAGGTCAAGGTCGGCAAGATCAAGTTCGAGGGCAACAAGAACATCAAGACACGCATCTTGCGCTCGGCGATGAAGAACCTTAAGCCGATAGGGGTTCCGCACTCCATTTTCCTGGAAAACATCTTCGCCAAAACCTACGACGCGACCAAGCTGGAAGAAGACACCGAGCGAGTGCGCGCCGAGTATCAGAACCGTGGCTATTTCAAAGTGGTCGTGAATGATCCCAAGGTCGAGATGAAGGACACGGGACACAAGGGCTTTCATATTCCGTTGCTCCAGCATGGTCCCGGCAAAGCCGTGGACATCACCATGCCAGTCGAGGAAGGCGACAAGTACCGGCTGGGGAAGATCACGTTCAAGAACAACAAGGCGATTCAGAACGTGGCTGCCCTGCGGGCGCAGTTTCCCATCAAGGATGGAGATATCTTCAGCCGCGAAAAAGTCGCCAAGGGTCTGGAAAATCTTCGCAAAGCATACGGCACGCTGGGTTACATCAACTTCACATCCGTGCCGGGAACCACCTTCGACGACGAGAAAAAGCTGGCATTTCTGGAAATCGATGTCGACGAGGGCAAGCAGTTCTTTGTTCGCCGCATCGAGTTCCAGGGCAACACCACTACACGCGACAAGGTGATCCGCCGTGAGTTGGCTCTCGAAGAAGGCAATATCTACAACTCGCATCTGTGGGAACTGAGCCTGCAACGCCTGAACCAGCTCTCCTATTTCGATCAGCTCAAGCCCGACGACCCCAACACCACCGACAAAAAGTTGGACGAAAAGACCGGCGCCGTCGACCTGACGCTCAAGGTCCACGAGAAAGGCAAGAACAGCATCGGCTTGAACGGCGGCGTCAGCGGACTGGAAGGAGCTTTCGTCGGAGTAAGCTACAGCACGAATAACTTCCTCGGCCGCGGCGAAACGCTGCAAGTCCAGGTCAGCCTCGGCAACCTGGCGCGCAGCGTGATGTTGGGATTCACCCAACCCTACATGTTCGACCGGCCCCTGCAGTTCGGCGTCAGTGTCTACGGGAACAAGATCAGCTACAACCAGGCGCGGCAGCTTTCAATCTTTAGCGGACAGAACCTGAACCTGCCCAACGCCGTGCTGCAGAACCTGCAGAATTATTCGCAATCAAGCGTCGGATTTACGACATCCTTGAGTTATCCCCTGCACCGCTCTTTCAAGCGCGTTGGCATCACCTATACGCTCGACCGATCGTCGCTGATCGCCCTGAGTACCGCGTCGAAAAGCCTGTTCGAATTCCTGGCATTCCAGGGAATCTCCGGTCCTAACGCGCTGAACGGGATCATCACCAGCAAAATCTTCCCCAACTTCTCATTCAACACGCTCGACAGCGGTCTCTATCCCCATCATGGGAAGCAGATGACGCTGGGGGCGGAGTTCGCGGGATTAGGGGGAACGGTCCGCTCCATACGACCGATCGTGCAGTACAAGCAATTCTTCCCCATGCAGAAGCGGCGAAACGCCCTCGCCTTCAATGTGCAGGGATCCTTCATCAGCGGTTTCGGAGGCCTGGTGGCCCCGCCCTTCCAGCGCTTCTACATGGGCGGTGAAAATGACATTCGCGGGTTTGATATCCGCTCGGTGTCGCCTGTGGCTTTCCTGCCCGCCGCGGGGTCAATTAACCTGACCAATCCGGATGCGGCGCCCGGTACTTTTGTTCCCAAAGACCCCAGCAAGCCGGCGGTAGGCAACAATATCTGGACCATCCCGATCCCAACCAGTCAGATTGTCTTTCCCGGTGGCGATTTCAGTCTCATAACTAACTTGGAGTATCGCATTACAATTTATGGCCCGGTGGCGCTGGCCCCTTTCGTCGACGCTGGTATCGACCCCATCCTGCGGCAATCGCAGTTGCAGATTGCTCAACAAGAATTCACCACTCTCATTAGCACGCCCTTCGGCTGTCCCACCCTGGATCCATCGCTAACTACGTGTTCCCATACCCAGACGTTGCCTGAGTTCCTGGGGCGGACGCCGTCGAACAACCTCACGGTGCTGAACAGCACGAACTGGAAAGTGAGAATGTCCACTGGCCTGGAGTTGCAGATGTTCCTGCCGGTAATCAATGCGCCGTTCCGCATCTATTGGGCTTACAACCCGTTGCGACTGGATGAAAATGCCAGTGCCCTTCTTTTGGGTAAGGTTCCGATCGTGCGCAGCATGTTCCCGGCGGGAGGCGCCGGCGACTATACCTATAACCTCGCTAAGGAGAGTTACGCCCCAAGTTTCCTTCTGCGCGAGCCCAGGAAGACTTTCCGTTTCACCGTGGCGACCACCTTCTGAGGCGAAAAGAAGGCGGAAATTCAGGTTTGACGGGGTGGAAATGCGTCTCTATAATGATTTTGATCCACGTCATTGCAGCAAGAATGCACGCTGTTCCGCGGTCTTGGTGTGTGACGCTGGCAGTCTCGTGCGCCTTGTCCGACGGCGACCCTTGTGGGAATAAAACCTCTGTCGAGTGCGGCCCAGCGGTGATTTTGAAGGCATCGAAGACATCGAGATCGAAGACATCGAGCATGATGTCGAAGTTCATTCCAGGAACCAGATTCCAAGGAGTTCAAAGCGATCCAATGACAAGCAAGTTTCTACGACTTCTTCTGGCTGTTGCGGCTCTGTTCGCGATTTCCGCATTGGCCCAAACCAGTAGCGCCGCCACACCGTCCGGTTCACCGGCCGCGCCTGCCAATCCACCGGCCGCGCCTGCGCATCCACCAGCCGCCACCACCACGCCGTCTCCCGCCGTCGACGGCACCAAGGTAGGATCCATCAACATCGAGCAGGCTATTTTCGGCACCAACGAAGGCCGCCGCGATTTTGAAGCGCTCAGCAAAAAGCTCGAACCCAAGCAGAACGAACTGAAACAGCAGAACGACGAGCTTGAGGCGCTCAAAAAGCAGTTGAATACCCAGGGCGACAAGTTGAACGAGGACGCGCTCGCCAATTTGCGCAAGCAGATCGAAACCAAGCAGAAGTCTTTCGATCGCTCCGTGCAGGATGCCCAGGAGGATGCTGGGAACCAGCAGAACGAGATCGCCCAGCGGATCCTGCAGAAGATGGCGCCGATGATCGTGAAGTACGCGCAAGACAACGGTTTTGCCATGATCGTCGACACTACCAAACCCTGGCCGCAGAGCCCCGTGCTCTGGTACGGCCAGGCCGCGGACATCACCAAGCCTGTGATAGAGGCGTACAACGCGCAATCGGGCGTGCCTGCACCAACGTCAACCGGCGCAGCCCCGAAGGCGTCGCCCAAACCAGCCGGCACTGGCTCGACCACGCCTAAGCCTCCGGCACCGAAACCGACCGGTCCTCCGAAGTAGTTCTTTGCGACACCACTGGTGTCCGAAAGGTTCCCAAAGGTCACGCTTTTAGCGTGACCTTTTTATTTGTGCTGGCGTCGCCTCGCAGCGAATTCGCGGTGTCCATAGAGTCATCAGGATTTCACGCAGGAGGACACTATGTTTGGCGACTGCATGCTGGAAACTTCATGGGCCCAACGCTCTCGCCGGAACTGGACGACCCTGACTTCGTTCGCAATTCAGGCGCTCGTTACCGGCATTCTGCTCTTGCTTCCGCTGATCAGACCGGAAGGTTTACTCGTCTATCACCGGTTATCGACGCCCATCAGCCTCGGAAGAATTCAGCCTCCGGAGCCACGGCCGGTCACAGGCAGAGTTACACCTCTGCAGAGTAATTACTCCGGCCACCGGCTCATGATGCCGCAGCGCATCCCGACTGGTGTGATGCAGGTAACCGATGATTTTCCCCCGCAGGATTTGGGGCCGGCGGGTCCCTACATTCCCGGGGCATCGGGCGAGGGAGTTCCCGACGGGTTGCCGAACCTTGACGGAAGCGGGTCGAGGCCTATCCTGCAACCGCCTCCCCGGGCGGTGTCGCACCCGATTCGGGTTTCCAACATGAATGCAGGCAGCCTGGTTCTGCGTGTGCAGCCGGAGTATCCTCCCATGGCCAAGATCGGGCACATCCAGGGCGAAGTCGTGCTATCGGCAATTATCAGCAAAGAAGGAACTATCGAAAACCTTCGCGTGCTGAGTGGGCATCCCATGCTGGTGCGCGCTGCTATCGACGCAGTTCACCGCTGGCGCTACCGGCCGTATGTCCTGAACAACGAACCGGTGGAGGTGGAGACTCAAATCACGGTCAACTTCTCGCTTCGATAGCCGCAACCAAGTTTCGTTCAGAGTCGATCCGGCAAGGACTCGATCAGGCGGGAGTAGCCCCGGCGTAACGTGGTGACTGGAGTTGCTCCCGCTATAATCGCAAGAGTGGCAACCACTGCAGAAATCCCGAGCCGCGTGGCGACGCGCCCTACGTGGGCGGAAGTTTCTCTGGTCACGCTGCGGCAAAACTTCCGCACGGTGCAACAACATGTTGGAGCGGCGGTGACGGTGTGCGCCGTGGTGAAGGCCGATGCCTACGGCCACGGGGCCCTCGAGTGTGCGCGGGCGCTCGAAGCCGAGGGAGCACGCTGGCTCGGCGTCACCTCGCTGGACGAGGCGATTCCGCTGCGCGAGGCGGGCGTCCAATCGAACATTCTGCTGATGACTGGCTTCTGGCGCGGCGAGGAAAACGAAATCGTCCGCTTGCATTTGACCCCCACGGTTTGGGAGGCGTGGCACATCGAGGCTCTCGAACGAGCGGCTGCGGCGGCGGGTGTGGCGGCGCATCCTGTGCATTTGAAAGTGGACACGGGCATGGGACGCCTGGGTGTGGCGATGGACGGGCTTCCCGCGGTGCTGGCTGCTCTGAAACAGGCGCGGCATCTGGTGTTGGAAGGACTCTCGACTCACCTGGCCTCGTCCGAGATCATGGACGCGCCCTCGGTTCAAGAGCAGGAGCGCAGGTTTGAAGAAGCGCGCCGCATGGTGCGCCAGGCGGGCGCGGAGCCCGCATTTGTCCACGTCGCAAATACTGGCGCGGTCATTTCACGGCGGGAAGCCTGGAACAACATGGTGCGTCCCGGAGTCGCGCTTTACGGCTACTACCTGCCGTTTCAGCGTGCCGGGCGGGAAGTGAGCGGCGGCACACTGCGGTTGCCGGTGAAGCCGATCCTTACCTGGAAGACGCGCATCCTTTCCCTGCGAGACTTCGCAGCCAGCCAGCCGCTTGGCTATGGCGGAACCTATATAACAAAAGCGCCCGCGCACATTGCCGTGCTTCCGGTGGGTTACGCCGATGGATATAACCGCCAGCTCTCGAATCGCGGGCGAGTGATCGTTCGCGACCACTACGCGCCCATCGTCGGCAGCATTTCGATGGACTTGACTTTGGTGGATGTGACTGGAATTCCCGGGATCGCGGTCGGGGATGAAGTCATCCTGCTGGGGACCTGCGACGGTCTGAGTGTGGATGCACTCGAGCATGCCCGGCTGGCCAATAGCTCGCCCTACGAGATTCTCTGCAATATTTCCAAGCGCGTGCCGCGACGGTACGGAAGCTAGCCCCGGATTCATACCAGATAAAAAGTCATACCTATTTGCTAAGATTCCTGGAATCAGGGAGTTGCGTGCTTCCGGTATGGCTGGGGTATGGCTAAAATATTGGAGACAGGCAACTTACGCGTAAAATATTCCATTCAAAGGACTTAGACTGGTCCACCTTGGCTAAGTGGCCTGGAATCAGCGGCTGCCGCCGCAAAATATTGGATCTGCGGTAGTTATCTTATTGCTATTCAGATGTCAAAGAGCCAATGCGTAAAGAGATATAATCGCAGCATGGAGACTTGAAGTCAAGAGAATTCTGGTAATGGTGCCTTTGTCCCATAAATCTGTGCCGATTAGCGTTAAAATTCCGAGCGAAAAGATGACGACAATTGCGATTAATTGGAGCTTGGCGAAGTGCTCCTGTCGTTCTTGGAGTGCCACTACAGACGAAGCGGCGCTTAGAAGTTCACTGGCCAGTCTTGACGATTGCAGTTCTTCGTTGCACTGGTGGTTAGGATTTTGGACATTCTTAGTCGCCCTTGGCGTTGTGCTAGAAGTGGTTTTTGTCGTTTGGGAATATCTAGATGAACTGCATGATTTTAGGCGAGGTATCATACACGCGCCTGACAGGCCACAAACAGTGCTGTTCGTTTTGGGACTGCTTGGCGCCGGTTTGGTTGCCGCTGGCGTGTCCGGGGAACTGTGGAAGGAGTCCCAGATCGCAACGGTAGAGACGTGTATACGCAAGGGCAATGACGCGCTTTTCTTGCTACTCTCGAAAGAAGCTGGCGACGCAAAGACTTCCGCTAAGGGTGCAACCGATGAGGCACAACACGCAAAAAGTGTTGCATCGGGCGCTCTAAATCTTGCACGAACCACTCGGAGCGAAGCAGCCTTGGCGAAGCGAGATGTCGCGTTAGCGCAGAAACGGGTTGTCGAGATTGATTCAATGATCAACATCCTTGCCAAGAGGACAGTTTTGCGCGCGCTAGATCGGGAACAATGTGTGCGAACACTTAAGGGGATTCCCAAGGGAACTGCTGAAATATGGTATGAGCCAGATGATATTGACGCTAGTATGTTTGCAGCGCAAATATACGAATGCCTCGGCTCCCAAGGAGCTGGCTGGCTTGTAACGAATATAAGACCCCTCCCAGAGAAGTGGGAATCTTCCCTAATGGGACAGGCATCGCGTCTGAATGATGCGCGAATATCGGCATCCGAAACCGGTATAGCAGTCTCGGGACGGGTAAATAATTCTCCTCCCGCCAGCCCCCTAACTGACCCGTGGTCCGTGCTTGAAAGGGCAGTTAATGCAAACGGTACAGTTTCCGTTTTTAGTAGTGAGAAAATTGTAGACCCATCCCTGCCGGAAGGCCATTTTGTTATTGTGGTAGGCCACCAACAGGGCAGCAATGTAGCGCTTCCGACGCCATCTTGGGAGCTTGAGAGTCCACATTCCTCTGCCCCCCAACAAAAGTAGGAGAGCGTTAAAAGCAGAAATGTATCAAGCAAGGAAAATACCTGTGGACGCCAACTAGCACCACTACCGAATTCCGGGGAACTCGCGTCCTAAATTCTTCAATGCGGGGGAGGCGGGGTTACACGTAGGCAGAGAACGGCGCGGGCTGCTTCACACCGCCTGCCGTTTTCTCGCTTCCATATATTTGCGTAGGACGGCGTTGATCGTGCTCTGGTAGCCCCGTCCGTGCTTGCGGAAAAACTTCAGCACGTCGGGGTCGAGGCGCAGTGTGATTTGCTTCTTTGGTCCCGGCCAGATTATTGCACGCGCAAAGAAGTCGGGGCCAAGTTCGGGCGCATCGGAGAGGTCGATGTCCTCGTCGCGGAGCGCATCAACCCGCTTCCAGTCTGTTTTGGACCGCCTTTTCGTATTCTTTCCGTTCACGGCTCGTTGCCTTTCTAAGTGAGATGATCCGAATCACTTCAGTCTCGCACTCGGCAAAAACGACATGCGCGATGCGCCCGCGAATCATGCCGATTCCAATCCAACGCCTTTCCCCGTAATCCTCTCGCGTGTCGGGATCCACGACAAGAGCCCCGCGAAACATCTCCTCGGCATCGATGAAGTCGAGGCCATGCTTCCGGATATTGGCCCGGTTCTTGGCCTCATCCCATTCCAATTTCATTGTAACTCCAAATGTAGTTACATCACAACTGCATATTTCTTCTTCATTCGTGAATATCGCATCAGGCAGACTCTTCTCGGTGACGGATGTCACAATCCGATGAAAATTCTGAGGGCTTTCCAGCGTCCCTACCATTGAGCGGCCAAATCCTAACTGCTAAACGCTGGCTGCGGCTGTTCGATGATTCTCGCGCGAATAGCGGAGATTCCCTTGTTACACTAGAAGGTTGCTGAAAAACTAGTCTCTGCTGCCCAAAGCGAACCGCAGGCGCTGAAGCGGCTGGTTTTAGAGAACTTAACGGCACGACTGAAGTCGTGCCCTTCCCAAAGCCGGGTTCCGGCCAAGTCTCTTTAAGAGACGCCATGGCTCTGTTGACATGGAGGCAGCGGCGAGTGGCGAGATGGATGAAGGCGCTTGGCCTCAGACACGGCGGGCGAGGACGCCCGCCGGACAGCCGCCGAGACGGCGGCGCTACAAGGAAATCAACAGAGCCGAATGGCTTCTAAACGTTCTACACACATGGCTTCACGCTACGCACAGTGGATGTATGACTGGGAGCACCGGCTTACCTCGGTGGACAATAACCGGGTGGTGCGTCCGCTGGAGTGGGGGGTGGAGTGGGCGCGGGACTGGCCTTGCCGGAATGGCTGGCGTTCCGGGCAGGCGGTGGACGATCCGGAGAAGTTTTTTTTGGACTTTAACCGGCGGATCGTGGCTGCCAGCGACGAATTTTATGCGTACACGCGGCCTCGCGATTTCCGGCTGGAGCGGCGTGAAGTGGAAGTGTTCTCGACGCGGGAAGTTCCCGATGCGAAGCTGGCGGCGAAGGCCAAAGGAACATTCGCGGAGTTTTTGAGGTTCAGGGCTCCGGTGAGAACTCCGTACCCGGAAAATAATCTGGTGAATGCGCGGTGGTTTCCGGCGCGGGGGCGGCGCGCCATCGTGCTGCTGCCGCATTGGAATGCGGATGCGATTGCTTACACCGGCCTGTGCCGGGTGCTGAACATGCTGGGCGTCGCGGTGTTGCGGCTGAGCATGCCTTATCACGACATCCGCATGCCGGCCGAGACCAGCCGCGCGGACTATGCCGTTTCCGCCAATATCGGCCGCACGCTCGATGCGGTGCGGCAGGGCGTGGTGGATATTCGCTGCTGTCTCGATTGGCTGGAGCAGCAGGGCTACAGCAAGCTCGGGATCGTGGGCACGAGTCTGGGTTCGTGTTACGCGTTCATTGCAGCGGCGCACGACCCGCGCATTCGCGTGGCGGCATTCAATCATGCTTCGACTTATGTCGCCGACGTGGTGTGGCACGGACAATCGACGCGGCACATCCGGCAGGGGATGGAATCGCAGATCACTCTGGAAACGTTGCGGCAATCGTGGCTGGCAGTGAGTCCGATGGCGTACTTCAGACAATTCGCGCGCTGGCCGAGGAAGTCGCTGATCATTTATGCGAAGTACGATCTGACTTTTTTGCCCGAACTTTCGCGCGATGTGGTGGATGAATTTGTGCGGCACGGACTGGATCATAAGGTCGTGGTGCTGCCCTGCGGCCACTACACCATGGGCGAAGCTCCCTACAATTACATGGATGGGTGGCAGCTGGCTTCGTTCTTGCGGACGGCGTTTTGAAGAAGAAGCACTCAGCATTCAGCGGTCAGCATTCAGCGGAAGTCAGGATCTCCTGATTCTCCTCTGGCTGAATGCTGACTGCTGAATGCTGAGTGCTGAATGCTTTGCGCCAGTTTAGAATGTGCAGATGGAGATCGCCCGGATTTCCGGCGCTAACACAGTTCTGGAGCAGCGGCACGGGGAGTTTCTGATCAGCACGGATCGGGCGCGCCTCGATTTAGACGTCATTCACGGGTTCCTGACGAATTGCTACTGGGCTAACGGTATTCCACGCGACGTTGTGGCGCGGTCAATTGAGCATTCGTTGTGCTTCGGCGTTTATGATGAGTCCGACGGAAAAACCCCACGTCTCGCAAAGGACGCGAGACATGGGGCACCCGGCGTTTATGATGAAGAGACCCCAGGTCTCGCCACGGACGCGAGACCCTTCGACGGCGCTCAGGGCAGGCATGGGGCGGGCGCGCAGGTCGGCTTTGCGCGAGTGATCAGTGATTTCGCGACCTTCGCTTATCTTGGCGACGTGTTTGTGCTGGAGTCGTATCGTGGGCACGGGTTGAGTAAGTGGCTGATGGAATGCATCGTGCGGCATCCCGCGCTGCAAGGCCTGAGGCGGTGGATGCTGATGACTCGCGATGCGCACGGGCTCTATTCGCAGTTTGGTTTTACGTTGTTGAAGTCGCCGGAGAGATGCATGGAGCTGCATCGGCCTGATGTGTACAGGATTTCCTAGCAGAGTGCTGAAAAACTAATCTCTGCTGCCGAAAGCGAACCGCAGGCGCTGAAGCGCGGCTGGTTTTAAAGAACTTAACGGCACGACTGAAGTCGTGCCCTTCCCAAAGCTGCCTGGAACGGAGTTTTTCAGCAGCCTGCTAGGACAAGACTATGAAGAATTCTTCGATGTACCGACCGCTGTACGAGAGCGATCCGCAGATTGCCGCTGCTATTGATAACGAGACACGCCGCCAGCATGAGGGGCTGGAACTGATCGCTTCGGAGAACTTTGTCAGCGAAGCGGTGCTTGAGGCCGCGGGCTCGGTGTTCACGAACAAGTATGCCGAGGGATATCCGGGCAAGCGGTATTACGGCGGCTGCGAGTATAGCGACGTGGTGGAAAACCTGGCGCGGGACCGGGCGAAGCAATTGTTCGGAGCCGAGCACGCCAACGTGCAGCCGCACGCGGGATCGCAGGCAAATATGGAGGCCTATGCCGCGGTGTTGCAGCCGGGAGATACGATCCTCGGACTGAACCTGGCGCATGGCGGCCATCTCACGCACGGGCACCACCTGAATTTTTCAGGGAAGACTTACAAGATTGTTCCTTACGGCGTGACGAAAGAAACGGAGACCATCGACTACGACGAGTTGGAAAAGCTGGCTGAGAAAGAACGGCCGAAGCTGATCATCGGGGGCGGCAGCGCTTACCCGCGCATTATTGATTTCGCGCGCATGCGGCAAATTGCGGATAAGGTGGGTGCGCTCTACCTGGTCGACATGGCGCACTTTGCGGGCCTGGTAGCGGGCGGGGCGCATCCTTCGCCAGTGCCGCACGCGCAGATTGTGACTTCGACTACGCACAAGACGCTGCGTGGTCCGCGCGCGGGAATGATTTTGTCGAAAGCCGAATTTGCCCAGGCGATCGATAAAGTTGTCTTCCCCGGGATGCAGGGCGGGCCGCTGATGCACATCATCGCGGCCAAGGCAGTGTGCTTTCACGAAGCGATGCAGCCGGAGTTCCGCGAATATGCGCGACAGGTTGTGGCCAACGCCAAGGTGCTGGCGGAGACACTTGCGGGCGAAGGCTTCCGCATTATTTCGGGTGGAACTGATACGCACGTGATGCTGGTGGATGTTTTCTCCAAGGGCATGCTGGGGAGCGAGGCGGAGAAGGCGCTGGGTGAGGCTGGGATCACGGTCAACAAGAACGCGATTCCTTTTGATGTGAACCCGCCACTGAAGCCGAGCGGGATCCGGATTGGCTCGCCGGCGCTGACGACGCGCGGAATGAAAGAAGCCGAGATGCGCAGGATCGGGCGCTGGATCGCAGAAGCGCTGTTGCATCGGACGGACGCCGCGGTGCTGGGCAAAATCCGGAAGCAGGTGTTCGAGATGTGTGAGGCGTTTCCTCTATATGCCGAGCGCCGGGCTAAGGCGCAGGCTGAGGTGCGGGCATGACAAGCATTCAGCACTCAGCACTCAGCGTTCAGCCCAGGAGCCTCGTAGCAAGGCCATTCGCCACGGATTTCACGGATTCACACGGATAGACCAGGAACTAAGAAACTGAGAAATAACGAAGTATCAGTGAAGATCCGTGCGAATCCGTGGCTAGTCCCTCTTCTTTCCGGATTCTTACCGGACGCTTGACGTAATTCTTGTGGCGGTTGCTGCTGGGGGTGATTGGAGCTGTGCCCTGCAGACTTCGCATAGCGTGCTTTCGCGAAGATCAATCCACTCTACCGCGTGAGAAGAGGCCATCGCGCAGCGATAGTCCTGACAGTGGCGCAGATCGAGGGTGTGACCGAGTTCGTGGACGGACTCTTTCAGCAGACGCTGGTTTAGCAGTGCGTCATCCGGCTCGAGGCCGTAGAATTCCTGGCGCAGGCGGTAGGAAGAAATTACCGCGCAGGGGCCGCCCATCTGGGCTTCGCCGAAAACGTACTTGAGGATTGGAATGTAGAGATCGACGCTGGCGACGCCCAGCAGACGCCATTGACGCCCCGCGAATACTTGCATACGCTGCAGAATCTCCGAGGAGTGGTACTGCTGGCGCTCGGCATGGAAGGCCGGCTCGGGGTCGAGGGCGGTGGGCAGGATTTCACACGAGACTTGCAGGCGCTGCGGGATCGCGGCTTGCAGACCCTGCAGCAACCCGCGCTCGACATATCCAATCGGCAGCAGGTGCAGAAGGTTCATCGGGTCTCGTTCATCGGGTCTCGTTTATCGAACCTCAACCGGGGTGCGCGTCCAGCCGTATCGCTTGAGTTTGTGATGGAGCGTCACGCGGTCGATGCCGAGTAGGTCAGCGGCGCGGCTTTGATTGCCACCACATTCTTCGAGCACACGCAGAATGTGAGCGCGCTCCACCTGGTCGAGAGTCTTGTCCCCGGCAGTGAATGTGGGTTGCACTTTGAAGATGAAGTCCTGCTCGCGCAGTTCGGGTTCCTGAGCGACGACCATAGCGCGTTCGACTGCGTTTTCGAGTTCGCGAACGTTTCCCATCCAGGGCAGCTGCTGCAACTGGTTCATGGCTGCCGGGGCGACGCGGATCACATGTTTATTCATGGCGAGGGAGAACTTGCGGACGAAGTGGTCGACCAGCGCGGGAATATCTTCGCGGCGCTGGCGCAAAGGCGGGAGCTCGATGCGGAAGACATTCAGGCGGTAAAAAAGGTCGGGGCGGAACGAACCCTCGTCGATCATATTTTCCAGGTTCTTGTTGGTGGCGGCGACGCAGCGGAAATCGACCTTGATGACCTGGTTGCCGCCGACGCGCGTGATTTCGCGCTCCTGCAGGACGCGCAGGAGGTCGGTCTGGGTCTTCAGGCTGATGTCGCCGATTTCGTCGAGGAATACGGTGCCACCCTCGGCGATCTCAAATTTTCCTTTCTTGCGATATTGCGCGCCGGTAAAAGCGCCTTTCTCGTGGCCGAAGAGTTCGCTCTCTAATAACGTCTCGGTGAGCGCGCCGCAATGGATCACGACCAGAGGATGAAAGCGGCGCATGCTGGCGGCGTGAATAGCGCGCACGACAAGCTCTTTGCCGGTTCCGCTTTCGCCCGTGATCAGCACGTTGGCGTCGGTGGGACCGACGGTTTCAATGGCCTCGAAAACCTTGCGCATGGCAGAACTTTGTCCGACCAGGTCGCCTGGCCGAGTGGCTTCGGCGACGGTTGCGCGCAGGCGAACGTTTTCCTGATCAGCACGGCGGTGGGCGAGGGCGTTCTTCACCAGGTGGGCGATCTCATCGGGATCGAGGGGCTTGCTGACGTAGTCGTAGGCGCCATTTTTCAGCGCGGCCACTGCGGTTTCGACCGAGGCATAGCCGGTCATCATGATTACGATGAGGTCGGGGTCCATCTCGTGCAGACGGCGTTGCAATTCGATGCCGTCGGTGCCGCGCATTTTGATGTCAAGCAGGGCGATGTCCCAGTGCTTCTCGGCCATTCGGGTGAGTGCGTCGCTGGCGCTCTCCGCGGTTCCTGTGTCGTAGCCTTCTTCGCGGAACCACTTTCCAAGTGAGTCCCGCACGCTGAGTTCATCGTCGACGATCAGCAATTTACCTTGTGCGTCCACGTCTTTTACCTCCCCTTGGCAGGTGTTGCACCTGCCAGGACCGGGACATCCTTATCAGCCCGCTTCTGCGAATCTTTTTCGCGGTCTTGCTGTGAGTCTTTCTCTGGATAGTCTTTTTCCGGATACCAGGGCAAAGTTACGGTGAAGGTTGTGCCGCGACCGACTTCGGATTGCACCTCGATGCTTCCGCTGTGACGCTCCAGAATGCTGCGGCTGATGGCGAGTCCTAATCCAACGCCCTTTCCACTCTCTTTCGTGGTCAGGAAGGGCTCGAAAAGCCGAGACAGGATCTCCGGGGAAATCCCCATGCCGTCGTCGCGGATGATGAGCTGGACCTTGGCATCGTCCTTGCAAAACACGGTGGTCAACCAGAGATTGCCGCCTTGGGGCATGGCATCGATGGCATTCATCACCAGGGCCAAAAGCACCTGCTCGATCTGTGAGGCATCGCACTGCACCAGGGGAAGTTCTGAGGCGAGGCGCAGTTGCAGCTGGATGCCGGAGAGTTCGAGTTGGTGCTGCACCAGGCGGACGCTGCGATCGACCACGAGGTTCAGGTCGGTAGCTTGCAAGTTCATGGGCGTGGTGCGGGAGAAAGTAAGCAAGTTCCTTACGAGGTCGCCGCAGCGGCGGCTTTCGCTGGCGATCAGGTCGAGCGAGTCGCAGATCTCCTGGCGCCGCTCGCGGCCGCCATCCTCGCGGGCAAACCACTTCCGCAGCAGCTTGGAGTAGGTGAGGATGCCGGAGAGGGGATTGTTGATTTCGTGCGCGAGCACGGCGGCCATCTTGCCGATGGAGGCCATCTTCTCGGTTTGCAGGGCGTGTTCGTGGGCGCGCTTCAGCTCTCTGGTTTTCTGGTCAACGCGCTCTTCGAGAGTGTGCGTCCAGGCAAGGTTCTGGCCGTGTTCCGTCTGCAGTTGCAGGCTCATCTCATTGAAGGAGTGGGCCAGTTCTCCGATTTCGTCCTTGGATGCGACATGAATCTGGTAGCCCAGTTGGCCTTGCGCCAGGCGCTCTGTGCCGTGCCGGAGGGCTTGCACGGGCACGTCCACTACGCGCCAGACAAAGAACCAGGTCAGGAAGGCGATCAGAAGAAGAGCGCATGCTGTATAGAGAATCATGCGACTGCTGCTCTCGGCGAGTTGTACATCGGCCTTGGCCAGGGAGAGGTCGGTGTCGAGGACGCCGAGAATTTTCTGCTCCGCGGGATGGGCGTGGCAGGCGGCGTTAGAACAGGAGGGCTGGTTTTCGATGGGAGTGATGATTCCCAGCACACGGTGTCCGCCGCCGTTGCGGTAGATGCGAAAGCGGTCGGGGCGGTTGAGCCGCGCCAGTGGCTGAGACTGCGCGTGGCAGGCGTAGCAGGCCTCGGCCTTTTTGTCGACGACATGATCGAGTTCCGCGGCATCGGTGGTATAGGTGATCCTGCCTTCCTGATCAAAGACGCGGATCTTGATCATGCCGGGCTCACCGGCCATGGCCTGGATGGAGTGGTGGAGGCCTTCGCGGTCGTTGCGCAGCATGTACTCGGTGGTGCTGCGGGTGATGAGATTGCTGACTCGCTCGGCGCTGAGCAGAGTCATCTGCTCCAAATGCTGGCGGTGCAGGCGGATGGTGAGATATCCCAAGGCAGCAAAGATCACCACCATGGCGCCCAGCAACAAGATATTTAACTTCGCGCTCAGGCCCGGGCCCAGGCGTAACCAGCGGCCGCGACTTGGTTCAGTCTCCGGCATGTTCGAAGACCGGCATCTCCGCTACGGGAATCGGACCATCCGCAAACGGTGACTGTTCGACGAACTCTTCCTTGGGGAATATCGGCAGATACTTCACGGCGACTCCGAACAGGGCAAAACCCATGGCGATGATCATCAGGGTCACCGAGAACTCCGTCCACTTCGGAACGTAGTGATGTCCGACGTACGTCTCAAAGCCGATGAGGCTGACATTGAGGCGATTGGTGATGAAGCCAAACAGACTCAGCACCGAGGCCAGATACAGACCATTGGGGGAGAGTCTGACCTTCTTGAAGCTGAGCAGGGCGATGGGAATAACAAACGAGAGCGCCAGTTCGAGCCACAGGAAATATGCTTCGTAGCTGGGTTTAACGATCTGGCGGAGCATGTCGCGACGAAAGAAATCTTCGAAGCGAAGCAGGGCGTTGACCCAGAGCGCGACCAGCAAGGCGCCGCCGAGGCGCACCAGAACCGAAAGTTCGAGGTGACGTCCGAGGGCTTTCGCGCTTTGCGTGGACTCGAAGATGGTCATGGCCAAGCCAACCGCAACCGCCGAACCGAAGAAGAAGAACGGCAAGGCGGGCGTGTACCAGAAGGGATGGAGTTTGCTGGGCATGATCAGATACAACGATCCGAGCGAACTCTGGTGCAGCGTTGAGAGCAAGATGCCGGCCACGATCAATACCGGGTAGATCTTCTGAATCCACTTGATGGGCCGCTGGAGATTGAAGCGCTCGAGTACATTGGGAAGGAATTCGAAGAAGAGCACGGTGGTGTAGGTCATCACGCACATGCCCACCTCAAACATGACCGAGTGAGGGTTCATGTAGATGAGCTGGTGCCAGATGTACCAGGGACGGCCAAGATCGAACAGCAGTCCGACGATGAACAGCACATAGCCGAGGAAGGCAGTCAACACCGCGGGACGCACGACGCTGTGCAGGCTTTTGACGTTGAATAGATAGACTGCGCCAACCATGCAAAAGCCGCCCGCAGCCAGCATGACGCCGCACAGGCAGTCGAAGCCGATCCAGAAGCCCCAGGGGAACTGGTCCGTCATGTTGGAGACTGCGCCGAGGCCGCGGGAATAGCGAATGATGGTGGAATAAATTCCCAGGGCCATGATTACGATGAATACAGTTTTCCAAAAAGTGAGCTTGATTTTCATCGCGCGCTCCCGTTCTTCTTTTCGTTTACTCGTTCCTGCGCTTCCGCGGCAGCTACCTCCTGGCGGCGGTGGGAAATCCAGTAAATGCCTCCCAGCACGAGCGACCACACGGGGATGAAGTCTGGAACTCTGTCCATGACGCGTCCGGTGTATTCGGGCAAGGCGGTGTCACCGATTTTGGCCGAGGCTGGGTAACCGAATTCTTCAACTTTCTGACTGGAGAGAATCAGGACGCAGGTTCCACCAACCTCGTTGAGTCCGTAAATACGGTTCAGGTAGGTAGAGGGGTTCTGCCGGATGCGGTCCTGGGCTTCCTTGACGAGGTCGTCGCGATCGCCAAACTTGGTGGCGCCGGTGGGACAGATCTCGGCACATGCCGTCTGCTTGCCGGTCGCGACGCGGTCGGGACACATGATGCATTTGCGCACCCGCGGATTGAGCGAGCCCCATTCGTACTTGGGCTGGCTGAAGGCGCAGGCCGCCATGCAATAACGGCAGCCAATACACTTCCACACGTCGTAGACCACTGGTCCGTCTTTGGTTTTGTGGAAGGCGCCAACCGGACAAACCGAAGCACAAGCGGGATGTTCACAGTGCATGCACAGCCGGCGCATGAACTTTTCGTTCTTGGTCATGACGACTGTGTACTTGTGTTCGGACTGGACCGACTCGGCGGCTATTCTGTCGTCATATTTCAGTTTATTTTGATCGGCGCAAGCGACTTCGCACTGCTTGCATCCGATGCAGATCGTAGAGTCGTATAAGAGTGCTTTGCTCATGAATATAAGTTCCGACCGGCGGGACTTCTGACAGATATAGCCGGGACGGAAATCCTTTCCATCGACGCCCGAGCCTGGGGAGGGTAGGGATCCGCTAGCTGAGGGGGACGCGGACACACTTCGACATTGGTGTACAAGTTGCTCACCTCACCGGATCAGAGGCTGTCGCGAAATTCAGCAGCTTCAGACAGTTAGATTTTCAACAATCAGCGGAATTGCGACAGTGCGCTCAATCACATGTGCGCGTGACGCTCGTCAGTGGCCCCGCCGGACGACAATTGCGGCTGTTGCTGTGTTTTGCATCAAGGGGTGATACGGAATGCAACAGGCTTCCTCTGGCGCATAAACCGTAGATACCAAGTCCTTTAGCTCGATTCCTGTCGCCAGGCGCTCGCTGCTTCCTCTTTTGTTGTAGCGATCTTTATCGGTATCCGGGTGACGTTTTCCGCCGCGCGGGAAGTCTCCCGCTGTTGCTCAAACTCCGTATGTGGTTCACAGGGCGGCACATCGGGCGGCACTCAGAACCACTCGAGCGGCGTTTCGGGGATTGGTCTGGCGATTGCCTTTAGGAAAGATGACAAGCGACTCCGAAATAAAGAGCGCTTGAGGCGAGGTGAGTTATGACAGTCATCCTGGTTCTACTGACATTCGCAACCTTTCTAATGATCGATTATCTGCGCGGGCACAAACAAGCTGCGAGACGAGCCGTACTGCAAACCGCAAATCGTGAAGCGGCGCCGCGCATTGTGCCGGCCCTGGTCGCAGGCTTCCAGGTTCCTGAGAACCTGCGTTATCACCCGGGTCACGCATGGGCGCTTAGCGAGAGTCCCGACCGAGTGCGGGTAGGCATGGACGATTTTGCCACGAAGCTGGCGGGAAAGATCGAGCGCATTGCTCTTCCGCAGCGCGGGCGCTGGATTCGCCAGGGACAGAAGATATGGACGATCTTCCGCGATGGCAAGTCGGTGGACATGGTGTCGCCGATTGAGGGTACGGTGACCGACATCAATGAAGCCGTGGTCAACGATCCGGAGTTGGCGCGGAAAGATCCTTACGGCGAGGGCTGGCTGGTTGCAGTGCAGGCTCCCGATTCCAAGACCAACTTCCGCAACCTGCTGGGTGGCGGGCTGGCACGGTGGTGGACGGAAGAGTCGGCGCTGCGTCTTCGCAAGAGAATGCCGACCGCTATGGTCGCGGCTCTGGCGCAGGATGGTGGCGTAGCAGTGGATGACATCACGGCCAATATGCCCGACCTGGACTGGGCTGTGTTGACCAAAGAATTCTTCCTCTCATAGAGGGGCGAACAGACCTCGCCTAGCATTGCGGCCCGCCCGGGAGTTATTCCCGGGCGGTTTCTTCTTGCGGAGTTGTGGTCACGCCGTGGAGGCGGTTCCAGCCGGTCACAACCGCCAGCGAATAGGATCGGAGAATCCACAAGCCGGTCAGAACCGCGCAGGTCAGCATTATCACGCGAAGATATTGCGCCGCAGGTAGTGTCGCATCGCCAAACAGGGTGCGGAGGAAACCGGAGGCCGCGCTGCAGGCGCAAAATGCAAAGTAAGCGCGCTCTTTGGCACATCGTGACAAGCGAGTGAGCCATGCGAGGATCGAGCCCACGGTAAAGTAAATCAGAAGCAGCGCCGCTCCCAACGCAAGCCCAGGAGCATGCCACAAGGCCTGCTTCAGCGAGGCAAAGCCGCGCAGCGCGATCGCGAGAAAGACAATCGAGTGCGCCAGTGCGATCAGGGCTCGCTTCCGGTTAGTTAGAATGGCGAAATCATCCATGGGATGATTTAGGTTCGCTCATTTCCGGCAGGAAAGCGTGTGATTGGCTGCAAGATGGGCTGTGATGAGCATCACTGCAAGCGGCGTTGGAGTTCAAACGTCATCTGGCTCTGTTGACATCCTGAAGGCAGCGGTGAGTGGCGAGATGGATGATGGCGCTTCGCGCTGGGCACGGCGGGCGAGGACGCCCGCCCCTTCGGCTCCGCTCAGGGCAGGCTCCCAGCCGGCGAGACGCCGGCGCTACGAGTAGGTCAACAGAGCCAAGTCGTCTCTGGAATCTTTTCCAACGACGGTGCTACTATCGCGTGCTGATCATGATCAGACATCGATTTGTTTTCCCGTTGACTTCCTGGTTGCTTTTCGCAGGGCTCACTCCCACGTTCGCGCAAGCGCCTGCGGCGCATCCCATCGTGCTGCATGCTGCCCGCTTGCTTGATATCAAGAACGGCCGGGTGATAAAGCCTGGTGAAGTTCTGGTGCAGGGGGAACGCATCGTCGAGGTAGGCACGTCTGTCAAACATCCTGCAGGAGCGGAGGTCATTGATCTGGGCGACCGCACTCTGCTTCCCGGCCTGATTGATGCGCACATTCACCTTTTTCTGCATCCCGGCGCAGAGGACCTGCAGACCGTTCAGGAGTCGGTGCCGCAGCGCACGATCACGGCTCTGCTGGCGGCACGCGACGATCTCATGGCCGGGTTCACGGCGGAGCGCGACATGGGAACCGAAGGCGCGGGCTCCGCTGACACCGCGGTTCGCAACGCAATCGACGAGGGCCGGTTTCCTGGGCCGCGGTTGCGCATCAGCGGCAACGCTATCAACATCCTCGGGGGGCACGAGGATGCTATCAACTACAACCCCGAGCAGCACGTTCTGCCGAACGCCACTTATGCGAATAATGCGGACGAACTGGTTGCCGTGATCCGGCAGCAATTCAAAGAAGGCGCGGACTTCATCAAGATTTATGAAACCGGTCCTGACACGATTCGCGACGGAAAGCACGCGACGGTTTACCAGTACACGGAGCCGGAACTCGCCGCTGCGGTGAAAGAGGCGGCGCGAGTCGGCAAGCGGGTTGCGGTGCACGCTACCGGCGAGCCGGGGACTTTGTATGCGGCGCAGGCCGGAGTGGCTTCGATCGATCATGCCAACCAGCTTAGCGAGGAAACGATGCGCCTGATGCGGGAGAAGCAGATTTTTGCCGTCCCGACGTTTACCATCTTCGAATATTTTGCCGATCATGCCACAACTCCCGAACAGAGAGCGCGCGAGCGCCAGATGCTCGACTTGCATGCGCAGGAATTCAAGAAGCAAGTCGCCGCGGGAACGCCCATGGCAGTGGGCTCGGACGTTCGGTCCATTTCCTCACGGTACGCAGGCGCGAGAGTTCGTGCTGATGGTGAAATACGGCATGTCGCCGGTGGCGGTGCTGCAGGCGGATCTTTTGAACGGATCGAAGTTGCTTGGGTGGGATGGGCAGATCGGGGCGCTGGAGCCGGGCTACTGGGCGGACATTGTCGCGGTGCCGGGGGATCCGCTGCAGGACGTTGGGGTCCTGCAGAATGTCGCTTTCGTGATGAAAGGTGGAGTGATTTACAAGAAGTGATCTCAGCGCTCTCTGGCGCGAGACTACAACTCATCTGGCTCTGTTGACATCCTAAGTTCCACTTCGCATCGAAGGTAGCGAATCCGGGTTATGCTGCGATCAGCTCCGGCGAAACTCGCTACTAGCCATGGCCGAAGTGGGTTTGGTACGCTTCGCGCAAGTGGCCTTGGACGTGACCGCCGCCACTGTGCCGCGTTATCGCACGGCGTTTAGCAAACACCAGTTCACGCAGCCACAGTTGTTGGCCATCTTGTGCCTCATGCGCTACGAGGACTGGACCTACCGGGAAGCCGAAGTGCGACTGGCCGAACACTCCGAACTGCGCCGCGCTCTCCGACTTCACTCCGTTCCTGATTACACGACTCTCTACCGCTTTCTGCGCAGACTGGATGAGGTTGCGATCGCTCGATCCTTGAACGAAGTGGTCCGTCGCATGAAGCTGCCCGGTCCCCAACGTCGTGCCCCAGTGGCCATCGACGCCACCGGGCTGGCTCAAGGCGCGGTCAGCACCTTCTTCGTACGCCGCATGTATCACCACACCCAACAACCGCTGCCTTGGCGGCATTGGTTGAAGTGGCTGGCCGTCGTCGACCTGAAGCGGCAACTCATCTTGGCACAGTCGGCGCGTCAGGCCCCGTGGAATGACTGTGCTCATCTCCCCGAACTCGTCGCGCAGGCCCATGCCCACACTCCCGTGGGCTGTGTGTTGGCCGATGCCGAATTCGATTCCGAGCGCAATCACACCTTTGTCCGCCAGCAGCTTCACGCCTTGAGCGTCATCCCCGCCAAACGTGGGAAGAAAACCTGGCGCATTCACGGCGTCCGCGCCGAGATGCGAAACCATTTTCCTCGTCAGAAATATTGCCGTCGTGCCCTGATTGAAACTGTCTTCTCCGTTGCCAAACGCAAACTCTCCTGCCGCGCTCCCGGCCGATGCTTGCTCACGCAACGTCGCCAAGCCTTGTTGCTCGGCCTCACGTACAATCTTTATCGTTTGTAGCACGTAACTCAGCACCTCAGGATGTCAACAGAGCCAACTCATCTCATAAATGGCGGTCAATGGGGTGCAATAGGGACATTACGTCAACTCGGTTACGGTTTAGCTGCCAGGTGCGAGGCGCTGTAAAGTAAGTTAATGACCGTTACCTTCACGTTTAGGGATCTCCGCAATTTGGTCTCTCTTCTCGCGGTTCTCACTGTTCTGGGTTCTGCAGCGGATGAGCCGGCGCCGAAGCCATTCAGCCGGGCTAAAGCGACCCTGATCATAGCCGATGCGCGCAAGATTGTGACGCCCAATGGTATCGAGCGCCTGGATAAGGTTCGGATCGGCGGGATAGAGCAGTGGGTCTCGATACGAGGAGCGGACAAGCGCAACCCGGTGCTGCTGCTGATCCACGGCGGACCCGGTTATGTCTCCATGCCCATGAGCTGGTGGTTCACCCGTGGATGGGAAGAATACTTCACGGTCGTGCAATGGGACCAGCGGGGAGCGGGAAAACGTATTTGCTCAATGACCCAGCAACGATTGGCCCGACCATGACCCTTGAGCGCATGGTTGCTGATGCTGAGGAGATGACGACATGGATTCGCAAGGAACTGGGCAAACAAAAGATCTTCGTGATTGGCCATTCTTGGGGCAGTTATCTGGGTCTGCAATTAGCCAAGCTCCATCCCGAATCGTTGTACGCATACATTGGAGTGGGCCAAGTGACCGACGGACCGGAGAGCGAACGCCGTGGTTGGGCTTTCGCCATCGATGCCGCCCGCCAAGCGGGAAACTCAGAGGCTGTGCAGCAACTCGAATCGATTGCTCCTTACTTTGCGCCTGGTCACCCAGCCCCTCTCAAAAACATCTACGCGCAGCGCAGGTGGGTGGATTTCTACGGTGGCGTTATGGCCCACCGGCGGAGTAACTCCAGTGAGAGCGATGTGGCCTTACTGTCGCCCGACTACACGGACGATGAGATACGTCATATCTGGGACGGCAACGATTTTTCGGAGTCTTACTTACTCGCGAAGCTTCTCAGCCTCGATCTCACGGAAATTAAAGAACTGAGATGCCCTCTGATCATCTTCGCTGGCCGCTACGACTTCGACGTCAACGCGCAGGTTGCGGCCGAATGGTTTAAGAAGGTAAAAGCGCCATCGAAGCATTTTGTTTGGTTCGAGGACTCGGCGCACCTGGCGATGACGGAGGAACCAGGAAAATTCTTGATGTCTCTGGTACGCTACGCCCGGCCACTCGCAGAGAGAGCCGCCGATTCACCTCCTCTCAAGCCCTGACCAAGACAAGAGATTTCGGTTACTCAAAATCCAGAAGTGAACGGCGATTTCACTCTCTACCCTTTGTGAGATAGCTTGTACGCTGCTTGAATTCGGCCTTACTTGCTTACCGATGCCAGACGGGGAGCTTTTGCGGCAGGCTGCTGCGGATTCTGCGGCGGAGGAAAATGCCTGGTCGGAATGACGACTTCGACCACCGTCCCGGGCTTGGCACTGTTCAACTTCAGCTCGCCGCCAAACTCCTTCACTCGTTGCCGCATTCCGCCGAGTCCCATACCAATGCTGTCGGGCCGGAACTCCATCACATTCTCTTCCACGCCCTTGCCGTCATCGCGGACCGTTACCGTCAGTTGACCGTTGCGCTGGCGCACGGTGATCCAGCCATTTTTCGCGCCGGAGTGGCGAAAGACGTTGTTGAGAGCTTCCTGAATGATGCGGAAAACAGCAGTCTCCACTTCCGACGGGAGCCTGGGAAAGTCGGTAGGCTCGACATCTAGAAAAGTTTCGATGCCGCTGCGTTTGGTGAGGCCCTCCAGAAACCAGCGAAGCGCTGACAACAAGCCGACTTCGTCGAGCAGCGGAGGATGCAGAAGATGGGAGATACTGCGAACCTGCTGGATGGCGCGGTCGATCAGGCCGCTGGCGTCAGCCGCTGCATTCTTACCCACCGAGTCGTGGGCATCCTGCAGGAGGATGCCGTCGACGATCATCTTTGCGGCCGTGAGTTCCTGCCCCAATCCATCGTGCAACTCGCGGGCGATGCGGCGGCGTTCCTCGTCCTGCATCGCGATCAGGCTGCTGGACAGACGCCGCAACTCACGGTTCAGCCCCTCCAGTTGCTGCGCCCTGCGGTGCAACTCGGCAAATACCGAAACCTTAGCTCTGAGCAACTCCGGAACCACGGGAACGGAGATGTAGTCGACGGCTCCACGCTGATAGCCTTTGAGGCGGTCAAGGTCGGTGAGGTGAACTGCCGAAATGAAGATGATCGCCGTTTTTTGAAAGCGCGGATGCTGGCGGATGATGTCCGCCAGTTCGAAACCATCGAGCTCCGGCATGCTTACATCCATCAGGACAACTGCAACGTCGTTCTTCAGCAGAAGCTCGAGCGCTTCCCTGCCGGAATTGGCCTTGATCAAGTTGTCGCCCAGCTCTCCCAGCATGACTTCATAGCTGAGCAGCTTGGCGGGCTGGTCATCGACCATCAGAATGTTCACTTTCTGATGTGTGCTCATGATCCCTCGTCCTGCCTTGGGTAACGTTAAGCACGCCCCCGAAGCAAGAAATTTAACGGTGCAACCACATCCGGAGCGCCGAGAGCAACTGCTCGGTGTTGACCGGTTTGGCCAAATACTCGGACGCGCCGGCTTCCAGACACTTCTCGCGATCTCCCTTCATGGCTTTCGCCGTGAGGGCGATGATGGGAAGCCGCCGGAAGGCCGGGTTCTGACGAATCACCTGCATGGTTTCGTAACCGTCCATCTCGGGCATCATAATATCCATCAGAACGATGCCGAGATCGGGTGTGGATTCGAGCGTCGCAATCGCCTCGCGGCCAGTGCCGGCCGTCAGGACGGTCATTCCGCGCCGCTCTAAGACGCTGCTGAGGGCGAAAATGTTGCGCACGTCATCATCGACGATGAGAACTTTCTTGCCCACGAGCGCGTCGTCGGAGCGGTGCAGGCGGTCGAGCATCCGCTGTTTTTCGGGCGGCAAGTCGGCCACCACGCGGTGCAAGAACAACGCTGTTTCATCCAGCAGGCGCTCGGGCGATTCTACGCCCTTCACCACCACACTGCGAGCCAGGGTATGCAGGCGCGCATCTTCTTCCGGCGACAGCTCCTTGCCGGTGAAAACGACGATGGGCAAATCGGTGAGAGTCGCCGTGTCGCGGACCGCTTCCAAAATCTCAAAGCCCGACATGTCAGGAAGGCGCAGATCGAGAACCACACAATCGAACTGCTCATTGTTCATGGCGGCCAGCGCCTCCTCGCCGGTAGAGACGACCGAGACGTCGATGTCGTCATGACCCGAGCAGCTCGCGAATACTGAGCTGCTCTGCCGGGTTGTCTTCTACTATCAGCAGCCGCTTGCGCCGCGGCGTGGCGTATTCTTTAATCCGCGATAGGGCTCCCTCAATCTCTTCGGGAGTTGTGGGCTTGGTGACGAAGGCAAATGCCCCGCGCGCCAGGCCGTGGTGCCGGTCTTCATCCAGAGTCAGCATCTGGACAGGAATGTGCCGCGTGGCGGGATCCTGTTTCAGATGGTTGAGCACCGTCCAGCCCAGCATGTCTGGCAGAAACACATCGAGGGTGACGGCACTAGGATGATACTCCCGCGCCAATGCCAGTGCCTCAGTGCCACGTGTGGCCACAAGCACCTTGAACCCCTTGTCGCGGGACAAGTCGCACAGAACTCGCGCGTAGTGCGGGTCGTCCTCGACAATGAGGAGGATCGCGTCGTCGGGCTGCAGGTTCTCGCGGTCGTCGGGAATCTGCTCAACCGGCATCTCCACGACGTTTACCTTGGAGAGCTGCATTGCAACGGCTGCTGCAGTGGAGGTCTTGCTCTCTATTCTTGTGCTTGATGCAGAAGGCCCAACATAGGTCTTCGGCAGGAAGAGCGTGAAAGTGCTGCCCGAACCCGGGGCGCTGCGAAGCTGGATCTCACCCCCGAGCAAGCTGGCGAGTTCGCGGCTGATGGCGAGTCCCAGACCCGTACCGCCGTATTTGCGACTGGTGCCAGCGTCTGCCTGCTGGAAGGCTTCGAAGATGATGCGCTGCTTTTCGAACGGAATACCGATGCCAGTATCCGTGACCTCGAACGCAATGACCGAGGCAGCGCTGCTCAGAACCGGATGATCCTCAGTCCAACCGCTGGTTGCCTCCGAAACCGACAGGCGCACTCCGCCGTGTTCCGTAAACTTGAAAGCATTCGACAACAGGTTCTTGAGCACCTGCTGCAGGCGCTTGGAGTCGGTTACCAAGCTGCGCGCAAGATGCGAGTCAGGCTGAACCTCGAAGCTGAGCTTGCGATTCTCGGCTTCGTGGCGGAATGGGCGAGCGACCATTTCCAACAAGCTGGAGAAGAAGACCTCCTCGGCATCGACGGAGACCGTGCCGGATTCGATCTTGGAAAGGTCAAGAATGTCGCTGATCAGGTTCAGCAAGTCAGTTCCCGCGCCATGAATGGTGCGGGCAAACTCGACCTGCTTCGGGGTCAGGTTGCCGTCTGGATTGTCGCCGAGTTGCTGGCCGAGAACGAGAATGCTGTTCAAAGGCGTACGCAACTCGTGCGACATGTTGGCCAGGAATTCAGACTTGTACTTGGAAGTGAGGGCCAGCTCTTTTGCCTTCTCTTCCAGAGCGCGGCGGGCCTGCTCGATTTCCTGGTTCTTGCGTTCCACTTCGACGTTTTGCTCTGCGAGCTGTTGCGCTTTTTGGGCGAGCTGCTCGTTGGTCTGCTGCAATTCCTTCTGCTGAGTTTGCAGCTCGATGGCCAGCTGCTGCGACTGCTTCAGCAGGCCTTCGGTCTGCATGGTGGCTTCAATACTGTTGAGCACGATGCCGATGCTGGAGGTCAGCTGCTCCAGGAAGGCGAGGTGGGATGCTGTAAAACCGCTCAGCGAAGCGAGTTCGATCACCGCCTTTACGCGGTCTTCGAACAGAATCGGCAGCACAATCACGTTGCGAGGAACTGCCTGGAACAATCCGGAACGGATCGGGGTGGTGTGCGGTGGAAGATCGCTGATGAGCATGCGGCGCTTTTCTGCGGCACACTGTCCAGCCAAACCTTCTCCGATGCGCAAACGATGCGCGTGCCCGTCCTGACCGGTATCCGCGAAAGCGGAGAGCAGGACGAGGCCTCCGGCTTCTTCGCCTTCCATCTGGTAAATCACACCCTGCTGCGCATTCACCAGCGGCGCCAGTTCCGATAGCAACATGCGGCCGACCGTGCTCAGATCGCGCTGGCCCTGCAACATTCCCGTGAAGCGGGCCAGGTTCGTCTTCAGCCAGTCCTGCTCGGTGTTGCGGTCGGTGGTGAGCCGCAGGTTGTCGATCATGGTGTTGATGTTGTCTTTGAGTTCCGCGACTTCGCCGCTGGCCTCCACCTGAATCGACCGGGTGAGATCGCCTTTGGTCACAGCGGTTGCGACTTCGGCAATGGCTCGCACCTGATTGGTGAGATTGTCGGCGAGCAGGTTCACGTTGCCGGTCAAGTCTTTCCACGTTCCGGCGGCGCCGGGCACGTTGGCCTGGCCGCCGAGGCGGCCTTCCACGCCGACTTCGCGGGCCACGGTCGTGACCTGGTCGGCGAAGGTGGCCAGCGTGTCGGTCATGTTGTTAATGGTTTCGGCGAGGGCGGCGACTTCGCCCTTGGCATTCACCGTCAGCTTCTGTGTAAGTTCGCCGTTGGCGACGGCGGTCACGACTTTCACGATTCCGCGCACCTGTTCGGTAAGGTTGGCGGCCATCACGTTGACGTTGTCGGTGAGATCTTTCCACGTGCCGGCGACGCCGGGCACCTGCGCCTGGCCGCCAAGTTTGCCTTCCGTGCCGACTTCGCGGGCGACGCGCGTCACTTCGGCGGCGAACGCGTTGAGCTGGTCCACCATCGTATTGATGGTGTTCTTCAGTTCGAGAATTTCGCCTTTCACGTCGACCGTGATCTTGCGGGACAAATCGCCGCGGGCCACGGCTGTCGTGACTTCAGCGATGTTGCGGACCTGGGCCGTTAAATTTCCGGCCATGGCGTTGACGGAGTCGGTGAGATCCTTCCACGTACCGGCGACGCCGGGGACGTTGGCCTGTCCACCCAGACGGCCTTCGCTGCCCACTTCGCGGGCGACGCGGGTTACTTCGGCAGCGAACGAGCGCAACTGCTCGACCATCGTGTTGAGCGTTTCTTTGAGCTGCAAGATTTCGCCGCGGACGTCGACCGTGATTTTGCGCGAGAGGTCGCCGCTGGCGATGGCCGTTGCTACTTCGGCGATGTTGCGGACCTGGCCGGTCAGGTTGCTGGCCATGAAGTTGACGTTGTCGGTGAGATCTTTCCACGTGCCGCCGACGCCGGGCACCTGCGCCTGACCGCCGAGTTTGCCTTCGGTTCCGACTTCGCGGGCCACGCGGGTAACTTCGCCGGCGAACGCGTTGAGCTGGTCCACCATCGTATTGATGGTGTTCTTCAGTTCGAGAATTTCACCTTTCACATCGACCGTGATTTTGCGGGATAAGTCGCCGCGGGCGACGGCCGTGGTTACTTCCGCGATGTTTCTCACTTGACCGGTCAGGTTTCCTGCCATCGAGTTGACCGAGTCAGTAAGATCCTTCCACGTTCCGGCCACACCGGGCACTTGCGCCTGGCCACCGAGCTTGCCCTCGGACCCGACTTCGCGGGCTACGCGGGTCACTTCGGCGGCGAATGCGTTGAGCTGATCTACCATCGTGTTGATGGTTTCTTTGAGCAGCAGAATTTCGCCGCTCACGTTGACCGTAATTTTCTTCGACAAGTCGCCGCTGGCAATGGCCGTCGACACTTCGGCGATGTTGCGCACCTGGCCGGTCAAGTTGCTGGCCATGGAGTTGACGGAGTCGGTAAGGTCCTTCCACGTGCCGCCGACGCCCGGAACCAGAGCCTGGCCGCCGAGTTTGCCGTCGGTGCCGACCTCGCGGGCGACGCGCGTTACTTCGGAGGCGAACGAGCGAAGCTGGTCCACCATCGTGTTAATGGTGTCTTTGAGTTCGAGAATTTCTCCCTTCACGTCGACCGTGATTTTGCGCGACAAGTCGCCGCGAGCCACGGCGGTTGCGACTTCGGCGATGTTTCGCACCTGACCGGTCAGGTTGCTGGCCATGAAGTTGACGTTGTCGGTGAGGTCCTTCCACGTGCCGGCGACGCCGGGCACCTGCGCCTGGCCGCCGAGTTTGCCTTCCGTACCGACTTCGCGAGCCACACGCGTCACTTCACCGGCGAACGCGTTGAGCTGGTCCACCATCGTATTGATGGTGTTCTTCAGTTCGAGAATTTCACCCTTCACATCGACCGTGATCTTGCGCGACAAGTCGCCGCGGGCCACGGCCGTCGTCACCTCCGCGATGTTTCGCACCTGGCCGGTAAGGTTCCCGGCCATGGAGTTCACCGAGTCGGTAAGATCTTTCCAGGTACCGGCCACGCCCGGGACGTTGGCCTGTCCGCCCAGGCGGCCTTCGGTTCCTACTTCGCGGGCCACGCGGGTCACTTCGCCCGCGAAGCGGTTGAGCTGATCCACCATCGTGTTGAGCGTTTCTTTGAGCTGCAGGATTTCGCCGCGGACGTCGACCGTGATTTTGCGGGAAAGGTCGCCGCTGGCAATTGCGGTCGCGACTTCGGCGATGTTACGCACTTGGCCAGTCAAGTTGCTGGCCATGAAGTTGACGTTGTCGGTGAGATCTTTCCACGTGCCGCCGACACCGGGCACCTGGGCCTGGCCGCCGAGCTTGCCTTCCGTACCGACCTCGCGGGCTACGCGCGTAACTTCGCCGGCGAACGCGTTGAGCTGGTCCACCATCGTATTGATGGTGTCTTTGAGTTCAAGAATTTCGCCTTTCACATCGACTGTGATTTTGCGGGAGAGGTCGCCACGAGCCACGGCCGTGGTCACCTCGGCAATGTTACGAACCTGGGCCGTAAGGTTTCCGGCCATGGCGTTGACTGAGTCGGTGAGATCTTTCCAGGTTCCGGCCACGCCCGGAACCACGGCCTGGCCGCCGAGCTTGCCGTCGGTGCCGACTTCGCGGGCGACGCGCGTCACTTCTGATGCGAACGAACGGAGCTGGTCCACCATCGTGTTGATGGCTTCTTTGAGCTGCAGAATTTCGCCGCGCACATCGACCGTGATTTTGCGGGACAGATCGCCGCTAGCCACGGCAGTCGCGACTTCTGCGATGTTACGAACCTGGCCAGTCAGGTTGCTGGCCATGTAGTTCACGTTGTCGGTAAGATCCTTCCAGGTTCCGGCCACGCCGGGCACTTGCGCCTGACCTCCAAGTTTGCCTTCCGTACCCACTTCGCGGGCCACGCGCGTCACTTCGGCAGTGAAGACGCCGAGCTGCTGAATCATCGTGTTTACGATGGTGGCGGAGCGCAGGAACTCTCCTTCCAGCGGACGTCCGTCCACATCCAGCCGCACGGTTTGGGTCAGGTTCCCTTGCGCCACGGCGGCGATGGCTCGGGTCACTTCGGTCGTGGGCCGCAGCAGGTCCTCAACTAGAGTATTGACAGAAACTTCCATCTCGCCCCAGGAGCCCTTGGACTGCTGAAACCGTGTCTTTTCGCGGGTTCGGCCCTCTTTGCCGACGACCTGGCCGACGCGCTTCAGCTCTTCGGCGATCTGCTGATTGGCGGTGACAATCTCGTTGAAGGTGTCGGCAATTTTGCCTGCCAGACCGGTCCAGTGGCCTGGGAGCCGCACGGAGAAGTTGCCGTCTCTCATGGTCTGAAGGCTGGCGAGGATGAGGCTGAGGTCAGCGGGTTGCTCCGCGGACTTTCCATTCCCCGGCTGTTTCAGGCCCGCCGTGAGGGCGGCATCGGAGTTCGCCACTGCCGCACTCTGGAGTGTTCGCTTCATATCTGTCTCCTAAACAACAAGAAACCGAGCCTTGCCACGTGCCTTCGCGTCCGGGCTCCCAGCAGCTCCGGGCGTGTTGGAGCGTCGTGCCAGGGGCATCGGTTCAGCATCCGGTGACGGACTGTCATCGAGACGTGCCCTCTAATCCGTCCATGGGTCAGGCCAAGAATCGAATGAAATTTTGCTTTAATGGTTTTGGGGGAGCCACAGCCAAACACATAGGTAACATAGGGTTCGGAGCATATCTCTACAGTATTTCCTGTAGCGCCGCAAGGGTTTAGAACGGTTCGTTTTTAGCCCAAAATTCCGTCTGATTTAGCCCCAAAATCCGGTGTTTGGGGTGCCTATGCGGGCGCCGGAGAATATCTGCAAACCAAATTTTCAGCTAAATTTCATCGATATTTCAGGACCATTCTGAAGTATGAGAAATGCAATTTAGTATCTACGTGAGGACTGCGTTTGCGGTGACCCTATTGCCGAGCGACGCGACCAGCATGCGAAAAGCTTAATAACACGTTGCTTCGATTCTCCATGCCTGACTCTATGAAACTGCTCACCATCCTGCTCGCGGTGCTGGCGGGGTGCGCCGGGCTGGGTTTTTCGGAAACCGGGGGCAGTCCTCAATCGGCCAGCGGCGTCGTTCTAGACACTTCCGGCGCGGCCATTGTGGGCGCAGAGGTGATTCTGAAGCAGCAGGACGCGGTAGTCTCGCAAACCAGCACGGACAACGCGGGCGGTTTCCACTTTCCTGACCTCAAGCCCGGGTCCTACCAAATCGTGGTCCATCACTCCGGCTTTCGAGAGACGTTCACAGCGTTAGAGATGGGCGCCAAACCCATCGCGAACCTCCGGATTATCCTCCCCGTTTTTGCGGCGAGCGAGCAAGTTCGGGTACAGGCGGGAATGTCTGTGCCGCAAGTCGGCACCGAGGCCGCCCAGAATCAGAACGCGAACACGATTGACCGCGACGCGCTGGATCGAGTGCCGGTGTTCGACCAGGACTATATCGCCACGATGTCACGATTTCTGGACGACAGCGCGACTGGAACCAACGGCATCACGCTGGTGGTCAATGGTATCGAGGCGAACGGGCCCGGGGTTACGGCGTCGGCAGTGCAGGAAGTGAAAATCAATCAGAATCCTTATTCCGCATTCTTTTCCCGGCCAGGGCGCGCGCGGCTGGAGATCGTCACCAAGGGTGGCACGCCCCGTTATCACGGATCTGTCAATTTTATGTCTCGGGATGGGATGTTCGACGCGCGCAACGCCTTTGCGCCGCTGCCCAAGCCGTTGGAACGGCGCCAATACTACGAAGGCGTGCTGACGGGCCCGCTTGGGCAGGACATGCGCAATTCTTTCCTGCTCTCTCTGGATGGCGATCTCAACGACCAGGAAGCCGTGGTGGTGGCGACGACTCCGACGGGAAGCGTGAACGAAAATGTTTTCAACCCCACGCATCATTTCTTCGGGTCGGGTCGAATTTTCCACGACCTGAGCAATGGTGACCGCTTCTGGATCGGATATTCCTACGAACGCCGGACGGTCCAGAACATGGGAGTCGGGGGGAATGTGCTGCCCAGCGCCGGAACGGATACGGAGTTTCAGGAACACGAGATCAACGTGAGCTATCAGCACCTGTATTCGGCGCACTGGATCAACCAGCTTCGATTCCTGGTGGGCCACTACGATGCGCCGGTAATGAGTATCAGCTCGGATCCGCAGATTGTGGTCTCCGGGGCCTTCACGGGCGGTGGAGCGCAGGCGGATTCACGACGCACTGAATATCACTTCGATGGCACCGACTTCTTCACCTACTCGAATGGAAGGCATACTCTGAATTTCGGCGTCGACATCCCGGATATCAGCCGCCGCGGATTCGATGACTTCACGAACCGGGCAGGAACCTTCACCTATGGCAGTCTGAGCGATTATGAGGCCGGAAACTTTTCGACCTTCCTGTTTCAGCGAGGGCAGGGGCACGTGGTGTTTCTGGAGAGGACGGTCGCCGGATTTATCGAAGACAATATCCGGCTGAGACCGAACTTCTCGTTTTCGCTGGGCGGGCGGTATTACTTCCAAAACTATTTTCACGACGATCCGAACAACTTCGCGCCGCGCATGGCCTTCGCCTATGCGCCGACTGCGACCGGAAAGACCGTGATCCGCGGAGGCGCCGGAGTTTTCTACGATCGCAGCGGCCCTTCCCCGATCGCCGATCTGCTTCATTTCAACGGCGTCAACCTGCTGCGGTTTATCGCAACGCCCGGCGACCTTTCGCCACCCACCAGCGTGGTGGTGCTCGACCCACAGGCGGGAATCCCCTATAGCGTGCAATATAGTTTAGGCGCGGAGCGCCAGGTCACGGCCAAGAGCACGCTCAGCGCAACCTTCGTCGGCTCGCGCGGCATCGATCTTTTTCGTTCGATCGACGCCAATGCCCCGCTGCCTGACTCTGCCACCCGGCCCAATCCGAATCTAGGACAGGAACGCTTTATTCAATCCAAGGGCTACCAGAAGAGTGCCGCGCTGGAAGTGACATTCCGGGGCAAGCCCAGCCGTTACTTCAACGGCCAGGTGCAATACACGTTTGGCAAGACCTACAACAACACGAGTGGCATCACATATTTCCCTGCGAACAGTTACGATGCGGCGGGCGATTGGGCCAGGTCGGACAATGACCGCAGACACAAGTTCGATCTGCTGGGATCGACACACCCCACAAAATACTTCACCTTTGGAGTTGCTCTTTCGCTATACACGGGGAAGCCGGTCAACGTGACCACTGGCAGCGATAACAACCATGATGGCGTCGTCAATGACCGTCCGCCGGGATTCGCGCGCAACTCTATGCCTGGGCCGGGGCTTGATCAATCTGGATCTGAATGCGGAGCATGATTTTGCGCTGTCGCGAAAGAGCAAGGAAGCCCGGACGCTGACCGTTGCCCTGAATGCGTTCAACGTGCTGAATCACACCAACGACGTCACGTATGTTGGAGTGATCACATCGCAATACTTTGGACACGCGGTTGCAGCCCTGCCCCCGCGTCGCATACAACTCGACCTGAAATTCAAATTCTGATTCTGATTGAAGACTGGCGCGGTATTGAAATAGAAAGGTTTGGCCGGCCTCCGAAGCGGCGGCCTTACTGCGGCATCCATGACATCCCCAATTTTGATTTTAGTAGGTAGCGCTGCGGCTCAGTGAGGTTGTACGGTATGTGTCGCGCCACAGTGCAAGGAACTCCAGCAACTCCTCCGGCGGCTTAAGCCAAACCTTGGCAGAAGTTTTTCGATGCTCGCCGCGCACCAGTACGGTCAGCCCGCGATTTTGCAGCGCTTCGAAGGCGGCTTCGTCGCTTACGTCGTCGCCCAGATAGACGACCGGGACATCGAGTCCAATTTCCCGCAAAATGGTCTGTATGGCGTGACTCTTGTCGTGGCCGGGGACCCGCAATTCCAGCCCGCCGTCAAATTCGAGGACTTTCAACGAGGCTCGCTGCGCGATCGGGAACCAACCCAGCAGAATTTTTCCCCGCAACTTCACCGCCGAGTTCTGGTCCAGTACCCGCCAATGTACGGCCAGACTGCCGGGCTTGGGCTCTGCCATATGATCAAGTCCCTGATAAGCCAACCAGCGCTTCGCGTCGGCAAGGGCCTGCAAGGCATCGGGATCGATTTCCGGCATTTCGCAGAAGCCGTTGGTTCGCAGACGCTGTAGACCGTGAGATCCCCAGACTTCGGGAAAGGGTCGAATCTTCAGCAATGACTCAACATCGTGAGCATCGCGTCCGGTGATGATGATCAGACGCGTGCGTCCGATATCGACGATCTCCTGCAGAATCGCGTTGATCCCGGGATAAGGGACCGCCTTTCTCCGGTCGACAGAAAATGGCGCAAGCGTGCCGTCATAATCCAGCACCAGGGCGCTTAACGGCGATTGCGCAACGCTCTGGAGAAATTTTTCGAGATCGTTCGCGTTCGTTGTAACTGGCACTCTCAAGCATTCCTTTCTACCTTTTAGTTGCGGCGGCGGAGGCGCTTGCCGGATAGTTTTCTCCGCGATCAACCTGCTTGTCCAACCGCAATTCGGACAGCTCTGCAATCAGGCTTCCCGCCCAGTAGTAAACATTGCGTTCCCGTACCGTCTTGCGCATCCGCTGCATGCGCGATTGTTTTTCTTCCGGTTCCATTTCCAGAGCGGCTCGAATCGCCTCCGCGGTCTGATCTATGTCGTAAGGGTTCACCTGCAGGGCGTCGCGCAGTTCTCGGGCCGCGCCGGTGAAGATGCTTAAGATCAGCACCCCACGCTCATCGGAGCGCGCCGCCAGAAATTCCTTGGCCACCAGATTCATGCCGTCGTGCAGAGAGGTGACCAGGCAAAGGTCGGCCGCGCGGTAGTACTTGAGAATCTCTTTGTGAGTGTGTTGCCGGTTAAGCAGAACAATGGGCCTCCACTTGTCTTTTTGAAACCGCCAGTTGATGCGGTCCGCCTCCGCTTCCACTTCCGCCTGCAAGTCGTGATAGCGCTTGATATGGGTGCGGCTGGGCGCTCCAATCTGGACAAATGTGAACTGCCCCTGATAACGCGGGTATTTTTCAAAAAAACGCTCCAGCGCCAGAAAGCGCTCCAAGATTCCCTTGGTGTAATCCAACCGGTCGACGCCGACTCCGAGGAACGCGGTCTCGATCCCCAAAGTTTTCAGCAAGCCCGAACGCTCTGCGTAGGCCGGTTCGGTCGAGCCTTCCGAAGGCAGTTCGGTGAAGTCCACGCTAATCGGAAAGGGCCGCACCATGGTGAGATGGTCGAGACGCTGTACGGAAAAATGCTCCCAGTCGATGCGAGATTCGACGACCCGGTCGGTGCTCTGCAGAAAATTGTTGCAATGCGATTGAATGTGAAAGCCGATGAGATCGGCCCCCAGAAGTCCGTCGACCAGTTCACGCTGCCAGGGACAAATGCTGAACGCCTCAGGATTCGGCCACGGGATATGCCAGAAGATCGCAACCCGCGCGTCCGGGCGCTTTTGCTTGATCATTCGCGGCAACAAAGCGAAGTGGTAGTCCTGTACCAGAACGACCGGATGGGCCGTGTCTTCCATTTCTGCCAAGACGGCGTCGGCGAACTTGCGATTCACCGCCTGGTAGTGATTCCAATCGTTGGCGCGAAAGATAGGACGGGTGTGGGCAATATGGCAAAGCGGCCACAATCCCTCGTTCGCGAACCCGTAGTAGTATCCTTCTTCTTCTTCCTTAGTCAGCCAGACTCGGCGCAGGGTGTATTGCGGATCTTCCGGGGGCACGCGCAGGTGGTCGTGCTGGTCAACGGCCTCCATATCGGCATCGCCGCTGCCGTGCGCAACCCAGGTCCCGTCGCAGGCGCGAAGTACGGGTTCAAGAGCCGTGACCAATCCGCTGGGCGGGACGTTCACCTCCCAGGATCGCCCGCGCCGCACGTGAGTGTAAGGCTCACGGTTTGAAACGACGAAGAGTCTTCCGTCCTGCAAACGCGAGCGAATGTGAACGGCAAGCCGGTCGGCCGTCCATTGTGACTGTCCCTCGTCCCGCAGCTTGGCTTCTGTTTCTGCCGCAGACCGGGCGGTGGTCAGGCTTTCGGCAAATGTGGCAACTTCGCGCGCCAGCGGACGGAAAAGCTCCAGGTCCGGAACCTTGATGCGGGTTGTGGGCGCTCTCCCGGTGCGCAAGGCGCGCATCCAGTTCGCGGTGCGTGCGATTGGGCCTTCAATACTCCAGCGCACAATCAACAGCGTGATGAATGCGATCAACACTACAAGCGCCAAGGTGCTGAGAAATGCTTCGCGCCAAATCCGTAAGCCGCGCGTACGGATGTACCCTGTGTCGTGCACAATCGCCAGCACGCCTGTTAGTCGATCCTGACTGTGCAGAGGCGTGGCGTAGATGTGGACTGAAGCGTTCCCGATCTTCTGGAAAACATCTGCCTCATGATCTTCGCTCAGGGCTTGCGAGACAACCGCAGGAGCCGTATTCATGAGTGGCGCCAGGCCGGCAGTCACTGCGATGACATGCCCCTTCGGGTCATACACCGCCATTCCCGCCAGGTTTTCTCGATTTGCGAAACGTTGAACATCACGCTGCACCGTGGTTGGAGCCGCATCCCGCCCGAGATCGCGCTCCACATTTCTTGCCAGGCTGTCTGCCAAAACCTCCGACCGCCGCTGCAAATCGGCGCGCGAGCTACGCTTGTCGACCAGCACCTGATAGTAGGAGGTGGTCAAAGACACCAGGGTCACCCCGATGATCAGCGAGATAATGAGGCGCGCGCTCAGCAATCGCATGCGAGAAATCCTTGCATCCACTTCCGCCCACAGGAGCGGCAGAGATTGCTTTCTCCCTCATCATATTCCCGAAGGAGACAATTGACGGTTCCCGAAGGAGACAATTGACGGAAATCCTTGATCGCCCCTGGCTCGCAAACTAAAGCCCGAGGCAGACGACTGCCACCTCCGGCATTAGTTCTAAGCCAAAGTTCGATGCCACTTCGCAGCATTTGGCTGCCGTTAAAGACACTTATTCGACACGAGTCCGACTACGTAACCGACAGAGCCTGACTTCTCCATAGCACAGACGTTGCCAAACCGTAATCTGTTGATTTGTCATCGGTTGAGACTTTGCGGGCGATGCTGCTGTGTAATTCTTGGCTCCTCCGTAAGATATGGAATCATTTCGTACATGATAGCTCCGCGAAACTGGCAACACGGACGGTTCGAGCCACAAAGTTCAGTCTCTCAACGATTTGCCTGATGCTGATCTGCCTAGTGAGGCGTGCGATGGTCCGCCTCGGCCAAGGCTTTCTTGTAGTCGGCATCATCAGGTGAGAGTTGAACAGCCTTCTTCAGAGCTTGAATTGCCTGGTTACGCTGTCCTTGCTGCAGGTAAATCTTCGCCATTTCGTAATATGCGTCGGACTCCCTCGGATTCACCAGTACGGTGCGCTGAAAAGCCTGAAGAGCTCCGTTGGCATCCTGCTGTTTCTCGAGCACTGTGCCTGAGACGTAAAGGTAATCCGGATTGTAGGGATCTTTCTGCAGAGCCCGGGTAATTTCTTCACTTGCCTGGGACACATCTCCTCGAGAGAAGTCTATTTTGGCGAGCAGGGCATGGGTGGGAGCGTTTTCTGGATCCTTCTGCAGTGCCTGATGAATCAGGTCCATGGCGGCCGCAAGCTGGTTCGTTCGCGCCAGTTCGCCCGCCCGCCCCGCTAAATGATCGGCTTCCATGGACTGAGTGCGGGCTTCCTGCGTCTTCTTCGAACGGGACTCGAAATCCGCCAGAGTTGCCTGCGCCAGGTCTGGCTGCCCCGCGCACTTGTAGGCGGCGGACAACAGATAAAGATTTGCGGGCTCGGAAGATTCGGAGTCAGCGAGCGGCTTGAGCAAGGCAATGGCCTCGTCGCACTTGCCGAGGTGAGTCGCCGCTTTTGCCAGCAAGACGGCAGTTTGCGCATTGGGTTCAAGTTTGCGTGCTGGTTGCGCATCCTGGTAGGCGCGGTCGTAGTCATCGCGATCGGCATACAAACTACCGCGAAAATAATGTGCCGAGGCGGAGTCAGGGTTTAGACGGATCGCTTGGTTGAATTGTTGCAGGGCCTTTTCATCGTCGCCCTTGGCCTGATAAGCGACTCCCAGTTGCTCGTGCGCGGCCGAAAGGCCGGGCTGTCGGCGCACCGCCTGAGTCAAATGCTGGACCGCCTCGTCATAATGCTGCAAGTGGATATCAAGTTTGCCTAACTCGACCAGTGCGACAGCGCTGTTTGGGTGACGCTGCGCCGCATCCCGCAGCAGGCGCCGAGTCTCCGCGTAGTTGAAAACGCCGCGATAGGCTGCGGCGAGTCCTAGTGTCGCCTGCTCGTCATGGGGACTGACTTTGAGTACTTTCTGGTAGGCTTCAATCGCGGCAGGAAACTCTCCGTTCCGCAGCAGTAACGCGGCTTGCTGCATTGTTTGCGTGCGGGCCGGGGCGCTCTGGACAGCACATAAGGCGGACGATCCGAGAAGGAGGAAGAAACAAAGGGATACAGCGATATGCCTCAAGACGCACCGGTATAGGCTCGCGCCACCAGGACGATGGCGAGGACGTAGCAGGCGAACATCAGGGCCAGATATTTCGTGGCCCGACCGCCCGAGCCGGCGAACTCCTTCCACACAAACAAACCCCATAACGCCGCCACCATGGGCGCAGCTTGCCCAATCGCATACGATATTGCCACACCGGTGAAGCTGGCGGCGACGAAGTTGAAGACGGTGCCGGTGCCCCAGATGACTCCGCCGACCAGTCCCAGCAAGTGGTCGCGAGGGGAGGCTTTGAAGAAGTCGGCAAACTTCACCGGCTCACCGACCAGCGGATGCCGCATGAAGAATGTGTTGATGAAGAGGCAGGAGAGCAACGCTCCCAAGGTAAAGAAGACGCTGATGCTGTAAGGACCGAGGGGATGTCCGGTGGTGAGCGCGCGGGTGACGAAGGGCGCGAACAATCCCATGAGGATGCCGGAGATTACGCAGACGATGATGCTCTTGCGGGTCACGACACGCCCCGCAGAACCGAGTGCGGCATAGGCTTTGCCGTCCATGATGACCGCGGTTAAGGCGAACAGCACGCCGAGCGCGAGCAGCGGAGAGTTTCCGCGGGGCTGCAGCGCGTAGCTGGAGACGACGCCCACGACCAGGGCGATCCCGATTCCGACCGGGAAGGCGACGGCGAGTCCAGCCATGTCGATTCCCGCGACCAGCAACAGATTGGCCGCGTTGAAGATCATACCGCCGATGAGCGCGTGGAGAATGTTGCTCGAGTCCGCAGCTCGCACGTTCGCCAGAAAGCCTGTGCTGCGATCGCTCATACTGCCCATCGTGAAAGCCAGAATCAGGGAAATCAGGAAGATCCCGATGGCGTAATCCCAATAGAAGAGCTCGAAGCGGTAATTCCTAGTTCCTTTGAAGGTGTTGGCCCACGACCCCCAGCAGAGAGTACTGACAATGACCATGAGCAGCGCGACGGCGAAGCTGGGGGGGACGAACATGGGTTCCTTTCTGACCGGTAAGGACGGCCAACCTCCATCAGTGTGCAGCTTGAGATCTCTGGGTAAGGAAATCGGATCGACACTGTTTCGCAGCGGAGAGCAACTGTGCAAACTCGGGAGTGCCTCGCAACTTCGCCCACACGGAATCGTTCTGCAAGCCGTTGTAGGCGCAGAAATGTCCGGCGATGGCACTTTTCAGGAGTTGCACAGCTGCGTCTTTTTGCCCGCAGAAAAGAAGGTCCCCAGCGACCACGTAGCGGGGTTCGGGGTCGGGGTCGGCGAGTCTTATGGTCACCGCTTGCCGCGCGAAGGCGGGGATTTCAGGGGACGATGGGTTATCAATGCACGCCACCATCATCTCAGTGACTTTGGTCTTCTCTGCGAATTCTCTGGCCTGCGCTAACTTTCCCTCCCGAAGGTAGTGCCTCATCAAGTTGCTGGATACCCAGAATGACCCGGCGTCGAGCTGAAGAAAATCCATTGCGCGCGCGTAGTTGCCAAGCTGGTCGAAGGTGAACGCACAGGAGCGAAACCCAAAGTTTCCGGGATCGAGGGCCAAGGCGGCGTCACATTCGTGGGCGGATTCCTCCACCGCTCCTCCATAGCGGAGGACGTACGACATGGCAAAGTGGGCGTCTGCACTCTGTGGATGTCGCGCCAGCAAAGCTGTCGCGTCCTGGTAGGCCTTGGGCAACTCGCCCATGTCGACGCGATTCGTAATCAACCAGGAAGCCGCAAAACTGTAATTGGGATCAAGGGAAATAGCCCGTTCCAAGGCCGCAGTCGAACGATTGCGCATCTCCATGCCGCCGTTCGAGTAAGCGCCGTCGAGGTTGTAGCGAAGGCCCAGATAGGCCCAGGCGGGAGCGTAGGTCGGGTCCAGGCCTACGGCGCGCTCCAGCATGGCGATGGCATCCTTGTTAGGAAGAGGATCATGCGGCACTGCGATACTGCGGAGGTAGAGATCGTATGCCTCTTCGTTCCTGGGATGAGTGCCCGCTTCCGCTGAATCTGTTCCGGCTCCCAGAGCGGGGACCAATCCTTGCCGAACTTTCGCCGTGATCTGGCTCCGCATGGCAATCATGTCGGGAGCGGAGACCGTCATGGTGTCGCGCCAAACCGTGCGGTTGTCGCCGACGTCCACCGCTTCGAGAGTGATCTGAAGCTGGTCGCCTTGTTTCATGTAGTGCCCGGTGACGACATCGGTCACATGCATGGCCTTGCCCGCTTCCTGCAAGTCGACGGTGGGAGAGTCGTACTTGCTGGTAGTAGCGAAGGGGCGGATGGTCAGGGAGCGGACGTAACTTAGTGCGGTTGCGATTTCGTCGGCCAGAGCCAGGCGCAGGAAGTCCACATCCTTGTCAGAACCCAGGTTCTGTAGAGGAAGAACGGCAATGGTTTTCTGACTGGCCGTGACCATAACCGGGGCGGAGCGCTGCCTTGCAAACCAAAAAAGAACACTCAGCCCCAGGACGGCTGCGGCAAGGACTCCGGCGATCATGCCAAGGGAACGGCGCTGAAGCGAAGCCGGGGCTTTGTCCGCAGACACAGCGCTCGAAGATGGAGAGGAAGCGAGCGCGGTGGAGGAACTGGATGCTGAAGAGGGCTGGGCAGCGACCTTCGCGCCGCTATCGAGGGCGGCGGCCACTGTCCCCGAACTAGCGGTTACGCCGGGCCGCGATTCTGTCTCCCTTTTTAGCCGCTTCAGGTCGGTGCGCATGTCAGCGGCGTGCTGGTAGCGCAGTTCGCGGTCTTTCTCCAGCGCCTTGTTAAGGATGTCTTCCAATTTGGGCGGAAGGTCAGGGTTGAGCCGGACTGCCGAAACCGGATCACTCGCCAGAATTTCGTGAGAGATCACTCCTGAGCTTTCGCCGCGGAAGGGCAGCGTGCCCGTCGCCATCTCATAGAGCACGGCACCGAAGGAGAAAAGATCACTGCGGGCGTCGAGTTCTTTGGCGCGTACTTGCTCCGGCGACATGTAGGCGACAGTGCCGAGCGTGGAACCGGGACTGGTCAGGTGCTGTTCATCGACGGAAAATGTCTGAGTATTGGCCGATGCGACCTGGTTGGACGAAGCGGCAGGCACGACCTTTGCCAGGCCGAAGTCGAGGATCTTGGCGTGTCCGCGCCTGGTCACGAAAATGTTGGCGGGCTTGATGTCGCGGTGGACGATGCCTTGGGCGTGAGCGGCATCGAGAGCGTCCGCGATCTCGATGGCAAGACCTAGCAGAACATCGGTTTCCATGGGCTTTCCGGCGATGCGATGCTTCAGGGTCAAGCCCTCGAGGAATTCCATGGCGATGAAGGCCTTACCGTCCTGTTCGCCGATGTCATAAATGGTGCAGATGTTGGGATGATTCAGTGCGGAGGCCGCCTGGGCCTCACGCTGAAAGCGGGCCAGCGACTGCGGGTCGCGGGCAACATCTTCAGGCAGGAATTTCAGGGCGACGAAGCGATGCAGGCGCGTGTCTTCAGCCTTATAGACCACGCCCATGCCGCCACCGCCGAGTTTTTCGAGGATGCGGTAGTGCGAGATGGTCTGGCCGATCATTTCAAGCTGCGGGCCTTTCGGGTCGCTTCATCTTACGGATGCGGCCGTGGCCCGTCAACGAATTGCGGCCCTGGGTAGTGGTGCAATTTCAGTTTCTCCGATGGCCTTCCTTGGGGTCGTTTGCGAATGACTTTCTTTGCGCCCTTCGCGAATCCTTAGCGTACTTTGAGGTTGAGATCTTTAACCGCGAAGCTCGCGAAGACAGGCCGCGAAGTTCGCAAAGCAGCAACCAGGGGAGATTTCTGAAACTGCAACGCTACCCGGTCCTGTTCCGCGAAATCGCAATTGCCGAAGGATTCAGGGAACATATCTCGGGAAACCCCACTTCTCGCGAATTGCGGGGGCCTAGGGTTGGAGCGTGAAGATCAGGAAATAGTCCACCTTGTCCGCTTTTACGAAGTCATACTGTTCGAGCAGGCGATAGCCGGCTTGTCCGGCTTCGCGAATCACGACGTTGCGATTCACTCCGTGGTTTTCACCGTTTCCGTTGCGATCGATGACTCCAACCGTGGCGCCGGGGCGAAGCGACGCGCGCAGGGTGCGCAAGAGAACGACCGGGTGCGCGATTTCGTGGTAGGTCTTCAGCAGCAGAACTGAGTCCACGGAGGCGGCTGGAAGCAGCGGGTCATCGGGCTTACTGAGGATGGTCTTCACGTTGGAGAGATGCTCTTTCTTAGCGCGGTCGCTGATGTAGCGCGTGGCCTCGGGATTGATGTCGACGGCATAGACGAGTCCGGCCTCGCCTACGCGTTTCGCTGCACGGACTGTGAACCAGCCTGAACCTGCGCCGATGTCGGCGACCGTTTTGCCCGGGGTGATGCCGAGGAGATCCATGACGCGGTTGACCTGCAGTCGTTCGTCACGGCCCGGGGAGTCGAAGACGGAGAGATCCCCAGTGTAGGGCTCGCTGGTCTTGCGCTGTTGCCCGGCGGGCGCCGTCGAATGCGCTTGAGTTTGAGCGTAGCCTAAGCTGTAGAAGGAGAAGAACAGCGCCAGTAGCAAAAGGCAGCGTTTGAGCATGAACGGTCCCCAGAAGATTCTCTAAGACAGAATAGACTGAAAAGGCGGGCCATGGTGAGCATCGGGAAGGGTTGCTTTGACTCGCCGCCCGGGGAAGCCTAGAATTTTGGAGGGGTTGTCTGACGCGCCCTTCTATGCGCGCTTGAAAGTACCGAGGAGGAGCTATGGGAGAAGGCTTGTTTCAGCCTTTTCATATTTTGCTGATCGTGGCGATCGCACTGCTTCTCTTTGGACCCAGCAAGTTTGCTTCGCTCGGCAAGGGGTTGGGGGAAGGCATACGCAATTTCAAGTCGGCGATGAAGCAGGACGACGAGGCGGAGAAGAAAGAAAAGGAAGAGCAGAAGAAATCTTAGATTCTTGTTTCCCTTCAAAGTCAGAAGTAAGAAGTGAGAATGCAGAAGTGAAACCGCGAGGCTTCGTAGCTTCTGCATTCTTACTTCTCACTTCTGCATTCGAATATCGGTTCGTCAATCGAGAATTGCTCTCCATCTGATTGGTCTCACCTCTGAGCGATTTCACACCAAACCCTGTTGGCGCAGGAGTTCGCAAACCAGCTTCACGGGAAGCCCGACTACATTGCTGTAATCGCCGTCAATCTGCGGAATCCAACGGGAGGCCTCGCCCTGAATAGCATAGGCGCCCGCTTTGTCCATGGGCTCACCGGTCGCGACGTATTCACGAATGTCATCGTCAGACAAATTGCGCATGGTTACGAGCGTGGTTTCGGAGGCAGTTCTCAGTTCCCGGCCTGCTCTCCCCACCAGGCAGACACCTGTAATTACCTGATGCGTGCGTCCAGACAACAGACGCAACATGCGTGCGGCGTCGGCAGCGTCTACGGGTTTGCCTAGAATGATGTCATCGACGGCGACAACTGTGTCGGCTCCTAAAACAGAATCCTGTGGCCGAGCATTTGACACCGCCAGCGCTTTCTCGCGCGCGAGGCGCTCCGCGCAGTCGCGTGGAGACTCGCCATCCCGTGGGGTCTCATCGATCTCAGCGGGCTGCACCGTGAACAGAATGCCTGCTGCGGAGAGAAGTTCCTGTCGGCGGGGCGAGGCGGAGGCTAGAACTAGCATGAAAACGTGATCTTATCCGATCTTGGCGAAGAGGCGCGGCGGGCTGCCTTTTCGCATGGCCTCTCAGGATTCGTCGATTGCGTCCGCGCTGTCAAAAGCTTAATCGCAGAGTGCGTTGAGAAATGCCGCTGAGGCCGCAAAGAAAATCTTGGTTTAGAGATTCTCTAAGGTTTGGGCTCCAGGATCAAGGAGCTGTCGCGACAATGGAAGTTCTTCGCCGGGTGATAGTGGCGGCCCATTGCTTCTAACAGAAATGGCGGCCAGACTGTCTCTTCGCCCGTCTTGATGTGTTCGGGATCAACGGTTGTAAGGATGGCGTCGAAGTAACGCTGGTTCACTAATCGGACTAGAGCGCTGTCGGACCATATCCCGTGTTGCACGAGCTGGCCGTAAACGAACGGATCTGTCAGCAGCACTGGCTTGCCTGCCAGCAGCACTGGGCCCAGACTCTGGGACAGGATGCGCGGGGAATTCGTGCTGGCGACGTAGTCGTAGATTCCGGAGCACTCGGCCAGTTCCGCGTAAGGCTGCTGATTGGGGCGGCTCTGTATCCATACCCCCACTGCGATCGAGAGCATGAGGGCTATAGTAATCGGCAGCAGTCTGCGCGGGTGCTGCGACCTCACGGTGGCATAGCCCATCCCGGCACAGAGGGAAGCGGCAACCATCCATTCCAGAAAATGATTGGTCGTGGATCCTTGTTTGCCGGCAGTCAGGCTGGTGATGGAAGCTGAGATGAAATAGAGCGCAGGGATGTCGGGCTGACCGGAACGGATCTTTCGCAGAACGTGAAAGAGAGCCAATCCGGTGACGACGGGTGCGCTCAACCAAACCAGGCCGGTGAGCGCAAAGACCTGCGTCAAAGAATAGGGATCCGGGTGGGTCGAGAACATGTGAAAGGCAAATCCTCCGCCGGTCCTCACCTGGAACACGGCAAAGACGGCGCCGCAAGTGAGCGCCAAGAGTGTCGCGAAGCGGGCTGCATCTTTGAGTTGCCGGGTGACGAGCAGGTGTAAGAACACCGCCAGGGGCGCTGCCAGCAAACTGTACTTGCAGAAGAGTGCTGCCGCGAAGCAGAGAATGCTCCAGTACTTATATCTTGGCTTCAAGGCAAAGAGCGCCAAACCGGAAACCGAGATCGCGATTCCAATCAAGTCCGCACGCAACAGGTAGGTCCAGAAACGAAACGCAGGGATTGTGAGAAGGATCAATCCAAACGCCACTGAGATCTGCCAGGAACCGATCCATCGCCACAGTAGGGTGGCGATCAGTGCCGCTACGGTGAGAGCGCATAGCAGGATCAGAACCCGGCCCGGAGTGAACGAGAGGTGACCCGTACGCAGAGTGGAAGCCGTCGCTGCGTACGCTAGCGGCCCGTAAACGTGGAGCACAATTGGCAATTCCGAGACGGCGGGATAGAGCGGGCGCCCCTGGCGGAGAGACTGGGCGCCTTCGAGCATGAGTCCTTCGCCGTAATCAATCTGATAGGGGAAGGTGGCCAGACGCCACCAGGGAACCAGGACCGCCAGCGTACTCAGCAGCGTGCAAACCAGCAGGAGGGATTCAGCCCGGCGTGGCGCAGCCTTGTCAGTCACCACTTCTGGAGAGGCGCGGTTCAGGTGAATCAAGATTAGCGGCTCCCGACGATGCCGCGGACGGAGTCGATCAGCTTGGCGGAATCGTAGCCGACGCCGCTCTTGAAGACCGTTTCCACGTTTTCAATGTCTTCAATCTGTTTCGACGGATCGCCCTTGATCACGACCAAATCGGCCTGCTTGCCGGGAGCGATGGTGCCGATGTGGTCGATTTCGCCGAGAAACTGGGCTCCATTCGCGGTGGCGATGTGAATTGCTTCCACGGGAGTGAATCCTGCTTCTACCAACAATTCCACTTCGCGCTGGTCGCCGAAGCCGGCGATCACGCCTCCCATGCCGGTGGGATCCAAGCCTGCGAGCAGCAGGCCTCCGGCTTTCGAGAAGGCGTACTCGAATTCCATTTCCTTCTTGAACGCGGCGGGCCAGGGCGACGTCTCCGATCCGTAGAGTTGCTTGAGCCTGGTTGCATCGCTGGAGCGCACGCGGTTGGCGAGCCATGCGGTCCGCGCATCGGGGGACAAGGCATCGAGGACACGCTTATCGATCGCGGGCCGTCCCGGGAAACTGCCCATCTCAAACACGGGGAGAGTCGAAGTCACCGCAACGTGGTGTTGCACGAGGTACAGAATCGTATCGTGGAGTGGGCCGGCGTTCGCATCGAGCTTCGCCATGACAGCGGGACCTTCGGAGTGCTCCGGGCACTCATCGGGCTTCTTATCGGGGAGAAATTCCGTGTCGACGAAGAGGCCGTGCTCGAGGTCGTCAATGCCGAGATCGGCGGCCTCGCGAAACGTGACGGCGCACAAGTGTCCTGTGACCTTGGCGCCGCGCTTGTGGGCCGCTTGAATCGCGGCCCCCAGTTCGGCGCGGGTAATGAACATGTACGCTTTGAAATTGTCGACGCCCTGGTCTAACCAGAAATTAACCGAGCGGATTGCATCGTCTGGACCGGTGAGTTGGTGCATCTGCAATGCCCACGAACCTTTGCCTTCGAGATACGGGCCGGTGACGTGTATCTTCGGGCCAGGAGTTTCGCCCGCATCGATGGACTTCTTGAGTTCCAGATCGGTGTAAGGCTCGAGCGAGCCGGTCGTGCGGATCGTCGTTACGCCGCCGGCCAGATACAAGCGCGGGAAGCTGTACGCCATTTCGCCGAAGATGCCGTTGCCCATGGGATAGAACATGTGGTCGTGCATGCCGACCAGGCCGGGAATCACGGTGTAGCCGCGCAGGTCGAGAACTTGCGCGTCTTTGGGGACATTCGCGGAAGAGGCGTCGCCGACCGATTCGATCTTTCCCTTGGTGAGGATGATCGTCTGATCGTCGCGCACAGGCGCGCCGGTGCCGTCGATTACGCGCACGTGGGTCAGGACCACCAAGGGCGCGTTGATCGTAACGAACTTGCGAACTTCGGGAGACAGGGTCTGTGCCCGGCCGAGCGAGCAGCAACCGAGCATGACAAGAACCAAAGCAGTACGCATGAACCCTCCATGGACAGTCGCACAGGGGTGAGTCAGAACCACGTGGCCGCGCGATACTTGCGGTACTCATCCCCAAACTTCGCCTCGAGCACCTGAACTTCCTTGCCCGCGCGCCAAATCTGCAAGGGAATAACTGCGGCAAAAATCAGCAGCCATAGCGGCCGTCCCAACAGCAGAATCAAACCCGCGAGCACGCACGAACCAAAGACGTAGATGGGATTGCGAATCCTTGAATAGAGGCCGCGAGTGACAAGCTGTTTGGCTTGAGCGGTAACGGTCAGTGACTTACCAAGCTGGAAGCGCGCAATCGTCCAAAAAACAAATCCCACAGCCACGAGGCACAGCCCCAAGGTTGGCATTACCGTCCACGCGGCCGGAGGATGCCTCCAGACCAGGTAACCGACAGCCGTTCCCACGATCAGCGTCAGCGCTATGTTAGGTCCAACCATGGTCACCACTCCGCAGGAGAGAGTAAATCACGAAAGTAGATGCTGCAAGGAGCGCTCTCGGGCGGCATGCCTGGAAGGTCCCCTGCTAGAATCAAAGATTAGCCTGCACTTGTTTGCCGCATCCATGGACGCTTCCCACATCCGAAATTTCGCGATCATCGCGCACATCGACCATGGCAAATCGACGCTGGCCGACCGGTTGCTCGAGCTGACGGGATCGCTCACCGCGAGAGAGATGCAGGCACAGGTGCTCGATTCCATGGATCTGGAGCGCGAGCGCGGAATCACCATTAAGGCGCATGCCGTCCGCATGGCTTACACCGCGCAAGACGGCGAGACTTACCAGCTCAACCTGATCGATACGCCGGGGCACGTGGATTTTTCTTATGAAGTTTCGCGCTCACTGGCGTCGTGTGAAGGCGCGCTGCTGGTGGTGGATGCGTCGCAAGGCGTGGAGGCGCAGACGCTGGCTAATTCCTATCTCGCCATCAATCACGGGTTGGAAATCATTCCCGTCATCAACAAGATTGATTTGCAGAGCGCCGACATTGCGCGCACGAAAGAAATGATTGAGGGTGCGGTGGGTCTGGATGCGTCTGACGCATTGCTGATCAGCGCGAAGACGGGCCAGGGCGTGCCGGACGTGCTGGAAGCCATCGTGAAACGGATTCCGCCGCCGAAAGGAAGTGCGGACAACCGGCTGCAGGCACTGGTTTTTGATTCGTGGTTCGATTCGTACCGCGGCGTGGTTGTGCTGACCCGGGTGTTTCAGGGGACGTTGCGCAAGGGGCAGCGAATTCGCCTGTGGTGGAACGGAACAACGTTCGACGCGGAAACTCTTGGCGTGCTTACGCCCAAGCCAGTGGAAGTGGACGAACTAAAGGCTGGCGAAGTTGGTTTCCTCATCGCCAACATCAAGAACGTGGCCGACACGAAAATTGGCGACACCATTACCGATGACACCAATCCGGCTATTGAAGCGCTTCCCGGCTTCGAAGAAATCAAGCCCATGGTGTTCGCGGGGCTCTACACCGTGGACGCGCATGAGCACACGCAACTGCGCGAGGCGCTCGAAAAATTGCGGCTCAACGACTCGTCGTTTTTCTTTGAGCCGGAAAGTTCCGTTGCGCTGGGATTTGGCTTCCGCTGCGGCTTTCTCGGCCTGCTGCACATGGAGATCATTCAAGAGCGGCTGGAGCGTGAATTTAATCTCGACCTGATCACCACGGCGCCGGGGGTACGCTACAAGATCACGCTGACCGACGGCAAATTGATCGAAGTGGACAATCCGTCGCGCTGGCCGGATCCCAGCGAGATCGCCAAGGTGGAAGAGCCGGTGATTCTTGCGACGATTCTCACCAATGAAGAATATGTCGGGGGAATTCTGAAACTGGTCGAAGAAAAGCGCGGCCGGCAAAAGACGTTCGAGTACGTGAGTTCCTCGCGCGTGATGTTGCATTACGAGTTACCTCTGAACGAAATCGTGCTGGATTTTTACGATCGCCTGAAGTCGGTGTCGCGGGGCTACGCGTCGCTCGACTATCACCTGGCAGATTATTGGGAATCTCCCATGGTGAAGCTCGACATTCTGGTTGCGGGGGAAGCGGTCGACGCTCTCTCTGTGATCGTGCATCGAGATTTCGCCTATGACCGCGGGCGCGCGCTGGTTTCGAAGATGAGAGAACTCATCCCGCGGCAGATGTTTGAGGTGGCGATTCAGGCCTCCATTGGGGCAAAGATTATCGCCCGCGAAACCGTGGCGGCGATCCGCAAGAACGTGCTCGCCAAATGCTACGGCGGGGATATTACCCGCAAGCGGAAGCTGCTCGAAAAGCAGAAAGAAGGCAAGAAGCGCATGAAGCGGATCGGGCGGGTGGACATCCCGCAGGAGGCGTTTCTGGCGGTTTTGAAGGTCGGCGAAGGCAGTAATTGACGGGGTTCCCGGAATGGGCCGCACCCCGCGCCAGAAACGGAAAAAACGATCCTTCGCATCTGATTTAAGTCCGCTTTAAGTCCGCTCGGCACCATCCAATCCGGTGTGCGGGGCTCCGCAAATGTCTCCAAATGGAGAAGCCCTCAATCGGCAAAATGTGCAAATCTCATTAGGGGAAGGAAAGAGACCAACGTTCTGACGCGCAAATGTTAATCCCTCGTGAATTGTATAACTGATTACTATTCAGCCATTTAACGAGCGACGGAGAGGTTTCTGACCACCGACCGAACGGTCTTTGCCGAGAGGAAATTTTTCGCAGGCCAGCAATTCCACAAGCTTTTCCACAGAGAAATTGGGCGGCTTTGCCGGCGGCGCAAGTCCCGAGCCTTAAGGTACTTACCGTAGCATTGCTACAGGGATTCCTGTAGCGGGAAAGATCACTCGGAGGATCCCAGACCACCCTCGGCGAGGGTCTCAAATCTGGTGCAGTTTTTCTGAAATGCGAGCTTGATCCGGCCGGTCGGACCGTTGCGTTGTTTGGCAATGATGATCTCGGCGATGCCCTGCAGGTCGGGATCGTCCTGCTTGTAGACTTCCTCGCGGAAGATGAACATTACTAAGTCGGCGTCCTGTTCAATCGATCCTGACTCGCGGAGGTCTGCGAGTTGCGGACGGTGATCGCCGCCACGGCTCTCGGGTGCGCGGCTTAACTGCGAGAGTGCGATGACCGGGACAGTGAGTTCTTTGGCCAGCGCTTTCAGCCCGCGCGAAATCGCGGATACTTCCTGGGTACGGTTTTCAAAGCGCCTGCCCCCGCCCGACATCAACTGAAGATAGTCGACGATAATCAGATCGAGTTTGCCCGCGGACTGTTTCAGGCGTCGAGCCTTGGCGCGCATCTCGCTGAGAGAGATGCCGGGAGAATCGTCAATGAAAATGGGAGCGTGCGCGAGTTGTTCCATGGCGCGCTGGATTTTGCGCGTGTCGTCCTGAAAAAAAGTTCCGGTCTGAATGCGCTTCGAGTCCACGCGCGAAACCGACGACAGCAAGCGCAGCAGAAGCGCCTCGCGCGACATTTCGAGGGAGAAGACTCCGACTACCTGCTGGTCCTCGAGCGAGGCATTCTCGGCGATATTGATAACGAAGGCGGTCTTTCCCATCGAAGGGCGCCCCGCGATGATCACCAGATCGGAACGCTGCAGACCGCTGGTCATCTCATCGAGATCGGTGTAGTGGGTGGCGAGGCCGGTGATGCGCTGGCCGCGCTGCAGCAGGGCATCGATCGAGCCAAACGACTCGCTGACAATTTCCTTGATGCCCAGAAAGCCGCGTCCAATGCGCTTCTCCGAGAGCTGGAAGATGGCGGCCTCGGCGTCGCTGAGCACCTCTTCGGCGGCATCCGACTGCTCGGTGGCACGCGCAATGGCAGTATTGGAGGCGTAGATCAGCCCGCGCAGCAGCGCCTTGTCACGCACGATCCTGACGTAGTGCTCGATGCTGGGCCGGTCAGGGACACCGTCGAGAAGGCTCGATACGTACGGAACGTCACCAATCGCCTGCAGATCTTTGTGGCGATCGAGCTCCTCGATCAGCGTGATCATGTCGATGGGGCGCGAGGACTCGGCCAGATCGACCATGCGGGAGTAGATGCGGCGGTGCGAATCGAGCGAGAAGTCTTCGATGCGCAAATGCTCGGCGGCCTGGTTGTAAGCGAAGTTATCGAGCAGGATCGCGCCCAGGATCGAGCGTTCGGCTTCCACGTTCGCCGGGAGAGTGCTGATGGTGTAGTCGGAGGTTGCCATGGTCCGAACTAGAGCACTTTGGCGCATTTGCCTCCCCTAGCATAAGCGAATATAAAGCGAAACACAAAATGAATTGTGCAGAAGCTGTGAAGGTCGGGACTTTACTGTGGAAACGCTGCGAAAACACGTCCCTTACCGATGGGGATTTCGGGATCGAAACACGCGGCAAAACAATTGCGGCTCGGGCCAGCCACCCGAGCCGCAATGTTCGTGGGTTCCTCGCTTGCCCGTTCACCGCTGGTGCGGGGATGACGCTGTTGGCCCGGCAGCGCTCACAAGGAGTGCCGCATTTGCCAAAGCTATTTGCAGTTCATGATCCGAAAACCATAAGCTGCAATTCTACGGTGACCAGTGGTCCGAATCCTGCTCGCTGAGCGGGATGGGGGAGGAGGCCGCAACGCCCGGGCAACCAGGACGCGTTCGCACGCGTTTCCGGAATGTCCCCCGGCGATTCACCCTCGAGAATCGCCGGCTGCCACTGGCTCCGCCGCAATCATCCGGCAAGCTCAGGAACTCTCACGTTTTCGATGGTCACACTTTGGGGTAGTTTGTTGGGAACCGCAACTGGAAAACGGCGCGGTCTTGTGCAGAAGCTGTGGACGATGATACTTCCTTGTGGAAAGCAGAGGAAAATTAAGCATCAATTTTGTCGGGGAATTCTCAGCTCACGAAGATTCAATAACTTAGACGCCGTAAAATAATTTTGCCCTGCTCCGACGACGCACCAGCGAAATGCGCGGCGGCTCGCCCCTGGGTCTACGCTCTGGAATCTGCTACTCTCGACCGCGCACATGCGCGCCGCAGCTATTCTCGGGCTGGGATGCTCTGCCAAGAACCTCAAGCCCTTTCAGGACGACAAGACGATCGAGTGGCGTCTCGGCATGCCCTCCTCAGCCGATGAGGCGGACATCATCCTTTTGTTCGGTGGCGATGGCACCGTGCATCGTCATCTGGGGCAACTGGTGAAGCTTGGATTACCTGTGCTCATCGTTCCTGCAGGCAGCGGCAATGACTTTGCGCGCGCCCTTGGAGTGCGCCGAGTGCGCGACGCGCTTGTTGCCTGGCGCAAAATTCGCCAGAACCCGACGAAGCTGTGGCCCATTGACTTAGGAATTCTCATCGCCTTGCAGGAGAGAGAAGCCGGGGTACACCAGCCTCTGGCAGCGGGCGCCCAGCGCTACTTCTGCGGCGTGGCCGGCGTGGGGCTCGATGGTGAGGTCACGCGCCGTGCCAACCGGCTTCCGCGCTGGTTGCGCGCGCACGGGGGATACGTGCTGAGTCTGGCTCCCGCGATTTTTCGTTTTGCGCCGGTCAAAATGACGATTCGGACGTCTTCCGGATCAAGCCAGAACGAACCCATGGACAAAGGCAAAGCCAAAGCCGAAGCCGCGTGGCAGACCCGGAGCCAGCAACCTACACTGCTGGCCGCTTTCGCCAACACTTCCTCCTACGGCGGCGGGATGAAGATCGCACCCGACGCGAAAATGGACGACGGCATGCTCGACGTCTGCGTAGTCGGCGGCATGGATCCATTCAAACTGTTTTGCATGTTTCCGACGGTGTATTCCGGCCGCCACTTGCAGATCCGCGGGGTGGAATATTTTCAAGCAAGCCGTCTTCGCGTCGAAACCGAATCTCCGCTCGACGTCTACGCTGACGGGGAATATGTGTGCCGCACCCCAGTCGAAGTCAGGGTGGCGAAGGCGGCGCTTCGGGTTGTGATTCCATGACAGGTCCCTAGAAGCCGGGATCGCTGATTTTCTTGGTCGCCACGTTGGGAGCGTATTTGGCGGCGATCTTCTGGATTTCGCTGGCCTTGCCGACCAGCACCATGACGTAATCCTGGCTGGGGAAATAAGTGTTGATCACTCGCCGCGCGTCGGCGGCGCTGGTGTTCTGCTGTTGCACCAGGTTCTGGTTGAATTGATCCCGGGTGATTCCGTAAACCTCCAGCATGGTCAGAGTGTGCGCCAATTGCGGAGTAGTCTCATAGCGCGGCGGAAGCGTGCCATTGATATACGTCTTGGAGGATGCGATCTCTTCCGGAGTGAAGCCTTGCTGGTGCAGGCGTGCGAGAACCTCCAGACTCTTGTCGATGGCGGGCTCAGTGGTGGCGTTCTTGGTGAAAGTCGACATGACGAAGGGTCCGGGCGCGCGCAGTTCGCTGAAGTATGAAAACGCACCGTAGCTATAGCCGCTCTTGATCCGCAGCTCCGTGTTGAAGAGCGAAGTAAAACGGCCGCCGAAAAGAGTATTGACCACGTTGATGTACCCGCGGTCGGCGTTCGTGCTTGAGATTCCGACGTTGCCGATCATGAAATACGTCTGTGTGGCGTCGGGCTTATCGACCAGTAGTACGCGCTTGCCGGTGACAGGTTTCAGCACCGGCACCGCTGGCGCAGGCGAGGCTTTGCCGGTCCATCCGCCAAAGGTCTGCGCGATCTTTGCCTGCATGGCCGAAGGATCAAAATCACCAGCGACGGCAACGATCGTGCTTCCCGGGGTGTAGTGAGCGCGGTAAAAGGCGGCAATGTCGTCGCGGCTGATTTTGGCCAAAGAGCGCTCGTCGCCGCCCGATGGCCGGCCATAAGGGTGATCGCCGTACAGAAACTTCATGAAATAACTCTGGATCACCTGGCGCGGCTCGTCCTTGGCCGAGCGGATGCTGTCTTGTTCCTGCGCAATTTTCTTCTTCACCTCCGATTCAGGGAAAGTCGGATGCAGCAACACGTCTCCCAGCAGGGTGAGGGCTGCATCGGTATCCTTCTTGAGGAAGTCGGCGGAAATGTGCGCGGCATCTTCATCCACCTGCGTGTTGTATTGCATGCCGATGAAGTCGAGATCGGACGAAACCTGTTCGGAAGTGCGGGTAGTCGTGCCTTTGCGCAGAAGGGACGCGGTCAGCGAAGAGATGCCTTCTTTGCCCTGAGGATCGGCGACTGAGCCTGAACGTAACCCAACTTCTATGCTGATGAGCGGCAATTCGTGCTTTTCGAGAAGGAGCAGGGTAAGTCCGTTGGGCAGTTGCACGCGCTTGTACTCGGGCAATTGGAAGACTTGGGCGGAGGCCTCCGATTGCGCCACGGAGACGACCGGGCATGCGAGGAGCAGCAGCGGGAGTGTAAGCGGGGCCGCCAGCGTTGTGAGGCGTAGTTTCACTTTCATTGCTTCTCCTCTGCAGCGCTGGACTTGCCCTGGGTCTCCGGTTCCGCATCCGGCACCAGAGTGGCCACGGTGCGGTTGTTGACATCGAAATATTCTTTAAGGGCTCGCTGAATATCGGCGACGGTGAGCTTGTTGTACTCCTGCTCCACATTGGCGAGTTTGTGGTAATCGCCGAAGAACACTTCATAGCGGCCTATCACATTGGCGCGGCGATTGATGGAACGCAGCGAACGATAATAGTTTGCGATCGCCTGGTTCTTCGCTTTCTGCAACTCATGCTCGTCGATGCCGACAGACTTCAGTTTCTCAATCTCGGAGTAGAGGGCCTGCTCCGCCTTCTCGGGGGGCACGCCCTGTCGAGGCTGCACGGTAAATGTGAACATGAAGGGATCGAAAGTGGCCTCGTGCGAACTCTGAACTTCGATCGCGAGCTGCTGCTGGTCTACCAGTGCGCGGTAGAGCCGGGAGCTCTCACCGCTGGTCAGCAGCGTCTGAACCAGTTCGAGCGTGTAGTAGTCCGGGCCCTGCGCCTGCGGCACGTGATAAGCGATCTCAACAATGGGCAACTGCGCGAATTTGTGCACCGAGATTCGCCGCTCGCCAAGCTGCTTGGGTTCTACGGTGCGGACCGGCGGGGGAGGATCGTGCGCGGGAATCGGCTCCATGTATTTCTCGGCTAGCCGGAAGATGTCGTCGGCCTTCACGCTTCCGACCACCACCATGGTGGCATTCGACGGCGAGTAGCCCTTGGCGAAATACGCCTTGAGATCGTCCAGAGTCCACTTCTCGATGTCGGATGGCCATCCGATGACAGGCCAGTGGTAAGGATGGGCGATAAACGTTGCGGCTTCCAACTGCTCCTCGAGCAGTCCGAAGTTGTTGTTGTCCACGCTGAGGCGGCGCTCCGAATACACTACCTGGCGCTCGGACTCGACGATCTTGGGATCAAAGGCCAGATCCCTCACGCGATCTGCCTCCAGATCGAAGATCAGTTCGAGCGTGGAATTTGGAAACCAGTCCTGGTAGACGGTGACGTTGTTCGACGTATAAGCATTGTTGTTCCCTCCGGCAGCTTCCATGGCCTTGTCGAACTCACCGGGGCCATATTTCTTGGCACCGTTGAACATCATGTGTTCGAAGAAGTGCGAGAGGCCTGTGATTCCCTCGTGCTCGTTGCGCGAGCCCACGTGGAAAAATGTGTAGAGCGCGACGTTGGGAATGGAAGGGTCCTCTTGTACCAGGACCTTCATGCCGTTCTTGAGTAAGTGTTCCTTGATATTGAAATTCTGCGCGGCTATGCACTCCGGCAAGACCAGGGCGGCAAACAGAAGAATCAACGGAGGAAGTTGAATACGAAACTTGCCATGAATCATTGCCCAGCTCCTTACCTACAAAGACATTGAATCTGTTCTGCGATCGGCCGTCGCCATTTTCCAGTTTCGGGTCCGCGGAAAGCAAGAAAGAACGTACCGGAGAGGCGGAATCCCTTGACATAATCGCGGCAGAGGTAAACTTAACGCCTCCGGAGTGTTATGGAACTCCATTGCGAAACTGAACCTTCCCTTCCTGCTTGGTGCTAAACTTTCCTCATGGCTGAAGGACGCTCGCGGACACTGCTTTGGATTCTGATTGGCGGAGGGGCATTCTTCCTCTTCGTGCTGGCCGTGTTTTCCCTGGTCTACCTGACATTGCACGCCAGCGGCGGCACCACCGAGAATGCCGGCTTCGGCGGATTCGGCGACCGGATTGCGGTGGTCGATCTGACGGGGGTGATTCTTTCTCCTCAGCCGGTGGTGGGACAGCTCAAGAAATTCGGCGACGATTCTTCGATCAAGGCAATCATCCTGCACGTGAATTCACCCGGCGGCGGCGTGGCTGCGTCGGAGGAAATTTACCGCGAGGTCAAACGCATCCGTAGCGAGAAGAAGAAGCGCGTCGTGGTTTCCATTGAGAGCGTGGGCGCCAGCGGCGCCTATTACATCGCTTCCGCCTCGGACAAGATTTACGCCGACCAGGGCAGCATCGTGGGTTCGATCGGGGTGATTGCGCAGTGGGTGAACTACGGTGACCTGTTGAAGTGGGCCAAGCTCAAGGACGTGGTATTCAAGACGGGCGAATTCAAGGACACGGGCAATCCGGCGCGCGATCTGACCCCGGCAGAGCAGGCCTACATGCAGTCGCTGATCGATAACATGTTCGGGCAGTTCGTCAAAGCTGTGGCGGACGGGCGCGGCATGAAGTTTGAGGATGTGAAGGGTATCGCTAACGGCAAGGTGTGGACCGGCGAGCAGGCCATGTCGATGAAGCTGATCGACGGCGTGGGCGATTTCGAGGCCGCGGTCGCCGACACGGCCAAGTCGGTCGGCATCAAGGGCGAACCCACGCTGGTGCATCCTGAGAAGGACCGCAAGACGTTGCTCGATCTTCTGACCGGCGACATTTCGCAATACATTCCCGGTCGCGAAAAGATGCTGGAGCAGCAGGTGGGGTTCTACTACCTGTGGAAGTAGCCCTGCTTTCGTAATTCCGCCCGCTCCCCCTGAATCGCGCTGATGACTTGCAATAACCCCTGAGATTTGAGAAGGTTATGGAGGTTTCCGTCCGACCGCTCGGGTCGCAACCGCGCCTGGATCGCGGAAGGACGTGAGACGCAGTCAGGACTGTAAGGCAACGAGAGGGGCTATGACCAAAGCCGATCTGATTGATGAAGTATCGCGTTTAGCAGAGCTTACGCGCAAAGACAGCGAAGTGATTGTGGAGACCATCTTTGACAGCGTGGTGCGTTCGCTGCGCGCGGGCGATAAGATCGAGATCCGCGGCTTTGGCAGCTTCCGCACCCGCCAGCGCAAGCCCCGCGTGGGCCGAAACCCAAAGACCGGAGAGCGCGTGGAAGTGCCCGCCAAGAAGATTCCGTTTTTCAAGCCCAGCAAGGAGTTGAAAGACCTGGTGAATGAAGGGGACACAAGCGGTGCCGCCCCTGCGAGCCCCGCGGCTCCGCCACCCACTCCCTAGAATAGTGAGAACCGGCTTCGGACTGTGAGTTCTGCGTTCTTGATCTTGCGCTGTACTTCATTCGCGAATTCCCGCCACACCCATCAGCCGCCCGGTGCGTCCCTTCTCGGCGCGGTAGGAGAACAGCAGGTCGGTGCGGCAGTTCGTGCATAACGGGGAAGCTTCGATACTCTTCGCCGGAACACCGGCGGTAAGCAGTTGCTGGCGGTTGGCCTCGACCAGATCCAGAAAAATTTTCTTCGGCAACACGCTGTGTCCGGGGGCACGCGCCGACAGAAAGAGCAGCGGATATTTCTCGCGCACCGGATCCGATTCTTTGACTTCGTGGAACAGACTGGCGGCGTAGGCAAACTGCATGTCGAATTTTTCGCGAACTTCCTCGCCCACTTCATAACAGCAGCTGTGAATGCCGGGGCCAATCGCGGCTTTCAGATCGCCGGGCCTGCTGGAAAACCGGCGCTGCATCTCGCCCACACCCTTCTCCACGATGCGCTTCACCGTTCCCCGCCATCCCGCGTGGAACACGCCTACAGCGCGGCGTTTCGTATCCACCAGAATCACGGGGAGACAATCAGCGGTCTGAATCGCGAGCAGGAGTCCGGGAGTGGCCGTCAACAGCCCATCCCCGGTTAGTGTTTCTCGCGGGACTGAGTTCACCTGGTGAATGATGTCGGAGTGAACCTGGCGCAGACTAACCAAGGTGGCTGGTGGCGAGCCATTATTCCGCTGCGCGCGCGGCCCACTGAGTTCGCGAAGAAACGCAGCCCGGTTATGCTCGACGGCGGCTCGGGAATCATCCTTGGTGAAGCCGAGATTGAGATTAGCCTTGCCATAAGCGCGGGAAAATCCTCCCAGCCGCGTGGAGAATCCGTGCACCAGCCACGGAAATTTACTCAGGTGCTGCGCGCGAAGAACGTTGAGTTTGGTCTGCTTACGATTTTGCCTGGGAGCCCGAGTTGCCACCGATCCAGTGTAACTTAGAGCAGTTGAGGGAAGGTGTCCCTGCGAGTGTGGAGCGATACGCGCCAGATCCCTCGCTCCGCCTGAAGAACGGCTGCGCTCAGAATGACTCCAGCGAATTGGCTTTCCTCCAACTCCACCGCTATCCAGTGCCTCTCTCCATTTGCCCCACCGAGATCGGTCCGCTATAGTTTTAGAATCATGTTCGAGAATTTCACAGCCACTGATCGCTGGACGAAGAAGCAGGTGCACTGCGTCTACCAGGCGCTGATCGTGGCCATTGCCACGCGCCATGCCGACGCCGTCGACGTGAAGTTTCTGGTCGATGGACGCAGGGTTTGGGTAGCGCTGCCGCATCCCGCCTGGGTGGAGTACAAGAAGCGCACCGGCAAAATCATTACCGATTCGCTGGCGGTTGAAATCGCCGGACATTATTTGAAGACTGCGCTCGCATCCGGCGAAGGGCTGGGACGGGAGATGTATTCCCTGACGGTGGAGGAAACGCTGGCTCACCTCGAAGGCGTGATTACCGAAATGCAAGCCGAAGCCACCGCGTAGAACGGGAAGCCGGCGGCTGCTCGCTGCAATGTGGCCGCGGTGAAGACGCCCTAGGTCTTCTTGAGCAGGCGGCTGAGCCAGATAAGAAACATCGCGCCGATGATGGCTATGATGGTGCTGCCGATGAGGCTGCCTGAGTAAATGCCCAGCAGACCCATCAGCCACCCGCCTACGACAGCGCCGACGATGCCGAGGATAATGTCCATGACCACCCCGTAGCCGCCGCCTTTCATGATCTTGCCCGCGGCCCAGCCCGCGATCAAACCGATGATCACCCACATGATCGGGCCGAGTATCATAAGTTCCTCCTGCCGCGATTTGGCGGCAACAATAGTGGCAACGAGTGGCTCCTATTTAAGATCAGCCTCTGTGGTTAAATCAATTCATGTTTGCCCGTAAGGTTCGGATCGAATACGTCGATAAGGGCAAGAAACTTCCTTGCCCGCTGAAGTGGCTCGACAGCTTTTCCATGCGCAACTTCACCAACGCCAGCGTGTTTGACGATACGTTGCCCGTCGCGGATGGGCAGATGGAGATCGGGGCCAACGTCCCCCTCGATCAACTCCGTGAGGCCATGGAAGACTGGTTCCGACGCAAAGGGTACCTGCCTCGCGAGTCAAAATTGTCACTGGCACAGATCTGAGTTCCAGCCCACGGTGAGCCTTGGTTTTCGGGGACATGTACATTTCCCGCGCAGGCAAATTAGGGTCTGCGCTGTAGAAAAGCCTTTTCATGCAACTGGGTGTAATTTCGTCGGTGCCAGGGATGGAGGGCGCGATTTTTCGACCGCTCCAAACGGACGGCAACCCGCGCCCGCCTCGCGCCCTCTTATCTTCAGGCGGTTGCGAGGCTGCCCGAGTTGGTACGCAAGTTGCAAGTACAGGCTCTGGCACACAGGGAAGTGCGATTGGGCATTCTTTACAAGCGCTTTACCTGAGGCTGACAAACCCGACGCACGCATCGGGGTATAAGACGATCATCCCTTTGAGAGGTGCTTCATGAGCTACAAGTCATCGCAGCTTTTCCCCCTAAGCACCCGAGACACGAATTTCAGGATTTCAATCCAGTTTCCCTCCAGTTCGCCGCCTCCCGATTATCGCGAAGTGGAGTTCTTGCGCTCTGCCTGGCTGATCCACGACCCGGAGCTCGATGCACCTCGTCGCAGGAACTGGGGCCGCATACTTGGGGTGGCGATTGCGCTCGGCGTAAGCGCGAGTTTCTGGGCCGGGGTCGGCCTCGCCATCGCGCACCTGTGGAAGTGAAGCGTAGGGCCAGAGAAAACGGGCTCGACACTTACTCGCCGCTCTTACTTATCGTAGTGGAGCAGCGATGTAACGTCGTAGCCCTTAAGCTTTTCCCGGCCGTTCAGGAAATCCAACTCCACCACAAAACCCAGACCGGCGATGTCAGCTCCTAACGAGGCGGCCAGCTTGGCGGTTGCCGCAGCCGTTCCTCCGGTAGCCAGCAGGTCGTCGACAATCAGCACACGCTGGCCTTTCTGGATGGCGTCCTTGTGAACCTCGAGACAGTTGTTGCCGTACTCGAGCGCGTACTCGCATTTGACGGTTTCCGCCGGAAGCTTGCCGGGTTTGCGCACGGGCACGAATCCGGCGTTGAGGCGGTAAGCCAGCGCCGGTCCGAAGATGAATCCGCGCGCTTCCATGCCGAGAACCAGATCCACATCGTGGCCGATGTAGTGTTCGGAGAACTTGTCAATCAGGGTGGCGAAACCGACCTTATCCTTGAGCAGGGTGGTGATGTCGTAGAAGAGAATCCCTTTCTTAGGGAAGTCGGGCACTTCGCGAATCAGCTTCTTGAGTTGATCGGCGTTCAAGCCGGGGTGGACAGACACTTACCACGCTCCTTCGATGCGAAAAGCGCTGAGGCCAGAAACTGGCTGTGCCTCCGATACTTCGACGTGATCCACGCGGGCCGCGCGCGGTCCCTCGCGCAGGCGCGAATGCAATCCGGAAAGCTGGTCGCGCGTGCCCTGCGCCAGCACTTCGACGCTGCCATCGTGATTATTCCGTACCCAGCCCGCGATGCCGAGAATGTGCGCCTCCCGCTCCACAAACCAGCGGAAGCCCACGCCCTGCACGCGTCCGCGCACCACATAGCGGCGGGCCTCGATCGCTTTTTCTGTAGCAGTCACTCGATGGAAGAAGAATGCAAAAGTTAGAAGTCAGAATGCAGAAGTAAAACATCCGCCGGGTGGAATTCACTTCTGCATTCTGACTTCGAACTTCTGACTTCTTCTCACGCCCGCGACAAGTACACACCCTCGGCCGTGTCTACCTTGATCTTCTCTCCTTCGTTGATGAAGGGAGGCACCTGTACCACCAGCCCGGTCTCAGTGGTTGCGGCCTTGGTCACGCTGGAGGCGGTCGCGCTCTTCAACCCCGGCTCGGTCTGGACGACAGTCAATTCCACGGTCTGGGGGAGCTCGATCCCCACCGCCTTGCCGTCAAAAAATTCCACCTTGATCTCCAGGTTAGAGATCAGATAATCGACAGCGTCGCCCAGAATCTCCTTGCTCAAGTGGGTCTGCTCGTAGTTTGAGGTATCCATGAAGTAATAGCTGTCGCCGTCGGCATACAGAAACTGCATTTCAACTTCATCGACGTTGACCTTGTCGATCGGATCGGGAGAGCGGAAGCGGTGCTCGAACATGGCGCCGGTGCGTAGGTTGCGCAACTTGGCCTGGATGAAGGCGCGCAGATTGCCGGGCGTGCGGTGCTCGACGCTGAAGACGGAATGCAGATCATTGTTGTGCTTGATGATCATGCCGGGACGGAGCTGGGTGGCAGGGATCGACATCGCTGGAAAATCTCCTTGTACGATTGCGCTTTGGCGGAGCCGGCGGAAGGCGGGCAGGCCACAGTTTCCGCAGACACAAAGGCCCAAAAAATTATTTTACACGGCGATGTCCCTGAAAGGAAACCTTTCCAAAGCTGCACTCATCGCAATGGGGCCACATTGGTTTGCTCTAATTTGGATGGGCGGCCGCCTCTGGCGGGGACTAGAATTAACCCAACGCCGCGAGAATCCAGCAAAGCTAATGCCCGGCGCAAACCGCCGCGCGGAAAAGAGGCCTTTATCATGCGATCTGGACGATACGAATCTTCTGAAGGCAGCAACGTTGGCACCGCAGTCACTTTCCTTTTGATCGGCATGGGCGCGGGTGCGCTGGCTGCGCTCCTGCTCGCTCCCAAGACCGGCAAACAACTTCGCCGCGACCTGAAACGCGGCTACGAAGATGCCAGGGAAACTCTGGAAGACTGGACCGAGGAAGCCCGGGACCGGGTTAAGGATGCGAAGGACCGCGTCCGCGACGTCGCCGAACGTGGCGTTGACATAGCGGAAGGAATTAGGGAGAAGGTTGAGCCGCTACGCCGAGCCATTAATCGGAGCTAATCTTCGGTCGAGGCGACCAAAACGCCGCCTCGCGCGGTCTGCCTTGCACCGTGGCCTTGCGAGCCTCGTCGGAGAAACTCACGCGCCAAAAGCACGCCTAGCGAAAGATGGAAGAGAAGAATCCACCCAGCCGGCGCAGGAAGCTCCGGTGCTCAGGCTGCTGTGTGGAGGCGGGCGGCGGCTGCACTATGGCATCCAGGCGCATTTGCCGCGCGGAGGAGTCCTGCACTGGCAGGGCTGCCGCCTGTTGAAGTGGCGGTGGATTCGAGCCCGCTGCGCGATCCTTGGCAGTAAAAACGAAAGGTGCGTCCACCTGGATATGGACATTATTGGCCTGGGACTGCGGCACGGGCTTGGTCTCGGGTCCGTTCGATAACGTAGCCCGCGAGGGATTTGCCCCGCCTGGGGAACCCGCGGCAGACTTCTCCGCAGCTTTCTGGGCCTCGCCGGGGGAGCCTCCCAGTCGACCTCTGGCCGGTGCGTCTGAATCAGGCTGCACCACAGGGGCCGCAGTTCGCAAAACGGGCACTGGCGGCGGACAACCACATTCGAGCGGAACATCAGTATCAACCTTGTCGATCTGCCCTGCGCGAAACACCACTTGCTCAGAGGGCTTCACGTGGTAGACGCGGTCTCCCATTAACTCAGAGACGGTCGCTGGAGATGTATTGCCCATCAGCGCACGCACACACGTGTTGCCGTGCGAATCGGCGCTGACTGCATAGTGGAATTCCCCCGGCCCGGCAAACAGGATTCGGAAGTCGGGCGTAAGCACGGAGTCAGCCGAAGCGTCCAGCGTGTAGTGGGCCTCGAGCGCGCCCGTGCTCATCCCCAGCATCAGTTCACGCGTCTTCTCAGATGGCGTCACGGAAACTGTTGTGCCCGGACACACATGCACTTCGCCTCTTCGCGACAAATGCAGTACGGCTGTTTCGGAGCCGGCCGTGATCGAGGAGCCGGGGGCAATACGACCTCCCGCCATCACGACCGAACCCGGACCGCCAGTCACCGGCACTACGGCTGGTTCGGCAGTGAGGGCCAGTGCCGGCGCCGTTGCCGGTTGGAACGGCGACTTCTTTGGTCGACCGCCCGCATTTGCGTCCTCGGGCGGCTTGAGGCGCACCATCAGCCGGTTGCCGGCGGCATCCCAGGTCGAGCCATAGGGCGCGAGCAGGTCGAGGACGATGCGCGTGACTGGGGGGGCCTCCTGAAATTGCTCGGCACGAATCGTCAAGATCCCTTCCTGCTTGATCGGAATCCGTTTTTGAGCGGTTCCGAGGCGGGAGTTTGGCAGGTCGATTACGAGGCGTGGCGGCGAATTGAGGTTCTGGATTGAAGGTATGACCGGGCGGGTCGACAATATTTCTACGGCCGGAACGCCACGTTGATGCACGATGCGCACGCTCTTGATCACGGGCACCGGGCCGGAAGCTTGTGGATCGGACGAGGGCGAATCCTGTGCGGCAATCCCCGTGGCCAGTAGGGCAGGAATCAGTCCGGCGCACACAAATTGGAGGGTAAATCGCGGCAAAGATATCCCCTGAACCCGGATCAGCTCTTATGGAAGGAACATATCACCGGCGGTGGATCGGGGAAAGTGGGTTTCAAGGGCCGTGCGGACAATGGACCGCTCGCGCCAAGAGGAAAATGGCTGCGGAGATCAAGCCTCCGGCAAGAACTCGTACTCCTCGATTACTGCCGCCACCGCTAGTTTCCCGTCATCGCGAGGGTTTTCCACCCGCACGACGCGTCCCTTGCACTGCACGCGGATGCTTTCGGTCAAGGTAATCTCGGGAGGCAAGGTTAATGTGAACCCGATAGGCGCCCCCTGAGACAGCGCCGAATCCAGGTAGAAACAAATTCCGCGTGCGCTCACATCGCGAATCTGCGCAACTTCGTTTTGCGAAGGATTCTCGCCGTGATCCACATTGACAGGAATCCGAAGCGCAAAACGCCGTGCAGCCCTCTTCTCAAGCTGGGGCTCAGTCATTCGTTCCTCCAAACCGGATAATCTTCGCCACCGTTGAATATCATCAAGTAGAGCGAAACGGTCAATACCACCATCGTGTACGGGATGGCCCATTCGGGTCAAGTCCGCGCCAAAAACGATCGCTGCAATGCCTGCGTTCTGGGTGAAGGTATCATGCTGGTGAACTCGCCAAAGAAGTTCCGCCAGAAACTACTCAAACCTGAGATTAAGAGAGCGGCAGTGAGCTCGGCGTCGACGAACGAGGGACAAATTGCGTTCACACGGATATTTTCAGGGCCGCGATCTACGGCCATTCGGCTGGTGCTGTCAAGAAAGACTTGCCTCGCAGCAACCTCCTGCGGAGTGGCTCATGCCTTCTGCGCGAACGCGACCGAGAGTCGCGTTCGGTTCTGCACAATCCGGCACAGAGAATCTGAGAGTTCAGTCTCATCATCCGCGAGCAGCAGAATTGCCAGGTTGAGGGCCTCGATCTCCCTTTCCACCTGCCTCAGCTCCACCAGCTTTCGGCGCAGCCCGGAGTACAGAGTCTCCGGGTCGCATGACTTGCGCGCGGATTCAACTAACTCTGGCGAGCCGCCCATGGCTGGACTGCGCGGGAACGTCGATCGATCCCTCGCGCTATCGTCCGGGGGAAGCTGGGTGAGGAACTCCAACCCCAAGGAATCGCCACGACGATTACGAACCACGGCGGTGACGCGGGAGCGGGCGGAGGTTGGAAATTCAACCTGCATCAAATCACCCGGCTTAAGGGCAATCGCAGCCTGCAGCGCCATACCCGCCCTGCTGATTTCGCGGCCACGAGCCGGAACCGGAGTGGTCAGAACCCCGTTGAGTGCGACGATGCGGACCGGCACATCGACCTTGTATCGCGGCCATCGTCGCGTGCTTTGGGGGAAAGGCATGTCTGCTAGTCCGGCTTGGTCCTGAGCTTGAGTTAAGTCCCGTGCTAGAGGATCGGCGCCTGATCGTTATTGTTGCCACAGCGCTGTCACTACTAAACGCTCCGTTCGCCTCATCATCTTCCAGTCGTATTCATATGCAGTTCCGCAAACGGAGCAAATCTGATAGTGACGGCCATTTATGTCGAGACGCGGCCAGGAGAAACGATGCAAGCAACCTCTTCCGAATAATCGCCTTAAGAGAGCCATTGCCTTACCTCCTGATTGCGGCCCTTCCACTGATGGAGCCAACGATAGAAGAAGGGTTTTGACCAGCCGTCTAGCATGTCTTTCAGGGTGGACAACAGAGTCCTCGGCTGGGATTTTGACAGAAAAGCATCCACCGACTTCAGTTTGCGGTTCGGCAATGGTCCATATGCGGACAACAGGATGATCGGGATATGCGGTTTGAGAAGCTTCATCTCCGCGGCAACCACGTCGCCGTTCATCCCAGGCATTTGATAGTCGAGGATTACGGCATCCACCTGGTGAGAAAGGAACAATTGCAGCCCCTCAGAACCATCCGTTGCTTCTAGAACCTTGTAGCCGTTCTTTTCGAGCAACATCTTGCGACCCATGAGTTCGTTCCAGTGGTCGTCAACGCAGAGAATTGTAGCTTTTGCCCGAGACATGACTGCTCACGTTCCAATCCGGCCAGAGATGGTTGTTGTCAGCGGCGTCGCTCCCCGAGACCTGAAGCTGACTTTGCTGAACTACGAAGCGGTGGGCAAAGCGATTCTGACTGCGCTCGAACCTGCTTTCAAATTACGAACGTCCACTCAGGCAGCAGTTACCACGACTTCCAGATAAACGCGGGTGGCCCATCCTTTGCGTTCTTTGCAAAGGGTGGGCATTCCAAACTGCTTCCTTAATCTGCTGGCTCAAGTATTTGCTAGTGAGGAAAGATTGGTCGTCCTTCCTTGTGTTGCATTGAACGGCTGGCCCGTCTGAGGTCGTTCCTCCTTCGATTTGCCACAGCGAAATCCTAGCGTGTCCGACCCGTGCCTTAAAGTGCGTTTCGAGGCAGCGCGTCCTCGTATTTTCAACTACTTAGATAACTGGGAACCCCCTAATCCAGCCCTCAGTCGCCCCTTGCCCCGAAGTTGCCCCCGAGTTTTTCTGAGCAGATAATGGGTGGGAGCCATGAGTGGTGCGCGCCATGAGTAATGATGCGAAAGCTATTGTTCATACACCCAAAGCCGCGCTAGCACGGCCCTCCGCTCCTGAAGAACTCTTGGAGCGCGTTCGACCTGAGTGGCAGAGCCGTTCTCTTATTCAGCGCGTTCGTGCCATCTTGCCACACGATCTCAGCAGTGCCTGCCAGCGGCTTTTCAACGCAGCAGTTCACGATCTGCGCAACAAGGTGGTGATCGCAGGACTCGACATCGCAAAGGAAGCGGCAAAGACGTTCAAGCTGCCGCCCATCGAAAAAGCAGAAGATGTCGATGAGTATTCGACTGCAAGGCTCATCGACTTGTCATACCGGATGGGTCTGCTTTCCGAACCTGACTGGCGAAGGCTGGTGATAGCGTACGAGATTCGCCGCAATTTGGAGCACGAAGACGATTCGTACGAAGCTGAACCCCAAGACTGCTATTTCGTCTTCACCGCTGCGATCAACGCGGTTCTCTCACAAGACCCGATTCAGCCTGTGAGGGTTTCAGACATTAAGGAACTTGTCGAAGGCGCGGCTCCCACTGCTCCCAGTGCAGAACTGCTCTCCGAATACGAGCACGCACCACAGCCGCGCCAGATTGAGATTTGCTCCTATCTGGTGAGCACGGCGCTATCGAAGCAACCAGACTTGGTGCGTCAAAAAGCAGTCGAAATGCTTCGCTACTTCGAGCCGACTACGAAGAGTACCGTGAAAATCGAAATCTCTAAACTTGTTCAGGAAAAGGTTGGTCGTTCCGGCATCGAACTAGCGCACGCGAAAGTTGCGCACGCGATTGGAGCTTTGCCATACCTGAAGCGCGCACAACTGCATGACTTCTTTGCCGGGTACTTGCAGCAGATGGAGTCGGTCGGCTTTCATTGGAAGCAGCACTCAGATCACTTCAAGTTGCTGGGCGACCTAGAGTCTATCGGCGGGTTGACGTACTGCCCGGAATCGGTACTGCCGATGATGGTGAAATGGCTTATCCTCGCATACGTCGGAGAGCCGGGCGGGTATGGGATGGGTGCCAATCGACCCGTGTTTTACAGTGACACTGCGGCACCGATAGTTGCACGGCTCGTCGAAACGGCAAACTCGACCGCCCGGAAGGCGATCAAGGACGTTGCAGCAAACAGCAAGACCATCAAGCACCGTCTATTAACGAAACACATCGAGAGAAGACTTGAAGACTTGTTGGACATGATCGAAGAGAAGTAGTTTCACCAACCAGCGTCAGAGAGACTTTCCCCGGTCTCCCCTCGAACTCGAACGCGACCGCCTAGTACCAAATCTGATACTTGACTTCCACAGCACAACCTATTGTGGTGTTTCGCCTTTTCGCCCACAGCCCAAAGAATGGTTGTTGCAATTCAATGCGGATTTGTGCAGAGTGGAAAATACAACCTGAAGCGGCCCAGAGACGCCAAAAGCCACCTTGCCGGGTGGCTCTCTGGCAGAACTTCAACGACTTGAGTTCGGTAATCTCGTATCCACACAGTAGTTCTGCTGTGTCACCAAAGTCAAGTCGAAAAGTTCCGGGAGTTCCCTGTCTCCAACCTGAGACGGGTTAGCTCCTCCCGATCAATGTGTACCCGCACATTCATCGGGAGGGAACTATTCAACGCACCATGAACAGGCGCAAGCCAAGGAGAACCACTATCACTCTATGAAAGCAGCAACTCCGTGGCACTCGACCCGTCTCGGTGAGTATGTCTATCACGACAACCTCGCCTGTACGGAAGGAAATAACATCGAACGGTACTATTTTGCATGGGGAACGGGAAACCGTCGCCTCTGCGACCACTGCGCTCGCCTTGACCGCGCTGGCCGTTAACCAACCAACAACCTCAATTTGAATTGCTACCACGGAACCCGTCAGAATATCGGCGGGTTCTTTCTTTATCGTAAGCTCTGGAAATCACACTGACCCACCAGCCGTTCTGAATGCGGCCTGATCCCACAGGACTAGGTTGTTCCGAATTTTTCGTCCAACTCTTTGCGAATGGCATTGTCTTCGTCGGACACGTACTGACCCTCGCGCTGCGCTGCTTCCTGCTCAGCCAGAGCGTTACGTAGCTCTTCGTCGGACTGAACCTTCACACTCTTCAAAATGCCGTCGGCCCCGCGATAGGTTACGTAGCGGATGCCTTCCGTCGCGGTAGCGGCTGCGATGTCCTGCGGGATAGCCCCGACCGACTGCCTGTTCTCCAAATGCTTCGTCGCCAAATCTCGGATGAGCTTCGTATGACGCAATCCCACGTTCGTGCCGTCGCTGCACTCCTTGGCAGACTTCAGGAGTTGTTTGTTGACAAACTTGTACGCGCTATTGAGCTTAGTCAGTGCCGCCTGTTGGTCTAGCTCCAACTGCGTCGGCGTCCACGTTTTCCTCAACGCTGTGGGTTTAGACGCCACATCAAATCTGGGTTCGGCATCTCTGGCTTCACTGCCATCCGCAAACCGAACGACGTGCGCTTTGTAAACGTAAATGATCCTTGCCGAGCCGATGGTGAATTGCTCCGGCAGCATCCCAAGAGCGATGCGCGTCTCAATGAAAGCCCACTCGTTCTCGTAGATGGCCTTCGCATGATCCATGAACGAAGCAGTGCCTATGGTGCAGGCTTTGAGCGACTTCATCAATGTGCGCCGCGCCAGCTTGTAGTTGGCACTGACTTCATCGACCGCCTTCTTCGTCTTGGTGCGGTGATCGCGCTTCGCTTCAGGAATGTCTAGGTCGTCGTTGTCCTCTGGCATTGTGTCTCCTTGTTGGTGCGGTTCACCATGTACACATACGCGGTGCGAGCGATCTGCTGGTGCGTCAGGTCTCGATGCTCACGGCACCATTCGTGGGCCGAGTTTATGGCCTTCGTCATGACCCTGTAAGCAAACTTGCGACGCCATTCGAGCAGTTCGCTCGAACTAGGGCACGATTCCGCTGGGAGTAGTCCCTTCCAGAGCAGCATGAGAGCCGACACCTCAGCCTCCAACTGTTTTTCCTGCTCACGGACGTTCTCCCAAGTGTCGGTCATGATGTTTTGGTTCCATTCGACTTCGTGTAGTCGGCGAACAGAGCCTTCCAATTCCTGCGAAGCTCATGCGGGCCACGCAGGGCTTTTGCGTGGTACGTCGGTGAGGAGAATGCAAAGTTAATCACGTTCGTCAGCAGATTCGCGTCTCCCGCACACTTGTTTTCCAGCATCCATTGCAGCCGGAATGCGAAGTTTTGAAGCGCTCCCCTTGCGAAGCGGCGGTTTGGCTTGATCTTCACGAGGGCCAATTTGTAGTTGAGAGCCATCTGCCTCATCTCGTCGCTCACGATGGTGCGCCGCAGTTCACCACTCAGCGGCAGCTTGTCGAGTTGCACCTGCATCCGGTTGGGCAGCGCCTTGTTCTTTCCCGACCGCACGGCGACCCACTCGTGCCTCTTCAGAATCTTGGTGGTCGCGTAGATGAGAGATTCGGAGCAACGGAACTGCTCGGCCAGCGTCCCTTGGGAGAGATTTGTGGCTCGCTCGTCTGCGCCCTGTACCAAGAGCCGGATTGTGAGCAGAAGGGCAGCCGGAGTTATATCTCGCGGTTTGTCCTCTGCCGCAAACAGCCGCTGGATCGTCTGCACCAGTTGGTCATTCTTCATTGCGTTTTCCTCGGTCTGTGGCTAGTTTTGGAGGCACGATTCGTTGTCTACACTGTTTCGCTTAGCGTTCAATAGGTTCGCAGCGATTTGTGTTCACAATCGCCAGTGTTTATGCGTGCGCGAGTGGCATCTAAACAAAGTCGCGTGCCGTGAATTACGTGCCTTGCCAAGCACCGACTAAAGCTCTACGAGCGACAGAAGGATTGGGAACCGTTGGGAGCGGCTTCTGCTCCTAGCACGCCGTTGCTGCTGCGCTCAGTGCTCGCCTGACGGGTCGCACTCGCTGCGCGACGCAACATCACGCCAGTCGCAAGCCTTATCTGTAAGACTGACAGCAGAGAGTGAACGCGTGAGCGTGCATATATGTTCCGCTCACGTACCGTGCTACTCGCGGCACGTCAGGATGTACGATATACGCGACGGTTGCGTTGGCCTGAGTGCCGTTCTTTGCCAAACTTCAATACGTCAAGAGAATCGGAAAAACAACGCGGGCGTCGGCATCGGTACACAGAAGGAAGCCTCCGACGCCCGCTCCGCTTTCCATGGAATCCATGTCCATGTACCAGCGGAAACTTGTTGTGGTAAGGATTTGCGGTACTTCCCTATCCGGTTCTGCGCAAGATTTGCGCGATCTCTTCCTCCGTGTACTTCACCCGCTCGCTCACAGGCAGAGACAGATACTGCGACTTCGTGATGACACGCGCGTCCCTACTAAATGCCGCACTCCGACTTCCCGGTAGCTTCACCCACGCGTCGTATCCGTGAGCTGATATGAACGCCGACTTTTGGGTGGGAGTCATCTCCGACTTGAACTGCTCCGCTGATAGCTCAACGTGCCGGATTGACCTGCCGTCGGCAAGCGCCGGGGTTGCAAGCAGCGCACGTTCGATGAGTTGGATGAAGCTCAGTTTCTTGCCGTCGGCAGTTTCTCCTGCAAGTGTGCCGCCACTGTGATGCAGTTTTATCTGGGGTAATGCCTCGATTGCCCGCAAGATTTCTTCGGGAGTGGCGTCCTGCTTCGCCTTCACTTCTGACGTGGGCAACAGTCGCATGATATTTCCGCGCAAGATGGCCCGCTTGTTCTGTTCGTCGATGGCCGCTTGCGCCGCGATTTGATCGGGTGTTGTCGTTTCTTCAGACACGCTTTTGTTCCTCCGGGAATTAGGATTTCGTGATAGAAACACTTTCCTTGCAGTATTAGGTTGATTGCCCACTTGCGCCTCGCAGCGCCCACTGTTGCCCTTCGCATAGGGTGTCATTAGACTTTGCGGGAAACGCTGTTGGCTCTCAGCGCCCCTTGCCCGGATGCCTACGGCCAAGTTTGCGGGACTCCCGGTCTACCTTGTTAGACCGACCGCCTCTCTCTGTATTCCCGATTCGTACGGACTGCGGGGTTCCGTTGAGACGGAGTTTGGTGCCGATTCTCACGGCTCTAAAGTCCTATTCGAGTGGTCTGGCTAAAATTGTGCGAGTCTCCCATCATTGGGGCACATGGATTCCCATGTACCCAAGATCGAAAGCCCCCCACATCGTGCGAGAAAGGGATGTTCTCCCCCACGCACTTGGCTTTTTGAATCAACTATTGGGAACAACCCTACAGGTGAGACCTAATCCTGCCTAGGTAACGTCGGTACTGCACATCAATCAGTTCACTTCTGTCTTGGTCGCACGAGGCCCCGAATCATCGCCAGCACTGTTTCGTACTCCGCATCCGACAGCAGCGAAACCAGCGGCTCCAACCGCGCCATACGCGGATTGCGCTTCATCACCTTGGACAGCGCCCCGGCGCTGTACTGCTTTGCCATCTTGTCACGGGTGACCGCCTCTTCCATGTCTGCGAGGTTCAGGCCGAGATGCTTGCACAGGTCTTTGAGCAGGTAGTCAGACGGCAGGGCTTCGCTGCGAATGAGCTTCCTCAAGTGTTCATACGTCACGTCCAACGGCTGTGCCAGTTCACGCAGCGATACGCCCTTCTTGTTAACGGCGGCAGCGAGCGCATTCCCGAAGTTCCCCTGTACATCCATCTTGATCGGCATAAGGCAACAATAGCCATGTGGCGGTTCAGAAGTCAACTAACCTATGTGTTACTTCTGTTTGCGGTTCCACGTGCGCAGACTGTAGACACGGTGCAAGCGGTCCCAACTGGCTCGAACACGACACCGTGTCTTACCTTCCATGTGTGCCCTACCATGCCTCTGCAGAATTAAATCCTTACCAGACAATCTCATGCAACCGCTGTACCAATCCCGCCTCGCAACTCCCTTTCCTTGCACCGCAAATCCGCGTGTTTGATTTTCTAAAGGACTTAGGCCAATGAGTGTTAGCAACACTTACAATATGTGTGTTCACACACGAGTGACATTGGTTGGCACTTTCCATACATATTCGTGTCACTCGTGACAGTTCACGGCACTGCAGAAAGTGGAACAAACCTCTCGTGCGATTCTCTAACTCGCTGACTCCCTTACGCGGCTTCCAGTGCAGCAACGAACCTGTAGGTTGGTTGTCTGATTGCTACACAAGTCATACATGTGTGAAATGCACTAGAGCAGTTATTACGAGCAGCAAAAGGAGGTTTTATGACACGTAAGGATTTCGTCCTCATCGCAGAAACAATAAAGCAGCTACCGTCATTCGATCAACCAGCCGACAGCGACGTTGTGCGGTTCTCAGCTCTCGTGGCGCGGTTTACCGACGCCTTGGCTACAACTAACCCACGTTTCAACCGCGCACGTTTCGAGAAGCGCGTGCAACGGAAAGGCGGACACGAAATGACCCAGACCTACGCATAGAGAACACCGAATTGCTGGTTTGGTTTGAGAGAGACCGGGCGCACGTCGAGCTACGCAACAAGCTGGACGACTCGACAATCATTGAGTGGTGGGATGGTGACGTGTTGCAGGCAATCGAGGACGGATCGCTTGATCCGCGCCAGTTCCACTCGACTGCGTACGCGTACGCGGATGTCTGCGGACTGCTACCCGAAGTGGAGGAGCGATGAAACGCGCTATTGGCTATCTTCGCGTGAGCGGTAGGACACAATTCACAGACGGCACGGGTCTGGACGAGCAGCGCGCGCAGATTACCGCGTGGGCAGCCGCTCGTGGTTTTGAAATGGTCGAGTGGTTCACGGATGGCGTCACTGGCGAGCTACCGTGGCAAGAGCGACCCGGAATGGCGGCGCTTGTGGAGCGCGTCAGTGTCAAAGACTTAGACGCTGTGATCGTTCACCAACTGGACCGCATCGGGCGCGGCAAGTCGGCAATCTTCGAGGATTTCCTGAGCATCGCAGGCGCTGCTGTGGCGGTCTGGTCGGTCGTGGATGGGCTGCTCACGTCTGACACCTCCCTAGACGAGTTCCAGAATGCGGACAAGGACATGATCTTGGGAATCAAGATGCAGATTGTGCGCAACGAAAAGCGAAAACTCGTGGCACGAATGAAACTCGGCAAGCTCCGTGCCGCAAAACAGGGACGCCACGTCAACGGAATCTATCCGTATGGCGTTCATCCCGAGAGGCCCGACGAAAAGGCTACTCTCGCCCGGATGCGACAGATGCGCGAAGCAGAGCAGCGGAGCTATGACGCCATTGCTGCGACGTTGAATGCTGAAGGAGTCAATCCACGGAGCGCCGCACGATGGACAGCATGGGCAGTGAACAAGATTCTGAACCGGGAGGCCAAATGACTCCCACACGTCGAAACGAGGAACAGATGACTGACCTTGTGTATCGGCAAACCTCTCGCATACTCACTCGCACGGAGATGCAGTTCTTCTCGTACACCGAGAACGAGCGCCAAGCGATTGCTCTGGCGCAAGTCTGCACGCTGCCAGAGAACGCGACGTATGCGGAAATCGAAGATGCGGTGCTCAAGTGCCTTACCATCGCTCTTGAACACGCCGGATTGACATGACAGCATCGAATACGTCGGCGGACGAAGGCTCGACACGCTGAGGGATGTCCAATGATCCGGGCACTCTGGTTACGACTGGGAAGAGTCTGGGGATGGCAGCGGGCAGAAAAGCCTAGACCCAGAGCAAAACGAATGCCGAAGGGCTGGTGGAAGCCTCCCGCTCCGTTTGATCGGGCTTGGCGCAAGGACATCGTTGGGCGTCCGTTGTGACGCGGGTAAGGTCGAAGAGGGGTTACACGCAAAATAAGCGGCAAAGTAGGCGGAAATAGGGCGTTTTTGCCTGTAGACGGACAGGCGCGGAGCTTTTTCGCACGCGGGCACGCACTATTCGTGCAGACCGCGCCGAACCTGACCGTTGGAAAACGCACGGCTACAACCGCACAAAATACCCTAACCACCTTGTTATGTGCAAGTTGCAACCTAGCAGCGGGCGAACATTGCAGACATGACGGGCACAACTTGATTGGAACGAGAGTGACATTTTGTGTCACACATAACGTGCTTTTATATAAATATCAGTGGCGTGCCTTTACAGCGATCCGAAGGCAAAAGTGAGGGGTAGGGGCCACCTTCTGTCTACGTTTGCGTCCTGCGGCCTCCCAGAGGGGTTCCTGCCCATCTGTGGGGTCTGTCTCTGTGTGCGCAATGGGTCTAGAACATCACGAGCCGGAAAAGCTGGCGCACGCTATACGCGGATGTCACAAGGCCAGCGGAGTGGATGCGATCCAGTCGCCGCCACTCGCGTTCTTGGCTGAAAGAAGCAGCCGTCCTTGAGTTGCTCGTTCCTGTCGCCCCGCAGAGGCATCAAAAACGAATGGTACGGACAGGCTTCTGAGGTGACATAAGAGGAACCTGAGAAAGCAGAGAGCAGTTGCCAGCGCCTATCCGCTTACCACATACTCGCAGGGACCGCACGAAAACTCACATGTCAGTACCTCAAGCTCCAATTGCGAACGCTAGTGACCCAACCGCCGCCACAATCATTTATGCAGGTGCCATAGGCAGGGCGAGTATTGAGTTGCGGATTTTGCCAGACGGATCGAACGAGGCGTACTTAGTGTCCTCTGGGGCTACTCCGATTCCCACCGGAGTTTCTCTGACCGAAGACAAAGGCAAGTACTACATCAATTGCCGAATACGGAAGAAACGGGTTTTGTTCAAGCCGGAAGAGATCGTCCGTCAGAAGGTCTTGGGAATGTTGATTGACGATCTGGGGTATCCAGAGGATCACATCGAGCTGGAAGTGGGCGTTCAGATGGGAAGCTCCATCCATGAGAAGCCCGCTGACATTGTTGTCAGCACCGATTCTTCCAAAACGCAAGTGTGGTTGGTTGTCGAAACGAAGAAACCGAACCGCAAAGACGGCGTCGAGCAACTGAAGTCGTACATGAACCCTACGGGATCGCCGTTCGGATACTGGACAAATGGATTAGATGAGAAATTCTTGCTCCGTACCGGGACGAACGACTTCAGTAGGCCTATCTGGCGGCTACCCCGCTACGGCGAAGTTCAAGATGATCTTGACGAACCGTTGACCCGAGACAAGCTGACACCAGTGCGAGACCTGTACTCGGTTTTCAAGGACCTTGAGCAGGAGATTCTGGCCCATCAAACGGTTGACACCTTCAATGAGATTTTCAAGGTCGTCTTCGCAAAGCTCTACGATGAGCGTGTGAATCTGTACAGTGCCACGGCGGAAGCAAAGTTCCGAATTGGCCTTACTGAAAACAGCCCGTCCGTCGCTGCAAGAGTCCGCAAGCTGTTCAGCGACGCTATGCGTAAATGGAAGGATGTTTACAGCGAAAACGATCTTATCACGCTGAGTGATGACAACATTTCATACTGTGTCAAGGCACTTCAACCCTTTCACTTGATTCGATCCGGGGACGTGTTAGGAGTTGCCTTCGAGCTTCTGGTGAACCAAGAGATGAAAGGTGATATGGGGCAATACTTCACTCCACGTCAAGTCGTGGACATGATGGTGAAGATGATGGCCCCGAAGCTAGAAGAAACAGTGTGTGACCCCGCCTGCGGTTCGGGCGGTTTCCTCATCTACGCCATGCGAGAAGTCTTCCGTTTCATTGATGCTCGGTGGGACGATGCGGACGATAGAGCCGAACAACGCAAAGATTACACCCAAGAGAAGCTAATCGGGATGGACAACGACACTCGATTGGTGAGAGTCGCCAAGGCCTACATGATCATGGAAAATGACGGGCGATCAGGGATTCATTACATGGATTCTCTTGATTATGCGGCGTGGGACAAGTCACTCAAGTCCGCAATTGTCGGGCGTCCTTTGAAGGGACCTGAAGCCAGCGGCACTAGATTGGTGAATCCTCGCGTTGCGAGCGACAGGCGTAGAGCGTAATCCTTACGAATCCGCCATTCGCGGGCGCTATAAAGACGCCCTCCACATTGAGCCAATATGAATTGGCGACGGGTGGAGGGACGGACTTTGAAAAGAGCGTTGTCCGGGCAATTCTATTCTTGGAGCGATGCCTTGATGCTCTCAGACCCGGTGGGCGCATGGGAATTGTCCTTCCGCAGGGACTCTTTAACAACATCAACGACCAGTACGTTCGATCCTTCGTGGATAAACAGGCCAGAGTGCTTGCCGTGATCGGATTGCATCCATACACCTTCAAGCCGTTCACGTTGGCGAAGACCTCCCTTCTCTTCTTGCAGAAGTGGCGTGAAGGGGAATACCTTGCAAACTATCCCATCTTCACGGCGGTCTCGGTTCGTCCGGGTAAGACAAAACTCGGCAAACCACAGTATCAGAAGGATGGTTTGACGCTTGACTGCGACATGGATCAAATCGCAGATGCGTTTTCGACGTGGGTAAAGAAGCAACGGCTCTCTTTTGCCAAATAGAAAATTATGGAAGTCAACGTTGTTCAGAAAGCTGAGTTCGGCTCTGGGACTGCCTTCTCTCGCCTCGATGCTGAGTATGTTTGGAAATCGGTTTGGGACGTGGAGAAGGAGTTGCGGCGTCTCGACGGCTGGGTTCTCTCTGACCTTGTGTCGGAGTACAAAGGGCCAACGATTAGCGACAGCTTTTGTGGTGAAGATACAGTAGTCAGGTACATTGACATTGACTCGATTGACACATCAGACGGCCTTGCCTACGCTGACGAAATTCTCTACAAAGATCGTCCTTCACGCGCAAAGTATCAGGTCCGAGAAAGTGATTTGCTCGTCTCCAACGTCCGTCCGAATCGTGGAGCGATCACCTTCGTTAGCGGGTTTCGGGCGGGCGCGCTAGCGAGTTCTGGCTTCAGCCTTTTGCGGAACAAAAAACTGAGGGAAGCTCCACAGGGTTACCTCTTTGCATTCTTGAAATCGACCTTTGGAAGATTGCAGCTTAAGCGCCGCTGCCGTGGTTCGATGTATCCGGCAATTGTTCTAGATGACCTCCTCGATGTTTGGGTCCCGAAGCCGTCAGAGAAGATGCTTGACGCCATCACCAAGGCCGTTGAGCGAGGCGTGAGGCAACAGGTCCGATTCTTTCAACTCATCGAAGAGCAGGCTCAGATGCTAGAGAAGTTCCTGAAGCCGTTCGGGTCTCCCCCCAGTCCGTTGGAAGGCGATCTCACGAAGGCAAACTGGACAGAAATCGAGAAAGGCAGCGTGGATACGGCTGAGAGATTCGACGCTGAGTTTTTTAGGCACGAATATGGAACCTTCGACGAGCGACTGCAAACCTCAGTCGCCAATTTCTTGTTAGGCGATTTTTACGACCTGTCGTCAGGGCGCGGATTGGGCAAAGGGTATGATCTGGTTCCGTTCATCAAACAGGGCGTGCTGACCAATGCAGGTGTGAATTGGTCGGCCGTGTCCTACGAACAAGGCGCTGCAAAATCGGCAGGAAATGTCCGCGCAGGCGACATTCTTTTGGCCTGCACCGCGCACGAGGTCTACTACGTTGGGCGTAAGGTGGATTTTGTAAGGGATGTTCCCGAAGAAATACGTAGAACGAACGCAGCGGTCGCTGACTTGATGGTGATTCGCCCACGCCCTGAGAAACCCAAAGGCCTCTATGGTTCATTTGTCGCTGCGTTCTTGCGTTCTCCCGCAGGCTTGCATCAGGTGCAGCGTTGCATTAGGGGGTTGAGGGGCGGACATGTCTACAAGGACGATCTATCGAAGTATGTTAGGGTGCCACAGCCCGAACAGTCTTGGTTGGCCGCGTTTGAACAACGCGCCGCCGACTATGAATCCGTTCGAGCGGAGGCGAAACGGGAGATCGGTCAAGCATGTCGGGCGGTTGAAGAATGGCTTTTCACTAAAGGGCTTAATCAGCCTATCGCCAAACGCTAGTTGGTTGCATTCCCGATTCGTGTGATTCAATCCATGCGTTGTTCCAGTGCTTTCTGGAAGAATTGCTTGAAACGTCCTACCTGCAAGTCATCTCCGGTGACAGGGAACACCGCATTTTTCCACAGTTTCTCGTACCGCAACATCTTATAACCGTAACCGGGCACCTTTGTTTTTTTTGCAAATGGTTCGGGCACTTTAAAGAAGAGCGCATAGGAACGGCTGCCAAGCCATTTCACACCAAATACAACGTAATTGCCTACCTTGAAGCCGCAATAATATTTATTGAACTTTCCCTCCACAGGCCAATCACTCTTGGCTGCCAGTTTCTGCACCGCCTCACAAGTCTTCAGAAACCCTGAGACACTTTTTGGATTGTAGAGTTCTTCGTATGTCGCTTGGTCGTAGGTTTTCAGGCCAGAGACTGGTTTGACCCGTTTGGTCGTAATACTTTCCAGCTTATTTACCAGTAGCCAAGAGTTCTTCCCATCCGCCCATCGCGCTATCTCAACCAAGTCCACGGGATATGCTATTTTCCCGACGTGCTCCAAAGTACTACGGTCGATTGAAGGTGCAACCACGAACACCCGCACGTCATAGTCGTCCCAATTCACTGCCAAATCGTCGGGTCGGTCAGTTGCCTCAAGCCAGAGGGTCTTTATTGAGTCAGGATTCGACTCCGCCCAGATTGCATATTCCAGTACCTGCGGGATGACCGCTGCATCCACGTTGGTATTCTTCATCTCAATGACGCAAACTTTCCCTTCGGAATCAATGCCGATAATGTCAGGGATGCCGGGTTTGGCACCACCCCGTACCTGCCTGCGGAGCCGATAAACATCGCCGAGTACTGCGGGAGTCTCGAACACGATCTGCTCGAACTCTTGCTCAGATTTGAACGGGCTAGCGACTAGGGAGACCGTTTGCTTGTTATTTTTCCGCCAGTAAAGCAACGGCACGTTTGGCATTGTCGATGTCCCTCCACACGCGTTGGTCTGAGCACTTCACAATACGCTGGGCACAGGTGAAGCACAATCGCGGAGTGGCGCATTCACAGAAGATTCCATCAGGCTCGCAGTGTTGTAGAGTATCAGGGAGAGGGCCTATACCGAGAAAGCGGAGAGGTTAAGTGATGATCGGCGACCTAGACTGGTATGCGTCGGAAAGCGAGAAACGCGGAGCACTGACACCGCGATGTCCGTTTGCCACCGTGGACCGCTGTCCTCGTTATTACCAAAGCCTGTCCTTGATGGGAGATGCTGGTGCTACACGCCTCAATGCGAAGGAAGACAAGAGGCTGTTGAAGAAGTGGCGCAAATCGGACCTTTGGCCGCAAGTTGCCGAGCACGAGACTGCTATTTGGGGTCCTCCTGATGAAGCCCATCTGTTCACAAACTTTTGCCCAGAGATTACTTACGATAGATTCGGTTGGTTTGCTCGCACGATTGCTTCGTACCCGGACGAAATTGACCAAGGATTCGCCCATGCTGTTCTTGGTCGAGAACATGCTGACGCCGGAGATTGGCGTTGGGCATGGTCGCTAATGACTCCGATGCACTATTCGGATTGCCCTCTCTATTCTTTGTTAACAAAAGTGGAGACCAGCCACTTAAAAACAGATATTGTCGGACTCAAACCGGGAATATGGGGTATCAGTGTTGACCTAAGAGCGTTGTGGCGACGGATCAGGGATCATTTCTAAAAGGGATATTCTTAATCGGTAGAAGGCCCGTGCATCGGACACCCATCGGGTATCTCTTATGCTAACCGCATCAAGACCCCGCGCAACTGCACGATTTGGTTCAAACTGGTACTGTTTGGCCGACCATCATTGATGAATCAGGGTTACAAGCTCACGCCCGGTCTCGGCTTCACGGTACGGACGTGCCATTGACCGTCAGCGCAACGGAGCGCAGACTCGCAAGCATGGGAGCCGTTCTTTACCTTCGCGTTTCAACCGACATGCAGGCACGCGGACGCAACGCCGACAATCTGCCCGCTCAGCAACGCATCTGCCGAGATTGGTGCAGGGAATCTGGGCTGCCCGTGCTTCAAGTCTTCATTGACGACGGTGCCAGCGGTCGCACTGCTAACCGACCGCAGTTCAAGGCCATGCTTGCGTTCTGCAAGAAGAACCGCGATAACATCTCGCACGTCGTGGTTCAGGACATCAGCCGTCTGGCGAGGAATCTTGGAACACAAAACGAAGTCATCACCTTGCTGGGCAAGCTGAACATTGTGCTGGTGTCTGCGTCAGAACCCCATATTGAAAACGTGAGTGCGGCAGGTAGGTTCGGCGGCAACGTACTGGGTGCTGCCGCACAGTACCAGTCAGACGCAGCGTCGGAACGAATCCGCGCACGCATGAAGCAGGCAGCCCAATCGGGGAGGTTCCTGCATCGAGCACCCATCGGTTATCTCAACAGTTCGACGAATGGCACCAAGAACATTGCGCCTGATCCTGAACGGGCACCGCTGGTACAGAAAATCTTTGAGTCGATGGCATCTGGCATGCCTGCTGAGTCAGTGCGGAAACAAATGACTGCGTTGGGTCTTCGCACGCGCACCGGGCGCACCATTTCGCAGCAGGGATTCGCGCAGTTGATTCGCAATCCTGCGTACTGTGGCCTGATTCGCACGAAGCAGGTGGAAGCACGCGGCACTTTCGACGCTCTGGTAACGGAAGAACTATTTCAGCGGGTTCAGGACACGCTGAACGGGAGACGTGGAGCACGACCGACGCGACACCACAAAATCAATGCTGAGTTTCCCCTGCGTGGGTTCCTGCTCTGTTCTAAGTGTGGACGACCGCTGACTGCTGGCTTCCCGAAGGGAAAGTACCCAACGATGTGGTGTTGGGTAACTGGATGCCGTGGCGTCACCGCGCGACGGGAAAAGTTGGAGAGCGACTTCGTGAACCTGCTTCACACCATGCAGCCTACGGTTGAACTGGTGGCGAATCTTCCCAAACTCGCTGCTGGGCTGTGGCAGGCACGCACGGAACGTATTGCCCTTGAGCGAAAGACACAAGTTCAGAGGCTGAATGACCAAAGCACTTTGAACAGCCGCGCCGTGGCTGCCCGCGTCCGTGGCGACATTTCAGCGGAAGATTTTGCAGCTCTCAAAGCCGACATTACAAAGACGACGACTGACATTCAAGAACAGATAAAGGCCTTCGATTCTGAGACATCCACTCTTGAAACCATGATGGTGGAAGCTAAGACATCAGTGCTGGACCTGCCGAAGCACTGGACTGCCTCAGACACAGCACAGAAGCAGGAACTGCAACGGGCACTATTTCCTGATGGACTGATGGTGTCGAAAGAAAAAGGCTACTTTGAACGCGGAAATACGTCCTTGATGGAATCGTGGCGACTGTTTTTCAACAGCTTGGAAGGCTCCACCACTGCTGAGTCATTCGAAAACAAATTTGGTCGGGGAGAGAGGATTTGAACCTCCGACCCCCTGGTCCCGAACCAGGTGCTCTACCAGGCTGAGCCACTCCCCGACTCTGTGCGGGACGCAGGAGGAATTGCAGCGCGTCCCTTAGCCGTCCACCAGGTAATTATAACATTCGCCCATTTATCGCCCTTGTTGCGACCCACGTGGCAGTGGCGCTTTTGTCCAACGAAAGCACCACTCGCAGGGACCAGAAGCTGTCTCAAGCCTGGGCGGGACGTTGTCTGAAATGCCGTCTGCGAATACCATGAGTCTCGCGTCCCACTGCGAATGAAATTCGTCATCACAGCAAAACGTCTCTTTACGCCGCGGGAAGAGATTCAGGAGCCGCTGCTTTTCGTCGAAGATGGACGCATCACTCGACTCTCCTCCCGTTCTGCGCAAGAAGTTCCGGCGAACATATCGGTCGTCGAGTTTGACGGAGCCACCTTGGCGCCTGGCTTCGTCGACATTCACATCCATGGCGGGGCCGGTCTCGAACGTCATGCGCGCATCGCAGGCGGATCTGCCACGGTTGAACAAATTCCTCGCGACTCATGGGGTCACCGGATATTTCCCCACGACGGTTGCCGCTGCTCTCGATCAAACCTGCAGCGCTCTCGATCGTTTGGCAGATGCCATCGAGGCGGCAGAATCGTCCGCTCTAAATGACGACACGGTCCAGGCTCGTCCCCTCGGCATTCACCTTGAAGGCCCTTTCCTCAGCCACAAACGCCGCGGAGTGCATCCGTCCAAGTGCCTGCTCCCGCCAACGATTGGAACCTTTGACCGCCTCTGGCAGGCCTCTCGAGGCCATGTTCGCATGCTCACCATCGCTCCAGAAATTTCCGGCGCCATGGAGGTCATCGCCGAAGCTGCGCGACGCAACATCTGCGTCAGTATCGGACACTCCGACGCTGAATTTCCGGTCGCTCAAGCCGCTGTCCAGGCAGGAGCACATCATGCCACCCACACTTTCAACGCCATGCGTCCACTCGACCATCGCGACCCTGGCATCATCGCCGAAGTGCTCACCGACAGCGCCATGACGGCCGATATCATCGTCGACGGAATTCATGTCGCACCCGCCGTCGTGCAGCTTTTCCTGCAGGCCAAGGGAGTCGAACGCGCCGTCCTCATCACCGACGCCATCTCTGCCACCGGCATGCCCGACGGCCGCTACCAGCTTGGCCCGCTGCAGGTCGACGTCAAAGACGGCAAGTGCACCATGGATGGGAAACTCGCAGGAAGCGTGCTTACGATGGACCGCGCGGTACGTAACGTGATGCAATTCGCGCAGTGGAGCCTGAAGGACGCCGTCCGTGCCGCCACGCTCAATCCCGCGCGTGCCGTCGGCCTGTCTCAGCATCACGGAGTTCTCGCTCCCGGCGCCGAAGCCAATTTCGTAGTTCTCGGTCCGAATGGCGAGGTGCAACAAACCTTCATCCGCGGCCGTCAATAGAAATAAATGTGGGAAGGTCGAAAACAAGAGTGATCAGTTCGGCTTGCGTTGCTTGGCCTCAGCCAGGTGCTGCAGCAACATGAGTTCGTCGCTGCGCGACAGCTTATCGAGAAAATCGGCCTTGACACTGTCATCGCTCGAAGTCTTTGCCGAGGCCGACTGCCGTAGCTTGTCCCCCAACTCCGGTTCGTTATTCGTCACCTGAGAATAGAACCACAGGAAGTGCCGCATCTGGTCCAGGGCGCAGCGCAGTGTGTCGATAGGCTCTGTTTCCGAAAGCGAATTCAGCGTCTCCATCAATTCTGGATCGCTGGGTGCCTGCATGGCCGCATAATTCAATTCGCGCTGAATGGTGCGCAGATCTTCAGTAACACGCTCGATCCGAAGATGAAGGTCGTCCATATATTCTTCTCTCGCCATGAGCTTTCTGCGCTCTCTGAACATCTCATCGGAAGAACCGGGCGAGTAGATGTCCCACGGGCATAGGCTTTGGTAATTCCTGTCATTACTTTGGTATGAACGACGCGCATGACGTTCGGTGTCACTCCAAAACCCCCGATGGACAAGGCTTTTCACGTCCCAGCTCCGCGGATTTCCAGCGCTTCCACGATGGTGATTCCGCGCGCGGAATTCTTGATTTCCGCCGCATTGCCAGAACACCGGCCTTTTGTGATACAAACCCGCAGTGACGCAAACGCCACCGCCTGGGCACCAACTCCTGCGCGCTATCGGCCGCTGGAGCCTGCTGGCGCTCGCCATCAACTCCGTCATCGGAAGCGGCATCTTCGGGCTTCCCGCTGTAATCGCTGCTCTGATTGGAAGATTGAGTCCCTGGGCTGTCCTGCTCGCCGGCGCCGCCATGGCCGTCATCATGGGCTGTTACGCGGAAGTAGCCTCGCACTTTCAGGAGGCGGGCGGCCCTTATCTCTACGCGCGGGCCGCGTTCGGACGCTTCATGGGCATTCAAACCGCCTGGATGCTGTGTCTAGGCCAGGCCGCTGCACCCGCCGCCAACGCCAATCTGTTCGTGATTTATCTCGGCGAATTCTGGCCCCACGCGAAAAATCCACTGCCGCGCTTCGCGATTCTGACGCTGCTCGTCGGCATTCTCGCATTCATCAACTATCGCGGCGTTCAAGCCGGAGCGCGTGTGAGCAACATCTTTACCGCCGCCAAGCTGCTACCTTTATTCGCGGTCATTATTATGGGAGCAACTCTGCTGCACGCTCACCCGTTGAGCGCTGCATCTTCCGCTCCCGCAACCCTCGGGACGTGGCTGAAAGCCATGCTGCTCCTCGTATTCGCCTATGGAGGATTCGAAACCGCGCTCGCGCCCATGAGCGAGGCCAGAGATCCGCGACGCGACGCGCCCTTCGCCCTCTTTGGCGCATTGCTAGCCTGCACGTTGATCTATGCGCTCATTCAATGGGTCGTCGTGGCAACTCTGCCAGACCCGGCGCACAGCGAACGGCCGATCGCCGACGTCGCCCGTCTCGCGCTTGGCCACCTGGGCGCGGGCCTGGTCACCGCCGGCGCTCTCATTTCTTTCTATGGATACCTCAGCGCGAAAATCCTCGGCATGCCGCGAGTCACCTTCGCACTGGCTGAGCAGGGAGATTTCCCGCGCGCCTTCGCCGCCGTGCATCCCCGCTTCAAGACGCCTTACGTTTCCCTTCTCGTGTTTGCCGTCCTGATCTGGAGTTTCGCTTTGATGGGCGAATTCAAGTGGAACGTAACGCTCTCCGCCATCGCCCGCCTCTTTTATTACGCCGTAGGCTGTGCCGCTCTGCCCGTACTGCGCCGCAAGCAGCCGGCCGGCGCTCTGTTCCGCCTTCCCGGCGGAAATTTCTTCGCCCTGCTCGGCATCGCGATCTGCCTCGTCCTGATTACCCGCGTCGACTTCGGTCAGTCGCTGATCCTGCTCGCTACCATCGCGATCGCCCTGCTCAACTGGATGTTAGTCAGAAAATCGGCGAACAACTTGTCATCCTGAGCGAAGCGGAGGACCTATGCACTTTGCTAGCGCCAAGGGAATGCATTGTCCTTCGCCGCGGTCAAAACCAAAGGTGTTCGCTTGCCTGTATCACGCTTCCATCCGCTTCCCCTCCAACTTCAGCAGCGCCTTCTTCCGCTCCATGCCCCAACGATAGCCTCCCATCCCGCCATCCTCACGCACCACGCGATGGCACGGAATCGCCACCGCCACCGGATTCGTAGCGCAGGCTCGAGCCACCGCGCGGCATGCCCGGGGCTCGCCGATCGCCTTCGCGACCTGGCTATACGAACGCGTCGACCCAAACGGAATCGACTGCAGATATCTCCACACCCGCCGCTGGAACGCCGTCGCCCGGATGTCCAGCGGCAACGCCTCGTCCAGCTTCTTTCCGCGCATCTGATCGAGCAGCGCCCTCACCCAGGCTTTCAATCCGCCCTCATCCGCCCGTCGCACGGCAAACGGAAACTCGTGCTTCAGCCCTTCCAGCAACTCGCCATCTGATGCCGCAAACTGAATCGCACAGACGCCGCGTTCGGTCGCCGCAATCAGCATCCGCCCCAGCGGCGAATCCGCGCACGTATATCGAATCGCCGCTGCAATCGCGCCTCGCCGGTATTTGTCCGGAGTCATCCCCAATTGCGAAGCCGTCCGCTCATACAACCGGCTGCTCGATCCGTATCCCGCGTCATACATCGCACGCGTGACGTTATCTCCCGCCTGCAAGTTTCGCTTCAGCAATTTCAACCGGCAGGTGTCGGCATACTCCCGCGGAGTGATCCCTAGAGCTGCCTTGAATCGCCGCTGCAGATGGAACGGGCTTTGCCGGAATGCCTTGCCCAGGCGTTCAAGAGTCACGGGTTCGTCGAGGTGCTGTTCGATGTAGCGGCAGATTTCCTTCACTCCATCGGACTGCGCATTGCCGCTGAGCGATTTCGGACGGCAGCGAAGGCAGGCGCGGTATCCCGCTTGCTCCGCGCTCTCCGGCCGCGAATAGAACTGCACATTCTCCCGCCGCGGCCGCCGCGCCGGACACGATGGCCGGCAATAAACTCCCGTAGACGAAACCGCAAAGACGAACTTTCCATCGTGCGTGCGGTCCCGCGCCACGACCGCGTCCCAACGCGGGTCGTCGGCCGAACGTAACGCGTTGGCCTGCGAAACCGGCATGTCCCTTACTGCGTCGACTGTGAGTATGTCATTGGTTGTCATAGCAAGCACAGCATAGCGTTGATGCCTCGAACGGACTATCCGAAACTTGCGGCCAAACTGAATTTACCCGCGCCGATGCTCACCCCGCGCCCTCTGCGGCAGTTCTCAGCGCACTCTGCGATTAGCTTTCTTTTCAAGTCGCAACCGACCCCGGCGCCGCTTCTACGCCAGCCAGCTGTTCCAACACCCCGCGCAGACTCCGCAGTACTTCCTCCGCCGCCGAAGCCTTCAGCACAAACTTCAGCATCCCATCTGGCGTAAACTGCGCCCCGCGCTGTCCGGAAACAAATCGCGCCAACTGTTCAGGATCGACCGCCGCATTCTGCCGAAACTTGAACGTCACCGATTCGCGCTTGCGCTCGATCGCATTCACGCCCACCCGCATGCACAGCAATTTCAATGACGCATAATCGAGCAGATTGCGCACCGCCGGCGGAGGCGGCCCGTAGCGATCCTCCAGCTCCCCGCCCACATCGCTAAGTTGCGACTCCGTTTCCACCCGCGCCACGCGCTTGTACATCTGCAGCCGCTGATTCTCTTCGGGAATATAATCGGCAGGAATGCGAATGTTCAGACCCAGGTTGAGCTGCGTCTCCGCCTCATCCGGCGCCGCTTCGCCCTTGATCTCGCGGACAGCCCGCTCCAGCATCTGCGTGTAAAGCTCGAAGCCAATCGCTTCGATGTGTCCGCTCTGCTCACCCCCCAGAAGATTTCCCGCTCCGCGCAACTCCAAATCCAGAGCAGCAATCTTGAATCCCGCACCCAGGTCAGAGAATTCTTTCAACGCCGCCAGCCGCCGCCGCGCAATCGGCGTCAACTCAGCCTCCTGCGGGATCAGCAAATAAGCGTAAGCCCGCCGGTTCGAACGCCCCACCCGCCCGCGCAGTTGATAAAGCTCAGACAATCCCAGGCGGTCCGCGCGGTTGATCAGAATCGTGTTACACAGCGGAATGTCCAGCCCATTTTCAATAATCGTCGTCGCCACCAGAATGTCCGCTTCGTGGTGCATGAACTTCAGCATGACTTTTTCAAGTTCACTTTCCCCCATCTGCCCGTGCCCCACGATAATCCGCGCCTTCGGAGCAAGCGTCTGCAACTTCGCCGCGATCTCCCAGATGCTCTCCACGCGATTGTGGACGAAATAAACCTGCCCGCCACGCTCCAGTTCCTGCTCCAGCGCCGATTGAATCAGTTTTTCATCCCAGCTCGCGACCACGGTCTGAATCGCCATGCGATCTTTGGGCGGCGTTTCGATCACGCTCATGTCGCGCAGTCCGACCAGCGACATGTGCAGCGTGCGCGGAATCGGCGTGGCCGACATGGTCAGCACGTCCACCTGCTTGCGCATCTGCTTGATACGTTCTTTGTGCCGCACTCCAAAGCGCTGCTCCTCGTCCACAATGAGCAATCCAAGGTCTGAAAACTTCAGGTCCTTCGACAGCAGCCGGTGCGTGCCGATCAGAATGTCGATCTTCCCGGCCTCCGTCTTCTGCAGAATTTCTTTCTGCTGCTTCGGATTGCGGAACCTGCTGATCATTTCAATCGTCACCGGAAACGCCGCAAAGCGCTGCTTGAAAGTCTCGTAGTGCTGAAACGCCAGCACCGTAGTCGGCGCCAGCACCGCGACCTGCTTGTTGTCGCTCACCGCCTTGAAAGCCGCGCGCATGGCGACTTCCGTCTTGCCGTAACCCACGTCGCCGCACAGCAGCCGGTCCATGGGCAGCGGTGATTCCATGTCGCGCGCCACGTCGACGATCGCCTGCGCCTGATCTTCGGTTTCGCTGAACTCAAATGCATCTTCAAATTCACGCACCCACTCGTTACCCGCCGGAAACGCGTGACCCTCCGCCGTCTTACGCTCCGCATAAAGTTTCAGCAGCTCGTCGGCCATGTCTTTCATGGCCTTGCGCACGCGCGCCTTCGTCTTCGCCCACGCCGCCGTGCCTAGATGGCTCAAGGCGGGCTTGGCTCCTTCCGACGACCGGTACTTCTGAATCAAATCCAGCCGCGTCAGCGGAACGTAAAGCCGCGCTCCTTCCGCGTACTCAAGCAACATGAACTCCGCGTTGCCATCGCCCTGATTGATTTCCTTCAACCCCTGGTACTGCCCAATTCCATGCTCGACATGCACCACGTAATCGCCCGCCTGCAAATCGCGGAAATCAGACAGAAACGCCGAGACCTTCGACTTCTGCCGCTGCGGACGCGACGCCACAGCCTCCGATTCGTCATACAGATCGCGCGCCCCAAAGATGACCAGATTCGCATCCGGCAGCATCACCCCGTCCGGGATGTAAGCCTTGGCCAAGGTTGTCGCCAGCACCTCTCCGGCAAAGTAGCTGGTTTCGTCGGCATAGCTCTCGCCGCCGCGGGTGCGGCTTCCCAAGCGGAAAGCAACGTTGTACTCAGTGAAGACATCGGCCAACCGCTCGACCTCCCCAGTGTTCGGAGCCGCAAACAACACCTGCTTGCCTTCCCGGTTAAGCTTCTGCACTTCTTCGAGCATCGCCGGAACTGCGCCGTGGAAGCGCGGAGTCGGCTGCGCCACAAAAGCGATTGCGTTTTCTGAGTCTTCCCCGCGCGTGATGCCCAGGTGCTCCACCTCGGCCCCGGGAAGCACCGCGACTTTCGGCCACCAATCCTCCGGCTGCAGATACAAATCTTCAGGACGAACCAGATTCCCCACACCGCTTCCTTCGTGCACTTCCGTGAGCCGCGTCCAGAAGCGATCGAACTCCCGCGTGAGCTGCTCTGGCTCATCAAGAATCACCGCGGCATTCGGGAGCAGATCGAACACGCTGCGATCCGCCCCCGCAACCGGCGCGTAAAACTCCCAGCCGGGAAACACCGTCACTCCCCCCGACCGCACCGCCGCCTCCACCACTTCCTCCGAACCACTAATGCGCTTCCCCGACAATCGCGTGTGAATAGCTCCCAAAAGTTGATCGCTGACTGGAGTCTCGGTGAGCGGCAGCAACAGCGCCTCATCGATAGGATTCGATGACCGCTGCGAGGTCGGATCGAACCGCCGTATCGATTCCACTTCATCCCCAAAGAATTCGATCCGTACCGGCCGTTCCGCCTCCGGCGAATACACGTCCAGAATGCCGCCGCGCAACGCATACTGCCCCGGCATCTCCACCACGTCCGCCGCGCTGTAACCGACAGTATTCAAGTGGGCGAGCAGAGCGTCGGTATCGAACGACTCGCCGCGGCGTACCGTGCGCGCAAGATCGGAATAGTACTCGCCCGCTCGAAGCCGGATTGCCGTCGCCGCCACCGGCGAAACCACAATGGAAGCCGCGCCCGTCGCGATCTTCCAGAGCGCTGTAGCGCGTTCCTCCTGCAGTTCAGGATGCGGCGACAGATTCTGAAACGGCAACACATCCCGCGCCGGCAAAGCGACCACCGACTCCGGATCGCAAGCCCCAGTAAGCTCGCAGAATCCCTGCAGCACCGGGACAAACTCCTCCAGCGCGCGGTTGTCATTGACTACAAAGATGAACGGCCGCTCCGCCCTGCGCTGCAACAGCGCGAGCAGCAAGGCTTTTGCCGGGGGCGCCAGTCCAGAAACACGAATACGCCCCGTGCCCTCTTTCAGGTGGGAGGCTGCACGCGCAAAGGCGGGAAGTTTTTCCACGTCCGCAAACAATTCACGGACGAAGGGAAGAAGCATGCATCTTTGATTCTAGCAGGACCAGAAAGTTGCGCCCATGTGGCGCGGGCGCCCTCGCCCGCGGCATTTGAACAACGTGTGGCGCGGGCACTCTCGCCCGCGGCTTTTGACCGCCTGCAAGATCATTACTTCCCGCTCAGCGGCACCTTGCGCTGCAGCTCGTCGACAAAGTTTTCCAGGAAGATGACGTGGCCGGAGTCTTGTTGCGTCGAGTTCGCCGCGTAAGTGGCCACAGCGATGCGCTTTCCATCGGGGGCAACGTCGAACTGCGCTCCAACCGCGCCGCCCAAGGTCAAACCTACACTCTGCTTTGACCATGCTCTCGGCTTTTCTCCCACGAACGAGTCGCCTTTCGCCGAGTAGCTGGCCACCATAATCCGATCGTCCGCGAGATTAAAGAAAAATAGATCCTTGCCGTTTCGGGAAAAGATGGGTGAAGTGCCGCCGTCGTTTGAGATTTGCCAATGACCGCCTTTATCCGGAAACGCGCGCACGTAAATTTGAGAACTTCCCGACTCGTTGGAGCTGTATGCCAGCCAGCGTCCGTCGGGGGAAAAGTTCGCACCGCGGTTCCCAAAGTTCGTCCGCTGGAACAACTCCGGTTTACCCGCCTTCAATTTTTCTCCTTCGCGCTCTACCGGCATGGTCCAGAGTTCGAACCCTTGTGGACCGGATTGATAAAAGGCCAGGGTTTTGCCATCGGGCGAGAAGGCAGAAGGGTATTGAAAGTCCTTATTTTCGATCAGGTACTCAGGCCGGCTGCCGCCATCCGACCGCGCGAAGGAGATCCCATCAGATGCCTGATAAACAATGTATCGGCCGTCGGGTGTCCAAACCGGGTGGGTTGCATTCCGTTCACCCGTCAAGGGCGACAACGTGTCGCGTCGTATATCGTAGATCCAAATGCCGGACCTCGTGTCTTCGTTCGCCACCACGAGGCGCTGGCCGTCGGGAGAGAAGTGCGGATTTACGAAGAGGCCAGGCTTGTCGAGCAGGGGTTGCGACTTGCCCTCCGCATCCAACCATTGGATCGCCAGACGCAAGGCATCGATTTCGCGGCTCCGGTACACCAGTGTTCCGGCGCGCGAAAAGCTCAGCTTGGCGGAGCCAAACATCGCGGAATAAGAGACTTGCTGCAATACGGGTACCGGAGAGCCGGAGGTTTCGAGCTTCTCCGCGTCGAACGGAACCGCGAACAGCGTACCTCGGTTCACATAAGTGAGATAGCCTTTGCCGCCCGGTGCAGCCAGATATCGCCCGAAAGTTCCTCCTCTCTGCACGGTTTTCCTGCCGTGGTCGGCCAGCGTCACCACTTCAATTTTGGCGTCATCAAAGCCGACAGTGGAATTTTCCGCGGTGAACAGGACCGCTTTGCCGCCGGGCAGGATCTGCGGCCAGCGATGCGTCCGTTCCTCTCCTTCCAACTCGGTCACCGGCGTGGGAGCGCCGCCGGCGGACGAAACTCGTGACAACCCGCCAGAGATGCGCAAACTCGCGATAATACTGCCGTCCTCGCCCCAGTCGGCGCCGGTGTACGAGGATGCGGCATCGCACAGCAGGATCTCAGCGCCACCTTCCACCGAAACCTTTCGCAACTTTCCACCCGCAACAAAGCCGATCCACTGACCATCGGGAGAAAAGAAGGGGCTGGTCGCGCCCGCCGTGATCGGTAATTCGAGAGCGCCCGGTTGGTCCAGCTTGCGCGTGAAAAGGTGGTTTTGCGAGAGGTACGCAATGCGGGTGCCGTCGGGTGACACAATGATGTCGGATCCGCCCAACGCACTTAAATAAACGTCGCGCCCCAAATCCACATCCAGCCGCACCTGCGGCTTCAGTTCCGCCGGCCGCGTCGCGCGATAAGCAATCATTGACATCCCGACCGCAACCAGTGCAAGCACTCCCGCCACAACCCAAGGCAGCGGCCCGTGCCGTTTGATTGGGGTAGCCGCTCGGCTCCCATCGGCGGGCCCTTCAGCAATCCATTCCAACTCGGCCTTCAGATCCCGCGCGCTTTGCCACCGGTTTTCCGGATCCTTCTCCAGACACCGCTTCAGCGCCCGGTCTAAAGCTGGAGGAGCGACGCCACTAATCGACGGCGCCGGACGTTCCATGATGGCCGCAATCACGCTGGCAGGGGACGAACCGTCAAACGCCCGCTTGCCGGTGAGCATTTCATAAAGCACCAAACCAAACGAGAAGATATCGCTCCGCGCATCAATCTCCTGCCCCGTACCCTGCGCCTGCAACTGCTCCGGCGACATGTAGTAAAGCGTGCCCACGATTTCATTCTTGCCCGTCAGCGCCATGGTGAGAGTGGCGTCGCTGGGCGGATCGCCCCCCTGCCCAATCTTCCCCAGGCCCATCTTTGCCAAGCCGAAGTCAAGCAGCTTAACCCCCGTCTTGGTGACCAGAATATTCCCAGGCTTCAGGTCGCGATGCGTGATGCCCTTTTTATGCGCAGCGTCGAGCGCATCGCAAATCTGTGCTCCATACTTCAGCGCCTGAGCCAAAGGCAAAGGCCCCGCAAGGGGCGTGCCCTCGATGTATTCCATCACCAGGTAGTTCGGCCCGACATCGTGCAGGGTGCAAACGTTGGAATGGTTCAACGCAGCCACAGCGTGCGCTTCGCGCTCAAACCGCTCGGAAAACTGTTCGATTGAAACTTTGATTGCAACCGTGCGATTCAACCGCGTGTCGCGAGCCTTGTAGACCTCTCCCATGCCGCCGGCGCCGAGCGGCGCGATAATCTCGTATGGACCCAGCCGAGTTCCGGGAGTCAAGGCCATAAAATGTCAAACGATTGTACCCCGCAAAATATGGATAGGGAATGGAGGGACGGTCGGTCACATTCGAACACCTCAATTTCGGTGTCGGTGATAAATGAAAACCCAGATCTTGTCCTGATGTTGCCGGAACTTCCGGCTCAACCCCAGCCTCGTGAATAGTTTTGGGAAGGGCGCGACTTCACAGGCTGCTGAAAAACACGCATCGTACGTCTGCTTTGAAAGGGCGCGGCTTCAAGCCGCGCCGTAAATCCAGCAAAATCAGTAACGGCTTTAGCCGCTGAGGTCGGCTCCTGTAGCGCCGCCGTCTCGGCGGCTGTCCAGCGGGCGTCCTCGCCCGCTGTCTCTGGAGCATACGCAGAGCCCGTGGGAATAACCTGGTAAGGATAGCCTGGTTGGGAGTGGAGATACGCTCGATCAGGCCCGCAGCAGCGGCCGCGTCAAACAAGTTGGCCCGCCGCCGCCGTTGATGCAGAGTTCAGCGCCAGGAAAAGTGCGCACATCGAATCCAGCCTGCCGCAGCCGATCGTTGGTCTTGCGATTCTCTTCAATTGCCAGCAGACGTTTGCCGCCCAGCGCCAGCACATTGCAACCGAGCGTCTCCCGCTCCGCCTCATCAATCTCGATAAAGTTGAATGCGCGGGCGCGAAGCAACTCAATCGTCTCCACCGCAAGCCACGCCAAATCCACCAACACCGTATGCTCATCCAGCATGCTCATTAACGACATCAGATGCAGGCACACATCCGGCCCAGACCCGTGCGGAAGCGGCGCCGACACAACCTCCACGCCCTTGGGATCAAGCAGCGCGCTCATCTGCCGGATTCCTTCCGCATTCGTCCGATACCCGCGCCCAATAAGCAGCGTCTTCGCGTCGAGCCACACCATGTCCCCCGCCTCGCAAGTCCCGGGCGCCGTGATCCGACCGAGTATGGGGACGCCCATCTCCTCCCCACAAGATCCATGATGTTCCGCCTCGACCACTCGGTTGCTCTTCCCCGGCCGCATCAGGATCAATCCGAAATCCGTGGCCAACGAAGCATCGTGAGCATAAACCGCATCAAGCGACAGCTCGTCAAAAGACAGTTCGCCGGGAGAAGTCTTGCCAGGAGAAACCTCCCTCGCAGCAGCAAGCTCCACAACTTCCGCCCCCACTGATTCCAGCTCGCGCCGCATCCTCTCATGCTGAGCCTGCGCCTCGGCGAACTCCGGCGCATGCCGGAACCCTAGCTCCCGCCAGCTCCGCAAACGCTCAGGCCGATCCCACCCCGCCGTCCGCGGCGAGCACACCAACACCCGCTGCAGCGCCCCCACCATAGAGTGCCCGTTGTAGCGGATCTCAGTCAGTAGCGATGTAGTTTTGAGTGTATCCAATGATGTAGTTTTAATTGTCATCCTGATGGCGCCGTCCTTTGGCGCCGGAGGACCTATGCACTTTGCCGGGAAGCGTTGAAGCCCCAGCCCTCGCATCACCGACTGCAGCATCCCCCGAATTCCACGAATCTATCCGACAAAGCTCTCCTACTCCTCATCCTTCTTCAACTTCCGGCTCTCCGCCAGCAGCGCCATCGAGTGCATCAGGTTCTGCAACGTCACAATCCCCACCAGCCGCTGATCTTCCACCACCGGAATGATGCTGGAATGCTTCCCCGTCAGCTTGCGAAACGCCGACCCCAGCGACTCCTGCCGCATCGATACTTCAAAAATCTTGTTCATCACCGCCTGCACATATCCGTTACCGTCCACCCGCAGTGCGTCCAGAATCCGCTGCTTCGAGATGACGCCCACCATGTCGCTGCCCCGCACCACCGGAAAATCATCCTGCAGCGAATGCACCGCCTTCTCCAGCGCATCCTCCAGCGTATCGGCCGGAGACAAAGTCAGGAAATCCGTCAGCATCACCTCTTCCAGCCGCACATTATCCAGCACCGCCTGAAACACGATCGCCCGCTCCTCCAGTTGCGCCGCCGAAAAAATAATCACTCCCACCAGCGTCAGCCACGGATTGCTGAACAGTCCCGCCAGAATCAGCACCATCGCCACCGCCGTGCTGATCGAAACCGCCCGCCGCGTCGCCGTCGCCGAATCCATGCTGCGCATGAAAACCGCCCGCAGAATCCGCCCTCCATCGAGCGGATAAGCCGGGAGCAGATTCAGCCCCGCCAGGTACAGGTTCGCCCACACCAGGCTCCGCGGCAGATTTCGCGCAAACAGAAGCGGCCACTTCCATAGCTCAACCCCCGGCGCCACCACCATTATGATCCCCGCCGCCATCAGCCCCAGCGCCAGACTTGCCGACGGGCCCACCGCAGCCAGCCGAACCTCGCGCTGCCACAGTGCCACTCCCTTCAGCGCCTTTTCCTTCCGCGATTCGTCATACAGCGTCACCCCGCCCAGCGGCAACAGGATCACCGCCTTCGGTATCATCCCCATCCGCCGCGCCAGCAGTATGTGCACACACTCATGCGCCGCCACGCAGGCCAGAATAATTCCCACCAGCGCCATATCCCGCGTCCCATCCGCCGACCCGCGCGCGTTGTATTCTGTCCAGAAGACAAACAGCGGCAGCACGAAAAATATCAGGTGCAGCCGCACCTCCACCCCAAACAGCCGTCCCACTTGAATTGACCAGCTTCTCATAGCCCTTCCACTACTCTTATTCTACATCGGTAGATATATTGATCCCTGCAGCCGAATGTTCTGTTTGTCATCCTGGGGGAGGACGCTTTTTGCCCGAGGAAGGGTTTGAGCGAGCCGCAAGGTGATTGTCGTCCTGAGGAGGGCGCTTTTTGCCCGACGAAGGATCTTGGGGGAGACACCGCGCCGCGTCGCGTAGTTTGCGACGCAATAAGCGCGAGGCGACCTTCCTTATTCGCGTTCTTCGCGACGCAATAAATCGCGCGTTTGGCTCGCTTCCTTATTAAGGGTTCGGTTCCATGCGCGTAATCGCAGGAAAATTCCGCAGCCGCCCTCTCCGCTCCCTCCGCGGACAAAACATCCGTCCCACCTCTGACCGTCTCCGCGAAACCCTGTTCAACGTCCTCACCGCCGGTAATCCCATCGCCCTCGAAAACACCGTCTGGATCGATCTCTTCGCCGGCACCGGTGCCGTCGGCATCGAGGCCCTCAGCCGCGGCGCCAAGCAAGTCTACTTCGTCGACAGCTCCCCCGCCGCTGCCGCCCTCATTCGCTCCAACCTCGATTCCCTCGGCATCCAGGACAGTTTCAAAATCCTTTCCGACGACCTGCTTCGCGCTTTCTGGCGCATGGAACGCCAGCACGTGGCCGCCGACGTCGTCTTCCTCGATCCCCCCTACCGCCAGCAGGACGCCTACACTCAAACTCTCCGCTCCCTCGCCGATTCCTCCGTGGTCTGGGCCATGTCCCTCATCATCGCCGAGCACGACAGAAAATTCGACCCCGGCCCCGAATTCCCCCCTCTCCGCCGCTTCCGCAAACTCACCCAGGGCGATTCCACCCTGAGCTTCTACCGCATGGCCAAAGGCACCGACCTCCGCTGACGGACTCAGATTCGGTTGCTTTCTAGGTTCCTTTCCGCGGATCCAATGCGCCGCAGATACTTGAATCCTTTCGCACTTACGGGAAACTAAGGTGTTTCCCCTAGGGGAATGACCCGATAACACTAGGGGCCATTTCCGTATTTCTTGGTATTGTTTTTGCTTTGCAGCCGGGTATGCTCATCAAGGAAAAAATTCGTGGTTTGTGCGAGCGCCTGATCGGTTCCCCCACCGATGAAGAATCGGTCGCATTGGCCTCCGAACTCAAAACAGCGCTCCACGAGCACATAGAAATGCTGCGAGAAAGAGTAAAGTTCGCCATTCCGGATAGCTCCAATGACCACGCAACCGACAGTTCGCCCCAATAACGAGCCCTCCCCCGCAAGAGATTGGCACCAGGTCGCGCAAGAGATCACCGCCGAACGGGATCCCGAAAAAATTTCGGCCCTGGTTCAGGAACTTGGTCGCCTTCTTGCAATAAAGCCCGCGCGGGATCAGAGCCCTGGTCTTCAGAGTATGGGCGTGCAAAGTATGGACCTCCAGAGCACCCCCTGATCTAGATACACTCCCCCCTTTTGTCATCCTGAGGCGCCGTCTTTCGGCGCCGGAGGATCTATGCACTTCTGCCGGTAAGCCCACGAGTTTCCCAATTCGCTCTTGCTCTTCTTCGCGATCTTCGCGAATCCTTTGCGCCCTTAGCGGTCCATGCTTTTTGTTAGGCCAAATGAGGACACCAAAAGCTCCGCGCCATTGACTTGCCCCACCACCACCCACTACCATTCCCGCGAGAGTACTGAAACCATCGTGAGCCTGGCCATCACCACCCGCGAAGTCGATCACGTCACCCTGCTCGATATCCGCGGCCGCATCATCCTCGGCGATGAAACCGACAGCCTCCGCAGCGCCGTGCGCGATCTGCTTGCCCGCGGCAAAAAGAAAATCATTCTCAACCTCGCCAGACGTCGATTACATCGACAGCTCCGGCGTCGGCGAACTGGTCGGCAGCTTCACTGCCGTCCGCAACGCCGGAGGCGAACTCAAGCTCCTCAACCTCACCACCAAAGTCCACGACGTCCTCCAGGTCACCAAGCTCTACACTGTCTTCGACATTCGCGACGACGAATTCAAAGCCGTAAAATCATTCGACTACTTCTTCGCCAAATAACTAGCACGGATCAATAAAGTGTGGCGCGGATCAATAAGTGTGGCGGGGGCGCCCTCGCCCGCGGCTTTTGACCTTAGGTTTTAATCCGGGTGCCCCATGTCTCACGTCCTTTGCGAGACGTGGGGATGTGGAGTGAGACGTTCGAGATGTTGGCCAGACCAAACAGTTAGCGGTTCCCAAATAATTTCCCCAGCCTAACCCCGAACCGCTCTCGATACCGCACCACTTTCCCCACCGCGGCACATTAGCGATACTATCTCCTGAAGTATTCGCATCATGGGCCAGGCACTTCGTGCGGGAACCGCGCCGCTCATGGACCAACGAAACGACAAACGCAGCGAACAAGCGAAAAGTAGAACCATCCTCTGGGTCGCTGAGCACAGCTTCCAAGGCTGGACCTGCTCCCAGTGCGACTGGAATTATCCCGTCCCCACCCTCCTCACGACCCCAGAAGCCAAAACTGCTTATGACCGCCTCGCTCTGGGCAAGTTCCGTGAACACGCGTGCGCCGACCATCTCTCGCGACTCCCCTCCGCCGACTCCCAAAGTTTCACTGCCCGCATCCGCAAGCTGTGTTCCCAGGGATTTAAGCCCAAAGATGCGGTCGAACTTCTTCTCCAGGAAGTCGCGCTCGAATACCGCAATCAGCCAAAAGTTCTCGAACAAGCCCGCGCCGAAGGCGAAGATTTTCTCCGCCGCGTCCGCGAAGGCCTGATCTAGCTTCTTTCACGCACGCTCCCGAAACTCTCGTCCCTGCGATTGAGCGTATACACCGCGGCCGCCCGTGCCAGGCAGGCTGTTCAGTCTCGAGGCTAGTCGCAAATACCCGCGTAAGCTTCTGCAATAGCCTTCCCATACGCTACCAAGGACCGCGGGTGCCCCATCTTTCGCGTCCTTTGCGAAAGGTGGGATTCCACGAACCTCAATCCCAGTGTTTTTGATTACCCAACACGCGCCGCAACCGGGAAGGGCACGACTTCAGTGGTCGCGGAAAAACTCATCGATGCATGCAGAACCGTGGAAGAGCGGCCCTTTAGAGCCTGCCCTGAGCGCAGTCGAAGGGCCGCGTAAGCCGTTTATAATCGGTCGGGCTTCAGCCCTGGTGGTCGCTCTTCTCGCCGCGTAACGAGTTTTTCCGCAACCTCTTCAGTCCTTGAGCCTGCCCTGAGAGAGCGAATGCGACCGAGGGGTGCCGTTCAAAACCAGCCGCGCTTCAGCGCCTGCGGTTCGCTTTCCGCAGCAGAGATTAGTTTTTCGGTCGTCGCCCTTCTCGCCGTCAACCCGTCCGTCCGACACTCTCGAAAGCGTACACACCGCCAGTGTCTACGGCAAACACCCCATTTCTTCGCTTCTTAACACTACGTATGCTGTCCCGAATTACTTCTGCCCGTATCTCAAGCAAGCCGCCACTCGAACCGGGTTGAACAACTCGTTTAACTGGCACGGTCTCTCCCCGCAGCGTGAATTATGCAAGGTCGCAGCTTGAAGGAAATCCGAGACGAACTCCAACGCCTGATGCAGGAGCAGGCTGACAGCCTCAAAGCGCAAACCTTCGGAGGCCTTACCGACGAAGAATTGCGCGAACAGGACGAGCGCCTCAACCACATCCGCGAACTCTCCGCCGATTATCTATCAGCCTTAAAGAGGGGCCTCCCCAAGAATGATTCGCCTGAAGAATGATTCGCCTGAAGAATGATTTGCCTTGCAGAATGACTTGCCTTACAGAATGAAGGGCACGGCTTCACAGCTCGCTGAAAAACTCGCGTCGTACGGCTGCTTTGAAAGGGCGCGGCTGCAAGCCGCTAAACGTTCTCCGGCTTCTTCATCGTAGCGCTCGAATCTACCTCAACGATGACATCCACCTCTGCTCCAGGTTTCAGTCGAGCCTTCTGACCGTCCTCGCCGACCACCTCGTTCTCAATCCGAATCTCTCGATACAGGTCATCAGCACCCTCAATGTCGATCTGCGCCTTCTCGGGTTCGCTTGGCATGACGGGCTTGATGACCTTCTGAACTATGCCCTGCAGCTTTTTCCGCTTCCTGCCCATCGGGGAAACCTCTATAGGAAGAATGGGGATTGCTCTGAATTGTAGCACCGGTTTTGGAAGGTTCACGACTTTACAGGCTGCGGAAAAAGTCGCGTCGTCCGGCTGCTTTGAAAGGGCGCGGCTTCAAGCCGCGCCGTAAGTCCGGCAAAATCGGCATCGGGTTTAACCGCTGAGGGAAATGCCGGCGAGCGAAAAGAGTTTTTTCAGCAACCTCTTCAGTCGTGCCGTAAAGAATCGAGGAGCGAGAGGCTTTAGCCGCTGAGGTCGGCTTTTCGTAGCGCCGCCGTCCCGGCGGCTGTCCAGCGGGCGTCCTCGCCTGCTGTCCCTCGTAGCAGAACTCGCATCTCGCAACGTCCCGCGCAGCCCCTAGTTCAAGGGCGCGGCCGAAGGATCGGCCAGTGCAATCAACTTCCCCGGCGGATAGTCGCTCGGAGTCAGCGGAGTATCTGGGTCGGGATTGATAATCCGCAGCACTTCCCCGCTCCGGACTCCGCGGATGGTAAGGCTCTGACTCTCCACAGCGACGACTCGATATTTTTCACCGAAAATTCCCGCCCGGTTGTCGCTCATGGGTATTTAGATGCATTATTTCACACCGCGACTCCCCTTCTCACCCCCGATTCCCAACTCGGAACACCCCTAAGGTGTAGCCCTTAAGCGCCTTTGAACCCCAATCGACAATCTGAAATTCAAAGCCGGGTGCCCCATGTCTCGCGTCCTTTGCGAGACATGGGGTTCTCTCTTTTTCAAATCTCTAATCACAATCTACAATCTGAAAGCATCCTGTGCCCCATATCTCGGTTCTTTGCGAGATCTGGGGAGCCGCCAATCTACGATCGAGAATCGATGGAACTCACCCGCATCGCCGAACTCCTCGAGCCTTTTCTAGGGACAAACAACGCGACCGCCTCCTCAGACCATTGTCATTCCTCTTCAGACCTTTGTCATTCCGAGGAGCGCAGCGACGAGGAACCTGCTGTCCTGCCCCTCTCCCAACTACAGAGTATATCGACGTACATCGATATACTCCTGCGCTGGAACGCCCGCATCAACCTCACTGCCATTCGCAACCCGGAAGACATCGTCACTCGCCACTTCGGCGAAAGCCTCTTCGCCGCCTTCCACCTGTTCCCAGGCCGAGACGCCCGATCAGCCGCGGAGCGGCGACAGAGTGCAGCCCCCGGCGCAAGCCGTGGGTCGCTCCCACCGAAGGAGCAAGCCCCGGAGGGGCGAAAGAGCCTCGCCTCGACCGAAGCTGATCACCATTCGTACCAGGGCACGGCTTCTAACCGTGCCGAATCAGTAGCAAGAGAAGACGGCGCTTTACCCCCTGCGTTCATGGCCAACGACCGCCTCTCCGTAGCCGACATCGGCTCCGGCGCGGGTTTCCCCGGCCTCCCCATAAAACTCTGGGCGCCTCAAATCTCCCTCACCCTGATCGAATCCAATCACAAGAAGGCCACCTTCCTCCGGGAAGTCGCCCGAGCCCTTACATTGACGAACATCAATATACAAACCACCCGCGTCGAGCAACTTCTTCAGCAGAACCGCGACTTGGCGAGACGGGATCAAGAGAGAGAGAATCAAGAGAGAAATGCCCGCCAGGACTTCCAACCGCCCTTCGATGTAGTCACCCTCCGCGCCGTCGAGCGCTTCCCCGCCGTCCTTCCCCAAGCCGCCAGCCTCGTCGCGTCCGGGGGCCGCTTAGCCCTCCTGATCGGCTCAATCCAGCAGGCCCATGCACTAGCCACACTCCCAACGTTCCGCTGGTCGCCTCCATCGGCGATTCCCATGTCCACATCAAGAACCCTGCTCATAGGAACACGAGAACCAACAAAGTAATAAGTGGTACAAGTCTCTAGCTGCCGCTGGCATGTAAACCAATTGTAACCAGAAGGACCGCATCTTCAAGGGGCAGAGTGGGACAAACATGCCAATTCAGAGCTTCAAGCACCAGTTTCCAGACCACAGCAGAATCGGCGCAAGCACAGTTTTGCACAATGTTCCGTACGGAACACTTTCGCAATTCCTACGCCAACAACCAGCGTCCCATTTAGAAATGTTCCGCTCGAAACGCCTAGAGCAGTTGGCCCGAGAGCCCAACACGATGTGCGACTAACCTATCCCTCACTTTGCGGGTCCTCCCATTCGAAAACTCCCCCAACACTATAGTTCCTATCGGAACACTATGCGACGTTGCCATTTCCAATGCTTCAAGTATCCACTCCCGATTGAGAAGACCTTTACCCGCGACTCAACCTTATCCTTCAACGGGAACAACAGCCAAAGAGGACCCGCTACCCGCATTGCTTTTCGATTTAGTGTTCCATGCGGAACACTGGACGCTTTTTGCACACGAATTCAACTTGTGCACAGCACTTCTTGATTGCATTTGAAACGCGAATCGCATTATGCTGCACGCAGCTCCGGTTCTCCTTACAATCCAATGGGACGCGTTATCGCCGTTGCCAACCAGAAGGGCGGCGTGGGTAAGACCACGACTGCCATAAATCTGGCCGCGTCTTTCGCGGCCGCGGAAGTAAATACGCTGCTGGTCGACTGCGATCCGCAGTCGAACGCGACCAGCGGCTTGGGCTTCGCTAAGGATCCTGACCGCATCAGCTCCTACCACCTCTTAATGGGCGCAGCCTCAGCCGAGGAGGCGCTGCAGACGACCGAGCTCGAGCAGCTCTGGCTCATTCCCGCGCACAAGAACCTGATCGGGGCCAACCTTGAACTGGTCGACGTGGAGGGGCGTGAGTTTCGCATGCGTGACTCGCTCGCGCCTTTGCGCGACCGCTTCCAGTTCGTCGTGCTGGACTGCCCGCCAGCGCTGGACCTGCTTACGTTGAACGCGCTGGTGTGCGCGGATACGGTTTTGATCCCGATGCAGGGGGAGTATTTTGCCCTTGAGGGGATCAGTGAGCTGCTCGACACGATCGAGCGGATCCGCGCGGGGCTGAATCCGGAACTCGGGATCGAAGGCGTTGTACTGACCATGTTTGACGACCGGACCAACCTGGCGCAGCAGGTGATGGGTGAGCTGAAGAATTTTTTTGGCGAGAAGCTGTGCGTGACGACGATCCCGCGGAATATACGGCTGGCAGAGGCGCCGAGCCATGGGAAGGCCGCGCTGGTGTACGATCCGCGGTCGAAGGGGGCGGAGAGTTACATACGGCTGGCGAAGGAGATTATTGACCGGCAGCCGGCGGCTGCCAGCGCTCAACAGTCAGCACTGAGCGCTCAGCCGTCAGCATTCAGCCAAGCAGCTTCAGTGGCGGAGGTCTTAACCACAGAGGGCACTGAGGAGCACGGAGGAGAGGCTCGGGAGCGGAGTGCGGTGGAGGAGGTTCCTGCGGCGGCGGACGAGATGGACAAGACGGCTTGAAAAGCAGCGGTCGGCTGTCAGCCATCAGTTTGGCTGGGGGCGGTCTTACATTGATGTTCATCGATATATTATATCGATACTCATCTATATAACTCGCGACCCTTCCGCTGTCGCTCGGGGCTAGATTTTTCTCGCACAAGAGCGCGCGATGGCGCACTTGCTTTGTGGCCCAGGGTTGGGGCACGGATCGTGGTAAGGGATGCATAGATCCTCCGGCGCCAAAATACGGGCGCCTCAGGATGACAGGATCATCGGTGAATTACGGGAGCGTGGGAGGCGGGATGACGACTAGTTCGGCGGCGAAGGCGGGGCATTCGGGGGAGAAGGAAAAAGAGAAGACCGGGAGTCGGCGGGCTTTGGGGCGGGGACTGGAGTCTTTGTTGCCGGGGCCGCGGGTGGTGCGGCCGGCGGTGGCTCCTGGGCAGGCCGCTGGTGATCCGGGCACGCGGGCGGGGGCGCCCGCGCCACACATTCAGGGCGGTGGCGCTGACGGCGAACAGCAGATTCCTCACTCCGTTCGGAATGACAAGGAACCGAGTGAGGTGGTGGGGACGATTCAGGCGGTGGTGGAGGATGTGGCGGGGCTGGAATCCCCACTTCTCGCAAAGGACGCGAGAAATGGGGCACCCATATCTGAAATGGCTACGGCGGTGGGTGCGGTGGGAACCGAGCTGCGTTCGGACTGGACGGGTGAGGCACCCCTCCCTCCACAATCTCTTTCCGCACAATCAATTCCCTCACGGCATGAGGCGATCACGATTCAGGCTTCGGCTGAGGGGCGGGCGGCTTCGAATCTGGTGGTTAGTATTCCGCTGGATCACATTGACCGGAATCCTTACCAGACGCGCTACCTGTTCGACGAGGAGATGCTGAAGGAGCTGGCGGCTTCGATCCAGGCGAACGGAGTGGTACAGCCGGTGGTGGTGCGCCCGAAGGAAGACGGGCGCTACGTGCTGGTTCTGGGTGAGCGGCGGTGCCGGGCGTCGAAGATGGCGGGGAAGACTTCGATTCCGGCGATTGTGCGGCGGGTGTCGGATCAGCAGGCGGCTGAGATGACGATCGTCGAGAACCTGCAGCGCGAGGATTTGAACTGCATGGAGCAGGCGGAGGCGTTTCGCGTGCTGAGCCAGGAATTCAAGCTGACGCAGCAGGAGATTGGCGAGCGGGTGGGAATGTCGCGGGAGTCGGTGTCGAATTACATGCGGCTGCTGCGGTTGCCGGAGACGGTGATGGAGTATCTGGCGACCGACAAGCTGACCTTCAGCGATGCGCGCGAATTGATGATGCTGGGAGATGATCCGAAGCTGATTGCCAAGGCGGCGGACATCGCGGTGAAGAAGCATTTGTCGATCGAGAAGATTGAAGACCTGGTGATGGAGTTTCAGGGGCTGGTGCAGGAGCGTCCGGGGGAGAAGAGGCACGGGGCGCGGTGGGTGGATCCGAATGTGAAGGCGGCGCAGTCGGAGCTGGAGCGGCTGCTGGGCGTGCGGGTGCGGATTCGCGATCGGCGGGGTCGCGGGAAAATCGTGATTGAGTATTCGACGGTGGATGATTACGAGCGGGTCGTGGATGCTTTGCGGGGGAAGAAGTAGTTGCCAGTGCCCAGTTGCCAGTACCTAGCGGCGGCCTGGGGGCCGCCTTTTTTGTTGGACTCTTTCTTGGCAAGAATCAGGTTGGTTAGCGGTGGGATGAATATGTCGGTTTTTGTGGGACCGGCGGCCAGGTGTAATCGCTTATCGATGATTTGCGATGCGCGAGTGGGATGTTCTTTGCTTTGACGATCACCCAGGGTGTCCTAATTGAAGATTGAAGGCCTTGTTTGGGTGCGGGGTGTCGTCCCTACGGGGCTCGCTCCAACTTCCTGCCTTTCCCGGCACTTCCGTGCCGGGCTTTCACATGCCGCCGCTTCGCGGCTGGGGCTGGTGTGTGCGGGCAGCATTTAGCAGGCAGACCCATTGCGTTTCGCTGCGCTCCTGGTGCAATGCACGAATCTGATTATCGGCCTGCACTGTGGGAGCAATGGACTCATTTGTCAAATCGAGTTAGGCAGCGGGGTCGTCGCAATGCGCAATCGCCTCATTTGATTAAATCGAGTCGGGCGCTGTCGTACTATTAGGCTGAACCGGTGCGCTGGAGCCTGTCTTGGCAAGAATCAAGTTGGTTATGTGGTGGGATCGAGGAGGTCGGTTTTGGCGACAAGTGGTCAAGGGCGTGGGTTGGGTGGTGAGCGTTGGATTGGCGCCGGGAGCCTGTCTCATCAAGAATTGAGACAGTAATAGTGGGACCGGGTAGTAACTTCGGCTTTTGTGGTCTAAACTTTTTCTCCTGTTTGATGAGGGATGACGCGTCTTGTGGGACAGATCAATGTCTCTGTTCTTCCTTTTGGTCGTTTCCGAAAATTCTCGGCATGATCTGGGACTCGTTCGAGTGGGAAACACGAGAGCGTCAACGGTGCGAACAAAGTGCATAGTTCCTCCGCTTCGCGTCAGGATGACAAGTTCGGAGTGGGGCATTGACACGGGAGTAACTTGCTGGCTGCAGGTGGCAAAAAACGGCAGGCCTGGCCAACCAGGAGCGCGGTATAATCATCCTCAAGAAGGTGGGGTATATGTCGCCTTTACGTTTCCGTAGCGACAGGCGCGGACCGGCTCGTGCCGTTGCGACGCTCGCGTTCGTCGCTGTCTTCGCGCTGCTTGTGGCGCGCATCAACCCACCCGAATTTTCCCAAGCTACATCTCTGCATCAGTCGTCGGTCAGCGCCTCCTCGAATCACAACAATCAGCGACCGCGCTTCGATAATAACGGGCCGCAGTGGAGCGCTCCGGTCAGCAGCTTCCTGCATTTCCCGCCAGCGACTCTTGCGGCGCACTGTACCACGACCTCTCAGTTGCTTTCCACGTTACAGACCAAGGGCTTCCACTACAATCGCCCGCCTCCAGCCAGTTAATCGTTTCCAGTCCGACCACCAGTAAGCCGCACTGACTCGGGATTCAGGGGTCGAGTGCACCGAGTGCCGCTCATCACTCATTGCCGCCAGCAGACGCGGGGCCAGCGGGCAAGAGTGCCCGCTCCACCCGAGCTAAGTTTCACGTCGTCTTGGTTGCAAGTCGGATTTGGAGGTTCGCATGGCTCCTCCTGTTGTGCGAGGCCAAGCAGGTAATAGCAGTGGTCATTTAAACATCTTGGGTGCTGGCGCTCGGGTGAGGCTGGTGGCTCTCGGGGTGGGGATCGCGTCTTTTCTGGCGACGGAAGGAATGCATTTCCTGCTGGTTCCAGATATTGGGCGTCAGCGGGAACGGCTGCTGGCGGAGGGCGTGTCAGCACTTTTGGTTGCGCTGTTAACGGCGAGACTGCTGCAGGTGGCAAATCACAGGCGGGAGGCAGCGCTGTTGCGGATGCAAGTGATCTCCGAGATGAATCATCACATCCGCAATGCATTGACGGCGATTGCGCTGACGGCGGAATCGACCGAGAACCAACAATGCATTCGCGTGATCTCAGACAGCGTGGACCATATCGAGTGGGCGCTACGAGAGATCTTGCTGCGGAGAAAGCCGATGGAGGAGAGCGAGCAGGAGCGATTGCGATATTTCGCGGCCCCAGGCAGCAGGCCGGTATCCGGAGGTCGCGGCTCTGCTCCACTGTCGCGTCAGGAGAATACAAAATGAGCGCAGTTAAAGTTCTGTGCGTCGAAAACCATATTGAGTATCTGGAAGCTTTGACCTACATGCTGGAGAAGGCAGGGTACGAAGTTGTGCCAGCCACGACGGGCGACCAAGGCCTGTCGCTGCTCACGACCCAAACGGTGCAGGGCGTTCTGCTGGAATACGACCTGCCAGATGCCACGGGCGCCACGGTGCGGGCCGAGATGAAGCGAATCAAACCCGAGGTTCCCGTTCTCTTGTTTGTGGGAGTGGGAAGCCAGACGCCATTCCTGCTGAAGTTTTTCGACTCCTACATCCGCAATCCAGAAAGACCCGAGTGGGCCTTTCGGGATCTGGATGCTTAGGGGTGAATTGCGGAGGTGAGCGGATCAGGCCGAAGAATTGGCCTGGTCCGCATGAACAAAATTCTAAATAAGGAGTGAAGGCTGTGAAAACGAATTGTAAAACACGAATGTTGGCATGCACGTTGTTGGCGGTGGGCACACTTTTTCTGGTTTCAGGGGCTGGTGCCTCGACCGGCGATTTTTATCCTTCGTATGAAGCGAGAGTCGTCGGGCACGTGAGTCTGCCGGGGAAAGCGGCACGGCAGATGTTTGTGCAGCAAGAAGGCAGGAAAGAGCTCCTGTACATACGTCAGGCTTCGCAGCAGGGATTCACGGTAGTGGACGTGACGAAGCCGAGCCGGCCGAAGGTAGTGAATCACAAGATGGCGGCAGAACGCGTGACCATGGTGGACCCGGGACTAGCGATTGCGGAACAGACGGACGCCGGCGCTTCCCGCACGACGGGAAATGCGAGCAGCAATCGCGCGGGGAATGTACCGGAGTCGGTTCGGGTGCTGGATGTAAGTAATCCGGCTCATCCACGAACGGTTCAGACCTTTGACGGGGTCACCAGCATGGCGCAGGACGATGCCCGCAAGCTGATCTTGTGGCGAACGGCGACGGGCTCTGGATTCTGTCACACCAGAGAGTGTTGCGCAGGCATGACTGCAGCTCATCGGATGCGATCTCGTCGGCCATGCCGAACTGCAATTAAAGGTGGGCGCGGCTTTTGGATGACCCGCGAAGGGCTGCTCGCGGCCGCTGCAGGTGGAGCATGGGGTGGTACACATCCTGCGATGCATCGTTGGCAATTGGGCGGTATAATGCGCAGACTTTTAAGTGTGAGGTCGCGTGTTGTGCCAGACCAACTTCTTCTTTGATCGAATGAGGAGGGAACGATGCTAAACGATTCCGATCGGCGGCAGGATCCGGAGTACTCGGGCGAACCTCAGCATCACTGTTGCGGGAGTCTTTTTGGATGCGGGGAGGAGAACGGGACGGGCGTGCTGCGCGAAGATATTAAGGATGCCGCTTTCACCAAGCGGGCGGCGGACCGGCTTCTGCACATGGAGGAGGTGAACCAGGAGCGGCTTGACGGCTTATCTCACAGCCCGCGGCCGTTCGCGTCGGCAGTTGATGCGCGCCAGCAGTTTCATGGGGGCACTGGCGGGGATTGGGCCCTGGTTTCATAAACTAGGGTTCAGCAAGTTTGTTGGTGCACTGGACGGCGGGTCGAGCAGGACTGCTGCGGCGGCGGAGAAAGGTGATGAGGGCCGCGTGCACGTGGTTGAGTCCAATGATAAGACTGTGCGGCTGGGCGTCTACGACACCACGCTCGAGCCCATTCTTAAGATCGATTCCGGCGATACCATCAGCTATCCAAATACGTGGTCGCACTTTTTGAACCAGATGCAGCCGGGGGTTCCGATCGAGACTTTGGCGAAGCTTCGTCTCAGCAATCCGGGACACGGGCCGCACTCAATCATCGGACCTGTGTATGTGAACGGCGCGGAAGTTGGCGACGTGCTGGAGGTGCGCTACAAGCGGATTCGTCCGTTTGACTGGGGAGCTGTGTTCAATAATCCGGGATCGATTGGAACCGGGCTGCTGGCGCAGGATTTCGCCGAGGGGCAGGTGAAATATCTGAAGCTCGATCTGCCGAAGATGACGGCAGAGTTTAATAAGGAGATCCACGTGCCGCTCAAGCCGTTTCAGGGGACGCTGGGCGTGGCGCCGCCGGATGGGTTTTATCCTCCGCTGAGTCCTGGGGTGACCAGTTCTGTTCCGCCGGGGCCGCATGCGGGCAATACCGACTTGAGCGAGATGGTGGAAGGGTCGACGATGTTCATCCCGGTGTGGAAGGCGGGAGCGCTGATCTTCACGGGCGATTCGCACGCGGTGCAGGGGGACGGCGAGATCAACCTCAGCGCGCTGGAGACGCGCATGCAGGAGTTGCGGATTCAGGTGGTGCTGCACAAGCAGAACAATTTCGCCTGGCCGGTGGCGGAGACGGCGACGCACTGGATTTTGTTGGGCCTGGATAAAGACCTGAATGTGGCGATGACGCTGGCGGCGCGGAATGCGATCAACTTTCTGGCGGCGAGGGCGGATCTGACTAAGCTGGATGCTTACGCTCTGTGCAGCATCGCGGTGAGTTTTCGGGTGACGCAGGTGGTGGACATTGTGCGCGGGGTGCATGCCATGATTCCGAAGAGTCTTTTCGCGGATGCGCTGCGGAAGCAGATCAGCGTGGTGTAGGCCTTCTATTTCTGGCGCATTGAACTATTCTAAGTCTCGCAGTTTGACAATAGCTGCATATAAGCCTAGCATTGTAATTGAGCAAGCTATCTCCTCTTACTCTTTCAGGTCCTCTGAACTAAGTCAGCCCATCTGAAGTTCTCTCCGCTTAGGTTATTGCGAAGGAGCAATCACACTTATGACACAATTGACCCGTTGGGAGCCTTTCCGTGAGTTTTCCACCTTGCAAGATCGCATGAACCGCATGAACCGCCTTTTCCATGAATCCTACAACCCCCAGGGTCCAGAAGAGGCATTGACCACCACCAGCTTCGCGCCGCCGGTGGACATCTACGAGGATGAGCACAATATCACTCTGAAACTCGAGGTTCCGGGCATCGACGAAAAGGACATTGATGTCCACATCGAGAACAATACGCTGACCGTGCACGGGGAGCGCAAAATTGAGAAGGAAGAGAAAGAGGAAAACTTCCGTCGCGTGGAGCGGCAGTACGGAAGCTTCACTCGTTCGTTCACGCTGCCCAACTCAGTGGACCCGGGGCAAGTGAGCGCGAACTATGAACAGGGCGTGCTGAAGATCAAGCTGGCGAAGAAGGCGGAAGCGAAGCCCAAGCAGATCAAAGTGAATGTTGGCAGCGAGAAGAATCTCAGCGGCAAGGTTCAAGGCAAGGCCGCATAGAGATCAGCCTGTATCAAAACGAATGTTGCATAAGAGAATGGGAGGCGGCTTACGTCGACTCCCATTTGTTATCTCAGGCGAGGAGTAACAAATCATGAATACGATTAAGTTTGTTGTGAAAGTAAACCGTGGCGGCGACCGCCTCCCTGAATATGTGGAGCGCATTGATCGAGCTCGCATCCGGATGACAACCAACCGCAAGCTAGCGCTGCTTATGGGAAAGTTCACGGCGGAAGAAACTGTCGAATCTATTCAGACTTCCCGCTACACCCCGGAGTTAGTGTCGGTACCGGTTAGTAACTAAGTTAGATGCCTAGATTAAGACGCCCTTAAGTTGCGCCACCCTAACTAATTTAGACCGGGACTAAGTCGGATTCTCTTGAGCCGGATCGTGCGGCGGTGGGATTTGGGGAGTAATTTTTGGCAGGCGATGGGTTTGGGCGAAGGCGATCGACGTGAGTGCGATTACTGCGAAGCAGAAGACGCTGGCTTCGGGGCCGGCGGAGCCTCCGGTTAGCCATTCCGGGCCGTGCAGCCTGGAGCTCAGTAAGTGGCCAGGGGCGAGCCAGCCGCTGTCGGGGACGGAATAGAAGAAAGTTTCGCCCCAGTCCCAGGCGGCGTGGAATCCTACGGCGAACCAGAGGGAGCCAGTACGGCGCAGGGTGAGGCAGAAGAAGAGGCCGATGGCAAAGACGCCGACGAGGCCGGCGGGAGTCTCTCCGGGATTGAGGCGGTGCACGGCGGCGAATGCGCAGGAGCAGATCAGGGCGGCTGGCCAGAATCCGAGGCCGCGCGCCAGGGTGAATTGGGTGTAGCCGCGGAAGAGAAATTCTTCATAGAGGCCTACGAGCAGGAACATCGCAGCCCAGTAGATGGCAAATTTTTCCAGGCGGGGGCCGTGCAGGACGACGTGGCCGAAATCGTATCCGTGGAAGACATGGAGGGCGTCCACGAGCAGGGTGAGGGCGGCGAATCCCCAGAGTGCGCCAATCCAATAGGATCGGCGGAAGGCTTGTCTTAAGGGGAGGCCGTACGATCGCCAGGGGCGGCGCTCGATTCCGAACAGAACTAGCGCAGGGATGAGTGCGGCTGCGAAGTCTGCAAATTTGTCGAGCAGTTCGAACCACAATGGGTGATGGGGGGTCGCAGTGGCGGCCAAGCCGTCGAAAAACTGGTCGAGCACGTAGAACATCACCAGGTAGAAGAGCAGTCCCCAGCCGGGACGCAGGCCGTCGGAGCCGAGGAAGAGTGTGCGGATATAAGGCGGCTGCTCGACGGTCGAGAGTGGGTTTGGGTCGTCGGTGGGGGGAAGGGTGGGCGTCGTCATGAATTCAGTTCTGCTTGCGCCGAAACGGTCTCATTGTACGCGCGAGATCCTTCGCTCCGCCTGAAAAGCGGCTACGCTCAGGATGACGCCGTCTACCTTGTACGCCAAGTCCAGAATCAGTGCCGATCCGCACAGGGGTTGTTAATCGGAACTCGATTCATCGCACGAAGATTTCCCGCAAGTGCTTGCGCCATGGTAAAACACTCGGCTCGCCTCTATGACGGGATATTTCACACGCGAACGGTTTGGGCGTCCACAGTTTTTGGCGGGGATGATGCTGGCGTGCTTTCTGGCGCAGGCGGTTTGGCTGGTGCGGGCGGAGTTGCGCGCGGGCGCGGAGCCGGACGGACTGGAAGCGATCCGCATCCGCGAAGGCTGGAAGCAGTGGACTGGACACGGCGTTGCGGGGGCTCCGTTTGGGGGCGAATTGGAGACAGCGGGCGAGGCTGCTGCGGGTGGGTCGGATCGGTCGCCGGCTGATCTTTCTACGGCTGATCCGCATGGGCGGCGATTCGATTCCGAACATTCGCCGCTGCTTTATCTGGCGAGCGCCGGACCGTTGCTGGCCTGGCCGGAGGGCGGCGAGGAGTGGCAGGCGATCTGGCGATGGTTGCCGCGGCTTCCCTTTCTCGGGTGCGGCGTTTTTCTTGGGGCGTCGTTGTGGTATGTGGCGCGGCGGCTGTGCGGGAATGCGGGCGGATTCGTCGCACTGGGTTTGTATTGTTTTTCGCCGTCGATGATCCAGGCCAGCGCGGTGTGGCATACCGAGCCTGAGATTCCAGCGGTGTGGGGAGCGTTCGGGGCGGTCTTTACTGCGATTGCGGTGGCGCACACGTTGTATGCGCCGCGGGAAGTTGTGCTGTGGAACTGGCGGCGGATCGTGCTGCTGGGCACGTCGCTGGCGATCGCTGTGGGGGCGCAGTTTTCCATGATTGTGGTTGTGCCGGTGGCGCTGGGATTTCTGCTCTATGTGGCTCCGGTGCGGCGGCGGGCGGCGGTTGCGATCTGGGCGGCGGCTTGCGTGGTTGGATTCATGCTGCTGTTCGCGGCTTACTTCTTTCGTGCGCGCGTCTTCGCCGACAGCATGCGCGCCGCGGATTTCTGGGGAGCGACTTGGCGGGCGTTTGTGCTCCCGGGAGTGTACCGGCAAGTGGCGGCGCAGATTGGAAAGGCGTGTCCGGCGCTGGCGTTGGCGCTGCCGGTGGCGGTGGTGAGTTACGCCATGTGGCGGCGGACGCGGTACTTTGGCAACACTGCGCCGCTGCTGGTTGCCGTGCTGTTTCTGGCGTTGGGGATGGCGCATCCGCATTCGGCGGGCGCGGGATTTCTGCTGGCGGCGGTGCCTTTCTTGTTTCTGTTCGTTTCGGGCGTGCTGGCAGACCTGATGGAGACGCGTCAGCGGTTGCTGGTGACGGCCTGCGTGCTTGGGATGCTGGTGGCTTACGCGGCGTGGAGTCTGGTGAATTTGGCGCGGGTTCCGCAGGGGTGAGGAGTTGTGTGGGGCGGGCACTCCCTTCGGCAGGCTCTGCCCGCGACTGCCGGAGCCATTCCAGAAGCGGGTCGGGATTGGTCTGCCAGTCAGTTCTCGACTAAGGTTTTACGGTTTGCTGTTGGTGAGCTTTCGCGGGCAAGAGTGCCCGCGCCACACTCACCCTGGGTATCACACTGCGATCAGATTTCCGTGCAGCCGACCATCCGAAGTATCACCCGCTGGCTCACCGAAATGCCTAATGCGCACCCTTTACGAGCGCCCTCAACGGTGGCGTACCGTTTTCCTGCTTCCTGCAATTTTCGCGAGCGCGCGAGTATAGGCTGCGATGGTTTCAGGAACAGCCTGGCTATACACGAACTGCCCTTCGCGCCGGCAGGCGATGAGGTTGGCTTCGCTGAGAACCTTGAGATGGTGAGAGACAGTCGCAGGTGTGACGCCACGCATAGAGACAATCTCGCCACAGTTCATGTGGTCAGTTGCCGAGATGGCCTCAAAGATCCTGAGGCGAGTCTTGTCGGCCAGAGCTTTCGATATTTTCTCGACCTCAGATCGGTCCATAGTCAATTTAGAGTGTAGCGAAGTCGTTCGCCTCGACGCCATAGAGCAAAACGGCTAATCGGCAACGGCTTCAGAAAATCTGCAACCGACTAGTTCGATAGTCATCTAAATGTCTAAATCTGACGGGGACGGTGGCGGCACGAAGTGGTTGCCTCTGAGACTCCGGGCAGACAATTCGGCAAAAGCAGGAGGGTGATATGAAGAGGCTCGAAGGAAAAGTGGCAGTAGTAACCGGCGGGAATAGCGGCATCGGGCTGGCGGCGGCCAAGCGTCTGCAGGAAGAAGGCGCGAAAGTAGCCATCCTTGGCCGAAGCAGAAAAACACTGGATGAAGCAGTGAAAACCATTGGAAACGGCGTGGTGGCGGTGCAGGGAGACGTGGCCAAACTTGCAGACGTGGACAGGCTGTACGCGGAGGTTTCGCAGAAGCTGGGCAAGATTGATGTCCTGTTCGTGAACGCAGGAGTGGCGAAGTTCGCGCCACTTGCCGAGACCTCGGAAAGCACATATGACGAGCAGTTCGATATCAACATCAAGGGAGCGTACTTCACGATTCAGAAAGCGCTGCCGCTGCTGAATGACGGCGCGTCGATCATCCTGAATACCAGCGTTGCGGGCCAGACAGGCACCGCAGGGACCAGCGCATATTCGGCTACCAAAGCGGCGCTGCGTTCTTTGGCACGAACCGCGGCCGCGGAACTGGCGGGGCGCGGCATCCGCGTCAACACGGTCGCGCCGGGGCCGATCGTCACTCCGATCTTTGGGAGGACCGGGCTGCCCAAGGAAGCCGTCGATGAATTTGCAAAGGAAATTATTGCGCAGGTTCCGCTGAAACGGTTTGGACAGCCCGAAGAAGTGGCTGGAGCCGTGGCATTTCTAGCCTCGCAAGACGCGTCCTACATCACGGGCGTGGAAATCAACGTCGACGGCGGGCTCGGACAAATCTGAACCGGTTCGGTCGTTGGCCAAGGGCGGAGCGGTGTCCGCCCTTTTTCTCGTTTAGAGGCGGAAGTTTTCAGCTTAGGAGCGACTCGTTCTGGAGAGTGATGGGCTGACTAGCTTTCGCGGGCAAAGCGCCCGCGCCACACTGAATCCGGCGAAGCAATCGCGATCAGATTTCCAGGTAGGAATCGATCCACTGTTTGATTTTGTGGCGGCGTTCGTCGGTGGGATCGAAGCGGACGCCAAAGGATTTCGGCTTCTTCCAGCTGATGACGCTGCGTACCCAGACTCTGGGCAAGGTCATGAGCGAGAACGAGACGTTGACGTTGGCGCCCAAGGTAACGTCTTCATTGCTTTTCAGCGACATGCCTCCCGAACTCATTTCCACGCTGCTGACGCTGAAGCGGCGGCTATCGGCGCAGACCACGGAGACCTCGGTCATGACGGGAATGCGGACGTAGCGGCGGAACTCATGCAACACCAGCATGTGCGTAGCGCGTACGAGTTTGAGAGCTGCGGGGCGCTCCAGCGGCTCGTCAAACATTGCATTGACGCCGTACTTGGAATAGCGCATGGCTTGCTGCGCGTTGCCTCCCACGCCGTAGATGACGCAGCGGCTGTTGGAGGGTGAGCTTCGCGCGGACTCCATCACCGCCTCGGCGCCATTGGCGAGGGGAAGGACGCAGGCTTCAAACTTCTCTTTATGCAGGCGGTCGGCGGCGTTGGCGGACATGACTACCGTCTCGATGCCGAACTGGCGGAAACATTCGGCCAACAGCGCCCGCGAGGAATCTTTCAAGTCCACAAGAGCGACACGAGCCGCAGCCTTCCTACTGGCCGGGGCTGGAGGCAGGACGGAAGCGAAGGATTTTTCCATGGTCGGGGATAACCGTTGTGAAAGTTCATTCTGGCGCGGCTTCTGGCGGCTTTCAAAGGTACCAAGGACCCATAGGAGAAGTACCAAAGTGTCATTACCCGGGGTGCACTGATGGAGGTTGGATTTTACCAGCGCGAATCTCCGGTGGATTGAACAACTTGCCGGCATTTTCGATATGGGCTGAGAACGTGTTGCTGGCCTATTCTTCTTTGCGGCGGTCGGATGGCGATGGCTCTACTCCAGTCAGCTTTTCGGCGGCCAGTTTTCGCAGTTTGATGCTGTGCTCGTGGAGGGCGGACTTGAGTTCGGAAAGGACCGGTTCCAGCTCACTTTCAGGCGCTGCGATTATTTGGGCGCAGAGATCCCTGATATGGTCTTCGAGGCGGCGAGAGTGCACATTAGAGGCTCCTACAGTCAGCAAGGGCCCGCCATACAGTATTTTGGGTAGTACCGGAGCGCCATTCGCGGGCTGGAAATAACCTGGGAATTGATCTTTGCCTTCCCAAAGTTTGCACCGAATCCACCTCCCAGTACGGAACATTCTCTCTGCCAGATCGCTTGCGTACATCTTCTTCACATTTTCTTCTCATTCCCTCCGCCTATACTGCTGGCATGGCCTCGGAAACGGATCTGCTTACGCCGCTGCGGCGGTATTGGGGATACAGTTCGTTCCGGCCATTGCAGGAGCGGGTGGTGCGGAGTCTGCTGGCAGGACGTGACACCTGCGTGGTGATGCCGACTGGAGGAGGCAAGTCGCTGTGCTACCAGTTGCCGGCAGTGGTTTCGGGGCGGACGGCGGTGGTGATCTCGCCGCTGATCGCGCTGATGCAGGACCAGGCGGCGCAGCTGGCGCAGATGGGGATTCCGGCGGCAGTGGTGAACAGCTCGATCAGCGACGAGCAGCAAGCCAAAGTGATGCGCGAAGCGCGAGCAGGGGCTTACCGGCTGTTGTATTTGTCGCCGGAGCGGCTGGCGCGCGGGGACACTTTGGGATGGCTGCAGCATGTGCCCATCGGATTTTTTGCCATCGATGAGGCGCATTGCATTTCGGAGTGGGGACACGAGTTTCGTCCGGAGTACCGTCAGTTGAGCCGATTGCGCACGAAGTTTCCGGATCGTCCGATTGCGGCGTTCACGGCGAGTGCGACTCGGCACGTGCGGCATGACATTCTGGCGCAGTTGCAGTTGCGCGATCCCGACAAATACATTGCCAGCTTTCACCGGCCGAACCTGCGCTACCTGGTGCACGAGTGTGAAGGCTGGGAGCAGTCGGCGCTGCTGGTGAAGGGGCTGGGAACTTATGAAGAGGGGAACGTCATCGTCTACGCTCCGACGATTAACCGCGTCGAGGAGACGGTGGATTTTCTCGAAGACCAGGGCATCCAGGCAGTGGCCTATCACGCGAAGATGCAGAAGGAGGACCGGCGCCGCAACCAGGAGCGCTGGATGTCGGATGAGGTGCGCGTGTTGGTGGGGACGATCGCGTTCGGGCTGGGGATCAACAAAGCCGCGGTGCGCGCGGTGATCCACCTGGCGCTGCCGAAGTCGATTGAGCAGTATTACCAGGAAGCGGGGCGTGCCGGGCGGGATGGGCTTCCGTCGGATTGCGTGCTGCTGTGGCAGAAAAAAGATGCGGGGCTGCTGGGATTTTTTGCCAACCGGATTCTGGATGCGGCGGAACGCGACCGCGCCTGGCAGCGCTATCACAAGATTCGCGCGTTCGTGGAGACCGGGCGCTGCCGGCATATCCAGATTTGCACGCACTTCGGGGAGACGCCGAAGTGGGAGTCGTGCGGCGCGTGCGACGTCTGCGCCAGTAAGCCGGAGTGGTTGGCGGCGCCGGTTGTGCCGGTGCAGGCTCCGGCGCACCGGTTCACGTCCGGCAAAGTCGCTGCCGTCGGAAAAGCGGCCGGGACGGGCGGAGTCTCGTTCGGCGATGCCGACACAGAATTGCGGGAGTATCTGCGGGAGTGGCGGCGGAGCATGGCGAGGGAGCAGAGCGTCGCTGCATTCGTTGTGTTGCACGACACGACTCTGGAGGAGATTTGCCGGGTGCGGCCCGCGTCGGTTGCGGCGCTGCGGCAGATCACCGGGATCGGCGAACGCAAAGCGGAACTGTACGGGAAAGAAATTCTTGCGGCGTTGCAAAGGTATCGCGAAGGGGCGCGCGCTTCGGCGCAAGCGGAAAAGAAATCGGCTCCGGCCGAGGAAACATTGCGCTTACTGGCCGAGGGAAAGAGCTTTGAGGAGATCGCAAAGATCCGCGAACGGCAACTGTCCACGGTAGTCAACGCAGTGGCCAGCCTGGTGGAGCGCGGACAGCTGGAATTTCAGCCTGCATGGATCGACCGGACCCGGCAGTCGGTGATCGAGGCAGCCTGCGCGAAGTTGGGAACGGAGCGGCTGAAGACCCTGAAAGATGCCCTGCCCCCAGAAATTACGTACGACGAGATTCGTCTGGTGGTGGCGCGCCTGCGGCAAGAGGAGCGAAATAAGGCTACGATCCCGGCATGAGGGGTGCACTGCGCTGGTGATATCTAATTGACATCTATAAGAATCTCTGAGATTCTATCCCTGTGAGCGAAATGGGCGACTCAGGAGACGCGGGATCAGAGGTTGCTCTCACGGTACGCGTGCCAGAAGCAATACTGGACCGTGTCGATGCTCTAGTGAGAAACCGTTCAACAAGGATTCCTCGCCACAGTTGGCTACTTGAGGCGATCCATGAAAAGCTCTGCAAGGAGGAACGTATGGGAGGTGTTTTGGACGTTTCACGAGTGAAAAAGGAAGAGAGCAATGCACCAGGTGAATACCTTCTACGTTTTCTTCGCCCCGACCGTAGGAAAGGACGCCCTGTCACGCCGATGACTGTTGTCGGAAACGATTCCTTGGAGCGATATCTGGTTGAGTGGGGCTGCACATCAGAGAATGCGAGAGGTTGGATACAAAAGCTCAAAGTAAGTAGGTCAATTTCCATACCCGACATAGTAATGCCTGCGGATCGTGTTGGCCGATACGGCTTCAAGGTGCCGACCTGGGGAATTCACCTAGATCTCGGTGACGGTGGGGAGGCCTACCTGACTCCCGACCATCCCGCGACTTTGCCTGACGGAAAGAAGGGAGACAGGATAGAGATCCGCGCGTCAACCGGCGAAACAAAGGAGGCATGGGTCACGGCAGATGGCAAGGTGCTGATCATCATTGAAGAGCACATCTGGCCCCCTGGCTCGCCGCGGGATACGTTGGGCGTCACGATCCGGGAAGCATCGAAGGAAGAAACGAAGAGGATTATCAGCGCTTACAAACAGTACATCCCGGACTAGTTTGCTGTTCGCGCTTGGCTTACTCGTGTGACCTACTGCTTCAGGCGCTACGCAACATCGTGGCGCAGCCCACGTTCTTGGGGAGTTCGGGAAGCAAACTATCTGTGCCATGTCTCTTAGCTCTCACATCGAATGGACCGACGCGACCTGGAACCCGGTGCGGGGTTGCACGAAGATCAGCCCTGGATGCAAGCACTGCTATGCCGAGACATTCGCTGAACGGTTTCGCGGGGTCAAAGGGCATCCCTACGAGCAGGGGTTCGATTTGCGGTTGGTTCCCGAGAAGCTGACCGAGCCCTTTTCCTGGCGCTCGCCGAAACTCGTCTTCGTAAATTCCATGAGCGACCTGTTTCACGAAGACGTTCCTGATGAATACATCGAAATGGTTTGCCGCGTCATGGCGATGGCGAACTGGCACACGTACCAGGTCCTCACGAAGAGATCAGCCCGGCTGAGAGACATGCTGCGCCGTGGGTTGCGCTTCGCCGCGGAGCAGGAGCACATCTGGTGGGGCGTGAGCGTCGAGGATAGAAAATACGGTCTGCCAAGAATCGGCGATCTGCAAGAAACGCCGGCTCGCATCCGCTTTCTTTCGATTGAGCCACTGCTTGAAGACTTAGGCAGGTTCAATCTTTCCGGTATCAGTTGGGCAATCGTTGGCGGCGAGAGCGGGCCGGGTGCGCGTCCGATGCGGGAAGAGTGGGTCGTCTCAATCCGCGATCAATGCCGTGACTCACGCGTCCCCTTCTTCTTCAAACAGTGGGGCGGCGTCAGGAAAAAGAAACACGGCAGGCGGCTTCAAGGCCAGACCTACGACGAGTACCCCGAGCGAATTGTGTCACCGATCCCTGAAACGCGCGGTGTGCGTAGCATACGCCGAGAGCATGGTGCAATCGTTTCGCCAGGTTTTTGAGGGAGACGAACTGGTGCGGATTTCAGCCTAGTTCAGCAACTTCTCTTCCCACTTCTCTACATTGGATGGCACGCTGCCGTTGAGCAGAGCGGCGAAGGCCTCGAGAGCCTTTCGCGCGTCGCCAATCAGATAATAAAACGCATCCCAGTTGTCGCTGTCCTCGCCGTCGTGATTTGGGATTACGTAGTCGAAATGCCATGCTTCTTGCAGTTCGCGGTATGCGCTCGCGGCGCGAGTCTCAATATCTTCGAGGTCTTTGGCCGATAGATGCTGCTTTTGGCGGGTCGTCCGGCGCAACAGCTTGCGCCGCATCACATCGGTGAGAAGATCGGGAAGCGACAGGTTACGGTCCGGCGCTTTCAGATAGACGATTTCCTCTTTGGAAAGTGGCGAGACAAAAATGCTGAGGCGGTTCACGCCAGCCAGGCGAGGGTGAGTTTGCAGCGCTCGGGCCACATGGGGATTGCCCTCGAAAAGAACATCACCCCGCTCCAGTAAAGACCGCAACTCAGGAAGATTTATGGCGTGCAGGTCGTTGCGGACTTCAAGCACCGCATATCGACTGTCGGACCTTAAGCCTTCAACCTGATCTCGCGCGCGAAAATAGTAGTCCACGCCTTCAATTTCACCGGGACGAGGACGACGGCTGACGACGAGCACGAGTTTGTGCAGCTTGGCGTTCAGGTCAGAGTGAAACTTGGCGAGTGATTTGTGCAGCGGAGTCTTGCCGACGCAAGAAGGTCCGCAGAGGATTATAAGACGGCCCATTTAGTATCCGATTCCGCGCGATCGCCTGATGGTAGTGGAGGCGCAGGGAAAAGCATACCAAACGCGATAAGGAGAGAAGAAGAACAGCGCAAAAATAGAGAGTTCCGAGGTGGTGTTGGGTCCATTCGTCTCGGCCAGTAGCTCGCGTTTGACCCTCGCTCGACCTGCTACGCTGCGTCCCTTGCGGGGCACTGCGCGCGATCTTCGCTTGGGCTCCGGGCTCACCGCCAACCGGATAAACCTACCCAACGCCTCGGAACTCTATCCTGCCTTCGACATGGCTTCTCGTTCTCCTCGACCAGCACTTTGCTATAGACCCTTACCGGCCCTCCTTCTCGATCTTACGATCAAGAAGGTGACTCGGCTTGAGCCCCGGACGCCGCACCAACCGGAAAAACTTAAGAAGTTGTCAAAGAACGATTGTGTTTGTAATCGATGTGAGTTTTCGAGTCAATGAAAAATCGCAGCTCGTAACCCATGTATTTTCAATCGAGTGCAGGCCGTTCACAGGCGTGTGACCAGAATTGGTGCAGGCCCACGCTGCACTTTCCGTCAGATGGCTTGTCCAGCGCGGGTTTGCGCGGATTCCAGATTGGGAACGGCAGATCCTTCCGGTTTCTGCGAGCCGCTTGCGGATTGTGAAAATCCGTCAGAAACCGCGCCGGGCAAGTCATTTCAGTTTCCACCGGCGAAGACCCGCTAAGAAATCATCGCACGCTGGCGGTCGCTTCGTTGCCGGTGCCGTAGAATCAACGCTTGCTTCTAACCATTGAAAAAATGATCTACGGCGGAGACGGGCTGGCGCGCCTTCCCGCGGATGACCAGGGACGCGGAAAAGCGGCGTTTGTGCCCTTCGTCCTCCCCGGGGAAGAAATTGACGCTGCAGTGACCGAAGAAAAGCCCGGCTACGTGCGTGCCCGGGCTGAGGCGGTTGTGCGCGCCTCGCCGCACCGGGTGCAGCCGCAGTGTCCTTATTTCCGCGCCTGCGGCGGATGCCAATACCAGCACGCCAGCTATGAGCATCAGCTCGAAATCAAGAGAGACATTCTGCGCGAGAGCCTGCGACGTTTTGCCAAGCTTGAACTGGCGTGCGAGATCGAGGTGCATCCTTCGCCGCCGTGGAATTATCGCAATCGTTCGCGGCTGCAGCTTCGGGTTCAGCCGGACTTTGCGGCGGGATATTTCAAGGTTGGCTCGCATGAATTGATGGAGGTAGAGCAGTGTCCGATCAGTTCGCCTCTGATCAATCGCGGGATTGCTGCGCTGTGGGAGAGCGGGCGCGCGGGCAAGGCCGTGGCCGGCGTGCGCGAGATTGAATTCTTCGCCAACGCTGACGACACGAAACTGCTCGTGGAACTCTCCTGTGCATCGGAAGCACGCCGAGCCGCGGTGAGGGTGTGGGCCGAGGAGCTGCGCGCCGCACTCCCACAGATGGCGGGAATCGTGGCATTTCGCGCGGCTCAATCGGGCGACCGGACCGTGCCAGAGCGGCTCATTTCTCTTGGCGAGGCGAGCCTGACCTACGAGACCCAACTGGGCTCCTATCGCGTGAGCGCGGGGTCGTTTTTCCAGACGAATCGCCACCTCGCCGACGAGTTAGTGAAGGTAGTTACGCAAGGGCGGCGGGGCGAACTGGCCCTGGATCTGTACGCGGGGGTGGGACTGTTTTCCACAGTGCTGGCAGGTGACTTTCATCACATAGTGGCTGTCGAGTCGTCACAGACATCCGCCGGCGACCTTGCGTACAATCTGTCGTCGAAGGGAGAGGTGATTCAAGCTTCGACCGAGCAATACCTGAGCCGTTCAGAAAAACAGGGGCGGGACGGGAAGGGCTTTCATAACATTCATACGCCTGACCTAGCGGTGGTGGACCCGCCTCGAAGCGGTTTAGGAGAGCGCGTGGCGCGCATGCTGGCGAATCTGGGCGGGCCGCGGCTAACTTATGTGTCGTGCGATCCGGCGACGCTGGCGCGGGATCTGGTTCCCTTGCTGGCTGGCGGTTACCGGGTGGAGCAGGCGCATCTGGTGGATCTGTTTCCCCAGACGTATCACCTGGAGAGTGTGGTGCACCTAGTGCGGTAGTGATTCAGCGTTGGGAGATTTAGCAGTCAGCACTCAGCATTCAGCATTCAGAAGTGGTCTCACAAACGTCTCAACAGGATCAACATGCAGGCAAGTTGAACCATGCCGAGAAAATTATTGCTATGACGTTCCCAACGCACCAGCAGGCGGCGGAAGTTCTTCAACCATGCGAACAACCGCTCGATCTTCCACCGGCGTTTGTAACGCCGGAGTTTTCGCCGGTCCTGGCGGTGGGTTCGTGTGCGATAGCGACGATGAGGCGCGATCAACTCGATTCCATGCTGTTGGGCAAGAAGATCGACCAACGCGTCGCTGTCATATCCGCGATCCGCAATCAAGCGTTTCGGCTTCTCGGCCACGAAGCGGTGCTCGATCGTAGCCGCGACCAGCTTTTGCTCATGCGGCGTAGCGCTCGTAACCCAGAGGGCGATAGGAAGACCATGGCAGTCTGCGATTGCCATGAGCTTGCTCCCTTTGCCGACGAGCGTTCGACCAACGCCATCGCCCCTTTTTTTGCCCCCATAAAGGAGGCGTCAATAAACGTCTCCTCCAGGCCGAGCTTTCCGCGCGCCAACAAGTCCTCCGCCAACCCCCAAAGAATGCCGTCCAGCACCCCCGAGCGTTGCCACTGCTGGAAACGGCGGTGGCAGGTCTGGTACGGACCGTATCGCGCTGGCAGATCATGCCAGGGCGCACCCGTCCGCAACACCCACAACATGCCGTTCAGCACTTGCCGTGCTTCCCGCCAGGGTCTGCCCCGGTTGTCGGCACGGCGCCGTTGTCCAAATTCCACCAAGGGCCTGATCCGTTCCCACTGCACGTCGGTGAGGTCCGCCATGCCCTTGATTTGCTTCAAATTCGCCCGTGATGCAAGTGTTTATTCACGAGCAACGTTTATGAGATAGCTTCTCAGTCCTGAAGGGTGATGGCGGGGGAAATGAAAACGGATTGTCTTTGGAAACTTTGGATCGGGGACAGACTCTACTTTGTATGGTTTGACGGTAATTACATCAGGTATGAAGGCTATGGTCCATACGGATGCGAAGGCTTAAGCTCTGTCGCGATTCATGCTCGGCCGGGCTTTGCCGGCTGTCCCGAGGGCCTGCCCTGAGCTTGTCGCTGGGCCGTCTCGCCCTCGGCGCGGCGGGCGGGACGCCAGCCGGACAGCCGCCGGGACGGCGGCGCTACGGTCGTGATTCTTGATGCTCGCGGCTCCGAACTGCCACGATCCTGCCTTCGCCTCTTGTCATCCTGAGCGAAGGCGAAGGATCCGTGCACTCCTGGCCAATTGCATAGATCCTTCGCAGCGAAGAACGCCGCTCAGGATGACACCTTGTGAGATTCCAAAATGCAAACGTCTTATGGTGAGTTCCGAGCGCTGAATGCTGACGGCTGAATGCTGAGTGCCGACTGGCCGAATACTGACCCCTGAATGCCGCCCGCTCCTCTCAATCCCGCGCCCGTCACGAGCAGTCTGCCGGCCTTTCAGTTCAAGCCGGTGCGCCAGCCCATGCTCTGGGCGGCCGTGGCGTACTCGCTGGGGATCGTAGCCGGTGTTTACCTTTGGCGTCCGATGTTGTGGTGGGCAGCAGGGGCACTGGCGGTCGCGCTGGCGGCGGCGTATTTCGTGCAGCGGCGCGTCTGGCTTGGTCGTGGGCTGGCTCTGGGCGCGGTCTTCCTCGTGGGCGCTTTACACATGCAAGTTCGCCTGGCGTCGACAACTCTCGATACAGGAATCCAGGAATTTGCCGACGGCCGGGAAGTCCAGATTACGGCGCGCGTTATGCACGACGGAAAATTTCGGCCCGGCAGCTACGGCGAAACCAGGGAGGCAGTCGACGTCGAGACTGAAGAAGTTGCGGCTGATGATGCGCCGTCCGTGGCGGTACATTCCGGCATCCGCCTCAGTATCTATGCGCCTCATGCGGGGGCGCACCCGAAAGAAGCGTCCCCGGAAGACGACGAAGAAACTCCCGGCGCGATGCCGATCCGGTTCTTCCACTACGGAGAGCGCATTCGTTTTTCCGCGAAGCTCAGGCCGCCGCGAAATTTTCGTAACCCGGGAGCTTTCGACTACGAGGGATATCTCGCGACAAAGGGCATTGCGGCACTCGGTTCGGCCAAGGCCGAAAACGTAGAGTTGCTTCCCGGATTCGCCGGCAGCCGGATTGAATTGTGGCGCTCGCGCATGCACCGCAGCGTCATTGCCAAGGTTCATGAGCTGTGGCCTGCGCGCCAGGCGGCGCTGATCGATGTCATGGTCATCGGCGAGGAAGCCTTCATTGACCGCGACACGCGCATGGACTTCCAGCGCTCCGGGACTTACCACATCCTTGTAGTGTCGGGAATGAACGTGAGCATTCTTGCCTTCGTGGTGTTCTGGACCTTGCGCCGTTTGCGCCTGGGCGAGGTACCGGCAACTTTGCTCACGGTGGGTTCTTGCGTTGGCTACGCATTCCTGACCGAGGTGGGCGCTCCGGTATGGCGGGCAACGCTGATGTGTGCGATTTATCTGGGCACGCGGCTGCTCTATCGTGAGCGCGCCATGGTCAACGCTTTGGGCGCAGCCGCGCTTGGATTGCTGGTGTTTGACCCACGGCAGCTTTTCACCGCGAGCTTCCAGATGACATTTATTTGTGTGCTGATTGTCGCGGCGATTGGACTGCCGCTGCTGGAGCGCACTTCCGAATTTTACAAACGAGCTCTGGCCCACTGGCAATCGGAGGACTACGGCAAATCGTTGCCTGTGCGAGTGCTGCAGTTCCGGGTGGATCTGCGTTTTATCGCCGGACGTATAGAACGGTTTGTGGGAAGGCGATGGTCTCTGCGGTTGGTGCGCTTCACCGCGCATTTCGCATTGGGCGCCTCCGCGCTCCTTTTTATCTCCGCCGTGATGCAGATGGGGCTGGCTTTGCCCATGGCTTACTACTTCCATCGCGCGACCACCATCGCGCTGCCGGCCAATGTGCTCGTCGTCCCACTGACGCAACTCATGATGCCGGCAGCGGTGGCAGCCCTTGCCCTGGGATATGTTTCGCCCTGGCTCGCCAGGATTCCGGCTCTTGTCACCACCCTTGCCGTGCAAGCCATTACTGGAACGGTGCGCGGGCTGGGCGGGCTGCGGCTTGCGGATCTGCGCGTAGCCACGCCGAGTACGGTGATGATCATAGCCGCTGCCGCCGCGCTGGTGCTGGCCATGGTCGTCGCCCGGCGCCGGGCTCGGTTCGCCATCGCGGGACTGCTGGCGATCCTGGCAGCTGCGCTTGCACTTGGATTCATTGCACCGCGGTCTAACATCCGTGCCAACGTGCTGGAAGTCACCTCCATCGATGTGGGCCAGGGCGATTCCACACTGCTCGTAATGCCGCAGGGACGAACACTGCTGGTGGATGCGGGTGGACCCATTGGGGAGGGTTCATCGCAACTCGATTTTGGCGAGGATGTCGTCTCGCCGTACCTATGGTGGCGCGGCATCTCACGGCTGGATGCGGTGGCGATTACGCACGGACACTCCGACCATATCGGCGGCATGGCAGCGGTGCTCAAGAATTTTCGTCCGCGCGAACTGTGGGTGGGATTATTGCCACCCAGCGTTGCACTCGAGAGTCTGATCTTGGAGGCGCAATCGCTGGGCATCAAGGTGGTGCGCCACTGGGAGGGAGACGCATTCCAGCTGGGCGGAGCGAGCGTCAGCGTGCTGTGGCCGGCGCGGGACGCTCCAGTCGGCACCAAACCCCAGAATAGCGATTCAATGGTCTTGCAGGTGGGTTACGGCGACTCGTCGGTGTTGCTGGAAGGCGACGCGCAAAAGCAGGCGGAGCGGCAGATTGCCGCGCGCTACCATCCCAGGGCGGATCTATTGCGGGTTGGGCATCACGGCAGCGCTAACGCGACCACGGCCGAATTGCTGGATTCGGCCAAGCCCCGCTTCGCCGTCATCTCCGTGGGATCTCGCAACCTGTTCGGATTGCCGCGGATGGAAGTCCTCGCCCGGCTGGAGCGCTCAGGCGCGCGCGTTTTCCGCACCGATATCCACGGCGCCGCGACATTCTATCTGGACGGGCACTCGATTACTCCGTCACTGGCGGGTCTTCGCTAGACTCTTCCGCTTCTTCGTCAGGCTCGGGCCCTTGCCTATACTCGGCTATCAAGCGGCGGGCTTTTTCCGCATCTTCTTCGCGCACTACGATGATGGTACCGCCGATGTTGGGGAACGCATATTGCGTCAGGGAAAGCGGGGCGATATCGCTCTCGATTCCGGCTGACTCCAGCAGCCCTTTCACCACCAAAGCCTCGGTTTCCTCCTCCGACTCAAACACCTTCACCAGCTTTTCGTTCGGATCAGGACGCGGTTGTTGTGCCGTCGAATTCTGGGGCGGGGCCATGACGTTCTCCATTTCTGGAATTCGGCTGGAGCTTCCGAACTCCGCTTGCGCTGCCGATTCTACTCCCTCGTCGCGTCTTGGGTACATTCCGGAAGGGCCGCGCAGTCGGATGCGGCTTTTGGGGCCTGGGTTGTGAGCTCCCCTGTGTTGCTTCCCAGGTAACCTGCGAGACAGCACTTTTGTGCAGTTGTTTTCCCTCTCCATTAGAGGACAATGCCGGAAGACCGCCCGCAACGCGGCGGTGCGGCAAATCATCTAAAGCACGGGTGATCGGGCCATCGGGCGATCTTCGGATCATCCGATCACCCGATCGCAAATCACCCGATTCTTGGTCAGGGGCCATCATGAATATTCCGGAACGAGTCAATCGCGAAACCGAGACCTTCTCGCTGGGCGAAGAAGCGCGCGAGAGCGAGGCCGAAGCCAAGAAAATCCGGCGCCTGCAGTTGATGATGAGCATGGTAATGTCGGTAATCGGCCAGGATCCCAGCCTCACAGTGGAAGAAGCGTCCGAACTTGCTGCCGGCGCCAAGCGCGCCGCGCTCGCCATGTTTCCCGACAAAGAACTCGCCTTCGATCTTCTCTACAAGCCGCGCCTGCAAAGGCTGATGAAGGAACGTTTCCGGTTGCAGTAATATCGTTTGGCCGCGGGCGCCTCGCCCGCAGACTCTACCAGCCCCGGCATATGAAGAAAAAGATTCTCCTCCGTGAACCTCGGTGCCCGCTGTGGTTAATTTCTTGATTGTGTGAATTCAGAATGCGCTGGAACCCTTCTTCCGGTTCCAGCGCAGCGACGGAGCGGCTCGTTCAGGTTTGAGTTATTCGATTACGCCGACATCGCCCGGCGCGGTGCCCGGGTCTCGCGAATGCTGGAAACGCCTCGGCGCAGGTTCAGCCATCCATTCTCCTGCAGGAGCTTGAACAGATCGGCCGAATACGGAATTTCGCCCGTGATGATCTCCTCCTTACCCTGATCGTCAATCACTGAGAAAGCAACTTGCACGGGTTCATCCGATGAGTTCTGTTTAGTGAAGTGAACTAGTTTTACGTTGAGAGTTTCTTGCTCTTGAGATTGAACTGGCATTGTTTCTCTCGATATCCCTGGTTGGGATTTATCTTTCCATTCTAGAAAGGCTGCCAACCAAGTCAACCGCAGCCAAACAATTATCTGTGGATTGCGTCAAGAGCGGCGAGAATTTTCCTAGGGCGTTTACCCGATCCGCAGTTTCTTTGCCAAAACCTTTTTCATTTGTGCGACCCGTATTCGTGTGCGCGCGGACGACTCACCCGCGCTTTCACTCGTCGATCACCGAATTCCGCAGCGTCCCCACCCCTTCCACGCTGACTTCCACCACATCCCCCGCCACCAGCGGCCCCACTCCCGACGGCGTGCCGGTAGGAATCACATCGCCCGGGAAAAGAGTCATGGCCCGCGCGATATATCGGATGAGCACTTCCAGCGGGAAAATGAAGTCGCGCGTATTTCCCTGTTGCCGAACCGTGCCATTGACACGAGTTTCCACTCCTACTCCCGCCCACGGATCAATCTCATCCGTCACCAGCGGACCCGCGGGGCAGAATGTGTCGAAACCTTTAGCGCGAGCCCACTGCCCGTCCTTCTTCTGCAGATCGCGCGCCGTGACATCGTTCACGCACGTATATCCCAAAATGTACCGCCGAATGTCCTCGCCTTCCGCCGGCTGATAACACGTCTTGCCAATGACCACGGCCAGCTCACCCTCGAAGTCCACACGCTCCGACAGTTTCGGCCGTCGAATCGTGCCCCCTTGCGGCAGCAGCGACGAACTCACCTTCAGGAAAAGCAGCGGCTCCTGGGGCACTTCATTGCCAAGTTCCGCGGCATGCTCACGGTAGTTGCGCCCGACGCACACAATCTTCGACGGAGACACCGGCGGCAGCAGCGTTGCTTCCTCCAGCGCAATCGGTTCGATGCGCCGCGTACGCAAGCTCTCCAGGTCTCCGTCTGCGGTTTCGGGGGGCGTCAGAAGAATGCGCATAATTGCGTCGCGCCCGCCGGTGGATTCCACCAATCCGTACTGAGCCTGGCCATTCAGTTGAAAGCGGCAGTATTTCATCGGAATCTATCCTACCCACGGTAGTCGTAGAAGACGCGAAAATATTTGCGTCGCGCGCCAAGACACGCCGCGGGTTCTAGGGCACGCTTTCGCTCGCTTCCTCCGAGCGCGCGCTTTCGTTTCCCCGCAGGTCGACGCTGGAGACAGAATACAAATAAGTCTTCCCCGATCGCACATCCGTATCACGATACGCCGGCGTTTTTATCAGCTCTGCGTTCACCTTTACTGGCGGCGCGCCCCGTTCGTGACGATACACGTTGTAGCCGGCCAGATCCATGTCAGCGACGGGCGCCCAGATTAAATCAATGAACGACTGTTGCCCGGGGCCAGAATAGATTGCTTGCAGTCCCGAAGGAACCGCTGGCGGAAACACATCGTGCGCGAACACTTTGACTTCCGGTGTGTCGGCTCCTTCGACGCGCACTTCAGGCTTGCCTTCGGGCATGATCACGTCCGTGACGTTGGCGCGATAGAAGTAGCTCTGCTCCCACTCGATGTTGGGGTCGGCGAGCCTCACCGTCGATTGGCCCGCAACCGGCAACTCCCCCACGAGAATTTGCTGCTGGCTGTCTTCGGGACGCCGATAAACCCGATAGACGTACCGCAGCTCAGGACTCGACGGCGCAGGCGCTCCCCTCCACGTGAGCACCACTCCCTGCGCCGTAACCTCAGCGGCGAAATCCCGAGGCGGCGGAAGCGCCGGCGCCAGCGGCACCCGTGCCTGCCTGGAGAGGCCCGCGCTGCGGCCGTTGGCATTGAGCACTTCAACGGCATAAGTCGCGAAGTCCAGAGGATGGTCGTGCTCGAGTTGCTCGGGCAGAACATCGATGTAAGTGACGTGAATTTCTTTTGCGGCAGGCTTGACTGGAGCAGCTTCTCCAACCGGCGTGCCGCATTGTTTCAACACCTCATCCAGGCCCCGGCAAATGCGCGTAGGACCGAGACTCCGAACGGTTTGCCGGTCCGTGGTGTGCACTGGCACCGTCCAGGTCAGCGTGACCTTGTCGCCTTTTCTGGTGGCGCGCAGGTCAGAGGGCGGGTTCGGTAACTCCAGCGATGGCGGCAGTGGTGGACCGATCGACGCGCAGGAGGCAAGCATCAACGCCGCGCCCAGCGCCAGCAGCAGCTTTCGCGTGGAGAATTCCATCAAGCCGAACAGCCTACCAGAAACCCCCTCGAAGGCCGACTGAAAGAAACTGGCCACTGGTCACTGACCACTGCTTTATCCGACCAACTCCTTGACCGCGTCACGGAACACCTTAGTATGACGGTTGACATCGTCGGAATCAGTCTGCGGCGACATCAGCGCCATGTTGTGAAATGGCGTCAGCAGGATGCCGCGATTCATGGCGTACAGGTGCATGAGGCGCTCCAGCTCGAAGTCCATCGCGTCGTGCGCCGCGCTGCCATTTTTAGGCGGCTCGGAGCCGAACAGATACTCCGCGCGGCAACCGAGCCGCGTGACGTGCCAGGGTAGTTCGCTTTCCGCGATCGCCTTCGCCACGCCCAGAGTCCAACTCTCCGCCAGGGGAATCATGCGATCGAAATTTTCTTTGGTGAGAACCTTCGTCAGGGTCGCGCGCATGGCTGCGAGCGAGAGCGCGTTGCCCGCGAGCGTGCCGCCGATGCCGCCCACGTCGCAGTCTTCAAGGTTCTGCCGGGCCTGGATTCGATCCGCAACTTCCTGCGAAAAACCGTACGCGGCGCCGGGAATGCCGCCTCCGATGGCTTTGCCGAAGACCAGAATGTCCGGCTCCAGATTTTCCGCGCGCGTGTATCCACCTGGACCGGCGCAGATCGTATGTGTTTCGTCAATAATGAGCAGCGCGCCGTGCTTCCGTGAGAGCTCGCGCAGGGCCTGATGGAAACCGGGCGCGGGATGCACGATGCCAACGTTCGTCATCGCCGGCTCTGCCAGCACGCAGGCCACGTCGCGCGGGTGCAGAGCGGCCTCCAGCGCCGGCAGATCGTTGAACTCGACGACCTTGGTCGTGACTGAGGGATCGACTGGCGGTCCAATGTTGCCGCGGCGGGCGCGGGCGGTTCCGTCGCGCTGCAGCGTGATGAAGCTTTCGTCCACGGTGCCGTGATAACACCAGTTGAAGACCAGTATCTTTGGCCGTCCGGTGATCTGCCGGGCGAGGCGGATGGAAAAACGATTCGCGTCGGTAGCGGTGAGCGCGAACTGCCAGTAAGGAAGCTTGAAGCGTTTCTGCAATTCTTCGGCGACGAAGATAGCGTCCTCACCCGGCAGCATCAAGGTGATGCCGCGCCGCAACTGTTCTTCCGCGGCCTTGACCGTGGACGAAGGCGAGTGCCCGGTCATCGCTCCGGTATCGCCCAGGCAGAAATCGGCATAGCGGTGGCCGTCGACGTCGAAGAAATGCGCGCCTTGCGCCTCGCGCACAAACGGCGGAAACGCTCCCGCCCACTTCACCATCCAGTTCATCGGAACACCGGCGAGAAGCGACTTCCGCGCGCGTTCAAACAGCGCCTTCGACTTGGGCCGCTCGTCGACAAATTTTTTCTGTTCGCGTTGCATCAGGGACTGCAGGCGCGCACGATCAATGACTTTCATAGGATGCTGTAGCTTATTCGCAGGGACCGCGTCTTCGCAAATAACGCCGCATCAAACCAGTACGCCGCCATCCGGTCGATAGTCTCCGCTGGGGCATTGACTTGGTCATGGCGGTGAAACAGGCTGCTGGGCAGGCCTTTTGGGGGCGAACGGTGCTTCTAATATTCCGCTGATCTCTCTAATATTTCTTGACCGCAGTACCAGCCGTCACTAGCATCAATTTGGTTCGTCGCGTAGTCCTGTCCCCGAAGTTCAATTCATCAGGAGTAGATTTTTGACAAAATCGTGCGCGCTGGCAGTCGTGTCGGCGCTCGTGCTGGCAGTGTGTTTACCCGTTCCAGCGTCTGCTCAGCAAACCGAAATTTCACAGAAGCTTCCGCCAGTCGGCATCGCACTGAAGATGTCATCCCTTGGCGCGGGGATAGAAATCGCAACCCCGGTTTCGCGGCATTCGAACGCTCGTGCCGGATTCAACATGTTTGTCTACGCCCACGACTTCCACAACGACGGCCTGGCTTATAACGCCCGCTTGAATCTACTCTCGCTGCAAACCATCTACGACTGGTTTCCGTTCGGAGCATCTTTCCATGTTAGCCCCGGGCTACTCTTGTACAACGGAAACCGGGCCGCAGCCACAATCTCTACTCCGGTAGGAGATGGCAGCGGCGGGAACGTAACCGCCACCGGAACCGCGAAGCTTGAGTTCCACAGAATCGCGCCAATGTTTTTGCTCGGCTGGGGAAACCTGCTTCCGCGCCACGGGCCCCGGTTCAGTGTGCCCTTCGAATTCGGAGTCGCCTACCACGGACAGCCCCGGGCCTCTCTGCGAATGGACGCCATTACTTGCAATTCAGGCGATGCCGCCTGTTTGGCAGTGAGAACTGATCCCGATGTGTATAACGGGTTTCAAGCGGAGCAGATCAAACTCCGCCGCGAAGTAGAGCCGTTCCAGTTTTATCCGGTGGTTTCTGTTGGGTTCGGATACGCCTTCTGAGCACGAGCCGGAACATAAGGCATGACCGATCGCGTAACCTTTGCTGCCACGGTTTGCGGTCAGCGTCCGAAAGACAGCATGCGCGTCGCCGCAAAAAAAACTAGCGGGCCATTTCAGGCCCGCCGATAGTTACTCTCTCCAGATGTCAAACCTGCGCTGGTTTACAGCGTGACGCTGGCAGTCAGGCTCGTGGTCGTGCCGCTTGACGGAACTTTTCTACTGTCGAGCGTGCTGAGAGTGCTGGTCCGGGTTGCTCCTGTTGTCCCGACACCGGTGACACTGTAGATGGTGCTCATTATGTCGCTGTTCCCGGATGTCAGGAGCCAGGCATAATTGATCGTCGCGGTACACGTCTTTGTGGTCCCAGCTGCAGAACCACTCTCTGAATAGAAATGTACAGTGCCAGTATCCTGCACGCTTGTTGATATCAGGCAGTTGACCTTAGTGATGCCAGCGGTCTTAACCGTAATGGTGAAAACGACGGTTATCGTGCCCGTGAAGGTACTTGTTGCAGGAGGTTCTACGGTGTCTTCGGCCGGTAAAGCGAGCGGACGGAATGCTCCGGTCTGCGGATCAAGGTATCCCAGGACGCCTTGATGGGCCTGGCTACGCGGCTTGACCCCAGACGGCAGGTACAGCGAGCAAGCAGCAGATGCAAATCAACAACAGCTTTGAAATTCTCATTGTCGTCTCCTTGAGGGATTGATGAAACAGTTGTACCCCGAGCTGGTTTAACTCAGGGAACAGGACCCACGGCCGGGGGGGATGCCGCTACCAAACTGCCCTTCGAAGTCTGACCCCGTAATCCAGTCCTGACTTCAGAAGCGGGACGATTGTACACCAATCGCGCCTGTGAGCAACGATGGCAATAATTTTCGGTGTGCAATAATTGTCAACTAAGGCCAAACCGTGTGGGCGTGCGGGACTCCCCCGCGCCGGTCCGTCACAGAGTGTCGAGTGGTTACAGGATGTACCGCGACAAATCCTGGTCCTTCACGATGTCCGTGAGCATCTTGCGGACGTAGTCTCCATCCACGATAACGTGCTCGCCTTTTTTCTCCGGGGCGTCGAAGCTGAGTTCGTCGAGCACTCGTTCCATGATGGTGTGCAGGCGGCGTGCGCCGATGTTCTCCGTGCTCTCGTTCACACGAAAGGCGAAGTGCGCAATCTCATCCAGCGCCTCGGGCGTGAACTCCAATTTCACCCCTTCGGTCTCGAGCAGCGCCGTGTACTGCTTGACCAGCGAAGACTTAGGCTCCGTGAGAATGCGCACGAAATCTTCCATGGTCAGCGACTGCAGCTCCACGCGTATGGGGAAACGTCCTTGCAACTCAGGAATCAGATCGCTGGGCTTCGAAACGTGGAAGGCGCCCGCGGCGATAAATAGGATGTGATCCGTGCGGACCATGCCGTAGCGCGTGTTGACGGTGGTGCCTTCGACAATGGGCAGAATGTCACGCTGCACGCCTTCGCGGGAAACGTCCGGCCCATGGCCGCCTTCGCGGCCGGCAATCTTGTCAATCTCATCCAGAAACACAATGCCGGAGTTTTCCACGCGCTCGATCGCCATGCGCGTGACCTGGTCCATGTCAATAAGCCGCTGTTCCTCTTCCTGAATCAGGTACTCGAAGGCCTCGTTGACCTTCATCTTCCGCTTCTTGGTGCGCTGCCCAAAGATGTTCGGCAGCATGTCTTTGATATTGACGTCCATCTCCTCGACGCCCTGGTTCGAAATGATTTCGAAGGATGGGAAGTTGCGTTCGCGGACGTCGATCTCCACCATGCGCTCGTCAAGCTTGCCTTCCCGCAATTGCTGCCGAAGCTTCTCGCGCGTGCGGTTCGAGGATTCCGTCAACCCTGTGCCGCCGTCGATCACCACTCCGCCAGAAGTCGGCTCCGGCCGCGACGGCGGAGAGGGCGGCAGAAGAATGTCGAGCAGCCGCTCCTCGGCGTTGAGCTCAGCCTTATCGGCAACGTCCTCGAGCTTTTCCTCGCGCACATTGTCGATGGCAATCTCAACCAGGTCCCGCACCATCGATTCCACATCGCGCCCCACGTATCCCACTTCCGTAAACTTCGAAGCCTCCACCTTCAAAAACGGAGAGTTCGCCAGCTTGGCCAGCCGCCGCGCAATCTCCGTCTTCCCCACGCCCGTCGGCCCTATCATGATTATATTTTTGGGGATGATTTCTTCGGCGAGCTCGGCGGTTAGCTTTTGGCGGCGCATGCGGTTGCGCAGGGCGATGGCCACGGCGCGCTTGGCGTCTTTTTGACCGATCACGTGTTTGTCGAGCTCGGCGACGATTTCACGCGGGGTGAGTTCGTCGAGTGCTAGCTGTTCTTCTTCGGCGGAGCTGGGTAAGTAAATGGCCATAAGTCTGTGGTTCGTCGTTGGTCGTTGGTCGTTCGCCTTTCGTCGCCGGCCGTTCGTCGTCGGTCGTCGTCGGTCATCGTCGGTCATCGTCGGTTTTGGTTTTGGTCAACGACCAACGACTCAGGACCAACGACGGGTTCACAGTTCTTCGATCGTTACCGCGTCATTGGTATAGATGCACATTTTGCCGGCAATCTTCATTGCTTCTTCGGCGATCTGGCGGGCGGTGAGTTGCGTATGCTGCGACAGGGCCTGGGCGGCAGCCTGGGCGTAGGGGCCACCGCTGCCGATGGCTGCGATGCCGCTGTCGGGCTCGATCACGTCGCCCTGTCCGCTCAACAGAAATGTCTGCTCTTTGTCGCATACCAGCAGCAATGCTTCCAGATGGCGCAGGAATTTGTCGGTGCGCCAATCCTTGGCGAGTTCTACGGCGCCGCGGCCCAGGTTGCCGTGATACTGCTCGAGCTTGGCTTCGAAGCGACTGAAGAGCGTGAAGGCGTCGGCGGTCGATCCGGCGAAACCGGCGAGAATCTTGTCGTTATAGAGGCGGCGGATTTTCTTGGCCGTATGTTTGATCACCGACTCGCCAAGGGTGACCTGTCCGTCCCCGGCCAAAACCACCGTGCCGTTGCGGCGCACAGACAAAACTGTAGTGGAGCGGATCAGTCGCTTCGTAGGCATGAGCGCAATTCTTTATTATAACAGCGCGGCGTGGCGCGAACGTTTGGCGGTGGTGATGCACGCGAGATCCTTCGCTCCGCCTGAAGAACGGCTGCGCTTGATTGCATAACGACGTTGGCCCGTCGCGAGTAGATTGGTATGCGATGAACAAGACCAAGGCTCGTGAGAGGAGCCAACGTCATGTTGATTATAGGATGCGATTTCCATCCTGGGTTTCAGCAGGTCGCGATCTTTGACAACCGAACGGGAGAGATCGAGGAGAAGAGGTTGCAGCACCGCGAAGAAGCGGAGCAGTTTTATCGTTCGCTGGCGGGCCAGGAAGTTGTGGTGGGAATGGAGGCATGCGGGCACTATCCGTGGTTCGAGCGGTTGCTGCAGGAGTTGGGAATCGAGCTGTGGTTTGGCGATGCAGCGCGGGTACGGGCTTCAGTAGTGCGCAAGCAGAAGACGGACCGGCGAGACGCGGACCATCTGCTGGATCTGTTGCGCCAGGACCGGTTTCCGCGGATCTGGGTGCCGAGCCTGGAGGTGCGGGACGTGCGGCAGTTGCTGGTGCATCGGCACAAGCAGGTGCAGGCGCGGACGCGCACCAAGAATCAGCTGCAGGCCATGGCGCTGAGCTGCGGGGTACAGAAGAAGTACAAGCTGTGGACCAAGGCAGGGCGAGTGGAGTTGGAGCAGTTGCCTTTGCTGCCGTACGCAGCCCAGCGGCGAAAGCGGTTGCTGGAAGCGCTCGACGGGCTGGAAGCGGAGATCGTCGAACTGGACCGGCGGGTGCAAGCAGAAGCGGGCCAGCGGCCGGAAGCAGTACGGTTGATGACGCATCCGGGAGTAGGTCCGGTGACCGCATTGGCGATGGTGCTGACGCTGGGACCGGCCGAGAGGTTTGCCTCGGGCAAGCAGGTGGGCAGCTACTTCGGCCTGATTCCGAGCGAAGAATCCAGCGGCGGAAAACAGCGGCTGGGCAAGATCAGCAAACAGGGCAGTTCGTTTCTGCGCTTTTTGCTGGTGGAAGCGGGACAGACGGCGGCGCGCTACGATCCGCAGCTGAAGCGCTTCTATCGCCGCCTGGCGGTGCGCAAGAATCGCAGCCTCGCCAAGGTGGCGGTGGCCAGAAAGTTGGCCACGCGGTTGTACCTGATGTTGCGCGAGGACTGGACGTACGCGCAACTATGTCAGGCCGTCATGCAGGTGAGCCCGAGTCATTCTGTGGCCGGCGAGTAAGAGCCGAGCGTTTGAGTGGGCAGCCTGCCTCCCTGAAACCGTCGGGGAGATCGAAGTGAGTAATCATGGGTGCAAGTCCCGAAGAGATGGATGGTGGGACCTGAAGTCCCGCTGCGAGATTCAAATTGAGTGACGAGCTTGGTCTGGACATCAAAGGCGTTCTGCTAGAGCGAAATGGCGCTGCTCCCGGCGTCCACGCCGAAGTGTCGCCACAAAACGCTTGACAGGGCACACCGTCGTTAGAGACAGGATGACGCCCCCTCCCTGGAATGGACGGTCAGATCCCGTTGTCTCGCCCGAAGAAACAAAAATGTTGTCAAGAGGGGAATAGGACCCGATTCCCGTTAAGCTCTTGAACGGGTAGGAAATATATTTCTCTGGAGAGCCGGTAGTTATGCGAACTTAAAACTGAGTTTCGAGCTGTGAAGATTTCGGCGGAGACTTCCCCACTTCTCGCAAAAGACGGGAGAAATTGGGCACCCGGTTATTTCACCCGACAACGATTTGCAGTATGCTGGCGCACCCGGGCGTCATGCTGAAACTGGCTCTGACGAACTGATTGAGTGGGAACTGCGCCCGCTGATCTCCGCAAAAGTTCATGCTGTTCGGCATTCCGCTCCCGAGGAATGTGACCTGGGTGACGGTCACGGAGGTCCCGTTTTCGATGACGATGCTGAGCTGTACCGCACTGACGGTTCCGCTGACGGTGCCAGTATTGATCGCGCCCCCGATGAAGAATTTGCTGCCGCATCCGGACAAAGCGGCGAGAAGGGCAAAGCCAAGCGCAAGTGAAAGGAGGCGTCTCACAACACCACCTCCGTTCGGGGAGAAAGGATTCTTGCTGAGATTTTACACCCACGCAGGTCCCTCCACTCCGCCGTCGCTGGCCCTTCGGCTCCGGTCGGGATGACGGGGGTGAGTATCCGCCGCGCTTTTAGGTGCAGTGAGCGTCGTCTGATCAGGTCTGGCTTGACTTTGCGCTGTTTTGGTATATCTTTGGGCGCGGTAAGCTGAACCTGGAACCTAGTCCCGCCCACGATACTCCCGAGGTTGGCGCAGGTTTGGCTTAGGAAAAAGGGCCGGCCTCGCATTTCAACACCAAGGAGGGTGCCATGGCTGCTAACCCGGTTGTTCGGCCCGCTGAATTAAGACTCGAACCCGAGAAAAAAGAATCCGAAGTGACTGTCCGGGCGACAGGTCGGATTACCTCAGCTACCGCTGCCACGCTGGAGAACACGCTTCGCGACTTGCTTTCTGACAACAAGCGCATGGTCCTGGATCTGACCAATGTCGATTTCATCGACAGCTCAGGTCTGGGAGCGCTGGTGGCTGTTTATATGCATGCTACAAGGGCCAAGTGCGAACTGGAGATTGCGAATCCAAGGTCGCGGCTAAGAAACTTATTCAGTCGCAGCGGGTTGGATAAGGTGTTCGAGGGTCACGGCGAAAATTACTTCGATGGCATGTGACCTCGCCTGGAACGCTCCAGGCCAGTCGCGGCAGGGATAAGTGGGTGTACGTGTCGGCGGTCGACGCAGCACGCGGGACTGATTACAGATTTCATCACGAGCATCGCCGCATCCGGCGCCACGCTGGGATCGGTCAACGTTCTGCAAACAACTGTGTTACGGCTCGGGGCTTCAATCTCTAGCCCAAGGGAGGCTGCTGTGTCCGCAACTCCTATCCCAATTCCAGAATTGACGCTGGAAGCAGTAAAAACCCCCGAAGAGATTCTCATCCGCTGCTCGGGCAGGATTACGTCGAGCACATCAGGCACGCTGCAGGTCAAAGTGCGAAACCTCATGCAGGAGACGCAGTGCGTCGTGCTGGACTTAACGGATGTGAACTACGTTGACAGTTCGGGTCTCGGGGCACTGGTGAGTGTGTACTTGTCTGCCAGGAGACATCATTGTGAACTGAAGCTGATCAACCTCAGCCTACGGTTGCAGGAACTATTTCGTATCACGAAATTGTCTACCGTGTTCGAGGGTCATGGGGAAAATTACTTTGACGGTTATTGACGTGGGTCGATCGGGAATTTCCGGCGTCGAGCATGGACCCGGAGCATAGGAAATCTCAGGACCGGGCCCCGATCCTCATTGGAAGTGGTGCCGCCTTTCATTGACGCTCAAACTGCGCTCCGCGGCTCTGACCCAGATTCTTGTCAATAGGCAAAAACTACACGATCGAGGCTAAGCTGCTGAAAGCTATGGAAATATAAATCCCGAAAGCGTGTCCAGTTACCCCATCTCAAATTGCTATACTGGAAGTATAGGGTAAAACTTATTGAAGAGCAGGCGCGGCCCCTGGGTCGCGCCTTTTCTTTTGGGGCTGCAGCATCAAAACAAATGGACCACTGGAAAAATTTCAAAAGTTTCAAGCAGCGCGGAGAATGGGTCGAACTCCGCTTCATGGCCAGCGCTGCCGAGCGCGGCCTGGCCGTCCTGAAACCCTACGGAGACACAGGCTCTTACGACGTCGGAGTCGATCACGGTCCCAACTTCCTCCGCGTGCAGGTAAAGTCCACCACCGTCCGCACCGGCACCGGATACTTCTGCCAGTGCAAGCCCCACTACCTCAAAAAGCACGACTATACCCTAGCCGAGCTCGACCTCTTCGCCGCCTACGTCATCCCCGTCGATGCCTGGTACCTGATCCCCGCCGCCCTCCTCCTCGGACGAGAACGCAAAACCGGCATCATGCTCTACCCCGTCGACCCCCTCAAGAAAGATCGATACCGCTACGAATGCTACAAAGAAGCCTGGCCCCTCCTCTACAAAAGCCGCCGAGCCCTCGCCGCCCGCTTCCACCCGCGCTAGAACCCGCCAAAAAATCGAGATCTGCAATGACCCCGTCACCACTTGTCATTCCGACCGGAGTCGGAGCGCAAGCGACGGCGGAGTGGAGGAACCTGCTTTTTTGGGGAGCACCGTGGAAGAGCGGCGCTTCAGCGCCGCGTTAGCCGCGAAAAAGGAACCGGCTTCAGCCCGGAGTTGAGAAAGAAAAATATCACCCGACGGTGACTTGCACGATGCTGGCGCACGCGGGTGTCATCGTGAAGCTGGCTCTGACAAACTGCTCAAGTGGAAACAGCCCCCGCTGATCTCCGCAAAAGTTCATGCTGTTCGGCATTCCGCTCTCGAGGAATGTGACCTGGGTGACAGTCACGGAGGCTCCGTTCTCGCTGACGATGCTGAGCTCGACCGCACTGACAGTTCCGCTGACGGTGCCAGTACGGATCGCGCCCCCGATAAAGAATTTGCTGCCGCATCCACACAAAGCGGCGAGAAGGGCAAAGCCGAGCGTAAGCAACAGGAGGCGTTTCACAACACCACCTCCGGAGAGGAAGATTCTTATAGAGATTTTACGCCCAAAGACCTGTCATCCCAACCGGAGCCGGAGCGCCAGCGACGGCGGAGCGGAGGGACCTGCCGTTTCTGTTTCAAGCTTCGGACTTTCAGCCACTGGGAGATCACGAGCCGAAGGCGACCGTGGAATCCCACCCTTCAAAAACCGAAGCGTGGGCCACCCGCGGTTTTCCCCAGAGTGGGCATATAGTTGCTACAAATTATGTCCGTTACTGGCGTAATTTTGTCCGACTGCACCAAGTCGTCGACAATTAGAGGAAGTCGAACAGTAACTGGAGCCAACTGATTTCGAAGTTCGATATTAAGAGACTCGAATTTAGAATCCCTGTGTTTGGTGAGGTTTGCAAATGACAACTGAGACGCTGTCGGAATTAGAATCACAAATTATCCGCTTTCTAGCGGATCCTGAGCACGCGCACGACCTGCCCGAAATCGTGAAGGCATTCCGCGAGATGGCAGATGAGGCCTCCATAAAAGCGGCACTCCATCGACTTAGCGCGGAGGGACTTCTACAAATAACACCCGAGTGGCTGTTTCGGACTGCGGCCGCCGGTGCGCGCTGACAGTCCGCAAGATCTTTCACCTTGCGCTATCCTCAAATTGCTGACAGAATAGCTGTTCCCCCGAGTTAAACCCCTGGGCCCCCAACGGAATCAAATCTGATATGGCTCGCGACGAAATGAATAAGGCTTTGGAAGCGACGTTGAGCATCCTGCAAGGCCGTGCTCAAGAATTAAGCTTCTCGGATCTCACGCGAAGCATTATTGGCCAGGCGCACGTCGATGAGGCGACCGCAAAAGCAGCAATTTTGCGGCTCAATTCCGAGGGCCAACTCGAAATTACGTTCGATTGGTCAGTACGCCCGCTTCATCGCGTGTTGGAAGTCGTCGCCGCCTAGAAAAGCCTAGGCCTTGTCGCAGAGCTCAATCAAGCCACCGTCCCGTGAAGACCGGTTTACGGTCGAACCCAATAAGTCAAACGACTATCGCGAGCCCGCCCAGCGAGACTACGACAGGATCCTCTATTCATCCGCGCTTCGGAGGCTAGGAGGCGTAACCCAGGTGGCGGCTTCCCATGAAGGGCATGTCTTCCACAATCGCCTGACGCATTCGATGCGTGTAGCACAAATCGCGCGGCGACTTGCGCAAAGATTTCTCAAGAAATCTCCGGAAGAATCGGAACTTGTTGGCGGCATAGACCCTGATGTGGTCGAGGCGGCAGCCCTCGCGCATGACTTGGGGCATCCTCCTTTCGGGCACATTGCGGAGGAGGAACTCCGCGCCTGCGTCGTTAAGCGGAACGTCCTGGACGGATTCGAAGGGAATGCACAATCCTTTCGGATCGTGACGAAACTTGCGCTTCGTTCCAAAGAGCCTGGCCTAAACCTAACGCGGGCCACCCTGAATGCGCTCCTAAAATACCCATGGACGCGGCAGGCGGAAGGCTACGAGAAGGAAAAATACGGGCTCTACAATTCTGAAATACCGCATTTCAGATTCGCACGTAATCTCCAACCTCCAGGTGACAAGCGCAAGAGCGCCGAAGCAGAAACAATGGATTGGGCGGACAACGTCACCTACGCTGTGCATGACGCCGAGGATTTCTATAGAGCTGGGCTGATCCCCTTGGATAGGCTTGCCTCACTCGACGACGAATCAGAGCGACAGCGTTTCTTTGACGGCATGTACAAACGTCCGGAACTCGCAAAACAGTTGGGAAATAGTCCTCGCTCAGACCTCGAACAAGCGTTCAGGAAGGTCGTTACGGCTTTCCCCATATCCGAACCATATACAGGAAGCCGTGAACACCGCTCGAGGCTTAGAGACTTCTCTTCCAATTTGATCGGACTCTTTGTCAACGCGATCGAACTGCACGTACCGGCGAGGGAGGACGAGCCCTTTATTGAGATAAAGCCTTTACAGAAAATGCAGGTCCGAATCTTGAAAGCCCTGACCTGGTTCTACGTCATTTACAGTCCGGCCCTTGCAACTCAACAGTTTGGGCAGAGAAAGATGATTCGGGAGCTTTTTGAAATATTCGGCAATGCCGCATCGGCGAACGACGAACAGGAGCGCAACATTATCCCCTTCGCGTTCCGAGACGAGATTTACGAAAACAAACAAGATTCCGCCGCCCTCACCCGAATAGTAACGGACATGATTTCCGGCATGACGGAACAGGGTCTCACGAAGCTCTACCGGAGACTGACGGGCGTTGACATGGGGTCAATCCTCGACTACAGACACGCCAGCTAAGTCCGACTCGGCGTCCCCAATTCCGCTCAGAGATAGGAAGCTTCGATCAGCTCACACCTCCACCGCCTGCGGCTTGGCTGCCAGTAACTGGCGGAGCACGTACTGCAGGATGCCGCCGTTGGCGTAGTAGAGGGCTTCTTGCGGGGTGTCGATTCGCACTATGGCATCGAACTCTGCGACCGGTCCGGCAGCTTTCTTTTTCCGGGCGGACGAGGCGTCCGCCGCTCCATAAGCGCGGACCTTTACGGTTTGTCCGGCGGCGAAGTGTTCGATCATGTTGCGGACGCCGGTGATCTCGAAGGTTTCTTCTCCCGTGAGCTTGAGCGATTCGGCGTTCTGGCCTGCGGGGAACTGCAGCGGGAGGACTCCCATGCCTACCAGATTGGAGCGGTGGATGCGCTCGTAGCTTTCGGCTATGACGGCGCGGACGCCCAGCAGGAGCGGGCCTTTGGCGGCCCAGTCGCGGGAGGATCCGGAGCCGTACTCTTTGCCGGCGAGGATGATGAGCGGCGTGCCTTCGACCTGATATTTCTGCGAGGCGTCGAAAATCGACATCTCCTGGTTGCTGGGGAGGTGGCGGGTGAATCCGCCTTCGACGTTGACCAGCTTGTTGCGCAGGCGGACGTTGGCGAAGGTGCCGCGGACCATGACTTCGTGGTTACCGCGGCGGGAGCCGTAGGAGTTGAAGTCGGCAGGCTTGACGCCGTGCTCCTGCAGGTATTTGCCGGCGGGGCTGTCTTTCTTGATGGAGCCGGCGGGAGAAATATGGTCGGTAGTGACGCTGTCGCCGAGAACCGCGAGGACGCGGCCGCCTTTGATCTCCTCGACTGGTGAGGGTTTCACCGACATGTCTTCGAAGTAGGGGGCGCGGCGGATGTAGGTGGAATTTTCTTCCCAGGCATAGGTTTCGCCTTTGGGGACGGGCAAGCCGCGCCAGCGCTCGTCGCCCTCGAACACTTCGCCGTAGCTCTTGGTGAACATGTCGGATGAAATCGACTGCTGGATGGTCTCTTCGACCTCGCGCGATGAGGGCCAGAGGTCGGCGAGATAGACCGGCTTGCCTTCGCGATCTTTGCCGATTGGATCTTTGCGGAGGTCAGTGTCGATGCGTCCGGCGAGCGCGAAGGCGACTACCAGCGGTGGCGACATTAAATAGTTGGCGCGGACTTCAGAGTTGATGCGGCCTTCGAAATTGCGATTGCCGGAGAGGACGGAGGCAACGACCAGCTCTTTTTCGTCGATGGCCTGGGAGACTTCGGCGGGCAGCGGTCCGGAGTTGCCTATGCAGGTGGTACAGCCGTAGCCGACCAAATGAAAGCGGAGCTTCTCGAGATAGGGAGTCAGTCCGGCCTTGGCGAGGTAATCGGTGACGACTTTGGAGCCGGGGGCCAGCGATGTTTTTACCCACGGCGGGACGGACAAGCCTTTCTCGACCGCTTTCTTGGCGAGAAGGCCGGCGCCGATCAGCACGGATGGATTCGAGGTGTTGGTGCAAGAGGTGATGGCGGCGATGACTACGCTGCCGTGTTTGAGGGCGCTCTTCACATCGGGGGGAACGTGCTCTTGGACATTGGGATCTTCGACGCCGATCGCGGCGGGGCTGCCGCCTTCCTGTTCCCAGCGGAGGTCGTTGGTGGTTGTTGGGGCTGCGGCGGCTGCCTTGGCCTTTGGCTTGATCAGCGAAGGTAACGACTGGTGGAACGATTCTGCGGCTTGCGAGAGTACGACGCGGTCTTGTGGACGCTTTGGTCCGGCCAGGCTCGGTTCGACGGTGGCTAGATCGAGAGTCAGCAGCTCCGAGTAGGTTGCTTCGGGAGTTTTTTCGTCGTGGAAGAGTCCCTGCTCGCGGCAGTACGCCTCGACCAGCGCGATTTGTTCTTCACTGCGGCCGGTGAGCTTCAGGTACTTGAGACTCTCTTTGTCGACGGGGAAGATGCCGCAGGTCGCTCCGTACTCAGGAGACATGTTGGCGATGGTGGCGCGGTCGGCGAGCGGAAGATCGCGCAGGCCGGGACCGAAGTATTCGACGAACTTTCCGACAACACCGTGCTTGCGAAGCATCTCGGTGATTGTGAGGACGAGGTCGGTGGCGGTCGCGCCTTCGCGCAGGCGGCCGGTGAGCTTCACGCCTACGACCAGCGGAATCAGCATGGAGACTGGCTGTCCGAGCATGGCGGCCTCGGCTTCGATCCCGCCCACGCCCCATCCCAAAACTCCCAGTCCGTTGATCATTGTTGTGTGACTGTCGGTGCCTACCAGGGTGTCGGGATAGGCTACTCGCTTGCCTGGAGATTCATGCACGAAGACTACGCGGGCCAGATATTCGAGATTGACCTGGTGGACGATGCCGGTGTCGGGGGGAACGATGGCGAGGTTGCGGAATCCGGTTTGGCCCCAGCGGAGGAAGGAGTAGCGCTCTTTGTTGCGCTGGAATTCGAGGAGCGCGTTCATGTCGAAGGCGTTCGCGGTGCCGAATTCGTCGACCTGGACGGAGTGATCGATTACCAGCTCGACGGGCTGGAGGGGGTTGATTAATGAGGCATCGCCGCTGAGGTGTTTCATGGCATCGCGCATGGCGGCGAGATCGACGACGCAGGGAACTCCCGTGAAATCTTGCAAGAGGACGCGGCTGGGGGTGAAGGCGATTTCCGTGTCAGGCTTGGAATTTTTCGTCGTTCCTTTGGAACCCCAGGCGGCTAACGAGCGGATGTCTTCTTTTTTCACGTTGCGACCGTCTTCGGTGCGCAGGAGGTTTTCCAGCAGGATGCGGAAGGAGAAGGGCAGGTGCTGGGTGGAGATGCCTTGCTTGTCGAGGGCGTCGAGGCGGTAGATTTCGTAGTCTTTTTTGCCGACTTTTAGGGTGGAGCGGGAGTTGAAGCTGTTTACAGACATGATGGCCTTCCTTGGAAACGACTGCGGCGGCTCGTAGTGGGAGCCGCAGTACAGGATCAACCTAATAGTGTAATTCGTTTCGGGCAGAACTGCGTAGTGGGGGGAATTATAGAGAAACGTTTCGCCGGGACGCTCCCGATCGTAATTCAAAATCAATCGCGGTGGGCGCAGAGAAAGGCCGCAGAGTGCCGCTGAGAAGATCCGTCGCTCCTGACGAAAAGTCGGCTTCACTGCGCTTTTATTTTGCACGCAGGAGCAGGATGGGGACGCGGATGCTGTGGCGGACTTTGGTGGCGGTGGCGCCCAGAAAAATATCGGCGAGGAAGCGGTGGCCGTGGGTGCTCATGGCAACCAGGTCGCAGCCCTTTTGCTCGACCCACTTGACGATTTGGGTGGCGGGATCGCCGTAGGCTAGTTCGGCTTGGGCGGAAATTCCGGCGGATTGAAACTCCGTTTGTACTTTTTGCAGATAGGCGGTGTCCTCGCGGATCTCGGGGCTGACGGCATCGGGGCCGTAGGTTCTGGCTGCCCATCCGTCGGCGACGTGGAGAAGAACCAGGCGGCTGTGGGCTAGCTTCGCTAGCTGCTTCACGTGTTCGATGATGGCGCGGTCGGTGGGAGTGCCGTCCAGCGTTACGAGGATGGTTTCGTACATGGGTTTTGTCTCTTGCCGTTTTCGCTTCGAAGCTTTTCTCCACGGCTTGCGCCCCTTCGGCAAGCTCAGGGCAGGCTGTGGGCTGTATTCTCACGCCGCTTCGCGGCTGGTGTGTTGTCCTCGAAAATTCTACGTAAATTCTGGGACATGCCCCAGTGGGAAACGCAAGGCGGCGATGCCGCATGCGCCTCGAGCACGAATAGAAGTCTGCCCGCAGCGCCGCAAAACTACCTGGGCAGGCGCGCTTGTTTTCATAGAAGGATGACAGGTTCATACGGCGGAAGCAAACGGGAACCAAGATTTGCTCTAGGCAGAAGCATGCGGCATCGCGCAACCTAGCGGGATGAGCACCAGACTCACGAGCAGAGTTCGGGATACGGGTAGAAGAAATACTCAGGTTCGTCAGAACCGGGACTCTGGTTTTCGCGGCGAAAGGGGTCAGACTGCGCCTCAGTCAACCGGTGTCATCCGGCTGGCGCAGCTTCGGCGGCTGCGCGAATGCCATCAAGTTGCAGCGGTGTGCTATCGCGTGCACGAAGATGCAGTCGAGTTCCTCCTGGTGAAGACTCGCGGCGGACGCTGGACCTTCCCCAAAGGCAGCGCTGAACCCGGGTTGACCCACGCCCAAGCGGCGGCTCTTGAAGCCTTCGAAGAGGCTGGCGTTCATGGGCGCATGGAGGAGGCTTCGTTTACCCGTTATGTCTATCGCAAGCGTGGAAGCGTGCGGTATCTGCAGGCAGATCTGTCTGTGAGCGCACATCTGTGTGAGGTGCGGCGGCTGGAAACGCCAGAAGAAGCAGATCGGAATCCCACGTGGTTTTGCGCGGGAGATGCGAAAAGGAATCTGCGTGACGACCACAAGGCTGGTTCGGGCGCGGAGATGGCCCGCGTCATCGATCGCGCGGTGAGACGTATTCGCCGCTTGCAGGATGAAGTTCGGGTTATGGCCAGTTCGTTCCGAGGAGCGAAAATAATCGAGATTGACGACCTCCGGCAGACGGCGCGCGGTGGGAGGATCCCAGAAATCGGATAAGGTGCCCCGTTTCCCGTCGTGCCGTTTTCCGTCAGACCGTTTTCCGTCGGACCTGTTGCCGGAGTTGATTCTTCGAGATCCTAGCGTTAGGAGCTCACGCCAACACCTCAAAGGATCCCTAGGCAAATTAAATGGGCCGGCAACCAAGAAGCGGTGACATTCCTTGGCTATCGGCCCATTCGATCCTGAATTGGATCGGAGGTGATGTCCTTATGCTAACGCTTCTGCGCGGGAAGTCAAGGAATATATGCAGATTCCTGCATAATGGGCCCTAAGGTATTGCTTCTACGACCTTTCGCTTTGTATTCGGCGCTGTCGACCCCACGCCTCGAGGCGAGCGTTTCCTAAGTTCCGGGAGCAACGCCGATCGCGCCAATCTGTCTGGTCAAATGGTCGCGCTAACAGCCTCGCTGGTGGTGGAACCGCTCAGCGGAACGGGGATACTTTTAAGGTTCTGGCTCACTTTGTTAATGCTGTTCGCAACTACCAGGACCGCTGTTCCGTTTGTCGCCGTGACCTGGAAACCGTCATCCATTTCGACCGAATAGCTGAGAAAGGCAGTGTCCGAGGTCGGAGTAGCCAGGTTCCACGAGTACGGCATGGTGGCGACGCAGGTCCACTTGCCGCCGCTAAGAGTGGCAATTCCGTGGGCGTCCTGCTGGATGTTCTGGCCGGAACTGGACTCGTTGACGCTGGCACTGGCGTGGCAGGAAATGACCCCATTCTTGGGAAGGATCGAAGAGACGGTCAGACTGAACGTGAATATGAACTTGCCCGTGGTGGGGGTGACGGGGGGCAGTAGGTCCGCATTCTGGGCGGAGACGGGCAAGGCGGGTCCGACAACGAATGCGCAAAGAAGCGGGAACACGAAACTGCGGATTTTCATGGGAATTCTCCTTGTGAGGCTCTGGGATTCGGCGGCGTGAGGGGGAGCCGTGCCGCAAGCCAGGAAAGTCTACAACAGGAAACCCGTGCAATAAAGCCCTGGAAACGAGAGCGCCTCCGCGTTGACATAAACTCCCACGGACGCTAGACTTATCAGTTTTCATAGCCCTCATTTTTCCGGTTCTGAATCACGGTTGCGGCCGGCAGGCTTGTATATCACCCCATGGACGAAACGCTGCGACAACTAGGCGAATTACTGCTCGGGTCAATACCGACGGTGATTCTGATGACGCTGCTCTACGCGATCTACACGACGGTCGTTCACAAGCCATTGCGGCGGGTGCTGGAGCAGCGGCGGGCCAAGACGGAAGGGGCGATCGAGAAATCGCGGGCTGACATTGCGGCGGCGGAGGCGCGCACTGCCGAGTACGAGCAGCGGCTGCGGGAGGCGCGGGCGGCAGTGTTCCGGGCGCAGGAAGCCCGGAGGCAGGCGGCGATTGAGTTGCGGGCAAAGGCGGTCGAGGAAGCACGCCGGCGAGCCCATGGCCAGGTGCAGGCGGCTAAGAAAGACATTGAGCAGGATCGGGAAGCGGCCAAGGTGGGGCTCGAGGCCGAAGTGGCGGTGCTGGCGCGGGAGATTGTGCGTCGCGTGCTCGCACCGGCGGGGGCAAGAGGGTGACGCGCATCAAGAGAATCGCGTGGGAATATCTGCCCGGGCTTGTTGTGTCCGCCCTGGTGATGATCGGCTTTGCGGGAGCGCCGCGATCGGTCCGCGCGCAGGAAGCGCCGGCGTCTTCTCAGCCGCAATCCTCCGAGAAGGCGGGCAAGCCGAGGAAGTCCCAGGGCCCGGCCCAGCAGTTGGCGCACGAGTCGCGGGAGGCTGCGGGAGAAGAAAAAGACGAGACGAAGGAGTTCAAAGAGTCGGGGTCTGTGCAGATGGTTGCTCGTCTTACGGGAATGAGTCTGCAGCATGCCTACTGGCTGAGCGTGCTGCTGAATTTTGTGGTGATCGCGGCAGTGCTTTTCTGGGCGGGACGCAAGTACTTGCCGGGTATGTTCCGTGACCGGACGGCCGCCATCCAAAAAGCGATGCAGGAGGCGCAGAAGGCGAGCGAAGAAGCGCGGCGGCGGCTGGCCGACATCGAATCGCGACTGATGAAGCTGGATGTCGAGATTGGCATGATGCGCAATGCCGCGGAGACCGAAGCTGCGGCCGAAGAGGCTCGCATACAGACCGCCGCTCAGGAAGATGCGGCCAAGATCATCGCATCGGCGGAGCAGGAGATTGCGGCTGCCATCAAAGCAGCGCGGCGCGAACTTACTGCCTATGCGGCCGATCTGGCAGTGGCCCTCGCGCAAAAGCAGATTCGCGTGGATATGGCGACCGATCAGGCTTTGGTAAAGAATTTTGCGGGACAGTTGAGCGCCGCTCCGGGAGAAGCGGGGAGCGATGCGGGAAGGGAAAGGCTCTAGTCCATGGCTTCTGTCGCAAACACTTATGCCCGCGCCTTCGCTGACGTCGTGTTAAGCGAGCGACTGGATGCGGACCGGGCGGTTGCGCAATTGCGCGAAGTCACAGATCTTCTGGCGGAGAGCGCGGAATTGCGGAGTGTGTGGGAAAACCCGGCGATTCCGGCGAAACAGAAGCACAGCCTGCTGGACGTGATCGCGAAGCGCGATGGGATTTCAGCGCCCGCGCGGAATCTGGTCGCCGTGGTCATCGATCACCGGCGAGTTCGATTTTTGCCGCGCATCATCCAGCAGGTGGAGAAGGAACTCGACGCTCGGCTGGGATTGGCGGAGGCGCAGATTACCAGCATGCGTGAATTGGGAGACGCGGAAAAGCGAGCGCTCGAAGCCCAGGTAGGCCGGGTCACGGGAAAGACAGTTCGGGCACGATACGCGCAAGATGCGTCATTGCTGGGCGGAGCGATGGTTCGGGTGGGCAGCACGATTTACGATGGGTCGGTGGCGGGACAATTGCAGAGGATTAAAGAAGCGATTAGCTCTTAGCCATTGGCTTTTGGCTTGGACCGAATTGGCCGCTTAAATCAATTGCAGAGGCTTTGTCGCAGAGTTCGCTGAGAACGGCCCGCAGAGAGCGCGGAGAAGAGCAAAGAGCTAACAGCTAAAGGCTAAGAGCTGATTTTATGGCACAAATCAAGGCAGACGAGATCACTAAACTGATCCGCGAGCAGATCGAGAACTATGAGTCGAAGATCTCCGTGGACGAAACCGGCACAGTCATCACGCTGGGCGACGGCATCGCGCGCGTGTATGGACTGGACAAAGTGATGGCCGGCGAACTGCTTTCCTTTCCTCACGGTGTGGCTGGCATCGCCATGAACCTGGAGGAAGACCAGGTGGGCGTAGTGCTGCTTGGGGAGTACACCGAGATCAAGGAGGGCGACGAGGTCAAGCGTACGGGGCGCATCATGAGCGTGCCGGTAGGCGAGGGCATGATCGGGCGCGTGGTGAACTCGCTGGGCGAGCCTATCGACGACAAGGGGCCCATTTCCAGCGACAAGTTCATCGCGTTGGAACGCATTGCGCCGGGTGTGATTGACCGGCAACCGGTGCGCGAACCGATGGCGACCGGGCTGAAGGCCATCGACAGCATGATTCCGATTGGCCGCGGCCAACGCGAGTTGATCATCGGCGACCGGCAGACAGGCAAGACCGCGGTTGCGCTCGACACCATCATCAACAGCAAGGGCAACGACCTTATCTGTATTTACAACGCGATCGGGCAGAAGCGATCGTCGATTGCGCAGGTGGTGAAGATTCTAGAAGATGCTGGTGCGATGGAGTACACCATCGTGGTGGCGGCCTCGGCATCGGAACCCGCCCCCATGCAGTACATCTCGCCTTACGCGGCGTGCGCGATGGGCGAATACTTCCGGGACACCAAGCGGCATGCATTGGTCATCTACGACGATTTGTCGAAGCATGCGGCGTCGTATCGGGAAATCTCGCTGCTGCTGCGGCGTCCGCCGGGACGCGAGGCTTATCCGGGAGATGTTTTCTATCTCCACTCGCGGCTGCTGGAGCGCGCTTCGAAACTGAGTGACAAGATGGGCGGCGGGTCCCTGACGGCGCTGCCGGTCATTGAAACGCAGGCGGGCGACGTTTCGGCGTACATTCCGACGAACGTCATTTCGATTACCGACGGGCAGATTTATCTGGAGACGGACTTGTTCAACCAGGGGGTTCGCCCGGCAGTGAACGTCGGCTTGTCGGTGAGCCGCGTGGGGGGCAGCGCACAGATCAAGGCCATGCGGCAGGTCGCAGGCACGTTGAAACTGGAGCTGGCACAATATCGCGAACTGGCGGCGTTTGCGCAGTTCGGCAGCGATCTCGATAAGGCCACGCAGGCGCAGTTGAATCGCGGGCAACGGCTGGTCGAGTTGCTGAAGCAGAATCAATTTTCGCCGCTGCCATTCTCCAAGCAAATTCTGATCATCATGGCTGGCACTGGCGGATTCCTGGACGATTTGCCGGTCGCCCAGGTGCGCGAGTTCGAAGCGGAACTTTACAAGTACGCGGAGTCAACCAATGCCGGCCTGCTGCGCGCGATCATGGAGAAGAAGATTCTCGATGACACGTTGAAGGGGCAGTTGCAGAACTTGATCAAAGAAGCGAAGCAGCAGTTTGTAGCGTCGCGGGAAGCGGTGGCGAAGTAAATCGTAGAGACGTAGCTTGCTACGTCTCTACTGTGCTCATGGTAAGGGCGAGACGTAACAAGTTACGTCTCTACGAAAATGCCCAACATTCTTGACATTCGGCGGCGGATTCGCAGCGTGATCAACACGCGGCAGATCACCAAGGCCATGAAGATGGTTTCGGCGGCGAAGCTGCGCCGGGCACAGGAGCGCGCGTTGGCGGCGCGTCCGTACGCGCAGATGCTGACGAACGTGCTGAAGTCGCTGGTGGCGCGGACCGAGATTTACGATCCGGAGACAGGGGAGCCGAAGCACCCTTTGCTGGCACAGCGCGAAGAGAAAACCATCCTGCTGATCGTGGTGACTGGGGATAAAGGTCTGGCGGGCGCGTTCAACGCAAACATCACGAAGGCGGCAACACGGTTCCTCGATTCAAAGGCCGGAAAGAACATCGACATTGAAGCTGTGGGCCGCAAGGGGCGGGACTTTCTCCGGCGGCGCTATCCCGCGGCCGCGGTGCAAACGCGGAGCCTCACGGAACTGGAGGAGACGCTCGAAGCCCAGCCTGAAACTGCCGAACGCGCCGGAAGGATACAGATCACCGGCGAACATGTTGGCGTTCTGGGGAAAGTGTCATTCGCGCAAGCGCATGCGCTGGCAGAGAGCGTGATTGAGCGCTACAGGCGCGAGGAGATAGACGCGGTCTACGTGGTGTTCAATGAATTCAAGTCGGTGATCGCGCAGCGGCTTATCGTGGAGCAGATTCTTCCGATTGAGCAGATCGGGGAACAGGCGGTCCGGCTGGCCGAGGAGTTGTCCGAGGAAGAAAAGAAGAAGGCGAAAGAGGCAGCAATCAGCGCGGGCGTGGGGATGCGCCCCACTGATCGGGCGGGCGACGAGGAGGCCGCGACGTTCGGCACGGCGCAGGTGGATTACATTTACGAGCAGCCGCCGGAGGATCTTTTCCGGGCGTTGCTGCCGAAGTATGTGAGCATCCAGATTTTTCGGGCGCTGCTGGAATCGGTTGCAGCCGAGCACGCCGCGCGCATGACCGCGATGGATTCGGCCACCAACAACGCCACCGACATGATCGATTCGCTGACCCTGATCATGAACCGGGCACGGCAGGCGAAGATCACGAAAGAAATCATCGAGATCGTCAGCGGCGCGGCGGCAATGTGAGAAGAAGCTTTTAGCTATTAGCTTTTGGCTCTTAGCTTTTTCGTAAAAGATTTGCAGCGAATTGCTTGATATCAGCGTGAACAGACCGATGTATCGGTGGGTTAGGCGCCGCTTAAGGCGTTGCGAGAAAGCCAAGAGCTAACGGCTAAGAGCCAAGAGCTGAGGTTTTATGCCAGAAAACGTAGGACACGTCATTCAAATAGCGGGACCGGCGGTGGATGTGCAGTTTGCCGGAGGGTCGTTGCCGCCGATCTACGAGGCGGTGAAAGTGGTCAGCGACGGGTTCACGGTGCCGAGTCCCATCAATGTGATTCTCGAAGTGCAACAGCACCTGGGCGAGGGGCGCGTGCGCTGCATCGCCATGCAACCGACGGACGGCATGGTGCGCGGCATGAAGGCGATTGACCAGGGCGGGCCAATTTCCGTTCCGGTGGGCCGCGGCACACTCGGACGTGTGATGAACGTGATTGGCGAACCTGTAGACCAGTTGGGGCCCATCGAGTTCAAAGAGAGGATGCCGATTCACCGCCTGGCTCCGGCATTCGACGAGCAGGCCACCACGGCCGAGATGTTCGAAACCGGCGTCAAGGTCATCGACCTCATCCAGCCGTTCTTGAAGGGCGGCAAGATCGGGTTGTTCGGCGGCGCGGGTGTGGGTAAGACCGTCATTATCATGGAGTTGATCAATAACGTAGCCAAGCAGCACGGCGGCTACTCCGTATTCGCGGGCGTGGGCGAGCGTACGCGCGAAGGCAACGACTTGTGGCTGGAGATGTCGGAGTCGGGCGTGATTAAGCCCGGCGATCCGGCGCACTCGAAGGCTGCGCTGATTTATGGCCAGATGACGGAGCCTCCCGGGGCACGTTTGCGCGTGGCTCTGACCGGATTGACAGTGGCGGAATACTTCCGGGACGCCGAGGGCGCGGACACGCTGCTGTTTATCGACAACATTTTCCGTTTCACGCAGGCGGGTTCGGAAGTTTCGGCGTTGCTGGGCCGCATGCCCAGCGCCGTAGGTTATCAGCCGAACCTGGCGACCGAGATGGGTGAACTGCAGGAACGGATCACGTCGACCAAGAAAGGCTCGGTCACTTCGGTGCAGGCGATTTATGTGCCCGCTGACGACTTGACCGATCCAGCGCCGGCTACGACGTTTGCCCACCTTGATGCCACGACTGTGCTTTCGCGGGCGTTGACTGAGATCGGAATTTATCCCGCGGTTGATCCGCTGGCTTCAACGTCACGGATTCTTGATCCGCGCATTGTCGGGCAGGAGCACTATGACGTGGCGCAGTCGGTCAAGAAGACGTTGCAGACCTACAAAGATCTGCAGGACATCATCGCGATTCTCGGCATCGACGAGTTGAGTGAAGATCAGAAACTCACGGTGGCGCGGGCACGGAAGATTCAACGCTTTCTGTCGCAGCCCTTCCATGTGGCGGAGCAGTTCACGGGGGCGCAGGGACGGTACGTGAAAATTGCCGATACGGTGAAGGGCTTTAAGGCGATCGTGGAAGGCAAGTACGACGACATCCCCGAGCAGGCGTTTTATATGAAGGGGCCGATCGAGGAAGTGCTGCACGCGGCGGAGAAGATGAAGGCGGCAGCGTAGAGACGTTGCTTGCAACGTCTTTGCATGTGGCTGGAAGAGACGTAGCAAGCTACGTCTCTACGAATCAGGCAGGAATGGCAGACACTTTTCAACTCGAGATTGTTACGCCGGAGAAGAAAGTTGTGGACACTCCGGCGGAGGAGGCGCAGATTCCCGGGAAGAACGGGTATCTGGGCATTCTGCCGGGGCATGCGCCGCTGATCACGGAACTGGCCGTGGGCGAGATTTCATTTCGCGAACACGGGACGGAGCAGCGGCTTGCGGTTGCTTGGGGATTTGCCGAGGTGCTGCCTGACAAGGTCACGATTCTGGCGGAGACGGCGGAGCGTCCGGCAGAGATAGATGTGGAACGCGCGCGAAAAGCTAAGGAGCGGGCGGAGCAGCGACTGACCAGTGGAGATACAGAAGTGGACGTCGAACGGGCGCTGGATGCGCTGCACCGGGCTGAGGCGCGGTTGGATGTGGCAGGGAAGAAAGAGTAAGGCCTAGATTCGGTCTGGTTTGTTGCGCCGCCGGGTATCTCCGGCGGCTTTGTTATTTGGAATTGCGGACTCATCCACAGGCTGGCCGAGCTGCGCTCGGGTGGACAGCCGGGGGCGGCTGTCCCCACGTTAGTATCTCGGCTTTCCGGCAGTATCTGTGCGGTTCGGCCGCGCGGGCGAGGGCGCCCGCGCCACACTTGCGGTTACGGCACGTTTACTTGATCGTGATTTTCCGCGGGCACGTACTTCACGGCTGCGGTGCGCTCCAACTTGTCCCAGGCAAACTTGCGGCCCTCTAATGCGCGTTTCAGCGTCTTGAAGAGGACAATGGAAAACAACTGGCGGTAGGCGAAGCGTTGCAGCCAGACCTGGCTTAGCAGCCAAGTGTCTTCTTTGGCATCGGGGCGGCGGCGTTCCAGCGTGAAAGCGATGGCGGAGGCGACGAAATCGATCACCAGGAAAGCGAAGAAAAACGCCACCAGTTTGTGGAAGCTTGCGGGGTCAGCGGAGTCAGGGTGAAAGTATTTCTGGATGAAATACCAGATCGCGCCGATGGCGAACATGATGTCGATCAGCGGAGAGACCAGCGGCAGCAGGATCTGGAAGATGACGATGTTGGGCAGCGCCACCCATCCCAGCGCGCCTTTCCGAGCGAACACTCGACGATGTTTGTACACGGCTTGCAGAATGCCGAAGGACCAGCGGAAGCGCTGGCGCATCAAGCCGTTGGCATTGGTGGGAGCTTCGGTGTAGGCGAGCGCCATGTCTTCGTATTCGACGCGGTAGCCGCGGCGCAGCAGCGCCATGGTAAGGTCGGCGTCTTCGGCGACGGTGTCGAGGTGGAAGCCACCGGCCTCGCGCACGGCCGAGACACGCCACGCGCCGATGGCGCCGGGGACGACGCTCACGGCTCCCAGAACATCCAGAGCGCGGCGCTCGAAGTTCTGGCTGGTGATGTATTCGAGAGCTTGCCAGCGCGTCCACAGGTTGACGCGGTTGCCAACTTTAGCGTTGCCGGCGATTGCGCCGATTTTGGGGTTGATGAAGTGAGGCACCAGGCGCGAGATGGCGTCGGGCGCGATGATGGTGTCGGCATCGATGCCCACAAAAATTTCCGCGTCACGCAGATATTCAATACCGTAGTTGAGCGCCTCGGCCTTGCCGGAGTTTTTCTTGCTCAGGATGAGGACTCTTCCCGCGGCTTCTTCCGCGCTGAAGGCCTGGCGCGCGACCTCGAGTGTGCGGTCTCTGGAACCATCGTCAATGACGATGACGCGTACATTCGGGTAGTTGGAGTTGAGCGCGGCACGGATGGTTCGCTCGATGACCTTCTCTTCGTTGTAGGCTGGGATAAGAACCGCGACCTTGGGCCGGTACGATGCTACTTCTGCAGGCTTGCCGATAATCCTCTCGCGAACGCGATCGTAAACGGCGAAAGTGCCGATCCAGACCAGGCGGCCGGTCATCAACAGGTCGCCAATGAAGAAGATCAGGACAATTCCGCTCTGGACCGCATTGAATAGCCAGAAGTTAATGCCATTGAGGCGAGCTGCCCAGCGTTCATTGGCGCGTAGGGGCGGCATGACGTCAGCCTTGGTCCTGCCCAGCAACTGGTAGACGGGCACGACCGAGAAGCCGTGCGCGCGCACGCCTTCAATGATCATGGGCAGAGCGCGCACCGTCTCGGCGCGATTGCCGCCGCCATCGTGGAGGAGAATGATGTTGCCACAGCGCTGGTCGTTGGGCGCGCACGGCGGAAGGTGAGCCAGCACATCGGCGGTGAGCTGCTCGGCCGAGCGATGCGGATTGGAGCGCCAGTCGCCGGGATCGATTTTGTCTCCTACCGTCGTATAGCCCATGTCCTGGGTAAATTCGAGCGGGCGTACCTGGTCGGCGGTGTCAGGCTCTTCATCGATCGAGTAAGGAGGGCGGAAGAGCACGGTCCGGATACCGAGGCGGCTGGCAAATAGTCTCTCGGTGAGGTTCAGTTCGAACTTCAGGTAAGCCGATGAAACGTTGCTGATATCGGGATGGGTGAACGTATGATTCCCGATCGCGTGACCTTCGTCGTAAATGCGCTGCGTGATGCCGGGGAATTTGTCGGCCTGGATGCCGATGATGAAAAAGGTGGCGGGAGCGTGTTCGCGCTTGAGCACGTCAAGAATCTTCGGAGTCCACTGCGGATCGGGTCCGTCGTCGAAGGTGATCGCAACCTGGTTGGAACTGTAACCGTAACGGCCGATGCGGTAGGGCTCAGGCAACGACTGAAAGTTTTCGTCGGTGATGACTCTGGTGTTGCCATCGATGGTAAGGTCGCGGGTCCCGGGCGTGGGACGATCTTCAATGCGCAGAATTTCGCCCTGGCCTTCCATGTCCACGTCCTGGCCTGGAGGCACTTTGCGCAGTTTGTCGGTGGCGCCAGCGTCGCCGGGCACGTCCCAGACGCGCCACAGAGTGCGGTCTTCACCCCCTAAACGCCAGAGCGCGAAAGTGTTGATGCCGAGGGCTTGAGCCGCACGCATGTGATTCAGGGCGGTGACGCCATCGAGAAACCAGACGTTGTGACGGAGACTGCGTTCGTCCAGATAGCTGAAGTGGGGGTTCAGGGCGTCATCATCGAAGGTGACGTTGACTTCCGAATCGCGGGCGGCCAGCCAGGCTTCCTGCACCGAGACGCTGCTGTCTTTGACGTCCGCGGGCAGCTTGCCTTTCTTCGGCTTGAGGACCCAGTCGTAACCGTAGTTGGCAATAGCGCAAATTATTTTCTCCTGCGGTATCACGGTCTTGGCGAAGGTCAAGTTCTGCACGAACCAGTCCTGCGAGGCAACGGGGCCGGGAGCGCCTCCGGGGAAGTGCTCGTCATAATTCATGAGGACGACGCCGTCCGCAGCGGCGGCGACCGCCGGGTAGTCGTATTCGTCATTGTGCGGAGGGACGGCAACATAGAGCTTCATGCCCCGCGCGTGCAGATCGGAAGATAACTCCTGCAGCAATGCGACGTAACCGGGCTGTCCAACTTTGGGGAAGGCTTCGAAGTCAATCATCAAGCCGCGGAAGCGGTCCGTGAAAAGAAATTGCGCGACCTGACGACGGAAGAGTCCGCGGGCGTCGGGATCATTCAGGAAGCCGGTAATGCCGCCAACCCAGTCGGTCCCGTCGAAATTGTTGACCATGGGGAAAACTTCCATGTTGGCGCCCTCCGCCTTCAACATGGGCATGACGCGGTCGTCGACGGAGTGGACGACGTTGCCCTGGATGAGGTCGAAGAACTTGTTGGTCTGGTCGTCCACGGCCTGCAGGTGCCCATCGGGCGTCAACACGTGCAGCCAGTCAGGATAGAGCAGGTCGATCTGACGGTTAAAATCGCGCAGCGATGAGAAGCTGGCCGCGTCCCACGGAACATAAAAGGCGGCACGAATGCCTTCCTGCTGGTTGAGCGTGACTTGGGACGGGGCCAGCGTCGACTTACGGTGAGAGCGGCTAAGCAGCTTTTTCTGGCGATCGCGTGCCTTGTCCTTGTCACTCTCCTTGAAGGCCTTGAAGGCACGTTTCTGGGGCGAGAACAGGAGTTCAGGAAGGCGCTCGTCGCGCAGCGAAGTATAGACGAAGAGGATGACGAGCGCGGAGAGCGCCACGCCGAAAACGTCAAACAGGCGGCGCAGGCGTTTCCAGCGCGCGCGTCTCGGATCATAGAAAACAGGTTCAGCCATTGGAGAAACGGTAAGGTCATCGTATGCCGCGAGCGGCAGACGGTCAATTCCTGGCGAGACGGGGCAGCAGTGGCGCCACTTCGTATGATGCATTTTCCTGGGCGTGGGATTACCGCGAACGCGTATATTCGCAGCGTGCGGGAACTGGTCAGGAGGAATGCGCGCTTCTTTTTGGTCGCCGGCGTTGCGGCGTTGAGCTTGCGGCTGCTATTCGTTCTGCGCTTTCCCGGGGTCGTCGATGATTCCCGACTTTACGCAGACATCGCTCGGAACTGGCTGCAACATGGCATCTACGGCATCACCGACTCAGGCCAGATCGTGCCCACGCTGTCGCGGCTGCCGGGATATCCGGCCTTTCTGGCGGCGATCTTCGCCATCTTTGGCGCAAACAACTTCCGGGCAGTGTTGCTGATCCAGGTGGTGTTCGACCTCGGAACGTGTTTCCTGATTGCCGACCTGGCCCGGCGGTTGGTTTCTGAACGGGCGTCCAAGGCGGCTTTTCTGCTGGGTGCCATCTGTCCTTTTCTTGCGAGCTATGCCGCCGCCGCACTTACGGAAACGTTGGAAATCTTCTTTACTGCGTTGGCGCTGGATCTGGCGATTTGCGGGCTGCGTGCAGGCGGCGCCGGTTGGCCCGGAAAAAAATTTCGGAGCAGCGCATGGCTTGGCTGCGGACTCGCCGTGGGAGCAGCCATTCTGCTGCGGCCGGATGGCGGGATTCTACTGGCGGCGATCGGCGGATACTTACTATGGCTGCTGGTGCGCGGAGCGCGTCCGGAAACGCAGGCTGCCGCGGTTACGCGCCTGGTCATTCTTCGGGCCGGAGTGCTTCTGGGAGTAGGAGCGATCCTGCCGTTGATCCCGTGGACGGTGCGCAACCTGCACACGCTGCATCGCTTTGAGCCCTTAGCTCCGCGCTATGCCAACGATTCCGATGAACTGGTCATGAGCGGATTCAATCGCTGGACGAAAACGTGGATCGCCGATTACGTCTCAGTGCAGGAAATTTACTGGAATGTTCCCGGCACAGCGATTGATGCAGCGCGCTTGCCCAGCCGGACCTTCGATTCCGAAGAGCAGAAAGAGCAGACGAGGGCGCTGGTGGATGCATATAACAACGAAGCCGAGATGACGCCGGAACTCGATGCCCGATTCGCCGCGCTGGCCGCGACGCGCGTTCACGCTGCGCCATTGCGATATTACCTCTGGCTGCCAGGCCTCCGCACCGCCGACATGTGGCTGCGCCCGCGGACGGAACTGCTGCCTTCGGACCCGCGCTGGTGGGAGTTCAACGATGACGGTCGGTGGCTCGCAGTCAGCCTCGGATTAGGGCTGATCAACCTGCTGTACGTCGCGATGGCAGCCGCCGGATGGTTGCGGGCACGCGAATTTTTTGGCATTGGACTATTAGTTCTGTTTCTCGTACTGCGTTCGCTGTTTCTGGGAACCCTGGAGAACCCCGAGCCGCGGTACACGCTGGAATGTTATCCCGCGGTCATATTGCTTGCGTCGGCGTTTTTCAACAGGCTAGGCATACTATCGAAAAAACACCATAACTAACATCCAAACTACCTTTCGTTACTTCCAAAACCGGAACGTCATATCTGAAAACCCGTATTCAAACGTTTCACCCAATGCTAAGCAGTTGAAAATTAAGCTTGAACAGGATGGTTCCAGAGTTGCACAATAGCGGCCCAATAAGTCCCCAGGGTCTCGCTTTCGTCTCAAATTCCTGGGCTCGAAAATCTCAAGACGTAACGCCCTTGTGGCGAAGGAGTCATTATGCGTTCTCTCCGGTTCGCTGCTCTCCTATTCGTCTATCTGGTAGTTTCTTGCGGTTGGGGCTGGGCACAGTCGGCCACGGCCTCTATCCTCGGGCAGGTTACAGACCCCCAAGGAGCAGCAGTCCCCCAAACCAAGATCACAGTCAGGAACGTTGCGACTCAGGTTGCTTATAAGACCGAGACAGACTCACAGGGCGAGTACCGCGTCTTGGCGCTGCCGATCGGCACTTACACCGTGACCGCTGAACGCGAGGGCTTTTCCAAGCTGGTCACCGAACCACGTACGTTGCAAATCAACCAGCAGGAGCGCATGGATTTGCACCTGGTCGTGGGTTCACGCACCGAAACCGTTGAGGTCTCGGGAGTGGGAAGCAACGTGGAAACGGTGAATCCGACCCTGGGCCAGTCTGTGACTAGCCGGCCAATCGTCAATCTGCCGTTGAACGGACGCAACGTTCTGAATCTAGCGCTGTTGCAGCCCGGGGTGACGGAAGACAACCCGGATGACACGAGCGCAGGAAATTTCAATATCGGCGGCGGGCGCTCGGACTCTGTCACGTTTCTTTTGGATGGCGGTCTCAACAACGACTTGATGGGCAACGGTGTGGTTTTGAACCCCAATCCGGACGCGGTCGCGGAGTTCCGCATCCTGACCAGCAACTACACCGCGGAGTACGGTCGCAATGGCGCCGGGGTTATCAGCGTTGTAACCAAGTCGGGCACCAATCAACTGCATGGCAGTGCTTTCGAGTTTGCGCGCAATACTGATTTCGACGCTAACGCCTACTTCAACATTCAGAGCGGCCTGCCAAGAAATGATCTCAAGCGGCATCAGTTCGGCGCCACGTTTGGCGGTCCGATTACGATTCCTCACTTGATCGACGGCAAGGACCGCATGTTCTTCTTCATTGCGTACCAGGGCCAGCGCCAGACGCAAAGCGAGGTGCAATCGAATATCACCACCTTCACACCCGCCGAACTAAAAGGGGACTTCTCGCAAGCGGCGAATCCCGGGCCTGACCCGAATGTCGCAGCATTCCTGGTGGCGAATCCCTACTTCCAGTCGAATCCCGCGCTCGCAGCTCAAGCCATTATTGATCCTACCAAGCTGGATCCGCTCGCTCTCAAATACATTGGTCTCGGTCTGATCCCGACATCGCCCAGCGGTTTGATTTCTTCGGCGGCAGCCGCTACGAACAACAACAATGAGCTGACCGGAAAGCTCGACTTCATCATTACCTCGAAGGACAAGCTTTCGGTAACACTCGGGGGATTTCGAAATCCACGTTTTGTTCCATTCGGGGATAACGGCGCGACCGTGCCCGGCTTCCCCAATACGAATCAGACCAACAACTATTTCTCGAACATCGCCTACACGCGGACCTTTTCCCCCCAGTTGCTGAATGAATTTCGCATGACCGTGCAACGGCACAATGACGGATTTGGCCAGCCGGCCGTGAAACTGCCCACCTCGGCCCAGTTGGGATTCGGCATTGCCTCCGACCTTCCCAATGGGCCTCCGTTGATGACCTTCGACAACGGACTGGGCTTCGGGATCACGCCCCAAGGGCCGGCATTTGAGATTGGCACTACCTATGCCTATACCGATGCGGTGACATGGGTCAGAGGCCGCAATACGTGGAAGTTCGGCGGAGGCTTCTCCGCGTACCAGAACAACACACTTTATGATTTTTATGGCGATGGCAATTTCTCCTTTCTCGGCCCCTACAGTCAAGGTGGCATCGGGACTGGCAATAGCTTGGCCGACTTCCTGGTCGGCATTCCGAACAACTTCTTTGAGGGACCGAACGCCCGAAACAACATCCGGAGCAAGGCAACGTACGGCTTCCTGCAGGATGAATGGCGGACCAACAATAATCTGACTCTGACTTTGGGTATCCGTTACGAGTACAGCACTCCCAAGCTCGACACGCAGGGGCGGACTTTCTCGATCATTCCGGGACATCAGTCGACGCGGTTTCCCAACGCACCGCTCGGCCTGGCCTTTCCGGGAGATCCGGGAGCCCCTGCAGGTGTGAATTTCCCGGACAAGGACAACTTTGCGCCACGATTTGGCTTCGCCTGGGATCCATGGGGAAATGGGAAGACCAGCATTCGTGGCGGCATCGGCATCTTCTATGACGTTCCTGAAGGGAGAAGACAACCTGCAGTTCAACGGGGCGCCGCCATTCTATAGCGAGCCCTTTGCCGGATATGGCTGCCCCGCATTCGCCGCGAGCGGCGCGTGCGTGTTTCCAGCCGGCCCCATGCCCTTTTATAGCCAGCCTTGGACGTCTGCGGGTTTTCCGGGCAACCCATTTCCGTCAACTCCACCTACCGCCAGCAGCGCTTTCAATATTGCGACCGGTAACTCCCTGCCGTTTGGCGGAGGCGGAATTTACTTCGTCGATCCGCATCTGCACACGCCCTACACTTACCAATACAATGTCAGCGTTCAGCACGAAGTGGCGAAGAATCTGACCGCCGAGGTGAGCTACGTCGGGAGCAGTTCCAAGGGGCTTACGTCGCTTGAGGACAGAAATCCGTTCATCCTGAGCACGCTGAGTACGAATCCGACTCGCGTTTTGAACGCCAACCAAAACGCGGCGTTAACCAATTTTTGCGCCGGCCCTCTCGGCGGTCCTTCTGATTGCCCCATCTCTACCTCGCTGCAGTTTGCCAATGTTAGTTTCGCGACCTTCAACAGTCTGGAAACGTCGTTGACCAAGCAACTTGGGGATAACCATTTCTTCGGCACTTCGTACTTCACGCTGGCCTACACCTACGGCCATAGCATCGACAACACATCCGGTTTTCGGAACCGGACCTCGCAGGTGCCCTTCGGCGACATCTCGCAGTTCCGCGGCTCCTCCGATTTTGACCTTACGCACCGGGTTACCTTCAGTGGCGGATGGGATCTGCCCTTTGATCGCGCGTGGGCTTCCGGACCAAAGCGGCTGATGAAAGGATGGAGCCTGTATCCAATCTTCACTTGGAGGACTGGCTTCCCGCTCAGCATTAACGCAGGCGAATCATTCAATCCTTCGGACCCCGGGTCATCGGGATTGGGCGACGGCTACATTGCGAATGCCGTCTTCGCGCCCGGTTTCAATAGCATCACCATCGTGGATCCCAAGACCCATAACAATGAATACTTCAATGGCGCGGCCTTTACCGCTCCGACCACGGGTTATGGCCTGCCGCGAAACTTCTTCCGCGGGCCGGGAAGAACGAATCTGGACATGGCGTTGGCCAAGACTACGGCGATCACCGAGCGCGTGGGGGTTGAATTCCGCGTTGAAGCGTTCAACGTGTTCAACCATACCGAGTTCGCGAATCCCGACATTAATATCAACAGCGGCACGTTCGGTCAGATCACTACCACGGATTTCGGAAACGGTCTGAATATTGTGCACACGGAGCGCATCCTTCAACTTGCGCTGCGAGTTAGCTTCTAGGAGCGAAGACACAGCGTGTTCGCCGCGGGATGGGTTGTGCAGCACTACATCTCGACCGGGGCTTATCCCAGCGGCGAGTCGCTCATGCGGAAGCGGGTGCGGACGTGTTCGGAGATCAGTTCGATGGCGGAGCGGTTCTTCACCGGATCGGTCTGCGCCAGATATTTCATGGCTTCCACGAGCAGACGCTGCCCGTCCACATACCGCGGGTCCGAGGTGCGCTCTCTGCGTTTGTTGCCTAGCTTAGGAGGGACTGGAATCGTAAAAACTTTGGCCATGAATGAACCCAATTGTGATGTTGCGTCAGTATAGCGCCCGAACTGCAATTCTTAGCACACCTTCTTGCTCTTTAGATTCAACGACTTAACCACGCGGTGTAATTGTCTGCGTCTTGCCCGTGGTCTTCAGATGAAAAACATCATCGGCAATTTTCTCGTTGATGCGAATGTTGGAGTACTTGGCGAGCCGATAATCCCCTTGCGGCTCAAAGAATTGCTGCTGCACCGAGATGCCGCGCTGCAGGTCGATCCAGAGAAGAATCTCCTTGAAAGTGTTCTTCACTTTCGCCGACTTGGGAACCAACTGAAGTTTGGCGGTGGCGACATTGTTGATGGTTTCGGGGCCCTGGTAAGTCACGTCGAAGGACTTGACCAGATCTTGTCCGCTGCCTCCGAAGCCGAGTACGAAATAGGTTTCGATGTCAGCGCGGTTCTTGCCCGCATCGTAGACGGTAACCTGGTCGGCCTTGGGCTGATAGACCTGGATCTTCCCGTTGGAAAAGAGCACATACTTGAGCTCCGGCTTCCGGATGTCGGCCTTCATCTCGATTTCTTTGCCCGTCCGGCGGAAGTAGATCGTGCCCGATTGAATATCATCGACCTCATCGATGACTTTTTCATAGCGGTCCCATTCGAAGTCTGCCTGGGTGGTGCGGAAGTTGGCGGCAGCTGCATCCATCTTCTTGAGAACGCTTTCGAGATCCTGCGCTTGCTCTGCGCGCAGCAGACTGAAGGCGGCGACGATGGACAGGAGAACAATCGAAATTCGGAACGTTGGCGTCACTGCTCTTTCTCCACCACGACCCTGTAACTCTGAATTACACCCTTGCGGCCGGTGACCACGTCATATCCGACGATCGAGACTTTTCCTGAAATTGGTCCAATCACACGGCTTAGTTGTTCTCGAACGGAACGATCATCCCCGGGCGTTATGGTGCTGGCATCGATCTCATAAACCAGATGGCCCTGCACGTCGGATGTGACCACCACGCCACTCGGATGCGAATTCCGCGCAATGGGTTTGTCGTTGAAATTGATCCAGTAGGGCGAGGCGAAAACAAAGATCAGAATGAGCGTGACCATGATGTCGTAGTGCAGCGTGCCACGCTCGTAAGACCACAGGATATATCCGCGAATTGTGCGCCAGATGGCGTTCATCGGCAGGGACGGCGCACCGGGCGCGTCCGTCGTCGTAATTTCGGTTCTTTGCAAGTCTAGTGACCACCTGTCAATGTTTCAAGGTTGCAAAGTTTCAAAGTTGCAAGCTCCCTTACGCGGATCTTATTGAAACGTTGCAACTCTGAAACCTTGAAACCTGCTCAGCTCAACCCTACGCCCGCAGCTAGAAGCTTCTTTTCGTGATGCGCTCGGCGCCGATGTAGGGCCGCAGAACCTCGGGAATCACCACGCTGCCATCCGCCTGCTGATAGTTCTCGACGATTGCGACCCAGGTTCGGCCCACAGCCAATGCGCTGCCATTCAGCGTATGGACGAATTCGGTCTTGGTCTTGCCTTCCGGCCGAAAGCGGATGTTCGCCCGGCGCGCCTGGTACGACTCGAAATTCGAGCACGATGAAATTTCGCGAAATAACTGCTGTCCCGGCAGCCAGACCTCTATGTCGTACGTCTTCGCCGAGGCTGCCCCCATGTCCCCGGTACAGAGCGCCACGACGCGGTAGTGCAGGCCGAGTTTCTGCAGAACCTCTTCTGCGTCGTGGGTGAGTTTTTCATGCTCGTCGTAGGAATTCTCAGGCCGCGTGAACTTCACCAGTTCGACTTTCTGAAATTGATGCTGGCGAATGATGCCGCGCACATCTTTTCCATAGGAGCCGGCTTCGCTGCGGAAGCAGGGTGTATAGGCCGTCAGCGAAATCGGCAGCTTCGTAGCGTCCAGTACTTCGTCGCGGTAGAGATTTGTGACCGGAACTTCCGCGGTAGGAATCAGCCAGAGATCTTTTTCGCCGTGCGGAACGCGGAACGAATCGGCAGCAAACTTGGGAAGTTGTCCGGTGCCATACATCGAATCTGAATTCACGAGATAGGGTGGAAGAACCTCGGTATATCCATGCTCGCGGGTGTGCAGGTCGAGCATGAAGTTCGCTAGCGCGCGTTCCAGTTTCGCGCCCAGATCCCAATAGACGGCAAAACGCGCGCCCGTCAGCTTGACCGCGCGCTCCAGATCCAGAACTCCCAACTGCTCGCCCAGTTCCCAATGCGGCTTGGGAGCAAAGTCAAACTGCGGAGCTTTACCCCAACGCCGGACTTCGACGTTTTCCTCCGCGCTGTGGCCGACAGGAACGCTGGCGTGCGGAATGTTCGGAATGCCGGCGAGAATGTCCCGCAGGCGGGCATCCAGGTCGCTGGCAGTTTTCTCGAGCGTCTGGATCTGTTCGCGCAATTCTTTAGTCTCGGCCATCGCCGCGGTCGCGTCCTGCCCGCTCTTCTTCAGCTTGGCAATGCTCTCGGAAGCCTTATTGCGCCGGGCTTTGCAGGTCTCTGCCTCAGTGATGGCGTGGCGGCGCTGGGTATCGACCTCGCGAAAGTCCTTCAGCACCGCGGCCGGGTCCATGCCGCGCTGGCGCAACTTCTCCTCAACCACGGGCAGGTTCTCACGGACAAAATTCAGATCAAGCATGGTTTCGAATCAGCAACGAGAACCAATTACTCTATCGGAAACTATCGGAGGATGCACGCGCCCCACTGTCGCCGCGCGTCGGCGGTGGTAGACTCCGCGCATGAAGGAAGCGCATCAGGAACCCCCACCGCCAGCTGACGCGGCGCGGGATTCGTCAAAGAACACGGGGCCGGCGCTTTATCTGGTGGCGACGCCGATCGGCAATCTGCAAGACATCACGCTGCGCGCCCTGCGCGTGCTTAAAGAAGTCGACGTGATCGCATGTGAAGACACGCGCCAGACGCAGAAGCTGCTGAACCACTACGGAATCACGACCCACACCATTAGCTACCACGAACACAACGAAATGACGCGTGCGCCGGAGTTGGTGAAGGAACTGCAGGAGGGCGCGAGTGTCGCGCTGGTCACGGATGCGGGCATGCCCGGAATCTCTGACCCTGGATTTCGCCTGATTTCGCTGGCCATCCGGCATCATCTGCCAGTGGTACCGATTCCGGGAGCGTCGGCGTTTCTCGCGGCGTTGGTGGCGAGCGGGCTGCCCACGGATTCGTTTCGTTTCAGCGGGTTCCTTCCGGCAAAGCGCGGAGAACGGCGGGCAACACTGGAGGCGATCAAGAGCTCTCCGCGCACGCAGGTTTTTTACGAGGCTCCACACCGGGTGGTGGAGGCGCTTTCAGATGTGGTTGAAGTGCTGGGAAAAGACCGGCATGTTGTGATTGCGCGGGAAGTAACCAAGGTGCATGAAGAATTTCTGCGCGGCCGCGCGGAGGAAGTTCTGGAGACGCTAAAAGCGCGGGAAGCGGTGAAGGGAGAGATCACGCTGCTGATCGGGAAGGCGGAAGGACGCAGGAGTGCCAGGCAGTGGACCTGCAGCAGGTGAATGTCCGTCGGAGAGTTGAGCAGATCATAGCGGAGGAGAATGTCGATGAAAAGGCAGCGCTAAAGAAAGTGGCCAAGGAGCGGGGAATTTCGAAGAGCGAGGCGTACCGGGAGCTGCAGAGGAGTAAGTAGCACCGCGACTTCCTCATCTTATCAATCCGTGTGTGGGAACAGCCGCCCTCGGCTGTCCGGCACGAGCGAAGCTCGGCTCGTTAACTGTGGCATCGCTATTCGAGTAAGTCCAACCTGCCGGGCGGGTCGATTCGAAGTGGGCCGTTACATTTAACCAATTAGCCTCTCCAGCAAAATCTGTCGAGCTGCGCTCGGACGGACAGCCGGGGCGGCTGTCCCCACATGGCCTTTTGCACCGGCTACTTTCCCGTCAACTCTTTCTTCACCACTTCACTCACCATTTTCCCATCCACTCTCATCCCGGCGCCGGAGAAGCGTGCCATGGCGTTCTTCATGACCGTGCCCATTTCTTTCATGGTTGGCGAACCCATCTCGGCGATCACGGCCTTCACTCCCGCGACGACTTCGGCTTCGCCTGCGGCTTTGGGCAGGTAGGTTTCGATCAGGACGATCTCGGCGGCTTCCTTGTCGGCCATCTCCTGGCGTCCGCCCTTGGTGAATTGCTCGACGGATTCCTTGCGCTGCTTGATCAGCGTGGTTAGCACGGCTTGCGACTCTTTGTCGTCGAGCGGCGCCATCTTTTCGATTTCGCGGTTCTTGAGCGCGGTCTTGACCATGCGCAGCGTGGAGAGGCGCTGTTCATCGCGCGCCTTCATGGCGGTGGTGATGTCTTTCTGGATCTGGTCGACGAGGCTCATGGGGGAATTATAGATGCTGTTGGGCGGCTGAAGGTGCCGTCCCCGACGGGACTCTTTTCCATTCCCGTCAGTCTACCCGGCACTGCCGTGCCGGGCTTTCACATGCCGTCCCTTAGCGACTTATCCAGTCCCTCATGCATCTCATGCGGAGGAGGAACACACCATGAGCAAACTAGCAATTTGGGCGCAACTGGAAGCCAAGCCGGGCAAGGAGAAGGAAGTGGAAGAGTTCTTGAAGTCGGCGCAGCCGCTGGCCGAGCGTGAGAAGGGGACAATTAGCTGGTACGCCATCAAGATGGGGCCTGCGAAATACGGCATCTTTGACACGTTTGCGGACGAAAATGGCAGGAACGCCCACCTCAACGGGGAAATTGCCAAGGCGCTGTTCGCCAAAGCGAAAGACCTCTTCGCCAAGGCACCGGAAATTGCGAAGCCGGAAATTCTTGCGGCGAAGTCTAACCGCGCCTGACCTCAGCCTTCGCCTCTCGTGATCACGCTCACAATGAGAGTGGAGCGAAAGCATGCCAGGACAGGCCAGCTTCCGATAGACTACTGGAGAACGACATTGCTGCGATCTCCAGGACTTTATCCCATGCTGCGCAAGAATCGCCTCTTTACTCCCGGGCCGACGCCGCTGCTTCCGGCGGCGCAGGCGGCCATGGCTTCCTTCACCGCGCATCACCGCACGGCCGACTTCCGCGCCCTGTTCCAGCGCGTGCTCGCCGACATGAAGGATTTCATCAGCACCCGTAACGATGTGCTCGTCCTCGTCTGCTCCGGCACCGGCATCATGGAAGCCGCCGTCTCCAACCTGACTTCTCCGGGCGACAAGGTTCTGGTCCTCACTGCCGGAACGTTCGGCGAGCGCTGGACTGGACTGGCCAAGGCCTTCGGCTGCAACGTCGAGGTGATGAGTGTTCCGTACGGCGAGACATTCTCATTAAGTAATATCAGGACGAAGATTACGCCCGACGTTCGCGCCGTCTTTGTGCAAGCTACCGAAAGTTCCACCGGCACGCGTCACGACGTGCAGGGCATCGCGAAGCTTGTCCATTCCAGTGGCGACGACACGCTGCTCATCGTTGACGCCATCACGGGCCTCGGCACCACTCATCTCGACGTGGATGCCTGGGGTATCGACCTGATCATCGGCGGATCGCAGAAAGCCCTGATGATTCCTCCCGGCCTCGCGTACTGCGCCGTCAGCGACCGCGCCTGGCGCCGCATGGACTCGACTACCTCCCCGCGCTTCTATTTCGATCTGCGGAAGGAGCGCAAGGCGGCCGCCAAGGGCGAGTCTGCTTACACGCCGGCAACGTCGCTGTTTGCAGCGCTCGGCGCAGCCCTCGAATTCATTCGCAACATGGGTAACGGCGACCTGGCGCAAGGCCGCGAAACGCTGGTGAACAACGCCGAGCTCTGCGCCGCGATGACTCGCGCCGGCGCCACTGCCTTGGGACTGAAGCTCTTCTCGTCCGCGCCGGCAGCCGCTCTCACGGCGATTACTTCGCCCGAGGGCATCGACTCTGGCAAGATCATAAAAGAATTCCGGGAGAGCTTCGATGCGGTGGTGGCCAACGGCCAGGGGGAGATGAAGGGGAAGCTCTTCCGCATCGCCCACATCGGTTACTACGATTATCTGGACACGATCGGCATCCTGGCGGCGCTGGAACACGTGCTCGCGCGCACCACCGGCCGATCCGTCGATTACGGCTCGGCCGTACGCGCCGCCCAGCAGGTCTACGCTCGCACTCTGTCCGACGACAGACAACCGGTGGGAACCTAACGGTCGCTGGATGCCAGTCCTCAGTCTTAGTCGACGGTGAAGGTGACCGCGGTCGAAGTCGCAGACGCGGTTCCGCCGCCATAGGGGCCACCTGGGGTTCCAGGGTTTGTCACCGTAACCGGCACCGAGCCTTTGTTCATGATCGCCGTAGCAGGAATCATGACCAGAATCTTGTCGGCGGCCGCTGAGGTCGGGCTCATGGTCGTAGTGCCAAAAGTGATGGACGCGCTGGCGGCGAAGTTTGTGCCGTCAATCTCTAACTGAAACGCAGGGCTGCCGGCAGCCATGCTCGGCGGATTCAGCTGCTGGATTGCAGGCATAGTTCCGGGTGACGGCGGCGTGGTTGATTTCTTGCTGTAACCGCATCCCAATCCAATCGCCAGCAGCACGGATAGAATTACTGTCTTAGTAGTTTTCATGTTGTTCTCCTAAGGGCGCGGGGCCCCGTTGAAGAACAGTCTAGGAAGCAAGCGCCGTGCACGTGTCAGCGATCTGTCATTTTCCTGTCAATCTCTTGTCAGGAAGGGTTAACTGCCAGGAAAAGGAACTAGAAAGAGAGTGTCCGTGAAAATTGTTATCGCAGAAAAGATCTCGCCAGCCGCAGTTGAAGAGTTGAAAGAACCCGGCTGGACCGTCCTGACCGCCGACCAGCTCGATGGCAAACTTGCCGAGCATCTCGAGGCCGCCGACGCCCTGATCGTCCGCTCCGCGGTGCAAGCCGACGCCAAGCTGCTGGAGAACGCAAAGAAATTGCGAGTCATCGGGCGTGCCGGCGTCGGCGTCGACAATATCGACCTCGAGGCCGCCACTCACAAAGGCATTGCAGTGATGAACACCCCCGGCGCGAACGCTGTCGCCGTCGCCGAACAAACTCTCGGCATGATGCTGGCCATGGCCCGCCACATCGCCCGCGCCGACGCCCTGATGCATTCCGGCAAGTGGGAAAAGAAATCGCTGCAAGGAACGGAGCTGCGCGGCAAAACTCTGGGCATCGTCGGCCTGGGACGCATCGGCATGGAAGTAGCGCGGCGGGCCCGCGCATTCGCCATGGAAATTGTCGCCCACGATCCATTCGTTTCTGTCGGCGTCGCGAAGGAACAGGGCATCCGACTTCTGGCACTGGACGATCTCTATTCCGTCGCCGACTACATCACCCTGCATGTCGCACTCACGCCCCAGACCAACGGGATGATCAATCAGGATTCCATTTCGAAAATGAAGAAAGGAGTGCGCCTGGTCAACTGCGCTCGTGGAGAACTGGTCAACGAGTCTGACCTGGCTCAGGCGCTGCAGGAGGGCCACGTAGCCGGCGCCGCCATCAACGTCTTCGCCGAGGAGCCCCCGAAAAACTCGCCGCTGCTCTCCCTGCAAAACGTCTTGCTGACGCCCCATACCGGCGGATCGACCCACGAAGCCCAGGATGCCGTCGGAGTCCAGATCGCTCAACAAGTCAAAGAATACTTAAAGCACGGCGTAATCCAGAACGCCGTCAACGTGCCCTCGGTGTCGGCCGAAGAGTACGCCGCCATGCAGCCCTACATCGTGCTGGCCGAGCGCCTGGGCGCATTCCTGGCGCAGATTTCTCTGGGCACAATGGAAGAGATCTCGCTGCGCTACAGCGGCCACATCGCGGAATGGAAGACAGAACTCATCCGCAACGCCGCCCTCAAAGGAGTGCTGAATCAAGCTTTGGAGGAGAAGGCCAATCTGGTCAACGCCGCGACCATCGCGGAGTCTCGGGGTCTGCGCGTGCATGAGTCGCACAAAGCCAAAGCCTCCACCGGCGGGGCAGGCAGCGTCATCTCCATTCTCTACAAGAGTTCCCGCGAAGAACACCTAGTGAAAGGGGCGGTACTCCGCGGCACCGCCCCGAGACTTCTTCAGATCGATGGCATCGACATCGAGGCGCCGCTCGAGAGGAACCTCATCTATGTGCTGAACCGCGACGTGCCGGGCGTCATCGGCAAACTCGGTACTATTCTCGGCGATCATGAGATCAACATCGCCGATTTCTCGCTGGGCCGCCGCGCGGCAGAAGCGACTCCGGAAAAGCCCCGCGAAGCTATCGCCGTAGTCCACGTCGACGGCCGAGTCCCCGATGCTGTCCTCCGTGAAATCTGCAAAATCCCGGCCGTCCAGGTGGCCAAAGCTGCGGAGCTTTTCTAACAACATCAGGACCCGATGACCGGCGATGGTAATTGTGCGTAGCGCGCTTAGAACTCCACGTGCGCGCGGAAGGAAGGGACAACCACTGGCCCGCGGTCGCGGTTGTATCCGGGATTCTCGACGTGTTGCATGCCGGGAGCGAGATAGATGCCCCGCCACACGTGAGCCGTGTAATACGACTCCAGGATGTTCTCGCGGCCGTAGTTCAATCGGCCATCGCCCAGCAGGAAGCCCAGCCCTCCGGCGGCCAAGTAGTTCTGATGATCTTTCTTGATAGCGTTGGTGACGAATGCAATCCCGGCGCGATCCTGCTTGCGATGCCACCATGCGCCATTCGCACCCACGCCCTGAGCAAAGGTCTGATCCACTTCGGTGTAGGCAAACGACTCGGTCTTGCCATTATCCCATCCGAAACGGGCGAAGGCGGTGAGGTAGCGCGTGAGATTCTGCTCCACGTTGATGCCGAAGCCGTATTTGCGCGTGATGTGCCAGGGATGATTCGTGATGTCAGGCAACGTTCCTGCATCGGCCGCCTTGATGACCTGATCGCGGTAGATGCCCATGTTGGCGTAGTTCGTATAAGCGAGCAGCCGGACCGCGCCTGCTTTTTTCGGAATCACGCCATGCCGCAATTCGTATTCAAAGTTTTCCGCGTGCTCCTGCCACGGCCGCCACACCAGATCGATGCCATTGGCCACCTTGGGCATGAGGCCTTCGGCGAAGCGAAATCCCCAGTTGCGGTCTTCGTAGTCAGCGGTCACGCCCACCGTGTAGCCGCGCGTGTCGGCGGCATAGTCCCAGGCGCCGTTGTTGTCGATCGTCCAGTTAGTGAATTGGAAATGGGTGTCAGAGCCCACAGAATTGAGGTCAAGGAAATCCGGCATGCTGAACTTGCCAACGCGGATTTCCACACGCCGGCGCGGCAGCTCGTCGAAGAGCGAGAGAAAATTGCGCTGGTTTTCGACCTTATCTTTACTCAAAGCAAATACCTTATGGATCATGCCGCGGCCAAGATAGGGAGCTTTGCTCAGCAGCGGGTTGCGCACGATGTCCAGGTCCGTATCTCCGGCCAAACCCAGACCGGTGCTGAGCGCGGCGCCGCCAGCCTCTTCCACATCGACCAGAAACTCCGTGGAATTGTCGAGGTGCACTCCGGTGTAAAGGGTCATCACCCGCGACGTAGCTTTTTCGTAGCGCGGGCTCAGGCTTTGCGGACCGCTATAGGGGGCGTGGAAGTCCGGATGCGTCTGAAAAATGAAGTTCGCCTGTCCTGAGAGCCAGTAACGCGTGTCCTTGAAATGGGGGAACATGGCTTCTGTGCCGGAGTCTGGCAGCGGGTCAGCAGGATTGGCTGCCGCAGGAGGATTGGCGGGCGGCGGGGTATCCTGTTGGACGGCGTTCGGCGGGTCTGGTTGCTGCTGAGCGTTCGTGAAAACCGCGCAACCGACAAGCATTAGGGCACAGGCCATCAACACAAGCCAGCCGGGACAGAGTTTCGCTGATTGGCTTGGCTGTGTCATGTCTGAGTGTTCGCCCCAATACCGATGATCAACGCAACTATATCACCGCAAAGTTAACCATAGTTAACCTGAAGCCGCAACGCGACGGGAAACACCTTAGGGGGCGTCGGCCGTCCGTTACGTGGACAGCAGCATCTCGCCGGAGGAACTAATTGAAGACTTGATGAGTCTGGTGCACGCCTACCTGAAGTAGTCGTTGACAGGAAGTCCTGTCTCCGATGCGGAACCAGCGTACGCCACAAAACTAAAAAGGACAGCCCGGAGCCCCCGAGGCCGTCCCTCAAACCCTCCCGGTTAGAAGGGCATCTTGATGACCCGAGGTTACCGTCGCCATGTTGCAAAATGATGGCGGCAGGATGAATATCTGATTAATTTCCTCGGAATGGCGCTGATATAGTAGTCGTTTGCGCCGCCGTCTGATTCATTGACATCCTTCTCCCTCCCCGGAGGACTCGATGCCGTCCACGACAACCCGCAAGGTCGAGCAGTCGCGCCGTCTGCAACAACGCGCCGAGAGCATGATTCCCGGCGGCGTAAACTCGCCCGTGCGCGCCTTCCAGGCCGTCGGCGGCGACCCGGCGTTCATTGTGCGCGGGAAGGGCTCGCACATCTGGGACGCGGACGAGAACGAATATATCGATTACATCGGATCCTGGGGCCCCCTGATTCTCGGGCACGCGGAGCCCTCTGTGCTCGATGCCATCGTGGGCGCGGCGTGTAACGGAACCAGCTTTGGCGCTTCCACTCCGTCAGAGGCCGATCTCGCGGAGTTGGTGCTGTCGGCGTTTCCGAACATGCAGAAGGTCCGCTTCGTGAGTTCAGGAACAGAAGCCACCATGTCGGCGATTCGGCTGGCACGCGCCTACACCAAACGCAAGTACATTGTGAAGTTCGAAGGCTGCTATCACGGACACGCCGACGCGTTGCTGGTGAAGGCCGGCTCTGGAGTCGCGACGCTCGGAATCCCGGGTTCTGCGGGAGTGCCGGAAGAGTTCATCCAATTTACGGTGGCGCTGCCGTTCAACAACGTTCAGGCCGTGGAGCACGCCTTCCAAAAATTTAAGCACCAGATCGCCTGCGTGATCGTCGAGCCCGTGGTCGGGAACATGGGCTGCGTTCCCGCGGCGGATGATTATCTGGTCGCGTTGCGCCTGATCACCGAGCGCGAAAGGTCAGTGCTGATTTTTGACGAAGTGATGACTGGATTCCGGGTTGCCTTTGGCGGAGCACAAGAGGTTTATGGCATCCGTCCTGATCTGACTACGTTGGGAAAGATTATCGGCGGCGGACTGCCCGTCGGCGCCTATGGCGGGCCTAAAGAGATCATGGACCTGGTGGCGCCGTTGGGGCCGATGTATCAAGCCGGAACTCTATCCGGAAATCCACTGGCGATGGCCGCTGGGTGCGCGATGTTGAAGCAACTGCGCGATCGCAGAGAAGAGATCTATCCGCGGCTGGAGAAGCTGAGTGAAGAGTTGGTGTCAGGAGTGGCCGCTGCGGCGAAGGATGCCGGCGTGCCGCTCTGCCATAACCGCGTGGGCTCGATGTTTACCTGGTTTTTCAACCCCGGGCCGGTGACCGACTGGGATTCCGCCTCGAAGTCGAATACCGAAGCCTTCGGCCGCTTCTTCCGCGTCATGCTCGACAACGGAGTGTATCTGCCCCCGTCGCAGTATGAGGCAGCATTCCTCAGCGCGGCCCACACCGAACAGGACATTCAGCAAACGATCGCCGCAGCGAAACAGGCATTCGCAGCGGCAAAGGGATGAATCTCAAGTGAAGTTGTGTGGGACCGGGTCTATTGACCCGGTCGCGGCGCGCAGCGCAGTTTTTTTTGTCGGCCACCCTGGTCCAATAAGCAAAAAGCGCGTGCCCTCCGGGCCGCTGCCGGGTCAAAGAGCCGGCCCCACACGAACGGCATCTGCTTTCGCCAGCATATCCGAGACCCTGACGAAGTCGTAGCCTTCGGACTTATAGCGTGTAAGCAGCCCGTCCGTCGCCCGAACCGTTTGTGACCGATCCGCGCCCATCTGCTTATGCCCGCCATCGTGCAGCAGGATCACGTCGCCGCCGCGAATCTTCTTCGCGACTTTCTGCTCGATCACTGCGGCTGGTGGCGCGTTCCAGTCGTAGCCGGTGACATTCCACATGACCGGCTCCAGGCCGAGTTCGCGGGCCACGCGGAGCACGGCAGGGCGCCGTCCCCCAAACGGAGGCCGGAAAAGATTGGAATGTTCACCGATCGCATCTTCCAGCGCAGCTCGACATGCTGAAAGTTGCTGTCTAATCTCGGCCTCGCCTTTGAAAATCAGCAGGGGATGCGTGAAGGTGTGGTTGCCTACGACATGTCCTGCTTTAGCAACCTCACGGGCAATGTCCGGCCGTTGTTGCACGTAGCGTCCAATGAGAAAGAATGTGGCGTGAGCACCGTGTTTGGCGAGCACCTCCAGCAGGCGCAACGTATGAGGATCGTTGGGCCCGTCGTCGTAGGTCAGCGCGATCTGCCGCGTGCCAGGGATCAAGCCGGTGAAAGTTCGCCCGTAGAATTGTGCGGTCGGCGCCATGGATTGATATCCGGCGGCACCGGCGGCAACGGCGGCGGAGGCGGCGCTGGCACCGAGAATGAGTCCGAGCATGAGGGCATTGTAAATTGCTGATTGTTGATTTTTGATTGTTGATTGACTTTAAGGCTGTTTTCGGGCAGCGACTTGTTTTCAATCAACAATCAGCAATCAAACATCAACAATTTCTCCTGTTAACTCTTCCCTCAATTGTCACTCAGCCGCATCCGAGCTATCCTGCCAATTCGAATCCCCGAGCCCATGGCTAATCTTTTCGAGCTGCCCCGCTACATTGCAGTGGAAGGCCCCATCCGAGTCGGCAAGAGCACGCTGGCGGGCATTCTGGCCGAACGCTTGAACGCACAACGGGTGATGGAGCCGGAAACGAATCCGTTTCTTGGCGCGTTTTACGAAGGCGAGCAGGGCGCGGCGTTTCAGGCGCAGTTTGCATTTCTGGTGCGGCGATTTGAGCAGTTGCAGGCGCTTGACCTTGGTCCGCGATCGCAGAAAACCGTGGTTGCCGATTACATTTTCGAAAAAGACAAGCTCTTCGCCTGCCTGAACCTCACCGATCAGGAGCTCGACACCTACAATCGCTATTACAACTACTTCCGCGAGCAGTTGCCCACACCCGACCTCGTCATTTACCTGCAAGCCGCGCCCGACGTGCTGAAGAAACGGCTCAAGAAAAAGAATGCCCCGGGCGAGCGCGCCGTCAGCGACGAATATCTCGAAGAAGTGGTGAAGGCCTACGAACACTTCTTTTTTCACTACACGTCGTCCGACCTGCTGATCGTCAACACCTCTGACATCGATTTCGTTGACCGCAACGAGGACTTGCAGGAGCTGCTGCGCAAAGTCTCCGCGCCGATCAAGGGCACCCAATACTTCCTGCCACTGGGTGGACAGGAAGCGGCCAGCGCGTAAGGAACCGTTTTGCCGATTGATGCTAGAATTAGCGTCCGCCATGCGCTCCCTGACAGCAGTTCTCGCCTCCCTTTTGATTTTCACACCTCTTGCGCTAGCTCAAGAAGACCATCACCATGCCTTGACCGAAGAGGAAGTCGGCTCGGTTCACTTCTCGACTTCCTGCCGCGCCGATCTCGCTGACAGTTTCAACCGCGCAGTGGCCCTGCTGCATTCGTTTCAGTATGAGGACGCGCGCGCGGCGTTTGCCGACATCGCCGCGCGCGATCCACAGTGCGGGATGGCGCAGTGGGGCGTGGCCATGTCCCACTACCACGGCCTGTGGGATAACGGTGACACCGCTGCCGGCCGTGTAGCCGTTAATCAGGCCTGGCAGATCGCCGCTCGCACTACGAGGACGACGCCACGCGAGGCCGCCTACATTGACGCGTTGTCAGAGATCTACCGCGAAGATGGGAAGGATATGTACGCGCACAGCCAGGCCTTCGAGCAGAAGATGGGAGCGCTGCAGGCGGCTTATCCGCAAGACGACGAGGCCGCGATCTTTCATGCTCTGACGCTTGCGATTACCGCTCCCAAAACCGATAAGACATTCGCGAACCAGCGGAAGTGTGGCGAGATTCTGGAGCCGATCTTCGACAGGCAGCCGCACCATCCTGGTGTCGCGCACTACATCATTCACTGTTATGACAATCCCCTATTGGCAGAAAAAGGTCTGGCAGCCGCGCGTATGTATGCCAAGATTGCCCCGGCGTCAGCGCATGCCAATCACATGCCTTCGCACCTTTTTACGCGCGTAGGCTCCTGGGACGAGTCGATCAGCTGCAATATTCGATCGGCGGAACTGGCGGCTGCCGCCGAAGCAGATTCGAAGAACGGAGAGGCGCGAGATCAGCGGCTGCATGCGATGGATTACCTGGAGTATGCCTACCTGCAGAGTGGGCGCGTTCAAAAAGCCAAGGCTGTGCTGGATGAGGTAAACTCCCTGCCGCCGGTCCCGGGCCTTACGCTTGCTGGAAATTATGCGCAGGCGGCCATTCCCGCACGTTATGCCATCGAACTCGGCAACTGGGAACAGGCGAGCCAGTTGCAAGTAATCGAGCAGAATGTTCCGTGGGCCCACGCGATCACTTGGACTGCCATCGGCATCGGGAGCGCGCGTTCGAAGAATCTGGAGCGCGCCGGGCAGGCGGTGGAGAAGCTCGCAGCCCTGCGCGATGCCACAGCGAAGCAAAACAATTCCTATTGGTCGAATCAGGTGGAAGTCCAGAGGCGCGAAGTTGCGGCGTGGATCGCGGAACAGAGCGGCAAGCCCGAGGATGCTTTGAAACTGGCCCGCTCTGCCGCGGAGCTGGAAGAGAGCATGGATAAGGCTGCCGTGACGCCCGGCGCCATTACGCCGGCGCGCGAAATGCTGGCCGAGTTGTTGATGCTGGAGCATCAACCGAAAGAGTCGCTGGCGGAGTACCAAAACGTCCTCAGGATCGCGCCCAATCGCTTCAACGCGTTGTATGGCGCGGGCAGCGCGGCCGAGGCAGCTGGTGACGCGACTGCGGCGGGCACGTATTTTCGCAAGCTCACTGAAGTCGCTGTAGGCGACGAGAGGCCGGAGCTGAAGACTGCGCGTCAGCGGCTACTGGCTCAGCAGGCGGCTGCCCAGAAGCCTTAGGCAACTATGGACGAGTTACGTCTCGGCGACCAAGTTGCTCGCTATGATCGTGAAGCTACGGTGGCTGCCTATGAACTTCTACCATCAGGAGGCGCCGAACGGTGTAACTGCATTTACTGTCGCAATTTTTCTAGGCAGGGGGCAACCGCATATCCCGAGAGCTTCCGCGCGCTTCTCCTACGGATGGGAATTGACCCCGGTAAGGAGGGGGAAGTTTACGATATGGCGGGGCCGTTTCAGGACCGCATCCGCCCCACTGGAGGCTGGTTCTACTTTGTGGGTGAATTGGTTGAGAAAGGCGAAAAGCTAATGAGCGACGGCGATTTTCGGTACTGGTTTCAACCCAGCTTTCCTCGCCCTCCTGCTTGCTTTGGCGAGCGCGTGGCGGCAATAGAGTTCGCGACAAGTGTTCCATGGTTTTGAAGGAGGATCCGGGGGGCGGGGCATGATTCCAGCTTCACTTCTCGTGCCGCGGCAACGGATACACAGACAGCGCCTTCCCCACTTTTGTGAATTCCGGATCGGCAGTCACCAGCCATGCGCTGCGCTCGATGGCCAGTTCGGCGGCAAACGCATCTGCATAGCCTAGGCCGTGTTTTTGCTTCAGTGCACCTGCCCGTGAGGCCCGTTCCCGATCCACATCGATAACCGCGATGGGCATCTCCCGCAGCTTCGCTTCGGCTTCATGAGCCTTAGCTTCCCCGTGCCATCGCCACGTGAGGTAGAAGACCTCACCCCAATTCACAGCGGACATCAAGAGGGGCAAATCCTGTTGCAGGGCCTGTTCCAGGAGACGTTCAACCTTTCTCGCTGTACCCTCGCGGTCTTCAAATAGCCCGACCAATGCGTTGGCGTCCAGCGCATGTCGGCGAGTGCCGCCACGCGAGAACGGAGGATGAGGATTCATTGATCCTCTCGTTTGCGCTCGCGCTCCCGCTCCGCGAACAATTCCTCAAACATGGAGGGTCCTCCGGGCTTGGGTTTCAGAAACCCTCTGATCTCCCTCAATCGCTGTTTCGTCATTGGGGTCAGAACGAGTCTTCCCTGTTCTTCGCTCCAGGTGGCTGGAGTTCCCTTTTCGAGTCCGAGTTGTTCGCGCAATTCGGCAGGAATGACCACTTGGCCTTTGGAGCTAATGACGGTGCGAAAGCTTGCCATGGCACCATCTTACCACGATGTAAGACGAATCGCAATGTGTCTTACTATTGGACCGCCCCCGCAAGGCCACCCCAAGACAACAGTTCAAAGGACCCGGACTAAAAGCCCTCCCCCCGAAGCCATTGGGAACATGCCGGATAACGCAGTCGACGCAGGGCGTTTCTGCAGCTACAATAATCCCAGCGTCATCCAATGTGCATAACCATGACGCGCACAGGCTCTATCCGGCCGAGCCGGAGGGGCACTGGAGGACACAATGAGTCTCACTCCGATTCGCGGGCCTTTGCCCGACGGATCCCGCCCTAAGGTTACGACCGCAACTCTGCGGGAACAGAAACTCCACCACGAACCCATTACCTGCCTCACCGCTTACGATTACGCCACCGCACGCCTGCAGGATGAGGCCGGCGTCGAAATGATCCTGGTTGGCGACTCGCTTGCCCAAACCATGTTGGGATATGACAACACCCTTTCGGTGACCATGGACGAGATGCTGCATCACGTGAAGGCCGTGCGACGGGGCGTGAAGAACGCCCTGCTGCTGGCCGACATGCCGTACGGCTCTTACCAGGTTGACGCGAACGACGCGCTTCGCAATGCGACGCGCTTCGTGAAGGAAGGCGGCGCTGAAGTCGTGAAAATCGAGGGTGGAGAGAAACGCGCCGACCTCATCCGCCGCATCGTCGATGCGGAGATTCCTGTCGCCGGGCACATAGGCCTGACCCCGCAGTCGGTTAACGTGATGGGGGGCTACAAGGTGCAGGGCAAGAATCTCGGCGCCATAGAGCAACTCATGCGCGACGCAATCGCGCTCGACCGCGCCGGGGTGGCCTGTTTGTATCTCGAGGGCATTCCGCGTGAGGTGGCGGCGATGATTACGGCGGAGGTTGGCACTCCTACCATCGGTATCGGCGCGGGGCCGGACTGCGACGGACAGGTGCTGGTCTTCCACGACATTGTGAACCTGACCTTCGGGCAGCCCGCAAAGTTCGTGCGCCGTTACGTCGACCTTACCGCGCAGATCACGAACGCGGTGAAGGCTTTCCAGGCGGATGTGAAGTCGCACCAGTATCCGTCGGATGCCGAGTCGTACCATCTGCCGAAGGAGACCAAGGCTGCACTCGAGACGGTGCTCGAGCGCAAAGAAGCCATGCGCCGCTGAGGACCGGAAGACTCCGTTGCCCCGGAGCTGCGCGGAGGCGTGCCCCCGAGACGGACGTTCACGGCGGGGAACTAACTAGCGGTGTCTTGCGTATTCCTAACTGTGGAGCAGAGTGTGGCTTAGTCCCTGGGCGGCGTGCACTGGTGCACGAGCGCATCCAATGGTGCTAGGCTATGGTCAGGCGAGGAGGTAACGTATGCATCTCTTGCCAGCTTTCTTTTCTCCGTTCTTTGGCTTCGGCTTCGTCATGTACTTTCTGCCGTCGATCATTGCGCTGGCCCGGAGCAAACGGGATATCGTTGGAATTGTGCTGCTGAACTTTTTCCTCGGCTGGACGATGATTGGCTGGATCGTGGCGCTGGTTTGGGCGGTAAAGACTGATTATCCACTCGCGGCGCGTTGACCGCCGCTGGCGGAAGTTGCAGACTTGCTGCGCGAGCTGTTCCGCGCGTTCCTGCGCCGGAAGCTGTAGTCTTGTCGTGAAGTTCCTCGAAACCGGAAACGCATTGCGACTACATTCACTCGCACTTCTCCTCTGCGTCTTGGCTCTCGTTCCCGCGTGTTCTTCCCCAAACGTTCCAGCGCCCAATCCTGCCCAGCTATTGCAGAAAATTCCCCCAGGCGATCCGGCGAAATATCCGAACCTGCGGCAGAAGAAACATTGGGGCAATCCTTACCTCGTCATTCGTACCGACGGGGTTGGGCTGGTAACCAGCGTAGCGGCACAGGAAGAGAAGATCCTGCAACCCGAGGAACTGCTGAACGTCCTGGCCCAGTTGCCACCATCCGCGTGGCCCTATGGCCGGGTGGTAGCGATCCTCGGAGAGGCAAAGCCATCCAGTCCCGAGCCGGACAAAGTCGCGATCCGGCGTATCCGCGGCATTGTCGCGGGCGAGCTTCAAACTGCCCACGTCGCCATTGAATGGGAGCCCGCCGCCGGCTCGTGATGATCGAGCAGCGGCACATCATCGAATGAGAATCTGGAATGAGAACCTGGAATGAGAACCTGCACCACTATCGAGCAGATGCGCGCCGCCAGCCGCGCCGCCCGGCAGCAGGGCGGTCGTCTGGGACTGGTGCCGACGATGGGCGCGCTGCACGAGGGACACTTGTCGCTGGTGCGCGCGGCCCATGCTCGCTGCGACGTGGTTGCGGTCTCTATCTTCGTAAACCCCGCTCAGTTTGGGCCGAATGAGGATCTGGCGAAGTATCCCCGCACCTTTGAGAGCGATTGCGATCTTCTGGCCAAAGAAAATGTTGATCTGATTTTTGCGCCCTCGGTCCAAGAGATGTATCCGAATGACGCTGTAACGTGGGTCACGGTAGAAGAACTCACCAACAGACTCGACGGCCGCTCGCGCCCGGGACATTTTCGCGGCGTCACCACGATCGTCGCCAAGCTGTTTCATATCGTCGAGCCGGACGTCGCATTCTTCGGTCAGAAGGATGCCGCGCAGGTGGCCATCGTTCGCCGCATGGTGCGCGATCTTGATATTCCCGTCGCGATCGTCGCCTGCCCCACTGTGCGCGAACCCGACGGATTGGCGATGAGCTCGCGCAATGCTTATCTCGATCCTCAGCAGCGCAAACAAGCCTTGGTGCTGCAACGCTCGCTGATGCGCGTGAAGAAACTTGCAGCGGAAGGCGAGCAGAACGCCGCGAAGCTCATCGCCGCCGCGCGCGACGAGTTCGCATCCGATCCTTCCGTCCGTATCGACTACTTTGAAATCGTGAACCCCGACCGCCTCGATCCCGTGGAAGATGTCTCAAAAGGAGCGCTGGTAGCGGTCGCCGCATACGTAGGCACGACGCGCCTTATCGATAACATTCTCTTGCCCGGCTCAAATCGCTAAGGCTGGAGTCAAGGCTGGAGACTGACTGAAGCGGTGTCTGTGGGAGGAGCGAGCCGTTGCCGCACCATTTCTCCGATCCGGGACCATAGCTGCGGGTCGCACTCGCTTTGTGCATGCGACGGCGTCAGATGATCGAACCACGATCCTCCCCCGCAGTCCACCGGAGTCTTTCTATAATCGACCAGGTAGTTGCCGAGGATCTGAGTGCGTTCCGGGTCAGCGGCGGTAATCCGCGGGCGTCCATGAATCAGCCCGTGTGGCTGATAGAAATTCACCGCCTCGGTTACGTTTGTCGGAATCACGGAGTCGTTCTGCCAGAGTTTCGCGACGCTGTCAACCTGCACCGTCAGAAGAACCGGAATGTGCTCCCGCTCGAGATCGTGTGCCAGCAGCACGGCTGCCGCCGCTCCCCAACTGTGCCCAAATAGAATGATGCGGGCGCGGGCCTTCTCCTCGGCGGAAAGAACGCCGTCGTGGTTGCTGTCGAGGCGATCGAGGATCGCCTTGTAGGCCTGTTTTCTGCGTCGGTTCTCAAACACTCGAATGTAGGTCCCGCTCGCTAGCACCCGTTGCATGTGCTGCGCGAGTTGAACCGGGATATGGCGGGCATTGTCGTGCCGGACGAAGCCCCCCACGAAGCCAATTACGATAGCGGAGGCAGGAGTGTCAGACCGCGTAAGCGCCGCACCTTCAGGTTCCGCCTTTGCGTCCACGGCGCCAACTGGGGCTACAAGAGATAACATCAGCGCCGGAGCAAAGAGAACAGCCCAACGGGGTGGAGCGAATAGGGTCACGAGGATCCAGCAAGCAAGCGCCTGCCAGGGAATGCCACTACCGGGATCGCCTGCGGGTCAGCCAAACGCCTTGACCGGCGCGGTGTTTCACGCATTCGATCTGCAGGACAGTCTACACCCGTTTGTCAACTCCAGGCGCGATTTTCATTCGCAAACCGCTTAAGTTCCCCATCCGGCTCCTGGAAACGAAACTATTTCCTGCCAGGACATACCGGAGAGGCTCCTCCGCAGCTTTCGTTATTCCGATGCGCGGCGTCACACAAATGTTTACTGCCCGAAAGTCATCGCTGCCGATCCATAGGCTGGATCGCGAAGAAGTCAGATCGGAACCGTTGTCGCGCACCCGTGTGATGCCGAAGGCCTCCGCCAGGCGCCCGGGACCGCTCGTCAGTTTCGGCAGGTCTCGCGGGCCACGCACAATGAGCCCACGCGCGCGGCTCATTTCCTCGATGCCTGCCAGCGGCTCAAGCGCACGAAACAAAACGGATCCAGCCTTTCCTTCTCGCTCGCACGACACGTTCAGGCAATAGTGGTTCCCGTAGATGAAATATACGTAGGCGAACCCGGGTGGCCCAAATAGAACGGAGTTGCGTGCGGTATTGCCGGCGGCGGCGTGAGCGGCGGGATCGTTCTCGCCAAGGTAAGCCTCGACTTCCACGATGCGCGCAGCGAGATACAAGTCCGAGGTCCGCCGTACCAGCACCTTCCCGAGAAGTTGTCGGGCCACGCGCCGCGGATCACGCCCAAAGAACGCCCGTTCCAGCGGACGATAAGAGCGAACTGGGGATTGCGTTGGCAAGGGCTAAGAACTATAGGCCAGGAAACGCGGCGGCTCCTAACTTCTACATTTCTGACTTCCGTCGGATAAAGTGCGCCCGATGGCTGAGTGCTGAATGCTGACCGCTGAGTGCTGATTTTAAGCCGCCGTCCCTTTCAGATACGCCAGCACTTCTTCACCGTGCCCCTCTGGCTTCACCTTGGCAAAGATGTGCTGGATCTTGCCGTCCGGCCCAATGACGAACGTGGTCCGGGCGATGCCCATCACTTTCTTGCCGTACATATTTTTCTCCTGCAATACGCCGTATCCCGCGGCAACTCTCTTGTCGGGATCGGCCAGCAGGGTGAAGGGAAGGCTGTACTTCTCCTTAAATTTTTTCTGCGCCTGGGGCGTGTCGGGAGACACTCCAAGAATCACCGCGCCAGCCTTCTCGATCTTTTTGTAAGTGTCGCGAAACTCGCGAGCTTCAATGGTTCACCCGGGAGTGTCCGCGCGCGGAAAGAAATAGAGAACCACAGTTTTACCCCGCAGGTCCTTGAGCGAGAACGTCTTTGCCGTTCTCGTCCTGCAAAGTAAAGTCGGGAGCCTTATCATGGATATTCATGGGAGTTTTCTTGTCTAAGAGTTTCTTGTCTAAGACATCCGCGTCTATCGGTCACCCTGCTCACAGGTGCGCCTTCCGCCGGCCGCGCTACAAAGCGATTCTATACCGCGCCCTCGGGATGAGCGCCATCTTCGGTCTGTTGATATCTGCTGCGACTTTGACGTCGGCCCAGCAGGAAGTTCCGCAGATCCAGCCTCAGGAGAGAGGCTTTAACAAGAAGAAAGATCAGGGGCCACGCGCAGTGGCCTTGCTGCAGCTTGCCACGAATGGCAAGACCACGCTGGTCCCGATCGCGATTCGTGTCAACGGTAAGTTCTACGACGCCGCGGAATACAAGGCCAATCCCGTGCCTATGGCGCTGGAATCAGGAACAGTCTACGAAGTCGAGCGTTCGGGCAAATCACTGGGCTTGTTTACCGTAGCAGGTGCTTTGCACAGTAATAACATCAATGCGGTCACTCCGTGGATCGGTACCGGGCTCTGGCTTCCTGAGGGAACCGAAGCGCCGAAATCCGGGCGCAAAGCGGAGAGCGTGCCAGTAGGAATCGAAAGCAGCGACGCGCCGCCGAGGCTCGCCAAGAGCGGAACTCAGCAGAGCGCCTCGCCGCAAGCGTCTAGCCCACCCGCGCAAACTCCGCCCCCAAGCTCCTCTCCCGAGTCCAAGCCGTCGGGCGAATCGAAGCCTACCTCCGGCCAGACCACTTCCGACTCAGGCAAGAAATCCCAGCCCGACTCCGCGAAGCAAACCCCTCACGGAGCCCCCGCCGAATCCAACAGTTCAGCCGACGATAGCAATCGTCCCCGGCTGCGCCGCGGGAAGCCGACGCAGCCGCTGCCTTCGGATGATGATGTGCCCGGCTACAGCAAGCCCGGTGCGCCTGTAGCTGGCGCTTCTAACAGCACTGAGGCTTCCCCCGGTAAGTCCACCTCGGCCGCCGTGCCGAAGGAAGCAACGCAGCTCGTTCCTGCCGTCTCGGATGCGGACGGACCCAACCCTCGTTCCTACGTGTTTGAGTGGATCAAAGGGGACGAAGCTGACCGCCGCAAACAGTTGCTCGATCTCGCCCATGAGCAGCTTCGCCTCTATTTGGCGAAACAGGCCAAGTCCAGTATTCCCGCGACCCCGGCTGCTGCCAAAACTGCGGCGCGTCGGCCAGCTCCGAAACCGGCAGAACCGGTTTTCGATAACGTCGAGATGCGCACTTTTGATCTCTGGGTCAACAACCAGCCAATCATGGTTCTGACCGCCGATGCGCGTGTGCCCCCGCCACCGGCCAAGAATGCTTCCGCACCAACTCCAGATTCAATGGCCCAGTACACGATCACGCTCGTGGCACGCACCGACATCTACGATAATGTGCACAAACTCTATTCTGCCGTGACCGACAAATATCATCTCGACGTGACACCGCGGCTCGAGTTGATCGATGCCGTCGATGCCGATGGCGACGGCCGCGGCGAGCTGCTGTTCCGCGAGACTTCGGATGCAGGCAGCGGCTACGTAATCTATCGCGCGACCGCAGACACACTGTGGAAGATGTTCGACAGCATGAATCCGGAATGAAGCGGGCGCGCACATCCGGCGCATTTCCTCCTCCGCATCCGGTCATTTATACTAATCGGTTTCCTGTCGCCTCCCAAACCCACAGGTAAGGAGTGCCTTTTGAAAATCCTCGTCTGCATGAAGCAGGTGCCCCAGAAAGATGCACCGCTCAAGCTCAACGAAACGGGTGCCTGGATCCGCGAAGACGTTTCCTACGAAGTCAACGAGCCCGACGCCTACGCCTTGGAAGAAGCTCTCCGCCAAAGAGAGAAGCACAAGGGCGAAGTGGTGGTCATCACCTCAGGCCCGGCCCGCGCCCAGCAGGTGCTGCGCGAAGCCTTGGCCAAAGGCGCCGATCGCGCCATCCACCTCGAAGACAACGCATTCGTCGGCCTCGACGCCCTCAACACCGCCAAGGCCTTCGCCGCCGCCATCAAAGACGAGCAATTCGATCTGATCTTCACCGGCCTGCAATCCGACGACTACGGCTACGCGCAAACCGGAGTCATCCTGGCCGAACTGCTGGGCTGGCCACACGCCACCATCATTATGCAGATCGAAAAAACCGATAGCGGGATCAGGGTGAAGCGCGAACTTGAAGCTGGATACTTCCAGTTCGTCGACATGCCACTGCCCGCAGTGCTGACGATTCAGTCGGGAATCAACAAGCTGCGGTACGCCACGCTGATCGGCATCAAGCAGGCAAAGAACAAGCCACTGAGAAAAGTTACGCTGGCAGAGGTGCAGTCGGCGATCGGCAACAACCTGCAAAAGATTGAAAGACTCTACGTCCCGCAAAAAACCAAGAAAACCGAACACATCGAAGGACCGCCAGCCGAAATCGCGAAAAAGCTGGTAGACAAACTGCGCAACGAACTGCGCGTGCTGTAATTGCAAATGTGGCGCGGGCGCCCTCGCCCGCGAGCCGAGCGAAGCTCGGAAATGTTTCGCTAGAAGCCAGGAGCTAGCCGCTAGAAGCTGACCTTATGCCCGATACCATCCTAGTAGTCGTCGAACAACGCGAAGGCAAACTCAACCGCGTCTCCTGGGAGACCATCACCGCCGGTCAGGCCATCGCCGCCGCAACCGGCTGGACGCTCGAAGCCGCCGTAGTGGGCGCCAGCCCGTCGGCCATCGCCGCCGAAGTCGCCGGCAAGAAACTAGCAAAGGTTTATGCCATTGAGTCCCCGAAGCTCGAGCCTTATACCCCCGACGCTTTCGCCGCCGCTCTAAAGCAATTCCTGAGCACCAAGCAGCCGAAGCTCGTACTCATGCCGCACACCTATCAAGTGCGCGACTTCGTCCCCAAACTTGCGACCGCCATGGGACGCACCGTCATCAGCGACTGCATCGGCTTCAAACACGAAGGCGGCAAGCTCGTCTTCACCCGCCAGATGTTTCAGGGCAAGCTCGCCGCCGACGTCAGCTTCACCAGCGACGCTCCCTGGTTCGCCACGTTTCAGAACGGATCGTTCCGCGGCGATAAAGCGGAGGCCGGCGCAAGCGCGGCCCCAGTCGAAACCGTGAAAGTCGAAATTCGCCGACAGCGTAATCCGCAACAAGCCGCAGGAAGTTTTCAAAGAAGCCAAGCAAGCCGTCGACCTCACACAAGCCGAAATCATCGTCGCCGTGGGCCGCGGCATCAAAGAGCAGAAAAACATCGAGATTGCCAAGCAACTCGCCGACGCCCTGGGCGGGGACCTCGCCGCCTCGCGCCCCATCTGCGACTCCGGCTGGCTGCCCATGGACCGCCAGATCGGCTCCTCGGGCCAGACGGTCGCGCCCAAGCTCTATCTCGCCCTCGGCATCAGCGGCGCCATTCAGCACATCGTCGGCATGAAAGGCTCGCGCACCATCATCGCCGTCAACAAAGATTCCGAAGCCCCGATCTTCGAAATTGCCGACTTTGCGATTGTGGGCAATCTGTTCGACATCGTCCCGCCGCTGATCGAAGAAGTGAAGAAGGCGAAAGCGGGAGGGTAAAGCAGCCACGGATCAACACGGATTCGCACGGATCCAATCCGTTGCCTTATCCGTGATGATCCGCCTAAATCCGTGGCAAAGAGTTTTCTTATGTTAGTTTTCCGCAAACCGATCGAAGGCATCGAACGTCCGCAGATGCCCGCCGACGTTGTTATTGTCGGCGGCGGGCCGGCCGGCATGGCCTGCGCCTTGCGCCTTTCTCAACTCATCGACGCGCACAACGCCAAGAATCCCGACTCGCAGCTCAGCAAAGAAAACATCTACGTTCTCGAGAAGGCACGCGAGATCGGCCAGCACTGCCTCTCCGGAGCGTTGCTCGACCCGCGCTCCATGCACGAACTTCTTCCCGGATTCGAGAAAGAAGCTCCACTCGACGCCGAAGTCACCAAAGAAGCCGTCTACTTCCTCACCGCGGGAAGCAAGCTCAAGCTGCCTATCACTCCGCCTCCGCTGCGCGATCATGGCAACTACGTCATCTCGCTCAACCGCTTCGTGAAGTGGCTGGGCGGCAAGGTCGAAGAAACCGGCATCACGATCTTTACCGGATTCGCCGGCGCAGAACTTTTATATGACGGCGACCGTGTCAGCGGCGTGCGCACCGACGACAAAGGCGTGGACAAGGAAGGCCATCCCAAATCCAACTTTGAGCCGGGCTACGACCTTCAAGCTAAAGTCGTGATTCTCGCCGAAGGTCCGCGCGGATCGCTGACTAAACAGCTCATCAACGAAATTCGACCTCGCCAAAGACACCAACCCGCAGACCTACGGCGTCGGCGTCAAAGAACTCTGGGAAGTTCCCTCGGGTCGCATTGCACCCGGCGAAGTAGTCTACACGATGGGCTGGCCGCTGACCCCGAAAGAATACGGTGGAGCGTGGATCTATGGCGGCAAAGACAACGTCGTCTCCCTGGGCTTCGTCACCGGACTTGACTATCCCGACCCGCGTCTCGATCCGCAGCACGTGCTGCAGGAATTCAAAAAGCATCCATTCGTCGCGAAGCTGCTCGAAGGCGGCAAGATGATCCGATACGGGGCGAAATCGATGCCTTATGGCGGCTGGTGGGCGATTCCGCCGGTCGCGGGCAATGGATGGATGATCCTCGGTGACTCCGCCGGCTTCCTCAATTCCGCGCGCCTCAAGGGAATTCATCTCGCCATCAAGAGCGGCATGCTCGCGGCAGAGACCGCGTTTGAAGCGCTGAAGAGAGATGATTCTTCGTCGGCCACGCTCAGCACATTCCAGAAAAAAGTCGAATCCAGCTGGATCAAAGACGAACTCTGGAAAGTCCGCAACATGCACCAGGGATTCGAGCACGGATTTTACGCCGGCATGTTCCACACCGCGCTGCAGATGGTCACCGGCGGACGCGGGCTGCGCAACCGCTATCCCGCTCATGCCGGCCACGAGCACATGCGGAAGCTCGCCGAACTCCCGACCGACGGAGGACCGGAAGCCCACATCATCGGCCCCGCCAAGGGTGACGGCAAGCTCACCTTCGACAAACTCACCGACCTCTACCACTCGGGCACCAAGCACGAAGAAGACCAGCCCGTCGCACCTGGTCATCCACGACACAAACATTTGCAATACGCGCTGCGTGAAAGAGTACGGCAGCCCCTGCCAGAATTTCTGTCCCGCCAACGTCTACGAAATGGTCGAAGACGCGAGCCAGCCGAACGGCAAGCGCATCAGCCTGAACCCGTCGAACTGCGTCCACTGCAAAACCTGCGACATCGCCGACCCCTACCAGATCATCACCTGGGTACCCCCCGAGGGTGGCGGCGGCCCGAACTATGACGGGATGTGATGATGATGTGGCGGCGAGCGCTCTAGCCGGCGGGCATGCCATTCTTCTACACGCCTTCCGAAATCGATCACAGTGTCAGGAATGCCGGTCTGTACCTTGTAGGGATATCCCCCCTCCCCCCTGAATCTTTGGAGTCATGGGGTTAGCGCGAAATTCCCCGTAAAATACGGATTTCAAAGAGCTTAGAGGTCAAAATCCAGAAAACAAACAACTTAGGACCGAGCCACTGGGGCTCTTGCCTACTGCATGCGCCGTGACGATAATCGCCTACTTATCGTGGAGAGGGCAAGGTCGGATGTCACAACCGAGAGTGTGAAAATCTGGGGGAGCCGCGAGCGCTGGGGTGGATCCCACCCTTCGACAGGCGCGAAGGGTGGGCCACCGGGCGGTTCTGGTCGATCAGTCCTGGTGCTTTCTAGTTCCGAACCGACTCTACTAGCTTATGAATCACGTCTTCGTCGGTAAGTTGTTCGTAGGCATGTTCGCCGTGCAGCGACTCGTCGAGGCCAATCTCCTCTGAGGCCTCACTGACCTTCACCGGAATGAAGGCATCAATAATGCGCAGCATAGCGTAGGTAAATATGAATGCCCACACCGAGGAGAACGCGACGGCGGTAACCTGCTTTAACAGGAAAATTGGATCGCCATAGAGCAATCCGTTGGCGCCTTCGGGATTGAACTGCTTATTGGCGAAGATGCCGAGCATGACGATACCAAGGAAACCGCCCACGCCGTGAACTCCCCACACATCAAGGGCGTCATCCCAGTGCAGCTTATTTTTCATTTCGACGGCGTAGTAGCAAACCACGCCGGAAACGATGCCGATGATCACGGCCGTGGTGGGAGAAACGTAGCCTGCGGCCGGGGTAACCGTCGCCAGTCCGGCAACCGCACCGGTAAGCAGGCCCAGGAACTTGGGTTTCTTTTCGTTCAGCCAGGCTACCACCAGCCAGGCAACTGCGGCGAAAGACGCAGCGATGTCGGTATTCAGGAAGGCTGTGCGGTGACCGAATCCACGCGCATTTCGCTGCCAGCGTTGAAACCGTACCACCCAAACCACAGCAGTCCCGTGCCCAGCGCGACCAGCGGAATGCTGTGCGGTCCGCGATCCTGCACGCGGCGCTTGCCCACGTAGAGCACCGAAGCCAGGGCCGCGATGCCGGCGATGTTGTGGACCACGATGCCGCCGGCAAAGTCCTTCACGCCCCATTGCTGGAGGAATCCTCCGCCCCACACCATGTGAACGAACGGGAAGTACACGAAGGTCAGCCATGCCGGTCAGAAACAGCATGTAGGCCTTGAACGTGACGCGGTTGGTAAACGCGCCCGAGATGAGGGCAGGAGTGATGATGGCAAACATCATCTGGTAGGCGATGAAGACCAATGCGGAATGGTGTCGTTCGGCGAGGGCGTGCTCGAGATTGATGCCGCGCAAGAAAGCGTTGTGGAAGTTGCCGATGACGCCGTGCCAGTCGCCGCTGAAGCACAGCGAATAGCCATAGAGATACCAGATGACGGTGGTCCAGCCCATGGAGACGAAACTCTGAATCATGATGGCCAGAACATTCTTGCGGCCCACCAAGCCGCCGTAAAAGAACGCAAGGCCGGGCGTCATCAACATCACCAGGCTGGTGCATAGAATCATGAAACCGGTATTGCCGGTATCGAGATGGAGCATGCGGTCCTCCGACCTAGATGTAGAGAATTAGCTCGCGAATACGAGCAGGGGTCCGAACTGGAAACTGCCGCGCGGTTGGAAGGCCCCTGAAACCCAGGCTACGCGGAAAGTGCTATTGCAGTCAGAGGCTGTACCCCGGTTGCCAGAAACTCAGTGAGATGTATCACCTCATGTTGTGATGCAAAACACAGACGGCCGGACAAGTTCTCGAGCCGTTGCGACCAGCAAGAAGGTTAATATTGCGTCGGTGGCCTATCGTGCCTTCCGAGGAAGTATGAAACAGATGCCAATCCATAATATCGTGCGACTATTGCCGGCCGTGCTTTTGTCGCTCTTCAGCCTTGGCTCAGCAAGCTGCACCTTCGATTCCCTTCACCGGCTCGGCAGAACTGGACCATACCGGGCCTCGCGGATCGCCATCTACACGGATGACTTCGGCGAACTGAAACGCTATCGCGATGCCGATGCCGCGATGGCACCGCCCGCGGCCACCGAGAAGCGAGTCGTTTTCCTTGGCGACTCCATCACCGACTTCTGGAAGCTGGCCAACTATTTCCCCGGCAAGCCGTATATCAATCGCGGCATCGATGGCCAGACGACTCCGCAGATGCTGGTTCGCTTCCGGCAAGATGTGATCGATCTTCATCCCAAGTCTGTCGTATCTTGCCGGCACCAATGACGTTGCCGGCGTCACCGGGCCCATCCGCATCGAGGACATCGAAGGCCAATTATGCGTCCATGGCCGAGTTCGCGCGCGCGCACGATATCCGGTATCGTGTTTGCGTCCGTCCTTCCCGTGCACGACTACACCGGGAGGCGAAGGAGTCTTTTGCCCGACGCCCGCGCGAGAAAATTCTGGCGCTGAACCATTGGCTCAAGGACTATTGCGCCAAGAACGGGCTGCGTGTACCTCGACTACTTCTAGCGCCATGGCCGACGATAGGGGCCATGCTGAAGAGGGATCTTGCGGATGATGGGCTGCACCCGAATGCGGCAGGCTACAAGATCATGGCACCGCTGGCGAGGCGGCGATTGAAAAGGCACTCGGGAATCCGAAACCTTGAATCCTCTTTTTTTCCCAACACGTCCTATAATGTGAAAGTCAGGTTTCCGACCGCCTTGGCCTTCGGGCATACCCAGGCCGAGGTGGCGAGGGATGATTTTTTCTTAGTGCCCTTCGCGTGGTCCTGAGCGTCCTTCGCGCTCAAAGCTTTTGACCGCAAAGTCCGCTAAGGGAATCGCGAGTCCGCAAGAAGATCAACCCGAGGGTGCGGCAGAAATGCCGCGCCTCCCGCGCTCCGCAAGGAGCGCATTGGAAAGGAAACAGCCGCCGGGATCTTCCCGCCTGCGTCTCTTTTTCCACAAAGCTCTTAGCGTTCGCTCCCAGCTTTTAGCTCAACCGAAGCTACGGAAGCCCTGCTAGCTAAGAGCTAAAGGCCAAGAGCCAAAAGCTTGCCTCTCACCGACAAATTCGGCCGCGCTATTACCGACCTGCGGATCTCCATCACCGACCGCTGCAACTACAAGTGTGTCTACTGCCGCACCGGCAATGAAGGTGCTCTCTACGGCGATCTGCCCTTTGCGGATTACATGCGCATGGCGCGTGTGCTGGTCGGGATGGGCATCACGAAAGTTCGTCTAACTGGCGGCGAGCCGCTCTTGCGCAATGGCGTCGTTGATTTCGTACGTGATCTTGCGCAACTCCGCCGGCCTAATGGCAGCAAAGGCGAGCCGCTCGACATTGCCCTTACCACCAACGGCCACCTGCTCGCCGATCTCGCCCAGCCGCTGAAGGACGCTGGTCTCACCCGCGTCACCGTTTCCATGGACGCGGTTGATCCAGATCGCTTCACTCGGATCACTCGCGTGCCGGGGGGATATGACCACGTGCTGGCGGGTATCCGCGCTGCCCGCCGCGCCGGACTGTGGCCCCTCAAAGTGAATTGCGTGCTGATGCGCGGCTTCAACGAAGACCAGATTATTCCCTTCGGCATGTTCGCGCGCGAAGAGGGCGTCACCGTGCGCTTCATCGAATTCATGCCGCTTGAAGAAGGACGCACCTGGTCGCCCTCGACAGTGGTCACTCTCGACGAAATTCTCGCGCGCATGACCGAGTACCGCCCGCTGGTCGAAATCCCACGCGCGCGCTCGGAAACCGCGCGCCGCTACCGCTTCGACGACGGCGTCGGCGAAATCGGCATCATCGCGCCAGTCTCGCATCCCTTCTGCGGACATTGCAGCCGCATCCGCATCACCAGCGATGGCAAGATTCGGACATGTTTATTTTCTGTGTGGGACCACGACTTGCACGCGCAAATGCGTCGCGGCGCCAGCGACGAAGAGTTAGCCGCATTCATCCGAGGGGTGGTCGCAAAGAAAGAGGAGCGCCATCACATCGGCGAGCCCGATTTCGTCCCGGCGTCAAGAACTATGGTGCACATTGGGGGATAGCAATCAGAGCTCGGGTCTCAGAAAGAACGCTCCACCGAACACACTGAAGAGAGCGAGAGCTAGGAAGGGCGCGAGCTGAGAGGTTGCGGAGAAACGCTCATAGGGGCATGAAAACAACAACCACAGGGGCTGAGGCCCGAGCGATTCTAAACGGCTTACGCGGCCCTAAAGGGCCGCTCTTCCACGGTTCTGTCTGCATCGATGAGTTTTTCCGCAACCTCTTGACTCGGGCCGATTGAGCTACGCTTGGGGAAGCGGCTTTAGCCGCTGAGGCTCGCTGCATAACATCAAACATGAATCTGCGGTGGCTCACAGCGACGGCGGCGTTCACGTTCTCTTGCGCAACGCTGCAGGCGCAGACCGGCCCCTACCTCGGCTTTGATCGCAACGACTATCCCGGCGACGCCAACCTCAAAGCCCTGCGCCAGAGTTTTTCCTACACTGGCTATTGGCTGAACAATCCTCCCGGCGAGAGGACGAACAGCTGGGCCGGCCACCGCGCCGCCGTCGAGTCCACCGGCTTCGGCTTTCTCGTGCTCTTCAATGGACGCGTCTATGCCGAACTGAAATCCGTTGCGAACGCCACGCGCCTCGGAAAGTCGGACGCGCAGGCCGCGGCTGCCGCGGCACGCCGTGAAGGCTTTCCGCGCGCGACCATCATCTTCCTCGACCAGGAGCAAGGCGGACGCATGCTTCCCGAGCAGAAAGCTTATATCTACGCGTGGGTCGACGGTGTCACCACGGCTGGATTCCGCGCCGGTGTTTATTGCTCCGGCATCGCCGCAAACGATGACGGGAACGTCGTGACTGCCGAGGACATCCGTCAGAATTCCGGCACACGAAAGATTGTTTATTGGGCCATTAACGATGCCTGCCCGCCTTCATCCGGCTGTGCTTTTCCGCAGCGCCCGCCAAGCCCGGCCCGGAGCGGCGTTCCCTTCGCGGAGGTGTGGCAATTCGCGCAATCTCCCCGGCGGAACGACGTCGCCGCGCACTGCACTAACTACGCACGCGACGGCAACTGCTACCCGCCAGAAATCGCCGCCGCGCTCCGCCTGCACGTGGACGTCAATACGGCTACTTCGCCCGATCCCTCCCACGGAAGAACGCACTAACTGCGTGGCGCGGGCGCCCTCGCCGCGATTCCTAATTACGACTCTAGAAGTCTCTGGCCATCTCATAATGAAGCTCGGGAACAAAAGCCGAGGTGCTCAGGGCTAAAGGTTCTTGGGGCTGTAGTGGCACAGCTGAACAGGCTGCTGAAAAACCTGTTCCTGAGGCGAGAAGAGCGACCACCAGGGCTGAAGCCCGACCGATACTAAACGGCTTACGCGGCCCTGAAGGGCCGCTCTTCCACGGTTCTGCCTGCATCGATGAGTTTTTCCGCAATCTGTGAAGCCGTGCCCTTCCCGATACCATTTAGGTTATGAGATTTATGTTATGAGATCACTAGATAGCTTCTAGAATTCCTTCGCCGAATCCAGCAGGATGGTGACCGGGCCTTCGTTCACCAGTTCAACCTGCATCATTTCCTGAAACCGTCCGGTCTCGCAGCGCAGTCCGGCAGCGCTAAGTTTTTCCAGGAAGAACTCGTAAAGCTGACGCGCCTTTTCCGGCGGGGCCGCGGCGTCGAAGGAAGGACGCTTGCCGCGGCGCACATCGCCATAGAGAGTGAATTGCGAAACCGCCAGCACGCTGCCGCCGATCTCAAGCAGGCTGCGGTTCATCTTTCCGTGTTCGTCTTCAAATACGCGCAGACCGGAAATCTTTTCGGCGAGATAAGTCGCGTCTGCCTCGCTGTCGTCGCGGCCTACGCCGACCAAGACCAGCAGACCTATGCCAATCTCGCCGGCAATTGCCTGGTTGACGGTGACTCGGGCGCGGCTCACCCGCTGAATTACGGCACGCATCTGGTTTGACCGCTGCAAGCACGCGCGGTTAGGATGCTGAAGGTATACCACAGGCACGCGCCCGGCATAGATCCTGGGCTTTCTTTACAGGCATTTACCGGGACCATTACACTACACGTTCGCCTTTTCGAGTAGCGGCAGCGAGAGTGTTCAGGTCGCGGAATGCCCTAACATCGGGCCGGGCGAATGGAACGGAATACTACATCCCGCATCCGGAGCAGCGAATTTCAAATCTAATCGAGGCAAGCGAGGAGAAACATGGCAGCCGTTGATGAGAAGGTAAAGCAGATTATCGTCGAGCAGTTGGGAGTAGATGAGGGCGAGGTGACATCCAGCGCTTCCTTTGTGGACGACCTGGGGGCAGACTCGCTCGATACGGTCGAACTGGTAATGGCCTTTGAGGAGGCCTTCGACATCGAGATTCCCGACGAGGACGCGGAAAAGATCCGCACCGTGCAGGACGCTGTCGATTACATCTCCAAGCACTCGAAAGGCGGGAAGTAGTTGGGACGCAGGGTCGTCGTTACAGGCCTGGGCTTGATCTGCGGAGTGGGGAATTCCACCGAGGAAGTGTGGAAAGGCCTGCTTGCGGGCAAGACCGGAGTTTCGCGCATCACCAGTTTTGATGCCAGCGCCTTTGCCTGCCAGATCGCCGCCGAGGTCAGGAACTTCGACCCGCTGAACTATATCGACAAAAAAGAGATGAAGAAGATGGCTCGCTTCATTCACCTGGCGATTGCCGCCTCGGACGAAGCGATGAAGATGTCGGGATTGAAGATCACGCCCGAAAACGATGAGCGGGTGGGAGTGCACATCGGGTCGGGAATCGGAGGGTTCGACATCATCGAGCGCGAACATTCAGCGCTCATGGCAGGCGGGCCGCGCAAGATCTCGCCGTTCTTTATTCCAGCAGCGATCATCAACCTTGCGGCGGGGCAGGTTTCGATGCGCTTTGGCGCCAAAGGGCCGAACGAAGCAACCGCGACTGCCTGCACCACCAGCGCTCACTCCATCGGCGATTCGTTTCGCATCATTCAGCACAACGATGCTGACGTAATGATCGCCGGCGGCTCCGAGGCTGCCATCACTCCCATGGGCGTGGGCGGATTCGCGGCCATGCGTGCCCTTTCCACGCGTAACGATGCTCCCGAGAAGGCCAGCCGCCCCTGGGACAAGGACCGCGACGGCTTTGTAATCGGCGAAGGCGCGGGCATTATGATCCTCGAGGAATTAGAATTTGCGCGCAAGCGCGGAGCGCAGATTCTGGCTGAGATCGCCGGCTATGGCATGTCTGGCGATGCGCATCACATAACCCAGCCCGCTCCCGAGCATGAAGGCGGCTTCCGGGTCATGCGGAATGCGGTACGCGACGCAGGAATCACGCCTGATGTGGTGGGCTACGTGAACGCCCACGGTACCTCAACGCCGATCGGTGACGCGCTGGAAGCGCATGCGATTCGGAACTTCTTTGGGGAGCGCAAGATCCCGGTCAGTTCCACGAAGTCGATGACTGGCCACTTGCTCGGCGGAGCCGGCGGGCTGGAAGCCGGAATCACCGTGCTCGCGCTTCGCAATCAGATCCTTCCCCCGACCGTCAACCTGGAGAATCAAGACCCGGATACGGGAAATATGGATTTCGTTCCCAACCAGGCCCGTAAAGCCGAACTCGAATACGCGATGACGAATTCGTTCGGCTTCGGCGGCACCAACGGCGCACTTCTGTTCCGCCGCTGGAGCGAGTAGGCTGGCTGCGGGGCTTACCGCCCGGCTGCGGCTGATGCTGCTGCCGCACCCGCCGTCCCGGCAATCCTCATGCCTTCAATTCGGGCAAGCACCGTTTCCAGGCTGGCTCCGGTATCGGTGCAGGCGTCCACGTAGGGATGACGGCTGCCATCGGTGTGCATGACGAGCACGCTGGTCTGGGGATTGACCTTTTTCACCATGTAGGGCAGATGATGCCGGTCATTGCGACTCAGAGTCGCTCCCAGCACCACGAGATCGAACGTTCTCTCCCGCAGAGCCCCTTCCACGCTCTTCCGGTCCGCAGCCTGATGCACTGTATATCCCGCCTTCTCCATGGAAGTGGCTTGTGTTGCTAGCACTTCCAGGTCCCCTTCGCCATAAAGAATCGTCAGCTTTGTTGCCTTCGCCATGGAATGTCACCCTCGCTCGGTTACCTGACTTATCGGCACCGTGTTGTGACGGTAGCAACGGCGGCAGCAGGAGAGAATGTCACGAAAGACCAGCGACAAATGAGATCGAACAAACCCTCCTTTGGCGCGATTGATTTAAGTCGGCAACTCAAGGGCAAGACTGGCTTTTGACTGCGTGCCGCCGAAACTCCTTCCCCTTCAGGGGCTTCCAGCGCTACACTTCTGCCGAGAGGAATTGCGCCATGTCCGCTCCCATCGTCTGTCGAGCTGTATTCATATCGTTTTTGTTATGCCCGTGGCTGGCCGCGCAACAGGCGACCAGTCAACCCTCGGCGATTACAACCTGCAATCTGGACGACGGTCGGCAAGTCTATATCCGCTACAACCCCGTTAGCTTGAAGGAAAAAATCCCCAACGGCAAGCCGTGGACTCCCGGGGGCTCGCCCATGACGCTGTTCACCGAGGCCCAGCTTATGCTGGGGTCGTCGATGATTCCCGTCGGCGCCTATACGGTGTATCCGATCCCGGGAAAAGATCATTGGACGCTCGCGATCAACAAGAATGTTTCGGCCGGCGCGGCGTATGACGAAAAGTCAGATCTGGCGCGCGCTCCGATGGAGACGGCACAAGTCAGCCAAGCATCAGACGCGCTGGAAGTGGCCTTCGCCCATGTCGGCTCCCGCTGCACCTTGCGCATTTACTATGGCAAGAGCGCTTCCTTCGCTGACTTCACGGCGAAGTAATTGAGGATCGTTTCGCCGCCGGCGTGCCCTGCGAGGCTGAAGCTCGCACGATCCCGGTGGACCTCAGGTGTCTAGCGGAGAGCAATCTTCCTCGATTCCTGCGACAATTTCCCCATGTGTCGGCTATTCATCCTGCTACTGGCAACCACCGGATTCGCGCAGCAGGGACCGCGAACGCTGATCTCCCACACCAGCGAAGATCTGCGGGGTGCCAGCGCTGTCTCGCAGAAGGTGGCATGGGCATCGGGTACGCATGGGACGTACCTGCGTAGTGTCGACGGACACACCTGGACCGCAGCGCAAGTCCCGGACGCCGCGACTCTGGATTTTCGCGCGGTCGTCGCTTTCTCCTCCGATGAAGCTTTTCTGATGTCGGCCGGAAAGGGCGACCAGTCGCGTATCTACCATACGTCTGACGGGGGACAACACTGGTCGCTGCAATTCACCAATAGCAATCCCAATGGATTTTTCGACTCGATGGCTTTCTGGGACTCCACGCATGGTGTCGTTCTCGGGGATCCCATTCCCGACGAATCGGGTAAATTGAAATTCGAACTTCTGCTCACAGATGACGGTGGCCAGAACTGGCGTCCACTTCCGTCCGCCAATCTCCCGGCAGCCCAGGAGAGGGAAGGCGCGTTCGCAGCCAGCAACTCCTGCCTTGCGCTGCAAGGTGCTGATATCTGGTTCGCCACGGGAGGTCGCGTGGCCCGTGTTTTTCACTCTTCCGACCGCGGTCAGACCTGGCGAGTCGCCGACACTCCCATCACCCACGGCGCGGACTCGACCGGAATCTTCTCCATTGCTTTTCGTGATCCACTGCACGGTGTCGTCTCCGGCGGGGACTATAAACATCCTAAGCAAGACGGTCCTAACCTGGCCTTCACCAGCGACGGCGGCAAGACCTGGGACCTTTCCCCGATTTACCCGCAAGCTTATTTTTCGGCAGCAGCCTACGACCGCAGAAGGCCAGATCCTAAAGCTGGCTACAAAGAACGAATCTTCATCGTGGGGCAGGATTTCATCTTCGACTTTCGTCCCCCGCAGGATCCCATGCGCTTCAGTCCGAGAAAAGGGTTTCCACAGAAGTTCAATGCGGTCAGCGCATATCCCGGAGGCGGCGTTCTGGCGGTGGGTCGTAACGGCTCGATCACGATCATTCCTTGAAGAAACGTCCTGCGTGGCGAGGGCTGGAAAGATGGGCCAGCGGCTGGGCAGTTGAACCCAGTCTCCGCCACATGGCCCCGGTTGGGTGCGGCACGAATGTGACGAAAGTGCTATTCCTTCTTTGCCCTTCCTGTTTCTTTTCATTCGGTTCAGCTTCGGTGAAGATATTAAAGACTTCTAAGGCATCTCAACAGTTCTCCCCCAGATCGAGACTCTCGTGAAAAGCCTGGTCTTTGCCTACATACTTTGCGCGGCGGCCGTCGTATCTGCGCAAACCCAAACGCCGGTTCCCGCGAATACGAGCACTCCTGCGAACGCGGCCACCGTGTCCCGTACGACCAAGGCCGTGCACTACCGCTTGCAAGGCGGAATGACCAAGGTTGACTTTCAGGGAACGAGCTTGCTGCAGCGTGCCTCGGGCGAAGCCAAGGTAGAAGGCAAGAAGACCAATCTCGCCATTGACGCCAAGTTCCAGAACCTCGAAGACGCGACCAAGTTCGGACTCGAATATCTGACGTATGTTTTGTGGGCCGTATCTCCCGAAGGACGCGCGGTGAACCTGGGTGAACTGACGCTGGAGCACGGCAACGCGCACGTGAAAGGCGCAACTGACCTGCAAACCTTCGGAATGATCGTCACCGCCGAGCCTTACTTCGCTGTGACGCAACCCGGGAATATGGTGGTGATGGAAAGCGCGTCCGTGAGCGGGGCCGGAACCGAAAATATTGAAGCCAGGTACGAACTGGTCACGCGGGGCACTTACTCCTCGACCAACACTCACATCCAGGACGCGATCTTCGGCATCGACCCCAAGACTCCGCTTGAGCTTTTTGAGGCGCGCAATGCGCTGCGTATCGCGCACATCGCGGCTGCGGATAAGTACGCCGCTTCGATCATCACGAAAGCCGATCAGCAATTGCTGCACGCGGAAGAAACGTATCGTCAGAAGCAGAACAAGGCGACAATCGTCGCGGCCGCAAAGGAAGCCACACAAACCGCCGAGGAAGCGCGCATGATGGCGGTCAAGCAGAAGGCGGAGGAAGAAGCGCAGGCCGCAGCCGCAGCGCGTGAAGCGAAGGCACGTGCCGACGCTGAAGCCGAAGCCAAGCGCCGCGCCGAGGCCGAGACCGCCCGCGCGCAAGCGGAAGCTGCTCGTGCTCAAGCCGAAAAGGCGAAAGCCGAGGCCGAACGCATGAAGCAGGAAGCCGAAGCCGCGGCTCAGGAAGCAGCGCGGCAGAAGGCGGACGCGGAAAAGGCCAAGGCCGAAGCGGTCGCCCAGCAGCAAGTTCTGGCGGCGGAAGCCGACAAGGCCCGCAACGCCGCTGCTCAGTCCGAGAGTCTTCGTCAGCAGGCAGAGAGAGAGAAGCAGGAACTCCGCGCCCGGCTCCTGCAGCAACTCAACACGATTCTGGCTACGCGCGACTCCGCGCGCGGCCTGGTTGCGAATATGTCGGACGTCCTGTTCCGCAGCGGCAGCTTCGAGCTTCTGCCCGGAGCCCGCGAGCGGCTGGCGAAAGTTTCCGGCATCGTGCTGGCCTATCCCAGCCTGCATCTGGAGGTCGAAGGCCATACCGATAGCGTGGGGAGCGACGAATATAATCAGTCGCTCTCGGAACGCCGTGCCCAGTCGGTGCGGGATTATCTGGTGCAGCAGGGAATTTCGCAGTACGCGATCGAAGCGCACGGCTTCGGCAAAACTGCGCCCATCGCCTCGAACGACACGGCTGAAGGCCGCCAGCAGAATCGCCGCGTGGAACTTGTTCTATCCGGGGACGCGATCGGCAGCGTCGTAGACGACGTCACGCCGCAAACGGCCTCGACTGCAGCTCGTCAATGAAGTGCGCGCCTTTCGGAGGAAATTCTCCTTAAGACTGCCCGGAAGGCCGCGCGTTATCCCTTTGACACCGATCCGTTTTTACGGGATAGTCCGCGGGGCGGGTTTACCCGGGGCTGGCTTGTAATCGGCAGGATAGAGGACCACGCAGCGGCGCATGCCCTCACCGTCACTTTCGGTGCGAAGGTCGGGTTGGTCGCGCAGGGCAAGATGCAGGATGCGGCGTTCGCGCGAGGACATGGGCGCGAAGTAGTAAGGCGTTCCCGTCCTGCGGACTTTTTCGGCGGCCACGGCTGCTGCCATGCGGAGTTCTTCGAGCCGTATGGAACGGTGATTGCGGCAGTCGAAAGAAATCTTTTCGTGCTCGCCGGAAGGCAGGTGGAGCATTTCGAGCGCCAGGAGTTCAAGCGCGCGCAGGAGTTCGCCGCCGCGGTCCAGCAGAAGCGCGGAATCAGGCCCGGCGAAGTCGACGAGAATTTCCGGCTTCTCCCAGTCGCGGTTGTCGGGAATGGGCGGATCGACCGTGATCCGGTACTTGAGGTGCAGCCCGCCCAGAGTGACAACGGACTGGAGAAATTCGTTGATCTTCTTGGCGGCAGCGAGTTTGTCGGGAATGGGCATAAAGGCAGCTCTCAGCCTATCAGCCATCAGCTTTCAGCTTATCCGATGCGGGCTTCGGGGCTCCTGCTTGCCCCGGACAACAACCGCTCTCAAAGGCTTCCACTAACGTATCGCACTTGTCACGAAGCCCTGGCTGAAAGCTGAGAGCTGACAGCTAGAAGCTTCACTTCTCCTTCTTCCTTGCACGTTTTTCCATCATTTCACGCATCTCGCGGCCCAGCTTGGTGCGGTTCATAACCCATTGCTGGACGATCGAGATGAGGTTGCTTTCCGCGTAATACAAGTTCAGGCCGGCGGCGAGGTTAAAGAAGATGAAGCCCATCATGAGCGGCATCATCACCGTCATCATCTTTTGTTGGGCCGGGTCCATGCCCGCCTGCGGCGTCATCTTCTGCGTCACCAGCATGCTCACGACCATAAAAATGGGCAGCAGAAAATAGGGATCGCGCGCCGACAGATCGTGGATCCAGAGCCAGTGAGCATGGCGGAGATCAAGCGCGACGCCCAACATGCGGTAGTAGGCAATGAGAAATGGGAATTGAACGAGCAGCGGCAGACATCCGCCGGCGGGATTCACCCCTTCCCGCTTGTAAAGCGCGCTGACCTCCTCGTTCATCGCCGCCTTCCGCGGATCCTTGAGGCTGTACTTTTTGTACTTCTCCTGGATGGATTTGATCTGCGGCGCGACACGCTGCATCTTGAGCATCGATTTCATTTGCGTGATGCGCAGCGGCAGCAAGGCGACGCTGATGATCAATGTCTGCAGTACGATCGCCCATCCCCAGTTGGGGACGATGTGGTTGTAGGTCCACTTCAGCCAGAGGAACAGCGGGCGCGCGATAATGCCCCACCAGCCGAAATCGACCAGGCCGCGGATGTCAGGATTATCGTTCTTGATCGCCGGAACGTGCACTGCCTCCAGCACGGCCAACTCTTTGGGCCCGACATACATTCGCTCGACGGTGGAACCGTGGAGATTGCCGACGGCGGCGCCAAGGACTTCCACGTTCGCAACTTCCTTGGATGCGGGCTTGTCCGGGTCGCGCGGAACCTGAAGGGAGTTGCGCAACGTGACCAGGGCAGCGGCGGCGGGATCATCCGGAATGAAAACAGCGGCAAAGTATTGATCGTTCGCCCCCGCCCATTCGAATGGTCCTCGGATCGTATTCGCGCCGCTGATGTTCTTGATGGCGAGACGGGCGATGTAATTTGGAAAAATCAGGGCGGTGCGGTCGGTGGAGAGGTCGTTGTGGTAGTCGATGCGGCCCGCGGCATAAGAGGCAGGCGTGACTTGATCGCCGAAACCCGCGGGCCATGCGGGGAAGGCGGGGAGTGGGCTTCCTTTGTACGTGACGTTGGTTTCGACCCTGATCAGGTAGCTGTGGTCGAAGTGGAAAGTTTTGCGGACAGCGAGGTCTTGGTCGGAATACTCGAAAGTGACGTCAGCGGGAGCGGTCAGCGATCCTTCGCGCGAAGCGACATACAGCGCCGAGCTGAGACGGTTGCGCACTCCTTCGTCGTAGGTCCAGAGCGACAGTGGATAGCCGAACTTCTGCGAGGCCTCTGGATTGACGAGATCAAGGAGTCCGTTCTGTGCCTCGTTGTCGAATTTCTTGAGGATCCACGATTTCACCTGCGCGCCACGGTTGGTGAAGGTGATCTTGTAGAGATCGTTCTCGATAACCGTTTCAGATTCAGCCGAGGCTTGTTTGGTGACTCCCGCTGCAGGCGTGACTACGGGTGCACTTGCCGCAGAAGTGGGAGGGGTCTTTGCCGGCTGAGTCTGAGCGGACTGAGTCTGCGGCGGTTGGGCGGGCGGTTGCGGGCCGTACTTCTTCAGTAGTGGCTGGAAAAGGAGGATCACCGTGAAAGTCAGGACGAAGACGAGAAGCAGACGGCGCTCGTGACCGGGTTGCTGTTGAGGATTTTTGAAGTCAGGCAAATTTAGTTTTCTTTCGTCCCTTTGGGACTCTTAATCTCTATCGACTTGCTCCCTCGACTCACAGCGCGAGCGTATTCTTGCGGCTCCCTGCACAACTCATCCGGCCTTGCAGTGCCCATGCCTACCCCCAGTGTCGATATCCGAAGATGGCAAATTCTTGATGACGGGATCGTAACCGCCGCGGACGAAAGGGTGGCAGCGGCAGATACGCATGGTGGCCATCAGTGTCCCGCGCAGGGCGCCGTAACGTTCCACGGCTTCCAGGGCATATTCCGAGCAAGTCGGAACGTAACGGCACGCGGGCGGAAACAAGGGCGAAATCGCCCACTTATACGCCCGCAGCAGTTGCACCACGACCAGTTTGGCAAATTGACGCATGTTCAATCGGATTCAGCTCTCGGCCGGAGACTTGATGCCTGACTTCCCTGCCATCTTCTGTTCGATCACTGTGAAAGCCCGCGCGACTTCGTTCCGCACCGCGGAGAAGTCGGTGGCCAACAACGACTTCTTCGGGTTAATCACGACATCCACGTTTGCCCCGGGCTTGGGGCGCGTGAGCCTTACGGCCTCCCGCAGCCGGCGCTTCATGCGGTTACGCTCGACGGCGCCTCCCAGGGTACGGCCAACGGTAAACCCCACGCGAATCCCCGAAGTTGCCTGCGCCTTGCTGTTCATCGTCTTGGTGTGCACTGTCCTGGCTTGCGCTTCCGGCCGCGGCAAATAGAAAACTGTGATCGACGCCGAAAAGTGGCGGCGACCCTGCTTGTAGACGCGCTCGAAATCGACGTGGCGCAAAAGTCGCGCGCTGCGGGGAAAGTTCCCCGCCTTGACAGCTGCTTTCGAATCCTGTTTAGCAGCGATGGCGCTCACGGCGATTTGGTTCTTCCTGATATTAGTGCGGTACGGGGGAACGCGGACACTACTATCCGCGCCACATACGGGACTATTCGCGGAAACCTGGTTTCACCGAGACCCGCTTGCGCCCCTTGGCGCGGCGGCGGGAAAGCACCTTTTGGCCGCCCTGGGTCTTCATGCGCGTGCGAAACCCGTGCTTCTTGGATCGCTTGCGCCGGTTGGGTTGGAATGTACGCTTGGGCATGAAAAATAGCTGCTCCTGACTCGGTCGACGGTCTTAAGACAAACGTTGAGTATAAATGACGAGGCGTGATGGGAGCAAAGTCATTAACATCGGGTGATCGGCTTCTCGGGGGTCGGGCGATTTTTCAGATCGCCCGATGACCCGATCGCCAGATCTGCCGATCTATTGCTGAGTGCCAAGAATCGTCAAGCGCGCCCCACTGCACTGCGCTCGTTGCAGTTACCTCCTCGACACTTGACACGCGCACAGAATCGGGTTCTGAATATTTGCTCGACGAAAAAATTGACACGAAGTTTTCGACGCGAAAAAAAAATTTGTGCTACTATCTCGCACTGATTTGACTTTCAAAAATTCTTTTTCAGTTAGGCAAGAGCGCACTGCAGGCAAGGCGCTTTCCGCAGTACACTACTAGGGTTTCAACCAGCCGCGTGATAACGGCAGCACTAGAACAGGCGCTCTCAAACCAGCCTCCGGAGCGTCGGGGCGAGCATTTCATATATGTCAGTTCCAAGCACAACTGTATCTCCGAACCCATGGGCGCGCATTCTCGACGCGCTGGAAAAAAAGATCAACCGGCACTCTTTCGACACCTGGCTGAAGCCGACGCGCTACAGCCACTCCAGCGGAGGCGTGCTGTTTGTGCGCGTGCCGACCGTGGAATTCCGGCACGCGGGCGATAAGTACGCGGATTTGATCCAGGAGGCCATCGACAATCTCGGCCTCGACTTGAATGACGTCAAGTTTGTCACTCCGGAAGATGATCCGGCGGCCACGACCGTACGGCATGATGGCGGGCTCTCCGCAGTCGCGGTAGCGGCAGCGCCGGCGCAATCGCGGTTCGATTGGGACGGAGCGGCGCAACTCAATCCGCGGTACACGTTTGACGCCTTCGTGATCGGCAGCGGAAACCAGTTCGCTCATGCCGCGTGCCAGGCGGTAGCAGAACGTCCTTCGAAGGCTTACAACCCGCTGTTCCTGTATGGTGGCGTCGGCATGGGCAAGACGCACCTGATGCAGGCGATCGGGCATGAGATTAAGCGCCGGATGCCGCAGGCGGCCATCTGCTACGTGTCGAGCGAGAAGTTTACCAACGATATGATCAACTCGCTGCGCTACGACAAGATGACCAGCTTCCGCGACAAGTTCCGCGGCGTAGACGTGCTGCTGATCGATGACATCCAGTTCCTGGCGCAGAAGGAGCGTACTCAGGAGGAGTTCTTCCACACCTTCAACGCCCTGCACGAGTCGATGAAGCAGATTGTGATCGCCAGCGACAGGTCGCCAAAGGAACTGGCGGAGATCGAAGACAGGTTACGCAGCCGCTTCGAGTGGGGACTGATTGCGGACATTCAACCGCCGGACCTGGAGACGAAGGTGGCTATCCTGCAGAAGAAAGCCGAGCAGGAGAAAGTCACGCTGCCTACCGATGTGGCGCTTTATGTCGCGCAGAATATACGCTCGAATGTGCGCGAACTGGAGGGAGCGCTGATTCGGCTTGTGGCACATTCGTCGCTGATTGGGGCCGAGATCACCTTGCCCTATGCGCAGCAGGTATTGAAGAACTTTATCGATTCCCAGGCGCGCAAGGTCACGATTGAATCCATCCAGAAAACTGTGGCGGAGCAGTTCGGGCTGCGGCTAGTGGAGATCAAGGCAAAGAATAATTCGCGAGCGATCGTCTATCCGCGGCAGATTGCAATGTACCTGGCCAAGCATATGACCGAGGCGTCATTGCCGGAGATCGGGCGGCAGTTTGGCGGGAAGCATCACACAACCGTGCTGCACTCGGTGGAGAAGATTGAAGAGGTTCGCAAGAACGACAAGGATTTGAACAGGCTACTCAATAAATTGACCGAGCAATTGGGTGGATGAATCGCGGGGAGTTTGAGTTTTTCCACGCAGTGGGCGAGTCTTCCTGCAGGCAGGCTGTGAAGACGATGTGGAAGTTGTGAATCGCAGGACAGGAATTGGTGGATGGGGAGTTTTTCTAGTAGGGACTCCGCGGAGATCGGGACCGATTTCTAACATCATGGAATGGCAACGAACGCAGTGAGAACATGGGAGTTGCCAAGGTTTTCCACTTCTGCGCAGGCCCTACTGTTACTGCTGGTTTTATAGGTTTTGCATTTGATATAACGAAGTAATCAAAGTAGCACGGCAACAGGGGAGACGTACTTATGCCGGTCGAAGCCGCCGTTGCAGCGGGGACGATGGAAATTACGGTCAGCAAGTCTGAATTGCTGCGCGAGTTGACGGCCACGCAGGGTGTGGTGGAGCGCAAGACCACGATCCCGATTCTTTCGAATTACTTGTTTGAGGCGGCTGGGGACCGGTTGTCGCTGACTGCTACCGACCTTGATCTGAGCCTGCGCACTTCCTGCAATGCCAAGGTGAAGAAGGAAGGGTCGTGCACCATCCCCGCGCGCAAATTGCATGACTATGTAAAACTGCTGCCCGATGCTGATATCACCGTTAAGTTGCTGGAGAATCACTGGGTCAGCATTCGATGCGGGCGGTCGAATACGAAAATGGTCGGGATGGCGAAGTCAAACTTTCCGAGCCTGCCTACGTTTCCCACGGCGGGCGCAGTGAGTATTCCGGCGCAGGTGCTGCGGGGATTGATTGCGCGGACTGGATTTGCGATCTCGAACGAAGAGTCGCGCTATACGCTGAATGGCGCGCTGATGCTGCTGAAGCCGGAGTCGATCACGATGGTCGCAACCGACGGCCATCGCCTGGCGCATTGCGAGCGCGCGGGAGAGAAGTTTGACGGTGTCTCGGGCGAGATGAAAACGCTGGTGCCGAAAAAGGCGATGGATGAGTTGCGGACGCTGCTGGATTCGACGGATGCCGACGTTGTTGAGTTTGCCAAGGATGAGTCGACGCTGTTCTTCCGTATCGGATCGCGACTGCTGACGTCGCGGCAGTTGACCGGACAATTCCCCAACTTCGAAGCGGTTCTGCCCAAGGACAACAACAAGATCGTCCCGCTGAACGCGGATGAGTTGAACGCGGCCATTCTGCGTGTGGCCCAGTTTGCCGATGAGCGGTCGCGGGCGGTGCGCCTGCGTCTGGAAAAAGGCGAGTTGAAGATCTCAGCTTCGTCGACCGAATCGGGCGAGTCGGAGGATTCGATTGAGGCTCCTTACACCGGCGACCCGCTGACCATCGGCTTCAACGCGGCCTATCTCGTGGACTTCCTCAAAGCTGCTGGATCGAGCGAAGTGCGCCTGGAACTGAAAGATCCGCAGTCGGCAGGGCAGCTGCGGCCGGCTGAAGGGGATGATTACAAGTATCGGTATATCGTGATGCCGATGAGAATCTGAGGACTCGCGGGGCTAACCTTTGGGAAAAACCTTGAGGTTATCGGGCCCCGCCTTTTCAGTCTGCACTGCCAAAAGATCTTGGATTTTCTCCTTGGGGATTCCCTCTGCTTCGGTAAGGATCTTCCAGAGTCCGTCCGCCACTATCTCACTTGGGCTAGTTCGTTCTTCGCGCCGTTTTTTCCTACGGCCCGCGATGACATCCATCACTAACTTTTCTGTGGGGGTAAGATAAACGGCCACTTGCTCCGCGTCACTGTCGAGTCTTTTCTTTCTTGCCATAAGGTCAAGAAGTTTCTGCTTGCAATTCTATTATAATATTATAATATTTTTACTGCGCCTACCTGGCGCCAACCGATTCCGAAGGATTTAACTGAGTGGACGCAGAAGAGAAGGTTTTGCAAGAAGAGCTTCGCGTATTTGAGCAGCACAAGCAGGAATGGCTGCGTTCGAACTCTGGGGAATTCGTGGTCATTGTAGGATCAAGAGTTGTCGGATTCCATCCCGACTATGAATCGGCCTTCAAAGCAGGTCTCGCAGCAGCCGGGCTTGGGAAGAATTTTCTGTTGAAGCAGGTCTGGGCCGAGGAACCAGTCTACCTTATCTACTGAAGGTTACGATTGAAGTGGCGGCCGAATCCGAGCAAGCTTCTCCTGGAAGGCCCACACATCGAAATTCTAATCAGTACCACGCGTCCGGAACTAGATGAGGGACAGGCGATTGGGCTGGAGTTTCGAGAACTTCCAGTCCACGCATTGATCGATACCGGTGCATCGCTAACCGTAATAAATCCGCAAATTGCCAGTACTTGCAAGCTTCTCCAAACTGATTGGAACAAGATCACGACCGTGGGCGGAATAGCAGGTCGCTATCCCGCATATGCAGCTGCAATTTCGTTTCCCGGGACCGATTTACCCGGCTTCGACGTCATTAGGGTAGTGGCATGTCCCATCATTGAGCAGCGATTCTTTTCCTGTCTCATCGGCCGCGACATACTACGGAAATGGGTCCTCACATACGATGGCCCAAACGGCCAGCTTGAGATAATTGCGTAGACCAGAGCTGTTTCTGTTGCCTCATGTCGCCGCTGATCTTGACACCGATCTACAGCCGTCCCGTCCCTTGACCTCCCGCCCACTCTGCCTTACATTGGCCCCACTTCAATTCGGAGGGAGCGTTCTATGCTCGAAGGTTTCAAGAAGTTCATTCTGCGCGGAAATGTTGTGGATATGGCGGTGGGCGTGGTGATTGGCGCGGCGTTTGGCGGGGTTGTGACGGCGATGACGAAGGACTTGCTCACGCCGCTGATCGCCGCGATAGTGGGTAAGCCGGATTTTTCCTATCTCGGGTTCAGCATTCGCGGCACACACTTTCCGGTCGGCGACTTCATCAACGCTTGCGTATCGTTCCTGCTGATTGCGGCGGCGATTTATTTCTTTGTAATGACGCCAGTGAACGCGCTGGTGGCGCGGATGCGCCGCGGCGAGGCTCCCCCTGACCCGACCACGAAGAAATGTCCGGAATGCCTGAGCGAGATTCCGATCGCGGCGCGGCGATGTGCTCACTGCACGCAACCAGTGATGGGAAAGGCGGCCTAGCGATCAGAGATTCGGTTAAACGGGCAGCCAGTCGCCGGAGGGTGAAACCTGAGCTGGTCAAGTAACATGGCAGTATGAGTTCCCGCTGCCTCCTCCGTAGTCTTGTTGTTGTTCTCCTTGCAGCCGCCGCGCTGCGCGGGCAGACGTTGGCGCAGTCCGCGTCGCCGTCCTCATCATCCTCATCTTCAAAACACGTCAGAAAATCTGTGGCCGCGGCGGATTCTCCGCTGGATACGGGAACGCTCAGCAACGGCATTTTCCGAAACCGTGAGCTCGGATTCTCTTGCACGATCCCGGCAGGCTGGGTGCTGCGGACCGAGGAGATGAATGCCGGGGACGAGAACGAGCCGAGCGACGCAAGGGAGGCTGATCCGCAGAAAGATCCGCCCGCACACGCGAAAGCGATCGAAACGAGTGCGCATAAGGCTGATGGACGCGTGCTGCTGGCGGCGTTCTCCCGTCCCCCGCAAGCGGCGGGCGGGGATGTGAATTCGTCGATTCTGATTGCGGCAGAGAGTGTGGCGGCCTATCCCGGACTCAAGGAAGCGGCGCAGTACTTCGGCCCAGTGACGGAGGTGGCCAAGGGGCAGGGCTTCGCGGTGGTGAATGAGCCGTACGAGTTCCCTGTGGGGGCAAAGACGGTGGTGCGGGAGGACTTTCAGAAGAATGTTGGATCGCGGCTCATGCGGCAGTCAACTCTGGTGGTCCTTGCGCGCGGTTATGCAGTATCGTTCACTTTCATCGCCGGCAGCGAAGAAGACGTAGAAGACCTGATCAATGGGCTGAATTTTGCACCCGATCGGAGCACAGGAAAGTAACCCTTCCGTCACGATCTTTAGAATCCAAGCAGCCCGCGCATTCGTCTGATACGTGTAGTCGTCGTTTTTTTCACTATCAATGCATAACACACAACGCCCAAGCCGGTGGATGGTGATTCTTGCCTTCGGACTCGTGTATCTGTTCTGGGGGTCGACCTATCTCGGCATCGATATCGCTGTGCAGAGCATTCCTCCCGCGCTGATGTGCGCGATCCGTTTCTCGATTGCTGGGACCGTAATGCTGGCGGTGTGCGCATTGACGGGACGCAAGGTTTTGTACTCGCCGCGGCAGATTCTTTTGGCCGTAATCGTTGGGCTGCTGTTGCTGATGGGAGGCAACCTCACCCTTTCTTACGCGGAGCTGTCGGTCTCGACTGGGCTGGCCGCCCTCATCATCGCTATCACGCCGCTGTGGTTTCTGGTACTCGATTCGATGCTGCTGGGGGACCATCACATTTCCGGGCGGGGGAAGGCGGGACTGGCGCTCGGCATTCTGGGGCTGTTCGTTCTTTTTTATCCTGAGCTGACTTCCCGCACCGCGCTCGGGCGGAAAGAATTGTGGGCCTCGCTGAGTTTGATTGCCGGATCGTTCAGTTGGGCCTTGGGGTCCGTGCTCTCGAAACGGTGGCAGTCGGGGATGGACGTTTTCAGCGCCACGGCCTGGCAGGTGACGGCCGCGGGATTGGGCAATTTCATTTTCGCCGTGCTGGCCGGGGACTTTTCACACGTGACCTGGACAGTTCGGGGGCTCTCTGCCGTCCTGTATCTCATAGTCTGCGGCTCGTGGATCGGTTACACGGCTTATATCTGGCTGCTGGAGCATGTGCCAACGTCGAAGGTTTCGACTTACGCGTATGTGAATCCAGTGGTGGCCGTGTTTTTAGGATGGCTGATTCTGCATGAGCACGTAGACCGCTTTATTCTGGCGGGAAGTGCAATTGTGGTGCTCTCGGTGATTCTCGTAACCAGTGCGAAGGTGAAAGAGAAGACTGTGGCAGAGGAACTGCCGGCAGTAGAGGCTGCTGGGGACTGAGAGTTCCGGTTTCCTGGTAAGTAAGAACTGGGCTTTCCCTCGTTACTTCGAGCTTTCTTCGTCCTCTTCCGCATCATTCACCAGATCCACGACATGGCCGCGAATAGTGAAGGTCTGCTTGGCGGCGGCTGCAGATTCGAAGGTGACGCGTATGGGGGCTCGTTGCCACCGGGGTGCCGGGCAAGCCGAATCGTTCACAGCGTCATCAGCGGGGGGGCTGTTGTCGGAGAGAACTTTTTTCAAGACTGGCTTGCGGCGGCCTAGCTGCGCAACCAGCGCGTAGATTTTTTTCCCGTCGTCGGAGACAGCGCAGTAGGCGACGTAATCCCGGTACCAGGTGACGGTTGAATAGTAAGCGTCGAACTCGGGCAGGTTGATCGGGGAGATCCGCGCGGTAACGCGATCGATCAGCAGCCATCCTCCGGGTTGCCATTGCCATCGGGAGGGCCCTGGATCGTCGGAAAGGCTATCGTTCACCCGAAAGACGCGGCGCACCACGAACAGGCGGTCGGTCACTTCATGCGGCGAACCCATGACGTATTCCTTCAGGCGTCCGTCCACAAGTATTGGTCGCACCTTAAGCGTGAGCGGCTTGTTTTCCTGGTTGCCTCCGAACCACTGTACCGACATCCACTTGTTGAAGGTGATGACGTGGACCTTGGGTGCCGTTGCGACTGCAATATTCAAAAAGACTGTGGGCAGCACTAAGCTGAGACACGAGAACTTAATCCAGGGCATGCGGGCAGAGTAGGCACTGCAAGGCGCCGAGAGCAAGGATTTCAATCACCAGTCTGCCCGGAACGGTTCCGAAGTGGGAATGAACACAGGCGGTGAGAAGAAAGTCATTGGGTCAAAAGTTGCTACATTTCCTCATTCAGGCGGAATTCGCTGTAGAATAACAGCAGTCACTGATGGTGTTATGAGCGTCTTCCCGCCTTCGTCCCGTCCCTCTTCGCGCGACAGTCTCCGGCCATCCCCGGCCCCTAGCGCTGCGTCTTACCATGGGATGGGTGAACTGTTACCACGCCGGCGGCCTCCGCGGATCCTTGTAGTGGACGATCAGCCAAGCATTGCCGGGCTGATGAGCCAACTGCTCGGCATGCGGGGATACGACGTAGTGACGGCGTCGAGCGCCGAGCAGGCCGAGGCCGAGGTCAACCGGCAGACCCCCGATCTGATCCTGTCCGACGTGATGATGCCGGGAAAGTCGGGATACGATTTGTGCCGCGCGTTGAAGGATAATCCAGTCACGCGGTTGATCCCGTTTGTGTTGATCACCGGTCTGACCGACAGCACCGACAAAGTGCGCGGCATCGAGGCCGGCGCCGATGACTTCCTCAACAAGCCTGTGCTGGCGGAAGAGCTGATCGCACGCGTAAAGTCGCTGCTTAGGCTGAAAGAATTCACCGATGAACTGGAAACAGCGGACTCGGTGTTATGTACCTTGGGCCTCATCGTTGAAGGCCGGGATCCTTACACGGAGGGGCACTGTGAACGGCTCGCCGTGCGGGCAACTGACTTAGGGCGGCACCTTGGCCTTGACGAAGACTCGCTCATCGCACTCAGGCGCGGGGGGTTCCTGCACGACCTGGGAAAGATTGCCGTGCCGGACGAAATCCTGAAAAAAGGCAGCAACCTCTCGCCCGAAGAATGGGCGATTATGAAGTTGCATCCGGTCACCGGTGAAAATATCTGCAAGCCTCTGAAGTCCTTGCGGCTGGTGTTGCCAATCATTCGGCATCACCACGAGCATTCGGACGGGTCGGGATATCCCGACGGGCTAGTCGGGGCTGACATCCCCGTGCTGCCGCGGGTTTTGCAGGTGGTCGATGTCTACGATGCGCTATGCACGGCGCGCCCCTACAAGCCTGCTATCCCTCATGAACAGGCAGTGCAGACAATGCACGAAGAGGCCCGCCGCGGCCTATGGGACGCCGAGTTGGTGGCGGAGTATTTCTCGATGCTCGAGCGGCAGCGCAACGTCGCCTAGCGAGACGCGCCTTCGTATTCCTTTCCTGACTTTGAGGCTTTCCTGTAGAAAATGGCTTTCGCGCCGTACAATGAATGGCGTGCATTCCCTTTTTCACGGCAACAAGGAACGCCGACAATGACATCCTACGGCTTCTGGCTGGCGCGCTATCACTGAGGGCGTCTATTTTTCCGCGTGAGGTTTCGCTTGCAAGACCTTGCATACAGCGTTGTGATTCCCGCTTACAACGAGAGCACCCGCCTGGGCGCCACGCTCGAGAAGGTGTTCAGCTACATTGCGGAGCACGGCTGTGATGCGGAGGTCATTGTGGTCAACGATGGCTCTCGCGACAATACCGCCGACCTTGTGCGCAGCTTTGCGGAGAGGAATCCGAGTTTGCGCCTGGTCGAGAATCCGGGAAACCGCGGCAAGGGTTACAGCGTGCGCAACGGTATGCTGAGCGTGCGCGGACGGGTGATCCTTTTTACCGACGCGGATCTGTCTTCGCCGATCGAAGAAGTTCCCAAGCTCTTGAAGGCCCTGGCGGACGGGGCGGACATTGCCATCGGATCGCGCTGGCTGCGCTCTGAGCTGCAGACGCAGCGGCAGCCTCTGCACCGCCAATTGTTCGGGCGCATCTTTAACCTGCTGCTGCGCATCACGCTCGGTCTCCGCTTTCGCGACACCCAGTGCGGGTTCAAAGCATTTCGCCGGCGCGCTGCTCAGACGATCTTTCCCCTGCAAAGAATCGAGCGCTGGGGATTTGATCCGGAAATTCTTTTTCTCGCCCGCAAGTTCGGATTCATGGTGACGGAAGTGCCCGTAGCCTGGGGTCACAGCGGCGAAACGCGAATAAACCCGCTGCTCGACGGAGCCCGCATGTTCCAGGAGATGCTGCGCGTCCGCTGGTACGATTGGACGGGGAAATATGACGGTGGCAAGGCCGGCACCGCCCAAGTGGCTAAGACGCTGCCCGAAGGCCGCCGTCCAAGGGTTTAACCACCACGCTGCCGTTGATGCTGTGTTCCAGCGTCATTCGAGCCGCACAACGATCACAGAGCCAGAAAAACTCTGCGCGGCGCACCGATTTGCCGGTGTGCGTCAAAACTGCCTCGTCCGGATCAGAAGTTTCCACCTCCATCCGAAACAATCTGCCTTGGTGGAAGTAACGGAAGGAAGCCGTGCAAGACGGGTTGGCACATTTCGAAAGCATGACGCCTCACCGCTCGGAATTTCCAGATGTTACGATTGTGCCCGATACTTGAGATTGCAATCAAGACAAATTGGTTGCGGAAAATTGTCGTGTGGTCGGAAGCAGCGAGGCATTTTTCCTTGCGCTCTTCGCGGGATCTTCGCGCCCTTCGTGGTTCAAAAGCTTTTGACCGCAAAGTTCACCAAGGGATCGCAAAGTCCGCAAAGAAGACAAACCCCCGGGTGCGGACAGAAATGCTTACTCAAGCTGATTTTTCGGTTCGGTCGGCCCGAACCGGGGACGATTTCACTGCTTCCACCACGTGACGCCCCATCTCTGACGTCGAAACAGTGGGCTGCGATTTGCGCGCTAGATCGGCAGTGCGATGACCCTGGCTGAGAACCGAAGAGACAGCGGCTTCGATGCAGGCGGCCTCGTGCTCCAAGTAGAACGAATGGCGCAGCAGCATGGCGGCCGAGAGAATCGCGCCCAACGGATTGGCGACTCCTTTGCCCGCGATGTCCGGGGCTGACCCGTGCACCGGCTCGTACAAGCCGACCGGACCTCCAATGCTCGCCGAGGCCAGCAGTCCCAGCGAACCTACGACGCCACCCGCCTGGTCGGAAAGAATGTCTCCAAACATGTTTTCCGTGAGCAGCACGTCAATAACAGTAGGACGTTGCACCAGCAACATCGCCGCGGAATCAACATATTGGTGGGAGAGCTTCACGTCGGGATAATCCTGTGCCACGCGCGTCACGACCTCGCGCCAGAGGCGCGAGCATTCCAGAACGTTAGCCTTGTCCACGGATAGAACTCTGTGGCGGCGCTTCCCCGCGAGTTCGAAGGCAACTCTGGCGATGCGCTGGATCTCCAACTCGCCGTAACGCATCGTGTTGACAGCAACTCGGGATCCAGCTGCACCTTCGATCGAGCGCGGCTCGCCGAAATAGGCTCCACCCAATAGTTCACGCACGATCATAATGTCGGTTCCGCGCACGAGTTCGGCGCGCAGCGGAGAAGTATCCTCAAGCGCCGGAAAAAAGACGGCGGGACGCAGATTCGCATACGCGCCTAACTCGCGGCGAAGGCGCAGCAGTCCGGCTTCGGGCCGCAGCTGCCGGGGATAATGATCGAACGCAGGATTGCCCACGGCGCCCAGCAGCACGGCCCCGGACGACAGGCACGCCTGCAAGGTATCTGGAGGCAGCGGATCGTTGGCGGCGGCCAAAGCTGCTCCGCCAACATTCTTGCGCTGTAGTTGGAGTTCATGGCCGAACGAACCGGCCACCGCCGCGAGGACGCGAACGGCTTGCTCGGTGACTTCGGGGCCAATTCCGTCGCCAGCCAGGATCGTCAGGTTAAGAAGCATGCGGGGATTAGTCTAACGCGGCAACGTCCTTTACGGCGCGGCTCCTCAAGCCGAATCGTGCAGCGTCTCCACCAGCCATCCCAACAATCCCCACAGGCAAAACCCGAACCCATTCAACACCCCGTGCGTGCTCGCCATCCGAGGAATCGGCAGCATATCGCTGTTGACAAACTCTGCGATCACATACGCCGCGGATAGTCCCATTGCGAGGAAGACTGCCCCGGACGCGCCCCGCAGAAATCTTCTGGCCGCGTCTTCCGTGGCTCGCGCGGCATGATTCCAAATGAATACCGCCAGCACCGCTACGCTGGCAGAGAATGCCAGGCCGGCGGCCATTTTCAACACCGGGGAGAACACGAAACCAGCCGCGACCACAAACGGCAGAAAAATGACTGCGACGACTACCCTTGGGAGCCAATGCTGCTGCTTGCGCCTTTCGGCGTAGCGCAAGGTTGTGCTGGCGATCGTTGCCGTGGCAAATCCTGCGTAGTGAAAGTGAACCGCTGTCAGCAATCCAATCGGCTCCTGAATGCCGAGAGGTCGCATCCCCAGACGCGAAGCCACCAACCAAGCTCCTCCCACCACCAAGTCGAGTTTCGCGATAGCCGCGGCGATCTCTGCCACTGATGTATTGCGCGGGTTTTCGCTCACTGCGTCCGCAGCTCGTCTTTTTCGAGATAGGAGTACATCTCCCATCTCGATGAGGCCCGCCGCCGCCATCAGGCCGCACACTGCCAACCATGCGAGCGCCGCCAGCGCCGCCGGCTTCCCCGGCGGAAGCCACATCGACACGATCGCAAGCGCCGCGCCCAAAGGTTGGAGAATCTGCGCCATGTTCACCAGATGCGGCGGGAACCGTGACGCATCGGTCTCAACCCCGCCGCAAACCCGGCCGAGTTCCATTCCCAAGGGCACGATCACAAGCGGCGCAAACAGAAACATCAACTCGATTACTCCTACTCGAACGATCCCGATGCGAGCCAGAACTGCAGTGCCCGCCCAGGCAGCTGCGCCCGCCGTTGCCCACCGCGCCGTCCAGCGTTCTGCTCGGATATCGCGCGCCGCTGTACTTTTCAGCACATGTTCCATGGCTCGCCCCATTCCCCGGTCACCGAACCGGATACGCCGCCGCCCCGCCAAAGATCACCACCAGCGCCGTCAATGATGCCAAATACAGTGCGTCCAGGGCCTTGTTCTCGCGCCGGACCTCGGCGTCGTAATAAAACGCCTGCAGCCCAATTCGCAGCAGCCAGAATGCCGCCATGAATGCACTCAGGCACCTGCCGAGCGGACTGGCCCCTGCCAAATCGGAAGCGAATCCGAAGCACAGTGCGGCAAACAGTCCAAGCACGATGACGATGTAGATCCAGTGCACATAGAAAATCTGCCGCAGGAAGCGCGGCACTCCCGCAAGTCTCTCGCGCACCCGCAGCCGCCCGGGCAGAGGAACATTGGCCGCGATGATGCCGAGATAAATCACACCTGCCGACCAGATCACTTTCCTCATTAGTTCGGCGGTCATGTTCACCTCCGGTTTTCCCTCTGCTTGACCCTGTGTCTGTGGTCCATCCGGCTAGGTTTTCGCCCGCGCCTGCTTCTCCCAGCGCACGATGGTCCGTGCGATCATCCGGCCCAAAACCAGAACCGTACTCATCAGCCCAATCAGGCCCCACCTCAGTTGGTCGGCCAGCTCAAACACGGCCGGAGAATTAGGGCCCGGTGCGGGATGGCAAGCAAAGGCGAAGATTACCGGCATCAAACCCAGAGCCACTGCCGAAAACGCTGTCCAGAAACCCGCGCGTTCCTGGTTCCCGCACAGCTCCAGCAAAATCTTCTCAAGCGGGCGGCGCAGGTACGCGATTACTCCCAGCCCCAGCAGCAGCGTCCCTAACGAACCCACGGCAAACACGGCAGTCGCGCTCATTACGAACCTCCACTGTCAGACATTTCTGTATAAACAGAACTCGGTCTCCAAAAAAATTTACCCCGCCTTCTTCATCTTTTTCATCTTTGTCCCCATGCGCAGCAGTTTCCGCACCGTGCCCGTGGGCAGGCGCTTCATCTGGTCATGCAGCTCCGTCACCGCTTCAAAGAAGCCTGCCATCGCCTGCAGGCGCTCGCGCGTGTAATCCGCGCCCGCCTCCTTGGGATCCAGATTCGCCAAACACTGCCGCAACATCTCCCGCGTGGGGTCGATCTCCCGCCGCTTCCGCTGCTCGATGACCAGGCGGAACATTTCCCACACGTCTTTCATCGACTCGTAATGCTCCCGCCGGTCGCCCAGAACGTGGACCGCGCGCACGATACCCCAGGTCTCCAACTCGCGGATCGACGTACTGACATTGGAGCGTGCCACGCTCAGCGTTTCGGCAATTTCCTCGGCCGGGAGCGCCCGCGGCGATAGATACAGCAGGGCGTGGATCTGGGCCACGGTCCGGTTAATCCCCCAGCGCGTTCCCATCTCTCCCCAGTGGAGAATGTATTGTTTCTGCACTCCCGTCAGTTCCGGCATATCGTTACATTCAGTACAAACTGAATATACAGAAATCTCGTCCGCCAGTCAAGCTTTTTTCGAGGGAACGGCGGTCTCGGGCCATGGGCGGGAATTGCCCGGCAGAGGCTAGTGCCTGCGGAAGACTTCGAAAATCAGATTGAAGAATTGGACCAGGGTGACGCCAATGATCACGTAGACTGCAATTTCCAAACGCCGCCCGGCTTCCTGCGTCCCGCGCAGCAGATTGCCTATATCGTTGGTGGTCTGATGCAAAGTCTCGGCCAGTTGCTCGAAGTGCTGCATCGAGGCTCTCATCTTTTCCGAGCCTCTTGACATGGCCAGGGCCGCATCCGCTACCTGCTGTCCATTGCGCAGATCGAGTTCCGTTTTGCAGGCCGACCACCACGGGCTGCCGGGGGCGCTGTCGTACATGCGCTGCCGGATCTCCTCGTAGGAACGCGTGCGCAACAGTTGCACCAGGGCCTGCATCTGATCGGCGCCTTTCGTCTCACCGGCTTTCAAGTCAGGGCTTTGCGAATCGTCCGTGAACACGGGCATGGCAGTAGCCTAGCAGTGCATTCTTCGGTGGCCCAAATACCCGAAGTTCAATCCCCCTTTGGCTTTCGGCCCGAATTGAGCGCGGTAACCGACGTTACCCTGACCGTTCAGACACTCCACCAACTTGGCCTTTTGAGACGGGCATAAAGCAGGAGAGTGCATGGCCGCGGTTGCTCCGGGCGGAGTGATCTTGGTTCCCCGGACTCGACCCTTTCTATGCAGGCGAGCGCTAGTAAGGCCACGCCAACTCCGCGGGCCGCATGAATGGCCCTCGATGCGGGGCAAAGCCGAAACGGGCGAGATCGGAACCGGGAAGGAAACCACGGGTTCGTCCAGGCTGTTTACAAATCGGCCGTGCGGAATCCCCAAGATTGCAGTAAACTCTCAGGAAGCCTTCGCCCTCTAACTTTACGACCTGGTGATGTGGGCCGCGGGAGCCGTTATTCAGGAAGTTAGCATGTTCATGCCTCATCCGAATCTGAGCGACGAAGTCAACCACGGCATTGTTCAGTCGGAGATCGAGGGTGGCGTGTTTCTAAGAGATCTGCCGCCTTCCACGGTGCTGGAAATCCAGACCATGCACCACCGCTATACTGCTGTGCTCCTCGGAGGCAGCGAGGCCCTGATCTCCGGACATCCCGAATTTTGTCCCCGGCCGGTCCAGGTCGCGATCGCGGGCTCGACTTGGGGCGGGTCGATGTTGAAGCTGCAGTTTGTGGGCCGGGGCATGCACCTTGAGTTTCACCACCCCGAATACCCCACCCCCATCGTGACATCGCCCATCCAAGAGATTCGGGACTATCCGCAGCCCCCCGCTGCCGCTACCGAGCTTCGCCCCGTTCGCGGCGCCACGGCCTAGCATCCAGCCTGCAAACTGTGACTTAAGAATTGAGCGAGGTCTCGTTCCGTGGGCTCCGGCGCGTTTTGCGATTCTGCAGAGCCTTACGCCGCCTACATGATCAGTTCGTCGGCATGGCGGGTGATGGGGTGCTGCATCTCCTGCAGGTCGTTTTTCACCATGTTCAAGCCATAAACACAACCTTCAAAGTTCTTCGACAGGTTCGCAAACAGCGGCGCCACCTTGACGTACTCGAAATGCTCGAACTTGGAGACGATATAGTAGCTTTCCTTCCCGGCCTTCACCCAGTCGATGAAATTTTCCAGCCGCTGATGGCGCAGGCGGAAGTGGTTGATGCTCTCCGGAAACATCCCCGCGAAGAAAAGTACGTAGTCGCCGATATGTTTGCGCACTTGGCGTTCGCGATCGAACGAGGGAGCTGGACCGTAAACCGGATCGGACTCCAGCAGCATTTCCCCCAAGTCGGCGAGCGGCCGATTGGCGGCGTCGCGAATCTTGAACAACTGCTCGGTATCGCAGAACTCCGCCAGCAGGTGCGAGACATAAGCCACAACTTGCGGATCGCGGATGCCAAGTTCGTGGGCGTAGTGACGTTCCAACCAGGTCCTCGAAGAGCTGCTGCAGCGGATGCGATTCCGGGATCATCGTTTTCGGCCTCCTGAACCCCGTGCCCCACACGGTATTTCAGCCACTAGCGTCACTAGATATCTCAGTTCGCTCGGTTACGCAAGTGACTTTTGTTTATACTCTCGATCCATTTTCCTAATCAGTTAGACGAGCCCGCTACAGCTTTGAGTTGTAGCGGCATTTCTGCTGGCAGTCGCCGCAAGCGGCTGCCAATTCTATGGTGCAGTCTTGAAGATTCTCGTTTCAAGCGTCTATCCCTCCTCTTTCGGGGACTTCACCGTGAGCATTGCAATCTGGCCTGTAGAATTGACGTCACAAGGAGGACGAATGGAGCGGCAGAACATTTCGAGCGGAACGCCATGGGAACCGATCATAGGTTACTCCCGTGCGGTGAAGATCGGTCGCTACGTGCATGTGTCAGGAACCACGGCCACGGGACCGGAGGGAAAGATTGTCGGCGTGGGAGATGGTTATGCTCAGGCCGTTCAGACCTTGAAGAACATTGAAACAGCTCTCAAGAAGGCGGGCGCCAGTATGAAAGACGTCGTGCGTACGCGCATGTATGTCACGAACATCGGGGAATGGGAAAAGGTTGGAAGGGCGCATGGCGAGGTCTTTCGCGACGTTCGTCCCGCGACCTCCATGGTCCAAGTAAGCGCGCTGATCTCCCCAGAGATCCTGGTAGAAATTGAGGCGGATGCGGTGCTGGAGTGAACCGCGTTAGTCAACTCAGAGTTCAGCTCAGAAGCCATCTTATATAGGTTTTGGGAAGGGCACGGCTTCAGCCGCGCCGCCAGGAGACCCGGAAGGACCTGCTCCTGAGATTCACCATCACGACATCGCTTCTAGCGGCTTCGACATCTTCACAAAGTGGCAAGGGAGCTTGGGATTCAATTCCGCAGGAAAGGGCTCGGTACCGGTCTCAACGTATCCTCGACGGCTGTAAAAAGCATGATTTTCTTTGCGCAGATTGATGATGCGCAAATCCATGAATCGGCAACCCGCCCTGGCACAGTAGTCCTCGGCGGCGACCATCAGCTTCGATCCCAAACCAGTTTTTTGACGCTTAGGATCGACGGATAGCAAGCCGAGGTAAGATCTATCCCCTTTCATCTCCACGTAGACGCATCCAGCAACAATGTCGTCTTCCTCGGCCAATAGAAACTTCCCTTTTCTAAGCAGATCTTGAACCCCTTCCAGATCGACGCGATCACGATCGATAATGAAACTCTCGGCGCGCCGGAACGCCGCGTTGATCACTCCCATGATCGCTTCCGCATCGGCCATTGTTGCTACACGCGCTCGCACGGCCTTGCCTCCATCGCCTTCGAACTTCTTCGTTGAGTCAAATCGGCGGCAGATCTTCGCACAAGGGTATAGAATCCTTGCCGCGAATGCACCCGCCGCGATTCGGCGAATGCAGAACCGCCAATTCTCGAAATCGTTTCCGGGGGAAAGACCTGAATGAACATCCGGTGGATATCGTTACTTGTCCTTGCTGTTAGCGTGGCCGCGCAGGAACGAACCCCCTCGCCCGCGCCGCAAGTGACCGTAATACGCGCAGGCACGCTGATCGATGGAAAGTCTGACAAGCCGCGCCGTGATCAAATGATCGTCATTCGCGGAGACCGCATCGAGAGCGTCTCAGATGCGGCGACCGCCAGGCCCCCGGCTGACGCTACAGTGATTGATCTGTCAAAGGCGACTGTTCTGCCCGGCCTGATCGATTCGCACACTCACATCTTTCTGCAAGGCGAAGACCCGGCCGAGGGTGGATACGACGCCAACATTCTGAATGAGCCCCTCTCCCTGCGAGCAGTCCGTGCGGCCCTCGCGGCGAAGCGGGCGCTGGAACAGGGCTTCACCACGCTGCGCGATGTGGAAACCGAGGGCGCAGGATACGGCGACGTGGGCATCAAGCAAGCCATTGAGCGCGGTTACATTCCCGGCCCGCGGCTATTCGTATCGACCCGCGCGATCTCAACCACGGGCGGCTATATGCTTGAGGGCTACGCGCCGGAGTTGCAGATGCCCAAGGGTGCCCAGATCGCCGATGGGCCGGTCGAGGCCCGCAAAGCGGCGCGCGAACAGCTCGACCACGGCGCCGACTGGATCAAGGTCTACATGACTCACCGCTCCTGGGTAGGGAAGAATGGTGAACTGGTTTCGCAGCCTACGTTCACCGTCGAGGAGTTAAAGGCGATCGTCGACGAAACCCACGGCTGGGGCAAGAAAGTCGCCTGCCATGCCTATGGCGGAATCGGCCTGCATCGCGCGCTGGACGGTGGATGCGACTCCATCGAACACGGCCTCGACCTGGATGATGCCGCAATCTCGCAGATGCTGAAGCAAGGGACCTGGTATGTGCCGACGTTGAGCCCGTACTACCTCGACTGGGCGCCCGCGAACACTCCTGCCGGACAGCGCGACCGCCTGCGCGCCGCGGTGCATGAGCCCTCGTTCCGCAAGGCCCTCAAAGCCGGAGTCAAAATAGTGTTCGGCACCGACATGGGCGGCATCCCTTGGACCGAACCTATTGCACAGGAGTTCCCGCGCATGGTGGAGTTCGGTATGTCGCCAATGGACGCCATTCAGAGCGCAACCTCGTGCGCCGCCACCATGCTCGACATGGACGGAAAGATCGGCGTCGTGGCGCCCGGCGCCTTTGCTGACATCATCGCCGTAGACGCTGACCCGCTGCGCGACATCAAAGCCTTGGAATCGGTGCAATTTGTCATGAAAGGCGGAAAGACCGTGCGGCCTTAATCTTAAGATGATTCCCGTGGCAGCACTCTGGAGACCGCCCAATCCGTGCTATTCGAATATTTCGTCCCAAATCTACTTGACATCCGTTTCCCGGTGAGCATAATGCGACAATCCCGTTTTCTGCTGTACTTCTGGGGAGACGCTGAATATGGCAGCCAGGGATTCGGTCTGAGGGGTCTCATGCCGAGCAGGAGGAGGTGTTATGAGCGTGCTGGAGCTTTGTGACCGGGAAATCGCCGCCGTTCCGCTGGAAGCCAGCGTGTCCGAAGCTATTCACAAGATGCTCGACCACCACGTAGGCGCCGTCGCTGTGGTCGACAGCGAATACCGGGTCGCGGGAATCTTCACCGAACGTGACGTGTTGCGCAAGATGTCGCTAAGCCGCATGGACCCTGAGGTCACTCCGGTGCGCGATCTCATGACCACGCCCGTCGAGATGGCCACGCGCAGCACCGGCGCGGGCGAGGCGCTCTCCACCATGCTCGAGCGCCACTTCCGCCATCTGCCCGTGGCCGACGACAACGGCAAGCTGCTGGGCATTCTTTCCATCCGAAATCTGCTGGAGTGGCGGGTCGACGACCTCAGCCACGAACTGGATGCCTTGGAACAATACGTCTCCAACGATGGCCCCGGAGGCTAAGCCAACGCCGCTTTCTCTGAACCGATATTCGTTACACCGCCTGCCTTGGGAAGCGGAATTTTCACTGCGGCTTCGGTGCTATGATGTCGCGCAATGAAACGGATTCCGTCGCTGGACGGGCTGCGGGCTATTTCCATCCTGCTGGTGGTTCTGGGGCACTGGCTGTCGGTGCGCTACGCATCGGACGTGGCGCTGTCGTACGCGATTCTCGGGGTGCGGATCTTCTTTATTATCTCCGGTTACCTGATTACGACGCTATTGTTGAAGGAGCACGCGAAGACTTCGACGATAAGCTTGCGTGACTTCTATGTGCGCCGGGCATACCGGATTCTCCCCGCTGCGGCAGCCTTCATGCTGGTGGTGTTCGTGATTTTCAGGCATGAATTGCGCTGGTATCACGCGGTGGCTGCCGCGCTTTATTTTGCCAACTTCGATCCTACGCGGCCGTGGTTTCTTGGGCATTTGTGGTCGCTGAGCGTTGAGGAACAGTTCTATTTCTTGTGGCCAAGTGTGCTCAAGAAATGGTACGGGCATCGCGTGGTAATTCTGCTGGCTGTTGTTGCCGTTGCTCCGATTTACCGGGTGTTCTGTTACGTGTTGAAATTGCCGGGAGGCGCGGACGAGACGTTTCCGGCGGTGGCGGATAACCTGGCGATCGGGTGTCTGCTGGCGATTTTCGCTACGTGGCTTCCGCGAATTCGGCCATGGCTCGGGTTGTGTATGCTGCTGCCGGTGGTGCTGGTGCCGTTGTGTGTGGCGGTGACGCGTTCGCGGACACTTTTGTTGCTGTTTGTGTTGTGGCCGTTGATGCACGTTTCGATTGCCGGTGTTCTGTTGCACGTGGTGCAAACGCCGTACCGGTTCTTGAATTTCGCGCCTGTCGTGTGGCTGGGGAAGGTCAGTTACAGCCTTTACCTGTGGCAGCAACTGTTCGCGTACGGGCATCATTCGAGGCCTTTGTATTTTCTGCTAGTTGCAGTTGGACTGGCGTGTCTTTCTTATTATCTGGTGGAACAGCCGATGCTGCGTCTGCGGGAGGAGAGAGCGCGGGGGCGGCGGGTGGAGGCCGCGCTTGCTTCTGCGGCGTGAGGCGTGCCGTCCCTACGGGACTCGGTCCGATTCGCACGCCGACCCGGGACTTCCGTCCCGGGCTATCATATTCCGCCCCTCCGGGGCTGAGACGTGGCACGGCTCTTATCGCAACTCTGAAAGCGCTGCGCCTCCCCAAAGCGAGAACCTAGATTCCTCACCGAAGAACGGTTCGGAATGACAAAAAGTCGAAATCAGGCTGTCAGGGTCTGGTGACCACTTCATTGGGCGAGTTCGGGAGGACGAAGCGGATGCCATGGGCTTCGTTGGACTTAACGGTTTCGAGCAAGTCGAGCGCGGAAAGTTCGATTTTCCTGTTCCAGTAACCGTCGTTGTAGAAGTCGCCGCGGGCGTAGATCACTCCGTCGGCGATGGTGTAATCGCGGACGTCTTCGCGGTGGCCATCGCGGAATAGAAGCGTGACGGGCATGAGTTCACCAGTAAGGGCGGACTTTTCGCTCGGGTCCTTTCTCAGCGGGCGCTTCGGCGAACTAGCTTTCGGCAAACCAGATTTTGGCGAACTGGATTTTCGCAAACTGGAAATGACCGTCGGCTCCGGTTCATTGCCGGTCGCTCCATTTGTCAAACTGACGTAACGGTCTCCCTGTAACTCGATCAGCAAAGAATGAGAATCATGGCTAGGCGGTTGTTGAGGCGTGCCGAGCGCAGGCCCACTGGTGAGTACAGAGAGTGCTTGCAGAAGGAGATCTGACTGTCCCAGCGGAGAGCCCGAGACCGGAGGCGGGTTATCCGGATAAGAGGAATCAGGGAAAAGTCCGAAGGGGTAGAGCAGAGACTGAAAAGGACTCGAGTGATGGCTGTGCCGCAATGAAGCAAAGTCCGAAGCGGCCGACAGGCTTTGTATCGAGGCGGGGGGAACCGCCAGGTGTCGTGCGGCGGCGTGCGCGGGAGCGGCCGCTTTCTGAGCATTTGCCCAGGATGCTGCGGCAGCGAGCAGCGCGGTTAGGACCAGGATTCGCATAGAGGTTCGGAACGGTCAACTGCCTTGCGCGGTTGGAGGCAACTGAAAATTCACACCGCGGTCGTCGTTCATTTTCTGCGTGGCATCGACATCGAGACTGGCGAGCGGGATTCGGCGCGCATGTCCTGGGGTCAGATCATAGAGTGTTTGACCCACGATGGCGTAGTTTCCGACCTCGAGCTGATGTCCGTCCTTGAAAACCAGCATGGTCGGCGGTTGCGGCGGCTCGGGAGCAGGAGGATCGTAGGCAGCCGTCTGCATGGCGTGCGCGGGACGCGCATCCTTCACGGGAGGGATGTAAGCTTCTGCGCCCGGACCGCGACGGTCGAAGATAGTCGGGCCGCCCTGATAGTTCGAGTCATCGTCCTCGGCATCGTTAGATATGTCTGCGGCGTAGGGCACGGGGACCGGGACAGCGTACAACCCTCCGTAGAAGGGGAAAGAGTCGTCGTGCGACCGGCGATGGTGCGCGTGATCGTGGTCGTGTCGCGGGAAACTGGAGAAAAACTGCACACTCGGGTTAGGGGTAAATCCCCTGGCGCCGAGGGATGTAACGCTGGGCGGAGTACCGTTGATGGGACGGCCGCCGAATCCGGGAGAAGTGACTGAGGCGGGCACACCGTTGATCTGAGCCTGGCTGCGGGAAAACGCTGGCAGCAACATCAGCGCAAGAACTGCGACCGAAGCCGGAATCCGGCGATGCACATTATTATGATACTCCGGATTAAGACAATCGAGACCACGACATTCCGGGAAGCAACTCATGGCGCACCTCTCTATACTTTAGACTCCGGCGCGCAATGCCGGGATGCATTGCGGATAGCAAATGCGAAGTCATCGGGCTACCTTCGGATCACATGATCGCAGATACCGATTCTTGGTCCCTGCGGGAGAACGCATTCGGGACGATTACTTGCGCAGGGAAGAAACTGAAGTCGATAACTGAAGTCAATATAGAGAAAGATATAATTCCGTTCGTCTGAGGACGTTCTTGAGCCTATGAAATCTTTTGTGCGTTTCGCGCTGCTGGCGCTGGTGCTGGTGGTGGTGGCGATGGTTTCGGCGCTTACGGCGATGCGATTTGCCATCCACGGCCAGGAGGTTGCGGTTCCGTCATTGGTAGGATTGTCGCCGGCGGAAGCAGAGCGGGCGGTTGCCGGGCTGGGCCTGCAGATGGAAATCGAACGCAAGTATTACAGCGCGCAAGTGCCGGAAGGAAAGATCATGTCGCAGTTACCCCTGCCGGGGACGAAAGTGCGGCGGGGCTGGCAGGTGCGTGTGGCGCAGAGTCTGGGAGCGATGCGCATCGCGATACCCGACGTGGCGGGGCAGAGCGAGCGGGCGGCGGAGTTGAACATCCGGCGGCGGGGGCTGGAAGTAGGGTCGACGGCAGAGATGCAGATGCCTGGGCAGCCGCGGATCAAGTGCTGGCGCAGAGTCCGCCGGCGAACGCGAGCGAGGTGGCGGCGCCGAAGATCAGTCTGCTGGTGGCGGGGGCCGTGGATCCGCCGGCGTACGTGATGCCGAGTTTCGTCGGGCAGCCGTTGGGCAGTGTGAGCCGAGTGTTGCAGGATGCGGGATTCAAGCTGGGGAACGTCAGCGTGGCGGCAGCGCCCGCGGCTGATTCGTCAACAGCTGGCGAGCCGGCAGCACTGGTTACGGCGCCTGCGACTCCTGCACAACCCTCACCGGCGAGCATCATCGTTTCGCAGGCGCCACTTGCGGGGCAGAAAGTTGTGGCGGGGGCGGTGGTGAATTTCGAGGTGCGATAAGAAGCGCTTAACCACAGAGGACACAGAGGGTCACGACGAGATTAAGATCTTTCGAGGATGGCGGCGAAGAAGCCTTCGCATGGATGGATGCCCGGGATGGTACGCAGGTAGGGGCCGCGGGTGAGCGAGGAAACAGGCGCGGCCAATTCGCCTTCTTCCTTGAGGCGAGCGAGTTCGGCGCCGCAGTCGAGCAAGTGGAAAGCTGTGTTTCCCGCCAAGGCTTGCTCGACGACATCTTCGTTTTCTTCTCTTTCCAGTGAACAGGTGGAATAAATCAGGCGTCCGCCGGGAGCGAGTTGCGCCATCGCTGACTTCATGATGGCGGCTTGTCGTTCCGCCAGGTCCAGGAGGTCGCGGGGTTGAAGGCGCCACTTGATTTCTGGATTGCGTGCGAGCGTGCCGGTGCCGGAGCAAGGCATGTCGGCGAGTATGCGGTCGAAGGGCACACTGGATGGGAGATGACGCGAGTCGGCGACGATGAGGCGAATATTTTGTTCCCGGCCAGGATCTTTTGGGTCGGGCAGAAGCTTCCTGAGAAGACGCGCGCGGTGGGGATGGAGTTCGACGGCTGTGATGGTGGCGGCGGGATTTCGATCCGCAATCGCCAGCGTTTTGCCGCCGGGGGCAGCACAGCAGTCGAGGATTCGCGAGCCGCGGCCGACGAGGGCGGCGACGAGTTGTGAAGCTTCGTCCTGTATGACGATTTGGCGGGTGCGGAAGGCGTGGGTTTTGGTGATGTCACCGGTTTCGACGCGCCGGGCGGTGGCGAGAAGGGATGCGGGAGCGAGTTGGATGCCTTCGGCTTGGAGTTCGGCTTCCACGGCGGGATCGCGAAGGCGGATTGCTGTCGTGGGAACGGTTTGGTCGTAGTGGCATATGCGGGTAGCGGTTTGTAGGCCGTACTGAGTGGCCCAGCGCTCGACTAGCCATAGCGGATGTGCCTGGGAATGTGCTACGGCCAGGAGACTCTCTTCCGTCGTGGATAGATGTTTAGGTTGAGGCAAATTTGTTGCGAGCTTGCGCAGAACTGCATTTACGAATGGCGCGGCTGAACGCTTGCGTGCTCGCTTCACCAACTCGACGCTTTCGTGGATGGCTGCGCGAGCGGGGATGCGGTCGAGCCAGCGCAATTGATAGAGGGCGAGGCGCAGGGCGGCGAGGATCTCGAGATCGAGTTTGGAGAATGCTTGCGAGGAAGTTTGGGCGATTTCGTCGTCGAGGAGAGAGCGCCAGCGCAAGACTCCCATCACGAGTTCCGTGGTTAATGCATGGTCTGCGGAGGCGAGGCGTTGGTATGGGGTGGAGTGGAGCAGCTCCGAAGCGTAGGAAGATTCGCGCTCGACGCGGAGGAGAATGTCGAAAGCGGCGGCACGGGCGGCGGAGACGGGCATGACGAGTCTCAGATTGTAGGCCTCAGGCTGCAGATTGAGAACTCGTGACGTGCCTGTCGGGACTCGTTCTTTGTCCCACCCGTACCCCGGACTTACGTCCGGGGCTAATGAGTGTCGCCCCTGTCGGGGCTGTGGCGCGATTAGGTCATTCTACTTTTTCCCTGAAGTCAGTTCTCTACGCGATGCACTAAAGTCGCCGTTTTTATCTACTCTAACGGCACGGCGGGCGAGGACGCCCGCCGAACAGCCGCCGAGACGGCGGCGCTACGAGGAAATCAACAGAGCTGGATCGAACCTAATTTCTCGCCGGGCTGGACGCGATGGCCATTCACGAAGTCGCGGGCGGGCATGCGTTTCTTGCCTTCCACTTGCACTTCGACGAGCTCGATGGCGGTGTGGTGGGCGCATCCGGCTAGCAGGCGGTCGCCGACGACGTGGAGTTCGGCGGGCGGCAGGGAGTGCTCGGCGGGTTTAGCTTTCCACACATGAAGGTTGCGTCCTCGAAAAGCGGTGTATGCGCCGGGCCAGGGCTGAAATCCGCGGATGCGATTCAAGATCTCCGCGGCGGGGCGGGAGAAATCCATTTGGCCGTCTTCTTTTTTCAAGATTGGTGCGAGCGTAGCACGGGTGCGGTCTTGGGGGCGCGGATGAATGGAACCTTGTTGCAGACCGTGCAAAGTTTCGATCACGAGATCAGCGCCTAGAGCGGCGAGACGGGGAGAAAGAGTCTCGCTGCTATCGTCGGGCAGGATTGGAGATTCGCGCTGGAGGAGAATGTCGCCGGTGTCGAGACCGGCGTCGAGGCGCATGGTGGTCACGCCGGTGCCGCTTTCACCGTTTGCGATGGCCCATTGAACGGGAGCGGCGCCGCGGTACTTCGGAAGCAGAGAGGCGTGCAGGTTGATGTTGCCTAGAGGTGGAAGGTCGAGCATCCACTGCGGGATTAGGCGGCCGTAACCGACGACGATGATGGCATCGGGCTTGAGGGCGGTGAGTTGGACGTGGAAGTCTTCGTTGTTCTTGATTTTATTTGGCTGAGTGATGGGAAGGTTCAATTCTTGAGCCGACTGCTTGACCGGTGAAGGAACGAGTTCGAGGCCGCGACCTTTGGGGCGGTCCGGCTGGGTTACGACGAGATGGACATGGAATGCTGCTACCAGGTGCTCAAGCGTGGGCACAGCGAATTGCGGCGTGCCGCAGAAAACGAGATTGAGGGATTGGAGCATTTGCTAATTGAGTAATTTGTAATTTGGCAATTGAAAAGCAAAGGCGCGAATTGAACGACCAATTCCCCGATTTCAAAATTACACAATTACTCAATTTCTACCATTCTCCGGCCTTGATCATTTTGCGAATTTTGCGCTTGATCAGGTCGCGCTTCAGCGCGCTGAGGTGACTGATGTAGAGTTTGCCGTTGAGGTGATCGGTCTCGTGGAGGAAGGCGCGAGCCAGTAACTCCTCTCCGGTTTTTTCGAAGGTTTCTCCGTTAACATTCTGGGCGCGGATGGTTACCTTGTTGGGCCGGGTTACGTTTTCGCGAAATTCCGGAATGCTCAGGCATCCTTCGCTCTGCGTGTGTTTGCCTTCGGTTTCAATGATTTCGGGATTGATGAGCACAAGCTTCGCATTGGGATCTTCTTTGAAAGTCACGTCGATGACGGCAACGCGGCGGGAGATGCCGATCTGGGGGGCGGCCAGGCCGACGCCGTGGGCCGCGTACATGGATTCGAACATGTCTTCGACGAGCTTCTGCAGTTCCTCATCGAAGACCGTTACCTTTTCTGAGGGCTTTTCGAGGACAGGATTGCCGAACTTAACGATGGGATGAATCATCAGTAGTCTTTGAGTTGCTTACGGTAACCCTCAAAATTTCTCAAGGTCTCGGTCATGGAGTCGCCACCGAATTTGTCCAGAGCACAGCGTCCGAGTGTGAGGGCAACCATGGACTCGGCTGCTACGCCGGCCGCCGGCACTACGCAAACATCGGAACGCTCGTAGGCTGCCTTTACCGGTTCGCGGGTAGAAAAGTCGACGGACTGCAAAGGACGGCGCAGGGTGGAAATTGGTTTCAGATAGCCGCGGACACGAATTTCTTCTCCATTAGAGACGCCACCTTCGATGCCGCCGGCGTTGTTGCGGGTGCGGGAGAAAGGAGTGAAACCAGAAATTCCGGTATAGCCGATTTCGTCGTGGACCGCAGAACCGAAGGAAGAAGCGGCGGTCACGCCGGAACCGATTTCAACCGCTTTAACGGCTTGCAGGGACATGACGGCGGCTGCGAGGAGGGCGTCGAGGCGCTCATCCCATTGCGCATATGTACCCAGGCCGGGAGGGACGTGGTGGGCCACGACCTCGAAGACTCCGCCTACGGAGTCGCCGGTTTTCAGAACCTTGTCGACCTCTTCCTTCATGCGTTGCTCGGCTTCGGGGTCAGTGCAATTCAGAGTAACTTGTTCCTGGCTATAAAGATTGCGAATTCGCTCCCATGGAATCTCCTGGTTCAGGGTGACGCTGCCGGTGGTGACCACGTGGCTGAGGACTTCGATGCCGAGTTCGCGCAGGAAAAGCTTGGCCAAGGCTCCAATGGCAACGCGCGCGGCGGATTCGCGGGCGGAGGCCCGCTCCAGAACGTAACGGGCTTCAGCGAAATTGTATTTCAGAGCGCCGGCAAGATCGGCGTGGCCAGGGCGCGGGGACGCTACGCGCTTGTGTTTGGCGGGATCGCCTTCGTCAACCGGCAAAGACTCCTGCCAGTTTTTCCAGTCTTTATTCTCGAGTTGGACGGCGATGGGCGAGCCGATCGTCATGCCGTGACGGACGCCGGAGAGGATGCGGGCGGTATCGCGCTCGATCTTCATGCGTCCGCCACGACCGTAACCCTGCTGGCGGCGCCAGAGTTCGCGGTCGACGAAGGCTTGATCGACCTTCAGGCCGGCGGGCAAGCCGGAGAGGAAGGCAATTAAAGCTTCGCCGTGAGATTCGCCCGCAGTGAAGTAGCGCAGCATAAATTTTCGATTGTACCTGATGCGGTGCGGCAGAAGGGTGATGCGGCTTTCCGGTTTGGCATAATTCTCCTGCAGAAACGATGCTGTAACGCAATTTTCACATGCACGGAAGCGCTGCAGACGCTACAATCACTTAAAGGTCTAATTACTGCTCTTTTGGATTTTGTTCTAACTCTCTGCCGCCACCTCGCAAATCTCTCTGGCCCTTGGAGGTGGAACTGTGCCTTCCCCCGCACAGAGTCAAAGTGTGGTTTCCTCCGGAAAGATCCGGTGCGTTCTGGTACACGATCACGTTTGGATACGCCAGGGTCTTCGGCGCCTGCTGGAGGATGAACCGGACCTGGAGATTGCTGCCGAAGCCAGCAACGCGGCGGAAGCGCTGCAGAAGGTGGTGGAATGCCGTCCCGAAATTGTCCTTGCCGATGCCCACAACCTCAGGCTGGCCGCAAGTCAGGCAGAGCGACTGTTCCTGCGGGAATCGCCTGAAAGTAAGGTGATCTTTTTGAGCATACCGGAAGAAGAGGGCTTCATGGATCATGCGGGTCAAGCCGGGTGCGCTGCCCGGCAAACTTCCGGGCGAGAGCTGATACAGATGGTGAGGAGTGCATGCCATCGCTGGCCGGCGGTTCGTGAGGAATCTGAGAACGAGGGTGCCTGGGGCACCGGCGAAGGATTGCCCGCGCGAAGGCGCGGCTTGACTGCACGGGAGCGGGAAGTGCTGAAGCTACTGGCCGAGGGCAGCACGGTGCGCTCGGCGGCGCACGTGTTGGGGTTGAGTGTGAAGACGGTGGATGCGCACAAGTTCAATCTCATGCGGAAGCTGGGTATTCACAATAAGGCGGAGTTGGTGATGTGGGCGATACGAACACAGGTGGTCAAGATTCCAGTGAGTTCGTGAGGGAAACGCTCGGCTCGAAACAATTATTTAGATCACTGAAGGCGCGTTGATAAGCCACTTACGGCATGCCTGATGGGCATGCCCTGATACGAACGTGTCCCGATAGAACCGACACTTTCTCCGCAGCCTGCTCTTGGGCCGTCCCGAAATTCCTAGGCGAACATGCTCCAGTGAGAGATGCAAGGGGAGCGACGCTGCACACAAATGCATAGATCCCTTCGACAAGCTCAGGGCAGGCTCTCCGCTGCGCTTGATTGCATAACGACGTTGGCCCGTCGCGAGTAGATTGGTATGCGATGAACAAGACCAAGGCTCGTGAGAGGAGCCAACGTCATGTTGATTATAGGATGCGATTTCCATCCTGGGTTTCAGCAGGTCGCGATCTTTGACAACCGAACGGGAGAGATCGAGGAGAAGAGGTTGCAGCACCGCGAAGAAGCGGAGCAGTTTTATCGTTCGCTGGCGGGCCAGGAAGTTGTGGTGGGAATGGAGGCATGCGGACACTATCCGTGGTTCGAGCGGTTGCTGCAGGAGTTGGGAATCGAGCTGTGGTTTGGCGATGCGGCGCGGGTACGGGCTTCAGTAGTGCGCAAGCAGAAGACGGACCGGCGAGACGCGGACCATCTGCTGGATCTGTTGCGCCAGGACCGGTTTCCGCGGATCTGGGTGCCGAGCCTGGAGGTGCGGGACGTGCGGCAGTTGCTGGTGCATCGGCACAAGCAGGTGCAGGCGCGGACGCGCACCAAGAATCAGCTGCAGGCCATGGCGCTGAGCTGCGGGGTACAGAAGAAGTACAAGCTGTGGACCAAGGCAGGGCGAGTGGAGTTGGAGCAGTTGCCTTTGCTGCCGTACGCAGCCCAGCGGCGAAAGCGGTTGCTGGAAGCGCTCGACGGGCTGGAAGCGGAGATCGTCGAACTGGACCGGCGGGTGCAAGAAGAAGCGCGGCAGCGGCCGGAGGCAGTGCGGTTGATGACGCATCCGGGAGTGGGCCCGGTAACGGCGTTGGCCATGGTGCTGACGCTGGGACCGGCCGAGAGGTTCGCCTCGGGCAAGCAAGTGGGCAGCTACTTCGGCCTGATTCCGAGCGAAGAATCCAGCGGCGGAAAACAGCGGCTGGGCAAGATCAGCAAACAGGGCAGTTCGTTTCTGCGCTTTTTGCTGGTGGAAGCGGGACAGACGGCGGCGCGCTACGATCCGCAGCTGAAGCGCTTCTATCGCCGCCTGGCGGTGCGCAAGAATCGCAGCCTCGCCAAGGTGGCGGTGGCCAGAAAGTTGGCCACGCGGTTGTACCTGATGTTGCGCGAAGACTGGACGTACGCGCAACTATGTCAGGCCGTCATGCAGGTGAGCCCGAGTCATTCTGTGGCCGGCGAGTAAGAGCCGAGCGTTTGAGTGGGCAGCCTGCCTCCCTGAAACCGTCGGGGAGATCGAAGTGAATAATCATGGGTGCAAGTCCCGAAGAGATGGATGGTGGGACCTGAAGTCCCGCTGTGAGATTCAAATTGAGTGACGAGCTTGGTCTGGACATCAAAGGCGTTCTGCTAGAGCGAAATGGCGCTGCTCCCGGCGTCCACGCCGAAGTGTCGCCACAAAACGCTTGACAGGGCACACCGTCGTTAGAGACAGGATGACAATTCAAGTTAGAGCGAACTCTTGGGACACCACACTAGGAAGCGTGACGTTGAGCCGTAGCTGCCACCAGATCAGAGAGGCTGGCGACCTCGAGATCGGGCACAGCTTCGGCGGCTTTGACGGCCCCTATTCCGGCACGGGCTGAAGGCCGGTTGACCCACACCGTGGCGAGCCCCATCGCCTGTGCCGGAATCACATCGTGGTAGATGCTTTGGCCGATGTGCACAATTTGGTGCGCAGGGGCGTTAATCCGGCTCAATGCCATCTCAAAAACCTTGCGTGACGGTTTGTACGCTTGTGCCTGCTGGGCGGTAATCACTTCATCGAATTCGACCTGGAATTTCGGACGCGTGGTGGCGAAGAGGTCGTCATCAACGTTCGAGATGATGGCCAGACGAAAGCGGCTTTTGAGGGCACTCAGCGCGGCGACGGAATCAGGCCAGGGTTGCCAACTTGGCAGCGATTCAGGCAGCGAACGCGCTTCCGCGTCCGTGGGAGTGAAGCCGAGTTCCGCGCCGAAGCGGCGGACTACAGACTGCAGGACTTCGCGATAAGGATGGAAGGTCCCTTGCTCGGAAAGCAGTTCGAGATCGCCGTAGAGCTTGAGCAGCGTGACGTCATCAAGGTTCTTGCCGTGGTTGGACAGGATGCGCCGAAGTACGGGCAGAAGGCCGGCTTCCCAATTAATGAGGGTGCCGTAGCAATCGAAAGTGAGAATCTTGAAGCGACCGAAGTCGAACATAAAATGAAGTACCCTCGATGTCACCATTTGCCGATGCAGCCTTCAGGTTAGCGCCGGGGCTCGAGGCCGGGCAAGGTGGTTTGCTCCTGAACATCGGCGGGCTGTGGCTCAGGTTCGGGCTGATGGTCTGGAGACGGAGTCGAGTTCTCTGCCGGGGTGGGCCTTTTCGCGGCCAGAAATTTTTCGGTATTCAGCAGGGGACGGCCGAGCGAGGGATTGTAGCTGGTCCACGGACTGTCCAGATCGGCTTCGCGCTCGAAGTGGGCGCGCATCGCCTCCATTTTCGAATCCAGGTCGTCCAGATAGTGCAGTACCAGGGCCTCGGGAAACATGGGCAGCTTGGGCGAACCAAAATCGTACTGGCCGTGATGGCTGATGATGAGGTGCTCGATGAGCGTCTTCAATTCGGCTGGGAAATCGGGGACCAGAGCGAGCTTGGACTGCAACATCTCAAGCTCAATGATCATGTGACCCAGAAGCTGGCCGCGCGTGGTGTAAGTAAAGGAGCGGTTAAAGGCGAGCTCGTGGATCTTGCCGATATCGTGCAGGAAGGCGCCGGTAAGAAGGAGGTCGCGATTGATCTGGGGATAGTTCTGGCAGATCAAGTCGCAGGAGCGGAACAGCGAGACCACGTGATCAAGCAGGCCGCCGATGTAGGCATGATGAAGGGTTTTGGCGGCGGGAGCATTGCGATAGGCAGCGGCGATCTCGGGATCGGCCATGAAGGCTTGTATGAGAGCGCGGAGATGGGGATTCTGGAACGAGGCAACGAAAGCCGCCAGGGTCTGCCAGAGCTCGTCGATATTCTTTGTGGTCTTGGGAAGGTAGTCGTCAAATTCAATCTCGGAGTCGCCCAGCTTCCGCAGCTTGTGAATGGTGAGCTGGAAGCGGTTCTTATACTTGTTGATCAGGCCTTTGATCTTGAGGAAGTCATCCTGCTCGAAGGCGTCGAGGACTTCGTCCACGTTGTCCCACATCTTAGCTTCGAGCTGACCGCTACGATCGCCAAGGGTGAGAGCGAGATAGGGTTCGCCGGTTTTCTTGGGCTTGATCTGCTTGGCGACCACGACGAAAGAGGAGGTGATGATCTTGTTCTCGTGGCGCACGCAGTCGCAGATGAAGAAATCTTTCATGTGTCCTGTGTGATGAGTATAAGCGACCGCGGCCGACATCGATTGTGACGCGACGCAGTTCTGTCAGAACATTGCCCCAGTTCAGAGCACGCCGAACTTTTTCTTCTTCTTCAGCTTCTTGGCATCGGCTTCCTTGGTGGCGGTGGTTTCGATGGGCATGGTCTGGTTGGGGCTGGCACCGGAATCGAGATAACCGGCCGCGATTTTAATATAGGCATCTTCGCGTAGCTTGGTGAGATACGCGCGGAGGGCGGGCTGGAGCTTCTCGAAGTAGAGCGCGTCCTGGATTTTGTTGGTAACGTCTTTCATTTCCGGGATGCCCGCCTTCTGGTGGTCGGTGACTTTCAGAATGACATAGCCCTGCTTGGTGCGGATGACGTCGGTGACTTCGCCGGTCTTCATGGCGAAAGTCTTGTCTTCGAGTTCCCTGGCCAGGGCGCCACGCTTAAAACTTCCCAGGTCTCCCCCTTGGGCGGCGGAGGGGCCGTCAGAATATTTCTTGGCGGCGTCCTCAAAGGTTGCGCCTTTGTGAATCTGGTCGAGCACATCGTCGGCCTTCGCCTTCGCGGCAGTTAAAGCGGCATCTTCGGCGGCTTGTCGGGCTGCTGCCTTTTCGGCGGCGGATGGGGCGTCGGGGGCGGTTCCATCGGCGGGCGCCGGGGGAGCCGCTACTTTCGGTGCGATCAGGATTTCGCTGAGACGGATGGCTTCCGGCTGCTCCAACTCTTTCTTGTGCTCGTCGTAGAACTTCTGAGCTTCCTCTTTCGTGATGCTAAGGTGCGAACCCACTTCCTCGCCGATGACCTTCTGCGTGATGATCTGGTTCCGCAGGTTCTGCTTGAAGTCTTCGTAGGAGATGCCCTGGGCTGTTGCGGCCTTCTCCAGGGCTTCCATGGACTCGAGCTTCATGTCCTTTCGCATCTGGTCGAGACGCTTGATCAGATCGGTATCGCCGGTAATGCCCAGATCCTTGGCTTTATCGATCAGGAGTTGCTGGTCGATGAGATCGCGAAGAATGTCTTTCTCGCGATCGCTATAGAGTTTGTCAGCGTTGGCCGGGTCCTGCTGCTTGACTTCGTCTCTAAGCTGGTCTTTGCTGCGCACAAACTCGGAGCGGGTGATGATCTGGTTGTTGACGCGGGCGATGATCTCTTCGACGACTTGACCGGCGGCGAGACTCGGCAGCCAAGTGAGAGCAAGCATTACGCAAGATAGCTTCTTCATAGGGGATCAGTGGGTCGCCGCGCTGCTCGGGCTTGCTGCGAAGGTGGACGGCGCCTTTGCAATATTTTACTACGTGGCGATGCATAGTCGAACGGGCGCAGCCGAAATGCCTTCGACGAGGTTCTGGCGATTCTGACGAGCAAGTTAGCGCGCATCAAGATTGGCGAATGAAAGCGAGGGCTGTACGGTCTTCGTGAGTCAGGCGGTTCGCCAGCGGACCGACGATGGCCGAACAGAGCTCCTGGGGGTCGCGCGATCCGGAATTTTCGAGCTGCTGCTTTACGCGTTCCAGACCGAACTGCAAGTCCTCAAGCTTGCCGTTCTTGCCCTCTGCCTCGACCACGCCGTGTGAAACCAGCAGGAGAACCGCACCTTTGGGCATTGCGACGATAGGAGCGTCATTGGTGGCGTGCGAAAACAAGCCGAGAGGCAGTCCCGTGGAGGGCAGTTCGAGAATGCCCGTGCCATCCCGCAAAAGGCCGGGCGTGTGTCCGGCATTGATGTAGCAAAGGGTGCCCAGTTCCTCGTTGTAACAACCGATGAATGCGGGACAAGAGCGGACACCAGCGGCTGCCTCCATGATGCCGCGGTTGATCAGGTGGCAAAGCTCCGTCATAGCATCGGACTCGTTGATATCGGAGCGAGCAAACAGGTCGGTACCCGCGGTGCGGAGGATCTTCTGGGCACTGATCAGTATTCCGCGATTGCCCTCGCGGCGACCTGCGACATCGAGGAGTCCAAATAGAATCCTCTGCGGGCTGACGCGGAGGGCGTCATAGAAGTCCCCGGCCACCCGATTGCCGCAGAAGACAGCGGCCATTCCCGCACCATCGACCGTAGGGAATTCAGTGGGCGCCGGCTGGGCTGCGGGTGCTGACTCGGCGGCACGGTTTTGGAAGGGGAAACGCATGGGCAAGCTCAGACGAGAAGCTAGCACAGGAACGTGCGGCAAGCAATGGAAGCACGACTCGGGTTGTGTCCTTATTTGGCGCTACAAAAAGCATCCGCTAAGGGCGCAAAGAATTCGCGAAGATCCGAGAAAAGCAAGATCGAATCGAGACGGCTCGCAACCTTTGTAAGAATCAGTTCTGGGACCGGCTCTGGGACTGGCTCTGATTGGAAATAATGAAAGATGGCGGAGGCGGCGCCCTGCTATTGGCCGTACTTGTCACTCAGATACTTCGCAACGTCGGTCTCCAGCTGGCCGTAGTCGGAGTGAATGGTCGCCCGCAAAGCGGCCTCGGCAGAACTACCCTGGCTGAGGCTCTGCAGGATTCGCTGGATATCGCCCATGCCGTAAGAATCACGGATATAAGAGACGGCGGCGAGCGACTCGGCATACGCCACATAGGCTTCGACCCCGGAAAAGCGCATGAAACTGCCCTCGAGCACGTTCAGCGGAATGTTGCGCTGCGACTTGAATAACAGTGCCAGTTGGTGCCCGTCACCTCCCGACAGAGATTTTGGCTCCAGGAGCTGGGCAATGCCTTCGTGCAGCCATAGCGGACAGCGTCCCGCCGAGAGCTGATTAATAAAGGAGTGTGCCAGTTCGTGTTTGAGGACGCGGGCCAGTTCCGGTGTGACCGAAGTCAGGCCGCTGATCGGGATGCGAAGCTTGCCATCGTTGATCGCACCCGACCAGGAGGGAGCATGGGTGACGTTGAAGAAGGCCTGCTCGGTGTAGAGGGTGACGAGAATGTTGTCGCGCGGCGGAGCGCCCAGATCGCGGACCAGATCGTCGTAGTCAGACTCGAGGGCAGCGATAATCTGTCCGCGGAAAGATTCGGAAGTCTGCTTGCCTTCGTAATGCAAAACGAAATGGCTGCTTTCGCGCTGGGCGAATTCGCTTTCGACGTTTTCTTCGCGTTGGGCTTTGGCTAGAAACTGCTGGACAGTGGCATCGGGACGCAGTTCCAGCGAGTGCTTCCACGAGGCGACGGCTTCCTTGGTATGGTCGGAAGCAAACTGAGCGTAGCCCAGCATGGTATAGGCGTCGGGTGAGTTGGGCGCCGAGCGAACGGCGCGCTGGGCATAGGGGAGCGCCTGTGTGGCATTCCCCGTCCGGACCAGGAGCGCTGCATAGTAGATAAGGATGGTAGAGTTTTCCGGCTGGAAGCGGAGAGCACTCTCAAAGTAGCGGCGTGCCTGGGCAATGTTGCCGTGCTCGAATTCGGACTTCCCAGCAATAAAATTGGCAACCGCAGCCAGCACGGCATTGCCCTTGCCTTCGAGGTTGGAAAGCACGTCGGGATCAACCTTCCCGTCCCTGACAATTTTGGATTGAAGGTCGCCCTCATTGCTTAGGCTGTCTGTGGGCGTGAAGGAGGGGAGATCGCTTACGGTTTTCGCGCTCCCGCCGGAGTGGGAGGGCATCCCTCCGGCATCGACACGGTCGACAAGAGATTTTGGGATTGCGTAGGAATCGTCGCCGATGTCGTATTCGTAGTGGGTTCCCTTTTCCTGGACGTGGTCGGCGAGGATGGTCCTGCCGTTCTTAAGATGGATGGTGTCAGACCACGCAGCGGTGGACGCAAGCAGCGTCCCCAGGATGAAGGTGACACGAAAGCGCATTCAGGCGCATTCTAGCAATGGGGGACGTTTTCACCTACGTGACGAAGGTACTAAACAAAGCCAGGGGCCTGAGGTTTGTGGGCATGAGGCGAGCGGCAGTCCTGGTGCTGGCGAGCGTAGTGTGTTGCACTGTTGCTTCTGCGAGCGACAGCGCGGCCAGCCATCGCGCCGAAGAGCTTTACCTGCAACTGGGGCGCGTTGGCCTCGATCCTGAGCGGGTCTATAAGGTCCGGGAAGCGTCTCTCGAACGCTCTGCCATTCACATATCGCTCGAAGACGGCACGATTGCTTTTACGAAGGATGTCATGGGACGCGTCACAGGGGCGTTCTTTGAGGGCGACGGCGAGATATTGCTGGTTCCCCCAAACGAGGTCGAACGCAAGTCGATGAGCCTGTTTACTGGGATGGCGATTTTGGAGGAACGATTTGCGACAGCATACTTCCGCTTCAACGACGACACAATGGCGGAACTGCGTCCGGACCTGCGGGCGACGGACAACGCGCAGGAGTTCGTAAAACGGTGGGACGAGTCGGCCCAGAACCTGGCGCATTCGGATGCGATGAGGCTGCTGGTAAATTTGAGCCGCAATCTTCCGGGAGCAGACACCGCTCCGCCGCTCTATCCCGAAAGCAATGTGGGGGGAAAGATGTTGCACGCGCGGCTGCAAGGGACAACGCTGGGGATATTCGATGTGTTTTTTGATGCGACAGCCGCGGAACAGGTCCAGGTCGGACAAGAACGGTCTGCCGAAAATGGAGAGACCTACTATGACGTGTGGACTGCATTCGCGCCGCTTGCGGGAGGACAAATACCGTCTGGGACAGTCCAAGGTGGACCAAGTCAAGGTGGACCAGGCCAAGGCTCAGAGCTTGAAAGCGGGAGAGGGCGTGGAGACTCGGTCGCAGTTCGGAGCTATGTAATCAGTACCGAGGTGAAGCCGCCGAAACAGATTCATGCAGACGCCCGCGTCCAAGTCGAGATCCGGAGCGGACAGCCACGCGCGCTGCTGTTTGAATTGTCACGCTTCCTGCAGGTTGAAAGCGTGGAGATGGATGGTCAGGCGGTGGAATTCATCCACAATCCGGCAATGGAAGGGACGCAGCTTTCGCGCCGCGGGAATGACATCATCGCAGTGATCCTGCCGCAGCCGGCTCGTGACGGGCAGAAGGTAGAACTGCGATTTGTCTACGGGGGAGAAGTTCTGGCCGAAGCCGGCAACGGATTGCTGTATGTGGGTGAGCGCGGTACGTGGTATCCCAATCGCGGGATGGCGATGGCGGACTTCGATCTTACATTCCGTTATCCACCAGGGTGGATCCTGGTGGCGACGGGCAAGCCCGCTGCGGTTGCAATGCTATCCGGCAACACTGACCCCCAAGCGCGCTGGATATCGGAGCGGCCCCTCCCTCTGGCAGGATTCAATCTCGGCAAATACAAGATCGCGACCGTACAGGCCGGAAGCGTGACGGTTGAGACTTACGCAACCGCAGGTGTGGAAAAAGACTTTCCCAACGCTCCGATCCAAACCATCCATCCCAATCCCAATGAGCCGACTTCCGCGCAACGAGTCCCGCAAATGATTGCTCCGGAGAATCCGTCGCCCACGCGAACTCAGTTGTCGGTGGCGGACTCAGCGGCCCACGCGATTCAGTATTTTGCGGAGCGCTTTGGCCCCTATCCTTACAGCCATCTGGCACTCACGCAGATGCCCGGCCGGGAAAGTCAGGGATGGCCCGGGCTGGTGTTTCTCTCTTCGTATGCGTTTCTCACGGATGCGGAACGAGAACAACTGCACTTTGATCCCGTCCGAAGACTACTGCAACAGCAGATTCCGGCGCACGAGACCGCACACCAGTGGTGGGGCGATTTAGTCACCTGGAGCAGCTACCGCGACCAGTGGTTTTCCGAAGGATTGGCGAATTACTGTTCGTTGATGATGGTGCAAGAGAAGAATCCGGCAGGTTTCCGGGAAATTATGGAGAGATATCGCCTCGACCTGATCCGCAAAAACAAGGATGGTGTTTCTCCGAAGGATGCAGGGCCGGTAACTCTTGGAGTGCGCCTTTTGTCCTCTCATTCTCCGGAAGGCTACGAGGCGATCAGTTACGGGCGAGGAACGTGGTTGTTTCATATGCTGCGAACGATGTTGCAGGATGCCGCGAAACCGGAGCCAAGGCGCAGGGGGCGAGCGGCAGGCGGAGTGGATGAACCTTTCGTGCGTGCCTTGCGTAAGGTGCGCCAGCGCTATGAAGGCAAGTCGATCAGCACGCGAGAATTACTTGACGTTTTCGCGGAGGAACTACCTCCCGGGCTGCGCTATGAAGGCAAACGTTCTCTGGATTGGTTCCTGGAGGGATGGGTGAATGGTACAGCTGTGCCGAAGATCGAACTGAGGGCCGTGAAGTTCACTCCGAAAGGAGCAGACACTGTGGTCAGTGGAACGATCCTGCAAAAGGATGCTCCCCCAGAGCTGGTGACTTCGGTCCCGGTTTATGCGGTGTTCGCGGGAAGGATGCCGCAGTTGCTGGGCCGGGTGTTTGCTGACGGTGAAGAGTCCACATTTCGTTTGCGGGCTCCTGCGGGAGCGAGCAGGATCGTGCTCGACCCCTATGAGACGATCTTAACCAGCCCGAAGTAGAGTGACGGCTGGGGCCCGCCAGTCGACTGCATTCCGCAATCGGTATTCATTTCTGCGACACATTCCCGAAACGGTCACGCGCCACCCTCTTATGAAGCGCAGGCGTGCTACATCCAACTCTAGCTGCTACATATGAAGGGATTAGTGGGCTAAGGAAGTGAACTGAGTGATGGCCACTTAGGTGCTGCAAGATCACTGCTAGCGGGAGAAGTAACGTGAGCCAACCATTCAACCAAAGAACTTTGATTCCCCAAGGCGGAGCAGAATCTGCCATGGTGCATGCGGGAGTGCTGGGCTACGCCAATACCTTCGTCGGACTTGATAGCAGAGAACTGACTGGATCGGAAACTATCCTCCTGGTCGAAGACGAGGCATTTGTGCGTGGGGTCACAGTTGAGGTGCTGAAATCAGCCGGATATGCAGTGTTGATCGCTAAGAATGCGGGCGAAGCGCGTACTCTCTACGATCAATTTTCCACCGAAGTTGACCTATTGTTAAGCGACGTGATTCTGCCCGACGAGAATGGGCGGACGCTGGCACTGGAATTCAGGGGTCAGAACGCAGAACTTCCGGTTTTATTAGTCACGGGATATGCAGAGCAGGTGGAGATAAGGGGAGGAGAATCTGCGACTCTGGAGTGTCTGCCTAAGCCTTTTTCCGCCCGGACGCTGCTGCAAAAAGTACGAACAGTGTTGAGCAGGAAACGCAGCACTGCTGGGTATCCGCTCAGGCGTGCTTGCGGTATTGAATAGCCTGCAAGATCTGCGCTGGAATCTGGGAGAGTGGCACGACGCTTCTTAAAATGCCGGCCTCGGCGCAGGCTCGGGGCATGCTGTAGACCAGGCAACTGGCTTCGTCCTGTCCAACCGTGAATCCGCCTTGACGATAAATCGCCTTCATGCCCAAGGCTCCGTCGGATCCCATACCAGTCAGGATAACTCCCATGGCTAAGTTGCGAAATTGCGACGCAACCGACTCCATCAGGATATCGACTGAGGGAATATGGAGGCTATCGTGTGGTTGCGGGGTTAGACAGATGGCCGCATGCGATTCTGATCGTTGCACTGTCATGTGGATTCCGGCAGGGGCAATGTAAACGATGCCGGACTGGATGATCTCCTGGTGAGTGGCTTCCCGCACATGAATGGAGCACAAAGTGTCTAGTCTCTGTGCGAGAGTTGTGGTGAATCCGCCGGGCATGTGCTGCACAATCAGGACGGGCACGGACAGATCTGTGGGGAGACGAGGAAGAATCTCCTGAAGCGCCTGAGGTCCTCCCGTGGATGACCCGATGGCCACTATCGCCGGCGCGGTTGTCGAGAGTTCGCCCTCGACGGAAGCGGCGGTGCGGGGAGGCTTGCGTGAGAGCAGATCCGTCCGGCGGTACCGTCCCGACTGCGCCGCCGCCTTGATTTTGGCGATGAGGTCGGCGCGGATGTGAATGACGTCCAAGGTTGTGGAGGAAAGCTGTTTGGGCACATAGTCGAAGGCCCCGGCTCCCAGGGCGCTGAAGGTGATCTCAGCGGCTTCCACAGTGGAGGAACTGACCATAATCACGGGACGCGGAGTTTCGGCCATGATGCGGCGCAGCGTCTCGAGACCGTTGAGTCCGGGCATCTCGACGTTGAGAGTAACCACGTCGGGGTCAAGCGCAGGGATCCTCTCTATTGCCTCCGCGCCGCTGCCTGCTGTACCGACAACATTGAGGTCAGGGTCGGAGTTAATCATGCGGGCAAGAGCGTTCCGCATGAACGCGCTGTCGTCCACGACCAGGATGCTAACGCGGGGCCGGGGTTCAGTCTCTTGTGTCACGACCGGTAAATGGCGCGGACGAGGGTATGTACTTCGTCCATGTAAGAGTCCAGTTCAAAGGTAAGGCGAGCCAGGTCAAGCTGCTTTAACGTGGGGCACTGCTGCGCCAGAAGGGCGAATCCAGTCTCGTCCATGAGGCTGACTTGGCGTTTCTCGATATAGCCACAGTTGAGCCCGCTCATACGGCAGAGCAGATCGCTCAGTCCGACCAGCGCGACCAACCCACTGTGGTCGACGGATTCGCCGGGCGAATGGTGAAGGGCCACAACCTCAATCAAGTCGGCGGGGAGTTCCCAACGCTCGGCGAGGAGGCGCCCGCTCTCACAGTGAGTAAATCCGAGGATCTTTTGTTCCGCTTCGTTCAGCGGAATTGCTTCGGTCTTCGCGAGTTCGAAGGCGCTGCGGAATTCCTGCGGCAAGACCCACAAGTTGACGATGATTCCTATGTCGTGGAGCAACCCGGCAAGATAGGCTTTGCCCGGATCGTTGAAGCCGATCTGGCGGGCGAAGTGGCGGGACACCAGGGCGCACCCGAGCGAGTGTTCCCAAAAGACGAAGGGATCCATGCCCCCATCGTTTCCGGGCACCAGGTTGAGCACGCCGCAAGACATCGCAATGTCGCTGACCCGCTGAAAGCCGAGACCGATGATGGCTCCGCGCAGCGACTCAATTTTCTGCCAGCGGCCGAACAGAGGACTGTTCGCCATCTGCAGACATTGCGCCGACAGGGACTTGTCCTGCGCAATCAAGTCGGTGACTTTCTGCACGTCAAGATCTTCGACTGGCCGCTGGAGGTAGCGCAGCAAGGGAGCCAGGACCACGGGCAGGGTCGGAAGCTGCCGCAACCCGTCGAGCCGTTTCAGCAAAGTTTCTTTCGCAGTCGCGTCCATGTTCACTAACTCCCCCCCTGCGCACGCTCGGCTTTTACATAAGCGGTCGCTCCCGGAAGGTGGACCAGGCGGAAGTCATCGCTGACTCCGTACAGTGATTCAGAGTGGCCCAGAAACAGATATCCGTGAGGCAGCAGGTTGTTGTAGAAGTGCTGGATGACTCGACGCTTGGAAGTAAGATCGAAGTAGATCAGGACATTGCAGCAAAAGATTACATCCAGACTCTTCATGAAGGTCATGCGCGCGTCATCGGAAAGATTGACCCGGGTAAAACTGATGTTGGTGCGGGCGGCGGGCTGAACCTGTAACTGGTCTCCCGCAGCCGGAAGAAAGTATTTCTGGCGGTAGAAGGCGGTCAGATTGCGCGTGCTGTAGGTGCCATAGATCGCATTCCTGGCATGGGTTAGGGATCGCTCGTTGAGGTCGGTGGCGATAATTTCCACGGTCCAGTCTTTGAGGCGCGGCTCCTCCCGCAACAGCATGCTCAAGGTGTAGGGCTCTTCGCCGGTCGAGCAGCCAGCGCTCCAAATGCGCAGGCGGCGCAGGGGCATCTTGGCTTTGGCTTCAATGATTTTGGGCACAATGATCTGGCGGAGGGCGTCGAGTTGAGGCTGATTGCGGAAAAAGCAAGTCTCGCCGATCGTGATTTCGTTCAAAAGCGCGATCAACTCCGCCTGCCGGATGGGTTTCAGCGTCAGACAGTCGAAATATTCGCGCAGGGTCGTGACTTTCAGCTCTTTCATGCGCCGGCTGCAGCGGTCGAGAAGAAGACGGAGTTTGTTGTCGGGATGGAAGATGCCCGCCACCTGATAGACGAGGTCACGCAGGCGGACCAGATCGGGGTCAGGTGGTTCCGGAATCGCGATTGCGGGTTGTGCTGCCACAGTGCTCATGCCCATGCCTCTGAATCTGTGCGCCAGGTGCCGGTCGAAACAAGGACAAGCCAACCACTACGATCCAGCGCCCGCCGCGAGCGCTTGCCAGTGCTGAGTGTGGGTTTCGCGTCGCCAGCTCGGCGCACATGACCTGGCCGATACTGGGTGTTGGGTGACTTATGACGGCTCATGTGATCCGCGAGAAGCACTGTGTTTCCCGATTACTCCAAAGAGGACGCCAGATTGGATACAAAGGCGAACACAGAGTTCATCGGCGGCGAGGGAATGAACTTTAGTCGAGAGGCGACAAAGCAGACAGGCTGAACACGGAAGAAGCTAAAGACTTGGCATTTTCGATCCATTGCCGGGTTTACCTCTTCATTCTTTACTTCTGGGTCTTAAGGATCACGAGATCAACCCTGCGATTGAGAGCACGCCCCTGCTCGGTGTCATTTGTGGCGATGGGATGAAATTCGGCATAGCCAGCGGCTGAGAGCCGCTCGGGCGCGAAATGGTGGCGGATGATCAGCACTTGGATCAGCTCAGTGGCGCGAGCGGTCGACAGTTCCCAGTTCGACGCAATGTGCGGCGTGTGTATGGGGATATTGTCGGTGTGCCCCTCGATCCGCAGACGGCAGGTGCGGATGGCAAGAAGAGAAGCAATGCGGTCGAGCGCGGGCAGGGCAGCGGGTTTCAGTGTCGCCGAACCACTGTCGAAGAAGCCGAACTCGCGCAGGCTGACCACCAAACCTTCCGTCTCGCGATGCAAAGCGATCTCATGCAATGAGATTTCGTTAGTCAGCGTCTGCTCCAGTTCACTTTTCAACAGGGACAAATCTGTTTCCTCGGCATCGGCGCTGAGCTCTCCCTGGGGCGGAGCTGCGATCCGTCCGTAGTCCGTATTGTGTTTCACATTCTGGATGGCCTGCACCGTGCTGAATGGCATGGGCTCGTTTGAATCGATGGGAATCTGCGTCGTGGAGGCGGGAAATACGCCCAACTCCTGAAAGGCCACCTGGATGGCAAGCGCAAGCTTGCCGACTTTACGCTGGTCGACTTGTGCCGAGGCATACAGGACGACAAAGAACGCGAATAAGAGTGTGATGAAGTCCGCGTAGGAAACGAGCCAGCGCTCGTGATTTGACTTCGCGGGTCCTCGTGCATGGCGCCGTCTCATGGCGGGCCGCCCTGCCCGGTCTTCTCGCCACTGGCATCAACCAGAAAACTCAACAGCTTGGTTTCGAGCATGCGGGGATTCATTCCTTCCAGAATCGAGGCGACACCCTCCAGGGTCATTTCGCGAGTGATCTGCTCCTCGCGAATGCGCAGTTTCATCTTGCCCGCTATAGGTAGATATAGAAGGTTAGCCGCGCCTACGCCGTAGATGGTGGCGACGAAGGCCACCGCAATGCCTTTACCAACCTCGTCGATTTTGTCTAAATGTTGCATCACCTGAATCAGACCGAGTACGGCTCCAATGATGCCGATGGTGGGGGAGAAGCCACCCGCCGCTTCAAAGACTTGAGGGACCTGTTCTTCATACTCCGCCTGGTTATCGAGTTCGAGTTCCATGATCTTGCGCAGTTCCTGAGGTTCGGTGCCATCCACTGCCAGCATCAAGGATCTGCGCAGGAAGGGATTTTCGATCTGGGCGAGATCAGCATCCAGGGATACGATGCCCTCGCGGCGCGCCTTCTGCGCATACTGCACCAGTTGACGAATGGTCGCCTGGGGCGCCTGCGTGGGATTGACGAACACTGAGCCCAGGCGGCGGAAGGCATGCAGCACGACCGGCAGAGGAAACTGCAGCATGACCGCGCCGAAGGTGCCGCCGAAGACAATCATGGCGGCGGTCGGCTGCAGGATCTGGCGGAAGTTCCCGCCTTCCAGCAGCAAACCCGCAATGATCCCGCCCAGAGCGAGAAACACCCCGCTGAGACTGGCCTTGTCCACACTTACCTTTCTGGCTCCCGCTCACCGGATTCAGCGCGCTCTGGACCGGGAGCGTGCAGCGAGGAAGAATCCCAGGTGACGGCCAGGCCTTGAAGGACTGAGCGTCGGAATTCGACGATCCGGGCCAAGACCTCCTGCGTGCTCTCACGCACGACGATTTTTTCGCCAGTGATCAGAGTGACCAGTGTGTCTGGAGACTGTTCGACAAACTTGATCAGGTCTGAATTAACGGCCAGGACTTTGTTGTTCAGTCGCGTGAGCTGAATCATGCTTCCCACCCTTCGTAGAGGCTGGCGTTCCACATCCGGAAGACACGGCTCTCTAAGGGGAACATCGGCGGAGAGAAAGCGAAGTTGAGGCCGCGCCCTGGAAGGTCGGGTTACTTTGGAGCGGACAGAAGCCTGGGCACCGGAAGTGGTGCTAAAGCAAAAAGCGAACCTGCCGATGGACAGGAAAGAAAGCAGGGTACCGCGCAAGCGAAGAGGAACGATAACCCGGCAGATGCTGCCGGGGAGGCGGTCCGGAAGCCGGGCCCAAATCCAATTAGAGGGAGCAAACAAATGTCTATCAGCATTCTGAACAACCCGGCCTCCCTGGCCGCGCAAAACCAGTTAGGAGTCACTAATACAAATCTGCAGAAGACTCTGTATCAACTGTCTTCTGGATCGCGCATCAATACCGGAGCGGATGATGCTGCCGGTCTGGCGGTGGCGAATGGCTTGATGGCCAACATTACAGCCCTCACACAATCGGCCCGCAACGCGAATGACGGCGTCGGCAAACTGCAAGTCGCTGACGGCGCGCTCGCGCAGGTCACCACGCTGCTCAACCGCGCTGTAACGCTGGCCACCGAGTCAGCCAACGGCACGTTGTCCGATACGCAACGCGCACCGCTGCAGGCCGAGTTCGCTTCGATCGCGCAGGAAATCGACCGCATCGGCGCGACGACCAATTTCAACGGCCAGCAGGTTTTCCAGAATGTCGGCGTCAATACCCAGAACGGTACGACTGCCGTCACCGCGAATACGAGTCTGGGCGGCACACCGTTGACGATGGTCTCAGGCAAGAATACCGTAGCCCTTACCGACAGTCTTGCGGCCGGGACGGCAGCAACGTGGAACAGCACCTCCGCGATCCTGACCGACGCTACCAGTCTTGCCAACGACGTGGTCACGATCACCGTTGGTACTCCGGGGACGGGCAATACTAGCGGCGTTTATACCTACGGTGGGCAAGCCGGAAACACCATCGGCGGTATGATCACTGACATCGCTGCCAAAGTCCCAGGGCTGCTGACAGTCACGACAGATCCGGGCGCAGTGGCAGGCCATTTGGCTTTCTCGGCAAACGGAGCGACAATATCCCTCGGCGAGTCGAACGTGGTTATTGGCGGCGGCACGGCAGTCGTGGGAGCTGCGAAAACGTTCACGGTGGGTTCCGCAAACCCATTCAGCTATACCACCTATGGGTATGGCAATGTGCAGAACCTGATGAACGCCATCAACGCCGATGGCAGATACACGGCCACATTGCCCGCTGCCGGCCAGCCCAACGCCGGCCAGCTGGTGATCGGCTACGGTACCGTGCAGGAACCCGTGACGGCGACCACCGGCCCGGCGGTGAGCGACTTCACTGGCGACGCTGAATTCACCAGCTTCAATACCACGGCTGGCGCAACCAAGACGTTCACGGTTCAGGCTCATGGTGCAGCTGCGGCCACCACCTTCTACGATCAGGGCAACCTCACCGTAGGGGCGCTGATGTCGGACCTGCAGGCCATGGGTCTTTCTGCCACGCTCGACGGCAGCGCTCACTTGGTGATTGGCGATCCTACCAATCCCCTCAACGCTCCGGTCATCGGGGGTACGACCACAGCACTGGGTACCTTCGCGGCCGGGACTGCTCAAAGCCAGGTGGGAGCAGCGACCGATATCTACCTGACAGACGACAGCGCCAACGCGGCGAACACCATTGCCGTGGCGATCGGAGCTCTCTCGTCCAGCAGCATGAATGGCGCCAGCATCGCCGGCGACAACCTGTCGACGCAGGGCACCGCGAAAGCGGCTCTGACCGACATTTCCGCTGCGATCAACGATGTTGCTGGATTACGAGGCACGCTTGGAGCCAGTGTCAACCGGCTGCAGAGCGCCTCGAACGTGATCAGCAACAACATCCAGAACCTGACCTCAGCGCAGGACCAGATCATGGCCGCCGACATTCCGTCGACGGTTGCGAATATGTCCAAGTACAGCATCCTGGAACAGACCGGCGTAGCCGCTCTGTCTCAGTCCAACCAGATGCAGCAACTCGTACTGAAGCTGATCCAGTAAGCGTGGGTTGGAAAGGAGGGCGGATATGTCCGCCCTCCTTTTAACTTGCAATTGTGATAGCAGAAAACTGGATTTGTGGGATCGCGAGCCGTCCCGCGCCCGGTTTGGGAAATGCTTCCAGAGTAGGAGACAGCGGGACTCGAGAGCCCGCATCTCCTGCATCCGCCGCAGAAGAGGTCGTCGAAGTGCACTCCGATACTTCGACGGGACCATGGATTTCGATTGACGAACTTAGCGAATTGAGCGGAGGAAGAAATGGGCATCAGCTTTAATGCCGCATCTTTGCTGAACGGAAATGGCATCGATGTTAATTCTTTGGTGGCTCAAGTCCAAGCCCAGGAGGGGGGACAAGTCACCCAGTGGCAGCAAGAGCAAACCACACTGCAGACGGAAGCCACGGCACTGGGCACGTTGAATAGCGACCTTAGCAACCTGCAGACCGCGATGAATGCCCTGACCGATCCGCTGGGAGCCTTGACCGCCGTGGCGGCCACGTCGTCCCTGCCGGCAATCCTGACTGCGACTGCGGACAGCACTGCGGCGGCGGCGAACCATACCATCGTAGTGAACAACCTGGCCAGTGCCGGGACAGTATATACGGCTGCGGTGGCAGGCGGAGCTGCTGCATCCTTTTTGCCGGCTGGCGCTACGGGCGGGGATTTAAATCTGCAGATTGGCGGGTCCAGCGGAACCACCGTCGATATTCCGATCACCGCGGGCAGCAACGATACCGTGGGTACCCTCGCCACCTATATCAACCAGCAGAGCACGCAGAATAAGTGGGGCGTGACGGCCTCGGTGCTTACGGATGCGACCGGGGCGCGCCTGGCCATCACCAGTGCAGCCACTGGGATGCCAGGAGCACTGGCCATCACCACAAACATCGCTACAGGAACGCTCAACACGGTCGCGATGAGCAGCGCCGACTCCTCCTTTCTGACGGACGGCACCCAACCGGGAGACCTTAAGTTGCAGATCGGAGGCTCGAGCGGAACGACGGTAGACATTCCCATCACCGCCGGCACCAACGACACGCTCAATACCTTGGCTCAGTACATTACTACCCAAAGCACCACAAACAACTGGGGAGTCACGGCGAGCGTGGTAAACGACAGCAACGGATATCACCTCTCGCTCTCCAGCACGGCCAAGGGTCCCGCCGGGGCGCTGGCTTTCACCGCCAACACAAACACGAACCTCACCGTCGCAACCAGCCCTGCCACGAATCTCACGTTTACTGCTGTAGGGGGCCTGAATGCGGGTCTTACCATTGACGGGATCGGCTTCAGCAGCACGACCAACACCGTGAGCGGAGCCATTCCGGGCGTTACTATGAATCTAGTCAGCGCCGAACCCACCGTGCCCCTGCAACTCTCGGTAGGTCCGGACACCGCCCAGGCGACTACGGCGATTAATGCCTTCGTAGTTGCCTACAACACGCTCATCACCTCGATTAACGCTGAGTACAGCGTGGACCCGACCACCAACACGGAAGGTCCACTGGGCTCTGACGGTTCACTGCGCGCGTTGCAGACCAGCCTGATGGCGGACGTCAGCTTTTCCTTCCCGGACAGCAGCGTGCCGGGAGCGGCAGGCTTTGCCAATCTCGCTTCCCTGGGCATCAGCACGAACGACGACGGCACGCTAACCGTCGGAACCACGGTGAACAACAAGAGCTTGAGTGATCTGGCGACTGCCAACCCCTCAGCTTTCCTGAGCTTCTTCCAGAATGCATCGTCAACCGGTTTTGCCAACAATTTCAGCAAAGACCTGACGAATTTGACGGACCCGACCAACGGCGTTCTGAACCTGGACCTGGCGCAGAACAGCACGCAGCAGACCGATCTGACGACTCAGATCACCAACTTCCAGGCTCAAATGGCGACCCAGAAACAGCAACTGATCGCCGAATTCAGTCAGGTCAACGCTGCGCTGGAGTCGTATCCGTACATGGTGGAAGAACTCAACGCTGCCTTAGGGAATCCCTACACTCCAACATCATCCAACACTGCTCCTACCACCGGTTCGTCTACCTCCGGCTCGGGCGGGTAACTTAATGATGGATCCTCGCAATGCATATCGGGAAAGCGTGGCGCGTGGCGCCAGTGCGGTACTGCAGGTGGTCCTGCTGTACGAGCGTGTAGTGGAAGACTTGCGGCGCGCGGGAGACGCCATCACTGAAAACAACGTCGGCGCCCGGACCAGCGCGATCAACCACGCGTTGCTGGTTGTCGCGCACTTGCAAGCTTCACTCGACCGCGAGGCTGGAGGCGAGGTAGCACGCAATCTGGACCGCTTCTATAACCTCCTGCGGCAAAAGCTGCTGGAGGTGCAGTTCCAGCCTTCGAGGCCGGTCCTGGATGAGCAGATTACATTCTTGCTAGATATGTGCGATGCGTGGAGAGTAGTGGATCGTGCCGAGCGGACTCGCCTGGAGCGAGTGCCCCCTTCCGCTCCAGCCACCACGGCCGCAGCGTCCTCGGCCACACCGTCTGGTGCGGAAATACCGGCTTTTGACTGGAATGCTTGATGAGCACCCTTGCCTCAGACCAGCTAGCGCAAAACTTGCAGCAGACGAACTATCGGCTGGGCCTTTGGCTCGACAGCCTTGCGCCCGGCCATCCCCAAGCAAGCTCGGCACTCCCCCAGCTGATGAGCAGACTGCTTTCCGAACTGCTGCAGGCTGGAGAGTGGCTGCGAGGCGGGCTTCCCGAGCAGCGCGAGCCGTGGCTCGATGCCGAGCTCTGCGCATATCGCCGGAACCTGGAGCGGTTGCGCGATTGGATGCCGGCGATTCATCGCCAGCTGCTCGCGGAGCGATCGCGCCTGGAAGCAGAGCGGTTGCGGATCGAATCGGCGGTCCAATGGGCTGAAAGCTCGCGCCAGACGCTGTGAATCCGGCTCCTGATTCACTTCACTTTATATAGTCGAACAGACTCGACTGCCCAATTTTGCCTATCGCCGCCAGCGTGGCCTGGCGGCCAGTCTGCGAGGTCGTCAGATTGGTCATCGCCGTTGCCAGGTCCGCTCCTCCCAGGTTGTTTTGCTGCTCGGCCAATTGCGTGATCTGGCCGTTGAGGTAGGTTTGCTGCGAGTCAAGCTGGTTGACCGCATTGCCATAAAAGACGCGCTGGGTATTGATGTTGTTGTAGGCGTTGGTGACTTCGGTGACCGCAGAAGTGATGCCGCTCTCGCTTCCGTTTTGCAGGTTAGTGATCAGGTCCTGAATGGCCTGAAAGACGTTGGCTCCGCCGGAGGAGAATAATTGCGAGCCGGGAAGATTGGTCTGCAGTGTAAAGTGGTTTCCCAACGTGACGCTATTGCTGTCGTCATTGCCTTTATAGCTGACGCCCGACGGTGAGTTGCCGTCAAGAACATAGGGCACGGTTTGCGTGGCGGTTCCGGCAAACATATACGAGCCCTGATAGGAGCCGTTCGCCAGGTTCAATAATTGGGTTTGAATGCCCTGCACCTCGGTGGCGATGGCTGCCCGGTCGGAGCTGTTGAGCGTGCCGTTGGCGCCTTCGACTCCCAGGCTGATAGCGCGCTGCAGGGTGGTGATCACCTGGCTGAGAGTCGAGTCGGCGTTCTGCATTTCACCCTGGATGCTCCCGACACTACGCAGAAACTGGTCGGTTACGGAAGTCTGCTGGGCGTTCTCGACCAGCGAGGCCGCTGCCGCCGGATTGTCAGAGGGAAGGTTAACGCTTTGTCCGGAGGCGATCTGCTGGAGGTCGGTGTTGATCTGTTGCTGGTTTAGTCCCAGTTCTGCCAGCAAGTCGGGGAGTGGATTGGGATTCACTCGCATATTGGATTACCCGGTTAACGTGGTCATGTTGATCACCGTCTCCATCATGTCATTGATGGTGGTGATGACTTCAGCCGAGGCCGAGTAGGCCCGTTGATATTGCACCAGGTTGGCTGCCTCCTGGTCGAGCGACACGCCCGAGATCGAGGAACGCTGATCGTTCAACTGCTGCAGCACCAGGTTCGAGGCCGTTTGCTCGGCCGTGGCGTTCGCGGTGGCGTTGCCTACGTTAAAGACGATACCGGAATAGTAGCCGGTAGGGGTTTGCCCGCTGATAACCGACTGGGTGCTGATGGCGAACATGGCTTCGGCGTTGGCATTGTTTCCAGTTGCCTTGGGATCGGAACTCGCCGCAATCAGCGAGGGGTCGGTGATTGCGACTGAGAGGCTGGCCGCAGCGCCCTTCCCTGAGGCGGGCGGAGGAGTAAACAGGTTCACCGGGGTTTGCGGATTGCCCTGTGAATCGGTGGACCCGGTCGGATTGCCGTTCAGATCGTACCCCGCAGTTTGCACTGTATTCACGGAAGTGGCCAGACCGGCGGCCAAAGTATCGAGCTGCGCCTGGATGGCGGGAATTTGGTCATCGCGAGCCTGTATGAGACCGTATAGCTGACCTGAGGCGAGACTGCTGGTGATGTCCTTTCCCTGGGCGTAGACGTCCTGCACCCCGGAACTCACGGTGCCGGTCTGCAGCTGAAAACTCTGTTGGCCGGCAACCAGGGCGGTCCCATTCGAAGTCGTCAAGGTGAGAGTGTTATTGCTCGGGATGACCGAAACGTCGACCAGTGAGGAAAGCTGGTCAATGGCCTGGGTGCGCTGATCAATAAAGGATCCGGCGCTTTCTCCCGCATTTTGCAGATTGCTGACCTGAGTGTTCAGTTGCGCAATCTGCTGGGTAAGCTGGTTGATCTGCGCGACGGTTTGGACGACGTTGAGGTCCAGGTTACCGCGTTGTGAGGTCAGGTTATTGGCTACAGTATTGAAAGCTGTGGCCAGATTTCCCGCAGCAGTGAGAACCCCCTGACGCACCGATAAATCGGTCGGGCTCGTAGACAGCTGGTTGATGCTGTTGAAGAAATTTGAGATGGCGGTTCCGATATCGCCGCTGCCGCTGGTGAAGTTCACCTGGGTCTGCTGTAGAGCCGAAACCAGGGAGTTGAGTTCGCCCTGGGTCTGGGTTTCCTGCTGGATGCGGCCTTCGAGGATGGGGTCGCGAATACTGTCAATGCTTTTAAGGGTGACGCCGGTGCCGAGGGTCAGCGGATCCACAACCACCGGATCGCTCGAGACCATGACTGGAACCTCGCGGGAGTAGCCGGGAGTGTTGACGTTGGCCACATTATTCGTAGTGGCTTCCATCGCGGCTTGTTCCGCGTTGAGTCCACTCAAGGCCGTCGCCAGACTGGCATTCAGGCTCGACATGCGGATCCTCGTTTCACCTGCATCACTCCGGGCCCGTATCGCGGAAGTTTGCGCCCTGGTCAAAAAGCATTGGGCTGTAGATTTCGCCCGGGTCAGATTTGAAGTTCGAGAGCAGTACCCGAAGCCGTTGCGCCCGTCTGACGAGAGCCGCCTGCACCCGGGCCAAGTGGGCCACACGGCTCGCCGCCGCATGCAACTCAGGCCGCGGCGCAAAAGTCGATGGCGATCTTGACAGCCCGGCGGCCTCGGTGCTCTTACCCGGCGGCGCGCATGGGGTCGTCGGCAAGAAACAGATGTGCAGTGCGCGGCTCAGACGAGCCTGCTCCTCGGTAAGAATCTCCAGGGCGGCGCCATCGAGCGCCAGCAGTGCCTTCTGGCTGCGGTGCAGGCTGTTCTCGAGCTCCGAGAGAATCGCCAGGCTTGCCTGCGCGAGTTGTTCCCGGGGGTGCGTCCCGAGGATTTCCTCCGAAGCAGGAACGTCGGTGCGAGTTGGAGAAGGCAGCCTCATAGTTCATAGGGCAAAGCGCAAGGTTCAAGCCAGGTTGTCGATCTGGTGCTCGGGATCATCACTCGATTCCGAAGCCGAGTCGGCGATCTCCTTCTCATTTTCAGTGGGAACCCGGCGGCGGCGCGATTTGCGGTCTGCGTCTTTGTCCTTCTTCGAAGCATGGTCGGACACCGGAGGCACCGATGACGCTGGCGGCAGCCGCTCGAAAGAGATGTCCGCGGATAAATCTCTGCTCTCCATGATCGCCTTCCCGCATTTGCCAAAACGCCAGCTAAGCTGCAGCTTCCACTATCATGTGCGAAACCATGGCGGCAGCAACTTTGTCCGTACCGGGATGGTAGCTCCCGCTCGCAAGCTCCTGCCGCAGGGCTTCAATCCGCGCCTGCCGCACTTCCGGCATTTGCGCCGCCTGCGCAGCCAAGGCCTGAATCTCGGTGGAAGCGCCGGAAAGCTGGGCCTGGTCCTGGCCCAGCAGGTTACTGATGGAAGAATCGCGCACACCAGCGGCTGCCGGGTTCTGGGTGCCGTTTCGGCCGCTTTGTGAAAGCGGCACTTCTTGATTGGGATCAATTCTCATGGGCTATGTCCTCCCTTTAGTTCCCCCTGCAATTTAGCTATCGGCAGCCCTTTAGAAAGCTTTAATTTTTGGTTGCGATTTCTCTTTCTCCGGCTCGCTGGCCCCCTATGTTGTTCTATCGACAAGAGTTGCCGAAACTTTAGACGGTGGGTCGAATTTCCTACATGCGGAAAGTAAGCCCTACCCCTTACCTTCGTGCTCCGGCAAGTGTTTTGCGATCATGGCCGCAATCCCGAATCCGCCGCTGGCGGCCAGGGCCGACGCAAGCGCCTCCGTGCCCAGATAGTTGTAGTCATCCTCCCCCGGCACGTTGTTCTCGCCGGGCACCGTCGCAAAGGTCTTTTCGAGCGATTCCAGCAGCGATCCGATCAGGTGAGCCTCGAACTCCCCAGCCGCTTTCGCGCCGCGAGTCCGAAGATTCGCCGGAGCGGCCAGGTCGGGAGGAAGAGTGGCCAGCGACAAAGACGCGGCGTTCATCAGATCACCTCCAGCTCAGCCTCAAGGGCACCTGCCGCTTTGATGGCTTGCAGAATCGACACCACGTCCCGCGCAGTGGCGCCGATGGCCTGCAGACGCGTGACCAGCTGCTCGACGCTGGCGCCTTCGCTCAACTCCACGTTGCGCGCCGGCGCTTCGGTCGCCGTTAACTTGGTCTGCGGCACTACTTCGGTTTGGCCGCTGCTCAGCGGGTTGGGTTGCGAAACGGTGTATGCGGTCGTCACCTCAATCGAGAAGTTACCGTGCAGGATCGAGACTGCTCCCAGATGAACGTCTTTGCCGAGCACCACCGTCCCGGTGCGTTCGTTGACGACAACTTTGGCCGGGCGCCGAACCGTGACCTCGAGATTTTCGATGCGTGCCAAAAGCGCCGGCAAACTGGCCGGTCCTGCAGCCGGCGCCTGGATTTCGACTCGCCGGCTGTCCACCGCCGCAGCGGCAGGCATGGCCAATTCGCGGTTAATCGCCGCGGCGACCTCCTCGGCAGTGGTGAAGTTGGCGTCGTTCAGCAGAAGCGAGAGATGCGGCAGCTTGGCGAGATCAAGGGCGCTGTCGCGCTCGACCATGGCGCCATTGGGCACGCGCCCCACGGTGGGATGGTTCACCTGCTTGGCATTGGCTGCGGAGCCGGCGGCGTATCCGCCGATGACCAAGGGCCCCTGGGCCGCGCCGTAGACCTGGCCGTCGGCGGCGTAGAGTGGCGTCAGCAGCAACATGCCGCCTTCGAGGCTGCGCGCGTCTCCTGCGGAGGAGACGGCGACATCCAGGTGCATGCCCGGACGCGCGAAAGGAGGCAGCGTGGCCGTGACGAATACGGCGGCGACGTTTTTGACCTGCACCGTCGATTGCACCACGCTCGACGGAATCTCGACGCCCATGCGCGCCAGCATGCTGGCCAGAGTCTGAATCGTGAAGTAGGTCTGCTGCTTGTCGCCTGTGCCTTTCAGCCCCACCACCAGGCCATAGCCGATGAGTGAGTTTTCCCGAATCCCCTCGACCGTGGCCACGTCGCGAATCATAACCTTGTGGCCGCCGTCCGCGGCGGCGGCGAACCCCGCGAGCAGCGCGACCATTCCCGCGCACCAGATCCAGTATCGAAGCAGTCGCATGTTCTCTCCCTAGAACCCCACCACCCGCAGGACCCACTTGACCAGCAGATTGGGCGGCCGGGTGCCCTCGCTGATCACTCCCTTGCCCTTCACCTCAACCTCGAGATCTCCAACCTGGTTCGAGGCTACGATGTTGGCCGCATCCAGATCGCCCGGTCGCACCAGTCCTCGCAGGATCACGGTCTCGCTCTGATTGTTCATGGCAATCTGCCGCTCCGCCTCGACCACCAGCGTCCCGGTCGGCAAGACCGCGGCCACCCGCCCGGTAAGCGTCGTGCTCAGGGAAGTTTGCGACGTCGCCTGGGCCTTACCCGAGAGCGTCTGAGTCGAGTTGGGGGAGAACAGGCTCTGCACGCCACTGGTCTTGATATGGCCGCCGAGCGCGGTGATGCCGGAACTGGCGGACATGTTCCGATTCGTCGAAACGTTTCCGGCGCTGCTGGCGGATAGATTCTGGGAAATGCTGATGGTGACCAGGTCGCCGACGCGGGAGGCCTTATAATCGGCCACCATGTTGGCCAGCCGTCCGCCATCGGTCCACAGACTGCCCGGGGTAGAAGCCCCTGCCTCGGGCGCTTTGCCGGAAACATGGTCGATGTAGTCGGCCAGTCCGTTGTGCTGGCGGACTTTCTCTTTGTCTTTATTCTTATCCTTGTCGCGCGCGCCAGCCAGCGGAGCCAGAAGCACCAGGGCGATCATCGCGAAGCCAATCGCATTCCCGAGTTTTGCCATGCTTTCCTCCCGTTCCCCGTTGGTCGCTGCCTTCACAGCGCGCTTCGCAGCTCTCCCGGGCCGATGACCTCGGCCCGCAGAACGCGATTGCTGCTTCTTATCCGGACCCGCACCGACTCCCCGAGCGCTCCTCGATCCAGACAGGTCACCGGCAGCACCAGACGAATTCCCTCCTGCTCCCAGCGCAGCGTCACGGTCTGGCCCGGCCGGACCAGCAGCTCTGAGCCGGTATGCGGGGCGATTGCTTGCCGTGGAGTCGCCGAGCGGGAGGTCGCGACCGCGATGGCCGCGCGATTGGGAACCTGCGCGATCAGCCTGGCGGGAGAGCTGGCTCGCAGGCGGACGAGAAATGGAATGCAATCGCGAGAGTCGGCACAATGCAGGGAAAATTCCCAGCTCCGCAATGCCGGATCCCAGAAGATCTTCGACAGTTCGAGCCGGGCCCCGTGCGGAACCCGGTTGGCAGCGCCACAGTCGACAGCGCGCGGCCTCGGATCCTCGACCAAAGCAGCTGGGATCGCGAACTCCGCAGCCGCTGATGAGTGTGCGCGCAGCTGTTGCGCGACAGTCTCCCAGATTTCGTCGCATGACTTTGTGAGCCCGGCATGGCGCACCAGAATCCGTTGGGGGATTTCTGATTCGTTGATTTCTATTTCGCCGTTGCCCAGCGCGCCTAACGTCTCCACCAGCAGCCTGCGTACTTCGCCACCTTCGAGCACGCGCACGCTCCCCGGCAGTGGAGCTGAGCCCAACTCCACCGCGGATGCGGCTTGCCTTAATTCCGGACAGACGCCGGGAGCGAGAAGATCGGCGAGCACAAGTTTTCTTCCCGTCACTTCGGCGCTGGTGACCACGGAGACCTTTCCGCAATTTTGCTCTGCCACCGCCGCGGCGGGCACCAATAACAGAGCGGTCGATACGAGAATGCGAAACCGCGCCATCGTCATCGTCATTCTGTGAATCCTCGCCACGCGGCTAATGTCCAAGATTGTTGATTCCCTGCAGCATCTGGTCGGCGGCATTGACTACCCGCGAATTGGCTTCGTAGGAACGCTGCGCCACGATCATCTGCACAAATTCATCCACCACGCTGACATTCGACTGTTCAAGCATGCCCTGCACAATTGATCCCAACCCTTCGCTGCCTCCCGGGGTCCCGACGATGGGGTCTCCGGAGGCGGTCGTCGCCAAGAAGAGATTGCTGCCCGTGCTGTTGAGCCCTCCCGGATTGTTGAACAGCGCAAGCTGGAGCGAGCCAACCTGCTGCGCGGCGGTTTGACCCGGCTGGGTCACGCTGATGGTGCCGTCCTGGGCGATGGTCACAGAGGTTGCACCGGCCGGGATGGTGACCGAGGGCTGTACCGCGTCCCCATCCTGCGTGACCAGGTTGCCCTGCGCGTCGAGATGGAAGCTGCCGGCACGAGTGTAGGCAGTCTGGCCATCGGGCAACAGCACCTGAAAAAACCCCTGTCCCTGGATCGTAAGATCCAGCGGATTGCCGGTCTGGCTGAAATCCCCCTGCAACTGAATCACTTCGGATGCCGCCGAGCGGGTCCCAGACCCACCTGCAACCCGGCGACAACGGTAGTCTGCTGCGACGCAGCCGCGCCGGGCATAATCAGGTTCTGATAAACGAGATCTTCAAACTGCAGCCGGCGGCGCCGGAATCCGGCAGTCGAGGAGTTGGCCAGGTTGTTGGCGATGTTGTCAAGATTCAATTCCTGGGCCATCATTCCGCTGGCTGCGGTGTAGAGTGCGCGAATCATAGTTTTCCTCCGCTCAAACGCGTGCCAGGTCCTGGACCGCGGTTTGGTTCAACTGGCTATCGAACATGGTGAGAGCGCGCTGCAGCATCTCGGCGTTGCGCTCGACCGTAATCAATTGCACGACGCCTTTGCACGCTGCTGACATTGGACCCCTCGATCATGCCTTGACGGATCGAAGAAGTGGCCGGCGACAAAGCTGACCCCACGGGGGCTCCGTACAGCGTGTCTCCAACCGCGGTGAGGTTCGTGCCGGGCGAGAATTCGGCCACGCGGAGGTTCGTGGCAACCGCGCCGTCCACCGAGATGGTTCCGTCGGGGCTGATGGCAATGCTTCCGCTGGGCAAGCTGACTGGACCTTGAGGGCCCAACACGGCGTCTCCCTGGGCGGTTACAAGCTGGCCGGAAGGAGTCAGATGAAAGCTGCCGTTGCGCGTATAGAGAATTCCCCCGCCCGATTGCACCACGAAAAAGCCAGGGCCAGTGATTCCAAGATCCAGGGGATTCCCGGTTGCGGTGAGGCTGCCTGCGGTGAGATCGACGCGGCTGCCGCCCAGGACACCGTAATTATTTACTGCGGCATTCAGAGGATTCGAAGAAACTGCGCTGGCACCCGCCAGCAGTGAACGAAAGGTCGCTTGCTGTCCGCGATATCCGCTGGTGCCAAGGTTGGCGAGATTATGCGCGACTAATTCGAGCGCCTGGGTCTGGGCTGCAAGTCCCGCGCATGCTGCGTAGTAGCCACTGTCCATGTTCTCTCCCGCGGTTGACAGGAGCACGCAGGAGTCCAACGCGGAAGTTGGCGCCTCACTTGGGACCGTAGCTCAACTGCTGGCAATACAGGAGTAAACGCTTTGCACCACCATCCTCAGAGCATAAGAATGGGATTGGTGGAGAAGACCTTGCCGGGTGTCTGTAGGAGTACCCGGCAAAATCTTCCGGCCTGTGCGGGAAGACAGGCCAAACCTGCGCGCTCAGCTATGAACTTCCAGCGCAAGAACGACGGGCTCTCCTTCAAAAAGCAGCGTGGCATGAACGGCGCCGGTGTCGGCCAAAGAGTGCAGGCTATAATCCGCACCCGTGATGACAGTTGGAACCGACAACATGCAACCGTCCCCCAGCCCGCTGATCTTGTTCTTGAAGTTGCCGGCAATCATGTTGCAGACCTCTCCCACTGCGTCCCACCGTTCGGGTCCCGCCTTGTCGGCATCGATGCCAAGCATCTTTGACGCCATCTGTGCCGCCGATTTGGTGCTGCAGCGAACGGTCAGAATGCCGCACAACTGGCCCGCCAGTCCGACCATGGAAGTGATGTCGAGGTGATCCTCCGGCACGGCATCGGCAGGAACCGTCAGCGGCGTCCCCAGCATGAGTTCAAAAACTTCCTGGGCCGCGAGCTGCAGCATGGGAACCCAACCTTCGCGGCCCTGGCTAAAGGACAGAGTTGGATTTAGAGTATTCATGGCTTCCCCGTAAGCACTGGGACCACGTGCTCCTTGACTTGTTCGGGGGTGAAAGGCTTGCGAATGTAGCCCCGAGCGCCGGCGGAAAGAGCCTGAACCACATGGCCTTCGCTGCCTTCGGTGGTAATCATTACGACCGGCACATTTTTCGCGTTCTCTATCCCTGAGAGTTGCTTCACGAACTCAAGGCCGTCCATCACCGGCATATTAATGTCGCAGAGGATGAGATCAACCTTATTTTCCTGCAGGGTGCCAAGCGCCTCGGCTCCATTGGCAGCCTCGAAAACTTGCGAGATGCCGATGCCTGCCTGGCGCAAGGAACGTTCTACAATCTTCCGCATCACCGAAGAATCATCGACGATGAGTGCACGTATGTTGTCCATGAGTGCCCGCTAATCCTTTGGCGGCGCCGATTGCCCGTAGAGGAACCTTGGCCTGCTGCGCCCACCGTAAACCCTATCGGCAGGCGGCTGCCGCACTTTAGAGGCGAGGCGGAAGAATGCTCGTACAGATCAGGCGGGTGCGCTCAGCAGCAGGCTGATGGCGGGGCGGGAAGTGCGTTCGAGACGAACCCAGACATAGCGGCCGCAGTGGGCCATGCGAACCTCAGAAGCGCCTGCCTTCACGGCGTAGCCGCGGACGATCCGGGCGAATTCGTCTGCGTCGGCGACCCGGTCGAAGACGACCTCGGCGGGCGCATGTTGCTCCCCCAGTTCCAGAAGGCCGGTGCGCAAGGCGCTGGGAGTGACCAGGCATGGCTCGGTGCGGCAGCCAAGCATCCGCTCGATGGCGTAGAGCACCGTGTAGTCAATGCCTCCGCTAAATGCCACGTGCAGGGTGGCGGTGGATTCCACATAGTTCACGGGCAGCATGTAGCAGGATTGCAGCAGGCGCGCAGGAATTTCCGGGATCGGGCTAAGAACAAGCCGCGCCCCGCTGGTCCGCCACACGGGACAGGACCACTGACGGGCCAAAGCAGCGGTTACTTGTTGTTCGTTCACGAATCCAAGCCGTTGCAGCCAGTCTCCGAGCTGGCCACAACCTGCCTCGCGCTGTGCCTCGAGCGCGGCACGTAACTGCTCCGCGCTGAGCAGTTGCCGCGAAAGCAAAAGCAATCCCAGGGGTATACGGTGCGTGGCCTTGGCGGTCGATCCGCGAAAGGATCGCAAGCGCCGCAAAGCCTCAGTCAAGGCACGGTCCAGGCACTCCGGCACGCAGTAGCGAGCTCCCTCGAGGCGAATGCCGACGGGCGTGCGGCGGAGGCGACGCCAGGCTCTTTGTCGCTGGGTGCACTCGCGATAACCACAAGGCGGCGCCAGTTTCTTCCACAGCCCGTGCCAGGCCACGCTCCACGATGCAAAATTGATGCTGACTGTTCCCATGTTCTAGAGAGCTCCTGAGGCCAACACTTCCGTCACCCGCAATCCGTAATTGCCGCCCAGAACGACAACCTCGCCGCGCGCGACCAGCCTGCCATCGAGCAGCACATCCACCGGGTCCTGTACCTGCCGGTCAAGTTCGACTACAGCGCCGGGACTGAGGTCGAGAACGTCCCGCAGCAGGAGATTCCGCCCGCCGAAGCGCAAGGTCAAGGCCAGTTCGACATCCATCAGCAGCGCGAGCTTGCCCTGGTTTTCCGAATCCTGACCGGACGGCGTGGCAGCCGCATCTGCGGCCGGAACCGCGCCGTCCGTGGCCCCCGCGCGTAACGCGGCAACCAGAGCCGCGCTCAGCTGGAGTTCGAGCAGCAGGGCTGCAGCAGCATCGGCTCCAGCCCGGAGCCAGAATGTTGAGGCGGCGGGCCACGAAGGAGGGCTGGGCATGAAATCGAGACGCAAGGTTACTTCACCCCAGCGGGCTTTGATCGCAGTGGCGACGATACCCGCCACCTGGCGCAGCAGTTCGGCCACGGCCTCGCGATGCTCCGGCGTCAGCCTCCGCTCCGGGCGTGGCCGCTTCGCTCATAAATAGCTGAGCTGCAGCTAAGGCCGAGGCCGCGCTCAGCCGCAGAGCCATCTCTCCCCGCAAACCACCCGAGCAGGTACTGATGAGCCAAAGATCTTTTTCACTGGCCGCCGCCAGCCCGGCAGGGGCCTCAGACAGGGCCACGCAGGGGAGGCTCGAGCCGCTGATCTGTCCCAGGACTTGGGAGAGACTGTCGGCCCACGTCTGCACATAGTCGGAATTCTCCGCGCGAACAGAACCAGCCGCGGCTTCGGTCATTGGTTTCTCTCCTTGGTTTCGTTTTTGGAATCTCCGCTCTGCAGGCGCGCTTCGAGCACTCTGGCCGCCCGCAAGCGGCCGCAGCGGGCCGGGAGGGCGCGAAACATTTCCACGCCTGCGACCATCAGCGAAGCAGGCTCGGCAGCGCTGCGCTCGAAGGAAAGCAATCTTCCCGGCCTCAGGCCAGCCAGAGCTGCAATGGGAGCGCGCACGTGGCACGCTCCTAACTCCACCGCGAACGGGCAATCGAGCAGGAGACGCATGAGCCGTTGCCGCGCATCGACCCGCGCCCGCGGCCGGCGATAGCTCCAGTCGGCGGAAATCTTCCGCAGCAGTGCATTCGAGACGGAGGCGGGCACGGCGAGGTTCAACCCTCCGCGAATATCCGACATGGTGATTTCAAAGCTCAAAGAAAGAATCTTCTCTTCGGGCGGCATCAGCCGTTGCGCCTCGGCCGTTCCCACGCGCTCATCAAAGGCAACCTCCAGCGACAGCGCCTGCCACACCGTCCCCAGTTCGCGGTAAACGATGAGGGCTATGCTTTCCAGAATCTGCTCCTCAATGTCGGTGATTTCCCGGGTTGCGGTGACACTCGTGCCCTGACCGCCGAGCAGCAGATCGATGATGGGAAAGGCCACCTTCAAATCCAACTGCAATGCCCCCGCCACGCCCATGGGTTCAAGCTTGCAGGAGGCCATGTAGGTGGTCTCCGGGATGCGCTGCAGAAACTCGCGGTAGGTGAGGTGTTCAGCCGAGACCAGCGTGACCGCAAAGACCACGCGCAGGTACGCGCCCAGGGAATGGGTCAGGTTACGGGCAAAGCCTTCATGCAGCAGGGTGAGGGCCTGCAGTTGTTCGCGCCCGATCTGACCGGCCAGACGCACGTCCCAGGGCTCCACTGCGAGTGGTTCGGGTGCTTTCGCCTGCGCGCCGCCGCTGCGCGCGGCCTGTACCATCGCATCGATCTCTTCCTGATTGAGAACCTTTTCCATGATCTTCGATCCTTAGTTGCCGCCCTGGCCTGCAGCCCGGGCAAGACCGTTCCCAGTTCCGTTGTTCATCAGTTCTTCCAGGCGCGCCCGCAGCCGCACCACGGCTAGCGAGTGAATCTGAGAGACGCGCGACTCTCCAATCCCGAGTACCGCTCCTACTTCTTTCATGGTGAGTTCCTCGAAGTAATAGAGCGCCAGAACCTGCTGCTCCTTTTCCGGAAGCTCGGCGATCACGCGCGCCAGAAGATCCTTCATCTCCGAACGCAGGCAGCGAAAAAATGGGGTGTCCTCGGGAGCGTTGGGCAGGTAGTCACACAGGTCTTCTTCTTTTCCGTCCCAGGGCGATTCGATCCGCAGGCTGCCGATCTCCAGGCTGTCCAACTCGCCGAGCAGGTGCTGGAACTCCTGCAGCGCCATGCCCAGCTCCGCCGCCATCTCGTTTTCGCTGGGAGCGCGGCTCAGCTCCATGCTGAGCTTGCGGTGCGCCTCCTCTATTTTCCGCGCTTTGCGCCGCAACTCGCGTGGCCCCCAATCCATCTCGCGCAGGCTGTCGAGGATGGCGCCGCGAATGCGGAACTTGGCATAGGAGCTGAACTGGACGTGCTTGGAGCGGTCAAATTTGTTCAGCGCATCGATAAGTCCGATCACTCCGGCGTGCACCAGGTCTTCGAGCGGCACGTGCCGGGGCAGTCGCTCGTGGATGCGGCGGGCCAGGTAACGCACCTGCGGCAACTGCTCCAGCAGGATCCGGTCCCGCTCGTCCTTGTCCTGCCAGACGGCATAGGCTTCGGCTGTATTTTTGTTCATGGCTGGGTTCTCGTTTCCGTCGGCAAAGTATCTGCCGCTGTGCTGCGGATTTTCTTTTCGGTCTTTGCTCTGCGCGGGTAAGTGGACAGCACGCATCTCATCCGAAGGCGTCTCATCGCAAAACTCCTACGGACTGCACCTCGATCACGGGCGGCACTTCGAGTGGGGACAGCACGACCACCTTCGGCAGGAACGGTTCGAGCAGCCGCTTCAGGTGATAACGCGCCGGCGTCGCACACAGCACGACCGGGCTCGCCACCGCGATCTGCTCGCCAGCCAGCCGGCGCAGCCCATCGAGAATCCGGCGGGCAAAGGGTGGCTGCAGTCCCGCGGTCCCGACAGGCGCCAGTTGCGCGCTGAAGGCGCGGCCCAGTTCTTCTTCAAGAGCGTGATCGAGTGTGACCACGCGCAACCCGCCGCTTTCAGAGAGCAGCGGCCGCACCAGGGCGCGCCCGAGCGTCTGGCGCACGGTCTCGACCAGCAGCACCGGATTCTTGCTGGTGGCCGCCGTATCGAGCAGCGTTTCGAGAATCGCGGGCAGATCGCGGATCGAGACCTGCTCGCGCAGCAGTTGCTGCAGGACTTTCTGCACTTCGCCGAGGCTCAGAACTTTCGGAACCAGTTCCTCGACCAGCTTGGGATGGCTTTCGGCCAGCCGGTCGAGCAGCCGCTTGACTTCCTGCCGGCTGAGCAGTTCGTGGGCATGCTGCTTGACCACCTCGGCCAGATGCGTGGCCAGCACCGAGGTCTGATCGACGACGGCGTATCCGGAAGCCAGCGCCTGATTCTGCAGCGCGGCGGGAATCCATAGGCGGCCACGCCGAAGGCAGGCTCTTTGGCGGGAGTGCCCGGCAAGCGGCCGGGGAGAGCCCTCCGAGCTGATGGCCATCAGTGTGGTCCTGAAACATCTCCCAGCGCGCCACTTCGACGCCGCGCAGGGCGATGACGTACTCGCGCGGCTTGAGCCGCACGTTGTCGGTGATGTGCACCGGCGGAACGATGAATCCCAGCTGCTGCGCCAGGTTCTGGCGCAGCGCTCTTCACCCGGGCCAGCAGCTGGCCGCCCTGATTCTGGTCGACCAGCGGGACCAGGCCGTAGCCGACTTCGAGCGAGAGTTCGTCGAGCTTGAGCAGATCCTCGACCGACTCCTTGGCCGGCTTTTCTCCTTGCCGGCTTCGGCTGCGGCCGAGGGCGTCGGCTGCCGGCTTCGGCGCCGATCTTGGGCGCGCGCCAGGCCAGAAACGCCGGTGCCGGCGGCCAGCAGGAAGAAGGAAAATTTCGGCAGGCCGGGAATCGCCGCCAGGGCCAGCATCACGCCGGCAGCAATCAGCAGCGGACGGCGCGGAGAGCAGCTGCCGGCCGACGTCGACCGAGAGCGTGGCAGTCGGAGGAGGCGCGGGTGACCACCATGCCCCCCGCCATCGAGACCAGCAGCGACGGGATCATGGTGACCAGGCCGTCGCCAACGGTCAGCACGGTGTAGGTCTTCAGCGCTTCGCGAAAGGGAATATCGAGCTGAAAGACGCCGATCAGGAATCCGGCAATGATATTGATGGCCGTGATCAGGATGGTGGCGATGGCGTCGCGCTGGTTGAAGCGGGCCGCGCCGTCCATGGCGCCGTAGAATTCGGCATCGTGCGCGATCTGCTCGCGCCGGGCGCGGGCCTGCGCTTCGTTGATCAGTCCGGCGTTCAGGTCGGCATCGATCGCCATCTGCTTGCCCGGCATGGCGTCGAGGGTGAAGCGCGCCGTGACTTCCGCGGTGCGCACCGCGCCGTGCGCCGACCACGATGTACTGGATGGCGATCAACGCGATGAAAATCACGAAGCCGACGACGTAGTTGCCGCCCACCACGAACTGCGCCGAAGGCTTCGATCACGTTGCCCGGCGGCTGCGACGCCTTCGTTGCCGTGCAGCAGAATGCGGCGGCTGGAGGCCAGATTCAGCGAGAGCCGGAACAGGGTGAGCAGCAGCAGCAAGCTGGGAAAAACCGAAAACTGCGACGGGCGCAGAATCTGGATGGCGGACAGCAAGCACCAGCACGGCGGCCGTAATGCTCGTCGCCAGCAGCATGTCGAGCAGCAAGCTGGGCAAGGGCACCAGCATCACGAAGATCAGGCCGACGGCGGCGATGGGCATGATCCATTCCGCGGCGCCCGGCCGGGCCTGAGCCATGGTCGCGGCTGCGGCTTTGTTCGGAGGGCTCGACGCCATTGCCTAACTCCTCCCCGCCGCGGCGCCCTGGGACATCTCCGAAGCCCGCGCCTGCGCCCGCCAGATGGCCGCCAGAATTTCTGCCACCACGGCGTAGAGTTTTGGCGGAATGGCCTGTCCCACTTCCACCGCGCGATAAAGCGCGTGCGCCAGTGGAGGATTCTCGACCAGCGGAATGCCATGCCAGCGGGCAACTTCGTTGATCTGCGCCGCCACCAGATTGCGGCCCTTGGCGACGACCACGGGAGCCTCCATCTCGATGCGGTATTCGAGAGCGATGGCGAACTGGGTAGGGTTGGTGATGACGACCGCCGCGCGCTCGACGTCCTTGAGCTTGCGGCGGCGGCGCGCCTGGCGCTGCAGGCGGCGGATGCGCATCTTGACCGCAGGATTGCCTTCGGTCTCCTTGAATTCATCGCGCAGGTCCTGGCGGCTCATCTTCAGCTCGTTTTCATGGCGCCAGCGCTCCAGCAGATAGTCGGCGCCGGACCAGACCAGCATGACCAGCGACGCCTTCCAGGCAACCTCAAACATGTGGGCGCTGGCGACCGCGACTACACCCCTGCCATTGGCGTGCAGCAGTGCGGGCAGCCGGCGCCAGTCGCGCAGAAGCACCTCGGCCGCGAGATAGACCATCACCGCGGTGGGTAGCAGCGACTTGAGCATGCGGCTGAGCGCGCTCAGCGAAAACAGTTGTTGGACCCGCGAGGTGGGATTGAGCCGCTCCAGCTTGGGAGTGAGTGCGCTCGGAGCGAACACCAGCCCGCCCTGCGCCAGCCCGCCAAGTGTGGCCAGGAACCAGCTCAGACCAGTAGCGAGGGCAAGGCCGCTGAAGATGACAAGATCCTTGCGCCACGATGGCAGCGCGAGTTCGGGATGAGTGGCGGCAGTTTCCACCTCGTGGCGGAACATTCCCTGCCAGTCGCGAGCAAAGGCGGGCAACTGCCAGGCCAGCAGCATCACCGCGGCCATCGTCGCCAGACCCGCCGTCAGATCGCGGCTGCGCGCCACCTGTCCTTGTTCGCGCGCCTTGAGCCGCCGCCGCGGAGTGGCTTTTTCGGTCTTGCTCTGATCCGCCATCGCTCGCTTTCAAAAATCTCCAGATACCTGGCCTGGACACGCCTTTTTGCTCCAGCGTGCGGTTCAGCGCGACAGGTGCAACAGCTGCTCTCCCACCGTAATGGCTTCGGCGAAGCGCTCGGAAAAGCTATGTGGCCAGTACCTCACCACTCCGATCAGCATCGCCAGCCCCAGCAGGTTCTTCAGCGCCAGCCCGATGAACAGCACCGGCAGTTGCGGGGAGGCTTTGCCCAGAAAGCCCAGGCCCACATCGGCGACCAGAGTGACCACCAGCGCCGGCGCGGCAATCTGCACCCCCGCCAGAAAAATTCCGCCGGCGGCGTGCAGCAGGCCGCTGGTGGCGGTGAGCCTCGCCGACGCTTCTCCTGCCGGCAGGTAAGTGAAGCTGCGCGCGATCGCCCGCAGCAGCCAGTGGTGCGCATCGCATTGCAGAAAAATCAGCAACGCCCCCAAATTGTGGAACTGCGACAAAACCGGAGTGTCCGCCTGGGTGTCCGGGTTAAAGACGCTGGCCAGCGAGTAACCCATCTGGACTCCCAGAATCTGTCCGGCCATCAATGGCGCTTCCATAAGAAAATTTGCAGCCAGGCCGAGCAGCAAACCAATGAAGACCTCGCTGCACGCCACCTGCGCCCACTGCCACGGACTCAGCGCCAGCTGCATTGCCCCATGCAGTGGATGGAGCAGTGCGGTCACCAGCAGCGTCAGCGCAGCTTTCAGCGGCATCGGGATGGCATCGCTTCCGAGAAAAGGACAGAACACCATCAAGCCCGAGACCCGTGCCCCGGTGAAGACGGCGGCCGCGAGCAACTGTTCGAGGTTCAGTCCTTCCATAAAGTTCCGCGCTCCTGAAATCTGCCTTCGTTTACCGGAGAAACGGCCTGAAATCAGACAACAACTGCACGGTGAACAGACCGAGGCGGCGGGCCATCCACGGCATCAGCAACAGGGCGGCAGCCGCCACCGCAAACAGCCGCGGCACGGTGGACACCGTGGCATCCTGCAAGGAAGTCAGCACCTGCACCACATTGATCAGGAGGCCGATCAGGGTGGCGACGATCAGCAGCGGCGCGCCCATCCAGAGCGCGGTCTCGAGTGTCTGCCGCATAACTACGACGATGTGCTCTGCGCCCATTCCAGTCCTCCTCAGGCAAAACTTTTCATCAGCGATCCCACCAGCAGGTTCCAGCCGTCCACCATCACGAACAGCAGGATCTTCAGCGGAGCCGAGATCACCACCGGAGGCAGTTGCAACATGCCGATGGAAGTGGTAATTGCGGCCACCACCAGATCGATCACCAGAAACGGCAGAAACAGCGCCGCGCCAATCTGGAAGCCGGTTTTCAGCTCCGAGAGAATGTAGGCGGGTATCACCACCCGCATGGACAAATCTTCCGCACGCGGCGGAGGCGGCGTCTGGGCCAGTTCAAGAAACAGCGCGAGATCTTTTTCCCGCGCGTACTTGAGCATGAAGTGCCGCAAGGGTGGCGCGCCGAGTTCTACCGCGCCCATGGCATCCACCTGTCCCTGCTCGAAGGGCACGACCGCCGACTGGTAGATCGAGTTGCCGACCGGCTGCATCAGGAAATACGTCAACACCAGGGAGAGTCCGATCAGCGTCTGATTGCTGGGCGCAGTCTGCGTGCCCAGGGCCTGGCGCAGGAAGTGAAAAACAATCAGCAGGCGCGCGAAAGGAGTCAGCGCAACCAGAAGCGCGGGCAGCAGCGTCAGCAACGTCAGCAGGACGACGATGTTCCAGGGCACAGAACCGCTGGCTCCCGCAGGTCCGCTCCAGTTCAGCCCCGAAGAGTGCCGCGGCCTTGCTAGTTCAGCAGCAGTGGCTCCTTGCGCGAAGACCACGCCACCGGCCATGACCAGCCATCGCCCAGCTGTGCGACAGTTCAATCCAGTCCTCCCTCACTTGCCTCGGTATCTCCGCCGGAATGGCCCACGCTTCCGGCACTGTCCAGCTTGGCCAGCAGAACCAGCGACGCGGAGGTTCCGCCCACCAGAAAACGTGACCGCTCAAACTCAATGACTGCCACGAATCTGCGCTCGCCGAGCGGCAAGCTTTCACAGAGACGCAGGCGCCGCGGGGCTCGCCGTCCCAGACGGCCCAGCCGTTCCCACACAGAAAGCCACCAGAACAGTTTTGGATTGACGGCCGCGGCTTCTTCCATTGGTTCCCTCACTTCTCCCGCTGGATCTCGCGCCGGCAGCGCGCCCGCTCAGGCCAGCTCGGTTAGCCGGACTGCCAGACGGTTGCCCACGACCTCGAACTCGCTCCAGCCGACCAGGGTGCCGTTGATGCGTAGCGGCACATCGTGCCCCACGCGCCAGTTCGTGCTAACCACAGAACCGGATTGCAGTTTCAGCAGATCCGCAACTTTGAAGCCGGGCAGCGAAAGATCCACCGTGAGCTGGCACGGCAGACGAAGGACTGAAGCCCACCGCGATTCCTCCAACTCAGCTGTCTCGAGATTGTCCAGTCTTGGCGAAGGCAAGCCTCCAGGTTTTTCCCCGGGCGCGCCTGCCTTCGGCAAAACCTGCGCTGCTGAGGCTGCAACCGACATGACCCGCCCTTCGCTCAGCGTTGAATCAGGAACTCGGTAAAATAGACTTCTTCGACTCCCAACTCAGGCGCGCGCTCCTCGAGAGCATGCTGCAAATCTTCTTTGAGCTTTGCTTTACCCTTTGCCGTGAGCAGCTCCTCGACCCGAGCCAGCGCCAGCACGCCGATGATAGTGTCGCGCACCCGCGCCACCGGAGCTTCTTCTCCATGCTTCATTTCCCGGTTCAGTCCCAGGTCGATGCCCACCCGCAGGTAAGACTTTTGGTCCGGGTCCGCGAGGTTGAGGACGAAGGTTTCAAGGTGCAGGGTGGACACCACACGCGACCCCTCGTGAGGCGGAACCCCTGCTTCACTCCCCCGCGTGCTCCAGAACCAACCTGCTATCCCCAAGAGCGCAAGGAAAAAGAGAATGAAGACCACACTGCGGCGCCGTGGCGCGGGTGTTTCCTTAAGGGCCTCTTTCCCTTGCTTCGGTCTTTCTTCTGGCATGCCTTGGAAAAAGCAATTCCGATACCGTGGGTGAGCACTTAGGGGAGGGGGAAGTGAGCAGCAACCAGCGCCATTCATCGCCCGCAGAATCAACACACTGCTTGGCCCGCCGATTTTGCAGACCGATAGAGTTGAACATGAGCCGGGATCGTTATTGGCAAGCTCTCATGAGAGGCGCCTCAGGAAACTCGTGCGTCTCCGGCGATTCGCGCCGGAGACGCAGCAAAACTCCCTCAGGTTCGCTTACTGTTTCAGGGCAATCGTGTCCTGCGTGATCTGGTCGAAGGTGGTCACCGCCTTGGCATCGGCTTCGAAACCGCGTTGCGCCACGATTAGGTTGGCGAACTCGGTCGCGATATCCACGTTTGACAACTCCAGCGCCCCTCCAGAAAGGCTTCCTCGTCCGCCCGCGCCCGGAGTTCCGACAACCGGCTGACCGGAGGCCAGGGTCGGGCTGAAATCGGTGTTTCCATCCAGACTCAGCCCATTGTTGTTCGCGAAAGCAGCCAGGGCCACCTGCCCCAAAGCCTGCGTCTGGCCGTTGCTGAACGAGCCGGTGATGGTGCCGTCGGACCCGATGGAGAAGTTCACCAGCGACCCGCTCTTGTTGCCGTCCGCTTGCGCAGAGGTCGCGCTGCTGGGCGCGGCCACCTGGGTGATGATGGGAGTCTTCCCGTTCAGCACGTTCCAGTTGAACGTCATGTTGGTCGCCCCATCAGAGAGTCCATTGATTGGGATCCCTGTCACATTGCCGAGTGTGCCGGGCGTGGTGGTCACGGTGAAATTATCGCCGGCTTCGAACGGAACACTTCCGGCTGTGATCGTAAAACCGACCTTGCCGGACAAGAATGGAGTTCCTACGGTCGCTGTGCCCAGGACATTCCCTGACCCATCGGTGACACTAAAGGTAGTCGGGCTGGTCTCGGCCACGGCGATGGTTTCGCCGATGCTGGACGCTCCCGGCGTCACTTCGGTCAGCGTTCCGTTTCCGGCCCCGGCCCCAGCGTTCAAGTTAGCCGAAGCCGTAGCCGTGGCATCCGTAGACTGCAGCGTGCCATTTCCATTAAAGATTAGGAAGCCGGTCCTCAGGACTCCCGATGGGGTAACCCCACCGACCGGATTAAGATCGGTGCCCGGGATCGATAGCGAATAACTCCAAGTGTTGGCGCCGGTGTTGGTGAAGCTGCAAGTCAAGGTGTGGGGGGCGCCGAGTGAGTCGTAAATAATGATCGGCGTCGACCACTGTGTTCCCGGTGTAGCCGTGGCGTCGAGATTGGCCGTGAGCTCGACGTTCCCGGTTTTTGACGGCGGACTGATGATGCCCGCGCCTAGTTGCAGGGGCGCGATCGCACCACCCGTGTTGACCACTCCATTGGTCGCAGGATATCCCAGGACCTGCTGTCCGCTGGAAGTCACGAGGTAGTTGTTGAGCTCGGAAAAGTCACCGGCGCGCGTGTAGTTGAGGGTGCCATCGCTGTTCTGCACGACAAAGAACCCTGAGCCTTGAATCGCGACGTCCGTGTCCACTCCGGTCGAACTGACGCTGCCCTGCGTGAAGAGGGAAGGCATCGAGCCAACCTGAGTACCGGCTCCCACCTGGATGGGATCCCCTGATCCGGTTGTTCCCAGGGTCTGATAAAACAGGTCGCTGAAAAGCACGCTGGTGTCTTTGTAGCCGGTGGTGTTTTGGTTGGAAAGGTTGTTCGCGATGGCCGACAGCGCTGTAGACTCAGCCGTCAACCCGGACAGCGGAATAGAAAAATTTGGCATTTAGAACGCTCCTTGAATGTTGCCTTTGAGGATGGACAGAGCCGCGGGGTCGACATTCGGCGCAGCTAAGCGTGCCGCCGCCGCCTTAGCCAGGTCGAGGCTGGGCGTCACCGAAGCAACAGGCTGGGCCGGCGCAGCAGTCGCCGGGTTGCTGCCAGGTGCAGATCCTGTGCCGGATCCTGTGGTTGCCGTCGCTGGCACGGCCTGCTGCAGCAATTGATAGATAGACGTAACTTCGCTGAGTTCGCTGAACTGCGCCAACTGCCCCACGAACTGCGAAGGATCGAGAGGGCTGGTCGGGTCCTGGTTTTTCAGTTGCGCCACCAGCAGTTGCAGGAACATGTTGTTTAAACTCTGCCCTGTCGGCAGACCGTTCCCTGCCGTGGGTGTGGTGCTAGTGGGCGGTGGAGTAGGAACAATCGGTGTTGTGCTCATGGCATTAGTTCTCCTGTTTGTCGTTAAGCAAGAATGCTGAGACTTCCCCCGCTATGGTTTACATCTCCGTGCAACCTGGTTTCGAAAGCATCGTCTCCATGTGCTTCAAGCCCTGGGTTTGCCGCCGATGCGGACAGCGGAGCAAACGAACGCTGCTGTGATTCTCCTCCTCCAGACAAGTTGCCGGAGAATGAGAATCCCTGCTGAAAATTGACGCTGCTCAGCCGCAGATTCTGCTGCTGCAAAGTATTCGCGATTCCCGGCATGTCGTTCGCAAGCAAGGAACGCAGATCGCCCTTTTCGCTGCCGATCGCCAAACCCACATCGCTGGCATGAACTACGGTACGGACTTCTACATTTCCAAACGCCGATGTAGTCAGCCCGATGCGCATCTCCGACTGTGCAGCCTGGTTGGTGATGTGTGCCATCTGCACCGGGCCTACGGCAGCCGCGGTGGGCGGTTCCCCGGCAGCCCGCATCAGGTCTGGTGAATCAGCGGAGGCGAGCCCATTCCCGGCAGCCGGTTTGGGCAGGGATGAAGGCGGCTGGGCCTGGCCGGCTGACGATCCCAAGCCGGTGTTGACGCATGCTGCGCCTACGGTCAACGGTTCGGCAGGCTGCGGTGCCAAAGCCTGTGGGATCGCTGTGCCCGGCGCAACTTGCGAAGCTTGGTCCGCGGTTCCGCTTGCGGTTCTACCGGTCTGAACGTCTTTTTCCGAGGACGCCACCTGTCCCACAGCTTTTGATGAACCCGACCCTGGCTCGCCTAAGCGAGTAGTTGCATTCGCGCTCGCCTCCAAGGTCGTTGCAGGAACGGGATGGCTGCTTCCTGGCGCGGATGCGAAACCCGCCGCCGAGAACACAGCTGACGGATTAGAAGAGGAAGGATTGGAAGAGAAAGCACCGACAGACGAAGGATTGGCAGAGGAAGGACTGACGGAGCACGGATTGACGGTGGAAGGCTTAACAGAAAAAAGATTGACAGACGAAGACGCCTGGGCCGCGAGTTCGGCAGGCGGCGCTCCGCGGTGTGTGGTTGTGTCCGTGATTGCTATGGAGACTTGCGCGGACCTGCTTGACGATGCAGAGATCGCTGACTTGCTGTTGTTCGGCGCGCCGATATTCGTGGTAAGACTCGCAATGGACTGCAGCAGAGTGGTCGCTAGGGCAGAGCCACCCTGCGGACCTGCGATCAGCGAGACGTAGGCGGCGGCAACGCTTGCCTGCGCGGCATTGGTTTGGATTGCACTTGCGGTGGAACTTGTTTCCGAAACAACCGTTGAAGGTCCTGGATTCGCGCTGGCGTCGGGAGACGCGGGCGCTGGACCATCCGCTGCCGAAGCCACGCCAACCGCATTGGCGTCAGACCCACTGACGCTTTCGGCATTGGTAACCGCGAAAGGTGAAATTGCGGTCGCGGCATTGAGGCCTGAGACATTGAGGCCACCAGCATCGGTGATGATTAGAGTTGGAATTGCCGTCGCAGCGTCTGTTCCGGTCCCTGGCGCTCTGACGGCCGACGTAGTGTAACCTCCAGCGAGCGTAAACGATGGACTACTGTTCACGCTTGGACTTGGAGCGGTGAACTGAGAGGAGAAACCGGGCAATCCCTGGACCGCAGAACTACTCTGGGCGGGCATTCCTTGAGAAGCTGAAAAGGCTGCGGCAACTGAGAATCCCTGCGTCGCCGGGGCCGGCTCACCCGATGGTTTTGTGACCGTCGCGGGCACCGCTTCCTTCGTGGGAACTGAGTTCGAATGGACGGAATCTAAGGAATGTGTAAATGGCTCTGCCACGATCGAGGAAGCCACATTGTTCCCAACCGGAAATGCATCCGGCTCGGTGGCGACAGAGTCTGCGGAAGATCTCGCAGTCACCGTGTCAGGCGTCGGGGGCGCCGCCGGCGCCGCCGAAGTCAATGCATTGAGTGGTGCGGGGTCTTGCTGGGGAAGCGCAATGGCAATGACATGCGGCTCGCTCCCGGCGGTCGTATTGTTTCCCGGAAGCCCTGGCGAATTTGTTTGCCCCAGCACCGCGGGAAAACCAGCTTGAAGCTCTGTTATCAGCGAAATCATCGATGGGTTAGCAACCGCTGGCTGCAGCGATTGACTCGGCGCACCCGTGCCAACGTCGGCCAGCTTTGACGCCGCATTGCTCGTGCCTGCGTTGGGCTGGGACAGAGCAACAGCCAGTGGGGGCTCCGCCGGCGGAGGCATGGGCAGCACGAGCCCGTACAGCGAAGCATTGGCGATAGTGGCCGAGCTGTCCTCGGAAACCTTCTTCGCTTTGGAGCTCTCTGCCGGAAAATCTGCTTTGAGATTCTTCGGCGTCGGGGTCGAACTTGGCGCCGCTGCCCGCGTGGCCGCTTGTCCGCAAGGCTGAGCGCTCGTGGCCGGATGCGAAAGCAACGACACGCACACGGACGCGAAGGTCGCGCCGGCTGGCGGCGTTGCCGTGCCAGCGTTGCCGCAGTTTGGCGCCAAGCTGGATGCCAGGTTCGAAAAGTTGGTTGCGCTCGCAGTGGTCACGGTTAGGAGTGCAGTTTGACTCGCACTCACGATCTAGCCATGCAGGTTGCTCGCCAGGAAAGTTCACGGGACGCAACCACCGAACAAAGACAATGGAATCAAGTAACTCTGGAATTCTGCCGAAAGAAGAGGCGAAGGCTCGGAGTGTCGGAACTGGGCAGGGCCTGCCCAGCGGACGGGCAAGTTCTAACCACGTCGCAGGTGCGCTCGTCGAAGAAGAAAAAGGTCGTCGAGACCTTGCTGCTCCTGCCGGCTCGCTTCGCGCTCGTACTGGCGAAGTTGACCGTCGCGCAGACTTTCGAGGACTTCTCGGCGCTGCCGAGCCAGCTGATAGACCTTCTGCTGTTGGTCGCGCAGCTTCTCGAGCCGCGCAAGATCGCTTTGCAGCGCGCAACTCCGCTGGTAGATCGCAGTCTCGCACAGGATCTCAAAACACAATTCGGCGGAGGTGATCCCGGTTCCCAGGTCACGGCTCTGCTGCAGGCGTGCGCTCTCGATCTGCTGATCCACCTGTTCTATTACCTGCCGCACACGCGCCACATGCTGGTTGATTGCGATTAGAAGCAGTTCTTGCTGGTGTTCCACGCTCTGGCGAAAGTGCAATACCGCTTGCAAGGGAAAACGGAAAGGCATGTTCTCAGCTCGGCAGGGCCAGCAAGCTGGCTATGGTTTCCGGCAGCGGCGCGGAATCGCCGGCCCTCTGTACCAGGAAGCGAAACAATTCCGGAATGACGCTCACCGCCTTATCCAGTGTTGGATCGCCGCCTTTTTGATAGGCCCCAATGCGAATCAAGTCCTCCGACGCCGTGTAAGCGGCAAGCAGGCGTCGTAAGGCGTACGCTTTCTCCAGATGCTCGGGGGAAGAGACTGCGGGCATCAAACGGCTCACGCTGTCGAGCACCGCGATCGGAGGATAGTGGCTGCGCACTGCCAGCTTGCGATCCAGCATGATGTGGCCGTCAAGCAATGCCCGCGCCCCATCGACCAGCGGATCCTGCGTATCGTCGCCTTCCATGAGCACGGTGTAAAAGGCGGTGATGCTGCCCTGACCGAATCTGCCCGCGCGCTCAATCAATCGTGCCAGCAATGAAAAACACGATGGGGTGTAACCTTTGGCCGTAGGCGGTTCGCCGGCGGCCAGGCCAATTTCGCGTTGCGCCATCGCCAGACGCGTGAGCGAGTCGACCACCAGCAGAACATTTTTCCCCTGCCCGCAGAAATACTCGGCCACGGTCGTGGCTGCCAGGGCAGCGCGAATGCGCAGCAAAGGAGACTGGTCCGACGTGGACACCACCACCACCGCCCGCCTGCGGCCTTCTTCCCCGAGCGCATTCTCGAGGAAATCGCGCACCTCGCGCCCGCGTTCTCCCACCAGGCCAAGCACGGTGAGATCCGCGTTAGTATTGCGTGCCATCATGCCGATCAGCGTGCTCTTGCCGACGCCCGAGCCGCCAAAAATTCCGACGCGCTGGCCGCGGCCGCAGGCCAGGAAAGCATCGACCGCGCGAATGCCGCATCCGATGGCATCGCGAATCGGAACCCGCTCCAGGGGAAGCGGCGCGGCGCTGTCCAGTTCGCGATACTCCCGCCCGCGGTACGCACCGTGCGCGTCGAGGGGCTGTCCGCTGCCATCGAGCACCCGCCCCAGCATCTCAGCACTAACCCGGAGCTTGGCCCGTTCCCCCCAAGTGACAATGCGATCGCCGTATCGCACCCCGCGCGGCAGATCCAGTGGCATCGACAGGACGGTCGTGCCCCGGAACCCCACGATTTCTCCCGGCATCGTCCGGCCACGGGAATCGATGATCTGGCAGATTTCCCCCACCGAGCAGAAAGGCCCTTCCGACTCAACTAAAGGACCCGACACCTCGGTCACGTGGCCCTGCCAGCGCAGCGCGGAGCAGCTTTCGAGGCGCGCCAGGTAAGGCGCAAGAGATGCGCTCGCGCTCACGCGGTCTCTCCTGGTCGCGCCGCCAGCAGATCCATCAGGCCTTGCTCAATCTCCTTCAACTGCACTTCCAGGCCAATCTTCGCCGTCCCCATCGAGGTTCGCAGCACGCAGCAGTTCGCCTCCATTGCCGGGTCCTCGATGATCTCCGGCAACTGGCCAGGCTCCATGTGCAGAGCCAGATAGCGCCGCCAGTCCGAGGCGTTTTGCGGGTGCAGGAGAAGCACAACCTCGGTGGCACCCTCGATCTTTTCAAGAGCGACCCGCACGATGCCTGCCAGCAGCAAAGGATCAAGCTGCGCCTCGCGATGAAGAATCTTGCGGGCAATACTCAAGGCAAGCTGTACGACTTCGGCTTCGACTTTCTGATAGTAGGCGGCCCGATCCCTGGCGAATTGGGCGAGCGCCTTGGCCACCACTGCCCGTTCCCGCGCCAGTTGCTCGTCGAAGCTTTTCCGGGCTTCGGCCACACCCTCCTGCCGACCCAGTTCCCGGGCTGACGGGACTCGCGGGCCCGCCTCGTCCCCGGCGTCCGTCTCAAGACCCGGAATTCCCGCTTCGCCAAGATCTGCCGCCGCGAATCGCCGCGCGCCGCGAGCGATCTCGCGATAGGGAAACGGGGAGACCTCCGCGAGCTTTTCGACTGGGACAGACGGCGCCGTTGCCGGCTTTTGGGATGGGCTAGGCGACGTACTCATCATCTGCCTCCGGCGTCAGCGACAGCTTGCCTTCCGCCTCCAGCTTGCGCGCCACGGCCACTGCCTCGAGTTGTGCCCGGTTGATTTCCCGCGACTTCACCGGCCCCAGAACCTCCATATCCTCTTTCAGCATTTCCACGGCCCGGGAAGACATGCACTTGAAGATAAAGTTTTTCAGTTCCTCGGAGGCGCCGCGCAACGCCGTAGCCAGCATCTTCTTGTCCATCTGCCCCAGCAGCTCCCGGATGCCGGTTTCGGGCAGGCTCACCAGATCTTCGAAGGTGAACATCAGGTTGCGGATGGCAAGCGCCAGCTTGGGATCTTCTTTCTCGATGGCCTCGAGGATGGTTTTCCCAGCCGCCAGATCCAATCGGTTCATCAGGTCTGCCACCCCGCGCAGTCCGGCATAGGCGCGGCGGCTCTGTTCGCCGAGCGCCTCCAACCGCCGGTTCAGCACCAGCGAAACCCGTTGAGCCATCTCCGGGGAGAACTGGCGCAACTGCGCCAGGCGCTTGATGGCTTCGGCCCGAAGGCTCTCGGGGAGGCGCATCAGCAGCGCCGAGGCCTGCTTGGCGTCGACGTGGGCCAGCACCAGCGCGACAGTTTGCGGATGCTCGCCTTCGATGAACTTCGCCAGCTGCAGGGGATCGGCCTTCTGCAGCGAATCCAGGCGTGTCGCGCTCTGCTCCGCCGCTTGCGAAACCTGCCGCAGCAGCTCCTGGGCTCCCTCCTTGCCAAAGGCTTTGATCAGAAGCTTGTTGGCATACTCCGTTCCTCCCTGCGCCAGGTAATGCCCGGTCAGCACCATCCGGTCGAATTCCTCGAGCACACCCAGCGCAGTCTCGGAATCGACGTAGCCGAGACCGGCAATTTCCTTGGTTACCTGCTCAACTTCCTCCGGCGGCAACTGACGGTAGATCAGGCTGGCGGCTTCCTCGCCAAGCATCACCAGGACGATCGCTGCTTTGCGCACACCGGGAGGCGCGGTCCTGGGATTCATTTGGGTTGCTCCCGCATCCAGCCCTGGATCAGGCGGCTGGCGGAGGCCGGTTCCGCCTTCACCTTATCGCTGATCTGCTGCTTCAACTGGCTGGCGCGCTTACTGTCATCGCCCACAACCTGGGAGGCGCCGAACGCCGGAGCTGGCGCTCCGCCGGCTACCTGTGGCACCCCGGCGGCGATCTTGCCGGGCAAGGCGCGGAAGGCGGCCAGCGCCTGCTTGGTTACCGGGCGCAAAACCAGCCAGTAGACCACCAGGAACAATGCCGCCAGGCCAATGTAGCGCATGGCCCACATCCAGGGTTCGAGAAGCTTGCGCCAGCGCTCAACCTTGCCGGGAGGCGCGGGAGTTTCCGTGGGAATCTCCTGAAACGAGAGGTTTTCGACCGCCAGCACGTCGCCGCGCTGGGTATCCACGCCGATGGCGGCCCGTGCCAGCTGCTCGATCTGTTTCAATTCGTCTGCCGTCCGCTTGCGCCGGTTCGTAGTGCGTTTGCCGGCCTGCTCGCTGACCTCTACCGCATCGTCCACCAGCACCGCGGCCGCGATGCGGCGCACGCGGCCCGCAGGCTCGACGCTGTGCCGCAGAGTCTTGCTCACGGCATAGGTCGTCGAGTCGGAGCGGGAACTGGCTTGTTCCGCTGCCGGAGCCGCGGGAAGGGTTGTGGCGGTGGCGGAGGAGGTGGCGTTGCCCGCGGCGCTCGGGGTTGCATTGTTGACGGTTGGGGACGGCGCGTTGGCTGCGGTTCCGGAGGGCACATTGCTCGCGGTGCCGGGGACCCCGCCCGCGGCGCCCCCGGTGGAGCTCTCTTCAGAATGTTGCTGGGTGAGCGTGGCGGCGCTCTTCGGATCGTAGGTTTCCTGGGTGTCTTCACTGGTGCCCAGTTCATATTCCACGTGAACACTGGCGCGAACGTGATCCAGTCCAACCACGGGTTCGAGCGTGCGTACGAGGGTCTTGGACAGCTCCTCATCGAGTCCGTAGCCCGCAGCTCCGCCCGTGCCGTCGCGGTTGTGCAGCAGCGGAGTATTGCTGTCCGCATCCACCACGGTAACGTTTTCCGGACGCAGGCGGTCGACTGCGCTCGCCACCAGCTGGGGAATCGCCTGCTCGGCCTGCTCGGAGAGCCGGCCGCTGCGCGTTTTGAGAATGACCGCGGCTTTGGCTTCGTGCTGCTGCTCGGTGAAAAGCGAATCCTGCGGCAGCACGAGGTGCACCCGCACGGCCTGAACTTCGCTCAGAGTCGCCAGCGTGCGCTCCAGTTCTCCTTCAAGCGCGCGCTGGTAGTTCACCTTTTCGGTGAAATCCGAGCCTGCCCAGTTGGGCGTGTCGAACAGTTCAAAGCCAAGCCGGGCGCTGCGTGGCAACCCGGATGCCGCAGTTTCCAGGCGGCTCGAATCCAACTGCTCTTCGGGCACCAGCAGGCTGCCGCCATCGGGAGAGATCTGGTACTTGATGTTTTTCGCGGCGAGACGGCCAGCCAGGGACTGGGTTTCCTCGGACCGCAACCCGGAATAGAGGGTGACGTACTTCGGCTGTCCGAGCAGCACTACAAATGCCCAAAGCGTGCCTCCGACCAGAATGACGCCGCCGGCCAGCAGAAGGTGCTGGCCCGGAGTGAGTCCCTTGAAGAACTCCGCCAGGCGATGGAGAACGTCGTTCACGGATTGGGGACGCTCTGCCGCCACGTCTGTCTCTCTCTGCTAGCGCTTCAGAACTGCATGCGCGAAATCTCCTGATAGGCGGAGACGATCTTGTTCCGGACCTGCATCATGAGTTGAAAGCTGAGATCGGCTTTTTCGACGGCAATCATGGCGCTATGCACATCGACTCCGTTGCCTCCAAGCACGCCCGCAACCTTTTCCTCGGCCTGCCCCTGCAACTCGGCCATGTCGTTCATGGCGCTGTCGAGCACGTCCGCGAATCCAGAGCCGGGCTGGCCCGAGGGACGGAGTGCTGCCGTGTCGATCTCCGCCGGAAGAATTCGTAAAGAAGAGATAGCTCCGCTCATGGTCTCGTGTCCTCCCGTCATGGCCGTGTTCTCCGCGCCCGTCAACTCAAAATCTGCAGCGACTGCTGGATCATGCTCTTGGCCGACTGGATCGCGGTTGCGTTTAGCTGGTAGGCGCGAACCGCGCTTAAGAGATCGGTCATTTCCATGACCGGATTCACGTTGGGATAGGTCACATATCCGGCGCCGTCTGCGTCGGGATGTCCCGGCTCATAGCGCCGTGGCATCGGCGAAGCGTCGGCCACGACCCGGTCAACCCGCACTCCCGGCGGCCGGGTCGTACGCAGGCCTGCCAGCAGCAGGGGGAAACGCGGCATGGGCTGGCCGCGAAATACGACCAGTTGCCGGCGATAGGCGCTGCCTTGCGGGGTGCGCGTAGTCTCGGCGTTCGCCATGTTGGCCGATACCACCTCCGCCCGCAGCCGCTCCGCCCCCAGCGCCGAACCGCTTACTTCCAGCATGCCAAAAAGGTTCATGACGATGTGCCTCCGGAATTGATGGCGAGGGAGATGGTGTGGAACTGATCTTTCAACAGCTGCACTCCCAGGTTGAATTTCATCTGCGTCTCGGCCAGAAGCAGGCTCTCGCGCTCGACGCTCACGTTGTTGCCATCGGGCCTCTCCATCAGCCCGCGCACCGGGCGCCCGACGGGCTCCAGTGCGGTGGACGCAAGCTGGGCGGGCGCAGACGCTTCGGCGCTGGCTCGCGCCAGCTCCGCCTTGAAATCGAGATCACGGGTGCGATATCCGGGCGTATCGATATTGGCCAGGTTTGTAGTGACCAGCTTGTAGCGCGCCACATCCACGTCGAGAAAACGGCCAAGGGCTTCGGTCATGACGCTGTCAATCATGCCATGGCTAATCGTGCCATGGTTAATCGTGGACATAACTGCTCCAACTCGGCAGCCCGTAGCTGCGAATCTTGTTGCGCACGGTGCGCAGGCTCACTCCTAGAAGCTCCGCCGCCCGCGAGCGGTTGCCGCCGGTGGCCTCGAGGGTTACCTCGAAGAGCTTGCGCTCCATTTCGCCGAGCGAGACTCCGGGGCGCAGGCAATCCTTCGCGGAATCCTGCGGCGAGGCCGCCGCCGGGTTCCACTCGGCGCCTTCCAGCGCCGCGCGATCAATCTCGTTTCCTGTGGCCAAAGCCACCACGCGGCGCATGCAATTGGCCAGCTCGCGCACGTTGCCTGGCCAAGTATGCGCGTCAAGGCACTGTAGGAACTCAGGCGTAAGCCGCAGCGGCTTGCCCGGAGGAGCGTAGAGCCGCCCAAAATACTGCGCCAGTTCGCCGACATCACCGGCGCGCTCGCGCAAGGGAGGCAACGCCAGCGGGATCACGTTGAGGCGGTAATAAAGGTCGGCGCGGAACCTGCCTTCGCGCACCATCTGCGAGAGGGCGCAATTTGTCGTGGCAATCACGCGCAGATCGACGCGCACTGTGCGAGTGTCCCCGAGGCGGTCAAATTCGCGCTCCTGTAGGACGCGCAGCAGCTTGGGTTGCAGCGCGAGCGGCATCTCCCCGACTTCATCGAGCAAGAGTGTCCCGCCATTGGCCAGTTCGAACTTACCGGGCTTGGCGGCATCGGCGCCGGTGAATGCTCCCTTGCTGTGGCCGAACAACTCGCTCTCGAGCAACGATTCCGGGAAGGCGGCGCAGTTGACGGCCACAAAGGAATGGTCGCGGCGCGGGCTCAAGCGATGAATCAGGCGCGCCACCAGCTCCTTTCCGGTTCCGCTCTCGGCTTCGATGAGAATGTCCGCGCTGCTCGCCGCCGCCTGGCGTGCGCGGTCCAGAGCCCGCAACCAGCCGGGAGCGTGCCCACCCAGACCGCTGGTGGCCTCGGCCTGTGCCTTGGCCTGCGCTAGAATTCTCTCCGCGGCCTGCTCCAGCTGCTCAAACGACACCGGCTTGACCAGATAGTCGCAGGCTCCGTCCTTCATGGCAGCGACCGCGTCCGGCACGCTGGCGAACGCCGTCAGCAGGATCACGGCCGTATGCGGTGACAGCGCGCGCGCCTCCCGCATCACCGCAAAGCCGTCGGCTCCGGGCATGCGAATATCGGTGACGATCAGGGCGTGCATTCCACGGCGGAACTTGTCGAGCGCTTCGCCTGCATTCGCGGCGGCTTCAACCTGCCAGCCACGGCGCAGAAAACGGGCTTCGAGCGCGACGCGCATGCCTTGATCGTCGTCGACCACCAGAACACGGTTCTTCATTCTGTTCCTCTCTGCCCGGATCGCAATGCAATTCCCGCGGCCAATTCCTGAGCAGCTGGAGCGCCGCCTCCGGCCTCAACCAGGGGAAAGGTGAGGGTGAAGGTTGCGCCCTGGCCGGGAGCACTGGCGGCTTCGATCTTTCCTCCATGCTGTTCCGCGATCTTGCGGCACACGGCGAGTCCAGAGCCCGGGGCTGCCGGCGCGGGTGCTGAATCCTGGTTCGAAGATATTTTTCATGTTGTCCGGCGTGATTCCCGGACCTGTGTCAGCCACGAGGATGGAAATCGCCTGAGGCAGCTTGCGCCCGGCCAGTTTGATCCATCCCCCACCGGGCATGGAGCGCACCGCGTTGAGCACAAGGTTCAGCAGCACCTGCTCCAGGCGGTGCCGGTCGGCCGGGAAGAAGACACCCGCCAGGCGATTTTGCAGGCTGATTTCGACCCGCGACCGCCTCGCCAGAGGGAGGAGAAAGGCGCGTGCCCCCTCAAGCAAGCGGCCCAGATCGATGGGGACGCGTTCCAGTTCCGGCAGGCTGTGATAATGCAGAACGTTGTTCACCGTCGCCGCCAGCGTGCGCAGCCCGGCCTGCAGATGCTCGACCCACTGCCGGCACTCGCTCGTCAGCTGGGCATCCGCCAGCAGTCCGGCGAACAGTTCCATGCTCCCCAGAGGGTTGCGAATCTCGTGCGCCAGCACGGCCGACATCTCGGCCAGAGCCTGCTCCCGGCGCAGTTTGTCTTGGGCTTCCTCCAGGCGCTTGCCTTCGCTGACGTCGCGCAGGATAAATACGGAAGAACCGGGCGCGCTCGCGGGCAGACGGGCATGCCGCGCCGCCAGCCAGCGCGGTTCGGCTCCTTCACAGGAAAATTTCTGCTCCTGCTCGCCCGCCTGCGACCGGGCGCGCTCCAGGAATTGGCGCAGTTCCCGCTGTAGCGAAGAGACTGAACTCGGAGCCGCCGCGCCAGTTTGTTCCTCGAGGCCGAGTAAACGGCGGCCTTCGGGATTGATTCGCGAAATCTCTCCCTCATCCGCCACCACCATAACCCCGCACGGCAGGCCCTCCAGGATGCGGTCCAGATGCTCGCGCATACACCGATTTTCCTCGAGGCTCCGGGCCAGGCCGGAATTACTTTCTTCCAGTTCCCGACGTAACTGCGTCACTTCGGCCCGCAGCAAGCCGTAGGAATGCTCCAGCGATCCCGCAGCCTCGGCGAACGAGCTGAAGGCACGCAGCAGGAACTGTTCGTCTGGTTCGGCCGGGAGGGTTCCAATTCCAGGAGGGGGCGCTGCAACCGGCCCGGACAGGAACGGCGGCATGGGCAAGGAAGTCATGGCTATGGGCAAGATGTGCACGGCTCATGCCATTGAGTGCCGCCGTTGTCTAAGATTCTTCTCAAGCTTCGGCCGGAAGCGGTGCTGCGCAAGGCCTGCTCTGAAAATAGGAAAAGCACAAATGCTCGGCCAGGATGGTGTCTCCGCTCTCCACGAGAATCGACGCCCGCTCCATCACATGTTGCAGTTCGCGCACGTTCCCTCTCCAGGGATGGGCCTCAAGAATTCGGAGCGCGTCAGCACTCAACCGCGGGCAGACGATGTCCATCGCTGTCGCCATGCAGGCCAGAAAGTGCTCGGCCAGCGGCACGATGTCGATGCGCCGTTCGGCCAGGGAAGGCAGTTCGATGGGAAACGCCGACAGCCGGTAAAAAAGATCCTCGCGAAATTCGTGCCGTTCTGTCCGGCTTGCCAGGTCCACGTTGCTGGCAGCCACCACGCGCGCATCGACGTGCATGGTTGCCGTAGTGCCCAGGCGCTGAACCTCCTTCTGCTCCAGAAATCGCAGCAGTTTGGCCTGCATGCCCATGGGCAGTTCGCTGATCTCATCGAGGAACAGCGTTCCTCCGTGGGCGGCAGAAATGCGGCCCATCTGGGACTGCACGGCGCCAGTGAATGCTCCCCGCATGTAGCCAAACAGCTCCGACTCCAGCAAGGCCTCGGGGATGGCAGCGCAATTGACCACCACCAGGGGTTTTGAGGCACGCGAGCTCAGAGCATGGAGGGCGCGTGCCACGAGTTCCTTGCCGCTTCCCGTCGGGCCTGCGACCAGCACGGTGGTCGTCCGCGGAGCGACCAGCCTCACCAGGCGGGAAACCCGCTGCATGGCCTCGCTGCTCCCGATCATCCCGGGCAAGGGCTCCGGCTGCAACAGTTCAGGGCGTGCGGGTGCGGGCGATTGTCGGCCCTCTTCTTTTCGGCCTTCTTCTCTTCGGCCCTCCTGGCGGAAGACAAACTCTTCGGCTACGATGCCCTCATCCTCGATCGGCTGCGTGCTGTCGGAGTCGAGCATCACCACCTGGGTTCCGGGGAAGCGCAGTCGAATAATAGCGATCAGCTCCTCGGCATCGAGGTCAGGAAGGCGGCGGTCAAGAAACAGCACCTGCCAGTTTCCTTTCTCGAGCTTAACCAGCGCCTCGGCGCCGCCGAGGGCCTGTTGTACCGGACGGCAACGCCCATTCAGGTCTCTCACAACTTGCTCGCGAAGCAGGCTGCTGGGGCTCGCGATCAGGGCGCCACCGGATAAATATGGGACTGCCGACAAAGCACTCATTCAGATTCTCCACAGGAGCATTTTCTGGAATCGTTAAAGTCGGGAACAACTGGCAGCAGAACTCTCACCCGCTGAGAATTTTCTGAGCGCTCCGCCTTCCAATGCGCGCCCATCTTTTTCCAACCTGCCCGGGCAATGAGCAGGCCCAATTCCTGGCGCGAAAAAGGAGAATGCTCGGGAGCTTCCTGGCTTTCATTCCAACCGACTGCCAGCCAACTCTGGCCTCCCTCTGCACCTGTATGAATGCGAAAGACGCTGCCCGGTACGGCCAGCCTCAATGCGGATTCCAGGAAGCGAAACACCAGCCCCACCAGCTTCCGACGGCTAGCCTTCACCCAAACTGCGGTCTCGATTTGAAGCTGGATACGGATCTCCCGCATTTCAGCCACTGGCCGCAACTCTTCGGCCGTCTCCTTCAGCATGTCGTCCACTGGGATCATCTCGCGCTCGTCGGCTCCATCCTGCTCGGTGTCGGCGAGCTCGCGAATAGCCTCGACCAGGACCCGCATCCTGCCCGTCAACTCCAGCCCTTCGCGCAGTGCGCGGATGTATTGTTCCGAAGTGCGCGGTCCAATCAATGCCAGTTCCAGCGAACATTGCAGCCCCGTCAGCGGCTGGTTCAGGGCATGCAGCAGATGAGCCAGGGGACTGCGCTCCTGGGCAGCCGCGTCGGCAGTCTTTTCATATGCCGGTTGCTGCCCGGTCGCACTCATGGTCGCACCTCGGGGGTTGCACTCAACTCATAGCCCACGCCCCGCACGGTATGAATCAGTTTTTTCGGATGCCCGTCATCCACCTTCCGGCGGAGATAGTTGATGTAGACATCGACCACGTTCGTTGTGGTATCGAAGGTCAGATTCCACACATGCTCAATGATCATGGCGCGTGTGACCCGCCGCCCGGCGTTGCGCATGAGATATTCCAGCAGCGCAAACTCTTTGGCAGTGAGCTCGATCCGGCGTCCGGCGCGCTCCACCCGGCGTTCCACCCGATCCACCTTGAGATCGTCCACCTCGAGCACGGACTCCGAGGGCAGATGACTGCGCCGCAGCAGCGCCCGGATTCTCGCCAAAAGCTCGCTGAAGGAAAAAGGCTTTCCCAGATAATCGTCCGCGCCGGTGTCCAGGCACTGCACCCGGTCTTCGACCCGCGTGCGCTGAGTCAAGACCAGCACCGGCAAGGTTGGTTTTTTCAGGCGAAGCTGGCGTAACACACTGACGCCGTCCAGCGTCGGCAAGTTAAGATCTAGAATTACCATGTCATAATTGAGTTCGTTGGCCGCTACCCTCGCCTGCTCGCCATCGGGAAACACATCCACGGTATAGTGCTCCGCTTCGAGCCCCTGACTCACAAACTTGGCCAGGGCCGTATCATCTTCCGCTACAAGAATTCGCATAAGGTGTCCTTAATTAAGACAATCCGATTCTAGTTAGAAATCCCTCAACTGCAGCCAGAACTCCGGTCACACAAAGGTCTGTACTTCCGGCAATGGCGTGCGATTTCAAAAAGGGAGATCTCCTGCGCCAGCCCGTTCTCTCGTTCGGCGGCGGTGAACCTGAGCGGCCAATTACTTGCTCTCGGTTCGACAGAGATAATTTCTGCTGGACTTCGTTCTCGACGGATGGCCTTTTGCATACTTGGAACAAAGCGGCGTGGAAGTCCTTGTTTGTTCCGGGCGGGATACTCCTGTTCGTTACCGTGGTTCTTCTGAGAACCGGCTGGGTAACACTCACGCTGCCGGTCCTAATATTTCTGTATTACGCCGGATTGCTGGTGGGTCTCTTGCTCGCGTGGAGATTTCATTCCAGCCGTGTGTTTTTCGCACTGCTGGTATTGTTCTTGGCTCAACAAGCCATCGGACTCTTTCTTCCGGGCAACGTTCCGATCAGCGGACCGGGCCGTGCCGCGCTCGAAGCCGCAATCTTGCTGGTCCCCCTGAATCTTGTCCTTCTCTCGCTGGCTCGAGAGCGTGGATTCACCCTTGCGACCGTAAGCTCCACTTTGATTTTCCTGTTCGTGCAGTCGACGGTCGTGGCGGCATTGGCCCGGGCCGGCGAGGATTACCCGTTGCCATCTCATGCACCGCATCATGCCGCCGTGTCGCTGCTATCGTCGCCCTACACGTGGGCCGCTTTTGGTCTCGCTGCAATTTTGTTGCTGGTGCGTTTCTTCATCTCACGCAAACCGGTGGAAAGCTCCTTGTTCTGGTGCCTCACATCCGTTTTGCTGGCTTTGCAGGCGGGCGGAGTCGGGCGGGCCGCAACCGCGTATTTCGCAACCTCCACCTTCATCCTCGCGGTTTCCATCATCGAAACGTCTTACCTGCTTGCCTATCACGATGAACTGACCACGCTGCCGTCGCGTCGAGCTTTCAAGGACGCACTGTTGCGGCTTCAGGCACCGTATTCCATCGCCATGGTGGACATCGATCACTTCAAGCGCTTTAACGATACCTACGGCCATGACACCGGGGACCAGGTTCTGCGGCTGGTTGCGTCCAGTCTCGCGCGAGTGACCGGGGGCGGCCGGGCTTACCGCTATGGTGGTGAGGAATTCGCCATCGTCTTTTCAGGGAAGATCACCACCGAAGTCGTGGACCATCTCGAGCGACTGCGCGCCACGATAGAGTCCTCGTCGTTCCAGATACGAGGAGCCGACCGCCGTCAGTTGCCACGCGGACCCGATCGGCGCAACCAGCGTCCGCGCAGTCGCAGTCGCACTGGACGAGCCATTCGCCAGCTCGCGGAGGCCGCGCCAAGTTCTGCGCTGTCAGTGACGGTTAGCGTCGGAGTAGCCGCATCCACGGAGGGAGAAACAGATCCTGACCGAGTTGTGCAGGCAGCCGACAAAGCCTTATACCGTGCCAAAGCTGCCGGCCGGAATCGCATCGAAACCGCAACCTCGCCCCGCCGCCGCGCCCGCGCCAAAACCGCCGGAATTGCCTGATTTTCTGCTTGCTCGTCAGAACGTCGGGGATACCGCACCCACAACAAGAAGGTCGCTCTGTAACGTGCGGCCCGGACCGCCACTTTAGGGCGGGGAAGCGCGTGACGGTCGGGCTCGTACGTTTTCGCAAGACTACAGACCGTGCGGTCAGCCTGTAGCAGAAGGTGGAAGTGGGCGACTCCGTCCGGTACCCCCGCAGGCAGGACACTTCAAACGGATGAATGCGATGCCGTCAGACTTTCCGTTCAGGTCCACGGGCTTCGCAACATATCCTGTTCCGCCGCAGTTTGGGCAGTCTTTCGAGGTCACTCCCCTCTCCCTCATTGGTTGGGAAGATTTTCTCCGAAGAATCTGCAAAGTGCGCGGTAAACGTTTTCGTGTTACGAATCGCGAACAAGAATCAAGCAGAAGGGATCAAGACTTGCCACGGAAACCTACACCGAAGGATTCTCTAACCCGCTCCACGAGTGCAATTCGGCGTTCGTTGAACTCCTGCATTCCGCCGGAGAAGTTCAATCAATTAGCGGAAGCCACTCGACCGGTAGCCGCCTCTCCCAAGTGAAGCTGTCAGCAACTCAAACTTCCGCTTACATCGTACTGATCTTGATGTAGCGCCGCAGGTCTGGAATCGCGTTGAGAAAAACATACCCCGCAAACAGCAGAGTTGCCGCACCCACTACTTTCGTTATTGTTGAGACCGTCTTCACAGTACCTCCTTGAATGATGAATCTTGGATGTTTATCGTGGCCAGGGGGAAGCCTCCAGACCGCAAAAATATGGCACCGTGGAGCAGGTTTCCCCGGCATCCCCGCCGCTCGGCGATTTTCTTCAGGGTCGACCGGCAGAGGAATCCGCTAGAATATCCCGGTCGGTGCAGTGGGTACTATCAAGGTTTCTTCGCGACACGGCAGCCAATTTCTCCTGCCGTGCTTTGGCGAGGAGTCACAAAGAAGTTCCGCGTGACCGAGGAGAAACCGAAATGGCAAATGTCGAAACTCTCCGTGGCTTCCAGAATCCGGTCGCCGAACTCGATGTCCTCTGGATTACCGCCGGCCTTGGATGTGATGGCGACACCATCGCCATGACGGCGGCGACCCAGCCCAGCATCGAAGATATTCTCCTTGGAGCAATGCCCTGGATTCCGAAGGTAGTTTTACACAATCCCTTCCTGGCAACTGAAAATGGTGACGAGTTCATGGCGCACTTTCACGCCGCCGCCCAGAACAATACAAAAAAACCTTTCATCCTGGTTATCGAGGGATCAATTCCGAATGAAGATAATAAGGAGGAAGGATACTGGGCCTCATTTGGCACCGATCGCAAGACCGGCCAGCCCATAACCACGTGCGATTGGATTGACCGGCTTGCACCCAAGGCGTGGGCGGTAGTGGCCGCGGGCACTTGCGCCACCTACGGCGGCATCCACGCGATGGAAGGAAATCCCACGGGTTGTATGGGCCTTCCAGACTACCTCGGCTGGAAATGGCGTTCGCATACGAATATTCCGATTGTTTGCGTGCCGGGATGCCCGGTGCAGCCTGATAATTTCATGGAGACTCTCTTGTATCTGTTGTACATGGCAGCCGGGCGCGCGCCCATGATTCCGCTGGATGAGGCATTGCGGCCAACCTGGCTTTTTGGCAACACTGTGCACGAGGGATGCGACCGCGGTGGATTCTACGAGCAGGCGCAGTTCGCCGAGGAATATGGATCTCCGCTTTGCATCGTGAAGCTTGGTTGTTGGGGGCCGGTGGTCCAGTGCAACGTGGGAAAACGCGGCTGGATGGGTGGAATTGGCGGGTGTCCGAATGTTGGAGGCATCTGCATCGGATGTACGATGCCCGGGTTCCCGGACAAGTTCATGCCTTTTATGAATCAGCCGCCGGGCTCTCTTTTGTCGTCGGCTGCCGTGCAAACCTACGGGCGCGCAATTCACGCCTTGCGCCGTTTCACGCAATCATCGCTAAACAAAGAACCCGTTTGGCGGAAACCGACGCGCGGCAAAGAGCAACAAAATGTAACTGCGAAAGACCTACCGCGATGACTGCGACCTCGCTCGACGTTGTCTGTGGTTTGAGGTAGAGAATGGTTTCGTTTTCGTGGCCGAACAACACGAACAGCACTCCCGGTGATCGCCGGACTCTGGTTGCCGAGCCGGAGCTGACGCCCTCTCAGGCCGAGGAGGTTCTTCAGAAACTCGCCGGAGTCTTCAGCCGCCACAATCCCGCGATTGCAAGGCGAATTGTGTATCCCCCGGAACGGCCGGACCAGGGATGGTCCGACGACGCGCAACTCCCGAACCTGGAGGCCAGATATCGCGCCCTAGTCGAGCAGATTCCGGCGGTGGTTTTCATGGCGTATCTCGATCGTGGAATCGGAGAGGCTTACGTCAGCCCTCAGATTGAAGCCGCGCTCGGTTTTTCGCAGGAAGAGTGGCTGGAGGATCCTGTCCGCTGGTATAGCCAGATCCATCCGGAAGACAAGCAGCGCTGGAGCACGGAAGCGGCGGAAATGTTTCTCACCGGAAACCCCGTGCGCTCAGCATATCGTGTGGTCGCGCGCGATGGCCGGGTCATCTGGTTTCATTGCGAAGCCAAGATGATACGCAAGGAAAGTGGCGAACCGTGGTTCATTCACGGCGTAGGCTTTGATATTACCGATCTCAAGCGGACCGAGGAAGCGTTGCAGGAGGAGCGCAACGTCGTCTCCGGCATTCTCGACACCGTGGGTGCTTTGGTCGTGGTGCTGGATACGGACGGCCGCATCGTTCGCTTCAACCGCGCGTGTGAACAGATGACGGGATATACGTTCGCGGAGGTGCAGGGGAAATTTATTTGGGACTTGTTCCTCGGTCCGGAAGAAGCGGGACGATTCAAAGCGTCGTTCCAAAACACGCGCTCCAGCCAGCTTCCCCATGAGTACGAGAGTTGCTGGATTAGCCGGGACGGCAAGCAGAGAATTATTGCCTGGTCAACCACTGTGCTTGCCGGCATTGGCGAAGCAACCTCTTACATTATCGCGTCGGGGATTGATATCACCGAGCGAAAGCGGGCAGAGGCAAAGTTTCGCGGCCTGCTGGAAGCGGCGCCGGACGCGGTCGTGGTAGTCAATCGAGAGGGTGGGATCGTACTGGTCAACGCCCAGGTGGAAAAATTGTTTGGCTACCGGCGCGAAGAATTGCTGGGACAACCACTCGAAATGTTGGTGCCAGCACGCCTGCGGAATAAACATTCTGAACACCGCAAACGTTTTTTCGGAGAGCCGCGGGTTCGTCCCATGGGAGCGACGGGGGAAGAACTCTACGGCTTGCATAAAGACGGGCATGAATTCCCGGTGGAAATCAGCCTCAGCCCGCTGGAAACCGAAGAGGGCGTGCTGGTATCCAGTGCAATTCGCGACATCACCGAGCGCAAACAGCTGGAGAAAACGATTCTGGAGATCAGCGCCCGGGAACAGCGTCGCATTGGACAGGACCTGCATGACGGCTTGGGCCAGCACCTTACGGGCATCGCTTTCATGAGCAAAGTGCAGGAACATAGACTGGCGGAAAAGGGTTGGCCCGAGGCGGGCGAGGCGGCCAAAATCGTGAACCTGGTGAATGATGCCATCCATAAGACGCGGGAATTGGCGCGCGGTCTGCTTCCTGTGTTGTCGGACGAGCGGGGGTTGATGTCCGCCTTGCAGCGGTGGGCAGGTGAGGTGGAAGATTTGTTCGGAGTCCGCTGCCGATTCCAATGTTTTACTCCGGTTCTGATCCATGACGATACCGTGGCCACGCATCTTTACTACATTGCGCGGGAGGCGGTGAACAATGCGATCAAGCACGGTCATGCGCGGCAGATCGTCATTCGATTGGCCGCCGACGAGCACCAGGGAGCGCTTACAATTCAGGATGACGGATGCGGAATCGGAAGCTTTGCTGCGGACAACAAGGGCATGGGGCTTCACCTGATGAACTACCGGGCAAGAGTTGTCGGAGGTTCACTCGAAGTGCAGCGCGTCACTTCCGGAGGAACTGTGGTTGCGTGTCTATTTCCGGTTAACAGTAACGAAGTGAAATGAATATGAGCATTGCCAGCAAATCACAAAGCCAGGCCGTCACCAAGAAAAGAATCATGGTGGTCGATGACCATCCCATCGTGCGCCAGGGTCTGGCGCTGCTGATCAACCAGGAGGCCGATCTGGTGGTTTGCGGGGAAGCCGAAGATGCGACGGGTGCTATGCATGTACTGGCGTCGTCGCGGCCCGACATTGTCATCCTCGACATTTCGCTGAACGGCCCGGACGGCATCGACGCGCTGAAAAACATTCGCATCGCGCATCCAACTCTTCCGGTGCTGATCCTCTCGATGCACGACGAGTCGATCTATGCAGAACGTGCGCTCCGCGCCGGAGCGAACGGCTACATCATGAAACAGGAAGCCACGCAAAATGTGCTGGTCGCCGTGCGGCGCATTCTGAGTGGTGAGATTTATGTGAGTGCCCGCATCGCCAACCAGATGCTCACGCACTACATTACCGGCTCCGGCACTCTGCGAAACTCTACGATCGCAGATCTCAGTGACCGCGAACTCGAAGTGTTCCGTCTGATCGGAGAGGGTCACGGAACGCGCCAGATTGCCGAGGAACTGCACATAAGCGTCAAGACCGTTGAATCGTACCAGGCCCACATCAAGGAAAAACTGTCGCTGCGCAGTTCGCGCGAACTCATGCAACATGCCATTCAGTGGAACATGAACGAAAAGGCGTCTTGACAAGATCTTTGCTCGAGCTCTTTGCCGATGCCAACTGACCGGGACTTGGCCGTATGCGATGCCGATGGCCCTATAAGCTTCTCGCCGCTGCTACGGTCTTGTTGGCGACCGCGTTCGCTGCTGCCCAAAACACAACTCCCAAAGCACGCCCACGCGCCTCCGACTTAGGGCTGAAGGTCGGCATCCTGCCGGCCGGGCCGCTCGATGCGATCACCGATGTTGCTGGTGTCGAAGTCGGGCAGACGACCATTATTCGCGGCGACAACATCCGCACCGGCGTGACCGCCGTTCTGCCACATTCTGGCAATCTCTATCGCGAGAAAGTGCCTGCCGCGATTTTCGTAGGCAATGGTTTCGGAAAGCTGGCGGGTTCCACGCAGGTAGATGAAATGGGCGACATCGAAACGCCCATCCTGCTGACATCCACTACAAGCGTGCCGCGTGCGGCGGACGCCCTGATCAGTTACATGTTGGCACTGCCGGGCAACGAGGATGTGCTGTCCATCAACCCGGTGGTCGGCGAAACTAATGATGGATACCTGAGCGACATTCGCGGCCGCCACCTCACGCCCGACGACGTGTTCGCCGCCGTCAAGAACGCAAAGGGCGGGCCGGTCGAAGAGGGCGATGTCGGCGCAGGCACCGGGACGGTGGTCTTCGGCTGGAAAGGCGGTATCGGGACCTCGTCGCGCCGCCTGCCCGCCAATCTCGGTGGGTACACGCTTGGGGTCCTTGTGCAGACGAATTTTGGCGGCGTCCTTACGATTGCGGGCGCTCCCGTGGGCCAGGAACTGGGCCAGTACTACCTACGTAAGGAACTGCAGCAGGCCGGCAGCGGGCCGGATAACAAGAAAGATAACGCAGACGGATCCTGCATGATCGTCGTCGCTACCGACGCGCCGCTTGACGCGCGCAACCTGAAGCGGCTGGCGGCGAGGGCATGGCTGGGCGTTGCGCGCACCGGGAGTTCTGCCTCAAACGGCAGCGGAGACTACGTGATCGCATTCTCGACGGCTCCGCAGGTGCGGATCCACTCCAAAAACACAGCGCTGACACGGAACGTGGAAGTGATGACCAACGACGCGATGTCGCCGCTGTTTCTGGCCGTCATCGAGGCTTCGGAGGAAGCAGTGTACAACTCCATGTTTAAGGCGACCACGATGACCGGCAACGGACATACGGTCGAGGCTCTGCCGATTGAAAAGACGGTGGAGATACTTAAAGAACACCAAGTGATTAAGTAAGGAATCGCTCGCGTTGGTTTCGGACAGCTATAAGGGAATCCCCGATGCCAATCTTAGTCATTCCCACCAACGCGAAAAAGTGGCGCTCCCGCTTGTAAGGCATTGCAGGATTCGCCATTCTAGCCGCGCATAGTTCAGGTTCCGATTCGGGAATTGAGCGAACTCGCTGGGGAGAACTCCGTGGGGTTGGTCTCATCTATGCCGTTCTTCTTTATTCATCGGACTCCGTCCTTAACAAGTTAATGCAGGAAAGGAGAACCTAGTTATGGCAGCGGAAACGGTTCCGTACGGTCGCGTTACGCAAAGACCGTCACCGGTCGCGGAAGTACACATCGTGTGGATAACAGCCGGTCTGGGCTGTGACGGAGATTCAGTTTCCATCACTGCCGCCACGCAACCGAGCATTGAAGATGTTCTTCTAGGGGCCATTCCTGGCCTTCCCAAAGTGCACCTGCACAATCCGGTGCTGGCTTACGAAGTCGGCGACGATTTCATGAAGTACTGGTATCAAGCGGAGAAGGGTCAACTGGATCCCTTTGTCCTCGTCGTCGAAGGCTCCATTCCCAACGAGAAGATCAAGAAAGAAGGATACTGGGCGGGCCTCGGCACCGATCCTAAAACCGGGCAGCCGATAACCACCAATGAGTGGATCGACCGTTTATCCCCGAAGGCCGTGGCGGTAATAGGATGTGGCACCTGCGCGACCTATGGCGGGATCCATGCTATGCAGGGCAATCCAACCGGCTGCATGGGCCTCGCGGATTACCTGGGCTGGGACTGGAAGTCAAAAGCGGGTCTCCCCATCGTCAATGTTCCTGGATGCCCCGTGCAACCAGACAATTTCATGGAAACCGTGCTCTACCTGCTCTACCAGGTAGCCGGTTTGGCGCCGATGATTCCGTTGGACGACCAGTTGCGTCCCACTTGGCTATTCGGAAATACGGTGCATGAGGGCTGTGATCGCGCCGGTTACTACGAGCAGGGCGACTTCGCCGAAGTGTACGGCTCTCCCAAGTGCATCGTGAAGCTGGGATGCTGGGGACCCGTTGTCAACTGCAATGTTCCGAAACGCGGATGGATGGCCGGTATTGGGGGATGCCCCAACGTCGGTGGCATTTGCATCGGGTGCACCATGCCGGGCTTCCCGGACAAGTTCATGCCGTTCATGGATGAGCCGCCCGGGGCGAAGGTCTCCAGCGGAGCGGCGAGCGCCTATGGCCGCGCCGTTCGCGCGCTCCGCGGTCTAACCCAGGCTACGGTCAACAAGGAACCGAAATGGCGGCATCCTCGCGCCGAACTCACCACCGGCTATCACGCCCGAACCTACTGAGAGGAGCGATCGAATGAGCACCATTACCGCACCGAGGCAAGAGGTTCCCACCAAGAAACGGAATCTGGTCGAGATGAATTGGGACCCGATCACTCGCATCGTGGGAAGCCTGGGCATTTTTACCAAGATCGACTTTGAAGGCCACCATGTAGCCGAGTGCCACAGCACGTCGTCGATCTTCCGCGGCTACAGCATCTTCATGAAGGGCAAAGATCCACGTGATGCTCACTTCATTACCAGCCGCATTTGTGGCATCTGTGGCGATAACCATGCAACCTGCGCTACCTATGCGCAGAACATGGCTTTCGGAGTGAGGCCTCCCGCGCTCGCCGAATGGATCGTCAATCTCGGAGAAGCCGCCGAGTACATGTTCGATCACAACATCTTCCAGGACAACCTGGTCGGAGTGGACTTCTGTGAGCAGATGGTCAAGGAGACCAATCCCAAGGTCTGGGCCAAGGCGCAATCGACCGCGGCTCCTCACGCTCATCTGCATGGGTATAGCAAAATCTCCGACATCATGACAGCACTCAACCCGTTCACCGGGGCGTTTTATCGCGAAGCTCTGCAAATGTCCCGCATGACCCGCGAGATGTTCTGCTTAATGGAGGGGCGGCATGTTCATCCCTCAACCCTCTACCCTGGCGGGGTCGGGACCGTGCCGACCATTCAACTGTTCACCGACTACCTGGTGCGACTCATGAAGTACGTTGAGTTCATGAAGAAGGTAGTCCCCTTGCACGACGATCTCTTCGATTTCTTCTACCAGGCGCTGCCGGGCTACGAGGAGGTCGGACGGAGGAGAGTTCTGCTGGGATGTTGGGGTTCGTTCAACGATCCCGATCATTGTGACTACACCTACAAGAACATGACGAACTGGGGTCGCAAGATGTTCGTCACTCCCGGCGTCGTGGTGGACGGCAAACTGGTAACCACGGACTTGGTCGATATCAACTTGAACATCCGCATCCTGCTGGGCAGTTCTTACTACGACGACTGGCAGAGTTCGGAGACATTTGTAAAGACCGACCCGTTGGGCAATCCAGTGGACAAGCATCACCCGTGGAATCAGACAACGATTCCCAAGCCCCAAAAGCGTGATTTCGACGGGAAGTACACCTGGGTCATGTCACCGCGCTGGTTCGACCAGCGAACCGGCGATCATCTCGCGCTCGATACCGGCGGAGGCCCCATTGCTCGCCTCTGGGCAACCGCACTAGCCGGAATGGTTGACATCGGCTACATCAAGGCCACCGGCAACAGCGTGAAGATGTACCTGCCAAAAACCACTTCGTTGCCTGAGGTCGAGTTTGAATGGAAGATCCCGAAGTGGAGCAACGCCATCGAACGTGATCGCGCCCGTACCTACTTCCAGGTCTACGCCGCTTGCTGCGCCCTTCATTTCATGGAAAAGGCGCTGGAGGAGTTGCACGCGGGCAGAACCAAAACCTGGACTGACTTCAAGGTTCCCGAGGAAGCCATTGGATGCGGCTTCCACGAAGCAGTTCGTGGGGTGCTCTCGCATCATGTGGTGATACGCGGCGGCAAGATCGCCAACTATCATCCCTATCCGCCCACTCCCTGGAACGCCAACCCGCGCGACGTTCTACGGCACTCCAGGCCCGTACGAGGATGCGGTGCAAAACACGCCCATCTTTGAGGAGAACGGTCCCGAGAAGTTCAAGGGCATTGACATCATGCGCGCCGTGAGGAGTTTCGATCCCTGCTTGCCCTGCGGCGTGCATATGTACTTGGGGAACGGCAAAGTGCTGGAGATGCGCCATTCTCCAATGTTTGGCCTTCAACCCTGAAGGCGTGCTGTGGATGTAAGAGGAGTGAGAATCCCCGCGCTCTCACTCCTCAACTTTCTGAAGGAGCATCGTGCAAGACGAGAAGGACTTCCAGAGGCGAACGCAGCGCGTCAGCGAACTGGTGCGCCAAATCGAAGAGATTGGTGACCCGGCCACGCAGGCCACGTCCCGGGAACTCGTTCAGTTACTGATGGAACTGCACGGCGCCGGCCTGGAAAAGATGATGGAGATCGTATTCCAGGCGGGCGATCACGGCGCGCACATCATCGACGAGTTCGGTCGGACCCCGTTGGTCGGGAGCCTGCTGATTCTGTACGGCCTCCATCCCGACGATTTGCGGACACGAGTAGCGAAGGCGCTGGAACGGATCCAACCCAGCTTGCGGAAACAAGGAAGCGACGTGGCACTGCTTGCGATCGATGAGGGAGTTGTCCGGTTACGAATCGAGACAGGTGGACACGCGTGCGGCTCCACGATCAAAACTATTCGTTCTACGGTAGAGGAGGCCATGTACGAAGCCGCGCCGGACATTCAGTCATTAGTAATTGAAGGCCTGGAGGAACAGGCAGCCTCCGGGTTTGTGGCGTTGGATAAGTTGATCGGAGGTCAACTCTCCGCAGCCGCCGATCGGACATCAGCGCCGAGAGTGGAAGGAGCAGATTGACAACAACGGTGCCAGCCGGCGAGTCGTGGGCGGACCTATGAGTGTAGGACAGGTTTCAGGATCCGGGAGCGCGTTCGGAGCGCTGAGGCAATTTGCCGGGCGTCAACATTCCGCCACCGAGCGTTGCGAATTATGCGGCGCCGACCTGTCGCGCGACCATGCTCACCTGGTCGAAATGGCGCGCCGGAAACTGCTCTGTGCCTGCGGCGCTTGTGCCGTGCTGTTCAGCGGACAGAGCAGTCCAAAGTACAAGCGCGTGCCTACACGAGTCGCTCTTCTCACTGACTTTCGCATGACCGATGCACAGTGGGATAGCTTGATGATCCCCATCAATATGGCCTTTTTCTTCAAGAGCAGCGTTGAGGGAAAGGTCGTCGCGCTCTATCCCAGCCCTGCCGGCGCTACTGAATCTCTGCTGGCGCTCGAAACGTGGGGCGATATTGTGTCCGAAAACCCCGTCTTGCATGAAATGGAAAGCGATGTGGAGGCTGTGCTCGTGAATCGTGTGGCCCATGCGCGCGGCTCGTCGCCCGCCGAATACTATCTCCTTCCCATTGATGAATGCTACAAGCTGGTCGGCATTATCCGCACTCAATGGCGTGGTCTCTCCGGTGGAACGGAAGTGTGGCAGGAACTCGCCCGCTTCTTCCGCGGGCTGAAAAACAGGGCGGGAGTGATAGAGGAGTCGAATGCCTGACCTGAGTTTCCAAATCGAAAATGCGGAGGCCGCTACGTTCACAGCCGCACCCCAGCTTGCTTTCAAGCTGCGTATAACCAATGCGGCAGCAACAGAAACGATTCATACCGTCGCCTTGCGCTGCCAAATCCAGATCGAGGTCACCCGCCGTCGGTATTCCGCCAAGGATCAGGAATCATTGCTCGACCTTTTTGGCGAACCCGACCGCTGGAGCCAGACTCTGCGCAGCCTGCTCTGGACCCACACCAGCGTGGTTGTGCCCGCATTTCAAGGCAGCACCGTGGCGGATGTTCCTGTGCCTTGCACCTTCGACTTCAACGTCGCTGCCACAAAGTATTTCCACGGCTTAACCGATGGCAACGTCCCGCTCTGCTTCTTGTTCAGCGGCACCGTGTTCTATGCGCAAGCCGACGGAGCCCTGCAGGTCGCTCCGATTCCATGGACGAAAGAAGCAAGGTTCAAACTCCCAGTGAACGTTTGGCGCGAAATGATGGACTCCTTCTATCCCAACAGCGCCTGGCTCTGTCTGCGTCGCAACGTCTTCCAGCGGCTGTATCAATACAAAGTGAACCGGGGAATTCCCACGTGGGAGCAGGCTCTGGAAAGCGTGCTTCCGGTTGAAGAGACGGTGGGCCGATGAATCTCGAAGCGCTGGAAAAAATCGCCAAGGCCGTGCTCTACGAGGGATACATGCTCTATCCCTACCGGCCGTCCGCGTTGAAAAACCGGCAGCGCTGGAATTTCGGTGTTCTGTCCCCGCGCTCCTATAGCGAGGCACAAACCGGGTCGGATGCCTGGATGATGCAGACCGAGTGCCTGGTGGAAGGTAGCCTGCTGTCCGCTCTCGAAGTGAAGGTGCGCTTTCTTCAGTTAGTCGCACGCTCGGTGGGACAGCTTCCGGTGCCTGTGAGGGAACTTCAGCCTGGCGAAAGGCCGGAATTTCAAGTGGTAGATAACCTTGTGGTAGACGGGAAGATATTTCAACCCTGGCAGGAGGCAGTGGAACGCGAAGTCAGCTTGCCTATTCTCAGTCTCGGCGCCTTAGGTACAGAGCCTTTAGAGCAGCGTTTCACTTTCTCTCGCGACGAGCAACTCGAGCCCGTACACAACCACAGTGGGCAGATAGTCGGAATCATCGTTCGCAAACGAGATCTTATTTGCGGAGCCGTTCTGGTTTCGGTCGAGCCCATCGGCGACGAGGTATTCCGCGTTTGCGTGCGTATTCAGAACGAAACGCCATTTGAAATTTCCGGCTCCGTAAGCCGCGAGGACGTTCTCCCGCGGTCGCTCGCGTCAACCCACACCATGCTTGGCCTACAGGACGGCACCTTCGTTTCGTTGATCGATCCTCCTGCATCACTTCGCGAGTTGGCGGCAGGCTGCCGCAACGTCGGCACATGGCCGGTCCTGGTAGGAGAAGAAGGGCGGCGCGACACCATGCTCTCTTCCCCAATCATTCTCTATGACTATCCACAAATCGCTCCCGAGAGTTCAGGAGATCTCTTCGATGGTACCGAGATTGACGAGATTCTATCCCTGCGCATCATGACCCTGACCGACGAAGAAAAGCGCGAGATGCGCCAGTCGGACGAAAGCGCAAAGCAGATTTTGGAGCGCACAGAAACTCTGCCCGTGGAACAACTGATGAAATTACACGGATCGCTTCGTGGATTGCGCCCACTCAAGGAGGACGCGCGATGAACGAGTGGGAATGGCAGCTTCTGGAAGAGAAGAATCCGATCGATCACCTGCAGATTGCGGGCGTCGACCTCAAAGCCGGCAACCGCGTCCGCTTGCGGCCCCGCCAGGGCGGTGACGTGTTAGACATTGCTCTCGCCGGCCAGAGCGCAACGATTGAAGCCATTGAGCAGGACTACGAGGGCAAAGTCCACGTTTGCGTTGTGCTCGACGATGACCCCGGCAGAGACCTGGGGCTAATGCGCCAGCCGGGTCACCGGTTCTTCTTTGATCCGGAAGAAATTGAACCTTTCCCTCAGAACGAGAGTAATCAGAACACCGTCACCGAGAAGCCCCGCATCCTCATCGCAGGCATCGGAAACATTTTCCTCGGCGACGACGGGTTTGGCGTCGAGGTAGTAAAACGACTTGCCGGCAGCAAACTCCCCAGCGGTGTGCGAATCGCCGACTTCGGCATAAGAGGCTTCGACCTGGCCTACGCCCTGCAGGATGGATACGAGACGACGATCCTCGTGGATGCATGTCCGCGCAGCGAAGCGCCAGGCAGCCTGTACGTGGTCGAGCCGGATCTGAACGCGCTCGATGCTGACGATGCTCCGCAGGGAGTGGTCGAGACGCATGGCATGAATCCCATGAACGTGCTGCGCATGGCAAAGGCCATGAACGGTTCGATGAAAAAGATCTTGTTAGTTGGATGTGAGCCCGCAACGCTCGGAGGTGAAGAAGGACAGATGGGACTGAGTGAACCGGTCGAGGCTGCCGTGGATGAAGCGGTGAAGCTCGTGGGTTCGCTCATAGACAGAATTCTCAACCAGAACAGACCAAGTGCGAGTCTGTGAACACAAGAAAAGGAGACTGCCGTGGCGATCGAACTCTCGGAACAGACGAACCACCACACAAATGGCCGGACCGACATGGACACGTTGTTTATGGTCGGCGGCGTAGCCCTAATGGTCTTTGGAGCAGGGTTGATTCTCTCCAATCCACTGGTGCGACGTTACATGGGTCAGATCGGGGTAGGTAACCTGGCGCAAGCGGCCCTGCCCGATCTCCAGCGCTATATGAAGCTGCGGGACATGTAAGAACCTCGATGGGCGCCAAAGGACCTGTGCGCCCTCGCGAGAAAAGGATGGATGAGCTTGCCCGGAAGCACGGACTTAATGCCGAAAGCTGATTCTAACCAAGGTATGGAAGAAACGAAGGCGACTGCCATTCGTTACGTCATCAATGCCCGGGCTGGCCGCTTCACCGTCCGTGCATTCGCCAGCGGAATGTTATCGGCATTAGGTCACAACCCGACAGTTGCCATCCGCGACTTTACCGGAGAGGCGCAAATCGATCCTGACAAGTTGGAGGAATCTTCTCTGCGCATCACCGTCAAGGCGGCCTCGCTGGGAGTCACTGACAATGTCAGTGACAAAGATCGACGCGAAATCGAGCGCCAAATGCATGACGAGGCGTTGGAAGTCTCCAGTTACCCCGAGATCGTGTATGAATGTTCGCGCGTCTCGGCGAGCAAGATCGTCGACGGACATTATCAGGCCACGTTGGATGGAGACCTGACGTTGCACGGCGTCACCCGCAATCTGCCTGTGTCCGCGCGCGTAACGCTAAGCGGAGAATCACTGGTTGCCTTTGGCGACTTCTCACTCCACCAGACCGATTACGAGATTAAGTTGGTCTCGGCACTCGGAGGGGCGCTAAAGGTAAAAGACGAGGTGAAGGGTTCGTTCAACATAGTTGCTCGCAAGCAGGATTGAAAAGACATGAATTCAGATGCCCAGAACGATGGCCAGAATCACGATTCGACGGGAGCGTGCCATAATCGCGGAAATGGAGATCCAGCCGGTTCCTCCTCTCGGGGTGAGAGAGTTCATCATCCGCGAGAGTGTGCACCGCGAGCGGCCAACCGTTCGCGTTTCTCCTGATTTGGCTGTTCGAGACGAATGCGGTTGTGGAACTGTTTGATGCTGCGAACCCTCCCCACCTGTATCCTGATATCAACTGCACGAACTCCGGATCACCCAATACCGTCGTGCTTCGGCTGCCCGACAAGACAGCCCCGGACCACGGTGAAAAATAGGCCTCTCGATGATTACTATGCCTCCGAGTGCCAGGATGCGGGCAACCGGCGCTTCCACCCGCATCCCCGCTTCGGCTGGCCGTCAACTATCTCGGTGGTGTAATATCGCACGTGGTGTACCCCGCGTTGCTCAAAACGTGGCGGCGTTAATACCGTCCCATGGTGCAGCACATCGTTGGACGTGTCCGCAAGTTGTCAGGACGGAGAGGTGGCAGAGTGGCCGAATGCGGCGGTTTGCTAAACCGTTGTACGGGCTAACACCTGTACCGAGGGTTCGAATCCCTCCCTCTCCGCCAGATATTCAGTCTCAAGTACTTATGATAACGTGATGGTGTTAACCATCCACAATCTGACCAATGAAGAGCTCGATCAGCGGGATGGTTTACCTCTAACCACTAAGCAATACATCGCGTCACATCTAGGTTTTCTGCCGGGAGAAATGGACGAAGTGCAACGGCACAAAGCGAAAGCCTTAACTTCCTAATGCGCCAACCTGCGGTGCAGGCCACTAGTTGGGGGGGCCGTAGCGAACGAATGGTCAGAGATTTCCTATGGGAAGGATGCACAAGTCATCATGATGCACCCGGGGAACCTACTCTGCTTCTTGTTATTGTTCCCTCTGCTTGCAGGGTCGGCAAGTTCCATCGCTCAGACCCTTCAAGTCTCCACAATCTCAAACTTGGATGGGGCACATGAGCCGCACGAGAATGGTACACAATGAAATCACTTTCTGTTCTGCTTTTGCTTGCTGTTGGCCTTATAGATTGTGCTCCTAATCCAAACTTGCAGTACGATTGCAGCGGAGAATCAGAGTTGGCCAAATCCGTACCGGTGGCCAAACCTATGTCCAATCTGTTTCCGATAAAGGACGGGACGCATTGGATATTTCAGAACGAAGCCAATGGAGACTACACGTGGTTCAACTTCTCGGCGATCCAAGGCACGTTCGGATGCTCTCCTTATTCCGGTACTACTCTCATGATGCACATCACAAAAAGTGCGGTAGGTGCGTACTGGAACCCTGGATTCGACGCCGAAATCTTCCAGCCGGAAGTAGACGACGGGAAGGAAATCTGGTCGCCTGGGTTCTATTATAGACACGGTACAGGTTGGACCACGGTTGATTTGTTCGGCTCTGAAACACTGCCTTATCCCTATCTTCCTGACGTATTTTCGATCCCAGGGAGGATGGACTCTCCTTATCGGGCAAGGATGGCTGCGGGAGCTTCCCTCGGCTGTCTTCCAGCAACCAGTGACGGGTATCATGATCCGTGGACTACTTACTGGTATGCCAGAGAAGTCTCCACCCCTGTTTATAGCGGCATAGCAATTGCGAGTCATCAGTGCGAAGCGTTGCATTCAGATTTTGAAGAAGTTTGGCTCTTTGCTCCTGGCGTTGGGTTGGTGGAAATCGACGCTCTTCGGCAATGGGGTATACCCCAAACTCCACCACTAGTAATCAAGCGACAACAAGACCAATGAAGAGCTCGATCAGCGGATGGGAGTGTTGATGGAGAAGCTGAAAGTGGCGCAATGACCCGTGCTCTGAAAGAAGAACTGGTGGGTTTGCTGGTGGTTCGCACATGTGCAGTTTCGAGAGGAGAAAGCGCCGATTGCAAAGCGTACCTTTCGATCTGGTTCCCGAGGCGTTGACTAGGGCACGAGACGGTTTGCCTCTGACCACGGAACAATCCATCGCGTCGCATCTGGGTTTTCTACCCGGCGAGAGGGAAGAAAAGCAACGCCAGAAGGCGAAAGACTGAAGTTCTAATGCGGGACTCCGGAGCGGGTTTCGTTGGAAGAATAAGGATTAGCGCACAAAGAGATATGGGCCCTGAATGCCAATAGCTTCTTCCGCTTGTCCCTGCTGTCGAGTGCGCCAAGTAAGCTCAGTGGTGGGCGCGCCAAAGCATCGAGCCGCCGGTCGTGCTGTTGGCACGTGATGTACGTCAGATCCCCACACGATCGGGACAGCCACAATCCGCTTACCAGATAGAGTTTCGCAGCACGGCGGCCGCATGGAGTCCTCCGCTTCTTCCAGTGTCCCGGAATAGCCGAAGTTCCCACTGCCTGTCGGCGGTGGAGTCGAGCGGCGAGCAGGGCCAAAATGGCAGCCGAGTCCGCTTAAGCGACGTTGTCATGCACGGTGAGCCAGGAAAGGAGGCGGTGCTTCTGGAAACCCTACTGAAGACCGCGTCACGACTCTTGCTATCCTGGCTGCTCCCCGCGCCCGCGCTCTCGCCCCCGCCTCCGCCTCCGCGACTCAAGATTGGGAGGGGTCACTTTTGCCGTCGCTTGTACAATACCCGTCAACACTTTGATGATGCGTCTCGGCAGTCCGCCGACTTGCCCTCAAACCGTCAACAGACTGCATTAATGGGCAGTAGCTGCCCTTGGAAAAGCGATATATACTACTCTCCAACTTAGGCGGGTAGATCTTCAGCACGTCTTCCCCGAGACCGCGAGAACGGCATGCTGGATGAAAAACAAGAAAATTCAACCTCTTCTTCTGCCTTCGACGGACCGACCGTCGGAGTAGCATCTTCATCCTCGTCCGGATCAGACGCACCCACATTGGCGGATATCAACCCGACGTTGATACCGGTCTTGAGTGCCCACAGGGTTCTCGGGGGACGTTACGAAATCCTGGAAATGCTGGGTGAAGGCGGGATGGGGGCCGTCTACAAGGCACACGACAGAGAAGTTGATCGCCTTGTCGCGCTTAAGGTGATCCGTCCTGAGCTCGCTGCCAATCCGGAAATTCTCCGGCGATTCAAGCAGGAACTGGTTCTCGCCCGTCAAATCACGCACAAAAACGTAGTGCGCATTTATGACCTTGGGGATGCCGAAGGCGTGAAGTTCATCACCATGGAGTATCTCGATGGTGAAGATCTGAAGAGTATTTTACGAAGAATGGGCAAGGTTCCGCCTTCGGAAGCCGTAGGCATCATGCAGCAAGTTTGTCGCGCGCTTGATGCCTGCCATACCGAAGGGGTTATTCATCGCGATTTAAAGCCTTCGAATGTCATGCGCGATAAGCTGGGGAAGGTCCTGGTCATGGACTTCGGGCTGGCACAATCCGCCCAGGCAGTTGGAATGACACAGACCGGTGTCGTGTTGGGGACGCTCGAGTACATGTCTCCTGAACAAGCCCAAGGCCTGGAGCTCGGCCCCACCTCGGATATTTATTCCGCGGGACTTATCTTTTACGAGCTGCTCACGGGCAAAGGGGCGTTCGAAGCTCAAAGTGCGATGGCGAGCCTGATGAAACGCAGCCACGAACGCGCCGTTGCGGCCAGCACAGTCGAGAAGTCAGTTCCGCGGGTTCTGAGCACCATCGTCGGTCGCTGCCTGGAGCCGAAGCCTGGCAACCGTTATCAAAGCGTCGCCGAGTTGCTGGCCGATCTGGAAGCCTTCCAACCTTCTGCTCCGACGGTAGCGACCTCTGTGATCGCCCGCCGCCGGCCTCTGGCACCGTCGATCTACAAATATTTGGCCATTGCGTTCTGCCTGCTGCTGGTGGTGATCGCGACAGTCATCGTGGTCAGGAACAGAATCTCGACGACAACGAACGTTCAACATTCGCCCGTGAGCATCCTGGTTGCGGATTTCACGAATGACACCTCCGATCCCGTCTTCGATGAAACCCTGGAGCCGGCGTTCAGCGTCGCTATGGAAGGAGCGTCATTCATCAACGCTTACAGTCGTGGGTCGGCGCATAAGATCGCGGCGAAACTTCAGCCTGGCGCCACCCAGCTGAACGAACAACTTGCCAGGCTGGTGGCTACCCGTGAAGGCATCAACATCGTGATCTCCGGTTCCATTAACCGAGACGGGGATGCTTACCGGCTTGCCGTTCATGCCCTCGACGGAGTTACAGGGAAAGTCCTTACTAGCGAATCCGAGCAGGTGGCGAAGCAAGACGTTTTGGTGGCGATGGGCAAGCTGGCGGCCGGAATCCGAAAGACTCTTGGCGACAAGACTCCAGAATCTGTCCAATTGACAGCCGCGGAAACCTACACGACCCGCTCGCTTGAGGCCGCCCATGCTTATGCCGTAGGCCAGGCTTTTCTGCAGGCGGGCAAATGGAATGATGCAATTACCGCCTACCAACAAGCCGTAGCATCGGACCCGAATCTGGGCAGGGCTTACGCGGGTCTGGCCGTCACGTATGCCAATACGGGGAAGCGGCAAGAGGCGGAGAAGTATTACTCGTTGGCGCTTTCGCACATCGATCGCATGACCGACCGCGAGAAGTTCCGTACCCGCAGCGGATACTATCTGCTCACTCGGAACCAGCCAAAAGCCATTGAGGAATTGACCGCGTTGGTTAGCCAATATCCTGCCGACCTGGCGGGGCGCGGGAATTTAGCGCTCGCTTACTTCTACGCCAGAAACATGAAGGAAGCGCTGGAACAACAGAAGCGGGCGCTGGCGCTGACTCCCCGAAGCCACATCCAGCGCATCAATTTTGCGATGTTCGCTCTGTATGCCGGCGATTTCGATACTGCCGCAAAGGAAGCAAAATCGATTCTCGACGAGAACCCTAACTTCGAACAGGCGCTGCGTACTTTGGCCTTGGCCGCCCTGGCCGTTGGCCACAATGATGAGGCTCGGCAGGACTATGAGAAGGTCAAAGGCTTGGGCACCTACGGCGCTTCGATCGCCGCCAGCGGTCTCACCGACCTTGCGCTCTACGAGGGCCGCCTCACCGATGCGGCAGGGATTCTCGATCAAGCAATCGACGCCGATCTTGCCGCCAAAGATGCGGAATCCGCGGCCGACCGTACAGCAGCTCTCGCCCAGACACAACTAGCGCTGGGAAAACTCTCAGAAGCCGTCTCTTCCGCCACGAAAGCATCTTCGGATAGCAAGGAGCCGGCAGTGCTTTATCGCGCGGCGCAGGTCTATCTCGCTGCCGGGCAGGAGGCCAAGGCGTTGCAAGCGGTTGCACCGATGGCGCAGCGACTGGAAACCGAGCCGCAGGTCTACGCAAAGTTAATCGCAGGAGAAGCGCTGATCAAGAAGGGCAAATCGCGCGACGCGCTGCAAAGTTTTCAAGAGGCACAGAAGCTCGCCGATACCTGGCTCGGACACTTCGACCTGGGCCGCGCTTACCTCGACGCCGGAGCCTACACCGAAGCATCTTCGGAATTCGATGTCTGTCTCGAGCGTCGCGGTCAAGTCACGTCGGTCTTTCTCGATGACATTCCGAGCTATCATCTGCTCCCGCCGGTCTACTACTATCAGGGCCGCGCCCGGGGAAGGCCTGAAGAGTCCCGGGGCTGCGGAGTCATATAAGACATTTCTTGCGCTCAAAGAGAAGGGCGCCGGTGATCCGCTTGTAGCGGATGCTACCAAGCGCCTGGCCGCTCTAAACGGCCGCTAGAATCGATCCGCTAATCCCCTCCCCGCACCGCTGTTGCGGCCTATGCTAATGCCCCACGCATCGCCGCCGGACGTTTAACACGGACCAGCCACGCCAACACTCATCTGATTGGAATCTCCGCTTTCCGTGTTCCCCGTGCCCACGGCGGTTACAAAATAGTAGAAGGTGTTGGTACCGCAATTATTCGCCGGTGGGCTATCGGGAAAAGTAGTGTTTGTCGTGTTACCGATCAAAGTGAACGGCCCATTGGCGCTGGTCGAGCGGTACACGTTGTAACGGATCACATTGGGGCCCGTACTAGCCGTCCAACTCACGGAGGCGGAGCCTGGGCCGAAGCTCTGGACCATGAGACCCGTCGGCGCAGCCGGTACTGACAGCACAGCTGGCCCTATGCCGATGCCCCACGGCCCGCTGTTCGCCGTCGGGGTCGGGAACTCTGTAGTGACCCCTGTACCGGGTACGAGTTGAGCAATCGCGCTGTTGAAGTTGTCTGTATACCAGATGTTGCCATCCGGCCCGGCAGTGATGAATTCAGCGGAGCCGCCAACGGGCACCGGGTAGGCCGTAAACACACCGGCCGGCGAGACTTCGATGATGTTGTTTGCGACGCCGGACGCGGCAACGAACCAGACATTGCCATCCGGCCCGAGCGTGATGGCCGCAGGGCCGAATGAGTTTGAAGTGGAGGAGACATTAACCTGCAACCCTGTACCGTGTCCGCCGGTTGTGTTGGTCGGCGCTGTCGACAGCGAGTAACCCGTCCCGATGCTTTGGAGGTTTAAGCCGGGCGGCGACACTATCACCCCGCCATTCGTGTCCACGGCGGAGACAGAGAATGTGCCGCCGCTAGCTCCGGCTTGCACAACAGTTACGATGTCTCCAATCTGGTAACCGGCTCCCGCAGCGGAAATCCCGACAGCGTTGACTCCGGCTGGGATGGGATACTCGTGGGCACTACCGCCCGTGGTGATCACGCCGATTTGGCTCGCGACGCTCTCGGTGAACCAGAGGTTCCCGTCCCCTCCTGTCGTAATGCTCACTGGATAACTGCCACCAGTCGGAGTCTGGTACGGGGTGATCGTTCCGGCGGTGGTCATCTTTGCAATCTGCGAGTGTGTGCCAGCTCCTGCCTCGGTAAACCACAGGTTGCCGTCGGGACCCGCCGTGATGCTGTCCGGCGGGTTGTCGTCGGTAGGCGTCAGGTAGAGGTTGATCGTCCCGCCCGTCGTGATGCTCCCGACGAAACATGGGTCCTCCACGCACACCGATTCCGTGAACCACAGTTGTCCGTCCGGTCCACTGGTAATGCCCCGGGGTTGGTACGCACTGCTACTTCCGTACCCAGATGGAACGGTAACGGTGTTCTCGCCAATTCCGGCTCCTCCCCCGAGCGACTCAAATACGCCAATTTTGTTCGGGTTGTACTCCGTGAACCAGACATTTCCGTCTGACCCGGCCACGATGTTGTATGGAAAACTGTTAGCGGTCGGAGTCGTGTATTCTTGGCTGGTTGCGCCGTCCGGTGTGATGAACCCGATTTTATTGGTGGCCTGCTCGGTAAACCAGATAGCCTGGCATTCACCTGTCGCGCCGGCATTGTAGATTGTGGAGAGTTGGAATTGAGTGATCCCAGCGCCCCAGATCTGCAGCTCGTCGATGACACCGTTGAAGGACTCGGTGCCGATACCACTTCCCTGAATTCCTCCAATCTGGAAAGGATTTGTAGGTGTGAGCAGACCCGCGAGGGTGGTTGGTCCCGAGGTCTGATCCGGGACTCCGTTAATCCAGATGGTCGCGCCGACCGCCGGACCGTTCCAGGTTATCGCAACGTAGTAGAAGACACCCGGCGTCAGGGCAGTATTCGAGAACATATCGAGCTCGTTCGTGCCGTCGGAGAAAGTAGCCACAATCTTCCCCTGCGCGGCACTTCCGACTAGGGTCGCGTGCGCGCCATAGGTGACCCATGGAGTCGAGGTGTTCCCTATAACGCCAAGAGAATAAGGCGTCGTTGTGAAGTCGGTGTTACCGCTGTCGCCTTGCCACAGGATCTGCTCAGTAGCATCGTTAGTCTCCGCGTCGACGCGGACCCATGCGGCAGCCGTAAAGTTAACGGGAGTCAAATACGGCGTAGCGGGATAACTGATGAGGACGCCTTCGCCCGTGGACTTGAATCCCTGGCCGACTTCGGCGGGAACAAACACACTCTGCGTCCCGAAATCACCAAGAATTCTGCCCGGCTTGCCACCGCGTATATCAAGGGCATTTCCGTTGAAGGGCCACCAGGCTATGGGTGCTCCCGGAATTGGGGCGCAGGCGTGTGGCGTCGTAGAGGTGATGTTGAAGGCATTCGAAGTCGCCGTTACGCTGCCCGCCGTAGCCAGCAACGTGTCAGCAGTACCAATCGTGTTGATCGAGAGATTGCCGAATGTAGCCGTTCCAGTAGCATCCGTTATTTGAGTGAGCGTCCCGCTCAGAGTTCCTGGGCCTGAATTCAGAGTAAGGGTGATCGAGACACCCGGCAGCGGCGTAGCCGTATTGTTGAACGCTCTCACCTGTACGGGGGGCGCTATGTAGTGGCTGATAACAGCGTTGCTTGGCTGCGTCACAAAGGTCAGATTAGACACTTGAGAACCCGCGGTAGCGAACTGAATCGTGTAAGTCGCGCTCTGTGTCTGATTTGTCGGAAGCGCCTGATCATGAACTGAGACAGTGAAGGTCACCGAGGACATTTGCGGGTTGTTTAACGTGAACAGCCCGGTAGAGCTCAAGGTTGCAGTGCCGTTCAGCAGGGTCGGAGGACCAAAGACCAATGCCCCAATGCCGCCGGTAGCGCTCAGCTGCTCCGAGTAGGGAACCCCGATGATTCCATTTGGCAATGTGGGCGGGGAAATCTGAATGACCGCTCCGATGCGAATCGTGGTTGTAAACGACACCGATTCCGCCGGCGTCGCAGAGTCCGTGGCGGTAACACCGACGCTCGAACCCGCAGGATTGGCGGTAGTCGGAATTCCTGTGATTTGGCCGGTGCTCGGGTTGATGGACAATCCGGAGGGCAGATTCGTAGCGATCCAATTGTAGGGAGTCGTTCCGCCTGTCACGGTCAAAGGCGTAGCGCTGTAGGACTGCCCCACGACACCGTCGGCCTCTCCCATCGTGAACTGGACAGTCAACGGCGTCAAACTGACATTCAAGACGTAGGTTTGCGAGGCAACGTCCGTCGGAGAGTTTGTATCTGCCACCTGAATCGTCACCGTATAGCTCCCCGGAGTAGTCGCTTGTCCTGACACCAGGCCCGAGGGACTCAAATTGATTCCCGGTGGCAACGCGCCCGAAGCTATCGACCAAGTGTCAGTTCCCGGCTTTCCGCCTATCGACATTAACTGCACGGAGTACCCGGGGTCGTTGGGATCGGTTGGCGGCAGAGAAGTCGTCGCGATCGTGAGCTGCGGATATACAACAGGCGAGGTATGATTCCCCGAAAGCGCGGCTGCCGTGTTCACTGCCTGGGGAACCGTCGCAGGAATGAGGGTGGTTGGATCGAACGGAGTTTGCGCCGGGGTCGGATTCATCACCCTGATAGTGATATAGCCCGTCTCTCCCGGCTGCAGGGTCACCGTCGCTTCGTTCGGCACGGTGTTGTTGATGTCTGGATTGTTAATGTTCGGATCGGTGGGGGAGTACACCTTGGGATTGATGATATTCGCGACCGTATTCCAGTGGTTTTCGACGACGAGCTGGCAGCTCTGCGCCGCCGGAGTCTGGTAGAGCCGGTTCACGATGAGTTGGAAAACAATTGTGCCCGGTGGCGTGCTGGTGGAGGTCAACTTCACTGTGTAGGCGGAAGTAGTATTGCCCTCGTCCGTGATGCCATAGGTCACATCCGTGACCGTGCCCCCATCGGAAAGGTCCTGATTATTTATGTTGGGGTTGTTGATATTGGGATTCGCGGTATCTGGATTGGCGATGGTTGTGTTGTTGATGTTCGGATTAGCCGCGCTCGCGTTGGCGACAGTCTGATTGTTGATATTCGGGTTGTTGATGTTCGGATTGTTGATATTGGGGTTGTTGATATTGGGATTGTTAATGTTCGGATTGTTGATATTGGGATTGTTGATGTTCGGGTTGGTGACTTCCAAATTGTTGATGTTGGGATTGTTGATATTGGGATTGTTGATGTTCGGGTTCGTGATTTGCGGATTCGTCCCGTCCGGATTCAGAACAACCGATCCACTCAAGCCATTCGTCACTGCCGATCCGCCGATGCCTGTAATTTGGGTGACGTTCACCGTGACGGAAGCTTGCGGATTGGTCGAGGTCACGAAGACGGTTCGCGAAATCGAGGAGTTAGCCGGAATGGTGGCCTGCAGCGTTGTCTCCGACGAAAATTGAAGGAATGAGGCCGCGCCACCGGTGGGTTGATTCGCAATCGAAAGTTGGACGTAGATCACCTGCCCGGTGATGTTCTGCGCCTCCACTGCGAAGGCGCGTTGGAAGGGCACGACTTGCCCGTTAAGAGGATTCGTGGTTGTGCCCAGCGGTTTGGCATTTCCCGGAGCTCCCACCACAAGCCCGCCGGCAATCTGCGACGTGTAGATGTTCTGGTTCCGCATGCCTTCATTGCCGCTCACGCAGTCGGGAACAGTGTTGCCCGGCTGGAAGATGCTCGGCGTGCCTTTGGGAACCGCCGGCGTGTAATGTGTCCAATCTCCATTCGCCGGTGGCACTACATCTCTGTTGTCTGTCCAGGTCGCGTGAAACAGCGGGTTCTCGCTGGGTGTGAAATTGTATTTCCAGGTATTTCCCGACGGAAGGAACCAGGGAGAGGGGGCAATATCGATGTAATCGCCAATGAACGGCTCCTGGCCTTGATCAAAGAGCGGCAAATTGGGAACGTTGAATTTGTATTGTTCGATATCAGGCAACAGCGGATTCACGCAGCAGCCGTAGGCGTATTGCGAAACCAGCATGGACGGGCCGAGAGTAACCGTGGGAAAAATTCCAAACTCAATCACCCTGAGGTCGAGCGTGTGGCGTCGGAGTGTTAGACCAGCATCATCGACAAATTCCGTAAAGACAAGATTCGGCTCGGGCGGTGTCAGCCCCAGTTCGCCCTCGGGGTTCAAGGTTTCCGCGTAACCGCTGGGGGTGCTGGAACTGGGATTGTAGAAGCCAACGTAGTGATCCAGGCGAAGGTCGTAATACAGCAACGTGAGGCGTCCCTGGGCGAATGTGATGGCCGGCATGAGTTGGTGGCCGCGTCCGGAGGGATTGCTTTGTGGATTTTGCGACGGATTATCAACCATGATCGGCGGGGTCCAGGTCTTACCATTAATCGACCCTGCCACCACCACGCGGGCATCACCGCTGGAGCTCAGTCCGCGCGCGGAAAAGGCGACATAGACGAAGCCAAAAAGATCAGTTGTGATGGAAGGATAAGAATTAGTTCGGAAGGATGTCCCCGTCGTTCCCTGATCGAAAGGTTGGAGCGTGGAGATCCGAACTGGAGCGCTGAAGGTTCTCCCGGCGTTGGTCGAGACAGCTGCCATGATCGCGTCCGGCAGACCGTTAGAGGCGAACTGTCGCCAGGTCACATACACATTGCCGTTCAGGCCGTTGACCGCAATGGCACTGCCCTGGCTCGTGGTGGTGCCGGTATTGAGCTGAATCGGCGTGCTCCAGGTAACGCCGCAGTCGGTCGAACGTGTAAACATCAGATGAGTCGGTGTGGCGTTCGACTTCGTCGCGGCCAGGAAATCGGTGTACGCGAGATACACGTTGCCTGCGGGGAACGATTGCGGCACAGCAAGAGTTCCGCCGTTCGGGCCTGTCCCCGGCTCGTTGGCCGTAAAGGAGCATGTGGTGGCGCCGGAACGGGGGATGTCGACGGCCAGAGACGGTTTATCGAGGAACTGAGAGCTGTTGCCGGAGGCAACGACGTGCGTGTCGAGATAGGTGATCGTGTCAGAATTCTCGTTGTTGTTTAGATCGTCAAAGCGCGCAACGAAAACTGAGCTCACAGAACTTGCCGTGACGGGGCCGGCGGCCCGGTCAAACGCCAAGCCCGCGTAATAGAACATTCCATTGGTCCCGGCACGCACCACCGGGTCGGCGCCCGCTTGATAGCGCCCGCCAAGCGCCCCGTTGTCTAAGCATTGGGGCACCGACTGCTCCGGGCACCCCGGTAGCAGAGTACTTTGCCAACTCAGCCCGCCGTCGAAAGATTTGAATAGACCTAGCCACGCGTCTCCGGTCTCAGCGCCGCCACTGAGGGCAAGTTCGAGATCGACCGTGCGGTAGTCATTGGCGCCGGCCAGAATGTGCATTGGATTGCGGGTCGAAGCGGCCATTGATGGCTCGCTCTGCCGCTGCAGAAACGGATCGCCCGTCGGCCACTGCGTCCCGGAAACCATGTTGACGTTCGGTCCCGGTGCTTGGGCGTAGGTGGTGATGCCGCCGATAAGGCAAAAGATCAGCAGCGCGATGCAGCCGGCAAATCGGTCGCGAAACAAGACGTCATGTGCCAATCTCTGGCACTTCGCTGATACATTTCCGCTGACCGAATACCCGTGAAGGGTAGGCTCGATCGAAATTAAGCCTGACGTTGCGACCTGGCTGGAATGACGCTGTTTCATATCCGCGCTCCATTCATGCGCAAACCCCGAACATGCCTACAAGCATCTTCCGGACAAGCGCATAATTTCTTTCGCTGTATTGCCCAACTGCGAAGCTATTGGTTTGGCTTCTTACCGATACAAAGAGCTTTAGAAGTCGACAGACAGACCACTCCACACAATCCCATTGCAGGCGCAGAATCGGCCGCGGGGGGAGCGACCGCAAGCACCGCGCTCACTAAATCGGGGAAGTGATTAAAGCTTGGACTGAGGCACGTTGCTCTCCGCCGCACGCCGAAAGCAACGATTTACGGCAATACGCCACAACGGTGGCGGAGAAACTTTGTACCTCATCGGACGGTTTGTCAAGCGAAATTTGGACCTGATGAACCCACGCTTGCGCCGTGCTCCATGCGACAAGGCCGTGCCCCTCGCAGCCAGCAAGACTGATGAGGGACCGCCAGAACACGTAAAGTGGGCTGAATGTTCGCGATCACTCGGACAAACCAAGGATGTTGACCTGCAGAGTAGACCAGAATAGGATGACCCACTCAGGAAAGGGCTGGCCCCCGACTGACGCCATCTCCCCCCATCGCGCAGGCAAAAGGGCCCTGACTCTGCAGACCGAACGCCGCTTATGCCGATTCGCAGATCTGAACTGGCGATCCCGGTGGCTGAATTCGCCGCAGCCTTGCTGGCCGAGCAAGAGGTAGCGCCCCGTGCGGAAGTCACTGCTGAGCAGGTAGCAAACCTCTTTCCCGGCACCTCCGTCGTGGTCTATGTGATCGAGGATAAGGCGAATCCTGCCTGGGTAGCCAAGGCGAGTGCGGGCGAGATCACGCTCACCGGTGTAACGGAATTTCACGAGGGCCCCTTAGGAGCCGTTGCCGAGAACCGGTCGCTCCAAGTGTTCGAGGGCGCCAATCTGAGGCGTGAAGACTATGCACATCTGGATGTTCGCCGCACTGTGGTTTCTCTCGCATACGCTCCCCTCCTCGTCAAAGAGACGCTGGTCGGCGCCATCGAACTGGTCAGCTTTGAACAATCTTTTTCGGGATCGGTGTTGCGGCAATTGAACGACATCGCTGACCTTGCAGCGCCGGCCATCGCTGTCGCTCTCTCTTACGAAAGCGAGCGCAATACCAGCCTACAGTCGATCAGTCGCGTCACCCAGATGTATGACCTGGAAAAGGTCTTCAACTCCAACCTGGAGCTCGATCCCCTGCTGGACGCAATTGCGGCCAAGTTTCACGAAGTTCTGAGAACTCAAGCCGTCAATGTGTGGATGGTGGACGGTGACGCCGTCAGGCTGGTGCGTCGCGCTGGAAATGATCCCACGGTGGAGCTGGATTCGCTCCAAAATCCGGGCGAGGGAGTTCCGGGCGACATTTCGGACAACGGCGAACCCGTCCTGATCAACGATCCGCAGGATCCGCGTCTTCAGAGGCGAAACGCCGCCATTAAAGAGGGCGCTGTCTTTTCGCTCCTGGCGGCGCCGTTGATGGACCGGGAATCGCTGGTCGGTGTGGTGGAAGCAAGCAATCGCCTGGACGGTCTGCCCTTCGACGAAGACGACCAGTTTCTGCTGACCAATATCTGCGAAACCGCCAGCAACGCCCTGCACAACGCCAGCCTCCTGCAAGCCGAGCGCAAGGTCGAAATCCTGGAAACACTCGTAAAAGTAAGCCGGGAGATCACCTCGACGCTGGATGTCAGCCGTGTCCTGCACGCAATCGTCAATGATACCCAGGCTGTCGTCTCCTATGACCGTGCCGCGATCGCGCTCGAGGAGCGGGGCAGCCTGCAGTTGAAAGCCGTTTCTGGTCTGCCTCAGATCAATACCAGTGATCCCACGATCAAGTTGCTGAAGCAAATGCTCGAGTGGGCCTCCCTTTCCAATGAAGAGATTCACGTGACCCAGCGGGGCGAGACTATCGATGTGTCACGCGAGGCCAGCCGCGCCAAGTTCAGCGAATACTTCGCCGCAACCGGGGCCCGCGCCTTCTATGCGCTCCCTCTGAATGATGATCAGGGTCGGCTGGGCATCCTGTCGTTTGAGAGCCGGGATCCGGACTTCATGACTCGGGCGCACTTCGAGATCGTCCGAGTGCTGGCCGCACAGGCTACGGTAGCCTTGCGTAATGCCTCGCTTTATCGCGACGTACCCTTCATCAACCTGCTCGAGCCCGTACTCGAAAAGAAACGCCGCTTTCTTGCGCTCGGAAAGCGACGGCGCGCGCTCATGGTGGCGGAAGTTGCAGCAGCCACGCTTTTCCTGGTTTTTTTCCCGATCCCGATGCGACTGGCCGGAGATGCCACGGTGGCACCCGTTCGCAAAGCTCAGGTCATGTCCTTGATGGATGGCGTCGTCAAATCCGTCTACGTGCGGGAAGGAGACCGCGTACACCCAGGGACGATTCTGGCGGATCTCGAAGACTGGGACCTTAGAGCTGCACTCGCCGCCGCCAATGCAAAGTATGCGACCGCTCTCTCGGAGATGAACCGCGCACTCGCCGCCAACGATGGCACGGAAGCTGGAATCCAGCGTGTACAGACAGAATACTGGGCCGCCGAGTTGAAAAGGGCGCAGGAACGCCTGGAGAAAACGCACTTGCGTTCGCCTCTCGAGGGCATCGTGGCTACGCCCCACGCCGAGAACTTCACGGGGCGGCATTTGTCGCCGTCAGACAGCTTTCTCCAAGTGATCGATTCCGCCCAGTCCAGTTTCGACCTCGCCCTCGACGAATTGGACGCCGTCCTGGTAAAGCCCGGAAGCCCGGCCACGGTCAAGCTGGATGCCTTCCCGACGCGGAGCTTTCCCGGGAAAGTTCAGGTCGTAAGTCCAATCAGCAGCGTCGAAAATGACGAGAGAGTCTTCTACGCCCGCGTGCTGGTGTCGAATCCAGATTCCCTGATTCGTGCAGGAATGCACGGCCGCGGCAAGGTCATGGCGGGCTGGCGACCGGTAGGTTACGTTTTATTTCGCCGTCCAGCGATGTGGGTCTATGCCAAATTGTGGTCAGGGTTCGGCTGGTAACGAGGTTGGGTTTCGCGACGATCGGTTGGTAACGAGGATCGGAGGTGAGCCGTGAAGTTGATAGTTCCCGCATTCCTGTTTGTAACCATAGTCCTCGGGCTCGGGTGCGACGATTCCCCGCCCGTCGCGGCCGCCACTGCTTCTCCGAATGCATCCCCGGCAGCCGCCCCAGCGCAGCCGCTGTCCACCGAGCAGGTATTCGTTGCTTCCGGGCCTCTCGTTGTCGAGAACCAGGTCGACGTAAGCGCGCAAAGGGAGGGCGTGATCGCCGCAGTCTTCGCCGAGCCCGGCACAAAGGTAACCAAGGGCCAGATCCTGGCGCAGCTCGATGACCGCCAAGTATCGGCCAACCTTGAAGCTGCTCGCGCCAGGACCCGCAGCACCGCCGCAGACTTACACAACTGGGAAGCGGAAACCAAAGTGCTGGACGCGGACCTGCGCAGAGCCGAAAAAATGTGGGAGGCGAAGCTCATCGCCAAGGAACAGATCGAGCATGTGCGCTACAAGGCCGAGTCGGACCACTGGGATGTAGAGAGGGTGAAGGAACTCCTGCTCGACGCACAGGCCAGCGAGCATTCGCTCGAGCTGGAGCTGGAGAAGACGCGGGTGGTCTCGCCCTTCGACGGGATCGTGGCTCGCCGTTACGTGCGAGCCGGCCAGAAAGTCAGCTTGGGTGACCGGCTCTTCTGGGTCACCGCGGAGTCGCCGCTCCGTATACGGTTCACCCTACCCGAGAGTTTTCTGGGCCACATCGCTAAAGGCCAGCGCTTCGACCTGACGTTTCCCAATGTCGAAGGCCAGCGTTGGGGGGCCAGTGTGATTGAGATCAGCCCGGTAGTGGATCCCTCGAGCGGCACGATCGAAGTGTTGTGCCAGATAATGGGCCCGACAGCTGGACTGCGGCCTGGCATGAGCGCGAGTGTGCGTATTCCCAACCCGCGATGAACATCACCGAAGCCCTTCACGTTGCTCTGCCGGACTTGCCACCCCGCTCGGCGCGCAAACTCTATCCTCGGCTCCATCCTCACATCGTGGCCCGAACACAAATGGAGGACGGGGCCCCGATGATCTATGCCATTGTTTCAGGCGCCAACCAGTTGTACCGGTTTTCGCCCGAACAATGGGAGTTGATACAGCTTTTCAATGGCGAGCGCTCCTACGAAGACGTGTCGAATGCGTATCAGGCAAGCACTGGAGTTTATTTTTCGCCCGAGGCCATTCAGGAATATGCCAGTGAACTTGACGAAATCTGGTACACCTCGCCGTTAGAACCCAACGTAATGGCGGCCCAGAAAGGAGCTGAGGAGCGCCATAAGCGCGCGACCAAGAAATGGGACGACATTACGACGATCACCGTGAGTCACTGGGACCCGGACGCCTACCTGACCCGGTTGCACGAAAAGGTGAGGTTCATCTATACCCGCTGGTTCACCGCGCTGACGCTCGTCCTGTTCGCCATCATGGCCGGCATCTTCATCGACCGCTGGAGCGAAATCGGCGCCGACACGTGGAAGTACTACAATTTCACCAAAAAGGGATTGGGCGACATCGTCGAGTTCTGGCTCCTGTTCTGCTTCCTGGGTTTCTTTCACGAGTCCGCGCACGGACTTACCTGCAAGCATTTCGGCGGAGCCGTGCATAAAATGGGATTCCTCCTGTATTACCTGGAACCTTGTTTTTTTGTGGACGTGACCGAGGTCTACCTCTACGCGGGGAAGTGGGCGCGCATCGCCACTTCCATCGCCGGGATATGGGTGGAACTGATCTTCTGCTCGGTGGCTACCATCCTCTGGTGGGGAACGCCTCCCGGCACTGCGCTGCATGATTTCACCTACAAAATCATACTCATCACTGGCGTGGGCGTCGCCATCATCAATCTCAATCCCTTGATCAAGCTGGACGGATATTACATCCTCTGTGAACTGGTAGGCGTAGTTGGCCTGAAGGAGGACTCTACAGCGTTCGTCTCCAGCTGGTGCAAAAAGCATATCTTTCGTCTTCCAGTCGAAGTTGAGTTTGTGCCGCGCAGAAGGCGATGGCTGTTCACCTTGTATGCAATTCTCTCCGGCATCTACAGCTATACCCTGCTCTACGTGGCCATAAGTTTCTCCTATAACGTTTTCCGGAAATATTCCCCGGAATGGGCATTTGTTCCAGCCGCGCTGCTGGGACTGCTGATCTTCAAGTCGCGCATTCGCACGTTGGTGAGATTCATGAAAACCCTTTACCTCGACAAGAAAGAGCGTGTCCGCCAGCGGCTTCTCACGCCTCGCGCCGCATTCGTGGGAGTCCTGGTCGCCTTACTTTTATTTGTGCCCTTCTGGCCAGAGACGCGAAGCGGGCGATTCAGCCTCGAACCTGTTCACAAAGCTTCCGTCCATGCCGTCGTCCCCGGAGAAGTCGTGTCGGTATTCCCGGTGGAAGGGCAATTCGTCTCCGCAGGCGCGCCGCTGGTTTCTCTTCGGAACTCGGAACTGGAAGAGCGAGCGGCACGGATCGCCTCGGAATTGCAAGTTGCGTCCCTGCGTGCTACCCAGGCGCGGCTTCGATATGCCGACTACAGCCGGGAAGACCGAGAGCGGGAGTCGCTTCAGCAACAATCCATCGCGGTCACCTCACAGTTATCCGCTTTGCATCTGACGAGTCCCATCTCCGGGGTCGTGATCACTCCCCGGCTCTCCGACATGGCAGGCTCATATGTCGAGTCCGGCACTCTGTTGCTCGAGGTAGCCGATGTGAGCGTACTCCGCGCGCGAATTTACCTTCCGGAATTCGATCTGAGAGATGTAAGGGCGGGAGAAACAGTCTCGCTGAAGATGGATTCTTCATTCGCGCGGTTGCACTCCCGCGTGGTTGAGGTTGCACCTTCGGCATCGGGCATGGAACCTGGCCTCGCTCCCGTCGAAGGCTATAAAGGGTTAACCGGGGTCGATTTTTACGGAGTTACCGCGCTCATCCCCAACCCTGATGGTCAGCTCAGGGCCGGCATGTCGGGAACTGCAAAGATTCTGATTGGGCGCCGCAGTTTAGTCCGCCTCGCGGCTAAGCACGTGCGCGATTTCGTCGATCGCAAGGTCTGGTGATCGGAGATTGGCCGACCATCATACCGAAGGCACGGATTTTCTGCCTCGCTATTCAATCTTTGCCCGATCGACAGAAGCATCCTGTGCACATGGTCCCGCGACAGTTCCTGGCGCCACAGTGGCAAGGCTCGCAACAGCGAAAACCGTAGTCAATAGTGAGTTCTTGTCCCGCGCGAATCCTTTTCCAGCTGAACAGCAAGATTTGACCGCGCAGCCTGCGAACAGTGAGGTTCGGGTCGCAACTATGATTGATGAGTTCAGCCCCGCTGCCTCCAACCGACCCGTCAATAACCCATCGCTGATTCAGCTGTATGGTATAGACCCGCTGGTATTTTCCTGCCAGCATGCGCATCGCCGCTCGGCGTTGAGCCTGGCCCTTAGTGATCCGCTGGCCGGTATATTGAATCACTTTCTTGTTACGCGGAATCGGTTCGCTGGCGAAGACGCCGAACCGGTCAATCGCGGACCGGCCCACCCGCAACTGCGCCCACGCGTATCGCGGGTTGATGCTGCCTTCCGTTTTGCCCCGCCCCTTCAAGCCTCCTCGTTCCACCTTGCGGTCACCTCCTAGGTTGGCCGAAAAAAGAAAACGAGAGCAGGCCGCGATCTCTCGCAGCCTCCTAATTTGAGCTTGGGTCTATGAGATCTTCAGCTTATAGGCAGACTTGAACGACAGCGCGTTAAGCCCCTCCCTTTTTTTCAACACAGAGAATGATGCACCCGCGGGCGTTTTCAGCGTATTTGCCGCCGCGCCCTTCGACCGGTTCGCGATGCGGGCCTTCTTGACCGCGTCGCGGTTGCTGATCAACGACTTTTTCTGAACTGACATGGTGTTTCTCCTTTTTCTGCGCATCAGGCGCTGGAAACTCTAAAATCTTATTTCTTTTCCGGGTTTGACCCCACACACTTGCCAACGGCACACTTCTCCGCATCCTGTTTACTTCTTCTTGTAGGCGACCATCCTGAATGCGTTGTGCGTTAACGGCGGCTTGCTCCTCTTCATGGCCTGTGCCGTGAGCGAGTTTGCATCCAGCGGGCTACCCACTACGACGTTGGCGGCCTGGCTTGCAATCCGCGCTTTTTTTACCGCATCCCGATTACTGAGCAAAGACTTTTTCTGTACTGACATGGCGGCTTTCCTTTCTGTGTCCCGCTGCCCTGGCAACTGAATAGCGCTGGCCGGCGTTAGCGATTGCATAACTCCAGCCAGCGCGTCGCTAGTCAATTAGCTATTAATTGCCCGCCTCATGGAAAGCGCGTTCGTGGCGGCAGTCCCTTTCAACATCTTCGCCTCGCGAAGCGCATTTGCCTTGAGAACCTTCGATTCGCCCACCTTCTCCGTTGCGGCTTTCGTTCTGTCTTTCTTCTGCGCCGGGCGGTTGCCGATCAATGACTTTTTCTGAACTGACATGGTGTTTCTCCTTTTTGCGCATCAGCGCTGGAAACTCTAAAATTTTATTTCTTTCCCGGGATTTGGCCCCACACGCTTGCTATTGGCACGTCTATCGCCAAACCGGATGTTATCGCTCGCAAACGAATAAGTCCTGAAATGTCATTCCATTGCGGTTTTTGTTTGCGTCGGCCGCTGTCATTTCCCAGGCGACCTCGAGGGATATAGATTAAAAACTCATCCACGCAAGCATGAATTTCTAATCTGCTCCCTGCCTACTCTCTGCCAATCTGATATTTGCGACAGAGATAATGCATCTTCTGCTTGTCCATCTGCAGCAGACGAGCGGCGCCCACCTTGCTGCCACCCGCACGCCGCAGCGCGGCGCCGATGTAGGCAGCCTCTATGCGGGCCATCTCCTGGTCAAAATTCACGCCCTCTTCGGGTATGAGCAGCGCCTCCTGGCTGCTCGTGGTGGTCACCAGGATTTGCTGCGGCAGGTGCTTCGCCATAATGACGGGACCGTCAACCATCAGAACCAGCCGTTGCGTCAGATTTTCCAGCTCTCGAATATTGCCGGGCCACGAATACTCCTCCAGGATCTGGATGACCTCGGGATCCAGTTGCTTCACGGCTAAATGGTTGAGATCAGAGTAAAGTCGCAGAAAATGATCGATGAGGAGCGGAATGTCTTCCGCCCTGTCGCGCAAAGGCGGCAGCGTAATTGGGATCACGTTGATGCGGTAATAGAGGTCTTCCCGGAAGCGTCCGGTGTGCACCAGGTCTTCCAGGTTCTCATTGGTAGCCGTAATAAGCCGAAAATCGATCTTCTTGGGAGTTTTGCCCCCAATTCGAGTCACCACGCGATCTTCTAAGACACGCAGCAGTTTCGATTGCAACGCCAGACCCAGCGTGGCGATCTCATCCATAAACAGCGTCCCTGTATGCGCCAGCTCAAGGTGACCCGGACGGGCCGTTTGCGCGTCGGTAAATGCTCCTTTTTCGTGGCCAAACAATTCGGTTTCGATGAGACTCTCAGGCAGGGCGGCACAATTGATACTGATGAAAGGCTTCGCGGAACGTGGCCCTGCCGCAACAATCGCCTTGGCCACGAGTTCCTTGCCGGTGCCACTCTCTCCGCGCAGCAGTACCGTGCTGTTGCTGTGTGCAACCCGCGTAATTGCCTCATACACCAGGCGCATCGCCTCACTGGCGCCGACCAGTTCGTGGAAGGCCTGTTGCTTGGCCTCCTTCTTGTGTTCCATCCGGTACTCGATCTCAGCCGTGCGCTTTTCCAGTGCCCGGGTAAGCACGATATGTCCTCCTGAGAGTCGATGGGCCTGCGGCGGATGATTATGGCAATTTTTTCGATCTTTGGGAATGAATTTTTCAACCCTGGCCTGGCGACCACCATGGGTTCACTTTGATGTTGGAAACGAAGAAGGCGAAGCATCCCGGGGCTTTGTTAGTAAGAACTCCTCCGAGTCACTTTGTGTCCTTCGGGTAAGAATCGTACAGATTGACCTGCCGCCGGACAGGCTGATGCTCTTGCAAAATGCGCTTCCTTTCCGTAACCTGACTCGCGGCCAGGAAAACCAACCCGCCCGTGTTGCCGGCAAGGTCACGCCAGAAGAGAGGTTTTGGACACCCTTGGACATCAATGTCCGTAAGCGTGGACCCGTACAAGTGATCCAGCTCCGTGGGGCCCTGCGGATGGGCCCCGCCGTGGACGGTCTGCGCCAAACCATGGAGGAAGCACTGAACAATGGGGACTCCCGCCTGGTGCTGAATCTTGCCGAGGTGCCGATGATCGATTCCAGCGGCATCGGTTTGCTGGTGCGTTTTCTGGCCTCCACCAAACAGCGCGGAGGGAATATCAAGCTGGTGCAGCCATCCAGGTTCGCCGTGCAAACCTTGCGCCTGGTGGGCGTTCTCAACCTCTTCCAGATTTTTGATAACGACGACGCAGCACTGGAGTCGTTCGCCTGAATCGCTTTCCGCCGAGCTCAGGCAAGGTCGTAGCGATCAAGGTTCATTACCTTGTTCCACGCCGCCGCGAAGTCTTTCACAAATGCTTCCTTAGAATCGTCCGATGCATAGACTTCTGCGATTGCCCGGAGCTGGGAGTTCGAACCAAAGACGAGATCGACGCGTGTGCCGGTCCACTTGACTTTGCCCGTCGCCCGATCGCGCCCCTCATAAACGCCTTCGCTAGCCGAGGCCTGCCACTTCGTATTCATGTCGAGCAGGTTGACGAAGAAATCATTTGTCAGCGTCTCCGGCCGGTTGGTGAAGACACCGTGTTTCGTCTGCCCGAAGTTCGCATTCAGTGCACGCATGCCGCCGACGAGAACCGTCATCTCGGGGGCGGTCAGGGTCAGCAACTGTGCCCGATCCACCAGCAACTCCTCGGCCGACAGCACCTGCCCGCTGCGGAGATAGTTGCGGAACCCGTCCGCGATCGGCTCCATTACGGCGAATGAGTGCACGTCGGTCTGCTTCTGCGAAGCATCTGTGCGCCCCGGCGCGAAGGGAATCTTCACTTTGTGACCGGCCCTTTTCGCAGCTTCCTCGACGGCTGCGCAGCCGCCCAAGACGATCAGGTCCGCGAGCGAGACTGTCTTCCCTTTGTTCCCGCCTTTGTTCCCGTTGGACTGCGAGCTGTTGAACTCCTTTTGGATCGTCTCCAGCTTCTTGAGAACCTTCGCCAGTGCGGCCGGCTGGTTTACTTCCCAATCTTTTTGCGGCGTGAGACGAATGCGCGCCCCGTTCGCCCCACCCCGCTTGTCGGAGCCGCGGAATGATGCCGCAGACGCCCAGGCCGTCGTGACCAGTTGAGAAATCGACAGTCCGGATTCGAGGACCTTGGCCTTGAGAGCAGCAATGTCCTTCTCCCCGATCAATTTATGATCCACGGCGGGAACAGGGTCTTGCCATAGCTGGGGCTCCTTCGGAACGAGTGGGCCAAGGTATCGCGAGATCGGTCCCATGTCGCGGTGGGTCAGCTTGAACCACGCCCGCGCAAACGCGTCTGCGAACTGATCCGGATGCTCGTAGAAGCGTCGTGAAATCTTTTCGTAAGCCGGGTCGAACCGCAACGAGAGGTCCGTGGTCAGCATGGATGGCGCATGGCGCTTCGACGGATTGTGCGCATCCGGCACTGTACCGTTGCCTGCGCCATTCTTCGGTGTCCACTGATGCGCACCGGCTGGACTCTTCGTCAGTTCCCATTCGTAGCTGAACAGGTTGGTGAAGAAGTTGTTGCTCCACTTCGTAGGCGTCGTGGTCCAAGTAACTTCCAGGCCGCTGCCGATCGTGTCAGCACCAAAACCTTTGCCAAATTTATTCTTCCAGCCCGAGACCTTGATCCTCGATGTCAGCACCTTCTGGTTCGTTGCCCACATATTGAGCGGGAATGGCAGCGCCGTGGGTTTTGCCGAAGGTGTGACCGCCGGCAATGAGTGCGACGGTCTCCTCGTCATTCATCGCCATGCGGGCGAAAGTTTCCCGGATATCGCGTGCCGCGGCAATCGGATCCGGCTTTCCATTCGGCCCTTCCGGATTCACATAGATCAGCCCCATTTGCACCGCACGCGAGCGGATTCTGAAGATCACGATCGCCGCTGTAGCGCTCATCCGCCAGCCATGTGCCCTCAGGTCCCCAATAAATTTCCTCTTCGGGCTCCCACACGTCCGCGCGCCCGCCGCCAAAACCGAATGTCTTGAATCCCATCGAATCGAGGGCGACGTTGCCGGCGAGAATCATGAGATCGGCCCAGGAGATTTTCCGGCCATACTTCTGCTTGATCGGCCACAGCAGCCGGCGCGCCTTGTCGAGGTTCACGTTGTCCGGCCAGCTATTGAGTGGCGCGAAGCGCTGCTGTCCGGATCCGGCCCCGCCGCGGCCGTCGCCGATGCGGTACGTACCCGCGCTGTGCCACGCCATACGAATGAAAAGCGGCCCATAGTGGCCGAAGTCGGCCGGCCACCACGCTTGCGAATCCGTCATCAAGGCATGCAGGTCCTTGATCACGGCATTCAGGTCGAGTGTCTTGAACTCTTGCGCGTAATTGAACTCCTTGCCCATTGGGTCGGACTTGGGGGAATGCTGATGGAGGATGTTCACATTCACCTGATTGGGCCACCAATCAACATTCGTGTAGGATTTGCGAGCGCCGTGCGCTACTGGGCACTTCGATTCGGTTGCGGTGTTTTTTTCCTTAGTTTCGGGGACAACGCTCCCCGATGAAGTCGCGAGCGTATTTTCCATGATATTTTCCTCCCTTCTAATAATTGACAGGAATTGCGTAGAAAACTACTTTTTGGCGCTGCAGCGGCGACAGAGGCCAAAGACCTCGACCAACGGCTGCGTCAGATCAAAGCCGTCCGGCAGTTGCCGGGACAGCCGTTTGAAATCGATGAACTCTCCTTCGATATCCTGCACCGATTTGCAGCGCGAGCAGACCAGGTGGTGATGAGGTTTAAGATTACCGTCCACGCGCAACGTGGCCGCATGAGGACTGACCTCTCGCAGCATCCCACACTCGATGAAAAGCCGCAGATTGTTATAGACCGTGGCGAGAGAAATGGATGGAATGCGACGCCGGACCGTGGCGTAAATGTCTTCAGGGGAATAGTGCCCGTGGGAAGCAATGACGGCCTCATAAACCACCTGACGCTGGTGCGTGACCGCCAAACCATGCTTCGCGGCCAACTGACGGAACTGCTCATGGGTGAGGCGCATGATTATCGGATGAGAATAATTATAAAACAATGAGAGCAGTCTCAACCGAAACCTTTTCTTTGACCTCGAAGAGGGCGGTTGGCCGCAAGGATCACAATCATTGCCGGAACACTCACCGATGCGGGCGTATGGGCAGCGATAGCGCCCGAAGGAGAGACTGAAAGTCTGGAGGGAGTTCACAGTCAACAGAGACGCTGTCTCCCGAGCGTGGATGAATAAACTGAAGATGCCCTGCATGCAGAGCGACGCGAGCAATTCGCCGCTCCGACGCCTCCGCCGGATGGTACTTCCTGTCGCCGATAACCGGGTGGCCGATCGCTGAAAACTGCACTCGGATCTGATTCTGTAATCCCGTCACCAGCGTAACTCGGACGAGCGAAGCGGCGCGAAGACGGCGTTCGACGAAATAGCGAAGTTCAGCACGAGCCGCTTGGGAGTCGCTCTCCGTGGTCAGCCTCTGAAACATTCCTTCTCGTCGAAAGTAGTGAACCAGTGTCCCTTCTTTGACGCCGAGATGTCCACGAACTACGGCGAGATAATGCCTCACCGGAGTGTGGTCAAGAAACTGTCGAACGAGTGCGTCCCGATCCGGTTCGGTTTTTGCAAAGAGCAGAATCCCGGACGTGAAACGGTCGATGCGATGTACGACAAAGGCTCGCTCTCTCCTAGGTTTCAGTTCCGCAGAAAGCAGAGACCATGCGGACGGTGTATCGGAGCCTTTTACGGGTACAGCCGGAATTCTGGCAGGTTTATTGACAGCCACTACGGCATCGTCTTCGTAGAGCATGACAAGCTGCTCTGAGAAACGAGGATTCCGCCGATCCTGCTTTCCTGAACGGCGACCGCCTTTGAATGGAAGTTTATTCATTACTGAGCGGCTACCCTTCCCGGGCTGGCTACATAAACCGAGTGGTGGAGCTACATTCGATGTTCTATCAATAATGTTACCAACATTCCGATCGGATGGCGGTCTAACCGGGAGTAGCCGGCAGGGGAAGACCAAGCCGCGGGTTTGTCCACTCTCGGCTGCTCAATCTCCGACCACTGTCGCCAGGACAGTCCTCGCGGACAGGGGTTCGGTGGTTACGCCGGTAGGAAATGTCCTTCCGGTAGAGCACTGACTTAGCCACGGTTCGTGAGCACTACCTGAAGCTTCACGCCAACAGCAAGTATTGGGTAGATCAGGTCTTCCATCCCAATCCCCAAAATTGCTTGGACCTTCAGTAACTTGGACCTTCTGGGTCGCCGATCTTATCCTCTATCTTGGAAGATCACGTCCCGGCCGAAAGCCTCGTAGATCCGCCCATGGAGGGCCATGTCTCCGCTAACCGAAAGAAAGCGCCCGCAAACCCCCGGTACCGACCAGCACTGGAGCATGCTGCTGTTCGAAAGCTTGTCCGCGGGAGCCATGGCGGTCCTGCTTTGCTTGGGAATCGTAATGGCCGTGGTAGGGGTCTACGCCACCTTGGTGTGGCCCCTGACGTTTTGGGATCTCGCGGACTCCGGCCTGGAAAAGTATGGCGCGTGGGCGAATACCGTTATCTGGTCCGTCTTCATCGCTGGATCGTTGGCAGGATACTGGTGTTTCAGCGGTGCAGCCTTCAAAGCTAAATCACCGGCAAAGCGATCCACCCCCCCAGTCCGATCCGCCAGGTCGCCCCGCTGACCTTCTCCCAACTAGAGTACTTCCCCAAGCCGCCCCAGACTCCCGCAAAAAGAACGCCCACAAGAAAACCACTCGCCTGCAATCCGCCGTTGAACCGTGGTTGGCTCCTGAGGTACGTGACCTTAGTTACCTTTGAGTCTTCGAAGCATTTAAAGGACAATCAACTGAAGGCCAGATTCGGCCCCAGGAGAATGGCTTGTCTATCCGTAGCGCTCTGCACGTTTCTCTGATGATCGCAGCCAGCGTTTCGCTGGCGGCGGCGCGTGATCTGGCGCTGGTCTCCAATAAGGCGAGTGCTGTCAGCAGTATGACACTGCCGGAACTGGTGAAGGTGTGCAAAGCCCAAATCAATCACTGGCCCGACGGCAAGCCCGTCACTTTTGTCATGCGCGCGCCTTCAACCCCTGAGATGAAGATGTTCGTCGAAAAGGTTTATGCCATGCCCGAGACCGAGGTCAACGATTTAATCGTCTCCGCAAACCACGGCCGTGCCAATCATCCAGCAATCCTGATCGTTACTTCTGACGACGAGCTGTTGAACCGCGTCGCCTCAATCCCAGGTGCAGTCGGAGTCGTAGACGTGTACGCAATTAATAGCAGTGTGTCGGTGATAAAACTCGCGGGTAAGCTCCCGCTGGAGCCGGGCTATTTGCTGCACGGAAACTAGAGATTGATGCTTTCCGTCCTCTGCCCCGCTGAAACCGACTGGCATCATCCAATTCCAGTTCGGTCGCGACGGTTACGTTACATGACAGCTCGTGCAAAAACAAAAACGAAGGCACCGGCAACCCCAGAGCAGCAAACCGTCGGGACACCAGCCACTCCAGCCTCCAAGCGGCGCTATCCCCGCTTTGCCATCGATGTGCGCATCCAGGTCCGTATGTTCCAGGGAGGTGAGTTCCACAACTGCTGGGGACGCTCCACGGAATTAGGCGTGGATGGAATCGGCGCGACGCTCACCGGGGAACTAGCCTCCGGAGAAATCGTCACCCTCGACATTCCTCTGCCCCTCAGTCCCTACCCGCTCAAAGTCCGCGCCATCGTGCGCTACCGCCACGGCCTGCACTACGGCTTTGAATTCCTGACCCTCAACGACCCGCAACGCGATACCCTGCATCGAGTCTGTCAGATGCTCGCCACCAAAGCCTGAACCCATCCATTCCAGCCGCGAAGCGGCGCCATGTGATAGCCGGGGACGGAAGTCTCGGTACGATCAACAAACAGGAACCAATTCGTAGAGCCTGTCCTAATAAATGGTTTTGAAAAGGGCACGCCTTCACCAATGGTTTTGGGAGGCGCAGCGGCCTCAGCAATGGTTTTGGGAGGGACACGGCTTTAACAGCTTGCGGAAAAACTCACCGATGTAGGCAGAACCGTGGAAGAGCGGCCCTTTAGGGCCGCGTAAGCCGTCTAGAATCGATCGGGCTTCAGCCCTGGTAGGGTTCACCCTTCTCGCCGCAGGAACGAGTTTTTCCGCAGCCTGTTCAGTCATGGTAAAGAAGTTTTGGGAAGGGCACGGCTTCAGCCGTGCGCTAGAGCCAGCCAAAAAATCGGGGGCTTCTAGGCAGCCTTCTGTTGCTCTACATCTTCCTCTTTGGCCTGGATCTCCAGGTGCTCGTGCTTAATGTCGAGGCGCAGCCGGTTGTATATGCTCATGTACTGGTTTGCCACCCAGACCAGCGCAAACAGCGAAACCAGATATCCCCGCCACCCGGAATAAAGCATCTGGAAGCGCGTAATCAGCAGAAAGATGGCCGCCACATAGTGGCTGAAGCAGTACTCGCACGTGAAAAGATAAAAAAACTTCCGCCGCGCAAGCGTCCTCGCCCCGCGCGTCTGCCGCTGGCAATATTCACGCGGCTCCCGGAAAACTTCTTCGTGAGTTACGGTCCACGCCACACAGGCGACAGGAATGCCAAGCATCAGCAGCCATGCCAGTTGCATTCCCAGCGACATGGAGAGAGGACTCACAACTCCCGCCGCGATCCGCCGGCATGGAATGGCCCGGGACCGATGTCCCGGATAAGATCCGCAAAAGTAAGACCAGAAAAAAAGGAACCGAGTCCCGTAGCAACAGCACCGCCTTCGGCATAAGAAATCATAAGAGTGCGCGATACTTGGATGCGCCGCGCGGGAAAACTGTTGATTGCCGATCCGTACAAGCAAGGCCCGCACACCGTCAGATTTCCCTCACCTGCGCATAATTCAGCAGGCTGACGATAAAAACTCCGCCGCAAATGTTGCCCAGCGTGGCCGGAATCAGCCAATGAAAATATCTTCCCACCGAAACCGCGCCACCCATCACCGCCGACAGAATCTCGCAACTGCTGGCAATGCAGTGCGCGAACCGCCCGACGCCAACCACAAACGTCAGCAGATAGATGATGGCAAGCTGGCCGATAGTCCAGTGGCTGGCCGTAACCGTCCAGGCCACCAGCGCAATCATCCACCCACCGATCACGCCGCTCCAGAACAAATGCGCAGGCGTGCCCACCGCTGCGTCCGCGCCCAGGTGCACCAGTTCAGACAAAATGTCGGGACGCAGCGCTCCCGACTTCACCGCCAGTAGCGCGAACAAACACGCCCCAAAAACATTCGCCCCGAATACCACCCCCCACAACCGCAGGGTGCGCACCACGTGCCGCCGCTCGTCCAATACCAGGATCACCGGATACAGCGTGTTCTCTGTAAACAGCTGCGAGCGACCAATAATGACCGCAATGAATCCGATGGGATACGCCATGTAAGACACCACCGCAGCCCACGGCCCACTTCCCAGCAGCGCCCGCAGCGAAGCCACCCCGATGCCGGTGAGGCCCATGGTAATTCCGCCCGCCACGCCGGAAAAGGCGAGCTTGCGCAGCGATCGGCGCAATTCCCCTCGCGCATTGTCCATCACGGCTTGGAAAATCTCCGGCGCCGTCAGTCGCCGGGTCTCAGGAACATTATCTGCACTGGTGTGAGCGGAAGGCATCCCAGTTAGGTTGCCAGAACCGCGTCAGGGGATGCTGCCGTGCTCGCTTTCCCAACCACAACAACCGTCGAGACCACATATACTCTTTGTCATTCCGTACCGGCAAAGCCGGAGAGGAACCTGCTGTTTGTCGACACCATCACGACGCCCGAGGCCACCCATGTTCCGCACCGATCTTCTCCGCAACAAACGCATCCTCATCACCGGCGGAGGCACCGGCCTCGGCAAGGCCATGGCCCATCGCTTCCTCGAACTCGGCGCAGAAGTCTACATCTGCGGCCGCCGCGAAGAAATCCTGAAAGCCACCGTCGCGGAACTCTCCCCCAAAGGCCCACTCCACGCCCTACCCTGCGACGTCCGCAACCTCGAAGCCGTCGAGACCATGATTGAGACAATCTGGAAAACCGCTCCCCTCGACATCCTCGTCAACAACGCCGCCGGAAATTTCATCGCCCGCACCGAAGAACTTTCTCCCCGCGCCTTCGACTCCGTCATCGGCATCGTGCTCATGGGCACGCTCCACGCCACCATGGCCTGCGGACGCCGCTGGCTCCACGCCGCACATCCCGGCACGGTCCTCAGCATCTCCGCCACCTACGCCCCCGTGGGCTCAGCCTACGTAGTCCCTTCCGCCGTCTCCAAAGCCGGAGTCGAAGCCCTCATGCGCAGCCTCGCCGTCGAATGGGGCAATCGCGGCATTCGCATGAACTGCATTGCTCCCGGCCCCATCCCCACGCAAGGCGCATTCTCCCGCCTCCTCCCACGCCCCGAACTGGAAACCCTGGCGCTCGATCGCAATCCGCTACACCGCTTCGGCACCGTCGGGGAACTCGCAAACCTGGCAGCGTTCCTGGTAAGCGACGGCTCCGCCTACATCAACGGCGAAGTCATCCGCATGGACGGCGGTGAATTCCTCCAAGGCGCCGGCGAATTCAGCAATCTAGGCCGCATCCTCACCGACAAGGACTGGGAAGCCCTCAAGCCCCGAAAGAAAACCAGTTAAAGAGTAATGAACGACTCTCAGGATAAAGCGAATCTCAGGAATGAACGGATCGAAACTTAGGAATATGGAATGTCATGAATGCTCGAATGTCATGAGTGTTCCAATCTCAATGATCGAATCTCAGAAATGAACCAACCCATGGCCGATGCAGTGACCAGACTCCCAACCCCAGCCGCGAAAGCGGCGCCATGTGGAAGCCCGGGACGGAAGTCCCGGGTAGATCACCAAAACCGAACCGAGTCCCATAGGGACGCTACCGCCGCTACGGCCTCTCCCTCGACGGATACACCAGCGACTTCAGCAGCATATTCACCAGGCTCAACACAATCGCTCCCCAAAACGCCGCCCAGAACCCTCGCACCCGAAATCCCGGCACCAGTCCCGAAGCCAGCTCCAGCATCAACGCATTAATCACCAGCCAGAACAGCCCGAACGTAACCAGCGTCAACGGAAAAGTCAGAATCTTCAACACCAGCCCGATCGTCGCATTGATGAACCCGATGGCCAACGCCGCAATCAGCGCCGCCATCGGACCGCTCACCGAAACTCCCGGCACCACGCGCGACACAATCCACACCGCCAGCGCGCTCAACACCCAATTCAGCAGCAGCCGCATAATTTCCTCCACGCGGAATCATCCGATAGTACGCCGAGTTCACCAAACGCGCTCGCCGGGTGGGGATTTTGAACTGCCCGCGCCCATCGTCCCGCGACCCACCATCCTGCTTGCATTACAATCGAAAGGCACAACCTCTTCTGCGATACCCACGTGAACCTCGCCCCCATCGAAACCCGCGTCCTCGGCTCCCTCATCGAAAAAGACATCACCACTCCCGACTACTACCCACTCTCGCTGAACGCACTGGTCAACGCCTGCAACCAAAAAAACAACCGTGACCCGGTCATGAATCTAGACGAGCAATCCGTCCGCGACGCCCTCACCACCCTGCAGGAAAAACGTCTGGCCGGTCCCGCCAGCGGCGCTGACAGTCGCGTCCCCAAATACGAGCATCGCCTGCAGGAGGTCTTCAACTTCGACCGTCGCGAAATCGCCATCCTATGCGTGCTCCTCCTCCGCGGCCCGCAAACTCCCGGCGAACTCCGCACCCGCACCGACCGCATGTATCACTTCGAAACCCTCGACGACGTAACCTCCACGCTCGACCGCCTCGCCCACCGCGACCCACCACTAGTCGCCGTTCTCCCGCGCCAGCCCGGCACCAAAGAATCTCGCTACACGCACCTCTTCTCGGGGGAGCCCGCAAGTCTCTCTGTACCGCAGGGCAGTGAGGCACTGGAACGTGTGGCGCGGGCGCCCTCGCCCGCGAACGCCAACTCAAGCACCGCTGCCGATCGTCTCGCGAACCTGGAGGAAGAAGTAGCCTGTCTCCGCCGCGAACTCTCCGAAGTCCAGCAACAACTATCCACCTTCCGCAAACAATTCGAGTGACGTTCCTCCACCAGTCCCGTCCATACCAAAGGAACGAAGACAAGCCCAGGTCTTCTATGCGACCTTCGCGCCGTCCTTAGCGACCTTTGCGGCAGAAGCCGTTGGTGTACCCTAAATCAAGCGCGCCTTCGCACCGGAGAAACCCATGCACCGCCGCGAATTCCTGATCCGCTCCGCCGCAGCCGCTGGAGCCGCTTGGCTAACCTCGAAAAAACTGCTAACCGCCCTCGCCAACACCACGCTTCCCGCCAAATTCTCCGCCAACGACACCGTGACTCTCGGCCACACCGGCATCCAGACCAGTCGCCTGGCCATGGGCACCGGCACCGTAGGCGTCGGCCACCACTCCCACCAAACCGCCCTGGGCATCAAAGGCCTCTCCGATCTTCTTCTCAACGGCTACGATCACGGCCTGCGTTTCTTCGATTCCGCCGACTCCTACGGAAGTCATCCTCACGTAGCTGCGGCTCTCAAACATGTCCCCCGCGACCAAGTCACCGTCCTCACCAAAACCTGGGCGCGCGACCCCGCCACCGCTCGCGCCGATCTCGACCGCTTCCGCCGCGAACTAGGCACCGACTATCTCGACATCTGCCTGATGCACTGCCTCACCGAACCCGACTGGACCGACCGCTACAAAGGCGTGATGGACGTCCTCTCCGAGGCCAAACAAAAAGGCATTATCCGCGCCCACGGCTGCTCCTGCCACAGCATCGACGCCCTACGCGCCGCCGCCAAATCCCCTTGGGTAGAAGTCGGTCTCGCGCGCATCAACCCCATCGGCGCCTACATGGACGCCGACCCCGCAACGGTGGTTGGGGTTCTAAAAGATATGAAAGCCGCAGGCAAAGCGGTAGTAGGAATGAAAATCCTGGGTCAGGGCGACCTAAGAAATCGTCAAGACGAAGCCATCAAATACGCCTTGTCCCTCGGCCTCCTCGACGCCTTCACCATCGGCGCCGAAAACAAAAGCGAACAGGAAGACCTGATCCGCCGCATAGCCGCCGCATAAATTGTCGCAGGACCGCTACCGCCTCGGCGCTCTCTGCGCCGCCTCTGCGCCCTCTGCGATAGAATTTGCTTTTGAACTAACCGCCCACGCAACACACCGCGGAGATCACAATCGACCTTACCTCGCTCTACGTCTTGTCCATCATCTTCTTCGCCACGCTGATTCGATCCGCATTCGGCTTTGGTGAGGCGCTGTTCGCCGTTCCGCTGCTCGCCTTCTGCATCCCGATCGCCGTAGCCGCCCCCCTCGCCGTCCTGGTGTCGATCACCGTCGCCTTCATCGTCGTCGTGCAGGACTGGCACAAGATTCATCTCCACAGCACAGGCTGGCTCGTCTTCTCCAGTCTTTTCGGTATTCCCCTGGGTCTTCTGCTTCTGAAAAGTACTCATCAAACCGCAGTAAAGGCCGCCCTTGCCGTGATCCTCATGCTGTTCTCCGCCTACGCCTTGATCGGCCGCACGCCGCTCGAATTAAAACGCGACAGTCGCCCCTGGCTTCTAGTCTGCGGATTCTGCGCCGGCATCCTCGGCGGAGCCTACGGCATGAATGGCCCGCCGCTCGTCGTGTACGGAGCCATGCGACGCTGGTCAGCCCAGCACTTCCGCGCCACCCTCCAAGGATATTTTCTGCCCGCCAGCATCATCGGCATGGCTGGCTACTGGCTCGCCGGACTCTGGACTCGCACCGTGACTCACTACTATCTGCTCTCACTCCCGGTCACGCTTCTCGGCGTATTCCTCGGCAGAGCAATCAATCACCGCTTCCGCGGAGATGATTTTCTTAAGTACCTCTACTTCGGCCTAGCCGGCATCGGCGCGCTGTTGCTGGTTCAGGCAATAAGGGGCCGATTCTGAACGCACACCTCAATTCTTGACCAGACCTCTCGCAGCGATGATCCCGTTCTCAGCGACCCACTCCCTTGGTAATGTAATAGTTTCGTAATGTGTATCCGAAATCACCGCGCCAAACTCTCCCCATACCCCAAGCTCAATACATATGGAAATTCATCCCAAGCAAACTCAAGCCCGCGTCCTGCTCAGCTCCGTCTTCGGCCCCTACGCGCAAGACGATAAATTCGGCAGCCGCTCCATCAATCCGATGGAGCTCTATCACAATCAGGTCACGCGCGCCCAAGGCAGTTTCTCTCTCCGCATGTTTCATCGCTCCTGGGGCATCATGATGATCCAGGCAAACATCTCGGCCCCCTGCAGCGTTCTCGATTTCCCCACCCGCGAAGCCTTTGCCAACGAACTCACGGCGCACCACTACGACATCGTCGGCATCTCCTCCATCATCGTCAATGTCGGCAAGGTGCGCGAGATGTGCCGCATCGTGCGCGAGCTATCACCGCATTCCGTGATCGTAGTCGGCGGACACGTGGCCGCCATCCCCGGCCTCGAAGCCATGATCGACGCAGACCACATCGTCCGCGGAGAAGGCATCTCCTGGATGCGCCGCTACCTCGGAGAAGATGAGCACGCCCCCATCCGTCATCCCGCCATAGTTTCCGGACTGCAGACCCGCATCATGGGCATCCGCCTGCCGCAACGCAAAGGCGGAACCGCAGCCGCCATCATCCCCTCCGTAGGCTGCCCCATGGGCTGCAACTTCTGCACCACTTCAGCCTTCTTCGGCGGGAAAGGAAAGTTCGTCAATTTCTACGAGACCGGCGACGAGTTGTTCGACGTGATGTGCCAGATCGAATCCGAACTGGAAGTCCATTCCTTCTTCGTAATGGACGAGAATTTCCTGCTTCACCGTACCCGCGCCCTGCGCCTGCTCGAACGCATGAAGCAGGCCGGAAAGAGTTGGGAACTTTCCATCTTCGCCTCCGCCAACGCGATCCGAAAATACACCATGCACGAACTCGTAGAACTCGGCGTCTCCTGGGTATGGATGGGCTTGGAATCCCCCAACTCCACTTACAACAAGCTGCACGATACCGACGTCACCCAACTAACGCGCGAACTTCGCGAACACGGCATACGCGTACAAGGCTCAACCATCATCGGACTCGAACACCACACTCCCGACAACATCGCCGGAGAAATCGAATCAGCCGTCCGCTACCAGACCGATTTCCACCAGTTCATGCTCTACACGCCGGTGCCCGGCACCCCGCTTCACCAGCAAATGTCGGACGAAGGCCGCATGCTCACCGACGTTGACCCCGCCGACGTCCACGGCCAATACAAATTCAACTTCCGCCACGCCGCCATCTCCCGCGACGATTCCAAACGCTTTCTCGATTGGGCCTTCTGGCGCGACTTCGAACGCAACGGCCCCAGTCTCTACCGCATGTGCCGCACCATGCTGCAAGGCTGGCAGCGCTACAAAAACCACCCCGATCCTCGCATCCGCGAGCGCTTCACCCGCGATGTCAAAAAACTCAGCAGCGCCTACAACGCCGCGCTCTGGGTCATGGAGCGGGAATTCAAGTCAGTCAATCGCAGCGTCAGCGAGCGAATTCACAATCTCCGCCGCGAAGTCGAGCACGAATTCCCAGTGGTCGCCCGCCTCACCGCCGCATTCCTGGGTCCGATCCTGTTGTGGTCCACGCGCCGCGAAGAAAAGCGCCTGGCCAAAGGCTGCACCTACGAACCCCCAACGTTCCTCGAACGCCGCAACTGGCTTCCAGCCTCGTAACCCTTGGCTCTTTCTTATGACGCTCTAACTGGAGGCCGATCATAGCAACCTCAAGGTCGGTCCTCCGCGCTCTATGCGGCCTTTCTCAGCGATCTCTGCGATAAGGTTCTGAGGCCTTCAACCTGCGATCTGAGTCCGGCATTTCTCCCCGCGCACGCGCAACCCACAAAGATCAAAATGCCGCCTTCCCCGTGTCGCCACATCCACACCGTGTCTCCGAACTCACACCCTCGCCAATTCATCCACTCCATAACCCCCGCAAAATCAACCCCCCGCCCATGGCCCCAGCCCTGCACTCTCCTTAGCGCTGCTCAGCAGCAGGAGGTGACCAAACATGACCCGCTTCAATCTCGCAAACAACTACGCATCCACGATCGCTGAAAACAAATCCGCCAGCGCACTGCTCTTCACCGCGCTGTTAATCGTCTGCTCCATAGCTGTAGGCTGTTCCAGCGAAAAGCCGCAGCCCGTGACCGTCAACCAGACACCTGTAACCCCAACCCCAGCCCCGCTGGCAATGTCCACTCCGCCAGCAGTGCCAGAACCCGCAAAGCCCACGCCGAAAAAAATCGTCCACAAGCGGCCGCCGACCGTGACCTACGCCGACAAAACCTACGGTGTCTCCTTCGACTATCCACGCAAGTACGCTATTGAAACCGGCAACGCCGCCAGCGAACTGGTCGCCACTAGCCCGCTGCCCATGAACTTCGTGCAAGCGGGTGGAACCGCTTTAGCAGCCGTAGAACTGCCCGAGACGTCCTTCCCCTCGACGGATTTCTCCTCCGCATTCTTCAACGTGAGCGTCAACAAGTCCCTCACCCAAGATCAATGCGAAGCATTCTCCGTGCCGCAACCGAAGTCCAACGACCAGTCCGCAGCGCAGTCATCCAGGCTGATGATCGGCGACATGGAACTCTACGGAACTGAAGCCGTCGCCGGCGATGGCCCGCGCCAGAGTGACTCGAAGTACTTCCACATCTTCCAGAATGGAGCCTGCTATGAGTTCGCCCTGAACGTGACCACCAACGCCTCGGAAATCGAAGCCGGCATGAAGCACGTCGACCGCGACAAAGTCTTCGACCGCCTGGCCAAGATTCTTGCCACGGTGAAGATCAATCCCCTCGCGGCCCCGGAAGTGAACGCCAGCACCCCAGAGACGCAACCAGCCACCCCGGCCTCCAACGCGCCTGTCCCCGCAGCCACCGCGGCCGCTGAGACAACCGCCAGCACTCCTGCAACCCCAGCAGTGCCTTCCACCCCAGCAACTCCGTCAGCCACCGAAACCTCTCCGCAGTAAGCCCGCACACAAAACCGGCCGTAGAAATTACGGCCGGATCTGTCCTAAGGGTTTGTGTGGAATAAGGAGCTGTGTGGGGCGGGCGCCCTCGGCCCGCCGCTTTTGACTTGATCTTGAACGAAAGTACAGCCGGGCGCCCCATCCTAACGCCGCGCCTTTTGCGGCGTTAGGGTGGGGGTTTTGACTTTTCAATCCCGATAACCCACAGCGAGCTGCGCCCTGACGCCGTCCATATGTCTGATCGTCACCAGCACCGTATGCGCCAGGCTCTCCGCCACAGCCACGTCGCCTTCATCAAACATAAACGCCTCCGCAGCGAACACCACCAGCAATCCCACCGTCTCCCGCTCAAACCGAATCGGCGCCGCCAAAATCGACCGCACCCCGAGCCGCTCGCAACTTTCCGCATCCACGCGCGGATCGACCGCGGCATCATCGCACCGCAGCGATCTCCCCGTCCGAAAACACTCCCCGCAAAATCCCGAATTCACCTCGAGCCGCGTGCCCAGCGGCGGAGCACCGCTCCCCACACTAGCCCGGCACAGCACCGCTCCCCGATGTGCCAGCCCAACCGCAGCGCCAGTCGCGCGCGTAAGCGACCTCGCCCGCTCCGCAATCAACCGCAGCGCCACGTTCAAATCCGTGCCCAGCCGGCTGAATTCGTACTGTACCGTCCCCGACCCCATCCCACGTCCGCCCTTCCCCGCCGTCTCCGATTCCGCCTCCAAACTAACCGCCGCGCGTTCACCGCCTCCCACGCCATAACCGGAGAACGCCCTTCTCCCCACCCTCAGCTTCGGAGCCGTCCGGCTCGGCGCGCCCGCATGAATCCTCAACCACTCATCCAACCGCCGCCGCGCCTCCTCCGGCAACTCGGAGAACCGAACTCCCGCCCGCCCCAGCGCATCCGCCCACGCAATGTACCCGGTAGTCTCGATCTCTGCCTCCGGTTCGGAAAGATGCATCTGCACCTGCACTCGCCCCCGCGTTCCCACCGGAGCCGCCGCCTGCATCGCCAACCCCTCTTCGCTCAGGTCCAGAATCATCCCGCCCGTAACGCCGTCAAAGCTGGCATACGCCGGCGCATGCATCTTCTGCCGCACACAATGCCTCCGATCGTGATTGACTTCCAGGCTTCCCATAACTTCCCGCGCTTTCAAAGTTGACGTGCGCTCGATTTGCCGCCGCCGATTCGCACAGCACGAAAAGGATCGTTTCCGCTCTCCTCAAGATCATGAAAGAACCAACCGAACTCCGCAAAGTGTTACCGCAGGTTCCTTCGACGACTGCATCTCAACCCCTCACACAAGACGTGGGCCCTGTGTTTGCCGCGTTCTCATCAACCAGGGAAAATTGTGATTTTCCACAGGTCCTGCGCCCACACGATTGATCGCTGCAAGCCGTTCCCCACAGACACCTTACAAGCCCTCCCCTCCGCAGATAACCTTGCACCCCCGCAATGCTTCTAAGCATCCATATGTCCGTGGCCGTACCTCCCAGCCTTACTCCTCGCGACTTCGCCCGAGCCTGGTGGCGCATCCTCAGCGGTTACACTCCCATGCTCTCCATCGAGATCACCCGCGAATGCCCCCTCGCCTGTCCCGGCTGTTACGCCTACGGCGACGATCATCTCGGCGGCCAGACCACTCTCCGCGAACTCCGCGACTTTCGCGGCGATTCCCTGGTCGACGGCGTCCTCAACTTAGTCCGCCGCCATCGCCCCCTGCACGTCTCCCTAGTCGGAGGCGAGCCCATGGTCCGCCATCGCGAACTTGACCGCATCCTCCCCGCTCTCAGCGCCATGGGAGTCTTCACCATGGTAGTGACCAGCGGAGTCATCGCCATTCCCGCACCCTGGATGCAAATTCCCCGCCTCCGCGTCGCCGTCTCTGTCGACGGCCTCCCCGAACATCACAACGAACGCCGCAAACCCGCCACTTACGACCGCATCCTCAAAAACATCGCCGGACGATCCATCAACGTCCACTGGGTCATCACTCGCCCCATGCTGTCGCGCCCAACTTATCTCGAAGAGTATGTCGCCTTCTGGAATGCGCAGCCCGAGGTCGATCATATCTGGGTTAGCCTCTACAGCCCGCAAGTCGGAGAAGATTCTCCCGAGCGACTTACTTCGGAGAATCGCCAACAAATCGCCGCAACCTTGCCCCACTTATGCACCACTTACCCCAAGCTATTGGTGCCCGAAGGAATGGCACGCGCATTCATAACTCCGCCCAACAGTCCGCGTGAGTGCCTCTTCTCCAAGATGTCAACAAACTACTCCGCCGACCTGCGCACGAACGTAGAACCCTGCGTCTTCGGAGGCAATCCAGACTGCACCCAATGCGGATGCAGCATCAGTAGCGCCCTCCACTGGATTCGCGACGTCAAGGTAGCCGGCCCGCTCAAAGTAGATCACTTAGTCCGCTCGTCGTTAGCCATAGGATCGGCCGTCAGCAAAATGCGCCACGTCTCCGCCACGCCCACCCGCTGGCTACCCGGAGCCCACTTCACCCCCGACCGGTCCTCCCTGGTCCAAATCGAATCCCCCGAGCAACCCGAGTCTCCATAGCATGTGGAATGACAACGGCCGGCTGGCCCATCCTAGGCGCGTTCTGTGCGGCTAGGGTGGGGATTTTGGAGCTTGTGTGGAGCGGGCACTCCTGCCCGCTGCCTTTGACTTAGATTCTGCCCCACCTCGTGCAGAAGCGGTCCGTGTGGAAGCGCGGGTGCCCCATCTTTGCCGCGTTCCGTGCGGCAAAGGTGGGGATTTTATTTTCCTGGCGACCGCCGCAACAGAGACAAACAACCCCAAAGAGACACAAGAGAAAACCCATGCCTACTTCCGCCGCGCTCGCCGAACCACTTTTCGCAAAATCTCCCAAGCCTCCCGCCACTTCTCATATCTCGACCGCCCCTTCCGACTCCCCGGATAAAGTTTCAAAGACTTCAACCCTTCCACCACCCGCACCGGAAACACATACCAAGCCTCCGACGGCCGAGCGTAAGCCACCAGCGCATCAATATCCTCCGCCCGATACGACCGCAGCCGATGATCATGCGCCCGAAAACTGCAAGTCCCATCCTCCCCCACCGTATGCGCCGACTTCACCTGCACCCGCCAGAAATTAAACTCCCGCCGCACGTTCACGATAAAGTCATAAGGCTCGCTGTCCCCCCAAGGCTTAGCGACCACAAACCCCATCCCCACCGCCTTGGCAATAAACTCCGCTTCCGCAATCTCTCCCAACTGCTTGGTAGTAAGCCCTCGTGTGGATCGGGAGGATGTGGAGCGGGCGCCCTCGCCCGCTGCCTTTGACTTTGATTTTGATTTTGCTCCCGCCTCGGACTCCTGACGATTCCCACCCGCCTTCTTCCCCCGCCGCGGAGGCCAATCCTCCGCCACCGCCCAAATCGTAAGACCAACCGCCTCCACCACTCGTTCCATCACTACCTGTTCCCCCACCACGCTCTCTCCCATAATCCCCTTTTTTCCCCGTAGTCAATTTCTTGTTGTCATTCCGAACCGGGCAAGGCCCGGTGAGGAACCTGCTTTTCCCCGCCCGAAGTGCACCCCCCAGACACAAAAACCCCTCCCGACCATCCCGGTCGGAAGGGGCTTCCTCAGCCCAATTAGGCTATACAAACATTATCAACTATATCCCAAAGCCAAGTCAACAAGAATCCACCAGGATTCCCCACTTTCCCAAAATGGGAAACTATAAGTGGAGTGCAACTGCCGATACTCGCACGGGACAGAACATCTGGGAAGGGCACGACTTCAGTCGTGCCGCAAGAGCGACAAACGATGCCGGCTTCAGCCGCCGAGGAACGCTCTTGCAACCTTCTTCCCACCGGTGGAGTCCCGCGCCGTCACCTCTTCTTAATAAAAACGTGAGTAGCATTTTCTCCGGCCACAGTCCGGAACACCGTGAATCCAAGCCGGTGCAGATTGACCCCGGCAAACAGATTTTCCCCTTCACCCAGCAGAACGGGTGACACGGCCAAGTGCATTTCATCGATCTGGTCTGCCATCAGGTACTGCCGAATGACGGACACCCCGCCGCCAATCCGCACGTCTTTACCTTGCGCCGCGTCCTTCGCTTTCTTCAAAGCAGACCCCACTCCATCAGTGACGAAGTGAAACGTGGTGCCGCCTTCCATCGCCAAGGGAAACCGCGCGAAATGTGTGAGCACAAAAACCGGCGTGTGGTACGGAGGATTATCGCCCCACCACCCTTTCCAGGAATCATCTTTCCAAGGACCCCGAACCGGCCCAAACATATTCCGACCCAGGATCCAGGCGCCCACATTCTCGAAAGAACGCCCGGCAAAATCGTTGTCGATGCCCGTCGTCCCGCCGCTCTGCCCATGCATCTTCTTAAATACCTCCGTCTGCTGAAACCACCCGTGCAGCTCGAACCCGCGCACTCCGAGAGGATTTTGCAGATCTTGCCTTGGCCCAGCGCCAAACCCGTCAATAGAAACCGAAAACGCACCAACTCGAACTTTGGGCATGGAGAACTCCAGGTTTCAACGTTTCAATGTCCCAAAGTTTCGAGGCTTCAAAGGTTGTACTTTGAAACCCTGAAACCCTGAAACCCTGAAACCTTGAAACCCTGAAACCTTGAAACCTTGAAACCCTGAAACTTTATCACTCAAAGGAAAAGGCCACGCTCATTTCTGAACGTGGCCTTTATTTATGCCGGCAACGACCTACTTTCCCACACACTTTCGCGTGCAGTAACATCGGCCCTGCGGGGCTTAACTTCCGTGTTCGGGATGGGAACGGGTGGAACCCCCGCGGTAAGATCACCGACAAGTCGAAGCAGCTTTTGGCTATTAGCTCTTGGCTTTTAGCTTTACCCTGCAGGCTGAGGAGTTGATGCTCCACTCATCGGCAAGGCTGGCTGCAAACTCGATTCTCTTTGCCCTCGGCCCTAACTCAAACCCATGGGATTGGGCTAAGAGCAAAGAGCCAAAAGCTAAGAGCTGAATTTCAAAGATCGTGAGGTCAATACCTCACAACTGAATAGATTGGGTGTGGCTTACTCTCTTCTTGTTTGCTTCCGATTTCAACCACGTCTATCACATCGGCTTTTCGTCGGCGCACAGTTGTCAGCATCTTTCTTTCTCACCGCCCAATTTCTGGCCGTAGAAAGAAACTCACTCCAGCCCAGCTCAGTTTCTAACTGGCAACTGGCAACTGAGTACTGGCAACTGTTTTTCTGCACCGAGTAAATTTTATGGTCAAGCCGAACGGGCGATTAGTACTGGTAAGCTACGTGTGTTACCACACTTCCACCTCCAGCCTATCAACCAGGTAGTCTACCTGGGCCCTTCTTATCCCTTACGGGTTGGGAGATCTCATCTTGAGGAGTGCTTCCCGCTTATATGCATTCAGCGGTTATCACAACCGAACTTCGCTACCGAGCGGTGCCATTGGCATGACAGCTCGAACACAAGAGGTTCGTCCATCCCGGTCCTCTCGTACTAAGGACAGGTCCTCTCAAATCTCCTACGCCCACAACAGATAGGGACCGAACTGTCTCGCGACGTTCTGAACCCAGCTCACGTACCGCTTTAATAGGCGAACAGCCTAACCCTTGGAACCTTCTACAGCTCCAGGATGCGATGAGCCGACATCGAGGTGCCAAACCGGAGCGTCGATATGAACTCTTGGCTCCGATCAGCCTGTTATCCCCGGCGTACCTTTTATCCGTTGAGCGATGGCCCTTCCATGCAGAACCACCGGATCACTAAAGCCTACTTTCGTACCTGCTCGTCTTGTAGGACTCGCAGTCAACCACGCTTATGCTTTTGCACTCGTCGGCTGATTTCCAAACAGCCTGAGCGTAGCTTCGCGCGCCTCCGTTACCGTTTAGGAGGCGACCGCCCCAGTCAAACTACCCGCCTTACTATGTCCTCCTCCCGGGTAACGGGAGTAAGTTAGAACCACAGATCTCGCAGGGTGGTATCTCACCGTTGGCTCCCCCAAGCCCGAAAGCCTGGGTTCAAAGCCTCCCACCTATCCTGCGCAGCAAGGGCCATAGTTCATAGTAAAGGTATAGTAAAGGTGCACGGGGTCTTTCCGTCTAGTTGCGGGCAACCGGCATCTTCACCGGCACTACAAGTTCGCCGTGTCAGTCGGCAAGACAGTCGCACTTTCGTTACGCCATTCGTGCAGGTCGGAACTTACCCGACAAGGAATTTCGCTACCTTAGGACCGTTATAGTTACGGCCGCCGTTCACTGGGGCTTCAGTTCGAAGCTTCACCCGCTCATCTCAACTCCAGCTCTTAGCTATTAGCTCTTGGCCATTAGCTTGAACCCAACTCGTTTTAGCTAAGAACCAAAAGCTAATAGCTAAAAGCTGGGTTTCTGGAGCTCAGAAGAGCGGGTTGACCTCTCCCTTTAACCTTCCAGCACCGGGCAGGCGTCAGCCCCTATACGTCGTTTTCGACTTTGCAGAGACCTGTGTTTTTGTTAAACAGTCGCAGTGCGCATTTCTCTGCGGCCGCTTCGGGCTTGCACCCTAATGCGGCACCCCTTCTCCCGAAGTTACGGGGTTATATTGCCGAGTTCCTTACCAACTGTTCTCACGAGCGCCTTTGGATATTCTCCTCGTCTACCTGTGTCGGTTTGAGGTACGGTTCCCTTACGTTCTCCTTAGAGGTTTTTCTTGGCAGCGTGGAATCGGCAGCTTTCACCCATACGGGTTACTGCTTTGCGTCTCAGTGATGACTTCCTCGCGGATTTACCTACGAGAAACACCTTACACGCATCGACCGTCATAGCCATAGGACGGCCTGCTTATCCTCCTGCGTCACCCCATCGTGATAACGAACACAAGGGAGGTCCGGAATATTAACCGGATGTCCATCGGCTACGCCTGTCGGCCTCGCCTTAGGGACCGCCTGACCCTGAGCGGATTAACCTTTCTCAGGAAACCTTAGACTTTCGGCGCGGAGGGTTCCCACCTCCGTTATCGCTACTTATGCCGGCAGGGTCTCTTCTCAACCGTCTACCAGTCTTTTCAGTCTGGCTTCAAACTGTTGGGAATGCTCTCCTACCACGCACACCCGTTAAGATGTGCATTCGCTGCTTCGGTAACAAGCTTAAGCCCCGTTAAATTGTCGGCACCGGACCGCTTGACCAGTGAGCTATTACGCTTTCTTTAAAGGATGGCTGCTTCTAAGCCAACCTCCTGGCTGTCTGGGCGTTCCGACTTCCTTTCCCACTTAGCTTGTATTTTGGGACCTTAGCAGGCGATCTGGACTGTTTTCCTCTCGACGACGAAGCTTAGCCCCCGCCGTCTGACTCCCGGATTGGTTGTTCTATGGCATTCGAAGTTTGATTGGATTCTGTAAGCTGGAAAGCCCCATAGTCCATTCAGTTCTCTACCACCACGACAAATCATCCGAGGCTAGCCCTAAAGCTATTTCGGAGAGAACGAGCTATCACGGAATTTGATTAGCCTTTCACCCCTACCCTCAGCTCATCGGAGCTTTTTTCAACAAACACCCGTTCGGCCCTCCAGTGGGTGTTACCCCACTTTCAGCCTGGCCAAGGGTAGATCATCCCGCTTCGCGTCTATTCCTGCCAACTTATGTTCGCCCTATTAGGACTCGCTTTCGCTGCGGCTCGCTTTCGCTTAACCTTGCTGACAAGAATAACTAGCCGGCTCATTATGCAATAGGCACGCGGTCAGACATTTCCCGCCCTATCTCAAGTCCATGCAGTTCAGCTCTTAGCCATTAGCCATTGGCCCTTAGCCAAACCGGATTCGGTTTAGCTAAAGGCCAATGGCTAACAGCTAAAAGCTGTTCCATGAACTTCAGAAAGAGCGGGACATAGTCCTCCCACCGTTTGTAGGCACACGGTTTCAGGTACTATTTCACTCCCCTCGCAGGGGTTCTTTTCGCCTTTCCCTCACGGTACTGGTTCACTATCGGTCAGAAGCTAGTATTTAGCCTTACGGAATGGTCTCCGTAGCTTCCCGCAAAGTTTCTCGTGCTCCGCGGTACTCAGGTATCGGCTTCGAGTCCAGATCGTTTTCGTCTACGTGGCTATCACACTCTATGGCCCCTCTTTCCAGAGGGCTTCGACTAACGACTGGATTGGTAACTCTACTATTGCCGACCCTACAACCCCTGTAGAACCCGAAGGTCTTACAGGTTTAGGCTGTTGCGATTTCGCTCGCCACTACTCTCGCAATCGAGGTTTCTTTCTTTTCCTCCAGGTACTGAGATGGTTCACTTCCCTGGGTTCGCTCGTGCCCGACTATGGATTCATCGGGCCGTACGGGGGTTTTACCCCCGTGGGTTTCCCCATTCGGAAATCCCCGGGTCAAAGCCTGCTTGCGGCTCTCCGGGGCTTATCGCAGCTTGCCACGTCCTTCATCGCCTGCTTCTGCCAAGGCATCCACCATGCGCCCTTAGTAGCTTGACCATAAAATTTGCTCGTTGCACTCGCGCTTTTCGGCTATTAGCTTTTGGCTCTTAGCTTCAAACCGCGATCACGCCGAGAAATTTTATGGGCCTCTAGATCCTGCTCCTCGCACGCTTAGACATATCCCAACTCCGCCAACACTCCCGTTCTTGTCATTCCGAAGCGAAGCGAGGAATCTGCTTTTGCTTGCAGCTTCCACGATCGATTCAGAACGGCAATCACAAGAAAGTCACCAAAGCCAAGTGCGCCTTACGTACACCAGCAGGGTTTTCTTCAGGCACTCATAAAAATTTACGTTCGCCTTGTAATTTGCCCAATCTATTCAGTTGTCAAATATCGTCCTCGTGAAAGAAGCTGCTAGCTGTTAGCTTCTAGCTCTTAGCTAAAAACCAAGGTCAACAACGTTTCACCACCCGCCTTAGCAGGTATGGGTCTTACTCACTCCAGAGTGTGCAAACTCCGGAATGCCTCCAACCCAATGTTCGGCGCCAAGCAACTTTCATGAACCGTGATACGGAATCGGTTGTTGCATTGACGCCCAACATCAGGCTGATCGTTCACTCGCGAGCGGTTACTTCTGCGGCCCTGAAGCGTCCGGATCAATTCCACGCTCGATCTTTGCGATTCGTTCATTGTGGCGAAGAATCATCGTTGTAATGGCGATCGCGCCGCCCACGATAATGGCCACGATGGGAACTAACAATCCACCCAAGCCGAAAACAGAATCGATTAGTCGATTCATTCGCCGACTCCCGCTCCCTCAGGGGCTAAAGCCCTCGTCTTTGTTGCAGCCTTAGTGGCACGACTGAAGTTGTGCCCTTCCCGTTCTTGCCGTCCCTTGGCCAACAAACGACGTGAGATTCTGGTGGAGCTGACCGGGATCGAACCGGTGGCCTCCTGGTTGCAAACCAGGCGCTCTCCCAGCTGAGCTACAGCCCCATCTGAGCATTCAGCACTCAGCACTCAGCAATCAGCCAAAACGGCTGAATGCTGACTGCTGAGTGCTAATTGCTGATCCTGGTGGGCCTGGGTAGAGTTGAACTACCGACCTCACCCTTATCAGGGGTGCGCTCTAGCCACCTGAGCTACAGGCCCGGTCTCTTCCTTCAGACATCCCGGAGCCTTATGCTGGCTCCTAGCTTCTAGCTGCTAGCTTCTAGCCAAACCATTTGCGTGATTCAGCTAGGAGCTAGAAGCTAGTAGCCAGAGGCTCAAATTTGATTCGAGGACAAGGTTGAACGTGCGCTCCAGCTAAGCCGGAGCGGACCATCATGGAAAACAAGAAGACGTAGCAAGCTACGTCTCTACGGATCGAATCACTTCATCTTACGAAGCAAAACGTGATCCGAAATTCGAGAAAGAGAGGTCCGAACGAGGCTCCCTTGCCGCATCCTCAGGTTAGTGGTGGACTTGGCTTGGGGTACATGGCAACGTCACTCGCATGCAGCCAGAAACAGCAGGTCCCTCGACTTCGCATCGGCTCTCGCTTACGCGATCACCGAAGCTACGCTCGGGATGACAGTCTTAAGACTTGGCTGTCTTATTCCTGGGTGGGCCGCAGAGCGGCCAACGAGTGTGCCATGACGTTCTCTCTTAGAAAGGAGGTGATCCAGCCGCAGGTTCTCCTACGGCTACCTTGTTACGACTTCACCCCAATCATGAGCTGTACCTTGGATGGCTGCCTCCTTGCGGTTAGCACACCAGCTTCTAGTACGGCCCACTTTCGTGATGTGACGGGCGGTGTGTACAAGGCCCGGGAACGTATTCACCGCGGCGTTCTGATCCGCGATTACTAGCGATTCCAGCTTCATGGAGTCGGGTTGCAGACTCCAATCCGAACTGAGGCCGGCTTTTTCCGATTAGCTCCCCCTCACGGGTTTGCGACGGTTTGTACCGGCCATTGTAGCACGTGTGTAGCCCTGGACATAAAGGCCATGAGGACTTGACGTCATCCCCACCTTCCTCACAGTTATCCTGTGCGGTTTCACTAGAGTGCTCGGCTTGACCCGGTGGCAACTAGGGATAAGGGTTGCGCTCGTTGCGGGACTTAACCCAACATCTCACGACACGAGCTGACGACAGCCATGCAGCACCTCCGCAGCAGCCTTTTAAGGGGAAGGGATATTTCTATCCCGGTCCACTGCGCTTCGAGCCCAGGTAAGGTTCTTCGCGTTGCGTCGAATTGAACCACATGCTCCACCGCTTGTGCGGGCCCCCGTCAATTCCTTTGAGTTTCAGCCTTGCGACCGTACTCCCCAGGCGGGATGCTTATCGCGTTAGCTGCGGCACAGCCGGATTGGGTACCGGCTACACCAAGCATCCATCGTTTAGGGCTAGGACTACCAGGGTATCTAATCCTGTTTGCTCCCCTAGCTTTCGCGCCTCAGCGTCAGTTATGGTCCAGTGCGCCGCTTTCGCCACAGGTGTTCCTCCCGATATCTACGCATTTCACCGCTACACCGGGAATTCCACGCACCTCTCCCATACTCCAGCACGGCAGTTTCGCCTGCAGGCTCTGAGTTAAGCCCAGAGATTTCACAGGTGACTTACCACGCCGCCTACGCGCCCTTTACGCCCAATAATTCCGAACAACGCTCGCACCCTCTGTATTACCGCGGCTGCTGGCACAGAGTTAGCCGGTGCTTCTTCCACCAGTACCGTCATTATCGTCTTGGTCGAAAGGAGTTTACGCCCCAAAGGGCTTCATCCTCCACGCGGCGTTGCTGCGTCAGGGTTTCCCCCATTGCGCAAAATTCCCCACTGCTGCCTCCCGTAGGAGTCTGGACCGTGTTTCAGTTCCAGTGTGGCCGTGCGCCCTCTCAGGCCGGCTACCGATCTTCGCCTTGGTGGGCCGTTACCCCGCCAACTAGCTAATCAGCCGCGACCCCCTCTTCCAGCGCATTGCTGCTTTGATCTTGCGATGTTATGCGGTATTAGCATCGGTTTCCCGATGTTATCCCCCACTAGAAGGTAGGTTAGTCACGTGTTACTCACCCGGTCGCCACTTTACTCATGGATTGCTCCACTTTCTCGTTCGACTTGCATGTGTTAGGCACGCCGCCAGCGTTGATTCTGAGCCAGGATCAAACTCTCGTTTGAAACCTGATGCCTACCGACGGGTAGAAGGTAGGCTGACCGCAGCTTCTAGCTTTTAGCTCCTAGCTCTTAGCTAAACCAAAAGCAGGAACTCGAAACCCAAAGCTGGGTCGCCACCGTTCAGCTTCTCACCACTCCGAAGAGGGGATTGAAGACCACGGTGGTCTATCTTGTGAGATCGATCGGACTTATGCCCGAATTCGTTCTCTCACGACTGGCACGTTCAACCTAGTTGTCAAAGACCGAAGTCGCGATCCGCCTGAGCGGCGCGAATTCAGTCCAGGCGGAAACGCACGAATGCGAATCCGACTGTCCTCGAAACCCTACAAACATACCGTGCGGCGAAAAATCCTGTCAATGAGCGCATCGCACAGAATTTCCACGTGATTTCCACATTGGGAATTCCTGGGATGCGGGGCAGGAGAGCGAAACCTCAGGGGCTAAAGCCACGTTCTTTTGCGGTTTTATCGGCACGACTGAAGTCGTGCCCTCCCCGGTGCTCGTTTCCTGCGCGCAACGGTATGGCCTTCCGCCTTGTTTTGAATCGATTACGCCGAATTCGGCGCAGGCCGAGGCGGAAGACTAGAAATTGGGGAAAGATCTTACGTTTGGAGGTTCCTTGCTTTGAAGGTACCCTTCAGGACTCGGAAGCCCTGAATCGATGTCCCGTGGCCGGGACGAGTTGAGCGCGGCGTGTACCGCTAAATCAGCGCTCCATACAACTTAGATGCCGGGCGGCGACGAGAGTTGCAGAAAAATCTGCCCGGCTAGCCACACACTGCTCTCGGTGAATTGTTTATAGCAGATGAATGGGGAAGAGCGCAAGGGGGAAGTTTGAGGGGGCAGAAGTTTACCAGTTTGGTGCGGGCAAAAGCGGGAGAAAGCCAGCGATTGACAGGCATCACGCGGGCCTATTGGGATTCAAGCTTGCAAAGGCTGACAAGAAAAGCAGGTTCCTCGACTTCGG
>CAWENI010000002.1:0-703351 GCA_963810505.1 Terriglobia bacterium | reverse complement strand
GGCGCTGGAGAAGTCGGCATGGACCCGCGTGTCGGGCTGCAAACTTCGGGCCGCGGCAATCAACTCCCAGGCCGCGCTCGGCTCTGCCCGCAGTTGCCACTCCACGTGACAGGCGAACAGGTAGAGCGGGTCTGGGTCTACGGCTTCCGGGTGAATCTCTGTCGCGGTTTGGGGAGTGGTCGCCGGCGCTGGGAGGTTGTACTGCGATTCGGTCCATCCCACGGGCAGATCCGCACAGTCTGCCTTGGCCCCAGAGCGAACTGGCCGGGACGCTCCGGTTTCAATGGGCGGAACGCGCGCCAGGTTGGGAGGGTAAGGTTGCCATCGGTTGGGTAATAACACTTGTCCTACTCCTGCTCGACACGTCGGATTTCTGGAACTTGTCTTGGGGGAGGAAGCAGCGTTCTCTGCACGGTCCCTTCCAAACTTGGCTTGGACCGCAACGGTGAAGCCATCACAAGTGCAACTGGCGTTCCAGAATGGTTCGGCGGAGGGCCGAAAGCAACTTCCCTGTTTGAAACAAGTTCCGCAAGGGAACTTACGCGCCGAGAGCAAGAAGGCTGCCGGTGGTTCGGCAACTGCCGACTAATCGGCACCAGTCGGCAGTGGTGCGACAGCCAGGAAATTAATTTCTCGTGTTCCCGGGGGAGGACGACTTCCGCGAGTGGGGGAAAAACCGCGGCCCGTACGAGTTCTCCCGCAGCCTCTACTTCGACCCTAGAAAGTCTTCGCGCGTGATCTTCAGACGCTGCATTTTGGACTGCAAGGTAGTCCGCTTCAGACCAAGGCGGTGGGCGGCGCCGGTCGGCCCCGAGATCTGGCCTCCGCTTTCCCGTAATGCGCGAATGATGTGTTCGCGCTCGGCGTTGTCCAGCGTCTGATCCGGGACGCCGATGTTGTGGGCTTGCATGACCAGCTCGGCCAATGGAACTCGCAGAGCAGGGCCTTCGCTCAGGATGACCGACCTCTCAATGATGTTCTCCAGTTCACGCACATTTCCCGGCCAATGCCACTGCATAAGCGCGTTCATGTTTTCGCTGGAGATGCTCTCGATGTGGCGGTCCATGCGGCGGGCATACTTCTGGACAAAATAGCGGACCAGGATGGGAATATCTTCGGGCCTATCGCGCAACGGCGGCATATGGATGGGAAACACGTTCAGCCGGTAAAACAGGTCGCTGCGATATTCCCGGTCGGAGACGCTCCGAGCCAGGTCACGGTTGGTGGCAGCGATCACCCGTAGGTCCACCTTCATGGTGCGTGTGCCTCCCAGCCGCTCGAACTCCTGATCCTGCAGAACGCGCAACAGCTTGGGCTGAATCTCGAGGGGGATTTCCCCGACTTCGTCCAGAAACAGGGTTCCCTGGTCGGCAAGCTCCATGCGTCCGATCTTCTGTGAGACCGCGCCGGTAAATGCGCCCTTCTCGTGGCCAAACAGCTCGCTCTCCAACAGCCCGGTTGGGATAGCCGCGCAGTTGACCTTGATAAAGCCGCGGTCCTTGCGGTGGCTCAGGCGATGGACGGCGCGGGCAATCAGCTCTTTGCCGGTGCCTGTCTCTCCCAGGATCAGCACCGTGGCATTGCTGGTGGCGACGGTCTGCGCCTCATCCAGGACCTTCTTCAGCGCCGCACTCTCCCCCACAATTTCCTCGAAGTGCATCTCGGTGCGGATTTCGCCTTCCAGGTAGCGCTTCTCTTCCGCGAGACGATCCTTGAGTTGCTCAATCTCTTCGGCAGCGCGGGCGTTCTCCATGGCTACGGCGATCTGGCTGGCGACCTGCCGCAACAGGTTCAGGTCGTCTAGTTTGAAGGCATGGTCTCTCGTACTGGCCAGGTTCAGCGTCCCGAAGAGGCCTCTGGGCGCGCTCAAGGGAACGCAGCATATGCTCTTGATTCCCTCCTGCCGCATTTTTGCGGTGAAGTCGCCTGGGAAAGCGGCAATTTCCTGGCGGTTGAAAATCATGGGCGCCCGCGCGGTCATAGCCTTGCCGGCTGGACTGTTCGCCATCGTCACACCGAGATCGGCTTCAGAAAGCAGCCCCTTCCCCAGCGGAAAATCAACGACCAGTCTCACCATCGCTCCCGTTTTTTCGTCATACAGGGCGATGCTGGCATATTCCTGCCGTAGCAGCCGGCGCAGATATGCCGAAATTTTGGGGAAGACCTGCTGCAAATTCCAGTTGGCAGACAAGGCCGTGCTCACGCCGAGGAGTACCTGCATCCTTCCCCGCTGCTGCAGCAGGCTGCGATGGACCAGTGCATTCTCCAGCCTCAGCGCCAGCAGAGCGGCAACGGGTTTCAGCAAGAGATGGTCGGGCGGAAACGCATGGTCGGAGTTGCTTGCCAACCGCAGCACGCCCACCGGCCCCTTGGCGGTGATGAGCGGAATGAGACATACGGAGCGAATGCCCTGGTGCACAAGCCGTTTCGCATCCGGAAGGTCCAGCGTTTCCAGAATGTCGCGATCGAAAAGCAGCGCCTCCTGTTGGCGGAGTGCGCGGCCAGGAAGGGAATTATCCAATGCGATCGGGACTCCCTGGCTGGCAAATCCAGCAGGCGAGTCCAACGCGCATTCCCGCAACGACTCGGCTCTCTCGTCGAAATACGTGATGCTGGCTGAGTCGTGTGGAATGACCAGATGAAGACTGGTGGCAGCGGCGAGCAAGAGCTGCTTGAGATCGAGGCTGGCGGCCAGCGCAGTTTCAACTTCGAGCAGCACGCGGGCACGATTTCGTTCCTCGGCGAGGGTCGACTGGCTGAGGGTATTGTCGACACTAAGCGCCACCAATTCCGCGACCCGACGCAGGAACTGAAGATCACGCGAGGTGAAGGCATCGGCGCGCTTGCTTCCAAAACCGAGAGCCCCCAGCCTGACGTGGGCAGTGCTAAGCGGGAGCACGGAGTAGGAACGAAGGCCGCGCTCGCGCAGCCAGCGCAATCCCGGCTCAAAGCGATTCTCGGCCTCCAGGTCTGCAATCGACAGGGCAGCCTGGTTTTGCCAGACCCATCCCGCGACGGAGTCCTCTGGCGCAACCTCTCGCGTCGCATCAAGCGGTTCCGCACCGCCCCACACATACATCTGCATCCGATTTCGGGTGGGATCGTGAAGAGAAAAATTGATGAAATCGAAAGGAACAACCGCCTGCAGACGCGGGATGAGATCACGGAAAAGGTCGGCCGTTGTGCGGTGGCGCGAGACTACATCGGCCATTTCGAGGAGTGCAGCGTAACGCTGCAGATCGATTTCGAAATTCACCGCGCCTAGGGGACACATATACTGGCACTCCAGCGCCCACCCCCTCAAGTAGGTCGCCGCACAATCCGTTTTTAGTTCGGGCCGCATTATAACCACAAATGGAACGAGAAAATATCTTTTCTTGGTTCCATTTCGAGAACTGGGCTCAAACCAGAGAGTTGTGCTTTCATGCGGCCTTCTCGATTTCCGGCGGCCCATGCCTGCATTCGCCTGGCTGTTCGCTGTCAGAAACGGTCTCTTTCGCTCAGCTACAATGACAGCATGGCCCGAGGATGGGAGAGTAAATCGGTCGAAGCTCAACAGGCGGAGGCAACGGAGCAATCGAACAAGACCCGCGCCAGGCGCCTGTCTCCGGAGGAAGCGGCGCAGGCTCGCGAGAGAGAGAACCTGCGGCTGGCACGCCAGCGAGTGCTGCAGCAAATCGAGTCGAGCAAGGATGAGCGCCACCGAAATCTTTTGCGGCAAAGTCTGGCTGCCGTGAACGAAAAGCTGCGGAAACTTGCCGGGTGAGAGCTGAGTCATTGGACCACCGGACCAGTGCTTCGTCTTGTTCTCAAATTCTTCATTACCTTGGGTTCGCATCCTGCGCGATGGTGCTGACGTATAATTAAGTTTTCCCATGACCGCTTACGTTTACGTCTCGCTCAAGAAGAGCGTTCTCGATCCGCAAGGAAAAACCATCCAAGGCGCGCTCAAGAAAATGGGTTACAAGGGACTGGAGAACGTGCGCCAGGGAAAATATTTCGAGCTGACCCTTGATGGCGGACTTTCCCGAGACGAGGCCGAGGTCGAAGTCGAGCGTATCGCTCGCGAAGTCCTGACCAATCCGGTGATCGAAGAGTTCCGCTACTCGCTGGTGGATTAAGGGCGACCCCCGGCCGTGGGATAACGCTCTTTAACCGGGCAGGAGCGTCTAGGGCAGCAGCATCTGGGCAGCACCGGTACGTCCATAAAAGAGGAATTGGGGTTCGCGCATGTGCGGTATCGTTGGCTACGTCGGCAAGAAGGAAGTTGTCCCCGTAATCCTTGATGGGCTGCGGCGGTTGGAGTACCGCGGCTACGATTCCGCGGGAATCGCGGTCGCCGGCAACGGCGAGGGCCTGCAAGTCCGCAGGGCGGAAGGCAAACTCCGCAACCTGGAAGAAGCGATCCGGCTGAAGCCGATTGACGGCACCTATGGCATTGGCCACACCCGCTGGGCCACCCATGGACGCCCCACGGAAGAGAACGCTCATCCTCACCGCGACTGTACCGGCAAAATCGTTGTCGTACACAACGGCATCGTCGAGAACTATCTCAGCCTGAAGAAAAGACTGACAGAGGAAGGTCACAAGTTCACGACTGAGACCGATACCGAAATCATCGCGCACATGGTGGAGAAATATTTCCAGAAACCGGGCAACGGACATCGGCCCACGCTGGAAGAGGCGGTGCGAAAGACGGTGAAGCAACTCACCGGAGTATTTGCGCTGGCAGTGATCTCAGCGGATGAGCCCAACAAAATCGTGGCCGCACGTAACGGTCCTCCTGCCGTCATCGGTCTGGGCAACGACGAATATTTCGTGGCTTCCGACGTGCCGGCAATTCTTTACCACACGCGCGACATTTTCTTTCTGGCGGACGGGGACCTCGCCATAGTCACTCCGGCAGGAGTGGAGCTGACCGATTTCGACGGCAAGCCCATCCAGCGGCAGGTGCAGCACGTCACCTGGGATCCGATCATGGCGGAGAAGGGCGGCTTCAAGCACTTCATGCTCAAGGAGATTTACGAGCAGCCGCGCTCCGTCCGCGACACCACGCTGGGCCGCGTCTCGCAGGACACGGGTCAGATTTATCTGAGCGAAGTGGAAATCAGCGAGGCGGAGTTCCGCTCGGCCAAGAAGATCAACATCGTGGCCTGCGGCACCAGTTGGCACGCGGGGCAGGCGGGCAAGTTTATGATCGAGACGCTGGCCCGCGTCCCAGTGGAGGTGGACTACGCCAGCGAGTGGCGCTACCGCGCGCCGATCGTAGATCCAGAGTACGATCACCATCGTGATCTCGCAGTCGGGCGAAACCGCCGATACGATCGCTGCGCAGCGTGAAGCCAAGGCCAAGGGCTCGAAGACGCTGGCCATTTGCAATGTAGTGGGATCGATGATTACCCGCGAAGCGGCGGGCACAATATACACCCATGCCGGGCCGGAGATCGGCGTGGCCTCAACCAAGGCGTTTACCGCGCAGCTCACGGCACTTTATCTTTTTGCTCTTTACCTGGCGCAGGTGCGCGGAACGATGAGCGCGGAGCAGGCTTCCGCCGCGGTGCAGGAACTGACCCGCATTCCTGGGAAGTTGGAGATCATCCTGACCCACGACGAAGCTTGCGACGAACTAGCCAAGCATTACCAGCGCGCGCATGATTTTCTTTTCCTCGGACGCGGCATCCATTACCCCATCGCGCTGGAAGGGGCTCTCAAGCTGAAGGAAATTTCCTACATCCACGCCGAAGGCTATCCCGCCGGGGAGATGAAGCATGGCCCGAATGCTCTGATCGACGAGAACCTTCCAGTAGTGATCATCGCCACGAAAGATGTGAATAATCCGGGCTCGCTGGTGCGCTACGAGAAGACGATGTCAAATCTAAAGGAAGTGAAGGCTCGTTCCGGCGTGGTGATCGCGCTGGCCACCGAAGGCGACGAAGAGATCAAAGAGGCCGCTGATCACGTTCTGTATGTGCCGGCCGCGCCGGAAGAACTATCGCCGATTCTGGAAATCGTGCCGCTGCAACTGCTGGCCTATCACATTGCGGTAAGACGCGGCTGTGACGTTGATCAACCCCGCAACCTGGCGAAGTCGGTGACCGTCGAGTAGCGGCTTGTGCCTGAACTTCCGGATATCGCTGCTTACATCACCGCACTCGAACCGCGCATTATTGGCCAACCGCTCGAGCGATTGCGAATCGCCAGCGCTTTTCTCCTCCGAACCGTGCAGCCACCAGTTGCTGATGTGGAAGGCCAGATGGTTCGCGAACTCCGCCGCGTGGGCAAGCGCATTGCCATCGGAATGGAGAACGACATTTGGCTGGTGCTGCATTTGATGATTGCGGGCCGATTGCACTGGCGTGCGACCGGGGCGAAGCTGGGCGGCCGTCAAAATCTGGCAGCCTTCGATTTCCCGAACGGCTCGCTGACCCTCACCGAGGCCGGTAGCAAGCGCCGAGCATCCTTGCACATCGTCAGCGGCGAAGAGGGGTTGCGGTCGATGGACCCTGGAGGAATCAACGTCTTCGCCAGCGATCTCGACTCTTTTCGTGCCGCGCTCACAGTGGAGAGCCGCACGCTGAAGCGGGCCCTGACTGATCCGCGCCTGCTGAGCGGCATCGGCAATGCATATTCAGACGAAATTCTGCACGCGGCACAATTGTCGCCGATTGCGCTGACGCGCAAACTGCAGGAAGAAGAGTGGTACCGATTGTACTCCGCTACGCGAGACACACTTGTGCTCTGGATAGTGCGGCTTCAAACCGAGGCCATGAACGCTTTTCCTGAAAAAGTCACCGCGTTTCGGGAGGGGATGGCGGTTCACGGGCGTTATGGCAAGCCGTGCCCGAGGTGCGGAGAGAAGGTGCTTCGCATTCGCTACGCTGACAATGAAACGAATTACTGCGCTCGCTGTCAGACTGGCGGGAAGGTTCTTGCCGACCGGAGTCTGTCTCGGCTCATGCGATCAGACTGGCCACGGACTCTGGACGAACTCGAAGCGCTCAAGCGCCGCTGAGCGGCCAAATTAACCTGGAAGCCATGTGAGCCGTCTCACTGCGCCACCCAAAAGCGAGTTTTTCAACCGACTGTGAAGCCGTACCCTTCCCCAAAACTATTTGTGAGATCGCCTCTAGCGCGCTGCTTTCGCTATTTACGCCTGCGGTCTCAGCGCCGTACGCAAACGCCATAGAACTGCTCCGAGCGCCGCCAACGCGGCGCCCCATACCACAAATGCAGTCTTAACCACCCACGCAGGCGCGGCTCCGACTCGTCGCAACAGGAAGGGCAGAAAATTCCACGTTGTGATGTGGACGTAGTCCCAGACGTCTTGCGTCATTTCTTCCGTGTTCAGTCCCCACGCATCCATCTTGCCCAGCGCAAACGCCACGATGTTCTTGAAGCGCAGCGCAATCACGAACGTGGGATGGCCCAACGACTCCATCTGATAAATTTCCAACGGCAGCCAGAAGGCCAGTGACGCAGCCTGGATGACGAAGCTGATTGCAATCAGCACTATTCCCGCATGCCATATCAGCGGGGTAAGAATCTCGCGATAGCGCAGTAACAGAGGGACGGCGATGAACGCCGCCAACTCTGCCGCCGTCGAAACGTAACGGTCGCCCCAGGCAAAGTCGCCGCTCCAATATGTGTATCGCGCATAGAAGCTGATGTAACCAAGCAGAAGGAGCAGCGAAGTCACGCCATAGGCGCGAACTTCCGGCAAGAGCCGCTTCCAAAAGAGCAGAAGCAGCAAGATCGCGAGCACCAGTAGCGGGTCGAAAAGAAAGATGGACTTCTCGGGCTTGAACAGCGCGCCGAGAAATCCTTCGTGAAATGGTGTGCTCCAGGGAAAGTTCGGCGGCAGCGTTGGATCTTGCAGTCGCTGCTCTTTGGCGAAGAGGGATACATAGGTATTGGTGAACGAGCCGAAGCGGTAGAACTGATAAACGCGGTCGATGAGCAGGAAGAATGCATATACTGGCGCAGCAATCTTCGAGTAGGCAAGAAAGCGGTGCCATAGCGCGCGTCCGCGCGTTCCCTCAAACCACAAAACAGCCAGCAAGAAAACTCCTCCCGCAATCAGATCCAAGCCCGCGGTCAAGCGCGTCAGCAGGTTCAATCCCAGCGCGGCGGAGCCGATGAAAAGCGCACGTGGGCTCGCCGTGCGCAGCCACTCATACTGATAGGAAAACCCCACCAGAGTCAGCAGCATGATGTAGTTGTTCTCCATCATGTTCTGCGTGTAATGCAGATGGGTGGTGCAGAACAGCAACGCCAGGACGCCCGTCACCGCTTCTCGTGCGCTGAAGCGCAGCTGCCGCAGCAGGCGGAAGGCAATCATCGCGGTCAGCACGTTGAGCAGAATGTTTGTGATGTAACTGACCACAATGCTACGCACCGCGGGATCGTCGCCGTAGCCGGAAAAGACAGAGAGATGCGCAAGGCCGGTGCCGATGAGATCCGCAGGCAGCATGAGTAGCGATTGACCGATGCCATACCAGCTGTAGAGGCGGCCTCCGCGGCCGTGGAGGCCGAACTCGGGGTATTCGTTAGGAAACACCTGCGGCTGGGAAGTCCAGATCCAATGCGTGGTTTGCAGCCGGTGCATGGTATCGGCTGTGCCCAGTTCGCCCGATTGCACGACGAAAGCGAGCAGACCCGCCGTAAGACAAAGCAGAAATAAGGGATTTTGTAACCAGCCGCCAGCACGCCGGATCATCGCTTGGATAGTAATACAGACCTTGGATGCGAACCTCAACAGTACTCGCGGGGCGCGAGGACTTAGAGACAACGGCTGCGGCCTGACGCGGTAGACTGTTGCGGGAAAAAACTCATGCCCACCTGCACATCCTGTCGTTCGACTCTGGGCAAGGGCGCGCGCTTCTGTCCGACTTGTGGAGTTCCAGTGGCGGGCAGTGACGAGTTGGCTACGCTTGACTTCGCCTCACCCACGCCGCCGCGCTCTACGCGTGTCTCGGCGGCGGCTTCGCGGCCTCCCAGTTCTTCCGGGTACTCCCTGAGTGAAGGTCGATTCCTTCCGGGACGGCTGCTCGCGGGCCGGTACCGGATTATTGCGCTGCTCGGAAAGGGCGGCATGGGCGAGGTCTATCGCGCCGACGATCTGACGCTGGGCCAAGCCAGTCGCTCTGAAATTTTTGCCCGATCAGGCCGTGCGTGACGAGGCTGCGCTCGAGCGATTTCGCAACGAGGTGCGGATTGCTCGGCGAGTTTCGCATCCCAACGTCTGCCGCGTGTACGACGTGGGCGAAGTCGACGGCCAGACGTTTTTCACCATGGAGTACGTCGATGGCGAAGACCTGGCTTCGCTGCTGCGACGCATTGGACGGCTGCCGCCGCGACAAGGCGCTCGATATAGCGCGGCAACTCTGCGCCGGGCTAGCCGCAGCCCACGCCAAAGGCGTGCTGCATCGCGATCTCAAGCCGGCCAACATCATGCTCGACGGGCGCGGGCAGGTCGTGATCACCGACTTCGGATTGGCGGGAGTGGCCGATCAGATTCATGGCGACGAGGTGCGCAGCGGAACTCCTGCCTACATGGCTCCTGAACAGCTGGCGGGCAAAGAAGTGACCGTGCGCAGTGACATCTACGCCCTCGGCCTGGTGCTGTATGAAGTTTTCACGGGCAAACGAGCGTTCGCAGAGAAGCCTGTGGGGTTGTCCGGCGCGCGCGGCGGGCAGACTCCGAGTCGCCCGTCGTCGGTGGTGCGGGACGTCGATCCGATTGTGGAGCGCGTCATTCTTCGCTGCCTCGAGGAGGTGCCTTCTGCGCGTCCTGCAACGTTCTCAGCGTGGCGGCGGCGATGCCCGGAGGCGATCCACTGGCCGCCGCGCTGGCGGCCGGCGAGACGCCTTCGCCGCAACTAGTGGCCGCCTCCGGAGAAACGACCGGCCTTCGTCCGCGACCCGCCGTCGCATGCCTTGCTGCCGTGCTGGCTGGGCTGGCGGTCGGGATGTACCTCAGCATCCGCTACAGCGGTCTGGACAAGATGCACCTGGATCAACCGCCGGAAGCGTTGACCCAGAAAGCGCGCGAAATCACTGCACGCCTTGGCTACACCGAGAGACCTGCGGACAGCGCTTCCGGCTTCGACTACGACACAGACTTCCGCGATTACGTCGAGAAAGATACACAGACGCAGTGGGATGAAGTAATCGCCGGCCGCCCGACGTTGCTCGAGTACTGGTACCGCCAGAGTCCCAAGCCTTTGGTAGCGAGCAATTACCGTGACCCTCTCCTCACGCCAGACATTGTGGAGCAAGACGACCCGCCGACGACCTTGTCGGGAATGGTTAACGTGAAGCTTGATCCAAAGGGCCGTCTGATTGACTTCCTGGCGATCCCGCCGCAGAAACAGGAACCGGGGCCGGAACCGGCGCTGCCGGATTGGAGCGGCCTTTTTACGGCGGCCGAACTGGATGCGTCAAAACTGCGTCCGGCCCAGCCCCAGTGGAGCTCGCTGGCGGCCGCCGACACCCGCGCGGCATGGACTGGCACGTGGCCCGGCTCGACTCGAGCGCTGCGCGTGGAAGCGGCGGCGTGGCGCGGCAAGCCGGTGTATTTCTCGCTCATCGGCGAGTGGACAAAGCCTGAACGCATGGTCAGTTCCTCCAGCGAACTCAAGGACAAGCTGGCCCAGATCATTGGACTGGCCTTGCTCATCGCCGTGCTGGCTGGGGGCGCGTTCCTGGCGCGCCGCAATTACCGTGCTGGCCGCGCCGACCGCGAAGGCGCTCTCCGGCTCGCCGCCGTCATGTTCGTGCTGGAAATCCTTCTCTGGCTCTGCCGCTCGCATCTGGTTCCTGCCTTCGACACCGCCCAGGTGATGCTGCTGGCGATTGCCACCGGATTGTTGATAGCAGGCATTGGGTGGATGCTCTATCTCGCAGTCGAACCGTGGGTTCGCCGCCGCTGGCCGCAAGCCATCATTTCCTGGAGCCGCCTGCTCTCCGGGCAGTGGCGTGATCCGCTGGTCGGTCGCGACATTCTCTTCGGGGTCGCTTTCGGCGTGGTCTGGATTCTGATCTTCGAATTGGCCCAAATCCCTCTGGCGCGAATGGGCGCGGCCCCGGCATTGAACTCCACGGAATATCTGATCGGAGGCCGCCAGGCATTCGGGCAGTGGCTGCTGCAATTCCCCGTCTCGATCTTCGGGACGCTGCAGTTCTTCTTCCTGTTGCTGGGGCTGAAGGTGCTGCTGCGCAGGGATTGGATCGCAGCCATCGCCTTCATCGCGATTTTTGTAGCGCTCAAGACGCTGCAAAGCACACACCCTATGCTGGAGGTTCCAACCTTTGCTCTCGTCTATATAATCCTGGTCCTCATCGTCTTCCGCTTTGGACTGGTGCCGGTGGCGGTGGCATCGTTTACTGTGGACATGCTGGCCAACGTCCCTCTTACGGCCGACTTTTCGGTGTGGTATCTGAGCACGTCGGTGCTGGCATTGCTGAGCGTGGTCGCCCTCGCGGGGTGGGGGTTCTATCACTCACTGGGTGGGGCGCCGGTCTGGGAGGTAGAGACGGAGTAGGGGCTCTCTCATGGGTCTACTTATCGCAGCGCTGGAAGCGCTGCACCACCCAAAAGCAAGCGGGCAAGAGTACCCGCTCCACATGAGCATGCTAATCTTCCGTCCGCGCTAGCGGGAGCCGAGCGTTGCTCGGCCTGTCCGGGTCAGAGACCCGGACCCACACAAGCCGGACCAGACCCACAGGCCCGATCCGCTCGTTTATCGGCGCAACTTCCTCCCTGCTGATGTCATCTAAACCTTGACAGCATTCCACTCAGGTCTTAGCATGGGAATGTTGGCAATCATAAATCTGCTGATTACAAAGCACTTATTTGCATCGAAAGGAGATTTTTATGGGGAAGATAATCGGAATTGACCTTGGCACGACCAACTCTTGCGTGGCCGTGATGGAGGGTGGGGAGCCTAAGGTGATCCCTAATGAAGAAGGAGGGAGGACCACGCCTTCGGTGGTGGGCTTCACTAAGACGGGGGAGAGACTGGTGGGCCAGGTCGCGAAGCGGCAGGCCATCACCAATCCGGAGAACACAGTTTATTCCATCAAGCGGTTCATGGGGCGCCGTTATAACGAAGTTGCCGAAGAGATCAAGATGGTGCCCTACAAGGTCGTTCAGTCGGGCGACCATGTCGCAGTTTTGGCGCAGGGCAAGGAGTACACGCCTCCGCAGATTTCGGCTTTGATTCTGCAGAAGTTGAAAAAGGCGGCGGAAGACTACCTGGGCGAGAAGGTGACGGAAGCAGTCATCACCGTGCCTGCGTACTTTAACGACGCGCAGCGGCAAGCGACCAAAGATGCCGGGCAGATTGCTGGGCTTGAGGTGAAGCGCATCATCAATGAGCCAACAGCGGCCGCTCTGGCCTACGGGCTCGACAAGGGCAAGGACGAGACCATCGCCGTATATGACTTCGGCGGCGGCACGTTTGATATCTCGATCCTGGAAGTGGGCGAGGGCGTGATCGAAGTCAAAGCCACCAACGGTGACACGCACCTGGGCGGCGATAACCTCGACCAACGCATCGTGGATTGGCTCATCGATGAGTTCAAGAAGGACGAAGGGCTAGACCTGCGCGGCAAGGGGAACGAGATGGCTTTGCAGCGGCTGCGCGACGCGGCGGAGCGGGCCAAGATCGAGCTTTCGACCACGATGGAGACGGAGATCAATCTTCCCTTCATCACGGCCGATGCCAGCGGTCCCAAGCATCTGGTCAAGAAGCTGACGCGCGCCAAGCTGGAAGGAATGGTGGAGGACATCATTCAGCGCTCGGTCGGTCCGTGCAAGCAGTGCCTGAAAGACGCCGGGATCGAAACCAGCAAGATCAATGAAGTGGTGCTGGTGGGCGGGCAGACGCGCATGCCGCGCATCCAGCAACTGGTGAAGGAACTGTTTGGGCGCGAAGGCCACAAGGGCGTGAATCCGGACGAAGTGGTGGCGGTGGGTGCGGCGATCCAGGGTGGTGTGCTGGGCGGCGAGGTAAAAGACCTGCTGCTGCTGGACGTGACTCCTCTGTCGCTGGCGATTGAGACGCTGGGTGGGGTGGCGACACCGATGATCCCGCGCAACACGACCATTCCGACAAAGAAGACGGAGACGTTCTCGACCGCGGCTGACAGCCGAGACGTCGGTTGAGGTGCACGTGCTGCAGGGCGAGCGACCGATGGCGGCGCAGAACCGGACTTTGGGCAAGTTCCATCTGACCGGGATTCCGCCGGCACCGCGGGGCGTGCCGCAGATTGAAGTGACGTTCGACATTGACGCCAACGGCATCCTGAACGTGACCGCGAAAGACATGGCCACGCAGAAAGACCAGAAGATCACGATTACGTCGTCTTCGGGTCTGTCGAAGGACGAGGTCGAGCGCATGGCTAAGGAAGCCGACGCGCACGCGGCTGAGGACAAGGCACAGCGCGATCTGATCGATGCCAAGAACCAACTCGACAGCATGGTTTACAACATCGAGAAGATGCTGCGCGAGCAGGGCGACAAGATCTCAGGCTCGGAGCGGGGCGACGTCGAAAATGCGGTGGCCGACGCCAAGAAAGCGCTGGAGTCGAATGACAAGTCGACTATGGACAAGGCCCGCGAGACGTTGACTGCGGCCTCGCACAAGCTGGCTGAGCAGATGTACAAGGCGGCTCAGCCACAGGGCGGGGCGGCGGGTGGTCCGGGCACGGGTGCCGGGCCGGGCAGCGGCGGCGATCATGGCGGCGACGGTCAAGCCAAGAAGAAAGAGGAAGGCGTGATCGACGCGGAGTACGTGGATGTGGAGGACAAGAAGTAAGGCAGCTGCTAGCTCTAGCTTCTAGCTTGAATCGTGTGGCGCGGGCACTCTTGCCCGCGTCTGCACTTTTGCGTGGAGGGTGGAGTGGATTTTCAGGTGAATGGGGAAACGTATTACTTGAGCCTTGCTGAGAACGAGAGGCAATGGCTCGTCTTTGTGTCGACGCCTACCGGAACGCGGTCGGTTCCGATCTATGTGGATGTGCCCGAGTCGGAAGATTTGACGATTGTGGTAGATCAAGAGAGCCGGAAGATTCTCAACTGAATTTTGATCCGTGCTCCGATTGCAGATTCGTTAAATGGCAACCACCGCAAAAAAGGACTACTACGAAATCCTGGGGGTAAAGAAGTCGGCGTCTGCCGATGAGATTCGCAAGGCGTTTCGCAAGCTGGCGCGTAAATACCATCCTGACGTCAATCCCGGGGACAAGTCGGCGGAGGAGAAGTTCAAGGTGCTCTCCGAGGCCAACGACGTTCTGAGCGATCCCAAGAAGCGCAAAATCTACGACCAGGTGGGGTTCTACTCCGACAACATCGACCCCGCGGCCGCCGAAGCTTATGCTCGCGGCGGGGCGACCGGGGCGGGAGGATTCGGCGGATTCCCCGCTGGCGGTTACCCCGGCGGCGATTCGGGCCAGGCCGGTCAGGGAGTTCACTTCGATTTCGACGGCTTCGATTTTTCCGACTTGTACGAGAAAGCCGGGCGCAGCGGGCGCACCAGCAGCAGTGGAGGAGGAGGCGGCTTCCGCGACATCTTCTCCGGCATCTTTGGAGGCGGACGCGGCGGGGCGGCTGCCGAAGAAGGCCCGGAGCCCGGAACCGATCTTGAATACCAGGTCAACGTTCCCTTCTGGACAGCGATACGGGGCGGAGTACTTCGGCTGAACGTTTCGCGGCAGGACGTCTGCTCGAATTGCCACGGGCAGGGTTTCCTGGAGCAGCCGGGGAAATGTCCGCAGTGCAACGGAACCGGACAGGTCACGCAGACGGGCGGCCGGATGAAGTTTAATGTGCAGTGTCCGCGCTGCCATGGGACCGGGAAGAACATCAGCACCTGCGCGACTTGCCATGGTGAGGGCACAGTGCCGCGGACCGAACCGCTCGAGGTGCGCATCAAGGCGGGGACACGGGACGGGCAACGCATCCGTCTGGCGGGCAAAGGAAATGCGGGGACGCATGGGGCTCCGGCGGGTGACCTATACGTGATTATCCGAATCGAGCCGCACCCTTTATTCCGGCGCGAGGGAGATGACATCTTCCTGACGGTGCCGGTCAGCGTGAATGAGGCGGCTTTGGGAGCGAAGATTGAAGTGCCGACCATTGATGGGCGAGCGCTGCTGAAGATTCCTCCGGGGACGCAGTGCGGGCAGAAGCTGCGATTGCGGGAGAAGGGCGTGTCATCGGCCACCAAGGACGGCGTGCGCGGGGATGAGATCGTGGAGATTACGGTGGCCGTGCCTATGCCGCGAGACGAGCGGACGAAGGAACTGCTGCGGGAGCTGGCGAAGTTGAATCCGGAGGATCCGCGGGCGGAGTTGTGGAAGAAGGTGTAGGACGTCCAGGCCAGAGCGCGCCGGTTTGCCATCCCAAGCGAAAAACTACTAAACCTGCTTGCCGAGAGGCGCTGCCTGGGAATTGCATAGGTCCTCCGGCCCGCAAAAACCGCGGACCTCAGGATGACAATGCGATCAAGTTGGGTCACTTCAAACCGACTCACTTCTTCTTACTAGGATCGTCGACCGGGTTGATGTAGTTGAACTTCACTGGCGATCTCACCGACACTGCTAGGGGATTTCCCGTAGAGCGACCATTACCTCAGTACCGCACCGAACGCTTACAAAAATTTGCAAAATAACTCAAAAATAACTTGCATCTGTGGAAATTTGCCGTAATCTCACAACTGCGAACTAACTTCGCCGAAATGCCCGGGAATCGCCGTAAACCTGGGAGCCGCGAGCAGCATCATCAAGGGAGACGCGGTGGTGAGAGTGAGTCGCCTGAGGAGGAAGCCATCGAAATTGGCAACAGCTAGCGCCCTGCAACGAGAGAATTCCCAACCCCTCGCCGCCGTACCCAACCGGAAAAAATTCGTTCGGCTCACCTTGTGGCCACTGGTCGCCGCCACCTTCTTTATGGTGTCGGGCGGAACCTATGGCACAGAAGACATCGTGCACGGAGCCGGCTACGGACGCGCGATCCTGATTCTTCTGCTCACGCCTCTGCTCTGGAGCTTGCCCACAGCTTTCATGATCGGCGAGCTATCGAGCGCGCTTCCGCACGAAGGCGGCTACTACGCCTGGGTGCGCCGCGCCATGGGCAACTTCTGGGGATTTCAAGAAGCCTGGCTCTCGCTGGTTGCGTCGATTTTCGACATGGCGATTTATCCTACGCTGTTCGTGGCCTATCTCACGCGCATGTTCCCGTGGTTCCAGGCTAACAATCGAGGATGGTGGGTGGCGCTGGCGGTGGTGATCGCCTGCGCGCTGCTGAATATTGCCGGGGTGAAAGTGGTTTCGCTCACATCGCTCTGGTTGTTTCTTGCTCTCTCGGCTCCATTCCTGGCGATCGTGGTGCTGGCGCCGTTCAAGCTTGGCGCGCTGGCCAATGCCGTGACTAAGCCAACGACTTCGACTGTCGACATTCTGGGCGGCCTGCTCATTTGCATGTGGAACTACATGGGATGGGACAATGCCTCGACCATCGCGACGGAAGTGGAACGCCCACAGCGCACCTATCCCCGGGCGATGCTGGTAGCGGTCTGCATCGTGGCTCTGAGCTACGTTTTGCCGTTTGCCGCGATGTGGATGACCGGCCTGGCACCGACGGCGTGGGAGACAGGCTCATGGGCTGACATCGCGGGACTGCTGGGCGGGCCGCTGCTGCGCATTGGCGTCGTACTCGGCGGAATGATGAGTGCCTTCGGCATGTTCAATGCGCTGGTGATGAGCTACTCGCGCCTGCCGCTGGCAATGGCGCAGGACGGTATGCTGCCAGGCATTTTCGGCAAGCTGCAGAAACGCTCGCGAGCGCCATGGGTCGCGATCCTTGCTCTGGCGATGGGCTGGGCGATGTGCCTGGGCCTGGGCTTCGCCAGACTGGTGACGCTCGACATTCTTATCTACGGTGCAAGCCTCATGCTGGAGTTCGCGGCGCTGGCTGTGCTGCGCTTCCGAGAGCCGGAGCTGGCGCGGCCCTTCCGCGTTCCGGGCGGCCTGTTCGGAGCGATTGCCGTCGGCATTCCTCCCGCGCTGTTGCTGGTCTTCTCGGTCATCCGCAGTGAGCATGAGTCTGTACTCGGGATGAGTTCGTTCGCCTTCGGAATGATTTTGATTGCGGCGGGCGTCGTGGCATACGCTGTGAACCATGCGCTGAAACCTTCTGGATGGGCCCCCGCGGAAGAGAAGCCGCAGCCCGCGGCCTAACAACACTGGCCACGGATTGGCGCGGGATTGACACGGATTTTAGATTTATCCGTGGGAATCTCTGCCGATCCGTGGCTTTCGTGCTTCTGCGATAAACTTAGTCGCAATGACGAAACGCAAATCCAAAGGCGCCTACATGATTTCGGCTGTCGCCGAGATGTATGGCATCCATCCCCAGACGTTGCGGCTTTATGAGCGCGAAGGTCTGTTGAAGCCGTCGCGCACCGAAGGCAACACGCGCCTTTACACCGACGAGGATCTGCAACGGCTGGAGTTCATTCTTTCGCTGGCGCGCGATCTGGGCGTGAACATCAGCGGGATGGCCATCATCCTGCAAATGCGCGAGCGCATGGAGGAAATGCAGCGCCAGATTCAGGAATTCGTGCAATATATCCAGCAGGAAGTGCTGACACGAGCCAACGCGGCAGCGGATCCTTCCAAGGGCGCGATCGTGCCCGTGCGCAGGCCGATGGTGGGACCGACATTTAATCAGCCGAAAGAGAGGCGGCGGTAAGGCCGCACTCATCTGCCAAGCACTCAGCCCTCAGCATTCAGCCAATGAAGGTACGGTGACAATCACCTCACGGCGAGTGCCAATTCCTGGGTTCCCACGTATCATGGATTTCCAGCACTCGCCCCGCTGAATGCCGAGTGCTGATTGCTGAGTGCTGAATGCTTCCCTTCAAACTGATCTACAGCGACGGTTACTACCTGCCCATTGGCAGTCATGTCTTCCCTGCCGAAAAATATCGGCGGATACGGGACCGGTTGCTGGCTAGCGGCGTGGCTGAGGCCGCTGACCTTCTGGAACCTCAACCCGCTTCTGATCAGGACATTCTACTGGTCCACAAGCCGGACTACGTGCAGAAGCTGAAGACCGGGACGCTCAGTCCGCGGGAAGAGATGGAAATGGAGATTCCCTACTCGCGCGATCTGGTGGAGGCGTTCTGGCTGGCGGCCGGAGGCTCGATCCTGGCTGCGCGCCAGGCTTTGACCGACCGCGTCGCGATCAGCATTGGCGGCGGCTTTCATCATGCCTTCCCGGATCATGGCGAGGGATTCTGCATGATTCACGATGTGGCAGTGGCGATCCGGCGACTGCAGCGTGACGACGAGATTCGCACTGCGATGACTGTGGATTGCGACGTGCATCAGGGCAACGGCACAGCGACGATCTTTGCGGGCACGCGTACGACCAGCGAACCACTGCCATCCATATCGGGCGCGGGCTTGAATTCCGGAAGGCCAGCGAGGATGCGTGGCGCGCATGCTGGCGATGTCTTCACCATTTCGCTGCATCAGCACAACAACTATCCACTATGGAAGCCGCCTTCTTCGATTGACGTGGACCTGCCCGACGGCATCGGCGACGATGATTATCTGGCGTGGCTTGACAACGCGCTCAGTTCCGGCCTGCGGAAGTTTGAGCCTGATCTGATGTGCTACGTCGCCGGGGCCGATCCTTATCGCGAAGATCAACTGGGCGGACTCTCTCTGACGATTGACGGGTTGAAGAAGCGCGATGAATTAGTGTTCCGCGTCGCGCGAGCGAAAGATATCCCTGTGATGGTGACCTTTGCCGGGGGCTACGCGCAGAATGTGGAGGATACTGTGACCATCCACTGCAATACTGTGATTGCAGCGAAGGAAGTGTTCTCCGGAGCCGTGTTACCAATCGCCAAGTCGTCCTGAAAGGACTGGATTTTGCGCGAAGCCCTGAATCCATCCATCCGAAAGATCATCTCTAGTTTCAGTTAAGCTTCGTCCGTTATCTGTAGGTACATCGCTTATACTTCTATGAACGTTAGCCCTTCCGAGATTCCGCAAAGCGAGCTTTACGGCATTTTGCTCAACTCCGTTGCACCGCGCCCCATCGCGTGGGTCTCCACGCTCAGCGCCTCTGGGCAGCCCAATTTGGCGCCTTTCTCTTTCTTTAACGCGATGTGTGTAGATCCGCCGTTGCTGGGTTTCGCCCCAGGACTGCGCCAGCCGAAGCAGGCAGATGCGTCACACGGCGAACCCAAAGATACGCTGCGCAACATCCGTGAAACGAAGGAATTCGTAGTGAATGTAGTCACCTACGAACTGCTAGTACCGATGAATGTCACGAGTGGCGAATACGATCCCTCGGTCAATGAATTCGAACTGGCGAAGGTCACCCCATTGCCCTCCAGACTTGTTCGACCGGCACGAGTGGCAGAATCCCCGGTCAGTTTTGAATGCAGGCTGCATCAGATTCTTGATTTCTCTCCCGCCCCTACGAGCAGCAGCCTGGTGATCGGCGAGGTTGTCTCCATTCACATGGACGAGGCGCACATTAAGAATGGGCGGCTGGATCGGAACTCGCTCGACCTGATCGGACGCATGGGCGGCATCCAATACACGCGCACTACCGAGCGGATCGAGCTTGCGCGGCCCAAGCTTGGGTAAGAGCAGTCAGAAGTGGTCTCACAAACGTCTCAACAGGATCAACATGCAGGCAAGTTGAACCATGCCGAGAAAATTATTGCTATGACGTTCCCAACGCACCAGCAGGCGGCGGAAGTTCTTCAACCATGCGAACAACCGCTCGATCTTCCACCGGCGTTTGTAACGCCGGAGTTTTCGCCGGTCCTGGCGGTGGGTTCGTGTGCGATAGCGACGATGAGGCGCGATCAACTCGATTCCATGCTGTTGGGCAAGAAGATCGACCAACGCGTCGCTGTCATATCCGCGATCCGCAATCAAGCGTTTCGGCTTCTCGGCCACGAAGCGGTGCTCGATCGTAGCCGCGACCAGCTTTTGCTCATGCGGCGTAGCACTCGTAACCCAGAGGGCGATAGGAAGACCATGGCAGTCTGCGATTGCCATGAGCTTGCTCCCTTTGCCGACGAGCGTTCGACCAACGCCATCGCCCCTTTTTTTGCCCCCATAAAGGAGGCGTCAATAAACGTCTCCTCCAGGCCGAGCTTTCCGCGCGCCAACAAGTCCTCCGCCAACCCCCAAAGAATGCCGTCCAGCACCCCCGAGCGTTGCCACTGCTGGAAACGGCGGTGGCAGGTCTGGTACGGACCGTATCGCGCTGGCAGATCATGCCAGGGCGCACCCGTCCGCAACACCCACAACATGCCGTTCAGCACTTGCCGTGCTTCCCGCCAGGGTCTGCCCCGGTTGTCGGCACGGCGCCGTTGTCCAAATTCCACCAAGGGCCTGATCCGTTCCCACTGCACGTCGGTGAGGTCCGCCATGCCCTTGATTTGCTTCAAATTCGCCCGTGATGCAAGTGTTTATTCACGAGCAACGTTTATGAGATAGCTTCTCAGCACTCAGCATTCAGCATTCAGCATTCAGCCAATGAAGGTATGGTAACAATCACCTCACGGCGAGTGCCAATTCCTAGGGTTCCCACGTATCATGGATTTCCAGCACTCGCCCCGCTGAATGCCGAGTGCTGAGTGCTGAATGCTTCCCTTCAAACTGATCTACAGCGACGGCTACTACTTGCCCATCGGCGATCATGTTTTCCCCGCTGAAAAATATCGCCGGGTACGTGACCGGTTGCTGGCTAGCGGCGTTGCCGACGCCGCGGACCTGCTCGAACCTCGACCCGCTTCGGATGAGGACATTCTGCTGGTGCACAAGCCCGACTACGTGCACAAGCTGAAGACCGGGACGCTGAGCCCGCGCGAAGAAATGGAAATGGAGATTCCCTATTCGCGCGATCTGGTGGAGGCCTTTTGGCTGGCCGCGGGCGGTTCGATTCTGGCCGCGCGGCAGTGCTTGACTGACAAGGTGTGCATCAGCCTTGGCGGCGGCTTTCATCATGCCTTCCCGGATCATGGCGAGGGATTCTGCATGATTCACGATGTGGCAGTGGCGATCCGGCGGCTGCAGCGTGACGACAAGATTCGCACTGCGATGACGGTGGATTGCGACGTGCATCAGGGCAACGGCACAGCGACGATCTTTGCGGGCACGCGTACGACCAGCGAACCCCTGCCTTCCGTCTCCGGCGCGACCGTGAATCCCGGAAGGCCAGCGAGGATGCGTGGCGCGCATGCCGGCGATGTCTTCACCATTTCGCTGCATCAGCACAACAACTATCCACTATGGAAGCCGCCTTCTTCGATTGACGTGGACCTGCCCGACGGCATCGGCGACGATGACTATCTGGCGTGGCTTGACAACGCGCTCAGCTCCGGCCTGCGGAAGTTTGAGCCTGATCTGATGTGCTACGTCGCCGGGGCCGATCCTTATCGCGAAGATCAACTGGGCGGACTTGGTTTGACGATTGAAGGATTGAAGAAGCGGGACGAACTCGTCTTCCGTGTCGCGCGCGAGAGAGATATCCCGGTGATGGTGACGTTTGCCGGGGGCTACGCGCAGAATGTGGAGGATACCGTGACCATCCACTGCAACACTGTGATTGCGGCGCGGGACACACTTGGTGCAAGGGATCTATTGGAGCGATAAGGAATCCCCGACCCGCCTCTTCTTGGCTGCTAAAATAGCCTTTTACGCCTATGTTCGAGAATCTTCAGGAAAAACTACAGCGCGCGTTCAAGAGCCTTCGCGGGCAGGCCAAGCTGTCCGAGGAAAACATTGCGGAGGCGATGCGCGAAATTCGACTGGCGCTGCTCGAAGCCGACGTCAACTTCAAAGTGGTTAAGCTGTTCATCGACCAGGTGCAGGCCAAGGCGGTGGGCCAGGAAGTACTGACCGCGCTGTCTCCCGGCGAGCAGGTCATCAAGATTGTGCGCGACGAACTGGTCGAGATTTTGGGCAAGGACACGGCGCGCATGAAGTTCGCTTCGCAGCCGCCCACGGCTGTGCTCATGGCTGGCCTGCAGGGTTCGGGCAAGACCACGACTTCCGGAAAGCTGGCGCACTGGTTCAAGAATGGTGGACACCGTCCGCTGCTGGTTTCGGTGGACGTCTACCGGCCGGCGGCTCGCGAGCAATTGAAAATCGTCGCGCAGGCGGTCAAGGCAAACATCTACGAAGGCGAGGTCGGCGAGGCGAACACGGCCACGGTCGAGCGGCTGGTCAAGGAGGCACGCCGCGAGGCCGTAGTCACGGGCTGTGACGTACTGATTGTCGACACTGCCGGCCGGTTGCACATCGACGATCAGCTTATGGACGAGATGCAGTCGCTGAAAAAGCTGCTGAATCCGTCCGAAATTTTGTTCGTCGCCGACGCTATGACGGGCCAGGACGCCGTGCGGTCCGCCGACGAGTTCCATAAAAAACTATCCCTCACCGGCGTCGTGCTCACCAAGATGGACGGCGACGCCCGCGGCGGAGCGGCGCTTTCCATCCGACAGGTTACGGGACAGCCCATCAAGTTCATTGGCGTGGGCGAAAAATATGATGCGCTCGAGCCGTTCCATCCCGACCGCATCGTCTCTCGCATTCTCGGCATGGGTGACATTCTCTCGCTGATCGAGCGCGCCGAGCAGCAGATCGATAAGAAAAAGGCGCAGGAGATGGCCACGAAAGCGCTGTCGGGCGACGGGTTTTCGCTGGAAGACTTCCGCGACCAGTTGCGGCAAGTCAAAAAAATGGGCTCGATTCAAAGCATTATGGGCATGCTACCGTCCATCGGACCTTTCTCCGGTTTGCAGAAAGCCGCAGACAACGTCGATGAGAAGCAGATCAATCGCGTCGAGGCCATCATCAACTCAATGACGATGCATGAGCGCAACCACCACGAAGTGATCAACGGCAGCCGGCGAAAGCGCATCGCCCGGGGCTCCGGCACCAGCGTTCAGGAAGTGAATAATCTGCTTCGCCAGTACGCGCAGATGAAAAAGATGTTCAAGCAGATGGGCAAGCCCAGCTTCGCGCGGCGGCTGGCGGGGATGAAGCTGCCGGGGATGTAGACGGAATTGCCGTTGCCAGTTTGCAGTCTGAAGACGTTGCTCTGAAACGACTGAAATCGATCATGGGCGGTCTAGTCTTAGACATTTATGTCGAATTCATCTTCAGGGTCATCGTTCGTCTTTTCAGAGCGCGCGGTTCTAGATCATGGCCTGTGGTCAAGGCGGAAGTTACGGCAACCTACCATGATCCAGGCGGGTTTGGTTGCGCGGTCGCTAATATCGCCTATCAATACAAGTTGAATGGAGAGCTATACGCAGGTACGGATGCTAACCCCTTCGTGTCGGACAGCTCAGCAAAAGACTATCTCGAAAACTATCCGACGGGCAGTGAATTGCTGGTGCGCGTAAAACCAGGAAGCCCCGATTTTTCGGTCGTGCGCCAGAAAGATCTGTATCTGCATGCGCACGGGTTTCGGTTACAAACAAAATGAAGTGGCGCTCGCTCGAAGAATCCGACGCTCGTCTTGACACGCGCCCGCTGCGAGAGATCTTTGCTGAACGCAAAGAGCTGATCGCAAAGTACGTTCCGCCGGAGACGCAGGCCGTTCACTCCCGGGCTGTCGCTGAGCTCAAGGAACGAAATTTCGCCGCTCACATTCTGTCGGTTGGCGCCAGGGCTCCGGCATTTGAACTTCAAGATCACGACGGCAGAATGGTTTCTTCCACTGATCTGCTTGCCAAGGGACGTCTCTGTGCTTTGCTTCATTCGCGGACGTTGGTGTCCGTTCTGCGTGGGGCAGATGGAGGCGATGAATCTCGTCATTCCCCAGATCGAGAGTGCAGGCGCAACTCTCGCCGTCATTTCGCCGCAAACCGTCAGGCAGTCGTTCTTCATGCACGACCAGTACAAGCTGCGCTTTCCGCTTCTTTCGGATGCGGGCAACCAGGTTGCCCGGCAATTTGGTCTAACTTACCGGGTGCCGGAGTTCCAGCAAGCAGTTTATCGTCGCGCGTTCGTGAATTTGCCTTTTACGAATGGAGATGAGAGTTGGGAATTGCCGATTCCGGCGACGTACATTTTGGAGCGGGATGGAACGGTGCTCTACGTTTCCGCAAGCGAAGATTACACCGAGAGGCCGGAACCGGCCGACATTGTGCAGCTTGGTCCTTCTGCGATAAGTGATGATCCTTGCGCCGGCCTTCACAAAGCGGGCGGCGCGCCCGCTCCACATGGAACCAACTTCCTTTCGATACACTGATTAGTTCATGCATTACATCTATGGCATTAACTCGGTGACCGAGGCGCTGAAGGCTCGCGGCAGGAATTTTGAATGGGTCGGCATGGCGAAGGAGCGCCACGACCTCCGCCTGCAGCGCCTGATTGAGGACTGCCGGCGCCTGAGCGTGCCTGTGCGTTTTCTGCAGCGAACGGAATTGGATCGCATGGCCGGCAATGCCGCGCATCAGGGAGTGGTTGCGGTGACCTCGGCGAAGCAGTACAGCGATCTTGGCGATGTGGTTGGAGCCAAGCGTGGAAAGTACTCGCTGGTGGTCGTACTCGACGGAGTGGAAGACCCTCACAATCTTGGAGCTATACTGCGTACCGCCGATGCCGCCGGAGCGAATGGGGTGATTATTCCCGAGCGCCGCGCTGCGAGCGTTACCGGCACAGTCACGAAAGCCTCCGCCGGTGCGAGTGAGCACTTACCGATTGCCAAGGTGACCAACATCGCGCGTACCGTCGAGGAGTTGAAAGAACTCAACGTCTGGACTGTCGGCCTCGACGAACGTGCCAGGCAAACCTACGACGGGCTCGACTACAACATGGATTGCGCCCTCGTCCTCGGCGCGGAGGGCAAGGGGCTGCACGATCTGGTGAAGAGAAAATGCGACTTCCTGATCTCCATTCCGATGCTGGGCAAAGTTCCATCGCTGAACGTTTCGGTGGCGGCAGCGGTGGTGCTGTATGAAATCGTGCGCCAGCGACGCGCCCGCGAAAATGCTTCGGGTGAGAAATGAAGTTTAGCATTAAGGAGCTCGAGCCTTCTTCTCTGTGTCCTCTGCTGCCTTGCTGGTGAATTGTTTTTCTCTCGACCGTGAAGCCTTCACATTCACCAACTACGATTTGAATGTTCGCGTCGAGCCGGACCAGCATCGGCTTGGAGTGCGGGGCAAGATCACGCTACGCAACGACTGAGAAGTCCGCAGAAGGTCGCTGTCCTGCAAATTTCATCTTCGCTCGATTGGCGCTCTGTCACGGCCGGGGACAAGGCTCTGCAGTTCGTCTCGCAGCCCTACACTTCCGATATCGACCACACGGGCGCGCTTTCCGAAGCGATCGTGACCTTCCCGCAGGCGATTGCGCCCAAGGGTACGGTCGATCTCGAAGTAGCCTACGAAGGCGTGATTTTGCTGGATGCAACGCGACTTACGCGGATCGGAGCGCCCGAAGCCCAAGCTAACAGCTCTGATTGGGATCAGATCGGCGTGAGTTTCACGGCAGTGCGAGGAGCGGGTTACGTCGCTTGGTATCCGATTGCCACCGAAGTCGCGAATCTTTCTGAAGGCAATAGCCTGTTTGAGGTTTTGGGACGATGGAAGGCGCGTGAAGCTGGTTCGAAGATGCATTTGAAGATTGCGATTATCAAGGGATGGTTCAGAACCGCAACCGGAACTATTGCTTAACAACGCATCGTGCCTCGTGCTTTACCAAGCAATGGGAGGTGCCCAGGGTGTAAGTGCGGATTGCACGTATCAACCGCTGCGGCTGGACACGCCAGCTTTTGTGATTGCCAATTATCAAGTCGTGCAACGGCCCGCGATTAAAGTTCACTATCTGCGAGGCCACGAGGCATCAGCCACTGCCTTCGCCGACGCCGCGGAGAAGGTCGTTCCATTCATCACTGAATGGTTTGGAGCATCGCGCGAGAGAGGCAAAAACTGCCGACTTGGCCGATCCGGCCGCTGCTCCCTTCGAGAGCGGAGCTTTATTGCTCACGCCGCTGGCCGGTAATATCGATCCCAAATTAGCGGGCCTAATCGCAGCCCATCAGCTCACGCACGCTTCTTTCTTGTCATTTCGTCCGTGGATCGAGGAAGGTGTCGCTCACTTCGCTCAGGCTCTATATCTCGAACAGCAGAAGGGGCGACAAGCAGCGCTCGATTACATGGGCCTTCACCGCTCCGCATTCGCGGAAGCCGAAAAGCAAACGACCATCCCAAGATCGGAAGACGCGGTGAATCGATCCCTGGTCAATACAACCAGCGAAGAGTTGTACCGCAGCAAGGCGATGTACGTGTGGTGGATGCTACGGGACATGATTGGTGAACCAGCTTTGAAGAAAGCTTTTGCCGCGTACCATCCGGAGCAGGACAGTGATCCTTCTTATATGCCACGGCTGATTCAGGCGCAGACCCAGCGAGATCTGCAATGGTTCTTCGAGGACTGGGTCTACCGCGATCGCGGCCTGCCTGACTTCAAGGTGGAGTCTGCTTTTTCCCGAAAGACGCCGGGCGAAGTGTACATCGTTACAGTCACTGTGGATAACTTAGGCGGGGCAGGAGCGGAGGTTCCAGTCACCGTAAAGTTTGGCGGGGGAGAAATTACAAAACGGATCGAGGTGCGGTCGAGAAACAAAGGAGTGATTCGCGTGGAAGTGCCGACGGCGCCGCAGGAGATCGCTGTGAATGACGGCAGCGTGCCCGAGAGCGACATGACGAACAACGTCTTCAAGGTCGAGAGCACCGACGCTGCAAAGTAAGATTAGTTTTCGAATTGGGGATCAACCAGGAGGAATCGCTTGGCGTACATCCAATTTCTCGGTGCTGCCGGCACGGTCACCGGCTCTAAACATCTGATCAACACAGCAGAGGACCCATCGGGCAAGAACGGTCTGCAGGTGCTCATCGATTGTGGGTTGTTCCAGGGGCCGAAGGACTGGCGTGAGCGCAATTGGCGTGACACGCCGGTCGCGGCCAAAGAAATCGACGCCGTCATTCTCACGCATGCGCATCTCGACCACTGTGGCTGGATTCCGCGCCTGGTAAAGGAAGGCTTCCGCGGACCGATCTACGCGACCGCGCCCACGATCGACTTGTGCGGCATCATCCTCCCTGACTCCGGCCACCTGCAGGAAGAAGACGCGGCCTTCTATAACAAGACGCAGAAGTCGAAACACGACCCCGCCCTGCCGCTTTACACGCTCGAGCAAGCGCAAGACTCGCTGCAGTATTTCAGGCCGGTGCAGGTGGGCCAGACCACGCAACTCTCACCGGAGCTATCTTTTCGCTTTGTTCGCGCGGCGCACATTCTTGGCTCGTGCATGGCCGAGATAGTGCTGACGACCGGCGGCGAGACACAGCGGTTGCTGTTTACTGGAGATATTGGCCGCGTGCTGGACCACGCAGTGGCTCCGGGAAAGGTCGTCCACTCTGGCCCCACGGAGGGCGAGACAGCAGACATTCTGGTGATGGAATCGACCTATGGCAACCGGATCCATCCCAAGGAGGACCCTCTGCCGGAGCTTGCGTCACTCATCACGGCTGCGGCGAAGCGCGGTGGCACTGTGGTGGTGCCCGCGTTCGCGATTGAGCGCACGCAGAAATTTGTTTTTATTCTGAAACACTTGATGGAGTCGGGGCAAATCCCACGGATCCCGGTATTCTGCGATAGTCCGATGGCCATCAAAGCTGTGGAGATCTTCCTGAAACACAGCGAAGAGTACACGGACGAAACCCGCAGCATGATTCAGAAGTACGGTTCGCCGCTGGAGTGGCCAGGTTTTACGTTCGCATCGACGCCAGAGGAATCGAAAAAGATCAATACCGTAAAGACGCCATCAATCATCATTTCTTCCAGCGGTATGGCGACTGGAGGCCGCATTCTGCATCATCTGGCGCAGCGGCTGCCCGACCCCAAGAATCTTGTTCTGTTCATCGGGTTCCAGGCACAGGGGACGCGCGGCTTCACGATCAAGAGCAAAGCTTCCGAAGTTAAAATCTTTGGCGAGTTTGTTCCGATCCGCGCAGAAGTCGCTGCCCTGGAACAGTTCAGTGACCACGCCGATCCTCCCGAACTGCTGCAGTGGCTGCGGACTTTCCATGGACGTCCGGGCGCGACCTACCTCGTGCACGGCGATCCTGACGCCTCCAGTCAATTGCGCGACGAGATGAAGAAGGAGTTGGGATGGAATGTGGAGGTGGCGCAATATTTGGAGAAGGTGGAAGTACAGTGATTCACGGACTCGAACTTGCAGACGGAGGGTAATGCGAGACGACCAGTCCAATTCGGACATCGCCCAGTAGCGATATCAGCCCGTCCGGGAATGCGTCGCGTTGGACAGCAACATCTCGATCCGCTACTGGAAAATCCATCTCCATTCGTTCCACACCCGGAAAGTCACGGAGGCGCCTAAGCTCCGGGGTGTTATCTAATAGAAACTGGATTGCATCCTCAACCTGTCCGGCTAGGTCATCAAACTCGCGCACACTCACACTAACATTCATCCCAGACTGATCGTTTGACCGCATCGTGGGATTTGAGTGCGGGAAGCGAGACTCCCCACGGTGATAGACAATCAGCGGCTTGATTGTGGAATCTTTCAAAAAAGAATCCACGTCGAAGTATTTTCCGCTCGCTCGAAGGACGCAGGACATGAAGTTCAACTTCCCACTCTGTTCGTGAAAACCATGAGCCTCTCCAGCTTTTTTGCTGCCGCACCGGAATCAATGGACTTTGCTGCGATCGGGATCGCGTCGGCTATGTGATCGGCAAGTCTCGCGGCCACCAGAGCAGCCGCGGCGTTCAGTAGTACCACATCACGATAGGCTGACTTCTTTCCGCTCAAAGCCCTGCGAATGAGCGCCGCATTTTCGGCCGCGTCGCCGCCAGCAATTTCATCGAGTGTTGCGCGGCTCAGCCCGAACTCTTCCGGAGTCACTTCGTAGGTTCTCACCACTCCGTCGCGAGCCTCGGCCACGCGAGTTGGTCCAGTGATGGTGATCTCGTCCAATCCGTCGAGTCCGTGCACGACGAGAGCACGATGCAGGCCCAGCATGCTCAGGGCTTCCGCGAGTTTCTCGACGAGATCCAGAGAGTAGACTCCCACGACTTGACCGGACGCTCGTGCCGGGTTGGTAAGCGGGCCGAGCAGGTTAAACATGGTGCGCAATCGCAACTGCCTCCGAACCGTCTGCACCTGCTTCATTGCCGAGTGCAGGTCGGGCGCGTACAAGAAGCAGATGCCGACCTCGCTCAAACACCGCGCCGCTCGCTCAGGCGGCAATTGGATCTTGATCCCCAGGGCTTCCATTACATCGGCCGAACCGCATTTTGAGCTGATGCTTCGATTGCCGTGCTTGGCCACGCGGACGCCGGCCCCGGCGGTGACGAAGGCCGTGGCGGTAGAAATGTTGAAGGTCCCGCTGGCGTCGCCCCCCGTCCCACCGGTGTCAATCAGAGAATCGTTGATCAGCGCATCCCGGCCGGTGCCACTGACATCGAGCGCATCCGAGGCAGCGGTACGCTCAATCGGCAATGGCGTGGCGGCAGCGCGGATCGCCTCCGCAAAACCCACGATTTCCTCGACCGTCTCGCCTTTCATGTGAAGGCCCACCAGCAGCGCGCTGATCTGCGCATCGGTACACTCTCCCGCCAGCACCTCCGCCATCACCGCACGCGCTTCCGCGCGCTCCAGCGACTGGCGGTGATTGGCGATGCGATGGAGTGCGTCAAGAATCATGGCGTTCACACGCGCATTGTACGGCATGGATGGATTTCGCACCGATCAAGAGGTGTCGCTAGGCCTGTACGGCGGATCTTGCCAGTCGCGCCACAAAGTAGTCGCGCCAGTCGTGCGGGAGAGCGGCGGTGTTGATCGCCTTCTGGATGAGGTGGCGATTGTACTTGTCGCGGACGTATAGACTATTCATCTCAGAAATTGTGATTGCATCTTCGACGCGCGCGAACTGGTGGAAGGAATCCCCCGCCGTAACTACTCCTTCCTTTTCGACTGAAAAATAGAAGCCGCTGCGTCCACTGCGCAGAAAACGGTCGAGAATGTCATCCCGCTGAAACTTTGCCGCCAACTTGTAGCATGGAACGCGCGGCTGACGAACCATTACAACCGCCGAGCCAATCTCGAACTGATCGCCGATGTGAAGATCGTCCTCCGCCAGACCTTCAGTCGTAAAATTCTCACCAAACATTCCCCATGAAAGATCCGAGTCGTTCAGTTCCTTGCGCCAGAACGCATAGTGCTCGGAGGGATAGGCGTACACGGCCTTGAAGGGGCCGCCATGAACGCTAAGATCTGCCTGACGGTCGCCGTCGAGGTTGAGAGTGCGCAATGCCACAGGTCCAGTCACCGGCTGCTTGAAAATGCCGGTGTTGATCGTAGCGCCTTTGTAAACTGCAAGGCGTGGGAGAGCGACGTTCAAAGACACTATCTTCACGAGATCCTCACGATTCTGTTCCGTTGTTCTTAGATGATGCAGCCACCAGAAGGAAGCAGAACGCGATTTCCTTTCTGGAACACAGACAGCACAGCCGGCCATGAGTGTTTGCCCAATTCCGCCGCCCTCTATAGAATTGATGGTTTGCTGCCCACGCTTCGAAGCCGCAAGCAGGTTCCTTCCGATTCTTAGCTGACGAGCATTGTTTATGAAAATCCACGAGTACCAAGCCAAGGGAATTCTGAAGAAATATGGAGTGACCGTGCCGCGCGGCGCGATGGCCGACACCCGCGAAGAAGCCGAAGCGGTTGCCCGGGACCTGTTCGGCGCAGGTGCAACCGGCGTAGTAGTCAAGGCTCAAATCCACGCTGGCGGACGCGGCAAAGGCGGTGGCGTCAAGATTGCCAAGTCGGTGAACGAAGCCGGGGAGTTGGCGGCCAAAATGCTTGGCATGAAGCTTGTGACCCATCAAACCGGCCCCGAAGGGCGCATCGTGCGCCGCTTGCTGATCGAAGAAACCCTGCCGATCGAAAAAGAACTTTACCTTGGCATTCTGGTTGACCGCGCTGAGGGCAAGCCGGTATTCATGGCTTCGGCCGCTGGCGGCATGGAAATTGAGCAGGTCGCGGCCGAGAATCCCGACGCTATTCTCAAAGAGTACATCGATCCTGGCATGGGCCTGGAGGCGTTTCAAGCTCGCAAGATCGCATTCAAGCTCGGGCTGAAGCCGCAGCAGATCAATCCGGCCGTTCAGTTCCTGACCAGCCTCTATAAGGCTTTCCTCGACACGGATTCGTCGCTGGTGGAGATCAACCCGTTCATCACGACCAGCGACGGGCGGCTCTTCGCGCTCGACGCAAAGGTCACCTTCGATGACAATGCTTTGTTCCGTCATCCCGATCTGCGCGAGCTTCGCGACATTACCGAAGAAGATCCGCTCGAAGTCGAGGCCTCGAAGTATGGCCTGAACTACATCAAGCTCGACGGCAACGTGGGCTGCATGGTGAACGGCGCAGGTCTGGCGATGGCCACCATGGACATCATCAAGTACGCCGGAGGAATGCCCGCGAACTTTCTCGACGTTGGGGGCGGCGCCAATGCCGAGCAGGTCGCGCATGCGTTCGAAATCCTGCTGAGTGACAAGAATGTAAAAGCAGTGCTGATCAATATCTTCGGCGGTATCCTGCGCGTGGACACACTGGCTACCGGCGTGGTTGAAGCTGCGCGAAAGACGAACATTCAGTTGCCGGTGGTGCTGCGACTTGAAGGGACCAACGTAGACGAGGGCAAGAAGATTCTGATGAGTTCGGGGTTGAACTTCGTCGTCGCCGAGACTATGAAAGACGCGGCCGACAAGGTTGTGGCTGCTACCCGCTAGCGTGACTGAACTGAATAGAGGTAGAAGCAGCGAGGTACTTTATTTATGGCAATTTTAGTGAACAAAAAGACGCGCGTAATTGTGCAAGGGTTGACAGGGCGTGAGGGCACATTTCATGCGAAGGCGAGCGCCGCTTACGGAACTCAGATCGTCGGTGGAGTGACACCGGGCAAAGGCGGCAGCACGCATGAAGGCTGGCCCATTTTCAATACGGTGCGCGAAGCGGCAGACAAAACTGGCGCCAATGCCACGGTGATCTTTGTTCCACCGCCGTTCGCTGCCGACGCGATTATGGAGGCTGCTGACGCTGAGATCGATCTCATCGTCTGCATCACCGAGGGCATTCCGACGCTCGATATGGTCAAAGCGTGGGAGTTTCTGCAGAATCGCCGCTCGCGTCTGATTGGCCCTAACTGTCCGGGAATCATCTCACCGGGCAAGTGCAAGATCGGAATCATGCCCGCGTCCATTCACAAAGAAGGCTCGGTGGGTATCGTCTCGCGCTCCGGCACGCTTACTTATGAAGCGGTTCACCAACTGACGCAGCGGGGCATCGGGCAGTCGACGGCGATTGGAATAGGCGGCGATCCCATCATCGGAACGACCTTCGTGGATGCGCTGGATCTGTTCAATCGCGATCCTGAGACAGAAGCTGTCATCCTGATCGGCGAAATTGGGGGCACGGCCGAAGAAACCGCGGCGGAGTTCGTGAAGACTCACATGAAGAAGCCGGTGGTCGGATTCATCGCTGGACAAACTGCGCCCCCTGGCCGGCGGATGGGACACGCGGGAGCAATCATCTCGGGCGGTAAAGGCACGGCGGCGGAAAAGATTAAAGCGCTTGAGTCAGCTGGGATTCGCGTGGCGAAATCACCCGCAGCGATCGGCGAGACACTGGCCGCCGCGCTGGGAGTGAACGTATAAACCAGTGGCCAGTTGCCAGTGGCCAGTACCCAGAACGAACTTACTTTTTCTCAACGGCCGCGAATAACAGCTGCCGACTGACTAACGACCGAGGACTAACGACCGGACCTATGAAAACTCTGCAACGTACATTTACCATCGTCAAACCAGACGCCGTGCGCAAGAATGCGATCGGCGACATCATTGAGCAATTCGAGAAGAATGGCTTCCGCATACTGGCTATGAAGATGCTCGAGATTTCCAAGCACCAGGCCGAGCAGTTCTATGCGGTGCATGCCAGCAGGCCATTTTTCAACACGTTGACCGACTTCATGTCGAGCGGGCCGATTGTCGTTCTGGCTCTGGAGAAGGAAAATGCCATCGCGGACCTGCGCAAACTCATGGGCGCTACCAATCCGGCGCAAGCCGAAGAGGGCACGATTCGCAAGAAGTGGGCCACCAACATAGAACATAACGCGATTCACGGCTCGGATGCGGAAGACACGGCGAGGTTTGAGCTGAGCTTCTTCTTTGCGGGATACGAACTGTCAAAGTAGGCCACGGATTTTCACTGATCCCCACGGATAAGGCTTGGCAACTATCTTCCGGTTCGCTGGTAACTGGGTACTGGCAACTGACAGCTGGTGTTCTATGCCGATGGTTCAAATCACGATGCTGCAGGGACGCACTGCGGATCAGAAACGGAAGATCGCCCAGCGCATCACCGATGCTCTGGTTGAAGAGGCGGGCGCGCGCCGTGAAGGAATCATCATCGCTTTTCACGAAGTGTCGAAGGAGAGCTATGCGTCAGGCGGTGAACTGATAGTGGACAAGAGAAAGTGATTGGTTCGGGCCTCTGCCCATCTAGCGGCAATTCTGACGGAACGCGGGCGAGGGCGCCCGCGCCACATCACCCCAGCGGTTCGAACAGATGTCCTTCCACGCGGTCGGCGATCTTGGGTAGATCTTTCTTAGCGAACTGCAGAAAATGGGGAGCGGTGCGATGCGCTTCGAGGGCGGCATCATCCTTATACTGCTCGTAGATGAAGAAGCGGCGCGGTTCGGTCTTGTGCCGGTGAACCTGGTACATGGAGCATCCTGGCTCCTTGCGTGATTCCTCGGTGAGCCTGGAAAAAAGCGTGGCTACTTCGGCTTCGCGCCCTACCTTCGCCATCCACGTCACTGCCAGAACAACCATCGTTCGCTCCTCACGGTGCAAGCCAACCCTGCAAACCAGCTTGGGGGAAGATTCTAGGCCTTCCCCGCTGCCGTCTTCAACTCCGCTGCAAACTCATCCATGAAGATGGTGTGGTCCCGATCGGGGCCGGTGGAGACCATGCCGATCTTCGCGCCCGCTTCCTTCTCTAGAAACGCCAAATAGTCTCGAGCGCGCTTGGGTAACTGATCGAAACTTGTGATTCCTTCGGTGGAGCACTGCCAGCCGGGCAGCTTCTGATAGATGCCTTCAATCTTGTCGTAACCGCTGGCTTGCGCGGGGATCTCCGTTGTTTTCTTTCCATCCACTTTGTAGCCGACGCAGACCGGAATCTCCGCTAGTTCATCCAGCACGTCGAGCTTCGTGACTACCAGCCACGAAATGCCGTTAATCATGCCGGCATAGCGCAGAAGCGGCAAATCCAGCCACCCGGTGCGCCGCGGCCGCCCCGTCACCGCGCCATACTCGTTGCCGCGCTTGCGCAACTTCTCTCCAGCATCACTTTTCTCTTCGCTGGGGAATGGGCCTTCACCGACGCGCGTGCAATAGGCTTTGGTTATTCCGATCACGGAATTAATGGCGTTAGGAGCAACCCCGGTGCCGATGACAGCGCCTCCAGAAGTAGCGCTCGAAGAGGTCACGAAGGGATAGGTGCCGTGATCGATGTCAAGCATCGTCCCCTGCGCGCCTTCAAACAGAATGGATTCCCCGGCGGCAAGGGCATGGTTCAACAGGACTGCCGTATCGCAAACAAAGGGCGCGATTTTTTCCGCAGCCTGGGCGTATTCCGCGTACATCTTGTCGGCATCGAGGGGTTCGGAGTTGAAGAGGGCATGCGCGATCATATTCTTTTCGCGCACGGCGTTCTCGATATGCTTCTTCAGCAGTTGTAGGTCGAGCAAGTCCGCGACCCGCAAGCCGCGGCGGCCCATCTTGTCCTCGTAGGCAGGACCAATCCCGCGGGACGTGGTGCCAATCTTCACTCGGCCGGGAGCATTCTCGGCAGCTAGCTCGATCATGCGGTGGTAGGGGAGAATTACATGCGCGCGATTGGAAACGAAAAGGTGCCCATCAACCTTGACGCCGGCCTCGCGCAGTGCGCCTACTTCCTTGAGGAAGGCCAGCGGATCGAGCACCACCCCGTTACCGATGACGCTTCTGCAGCCGGTGCGCAACACGCCACAGGGAACGAGCTGGAGAATGAATTTCTTTCCGTTGATAATGACGGTGTGGCCGGCGTTGTGGCCGCCGGCGTAGCGCGCTACCACAGTGAAGCTCTCAGAGAGGACGTCGACGATCTTACCTTTCCCCTCGTCACCCCATTGGGCGCCCACGACCACCGCAGTCTTCCCTTTTTTCAATGCCGACTCCGTCAGGAGATTTCACGCTAACGCATAGCTGCGTCGCCCCGGGGGTCGCACACTCCTTGCCCGCCGGCTCTTTCATGAAAGACTAATGGGATCAGAGCGGAGCAGATGTGTACGCATCATCTTATCGTGCCGATCCTAGAACTGGCAACGAATGGGACGGAAGTTCCAGGTGAATCGGACGGGCAGGGCGCGGCGCGGCAACCAGGGTCTGCAGCATGTTGCCCGCAGACTGCCACCAGCCCTGGAAGACTTGGCCGTGACCATAACGAACTTGCAAGGGGCGCCAGTTGCTGAGACACACTGACCGGGAGGTGGGATCTTCTGGGAACTCCGGTTGATCATCGCCGGGGGCTCCGAATTCGTCAGGCAAACCGTCGAGAAAACTCACTATCACGCACCTGGTATCGAGACGAAGGCCTACGCGCAGCGCTTTAAGCGCGCTCTCCTTTGCGCTCCAGAGCAGGGTGACGAGTCGAGGACGGGCCGCCGCAGATGACCGTGCAACCAGGGCTTGTTCTTCAGCCGTAAAGTAGTCGGCGATGAAGGCATCGCTGCGCGGTTCTATCATTTCCAGATCGCAGCCCAAATCCGTTCCCAAGGGCGCAATGGCGCATAGCGCAGTGCTGCGCCGATGGCTAAGTGAAATCACAGCGGGCTCTAGATGATTGAGCCAGAAAATCTCTGGAGCGCCAGAGGGGGACGAACGTATTTCGATCTCCGCCAGGGTCTCAGGATCGCGGGCTAAGTTGAGGTAAACAGCGGTCGCGCATTTTGCCGTCCAACGCCCCAGACGCCAGTCGGCGCGGCGCCTTGCGAAACGCATGCCGCTGAGGAAAATGGCCTCGCTGGCGCTTAGCCAATCATTCTCCGGCGGCACATAGGCTTGAGTTTGTTGCAGCCAGTACATGGTTGTCCGATCCACACCCGCAAAGCGCTGCGAAAACATCAACCACCTCGTGATCTGAGAGCCGGGTATGCGGTGGGTCGGTTCTCCCAGAGGCTAGGCCGCGATCACCTCAAGTTCTGGCTTCCCTGGCAGAGATTCCAGTTCGCTTCTCATGCCGCGCTCGACCGCATCGATGAGATAAGGACGCAGGTTTGCAGGCGGAATAATACAATGCAACGCGCCTACACTGAGCGCTCGATGCACGCTGTGCACACGGTCAAACTCGCTAGCCATCTCGCCCAACTTCTCGGAGTGAACGATTTTGAAGAGTTCATCCCATTGCGCTCGCAACCGTCCTTTCTCTGCACCTTCGGCCTGGGCCATGGCCTGGTTCAGCCCCTGAAGACGCTCATCCTTGCGAGCCCGGGCTTCGACCTCACTGGCGAATACCACAGCTGCAGCCGGCGCGCCGCCAATGACGGAAGCGAAGGTTCCCTCTAACGCCGCTACTTCCAGCTGTTCATTCAACGCCTTCGAAAAAACCACATAGGCGCCGCCGTGATAGCGCGAGATCACACAGAACACAATCGGTCCTTTGAAGTTGACCACGGCCCTGCCGATCTCAGCACCGTACTCTAGTTGCAAGCGACGCATTGATTCCGGCGAGCCGTCAAATCCCGATAGATTGGCCAGAACCACGACCGGGCGATTGTTGCTGGCAGCATTGATAGCGCGCGCAACTTTTTTTGAGGATTGGGGGAACAGGGTCCCAGCGCACCAGTGCTCTGGTCCATCTGCTGGAACAAACCCCATCCGGGTTACGGGCCGCGACTCAATACCGATCAGACAAACGGGATAGCCCCCGAGATGAGCATCCCAGACGACGGAGGTCTCCGCCGCGCGCATGCCCGCCCAACGCTCCAGGGGTTGATGGTCTTGATCTGTGACCGCCTTCATCACCGTGCGAATATCGAAGGATTTCTTTCGCCCCGGGTTCGTCTGGTCGGACAAGATTTCGCCTACAGTGGCGAATTCGTCCTCGCCGTTCTTGCCATGAGGATAGACTTGCACATCGCGCTCGATCGGATCTGCGGTCTCGGCCTGCCGGGGAAAACGCTCGCCTGGAGCTACGTAAGTGTGCTCATAGTGGCGAAACAGGATGTGGCAGGCTTCATCGATGTCGCGGGCCCAGTATTGTGCCTGGCCGTTAACACCCATGATGCGATCGTATCCTCCAATCCCCTGATTGTCCTCAGCCGAAATGCCGCCGGAGTAGTCCAGGGCGCGCTTGCCGGTGAGCACCATAGAAGCACCCGGCGTCATGACGAGAATGCCACGGGTGTGCATGAGCATGGTGGCCTCGGCATTCCAGTAGGGCTGCGCCCCCACGTTGATCCCGTTAATCAGAAGATTGACTTCGCCGCCCGCCTGCGTAAATTCGATTAAGCGGCGCAGGACGCGAGCGATCCAGTCCATGTTCTCCACTCCGCTGTTCATTGAGATCTTCGCGCCAGCCGAGATGGGGAACCACTCCAACGGAACGCCCTTCTGCTCGGCCAGGTCCAGAGCTGCAATGATGATGCGGCACTCAGCTTCGGCCAGGGCCCCCAGATCTTTGCTGGGATCGCCCAGCAGCAAGACCCGCGTCATGCCCTCCGGGTATCGAAGGGTGAAGTTGCGAATGACGCCAACGATGATGTTGGCTTTGTTCTGGCCATAAGGACGATCGACGGGAACCGAACGTCCCTGCGGATCAAGATCATGCTCGACGAAATCTCCCGTGGGAAACTCGGCCCGCGTGTCCTGCGGAGCGGGCGTGAGCATCTTAATAATCTCGTACGGGTAGATAAGTCCGCGCTGGCGTATGCGTAGGACTTTCTGATCGTATTCAGTCAGAGGCTTAATCGGAAGCAGCTTATCAACGGGCCGGAACGTGATGAGCAATCCGCGGCCACCGGGGCTGGAGATACGAACCGCCATGTCGCGCAATTCTCCCGTGGCGGGATTTGGGATGCGGGCGCGGACCACAACCTGTTCCAGACCGAGGCCTTCGGTCGCAGGCGCGAGCCGGTTCACGATCGCATGCAGTTCCTCAGGTTCAAGCGTGAGAGGTGGCCAAACATAGAGCAGTATGCGGTTCCAGTAGAGGCGCTGTTGGGGTCGCCTTCTCGATTGGAACATCCGAACCGCAGCCAGCGCTTCCATCAACATATGCTCCAGGTGCGGCAGTTGCACAACCCGGCCAGCCTCATCGCGCACGGGAGTCACATCGCGCACTTCGGCACACGCGAACAGCCGCTCATCCTTCGGATTGTCGCGAGCGACAGCGTGGATGAGGTACACGTCATCGGCGGAAGGCAGGCGTTCGATCTTGAAGTTGCTCAGCCGCCACAGATGCAGACGTTTACCGATCATGGGATGCAATCCGCGGTATAACTTCTCCTCTTCGTATGCGTTTCCACACGGTCGGTAAGTGAAATGCTGTAGGCCGGTCGCACCTTGACCCTCGCCGGACCCAGCCGCGGCCACCACAATTCGCCGGATGATGCGAGGAAATTCAACCTGGCTGAGCAGAGAGTGCACTTCCTTCTGAGTGTCGTCAGGCACGCCCAGCGAACCGGAACATTGGGCGTAAAGATCGATGACGATGTCATCGTCCAGAGGCACTTTAGCGATCCAGGGAAGCAGGGCTCGTGCCGCCTCTGTCAGCCGAGGATATTCAGCGTGCGTGCTAAACACGTGAATGTGCTTTCCCTCATGATCATATTCCGCGGTTACGCAGCAATGTCCATCCACAGCCAGGTGAAGAAGACTGGTGAGGGCCCGGTTGCGGTAATGGCGCCAGGTAAGCACTTCCAACATCGCTTCGCGAAGATGAGTCTCAGCAGCAGCGAATCGCATAGAGAAAAGTCTTACGGTTGGCTGTGGGCATTCCACCAGCGCGTGTATTTTTTCGCGAACATCGGGCGCGTCAGGATGGGCAGCGATATAGTCAAGGTGTTTTTCGACTTGCTCGTGGACTTGCTTCAGCGTGCGCTCAAACAGTGGCTGTTCGAAGTAGCGATAGCGCACTTCCCGGGCAAGGTCACTGACAGTCGGAAACACGTTGCCGGTCATGGAGATCATCCGGTCGAGGAGCGTGCGGAAAGATTCTCCTGCGTGCGGCGCCAAGGATTGGGCACACCGCAGGCGCCGCTCAAGGATTCCCAGCACAGGGGCGACCTGTTGTTCTACGCGTTGGTGTGACTTGTAGATCCAGAGCAGGCTTTCTTCCAGTTCCGGCGAGGGATCCAGAGTCTGGACGCCGTAATGAGCCAGCACGCGCTGGAGGGCATCGACAAAAGCCGGAGGAAGCCCCTCGCCGCGAGTCGCGATGGTGCGTAGATAGGCGAACAGGTAAGCCTCGGTGCTCGGCTCCTCCGCGCTGAGCCGGTGATCGATTTCGGGCTCACGCCGGAATAAAGAACAAATGTCGACAAAGATATTGAGGATTTCGTCTTCGCCCCGACTTATTTCCTTGCTATCCGCGGGACAGTGCGCAGCCCATTCCGCCAGCAGCGGTATGCTGCGGGCAGGATCCACATCGAAGCCCAGCATCAACTGCCGGAGTTGTTCCAGATTCTGGCGGCAGGAAGAAGGGATCGTTTCTGATCCAAGCGAATTCCCAAAAACCACACGTTCGCCAGCCACTACCCCCTCATCACCGGCGACAGGATCGATCTGTACCAGCGGCGCGCCCGTATCCACCTGCACGTTGGGGATCGTCATCACCTGCCTTACTTTTCCGGAGAATGGCGCTGTGACCTGCATTTCCATTTTCATCGCTTCGAGCACAGCCAGCCGATCTCCGGTTGATACCGTGTCGCCCGGCTTCACCGCAATGGAGACGACTACTGCCGGCGCAGGAGCATGCACTACCCCGCCATCATCCCGGTCAATCCGGTGCGACACGCCCTCGACCTCGATCCTGTAACTTAACCCCTGCATTACGGAGACGACGTGGAAGCGGCGCCCAAAAGCGTTCAGCCAACATTCGAACTGACCAAGACGGTCGATGCGGGCTTCGAGGTGTGATCCGTCCATCTCAACGCGATACTTTTGCGGGCCCAGGCGATAGGTTTCCAGCGAGTAGAGTTGCCCTCGATGGCGCAGTTCCACGGTCCTGCCGGCGTGGCTCCGGACTTGCGGACGGCCCCGAGCGGCGGACGCGTAGAATTGCGCCTGCTCGACAGCCTGCTCGGCATCGTAGGCTTCGATCGCGGCATGCACCAGAGCTACTTCGGCGTAGCGCCGGGAGACATGATTCCCCGTCGCCGCCAGACGGTCGAGCCAGCCGATATCAACTTCCCCTTTCTTGACCTCATCGCGGTTCAGCAAATCCAACAAGAATGTCTTGTTGCTGGAGCCACCTTTGATGACGACAACGCTCTCCCGCAAAGCTCGCTGAAGGCGGGAAAGAGCCTCTGCCCGGCTCTGACCGAAGGCAATGACTTTTGCGATCATGGAGTCGAAATCGGGAGGAACGCGGTCACCTTCCGCCACGCCGGTCTCGAGGCGCACACCCGGCCCGGTGAGAATCCTAAAGCGCTCAATTGTTCCTGGAGATGCGGCAAAACCGTTGTCGGGATCTTCCGCATTCAGCCGCACTTCAATGGCATGACCTGTGGTGCGCGGGGGATCTCCTTCCAGGCGGCCGCCGCGCGCTACATGGATCTGCAGCTTGACCAGGTCGAGCCCGGTCGTGCATTCCGTTACTGGATGTTCCACTTGTAAGCGGGTATTGACTTCCATGAACGAGAAACGTTGACTCTGCGGCTGGTATAGAAACTCCACGGTGCCAGCGTTGCAGTAATTCACCGCCTTGCTCAAGCGTACAGCCGCTTCACGCAGCGCTTGATCCTGGTCGAACGTAAGCGCGGGAGAAGGGGCCTCCTCGAGAACTTTCTGGTGCCGGCGTTGGATGGTGCAGTCGCGGACGCCCGCGGCCCAAGTGGTTCCATAGTGATCGGCGATGATCTGGACCTCAACGTGACGCGCATCCTGAACCAATTGCTCCATGAAGACGGTTGGGTCTCCAAACGCTTTAAAGGCCTCGGCACGCGCTCTCTCAAAAGCTTCGGGAAGTTGGCTGGCTGCATTCACCAGGCGAATTCCATGACCGCCGCCGCCTGCAGTGGCCTTGATCAGCAGCGGGTAGCCCAGTCGCCCGGCATGTGATTCAGCGTCGGCGAGGGTTTCCACCGGGCCGTTACTCCAGGGTGCTACAGGTATCTGAAGCCGCTCGGCAAGACGCTTGGATTCGATCTTGTCGCCCAGCCGCCGCATGACATCGCCGTCTGGGCCAATGAATACGATTCCCATCTCATGGCAGAGATCAGCGAATGCGGCGTGCTCGGCCACAAAGCCCCAACCCACCCATACCGCGTCCGCACGTGCGGTTGCTAGCGCTTGCTTCAGACGGGCATAGTCAACGTAACTGCTCTTGGATTGATGGGTGTGGGGGTCGATGATTTGTGCCGGGCCGAGAGCCACTGCCTCATCGGCCTCCCGCACGAACATGGCATGACGGTCGGGATCGGTGAAGAGCGCGATCGTGCACAGCGGCACGCCGTGCTCCTGACTGAACTCACGCGCGGCATGGATGAAGCGCATGGCCGCTTCGCCGCGGTTGACAATCGCTACGCGCTGAAATTCGTGTGTCATAAACCGTCCGATCTAATCGTCACGCTAATTCCGTTGCAGTCATCACGCCGCCAAAACAGGTTCGGCTGAGATGGCTGCCTGGAGCGTTTTGAGGCGATCGAGGTTGATCGCGCCGGGGAGCGCTATCGTTCGATAGCCGCTCAGCGACACGTAGATGTTTCCTTTCGTATCCACAACTTCGGCGTCGAAGCTCGCTTGCTCCGCGTGAGGCGTGACCACGGCATATAACCTGCCTTCGGCCAGTTCGGGCGCGCGCAAAACGGAGACTCGATGAATGTGCTGTGGCAAACCCATGCGGCCTTGTACGCCCATCTCCCAGACGCCGGCGGTTTGGAAGCAGAGCTCGATCAGCCGCGGTGCCATCAGTGTTGGCAGTTCGGATGGGCGATGATTGTCAGGCAGCCGATTCGCGAGCAAGCCGATGATCCGGTGTCCGTCCCACCATGCCCGTTCGATGACCTGGTAAGCGGGTCCGTGGAAGTAGAGGCGATAGATGTCCGCGGCTTCGACGAGGTGTCCGATCGGCGTGCCCAGCTTCGGCGCGGTCAACGTCGGCGCCGGCTGCTTGGCGAGCCGCACACGGGCTGTGAAATGTGTGGTTGTCTGTGGCTCGGTTTGGTTGGGAAGTGGCCGGCGGCCGACCAATCGGCAATCGGCCAACACGCCGTCAGGCTGCTCATGAACCAGCGCTTCGACGTTCAACGTGCGCGGCTCGCTTCGGTAGAACTTAAACGGGGCGAGGAAATTCACGTCTTCGATAGCTTCCACATGCCAACCTGGAAGCAGGCACAGGGCAGCTTCGGCAAACGCCTCGACGCCCATCACGCCCGGCAGCACCGGGGTACCGTCAATCTGATGATCGTGCAGGAACGGTTGAATCTTTGGGTCCAGCGTTGTCTCGATCACGTAGCCGTTGTAAAGGCTCGTGGATGCGATCTTGCCCACCATGGGTCCTATTGGAGCTGAAGACCTCCAGGCAGTCTCTGCCGCCGCCGTGTCAAGCCCACCAGCGGCGTCCCATTCATTGAGCAAAACGCCGAGGCGCTGGCCGATCACAATTTCGCCGCGCGTCGCACCGGCGGTGAGTTCGCGCCGGATTAACGGGATGCCTGCCTCCGGTGGCAGCATGTCGATACCGGCGAGTTCCATAATCTTCGGGATTGAACCGCGCGTGGCCATGCCGATTCCGCCCCACGCTGTCCAATCGATTGCGATGCCGCGCGTGGCCGGGCGGGTGGTGCGGAAGCTCGAGGTGATCTTGCAGAGCAGATCGTTGGCAGAGCTGTAGTCGGTCTGGCCGACGTTGCCGAAGCGGCCCGCAATCGAACTGAAGGCCACCGTTGCGCCAAGCGGCATCTCGCCGATGGCGCGCAGCAGATTGAAGAAGCCGTCAGCCTTGACGTTAAACACCAGGTCGAATTCGCGGGGGTCTTTATCTGGCAGGGAGTGGCTTCGTTCGACGCCGGCAGCATGCAGCAGCACGTCGATGCGGCCGGTGCGCTGGCGCACCTGGTCGATCACCTTGGACACTGCCTCCGCATCCGCAAGATTGACGCTGAAATAATGTGGCGTGCCGCCGGCCGCGCGGACGGCGTCGATGGCGCTTTGGGCAGCCTGCGCCCGCTCCAGGCTCGCAAGCTCTTTTTCGACGAGGGCTGGAGTGGCGCGCTCTCCGCGGTTCTGGATGCGTGCGAACAGATCACGTTTGAGGTTTTCTTTGTTGTCTACAAAGCGCTTGAGGTCGGGATTGTCGGGATCGGGCTTCGGCACCAGGTCGAGCAGATAGAACGTTCCACCCGATGCGGCGGCCAAATCGGCGGTGATGGCCGAGACGATGCTTCCCGCGGCGCCGGTGATCAGAAAGACGCTGTTGTTGTCCAGCACCATGCCGGGCTGGCCATCGGCGGCGGTCTGTTCCTGGAGGCCGACGGTCCAACGCTGGTCTGCCGTGTATCCGATCTCGACCGCACCGGGATCGCGCAGGGTCTCTTCGATCAGCAGATCGGCGATTTCGGCAGCATTGCGATCTGGTTCAAAGTCGACTGCTTTGACGAGGGCGTTGCTGCGCTCCCGCTTGTAGGTCTTGGCAAAGCCAACGACCGCGCCACCGAGCGGATTGATCGCTCCGCCTTCATCGTAGCCGTGCTGTCCGCCAAGCCGTGTCGCCGCCACGACGAACGTTCCCGGAGGCGCCACTTGCTCATACAGAGTACGCATCGTGACGTAGAAAGACTTCACGCGCACGCGCAGGGCTTGATGCCAGTTCGCAAGATCAAGGTCGCGCAGGCTTCCTTCTGAGTCAAGCGCAGGCAGCCAGTAGACTCCGTGGACGGGACCAGCGGCGATCCAAGTCTTGAGGAGACTGGTCAGAGTATCGGCATCCGGCGCACTGTCGATGCGAAGCACTTCGACGCCCATCGCCTGGAGGCGCTTCGTCAGTTCATCTGCAACGCCGCCCCTGTCCGGCATGAGCACTACGCGGCTGTTGCGTTCGAGTTTCACCTCCGTTGCTTTGCAAAACATGAGCGGTGGCCGCAGTGTCGGTACCGGCACGCGTCGCGGAATGCGATTTGCAGCGTCGAAACTGGCGAGGACCGGGCGCGCAGGCTGCGGGGAAGCGGTCTTCGGCTCCTGTCGCGCTTTTTCGACGGAACGTACCGGAGCGGGCACAACGCGCGCCGACCTCTCGTGGGCAAATTTGATCACATGCGCCAGAGTCGGGAAATCGCGCAGCTTCATATTTTCATCGCGCGGAATGTTGTAAGCTGCCCGCACCGCCGCGAACATCTCCGCCTGTTTGACGGTGTCGACACCGAGGTCCGCTTCCAGGTCAAGATCAAGATCCAACATGTCTTCCGGATAGCCGGTCTTCTCGGCCACTATCTGCAGAACTTTTTTCCTGATCGGGTCGTCGGCACTCGTTGCCGCCGCCGCTGGCGTGGAGGAAGGTGCGACCGGTTCGATCATCGTCGTTGAGGACGAAGCCGGTGAGGACAAAGCTGGCGCCGATGGAGCCGGCACGGACGAAGCTACGCCAGCCGTGCCCGCCAATTCTGGCCGCTTCTCGTATACGAATCGGATCACATGCGCCAGCGTGGGGTAATCGCGGAGCTTGCGATTTTCGTCGCGCGGTATGTTGTAGATCTCGCGGATGGCGGCGAACATTTCCGCCTGCTTAACCGTGTCCACACCGAGATCCGCCTCCAGGTCGAGATCCAGATCCAACATGTCTTGCGGGTATCCAGTCTTCTCTACCATCAGCGCTAGGATACGTTCCTTGACGGGATCGTCGGCTTTGGCGGAGATCGACGCCGGGGCTGGCGGGATAGCTTTGACTTTAGGTTCTTGCTTGGGGGCTGCCGCCACCGGGACTGGCGTGGGTTTCGTAGCGCCAAGGTCGGGTCGCTTCTCATACACGAAGCGGATCACGTGCGCCAGCGTGGGGTAATCGCGGAGCTTGCGGTTCTCGTCGCGAGGTATGTTGTAGATCTCGCGAATGGCGGCGAACATTTCCGCTTGCTTGACGGTGTCCACACCGAGATCCGCTTCCAGGTCGAGGTCCAGATCCAGCATGTCTTGCGGGTATCCAGTCTTCTCTACCATCAGCGCAAGGATGCGTTCCTTGACGGGATCGCTGTCTTTATTTTTGGCAGAGATCGTAGCGGGTACTGGCGGGATGGTTTTGATTTCAGGCTCTTTCCTGACCTCAGCCGCCGGCGGTGACGTGAGTTTTGTAGCAGTGGGTTGCGCCACACGAAGCTCAGGTAGCCGATCGTGTACAAACCGAATCACGTGAGCGAGGGTGGGGAAATCGCGCAATTTAATCTTGTCGTCGCGGGCTATTCCGTACGCTTCACGGATCGTCGCCATCACTTCAGCCTGCTTCACGGTATCGACACCCAGGTCTGCCTCGAGATCGAGATCCAGATCGAGCATGTCAACCGGATAGCCGGTCTTTTCGGCTACAAGGGCCAGCACCCGCTCTTTCACGGGATCGCCTTTCGCAGCGAGCGTCGGTGGTGTGGGAGGCGCGGGCGCAGACGCTTTTGGTTCCAACTTTGGCTCGGCCTTAGCTACCAACTTCGGCCCGGCCTTGGCTTCTACCTCGGCGACCGGGCTCGATGAAGGCAGCGGTGCCGCTGCGACCACTGGAACAAGCGGCGTAGGCTTGGGGGCAGGCGCCGGTTGTGCTTTCTGCGTGACTTCGGCGAAGCGTGCTCCTGTTCCTTGATCAACGACCCGCAGCGTGCGACGCACTACTTCCAGATTCGCAGTTGGATATCCAGCGATTTGGCTTAGCCACGCCTTCCAGCAGTTTTCGTCAACAATGCGATACTCATAGCCCAAAGCGTTCGGGCGACGCCGGACACCATCTTTCGTTGGTACCCAATGCAGAAGGGTCATACTGATTTGCGAGCCGAAACCCGCGCCGAGGCGCAATGCGTATTCGACCGGATATGCCCCTCCTTTAGACAAGTTCAATGTGCCCAACTCGGGATCAACTTCTCTGAAGTTAGCCACGGGCGGCACCACGCCGGTTTCCAGCGCCTTTACCGCCAGGACATCTTCGATTCCGGTTCCCATGGCATGACCGGTCATACCCTTGGTATTGGCAATCACAACCTGATCCGCTGCGTCGCCGAATACGCGCCGTAACGCATTGATCTCAGCCGAGGCGCTGCCCCCCCGCGCGGGCGTGTAGGTCTCGTGGGAAACGAAAACCGTGTGGGGCGCGATCTGATGACGCGAAATACCCCTGTGAGTTTCAGCTCGGGACACCAAGTTCTCCATCATCTGGCCGATGTGCTGCACATCGAGGCGAGTACCGTGAAAAGCGCTGTTGGCCGTGACCGTGCTTAAGACTTCGCAGATCGATTGAATTCCGTGTTCGCGCGCGGCCTCTGCACTCTCGATCACAAGGCCGGCGGCGCCCATGCCGACGATCAAGCCATGGCGCCGGCGGTCGAAGGGAGTGGCGGCTTCTTCCACCACCTCGTCAGTGGCGGCTGCGCCACTGGCCAGAAATCCTGCCCCGAACCATTCGATCGAATGGTCGGAAGTGACGTCGTCGGATGAGACGATGACCACGCGGCGGCAGCGCCCGGCATTGATCCAGTCTTCCGCCAGCGCCACGGCTTGCGTGGTGCTCGCGCAGGCAGAGTTGATTTGCGTGTTCGGGCCGCGGGCGCCGATGAATTCGGCGAACTGCGAATGTCCCATCGACAAAGTTCTGAGCAGGAAGCGCCGGTCGAAAACATACGGCTCCTTCTCGATGGCGTCGCGCAAGTCTTCCAAACGTCTCTCAATTTCCTGTTCGAGGGCAGAATCGCCATTCGCCTTTGCCGCCCGCGTGAGCAGGCTTTCCAGCAGACCCAACTGCTCGCGGCGGGAGTGATCCGTGTAATAGCGTCCCATTTCATCGGCGAATGAGTCGCAGCCTGGGAACGCGGAAGCGAAGATAACGCCAGTGTCGTCGCGCAATGTGTCAGGCAGAGCCCACCGGTCCGGCAACTGCGTGCCTTTCGTCGTGGTCTTATAGCGCATGACCAGCGGAATGCCGGCATCCCGCAATGCGTCGATGCCCACCGCGATCGCCAGTTGAGTGGTGCGGTCGAGAGCGGCCAACCGGTCGGCGGAAATGCCGAATTCATGTTCGAGATCGAACGCGCCTCCGCGTCCAGCCAGCTTGATGACGTTGGCCACGTTGTTAATGGTCTCGAATGTCGGCCCGCCGTTGTCGCTCTTCACCAGTCGCGTAATGTGCTTGTCGAGCATAGCCTTGCGCAAGCGCGTGGGGATGAGATCGATGAACTGATCGCCACGCAGAATGCGGGCGACATTATCGTCATCAAAGATGTGCTCGGTTCCGGGCAGGCCCAAAGCCGCTCCCGTGATGACAACTGGGGCGCCAACCGTGGGACGATCTTCACCGCGATGAATCTGCCAGCCGCGCTCGAGAACTTCGGCGAAGAAGTGGCCGAGTTCGGTGTAGTGGTCCCCGTTCACGGGCGAAACATGAGGAGCAGGGGTACTGGAGGCAGAAGCTGCCGCAGCAATAGGCTTAGGCGTCTCAGCTGGCGCGGGCGCACGCGAAATGAAGGCCGCCGGTTTCTCGACTGAGACTTCGGAGATCCCGCGGCCTAGTCCAGCTGCGTAAAGCCCGCACAGCGCCTGGTTGAACGAGGCGATGTCTCCGAACTTCGGATGATTTGTAAAGAGCGAAACCACATCGCCGCGGTCGCCGAGGACATCCTCGGCAAAGCCTTGTAGAGCCTTCTTCGGCCCAACTTCCACGAAGATGCGCGCGCCGGCGTCGTAGAGCGTGCGCAGTCCCTTGACGAACTGCACGGGAGAGGCGACCTGCTTGGAGAGGAGGTCCAACATTTGAGGCACGACGCCGGGCCCGGTGGGATAGAACTCGCCATTTACGTTGGCAACGATGGGTAGGCGGGGCGATTCTATGTGCAGACCTGCGAGTTCCTTGCGCAACGGTTCGCTGGCCGGCGCCACGATCGAGGTGTGGAAAGCATGACTGACCGGCAACGCGGAGACCTCATAGCCTGCGTTTTGCAGAACTTGCATGGCTTGCGTCACCGCATCGGTGGCGCCGCCGATGACTGCCTGGTGTTCGCTGTTGATGTTGGCGATCACGACGTAACCGTCGATCGTTTTCAGGATTCGTTCGATTTCTTGCAGTGGCGCAAACACGGCCGCCATCCTGCCGGTGTCGGCCACGGCCACACGGGTCATGCCTCGACCGCGGACGCTGACGGCTAGCAGAGCATCCTCGAAGGGAAGAGCGCCGGAGGCAACCAGAGCTCCGTATTCGCCCAGGCTGTGTCCCATTGTCATGTCCGGCTGAATGCCGTAAGCGGCCAACAGGCGAGTCAGTGCGAGATCGATGGCCAGCACGACTGGCTGCGTGATGGCGGTCTGGCGCAGGTCTTCCTCCGCCTTCGCTACTGCGTTGGGGTCGTTCTGGTCAACGAAAACATAATCGGTGAGGGGCTTGCCGAGTAGTGGAGTCATCACACGATTCGCTTCGGCAAAAGTCTCAGTGACAATCGGCTCCGCAGTGTAGAGCGGGCGCAGCATATTCACATATTGCGAACCTTGGCCCGTATAGAGAAACGCCACCTTCGGCGCGGGACCATGACCGCGGAAGATGCCTTGGGCACGCAGGGCTTTCCACACGACTGGCTGACTTACCGCGAGCGCTTTGAGCGCTTTGGCTGATTTATCCGCCAGTTCAGCCGCGTCAGCGTAGTCGATCGCCAGCCGCTCGTTCGCGCGCAGGTCCGAATCAGCCGGCGCCGTGGGTTCAGGGGCGCGTCCCGCTTCAGCGTTCTTGATTACCGCGCTGAGACGCTCAGCCAGAACAGCCTCGGAGTCGCCGCCAATTACGAGCGCGCCGCGCAGTGGCGGCTTGCAGGCGGAGGGAGCAGCAGAGGACACAGCGGGAGACAAAACTTCTTTCGGGTTCATGACTACCTCATTGATCGCAGTTTGTGGAAGTGCGCCGACAGCTACGGACCGCTTTCCATTTCCGGTAAGCCGGTGGGGAATGTGCTCTTCGAGCACGAGATGAAAGTTGGTGCCGCCAAATCCGAAGGCGCTGACTCCAGCGCGCCGCGGAGTGTCTGGGGAGACCGTCCAGGGCTTCAGTTCAGTATTGACGTAGAGTGGCGAGTGGGCGAAGTCGATGTCGGGGCTGGGATGTTCGCAATTCACGCTGGGCGGCAGTACCTTATCTCGAAGGGCCAGGGAGGTTTTCAGCAGACCGGCAGCTCCCGCCGCTCCTTTGAGATGACCAATGTTGGACTTGACCGAACCGAGCGCCACCGAGTGGGTTGGAAGATTGTGACTGCGGAGCAAATCGGTCATGCTCTGTGCTTCGACCACATCGCCCACGCGGGTCGAGGTGCCGTGACCTTCGATCAGTGTGGCCGTTGCTGGCGACAGCCCGGCGTTCTGCCAGGCGCGCTCAAGGCAAAACTTCTGGCCGATTGGGTTGGGCGCGGTGATTCCTTTTCCCTTGCCATCGCTCGAGGCGCCGATGCCACGAAGCACGGCATAGATCTTGTCCCCGTCGCGCTCGGCGTCTGCCAGGCGCTTCATCACGAAGATTGCAGAACCTTCGCCCATGACGAAGCCGTCGGCTCCTTCCGCAAAGGGGCGAGTGCCGGTCGCGGAAAGGGCGCCGATCTTGCAGAACTTGACGAAGGTCTGGATTCCCATGTTGCGGTCAATGCCGCCAGTGATGACCGCGTCAAAATCGTTCTCGATCAGCCCCTCGGCCGCCGCGGTGATCGCCGCCATCGCAGAGGCGCACGCCGCGTCACAAACGTAGTTTGGGCCGTGGAAGTTGTAGATGTTCGCGATGCGGCCGGCAATGCAGTTGGCCAATTCGCCGGGCATGCTGTCTTCCGTGATTTCGGGAAGGCGTTTGTCAATCCGCTTGTGCAATTCGCGGGTAATCTCACTGCGGATCGCCTCCGGCAGCGCGGCGAAGCTGGCGACTTCAGCAAGTTCATGCGCGTATTCCGGGAAGTGCACACGCATTGCGGTCAGATAGTGTTTTTCGCCCGCCATGGCGTTGCCCAGGATCACTGCGACTCGATCCGGGTTCAGCGGCCGCTTTGGGTAGCCGTAGTCATCCAAAGCCTCGCGGGAAGCCGCGATCGCCCACTTCTGCGCCAAATCCATAGCGTCGGTGACACGCGGCGGAATCGGCAAATGCCACTTCACCGGATCCCATACCTGATCGCGCACCCAACCGCCGATCTTTGAATAAGTCTTGTCAGGAGCGCTGGGATCGGGATCGTAGTAATACGCCGGATCCCAACGGTCGGGTGCGACTTCGGTGATGCTGTAACGGCCGTTCTTCACGTTCTCCCAGAAAGCCGCAACGTTGGCGGCGTCGGGCAGAACGGCTCCCGCTCCCACGATCGCAATGGCTCGATAGGCTGTGTCTTCCATGTTGACGCTCCTATGCAACCGGACAGGTTGCGGTGCAAGATAGTCAGGCGTCTTGAAATCAGGCGGCAACTGCGGGCTTCGCAGCGCGGGCGTAGAGGACGTTGGCTATGAAATCCATGTCAGAGATCAGACCCGCCTGTGCACGATGAACGGCGGGCAACAGCAAACTCGTTTCAAAGGCAGCCATTTCGGCGTCGCTCACGCCGCCGGCTCCGCTAATCCAGCGCAGGCCATCTTCTGCGACCTTGAGGGCCGCCTCGCGCGCGAAGATTCGGCTCAATGCCGCCAGCGCGGTCGCGTCAAAGCGCCGGTTAGTTTTTTCGTTCAGCATGCCTTCCGCGAGACCTGCGGCCCGACGAGCCAGACTGCCCGCGCTTTCGGCGTAAGCGATCCACTCGCCCAAGCGCAGGAGGATGTGCTGATAACGCGTGAGGCGTGCGACGCGCGCCTTTTCCATGACTTCGGCCAGCGCGTGATGGGCCAGGGCGGCGATATTCGCGCCCACGTTCGGATGGCGCGCATGCAGCGCCTCCAACTCGCGTGCTCGATCGTGATAGTGCTGGCCGCGCGTCTTCAGGTGGAATTGCCAGCGGTCTCGGCTGATGGTCATCTCCATAATCTCGGAGGTGCCTTCGTAAATCGTGGTGATGCGAACGTCGCGGCTGATCTTTTCCACCATGTATTCGTGCGTGTAACCATAACCTCCGAGCGCCTGGATGCTGGCTTCGGCAGCCTGGTTCCCAGCTTCGGTCGCCATGTACTTCGCGATTGCGCCCTCGGTGTTGAGGCTTCCTTCGGCCCCCGCGTCGATCCGCTCAGCAGTCTCTTCGATGTAGGCGCGGGCAGCTTCCAGCCGCGCCACGTGCGGCACAATCAGCTTGTGCGTGTATCCTTGCTTTTCCGAGAGCGGTGCTCCCGCCTGGATGCGCTTGGTTGAATATGGAATTGCCCGATCGAGAGCAGCCCACCCCGCTCCAAGGCCGAACGCCGCCACCATCAGGCGCGTGTAACCGAACACAGCCTGCGCCTGATTCAGCCCCTGTCCTGCAACGCCACCGATCAGACGGTCGGCATCGACATAGACATCGTTGAAAGCCAGCGCCGCGGTGTTGCTGAGGCGGATGCCGTGCTTGTCCTCTGGTTCGTCGTGCGTAAAACCCTTCGCGCCCTTTTCGACGATGAACCAACTCGGACCGCTGGGCGTGTTGGCCAACACGGTGTAAGCGCCGGCAATTCCGCCATTGCTGATCCATTGTTTATTGCCGTTGATTTTGTATCCGACCACGCGCCCGTCCTGCAGGACCGGGTCTGCCGTAGTGCGAAGGGCTCCCAGATCGCTGCCTGCTTCCGGTTCCGTTGCGCCGTATGCGAACAACAACCCTTCATCCGCGATGCGGCTCAGCCAGAACTTCTTCTGCTCGGGAGTCGCGCCTACTGTGATCGGATCGCTGCCGAGAAAAGTGGCGAGCACGGAAGTTGCGATCCCGAGATCGATCCGCGCCATCTCCTCACAAATGCAGTAGACGTCGAACGTACCTCCGCCCATGCCGCCGAACTCTTCCGGAATGAACAGGAGTTGAATGCCCAGCTTGTCGGGACTGCACATGTCGCGAACGATTTCGATGGGGCACTCGTCGCGTTCATCGAGTTCGATCAGGACTTCGTCGGGGAGGCGCTTCTTGGCGAACTCTTTGAGAGACTTGACGCTCAGTTTCAGGGTTTTGTGTGCAAGCATGGATGCAACCTCACTTTGCGGCAACGCCGCGCATTTCACGGACTTTGTTAGTCAGTTCCGGCAGGAACTCCAGGACGTCGTCGACAATGCCGACATCGGCGACCTGAAATATCGGAGCCTTAGGATTCTTGTTGATGGCGATGAGGAACGGATTTCCTTTAATGCCGGCCAGATGCTGGAAAGCTCCACTGATGCCGCAAGCCAGGTAGACCTTGGGCTTCACGGTTTTTCCAGACGAACCGACCTGGCGGGATTTCTCCATCCACTTCGCGTCGACGACAGGACGCGAGCAGCTCACTGCTGCACCCAGCGCCTCGGCGAGTTCCTCGGCAAGGACCACATTGTCCTTCTCCTGGATGCCCCGTCCAATGGAGACCAGGACGCTGTGCTTGGTGATGTCCACATCGCCCGCTTCGGCGATGATGGTTTCTACGTATCGGCGTCGCACCGCGAGGGCGCCCACGGCGGCTGATTTGTCGACGACTACGCCCGAGGTCGGGGTAGTCTGCTCCGGTTTGAACGCTCCCGGACGAATGTTGATCACCGCGCCCGAGGAAATATCGCAGCGCACGTGCGCGTTCACTTGCCCGCCGAATTCCTGCCGGACCAGTTTGAGGAAGTTTCCTTCCACTCCATCGATTGCCAGGACATCGGAGACAAAGGCAGAATTCAGCTTGATGGAAAGACCAGGCGACAAATCGATTCCGAAATGATCGTGGGGCACCAGCAAAATGCTGTTGCGCGGCAGAACGCTCGTCAGTGCTTGCCGAACCAGTTCGGCGTTGGGGTAGGCGAGGGCTTCATTTGCCACTTTCCAAATTTCGCCAAAGGAGGAACTGACCGAGTTGCACGCGGCATCGAGATCTGCTCCCCAGCCGGTAAGAATTGCGGTCGGCAACTCGTTGGTATCGATCTTCTTCGCGGCGGCTACCAGTTCGGCCGCGGAATCATCGGCGACGCCGGCTCTGTGTACGATGTAAGCAAAAATGCGTGCCATTATTTCAGCCCTCCCTTCGCTGCTACCAACTCAAGAACCTTGTCAGCGTTCTCTTCGCGGCTGCCGTGGAGCATCTCGGCTCCCTTGCCCGACACAGGAACGAAGTAGTCCACCCGCTTCACCTTCGCAGCCGCTTCGCCTACCGCGCCCTTATCGACGCCGAGGTCTGAAGCTCCAAGAGTAGGGATAGGCACAGAAGCCACCTGCCGGATGCCACGCATTCCGACGTAGCGCGGCTCGTTAATGCCGGTCTGAATGGAAAGAACACAGGGAAGATCGATCTCGCTGATTTCCCGATTGCCGCCCTCGATTTCACGACTGACTCTCAGCTTTCCGTCTTCCACCGTGATGGAATTCACCAGAGAAGCAAACGGATAGTCCAGCATCGCGGCCAGCATTCCGCCCACCTGCGCCGCGCCGTCGTCAGCCTGAACTCCGGTCAAGATCAGGTCGTAGTGACCTTTCTGCACGAAGTCCTTGAGGATGGTCGCGACGCCCTTGCCATCGGATCCGCTGAAGGCTTCGTCAGAGACCAGCACGGCCTGGTTCGCGCCCATGGCCAGTTCCCGGCGCAGAATTTCTTCATCGTCTTCCCCGCCGATCGTAACCACGGTGACGTTGCCCCCGACCCGATCGCGGATCTGCAGGGCCTCTTCGACCGCGTAGTTGTCCGGTTCATTCACCGAATAAACGAGTTCGTCACGCTCAATGTCGTTTCCTGCGGCATTGAGCGCGATCTCGTTTTCTGAGGTATCAGGCACTCTTCGTGCACAAACTAGAATTTCCACGTCAACCTCCACAAGTTGCTGTTTCAGATTCTTCTGTGCAGTTCGCCCGCACAATGTTCTGGTCTACCAGTTCCGTCAAGTCAATCGCGGACATCTTGCCTTCCAGGCCCGCCACTTTGATCGCATCTTCGATATTCACCATACAGAAGGGGCACGCCGTCACGATTACGTTCGCCCCTGCTTCCGCGGCCATGCGGGCTCTGAGCACGCCCATCCTCTGCTCTTCTTTGGGCTCATAGAACAACATGAGTCCCCCACCACCGCAGCAGAATGAGCGGTCGCGCGACCGTTTCATCTCCACCCTTTTCAATCCAGGAATCGCATCGAGCACGGCGCGCGGGTCGTCGTAAACCTGGTTGTGGCGTCCCAGATAGCAGGGGTCGTGGTAGGCGTATACATTGTCTTCGTTCTCGACCCGGTTGAACTGGATGTTGCCGGCCTTTACTTCGCGGGCGATGACCTGGCTTATGTGCTCGACGGGTGGAATGTCCTTATAGTCGTGCTTCAGCGCATTGAAGGCGTGTGGGTCAGCGGTGACGATTCGCTGGACTCCGGAGGCCTTGATGGCGTCGGTGTTGTGATCGCGCAGGGCCATGAACAGCATCTCTTCGCCAAAACGGCGAACCTCGTGGCCGCTGTCTTTCTCCGCTGCGCCCAGGATTCCGAAGTTTTCTCCGATGTGGTCGAGGATTCTGGCGGTGGATCGCCCGATCGACTGCATGCGGTCGTCGTAGGAAGTAATGCTGTCGACGAAATACAGAGTCTCGGCGCCGTTCTTCCCGTCGAGAATTTTGAGCCTGCAGGTTTTTTGGAACTCGGGCACCTTCGCCCAGTCGGCTTTCTTCTTCTCCAACTTGCCATAGGGATTGCCGCGACTCTCCAAAGCCTTCAGCGGTTTTTGCAATGACTGGGGTACATTCCCGTCATCGATCATTCCCCGCCGCAGGTCGACGATCTTGTCGATGTACTCGACCAGGAGCGGACATTCCTCTTCGCATGCGCCGCACGTGGTGCAGGACCAGATTTCATCTTCAGAATAGATGTTGCCGATCAATGGTTTGCTATTGTTCGCTTTGCCAAGCACCGGATAATGCTGGAAGACGTAGTCTCTGGCCTTGATGGTGATGAATCGCGGCGCCAACGGACGACCCGCTGCATTCGCCGGGCAATTGTCGGCGCAACGCCCACAGTCAGCGCAGGAATAAAAATCGAGCATATGCTTCCACGTGAAGTCTTCGAACTTCTTCACGCCGAAAGATTTCACCTGGTCCAGATGCCCGTCCGAAACGCCCCATCGAACTGGCTTTATCGTTCCCCGTTCCAACTTTGCAAAGTAAACGCTGAACAGCGATGTCTCCACGTGGAACTGGATTCCAAAGGGCCGATAGCAAAGCAAGAAATAAAAAGTCAGTTCATGGACGAGATAGGCGCCGATGTTGAGGCCCCACAGCGTGGCCAATGACATCGAGCCCAGAGCAATCTGGAACATCCACGGCAGGGATAGAACAGCTAAGGCTTCAACCGGCTGGCCGTGCTGTGCGTGACCGGCGGCATTGCTGGCGGCGAAAAGGCTGTCGGCTACCATCAGGGTCGCGATGAGTCCCAGAAGAAAAACGGCGTCAGCTGTGTGACCTTTGCCGTACTTCGCGGGCACTGCATATCGGGCGGGCTTGAACACGAGCCGGCGGATCACAGCCACTACCATGCACAAGAACACAACCGTCGCCGCGTAATCGGTGACGATGTCGTACATGTGGCCGAACTCACCGGAGAATCCCGGCAGCGCAAAATGCTCAGCACCTATGGTGAGAACGGAAAATGCGCGCAACGCCAGGAGAATAAATCCCGCGAAAATGAGGATGTGGATGGTTCCGAAGAACTTGTAGCGCGGATGCCTCCACTGCCCCAGCCAGAACTTCAGGACTTTGCCCAGACGAGTCCAAGGATGATCAAAGCGAAGATCCCGCTCGGCTCGAAGGAGCGGCACCAGCCGCTTGGCGACGATGTAAAGAAAACACGCGACCCCGAGGACATGGATGGTCAGAAACAGGTTGCGTCCGGGAACCAACCAGTCGGCGATCTGCGAGGGTGAATAGGAACCTACCACGGTCTACTCCCTCTAAAATTGCGTTGCCTACGCGACGCTGAACTGGGTCAGAGCTTTCTCCTGTTCAATTCTTGGCGTAGGTTGTGGTGCTCGTTTCGATTCCAGTGGCAAAGAGCTAGTCGTAAGTAGAACCGGTGACGGCACAGTTTCTGGCAGTGCAGCCGCAGTCGTTACTACTCGCGACTTTCTGCGCGCTCGCTTCTTTTGCGGCGGTCTAATTCCAACCGCGTCCCGCAGTTCCGTGAAACTCGCCTGCAACAATTCCTCCAGCCGTCTCAGATCAGGCGCTGCATGAACATCCCCACTGAAGCCGAAGTGCACCGTACCGTCGTAGCTCATGATGGCGCAGTTGACCGCCATCTCGCCGCCGATCGGGACATAGGGATAGCAATTCAGCATCTTGTGGCCGAGCAGATAAAGTGGGAATTGCGGCCCAGGCACATTCGTGCAAACCATGTTGAAGGGTGTGATGGGCAACTGGCTCAAAATCGGTCCTGCCAGCCCCTGCATGGCAGTCGGGAACATCCCCATCAAGCCTCCGGCCAGACTGACCAACTCGGCGGCGTGAATGTGTTTGAGAAACTCAGCCCGCTTATGGACCGCGGCGAGTAACCTTCGCGTTTGCCGGATACCCAGCGGAATGGTGACCGGGACGAGGGAAATGCGGTTCCCTAACTCCGACGCTCCGTCGGCGCCGCGCAGATTGACAGGCACCATGATCCGCAGCAACTTCCCTTTCACGCGGTCTCCATGCACTTCGCAGTAGCGGCGAATGGTCGCTGTCACGAGGGCGAGAATGACGTCATTCACGCTGGTACCGCATTTCTGCCGGATGGCTTTGACGTTGGCCAGTGGAAGCTCGGTGCAGACGAATTTCTGCGGTCCACGATAGATAACGTTGAACCGAAGCCGCTCAGTAAACGCGCTGATTTCAGGAAGAAGATTCGCAAACTCGTCGGTGACCAGGTTTCCACCGTTGGCTGCAGCACGCTCGGCCATGCTCAGCAGGTCGGTCATTGCCGAAAGGATTCGTTTGACGAAATCAGAATAGGAATCTACGAACCCAGTCGTAAGCGACGTGAGTGGGTCACGTGGCGGCGGAACGCGGAACTTCAGCTTTTTCTTGGGCAGGCGCGGCGCGTCCGGGGTCACATCCAGAAGCGCATTCAGGATGCCCACTCCTGCAATGCCGTCAGTCAGACAGTGATGCATCCGCAGAATGATCGCTGTGCGATCGCCCTTCAGCCTGCGCACTACACTGATGTCCCACAACGGGTGCTGCCGGTCCATCACCGTGCCTAACAGTTTTGCGGCAGCGGCCCTCAGCTCAATGTCGGTACCGTGCTTGAGCGGCACTTCACGCACATGGCGGTGGAGATCGAACTGCGCGTCGTATTCCCAGGTCGGAAGACCCAGACCGAAAGGCGCAGGTACGACGCGTTTGAGAAAACGGGGCAGAAGCGGCAGCTTCGACTCGACGAACTGGACACAGTCTTCAAACGAAGTCTCACCCTCGAAGATGCAGAGGCAGCCTACATTGAGCGGCATGCCTTCCCGTTCCAGATGCAGGAAGACGGTGTCGCCCCACGAAAGGCGGTCACTCTGTTGATGGTTCTGCATCACATCTCTCCTTATTCAGTAGGCCGTTCGGTTGCCCGGGGAGCAGGCATCTCAATTCACGAAAGAAAACCGCCGCGTCAGCTTCATCAGCTTGAGCACCTTGTAGACATCAACGTTTACGCCGCGCAGGACAACCTTGACGGTCTTCCCGTCGGCTAAGCGGGCAAACTCTTCCAGCGCTCGCAGCGCACTCGAATCGATCCGGCGCACGGAAGAGAAATCCAACACCGTTTCGCCCTGAGTGCCGTCGAGTTTTTCTCCGGCTTCTTGCAGGGCCGGAACGACCCGCTGGTCATCGATGTTCAGAAACACTGCAGTCATTGCCATAGGTACCACCATTTGTTACACAGTTTGTGGCTGAGAGGCAGCAGCCGGCTTGGCCACCCCTCGCCCCTCATACGCCTTCCAAAACAGCTCGACCAGTTCGCTCATCAGCGGCATCCGAGGGTTCGAGCGCCCCGACGGATCGGCAAAGGCAATCTCGACCAGTTCGGGCAGTGCGCTCTCAAACTGTTCTTTGGAGATCCCCAACTCGGCGATCGACCGCGGAAATCCCAGCTGATCAAGCAGTTGTTCCGTTGCCGCAATCAGATTCTTCACCTTCTCATCCACCGAATGGCCACCCAGGCCCAGCAAATCCGCGACCGCGGCGTACTTCTTGTGCGCCACGTATCCGCGGGTGTAGGGCGACGGCATGAACTTGGCGGGGACTGCGGCGTTGTACGCCATGACGTGCGGCAACATGAGCGCATTGGCCCGCCCGTGCGCGACGCCGAAGCGCGCGCCGAAGGCATGAGCCAGCGCGTGATTCACGCCCACCGACGCGTTGGAGAATGCCAGCGCCGCAATGCAGGCAGCGTTGTGCATCATGCAGCGCGCTTCTTCGTCGTGCGGATGTTCATAAGCGATCGGCAGGTATTTGAAAACCATCCGAATGGCCTGCATGGCGTTGGCGTCCGTGTAGGGGGAAGCGTAATTCGAAACTCCCGCTTCCAGCGCGTGGGTCAGGCAATCAATGCCTGTATCCGCGGTCAGGCCTTTCGGCATGGACATGACAAACTGCGGATCGACAATCGCGATATCCGGACTCAGCGAGTAATCGGCAAGGGTCACCTTGCGCCCATGCTCCTTATCGATGAGGACAGCGAACGGGGTGACTTCGCTACCAGTCCCGCTGGTGGTAGAGATGGCGATCAACCGCGCCCGGTTAACTTTTTCTGTCGGATATTGGACCACTCGCTTGCGCAGATCCAGAAAGGGCGCGGCCAGATATTCCAGGTCAGCCTCGGGCGATTCGTACTTGAGCTTCATGATCTTCGCCGCGTCGATCACTGACCCGCCGCCCAGCGCGACGATCTGATCCGCTTTGTAGAAGTTGAGTGACTCCACTCCTTGCAGGATGACCTTGACCTCAGGCTCCGCATCCGGAATGACCAGGACATGAACGTGAGTCTTAGGGCAAATGTGGCGCCGGACGATGTCTACATGGCCGATTTGCTCCAGGGCCGGACTGGTGACGATGATCGTGGAACTCGATGGAAACTGGCGCAGATTCTCCACCGCGTTCATGTTGAAGTAAATCTGATTGGGAACTCGGAACCACATATGGTTTTGCGTCCTCCGAGCCAGACGTTTGATATTGAGGTAGTGATAGACGTTCACGTTATCGGTGGTGCTGTTGCCGCCGCCGGTTCCACATCCAAAGGAAAAGGTGGGCACCAGATCGTTGTAAACGGCGCCCAGCGCTCCAATTGAGCCCGGCGAGTTCACAATGATTCTTCCCGCGTTGATCACCTCGCCGAACTTGCGGATGACCTCTTCGTTGCGCGAAAAGATGACCGCCGTATGCCCAAGGCCTCCGGCATGGTTCACGTCCACGCAGACCCTAAGCGCCTCACCGACTGATTTAGCCCGATAGACCGCGAGCACCGGGAACAGTTTCTCGACTGACAAGGGATGCTCGCGTCCCACACCTTGAATCTGCGCAACCAGAAGTTTGGTGTTTGGGTTCACCGAGAGGCCGACAAAACGGGCGATGTCTCTGGCCTTCTGGCCGACCGCCATGGGCTGCATGAATCCGGTCTCGGGATCGATCACCGTGCGCTCCAGCAGCTTGGTCTCTTTCTCATTGCAGATGTGCGCGCCCAGTTCAGCAAATTTCTTCAGAACAGCGTCAAAAATCTCGTCATCGATCACCACCGTCTGCTCAGAAGCACAAATGGTTCCGTTGTCGAAGGTCTTAGAGATAATGATGTCGACGACGGCGGTGTTTACGTCCGCAGATTTCTCCAAATAAACCGGCGTATTGCCCGCCCCTACGCCCAATGCGGGCTTGCCGGAACTGTAGGCAGCTTTGACCACTCCCGGGCCGCCTGTGGCATCAATCAAAGCGACGTCTTTGTGCCGCATCAGGTAGGCGTTGTCTTGCAGCGTGGATGATTCAAGGCAGCTGAAGATTCCCTCGGGTGCGCCGTGTTTCACGGCGGTCTCGCGCATGATCCGCACGGCCTCTGAGCAGCAATGCCCCGCCTTCGGATGAGGACTGAAAATGATCGCGTTCCGCGTCTTGATGGCCATGATGCATTTGAACAAGACCGTAGAAGTGGGATTTGTAATCGGGGTCAGCGAGAAAATAACTCCGATCGGTTCCGCCATCTCCACCAGATTGCGCTCCGGAATCTCGCGGATGACGCCGACAGTACGCTTGTCCTTAACGTAGTTGTAGACGAATTCGCAGGCCACCATGTTCTTGATGACCTTGTCTTCCACCACCCCGAGCTTGGTTTCCTCAACTGCCAGGCGCGCCAGATATTGAGCCTGTTCCATTCCGGCCAGGACCGTGGGCTTGACAATGCGATCGACGTCCTCTTGAGAGAATTGGGTAAAGACAGCGGCCGCGGTTCTGGCCTGGCTGACTAGCTTTTCCAGGTAGGCAATTCGCTCCGCACTCAAGCTGTCTGCGGGTAGCGGGATCTGAACCCGCTCTTTCACTGTTGCTTCGTTCGCGATCATCGCTGCCCCCTGTGTAATGATTCGGGGGCTCGTTACGTGCGAGAAGCACCTTCACTCGGATTTCGCAGCACTCGCGATGTCGAGGGGACGATCGCAGTGCTCGCAAAACAACCTCTGTTTCTACGCGTAGTCGATGGGATGCTTTTCCAGCCAGTGCTCGTCGGACACTTCTTCCATGTTCTTCAAAGCACCCGCTGCAACGCTTGCAGTTAACTGGCGGCTTTCCCAGGCGATACCTGCGCCAAAGCCGATTGCACCACCGAGAAAGCCGTACGTAAACACTCTGCCTATAAAAGAATGATCATGACGGTGGTTTGGATAACTGCCCAATGCGCCGATGCAAGCGCCAATAACGGCGGGCTTCAACGCACTTCGAGCCGACTCGCTTAGAAACGGAGTTAGAGGTTTTCCATTGAGGAATGCTTCTCGGCCGGAACGGGCTCCGTCCAGCCCAGAATTCAGCATTTTTCGGCCGTAGTCCGCATTCGACCGCGACCAACTGCGTAAACTCATGGTATTACCTCCCCTCCTAACCGGGGATACAAATTCACTACACTCCCAATACGGGAGCGAGTCGGTGGCACCTGTCACAGCAGACTGTGCGTAGGGTCACGTCGTTTCGGGAACGACGGGGGCGTCGTCCGTCACGCCTGGTAGCGCGAGTCAAAACGGGCTGCGGAAGGACGGAACTACTTGGCCCTCGCGCGCAGCGCCCGGCGTGTGGCTTCAAGTGTGTTGATCAGTGACTCCTTGGGCAGCTTCTGGACAATCGGTTCGATAATCCATCCCAGACCGAATGGCACGTCGCGCGTCAGCGAAACGGCCCGGCACTCAACCCACACCGCCCGATCTTGCTCCTGGAAGCGCCAGTAGGAATACAAACGCCATAGGAAACCGTAACCGGTGTCGGGCGGCAGTACCCTCTCCTTCGCGGTTCCGGCATTCTCCACTTCAGCGATCCGCGTCGTATACGAGCGGCAAAACCAGCGTTTGCGGTCGAGGCAACGATAGTGCACGTCATGATCGGTATCGAGGACCACGGTCTTGATTTTTTTCTTGAGCAGTCGCAAGTAGATTTGAAAATCATTCCCGTGATGCATTAGCAGCTTTGAGGCAATCACTTCGGGTTGGTAAATATTCTTATGATTGTCGTAGTCCTGCACCAGCGCCAATACATTTTCGACAGCCGTTGCGGGAATATAGACGGCGCCGATCCAGTCATGGATCAAACCGTCTGGCACTTTGACCGGCCCTTCGCCAGAGAAGAATTGCGCCAAGATCTGTCCTGCGCGGACTTGTCGGGCTCTCTCCGCGCTGGTGTCAGTCCACAGGAATTGGCTGTGGCCATCGAGAGTCTTCTCCATTTCCGCTTCGGCGTCGCGAATGTAAGCGCTGAAACTCTCCAGCGTTTGCGGCTTCAACTGTTCTCTGCTTGCAGTTTGCGCCATACCGCCCGACCTGTTGCGAATCGTGACCTGGCCCTTTGGCTCGTCAATCGGGACCTGAATTGCAACCGTTCTGGGTGATTCTATCTAGCAACCCTGGCATCCCAATTCGGCACCGAATCCGCGCAACTCCTTCGTTGCGCAACTGCACGCTCTAGCGTACCGTCAGGACGGCGACTGAATGACAACAAGTGGTGTTCTACGTGGGCCCAACATTCTCACCCGGGATTATCAAGAGGCGACTCTCCCCATCTTGAGCGAAGTATTATTTATAGCCGAACTGGTTCTCCTGCATGCCGCGCCGGTTTACTACGGTTTCGGAGTGCCTCGCGGTGATGGGTCGGCAGTAGTTTTGATCCCGGGCTTTCTGTGTCCCGATCAATACTTATTTCCTCTGAAAAACTGGCTGAGCCGGATCGGCTACCAAGGTTTCCTTTCCGGCATTAGTTTGAACGCCGAATGTCCGAACCTGCTGATTGAACGCTGCGTCAATGAAACCATTGAGAAGGCGCTCACCAAGACCGGCCGCAGAATCCATTTGATCGGCCACAGCCTGGGAGGCATTATCGCCCGTTCCATCGCGGGCCAACGGCCAAAAGACATTGCCTCCGTCATTACTCTCGGCGCCCCCTTCCGCGGTACCGTGGCCCATGCCAGCATATTGCGCGCAGCCGAAACGGTTCGGGCGCGCATCCTCAAAAAGCACGGTGCCGAGGTTCTTCCCGCCTGCTACACCGGACGTTGTACCTGCGACTTCGTGGATTCTTTGCAGCGCAGTGTGCCCGCCTCCGTGCTCGAAACTGCGGTCTACACGCCCGATGACGGACTTGTCGATTGGCGGTATTGCGTAACCGGTAAACCTGCCGCCGATTTCCCAGTTGCTGGCACGCACATCGGACTCGCGTTCAATCCCTCGGTGTACAACATCATTGCCGATCGCCTGGCGCAGATAGCGCGCACTAGGAACGCACGAAGAAGCAAGGGCACATTGCGCCGTGAACAAGGCGAGTGTGCATGAACAACTGCCCTGCCTCAAGAGGATTAGGTTCGACTTCCTCTCAGCGAGCCGCTACGGCATCGAAGACACGCGGGCAGGACCCGCCAGCGTCCCGTCGCAACGGACCGGCACCTGGCGCGATCTTCTCGATCCTGCCCCTTGACGTAGGCATACGCCCGACGCTGTAAGAGCTACAGGCCGGGCCTCTGGCTTATTTTCAGGCCTGTCAGGCAACCGCAGCTGCGGCTTTTTGCTTCCTGACCGGCCGTTTCGCGTGTCGTACACCCTTGCTCGCATGCTTCGCTGCCGCCTGCGGCTTGACGACCACAGCCATCAATGCCTTTTGGGCATCGACGTAACTTTTCACTGCTTCACGTGTCAGATCGCTCAACGGCAGGAAGGGAAATGGCTGCAAAAGTTCCATCGTCTTCCCCGCCGTCTTAACGCCGGCATTCACCTGCCGACCGGCCACGTCAACCAGCTTTTTTTGTGCATCAATGAACGACTCGGTTGCCTGTCGTGCCAACTCAGACAACTCCGTGTGCTTCGTTTTCTTGGCTCCATTGGCGTGTTTGCCGCCGGTTGCCTTGGCTGTCTCCTCGGCAATTACGTCGAGGAACTTCTTCTGTGCTTCGATGAAGTTCTCCATGCCCTCGCGGGCCAGTTCTAGCAACTCGTCGCCCGGATAGGGTTTGCCTTGCTTGGCTGCCTCCACCCAGGTGTGGGTTTGTTTGCCGGCAATCTTGAGGAAGTCCTTCTGCATATGGATGAAAGTCTCCACGCTGCGTTTGAGCAGGTCGGTCAACGCCTCCGCTCCGGGCCACTCCCCGACGCGTTCTTTTACACCCATCATCAGGATTTCGTTTTGTTGCTGGCCCAGGTCGAGAAGCACCTTTTGTCCTTCAATGAAGTTCGTCATCCCCTCCCCGGCCATTTCACTGAAAAGGGCGGTGGGAGAGTGATGTGGGTCGGACAATTGCTGCCGCAGGGCGTGCATCACACTGGCGTTCTGTCGCATCGCGAGATCCAGAAGGATCCGTTGCGTCGCGAAGAAGCTCTGAACTCCCTGCTGCGCCCAACCCGATAGGACTGAAACAAAGGACGACTCCCGTGTATGAGTTCGGGAGGATTCGGTCTTTACTGCCGCTGGCATATAGTACCTCCGTTTTGCTGCATTGCAGCATCAACTTGACTATACGAGCGCAAGCCATTCATGTCAAGATGTAATTCTTAAGTTGTGCACAGCAACATGAACAAGCAGCCCGCAAAGCCGGAAACGATTCTCATCAAGAAATACGGGAATCGCAGGTTGTACGATACCGCCGGCAGCCGATACGTGAACCTCGATGACATTGCGCGATTCATTCGTGAAGGAAATAATGTCCGAGTGGTCGATGCCGAGAGCGGGCGGGACCTGACTCGCGTTGTTTTGACGCAAATCATTACCGAAGATGCCAAGGACAAGCCGACCGGGCTGCCACTTGAACTCCTCAGGCAACTGATTGTCGCGTCCGACGAGGTGCGGCAGGAGTTCGTCATGTGGTACCTGAAATCCGCGTTCGACAGCTACCAGAAGGTGCAGGATGCACTGCAGAACCGTTTGACAGACGTCCAGTCCGCCATTCTATCCCCGGTTGACATGATGAAGCGGTTCCTGGGCGCGTCAGAACCTCCGCCGCCGAGCACCAAGGCCGAACCGGAGATCGACGCGCTGCGCAGGCGAGTAGCGGAACTCGAGGCCAGTCTGGAAAAGAAAGCGCGAAAGAAAAAACCTGCCCGCAAACGCTAGAAGTCGCAAGTTTTTGCATTTCAAAATCTGTTTGGACCTCAGAACCGCGAGGGGTATAATTGTGCGTTGCAGCATTCCTCTCGCGCAGCGTGCGCAGGAATACGAATGCACGCCGGATGCGAGGCAGAACTCAGAATGAAATTGCGGCGTAAACAGAAAAGGACCAGAGCAGTTCCACGAAAATCCGGGAGACGGAGACAAACTCCGCGTTCTCGCCCGGAAACCAATACCTCACTTTGGACCGAAGCATTGTTCGGCGCCGAGATTTTGCTGCTGCACGCGACGCCCGTCTACTACGGCCTTGGCGTACCCCACGGAGATGGCTCCGGGGTGGTAATCATTCCCGGCTTTCTCGGCACCGATCTGTACTTGATGGAACTCCACGCCTGGCTGGGCCGCATTGGATACCGGGCGTATTTCTCGGGCATCGGGATCAACGCCGAATGTCCGAACCTGCTGATCCAGCGTCATCTGAACCAGACCATAGAAACCGCCCTGGCCGAAACCGGGCGCAAGATTCATTTGATCGGACACAGTCTTGGAGGAGTAATCGCGCGCTCGGTGGCGGGCCAGCGACCCAAAGATGTGGCTTCTGTAATTACCCTGGCAGCGCCGATTCGTGGCACCTTCGCCAATCAAACTGTTCTTCGCGCTGCGGAAGCCGTTCGCTTGCAAATCATTCAGGAGCATGGTAGCGGCGTACTACCCAGCTGTTATACCGGGCAATGCACCTGCAACTTTGTTAACTCGCTGCGCCGCAAGGTCCCGCATTCCATGATCCAGACCGCGATCTACACACGCCAGGATGGAATCGTGGATTGGCGGTACTGCATGACCAGAAATCCAGAAGTGGACGTGGAAGTCCCAGGCACTCACATTGGGATGGCATTTAATTCTGCAGCCTACACCGTCGTCGCCGAGCGGCTGGCGAAGGCTCAGTCGCCGCGTCAACGATGACCGGTCATCTCTAATACGGCGCCGTTCGTTGTCTCCAGCTTTTCCACGGATCCGTCGCGTCGCACCAGCGAGACGGTGGCTCTCGCCAGGCTGTTGTTCACGACTTCGAAGCAGCCCGAGCAATCGGTCCTCTGGTAGGCAAGACGATGCATGTTCGGCCCATGTCCGTCGATTGTAGCTTCCAGCTGGAATTCATTCCGCGCAAGACAGCGAACCTTCCACTGCAAGTTTTCGCGGTCGTGGCTGATTTCCTGCAAATCTCGTAAAACGTGCGGCTTTCCGTCATGCCATAGCACGGCTTTGCGAAAGAGCAGCCCGAATGGCATTTCATACACTAATGCTTCGAGGGTGCTCGGCGGTCCCGCAGGCCGACGAAAATATGCATGCGTCCAGCTCCAGAAGTTGCGATGCCGGTATCCACAGTTGTGTCCTTGAATTCCAAATCCCAGAGGTTCACCCTCGAAACGTCTGCCGTCGAATGTGATTTGCCCGGAAAAAAGCGCGTCAGAGTGCGGCGTTCGCGAGAATCCAATCCAGCCCTTATTGCTCAGCGTGACTCGAAACGTGGAACGGTAGCGGAGATCCCAGGAGATCGCATGCCCATCAACCCCCATCGCTCCCCGGCAGGAGTCTTCGTCGATTCCATTGTTGCCGATTCGAAAGTGAAATGGATTTTGTCCTCGCGCGCTGAGTTCCAGACCTTGCAAGGGAAATCCTTCAATGAAGGTCTGCGGCTTCCCGTCCGGTGGAAACCACGTGGCCCACACCTGCGCAGGCATCGCTTGCGGGTTTCCCGGGCAGCCGCTTCGCCCTGGATTCATCAGCAAATATCGGAACCACCAGGCTCCTTCGCCATGCGCCAGTCCGATTCGCATAAACCAGACTTCGTACCGGCGTCGCGCAGACAGCGGGGAAAAGACTTCGTTGAGGGTCTCCACGGATTTCTCGAGGGTCCAATTTGCCAGTACCAACCAATTTTCAGAAAAAGGATTCCGCTACGGACCATACAGAACTATCTCACACGGATTCTAAAGATCCGGTGATGGCAGTCACAGCGAAGTGAGGCGCCGAGAGCCATAGTCTGATCGTTGGTTTTTTATGTTTGATACATCTGTCATCGCAGTTGGCCTTCGCAACCTCGCGCCGGAGCAGTTGCGATTCGCCCTGTCAAATTTCCTGCCCCAAGGCGCCACCGCCGGCGAAAAGATTAGTGCCATTGAAGCCGGCCTGCGAAGCCCCGCTGGTCAAGCCCTGCGCGATGCCATGGCTCGGTGGATCGTCGACGAGATCGTCCCCGTGGACGCATTGGTTCCGGAGGCCTACTTGAAGTGGCGCCCACCAGTACGAGATGCCATGATGTTTGTGGTGGCGCGCCTCTCCCCCGCGCGCCTCGCCCCAAAACTCCTGGAGCAGATCGACCTCCCGCTGCAGACCCCGCCGGAAGAGCGTCTGCTGCGGCTCATCGCCAGAGTACCAGGCCTGCAGAAGCTCGGCCAAGTCATAGCGCGAAACCAGCATCTCCGACCTGCCCTGCGCCGTGCGCTCGCCAGGTTGGAAAATGGAATTCGCGATGTCAAACCGGAAGATATTCGAACCGTGATCGAGCAGGATTTGAGTCCGCGTCTTGCAACCTTCGCGGTTGAGATAGCACCGACCATACTCTCAGAAGCCAGTGTGAGTGCTGTGGTGCATTTTACCTGGCGAAACCCCGACAGCGGCCACCGCGAGCGCGGCGTCTTCAAAGTCTTGAAACCTCATATTCCCGAATACTTTTCCGAAGACATGGATTACTTGCAGGCACTCGCGCAATACTTCGGAGACCGGCACCATACTTACGGATTTCCCGCACGCCTCATCCCCGATACTTTTGTGAAAGTGCGGCGCTTGCTCCGGCACGAGGTCAACTTCGCCCGCGAGCAGAAGACGCTACTCGAGGCAGCGACTCTCTATCGTTTTCTCGCGGGCGTTCGCGTGCCCCGGGTGATCCAGCCTTTGTGCACGCCCAGAATCACGGCCCTGTCGGAGGAGCGAGGAATAAAGGTAACCAACGCGGCTGCCCGTTTGCCGGCTCCGCGACGGGCCAAGATAGCCGAGCAACTTATCGAGGCTTTGGTCGCTGTACCTCTTTTGTCGGCCCAGCCAGATGCGATCTTTCACGGCGATCCGCATGCAGGCAATTTGTTCTACAACAAGCGCACGGGCGAACTTACTATCATCGATTGGGCTCTGCCTGTCCGGTTAAGCCGCGAACAGCGCCGGCATCTCGCGCTTTTGTTTCTTATGGTGAATTTGCGCGACCCGGTGGGTGCCTCCAACGAAGTTATGGCACTCAGCCAGCAGCGAATTGGAAAAACTGCGCCGCAAGGGCGAATGATTCGCGAGTCAGTCACTCGCTTTCTCGATGAACTGGCTGCGGCACGGATGCCCAGTGGCGCGGATACCATGCGCCTACTGGAACGCATTGCGATGAAAGGCATCAGGTTCCCAGGATCGCTGGTCATGTTGTCCAAGGTGATGTTCACGTTGGAGGGCTTATTGGCCGACGTAGGAAGAGGATCTGACACGGGGATGGGGCTCTCGATCGCACGCCGCGTCGCTCAGGATTGGCTGACCAATCGTGCGGCGTATCGTTCGCCCCTGATGACCAGGGACCTGTTCACGCTGCAGTGCAGCGCGTTGCTTTACACGAGCCGCCTGTGGCTGCGGTTTGAAAAGACCCTGCTGAACCGTTGGCTTCCTCCCCGCCCCGATCCACTCCTCAGCCACAGGGACACGAGTTAGTGCGTAACCGGCCGACGTTGCGACTTATGCCGCTTGGTGCGCTTTATGGCTCCCGTGACGCTTGCCATTTTTCATGACCTTCGGCTTGAACATCGACCCGACCAGCTCCGTTTCGGCGTCCATAAAGTTCTTCACTCGCTTGCCTGTCAATGTGGCGGCGGGTAGAAACCGCGATGGCGATAGAAGATTCCCGGCATGAGTGGCCGCATCCAGATTCACATTCATTTGCTGGCCCAGAACATCGAGCAACTTCTTTTGCGCGTCGAGAAACGCGTCTGCCGCGTCACGAACCACCTTTGACCATTCTGTCTTTTTCGCGTGCGTGGTGTGCTGGTCCCGCTTGCCGCTGGTCGCCTTCACCGTTTCCTCGGAGAGAACGTCGAGGAGTTGCTTGTGCGCGTGCACAAAGGCGTCCACTTCCTCTCGGGCAAAATCAAACGCGTGAGCGCTGAAATCGATCTTGCCGGCTTTTCCCTGTTCGAACCAGCGAAGTGCCTGCTTGTTGGTGATGGTGAGGAGTTCCTGTTGCATTCCGATCAACGTGTCGAGACTACGGCGCACTAGATCGGTAATCGCCACTGCGGGTAGGAAGCCGGTAACCTGTTCTTTGAAGCCGTTCAGGATAATGTCGTTCTCTTGCTTTACAAGGTTGAGAAGGGTTCTCTGGACTTCCACTGCGCTCGAGGTTCCCTCGATGGCCAGTTCGGTGAGGATCGCCACGGGAGAATGCTCATCCTCGCGCTTCGTATCTTTTCGCATAAGAGCCTCCGATTGCTGCACTGCAGCATCAACCTGAATATAGTCCGCACTGGAGGAGGTGTCAAGGACGAATGCAATTCCGCTGCATCGCATCACAATAAAAGCAGGGGGCCCTCGGCTGGACTTTTCAGTGCGCGCGCGCTATGGTCTCTTCTTTCCGAGAAGGATCTCGAGCCGCATGCAAAAACTCCGCGAAGTCGAGGATGCAAGAGCATTGATGACCGAGGCCACGTCGTGGTCGGTAGTGAAGTGGTTGCGTGAAAAGAAAAGAGTGCGTAAAACCGCCGACCAGGCCAATGCCGCCCTGGATCGGTTAAATCAGAGCGTTAAGGATTCATGGAGCGCCGAGGTGAAGAACGCTTATCAGGAATTACTCAGGCCAGCCAATGCCGCAACGCAAGAACTCATCCACAGTGCGGTGAAACCTCCATCCGGCGCGGACTCGCAGGTCGCGCTCTTCGTCAGGAAAGTGAAGGAAGCGGATGACGAAGCCTCCCGCGCCAGGATGGACGCTGAGAATACTTTCGACGAAGCAGAGAGGCTGCTGAGCACCAGCCTGGCCCGGGAGGGATGCCAGAAAGCCATCAACTCCTGGGATCTGCACGAGAGGGCGATTCGTAAAGCCGAGTCGTGAACCGAGCAACTCACAACTCGGTATGGGACAGCATAGATCGGCGTGGACAGCCATCCTGAGAGAACTTGGTAGGCGCGGCAGGAATCGAACCTGCAACCGTCGGATTAGAAATCCGATGCTCTATCCGTTTGAGCTACGCGCCCGAAACGGATTGCCCCGGGCGATGTCAGTCTGCTTGTTAATAAGCACGGAGTACGGCTCGCTCGCAGTTAAAAGATGGTGGGCGCTATAGGATTCGAACCTATGACTTCCACCGTGTGAAGATGGCACTCTACCGCTGAGTTAAGCGCCCACGTTTTCTTGGAATGCCTTCGTCGGTAAGTGTGTTTGTTTCTAACGTGGCGGTTTTTGTGGAGGTGTCCACTGGTGTCCTTTATACGTGGAATTTGGCGCGGTGTCCAGGCACTCTTGGACACCGTGGGGGCTGGGTAAAACACCCACGTGGGTGCTGATTCGGGTTAGCTTTCAGGACACTTGCGGCAGCGGCTGCTGCTGGGTGCTTTCTCGGGTTAGGTTTTCTTCCACTTGCGGGGAATTCCCGGTTTCGAGCGTCGGAATGGGCGCTTTTTACGCTTTGGAGGGTGGTTTGCGGCGTCCTGGCGCGGGTTCGTGGTGGGGGGAGGGGGGTAGGGGTTTGCGGCGGCGGATTCGTTCGAGCAGGCTGATTGCGGCGTCGACGGCGGCGATGGCGGCGAGCGTTGCGATGGTGAACTGGAAGAGGGTCGGGGTCATTTGCGGGATCCGGGAATTCTGATGGGCGCGTGGATCCACTGGAGCTGGACGGCCATGACCATCAGCGCCGGGAGCGTTGGGGCGAAGCGATCGCGCATGGCTTCGATGCTGGCGGTGACGGCGCGGATGTTGAGGCCTAGGTGAAGCGCGGCTTCTTTGCGCGTGTCTCCTGCGGCGAGGGCGGCGAGGATGCTGCGCTCTCTGTCCGTGGGGTTGCGGCCGTCCTGGGTGACGGTGAGCATCGCGTTCTCATGGTACCTCAAGGCGCGGCGGGGTTTGCCGCGCCTGCCGGGGCGGCGGGGTTCCGAGCACCGGAGCGCCGCGTTCTTTGCGGCGTGAGGAGCGGAGTGGCCGCGCCGTCCGCGTTGGTTAAGGAGCTACGTGTCCGATGACCCTGAGGGTGGTTCTTTCGGCACGATTGTGGTTGCCCCGGACTTGCGGTTCAGGAGGCGGGTGACGGCGTTGTTCAGCTCAGCGTGCTCTTTGAGGGCCTGTGAGAGCCGGTCTGCTAGATCGGTGAGGACAAGTCTTATGTCTCTTGCGATTTCGAGGCACTCCGCGTCGGTGTCCGCGTGCATGCCTTCGCTCAGTGCGCTGTGGAGCAGCGTTAGCGGGTTGTGCTGGTTGTCGATGAGGAGGGCTGATGGAATTCCGTCCTTGATGTCCTCGATGGCTTTGCTGAACTGCGTCTCCTTCGCGGCTGCTTCGAAGCGTTTCAGGACCTCCGGCTTGGCGCCTATTTTTTTTGCCGCCTTCGCGATCTCTTCGATGATCCTGCTTTTCTGGTTTTCGACCACCCGGCGGTAGTAAGAGAATGCGCCGATGCCGAAGCCACGACTTTCGGATCGGCGACCTTGCAGATATAGCTCCTTGTCCGGGCCGATGAGCGAGATCACGCGGGGCGGCGTGTGAGGTCCGAAGGGCGGGTCCTCGCCGAACTTCATGGCCTTGCCCCTCGCTCCGCCGGTCCAGCTCACGGCCACTGCAAATGTTTTATAGCTGCGCCGACAGTTCCGGCATCGGTAATAGAGGAACACGGAGTTCCAGCTTTCTTTGTCGGCGCGTAGCGATCCTTTGACGTGTTCAAAGTACCGCCATCCCTGGCACTTCTCGCGGTCGCAGTAGAGGAAGACGTCCGGCAGGTTGAGATCTGCGTCATTTCGGGCGACGTGATCAAGGGACTTAAAAAGGTCCGACAAGTCCTCCGTCGAATCGGGCGGGCTTGAGGCCAAGAATTCTGCCCAGCTCTTCGTGGGGGTAGTTGCAGCTTCTTCCGCCATGGTGTCCAAATTGTAGCGGTGTCCATGGGTTTGTTCTAGTCAACCCTTTCCCAACCTTTCACCTCCTCCCGGTTTGATCGCATCGCGGAGAGCGCGGCCCTGAGCACGCCGCGATCGGAGCGATGCTGCTGGACGCTGACTCTGCGGGGGGCTATGGAGAAGGAGCAGTTTTTGCAGCGCGTTCTTCAGCGCTTGCAAAAACCGGGACGCGGCTGCACGGGCGGTGCCAGCGTCCTTTGCTGGCGCCGCACGTGCATCGCGGCCCGGCCGGGGGAGCGAACGACAGAGAGCGCGTGGGGGCGGCGCTTGAGCCCCCACACAAAGAAGACGCGCGGCGGCACTATCGCCGCGCTTCCCTGCGGGGCGCGGATTCGGAGTGACGCCGCGGCTCGCGTCCAGGGGCGGACCTCGACCTTGCACGGCGGGTGCCAGCGCTTTTTGCTGGCGGCCGGCGTGCACCACCACGCGATAGCACTTCGTTCCCCTCACGGGGCGGAGGGGTGGTGTTTGCTGGTGGCTGCTGGTGTCCAGGCTGCTTCGTCAGTCTGACTTTTTCTTAAGTGGCGGGCTGATGGGGAGTGAGATTGCCCCTATGAGCTGAGTCGCCGTGGAAGCGGAAACGGCGCTTGTCGAGATCACGACGTTGGAGCTTACGTTGGAGTGGGTGACGTTCTTCTCCACCCAGATCAGCATCTCATCGCTGCGAAGTTGGAGGAACTCTCGGACCTTTGGGTGAAGCTTCTTCTCGGAGGCTTTGCCGGCGAAGTCCTTCGCCACCGTTTCAATGTCTTTGCGCAGGGCAGCCGTGTCCCATGCCTTCTCTGGTGGGCTTCCGCTTATCCGGGCCTGCGTGAGGTGGTTTAGCTCTTTGTTCGCGCGCTGGTGTGCCTTCGTGAGTGAGGCGGGTTCGCTGGGTTTCCAGGTGGTGGCTGGGTCGAGGAAGTCCTGGGCCGTGACATCGTCGCCGTGCCCTTCGCGGTAGAAGAAATCGATGAGGTTTCGCAGGTGGACACCGAATGACTCGACGAAGGCGGATGTTTCGGTGCTGGGTTTTCTTTGGGGCAGGGTGGCTGCCAGCTCCCAGAGCATGCTCAGCTCGTGGAGCAGGTGCTCGGCTGAATAGTCGGTCAGCTGTTGGCCTGTCATTGCTGGTGTGGTCATGGATCAAGGGTGGCGGAGGGAGGTGGTGGAAGTCAAGGACCTTGGGCGGCGCTGGCGGTGTCCATCCTGCGGCACGCCGCGCGCCAGCAAAAAGCGCTGGCACGCGTCGTGCGTGGGCGGCGGCGGTGGTGACTACGTCGAAGGGAATTCGTGCGTCGGCAGGATGCGCGGCGGGCGCTGTTCGTCGGTGGACACCTCGCCATGGAATTCGAGCAGCAGATAGCGGCGGCAGTGTTCGTTGCCCAGGAGCGTGACGGTGATTTGCAGTGGCTCCAGCAGGGCCTTCGCAATTCTGGCGCTGGCGATCAGCGACGAAGGGGCCAGCCTGCCGGCGTCGGCGATGGCGGCGCGGCCCGCTTCGAGCGCTTTCCACTTTTCTTCCGCGAGGCTGCCCGTGAGTTCGCCTGGCGCGAGGATGCGGAGCGGTTCTTTGGCGAGGAGCGCGTGGTTGTAGCTGAGGACACCGAGCGCGAGCCAGAGCGGCGGCGTGAGCGCGATTTCTTTTTCGGCGGGGAATTTGAGGAGCTGGTTGCTGCGGACTTCGGTCGTGGGCATGGTGGCTGCTTCTCCTTTTCGCGTTGCTGGCGTTGGTGGATGGTGTCCGCTGTGATCGAGACGCGGACGGCTGAAAGCATGGTTTGCAGGGCGAACAGCATCACGTTCGCTTCTGCGGGTTGCAGCTGGTGATCGAGCATTGCGATGGAGACCTGGCCGATGGCGGCGGCGATCTTGGGCGCCGTGAGCGGCGGTGCAAGGTCAAAGGCGGTGGCGGCGGCGCGGTGGGAGTCGAGGACGCGCTGGCGATCGGCGGGAATTCCGAAGCGCCAGAGCAGGATCTCCGCGAGCGATGCCTGGGCGAGGTCGGCGGGAAGTTCTTCCGGCTGGCGCTCGGCGTCATGGTGTCCAGCTTCGTTTACTGTAAGCGCCGTGTGCGTGGTGGTTGGGTTTGGCGGGGTCGCGTCTTCTGCGATCGCCACGGAAGCCGGGGCAGTCGCACTTGGTGCAGCTGCCGAGGCTGATGTGGGTTCCGGCGTCGAGGGCTTTGTGGTCTCCTCCCCGGTGTCCGCAGAGGCAGGGATCGGTGAGTCGCTGGCTTCGGCCCGGCATTGGTTCTCCTTTCTGATGTTGGTGAGCTGCCGGTGGGCGAGTGCTCCAACGTATTTGTCGGTGAAGGTCATGAGGCCCTGTTACTCCGGGCTATTCGCGCGGCCTGCACTTTTGCCAGCACGGGCTGGAGGTCCTGCAGGCTGATCTTGTTGGCGAGATAGCGTGCTGTGGTTGTCGGGCTGCGGTGTCCAAGCTGGGCTTGAACAATTCGCAGGTCGTGAGTTGCTTCCCAGACATCTTCGGCGACCGTGCGGCGCAGGTCGTGGATGCGGAGCTCGTCGCGGATGCCGAGTTTTTCCTTGAGCTTCCACCAACGTTTGAGCATGCGCGGGTTCGGTCCCATCGGGCGGCCTGTGTGCAGCAGCGCGACGATGGGCACGTTACGGGGCGAGGTCGTGGGCAGTCGTTTGATGGTGTCCTCGATCTCCGGCGTGACGGGCAACGTCTGGTGCGTGTTGCCTTTGGTGGTGAAGCTGAGAGAACTGGTGGCTGGTTGCCAGTTCTCCAGCGACATGCGAGCTGCGGTGCGGTGACGGATGCCGAGGTCGGCGCACAGCAGCAGGAAGAAGCGAAGCGCGGGATCGGCGGCGTTCAGGAGCCGGCTGCGTTCGTTGTCTGTGGCGACGATTCCGCGGGCTTCGGGCTGGTGGAAGCGAGGGACGGCGCGGCTGATGGTGAGCGGTGCCTGGCCGATTTCTTCGAGCCAGCGGAGGAAGCGGCGGAGACTCTTCGAGTACGTGGAGCGCGTGTGCTGCGCGAATTCCGCCCACGTGAGGGTCGCGTCGTGGATTTTCTGCGCCGTGAGCTGGTGTCCAGTTTCTTTGCCGTGGGCTTGGAGGAGCGCTGCGAGTGCCGCTTTGGTGTTCGGGTTGTGCTTCTGCGCTTGCTGGAACTCCGCCGCGGCCCGCGCAATTGTGCCTGGCGCTTCCTGGGGTTTGACAGGCCACGCATTCTCTTCTGGTGCGCGGTCGCTTCTTGTTCGGTTGGGAATGCTGCTCGGTGGCGGACACCGTTGGAGTCGCGCCAGTCGGCCATCCACTTGCCGTTCTTTCGCTGCATGAGGTGTTGCTCTCCTTTCGAGTTTGTGGGGCGTGGGGGTTTTGTGCGGTAGCGCACGGTGGACGTAGGGGTACCACGGTTGGTGGGTTGGGTGGAATTGGCTTTTGGTTTAGGTGGGCTCTGGTTTGGGAGGGGGTTTGCGCGATAGAGCGCTTTGCGGTTAGGTGCTCATGGGAGAAATGGACACCGTGGAGGACACTGCGGGCAGGTTGATTGAGTGTTGGTGGGCCTCGGGAGGGATCAGCGGTTCTTCGCTGAGTTAAGCGCCCACAGGTTGATCATACACGGTGCGGGGCAACTGCCTTTGTTTTCACCACGGCGGGTTGCTGATGATGGGGTCACTGGGCGTTTTATACCCTGATTTTCGGGTGGTGTCCAGACCCTTTTGGACACCACGAGGACACCGGTTACGCACCTCTGGGTTAAGCAACCGTGGGTGCTCTGTCGGGTTAGCTTTTTGGACACCGCTGCCGGGGCGCTTGTGGGTGCTGATTGCGGGTTGGGTTCGTGGACTCTCAAGCCGCAGAGGTTCTGTTCTTGAGCGCTATTTTCCACGCTCTCAGGGCATACATCGCGTCATCGAGGGCTTCTCTCTCCCCCTGATGATCAGGTCCGGTATCGCAGAATGTCTCGCGTACGCGCCCTACGATGGCTTCTTCCGCGTCAGAAATTCTCTTAGACTTTTCGCAGGGGTCGGTCTCGAAAATGGCTGCTCGATATAGCAGCCTCCATTCTCTGGGATCAGGGTTCCGAAAATCAGTTGCCATCGCTCAGCCTCCTGTTCTTGAAGAGGACATAGGGGCGATATCCCCGGTGGCATCGCCCCCTGAGCCGCCGCCGCTCTGCCGTGGTAGGTCTTCAGAGGAAGCAGCGTGGGTGTCCGTTCGACACCGCGCGGTAAGAGAATAAGCGTCGGACAGATCGTTGTCTGTGACCGTACGCACGTATGTTCGCTATAGTACACCCGGTTGACGTTGTTTTTTGTAGATTATGCAACCGGCGCCCTGGAGCCACAGCCGCGACGATTCAACCGGTTAGACGCTGAAAGCCCGTCCGAAAGACGCACTCCGGGGCGCCACACAGGGCGAACTGGCAACCTGCACTTTGGGGTGTCACGCACTGTCTTACCGGAAGCGTCTTACCGGCCACGCTGCGCCGTGTTAGCCTATCGGCGGTGGGGGCAGCGTGAGATTCAGGTGCCGGTCACCGCCCCAACTGTCATTCCTGATGTCGATTGATTCCAAGCCTCCGCGTCCGCCCCTATCTCCCTCGCCGGCAGGGACTTCCGGCCCTACAACCGACACCCGGGAGGTGCAACTTTCCGCCCCTGGCAGGGTTGAATCTAGTGTGAGCACTGCCGCCTTGGATCAGGGCATCCTGATGGCCGCATCGGAGTCTTCGGGGGCACCCGGATTATCCGCGGTTGCGACCGGGCTGGAAGTTTCGAACGACGCGCAAATTATGCTGCGGGTGAAGGCCGGCGACCAGTCTGCCTTCGACTATCTGGTGCAGAAGTATCGCCGTCCGCTGGTGAGTTTCATGTATCGCATGGCGCGCAACGCGGCGGCTGCCGAGGATCTGGCGCAGGAAGTTTTTCTGCGTGTCTATCGCTCCCGAGAGAGCTACGAGGCGAGCGCGAAATTTACGACGTGGCTGTATCGCATCGCCACCAACCTCGCAGTCAATCACGCGCGCGACACGCGGCATCACCGTCCGGAGGCTACGGTCAGCCTGGATGAGCCCGATGAAGAAACAGGCACGACCTTCGAGTTGCCGGACGGAGCGCCGACGGCCGAGCAGGCGATGCTTCGCCGGGAGCGACTACTCGCTATCCGGCGCAAAGTTGAGGCCTTGCCTGAGCGGCAACGGCTGGCGGTGATCATGCACAAATATCAGCAGATGGACTACAAGCAGATTGCGGAAGTCTTGAAGTTGAGCGAGTCGGCGACCAAGTCGCTGCTCTTCCGCGCCTATGAAACGTTACGGGAACAGTTGAAAGAATTCATTTAGCAGTTTGCATTTTTGACGACAGTAGCGAAGAGAGTCGAGGGAAAGCGGTATGAATTGCAATCAAATGCGTGAACGAATACTGGATGTGGCAGCAGGACTAGACGTCACTGCCGAAGAAAGCAAGCATCTGGCGAGCTGTGAGGCATGCGCGGAGAAACTGCAGGAGTTCCGGCAGACCATGGCGCTGCTCGACGAATGGCAGGCGCCGGAGCCTTCGCCCTATTTCGATGTACGTCTGCAGGCGCGCCTGCGGGAGGAGATGGCTCGACCGCAGGCGAACTGGCTGCAATGGTTCCGGCGTCCGATTCTGGCCGCGGCGCTCACCTTGCTGGTGGGGATCGGCGTGGGCCTGTTTTTTGCACGGGGCAGAGGAATCTATGGACCTGCGGGCGATGATCGCGTCGCGGAAAACGAAATTCTGCAGCAGCAATTCCAGCCGGGTACAGCGGTGGGCGATCTGCAGGCGTTAGAAAACAATCACGAACTGTACGCCGATTTCGAGCTATTGGACGATTTGGAAGTGCAAAGCGACGTCACCGCCAACCCGTAAGCGTGAATTGCGAGTCTGGTTGACGGAATGAATTTTCCAAGAAAATGAGGCTGGGGGACCACATCACGGAGTGGCTGGCGGCAACTCTGCTTGCGGCCGGCGCAGTTGCTCTTCCCTGCTTCGCCCAGCGAAATGCGCCCTACTCTCCGCCTCCACAGAGGCAACCTGCGCCTCCTCCGCTCCGGGTTCAGCAATCGCCCTCGCGACCGCCGAGTGGACACTGGGAGCCCCGTCCTGGTCATGCGGGAGACTGGCTGCGACGCTACAAGGATTTACCTCCGAATGAGCAGCGACGCGCACTGGAGAGCGATCCGCAGTTTCGACAGCTGCCTCCGCCAGTCCAGCAACAGTTGCTGCAACGTCTGCAGCATTTCTCCAGCCTGCCCCCGCAACAACAGGAGCGCGTGCTCAAACGTATGGAGATCTGGGAGCACCTGACCCCCGAGCAGAAGCTGCAGGCGAGGCACATTTTTGGGCAAATGCAGCAGCTGCCGCCAGAGCGGCGGCGCCTGGTGGGCAGCGCAATCCGCGACCTGCGCGCCATGCCGCCTTACCAGCGGGAACGGGTCATCAACTCCGAGCGCTTCCGGAGGATGTTCTCGCCTGACGAACGCGAGTTGATGCGGGGCGCAACCCGCCTGCCCTTGGCGCCACCGGAGAATGGAAAGCAACCTGGGCCGCGGTAGCAGGAGAGGAGTTCTGAGAACTGCTCAATTCATCAAGGCCTGCATGCGCCGGATAGAAAGAGACATCTGGCGGATCTCATCGGCATCTGACGCCGTGGGCGAGATCTTCAGATATTCCTCCAGATCCTCCGCCGCCAGTCTGTGCAGTTCCAGGCTGTACCGCAGCAGGGCCCGCTGCTTTACATCTTCCGACGACCGTGGATAAATCACCAGGATGAGGTCGGCAATCGGCAGCGCCTTGCGGAAGTTTCGCGTGGAAAGATATACCGTCTTCAAATTGTTGAGCATTCGCGTAAGAATCTGGCGCCGGCTGATGGGATGCAGAAACTCCGGACGCAACTTCATTTCGCCCGAGTAGATCTCGTCGAGGCGGCTCTGGCAGTCCTGACGGCTCAGAATATCTCCGCGGTTGAAGCAGTCGATCAGAATCTCATCGACTCCCATGCCGTGGTGTTTGAGCAGGAAATGGCCCGGCATGCCGACTCCAGCCAGCGGAAACCCCACCCGGCGGGCAACCTCCATGTACACCACCGAAAGCGTGATGGGAATCCCCAGCCCGCGGTCGAGCACGTCATTGACAAATGAATTGCGCGGATCGTAATAGTCCTCGCGATTGCCGCGCATGCCCACGTCATCGAACAATACGCGGTTGAGCGCCGCTATCATGCTTCGCGGATGAAGATCGGAAATCAGCATCTCGACTCGGCCCGCGAGTTCATCCATTCGCGCGGCATAGAGTTCCACGTCTAAATTGGGACGCTCGGTGCGCGCGATCATCAATGCGGCCCGCGTCAAATCAATCTCGTCTTCGTCGATGTCGGGACCAACCAGGGCGGCAAAGCTGTCAATGAGTGCTGCGGGTGCGGTGTGCTTCATGCCTTCGATGCTAACAAAGGCTCGGGACGGGCGAATTGGCCCGTACGTGCCATGGAGTGGCACTTCCGTCTATGCCCGCAAAAGATTTCTGGCAATGAACAGCACGTTCGCCGGACGCTCGCCCAGTCGCCGCATGAAGTAGGGATACCACTCTGTGCCAAAGGGGATGTAGACGCGCATGCGCCAGCCGTCGCGCACCAGGCCCTGTTGCAGGTCGCGGCGAATGCCATAGAGCATCTGGAACTCAAACGAATCGCGGGCAATCTTTTCGGAGTTGGCGAAGGCCTGAGCCTCCCGAATGATGTTCTCGTCGTGCGTTGCCAGGCCATGATAGATACCGCTCTTCAAAAGCGTTTTCATCAGCCGGATGTAGCTCTGGTCCACATCGTGCTTGCTTTCGAAAGCGATACTGGCTGGCTCTTTATAAGCGCCCTTACAAAGGCGGATGCGGATCCCTTCCGCAAGCAACTTCTCGACATCGCTCTCCGAACGCTTCAAATAGGATTGGATCACGGTGCCCACGCTGTTCTGATTACCCGGCGCGCGGTGCAGTTCGTGAACAAAGTCGAGCGTGCGCTGGGTGTAAGGAGAACCCTCCATGTCCACGCGTACGAAGCCCGGTGGATTCATCGACGCAGCCTTGGCTACAAGTCCACCCACCAGATCGTGTGCCAGTTTTTCATCTACATCCAGGCCCATGTGAGTGAGCTTCATGCTGATGTTCGCGTCGAGATGGTTCGCGACGATCGCGTCGAGAATCTGATGATAGAGCCCCGCGCTGTGCCGGGCTTCATCGGGATTAGTGACGTTTTCGCCCAGGTTGTCGATGCTGACCGACATCCCGGCGCGGTTGACAGCCTGTGTGGCCCGCACGGCGTCAGCGATCTCGGTGCCGGCGACAAAGCGGTGGGAAACGCGCTGGCCCAGCGCAGATTGTTCTGCGAAGTGGCGGAGTCGGCGGTTTTCCGAAAGATGGACGAAGAAGGCTCTTAGCATGACCCACCTGCCAGAGCGCAAGAAAAATTGGGAAGAATGCCGGGAACGTGCATGAAGATCACAGAATTTTGTATCACAACCTGAGCAGGTGCTCGCTAGGACTGGAATCACAGCCCGTGCTGCCGATCCCCTTATTTCCCTTGTTCTTCCAGAAACTTCTCGACTTCCATCGCCGCCATGCAACCTGTCCCCGCGGCCGTGATCGCCTGCCGGTAGCGCCGGTCCTGCACGTCGCCGCAGGCATAGACGCCGGGGACACGCGTGAAAACATAGTTATGAGTCTTGAGATAACCGTCGGCATCGGTTTCGAGCTGGCCGGCAAACATCTTGGTGTTGGGTTCGTGACCGATGCCCAGAAACAGCGCGCTGGTGGGGAAGTCCCAGACTTTGCCCGTCTTCACATTGCGAAGCTTGAGACCCTTGACTTCCTTGTGGTTGACGTCGTAGACATCTTCCACCACCGTATCAGGCAGGAATTGAATTTTGCTCGTGATGTTGCGCGCGATCCAGCATGATTTTCGACGCGCGGAAGGCATCGCGACGATGAATCACCGTCACTTTGGTGGCAAAGCGGGTAAGGAAAAGCGCTTCCTCCATGGCCGAATCGCCACCGCCCACCACCACAATCTCTTTTCCGGAGAAAAAGAAGCCGTCACAGGTAGCACACGATGAAACGCCGTGCCCAATCAGCTGTTGCTCGTGCGGCAGCCCTAGCCAGCGCGCTGACGCGCCGCTGGCAATAATCAGAGTTTGTGCATGCACCTGATGTTTCCCCAGGTGCAGCACAAATGGACGCTGGCTCAGATCGGCGCTGGTGAGATGCGCCATGCGGTATTCGGCGCCAAAGCGCTCCGCCTGCTTGCGCATGTTTTCGACCAGTTGCGGCCCCAGAATTCCCTCCGGAAAGCCGGGGAAATTCTCCACCAGGGTGGTCAGGGAAAGCTGTCCGCCGGGCTCGTGGCCTTCCACGACCAGCGGTTTCAGGTTGGCGCGCGCCGTATAAAGCGCGGCAGTGTGCCCCGAGCAGCCGGATCCGACGATAACGACTTCGCGAGTTTCGCTCATAGCTTATTTGCGATTGCAGACTTTAGATTGCGGATTTCAGATTTCGATGCAAGCCGACGATTTCGCCAAGACTCTTCACGACCCACGATGAGAAATCTAGTCATTTCTTCTCTTCCACTGGCCGCGCCATCTTCGACTTCGGCGCACTCTTCGGCTTCGCGCTTCCGATAACCTTCGCCAACTCTTCGGGAACCATTTTCTTCACGCCCAACAAGTTGCGGTAGTTCGCCAGCATCGTCGGACGCCCCGCGGAATAATGGCTCGTAGGCGCTCTGATCGATTGCTCGGCCCTCCCTCCGTAGCCGGACAGCGAGCCAGCGCCACCGATGACTTGCCAAAGCGCTCCAGGCGGATCCGGCTGGCCGGACTGTTCGCCGCCAGCATGGCCGCCGGACTCGTGACTGCGGAAGCGCTGTCTTCCAGAGAAACCTGAATCAGGTCCTTGGGATCGCGCACGTGCAGCACCAGTGTCTCCACCATGTTTTGTCCGTCGTCGCTGAACGAATACTGCACGCTCGAAAAAAGCGCCTGCACGGAAAACTCGCGTCGAATGCGCACATAGCTGGCGACGGAGGGCTCCCCGGAAACTTGTGCGCTCTGCCCCGGCTGCAGAAAGTTCGGCATGTCGCTCAGAGTCGAGCGCCCGCGCGAAACTTCAAAGTCATTGCCGAACAGCGGCTGCTTGGGAATCCGGGCCAGGGCCGCGGCGATTTCCTTTTGCTCCTCCGCCGACGGCGTGCACACGTTCAGCAGGTTAACCTTCACCTGCGGCTGGGTTGATGGCGGATTGGCGGGCGGCTCCTGTGCCTGCGACGGGCGATACGAAGGCAGATACGAGGAGGCCGAAGATGAAACCTGCAATCGGAATTCTGGGCACGGCGGAATTCTAAATGAGAAGCGACCGGAATCCTAAATCCTTCGTTCCCGGAGTTACGCAGCATCCCCGAGACAACGGCGTAGAATTCAGCACATGGCGAATCTGACATTGGTGTATGGCATGAGGCTGCTGCCTTCCGAAGACGTGGTCGAAGTTGGCGACGCTCCGGTAAAACTCAAGAACGGGCGCGCGGCGCACGTAACCATGCACGTCCTTGAGGGCAGCAAGGAAGAGATCGAAAAGCAATTGCGCACGAGCCTTGAAGCATTCTTCGACCTCTATCCCGAGATCTGACCAGCCAAGCCCTCAACAGCGTCCAGAGCCCGGCCCCAACATCCGCGGCCTGTTCGCAACTTCATGCCGCAAATGTGCCCGCTAGATCGAGTGCCGTCGCGTCTATAATTTAACCCTCAGTCGATTCTTTTCGCCCATGCAGTGGACTTACATCGAATTCCGCCGCCGGCTAGTCCGGGCCGGCCTTTGGCCCGAAGGACGCATGGCGCGCATCGCCTGCTACCTGTTGGGCCTGGCTTTCGTCTTGTATCTGCTGCAGAAGTTGCTGGGCTTGCTGGCTCCCTCCTGGGGTGAACATCTGGGCGGATGGGTCGGCTTTCTCGTTTTCATTGCGGCTGTTTTATTCGCAATTCTCGCCTTCCGCTGGTTGAAGAAAAGAATCCTGTGGCGGCTGCGCAACCGACTCATCGTCACCTACATTTTTATCGGCGTGATTCCTGTAGTGCTGGTGGCGACCATGGGATTAGTCACGATCATTGGATTTGCCGGGCAATTTGCCGGTTTCCTTGTCAACTCAGAAATTGATGCAGAACTGCGCGGTTTGGAAGCTCCGAATGCAGCCATCGCCAATGAATTGGCCGCTCACATCGAAAAAGGCGACATTCCCGTCGCCAGTTCCCTCGCCGGGCTGAGAAAACGCCACCGGGAGTGGCAACGGCGTCACGTATGCGCCTGGTACGACAACCAGCCGCTGCGGCCATGCGACGAAGTCCAAGCCGCAACCCTGACACGTCCAGGTTTTGCTATCGCCCGATTCAGTGACATTGCGCGCGACGCAAACGGCCTGTACCTGCGCGTGGCCACAGCTCTGCCCATCGGGTCCAAGACTCTAACTGTCGTCACCAGCGAGCCATTTGACAAAGACTTTCTTGGGAACATTGCTGCGGAGTTGGGCGAAATCACGCTCTTGGAAGCGAGTACCAGCGTCGAAACCGACGACGCCCACGAGAATGCGAGCGGAAATCAGACTTCGAAGCCAAACACCAGCTCGCCCCTGAACTCTGAGAAACCGAACGTCGAAAAAGGGAATAGCGGAATCGATAGCCGTGAGACCAAAGGCGGCATTTCGGTGAAATACGACCAGCAATTGCTGCATCCGGTTTTCAGCGTCGGTACGGTACCGGGCCCAGTTGCGAGGTGGGACCGCGAAGTTCCAGTTGCAGGCTCTCCCTTGCGGGTAGTGGATTGGAAAACGGGGCAAAGCGAAATCGGAGGTGCGCTGCTCCACGTGCGCACCCGGCCGTCCGTTCTGTACGGCCGATTGTTTTCGTCTCTAGGTGATCTCGCCAAGGGCGTGGAGTACATCCTGCTCGGCATCGGCATCTTCTTCGCGATCATCGAACTCATAGCCCTGTTCACCGGCACGCGCATGACCCGCACCGTGACGCGCGCGGTCGCTCAGCTCTATGACGCCACCAAGAACGTGGATCGCGGCGATTTCAGTCATCGCATCCCGGTCGAGTCTCACGATCAACTGGCCGAACTCGCGCGCTCCTTCAACTCGATGACCGAATCCATCGAGAAGCTGATTCAGGAACAGAAGGAAAAGCAGCGCCTGGAAAACGAGCTGGTCATCGCTCAGGAAGTGCAGGCGCAGTTATTCCCCCGCCAAGTCACCGAACTGGAATCGCTCGAGGTTCACGGATTCTGCCGTCCCGCGCGCACCGTGAGCGGCGATTACTACGATTTCCTCACCGCCAGTTCGAACAAGCTCATTCTCGCCGTCGGCGACATCAGTGGAAAAGGAATTTCCGCCGCGCTGCTGATGGCCACTATCCATTCCGCGGTCCGCGCCTATAGCGTCGAAAGCCTGCCCCAGATGCGTGAACCGGTAGCCGTTGGCGCGGTGGCGGGCGCGGGCCGGATAATGGCGCACTGGCCAGAGGGCGTGGAGGTTTCTCCCGGCGCATTGCTCGCGCTGCTCAACCACCAGTTGTATGAGAGTACTCCTCCGGAAAAGTACGCCACGCTCTTCCTCGGCATCTACGACGGACACTCACACCGCCTTACCTATAGCAACGGCGGGCATTTGCCGCCCATCCTCATCGGGGACGACGGCGCCATACGCAGGCTGGAAAGCGGAGGCACGGTCATCGGCCTGTTCGACAACATGGCTTACGACGAAGGCCGGGTCGAGATGCAGCCCGGTGAGATTTTTGTCGCCTACAGCGACGGCATTACAGAACCGGAAAACGATTTTGGCGAGTTTGGCGAGCAGCGGCTGATTGACCTGGTCCGCGAAAACCGCCACCTTCCCCTCGCCCAGATCAGCCAGACCGTAACCCTGGCCGTCGACGACTGGATCGGCGACCAGGAACAGCCCGATGATGTGACCCTGGTGCTGGCGCGCGCAAGGTGAGTAAGACAGTTCTCGGTTCTTGGGGCGGGAGGAACGGGTTCGAACCGTCATCTCCGGGATGGAGCCCCGGCGCATTTCCTGGGTTATGCTACCCCCGCACGATCGACCGATAAAAGGTATTGTACGTGCCCTTCAATGTCAATGCGCGATTCGCCCAGACCCGCCTCGTCGCCCGCAGTTCAGCCGATTTGTAAAACCCTTCCAACATGTGAATCGCAGTCCCGATCTGCTCTCAGATCTTTTGCTTCTTCCAGCGCCCCTGCTTGAACAAGATCGCACTCGCGGCCGCCATGGCACTCTCGGCAATCGCAATGGAAAAGAAAACTCCATTCGAACGCATGTGCAGAGGAATCGCCAGCGTGTACGCCAGCGGAATTTCAAACAGCCAGAAGCCAAAGAAATTCACAATGGTCGGAGTGATCGTGTCGCCCGCGCCATTGAAGGCCTGCATCATCACCATAAAATAGGCATATCCAAGGTTGCCGTAGCTGACGATCCGCAGACAAGCCGCCCCCAGCGGCACGACCGCGGGATCGTGTGTAAACAGCCGCACGACCGGTTCGGCAAAGAACACGAAGAAAACACCAACCGCGCCCAGAAAGATCACGTTATAGAGTCCCGTGCGCCAGACAGCCCTCTCAGCGCGTTCGGGATGCCCCGCCCCGAGATTCTGTCCCACCAGCGTGGCCGCCGCATTGCTCAGACCCCACGACGGAAGGATCACGAAAATCACGATGCGGATTGCGATCGTGTATCCCGCGAGCGCCGCCGCTCCGAAGATGCTCACGATGCGCACCAGGCCAATCCAACTGGTGTGCGCGATAGCGAACTGCAGAATTCCCGTCAGCGAGACACGGATCAGCCGAAGCATCACTTTCCCGTGCAAGCGAATCTGGCTGGTGAGAATTCGGATCCGCTCCGTCCCTTTGAGCAGTCGGTAAAACTGATAGCCCACAGCGATGCTGCGGCCGGTGAACGTGGCCAACGCCGCTCCCGTCACACCCATACGGGGAAACGGTCCCCAGCCGAAAATCAGGCAAGGATCCAGCACAAGGTTGATGATGTTTGAAATCCAGAGCAGGCGCATCGCGATGGCCGCATCTCCAGCGCCTCGAAAAATTGCGTTGTTCAAGAACAACAACAGCACTGCACAACTGCCACCCAGGCAGATTCTGGCGTAGCCGCTGCCCACCGCCACGATCTCCGACGACGCGCCCATCCCCCGCAGCAATTGAGGCGCAAACATCAGGCACGGTATACCGATGGCAACCGATACAATCAGCCCCAACCAAATCGCCTGTACCGCGGCAATGGCAGCGCCTTCAGGATCCTTTTCCCCGATGCGACGCGCCACCATGGCAGTCGTCGACAGACCCAGTCCCATGCCCACGGAATACACCAAGTACGACATCGACTCCGTCAATCCAACAGTCGCGACAGCATTCGCTCCCAGACGTCCCCACCCAGAAAACGTCCACCACGGCGAATAACGATTCCAGCACCATCTCCAGAACCATGGGGACGGCCAGCAGCAAAATCGCCCGGTTCAGACTTCCGGACGTATAGTCCTGGTGCGAGCCGCGAACGGCCTCCACCAACGACGACCACAGCGTACGCTGCGACTCAACCTCGATCGCTTCCATAACTGACCTTGCACCTTCCGCGTCTCGCCTCAAAGCAAAGGCGTGGCGGGTTCAAATCGCTAAGGGATAGCACGGGAACCCGTGGTTAACGGGTAAGAGGATGGCAAACTAACGAGGGTTAAACATGTTGTTCCTCGGCGCGGATTGAATCGATGACTTTCCCAGGGGAACGAACAATCGAACTCCGGTGGATTGTACCCCGAACCCGCGGCGCCTGGCAATCACGGCTGCTAAAAACAACAAAGAAAGGCGGCGGATGGCCCTCTAACCATTCGCCGCCTGCTCAGGAGGTGTGGATTGTCTGATCGTGTGAACAAGCCAATGCTAGCGCTTTGCGCCCAGCCGGTCGAGATCACGTCGGTATCTTTTCCTAATTACTACCAGGAAGAATTTCGTGATGGGAAGAATCTATACATCGGAAACTAGCGCGCCAATTATTTACCTTTTCTTAGGAATGAGCGTTACGCGGGCAGTTACCGCCTGGTTCTTCGCCATCCCACCCAGCACCACCAGCCCCAACGGCGTGTCCAGAATGCCGTGGCTATCCATGCGAGGATCGTAGGTGTCCTCGGTAATTGTCTCCCACTGTTTGCTGTGTAGACTCAACGCGAAGGTCACCGTCGACATCTCCGCCGGATGCCCGTCGTAGCCTAAGCCTTTAAAGTTGTGCGGAGAAGCGCTACCGCCGGAAAAATAAATCTTGTGATCTCTCTCCGCACCGCCTCCGGCAATGCCGAACCGCGCCGGGCCCGGATGCGGAGGCAGTTTGCTCCACTCTATCTTGTCGGGATTTTTGCGATCGATCTTGCCCAGCCAGCATTCCTCCGAAGCCACGTAGGGCGCGCCTCCAGCCGGATTCTTCATGGCGCCGTCGACGTAGACGATCGTGTCGTCCGCCAATCCACCCGCGTGACCGAAAACCGGTGTGCCCGGCAGCGGTGTGGCCTGGCTCCATGAGTCTTTCTCCGCGTCATAGACCTGCACATTGTTCACCGGACCGCTTTTCGACCGCCCGCCCACGAGATAGATGTACCGGTCGCGATTGACGCCGATCACCGCACTGTCCACCGCCATCGGAATGTCGGCAGCCCGGTACCACCGCTGGCGCTCCGGCGCATAACCATTCACGTCAGAAACCGTGATCTCATTTCCCTGAGCGTCCACCACGTATCCGCCGAAAAGAAAAATCTGTCCTCTGGCGCCCGCGGCCGAGGCGCCAAGACGCCCTGCCACTCCCGGCACAGACCGCCCGTCGCTCCACTTCCCCGACGCCAGATGCAGCACATAAACCTGGTTGGTAACGTCGTCCCAGGTCTTTCGCGGCCCGACTCCCATCATCGAGAAAAGTTCGAGCCCGCCTTTGAGGCTGGCAACAGCATTACTGGAAACGGCGGCAGGCATGGGAGGAATCTTGGACGCATCGGCGGCCAAGAGTATCGCCGCACACAGCGCCAGCAGCAGAAAGGCGGACAGTTTTCTCATCGTTGAGATATTACGTGTTCAACCAGAGCCGCGGCAAAGGCCAGCCCCGGCATTTATTCGATCATTCCCTGACGCACGCAGTGAATGAAGTCTGTGTAGGCGGGCGTCTGGCCGTTGGCGCGCATCTGGCCGGCAATCTGCCCGCGATGGTACGCCGAGTGCATCAGCACGTGCGTCAGAATATCCTGGACCGTGCTCGTCCACGGTTCTCCCTTGCTGTTTTTGTAGGAAACCGGCTGGGCAAGTTCGAGGTTCCCGTCCAGATAATCACGCCATAACCGAACCAGCGCTGATGCCTGCTCCCCGCAGTGTTCAAGAGTCAATTGTGGCCACACCGGAAGACTCTGCGACTGCTGGGTCAGCCGTTCCAGCCACAACCTCTCGGCGGAAAGCACATGCGCCGCGAGCTGCACAGATCGCGTCGATGTTTCGCGGCCGGCCCGCATGGCACCCAGTACTTCGCGGTTGGCCCACTCGTTATAGGCAAACTGGCGGCGGAAATAGTCGATCAGGTTCATCGAATCTCAACCCTCAACCATGTACTCTAATCCAGCGGCAAAAAAGCTGCTCTCTCTGCCGGGGTTGCCGACACAGTCGTACTCCAAATTCACGCTACTGTCACAATTTTTGGATTAGACTGCTTTCGAACCGTTGGCTCTGCATGACCGCCGCGTACCGTATGCCTCGCAAAGAAGAAAATTCTCCTGCCATGACGCCGCCCGTTCCGGCCGAACAACCTGCGGCTCGCTCCGCCAAGGGCACGGGGACCAAGCCTGCAACAAGAACTCGTGCGCTCCACGCTAAAGACGCCGCCGCCTCCGACGATCTGGCGCGCCTCGCATTGAAAGCCTGCCTCATCGCGCGCGACGCCGCTTTCAACGTTCGCGACCTGCTGACTCACTCCTCGCGCATGGCTTTTCTCGCCATCAAGGATTGCGAGAAGGAACTCGACCTGATCGAACGCCAGATTGACGAGCGCCTGCCCGCCGCGATCACCCGAGTCAATGAAGTCCGCGCCCGCCAGTTGCTTTCCACTCTCAAGAGCACCACCGACTTGGAACGCATTGGCGATCTGGTGATGAGCGTGGCGCTGCGCGTGCAATCGCGCAATGCCAAGCTAGGTGCCTCTGATGTGCGTCAACTCGTGGAGATGTCCACCATCCTGCGTGAAATGCTCGACTTGATCCACACCGGCTTTGTCACGCTTGACCTGGAATGCGCCCGCAAGGTGCTGCAGATGGACAAAGATGTAGATCGCGTTTGCCATGCCCTCTTCCAGAAGCATCTGGCAGAACACAGTTTGCACGGAGATGCGTCCAGCTTCGAGGTACTGCTGATGGCGCAGGCGCTGGAACGCGCCGGCGATCACACCACCAATCTCGCCGAGGACCTCTACAGCCTGATCGAGGGACGAAGCTTGCGCCACATGCCAAAAAAGCAGGCTGCGCCGTAGAAAACTCTTTCACAAATTCATCATCCTTTAACACCAGGGAAACATTCGCGAAACATTGTCGCAATACAGTCCGGAAGAATGCAGTTCCCCACGGATTCCTTCGAGCGCGCCGAGGGCACAGACCTCTCCAGTTCCGTCCGCCCGCTGGTATTCGTCGTCGAGGATGACCAGGACATTGCCCGCCTGATCGCTCACAACCTGCAGACCGCGCGCTTTGAAGTACAGAGCTTTGTCAGCGCGCACTCGGTGATCTCGGAAGCGCTGCGCGAGACGCCCGCCCTTTTCCTGCTGGACGTGATGCTGCCGGGCGCGGACGGCTTTGACCTGTGCCGGCGGATCCGCGAAACGCCCGTTCTCTCAACCACTCCGATCATCTTTCTGACAGCGAAAACATCGGAGGCCGACCGCGTAAAGGGATTGGAGTTGGGTGGCGACGACTACATCACGAAACCATTCAGCCCGCGCGAACTGGTGGCGCGTGTGCGTAGCGTGCTGCGCGGAGTGCGGCAGGCCCCCGCGCCCAGTGACGTATTGCGCCTGGGTGATCTCGAAATCGACACTTCTTCGATGACCGTTCAGGCACAAGGACGCAACGTCGTCACCACCGTTCGTGAGTTTCGTCTGCTGGAATATCTGGCCGCGCACCGCGGACGAGTGCTGACCCGCGACCAACTCCTCGATGCGGTCTGGAAGGAAACCCCGTTCGTCACGCCGCGTTCCATCGATGTCTACATCCGGCGGCTGCGCGAAAAAATCGAGATCGACCCGCGCCACCCGCAGTATCTGAAAACTCTTCGCGGTATCGGCTACCGCTTCGAGGTGCCAAAGTAGGCCCGCGCACACGCCGGGAAACATTGTTTTGCTTGTCCGATGCTCGAAATTGTCATTCCGCCATTTAAGTTGTCATTCCGAGCAACGCGAGGAATCTGGTTTCGCCGCCGCCGGCAAGAACCCGGATCCCTCGCTGCGCTCGGGATGACAAGGTTGGAAGCACAACAACTATCAACCTCCGCTGATTCGATTACCGGTTGATATCGTCCTTAGCCTGCAACCGCTTCACATAGCCCTCCAAATTAGCTTTATTTGAATCAGGAGCGCCGGGCAATGCCGCCTTCATTTCTTTCACGGCGTTGTCAAAATCTCCCTGCGCGCTGTAGACGCGGGCCATGCCCACATGCGACGTCCAGTAGTCAGGATATTTCTTCGCGTTCGCGCGAAAAACTACCAAGGCTTCCTCCTGCTTCTTATTCCCCTGTAGTTGGCGGCCGTAGAAGTAAAGCTGCAACGCGCTGCCCTTCTCCAGTGCCTTGTTCCGGAAGGCCACCGCCTCGTCCTTACGCCCCATGGTTTCCAGAATGCGCGACTTGCTGAGCAGGTTGTCGTAGCGCTCTTCGATCTCGATGGACTGGTCTTCATCCTTCAAAGCCTCTTCCAGATCGATCTTGTTCGCCAGGAAGTAGCCGGCAGCATCGTCCCATCCCTCCCAGTAATATTGATTCAGTCCATGCAATTGCCGGTGAATACTGGCAGTGACGATATCGTTCACGTTGACCCCGACTTTAAACGGCACGGCGACCTTGTCCCAGCGCATGGTAATCACCGCGGAATCGGACTTGAGATCATCGAAGTCGTAGGCCAGCGCATCGTGCAGTTCAGCCGTTTGCGGCTTCACATTCACTCGTAGCGAATCTTCATCCTGCTTGTACGTGAAGCTTCCCCACGACGTGGAATTCTTCGAGAAAATTACCGTCCACTGAGTTTCGCCGGGAATCATGTGCAAGCCGTACGTGCCCTTGTCGAGCGCCTGCCCTTCAATAGTGACCGGATCGCTGAACGTGATGGTAGTGTTTTCGTTCGCTCCGGCGCGCCAGACCTGTCCGTAGGGCACTACCTTCCCCCAGACCTGACGGCCGTTCGCCAGCGGCCGGTGATAGTTGATCATGATATCGGTGACGCCGATGCGCTGCGTCACCTGCGCATGCTGGCTCTGGCGCGGCAGATTGAGCATCACCGTCTCGCCCGTAGCGACAGTTTGTGCGTGGCTAATACCCGCCAGCCAGCAACTCGACAGCAAGATAAACAGTCCGATTCTGTGCATGGAAAGCTCCTTCTTTGGTGGGATCAAGCGGCAGACACCCGGACCTGAATTTCATTCGCAGCCTGGACTCTCTTTCGAAACCTGGATTGTGGCTCGCGGATTGCCCAAAAGTCTGACCGCAATGCTGTTCACAATAGACGGATGTCACAAGCCGAGGTAAGCAGGGCCTGTCAGCACACCGCTGGGACTGCATTGTATAAAAAGTGCCTTTGGGTGGCGCAGGCTTTTGGGTGGCGGCAGCGCTTCCAGCGCTGCGATTAAATTGGGCCATGAGAGAACAGCTTTAGCCGCTGAGGTACTTATTGCCGTACCGCCCCTCTTCTGAGCCCAACCGCTACCCCTTGACAAAAGGACGTCACAGGAGCAGAATTCTCGTAGGCGAACAAAAAGCGAATACGCCTCCGGGGCTTCCCACCTCGGCGTTCCCTGAAATCATTCGAGAAATTTATGTCTTCCGCAGTGTTTTCCACTTCGGCGGCCCAAGGCCGCCCTTTTATTTTTGATGCCGAACCAGCACCGGACGTGTGCCCCGACCTCTTCTCTGTGGCACGCCCCCCGCAACCAGCCTGTGCAACAGGTTATCTTGCATCCGCCGACCCCAGACTCTCCAGCATCACCCCCGCCTCGCGCCTGGACGTGCGCCCCGCACCAGAAATGGCTTCCAGCGGGATCGCCGCCATCGATGCCCTCACCGGCGGCCTGCCCCGCGGCTGCCTGACCGAAATCTGCGGCCCCGCCTCTTCCGGACGCACCACCTTATTGTTAGCCGCGCTCGCCGCCGCCACCGCCCGCGGCGAATTCTGCGTGGTCATCGATGCCAGCGACGCCCTCGATCCCCACTCCGTCGCCGCCGCAGGCGTGAACCTAGACCGTCTGCTGTGGGTGCGTTGCGGAGACAGTTCCCCGCAAAAATCACGCCCAAAAGAAACAGGATGCCCCATTTCTCGCGCGCCTTCTGCGCGAGAAGCATGCCCTGAGCTTGTCGAACGGGTGGGGATTTCTTCCCAGGCAGCTTTCAAGTTCGCTCAAACCGCATCACGCAACGCCGAACGCCGTCTGGAACAACTTCTGCGCGCCACCGACTTGCTGCTCGAAAGCGGAGGCTTCGGCCTGATCGTCCTCGACATCTGCGACGTGACCCCGCAAGCCGCACGCCGCATCCCGCTGACCACATGGTTCCGCTTCCGCCGCGCCGTCGAGCACAAGCCCACAGTCCTGCTGGCGTTCGAGCAGCAACCTATCGCCGGAAGTTGCTCCTCCCTCCTGCTCCAGTTGGGCTCGCAGAACAATCCCCAAGGAGCGATGAACAATCGGGAAGGAACAATGAACAGTCTGGAAAGAGCGATGAACAGTCCGGAAAGAGCGATGAACAGTCCGGAAAGAACGATGAATCGGGAAGGAGCGATGAACAGTCGGGAAGGAACAATGAACCCGGAAGGAACAATGAACAGTCCGGAAAGAGCGATGAACAATCGGGAAGGAGCGATGAAATGGAAATATTCAGACTCCAGCCGCGAAGCGGCGTCATGGGAAAGCCCGGCACGGCAGTGCCGGGTAGCAGCGGAAAAAACGAACGAGTCCCGTGGGGACGGCACTGACGCGGGAACTGACACAAACTTGCCCGAACCGCAAATTGCCCCGCTGGGCCATACGCATTTGCTGACCGGACTGAATATCAACGTGGAATTAATACGTTCCCGCGTAGAACGCAAACCCGCGCGCTCCGTTACATTCGCAACCAAAACCGCCTGGGCGGGATGAAACCTAACTGGGTACTGACAACTGGGTACTGGGTACTGCTTCATGTTTGCCTGCATCTACGTGCCGAATTTTTCCGTCGCCGCCGCACTGCGCGCGGAACCGGAACTCCGTACCCAGCCCGTAGCTGTTTTCGAAGGCAAGCCACCGCTCGAAAAAGTTTTAGCGGTCAACCAGAAAGCCTCCTCCATGGGCATCACTCCCGGCATGAGCAAGGCCCAAGCCGAACTCTGCACCGAACTGATTTTGCGCCCGCGCTCCGCACTGCAGGAATCCGCCGCCCACGCCGCCTTGCTCGACTGCGCCCAATCTTTTTCTCCGCGTGTGGAAGACTCCGCCTGCGACACAGCTCTCCTCGATCTCTCTGGCACAGAATCTCTCTTCGGACCACTGCCGGAAATTGCTCGCGCCCTCCACCTCAGCGCCCGCACGCTCGGACTCGAAGCCCACGTCGCCACAGCATCCAATCCCGACGCTGCCATGCTCGCCGCCCGCGGCTTGTGTGGCGCGGGCACTCTTGCCCGCGTTGGCGTCACCGTGATTCCCTCAGGCGAAGAAGCAGAGCGCCTGGGATCGCTCCCAGTGGAAGTTCTTTTTGCCGGCCGCCCGAGGAATACAGAAAAAGGAAATACAGAAAAAGAAGGCGAGCAGAAAAAAGAATCTGACCGTCTCCTCGAAACGCTCGACCGATGGGGCATCCGCAATCTCCGCGCCTTGGCCGCGCTGCCTGAAGTTGCGCTCAGCGAGCGCCTCGGGCAAACCGGCCTGCATCTGCAACAACTCGCGCAGGGCACATCTTCGCGCACCCTGCTTCCTGTGGAAGCTCCGCTGATTTTCGAAGAAGCCGCAGAGTTGGAGCATCCCATCATCCTGCTCGAACCGCTGGCCTTCCTGCTGAACCGCCTGCTCGAGCAACTCTGCGTGCGTTTGGCCTCGCGCGCCCTCGCCACGCAGGAATTGCGCCTCACGCTCAACCTCGACAATCTCACCGGCATCGATCAGGAATTTGAAAATCCCGGCATCCCCAGCGAGAGCGATGGAATCGAGAGTGAGGGAAATAATATGTGGGGACAGCCCCCCAAGCCTGCCCTGAGCGAAGTCGAAGGGGCTGTCCGGCGGAGCGAAGCTCCGCTGTCTTCCAGCCGGCAAACTAAATTCGTTCGCACCCTGAATCTGCCCCTGCCCATGCTCGACGCCAAACTTTTTCTTAAGCTTCTGCAACTCGATTTGAATGCGCATCCGCCCGGCGCTCCTATCGTTAAAATTCATCTCGCGGCTGAACCAGCCCGCCCGCGTTCGGCCCAAGGCGGCTTGTTTCTCCCCCCCACGCCCGAGCCCGAAAAATTGGAGCTGACGCTGGCGCGCATCGCCGGCATGGTGGGAGAAAACAAAGTCGGAGCTATGGAATTACTCGACACCCACGATCCCGAAGGTTTTCGTATGCGGCGCTTCATCTCCGAATCTCGACACGCCCGCACGCCCGAAGAAATTCCTGACCAAAAAGAAGGCAAATCCGCAGTCACCGCCCTGCGCCGCTTCCGTCCACCGCTGCGCGCCACGGTAACTCTGGAGAATGGCGAACCCGTGCGCGTAGTGTGTGCCAGAAAAAAAGAAGTCCAGGGCAACGTGCTTTGGAAGGCCGGCCCCTGGCGCTCTTCCGGCGATTGGTGGGAGCGCGAAGCCTGGTCACGCGACGAGTGGGACATAGCTTTGCAAAACGAAACCAGCATCGCTCTCTACCGCCTCGTACACGATCTGCTTGGCGGAAATTGGTTTGTAGAAGGCACATATGACTGACAAACTCTCTTTCACCACGGAGGCACAGAGAAAATCAAAAATAGGAATTTCTCTGTGTCTCTGTGCCTCTGTGGTGAAAGTTGTTTTGTGATCCGTACCAATCCGTGTCGATCCGTGGCCGAGCTTTTACTGGGTACTGGCAACTGGCCACTGGCAACTGATGTATATCGAACTTCACGCCCGCTCCGCTTTCAGCTTCCTCGAAAGCGCATCCCTGCCCGAGGAATTCGCCGCAGTCTGTGCCCAGTTCAGCATTCCCGCCATGGCCCTGCTCGATACCGACGGCGTCTATGGCGCGCCCCGCTTTCACCTGGCCGCTAAAAAAGCAAAGATCAAAGCCCACATCGGCGCAGAAGTCACCACCAATCTTTTTTCACCACAGAGACACCCTTCGGCTTCGCTCAGGGCAGGCTCCGACACAGAGAAAAACAATCAACAATCAAAAATCAACAATCAAAAATTGGATTCCTCCGCGCCTCAACCTGCCCTGAGCGGAGTCGAAGGGTGCCTCTGTGGTGAATTCCGTCTTCCCCTCCTCGTCTCCTCCCGCGCCGGCTATCAGAACCTCTGTCGCCTGATCACCAAAATGAAGTTGCGCGCGAAAAAAGGCGGGGGCGCAGTTCAGAAAGATGAACTCGAAGCGCACGCCCAAGGCCTGATCTGCCTGACCGGCGGCGCCGAAGGCCCACTCGCCACAGCCCTGCAACAAGGAGGCCTCGAAGCAGCTCGCCGCCACATCGATCAACTCATCGGAATTTTCGGCCACAATAATGTCTACGTCGAATTACAACGCCATTTCCACCGCGAAGAAGAAGCCCGCAACCGCGCCGCGATCGCCATCGCCCGCTCGCTGAACCTTCCACTGCTCGCCACCAACGGCGTCTGCTACGCCACCGCCAAAGATCGCGAACTCTGCGACGCCTTCACCGCCATCCGCCACCACCGCACGCTATCCACTGCCGGACGCCTGCTCGCGCGCAACTCCGAACGCTTCCTGAAATCTCCGCAGGAGATGCACCAACTCTTCTCCGATCTCCCCGAAGCCCTAGCCAACACGCTCGAACTCTCCTCCCGCCTCGAATTCACGCTCAACGATCTCGGCTACGAGTTTCCCCGCTATCCCGTCCCCGAAGGCGAAACCATGAACTCATTCCTGCGCGAGCGCGCCTGGGAAGGATTCCGCGACCGCTACGGCCGAGCAACGCAAGACCTGCAAACCCGCGCCCGCCGCCAGATCGAAAAAGAATTAGCGCTCATCGAAAAACTCAAACTCGCCGGCTACTTCCTCATCGTCTGGGACCTGGTCCGCCACTGCCGCGAGCGAAACATTCTGGTGCAAGGGCGTGGATCCGCCGCCAACAGCGCCGTCTGCTACTCGCTCGGCATCACGGCAGTCGATGCCGTCGGCATGGAGCTGCTCTTCGAGCGTTTTCTTTCCGAAGAACGTGGCGAGTGGCCCGACATTGATCTCGACCTGCCCAGCGGCGACGAGCGCGAAAAAGTTATCCAGTACGTCTACAAGCGTTACGGCGAGCGCGGCGCCGCCATGACCGCCAACGTCATCACCTACCGCAACCGCATGGCCGCGCGCGAAATGGGCAAGGCCCTGGGATTCGATCCCGACACCCTCAGCAAAATTTCCGCCGCTGTCGCCACCTGGGAGTTCCGCGACGAAAACGATGCACTGGACCGCCGCTTCCGCGATGCCGGCCTCGACCTCAACCACCCGCGCCTGCGCAAATACTACGAGCTGTGTCTAGCCGTGCAGGACATGCCGCGCCATCTCGGCCAGCACTCCGGTGGCATGGTCATCTGTCAGGGACAACTCGACTCCGTCGTCCCCCTCGAGCCCGCCTCCATGCCCGGCCGCGTCGTCGTGCAATGGGACAAGGAAGATTGCGCCGACATGGGCATCGTCAAAGTCGACCTGCTCGGCCTGGGCATGATGGCCGTGCTCAAAGATTCCATCGAGCTTATTCGCGCTCACTATAAAGAAGAAGTCAACCTCGCGCATCTTCCCCAAGACGATTCCCAGGTTTACTCCGCCCTCCAGCAGGCCGACACCATTGGTCTCTTTCAGGTGGAAAGCCGCGCGCAAATGTCGTGCCTGCCGCGACTGCGTCCCCAGCGCTTCTACGACATCGTCGTTCAAGTCGCGATCATTCGCCCCGGCCCGATTGTCGGCCAGATGGTGAATCCGTTTTTGCAACGCCGCCAGGGACGCGAAGATGTCACGTATGCGCATCCTTCGCTCGAACCCGTGCTCAAACGCACGCTGGGCGTACCGCTTTTTCAGGAGCAGTTGCTGCGCATGGCCATGGTCGTCGCCAATTTCAGCGGCGGCGAAGCCGAAGAATTACGCCGCGCCATGGGCTTCAAACGTTCCGAGTCGCGCATGAAGCAGATCGAAGCCAAGCTGCGCGCCGGCATGACGCGCAACGGAATTTCTCCCCAGGCGCAGGAAGAAATTATTCTCGCCATCACCTCATTCGCGCTTTACGGATTCCCCGAATCCCACGCTGCCAGCTTCGCCCTGATCGCCTACGCCAGCGCCTTTCTGAAGTGCCACTACCTCGCCGCGTTCACAGCAGCCCTGCTCAACAACCAGCCCATGGGATTTTATTCTCCAGCAACCATCGTGAAAGACGCCCAGCGCCACGGCCTGAAAATGCTCCCCGCGGATGTAACCCGCTCAGACTGGCTCTGCACGCTGGAACCAGTTGCGAGTACCGAGTACCGAGTACCGAGAAGAACCTTTGACGCTCCAACCTTCGAGTCATCCCGAGCAATAGAAAAGTTTGTCATTCCGACCCCCGAGCGAACGCGAGGGACGGAGGAATCTCGGTCTTGCTCGATACTCGCAACTCGGTACTCGCAACTCGACGAGTCCCGCAAGGGACGAAATTCGTTAGCCCAGGGCGTAAGCCCTGGGAAAGCATCGGAAGATGAGAACGAGTCCCGTAGGGACGACACTAACTCCGCCGGCACAATCGCTCTCCGTCTGGGCCTGCGTTATGTCCGTGGCCTGCGTGAGGAAGCAGCACACGCTCTCGTGCGCGAACGTCAACGCGCTCCGTTCACTTCCATCCACGATCTCACCCGCCGCGTTCCCGAACTACGCAAAGACGAACTCACCACGCTGGCTGAAGTCGGCGCGCTGAATGCAATAGGAAATTCACCACAGAGGCACAGAGACACAGAGAAAATCAAATCGACCATAAAAAATCAAAAAACATCAATGGTTCCCTCTGTGCCTCTGTGCCTCCGTGGTGAAAAGAACCTCCACCGCCGCGACGCTCTCTGGCAGGTCGAACGCGCCGTGCGCGCATCCGGCCCGCTGCTCGAAAAAGAATCCGAACCCGATTCGCCTTCGCCTCTCCAGCCCATGAATCATGAAGAGCGTCTGGTCGCCGACTTCCACGGCACCGGGATGACCGTGGGCCTGCATCCCATGGCCTACCGGCGTGCCTGGCTCAACGCCATGGGAATTCGCCGCGCCAGCGAACTCCGCGACATTCCCAACGGCAAGCGTCTTCGCATTGGAGGCTGCGTCATCACGCGCCAGCGTCCGGGCACCGCAAAAGGATTCGTATTTCTCAGCCTGGAAGATGAAACAGGAGTAGCCAATGCCATCGTCACTCCAGACCTGTTTCACAGCAATCGCCTGCTGCTGACCAGCGAGCGCTTCCTCGCCATCGAAGGCATCCTGCAGAATCAGGACAATGTGATTTCCGTGAAGGCCGAGCGTGTACGTCCGCTATTCGTCACCAGCGCAGAAACTGTGTCGCACGACTTCCACTAGCGATCACCACAACACCCTGCAATGACTTCTGCGAGTGTCGTGCTCTGGGTTGCGCGGCAGGTTTCAAGGTTGCAAGGTTTCGAGGTTTCAAGGTTTCGAGGTTTCAAGGAACGCTCGGAGACAATCATGCGCTTGGGTTGGGACCTTGAAACTATGAAACTTTGAAACCTTCTCCTGTGGATTTCTGTGTGAAATAAAGTCTTTTCGCGCCTTCCAAATTGGGATGGAGGTTAGGGGTTGGTTACCCCTCCCCCTCCCCCCATACCTCTGAAAGGCTTGCTGGGCGCGGGGTTTGCAAAAAGTGTTTGCAAAATCTTGAGCCCCAGCTCCCGGCAGGGGTTTGCGGCGAAGCGCCGCCAACAGGATTGGTGAGTTTTCGGTACTAGGACCTCGCCGTTGTGGTAATCACGATGCGAGCTGTGGTGAGGCCAAGCGTTCGGTCCGCCACAGTTCGCGTTCTTACATCCCAGCCTCTTAAGCACGCAGGAACAAAGTATCACCTCCCATACATTCGTCAACCCGCAGCATGCTTAACATATATTCGAGATAGGTTATCCTACAAAAGTGCTGCCTCTGAATGAAAAATTATGGACAAACTTCTCCGCTCTCCCCTGTTGCTGATTCTGTTGTTTGCTGTCTCCAGCCTCTTATTCTGGCTGGTTTATTGGTTGTTCGGGCTTTATCAGGATCGCGAAGCTCGGCGTGCGGGTTGGCTGCGGGGGCTGGAAGTTGATCCCGAAGAGCTCGGCGGGTTTCGCTATTCGTGGCTGGCACTCATCAGCATGCTCTCGCTTTTTCTGGAGATGATGATGATCCGCTGGATGTCGTCGGAGATCCGCGTCTTTGCTTATTTCAAGAATCTCGTACTTGTGGCGTGTTTCCTGGGATTCGGGTTGGGGTGCTACTTGTGCCGGCGGCGGGTGCAGCTTATGGCGATGATCGCGCCGCTGATGGTGGCTAGCATCATTTTGAAGACGCCGCTATCGCCGTTGCGGCAGATCATAACGGCGCTGCCGCAGATGCTGGGCGGAGGAACGGAAGTGCGGATCTGGGGCGTGCCGTCGCTGCCCACCAGCTGGTTGGGAACGCTTCTGGCGCTGGCGGTCATGGTTCCGCTGTTTGCAGTGATCGCCATGGCGTTTGTCCCGGCGGGGCAACTGGTGGGCTGGTATCTGGAGAAGGCTCCGAACGGAGTGACGGCTTACAGCGTCAACGTGCTGGCGAGCCTGGCTGGCATTGCGGGCTACACGCTGCTTTGCTTCCTTTACCAGCCGCCCGCTGTGTGGATGCTGGTGGCGGGAGCGCTGTCGGTGCTTGTATTCTGGCGGAAGCCGCGAGCGGGCTGGGTGCTGGGGGCGAGTTTCCTGGCTTGTGTGCTGCTGCTCAGCGTGCGGGACCACCGGCATACCACGACCTACTGGTCGCCTTATCAGAAGCTGGATTTACGGCCGAACTATGAAAACGGTCAGTTGCTAAGCTATACGCTAAACACGAACGACTCGTGGTACCAGCAGATCGTCGATCTTTCGCCGAAGTTTATTCAGGCACATCCGGAAGAGTTCCGCGAGCGGCCAGCGGTGTGGAGGGCATACAACCTGCCTTATCAGTTTTATCCCGCGCCACCTTCGGTGCTGGTGCTGGGTTCGGGCATGGGCAACGACGTGGCGGCGGCGCTGCGCAACGGCGCGGGGCGCGTAGTTGCGGTGGAGATCGATCCGCTGATTCTCAAGCTCGGCCGCGAACTGCATTTCGAGCACCCATATGAGTCGCCGCGAACGCAGGTGGTCCTCGATGATGCGCGCAGCTACATCGAGAACAGCAAGGATCATTTCGACCTGATCGTTTTCTCGCTGCTTGACTCGCATACGACCGCATCGCATTTTTCAAACATTCGCATCGACAACTTCGTTTATACGCACGAGGCGCTGGAACGGGCACGCCTCTTGCTGAATCCTGATGGATTGTTTGTGGTGAAGTTTCAAGTGGACAATCCCTGGATTGCGGGGCGGCTCTATGCATTGCTGAAAGACACGTTTGGAGAAGAGCCGCTGCGGTTCGAAACGGAAACCGGACGTTACGATACCGGCGGCCACTTCTTCGTCACAGGTTCGCGGCAACGCATTGAGCAGGCCATGTCGAACTCTGCGCTGGCGGCTTTTGTACGGGACCATTCAGGTGCCGCGATGGAAGCGGCACGTTTAACCACGGACGATTGGCCTTACTTCTATCAGCGCGAGCCGGGGCTGCCGATCACGGTCATTCTGGTATCGATTGCCGTGCTGCTGACGTTCGGATGGTTTCTGCGGCAGACCAGCCGCGCCGAGGGTCGCGTGGATTTTCATTTTCTGCTGCTGGGTGCGGGGTTCATGCTGCTTGAGGCGCAGATTGTCAGCCGCATGGCGCTGCTGTTCGGGACTACCTGGGTGGTGAACTCGATTGTGGTTTCCGGTCTGCTCTGTCTTATCGTCGCCGCCAACCTGATCTATCAGCGATTTCCGAGGATTCCTGTGCAGTGGGCGTACGCGGGTCTTTTTGTTTCTTTGCTGGTGTCGTTCGTCGTGCCACTGGAGAAGTTGTTCTTCGAATCGGTCGCAGTCCGGGCAATTGTTGCCACGATTGTGCTCTGCCTGCCGGTGTTCTTTGCCGGCATTGTTTTCGTTTCCAGCTTCGCGAGAGCACATTTCCAGGGGAGCGCGCTGGGATCGAATCTTTTTGGGTCGCTGGCGGGAGGGCTGCTGGAATCGCTGTCGTTGTGGTTCGGGCTGAAGTCGCTGATCGTTGTGGCGGCGGTTATTTACGCTGGTTCGGCGGTGGCGTTGCTGCGGCGGGTTCGCGCTTCCGAACTTGTGTCGACGGAGGCTGCATAGCGCAGCTGAGCTTCGTTCGGCGACCCTTCGACTTCACTCAGGCAGGACGCAGAGACCCGTCCCCACACAAGCAAATCTCCACCCTTCGGCTCCGCTCGGGGCAGGCTTTCTCGCAACAAACGCGAGAAATGGGCACCCGATCTGATTTAGCTGATTGCTGACGGCTGAGGGCTGACGGCGGTTTTTATGGGGCTTCGATGAGTTCCATTTTGCCGTCTCTGGTGCGGTGGAGGATCATTACTTTGCCTTTGGGATCGCGGAAGACGAAGACGTCGCGGTCGCGGAAGTGGGCTTCTTTGATGGCTTCTTCGAGGGTCATGGGGCGCATGGCTACAGCGTCTTCGGAGCGAACGAGGTGGACCTCGGTGGTTTTCGCGACTGCGGGGTAGCGATGAACCAAGACGGGGACGGCGGTGGTTTCCGACGCGCCTACCTTGGTTTGAACCTCAGTCTCGTCGGCGCCTGTGGATTGGCCATTCCATTTCTTAACTTCCTCGCTCTTGCGGGCGGAGCGCTTCTTGGATTGCCAGCGGGTCTTGTATTTGACGGCCTGCTTTTCCAGGTGGCCCAGAGCCTGGTTGACGGCGATGGACATCTCCTTGGCTTGGGCGAGGCCGACTAGCGGACCGTTGCGCGGGCTGATGGTGATTTCGGCTTTATGGCGATGTTTTTCTACAGTTAGGATGACCTTGGTCTCGAAGCGGTCGCCTAGAATTTTGCGGATTTTGGTGAGGCCGGTTTCAACTTCTTTGCGAATGGCGGGAGTTACGTCGTAGTGTCTTCCGGTGTATTCCACGTTCATGAGCGCCCCCTCCGTGAATTTTGATCAGATCAATTGGGACGGCGTAATAAGGATGCGATCCAAACGCGCGATTGTTGCGTCGCAAAAAGCGCAATGCTTCGCGCGGATCGCCCAGATCCTTCGTCGGGCAAAGAGCGCCCTCCTCAGGATGACAATTCCTTTTTATTTTTTGACCCGGCGCTGGTGCGTGCTGGGGATGCGCATGTCTTCCCGGTATTTGGCTACCGTGCGGCGAGTGACCTGGATGCCCTGCGATTGCAGGATGCGGGTGATCTGCTCGTCGGTGAAGGGACGGCTGGGATCTTCTTCGTCGATGAGCTTTTTGACGCGGCGCTTGAGGATGAGCAAACTTGTGTTGCCGCCCTCGGGGCCCTGCACGCTCTCGCTGAAGAAATATCGCAGCTCGAATACGCCTTGCGGTGTGTGGGCGTATTTGTTGGCCACGGCACGGCTGACGGTGGAAGGATGCACGCCGATTTCTTCGGCCACCTCCTTGATCATCATGGGTTTGAGTTGATCGATGCCTAGTTCCAGAAATTCCTGCTGGCGGGCGACGATGGAGTAGCAGACTTTGGTGATGGTCTGCTTGCGCTGCTCGATGTTTTTGATGAGCTGAATGGCGCTCTTGTAGCGCTCTTTCACGTAGTCGCGGGTGCTCTTTTCATTGCCATCCCGGGTCAGCAATTTCTTGTAGGCGGGGTTGAGGCGAAGCTGGGGCAGGTCTTCGTCGTTCATGATGACCAGCCATTCGTCGCCGTGTTTGACGAAGGCAACGTCGGGCTCGATGAGCCGCGGCTGGACCTTGTTGTAACGCAGGCCGGGGCGAGGGTCGAGGGTGCGGATGTAGTCGAGCGCAATCAGCACGGCTTCGACGGGGCGTCCAATGGCGCGGGCGATCTCCTTGTGCTGCTTATTCTGCAGGGCGCGCAGATGCTGGTCGACGACTGCGGAAGCATCCTGCAAGACCTGGGCGGTGCCATTGCCGTTCTTGTGCAACGCGAGCTGGTGCTGGTGGTAGCGAAGCTGGCAGAGCAGACATTCGCGCAGAGTGCGGCATCCGACGCCGGGAGGGTCAAGCTGGCGGACGACTTCGAGCGCCTCTTGCAAGTCAGCGGGCGTAAATCGGGGCTGGAATGACGGAGGCGGAGCGGGCGCGGCGACTTCGGGGGCGGGAGCAACTGCGGCGGCGGAATTGGCCGCGCCTGGGTCGACATTCGCAGAGCCGTACGGGTTTACGAATTGCGGGTCACTCGGAGCGTGGACCTCGGCGTTGAGGTCATCCAATTCGGAGATGCCGGACGCGTCCAAACTGGAGAGATCGTGTGAATCCCCGTCTGCTGAGGAAACGCCGGCCAAGTCTGCGGCATCTTCGGGTGTGGCTTCGTCTGACGCTAATCCCAGGGCTTGCGCTTCGCTGACAATACTTTTCACGGTGGCCGCATCGGCTTCGGGGGGCGCGGGGGGCGCGACTCCCAGCAATTCGTCGTCGCTGGCGATCAGGTATCCGTCTTCGTTGAGGTTGCCGACGATGAGGTCGGCGGCCTCGCGCACTTCGGTGCGCAGGCTGAGCGCGCCGAGCTGCCACGCGAGGTGGTCGGTAAGATTGCTGGGCCTGGAGAGAAAATTCTCGAACGACGGACGCTCGATCTCTTCCATCTCACCGTGGGTGCGGTAGCCGGGATCGAGATAATCCTGGAAAAACGAGCCGAAATCTATTTCTTCGAACGGATCTTTCTTTTCGACGGCGGTGATGGGATTTTCTTCGGTGGTGGCAGCAGCGGCGCGCTCGCGGTCTTCTTCTTTTTTTCCGATCTCATCGAGGAGTGGGACCGAGTCTTCGAGTTCTTCGAGGACGGGATTCTCCACCATCTCGGTATTGATCATGTCTTTGAGCTCAAGCTTATTGAGCGCAAGGACGGAGACCATCTGCACCAGGCCAGGGGTAAGGATCTGGCGCTGGGACAGTTTGACGTTGAGTTTGTGCTGCAGCAAGACCATGAATGGACCCGATTCTTACCCCTTAGTTGTCATTCCGAGCGAAGGCGAGGAATCTGCTGCTCGCCGGCGGAAAGCGGATTCCTCACCGGCAAAAAACGCCGGTTCGGAATGACAAAATTCCTTTTTGTCCTCAACATCAACTCACTCATCAACTCACTCACCAACTCATTCGTTACTCTTCACATCACTCCCGTTTCTCTTCACACCAGGGAGAAACTCTCGCCTAAATACACCCTTCGCACTTCCGGATCGGCTGCTAACTGGCTGGGCACGCCATGACGGAAGATTCGACCTTCGTCGATGATGTAGGCCCTATCGGTGACCGAAAGCGTTTCGCGCACGTTGTGATCCGTTACCAGCACTCCGATGCCGCTGGCTCGCAGAGAGCTGATAATTTTCTGCAGGTCCAGCACCGCAATCGGGTCTATCCCAGAAAACGGTTCGTCGAGCAAGATGAAGGTGGGATTGATGCAGAGGCAGCGCGCAATTTCGACGCGGCGGCGTTCTCCACCAGAGAGGGCATATCCGCGGTTCTGGCGGATGTGCTCCAGTCCCAGTTCATCGATAAACTTTTCCATCTTCTCGCGGCGCTCGTGCCAGGAAATCGGTTGCCCTTCCAGCACCGCGAGGATGTTTTCCTCTACCGTGAGCTTGCGGAAGACCGAAGCTTCTTGAGGGAGATAGCTGATGCCATACTGGCGTGCCCGAAGATACATGGGAACGTCAGTAATGTCCTGACCGTCGTACAGCACGCGGCCAGTGTCAGGGGGGACTAAACCGACGATGGCGTAAAAAGTAGTCGTCTTGCCAGCCCCATTAGGGCCAAGTAACCCAACAACTTCGCCCTGGTTGACCGTGAGGCTGACACCATTTACAACGCGACGGCCCCGGTACGACTTGCCGATTTCATCGGTGGCGAGGGTACGCATTTATTGGGCCACTCGCGTCTGTGTCACCACAGGAGTACTTGCTTCGCCTTCTACGAGCACCCTATCATCGCGTCTAAAGAAAGTCAACGAAACGCCGGTAATCTTGCCTCGTTCGGCATCAAAAATGCTAGGCGGTCCGCCGGTCAGAACAAACTTGTCGTCGGAGGCGGTGTAGACGAGCGTTTGACCCTCCGCCCGGCGCTTGGGCTGCTGGATCACGATGTGGCCCTGGGCCACGATGCGATCGAGTTGTCCGGGCTGGGCAACGGCTGGAGTCGAGGATTGCTTTCTGGCAGAGAGAAATACGTCCGCGACATCGGCTGAGGTGGTGAAGTCGGTTCCTTTGGCGACCACGCCGCCGTCGTAGTGGGCTTTGCGTTCTGCGTCCACGTAGGTGAGCTGGCGTGCCGTAATCGCAATTGGCATGGGCACGGCGGGCTTTTCCGGCTTGGTTGCGGATTTTTTCTTAGTCCTGTCTGGGGAGGATTTCTCCGGCGGAATTAGCGATTGGATTTTCTGCTGCTGGGCTTTTTCTGTCTGAGCTTTCTCTGGTTGGGCTTTCTCGGGCTGGAGCAGAATTGTAGAGACCGGATCGGAATCCGTGCCCTGAGCAGTGAGAGACCTGTGCTCGCGATCGAACTGGATCGATGGAGCCTCAATGATGTTTGCGTCCTGCCAGAGGCGGGCGTTGCCGGAGTAGAGCGCTACGGCCGGACTGCTGTGAGCGGTCATGGTGCGCGCGGTCACGTGAATCGGGGATGACGACGCCAGCAGAGCACCGTCAGGTTGCTCTTTGAGTTGGCTGTATGTGCTCTTCACATCCCCGTTGGCTATGGCGTCGCCGGTGGCGCGGTTGATTCTGATTGAAGTTGCCGTGGTTGACATGCCGGCGTTAGTGACCCGCGGATTGCCGGTGAGAGCGAGCATCTGGTCAGCGGGGGTGTAGCGGGCCTGGTCTGCCCACGCCTCGACGCGCTTGTCGGGAATCTGCCCATCGGTATACGCGACATTGCCTTGCTGTGTGATGGATTCCACCCCGCCTTGCGGGAGGAAGGTCGCGTCCACGGTCTGGCTGGTGCTGATACGCTCAGAGTGATCAGGACTTGTGTTCACAATCTTCGTGTCGGGAGCGCCATGGATGGAAGCCAAGCGGCTGGAGCCAGCGGAAATCGGTTGAAAGCGTGCCTCGAATTGGCCCGCGGTCACTACGGTTTTCTGTGGAGGCGGGGTATTGATCTGGCCAGGCGGCTGAGTGGAGGCGATGGTAATTTGCGAGGCGCCCGAGGTCACAGCCCGATCGAGACGGCGCCCTTGCGTGACCAGGAAATCCACGACCGGCGCGGTGAGTTCGAAATTTTGCGCGGTTGAGCTGTTCGGGTTGGGGATGCTGCCACTCGGACCCTGCTGGGTCAGGCGAACGCCCTGCTCTGCATGAACTTTCTTTAGCTGGTTCTGCCCTGCGAATTCCAGGATGGCGCGTCCGGCATAGCCCTGCAGCGGTTGAAATCCAATGCGCTCGACCTGGACATTTCCTGTGAGAGTTGCGGTTTGCAGTTGAGGCTGTTTTCCGGTGAGCACAAGGTCGGCTTCGTCGGCGCGGGCTCGCATCTCGGGCGTTGATTGCTGATCTGTCGAGTTAGGAGGTAGTGAATTCTCGGAGCGATGCTTGTTCCCGCGGCTCGCGCTATTCTGTTTTGCTTCCAGCTTTGTATCGGCATTGACGTTGCCCCTGGCCAACACGCGCTCGACATTGTTGTCACGTCCTAACACAATCGTGGCCTGGTCGGCTTCGAGTATTTCCGCGGCGCGCAGCATGCGCGCATGATCGAGAACAATCTGGCGCGGGTCGCGAGTGACCAGTCCGCGGGTCGCCTCAATTACCGCGGCATTCGCCCCCGCGAGTTCTGCGCGGACCTGGGTCTCCAGCGTTAACGTGTTGGCGCGACCCGCGTAGGTTACGCCCACAGCGGATCCTGTCGCCTGCGGCGTACGAAACTCCACGCGCGCCCTGGTCCATGCGTTGCCCGTATCTTTATTGAAGACCAGGTCGCGAGTCTTGAGGTGAATTGGATTCTTGAGTTCTTTGGGTGTGCTCTGGTCGGGGCTGGCAAGACCGGTGGGATTCGCTTCGAGATCAATCTGCACGTCGCCCGTGGCGGTTACGTCCCCAGTCTTCGGATCGTAGGCGAAGTCGTCGCCATAAATCTGGTCGAAGCGGGAGGAGTCGCGTCCATACAGTACGATGCTGACGTTATGCAATTCGGCGCGGCCATTGAGCTTAAATTCTTTGAGATTGCTGGCCTGGATGGTGAAGAGGGTGCGTCCGCCATCGGACTTGGAAAACTGGAAGCCGGTCGCGGTCTGCTTGATGTCGATGCCAATTTTGTTGGGAAGTTCCTTCAGCACATTGCGAGCCCGCGAACGCGCGTAGAAATACATGCCCGCGATCACTACCGTAAACAGCACGGCAATCACGGCCAGGACTCGTCGGAGGCGGTAGATCTGGAGCGGCATCCAGAGTCCAGTGTAATGCAAGGCAGCTCGTCCGGAGCGGCTCGCGAGCTTCGTTTCATCTAAACTTGAGGAGCATGACTGCGGCAAAGCCACCTCTTCTGGATTTTAAAAACATACGGGTGATGCGGGGACAGAAGGCCGCGCTCGACGACTTCAGCTTGCGCATCGGCGCCGAGGAACACGTCGCCATCATTGGACCGAACGGATGCGGCAAGTCGACGCTGATCAAAACCATTACGCGGGAGTGTTATCCCGTAGTACGGGCGGACTCTTCGATGTCCATTCTTGGAGAGGAATCGTGGGACGTGTTCGAGCTGCGCGCGCGCCTGGGCATCGTCTCGAATGATTTGATGCTGTCGTGCACCGGGGATGCCTGCGGGCGAGATGTGGTCCTGTCAGGGTTCTTCAGCAGCACCGGCATTTTTCCGAATCACAATGTCAATCCTCGGCAACTCAAGCTGGCCAACGCGGCGCTTGCCGAGTTGAAGATCTCGCACCTGGCGGACCGTCCGGTCTGCGAAATGTCTTCGGGAGAATCGCGGCGCACTCTGATTGCGCGCGCCCTAGTGCACAAGCCTCGCGCGTTGCTGTTCGATGAACCCTGCAACTCGCTCGATATTTCGGCGCAGCAGAGCTTGCGGCAAACCATGCGCGCTCTGGCCAGTTCGGGAACGGCGATCATCCTGGTGACCCACGAACTGGCTGACATTGTTCCCGAGATTCAGCGGGTGGTGCTGATGAGCCGCGGGCGAGTGGTCGCGGACGGGCCCAAGGAGGAGATGCTGCGGGGGAAGAAGCTGGCGGCGTTGTTCGGAGTCAGCGTGGAGATGGCTCGCCGCGATGGGCATTACCATCTGTGGTGAGGCGGCAGTCTGACTCCTGATGCCAGACTGCCACCTATCCTTGCCAGCGACCCATGCAACTACCCACGAATCAATGGCCGCACAGCCTGCGTCCCAGATTACGTCCACTGCTACTGCACCGAGATCAGGACTAGTTGCCGATCGGATTCGCGGCCAGGCAGAGAACATGCGTGCCCAGAGTAGCCGCATTGTTGCCGCCAGGAGTGATAAACCGGACCACGTTATCCTCGACGGAGCAGAATTCCTTCACGCCCGTGGTGTTGAGTGACACGGTGTATCCATCGGTGGTGAACTGCGTGTTGACGCCATTCACAGCGCCGCTCGGGGTGTACAGGAAGAGGTATCCGCTCTTCGGAACCTTTGCACCGGCAGAATCAGCCGAGGCGAGCGCGAAGTCGATGATGCAAGCATTCGCCTGTGCGGGACCGGCAGTGCAGCCCGCGTTGGCCGGGCCCAGGATGTTGAGCTGAGCCGGAAAACCGACCGTGGGATAGGCGGTGGAATACTCCGCGGAAGCCGTGGCAATGGTGCGCGAAGACGCCGCGGCAGACGACTCGTTCGCCGCAATGCGGGCGCGCAGCAGGTTTGGAATGGCAATAGCTGCAATGATCAGGATGATGGCCACCACGATCAGCAGTTCGATGAGTGAGAAGCCTCTTTGTTTCGGCATCGTAGCTCCCCCTTGTTCCTCCTTTGGAGATCTGGTAACAGATAACGTTCTCCAAAAATGTTGGCACTTTGTGCCACCAGATCGCTAGTTACGGTGGGACCAAACTGCTGATTACCCTCGTGGGAGGGGGAGGGATGCAAGTGCTTGATTTTTCGTGGCCGCGGTGCGATGCGAGTTTTTGGCGGGGCCGGCTTTGAAGTCGCGCAGCGGCAGTTCCAGGACCCAAATTCGGCATGGTCGTTGTGGCCGGTGGTGAATGCAATATCGATGGCTTCGCCGGCGAATTGGCGCGAGAATGCAGTATGAAATAATAAGAACAAATAATTAAGTGGGGCGGCTCTCGGGCTCACGAAAAGAAATTCCAATCAAATCTCGAGGAGACTGGAAAATGAAAAGCAAAAAGGTTGTCCGAGTATTTCTCCCGATTCTGCTGTTGAGCACTTTGGGCTGGGCCGCACAGGACGTGGTGACCGCCGTCCATGGAATCATTAGCAAGCTGGATTCCGGCACCGGGACGATGGTGGTCAAGCTAAAGGACGGCAGCGAGCAAACCTTCAAGTTTGTGGGCAAGACCACTGTTCATGGGGTGAAAGCAGGTGCTCACGAAACAGCCATGGGTGCCAAAGACACCTTTCACGGACTCAAGGAAGGCACAGAAGTAGTAGCGCACTACACCGGCGAGGGCGCCGACAAAACAGCGGTCGAGGTGGATAATGTCGGCAAAGATGGCATCAAGGCGGTGGACGGAACCATCACTGATATTGATCGCGCCGGCAAGACGGTGGCCGTCAAAACCGCGGACGGCACGGAGGAGACATTTAAGTTGTCTGGTCACGCCGCGGCCGACGCGGGCAAGGACATTGGAAAGGGAACGGAGAAAACCACCAAGGTTACCGTCTACTACACGGAAGAAGCGGGCAAGAAAACTGCGCACTTCTTCGAGAAACTCTAGCCGGCGGTCAGCGGCTCTTTTGCTTCCGGGATGGCCGGTTCCTGGCTCCTCAGGCTGGCTGATTTAAGATCCCGCAGAGTCAACTCCAGGCCGCCGTAGTCGGGGTGGTCGTTGTGGCCGATGGTGAATGCGATGTCGATGGTGTCGCCAGCCAGTAACGGCGACTGCTGCAGGCGCTCGGCCATGTGCCACCCCAGAGCATCGAAGACGATGGAGTGACGCCAGGAACCAGTTCTCAGTTCTCGGTTCTCAGGTTTCAGTTGACGACCCATGGCGTCGACCTTCTGGCTACGGCGGATCGCTGCGCTGTCGGGATGACAGCATGGAGTCGTGAGGATCGCAACTTCCGAGAGTTCGTCGCCTGGCGCGGCGAGCGAGGACGCCCGCCGGACAGCCGCTGGGACTGCGGCGCTACGGACGAGATTTGCAGGATCTTCTGTCTGGCACGGTTCGAAAGATGGCTGCCGACTTCCGGTGTCCTCTGCTGTTTTCAGCTTCAACTTGATGTGTTTGTCCTTCAAGATTTTCGGCGGGGCGGTGAGCTGCACGCCGCGCGCGGCGAAGATTGGCTCGGGATTGCCGACACCGTAGGGTTCGAGAAGATGCAGCGCCTGGAATAACGCGGGAGTTACTTCTTCGAGGTTAAGCTCGGCGTCGAGATCGAGGATGGGATCGAAATCTGCCGGCGTTAGACGCGAGCGAGCGAATGCATCGAGCTTAGAGCGAAGCTGCTCGACATTGGCGGCGGGCATGGCGAAGCCGCAGGCGTGGGCGTGTCCGCCGAAGCGGGAAAAGAGGTCGCCGCAGGACTCGATCGCCTCCAGCAAGTGAAAGGAGCGAATGGAGCGTCCGGAGCCGAAGGCTTCGTCGCCTTCGCGCGAGATCACGACCGCGGGGCGGTTGTAGCGCTCGACCACGCGCGTCGCCGTGATGCCAATGACGCCGCGATGCCAGCCTTCGCCGTCGACCACGATGCAATAGGCGTCGCACAGCCTGGGATCGCCGGTGAAACGCTCCTCTACGGCTCGCATGATCCTGCGCTCTTCCTCCTGCCGCTCGGAGTTGAGCTGATCGAGTTTGGCGGCGAGTTCGCGGGCGCGGGCTGCGTCTTTCGCGCTGAACAGTTCAATCACGTCGCGGGCCACGTCCATGCGGCCGGCCGCATTGATGCGCGGAGCGATGCGGAACGCTACTTCGGTGGAAGTCGGCGGGCGTTTGGCGGAAATCTGCGCGACTTCGAGCAGAGCCTTCAGGCCGGGGTTCACGGCTTTGCGCAGCGCGTCGAGCCCGAGGCTGGCGAAGACGCGATTTTCTCCGGTTAGCGGGACGGCGTCGGCGATGGTCGCAATCGCGACGACTTTCATGAATGACAGTAGCAACCGCGACTGATCTTTGGCGTCGAGACGGCGCTGCATTAATCCCTGTGCCAACTTGAAGGCCACGCCCGCACCGCAAAGCTGTTTGCAGGGATACTCGCAGCCTGCCTGATTGGGATTGATCACGGCCAGCGCCTTCGGAACACCGTCGGGACCGGGCAGGTGATGATCGGTGACGATGAGATCGACGCCGCAGCGCTGCGCGGTCTCGGCGGGAGCGAAGGCGCGGATGCCCATGTCTACGCTGATGATCAGGCGAATGCCGGCGGCGGCGGCGGCTTCGATCACGTCGCCGCGCAGATCGTAACCTTCGCGAATGCGGTGCGGGACGTGGAAGTCGGCAGTGCCGCCGCAGAGTTCGATCGCAGTCTTGAGAATGATGACGGCCATGGTGCCGTCGACGTTGTAGTCGCCGTAGATCAGCATCGGCTCTTTGCGCTCGATGGCGGCGTCGAGGCGGTCGACGGCGGCGCGCAGGCCGGTCATTTGGTCAGGAGCATGGAGATGAGGGAGGGAGGGAGTTAGAAAGCGGAGTGCGGAGTCGGGGTCGGTGATGCCGCGGCGGAGAAGCATGTCGGCTAAGATCGGCGCAGTGATCGCGTCGACTCTGCCACGAAGTGTGGGGTCTGTTCGCAGCTCGACAGACAAGAACTGAACAGCAGATTTCTCGGGAGGCTTTTGACTCCACTGCATGGGATTGAAGCAGTGTACTACCAGACAGGGAATGCCTGCCGAGGTCGGGCTTTGGCCGGTGCGGCCGTGGGTGGGCGCGAGATCCTTCGCTCCGCCTGAAAAACGGCTGCGCTCAGGATGACGCAGTCACTTATGACGCCTTCATTTTCTTGAATGAACTTTTCGTGGTTTCGTCACTTGGGCGGGCGGGGGCGCCCGCCCCACACGTGCTTTTTAGGTTTCGTCGTCCTGGTCGGAGTCGTCGATGGCGAGGCCGCCGAATTCGTCGGAGACTTCGAGGAGGCGCTGGTAGCGGTCGTACCACTCGGTCGAGACCTCGCAGAGAAACATGGATCCCTGATAGGCCCAGCCCAACTGCAGGAAGCCGACTTTGCCGGCGTAGGCGCGGAGCCAGCGGGCGTCGTCCACATCATCGCCGTCGGTGAATTCAGAATTGGAGAGACGCTGCACCATTTCGTCGAGTTCTTCGCGCTCCAACGTCCAGGAGTGCATGGTCAGGAAGGGCGCGCCCGCGGTCTTGGCGAGCTCCACAAAGTCCTTCCAGCCATCGGGATTGGAACCTGCCTCCCACATAACGCATTGCACTTCGTCGTAATCCACATAGCCGTGAAAGCGGCGCATGCCGTGGCCTTCGATGAAGGCGACCATGTCATCTTTGACGGTGCTGAGATCGTCTGGGGTGGGAGACATAAGAAAAACCCGCCAAGGGAGCATTGTATGCTGTCCGGGAACAAGGTGCCAGCGCGAGGCTGTGTTACACTTTTCGTTCACGCAAAGCTGAGGTTTCAGCGCAGGTTTGGCGCAGGACATTCGATCCGCACATGCTTTTTTCCAGAGAATATGTGGGCTACCTGGCCCGCGAAGTCACCAAGAAACTGATTGCAGGCAAGTTCATCGAGACCGACGCCGTCCCCGCGGTGACGGAGCGGGTGAATGCCGCGCTGGTCGATGAACTCTCGCTCGAAGACCGCATCAACGATGAAGTGCGGGTCATTCTGGAAGCCTACTCCGAAGAGATGCGCAAGAGCGGCGCCAACTACCAGGAGATGTTTCGCAAGGTGAAGACAGAACTGGTGCGCAAGTACAAGGCGGTGCTGTGAGACTGAGCCGGGACAAAGTGAACGTGCTGGCCCGCGCGGTGGCCGACGTCCTGAAGGAGATGGACGCAGTGGAGTTCATCGAAGATCCCAACACCATCCGCCAGGAAACACGCAAGATTCTGGAAGACTTGCTGATCCAGGAAGCCAAGATCGATACCGCAGCGCGGCAGAAGATCGAAAGCCAGAAGCGGACCATCCTCGAAGGCTCGCAGGAGTGGGACATTCTCTATCGCAAGTATTACAACGAAGAAGTGAAGAAGCTCGGCCTGTAGCGACTCATGTTTATTGCAAAGAGAAGCCCCGCCTATTTTTCCGAACAGCTTATACGGACAATTCAGAGAGACAAGGAATATCTGTAGGAAAAGCGGGTGCGTTCCTGAATTGGGCTTCCGATTTGGGAACTGGAAGTGAGGAAAATCAGAGGCGAGAAGGCAGAATAGAACTGGGATCGCGCTCTTGTTTCCCTTGATTTCACACTTGGCGTGAACTACGCTTCCACAGCGATGAACCCACGATACTTACCGATTGTCGATGCGCTGCTTTTGTTAGCTCTCTTCGTGGGAGCACCCTTGGTTTCTGCTCTAATCGGATATAGCGCGTGGAAAGGCAAACCAAAGACCTTCGACCGCGAAAAGTATGGGTTATCGGCTGTAAGTATCGGTGTGCCTGGCGTCGCCCTGATGGCATACGCCGTACGAATGCAGGCTGATGTCAGGACGCCCCGTTATTTTTGGGAGGTGGCATGTTTTTTGTTGGCTGTGCCGCTTTTGGGAGTTGCTGGCGGTTGCTTTCTAGGCATGTTTACGTATCGACGCGACCAAAGATCACCCGAATAGAACCGCAGACCCGAGCGGCCCAGGCGGTGAAACATCGGCCTTCCACTCATTGACCCCGAATGCGAACAAAAGGGGACACAATAGTCACCTTGCAGGTCGCCCTGCGCTGGGGCATGCTCAGGAGGATGTGGGAAATCGAACAACTGACGGGCTTGGACTCTCTGGACGGCACTCCGGAGTCGATTTGCGCCTTTGTAGCCAAGGTCTTCCACGTAAAACAAACGGAAGTCGCGCTGCTGGAGTTGGGTGGAAGCCTGCTGAATTTTCTGTACCCTGCTGAGTTGAAAACGGCGGGGGCGATTCCTCTTTCCAGTTCAGCGGTAGCTGCGCGCACGGCGCGGAGCAAGCAGGCGGAGCTTTTCAATAGCTTCACGAAAGTAAAACATTCCAGCATTTTCGAACTTGTCAAACTAGGGGATACCGGGCTCGACGCTCAGATAATTCAAAAGCTCATGTCTGCGCCGGTTCTTGGTGGAAGCGGGAAAGTAATCGGAGTGATTCAAGTCTCCCGCAAAGCTCCCCGCCCAGCCGCGGCGGGGCCAGACTTCACTCCTGACGATCTGCGGAAACTGGAATCGGTTGCTCTCTTCGTCGGTCGCCTGATGACCGGGAGCGCCGGCAAAGCCCAAGCAAGCTCAGGCTAGATGGACTTCCGTTAGTTCTTTGACCAGGGCGCACGACGCCAGTCATGCGCGCATAGGCGACCAGTTGCCCCATGTGCCCACTGTCTACTCCGACTCGGGTTCACCTCAGTCATTGTCCGGAGGCATGATGGGAATGTTGTCATTGAGGAAGTACTGCGCGTCCAAGGGCGCTGGGATGAGCTGAAAGGAACGGGGCAAACTCGTTAAGTGAAAGAACAGGGTGAGATCGTGCGCAGCGCGCTTATCCGCAAAGTTGAGCGCACCCTCCGGAATGCCGAAATTGTGTTCGACAAATCGCAGAATGCTGCCGAAATCTTGGCGATTGTTATTTACGTAGCCCACCGGTGTGTAGGCTGAAATCACCACTAATGGGACGCGGAACCCGTATTGGTAGTCCCCTTGTCCTTGCTGTGGCACAGACAAAAGGGTGGGAGGCTCGTGATCAAACCATCCTCCCCAATCATCCCACGTAATGAAGATAGCGGTATTCTGCCAATAGCCTCGGTTGTTGTCGCAGGTGGTGCTGGTGCCAATAGCATTAACGATGGATGCCACCCAGGACGGCCCGCTGCCATTGTTCATATTCGCATGGTCGGAATTCAGTCCGTTGGGAATTACCCAGCTCACGTTGGCGAGCTTGCAGGCAGCAATATCCTTCAATACATCGTTGGATGCGAGGTCGACGTTATTCTTCCATTCCGGGCCGGTACAAGTCGTGTAAGTGCTATCGGGCACGCATATCTCGCGGATCCAATTGGGTGCTGTCCAGATAGAGTTCGCAGTCGGCGTGTAGTACTTCCACGTACGGTTATGTTGGTCGAGCAGCGAGGCCATGGTGGGATGCGAGAAGCAAACCGTGCCCAAAGGATTGTTGATCAGGTTGAACATGTTGGGTGCAGTCTGGCGAGAAACCAACCTGTAGATAGCGTTTAGCGCCGAAAGGCACCCGCCGACCACGGGGTTCATCGCGACGAAGGTGGCATTTGCATCCCCAGTTGCGTCTGGAGCGGAGGTTCCCGCAAAAAGGAATTGATGAGCGAGGGCGCTTGCTCCTTGATTGGTCTGGAACATGAAGTTGGCCCAGCCGTACTGCTGTGCCATCGTAAGGTAGGGGCTAACATCTGAACTCTGGACGTACTGAAACTGGGGATTCACCGGGCAGTTCTGCGGCGGCGCACAGAGGATCTTGTCAGCGCCGTCCATCTTGCATTGATTCGTCGACTTATCTAAGTCGCACATAGAAAGGAAATCCGGGTAGGCGTGACCCAGATCATAGGCGGTGGCCAGGGAGACCGGGGTCAGTGTGATCTTCTCACCTTTGGAATTGATCCCAAAATTTTGGAGGTTGTAGGGATGAGGGCACCGGCTCAAATTGGTGCCGCACAACCCCTGGAAAAGATTATCGGGGGTACGATTTTCCTGAACGATTATCACGATATGTTGAAAATTCGAGATCTGGGCAGGGGCCCGGATGGCCGCGATTGAAAAGCATAGGAACAGAACCTTGCATGCGAATTTCATGATTTCCCCTCCAGTATCAACTTGACACTTCCGGGGACCAAAGTAGAGCCGCGAATGGATTCCACCTGTATTTGAAGCCATTGGCGGGCTGTCGGCCAACAACAGTATTTAGAGCTGTAACTCGCTTTACGTCAGTGATCGAGGTCACGGCTGCGGGTGATACTGGTATTCAGAAGTTCATGGGGACATAGGAACTGGTCAGGAGGTTGTCTCTAACTGGGTGATGCAGGTCGATGAGTTCTATAAAAAGGGATGTCAAGAAAAAACTTCTGCCTTGACCGGAGGACGAGAGGATTTATGTCTCGATATCCAGCCCACTGTCTGTACGAGCGTCCCTTGTTTTGCTCAGGGATTTTGCTCTGGATGGTTTTCCTTCGTTTGGTTTTCTCTGCCGGTGGTGACAATGCCAATCGGGTCTAAGAGACTTCGCAAGCGAGAGTGCTGTCTGCGTGGTAATCATGGTTCTATCCGAGGCTCGTGGCCTATCGCTATTTCTGATTATCCGAGGGGGCATAGCGTGAAAATGGTGACTCGGTGCCGAAGCACACGCGGCCCAGCTCATCGACTGATACTCGCCCTCTAATCGAGCATCTCCAGAACCCGACCGACCCCACCAGAGAGATCACCAGAAGATGGAAAGGCCGATTCCCAGAGATGCTCAAACTGCTTGTATTTTTTTGCGTCGAAGTCCACCCCTTTCTTCCACATGTTAAAGTAATGGCGGCTATCTTCCTGGCCAGGGTGAGACGTGCCATGGTGGGCCGCATCCCTTTCGCCAGAAGAGCCACGTAGAAATCGCGCAGCGGTCCCGGTCGAGTGCTGGCCGAGATCGCGGTACTTTTGAACAGATTCTTGAGATCGTGATTATAGTTGTCATTCAGACCTCGCACGCTGATGCGCTCCCGGTTGCGTAGCAGCTTCCCTCGGACATAGCGGTACTCGCCGCTGTCATGAGTTTCAACTGCGAATCCGCTGTAGGCCCACAGCTGTCGCTTGGTACGGAAACGGTGTGGCGTTTGCAACAATGCCACCAGCAAAGCAGCACGAATCGGACCGATGAAAGGAATCTGGCGCAATAACTTCACGGCAGGATGCTTGTGGCTTTCCACCACGAAATCGCATCGCGCTTCTTGATGCAAGCGCCGCAGCAGATCCAGTTGCTGGTAGAACCGTTCGGCCCGGAGACGAACTCCGGGCTGGAATCTTGGACAACCACTCGCTGCGATGCCGCGCAGCATAAACGCTTGTGCCGCTGCAGGAATCGCCCAGCTCCGATATAGCGCTTTAATCCGCTCATCACTCGCGTGAGTGATAATTGAAGTTCAATGGCTGAGGTTCAGATCCGCGACCTTTCTGCTTTGGTAAAGCGCGCCTCCCAGGAGGCGGGATTCGATCTTTGTGGGATCGCTCCGGCTGCCGACGCCGCGGAGCTGAAATACTTCCCCGAGTGGATTGCCTCCGGCTATGCGGGCGAGATGAAATACATGGAGGCGCGCACCGAGCAGGGCGCGCTGAAGCGGGCGTCGTTGGCGCACGCAGCGCCGTGGGCCCGGAGCGTTGTTGTCTGCGCCATCAACTACAACACAGACGCGCCGTATTCCACCGAGATCGAAGACCAGAGCCGCGGCTGGATCTCGCGCTACGCCTGGGGGCGGGAAGATTATCACCAGGCAGTGATGCGCCGGCTGCGGCAGGTTGAGAGCGCAATCCATGATGGCGTTCGAGAGTCGCACGGCGAGATCGTAACGCGCTGCTATGTCGACACTGGACCGGTGGTCGAGCGCGTTTATGCGAAATACGCCGGGGTTGGCTGGATCGGGAAGAACACCTGCATTCTTAATCAGAAGAAAGGCTCGTGGCTTTTCTTAGGCGTAATTCTTACGTCGCTCGAACTGCAACCGGATCTGCCCGCACCCGACCGCTGCGGCACCTGCACGCGCTGCATCGAGGCTTGCCCCACCGATGCGCTGGTCGCGCCTTATCAACTCGACTCCAACAAGTGCATTTCGTATCTGACCATCGAAAAGCGGGGCGCGATTTCCGAAGAGCTGCGCGGGCAGATGGGCCGCCACATCTTCGGCTGCGATATCTGTCAGGATGTCTGCCCGTGGAACGGCAAGGCCCCGCACAGCACTGCGTCCGAATTCGCACCACGTCCGGAGTTGGTGAACCCCGCGCTGGACTGGCTGGCGGAGATGAGTGCCGAGGAATTCCGCGGGGCGTTCCGGGACTCACCTGTGCGTCGCACCAAACTCGCAGGACTGCGGCGTAATGCTGCCATAGCGATGGGTAACAGCCGCGACCGCAAATTCCTGCCGCTGCTGGAAGAGCTGGCCGCGGACGAAGACGGGGCCGTAGCCGAGGCCGCGCGCTGGGGCCGGTTACAGCTGCTTAAGTCGGACTTGTAACTTCTCGGAGCCTCCGAAATCGATTGCAGCCTTGCGGTGCAAAAGCCTTTCACGCAGAGTGCGCTAAGGAACGCCGCAGAGACCGCAGAGAAAAGCGGTGCGCCGGCGGGTTTTCGGCAGGCCCGCTCACGCCAATATTTCGCTTATTGTTCGCTACTAAGACACCCTTCATCTTACCCTGATTCGCTGCACTTCCGTAACTCGATTTTTGAATCAACGGCAACTAATCTTTGGCTAAAGGGTTCTTAATAGGCAGGTTACATTTACTTAGGGGTAACTATGAGGGCAGGCCAGGCACAGGCTTTTCGACGCGCACTGGGGACGTTGGCGGTGCTGACGCTGGCCTTCGTGTGCCGAGCGGGAGCATCCGCGACGCTGCTGCTTGAAGAACCCTACGGCAAGCTGGGATTTTTTACCGCAACCGGCCACGCTGCCGTGTTTTTGTCCGGTGTGTGCGCCGAATCGCCGGTGGTGCTTCGTCCGTGCTCGCCCGGAGAGCCCGGAATCGTTCTGAGCCGCTACAACGGAGTTGGCGGATACGACTGGATCGCGATTCCGCTCATCCCGTATCTCTACGCGGTAGAGCGTTCCGAAGATGTGCCGCTTTTTGCCGACGCGAAGATGGTCGCCTTTTTGCGCGACGGCTATCGCAGAAAATATCTGGAGGCCATAGCCCCCGACGGGAAGAACGGAGAAGCTCCCGGGGGCAACTGGTACGAACTCGTAGGCTCCTCTTACGATCGCACGATTTACGGTTTCGAGTTTGAGACTACGGCAGAGCAGGATTTGGCGCTGATCCGCAAATTGAACTCGTCAGAGAATCGTTCGCATTTCCACACGGTTTCGAAAAACTGCGCTGACTTTGCCAAAGACGTGGTCAACTTCTATCACCCGAAGGCGCTGCGCCGGAGCCTGGTCGCCGATGTCGGCATGACCACTCCCAAGCAACTGGCGAAGCGGCTGGTGAAGTTGAGCGAGCACCATCCTGAAATGGAGCTTTCGAGAATTGTGATTCCTCAGGTTCCTGGCAGCATGCCCCGGAGCACTGCGGTGCACGGCGTGGTCGAGTCGTTTTTCAAGTCGAAGAAATACATTGTTCCGAGCGCAGTCGTGAGTCCGATTTTCGCGGGATGCGTGGCAGCGGTTTATGTTGGCAGCGGCAGCGGCCGCTTCGATCCGGCTCGCGACGCGCTGGTTTTCAACGTCACCGGTGAGCTCGAGACTCCGATGGGCCGCGAGGACCGCCGCGCTTACCGCAAACAATTAGAGCACCTGCTGGCGGCGAATGCGTCTACAACCTCAGGCACGCGGGTGCGAAAAGACCTGGCGGCAGTTGCAGTCAAAAGCCGCCGCGGACATCGACGAAGAGGGCAGACCTGTATTGCAGATGCGGGTGGGCGAAAAGATGGTGAGCGTGGGCGCAACTGCCGCCAACGTTCTTGCCAGCGACGCTCCGTCGAAACTGGTGGAGGAACTGCTGCTGGCCAGACTGCAGGCGGAGTTGCGCCAGAAGGCGGACAGCCGTCTCTCTCAGAGTGAAGTGGCCCGCGACTGGAACCTGCTGGAACAGGTCATGAGTGGGGCTGCTACGACCGCGAGTGTGCAAACGGTATCCGAGAGATCCGCGAACCGCAGCTTTCCCGTTGTATCCCTCCGCCCGGAGAGCAGCACCGGGAATCGGCCCTAAGCGACGCACGAAATCCGCGGCGCGCTTTGCTTCCAAACAAACTTTTTCCAGTGAAAGGCGGCCGGGCTACGGCTCCTGCTGCGGTGGACGCGGCGGTTGTTGCGGTATAGCTGCGCCCGGAACCGGCGGTTGACCTGGACCCAGTTGTTGCTGCATCTGCAATTGCCGCTGCTGCATTTCCTGGAGCATCTGTTGTGGAGTCTTGACCCCGGGCTGTTGGTCCGGAGGCACCGGCTGCTGTTCGGCTTCGGCGGCGTTCTGATCGGCATTGTCGTCGGTAGCGCTGTCATCGGTCGCATCCGCATCCTGCATGTCGGGCGGATTGGCCATCGCTGGCGGCTGAGGCGTCAGGTTCCCGGCTTGGCCGATCACGGGTGGCTGGTCCTGCGGCTGGGGTGGCGCGCCCGGGACGTCCGGAGTGGTCTTGGCCACGAGGACTACACGGGTCAAGCGAGTGGCATCAGAGGGCGAGCCGAGCAGCACATAGTTGAATCGGGATCCGTTCAATAATTCCGCCACGACCTCGCGAGCCGACCCGGGGCCGAGACTGGTTACCACGCGTTCATTGGCATTCGCGGGGATCTCGATATCGGCGGCGGTTTGCTTTTTTACAGCACGCAGGATGTCGCCCAGGGTTGAGTTCGGGGCGAGAATGGTCAACTGCCCGCTCTGGTAAATCACCTGCGGAGCGACGGCCGGAATCGAATCCAGCGGAATCTGTGGCACCGGACCCTGAGGCCCGGAAGGAAGCGGTGGCGGCAGTACGGGCTTCTTAGCTTTGCGCTGAGAATGGGAAGCCTGGGTATGGGGAGTCTGGGTGGGCGAAGTTTGGGGCTGCGAAGTTTGGGGCTGCGAAGTTTCCGCCGCCATGGAGGAGACACACAGGAGGCCGGCTATCACCAACGACATGAATCTCATGCCTGTGCTCATCGTTGACTCCTAGAATCCTGACTCCTAGCCACACCTTACATCTGCTGGTTGGGGAACTTCTGATCCGCGGCGGCGCAGGCAGCCGGTATAAAAATTCTAGCACCGCTGCGGCGTCCACGCGGCAAGAACTGGCAGCCGGATACCCCCACAAATAGAACGTATTGAGACTACTTTCTTGCGCGGTATCCTGCCATGGCACGAAAAGGGAGCCCGATTCTCGCTTTGGTGAGTAAACGTTTTGGCTTCGCGTACAATCAAACCAAGGCTATGCAAAGCGAGCCCGAAGCGGTCGCCGACGGGCGTTAACCCATTGACAGCAAAGGCACAGATTCCATGACTTCTATTTCGCGCCACGCCAAGCCCGGGGCTCGGAGGCTGGTTACGGGACTGCTTCTGGCAGCCGCCCTGTACACGGCAACCAGCGCCTCAGCCGAAACCTGCCAGAGCGCCGGCGATATGGACGAAGTCACACGCTCCGGACTGACCACCACCGGCCAGCGCTTATTCGACATGATTGCCAGAGGGGATGCGGCGGGGTTGCGGCAAAATGCCATTGCGAGCCTGGCGAGCGATTTCTCAAGCATTGAGGGCACGGTGAAGGATCATCAGGCGGCGCTAGCGGGCAGCCATGGCACGGCACGGCCGCCGTTCCTGCTTGACGCCTCCGGCAGTACGCCGATTGCCCATGCAGAATTTTTCTGTGGCGTCTTTGGCAAGAATGGACAGACCTCCAATAGCGCGGTTTTTTATCTGAACAACCTGCCTCCCGCCAAATACGGCGTGGTGATTCTGGACGCATCGGGCAAGACTCCAACCGCGGTTTCACTCATTCTTCAGCAGGTCGGAAGCGAGTGGAAGCTGGGCGGCCTTTACATCAAGGCGCTGCAACTTGCGGGACATGACAGCGAATGGTTTGCGGCTCGGGCTCGCGAGTACGCGTCCAAGGGCCAGTTGCACAACGCATGGTTTTATTTTCTCGAGGCGCGCAATCTGTCATCGCCGCTGCCTTTTATGAGCACCCTGATCACCGACAAACTCTACGATGAGTCCCAGAAGGCTCACCCCACGGACGTCCCCGGCGACGGCAAGACTGTGGATCTAACGGCCGGAACCACGACCTACAAAGTCACGGATGAGTATCCCGAAGCGGTTGGCAACGATCTGGATTTGATTGTGAGATATCAGGTGAGCGACCTATCCAACACGAATCTGACGTATCAAAGCAACATGGCCGTTATTAAAGCGATTGCGGCGAAGTATCCCGAGATCCGGGAGGCGTTCGCGGCGGTGGTGACCCGGGCGGTCGATCCTGGCGGGCACGACTATGGGACGCTGCTGGCGATGAAGGATATTAAGTAGCAGCGGTTAGCAGTTGGCCGTTAGCACTTCAAGCGCAAGGGTGGGCCAGCTGTGATCTTTCAAGACGTTGTTCCCAAGAAGTGAATAGTCCATTCGAGCAACACCGGAGAAGCTGATGGTGCTGACCAATCTGCTTCGAAGGAGTCGACCGAATGGACCTTCACCAGAATGCCCGACTTACCTTTCGTAGTCGAGAGACTTTAGCCAAGAAGATTATGATCGAGAAGTTGACGTTGAACGCGGCTGCAGCCGCGTTCAACGTCAGCCGAAAAACTGCCGCCAAGTGGGTCCGGCGCTATCGCACCCTGGGTTTGCCCGGCTTGCGGGATCGTTCCTCGCGGCCCCTCCATAGCCCGCGCCGAACCTCGTCGGAGCTGATCGCTCAGGTCATCGCTCTGCGGCGCCAGTTATGCCCCGCCTATCAGATCGCCCAAGCCACCCATCTCAGCCCCGCCACCATCAGTCGCATCCTGCAGCGCGCTCAGTTGAACCGCTGGCGTCATCTGCATCCCGCTCCACCGGTCGTGCGCTACGAGCATCCCGCTCCCGGCGATCTCCTCCATCTCGACATCAAGGGCATGACCCGCTATCAGCAGGTCTCCATTCGTGGCGATGGCCGGCGTCGCGGCCGCCCTCAGTTCGCCGGCTGGCAGGCTCTGCACGTCGCCATCGACGATCATTCCCGCCTCGCCTTCTCTCGCATGCTGCCCAATCAGCAAAGCGAAACCGCCATCGCCTTCCTGCGCGCCGCCGTCGCCTTCTACGCCCAGCACGGCATCTCCATCCGCCGCCTGCTCACCGACAACGGCTCCTGCTATCGCTCCCGCCACTTCCGCGCCGCCTGCCTCCAACTCGGCATCCAGCACCGCTTCACCCGCCCTTACACTCCGCGCACCAACGGCAAGGCGGAACGCTTCATTCAAACCGCCCTGCGCGAGTGGGCCTACGTTCGCCATTACCTCAACTCCGAGGAACGCGATCAGCATCTCTCGCCCTGGCTTGAGCATTACAACTTCCACCGTCCGCATGGTAGTCTCGGTTACGCTCCGCCCATCAGCCGGGCTATTCCGCCGGGTACAACGTCTTGATAGATCACAGCCACCCGCGATCACGCTCAAAATCTAGGATCCACCAGTGTGCCTAGTCTCGTCGGTTTTGCGGTTATCAACGCTGTAATCCGCAAAATCGAATGAACACTCTAGATTCAGGTCGGCAAGTGCTCGCATCTGCTCAGGCCAGAGCGTTGGACCGCCATCTCCGTGGCGTGACCACCATATACAGTTGACAGACATCCGGATATCAGGCCTTGCCTGAAGCCGGTGTATCGCGTCTCTACTATGCTGGAGCTTTGCGATTAACCAGTCCAGGTGGCGTCGCGTGTCTTTTGATTCCACGTTCCCCTCGGACGATAGAAACCATCCATTGAGCTTGCCGACAGGAGCCCTGCCTAGGCTGTTGACGCGACCAGGTTCACCGGCCGCTACATGCTTGGTCGGGCTTATGCCAAGCAGCTCTGTGACCCGCGACGGGTGCAGACGCCCAGAATAGACCCGCAAAACCACATGAGTCTTGTCGCAGGTCTCGTAGTTGTCATTCGTCGGCGTCAACCTTGACTGCATGTCGGTGATCTCATGTGCTGTCATTAGTGGACGTAATTCCCAATATTGTCAATTGTATTACCTCTGACCATAAAGTCTCCGTTGTCCATGATTTGTCCGTGGACATCGTTGGGTATGCCGTTGAAGTCCTTCAGCGACTCCAATGCATCGCCCCATTCATTCTTGCTGAGGCTCTTGTTGAACGCCTTATTCAACGCATCCGCCGCTCGCTGTGACATTGTTCTTGAATTACCGGATTGAACGGGTCGTGGCTTCTTGCCAGTTGGGTCCTTGCTGCTCTTCTTGTTCTTGTCGTCATCTTTCTTGTTAGGATCGGCACGGGTTGACTGCGCTGCGGGCGCGGCCGGTTGAGCCGTGGATTTAGTGGGCAGAGTAAACTTGGTGGATAACTCCCACACTGCCTATGATGGCAACAAAGTTTTTCCAGGCACGGTCAACGTCCTGATCCCTAATACACGAAGAAGCACCACATCCGCACGGGCAGGCAGTGGCAGTGGTGAAGTGCCGGTCCACCTTCGTTTCCGGACGATTACGGACGTAGCTATAGAGGTTAAGCGTTTGGGGATCTTCAAGGTCCGCATAAGGCACCGCGTCGGGATCTTCCGCCCAATCCGGCGTCATAAACCTGCCGACAGTGCTGCCGTAGTACCGGGCACCGAACACCGTTGCCTCGGGACCTGAATTCCCACCCTTGCAACTCAGCCTTCGCGGAAGCTTCTTTCCAGTTCTTCTAGTACGCACTCTTTCGGATCTTTGTCATCGCGCAGGCCTAGAAAGACGGGGGCCCGCAACTTTGGGGCGCTGGAACCGGAGGCGCCATGGGTCCATTCGGCGAACTCGATTTCGGCAACCAGTTCCGGCTTCACCCAGTACACTTTGCGCAGAGCTTCGACCTCGCCGTAAAAAGGATTCTGCTTCGTCTCCAGCTTTTTCAGGAGCTTCCACATGTCGGCTAGCGACTTCTGGGTGAAACCGCTGCCGGCCTGTCCGACGTGGATTAACTTCTTACTCTTGTCGTACAGGCCGAGTACGACCGAGCCGAAATACGGGCGGCTGCCTTCCGGCTCGGTATAGCCGCCGATGACGCATTCCAGTCGATGCCTGATTTTTATCTTGAGCCAATCGCGGCTGCGTTGCTCCCGATAGGGGCTGTCGCGTTTTTTGGCGAGGATGCCTTCCAACCCTTTTTGCTGCGCCATTTCAAACAGAGCTTTTCCCCGCTCCTCGTAGTGATCGGAATAGCGGACGGAATCTCCGGGAAGCAGCGATGAAGCCAGGGCGGCTTTGCGTGACTCGAGCGGAACGCGGCGCAGGTCGTAGCCATCGAGGTAGAGCAGATCGAACGCATAGTAGAGGACCGGAACATCCGCATTCGCCGGGGCTCGTCGCCCGCCGGGACGGAAACCGGCACGCTGCTGCATCAGGCTGAAAGAGGGGCGACCTTCGGCATCGAGCGCGACCACTTCTCCGTCGAGGATGGCCTGCTTCGCTTTGACGAACTGCGGCACGTCTTTCAGTTCGGGATAACGCGCGGTCAGATCGTTCTGGTTACGCGAGACCAGGCGCAATTTGCCGTTATCGAGAAAAGCCACCGCGCGGTAACCGTCCCACTTGATCTCGAACAGCCACTCGGGGCTGTCGAAGGGCTCGTTCACGGTCGTCGCGAGCATGGGATGAATGACCGTGGGCATGGGCCGCTTGACGGCGCCATCGAGTTCGGAAACTGGAACGGAAGGTGACGCGGAGGATTTTGATTTTTTCTGAACGCGCGCGGCAGAGCCTGAGGCCCCGTTCTTGCCGGACACCTCTTTTTCTTTCTTACCTGCCTCAGCTTTGGTTTCGTCGGAGTTCCCGGCGACTTTCTTTTTAGCTTCCTGATCGGCGACCCTGGCGGCCGCGGTTCTTACTTGCTTTTTTTTTGGCCGCTGGCGGCGGCTTTTTTCTTTTCCACGCGCGCTACCGCGTCTGCCAGCCATGCGGCCTTCAATCCGCCTCGTCCTGCCGGACGGCTCTTCCACTCCCTGGAACGCTCGTCCCCGGCAATCTCGGCCAGGCTGCGCTTGGTCAGCACCGACTCGTCAAACTGATCGATGTCATATCCCTCGACCGCAGAGTCGTCATGCTTCTTGATCAGCAGCCACTCGTTGCCCTTGCTCCCCGGACGCCGGCCTTTCATCTTGACCAGCGCGAAATCTCCATTCAGCTTCTTGCCCTTGAGACGGAACTTCAAGTCGCCCTTAGCCAGCATCGCCTTGGCTTCAGCCTCGGTCCCGGGCACATACTTTCCGTTCACAGGCACCGGGGAGAGCGGCTGCCAGGTGCCAACGTCCCAGACCATAACCGTGCCTGCGCCGTAGTTTCCTTCCGGAATGTTGCCTTCAAAATCAAAGTACGAAACCGGATGATCCTCCACCTGCATGGCCAACCGTTTGTCCGCGGGATCGAGTGACGGCCCCTTCGGTACGGCCCACGACTTCAGCACGCCCTCCATTTCGAGGCGGAAATCGTAGTGAAGACGGGTGGCGTCATGTTTCTGCACCACGAAGCGGTTGCCGGCTTTTTTCTCGACCTTGGGCGGAGGCTCCGGCGTCTCCTCGAAGCGGCGTTTTCGCTTGTATTCCTCAAGTGCCATAGAGGCCTTTATTTAACCACAGAGACACAGAACCACAATTTAACCACAGAGACACAGAGTCACAGAGAAAACAAAGTCTTGCCATCCCGACCGTAGCTTCTTCTTCCCGAAGGGAAAGCAGGAGGCGTAGTGGAGGGACCTGTTTTTCTTGTGCGTCGTTCGTCATGCTTTAGAATCCTTGCACTATGCCACGCGAATTTCCGGAATTCCCGCTGGTCGGGGTCGGCGCCATCATCATTGATCGAGTCGGCAATGAGCAAGGCCGCGTGCTCCTGGTAAAGCGCGCGCGCCCGCCGCTGCAGGCGCAGTGGTCGATCCCCGGAGGAGCGCTGGAAGTCGGCGAACTGGTCCGCGAAGCGGCGGTGCGCGAGGCGCGAGAAGAAACCGGACTTATCGTGGAACACGGCGAACTGCTCGGCGTCTACGACCGGGTGGTGCGCGACAGCCAGCAGCGCGTGCAGTATCACTACGTGCTGATTGATTTTCTCTGCCGCCGCGTTGGTGGAGAACTGGCAGCCGCCGACGATGCCGCCGAAGTCCGGTGGTTTAGCCGCGAGGAGTTGCCGGGGTTGAAGCTCGCGGAAGATACGCTGGATGTAATCCGCAAAGGATTTGCCAAGCTAAGGTGAAATGGCGATTCCTCAGGAACAATCCGCCGTTCGCTAATCGGCCGCGTCGCAAGCAGCCCTTGTACAATCCTCTACGGGTAATGCGGATGGCGATGTTTGTTCACTTGACGACTGAGTCGCGAATCCCAGGGATTCGCCGAAATGGAATCGTTCGCTTGCGTAAAGCTACTGGGACCTCACCCGAAGGCGTCTACGCTGCTCCCGTTACACGCAACTTTTATGCCTCTCACCAGTGGCTTAGGGAGCTGAAGCGCAGAGATCAGGGTCCTATTGCTGGTATCTACTTTCGAGTACCCGATGAAGAACTAGTCTGGGTTGGCCATTACGGACGGGCTCACCGTCTTGTCACTGCTGCCAAGGCAATAGCCCAGTTCACGAAGGCAGACGATCCGTTGGGTTGGGAAGTTGTGGTGCCTCGCCGTATCGAGGCGACGGAAATTCACAAAATGCGATGCCTGCCTCAGGTGATTGGCTGGAGGTTCTTCCCTAAAGCGAAGGGTAAGCCGCCCTTTTGCACCTGCAAGTTTTGCAGTCGTGGCGATTATGGCAGCGCGAAATTGCGAAGGCGGACCGGGTCACCTAACGATAAGTAGCTGCCGTAGGCTAGAAATCTGATTCACCCCTACTCGCATCCGCGCCATCATCCTCCCACTCCGCATCGCAGGAGTGACAGCGCCAGGCTCCGCGCTGTAGCGGAATCGGCACACGCAGGAACGCGCTCATGTAGGCAATGGGCTTGTCCAACTCCTGGAAGTTCACATCAAGCGACCGGCAGTTGGGGCAACGAGGCTGTTCATAAAGACCGACCCCGTGCACGTAGAGCCCTTCGAGAATTGGCTCATCGAGAAGTTTCTGCGCACTCTCGGCATCGTGAGGCTTGACGCGCAGCTTGATGCCGCCAATGAAGTTGGAGATGAACCAGTCGAGCCGGACCAGGTTTTCGTCGGCCAGAAAACATTCAATGCCCGCCGACTCGAGACTTCCCTTGGCCAGCAAGGCTTCGGGCAGATCGCGAAATTGACGGATGGTCACGAGGTTGCGGAGTTCGATTTCTTCGTGGGGTTGCGGTGCTTCGTCTTCGAGGGATTCCAGATCGCGATGGTCGAGTTCGTCCTCGAGCGCTTCCCGGGCGGTCTCGGTCAGCGATTCAGGGTGCTGGGCGAGGTGCAGCAGTTCGCCGTCGGTCATGGCGCCGTAAGTGCCCGCCAGGCGGCGACGCTCAGCCTGTTCGTCAAGATATGACACAGACCAAGGATACTTCGATTGTGTGCCGGGAGCCAAGCGACGCGTCGAAAATGAGCCCGCACTCTGAAATGCACTGGATCAGGGACGCCACACCGCAAGCTTTTCTAGCAGGCTGCTGAAAAACTAATCTCTGTTGCCGAAAGCGAACCGCAGGCGCTGAAGCGCGGCTGGTTTTAGAGAACTTAACGGCACGACTGAAGTCGTGCCCTTCCCAAAGCCTGCCTGGAACGGAGTTTTTCAGCAGCCTGCTAGAGCCGGGAACCAAACTCAACGCGACGAACGTCACTGGGTCACTGTGAAGCTCGTGTTCGTGGTGGTTTCGTCACCCGTCAAATCGCTCAAGCTGCTTTTTGATCAGTCTGGTTGAGGCCGGGTAGGCCCAGCAACTCTTGCCTCAGTCGCTCCATTTGTGCCGCTGTTTCCTTTAGATGTTCGGCACATTCGTGGCCGTGGCGTGGCAGAAATCCCCCGTATTCCTCCAGCAGAAGGCGGACGTCCGCCTCGATGTCAGTCATCTTCGAGCGGACCTGATTGGACAGGCCAGATGTTAACTTTTCCAGCTGGGAATCTCGCAAGGCGAGTGCTCGCGTGCTCTGGATGATTTCCTGTTCAAGCGCATGTACATGGTAGCGGGCGAGTCCAAACAGGCATACCGTCAACAAGAGCAAACATGAATTGGCAATAATGGTTTCCGACAAAGCCCTGCTTTGGCTTGAAGTCCTCTCCTTGTCGAATCTCGCGAAGCTGTTGCTCTCGGCCAAGGATAGGGAAAACGAGAGCTTGCGAGCCTCATCCATGTAGTCCCGACCTTCATTCGTATCCACAAGATTGAATGCGCGGCGGCGATAGCCCTGCTGGCGCAAACTGATAGTCCGCTCCATCTCAGCTTCTTTGGAAGCAGCCAGAGCCTCAAGCTTCGACTCGATTGAACGTTCCTGTTCCGTCCGATTAGCGAGTCCAGCGCGAAGGCTGGCAAAATCGGTCTTGATCCGGTTCTTTCCGTCCGTGTAGGGAAGTAAGTAATCAGAGTCCCCGGTTAGCAGGTATCCGCGCTGACCTGTTTCCATATCAGTCAAAGCCTGCAACACAGCGGAGACGTTGGCTTGGATCGTAGAGCTTTCCAGCGTGAGGGCGACAGACTTCTGAATGAGTCTTAGGCGGTTAAGCGCCAGATAGGCATTCAATGCCATGAAAGCGATTAGTGCAACGGCGACTAGTCGCAGTGCAATTTTTCGAATCATTTTGATTGCGCCATCCTTGCGCGTGGAGGAAACAGATGATCGTAGCAGAGCGAGGTTCGTGTCGCTTTGCCGTTCGCTGGTACACGATCCACGAATAAGGTGCGCAGCACAAACGCGAAGGAAACGACACTTAGAATCCGCATGTCACGAGTCTGCGTTTTCTGCGCTCTAGTCCGGGCAGCCGTCCGGAATATCGCGCTGCCGCCGAGGACTGTGCGACGAAATATTTGGATTGGTGTACGAGTCTCGGGAACCCAGTGATAACAAACAACAAACGGGGCCTAAGTCGTTGAAGACTTAAGCCCCGTCCGGTGGACTGTTTGGGATTGACCAAGAGGTGGTCACTCTACGTGGCCTCTACGGCAACTCCGGGTTCCTGACCGACCTGCGTCAGGCGGAATCAATCCTGATTCACCGGCAGTGTGCGGACTGTAGCTTCGGCATTCCAGCGCCGAAGCCCCGCTTAGAGCAACCCGCTCTAAGTCTCAGCCACCTCACCTGGTCTTTGGATACATCTACTACCGCCTTCTGAACTTGTCATCCGACCACCTCCTTTCCGGTGTACGCGCAGATTAGTACGAAACGCACTCCGGCGTCAATCGGGAGAAGGCAGGAGCCGAGTTAGGCAATAGCGTCGCCGAAACCGCTCCTACGCTTTCCCTGCAGGCGACCCCGGAAGGCTATGGCAGGCCGAAAGCGTAGAGCGCGCTGCCGGCTGCGATTGCCACGTATTCTCTTCCGTCGACGGCGAAGGCGACCGGCGGGGCGTAGACTGCGCCGCCCATCTGGAAATGCCACAGCGGCTTGCCCGACGCGGCATCGAAGGCGATGAAGTTGCCCTCGGCATCGCCGCTGAACACAAGGCCTCCGGCGGTCGACAGCACTCCCGACCACGAGGGTGAGGTGTGCTGGAACTTCCACTTCACCTGTCCGGTGGCGGGATCAATGGCCTTAAGAAATCCCAGAAACGGCTCACTCTCCTCGGAAGGAAAATACGCGCTGCCGTAAAATGCGTGGCCGGCCTCGTAAGGCTGCGGCGCGGTGCTGAAGATGTCGCACTGATCGCGGGCGCTGACGTAAAAAAGATTCGTCTGCGGATCGTAGGTCGGAGCCATGAAGTTCGTCGTCCCCAGTGCGCCGGGACAGACTGTGTGGCCCTCGGGCGTCGGCGAAGCTTCTTTCTTCGCCACTGGACGGCCCTCGGCATCTTTCGTATCGCTCCACGTGAGCTTGCCGTAGGCATTCGCTGAAATCAGCTTGCCGGTGGTGCGATCGAGCACGTAGAAAAATCCGTTGCGGTCGGCCTGCGCGATCAGATGCTTGGCGCCGGAATCGATGATCACCGGAACCTGGGTCGCATCCCAATCGTGCTCATCGTGCCTGGTGAACTGGAAATACCAGTCCAACTTTCCCGTGTCCGCATTCAGCGCCAGCAAAGTATTGCTGTAGAGATTGTCGCCGGCGCGGCCGGCGCCGCGATTCGATGGCGCGGGATTCCCCGTCGGCCAGAAAATCTGGTTGGTCACGGGATCATACGTTCCGGTATTCCACGCGGGCGCGCCGCCCACCTTCCAGGAGTCGCCTTCCCAGGTTTCATGTCCCGGCTCGCCCGGGCCGGGCACGGTGTAGAACCTCCACTTGCGTTGGCCAGTTTCAACATCGTAGGCGTCGATAAAGCCGCGAATGCCATACTCGCCGCCGGAGACGCCGATCACGACGAGATTTTTTACTGCCAGCGGCGCGACGGTGAAACTGTAACCGATCTTGTAATCGGCGGCTGCCACGTCCCAGGCGACGCTGCCGGTCTTGGCGTCAAGAGCGATCACGTGCGCGTCCAGTGTGCCCAGGAAAACTTTGTCACCGAGGATGGCCAGCCCACGGTTCACGCGCCCGCAACAGGGACGAATGTCGGAGGGCAATTGACGTTGATACATCCAGATCGGCCGCCCGGTGCGCGCATCGAGGGCGAGGGCGCGGTCGTCTTGCGCGGTCGCGTAGAGAATGCCGTCGACCACCAGAGGCGAAGTCTCAACCTTGCCAGTGGCGGCGGTCTGATAGACCCACTTCGCCTGCAAGGAGCGTACGTTGGTCAGATTGATCTGGTCGAGTGTGCTGAAGCGCCGTCCGGAATAGTCGCCGGAGTAAGTCATCCAATTCTGCGGCTCTTTGGCGGAATTGAGCAGGCGGTCGGCGGTAACCTGGGCGGAGGCGGCACAAGCGAGAGCGCCGCAAACCAGCAGGACATATGGAAAGAGGAATCCGCGCGACGTGTCGTCCCTTGCGGGACTCGGTTCCTTTGCACTTTCGTTTTCCCAGCACTTACGTGCTGGGCTAATGACTGGCGCCCCTCCGGGGCTGAGGCGTTCGTTCCCTTTTGTCCCCGCCGTCATTTCGCCCCCACGCTGACCAGGTAGGCCACGATATCCTCGAGATCCTTATCGCTGAGCATGTCAGGCGCGTATTTCGGCATCATTGACTCGCGGCTCTTCTGAAACGAGCGCAGCTTGTCTTTCTCGAGCAGGTAGATGTTTTCGCTTGCATCCATCATCTGCACGCTGAAGCTGTCTTCATTCAAGGCCACGCCTTTGATTTCTTTCCCATCTGCTGTGACCACAGTGATGCTCTCGTATTCCTGGGGAAATTCTTTCGTCGCCTCGGTCAATCCCCAGGCCAGCCGCCGGCTGGGATCGCGTACCGACTCAATAATCGCCTCGCGCGTGCGTGATCCGCCGACGGAAGTGAGCTCCGGTCCCAGCCGTCCGCCCTTGCCCGCGACCGTGTGGCACAACGAGCAGTTGGCGTCGCCGTAGAACAATTCTTTGCCGCGCGTGGCATTGCCCAGCGGCCTGGCTGGCGCCTTCACCTCAATGTTGCGGATGTAGGTGATGATCTGCCAGATCTCCTCGTCGGTCATGCCGACGCCCTGGCCGTTTGTGCCGTTCGCCGGCATCGCAGTTCCGGGAATGCCGTTGCTGATGACCTGGAACATTTCGGCGTCAGAGTGGGCATGCTTCTTCTGCGCCCGCGTCAGATCAGGCCCGCGGCCCCCGCCATGCGCGCCCAGACCGTGGCAAAGAGCGCAGTTGAGGCGGAATTCATACTCGCCCGCCTTTGCGGCCTTGGGATCGCCCGCAAGAGGATTGCGGTCATCGGCGGCGCACACCGCCGGGACTGTCATAAGCGCGATCGACAACGTGCCGTGTGCCAAAAGAGAGAAGAGAGACTTCACGTTCGTTCCTCCGCACCTTCCCACCAGGAAGCCGAACCAGGAAATGGAAGGATCACCGGATAGTATCACTCCCTCAAACGGGTTGACGGTTCAGTCGACTCACCACGTGTAGTGAGCTGTGTAAGTGATGGTCTTCTCCTCGTCCGGCGCGATGGTCACGGGAAACTCGATGGTCTTGCTGTCGATCTTCTTGAATGAATCCGAGTGCGCGGAAACGTCCCAGGTAACCCAGCGATAGAGATGCTCGACTACGCGCACGTCGACCGGTTCCTTCTTGTGATTACGCACTTTGATTTCGAAGGACTCATCGACCATGTGCTTGTTGAGGTCGAGCTTGTAGTCGGTGCGTCGGCGTTCGCCCGCGAGATCAAAAGCATTCCCCGTGTAGACGCGGACAGTCTCATTGCGGGGCGTGTGGTCAATCACGTTCTCGCCGGTGAACTCCATTTGGCCATCATCGTTGCGGCGGTAGAAACGAACACGTCCTTTGGGCAACGGCATGCCGAGGTGATTCGTTTCGGAATTCGAGAATTCCCGCATCACCCAGATCTTGGGATTTGATTCGGTGCCATACTCTGCGTTGTTGCGGATGGTTTCGATGTTCCAGCCGCCGTATCGGTTGGGATCAATCTTGGCTCCGTCATAAATGTAGAGCTGTTTGGTCGCCACACTGGCGGCGCGAACGAATTCCACCTGCTTGGTCTCGCGGTCGTGCAGGGTTGTGGAACGGGCGAGCGTATAGAGGTGATACTCGTCGAACGCCTTCTCGGAGACTGGAGGGGCCATCACTCTACTCGCAACGCCGCCCATGCTTTCGTACATCAGAAGCCGGTTCTCCTGTCCCGGTTGGATCTTGTTCACGTCGCCGGCCATGAGCTTGATGCGTGCATTTTCAAAGTCCTTGCCGCTCTGATTGTCCATGGTGACCCAGCCGATCACGTCGACCGCGTCCCCTTTCTCGGGCGCGACGATGTTGTAGTCCGCCTCCCAGGAGAAGCCGCCGGTCACATAAGAAAATTCGGCGCGCAGCGGGCCTGCCTTGTCCGACGCCAGCAGCCACTGCAGCGTAGGCTTGAGAATCGTGTCGTCGGCGAGGGCCGGAAATATCGGCGTGCCGGGCAAGCCAAAGCGCACTTTGCCATCCATCTCAATGATGGGTTGCTCGCCTTGGGCGTATGCCATCTGGCCTTGGTAGTACTGCTGGCCATAGCGGTTCATCGCCCAGGAATTGTGCGACACGTAAAAGCTGCGGATGATCTTGCCGGGAACAACTTCTTGCTTGTCTCCGCGTTGTACCAGGAAGTCGATCGTCTTGCCTTCGTACAGCGAGAGCAAGAGGGATTCCGAAACCGGATCGGCGCGGTAGTTCTGCTCCAGAACCTGCACTGGGCGCTTACCGCTAGGGTCGCGCAGGATCACCGAGTCGGGCTCCAGATGCATGGTGATGTCAGTGAAGCGCACGCTGGTGGTCCCGGCTTTCAGATCGAGTGGGATCTCCTGCCGAATTACGGCGAAGTTCTGGTTGTAAATAGTGAGCGACGGCGCCGAAGAATCGTCGGCGGCAAAGCACACGGCACAAAAGGCAATCAAGCAGGCGAAGTGGCGCATTAAGGTTTCTCCCCAGAAAGCAGTATCAAGCCTATCTCTCTAAGAACGCCGGCAGGAGTGCTGCTTGCGGTGCATCGAAGTGCCCGGCGGTAACCTTGGGATCTGTTACTGGGATGGCTCGCTACAAACGAGATGCGGTATCTGGCGTGCGCACATGTTCGGGACGGAAGCCCATCCCAATGATGCGGGCGGGAATGCGGCGCAGAAGCGGCCAGCGCTGCATCAGCTTCACGGGCCAGGGAGGAGTGAGCGGGCGGGTGCTGGCCAGCACGCGCCGGATGATCCTGTTCTGAATAAATATCTGAAGGCTTTGGGTGGCGCGAGTGGGAAACTCTCGCCGGCGCTGGACCGCGTGAAGGTCCTGGTCGCTCATCGTGCCCGCCGCCAGCTTGGGCGCGAGAATATTCGCTGCGGCCACCGCGTCCTGAATTGCTAGATTGATCCCTACGCCGCCGATTGGCGACATGGCGTGCGCGGCGTCGCCAATGCAGAGAAGGCCGGGCCGCGACCAGCGCTGCAAGCGATCTACCTTCACAGTGAGAAGGCTAACGTCGTTCCAATCCCGCAACTCCTGGACGCGGTCGCGCAAGAACGGCTGCAGGCTGGCGATCTCGTCGCGAAACTTTTCGATTCCGCGTTTGCGAATCTCTTCCGCGGCGCCCTTCGGAATGACGTAGCCGCACTGCCAGTACTCCTCGCGGTCGATCATGACGAGTATTTTTCCACCTTCAAATCGCCCCAAGGTCTGACCCGGATCGGTTGGAAGGCGGCTGAGGCGCATCCACAACACATCCATGGGTGCGCCCAGGTCCATTACCTGCAAACCGGCGCGTTCGCGAACAATCGAGTGGCGGCCATCGGCGCCGACACTAAGATCGGCGCGAATCTCTACCGCTCCGTTGGGAGTCTTTGCATGCACGCCAACGATTCGCCCGTTCTGTTCGATGAGATCGGTCGCTTCTGTCTGCATCATCAGATGAAAGCCGGGATACCGTTTCGCGTGCTGTACGACAAAGTTCAGAAAATCCCATTGCGGCATCAGGGCGAGAAATTTGCAGTGGGCCGGAAGGTGCGTGAAGTCGGCGACCTTGACCAACTCGGGTCCGATCTCGCCAGCGAGTTCCCGCGCTTCTTGATGAGGACGCTTGAGGAACTCCTCCAGAAGGCCAAGTTCGTACATCAGTTCGAGCGTCGAAGGGTGAATGGTATCGCCACGAAAATCGCGCAGGAAATCGCCATGCTTCTCGAGTACCGTCACGTTGACACCGCTGCGGGCCAGAAGAAAACCCAGCATCATTCCGGCAGGTCCTCCGCCAACGATGGAACAGGTAGTCTGAACGGTTGTGGTCACGTTCGAGTCACTCCGTCAACGACTGAGATGCGTTTCAGAGACGTGATGATTCCGTTCTTGCTCTCATGCGCTAAGGGTACGTCGGTAATGCCACCGACACGCCCAGTTCGAAGTAATCTGTTGGCGGCGCTCGCGGGGTTGGTCTGGGGCTATGCCATTGGCGGTGCAACAACTGATCGTGCTTCTCTCAATCGGGGCGTCGTGGCTCGTCTGCGCGAAGCTACAAGCCGCAACTCCACAGGAAGGTTCGCATCCTGTATCCATAGCCTTCAACTCCATGCCGCAACGAGCGACTCAGGCTTCCACGACTCCTGTTGCCAGCCCGAGCAGCGACCCCGATCGTGAAGCAATCCGCCGCGAAGATCTCGAGAGACGTCATGACCATCTCATTTCTCAGGAGCGTCCACGCCACTAACCTGCACGATGCCTGCAAGGACGCGCTGCAGACGGGAATCGAGATCTCCACGATAGCCTACGGTGACCTTGATGGCGACGGCCGCGAGGACGCGGCGGTTACAGCGTTCTCATGCATGGCTGGAAACGGCGGGCCGGACCTGATTGCAGTCTTTACCCTGAACCCGACCGGCACGCTGCGGGAATTGCCGATCGAGCAGCGAAAATGGGATGATCCGTTCAAAGGGCGCGATCCCAGCTTAGGGTTGCGCGGGCAAATGACGGTGGCCATTGAAAACGGCCGGCTGATCGAGAAGTTCCCCATTTTCAAGGAGACAGACCCAGGCTGTTGCGCCTCGGGTGGCATGAGGGAATTCATCTACCGGTGGCGGTCGAACAGACTCGTTTTTGAAGACATTGTCGACCTGGCAACTCCTCCACCGGCGTAGCCTTCCGGTCCTTCCCGCGCGATACGTGGCGTCGATGTAAAGAAGTTGCTCGAGGACAACACCTTCGGCTTTGTGTCTGAGGACGAGATTGAAGAACTGAAAGAGGACTGCGCAAACAACGGACGTCCGCTGCTTCAGGTCGCGAGCCTGCAGTACGCCGACCTGGACAGTGACGGCAAGGAGGAAGCGATTTACCAAGGCTTCACCTGCATGTCAGGCACTGGCGGTATGGACTTCTTTGGCCTGGTGAAGCTTACCCAGGACGGCAAGCTTGTTGACATGCCGATTAAGCCCCACGAGGGACCCTTCCACGGCCGCAACGTTTATGAGGGCCTGCGCGGCCATATGTCCCTGGTTGTTGAGAACGGGAAACTGGCCGAGGTTTACCCCGTGTACGCGAACGAAAAAGAGTGCCAAGCGTGCTCGTCCGGTGGACAGCGGCAGTTTATCTTTCACTGGGATGGAAGTCAGTTTGTGCTTGAGAACGTGGTGGATGTGCCGCCGGAGCCATCCGCGAGATGAAGTCGGAGCCAGCCCTAATTTCAGATTTCCCCTCTCGTACATGACCGGAAGATATCTGTGGCCAGCACTTTTGGGCCTCTACACTGAAATCCTCCCCTGTAAACAGCCGATTACTTAGACGGCGGTGTTTTTATCGGTAGGAAGAACATATGGCGCTAACTGGTTGAGCCATCAGCCTTTCCAGCGGAAGGCGCCGGGTTGCGGCAGGCCCAGATGAGACAGCACGCGATAAGCAAACTCGCGCGCTAAGTCATCTAACTTTGCGGGCCGGTAGTAGTAGGCCGGGATGAGCGGGAAGACGGTCGCCCCGGCATCGGCGGCGCGGTACAGGTTGCGGATGTGGATTTTATTGAGTGGCGTTTCGCGCACGCACAGAACCAGCGGACGCTTCTCTTTGAGGCAGACGTTAGCCGCGCGTTCGATCAGGCGTGACGCAATGCCGTTGGCGATGCGGGCCAGAGTGCCTACGCTGCATGGCATCACGATCATGGCCTCGGCGGGATAAGAACCGCTGGCCACATTGGCCCCGATGTCAGCGTTCGATTGGAGCTGAATTTTGCGCGAGGAGGAGGCAGTCGAACCGAGGATCTGGCTCACGAGATTGGAGCGGCCCTTCAACCCCAACTCCTCGGCCAGAACCCGCAGGCCGCTGTCGGATGCGATGAAGTTAACGGTTTGCACACGCGCATCGCGTCCAACGGCCAGCAGGAGGTGCTTCAGAAAGATTGCCCCGCTGGCCCCGGTGGTCGCGACGGTTAGATTTTTTGGCGGCTGGTTGGGCAAAGCTGCTCCGACGACTGAAGGTTGGAGCATAGGTAGGGCGCGCCCTGGAAGTCAAGGCGCGGGAAAGCGGTGACGGACAGTTGGAAGGATGCGAGCCGAAGGTTAGGAATCGTTGGAGCTTCGGCCTAGGAGGACAACATGACGATACCGGAGTACCTCAGAACGCTGTCGGACGAGGATCTCGTGAAGCACTTCGAAGAGGTCTCGCCCCAGGACGATGACGGGTGGGTGTCGTGCACCTGCTCCTTCACGCCATTCGGCACGATCACCAAGACGCTGGTCGAGCGGGAGATAGACAAAAGGGTTGCCCGCTGACGTCGGGGAAAGCGACACGATGGCCGCTCCGCGCAGAACGTGGCGGGGTGAGTTGATAGGGCAGGAACCGGGCGACGACTATGGCATCCACGGCTAATCTGCGGTCCCGTCGCAGCGCGGCACAATTACACGCGCTGGCGGGAGTAGAGCGCGAAATCCGCGCCCAGGATTCGCACAGCCGCCGCAAATATCTGCGCGAGTTCAGCCAGGCATTCCGCAGCTACGATTCTCTTCTCGATTCGCAAGCCATTCACAATGCCCTGCAAGCCGCCGATATTGTCCTGATCGGCGACTACCATGCTCTGGGTGCGGCTCAGCGTTACGCCGCATCGCTGATCGAGCAGCGCGCCCTGGTTGGAGATCGGCCCGTGGTGCTGGGAGTCGAAACCATCTTCGCGCGCGACCAGCACATTCTCGAAGAATGGTGGCGCCGCGAAATTGAGGAGAGCGAACTGCGGCAGCGCATCCGCTTTGATCTCGACTGGGGATACGACTGGACGCCCTTCCACGAATTATTGTCCACGGCCCGCGATCACGCCGAGGCGATCTACGGTCTGGATTGCATGCCGCGCGAAGACCTGCGCAAAATCGGAGCCCGCGACCGCCACGCGGCCGCCAAGATCGCGGAGATCCGCCAGCGCCATCCCAATGCCGTGATCCTCGTGCTGTTCGGCGAATCGCACCTGGCTCCGGGACATCTTCCCCGCGCGCTGGACGAGCAATTGCCGGGCTCGAGAATTCTCACGGTCTTGCAGAATGTCGACGCGCTCTACTGGCGCGCCGCGGGCGAACGCGCCGAACAGGTCGAAGCGGTGCGCGTCAACGATGACGTGCTGTGCGTCTTCAACGCCACGCCGCTCGAAAAGTACGAAAGCTATCGCCTCTTTCTTGACCAGTGGAGCCGCTGCGACAGCGGCCCCGACTTCGCCCCTACCATTTACAACCTCATCGATAGTCTGGCCAGCTTCCTCGAAATCAATCGCTACTCGCCGCACAATGGCACGCAGCCGAAATTTCTGATCGACATGTTGCCCGAGGTTTACTGCCCCTCGTCGGACGCGATGCTGCGCCGCCTGCTCTGCCGTAAAGGCGTGAGCGAGCAGCAACTCGAAACCATGCTGGCGAAGGTCGAGGAGCGCGGCAGCGCCTACCTGCCTCCCGTGAATGCCTTCTACGTGCGGGAATTTCAAATGATGCACGCCGCCGAAGACGCCACGCGCTTTCTGCATCAGGCCTGCCTGGGACTGCCCCTGCGGCTGAACGGCCATGGCGGAAACGGCGGCGCAGCCGGCACAATTTCGGCCACCGATTCTTTTTACGGGCGCGTGATCGAACATGCCGTGGCCTACTTCGGTTCACGCGTGCTGCATCCCTCGCGCCCGGCGCACATTGCGGAGGATTCATCCCAGTTGTCGTTTGCTGCTTGCGAGAAAGCAGCGCAAGTCGCCATCCAGGACGAAATCAAGTTCGACTGCCTCACGCAAGACTGGGGATACCGCATGGGCAGCCTTATTTACGACGCCTATCTGGCGGGTAAGGTCAAGCCCAGCGGCCTGCGCCGCCTGTTTCTCGCGCATCTCGATCAGCCCGGACAGGCTCGTAAAGTCTGCGCCGCCGTCATTGCCAAACTGCGCGCCGCAGCACGGGCGTAGTACAGCACTCAGCAGTCAGCTTTCAGCAGTCAGTCAGCATTCAGTCCCTTGACCTTTGAAAACCTTCCTTCCCCTCGCTCTGGACTACCCCTGGCTCGGGCCACTCTCGCGTTCACAAATGCTACCCTACACTCTGCTGGCTGAATGCTGAGTGCTGACTGCTGAGTGCTCGACCGTGAACGCTGAATCCATCCGCAAACTTTTCGATCAAGTCCGCAGTGGCAAGCTGACCCCTGACGACGCCGTCGAGCGCCTGCGCCATCTTCCCTTCGAAGATCTCGGCTTCGCCAAAGTTGATCATCATCGCAGCCTGCGCGCCGGCATGCCCGAGGTGATTCTTGGCGAGCGCAAGACGCCCGCGCACCTGGCCCAGATTTTCGCGCGCCTCGCCAAACATGGGGGCAACATCCTGGCGACGCGCGCGGATGAAAAACAATTCGCTGCGGTGAAGAAGAAAGTGCGTGCGGCCGAGTATCGCGAATTGGCGCGGGCGATCGTGTTGCAGCGCGATCTGCGCAAATATGGCAAAGGAAAGATTGCCGTGGTCTCGGCGGGGACCAGCGATATTCCAGTGGCAGAAGAGGCCGTGGTTACCGCCGAAGTCATGGGCAACCAGGTTGAGCACTTCTATGATGTGGGTGTGGCCGGCATCCATCGCCTGCTGGCCAATCGAGAGGCGCTGACGAAAGCCCGCGTCGTGATCGTCTGCGCCGGCATGGAAGGCGCGCTGCCCAGTGTGGTGGGAGGACTGGTCGGCGTCCCCGTCATCGCGGTCCCTACCAGTGTGGGCTACGGCGCGTCGTTCAAAGGATTAGCCGCTCTGCTCGGCATGCTGAATTCCTGTGCATCGAACGTGAGCGTGGTCAATATCGACAACGGCTTCGGCGCCGGATACGTGGCGTCGCTCATCAACCGGCTTCCTTGAATCCGATCTTCGCGTTGCTGAATCAGATGGAACTGTCATGTCCACCAATCTCTCCGATAATGCCAAGAAGCTGATCGATCGACCGAATTTCGCGCATCTCGCGACGCTGATGCCTGACGGATCTCCGCAGTCGGTACCGGTCTGGGTGGGACGCGAAGGCGAACATCTCGTAATCTGCACCGGAGAAGTCTCGCTCAAGGCGAAGAACACCAAGCGTGACCCGCGAGTCGCGCTGTCGATCGTGGACTTCGCTAATCCCTACGAGGAAGTCCAATTACGCGGGCGTGTCGTGGAGCGCCGCCCTGACCCCAATCTGAAGACGATGGATCCAATCTCCCACAAGTACACCGGCAGACCCTTCCCCTTCCGCAGTCCGGAAGGCCGCGTGGCTTTGATCATTGAAGTGGAGAAGGAGCGCTACACGAAGCTGCCGTTCGAGCATTCGCCGCCGAAATGATCTAAGAAACAGCTGGCCTTCTTCTGTAACGAAAGACTTGCAGCCGGCGAACCGCAAGAATCGCCGACCCGATCACAAACCAGATTGCGCTCCACCAATTGAGCACTGGGAATTCGCCCGAGTGCCCGAGGATCGAGACCGGGGCACCCAGGATCGCAACTAACTCCGCCTCGACTGCAAAAACCAAGTCGGCCAGACGTGAGCGCGGCAAAATCCCGGTTTGTCTCCACATCACAATATCTTCAACGAATCTTCCAACCAGATACCAGACCAGGAGCCCCAGAGACCAGAACAGAAAAAAACGCATCCTCGGGTCTGGGATCGTGAGTTTCTTTCTCACAACATCAACAACCAAATCTATCGGGATCGCCGCGAGCAAAGTCGGCAGGTTCACGCCTTGCGCCCAGTTTACGGAGTCGAAGACATCCGGGTCTGGAAGAACGGTCCAGCTCTTGAACTCCCTCCCATCAACGAAGACGACGTTGAGTTTGTGCGCTCCCGGCGCCCATGGCGCCCAAAGAATGAAAAGCATCGCAATCGTCTGGAACAGCGGAAGACCAAACCGGAATCGCATGACGTCAGATTAGAACATACGCCGCACGCCGCCGAAATAAAAAAGGGCGCGGCCCCTCGCCGCGCCCCTTCACCGCTACATCGACTTACGACTTCCGCTCCACCTGCAGCTTGTTGTCTACAGTGAAGGCGCCAAAGAGCTGGTTGGCTCTTATGCCGGCGACTTGCTTATCCATGGTGCTGTCCACGGAACCGTAGAGCGTCACGTGGCCGTTCTCGACGATGATACGAATCGGCCGCGCCGGATCCAGTGCGTACTTGCTCAGAACCGGGTCGCGATAGATCGCCCGCGCCGCGCGAATGCGCAGGCCGTCATCGAACGTCGACACCGGTTCGAGCGAAATATTTGAGACCACATCCTTCACGCCAGGCAGGTTCGCGATGTCAGCCAGAGCTTCGTCGCGTCCAACGCCGGTGCGATCCGCTCCCTCTACCGTGACGACGCCATCCTTCACGCCGAGCGCAAAGTAATCGAATGTGCTGTCATAGCCGGAGCGCACGTAGCGCAGCTTGCGAGCCAGTTTCTGTTCCAACTGCGCATCCGGGACATCCGGCCCCGCCACCGTGATCAGGTTGCGCACCCCCTGCACCTGCGCAGTTTTCCTGGCCAGTTTGGCCGCATCCAGCTTGCGCTGGTAAAGATCGACCGTGCCGGTCAGGGTTACGATGCCGTCTTCCACCTTGGACTGCACGCCGCGAAACTGGTTCTTGGACGCCAGCTTGTGCGTAATCGTCGTCTGAATTTGATTGTCAAAGCGAGCCGCCGCCGCGGTTTGGGCGACGAGCGTTGCGCTCAACACCCCCACCGCCAGAAACGAGCCCACCGCTTTCACGAAACCCTTCCTTGTCATAGAGGTCACCTCCGACCCTGTTGACGAAACTTTACGATTTAACCATCTGGTTAATTAATTCGATGCGAGACTCCAATCGCAGGATGCATTGTTCACCGCACCAAACTACAGTCTTTAACCCGCGAGGAACACAACCAGCCCGCCGGGCCTTTGCCCGCCGGTCAGGATGTCGAAGTACACCGCATAAGCGGAGGTGTCGTCCTTCAAACTGCGCAGGGCATGAGCGGCAGCCATCACCACGGAGATATTCTCGTCGGAAAGTGCTTTCTGTAATTTTGGAATGGACTCGATGGCGTGCATCTCTTCCAGCGCCGTCGCGGCCGCAATCCGAACCTCGGGCTTCGGATCCTCCAGCGCTCCCTCGGCTAGTCCCCGCGCACGCGCATTGCCGCGAAGCAGGCCCAGGGCCCGAATTCCGACCTCCCGCCCCGCGGTGCTGTCCGACTTAGCCGCCGCCTCGAACATGGCCCAAGCCCTCTGTTCTCCGCTCACTGCCCAGGATTGCGCAACGATCATTACGGCAAACATCGCCAAAGTGACAGCGAAACGGAAGCGGTTGGCAAGCACGGTGAGTCCTCCCCAGAGAACATTGCCCCCGCGCGGCGGGCTGGCGGATGCGGCGCCCAACTGAGATGCGGATGGGAAAGAAAAAGTGAACGTAAAAGTTGCAGCCAGGAAGGGGAACCGAGATCTTAGCGGCGCCGCCGGTGGCCCGCCGAGGATTTGGGCTGCTTTTTCATTGCCGGTTTAAGCCTGGTCCCGGTTTCGCTTCCAAACACGCGGGCGAAGATCTTATCCACATTGCGCAACTGGCGGGAGAGGTCGAAGGCATGTTCAATCTTGTTGCGCGGCACGCGACCGGTGATCTCCTTGTCGGCCAGCACCAGTTCGTGGAAGTCCAGCCCTTCCTTCCAGGCTCGCATCGCGTGCCCCTGCACCAGCCGGTACGCATCTTCGCGGGAGAATCCGTGCTCCACCAGATCGAGTAAAAGCTGGCCGCTGAAAATCAGCCCGCGAGTGCTCTCCAGATTCGCCAGCATGCGCTCGGGATAGACAAACATGGTCTCCATGAGGTTAGTCGTCTTGCTCAGCATGTAATCGATCAGCGTGGTCGAATCCGGCAGGATAACGCGTTCCACGGACGAATGCGAGATGTCGCGCTCGTGCCACAAAGCGACATTTTCAAAACCAGCCTGCGCGTTCCCGCGCACCACCCGCGCCAGCCCGCTGATCTGCTCGGCGGTCACCGGATTGCGCTTGTGCGGCATTGCCGATGAGCCTTTCTGCTTCTCGCTGAAAAACTCCTCCGCCTCGCGCACCTCGGTGCGTTGCAGGTGCCGGATCTCGGTTGCGATTTTGTCCAGGGTGGAAGCAATCACCGCCAGCGTCGCCAGATAGTGCGCATGCCGGTCGCGCTGAATGACCTGCGACGACACGGCCGCCGCCTTCAGCCCCAGCCGCGCGCAGATCTTCTCCTCGAGTTCGGGCGTGAGATGCGCGAAGATTCCAACCGCGCCCGAAAACTTTCCCACGCGCATGTCTTCAGCCGCGGCCGCGAAGCGCGCGATGTTGCGCCGCGTCTCGGAGTACCAGTTCGCCAGTTTGAACCCGAACGTGATCGGCTCGGCGTGAATGCCATGCGTTCGCCCGACCATGGGCGTGTCCTTGAATTCCCACGCGCGCCGCTCCAGTGTCTCCGCCAGCCGCTCGAGGTCCTGCGCAATTAGCGCCGAGGCCTGCATGATCAGCAACGCCTGCGCCGTATCGACCACGTCATTCGAAGTCAATCCGTAGTGGAACCAGCGCGCATGCGGGCCGACGATTTCCGCCACCGCCGTAGTGAAGGCAATGACGTCATGGCGCACCTCAGCCTCGATCTCATAAATTCTTTGCACATTGAAGTCCGCCCGCTCGCGGATCGCTTTCGCCGCCTCCTTGGGCACCAGGCCCGCTTCCGACAGCGTCTCGGTAGCGGCAACCTCAACCGCCAGCCAGGTGCGAAACCGGTTCTCATCGCTCCAGATGCGGCCCATGTCGGGGCGGGTATAACGCGGAATCAAGGCGGTCTGCCTCCTGTCAGTCCCCGGAAGTGCAGGTTAAGAAATGCAGGACTAAGGATTCTAAACGTCTCGACGCGCCCAGGCTAGCTCCCGAACCGCGGGCATGGCCTGGGGGGCAATTCGGTTCTATGTATATCGTTATGCGATATAATAAAATTGACTCGCTGCACGATACAACCAGCGCATGAAGAAGCTCACACTGTCCCACTACCAGGCCCTGGCCGAATTCCGCTACCAGATCCGCAAGTTTCTCCATTTCAGCGAGCAGGCCGTGAAACAAGCCGGACTGGAACGCGGACAGTACCAGCTTATGCTGGCTATCAAGGGCATGCCCGCTGGAGTGCGGCCGCGGGTCCGGGAGCTGGCCAACCGCATGCAGATCCGCCACCACAGCGCCGTGGAACTCATCAATCGCCTCGAAGCCCGTGGATACGTCCGGCGCGCACGCGCCCACAATGACCGCCGCGAAGTTCTGCTCGCGCTCACCCCCAGGGGCGAACGAATTCTCGCCGAGCTGGCCCTGCATCATCACGAAGAATTACGCACTGCGGCTCCCACTCTGGTCGCAGCCCTTCGGCGCCTGATGCTGGGTGCGAGCCACGTCCCGGAAAAACGGTCCACTGCGTCCGACAAGAATCCGACTTACGCATGAACTCCCCTCGCATCGAAGCTCCTCAGCCCGCGCAGTTCCGGATGCTGCTGGTGTCATTTCTCTCCGCGGCCATCGGCCTGGTTGCCGGCCTCGTCGCCTTCGTTCTGTACAAACTTATCGGCCTCTTCACTAATCTTTTCTTCTTTCATCGCTGGTCGGCGGACTTCACCAGCGCCCGCTTCCATCATCTTGGCCCATGGGTCATCCTCGTGCCGGTTATCGGCGGAATCATCGTCGGCATCATGGCCAAATACGGCACGTCGAAGATCAAGGGCCACGGCATTCCCGAAGCCATGGAGGCCGTGCTCGTCAACCGCAGCCGCATCGCCCCCCGCGTCGCGATCCTGAAGCCGATCTCGGCCGCCATCGCCATTGGCACCGGCGGCCCCTTCGGCGCCGAAGGCCCTATCATTCAGACTGGCGGCGCCATCGGCTCTCTCGTCGGACAGGCTTTTCACACTACAGCCGTCGAACGCAAAGTCCTGCTGGCCTGTGGAGCCGCCGCCGGCATGTCTGCAACTTTTAACACGCCCATCGCCGGAGTGATTCTCGCCATTGAACTCCTGCTCTTCGAATTCAAATCACGATCGTTCATTCCGCTCGTGATCGCCAGCACGCTCGCCACCGCCGTTCACATGCAACTTCTCGGCCTGGGACCGATGTTCCAGGTCAGTGCCATGGATTTCGCCATCCCCCGTGCTCTGCCCTTTTATTTGATCCTCGGCTTGCTCTGCGGCCTGGCTGCCGTGGGTTTCAGCAAGATTCTCTACTGGGTGGAGGATCAGTTCGAGAAGCTTCCCGTGGACGAAATGTGGTGGCCCGCCATCGGCGCGCTTGCGCTCGGCATCATCGGCTTTTTCGTGCCGCGCGTTTTCGGCGTGGGCTACGATACGATCAGCGATATCCTCAACGGCCAGCTCGCCTGGAAACTTTTGTTGATCGTCATGCTGGCCAAGGCTGCGGCACTGGTGATTTCCCTCGGCTCCGGCACATCCGGCGGCCTGCTCGCCCCCACCTTCATGTGGAGCGCCGCCATGGGCGGCATGTTCGCCCTGGTCGGCAATCACTTCTTTCCCGCCGCCAATCTTTCTCCTGGCGCCTTCGCCCTGGTCGCCATGGGAGCCGTTTTCGGCGCCGCTTCTCGCGCCACGTTTTCGTTCATCATCTTCGCCTTCGAGATCACTCGCGACTACAACTCCGTGCTCCCGCTGATGCTGGTCAGCGTAATTGCCGACGGCGTTGCCATGCTGTTCATGCCCAACAGTTCGATCATGACCGAAAAGCTCGCCCGGCGCGGCTTGCGCGTTCATCAGGATTACGAGGCCGACGCCCTCACCCAAGCCACCGTCGGCGAAACCATGGAGCAAGACCTGCCTGTAATTCCCGCCGGCACCATGGTCGGAGCCGTCGCAGAACGCATCGCCCGGCACGATCCTGCGCTGGCACGCCATGAGGCTCTGCTGATTCTCGACGATGCCGGCAAGTTAGCCGGAATCATCACGCGCGGCGACATCCTGCGCGCCCTCGACAAGCAGCCCTCCGGCGACACCACCGTGCAGGAATCCGGCAGCACTCACCTCGTCGTGACCTATCCGGACGAACTGGTTTCCGAGGCCGCGGCCAAGCTGTTGCGATTCGACATCGGACGGCTGCCCGTGGTCGATCGCTCCGACGAGCGCAAAGTCGTGGGATACCTCGGCCGTGCCGCAATCCTGGCCGCCCGCATGCGCCGATTCCAGGACGAGCACGTCCGTGAGCCGGGATGGTTCAAAGGCTTTTCCCGCAACGCTCCCGGTTCGCATTCTTAGCGACAATGACTGGGGGTCATTCGGCCACGCCGGACCTCATCTGCTAACCGCTCCTTCGCCAGTGCGGTTGCAAAGCTCCGTCTTTTTCCGGTAAGCTTCCGCCCATCCAGACATCCGGCTCCCTGAGGGGATACGTGTTTACGGAACGTGAGCGAATAACTCTTCCCATCCGCCGTTTTACATTCGCGGCGCAAAGCGGCGCTTGAGTCACTCGAGTCTGGCTGGTAGTTTTTTCTGTCGCCTGCTTTTGGGGCGGGAATTCCTGAATCATCACGGCTTCATGTCATGCAAGCTGCGGGGAGAACACTATGCCAGCAAAATCAGTCAGATTGATTGCATTTGCTCTCATTGCCTTCGCAATGATTGCCCAAGCCTTTGCCCAGGGCGGCGCCACCGGCGCCATCAACGGCACCGTGCAGGATCCCAGCGGCGCCTTCGTCGCCGGCGCCGACGTGCGCGTCACCAATCAGGACACGAAGCTTGTGGAGCGCAGCGTCAAAACTGGACCTGACGGCTCTTTCACCGCCCCGCTGCTCCCGGTCGGAACCTACACCGTGAGCATCCAGAGCGGAGGATTTGCCCAAGCCGATTTCCCCGGCATCGTAGTGCGCGTCACTGAAACCACGCGCATGATTGCCAAGCTCATCCCCAGAGCTGTGCAGCAGCACATCGAAGTCGAGGCCCAAGTGCAGGCCATCGACACCACCGACGCCACGACCGGCCAGGCTATTGAAACGGAAACTGTCCGCGCCCTGCCGCTGGCTACACAAAATTTTCAGCAGTTGCTCACACTGTCGAGCGGCGCGCAAAGCGAACTCAACGCCGCCTCTCAGCTGGGACGCGGCGACGTCCGCATCGAAGTGAACGGCCAGCGCGAGGACAACAATAACTATCTGATCGAAGGCATCAGCGCGACCGACTACAACGTCGCCGAACTGAATACGACGCCGCTGCCCAATCCTGACGTGGTGCAGGAATTCAAGGTGCAGACTTCGCTCTACGACGCCAGCCAAGGCCGCAACGGCGGCGGAAACATCAATGCCATCCTTAAGTCCGGTACCAACACCTTTCACGGAGATGCTTACGAGTTCTTCCGCAACACCGTGCTTGACGCCAATGAATATTTTTTGAAAGGAAGCGGCTCAGCGCGTCCGGTGATTCAGCAGAACATTTTCGGCGGCAGCCTTGGCGGTCCCGTCATCCCCGGAGGCAAGTTAGGATTCTTCTTCGTCAACTATCAAGGCACGCGCCAGCGCAGCGGCGAATCTCCGGGGACATTCATCAGCACTTTTGTCCCTTATGTGCCCGCCGCCGACCGCGGCACTGACCCGGCGTCGGTCGCCAACCTCTCCAAGGACTTCGGCGTGCCGATCGACCCGGTAGCCGCTTCTCTCCTGTCCTTCAAAAGCAATCAATTCGGCGCTCCGGCAAATGGTTACTTGTTCCCTTTACCCAACGTTCCCGCCGGTACGACGGCCGGCTCTTCCACCCAGTTCACGGTCAGCAAACCCGGACAGTTCACGGATGATCAGTTCACCGCGAACTGGGATCGTGACTTCCGCAACTCAGCCGACAAAGTTGCGGCTCGATTCTTCTTCTCGGATTCAGAGCGCGACGTTCCATTCGGGGCCGGCGGCCTGCAGGCTTCGCTAGGCGCAGCCGCCAGCAGCACGGATCTCAACTTTCCCTACCAACTGCCCTTACATGACCGCGTCTTCACGATTGCGGAAACTCACCTGTTCTCGCCCACTCTGGTCAACGACTTTCGCTTTGGACTTGTCCACATCAACAACAGCGGCATCAACGTCAATCCGGTGACAGCCAGCGACGTGGGCATCAATCGCCCCACCAGCAATCTCACCAGCAGCATCTACAAGTTCACCTTCGGCACTTCCGGATTCCAGTTCGGCCCCACTCCGCCCGCGAATCAGTATCAGACACAGAACAATTTCAACTTCGTCGAAAACCTGAGCTGGGTGCATGGCGCGCACACGCTCACGTTCGGCGGACAGTTTATCCGCGTAAATCTCGATAAGTTGTTTCCCCAGGTGTTTAACGGCCAGGTCTTCTTCACCAACGTAGCGACTACTGGTTTAACCGACTTCCAGAATTTCCTTTCCGGCAACGTGCAGTTCAGCTTTGGCGGCGGTGGTGTCTATAACCATTCCTATCGACAGAATGATTCTGCCGTGTTCGCGCAGGACGATTGGAAGGCGACTCGCGATCTCACGCTAAATCTTGGCCTGCGGACCGAGTTCCTCGGCGCGTGGACCGATGGCGACTGCCACATCGGCAACATCGAGTCCGACCTGACGAAGTCTGGAACGTATCCGTTTATCTATCCCGGCTGCGTGAACAAGCTCGGAGTGCCCGGCCTGTCCGGAAAGGCCGCCGGCTCGACCTTCGGCAACAGCGTCGCCACCGGGTGGGGACCGCGCGTCGGTTTTGCCTGGGATGTGCTGGGCCGCCACCACACCACGCTGCGCGGCGGTTACGGCCTCTATTACGATCGCGAGGACATTGGCGCCGTCGATCAGCTCAGCTTCCAGTCGCCATTCATTCCGATCGTATTCTTCGGGACGACTCCCGGCTTCGGCCTCTCCAACTTCTTTACCGGCACGCCCGCTGTAAACCCCAACGCAGTGCCTCCCGCGGGTACACTGTCTCCCGCCTGGCTTCCTTGCCTGGCGCGGCTCACAAGTTTCGTTCCCACGAACAATCCACTCGGACAGGACGGCACCTACGCCTGCACCGGCGGACCGGGTGTGAATTCCACGCAAAATCTTTTCGTGCTGGAAGTCCCCCATCATTTCCGAGTTCCAAACACGCAACAATGGAACCTCACCGTGCAGCGTGATTTGGGAATGAAGTGGGTGCTCGAAGTCGGCTACGTCGGCACTCGGGGAATCCATCTCCGCGACACCCGCGACGGCATTCAGTCCGTGGACGCTATTGCCCATCCCTTCACCGTCACCACCACCAGCGGCCAGAGCTACACGATCACGACCGACACTTTTTCGAACGCTATTGCGCGCACGCCCACTCCCGGCCTCAACGGCTACAGCGGTTACCAGATCTTTGCCAACGACGCCTACTCGATCTACCACTCGCTGCAAACCACTGTCTCGCGCCGCTGGGGACGCGGCTATTTCCAGGGCGCCTACACGTTTTCCAAGAATATCGACGCGACCTCCACCGGCAATACGGCCTTCAATACGGCCTACAACGACCAGAGCAACATCAACGCCTCGCGCGGGATTTCCGACTTCAACCGCCCGCACGTTCTCAAGGTCAGCTACCTCTATAACCTGCCGTTCTTCGATCACGCGACAGGCATCCGGCACGCGGCCCTCGGCGGCTGGGCTCTCAGCGGGGTAACCAGCTTCCAGTCAGGGCTGCCTTTCTCCATCTTTGATTCCGGGGCAGGTACTGCTTTCCTTGGAGCCGGCAGCACTCCCTTACTCGGCGCGAGCCTCGCTCCCGGCGCCAGTGTTGCCAGCGGAATGACCAGCGGCAGCATCCACCAACGGCTCAACGGTTATCTGAATCCTGCGGCATTCCAACCCGCGCCGTTGGTCGATCCCGCCGACTGTACGGCTCTCGGCGCTGACTTCTGCACCACCGGTTTCGGAGATCTCGGCCGCAACATCTATCGCAGCCCGTTCCAGCAGAACTGGGATTTTTCTGTCTTGAAGTATTTCAAAGTCACCGAGCACCAGGAGATCCGCTTCACGGCCGATTTCTTTAATCTCTGGAACCACGCCAACTTCGCCGCGCCTGCTGTCACTGATATTGAAGCTTTCCTGGCGAGTCCGACGAACAGCCCCTTCGGCAAGATCGTCGCCACCACCGGAAACCCGCGCCTGATCCAGTTCTCGCTGCGCTGGGCGTTCTAGAGTTTGCCGAGGCTGTGTGGCGCGGGCGCCCTCGCCCGCGCTTCATGCAACATATGGAAATGCAGCGCAGGCGCGGGCGATCGCGCCACAGGTTCGACGGGGCATTTTGGTTCGGGACAGGCAGCAAGACTCAAAAGGCACACAATTTGGCAAAGAATCCAAACTGTGTTGTGGGCACTCAATACCCGCTGGATATTCGATTGAGGTCAATGCGTGTTATAGGGATATTTCGCCAGTCATGACAACGGCCTACCCTTCAATTAGACTGCCGTTGATGCGCACGGAGGATCGATGAAACCCGGACGGCTAATCGGATTGGGTTTGTTCACCGGCTTTGGAACGGTCAACTCACGGCATGGCCGATGCTCCACGCGGAATGCCACAACGCGGCGAGGACTCACGAAGAACCCCCAGATCCTTGACTCTGCGCCAGCGTCCGGACGCATTCGCAACGGTGCGGTGAGCTGACGCCATACGTCTCAGCTATCGAGAGTGTCTCGCAGCATTTTGAGCAACAACTGATGATCGAACGGTTTTGCGAGGAACTCGACTGCACCCTCTTTCATAGCTTGAGCCCGTATCTCGGCATCGTCAAACGCCGTAATGAAGATGATGGGAACATTGCATTCCTGTTGTTTCAGCCTGGCTTGCAATTCCAGACCGGACATCTGCGGCATGCGGATGTCAACGATCAAGCACCCGGCCCTGCCGTGTAAATCGGATTCGAGGAACGCTTTTGCTGATGCGAAGCATTGTGCCTCGAATCCCTCCGACTCAATTAGGTCACTCAGTGAGTCCTGCATCGACTCATTGTCATCGATGATGGCAATCAACTTGGATCTCCTCGTCACTGGCATGCTGCGAACCCAATATCGTTTGACTAATCACGCCGATGCTCGCCTGTTTACCGCAAGGGCGAACAGGTGTAAATGGAACAGCGGTGACTTTGCGATGAAATAGGAGTGAAATCAGGAAGTTATTGATTCTTAAGGCAATTAGCCGAGCGGCCTTGATGCTGCCCTCAGCCTTATTTCGACAATTACGAGCCGCATTGGTACAGTTTCTTACTCTACATTCTGTGTGCGGTTCCCATGCACACCCTTCCCTCAGGACGCGTTCGATTCGGAGCCTTTGAGCTCGACCTCAGCACTGGCGAACTACGTTCAATTGGGGCGCCCGATCCTAACAATAAGGTTCTGCTCAGAGAACAAGTGTTTCAGGTTTTGCGGATGCTCCTGGCCCGGGAGGGCAAGATTGTCACCCGCGAGGAGATCAAGGGGAGACTGTGGGCGAATGATACGGTCGTCGATTTCGACCATAGCATCAACGCGACGATCAAGACCCTACGCCGCACCCTGGGAGATTCCGCCGATACTCCTCGGTACATTGAGACCCTGGCACGGCGTGGCTATCGATTGATGCTCCCGATACAGTACGTGGAGTCAGCGCCGGAAACCACTTTGGAGAAAAACCGGGGGCAGCGCGATCAGTCTGCCGTCGAGATGAGCGAGAACATGGCGAGAGTTCAACGGCAAAAAAGCCCTCGCCGGTGGAAAGCTGCGCTCGTGATTGCCTCGGTTGTCATCTTGGTAGGCGTCGTGGGCTTTATCTCCTGGCGGCACTCTCTGTCTACACCACTTCCCAGAAGAATCAGGCTCGCCGTACTGCCGTTTGCGAATCTCACTGGCGATCCCAACAAGGAATATCTTGCAGACGGTTTGACCGAGGAAACGATTTCACAGTTAGGGCGGCTTAACCCGGAACAGTTGGGTGTCATCGCACGAACATCCGTCATGGGATACAAGCACAAGGACGTACGCCTGGACCAGATTGGACGCGATCTTTCCGTGCAGTATGTGCTGGAAAACAGCCTCCGCGAAAGCGGAGATCACCTACGCCTTACCGCTCAGCTGATTCAGGTGAAGGACCAAACTCACCTGTGGTCACAGGATTACGACTATGCGGCGAAAGACATTCTTAATGTTGAAGACGAGGTAGCCAACGCTGTAGCCCGGGAGATTCGGGTACGTTTGACTTCGCAGCAACAAGAAGACTTGGCACGATCGCACCCAGTGAATCCGGAAGCCTTCGATGCCTACTTGCAGGGGTACCACTTCTTTCAGGGGAGCACCGACAAAGACGCGGACATGGCTGCAATGTATTTCGAACGAGCAACCCAGCTTGATCCCTCCTATGCCTTGGCTTGGGCATGGCTGTCTCGGGCACGCAACTGGCAGGCCAACGAGGGTCTAATCCCTATGGAAGAGGGTCGCCGGCTTTCGCGGGAAGCAGTTGAACGAGCTTTAGCCCTGAATCCAAACTTGGCAGAGGCACACGCCCAAATTGGACGGATTCAGCATCAGGTCGATTACGATTGGGCTGGAGCGAATGCTTCCTTTCAGCGGGCGGTCGCTCTCGAACCAGCAAACCCTGAAAATTTGGGATTTGCAGCCTGGTCGGCGGCCATGCTCGGCCACTTTGAAGAAGCCCTTCGATTGGACCGCCAAGCGATTGACTTGGATCCGCTGAATGCAGGTAGTTGGGGGCGCCTTGCAGAGACCGAGTTTTTTATGGGGCAGCTAGACCAGTCCGCAGCAGACAGCAAGAAGGCTCTTGAATTGGACCCCGATTATTGGGCCGGCCCGGAAGACTTAAGCCGAATCCATCTGCTACAGGGTCGCCCGCAAGATGCTTTGCCTGAAATCCAGCACGTACACCTCGCTCATCGAGCGCAGCTGTATGCGCTTACGTACTACGCGCTTGGTCGGAAAAAGGAGTCGGACTCCGCATTGAGCGAGTTTATTGACAAGTTCCACGCAAGTAATGCGTACGAGATCGCCCAGGTTTACGCTTTCCAGAACGAGACCGACAAAGCATTCGAATGGTTGGACCGAGCTTATGCCCAACGTGATCCCAGTCTGATGTCTACGAAAATAGACCCCTTCCTGAAGAGCTTGCACAACGACCCGCGATTTGCCGCGCTCTTGAAGAAGCTGAACTTGCCGAACTGATTTACGCTCGTTCCCGATGCGTGCCGTTGCAGAGTTCGTTCAGCACGTTGTTTATGATCCCAGTTCGTCTTTTGTGAGTTCAACTTTCATGCCCCCGCCTCAACCGCATTATGCTCCCTGCTGCGGCTTCCGCGTAACTGTCGAGAACAGCGTTTACATCAATTTAGGAAGTTTGTGAATCGGCTGGAGGACTTCTACTTCTGCGCTTGCGCGCTTTGCAGCAGGGGTCGCAGCGAATCGACGGAAACTCCCAGCGTCCCGCCCGAGAATCCATCCATGTACGCGGAGTTCACTCCGATCACTTCGCCCCTGGTATTGAAAACCGGACCGCCGCTGCCGCCGTGAGCGGTGGGCGCGTCGTAGATCAGTTTGTCGCCGACCACATCGCCCAGATGTCCGCAAGTTGCCGATGGACGAATCAGCGACAGCGCTGCCAACTCACTCGCGGCCGTGATGTCGTTGTGACGATAAGCCAGCCTCTGGTAAATTCGCGCCGGCGACTTCGCCACCATCCCCGCAATTCCCATCGGGTACCCAATCACCGTTACCAGTTCTCCGGGCAATGAAGGCGTTTTCGCCAGGGGCAATACCGCTAGCGCGCGCAGTTCCGGAGAATCTTCCGCCTGCATGATCGCAAGGTCCGACGTCGAGGAGAGTTGCCCGGACGACAGGCGCACCGGCGTGGGCCAGCCGGGGAAGAAAATCACCAGGCTTTCCACCTTTGCCGTCGCGCCGCCCTGGATCAACGCTTCCGCCTCGGAGTCTCCATACCACGGCTCGGCTACATGGCGATTCGTGGCAATCAATCTGTCGCCTGCCAGAAATCCGGTGCCGGAAACGCGCGCTCGAATCGCGGGACGCTGGTTGGCATATCCCACCTGATACACGCCGTAAATGTATCCGATCGAGTTGCGATACCGGTTCAGCACCATCGCAGGCATCGCCTGTTCCTGCTTCAGCTGCTGTACCTGAGTGTTCAGTTCGCGGAACTGCTGCTGCATGTCGGTCGGAGGCATTCCCTGCGTTGCCTGTGGCGCGTAGTAATGAAACATGGCTACCGCGCCCAGAAGGAGCACGAGGGCCAACACTCCCTGGACAGTCTGCTGCCAACTGTCGCAGACGTCGTTCGATTCCGGACGGGGATCGGGTTCCACGGTTTGGGATTGCGGAATCTGGAGTTCAGCCATGAGCCTGTCGGCGTCGCCGCGCCGTGCTTACCGCCCAACTACAATGCTTTCAGTCTCTTGTGCGGGGGAAGCCGGCAAGGCCGAAAGTCGTGAAGGCTTATCTTCCCGCGTCAGGCGCGGCTTTGCCACGGTACGGAAGATGATGTCCAAGCGATATCTGAAGTTTCGCGAAGGTTCGGCTAGTGGGGAATCATATCGGCCTTTGGCCGTTGGCACTCAGCAGTCAGCACTCAGCAGTCAGCACTCAGCAGTCAGCCTTGAAAGCTCGTTTTTGGCTACAGAGAATACCTTTAGGATGAATGCGAATGCGTTTGCGGAACTGTCCTTCAGACACGGGACCGTCTTTGTCACCAATCAGCAAGGACCCGAAGAGCTGAGTGCTGATTGCTGAATGCTTGACTGCTGAGCGCTCGCTTTACACCCGCTCGAGTTCAGGCTGGGTGCGCTCGTTGACTACGTTCCCGGTATTCAGCGTGGATGCGGGCTCGAAGAGCAGAATCCAGCATTCCTCGTCGGCGACGGGACGGTGCTCGACTCCACGCGGCACCACGATGAACTCGCCTTCTTCGATCCATTCGTGATGGTCGCGAAGGTCTTTGTCCCGGTACTCCATGCGGAAACGGCCTTTTACGACCAGGAACAACTCGTCTTCATGCTCATGATGGTGAAACACGAATTCGCCCTTCAGCTTGTCGAACTTGACGAGCTGTCCGTTAAGTTCCGCGCCTATGTAGGGCTTCCAGTATTCCGAAATCCTGGCAAACTTTTCGGCGATGTTGACCTTGTTCATCGGGATGATCCTTGAGAGAAGATGGATTGCAGGGGCGGTGTTTCAGATGAGCAGGGCGTGGCGATGGTCGCAAAGATATCCTGGCCGCAGATCGCCGAGCTGCCTGACATAACAATCAGAAAAAAAAGCCGCCAGCTTGGGCCGGCGGCTTTCAAAGCGTGTTTCAGATTACATTCCCGAAGCTTCGGAAGTCAGGTGGCCGCCGTGCAGCGTGACGCGCACGCCCCGCCGGGCATTGACCAGAGTCGTCGTGCTCCAGTCGACCTCGTCTGAGCCGATCACGCCGCCACCTCCGCCGGCCAGCGTGTAGGTGATTCGGTTGTCCTGGTAGGTGTAGTTGCTCATCGCCAGGACTGTGCCGCTCTTCAACACGAACACGGGCACGCCGGGGGCGGTGGAACGCACCGCTGCAGACGTGTCTCGGGTGACATAGGTAGCGTAGGAGGCTTGCGGAATCCCGTCAGCTACGGACTGCGCGGACGCGTCGCGGACGGAGAGCCTCGGCCTCAGGCCGCTCGAATCCTGCAGGGAGCCCTGGTAAGACTGGCTCTGCGGGCGACCGAAGAAGTGCCAGCTCGGCCCGTAGGTCTGCGCTACCTGGGGGATTTGAACATCATCCATCAGGCGCAAGCTGAGGACGGTTTCGCCTTTCAGCTTGGGACGCGGACCGCGCGCGGGCAGCATGATTACCTTCCAGGGCCACAAGGGTGGGATCATCCATTCGACGACATCGCGCCTGGGGTGGCCTTTGCCGTCGATCTTGCCCTGTTTATCCACCTTGTAACCGCGGGTTGCGATGACCTTGGCCTCCAGCGGCAGATCGCCGGTGGGCAGGCCGATGCGGTCAAACTGCAGCTTCAGGTAGCCCTTGCCCCAGAAGTGGCCGGGATCCTTGGCTGATTCGAGATGTCCTACGAGGTAACTTCCGCGCGGGAAAGCCTGTTGACCAAATTCGGTTACTCCGCGCAGGTGGCAAAGTACGGGGTCCCCGACATCTACACTGGCCGAGGAGAAGTTGGGTTCGTTCATGGTGCATTGCAGCAGAGTGCCGGCGGGCAGGACGACATCCCGCGCGCTGGCGCCCACACACAAAGCCAGGAGGGTTACAGCTAGGGTCAGGTACAGACTGCACTTCATAACTCACCTCGGTCGCACGCTCCGTGGAATGGCTGGGCTCTGGCGCAGAATCCAGCCTGGTTCGTTTACGTTTGGTTCGTCACATCTGGTTCGCGAATCTAATCACAACTTTGATCGGGGGTCAATGCGTTCAATGATCGGAGCGGTTAACCCGCTTCCGGGGAAAGAGTTGTGAATTCCGCCTGAAATATTTTCTGGGGGTGCTGGGCGGTGGGGTTCTCGTGGTGGCGGAGTTCGATTTTTCGGTGGGTGCCGGCCCCATCGTCCTGGGATCATGGGGTTGGTGTTTTGACACCGAAATCTTGAGCGGCTAAGACTTGGAGGCAAAACCTTCAAACATAAGGAGTTACGGAGACCGGTCGGGAGGGTCCGCGTACTGCCTCTGCTCGGGCAATTATGAGCTGGATGGTGGTGAGGGCAAGGTTGGATATCACATTGGGATTGTTGAGAATTTAGCTGGCTGGCAACAGTATAACCCAAGCGGTTAGGAAATATGATAAAATCTTAGAGTGCCGGCCGTCCTCACACTTGATGGACTGCGGGGGGTCGTCTATCCGAACGATCATCGTCCGGCCCACGTGCATGTGGTCGGGCGGGGATGCGAGGCAGTTTTCAACCTGAACCGCCGAGCAGGACCTGTTGAGGTTCGCGAGAATTACAGATTTTCAAGACGCGACCTCAGGCAGATTCAACGCGGATTGATGAAACGACTACTGGATCTTTGCGAGGCCTGGGAGAAAATCCATGGCATTGAATAACGATTTTGAACTGGCGAGTGAGCGCAGCAAGGAATTGCAGAAGGCATTCCCGCATGCCATCTCGGCCCACTATGACCGTGCGAGCGGACGCGTGGTGGTTGATCTCAGCTCGAAGTTAACGGTGAGCTTTTCGCCGCGCGATGCGCAAGGACTGGAGAATGCGAAGCCGTCTGAGCTTGAGGAGATTGAGATCAGCCCGTCGGGCTTTGGACTTCATTTTCCAAAGCTAGACGCCGACCTCTATGTGCCGGGATTGCTGGAAGGCTTCCTGGGGTCGAGCAAGTGGATGGCGGCGAGGCTCGGTGAGGTTGGAGGCAAGTCGCGCAGCCGAGCAAAGAAGGCCGCGTCGCGGGCGAATGGCAGGCTGGGCGGGAGGCCGAGGAAAAGTGCGAAGGGAGCGTAAGCGCTGCGTCGCTCTTGTTGGTGGCTGGCCTAGCCTTTCCCGCTACGGAACCGCGGTTGCCCCACCCTTGTCGCTCCGTCGTTTGGAGGGGGCTGGCTGTAGATTGTCAAGACATTGTTCCCATCGAAACCGGATCGATCGGAAGTGGTTGTGGCACCGAGCCGTGCAAAAGACGGCGCGATAAGTCCGCGCCTTGCAAATCGTTACAGCCGATTTGCACTTTCGCACCGCCCCTGCGGCGACGGCGCTGGTAGGGTCTGGGAATGGGAACAACGTGTTGAAAGATCACAGCTGGCCCACGCAATTTTCCCGACGATTTCTTTCGTAAGTCACCACGAAAACGGCTGCCCCACTCGTCGCGATTTTCGACGAGTGGGCACCACGGGACGCCGATTTCTAATTCCATTCCATGACCCACATTTCTCCCGCTTCGCAGAAGAAACTTGATTCCTGCGTCCAAGGGTCCCCTGATACCATCCTCCGAGGTACCCACCCTTCGAAAATCGCGAAGGGTGGGGCAGCCTCTTTCGTGGTGACACATGAAAACAAGTAAGACGATGTGCGGGCCAGCCCCCCGCCTAGGATTTCAGAACGGGTGATGATCCTCATGACTAGAGCTGTCAACTCGATAGACTTCCCACTACCGGGCGGTGGGTTTGTGTATGTCTTCTACTTCGCCGACGCCGCCTTTTACGTGGGGGAAGCGGATTGCTTCCAGACGAGAATGGCCGATTACCATCGCAAGGCATTCGCTAGCCCTACTGACTTTAATGTCGGAGAAGCGGCAGCATACTTTAGCAGCAAGAACTACCCCGTAACGGTGAAGTATTGGGCAAGTGATGACCGTTATAGCGAAGAAACGGAAACTATCGACGAACTCCACAAGCAGGGATACGAGCTGATGAATGGAAAACTATATTACGATTACAAGGGACCCAAGGAATCCCGTCAAGCAAGGGTGCAGCAGCAAAGAGATAAAGTGCACGAGTTTTGTGGCGCTCTTATAGCAGCTCGTTCAAAAAAGACTGCAACTGTCGGAACTGAGCTTGGGTGATTCGAAATGACGCGCCTCTTTACGTTCAGATGAAACAGTTAAGCAAAACCGCAATTGCGGTTGTTCTGCTGGCGTGCTGTATTGCGGTAGGCCAGGACAAGAAACCGGAACCCTCGCTGGATGAAACGAGCAAGTGGATCACAGCCAAGCTTGCGGAAGCTGGAAAGAAAGAAGGATTCACGAATTCGATATTTCATCACTTCATCCACGACAGCTCGAAAAAAAAACAACATCCGACAACGAGTGACGACGTGACTAAAGGGTTTTGGACTTCCTCAGTTGCTGTCGAACATGCCGAGATAAGTAATTGTGTATTGACATACACCAGCATGACAACTGATTCCGGTGATATTTTAGGGACGATTAACTATCGGCACGAGCATACAATTCCTTTGTCTAAGATCGAGAAGATCGACATTGAGCATGTGCTACCAAAGCCCCCCGAGGTAAAAAAGGAAGACAAGTTCTACACGTCGCTGAATGAGGATCAGCTAGAGTCAACCACAACGTATTTCGGCGAAAGTTGGCAGGTTAACATTCATGCTCCAGTAGTCGTCAAAACTACGGAATCTAAGCCGGGAGTCGCGGGAGAGGAGGTTAGCTCGAATCACTTCAGCCAATTCAGTATTCCGTTTGGTTTCCAACAGCAGACAAACGAGGATAATGCTAGCAGATTGAAAAAAGCGTTGGAACATGCCGTAGAACTGTGCAAACAGAGACCTGAACCGTTCTAATCCCAAGACTGACGATGCAATAAGCGGTCAACTGTCGGGGCCGTAGAAAGCAGCAAGGAAAACCTGGGGACAGACGGGACGCTCGCCGTCAGCTTTCTTGTCTTTTCCACAGCATTCATGTGTGACATCTAACCTTGCCTCCAGAATAAATGCGCGTAATCATGGTCGAGGCCGTGACGGTCGCGTGAACGCGAAACGGTCACGCCCTAACTCCTTTGTTTCGCGGATTTTGATATCTAAGCTCTTTGGCAAGCGGATTTTGCGGGGAATTTCGTGCTAACCCAATCATTCCAAAGATTCGGGGGGGAGAGGGGATACCCGCGAAGGTACAGACCGGGCGCATCCCTGACAAAACAGACCGGGAGCATTCCTGACACTGTGCGCCCCCAACATCAGCGCCCCACTTTAGAGACTTCAAAACGAAACGCCCCAGCCTCAAAAGAGGCGTGGGACGTTGGGTTGAACAGCCCTCCCCCGAAGTCTGCTCACAAGCAATGTAACGTTGGGGTGGGTCATGCGGAATGGCCCGGATGGGCTATGTGCAAAACCTTGCAGAGCCATCCAGCGGGTTGCGGGATGGCATACAATCTCCAAGGTTTAGGCAAAGGCGGCTTGGAATGAACGCAGGGAGAACTCGAGTCTGGTTGGCGGCACTGATGGTAATCGTCGTTACGGTTGCTCTTCGCAGTTTGGGCGATGCGCCGGGTAGAGCGGGGGACGTGAATGAGGCGAGGGTGCTTGCGGACACCGCAGGAAACGACTGGCTGCTCAATGGACGGACTTTCGAGGAACAGCACTTTAGCCCCTTGAAGGAGATCTCGGATCAGAATGCGAGCAAGCTTGGTTTGGCCTGGTCCCTGGATATTGATAGTACGGTTGGGATCGTGGCGGAACCGATTGTGGTCGATGGGGTGATCTACGTCAGCGCTCCGCTGTCGAAGGTTTATGCGGTGGACGCGGCGTCGGGGAAACTGCTTTGGAAGTTTGATCCGAAGGTGCGGTTGAATCTGGCCATCAATGGCTCTTATTCGGCGCGCACCAATGGCGGGGTGGCAGTTTGGAATGGCAAGGTCTACGTCGGCACTGGAGACTGCCGTCTGGTGGCGATTGACGCGGCTACGGCAAAAGAGGTTTGGGAGTCAGCGGTGTGCGATGCGACGCAGACGGGAATTACCGGGGCGCCACACGTGGCCAAGGGCAAGGTGTTCATGGGCTATAACGGTTCCGACGATGGGGTGCGGGGATCACTCGTCGCCTTCGATGCGGAAACGGGGAAGGAAGTATGGCGGTTCTGGACGGTGCCGGGCGATCCGGCAAAGGGGTTTGAGACTCCAGCGCTGGAGATGGCGGCAAAGACCTGGGTGGCCAAGGATTCATGGAAGATCGGTGGCGCAGATGTGTGGAATGCAATCACCTATGATCCGGCGACCGACTTTGTGATCTTCGGCACGGCGGGAGCGGGCGTGGATTACGGGGAGTTGTCGTCCATCAAGGTGAGCGGGGATAAGCTGTTCGCGGGCTGCATCATTGCGGTGAAAGCACAGACCGGCGAATACGTGTGGCATTTTCAGACCAGCGCACCGGGATTACAGACGGAAAACAACCACATCCTGGTGGCCGATTTGATGATTGACGGCGAGAAGCGCCACGTTGCGATGACCGTCCCCAAGAACGGATTCTTCTACGTGCTGGATGCAAAGACGGGCAAGCTGCTCTCGGCAAAACCGCTGGTCAAAGTGGCGTGGGCTTCGTCTTACAACCTGGAGACGTCGCGACCGCTGGAAACGCCTGTGTCAGAGGGCGGCGGGAAGCAATGGACGGTGCACAACTGGTGGCCCATGAGTTACAACCCTGGGACGGGACTGGTGTATGTGCCCTCGACCGACCGGCGCCCTAAGACAAATGCTCCGGTGGAGACTGGGGAATGGATGAAAGCCACGGAGGGATGGCTGATCGCGTGGGATCCGGTGAGCCAAACGACGCGATGGTCCGCGGAGGAACCAATCGCGACCAATGGCGGCGTTCTCTCGACCGCGGGAAATCTGGTGTTTCAGGGACAGGGCACAGGCGAGTTCGCAGCTTATGCAGCCGATAGCGGCAGGAAGGTGTGGTCCATCCAGACCGTTTCTGCGATCGAGTCGATTCCTGTGACCTATACCGTGAAAGGAGAGCAATACATTTTGACGCCGGTGGGATGGGGATCTGGGTCACGATTGTTTGCTCCGGCGTGGACCATGGCAACTCCGCAATCAAAACGGGGGCCGACCCGGCTTTTGGCCTTTAAGCTTGGGGGCACGACACCATTCCCGGTGCCGCCGGACGTGGTGCCTCCGGTGCCTAAGCCTCCGCAACAGACTGCGACTGCGGAAGTCATACAGCGGGGGAAGAAGCTTTACGTGACCTGGGTGTGCGATGGGTGCCATTCGCCGGGGACCGACGGAAGCGGGGCGTGGGTGCTCGACGGGGCTGTGCCGGATCTTCGCTATGCGCCACCCGAGGTGCACAGCCAATGGCAGGCCATCGTGCTTGCGGGGACGCATTGGGATAAGGGCATGCCCGGCTTTGCGGATCCGCCGAAGTTTGCGTTTCCGCACATGAAGATGACCGCGAAGGAAGCGGAAGCAATACACGCGTATGTCATCGACGAGGCCTGGAAGGCCTACAACGGTGAGCAGCAAAGGGCCGGGAACAAAAGAGAGCATTACTGACCGCACCTCATCGAATGGGCACTCGCACGGTTCAGCGAACTTTCTTGCCCAACACGGCAATGGCTTGAGAAGGTGAGAGGCGGACGGCAAACTTGTCGTCCTCTCCGCAGCTGATTACCGTAATTTCGCCAGGATACTCTCTGACCCAAATCACGCGTTTGGGATTGACGAAGACTTCCATGCCGTCCACATCTTCAAACATGACGAACTCCACGTGGCCTCCTTTTGGTGATCCCTGCTCGGCCTGGTGACGAAAGGCAGATTCATCGGGCCGCCGCCAAGAATACAAAAATAGAAGCTGCGCGGAAATGCAAATTATCAGTGGAGCTGGGAGACAGTGCCTTTGGTTGGAGGCTGCCGAGCCAGGCTCGGGTTCGACGGGTAAGAGTGCCGTGCCCACATGTGGGGCAAGTTCTTCACGAAAAGCAAAGCCGCCAGCTTTGGGCTGACGGCTCAAGAAACCGAATCAGAACTCGCGCCGTCCCTACGGGACTCGTTCTGCTTTCTTTATGCCTACCCAGGACTCACGTCCTGGGCTATTATCTTTTGCCCCTCCGGGGCTGGTACGCTCAGTTCTCGTACAACAGGACGCCTTCGGCTTTCTCCGCATCTACGGGGCGATAGAAAAGCTTGTTGTCTTCGAGGAAGACCTCGATGAAGGCGGGGCGCATGGTGATGGTGCCCTGGATCAGCGCCTCGGACAGCGGGTCTTCGATGTACTTCTGCAATGCTCTGCGGAGCGGACGCGCGCCGTAGTTGCGGTCGGTGAGCGTCTGGTTGAGGATCCACTTCTTGGCTTCGTCGGCGACCGTGACGGTGATCGACTTCTGGGCCAGGTTGGTGTTGAGCTGCGTGACCATGAGTTCGAGAATCTGGATCAGGTCAGACTCGCTCAGAGCCAGGAACAGAATGATCTCGTCCAGGCGGTTCAGGAACTCCGGGTTAAAGGTGCGTTTGACTTCGCCCTTTACGAGTTCTTCGACTTTATCGGCAATTGCGTCTTCCTTGGTCGACGCGAAGCCAAGGCCTTCGCGCTTCTGCAGGTGACGGGCGCCGATGTTCGACGTCATGATAATGATGGTGTTCTTGAAGTCGACGGTGTTGCCGAGGCCGTCGGTGAGTTGGCCGTCTTCGAAGACTTGCAAGAGGATGTTGAAGACGTCCGGATGTGCCTTCTCGATTTCGTCGAGCAGAACGACAGAATATGGCGCCCGCTTGACACGTTCCGTCAGTTGGCCGCCTTCTTCGTAGCCGACGTATCCGGGAGGCGAGCCGATCAGCTTCGAGACGGAATGTTTCTCCATGAACTCGGACATGTCGAAGCGGACGAGGGCTTTCTCGGTGCCGAACATGAATTGCGCGAGGGTGCGGGCGACTTCGGTCTTGCCGACGCCCGTGGGGCCCAGGAACAGGAACGAGCCGATGGGGCGGTTGGGATTCTTGAGGCCGGCGCGGGAGCGGCGGATGGCGCGGGCCAGAGCGCTGATGGATTTGTCCTGCGAGATGATGCGCTTGTGCAGCTCCTCTTCGATGCGAAGGAGCTTCTGGGTTTCTTCTTCTTTGATCGAGGTGATGGGAACGCCGGTCCAGCGCGATACCACGTCCTCGATGTCCTCCCGACCGACAACGCCGGTGGAGGATTCATCGAGGTGGTATTTTTCGCGAAGGGCGCGCAGGTTCTCGCGCTCCTTGCGTTCTTCGTCGGAGTAGAAGCGCGCCTTCTCGAACTCGTGGTTCGCGATGGCGTTCTCCATACGGTGGACGATGAACTTGATGCGCTTCTGGACTTCGGTGATCTCTTCGGGAAGCGAAGTCTGGCGCAGTTTGACGCGGGCACCGGCTTCGTCGACCAGGTCGATGGCCTTGTCGGGCAGGAAGCGGTCGGGAATGTAGCGGTTCGAGTGCGAGACCGCGAAGTTGATGGCGTCGTCAGTGTAGGTGACGGCGTGGAACTTTTCGTAACGGTCTTTGATGCCGAAGAGAATCTTGATGGCGTCGACCTCGTTTGGAGGCGGAACTTTCACGGCCTGGAAGCGACGCTCGAGCGAACGATCCTTCTCGATGGACTTGCGGTACTCGCCGGGAGTCGTGGCGCCGATGCACTGAATTTCGCCGCGGGATAATGCGGGCTTCAGAATGTTGGCGGCGTCGAGAGAGCCTTCGGCGGAGCCTGCTCCGACGAGAGTGTGCAGCTCGTCGATGAAGATGATGGAATTCTGAGACTCCATCAATTCTTTCATGATGGTCTTGAGACGCTCTTCGAACTGGCCACGGTATTTTGTGCCGGCGACGATGAGCGAGAGATCGAGAGCGAGGATGCGCTTGTCGGCGAGGAATGACGGAACTTCGCCATCGGCGATGCGCTGTGCCAATCCTTCGACAATTGCCGTTTTGCCGACGCCCGGCTCGCCGATGAGCACGGGGTTGTTCTTGGTGCGGCGGCAGAGAATCTGGATGACCCGGTCGACTTCGCCTTCACGGCCGACTAGTGGATCGAGCTGGCTGTCCATTGCGGCCTGGGTGAGGTCGCGTGAAAATTCGCTGAGCAGGGAGGACTCCCGCTGACGCTGCGGCTGGGCCTTTTCCTGGGTGCTGCGGGCGAGTTCTTCCCGAATGGTGGAAAGACGCAGACCGCGCTCGTGCAGGATTTCGGCTGCGAAACACTTTTCTTCTCTCAGCAGACCCAGGAGCAAATGTTCGGTGCCGATGTGGCGGTGCGAGAGGCGCTCGGCTTCTTCGGCTGCATAGGCGAGAACACGCTTGCACTCATTGCTGAGCGGCAGATCCACGGAGGTGGAAACCTTCTCGCGGATCGTGGTATGACCCTCGATTTGCTTGCGGATGGATTCCACCGAGGCATGCGAACGGAGGAATCGGTTGGTGAGGGCTTTGTCTTCGCGCAGAAGTCCCAGAAGCAGGTGCTCAGTTTCAATATAAGGAGACCCGAACTGGCTGGCTTCGTAGCGCGCGAAAAAGATAACGCGCCTGGCTTTCTCCGTATAGCGTTCAAACATGATGCCCTTCCCTTGACCTTCCCGGTCGAGAAGAACCTTAAGCCGCTCGACCTGCCAGAACCCCGAATCCTGACCCCGACAACCTACTCTACATTATGCAATTCAGGGGCCAGGAAACCCAAGTACCGAAACGTTTCTGCAAACCTCTTGTCACGTTACCGAAGGAACCGAGTTGCATTTCTATGGCCCTAAAGTGCAGACCATTTATTTGCACTTTGTCTTACTAATCTTTCGTCCGAGTTCCTCAGGGGCTGAAGCCCCAATTACTCTCATCTGGCGCCTGACGCGGCCCTATCAAGGGTCCGCTCTTTTAACTCGGCTTTTTTAGACTCTAATTCTCCCGTCTTGAAGCGCTTCAATGCCGGCAACGAGTCCGGCGGAATTTCGTCCAGCGTGCCCGCGCTGGAGCCGCAATACGCGGTGGCAGCGACGGGCAAATGACAAGTTATGCGTAGCGATGAGGGAGGTAAGCTGGTGCTCGCGATGTAATCGCGCAATCAATGCGAAAACCGATTCCGCCGTCTGTCCGTCCAGGTCCCCGGTGGGCTCATCTGCCAGCAACAACTTGGGCCGGGTAATGAGCGCCCGGGCCAGAGCTACCCGCTGCTGCTCGCCGCCGGAAAGTTCTCCGGAGCGGTGATGGGCGCGTTGCTCCAGTCCGACCTCACGCAGCCAGCGTGAAGCTTCTGGCTCCGCCTGCTGCCAGGTCTGCTCCCGCAACAGGAGCGGCATGGCAACGTTTTCTGCGGCCGTAAATTCCGGCAACAGATAGTGGAACTGCCATACGAAGCCGGCTTCGCGATTGCGAAATTGCGCCGCTTCGTCATCCGACAGCGAATTCAAGCGCAAGTGGGCGCAGTATACGTCACCTGCCGAAGCGCGATCAAGAGCGCTCACGATGTGTAACAAGGTACTCTTCCCGGCTCCGGATTCGCCGACGACGGCTACCATCTCGCCTCGCTTCACCTCAAACGATAAATTCTCAAACAGCACCAGGTCCGATTCGCCGGACCGGAAAACCTTTTTCAACCCAACCACGCGAAGCAGCGCGTCTTTCTCATGGAGCACCGCTTCTTGTCCTATTGGATGCAATCAGGGTCTCTTTCGTTCCACCGCGCGTTATTTGATGCAGTTTGCTGGATGTAAAATTACTGTCAAGCCAGTATCCATGATCCCCTATGACTAGTGTACCGGCCCCTGGAATCGTTTCGCGCGCGGGCTGCCTGCAAGAGGCGTACATGCGAGAAACTGTATACCCGTTGTCAAATTCTTTGATGTGACGGAGGTCACGAAGGGCTGTGCAAGAACGCCAGAATCAGACCTCTGCAGGCCTGCAAAGCCGTCTAAATCAGGGGAAAATGTGCTTGCAACAGGCCGGTTTCGGCGGCGGCGTGGGCGAGACGCCCACGCGACAGCCGGCAGGATGCCGGCGCTACTACTCGTAGCGTAACGCTTCGGCGGGTAGAATTCTGGACGCCGACCACGACGGATAGAGGGTTGCCACAAACGATACACCCACCGATACCAGAGCGACCAGCAAGCCGTCCATTGGTCGCGGCGAGAAGGGGACGTAGTCGATCGAGTAGACCTCCGGCGATAACGAGATAAGGTGATAGTGTCCTCCGGCATAGGAAAGGGTATACCCGAGTACAAGGCCAATTGCCGTTCCGATCAGACCGATCAGCACGCCCTGGGCGATAAAGACGTTGCGCACCTGGCGTTTGCGCGTTCCCATCGACATCAGCACCGCGATGTCTCTGGTCTTTTCCATGACCATCATGATCAAAGAAATCAGGATGTTGAGGGCGGCCACGAAGACGATGAGCCCGATGGTGATGAAGGTGACTACGCGCTCGAGGCGGAGGGCGCGGAACAGGGCCTTGTTCTGTTCCATCCAGTTGGTGGCCATGAATCCTTTGCCCGCGGCGTTTTCGAGCTGGCGGGAAATCTGGCCGGCTTGGTAGATGTCGTCGACTTTGAATTCGAGGACAGAGATCAGATCGCCGAGGCCGAAGAGTTGCTGCGCGTCGGAGAGGCGGGCAAAGGCCCAACTGGAGTCGTAGTCGAAGAAGCCGGAGTTGAAGATTCCGACTACGCGGAAACGGCTGTACTTCGGGACCATTCCGAAGGGAGTCAGTTCGCCTTGGGGGCTGGTGACTAGCACGACGGAGCCTACGGTTGCGCCGAGGTTGTCGGCCATATCCTTGCCGAGGACGATGGGGGGCATGGCGGCGACGCGCTGGTGGACGGCTTCGAGGGAGTCAGGTTCGTTTGAGGCCTCGGATGACGCGGGCGAGGGCGCCCGCGCCACATGGTCCTGTGGCTCCGCTGCCGGCCTTGAATCTTCCAGCGCGTCTGTCGAGCCTTCCTTCACTGTGTTGAGCAAATCTCCTACTTTGCGTTCGTAGCGGGGAATCATTCCTTTGAGCACTGCTCCTCGCGCACGCGGGCCGCGGGAGATCAGGACTTGCTCGAAGATCGCGGGAGCGGCGGCGACTACGTGAGGCTGCTTGGAGAGGCGGTCCAGGAGCGCGGGCCAGTCACGAATTCCATCGTCGGCGATGCGCTGGAGACTTATGTGTGACGTGGAGCCCAGGAGCCGCTGCTGGAGGTCCTGACGGAAGCCGTTGTTGATGGCGAGGGCGACTATCAGCGACGCTACACCTGCGGCGACGCCGACGATGGAGATGCCGGTAATGATGCCGATGAAGGCTTGACGGCGCTTGGCTCGCAAGTACCGCGATGCGACAAACAGCTCGAATCTCATCGAGGGGCCCCTCGCTTCGCTCGGGATTTCGGCTGCGGGCTCCCGCTTCGCTCACGCCCGCAAAACGCCTCAACTTGACGGCGCTTGGCGCGGAGATAGCGGGAAGCTACGAAGAGTTCGAAGCGCATGGGGAAGCTTTTAGCCGTCAGCTCTCAGTTACGACTAAGGATTATACGGTGGGTGATCTGGCAATGTGCGAGAGTGGATTTGGCAAACAAATGGTGGCGACATTCAACATCGAAGGCACGCGGGTCGCATCTAAGTTAAGTGGGACTGATCGCCGGATGAAGGGGAGGTCGAGCGTACAGGAGGATTGAAATGAAGGATGCGGTTTCCAGTTCGGTTTTGATCCTGTGCATCCTGCTGCCAGCAGCTTGGGCGCAAACGATCTCCGAGGGAATTGATTCTGAACACTCGACCGCGAGCCTGACGGTGGGCTCGGCAGCGGGAGGAAGTGCGTGGAATGTGGCGATCGCCAAGGTGAGTGGAATGGTGCAGTGGGACGAGAAAGATGTGTCTAAGTCTGTTTTTGATTTCACTCTCTACCCAGCTCACCAACGGACGCGCTTGCTTAATCCTGATGGGAGCGTTCGCAGTTACACGGCTGCAGACTTGTCGCGCTACACGCTGATGACGTTCCACTCGGATCGGGTTGAGGTGAATCAGACGAACAAACTGGAAGTTCGCGGGACGCTCGCCGTCACGCATGTCGAACGTGAAGCGAAAATTAGCTGGAGCAATGCATATGCCGGCCCTGAATATGGAGCGCCGGTCGCGCACACTACGACGGGCGAGGTGGTGTTCACGATGGAAAACCCTTTTTCAGGAACGCCAAGGCAAGCGGGCACGAAGATTTCGGGCTTCGCAATTATGAATCGTAAGGATTTTCCAGGATTGCGAACTGCCGTGGTGGATGCGGTCTGGCCGATTGTGGTGGAAGATGAGCACTGCGAGATGCCTTGGGCAAGGGCGAGCTTTAGGGATTATCAGGGAGCCGTTTGTACCGGAAAACCGATTGAGGTAGCTCCCATCAGCCAACCTCCCCAGAGGTTTGGAACCGATTACCCCGGTCCTAACGAGGTCACGGCGCCAGTTGCCGACCGCGTCACGATTGCACTCAGCTTGAATTTGTTCAAGGCAGATTAAGTAAGTGGTGGAGTTGCCGGATTTACGGACTCGGTCTGATGTTTCAGATGCAGTCAATTCTTCTTCACGGAGGGTCGAGAGCGTGGCTGATCTCAGTCATCCATTCAATCGAGGGAAGACTGCGGGCACGCGCTGGCGATACGCGGCAAACTGTACGCCAAATCTCTGCTCCAGTTCTGCGTCTTCCATGCGGATCATCACGGCGCCGGTGGCGACTGCCAGCGCTGTCAGCGCGCAGCATACGAACAGGCCCGTGCCTACGCTCCAGGCCAGCATTTCGCAGAGATGGCCGAGGTATACGGGATGGCGGACGCGGGCACGGATTCCGGTGGTCACCAGGCGCTGCTCGTGGTGTCCGGGGAAAAGTTCGGGCAGGCCGCCTAGTTGCGCCCAACTGAAGTGCGCGCCGGAGCGCGAGTAGAGAAACATTCCCGTGGCAAACAGGAATGATGCGGGAATCCAACTCCACCACGACGAGGAGCGCGTCGAATAGAACGACAGTGTGCGCCACGGGCCGGTTAGCGCGGCCATGCCGAACCACATGACGATCCACGCAGGAACCAGCACGCTGAGGGGGGAACGGTCGCGCGCGCGCCAGATGTGGGCGCGCGGGTGAATCATCAGCCAGAATAGAGGGATCGTTGAGTAGACTACGCAGGCAATCCAGCCGATGGTGCGCAGCGCCGCGAGCATGGGTCGATTCTATTCCGTGGGCGGCGCGGCTTCAGCGGCGGGTAGTGCCGTCTTACTCCGTCGAGATCTGGTATGGGCGTCGCGATGGCGCTTTGCCTCCTGGCACAGCGGACGAGGACGCCCGCTGGACAGCCGCCGGGACGGCGGCGCTACAGAGCCGGACCTTCTCGGCGTCAGCGGGCTGCAGAGAAACTGTCTTCTGAGATCAGAAGGTCATCGCAGGCGCTGAAGCGCGGACAATCTTTCGCCGACTTAATGGCACGAGTGAACTCATGCCCATCCCAAAACCATTTATGAACGCTTCCTCTAATGCTTCCACGATGAAACGCATGGCATGTTACCAGACTTCGCAGCGCTTTTCTGGGGGGCGCACCATGGGCGCGTCGGGCTTGCAACTCCACGCTTTTTGGAACTCGGGCAAATTGGAGAGCGGGCCGATTACGCGGAACTTTGCTATGGGATGCGGATCGGACTGCACCATTAGACGCGCTGCTTCGGGGCGGATTTCGTCGCCGCGAAATTGTCCCCAGGCTATGAAGAACTGCTGCTCGGGAGTGAAGCCGTCTAGGTCGGCGGGACGCGGCTTGCCTTCGAGTGATTTCTGGTATGCGAGATAAGCGATCCTGGCGCCACCGAGGTCGCCGATGCTTTCGCCGAGCACTAGTTTGCCGTTGTGGTGAATATCTCTTTCGATGAAGTAGTGATCGAACTGGTCGGCGACGCAGGCTCCGCGGGCTTGAAAGTCTTTCAAGTCAGCTTCGGTCCACCAGTTGCGCAGGCGACCGAGATAATCGAACTGGGCACCCTGGTCGTCGAAGCCGTGGGAAATTTCGTGGCCGATGACCACGCCGATGGCGCCGTAGTTCACGGCGTCGACGGCTTTCATGTCGAATGCGGGAGGTTGCAGGATACCCGCGGGGAAGACGATTTCATTCAGTAGCGGGTTGTAGTAGGCGTCGGAAGTGGGCGGAGTCATGCCCCAGCGGCCGCGATCGACGGGCTTGCCGATGAGGTTGCGATCATCTTCTTCCACGAATTTTCTGCCAACGATTACATCCTCGAAGAATGCGTCGCGGCGAATCTCGAGGTGACTGTAGTCCTTCCACTTGTCGGGATATCCGATCTTGGGATTGAAGGTGGCGATTTTAGCCATGGCTTTCTCTTTGGTGTCATCACTCATCCAGGGGCGGCTGAGGATGTCGTCGCGCATGGCGGCGAGGAGGTTGCGAACCATCTCCTGCATGCGCGCCTTGGCTTCGGGCGGGAAATATTTTTCGACGTATTTCTTGCCGAGGGCTTCGCCCAGTAACTGGTCAGTGGATTCCACGCAACGTTTCCAGCGCGGCTTCACTTCTTTGGTGCCGCTTAGATATTTGCCGTTGAAAGCGAAGTCTTCCTCCACGAACTGAGCAGAGAGAGCACTGGCGGTAGAGTTCAGCAGATGCCACTTGAGGTAAACCTTCCAGTCGGCGAGGGGAGCCTGCTGCATCTGGCGGTCTAACTCCTGCATGAACTTGGGCTGGTCGACGTTCATGTCGACGTTGGTGGGCAGATGCTTGTGCTTGAAATATTCGTTCCAGTTGATGTGGGGAGCCATTTCCTGCAACTGGACGAAGGTTGTGTTGTGGTCAGTGGCTGCCGGATCACGGAGGGCGACGTTGTCGAGGGAAGCCTCGGCCAGCTTGGTTTCCATGGCCATGATGGTTTGTGCCGCGGCGGCGGCGGTTTTCTGGTCCCATCCGGCGAGCTTGAACATGTTGGTGATGTGTTCGACGTATTTTGCGCGAGCTTCCTTGAAACGGTCCTCGGGCTTGAGGTAGTAGTCGCGGTCGGGCAGTCCTAATCCGTTGGCGCCGATGTCGGCCAGCACCCACGTGGGCTTGTGAAAGTCAGGCTGGCTGCCGAGCACGAAGGGATCGCTGACGAGAATGTCGTGCAGGTCGGCCATGACGCGCTGGAGGGCGGCGGTGTCGGCGGCGGCATCGATTTTGGCGAACCAGGGTTTGAGCGGTTCCATGCCGCGGGTGTTGACGCGGGATTCGTCCATGCAGGCGCCGTAGTAGTCGCCGATGATCTGGTCGGTGCTGCCTTTGGGCGCGGACTTGTTGCTGGCGGCTTCTTCCAGGATGTCGCGGAGCTTGTCTTTGGAAGACTCTCCGGCGGCCCAGCGCTTGCTCCAGCGAGTCATCGAGGCAGGGATGGGATTGTTGGCGCGCCAGGTGCCGTTGGCGAATTCGTAGAAGTCATTGCAGGGATCGGCCTTGCGGTCGAGATCGGAGACGTTGATGCCATGCAGAGAAGTGCTCTGCGAAAACAGAAGTGAGGATGACAAGAGAAGGAGCGAAAGTGTAAGGCACGGGTTGCTATGGCGCATAAGTTCCTCTTTCCAGGAAATCTTCCGTCGGTACGAAACCCTCTTCACTAATGCAACGGGAAATATTTTAGACGAGCATCGCAAAGATCGGTTAAAGGCGAGCAGCAGGAACAACTCTTCATATTGAGCATTGCCAATTCCGGGCATCGTTAATTCCGGGCATCGTTAATTCCGATTTTGCCGATTCAATCTTTGATGAATCTCTTTACGACTTCTTTACGCGTGAATTCCTACCGTTTCGAAACGGCGCAGGCCGGTCGGTCAAATCTTTAGTCGGTGCAAGAAAGAATTTTCTGGCACCGTCTTTATAGATATTTTACGCATCTTTCATGATCTTTTTATGAGTGAGGGTCTAAGGTGCTTTGCACTATGTAGCCGCAACCTGTAAGGCGAACGATTTGGCATAAAACTATCCCGCCGGCGATTTCCTGATACCGACAAGAGGAATTGTGCGTTGGACTCAGCGCGCCGCGGATGTCTATATGTCGTTCAAAAAAATCAATCGTACTGGGTCGTCGACTCGCACGGCGTCGATTCGCAGTGCAGACGTAAGCCAGTTCTGCTTGGGAGGTGTAAGGTGGTTAAGTTGTCTTCGCTCGGAACGATTCTCTTTACCTGTGCTGTTCTTCTCGCTTCGGCCAACGCGCAATCTACTTTTGGATCCATCGTGGGAGTGGTGAAAGATCCGGGGGGGCTGGTCGTGGCTGGCGCCCAGATCACGCTCACCGGCGCGGACGACCGATCCTCGCGCCAAACAGTGTCTGACGCGGATGGGTTATTCCAGTTCCTGAACGTGAAAGCCGGCCACTACGAAATCAGCGTGCAAGCCGCCGGCTTCGCCCGCTTCAAGATGGAGTCCGTGCAACTGGAGGCGCGGCAGGCGTTCCGCACTGACATCACACTGAAGGTCGCGTCTTCGACTCAAGTTGTGGAAGTTAGTGATATTGCGGCCGTGATCAATACGGAGAACGCGGTAATCTCGGATTCGATCGAGAATCAGCAGATCACCGAACTGCCGATGAATTCCAGAGCCGTTTCCAGCAGTCCGCTGGCGAGCCTGGCGGCATCTCCCAACGTGGTTACCGACAGCCAAGGCAACATCTCGGTCGGAGGTGCCACGGCAGCCCAGACCGGTTTTTCCGTGGACGGGATCTCTACTGCCAACGTGCGTGCCAACGGAGCTCTTCACGATGCCTATCCCTCCTCAGAAGGAATCTCCGAAACCAAGGTGACCGCCTTTAACAATAATGCCGAATTCGCGCAAATCGGTGATGTGACCTTTACCACGAAGAGCGGCACAGACTCATGGCACGGCAGTGCGTATGAGTACTTCCAGAAGGACGCTCTTGACTCCAGAATTTACGGGTTTGCCACGAAAGCACCCAAGAACTTCAGCACATTTGGGGGTAGCCTCGGCGGACCGGTCATCATTCCGGGGCTGTGGGACGGGCGGAGCAAGAATACCTTCTTCTTCGCGGACTACGAAGGAAACCGGAAGGCTACTTCCGCTCCCATGCTGCTTCTTGTTCCCACTCAGGCGGAACGAGAGGGCAATTTGACCGACCTCGTTAACATCCCGGGATCCCCGGGCGCGCTCACGGATCCCTTCACCGGTAAACCATACGCGAACAACACCATCCCGGGCGGCCCAGGAAATCCGTGCGCTAATTCAAAGGATTGCATCAATCCGGTCGCGGTGACATTGTTGAACAACTACTATCCCCTGCCCAATGCAAATTTAGGGATCGTCAATCCAGCCTATAACTATCAGACGCTTATGCCTATTCCGTCGAGTTCCAATGGCTGGGATGTTCGCATCGATCAATCTCTCACCCCGAAGCAGCAGATTTACGCGCGTTACAGCTGGAAAAACGTCAATATCAGTCAATCGGATAATGATACGGTCATTTCACCTGCAAATGCGTTTCTGCCCAACGATGAAGCGCGCGAGCAGAACCGCAGCCTGACGCTCTCTTACAACTATGTCCTCAGTCCAACGACGGTGAACGAATTCCGTTTCGGACTGACGCACTTTACTGAGAATGAAACCTTTCCGATTCAAGGGGCCAGCGCCATTAACCAACTCGGCCTCATCCTCAATAATGGGATCAATCTCAGCGCGCATCCAACGGGGGAAGCGTTTCCGACATTCTCGTTCAGCGACGGTACCATCACCAACATGGGACAGGGCAGGGTGGGAACTACGATTTCATCCAATATCCAATTCACCGACAATCTCACCCGCGTCGTGCATAAGCATTCGTTGCGATTTGGATTGGATGCGCGACGGCAATTCTATAGCGCTCCGATGTTCTATGCCCCTTCCGACGACTTTGGCGACTTCGCGTTCAACGGTTCGATCACAAACTATTCCTTTGGCGACTTTCTTCTCGGTCTGCCGCAATCGTTCTTCGCAGTTACCAGCCCACAAATCAATGCTTCCTCATGGCACTGGGGCGTTCACGGCCAGGACGAATGGCAGGTCAATCATCATCTGACACTTAACTTCGGATTACGATGGGAATACCTTCCCGCGTTCATAGAAAATTCAGGCGACTTGGCCAGCTTCGACCCGCAAATCAACAGCATCGTTGTTCCGGACAAGTTCTTTAGCACTGTAGGAAATAGTCCGCTCTTCTCAACCATTTACAACGGAGTTCTTGAGTCCTTCAACGGATGCTCTCTTCCGAACCGAAACACGGCGCTGGCGTGTACGAATGTAGTGTCGGCCAGCAAGGCCGGCCTTCCTCAAGGTCTCAGGCAGACGCCTATGCATGATTTCGACCCGCGCGTAAGCTTGGCGTATCGGCCATTCAATGATGACAAGACCGTGATTCGCGCCGGGTTCGGCCTTTTTACGGCGACAACGCTTGGCCCGCTGTCTTTCAATAATGCTGGTGTCGGTCTCTCAGATCTGCTGAGCTTCCCCAATTCCGTTAAGAACGGCGTTCCAGCATTTCAATTCCCGCAAACATCCATTCCAGGCTTGGTCTCGTTAGGCGGAGGATCTTTTGAGGAAGGAAACGACCCGCATTTCAAGGATCCAACGTCAGCGCAATGGAACTTGACTGTGGAGCGGCAGGCAACGCCGGATACTGTGGTCCGCCTCAGCTATGTCGGCCAAGGTACGTGGCACCTTCCGGCCACCGTAGATCTGAACCAGATTCCGGCGAGCACGACTCCTTACGTAGCCGCCAATGGCTGGGCAGACCCACGCTCTCCTTATCAGAACTTCGGCATGTTGATGTATGCGCAAAGCATCGGGAACGCAAACTATCAAGCTGGCACCGTCGAAGTTCAGCATAGGAATTCTCACGGACTGTCATTCTTGGGCAGCTACACCTTGGCGAAAAGCATCAGCAATGCCCAGGGCACAGATGCTCCTACCGCATTTGCCGGAGAAGAGCCTTATGCCGTCGAAATTGCCAATCGCTTCAATCTCCGCTACGACCGTGGGAACGTGGTGGGAACGCCCCGGCAACGCTTCTTGTTGAGGGGTAGTTATCAATTACCTTACGGACATGGGCGTGCGTGGAGTGGCGGAGGCAAGTTCCTCAACGCTATTCTTGGAGATTGGAACTTCAGCACCGTTACTCTGCTGCAGGCCGGTCAGTGGCTGACGCCCACGATGAATCCAGCCCAGGATCAATCGAATACTGACCTGAACAGTGAGAGATATCTAGGAGGCGCCGTCGCCAGGCCCGATTGTGTAGGCAATCCAACTCCTGCGAACCGATCGCCGCAGGCTTATTATTCTCTTGGTGCCTTTGCTGTTCCTCCTCTCAACGCAGGACGCTTCGGGAGTTGCGGCTTGGGCATATTGCAAGGTCCGGGAGAGATCAATGTCAATGCGGGTCTTGCGAAGGAGTTTTCCTTCCAAGAACACTATCGTTTGCGGTTCGAGGCCACGTTTACCAACGTGCTGAATCATACGAACTTCGCTCCCCCCGCGCTAAACATTAGCAACTCGAGCACCTTTGGCGTATTGACGGCCACATTGCCACAAGGACTCGGTGGAAACCGCACCGGGCAACTAGCGGTGCGACTCGATTTCTAGGAGCCGCAGATACAGCGAACTAGTTAGTAGAGCTGAGGGGGAGGCCGAGTCCGGTCCGCTCGGGAACGAAGCGCATGGTTTGCGTAAGCCAGCCATTCGACTCTCACTCTAGAGGAATCGATATCCGCAAGGTGCCCGGGGGTTACGAGCGTAAACCTTGGCTAACGCCGCTTCCTGGGTTTCAAGCTGATGGCTACTTTTATCACTGCGCCATCCACCGGATCAATCTCGAACACTGCGTTGCTGGTGTAACGTGGGCTGTCCAACCGGTATTTGAAAATGCTGTACCACTGGAAGATGTTGGTGTCATACGGGGCACCGTACTTGGCCTGCAGTTGGGAAGCGGTATAGCTGCGGTCGGCGAGGTGAAGGATGAGGTAGGCGTCCTGGTGCTTCTCGCTTTTGACGGCCGCAATTTCCGAGAAAGGAAAAGGCTGACGCGCCAGTGGGTAGTCCACGATTGCCGTGTTGTGCTGCCGGAGAATCCCTTCCTGTACGATCTCGTCGATCCTTTTGCTTACTTCTCCCTCCAGCACAGAGCCGTCGGCCTTTGCAGCGCACGCGTTCCTGTCGCGTCTGCATTCGGCCCGAAGCTCGTTCGCCACGTAGGCGCGCAGCACCCTGGAGTTTTCCAGCATCGCCTTGATGCCTTGCTCTCCCGGCAGGGAAGCGGCTACGAAAAGATAGGGAACCACGTCACGCCAGTCGAAGTCGTCGGCAGAGAACATGGCCAGACTGGTGGGAGGGGACTCATTGTTGCCATCCGAGGCGGTCGACAACGACGGAGCGAAAACGGAGCACAACAGCGTCGCCAGCAGAATCACGAGGGCTGGCGATTTCATGTTCGTTAACAAGGCTGAGATCATAGCGCATGCGAACCAGGACAGCTAGTCCTCTTCGAAGCAAAATGCCGAAGAAAGAAAGAAAGAAAGAAAGGCTGCGCTTAACTGCCGGCTTTCAGTTCGGTGAGGACTTGCTTGGCGATTTCTTTGAGGGTTTCGAAGACGCCGACGCCCTGGAAGGCTACGGCTTCGAGGACGGGCTCATTTTTTCTGCGGAGTTCGGTGGAGAGAACATCGACGGGGAGGATGTTGGGGAGGTCGCGCTTGTTGAGTTGGAGGACGTAGGGAATTTTGTTGAAGTCGTAGCCATGCTCTTTGAGGTTCGACATCAGGTTGTCGAGGGCTTCGACGTTGGCGTCCTGGCGCTGCTCCTGCGAGTCGGCTACGAAGACGATGCCGTCGACGCCGCGCAGGATCAGTTTGCGGCTGGCGTCGTAAAAGACCTGTCCGGGGACGGTATAGAGATGGATGCGCGTTTTGAAGCCGCGGACGGAGCCAAGATCGAGCGGGAGGAAATCGAAGAACAGCGTACGTTCGGTTTCGGTGGCAAGCGAGATCATCTTGCCTTTTTGCTGGTCCGCGGTCTTTTGATAGATGAGTTGCAGGTTCGTGGTCTTGCCGCCTAATCCGGCGCCGTAGTACACGATCTTGCAGTTAATCTCGCGAGCTGCGAAGTTGATGAAACTCAAGCGCTTCCTCAAACGCGCGGCGGCACACCCCTACGGGTGGCTCCGCACTCAAATTGTGCCTCTGGAGCTTGCTGGTTTTATATCACACGGGCTAGGTGACCCGCAGGTTACTTGGGTGACCCCTGGGAGGACTGCAGTGGACCCCTGGGGAGGTTGCGGAAAAACTCCTTCCTGCGGCGAGAAGGGCGACCACCAGGGCTGAAGCCCGACCGATTCTAAGCGGTTTGCGCGGCCCTAAAGGGCCGCTCTTCCACGGTTCCGCCTGCAACGGTGAGTTTTTCCACAACCTCCTAGGAGGGTCAGCAGGCTGGCACAGCTTTCTGTGGTGGAGGATAGGAAATCTCAACCCCGGAACTAATGCGACACGTGGCCAGGCGCGGATAGCGAGATTAGGCGGATCCACCCGATGGGGTGAAGTGAAGAGTGAAGGGAAAGAGGGGAATGTTGAACGACTCAGAGTAGTCCGCCGCAAGGTAGACGGTCGAGCTTTTTCCGGAGCCCATGCGTCTGACTGTCACCTGGTCCGGCTTAAGCCCAATGCCATGGGTTGCCGCATCGCGAATGACAGAGTCCCGGAGTTCCTCCTCCGATTTCTGGGCACCGTAGCCGATGCGGGGGCCGAGTTGCGATGCGAGGTCTTTCATGTCGTCTTGCAGTTCAATGTTGGCCAGTTCACAGGCACCGACCCGCCAGCCTATGAGAATGGCCGGGGCAAGAAGAACCACTAACACGATAATCCCGAGTTGTCGCACGACTAGCACCGCCCTTGTTTCGATGTTTCTGAATGCGATAGTAAAAGGCAGTCTTGCGCACCGTCAGTGATTGTGGGCACAGATTTGAGTCGGCTGGATTACTGAGGTAATTATGAGACCGCGCACACAACCGGAATGGTTGTCGAAACGGCCGGGACAGCTCGACAGAGTCTGCAGTTTGCCGTGGATTAAGAAGTGGTCACCGCGCGCTGGCGATGGGGTAGTAGCCATCTTTGGCGTAGATCTTCAAACCAGGGCGGGCGACCCGTACTTCGATACTTCGGTAGGCGCTGCTGGCGGTAGCGCGAGTGGTGTAGCCGAGAGTGTACTGGTTGCGGGCTTCAGAGGTGATCTGGGCGTAAGACTCTTCGATCGCCTGGCGAGAGAGTTCGGTATACACCTGGCCTCCTCCGGTGGCCGAGGCATACTTGGGGAGCAGGTTGCCGTAACCCTCACGGGGCAGATGTAGTTTCTCAAGTTTGCCGTAAAGGGGCAGCGCGGCGGCCTCGACGGCGACTCCTTTGACCTGAATTCCCTGCGCCAGCAGGAGCTTGAGCACGTCGCTGTAGCTGGCCTTACTGCCCATCTCGCGGCCGTCGCTGATCACGAAGATAACTTTGCGGCGGGTCTTCTCGCGCTTGCTCAAGTCGAGGGCGGCCTGCAGGATGGCATCATTCAAGACATGCGCCTCTTTGGGCGGCGTGTTCACCGGCGTGACCGGAGGACCATTCACGGGGATTCCGTTTACGGTTGGACCCTGTGGTCCGAAAGGGCCGCTCAGTACGGGCGGGCCGTTGTTGTGGCCGCGCACCGTTTTCATCTGATTCAACATTGCGGTCAGTCTCTGGGTGGCGCCGGTGAAATCGGTGGCCTGGCTGACGGTGCTGCTGTAGGTGTAGAGGGAAATCTCGTCGTAGGGACTGAACGCTCCTACCAACGCCGGATAAGTCTGATTGATCTTCTGGAGCGCGACGTCCGGCATGCCCAGGTCGAGCACGATGGCTACCGACAGTTCAAAGGGATCGCTGGTGAAGAATGTTAACTGCTGCTTCTTGCCATCTTCGTAGACGGCGAAATCTTTGGCGAGCAGGCCGTCCACGCGGCGGCCGTCGCGGTCTTGTACGGTGACTGGAACCTGCACGAAATTGCTGACGACTACCAGACGGTAGAGTTCCTCCTTGGCAGGGGTTTGCTTAGGGACGCTGCCGGGAGGAACGGTTTGGACCGGCGGCATTGGCGGCGGAGGCGATGTTTCGTCGTTGAGCTGTCCGCTGTTGTTTGCTGGGGCCGATTGTGCGGGAGTGCTGGCCGGAAGCTTCTCCTCGGGCGGGGGCGGCTGAACGGTGGAAGGGGCGTCTGGGATATCCTGGGCGGGCTTCGACTGCGCCGGTTGCTGGGACGGAGTGGGCGATTGTGCGGCGGCCTGGCCTAGAGCAACCGCGATGATGAGGGCTGCCGCCCGACTGAGGCGGAAGCCTGGCCGTCGTGGGACTAGTGATGCCAGGAGGTCGATGCCGCAAGCAAAATGCATAGATCCCTTCGACAAGCTCAGGGCAGGCCCTTCGCTCCGCTCAGGATGACAAGTTCAAGTTCAGTCGCGAATTTATACTGGATCGTTAAAACAACGTGCGGCAACAGGATAACCGAGCCCGAGAGCACGACGGCCTTCCAGCACAAAAAAGCGATCTGCCACCCCTTGGGATGCCCAAACCGACCCATTTGGTGCATCTAAGCTACAGGATTAGACTAACAAAAATCCCCAAAGGGAATCCTAAATGTCCAAAGTCCCCATGGCGCGAAACAAAGTTCTGCTGATTTCGGCTCTGGCAGCCTTGCTTGCGTCGGCTTGCATTGCAATCGGGCAGCAAGCTCCGGCGCAGAAGGCCGACGACCAGCAACCGACAGAGACGTTGAAGCTGAACGTCAACATCGTCCAGCTTTTCTTTAATGTGAAGGACAAGCACGGCGCGCTCATACCGAATCTCACCAAAAGTGATTTCGAGGTGCTGGAAGACGGCACGCCGCAGACCATCAAGTATTTCACGGCGGAATCAAATCTGCCGCTGACGCTGGGGATGATGATCGATTCCAGCGGCAGCCAAACTAACGTCCTCGACATGGAGAAGCAAGTGGGTGGGGCTTTTCTGAAGCAGGTTCTAACGGATAAGGATGAAGCTTACGTCATCAGCTTTGATATCAGCGTGGATCTGCTGCAGGATTTTACGCGGGATATCCACCGTCTGCAGGCAGCGCTGAACAAAGCCAAAATCAATACGGATTACAGCAGCGGCGGCATCCCTGGGATGGGCGGAGGGCCGGTGCCGACGCACAACGCGCCGGGCACGTTGCTCTACGATGCGGTTTATCTTTCGGCGCACGACATGCTCGCTAAGGAAGTGGGGCGGAAGGCGATGATTCTTCTTACGGACGGGCAGGATGAGGGCAGCAGGCTCAAGATACAGGATGCAATCGAGGCCGCGCAGAAGGCGGATGCGATCGTGTATGTGCTGCTGTGCGCCGACCGGGGATTTTACGGAGGGTTCGGGGGCTACAGCGGCGAAGGAGAGATGCGGAAGCTTACCGAGCAAACTGGCGGACGCGTGATCAACGTCGGGAACAAGTTCGACAAATTGAAAGAGGCTTTCGACCAGATCGCGGCCGAGCTTCGCAGCCAGTACAACATTGGCTACACTCCCACGAACAACAAGCTGGACGGGACCTACCGCAAACTTCAGATCAAGGCCAAGGAGCAGAACTACAAGATTCAGTCGCGGGCTGGGTATTACGCTACGGCGCGGAGTCAGGATTAGTTGACCATCTCATAAGAACCTCAGGAGCAAAAGCCGAACCTCCTCATGGGCTAAGCGGGTGCTGGCGGCACGGCTGAAGAGGATACGGCATAAAGCGACCACAGGGGCTGAAGCCCAGGAGATTCTACGCGCCTTACGCGGCCCTGAAGGGCCGCTCTTCCACAATGACGCCGGCACAAGGAGTTTCTCCCAACCTCTGAGGCCCTTCCCCCAGCACGTCCATAGATAGCCAGTCGAAGCTGGTGGGTGTCAAGGCGCCACGCAGGCGACAAGGGAACCATCCACTACATTTTCCACTTGAGAGCGGAGCCAGCGGTTGGGCTGGTGGCGGCCTTTCAGGCGGAGCTTCAGGTAGTTGTCGGTTAGGGCTTCGGTGAAGGGGGCTTCGGATTCTGTGCCGCTCAATTCGCGGGTGGGGACCTCGGCACCACATTGGTCTGGGGTGCTGGCATCGCGGGCAGGAGTGCCCGCGCCACATGGTTCTTCTTGTGAACCCAGGGTGATGGCTTCCAGGGACTTGCCTACGAATGAGCGCATGAAGGCTTGCTTTTTTTCCGCGGCCAGGTCGCGGAGGATTCGGTTGCGCTCCTGGGCGACCGTGACAGGGACTTGATTGGGCATCGAGGCGGCGGGGGTGCCGGGGCGTGGGGAGTAGGTGAAGACATGGAGGTAGGTGAAGGGTAGATCTTCGATCAGGCGGCGAGTGGAGTCGAAATCGGCATCGGTTTCGCCGGGGAATCCGACCATGACGTTGGCACCGATGGCAGCGATGGGCATGGCGGCGCGAATTTTTTCGATTTTTTCGCGATAGTGCCAGGGTCGATATTTGCGGTGCATGCGGCGCAACACGGCATCGCTGCCGGATTGAAGGGGAACGTGAGCGTGCCTGGCGATGCGCGGAGATTGGGCGAAGACGGAGATCAGGTCGTCGGTCCAGTCCATGGGCTCGACGGAGGAGATGCGGAGTTTTTCGAGTTGAGTCTCGGATAGGATGGTGCGGATGAGAGATTCGAAAGGTTGAGAGTGGTTGCGATCACCGGCTTTAGGCGGGCGAGGGCACCCGCCCCACACTAAGTCGCGGCCCCATCGGCCCAGGTTGATGCCGCTGATGACGACTTCGCGGTAGCTGGCGGCGACCAAGGCGTTGACTTCTGCAATGATGTCGGCGAGCGGCAGGGAGCGGCTTTGGCCGCGGACGTAGGGGATCACGCAGAAGGAGCAGCGGTTGTCGCATCCGTCCTGGACTTTGAGGTTGGGGCGGGTACGGTTATTTGAAGCCTCGAAGACAGGCGCGGCGAGGAGTTCGGTGTGGGCGAAGATGTCGGAGACGAAGAGACGGGCTTCGGGCTTCGGCGCTCGGGCTTCGGCGCTCAGGGATGTGAGCGGGACGAACGCAGTGGGCGCCTCCACCGCTTCGTTTTTATGGAGCGCGATTTCGGCGAGTTGGTGTTTATGGGAATTGCCGATGACGAAACTTACTCCTGGCAGAGCTGCGATCTGTTCGGGCGCACGTTGTGCATAGCATCCCGTGACCACGATCTTCGCCTTTGGATTCTGGCGCTGGACGCGACGGATGGCGGCGCGTGCATCCTGGTCGGCGGCTGAGGTGACGGTGCATGTATTCAGCACGACTAGCGCCGCGTCGCGCGCGGTTGCGGCGCGCGCGAGGCCGTGCTGCTCGAGCTGGCGCTCCAGGGCGGCGCCGTCGGCCTGGGTGGCGCGACAGCCGAAGTTTTCTACGTAGTAAGTGGACACTTCAGTATGGTAGCGCATGGGCGGGGCCTACGCAGAGAGCACGGCTAGCAGCCCAAATTGCTTTCGAGTCGGTTGTAATCCGCGCAAGATCCTTCGCCTGAAAAACGGCTACGCTCAGGATGACTCCCTTTGGGAAGAGCGCTTGCAAGGACCTCAAACAGAAACACGCCGGCGCGGGCGCTGGAAGCTCTAACTCTCAGTCACCAGCTGTTACCAGCGGTCAGGCTGAGGCCACGGTCCTGCGCTGCTGGAAGCATTCGCGGCAGAAGACGGGGCGGCCTTGCGTGGGGCGGAAAGGGACGGTGGTTTCCTTGCCGCACTGCGAACAGGTGGCCCGCGTCTCAATTTTGGCGTAGTGGAAATTCTGTCCCGGGGGAGGAGGGGCGCCAAGGACGGACACACGCTTGGTCTTGCAGGCCTTGCAGCGTTTGGGTTCGTTCTTAAATTGCTTGTCGTGGAAAAAAAGCTGTTCCCCGGCGGTGAAGGTAAAATCTGTACCGCAGTCAATACACTTCAGCACCTTGTCCTGAAATTCCATTGAGGATGGCTCCCTTCAGCCCGGTTCCGCGCGCCCACTCGCGGGGAAGATCTGCGGTGGGGCGGAGAAATACGGGTGTACATCTCCCCCTCAAACTGCCCCTGGACTCGGCCCGCCGCGCACCTGGATTGTGCGTGGTTACAGCTATTCGTACTTGAATGCCGGATGAAAGTTGATAATGAGCAATCCCTGTTGCAGCTCCAGGTGGTGGGGGCCAAATGGAGCAGGGCCGCCCCAGGAAGGAGCGACCCTTAACTGCTCAGTCCTGTTCCTTGCGCGTCTTTTTACGAGCGCGCTTACGAGCGAGCGCGGCCTTCACGCGCTTTTTCTCGCCAGGCTTCAGGTAAAAGGAGTGGCGCTTGACCTCCTTGATGATGTCTTCCTGTTGCACCTTGCGCTTGAAGCGGCGCAGAGCGTTCTCGAGGGACTCACCCTCTTGAAGTCGAACTTCCGCCAAACTGACACACCCCCAAACTCGTCCTGTAGGACCGCATAGTTATTACAAGATTTTAATGTTTAGTCAAGGGGGATGGTGAAAATCTTTACAACAGGACGCTCAATTTGAGACGGATGCAGAGGCCGAAGTGCAGGCAGGCTCCTTCCGTGGGACAAGCCAGGCGCGGCGTTTCCTACGTTAGCAGTGGTGGTTCCCCGCATTTTGCGGGCAGAGCCTGCCCTGAGCTTGCCGAAGGGAATGCCCGCGCACATAAACTCCACACGGGCTCCTAGAAAATTAGCTTCAGGGCCAACTGGATTTGGCGCGGGGCATACGCTGCATTTGGTTTCATGAAGTTTCCCGGCTGCTGGTAGTAGCCGGGATAGGGTATGTTGGCGGCGAAGGTGGAGCTTTGCACGAAGGTAGTGGCGTTTGCTACCAGGCCATTTGATGTGATGCTGACTCGCTGGTTGTCGCGGTTAAAGAGATTGAAGGATTCGGCGACGAGGTCGAGCTTGTAGCGTTCGCGGAGTCGAAGCTTGCGGGTAACGCGCAGGTCGGCGGTCGCGTAGTCGGGGCCGATAAAGAAGTTGCGGCTGTAGCCGGGGAGGCGGTCGTTGAGGTCGTTGCCGTCCTGGTTGGGGTCGCCGGAGACAGAGGCGTTGACGGGACGTCCGCTGCCGTAGTTGACGACGGTGGAGAACTTCCAGTCGTTAAAGAGTGCGCCGAGGAGTTCGTGGCCGCGGTGGAAGGGACGGGGCTCGGCGGAGAAAGCGGCGACCAGTCGATGGCGCTGGTCGGTGGCACTCGGGCCACGTTCGGCGGTGGGGGCGTAGGAGTTCTGGACGGTTGCGGGCTGGCCGGCTACGAGCGCGTCCTGGCCGTCGTCGATGGCGTGGGCGAAGGTGTAGGCGAGGCGCAGGTAAGTCCCGCGAGCTACGCGGCGATTGATGGAGAGTGTGGCGCCGTTGTAGACGCTGGACGCGGCGCTTTGGAACTCGTCAATGGCGCCCAGTTGCGCGATGGGCCTGCCCAGTGGATTGATGCAGGGCGGGAAGGGGCAGGTGAGGGATTGGGTGAATTGCCAAGTCGCGAAGGAGTCGACTGTGTAGAATCCGCCGGTGCTGGAACCTGTCGAATCGAAGATCGGGTAGTTGAGGGCGACGGGCTGCGGGAGATTGACGTCCAGGGCACGGATGAGATGTTCGCCATGGACGTAGAGATAGGAGAGAGAGACGGTAGTGTGGTCAGCGACTTCTTTTTCGAGAGTGACGCTGGTTTGCTGGACTCGCGGAGTGACGAAGTTGGGGGCGAAGGCGGAAACGTTGCTGGTGACACCCTGGGTGAATCCGCGTGGGCAGCGCGCAGTTGGCAGCGTAGAGCGGGCAGCTGACCAGCGGATTGGGGTATGTGGGGAAAACCTGGTGGTCAAAGTATTGGGTGTTGTTGAGAAAGACGCTGGCGTTGGTGATGCCGTTTTCAGTGGCGACGGTCGAGTTGTAGATCTGGGGAATGCGGACGTAGAAGAGTCCGTATCCGGCGCGGATGACGAGCGGGCGCGTGTTGCCGATGGAGTAGGCGAACCCGATGCGTGGGGCGAAGTTATCAGGGTTGTAGGGAACTCTGCCGGATGGGGGGAACAGGGGATTGGAGAGGAGTCCAGCGGTCGAGAAAGTCTGGAGATCCCAGCGGACGCCGAGACTTACGGCCAGATGGTTAGTGACGCGGATGGTGTCCTGGGCGAAGGCGGCGTAGTCGTTGGAATCAGGATGCGAAATCGCGCTGCCGAAATTCTGCAAGTAGTAGTGCGGAACTTCGTGGGCATAAGCGCGGAGCGGGGTGAGGAGGAGTCCGCTTTCGACGGGCGCGAAGGTGAAGGGGTCGACCTTGATTGGATAGAAGAGATACTCGCCGCTTTCCTGGCTGGGGAAGAAATCATAGATCCAAGTGCGAAGGGTGTCGCCGCCGAACTTCCAGGAATTGCGGCCGGCTTCAAGGCTGAGGGTTTCGGCGAGATGGAGACGGTGTTCGCGGGTTTGGCGGGGAAGAAGATCGGAGCGTCCCATGGCGTCGAGGATGGTGGGGATCTTTACCGCAACGTCGCTCGAGTTGGTGTAGGACTGCTGGCGATCGCGCGAGAACTGGGCGCGGAGATGGCTGATCCAGCGTGGCGAGAGGCTGCTGGTGAGGGAGAGCGATGCGGTTTCGGTGGAGACCACTTCCTGCCCGTTGTTGCTGATCGAGTCGTAAGTCACGGGACTGGCGGGGTCGAGGAAGACGTTGTTCGATCCCCAGTAGCGGGACGTGTTGACACGCAGGGCGAGCTGGTGGCGGGGAGTGAGATTGATATCGAGCTTGGCGAAAGAGGCGTTGCCGATTTGCGCGGCGGGATATTCTCCGGCGAGCGAGGTCAGGCGGTTGGCAGCAGCGAAGACCAGGGCTTGATCGCTGGGCTCGTAGTCGCCGGGAGTGGCGGGGCCGGCGCCGAGTTGGGGAGTCACCTGAGCACTGCCGTTGAGGAATTCAACTACGTTGGGGGCGTGGAAGATATGTTGATCGAATCCGGCGAAGAAGAAGATTTTGTTTTGCTTGATGGGGCCGCCGATGGTGGCTCCGGCTTGCTGCTGGCGGCTATGGGGCTTGAAGGCGAGGAAGGCGTCGGCCGCGCCGAGTGAGCTGTCGCGGAAAAAATAAAAGCTGGTGCCGTGCAAGTGGTTGGAGCCGGACTTGGTGACGACGTTGATGACGGCTCCGCCGGAGCGGCCGAGTTCGGCGCCGTAGGAGTTGGAAGAAACGCGGAACTCCTGCACGGTTTCGGTGGAGAAATTGTAAGGCTCGCGGTAGCGTCCGCGGGCCTGGGCGTAGAAGGCGTTGTTGTTGTCGCCGCCATCGACGAGAAAGCTGTTCTGGAATCCGCGAATACCGCCGAAGGAAAGGTCGCCGTTGGTGGCGGAGGTGAGGCCGCGCGGATCTTGGGTGACACCGGGGGAGAACAGGGCGAGATCTGAGAAGCGGCGGCCGTTGAGGGGAAAATCTCCGATGGCGCGCTCGTCCAGGAGCGTGGAGACGGCGCTGGGCTGGGTCTCGACCAATGCGGGAGCGCTGGAAACGGTGATATTTTCCTGAGCGCCGGCGATGGTGAGATGGAACTCGAGTTCTGCGACCGCGCCAACGTCGATGTGGAGTTGCGGGCTGAGTTGCGGGGACATGCCTTCAGCCGTAACGCGGGCGGCGTAGTCGCCGGCCGGAATTAGTTCGAGAGCGAAGCGGCCTTCGGCGTCGCTGGTGGTGGAGTGGCGCGCGCCGGTGGCGGCGTTGACCACAACGATGTCGGCTTGGGGAATGCGGCTTCCGGCGGGGTCAAAAACAGCGCCGCGAAGGGCTCCGGTGGCGGAGTCCTGAGCGTGAGTGGGAGCGGTTGATGCGAATAGTAAAAATGAAAAGAGGGTGCTAAGGAACAAGTTGCGAGCGTGTGACATTTTATGAGTCCGCCTGTGTCGAGATAACGCTCGGAGGGATGGCGCCAGACCTTACCGGAGGCCGGGTGGGGAAAATCTGCGGAAGAGTGCCGGGAGGCATCGCCTAGGAGCACGCCACCGGGAACTCTTCCGCGGCATAAGGAGTAATCAGTTTGTGTATAGCATGGGTGGGAAGAGTGAGTCAGTGATGAGGTGCGATCTATTTTAGGATTGTTCCCAGGATGGGAATGGGTTGAAAGAGTGCTGGCGCCGGCATTCGCGGGCAGGAGTGCCCGCACCACAGAGCTAATGCCACATGAAAAAATCAAGCCGACCCACTGTGCCGTGTGGCGGGCCGAGAATGAACCCGTCGTTAGACGATGGGAACCCGCCGAGACCCTTTAGGCATCTCCGCATGGCGGAGCGTCGCTCACCGGATCTTAGTTCGAGTCAAGTCCCCGTTCATTCGGTGTTGGTTCAAAAATCGGTGACCGCCATCACCAACCTGGCAGGTCGGCTTTCAGAATGGATGCTAGGCAAAAGCGGGGGAATGCGCAAGGGGGAAGGGCGAAAAAGTTGGCATCGCGCTTGCAACCAAAGTAATGGGATGCAGCCATTCGTGGCTTGTAATCGTAAGTTGTAATTTTGGCCGGGCTGTGCCAGTGGATGGCACGAGTGGGGGTGAAGCGCGGGTGGGTTGGTTTGAATTATCGTTGCCCCAGTGACGCCAGCCAATCGTAAAATTCCTTTTTTCTTCGACGGAGTTCCTTGCTGGTAATCGGAAATTTCCGGTTGAGCTCATCGGGCCGGTCAACGGCGATCCAGATTCCCGTCAAGTAGAATCCAATCCATAGCGCTGCGAAAATCAATAAGATCGTAGCGAAGTGCGGTCCACGCCAAAGGCTATAAACTATCCCCGTGGTCAAAGTTGCATAGATCGTTGCCAGGCATACGCTGTAAAGTCGCCCGATATTTTTCTTTTCGATCATGCAGTTATCCAATGATCCCACCAATACTTTCAAACTCCAAATGTTGACCTGTGGAGCCGGTTCCGAGATGCGTGCATTATGCTAGTCTGCCTTTTATGACGAACGCGACTTCGACACGCAAGAGAAAAGTTTCAACCGGCGCTGCGGGGAAGGCATCTGCTCGCGACCGTGCTGGTGCGAGTGGTCAAGCGGGCTCGACGGGAAAGCATTTTCTGAGCGACAAGGTGGAGTACTTTACTGAGTCGGTGATCCGGGAGATGACGCGGCAAGCGATGCAGCATGGGGCGGTGAACCTGGCGCAGGGGTTTCCGGACTTCCCTGCCCCGGCGGAGATCAAGCAGGCTGCGCAGCAGGCGATTGCGGGCGATGTGAACCAGTATGCGATTACCTGGGGCGCGAAGAATCTGCGCAACGCGATTGCGCGGAAGATGGGAGCGGAGCACGGAATCGCCGTCGATCCGGAGAAGGAGATAACAGTGTGTTGCGGGTCGACTGAGGCCATGATTTCGACATTGCTCGCGGTGTGCAATGCGGGCGATGAAGTGATCGTGTTCGAGCCGTTTTATGAGAATTACGGGCCGGACTCGGTGCTGAGCGGGGCGAAGCCGAGGTTTGTGAAGCTGCGTCCGCCGAGGGACGAGCGTGGGAGTGGACATTTGACGAGCGGGAGTTGCGGAAGGCGTTTGGCGCGCACACGAAGGCGATCATTCTTAATACACCCAACAACCCTACGGGGAAGGTGTTCACGCGCGCGGAGTTGGAATTGATTCGCGATCTATGCGTGGAGTTTGATGTGCTGGCGATCACGGACGAAATTTACGAGCACATTCTTTACGACGGCGCTACGCATATTTCGATGGCGTCACTGGACGGGATGCGCGAGCGGACCGTGACGATCAACGGGATGTCGAAGACTTACGCGGTGACGGGATGGCGCGTGGGATGGGCGGTGGCTCCGGAAAAGATTACGAATGCGATCCGCAAGGTGCATGACTTCCTGACGGTGGGCGCTCCGGCGCCGCTGCAGGAGGCGGGGGCGACGGCTTTGAGTTTGCCGGCGGAGTATTACGCGAAGCTGGCGGAAGGGTATCGGGTGCGGCGGGATCATTTGATGCCGGCGCTGACGGCGGCGGGGTTTAAGTGTTTTCGTCCGCGCGGGGCGTATTACGTGATGACGGATATTTCTGGGTTCGGGTTTGCGGATGACGTTTCGTTCGCGAAATATCTGGTGCAGGAGGTTGGCGTGGCGTGTGTGCCGGGATCGAGTTTTTATCGCGATCCGCGGGATGGGGCGCGGCAGGTGCGGTTTGCGTTCTGCAAGCGGCCGGAGACTTTGGATGAGGCGGGGCGGAGGTTGGGGAAGCTGGGGACGGGGGTGCGCCGATAAGCGCGGATTTGGGCTGTCAGATTAGAAAATATCGAAGCGTCTCACAGATTTTGGATCGATGAGCGCCATCGCGATTTTGCAGCAATCATCCTGACGAGTCAGCGTCGCACTTGCGGAAGAAGTTCGTGCCATGTTTTACATCCCGCCAGAGACCCCAGGCACTTAAGGTTCAGATGGAAGGCGGAATTTACAAGTTCTCTAGACGCATTGGGAGTGAAAGCGATGCCGACGCTTTTGTCTGGCCAAGCGCCAGAAGGCGTTAGGCGATAGTCCACGTCTTGAACGGGCGTCAGTCCTCGGTTCCTGCCAATGATCTTTTCCTGCGAGGTGATCGCGACGACCACTACGTCGGCCCCGCCGTCGAAATGAGAGTTGGAAAGCATTAAGTGGTAACTGAGATAGGACACCTTGCCAGATGTGAAACTAACGTAGACGGATAGGCTCCAGTACCTGAAGCCCAACCACGTCAGTAGCGAATAGAGGGCTGAGTTCTCAGTCCTGATAGCTGGGACGAATACAGCATCAGAAAGACGCGAGTTCGGTATTCCCGTTGAGAGACACTCGTCAGCGTTACAGACTGGTGCGCCGTATGGTCCCGTGACGGGTCCTAACCCCTGCATCCGAGCCATGACTTCTGCCTTGGAACTCACTCCGACCCGGAACGTTGAAAGGGCACGCACAGCAGCGACAGCCCGCCTCTCGAATAGTGCAGCTTCTATGCGCAAGGCGAGCGCAGGGATCATTACGATGGCAAGAACACATGCGTAAATACGGCGAGCGGGATGTGAGGCCAGTTGGCGCATGCACGACGCGCTAGCAGGAAACAGTTCGCGGAAGGCCATGGAGATAGAGACTCCGCGACAAGTGTAGTTGTTTCCGGATTCGGAGGGTCGTAACTGACGTAATCCGGCGATAACGGGCAGCCACGCTTCAGGGGGTGCCCGAATGGCCCTAGTTTCGGGGGACAGGACTCAGCGATCGGAGATAGGCGACTGCTGCAGTGGCGTCCTCGCGGGTCATGCGGAATTGCGGCATGGGCGGGCGGAGAGGCTGGCCGGTTTTCCAAATGCCGGTCGTCAGGAGGGTGATGAGTTCGGCGTCGCTTCCTGGCGGTGAACCGGCGATGCGTGGGGCTTGCAGCGGCCAGTCGGATACTGGTACGGACGGCTGTATCCAGAGCGGGGCGCCTTCGAGCCAGCGGCTGCGGTCGAGGTTTCCGGAGCTGTCGCGGGGAGTGTGGCACATGCCACACATGGCGACGCCTTCGACGAGGTACTTTCCACGGGATACGAGAGTGGTGTTCGTTTTCTTGGCGGTTTTATCCTGCTTGGGTTGCTGCGCGTTGGTTGGGATTGTGAGGACGAGGAGGAACAATAAGGCAGCGAGCGCGGCTAGAGAGATTGCTGAGCAGCGCGCTGAAAGACTCGGTTCCGATACCTCAGGGGCTAAAGCCCGCACAGAAAAGAAAGGCTTTATCGCAGCGTTGAAAGCGCTGCGCCACCCAAAAGCGAGTTTGATTGCTGGGACTGCCATTGTGGTCGTTTCACATTCAGCGATCCCTACTTCGTGATTACGCCGCAGGCGATGCGGTCGCCGGAGTTGCCGGAGGGATCGGTTTTATAGTCGTCGGCTTTGGCGTGAACTACGATGGCGGTGCCGCCGTTGCTGAATAGCGAGCGGCTGTCGGTGCCCTCATAGGTGACGTCTTTGTCGACGAAACGGGCATGAGCTTTGCCCTGGGGGTCGACGGTGAAGTTTTTCATGTCGCCGGCGTGGTGGCCTTCGGGATTGTCGAAGCCGTGCTTTTTGGCGTCGGGATTGAAATGCGGGCCGGCCGATTTGAAATCTGGCGCCTCGCACTTGGGGTTCTGGTGGAAGTGAATCGCGTGCTCTCCGGGTGGCAGGTCGTGGAGGTTCAGTTCGATGCCGGTCCCGCCTTTGTTATTCCAGATTGTGGCCGTGCCCACACTCTTGCCTTGGGCGTCTTTGAGTTCGACTTTGGTCTTGGCTGCGGCGGGTAGAGCGAAAGCGACCAAAACCAGGACGAGTGTGAGGGGAGCGAACTTAGAGTGTTTCATAGGCAGTGATTATAGTCATTTTTCGTGCGCGGGGAATCAGAAAGACGGGTCCCGTTCGTTATGGTCGGTGGCGACTCCGACTGCCGGTCTTCGGCGCGATGCTACGAAGCCGCCTGACGCACCTCCGACGATCTTGAGGACGTGAGCGATCTTATAGAGAACCGGTTGTGGCTGGCGCCAAGCCAGGCCCATGTAGATCAGAAATGCTACCAGGCCCACGAGCGCTCCGTGGAGCACGAAGCGCGATTCGACGCGGCGGCAAACCCAGATCGCGAAGATGAAGGGGAATCCGGCGGAAGCAATCAAGATCGAGGCCAGAAAGGCTTGCTGGCCGAAGAAGTGGAGCGTGGGAAAGACGATGGCGAAGACACACAATTCCGCCAAGAAACCGCCCACCAATATTCGGCCCCAATGAATCTGCGCGGACTGCGGCATATTCCAGATCTCCGTTAGAGCATTGAAGGCAGGGCCTGCGTCCAGATTATTTTCGGGATTATAGCGCGGTGCCTCGCCGTTTATCTATATGAGCAATCTTTTCGTAGTCTCCATACTTGGCGGGACAAGAAAGCATTAACCGCTAAGGGCGCGAAGGATTCGCGAAGATCGCGACGAAAAGCTCGATCGAATTAGGATCCGTACCGATCGACCAAAGGAGTGCTTTGTCCACAAGGATGTGGAGTATACTGCGGAGAAGTTTGAGACTCTTCCAGGGAAAAGTGCAATCATGGCATTGAAGGCGGTGGCAGAGGTGGCGGAACAGGTTCCGGCTGACGATTTTCAGGCGCTCGAGGAGAAAGTTTATCGCACCATAGAGCGGTATAAGGCGGCGCGAGAGGCGCAGGCGACTGCCCAGCGCGACGCGCAGCGGGTGCGGCAACAACTGGAAGAGCGCGAGGAAGAACTGGATCGGCTGCGGCGCGAGGCGGTGCAGCTGCGCAAAGAGCGGGAAGAGATCCGCAGCCGGGTGGAAAAGATGCTGGAGCAGATTGAAACGATTGCCGAGGAGCAGGCGGCGAGCTAGGGCCAGATTTTCGCATGGCGGGACGTGGCACGGTGCGTCTTTACAATTGAGGCGGGAGCGAGACGGTTATGGCTACGGCGACTAAGGATCAAGCGGTGAAGGACGCGCAGAACTCGAGCGTGCGGGTGGAGATTTTTGACCAGGCTTATAACCTGCGCGGGTCAGATCCGCAATACATTCTGAAGCTTGCCGAGTATGTGGATGCGAAGATGCGCGCCGTTGCCGAGGCGACTAACACCATTGATACTGTGCGGCTGGCGGTGCTCGCGGCCCTGAATATTGCGGATGAGTATCACCTGCTGAAGCGGAATCAGGATGTCGGGAGTGTCGATTACCAGAAGCGGGCGCATCTATTGGCGAGTGCGCTGGATGAAGTGCTGGAAGAAGAGCGTAAGGCGGGATAACTTTTCAGTGGGGCGGGCGAGACGCCCGCCCGATAGCCGCCGGGACGGCGGCGCTACGGTCAGAGCACTAGCTCTTCGGTTCGGTGTGTCTCACTGCGATCCCCAACTCACGTAACTGCTTTTCTGCTACCGGAGTGGGCGCGTCTACCATTAAATCTACGGCGCGGGCGGTTTTGGGGAATGGGATCACTTCGCGCAGGCTCTCTGCGCCGGCCAGGATCATCACGATGCGATCGAGGCCGAGGGCGATGCCTCCGTGGGGAGGCGTGCCGTATTCGAGGGCTTCAAGAAAGAATCCGAAGCGGGCGCGGGCTTCTTCTTCGGTCATGCCCAGGGCGCGGAAGATTTTGCGCTGAATGTCCTGACGGTGAATACGAATCGAGCCTGAGCCGAGCTCGGTGCCGTTGAGCACGACGTTGTAGGCGAGGGCGCGCACCGCGCTCAGCGGAGACTGCGGATCATTGAGGGACTCGACGCCCTTTTCGAGCAGGATCATGTCTTCTTCGTGTGGAGAGGTGAAGGGATGGTGCGCGGCCATCCAGCTTTTCTCGGCTTCGTCCCACTCGAACATGGGGAAGTTTGTGACCCAGAGAAAGCGGAAGTCCTTCGCGGCATCGCCGGATTTCTTGAAGATGCCGTGGCGGTCGGCATACTTCTGGGCCAGGGCGAGACGCAGTAATCCGGCTGAAGTGTAGCTCGCCAGCTCCTGCGGAGTGACCTTGCGATGAGAGGGCATCGCCGTCTGCGGGCCAGATTGTGCGGAGCCGGCTACGAGGACAATCAGGTCGCCTTCTTCCATGCCGGTTTTCTTTGCGATGGCCGTCGCGGCATCAGGAGCTTTGTTCGCAATCCGTTTGAAGTCTTCGAAGACTCTTGCGCCGCCCTTGGAGTGGAACATGGGCTTGATTTCATCGCGCTCCTTGCGGGAGAGGTCGCCTACTTTGGGTGTACGAATCGCGATCACCGGCAGATTCGGATTGATGGCGAACTCCTGCAAGTTCTCCGCCGTGAAACAGTCGCGCACGTCGGTGAATGCCGGCAGGCGCAGATCTGGTTTGTCACTGCCATAGAGGCGGATTGCCTCGTCGTAGTCCATACGGGGGAACGGCGTTTTGATTTCGTTGCCAGCGGCTGCGAACGCCGCAGTCAGAAATCCTTCGACGACTTCCCAGACACGCTTGGGCTGCGGATACGATATCTCGAGGTCGATCTGGGTGAATTCTGGCTGGCGGTCGGCGCGTAGGTCTTCATCGCGGAAGCAGCGCACGATCTGAAAATACTTGTCGAATCCCGAGATCATCAGGATCTGTTTAAACATCTGCGGCGACTGGGGCAGAGCATAGAAGGATCCCGGCTGAACGCGGCTCGGCACCAGGTAGTCGCGCGCGCCCTCCGGCGTTGAGCGCGTCATGAACGGGGTTTCGATTTCGAAGAATCCCTGGGCGGAAAGATAGTCGCGGATTGCCTTGGCGACCTTGTGCCGGGTTTCGATGTTGAACTGCATCACGTCGCGGCGTAGATCGATGTAGCGATATTTCAGGCGCGTCTCTTCGTTGGTGAGGGCCGTGTCACTGGGTAAGAACGGCGGCAGCTTGGATTCGTTGAGAATGCGAATCTCGTCGGCGACAAGTTCGACCTCGCCGGTCGGGATATTTTTGTTTATGGTGTCGTCGTCGCGGCGCTTGACCGTGCCGATCACAGCGATGACATATTCATTGCGCAGAGCTTGCGCCTTATCGTGCGCGGCCGCATTCAACTCGCGATTGAGCACGACCTGGGTCACCCCGGTGCGGTCGCGCAGGTCAATGAAGATGATGCTGCCGAGATCGCGGCGGCGGTTCACCCAGCCCATCACGACGACCTTTTTGCCGGCGTCCGAAGGGCGCAGGGCTCCGCACATGTGGGTTCGTCGCAGATCGCCAAGAAAGTCGAGCAAGCAGTGTCCTTACAGAGGGAATTCTATGGGATGCTGAATCCACGATTATAAATGGTCGCCGCTGCCAACTGTGGAAGGGAGCGGAGAATTCGCAATCGCGGCGGGGGACAACAAATCGGGGAACCGAGGGGGAATGGTCGTGGACTTAGGCTTGAAGAAAACTATAGGGGCTCCAGCTGAGGCTGAAGGCCGATCCCAAGAGAGTGGAACCTATTTCACTTTTGTGGCCTTCCCGTCCATCATCAATGTCCACTTGGTGCCGTCTGGTGACATCTCGAAGCTGAAATTGTAGGAAGTCGATGATGTCATTTTCATGTTGAAGCGGCCCTTCATGGTCGTAGAGCCCATCTTGCTCTCGCTGGTCCAGGTCCATGTGTCCCCCTCGAGTTGGCCTCTGGAATCCACGAATTCGCCGTCGCTGTTGAACTCGCGATAGGTATAGGCCTTGTCATCATTGGAATATCCCATGACCGACAATCCCGAGCCGTTGCCCATTGAACTTTTGTAGTCGGCGTGGCAAGCGAGAAAGAAACCGCCTTCCATCCAGTCACATTTTTCGGTCTCGGTCATTTTTCCGCCTGGGCCCATCGGCCCGGGTTTCATGTCACCGTCCAGCGTCCACGAGCCTACGAAGACGTCCATCTTCTTGTGTTCCGGACCCGGTTTCGGCATATCCATCTGCGCCACGGCTGCGGCGGTCCCGACGATAATAGCCACCAAGGTCATTGCCAGTCGCTTCATACGCGCCTCTCCTTGTAATGGACGTTACAGGATATTTTTGGACAGCTTGATGCGGAGAAGAATTCCCGCCTCGTCAAGCACGGCGATATTAGGCTGGCCGCTGTGCCCCGTCAAGAGCGTCGCTACCAGTCTCCCCAATGCGTGGGCGTACTCTGTTGAAACTTCAGCTTCCACTGATCGCCTTGCCTGATCCACAGCGAACTCCAATGCTGGTAACGCGGAGGCGGTCCCTGATCCTCCTCGGGAGGGACATGCAGGATTACATCGTAGGTCACAAGGGCAGCTCCATCGCCCAGTTCCATCACTTTCATGTTGTATGGCATCAGGTCGAGAGCGTCGGAGGAGCGCTCGCCGAGAACCTCCTGGCGGTCGTGTAGCTGGCCGTCGTAGCCGACGAAGAGATAGTCGTCGGTTAACGTGCGCTTGAAGTAGTCGGGATCGTGTTTTTTGGCGGCGGCGATGAAGCGGGTTTCAGCGGCGATGAGGCTCTGGGCCAGAGGATTCGGTGGCTTGGTGGGGATGGAGGCTTGCGCGTAGGCGGCAACAGTGACGACGAAAGAAAGGATGGAGAGAGCGAAACGATATTTCATGTGCGCCTCGTTTGCGGGTCGAACAACATTCGATAGTCGACAATCGAAAATTGGCATTGCGGGCCGTCAACCTCCCTGAATCTTCTGGGGCAATTCGGCGCGCGCCACCGATAGCTGCTCGCCCGTCGCCAGATTCTTCAAGGCGAAGGCTCCGGCTTTCACTTCGTTCTCGCCGAGAATCAGAATGTATTTGGCTCCCGCCTTGGTGGCGATCTCGAACGATTTTTTCAGCCGGAAGGTTTCATCTCCGAGCTCGACTACCAGGTCGTGCCGGCGCAATTCGCGCGCGAGGCGCGCCGCTTCGACGTTCATGCCCGCGCCCAGCGGAGCGATGTACACGTCCGGCTTGCGGAGTACGGCTTCGGCGGTTTCCTTCAAAGACATCACGAGGCGGTCTTCGCCGATGGCAAAGCCGATTCCCGGAGCTGCGGGACCGCCGAGTGCTTCTGACAAACCGTCGTAGCGTCCGCCGCCGAGGATGGCGTTCTGCGCGCCGAGCGCGCCGTGGGTGAACTCAAACGCGGTGCGCGTGTAGTAATCGAGGCCGCGGACCAGGCGGTCGTTTAAGGAGAATCGGACCCCCACGTTGGTCAGGATCTCTTGCACTGCTTCAAAGTGCTTGCGGCACGGTTCGTCCAGGAACTGACTGATGCGAGGGAGTTTTTCGATGATGGGCTGATCTTCGGGGACCTTGCAATCGAAGACGCGCAGGGGATTCGTCACCGCGCGGCGCTGGCAATCCACGCACATCTTCCCGACAACCGGCGCGAGCGCCTTGCGCAGGGCCTCGTTGTAGACGGCGCGGTCGTTGGGACATCCCACCGAGTTCAGTTGCAAAGTCCAGTCTGTAATGCCGACGCGATCGAGCAGGGTCGCCAGCATTTCGATCACCTCTGCATCTCTGGCCGGGGACTCGCTTCCCGCAGAGGGAGGGCCGATGACCTCTGCTCCGATTTGGTAGAACTGGCGGTAGCGGCCTTTTTGCGGGCGCTCGCGGCGAAACTGCGGGCCGATGTAGTAGAGCTTGTTCAAGCCGCGGTCCCAGAGTTTGTGTTCGATGTAGGCGCGGACGACGCCGGCGGTGTTCTCGGGACGGAGGGTGAGAGACTGTCCCTTGTCGCTCGCTGCCCGCCCACGATCCTCCCACGTGTACATCTCCTTCGCTACTATGTCCGTCTCTTCGCCAACGCCACGTGCAAACAATTCGGTCGACTCGAAAATTGGGGTGCGGATTTCCTGGAAGTTGTAGGCGCGGAAAACGTCGCGAACCGCCGACTCGACGAAGTTCCACAGCGCCGTTTCCGGTGGGAGAAGATCGCGCGTTCCTCGGACTGCTTTAATCATTGCAGAACCAGCCGTCAGCCGTCAGCCATCAGCGCTCAGCCAAATCTCGTTTCAGTCGTGGACCCGTCGGCCTTTAGCAGTCAGTCGACCTTCCGGATCCCGGAGGGATCGCCGATAATAGCCCGCCGCTTCAGCGGCGGGGGCTCTGACCATGTACACTTCGTGCCGTCGGCACGACTGAACCCTTGCACAGGGTCGGGTTTCATTTGAGCCGTCCCTAACGGGACGGTGTTCAATAGGCGGCTTCTACCGGGCGTTGAAACGCCGGGCTATTATCAATCGTCCCTCCGGGACGCTTACGCTCCCGTGTAACAGGTCCGCATATGCTGGCGGCTGACCCCTAACGGCTCTCCTTCAAGTACTGTTCTTTGTAGCCCAGATAATTCTGGGCGTAGCGGAGGATCATCCCTTCTTCACCTTCTTCAAGTTTCCGGCGGAGCTTGCCGGGAGAGCCCATCCACAATGACCCGGGGGCAACAACGGTTCTCTCTGGGATTAGAGTACCGGCGGCGATGATTGATCCGGCTCCGATCTTCGCTCCATTGAGGATGATTGAGCCCATGCCGATCAAACAGCGGTCTTCGACCACGCATCCATGCAGCGTCACGGAATGTCCCACGGTGACGTACTCGCCGACATGGACACTGAATTGGCCTTTCATGCCGTGGAGCACGCTGCAGTCCTGGACATTGGAGTGTGCGCCGATGCGGATCTCGCTCACATCTCCGCGCACAACGGCGCACATCCAGACGGAGGCATGCTCGCCGAGCACGACATCGCCGATAATCTGCGCCGAGGGGTCGACGTAGCAGGTGGCGGGGATGGTTGGGCTGACACCTTTGTAGGATCGAATCATATTCGTTACACACGACTCGCCGGAAAAGATTGACGATAACATGACGCGCGGGATTTGATAAGGAAGCGAGCCAAACGTCAGTCGCACAGTTTTGCATGGGCACGATGCGATGCACGCAAGATCCTTCGCTCCGCCTGAAAAACGGCTGCGCTCAGGATGACGCCCAGAGAGGTTGGTGCCTCGTGGAGATTGTTGATGCGCGCGATCCGAAATGCGATGTGATACGCCGACTTCGAGTTGACGGGGGCTTCCTGCTAGACTGGGTCAGATAGCAAATTCTGGGTTTCCTGCATCAAATTAACTGTGTATCCGCAATTAATACATTTCGGGCGGTTCTTTTTGCCGACTTATGGATTCCTGGTGGCGCTCGGGGTCCTGGTGGGGTTGTGGATCAGCGTGCGCAACTCCGAGCGGATGGGGATTGACGGGGACAAGGCGTGGAACCTGGGGATTCTGGTGGTGCTGTGCGGGATTGTGGGCGCGAAGGTGCTCTACATCATTAATGATTGGAGCGATTACGCGGCGCATCCAAGCGAGATTTTCAGCATTGCGACTTTGCAGGCGGGCGGCGTTTTTTCGGGCGGGTTGCTGGCGGCGTTTCTGGCGGCGTGGTGGTATGTCCGCAGGTATCATATGCCGGCTTTGAGAACTTGCGACGCGTTTGCGCCGGGGCTGGCGCTGGGGCATGCGATTGGGCGCGTCGGGTGCTTTGCGGCGGGATGCTGCTATGGGAAAGAGACGCATCATTTGTGGGGTGTGACGTTTCGAAATCCGCTGGCGAATCAGATTGCAGGGACGCCATTGGGAGTACCGCTGGAGCCGACGCAGTTGTTTGAGTCGGCGGTGGAGCTTGCAAACTTCATCTTTCTGATGTGGCTGCTGAAGCGGAAGAAGTTTGATGGACAGGTCTTTGGCGCGTTCATGTTTATTTATGGCGTGGCGCGGTTCTTTCTGGAGTTTTTGCGCGACGATCCGGGGCGGGGATCGGTGTTTGGGGGCGCGATGTCAGGGACGCAGCTGATTGCGATTGGGCTGGTGATCGCGGGCGGGCTGATCTGGTGGTTGCGGCCGGGGGCGAAGGCGGCTCCGGCGCAGGCGGTGGGGGCGAGGGGGTAAGCGTACGGCGCGGCTTGAAGCTGCGCCCTTTCAAAGCTATTCACCGACGGGAGTCCTTCCCGTCCTGCTCGATTCCAGCTCGCCACTTAGGAACCTTTCCGAGGAATGGCTTGTAGTATTCTTCGCAGCGAATGCCGGAAGCATTTCCCATTCTTATTTCCATTGTGCCTGAAGATGCTGGCAAGAGACTGGACCAGTTTCTAGCTGCGCGGCTTGAGGCAGTAAGCCGCGTGCGGGTGCAGGAACTTATTTCTGAAGGGAAAGTGCTGGTCAATGGGGCGGCGGCTAAGGCTTCTGTGAAGCTGCGCGGTGGAGAGCAGATTTCCATCCTTGGTCCGGCAGAACGCGAGCCGCTTAAGGCCGTTGCTGAGGAGATTCCACTCGACATTGTTTATGAGGACGATGACTTGGCGGTGATCAATAAGCCCGCGGGGATGATGGTGCATGCGGGGGCGGGAGCGACTGACGATGAACGGAATCGGGGGACGCTGGTGAATGCGCTGTTGCATCACTTTGGCAAGCTTGTCGGGAGTGGGCGGGGAGTTGCGGCCGGGGATTGTGCATCGGCTGGATAAAGAGACCAGCGGGCTGATTGTGGTGGCGAAGAATGATGAGGCGCATCGCAGGCTGGCGGCGCAGTTTGCGCGGCGCGAGGTGAAGAAGATTTATACCGCGCTGGTTCACGGGTGGGTGAAGAAAGATCGCGGAACGATTGCAGCAAGCATCAGCCGGGACCGGGTTCGGCGCACGCGGATGACTACGCGGGCCGCGGGCGGGCGCGAGGCGATTTCGCATTACAGCGTAGTGCGGCGGCTGGAGACGGCGTATGGGAAGTTCACGCTGATCGAAGTGAAGATTGATACGGGGCGGACGCATCAGATTCGAGTGCACATGGCGTCGTTGGGGCATCCGGTAGTGGGTGATACGGTGTACGGGGCACCGCGAGAGATGCGATTTAACCCACCCTTCGCAAAAAGCGCGAAGGATGGGCCACCCGGCGCGAAAGCGGGGAGGATAGGGCTCCCGGCGCACGTCCCGCAGAATCGGCGAGACCCTTCGACAAGCTCGGGGCAGGCTATGGGTCACCCGACGAATCGATTTCGCTGGGGCGTAATTTTTTGCATGCGGCGGAGTTGAGGTTGCAGCATCCGCGGACGGGAAAAGAGATCTTACTCAAGAGTGATCTGCCGGAGGAGTTGCGGGAGTTCTTGAGCAAGGTGGGGGAAGACGCCACCAGCAAGGGTTCCGGGGGAGCTTAGTTGGGGATGGGGCTGGGCGGGCGCGGCGGATATAATGTTGTTCAGATGCAGATGAGAAGCACACATTCGTGGCTGAAGGCTGCACTGCTGCTGGTGTTTGCGGCAGGGGCGGCTGCGCAGTCTGCCTCGCCGGAGGCCCCAGGATCTGCAGCGCCAGAGCAATCTCAGCCGCCATCCCAGCCGACCCAGCCGACCCAGACTTCGCAACCTCAGACTTCGCCCGCCCAGGCTTCGCAACCTCAGACATCGGCCCCCACCGCTTCAGCGAGTGACTCTGCTGCCGGGCAGCCTTCTGGCGCAAGCACGGACCGAGGCGCATCTGGGGACGATCAGGTCCCTCGAATCAGGACCCGCACCGACGAAGTCAACGTCGTGTTTACGGTGACCGACAAGCACGGGCGCCACATTACCGACCTGAAACAGAGTGATGTGCGGGTGTTGGATGATAAACAGCCGCCGGAAGAGGTACGCAGCTTTCACAGTGAGACGAACCTTCCGCTGCAGGTGGGGCTGCTGATTGACGCCAGCAATTCGGTGCGCGACCGATTCAAGTTTGAGCAAGCATCGGCAGTTGAGTTTTTGAATCAGACGGTGCGGGCAAGATATGATCGCGCGTTTGTGGTGGGATTCGATGCGACTCCGGAGGTGACGCAGGATTTTACCGATAACACGGAGGCGCTGGCGCATGGAGTGCGGGAGTTGCGGCCGGGAGGGGGAACGGCGCTTTACGATGCGCTTTACTTTGCCTGTCGCGACAAGCTATTGAAGGCTCCGCAAAACACGCCTTCGCGGCGTGCCATTATTTTGCTGAGCGACGGGGAAGATAATTTGAGCCACGTGTCGCGCGAAGAAGCGATCGAGATGGCGCAGCGGGCCGAGGCAATCGTTTACACCATCAGCACTAACGTCAGCGGGAGCAAGGGATCGGGGGATAAGGTGCTGGAGCGGATTGCGGAAGCGACCGGAGGACGGGCTTTTTTTCCATTCCAGATTCGCGACGTGGCGAATGCGTTTGCAGAAATCCAGAACGAACTGCGCAGCCAGTATGCGATTTCCTACAAGCCGGCGAACTTCAAGTCGGACGGGCACTACCGGACCATTGAAATCGTGGCCAACGATCGCAAGAATCTCAAGGTACGGTCGCGACGAGGCTATTACGCTGGAGTTCGGTGAGCAGGCTCCGGCTTTCGGGCTTCGGGCTTCGGCGAGCGATTTGAGTTGGCCTTCTCAATCTTCAAAACGGAACTACCACTTCATGCCGGGATATTCAGGCACGCCACTGCCGAAAAAGCTGGGCATTAGGGAAGGGTTTCGAACGCTGCTGGTGCGTGCGCCGGAGGACGTGCGCACGGAATTGCGCGAGGCGCTGGCTGGCTGCGAGGTGCTGAAGGAAGTCCGCGGCGGGGTAGATTTTGCCATGGTGTTTACAAAGTCCCGTGCCGAACTCGCCACCGAATTCAGGCGCGTTGCCAGGGAACTCGCGCCGGCGGGAATGCTTTGGGTGAGCTGGCCGAAAAAGAGTTCTGGGGTGAAGACTGATCTAGACGGAAACCTGGTTCGAGAGATTGGGCTAGCTGCCGGGTTGGTGGACGTAAAGGTCTGCGCCGTGACTGAGGTGTGGTCGGGATTGAAGTTTGTGAGGCGGGTGAAAGACCGGGGATAGGCGGCACACGGGGAACCGGCGGCTGTCCCCGAAGTTGGAACCGATTAGTTCCCGCTACGAGGATAGCCGCAGAGTTGCCCAGCGTGACTGGCGGTTATGGCCGAGGACGGTGAGGCCGGTTAGCTTCAGAGTCTCAGGCTGTCCGCCAAAAACCCTTTAGGCCGTGCGCGCGCCCGTAAACAGATGGGCGACGAATGAAATCACGGCGAACAACAGCAACAAGTGAATCAGGCCACTGGCGACGTGAAACATCAGAAAGCCGCCCGCCCACAGGATAACCAGCAACAGTGCAATCAAAAGGAAAGGTCCGAATCTCATTGCTCCTCCTAGAACGACCTTGCAGCATGGTTATAGAGCAAGTGTGTGCTGCTCCACATCAGCAGGAATCTGTAAAACGGCGGCGGTGAAGTGGTAGAGGAGTCGTGGCAGAACTGCAGAAGACTGGATCGAAAGGACTTATGGTACGAGTGGGCGTGATCGGATTTGGCATGGCGGGACAGGCATTTCACGCCCGGGTGATTCGAGGCGTGCCGGGGATGGAGCTGGCGTGCATTTTGGAGCGCAAAGGATCGAAGGCCAAGGAAAAGTATCCTGATGTGCGCGTGGCGCGGACGCTTCAGGAACTGCTGGCGGATGAGACGATCCGGCTATGTGTGGTGGCTACGCCGAACGATTCGCATTTCGAACTCGCGCGCGCTTGCCTGCTGGCGGGGCGCGATGTGGTAGTGGACAAGCCGCTGGCGCCGACGATGGCTGAGTCGGAGGAATTGGTGCGGCTGGCGGCGCAGCGCGGACGGCTGCTGACCGTGTATCAGGATCGGCGGTGGGACGGAGATTTTCACACGATCAGAAAGATTGTGGGGGCAGGAACGCTGGGTACGATTGTGGAGTATGAGACGCGTTACGACCGCTACCGTCCGGAACCGAAGGTCAATGCGTGGCGGGAACGGGCGGATCATCCGGGGGCGGGGGTGTTGTTTGATCTGGGGCCGCATTTGATTGACCAGGCGCTGGTGTTGTTTGGGGAACCGCAGTCAATTTGGGCTTCGGCATTTTGCCAGCGTACGACGTCACAAGTGGACGACGCGTTCGATGTGTGCATGGAATATTCCGGGCTGCGGACCATGTTGCGCGCGCGCATTCTCGCGGCTGCTCCTGGGCCGCACTTCCTGATTCACGGAACGAAAGGGTCGTTTGTGAAGTATGGGATGGACCCGCAGGAGGCGCGGTTGCGGGGCGAAACCTTTCCAGACGGGACCGACTGGGGAGAAGACTGGGGAGAAGAACCGGAGGGGTTGTGGGGCACGTTGAGCGTGGTGGGCCAGCCGAGCACGAAGGTGAAGACCGAGCGTGGAGATTATCGCGGGTTCTACGCGAATGTGCGGGACGCGATTGAGAAGGGGACGCGGTTGGAGGTTACGCCGGAGCAGGCTCTGCGCGTGATGCGAGGCGTGTTGCTGGCGCACAAGAGCAGCAGAGAAGGACGAAGAGTGCAGTGGGAGGAAGGGGTGGGGTAGGTTGTCATGCTTTCGGGAATAGTTAAGGAGATCTGTGGTTTTTTTACTTTGATTTCCTAAACTGCTAATTACTCCATTCCGGCTAAATTCTTGCCCCAGATTCTTCGGGACCGTTCTTTCGGACAACTTTCGCGGGCGAGGGCGCCCGCGCCACAATTACGTCAGCTCCGCCAGATTGCGTCGAGTTCGCTGCGCGGTTGGGCGAGACGGGGTAATTGACATCGCCACCGCGCCGGTCATCACCTTCTGAAACGCGGCCTGGAAGAGGTTCATCTCGTCGCGGGTACCCACGGTGATGCGGACGTAAGTGGGCATGATGGGCCAGATGCGTCCGACGAAGACTTTCTGCGTGGCCATGGCATCGATCGCCTGTTTGCCGGGTCGTTTGGTATCGAGCAGGAAGCAATTTGATTCCGAGGGAATATAGGAGTAGCCATTGCGGTCGAGCCACTGAAATGTTTCCTGGCGAATGGAGGCGTTGATGTGCCGGCGCTGGGGAATGAGATCCGCATCCTTCAAGCTGGCCGTGGCTGCGACCACAGCGGTGATCGGCATGAAATTCCCGCCTCCGGCCTGCATGACTTTTTCGAGCAGATCCGGGCGGGCTATGGCAAATCCACAACGAAGGCCGGCCATGCCATAAATCTTCGAGAAGGTGCGCAACACGACCACGTCTTTTTCCGCCTTCACCAGATCGAGCACGGACTGGGCAGTGGAGAAATGGATGTACGCTTCGTCGACCATGACGACAGATCCCTTGGGCTTGTTCTCCACGAGATATTCGATATCGGAATGCGAGGTGAGGGTGCCGGTGGGATTGTTGGGCGTGCATACGTAAAACAGACCGGCGTCTGAACCTGCGGCCAGCATCGCCTTCACATCGTGCGCATAAGTCTTGGTGAGAGGAACCTTGACAACGCGTGCGTCAACCGCAGCGGCGGCATGCATGCCGGCTTCGTATCCGGGGTCGGCGGTGACGTAACTTTTTTGCGCCGAGGTGAAGGCGCGGACGCTGTAGTGCAGCGGATTGCTGGAGCCGGGGAATGCATGAATGAAATCGGGATTGAGACCTTCGATTTGCGCGAAGGTGTGGATCAAGTCGTCGGTAAGATTGTCGGAGTAGCGGCCGCCCTGGGGAATGATGGCGGAGATAGCGTCGCGGGCGGCCTGCGTGGGGCCCAGCGGATTTTCATTCGAATCGATCAGCACCGCGTCTTTCGTAAAGGGGTGATGGGCGGCAGCCGCGGCGAGCATCGGCTCGGTGAAGACCGGGAACGCTGCGACGGCGGAGGCGGCTGCAGAAAGATGCAAGAACGAACGGCGGGAGAAGCGGTTGTCACTTGGCATAAAGGTCCGGAATCAGTTTAGCGCTGACTGCGCTCGCGGAACAGGTTAACTTTTTCCGGGCGGGAGTGGCAGTCGTTTCGAGGCCGCGAAGGACGGAGGCGCCGAAGTGCTGGCGGGCGGCAGGCGCACCAGCGTTTCGAATCACACTGTTTCTATAGGCTTGGTCAGATCTGTGCGGGCTCTTCCGGATCGGGTTCGCGGACCGGGGCGTCGGGGTTCTCCGGAGGCTCTACGGGTTCCTTGATGGGCGGCGGGGCAGGCTCGGCTGGGGTGCGAAGTTCGAATCCGTTTAAAGAAAATCTATCCGATTGCATGGCATTCAGATGCCAAAACCTCGGGAATGGAAGCCGTTCGCGGTTGTGATGATCTCAGTCGAGGACAAAGCGGGCGAGGGCGTGTCTTATAATCGAGGATTCGCTATGGCTGGGTATCTCAATAAGATTGTGGCGGCGGCGCGAGCGCGGGTGGCGAAGGCCAAGCGCGAGGCAGACTGGCGCGAATTGCAGGAGCGGGCGGAAACAGCATGTCCCGCGTGGGTTTCGGCGGGCGCTGGTTGCTGGCAGGCGCGACGGTATCGCGGTGATTGCCGAGTTGAAGAAGGCATCGCCGTCGAAGGGGCTGATTCGGGCGAACTTTCATGCGGCGGAGTTGGCGCGGGAACTGGAGGCATCGGGAGCAGCGGCGCTTTCGGTGCTAACGGATGAAGAGTTCTTTCAGGGGTCGCTGGAGAATTTGCGAGAGGCTTCGGCGGCGGTGAAGATTCCGTGCCTGCGCAAGGATTTCATTGTGGATGAGTTTCAGTTGGTGGAGGCGCGGGCGAATTCGGCCGATGCGGTGTTGTTGATCGTGGCGGCTTTGTCTTCGCGAGAGTTGAACGCGCTGGCAACTGCGGCGTGTTCGCAAGGGCTGGATGTGTTGTGTGAAGTGCATGATGGCGAGGAGTTACAACGAGCGTTGGATACGGGATGCGATTTGATTGGGGTGAATACGCGGGATCTGCGGACGTTTCAGGTGGATCTGGAGACGGCGTTAGCTTTGGCTGAAAAGTTTCCGCGAGGTGTGGTGCGGGTGGCGGAGAGCGGGATTCATTCCGCGGAGGACGTGGCACAGCTATGGACGGCGGGATATGACGCATTTTTGGTGGGGGAGTCGCTGATGCGGGCGGAACGGCCGGGAGAGGCGTTACGTGGGTTGATGCGAGTTCCGAGTAGTGAATACCGGGGACCGAGTCGGCGGTGAGGAAGCCCCCACGTCTCGCAAAGGACGCGAGACATGGGGCACCCGCGTCATCTTTTCGGAAATGGTGGGGACGTTGCTGGCGTCGAGAACAGCAGGTTCCTCTCCGGCTTCGCCGGTTCGGAATGACAAATTCTTTACAAGGTGTTGGCAAGCGCAGCTGACAATTAGTTTATGACTTGGGTGAAGATTTGCGGGACTACGAATCTCGAGGATGCGCTCGTTGCAGTGGAGGCGGGCGCGGACGCGGTGGGATTTGTGTTTTATGAGAAGAGTCCGCGGTGTGTGAGTGTTGATGCGGCGCGGGAGATTGTGGGGAAGTTGCCAGAGAGCGTGGGGAAGGTAGGAGTGTTTGTGAACGAACAGGAAGAAGTGATCTGCTCAGTTGTCGATGGGACGGGGATCACAGCGGTGCAAATGCACGGTGACAACGAAGATCCGCATGTCGCAGATCTCGTAGTCAAGCATCGGCCGCAGATCAAGGTTCTGGCAGCAATTTCGATGCACCATCCGAATCCGCAAGGTTGGGCGATGATGTGGCATCCAGATGTTGTGCACGCTTTCCTGGTGGACTCCGGGACTTCGACGAAGCACGGCGGAACGGGCGAGGTTTTTGATTGGGGTAAATCAGGTCCGGTGCTGGATAACATCAAGAGGCTCGGGAGAGTAATTGCGGCGGGTGGATTAACTGCGGCGAATGTCGAAGATGCGATTGAGATCCTGAGGCCCTGGGGAGTAGACGTGGCTTCCGGGGTAGAAGAGCGACCTGGGAAAAAGGATCCGGAGAAGGTGCGGGCGTTTGTGCGGGCAGTGCGGGGGATGGATCGGAAGGCGAGTTAGAGATGGCGACGGTTCCACGAACGAAAGTAAAAGTCAAAGTCCCCACGCTAGTCTCGCCAAAGAACGGCGAGCCTAGAGTGGGGCACCCTCGGGTTTCTTCTCCTCGCGTTTCTCCTTCTCGAGTTTCTCACTCCTTGAACGAGCCGGGACGGTTTGGGGTTTATGGCGGGCGGTATGTGCCAGAGACTTTGATGGCGGCGCTCGAGGAATTGGAGCGCGAGTATGAGAAGGCGAAGCGGGATCCGAAATTTCAGAAGGGACTTGGAGAGTTACTGCGGACGTATGCGGGGCGTCCCACGCCGCTGTATTTTGCGCGGCGGCTCACGGAGAAGTTGGGCGGGGCGAAGATTTATTTGAAGCGCGAGGATCTGCTGCACACCGGGGCGCACAAGATCAACAACTGCCTGGGGCAGGGGCTGCTGGTGGAACGGATGGGCAAGCGCCGCGTGATCGCCGAGACTGGTGCGGGCCAGCATGGCGTGGCGACCGCGACCGTGTGTGCGCTGTTGGGATTTGAGTGCGTCGTGTATATGGGGACCGAGGACATGCGGCGGCAGGAGCTGAATGTGTTCCGCATGCGGCTGCTGGGGGCGGAGGTGCGCGGCGTGGATTCAGGATCGCGGACTTTGAAGGATGCGATCAATGAGGCGATGCGCGACTGGGTCACGAATGTTCGGACTACACATTACTTGTTGGGGAGTGTGCTGGGGGCGCATCCTTATCCGACGATGGTGCGGGATTTTCATCGGGTGATTGGACGGGAGGCGCGGGCGCAGATTCTGAAGGCTGAGGGGAAGTTACCGGCGGCGATTATTGCGTGTGTCGGTGGCGGCTCGAATTCGATTGGGATTTTTTACGATTTCATTAAGGACAAGAAGGTGCGTTTAATTGGAGTGGAAGCGGGGGGACGCGGCGACGCATTGGGCGAGCATGCGGCGCGGTTTCGCGGAGGATCGCCGGGCGTGTTGCAGGGAACTTATTCTTACGTGCTGCAGGATTCCGGGGGGCAGATTGCGTTGACGCACTCGGTGTCGGCAGGGCTGGATTATCCGTCGATTGGGCCGGAACATGCAGCATTGCGGGATGCGGGGCGGGCGGAGTATGTTCCGGCGTCGGATGAGGAGGCACTGGAAGCGACGAGTCTGCTCGCGCGGACGGAAGGGATTATTCCGGCGCTGGAGTCGGCGCATGCGGTGGCGGAGGTGGTGAAGCGCGCGCCGAAGATGAGGAAATCGGATGTTGTGATTGTGAATGTATCGGGGCGCGGGGATAAGGATATTGGAATTTTGCGGGAAAACTTGAAAATCGATTGATGATTGTTGAGTGTTGATTGAACGGCTGACCAGCAGAGATTTTACAATCAACAATCAGTCCGCGATTCTTTTTTATGCCTCTAACTTTCCACAAAAAGCCGGCGCTGGTGGTGTATGTGACGTGCGGAGATCCCGATCTCGCGACTACGCGGGAGATTGTGCTTGCGGCAATTGAGGCGGGGGCGGACGTGATCGAGCTGGGCGTGCCGTTCAGCGATCCGGTGGCGGATGGGCCGGTGATCCAGCGGGCCAGCGAGCGGGCGCTGAAGCAGGGGACGTCGTTGGCGCAGGTGCTGACGCTGGCGGCGGAGGTACGGCAGCATGCGCAGTCGACGGGGCTGATTGTGTTTTCGTATTTGAATCCGATTCTACGGATGGGAATGGAGAAGCTTTGCAAGGTGGCGCGGGCCGCAGGAGTGGATGGCGTGCTGGTTACGGACTTGCCGGTGGAAGAGGCAGGTGAATATTTGCGGGCGATGAAGGCGCATGATTTGGCTCCGGTGTTTCTGGCCGCCCCTACGAGCCCGGTGGCGCGGCTGAAGCGGATTGCGGAGGCCTCACGCGGATTTGTGTACGCCGTCTCGCGGACGGGAGTGACTGGGGCGCGTCAGCAGCTGGCGGATGACGCGAAAAAATTGGTGCAGCGGCTGCGACGTGTGACCAAGTTGCCGATCGCAGTGGGATTTGGGATTTCTACGGCGGAACAGTTTGCCGAGGTGGGCGAATTTGCTGATGCGGTGGTAGTAGGCAGCGCGATAGTGGAAACGGTGGAGAGGAATCGGGGGCGGGAGGCGGCGGCTGTGGGTGAGTTTGTGGGGAAGCTGACAGCGGTCAGCTGTCAGCTATCAGTTGCAGCTCGGTAAGGAACGGGGGGACAGGAAGTCAAAATCCCCACCCTCTCGCAAAGAGCGAGAAGGGTGGGGCACCCGCGCAGTAGGATTTAGCTGAGCGCTGAAGGCTGAGAGCTGAGAGCTACTTCATGGATATTGCTGATTGGCGAAAGAGAATCGATGAGCTTGATCGGCGGCTGGTGGAGCTGCTGAGCGAGCGGGCACAGGCAGCACAGGAAATTGGACGGCTGAAGCGCGATACAAATTTGCCAATCTACGAGCCGGATCGGGAGCGGATTGTTTTTTCGAACGTGCAGGAACTGAACCGCGGGCCGTTGCCGGATCGGGATGTGGTGCGAATCTTCGAGCGCATCATGGATGTGATGCGGAACATCCAGAAGGAAGAGATGGCGCCGAAGACGAAAGCCGAGAAGGCGGGGACGGAATTCGATTCGGATGTGAACGATTGAAATAGCTCCCAGCCATCAGCTCTCAGCTTTCATGCTGAGCGGGAGTGCTGACGGCTGAAAGCTGAAGGCTTTTTCTATGATTGTTGCGATGCAGGAAGCAGCGGATGAAGGACAGATTCAGCAGGTCATCGAGCACCTGGTGAAGATGGGCTTCGAGGTGCACCGGTCGACCGGCGCGCGGATGACGGTGTTGGGGGCGGTGGGATCGGGGATTGATTTTGACATTCGCAATCTCGAATTGCTGCCGGGGGTGCAGGAGGTCCATCGAATCAGTTCGCCGTACAAGCTGGCGGGGCGAAGTTTTCGTCCGGAGGGGACGATCGTCAAGCTGGCAAACGGAATCGGCGTTGGCGGGAACGAAGTGGTGGTGATGGCGGGGCCGTGCTCGGTGGAATCGCGGGAGCAGCTCTTTGCCACAGCGGAGGGGGTCGCGAAGGCAGGGGCGAAAGTGCTGCGGGGCGGGGCGTTTAAGCCGCGGAGTTCTCCATATTCATTCCAGGGGCATGGGGAGGAGGCGCTGAAACTGCTGCGGGAGGCGGGGGAGAAGTTCAAGTTGCTGGTGGTCAGCGAGGTGATGGAGATTTCGCAGATTCCGATGATGCTGCCCTACGTCGACATCCTGCAGGTGGGCGCCCGCAACATGCAAAACTTTAATCTGCTGCGCGAACTGGGGAAAGTGCGCAAGCCGGTGTTGCTGAAGCGCGGGATCGCGGCGACTCTGGAGGAACTGTTGCTGTCGGCGGAATACATCATGGCGGGCGGAAATTACGAAGTGATTTTGTGCGAACGCGGCATTCGGACGTTTGAAACGTACACGCGGAACACGATGGATATTTCGGCAATTCCGATCATTCATAAGCTGTCACATCTGCCGATGACCGCCGATCCATCGCACGGTACAGGGCGACGGGATAAAGTGGCGCCCATGGCGCGGGCTTCGGTGGCGGCGGGAGCGGATGCGCTGCTGATTGAAGTACATTGCAATCCCGATAACGCTCTGTCGGACGGGGCGCAGTCGCTGTTTCCGGAGCAGTTTGCGAAGTTGATGGATGAACTGCGGATGATTGCGCCAGCAGTGGGACGCAAAATTGGGTAATTGAGTAATTGTGTAATTGACCACCTGGGGAGGTCGATATGATGACGGTGAATTGGATTGGCATCGCAAACCTGGGACAGAGGCGTGTCCTGGATGCTCTGGCGATGGCGCTGAATGGGAAGCCCATACCGGACATCGCACGCGAAACCGGGATTCCGGAATCCTCGCTGTACTCGATGCGGAAGCATGGCCCCTTCGCGCACCAGAAGAACAAACAAGAGCCGACTGGGGCCGCATTCTTGCGTTGAACCTCCTGATCGTAAGAGTTCGCTTTTCAAATTACCCGATTACCAAATTACCCAATTACTCAATTCCTTATGGCGATTCGGCAAATCACGATCATTGGGACCGGGCTGATTGGCGGGTCTCTGGCGCTCGCGCTGAGGAAGCGGAAGTTCGCGGGGCGGATTGTTGGTTGCGATCGCGAGGGAACGCTGGAGCGGGCTCGGATGCGGGGCGCGATCGACGATGGCACTGTCAATCCTGGAGATGCGATACGTGGCAGCCAGTTGGTGGTGCTGGCCACGCCCGTGCTGGCGATTGTCGATTTGATTGAACGCGTCGGTCCGGCTATGCCAGCGAATACGTTGCTCACGGATGTGGGCAGCACCAAGTTGGCGGTGGCGAAGCAGGCGCTGAAAGTGCTGGGCAAGAAGGCGGGGAAGAGGTTTCTCGCGGGGCATCCGATGGCGGGGAAGGAACTCAGTGGTGTGGACTACGCCGACCCTGACCTGTTTGAAAAGGCGGTATGGTTCCTGACGCCACTTCCGGGACAGAACCTGCATGAGGGATTGTTCGCGGAGTTCGCGGGATGGATCGACCAGATTGGAGCACGCATTGCGATTATGCCGCCGGGCGAGCACGACCAGTTATGTGCCTGGATCAGCCACGTTCCGCAGATGATGTCGACCGCACTGGCCGCCGCGCTGGTGGAAGAGTTCGGAGAAGAGGCGCCGCTGCTGGCCGCAGGGGGACGCGCATTGTGGGAGATGACGCGGATCTCGGCCAGTCCCTATTCGATGTGGCGGGATATTGCGATCAGTAACAAGAAAAATCTGGAGAATGCGCTGCTCAAAGTGGAGCAGAAACTAGCCCATATTCGCGAGAATCTGGCGACGCGGCAACTGGCGGAGGAGTTTGAACAGGCGCACCAGTTGAGAAAGATTCCGGCGAAGAAACGGTAGGTTCCGGCGTAAAGAGAAGAAGTTGAAGGGGCTGGAGCGGAGTTGCCGGCCGTCGCTCTGCGGCGCGATTTCCGAGTTCGTAGCGGTCGCAGATCTTGTTGGCGGTCTCCCAGACGGTGTCAAACTCGGTCCATCGGGGAACTAAGATGCGCAGCGCGAAGTCCCGGATAATTTGCTCGAGCCTCCGGTCGAATTCGGCGAGTGGGGACATATATGTGTGCGCTGCGCCCGGACTTGCAACCGGGCTGCCGCATTGCACGGGAGAAGGTTCGCTCCCGTGTGCTCTGCGTCTGTCGTTTATCACCGCTTCTTACTACCAGAGCAAACAACATTCTCGAATGTGGCTTTCGCTTGTTCTTCAGTGTTTGACGCGGCTGGCGCGGGTTGGGATGCGCGGGCCTGTCACTAGATTGTCAAATGATTGTCTGCGGAACTGGATAAGAATCTCGCCAACGGTGCCTACGTTTTGAATTTCATTTAGAATGCGGACGCTATGAATAAAGTCGTGGCCAATGCGGATGAGGCGATCCGCGATGTGTTTGACGGCGCGGTCATCATGATCGGCGGATTCGGTCTTTGCGGCATTCCGGAGAATCTGATTCGGGCGCTGGTGCGCAAGGGCACGAAGAATCTGACGACCATCAGCAACAACGCGGGCGTCGACGGCGCGGGCAACGGACTGCTGCTGTCGGCGGGACAGATTCGGCGACACATTGGAACCTACGTCGGCGAGAACAAATTGCTGGAAGAGATGGTGCTGAAGGGAACGATTAAACTCGACCTGGTGCCGCAGGGGACATTTTCCGAGCGCATTCGCGCGGGGGGCGCTGGGATCCCTGCGTTTTTTACGCCTACTGGCGTTGGGACCGTGGTCGCGGAGGGAAAGGAAACGCGCGAGTTCGATGGACGCGCCTATGTGATGGAGCGCGGGTTGACGGCGGACTTTGCTTTTGTGCGGGCATGGAAGGGCGATCGGATGGGGAATCTGGTGTACCGGAAGACGGCGCGGAATTTTAATCCCATGATGGCCACGGCGGCGAAGGTGACGATTGCGGAAGTGGAGCAGTTGGTCGAGGTCGGCGAGTTGGATGGGGATTCGATCCATACGCCTTCGGTTTATGTGAAGAGAATTTTTCAGGGGGAGTTGTACGAGCGGCGGATTGAGCGGAGGACGGTGCGGAAGAGAAGTACCCAGTAGCCAGTTGCCAGTACCCAGTAAGAAAGAGCTTCGGCCTAACGACAAGTATGAACAAACCAGGCAAAGATGTCGATAAGCGCGAACGCATTGTGAAGCGGATTGCGCGCGAACTGCAGGATGGATTCTATGTCAACCTCGGCATCGGAATGCCGACATTGATCTCGAATTACATTCCGCCGGGGATTGAGGTCATTCTTCAGTCGGAGAACGGGATGCTGGGAATTGGGCCCTACCCGGTGGAGGGGACTGAGGACGCGGATCTGATCAACGCGAGCAAGGAGACGGTGAGCGAGATGCCGGGTACGTCGTATTTTTCGAGCGCCGATTCGTTTGCCATGATTCGCGGCGGGCATGTTGATTTGAGTGTGCTGGGTGCGATGGAAGTGGACGAGACTGGCAGCCTGGCAAACTGGATGATTCCGGGAAAGATGGTCAAGGGGATGGGCGGGGCGATGGATCTGGTGGCGGGTGCTCGGCGTACGGTGGTGGCGATGGAGCATACTACGCGGGAAGGCGCGCCAAAGATCTTGAAGAAGTGTACGCTGCCCCTGACTGGCGTGCATGTTGTGGACACGATCGTGACGGAGATGGCGTACATCCGGGTGACGAAGGATGGACTGGTGCTGGAGGAAGTTGCGCCGGGATTGACCGCGGAGGACGTGCAGCGGGCCACGGGGGCACGGCTAATCGTGAGCAAGAATTTGAAGATGATGGAGAGCTAATTTATCCGCGCATGTAGCGATGTTGCCCGCCCATATTTTTCGTAGAATTTACTGCTGAATAAACCTTCCGGGTCATACCGTTTTTTTGCGGCAAAGAACGCGGTGATCTCGGGATAAGCCTGCTGCAATTGCTGCTCAGAATAATAAAGTTGATACGGCAAGTAGTAGGTTCCGTGCAGCTGAATCGCCAGGTCAATCAGTTCACGCGTTGTTTTCTCTAACTTCGCGCTTTGCTCCTCATTGAGTTTTTGATTGAAGTAAAGAACGAACGCAAACATACCGCGCTTGGCGTACGGCAGGGCGGTGACCTCGTCTTTGTGGACGATTCGAATCGTCACATTCAATAAGTTCGCCCCATTTGCCTGCACTCTCTGTCTCAATCCGTCTACGAACTGGGGCATCTTATCCTGAGGAATAAAATACTCTTGCAGAATGTCGGTATCCTTCAATCGGTTGCGGAGGTACGCCATGGAGTCATACATCTCCTCATTTCTTGAAACCAGGCACGGCTCCTTCTGGTTGATCGCCTGGTTGCGTGATAAGCAGTGGTGGAATCTCGGACCATAGTGGTTCTCCAAAGTCCATCGCACCCAGCGGCCAAAGGCGCCAGTTTTGGAAAAATTAATTATGAATCGATCGAGTCGGTCGTGCGTCTGGGGCTGCAATGGAGGGATTCTGCCCTGAAAATCTGCCTTGCGGTAAACGTGGACCGCTGTCTCACGAAGATAGGAAGTGGGAGAGATCGAAAGCCGGGCATAGACCAAGCCAACCTGATCGTTACCGGAAATGTTCAGCCGGTAATAGTCCGGGAAGTTGCGGTAGTCGAAATTGTAAGTCTCGAGCGAATAAACTTCGTTCTTCACCAATTGCAGATCGGCGTCGAGGATGACCCCAAACAAACCGTAACCGCCTAAAGCGAGACGGAACAACTCGGGATTCTCGGAAGAACTGGCTTGTCTAATTTCGCCATTCGCCAGCATGATGCGTATTGCAAGCACCGTAGAGGCTAACGGCCCCGGCCGGTGCGCGATGCCATGTCCATTCACACTTAGCGACCCGCCCACGGTGAAGACATTGATCGACTGCATCGCCTGCACTGACAGCCCCTCCTTGTCCGCCAGTTCTTGAACCTGCGACCAAGTGGCACCGCTCTGCACATGCGCTACAGCATGTTCCCGGTCGATCGTGATCTGGTTGAAGGGACGCATGTCCAGCACCAATCCGTCCTTAGAAAAGGACTGGCCGCCCATGCTGTGCCTCTGGCCTGCGATGGAGATGCGCAAATGGTTGTCGCGCGCGAATTGGAGAGAGTTTCGAACATCGTCGGCTGTCTGGATTCGAACCAGGCCATAAATTGGAGTTTTGTTTAGGCAGCTTGCGTCATTGATATAGCCGCCGATTAAGTCCATCGGAATCGCGGGCCTCGGCCGATCAATCCTCAGCGTGGTTGGTTTTTCCCCTTCTGCAACTCTTGGAAATGTGAAGTCGCAGTCTTTGTCGCCGACAGGAGGAGACGAATATTCATATATTTTGGTTCCGCTGAAAATGGCGGCACCTGAGAGGATTAGTGAAGCAAGACGGGCAGAACGGCTTCGAACGAGATTTCGAAGTGTCATCGCGAGCGAGGAGCCGAAGGAGATTCTAATTCAAATCCGAAACGGCGCTGCCAGCAATCGAAACGGAAGCGTGATGGCCAGGTAAATCACCTCAAGGACTCCGTGGACGGCTACGCCCAGGATTCGGAACGGGAGCAACAGCAACCAGATGAACGGGTAGGCGACCAGGGCGAGCAGTGCCAGTGGCCAGCAGAGTATGAACAGAATGCACCAGAGGAGGAGAGTGAACATGGAGACCTCCTTATTCTTCCAGTTAAGGATACGCCGGAGCTGGGGTAAAAGTTCCGTTGCTGGCCTCGTGACAGAGGACCTCGCTTCGCTCGGTGGACGGGCGAGGTGCCCGTTCCCACACGGCAAATGCCCCCACACTGGCCCCGTCCCCACACGCGCTCCGTCTTCACACTGGCAATGCGTTTGGACCGAGCAACCTAGACTTCGACGTTCGCTTCCTTCCCGGCCAGTTTTCTGAGGGAGTCTTCGTATGGGGCGCGGGCTATTCCCTTTTCCGTAACGATGGCGGTCACGTACTTTGCGGGGGTTACATCGAAGGCCGGATTCTCGATTGCGACGCCGTTGGGGGTCATTTGTTTGCCGGCGATGTGGGTGATTTCTTTTGGGTTGCGCTGCTCGATGGGAATCTTGCTGCCGTCGGGAGTGGCGAGGTCGACGGTCGAAATCGGGGCGGCAACGTAGAACGGGATGCCGTGTTCTTTCGCCAGGATTGCTACGGTGTACGTGCCGATTTTGTTGGCCACGTCGCCGTTGGCGGCGATGCGATCGGCGCCGACGACGATCGCTCCGATCTTGCCCTGCTTCATCATGGCGCCCGCCATGTTGTCGGAGATTACTGTGGTCGGAATGCCATCCTTCATTAATTCCCATGCGGTCAGGCGCGAGCCTTGCAGAAAGGGGCGAGTCTCGTCAGCGTAAACGTGAATCTTCTTGCCTTGCTCGACCGCGGCGCGGATCACGCCTAACGCGGTGCCGTATCCGGCAGTGGCGAGGGCGCCGGCGTTGCAGTGAGTCAGGACTCCGCCCTCGGCGGGCATGAGGGTGGCGCCGTGGCGTCCCATGGCCTGGTTGGCGGCGATGTCTTCGGCGTGCATGCGCTGGGCTTCTTCGATCAGCGTTTGCTTGATCTGGGGAATTGGGCGGATGCGGATGCGCTCGAATTTTTCCTGCATGCGGCGGATGGCCCAGAAAAGATTGACGGCGGTGGGACGGGTTTTGCCGATGACGTCGCAAGCCCGGTCGAAATCACGTTTGAGGTCGCCCGCAGTCTCGCCTTTGGAATTCTTCACGGCGAGCGCGATGCCCATGGCCGCGGCTACGCCGATGGCGGGCGCGCCGCGGACGACCATAGTGCGGATAGCGTCGGCGACCTGCTCATGCGTTTTGCAGGTGACGTAGGTTTCTTCAGTAGGCAGCTTCGTCTGGTCGAGGAAGCGGACGCCTTTGTCGGTCCATTCGAGGGTTTGAATCATGGTTCAGTCGTTGCTCGTTGGTCGCTGCTCGTTGGTCGTTCGTCGCTCCATTCACCCCGAAACAACAGACATTGTCAGTGCAAGCAGAATTCCTTCTACGAGCATGCGGACCACGGTTGCTTTGGGTAATTCGAATACGGCGGCCATTACCGGCGGGATGGCGAAGAAAATTATGAAGCGTAGCACATACAGCCTCCAGCGTTGAATCGGAATAGTCTCGACCATGAAAGAAGTGGGGTTGCCTGCAGCTTCGGCCATGCCATCCTCCTTAAGCTTTCTCTTCCTAGGCTCGGTGCACGCCACAGCGGTTACGCGGATTATTCGTGACTGCAGGCCGACCGCAAACTTCGCAAGGGGCCGCCACAGCAAAAATGGCGGGCGAGGTGTCGTCGTTCTGCATAACGTGTTCTTCCCGAACGTCACGGGCTGTAAAAATTGAAACGAATGGCGCCGGGGCTGCGGCCTTCTCTACACTCCGGCGGCCTTTATGCTCTTCGCGCTCGACCAGGCACATCACACCGACGATTTCAAATCCGAATTTGCGGGCCGCCTCGATGGCCTGAACCGTGGATGCGCCGGTGGTGCAGACATCGTCGACGATGACTACGCGCGCGCCCTTCTCGCGATAGCCTTCGATGCGCTGTCCGGTGCCGTGCTGCTTTTCTGCCTTGCGCACCAGGAAGCCATGTAGATCGCCACTGACGACCGCGACGGCGGCCACGATGGGATCGGCGCCCATGGTGAGGCCGCCGATGGCCTGCGGCTTCCATTTGCGCTTGCGGATTTCATCGAGGAAGACTTCGCCGGTGAGGCGCGAGCCTTTGGCGTCGAGCGTGGTGGTGCGGCAGTCGATGTAGTAGTCACTGGTTGCGCCGGAAGAGAGTTTGAACTCGCCCAGCTGAAAAGACTTGTGGGCGAGGAGGCGAAGCAAGCCCTGGCGGGGATCTGGGCGCGGGGACGGCATCAAATTTCTACGATAACACGGGCTTCAGCTTTCGGGCTTCGGCGTCCGGCGTCGGGCTCGTTAGTCAGGCGTCGGGTCGTCAGACCTGGGGGGGTCTCGGCGTGATAACCTGAATATTCTCGCTACAACTACCGTTCGAGGTACGAAAATTGCAGAGTCTGCGAAAGTCTTTCTTCCTTCTTGTCATCGGTTTTTCTCTCACAAACTTTGCGGGTTCCGGGCTAGTCGGGCGTGCGTTTGCGGAGGGTACGCGGACGTGGGAGCAGTCGAAATTCGAAGAACTGACGAAGGGGACGGCCACGGGCGTGGCCATTCGGAGTTCCGGCGGGCTGGAGCTGGCGCCGGCGTTCAAGGCGCTTTATGCGACGCCCTCCACATATATTTGGGCTATCGCGGCGGACGATGCGGGCAACGTGTATGCCGCGACTGGCGCACCGGCGCGGGTGTACCGGATCACGCCGCAGGGGCAGGCGACGATCATTTTCGAGCCGCAGGAGTTGCAGGTGCAGGCGCTGAAGGTGGCGCCGGGTGGAGTCATCTACGCGGCGACGGCGCCTGACGGAAAAGTCTACAAGATCGAGCACAAACCAGCCGGTAAGAACGAACGTGCGAAAGCTGACAGTGTCAAGGGCGGAGAAAAAGATTCTGGCAAGGCTGCGGAGAAGGATCAGGCAAAGCCCAGCGTTGACGCCGCATGGAGTTCATCGGTGTATTTCGCGCCGGGGACGAAGTACATCTGGGATCTGGCGCTGGACAAGTCGGGCAACCTGTATGTCGCGACCGGCGATCACGGGGAGATTTACCGGGTCACGCCGAAAGGGGATCACTCGCTTTTCTTCAAGAGCGATGAGACTCATGTGCGAGTCCTGGTGCTGGATGCGCAGGGGAACGTGATCGCAGGGTCGGATGGCAGCGGACTGGTATACAGAATTTCTCCCGCGGGCGAAGGGTTTGTGTTGTATAGCGCGCCGAAGAAAGAAATAACGGCGCTGGCTTTGGACCATGCAGGAAATATTTATGCGGCGGGTGTAGGCGAAAAGCGGGCGGGCGGTGGGCCGGGTGGGGCCGGCGGCGCTTCCGCGCTGCTCACGATCGGACCCAGCGCTCCTGTCCCAACCGGGCCACAGCCGCCGGGGCTGACCATCGCGCCGACACCGAGCACGGTGCCGGTCGGACCGTTCCCGTTTCCCGGTGGAGGGGTGAGTGGAGGGTCTGACGTGTACCGGATTGCACCGGACGGTTCTCCGGCGAAGATGTGGAGTTCACACGAAGACATTGTCTATGCGCTGGCGTTCGACTCGCAGGATCGGCTGCTGGCGGGAACGGGAAATCGCGGGCACATTTTTGCCATCACGGGTCAGGACGAGTTCTCGGACCTGCTGAAAGCGGCAGCTTCGCAGGTGACGGCCTTTGCAAAGGCTCCGGGCGGCGGATTGTACGCGGCCACCAGCAACCTGGGGAAACTTTTTGTATTGGGGCCGGGGCCGGAGGCAGAGGGCACATACGAGAGCGATGTTTTCGATGCGAAGATTTTCTCGCGCTGGGGCCGGGCGGAGTTCCGCGGCTCGGGCAATGTTGATCTGTTCGCGCGCAGCGGGAACGTGGACAATCCAGACCGCAACTGGAGTCCATGGAAGAAAGTGGACCTGGGGAAAGATGGCGAGGCTGAGATTCCTGCCGCGCGCTACGCTCAGTGGAAGGCGCTCTTACATTCCGGGGGCGCGAAGCCGGTGGTGGATAGCGTCACCCTGAATTATCTGCCCAAGAATGTTGCGCCCGAGATTGACGACGTGACCGTGCAAATCGGAACGCGGTATCAGACGATGCCCAAGTCTTCTGTGCTGAGTATGAGCACCGACGTGAGCGGATCGTCGGGATCGCACTTCGACTCGCCGGTGCCGAGCACGCGCGACCGGGATTCGATTGGCGTGAAATGGAGCGCACATGATGAAAACGACGATCAACTCGTCTACACCTTGTACTACCGCGGCGACGGGGAAACGCGCTGGCTGCTGCTGAAGGACAATTTGACGGACAAGGCGTATTCGTTTGACGCGAGTTTGCTGCCGGATGGCGGCTACATGGTGAAAGTAGTGGCTTCCGATTCGCCGTCGCACTCGCCGGGTGAGGCATTGACCGCAGAGAAAGTGAGCCGGAGATTTGAAGTGGATACGACACCTCCGCGAATCGAGAATCTGGCGGCGGCGGTGGAGGGCGGGCAGATTCATGTCCGCTTCCGCGCAGGAGACGGGTTCTCGGCGATCAAGCGAGCTGAGTATTCCGTCGATGCGGGTGAGTGGAAGTATGTGGAACCGGTGGGGCAGCTCTCCGATGCAAAGACGGAAGATTATGACTTCAAAGTTGCGCCCGAAACAGATAAGCAAGGCGCGTCGCCTGAGCATGTGGTGGTGGTGAGGGTTTATGACCGGTACGAGAACATGGGTGCAGCGAAGACCGTGGTGCGGGTGAAGTAGACACCGCTATTAGTTATCTAGAATGCTCATCTGGGGCGCCATCTAGGGTGCTCCGCTATTCGTTTCTGCCTTCTGCAGTTTCCCGCTCTTGATGGAGGTCAAATCTCCGGCGCGACGCAGTTCGGGGAAGAACCACATCCAGAGGGCGATCACCACGAGCGTTCCCACGCCGCCCAGAATTACCGCGGGCACGGTGCCGAACCACTGTGCGGTCAGTCCGGACTCAAACTCGCCCAGTTCGTTGGAGGTCCCGATGAAAATCATGTCGACGGCGGTGACGCGGCCGAGCATTTCGTCGGGGGTGCCTAGCTGCACGAAGAGGGCACGGATGATGATGCTGATCATGTCGGAAGCGCCGAGCAGGAGCAACGCGATCAGCGAAAGGACCAGACTCTTGGAGATGCCGAAGAGGATGGTGAATACTCCGAAAGCGGCGACCGACCAAAGCAGAATTGGGCCGGAGCGGCCACGCAGCGGGCGGTGCGCAAGCAAGGCGGCCATGATTGCGGCGCCGACTCCGGGAGCAGAGCGCAACAGCCCGAGTCCCCAGGGGCCGGTGCGGAGAATTTCGCGGGCATAAACCGGCAGAAGGGCGACGGCCCCGCCGAGGAGCACGGCAAATAGATCGAGCGAGATGGCGCCCAGGATAAGCTTCTCGCGCCAGATGAAGCGGAGTCCGGCGAAGACGGTGGCGAAGGTCAAGGGTTCGCGGGGACGGGCTTTAGCTTCGGGCTTGATGCGGAAGGTGGTAATCAGGGCGGCGATGGCGATGAGCGCGGAGGTAGCGTAAACGGCCGATGGGCCGCGGAACAGGGCATAAAGGACGCCGCCGAAAGAAGGTCCGAGCATGGTCGCGGCTTTTAAGGTGGTGGCGTTCCAGGCGACGGCGTTGGGAAAATGCTCTTCGGATACGAGTTGGGGAAGAATCGCGCGGCTGGCGGGGAAGTTGAACGAGCGAACCATCCCGAGCAGAAACAGCACGGGGTAGATGGGAGTCACTGAATGCACGCTCCGCTGCGTGAGCGCGAGAAGCAGGGCAAAGCACAGCGCGAAACCGGCGTAGCAGGCGGAGAGCACATGGCGGCGTTCGAAGCGGTCGGAAGCGTGTCCGGAGAGGGGGAAGAACAGGATTCCAGGCAGAAACTGGACGAGTCCTACCAGACCGAGATCGAGCGGTCGCCGGGTGATTTCGTAGACTTGCCAGCCGACGGCGACGGCCTGCATTTCCACGGAGGCGACGATCATAAAGCGGGCAATCTGGAAGAGCACGAAGGCGGGATGAGAGAAGGCGGCGCGTCCAGCTCTGGGGTTGGCGGGTGCGGGCATGAGCGGCGAGTGATGACATTCTAATGTGACACAGAAAGAGCAAGCTCTGTATGTAGACCTGGGCCGCCGTGGATCAACAGGCACCATGCACGCCGCGGAATGTTGCGTTGCCTATCTGTCGGCTGCCAGAGAGTTTGCTTCCAGCCCTTCATACACTTCCTCTGCCCGGCTCAGGGCTTCCTGCACGTTCTCGCAGATGTTTTCCGGGCCGACGACTTCCTCGAACTCGGCCTGATGGATCAGCTTGGCGGGCTGCTCGCGGGCACCGCAGAGGATCAGGGTGCGCTTGCTCGCGTGCAGTTGTTTCGCAACTTCTTCCAATGCAAACAGACCGGTCGCGTCGAGCGCAGTCATATTGCGAAGGCGCAGGATGACCACGGGCGGCAGCTTGTGCAGGTTCTCGGTGACGACGGAGAGTTTGTCGGCAGCACCGAACAGGAATGGGCCGTGGATGCGGAAGATGGTGGCATAGTAGGGGATATCTTTGTCCTGCAAGATGTGGATGCGGCCGTCTTCAATGTAGTCGTCGGTGACTTGCGAGACTGTGGTGGTGGCGGCGACGCGGCTGATGAAGAGCAATGCGGCGAGAATCATGCCGGCTTCGACGGCTACGGTGAGATCGGCGAACACAGTAAGAGCAAACGTCACCAGCCAGATGCTGATGTCGGTCTTGGTCAGCTTCAGCAGTTGTGGAATTTCTCGCCACTCTCCCATGTTGTAGGCGACGATCATCAGAATACCGGCAAGCATCGCCATGGGCACATAGCTCACCAGCGGCGCCGCGAACAGAAGAATACACAGCAGAGTCAGGGCATGGATCACGCCGGCTATTGGCGACTGTGCTCCGGAACGAATGTTGGTCGCAGTGCGGGCGATGGCGCCAGTGGCGGGCAGCCCTCCGAACATGGGAGAGAAGATGTTGGCGACGCCCTGTCCGATCAGTTCGACGTTGGGATTGTGCCGGTCGTTGCTCATGCGGTCTGAGACCACGGCCGACATGAGTGACTCGATCGCGCCCAGCATGGCCACTGTAAAAGCCGGTCCGAGCAGGCCGTGAATCAGGTCGGAGCGGAATTTTGGGATTGCCATGTGTGGCAGCCCGCTGGGGATTCCGCCAAAGCGTGTGCCGATGGTTTCCACCGGCAGCTTAAAGAGGTAGACGGCGCCAGTTCCCAGCAGCAGCGCGACAATCGGTCCGGGGATGCGCGGCGAAAGAGCGCGGCAGAAGATGAGCAACAGCACGGTGAAGCCCGCCAGGGCTGTCGCCTCATACGAGAGTGTGTGGAAGCTGCGAGCCAGCACCTCGATGCGGAGCCAAAAAACGCCGGGGACTCTTTCCAGGCGCAATCCGAAGAAATCTTTGACCTGCGTGCTGGCGATCAGAACGGCGATGCCGTTGGTGAATCCGACGACGACCGGCCGCGGAATGAATTTCACCGCGCTGCCCAAGCCTGTGGCGCCCATGATGACGAGCAGAACACCAGCCATCACCGTGCACATGAAGAGACCGTCGACGCCGTGAGCAGCGACAATTCCTGCGACTACGACGACGAAGGCGCCGGTGGGCCCACCGATCTGAGTCTTCGATCCGCCCAGGGCAGAGATTAGAAATCCGGTGACGATTGCGCAATAGATGCCGGCCTGCGGTGTAAGCCCGGACGCAATCGAAAAAGCCATCGCCAAGGGAAGCGCGACCAGGCCAACGGTGACCCCAGCAATGAGGTCGAGAAGGAATTTGTGACGGTTATAGTCCCTGAGGCAGAGGACAGACTTCGGAAGCCAACGTTCTTCTAGGAAAGCAACAGCCATTCTTACATTATGGCAGCGCTTGCGGGAATCGGGTAGAGGAGGTAGACGATGGGAAAACTCTCAGGAACACGTCCACTTGTGCTTCGGGCGGAGTCACGGATCCGACTTTGTCTATAAGCGTGAGTCAACTGATGGTTGGGGAACCGTAACGTCGGCCGAATTACCAACGTAAGCGCCAACGCTCGTTTTCTGGTGCGCTGGCACTTCTCGCTCGTTAGGCTGAGAACGGGGCCGCGAATGCGAACCTTGGCTCCGCGGACTCTACCGTGCTAGTGCTCGCACTTTGGCTTTGTTCTTCACATTTGTCCTCTGATCGCTCTTCCGGTCGTCTTTCAGATTCCGGGGGCCTGTTCTTCTGGTGCGTGGTTGGACTATGCGCCGGGATGGGCTGCTTTTTCTATGGGTTCCGCCTGTTGCAGAGGCGGCGACTGATCCTGGATACGCCATTTTCCAAGATTCGCAGCGCTGCCATGGGGATGGTTGAGGTCAGCGGCCTGGCTGTCGGCCCGTACGCCGTGGTCGCGCCCATCACGGCCAGACCCTGCTACTACTATCGCACTCTCGTCTGGGAGTGGAAGCAGCAGGGGAAGAACAAGTCCTGGGTCAAGGTTGCCGGCGAGTGCGTGCACGTGCCGTTCTTCCTCGATGACAATACGGGGCGGGTGCTGGTCGATCCGCGGGGCGCAGATCTAGATATCCACCGGGACTTTCAGCAGGAGTTCTGCGACTCGTTTTTCACCACTAAAGATCCGGCTCCCGAGAACGTCCAAAGTTTCCTGGCCAACCATGGCATCGTGACGAGCAACAAAATCAGGGTCGAGGAGTTCTGTATCAAGCCCAAGAATTCGCTCTTCATTCTGGGCACGCTGGCGGAGAATCCGGACATGGAACTGACGCCACAGCCAATTCGTGAGGATGTAAGTATGAACTCCGCCGGCTCACTGAAGGAATCACTCGCCATAACTATGGGCAGTCCGGTTTCACTTTCTACGGTGTTCGGCAGCGAATCCAGAGATCTTCCGGCAGCGAACTCGCTCACCAGAATCGATTCCCAGCGGGAAGTCATACAACCTGTGGTCATTCAGCTTTCGCCAGAAACCGGGCCAACAAACTCGGTGGAGATGACGCAGCAGCAAAAGATCGCGGCTGCACTGCTCAAGGCCGGCATTTCCAATCCAGCGGCGTGGACTGCGGCGGGGTTAGGAGAGCCGGCGGTGCAGGTGATTCAAGAAACGGCAGCGACCGAGCCAGGTAACGGGCATAACTCCGGAGACAGCAACTCGGGCGCTGGCAATGGCTTTAATCCGCATCCTGCCGTAGTGCTGATGAAGGGCACGAACGACAAGACTTTTCTGATCTCGTGGCGCAGCCAGCTGGAGGTCGCGCGGTCCATGGGATGGAAGTGCGCGTTGATGATCCTGGGCGGGCCCGTCCTGGCGCTGTTGAGCCTTTACCTGCTGCTGAACATGCGGTGAGCCCGTTCCCATTCGCGGCGCCTTATTTCCCGTGCCGTTTCGGCTGACAGTCCCCAGGCATCATGCTACTAACTGCTAACACGACTCACCGCGAGCACTGGGCCGGTCTTGCTCTAGTACAATGCTCGCGTGGGCGACGCCGTTCGCATCGGAATCCTCGGAGACTTCAACCCCGAATTCCGCTCGCACCATGCGACGAATGACTCGCTTCTGCACGCCGCCCGCAAGCTGAAGTTGGCGGTCGAATCGGAGTGGCTGGCGACGCCTTCCCTCACAACTCCTGAGGCAGAAAAACTTCTGGAAAGCTTTGACGGCTTGTGGGCCGCGCCGGGGAGTCCCTTCAAGAGTTTCGACGGGATGCTCAAGGCGATACAGTTCGCCCGGCGCCGGGACTGGCCTTTTCTAGGCACGTGCGCCGGGTTTCAATATGCGCTCATCGAGTTCGCCCGCAACGTGCTCAATATTGCGGACGCTGACAGCGCCGAGAACAATTCGGGATCGAAGAACATCGTCATTTATCCAGTGGCCTGCGCGATGCCGGGCCGCAAAGGCGACGCTCCTAAGCTGTCGGGCGCGATGCCCGATATTCGCCTGCGTCCGGGATCCTACCTGCAGTCTTTCTACGGTAAGGGGAAGGAGAGTGCCACGGAGGAGTTTTTCTGCAACTTCGAACTGAATCCCGAGTACGAATGGGCGACGATGGAGGCGGGATTTCCAGTGGTGGCACGCGGAGCGCAAGGAGAGGTACGGGCCATCGAGTCTCCGACTCACCGTTTCTTTTTGGCGACGTTGTTTCAGCCGCAGTTGTCGTCTACTGAGAAGAAGCCGCATCCTGTAGTTTTGGCCTTTGTTCAGGCTGCGGCCGACTGGGGCAGAAAGAAACTGGACGACAGCGTTCTGGAATAGTGTGGCGAAACCTTGAGCCCCCTTCGAAGTTTTTTAGTCCCGCCAGTTACCAAAGTCGCTACACTTCCCTGTTTCCCGCCCAAGCACCATGTGCATCTAGAGGGGACGCCTGGCTCTCGGTAGGCTTTTTGATGCGCGAGCTTTTTGCGCACGGGTCGTAGACCACATTGCCGGATCCCCTCCCCCATTAGCAAAGTCGCGCTTCGGCGCGCAACCAGGAGACGCGGGCATGCACATGCTGCAGTGGATCACTTCGTACCGGATCCCTTTTTCGATTTCGACGCTGATTGCCTACATACCGGTGATCGCGACCGTGGTTACCAGCTGTTTCAGCGTGATCTTGGCGCGCGCCACCCTGCGCTACGTGGAAGCCACAGACAAAGGTTTGGCGCTGGCCCGCGAAGAGTTTGAACGCGAATGGTCGCCGGAGTTGCACATCAAGCTGGAGCGGGTATCCCCTACCGAGGCTCGCATCGTGGTCACGAATCTGGCGAAGACCTCGGTGTTGTTGCAGATGGCGCAGATGCGCAAGCTGACTCATGCCATGCCCTCCGAACGCTGGTTTCTGAATGATCCGCTGGTCGGCGGAATGACGTGGACGCAGGACATCAGCAAGCGGCTCTTGGGAACAACCGAGGGGGAGTTCGAAGGCGCGGTAGTGGCGTCCATGACGTTCTATGCGTCGGGACGCATGTATAAAACTGACTGGTTCCGCTCCCACGTCCAGGTGCGGGAGGGACGGATCGCGCGGCTTGACCCCAGCAACATTCCGGCGCGTCGCGTACGCGTGATCGACAGAAAAGGGCCGGAGCGCAGGCAGGAACTCGTGCAGGATGTCGCCGGGGACGCAGCGTCAGCTAAGGAAGACGGCAATTTCTTTGTAGCCGGAGCTTGATTCACCTGCGACTCGCCACTCACGATGGCAGAAGCTCAAATGCCGGGTAGCTGGAGGCGATTTCGACGAAGGCTTCCGCTGGCGAACCTGCTGCGACAGGAAAGTAGCGCTGCACCTCGCGTTTGAAGGTATCGAGGTAGGCCTTCAGGATCTCCGGCTTCTCGGCATCGGCAAGGGGCCGCAGCCGAAATGTTGGACGAGAACTTCCCTTCTTCAGCGTAACCTCTCCCGCGGCCTCGGCATTGCGCACCCATTGTGTCCGTCCTCGCGGAGCGACGAGGTAGCGCGTGCCCTTGTATTCCAAGAGATCGATTGGGGTCGAGTAGAGCTTTCCGCTCTTGCGGCCACGCACTTGCAGCAGGTAGTTGTAGGAGAAGCCGAGACCGAGACCGACTAGAAATCCAAAGAGGCGGTTGAATATCTTCTCCACCGGATTAGGTTCGCGGAAAGCAGGAAGGCTCGAGTTCATAGTGCACGCCCCTTAGGGTTTCGCGACGAAGCGCAGCGAAGCCGAATTCATGCAGTAGCGGAGATGTGTAGGCTCCGGGCCATCGTCGAAAACGTGGCCGAGATGCGAGTCGCACTCGGTGCAGGCGACCGCGATACGAAGCATGCCGAATGTAATATCGCGAATTTCGCGCACATTTTCGGCGGCGATGGGAGCCCAGAAGCTGGGCCAGCCGGTTCCGGAATCAAACTTGGTTTCCGAGCTGAACAGGGCGTTGTCGCAGCAGATGCAACGATAGATTCCCTGGTCGTGCAGCTTCCAATATTTGCCGGAGAATGCCATCTCGGTATCGGCTTGACGCGTGATCTCGAAGACACCGCGGGGAAGCTGCTTGCGCCACTCTTCTTCGGACTTTACAAGTCTGGGTATCCGAACTTTTTCCAGTGGTTGACCGGAATCAGAGAACTTCACAATCGTGACTTCAGCGGGACCGCCTTGAACGGAGGCTGCGGCGCGCAGCAGACGCGGTTTCGACCACAGCCGCAGGAGCAAGCCTGCAACCGCGGCAGTTATGCCGGCCAGAAATATACGCCGCCCGGTGTTGCCTTGGCGATCAAGATCAGAATCGAACATGGCCTGTTCCTCTCTCAGCGGTCTCTGCGGCATTTCTCCGCGAGCTCTGCGATAAAGTTAGAACCTCTCTCGCAGAGAACCCAGAGCCCAGCTTCGCAGAAATCGCTGAGAATGCTTTATCCTCGGCATCCACATCAATTACTTTCCCGTATACAAATCCGGAAACTCCTGGCGAAGGTGCTCCACCTTGGGAGCGTCGTTGAACATGATGTAGGGCTGATGGGGATGATTTGCGGCGTAATTCTGGTGATCGGCCTCCGCCGGGTAGAACGCTTTCAGCGGAACAACCTGAGTGACAATGGCGCGAGGAAAAACTTTGGCATTGTCGAGCTGCGCGATGTATGCCTCAGCGATGTGCTTCTGCTCGTCGCTGTTATAGAAGATTACGGAACGATATTGCGTCCCTTCGTCGGGGCCTTGGCGGTTCAGTTGCGTGGGATCGTGGGCCACGGAGAAAAATACGCGCAGCAGTTCGCCGTAGGTGACTTGAGAAGGATCGTAGACGATCTGGACGGACTCGGCGTGGCCGGTGTCTCCGGTGCTGACGGTTTCGTACTCCGCAGTCTTGGAGGAGCCGCCGGAATAACCCGAGGTCGCGCTGACGACACCTTTCACATGTTGAAAGACCGCCTGGATACCCCAGAAGCATCCTCCGGCCACGACCGCGGTCTGCGGCGTGGAAGTGGCCGCAGGCTGGGCGTCGACGACGGGCGCGGGAATGGGGGCACTCGTGCCGGCCTTAGCCGTGCAGGCGACGGTACCGGCGAGGATTCCCAGAAGAACTACTGCATAGCGAGCAAAAAATGCAGACATCACTTTGTCCCTTCCTGAGTACGAACTAATTTGCCCTAGCAGATTGGAGTTCCGACGCGAACAAAAGTTTCAACTTCGGTTTGTGCTTGCTTTTTCGCCTTCTGTTCGCCAATAATAAGCGCATGGCGATCACTCGCAAGCAGCGCGAAGTCTACGACTTTATCTCACGATTCGTGGCTGAGCATGGCTACTCTCCTTCCTTCGATGAGATTGGCAAAGGTTTGGGGCTGAGTTCTCTGGCCACCGTGCACAAGCACATCTCGAACCTGGAGAAGAAAGGGCTCCTGACGCGCGACTACAACCGCAGCCGTTCGATCGATCTGCTGCCTCCGAAAGGCCGGCTGAAGCAGGCGATGGGGGTAAATACGGCCGTGGTGCTGCCGCTGGTGGGACGCATCGCCGCCGGTCAACCGATCGAGGCGGTGCAGAATAACGAGACAATCTCGCTCGCCGACTTTGTCCGGTCCAAGGAAGTGTTCGTGCTGGAGGTGCGCGGCGATTCCATGCAGGATGAACACATTCTCGACGGCGACTACGTGCTGGTGGAAAAGGCGAAGACGGCGCACAACGGGGATATCGTGGTGGCGCTGGTGGATACCAGCGACGCTACGCTGAAGCGCTTTTATCGGGAAGGCGACAACATCCGGCTGCAGCCTTCGAACGTCAATATGAAGCCGATTATTATTCCGGCGGCCTCGGTGGAAGTGCAGGGGCGCGTGATCGGGGTGCTGCGGAAGTACTAGCAGTTCTCAGCGTAAGCTCGCTGTCCTGGCCTCAGAATAAGTGGAAGGCAGTTTCGACCGTGATTTCTACGGCGACAGATTCACCGTCCTTAGTGCCAGGCGCGAACCGCCACTGCGACACAGTTTCCACCGCTTTCTGATCCAGCCCCATTCCCACGGGTCGTACGATACGGAGATTTCGCACCTGGCCGGTCTCGTCGACAACCAACGACAATATGGCGACGCCTTGGTACTTTGCGTGGCGCGCCTCCTCGGAAAAGCTTGGGCTGGGTTGGGAGATAGCCTTGGGTGGAGTTACCCCTTTTCCGACGCGGAAAATCGGGCTTCCTGACGGTTGCGCCTGTTCTCCTGCTATTCCCTCTCGCTCCGGACTCTGTTGCGACACGCGAACCACACCGGGAACGGCGGCAAACTCCTGCGAGAAATGACAGGCGGAGTATTGTTGGCTGCCTTTGCCGGTTGACGCGGCCAAGATGCAAGGTCTCCAGTAATCCGGCACCAGGTCGGCGAAGTTATCTCGAGAAGTAAGGAATATCTGGGAGAGTACGCTGTCGGCGGCATCGTCGGTTGCAGATCCAAGATCAGCTTCGATTAGAAGAGACCTGTTTTTCTTCTCATCTTTATCGGGCTTTCCTTTTCCATCATAGTCGTGCAATTCCTGGAAAGTGCCGTCGGACCAGCCGAGATGCAATCGCCTCGCCTTGATCTTCAGACGGGCATCTGACAGGCGCAAATCTTCCACTTGCACAACGCCTGCGACGGTCCAATCGTCCGCGGCGGAGGGATTGATAAGACGGCCGGCAGGGTCGTAACTTAAGCGATCACTGGAATAGAAACCACGAAGAATAAAGGTTTTGCCTTTGTATTGCTCGTCGAGGTGGCGTGCGAGGTCGCCTTCAGCTGCAGCCGCTGTAACGAACAGCGAAGATGCGGCAACGACCGCTAGAGCCATCAGACGCACTAACCGGCGGAACATACGGCAGCATTGTACTCTCGAACGCAGAGCGAGAGCTGCCGAGCTCGAATGATCGGTGCTCCGATACAAATAACCAGGATTGCCCCGACTCTCGGAATGCTGCCGCCGGTTGAATGCCTACCCGATGTGCTTGTCTAGCGCTTGCGCGATGGCTTCCTTCGGGCGATAGCCGACGAGTTGCTCGACTACCTGGCCGCCCTTGAACACCAGCAGAGTTGGAATGCCGGTGACTTTATAGCGCATGGGGGTCGCGCTGTTGGAGTCCACGTCCATCTTGCCGATTTTGATCTTGCCTTGATAATCCTTAGCAAGTTCTTCGACGATGGGGGCGATGGCGCGGCAGGGTCCGCACCACGTCGCCCAGAAATCTACCAGCACGGGCTTGTCTGACTTGAGAACATCCTGATCGAAGTTCGCATCGGTAACTTCGACGATTCCGTTGCCTGCCATTGTTTGTTTCTCCTCGTTGTCACGTCGCGCTGTCGGCCGACGCTACTTCGAGCTGGCGTTGCCGGGCCTGACGATCTGTTACGGCGTCCCCATGTTGGGGGACCTTTTATCCTAGCACTTCAGTTGGATGCTTGGGAGCGCCGAAGGTCGCAAAACGAACCTGTCACGGGTTCGGTTCCGCTCCGGCGGGCGGAGCTTGGGGTGGCGAAAGCGATTTGATATAGCTCACGAGCTGCCAGCGCTGCGGTTCCGGAAGTTTCGACCACACGGGCATGCCCTTGCGGACGACTCCGTTGGTCAGAATCCAGAACAGTGTCCCAGGCGACGATTGCTGCACTTCGTTGGCGAGCAGACTCGGCGCCTTGTGGCCTCCCTCGCCCATCTCGCCGTGGCACTCGGCGCAATGTTGCTCGAAGAGTTTCGCTCCTGCGGCCACGGCTTCAGGGTCGTGCCTCAAAGGATTCTGCCGATCGCGCGCCTTCTTCGGAGCCTTCGCCAGTTCGGCATAGACGGATTCATCCTTCTTTCCGCTTTTCGAGTTTTCTTTCTGAGCCTCGGCGAAGCAGACTGACAATGCGATCGAGAGAGCGACTGCTCCTGTTAAGAGAAGACTTCTCTTGAGCCTTTGCCTGGTCGCGGTTTTGGGCTTCATTGTTTGCGGCCTCCGAACAGGCGGCTGACCGCGGCCCCGAATCCTGAGAACTCGCGCGACACGCCCCAGCGCAGCAGGAAGCGGTGACTGTTGTCGTTCAGTCCGAAGCCCGGCGACAGACGCAGAGTCCAGTCCGACGGAAGGTTCCAGGCTACGACCGGTGCCAGGTAGTGAGAGGTGTCGTGCAAACCGAAGCTATGGCGATCACCGAGGCCGCCATACATTTCCACTCCGGCGATGAAATTCTCCGGGCAGAAATTGCAGCGGTTCACGGAGGCCTTTAGTCCCAGAGGCCGGCTGGCGCCGAGAGCATAACCGAACTCCCAGGGGTTGCCGCCGGTAAGGTTCTTGGTGGCAAGCGGATTTAATGCAACATTCCAGCCCGTGAAGGTTTTGGACAAGAGCAGCTTCAACTCGAGCTCGTGATCATGCTCTTTGCGGGCCAAGGCATTTGGGACGGCATAATCGGATTCCACGTCATGTCCCTCGACTTCCTTGAGGATTTTGTCGGCGCCGCTGATTTGCTCATATTCGATGTAGAGCACCGGGTTGATGAAGTGTTCACGTTGCAGCAGGCGGAAACGGTTTTCCCAGCGAAAACCGGTGAACAGGGTGCTGTCGCCGAAGGTGGTCTGACCGTCGAGGTAAACCTCGGTGGTCCACCAGGCCGTGGCTCCATACTCGAATTCCGCCCAGAAAGCGTGGAAATCGTTGCCGGCGCGCTGTGTACCGAAGGTTGAAAAGTACTCGACCTCAAGGTTGCCCGGCTCCTCAAGGTAGTGGTCGTAAGTCACGATGTAGGGACTTTCCTGGGCCGTGCAGGTCAGGACAGATGCCGGCAGAAGCAAGCCTGCGAGCATAAATGGCAGTCTGCGGTTGGAGAAGTGTTGCGCCCTGTGGCCGCCTCTAGCCAAGAAGCACCAGCAGACCGCGAAGACGAGTGATGAACCAAGGGACATGGATAAGATGTTTTTATCAGTTGAGTTCTAGTTGCAACCAAGTCGCATCTGGAGTTAACATCGTCAATAATGACGGAGGGCGGGAATGTTGTCCAGTTCCGCACGCAATTTCCGTCGCAGCATGATTGCGACCAGTTGCAACAGCAAGGAGCAGATTCATGCCACTTCCACAAACCGAGATGCCGGGCCGGTTACAGGCGCACTTCGCCGAGCGCGGAATCCGAATGACGCAGCAGCGCCGCGCCATCCTCAGCATCATGGAAACGGCCAGTAAGCATCTCGACGCCAGCCAGATTCTGCGTAAGGCGCAAAGGCTCGACGCCACTATTGACCGGAGCACGGTCTACCGCACCTTGCAACTTTTGAAGCGTCAGGGACTGATCGACGAACTCGACCTGATGCACCTCCACGGCGAGGGGCACTACTACGAGCGCAAACTGGGCCGCGATCACATCCACATGGCCTGCCTGCGTTGTGGCAAGATCACCGAATTTGTCAGCGACATGTTCGAGAGACTGAAGCAGCAGGTAGAAAAAGACTGCCGCTTCCGCGTGCTGCTTTCACGTTTGGAGATCGGCGGATACTGCGCATCCTGCCGCGGGTCACGCTAATCTGAGGGGTCACTGAAACGGGATTCAGACGGCGAAAGGCAAAAGAAAAAAGCGCCCTCGACTTTTCAGTCTAGGACGCCTCGGCAGCCCTCCCCCAGAACTGCCAAACCACGTCTTGGATAGTAAGATCCACCTCATTTTGTGTAAACGTCACTTTGGTAATGGGAATTTGCCGAGAGTTATGCGATTCGCTGACTGAAGTAATGAAGTCTCTGACGGACTTTCGCTGTTTCGATTCCGATCGCTCTCTCGGGGCGAGCGGTCAGCAGGGTTACTGCTTTCGCCACGACTGGCCGCTGTCGGCTGTCGTCCACACTTCGAAGGTGGAAGTGGTGATCTTTCCGTGCAGCGGGTCTGAGAATTCGATGCGGATAATATCGCCGGTCAACACGACGCCTTGGGCCGAGGGAGTGATGCTGGTCCACAGTGTGCCCGCATCCGCCGAGTGATACAGCAAGCCGCCGGAAGCTCCGGCCCAGACTTCGTTGCCGATCGTGGCAACGACGCGGAACAGGGGAGCAGCAGCGGTCTCAGGCCTGGCCGACTTCTCCTTTCTCTCAGCGCCATCATTTTTATCTTTGTCTCTAGCGCCATCTGTAGCTGCTGCCTTGGCCGCTCGATTCTCAATTGCCCCTTGCGTAGAGCCGCCGTAGGCGCCAGGTTTGGCGTTCACAATCACATCCTGCCAGGATCGGCCGCCGTCCAATGAACGCTGGAGACTGCCGGCCGCACTGATAGTCCAACGTGGCATCGGTGCCTGATGAAGTTGCGCCTGGTGGAGTTCTTGAAGATCACCCAGATTCCGCGCGGCCATGGGACTTGCCAGGGCTGGCGCACCCGAAGCTGACGCCGGCGGCTTAGCTCGTCTGACTTTGTCCGTGCTTTCAACGCGAGTCTGGACTTCGTTCCGGGCATACAGTGTCGACGGCTGCGCCTCGCCTGTGACGAGTTCCGACTGACCTTGCACTTCGACGACCTCAGAAGACGCCGGCACGGCATCCGGATGCGCAGGTGAAGGCGCCGGTATTTGTTTCATGGTTTTTGCCGGCGGCGGCTGTGGGGCAGCGAAGGCCAAGTCACGCGGAGGCTCGGTCATCGCCATCTTTGTACTTGGCACGGGCGCCGTTCCGGCAACAATTGCTCCGGCAGGACCCGCGGCCGGTCCAGCAGAACCGGCATCCACGCGGGTTGACTTTGCGCGCCAACCCGGGGCGTCGCCGGCACCGGAAAGAGGCTTGGATGCCACCACAGCGGATCGCGAAGGAGCAGCCGCGTCGAGTCGTAAGTCCGCGGACGGACTGGCAGGTTCGGGACGAGGCGCCGCAGTTTCATTGGGAGATGGCGATGCCTGGTTGCGTTCGGCACTTCGCGCGACGATCACATTCGCTGGGGTGCGGTGCTGGTACTCATAGATTCCAACAGCAGCGACGGCGATAACTCCCGCGACTACCGCAGCTCCGCGGAGAACGGGCCAGCGCCACCGACTGCGAAATCCAACTATGACACCCGCGGGTTCGAGGGCTTCCGTTGCCGGAAGGGCCAGCGCGATAATATTGCGGCAATCACCGCAGCGCGCAAGGTGCTCCGTCACCACCGCCCGTTCCGAGTTTGGCAGCGCACGCTCGGCAAAAGCTGTCAGAACGTCAGCGTCCGGATGCAGGGCCGAGGGGGTTGAGATCTTCAGCCGCTCGATCACGAATTTTGGCAGTTCACGCATTTCAGCTTCGGCTATCCCCACACATCAGGGGTTCGACTCCACCTTGCGGCTCGGAGCGGACCCCAACCTCCACTCTCTTCTCAGAGAACGCCGGTGTTGCAGATTCTTGCGCTAATTTGCGGCGTATATCCAGTTGCAGATCGCGAACGTCGACCTCGATCGCCTCTTCGGCCTGGCGGCGAGTCATCCCGCGACGTACCAGGCCAGCGAGGATTTGCTTCCGCAAACTCCTGGTCAGTTTGTCGAGCTTGCGGCTGATGGTGGATTCGTGCACGCCCAACATACGAGCAATTTCGGCGAGCGTTCGTTCATCGAGAAAATATGCGCTCAGGACCATGCGATCTTCCCCGGAAAGAAAAGCCAGGGCTTCATCGGTGGCCAACTCGAGGCGACGATCAGCGGGAGCGACCGGCTGAGGATCAGGGGCGCGAAACTGCACGCCCTCTTCGGATTCTTCGTCGAGACTGATCAGCCGTTTCGTTCGCCGATAGCGGTTGACGTACTCCTGCGACAGCACGGTCCGCAGCCAGCCCTCGAGCGATCCGCGGCCAGTGTAGGAAGCGAGCTTCGAAAGGCGCTGGCCCTCGCGGATGGTGGTGCCGTAAAGGTCCGCATAGAGCGTGTCGGCGAGGTCACGCGCGGCTGAATCTTCACGCGCGATACCCAGCGCGGCCAGGTAAAGCTTCTCGCGGTAACGCGTCAGGAAAAGCTCCCAGGCGGAATTGTTTCCCGCGGCGCATGCCCGGGCGAGCGCCAACTCCTCCACGCGGATGGTAAGGAAGAAGGTGCGAACCTCGCTCTCCGGCATAGCCACCGTGACATATTTCGCGCCGACTTCGCCGAGGATTGCAGCAAAGAGTTCGCGTGTGAGGCCGACCTTCTCGGCTCCACTTTTCGCGTAGAGGTCTGCCAGCAGTTCGCGGACGACTGACGCTACGGCCGAGGCTGGTGATGTTGTGCTCATTTGTAGAAAGTCTGCGGTGGGCGGCCACCTCCAGCAGCGGCTGCAATTCTCTTTCTGAATTCCCCCTCGATCCCTTACCCGGTTACTTTGCTTGGTTACTTCTTTCCCGATGCTACCAATTTATTAGACGTACGGTGAGTGAATTTTGGCCGCAAGCTCTACCGCTTTTTTCGTTCTCGGGATGAGTCGGGCAGCGCGCCCTGAATGGCGATAGCACTTCCTGGGTGCCGGGGCGCGCGCCCGCTGAGGGGGAGGATTTTATGAATCCGAAGATCGTGCATTCGAAGATCGTGAATCTGATGATCGTGAGTCCGAAGATTTTTGTGGCGTTAATGGTGCTGTGCATTGTGTCGGGGCTGGTGGTCGCGGACCTGAGTCCGGCGACAGCGGGAGAGGCGGTTGGCCCGTCGGGATTCAAAGTACTGGAACCGATCCGGCATGGCAACCTTACTGTTTTTCCCGTAGTGACCTCTAAGAGTTATCCGACGGGGGAGTTCTTGACGCTCGACGAAGGTCTGCGATCCGGTGACGTGATTGTCACTGAGTACGGCAACGTGCAAGGGCTGATTCGACGGCATACGCGGCCGCAGGGCAATGCACGATGGCGCGCAAGTAAACCGCTTGGTGCTGATTAACAACTCGAAGCGCCCGCTGTTGTTGCTCGCCGGAGAAATCGTCACCGGCGGCAAGCAGGACCGCGTCATCGGCAAAGATCGCATCGTCGCTCCCGAGAGCGATCCGGTCGATTTGAGCGTGTTTTGCGTCGAGCCCGGACGGTGGGTCGCGACCAGCGAACATTTTGGAGCGTCAGGCGCGATGTACGGCGCGAAGCCCGGAAGCGCGGGCCCCATCGCAGCGGGAACGCTGATGGCGCAGCCCTCGGTACGCGCCAAGGCCATGGCTGATAAAGATCAGAACCAGGTCTGGGCGGAGGTGCGAAAGCAGCAGTCGTCGATGGTGGTTGAGGTGAGAAGCCGCCGCACCGAGTGCTGCGCCCGAGGTCTCCAACACAAGCTCCTACGCCAAGGTTATGGAAAACGACGAAGTCAAAAAGCAGGTGGACGCAGTAGCCAAACCGATCGAGCAGAACTATCAGAGCTTGATCAAGCAACTGCGGGATCGCAATGCTGTCGGGGTAGTCGTAGCGGTGAACGGGCGCATCATCTGGGCCGATGTCTTTGCCAGCACGAATCTGCTGGAAAAATACTGGCCGAAATTGGTGCGCTCGTATGCTTCGGAGGCGGTGGTGACGCGCGCCAAAGACGTTGAAGTCGGCACGAAAAGCGCGCAAGCCTTTCTCGATGACATGGAAGGACGCAAGGAAACGATCGAGAGCGAGCCCGGAATCTACCGGCACACGGAAGTCAACGGCGACGGATTCAAAGCGTTCGCCCTGACTTCCCTGCTGCCCAAGACCGGCTTCGACGTGCACGTCGCGAAGATGGCGGAGTGAAGGAGTAGAGGAGTCAGGAGTCGCGCATTAGGAGTCAGTCATTCAGCAGCCGGTTGTCTTATTACGTTTCGTCATCTTCAGGCGTCGTGATCCAGTGGACAGTAGACACACACGAAGCTGACTCCTGACCACTGACCACTGGCCACTGACCACTGCGTTCAGCGGTTGTTCTCGTACCAGCTTCGCCAGGCGGCCGAGTCGTTGGGCAGGCGTTGCTGGGTAATGTCGCCAAGCGCCTGGAAGGCCCAGGCATGGGTTTGAGCGTCGAGCGCCGGATCGTCGGAGTAGCTCACCAGTTGTGGCACCGCGGACAGTCCGCTGCTCCGGCGTCAACATCCCGGATTCCGCCAGGCTGCAGGCGGCGCGCTCGCGAACACTTGGAGAAGGATCATCGTGCATAGCCTGAAGTAAGGGAGCGATCGTGGGCGTAGTGCCGACCAGCGCCAAACCCTCAACGGCCCAACGGCGCGATTCCGCGTCAGAGTCCTGAAGATGCTTAGTCAGGGTCTGGACCACGCGATCGGTCTCGACACCGCGGTTGCCCATCAGGCCGAGAGCCCAGAGTCCCCAGATTTTTTGCGCGTGATCGGAAGACTCCGCTTCTCGCACCAGGTAATCGACAGCCGAGGAATTCTTCTTCAATCCGTACGCCGCCAGCTCAACCTCGATTCCCGCTTCGCGCACGCGCAGGTCCCTAGCGTTGAACGCAGCGACGGAAAGCGCAGCGATCTGCGGGCTCCACTTGATCCTTCCGCGCCAGCCATCCGCGCGCGCGAAAATCTGATCGCGGGCGCCATCGGAATTCCCAACTGCGAGTTGCAGCAGGGTTTCTGCTTGCTTTTGCGGCCTCATGCGATTTAGCTGGCCGAAATCTTTGGCCGAGGAAACCACCGGCGCCTTACCAAACGAGAACAGATCGGTAATGTGTGTCAAAGAGTGCCGAGCGCTTCCCGCGCCCGCAGCCAAGGCGGCAAGAAAGCCTCCGACAGCGATTGCTATTATTTGTGCCGGGAGAACCGGCTTGGCAGCGGGCCGGCTCGTGGCCGTGGGGGGCGGGCCGGGCTTGATGTCGGAACCTGGGCCGAGCGTACCGTAGTCGGGCGTGGGCTGCAGCCGCGGATCTGGCGCCTGACTGGCCTCGGCGGGCGGGTTTTGCGAAAACGCATCCATATAATGACCAGTCTAGGATTTGTTCCGAAAAGGAGTAAAGTTACTTCGGGTCGACACTTCCCGTTGAGCCTCACAATGCAAGAATCGCGGCCACCCGCAAGCAGAAATTGGCATCGGAATACAATTGCCGCGGTTCCCGAGCCTGACATTCCAGGAGGAAATCGTGTCTACTACGTCCACACTTGGGCGGTTTTGGGTAATCGCGTTCATTTTGTCGGTGGCGGCATTGGCATTGGCCGCGGGCCCCGGATACCACCTTGTGGCAACTTACAAGGTCGGCGGTGACGGCGGTTGGGATTATCTGACCGTCGATGCGAGTGCGCGCCATCTCTTTATTTCTCGGGCCACGCACGTGATCGTAATGGATACCGACTCGGGCAAGACCGTCGGCGACATTCCTGACACTCCAGGCGTGCACGGCATCGCTCTCGCTCCCGAACTGGGGCGCGGGTTCATCAGCAACGGGCGCGAAAATACTGTGACGCATCTTCGACCTCAAAACGCTGGCCCCCAGCAGCAAGGTGAAAGTCGGCGAGAATCCCGACGCGATTCTTTATGATCCGGCGACCAAGCGCGTCTTCACCTTCAACGGCAAGAGCCACGATTCGACCGCGATGGATGCGGCCCAGGGCACGGTCCTCGGCACGATCAAGCTCGACGGCAAGCCGGAATTTGCAGCCAGCGATGGGAAGGGCGAGGTCTTCGTGAACATTGAAGACAAGAACGAGATCCAGGTAATCGATCCCAACAAACTCGAAGTGAAAGCGAAATGGCCACTGGCTCCCTGCGAGGGACCGAGCGGCCTCGCTATTGACCGCAAGAACCGCCGCCTGTTCGCCGGCTGCGACAAACTGATGGCGATCGTAAACGCCGACAACGGCAAGGTGGTAGCCACGTTGCCGATCGGCGATGGCGTGGATGCAACCGCATTTGACGACGATGCGAAGCTGGCCTTTGCGTCGTGCCGGGAAGGAGTGTTAAACGTCGTGCACGAGGAATCTCCCAACAAATTCGTCATTGCGGAAAACGTTCCGACGCAGCTCGGAGCCCGCACGATGGCGCTCGACTCCAAAACCCACAATGTGTTCACTGTGACGGCGAAGTTCGGTCCGCCGCCCGCCCCCACGGCCGACAATCCTCATCCCCGGCCCTCCATAACGCCGGATACGCTTCGTGGTCCTCGTCTTCGGCAAATGAAGCGCATGCATCCCTTGACGCGGACAATTCTTTGGCTTGGGCTGGGCGTAATCCTGGTTGTGGGCATGAAGCCCTTGTGCGGGGCTTACTCCGTGCTGACCCACGAACAGGTCGTCGATTTGGTTTGGAAGGATGACATCCAGCCCCTGCTCAAGAAGCGATTTCCCGCAGCGACGGAAGACGATCTGAAAAAAGCCCATGCCTTTGCTTACGGCGGGTCGCTGGTGCAAGACATGGGCTATTACCCTTTCGGAAATAAATATTTCAGCGACCTCACGCACTACGTTCGCACCGGCGATTTCATTGTTAACTTGATGAACGAATCTACCGATCTCAACGAATACGCCTTTGCGTTGGGCGCCCTTGCGCATTACTCCTCCGATAATTGCGGGCATCCCATCATCAACCAGTCGGTGGCAATACAAAATCCCAAGCTCCGCAAAAAATTTGGCCCGGCGGTTACGTACGAGGACGATCCCAAGGCCCACATCCGCACGGAGTTCGGCTTTGACATGGTGCAAGTGGCAAAGAACCGCTACACCTCTGACCGCTATCACGATTTTATTGGCTTCGAGGTCTCGAAACCGCTGATGGAGCGCGCCTTTCAGGATACCTACGGAATTCCGCTCAACGAAGTGATCTCCAACGAGGACCTGGCGATCGGCACCTTCCGCCGCGCCATCAGCCAGATCATTCCGGAGATGACCCGAGTGGCCCTGATAGCGCGGCGCAAAGAGCTTGTTGCCGAAACGCCGAATTTCAATGCCCGCAAGTTCCGCTACTACCTGTCGCGAGCCAGTTATCAAAAAGAATGGGGCAAGGGATATCGCAAACCGGGAGTGGGAGCGCACATCCTGGCCTTCTTCCTGAGGTTCGTTCCCAAGATCGGCCCCTTCAAGGCACTCGACTTCAAGATTCCAACGCAGAAGACTGAGGACCTCTACATCGCGAGTGTGAATCACACCGTGGAGGATTACAAACAGCTTCTAGTCGAAGTGGGAAAGAATGACCTGCATCTGACCAACACCGATTTTGATACCGGTCGCCCTACCCATGCCGGCGAATATGCCCTCACCGACAAGACCTACGCCCGTTTGTTGGACCAGTTAGCAAAGCACAACTTTGACCAGATCACACCCGACCTGCGGGACAACATTCTAGCGTTCTACAAGGATTCCAGCGCCCCGGTCGCGACCAAGAAAAAGCCGGAAGCATGGCAGAAGACGCAGGAGGAATTGCAGAAGCTCAGGGAAGTGAGCATCACGCCGCAGGAAAAACGCGCTGGCGCAGCCATCGAACTTGACGACGCTGACCAGCCGAGCCCAGGCGAAGTTTCTATCCAGCCGAGTTCTTCTGAATCAACTGCATCCGGAAGAAGCGAGGCTCATCCGTAAGCAGCCTCTAAAACACAATAATGTCTTAATTCGCTTTTGCTTTTCTTCGCGATCTTCGCGAGTCCTTTGCGTGCTTAGCGATCGATGCTTTTTGTCCTGCCAAATAAGGACACTACCGTAAAACACAAAAATCTTGACGGCTCCCGACAATTAGAGTCACAATCAATACAGCTCTGCCGGACGACCGTTCGGTCGGCCTCTTGAGTGCCCAGGGAAGAACGATCAATACAATATAATTTTTGCGGCCCGCGCGGGCACAGCGCGTCCAATTTTCTAAGCACGCAAGCATCTTTAAGAACAATTTTGAACGTTCGAGGCCCCTGCAAAATGTCTGCTCCCGACGAAAAGTTTTTTCACGCTCATGTCACCAAGCGTGTCGACTTCGCTCCCGATCTGTGGATGTTCCGCATCCGCAGCGGAGGAGAATTCAACTTTGTCCCCGGGCAGTACGCCACCCTGGGAGTAGAAAAAGACGGGAAGCGCATTGAGCGCCCCTATTCGATCGTTTCGGCGCCGTCCGAAACTGAAGTGGAATTCTTTTTCGAGCTCGTTCCCGAGGGCGCTCTCACCCCCCTGCTGCACAAGATGTACCCGGGAGACCAGTTGCTCATGCGCAAAATGCCCAAGGGCCGCTTCTCGCTCGAAATGCAAAACGGCAGAAAAAATCATCTGCTGATTTCGACGGTCACGGGCGTGGCTCCGTTCGTCAGCTATGTGCGCACGCTCCACAAGGATTGGAAGGAAGGCAAGTTCGACGGCACCCACAAACTGTATTTGCTCAACGGCGCCAGCCGCCCGTGGGAGTTCGGCTATCTCGACGAACTGCAACAATTCGCCAAAGAAGTGCCCTGGTTCGAGTACGTACCGACAGTGAGCCGGCCGTGGGACCACTCCGAGTGGACCGGCGAGATCGGCCGCGCCGACGACATTCTGCGCAAATACGCCGACCACTGGGGTATCGACGCCTCCAACGCTGTCGCGTATCTCTGCGGCCATCCCGAAATGATCGAGCACAGCAAGGCCATCCTCAAGCGGCGCGGCTTCACCGACAAAGGCGCGATCAAAGAAGAAATCTACTGGGTGCCCGCGAAGTAATACTGCCCCACTGCAACCGCACTCATAGAAAAAGTCCTGGTGAGCAGTGAAAGTCCTGGTGAGCACTCCCCGGGGATGCGTGGTAATAACGAATTGTCATCCTGAGCGGCGTTCTTCGCCGCGGAGGATCTATGCACTTTGCCTGCGGCACCAATACTGTCGCCGACCGCTAAACACCGATACGCGCACTGCGGCGCTCGAACAGTAACACGTCTCTCCAATCCTCCCCGAGTTTGCCGATTTTCCGGCGCACGCCGACTTTAGTTCGAGGGATACAGCCCGATCAAGAAGCACACTGGCCAGAAATCGCCACCGCTCCTTCGCTACGGCAGGGCTCTCACGGGCAAGCTGCGGTTCAGAAGAGTGGCTGCCGGCAAGCTTCGCTCCTCGGGCCCGGCTCGCTGCACAATCATGTTCGGCGGTGGCGGCGTGCTCACTGGAACATCCAGAAAGCCACCCAGATACTGCGCAGCCAGCGCCGAAGGCCAGTACTTCCAATGTTCGTAGCCCTTCAGATTCTGCTGCTGCCACATCCCATTAGGATGACCATAGCTCCCCACCGCCTCCGGGAAGAAGCCTTCGCCCGCCGTCGTTTCTCCCAGCCGGAACGCGATTGCCAACACCAGGTCTGACGACGAAAACAGCACCTGCCGCTTCCCCGGAATCAGCGCCGCAGGTAGCAACTGATGCAGATCGCCCGCCATGTGTACGGGAACTGCGCCAGCCATCAGCGACATGCTGCGAAACAGAACCGGGCTGTTCGCGCCAGCGGCGACAAAATGCTTCAGAGTCTCCAGCACGACCCGCCCGCCCAGCGAATGCGAGACAAAATGAACCTCGACCGGCGTACCTCCCGGCCCAGCCAGGCCCTGCAGAAACGTCGAGAGTTTCGCCGCCGATTCAACCGCAGGCCCAATCTCCCACGGATAACTGAGCTCGGAAATGACAGGCAGCTTCGTGTCCCCGGGCCAGTAGAATTTGAAGATCGGCGAAATCAAGTTGCTGTTCGATTCTTTCGCAGTGTCTTCGAGATTGCTGACGCACTGATCGAATGATCCCGACGCCGTCGCCTGCGAGTTCGCATATCCGTGAATGAGTAATACCACGCTCCTGCGCCCCTCGGGACGCACCGTTCCCAGCACCTGCACATGGTCCGCAACCGCGCCGCCGGCCGCTTCCATGCGAACGCTGAGTTCTCCCACTTCAGCCAAATTTATTTCCTCAGTTGTTGCAAGGCTGCCACCAGATCGCGCGCAACTGGCGCGAGAAAACCGCCAAGTATCGCGATCCCGAGCGATGACAGGACTGGATGAGGCCCCTTCCCGAAGATCCACACTCCCAATCCGGCAATCACTCCGCTAAGTAAAATCGACGCGATCTGTAGGCTGAACTTCCATCGGTAACCCGACGCGGATCTGCAGCGCATCGATGGCTCTCTGAATCTGATGCGTGACGCGGGTTCGCGCATCGACGTAGTTGTCATGCCTCTTTCGCGGCCCCTGTCGTTTAACGGCCTTGGCCTTTCGCTTCTCTGGGCGGAAACATCACGCGAGCCACATCCACCGGGTCAGCCATTGAGGCCAGAATACGGAACAGGTCAGGGTGATCGATCGGGCTGTCCAGAACCATCTGCGCCGCGGAATTGATTTGTCCGCAAAGTTGTTCGATAGGAAGATCGTAGAGCGCCTTGTCATCCCCGTCAGTTGCCAGCTTGAACAAATCTTTTTCCGCCCGGTCCACCCGGGGACTCTCAATCAAATAATTAGGGTCGGCCGGAGGATCGGTTCGCTCTCGTTCGACGTTGAACCAAGCCAGGCCCTCCTTTACTCGCAGTCATCCATTCGGTCGTCGCTTTTTGCGCTACCTTTGCCTTTCTGCTGCAGCCAGCGCTGCACAAAGAACTTCTGAAACCAGTTTCGAACCGGAAGCATGTCCTTGATGGTCTGGATAATCGCCATGGCGAGCACACCAACGGCGGCGATGGCGGTCAGGAACTGGTACGCATGTGCAGAGAGATAGGCGATCAACTGCTGGATCGCACCAGCCTGATCATTGGGCGATAGCATATTCACCTCCGCGCGCCTCGTGGGAGCTGGGCCCGCGGTGCTTCCAGACCCGCTCCTAGCGGGGCGCAGTGTGGACCCAGTCGCGGATTATCAATCGTCCGACTTGGTCAGGGCTTTCTGCAGAGCCTTCTGGACCTGCTCAAGGGCTAACGGTGCGACGTACCCGGCCAAGATTCCGACGGCGAGAACAGATATCATCGGCGAGTTCCCTCCCCCAAATAACCGGACACCCAGACCGGCGATGATGGTGCTGAGCATGATCGAGGCGAGTTGCAGATAAAACTTCCAGCGAAATCCCGCACTGATCTGCAGTGCGTAAATGGCGCGTTGCACCTGGTCGAGTAACGCGTGTGCGGCCATCCACGAACGAGTCGTACCGTTGCTGTCCCACCGCGTCCAGCTGAGTTCTGGGAAGCTTTGCTTCAAGGGGAGGAAACATGACGCGCGCCACATCCACAGGATCGGCCAAACTCGCCAGACATCGCACCAGATCCGCGTGATCACGGGGCCGATCTAAAGCTACCTGTGCCGCCGCGTTCAGCTGTCCACAAAGCTGTTCGATCTGAAGATCATAGAGTGCTTTGCTGTCGCCGTCGGTCGCCAGCTTGATCAGATCTTGTTCCGCCTGCTCAGCCGATGGGCCGTGCGAGAACTGTTCGGCGGCAAGTCCGCCGTCGATTCCTTCCGCGCGGCTTTGCTCTTGAGCAAACCAGGCGCGACCCGCTCCTTCCATCCATACCTTCCATGCGCTGCCGGCCAGCTTCGCCTTGTTCCGCAACCATCGCCTGACATAAAACCGCTGAAACCAGTTCCGGACGGGCAGCATATCTTTTACGGTTTGAATTATCGCCATGCTGAGAGTACCCACGGCAGCAATGGCGGCAAGAAACTTGTAGGCGTGATCGTAGATCGAATTAAGTAACTGCTGAATGGCACCGGCCTGATCGCTGATCGGCTGCACAAGCACCTCCCGCTCTGCCTGGGGGAATAGGCGAGAGGCTTGGGTTTCTTCGCCAGGAACAGTACCTCACCTCTGCGACGAATCACACAAAAAAGAGGCCTGTTCCAAAATCCGAAATAACAGCACGGCTCGCTCGGTTTGTAACCTCAGCTCTCTGCCGGCGCAAAAAACACAAGCACCACCAGTTCTTCCCGGATGTCATGGAAGTGATGCGCCACTTCCGCGGCCACGAACAGCACGCTGCCCGCAGAGATCTCCCGATCCTCCTCGCCCGCCAGAAAATGCGCGCGGCCGCGGACGACATAATACATTTCATCTTCGTGATGCGGCCTCTGCGGGTCCGTACCTCCCGCCGGCAGCACATAAAGCCCGGCGCTCATCGCCGGAACCCGCAGAAACTCCCGGTATAGCTTGCCGCTTTGCGCGCGCTGCTGATTGATGTCGGCGATATTCGCGAACCAGTGTCTTCACGCCAGGATGCCTCCGAAGATCAGCTCGGTAAACTGCGGAATCAGACTCTGCGCCTGCAGATCGCCCTCCGGCTTGTACCACTGATAAATCCAATTGACCATGCCCAACACGGCGAAAGCCGCGGCCCGTGGGCTGACTCGGCCGCTCGACGCGCGCATGCGATGGGCTTCCCTTGGCGTTTCTTTTTGTGCTTCCTTTTGAACTTCGGCGATCAGGCCCTCAAGGAAGTGCACATATTCCTTCTTGCGGGCGTTGATGCGTTTCCGCAGCGTCGGCGGCAGCGGATGGTTCTCATGCAGCATCACCGTGATCTCGCGGTCGCGCGGGCTGAGCACAACCTCGATGTGCAGCCGGATCAGCGCCCGCAGCCTCTCCTGCGCATCGCGAATCCCGCGCACCGGATTGATCACCCGCTCCTGCGTGATCTCCATCGCGTGGTTCATGATCTCGAACAGAATTTCGTCTTTGCTCTGAAAATGATGGTAGAGCCCGCCCTTACTCAGCTTGAGCGCCGCGGCCACGTCGTTCATCGAAGTCGCGTCATACCCCCGCTGCTGGAACAGGCGTGCCGCCGTGCGCAAAATTTCCTGCCGGGAATCAACCACCGTCTCGCGAGCCATCGCGTGCCATGGTAAACAGTTGCGGGCTGGAATGCCAATTCGGGAGCGCCGGGCTATTAAGAAGTCGAAACTATCGGATGACGGTGCCACTGGCCTGACCCCTGCGCGCTACAATTCCCTCCTGTGAGCTTCTCCTCCCTCTATCGCGATATCGGCGGCCGTTTTCGGAAGCGCCGGCTTCGCTGGCTTTTTCAGCAATTCCAGGACTGCCGCACAGTCGTCGACCTGGGCGGCACCCTCGAAAGTTGGAACGGAATGCGCTTCCCGGCCATCCTGCTGGTCAACGTCACGGCGCCCACTGCGCCGCTTCCTTCCGGCTTCCAGCACGTGCAAGCCGATGCCTGCGAAACGCCGCTCACCGGCGCCTTCGACCTCGCGTTCTCCAACTCGGCAATCGAACACGTAGGCACATTCGAGCGCCAGCGTCAGTTTGCTCGCGAAATGATGCGGCTGGGCCGGCGCATTTATTGTCAGACGCCGAATCGCTGGTTTCCCATAGAACCCCACTACCTCGCCGTATTTGTGCACTGGCTGCCGCCCCAACTTTTCGGCCACAAGCTGCACCGTTACCTCACTCTACAAGGCTGGGCGCAGCGTCCCACGCCTGAACAGTCGATGAAGATTCGCCAGCACGAAGCCATCCGCTTCTTGTCAAAGCGGGAATTACGCGAGCTCTTTCCGGGTTGCAGCATCCGCACCGAGCGATTTCTCGGCCTAGCAAAGTCTTACGCCGTCTGGCGGTAGATCTTCGGATTTCGGGGAACGTTTCTGGTACTGACTTGAACAACGTGGCCTCATCAGCATCACCGTGATCTCGCGGTCGCGCGGGTTCAGCACCGCCTCAATATTGCTCTGAAAGTGGTGGTAGAGTCCGCCCTTACTCAGCTCTGATCCGTGTATACTCCCCGCGGTGAGAACCGCAGGGCTGGGGAGGTTTCCCACGAAGCTGAGGACGACAGTCAATAGGGTCGCGGTTGAGATTGATCTCGAGGCGGTGAGCGAGGAAGTCTACGCACGGGCAGCTGAAATCCTGCGGGCTCGGCTAGGCGATCCAAGCGTGAAAAACCGAGAAGCCATCTGTGAGACTTTCCTGTACGCACTTAATAACTGCCCGGGGGCCAATGCCAGCGATCTTTGGCATCACGTCGTCTACCGGCTGTATTGCGAGATATTACCTGAGTCCCGACACCAGGACCCAGGCCAGAGCTGGGTACGGGCCTCTGGGGACGCGCTAGAGATTGCGTTGGAAAAAATTTACTCGGCGATTCTCGCTCCTCACAACATTACGATCGTTGCCTTGATCAGCCGCCAAAGTGCAAAGGCAGTCTTGAAAGAGATTGGGCTGGAGAACAAGGTCGGCGATTCAAAACTTGACATGGTGCTTCGGGTACAGGTTGCCGAGCGGGTATGGGCGGTTTTCGGTGGTGTACACGTCAAGGCAAGCCTCGCCGAACGGGTTTCAGATGATGTTCCCTGCAGCAGAGCAATGATGGGTGCGGGTTACTTCTCACCTCTTTGGACGTTAGACGTGAAATCATTCCCTCCACCGGGAGACCTGGTGAATCGAGGAGAGTTGGGGACACCCGCTCGTCCGAGCGACAAACGCAAGTATGTCGAAGTTCACGGCGATTTTGACCACTGCTATAGTGCAAACGCTCGGACGGAGCCGTCGGTACCGCCGACAGAGTCTGGAAAGCTGGTCTTCGGACTCGAATTGCTCAAGCAGCCTGACGCGTTTGCCACCGAGACAATCAGACGGGCACAGGAATGGGTTCGGAACCTAAAGAAATCAGTCCCCCTCGCAAAATAGCTTCTCCTGCATAGCATCTCGCCCGAACACATATTCCTGCGCAACTTGGCACATGGCGGGATCCAGTTCGAACCCCAGGAAATCATGATCCAGCATCCGGGCCGCCTTGCCGGTAGTTCCGCTGCCCATAAAGGGGTCAAACACAATCCCGCGCGTCTCCAGTCCGATGGCCTTTATACACTGGAGCGGGAGGTCCAATGGAAACGTCGAGCAATGTGGAGTAAGGTTGGGGGTTTGGACTAGCTTGACAATAGACCCAACCGGCGGTTTCTGTCTAAAAAGGTGACGTTCGTCCTTTGCAAAGATGTAGATCCCTTCATGTCTTCTGTGGGGCCTTCGACAAAGACCTTCCGGCATCGGACGCGACTTTTCCCAAATCACCTCACCCCTAAACAAGAACCCTCTGTCACACATGGCGATAACGATGCGGTATGGAATCGCCAAGAGATTCCCATACTTGAGCCAGCCGACGTCCTCTTTTACAAACGCGCGTCTACGACCGCGGTTTTTCGTATACGCTGAATTATCCGGAGCCAGCCCCGTCCCATCCTTCCCAAGCGAGCTGTACACATAGTCATCCTCCCGCCAGTTGATCGGAGTGTTGTAGCTATCGCCAACATTGAGCCACAGCGTACCCGATGGCTTCAGGCACCTCATCGTTTCGCCCAAAATAGTAACCAAGTTCCTGATATAGTCACGCGGGTCAGGCTCCGACCCAAGCCCCCTATTACCCCGTTGTCCCCAGTAAGGAGGCGACGTGACAACCACGTCAAAACTGTCGTCCGGAGTTTGTCTAAGCGCATTCAGACAGTTTTCGTTGTGAGTGGTGTTTAGAGTCCAGGGACCAAGGCGTTCTACACCAGTCGTTCTCAGAGCGGTTTCTAAGGAAGCCATAGTGATGAAATACCTGCAAGTGTAACGCCAATATCGGCCGGATTATAAAATCTTAATTTAACCTAATTGCATCGAGAAAAACTTGTCGAATATCTGAGATCAATGAGTCGCCTCGCGCAAACCGGCCAAGTTGACACGCCCCTTGAAATGCATATACTATCGCTTGAGACCGACCGACCGTCCGGTCGGCCAGAAAGAAATCCTAGACCTGTAAAACCTGTTGTGGCAGATCGGAATCCATCCCCAAAAGCAAGGGCATCTTCCCTCCCTTGTAAAACTAGAGAGGAGTACGTCAGTGGCTACTATTTTTTACGAACGCGACGCCAAGCCCAATGCCCTCAAGGGCAAGACCATCGCCATCTTAGGCTACGGCAGTCAGGGACACGCTCAGGCCCAGAACCTGCGCGACAGCGGTTACAAGGTAATTGTCGGTCTCGATGCCAAGCGCCCCAGCGCCCAGCAGGCTCGCGCCGATGGCATGGTCGTGGCCTCGCCCGACGAGGCTGCCAAGCGCGCCGACTGGATCCACGTGCTCACCCCCGATGAGACCCAGGCCGCGGTCTATGACCAGTTCATCAAGCCGTATCTGCATCCCGGAAAAGTTCTCGGCTTCTCGCACGGCTTCAGCATTCATTTCAAGACCATCGTCCCGCCGGACGACGTTGACGTTGTGATGATCGCTCCCAAGAGCCCCGGCCACTTGCTGCGGCGGGTTTTCAGCGAAGGACGCGGCGTGCCCTCGCTCATCGCCATCCAGCAGGACGCCAGCGGGCACGCTCATGAATTGGCGCTGGCTTATGCCCACGGTATCGGTTCCACGCGCGCCGGGGTTTTGCAAACTACATTCAAGGAAGAAACCGAAAGCGATCTGTTCGGCGAGCAGGCCGTGCTGTGCGGCGGCCTCACTTCGCTGATCAAAAAAGGATTCGAGACCCTTGTCGCAGCCGGCTACGCGCCCGAGATTGCCTACTTCGAGTGCTTGCACGAGATGAAGCTGATCGTCGACCTGATCTATGAAGGCGGCCTCGGACGCATGCGCTATTCGATCTCAAACACCGCAGAGTACGGCGACCTCACCCGCGGAGAACAGGTTGTGGGCGATGCGACGCGCGCCGCAATGAAGAAGACGCTCGCCGATATTCAATCCGGCAAGTTCGCCAAAGAGTGGATCGAAGAGAACAAGAACGGCGGTAAGAACTTTGCCGCCCTGCGCGAGAAGGAGAAGCAACATCCCATCGAGATCGTGGGCGCGCAACTCCGCGGCATGATGAGCTGGCTGCCCGCGGCAGGCAAGAAGCCGGCGGATGCGGCTGGCACAGCAGATACGAAGAAAGCGGATCACAAGAAACACAAATCCAAACAGGTCGTGAATGCGTAGCCGTCTGCCTTTGGGAAGGGCACGACTTCAGTCGTGCCGCAACGACTGCATAGATGCTGGGCTTTTTAGCCCCTGAGGTTCACTTTTGCTCGAACCCACGGACAGCTTCTAGTTTGACGAGTGTATCCAGCATGACGCGAATTACCTGGGCGGCGTCATGCCGTTTTCGGGGAGCCTGCGTTGAGATGCGCCTCCTGGGCGTCGCGTACGTAAACGCAGGCTCCCGTTTTTCGTCGTACGCTGTGGCTTCTCTGGCGCCTTCATTTCTGTTGTAATCTTTCTCCATGGACCTCAAGCATCGCAGCCGCGGCATCACCGACGGACGCGACCGTGCCCCGGCGCGCTCCATGTTCAAGGCGATCGGCTTCACCGACGCCGACCTCAGCCGGCCGCTGATCGGCGTCGCCAACACCTGGATCGAAACCATGCCCTGCAACTTCCATCTGCGCCGCCTCTCCGCCAAGGTGAAGGAAGGCATTCGCGACGCGGGCGGCACGCCCATGGAGTTCAACACGATCGCTATCTCTGACGGCGAGACCATGGGCACCGAAGGCATGCGGGCCTCGCTCGTCAGCCGCGAGCTTATCGCCGACTCCATCGAACTGGTCTGCCGCGGACAACTCTTCGACGCGGTCGTGTGCGTGGTCGGTTGCGACAAGACCATTCCCGCGGCGGCCATGGCCCTGGCACGTATGAATCTTCCCGGCATGGTGCTCTACGGAGGCACGATTGCGCCGGGAAGCTATCGCGGGAAAGACGTCACGATCCAGGACGTGTTTGAGGCCGTAGGAGCGAACGCTGCGGGCAAGATCACCGACAAGGAACTGCACGACCTGGAAGATGTAGCCTGCCCGGGCGCGGGCGCGTGTGGCGGCCAGTACACCGCGAATACGATGTCGACTGTGATGGAGATGATCGGCCTGTCTCCCATGGGCTTCAACAGCGTTCCGGCCATGGATCCAAAGAAGGATTCGGCTGCTTACGCCTGCGGCAAGGTAGTACTGAATTTGTTACAAAAGGAAATCTGCCCGCGAGACATCTTGACCCGTGATGCTTTTGAGAATGCGATTGCATCCGTGGCGGCGACAGGCGGCTCGACCAACGCTGTGCTGCACCTGCTGGCCATCGCGCGCGAGGCCGGCGTCGACCTGCAGATTGATGACTTTCAATCTGTAAGCGAGCGTACGCCACTGCTGGCAGACCTGAAGCCCTCCGGCCGTTTTGTCGCCGCTGACATGCATCGCGCCGGTGGCATCCGCCTGCTCGCCCGTCGCTTGCTGAAGGGAAAACATATTCATCCCACGGCGCAAACCGTCAGCGGTTTCTCGCTCAAAGAAGAGAGCGAGAGCGCTTTCGAAACTCCCGGGCAAGAAGTCATCGCTCCGCTCGACAAGCCGTTGAAAGCTACGGGTGGGCTGGTGATTCTCAAGGGCAATCTCGCGCCCGAAGGGTGCGTCGCCAAGATCAGCGGGCATGAGCGGCTGGAGCATCGCGGGCCGGCGCGCGTTTTCGAATCGGAAGAGGACGCCATGGCTGCGGTCACGGGCAAGAAGATTCACGCTGGCGACGTGGTCGTGATCCGCAACGAAGGCCCCAAGGGCGGGCCGGGCATGCGCGAGATGCTTAGCGTGACGGGCGCGATCGTGGGCGAAGGCCTCGGGCAGTCGGTAGCGCTGTTGACTGACGGACGCTTCAGCGGCGCGACGCACGGACTGATGGCCGGCCACGTCTCTCCTGAAGCCGCGCTGGGCGGGCCGATTGCCGCGGTGCGGGATGGAGACATGATCCGCTTCGACGTGCGCCAGCGCATACTCGAGGTTGAAATCAGCGATGACGTTTTGCGCCAACGGATGAAGGAATGGACGCCGCCACGGCCTCGCTATCCCACGGGCGTGTTCGCGAAGTACGCGGCGCTGGTCTCGTCGGCGTCGCAGGGCGCGATCACGCGTCCGCCTGGTTAGGCGAAGGGATTGAGAAAGTGTTCCTTACGGAACGTTGTGGCGAATCTGCAGGTGTGTCGTAAGCGACACATCACTATAGCTTACAGATAATCAAGAAAACAAGAATTGATTGATAAGGATAGGTTTAGGGGGTGCCGAAATATCGGCGAAGAAGCAGTGCCGATATTTCGGCAGTCTCGGGCAGGTCAAGCTAGAGGCTGTCCGTGGGTTCGCGCAAAAGCGACCCTCAGGGGCTAAAGCCCAATGTTGATGCAACCTGTAGCGGCGCGGCTTAAAGCCGCGCCCTTTCAAAACAGAAGCAAAGCTCGCGGGCTTGTCGGACATGAGGTAGAACTCCTCGACTGATTAAAGACTCTTTGGCCACGTAGAGAGGAAACATGCACGAGTTCCTCGAGGACTAACCCTTGTCCGGTTCGTCAGGCTGGTCAGGATCCTTGGGATCCACCATCTGCATCGGGTAACCAGTGCCTTTGACGCCGCCGCTATTGATTAACACCATCGTGCCCGAGATGGTGACTCCTGATGCGTCAACTTTGACAAAGCCTCCCGGTCCATTGATCGAAACAGACTCCTTCGCCTCAATGACGACATTGCCTGCAGTTAAAACAAGGTTGCTATCCACATCGAGACCCAGGGAAAGGGCTTTGGTGCCCATGCTGCCGTCGACCTTCAGGGTGTAATCGGCTTCCACGTGCTCGCGGCGGTCCTTCTGAATATGAAGGTTCACATTGCCTTGAATTTTTTCTCGCTGGTCCCCTTCGACAGTCAAGTGTTTATTGCTGAGGACACGTTCGCGCTGATCGTTTACCGCCGTGAAGTTCGTGTAGCCAAAAACGACTTCCTTCAGATTGCCGTGAGGGTTGCCCTGATTGTCGAGGTAGCCGGTGCTGATGTTGCGATCCAGGCCGACGGTAATGTACTGAGTAGCTTCAACGCTGTTGTGCATGGTGCGCTCGGCGTGAATGAGCAGATCTTCGCTGCCTTTCTTGTCTTCGAAGCGAATCTCGTTGAAATTGTCGTTACCCCCGCCCTTCGAACTGCGCGACTTGAAAGTGCTCATGGTCTGTTGATTGGGAAGGCTGTAGGGCACAACCTGGTCTTTGTTGTAGACGCGGCCTGTAATCAGCGGCCGGTCTGGATCGCCCTCGACGAAGCTGACCACGACTTCCTGGCCCATCCGGGGAATCCACATGGCACCCCAGCCATTGCCGGCCCAGGCCTGGGAAACACGGATCCAGCAGGAACTGTTCTCGTCTTTGTGTTCAGGGGCGTCCCAATAGAAATGGACTTTGATGCGACCGTAGTTGTCAACCCAGATTTCTTCGCTGGCCTTGCCCACGACCAAGGCGGTTTGCGGCCCCTGCACAAAGGGCTTACGAGTGATGCGCGGCGGGCGAAAGGGCACGTCGGCGGGAATGCAAGTGAAGTTGTTGGAGTAGTGGGCGGCCTGGGCGGACTGTTTCTGGGAATAGCTGCTTACCGATGCGACATGCTGCACCTGAGTCAGGACGTAACTGGTATTCATGTCGTTGCGATAGTGTTCCTTGAGACCAAAGTTGTACCCGGAGGTGAAGGCGCGGCAGACGCTGGAGCCGCTGGCCACCAGGTGACTTGCTTCCTGTTCCTGCATCCGTATTTTGGCCAGGTTGGATCCCTGCGAATTGTCCTCATACCCGCCGGGATAATCGTAGAGAAACAAATCTTTGCTCCCGCCCAGATCTTCCACGATTGTGAAACCACCCGCCAACAAGTCCGCATTCGGAGTTTTGAAATTGTAGTCAACCAGAACACAGGCGCCAGTGCGGATTTCCTGCTCCATGTGCCAGGCCGTTACCACATCTTCAGAATCCAGATCGCCGGAGGTCTGATTGTAGGTAGCTGAGGATTGTTCCGGGCACTCCTGGAGCGTGCTGTTGGAATCGGTCAAAACGAGGGTATGCTTACCGTTCTGGTGCTCGAAGTAATAGAAGATCCCGTACTCCTCCATGAGGCGGGAAATGAAGTTGAAATCCGTCTCGCGGTATTGGACACAATATTCTCGAGGCTGGTAGGTGCCTAACAGAGATTTCTTAATATCCTTTTGGGCATATCGCTTCATAACGTCATCAATGATGTCAGGAACCGATTTGTTTTGGAAAATTCTGCAATCCGCTTGCAGGGTAAGGAACCAGAGCCAGGGAACGACCTCCATATGGTAATGGGTGAAGCGCGTGTCGGAGCCGCTCTGGGCGAAGCGACTGACGTAACCGTTGAAATAACGTTCGGTGCTGCCGTCGGAGAGCAGGACACGGATGGTGACCTTTTGACCGATGATGGTTTTGAAGTCGATGGAATCTTGATCGGAGAGAAGGTCGAGGTCGAACTTGAATAGCTGGGAGATCCCTTCGCGGCCGGTGAAGCCCTGCAGAAGCAGGACGTCATCGCCGAGCGGGGTATCGAGCTTGAGAAGCCGATTCTGTTGCGTATAGGGCATTCTTTTTGTAAGCGCGCCGGGTTCGGCTACGAATACATGAATTGGCCGTCCGTGCCGATGCCGACGTGAATCGAATTCAGCTTCTCGCCTTCCGCCATGCGGCCGAGCAACTGCCGGGAAATATCGGGGAGCAAGGAATTGGTCAGGATGTTATCGACGTTTCGGGCCCCGCTTTCGACTTCCGTGCAGCGGCGAGCAACCTCTTCGATCAGAACGGGGTCGTAGGTCAGGCTGATCTTGTGATTCTCCTGCACGCGGCGCTGAATCTTGCCGAGTTTGAGGACGATGATCTTCTTCAGTGCTTCATCGCGGACGGGATAGTAGGGAACAACAACCATGCGGCCGAGAAAAGCGGGCTTGAAGATCTTGTTCAACTCCGGCTTGAGGGCGGTGACCAGGCCTGACGGACTGGGCGCGGTTTCGGGATCGGCGCAGAGTTTCATCATCTGGTCGGTGCAGGCGTTGGTGGTGAGGATGATGATGTTGTTCTTGAAGTCGATCTGGCGGCCTTCGCCGTCTTCCATCATTCCCTTGTCAAAAACCTGGTAGAAGAGTTCGAGGACGTCGGGATGCGCCTTCTCGACTTCGTCGAGCAGCACGACTGAGTATGGGCGGCGGCGCACGGCTTCGGTGAGGACGCCGCCTTCGCCGTAGCCGACGTATCCCGGAGGCGAGCCTTTCAAGGTGGAAACGGTGTGAGGCTCCTGAAATTCCGACATGTTGATGGTGATCAAGTTGTGCTCGCCGCCGTAGAGCAGGTCGGAGAGGGCCAGAGCAGTTTCGGTTTTGCCGACGCCGCTGGGGCCGACCAGCATGAAGACGCCGACGGGCTTGTTGGGATCGTCGAGGCTGGCGCGGGAAGTTTCAATGCGCTGGCTGATGACTTCCAGAGCGTAAGCCTGGCCGATTACGCGGTTGCCCAGCAACTTTTGCAAGGACAGGATGGTCGCAATCTCGTCCTTCATCATTTTGCCGACGGGGATTCCAGTCCAACCGGAAATAACTTCACCGACGATGTGGGCGTCGACGCAGACGCGGATCAGTCCGGCTTCGCCCTGGAGAGCGGAAAGCTGCGATTCCAGGGCAGCGAGTTGGGTGCGAAGTTCTTCCGGGCTGGGCGTTGGTTCCGCGGTCGCGACAGCAGTGGGCGCAGTTGCCACAGCAGTGGGCGCGGTTGCGACGCTTGTCGCGGAAGCGCCGTTGCCGCCTGAGGCGGGCGCATCCACGGGATCGCTGGCGACACCGCCGGTGGGCGCTGTATCAGTTTGGGCTGTGGCACCGCCCTCGAGTTTGGTGCGGATGTCACGAATCTGCGCGACCAAGTCGCGTTCCTTGTCAAACCGGTCGCGCAGTGCGGTGAGGTGGGATTGCACTTCGGATCTTTGCTTGCCGATCTGTTCCAGGCGTTCGCTGTGGTCGGCGCCGACGGCAGTTTCGCGCTGCAGGATTCTTTGCTGAACTTCGAGATCATCGAGCAGGCGCACGGCATCTTCGATGGCGGGCGGCGTGGCGTTCTGTCCGAGGGAGAGGCGGGCGCAAGCGGTGTCGAGAACGCTGACGGCTTTGTCGGGAAGCTGGCGTCCCGCCAGATAGCGGTTCGACAGGCGCACACCGGCGGCGACGGCCTCGTCGAGGATGCGAACCTTGTGATGCTTTTCGAGCGAGCCGACGATGCCGCGCATCATCACCATGCATTGAGTCTCGGTAGGCTCCTCGACTTTGACGACCTGGAAGCGGCGCGCCAGGGCAGGATCTTTTTCGAAATACTTTTTGTACTCGGACCAGGTGGTGGCGGCGATGGTGCGCAATTCGCCGCGAGCGAGAGCGGGTTTGAGCAGGTTGGCGGCGTCGTTTTGTCCAGCCTGGCCGCCGGCGCCGATCATGGTGTGGGCCTCGTCGATAAAGAGGATGATCGGAATCGGCGAGGACTTTACCTCTTCGATCAAGCCTTTCAGACGATTTTCGAATTCACCTTTAACACCGGCTCCGGCCTGGAGCAACGCGAGGTCGAGAGTACGAACCATCACGTTGCGCAACGGCGGTGGCACGTCACCTTGCGCGACGCGAATGGCGAATCCTTCGACTACGGCGGTTTTCCCGACGCCTGCCTCACCCGTGAGGATGGGATTGTTTTGGCGGCGGCGCGTGAGAATGTCGATGACCTGGCGGATTTCGAAGTCGCGGCCGAGGACAGGATCGATCTTCCCGGTACGGGCGTTCTCGGTGAGGTTGACGGTGTATTGATCGAGATTGGGAGTCTTTCCGCCTGCGGCGCGCGCAGGAGCTCCGGGTGCTGCCGGTTCAGTTGTGGCGGCACGGGCTTCTTCTTGTGAGGTGGCGACGATGTTCAGGAAATCTTTTCGCAGGGCTTCGGCTTCAATCTTTTGAAATTCGCGGCTGGTATCGCGCATGAGCCGCTGCAGTTCGTCATCAGACACGAGGGCGAGGATGGTGAAGCCGGTGCGAATCTGGCCGGCGTTGAAATCGATGGAGCCGATAGTCCAGGCGGTGACCAGCATTTTCAGAATCGAGGGGCTGATGGCAGGAGTGCGGGCGTTTCCGGACTTCAGCTTGTCGAGACTGCGCATCAGTTCTTTCGTCAGGTGCGACTTGTCGACTTCGAAGTGGCGGGCGATGCTGCCGAAGTCATTGTCGGCGGAATCCAGCAGCTTCATCAGATAATGCTCGACTTCAATGTCGTAGTGGGTGCGAGAAAGGCAGAGGCCAGCGGCCGACTCGAGGGTTGAGCGCGCCTGGTCGTTCAGCTTTCCGATCAGTGATTTCAAATTGGGTCCCACGGTGACCTCCACTCAAAGACTTAGAATTGTGTCGCCAGGATCTCGGTCCAGCGGAATCATTTCGGCGGGATCTTTGGCCGGCGACTTCAGCCAGGAAACCCATCCGAGCCGGGGGCCTTTCGCGTCTTCGGCGCCCACGTTGCAGGCGGGGACGTCCTCGCGCTTCATGATGAGCATGATTTCAAAATCAAGTTCATCGTTGGAGAAGAACTTGAGCAAACTCTTGAGCGGCTCAAAACAGTTCCCGCCCGGAAGAAAATCCTGGTATCGCGGCAGCGTCAGGGGGCCCAGCCGGACGCGCACACGGGATTCCTGATTCCAGATCTCGTCGCCGACAACGGTTCCCGCTCCGAGCTTTGCCGAGTCGCTGAAGGTGTCATCCATGCAACACTGCGAATCGGGTTCTAGACGGTACCACGCCCCGGCAAATTGCTCAACTTCGACAGGCACGTTGAAGTAGTTTCCGATGATGGCTTCGAGAGCGGCGGCGGAGCGTGCTTGCGCGCCAAGCAGAGCCGCGTAGTGCAGAAGAGCTTCGTCGGGCACGGCCTGCCGGGAATGCAGGCCCGGAGTTCCTAATCCGATGAAATCGAGCAAATGATGGGTGAATTCGTCGTCGCCACGGTAATACGTGGCTGGGAAACGATATTTCTCCCAGGCGCGATAGAAGAAGGAGATGATGCGGTGGTTGAAAATATCGAGGAAGGATTGAAGAGCCTGGTCCTTCGCCTTCAGACGCTCGAGAATGAGCTCGGTATAACAATAAGGTAAAACTCCCATGGGGCCGGTGAGTCCGAAAAAGTTCACCTTCATGTCGGGAGGAATATCTTCCGCAGGCCAGTCGATGGCCTGAATCTGGCTGGCGGGAAAACCGAGGGTGTTGTTGACACGGAAGTGGACGGCTTCATCCTCTGGGTTGGAGAACTGGCCAACCGGCGAATGGGAGGCTCGCAGGCGCTGAAGCAGAGCCACGGCCTGAAAGAACTCAAACGAGCAGGGATCTCCGCGCAGAATTTGCTCGATAGCAGAGTCGGTTGTCTGTGGTTCTGGCTGGGTCAACTGAGGACCGGTCATGCCAGGATTGGTCACACCGGAATCGGTGATGGCAGGATCGGTCATACCAGGCTCGGTCATACCACGTTCGGTCATACCAGGATTCTCCGTCCGGCGCGCGGCGGCCACTGATGCAGCGGTTCCTTTCTTTGTGAAGTGTAGACCACCAACTGGGTGAAACTGTTCAGCGAGGTGTAAAGGCCGAGGAAGTGTTCGATGACACTGGCAAACAAGAAAGCGCCGCTGCCGACAAACTGATCTTCGTCGAGTTCCAGATCGACGCGGACTCCGCGCGCGAAGGTCGTCCCATTGTCAGAACGCACGGGAGCAAAATGACGCGAGCTAATGATGCTCACGACGCTATCGATCAGGTTTTGCGAATACGCGGTGCGGCCTATGTCGTACAAGCGCAGGATTTGCTGAAAGGCGTCTTTTCCCCGCTCGACTAATGAAAGGTAGTTAAGCGAGAGATGGGAGATGAGGCGCCAGAGCGCGCTTTTGCCCGAGGACGGGCGCACCGACGGAGTGGGCTTGCGCAGGGCGACAATGCGTTTGAGAGATGCGGAGCCTTCCAGTTCAAAATCGCCATCGTCGTTGCCGAAAGGCAGCCGCGAGGGGAAGTCACGATTGGTGCAAGTCGTTCGCAAGGAGAGGATGTTGCCCTCCGGGCTGAGAGGCCGCATGGAGAGATCGACCAGCGACAAGAACATGTCGGTGCCATCGTCATTGGGCCGGCTCGAAGGGCGCCTTCTGGCGGTCCAGAAACATTTCTGATCGCGGCCGAGAGTGGAATGACGCAACGAGTAGAAAGGTTCAAAGGTTGTGGTCTGCTGGTTGGCGGTGTTAATGCAGCTCACTTCGTCGACGGAGTAGACTTCGGTCGCATAGGGACGGCGCACGTCGGGTGTGATGGGGTACTCATATTTTCGCTGGCTGAGTTGAATGGGCTCGGCGACCTGGGTGAAGAGATTCACGATGGGAGTACAACCCAGGCGAAAAGTCTTCTTCGACAGTTCGGTCTCGAGGCGCTGGCGGCGATCGTCCCCTTCGACTTCTGAAATCAGAAATACAAGTTCGAATGCCTGATTGAAGCCCGCCGGCCACACGGCTGAGAGACCGGTCACGTCGATGAAGAAAAACTTCTCGGGGAAACTGAAGTACTCCATGAGCAGGCGGTGGCCGACGAAGGAGCGGTGGGAATAAGGCAGCATTCCCTCGTCTTCATTGAAACCCACAGCCTGGAGCGCGGAGGCAGGGAGTGTCACCGGATTCACTTTCGATCCGGGAGTTGGATCGCGAACCAGAATGCGGTTGAGACGGCTGAACAACGTTTCGTAGAGGGTGTTGATGAGGCCGCCCTCGCCGTCGAGGTAGAAACGGATTCTGTCGATCTTGAGTTCGCGCAGGTTGACGTTGGGACCACAGCGCAGTTCAATGCGGATGGCTCCGGAGGAGTCACCGGTCTTGACTGCAGGCTGCAGCCTGCTGGGGGCCTTCCACTCGGCTGCAGTCACGGAGACTGGCCACAGCGTGGTGTCGTAACAGGTGCGGAAGGTGCATGGGACGCCGCCGACTGGACGAGAGTGCAGCGTAGAGTTGCGCGGGATGGGAAGAGCGGTGCTCAATTTTCCCTTTTCCGGGTCGGGCTGGAACTCGGCAATGGACATCGCCGGGATGGGCCGCACAAGCTGGGGATAGACGACGGTGAGCAGGGCCTCGCTGATCTCCGGAAACTCGTCGTCGATTTTGAGATGAACCCGGGCGGCGAGAAAAGCAAAGGCTTCGAGCAAGCGCTCGACATGCGGGTCTTCACACTTGGTGGGCTCGAGGACGAGGCGTGAGGCTACTTTGGGATTGCGCTCGGAAAACTGAACGGCGGTCTTGCGGAGGTAATCGAGTTCGCGCTCGTAGTAGAGGAGCAGGTCATCCCGCATTGGCGCCTCCCGACAGCCGGCAGACGCCGCTTTTTAATTCAATGACAGTGTCAAAGGAAACAGGTTCTGGAGCGGGATCCATGAGCAGCATGGCTTCGATGCGAAGTCGAAGCTGCTGCAGTCCGGACCCGGGGGCATCGACGGGAACGATGCGCACATTGGCCAGGCGGGGCTCAAACATCTTCACAGTGGCCAGGAGCTGGCGCAGGAGCCGGTTCTGGTCGCCGGACGAATTCATGCTGAAGGCGGAAAAGTCGGGCAGGCCGTAGAGGTAGAGAGAGCGATTGACTTCTTTGAGGGATTCGTCGGGCTCCTGAAAAATCCGGCGCGTGTTCAACAGCCATTCCAGATCTCTTTGGACTGCACCCTTGAGAAGGCGCACGGATTGTGACCGGCTGAGCGGGGCCTCGGAGTGATTCTTAGGATCCGTGTCGATGAGCCGATCCAAGACCGAGAGTGTTACCGTGATGTCGCCCTGGGGTCGCGCCATCTCTTATCCTGTGGTGAGCGCGCGGACAGGATCGAGACGGCAAATGCGTTCGAAGAGCTTGCGCTTCTCGCCTTCGTCATTCTGAACTTTTTGGCTGACCCGCATTACCGTGGCGAGCGCCGCCGCAACCGTCTCTTTATCTTCCCAAGCGTCGAGCTTGTGGTCTTCGATGGCCTGGATAAGGTCGTCGAGCAAGGGCTGCGCGATCGATTCTTTGCCCGCGGCCACACAGAGTTCGACGAGTTGCATGGTCCGTTGAAAGCGGCCGCGGCCGGAACCCTGACGGGCGATTTCGCGGCGCATGATTTCAAATGCGCGCTCGGGCTGTCCGGATTTCAGAGCTTCCTGCGCCTGGACGTAGGCATCGGCAGATTTATCGAGCCAGGACGGCGCAGGATTGTGACCATTCGACGACGAGGGTACGGCTTCGGCATCCGGCGCGGATTGAGAGGTGGCGGCGCCCATCAATTGCATCAGCCAGGCTCGGGTTTCTTTATTCGCTGCCGGAGTATCGTCGAGCAAGGTTGCATCCAGCAGTTGAGGGATGTCACTCAGCAGCGCTTTTAGCTCGGAACGGATTGCGGCCGCGATGGGCTCGTATTCATCTCCAAGAGCGGCGCAGGCGCCTACAACGAGCCGCTGCAGGTCGAGCCAGGCGCGGCTGCAGGGCAACGACATGGCGTTCTCCGCGGTCTCGAGCAGTTCGCTCCATTTTTTCGCCAATGCTAAGCGCTTGATATGCTGGCGCAGTTCGGTGGGCGGAGCTTCGAGCAAACTGGAGTCGCCGAGCTGAGCTGCGGTGCGGAGTTCTCCCCAGCGCAGGCCGCGCATCATTAGATACGGTGCCGGACTGTGCGGCTGCTGCTTGCGAAGCAGTGCAGCCACTCTTGCGACCGTCGCGATGGCCTCACGGCGATCGGGTGGTTCGGAGCTGGTCAGAACCGAGATGGTTATACCGGGATTGCTATTTCCGCTCAAGCCTGCGGGAATCGAAGCCGCGACCACACCCTGCGCGGGACCTGAGGCGGGGACGGCCTCCACTGGATCAGGGTCGGTCTCCCTCTTTTTTTCGAGCAGCGCATGCATGGTGTGACGGACTTCCTCGAGCGCGGTTCGGAGCTTGCCTAGCGAAGGGCCGGCGCTTCCGAATTTTTCGTCGGACAATTGCTCGAGGCTCTGCAAGGCTTGCAGGCAGCCATCCAACTCTTTTTCCGACTGGAGGTAGAAAGTTTTCGGAGTTTCGCTGAATGCCTTGTCAAAGGCCTCGGGTGCGAGCTTACCTTCGCTGATTTTCTGCTCGCGGGCTTTCTTGTCCTTGTCGGTTCTTACTTGTTCTTCGTAGCCGACGGCGCGCGATTCTTTGTAACGGAACCAGTCGTAGCCGCTCTTCACCAGAGGGGTTGACTTCAGGGGAATCTCGATCGCGGTGTTGAGCCATTCCAGAGGTGCGGCGCGCAACTCCACATCGCCGTCTTCGACGGGGGGGTACAGAGTTTCCCAGAAACCGGAGACGAGCCCGGTGCAGAGCGTGAGACCCTGGCGCAGGCCGGCGAAGCCTTCGAGAGTGAGCATGGCTTCGGTGAGCCAGGCGGCTAACTGAAGGTCTTTGGTCCTGGCGGCGAGAGCTTCCTGCGCCAGCTTCGCGACCAGCGCGAAATCCGCGATCTTGCGCTCGTGCTGCCAGTCGCCTTGTGCGAGCGCGTCGTCCTGACGACGGGCTTCCTTGATTTTGTCGTAGAGCAGCAGCTTGGTGTCATAGCGGACGTCGGTGCCGCTGGGATTATCGCCGGGAATAGGATTAAGCAGGTCTTCGCGGAGTGGCATGAGCAGTCCAGGTCAATCAGCCGCTGCCGGAGCCGCCGACTGGGCGAACTCCAGGGAGCGCACTTCGAGAAACGGAATTTCTTCACCATCCAACAACAGGATTTTTTGTCCGGACGGATATTGGTTGCCTTCGTCGTCGGCAGCCCAATCGGTGACTCGTCCGAGCCAAACGTTTTCGTCGGGATGCTTCCAGGAGAAGGGATAAATCGCCGGGATGAGCACTTCGCCGAGGTCGGTGCCCTTGAACGACGGACCGGTGCGGACCATCGCGGGGCTCCACAGTGTGTCGCGCAAACGCCGGGGAGGCTCCATTTCGAGTGAAGCGATGTGCTCGAAAGGAATCCAGAGATAGGCGCCCGCCGCGAATACTTCGAGGCGGGGGCCTATGTCAGGATCGGCGTCGCGCAAGGATTGAAATGGCTTTCCGTTTAAGGTTCCGCCAGAAGAGCCCGCAGAACGATCCTTGGGGAACTCCTGCTTTTCGAACAACTGGTGACGCGTCTTTTCGGCGTGCAGCGCAGCGTAATACAGGACCGCGCCCAGTTCGCGGTCGGCATTACCCTGAGCCAGCACGCTTAATTGCTTTTCAGCCCGATCGTAGTTTCCAGAGAAGCAAAGGAGTTCGAAGAGGAAGGTGCGTTGAGCCACGTCCATGGGATGGTCGCGGAGGTAGCTGGTTAACTCCCTCTCGGCTTCGCGCACCTTGCCTGCCTCGAAAAGCTCTTTGGCCTTCACTGGTTTCCGCCATTCTGGCTGCCCGACGCCTTACCAAGTGACTAGTTTTTCGACGTCAAAGCCCTTGTCGACGAATCCTTGCAGCTTGCCGCCACTCTCGGGGTTGTAGCTGACTTTCACCTTGGCGAAAGCGAACGAAACCGACTCGGTCGGGTTCTCGTTCGTTCCCGAAAGCGCAACGTTGGTGATGAGGACGTTTTCCATGCGAATCTTAAAGTAGACGTCCTGCTTGTTGCCCATGGGCTTGAAATACTGAATCTCGACTGATTTGAGATAGTCGCCGGTCACGCAATTTTCAAACAACTGCGGTGAGGTTTTATCAAGCACCTTCATGATGGTTATGTCGTTGACATTCGCGCGTCCGGCGCGTGATTCGCCGCCCGAGGCCCCGGGTCCGAAGACCGCGGTATTGGAGGCGCCGAAACTGAACGAGAGGATGTCGATCGCATTAGACAGACTAGTACTGGGTCCGGGAACACCGTCAACAATACAATATGCATTTACCGCCATTTCACTTCTCCTTTTCGCCAAGATTTCAAAAACGCTACAGCAAGACTTTCTGGCCCTGGCAGGAACGACCTGCCGAATCCTACACGCGTTACTTGGCTGCAGCGGGGAGATCTGCGACCAACCGCAATGAAACCGTAAGCTCGTCCAATTGGAAGTGAGGGCGCAGGAAAGCAACTGCGCGGTACACTCCCGGCTTTCCGGGCACTTCCGAGACATCGATGCGGGCCTCGCGTAAAGGCCGCTGGGCTTTGGTTGCCGGCGACGCGTTGTCGTCCGGCGTGACGTAGTTGGTGATCCACCGATTGAGGAAGATCTCGGCTTCCTCGCGGGACATGAAACTGCCGATCTTGTCACGCATCATGGCCTTGAGATAGTGGGCGAAGCGGGAGACCGCCATGATGTAGGGCAACTGGGCGGACAAGCGCGCGTTGGCGTTGGCCGAGTCCGTGTCGTACACCTTTGGCTTCTGGCAGCTCTGCGCGCTGAAGAAGGCAGCGTAGTCGGTGCCCTTGCAGTGAACCAGCGGCACAAAGCCAAGGTCGGCGAGTTCTTTCTCACGGCGATCGGTGATGGGGATCTCAGTCGGACACTTCAGTGCCACATCGCCTTCGTCGGTGTAGAAGTTATGGGTGGGCAGGCCCTCAACCAGGCCGCCACCTTCCACTCCGCGCATCGCCACACACATTCCGTACTGGGAGAAGGAATTCGTCATGCGCGTGCCCAGAGAGTAGGCGGCGTTCATCCAGAGATACTTGGAGTGATCGGTCCCGTCGACATGCTCTTCGTAGGCGAACTCATCGATGGGCTTGGTTTCCTTGCCATAGGGCAGGCGGGAAAGCGTTCTCGGCAGGCACAGAGCCACGTAGCGCGAGTCTTCGCTTTGGCGGAAGGATTTCCACTTGGCGTACTCGGTGCTGTCGAAGACCTTGGCCAGATCGCGAGGAGCGTCGAGTTGCGTGAAGCTCTCCAGGTTCATCAGGTCAGGAGCCGCCGCGCTGATGAAGGGAGCGTGCGCCTGGGCCGCGACATGCGAGATGCCATCAAGCAGCGCCAGATCTTCGGGATGCTTGCCGAATTCATAGTCACCGATGAGGGCGCCGAAGGGCGCGCCGCCGAAAACGCCGTATTCTTCCTCGTACACTTTCTTGAACAGGGCGCTCTGATCGAACTCGGGAGCTTTCTCGATATCTCTCAGCAGTTCTTTCTTGGTGACGTTCATGACGCGGATCTTCAGTTGAGTCCCGGTCTCGCTGTTGTCCATCAAGTGCTTCAAGCCACGCCAGGAGCCCTCGAGCTTCTGGAAGGAGGCATGATGCATGATTTCGTTCAACTGGATGGAGAGGAGATGATCGATCTGCGCGATGCGCGCATTAATCATCATCTCGGCATCCTTGGCCACGGTCATGGAGCCTTCCAGAACCTGCGCCACGAACTCCTTCACCAGGTTCTTGCCCCGCTCGCGCGCGGAGGGCTCGGCGCCAAACCTGCCTTGTTCGACAATCTGGTCGAGCAGGCCTGCTTCCTTCGTCTCGACCGTTGTGGTTGTGGTGGCTTTCTCTTTTACTGGATTAGCCATTAGACCCGCCTCCCTTGTTCCCGATTTCTCCCTTTAGCTTGTCGAGCTTCTCGCTGTTACCCACGGCATCGAGGAGCAGATCTTCCAGCTTGTCGTTTCCCTGCAAGTTGCCGCGCAAATCCGCGAGCCTGGTGCGCAGGTCGAGCAACTCTTTGAGCGGCTTGACTTGCTTCGCCACATTGCCGGGCTCAAAGTCTTCCATCTTCTTGAAGCGCAAGTCGACTTTGAGCTGGGGAGAGTTGGGATCGTCGCTGAGCTTGTTCTCTACGGCAAACGAAAGATGGGGCTTCATCCCTTCGAGGACCGTGTCGAAGTTGTCCGGATTCACCTCCACGAACTTGCGGTCCTTCAGCTTGGGAAGGGGCTGGTCGGGCTGTCCGGTAAAGTCGCCGAGGACTCCGACGACAAAGGGCAATTCTTTGATTTCAATTGCTCCGCCGATCTCGACGTCGTAGGTGATCTGAACGCGGGGAGGACGCACGCGGTCTAACTTGTGCTGGGCACTCTGTCTGGCCATATGTTTTCCTTTTGCTTGAGCTTCGGAGAGCTTCTTTGGGACACTCCCTCGGCCTATCGCTATAGTGCAGTCGTTGGGGGAAACGTTGCGCCGAATGAACGTGGCGGCAAATGCAAATGGAGCCTTGTTTATCACAGCTCCATAGGGGTGTCAAGGCAGGAAACGTTTATTAGCGAAGCTTTGAGCGGTGGAGTGCGTTTTGTGGTCCAGTGGTAGGGTGATAGAGGACAAAATGGCCCGAAACCCGCGCCCAGAGCCAAAAGTCAGGGGTAGGGCCCCCGGCCGTCGCCGGCTGTAGTATGCTGACTTGCATTTTCTGTCCGACGGGACGGGTGGCTTTGCCGTCCCGGACGTAGTCGGAAAGCAGTCCTTTCTGTGTTCAATTCCATCTCACTTTGCGACGCTGCGCGGTTACGAGACTTTCTGCTCGAGGCGGGTTATGGCGAGGAGCGTCTGCGCGAGAAAGGGTATTTCGCGGAACTGCCTTCCGCACGGCTGCGAAATCTGCCCCGGCTGCTGGATCGAACTCGGGAGCCTAACCGCCTGAACACCCTGTTGGGCTGGTTTTGGCTGGGGCTTCGGCAGGAGGCATCGAAGGCGAATGACTATGTGCCTTCGTGGTTTACAGCTCTGGCGATTTCCGCAGGATTGCTGCGGCAGGAGGGAGATTGGCTGTTTTCGGAAGTTATGTTGTTCCCGGGCGATGGATTCCTGATGGCCTCCGACCACACCGCCAGGATTGATGCGGCGGACCCGGAAATGGTGCTTTGGCCAAATCCGACGAGCAAGCTGCTTTCGCGGTTCACGGTGAGACGCCGGTCAGAGGCAACGCTCGACTTGGGCACGGGTAACGGGATCCAGGCGCTGTGGGCGGCGTCTCACAGTACGCAGGTGGTAGCTACCGATCTCAATCCGCGGGCGGTGAACTTCGCGCAGTTCACCGCCCTGCTGAACGGAGTGGAGAATATTGAATGCCTCGCCGGTGACGGATTTGCTCCGGTCGCCGGCCGCAAGTTCGATCTCATCGTTTCCAATCCGCCGTTCTTCATCAGCCCTTCCGGGCGTTATCTGTTCTGCGATAACCCCATGGATCTGGATCAGTTATGCAGGAGGTTTGTGCGCGAAGCTCCAGGCTATCTTAACGAGGGGGGATATTTTCAGTTGCTTTGCGAGTGGGCCGAGGTGCGGGATCAGCCTTGGCGGGAACGAGTGAGCGAATGGCTTGAAGGCAGCGGATGCGATGCCTGGATCTTGAAGGGCCATACCCAGGATCCCACGGAATACGCGCAGCATCGCATCGCGGAAACCGCGGCTTCGCCCGAGCACGATGCGGAGTTGTATGCCAGCTACATGGCCTATTACCGTGAGAGAAAAGTGGAAGCCATCCATGACGGGATCATCGCCATGCATCGTCGATCGGGCCAGAATTGGACCCTGATCGAAGAGGTTAGCGAGACTCCGAAGGAGGCTTTTGGCGAGTCGGTGCTGCTAACGTTCGAAGCCCGGGACTTGCTGCAGTTGCACAGCTCGGACGAACAGATGCTGGCGCTAAAGCCGCGGCTGTCGGCTGATTGCAGGCTGGAACAATTTCTTAAGGCTGGAGAGGGCCGGTGGCAGACTACTTCGCTGACGCTGCGGCGGGTGAAGGGTTTTCCTTTCTTTGTAGGGATCCAGCCTGAGGTGGCCGAATTTTTGGGAGGCTGCAACGGCGAACGAACAGTCGGAGAGCTGATTGAAAACTTTGCCCGGCGGGTGGATGCCGCGCCGGAGCGGGTGCGGGCAGAATGCCTGGGAATCATTCGCCGGCTGCTGGAGCGCGGATTCCTGCTGGGCTAGCCGGTCGGGGAGTTGGATGGCGTAAGGGTTACGACCTTGACTCCGAAAAGCAGGTACCCTCCTAATTAACGGCAAAACTTGGTATAACTGGCAATGCATTGTTGCAGGGGTCCAAGACGGAGGAGCTATAGGAGAGTCTCCGTATGACAAAACTGACGGGCAACATTCGCATCACACCCAACCCCGGCAACGCGGAGCATGGGCCCCACTTCGAGGTTGTGTTCGTCCCCTACCATGGGCGCGTGAACGCGCAAACCGTGCGCGTGAGCAGTCACGATGATCTGGTGGCCTTCCTGATGGAAATCAAATTTCCGGAAGACGACGCGGCGCGCTGGGCGGGGAGAGCCCGGGCGTCGGTGGTGCTGATTCCAAGCGTGGAGCGGACCGAGGAATTGCTGAAGGAGAACGGCCTGCTGGGGTGAACCGTGGCGCGAAACCGGCGCTCGAGGCTTAAGCGATCGCGTCGGCCTCAAGTTCTGCCGGCAACATGTAGGACGCGTGGACCACAGTAAGCTTCGTTCCACTATTCTGTTTCACGGCTCTGTTAAGTCTCAGGCGCTCCGCTTCTATTTCCGGCACGATACAGCCATCGCTTCCCAGTTTTCCGCGCCCGTGGACATAGAAATCCCCATCTTTAGGCCTTCCGTGCCATATGGGAAAACGCGCGACCGGGGAAGCAATATAGCGCGATGACAGCGTGGTTTTAAGGTGGATGCATTCATGAAACTTGCTGTGATGGGCCACGTACGTACAGAGGTATTCGCCGGGCGGCAGAGGCCCGCCACGAACACCGTGGTCGTCGTCCGCAATTGTCGTTGACAGCCGGCTGGTGAGAGTCTGTTCTCCCGGACCATATTTTGCTTTCTTTCCCCGCCCACCACCCGAGAAGGCTCGCATGTGAAATCGATGCTTGCCTACTTTTCCGTACAGCAATTCCTTGGCGATGTCGTAAGTAAGCGCCATGGTCAGCTCCCCTCCCAGCCCTGTCAGGTCACCACGAGGGAACCGATTCTGACCTTGGTGCAACCTGATGTCAAGCAGCCACTGGGCGACCGTCCTCTTTGCTTCTCCTCCCCGGAATTGTTATCGTGGGCTGCCGGTGGGAATCGTATGAAGCGACTGCAACCTGTCATCTGGACCAAGGGCACTTTTCTCACGCCCCAGCATCTGCAGGTGCAGGACCGGTTTCTTGAAGATGCGCTGCAGTTCCGCCTGCAGGCGCTGAAATATTGCGCCTGGGGATTCAGCGAACTGGTCCTCGACCAGCAGAAGCTGGCCACGGGGCAGTTCGCCATCTCGCGCGCCTCAGGAATTTTTCCGGACGGGTTGCTGTTCGATATTCCTGACGCCGACCCGACCCCCGCGTCGAAAGCGCTGGCGGAGGTTTTCGAGCCGGGAGTAAAGAGTCTGGATGTTTACCTCACGGTGCCGGACTACCGGCAGCGCGGGTTGAACGTGGCCATCGGGCAGCGAGACACAGGAGCGAGATACCTGGCGGAAGTAGCGACGTTTCGCGATGAGAATACGGGGAACAGCGAGAAGCCGGTGCAGGTGGCGCGCAAGAATCTGCGCTTCATGATCGAAGGCGAGAACCGCGAAGGGAACTCGGCGCTGCGCATCGCCAATGTGGAGAAGGCCGAGGGCGACACGTTTCGTCTGAATCCGCGGTTTGTGCCGCCGTTGCTCGACATACGCGCCAGCGAGTACGTGCAGGGATTGCTGCGCGGCATCATCGAAGTTCTTGCCGCTCGCAGCAGCCAGTTGTCGGGTACGCGCCGGCAGAAGAACCAGAGCCTGGCCGATTTTACCGCTTCGGATATCGCGAATTTCTGGCTGCTCTACACGGTCAATTCAAGCTTCCCGGTCTTCAGTCATTTGTTTGAGGCTAAGCAGGGGCATCCGGAAGAACTGTACTCGGCAATGGTCGAACTGGCGGGGTCGCTCACGACGTTTTCTCCGAAGCTGCGACCGCGCGATTTGCCGCTCTACGATCACGACAACATTGGGCAAGTTCTTTCCGATCTGGACGAGAAGCTGCGTTCCTTGCTGCAAACAGTTGTGCCGACGAACCTGGTGTCGCTGCCGCTGAAACTGGTGCAACCGTCAATCTACGCCACGGCTTTGGCGGAAGAAAAATATCTGGCGGACACGAAGATGTATCTTGCCGTGAGCGTGGAGGCGAGCGAGAGTTTCGTCATTCAGAAGGTGCCACAGATCGTGAAGGTTTGCTCAGCGACTCACATCGATCATCTGGTGAAGCAGGCGTTGCCAGGAATCGATTTGAAACATCTTCCGAATCCTCCCAGCGCGATTCCGGTGAAATTGAAGTATCAGTATTTTAGCCTGAACCAGGCCGGACCGGCGTGGGAGGCGGTGCGGCGAGCGCGAAACCTGGCGGCGTACGTGCCGGAAGATCTTCCCAAGCCGCAATTAGAGTTGCTGATCCTGCTGCCGCAGAGTTCTTGAGTTCGCCAGCCGACGCGGCGAGGGTCGTCCCCTTCAGTGCTTGAACGCGAAATACATCACTAACATCGCGCCCACCGCGATCAAAATCGTCAGCACAGTGACGAGCGGCCAAATGGATGCGGCCCGCGGAAGCGCGGGTGCTGCAGGCGGCTTCGGCGCTGCGGGCATGAACTGCGGCCTGGGAGGAGCGGCACCAGCGCCGCCTGCGGGTACTGAGGGCACCGGCGAAGCAGTCGGAAAAGCAAACTGAGGCGCGGCAAACGGCGGCGGAGCCGAACTCGGAGCGATGGCGGGCTCAGGCGGAAGCGCGGCACTCACCTGGCTTCGGGAGAGAAAAACGGTAAATTCACTGGGACCCGACGGCGCCACCTCGATGGGAGGGGCATCCGCGCCACCCGGGACTCGGAAGACGTCGGTAGCGTCGGCGGGGCCGGGCCGATAGGCGAGATTGCTCTCGCGAGGAGGTGAGGGCATGCACGTCGCTTTGAGCGCGGAAGGATCTGTCGCAAGCGGCGAAAAGATCGACGGCTCCCTCGGCACGGGGCTAGTCGTGGACGCTGGCGGCTCGTGCGATGGCGGCGGCGAACTCTGTCCAGGATTGGTATCCAGTCGGGAGACTCCCAGGCGTGCGCCGTGCTGGGTATCTTTGCCGAATAGCTGGGTGAACGAGCCGGCAGTCCGCTCTGGCACTGGCTCCGGCCCGGGAACCTTAGATGGCTCGCGGGCCTCGTTGCCGAATATTTTCGTGAACTCTCCGGTCGGTTGCCTGGCGGGACCGGAATCGGCCAGGTTTGGAATCGTGTCGAGTTTCTTTGGCGAGCCCGGCTGATCAAAAGGTCCACGAAAGAAACTGGTGAATTCTCCAGGACCGCTCTTCGCGGCCTCGGGCGCGGTCCAATCGAACTTGGTCCTGACACCCTCGGGTGCGGACGACGACGAATCCAAGGGTCCGCCGAATATTGATGCCGGCTCGGAAACCTTCGCGGGCGGCCCGTTTCGAGGCGCAGTTCTAGAGGGATCGGCGGCACCGGTCGGTTGTCCTTTGCCGGTAGTCGCGAAAAACTCCCGAGTAAATACTCCCGGTTGTTTCGCTCCCGACTCCGTGGGGTAGCGCGGAGCCGTGCCCGGTCCGGCAACGCCGGAATTATCTTTCTCTTTCTTGCCAAGAAAAAACTCTTGCGTGAACGATCCCGGGCCAGACCCAGATGGCTTCGTCGTCACGGGCGGAGACGGAGTGACGCGACCAGTGGCTGGAATCTCGAATTGACCGGTAGGGATGGAGTTGCTGGGAGCTGCCGGCCCTGATTTCGCTTGTGCCCCGGTGTCGGAGGAGCGTTGGACTCCGAGATCCTCGAACAGCCTGGTGAATTCTCCTTTGGACTGGACTGGAGCGGAAGGAGGCTGTTCGATCGAAAAAGTTTCCGTTGCCAGGTTCGTTTTGGAGTCCGGTGCTGGCGGCTGATTTTGTTTACGTGGCCCCGCGGTCAGGATCGCCTGCACTTCAGAGGCACTAAGCTCGGCGGTGGCATTTTCGTCGATGAGAGGAGTGCCAGCCACTTTGCCTTCCGCGAAGTCTCGATAAGAGCGAACCCAATTCTGAAGAGCCGCCGCGGTGGGCAGGCTGGTGACAATGTAGGCGGAAACGCTGCCATCATCGACCCCAACCTCGACGATGCGTCCTGCGGGGCTGGGAGCAAGGGATGCGAAAAGCTGGAAAATTGCCGGCTGCTGTGCGTTGCCAGAGAGCGTTCCCGGGCAGTCGAAACTGTGCACTACGAACAGTTGCTGAGTTGCGCGCTCACGAACCATGAAGGTACTGACTCGACCGCTGGCCAGTAAGTCGACGATCTCGTATTTTGCCGTGAACTTCATCGTGCTCGCCCCGCCTCGAGTTGGATGCTGGTTCAAGAGATACCCATTCCCGAGGAATATCAGCTTGTTGGGGGGAAGATTGCTGCCTCTACAGTCTCCAAGGATAGCACCGCTTCAAAGCGACCGCTGGAGACCGAGGAGTGGTTTGGCGTGGCGTTCTCTTGACAGTAAACACCTCAGCGCCTAGCATCGACGCTGCAATTCAGCGGCCTACCGCTGCCACTTCGGATTCCATAACCCTTAATCCCAGAGAGTGCGGCGTTGACGGCTGGAGACATCAGGAAAAGCATTTTCTTGCACATGAGCGGTATTTTTTTGCCCAAGAGCAGACCATCCGGGGTGCTGAAATAGGTGCTGAAATAAGGGAGAAACTGCTAATTTGTCCGCTACCGTGGGCGTGCGCGGGTCTCGCCTGTAGGGTAAAGTCGAGGGCGGAGGGAACACTGCGCGGCACTTCAGGCCGTCACCGAAGATGAAGCTACTTTCCAAAGTCGTGTGGTCGGAAGGCATGTACCTGGCTCCGCAACATTTTCAGGCGCAGAACCGTTACTTCGAGGATTCACTTCATTTCGCCACCTCGAAACTGTGGAAGGAGATTTACGGTTTCGCCGCCTGCGAAGTCGACCCTGATGCGTTGCAAAACGGAATCGTCTCGCTGAGCCACGCGCGGGGCATTTTTGAAGATGGCCTCGCATTTGATATCCCTGAGGGGAACAAAGAAAATCAAGACCAACGCCTGCCGCAACCGGGCACTTTCGCCGAACTGTTCTCACCGACGGTCGACCATCTCACCATTTGCCTAGCGGTTCCGCGCTGGGCGCCCGATGGGAGGAATTGCGAACTCGAGGCCGTATCCAATGGAAGCACGCGCTACTCCCGCGAGATCGAGACCCTGCACGATGAGAACACTGGCAGAGATGAAAAAGAGGTTCAGGTGGCACGCAAGAATTTCCGTTTGATCCTCGAATCGGAAGCGACCGCAAACTTATTGACGCTTCCCGTGGCTCGTGTCGTACGAGACGGTGCGGGACGTTTCATGGCCGATCCTACTTTTATTCCCCCGTGTTTGACGGTGAGCGCCAGTGGACGGTTGATGAGTTTACTGAGCCGCCTGGTTGAAATCCTCGAAGAAAAAAGCGCCATGGTTTCGCAGGAGCAGGAGCAATCCAAGGGAAAATTTCAGACTGGACTTTCCGCTCGTCATGTCTCGCAGTTCTGGTTCCTGCACGCGATCAATTCCAGTCTCACCCCGCTGCGGCATATCCTGCTTTCCAAACACGGTCATCCCGAGGAGCTCTTTCGTGAGATGTCCCGGCTGGCGGGAGCGCTTTGCACATTCGGTTTGGACACCCATCCGCGTTCCCTTCCAGCCTACGATCATCGCCATTTGGACCGCTGCTTCGATGCGCTGGACGAGCACATTCGGCGTCACCTGGAAATCGTGGTGCCGTCGCAGGCGATCACCATCCCGCTACGGCAAATCGACCGATATTTCTATGAGGCGGAAATCCGCGACCAGCGCTGCTTTGGGCGAGCGCGGTGGATTCTGGGGATACAGTCGCCAATCGGTGAGGCTGATCTGATCTCGAAGGCGCCGCAGTTTCTCAAAGTGTGTTCCTCGAAGTTCATTCCTGACCTGGTGAAGCGGGCGATGGCCGGATTGACGCTCACACACGTGCAGGTGCCTCCGTCGGCGGTGGCCGCGAAAATTGACAGCCAATACTTCACCCTCAACCGGAGCGGGCCGTGCTGGGAGCACATCATGCAGACACGCAAGGTGGGCGTTTATGTTCCTGGGGAACTGCCATCGCCGGCCATGGAATTGGTCGTAATTCTGGATAACTCATGAGCTCCGGACACGTTTCTCCTCTCGCCAGCTATCGCGGATCCAGTTCGGCGATGGATCGCCGTGGGTGGAATCTCGCGCTCGCCTTCCAGGAAGTCTTCACCATCATCGTTCGCGTGCGTTACAACCGCCAAGCGGTGACGAACGCCGAATCGTTTCGCGCCGAGATGAAAAAGCTGTTGCGCGTGGCCGAGCAGGAGGCGCGCAGCCGTGGCTATAGCGCTGAGGACGTGAAACAAGTCATCTTCGCGGTGGTCGCGTTCCTCGATGAATCCGTTCTGTCGAGCCGTAATCCCGCATTTGCCGATTGGCCGCGGCTTCCGCTGCAGGCAGAACTGTTCGGGCATCAACTGGCGGGCGAGATTTTTTTCCAGGAACTGCAAAAGGTTTTGAATCGCTCCGACTCGCATGAGACCAGCGACTTGCTTGAGGTCTACAGCTTGTGCCTGTTGCTCGGATTCAAGGGACGCTACGCGGCCAGCGGCGCCGGCGACCTGCGATCGGTCATGGCTGCGGTGAGGGAAAAAATCCGGCGCATCCGCGGATCGTCGGCAACGCTTTCACCGCGCGGCATGATTCCGGCAGATGCCGTGCGGCTAACGCAATCCGATCCCTGGGTGGGGAAGCTTGCCATCGGTTCCGTAATCGCCGTGGTGGTGACGCTTCTGCTGTTCGTGTCGTTCAAGTTGCTTCTGGTGTATGGCGCTGCGGCAGTTTCCAACGTGGCTGCAAGGTGAGTGAGGGTATTCGATGGTCTATTGGATAACTGTCGCAGTACTTCTGATTTACCTGGTGCTGGCGTGGTTCGTGGGAACGTGGGCGAACCCGCCCGGCGCGGGAATCTGGGTGCTGCGAATTGGCCTGTGGCTGCTCGGACTTCTTGGCGCCGGCTTTTCTGTGTGGTGGTTTCGCCGGCAGGCCAAGGCAAACGGCGGGGAGGTCGCGATGCCCGCGGCCGGGAGCGGAGAAGTTGACCTGCTGGTGCGCGACGCGGTTCGGCGGTTGAAGAGTTCCGCTCTCGGGCGTGGCGCCAGCCTGGGCAATCTTCCGCTGATTTTTCTGGTAGGCGATCCGGGCTCGGCCAAGACAACAACGATTATTCATTCTGCGCTCGACCCGGAACTCCTCGCGGGCCAGGTTTATCAGGACAGCAACGTCGTCCCGACCCGCATCGCGAATTTCTGGTATACGCGTCAGGCCGTGTTCGTGGATGCTGCGGGTGGGCTATTCTCCCAGCCTGATCTGTGGAAGCGGCTGATTAAACTGGTGCAGCCAGGGCGCGTGGCAAGCGCGGGAAGAAAACAGCAGGCTCCACGGGCTGCCATTGTCTGTTTTGACTGCGAAAATTTTCTGCGTCCGGGAGCGAGCGAAGCCACGATTTCCGCGGCACGCCGGCTGGGCGCCCGTCTGATCGAAATCTCGCAACTGTTGGGGATTAGCTTCCCCATCTATGTTCTGTTCACGCAGGGCGGACCGCATCGGTGCGCGATCGGACGGCGGATCACTTTTTCTCGATTATGTGGCCGGTCTGAGCAAGGACGAATCGTCCCAGGTGCTGGGAGCGACGCTCCCGGTGCGCTCGCTGCAGGCGACTGGGGTTTATGCCGAGGAAGAAACCAAACGTCTGGCAAAAGCGTTCGACGAGTTGTTCTATTCGTTGGCGGAGAAGCGCATTGATCTGCTTTCCGTCGCGGGGCAGAGCGAAAAGCTGCCCGGCATATATGAGTTTCCCAGGGAGTTGCGAAAACTGCGCCAGTTGCTGGTGCAGTTCCTGGTCGATTTGGCGCGGCCCAGCCAGTTGAGTGTTAATCCTTTTCTGCGCGGCTTTTATTTTTCGGGAGTTCGGGCGGTCGTGATTGATGACGTTGCGTCGGCAATGCCCGAGGCGCAAGCCCCGGAGGCCAGCTTCAATCCCAATGCCACCGTCGTCTTCGGGGCGGGTGGAATGCGCGCGCAGCAAGCGCCGGTCGCAACTCGGACGCCCGGGTCGCGGAGGGTCCCGGAGTGGGTTTTTCTCTCGCAACTCTTCAATGAAGTCTTGCTCAAAGATCGTGTCGCGCTGAGCGCCAGCAGATTCAGTTCGCGAGTCAGCCTGCTGCGGCGCGTTGCCTTTGCCACTCTGGCCGGCATTGCTCTGATATTTGGCATAGGGTTCCTCGTGTCATTCCTGGGAAATCTTTCTCTTGAGCACAGTGTGAAGCAGGCTGCCGATGAAGTTCGCACCGTCCACGCCACCGCGGGCCAGACGCCGAGCCTCGACCAATTGCTCAAGCTGGATCGCCTGCGGCAGGAACTCGAGAAAATTTCGAGCTACAACCACAATGGAGTTCCGTGGCGCTTGCGCTGGTGGCTCTATTCCGGCGACGACCTCTATCCGGCGGCCCGGCAAGTTTATTTCGACCGGTTCAGCGCCTTACTGTTTGCCGAGACTCAAGGCAAGCTGCTGAGTTCGCTGCGCAATGTGAAGGAGCGACCGGACCCCAGCGACAGCTATGAATCTACTTACAACCCGCTAAAGGCCTACCTGATTACGACATCGAATCCAGATCGGAGCACAAAGGATTTCCTGCCTCCCATCCTGTACAAAACGTGGGCGGCAGGAAAAATTGTGGAAGATCAGACCGGCGATCTCGCCCGGACGCAGTTCGAGTATTACAGCGGCGAACTACCCGTGGCGAATCCATATTCTTCCAGCCAGGACACGTCGGCAATCGGGCGGGCGCGCGCTTATCTCAGCAATTTCAGCGGCATTGACCGCTACTACTTGCCACAGAAGGCAGAGGTTTCCCGCAAGGTCGCAACCGCAAGCTTCAGCCGTCAGTTCCGTGACGCCAGTGACGTCATACTGAGTCCCCACGAAGTGGAGGGAGCTTTCACTCCAGAGGGTTTCAAGTTGATGCAGGACGCAATCGCCCACAACCGCATCGTGAGTGAAGATTGGGTGCTGGGAAAGATGGTTGCATCACAACTGGACCAGGGCGATATCCAGCGGCAGATCACCGACAAGTACTACGGCGATTTCATCAAAGAATGGCGAGCCGTGCTGCAAACTTCCGCGGTGCGCGGCTATGCGAACTTCAAAGACGCCGATGGAAAGCTGAAGCGGCTCACCGGGCCGAGTTCGCCATTGTTGGAGCTGTTCTGGTTCGTCTCGCACAACACGAACGTACAATTGCAGCAAATTTCGGACAGCTTTCAGCCGGTGCAATCCGTCGTTCCAGCGGGTCCGCCGGATCAGTACATCCTTCCCAGCAACCAGGGATATGTGCAGGGCCTGAGCAAGGTGGAATCGCAAATGAATTTGCTGGCCAATAGCCCGACCGGAGCAGGGGATCCAAATCTGATCAATCAAACGCTATCCGCCGTTGGAGAGGCGAACGGAGCAGTGGGACAGTTAGCGCAGAAGTTTCACGTCGATCCTCAGTTTCACGTGGAAACCGTAACTCAGCACCTGCTGACCCAACCTCTCGATCACGTTCAGGACCTGATCAAGACTGGCCCCAAGGAGGCATTGAACCGTGCTGGGCATGATTTCTGCGCACAGTTCGCCCAGGTGGCGGGCAAATTCCCGTTCAATTCAAACTCGGGGCAAGACGTTGCTGTCGATCAGGTGAACCAGATCTTTGCGCCGAACACCGGCGCGTTGTGGACTTTTTACAACACGAAGCTGGCTCAATACCTTACGAAGCAGGGCTCGCGCTATGAGGCAAACACGGCCGGCAGCGTGAAGATCTCTGCCGAATTCGTCGCGTTCTTCAACCGTGCCGCAATCCTGAGCGACGCTCTCTATCCCAACGGATCGCCTACGCCGCGCGTCACCTATTCGCTGAAGCAGGCTTCGACCAATCTGGAAAAGCTGGCGCTAAAGGTCGGCAGTGACACACTCAGCGGGCCCGGTCAGCAGAAAACGTTTACCTGGACCGGAGCTCCGGAAGAAGTTCTCGTGACGACCAAGGATGTTCCGGTTGCGTCCTTCTCACCCTCGCCGTGGGCGGCCTTCCATTTCATCAATGACGGTCACCCCGCTGGCAAGGGAATGGGCACGTACGATCTGGATTTCGTGTACAAGCAATCGAATGGACAGGACGTCATCGTTAACGGCCAGAGACAGTCCTACACCTACCAACTGCAGTTCCTCGGTCCCAACCCATGGTCGGGCTTTACTGGATTGAATTGTGTGGCTACGGTGGCGCGCTAGCCGCTGTGAGCGGTCTTAGGTCGAGCTCTGTTGTGAGTTGTCGCTGCGTCCCGCGATGCGGCCTAGCAGGCGTCCGCCCCAGCTTTGTTCGACGGCCCGCACCAGCAGGCATGTGATGTTGTCGTCGCTGCCGCCACTCTTCGCCGCTTCGATCAGGCCGGCGCAGGCATCTTCCAGGTTCTCGGTGCGGACGACCACATCGAGCATATCGCTGTCCTTGACGTAACGCGACAGGCCATCACTGCACAATAACAATGTGTCATTCTGCTCCAGAGTCAGGTCGGCGAGGTCCGGCTCCACGCTGTCTTCGGAACCGAGGGCACGCACGATGACGTTCTGCATCTCGAAATGCTCGGCCTCTTCCAGCGTGATCAGGCCGCGGCGCACCTGTTCCATCACGAGAGAATGGTCGGTGGTGAGCTGCTGAATGGCTCCGGAACGAACCAGGTAGATACGGCTATCGCCCACGTGAGCAATGGAAAACAGGTTTGCTTCGATGCGAACAGCGACAAGAGTACAGCCCATGCCGGCGTTGCTGGCCTCACGCGCGGAGGCGTCGCGGATGGCCTTATTAGCAAGTTGCACCGCGTTGGCCAAAGCATTGGCCCGCTCGGAGACCTCGGCGAAGCCGCGACCCAGCACTTCGGAGCCGTCGCCGCCCCGTTCTTGCCGGTGGAAGTAGGCGAGGACCGTGTCGACGGCAATCTTGCTGGCGAGCTCACCGGCGGCCTGGCCACCCATGCCGTCGCAGACTACGAAGATGCCATGGCGGACGTCATAACCGAAGTTGTCTTCGTTATTCTTGCGGACAAGGCCAATATCGGTTTTGCCCGCTGCCTGAGTGGTGAGTTTCATGAGAAACCGGTGAGGCGCTAAATCCTACCGCAGTTGCCTCACGTCGTAAAGCACCGGTTTCTCGGGGTGACGAGTGTGTGGTTACGAACGGGCCAGTTGCGGCCAGCTCAAGTTCGTAGGACAATAGCGGACGCGCGCAGCTTCGGCCCGGTTCTCCCAGACCAAAGCAAAGTCCCCGGCGCGAGCGTTGTGAATTCAAAATCAGGCGGCAGCCTAACCTCCAGGCGCCTGCCCACGTAGTCTGTCATCATGGTTGCTGGCACACCCAAGAAGATCGGGAAGTACGAAGTTCTCGACATTATCGGCAAAGGCGGCATGGGAATCGTCTACCGGGCGAAGGACCCGTTCCTCGACCGCCTCGTGGCCATCAAGATGATGACCATCAACGTCGCCGAGTATCCCGACCTGCTGCAGCGCTTTTATCGCGAAGCGAAGTCAACCGCGAACCTTAAGCACCCGAACATAGTCACGGTTTACGAGCTGGGAGAGCATGAGGGCAGCCCTTACCTGGCGATGGAGTTCCTTGAGGGCTCCAGTCTGGATTCCCTTATTCGCGCGCATCAGTCGCTGACGATGCTGCAGAAGCTCGACATTATCGTCCAGGTTTGCCACGGCCTCAGCTACGCCCACCAACGGGAAATTGTGCACCGCGACATCAAGCCGGGCAACATCATGGTGCTAAGGGACGGCAGCGTAAAGATCGTGGATTTCGGAATTGCTCGCATCGGGGACACGAATTTCACCCGCACCGGCCAGTTCATGGGCAGCTTGAATTACATGTCCCTGGAGCAGTTGAACGAGAAACTACAAGTGGACCAGAGAACTGACGTCTATTCGACCGGAGTCGTTCTCTACCAGCTTGTAACGGGCGCGCTTCCCTTCGAGGCGGAGAGCACTGGAGCTACCCTGGCGAAGATTTTCAATGAGGGGCCCCCGCCGTTTGCGAAGTTTCTCTCTTCCTTTCCACCCGAGCTCGAGACCATAACACAGAAGGCGCTCAGCAAGGACCGCGACCACCGCTACGCCACGGCGGACGATTTTGCCACGGACCTGAGTGAGCTTCAGGACCGTCTGAAGCAGGAAAGCATCAGCGTTCACATGCAGCAAGCGGAGCTTCTGCTGCAACAAAACGATCTTTTTCACGCGCATGAGGAGCTGCTTGAAGTTCTGAAGGTTGACCGGCAGCACACTCGCGCCATGGGCCTTTTGCGCACGGTGCGCAGGCAGATCGAGAAAGATCAGAGCGTCGAACGTTCGCGACAATTCAAAGAGCAGGCGGAAGAAGCATATCGCCGCGAGGAGTTCGACTCGGCGCTCGGTTTCCTCGAACAGGCGATCAGCCTCGACTCGACCAATGCGGGGTTACAGCAACTTCGGGCATCGGTGCAGTCGGCCAAGGCCGAAGCGGAACATCTGCTGCAGGTTCTGCAACGGGCCGAGAACGCACATCGCGCGGGCAATCTGGACACGGCCAGGCAAGCCATCGAAGAGGTCCTGGCGCGCCGGCCCAACGATACGCGGGTCAAATCGCTCTACCGCATGATCCAAAAGGATCTGGAAGAGCGGCTGCGGCAGAAGCGCATGGAGAACCTGCTGGAGGCGGCGCGCAAGGAGATTGCGAATCGCCGGTATACGGCAGCCTTCGACATTCTGAAGGAAGCGGAAAAAGTCGATCCCGACGCGCCGCAACTCCGGGCGCTGCTGGAGAAATTCAATACCGCCCGCGAGCAGGAGCAGCGCCGCAAGGAACTGGAGCAGGTCACGCGCCAGATCGAACAGGCGCTCAACGCCGACGACCACCAGTCGGCGCTGAATCTGGCGGGTGAAGCGCTGCGCCGGTATCCCAATGATCCTTCGCTGATGAAGCTGCGCGATCTGGCGGAAAGTCAGAAGCAGGCGGCACAGACGAAGTCATTTGTCCGGGAAAGAATGGCAGTTGCACGCGAAATTCTGAATGCGGGCAACGCCGACGGTGCTCTCAAAGTTCTTGAAGAAGCGCTGCGCAAAACCCCAGGAAACCCTCATCTGGAATCTCTGGCGTCGCTGGCGCAGGAACGACTGGCGCAGGATCGCGATGAGCAAGCCAAATCGAACTGCATCCGGCAGGCTAACAATGCTCTCGGGAGTAAAGACTATACCGAGGCGATCCGCGTGCTCGAGGCGGGCCAGTTGCAATTTGCCGCTTCGCCCGAGATCGACAATCTGTTACGCTTCGCCCGCGAGCAGCAGGCAAAAGACGCCCGGCAGCGGGAAGTGGAAGGCTCGGTTCGTCGCGCCCAGGAATTCTTGCGAGCTCAAGAGTACGACCGCGCCATCGAACTACTCGAATCGATCCTCGCCAAGGCTCCCGATGACGAATTGCGCGTCGTGCTCGAGGAAGCACAACGCAGACGCGATGATCTGAACCGTCAGATTGCAGCGGCCGTAGCCAAGGGCGAACAATTCATGGCCGAAGGCTCCGCGGCAAGAGCGCTGGAATTTCTGCAGACTCAGCCAACTGCTTTCAGGCGATCCGACAAGTTCCGGGAAGTTCTGAGCGCGGCCGCTCAACAGCCGAAAGCATCCGAGGCGGAGATCGTGGTCCCGCCGCCGCACCAGGAACTGGAAAGTCCCGAACCCGCAAAAACCATGATGTTCGATCGCGCCGAGGCTCCGGAGATCGGCGCGCCCGAAATCAAGATGCCGCCCGCTCCGCGCATTCCGACAACGCAGTTGCCGGCGCCGATACAATCGCCCGCGCAAAAGCAACTCCCGAAGCAGCCTCCGAAGCCACCTGGCGTACAGCGGCAATTTACTCAGCAGCAGAAGATCATGGCGGCCGCGCTGGCGTGCGCTCTTCTGTTCGCCGTCGTCGTTACTGTCACCTATCTTAAGCGCTCGGCTGCGATCGGAACTCTGTCCGTGCGGACGAACGTGGAAGGAGTCAATGTTTTTGTCGATGGCAAACCTAAAGGCACCACAGACAACGCTCACGAACTGAAGATATCGTTGAACGCAGGACATCACGAGATCCGGGTTCAGAAGCAGGGCTATGACCAGCTTCCATCCACGCCCTTCGACATAACGAAGAATCAGGACAGTCCAGTTTCGTTCGACTTGGTCGCGAGCACCACGGCTCAGCCGGGAGGCGCAACGCAGGCTGCGGGCACGCTTTCTGTATCCGCCAACGTGGAGGGATTTGACGTGCTCGTGGACGATGCTCTCAGCGGAACCAGTCCGGGCAAAGCCCTCACGCTACGTGTATCGCCGGGAAGCCACCGTATCCTCCTAGACAAACCCGGATTTGGCCCAACCGAGCAGAAAATCGACATTGTTGCCGACAAAGAGAGTTCATTGACGTTCACCATGAAGCCGGAGCCCGTCGGCGCACCCGCGCCTTCTGCTACGGATGCCTATCTGCTTATCAGGGGCATCGCGGGCGCGGAGGTCCGTATTGATGGCAAGGTAGCCGGCAAGCTGAAAGGCGAGAGAGGGGCATACATCAAGGTCACACCTGATTCCCCGCATCGTATCGAGGTCACCTTGAATGGCTTTAAACCGTGGACCTCCGCTCGGTCCGTCAAGCCGGGCGAGCGACAGCCGATCACCGCTGAATTGACGGCATTGCCACGTCCAGCCATCGCGTCGTTCGAGAGCAGTCCGGCCACAATTCAGCCGGGCCAGCCGGCCAAGCTGACGTGGCAAACCGCAAATGCCACAGACATAAGCATCGATGGGGTCGCCGCCAATCTCCAGGCTAACGGGTCGATGTCAGTGAATCCCACACAAACCACAAGCTACACGCTGACTGCAAAGGGAACGGGCGGCTTGACCGACACGCGCAAGGCGACCATTACCGTCGTGGCCGCACCGTCCGTCACGATCACCGTGACCCCATCTACTATTCAGCCGGGCCAGTCCGCAACTCTGAGCTGGCAGTCGCAGAATGCCACCCAAGTCACGATGCCAGGATATCCGGGCGCGGCTCTAATTGGATCGCTCACGATTACGCCAGAGAAAACCGCAACGTTTACCATCGAAGTTAGAGGCCCGGGGGGAACTGCAAGCGGCGCGGCGACGGTTGTCGTGCAGGCGAAAACGCTGCAAACCGCCGAGGCAGCGGCTGTTCGTGCCGCTCTCGATCAGCTGCAAGAAGCCTATGCCACGCTGAACATGGACGAAATGTTCAAGGCATGGCCGCGACTGAAAAAGGACAAGAAGCGAAAGAATGAGTTGACAGAACTATTCAAGGGAGCGCAGTCACTGAAGGTCAAATTTGAGCAGTGCAGTGCCCCCGCTTTCTCCGGGGACACGTCAAAAATATCCTGCACTCAATCCATGACCAGCACGGTCGGCGGCAAGGTGCAACCGGTGACACTGAGTCCCGTAAATATCCAGCTGAAGAAGAACCATGGCAACTGGCTGGTGAATGAAGTGAACGGCCAGTAATCGGCGGTCGTGTTCGAATTCGATCCCGCTTTTCTTCGCGATCTTCGCGAATCCTTCGTGTCCTTAGCGGTCAATGCTTTCTTGTCCCAAATAAGGACACTCCGTGACGCCTATCCGCCTTTCCTCCCGCCGCGACTTGCGGTAAACTTACTGCCCGTCCGGGGTTGTGCTTATGATGTGTCTTGAACGCTTGTCATGGATCTGGCCGGCCAGGCGCGCGTTTCGCGGTCTCGTCAGTTATCTGTTGCTTTTTCTCGTCACCTTCGCGGTCACGATGCTTACCGGCTGTCCCAGCAAGACGCCGGTGGCGCAGACGCCGCCTCCACCTCCTCCGCCCGCTCCAACGGCGACGATCGAAGTCTCCCCCGCAACCGTGCAAGCCGGGCAGCCTGTGACCCTCACGTGGAAGACCGAGAACGCCACCACTGTCGCAATCGATCCTTTGGGCGCCGTGCAGGCCAGTGGATCGCAGACTGTCACTCCGACTGAGTCCACCACGTACCACATCATGGCTAAAGGCCCGGGCGGAGTGCAGGAATCAGATGCGAGAGTCACTGTGACGGGAGCGGCAGCGGCGGAGCAACCCACAGGGAACAGCGAAGAAGCGCTGGCCGAGGCGGTCAACCGCCTCGACGTCTTTTTCGATACGAACGACTTTTCGATCCGGCCGGATCAACTCACGACCATCAGGAACGACGCCGATTTTCTCAAGCAGCATACTGAATTGCGCATCGTGGTGGAAGGCCACTGCGACGAAACGGGGTCAACGGAATACAACCTGGCACTCGGCGACAGGCGCGCCATGGAAGTGAAGACTGCACTGGAGAAGGCCGGGGTCAACTCCCGTCGCATGAGAACTATCTCCTATGGAAAAGAGCAGCCATTCTGTCAGGAATCAAGCGACGACTGCTGGCGAATGAACCGTCGGGCCCACATCGTTCCCGATATGCAACGGTAACCTCAAAGCGGAGCGTGCAGTGCAGTCTCACCTACGAAATACTCTCCAGCGGATTCCCTCCTTTCTCTGGCTCCTGACCGCTCTGGCGGCATCTTGTCCCGTCTACGCGCATCCCTCGCCTCAGGCAGACGGCGATGAGCTCTTCGCCCAGGCGGTTCAGGATTACAACCAGAACCGGTTCTCTGACGCTGCTTCGAACTTTGAGAAAGTGCAAGGCGCCCACGCCCAGGAGGCGCAGCAATACATCGCCAGGATCAAGGCCTACAAGGATGCCATTGGGACGGCGAAGGGCATCATGAATCGTAGCCTGGACGAGTTGGACGCGACCAGCCTCGAGTATGCGATTCAGGAATACGAAGAAGCTCTGAAGATCAAGGCCGACGGTCCGTGGCATCCCGTCGAGGAGATGGCGAAAGCCAAGGCCCTCAAGACTCAGATGGACCAGAAACGCGCCGCCAGCAGCAAGGCGATGGATCGTGACTTTTGCCAGAAAACCCTGGGCGCAAAGGAGGAACACCATTACAAAGAGGCCGCACGCTATAGCTGTCCTCTGGCTAATGACGATCCCGGCTATTCCTGCGGTGGGGATGAGGCGGTTCACCTGTGCCAGCAGATGACCGAACTCGCCAAGATGGACACCGGCGGACCTGCGCCTCCGCTTCAACCGCGGACCGCTGCGCGCGCGAGCACCCTCGACCAAGCGCAAGCTGCATATGAGAAGAGCGACTTCGGGCGGGCACGCTTGCTTTTCGAGCAAGCGCCGGCGGACCTCAAGTCGGCCGCCGACGAGTATTTGGATAAGATCTCCCGCTATCAGGATTCGATGACCCAAGGCGATAAGCTCAGCAAAGCCGGCCAGTACGAGGAAGCGCGCACCGCCTTTTCGAATGCGGCCAACATTAAGCCCGACGGTCCCGGCGACCCGCGGGCAAGGGCCCTGCTCATGGAATTGGCGGAAGGCCTGGACCAGTTTTATTCCGGCGACTATACCTCCGCTTCGCAACATCTTGACGCCTACGCCCGCGGGAGCACGGAGAAGCAGCCGCTGGCTCACTTCTACCTGGGCGCCAGTAAGTTGGCGCGATTCTTCCTCACGGGAAGCGAAGATGCCACCTTGCGCCAGGATGCGATGAACGATTTAAAGATTGCCAAACAAGCCGGATTCAAAGCGGATGGGCAGGACGTCTCTCCCAAGATATTGCAGGCCTATAAAGATCTGACCTTCTAGACACTTCGTCAACAGAACCCTTTCAGAAATGCGGATCAAAGAATATACGGCGATTTTCGCCAACTGGCGAGGACGCTTGCCAAGCGCATTTCGAGCAAAGGCGATTTCTTCAGATCAATTCATACCGCTTCAGACTGGGTCCATGGACGTTTTGTTTTTTCCGGCGGATGATCGCAAGCGTCTCCACTCGAATGCGACGAATCTCGGAGCCGCGTCCCAGGGGAGACCGGCCGCGTTCTTAGGGGAAAAGGCAGTTCACCCAGCCAATGGGGAGGAGAAATGCCCATGCAGTTTCAGGATTTCGACAGTTCCTACCTGGATCGGCTTCGTTCCGGCGATTTCAGCACCCAACAGCACTTCGTGGCTTACTTTGGCGAACTGATTCGGCTGAAGGTGGGCAAGCGTTTGCGCTCGATTGCGGCAATCGAAGACGTTCGGCAAGAGACTTTCACGCGTGTCCTGCGGCTTCTCGCCGAACGACGTATCCATCAGCCGGAACGGCTCGGAGCCTTCGTCAATTCTGTTTGCAACAACGTATTACACGAGCATCATCGATTGCAGAGCGGGGAGATTTCGGCTGCTGACGGAGTCGTCGGTGCCATCCCCAACCAAACCGTTGGCGTCTCCGACGCCATCGCCCTGCGCCAGATGCAATGCAGGATTCGGCAGATTCTCGACGAACTCTCGGAAAAAGATCGCTGCCTGTTGAAGGCTCTGTTCCTTGAGGAGCGCAATAAAGATGAGGTGTGCCGCGATTTTGGTGTAAACCGGGAATACCTCAGGGTCCTTGTTCATCGCGCCAAACAATCTTTCAAGTCGCATTATTTGCGAGCAACGCGAAACGTACCAGCGCGGACTTACTCCGCCCGGATAGCGTCGTTCCTCGCGCACCGGCGGACTCTCCGCAAGGCAGCATTCCTGGTTGTTCGTGCCCCTACGCAATAGAGCGTTCTCGCCTCAGTGAGGTCATGAGGCCCCCGATAAAACCGATACCTCTGGCTTTCGCAACGACAAACATTCTGGACCGCCCTGCTGCTGTCGCCATCCCAGGCAAGATTCATTCCAAAAAATCTACTTCCGCTGTGCGCCCTCTCAGGCCACGCGGCATCAGAACAAGCTGACTTGACTCGATGAACCTCGGAGAGTCTGGCAAGAACTTCATCGCCATAGGCAAGAGGCCTTGGGGTTCAGCAAACTATCCTTAGGCTTGCGGCGCCCTTGAGGCAGACGAAATTTCGCAGCACAGGAGAAATAATGCAGAAGCGCAAACTTGGAAAGAGAAACTTAGAAGTGTCCGCTATCGGGCTCGGCTGCATGGGAATGAGTTTTTCCTACGGCCCGCCCAAAGACAAGAAGGAGATGACCGACCTTCTCCATGCCGCAGTGGACCGCGGCATCACGTTCTTTGACACGGCGGAGGTGTACGGCCCGTTCACCAACGAAGAACTCGTGGGCGAGGCGCTTGCGCCTTTCCGTGGCAAAGTGGTGATCGCCACCAAGTTCGGGTTCGATCTGAGTGGCAGCGATAATCGGCCGGGAACGGCAGGTGTGAATAGTCGGCCCGCCCATATAAAGCAGGCCGTCGAAGGGTCGCTCAAGCGGTTGAAGGTGGATGTCATCGATCTGTTGTATCAGCACCGTGTTGACCCGAACGTGCCCATCGAAGAGGTGGCAGGCACGGTGAAGGAACTGATCCAGCAGGGCAAGGTCAAGCACTTTGGCCTGTCCGAAGCGGGCGTGCAGACGATCCGGCGTGCCCACGCGGTCCAGCCGCTCACCGCGCTACAGAGCGAGTATTCGCTGTGGTGGCGCAAACCTGAAGCCGAGGTGATCCCGACCCTTGAGGAGCTCGGCATCGGCCTTGTGCCGTATAGCCCGCTTGGGAAGGGCTTCCTGACGGGCAAGATCGACGCCACCGCAAAATTCGACAGCTCCGATTTCCGCAGCACGTTGCCTCGCTTTAAGCCGGAGGCTCTCAAGACGAACCAGGCACTGATCGACCTGCTCGGCAGGATTGCGAAGCGCAAGAAGGCGACCCCTGCTCAAATCGCACTTGCCTGGCTGCTCGCGCAAAAGCCCTGGATCGTTCCAATTCCCGGCACAACAAAACTAAACCGTTTGGAAGAGAACATCGCAGCGGTGTCAATCCAACTCACGCCCGAAGACCTGCGAGACATCGATGCCGCCGCGTCGAAAATCACGGTGGAAGGTGCTCGCTATCCGGAAAAACTTGAGCGAATGACGGGGTTATGAAAGGTAAGTCCATGTACAAAGCAAAAGCATATTCCGCTGCCGGCGCGACATCGCCGCTGGCTTCCACCAAGATCCCGAGACGCGACCCAACCGAACACGACGTGCAGATCGAAATTCTGTTCTGCGGTATCTGTCACTCCGATCTTCACTCGGTGCGCAATGAGTGGAGCGAATTCATGCCCACTGTGTACCCGATTGTTCCGGGCCATGAAATCGTCGGCCGCGTGACCAAGGTCGGCTCAGCTGTTACCAGGTTCAAGCCCGGCGACCTCGCCGCCGTTGGCTGCATGGTCGACTCGGACCGCACGTGCCCCGAGTGCCGCGCTGGCTTGGAGAATTTCTGCCCGAATATGACACTCACCTTTAATTCTCCGGACAAGCACCTTGGAGGCGTTACGTATGGCGGCTACTCCGAGGGCATCGTCGTCGACCAGCATTTCGTGCTGCGCGTTCCCTCCAACCTCAAGCTCGCCGGAGCCGCGCCTCTGCTCTGCGCCGGAATCACAACCTACTCGCCCATGCGCCGCTGGGGTGTCACGAAGGGCAAGAAAGTTGGCGTGGTGGGTCTCGGCGGACTGGGCCACATGGCGGTGAAACTTGCCCATGCGTTCGGAGCCCACGTTGTAGTCTTCACGACTTCCCCGCAGAAAAAGGACGGCGCCCTCCGCCTCGGCGCGGACCAGGTCGTCATCTCACGCAATGCCGATGAGATGCAAAAGCACGTCGAGAGCTTTGATTTCATCCTCGACGCCGTCTCCGCCGATCACGACATCAACGCCTACATCAACCTGCTCCGCCGCGACGGCAACCTCACGATTGTCGGCGCGCCGGCGAAGCCTCTCGCTGTCACTGCCTTCAGCCTGATCATGCGCCGTCGCAGTTTTTCAGGCTCGAATATCGGCGGCATCGCCGAAACTCAGGAGATGCTCGATTTCTGCGGGAAGCACAACATCACCGCCGATGTCGAAGTCATCCCGATCCAAAAGGTCAACGAAGCCTACGAGAGATTGCTCAAGTCCGACGTGAAGTACCGTTTCTCCATCGACATGGCTTCTCTCAAAAGCTGAGTGAATAGAAGGCCATGAAGTGAAGGAATACAAGGTATGGACATCAGAAGAGCTGGCAGGCAAAGTAGAGGACATTGAGATGAACAAAAAGACGGCAGCTAACGACAGTCTAAAAGACCGGCTTTCCCGGTATCGCGAAATTACGATCACGGTGACCGGCAGGAAGTCCGGGCGCGCTATCTCAATCCCGGTCTGGTTCGTATTGGACGGGGACAAGCTTTACCTGCTGCCAGTAGGGGGATCGGATACGCAGTGGTACAAGAACGCGCTTAACAATCCGACGTTTCGAATCGATGCGCGCGGAGACGAGACTGAATTGGAGGCCGTTCCTATTACTGGGGCGAAGCAGGTGGCGTCTGTGGTCGAGAAATTCCGCGCCAAATACGGGGCCGGCGACGTAAAGAAGTACTATTCCAAGTTCGACGTTGCAGTTTTCGCCGAGATACGCTGATCGTGCTTCATCGTGAAACGATAACTCTGGCTCGCGTAAAAACGTGGCGTGGCTATGTCAGATTCACCAGACCAACCTCTTCTTGAAGCTTTGCTCGATTCTTGGGATCGCAATAACACGATTCTTCTTAACCTGCTCCGCGCCGCCCTTCCCGATGGCGGGTTAGAGGTCAGGGCGATGGAGGGTAGCCCGTCTGTTGCGCAGTTATTCGCGCACGTTCACTACGTAAGACTTGTGTTCGTTTTCGAGGATGCCCCCGAATTCGCCAAGGAACTGCCCAAGGAAGAGTGGGCGACCGAGCGTGATCCTGGTCGCATCGCACGGATGCTCAACGAGAGCGCCCGCGCAGTGCGGGACGCGGTAAAGAGCCGAGTGGAGACTGGCGGGGAAATGAACCTTCATTACGACCACCCGATCCTCCTGCTTCAGCACATGATCTGGCATGAGGGCTACCATCACGGTCAAATCAAGCTGGCCCTCAAGCTGGTGGGCCGTCCGATAACTAATGAGGAAGCCGGGCCGGTTACGTGGGGCGTGTGGATGCGGAAGAAGCGGGGTCGGCGAGTAGATCTTTAGGTGTACTTCCTGCCCGTTGAGTTTCTGGCGCAGGGGTCCTATTCTCACCTGAGCAAGAAGCAGGTGAATCAACGTTAACCCTCAGGAACCGCAAGGCTCGTGATGGAGACACCCTCCCCAAGGAGTACCGAATGAAGGACGCTTACGAAGTTTTGCGGCAGAAAGAAGCAGACATTGCCCGTGTCCGCAACGAAATCGAGAGCCTGCGGATCGTCTCCTCCCTACTGTCCGATGAACTGACTTCCGACGAACCGACCAAAAAAACCGCGCGCACAGCAGAGAAAACATTGGACCACGGCCCCGGTTCAAAGGCCACCGGAAGGGACGGAGTGCTTTTCTCGGGCGCTGGTTCGCGTTCAGGACTTTGGAAAATCTGAATCGGGAAAAGGTAGCTCCACTCGCGGCTGAATCCAGCCGGGACGTCGCGGGCGGGAAGCGGGGCGGCTAGTCGACTCCTCGCATCCAAACAAAATCAATGCGGCGGCTATTCCAAAAACGACGTTGCAGTGGCTCCCCGCACGCGAGTGACTTTTCGTCATGAGAGCTCGAATTCTTTGATGTTGACAACCCCCACTTTTGGAGTGAAACTCGCGACAAGACCGGGACAAAGTGCTTTGGGTTTTGATGAGCCGTCCTCGAACATGGCTGCGCAGGGAATTGATTCCGGAAATTTAGCTCTCGATCTCATCCTCCACGACATTGCTGAACACACGCTCCAGGTCACGGGTGCGACCGGGGTGGCGATTGCTATCGAATGGGAAGGAGCGCTGGTCTGTCGCGCTGCCGCGGGCGCCACTGCGCCGGATTTAGGCGTCAAGGTGAATGCTCAATCCGGCCTGTCGGGTACATGTGTTCGCGAGAGAAAAATGCAATGGTGCAGCGACACCGAATACGACGAGCGCGTGGATGCCGAGGCATCGCGTGCTCTCGGCGTTCGCTCGATTATTGTCATGCCCTTGTTTGTCGCCGACAGAATGGTCGGTGTGTTCGAAATCTTCTCCCCCCAGGCCGGCGCGTTTAGTAGCCGCGATGTTAAAGCCATGCAAGACGGGGCACGGAGGGTTACGGATGCTGTCCGGGGCGAACCTCCGACCGCTAAGGCCTCCCCGCCTCTGAAGACCGCAGCAGGACCCAGTATTCGGGCGATAGAACCGGCGTCGGGTGAGATCGCAGGCGTTCAACATTTCGCGCAGCTTCTGGCGGGAAGCGATCGGAGGACCAGGATTCATCGCGGCATTGCGGTGGGCTTGGCTGTAGTGTTGTGCTTGTCATTGTGGTTCCGGCTGGGACGCCGCACAACGCAGTCAACGAATCCACGCCCTACATCTGCGGCAGTTCCATCTTCCCCACCATTAGATGCACGCGAAACACTGACGAGTACACCGGCGCCGGATCTCGACTCGGCGAAACAGCAGCGAAACTCTGCCTCCGGCACACGAAAGGGGCCGGCGAATAACGCGGCACTTATAGCCTATGACAATACTGATTCGACTTTGACCCAGGCGCCGGTTGCAGACCAGGTGAGAAGTGAGGCGCAAAGCAGCCCAGCATACGCGGGACCGTCGCCTGCCAATTCACAGGTACAACGTGCGAGCGAGAACGTTGCCGCTCCTGAACTAGCCGAGGTTGCGCCTGCACCATCGCCAACTGTGCCGGCCGTGCTTGCAACCGCGTTTTCATCTCCGGCGGTCAGGCTCGCTGAGCCGATTGTTTCCACGGGTGTGGTGAAAGGCCGGCTGATTTACAGCGTGCAGCCGAAGTATCCGGTCAACGCCATTCAGATGCATGTAGAAGGGGAAGTCGTGGTGCATGCGCTGATCGGCAAGGATGGCTCGATACAGGAACTGAAACCGGTGGGCGGCGGCAATCCAGCGCTCGTCGAAGCTGCCCTCAAGGCTGTGCAGCAATGGCGATACGAGCCCTCCAGGCTGAATGGGGCCGCTGTGGAAATGCCAATCGACATCACGATCAAATTCAACCTGCCGAAATAATTTCAGGGTGTTGTATAGAAGCCTGACCGTCACAATCGATCTGGTCACGAGTACACACGTCGCCTCCAACCGCGGTTTGCCCAGTGGTAAAGTTGGCCTCATGGCCGACACCACAAATCCCGAAAGCTTTGAGGAGATTGTGGAGTGGGCCTACAGTACCCTGCCGCAGAAGATCAGGGACCTGCCAGATTTCCCCGGCATTCAAGTGGTTGACGAGCCTCCTGCGGACGTATTGCAGGACATAACGAAAAGAAAGAAATGGCGCCGCGGAACCGAGTTATTGGGATTGTACAGCGGCACACTCAGGACGAAGCGGTCGCACAACCAGCTGCAGTATGCCCCCGACCTGATATTTGTTTTCCGTGGCCCCATTCTGCGGTGTTCGAAAGGAGATTTGCGGGCCGATGTGAAACGGGTGGTTTGGCATGAGGTTGCACACTGGCTCGGCTACGATACTGAGGAGCAAGTGAAAGCCTTGGGTCTATGAGCCCCACCAACGCGTCACCTGCTACTGGATTCTCGCGATTAGCATCAACTACCCGTTGTGAGGGTAAGGATTCCATAAACAATGTCGGCTCCCAGGCCCGAGTAGACTTTGGAGGCGCAAACCAACCAAAGGGCTCGGAGGAAAGGAGCCGAACATGCTGATTATAGGTTGCGACTATCATCCGGGCTTCCAACAAATTGCTTTTGTAGATACTGAAACCGGTGAACTTGGCGAGCGGCGCCTGGTTCATCGCGAGGAAGCGGAACAGTTCTACGGCAAGCTCAAAGAACAAAACGTGCCAGTACGCGTGGGGATGGAGTCCAGCGGGCACTCGCGCTGGTTCGAGCGTTTGCTCCACGAACTGGGGTTTGAGTTGTGGATCGGGGACGCAGCCGAGATCCGCACCAAACGGGTGCGCAAGCAGAAGACCGATCGGCAAGACGCACAGCTGTTGCTGCGACTGATGATGGAAGACCGCTTTCCGCGGATCTGGGTACCCGACGCAGAGAATCGCGATCTGCGGCAACTGTTGTGGCATCGGCATCGACTGGTGCAGATGCGCACGCGGGTAATGAATCAACTGCATGTCGTCCCACTGAACGAAGGCCTGCGGCGCAAGAAGGCGTTGTGGCGGCCGGCAGGTCGCAAGGAACTGGAATCGATCGTCCTGGCGCCTTGGGCCAGCCGACGGCGGCAGGATCTGCTCGACTTACTCGATCAACTGACGCCGAAGATCCAGGAACTCACTCATGCGTTAGAAGCGGAAGTGGAGAAGCGTCCGGTGACGCGGCGGCTGATGACGCATCCCGGAGTTGGTCCGCTGACGGCACTGGCCTACGAGTTGGTGATCGGAACTCCCGAACGCTTCCACTGCGGAAAGCAGGTTTCCAGTTATGTGGGACTGGTTCCCGAGGAGAAATCCAGCGGGGACCGGCGGAGACTGGGTCACATCAGCAAGCAAGGCAACGTGCTGCTTCGCTTTCTGTTAGTGGAAGCGGCGCAGGTCACGGTGCGCAGCCAAGCGGAGTGGCGCAGTAAGTTCTTCCACCTCGCCATGCGGCGTGGACGCAAGATCGCGAAAGTAGCGATGGCGCGCAAGCTGGCAGTGCATCTGTACTGGATGTGGCGCCAGGGCTTGGACTACGGCCAGATGCAAAAGCTCGGTTCGCACGCGGGAGAGCCCGGAAATCCCGATGGTGGAAAGTAAATCACCGACGTAATGATTGGGCATCCCGCTCCCTGTTCGCGAGGGAGTTCGAATAAAAGGAATCTTGATCGCGGTGAGTGATCGAAGAGATGGTTGGGTCGGACTGAGTTCCTGACCCTAACGATTCAAAGCGAGCCCAGGTTGGAAACGCGCAAACCATCTACGAGAGCGAAATGGCGCTCTTTTACGAGTGCATGCAGTCGTGTGCGCGCATAGTGCTTGACATGGCCGACATTGTTAGAGATGGCGATTTTGCAACAGTTGTGGCGGCCTGCCAATCACCGCAACATCAGTATGTGACCAACCTCACTGACATTAGGCACAAATTGTGGTCAGCTTGATTGGCTTCGCCTCCCCGAAGAGCAGTTCCCGCCAGTTGAGACGCAGCACCCCCTGAGGCGAACGGGCCGACCCCTTGGATTGAAGTCCTTGCACGGAAAGAAATGAACTTGGCGAGGAAGTGATTGTAAGACGGGTACAGACAAGCTCCCCCACGCAAAGTATTTACTGGGGCTTCTAAAAAGAGGAGGATAGTCATGAAAAGAATATTCTTGGTCGTGGCGGCATTGTCCCTGTCCGCCAGCGCAGCTTTTGCGACAGCAACGATGCAGAAGTGGACCGCAGGCTGGGACAATTTCAATGAACCGCTGAACTACAAGAAAAGCTGGGTCAGTTGGTCGGTGAATCCGGCGAAGAGCACATTGTCGGTGACCTTTAAGTTGGTGGGCGCGACGCCCGAGAAGCTTTATCAGGTCTCGGCCACCATCTTCTGCACCACGTTTCCTCCGACCTTCGGCCAGTTTCCGTCGCAGGCGACCGGCGGTGTCTGCCCCGAGCTAACACGTCAGGGTGTGACCAAAACTTACACTGAAGTACCATTGGGCGTTGTGATGACCGACGTTTATGGCAATGGTTCCTTCGCGGTCGTCATTGGCCCGATCGCCGCAGGTACCTACGAGCTCGAATTCGGCGCGATAGATGGTTGTGGCTGCGGGCTGATCGGAGGAGGGGGCTACTGCAACAAGGATTTCCAATCGCCCGGCCAAATATGGGGAGATGCGACCACGATTACCATCCCCTGACGCCGTTACGCCCCCCTCCGGACGCGATAATCCCCCTTGTCGCGTCCGGGGAGAGGTCTGCTGATCGACAAATCGGTGAAAGCGGAGACGGGAGAAGCTAGAAACGAGCAGAAACTAAGGGGGGCGGGTCGCGATGGTCGCGTACCTTCCAAAGTTTCCACGCCCACTCGGGCGATTTATGTAATCAGCCATTTCACCACTTACGATGTATGAGATACCTTCCACCCTACTTCTGACTCAGAATCCGGTCCACATCTGGCTTGCGGAATACGACAAAGCATTTCGTGCCACCCTGCTGCGGAACCGTCATCTCTACTTGCTTCTGTTCGTGATTCGGCCCTTCCAGGGTGAGGATGTATTGTCCGGCGGGAAGCTTGACGCGAAGCGGAGTTACTGAACCGACGACGCTTTGCGCCTCCCCGTTGGCGGGAGTCAGGTCGGTAAGCGTGGCCCACGGCTCGGCGTTGATCTCGGCATAGGTGAAGTTCGTGACTGCGGTGCCGGCAGGCTTCACGGTAGCATGGCTCTCCGGTCTAGGCCGGAGGAACAGCCACAACACGACGCCAACCAGTATCGCAACCGCAACACCCAGCCAAATTATCGGACGCGATGACCACTTCGCCTTCTCCGGCTCAAGAAACTCAAGCAACTCCGGCGCGATTGCAGGCCTTTCCTCCTGAAAGGATGGCTGGGGGCGCATCAATGGCGCCGTCCGGTTCTCGTGGAGATCCGCCTCCAAGATGCGCGGACGGTTCTGCTGCTCCACTGGATCGCCAATTCGAGCCTCCGGCGCGGCCGGAGCGGTTTCTGGCCGCAACATCTCGGTGGCGCGGAATGGAGCAGGCATTTCCCCGGTGTGCTTCTGCGGATCGCGCCAATTCGTGGAGGGTGGTGGAACGAACTCTTCCGTCCCTCGCTCGTGCTTGGCTTTCTCTTGCCTCGCCTGCTCCTGCTGTAACTCTTCCTGCCTGGCCAGCGCTTCTTTCCTCGAAGCTTCCAACTGCTCGCCCCAGCGCGGCGGGAGTTGCATTGCCTCGCCCGTAGCTTTCTCCAGCGCCTGCAGAGCTTCCGGGATCCGCCCCAGAAACGTCAGCATGCGGGCGTCGGCCATGGCCTTCTCGACCAGGTTGACAGCGACGGCGAACTGCTTTTGCGCCTGTGCGGCTTTCTGATCACGCAGGCGCTGCTCGATCTTCGCCGCGATTTGCGCCGCCAGACGCTTGCATTCAGGCTCGTCGGGCAAAATGTCAATCGCGCCATCAATCGCCTGCCTGGCCGCTTCCAGATCCCCTGAGCGCAACGCGGTGTCGGCCCGCTGCAGCGCTTCGCGGTACCTGGCCATTTTGGTCTGAGCATCGAAAATCGCGTCCCGCAAACTCAGAAAAACGGTTCGGCCGAAATCGAGTTGCAATCCCTGCTCGATGAATTGCAGCGCCGTGCTGAATTCATTCTTGCGGAAAGCCTCCTCCGCTTTCACCTGCAACTGCAGCACCTGTTGCTCACGCTGCTGTTGATCCTGCCCCTGCTTGATGATCCGAAGCAGATCGCCGCCCTCAACGTTTTGCGGAGCAACCCGCAGTACCTGAAGCACCTGCTCCCTGGCCGCGGCGAAATCCCTGCGCTGCAACGAATCCGCGGCCTGCTTCAGATATTCCGTCAGCATTTGCCGTTCGTATCGCTGTTGCACCCGGGCAATGTCGACGGCAAAGTCTTCTGCGGATGGGTAACGGTCCTCGCGATTCTTGGCCAGAGCCTTTTGTACGATTGCCTCCAACTCCGGCAGACAGTCCTTGAGGTGCGGCGCCAGCGTCGGCGGCGGATCCTGAACGATCTTCCGCAAAGTCGCGGCCGTGCTCCCGCCCTCAAAAGGCAGCACCCCGGTGAGCAACTGGAATAACACCACCCCAGTGGAATAGAGGTCGGTGCGCAGGTCGAGTTCAACATTCCCGTTTAACTGTTCCGGCGACATGTAGTTCAGGCTACCCACGATATGCCCGGTCTTGGTCAGCCGGTTTCCGCCCAGCCGGGCAATTCCAAAATCGACAATCTTGGCCGTGCCGTTCTCCACCAGCACAATGTTTGCCGGCTTGATGTCGCGGTGCACCAGGTCGCGCTTGTGGGCATAGGCCAAACCGCTGCACACCTGGAGGATGATTCTCAACTTCTCGGCAATCGGCATGGGGCGGCCCGACGCAATCTGCGCCTCCAGGCTCACGCCCTCCAGATACTCCATCACTAGGTAGGGGATTCCGTCCTGATGACCAAGTTCGTAAACCGTCACGATGTTTTGGTGCTGCAGATTACCGGTGTATTTCGCTTCGCGATAGAACCTGAGCAGGAGGTCGGGATCATCCGCCGCCGCGGTCAGGACTTTGATGGCAACGGACCGGCCAATGCGTGGATCGGTCGCCTTGAACACCGTTCCCATGCCGCCGCGACCGATCACACTGACAACGTCATAGGCACCGATCCGTTTAGGTTTCGAAAGAGAATCCATCAGAGTGGCCCTGCAACCAGTCGGCTGAGCAAACCTGTCAGGAGAGAATGCCCAAGCCGTATTCTTCGAAACGGTCCGCCGGGAGAATGCTCCACAGCGTAGCTAGAAACGACAGACTTTGCAACCTGAGTTGAGTGGGTGAAATGCGTGAGTATATAGCGTGATGCGGATCGCTCCGGCTGGACCTCTCAGGATTTCTTCTTGACCCACTGACTCCCAACTGACGCCCTGCTACACTCTTGTTTCACCCATCCTTGGCGCTTGCCGGAGTTCGTTTTCCCATGCCTGAAAGTCAAATGCCCACGCCGCGGACTCGTGTCGTCCGCGAGGCTGATCGCGGAGTCTACGATCGCGAAACCGTGTACCGGATCCTCGACGAAGGATTTCTCTGCCATGTCGGCTTCGTAGCCAACACACAGCCATTTGTAATTCCCACTTCGTATGGCCGAAAAGACGATCACCTCTACATTCATGGCTCGGCCGCCAGTCGCATGCTTCGCCAGTTAAAAGAAAGCGTGCCGGTGTGCGTCACCGTCACTCTGCTAGACGGGCTGGTGCTGGCCCGCTCGGTCTTCAATCACTCCATGAATTACCGGTCGGTGGTGATCCTGGGGAAGGCGACTCTGGTGGAAGATCCGCAGGAAAAGATTGCGGCACTGCATCAGCTCTCCGAGCACATTCTGCCGGGACGCTGGGCCGACGCGCGCCAGCCGAACGAACGAGAACTCAAGCAGACATCCGTGCTGCGTTTGCCCATTGAGGAATTCTCGGCGAAGGTCCGCACCGGGCCGCCTATCGATGACGAAGAAGATTATTCTTTTCCCACGTGGGCTGGAGTAGTTCCGCTGGAAATCATTGCAGGTACGCCGATTAACGATCCGCGGCTGGATCCGGTTCGCGAAGTGCCACGTTACGTTCGCCCCTACTCGCGCAAACGCTGACTGTGTGGTGCGGGCACTCTTGCCCGCGAAATGCGTGAGGCGCACCAAATTCCGCCCATCTACCAAGGAACGCAAGAAAACAACTTCAAAACCCCGCGGGCAAGAGTGCCCGCGCCACACAGGCTCACGGAATCAGCAACAGCTTCCCCGTCGTCTTCCGCCCTTCCAGATCGCGATGCGCCCGCTGCGCCTCGGCCAGCGGATAAGTGTGTTCAATCCGCAGCTTGAGCTTCCCCTTAGCGATCATGCCGAACACCGCTCCCGATCGTGCCACCAACTCTTCTCTCGTCGCGATGTAGTTCCCCAGCGAAGGCCTGGTCAAAAACAGCGAGCCCTTCTGGGTCAAGACAATCGGATCAAACGGCGGCACGGCCCCGCTCGATCCGCCAAACAGCGCCATCATGCCGCGCGGCCTGAGAATATTCAGACTCTTGTCGAATGTCGTCTTCCCGACCGAATCGTAGACCACGTCGACTCCCTTGCCTCCGGTCAGCCGCTTCGTCTCCGCCTCGAAGTCGGATTGGGTGTACAAGATGACCTCGTCCGCCCCGGCTTCGCGCCCCAGTTTGGCCTTCTCTTCGGTCGATACCGTCCCGATCACGCGTGCCCCGATGTTGTGCGCCATCTGCACCAGCAGCAGCCCGACGCCTCCGGCAGCCGCGTGGATCAGCGCTGTTTCGCCGCGCTTCAAGGCATAAGTATCGTGAGACAGATAGTGAGCGGTCATTCCCTGCAGCATCGCCGCGGCCGCCTGCTGGTCACTCACTCCCCGAGGAACCGTAACCAGCCTGTCGGCGGGGACAGCCGCGTACTCGGCGTACGATCCAAGCACACTGGTCCAGGCCACTCGATCGCCGACCTTGAATGTTTTGACTTCCGCGCCCACAGCCGTGACCGTGCCCGCGCCCTCCTGCCCTAAAACAAATGGCAGCGGCGCCTTGTACCGGCCCTCGCGGTTGTAGACATCGATAAAGTTCACTCCTGCGGCAGCCACTTTCACCACTGCCTCGTTCGCCTTCGGCTGCGGAACCGGTAAATCCACCAGTTCCATCGCCTCCGGACCGCCGACCTGCTTCACTTGAATGGCTTTCATGGTCCCTTTGATTCACTCAACAAGGCGCGGGATTCTCTCGCGGGTCAACTTTAGCTGATGTCGCGCGTCATACCGCACGTGTATTTCTGGCCGCATGTTTGCTACACTTGGCCGTCCCTGCAAACCCAGAAAGTATTCGCGCTCATCGCGCTGAGGAGTCGAGCCATGGCCGAGAAGGTGCCCCAGACTTTCGCCAACCACGTTCGTTTCGATCCGCTGTTTCATTTCTTTCTCATTCCAATCTTCGGGCTTTCCACCATCGCATCCATCGTCTTATTCATCTGGCACCCCAGTCTGGACTCGGCGTGGCGTTTCGTTCTCATTGCCGCGGGCACGGTTGCCATTTTCAAGATCCGGCTTTATGCGCTACGGGTGCAGGATCGCGTGATTCGATTGGAGGAGCGCCTGCGCCTGGCAACGCTTCTATCCGAGCCTCTGCGCTCGCGCATTCCAGAACTGACCGAAGCGCAATACATCGGCATCCGCTTCGCCTGCGATGCGGAGGTGCCGGGCATAGTGGACCGAGCGCTGGCTCAAAAACTTTCCCGCGAAGACATTAAGAAATCAGTCAAAACCTGGCGCCCGGACTATTTGCGAGTCTGACTTCGGCCCATCGAACTCGGGTATTAGACGTTCGGACAGCAACACAACTCTACAAGAACGCGAAACGCAGCACTGTGTCCGCCCGGCACGTTTATAGTGGAAAGTTTTGCGAATTGACACGCCGACGAAACGGGACCATACTGCCAAGCGCGCTGGACGGTCCGAGTCCTTCGTTGGCCCTGCGCACCTTGGACTCCCGGTTAGACAGGCTTAACGCTTTCGGCCCTTTCATGTGTCTGTAGCGCACTTTTCGTCTACCCGCAATTCATGATGAAGGAGGTCTCCCATGAAACTTCGCGCCAGTTGTTTTGCAGTTGTGTTTTGCATGCTTGCTCTGCCACTCGCAGCACAAGTGAAGGACGTCAGCAACCCTGAAGATGCCCCCAACCCATTCGGGGTGTTCAGCTTGACGTTCAAAAATCATTCCACACTCCCGATCAGTACCATCCATAACATCGTCGTCAACAATTCCAACGTCTGCTCGATTGACGGAAGCACGGGTGGAAATCAATCTCCGGAACTATCGTGGAGGAACGTTCCCCCCGGTACGCGCAGCTTCGCCGTGGTAACGTACGACGTAACGGCGGCTTTCACGCACTGGGGGATGTACAACATTTCTCCCGACGCCACCGGACTTCCTGAGAACGCCGGGGTTGCCGGAAGCACCCACGGCACGCAGATCGTCAATGACTTTTTCATTGGCGCCGAATATGACGGTCCATGCCCGCCAGCCAACGTCGAGCCTTTTGTTCACCAGTATGTTTTTACGGTTTACGCCCTCGATATCGCGCTCCAGTTGCCCTTGTCGGCGAATTTCCCTGCAAACGCCGAAACGCTGTTTCGGGCGCTGATTGAGGCGGGACGGCACGGCCATGTCTTAGCCAGCGCAAGCATCGTCGGCTTGTACTCGACTACACCGTCCGCCAGATAGGGCGCCAACCGCGGCTGCGGCAGGAGGCATCCAACCTGTGAGCGACAGGCATGATTGGATCTGCGGCCTGAGGCGCGGGTGGAAGTAATCTTTGGGGCTGGTGCCGAAAGTAACCGCCACTGGTACCTTTTCGGCGTTGACCGAAGCTGGACCAGCAGGTACGATTTTTTGGTAGAATGCACCGGACTTTTCATACAGGGAAGTGAAGCTATCTCATAGAAAAATATGCGATTTGCAAACCTCCATGTGCGAACCGGAGCTCTAGCTATCCTGGTTTTGGCTGCGGGTTCGTGCCAGACAGCGCAGAAGCCGGTTTCAATGTTGCCGCCCGCGACGGCTCCGTCGCTGCAAGCCACGGCCCCGCCGCAGGCCAAGGCCTCGCCGCAGGCGCCCAAATCCACTCCCGCACCGGCACCGGTCGCAACTCCTGCTCCCGCTCCATCTGCGTTACGAGACGTTCAACGGCCGTCCGAAGCCGCTGCTCCCGCCGCGCAACCCGCGCCCTCCGATCCCGTGGCCGACTTGGTTGGCCATGTCGAAAAGGAATACCAGGAGGGTTTGCTCAACTACCAGGCAGGCAAAAGCGACGCCGCCAAAGAGCATTTCGACAATGCCATCAACGCCCTGCTCGGAAGCAATCTTGATATTCGCTCCGATGAGCGCCTGCACGCGGAGTTCGACCGCATCGTGGAAGGCGTGAACCGGCTCAATCTGGACGGCCCGAACCCCGACAACGAAGCCCAGCAGAAATCCGAGCCCGCACCGATCGACGAAACCAACGAACTTACGCCATCTGCCGATGCCAACGTGAAGGCCAAGGCGCAGGCTGAGATTAAGTCGACGCATTCTGATCTCCCGCTGATGATGACCGACCAGGTCGCGGGCTACATCAGCTACTTCTCCAATCGCGGCCGCGGAAACTTCGAACGCGCCTTCGCCCGCTCCGGTCGTTATCACGACATGATGGTTTCCATCCTGAAGCAGGAAGGTGTGCCGCAGGATTTGATCTACCTGGCGCAGGCCGAGTCTGGATTCCATCCGCTCGCGGTGTCTCGCGCGGGCGCCCGCGGCATATGGCAGTTCATGGGGAGCCGGGCTCGCGGATATGGCCTGTCGCGCAACATGTGGGTGGACGATCGCCAGGATCCGGAGAAATCCACACGCGCCGCCGCCCGCCATTTGAAGGATCTCTACAACCAGTTCGGCGACTGGTACCTGGCCATGGCCGCCTACAACTCCGGCCCCGGCACAGTGCAGGCCGCAGTTAAACGCACCGGCTACGCCGATTTCTGGGAGCTCTACCGGCGCAACGTCCTGCCCAAAGAGACGCGCAACTACGTGCCCATCATTTTGGCCGTGACCATCGTGACCAAGAACTTGTCGCAATATGGTTTTGATGACGTCTCGATGGACTTTCCGGCGAAATACGACACGGTCACCATCAACTACCCGGTCGACCTGCGCCTGGTGGCACAATGCGTCGGCTCCACGCAAACTGAACTGCAGGAGCTGAATCCGAGCCTGTTGCGCTTGACTACACCGCGCCAGGGGACATTCGAACTTCATCTGCCCGCGGGGACCCGCGAGCAGTATCAGACTGCAATCGCCGCCATTCCCACTGACATGCGGCTGTGGTGGCGCTATCACACCGTACACTCTGGCGACACGCTGGCTTCGCTGTCTCGCGCCTATCACATCCCGGTCAAGTCCATCGCGCAAGCCAATCATCTCGAGGGCACCGAACTCGAAGCCGACGCGCAGGTGATCATTCCCTTCGCTCCCAGCAAGCATGTCAGCGATACAGGAAGCTACGCCCGCCGCATCACTCGCTATAGAGTTCACAGCGGCGACACGGTCGAGACAGTAGCGGAGAACTTCGGAGTGCCGCCGCAGATGGTGCGACGCTGGAACGGAATCCGCGGCGACAGCCTTCGCGGGCGCAAGGTGCTGGCGCTGCACCTGCCGGTAACGCCCAGCGTGCACGACGCCGAGGTAGCATCCACGCATTCAGCGAAGAATGGCAAGAAAGCGGCTCAGACAGCGAGCAACAAGCGGAGCGATGGAACGGCTGCTCGAAGTGGCAGCAGCACTGAAGCCGACGCCGCCGTGGTCCGCCACAAGGTCAAGTATGGCGAGACTCTCTATTCGATCGCGAACACCTACAAGACCACAGTCGCCGCCCTCAAGCGCGACAATCAGAACGTCGCAGTCCTTCGGCCTGGAATGATTTTGATCGTGCAGCGCTGAAAGAGCTCTTGGTCTTTGGTCTCAGTTCTGCAGTCTCACGTTGGCACCGACAAGAGACGTTTGCTTCAGAACTTCCCGGTCCGAAACTCCAGCTGTAAATTTCGCATCCCCGCAGCTGCGCTCTTACACTTCAACCCCTCCTCGGCGTACAATTCCCCTGATTTTAAGATCATCGGTAAATCTAGATGTGGAGGAGGACTCATGGGACTTAGCAAGTCGTTGATTGTGTTCTTGGTAATTGCATTGTCCATCTGCGTCGTTCTACCCCAGGCCGCTTTCGCCGATGACGGAGCAGCCACCTACAAGGCAAAATGCGCGGGTTGTCACGGCGCCGACGGCCAAGGCAAGGTTGGTCCTGCATTGAAAGGCACCAGCCTGTCCGCCGACGACATCGCCGGACTGCTCACCAAGGGCAACGATGCCAAGAAGGCACCGCACAAGAAAGCCATGTCCGGACTTTCCGCGGCTGATGCGCAGTCCGTGGCCGGCTATGTGAAGACCCTGAAGTAGTTAAACTGAAGTAGTCTTAAAACCCGAGCGCCGCGCTTTTGGCTTCCAGCAGGGCGCGGCTTTTTTCGCCTCAAAGCTGTGAATCTTTACACTCTTTTCACTGCCACGTAACACAGCCGTCACACTGGGTTCACTCCGCTCTGCTATGCCTCGATAGTTTCAGAATTACATCCCTCAGGAGGAAATCCATGAATCTCTCCCGCAGACTTCGTGTCGGCGCTCCTCTGCTTGCTCTCTTACTGGCGGCCTCGTTCGGCTTTGCAAAGGATGCCAAAGAAGGCAGCAGCAGTAGTTCCATCCAGCGCGTTCTGCTCATCAGCGTCGACGGCATGCATGCCGTTGATTTTCTGAATTGCGCCAACGGCATCGTCACCGCTAATGGAGGCCAACCCTACTGCCCGGCGATTGCTGGCCTGGGTGCTACCGGAGTCAACTATGTCGCCGCCAGCACCTCAAAACCCTCGGACTCCTTTCCCGGCCTGACCGCCATTGTCACCGGCGGAAGCCCGGCCGTGACCGGCGTCTACTATGACGTCGCCTATTCGAGGAATTACGATGCCCCGGCAGTAACCACCGGCAACGGACTTGGCGCTGGCCCCTGCACACCCAACACCGCACCCAAGGGGACCACCACCGAGTACGAAGAAGGCATTGATTTCAACAAGCACCTGTTAAACGGCGGCGCGCCCGGAGCTACGCTGACCGACGGCACCATCGCCTCCATCGATCCCAAGAAACTGGTTCGCGACCCGGCGAATGGCTGCAATCCCGTGATGCCGTGGCAGTTCGTCCGCGTTAACAGCATCTTCAGCGTGGTTCATGCCGCCGGCGGATTCTCCGCCTGGTCCGACAAGCACCCCGCATATGCTTCGGTCGCCTCGGGCCTCGGTCCAAGCGCGCTCGATGACTTCTACGCGCCGGAAATCAATTCCAATGTGGTCGCTCTTCCCGGAGTAACCACTCCGACCGGCATCTCCTGCGCCAAGATCCGCGATCCCCATTCCGACCTGACCGCTTGGACCAACAGCTTCCAGAATATTCAGTGTTACGACACCTTAAAGGTCAACGCGGTCCTCAACTGGATCGACGGCAAAAACCACCTCGGTACGGCAACGGCCAAGGTTCCCACGATTTTCGGCATGAACTTCCAGGCCTTGAGCGTAGGCCAGAAGCTCATCGAAAAGAGCAACGGAGTAACTGGCGGATATCTGGATGCTCAGGCGACTCCCAGCGCGGCGCTGCTCAATGAGTTCCAGTTCGTCGACGCTTCGATCGCCGCCTTTGTCAGCGAACTGAGCAAGCAGGGACTTCTCGATTCGACCCTGATCGTGATCACCGCCAAGCACGGCCAGTCGCCCATCGATCCCAGCCGCTACGTCGGCCAGACCATCAATGGCACTTCACCGGTCACCCTCCTGTCCAACGCCGGCTACATTCCATTTTCCGAATCGACCAACAACCCCACCGGCATTGGCCCCACGGAAGACGACGTCTCTCTGATCTGGCTGAGCAACTCGGCCGATACGGACGCCGCCGTCTCAATCATCGAACAGAATGCCTCCGCAACTACGGGTGTCGGCCTCGGGCAAATCTACTATGGGCCGTCGCTTGAGCTTAACTTCAACAACCCGACGAACGACCCCCGTACCCCGGACATCATCGTGACCCCGAATGTCGGCGTTACTTACTCCGGCAGCACCGCCAAACAGGAGGAGCACGGTGGATTCTCCCATGACGACACCAATGTCGTTCTTCTGTTATCCAAGCCGAGCTTCGCCCCCCGGACAGTAAGCGCGGCGGTGGGCACTGCCCAGGTCGCGCCTACCATTCTTAGAGCTTTGGGTCTCAACCCTGGGGCTCTGCAGGCCGTTAGTATCGAGGGAACGCCCGTCCTTCCGGCGGTTCAATTTTAGCAATCCTCCGCCAAAGGTGAACCATCAGCGGACGCTTCTTAGGGAGCGTCTGCTGTTTGTGCGATAGGTCAGAGGGCACTAGCTGCCCTATTTCTCGCCACTCTGTGGGAAGTGGAGCTTTTACGTTGGGGGTGCACGTGTGCGAATCGCACGGCTGACTCATGCGAGATCCCTTCGACTGCGCTCAGGGCAGGCTCTCAACCGGCTGAGAACGCAGCACATCGTGATGACGCGTCAGGAAGCGAAGCGAGATTCAAATTGAGAGGCATGCGATTTCCTTTTTCCCTTTCTTTTCCCCGCCCCGCTGTGATAACAGGTTAGCGTACGGGTGTATCCACAGTCCTTGCAGGATGCACCGAACGCCGTGCTATAATCGCCCGCCGTTGCAGCAGAAGTTCCGGTGGTCTTTTAAATTCTCTCGTGCCCGCAGTCCGGACGTGCAGTTCCCGCCCCGGGCCGCACAAAGATCAGGAGGAGCAATGACGTTTTACGATCCCACGCTCTACGGACGTGATGACGAAGAAGAATTCGGCGACAGCGGCGCCTACAGCGAGTCGCTGGAAGAAGATTTCGAAGAGGAGGAAGAGGAAGAAGAAGCTGGTCTTCCGGAACCGGAGATGAATGAGCCGCCACCGATGTCGGCTCCGGCGCCTCCCCCTCCCAGGCCCGCGCCTGTCGGCGGCGGAGGCAGTGGCAGCAAGCCTGCCCCCAAGAAAAAAGCGGCAAAAAAGCCCGCCAAGAAAAAAGCGGCAAAAAAGGCGCCCAAGAAGAAACCGGCAAAAAAGAAAGCGGCCAAGAAAAAAGCCGCAAGAAAACCAGCAAAGAAAGCGAAGAAAAAAGCCAAGAAAGGGCGCCGCTAGCAGAAAACGTTCCGACTCGAAACCGCGGCCTGCCGGGCCGCGGTTTTCTTCCTGCCGTTTCCTTGCCGGTTAGTCCCGCGGCCAGTCAGTCCCGCGCTCAGCGCGCCTTTCATACGCCTCGGCAAGGGTCTAGAATAGTCTGTGCATATTCTTCGACTCGATCTTCGCCGCTATATCTGTGAACGGCTGGCTCCCTCTGGCCTCTAAGACGCTCGGCCTCGCGCGCTGAGCGCCCAGCGTGTTTCTTCCAATTTCAAGAAATATCAGGGCTCATTCTCTACCAGCGCGCCTCCGCCATTTGTAAGAATTCTCACCACTTTTTGTGCGCAACGAATTTCCAGAGGGACTCTATGAAACTGCTAGTGATTGGCTCCGGCATGATGGGTTCGGCCGCGGCTTACGACATGGCCCGCACCCCGCAGGTAAATTCGATCACCCTTGCCGACAATGATCTCAGGCGTGCGCGAGAGGTGGCTGCCCGCGTCAACAAAATCACAGGTGAAAAGAAGGTTCGTCCCGTCGCGATCGATGCCAGCGACGAACGCGCTGCCGCAAAACTTATGCGCGGACACGACGGCGCGCTCTCCGCAGTCCCTTACCGCCTGAATCTGGGACTGGCCAGGGCCGCCATCGAAGCGCGCTGCCACTTCGCCGACCTGGGCGGAAATAACACAGTCGTGCGCCAGGAACTGGCTCTCTCAGCGAAAGCCGAGAAGCGCAGTGTCGCGCTGGCCCCCGATTGCGGCCTCTCGCCCGGCATGGCTTCCATTCTCGGGGGCGAACTGGTGCGGCGGCTCGGCGGTCGCGCGGACGCTCTGAAACTCTACGTCGGAGGCCTCCCCGAAACCCCGACGCCTCCCTTCCACTATCAGCTCGTCTTCTCCGTCGAGGGATTGATCAACGAATACGTCGAGCCCGCGCGCATTCTGCGCAAAGGTAAGCTCGTGACCATCGATCCGCTCACCGAGCCCGAGGACTTCCACCTCGCGGGATTTTCGCCACTCGTCGCCTTCCAAACGTCAGGTGGAACGTCTACCCTGCCCGAAACTTTTGAAGGCAAGGTCGGCGAGTGCTTCGAAAAAACTCTGCGCTATCCGGGACACTACGATCTGCTCTGCGAACTTAAGGACCTGGGATTGTTTTCCGGCGAGAAGATAAAAGTGGGCAAGACGGAGATTGCTCCCCGCGCCGTCCTCTCGAAAATCTTCGAGGGCAAGTTCGCCGGAAAAGGCCCGGACGTTCTGCATCATGCGCCTGGAAGCTCACGAATCGGTACACAAAGCGGGAGTTCGCGGTCTGCTCGGGGGCCGCCTCCAAGGGCGAATCGCTTCCTTCACCATGGTCGACCACTACGATCCGAAGGCCGATATGAGCGCGATGATGCGCACCACCGCTTTCCCCGCGTCGATTGTGCTGCAGATGCTGGTTTCAGGAGCGATTGCGAAACGTGGCGGCGTCTTGCAGGAGCGCGACGTCCCCGCCGACCTTTTCCTCAAGGAAATGCAGCAGCGGGGAATCAAGATTGATTATGCGATCGGATGAAGCATCGCGAGGACCGCTCGACAAACAAGCTGCGATGTTCTCAGCTACTTCTTCCCCGCCACCGCGTTGAGACACTTTCCATAAAGCTCGAGCAAGTGCGCGGCGTAGTCCTCCGGCTTGGCCGCTGATCCCGTACCCTGGAATCCCACGCCGGACGACGTTGTTCGCCCGTAGCCGGTCGTCATGGCCACAAACTTCATCAGATCGAGCGCGATGTCTTCATTGCGCCGCGCCCCCGCATGCAAGCCTGGTCCTTCTTCCATGAGTCCCTCTCCTGAACCGTGAACAATAGGAATTTCGTCGTCTTCGTAATCCTGCATACTGCTCAAACTCTCCACAGCGATGATAGCAGGAACCGAACCGAAGACAGGTTCAGTCTCCCATGGTGCCAGGCAGGCCAACGCTATCGACCTGCGATGGCTGCCGTCTAATCGAGAATGAAGATTCGTCTGTTCTTTTTCGTTCTAGCCTGCTCTTCGATTGCCTGCACTCAGGCCGATCGCCCGCCACGTCCCGATTTTTCGGCCCTTCGGTTGAGATTGCTCTCGCAGGTCGGAAAAGACAATGTCCCGGGTCTCGCTGTTGCCGTCTCCAGAGACGGCGAAACCTTGTGGGAAGAAACTTTTGGTTGGGCCGATCGAGAATCGCAAGTGGCCGCAACCGTGCACACGCCTTTCTTTATCGCCTCAATTTCAAAAACCTTTACTGCAACCGCCGTATTGCATCTGGCCGAGCTCGGCAAGCTGCAAATCGACGATCCGGTCAACAAGTACCTCAATCGTGAGAAGATCCACAGCCCGAGGTGGAACGTCGAGGAAGCCACCATTCGCCGCCTGATGACACATACGAGCGGCCTTACTACCTTCACACGCTGGTGCGCCTCCGCCGCCGACGCTCGCTGCGATATTCACAACGAAATTGGGCAATATGGAGTCCTGGTTTGGCCACCAGGGAAAGTCTTTGATTATTCCAACCTAGGCTACGGGATTCTAGGTCAGGTGGTGGCCAAAGCTTCTTCCCGGAGCTTCGATTCCTATTTGCGTAGCACCATCTTTCAACCTTTGCACATGCATAATTGCGGTGTCGCACTCGGCGCCTCAGATTCGAAACCAGTAGCTGCAAGCTATAACGAAAACACTCACTCCAGGAGTCCCTCTAGAGTTTCTGGCCACGAAGGCGCATCCGGCCTGTATTGCAGCGCCCACGATCTCTTGCTGTTCGGCAGGTTCAACCTGAAACAAAATCTCGACCCAGCCTCGCCCCTCAAGTCCCAGGACATCGATCAGATGCACTCCGCGCAACCAGGCACAGGAGGCAACTACGGATTCGGCTGGTGGATTCGAAAGGACGCCGGACTCGATATTGTCTCTGCCCAAGGCGGCACAACCGACACCTATGCCCTGCTGGAGCTCGTTCCCGCAAAGGGCATTGTCATCGTGGTGGTTGCCAATTCCTATTCACCTCTGGCGAGTGGGCTTGAACGCCAGATCCTGTCGGCCATAGTGCCCGGTTTGCCCCATGAGCCACAACAGAGCAGGTCCACGGCACCACAGCGCTCAACCGCGCCAGATAGCCTGGCTGGGAAGTGGACGGGGCAGATCCTCACTACTCAGCTCCCGATTCCAGTGACGATGGATATCTCTCGTGAGGGCACCGCCCGCGTCCAGCTTGCGAACTGGCCTGTCACGGCCTTAACAAACATTTCTCTTGAACCCGACCACCTTTACGGAGAACTCAGCGGCCGGCCCGGACTCCCGGATTCATTCGATCACCCATTCACGATCACGCTCGACTTGGCGCTCCACGGCGGTGAACTCACCGGAGCAGCCACCTTCGGTCCTCTTGCGGGAGAAGACGGCGATCAGCTTCCTCACTTCGTCACGCTCGCGAGGACCAAATCCTGAGCACAGCTTCAGGCCGCATGCGGCACCTCACTCATCAGCGCGAGCAGGTTGTCTTCGGTGTCGCGGAAAAATGTCATCCACAGGTCATGATTCGGCATGCGCGCGATCATGTGCGGCTCGTCCTCAAAGCGCGCTCCGCTTTCTTTCATCCGGGCATGCGCGGCCTTGATGTCGGGCACGTCAAAATACAGGATCGAGCTGGCATGATCGAACTCCTGCTTCTCGGGACGGTCCAGCATCAGCCGCACGCCGCCGCAGTCGAAAAAAGCCAGTCCCGGCGGCGCTTTGAACAGCAGCTTCAGGCCCAGAACATTTTCGTAAAAGCCGGCGGCGCGCTCCACATCGTAGGTGCGAATCTGGATCTGTCCCAGCCGTGTGATTCCAACTCCGGTCGCGGTTACGGTCATCGTCTTGACCTCCTCCATGAAATTAGTTAGCATAGCTAACTATATTCCATGAAAAAAGTCAAGTTGAGGCGTCTTGCGGGCGTGAGCGAAGCGGGAGCCCGCGGCCGAAATCCCGACCCTGAACGCCAACAGGCGGATGGGGAGGGACCTGGTGAACGCGTGCTCCAACCGGAAACTCTCGCCGTCGCCGACCGCCTGCACTCCGCCGCCATCCACCTGCTCCGCCGCGTGCGCAAACAAGACGTCGCCACCGGCGAAGGCCCGGCGCGCCTTTCCGCACTCTCCGTGCTGGTTTTCGCCGGTCCCAAGACGCTCGGCGAACTGGCCGGCGCCGAACAGGTCAAGCCCCCCACCATGAGCCGTATCGTGGCCGGCCTCGCTCGCAGCCGCCTGGTTGAAATCACTCCCGATCCGCACGACGCCCGCCGCATGCACATCCGCGCTACCGCCAAGGGGGTGCGCCTCCTCCACAAAGGACGGCAGCTTCGCATCGAGTATCTCGCCACCGGTCTTGCCGCACTGCCGCCTTCGGAGCTCGCCAAACTCGCCGATGCCATCGGGATTCTGCAACGAATTCTGGCCACCTGGCGCTGAATTGCGCCCATCAGTACCGCGGCGAACGGGTACTTAAGTCACGTGAAAACCCCAGCCCGAATGCATCATACTTAAATGGGTCACGGGAACTCCGCCATCTTGCACTCCGAAACGCGCGTCACGGGGACCGCTGTCCGTCGTGACCGGTCCTTTTCCCAGGCTAGACAAGTTTGGGTCCAGATCGGCAACTCTTATTTTGAGGATCTCTCTAGTGTCAGGTGAACGCACGGTACTAAGCGCGGCCGCAATTCTGTGGGCAGCCCATGTCGCGACAGTTGCGACGTGGGGCACATCCCCGCCCGGCCCAATCTTGTCCGATGCGATTCAGTTCAGCCTGGGAGCTTTAGTCATCTTCGCTTGCCTCGGTGCCGCCCACCGCTCCGAGGGACTCGCCCGTTCTTTTTGGCGTCTGACCGCGGCGGCGTACGTACTGTGGCTGGTGGCACAGAGTCTCGGCCTGTACATCGACATCTCCCACTCTCCTGGCGGAGTGGAGTGGATCGGTAACCTCCTGTTCTGCTTCTGGTTTGCGCCCCTGGCAATGGCCATGTTTCTCGATCCGGAGCAGCAGTCCGGACATCTGGACTCTCTCGCAGCACTCGATTTCGTTCAAGCCGTGCTGGTCTGCGTCGCAGCCTACTTGTACTTTTTCTATCTTCCCAAGGCGGAGTCTCCCGCCGAACTCGCTCATTCTGTATGGAAGCCCTACTTCATCGGCTACGGATTTGTAGCCGGCGCATTCCTGCTGCGGGCGATCTTCACCAGCCATCGCGTCCCACGCGCGCTGTTCGGGCGTTTCGGAGCACTGCTCCTGCTTTCCGGAACCGTCGACGCCATGTATTACTACGGCCCCGGCCGCGGCCTCAAGACGGGAGCCTGGTTCGACCTGCTCTGGAGTTCCATGCTGCTGATTCCGCTGGCGCTCGCCGCCACCTGGACACAGGCCGAGGCGCCGGATCTCGAGGGCGAAGCTCCCCAATATGAAAAGAGGATTCCCACCGAAATTTTCTACCTGCTCTATCCGCTGCTCGTTTTGTTCATGTCTTTGCGGATCGCTCGTGAGCGCCTCGGACTTGCCGCCATCGTTGTATTTCTCTCGTTCATCTGTTCCAGCGCGCGCCTTCTGGTGACGCAGTATCACCTGGTGCAAACCCAGGAAGCGCTTCGCCGCGAGGCCTCGCGCGACAGCCTGACCGGAATCTGGAACCGGAAGGCGATTCTGGATATTCTCGACCGCGAACTTCTCCGCTGTGAGCGCAACCATGCCGCCGTCGGCGTCATCATGGCAGACGTGGATCACTTCAAAGCAGTGAATGACAGCCGTGGTCACGCCGCCGGCGATTTCGTCCTGCGCATCATCGCTACGGAAATCGCAGCCGTAGTCCGCCCCTACGACTCGGTCGGACGCTATGGTGGAGAGGAGTTTCTGATCGTCGCTCCCGAATGCGGCCTCACCGAAACCTGGGAACTCGCCGAACGCGTGCGCAGTTGCATCGAGAACTGCAGCGTCATCGTCGGCGGCAACAGCGTCAATGTGAGCCTGAGTCTGGGAATCGCCACCTCCGCCTCGTCCGGGAATTCGGAACACCTGCTGCAAGAAGCCGACACCGCTCTGTACCAGGCAAAGAACGCGGGGCGCAACTGCGTCCAAACCAGCGCCGGACACGCTGATAGCGTCCCCGCCCAGATCTCTTCGCCCTCAACTCAAAGTAAGTTCTGGCTGTAACCCTATTCGCGTTTCCAGCATGCGCACGCGCCTGTTCGTTTTTCGTAACAAGAAACGATCCGGCGCTTGACGCTGTCTATCTCTGGAGTAACATTCTCGCTCGACTGCTCCTACAGCCCTACCCACTCGCCCTCCCCCATCCGCGAGCGGCTCGGCCCCTGAACGTTCACTTCCTGAATGTGTTCAAGGAGAGCGCACCATGGCCATCCGAAAGCTCGATCCCGAAACCACCGCCGCCACAAAAAGTGTGGCGATGAAATCCGATCCCACTCGCATCGACACCATGAAGCTCAAGCTGGGCAAACAGAAAGCCCGGCACGATCCTCGCACGTTGCTGCTGGCTACCTACACCACCCCGGCGCTGCCCCCGCCGCCTCCCAGCCTCGACCTCACCGACAAGGTGAAAGGAGCCTGGGGCATGATGGACAACGATCAGATCGGCGACTGCACCTGCGCCGCCGCCGGCCACCTCCTGATGGAGTGGACCTCGCGAGCCAAGTCCAGGATGTTTACTCCTTCTGATAAACAGGTCGTCGCCGCCTACTCCGCGATCACCGGCTACAATCCCGCCACGGGAGCTAACGACAACGGCGCCGTCGAACTCGACGTGCTCAACTACTGGCGCCAGCAGGGCATCGCCGGGCACAAGATCACGGCCTACGTGGCCCTTGAGCCCTCAAACCAGACGCACGTCATGGACGCTGTCTGGATTTTCGGTGGCTGCTACATTGGCCTCGCCCTGCCCAAAAGCGCTCAGCCGCAAACCGAGAATCATCAGCCCTGGTCTGTCCCGCCGCAAGGCCCGACCGGAGACGGCGCACCGGGATCCTGGGGCGGACACGCCGTTCCTGTGGTCGCCTACGACGCCCGTGGCGTCACCGTCATCACCTGGGGCGCCACGCAGTTGATGACCTGGGGCTTCTGGAACACCTATTGCGATGAGGCCTACGCCATCATCACCCCAGATTTTCTGGAGAAGAAAGCGGGGCAAACAGTCACGCCCGACGGCTTCAACCTGCAGCAACTGCAAGCCGATTTAGCAGATTTGAAGTAGGAGGGAACGCAGCCTAGGGAAAATTGCTCCCAGAACGCAGAACACGTTTCCATTACGGCTTAGAGAGGCTTTGTCATTCCGAGCGGAGCGAGGAATCTGGGTTCTTGCCTGCGGCGAGAGGAACCGAGATCCCTCGTTTCACTCGGGATGACAAGTGGTGAATGACAAATGGTGAGGAAGAGAAAACAAAATTCTAGGTTTCGATCCCCACATAGCACACCCGCCCCACAAGGTAGTCGGCTGTGGACTTGCCTTCTTCCATGGTCATCACTTCGATGGGATAGGCCTGGTTGTGGGGGCGCAAAATGAGGTGATTGCCGGCCACTTCCACATATTTCACGGTGCAACTTCCGTCCTTCAACACCGCGTACATGTTGAACTCACCCTTGCGGTATGGCTTGAGCGAGTTGTAATGACGGTCGAGCAATAGCACCGCCCCCGGCAATAGCCGCGGGTACATGCTCATGCCTTCCCGCCCGTCGGCCTTGATGAGCACGAAGCGCTCCCAGCTTTCGCGGTCTCCTTCGGTTTCGGCCTTCAACTTGCGCAGGAAGGATTTCTTGAATTTCAGGATCTCTTTTACATGCATGCTGGTAATGAGCGGCTGCGTGGCGGCCACGGTTCCATCGGTCAGCAGCACGTTTTCGAACTCGTCGCCGCTGGGAGGCAGGATGGAGGCTCGCTTATTGACCTCGCTCGGGTCAAGCAGGTCCAGCACCGAAAGATGCTGCACGGCAAGGACTTTGTCCATGCCTTCCAGGCTCAGCCCGCGCTTGCGGTTCAAGAAATTGGAGATATGCGCCTGTTTGAAGCCGGTCTGCTGCGCCAGGCGTAGCCCGGTCAGGTCGCCCTCATCAATGCGCTCCCAAAGAGTCTTGCGGAGATTGTCCTGCAGCACGCGGAATTTCATAGCATCGCGAGTATAGCACGGGTATATAGCAAGATGCTAAGCAATAAAGTTTTCCACAGCCCTATTGGTATATCGACCTTGACGGTAAAAATTACCAGCTATACGATCGCCCCAATGTATAACTCCACTTTCTCAGGAATTAAGGCTACGAGCATGAACAGCGAACACGACAAGTCGAATGAGGAGAAGAACTTCGTGGAATTCCGGCGCAAGGTACGGGCCGCGGAGGTCCTGTCGGCAGCTATGGAGAAGCTGCTGCGGGCGGTCCAATTTTCAGGCCGGGTCACTGTGGTTGTACAAAACGGCCGGGTGCTGAAGTCGGGCTACGAAGAAGGCTACTTTCACCATCACGGGAACGCTCCGCGCGTGGACGACGACATAACCTACAAAGCACACGAGATGGAGGGAGGGTAGTCATCGAACTGGATTTCTGAACCTGCCGTTCAAAAAAACTAAATAGCCCAGCAGGTCATCGCAAGAAAAACGAGCCCTGCGTGCGATTTCCGCCCATAGCGGCGGAGATCGCCGCAGGGCTTTTCTATTTTCGGCGTCCGATGGTCAGCGTCTCTTACAGCGCCGGAAGCCGGAAGCCGCAAGCCGAGTCAAACAGGAGCAGTCATGAAAAACAGTCTTACAGGCAATGATGGCAATGATTTGCGCGTGGAATTGAAGTATTGCGAGCGCTGCGGAAGTTTGGGTGTCCGGGAATGTGGCGGAGGCCAGGTTTACTGCGACAACTGTCTGCCCCACGTCGCCCAATTGCCCGCCCCACACCGGGTACGCACGTCGCCGCAACTTCCCGTTGCCCGCCGTGCCTTCATCGACGACATCGAAATCGACTTCAGCGACATGGATGAACTGGATTTGGAATCGGTAGGAGGTGTTGCGTGAGCAACATCATCGCATGGATTGCAGCCGTAGCGGAGTCAGGAGAAGAACCGGGCCCTGTTCCTTTTGGCGAAGAAGAGTTGTGTCAAAACGTCGCGAACGAGGCAACGGACGGGCCTTCTTTCGAAGAGCTGCCGGCACAGCAGTTTCCTGCGGTGATCCCTGAAGCGACTGCGCAGGCGTTGCCAGCAGAGGCAGAGGCAACGGACGAGTGGTTCGAGTTTGATCGTCGGCGGCGCATATACCGCGGACGCACGGTTGCGATGTTACGGCGATACATGCGTTACTCACTGGAAACAGGGCGCTTGCCCTCGCTGCTCGGGCGTGAGTTTTTTCGCAGCAAGGTCACCAGTTATCGCGTCACGACGTTTGAGGATCGCGTGATCTTCGTCCACGACCTCGAAATTTGCGTGGGGCGGTTGACTCGGTTTTCGCAGCAAGTTATCGCCCGATACTTCCTGCAAGAGCACGACTTACCCGCAACGGCGCATCTTCTCGACTGCAACGAGAAAACGATTCGCCGCGCCATCCCAATGGCGCTCGACGAGTTAATCGAGATTTTGCTCGAGGTAGGGCTGCTGGAGGGTCTGGATCCGGGGCAGGAGAAATCTGTATGAGGAAACTAGACACTCTTGGGAATAGTATTAGCACACTTCCCGCACATGTCGCCGGAGGCTCACAATGAGGCTCCGTGACAGGGCGGTTTCATCGTTTCGGCAGCAATGCGGCCATGTCTGCATAATCCTCGCAGTCCTCATCTGTGCAGTTGTGATGGCCGCAATAAGTATTCGTAAACTTAAAGTCCGGGTGATCCCACGGACTACGCGGAGCAATGAGTTGGTAGTTAGAGGTATGCTGGCAGATTTCGGTCACGTGGGGCTTGGTATCTGGAAAAACATCCCTGTAGACCACCCAGCCCCACAAGTACCAATGCTGGTCAAACTGCGCCTTGGGCAACTGACGGAGCGGGATATTGCCGAGGTCGATTCCGAACAGTTCAGTCTCGTCAACCACCTGATAACTTCCCATGTCCTGAGCCTTCGGTCCTATATCCGCTGGACTGAACGGCCCCGGCTTCCCCTTAAATTGGTCGTTAGTAGGTTCGTTTTCCAGCCGCTTCATATCGAAATAAGTGATAGTGCTTCTCGCAACGGTCGCTCCACCGTTGGTCCACCACGGAGCGAACCGATAGTAGTGGATTCCTGGGGGACGGACCAAACGCTCGTTTTCGATTGCGGAGAGTGTGACGAACGCTCGCTGAACGGAAACCAAGGACTCCAAGCTAATCGTGTTAGAGTGGATCATCTCATTAAGTTGTCCGTGATAGACCCACGCAACATATATCCCGACGAGAACGGCTCCAACCTCAAGCATGTACTTCCACCAAGGCGTGCTATCGGGCTTGCAGTGGCAGGGATCACCCTTGCCTGTTAGGGCTGGTTGAACCTTAGGAGGGGGCGGGAGAACTTTTGGACCTTCTGGAGCTTTGTTCTCGGCTGCCTTTTGTAGTTTTACAGCATCCCCGGATGGAATGCTTGGAATAGTGGGAGATGACATATCTTTGTGCTTCTTTTTGTATTTGCCTTTCACTAGACAGACACCATGAAGCAACCTGAGTACAGGGAAGGGCCGGAAGCGCTGGGAAACTTCAAACGGTTAGCGACCGTGATTTTACAGCCTCCGCCCAAGAAACAAAAGAAGCAGAATTATTTCATCGTGGTGTGTGCGAATCCGGGGAAAGACTGCGGGCGGAAAAATCTTGTCAAGGGGGTAAAATGGGTCGATTTGCTGTAAGTGATAGCAAGCAAGGCGAAAATAAATTTTAGAAAATGTCCAGTTGCCCCCGTGCAATTTGATATTCTGAATATATAGAGTTAAGAAAAAAGAAAAACTCTCTCAGAAGGCGCGCTTCCGGGCGCGCCTTCCGCTTTTTGGACATTCTGAAGGGAATCGATAAATTCCTGGAAGGCTGAGTTCGAGCATGAAGAAGGCATTGGCGAAGAGTAAGGGCAGGACGAGCAAGCCGGCGAAGAAGAAACGCTCGCCTAAATCAAAGAAACCGGTGGACCTGGCGGAAGTGCGCAAACAGATCAGCGACATTGTGGGCGGTGAAGCGGCGGCACTGGCGCTGGCAGTGGTCGAGGAGGCGCGCAAGGGTCAACTGGCGCCAGTAAAGTATCTCTTCGAGGCGATAGGATTGTATCCGGCGCCGGAGGGAAGTCAGCCGAGGCCGGAGGACGCGTCGCTGGCGAAAACATTGCTCCATCGCCTGGGCCTGCCGGAGGATCTGGTGGTGAGGCGCGAGGATGATCTCCCGCTGCAACTGAATCTTCGCGCCTGCAAATGCGCGGACAAGGAAGCGAAGGAAAAAGTTTCTGGTTCGCAGCCGGGAAGTGAGAACGAGCAAGCCGGCGACAAAGATGCTGACGAGGACGATGACGTCCCTGTGCTGGCCGAATCCATACCGTAGAATGAGGCAGAGCCGTGCGAAGCATTGAGAATCGATGGCAGCCGGGGCTGGCGATTGCACCCTGGCCTGAGCGGCGGCGAATCGATTCGACGGACCGGCTTCGCGCAGCGCTCGAGGTATTGAGGCAGGCCGCAAAGCCTGCCCGGCACAGGACGGGGATGGACATCACGTGGTTGACCGACCGGATTGCGGTCGGAGGCGGGATATGGACGCCGGACAATATGGCGAAGGTGGCGCGGGCCGGAGTGACGCACATCATCGACATGCAGATTGAGTTTGACGACACTGCTCTGGGCGCGGAACAGGGTATCGCGGTGTTGTGGAATCCGACCGACGACGATTTTGAGCCCAAGCCCGCGGCATTGTTTCGACGTGGGGTGGAATTCGCGCAGGCAGCCCTGGAAGGGCCGGAGGCGAAACTGTTCATTCACTGCGCCGCGGGAGTGCATCGCGCTCCGATGATGGCGCTGGCGCTTCTGGGGTCCATGGGGTGGGCGATGGAAGACGCGATGAAACTGATCGAGGCGCGGCGTCCGGTGGTGGATTTTGCCGATGTGTATGTGCGCAGCGTGGAAGAGTTCCTGGATAGGCATGAAATCAGTGGGCAGTGATCAGTGGCCAGTGGGCAGTATGATTTCTCTGGCCACTGGCAACTGACCACTGACGGCGACGTTGCCCGTGGAAGGCTTGAATCGCAGAGTGCGCTGAGAAATTCCGCAGAGGTCGCGGAAAATCAGCGACGTGGCAATTAACCAGACATTCCGTAGACGTAACGGAGGAAACATGTTCGACGCGAGCCGCCGCCCTAAGAGGCGGCTTTCTTGTTGGGGGCTAGCTGTATTGGTCGCGACTGCGGGGCTTGGACGCGCGGCCGCCTCGCCGAGTGCGCCCGCACTTACAACTGTGGCCGACACCGTGTACATGGCGGATGGCACGCCGGCGGTGGGCGCGGTGATTATTACGTGGCCTGCGTTCGTGACTGGCAGCGGAAGCTCGATCGCGGCGGGCACGACGAACGTCACACTCGGAAGCAACGGAGCGCTGAGCGTGGCCCTGGCGCCGAATGCGGGAGCGAATCCCGCCGGAGTGTATTACAGCGTCGTGTACCAATTGCAGCCTGGAGAAGTGAGGACAGAGTATTGGATGGTGCCGACGGCGACCTCCCCGGTGAACCTGGCGGCGGTGCGGACGACGCCGGGATCGGGAACGGCGGCGGCGCCGGCTTCGATGCAGTACGTGAACACGGCACTGGCGGCGAAGGCTAACGACAGCTCGGTGGTGCATTTGACCGGGCCGGAGACAATCAACGGAACGAAGAGTTTTGCGACCCCACCAAACGTTCCCGCGCCACAGAATACAGGCGACGTAGTGAACAAAGCGTATGTGGACACGGCGGTGGCGGCCGTGGGTGCGGGAAACTACCTGGCAACTGCGGGCGGAACGATGACGGGAACGCTGACGCTGAGTGGAAATCCGACGGCAGCGATGCAGGCGGTTCCAAAGCAATACGTCGACACAGGGGTCGCCGCAAAGGCGGACCTGGTTTCCGGCGTGGTGCCGGCGGGCGAACTGGGAGCGGGAACGGCAAACTCGGGAACTTGCCTGTATGGCAATGGGACGTGGGGACCTTGCGGGAGCGGAAGCGGAAATGTTTCGACGACTCCTGCCGCGACGCAGGCGATTGCAGAGCCCGCGGGAGCGGTGTTCACCGCGAACCGCATAGGGCAGAAGCGGATGGCGGACCAGTTCAACTGGAAACAAAATCCAACGTCGCCTGCATCGCTGGCGCCGGGAACGGTGACGGTAACACTGAGCCCATGTCCGCAGGGATTTCTCGGCACCATCAACGGATCGAATTTGAATCACTGGATCTATGTGGACTCGGCGCCGGGAGATGCGCAGCAACCCGGCGAGCCGGTATTGATTACGGCCGAGAGCTGCGCGGCGGGAGCCGCGTCGGGAACGATCAGTTTCTCCGCGGCATACGCGCACGGGGCGGGTTACGCGCTGGAGAGCGGCACCGGGGGCATCAAAGAGGCGGCGGTGGACGCGAACCAGGTGCGGTACGACACGGTGCGGGGAAACAATACGTGGATTGAAGTGACTCCGACCGCGACGACCAAGATCAAAGCTCCGCTGTACTGGCAGACGACGATGGGACGGCTGGTGGGATCGAGCCTGCTGGAGTGCTCGGTGAACATGTCGTGCTTAAACATCGGGGACACGAATTCGGGCGGGTTTGCCAAAGGGAACGCGAACCTGTACACGGCGAATGTGGTGGATGGGTTATGGATTCGACCCGATCAGGGGATGGCGTTCTGGGATGTGGCGCCGTCGAGTCCGGGGTCGATCACGGCAGGATCGACGAGCGCGACGCTGACGATTCCGATATGTCCGAGCGGGTTCTGGCCGCTGATTCCGAATCAGATTTTGTGGTTGAACGGAACCAGTGGGGGACTGGTGTCGACGGCGTACGAAGCGGGGGCGCCGGGGCCGGGAGAATTTGTTCAGGTAACGGGAGGAACTTGCACTCCGGGAGCGGCGAACGGAACGATCAAGATTGTTCCGGCCACGCCCGGGATTGCGTCGTTTTATGCGCACGACGCCGGCTATACGCTTTCCAACGGAGCAACCGCCCTGATCGAGGACAACTCGCAGGGAACGATTCTCGAGAATATTCAGAGCAACGGATTTGTGGGGAACGTGGGCTACGGGTTCCTGATTCAGAACGATAACAACCAGGCACAAGAGGTGCGGAACATAAACATATACGGCGGATTGCGCTGTGACGTGGATTTCTGCGGAGCAACGCTATTTGGACCGGGGCCGAGCGGATTCAACGCGGGAATCACGCACCTCTATGAAGGAAGCAACGGAACGTGCGCGGAGTGGTACAACGGCAACGACCTGTTGATAGGGCAGACGGTGTGCCAGGGATTTTCGAACTTCGCGATCTTCATGTCGACGAAGCGGGGAGGGAGCCTGCAGCGAGCCGCGATCCACACGGTGCATCGAGAGCGGGGCGGGGTGAGCAACTCGATCGGACAGTACCTGGGAGGGGCGGACATCATTGTGCAGGGGTACAGCGTGGCCGTGGATGGGAACGGAGACGGAATGAACGCGTTCCCGGCGTTCCCGGTGGCAGGAAGTCCCGGAGGACAGTTACAGCTCTACTATCTGTCGATCATGGACGTGACGGATGGGACCAAGACGGTGCCGATCCCGCTGGGTCAGGCGAACGTGAGCAATCCGAACACGAACAATGTGACGGTGAAGTGGGTGGCGGCGGACGCCCTCGCGGGAAAGACTATTAACTACGAGTTGTACCGGCTGGCGCCGGCGGCCGGATCGGCAGGGCAGGTGCCTTATCCGGGAGTTTGCGATGGGGCGGGAGGAGATGGAACATGCCTGGTCGCAAGCGGCATTAATCCGGCTACGGTTTGCGACATTCATGGAGCGTGCGTCTTTACCGATAATGTGGCAACGCCAACGGCGGTGACTCCTTATAACGGAGCGGATGGGAGCACTACCGGTGGGTATTTCCCAGTTCAGAGTTTCAGTCCGGGCGGAATCGTGTTGAGCGGTGGGGCGACGTACCAGGGCGATCCGGGATGCCTGGTGGTCATGGGAGGGCCGTGGCTGAGCGGATTCGCAGGGGTGGTCAACAACGCGCCTGCTCCGGCCAGTTGCATTCCTTCCGGTGGATCATTCAACACGGTGCTGAGCGGTTTCATGAACAACATGGGCGGATATGCGCAGTTTGGACTGCTGTTTCCGGATCGCACCGCTCAGAACGATGGCGGACATTGGACGGGAATAAAGGGGCGGCTGAATTTTATTGGCGGGGGCACTTACCCGAGAGATATTGCCACGTGGCGCGATTCAAACCCGGCAAAGACGATGAGCAGCAAGGCGGAGTATGGGTCGGGCGTCGCGGGATCGAGCTTTGGGACTGTAAACCGGCCGCAGTGGGATGTGTCGGACATCGCGACAGGAGTGGAGAACGCCGGGACGGGGCTGTACGAGCGGGTTCCGGCGAATGGAGTATTCGACTGGTACGTGGGGGCTTTGCCGAACAATCCGGGCGGGACCGGCTCAAACTGGACGGAAGAACTTTCGGCGACGGGTCACACCTTCAAGACGCCGGTGACGATCAATGGGAACCTGACGGTGACGGGAACCTGCACGGGCTGCGGTGGAGGAAGTGGAAGCAGCACCTGGAGTTCACTGACGGCGCCGACGTCGAACCTCAACGTGAATCTGGGAACGTATCTGACGGGATTGAGTTTTGGAGATTTTGGATCGACGCCATCCTCGGGCGCTTTCAGCGTGACGGACACGGCGACGAGCACGACGGATACATCCACGAACTTTCTGGCTGGTACGGGCGCGAGTTCGCGGCACAATTCGTTCACGGCGCAACTGAATAACATCAACCAACTGCAGATCTGCTGGCAGCCTGGACCGCAGGGGGAGACGGTGATTGGATCGGCGGTGGCGTGCCCAGCGATCAGCCAGTCACCGTTTGCGAAGTTTGTGGCGATGTCGGCCACGGGCGCACATTCAGTGGAGCGGCTGTACCAGCAAAGCAGCGCGGCTACGGGAACGATGCTGGAGATGAATAACGCAACCGCGGCGGGCACGGGATTCAACTTCTGGAAGGCATGCGCGGGCGCCTCGGCGACGGACACGAGTTGTGGAACCGGGGCGAACGTGGCAAGTCTGCGCGGCGACGGGTACCTGATGGCGGCGGGCGGGAATTTTACGGGCGCGCTGACCCTGCCGATCACGGGGAGCGGCAATCAATGCCTGCATGTGAGTTCGACCGGCGTGGTGAGCGGGACGGGAAGCGACTGCGGGGCGGGCTCGGGCGGTTCGGGGACGGTGAACGGCGGAACGGCGTGGCAGGTGGCGATGTACTCCGGCACAGGAACTGCAGTGAGCGGAGACGCGGCGCTGACGGATAACGGCAGTACTCTGAGTTACTCGGGAAGTGTTTCTATCGGCGGCGGCCTAAGCACTTCGGGAAATGCTTCCATTGGCGGCGGCTTAAGCACTTCGGGAAGCGTTTCCATTGGCGGCGGCTTAAGCACGGGGGCTCTTACTGGAACGAGCGCGAATTTCACGGGGAACCTTACGGTGGGCGGTCAACTCATTGCCACGGGGCCGTGGTCGGTGACTGGTCCGTCGGTGGGTGTAGTGATCACGCCGATAGCGGGCACGTCACAGGCTGCTTTTGACGGCAGCGGGATCCTTAGCGTCTCGGAAAACGGCGGGAGCGTCGTGCAGATCGCAAAGCTGAACTCGAACATCACTGGGACGGCGGCTAATCTATCCGGGACACCGACATTGCCGAATGGCACCACGGCCACCACACAAAGCGCCGGGGACAACAGCGCGAAGCTGGCGACCACGGCTTATGTTGCGGGCAATGTGCTGGCGGCAGGCAGCCCGTTCGTTCTGTTCCCTGGGTATAACAGCGCCAATCAATCTGTATTTCCGACTGCGAGCAACACCGCGGCGGTGATTGGATTTGAGATACCCTCCCCGATCACAACCTCGAAGTTCTTCTATCACGTGGGAACGACTGCTGATAATACGACCCACACCTACGAGGTCGGCATATTCAACGCCAGCGGAACGTTGGTCTTGCACTATCAGGGGGCGGGGTCCGTCTTTTCTCCAACGGCCAACGCTACCGTCAACCAGAGTTGGGTTGAGGGATCGACGACGTTGCCGCCGGGAAAATACTACCAGGCCATCACTACCAGTTGCACCTCAGCGTGCGCGACCTTTACGGGAACCGCGTTCACTACATTAACTTTCTACAACAACAGTGCGTTTACGGTTAGCGCGGGGGGAACGCTTCCGTCGTCAATCACGGCGCCGGGGGGCGGGTATGAGAGTTTCGCCGCGAACCCACTGTCTGTCATGCTGGAGCCGTGATCGGCTATCGGGCTTCGGCTTTCGGGCTTCGGCTTTCGGCTTTCGGCTTTCGGCTTTCGGGGTTCCGCAGTTTGCTGACAGGTACTTCAGCGGCTAAACAGTCTGCTGAAAGACTACTCTCTGCTGCCGAAAGCGAACCGCAGGCGCTGAAGCGCGGCTTGTTTTAGAGAACTTAACGGCACGACTGAACAGCTTGCGGAAAAACTGGTTCCTGCGGCGAGAAGGGCGACCACCAGGGCTGAAGCCCGACCGATTCTAAACGGATTACGCGGCCCTGAAGGGCCGCTCTTCCACGGTTCTGCCTGCGTCGGTGAGTTTTTCCGCAACCTGTGAAGTCGTGCCTCCGCAACCTGTGAAGTCGTGCCTTCCCGAAGACTGCCTGGAACTGAGTTTTTCAGCAGCCTGTAAAGCCTGGGTTGAGTGAAGGCTTAATCGCAGCGCTGGAAGCGCTGCGGCACCCGAAATAGTTTTTAGTATGAGAGCAGTTTTTCCACAAGCCTCGCTTTGGCGGGGCTTTTTCTTTTGGAGCTTTTCTTTTGGACTTTTGGAGAAGAGATGAGACGTAACGCCATCCCATTCGGCCTGGTCCTGCTGGCCTGCGCATTCATTCCTGGCGCGGAAGCGAGGACCTACTACGTCAGTTCGAGCGGTGGGAGCGACTTGAACAGCGGGACCTCGCCGGCGAGCGCGTGGAAAACATTCGGTGTCGCCGGCAACCATATCAATGCGGGCGCGTTCTCCGCCGGCGACGTGATCAATCTCAAGCGGGGTGATACCTGGAATGAGCAGCTGATACCGCCGAGCAGCGGCACGTCCGGCAGTCCGATCAGTTTCGATGCTTACGGGTCGGGAGCAGCTCCGCTGATTACGGCGGCCGCGCCGATCGCGTTCGTGAGCGGTTCCTGGAGTCCCGTCTCGGGCAGTACGTCGTGGAAGGCCACCATCTCTTCGACGATCTCATCGCCCACGGTGAATCTGGTTCAGTTCGGCAATGTGTATGGAAGGAAGCAGAGTGGCGGAAGTTGCGCCGCTGTCATTGCCAACAAATACGATTGGTGCCTAACCGGGCTCGATGTCTACGTGTACTCTCCGTTGGGGACGAATCCAGTTGCTACCTACAGCGCGGATGGCTCGATTGTCCCAATCATGGCGCAGGCGGCGGGCCTGCAGATGATCTCTGTCAACGGCAGGACATGGCTCACCTTCCAGCACATCAAGATCCAGACGTTCGACTACATGGGCGTGAGTGTTAGCGGAGCGTCGGACAATCTGGTGTTCGCCAACATGGAATCGGATGGGATGGTTCCTTACGGGACAACGCCGCTGGGGTTCTATGTGAACGTGAGCAGCGGGTACGGAACGAGCATTCAGTTTCTGAATGATGACGCGCATCTGAACTTCGACGGGTTCAGAGTAGACGGGGCTGCGGCGGTTACGGTCACCAACTGCCGGGGATATGCCAACCGAGAGGCGGGATTGAGGGACTATACCGGTCACGTTACTTACTCCCACTCGCATTTCTACGGAAATAACATCGCGCAACTTGTGCCAGGGGACATCGTTGGCGGCATCGCGGGAAGCGGGAACATTTCTTCGAGCATCGCGCCGGTGGTTACGAACTTCAATACTTACCCGGCGCGATTTTCGTTCACGGTGGATGACGTGGGCTCATCGCCGGGGACGGAAGCGTATGTGGATACACTTCCGGCGGTCTTTGCTGCACACGGTACCGGGACCGGGAAATTCAACGTCGCCGTGGTTCCGTCTTTCCCGGTTATTTGGACCGACGTCAACAACTGGCACGCGGCGGGAAATGAGATCGATTCCCATTCGTGGTCACACCAGTACTACACGACTCAGCCCAACCCGCAGAACACGCCGCCAAAGTATCCCGACGCTCCAGCGTTCACTATTCAGTACACGGGCACCGGAACTGCGGCAACCGTGTCCTTTGACGGCACTACCTTTTCGACTTCGGTGACCGGATCATCGAGCGACAATCTAAGCGTGAACCTCACGTCATCCCCTTACACGATCGGCGGGTTGGTGGCATATCTCAATCAGCAAGCGCACTATACCGCAGCAGAAGTCCCTAAGGGGACGATGGTAGGTAGTCCTCCATTGGCGTCGCCATTGGTCAGAGACAACGCCCACAGCATTACTTTAGCTATCGTGTCAGGGCTGGACATCGAGACCGCTCCGTACATGATGTTCTATGACCAGACCAGACTGCTGCCAGACGAGATGTATTCGTCTAAGACTGCGATTCAGGCGAACGTGCCGGGGCTTACAGAGGTCTTCTATGTCTATCCCGATGGAATCGAGGATCCCAGCACCGAGGCTGATGCGGTTGCGGCGGGATATACGGGTGCGCGCGGTAGTCTCTCGATGAAGGATCAGAACAACAACACGGCTGGAGCGAATTCCCTGTACTCGAATGGGGTCAATGTGGAGAACCTTACGAGTCTGGGGGCGATCAATTTTCACGGCATGACCGAGCCGGAGATCGATTCCCTGGTGGCGACTCTGGTGTTCCGTGCCTCAGCCTGGGGCGCGCCTTACGGATTGTTCACCCACTACAATTCGCGCGGCGACAGTACCCCTGACATCAGCAACACGGAACTGGGTTACCTTTTGGACTCGATCAAGGCGCACGGCGGTTCGTTGATGACCAACGCAGCGCTGGTCAGCGCTGTCACATCGGGGACAAATTTCAGCGGGACGACTCGCTACATGCAGAACATGCCGGCAGGCAGCGTGGCAGTGAACCTGGCGGTATCTACTGCAGGTTCTCCCACGGTTGGGATGGGAAGCACAACGGCTTATCCCATCGACATTAATGGAGTAAGTCGCTCGCTGTTCGGGGCATGGGACGTGGGCGCGGCGAGCTACGTTTCGCAGCGGTACGGGACAGGCAGCGGCGCTGGGCAATGGACGATGGGATCTCTTGTAACCTCTTCGCCGATTTACTCTGCGTACACGGGGCAAGACCCGATACAGTGGCCCGCCACGATCCCAAATATTGGCGGGCTGACCAACAATGGGGCGCAGGTGACGGACACTTCGTATCCATCGGGCACGCCGGCCACATTGACTCGCTGCACCGACGCCAACTCTGTTCCCGGTTATACAAACACCGGCTACAGCGCCGGAGCGGGCGGCAGCGGAGACGGAATTTTGTTCGACATCTCATCGTCCATGCTGCACCTTAACTACGCTGCCGAGGGCGGCATTGTGCTGATGAATCCCGCCACGGGGGTCTGCAGCTCCACCTTCATTACGCAGAACTTGGACCTTACCAACCCTGGTCCGTCGAACCAGGCTTACGCCTTTGGCAGCGGAGCTTTCAGCATCACCACGCCCGCCCGCTGGATCGCGAATGGCAGCACCACCGACACCTCATCCGCTACCGAAGTAGATGCCTACACGATCAATCCAGCGAATGGCCAGTTCACTCATGCGCCGATCGCGGACATGGCTTACGGGTTGCCGATCAATGCAAATGCTCCGGCGTGGCAGGCTGGGCATGCTTATCCTTATGGAGCCTACATTTCCTACACGCTGACCGTTGGACTGGCAACCTATGCTCTGAACACCGCGTACAGTCTGGGCGACATCGTTCAGCCCGCAACTGGCAACCCTGCCAACTGCGCCTTCAAGGTGACGGCGGCGGGCACCACGAATACGACGACGGCTCCGACCTGGGGATCCGGGTGCGGCGTGGGAACGCTGGCCGTGGATGGCAGCGTGACCTGGAAAGGAATTGGCGGGCCGGCCAGTTTCGTGTTCCAGAACGTCAGCGCGGCGGGCACCTCGGGCGGGTCCGCTCCCAGCTTTTTGAACCTGGCCGCCGCGACGGCGCAGATGCCGGGTGGACATCCTGACCTGCTCAGCACGGTCTCGGATCATGGGATCATATGGGAGAACGTGGGAGTCAATGTCACCGCGCAGTGGAACGACTTCGCCAGCGCCGGGACTAACGACGCCTATATCTCGACCGCGATCAGCACCGACACCTACGGCCCGGGGACGGGCGGGTATGCGCAATGGAATGGAGGCCAGGGCACAGGCATCTTCGTGGTGCAGTACGACGCGGCCGCCAACACCTATCACCTGGTCAATACCGCCACTCTGATCTTTACTGATTTCGCTTGCCCCTCGCCCTACACCGGCTACGACTGCTCGGGCCATCTCTTCACTGCAACCGCGCTGGGTCAATCCACCGCTAGTGGCTGCGAAACCTACATTCACAACGCAAAGGCCGCAGACGGAAATTACGTCATCGTGATGCAGCAGAGCGTGATCGGGGGAACGACCTGCGCCGGGGGGAAGGGTTGGGTATGGGCACCGCATCAGACTTTCAACGCCGCCACCCAATTTCAGGAACTGCTGTTCGAGCCCAATCATTGGGCGGTCATGCACAACAACTTGTTTGCGATGACGAACGCGGGCTACTCGGTGAACGCCGGTGTCTCTTCGGTGGTCATGCCCCTTTCGACGCCAGTGACGCTGCCACCCGCGGATTGGGTGAGATACCCTTGCACCTCCTCTACGACCCCACCTTATCCAATTCCGCCATGCAACGCGCAGGGCTTAGTGGATTCGCACTTGGGTGCCGCTGCGGGTCAGTCGGATGCTTTTCCTACCGCTGGAACCATGTTCAACTTGGCCACCAACTCTCCCATTGAGTTCATGGCATGGCAGGGTGAGGAAATAGCGGTCTCGACCACGCCCACGACCACCAGTCCCGGCACGGGACCGTTGACCGGCTCCAATGTCTGGCGCTTTACGCACACCTTCGCCACGGGATCGAATCGAGTTTTTTCGGCGCAGTGGGCCATTTCGCAATTTTCGCAGGATGGAAAGTACCTTGCTTTTACGACCGACTGGAACGGTCAACTTGGATCGACGACTGGGGTCGCGCCCACGGTGGCGAACGGGCAACTGGCCGTCAATGCGCCGGCCGGTGTGACTTACACATGCCTGGGCGCCCAGGTCTGGCTGCCATCTACCGCCTACGCTACAGGCGCGCTGGTGGGGCCGATCGGCTCGACCAGCGGAAGCGGCGCCGTTTATCACGTCTACCAGGCCACCACTGGGGGAACCAGCGGCACCGCGATTCCGGGATGGAGTACGACAGATCCGCTGGGCACAACGGTAAGCGATGGCGGGATTACGTGGAACGATCGCGGCAATGGCGACTGCCGAAGCGACGTGGTGCTCGCCAAGTTACCGCTGGCGGTGGCTACCTATACGGCTGCCGATTGTCATGCCGTTAGTGTGCAAGCAGCATTTACAGCCGAGATGGCGACTCCCGCCGACGGCGACATCATTGTGATCCCTGCTTGTCCTGGCGGCGTGACGTGGACCGGGGTGAGTCCCGATCCCGTTACGGTTACTTTTACTCAAGGCGCAAATATGGCAGTCACGATTCAAGGTGCCGGAGCGACGAGCGCTGGGGCCTACGGTACAAGCACGCCGACGGGAAGCGACCAGACGATGATCCTGGACGGCGTGAATCATTCCGGGTCTGATCCGGCAACTCTTCAGATCAACGTAACGGCCAGCAAACTATTCCGCATGAGCGGAATCGCGATGCTCTCCGATCCGGGCAACGCAACGCACTCATCGAACGGGATGATTCGCGTCAGCGCATCGGTTGACAATTCGACCAGTGCGCCGAACGTGCGCATAGATCACAATCATTTCAGAGTTCAAGACAACACAGGCGCCGGCGGTCTGGCCATAAAATTCATCGACGCTTTGGGCGTTGCGGACCACAATTACCTCGAGATTCACAACAACGCCTTCGGGGTGTTTCACGCAGACTGGACGACTTCCGATTGTCCATCCTGCCTGCTCGGCCACGGCAGTTGGCACGACGCCAGCTTGTGGGGATCGAGCCAGTTCATGTTTCTTGAAGACAACATGGTCAGCAATCTGCGGACCACGACGGATACCTACTTCAACGACTGCGCCAATGGTGGAAGGATCGTGATCCGCCACAATACATTTCTTCACGGAGCGGAGATTCAGCAGCACAACGGCACGGGCGGAAATGAAGGTTGCCGCGCTACGGAGTTCTATCAGAATTACGCCGTCAATGACGCCGCGAATCGCGGCGCATTTCTCTACGGTCGTTCAGGTGGCACTATTGGATGGGGCAACACCATGAGCGGCTACGCGAACGTTGAGAGTCCTTACAACGACCGCAGCAGCTCAGGACAAACCGACCATTCCAAGGAATTGCCAAACGGCTTCGGCATGTGCGGCGGCGTGGCTCCCGGAGCCACCGCTGCTCACGCCGGCACGGTCAGTGTGTCTGGCAATAACTTGAACTGGCTGAGCGGCGATCAGTTCGACACGACGAACCTGCTCCCCCTTACCGTCGTCATCGTTCAGGACAGCGGCACCGATGGTTACTATCAGGTGGCGAGCACGCCGACGAGCGCAACCACTCTGCCAGTCATTCAGACTCCAACCTGCGCGAGCGGCAGTTGCTCCTACTGGATCGGCAGCCCGTGGGACGGGAACAGCGATTATAGCGGTTATCCCTGCATCAATCAGATGGGCCGCGGCAAAGGGGCCGATTTGCTTACTGGTGGCTACCCGTCGATGACTAACACCCGCACTGGAAGTCAGTTCTGGCCAAACGAAGCATCTGACCCAATTTATCTCTGGAATAATAACTACACGAATCCAGGTTCCGGCAGCTATTGGGGAAGCAACAGCGCGAACCTGGTCCCGACAGTCGTTCAGCAGAACCGGGATTATTATCTGGAATGCAACGTGGGCGGAACATGCACATCGTTCACCGGAGCTACCGGCGTCGGGCAAGGCTTGCTTTCAGCGCGGCCAGTGCATGGCGTCGGCGCCTGCTGCACTGCTGGCGTTGGCTGGTGGGCGACGGATACTAATACGCTTTATACCAGCACTGGCGCGGCGTGGACCACTCACTATCAGCCATATACTTACCCTCATCCGTTGACGACAGTAGGCGGAGGTGTGGCAGGAGACACTGCAACCGGTGGTTATCTCAACGCCACAGCCACGTCATTCACTTATCCTCAGCCCAGCGCGGCCAACACTTTTGCAACGTTCTCGGGCAACAATCTGATCACCGACACGGTGGATGTGACTGGGCTGACTTCGGTGGCGAGCCATTCGTCCTCATGCAAGTTCGCCACGCAATGGCGCGCAGGCATGGCGGTGCAGATCGGGACTACGGCGGCGACGGTGGCTTCCGTCAGCGATTGTAATCATATGATCTTGCAAGGCGGCGGAGTACCGAACGGCACCAGTCAAGCCTTTACGACGTATAACAACAACTTCCAGTTGGCGGGGGCAAACGGAGCTGCGGCTTACTTAACCGCGGTAGGGGCGGCGCTGCAATAAGGCAGCGCAACACAGCACTAGAAGTTCGTGAAGTTTTTTGAAGAATTCCACAACGGCTCGGACTGCAGCGCATGGCTGCAGGCGCGAGCCGTTTCGGTTTACAGACCATTCAAGCGTTTTGGAAACGAGGAGGAGTGATGATGAGACCGAGGGTTGTGGGCAGTGGCGCGATGGCTTTGATTCTGTGCGCGACGATGATGTTCACGGCATGTTCAACAGCATGGATTGGGGCGGCGGAGCAGATTGTGGCGGTGCTGATTCCGGCGGCGACGAACGTCGTGGCGCTGGTGGCGGCGCTGCAGGGAAAGACGGTTTCGACGACTGATTTGCAGTTGATTCAAAATGCGGGAACGCAGGCGGGCGCGGATTTGCAGCTTATCCAGGCGCTCATCGCGCAGTATCAAAAAGCGGACGCTTCGGCGAAGCCTGGGATTCTGAATCAGATCCAGACAGCGACCCGCACGGTGCAAGGGAACCTCAACGGTTTGCTTCCTGCGCTTCATATCCAGGATGTGGCGACGCAGGCGAAGATCACGGCGGTGATTGGGATTCTGTTGTCGGAGGTGGAGTCGCTGGCGGCTATTGTGCCGCTGGTACAGGTGGGTGCTGAACTTCCTCAGCTTTCGACAAGCTCAGGGCAGGCTGTCTCGCAAACAAAGCGAACTGCTTCGACAAGCTCAGGGCAAGCTATGGGGCACCCGAAGGCGCCTTTGACGGCCAGCGAGTTTGTGGCTTCGTATAACGCGACGATGACGGCGAAGACGGGGAATGCGGATCTGGATCGGGCGACGGCTGGGTTGCAGATTCATGTGCATGGGAAGGTCGCGCGTTGGGCTACTGCGGGGCTGTTGAAATAGCGGTATGGGTTTTCCGTTTTCCATCCGCAGTTTAAGAAGCTTGAACCATAGAGGGCACAGAGGAGCACCGAGGTGAGTGATCTGGATCTGTTGCAGCTTATCGGGCCGTTTCTGGACAGGAAGGTGGGAGAGGAAACGGTGCGGGATGTGCTGATTTCGGGGTTGCTGAAGATCCGTCCGAAGAAAGGCGGGACGAGGCTGATGCAACTGAACCGGGCGCAGAAGGAATATTCGCAGCGGTGCGGCAAGCGGAATATTGTTCTGAAAGCGCGGCAGGTTGGGATTACGACTTATGTGGCGGCACGATACTTCATTGAGACGATCACGCGGCCGGGGACGCTGACGGTGCAGGTGGCGCACAGTGAAGAATCGGCGGAGGTGATTTTTCGAGCAGTGCACCGGTTTTGGGAGAACCTGCCCGAGCCGATGCAAAGGGGCGCGCTGATACGATCGCGCGCGAATGTCCGCCAGATTGCGTTTCCGCGGCTCGACAGCGAGTACCGCGTGGAGACGGCGGATGACAACGCGGGACGCGGGATGACCATCCATAATCTGCATTGCTCGGAGGTCTCCCGCTGGGCCCGCGGCGGGCTGGAAACGCTGGCGTCGCTGCGGGCGGCGGTGGTGCCTGAGGGCGAGATTGTGCTGGAGTCGACGGCGAACGGGGCGGCGGGAATTTTTTACGAAGAGTGGCAGAACGCTCCGGAGACAGGCTATACGCAACACTTTTTCCCCTGGTGGTATGACGCGTCTTATTGCGAAGACGTGGAAAAGCGAAAGGTGCTGCCGTACACGGACGAGGAAAAGAAACTCGCTGAGCGGCATGGGCTGAGCGCGGGGCAGATTGCATGGCGGCGGACACGATGGAAGCTTCTGCGTGGGCTGGCGGCGCAGGAGCATGCGGAAGGTGCGGTATCGTGCTTCCTGGCTTCGGGGGAGTGTGTGTTTGACATGGTCGCGATCGAGCAGGCGATGGCGCGCGCGGGGCAGCCAACCGAGTCGCAGGAAAATGGGCGGCTGGTGATATGGTTTCCGCCGAATCGGGGGAAGCAGTGGCGCTACATCATTGGAGTGGATGCGGCGGGCGGCGGGTCGGACGGTGATTATGCGTGCGCGCAGGTGATCGAGCGAACGATGGGGCTGCAGTGCGCGGAGTTGCATGGCCACTTTCCTCCGTTTGAGCTGGCGCGGCGGGTGTTGGCGCTGGGGCGCATGTATGAGAACGCCTTGGTGGCGGTGGAAAGGAACAATCACGGGTACGGGGTGCTGGCACACTTGAAGGACTTGCATTACGAAAATCTTTTTCAGCAAGGCGGGCAGGAGGGGTGGCTTACTTCGGCGGCGAGCCGTCCGGTGATGATTGAGAACCTGGCAGCGATTTTAATGTCGCAGCCGGAGTTGTTTCACAGTCCGCGGCTGCTGGGGGAGCTTCGGACGTTTGTGCGGCATGCGGATGGACACGGCGCGGCGGCCGAGGGGGCGCATGATGACTGCGTGATGGCGATGGCGATTGCTCTGGCGGTGCGGCGGGAGGATGCCGGGCGGGTGTCACGGCGAGGAACGGTGGGGATGTCGAGTCTGGCAGTGTGAGGAAACAGCCGTCAGCGGTCAGCCGTCAGCCGCCAGCAACACTGACTCGGGATGATTGGACCGGTGGACTACGAACTTTGATGTTCATTCGTCACATCGCGGGCGGGGTCGGTTGGGATACGATGCTCAACTTCGTTGTTTGCGGTGAACGTGGCGGTTTATGCGGTCCAACACGTGCGGAGGATGCGGGGCGGAGCGCAGGGGCACTTGATGCGCTGCTCCGATGGACACTTCTACGTGGTGAAGTTTCGCAACAATCCGCAGCATTTGCGAGTGCTGGCGAATGAGATGCTGGCAACGAGGCTGGCTGAACGATCGGGGCTGCCGGTGCCGGCAACGGAGGTGGTGGAAGTCGAGGAGTGGTTGATTGAGCACACAGCGGAGCTCAACATCCAGCTTGCCCACAGCAACATTAAGTGCCAGGCAGGGCTACAATTCGGATCGCGCTATTTGGTAAATCCGCTGGAAGGGCAGGTGCTGGATTATCTTCCGGTGGAGATGCTGGGACTGGTGCGGAATCTGGAGACTTTTGGCGGGATGCTGGTGGTCGATAAATGGACCGGTAACGCGAACGGGCGGCAGGCGGCGTTCTGGCGCAAGTCGCGCGAGCGGAAATATACGGCGGCGTTCATCGACCAGGGATATTGTTTTAATGCGGGGGAATGGACGTTTCCGGATTATCCGCTTCGGGGCGTGTATGCGCGGAACGAGGTGTATGCGGCGATTCGCGGCTGGGAATCGTTTGAACCTTGGCTCTCGCGGATCGAGCAGATGGAAGAGGATGTGGTGTGGGATTTGGCGGGAGAGATTCCTCCGGAGTGGTATGGCGGGGAATGGGACGAATTGGAGAAGCTGGTGCAGACCCTGATTGAGCGGCGCGGGACAGTGCGGGAGTTGATTGAAGCATTTCGGACGTCGCCGCGGAGACCGTTTCCGGAGTGGAGGGAGCACTAGCGTCAGCCGTCAGCCATCAGCCGTCAGCCGTCAGGAAAACATGCTCTGCGCAGGGAGGCTGTAGTGAGAGACTTCAGGGAACTTAAGGTTTGGGATAAGGCACATGGTCTCACGTTGGACATCTATAAGGTAACTCGCTCCTTTCCTAAGGATGAGTTGTATGGGTTGACTAGCCAAACTCGACGAGCGGCGGCCTCGGTGGGCGCGAACATTGCTGAGCGGGAAAAGCAGCAACCCAGACTTTGCAAGATTCTTGCAGACAGCGCTCGGTTCGGCGAGTGAGGTGGAGTATCACTTGTTGTTGGCCCGCGATCTTGGTTATCTCGCGGACGACAGTCACACGGAGCTCACAGCTCGAGTCACGGAGGTCAAGCGGATGCTGACGGGATTCATCCAGCATCTTACTGAAGGGGCCGCAGCCTGATGGCTGACGGCTGAGGGCTGATGGCTGAGAAAAGACATCTCGAGTTTTTCTTGCTGCGGTATGTTCCGGACGCGGTGAAGGATGAGTTTGTCAATATTGGCGTAGTGATGGTTGAGCCTGGGGCCAACGGTGCCGGGTTTGCTGACGTGCGGTTTACGCGGGATTGGCGGCGGGTGCGGTGCCTTGATCCGCAGGCGGATGTGGAGATGCTGGAGGCTTTGGAGCGGGAGATACGCGGACAACTCGCCGGGGATCGCACGACATTGCTGCGGCGGTTGGAGGACTCGTTCTCGAATGCGATTCAGGTATCGCCGATGAAGGGATGTCTGGCGGAGGATCCGGCGCGCGAGATTGAGGCTGTGGCATCGATGTATCTTGAGGCGGCACGAGTCGTGGGAAAGCGCGAGGCTAGCGGGAGGCAGTGGATTCTTGGAAGTATGCGGGATGCGTTTGAACGGGCGGGGGTGTTGAAACTGATGAGTGCGGTTCCGGTGGCTCCCTACACGAAGCCGGGGGATCCGTTTCAGTTTGATTTTGGATATCGGGTGGGCGGCGAGATCAAGTTGTTTCATGCGGTTTCGTTGAAGGCGAGCGTGGATGCGGCGGTGATGCTGGCGGCGCGGTATCCGAAGATCGCTCCGGTGATGGCTCGGGTAGCGGAGGCGGCGCCGATGCTGACGGCGGTGGTTGATGATGGGCTGGATCGCAACGAGGAAGCTGTTCAGTTTGCGCTGAGTTCCATGGAAGAGGAAAAGATTCGGATCGCGGCGGCGGCGGAGATGCCGGGGATTGCGGAAGTGGTGAGGCGGGAGTTGAGGGTGTGAACTCCGTATCCCTTCGACAAGCTCAGGGCAGGCTCTTCGCTTCGCTCCGGATGAGAGAGAGTAGTAAAAGCATTTGTACCTAATGAGCTCCGCTGTGGCGGGGCTTTTTTGTTGGAGCCGGCAGTTTAAGAATCTAACTACAGAGGGCACAGGGGAACAAGGAGGAGCGTCAAAATCCCCTTCTCGCAAAGAGGCGAGAAGTGGGGCACCTAGGTTTGTTGCTAACGAGGGATTTGTTCGGGGACGGGTTCGCGGGCAGGAGTGCCTGCGCCACATAGACTGTCGAGCTTCGCTCGACCGGATGGCCGGCGGGACGCCGGCGCTACGAGAGAAATCATGACAATTACAGAGACGGTACGCGGCGCCTGGCGCCGGATTGCGGGGGTGTCTTCATCTCCCTCCTCGGAAAACCTGGAGAAGAGAAGGCGGACTTCGGCGCTGCCTTCCATCTTTAACTCCTACGGACCGCTGAGTGAGGCGATGCCGAAACCTACGCCCTACAACTTGCGGAGGTTTTCGGAGCTGCCGATCGCGCGGCGGGCGATCAACTGCATTAAGGACCGCATCGCTGGGATGCGGTGGCGGATTCAGCCGCGACAGGGATACGCGCTTGAAGTGATTCCGGATGGGGCGGAACGCCTGCGGATCCTGACCTCTAATTTTGAGGCGCCGAATCCGGATGATTCGTTCCGATCGTTCGCGGAGCAGGTGCTGGAAGACATCATCGTGGGCGGGTTCGGAGCGATTGAGGTGCAAGCGTCGGGCGATTTGGCGCGGCCTCTGCTGATGTGGCCGGTGGATGGGGCTTCGATTCGGATGAATGTGGAGTGGGATGGATCTCCGCATTCGCAGCGGTATATGCAGGTCAACGATCAGTCGCGGGCGAACTCGCAGATCAAGCTTGATGATGATGAGCTGATCTATATCCGGCTGAACCCCCGGACGCATACGCCGTTTGGGCTGGGGCGGCTGGAGGTGGCGTTTGAGACGATCAACGCGTTTTTGGGGGCGCACCGCTACGCTTCGCGTTTGGCGTCGAACACTGTGGTGCAGTACGCGCTGTGGTTGCAGGATTTGACGCCGGAGCATCACGAGCGGCTGATCCGGTGGTGGCAGGACGAGATTGAGGGCACGGGGAAGGTACCGATTCTTTCGGTCGAGAGCAAACCGGAGGTGCTGAGGTTCGGTGGAGGCACTGATGCAGACTTACGGCTGCAGTGGCAGGAATTTCTGCTGCGAGTCGTCGCCGATGCTTTTGACCTTCCTCCGTTTTATCTCGGGGTGGAGCGGGACGTAAACCGTTCCACCGCGGAGGAGTTCAACGATCTGGCATTCCGGCAGGCCATTGTGCCTACGGCGCGGCTCTTCGCGGAGCATCTGACGCGGAATGCGATTGCGAAGAAGCTGGGATGGGACGATCTGGAGTTTGTGTTTGCGGATGTGGACACGACGGATCCGCTGGAGGAGGCGCAGATTCAGCAGATCCTGCTGCAGACCGGAGTGCTTACGGTGAATGAAGTGAGGCGGATGCGGGGGTTGGGGGATTTGGAGGGCAGCCATCAGCCGTCAGCGCTCAGCCGTCAGTAAACCCGGCGGCGACGCAAGAGAACTTTCTGACACTGCAACGATAGATTCGGGGATTGGGGCAAATTGGGGAAATAGCTGTGGGCTCCGGTCGTAAGCTGGGAGACCGCGAACGTCAAAACCCCCACTCTTGCCGCCAAGGACGCGGCTAGAGTGGGGCACCCTCGGTAGGGGATGAGAATGGGAGCATGAATGATCGAACTGGAGAGTATGGCGGTGGTGATGCCGGAGGTGGCGGGGCATCCGAATCGGAGGGCGTTTCGGGGAGTATTGACGGTTGTCGATGTAGCTTCGCAGCGGGCACCTTCGGGGGCGAAGGGGCACCTGGTGGTGCTTACCAGAGTGGCGGCGGAGACGGCATTGCCTTCGCTGCTGGGGATGGCGCTGGATTATGCGCCGACTCTGGATCGACACGATGTGCGGAGAAAAGTGGGAGTGATCACGCGAGCGGAACTGGTGGGAAGGAAACTTGAGTTGGGCGGATATCTGTTCGCGAGGGACTTTCCCGAGATCGTGGAGGAGATCGCGAAATCGGGAGGGAGAAATGTTGTCCAAAGATTTCGGCCCACGGACGTTGGCCATTCCGCAGGCTCTGGACTACTGAGCTCGGCGGAACGAGTCCATTCCGAAGCTTTGGGAAGGTGGATTGGGACGTTATCACGATGGACAGCGGACCGCGCGATTTCACATCGTGGGATCGTGCTGCAGGCTTCGACTCCTGCGGAGAGAGCGCAAATGATTTCCTCTGCTGGCGGTGCGGGTCTGGGAATGTCGTACGAAGTGATGGATGTGCTGTTGGCGGACACGCGTGCGCGGGTCTGGCTGCTAACCAAGGTGACTTTCACTGGGGCAGCAATTCTTAGAAGAGATAAGGCGGCTTACGAAGATACGTGGATCGAGCTTGGATGATCGACGAACAGCAACAAGAAATATCGCAGAGAGACGCAGAGAAAGGCCGCAGAGGACGCGGAGTCTGAGTTTCAACATTACGGAGGAGAGAACACATGAATGAAGAGATGGTGCAGCAGTTAATGGCGACGGCGGAGCGGCTGGCGAGTGCGGCTGAATCGCTGGATCGTGTGCTGGGGCGGCTCGACGCGCAACAGGAAGCGCTGAACGCGAAAGTGGAGCGGATCGTGGCGGCAGTGGACGAAAGAGCATCGTATGAGCCGGAACACACCGACGGAACGCGGCACCTGCAGGAACGCGTCGCGGAACTGGAAAAGTCGAATGCTGACTTGAGGGCGCAAGCGGCACGGATGGCACGCAAGACGCTGCCTCCACTGGTGTCGTCGATTCTCGCGAAGAGCGGCGGGGAGTCGGGCAGCGAGAGGCTTGACAAGGGCGTGCTCGACAAGACGCTGCAGAGTTTGAGCGTGGAGCAGCGGATCGCGGTGAAGTCGGAGCTGGCACGGGCGGGGATGATCGAGTAGGGCATCTCTTAGCTTCTAGCTTCTAGCTCAATGCAACAACGAAGGCACGACATGGTCGTGCCTCTTTTGTTTGTACCTCGAGTCGCTGACACCTTTCGCACAACTTTGCCGGGAAAGACAGCGCCTGAAGGGTCGAACGGTAGCAAGGGAGTCTGATTTTCGGTCGTGAAAAAAATCAAAACATAGGAGAAAACATGACGGGACAATTCTTGGATTTGTTTGCGGCGGCTGATTTTCTGGGGCCTGGGGCGGTGGAGATTGACCGCTACCAGACCGAAATCTTCGACATCGTGCGGAGGCGCGGAGTGTTTGGGCAGCGGGTGAAGCAGGTGCCCGCCACGGGGCATCCATCGCGGTTTTTCGAGGAAACCGCGATTGCGGCGCCGACAGCGGCGCAGGGATTCGTGGATCCTCGCAACATCGCTCCGACGGTGCTGACGGCGTTGACGCCACCCCTGCCGACAAGGGTGGAACTGAGTGTGCCACTGAAGGCGCTGGTGTCGCAGATCAACTACAACCTGTTCGATCTGGAAGTAACTGCGCAGCAGAGCCAGTTTGCTTATTTGCAGGCTAAAGACCTGGCGGACGCGGTGGACGGGCTGATGCGGACGCACGATGTAGCGCTGTGGAACGGCAGCGATACTTCGCTGAGCGCTCCGACTACGCCGCAGTATTTCGGCGTGATTGGGCAGATCGAGGGGGCCACGAATCCGCAAACAGTGACGGTTGCGAAGAGCAGCAACGCGATTGTGCAGACGATCAAGACTGCTGTTGCCCAGATGGTGTCGAACTCTTCGTATCAGATCAGGCCTACGGCGATCTATGCCAATCCGATGTTGCTCGACCTGATTGACCAGGAGATGAAAAGCTCTTTCAACCAGGTGCTCAATACGGTCGAGATCACAGGTGGATTCACGGTGAAGGCACTGTCGACACAGGCGGGCGAACTTCCTCTGATTCCAGAGTGGGCGCTGGGTTACACAGGAACCCTGGGTTCAGGAGCTACGCTTCCTGCGTACATCGTGACGGAGGATCTGATCGAGTATCACTGGCTCACAGATCCGAATCCGCGAGTGTTCAAACTGGGGCTTCCCAGTTCTCTGAGCCAACAGCAGGTAGTAGTGAAGTTTGGGGCTCCGGTGGTGAAGTTGCCCAATTACGCCCATTACGAAGTGAAGGTGACGGACTAGGAAAGCAGCTCTCAGTTCTCAGTTGTCAGTTCTCAGTTGGGGCGAAAGCCAGACTGGGGCTCGACTGGGAACTGAGAACTGTAGAACTGAACTCTATGAATTACTTAGAACCGACTGAGTACATGACTTACGGGCTGGATGCGGCTACAGACCCGTCGTGGGTGACGGCGGCTTCGGCCATCATTGATGCGCATTGCCGGCGCGTGACGCTGGGAGTGAGCCAGTACGAAGAGCGACTGAAAATGCCTCCGGAGTTGAACACGGTGCGAGTGAGTTACTTGCCCATGGTCACGGTGGCTCCGGCGACTACCGCGATTGTTTCCCTGCAGGGGCGCTACGGAATCCCGCGACGCGGGGAATGGCCGTTTCCGGAGTTGAGCCTGGAGTTTGCACTGGTGTTTGCGCTGCCGGGATCGTGGACAACGATTGATCCGACGAGCATTGACATCTGGGCGGACAGCGGGGAGTTGACATTTCCGGTGAACGCACTGGGATTGTTCTTCAACGAAGTGGACGTGGTGTACAACGCGGGCTGGGAAACGATTCCGACGCCCGTTCAAGTGGCATGCGCACAGATCGTAAAGAATGCGCAGTCGACTCCGGCGCTGAACGTGAAGTCGGGGCAGATCGATCGTATGCGGCTGGAATACTTCGGCGACACCCTGTTGGATGAGACGGTGCGGAGTTTGCTGGCGCCGTACGTATCGGGGAAGGGAATGTAGCGGGTAAAGAGAGCTTGACCGCAAAGATCGCTAAGGTTGCGCGAAGGTCGCGGACGAAAATGCGCGGGCACGAGTGCCCGCGCCACACGGGAGGGGAACATGGGAAGCGGGATTTGCGGGACTGCGCTTAGTCGCGCAGCGAATGCACTTTTGACAGCGCTGGGCGGGGAGCAGATCAGTTTGTTGTTGCCGGCGACTGCAACGGTCGGCGATTCGGCGGGGCAGTTGGGACTGGCGGATCCGGGAGTACAGGAAGTAATCATCGCACCGGTGGTGACACATAACCTGCCGACGGGGAATCTGGGGCCGCGGCGAAGAATTGAGTTCACCGTGTCCGGATCGATGATTGCGACGCTGCTACCGCAGTTGGGAATGGGCACGGTGGAGGGCTTGTTCAATGCTGTTCTGGGGCTCAGGTACGGCGATGATCTGTTTCACATCGAGGCGGTTGCGACAGAAAACTTTGCGGGGACGGCGTATTTCTACGTGGTCACGGCGGTGGAGTGAGAACCAGCTGTCAGCTATCAGCCATCAGCGGTCAGGAAAACCTTTGACCACAGAGGGCACAGAGAAGCGCAAAGAAAGTCAAAGGCCCCACCCTTCGACAAGCTCAAGGCAGGCTTTCTCGCAAAACACGCGAGAAATGGGGCACCCGGCTGCTGGGTTGAGCTGAGGGCTGACGGCTGAAAGCTGAGGGCTGAATTATGCAATTTGCCAAAGACAGTTTTTTTCTTGCGCTGCAGCAGAGGCTGGCGGGATTGAATCCGGCGCGGACGGTCACGCTGAATGGGACTACGGTTCCCGCGGTGCTGGTGGTGGAGAATCTGCCGCCGTCTTTCGCGATGCCGCTGCCAAATACGTTCTACGTCGAATGGGGGGCGTCGGACGTGATAGGCGAACACTCGGGCGATGGCGTGCTGATGAGCCTGAATGTGGTTATCTCCTACTACAGCTTTGGGTCGGTGCAAAGCATGGTGGACCGCGGCAGGGTGCTGGGCCAACTGGATGACGAACTGCTCAGCATCTGCCAGCCGCCAACCACGGAGAAGCGAGACTATACGCAATCGCCGAGCGCAGATTTAGGCACGAGTGTGTTCTGGGGACAACCGTCGTTTACGGAAGGCAAGGGCACAGGCCGCTTCTGGGGCCGGGTATCGTTTCCGGAGCGCATGAAGAGCGGTGTGACCGATGAGGCTGAGAGCAACCAGGATGCGCGAGTCGAACGCAAGGTGAGGTTGACGATCTACTTCTTCTCGGAGGTGACTTGGTCATGAGCACTTCTCCGTTGCGGGCGGCGATGGTTCCAGTGACGCGGCAGATGCGAGCGTATTTCGCGCCAGTCGATCGCACGACTGAAACGCCGACGATTTTTGATCCTGGGGTGTGCGGAGCGTTTCTACTGGATTCGCCGCCTGCTCCCTGGCTGGATCTGGGATGGATCGAAAACTTTCAGCGCTTCAGCGATACCCCGACCGACGTCGCGAGGTCTGGTCCGAAAATGGTGCCGGGAGTGCAGTTTCGAGCTCCGTTGGACGCGCGGGTGGAGTTCGACTTTCGGGAGTGGGGCAAGTTGCAAATGGCGCTGGCGTGCGGGGCGGAGCACATGAACGTGCTGGCCACGGTGGCAAATACGGTGCCGTGTCCTTCGGGGGGAACGCCGGTAGGGGCAGTAGCGGTGCTTCCGGGATCGACGGCGAGCCAGTTGGTGCTCGGGAGTGGCGCGGCCAGCGCCTTTGCGGCAGGCAACATGGTCGCGGTGGATGTCGATTATCAGCAGCAGACGGGTTATGTGGGTTCGGGGATCGCGGCGGCGTATGTGAGTAATCCCGCGGCAGTGATGCGTGACGCGAACTATGTTCGGCGCGTGACGTTCAACGTGGGTCGCGTGGCGGAGGTGACCGCAACCACGCTGTTGCTGGCACAGCCGCTGCTGGCGGGCGTCCCGGTGGGAGCATCGGCGCAGGGGGTGGTGGCGTTTGTCGATCGGGAAGGCGGATCGTTCTTCCAGGAGTGGTCTGCGCTGTTTGTGGTCGAGCCGGAATCCGGGGGGCGAGTCTGCTTCTACTATCCGCGGCTGAGTCCGAATTCGGGGGCAGCGTCGAGTTCACAGGCAGGCGCGGCGCGCAGCGGGGGCAGCGGTGCGGGGAGAACATTCTTGCGCGAGGAGTTTCTTACGATTGCGAAACCTCTGTCATCGGTCTCACTGCGAGCGTCGTTTCTCGCGTTGCCCTACAGCGATCCGAATGACGGGCAGAGCGTGCTGTGCTACCGAAGCTATTTTCCGGCGGCCATGGCGGCGGTGTATTAGCCGGCAGACTTGATGTTTCGTGTAAGACTTCTTCAACCATACATGGCGAACCTTCTCCGGTGTTCGCAAACCGTGACGTAGGAAGCCTCGCCTCCGATTGCCTTAGACGCAGTGCCATTCTGGCCCTGCTTCTTCCTTGAAATCGTGACACCGACCTGCAATCACTGCGCAGACGGCGAGTTCGTGTCACAGAAAGAACGAGGCGTAACTCCAGGACTCAGATGAAATTGACCATTGACAATCTGCAGGGCAACGGGCCGGAAGACTATACGACGGCGCTCGACGGAACAGCGGCCCCACGGGTGGAGCGGAAGATTAACAAACCGGCGGAACTGCGCTTCAGCCTGGTGGCGCAATCGCCTGCGTTTGTGGTGCCGGCTATGGGAGCACGGGTAACGCTGGGGAAGACCAACGGCAGCGATGTGTTCACCGGGTATATAACGCAGGCCCCGCAATATGAATACCTGGGCTGGGGCGAGCAGGGCCCGGTGTTTCGCTACAACGTGGTGGCGGAGAGCGATGAGGTTTTGCTGGATCAGAAGGCGTTGCCTAATCGGTCCCCTTTTTTAAGCCGGAGCGCGGGTAACGCGCTCCGGCAATTGGCGGAGGATTTGCTGCCGGGGTGGTTCGATACGAGCGCGGTGCAGGATGTGGACACGCTGGCCGCATACACGGTGAACCCGCAAAAGAAATTCTCTTACCATGCAGCAGAAATTGCGCTGGCGGCACGGGCGAGTTACCGGGCGATGAATGGCGCGCTGATGTTGGCGCCGGTGGGAAGTACGGCATACGCATTGAATGAGGGTGATGCGAATTTTTCGCCGGGCGGACTGAAGCTGACATCACCGAATTTGCTGGTCAATGACGCAACCGTGATCGGACTGAACGAGCCGCAGGCTTATGTCCGGGACTATTTTGTCGGGGACGGTCTGAGCCGGAAATTCTACATGTCGCAGAAACCGTTTGGGCAGAGCAAGCCCGCCCTGATTGATGAAGAGTATGCAGGGACAAGCCTGGATACAACCACGTGGGTGGTGAGCGATCCCGCGGGCGCAATTTCGGTGGTGGCGCAAACGCTGCAGGTAGCCGGGAGGAGCGGGCAAGACGGACAGACCACGGTGAACTTCATCGAGCAGATTGAGTTGGGGGGTGCGCTAGAGGTGCAGCATGGAGACGTGAGCTTTTCAGGACCGTCGCAAGGGGTGCTGGGGGGACTCTACGCGGGAGCAATTTCGACGACGGGGTGTCTGGCTGGTTTTCAAGTAGCGCCATCGGGCGGAGGATCGAAGATTCAGGCTCTAATCAACGGATCACCGGCCGGGCCGGTAATCGGAACCACGCTCGGCCATCGGTACGTACTGACGACTTATCTCTATTCGATGGAGGTGTACCGGTCGCAGGAGATTTACCACTCGTCATCGCACCCGGCGGGAAATGGATGGGGAGGAGCAGCGATTGCGGCGGATGTGCGGTTCTTGCTGGAGCTTCAAGATGTCGATCCGGCTAACCCGGCCACGATGGTGGCGCCGGCGACGGTGTTGTTTGACGGCGTGATTTCGGGGGCTCCGCCGTTTTGCAGGTATGCGCTGGTGAACGCGATGAGCATGCATTGCAGCATCGCTTACACCTATGCGAGTCACATCTCTCTGGCGGAGGTGCGGACGGCATTGCCCAATGCGGATTACGTGACGCAGTTGGTGGGATCGCAGGCGGACGGCGGGCAGTGCTTGATCACGAGCGATCCGGCACTGGATTTTTATCCGGCATACCTACCGGCACTGAATGAGCTGATCGTAGTGAGTTACCGCGGATCGGGGCGGGCCGTCGCTGAGGTAGAAAACAGCGCCAGCGTCGCGAGCCTGCAGAACGGGAGCGATAACGGTGTGCGCGGAACGGTACGAGAGGTGAAGGCTCCAAGCGCGCGGACGGGCGCCGATTGCGAGAATGCGGCGCTGGGGATTTTAGATGATGCTGCCGGAGCGGCATGGTCGGGCACTTACCAGAGCTGGAGCGATTTTCTGCCGGGGGCAGCGTCAGATATTTTTCCGGGAGATGCGGTGGCGGTGAACGTGCCTTCGTGCAGCGCATCGTTTACGGGGATTGTGCGACAAGTTGGCATTCAGATAGTGGATCCAACGAATGACCGGGGAATCTACACGATCGAGTTTGCGAATGACCTGGCTGCGCCACTGGCCCTGCAGTGGGGAGCAGGAGCGACCACAGTGCCGCTGCAGGACATGCCTCCGCGGCTTACGACGGCGCAGGTGGGAGCTTGCTACCTGGCAGATCTGAAGGAGGCGCAGATTACGCAAGCGACTTCGACGACGGTGCAGGTAGATGCCGGGTTGGCGCCGGGCGGCGGGCTTGGAATTGAAGTACGCGCGCACGATTACGGATGGGGGCAGGCGAACGACCGGAATCTGCTGGGACGTTTCACTACGCAGACATTCAGCCTGCCGCGACTGGCGCGGAGTCAAGATTATTTTCTGCGGTTGTATGACAACTCGTCGCCGCCGCGGTATTCGCGGTATTCGGCCGCGTTGCATTTGGATTATCCGTTGTGACTGAGTATTCAACTGGACGCCTTAGAGCTCCAGAAAAGGCGCATGAGATGAAGGAGTACAAATTGATGGAAGACCTGCCCGACGATGCCGACAATACCCGAGCGCGGCTCAGTTCCATAGCCCTGTCGATCGAACATGCGAACCAGGGCAGTGTGCGCATTCCGGCGTTCTGGACCAAGGTCATCGGCGGCATTCTCATCGCGGGCGTCGCCTTCATGGCTTCCCGATTTCTCGAGTCCACCACGCAACAGCAGCGGCAGGACGACGCTATCGTGCAATTGCAAAAGGACGTGACCCTTATCCGGGCGGAACAAGTCACGAATACGGAGTGGCGTATTCATTCCATCGACTCCGCGGTGCAACTGGCAAAACAGTTGGAGCAGATGCAACAGTCCCTCGATGCGAATCATACGGTCCTGCTACAGCATGAGCGGGAAAGCCAGCGGAAGGGCCGGACATCCACAAGCGTGCGTTAACTTTTAGCTTTTAGATCCCTGCTTCTATTTTGAGGACGTGGTTCGGAGACCCCATTTTCCACAAGTCAGAAGTAAAGGCGGATTCCTTTTTCGGAGTCCGCGTATGCGCCGGAGTGTTTGTAGGAGAAACAATTCCAAGGAGGACGATTATGGATTTCTTGTCTCAATTGCTGCGGGGGATTGCATTCATCCCTGCGTTGGTCAACGGGATCGAGGGGCTATTCGGCGGCAAGACGGGGGCGGAGAAGAAGGACGCGGCGATGTCATTTTTGCAGAACGCACTCGCAATGACGGATGCGATCTCGTCGCGGGAGATTGTTGATCCGGAGAAATTCAAAGAGGGGATTTCCAGGATTATCGACGGGACGGTGGAGTGTTTGAATGCGTCGACGTGGGCGAAGGGAAGCAATCAGATTTCGACGGCGAACCCTCCTGTGTAGGCGAATTGTTTTCTTGCTGCCGCCAGAAGACATTCAAAAGGGAGAGCGTCGATTAGAGGCCCGAATGCATAGATCCATCGCTTCGCTCGGGATGACAAGTTAAATTCTGACAGAGCTCATCCGACTTCTTCGCTCCACGTTTCCAGGTTCTTCTTCACTAATGCCATGAACTGGTCGGCGACGGCGCCATCGATGAGGCGGTGGTCGTAGCCGAGGGTCAGATGGACGACCGAACGGATCGCGATCGAATCGTTCCCCTCTTTGTCGGTGACGACCAAGGGCTGCTTCGTGATGCCGCCGACGCCCATGATTGCAGAGTTCGGCTGGTTGATGATGGGCAAGCCGAAGACGGCTCCAAACTGGCCTGGGTTGGTGACGGTGAACGTGGAACCTTCGACATCTTCGGGCTTGAGTTTCTTGGTGCGGGCGCGCTCGCCAAGATCGGTAATGCCGCGCTGCAGGCCGAGGAAGTTCAAGTCTCCAGCGTTCTTGAGGACGGGGACGATGAGTCCCCAATCGAGCGCGACAGCGATACCGACGTTGATGTTTCGGTGGTAGCGGATATTGTCGCCTTCGATGTTGGCATTGACGATGGGCCACTGCTGAATGGCGATGATGGCCGCGCGCACGAAGAACGGCATAAAGGTGAGGCGAACGCCGTGGCGCTGCTCGAATCCAGCTTTGTGTTTGTTGCGCAGGGTGACGATGCGGGTGAAGTCCACTTCGTACATGCAGTGAACGTGGGCGCTGGTGCGGCGGGACTCGATCATGCGCTGGGCGATGATTTTGCGCATCTGCGTCATGGGAACGAGGTCGCCGGGGTAGGAGGCGGGAGCAGCGGGACGGGACGGAGCAGGGGTTGCGGCCGTCTGGGATAGCGCGGGTTGAGAGGGCGCGGGACGAGCGGGTGTGGGCGCGGCCGATTCTCCTCGCTCGATGAAGGCCAGGATGTCCTGCTTGGTGATGCGTCCGCCGAGCCCGGTGCCGGAGATTTGAGAAAGGCTGATGCCGTGCTCGCGCGCGATTTTGCGCACGAGCGGAGAGGAGCGAGCTTCTTCTTCCTGCGTGGAGTCTGACGCGGGTGCTTGCGTCGACTCCGTCACGGCTGCGCTCGCGGCAGGAGCGGGAGCAGCTTCTCTCTTCTCCTGCTTCTTTTCTTCCTTCTTTTCTGGGGCTGCAGGCGCAGGCTTGGCGGGCGCGGCGGCCCCTTCCCCATCGGTGGCGATGGTACCGACGACGGTGTTCACGCCGACGGTCGTACCCTCCGAAACTTTGATCTCGCGCAGAACGCCGGAGGCGGGGGCGGGAATCTCGGCGTCGACCTTGTCGGTGGAGATTTCGAACAGAGGTTCATCGCGCTGAACCTTGTCGCCTGGCTTCTTCAGCCATTTGGTGATGGTGCCCTCGACGATGGATTCACCCATCTGAGGCATGATGATGTCAGTCGGCATGATTTCCTTCCACGCGGCCCACGGTTCGAGCAGAGGGGCGGACGCAAACGAATATTATAGCGGCTGGCAGAGTTGGGGTGAAAAGGGCGCGGGCCGAGGGGAGTGAGGTCTACCACAAATCAGGGGAAACCACACCTGGACGCTGGCGGAATTGCTGGAACGTGCATAACGTGGGCCTCAGCACCGACGTAACCAGCCGTCTTCCCACACTGGCTTCGCATTGAAACGATTGAGGATAGTGGTGTTTCTTCTGTTCATGTGCTGGACCCAGACGAGCTACCCCGATTATTCTATTGACACGCAAAGACTTACGGCATAAATTTTTCTTGACTTCCTCCCCAGATGCAAATGCATCTACTAATGGTGCCGGTTTGAAACGCCGATGACACCCAAGTGAGCAGGGGGTCCTAAATGCCTATCCGCGAAGTCCACCTTTCCTTGAATGACGTTGAAGAAATGATTCTTGGGTTCGAGCACAAATATGGGCTTTCAAGTCCCGATTTTTTCGGTAGCCCTGAGGTTAAGCGGCAACTTCCTGAAGACGACGCGTTTCGCTGGGAGGCGCTGATTTACCACCGAGCCGCCCTGAAGGAAACATATCAACAAGTGCAAAGTGGCTACCTCACTAATCTAGGCCGATCATCGGAAGAAGAGCGCGCTGACAGGGTAACTCAAGAACTCTTGGCGGCTTAAAATTTGCCTGGCCCGACCGACGATTATTTCGCCTACAAACGCTGGTTTGAATCCGGCCACGCAACGTTAACTCTTCCGGTGGATTGTGTCGAGCCTGATCCTGTTCTTACGTACACCAATCAGTACACATGGGATTTATTGTGGTTCCTGATTTTCACCAACCCCCAGTCGCACGTTTGCATCAAGGAAAACTTTGCGAAGATTCACGGTCTTTCTAAGAGCCGCCGCATCGCGTTCGCGTATCACTACGGCCCAACCGTGAGAACCGACTTGGGAGGAATACCTGACGGCGAACCAACCGATCCAATTTTCGTCAGGATTGATAACGCGGGAGGTCGTCCTCCGCATCTTCATCATGAGGGTAATCCAACTGATCACATTCCACAGGCGCGTATCTCTGGTTTAGTCGTGGAGGAAGTCGATCTTTTTGATTTCGTTAAAGCTGCGTTGCGGCATCGAAAGAGTGGCAAGTCGATTGCAAAAGAACTCGGGTACCGGATAATCTGAACGGAAATGCAGCCGCAATTCATAACCTCGATTACGTATTTTCTGCAGGAGGGCAGAGACAATCTGCCGGAATGTCTGAAAATAGCTTTCCAGGCGGCCAAGAAGCAAAATGTTGAGAGAATCGTAATCTTCACCGCACGGGGCGAGGGTATTCAGTTAGCTCTGGATCGGTTCTGCTGCCTTGATGAATACAAGAACATCAAGCTCGTTGCTGTGACCTTCCCGCAGGCCAAAGCATTTACTGCCGAAGGGAAACCGCTGGAGGTCAGAATTTCGGATGACGCTGAAAGAATAATGAACCAGCGCGGCATTCCTATAGTTAGGGCGCATCTGCCGTTTGATCCGATTGCCCCACCTTTCAAAGACAGAGGTGTGTTGGCCCAGGACCTCAGCTTGGTTGAAAGCGCGCTGAACATTTTTGGCGGGGGGATGAGCTTGTGTGTTCAGGCTGTCGTTTTGGCGTGCGATGCAGGAGCCATCGGACTAGGGGAACACGTAATTGCAATGACATCAGACACGGCTATCTTGGTTCAAGCAGCCCCCACAGCGAGGATGTTGCGGGAAATGATCATCCGCGAGATTCTGTGCAAGCCAGCGATCTTGAGTATTGGGCGAAATGAAACACAGATCGAAGGGGTTCCTCACAAAGTCCTCGGAATTGGAGATTCTGAGCCGACCAATTCCGTCAAGAGTCTGCCTGAGAACACGCCAAGCCAGAGTTGAATTCCCAGCAACGCGCTGTTGGGACATTTCGTTAGTGGTGATCCTTCATTTCGTCCTTCTTTTCCTCGCCGGACACCGGGGCAACTCCGAAGTTCTTCTGGTAGTATTCCTGCGCGGCGGGTGGGAGCTTTTCCAAGTGAGAGAGCAGGGCGGTCACTTTCCACATATCTTGCTCGCTCAGCGTCTTCTCCCAGGCGGGCATGCCCGTGTAGCGCACGCCGGTGCGAATGGCGTAGAAGATGTGCCACTCGGGGTCGTCGAGTGGGTCAGTAATAAGGTTCGGAGGCGGAGGGTAGAAGGAATTCGCGAGCGGTGAGGGCTTGCGGTCGAGGCCGCCGTGACAAAGAGCACAGTTCATGGTGTAAATCTTCATGCCGTCTTCCAAATTCTGATCGGTCGGCGGCAAAGGATTGGTAGCGCGAGGGGCATGGCGCTCCATGGAGGCATCGAGGGCGGTATTTGCCAGACGATGCTCGACGGCAGGCGGAGGAACATTCGCGGGCGTGGGAAAGAAGCCGAGCATGGCGAAGCCGAGTCCGCCGAGAATGAGTACCAGTAGCGTGATGATTACGCCGAGGATGAACTTACCCATGAGTCCTCCGGATTTGATTATTGTGGCAGAAGCAACAACGGGGCGCTAGCTTGGAGCGATGTCATGGTTCGCTCACAATCTTAAGTTCATCTGAATATTGTGAACAGTTAGATTGCATTGGATCTGAGTCTTCTCAGCGTCGTTTCTGTTGCTTTCACCTGGGCCTTTGGAAAAACGGGCGACGCACCCCTCATGTCCATTCGCCCTAGTCTCAGTACGCCTTCAGACGGCGGGCTTCGCGGACCACATCTTCCACCTTTGGCAGGTAGTGATGTTCCTGCGGAGGCGAGAACGGGATGGCGGAGTCGAGTCCCGCGATGCGGACGATTGGGCCGTCGAGATCGTCGAAAGCTTCTTCGTTGATGATGGAGGCGATTTCGCCCGCGAGGCCACCGGTGCGCGAGTGTTCGTGCAGGATGATGACTTTGTTCGTCTTCTTCACCGTTTGTGCGATGGCTTCGCGATCGAGCGGCGAGACGGTGCGCAGGTCGAGAATTTCGAGATCGATTCCGTCGTTCTTCAGAATCTCGGCGGCCTCCAGGGCGGTGTGGACCATCGCGGCGTATGTGATGATGCTGAGATCGCGGCCTTCGCGGACGATATTCGCTTTGCCGATCGGCACAACGTAGTCTTCCGCGGGGACTTCGCCCTTGATGCGGCGGTAGAGATATTTGTGTTCGAAGAAGATGCAGGGATTGTTGTCGCGGATAGCGGCTTTGATCAAGCCTTTGGCGTCGTAGGCCGTGGCGGGGCAGATAACCTTGAGGCCGGGATTGTGGACGAACCACATCTCGGGATTCTGCGAGTGGAAAGGGCCGCCGTGGACGTATCCGCCGCTGGGTCCGCGAAGGACGAGCGGGGCGGGCGCGTCCCAGAGGTAGTGCGTCTTCGCGACCATGTTGGAAATCTGGTTGAAGGCGCAGCCGATGAAGTCCATGAACTGGAATTCGGCGACGGGGCGCATGCCGGTGAGCGACGCTCCGAAAGCCGCGCCCACGATGGCGGATTCTGCGATGGGCGTGTCGATCACGCGGTCGACGCCGAAGCGATCGATGAAACCGTCGGTGACTTTGAAGGCACCGCCATATATGCCGATGTCTTCGCCGAGGCAGAAGACGGTGGGGTCGCGTTCCATTTCTTCCCAGATTCCCTGGCGGATGGCTTCGAGGTACGTGAGTTGCATAGTCGAATTTCTTCTTAAGAATCACGCAAAACCGTTGGCCACGGATTTGCACGGATTAACACGGATCTTTCTATTTCAGATGCACAGCGGCTTCGGTTTGTTTGTAGCCGCCACTCCCCTTCTTCACTTTTGGCATGCCGTATTTCGGTTTGATTTCGTGGCAGCCCTCTTCGCAGAACACGCCGCCTTCGGCTGATTCTGGCGTTGGCATTGGTGAGTTCACGGCAATCTCTCTCTCTTCTTCGATGACCCGCTCGACTTCCGCGATCAGGTCTTGATGCTCCTTTGCCGTCAGCCACTTCTTTTCTTTCACCAGGTAATTCTCAAAGCGGGCGATCGGGTCGCGTTTCTTCCAGAACTCGAACATCGCCTTCGGCACGTAACTCGCCGCGTCGTGGATGGCGTGGCCTTTCATGCGCATCATTTTGGCTTCGATCATGGTGGGGCCTTCGCCGCGATGGGAGCGCTCGACAGCTTCATGGGCGGCGTCGTAGACCTGGCAGGCGTCGGTGCCGTCGACGATTACGCCGGGGATGCCGTATCCGATGGCGCGTTCGGCGAGATCTTTGCAGCGGTACTGCATTTCTGACGGCGTGGAATAGGCCCATTCATTGCTCTCGACGACGAGCACGAGGCCGAGATTCTGCACGGCTGCGAAGTTGATGCCTTCGTAGGTGACGCCGGTGGACTGGCCGCCGTCGCCGATCCAGGTCATGACGGCGAGGTTGCGTCCTTGGAGGCGCGCGCCGAGCGCTACGCCCGACATCACAGGAATGAGATCGCCGAGCATGGAGATGGGCGAGACCATGTTGCGCTTTTCGATGTCGCCGAAGTGCGAGGTGCCATCGCGGCCCTTGGTCGGCGAGTCGGCTTTGGCCATGTACTGCATCATGGTATCGCTGGCGCGGAATCCGCGTACAAGAAGCGATCCCTGGTTGCGAATCATGGGCGCGAACCAGTCATCTTTGTCGAGCGCGTAGGCGGAGCCGCAGGAGCAGGCTTCCTGGCCGAGTCCGAAATAAACTCCGCCGACGACCTTGCCTTGCTTGTAGAGATTTTCGAGCGCGACTTCCATTTTGCGGTTGAGCAGCATGTAGCGGTAGATTTCGATGGCTTGCTTTTTGTCGAGGTATTTCGAGTCGCGGATGGGCGGGACGGGCGCGTCGAGGTCGCCTTCGACCACGTAGCGGACGCGCTCGTGACCCTGTTCGTCTTTCTCTACGACTTGGCGGACGGTGAATTCAGGGTGCTCGAGGCGGTGGTCGGGGATGGAGTAGGTGCGGAGGTCGTTCGAGCTTCGCTCGACTCGGCGGACGAGGGCGTCCGCCGTTCCACGTGCACTGGTAGCTCTTGCTCCGTTACGCGGGCGGTTTCCGTTGGAACTCGCCTTAGACTTTGATTTCTTATTCCCCATGTGCAAGCGCGATGAGACGCGATGTATTGATGGTAACGCGAGAGCGGGGGAAAGGGCTAGGGCGGGAGCTGAGCGCGACCGTGCCAGCGACGTTCAGGCCCAGGTCGTGTCATCTTCCTTGTGAAGCTGGCGAAGTTCGGTCGGCAGCTGCATGGGCACTCCCACTGTGCGGCCCAGAAGCGCGTCGAGGGTCTCGACCCAGAGGATTTGGCTTTGAAAGACTACTCCGAAGTTACGCGAGATGGATTCGGCGACGGTGGTGAGGTCGAGTGCCTTGCCTAGTTCTTGCTGCATCGAGGTGACCGGCTTCACGGTGATGCCGCAGGGGACTATCAGGTTGAAGTAGCTGAGGTCGGTATTCACGTTTAGGGCGAAACCGTGGGAGGTGACGAAACGGGAGATGTGGACACCGATGGCGGCGAGTTTGGATTCGGGTCTGGCGCTCGTGGTGGCGCGGTCAAACAGCAGGTTCCTCGACTCCAGGGAACGATTCGCAAGCGAATCGCTCCCTTCCGCCCGGAATGACAAGGAATTGGGGTCCGTCCACACGCCGGTGAGTCCCGATACGCGCTTCGTCGGGATGGCGAAGTCGGTGCAGGTGCGGATCAGGACTTCTTCGAGGCGGCGAACAAAGTCGACTGCGCCCAAGTGTTTGCGTTGGGCGGACGAGGCGTCCGCCGCTCCACGAGCGAATCCGCGCAGATCGAAGATGGGATAGCCGACGATCTGGCCGGGGCCGTGGAAGGTGACGTTACCGCCGCGGTCGCATTCGAAGAGCTCTACGCCACGCTGGGCAAGGAATTCCGGTGAGGCGACTACGTTGGCGGGTTTGGCATTGCGGCCGAGTGTGATGACGGGCGTGTGCTCGAGAAGGAGCAGGACGTCGCCGATTTTTTCCTCTTTGCGCAGGGCAACTAGCTGCTGCTGGAGGCGAAGGCCAGTGGCGTAGTCAACTGTGCCGAGTTGGACGATGGAGATCAAATTCTTTTCGCCACGGATCTGCACGGATTTACACGGATCAAGATCAAACCCCTTTCACCACGGAGACACAGAGGCACGGAGAAAACCATTTCTTTCTGTTGGTCCTCTGTCTCCGTGCCTCCGTGGTAAATCACGCGTTGATCGCAATTCCGTACACGCTGTTTGATGCGTCCAGCATGGCCTCAGCCAGTGTCGGATGCGCGTGGATCGTCCACATCAAGTCTTCGACGGTGGCTTCGAGTTCCATGGCGGCGACTGCCTCGGCGATTAATTCTGTCGCCTGCGGGCCGATGATGTGCACGCCGAGGATCTCGCCGTAGTCGGCGTCGGAGACGATTTTGATGAAACCCTCATGCTGGCCGACGATCGAGGCGCGCGAGTTCGCAGTGAAAGGGAACTTGCCGACCTTCACGTTGTATCCGTCTTCACGGGCCTTGGTTTCGGTGAGGCCGACGCTGCCGATTTCGGGATGGCAGTACGTCGCCCCGGGGATATGCTCGGGATTGATCGGCTTGCCGGGCTTGCCTGCGATTTTCGCGACGGCGACGATGGCTTCCATGGAGCCGACGTGCGCCAGTTGCGGCGTCCCGAGCACAATGTCGCCCACGGCGTAGACGCCGGGTTCGGTCGTTTGCATCCATGAATCGGTTTTGATGAATTCCCGGTCAGGCTTGATTTTCGTGCGCTCGAGGCCGATGTTTTCCGTGCGCGGTTTGCGGCCCACCGCGATCAGAATTCTCTCCGCTTCGATCTTCTGCTGCTTGCCTTCAGCGGTGATCGTTACGGCAATTCCGGATTTCGTCTTCTCAACCTTGTCTACCTTTGCGCCGGTGTGAAAATTGATGCCGCGCTTGCGGAACGCGCGCGCCAGTTCCTTGGACACTTCCTCATCCTCGACAGGAACAAGCCGCGGTAGCATTTCGATGATGGTCACTTCTGCGTCGAAAGAGCGGTAAATCGATGCGAACTCAACTCCCACAGCTCCCGCCCCGACAATCACCAGCGACTTCGGAATATCTTTCAGGCTGAGAATCTCAATGTTGGTCAGCACGCGATCATTGGCTTCGAGACCGGGCAGCATGCGCGCCTCAGAGCCGGTTGCGAGAATGACATTCTTCGCCTTTAGATGAGTCGCCTTGCCGTCATTCGTGACTTCGACTGTGTGCACGCCATGCTGCGCCGGGCCGGTCAACTTGCCGTAGCCTTTCACCGTCTCCACTTTGTTTTTCTTCATCAGGAATTCGAGGCCCTTGGCGTGTTTCGCCACGATCTTCCCCTTGCGTTCCTGGATCGCAGCCCAATTCAGCTTGCGCGCATCGACTCCCTCAATGCCGAATTCCTTCGCTTCCTTCAAGTGATCCCACAATTCTGCGTTGAACAGCAGCGCCTTGGTCGGAATGCAGCCCACGTGCAGGCAGGTGCCTCCAAGGAATCCGTCTTTTTCGATCAGGGCCGTCTTCAGGCCCCATTGGCCGGCGCGGATGGCGGCGGTATATCCGGCAGGGCCGCTGCCGATGATGGCTACGTCGTAGATGGTTTCAGGCAAAGTGGTGCTCCTTACAAGAACAGATGACAAGGGACAAACGAATGATTCTAGAACAGGGCGAGAAGGCGGTCCAAATCCCTTCGTTGCAGGTGGACTGCGCGGTCCAATTACCGCTTCGCGACCAGGCGGTAGACACCCAGCAAAAGCGGCACGACCCAGCCAATGAGAAGAAATGTGTACGAGATAAGAGCGAGGTAGATTGCGCCGCCAACCGCTGCCTGTTTGAGTCCGCCCTTAGGCAGCATCCAAACAAACGAGAAACCTGGGGAAAAGCGCAGCCAAGCAGCAGCCGCCACGAACCAGATTAACCCGATTACCAGGAGGGCCTTGGCCGTCACAACGTCTCCTGATTAGTCCGTCAATTGCCTTCGTTGCTGGCGCGCTTCCACGAAATCAGCTCGCCAATCGTCGAGCTCGTGCTGGAAACCGGCTGCTTGTAGGCTTCCACTTCCGAACGCGAAGCCTCTTCGCCCACGGCGCGAATGCTGAGTCCGACTTTTTTCTCCTCCGGACTCATCTTGATGATCTTGAACTCATGCTCTACGCCGGGCTCAAGGTGCAGAGGCTGGCCGTTTCCGTCGACCGCTTCCGACTTGTGGCATAGACCTTCCACGCCTTCGGCAATTTCCACGAACGCGCCGAATGCGGCCACACGCAGCACTTTGCCGTGAACCACATCGCCGACGTGGTGGGCCTCGAAGAATGATTCCCACACATCGGGCTGAAGCTGTTTCACGCCCAGCGACAGCCGGCGTTTGTCAGGCTCAATCGCCAGTACCACGGCCTTCACGCGATCGCCTTTCTTCAGTACTTCCGAAGGATGCTTCACGCGCTTGGTCCAGCTCAGATTGCTGACGTGCACTAGTCCATCGATGCCGTCTTCGATCTCAATGAACGCCCCGAAATCTGTCAGATTGCGGACGCGCCCTTCCACCGTCATGCCCACAGGAAACTTCTCGTGGAGCGAATCCCAGGGATTCGCCGCCAGTTGCCTCATGCCAAGCGAAATTCGCCGCTCGCCCGGGTTCACGTTTAGCACTACGCACTCGACATGATCGCCAACATTCACCAGCTTCGACGGATGCTTCATGCGCTTCGACCACGTCATCTCGCTGACGTGAACCAGACCTTCAATTCCCTGTTCGAGTTCCACAAAAGCGCCGTAGTCCGTAACGCTGATCACGCGTCCCGAAACATGCGCGCCCACGGGATAACGATGCTCGGCGTCCAGCCACGGATCGGGGGTGAGCTGCTTGAAGCCCAACGACACGCGCTGCTTTTCCTTGTCGTACTTCAGAACCTTGACCTGAATCTGATCGCCCACGTTCACCAGGTCTTTGGGATGAGTCAAGCGTCCCCACGACATGTCGGTGATGTGCAGCAGGCCATCCAACCCGCCCAGGTCTACGAAAGCGCCGTACTCGGTCAGGTTCTTTACCACTCCGGTGAGGATCGTGCCTTCTTCCAGATGCTCAAGCGTCTTAGAGCGCTTTTCCTGCTGCTCGCCTTCCAGCAATTCTTTACGCGAGACGACGATGTTCCCGCGCTTCTTGTTGAGCTTGATGATTGCGACTTCAAGGGTCTGACCCTTCATTCCATCCAAGTTGCGGATGGGACGCAGATCCACTTGCGATCCGGGCAAGAACGCCCGCGCGCCCATAATGTCGACGGTCAATCCGCCCTTGATGCGCTCGATCACAACGGCCTTGATCGGCTTTTTCTCGCTGTAGGCTTTTTCAATTTCGTCCCAGGCGTGAATGCGTTGCGCCTTCTGGTGCGAGAGGTTGATGTAACCTTCCTCGGTTTCGCCCTTGTCGCGCATTACGTCAATCTCGTCGCCAGGCTGCACCCGGGGCTTGCCCTCGTGGTCGAGCACCTCCGCCAGGGGCAACATGCCCTCGGACTTGGCCCCGATATCGACGACTACATGCGTCGCTGTGAGCTTGAGGACCGTGCCTTTAATGACGCGATCTTCACTGACGGCCTCCTCGGCCTCCGTGGTAAAGGTCTCAAGCGCGGCCGCAAAGTCTTCGACGGGTGCGGGTTTGTTGTCCGGAGCGGACGACGATTGTGGAGCCTCTTCAGAAGAAGCGGCCTCTGTGGTGGTAGCGGCATTCTGCTCCGCCGGTGTCGGTTCGGCTTCGGATACGATCGTGCTGGTGGAATCGGAATTGTGGCTGGTGGTGTCGTCGAACAAGGTCATTGCCTCTCTACTGAACCTCGCACTCGGGTGCGGGGGATGCGGGGCCTGCCTGGCGGACTGCTGGATGAGTCGTTTGGTTGTGGTGGGCTCACCCTGGCGAGTGAGCTTGGACAATCCCAGCTGTCGGACGTTGCACAGAAACCCGCGTCCAAAGGGAACTCTTCGACTATAGCAACCGCCTGCAAACAGTGTCAAACGCAATTATGAGAAGGACTCGGCTACGGGGAAAATCTCGCCTCAGGTTGCCGCCGAAAGTAACATTCCAGTCATAATTTTGAAAAAAGCTCGGCCTACTCTTTTTTGAAATTTGCATCATAGTGTGGCGCTTTTGTGGAAATTAAGGCGCGCGAAAGAGCACGAAAACCTTGAGAAAAAGAGTTCTCCAAGCGGGGTTGGCAGGCTTAGCCGTAACATTGCTTTCTGTCGCTGCCGCCGGCCAGGAATCGTCTTCTGCCCCAGTACTGCTATCCGCACCTGAAGTTCAGGGAATCACACTGGCCCCTAACTTTCGCGTAGCCGCCTTCCGCTTGAATACGGCTGACGACGAGAACGCCGCGCCCGATCGCCTCCCCGACTCTTCTTCCGCAGATTCCGGTCCGCATGAAGGCTTGGTGAAGCGAAGCGTGACCCGAATTGGAGAAGATCAGAAACGCCTCTACCTGGCCCCGTTCGAAGCACATAACCTCAAGTGGGACGCACTGGTGCTGGTGGGCACAGGCGCATTCCTGGCCGCCGACCGTCACATTGAAAACAATATCTCGCACGCGAATTTCCACGTATATCAGGGCATTTCGGATTTCGCCATAGGAGGACTGGCTGGCTCGCTGGCTGCAATCTACCTTTACGGCGCGAAAACCGAGCATCATCACGCCAGAGAGACAGGCGAACTCGAACTCGAAACCCTGGTCAATACCTTCCTTATCTATGCTCCGATGCAGTTAATTTTCGCGCGCCAGCGGCCCGACGAGGGCAACAATCATGGTGACTTCTTCAAGCACCACGCCCTGAACACTTCGTTTCCAGGCGGGCACGCCATGTTTACCTGGGCGATGGCCTCGGTGCTGGCAGATGAATATCCCAAGCCATGGGCGCGGGTGCTGAGTTATGGTGCCGCCTTCACGGTGACCTTCAGCCGCTTTATGGCCCGTGACCACTGGGCCTCCGACATGTTCATAGGCACGGGATTGGGCCTCGCGATCGCCGAAAATACCTTTCACGCCCGCTGCAATCCGGAGTTCGAATCGCAGTGCAAGCACCATCAACGCTGGTGGAAGGTTGTGAAGGTGGGAATCCAATAGCGGCTCGGCAAGACGCAGGCACGGGTACCCGTGTTTCCCCGCCATCTGCTACCCTGCCTTGTCATGGACTACCTCTGGACCCCGTGGCGTTACGCCTACGTTTCTTCCGCTGAAAAAATTGCGGGGTGCGTATTCTGCGACGCGGTTAAGGCCGGCGACGACGCCAAAGCGCGCATCGTACATCGCGGGCAACATTGCTTCATCATCCTGAACACTTATCCATACACTCCGGGACACGTCATGATCGTCCCTTACGCGCACCTCGACGAACTGCGAAAGCTCCCGCCCGAAGCCGCGAACGAGATGATGGCCCTATCCCAGCGGATGGAAGCGGTCTTGCGCGACCTATACCACCCTGACGGCGTGAACCTTGGCATGAATATCGGCAAAGCTGCGGGCGCCGGAATCGCCGGACATATCCACATGCACGTGTTGCCGCGCTGGGTCGCGGATGCGAACTTCATGTCTGTCGTCGGCGAGACGCGGGTTCTGCCGGAGACTCTGGACGAAACGTGGAAGCGGATGACAGCGGTGCTGCAGTAGGGATCGTTCAGCCGGCCAACTTCTCCATCTCTTTCTCATCGATCACTGCGACCCCAAGCTGATTCGCCTTGTCCAGCTTCGATCCGGCATCCGCGCCAGCCACCACGTAATCTGTTTTCTTGCTGACTGAGCCAGTTACCTTCCCGCCGGCATCTTCAATCATCTTCTTCGCTTCGTCCCGCGTGTACTTCGCCAGCGTGCCGGTCAGCACAAACGTTTTCCCCGCAAGCTTCGTCCCGCGCTGCTTTTTCTCACCGCTGAGAGTAAGTCCCGCCTCGCGCAACCGCTCAATCAGCTTGCGATTCGCCGCAACGCTGAAGAACTCCGTTATGCTTTCCGCGATCCGCGGCCCAACTTCATTCACATTCTGCAATTCTTCCACGCTCGCCTTCTCTAGCGCCTCCATCGATCCAAAATGCTCGGCCAGAAACTGCGCCGTACGCTCGCCGACAAACCGAATTCCGAGCCCGTAGATCACTCGCTCCAGGGGCAGCTTCTTCGAGCCCTCAATTTCATCGATGATGTTTTGCGCTGACTTGTCGGCAAAACGCTCCAGACTGAGCAGATCTTTCTTCGTCAGCTTGTAGATGTCGGCAACGTTCTTCACCAGCCCGCGCTCGGTGAGCTGATTCACCAGCGCCTCGCCCATGCCGTCAATATTCATCACGCCGCGCGAGGCAAAGTGGAGAATCGTCTCGCGCAGCTTCGCCGGACAGTTCGCGTTGACGCACCGATAATCGACCTCACCCTCGGTCCGCACAACTTTCGTTCCGCACACCGGACACTTTTCGGGTGTTTTAATTTCTTTCTTCCCGCGCGGATGATCATCGTCATCGATAACCTTGGCGACTTTCGGGATTACGTCACCGCCACGCTCGACCTGTACCCAATCGTCGATTTTTATTCCCAAACGCTGGATTTCGTCGACGTTGTGCAATGTTGCATTGCGAACGGTAGTACCGCCAATGGAAATAGGAAGGAGTTCGGCTACAGGAGTGAGCTTGCCGGTGCGACCAACTTGCCAGCGCACCCCCTCTAGCTTCGTGATGCCCGCCCGTGCCGCATACTTATACGCAATCGCCCACCGCGGAGCTTTCCCGGTGAAGCCAAGTTCGTCCTGCAGCGCGGTGCGATCCACTTTCACCACGATGCCATCAATCTCGTATGACAGCGATTCACGCTTCTCTTCCCATTGCTGAATGAAAGCCCAAACTTCCTCCATGCAGTGAACCAGCTTGCGGTGCGGATTCACTTTGAACCCGGCCGCCTCGAGCGCGTCCAAAGTCTTCCAATGCCGGTCGAAATAAGTGCGCCCATTCTCCAGCAGCGCATACCCGAAAAAGTCGAGCCGGCGCTGCGCCGTGATACTGGAATCCAGCTGCCGCACCGTACCCGCGGTAAAATTGCGCGGATTGGCAAACGTGGCCAGACCGTTGCGCTCACGTTCCTCGTTCAGCTTCTTGAAAGCGGCTGTTGGCATCAGCAACTCGCCCCGCACCTCGAAATCCGTCGGGATGCCAGCCTTCTTCAACCTCTCCTTCGGAATGGAAAGCGGAACCGAGCGCACCGTCCGCACATTCAACGTCACATCTTCGCCTACGGTCCCATCGCCGCGAGTGATGCCGCGGACCAGTTGGCCATCGTCATAGCCCAGCGACAGCGACATGCCATCCAGCTTCAATTCGCAGACATAGTCGACATCCTTGCGTCCGCTAAGCTCATGGACACGCCGTTCCCAGGCGCGCAACTCTTCTTCGTTGTAAGTATTGTCCAGCGACAACATCGGAGCAGAATGCCGTACCTTGACAAATCCTTCGCGCGGCTTACCGCCCACTCGCTGTGTAGGCGAATCGGGCGTGATCAGCGTCGGATGCTCCGCCTCAAGCCGCTGCAACTCCTGCATCAGCTTGTCAAAGTCCGCATCGCTGATCTCAGGGCTATCGAGAACGTAGTAAAGATGTTCGTGGTGACGAATCTTTTCGCGCAGTGCTTCAATCTTTTTTTCGATTTCTTTCGTAGCAGCCATCGCCAAAGATTATAGGTGGGGACGGAATAATCGGCAGGCAGGCGACTTCGCTTGCGTTTGTCAGAGGACTTCAGACTTCACGCCACAAGACGGAATAAGCACCGCCCGGGGATTCACTTTTATCCTGACGCACAGCAGTTTGTGACCCGAGGTTACATGTCATCCGCGCCGATCAATTCTGTGCAAAACACGCACTTGCAAGCTACCGAACCTTATGCCAAATTGAAAGGGTTTGGGGCTGGTTCGCGAGTCCGAACCCCGCGATGGGAAAAACGTTAGCGCCACGACCCGGAGTCACAACTCAGCCCACGTTTGCGGCACAGCTGCCGCTGGCCCTGCTCAGCGCCTTCAATACCAACAACCGCATCAATCAGTACTTAATTCACCATCTCTCGCCCGCCGCCTGGAAGGCAAAACCTCCCGACGGCAAGGGACGCACCATTCCTGCTATCGTCGCGCACATGCACAACGTTCGGGTTATGTGGCTGAAGACTGCCGCCAAAGGCAGCGACATTCCGGCGCAACTCGACCGTTCCAGCCTCACCCCCACGCAAGCCCTGCGCGCCATTGAGCAAAGCCGGTTAGCGCTCAGTGTGGTTCTAAGCCATGCGCTGGAGGGCGATGGCCGGATCAAGGGGTTTCGTCCCGACGTCGCCGGATTCCTCGGTTACCTGATCGCGCACGACGCTCATCATCGCGGCCAGATCGCCATGCTCGCCCGCCAGGTGGGCCACCCCTTACCGCAGAAAGCGAACTTCGGCCTCTGGGAGTGGGGTTCGCGCTGAGGGGCTGGCATTCGCAGTGACCCGCTCGCGAAGCATCCCCATCCACGTGATTGCCTTGCCGAATTTCCGCCCAACCCTCAGGTACAATCCAGCTTCTATCCAGCATGCGCAAGACGGCTTTGCTCTACAACCCGGCTTCCGGAGGCAATCGCTCGAAAGGCCAGGCGGAATTGGAGTCCGCGCTGCGAGTGCTGCGGAGCGCAGGGGTGGATGCCGAAATTGTCACCACTTCCTCCCGCACCGATTCGGCGGCGAAGACCAAACAGGTGGTCGCACAAGCCTGTGACACCGTCTTTGCCTGCGGAGGCGACGGCACCATTCATGACATCGTCCAAGTCCTGGCCACGTCGCGCGTAGCCCTCGCGATCCTGCCCATGGGCACCGCCAACGCCTTGGCGCACGATCTGAAAATTCCATTCAATCTGGTAGCGGCCGCAAAGGCCGCGCTGGATGCGACGCCGCGACGCGTCGCGCTGGGCGCCATCAACTATCTTGACCTCGCTTGCAATCCCGGTACCCGCTATTTCACCGTCGCCGCCGGCGTGGGCGTCGACGCCCACCTCTTCTACAAGCTGAACACCGCGACTAAGCGGCGGCTGGGTATGGCCGCCTACTATGTCAAAGCGTGGCACATGTGGTGGACTTATCCCATGTCGCGCTTTAGCGCCGCATACACCGAAACCGGCACCGGACAGCCGAAACGCGCCGAACGTCACGGAGTTGATGGCAGTGCGCATCAACAATTTCGGCGGAGTCCTGCAACAACTCGCTCCCGGCGCTTCGCTCGATCGTGACGACCTGCGTGTCGTCTTCTGCAGTACCGCTAACCGCCTGGCGTATCTGCTCTATGTGACACGCGGCTTGCTGCGCCGCAAATGGACAATCCCCGGAATTGACTTGGCGTATAGCTCAAGGATCACTTGCCAGGCGCTGTCCGTGCCCAATTCCAAATCCCCTGAACAGTCAAGAATTTACGTCGAGGCTGATGGCGAACTTCTGGGTACGCTCCCAGCCGAAATCACCATCGTCCCGGACGCGCTCACGATCCTGGCGCCAGCACGAAACTCATAGGTCGTGCGATCTGCCCCGAACTTTTGCGACCTTCGGCGAATACCCGCGTCAAACTACTCTCGCTTGCGCGCCTATGGCGAATTCAACCCCATCCAGATAGGATGCTTCGAGCCACTTGGAACCCGTCACTCACTTTCTGACCGGAGCATGCCTCGGACGTGCCGGACTAAACCGCAAGACCGCGCTCGCCACGCTGACGCTGACGCTCGCCGCCGAAGCACCAGACCTCGATGTTCTGGGCCGCTTCCGCGGCCCCGTTTTCGGCTTTGCGCATCATCGCGGATTCACTCATTCATTTCTTGGTACGCCGATCATGGCAGCCGTGGTCGTAGGCTTCGTCTATCTCGTATGGCGCATACGTGGCCGCAAAATAAAAGATCCGAACCTGCCGCCACGCTGGGGATTGCTATTCCTCTACGCCTGCCTCGCGGGCCTCAGCCACATCTTGCTCGATTTCACCAACAACTACGGCGTACGTCCCTACTGGCCTTTTTACGAGAAGTGGTATTCCTGGGACATCGTCTTCATCTTCGAACCCGTGATGTTCGGCTTGCTCGTGCTCGGGCTGATCGTGCCCGGATTTTTCTCTCTGATTGCTAAAGAGATCGGGGTGCGCCATCGTGGTCCCAGAGGTCGCCTCGCCGCGTCGCTTGCCCTGTTGGGAGTAGTACTGATGTGGGGACTCCGCGACTTCGAGCACCGCCGCGCCGCCAGCGCGCTGACCGCACGCACTTACGAGGACGCCGACCCGCTGCGCGCTTCCGCCTATCCCACAGTGGTCGATCCCTTTCACTGGTATGGCGTCGTCGAGACTCCCGCATTCTTCGTGCTGGCTCCGGTCGATGCCCTGCAATCCGATGTGGATCCCGAAGGCAGGCTCGAGATCCGCTATAAACCGGTGGAGACCCCCGTGACGCTGGCCGCAAAGAAGTCTTATCTAGGGCGTGTCTATCTGGACTGGGCCCGCTATCCGATTACTGAAACCGAGGTTCTTCCGCCGCCGCAAGAGGGCTACATCGTGCACTTCCAGGATCTCCGCTTCGTCCAGTTGCCCGGCCTGCTGGGGCGCCGCAGTGGCACCCGCCGCGCGCTGGGCGCTGCCGTGCAACTCGACAAAAACCTGCGCGTGGTCGCCTACATTTTCGGTTCTGGAAACTCTCGAATCAGCGTGCCGGCATCTCGCCAAGGTGAGAATTAGAAGGAATCTGCGGGCTGCGCTGGGAACGCCGACACCTCTACTTTTTTCCAGGCGACTACGGATGGAAGATTAACTGGACTTGTTCCTTGGTCTCTTGTGGCGCCGCCACCCATCTCCACTTCCTGACTGCATCCTGGGCAGCCTTGGCCAGCACGAGATTTCCGCCCAAGACTTCGCTTTGCTTCACTGCGCCGTCCGGTGCGACGGTGACTTGTAATTTCACCGTACCCTTAAGGCCCAACCGGCGGGCCAACTCGGGATAAGCCGGTAAAGATCTCTCCGTCACCCGCCGGCTGCCGACCGCAGTCCCCTCTTGCGCCATAACGGCCGGAGCCATCAAGAAGGCCAAAATCAAGCCTGCAATCCACTTTCGCAACAAGGCAGATTTCCCCATAGGCAGCATAGTCCGCGCCCGATGGAGAACGAAGATACCGAAAGTCGTGCCCCCTTGAGTGCCGCGACGCATCGCCAAGTTCGGTCGCTTGACCATGTTCAGGAACGTCCCTTGACGTCCTCGCCCCAAACGCCCAGAATAATATTTCGCTTCCGAGGTGCTCATGCTGGCTTATCTATTCGTACTCTTCGCCATCGCCGTTCGCTTCCTGCCCTTTGCTGGACCCATGAACTTCCTGCCCCACGCCTGGCATTTCACGCCGTTGGGGGCGTCGCTGCTCTTTTTCGGTGCACGCGGTTCCCGCCGGCAGATGTGGGTGCCGCTCGTCCTGCTTGCGGCAACGGACGTCGTGCTCACCAAGTTCGCCTATTCTTACCCCCTCTCCTGGGACCATCTGGTCACCTGGGCCTGGTACGCCGCCATGCTTTGGCTCGGGACTAACCTCCGCCAAAATGCCGGCCCCTTCCGCCTAATCGGCGCGGCTCTCACCTGCTCCGTATCGTTTTTCCTGATCAGCAACTTCGCCGTATGGGCCGCCTGGTCGCAAATGTATCCCCGCAGCCTCAGCGGCTTAATGATGTCCTACGTGGCCGGCCTTCCGTTCTTCCGTGGCACTATTGAGGGCGACCTGCTCTTCACCGCCGCCATGTTTGCTACCCCGATGATGATCCATACCCTCTCCGGTTGGCTGCACAAGTCCGCCGGCGACCACATCGCCGCCGCCTAGTTGATTGGATTGTCTGAGCTAGCGCAGCGAGTCGAAGGGCTCGATTTGGATCGCTGCGCAAGCGGTTCCGCCGCGGAGGAGTCAGTGCACGCGACTAGAAACTGCACGCTGTAGCCGCCGGTTGCTAGTCGGCATCGTTGTGCAGGGGAACTTTTCCCCTGCCCCGCCGCATCAATAGCCACAAAAACAGCGCCGCCACCGCTGCCGCCACCACCCAATAAAAATGCCGACGGAACATGTGCCCGGCGATCGCGATGATCTGCGGCCCAAACCGTAACGTCAGCAGTGCCAGGAGTCCAAACCGCACCACCCGTCCCGCAAAAATTGCTGCCAGAAAGTGGCCAAACCTCATCTCAAACACCGCCGCCCCCAGCACAAATATCTTGAGTGGAGTCGGTGGAGGCAGCATCGCCGGAAACATCAGCGCCCAGAACTCATGCCGCTCAAACGAGCGATGAATCCGTAGAAAACGCTCCTCCGGGATCCGCTTCCGCAGCACCTTTTCGCCCCCCAGATACCCTATGACGTACAGCGGAATGCTCCCCAACGCCGATCCCAGCGAAGCCAGAATCACGTACAGATAAAAGTGCCCGCGGTCGTTGTAGACGTACGCGGCCACGACCGCATCGATCGGCATCCCCAGCAGCGCGGAATCGGCGAAGGCGACCACAAACACGCCCCAAATGCCCAACGGTCCAAGCAAGTGCCAGATCCACGCCGTGTAGCGCGCCAGTATGTGCCCGATCTTCTTCAAGGCATTTCAGTGTACGTGAAAGCGAAGGCCGGTGTTCTGCGTGTGGGGCTCTAGATTGGATTGTGCGCAACTCGGAAAATGGCAACGTCAGGTTTGTCAGAAAAAGAAACTTCTCCAGCAGCCGACGTGTATTATCTTCGCGGAATCGATTCTACCCGTGCGCCGTATTCCCGCTGACCAGTTCCAGCGCGTGAGGAATCAATTCCACCACCGACTCCAGCGACTCCACCGCTCCCGTCGGACTCCCCGGCAGATTCAAAATAATTGCCTTCTCGCGTACCCCGCACACGCCGCGGCTCAATGCGGCAAACGGTGTTTTCTTCACTCCCTCGCTGCGCATGTGTTCGGCCACGCCATCGAGCAGGCGGTCGCAAACTGCGCGAGTCGCTTCCGGCGTCACGTCGCGCGGCGCAACCCCCGTTCCTCCGGTCGTGACGATGAACCGCACCTCCTGCGAAAGACGTATGAGCCGGTCCTGGATCTGGATGGGTTCGTCGGGAACGACTTCGCGGTGCACAATTTGAAAACGGAATTTCTCGAGAGCCTTTGCCACCGCCGGCCCTGTGAGATCCACTCGCTCGCCACGAGCACAGGAATCGCTCACCGTCACCACCGCGGCCGTAAAACTCTCCGATGCCCGCGCCTCAACTGTCGAGCAGGACATCGTCTTCTTCTTCCCTTCTGCCGCTGCTGCCCGCGCTCGCGGCAGCACCCGAAGCGGCACTTGGAACAGCACTGTCAGCGGCCTCTCCGCCATCCCGTTGCGACTCGTCGAGCAGGCGCAAGCCTTCCATCAGCAACCCCTGCGTGTTGAGTTGCGTGGTCTCCTTGTCGGTCTTGGCTTCAAAGTCGAGCTGGAAATTCCCCCCGGTCCAGCGCAGCACCTTGAACACCGCTGCATCACCCACCAGTGATCCGTAGGTCGCGTGCTTCACCTGCCCCTCCACGAAAAACACCTCGCACTTGTCGGCGTCCTGGGTCAGCGTAAGCTGGCAACTCTTTCGGCCCATCTCGAGCGACTGCATCAGGTCGATCACGTTCATCTGCGAAAGATTTCCGCGCACTACGCCGTCAGAGGGCGCTGTTTTCGCCAGCTTCTCCAGCGCAATGCGGTCGATCATGCGCTTGATGCGCCGCGTCGCATCTTTCAGGAAGAATGGCTTCTCCAGATAATCGTCCGCGGCATCCTGCGGCGAAAGTCGCTCCGCAATGTCGCCCTTGCTCGCCATCAGCACGGCGGAAAAATTCGCTGTGGCCGGCCGGCTCTTAAGCCTCTCGATGAGCTGCCGCCCATCCATGCCCGGCATCCGGTAATCGCACACCAGCAAATCTGGAGGATCATCCACCGCCTTCAATAGCGCGTCCGCGGCATCCGTCGCGGTCGTCACCTGCGCCAGCGACGAAAGCGCCTGTCGCAGCATCGCCAGCACCATCGGATTGTCTTCCACCACCAGCAGCTTGACGTTGTTCACCATGAGATGAATGAATACCTATTTGTTCTTCTCCCGCTGGTACTCCCCGCTCTTCCCTCCGCTTTTGCGCTGCAGCACAATCTCCCGAATCTCCACTCCTTTGTCCACTCCCTTAACCATGTCATAACAAGTGAGAGCAGAGACGCTCGCTGCCACCATGGCTTCCATTTCAACGCCGGTTTCGGCGGTAGTTGCGACTTTGGAGGTAATAGCGACGCCATTCTCGCATAGGCGCACATCCACATCAACGAGCGAGAGGGGCAACGGATGACACATCGGGATCAGTTCCGCCGTGCGCTTGGCAGCCATGATTCCCGCGATGCGCGCCACTTCCAGGGGATCGCCCTTGGGATTTTTGGGAAGCGCAGCCAGCACCTCGGGCTTCATTGACACGAATGCACTGGCTTCCGCCTCGCGCCGGCTCGCTTTCTTGCCGGAAACGTCGACCATCCGGGCGCGTCCGGCGCGATCGTAGTGGGAGAGCTTTTCGGGCATCGTGAAATATCATCTTACAAGGAATCGCTGCGAACGCGGCAATTGCGGCCCCAAAGGCGAAGGAAGCCGACTCATCGCATCATGACCGGCACCCACTCTCCGACGGCGATACGTTCGCGATCGGGGGAGATCACGGCATAACAATTCGCCCGTGCCGTTGCCGCTATGTCTCCGGAACCCTGCCAGGACACCAACTCGACCTGGCAGTTCTCAAACTCGCCCGAGAGAATTGCGGGCAGAAAACGCTTCAGCCCGGTCTTGACGCGAATCTCAGATTTCGCCCTCGCGTGCACGAACACCAATTTGCTCGGAGACATGCCCGCCAGCGCTTCCAGCATGGGCCGGGCGAATAGCTCGAACGTCACCATGGTGGAAACCGGATTTCCGGGGAGGCCAAAGAAGTATTTCCCGGGCTTTTCGCGGGCGGAAGCCTGCGCTGAGCCTGTCAAAGGGCCCCCGCTACACCTGACTTGCCCAAAGACCACGGGCCTTCCCGGTTGAATCTGTGCGCCGGTGAAAAAGAATTCCGCGTGCAACTCTGCCAGGACCTGCTCGACCAGATCGTATTTTCCCATGGAGACGCCGCCGGTCAGAAGCAGCAGGTCCGATTGCAATCCTTCTTCGATCAATTCCCGCAACCGTTGCGGCTCGTCGGGAGCGACGGGCAGAAGCACTGGCTCCCCGCCCGCTTCACGAATCTGTACGGCCAGCGAATAGCTGTTCGAGTTGCGAATCTGTGTGGGCCCGGGAACCGAATCCATATCCACAATTTCGTCCCCTGTGGTCAGCACTGCCACGCGTTGCCGGACGTAGACTCGCAGGCGCGACTGCCCCGCCGATGCAGCCAGCGCGATGGCGGCGTCGTTCAGGCGAAGGCCGCGATCGAGCAAAAGACCGTCTTGTCGCGCCTCCGCTCCCCGTGGGACAACGTTCTCTCCCGGCGCAACACCTCTGTTAATTTCGACGATCTCGCCCTGGCGCGAACTGTATTCGATCATCACCACGGCATCCGCACCCTGCGGCACTGGCGCTCCGGTCATGATGGAGACCGTCTGCCCCTCAGACAGCCCAGCAGGAATCCTGTCCGGTTTTTCTCCTGCCCGGACTTCGCCGATTACTTTGAGAGTTGCAGGTAGCTTCGCAACGTCGGCCGCGCGCACGGCATATCCATCGCGCGTCGCCCGCGGAAACGGCGGGATGTCGCGATCTGCCGAAACGGCCTCCGCCAGCACCCGCCCAGCGGCCTGAAGCAGTCCTACGGTTTCAATCTTCGGGTGGAGCAATTCTGCGGCGCGCATTTCCACCAGGTGACGCGCCTCCTCGAAGCTGGGAATGTTGCGCTCCTCCGCTCTTGCAGCCATTAGGCGGAATGATACTGGCAAGAAAGGGTAATTGGCGATGTTCACTGAACGGGCCCCAACGGTTCGAAATCAGTTGCTTTGCAATATACATTGCTATACTATGTAACTGGTGATGCCGAAGTCCACTCCAATTCGCGACGAACACTGGGAGGCGCAACTGCGCAAAGGCTGTCTGGATCTTGTGGTCCTCGCAGTTCTCTGGAAGCAGCGACTTTACGGTCTCGAAATCCTGCGTCACTTACAGGAGGCGTCAGGATTGGACTTGGCGGAGGGCACGCTTTATCCCATCCTGCTGCGCTTGAAGCAGGACGCACTCCTCGAAAGTGAGTGGGTGGAGACCCAGGTCGGGCACCCTCGCAAATATTACTGGCTGACGCCGGCGGGACGGCAGCGCGCCGCAGCCATGACTCGTACCTGGGATGATTTCGCCGAAAGCATTTCACGCTTGCTGGTGCGAGTAAAGGAGAATTCCAAATGAGGGCAAATCTGGTGGCATCGGGAGACACCATGGCGGCCTACCTCAAGCAAGTAGCGGCCGGCCTGAAAGGCCTGAGTGAGTCCCAGCAGCAAGAGATCTTGGCAGAGATTCGCAGCCACCTTGCGGAGCGCGCTGAGCAGTTCGCCGCGGAGGGATTTCGTCAACCCGAGGAAGCAGCCATTGCGGCCATGGGCGACGCGGATGAACTGTCCATGCAATTCGCTCTTACCGCGAGCGTGCAAGAGGCCAGCCGAAGTTTTGTGCCCTGGGTCTTGCTGCGCGCCGCCTCAGGCATCGCCTTCACGGGCGCCAAAGGATTGCTGACGTTCTTGCTGGGAGTCGTCGGTTACGGGACGGCCCTCGCCTTCAGCGTCAGCGCGATATTGAAATTAATCATGCCTTCCAAAGTCGGCTTCTGGGTGGGCCCGCACCTGTTTGTGTGGGGCGTGACGCCCACAACGCCCAATCGGCATGAACTGGCAGGACATTACTTCGTCCTTGTTTCCGTGGCCCTGGCCTTCTTGTTTGCCAGCGGAACGACCCTGGCATTGCGATGGTTGACACGCTCAGGATTGTCGCTCGAATCCGTGTTGAAGCGGAGGATGCTGTAAACCGCGGGCCGGGCGGCTGTTTCAGCTTGGTTTTCTACCGGGCGAGTTCCTGGCCTAAGACGGAAGCATTGCTGGCATAGGACAGGCCGGTCTCGAGATCGACCACGCGATCCCGCACCAGCTCCGCGATCTCTCCGTCGAAGTGCTGCATTCCTTCCGAAGAGCCTGCCTTCATGGCATCAAGCAGAGTCTTGTCTTCACGTTCGCCTTTTTCGATGCATTCGCGCGTACGTGGATTGGCCTTCAGAATTTCCACCGCTGGCACCCGCCCGCTGCGGTCAGCTTTAGGCAGCAGGCGTTGCGAGATGACGTAGCGAAACGACTTGGCAAAGCGCTCCCGCACTGACTGCTGCTCACCCGGCGAGAATGAACTGACAATGCGCTCCACAGTCTTCGGCGCATCCATGGTATTCAGGCTGGAAAGTACCAGGTGGCCGGTCTCGGCCGCTTCCAGCACAATCTCGATCGTTTCGCGATCGCGCATCTCGCCGACCATGATTACCTTGGGCGCCTGCCGCATGGCGGAACGCAGGGCGTGGGCAAAGCTCGGAGTGTCGCTGTGCAGTTCACGCTGATGAATCGTTGAACACTTGTGATTGTGCAGGAACTCGATGGGGTCTTCGACGGTGATGATGTGATAGTACTTTTCGCGGTTGATGCAATCCAGCAACACCGCAAGCGTCGACGACTTGCCCGATCCCGCCGGCCCGGTGACCAGCACAATCCCGTCGCGCAACTTGGTTACGTCGGTCAACTGCTGGGGCAGACGCAAAGAAGTAAACTCAGGAATCTGAGTCGGAATCGCCCGCATGACCACGGCGCAACTGCCGCGCTGGATGAACACATTCACCCGGAAGCGTGCCAGTCCTGCCAGCCCGTAAGAAATGTCGCACGCTCCGTGTTCCCGCAGCGTGGTGATCGCCTGCTTGTTGTCGCCAATCAGGTCGACGGCAAGGTGCCGTGTGTCATCGGGAGTAAGCAGAGTCATTCCCTCGACCCGCACCGGGATCAATTGCCCGTAAACCTGCACTTGGGGCGGGCGGCCGGGAGAAAAAATCAGGTCGCTGATCTTCTCGGAGGCGCGCAACATCGCGCTCAGCAAGGCCGGTGTAGCCACCCTGCCGTTGCCCGAAAAGCCTTCCAACACGATAGAGATTGGCGCAATGCCAGGTGCTGCCATTCGCTCCTCACACTTCCCGAATCGCACGCACCACAGAAGGAGAGACTACCGATGTCTTACTGTACCCCGCGGCACCAAAGAATACGAAGGACAGTAGGTGCATATCCCTTCGTAACCTCCAGCCCAAAGAAAAAGGCGGCCTCAAAAGCCGCCCTGGTGCAAATGCATGAATCCAAAGTGTCTTTACTTGTTTTTGGTCGTCTTCTTCTTGGTCCCGTAGGTGGTCTCGACCGCCGCGCCAATGCTGGCCAACATCTGCTTGGCAGCATCAGCGTTGGCGCCCGTTGGCTGCAATTCCAGATATTTCTGGAATGCTTCGGCAGTTCCTGGAGGCGCGACCATCTTGTCGCCCTGCAGCGTCGCCTTGCCAATCATGTTCACGCCCTTCCAGTAATACGCATCCGCCTTGTTGGGATCGGTTGCGATCACCTTGTCAAACGCCGCGATGGCATCATCCACCTTGCCGGCATTGGTGCAGACCGCGCCGGTATTGAAGTAGTACTGCGCCGCATTCGTCGGATCCGCCTGGGCCGCCAGGGCGTAGGTCTTAACCGCGTCATCAATCTTGTTCGACTTCGCGTAGGCCTCCGCCAGGTTGTTGTAGTAAGCGGCGAGCGTCTTGTTGGCATTCGGATCCTTCGAGTTGTCTGCCCCCTGCTTAATCTGAATCGCTTTTTGATAGGCCCCGATCGCCGACTCCAGGCGCTTCTGCTTCTCCGCCGGATCGGTTTGCTTAGGCGCCGACAAACGATAAGCATCGCCCAGCTTGAACCAGATGAGATCGCGGCTCGGATCGGTCTGGTTCGCCTCGTTCAGAGCGGCGATGGCTGTGTCAAAGTCTCCGGACTGCATCGCAGCGTTGGCCGCCGACAGCTTCTCGTTCAGCTTGCCGACTGTGCTCTTCTCTTTCTCCGCTTTCTCTTTCTGCTCCTGCATCTGCTTGAGCTGCTCGGGAGTAAGGCCCTGGCCCTTGGCTTGATTCTCCTGCTCTTTCTTCATGTCAAAATCAAGGGTGTTTTCGTCAAGCTGTACTTGAAACCCCTTCACGAAATCCAGTTGTTTCCCTTCCTTCTGATCGTCAGCGTTCTTGTAGAGGGTGACGTTGTATTTGCCGGGCGCAATACCTAGAGAAAAGTACTCGCCCTTCTTGTTGGTCTTAAGGGTGTATTTCTGCCCGTTGTCCATGTTGGCCCACAAGACCACAGCGTCGACGATAGGATTGCCCTGTGGGTCTTTTGCAACGCCTTTCACCGTTCCTGACGCCTGGGCGAAGGCTGGAGGCACACACAGCCCCGCCACCAGGACGATGAACGCGAAGATCGCGAAATGCTTTTTCATGATGCCTCCCGGCAAATCATTTTCTTGGAATCTGACAATCGGAAATTTAACGATCAACAATTGCTAACGACTCACGTACTGAATCGGATCCTTTACTCCCGCTGCCTCAAAAGCCCGCAAGCGCAGCACACAACTGTCACACACCCCGCAGGCCTGATCCTCACGGCTGTAACATGACCAAGTTAAATCGAAGGGCGCGCCCAGTTCAAGGCCAAGCTGGACGATTTCCGCTTTGCGCATGGCAATCAGCGGAGTCACGACTTCAATTCGCCCTTCCCTGGTGCCGGCTCTCACCACGTCGTTGAACGCCTTGTAGTACACGGGCCGGCAGTCAGGATATCCCGAACTGTCGGGCTCAACCGCCCCGATGAACACCTTTTCCGCCCCCAACACTTCCGCCCAGCTCACAGCCACGGCCAGAAAATGCGCGTTGCGGAACGGAACATACGTCACCGGAATTCCGGGGGCAAGCGTCTCCGCTTCCGGCACGGCGATGCCTTCATCGGTGAGAGCAGAACCTCCAATCGCCCGCAGAGCATCGTTGCGTACCATTAGCTTGTCGAAAATATTCAGCCGCCGGCAGATGGCGAGAAATGATTGCCGCTCGCGCTCCTCGGTACGCTGTCCATAGCTCACGTGGACAGCCGCGACATCATAGTCTCGCGCCGCCAGCGCGGTGCAGACACAAGAATCCATCCCGCCGCTCAGCAAAACCACTGCGCGGGATTTAACCTGTGGCGCCATGGCCTGAACCAGCGGCAGTTCCTATACTCCCTTTACCGCCGGGTCCCAAATAAACTTGTGCAACTGCAGTCCGAGCCGCGCCGGAACATTATCGGCTATCATCCACCCGGCCAGGTCCTGGGGATCAAGCAGGCAATGCGAACTGTCGCGCGCGCCAGTCGCATCTTTGCGAAAGGCGGGCGAGAACAGCACAGCATTCACTCGCTCCGGCAGGCGATGCCGTTCCGTAAAGTCGCGGGCGAATTCGTAATCGGCGCGGCTACTGATCACAAATTTAATTTCGTCGCGGGGCACGAGCGCCTCCAGGTTCTCCATGCGAAATGTATCGCCCTCGCCTGAATCCGGACATTTCACGTCGACGATTTTGATGACTGCGGCGGGAACCCGCTCCAGTGGCCGCTCACCGCTGGTCTCGATCAGCACCTGGTAGCCGTCTTCGAGAAGTCTCTGCATCAGCGGGACGACCTCGCGCTCCTGCAGCATCGGCTCGCCGCCTGTAATCTCGACCAGCCCGCCTTGTAGGCTGAGGCGCCGAACTTCGCCCCGCACTTCCTCGACCGTCATCTTGCGTCCGCCCTGGAAGGTGTACTCGCTGTCGCACCATGAGCAACGCAGGTTGCATCCTGTCAAGCGTACGAAGACACAAGCCAGCCCCGCGAAGGTCGACTCTCCCTGCAGCGACTTGTAGATTTCGGTGATCTGCATGAAAAGTAGTTGCCAGCTACCAGTTGCCAGTCAAAGTCCCGCGCCTTGCCACTGGCGCCTGGCAACTGGCTATTCGCTGTACTTGGCTGTCGTCGTATCGGTTTCAAAGACTGTAACGTCCTTCACCCGCACGCGGCCGCCAGTTACGCGCTCGAGCCTCGCGCTCGATTCGTCATAAAAGTACTTGGCGAGATTCTCTGCGGAGGGATTGACCGTCTTAAACGGCTCAAGATCGTTGATCATCTGATGATCCAGGCGCTCGATGATGTGCTTCATCACCTCGCGCAAATCCTTGAAGTCGAGCAGCAACCCGGCCTTGTCGAGCTCCGCCCCAGCCAGCGTCACGCGAATTTTGTAATTGTGCCCGTGCGGGTTCTCGCACTTGCCCTTGTAGTTGCGCAGGTAATGCCCGGCGGCAAAGGTGTCTTCAACCGTAACTTCGAACATGTATCCCCCGGCGGTGGCCCTCGCACAGGCAGTCCGCGCCTTTCCCCACAACCTTTCTATTTTACAGCCAGACGCTCCGGGCGGAGGCGGCTGTTCCTTAGGGCCGGGGACGCGTTCCAGCCGAGCCTTGCCTGCTGATTCGCAACTTGAGTTACAATCTTGCTAATTCTCTGACCTGTCGCCACTGGTTTCGTCCTCTGGGGATTTTAAGAAGCACGACAAAGGACAGCTCTTTCATGAACGTCCTCTTGCTTTCCATGCCGGACTCCTTCGAACACATGCCCAGCATTGTTATCCGCATGCCGAATGGCGCGCTGGTCTCGCTTGCCGGCAATGTCGACTCCCATCATCGAGTCGCGGTAGCGGATCTCATTCTCGTCCAACAGCGGGTTCGCGAAACGGTGACGCGCCTAGTTCGAGAGCTGAATCCCGAAGTCGTCGGCCTCTCGGTCATGACGTTTCAGCGGCGCACGGCAGGCCGCATCGTCGACCTTGTGCGCGCACTGAAGCCCGACGTGAAGATCGTGGTAGGCGGATATGACCCCAGCCTCGCTCCCGAAGCCTATGAGCCGATGCATGTGGACTACCTGATTCGCGGCGAGGGAGAAGTCACCTTCCGAGAACTGCTGCGCGCCTTGGAGCAAGGCGGCAGCTGCGAGAAGATCTGCGGTCTTTCCTGGCGGGGTGAGAACGCCTGGGTCCATAACCCCGCCCGGCCTCCCCATCGGCTGGAAATGCGATGAAATCCGATCTGCCCAAGCGGGATGCGCGCGTACTCCACGGCTACACTCTGCTCGGCCGCCAGATCGACGTCATCGAGACCTCGCGCGGCTGCACCTACGATTGCAGTTTCTGCTCCATCATCGAGATGCGCGGCCGCAACTTCTTCACCTATTCCTTCGACCGCGTGTTAGCCGACATTCGCGACGCCCGCGACCATGGCGCCCGCACCATCTTCCTCGTGGACGATAACATCATGCTCAATGTGCGGCGCTTCGAGGCTCTATGCGAAGCGATCATCGCAGCCGGACTTAACAAGCTCGACTACTTCCTGCAGGCAATGACTTCCTCCATCGCCAATCATGGAGAAACGCTGGCCCCGCTCATGAAGCGCGCCGGATTCCGCTACGTCTTTCTCGGAATCGAAAACATTCTGGATAGCGACCTCGAATTTCTGCGCGCCTCCGCCAAGAACACCGCCCGCGACAATGGCCACAACACCGGCAACGCCACGTTGAAAGCCATTGACTACCTTCACCGCAACCAGATGTACGTGGTTGGCGGGCTGATCGTCGGCAATCCCGGCGACACGCGCGAGTCGATCGAGGCCAATCTGGAATTCGCCCGCCGCTACGTCGACTGGCCCTACATTCAACATCCGACACCGTATCCGCGCACCCCCATGACCAATGATTTCCGCGATCAGGGCCTGATCATGAATGAGCGTCTCGAGGAATACGATGGCACCACCGCGGTAGTGCGGACGCAGCACCTGCCCGCCGAAGAAGTCGAATTCATGCGCTGGAAAGCGGAGCGCTGGATGAAAACGCATCACATCCCCGCGGTCCTCCGCCATGACCCCTGGTTTGTTTTGACCCACTCTCCGAAAATGCTCGCGCACACGTTCCGTGGAAGCTCCATCCGCTCCGTCCTGGGGCTGGAAGATCAGAGGCGAGCGTTCCAGCGCTATAAAGCCATGCGGCAAGCTGAGCGGGAGTATGTGTAGGGGGGTGTTCTAGGCGTCCACTCTGAAGAACTCCTCCACCGCCCGCATGTCTGTCGTCCGCCTGTAGTTCGGCAAACTCTCCACAAACACGCGGCCGTACTGCTTCTTCAAAATGCGGTTGTCGAGCAGCACCAGAAGTCCGCGGTCGTGCAGCGAGCGGATCAAGCGTCCAAAGCCTTGTTTCAGGGTGATCACCGCGGACGGCACCTGATACTGGAAAAATGCGTTGCCTCCGTCGGCGTCGATGGCCTTGACCCGCGCCGCCACCACTGGATCGCTCGGCACCGCAAACGGCAGCCGGTCGATGATCACGCAACTCAGTTGCTCACCCTGCACGTCCACGCCCTGCCAGAACGACGAAGTGGCAAACAGTACTGCATTCGGCGTCAGCCGGAACTCCTCGAGCAGAGCGGTCTTCGGCGCGTCGCCTTGCTTCAGCAAGGGAAACTCCAGCACGCCCAGCAGCCGATGGTAGATTTCGTTCATCTGCGCATAGCTGGTGAAGAGTACAAACGCCCGTCCGCTCGTGACCTCGAGCAGTTTACGAATGCACTCCGCCGCCTTCGCCGCAAATTGCGGCGTGCGCGGATCAGGCATATCCGGAGGGACGTAGAACAGCGCTTGCCTTTGATATTCGAAGTGCGAAGGCAGAACCGATTCCCGCGCGTGTTCCATTCCCAGCCGCCGGCTTATGTATTCAAATCCTCCGCCGACCGCCAGCGTCGCCGAAGTCAGCACCGCACATTCCAGCTTCGACCACAAACATTCGCGCAAGATCGGCCCCACATCAATCGGTGTAGCCTGCAAGAAAACGTTCTGTCGTGCACTTCCTGCTTCGCTGGGCGGCACTTGGGAAGTTCTTCCGGTTCTCTCTGTGCCTCTTTGTCTCTGTGGTGAAAACGATCTTCCCCTCCGCTCAATCCAAAAAACCGTGTTGCGATCTTCCGACTCCATCGCGTAGCCGAGCTGCGCCTGAATTTCCTGCGCCCGCCGGACAAAGTTGAAGACTTCTTCGGGCTTTTGCGGCACATTCTCCAACTCACCCGCCAGCCGCATCAGAGCCTGGTTCAGTACTAGGAATTCTTCGCCGTTTTCCTCGAGAAATTCGCGGCGGCTCTCGAAGGCGAACCGTCCGTCCCCCGCCGGCAACAGCGAAAAGAAAAATTGCGAGCGTTCCCGCAGGCTGCCCACCGCTCCCGAAAGCGACGGCGACATCAGTCGGTGATGCTGCAGAGACGCCTCTACATCCCGCGCCAGATCTTCCACTCGCAAGTTGCTCACCGAAATGCCAAAGTAATTTCCTGCGACATCTTCCAGTTCATGCGCTTCATCGAAAATCACCGCGGCAGCTTCGGGAAGGATTCCCGCATCCGGCGCGCCGTCCGCCTGCAGCTTGATGGCAAGGTCGGCGAAGAATAGATGATGGTTCACGATGATGATGTCGCTCTCCAACGCCCGCCGATGCATCTCGGTGATGAAACACCGCTCCCACTGGCTACACTTCTGCCCGATGCATGCTTCCGAACGTGCGTCCAGCTTGTGCCAGAGCAGGCTGACCTCGGGAAGCTCCGCGAGTTCGGCACGGTCACCGGTATGCGTCGTTTTTTCCCAGGCAGCAATCGCGCGGTATTGCTCAATCTCATCCAGCCCGCTCAACACCGGCTGATCGGTCAGGTCGTACAGTTTCTTGCGGCACAGATAATTGTTGCGCCCCTTCATGTAACAGACTGAGAGCTTGCCTGGACCATGACCAGGCTCGCCAGCCGAGGCAATTGTCCCCGCCTGCTCTGAAAACAAAGCCTGCTCGAGGAACGGAATGTCCTTGTAGAAAAGTTGCTCCTGCAAATTCTTCGTGCCGGTCGAAATGATGACGCGCTTGCCCGAACGAATCACGGGCAGAAGGTAGGCAAGTGTTTTTCCGGTACCAGTACCCGCCTCCACAATCAGGTGGCGCTTTTCTTCCAGCGCCAGTTCTACTGCCTGCGCCATCTGCAATTGTCCCCGGCGGAATTCATACGCCGGATGCGTACGAGACAGCACTCCTCCAGGCGCGAAGAACTGGTAGAGCGATGCATCCTTCCCGCCAGGAACAAGCCGGTTTGAAGTCGTGGAGGACACAGAGTCTCTATAATACGGGTTCTGACCGCAGGCAGCGCGAAGACAATAAGGGGACAGCCGCCTTCGGCTGTCCCACCCGACTCGAAGAGTCGGAAGCGCTGTGAAAGCGCGATCAGAACGGACATGGCAAATACTTTGAACTGCTGAACAGCGCCTCCATAGTGAAATCATTTTGACTCAACCCACCTACAATTCGCGCACCACCGCTCCGCTGATTGCCATCGTGGGCCGCCCCAACGTGGGCAAGTCGACACTCTTCAACCGCATTGTGGGTTCCCGGCGCGCCATCGTGGGCGATGAGCCGGGCATCACCCGCGACCGCCTCTACGGAGACGCTGAGTGGCGTGGGCGCCGCCTGCGCATCGTCGACACTGGCGGCATCCTTCCCGAAGAAAAGGATCTGATCCCGTCAGAAATCTATCGCCAGGCGCGCGTCGCGCTCGACCAGGCCGCTGCCATCGTCATGGTGGTCGACGGCCGCAGCGAACTCGCCGGACCCGACCTGGAACTCGCGCGCCTGCTGCGCAAAGCCAACCGGCCACTTTTCCTGGCCGTCAACAAAGTTGATTCCGACAAACAATCATCGCTCATTGACGAGTTTCATCGCCTCGGAATCCCGCAGATGTTTCCAGTCTCGGCTGAACATGGACGCGGGGTGGACGATCTACTCGACGCCATTCTCAAAGTGCTGCCCGCAGAACCGCCAACGCCTGAACCGGACAATTCGGAAAGTAGCGCCGGCGTCCCGCCGGCTGTCCCGAGAGCCCGCCCTGAGCTTGTCGAAGGGGCGTCTCGCCCTCGGACCCACGCGGAGCCCGACGCCGCACCCGCCGAATCCGAAGCACCCCACGAAGTCAAAGTGGCCATCATCGGCCATCCCAACGTCGGCAAGTCAACGCTGCTCAATTGCCTGACCGCCTCCGATCGCGCCATCGTCTCGCCCATCCCCGGCACCACACGCGATGCCGTCGATGAAATCGTGGAGCATAACGGGCGCCGCTATCGCTTCATCGACACCGCCGGCATCCGCCGCAAAGGCAAGACACATCTCATGGCCGAGAAGCTTTCGGTTGTCATGGCACGCAAGCACCTCGAAGCCGCCGACATCGCACTGCTGGTCATCGACGCCACCGAAGGCGTCAGCCAGCTCGACGCCTCCATCGCCGGTTACGCCCACGAGAGCGGCCGGTCGGTCATCATCGTAGTCAACAAGTGGGATCTAGTAATCAGCGGGAAGGAGAAACCGGCGCGGCCCACTAAAGCCGAGCGCATGCGCGAGAGCAAGCGTCCCGGCGACCGCGAAGCTTACGAGGAGCGACTCCGCCATTCGCTTAAGTTTCTGAACTACGCCCCGGTGGTATTTATCTCCGCGCACTCCGGCAAGGGTACAGAGAAAATCTTCCCGCTGCTCGAGGAAGTCGCCACCGAGCGCCGCAAGCGCGTCACCACCTCGCAGATGAACCGATTCCTCGAGCACGTGGATTTCGAACGCGCCTCTGTCCCCGTGCGCCAGCGCGTAAAGATTCTCTACATGACGCAGGCCTCGGTCGCCCCGCCCACCTTCGTCCTCTTCACCAACCGCGCCGTCAAACTGCACTTCTCCTACCAGCGGTTCCTCGAAAACCAGATCCGCGAGGCCTTCGGCTTTCTCGGCACACCGATCTGGATCAAGAACAGAGCCCGAAACTCCTAGCAGCGCAGCAAGATGCTACTCCCCCTCCACACCCCGATCTTTTGTCAGTAGTCCCACTCGCTGTACGCCCGCGTGGTGCGCTAAATCAATCACGTCCGCCACATACTGAAAATCAACGTCGGAATCGCCGCACACGTATGCCACTTTCTCCGCCCGCTTCAAGTAGATCTCCGCGAGCCGCCGCTCCAGGTCTTCCCAGCGCACGTTATCCCGATTGATCTTCACCGTGGGCGGCTGATCTTTCATCGTCCACACCACCTGAATCACGATCGTCCGGGACTGCCTCTCCTCCGCCGTCTGCCGCTGATCAGGCTGCGGAATCTGCGCCTTCTCTCCCTGATCCTGATCCATCGACACCACCACCATGAATACGATGATCAGCGTCAGCAGTACATCAATCAGCGGCGTAACGTTGATCTGTGGACCGCACGCACCTCCGCCTGCCATTGAGAACGCCATAGACAGTAGCTCCTCTTTAGCACGCGCGTGTCTGCAACATCAGACACCTCTACAGCCGTCAGAGTTCCTCCTGCGTACACCAAGTCTGCTTGTTCCCCCTGCGTACACCAAGTCTGCCTGTCATTCCGAGAAGCGCAGCGACGAGGAACCTGTTGTCCGCTGGCGCCACCACAAAAGCAGATTTCCGCTCCAAATGACAAACCCCATGGATCTCAATTTGCGTCTTCCCGCCGCTACCATGCATCATGAAATGACGAATCGTCGATCACTCAGGCCATGTCGACAGAAGCGAACCAGCAGAAGCAATGTGTCGTCATCACGGGAGCGAGCCGTGGGATTGGGGCGGCAGTGGCTTGGCTGTCAGGCACGCGCGGCTATCCGGTCGCAGTAAATTTTGCGAAGGATGAAGCGGCGGCTCTAGAGGTCGTTCGCGACATTTCTTCCGCTGGAGGACGCGCTGCAGCCATTCGCGCCGATATCGCCCGCGAGCCCGACATCCTCCGGCTTTTCGAGACCGCGGAGCGCGAACTCGGCCCCATCGGAGGCTTGGTCAACAACGCCGGCGTGACCGGAGGCTTCGCTCGCGTGCAAAACGTCACAACAGCCGCTCTAACGGAGGTCTTCAACGTAAACGTCATGGGCACGATGCTGTGCGCGCGCGAAGCCGTTCGGCGCATGTCCACCGTCCGCGGTGGAACCGGCGGGTCCATCGTGAATATCTCGTCTATCGCCGCGCGCACGGGATCGTCCGGCGAATGGGTGCACTACGCCGCCTCCAAGGGCGCAGTGAACAGCTTCACGCTTGGCCTAGCCCGTGAGGTTGCCACCGAAGGTATCCGGGTCAATGCCGTCGCCCCAGGCCTGATCGCAACCGGCCTGCACGCCGCCAATGGCGAGCCTGATCGTCTGCTCCGTCTGATGCCGTCCATTCCGATGCATCGTCCCGGCTTACCCGAAGAGGTCGCCGAGGCGGTGCTTTGGCTGCTTTCGCCTGCCGCCTCCTATGTCACCGGCTCGATCCTCGAAATCGGCGGCGGTCGGTAATCCGATCCGAGCCTCCCGGGTTGCGCGCTTTGTCTGTCCCATGCATGATGAGAGCAGCGGTCGCATCTCAGTGCGGCCCAGATATCCACCCGAAGACATGTCGCCTCCCTCGCCTCTCGGCCCCGCCTGCATTCTCCCGCTCATCCTGCTTTTCGGAAGCGTAGCCCGCGCGCAGGACAATTACGAAATTCAGGTCTACAGCTACGAGACTGTAGCGCCGCGCTCCACCATGGTCGAAATCCATTCCAACTTTACGGTCGACGGCAGCAAGACTGTGCAGGATGGCATGCTTCCCACGAACCACGCCGAGCACGAGACCCTTGAAATCACGCAAGGGATTACCGACTGGGCCGAGGTCGGCTTTTATGTTTTCACCAGCATCCAGTCTGCCTACGGATGGCAATGGGTGGGTGACCACATTCGGCCGCGGGTACGGATTCCCGAGAAATGGCACTGGCCCGTCGGCGTCAGCCTGTCGCAAGAGATCGGCTATCAGCGCGCCGCCTTCTCCCCCGATACCTGGACTTGGGAAATCCGCCCCATCATCGACAAGAAAATTGGACGGTGGTATCTCGATTTCAATCCCACGTTGGATCGCTCATTTCACGGGCCGAGCGTAAACAAAGGCGTGGAATTCTCTCCCAACGTGAAGGTCAGTTACGATTTCACCAAGAAAATTGCCGGCGGACTTGAGTACTACGCGTCCTACGGGTCACTGGCCGGCTTCGACCCGCTTCGAGATCAGCAGCAGCAGTTCTTTCCCACCATCGACGTGGACTTCGGCCCGCAGTGGGAGTTCAACTTTGGTGTCGGCGTCGGCGCGACCCGCTCCACCGACCACCTGATCGTGAAATGCATTCTGGGCCGCCGCTTCGACTGGCCTCACGGCAAGAGTGCGAAGGGGAATCCCCCGCAACCGTGAACTCCAACCGTTCAATCAAATCGGCGCAGGAGTCAGCGAAAACGGTGGCGCCTCGGGCGGAATCGGCGGTGGAGGCGCCGGATATAACGCCGCACTCAACGCAGGATATCGCGCCGCGAAGAAATAAATCGAATACGCCGGAAAGAACACAATCATCGGCACCGAAATCAGCGCCACGACGTACAGAAAAATCGCCAGCAGAATACACCCCACCACCACAGCCACTGTAATCGTATAAACATTCCACGTCAGTCCCGCGGTCTTGCCTGTTAACACCGCGACAATCCCCAGCCCCACAGTCGGAATCGCGATGATCAACCCCAGAATCAGCGTGGCGATCCCGACAAGAATCGATGCCCCAATGGCCAGCACAATCTTCATCCCAACATAGCCCGCGTAGCCGGCCTTCTCCGCTTGCATCATGGCCCACAGCCTCCGCCAGCCTTCCATCGCGCCAATGTCCTCGAAAGCCATTTGCGGCACCACGAAGTCTTTCGTCAGCACATAGATCACTGCCAGAGCCACAAAGAAAATCATGAGCACAAAGAAGAGCAGAATCCCTCCCAGCACCAGTACGACCAGGTGTTGACTTGGTTCCTTCAGCCATCCCACCGCGTACGCAAACCCCAGGGGAATTCCAATCAGCACCGCTCCGCCGCCCAGGAGCACTGCGGCGTAGAGCAGCTGCCACAAGAGGTAGCGCATTCCCGGACCTTGCCTCCGACCCCATCCCGCGCGGATGTGGCACTCCCTCGCCAGCACGCTGTCGAACAGAATGAAGCGCATCACGCTGCTCACATACATCAGCACGATCCAGAGTACGAGTCCGGCCACGACCAGTACGACGATGAGTCCGGTAAGCAGCGCCGGATCGATGTTCGGCCATCCTGTTTCCAGGAGTTGACGCGAACCGCCCGTCTGCCGGGGAATGTTGAAATTGGAAGGCGCGTTGCACCCGCCGCCAGAGCCCAACTCGCCCGCGAGCAACCCCACCACCGCCAGCCTGGTCCACTGCCAAAAGCGAAACGGCTGAACAAGTTGCCGCTTGGTGTGTTGAAAGGCCAGAGAAATCGTATCGACTGCGGAAATCGGCAAGCTACACCTCAGATCCGTGCTCAGGAGCAAGGTACAGGGAAGCACGCCAGCGGATCAAATCAATTCGGAAAAGCGAAGTCAGAAGGGAGAAGTGAGAAATCAGAAGTAAGTATCTGAGAATTCCGATTTTACTTCTTACTTCTGAAATCTTACTTCTGAATTCTAAGCTCTGACTTCGCCCTATTCATATCGCAGCGCCTCCACCGGATCCAGCTTCGATGCCCGCAGCGCCGGAACCAGCCCGCTGATCACTCCCACAACCAGCAACACTAGCGTTGAAAGCATCACCGTCATCATCGAGATGCGCAGATGAATGTCACCCTGCCCCGACTCGTCCTCGAACAGCGGCCCCATCATCGGCAGCGTGCCCACGGCCGTCGCGATTACGTAAGAAAGCAGCACTCCAATCGCCCCGCCTACCATCATGATCAGGAGCGTTTCCGCCAGAAACTGCAGCTTGATGTGCCGCTTCCTCGCGCCCAGCGCCCGCCGTAGCCCGATTTCGCGGATTCGTTCATCCACCGAAACCAGCATGATGTTCATCACGCCCACCCCACCGATGCCCAGAGTCAGAGTGCCTATGAACGTCAGCAGTACCTGCAACCCGATCGTCAGCCCGTCGATCACAGGGCGAAACTCATCCCGCCCGAACATTTGAAATGCTTTTGGGTCAGTCGGAGAAAAATTCTGCCGCGTCGCCACGGCCGCCAGCACCTGTGCCATCGCCTTCTTCTCAAATTGCGGCGCGATAGGTTCAAACAACATCACTTGGGAGTAGCGCGTGTTCCATAAGTCTCCTGCCGCGGAGAAGGGAATCCACGACGATTCGTCGTCGCTCGAGAAATAGTTGCTGAGCTGAATCTTGCGCGCCATCACTCCGATGACAGTAAAACGCACACCCCCTACCGTGACAATTTCTCCCACAGCCGGCCGCCCGCTAAACAGTTGCTCCTTCAGCCGGCCGCCCAAAAAGATCACGCGCCGCCGCTCCATCTCATCTTCCGCATTAATCCAGCGCCCCTCTGACGGCACTTCGTTCCGCATCTCCCCGTACTCCGGACAAACTCCGCGCACCGGAGCCGTTCCCACCATGCGGTCGCCGTAGGCAATCCCCGGCCGCCTGACCGTCTCCAGGCACACATGCTTCACCAGCGGAGAAGTTGCCTTCACCATTTCCAGGTCCACGTGCTCCAAAACAACTTTTTTCCCGGCACGTTGCCCGCCCGGCTGCTCGCTGGTCTGCTGCGGCCAGCAGATCACCACACTCTTCCCGAAAGCATCAAATCCGTGCACCAGAATGCTGCGAAAACTATTGCCATACGCGATCAGCAGCGTAACTGTGGCAATTCCCCAAACAATGCCCAGCATGGTCAGCATGCTGCGCGTGAGATTCCGCCGCAGTGCGATCCAAGCCTCGTGAATGATCTCAATCAACATTCGATCTCGTACGTAAAGTGCTTGTGTGGGACCGGGTCTCAGACCCGGTCATGCCGAGCGAAGCTCGGCTGCTACTGCCGCGGCTCGGAACCAGGACTGCCCCGGACCCACACAAACCCTATCCTCCCGCCTCATACCGCAGCGCCTCAATCGGATCGATCGACGCCGCCCTCCGCGCCGGAACCAGCGCCGCGCCCACCGCAATCGCCGCCAGCAACGCGGTAGCCACCAATCCCAACGTCCAATCAGGAATCAGCCCCGCAAAGAAGTCGGGCATCGGCAGCAGGTTTACCAGCGCGCAAAACCCGAATGCCACACCCAAACCAATTCCTCCGCTGATGCACGCGATGATCAGCGCCTCGATAAAGAACTGCCGCAAAATCGTCTTCGCCGGCGCTCCAATCGCTTTGCGCACTCCAATCTCGCGCGTCCTCTCCCGCACCGCTACCAGCATCACGTTCATCACCCCGATCCCGCCCAGCAGCAGCGTCACAATCCCCACCGCGCCCAGAAAATACTTCATGCCATTCGTCATGGTTTCGAAAGCCTTCGCCTCCTTCACCGTGTCCCAGACGGGGCAGGCTTCCTTGTCGTTCGGATCGTAACGATGCATCCGCGCCAGCGCGACTCGCACCTCGCGTTTGCAAAGCTCATGCTGGTCCACTGACTTGGGCGTCACTAGCAATTGATCGAAGGTAGACGAGGTCCCCGGCGGCTTGTCCGGAAAATCGCGCCGCATCGCCGCGAAAGGAACGAACACCTTATTCACATCCCAACCGTCGTAGCTCGAATCCTGTTTCTTCTTCTGCATCACCCCAATCACGGTGTAGGGAAAATCATTCAGGTAAATGTTTTCGCCCACCGGATTGCGCCCGGGAAACAATTGCTTCGCTGCGTCCGATCCCAGGAACGCCACGCGCCTCGCCTCGCTCATATCATCCCAGTCATAAAAACGTCCCTGCCCCACATCGAGACTGCGGATGTATCCAAACGGCGGATACGACCCTGTCACTGTGAACGCCGCGTTGTTGAAGTTACTGTGCGTGCGCACCGTATCTTGTTCCAACTCTGGAATCGCGTATTGACAATCCGGCGACTCGGCCTGCACGACAGGCACATCCTGATCCTCCCAGTGCACCACGCGCCCCGCATGCGTGCCGCCGGCCTGCAGGCTGGTGCGCCCGTGAAAGACGATCATCACGTCCTTGCCCAGGTTCCGCGCCTGTTCTTCCTGCCCTTTGCGCAGTCCCTCGCCTGCCGCCACCATCAGCACGATCGAGACAATTCCCCACGCAATCCCAAACATGGTGAGAAACGCCCGCAACTTGTGCGCCCAGAGTGTCCGCAGAACATCGCCGATGAGATCCCCTAGAGACATGCTCTTCCATTGCGTTGGACGGAGCCAGGAAAGGAAAGTAAGCCTTGCGGCCCCATCCACCGCCTAATCTCAGATACGTTTTAGGAGAGGTTTTTGTTCAGAAACGAACCCATGCGCGAGGCCGTTATTTCCCGATCACTTTCTCCATCGTAAAACAGCGGCGTGCCAAACAGATCATGAGATCCTTCGACGATACGGCGAAAGCCAAACTTCTCATACAACCGAATCGCCGAATCAAGAAATGGCGTAGTGCTGAAAAATATCCGCGAAATATTTCCGTCCGCAGCCCACTTTTCCACCTGCTCCAGCAATCGAGTCCCCGCTCCCGATCCTCTTGCCAATGGCAAAACCGCCATGCCTCGGACATAAACCGAGTCGCCCTTCTTCACAGCAGATACCGTCCCAACTATAGCGCTGCCGCTCAACGCCACCCACACCGGCCCTTCCCGCATGCGCGCCTCAATCTGCTCGCTCCCAAGCGCTGTCGCCGCGAACCCTCCCTCAGTATAGAGCGACTTGAACTCCACGAAGGATTCACGAAGCACGTCGGCAATCGCGGCACAATCCTCGATCTCAGCACTACGAATCTGAATTCGCCCCACCACCGCATTCTCCACGATCTCTGCGGCCCTTCTCCGCGGTCTCTGCGATTCAGGCCCTTAGCCGCCGAGTAGACAAAATTCTAAAACTGATTCGTAAGCAAACCTCCTTGCTCGACATTGAATCGAACATCAATCACTTTATCTGCGAGGAGGAACAATGGCCATTGACCCCGTTTGTGGAATGACAGTCGACGACAGCAAAGGCGAATTCCAGACGCAGTTCGCCGGCAAAAAGTATTTCTTCTGCTCGGAGGAATGCAAACAGGAATTCGAAAACAGCCCGGATGAATACGCCAAGCCAGCCGCGGCGTAAGAAACCACTGGAATCATTGAGCCAAAAAGGCTCCCGCATGTATTTCACGCGGGAGCCTCTTTTTGCATTCATTACTGGGCGAACAGCAATTACCTACCGGTGAGCCATTGCCGGTTCTCGGACTGCTTTGCCCGACTTGAATGCTTCATACCGGCTGTTGATCTCCTCCCAGTTCACCACATTCCACCAGGCCGCAAGATACTCGGGCCGGCGGTTGTTGTATTTCAGGTAATAGGCGTGCTCCCACACATCGTTGCCGAAGATCGGATACAACCCCTGTGAGATCGGGTTGTCCTGATTCGGTGTCGACATGATTTGCACTTCTCCGCCGGTTTTGCCCGCAAGCCAGACCCAGCCTGAGCCGAATTGTTTGGCGCCGGCGTCGTTGAATTTGGTTTTGAAATCGTTAAAGTTGCCGAAAGTTTTCTTGATGACATCGCCGATCGGCCCGGAAGGATCGCCGCCGCCTTTGGGCTTCATGATCTTCCAATACATGCTGTGGTTGACGTGGCCTCCGGCGTTGTTGCGGACCGCGGCGCGGATGTCTTCCGGTACAGAATTCAAATCGCGAATCAAATCTTCGGCCGACTTATTGCCGAGTTCCGGATGCTTCTCCAGGGCCGCGTTCAGATTCTTCACATATGCCCCGTGGTGCATGTCGTGATGCAGAGTCATCGTCTGCTTATCAATGGTCGGTTCGAGTGCTGCGTAATCATACGGCAGCGGGGGTAATTCATGAGCCATGATTGTTCCTCCAGATAGTTGAGATGATCCGAAGTGGGTCTTCGATGCAGGCAGACAAAACCATTATAGACCGCCCGCCGTTACTTGCGCCCCAGCAGGCGGATCCGCGAAGTAAAGGCTCGCCCCTCGGACGCCCCGAACAGCAGGAACTGCGGCGAATTGATGTCGGTGTTCACGAACGCAGGATTGAAGTGTCCGGTGATGTTGTCAAAGCCTCCGCGAAGCGCCCAATAGTACCCGAAAAGGTGAAACCGCTTTTCCAGTTGCAGATTCAGCGAGAAATATTCGGGAAAGCGGCGAGAGCCGGGTTCGCCGATAAGTTGTTGCTGATTGTTAGTTACGCTGAACGGAAAGCCCGTCCGTGCCTCCATGGAATAGGCGATTTCGGTCTGATGAATGATGGGAAGTTTGAAGAAGGGCACATATCCCCACGAGAGAAAGCGGTTAGGAGTATCCCAGGAATAAGGGCCGGCCTGCTGCGCGCTAAGAATCGGATTATCCACGTTGAAGTCGAGCGCTTCACTGGAGCGCGCCCGCGAGCGTGTGTAGGAGCCCATCACCATGTAGCTTTCGCGGAAGTTGTGGCGAAGCGTGAGTTGAAGCGCATCGTAGCGATCATCGCGTGTGTTTTGCAAAACGAAGTCGCCGCCAGTGGCGCCGTTCAGCGTGTTGTAAACGAAACCACGCGTCCCTCGCTTTTCCATGAACTCGGCTTTCATGTAAATCGCCCGCGGCAGTTTCTTCTCCACTCCAACACTCCAGTTGACAAAGCGAGGCGCCTGCAGAGAGTGTGGGTCTAGGGTGAAGTCCGTAGTGACGGGCCCGGTGGCAGTGACGCATCCGCTGCTCCCGCCGCAATTGGCATTGACCGCGTAGAACGTGTCCTGCCGGGTTCCGGCAAAGGGCCGGGCAATCAGAAAAATCGGAGTGCCATCGTAGACCAGCCCAATTCCCGCAGAGAGTTTCGTGTTCCCGGAATTGTCGAGCACGTAGGTTCCCGCCAGCCGCGGCGAGAATAACCACTGCCGTACAATCTCATCCCAGTCCAATCGCACTCCCGGTTCGACAAGCAGCCGGTCCGTCACCGACCACCGGTCCTCGGCGTACATGCTCGCTTCTGTGTTGTACTGCGTGTGCAGCGGAGCAGGCCCGAACGTGGAATAGCGTGTGCACGGAAAATGGCTGTCCAGCGGGGCAGTGAGGCACGTGTCGTTCCCCGATGGCGTCAGCGTCCCGCCGAGAAACGAGACCGGTTGCCGCTGGAACTGCGCATCGTAAGAGATCCGGTCCAGATCCACGCCCAGCTTAAAATCGTGCCTCCCGCGCCAATGGTGCGCGGGTAGATACAGGTTGACCAGTCCCTGCTCCCGCCGGGCGTGGGTCTCTTCTGTCAAATAGTAATTCCCGCCAGTGGTGACGGTATTCACAAAGTACGGCGCAGTCCCGTACGGGGTGAGCTGCAGGTTGTACTCATCAATGGCAAATCCGGTTTCGAGCAGCTCGCCGCCTGCAAAGTAGTGCTGATCCTTCACGCTGCCCACGTACGCGGATTCTGTGTCGCTCGGGTTCGTCTTCTGCGGGCTCTGCGGAGACAAAAACGCATACTTGTCGTGAAGATGGTTCACCAGAAAGCTGGTGGTGACAATATTCCGCTCGGTCACGTTGGTTTGCACCTTCGTCAGATTGCCGAGGCGTAAGACGGGGTCATTGTCGGCCCCGCGCGGAAGTTCGGTGTAAATAATCTCGTCGTACTCGCCATCGAACGCGTTGTAAAACCACATCTTCCCCTTGCGCAGCGGACCTGAAAATGTCAGCCGCGGAAGAAATTGATCGAACCTCAATCCGTGCTTGTCCTGCACTGAAGGAATAAAATCCGTGCCCGCAAAGCGGAAGTGATCATCTCCGATTCCCGTGTTGAGCTGTAGCACCCCGCCCGATCCTTTCCCGAATTCCGCCGGCTCGCGCGAAGGTTCGACCTGAATGGAGCGGAATGCATCCGTGCTGACCCGCACCAGCAGCTGTCCGTTCGCGGGTTGTGTCACGTTGAAGCCGTCCAGCACAGTAAACGTCTGGTAGGTCTGCGCCCCGGCGATGTGAGGCTGCCCGTCAACATCCTGAACCACTCCTGGGATGAAGTTCAGCGCGTTCCGGTAATCATGGGTCGTGGGATACGGAATGTTGATAACATCCAGGCCGCTCAGCGTTTCTTGCGCTGAAATTTGAGCCGGGTCGATAGCCGGTGGTGATTCGACGACGTCGATCACCTCCCGCGCTTCCTGCTGGTGAGAAAGCACCACGTCGATGCCGGAGTTTGCACCGACCTGCACAGAATCCTCCTCCACCGCATAGAATCCCTCCTTCTCTACTCGCAGCCGGTAGCTCCCGGCGGAAACCACGGTAAGCTGGCAGCGTCCAGCAAAGTCGGTTTCGCAGCGCGCCACAGACACATTCGGCACAAACACGAAAACCCGCGCGGAGCGTACCGCAACCCCGTTTTCGTCAGTAACTACAATCGAGAAGGAGGTCGCGCGCGGACCGGATTGACTTTGGGCGGCGGCTACGATCGCGCTAAAGAAGAGAAAAACGGCGAGTGTAATCGTTCGCATCTTCAGTACCGGTTCAGTCCAGCCAGCCCAAACAAGCACTGACCCCAAGCCGCAATCCACTCCTACACCGTAGCTTCTATCCTAAGCAACAGGACTGCAAGCCCTTCCTATCGTCGTTTGGCGCAGGCACTCCTGCCCGCGACTCTGCCCTTTCCAACCGAAACCGCCGGCTTGGATGCGATCTCCTCTGTGCTTGGTTTGATCACCGGCGAGATGCCTGCGCGAATCTCGACCGTAGCGCCGCCGTCCCGGCGGCTGGGAGCCTGCCCTGAGCGCAGCTGAAGGGGGCGTCCCCGCCCGTCGCTCCGAGCCCACCAGCGGATATAACAGTCCGTACTTTTTACGAACTCGGGCAAGGTAACGGTTGCCAGTAGAGCGCATACTCTGAAAATCTCAATAGGTCCAAATTAAATCTCAATAGGTCCAAATTGGGGTTGCGGTTGAGCATTCGGTGAATGCCATGTTTCGCGTCCCTCAACGGTTAGGTGTCCCCGAAAATCCGCGTCCGGGACACGATTTCAAGTGATTGCCAGATTTTTTCTCTTGACAACACGATTCTGTCGGCTATGATGCGTGACGCCTCCCTCGACAGATTTATTGCAAATCTGGAGTCGTGTCGTCGAAATTAGGGCCCCAGCAAAAATTCATGTCTTCACTTAGAGGGAGCCTTCCTATGCGCCCAGCCTGTTCTCTTGCGTTCAAGCGGATCAGTGTGCTTTCCATCGTGCTGGCCTTTTTTGCCTTGGTAACTCTCGCCTCGGCTCAAACTGAAACCGCCTCGAAGCGCAGGGTCTCGCGTCATCAGCCGGTGGCAGTCCGCGCCGCAGCGCAGCCGGCAAAGGGCGGCACACCGCCGCCGCCGGCAACCACAGATACTTGGACAGGCAGCGGTGGCAATTCCAACTGGAGCACGACCGGCAACTGGAACAATGGTTTGCCAAGCGGCCAGAACGTCCTGATCAACCTCACCACCGCCGCCACCACGATGGACCAGAGTTTCTCCATTGGAACTCTCACCCTGAGCAATGCGGGCGATTCCGTGGGGATCAACAACAACACCAGCATGACCGTTGGCGGAAATATCTCCAACAACGGCACCCTCTCGTTGAACTCGGGCGGCAGCGCGACCGACCTTATCATTGGCGCCTCTGCGATCACGCTAAGCGGCAGCGGCACCCTGAACATGTCGAACAACGGCAACAACAATATTGTTGGGGCCGCGTCCGGCGACGTACTTACCAACCAGGAAACCATTCAGGGATCAGGAAACATCGGCAGTTCACTGGCGATTGTCAACAGCGGTACCATCGACGCGAACCAATCGAATCAGCTGAACCTCGCCACCAGCAGCGGCACCACCAACTCCGGGATTCTGGAAGCGACGGCCGGCGGCACGCTCGCTCTTAACGGGAACACCATCACGAACACCGGCGGAACGATTCAGGCCAATGGCGTGAGCGGCAACGGTGCTGTGGTGAATTTTGAGAACGGCGTCACGGTGGTCGGTGGCACCCTCTCCAACAATCAGTTTGGCAGCCTCAACGAAGCCAACAGCGCTACCTTCAACGGAATCACCCTCAGCACAGGTTCCACGCTCAACGTCCAGAACAACACCACGGCTACTCTGGTCGGAACCATCGTCAATAACGGCACGCTGGCCATGAACTCCGGCGGGAGCACGACCAGCGTGGAACTCAGCGGCAACGTCACGCTCAACGGCACGGGCACTTTGAGCATGTCAAACAACGCCAACAACGTTATCTTTGGTGCGGTCGCTACGGACACCCTGACCAATAACCAGACCATCCAGGGCTCGGGCAACATCGGCAACAACCAGATGACGCTGGTCAACACCGGAACCATCGATGCCACCCAGTCGAATCCTCTGTACGTTGACGCCAGCAACGGCACTACTAATACCGGTACGCTGGAGGCAACTACCGGGACGCTGGTCCTATACGGCAATAGCGGAACGACTACGATTACCAACACGGGAGGCACGATCAAGTCGACCGGATCCGACGTGCAGTTGCAGAGCGGGGTCATCATCAACGGTGGCACGCTCACCACCTCGGGAGCCGGCATCATTCACACGATTGCTGGGCAGAGTGGCACGCTGGAAAACCTGACCAACGCCGGAAATTACCAGGTCGACAACAACTCCGTGACGAACCTGGTCGGCACCATCACCAACAACGGCAACATCAACATGGCTTCTGGCGGAAGCGCCACGGAACTTGTGCTCAGCACCGGGAACGTTTCGCTGAATGGCACCGGCACTCTGACCATGTCAAACAACGGCAACAACTGGATCTATAGCAGCACAGCCAGCGGAACGCTCACCGTGGGCAGCGGGCAAACGATCTCGGGTTCGGGACAGATCGGCTGGGATCCGATTATCAGTGCGCCGCAGCTCACCCTGGTAAACAACGGCATCATCGACGCGACGCAATCCAACCCCTTGTACATCCGCACCAGCGGGGGCACTACCAACACCGGCACTCTGGAAGCAACCAGCGGGACGATGATCCTTTACGGAAACACGATTACCCAGACGGGAGCGGGCAATATCTCCTCCACCGGTTCTGACGTGCAGCTGCAAAATGGAGTCACGATCATTGGCGGCACACTCAACACTTCGGGCGCAGGCTTGATTCACACCGTCGCAGGAAACTCCGGCACGCTGGAAAACCTGACCAACGCCGGCAAGTACCAGGTGGACAACAACTCCACCACCATCCTAATCGGCACCATTACCAACAACAACAACATCAATTTAGCTTCCGGTGGAAGTTTCACCGACCTGCAGATCAGCGGCAACGTCACGCTTAACGGCACCGGCACCGTGACCATGTCGAACAACGGCAATAACTCCATCAGTGGTGCCGCGGCGGGTAATACACTGACGGTTGGCAGTGGACAAACCATCTCCGGGGCGGGCGACATCGGCGATAACCAGATGGCCTTGGTCAACAATGGCGTCATCAATGCCACCCAAACGAATGCTCTCTACGTTGACACCAGCAATGGCACCACCAACAACAACCTGCTGGAAGCCACCGGCGGCGGCACGCTGATCCTCTACGGCCGGAACGACAACAGTGTTCCCAACACGATCACTAATACCAACGGCACGATTTCCGCGGGGACCGGTTCCGTCGTGGATCTGCAGAACGGCATCATCATCAGCGGGGGCACGATTACCACCTCTGGGACTGGCCTGATTCACACCCAGGCCGGCCAGACTGCCACGCTGGAAAACCTGACCAATAGCGGCAACTTCCAGGTCGACAACAACAGCGTCACTACCCTGGTTGGCACGATCACCAACAATGGCAATATGAATTTGGCTTCCGGTGGCAGCGCGACTGAGTTTCAGCTCAGCGGCAACGTCACGCTCAGTGGCACGGGCACGCTGACCATGTCGAACAACGGCAACAACTTCATCTTCGGCGCGGTGGCAGCCAACACCTTCACTAACCAGGAAACCATCCAGGGTTCGGGCAACATCGGCAACGGTCAGATGGTGTTTGTGAATCAGGGAACGGTGAACGCGAATCAGTCAAACGCCTTGGTCATCCAGACCAGTGGTGGCACCACCAACACAGGAATCCTGGAAGCGACGGCCGGCGGCACGCTGGTTCTCAACGGGAGCAGCGGGGGTAACATTGCCAATACTGGAGGAACGATTCAGGCGATCGGCGCGACGGGCAACGGCGCAGTGGTGAATCTGGAAAACGGCGTCACCATCACCGGCGGCACGATTACCTCCAATGGTTTTGGCAGCTTCAACGTATTGAACACCGCCGCCCTGATCGGGCTCACCAATACCGGGACGGTAAATGTGGGAAACAACACCGCCCTCACTTTGGCGGGCACCATCGTAAACAACGGCGCCATTAACTTGAACTCCGGCGGGAGCACCACCCAACTCATTCTCAACGGCAATGTGGCGCTCAACGGCACCGGCATTGTGACCATGTCGAACAATGGCAACAACATCATTATCGGCACCGCTGCCGCCAATACGCTCACGGTTGGAAGTACCGAGACCATCCAGGGGGCGGGTAACATCGGCGACAACAAGATGGCGCTGGTAAACAACGGCACCATCGACGCGAACCAGTCGAATGTTCTGTACATCGACACCAGCAACGGCACCACCAACACCGGAACCTTGGAAGCAACTGGCGGGGGGAATCTATCGCTTTACGGAAACACCGTCACCAATACCGGCGCTGGCACGGTCGTGGCCGGAGCAGGTTCCACCGTGTATCTGCAGGGCAACGTCACGGTGAAGGGCGGATCGCTGACTGGAACCGGAACCTTCATAGAGAACGGTACCGCCGGCGGCGCCACTCTTAGCGGCTTGACCAATGCCTCGACCGTCCAGGTTGCCAACAACACAGAGCTCACGCTGGCTGGAACAATCGTCAACAACGGTTCGATTCAGGAGAATTCCGGCGGGAGCACCACCCAAATCCTGATCAGCGGCAACGTCACGCTGAACGGCACGGGTACACTGGCCATGTCGAACAATGGCAACAACATCATTCTTGGTGCTGCGAGTACTGACGTCTTTACCAATGCCAGCACCATCGAGGGCGCAGGGAACATCGGGAACGCGTCGATGGGCTTGGTGAACTCAGGCACCATCATCGCGAACGTGAGCAACACGCTAAACATCGATGTCAACACCAAGAACTTCAACAACAAGGGGACCATCGAGGCCAACAGCGCCGACCTGAACATCATCGGCCCCACGGGCAACACAACCTTCTTCACCAACTACAACGCCACCAGCAAAACCTTGACCGGCGGAACCTACATCGCGAACGCAGGGAATATCGGGTGGTTGGGCGCCAATGTCACAACTCTTGCGGCCAATGTTACGGAAGAAAATGGCGGCCAGATCCTTAACAACTTCAACGGGACGGGCAGCAACGCGCTGGTGGGCCTGACCAGCATCACCTCCAAGGGCGCGCTGACCATCGGTGGCCCTACGTTCGTTGATGCAGGAGCCTTCAGCAACGCAGGCTCATTGACGATTCTGACCGGCGAAAGCTTCACCGTAGGCTCTTTAGCCCAGATTAGCGGCAGCACGCTGACCGCCGGTACCTACGTGCTGGATGCGAACCTGAATTTATCCGGTGCAACTCAGAACATCACCACCAACTCGGCGACTCTGACGCTGGGGGGCGGAACTATTGAAAACGCCAACAGCACGAATGCCCTGGCCGGTTTGGCGAGCAACACCAAGAGCCTGACGCTGGCCAACAACGCCACCTTCACCACGGCCGGAAACTTCACGAACACCGGTACGCTGACCATCAACAGTGGCAGTGCTTTCACGGTGACAGGAACGCTGGCTCAGATCAGCGGGTCGACTTTGTCGGGCGGCACGTTCGTGTTGGGTGGGAATTTGAATGTGGGCAGCGGCATCAACATCACCACGAACTCCTCGACGCTGACCCTCGAGGGCGGGACCATCATGTCAGGAGCCACGAACGCCCTGGCTGGTCTGAACAAGAACACGAAGAGTCTGACGCTGGCGAACAACGCGAATTTCACGACCACCGGCAATTTCACCAACAGCGGTACGCTGACGGTTAACAGCGGCAGTACGTTTGCTGTGGCTCCCGGGAGTTCGTTAACTAACTACAACTCCACGACGAATACGCTCACGGGCGGTACGTACGTTGTCGGAGGAACGCTCTCCGCAAGCGGCCTGAATATTGTGACCGATGCCGCGAATATCACCCTGAATGGCACAGGTGAGCTCGAGAATTCAACGTCCAGCACAAATGCGCTGGCCAATCTGAACACGATTGCCAGCGCCGGCAGTCTGACTCTGGCGAGCAACGCCAACTTCACCACCGCCGGCAATCTCACCAACTCGGGCAAGCTCACGGTGAACAGCGGCAGCACGTTTGACGTGACTGGCACGCTCACCAACCTGAGCGCGGGGACGCTGACTGGCGGCACGTACACCGTCGGCGGAACGATGCAACTGGCCAGCGCGAATGGCGGCATCACCACCAATGCGGCCAATCTCACCTTGGCCGGAACCACGGCGAAGATCATGGACGGCGCCAGCAACGCGCTGGCCGGCTTCAACAACAACACCGGCACGTTTGCGCTTTCGACCGGCGCCAAACTGACGACCGCGGCCAGCAATTTCACGAACTCGGGCACGGTCACGATTGGCAGTGGCACGACGCTCACGGTAGGCGGGACCGGCAACAGCTACAATCAGAGCGCCGGAACGACGACGGTGGACGGCACTCTGGCAGGCGGCGGCACGACGGTCGTCAGCGTCACCGGCGGCACGGTGCAGGGAAAGGGAACGCTGAAGACCAACGTTTCGCTCGGCGGTGGCACGCTGAACGTGGGCGATGCGGGCAAAGCCGGACTGCTGAAGATCACGGGGACGTACACGCAGTTGGCTTCCGGCACCATGAATGTCTCCATCGGGGGCACGGCGGTGGGATCGAAGTACAGCCAACTGCAGATCACGGGTGCGGCCAGCCTCGGCGGCACGCTGACCGCTGCCGAGGTCAACAGCTTCACGCCCACGGTGGGCCAGACCTTCACGGTTCTGACTGCCGCCAGCGTCACCGGCACGTTCACCAACTCCACGATTGCCATCAACGGCACCGAGCACTTCGTCGTGTCGTACACGGCGACGACTGTGGTGCTGACAGTGGCGAGCGGGGCCGCGTCCAGCACTGCCCCCGGAGCCTTGCAGATGGCAATTGCGAACCCGAAGCCAGCGAGCGTGGTGGCCAAGCCGCCGGTCGCGATCAGCGGCCTGCGCCAGAGGATTGGCGTACCAGTGAAACCAGGAAAACCGATTTTCGTGTCTGGTCTGTATCGAGAAGCAGGACATTCGAACGCGATGATTGGTCCGACCTGGGAGAATGTGCGTGTGCCGCATGGTCTGCCCGTGGTTTCTTTGTGGCACCCAACTTCCGAGCGGCCGACGCCAGTGTCGGGGATCGCCGGCGACCGCGCCATGCGGCCCAGCGTGTCGGTTTCCAATTCCTGGGTAGGAGGAAACGATGTGCGTGTATCTCCAGCGCCAGGCCTGATCGGTCTGTCCACCACCCACAGGCCGGCACCGCCAGTTAGAATGTTGCCGACGCACATTCCGATCATGGCGACGGTGCGATAAGCTATCGTTCTAAGGATTAAGGATCAAGGATTAAGGACAAGGAGACCGAGATTTGACGAAACACATCGGGTCGCTGGTGGCGGTTGTGTTACTGTTCGCGTTGACCGCGTGTGGTTGGGGTCATCATAGGAAAGGGCCAGAGGTCGGCACGCCGTACGCCGCGGTGTTGCTCGACAACGGGCAGGTCTATTATGGAAAGCTCGCCAACGCGGGCTCCAATTTTCCCGAGCTCACCGACGTGTACTACATCCAGACTCAGGTCAACCAGGAGACTAAGACCACGACGAACATCCTGGTGCGACGCGGCAACGAATGGCACGGGCCGGATCGCATGTTTCTGAATGAACGGCACATCATCCTGATCGAGCCGGTTGGAACAAATTCCAAAGTGGCGGAATTGATTCAGGCTGACAAGAACAAGCATTAAGAAACCGCTCAACAGTATCGGCGTGCAGACTTCATCTGAGGGTCTGAGTCTTAAGGGCCAAACATGGCCATTCTTCTCAACCAAATAATCTGATGACTCAGCGCGCGGTTTGGCGCGAACTTGCCCAAGGAATCCCCGAAATTCTACCTACCCTTATATGACAGAACTGCTCTCAATCAACAATGAAGTCCGGTAGTCTGGAGACGGAGTCAGATGGACCTGCGCTTCCGGGCAAATCTCAGCTAGAATCGATACGCTAACGCCCGCCTGCCCGGAAGAAATTATTGATGATCCGATCCCTGCGGAGAGCATTTGCTTTTGGTAATACCACGAGCCTGCTGGCTTTGTTGCTCGCAGCCCTGCTGGTGACTTTGCCCGCCTGCCGCAGTTCTGCGCGGGCGAAGGAACACGTCGAAACGGGCAACCGCTATTTCGACCTGAGGCAGTTTGCGCAGGCCGAGAGCGAATACCGGCAGGCCATCGAGATAGATCCCAATCTTGCCGAATCGCATTACCGGCTGGGGCTACTCGAGTTGCAGCAGGACCATCCCACTGCGGCTACCAAGTCACTTTCGCGTGCAGTCGATCTTGATCCGAAGAATCTGGATGCAAGGTTGCGTCTTGGAAATCTCATGGTATCGGCGACGCAATATGGGGATGCCCGTCAGCAGGCTGCAGCCGTTCTCTCCGCAGATGGCAAGAATGCCGGCGCACACCGTCTGCTCGGTCAGATTTCTCTCCAGCAGATGCAGTACGTGGCTGCGGAGAATGAACTGAGACAGGCGATCGACCTGGCGCCACGCGATCCTCAAGCGTACGAAGACCTGGGCCTCGCCCAGTTACTCGACGCCGAGTATGGTGCGGCGCAGAAGAGTTTCCAAACTGCCGTTGAGGTGCGGCCCGACGATCCTCAGACTTACGTCAATCTTGCGAACTTCTACAAGGCGCAGAATGATCCCGACCGGGCGGAGCAGTCGTTGCGTCAGGGAATGACGAGAAATCCGAAGGCGGTTGAGTTGCCGATTGCTCTGGCGAGCCTTTATGCGGAACGAGGGCGTTTGCCGGAGGCCAAACGCGAACTCGATCGCGTTGACGAGGACGAGAGTGACTACGCCGACGGCCGTCGCGCAGTGGCGGAGTTTTACCTGGCGAATGGCGACGCGACCGCGGCTCTACCGCGGTTTCGGGCTCTTGCCGAAAAGGATCCTCACGATCAGGCATCGGCGAAGAAAGTTGCTGAGTGTTACTTGCAGTTGGGCCGATGGCAGGAGGCGAACAATTGGATCGATCAGTACGACCATAAAGATGTCGACTTCCGTTTATTGCGAGCGCGAAGTGAACTGGGAGCCTTCCGCCTGAGGGAGGCCGCGGATGAGTTGCGGAACCTGCTTCAAGATTCTCCCGACGTACCCGCCGTGTATTACTACCTGGCGCAGGTGCGACTCCGGCAGGAAGAGCCGGGAGGGGCGCAACAGGCGTTCAGCGAGGCTTTGCGCGTGCAACCTGGGTACCTTCCTGCGATCTTGGGCCTCGGGAACATCAGCTTGCAGCGCGGTGACGCAAATGTGGCGCTGAATTACGCAAGCCAGGTGATTGCCACTAGCTTTTGGGTCGCGGATGCGCACATCCTCGCCGGAAGTGCATATCTGCTCCTTGGAGACCAGGATCAGGCGCGGCGTGCCTTCGAATTGGCGGTCGGTCTGAATCCGCGCAACCCACAGGCACAGGAGCGATTGGGGAAAGTTCTCAGCTTGCGTGGGAATTATCCCGACGCGCAAAAGGCTTACGAAAGTGCCCTGGCTCTCGCACCGGATTACGCTCCAGCGCTGAATGGCCTGTCGGAGATTCTTGTCAAACAAGGGAACGCGAAGCTAGCCAGCGCGCGCATCGATCGTCAAATTGCCGCTCAACCCAAGGCGTACCAGCTGCTGGTAGCCAAGGCTGAGTTCTGCATTGCGCAGAAAGACTGGGCGTGTGCGGAGCGCAGTTACAAGCAGGCGCTGGAGCTCAATCCTTTTTATGTAAACGGATATCTGGCTCTGGCCCACATCTATGCGGCCACCAACCATCCGGACGCGATGATCCAACAATACGAAGCGGCACGTAGCAAGTTTCCTGACTACCTGCCCACCTACATTCTTCTCGGCCAGGTGTACGCCTATGTCGGCGATGTGAGCCGGGCCCAGCAGACTTACCAGGACGCGTTGAAAGTTGATCCCACCTTCTATCTTGCTCAAATGAATCTGGCACGGCTGTATGCCGATCATGGCGGACCACTGGCTGATGCCCTTCAACTGGCGCAGAAGGCGAAGGCCTCCCAGCCGGACGACCCGAACGTCAATGACACTTTGGGGTGGGTCTACTACAAACAGGGGCTGTACCGCTCAGCAGTTCCCGTGCTCGAAGCAGCGGTTGCCACAAATCCCCAGGCTGCAGCGTTTCAGTTTCACCTCGGCATGGTCTATCTGGCGGCAGGCCAACCCGCTCAAGCACACACTTGTCTGCAAACCGCACTCAATCTGGGGTTGAGTGCGGACGATGCCCGTGCAGCACAAGAAGCGTTGAAAAAAACCGGCTCCTAGCAAAACAGGATGCTAACCCGCTGTCTGCCATGCCCAAGCTGGGGCAAACTCTCACGACACACTCTTCAACTCGAAGCTTTGAACACGCCTGATCCGAGGGCGTCAGAAAAACCACCCGCCACGATTACACCGGAGTTCGATCAATCCGCACGCTTTTGGACCTCTGCGCCGCGGGCCGCCGGCGCTCAGTGCGTGCCGTGTCCAACCGCGCTGCCAACTCATCGAAACCTGGATTTGGACCACTCCATTTCAGTTGCTCTACATCTTCGAAAAGCCTGATATCGGTCCGGAGCGTCGCCAGTCTTCGAAACAACACAGCATTATCCCACTCGCGGCAAAGAGTGTCTGCGAGCGCGCTTGCGTTGGCGGCATTGACGCGCCATTCACCGCCGTCTTTCGGAATGGATTCAAGATGCAGAAACTTGCCGAGCACTGCGGCTGACGATTTCGCACCCCACCCGGCCAGTCCTGGATAGCCGTCCGCTGTGTCGCCCACCAGCGCGAGATAGTCTGGGATGGATGCAGGCGGCACCCCGAATTTCTGCACTATGGCAGGTTCATCAAAAGTGATGCGCGTCCGTCGATTCAGTTGGACGATGCGCGAACCGCTCACGCATTGGGCAAGATCCTTATCAGGCGTGCAGATGATTACACGATCGACCCGCTTATCTGCAGCGGCCGCGATTGCAGCGGCGGCAAGGGCATCGTCGGCCTCGAACTCCACCATCGGCCACACGACAACGCCAGCAGCGGAGAGGACCTCTTCGAGCAGCGGGAACTGCGCCAGCAGATCTGCTTCGACCCCTTCGCTGGTCTTATAACCGGGCCACAATCCGTTCCGGAAAGACTCGATAACGTGGTCGGTCGCGACCGCAACGTGAGTCGCACCCTCCTTGATCATCCCCAGCACCGATGCAAGGACACCGCGGACTGCCGCGACTTCCCGCCCGTCCTTGTCCCGCGCAGAGGGCAATGCGTAGTAATGCCGGAATAACTCGTATGTGCCGTCTACCAGATAAATGTCCACCGTAGTTCTCCAACCCAAGGGTATAGGACCAAGTCAGGCACGATCAACTTGCTGAACGGATTTGAGATTCGTCGGGCCCGTCGTTGAATCTACCGTTCTACAACTGGCAGCATCACGCGCGAGGGATGCTGGTGGTCGTGGTAAATCCGGACGGTGGCCTTGCGCATTTTCGCCGACGTGGCCTCAAGTTCGCCGCTTTGGAGATTACGTGAAAAATCGGGGAAAAAGGAGGCGGAGATCTGCACGCGAATACGGTGATCTTTCCGAAAGACGTTGCTCGTTACCAGGTTCTCGAGCCGCAGTTCGTAGATCTGGCCGGGCTTGAGCAGTTGCCGCCCACGCTTAACCTCACGATAGCTCGCGCGAAGTACTCCTAGCCCTGGACTCATCAAATTGAAGGCTGTGCTGTCGGCAGACACATCGAGCAGGCGAATCCACAAGTCAACGTCGCGACAGTCGCACGAAAGAAAAACGTTCGCGTGGATCGGGCCAGTCACCTCCGTGTCGTGAGTCAGCGGAAGAGAATCGAAAGTCAAGACATCCTTCCGGTTGATCAGATCGCTGTAATTGTGCGCGCCCGACGACGAGTAAGGGTTTGTAACCGGAGCGGCAGGATCCGACGGGAACGAACTGAAGGCTCCTGCTCCATCGCGTAAATTGTGCAGCACCTCGGCATTGGTTTTAGGATCCTTCTGCGATTTCGAGGGCTTGAAATAATAAGGAATTGGTTTCGCCGGAGGCGGCCAGGAGTCCCCATCGCGCCACTGGTTCTCTCCCATGACGAAATAGTGAACCGGCTTTTCCCGGTCCACTCCGTTATCGATTCCTCTAACATAACGGTCGAGCCAACGCAGTACGACCTCGTCATAGTCGATTGTTGCTGCCGGCCCAAATTCGCGTTCCCCGGCAGTCACCTTTGCCGTCGAATCCACCCCGTGAACCCAGGGACCGAGGACCAGGTGTGTGCGGGGATCGCGCTGTCCGGCACGTGCCTCCAGCAATCCGGCAAAATTCGTTGTAGCGCCTTCGGGCCCATAGTTGTCGTCGTACCAGGCAGAAAAATTCAACACGGCTGGGTTCACGCGATCGTATTTGTCGCGCAGCTCGCACCAGTCCCACCACGGATCGTCGACCGGATGCCGCAGCCATTCGTAATAATAAGGTGCAATCCCCTGTAGTTCGACCATCGTGGCCAGCGGTAGCTCGCGGACGGCCTTCGGGCCAACTTGCTTCCATGCAGCCTCTGCCTCCTCAGGAGTTTTAGGGCCGGGCAGACGGTGCTTAACACGCACGTCGGGCGCTATGTTGTCCCATATCCATTCGATCCACGACATGTCCCACGTTCCGCCCGCATAAAAAAAGTTCTGTGGAGTGGAGAACGTCATGGCGGGAACCATCGCCTTCAAGTGCGGCGGGGCCTCTACTGCCGCCAGCCACTGCACGGCGCCGGGGTAGGAAAGTCCAAAGGTCCCAATATCTCCGTTGGACCATGGCTGGGCCGCCGCCCATTCGATCGTGTCATATCCGTCGCGCCCTTCCTGCTGGTAGGGAAGAAAGTCGCCGTCCGACGAGTAGCGCCCGCGAACGTCTTCGACCAATACGGCGTAACCTCGCTCCACCGCGTGGCGAAAGGTCGTGTAATCCTTCAGCGCGTTTTCCTTACCGTAGGGTGTCCGGTAAACAAGCACGGGAACCGGGCCGTTGCTCTTGGGCTTTAGCAGATCGGCCCGCAGAACCGTGCCGTCGCGCATGGGAACCGCGACGTCCTTCTCCACCAAATAATCTGACGACTGAGCGTGCAGATGCTTTGGCGTGAACCATGACAGCAAGAAAACGATCGCGAGCGAGAATACTTGGAATGCTTTCATATCAGCGTAGGGCGGGGCTTCGGGAATGCTTGAACAACTCCGTGAACCCCGCGGACGACAATCTTAGCAGGGCGCAGCGGGGCTTACGGCATGCGTTTGACTTCCCGCTTAATGCGGCGTCAATACCTATGGCGAATGCCCGCGTCCTATTTCGCTATTTTCCTACCACCAACACCTCGAACTGACCCGATTCCGCCGTCGACAAGAAGAGCTGATGTGTTTTCGGGTCCAGAGCCATGGTCTTTGCGCGCGGGAGAGTCTTCACAGTTTCGGCCACGGAGTACTTATCAGGACTCTCCTCACGAATCACTGTGATGGTCCCTTCTCCGTTGGAGTTGAAGATCAGCTCGTTGTCGGCATCATAGGCGGTCGCGTCGACGTGATCGCCGATGGGGAGAGTGGTAATCACTTGTCCCGTATCCGCATTCATGACCGCCATCACTTTGCTGCGACAACCGATAAACAGCCGCCGGTTTTCCCGGTCCATCGCGATACTGCTTGGGGCCGAGCACGGGGCTGTGGGCCAGCGCTGGTCGACTTTCAAATCACGGGTATTGATCCGCACCACCACGCTCTGGTCTTCGAGATTGTCAAAGACGTATCCCTTTCCGTCGGCTGCGGCGTACTCAGGTCCTCCGCCAAGGTCGATGGTGCCTGCCACTTTGCCGGTGGCGGCGTCGATCGCGGTGGCGCTGTTGCTGTCCCCATTGAACGCAAACACGCGCGATGTGGCAGGATCGAAGATGATGGCGTCCGGCTTTTTGCCAGTGGGCACTTCCCCGATGGATTTCAATGTCTTCAGGTCAAAAATGGTAACGGTGGAGGATTGGCCATTACTGACAAATCCCCGGCCAAGCTCCGTAGCGAGCGCGATCCCGTGCACCCCAGGAGTCTTCGGAATGCTGCCCACCACACTTCCCGAGTCCACGTCAACGACTTCCACCTGGGTTCCGTGGGACACATACAAGCGGCGAGCGCCATCATCGACGATGAGGTAGTCCCAGCTGCCTTGCCCTGCAATCGGAATTTTCTTCTTGACGGAATACTCGCCAGCCTGCGGAGCGGGAGCTGCGAGCGATAGGACACTGAGAGTCAAAACGGCCGACAGCCACAATCCAGGACGTTCCATTGATAACCTCCACTGCAAGCGTAACCACAATCCCTGAAGTTTCGCTGAAAGCGCTGACTAGAATTGAGCCCCGTGCACCTCGTCTATTCCTGCTAATTCGATCTGGTAATACCGTTGCGCAAACAGCCATCAGAGCTCACGATCTGACGCACATTAAATTCCCTTCATCTCCAGCACGGAAATTCTCGGCCGAAATGTGCCAACGGTGGGGTGAGACAGGTTGCCAAGAGAAGGTAGGATCAGACAGACGGGAATACCGAGACTTCGAGAAGAATGGAGAAATGCAGGCGGAGAGACGCGTAGTCTGGACCCGGCGGGAACTGGAAAAAATCTGCGGGAATGTCGTGAGTTCAGTTCTTTCTGAACTTATGTAAAGCCTTCCACTGGCTCAAAGAGAAACGCGTCTTGAGCGTAAAGTGGACAGGATGGCCGGAGGAATCTAGAGCGGGCCCGGCGTACCCACGTGTTGGATTGCGACGCCGCCGAGATCCGGGATGCCCTCGAAGCCCGGGGAGGATATCGGAATCTCAAGCGGATCCACGCGAGGCTCGGGCGGGACCTGGAGTTCGGGCGCATATTGATACTCCGGAATCATCTCTTTCACCTTTTCCCGGATGGACGTATCGGAACCGTTCACCATCAGGGCCGAGAGGTCGCCAAGATGCTTGCTAAGGGTTGACCAACTCATCAGCTTCGAGTGTGTCCTCTTGACTTTTCGGTTCGGAGTCGGCAGCTGCTCTTCACTGGAATAGAACAGTTCCTCGAACAACTTTTCGCCCGGACGTAATCCGGTAAATGTAATCGCGATCTCTCCTTCTGATTTTCCGGAAAGCCGGATAAGAGTCTTGGCAAGGTCGAGAATGCGGATCGGTTCGCCCATATCGAGGACCAGAACATCTCCGTGCTCTCCCACGGTATAGGCCTGCATCACCAGCGATACCGCCTCGGGGATGGTCATGAAATATCGCGTAATCTGCGGGTGGGTGATCGTGATGCGCTGCGCGGTCCGAATCTGTTCCTGGAAGATCGGAACCACGCTGCCTTGCGATCCCAGCACGTTGCCAAAGCGCACGCAGACAGAGCGCATGTTCGAAGCAGGCCGGGCCGCGATCATCAATTCTCCAAGCCGCTTGGTGCATCCCATGAAACTCGTGGGGTGCACGGCTTTGTCCGAAGAAATCAGGACAAACCCTCGACAACCCGATTCTTCAGCCACATCTAATAGCGAACGCAGCGCGAAGACATTGTTCTTCAGCGCTTCCGTCAGGTTGGTCTCCATCATGGGCACGTGTTTGTAAGCGGCTGCGTGAAAGATGATCTGGACGCCATGTTTGTGCAGCAGACTGCCAACATGGCGCGCATCGTTAATATCAGCCACGCAATAAGTCACGCGGGTTTCGGATTGGCTTTTGGCCAATGCCAGTTCCAGATAGAACAGCGGAGTTTCAGCCTGATCGAGGCAGATCAGTTTTGCTGGACCGTAGCCCAGTATCTGACGGCATAGCTCCGACCCGATCGAACCTGCCGCCCCGGTCACCATCACCACTTTTCCTTCAACATCTTGCCGTACCGTGGCCAGGTCCAGCTCGACCGATTCGCGGCCTAGAAGGTCTTCGAGTTGCACTTCGCGCAGTTGTCCTACCGTCACTTTGCAATGAAGCCTGTTTTGAAATTTCGGAATGATCTTGAACTCGCGATGGCTCGCCTGACAGATCTCAATGATGCGACGCATGCGCGGGACCGGCACAGAAGGCAGGGCGATCATCAGCTCGTCGATCCCGTAACCGGAGGCTATCTCGGGAACTTGCTCGATGTTGCCCAGCACAGACACGCCGTGCACTTTGGCTTTCCGCTTCGCGGGGTCGTCGTCCACGCAGCCCACCGGAGTGTACCCGTGTTGCGGCAACTCACGGATGAGCATCTCCGCCGCTGCTCCCGCCCCTACAATGAGCACACGCCCGGCTGAATCATGGCAACGTCGCCGATGAGGTTTCCGCGCGCGCTGCATGAAAGCCCGGGATATGAACCGCACTCCTCCCAGCGATAGGCCTGTCAGCAGCGCTTCCAGCGCATAGACGGAGAGGGGAAATCTGGTTACCCCCAAGACATATCGGATGGAGAGGACAAAGCCGAGCGTGCCCAGTGCCACCGATTTGAGGATGTCCTCGGCGTCGCTTAACCCGGTGTAGCGCCAATATCCATGAAACAACCCGAATCGCGCCATCGATGCCAGGCGGAATGCCAGCAGCACGGGCGCCGCGCAGAGCAGCAAAGATGCATCGGGACAGGACAACCTGAAACGCAAAATCCATGCCATCACTAACGAAGAAAAGACTAAGAGACTTTGCAATAGAACAATGGTCCAGGTTCGCTGATTCAGTAGCATTGTTTTCCTTTACGGAACGGTGTGTGCAGCGTCAGGCAACCCGGCACCGCGCGATTATGGGAGAAAGCAGTCAAGAATCGTGAAACCGCGGTTGGGCGCAGTTTCAGATTCGGCAAACCAAAGGGGACGAAGCGGACGCGATTTGTCACCGATGAACGAACGAAAATCGGGGATTACCGCTGGCAGTTATGTCAACCGCGCAGAACCCGAAGAACCTGAGGCTGCCGCCGCACGTGCCAGAGCTTTTGGTTCGCTGGCTTCCAGCATGACTCTCTGCACCGCAAGATACGTGTTGCGGATATCTTCGTCCGATAAGGTTGGATGAACCATAAACATCAGGCTGGTTTCTGCCAGCTCTTTCGCCACCGGAAGTCGCTCGATAGGGTACGACTCAGGAACAAATGCCTTCTCCCTGTAAATCTCGCCGCAACTGCCGACTGAACACGGAACGCCCTCGGCGTTGATCGCCTGCATGATCCGGTCGCGATCCCAGCTCCGCCGCAATGCTTCGGGACGCACGAAGGCATAATATTTGTAGTAGGCATGCTCGATTTCACACGCCGGGCGGACGATCCGCAGTCCGGAAAGCCCGGCAAGGTTCTCGTCCAACAGCCCCGCCAATAGGCGCCGTCGCTCGAGCCACTGTGGCACCTTTCCGAGGACGATCCGTCCAATCGCAGACTGCATCTCCGTCATCCGCCCGTTGCTGCCAAACGATTCGTGCAGCCAGCGGAATCCCGCGGCGTGCTGCCTGCCGTAAACAGCGTCATAACTTTTGCCGTGATCCTTGTAGCTCCAGGCGCGCTGCCAGATGTTGTCGTCATTGGTGGTAAGCATGCCGCCCTCGCCCCCGGTGGTCATGATCTTGTCCTGGCAGAAAGAAAAGGCCGCAACATCGCCGAGCGAGCCTATGGGACGGCCTTTGTACCGGGCGCCCTGCGCCTGCGCGCAATCCTCCACCACTTTCAAACCATGCTGCCGCGCCAGGGCGAAAATTTCGTCCATCTCGCACGGCCAGCCTGCCAGGTGCACCGCCACGACCGCTTTCGTCTTCGGGGTAAGTACGGCGCGGACGGTACCGGCGGTAAGGTTCTGGCTGTCGCGGTCCACGTCGGCGATGACCGGCCGTGCCCCCAGGGCGACTGCGCAGCTGGCCGACGCGATGAAGGTTCTCGCCGTCGTGATCACCTCGTCGCCCGGCCCGATATCCAACGCGCGCAGCGCGGTTTCGAGCGCTACCGTGCCGTTGGCGAGTGCAACTGCGTGTCTGCAACCCACGAATGCGGCAAATTCCTTTTCAAACAGCCGGCCTTCGTCGCCCGTCCAATAGTTCACTTTTCCGGAACGCAGCACGTTCATCGCGGCCTGGATTTCCTCCTCGGCCAAATACGGCCAGGGAGCGGTTGCCGCTGCCATAGCCGACGGCTGGCTGGATCCTGATGACGGAGTAGCCTCCACCGCCCCATGCGTGGTCATGATTTTCGCTGCCTCTTGGTTTCTATGCGGAAGCTGCTTTTCCCTCGCGGTCCTTCACAACCAGCTCCGTCGGAAGCCGTTCTCCCGCGATTGACCAGTTCGGTTCCGTATCGCTGATTGGACGATCTAGATTTTTTCCTGCTCCCGCCCGGCGCCGCCGGAGGTTCCAATTGGCGGCGGAGCCGGACCAAGCAGCAGGACTCGCATGGTTTCAAAAAGAATGGCCAGATCCGTGAGAAAACAGTGGCGACGGATATATTCGAGCTGCAAACGTATCTTCTCGGGCCGGATCCGCTCCAGATACGCCTGTTCGGGGTCGGGATGCCCGGCGAGTGCTTCGGCTTCATTGTGGTCCCAGATGGAAGCCCAATCGGTAATGCCCGGGCGCACCGTAAGAATGGCGCGTTCCTCGTTGGTGAACAGGTCCACGTATTCCTGAACTTCGGGACGGGGCCCGACCAGGCTCATGTCGCCCAGAACTACATTGAAGAACTGTGGCAGCTCATCCAGCTTGAACCTGCGCAGCCAATAACCACTGCGCGTTATGCGCGGATCTCCGGCGGCTGTACATGAGCCTCCGAGTTGGTCGGCATTCACCACCATGGTGCGGAACTTGTACATGTGGAAAGTCCTGCCATGCAGGCCCGCCCTCTTGCCGCAGTACAAAACCGGGCCGGGTGTTGTGGCTTTCACCAGCACGGCGATGATCAAGAGCAGCGGTGACAGCAAAACCAGAGTTAAGATTGCGGTGGAAAAATCAAACAGTCGCTTCATGGAAAATTCCTGCGTTGTGTCGGAGGGCCGATCGTCCGTGCCGAAGCCGTTCAGCTCGGCTCCGCATTCCCGGCCGCGACTGGCGTGCGCGATCTCGTGTCGTCGTTCAGCCACAGCCCCATTAATGTGCCCAAGCCGTAGAGAAAGTGGTAGCAGGGCATTACCAGCGCGACATACGGCGAGTTCTTCCAGCCATGGCGCGCTCCGATCGAAACTGCGGTTCCAAGGGTTGCAGCCAGGTAGATGGCGAGTCCGGCGAGCCCGATCCACAGCACGGGACGAAATAGCAGGCCAATCAGCAGGCTGGAAAGAAGACCCCCTGCGAAACCGACCGGCGCCGCGTGGCGCCAGCAGAAGCTGCCCCGGTACCGCAGCCACATGCGCGGCGCCCAAATCCCATTCATCCAGGCCTGGCGCATGAACTTGCGGAAGGTCGCGGAGTTGTAATAGCGGCACGAAATCTTACTGGACAGATATATCGCGTAACCGGCGCGCCGGATGCGCGCGTTGAGTTCGAAATCCTGGTTCCGGACCAGATCCTCGCGGTACAAGCCAACCTGCTCGAGAACCTGGCGCGGGAAGGCGCCAAAAGGGACCGTATCCACGTAGCGGTCGCCCTCGCCCACGCGGTAGGCGGCATTGCCCACGCCGGTGCGTGTCTGGGTGAAAAGCGCGATGGCCTTGGCGATCTGCCTGTCGCTTCCGGGCTGCGTGAGCCAACGTCCACCCACATTGCCTGCGCCTGTGCGCTCCAGCTCCGAGACGCAGTTCTCGACATAGTCGGTGGGATATTCGCAATGCGCATCCATGCGGATGATGTACCGCCCGCGGGCCTGGCGAATGCCCAGGTTCATGCCGGAAGGCACGAAGCGTGCCGGGTTGTGCAGCAGGCGAATAGAGGGATGCGCGGCAGCCTTGGCCAGCACTACTTCGCGGGAACCGTCCTCGGACGCACCGTCGGCCACCAGAATCTCGTATTGTTGTCCTGGAAAGCCGTTCGCCAGTACGCTGTCGAGGCATCGCCCGATATACTTTTCCTCGTTGCGCATGGGGATGATGATCGAAACGGTCAGGCTCTCGTCCCCGGCGTCGCCTGGCATCTTGGACTGCATCTCATCTTCCATATTCTGGGAGCGTGCCGCCGGCGCTGCACACTCTACAGCCGCCGCCGGAGCCTTGGCCGTAGTGCGGTATTTCAGCAACTTCGCCGGCACACCACCCACGACGGCGTTCGCCGGCACATCGCCGGTTACCACGGCGCCGGCCGCAAGCACCGCGCCATCGCCGATGTTGACGCCGGGCAGGATGATGCAGCGGGCGCCGATCCACACGTCATCGCCAATGCGTACGGCGGCGGACTCGAGCGGCTGCAGGCGCATGGGAGTGCCCGCTGCCATGCCGTGATTGCTGGTGTAGACCAGGACTTCCGGTCCCATCATCACGTCATTGCCGATCGCTACCTCGGCGGTCGAGCCGATGATCGAATCCTGGCCCATCATCGAATGGTTGCCGATCGAAACGTTCGCGCCCGAACCGAAGTAGACGCGTGGCCTGATGTTGACGCCCTGGCCGCACTTTCGGAAAATGCGCTTCACGACGAACCGGTTCAGGCGCGCGCCAATCGTTCCCTGGTTGTCCGACGATCGGATGTGGCTGGTGATCCCGTAATACAAGGCAAGCGCAAGCCTACGCCGCATACTTCTCCTCCTTCGTAGTGTGTGATGAACGTGCTACGCGAAAATCCGCGCGATCAGGTGCATGGTTTCGACGGCATCGGCCAGGGACACAGACTGGCTCGGCCGCCCACAGGCCGATGCGACCGCGGCTTCGGCCTGCAGCCGGAAACCGGGCTTGAAGTTTGTGTCCCACTGGGAGAGATCGGCGGGCTCGGGCGAATGGCCCAACTCCTGGCGAGTCAGCCGCTCCAACGGACGCATTTCCCATCGTTTCCCCGGAACGGTCACCGTCACTGCCCAGGGACCAGGGGCGTGCCAGATGCCCTCATACAGCCCGACATCGCCGCTGTCGTAGGCGATGCGGCACACCACCACACCCGGGTGTTCTGGATCCCAGCGCAGAACAGGTTCAACCGACGTAATGTTGCCGCGCCCGAAAACCCGCAGGTAGTCGATAGTATGGATCGAGTTGGCAAACATGTAGTTGTGCACCACTTCCGCCGGTTGGCCACCAGCCCGGGCCGCGAACTGGCTCTGCTGGTCTTGCACCTTGATGAAGCGTGGAGCGGAGTTTTCCGCCAGTTCGGTTTTCACCCGCAAGGTAGCTGCCAGGAACCTGCGATTCAAGGCCACCAGTACGTGGCATTGCTTTTCTTCGGCAGCGCGTTGGATGTCCAGGGCATCCGCCAGATTGTATCCGGGCGGCTTTTCCATCACGACCGTCCAGGGAAAACCAAAACTAGCTTTGGCCACGGCGTTGATTGAGAGCTCGGGGACGGCCACGAAGACTAACGCAGCTCGGCTCCGTTCATACAGTTCGGGTATGGAATCGCACACCGCTTCTATGGCGAATTCCCCAGCCAGAGCTTCGGCCCTCGACCGGGTACGACTGTGAATCGCGGCCACGCGCACTCCGGCAATATCGCGCAAAGCCCGGATATGCTCCCTGGCAGTGAGACCTGCGCCAACCACGGCAACCTCACAGCTAGTAATCGCCGGAGTCATGGGTATGGAAATCTGAGCTCGCGGGGCAGCGGTTCCTCCGTATGCACGGCCCGGTGACCTTGCTGATCGGAAACGTGTGCGGCGACCAGCGTGGCGATCGCCGTTCTGCCCTGTTCGCCAGTCGGGTAGTCCCGGTCCGCGATCAGAGCCTCAAGCACGGAACGTGTAGGCGCCACCGTGTCCGCAGACTTGCACTCGAGGCTGGAGCCGTGCGACGCCATGCCATAGCGGGCCGTAGGCAAGTCCCGATGCTCGGGGCCGCGGACTGCTAATTCCATTTTCCCGCTCAACTCGTCCACCACCAGCATCCCGGTGCGTCCGGCATAGACCGCGCGAATGCCATGTCCCTGGTCTGCGCCCAGGTCCATGTACAGCCTCTTGCCGCTTGCGGTGGTAACGCGAACCGCTCCGCTGGCGTCCTTGAATTGCGGACCCCGCGGATTGGGAATCGGATCGCCCGAGAGCCAGGCCGTGACCTCGCTCGCTCTCTCGCCGCTCAGCCAGCGCAGCAGTTCGAAATAGTGGACCCCGTTCATGGCCAATCCTACGTTGCCAGCAACCACCGTAATGCTGGTCCAGGGCCCGAAGTCTTCGGACTTGAGGATCCGCTGCACGGCCAGATACCGGGGCATGAAGCGGGTCTGGTGGTTCACGGCAAGGCGGGCCCCCCGGTTCGTACAGGCGGCGATCATCTGGTCGCATTCCACCAAAGAACTCGCCATAGGCTTTTCACACAGGATGTATCGGGCTCCGGTTGCAGCGGCCAGACAGGTGAGCGGCCCGTGGCCGGGAGCAGTCGTGGCAACGATCACACACTCGGGTTGGGCCTCGTCCATCAGATGCCGGGCTTCCCGGTATTGCCGGCAAGCGGGAATTCCGAACTGTTCCCCGGCCCGCGCCAGATCAGGTTGGTTCTGATCGAGAATTCCAACCGTATCCCAGCCGAGTTCGCGAACGACTTGCAGATACCGTGTACCCATGCGCCCGGTTCCGAAAACCGCAACTCTCATGACCGGTGCTCCTTAATAGCTGTGACATGATTGACCAAACTGCTCTCGCGTTCGTTGAGCGCGGTCGGTTCCGTGAGAAATATGTCCAAGGAGCGGCCATCCGTGCGCTGGTCGCAATAAAAGACGTTGGCCGAGCCCTGGTACCGCTCCATCAGCACGTCCTCGCCGGGGCCGCCTGCGATGTGAATGACCTTGCAACCCACAATCCAGCCTTCGATGAGAGCCGTGCTGGCAACTCCCAGCACTACGCGCGACTTGCCCAGCGCCTCTTCAATCGGCACCGTCGGTCGCTCTTCCTCCAGATGAAGGCTCTGCTGCGTCAACCCCAATTCGGTATTGAGTCGATCCATCCATTCCAGGCGCGCGCGTAGTTCGGCGGGATGGCGGCGTACGCGCACTTCCCAGCCAGGATCGAGCCGCTCAACGACTTTCTTGATCATGGCGTAGTGCACCTCGTGCTCTTCATACATGAACGGATCGATGATCAGCAGGCGCTTCGGACGGGGCTGATTCTGATTACGGACTTCGCGGAACAGTTCGCGGTGATATTGGGTGCCCCACACCCGGATGGCCCCCGCCGGGCTGCGGTTGCACAGGAAAACGTCCCGGAAGTGTTCGCCCCACAGGCGAACCTCATCGAACCAGCAGAACGCAGACATAGCGGTGAACATGACCTCGCCGTGCTGGACGTTGATGTGACGCAAACCCTTTTCGTGCAGGTAGGCGGTCATCAGAGAGGATGAGGCCGTGTTCTCGAAGAAGTGCACGACTGCTTCTTTGGGCTGGTAGTGTTGGATCACATAGCCGTAGTACCCGAGCCAGCGCACGAAATTGCACAACAACTCCGGAGAGCACAGGATGCGCGGGCAGACGGCAATCGTGCGCAGAAAAAAGCGAATTTCCCGGTGGCCGAAACATACGTGCCGGGCACGGTAGAGCACGTGCGTTTGCCCTGGCAAGTGGCAATCGTCGATGAACTTGTACAACCGTTCCCACCAGAAAAACACGACCAGGTCAGGACGGTTACTCTCCGCCGGCACCTTGCGAGGACGCAAGCTAGACAAGACGAACAGCGCCAGAAGCGGGGGAAAGGCCAGGCCAAAAATCATGCGGCGCAACCGGTTGACGCGCGCGCTGCCCACTAAAGCGCGCTGACAAAGATGCTGGGCAAGTGCCCGGCGCGCCAGGGCCCGCAGGGATGATTTTTCAGTTGCCTCGTAGGATTCCAATCCGGCGTCGCCATAAACGCTCTTCTCCGCCTGCAATACGATTTCCCGTTGCACCACAGGCTCAGCTTCCATCAGCAGACGAGGCATGAAACCGAAGATTTCGCGCCAGCCCACCGAATAGCTGAGTTTCCTGACCACCCACTCCGCCATTACTCCACCTCGCTCCGCTGTAGATGACCGATGATGCGGTCTACGCCCGCCAGTCGAACTCCGAGGAACCACAGCGGAAGGGTGATAAGCGGTGAGAGCGCGACCGAGCACAGGAGCAACCTCACCAGGACAGCTTCCGGCCCGCTCCAGGATGCGGGCACCACCGCGGAGATTCCCATCAGCACCGCCAAAACGTACAGCACGGGAGCAAAAGCAGCCGCCAGGTAATGGCAGGCGGGAACCTTGAGCACATGGGCAGAAAGCACTCCGAGCAGCAGAGCTCCGCTGGCTTGGGCCGCACACATGCATCCCGCCACGGCCGACAAGCCATAACCGTGGCTTAATGCCCACCAACTGCTGGAAGTTCCGCCCGCGATGAGGAAGACTCGCAGCAACACCGACTGCAGACCGCGGTCGAGCGCCACGATCAGAGTCTCGGGAACCATCGCGATGGCGAAACACACTTCGCCCAGCATCAGGATGGCGGCAGGCGCAGCCGCGAGGGTGTATTTCGGCAGTAGCCAACCCAGCATCGCGGGCAACAAAAGGTAGCCAATCGATCCGACCGCGATGCTAAGAACAGCCACCACAGCGGTCGGCAACAGAAAATATGGCCGCAGCTCTCGACTGTGCTCGCGGCCAAAGCGGAACAGCTTCGGCACCAGCACAGTTAGAAGGATGCAAGGCAGCTGGCTGACCACCAGGCTGAGGGTAGCTGCGACCTGGTATTGGCCGAGTTCCGCGCCCGGGCCTCGGGTCCACAGGATTACAACCCGGTCCACGTTGTGAATGGCGATGTTGCCCAGGCCGAGTGCCATTAATGTCAAAGATGGAACCAGCAGGATCCGGAACGAACCTGGGTTGCGCCGGAAAATGCCTCGCAATGGCTGGCGCTCGTACATGCATGCGACAGCACTGAGCAAAGCCACTGAAACCGAAGCATACAGCCCGTACAGCCCGTACCTCCGGGTCAGCACGATTCCAAGTGCTAACTCGAGCGCTCCCAGCGAACCCATCCATAGGCCGGACTCGCCCACACGATGAGTGGAGCGGAACACCACCGAGGAGTACATATAATGTTTGTCAAGGAACATCAATACGACCACGGTGGCGACGCCCCACAACGTGACTGCGCTGGAAGAGCGCAGCCGCATAAAGCGGGAGGCGATGGCCAGCGCAAACCCGAGCGTCCCTGCCATGGCGACCATCCAGCCCGTGCCCATCGCTTGCCGTGCCTCGGGTTCTTTGTCCTCTTGCAAGAGTTTGGGAAGGACGCGACCGAGGCCATTGGTGAAACCGAAATCGGAATAGTTTGAGTATTGCCGATAGATCAGCAGCGCACCCCAGACACCGAAACTCGACGGACCCAGGATTCGCGCCACCGCCAGATCCCGCAGCAGCCGTCCGGCGGCGTACACGACGTACCCGGCGCCATATTGCACGGTCTCGCTGCGCGTCGACTGCCCGGGCATGATGGTTCCATTCGCTCCGGCCGGGATGGAAATAGTGATAGGCCGCGCGCTCATTCGCAGAGTAACCCTGTGGTTGCCAGCGCCGGGAACTGCCCAGCGCCAGAATCAAGGATGGCCGGCGACCGGGGAATGAACGCGCGTGTCCGATGCCGGCGCAGTCGTAATTGACCGCTGAGAAATCCAACCAGGTAGAATAGCGTCCACCCCGGATATGCGGTGTAGTAGGAGCCCTCTGCGCGGAAGGCGAGCATTCCCCCCGTGATTTGCCCGAGCAAAATAAATCCCAGGATCGAGAGTGCCACGGGACGAAGTTCGGCAACGAACAGCGCCTGGGTCAGCCGGGGGAAAGAAAAAGCCAGTACCAGGAATAAGCCGGCCAAAAGACTGTTCTCAAATGCTTCCGTGACCAGCAGATTGTGGGCATCGGTGTAATCGGAAAAGTGCCGGAATGTGCCGTAACCTTGCCCGTGCCATGGAACGTCGCGCCATATCTGGCTCTGGAAATACGCAAACTTGGTATCTCTCAACTCGCGCGCGGAGCTGTAGGCGCCGCCAAAATCCCCGCCGTAGAATCGGTATGACCAGGCGTCGAACAGCTGAACATCCAGGTCCAGGCGCTTTTCCGCAAGTACTAAGCCCGCCCCTAGTGTTACCAGAACCAGGATGCTCGCCAGCACCGCCCGCTTCAGGTATCGCCGGGAACCGGTAAAGGCCACGAGCGCGAACACCGCTAACGTTAGTGTGGCGGTGCGAGAAAGCGACAGGAGCATGCACAGCACGCTCACCAGGAGAATCGTGAAACTCCAGAACAGCGACGATCGGACCGTAACCCAGCACAGACCTGCGAACACAGTTAAGAACAGCAGCAACGCGTTCGAAGCGTAAATGCTGCCGAAATTGCGGGTATGGAACAGATCGTCAGCCCGCCCGGTGACGAGGCCGGTCATGATGAGCGCCACAGAAATTCCGGCGAATCCCAGCAGCGTCCAGACGGGCGCACGGTCCCGACGGAATTCCTCGCTGCTGGTAGCCCGCCCGGCCATCAGGAACAGCAGATAACCCGGAACACTCCACGACCACGTGCAGAGGGTCCAGGCCCGATCCAGCGAGCCCGGAATCTGCGCCGCGCAGAAACCGATATACAACAAAACGAAGATCTCCGCCGTGCCCCACCGCAACGCCGCCCCGCGTGCCCTCCAAACGATCAAGCTCAACACGAGCAAAACCAGTAGGACATACATGGGCGCGACTTGGGTGGCGGTGCCCCAGTGATCCTTATCGAGGTTGTGGTTCAGTAATGACACTATTGGAAGGAAGGGCGCAATGCAGAGCAACTTGCGCGCCAGCTGGGGAAACGACTCGTAGTCCCGCATCCAGATCGCGACCAGAGCGCTGAGAAAGAATAAAAGTGAGAGTTGCGTTGCCATCGTGGACTCGTGTCTGGGCTAGTTCCCAGGTTTCATGGTCCGCTGCGGCGCAATCGATTCGATCGCGTCGAGCAGCTGTTCGACTGCTCTTTCACAGTCGTTGTGCCGAAGATTGTTGTACAAGGGGAGCGCCAGCGAACGGTCTGCTACCGCCTCAGTGACCGGGAAGGTGCCGGGACGGAATCCGAAGCGCTTCCGGTAGAGTGGCTGGAGATGGACGGCCGACCAACCGTGATTCACCTCGATGCCATTTTCCCTCAACCGTGCAATGACATGGTTGCGGTCGGAGCGGCTGAATTCTTCGCTCAGGCAGACGACGTATGCGAACCAGCTCATGCGGGTCGTCTCGGGGGCCAGGTAAGGTCGATGCAGAGCGGCGCAGTCCTCCAGCCGCAGGTGGTAAATTTCGGCCAGCTGCTGGCGATATTCGAGGATCTCCTCGATGCGATCGAGCTGCGCGAGCCCGAGGGCGCTATTGACATCGGCCAAGCGGCAGTTGTAGCCCAACCGCTCGTAACGAACTTCCTCGCCTTCCGTGTCGCTTCCTTCGTCGCGCAGGGAACGGCAGAGCTCGGCGATATTGGTGTCGTCGGTGACGATGGCTCCCCCTTCTCCCGTCGTGATCTGGCTGTTGGCCTGAAACCCGAAGGCCGCGGCCACGCCATAGGAACTGGCGCGACGGCGCTTGTACTCCGCGCCCACCGACTCCGAAGCGTCCACAATGAGAGGCAGCCCATGCCGGTCCGCAATCTCCCCGATGCCGTCATAATTCGCCGGCTGGCCAAAGGTATCGACCGCCAGAATCGCCTTCGTCCGTGGCGTGATCGCCGCTTCGACCTTGTCCAGGGCAAGATGCCGGGTTCGGGGATCGATATCGACGAAGGCGGGAATCGCATCCTCGCGCAGCAGGGAATTGACGCCGGCCATGAAGCTGAACGCGCTGGTGATCACTTCCTCTCCAGGTCGCAACTCCAGAGCACGAACCATGAGCTGCAGTGCGGAGCCCGCGCTGTTAACGGCAACCGCGTAACGGCGATTTGCGTATCCCGCCAGCTTCTGCTCGAAATCGAAGCGTGTCGATCCGGACCGGCGCCGTCCCGATCCGAGAATCTCCGCCACCGCATGGATTTCACGGTCCGTGATGTCGGGAATCGAGATCGGCATTGCCAGCAACTCGGCCACCGTGATCAAGTCCACTACGCGGTTCTGGTTGTCCACCACGGGTACATGCTTCAGCGTCGATGCCAGCAGCAGCTCGCGGATCTGCTGAATATCCTGCGCCGGCGTGACCGTCAGGGGACTCCCATTCATGATAGTGGTCACCGGTAATGCGACATCGATCCCCTTGAGGATGGCGCGCCGCACATCCCCGTCGGTCACCGTGCCGAGCAAGTGCTGTTCCCGGTCCACAACCAGCGCAATGGCAAGGCTTGATTCGTCGATCGTCTTCAGCGTTTCCCGGATCGTCCGGTCCGCGGTGACGAAGACCCTGCTTTTTTCCGGACTCATTCCGTTCCTGTTCAGAATGCGGGCGGGGTTTCCCACCACGGTGACCCCTGACGGGATGTCGCGAATGACGACGGCGCCCGCGCCAATGATCGAATCGGCGCCGGTCTTGATGCACTGGATGACCGAAGCGCGGATTCCCACGTGGGTGTTGCCACCCACCACGACTCCGCCCCCCAGGTTCGCGCCCGGGGAGATGTGCACTCCATCCCCCAGAACGCAGTCGTGGTCGACGCTGGCCGCGGTATTGATGATCACGTTGGCGCCGATGCGGCTGCCCGAGTTGACGATGGCGCCGGCCATGATCACGGTGCCGTTGCCCACCGTGACATCGCGCGCCACCACCGCTGAAGGATGAATCGCCGTGGCCAGTTTGAAACCCAGTCGTCCAAGTTCGCCCGCCCTCGCCGTACGGGCCTGGTTCGACCCGATGGTCACGATGCCCGCCGCCCCTGCGGCCAGCAAAGGCCCGAGGGCCGCGGCCGTTCCCATCACGGGGACGCCGGCCAGCCGCGTGCCGGCCTTGGCGCAGTCGTCATCGACGAAGCCCTCGAGCTCCATGCCGCAGAGGGCGAGGATATCGGCCACAACCTTGCCGTGGCCGCTGGCCCCGTAGCAGAACACCTTCATAGTCTTGTCAGTCTTGAATACATCAGTCTTGATACGTCAGTTGCTTCTGCAACAACCGGGAAGGCGCTTGCAGGCTTGCCAGGACTTCTACAATACGGCGGCTTGCCTGCCCGTCTCCGTAAACGCTGGTCGATTCGCGCACGCGTCGCCGAAAGCCAGAATCCCCCAGGGCCACCTCGATGGCTTTCCTGATCGCTTCCCGCTCAGCGGCAACGTCCAGGATGCCGGCGCTGTGTTCGCGGCCCTGCTGGCGAGGCCCAATGTTGACGACCGGCACGTGCAGGGCGGGAGCCTCAATGATGCCGCTGCTGCTGTTTCCCACCAGCACATCGACTCCAGCCAGCAGGCTCAGGTACGTCGTGTGATCCAGGTTCTGGAAGACGTGCAGCCAGGGGGCGGCGCCAAATTCGCGCAACTGGTCGATCACGCGCCGTCCGCCCACGTCGCAATTCGGGTAAATGACGATCGTCTGATGACCCAGCTTCCCGAGCGCGGCCAGGCTTTCCGCCATTTCTGATCCAGCCGTGTCCGCCAGGGTGGACACGGAATGCTGCACCAGAAGAATGCGCGGCTGCCGCAGTCGAATCCCCAGGCGGCGGGACAGCTCGGCGGAGTCGTACAGGCTCTGGTTCAGGATCGAATCGAGGCCGGGAGCGCCTGTAAGGAAAACGTTTTCCGCCGGCTCGCCCATCCACAGCACGCGTTGCCGGCTGCCCTCGGTGGCCACGAAGTGGATGTGCGCCAACTTCGTGATGGCATGGCGCAGCGATTCGTCGAGGCCGCCCCGCGTAACTTCTCCGCCGTGGATGTGAGCTACGATCTTGTTGCTCCCGGCGCCGGCAACCGCCCCCGCAAATGCTTCCGTACGGTCACCCAGCACGAGCACAACCTTGGGATCGAGGCTCTCGATCGCCTGGGCCATGCCGTAGATCCCAACGCCGATCGCTTTGGCCATGGCGGCATGGGAGTCGCCGCTGAATGTCATGTCCACGCGCGCATCCGCGTGGAAACCGTCGCTTTCGATGTCGCGATAGGTGTCGCCGAACTCGTGCGACAGATGCATGCCGGCCACGATGAGGACCAACTCCAATTCCGCAGAGCGCTGAATCGCCCGCATTACCGGCCGGAGCAGGCCGTACTCCGCGCGGGTGCCGGTTACGACGCAAATCCTACGCATGGCCGTTCAACCCGCTCCAGTCCAGCATCTCGCCGGCTCGGAAGGCGCGCGCCGCTTGGCGCCCCACAACTTCGTCGAGTTGTTCGCTGGGGATGCCCGTCCCCGGCCGCCGGCAGGTGATCAGGGACGCAGTCAGCACGCTCCCGGCCGGAATGTCGGCGGCGGCGAAAATGCTCCGCCGCACCAGCAGGCGGTTGGGCAGCTCGCAGGGCGCTGGCCGCTTGATCCCATCCCCCAGGGCCAGTTCAATGCTGCGGATGCCACTGACCAGGGCTCTCATCTCGCCCGGTTCCGCGGAGGCTCGGTGGTCGGGACCTTCCATGGTCCGACTGAGCGTGAAATGTTTCTCGATCGAACATGCGCCCAAAGCGGTGGCCGCCAAGGCGATCTGGTTGCCCTCGGTGTGGTCGGAATATCCCACGGGCAGGTGAAATGCGCCTGCCATGGTTGCCATGGCGCGCAGGTTCACTTCGGCCGCAGGCGCCGGATACTCGGTGACACAGTGCATCAACACGATGTCCTCATTGCCCTCCGCCTGAAGGATGCCGAGCGCGTGCCCGACTTCCTCCAGCGTTGCCATCCCCGTCGACAGAATCACCGGCTTGCCTTTTCGCGCGACATGACGGAGCAAGGGAAGGTTGGTGATCTCGCCGGAGCCAAGCTTGAATAGAGGCACACCCACTTCCTCCAGCAGGTCAGCGCTGTCGCGGTCGAAGGGGCTGGATAGAAAAACGATTCCGCTTTCCCTGGCGCAACGCGCCAGTTCGAAGTGGGCACTGCGGTCCAGTTCCAGGGGCCGCAGCATCTCAAGTTGTGATCGAGCGGGAGCGCGGCGGTTGCGGATCTGGTATTCCGCGGCGGCCGCCTGGGGAGAGGCGATCTCGTCGGCGCGAAAGGTCTGGAACTTGACTGCGTCCGCGCCCGCTTCCGCGCCCGCTGCGATCAGCCGTTTGGCCACTTCCAGATCGCCGTTATGGTTCACGCCCGCTTCGGCAATCACGAACACGCGAGAGAACTTCACTTGCTGTCTCCTGCGTGCCGGTCGCCGGCTCCCCGATCATTGGCTCGTCCATCATTTACAAGCCCATCATTTACACGCCCGTCATTTACAGACCCGTCATTCCACAAGGCTTCCGCGACCAGCCAGTCGAACGGCGTATCGATGTCCAGCGCCTCTTTTTCACTGGAGATCACGAGCGCGCGCGTGCGGGCGCTGCAGAAGGAACGCCTGGAAAAGATGGTCTCAACCGATGCGACATAAACGACTCCAGCCAGGCGGTAGGCCGGAGGCAGCGCCTGGCGCCGCAGCGATCGCGGGGCCTCGGGCGAAAATGCTTCGAGGGCGCCGTCCCTTGCAATGCGCTGGCACCAGTACGGATGCTCACGCGCCGGACTTACCGAGACCACACTTTCTCCTCGGGCCTGGGCGAACATTTTCCGGGCCGCGCGAATGGTTTCCGGAGTTCGAAAGGGTGAAGTCGGCTGCAGCAGCATGACCGCATCGGGCGAGTAGTCGCACTCGACGCGAAGCCGGCCGAGGTCGTAGATCGCGCTTTCAATCACGGCCGAGTCGTCCATTGCCAGTTCCGCCGGACGCATCCAGGGCACCTCCGCCTGCGCCGCCCGCGCCATGCGCGCGATCTCGGGATCATCCGTGCTCACCATAATCCGGTCGAGACATGCCGCCTTTTGCGCCGTCCGGATGGTCTGCACGATCAGGGGCTCGTCCCCCAGAACGCGCTTGTTTTTCCCCGGAACCCCCTTGGAATGCCAGCGGGCCGGAATCCAACCCAGGATTTTCTGCATTGAGGTGCCTGCGGAAGCTTTGATCAGGAAACCGTGTGGCGAAGCTTCCATTCGCCATTTTTGCGCTCCCAGAGGTGGGGGGAACGCCAGCAGTCGATCACTTCCCAGAAAGCCTTTTCGTCGAGGCCGGTATACTCGAGAAAGTCAGCAAAGTATTTCTTGGGGAATTCCCCATCATATCGTTTCACCAGTGCGATGCCCTCCTCGCGCGTGATCTTGCCGTCACGGATCTCATGGGCCGCATCGGAGGTAGCTCTTCCAATGCCGAACTTGACAAAAGCCAGGTAGTAGTGGAAACCGTCAAGCCGGTCATCCAGGCTGGCGTATTTCGAGTAGGTTCCTTCGCTGTGTTCAGGATTGACGGTAAAGTTGTTGTGCTCCCGGCAATAGTAAAAGTTCTCCTGCGGGTCCCAAAAACGGTAATACCCGAAGAAATGGATTTCGGTCCGGTTAGCGGCTGTTTGCTCAGGGGCGGGCGCACGGAACGCAGCCAGGTCGGCCATTGACACTCCGTGCTCGACCCAGAACTCCGGCGGCAACCCCGAGAAGTAGTGGTCGTCATGATCGGCGATTTGGCGAGTCGGGATGAACGCATTCTTCATGTCGCCCCCGTATTCCACCTCTCCATTTTCCCCGTACATGATCAGTTGAATATTGTGCATGACCGCCATTTTCATGGGGTAGTTGGTTTGCCCATAGATGAAGGGCTGGAAGGGGTCCCCCAGATGCAGGAAAGAGAGCCTAGTCAGCAGCCGGGTTACTTTCGGATTCGGCGTACCCAGAACGTGGTCAAATCCCGCCGCAATAAAATTATCCAGATTGGTCCGACCGATGGCGGTGGGCAGCAGAGGAGCCCAGGTCACACACAACGGATTCATGCGGTACTGGTACTTGAGTTGGTGGGCTACGAAGCCGCTATCCTTCCCACCGCTGCAGGGAACCACCACATCGTACGACCCATCGGACTTGCGAAAGCGGTCACACAACTCCTGGAGCTCACGCTCCCGTTCTTTCCAGTCGATCTGGGTGCGTTTGTATTCCGAATAACCGCAGGCGCTGCACACCCCGAGCTCATCAAACCGGATGCGCGGCCGCTGATTGGAAACGACGCAGTGGCGGCAGAACAAGACAGGTTGAGGTAGTTTGTATTTCTCTACGACGTTGTGCGCCTTGCGCGTTGTTGTTGGCATTGGAATGCTCCTGAAAGCTTAACTGCGGGGTGGAATGACGGAGCGAGAAAACCTGTCCTGGGCACGACTGGGAGGGTCCGAGGTTACGGTTGCAGCTTCCGGCCAGGGAAAGGCGGGATCAGCGTCACTCCGGGTTCGATGGTTCCAGATCATCTGCGCAAATCGCGCATATAACTTCAAACCCTCGACCCCACTGCGTTCGGGGTGGTACTGGCAGCCGAAGACATTTTCGCGCCCGCCGCTGGAACAAAACTCGACATCGCCATAGTAGGTGGTCGACGCGATCGCGCTCGCTTCCGCGGGCACCACCACGAAGGAGTGGACAAAGTACATGTATTCGCCATCGCCGACCGCGTCCAGCAACGTGGTTGATCCCGAATCCGTTGTGCCGTCCGGGTTCTTCTTCCATACGCGGTTCCATCCCACATGCGGAACTTTGTATCCGCCTCCAGTGTCCTCAGGATTGTGGAAGCGGACGACCGAGCCCGGGATGAAGTCGAGTCCCCGGTGATGGCCGAACTCGAAGCTCTCGGTCATCAGCAGTTGAAAGCCCAGGCAGATTCCGAACAAAGGCCTGCCCGCCCGTACCAGTTCACCGAGAGCCTGGTCCACACCGCTGGCGCTGAGCGAAGCCATCGCGTCGCCGAAGGCGCCTACGCCCGGCAGGATCGCCGCCGGCGCTTCGCGCACCTCCTTCGCCGACGAGGTAATTTTCGCCGCCATACCCACGGCCTGACATGCGCGCAGTACGTTGTGCAGATTGCCCATTCCGTAGTCCACAATCGCTACCGGGCTGCCGTGGACGGCCATCACAGCACCACCTCTTCGGCCACTGGGATCGGACGGCAGTGGATCCCACTCTCGTCCAATTCATGCTTGAGATCCGCCAATCCAATGTCCTGAAAGTTGCTCGAGATCGTGCCGGTTCGCATGAAACGGGGCGCCAGGCCGCCGACGTCCAGGCCGCCTACATGGTCGCCCTTCGGGTTGATCCGCCTCACGAAGTTATAGTGCAACAGGGAGGCAATCCCCACGGCCTGCACCTTGCCAACCAGTGCGGCCTGCTTGATGTGCTCCGCGCTGGCCGCGCCGCCCGAGGCGATCACCGGTACCGGAACCAACTCCGCGATGCGGCGCGAGAGGTTCAAATCGAAACCCAGCCCAGTGCCTTCGCGATCGATTGAGGTTACCAGGATTTCCCCGGCGCCCAGTTCCACGCCCCGCACGGCCCACTCGCAAGCGTCCAGCCCTGTCTTCTCACGGCCGTTGTCGGTGTACGCCTCATAGCTGCCGTCCGGGCGCTCCATGGCTTCGATCGAGAGCACGACCGTCGAAGAACCAAACTTGCAAGCTGCTTCCCGGATAAACTCAGGCCGCCGGACTGCCGCCGTGTTGATGGCAATCTTGTCCGCCCCCGCACGCAGCGTTTTCCGGATGTCGTCAATGGTACGCAGGCCCCCACCCACGGTAAGCGGAATGAAGATCTCCTGTGCCGTGCGCTCAATGAGGTCGAGCAGGTGATTGCGTCCGTACAGGCTGGCCACGATGTCGATATACAGGAGCTCGTCCGCACCTTCCTGGTAGTAATGCCGGGCGAAGCGCGCCGGCTCCCCAATCACTCGCAAACCTTCGAGGTGGATCCCTTTGACCAGGTTGGGTCCTTTGATATCCAGTCGGGGAATCACCCGCAGCTTCGGGTATCGAGTCTTGTCTTCCGCAGGTATCATTCTCTGACTCACGTCTGATTCATGCTCTGATTCATAGGCTGGTCAACGCCCGAAATTTCCAGACACCAGGTTGGAATTAGTGGGCGGCCAGATAGCTTTTGATGAGGCGCCATTTGGCTTGTTGTTCCGGGCTGAACAGTGGCAGCTCACGGACGATTGCAATCAGCATGGCCGCCAGCGCCGTCCCCAGCAGCCCCGCCAGCATCATGCCCAGACGTGAGGGATGGGACTTTTTTTCCGGAGGAATGGCCGGATCTAAAACCTGAATGACGGCAACGTCCCTGACTTCGTCCATTTTGGCCAGTTCGAATTGTTTGGCAACCAGCTCAAAAATCGTCTCCCGGTATTTGAGTTCGCGATACCGCCTGAGATACTCCATGCCGGCCTCCGGCACTTTCTCGGTCGCGACCTGCAGTTCTCCCTTGCGTTTCGCTCCCGAATCCCGTTCCAGGTGGGACAATTGAATGCGCAGCCCGTAAATTTCCCGCTGGGTACGCACGTAGTCGGGATTGTCTCCGGTCTCAAACGCGCTCATGGCATTTAACTGGACCTCTTTCACCGCGAGCTGGGCCCGCAACCCGGCGACCGAATCGATGATGGCCTTGGCTTGCGCTCCCGGCTCGATGAGCCCCGTCGATTCCTGGGTATCCCGCAGAGCAGTCTCAGCGTCGCTTAACTGTTCGCGGGCAAGCCGGAGCTGGCTCTCATAAAAGAGCCGCCGCTGCGCGGCTTCGCTGATCGCCAGCGTTCTGCTGATGGTGGACAACTCCTCCGTGTAAGCATTGCAGATGTCGGCTGCGCGTCTGGGATCCTCATCGTCGTACTGGACGCTCAGGATGCCATCCTTTCCGTTGAGCACGGCGGTACGCCGGGCCAGTTCCTGGCGGGCCTTGCCGATGGACCGGGAGCGGTATTGCCGCATCAGCCCAAAACGCTGGACCAGCGCGTCGCCCGCCACCCGGCTCTCCAGCATGGCAACATAGATGTCGTTGGGGTTTTTCAAGCCCAGATCGTGCCCGGCGAGGCTGGCCAGCGGTCCCAGCTGCCCCATCATGGCCGAGGCCAGCGACTGCGTCTGCTGCGGGGGCAGGATCCGGGTTGTGGCGGTGTACATGTTGGGCAATAGCAGCGAGATTCCGAGGACCAGCAGGCCAACCGAGACACTAGCCCAGAGAATTGGCTTTTTGTGTTTGGCCACCGCCACCAGCAGGTCGAAGGCGTTAACCTCCGGCGCGGCCGGCAGGCAGGCCGGGATGGCCGGATTCGGCGGTTCCTTCTCCGAGTCCTTCTCCAGGCGATCGACTTCCTCAGGCTCGATAAGAATGCTATGCGTTTCCATTCGGTTTTCTTTTTTCTCGGGTCTTGGCCAGACGTGAAGACCGCAGGGTTTGGAGTGCGCAACAAGAACGAAAGCGGTTTTCAGGGCAGGTTGAACGTTCTGACCGCGGCCACGCCCAGCGCGAATTGCGAGAATATCTGGGTCCAGTCCTTCAAAGCACGAAGCTTGGTGCCGGCAGTCAGGCGCGGGGGTACGACAATCGCGTCGCCGGGCATGAGCCGCAGGGAGTCGAATCCGCCCTTCCACAATCCGTTCACCGACTGCTTGCTCAGGACCGCCCCGTCCGCGCGGATCACGAAGGTCCGCGCTTTGTCCGCATCTCGCGTGGCGCCTCCCGCCTGCTTCAAGTAGTCGCCTACACGTTTGTCGGCGCGGTACAGGAACGAGTTGTTGTTATAAACCGCGCCCAGCACCTCGACGGTGGACGGGCGATAGGGCAGCACAAAGCGATCCCCATCTTCCAGGGTCAGGCTGGGCAAGGCATCCACTCCTGCCAAGTCGGCCTTCAGCTCGAGCACTACGCGTCCCGTTGCTTTGACCTGTCCCAGCTTATCTGCCAATTCGCGCTGGGCCTCGGTTTGCATCCGCTTTTCCTCCACCTGGCTCGCGTCCAGTCCGGCGATCCCCGTGGCACTGCGGGCGATGTCGCGTTCGAGGCTTTCGCGGAGCTGATCCAGCCCTTTCTGTTGCTGAAGGCGCACCGCCTCCCGCGTGAACTCGGCGCCGTAGAAATAGGCGTCCTGCGTGGATCCGCCGGCGCGGGCCACCAGCTGACGAAGGGTCTCGCCAGGCTCGGCCCGGTAAACCCCGGCTGCTCGAAATTCTCCTTCCAGGCGGACGAACTTGGTCTGTTTTTCCAGGGGCACCGTAAGGTCAGCCTGCGAAAAGATGGTGAGAACGTCGCCCGCCTCGAGCTCGAGGTTATTGTCCTCGTCTCCCTGAAGCACCAGCTTACCCAGGTTGAAAGAGACCAGACGCGTGGACAGATCCTGCGGGTTGAGCCTTTGAATGACCGCGTAGTCCCAGTTGATCTCCGGCACATTGCTCTTGATGTCTTCACGGAATTGCGCGGTCGTGATCTGGGTTGCGGCCTTCGATGAGGCCAGCAGGCTGCGGGCGTCCCGCTCTGTGCGATCGACCGGATCGAGCTGGCTCCCCAGTTCCCGATACGAGCGATCACCCGGGTCGAGCTGGCTCCGCGCGTCGCGCTCCTGGCGATCCACCGGATTGAGTCCTCGGCCTTGCAGACTATCCCGCTGGGAACGTTCCTCCCGCAAGTCGCGGACCTCGCCGAGCGTTGACACCGAGTTCATGGCGCGCCAGTAGTCGCGCGTAAGCAGCGCATCCGAGTTGGGGATCAGATCCCTGATCCGCATGCCGGGATGCCACTCGTAGCGGCCGGGACGGGAGACATTTCCGCGCAGGATCACCGCGTTCTCAAAGCGCGGCGACAGGGAGAACACGCGGACCACGTCACCGTCTTTCAGCTCGCGCTGCAGGCCCTTCTCGTCGAGAGGAAACTCTTCCACCTGACGGGTAGCGCGTTTGTCGATCCGCTCGACTACAACCTTTTGTCCATCGGCGGTGGTCGCCAGCCCGCCGGCCATCTCGAGCGCGTCCGCGAGGCTTGCGCGTCCGCGCAGTTCGTAGATGCCGGGCACGTTGACGCTGCCCGCGACTGCTATCAAGGGGCCCACGGGCGCGATATAGAGGACGTCCCCGGGCAGCAATCTCGCATCTTTCGACTGGTCGCCTTCGAGGAGCAGGTCATAAAAATCGAACTCCGAAACCACGCGGTTTTGCCGCTTCAACTGGATGTGCCGCATGGAGCCGCTCGGCGACGGCCCGCCCGACGCGAACAACGTGTTCACCAGAGTGCTCAGCGAACTGACGGTATAGCTTCCCGGGCGTCTGGCCTGGCCCACGACGAAGACCTGGATCGAGCGCAGTTGACCCAGGCTGACGCTCAAATCAAAGTTGCGGAACACCCTGCCCACCGCAGTTTTACAGTAGCCCTGCAGTTGTGGATATTTCAGTCCGGCGACCTGCAAGGCGCCGACCTTGGGCAAATACACCTCGCCGTCGCGGTCCACGATCAGCTTGGCCTCAAGGTCGATCTGGCCCCAGGCCCGGATGAGAAGCTCGTCTCCCGGACCAATCACGTAGTCCGCGGTCACTGGAATCCGGTCGATGGGCGCGAAGGTGGAAGGAACCCGGTCGAACAAGCTGGCACCATAGATCGGTAACTTGCGCCCGACCGAGCTGATTACGAAGTCTTGAAACTCGGTTGCGGGCGCGGGCAACTCGGCACCGTCAACTGCCGGAGTCCGCATGGGATGCGGTTCCGCGCCTGGGGCAGGCGGCCCAATCAGCCCGTCCTGGTTTTGCATTTCGGCCGCCCGCGTTGCCTCCCCGGTTCTGGGCGTGCCCGTGCAGGTTGCGCCTGTACAGGGCGGCTGCCGAAGCTCCGTACTCGGCACCTGCAGCGTACTCTGGGCGAATCCCAGATTCGAAAACGGGAACAGACCAACCAGCAGGATCACGATCCCGCGACGATTTATATCTGCATTCATGAAAGCGACCAGCCTCTGGGCGAGCCCAGCCGGCACTTCGGTCTGGCCTCGCCGTTTCTGCGAAGAATTAGTTTCGTGCAAAGATCCTGCCCCAGTTTGGACGGTAGGTCAGCTGGATGGAGGCGCTGGTGTCGGAGTTGGGAAGCGAAGATAACACCGGGACATTCCATCGCTCGTGCTGGACGAAGGCGGAACACTCGACGTTGGGGCGCAACGAAAATCTCGTTCCGACGCTGAAGTCCCGCAGGTGGCTGCCGGAAGGGATGAATTGCCAGTCGACCGAAGCTTCCCGGTATTCCCACTCCAGAGTGCTCCGTGGCGATAACCAGTAGGTGCTGTGAAGATGGAGCCCGTGGCCTTGTCTGCCCACCCAGGAGCCGAGCAGGTTGCCGTCGTTGGTATAGGAGTCGCGGAACGCTCCATTCCAGTAGAAGAAATGGCCGCCGAATTGGAGCAGTACCGGGGTATCAGAGAATGGTGTTTCCACCCGAAGATCGAGCTTCGGAATCTTGGGAATCTGAGGCAGGTAGATGCCCGGGTTCAGAATCGCTCGCTCGGGCGCGTTGAGCGGCGATACGTCGTCATCGGTCAAGCCGTCGTTGTAGACCACTACCCATTTCCTCAACCCGGGAAAGCGATAGCGGAAATCAAATCCGCCTCGCCGGTCGCCAACGTCCAGCGGAGTCCCCGGCACAGTGCGGATATTGTCGCCCACACTCGCGAAGCCGCGCCACCAGCTGTCGAACGTGAGCGGCCGGAACACGATGGTTCGCGAGAATCCAAATTCAAGATTGGGCGTGGGCTTGAGGCTGATTTTCTGTCCTTGCAGGGCCGGATCTGCCGGGTAGTGATGGCCCGCCATGCCGCCGATGAAAAAGTCAAGGCGCATCGGACCCAGCCATCCTAGAAAGCCGGGGAGCTTCCACGGAGATGGGTTGGTGAGCCGCATCATGTCCATGGGAGCGGCGTTGTTGCTGTACATGAGAGGGCTGTCGCCCGGTCCCCACTCCAGGCTCTGCCGGCCGACGGACAATTGCACGCTCCGGAAGTTCCACGCGCCATAGGCATCCAATAGGGCGACCTGGTCGATTGCGGCCGTATGCGTGGGCAGCTGCGGCGGGCTGCCGTCAGCGCTAATGGTTCCGTCGATGTCGCCGATGAGTTGCCGCAGCGGCTCGCTGTATGCCGGTAGTGGCGCAGCGTGCTGGTATTCGCCGCGAACGTAAAATGCGAAGGCGCCAGCAGATCCCCAGCCCGAACCTCCGCTGATGACATTGGAGCCTTGTCCGTAAGGGCGGCCGTAGTCATTGATCAGGGTTTGGCCGACGTGATAGCCGTCCGACAGCGGAGTCCCCGCGATGCCGGTATAGCGTGTATAGACGCTATCTACCTTGGCTTCCCACGTTCCGGACCCTCGCAAGCGCTCCATTTCTGACCGGAACTCGGCCTCGAGCTCGGCATAGAGCCGGTAGGCATCGCTCTGGTGGTTTTCGTCCCCGGCCAGCAGTTCGCCGGCGGCGTCAATCAAGCGGGCGCATTCCATGCGTGTCCAGGGCCGCATGTTGGAGAACGCGCTGGGTGCATAGCCGAGTCCCGCCAGGCGGTCCACGGCGGCATACACCCAGGAGTCCAGGGGAACGTTGGGCGAACCAAATTCCGAAGGTGGCCGTACCCGGCGCGGTTTTTTCGAGTCGAGAACGTTCCAGCCCGCACCCGGGAGCTCCGGATCGTGATGCGTCCGGTATACGTGCTGGCCTATCAGATAACCCAGCGCGCTCCCCACCACGACGTCGGAGGGGAAGTGTTGCCGGGCAGTAATCCGCGACAGACTGATTCCCGAGGCCGCGCCGTACGCCAGCAATTTGGTTAAAGGTCCGGGATATTCCTGGGCGACCATGCTCGCCATCGACCATGCCGCCAGGGCATGCTGCGACGGGAACGATGCACCTCCTGCTCCGAAGTCGCCGGCATTGGCCGAGTAAGGACGCGGCCGCTGGAATGCCAGTTTCAACCCCTGGCCCACGGCCATGCTGTCTGCCAGGGCTTCCGTGGTCAATAGCCCGGTCTCCCGGCTGTGTTCGTCGTGGTTGACCTTCCCTCGCAGGTAAACTCCTGCGGCCGCGCCGGACATCGCAGCCACTCCGTAGTTGCCGAATCCAGGGCTATACGAAGCCAGCGTTGAAGAACTCCCCAAACGTCGCATGATGTTGTGGTCGGCCGCAATCACGGCCCCGGTACCAGCTCCAAACGCGACCAGCCAGCGCGCATCCTGGGCGTGCAAATGCCACGGGCTCGTCCAAATTGCCTTCTGATCCGACGCGGTGTCCTTGAGGACGGTGCGGGAATCGGCCGCCACGCCTCGGCTTCCTGCTCGATGTTTTTTCCCCACGCGATTGTGTTCTACCGGAGTCGCTCCGTGCGGCTGTGGAGAAGGTTTCATTTCGTCTCGGCCGGCAACTGTTTTCGGTGGGATGGTTCCGTCGTCCGAAGCCCAGCACGGATTAGCCACTGAATAGGTGAGCAAGACAATCAAAAGGGGTTCGCGGAGGCACCGCCGGCACTGGTTGAGGAAAGCCATGGGTAAGATCAGATTGGGTCAGATCAGATCGGCTTACTGAGTGCGGGGGACGCGATTTCCCGCGAATACACGCACTGCTGGGAAGGACTTTGCACTGTTGGTCGCCGGCTCCACGTCGTCAGCATCCACTTCCACCGCGACGCTCTGCATGATCGTGTCCAGCGTAACCACCACCCGCAAATCATTTTTCTTGCGGACCAGCACACCTTCCAGTCCCGCCATGGCTCCAGCCTTGATGCGCATTCTCTCGCCGAGGACGAGGTAGGGGTGGGGCTCGACTTTTCCCTGTTTCAGACCGGAGCGTAGTGCCGCAATTTCGAAATCAGGTAAAGGAGTGAGCTCGGGTCCAAAACCTACCAGAGACAGCACTCCGGGCACCTCGAGCACGCTCACCCGATCCCGACGAAGGATGCGCACGAACACATAATTAGGAAACAGTGGCAGATCGAGAACCATCTTGCAGCCGTTCTTCCACCGGCGCCTCACTGCATACAGCGGCAGGAACGATTCGATCTGCCGTTGGCCAAAGTGTTGCGCCACCCGCTTCTCGTGATGGGAATGGGTATAGGCCGCAAACCAGTTTGCAGGAGAAGTTCGGGCCACAACAGACTCGGGCATCTCACCTCTCGCTTCCATTTCCGTCTTCAGGTTCTGCGTTTCCATTTTGAGTAAAGCTTCGCTATTCCTGCTTAGCCAGGTCTCTTAAAATTTTGTTAACTTGAACCAACTGTCAGCCCCACTATTGCAATCCCCGGGCCATCACAAAACCGTCTCTCTGGTACGGTTGTTTGCCATTAGTTTTGTGGAGTTACGAGTTCTCGCACCGGGTGCTCTTCCTATTTCGATACCGTCGGTGCTGCCTGACTGGGACTTCGGTTCTGAATCGGTCCTGCCGACTGCCCCAGCACGCCCGACCGCATCACGTTGCTGGCAGAGTGCTTTCGCCGATATGATCAACGCCGATGCCTGAGCTCGACTATGCTGCAATGCTCGCGATCGCCTTAGCACAGGCCCGCGTGGGGCTCGCCGAAGGCGGCATTCCGATTGGAGCCGCGATCTTCGATCGCGAGGGCACACTTGTCGGCGCCGGCCATAACCGCCGCATCCAGCACGGCGATCCCTCCATGCACGCAGAGACCGATGCTTTCCGCGCCGCGGGACGTCAGCGCAGCTACCGCAACCTGATCATGGTCACGACTCTGGCGCCATGCTGGTATTGCAGCGGACTGGTCCGGCAGTTTGGTTTCGGTACCGTGGTGGCGGGAGAGAGCCGCAACTTTCAGGGCGGGCTGGATTGGTTGCGCTCACTGGCTGTGTGCGTGGTAGATCTCGACTCTGAGGAATGCGTCACCTTGCTGGCGGACTACATTCGCGCGAATCCTGCGGTTTGGAACGAGGATATCGGGCAGGAGTAGCGGATCTCCCGCAGCCGCTCCCGTCTCTCGTACAAGCGAAATCCAATTTCGTCGAGAGATAACCGCTAAAACAGCACTCGCAGCGCCATCTGGATCTGCCGCGGACTGCCAATCGTCTTATTCACCACTCCCAAACCTGAGGGCTGGTTATAGAAACTGCAAAAAGCAACATTGCCGCAATTCGCGGGCAATGGAGGCGTGCCTTTCACCGGGAACTGGTTGTAGAACTGGTTCTGCGAAACATCGTCGAGGGGGATGTCGAAGCTAGTCGTGTTAGTGACGTTGAAAATGTCGAGACTGTATTTCACTGAAACCCGCTCTGTAACAGCTGTGAGTTTCACGAAGGAAATATCAAGCCGCTTCTGCCAGGCCTGCCGGAAGATGTTGCGCTGACCGGTGGTGAAGTTGGTCTCAAAAGTATCGCCCGCTGGGATGGCGCCGTTAAGATCGCCTGGACTAAGCAATGGCAATGTAAAACAGGAAGACAGGAGAGCAAATGACCGGGGATCGTTCGGATTGGAATATGCGCCCGAAGCACCGGTGACGGCGCTCTTCGCCGTGCAACCTGGAGCCAGCGGCACGATGGGATTCGTGATGCCGTCGTACACGCTGTAGAAGATGCTGCCGACCGCACCCGTGTAATCGATGATGCTGTACGGCTGTCCGCTTTGAAAAACGCCCAGGCCCTGTATCGCCCAGCCATTGCCGACTTTGCCGAGGAACGAGGATTCACGAGCCCACTTCGGCACCTGATAGAGATAGCTGAAGTTGAACACGTGCGTGCGGTCAAAATCAGATGAGCCGTAGGCGGAGCGCAGATCCAAAGGGTTGTTGCCATTGAAGAAAAGTCCCATGCCGCTTTGCTCGTCCAGCGCGTGCGAGTAGGTGTAGGAGAAGCCCAGTTGCAGGCCGTGACTCATGCGCTTTTCGATGTGCGTTTGAAGCGCGTTGTAGGCCGAGACTCCGGCGGCTTTGTAGGTTTCAGATTCAGCCGAGTATCCGATGTAGGGCACGCGCAGGTCGACGTTGCCACCTTCGTAGGTCGCAATCATCTGCTGGCCGTTGGGGAGAGCAATCGCGCAACTCGGCTGCCCCGCGCAACTTGACGATTGCTGCACCGTGTAGCCATAGGTATAGGACTGCGGGTAGAGAGAGCCTGGATGAATGACATTGGTCGGCGTCGCGATGCCGGGCTGATTGAACGGAATCGGAATTACTTCATGGCGGCCGAGGTTACCAACATAGCCGATGTCGATCGCGAGATCGTGTCGCGGCTGCCACTGAATATCCAGCGTGTCGTTGATGGTGTACGGCAACTTGTTCGCCCGGTTGTAAGTGGCAAAAGAAAACAATTGCGCGCCACTCACGATCGCAGCTTCGTTAGGCAGATACTGAGTGATATCCGCAGGATTGCCGCTCGGGAAAGGCCCCGGCGTCGGTCCCCACGGACTGGAAAGAGAATACTTAGGCGCGGGGCACGTGGGGATGAAGCCCTGGTAAAAGCTGATGACCGCACTCGGATCATTTTGGCAAGAGTACGCGTTTACGTAAGGAGGAGTCTGATTTACACCAAAAGGTCCGCCATTGATCACGCCCTCGGCAAAGCCCGGCGAGAGATAAGTATACAGTTCGCCGCGATCATAGTAGATGCCGGTTCCAGCGCGGATCACAACTTTGTCATTGAACCTGCGAGGGCTCCAAGCCACACCGACACGAGGGGCAAGACCCCACTGCCTTCCGGTGAGAGTCGTATTACTAACGCCTTTGGTGGGGAACAGACTATTGTTACCGGCAATAATGAAGCCATTGGAAGTAATCGTGTCGGTGGATCCATCGTACGAGTAGCGCGATGGATCGAAGTTAAAGATGCGGCCATATTTTTCAGTGAGGCCGCCATCCCAATCAAAGCGCAATCCTGCGGTCACGCTGAGGTTGGAGCGGAACTGAAACTTGTCCTGAACATAAGCGCCAACCTGTCCGGCGCGGTAATAGCGATTCGCGTTGCCCTGGAGAAACTTCGTGGTGGTGAAGTCGTCGTTGTAGTTCACCAGTCCTTGCAGAAACTGGGAAAAATCCGCCGTCGAAATCATGCCCTGATTAGTGCGCTCGTCACGAGTGTTGAGCTGCGTATAGGCGTAGCTTCCGCCGAAAGTAAGCGTGTGGCGGCCCACGGTCCAGATCGCATTAGACGAAGGCATGATGCGATTCTGAAATACTCCAGTAAAGGCACCTTGTGACGCCGCTCCCTGCCCGATGGTAAGGAACTGCAGGTTCGCGATGCCGGCTGGATTCGTCGCCGAATTTCCCAAGCCCAGCGGATCGGCAATCGTAATGCCAGGAAAGAAAGTTGAGCCGAAGGTGTTGATGCCGAGTTGCTGCGGAGTGAAAGGCTGTCCGATGGTGCTGTAAACCTTCTCACGAAGGATGCCGAGCACTTCTGTGACGCTCAGATTAGGTTTGAGAGTCTGCGTGTTGGTGAGCGATGCGACCTGACTGCCGGCATCGAGAAATTGCGGAAATCCCGGCACGCTGGAATAGGCATACGGAGCGACGCTGGGGTCGTGCTGATAGTAGTACTTCGCCGAAATCGTATCCTTGGTGCTCTTGTTCCAATCCAGATTGGCGACTGCCTGGTCCGAAGTGAAATAGGCTGTGCCCGGACTGATGGCGTTCTCGGGAAAAATGGGAGTAGGTATCTGGCCGTCATTCCATGGAATCATGTATTGCCCGTTGGGCAATTTGTACTGGAACAGCGACACAGCCACCGGACTGACCTGGCTTGGGCTGGTGATTCCGGCGCCGAAATTGTTGTTGGCAAGGCTAATCAGGCAGTTTGTGAATTGAGCCGTGTTGCTGCGGTCGGCGGGGCAATTAGTGGGATTGAATCCGGCGGGCACCAGCATGCGCGACAAACCGATCTCCTGATCGGAATCGTGCACGTGCTGAAAGGCCACGTAGCCGAAAAGTTTGTCTTTGATGAGCGCGCCGCCGAGTGTTCCGCCGGCGGTATAGCGGTGCATCTGCGGAACCTTATCGTTGGCCGGAATGTTCGGATCTTGCTTGTAGAAAAATGGGGCGGCGTTCAGCCAATCGGTGCCGCGATGAAGGTATCCACCGCCGTGAATTGAGTTGGTGCCCGAGGCGGTGCTCATATCAATGTGAGCACCGCTGGTCGATCCTTGTTGCGCATCGTACATCGAAGTGTTGACGCGAAGTTCTTGAACCGTCTCCGGCGCCGGCGTAGGCAATGCCTCGCCGATGGCAAGATAGACGGACGCGGTGCTCTGAATCGGTGCCGCGCTAGTGCTGGCCGCGTTGGCCACGCCGGTGTTGTTCACGATGCGAGCCGACGCTACCTGGCTGGTACTCTTGCCGTTGAACAGGTTGCTGGCGTCGACGCCATTGACCAGAAAACTATTGCTGGTATCACGCTGGCCGTTCGCCCAGATGGGTTGATTGCCCAACCCGCTGTTGACGCCGGTTCCAGCGGGCAGCTCCGCGCTCACGCCGGGAGAAAGAATTGCCAGGCCCGTGAAGCTTCCCGTGGGCAGCGGGATGGCATCGATCTGATTCTTTTCGAGGATGTATCCATTGGTTGTATCGACCGCGTTCAGCAGCGGCTCGGATTGAACTTCCACGACCGTTCCCACCTGACCGACGGGCAACGCGACATTCACCGTGGCGGTACGATCAGCTTGCACCAGGATCGAAGGAATCCTCTGGGTCTGAAAACCCTCGTGGGTGAAAGTTAGCGTATAGGTGCCGATAGGCAGATTCACCAGGTCGTAGCTGCCGTTCGCGCTGGTCTTCTGAGTGCGAGTGAGTTTGGTCTCATCACCGACGATGGTTACAACCGTTTCCGGCAGCACGCTGCCTGTCTTGTCGGTGACCGAACCGGTAATGCCGCCCAGTGTTTGCTGGGCCGATGCAAACGTGGCAAACAAGCATAGCGCCCACACGGTCAACGCTACGACAACGAAGGCGACTCTGATTCGCTTCAATATCGGTGACATCGGCGTGAACCTCATGAAAGTCTCAGTTGCACTTCCCCGGGAGCGCTATCGAACCACGTAAATGTTGTCGAGGGTGCAAACGGCAAGGCTGGTTTTCCTAGTACGCGTTTGCGAAGCAGACACTGTACGCCAACTTCGGGGAGAACAGAAGGTGCTTGCCTAGTGAAAGTTTTTTTGTGAGGGATCAGTTATTCTTATCGCCTGAACGGTCGGCCCCGCCGGATATGCCTCCGCCCACCCGAAAAGTCGCAAATGCACTAGCTCTTGGGCAATTCTAGCGTTCCGCCAAAGCGGTAGTCTTGCTTCGCCCACGAATCAAAAACCAGAGCAGTCCCGCGGTCAGGTAAGCGAGATAAATGTATGGGAGCTTGCCGTAAGGTCCTTCTGGTACGGGATAGAGATTGCCCACCAGCGCCAGCAACATTGCAACGCCCGCCAGCCATGGAATGAGCTGAGCTCCAGAACGGAAAGCCCCATGGTTGCGCAAGTAACGCGGCAACGCGACGCAAACCAGCGCATAAGCCACGATAAAACCGTAAGTAGCGAGCGAACCCAACCAGCCGTAAACGTCCAACCCGCTGGCTCCGCGCGCTGCCAGCACGGCTACCGGCAGCAGCGCAGCAACCCCGGTGATGACGACAGCGCGGCTGGGTGTCTGGTTCTGAGCATGGGTAGTGCGCAGAGCGCCGTGGGCCAGGCCGTGGTGCGCCATCAGCAACAGCACGCGCGCCGCGGCAGTGATGCAGGCCAGCGTTCCGGCAAACAGGCTCACCAGCGCCCCGATGTCGATCAGCAGTCCGAGCACTGGCACTCCCCCCACCCTCGCGAGAACATACATCGGAGCCTGGCTCGATCCCAGATCCTGCCCCACAGTATGAAAGCCCAGCACTTCCGCATACGCACAGATCGTGAAGAAGGCGCCGGCAAGAACGGAACTCAGGATGACAGCGCGGGGAATCGTCTTCAGAGGATTGCGCGCCTCCGAACCCAGCGTGGTCGCACTCTCGAACCCCACAAAACTGAAGAGCGCCAGCACCAGTCCGAGGCGCAACCCGCTGCCGGTCATGCCGCGAAGATGGAGTTGGTCCCAATCCCAGTGCAAGCCGTGACGCACCAGCAGCAGCACCACAACAACCACAATCACGCTGACCGACACCGCTTCGATCCACAGCATGAGGCGCGCGGATATTTTTACGTCGCGATAAGCAATCCAGATCGACACTCCCGTGACCAGAATCGCCAACATCACCGCGGAGTAGCCGTGGCCCGTCGCGTCGCGCAGCAGCAGGTTGGCGTAGTGATAGAAGCCGCCGATGACGCTGGATCCCGTCGCTACATAGGCCAGCAGAAGGCTCCATGCCACGGTAGCCCCCAGCCACGGCGGCAAAACCATGGAAGCATAGTTGTACAGCGAACCGGGCGAAGCGGAGTGGCGCGCGAAGCGCCCGATGCACAGCGCCACCAGTAAGATCGCTACCGTGGCCAGCACGTATGCGAGCCACGTGCCGTTGCCAGCCAGAGCGCAAACCAGCGGAATCGTAGCCGCGGGAGTCGTCGTCGGCGCCATGGTGGAAACAGATTGCGCCAGAGTCTCCATGGGCGAAAGAATTTCACGCTTTAACCCGTAGTCGGCTCCCTGCGCCTGCTCCTGTGCCGTTGACGCCATCCTGGGCAACTCCGTTCCCTGTCAGATCAGACTGGGGTCGGATTGTACAACACAGCAAACGACATCCTCGATTTGATAAGCCGTGTATCATCGTGCAAACTTGTACTCACATTCATCGGATATCCAGTAAGCGGCAAAAGGGCTTATGAAGTTTGATAAGGCGCTTCTGCAGTCTCTTCCCAAGGTTCTCCTGCACGAACATTTGGATGGCGTGCTGCGGCCGCAGACTGTAATTGAGCTGGCCAAAGACGCGAATTACAAAGATCTGCCCACCGACGATCCGCAAGCCTTGGCCAGGTGGTTTTTTCGTGGCGCGAACCAGGGCAGCCTCGCCAAATATCTGGAAGGCTTTGCCCATACCATCGCGGTCATGCAGACAGAGGAGGCCTTACAGCGGGTCGCGTATGAGCAGGCCGAGGATCTGAGCCGGGATGGCATCGTTTACTTTGAAACCCGCTTCGCTCCGATTTTTCACACGCGCCAGGGATTAACGCACCAACAGGTAGTCTCGGCCGTCTTGAAAGGACTCGAGCGGGGCCGGAAAGATTTTGGGGTGCATTCCGGTTTGCTCATCTGCGCCATGCGCAATATGAATACGTCGCTCGAGATGGCGGAACTCGCCGTCGACTTTCGTGCCCGCGGAGTCGTCGGATTCGACCTGGCGGGAGAAGAAGGCGGCTATCCGCCCAAGAAACATATGGACGCCTTTCACTACATCCAACGCGAAAATTTCAACATCACGGTTCACGCCGGGGAAGGCTACGGGAAGGAGTCGATCTGGCAGGCGATTCAGTACTGTGGCGCCCACCGCATCGGGCACGGAACCAGGCTCATCGATGATATTGCCGTGGTCGACGGCAAGGCGGTGAAGCTCGGCGATCTGGCCCAATATGTTCTCGACAAGCGAATTCCTCTGGAAATCTGCCTGCTCAGCAACGTTCATACCGGCGCAACTCCCAGCTTGGCGGAACATCCTTTCAAGATTCTCTACCAGGAAAAATTTCGCGTCACCCTGAACACTGACAACCGGCTGATGAGCAACACCACGATGACTCAGGAGTTCGAGGCCGCCGCCGAAACCTTCGGCCTGTCCCTGGCTGACTTTGAAAAAATAACCATCAATAGCATGAAAAGTGCCTTTCTCCCCTACGACCGGCGCATCGATTTCATCTATTCAAGAATCAAACCTGGATATGCCAAGGTTCGCGCTTCCCTGGCATCAAAGTAGCGGAAACGATAGTTCATGCAGACAGTGCCGCCAGCGTTTCCGCGAGCACCAGAGTCCCCCGTGCAATGTCCTCCGGCGACGCATACTCGTCTGGACGGTGACTGTATCCGTTGCGGCAAGGGATGAACAGCATCGCGACCGGGGCGATGCGCGCCATGAGCAGTGAGTCATGATAGGCGCGGCTGACCATGGGAAGAAAACTCAGGCCGTGCTTCCTGCAGGATTGAGCCAGCGCATCGACGATTAGCGGCGCGCAGGTCGCGGGCGCGTCCGCGTTCAGCAGTTCGGTGTGAATCGAGACTTGGCGCCTCTCCGCAATCGTGCGGCATGCCGCCTCCGTCTGCTGTATCACAGCGTCGCGCCGCTCGAGGTCCGTGTCGCGGATGTCCACGCTCAGGCGAACCCGGCTAGGAATGCTATTGACGGCGCCCGGAAAAACTTCGCACATGCCGACGGTTGCAACGGTATCCATCGCTCCGCTGGAGCGCGCTGCATTCTCGATGGCGAGAATCAGTTCCGCCGCCGCGCACAGTGCATCTCTGCGATCGGGCATGAGTACTCCGCCCGCGTGTCCACCGGCGCCTTCGATAGAGACACTCACACTTGCCGGGGCGGCAATATTGGTGACCACACCGAGCGGGATATTCTGCCGTTCCAGAATCGGCCCCTGCTCAATGTGCAATTCCACGAACGCTTTGTAGTAGCCGGTCTCCAGCTTTACTTCTTCGAACTCGCCTGCAAACCCGGCGGCGGCTCGAACCTGCTCGATCGATGCTCCCTCGCGGTCCGTCAACTTCCTGGCGGCATCCGGCGAGAGAGTTCCGGAAAGCAATCGGCTTCCCAAACATCCAATGCCAAAGCGCGTTGGCTCCTCGGAAGTGAACACCAGCAATTCAATCGAATGCTTTGGACGAAACCCCGACTGCCGCAATGCCCGGATAGCCTCCAACCCTCCCAACACTCCAACGACGCCATCGTACTTCCCTGCGTTGGGAATCGCGTCGATGTGTGAGCCGGTGCCAACCACGGATGCCGGGGCATCGCTGCCGTTCCAGCGCGCAAAGGTGTTTCCGATCGCATCCTGGCGCACGATAAGTCCGGCGTCTTCGCAGCGCGTCATCAGCCAAGCGCGAGCCCTCAGATCGGTAGGAGTGAAAACTATCCTGGTCACCGCGGGAGCCTCGGCATCAGAAAAAGAAGCCAGCGTTTCGATTTCGGACAACAGGCGATCCCGGTCAATGGCAAGATTCATCGCTGCGCGCCGGAAAGAGGATGCCGGTTCCAATTTTTGTAAATGAGATATTTTGCCGGGACCTTGCCGATTGCTCCAAACCACTGCGGACACCACGGCGCCATCCAGATGAAGTCTCCCGCGGTAACTGGATACCACGAGTCGCCCAGCCGGTAGATTCCCCCGCCCTCGAGCATGATGAGGCCATGTTCCATCACATGCATTTCGACCATGCGCAGCGCGGCTCCCGGCTGGTACACCATCGTGTTCACCGCAAAATCAAAACTCATCTCATCCGGAAGCAGATGCTTCACCTGCAGGTCGGGATCGTCGTCCAACGGCTCCGAAGAGACTGCGTCCTCGCTCGACACAATCGGTCCCGGCGGCCGAACTGAATCAAGAGCCTCATACGGCTTTTCGATCACGGCCACCCGGCTCGGCTCTGCCGCCACGACACGATGTTTGAAGCCTTCGGGCAAGTAAGCGTAGCCGCGCACACCAAGTTTGCTCTTCTTGCCGCCACCTTCCAGTTTCACCTCGCCGTCCATCACGTATACAAATCGTTGAGCGGCCGTGCTTCCCAGTTCTCCGCCCGCTTCGAATTCGGCCGTGTACTCCGTGAACCCCGCTCCTATGGCCGGTCCGGCATGCACAATGGCGGCGCACTTGTTCATGCCCGGCAGGGTAGTGCGGACAAAAGTATCCGCGCTCAGCAGCAGATGATTGTGTTGGTGCGCACTGCGCGTCTGTCCAAGATTATGCACGGCACGTCCTTTTCTGAGCTACGGGCGACGCCGCCAGCTGATCGAGAAGATGCAACCCACATTCGATGGCCTTTTCGACATCTTCTGCTGCGACTGATTCTGCCGGATCGTGGCTGATCCCGCCGGGTGTTCGCAAGAAAATCATGCCCGCCGGAACCTTCTCCGCCAGAATCATGGCATCGTGACCGGCGCCGCTGACCATCCGCTGCGGCACGCATCCCGCTTTCCGGATCGCCAGATCAATTTCATGGACGAGAAACGCATCCATCGCCACTGCCGGCTGGCTCAGCAATACTCTGTGCCGCAGTGTCAATCCGCGGCGCTCGCAAATCTTTCCTGCCTCTCGAATCAATTCCGAAACCATGCCCACCCGAATGTCGTCGGAACGGTGGCGTACGTCGAGCGTAAGGTACACCTCGCCGGCAATTACGTTTGTCGCCCCTGGCTTCGCTCCAATCTTGCCCACAGTCGCGACCGCATCCGGACCGGCTTTGGCCGCGCGCTCCACCGCGCTGATCCACTCCGCCGCGGTCGCCATTGCGTCATAACGAAGATGCATCGGAGTTGTGCCCGCATGATTGGCGCGGCCAATAAATGTGAACTCCGCCCGGCTCTGTCCTGCGATCGCTTCGACAACCCCCAGAGGATGGCCAAGTCCCTCCAACACCGGCCCCTGCTCGATGTGAAACTCAATATACCCGAGAGTGTCAGCGTCTAAGCAAGCTTGAGGAATCTCCTCCGGCTTCAGGCCAAATTCTTCGATCGCTCTTCGCACAGAGATTCCTTCAACATCTTGGCGGTTCAACATTTCCTCATCGAGCCTGCCGATCAGCGCGCGGCTGCCGATGAAGGGCGCTCCGAAGCGCACTCCTTCCTCTTCCGAAAAACCGACGACTTCGATTCCGAAGGGAAGTTTTCTTCCCTCTAAACCTTCCAGCAAACTGACGGCCAGCACCACTCCCAAAATGCCATCGTAGGCGCCGGCATTTGGAACCGTATCGAGGTGGGAACCCAGAATCAGCCCCGGCGAACCGGATTGCCCCCCCGGATAAAATCCACGCAAATTCCCAGCGGCGTCTGTGCGCACCTGAACCCCGAGCGGCTCCATCCAGCGCGCAATTTCGCGATGACACTCCCGCATGGGAGCAGACAGGAACGTCCGGCGCGTCCTGCCTGCGTCTTCACTGAAGCGGGCCAGCCGCTGGCACCTGGCGATCACCTCTTCCGCACGATTTGTCTGCTTGCCAGTTCGCTGCACTGGATTCTATTCCCGGCACTGCAACGCGCCCCACCTAGACCGAACGGATAATCTTTGCCGCCGCCCATCCCACGAGCACGAGACCGACCAGAATCTCCCAACTGTACGTATTCCCGTAAGTCGCCACCGGAAAGTGATTGCTGATCATGAGAAAGACAACTGGAACCGCCATGAACGTATTGTGCTTGGACCGCAGCTTCGCCTGCGCGCTGAGTGCCGCATCGAAGTGCGCGCCCGCCGCGGCTGCGCCGATCATCTTCCGCTGCGCGGGAAGAATCCGAAACCACACATTGGCGGTCATAATCGTCCCGAACATAGCCCCTACGTGAATATAAGCCCCGCGCCCGCTGAGAGCGTGCAGCAGTCCCCAGGAGATCGCGGCTGTCATGATGAGGGCAAACCCGGCAAACACGGCTTCGGACTTGCCCAAACGCGACCGCGCCGCAAGATCGTAGATGATCCATCCACCGGCCAAAACAGCCAATCCTATCGCGACCGCGCCGCCCTGAGAAATATCCGCGACGTCAGTGTCGATGAGCCCTCCACTCAGGTAATACACAAGAAATAGCAGCACCATTCCACTCAGCCAGGTCACCAACGCTTCCCAGCGAAACCACTGCACTTGCTCGGGCCCGACTCCCAGGGATTTTTTCTTCTCCACAGCGTAGAAGCCGCCGCTGTGAACCATCCACACGGAGGAAGGCAACGCTCCGTCGGTGGCACTCTTCTCAAGTTTGCTGAACTGCCCGTCCAGCCAGGTAAAGTAATAAGTTTGCCCAACCCACATGATTCCGGCAAAAACGTGGAACCAGCGCACGCCGAGGTTCAGCCATTCTCGGATCGCAGAACTCACCGGCTTGATTCCTTGGCAGGTTCAGTCATGGTCAGCTGCCCCGGTATGTTGTGTATCCATTCGGATTCAGCAGCAGCGGAATGTGGAACTCAGATTCACCCTTCCGCACCCGAAACGTAATTTCGACCACCGGATATAACCCGTCGGTTTTCTGTGAGGCGTAGTAGCTCGCCGTGTCGAACGCCAACCGGTAAAGTCCCGGGGACAGGTCTTCTGTTTCAGGCAGTAATTGGCCGCATCGCCCGTCGCCATCCGTGCGGACCGAAGCCAGAAGTCGCCAGCCGCCGGAGGCTTCCTGCCGCTCCAGCCGCACTGGGACGTCCGGCGCCGGCTTGCCGTGGGTAAGATCGAGAATGTGCGTCGAAATGCGTTTCATCCCTGAAGCCATTTTCTTAACCGGATTTGTGTGATCTGCCGCTGCTGTTCGGCGGCTTCGCGAAGTTCGGTTTCTGCATCATTCTGCAGCCGTCGCCGCAGGATCTTTAGAATTTCTGTCGCCGACTTGCCGGTCGCACAGACGATAAAGATACGATCAAACCGCCGCTCGTACTCCCGATTGCCCTCCTCCAGAGCAATCTTAAGTGCGTCACCAGTATCTTTGACTCTCTGCTGCTCCTGCGCCGACCAAGCCGCCGATTGCAAAGGAACTGCTTGCCGTGCGCGCGACTCCCCGATCCGCGGATGACTTTGAAACGCTTCCATCCAATCGGATTGGGCCAGATTGTGCCATGTTTCATCCGATGCCGCCAGCAGCGCCGCCTCGCCCTGCAGCGGTCTTCGAGCGGCCATCCCGCGCGCCCACGCCTTCGAACCGCAGCACGGCAGAATCGCGCTCACCGCCTCATCGACCGGCAGGCGATTCCAATGGTCCAGCACGGTATTCACTCTCCTGCACCCGGGCCCAGCCGCAGAAGAAATTCCTCCACCAAATTGTTCGCCACCGCTGTACGATACCTCGCCGTCGATCGAATATCGTCAATCGGCCGAATCTCTGAGGCTGCTGTCTTTCTCGCCAGGGTCAATACAGACGGATCAATAGTCCTCCCTCTCACCACGCGTTCGGTCTCGATCAAGCGCCATGGAACGGGCGCTACGCTTCCCAGCGCGATCCGTACATCCTCTACCACGCCGTCCGCAATCCGGCCAAGCGCCGCAATGCACACCTTGGCGATCGCTTGCGCATTGCGCGCTCCGACCTTGCGCGCATGATGAAGGAAGCCAGAGAACCGCCTTGGAAGGCACACGGCCCGCACTATTTCATCGCCCGCCAGCTTCGTGGTTTTGTACCCCGTGTGGAAGGTCAGGTAGGGCACGCGGCGCTCGCCCCGAATCGATACGAGGATCAACTCTGCTTCGTACACCAGCAATGCGGGCAACGAATCCGCCGCCGGCGACGCATTGACGATGTTGCCCCCGATGGTTCCGCGATTCTGATTGGCGATTCCGCCCGTCCAGGACGCGGCGCGAGCCAGCAGAGGAAACTCGCGTCCCACAATTTCGTGCTCGCGAAGATCGGTATAGGTACAGCCGGCGCCAATTCGAATTTCGTCTGCCAGAACCTCGATCCGCCGCAGTTCAGCGAGATTCCAGAGGCTAACCAACTTCCGCGCCGGCAATTTTCCCGCCGCGTATAGCACCATCACATCCGTGCCGCCCGCAATCGGAAGCCATGCCCCCGGCTCTTCCGACAACAGCGAGACCACCGCCTGCAGCGTGCCGGGCGCAACGAGTTGGTAGTCCCGAGGATCGGACCTCATGTGGTTGTCCGGCGGCGCGCCGCGTCCGCCACCGCTTCGAAAATTTGCATATACCCCGTGCAGCGGCACAGATTGCCGGAGAGTCCTTCGCGGATGTCTTCCATCGTCGGCGCCGGCTTCTTCTGCAACAGTTGCAGGGCCGCGAGAATCATTCCCGGCGTGCAGATTCCGCACTGCGCCCCGCCGCATTCCAGGAACGCCTGCTGCAGGCTGTGCAACTGCTCACCACCGAGCCCTTCAATGGTGAGAATGTTCGCGTCCCGGGCTTGGAGAACGGGAACAAGGCAACTATTCGTCAGGACGCCGTCCATCAATACTGAACAAGAACCGCACTCCCCCTCTCCGCAACCTTCTTTTGCACCAGTCAATCCCAGATGTTGTCGCAACACGTCGAGCAACCGTTCCATTGGATACGCGCGCACCGTCTTCCGCTGGCCGTTCACCGCGAAGGAAATCTCGGACTTGGCTGGAGTCTTAAAACCGGTCATCGGTGACCGCTCCCGGAAACTGTTTCATCCTCCCGCCGGGAGTTCGTCGCGAGCATATCGAAGATGTCTTCCGGAAGCAGAGGAACTGAATCGCATCGAGCGTGCAGCGCGTCTTCGACCGCATTGGCAATGGCCGGGGCGGGACCATCCATCGGAAGTTCCCCGATCCCTTTCGCGCCAAACGCGCCGTGAATGTTGCCCAGTTCCTCAAAAAACACCCGGATTGGAGGCAGGTCAGAAGATGTCGGCATGATGTAGTTCGTCATCTGGCTGTTCTGCATGCGCCCGTTCTGCCAAACCACTTTCTCGTAAAGGCCGAGGCCGATCGCTTGCGCAACCCCACCTGTGATTTGTCCGGCCGCAAGAATCGGGTGGAGAACGCGGCCAACTTCTTGCAGCGCCACGAAGTCATCCACGCTTACGCTGTATGTCGTCAGATCCACGGTGACTTCAGCGACGTAAACCGCCCAGGCAAACGCCGCGTATGCTTCTCCGCGATACTTTTCATCATCCCAGAATATGTCGGGTGGCGCTTCATAGCGCGCCCACGAGCGAAACTCCCCATGCGCAGCAACATAGTTGCGACAGGCAGTGCGAAACTCCTCCGGCGAATAGTAATCACCGAGCGAGCCATACTCTTTCAACGTCTGCCTGATGCCAACTGCCGCAGAATGCACCAGCTTACCCACGACCATAACGGTGCGTGATGCCACAGTCGGACCACTATTCGGCACTTCCCTCGTATCCGCCGGGGCAACATCCACGTCTTCATAACGCAGTCCTAACGTTTCAGCCGCGATTTGAGACAGAACAGTTTTAGTGCCTTGGCCGAATTCTGTGCTCGAAACCAAAACGCGCACGCTGCCATCGGCGCAGCCTTCCACGCCCACCACAGAACTGAGATACCGCTCTCCTGATCCCGTGAAGCCCGCCCCGTGCAGAAAGGCTGCGATGCCCATCCCCTTTTTGGTCGTTCCGCTCTGCTTCTCTTTCGCCAAGCGTTCCTTCTTGGAATGATAGTTCGAGAGTTCCAGCGCGCGGTCCAGCAGTTTTCCCAGATCGATCGGTTCGCGAACAGTCTGGTCGGTTGTTGTCGTCTCTCCCGGCTTCAGAAAGTTCCGTCGCCGTACCTCAACCGGCGGAAGCCCTACCACCTGCGCAATCCGGTCCATGTGGCGCTCCATGGCAAACAAGCTTTGCGGTGCGCCGAAGCCGCGAAACGCCCCATGAGGCGGCACACTGGTTGCCACCGCCTTCGCGCGGATGCGGACATTCGGCCAATAATAAGGACCGCCGGCGTGAATCGCGCCGCGCGAAAGAACCACGGGTGACAGCGTTGTGTACGCTCCCCCATCAATCGTGAAGTCGATCGTTCCCCCAAGAATTTTGCCGTCGCGACTCACCGCGGTGCGGTGACGCGTGCGCGAAGGATGCCGCTTCGTAGTGGCCGCCATATCTTCCATGCGGTCATAGACAATCTTCACCGGCCTTCCCGACTTGATGGCCAGCAGCGCGGCGTGTCCCGCGATCATCGACGGATAGTCTTCCTTCCCCCCGAAGGCGCCTCCCGTCTCCAGTTGCACTACACGAACTTTCTCCGCGGGCAGCTTGCACAAGCTCATCAGCGCCTTGTGTACGTAGAAAGGACACTGCAGCGAACCCCACACCGTGATCCCGTGCGCCGGATCAAACGCCGCGATCATCCCGTTATTCTCAATGTAAAGCTGCTCCTGTGCTCCGGTCCTATATTCCCCTTCTACGATGTAGTCGGCTTTCGCCCACACACTGTCAACGTCGCCCTTTTCAATCACATAAGTTTTGAAAATGTTGTCAGAGCCCCAGATGATCTCAGAGCAACGCTCGCTTTCTTCCATCGTGAAGACGGCCGGGAGAACCTCATACTCAATGGATATCGCCTTCACCGCCTTCGGCAGCGCGTGGCGATCCGCATGTGCGAGCAATAGAACCGGCTCCTCGGGATGGTTGACGTACTCCGCCGCCAGGCAAGGCTGATCATCTGCGATGAGCGCGACGCAATTTCTCCCGGGAATGTCTTTCGCGGACACGACAACGAACTCGTCCCAGGCGATTCCCTGGCCAAACTTAATCCGCTTGATCTTGCCTCGGGGAATCTCACTGCGAACCGTCGCTCCATACAACATATTTGGTAGCACCATATCGTCGACGTATTGCGCCTGGCCGGTGACCTTGTCGCGTCCTTCTTTTCGCGGAACCGACACACCGACGATAGGACTGTCATTCATTCAGAACCTGCCTCTAATCCCTGCCACTCATTACGACTCTCGCCGAAACTCGCGGCCGGTAGTCTCACCGGGAAACTCGCCTTCCGCAAACACTGGGTTCCCTCGCAGATAGGTTGCCTTCACTACCCCGCGCAGTTTCTCCCCAAGGTAAGGAGAAACCGGATGCCGGAAATGCAGCCGCTCTTGGTTTACCACGAACTCTCTGTCCGGATCGAACACTACGAAATCTGCGTCGTATCCTGCAGCAATTCGTCCCTTCTGTAAATGGCAACCCGCCAACCTCGCCGGACCTTCTGCCATCCAGCGCGCGACATCGAGTAGCGAAAATCCGCGGCTGCTGGCCTCGGTCCACATCACCGGCAGAGCCACGGAAAGGCTCGAAACTCCACCCCACGCGGTCTTGAAATTACCCTCCTCAATTCTCTTCATCTCCGGCGGACAAGGCGAATGGTCGCTCGCAATCAAGTCGATGATTCCGTCTCTTAGTCCTTGCCACAGTTGCTCACGGTTTTCCCGGCTCCGGATTGGCGGCGCACATTTGTAGAGCGTTGCCCCATCGGCAATTGCGTCAGAGGCCAGATGCAGATAATGCGGGCAGGTTTCGACCGTCACCGGGAGTCCCTCAGACCGGGCGGCGCGCAACTCGCCAAGAGCCTGGCTGGTCGACAGGTGAACAATGTGCAAGCGGAATTTGTACTGACGGCACAGCGACAACAACAGCCGAATGGCGGACAACTCCGCTTCATCGGGTCGCGACTCGAGATAAGTTGCGTAATTTCTCCAGTCGGCCTTGGACAGATTTTTCGTGGCCGCATCGATCGGACCAGGAAGTTCCGCGTGCACCAGCAGTGGCAAACCCGACCGCGCAACCTGCGGCAAAGCAGATTTGAGCTGTTGCTCCGTCACCATTGTGAACTCGTCGATGCCGGGATGCACAAGAAAGCACTTGAATCCCAGCACGCCCTCCGCCGCCAGGGCCGCGATGTTGTCCCGATTGTCGTGCACAACGCCGCCCCACGCGGCCCAATCCACCCGGCATCGCCCCCGTGCCGCCGCACGCTTCAACTCAAGTCCGGAGACCGAAGTGGTTGCGGGCACGCTGTTCAGGGGCATATCCACCAGCAACGTGTAGCCGCCCGCGGCCGCTGCCCGCGTCGCGCTTTCGAACCCTTCCCAATCCGCGCGCCCCGGATCGTTGATGTGCACATGAGAATCCACCAGTCCCGGCAGAATCGCGTCATCGCCGAAATCGTGCGCCTTGACTCGCGCGGGGACTCCGTCGGGAGACACAACAGACTGGATCTTTCCGTCTTCCACCAGGATCGCGGCTGGCTGGATTCCGCCAGCAGTAACCACCCGTTGTGAGAGAAAAGCCTGCAAACCTCAACCGCCTCCTGAACTCGGATTAAAAGGCCGAGCGTATCGCGTTAGTTTCGCCTTTTCAACATTTCGTTTTCCGCTCCGGACGATTCAACAGAATATTCTGCGAACCTTGAGTCCCGGCTTTATACTCGCTTCTCAATATTGCCAGAGCAGTCACATGGACAATCCTTTCATGGCGCGCGCCATTCAACTCTCGATCGAGAACGTCAATTCCGGCCGGGGCGGCCCCTTCGGCGCGGTTATCGTTAAGGACGGCAGCATTATCGCCGAAGGCACGAATCAGGTAACCTCGAAGAATGATCCCACCGCACACGCGGAAGTGATGGCCATCCGCGAGGCGTGCCGCAAACTCGGCCTCTTCCAGTTGCCCGGTTGCGAGATTCACACCTCCTGCGAACCCTGCCCCATGTGCCTGGCCGCGATCTATTGGGCACACCTCTCGCGCATTTATTTTGCCGGTCGCGCCACTGATGCATCCGCGGTCGGATTTGACGATTCGCTGATCTATCGAGAAATCGCTCAGCCCTACTCCACGCGCCGGATTCCGATGATCCAGACCATGCGCGACGAGGCTCTCGCAGCTTTTCGCGCGTGGGAAGAAAAGCCCAACAAGATAACTTATTGAAATTTTTGACAGGGCGTACCCCCGAGTTTCAGCGCGCTCGCAACATTGTTTTCAAGAAGAACGAACCAAATCCAGGGTGAACCATTGATCGATCGCTATTTCAAGCTCACCGAAAACCAAACCTCCATAAGACAGGAGATGCTGGGCGGCCTCACTACTTTCGTGACCATGGCCTACATCATCGTCGTGAATCCGCAGATCCTCGCCCAAGCCGGCATGCCCGCCGACGGAGTCGTATTCGCCACCTGCGTCTCCGCCGCAGCCGCCACGCTGGTGATGGGGCTTTATGCGAACTACCCCATCGCGTTGGCACCTGGCATGTCGCTCAACGCCTACTTTACCTATTCGGTCTGCATGGCGATGCATGTGCCCTGGCGAACCGCTCTCGCCGTGGTTTTCTTTTCCGGAACTCTCTTCCTCGTGCTCACCCTCACGCGCGTGCGCGAGCAGATCGTCAACGGCATTCCCGATTGTCTCAAGCACTCGACCGCTGCCGGAATCGGAATGTTCATCGCATTTGTCGGAATGCGCAACGCAAAGCTGGTAGTGGCCAACCCGGCTACGTTTGTCGGACTCGGCAGTTTCTCGGACAAGGCCGTGCAGACCGCGTGTTTCGGTCTCGTGCTGATGCTGGTCCTCATGTCACGGCGGCTTCACGGGGCAATCTTCCTTGGGATCATAGGCACGGCCCTTCTGGGAATCCTCCGCGGCATCACGAAGTGGCCCACGGCAATCTTCGCCATGCCACACCCATCCTCTACTTTTCTGCAGCTTGACTTTCGTGGTGCCACCCATCTGGGCCTGCTCGAAATCCTGTTTGCCTTCCTCTTCGTGGACCTCTTCGATAATGTTGGCACCCTTGTGGGAGTGTGCGAGCAAGGCGGCTTCGTCAAAGACGGCAAGATTCCCCGCGTGGGTCGTGTGCTGGTGGCCGACGCGGTTGGCACTATCGTCGGCGCTTTGACGGGCACATCCACGGTCACCAGCTACATCGAAAGCTCCGCGGGCGTGGCCGCAGGGGCGCGCACCGGCTTGAGCAATCTTGCCGTCGCCGCGCTCTTTCTGTTGGCGACGTTCTGCTCCCCCCTGGCCACCGCGATTCCAGACTATGCCAGCGCTCCCGCCCTGATCCTGGTAGGCGTCTTGATGACGCAATCCATTGCGCAGGTACAGTGGCAGGATTTCAGCGAAGCCGTACCCGCATTTATCACCATGATCGCCACTCCGCTTGCATTCAGCATTGCTACCGGCCTCAGCCTGGGTCTGATTTCCTACACCGTGGTCAAGGTTGCGGCGGGAAAGTTTCGCGAAGTCAACACCCTGATCTGGATCCTCACCATTCTCTTCATTCTGCGCTATGTCTACTTGGCGGCAGCCTAGGCAGCCGCACAGCGCTTTGTTGATCTTCTTAGCGTCCTCAGCGGCTTTTCTTAGCGCGCTTTGCGGTCCAGGCTTTTGATCTAAGCGATCCAGGCTTTTGATCCAAGCGGGTGCAATCAACGTAATCAGAGGTTCCTAAGCAGCAGTTCCAGGATGGGTGTACAATCGTGCCGTTTTTTGAAGTCAGGAAGGAGCTTCCGGTTAAGACGATTCCACTCCACGTCAACGGCCGGCCGGCAAGCGTAACGGTCGATGATCCCGACATGCCGCTGCTCTACGCCTTGCGCGACAACCTGGGACTGCACGGACCGCGCTTCGGCTGCGGCCTGGGCAATGCGGGGCCTGTACCGTGCTCATTGACGGCAACGCGGTTCGCTCCTGCGTGACGCCGCTCTCCTCCGTTGGCAAGAAGAAGATCGTAACCCTCGAAGGACTTGGCACAACCGAGAACCCCGCTCCCCTGCAGAAGGCCTTCATCGCAGAGCAGGCCGCGCAGTGCGGATATTGCATCAACGGCATGATCATGGAGGCTGCCGCTTTTCTGGCGCACAACAAGACCCCAAGCGAGGCTCAGATCAAGCAGGCGCTGGCTCACAATCTGTGCCGTTGCGGCACCCATCTGCGCATCGTGCGCGCGGTCAAGCGCGCCGCTGACGAGTGCTTGAAGACAAGGCTGACATTGCTCTCCGACAAACCAACTCGCCGCGATTTCTTGAAAGCCACCGGCATCCTGATCGTCAGCTTTTCTCTGCCATCCTTCCTCAGCACAGGCGACGCCCAAAGCCGTAGCGTCGTCCAAGACCGTGGCTCTCGACGAAGTGGATGCCTTCCTCGCCGATCGATGCCAGCGGCCGCGTGACCCTCTACTCCGGCAAGGTGGAGCTGGGCACGGGTGTAAGGACGGCCTTGACCCAAATCGTGGCCGAGGAGTTGGACGTGCCGCTGGCGCGCATCGATGTCATCGAGGGCGACACTGCCCTTACGCCGGCGCAGGGCAAGACGTGGGGCAGCCTCACTATCCAGGTCTGGCGGCGCGCAGATTCGCCAGGCCGCTGCCACCGCCCGGCAAGCCTTGCTGCAGGAAGCGGCAAAACAGCTTGGATGCGCCCGCCGGCGATCTTATCGTCGAGCAGGGCACGGTGCGATTGCGCAGCTGGCGGCAAGCAGGTGACCTATGGCGAGCTGATCGGCGGCAAGAACTTTTCGCTGAAGCTCGACAAGCAGGCGCCGCTCAAAGATCCAGCGAACTACAAAATCATGGGACAGTCGATTCCCCGCTACGACATTCCGCCCAAAATGACGGGCCAATTTACCTACATACACGATTTCAAGGCTGCCGGGCATGCTGCATGGCCGCGTGGTGCGGCCGCCGGCCATGGGCGCCAGTTTGCAGAGCGTCGACGAGAACTCGGTCAAGGACATCCCCGGTCTGGTCAAGGTGGTACGCCAAGGCAACTTCCTGGGCGTGGTGGCCGAGAGCGAATGGGGCGCCATCCAGGCGCCGCGGAGAACCTCAAGGCGAGCTGGTCCACCTGGGAAGGCCTGCCAGAGCAGAGCAAGCTCTGGGAGTACGTCCGGGCGACCAAGATCAGCAAGGACGATGTGACCAGCAACGTCGGCAACGCTGAGCAAGCTCTCGAGCAGGCAGCCAAGCGCATCAGCGCAACCTACAACTTCGCCATCCACACTCACGGCTCGATGGGCCCATCGTGTGCCGTCGCGGAATTCAAAGACGGCAAGCTCACTTGCTGGTCGGCCAGCCAGGCTACCCACGATCTCCGCCTGCAGCTTGCGGCCATGCTTTCCATGAAGGACAGCGACGTGCCGCGCCATCTACGTGGACGGCTCCGGCTGCTACGGCCGCAACGGCCACGAAGACGCGGCCGCCGACGCCGCCCTGCTCGCCCGAGCCGTCGGACGGCCGGTGCGTGTGCAGTGGATGCGCGAGGACGAACACGGCTGGGACCCGAAAGGCCCGCCAACGCTGATGGATCTCGAGGCCGGACTCGACGCCAGCGGCAAAGTCGTCGCCTGGTATTCCCAGCTTTACGTCCCTGAGGCCGCCGGCGCCAACGTCAAGCTCGTGGCGGCAGAGCTGGCTGGCTTGCCCTTTTGAGAAGGGAATGGCCCCCGGCAACATCGTCAACAACTCGGCGATTCCTTACACTTTTCCCAACGTGCGGACCGTCGCCCACCGGCTCGCGGAGACGCCCCTCCGTCCCTCTTGGATCCGCGCCCCGGGCCGCATGCAAAACACCTTCTGCAATGAATCGTTCATCGACGAGCTTGCCGCCGCCGTCGACGCCGATCCGCTGGATTTCCGTCTGCAGTCACCTCGACGATCCGCGCGGCACGGAGCTGTTGAAACGGCTGGCGCTCCTCGCGAAATGGCAAGGGCGAACCTCTCCAGGCCGATCTGCCAAGCCCGCCAGCGGCGAAATCTCCACCGGCCGCGGCCTCACCTACGTCAAATATGAACTGGCGCGTACCTACGTGGGAGCAGTGGCCGACGTGGAGGTAAATCGCCAGAGCGGCGAAATCCGCGTCAAGCATTTTGCCGTCGTGCAGGACTGCGGGCAGATCGTTAATCCCGATGGCGTCAGAAACCAGATCGAAGGCAACGTGATCCAAACCGTGAGCCGCACGCTGAAGGAGGAGCTCACCTTCGACCGCTCCCGCGTGACCAGCCTCGACTGGGCCAGCTATCCCATCCTGACGTTCCCTGAGATTCCGGACGTGGACATCGATTTGATCAACCGCCCAACGGAGAAGCCATGGGGCGTGGGAGAGCCCGCTGCCGCCGTTGTGCCCTCCGCCATTGCGAATGCGGTGTTTGACGCCGTGGGAGTCCGGCTGCGATCGGTGCCCTTCACGCCAGCCAAGGTCCGTGCCGCTTTTCAAAGCGCGTAAACGTTGTCACTTCTGATCTGGTGCCGCCTGGGCAGGCGAGGCCAGGGCCTGGCTGTTCGCAGGTTGCGCAGGTTGTGTGTGGAGCGCCTTCTGGACTGACTCTTCGATGTCGCCCTTTCCCTTAAGGCCGATGATCTTGTCGACGATCTTTCCGTCACGCCCGATGAAGAAAGTTTCAGGCAGCGCCGGGATGCCGCCGTACTGGTCGCCCACCGATTCCTTGCCGAGCAGGATGGTGTAGTTCACTCCCATATCCTTGGCGAACTTGGCGATGTCTTCTTTACTCGCGTCGTCCATGGCCACGCCCACGACCTGCAGGCCCTGCGGTCCGTATTCTTTCTGCAGTTCGACGAACCAGGGCATTTCGATTTTGCACGGGCTGCACCACGTCGCCCAGAAGTTGAGCAGCACCGCCTTCCCTCGCAGGTCCGACAGGCGCATGTTCTGCCCGTCCAGCGATGGCAGCGTAAAATCAGGCGCGACGGTGGATTGCGTCAGCCGGGGTGTACCCGAGCGCCGAGCCCGGTGCACTCCCACGTACAGCATGGTCGCCACAACCAGCGCCACCACGACCAGTGCGAGCGGATTACGTTTCATAAATCAGACTCCATCACTCCCCGAAGCCCATCCCTTACAAAGCGAAACGGTTCAGGAACGAAAACCAGTTTGAGATCAAAGTGAAGCGGTTGATCACCAGCAGCACGCCCAGTGCAATCAGCAGTCCGCCGCTGGCAACTTCCAGCGCATGCATGTGCGAGCGGAAGCGGCTGTAAAACTTCAGAAAGCGCTCGATCCCCAGCGAAGTCAACAAGAACGGCACTGCCAGCCCCAGCGAATAGACCGCCAGCAGAAGGATCCCTTTCACCAGCGTGTCCTGCTCGCTGGCAAGGGTAAGGATCGCGGTGAGAATCGGCCCCAGGCAAGGCGTCCAGCCGAAAGCAAAGGCGAAGCCAATCACGAATGCGCCAATCGGCGTACTGCTGCCTTTTAAGTTGTGCAACCGGGCATCAGTGTAGAACGCCTTGATCTTGAAGATGCCGGTCAAGTGCAGACCAAACAGAATGATGATCACGCCCGCAACTCGCGCCAGCGTGTGCTTGTAAGTCCCCAGTACCTGGCCAAGCTCGGTTGAGATCGCTCCCAGCGCGATAAAGACCACGCTGAACCCGAGAATGAATCCCACCGAATTCACCATCACGCGCCGCATCAGCTGGCCTTGCGAGGACTTCAGCTCCTCCACCCCCACGCCAGAGATCAGCGAAACATATCCCGGCACCAGAGGCAGCACGCACGGCGACAGAAATGAAATCAGCCCCGCGACGAAGGCGGCAATCGGCAGTGGCAGGCTCGACATTAGCTTTATTGTACCTGTGCGGGTCGCAGAACTATACCCGTAGACATAAGACGCAGAGAACCGGTTTTAGTTTCATCCAACTAGACTGTAGCGCCGCCGTCCCGGCAGCTGTCAGGCGGGCGTCCTCGCCCACCTTGCCGACACGCCGAATCAACCTCGCCGCTACTACCCTAATGCGACTTTGAAGGCGTGGCCTGACCCGACGACGGCTGAAGCGGGGCCGGTAGATCTTCCGGGGAGAACATCTTGTGCAGGAATCCGAGCGGCATGGTGGCGCTGAGAATGGTCCGGTCACCTTCTTGCCGCACCTGCAGACTGTCGAAGAACGCCTTTACGTCCGGATCATTTCCGCGCCCTCCGGCCGAGGTTTCCGCCCCGTGAAACAAGCCCAGATAAACATTCAACTGCTCCGCAATTTTCCGCGCATCGTCCGCGCTTCCCGCCAGGGCTTCCGCTCGCAGATGAAGCGCTCCCGGCCGCCGCAGCGGAAGCTGCAGCGGGTTGTAACTCGCGGAGATCACCAGGTCGGCGGCCTTCGGGAAAATCATGCTCCATCCGCGAAACTCTGGAGCCGCAGGCTGAATCCGCGCCACAATCCATACCGGGCTGGCAAACTGCACCCGCTTATAGTATTTGCGCAGGAACGCAGGCCCGCCGAACGGCGAAGCCAGGCGGCGCGAGCGGTCCACAATCCCCTGGATCACCGCTGGATCGTCATGGTTCGAGGCGGCAACCGAGTCCACGCCCAGAATCGCAACCCGGAAACTGCGATCCTGCACCGGAATGGTAAAGATATCGACGGAGTTGTAGCTCTCCACCGATGTGGCCAGCTGCTTGAGATAAGCCGCCAGCCGCTCTCCGTGGAATTTGCCCACGAAGACCTCGGAGAAACGTGGCTCAGGCGAGCTCCCGCCGGTGCCGCCTCCCGGCCAACTCGCGGGATAATGCACCGCAAAGGCTGTCGCATCGATGTCGCGCTCGAATTCAATCCCGGTAGCTTGAATGAAGCGCTCGTACTCCGGATCGTGAGAAACGGATGGCAACCCATTGCCTCCGGCCGCTTTCCGCGCCCACCCCAGATTCGCGTAGAAGAACGCGTCGGCTCCGGGCAGTAGCCGGGCAGGCTCCGGCGGCGCCTGTTTGCGGAGCTGCACCGCCAAAGTGACGGCAGCCCCAACAATTACGACCGCCAGAAGAATGGGGAAAGTGCGTCTAATTCGCATGGAATCCGGTCAGGGTTGAAATGATAGCATCTGCGAGCCTCCTGGGAGCTCAGCGAGACCGAGACCTTGAACGCTCTGCCCTTGCCGCCGCCCGTGCTCGCCGCGTATCATGCAGCGTTCCGACCTTCCCACCATGCGCAAGCAGCCATGAACAGGCCCGCACGCGGTTCGCTGCTCGGGATCGAACATCTCGAGGCCAAGGACATCCTCGCCCTGCTCAAGCTGGCTCGCCGCATGAACCCGTTGAAGTCCCGCCCCCTGCTCCGCGGCAAGCGCGTCGTGCTGCTGTTCTATGAAGCCTCGACGCGTACCCGTTCTTCCTTTGAATTGGCGGCCAAGTCCATGGGAGCGATCACCACCCTGGTCCAGTCTTCCGGATCGAGCATCGAGAAAGGTGAGTCCCTGCTCGACACCGGTTACACCTTGCGCGCGGTCGGCGCCGACGCCATCGTGATCCGCCACCCTTGCGCCGGCGCTCCCCATCTGATGGCGCAGCATCTCGACATTCCCGTCGTCAACGCCGGTGACGGCATGCACGAGCATCCCTCGCAGGCTCTCCTCGATGCCTTCACCATCCTCAAACATAAAAAGTCCTTCAAGGGCTTGCATGCCACCATCATCGGTGACATCTATCACAGCCGCGTAGCCCGCAGTGCCTGCCATCTCTTGACCAAGGTTGGCGTGAAGCTCACACTCTGTGGGCCGCCCGAGTTCGTGCCGGAAGTCGCCGCCACGCTGGTGCCCGGTCTGCGCCTGACCCGCCACATCGAAGATGGTCTACGCGGCACCGATGTGATCATGCTGCTGCGGGTGCAAAAAGAGCGCCTCGCCGGACAAAAAATTCGCCTGCAGGACTACATCGCCCGCTATCAAATGACCGAGGCGCGGTTAAAGCTGGCGAAACGCGACGCCATCGTCATGCACCCCGGCCCGATAATCCGTGGCCTCGAACTGACCAGCGAGGTCGCCGACGGCCCGCAGTCAGTGATCGTGGACGAAGTTCACAACGGCGTCCCCACGCGCATGGCAATTCTGGCGCGGGCAGCAGGAAAGGCAAAATGAGCCACGGATCTGCACGGATCAACACGGATGAGCGTGACTGCGCTCGACGGCTGCCGGTGCTGAATGCCGAGACGCAACGACTGGAAGTCGGGCACGTAAGAAATCTCTAGGAAAAGCCAGCCGCGTAAGCGGCGGAATATGAAAGCCCGGCACGGAAGTGCCGGGTAGAAGTGGGCAATAGCAACCAGTCCCGTAGGGACGGCACGCCCTGAGCCGGAGCAGCCACGAAAGACCAAGGACTAAATGCTGAGTGCTGAATGCTAAGTGCTAAAAGTCAAAACCGAGATGCAGCCAGTCTACTTATCAAAGGCGGCCACCTCATCGATCCCGTAGCGAAGATCAACGCCCCCATGGATGTCCTGCTCGACGACGGCCGCGTCGCCGAAGTCGCCCCTCCCAACAAGATCCGCGGCCGCGCCGATGAGAAATTTGACGCCCGCGGCCTCATCGTTGCTCCCGGCTTCATCGACCTGCACGTCCACCTGCGCGAGCCCGGTCAAAGCTACAAAGAGACCATCGCCACCGGCACCGCTGCCGCCGCTGCCGGGGGCTTCACCTCGGTCTGCACCATGCCCAACACCGCTCCCGTAGTCGATACCGCCGAGTGGATCACATGGCTCCGCCATCCCGAGCGCGGAGCGCTGGTCAACGTGTTTCCTATCGGCGCCGCCACGAAAGCCAGCCGCGGCGCAACGCTGACCGACTTCGCGGCCCTGCAGCGCGCCGGTGCGGTGGCGGTTACCGATGACGGCAAGCCCATCCTCGAAGATGACATCATGCGCATGGTGCTCCGCCAGGGCGCCGAGCTCAGCCTGCCCGTTGTGCAGCACGCCGAAGATACCCGCATCACCGAACACTGCTCCATGCACGCCGGCCCCACCAGCTTCCGTCTCGGCCTGCGCGGCATGCCTGCCGCCGCGGAAGCTGTCATTGTCGACCGTGACGTCTCTCTTGCGCAACAGGTCCGGGACTCACGTTTGCACGTGGCGCATCTTTCCACTTCTGACGCGCTCAAGGCCGTGCGCCGCGGCAAGCGCGCCAAGGCCCGTGTGACCTGCGAAGTCACGCCGCACCACTTCACCCTGCTCGACGAAGATGTTGGCGAATACAATACGCACTGCAAAATGAACCCTCCGCTGCGCTCCGCGGCCGACCGCGAAGCCATCGTGGTCGCGCTCGCCGACGGCACCGTGGACGCTATCGCGACCGACCACGCCCCGCACGCCGTCCACGAAAAACAAGTCGAGTTTGAGCGTGCTGCCTTCGGCATCACCGGCCTGGAAACAGCGCTGGCGCTGGCTATCACGAAGCTGCATCGCGAGCACAAAATCCCCCTGACCCGAATCGTCGAACTTTTCACCGCCGGCCCGGCGCGTGTTTTCGACCTGCCCGGCCGCGGATCGCTGGCCCGAGGCAACTTCGCCGACGTAACCATCTTCGACCCCAAAAAGCGCTGGACCTTCGAAGCCGCGAAGTCGCGCTCCCTCTCGCATAACACGCCGTTTGACGGCTGGCAGTTTACAGGGAAGGTTGTGGCAACCATAGTGGGCGGCAGACTGGTCTACCGCATGGACTAAGACGGCAACTGGCAATGCTCCCGCAATACTCCGCTCAGCAAGACACTAACCCCCCGAAGCGCGATATACTCCGGGCTCCAGTAGCGCCGGCGTCCCGCCGGCTGTCGCGAGGGCATCTTGCCCTCGCCCGTGCAGGACTTAGTCGAGGTTGAAACGATGCTCAGTGCGACGCGCTTTATTGTTCTATCTCTTCTGCTGTTCATCATCGTTGCGCGCTTTGCAACAGCACAGACGAGCACAGCAGCTGCCTCCCCAGCCTCTGCCGCCGATCGCGATATCAAGGCCGCGGTCGACGCATACCTAGCCAAGATGCCCGCCGCGCAACGGGCACGCTCCGACGCCTATTTCGAAGGCGGCTACTGGCTCCTTCTGTGGGATTTCCTCTCGACCGTCTTTGTGATGTGGCTGCTGCTGCATTTCCGGTGGTCAGCGCGCATGCGCAACCTGGCCGAGCGCATCACTCGCTTCCGGCCTCTCCAGACGGCCCTCTATTGGATTCAGTTCTTTATTGTTGCCTCGGTGCTCACCTTCCCGCTGACGGTGTACGAAGGCTACTTCCGCGAGCACAAGTATGGACTGCTGAATCAGACCTTCGGTCCATGGATGCGCGATCAGATCGTGATGCTGGCAGTTGGCCTGGTCCTGGGAGCGATTCTAATCGTGCCCCTGATGGGCCTTGTGCGACGTCTGGGCAAGAACTGGTGGGTCTGGGGCGCAGCTCTGATGATCGTGTTTCTCGCATTCGTGAGTCTGATCGCTCCGGTGTACATCGCGCCGTTGTTCAATAAGTACACGAAATTAGAGGATGCGCGAATCAAAGATCCAATCCTCAGCATGGCGCGCGCCAACGGAATTCCTGCCACCAACGTCTACGAGTTCGACGAATCCCGTCAGTCGAATCGAGTAAGCGCCAACGTCAGCGGCTTCGCCAGCACGATGCGAATTTCGCTGAACGACAATCTGCTGAAACGCTGCACCCTGCCCGAAATCGAAACCACCATGGGACACGAGATGGGCCATTACGTTCTCAATCATGAATACAAAGGGCTGGTCATGATCGGCGTCGCTGGTAGTGATCGGGTTCGCCTTCCTGAACTGGGGTGTCAATTATTCTCTCGCGCGCTGGGGCAAGAAGTGGGAGGTTCGAGGAATTACAGATGTCGCTGTCCTGCCCCTGGCGGTGATCGTGTTGTCCCTCTACTTTTTTCTGATCACGCCGGTTACGAATACGATCACGCGCACCATGGAGTTCGAGGCGGACATGTACGGCCTCAATGCCGCTCAACAACCCGATGGCGAGGCCAACGTAGACCTGATGCTGGGAGAATATCGCAAACTCGATCCCGGCCCGGTTGAGGAGTTCATCTTCTTCGATCACCCCAGCGGCCGCACCCGCATCACCGCCGCAATGCGCTGGAAGGCAGAGCACCCCCAGTCCGCGAACCCGGAAGAAGTGGCAAGGCCAATGTTCAAGAGTACTTATTGATCGAGTTGAGTTCTTAGTCACAATAAGCCAGCGGCCCGGTAGAGCCACGAAGCGAGCTGCAGTCGCGAAGCGAGCAGCAGAGTCGCGAAGCGAGCAGCAGAGTGGCTAGAGCGAGTGGCAGAGTCGCGAAGCGAAGCAGCAGAGTCGCGAGAGCGACGCCATTCATTAGCCCCGCACGTAAGTGCGGGGAAAGCGTGTAAAGAGAGAACCGAGTCCCGTTAGGGACGGCACTCAGGCTGCGAACAAACGTTCCGCATCATAAACCACGCCAGATTTGTCTAACAGAGCCCGAAATTCATCCTCGAAAGTTCGCTTGCGATGATGCTCCGCCTGATTGCGAATATAAGCCTGCACGGCGGGCAACAATGAAGGGCTCACACTGAACGCTCCATATCCCTTCTGCCATTCGAATTCCACATCGTTCTCTCCCATCCATCGCGACGAATTCGCCTTCAACTTCTGCATTGCCTCCGACAAAGTCGACGTGGGCGGCAACCCGATGAGCAGATGAACATGGTTAGAAGTTCCCCCAGCAGCCAGAATCTTGAGGCCAAGGTTCTGAGCTATCCCAATCAAATAAGCGTAGAGCCGCTCTTGTAGTTCAGGTGGAATTAGATCACGGCGCTCCTTCGTGCTGAAGACGCAATGCACGAAATTTGCGGCATGGGTGTGAGACATACAAGTGCCGTCCCTGAAGGGACTCCGCTCCTAAAGACCCGCCGACCCCGCACTTACGTGCGGGGCTAATGAATTCCGTCCCCTTCGGGGACTCTTCTATATCAACGACGAGGGTGCCGTACTCCTGAATATTAGAGATCAGGAAACGCGGGCTTCTGTGTTGCACATCACAAATACGTTGTGGAATTCCTCAAACAGGAACAGTCGACCGTAAGCAAAACCGGTACAAGCAGACAAGTAGTCGCGAAGGCGACGAGCAGACAACCAGTCGCGAAGCGACGACATTCATTAGCCCCGCACGTAAGTGCGGGGAAAGCAGGCAACGACAGAACCAAGTCCCGTTAGGGACGACACTCAGACCGCAAACAGCGACTTTGCGTTACAAGGCAATTCAGGTCACAAACGGCAGCGCAAACCGCTAGAACAGGTCAACAAAGACGCAATAAGCAGAAGTTGACACGTCACTTCCCCACAATCCCCATCCTCTTCCCCACCCGCCCAAGCACCTCCAGCGCCTGCTCCAACTCTTCCTTCGTGTGCGTCGCCGTCATAATCGTGCGGATGCGAGCCTTGCCCTCCGGCACCGTGGGGAACGCGATGCCGGTGCCGAGCACTCCTTCTTTGAACAGCTCGCGCGAGAAGTCCATGGTGAGCTTGCCGTCGCCGATGATGATCGGCGTGATGGGAGTTTCACTGGCCGGCGTGTTGCGACCACCGATATCGAAGCCCAGCAAGCCCAGCTCTTTTTTCCAGAAGCGCGTGTTCTCCCAGAGTTTTTCCATGCGCTCGGGTTCATTTTCCAGAACGTCGAAAGCCGCAATGCAAGTCGCCGCCACCGACGGCGGATGCGACGTTGAAAACAAGAACGGCCGCGCCCGGTGATACAGAAAATCGATCAGGTCTCGCGTGCCACACACGTATCCACCGAGCGCGCCAATCGCTTTCGACAACGTCCCCACCTGAATATCCACGCGCCCGTGCATTTTGAAATGATCGATCGTGCCGCGCCCGTTGCGGCCGAGCACGCCCGATGCATGGGCATCGTCGACCATCATGATGGCGCCGTATTTCTCCGCCAGATCGCACAACGCAGGCAGCGGCCCGATGTCACCATCCATCGAAAACACGCCGTCGGTGATCAGCAGCTTCTTGCCCGGCTCGCTTTTCACGCTCGCCAGCTGCTCTTCCGCGTGCGCCATGTCTTTGTGGCGAAAGACCAGAATTTTTGCCTTCGACAACCGCGCCCCATCGATAATCGACGCGTGGTTCAGCGCATCCGAAATAATGAAATCGTCCTTGCCCAGCACCGCCGATACCGTCCCCGCATTGGCCGCGAAGCCCGACTGGAACACCACGCACGCCTCCACATTCTTGAAGCGCGCAATCTTTTCCTCCAGTTCCATGTGGATCTTCATCGTCCCCGCAATGGTGCGCACCGCGCCCGATCCCACACCCAACCTCCGCGTCGCCTCCAGCGCCGCCTCGCGCAGTTTGGGATGCGTCGTCAGTCCCAGATAATTGTTCGACGCCAGGTTGATCACCTTCTTGCCATCGAAGGTACAGACGGGCGCCTGCTCGTCCTCCAGCACCCGCAGCTTGAAGTGCGTCCCCTTGTTCTTGAGCTCGTCAAGCTGGTCGGTGAGATAACTAAGCGGATTGGTGCGGGTTGCGGTGGTCATGGAAAAACCTCGCCACGGATAAACACGGATTCACACAGATCGGACCCCATGTATGAGTCTAATACCAGTGCGACATGGGTCGGCAACGCAAGCCCGATCGCAGCCGTATCCGCGTTGATCCGCGAAAATCCGTGGCAAAGTCCGTTCAGAACAATATCGGATTCCCCGTCTCAATGCTCGCCTCACACAGCTGCTTCAAATTCTCGAAGAATTCCGTCTCCGAACTAGCCAGGATGTCCCGCGAGTGCAGCACGGTTTCAACTTCCTTCAGCAGCGCTGGCGATTCGTCCCGAGGAAGCCAATCCCCGGTGTGCGTGCCGTTATAAATAACCTTTTCCAGTAGGATCGGAAACCGCGGTCCGGGCTTTCCCTGCAGGCCTCGTAGAAAGGTTCGCAGATGTGAGATGCGCGAAATGTTTCCCAGCGGCAATGACAGTAAATATCCGCCGTGCTCGCATGACTCCGCAAACCAGCGGTCGTGGGCCTCCCACTCGTCCTCTGAAGGATCGCCCGTCAGCTCTGGCGACCCGGCCTCATCGAAAGTAAGCCTCTTCGGATACGGATGAGGCTTGGCCCGGCCGTCCTTTATGCAGGTGCAGCGAACATATGCGTCGAGCATCGTTGATCTGCCTGTCGTTCGCCCTGATCGACTCGAACCGTAGTGACGGCCGCATGAATCCGCGCCGCAACGAGGTGGGTGGGCAGAAGAGCCCGCGCAACCCACGCTCACCGCACGCCGTTGGGATACACCAGAATCTTGCTGGCCTCTCCGGTCTTCAGCCGCTCCATGGCCTTCGAGAAGTCCTTCATCGCAATACGGTCGGTGATCACTGGATGCAAATCCAGTTTCCCGCTTTTGAGCAGCGCCGTCATCTGGTACCAGGTCTGGTACATGCGGCGTCCGTTGATGCCTTGCACGGTTATGCCTTTGAAAATAATGTCTTCGGAAAAATTCAGCGAAATAGGCTTCGAGGTCAAGCCCAGAAGTGAAATTCTCCCGCCACGACGCACAATGTCGAACGCAGTGCGAATCGAGTTGGGATGCCCAGCCATTTCGAGCACTACGTCGACGCCGAGCCCGCCGGTTTTCTCCGCAACCATGGCGCGCACATTGTCTTTCGCGGGATTGAGCACATAATCGGCCTTCATCGCACGTGCGATGCCGGCACGATGCTCGTTCACCTCGATCGCAAATACCGAAGTCGCGCCGCACGCCCTCGCCACCGCAATCGAAAACAATCCGATCGGGCCGCAGCCTGTAATGGCCACGCTCTTGGCCGCGATGTCACCCGCCAGCACCGTATGCACGGCATTTCCCAGCGGATCGAGAATCGACGCATACTCCTGCGGAATCGCCGGATCGAGCTTCCAGATGTTCGACTCGGGAATCACCACGTACTCAGCGAACGCGCCATCGGCATCCACGCCAATAATCTTCACGTTCTGGCAGATGTGCGCCTCGCCGGTCCGGCACTGCAGGCACTTCCCGCAAGCCACATGCATCTCTGCGGAAACGAAGTCGCCTTCCTTAACGCTGGTGACTTCATCGCCGAACGCCGCCACTTCGCCGCAGAACTCGTGCCCGGGAATGAGCGGCGGATGAATGCGGTTCTGCGCCCAGCGGTCCCAGTTGTAAATATGCAGATCAGTTCCACAGATGGAGGCGACCTTTACCTTGACCAAAACATCTCTAAGGCCGAATGCGGGAATCTTGACCTCGCGAATTTCCGCGCCCGGCGCAGCTTCCGGCTTGACGACCGCCAGCATGGTGGATGGCATGACGAATACCTTATGAATTCCCGAACAAACACAAAACACATGATTTTAACACTGGACACGTGGGGACAGCCGCCCTCGGCTGTCCGGCCGGGCAAAGCCCGGCAATGCGCCACCGATTCCATGCACTACCAGACTCACCACTGCTTCGGACCGCATCTCTAGCAGGCTGCGGAAAAAGTCGGTGTTGCACATGATTTGGTGGCGCAGCGGTTCACCGCTGCGGTAAGTACACTGTTATGAATACGGCTTTACAGCTTCCGGAAAACTCACCGATGCTGGCAGAACCGTGGAAGAGCGGCCCTTCAGGGCCGCGTAAGCCGTTTAGAATCGGTCGGGCTTCAGCCCTGGTGGTCGCCCTTCTCGCCGCAGGAACGAGTTTTGCCGCAAGCTGTTTAGCCGCTGAGGGTGCGTTCCTCGCTCAGAGATGACTTTTTCCGCAACCTCCTAGACAGGAAGTCCTCAGGGCTGCTTCTCGCGCGGCAAGCCTCTGTCGTACTTCTGCGCCATGGGCTTGTGCTGCTTGAACTCCTCCGACTTCCCCCGCGGAATGCTCAGAGTCTTCCACTCGCTCGACCGCAGATGTTTCGCCAGAAACACGATCTGGCCGACGTGCTGCGCGTAGTGGGCGATCTGCCGGTTGACCGCCTGCAGCACGGTGTGCGGCTCGCCACGAATCGTCACTGTCCGCATGACATCCTCAGGCTTGAGCGACTCGATCGCGCCCAATACGCGAGCCCAGCCTTCTTCCCACCATCGCATTACGTCGGCGCGCGTGGTCGCCGGGGTCACTTCAAATTCCTGATCGCGAAAGCGATCGGGCTTTTCGCCGTCGGTGGTGAGGAAGTCGGTGAAACGTGAGCGCATGTTCCCGGCGAGATGTTTGACCAGGACTGCCACCGAGTTCGATTCCGGATCGAGCGTGACAAAAAAATCCGCGTCCTGCAGTTGCGCCATGGCGGCTTCGCCCATGCGCTTGTGGCCGCGGAATTGCCGCCGAGCTTCTTCCAGGTAATGCTTGCTCACTTCAAAAGGCATACGATCCCCCAGAATACGGATCAATGTGATATTCAACAATCAGCAATCATGATCTGCAACGGGTCCCCAGCCGCCGCCCCCCGGCGTCTCAATCGTGACCCGCTCGCCTTTGCGCAAACGCGTGCTGAATTTTCCGGGCATCTCCTCAACCGAGCCGTCGTTGCGTGTGATAAAAGCCTTTCCCGGCGCGCCGTCCTTCCCTCCGGCTAATCCCCAGGGCCCGTGCGACCGCCGGTCCGCCAGCAGAGTTACCTCGCAATCAGTGAGAACTTCAATCTCGCGAACGATCCCGTCCCCGCCCCGAAACTGCCCGCCCCCGCCGCTCTCCGGACGCAGCGAATACCGCCGCACGCGCAAGCGGATACGCATACTCCAGCGCTTCCACCGGAGTGTTCAGCGAATTCGTCATGTGCGTGTGCACGCCGGAAACGCCTACCTTCCCCGGACGTGCCCCCATCCCGCCCGCCACGGTTTCGTAATAAGCGAACGGCTCGCCTGTGCGCGGGCCATCTTTCGTGAAATGCATCCCTCCAATGGTCAGATTGTTCATCGTGCCCGAGGCCGCCGCCGGAATGCGATCCGGAATCGCCTGCGCCAGCGCCCGCAACACCACGTCGACGATTCGCTGCGAGGTCTCAACATTCCCTCCGGCAACGGCTGCGGGAGGCCGCGCATTCACGATCGTCCCTTCGGGTGCGATCACCTGGATCGGCCGCATCAACCCCGCTGCCGCCGGCACGTCCTCCGCCAGCAAGCAGCGAAAAACATAGAAGCAAGCAGAGTATGTGATCGCCTCAACCGCGTTAACGCTGCCCTCCACCTGCGCATCGCTACCAGTAAAATCAACCGTAACCATGTGGCGCGGGCGCCCTCGCCCGCGCAAGCTAAAGGCGTCCCCGCCGGATGTCGCGACAGCCTGCCCTGAGCTTGCCGAAGGGCCTTCCCTGAGCTTGCCGAACGGGGTATCCCGCCATCGTTTCCCGAGCGACGATCGCTGAAACGTAACCTCTACCGCGATCCTTACCTCCTTATCGCTGATCCCATCGTTGTCCAGAAAGTCCTCCGCCTGATATATCCCGCGCGGCACGCATTCCACAAACGCCCGCATCAGCTCTTCGGAGTAGTCGAGCAACTCCGCGCACGCGCGCTTCGCTCTCTCGACTCCGTACCGCTCACAAATCTCCCGCAGCCGCTGCGCCCCGGTATGGCAAGCTGCAACCTGCGCGCCCAGGTCGCCTTCGCGTTCTTCTGGAGTCCGCACATTGTTGAGCAGCAGCGCCAGCACGTCGCGATCCATCATGCCCGCCCGCATTAGTCTTACCGGAGGGATGCGCACCCCCTCCTGGTAGATCTCACGGCACAACCCCATCGACCCCGGATACGCCCCACCCACGTCGGCGTGGTGCGCCCGCGAAGCCACATAAAAATCAGGCGAACTGTGGCGCGGGCAGCCCTCGCCCGCGCACTTTGCCCGAGCGGCCTCTCCTCGCCCGCGCCGGCACATACACCGGCGCGACCAGCGTGATATCGGGCAGATGCGTTCCTCCACGAAACGGATCGTTCAGCATGACCAGATCGCCTGGCCCCATCTCGCAAGCCGCAATTGCCGCCCGCACCGACATCGGCATCGATCCCAGATGCACCGGCATGTGATCGCCCATCGCGATGACCTCGCCGTCACCATCAAAAACCGCGCAGGAATAATCGCGCCGCTCCTTGATATTCGGTGAAAATGCAGTCCGGCGCAGCGCCGCCCCCATCTCCTCCGCAATTGAGTGATAAAGGTTCTTGAAGATTTCCAGTTCGACCGGATCGCGCGGCATCGAGCGCAGTGTACTACCAACTGTTGCTCGTGCGTCCGGTCGTTAGCGATCGGAGGATGACTTCTGTAGGACGAACGACAACGATGATGATTCGCGATCAATCCTTCTGCAGAATTCTGTTGACACTTTTAAAATCCTGCCGCAATATCTTGGGCTAAGAGAGCTGCCCACACTACGAGTTGGGTTGGTAATCTCTAATTACAAAATGGGCCCCGTTCGCAACCGTTCAAGGGAAATAGTTCACGGAGGAACCTTCATGGCAACAAAGAAGAAAGCCAAGAAGAAAAAGAAACACTAACCGTCAGCGAGACGTGACCTCGCACAACCACGAATTTCACTGGCCTCTCAAGAGAAGCACCTCTCGGGAGGCTTTTCCTTTGAGCAGTCAGCAATTAGCAAACCTGATTTCGCGCGAAGTGCCGCCCGGTTCTGAATGCTGAATGCTGAGTGCTGACTGCTAAAGGTTCACCCCCGCTCGATAAAATCTCCAGACTCACGCCACACCTGTGGCACAATAGGCCAGCCACGCCACAGTGGTCCACCAATGGCCGCCAGGAAAACGAGCACGGGCAAGAACAAGACCGGGGAAATCTACATTCCCGACAAGCTCTACTTCCGCATCGGCGAGGTCGCTACTCTGTGCCGTCTACCCGCCTACGTGCTGCGTTTCTGGGAAAGCGAATTTCCGCAACTGAAACCCGTCAAAAGCAGCACAGGTCAGCGCATGTACCGCAAGCGCGACGTTGAGAGCGTCCTGCGAATCAAGCAACTACTTTATGAGCAGGGATTCACCATCTCCGGCGCGCGCCAACAACTGCGGTCCGAAATCAAGTCCGACAAGACCCAGGCAACGATTCCGTTTCCCGCGCGCTCAGCCGCTGAGTTACAGCATATTCGCCAAGGCCTGCGCGAGATCCTGACTCTGCTTTCTAACCGCCGCACCGGATAAGTTATCCCTGCGAACTGCGCCGCCCAGCAGCCTTCTGTGAGTGAGATCCGGCCTGATCGGACTGGCAGGAATCGTCCACCCCAAGCTCTGCTGAATTATTAGGAGGAGAACGGGCCCTGACGCCGACCGCGCCGGTTGAGAAACGCGCCCCCCAAGGCTCCGCCGACCGCCGAGGCGAAGACCAGAAAAACGAAGAGGCCAAGTAGAAACGCGGCCACACCTTCAGGCGTCTTCAACATCTCCAGCCAGCGTTCGGTGAGAGCTTGCAACTGAGGATCGGAGCGCTGGGAAGCATACCTTCGGATCATTTCCAACATCATGGTGCGGAACAATCCCGTCGGCACCGTGACCAGCGCAAATATCGCGAAGCCCACGAGTCCTCCGACTGCGCCGAGACGCGCCCCTGCTCGCGGAAAAAGCAGGCCGCCCCGCGTGCGCCGGCGATAAAACAAGACTGACAAGAACCCCGCGGCCAGCATCCACAATCCGAACAGTCCGATAAACATCATGCCGACGCCGGCGATCATGCCTGCCAAAGCCGCGGCCGGCAGCCCGTGAGCCCAAGAAATAACCTGCGACGGCCCGGTCCGATCCACCACCGCATCAGCGCTTGACGCGGTTGTCCCGGGCAAAACTCCTCCAGGAACACTCGAGCCAGGTTCAGGTTCCGCCACCGCCACCCGAATTTGTGGAGCGCCGCACTGCGCGCAAAACGCGATACCGTCTTCCACCGGGTGTCCGCACTTATGACAGGAATGTTCCATCAGGAGAAAGGGCTGGCTCTGAAAGTACCGCACGGCAAGCGGCCTGCGCAAGGAAAGCCACGCGACGCTCGATCCCTGCCTGTGTGTGATGACTGCTGCCCGGCAGGCCGCGCTAAATCTCGCCTTGCTTGCCGCGCAAGTGGAGGTAGACCAGCGCGAACCTGGCTCCCGCTCCTTTGTCGCGCGGTTCGACGGCGACCAGGTGCTGGTTGTCTTCGGTTCCAACTTTCAATTCCGTGACCGGCCCCGTGTTGTCGCCTTCACACTTGAGTTCTTTGGAGCCGTGATTCTTATCGTCGTCCGAGTCCGCGGAGACATCGCCGCCATGTTCGTGGGTGTGACATTCGAGGACCTTGCCGTACTTCTTCAGCCGATCGCGGTAGTAATCAACGACTTTTCCGGGAGCGTCGTCGGAGTCGTACTTGGCCACCACCAGCTTCATGCCGAACGCTTCGGTGAGAATCGCGAAATTGCCGCTGTCGCCGTCCTTGTCGTTGTCATGATCATGATGAAGACGGGCGCCGGGGTATAGGGGCAATCCGATTTTCCGCCGCATCCGCGTCATTGCCCACATGCAAGTCCCCTACCGGACTTTGGATGTCAAGCTTCTTGTCGTGCTGAGCGCCCGATTCCTGCGCGACCGCGGGAAAACCGAAGACCACGGCCAATGCCAGTGCCAGCACAGTAAAAGAAGTGCCAGTCGTGCAAGAGCGGACTTGCCGGGCCGGTATCAGAAACCGAAACATGTTTCCTCCTCGTGTAACGCGCGGGCGTGCTCTTGTCAATGCGCGACGAATTCCATCCCTAGATGTCCGCGTCCTTGCCGTGCGTCCGCACATACACCAGTGAAAAGCTTGAGCCTTTGCCTTCGGGCTGAACCTCGACGATATGCTGGTTCTCCTTAGTCCCCACTTTGAGTTCGATGTTGTTCCCACTCGCGCTGGTACAGTTGAGCTCGTGCGGCTCACGGCCCGACTTGGAGACCCTCATGTCGAGATCCATATGTTTCGAGGTACGGCACTCCAGCACGCTGCCATACTTCTTCAACTGATCTTTGTAGAAGGCGACAAGCTGCGCGGGGGAATCATCGGACTCATATTGCAGCGCGACAACTTTGATCCCGTAGCCGAAGCCGGAGATATTGACGTTGGCGCTTCTATCGTCGTCGCTGCCGTGTTCCGACTTAGGCCGGGCATTCGGATAAACCGCCAGACCAACATCGGCGACGTCCGCCTGCTTGCTCACGTGGATGCCGCCGACCAGCGTATGGATGTCGACTTGCTTTTCCCGCCCGTCAGCCTCTTTCTTCACATTGACACTGCAGGCCGGCAGCAGAAACCCTGCCAGCACGGCCACAACCAGACCACAAATCCGAGCAGCGCGAACCTCAATGCTGTGAATGATGGGACCCTCCCCTCGCAACCTGTACCGGACGCTCCAGCCCAGCGCCTCGCTGGGCAACGTTGGGAATCGTCACCGGAAGATGCCCACTAATGGCAATCTCGCCAAACAACGCCTTAACCGCGCTCACTTCCGAAACCGTCGCGTTGGAAAACGTACACATGTAATTCTCAATCTTCGGGAAGTCGCTGGCCAGATACGGATTTCCCATGGCCACCACCGCCGTCTTTCCCGCCGCATGATCGAGCACCTGCTCGAGCAACGTGCCAGTCGCATCCCCCATCGCGACCGTATTCCCGATCTTGCCCGCCACCGGGATCACGTAAACCGCAGCCACCACGGTCTGGGCCTCATCCACGGCCTTCAGAACCTCGGCGCTCATGCCGCCCGCCACGCGCGAATCCACATAGATCACATTCGCGTCAGGAATGCGGGCGCGAAACTCGCGGCCAAAGGCGCGTCCAGAGTCGGTGCGCATATCATCAGAGAACAGCACCGCCACAACCTGGCTGTGCGTCTCCTCCTGTGTCATATACGGAAGTGCCGCCCGAACAGTTCCCCCATGTTTCAGTGGCAAAACCTTGCCGTTGTCGCGAACCAGGGTGACGGCAGCATCGGCAACCTGTTGTCCGTAAGCCAGATCCTCGGGCTTCCCCACCGCCGTGGCCAGGCCATCGATGTCCACCATGCGGGCGTCTTGCAGTCCGAGCGACGCCTTTGTTTTCAGAATTTTGAGCACCGACCGGTCAAGCCTCTGCCGGGAAATTTCCCCCGCCCGCACGGCGGCGACCATGGCCCTATAAGAAGCAGGCAAATCCGCGGGAATCAGCAACATATCGTTGCCCGCCTTGAACGCCTCAACCGCCGCCCGCCCAATGTCGTTAGCAAAAAGATGTGTCAGCGCAGCCATGTCAAGCGCGTCGGTGATGACCAGCCCTTTGAATCCCAACTGTTTCTCCAGCAGATCCGACACGATCGCTGGAGAAATGGTGGCTACGTGATTCGGATCCGAGTCCAGCGCCGGCACAGTCACGTGCGCCACCATCACCGAATCGACGCCCGCTTTGATAGCCTGTCGAAACGGCGGCAGTTCGACGGAGTCGAGCCGCGCCCGGTCTCCATTGACGCTGGCCACGCCGAGATGCGAGTCGGTCGCTGTGTCCCCGTGCCCGGGAAAGTGCTTCACCGTAACCAGCATCCCTGCTTCATGCGCCCCCTTGATGTAGGCCGCCACCAGATCGCCCACCTGCCTCGGATCTTCCCCAAACGAGCGAGTGTTGATGATGGGATTCAGAGGATTGGAGTTGACGTCAGCATCAGGAAAGAAATTCCAGTGGATGCCGATCGCTCGCGCCTCCGTTGCGGTAATGCGCCCGAAATTCTCCGCATCCGTCTCGCGCCCCACGGCTCCAAACGCCATGGCATGCGGAAAGCCAGTAGTCCCCTGAAGTCGCATCGAGACACCACGCTCAAAGTCGGCCGCAAACAGCAGTGGCAGCTTGGAGTCGTGCTGCAACCGGTTCGCCAGCTCCGCCGCTTCATAAGGTTCACTGCGCTGCAGAAACGGCCCATCCACGTGCACCGTCATGGCAAACGATCCCACGTGATATTTCTCCAAAGCCTCGCGCCATTGCAGGTACTCTGGGTTCTCGACATTCAGAAAACTGGCGCGGCACCAGATCATGAAAACCTGCCCTACCTTTTCTTCCAGGCTGAGTTTCTGCAGAGTCTTCTCCGCCCACTTCTCCCCATCGCGGCTGAGGCGAATAGGACCAGGACGCTGGTATTTATCTTTGGCGAATGAAGACGCACCAAGGGTCAGCAAGAGCAATAGAGCGGAGAGGATTCGAAGCATAGCGGAAACGATAGCAGACCGTAGTTACAAATGGCAGATATTGGACATTCGGCAGTTCAGTTTGAACCGCTCAACCTCGGCGTCATCCTGAGCGCAGCCGTTTTTCAGGCGGAGCGAAGGATCTCGCGCGTATCTCCACTGGACTAAGCATCAAACTGACCCACTGCCGGACATTCGATAGAACGCTGTAATCGGCAAAGTAACTTTGACGTGCGATGCGATGTCAGAGCGCTGAGCGGGTCTGTCCCGAAATCAAAGAAATACCCTGCCGCTGAATTTCCTCCTCGTCGCCAAAACCCTGAAGCCACTCCACATCCGGCTCGCGCCGAAACCACGTTATCTGCCGCTTGGCATAGTTGCGATGCGCCTGCTGCGCGGCCTCCAGTGCCTGATCACGCGTGAATTCCCCACGCAGGAATTGCACCGCCTGCTTGTATCCCAAAGAAGCCAGCGGGCCCGCGCTTGCGCCGTATTTCCGCAGCAGCCCTTGCGTTTCTTCGATCAGCCCGCCGTCGAACATCCGTTGCGCGCGCTGGTTGATGCGCTCGTAAAGCGCAGCGCGGTCGGGATTGAGCCCGATCCGCAAGGTGCGAAAACCGCGCAGTGGATCGCGGCCTCGCTGCCACAGATCGGTCATCTTCTGACGGGAAGCCAGGCAAACCTCGATAGCGCGGATCATCTTGGGCACGTCGTTGGCGTGGATTCTTTCTGCCGAGCCAGGATCGAAGCGCTTCAGAATTCGGTGGAGGTAGATCGAGCCTCGTTCACCCGCCCGTTCGCGCAACCGTTCTCGCAGTTGTTCTGAACGCTCAGGCCCGGCGAAAAGCCCGTCCAGCAAAGCGCGCAAATAAAGCCCCGTGCCGCCGACCACGATGGGCAGATGACCCCGCGAGTCGATTTCCTCCAGCAAGAGGCGCGCCCGGCGGCCGTATTCACCGGCCGTCACGTATCCCGTCGGCTCGACAAAGTCAAACAGATGATGCGGCGCCCGCGCCCGTTCCGTTGCGCTAGGCTTGGCTGTGCCAATTTCAAATTCGCGGTACATCGCCACCGAATCGCAGTTCACGATTTCGCCGGAGAAGCGCTCCGCAAGCGCCAGAGACAGGGCTGTCTTCCCGCTCCCCGTCGGCCCGACAATAACCGCCAGCAATGGCTCCGGACGGGCGGATGCGGCATGCACAGTCAGCGCAGGCTCCAGTGCATGTCGTGCCAGTAGCGAAGGACAGTCAGAATCAACAGCAGAAACGCGATCAGCAGCAGCCCCGTAGTCTCGGTCGCGTAGATCGCGTGGCGGTGGTGCCTATGGGAGTGCTCGTGTTGGGGATCCTCTTCAGGCACGCGGATATTGTAGCCCTAGAGCAGACGAAGTCCATCCACCCGTGTGAACCCACTGTAGTTTCAGATCAGAACTGGTCTGGCTCTGTTGACATCCTGAGGTGCTGAGTTACGTGCTACAAACGATAAAGATTGTACGTGAGGCCGAGCAACAAGGCTTGGCGACGTTGCGTGAGCAAGCATCGGCCGGGAGCGCGGCAGGAGAGTTTGCGTTTGGCAACGGAGAAGACAGTTTCAATCAGGGCACGACGGCAATATTTCTGACGAGGAAAATGGTTTCGCATCTCGGCGCGGACGCCGTGAATGCGCCAGGTTTTCTTCCCACGTTTGGCGGGGATGACGCTCAAGGCGTGAAGCTGCTGGCGGACAAAGGTGTGATTGCGCTCGGAATCGAATTCGGCATCGGCCAACACACAGCCCACGGGAGTGTGGGCATGGGCCTGCGCGACGAGTTCGGGGAGATGAGCACAGTCATTCCACGGGGCCTGACGCGCCGACTGTGCCAAGATGAGTTGCCGCTTCAGGTCGACGACGGCCAGCCACTTCAACCAATGCCGCCAAGGCAGCGGTTGTTGGGTGTGGTGATACATGCGGCGTACGAAGAAGGTGCTGACCGCGCCTTGCGCCAGCCCGGTGGCGTCGATGGCCACTGGGGCACGACGTTGGGGACCGGGCAGCTTCATGCGACGGACCACTTCGTTCAAGGATCGAGCGATCGCAACCTCATCCAGTCTGCGCAGAAAGCGGTAGAGAGTCGTGTAATCAGGAACGGAGTGAAGTCGGAGAGCGCGGCGCAGTTCGGAGTGTTCGGCCAGTCGCACTTCGGCTTCCCGGTAGGTCCAGTCCTCGTAGCGCATGAGGCACAAGATGGCCAACAACTGTGGCTGCGTGAACTGGTGTTTGCTAAACGCCGTGCGATAACGCGGCACAGTGGCGGCGGTCACGTCCAAGGCCACTTGCGCGAAGCGTACCAAACCCACTTCGGCCATGGCTAGTAGCGAGTTTCGCCGGAGCTGATCGCAGCATACTTTCCCTACCTTTGATGCGAAGTGGAACTTAGGATGTCAACAGAGATACTTGTCTTATAAATGGTTTTGGGAAGGGCATGGCTTCAGAGGCTGCGGAATAACTCACCGATGCACGCAGAACCGTGGAAGAGCGGCCCTTCAGGGCCGCGTTAAGCCGTTTAGAATCGGTCGGGCTTCAGCCCTGGTGGTCGCCCTTCTCGCCTCAGGAACAAGTTTTTCCGCAGCCTCTTCAGTCGTGCCGTTAGGCCTAGGAAATACGGGCTTCACAGCCTGCTGAAAAATTCCGTTCCAGGCAGGCTTTGGGAAGGGCACGACTTCAGTCGTGCCGTTAAGTTCTTTAAAACCAGCCGCGCTTCAGCGCCTGCGGTTCGCTTTCGGATTAGTTTTTCAGCACTCTGTTTAGCCCCGGAGGGCAAATCACTCTCGCCACAAATATCTCGCCGGCCACGCCTCTAGCCGATTTCAATGGTTTCATCGACAAAGTGCTTGTCAGGTTCGTCCGAGCCCGTCAGTTCGAAGGAATTGGTGACGGCAGCCTTGCCCTTTTCGACGCTGGTGATGACGTAGGAGCATCCGATCCAGTGCGCTTCAGCCAGATCAGTCGGCGACCAGCGGGCAGGATGGTCAGGATGAGAATGGTAGAACCCAATGATGTCCTCGCCACGCGCGCGCCCTTCGCGTTGGATCCTCACCAGTTCGCGCGGGTCGATATTGTAGCGGTTGTGCGCCGAGTCGGTGCGCGTGTTGCCGCAGCGCGCGGTCGACGTAACCGTGCGAGCCCCATCATCGTCCATGCGGCCCAGCAACACCCCGCAGCATTCGTGCGGATAGGTCTCCTCGCCGTGGCGCCGAAGAGATTCGTAGTCTGCGCGTGCAACCTTCAGCATCGATAGAGAATGCAGAAGTGAGAAGTAAGAATGCAGAAGCTACGAAGCCTCGCGGTTTTACTTCTGCATTCTCACTTCTTACTTCTGACTTTGAGTTCCCTCACCCTTCCGTCCAGAATCTCTCGCTCAGATATTTGTCGCCGGAGTCCGCCAGGATAGCGACGATCACGGCCTGTTCCCCTGACGGCGAAAGCCCCTGAGCAACCCTCAGGCTGCCGGCAACAGCGGCGGCGGCGGAAATCCCCACCAGCAGTCCGGCCCCACGCGACAGGCGCCGCGCCATGGCGTAGGCATCTTCGGTGGCGATCTCCAGATTCCTATCTGCCAGCCGCGAATCATAAATCTTCGGCACGATGGCGCTGGCCATGTGCTTGGCCCCTTCGATGCCGTGAAACGCAGAATCGGGCTGCAGCGAAATGCAGCAGATTTTCGGGTTCAGTTCTTTCAACCGGCGCGTGGTGCCCACGAACGTTCCGCTGGTACCGAGCATGGAGACAAAGTGGCTGATGCGTCCCTGAGTCTGCTGCCAGATTTCGTTGGCCGTACCGTGATAGTGGGCCTGCCAGTTGGCGTCGTTCGAATACTGGTCGGCGTAAAAATATTTATCCGCATGCTTCGCCGCCAGTTCCCGCGCCAGCCGGATCGCGCCGTCCGAGCCCTCACCCGGGTCGGTATAAAGAATGTTGGCGCCGTATCCGTGCAGAATCTGCTTGCGCTCGCGCGAAACATTTTCCGGCATGCACAGCGTCACCGGAAATCCCTCCGCGGCTCCCAGCATGGCATATGCAATCCCGGTGTTGCCGCTGGTGGCATCCAGCAGAATCTTGCCGGAGCGCAACTGCCCGCTGCGTCGGGCTTCGCGCACGATATTTCCCGCGGCACGGTCTTTCACCGAGCCGCCAGGGTTGTACCATTCCGCCTTGCCCAGAAGTGTTACGCCCGGCAACTCTGCAGTCACCTGATCAAGACGAAGCAGTGGCGTGTTCCCAATGCTGTCCAGCAGGCTGTGCCCCAGATCGCTCTGACCCGGCTTGCCGTGACTCAGGCTGCCCGGATTCACTCCCAGCGCGGGATGTTCGGATCCATTCGAAGGCACCATTTGCGCCGTCTTGGTGGAGCTTTGTGTCATATCTGAACTGAATCGCTATGACTATCGTAATGTGCTACAGGAGTCGAAACACGATATGTAGTACTTTGTCTTAGATGATAAATGATCCCCGGCGATGCAGTAGATGCAAAGTTACCCTTTGCCCGAGCCTGCATCTAACAAGACGAAGAAAGGTTCAAATCGAAAGCAATGCCGAAAACTATTGATACACGGACTTATGACGAAGCTCTCGAGTGGTTGCGCGAACACGGCTTCGATATTCAAGAGGCGCCCAGCACGAATGGACGTGTCTTTCTGCGCAAGTACAATGTCGCGGCCGCGATCCAGAAGACTCCCGACGGCGGCGTGAAGATTTTCGCCTACCCGGGATACCTGATTGGCAGCGAGATCTCGAAGCTCGTCAACCGCGGATACCAGCAGTTCCTCAAGACCTCAAAGGCGGAAGTGGCGGCCACGGCAGAGCACCTGAAAGCGTTGCACTCCTTTTCAGAAGAATTGAAGGTAGCGCTAGGTCTGCCCAGCCTCTACAACGAATCGCTCGGCACGGTGAGCGAGGCCTACCAGTACGACCGCATCGAAGATCGCGACAAACCGGCCCTGGATCGCCCGAAGCGTCCCTGGGAAGTGGCCGGCAAGCAGGCCGCGGTCGCGGCCAAGAAAGGCCGGGCATAGATCATAGACAAGGCCGTGTTCACGCCAAACTTCTTCCGTTAACAAGTTCTGCCGTGCGACACTATTGCGCTCACGGAGGCCTCGATGCGCAACCGTCTCGCCACCATCCTTTCTTTTATTTTCCTTTCCATGCTCAGCGTGAGTTTTTCTGCGCACATATCTTCCGCCGGCGCCGATGCTCGCAAGACCATCGAAGACGTCCTGCATACGCAGCAAGCAGCGTGGAATCGCGGCGACCTCGATGCCTTCATGACAGGATACTGGAACTCTCCCGAACTGACTTTTTTCTCCGGCGCCAAAGAACACGACGGATGGCAGGCTGCGCTCGATCGTTATCGCGCGACGTATGCCAGCCCGGGGCACGAAATGGGAAAGTTGGTGTTTTCCAGCTTAAGGATTGAGATGCTAGGTCCGGATGCCGCCTTTGTGCGCGGCGCATGGGGATTGACCATGCCCGACCGCAAAACCCCGCACGGATTGTTCACGCTAGTATTCCGCAAGTTTCCCAGCGGCTGGAAAATCATCCACGACCACACCTCATCAGCGGAGTAACCGTAGCGCCGGAGTAACCGTAGCGCCGGCGTCCCGCCGGCTGTCGCGGGGGCGTCCCGCCCCCGCCGCCGCGAGCTACTGTAGCGGCCGGAAGTTCTCGCTACTTCTTCCCCCGCGCCATGCCTTTGTCCATAGCTTCGTTAGCCAGCCGGTCGGCCTCCCGGTTGTGTTCGCGCAAGGCGTGGCTAATGGAGAACCACTCGAGCTGCCCGATCAATTCTTTTGCCCGCGCGTGCAGATCCTTGAGCGTGGCATTCTTCACTTTGTAAATCCCTTTGATCTGTCGCACCAGCAGCTCGGAATCGCTCACCACTTTCAGCGCTTTAGGTCCGTGCTCGATGGCATACTCGAGCGCCCCGATCAGGCCCTGATACTCGGCAAAGTTGTTGGTCTGGTGCCCGAGATACTCGCTCAAGGTGGCGACCTTGCGTCCGGATTCGTCCTCCAGTACGACGCCATATCCGGCAGGACCAGGGTTGCCGCGCGCGCCGCCGTCGATGTGGGCAACGAGATAGTGGGCGGGAGGACGGTCGTGGGCGTCGACGAGATGTTTTGTGCCGGAGACTCGCGAAGGCGATGAGGGCATGATGGAGTGTACAACGCATCGCGACTGGATTAGGTCCTTCGGCGAGCTTGGGTGGTGAGTGTAATGATTCCATAAACAATGTCGGCTCCCAGGCCCGAGTAGACTTTGGAGGCGCAAACCAACCAAAGGGCTCGGAGGAAAGGAGCCGAACATGCTGATTATAGGTTGCGACTATCATCCGGGCTTCCAACAAATTGCTTTTGTAGATACTGAAACCGGTGAACTTGGCGAGCGGCGCCTGGTTCATCGCGAGGAAGCGGAACAGTTCTACGGCAAGCTCAAAGAACAAAACGTGCCAGTACGCGTGGGGATGGAGTCCAGCGGGCACTCGCGCTGGTTCGAGCGTTTGCTCCACGAACTGGGGTTTGAGTTGTGGATCGGGGACGCAGCCGAGATCCGCACCAACGGGTGCGCAAGCAGAAGACCGATCGGCAAGACGCACAGCTGTTGCTGCGACTGATGATGGAAGACCGCTTTCCGCGGATCTGGGTACCCGACGCAGAGAATCGCGATCTGCGGCAACTGTTGTGGCATCGGCATCGACTGGTGCAGATGCGCACGCGGGTAATGAATCAACTGCATGTCGTCCCACTGAACGAAGGCCTGCGGCGCAAGAAGGCGTTGTGGCGGCCGGCAGGTCGCAAGGAACTGGAATCGATCGTCCTGGCGCCTTGGGCCAGCCGACGGCGGCAGGATCTGCTCGACTTACTCGATCAACTGACGCCGAAGATCCAGGAACTCACTCGTGCGTTAGAAGCGGAAGTGGAGAAGCGTCCGGTGACGCGGCGGCTGATGACGCATCCCGGAGTGGTCCGCTGACGGCACTGGCCTACGAGTTGGTGATCGGAACTCCCGAACGCTTTCTCTTCGGAAAGCAGGTTTCCAGCTATGTGGGACTGGTTCCCGAGGAGAAATCCAGCGGGGACCGGCGGAGACTGGGTCACATCAGCAAGCAAGGCAACGTGCTGCTTCGCTTTCTGTTAGTGGAAGCGGCGCAGGTCACGGTGCGCAGCCAAGCGGAGTGGTGGCAGTAAGTTCTTCCACCTCGCCATGCGGCGTGGACGCAAGATCGCGAAAGTAGCGATGGCGCGCAAGCTGGCAGTGCATCTGTACTGGATGTGGCGCCAGGGCTTGGACTACGGCCAGATGCAAAAGCTCGGTTCGCACGCGGGAGAGCCCGGAAATCCCGATGGTGGAAAGTAAATCACCGACGTAATGATTGGGCATCCCGCTCCCTGTTCGCAGAGGGAGTTCGAACAAAAGTAATCTTGATCGCGGTGAGTGATCGAAGAGATGGTTGGGTCGGACTGAGTTCCTGACCCTAACGATTCAAAGCGAGCCCAGGTTGGAAACGCGCAAACCATCTACGAGAGCGAAATGGCGCTCTTTTACGAGTGCATGCAGTCGTGTGCGCGCATAGTGCTTGACATGGCCGACATTGTTAGAGATGGCGATTTTTCACCAAATGACTCACCGAGTCATGCCCGGGTGTGATTGAATTTACGTTTTCGTGTGATCTTGAATCACTTGACTATCTCTCCATCATCGTTAAAATGCGGGCCGAGAGTGAATATGGAGCGAAAAATAGAAACCAGAATAGAAACGCATGTAAATCGGACTGGCAAACGGGTTCGGGAACACCAACGCGGCGACGAAGAGGAATCTCCTGAAGAAAGTACGCCTGCAGCGTGAGGTCACAGAACTTCTGGCTAAGAGAAGAAACTAGCCTGGCCGACGCACTAGACGCGCTTACCGCATTGATGCTCAATGTCCTCGGAAAGCCATCTACGGCGAATAGGAGATTTCGACAAGCTTGCGTTTCGCCCTTCCGATCAGTTGAGCAGCTTTCTGGATCCGCCGTTGCGTGATCTGCCAGTAGTATGCTTGATTCCGGTGGAAGGGTTCCTTGCGGTTGGCCTATGAAAGCTCGCCGGTTCATCCAGCGCCTTTTGGCGGCGAAAGCGCAGCCAAAAACCTGTGACGATTGAAGACCGGCCCGAAAGTATCCGCGATTTGGCCATCGAAGTAGGCACACAATGACGAACTCGCACCTTCTTTTTCCTCGCGTCGGTTTCAATGCATCACCGGCACCTTGCTCACCGCTTTCGAATCATCGGCTGGACGCGAAAGGGCGGACGACTTCGTCATATCGTGGCCGGGTTTTCGAAAGAATTTTCCAGGCTTTCCGCGTCGTAGGATGAGCGGGTTCAGTAGTCATGATGAGACGTGATTGCGCGAAGTAGTCGCCAAAACGCGCAGGAACGTGCTCACAAGTTGTACTCTAGTTCCGAATTAGAAAAAATTCTACGGTCACTCTTGATAACAGGCCGTTACACTCAAAACCCCGCGCCACGAGTCGTGAGCAGATTGCGATGAGAGACGGAGTATTGGTCGTCGACGATTCCCAGCTCTCATCTTCCCGCGGCAAGTCTCGTCGCCAGACGCGACGGAAGCTTCGCAGCGAAAATGCGATCCTGCGCCGACTTCAGGTTATAGGGCGCGCGGTGGAAGTGGACAACCTGCGCCTCGCTGTCAAACAGAGCGAAGGCGGCCCGCCAGTCTCCATCGCGCGGCTGGCCCACCGAGCCGGGATTGATCAGGTATCGCGTCCCTCGCTTCAGTTGCAGCGCCACCGACTCGGCCTGCCCGATCGTGCGGTACTCCGGCCGGAAGCCGTCGGCGGCCGAGCCGTTGGCAAAGAATCCCCCCTGCAGATGTGTGTGCCCGAAAAAAGTCAGTGGCGAGGTCAGCGTGATCAGCGGAGCCAGTGCATCTCCAAGCGAGACGATGTACTCATCTTCGTCGTTGGGAGAGCCGTGCACCAACCGCACCTCGGGAAGTTCATCCAGGCCCACAGGTCCGTGGGGCAGAGCGTTCAGCCAATTGAAATTTTCCGCCGTGAGTTGCTCTCGAGTCCAGATCGCGGCAGCGGCGGCCAGGGGATTGAAATCGCCGAGATCCATCAGTCCGGTAGCAGCTTTGTCGTGATTCCCACGAACGAAAATCTTCCCCAGATCGCGAGAGCGATCGCTGACCTCATTGGGGCTGGCCCCGTAGCCGACGATGTCCCCGAGATTCACGACCAGATCGAAGGAAGGAGCAGAGGCCATGCTTGCTTCCAGCGCTTCGAGATTGGCATGGATGTCGCTAAGAAGAAGTATGCGCACGCGTCACCGGACAAATTGCCGATTATAGACCCGGCGGAGAGAATCGTAACCGCCGCCAAATCTTTGGTAGTGGGCCAGTTCGGACCGCCGACCTTTGCGTCATCCTGAGCGCAGCCGTTTTTCAGGCGGAGCGAAGGATCTGGCGTGCGTCGTCCCTACCGTAACCATCAAACTGACCCACCACTAAGTCTTTGTCCACTTCTTAAGATGCGCGACCCCGCCTTCATTTCGCCGCTCCGGGCGAATTCACCACCGGGCACCGCGCCCAGTGCCCGGCGCCAACTTCCACCAGCGATGGCAATGCCCGTGCGCACTCGGGCACACGGAATTCGCAGCGCGGCTCGAATGCACAACCCAGTGGCATGCTCTGCAGCGGAGGCACGGTGCCTTCGATGGTTTGTAGCCGCCGGGCGCGGTCGGTCTTGAGATCGGGGACGGAACGCAGCAGGCCACGAGTGTAGGGATGCGCGGGCCTTTGGAAGATATCCTGTTTGCTGCCCACCTCGACCAGGTTGCCGGCATACATGACCGCGACCCGGTCCGCAACCTGCGACACCACGGCAAGATCGTGAGAGATGAAAAGCATAGCCAGGCCGAACTTCGCCCGCAGTTGAGCCAGCAGCTCCAGGATTTGCGCCTGAATAGTAACGTCGAGCGCCGTGGTTGGCTCGTCGGCAATCAGCAATTGCGGCCGGTTCACAATGGCCATCGCGATCATGACACGCTGCCGCATTCCTCCAGAAAGCTGGTGAGGGTAGTCGCGGGCGCGGCGTGCGGCGTCAGTGATCGCAACTTCATTGAGCGCATCCACAGCTCTCTGCCAGGCGTCGCGTTTAGAAACCGCGGCGTGCGCCATCACAGCCTCGGCAATCTGGTCGCCGACGCGCATCACAGGGTTGAGAGCAGTCATCGGCTCCTGAAAAATCATGGCAATGCGCGATCCGCGCAGTTGTCGCATGGGGTCGTCAAGCAGACGAGCCAGATCCCGCGCAACCCCATTCTCAGCAAATAGAATTTCCCCCGAGATGCGTGCCGGTGGCGGAAGCAGGCGCATGATGGCCAGGGATGTGATTGACTTGCCGGAGCCCGATTCCCCCACCAGCCCCAGGACTTCCCGTGGCGCAATCGAGAAGCTGAGGTCTCGAACCGCGGGAAGTGAAGATGTGGGGACAGCCGCCCGCAGGGCGCCGGTGTTTGCTTTCGGCGCGGGAAAGTCGATGTTCAGTTGGCGGACGTCGAGCAGCAGTGGCACCGCTTCATGGTAGCAGTGTGTGGCCTCCCGGGCCGCAGTCGACCCCAGTCATTTCGCTCGCAGCAGGAATCGCCCTGCCTTACTGTCCTAATATCAGCGGCAGCCCGTTCTTGTTGTTGCCGATGACCACGACCTTGGAATTCGCGCTCTTGGCCAGATTCTCCGTCGCCTCGATTCCCTTCCATTCCAGCAGTGAAGGAGTGATGCCCTGAGCGACAATCTGCTGGAAGTCGCGCACCCCGGCGGCCTCGATACGTTTGCGCTGGGCCTCCTGCGTTTCCTTCTGCAAGCGGAAGTTCATGGCCAGCGATTCCTGCTCCGCCTGCTGCTTGGCTTCAATCGCGGCCTTCAAAGTGGAGGGCAGCTGAATGTCGCGAAGCAGAACGTTTTCCACCGTCAGCCCCCGCTTGCTGAGCTGGCTGCTCACCTGATCGTAAATCTGCTTGCCCACCATTTCACGCTCCCCGGTGTAGAGAGCGTTCGCCGTATGAGACGCCGTTGCTTCACGGATGGCGGAGCGAAGGGTGGGCTCGACCACCACATTTTCGTAGTCGGCCCCTATATGCTGGAACACGTCCGCGGCCTTGTCGGGGTTCAGGTGATAGATGAGCGAAGTGTCCAAACTCATCATCAGCCCTTCGCTGGAAGGAACGCTGGCCGATTCCTTGATCGTTTGCGTCTGGATCGACATCTCGTTGTTGGTCTTCAGCGGGTTGATAAGATGGATGCCTTCCCCCAGCGTCTCACCCGTGACTCTTCCAAACAGCGTGAGGACTCCCACGCGGCCGGTACCCACCTTGGCCACGGATGCGAACAGCAGGATCACGAGCACGAATCCAACAATGCCCAGTCCCACCAGGCGCAACAGGCCTTTGCCGCTGCCGCCGCCGCCATCAATAATTCTTCCGCGAGTTGGATCAAAAATTGTCATGACAGTTCTCCCGAGCCCCGATTGTAGGACGAGCACCCCCGCAGGTTAAGTGACTTCTTAGGAGCCCGCACCCGCAACTGTGGGGACGGGCGCCTCGCCCAGCCTGCCCTGAGCGGAGCCGAAGGGTCCCTGCGGCCCAGGTTCATGGGGCCGCTTGGCACAATGATCGCGGCTGGCGCGTTTCCGTTTCAAAGTCGACCCCGATCGGGTTAAAGTGCACCCACTGGCCAGCCGTGAATCTTTCCCCTCACCCACCGCATCCTTTATCCTGAACTCATGAGCACGATCCACATTCCAACCCCGCTGCGGCAATATGTAGCCAAACACGCTTCCGTGCAGGTGCCGGGCACAACGGTAGGGGAGGCCATGAATGCCCTGGTGGCCCAACATCCGGACCTGCGGCGCCATCTCTATACCGACGATGGAAAGCTACGCTCTTTCGTCAACCTCTATGTCAACGACGAAGACATCCGCTATCTGCAGAAAGAGGCCACCGCGGTTAAGGATGGTGATAACATTTCGATCGTGCCCTCCATTGCGGGAGGGCGCGAACTGTGGACGCGGCAATTCGGCGATTAGGATCAGCGTGCGGCCCAGCCTCATTCCAGAGTTTGGTCATCCTGAGCGCAGCCGAATTCCTGGTAGATCCGGCTTTCAGCCGCGAGGCGAGCGGAGCGAGGTCGGAGCGAAGGATCTCACCGCTACTAATGGCAGACTGGGCCGTTGTTGTCCCCGCCGATAGATCTGCTTCGATCCGAATCAGCGATCCGGAAATCCTGCAACGCGAAGATTAACCGAGGACTTTATGGCCACGACCACAACCGAAATTCCCGTAACTCTCAGTAAGGACGAAATCCTGCGCTACTCGCGCCATCTCATCATGCCCGAGGTGGGCATGGAGGGCCAGCAGAAGCTCAAGGCCGCTCGCGTACTCTGCATCGGCACCGGAGGCCTGGGATCGCCCCTGGCGCTCTACCTCGCAGCAGCCGGTGTCGGCACGCTAGGCCTGGTGGATTTCGACGTGGTCGACTATACCAACCTGCAGCGGCAGATCATCCACTCCACCGCCGATGTTGGACGCAAGAAACTCGATTCCGCCGCCGACAAGCTCAAGGGCATCAATCCGTTTCTGAACCTGCGCACTTTTGACACGCGGCTGAGCAGCGAGAACGCGCTCGAAATCTTCCGCGACTTCGACATCATCGCCGACGGCACCGACAACTTCCCCACGCGTTACCTGGTAAACGACGCGTGCGTGTTAACCGGAAAGCCGAATGTTTACGGCTCGATCTTCCGCTTTGAGGGTCAGGCCAGCGTGTTTGCCACCGAAGATGGCCCCTGCTACCGTTGCCTTTATCCCGAGCCGCCGCCGCCCGGCCTGGTTCCTTCCTGTGCCGAGGGCGGAGTCCTTGGCATTCTGCCCGGGCTCGTGGGCGTAATGCAGGCGACCGAGGTCATCAAGTTAATTCTAGGTGTGGGCGAACCGCTCATCGGCCGTCTCTTGCTGATTGACGCGCTGGGCATGAAGTTTCGCGAGCTCAAGCTGCGCAAGAATCCCGATTGCCCGGTCTGCGGCACGCATCCAACCGTGACCAAGCTGATAGACTACAACGAGTTTTGCGGCATTCGCGGGGAGGAGAAGCCGGTGACCAGCGGAGTTCCCGAAATTCAAGTCGAAGAATTGAAGCGGCGTTTGGACAAGGGCGACGACATTTTCATCCTCGACGTCCGCGAGCCCCACGAATACCAGATCTGCAACCTGGGCGGATACCTGATCCCGCTGAACGATCTCCCCAAGCGCGTGAACGAACTGGATTCCAGCCGCGAAATCGTAGCCCACTGCAAAATGGGCGGCCGCAGCGCCAAAGCGGTAGCCTTCCTCCAACAAGCCGGCTTCACCAAGATCCACAACCTAACAGGAGGCATCACCGCCTGGGCGGATCGTGTGGATCCAAAGATGCCGAAGTATTGAACCACAGCTGTCGGCTCTCAGCTCTCAGGTGTCAGCCCTCAGCCATTCCAACTGTTGTCATTCCGAGCCGTTCGCAGCCGCAAAGCGGCGAGAACGTGTCGAGGAACCTGCTTTTCCTGCCTTTCGCGGGTATCCCCCCTCCCCCCCGAATCTCTGGAATGATCGGGTTAGCACGAAATTCCCCGCAAAATCCGCATTTCAAAGAGCTTAGATATCAAAATCCGTGGAACAAAGGACTTAGGGCGAATCATTTCGCGTTCACGCGACTGTCACGGCCTGGACCATGTTACGCGCATTTATTTTGGAGGCAAGGTTGGATGTCACACATGGATGTTGTGGAAAAGACAAAGGAAGGTAACGGGAATGTCCCGTCTGTCCCCGGGTTTCCTCCGCGTCTGTCCCCCGGTTTCGTCCGGGTTTCGTGCTTCCGGCTTCAGCCCCAGATCAAAAGCCAAAGCGGTGCGCAGTCGGGAATGCCCACCCTTTGCAAAAAGCGCAAAGGATGGGCCACCCGCCCGCGTTCACTTCGAGAACGGGTCAACCTTCTTTTGTTCTGTGGCTTGCTTGGCTGCCTCGTCAGCAAGGCCCTCCCTCGTCATCATGTCGAACTGAAGAAGCGGGTTTGCTGATGGCGCGTCGTCCATAGAGACTGTCTGTATGACCATCAAGTGAGCGCCGTTTGGCAGGTCGTAATCGGCTTGCGGCCACTCAAACTTTGCGCCGAAACCGTTCTGCATAGTAGTGCTCGACATCCTCGGAATCACTTTGTAATGGTCGAGTGCCGACGACATAAACTGAGGAAGGTTGAGCGTTTTCGTCAGGCCTTTGACCCTTACGACCACCCCGTCTTTGAAATAGATTGTCAATGCAAAGTTCTGGTGATTGAAGTGATAGAGGCTACCGATTTCGATGTAACCCAGCTCGCTGGTGCCGTAGATGTGCGGCGCATTTTCCCATGCTTTATCGCACAGGGTGTCTCTGGGAGAGGGCTCCTGCAACAGTTCGGCGAAGGCCTTGCCTCTGTTTTCTAGCTGCTTGAGTTTTTGGTCTTGTTGCTGACGACATTCAGCCGAGACATCAGGGACGGTGATTGCAGCCTTGACCGCATCCACCGTTTCGCCGAGGTCAGGCATGAAGAACTTCTGCGGATCGCTAGCGGCCGAAGCCGCATCCTCCAGATAAGGGATCAGATCAAAGGCAAATCTTGCGTTCCCATCATCTGTGCAGACTATTTGCTTGAATCCTGTCTTAACCAGAGCTGGCGCGACATCACCTTTTAAAATGTCGATGCATTCGGAGGCCGTGATCCCGCGAATGTGGGTGACGTAGAGAGTTGCTTCTGGGCCTTCGGCCGAGACGTTGTACCGCGCTTTGGCAGCGACCTTCTGGCCCATCCCTTTGACGGCCGTGTCTCGGATTGTTTCAGCAAACTGTTTTCTGGCGGCAGCGTCTTGCGCGACAACGCCGTTGCTCAGCACTACCAGCAGCAAAAGGCCGACTAGCATTTTCCGCATATTGCCTCCGTGCATGCGCCGAGGTGCTCTCCGGTGAGGCGAAGTAGTGGAAAGTTCGCCTCAGGGGGTGCTGCGTCTTTCAGTCGTAGGAAGTGCCCTTCGGAGAGGTAGGACTTGACGCCAACCGAATGCTACGCGGAGGAGGCAGCGCCTGTCAGTGACATGCGTCACATCGGTGAGGGGGTATAACTGTTGAAACATCGCCATCTCTAACAATGTTGGCGATGTCAAGCACTAAGGGCGCACACACGACTACATGCACTCGTTGAAGAGCGCGATTTCGCGGGCGGGTGGCCCATCCTTAGCGTTCTTTGCAAAGGGTGGGCATTCCGAGATGTTAAGGTCTATGGGTGTACCTATGCTGCCGGCCGATTCCTCAACACAGCCTTCCCCCACTGATTGATCTTTACCCTGCCCTCTTCCCCAGAGGCATAACTGCGATAGCTGCTCCATTCCCACTGTTCCGGCTCCTCCACCAGTCCCTCCTTCACCGGATTGCGATGCATATACCGCAGCTTCTCTACCCACTTGCGCTCACTCCAGACATGGAAATCGTAAAAGCGCCGTTGCCACACATGCTGCGGTTGCTCCGCCCATAACTCACCCTGTTCCGGATTCCTCTTCTTACTTCCCAGCACGCGCCGCGCGTAACGCTGTTTCAGCACTTGCATGACGGTGGAGTACGTGCCCCGTTCCGGCTCGCTGATCAGCAGGTGGATGTGATCCGGCATCACTACATAGCCGATCACCACGAAAGCATAGCGCTGCCTTACCTGTTCAAGAATTTGCAGGAACAAGTCGCGGCGACGCGGGCTCGCGAGCCAGGGCTGGCGGTGGTAACAACTGCACGTGAGAAAGTGGAGATAGTCGTGCCCGTAATAGCGCTTGAGGCCCTTGGGCATGTCTTACACTGTAAAAGGGTGACGCTATCGCGTTGCAGGAAAATCCAGATCAAAGGCCAGAGCGGTCCGCAATTGGGAATGCCCCACCCTTTGCAAAAAGCGCAAAGGATGGGCCACCCTCGCTGCTGGTAATATTCCATCGCGATGCGTTTACAAGACAAAGTCACCCTCATCACCGGAGGAACTTCGGGTATCGGCGAAGCCACCGCAAAGCTGTTCGCCCAGGAAGGCGCGAAGGTCGCCATCACAGGTTTGAACGACGCGCGCGGTGCTGCTGTGCTCAAGGACATAAAGCAGCGCAGCCGCGACAGCATCTTCATCCACTCTGACGTTCGCCTTGCCGACGATTGCAAGCGCGCGGTCGATGAGACTCTTCGCGCCTTCGGCCGCATCGATATTCTGTTCAATAATGCCGGAGTGTTCTATCCCCAGACCGCTCTGGAATGTTCCGAGCAGCAATGGGACGAGCAGATTGACGTCAACCTCAAAGGCGTCTTCCTGATGTCGAAGTTCACTCTGCCCGCGATGATCGCGCAAGGCCGCGGAGTAATCATCAACAACGCTTCCGGCTGGGGACTCGTCGGCGGCGATCACGCAGTAGCCTATTGCGCCTCAAAAGGCGGAGTCGTGCTGCTGACCAAGGCGCTGGCCGTCGACCACGGACGACAAGGCATCCGCGTGAACTGCATCTGTCCCGGCGATGTCGACACGGCCATGCTTCCCTCAGACGCCAAGATGCGCGGCCTCCCGTGGGACAAATATCTGGAAGATTGCAAGAATCGTCCAATGGGAAGAATCGGAAAGCCCGAGGAGATCGCGAAAGCCGCGTTGTTCCTGGCCTCCGACGACTCCTCGTTCATGACCGGAGCAGCGCTCGTGGTCGATGGCGGAGGCACCGCTGACTGACAACCGGAATCGCAGATCAGACGCTACAGTCTTCCTTGGTGGCGGACGCATCACCAGCGCCCTGCTCGCAGGCCTGCGCCTGGCCGGATATCGCAAGCCGATCGTGGTGCATGATCGGCACCCGAAAAAGCTGCGCGCCTTGAAGCGCCAGTTTCATATCGAGGCCGTGCCCGACCTGATCCAAGCGACGCAGCGAGCCGGGATGTTGATCGTCGCTGTGCGTCCAGACTGCGTCGCCAACCTGCTCGCCGAAATGTCTCCCGCGCTGCGTCGTCCCCTGCTCGCGGTGAGCCTGGCAGCTGGCATTCCGCTGCGGCGATTACGCGCGCAGATTGGCCCGCCGATACGCTGGGCACGAGCCATGCCTAGTCCTGTGTGCCGTGTCGGCCTCGGCCTGACTGCCCTGACCTTCGATCGCCAGGTCACTGCCTCCGATCGCAGGCGAGTGCGTGCATTCTTTCAGAACGTAGGATCAGTTCTTGAGATCCCTGAAACTAAATTCAACGTCTTCACCGTCACCTTCTCATCAAGCCATGGCTACCACGCGCTCGCCACCCTGGCGCGTGCGGCGCAAGCCGCGGGACTGGACCGAAAGACAGCTCTCACCGCAGCCTGTCATGCCTTGGCCGATGGCATCCTGTATTGGCGGGACAGCGGTCAGCGTCTCGACGATCTCTTGCATGAAGCCGCCACTCCCGGCGGCACTGCGGCCGCCACGATGGAAGCGATGAACCAGGCGGGCTACGAAAAGAGTCTGTCGCACGGGCTGCGCGCCGGCATCAGGCAGGCGCGGCGCAACGCAAACTACTGACCAATCGCCGTGGAAAAATTAGACCAAACTTAATCCCACGACCCAGCCAAGGGTTACTTTTGTTACGCGCTACTGTCTTTTTGCTTGCATGGAATCAGCTCACACTCTGTCAAACTGGAAGGTGGCAGCGACTCCCCCCGCCCGCAGCAAAGAGCCAGCAACATGGAAGTATTAACGCCCAAAGCAACCCGGCGCAGCACACGGCTTCGAGTCGAAATCCCCGTTACCGTCACCAGTCTGGACCGGCGCCGTCCCTTCGCGGAAAAGTGTGTGGCGCTCGTGGTCAGCGGCCAGGGATGTGGTTTTCGCAGTTCGAGGGCGCTCCAGCTTGAGACTCCGATTTTCATCAGCGACCTGCCCGGTGGAGGCAGCGTGACCGCGAGAGTTGCCAATTGTTTACCCCTGGGCACAGACGGCCAACATTACTTAATTGGAGCTTCTCTCTACACCCATGGAAATGTCTGGGGGATCCAAGATCCGCCCGCGGACTGGGATTGCGCAGCCCAGGCCGACTCCGCCACCGGAGCCGCCAGCAAAGCCGAACCGGCTGCATCGAAACCCAGCAGCAAAAATTCCTGGCCCTACAACCTTCCCGACAAGACCAAAGCTCATTCCGGCACGAAGTAAACTCCAACCGACAGGATGCGTATTGTTCTTCCGTAACCTCGAACCCTCCGATTCCCCCTGCCATACTAATGCCCGGCCATGTCTGAGAATCCAACTTCGTCGAGTGTTTCTGAGCAGTCGGCTCCCGAAAATCGAAGGTCTTTCCGCGTAAAGCTCCGTGGCTCCGTGCTGGTCCTTCTTCGCCTGCCCAACCGGAGGCAGGTGCGCTCTGCCTTCCATGCGCTTTCGGTCACGGGCGGAATGGTTCACCTGGAAAAACCCCTGGACGAAAAGATCGAAGTCGAAATGATTTTTCACCTGGGCGATGCCACCATCCGCTCCAAAGCAATCATGCTGTTTCCCATGTGGGCGACTCAGGGATGGCTCCAACCCTTCCGCTTCGCCGACTTATCTGAGGCCGACAAGAAATGCCTGGAAGTGAATCTCAAATCCTTTGTCGCTGAGACGGCGAACGCAGCTTCTGCAGGAAGCTGATTTTTCCTGTGCCGGCCCACTGCATCACCTCATCCCCTCGACGAGAATCCTCTAACAAATCTCAGTAGTTACTCTGGTTACATTGGGCTCCAGAACGATTCCACTATCATGCCAACAGGTCAGTCAGGAGCCCGGGCACAGGTCATGAAGAAACTCAGCTTCTTGGTTTCCCTCACCAATAATGAGAATGATTACCAGCAGGAACAAGCTGCCGCTGCCGAAAGCGCGGCGCACCGCCTGGGCGTCGATATAAAAATCATTCACGCCAACAACGATGCGGTTGGCCAGAGCCAGCAGTTGCTGGAATTCGTTCAGGGCTCCACCACATCCCGTCCAGATGCCATTGTGTTCGAGCCTGCCGGGGGAACCGCGTTTCCACAAATTGCCCGCGCGGCCGCTGCCGCCGGCATTGGCTGGGTCGTGTTGAATCACGAAGTCGATTACCTCCCGCAACTCCGTCGCGACTACCAGGTCCCCATGTTTTCCATCAGCTCAGACCATAAAGAGGTAGGAAAAATTCAGGGCAGGCAGTTTGCCGCACTGCTCCCTCATGGCGGAACTGTTCTCTATATCGAGGGCCCCGCCAACAGCTCAGCGGCAAGAGACCGCACCCTCGGCATGAACAGCACCAGGCCGGTGCACATCAAGGTGAAGACCTTGCGAGCCAATTGGACCGAGGAGAGCGCCCGCAAGACCGTCAGCTCCTGGCTGCGCCTCAGCACTTCACTCGGGGCGCACATTGATCTCGTAGGAGCGCAGGACGACAGCATGGCGGCAGGCGCAAGAAAAGCATTCACCGAAATCGCAGATCAGGACCGCGAGCGCTGGTTGAAGATTCCCTTCACCGGCTGTGATGGACTGCCCAAGACCGGCCAATCCTGGGTGCGCAGCGGCCTGTTGGCGGCCACCATCTACATTCGGCCCAACACCGACCTCGCATTGGAAATGCTCACCGAGGCGTTCCGCGCAGGCTCTACGCTGCCCGAGTGCAAACTGACCAGCGCTGAGTCAATCCCCTCGCTGGAAGAACTCGCCCGCCGGGCCGGAGCTCCAGCCACTCGCCATCACACGGCTGGCGTCTGAACTCCCCGAGACCCCTTAAACGTCCTGCAGATTCCGGAGATAACCAGGAGTAAAATGTAACCACGTTCCCTGGAGTGGGAGGCTATGGTTCATCGGACTGCCTTCCTCGCGCGGTGGTTGCGCATCCTTCCGACCTTGTTGTGCGTGATCTGTTTCCTCGCTTTCGCAGAGGCGCAACATGGAGGCGGAGGTGGTGGTGGCGGCCACTCCGGTGGCGGCCACAGTTCAGGGGGGCACTCTTCCGGTAGTAACTCTTCCGATAGTCACTCCGGCGGAAGCCACGGAGGCGGTCACTTCAGCTGGCTGCACTTCGCCTTCGGAAAACACTCTGCTCGGCATGCGGGAGTCGCAGCGTCCCCTGCGTCGGACACTTCGCCCCATCCGTCATCCTACTTGTGGAACCTCGCCACGCCGGGACCATCCATTTCGCGGATTCCGTCCACGCTTCTCTGGTCTCCGCGGCTATTCCCACCGGGCCCCGGTGGCCGGGTTTCTTTGGTTTCTTCTTCTATGCACCCGCATCGCGCTTTCTTCAACCGCTTTCCGCGGTTCTCTTCCTCTGGATGCTTCTGGAACGGCATCACCCAAGCCTGCTTCTTCGAACCATTTTCCCCGCTTCTTTTCTGCTCTGCGGACTTTGGTTTTTTTGACTCCGGCTTCGGCGGAGATTCCCTCGATCCGGGCGACGGCCTCAATTCCCAGGGGCTCCCGCAATCGGAAATGTCCGCCGTCCCACCCCCCGCCGCATCGGACGACGATTCAGCAGTTGGGAACTCACCGGTGCGCCCCGGCTTCACATCCGGCCTCGAAACCGAAGAGCGGGATCCGGGCAAGGGAGTATTTCTGCTGGTGCTGAACAATGGCGCCAGCCGCGCCGTGATCGACTACTGGGTCGCGGACGGTTATCTCGAATACATCAGCCCTGACGGCTCACGCAGTCATATTCCGCTCGAAGCTCTCGACCTGCAAAGAACAGTGTCTCAAAACGCTCCCCGGGGTCTCCCCTTTGTGCTCCGCTCCACGCCCGCACAGAATCGCTAGCATCGCCCCAAATCTCAGGAACGCGCCACGAGTTAACTAATCATTGCGAACCGGCGAGATAGGTGTACCATGGTGCCGTTTTAGAAGTCAGAGAGCATCATTCCGGCTAATAAAACCAATCCTGCGAGGTGCTTCGTGAAACGAGCCCTTTTTATAAGCTTCCTGTTGTTGTCATGTTTTGTCCTCACCAGCTTCGCCCAGCAAACCATCACCGTCGGATTCACAGTGTCCCGAACCGGAGCCCTGAATGTGGACTCGCTCGAACAATACCGCGGATTCGAGCTCTGGCGCGACACGGTCAACGCTGCCGGCGGAATCAAAGCCGGCGGCAAGTCCTTCAAAATCCAGTTTGCCAGCTACGATGACGAATCGAATTCCAAGCGCGTGCAACAGCTTTACACCCGCATGATCCTGGAGGACAAAGCGGACTTTCTGTTTAGCCCCTATTCCTCCAGCCTGACCGCAACGGCCGCGGTGGTGACCGAGCAGAACGAGAAAATCATGCTTACCACCGGCGCTGCTGAAGAAAAAACCTACAAGCTGGGCAACCAGCATCTGTTCCAAATGTTCGCGCCTGCCACACAATATCTCACTGTTGCGCTTGACGCTCTAAAGGCTAAGGATCCGAAGGCGGCCGTCGCATTTGTCTATGAAGATGCCTCGTTTTCTGTCGCCGTGGCGACCCCGGCGAAAGCTTATGCCCAGCAACTGGGATTCAATGTCGGATTCAGCGAAGCCTACGCTCCCAATACCACGGACTTCAACGCCATCATCGACAAGGTGATCTCCTCCAAGGCAACTGTTTTGCTAGGCGGCGGACATTATGCCGATGGCTCGACCTTGGCACGGCAGCTCTATGGCCACAAGGTCCCATTGAAGATGATCGCCCTCCTGGTAGCTCCCGACAGCCCGCAGTGGGCGGAACTTGGGGATGCAGCGGTGGGAGTGATCGTGCCGTCACAGTGGGAGCCGCAGTCCACCTTTAAAGCGCAATACGGTCCCAGCGGCGCCGACTTCGGCAAAGCCTATACCGCAAAGTACAACGCGCCGCCCAGTTATGAATCGGCTGGGGGATATGCTTCCGGGTTAGTTCTGCAACACGCCATCGAGCAGGCGGGCGGGATCGATACGGCCAAAGTATCCGCGGCGCTGGATGCCACCGACATAACAACGTTCTATGGTCGCACGAAGTTTTCTACACTGCCCAGCGAACACGGCCTGCAGGTCGGTCACGCCATATTTCTTGCTCAATGGCAAAAGGACAAGTCCGGCAAGCCGGTAAAGCAGGTGGTTTGGCCGCTGGCGGGCAAGAGCGCTGATTTGGTTTATCCGATCCACTGAGGGCGGGCAAGAAGAGGTGTTTGGTTTATCCGATCCAGGAGGTTGCGGAAAAACTCACCGATGCAGGCAGAACCGTGGAAGAGCGGCCCTTCAGGGCCGCGTCTGGCGTTTAGAATCGTCGGGCTTCAGCCTGGTGGTCGCCTCTCTCGCCGCAGGAACGAGTTTTTCCCCAACCTCCCAGGATGAGTCTCCCGTTTTTCCCCGCCGTGCCATAGCGCCCGGCGCAAAAGGTGAAATATGTCTGGCATTCTCGCCTCCATGATCGACGGTCTGCTCATCGGCTCGGTCTACGGCCTCGCCGCCATGGGACTCAGCCTGATCTGGGGCGTCATGGATGTCATTAACCTCACCCATGGCGCCATGATCGCGCTCGGCATGTTCGGAATGTATTTGTTGTTCAATGCCACCGCGGTCAATGCATACTTCTTATTGCTGCCCTTGATCGCTGCTGGATTGCTTCTCGGCATCGGCGTTTACTGGCTCTCCGTCAACTGGGTCATCGACCGCCCCATCCTGATGAGCCTCCTCTCCACCTTCGCCGTGAATATGATGGTCATCGGCATCGGTACGGCCATTTGGAGCACCAGCCCCTACAACGTGAACTTCAGCGTCCCCGGCATCACCTTCGGCGACTACACCTTCACCGGAAATCACATGGCCGCCGCCGCCTCGGCCGTAGTAATCGCTCTGCTGCTGGAATTGTTTCTGCGCCGTACTCGGACTGGCAAAGCCATCCGTGCCGTAGCCGACAATCGCGATGCAGCCGAGCTGATGGGAATCTCATCGACGCGCGTGCTGATGATCGCATTCGCCATTGGCATCGCGCTCGCCGTGGCTTCCGGAGCGCTGGTTTCCACCCTGTTCCCCTTCACGATCCTTTCTGGCGCTGGCTACCAACTGAAAAGTTTTGTGGTGACCGTTCTGGCCGGCCTGGGCAAGCCTTTCGGCGCGCTGGTCGCGGGAGTGCTCCTGGGTCTGTTGGAAGGAGCCGTCTCGCCCTTCATCGCCATCAGTTGGATCCCGCTGATTGAGTTTGGCCTGTTCGTCGTGGTGCTGATCGTTTTTCCGCGCGGAATTTTCGGAAGGGCGACCGCATGATCCTGCGCCGACCAGTACTCTGGCTGATTCTCCTGCTGGCGGCGCTTTTCGCATGGCTTCCTCTGCGGAACAACAGCATCGCTCTGCGTGAAGACCTCATTCTCGTCGCCGTGGCCATCATTCTGACCAGCAATCTGAATCTGATGATCGGCTACACCGGCTACGTGAACTTCGGCCACATTGTGTTCTACGGCTTGGGCGGCTACGTCGGGCTTTACCTGATGACCGTGCGAGGCTGGCACCTGGTCGCCGCCGCCGTGACCGCGGGAGTGGTTGTCAGCCTGCTAGCGCTGCTGTTCGGACTCGGTATTCTCCGCCTCCGTGGCGCCTATTTCGCACTCGCTACCATCGGTGTGCTGCTGGCGGTGCAGTCCTTCGTCTCCAATTTCGAGCCATGGGGCCGCTCCACCGGGATGTATGTCTCCTTCGAGTCCTATGCTCCCCTCGGCGGCCCGAAGCACGCTCTCTGGACCACCTACTTCCTCATCATTGGCGTAATGGCGCTTTCGATGATCCTGAGCCTGGCCATTAAGGTCTCGAAATTCGGTCTCGGGCTATTCGCCATCCGCGAAGATGAAGACGCCGCCATCGTCCTCGGCGTAAACGCCACCGTCTATAAGGCAATTGTCTACAGCGTCTCCGCGTTCCTGCCCGCCGTGGCTGGCGCGCTGATGTTCTTCAAGAACGGCACCATCGATCCTTCGATCGCCTTCGAGTTCCTGCTCTCGCTGGAAGGCATCGTCATGCTGATGCTCGGCGGCCAGGGAACGGTGGCCGGCGCGGCTCTGGGCGCGGCCCTCTATGAACGCCTTCGTTCTTACCTGCTCACTTCGCCGCGCCTGTCTGAATTCCACCTGGTCATCGCCGGCGCACTGTTGCTCCTGGTCATACGCCTTGCACCCGGCGGCCTGATCGGATGGCTCTATCGCTTCGTCCCGCGCTCGCACGAGGTGATCGAATGAACACCTTGCTAGAAGTGAAGGGCATCAGCAAACGTTTCGGCGGACTGGAGGCCGTGGGCGACGTGAGCTTCACCCTCTTCGAGGGTGAGATTCTGGGATTGATCGGTCCCAACGGTGCCGGCAAAACCACGCTCTTCAATCTGGTCAATGGAGTCTACAAATCCGACACCGGAACCATCATCTTTTCCGGCAAGAACATCACGGGCCTCTCGCCCGATCAGGTCGTCCACCTCGGCTTGGCCCGCACCCACCAGATCGTGCGTCCGCTGAACGACATGAGCGTGCTGGCCAACGTCACGGTGGGCGCCTGTTTCGGACGTGAGTACCAGTCCTTGCGCGCCGCGCGCACCACCGCACTCGAGGTCCTCGAACGGGTTGGCCTTGCCAGCCGCTCCAATGCGCCGGCTCGTGCTCTCACCCTGGCCGGCAAGAAACGGCTGGAAGTCGCGCGGGCTCTGGCGGCGAGGCCGAAACTTCTCTTGCTTGATGAGGTCCTGGCCGGCCTGAATCCCACCGAGATCGCTCTGATGATCGATCTGGTCCGCAGCATACGCGACAGCGGCGTCTCGGTGTTCATGATCGAGCACGTGATGCAGGCCATCATGAATCTTTCCGATCGCATCGTAGTTCTGAACCTCGGCCACAAGATTGCCGAAGCTCCTCCCACCGAGGTAGTGAAGAATCCCGATGTGGTTGAGGCCTATCTCGGCTTCCCGGATATCGTCGACAAGTTGCGAGGCACGTCATGACAGCGGCAACGCCCATGACAGCGACCATGAAAGAGACCGACGTTGCCCTCGAACTCGACCATATCGAATCCGGCTACGGCGAAGTGCAAGTCCTCTGGGGCATATCGCTGAAAGCGCGGGCCGGAAAGTTGACCACGATCATCGGCGCCAACGGCGCCGGCAAAACCACTGCGCTGCGCACCGCCATGGGCAGCGTGCGCCCCTGGGGCGGCCGAGTCGTGCTCAACGGCGAGGACGTCACCAAACTCTCTCCGCACGCCAAGGCCGGACGTGGCTTGGTGCTGGTGCCCGAGGGCCGCCAGCTTTTTCCGGATATGTCGGTGGCGGAAAATCTGGAACTGGGCGCATACTCACGCCGCGCCCGCCCCCATCAGAAGCAAAATCTCGACCGCGTTTATCAGGCCTTCCCCCGCCTCAAGGAAAGAGCCAAACAGAAGTCCTCCACGCTCTCCGGCGGCGAGCAGCAGATGGTCGCCCTAGGCCGCGGCCTGATGCAGGAGCCCGCAGTCCTGATGATCGACGAACTCTCCCTGGGCCTGGCTCCGGTCCTGGCTCAGCAGCTTTTCCTGACCCTCAAGACCCTCAAGCAGCAGGGCATCACCATCATCCTGGTCGAGCAGAACGTGCATCTGGCGCTGGCCGTAAGCGACTACACCTACGTCCTGGCCGAAGGCCGCCTGCCCATCGAAGGCGAATCCCAAAAAGTAGCCGACATGGACGAAGTCCGCCGCGCGTATCTCGGCCTGTAGAAGGCGAGCCCCCGCGCGGTTACCCGGCTCCGAATCGCTTGCGATAGAGCGCGGGTGAAACTCGCAAACGGGACTGCAAGGCCCGTCGTAACGCTTCACCATCTCCGAAGCCCGCGCTGAGCGCAATCGTCTCGACTTTCTCGCCGGTCTCTTCCAGCATGCGGCGGGCTGCTTCCAGCCTTTGCTGCGCGACGTAATGCGCTGGCGTGAGGCCCACTTCTTTCTGGAAGATACGGCCGAAGTTGCGCTCGCTCATACCTGCGCGGCGCGCCAGCGCGGGTACGGAAAGATCACCATTTACGTTATCCGCGATCCATGCGACAAGTTCGCGGATGGGGTGATGCTCGGCAGCCTGAGCCGCGAGCTGCGAACTGAACTGGCTTTGTCCACCCGGTCGGCGCAGGAACAAAACCATGTGGCGAGCGACCTCAAGAGCCAGTTCGTGTCCGTGATCTTCTTCAACCATGGCCAGAGCAAGATCGGCACCCGCCGAAACTCCTGCGCTCGTCCAAATGTGGCCATCTCGCATGTAGATGCGCTCGCCATCCACCCGCACCTTCGGGTACATCTGTGCCAGTCTTCCTGCGTAACTCCAATGCGTCGTGGCCTGGCGCCCGTCAAGCAATCCGGCGGCTGCAAGAACAAACGCACCCGAACACACCGAACCCAAACGGCGCACATGTTTTGACATCGCTCTTACCCACTTCAACAGCCCGGCGTCGAAGGGGATCTTATTGCGAGTCCGCACTGCTTGTGATCAGCAGCGTATCGATAAGACGGCTTGCTTCCTTCCACGCCTTGCCTCCGACAAGCGAAACGCCCGAGCGCGTTGGAACGGGTGAATCGTCACTCGCCAGCAGTTCGACGTTGTAAGCGGGTGTGGTGCGCCGTCCGGACTGCTGCAGCCCGTCCGACGCTAGCGTGAATACGTCGACCGGGCCCGCGATGGTCAACAGATGCGTGGGCGGCAGAACCAGGAAAGCAATGCGGCGAGTTGGAGACTCGCGGCGCAACGAGGTTGGATGTCGTCCGTTTCGCATACCTCACAGATGTAAAAGCGCAGGTCATGGCTGCAGAATGTTTGGCGGAAAATGAGGAATCATTGTCCGTTCCGCCAACCGGTCGCCGCAATCTGATGCCGTGTAGCTCAGAAACGGAGAATTGAAAATGAAAACCCTCAGGATTGCACAAACCGTCGCACTAATCATGACGATGTACGCGGCTGTTGGAACAGCAAGCGCCCAGAACCTGTTGCCCGATGCGCAAGATCAGGCGTGTTGGCAAGATTTGAATTCACTGCGGCAATGCGTCGCAACCCAGCAACAGAAGCAGGCCGACCAGGCCGCACGCTGCACCTCGTATCCTGAATTTCAGTGCGCAGAGCCGGAGAGCGCCTCGCCATCTGCCACAAAAGAGCTAACCCAGCAGAAGGCGCGCCCAAAGAAACACGACGCGAAGGTCGAGAAAACAACGGCACCTGCAAGCGAAGCGCGCCAAGGACAGTAAACCGGATGCTTTGGCAGGTGAAACCTCCCTCTGATGCATGGGCCCTAAGGCGAGGAGGGTCAGGGTTTGGCGCGACGAAGTTCGCCGCGCCTACCTCGGCCCATAGAAAATCGAACCCATCGCGCACACCTCCGCTAAGTAAACTCTGATTAAGTCGCCACGACGAAAACAAAACTCCCTTCGCTTTCCTATCGCCCCTAAGTGGTGACGCATCAATCACTTAGAGATAATCAAGTAAGTCTATTGTTTTAAGTTACTTATGTTGTTAGTATCACCTTCGTGAGCGGCCTTCCGACTGCCTCCGAACCGATTGTAGCTGCGCTTATAGCGGGGCTTGAGCAGTTGGGCTATCGTGGGCCGCGCCTCGAAAGAAATTACAGCTTCCCGGACTGGTTTGCTGGGCAAGAGGTCCGCACGTTGCGTGCAGCAGCTTTTGCTCAGACGCCGGTTTCGTATGAGACCGCGTGTATCGGGGTAACGGAAGCCAATGGACTTCGGGGACTGCCGCTGATAAACAGCTTGCGCGGGTTTGGCGCGCCCTTGTTGCTGGAAATTGTGGGGAACGAAGTTTGGGAATGGGCTGTCTCACGACTGGAAGATAAACACATCCTACTTGGGAGGCATCCAGCCGGTCAACTCCAAACCGTAATCGCCGAACGCGCTTCCGAGTGGACTCCTGAATCTCTGCTTCGCTCGAAAAATATCGGCTCTTTCAAATGGAACGAGCAACTCACGTTGTTTTCGGGCCTCATTCCAGAACTTGAAGACCGCATTCAGGTGTCTCTTGATCCCCTCCTGCGCGAGACTTTGTCCAGGGCGCGCGCTGCTTACGTCGGATCCGCGAAAAAAGCGCCTGATGTCCGCGATCTATTTCAGCTTGTATTTTGGATGCTTACCGCTAAGGTTTTCCGTGATCGAAGCCTTAATGGATTCGCTGCGCTCAATGGAGATGATCCTGAAGAGATCCTTGCTGCTGTGGCGAAGCACTATAAGAAGAATCCGCCAAGACTACTGAACGTAGAAGCTCGGCAGGCCGCAGCCGCCAGTGTTTGGCGCGAGTTGGATTTTCGCAACCTATCTGTCGAGGTTCTCGCGCGAATTTGGCCAAAAACCCTAGTTGACCGAGATACGCGAAAGCGTCTCGGCATTCACCGCACTCCACGTGCAATCGTGCGCTACATCGTTGAGAGAATACCTTTTCCTTCTGGTGGGGACGAGGACCGTATCGTTTTTGAGCCATGCTCAGGCAGCGCAGCTTTTTTGATCGGCTCGCTAAACCATTTGAGACCGAACTTGGTTTTGGCGGCTCCCCAGGAACGGCACGATTATTTCGTTAAACACCTTGCCGGAATGGAATACGACCCATTCGGCGTAGAGATCAGCACTCTAGCTCTAACGCTCGCCGATTTTCCCAATCCAAATGGGTGGAACATACGAAGAGGCGACGTATTTGCCCCTCACGCAATGACGGATCTACTCCGAAAGGCTGGTGTGGTTCTCTGCAACCCACCCTTTGAAGCACTCAGTGACAAAGAAAGATCGCTTTACGCAGCAACGGATGTCCGAAAGCCTGCCGAACTCCTCCGCAGGGTATTAGCTGATCTCCATCCTGCTGGTGTCCTCGGATTCGTCCTTCCGTACCTAGCGGTGGACGGGAGAGCGTATGCCGAGACCAGGAAGCTATTGGCTAGTCGCTTCGCATCGCTCGAATTTACGGTCCTTCCTGAGCGATCATTCGAGGACGCAGAAACCGATGTAGCCGTCCTTATCGCCAAAGAACCGATTCCCCATCCTACGACTAAGGTTGCCTTTCGCCGCGTCAATGATAGTGAGCAGGACTGGAATAGATTTAGGTTGGACCAGACCGTCTCGACGAGCTACGACGAAAACTTCACTCCCGAGATTGCGCGTAAGGGCTTAATTCTGAGCGATCTTCCAGAGGTTTGGAGTTTCTTGTCTTCACATCGGCAGCTTGGAGAAATAGCCGACATTCATCGTGGAGTTGAGTGGCGTTCCAAAATAACACCCGACCTCCATGTGAGGAATACTCCAGCTACCGGCTATCTGCTTGGTGTCCCACCGAGAGCGAAGTTTAATGCCTTTCAGATTCCGACGCTGAAGTACCTCAATGTCAATCCGCAAGAGCAGCGCAGAAATTCATGGCAATACGATTGGTCTCTGCCAAAGGCAATTCTTCCGAAGGCCAGGGTCTCGAGAGGCCGATGGAGGGTGGTGTCCTTCGCAGATCGTGTGGGAATAACTTGCCATCATACGTTTTATGGCGTTTGGCCCAAATCAGATCAATACGACGAAGTCCTACTTGCTGCCATTCTGAACTCGCCGGTTGCAAACGCCTTCGTGGCGACGCGAGAGGGAAACCGAGATATTACAGCGGAAGTTCTCAAGCTAATACCTGTTCCTAAGTTTTCCCGCGTTACGCTAGAAAAAATTCACGATCTCGTGCGTCGGTACGAAGAGTGCGTCAGCACAATGACGCTTAATCGCCGCGAAGATCCGGAAACTCTGCTGAAGAACATCGATGCAACCGTCCTTGGGGCTTATCGGATGCCGCCACGTTTAGAACGCGCATTGCTCGACTATTTTAACGACAACGACAGAAAGGTGGATCATCCGTTTCACAACTATTTTCCCGCAACCTTGGATGTATTCGTGCACTTGGATGAATACCTCGGTGAAAAATTCGCGCGAGCCACTGTCGCGGAGTTTTTGAAGAAATCGAGTGTTCGATAGGAGGATCTGCTGCCAGGATACCTGCTGGACACTAACCACATCAGCGCTTGGGAGGAACGGAATCCCGCTTTAATAGAACACTTCAGGAACTGTCCTCCGGAAAACATCGTTTGGGTGTGCCCGATCTCGTTAGCAGAAATCGAGTGTGGGCTTCGCATAACGAGCACCACAGACGCACAGAGACGCGCCCAGTGCCGTCGGTTCATCGAAGACAATGCCCTCGATTTTGTTCGCCCCATAGAGACCACGACCAGAGACAGCTATGCGGACATCATGGAGCGTATTTGGCGCGCACACCCGCCAGCAAGCGGTCGGATAGAAACTCAGCGGCATCTCAGCGATCTTGGTGTCGATGTTAACGATGTGTGGATTGCAGCAGTCGCGTTGGAGCATGGGCTTACACTTTTGACCGAAGACCGGATGGATACAATCAGGAATTGCGTTCCAGAGGTCGTGATGCAGAACTGGCTAGTGTGAGGGTGAGTCATTAGCCCAAAAACTGACCCACACCGACAAGGATTCGCGAGTATTTCCACAGCCCTCACCCGATCCGTGTGACATCTAACCTTGCCCACACCATCCAAAACGCGCGATCATTGCCGAGGCAGACGTTCTGCGGAGAGCCTCAGTCGCCCGCCCGCAAGTCCTGCCTTATCTGGATTTTGGCCTCTAAGTTCTTTGACAAAAGGATCTTGCCGGGAATTTCTCGCTAACCCGATGATTCCAAATATTTTGGGGAAAGGGGGGAGGGGGGTCCCTCCCTGAGCGCTAAGCAAAATCGGACGCTCACGACACTTCCCGCCTCCCGCAGGACGGATTTATTTTGTGTGGAAATTCACAGCCTCAGAGCCCATCCGCCGCTGTTCAGAAAAATATGGTAGAACGAAGAACAGGATTCTATCCAACACGACTGACTCATGCAGCTTTGCAAGAAACCCTTCCTCACGATGAAGTCTTCGTTGCTCCCGAAGTTAGCCAGAGTACTTCTGATCGCCCTTCTCGCCTCTGCCGCGTGGGCGCAAACCGCAGAGGTCATCACCGTCGATGCTTCTGCTCCCGCTCACGCCTTTCCGCACTTCTGGGAGCAGATGTTCGGCTCAGGCCGCGCCATTCTCTCTCTGCGCGAAGGCTATCGCGATGATCTTCGCCAGGTCAAACAGATCACCGCAGTAAAGTACATACGCTTCCACGCCATCTTCCACGATGAGGTCGGCCTCTACGACGAGAACCCGCACGGAGAGCCGGTCTACAACTTCTCCTACGTTGACCAGGTCTACGACGGCTTGCTGGCGAACGGCGTGAAGCCCTTCATCGAACTCAGTTTCATGCCCAACAAGCTGGCATCGAAGCCAATCTTTCAGTCCTTCTGGTACAAGCCCAACGTCGCTCCGCCGAAAGATTGGAACAAGTGGGACAGCCTCATCTCCCAATTCGCCAAGCACCTCATTGATCGCTACGGCGTTGACGAGGTCAGCCAGTGGTATTTCGAAGTGTGGAATGAGCCCAACCTTGATTTCTGGGGAGGCGATCCCAGGCAGCCCACTTACTGGGAGCTTTACGATCACACCGCCCGCGCCATCAAAGCGGTGAATCCGCGGCTGCGAGTCGGCGGCCCCGCCACGGCGCAAGCTGCCTGGGCCGATGCCTTCATTGAGCACTGCAATGCCGGTCACATCCCTGTCGATTTCGTTTCCACCCACGTGTATGGCAACGATAAGGCGCAGGATGTGTTCGGAACGAGCGAGGAGATCCCGCGCCGGGACATGGTGTGTCGCGCGGTGAAGAAAGTTCATGACCAGATCAAGGCGTCCTCCCGCCCCGATCTCCCGCTGATCTGGAGCGAATTCAACGCCAGTTATTTCAACGAGCCCGCGGTTACCGACACCTCGTACATGGGCCCGTGGATGGCCAACACCATTCGCCAGTGCGATGGCCTCGTCGATGTCATGTCGTACTGGACGTTTTCTGACGTGTTCGAAGAGCAGGGAGTCGTGAAAACGCTCTTCTATGGCGGCTTTGGACTGCTTGCCGAAGATGGGATTCCCAAGCCCGCATTCAACGCCTTCAAAATTCTCCACCGTCTCGGGGACCAACGGGTTGAAGTGAATTCCGACTCGGCGCTCGTCACAAGGAAAAGCGATGGATCGCTAGTTATTGCAGTGTGGAACTACGCGCCGCCCGAACACGCCGGATCCACGAAGACTGTAACCCTGCGCTTCAAGGGCGCGCATTTCAAACATGCTCTGATTTTCGCCGTCGACCCCAGTCATGGAGATGTGCATACCGTCTATGAGAAGATCGGTTCGCCGCCGTATCCAACGCAAGCTCAGATTCAGCAATTAAGGAAGGCCGCCGAGCTTCCGGCCCCGGAAAGTCATAATTTGAAAAACGGTGAACTGATGATAACTTTGCCGTCGTACGGTTTGGCGCTCGTAGAAGTGAAATAGCTTCGCGGGAACCGCCATTTCATGGTGACTCCACTTTCTTTCAAACTCGCGCATCGTTCGTTCCCAACACGCACATTTGCGGCGTTCTCGCCCACGAACGTTCAAGCCTTCCCAGGTGAACCGTTCTCCACAGCAGGAACACTGCGGCCGCCAGACAGATTACTACCGCGACGATGGAGGCCTCCGGTCCGAATATTCCACCCGTAAGCAGATTGCGGCCGTGCAGAGTCCCAGTAATCAACGAACCCTTCGTGGTGAAGCCTGAGACCGACATTCCGAAGATCGAACCTTCCGCGAAGTTCCAGCCCAGATGCAGTCCGATTGGCAACCACAGGCGCTGTGTCAAGGCATAGGCCGAACCCAATAAGAGACCAGCTTCGAGCGCGATAGCGACCGAACTGCCCACGGTGGCCCCACGGTTGAACGAGTGCGCAGCACCGAATAACGCCGAGGTGAGAGCGAGTGCGCCCCATGTGCCCAGCAGCTTCGCGCTTAAGCGGTAAAGGTAGCCCCGGAAGATAATTTCCTCCAAGATCGCTGCAAGCAGGGACGACAAGAATCCGCCAACAAGCGGTGCAACGCTGCCCCAGCCCGAAGGGTGATAAACCCCGAGCATCCAAAGCAGCAGCATGAGCGTACTGAACAAGGCAAGACCGAGCGCCAGACCCGCCGCAAACTCCATTAGACCTGCAGCGGCGATCAACTCGGTAGGCTGTCGGCGCTCGATCCAGTGCGCTGCCACAACATACAAGACGACAAGCGCGATGGACACGGCAATCAGACCCACAGTGTCCGGCACACGCCCGCGAATCAGCGCCTGCAGCCCGAGCACAGCGGCCAGCACCACTACCAGGCTAAGCGCACCACGCGCAACGTAAAGAAGATTGGTCCTGATGGCTATATCTCCGCTGTGGTGTACGGTGCCGGATCGACGCAAGTTCCGTCATTCGCGACTCCACCAGATCCGGAATATCTTCTGGCAGCGTTTGACACCACGCCCAGCGCCCGTCACACTACTCTGTCAATCGTTTCGAAAGCTAATGATCGGCCTGCTCTCCATCATCGTGATCGGCTTTTTTCTTGGAATGCGGCACGCGACCGATCCTGATCACGTGATCGCCGTGAGCACGATCGTCACACAACAGCGCAACGCCAAACGCGCAGCCCTGATCGGTGTTTTCTGGGGACTGGGTCACACTCTGACGATCTTCGCTGTCGGAAGCGCCATCATTCTTTTTAATCTCGTGATTCCCGTCCGCCTCGGCCTGGCTATGGAGCTTTCGGTGGGCCTCATGTTGATCCTGCTGGGCGGATGGAATCTGGTCAGCTTCATGCATTCCGTGCCTGCCGCAGCGCACGTTCCCGGACATGACAATCACCCCACCACGCACTCGCACCCGCACAGTCACGGCGATTACGTTCACAGCCACCCGCATCGACATGGTCCAGAGGACCACGCTCATCCTCCGGAGCAGAATCCGCTGGCCCGGCTCGACCGGACTCTGGGCAACAGGACTCTCTATCAACTTCTCCGGCCCTTGATTGTGGGCATCGTTCACGGGCTCGCCGGCTCGGCGGCGGTTGCCCTGTTGATTCTAGCCAGCATACGAACCCCCAGCTGGGCCATCGCTTACCTGCTGGTATTTGGCGTGGGGACAATCGCCGGCATGATGCTGATCACGATGAGCATCGCCTCCGCGTTTCGATTTGTGGGAAACCGCTTCGAAGCCTTCGGACGCCGATTGGCTCTGGTCTCGGGCCTGATCAGCGTGGTTTTCGGCATGGTCGTGGCCTACCAAATCTGCGTGGTGCAGGGACTCTTCGGCAGCAGCCCCCACTGGACACCGCGCTAACAGCTTCTAGCTTCTAGCTAAGGCGAGTCGCTGGCTCCTGGCGCAAGTGATTACACTTTTCGGCTCCTTGCTCTGAGCGGCAAGGTGGGCTACGGACGCTTTGGCTAGGAGCTAGAAGCCAGGAGCTAGAAGCTGCTCCTCTAGTAATTCCGCGGCGTGCCCAACCCTGATAGGATATATAGAAAGGGTTCAGACCAGCATGCCAGTACCCGTATCTCAGATGTGGACGGTCACGTCCTACGTCTTGCGCCAGAAGCTTGCCGGGTGCAAGCAGTACCCGCTCGTGCTCATGCTCGAGCCTCTGTTCCGCTGCAACCTGGCGTGCGCCGGATGCGGCAAGATCCAATACCCCGCCCACATCCTGAAGAAGGACTTGACCCCGGAAGAATGCTTCCGCGCTGTGGATGAATGCGGCGCCCCGATGGTTTCGATCCCAGGCGGTGAGCCACTCATGCATCCGCAGATCGGGGAGATTATCGAGGGGCTGGTCGCGCGCAAGAAGTACATCTATCTGTGCACCAACGCGCTGCTGCTGAAGGAAAAGATTCACCTCTTCAAGCCGAGCAAGTACCTGACCTTCAGCGTGCACCTCGACGGCCAGCGCGAAGAGCACGACCTGGCGGTCTGCCGCGAAGGCGGATACGACATCGCCGTCACCGGCGTTAAAGAAGCCTTGAAGCGCGGCTTCCGGGTCACGACTAACACGACTTTGTTCGATGGCGCCAATCCGAAATCCGTGCGCGCCTTCTTCGACGAAATGATGGACCTGGGCGTCGAGGGCATGATGCTCTCGCCCGGCTACTCCTACGATAAGGCGCCTGACCAGAAACACTTTCTCGGGCGGGCCCGCACGCGCCGCATGTTCCGCGCGATCCTTTCGAACCGCAAGAAGAACTGGCGCTTCAATCTGTCGCCGCTCTTCCTGGAATTCCTGATGGGTAAGCGGACCTATCCCTGCACGCCGTGGGGCATGCCCACCTACAACATTTTCGGATGGCAAAAGCCCTGCTACCTGCTGCAGGACGGCTATGCCGAGACCTTCGCCGAGTTGCTGGTAACGACGGACTGGCAAAACTACGGCACCGAGTCCGGCAATCCCGCGTGCGCGAACTGCATGGTGCACAGCGGCTACGAAGCCTCGGCGGTGAATGCCACGTTCAGTTCGCTCGAAGGATTCCTGGCTACGGTGAAGGCGACGCTGTTCACCAGTTATCGCGACGAGGAGGCGCTCCGGCTGCTGGATGAGCCGCAAGCTCCGGTACACCCCCTGGTTCAGATTGCTCCGCCGAATGAGTCGCTGCAGGGAACCCGGGCTTAGCAATTGCCGGGCTTAGCCCGGCGGACAGCCTAGGGCGGCTGTCCCCACATAAGACGAGCATGACAGGCAAAGAAGCCGGCCACATCGATCACGCATCTCAGCAGGCGACTCCGCCGCACGCGAATGCCGTGAATCCCGACGCGCTTGAGGTCGTCTCCGGCACGGCCCACGAGCAACTCGAGGGCTGGATTCCTGCACTCGCTACCGAAGAAGAAATCCGCGCCGCCCTGGAAAAGGCCTTTGACTACCGCGGCGACGTCACCATCACGCGCAAGGACGGATCGAAAATCGAAGGCTATCTATTCGATCGCCGCAGCGCGCCGACTCTGAGAGATTCTGTCGTCCGCCTCTACCCGAAAGACTCCAACGAGAAAGTATCCATTTCCTACGCTGACATCGCCGCCTTGGCCTTTACCGGACGCGACACCGCTGCGGGAAGAAGCTGGGAAGCCTGGATGAAGAAGTACGCCGAGAAGAAGGCCGCCGGCGAACGAGACCTCAGCCTTCATCCTGAACCACTCGATTAGAACCTTGCCATCATTCATTCGTTGGTGTTTGTGCCGCATTAGAACGGAGACGGCGCATCCCCTAGGAGGCTGCGGAAAAACCTGTTCCTGAGGTGAGAAGGGCGACCACCAGGGCTGAAGCCCGACCGATTCTAAACGGCTTACGCGGCCCCTTCGGCTTCGCTCAGGGCAGGCTCTGAAGGGCCGCTCTTCCACGGTTCTGCCTGCATCGGTGAGTTTTTCTGCAACCTCCTAGAGCAAAAACACCTCCCTTGAATCCTTTTTCTCAAAACCCCGCTCTTCATTGGTAGGAGGGTATTTTGACCCCATCCATCACCGCAATGGAACTACGCCAGTTGCCCGCACCAGCGCAACTGGTGGACGTTCGTTCTTCGTCCGAATTCGCCTCCGGCCACATTCCGGGCGCGGTCAACATTCCCATGGATCAGATCGAGGCGCGTCTCGGCGATCTTCTTCCCAATCTCCCCGTGGTGCTGATTTGCCAGGCGGGAAAACGCGCCCGTATGACGGCGAGGCTGCTTGAACCCTGCCAGCGCCCAATCTCGGTTCTTGAAGGTGGAACGAGCGCCTGGATTCAAGCTGGCCTACCTGTCGTCACCAATGTGAAAACCCGTTGGTCTCTGGAGCGGCAAGTGCGTCTTGGCGCAGGCTTGCTGGTGTTGACGGGCGCCGTGCTCGCCCTGACGGTCAACCCAGCTTGGCTTTTTCTTTCGGCATTTATCGGCTTGGGCCTGACATTTGCGGGCCTCACCGATTTCTGCCCGATGGCTGTGATGCTTGAAAAGATGCCGTGGAATGGGCGGAGCCAGTGCAAGGTGTCTGTTCCGAAGAGGGACCTCAAAGGACCGTCAGTGAGCGAGAGCACAGCATGGCGGAGCCGGCAATGACAGAATGTTGCAATGAGTCCTCCGACGAAAGATCCTACGCCGGACTTCGAAGCGCTGACCAAGCGGCACAAGGATTCCGTCTATCGGCAGATGATCCGTGTCTGCGGCAATCGGGAAGACGCCGAGGACGTGCTGGTAGAGGCGTTGTTGAAGGCTTACCGTCATCTGCATCAATTGCGCGACTCGGCAGCCTTCCGCGCCTGGCTGGCCCAGATCGCGAAACGCGTCTGCTGGCAGTTGAAGGAGCGCGAATCATTACTCCCCTTGCTGCAGCTGTCGTCTCTCGAGGACGAAGGCCGGGAGATACCCCAAAGCGGACTGAGCCCGGAGGGGCAACTGGCACGCCAGCAGATGAAGGAGCTTCTCGACGATGCCATCGCCGCGCTGCCTGCGCTCTACCGTTCGGTGTACGAGCTACGCGACATCCAGGACCGGCCGGGCGACGAGGTGGCGCAGAAACTGGGAATCTCACCAGCGGCCATGAAATCGCGCCTGCATCGCGCCCGCGATCTAGTCAGAGCTCACCTGGACGCCGCTCTTACCGGCGAAAGTGGGAGGAAGTCATAAATTATTTGGGAGGCACTTATGGAAGTCACTGTGGAACATCTCGGAGACGTACAGTTTGAGATCAAGGCCCGGCAGCACTCGATTCCGTGCGATCAACCGCCGGAAAATGGAGGGTTCGACGAGGGCATGACCCCGCCGGAGCTGTTGCTCGCGTCTTTGGGCTCCTGCGCCGGCTTCTACGCTGCGCAATACCTTCGTAAACACAAACTTGCCACCGAAGGAACTCGCGTTCGCGTGACGGCCGACAAGCTCAAGAACCCTGCGCGGATCGACAACTTTCGGATCGAAGTCGAAACTCTCATTCCGTTGAGCGATCAGCACCGCGCCGGCGTCGAGGCATCGGTTCACCACTGCCTGATTCACAACACGCTGCTCCATCCACCGCAGATTTCCGTCGAGATCAAGGTCCCCGTGCCGGCTGGTTCTTAGGTTGGCAGAACGAAATATGAGCCAAACGTAACCTCTGCCTGCAGATTGGGGGTTCCGCTGCTTCACCACTTCAAGCTATAATGGCTTAGTAATGGCGACTGTTGGCGATGCTTCACAACAAACCCAATTCGCATCTTCCCAGTTTCCAAGCCAGTTTCCAAGCGGCCGAGTGCTGGCTGCACTGTTTAGTGTGCCCGCGGCGCTACCGGGCAAATCTGCCTACGCGCCTGCGTCCTAACCTCTTCGGTAGCGACTAATCCCATCCTCCGCCTGATTCTGCCTTTGTCGGTGTGTGCCTGAACCAGGGCCGCAACGCGAGGTTCTCAAAACACAGATGACAACTGGCTAACTGGCCACTGCCTTTCGGAGGATTCCATGACTACAGAAACAATGAACCCCAAGACGACGAGTGCAATGGGTCCCAAGATCAAGACCGCCCTGCCCGGACCGAACGCCAAGCGCGTGCTGGCGGGCGACCAGAAATATATTTCGCCGTCCTATACCCGCTCGTACCCGCTGGTAGCCAAGAGCGGACGCGGCATCGTCGTCACCGACGTTGACGGCAATGAGTTCTTCGACTTCTCGGCAGGCATCGCCGTCACCTCGACTGGGCACTGCCATCCGCATGTCGTCGCCGCCATCCAGAAGCAGGCCGGTGAACTGATCCACATGTCGGGCACCGATTTTTACTACGAGAATATGGTGGAACTCGGCGAGCGTCTGTCGAAGATCGCTCCCATGCCTGGCCCGCACAAGATTTACTACGGCAACTCCGGCGCCGAGGCGATTGAATGCGCGTTGAAGCTGGCGCGCTACCACACAAAACGCCAGAACGTGATTGCGTTCTTCGGCGCGTTTCACGGGCGCACCATGGGCGCGCTCTCGTTGACCGCGTCGAAGCCGCAGCAGCGCCGCCGGTTTGCGCCGCTCGTGCCTGGCGTAACTCATGTGCGCTATCCCGATGTTTACCGCGGCTGTGTTGGCGGAGCGCAGGAGGCGGACAACTTCGCGCTCGGCTGCGCCCGCTTCATCGAAGAGAAACTGTTTAAGACCACGCTGCCGCCCGAGGAAGTGGCGGCTATCTTCGTCGAGCCGGTGCAGGGCGAAGGCGGCTACGTCGTCGCTCCGACGATCTTCATGCAGGAACTGCGGCGCATCTGTGACCGTCACGGCATTCTGCTGGTCCTCGACGAGGTGCAGAGCGGCATCGGACGCACCGGGAAGTGGTGGGCCGTGGAGCACACCGGCGTTGAGCCTGACATGGTATGCATGGCGAAAGGCATCGCTTCGGGCATGCCGCTTGGCGTCACCCTCACGCGCGCGGAAATCATGGATTGGGTTCCCGGCTCGCACGCCTCGACCTTCGGCGGCAATCCGGTCGCGGTGGCCGCGGCGCTGGCTACGCTCGATGTGATCGAGAAAGAGCACCTGCTGGAGAATTCCGCCAGCGTGGGCAATCACATCCTGAAACGCATGGCGGACTGGCCCAAAAAGCTGAAGCTGGTGGGCGATGTGCGCGGGCGCGGCCTGATGATCGGGGTCGAGATCGTGAAGGACAAAGTCACCAAGGAGTACGGCAGCGCCGAGCGTGATCGCATCGTCGAACAGGCATTCGAGCACGGCGTGCTCTTCCTGGGCTGCGGTCCAAGCACGATCCGCATCTGTCCGGCCTTGATCGTTACGAAAGCTGAAGCGGACGTAGCTGTCGACGTGCTGGAAGAGTGCATACGGCAGGTGGGTGCGTAGTCTTGAGGACCCAGGCTTGGAGAAAGAAAACGGGGAGCCTTGCGGCTCCCCGTTTTAACATCGCTTCGTAGCCGATCAGAAGCTGATACGCAGCGCGAACTGACCGAATCGGCGCTCGTCGTGGTTGCCGCCGAGGGCGTTCGACCCCAAGCCGCCCTTTTGGGCCGTGACAAAGTTCGACCCGGTTCCCATGAGGGCCCCCGCACCCTGGCTGAAGTAATCGAGATTGCTTGTGACAGTGTAGAGGTTGTGGTGGTTGAACAAGTCGAAGGCTTCGGCCCGGAACTCGAGTCCGACGCGTTCAGTAACCTTGAAGGTCTTGCCGACCGACATATCGGTATTCCATGCTCCCGGCCCGCGGAATGCATTCCTTTTGGTCATGCCCGCGGGGTAAGGACCGAAATCCGAAATGCCGAGCGTTGGATCGAGAGGGCCAAGAGCCGCGGGTGCCGGTATCCCGAGGACGTTGAACAGGTTCGGGCCCACAGCGGTACCAGAGTTTGTCTGGTAGCTGGTAATCGGCGTCATTGGCGTCAACCGTGGGACAGTGTAGAAATTCAGGTCGTTACTGTAATCAAATACAGAGAATGGAAGGCCCGAGCGAACTGTGACGATGCCGGTCACCGTCCAACCCCCGAAGGCCTCGGACTTTAGGCTTTTGCCCGACTTGAACCACGGGGTCTGCCACACGGGAGAGACGACGAAACGGTTGCGGATATCGAAATCCGAACTGCCCCAATCGAGCTTCGGATTGACCACGTTGGTATAACCCAGGCTTCCAATTGCGCCCGACCCACCCTGCAGGTTGTCAGAGAAGGTTGAGCTTAGGTCGTCCAGGGAATGCGCCCAGGTATAGTTCGCAACCAGGCCTAAACCAGTACCGTGCAGGTTTTGGGTCTGCACTTTAACGTTCAAAGCATTGTACGAACTGGTTCCCAGACTGCCACGCATGTTGATGTTCGAGTACTGATTGTTTGGCCGGGTATAGCAAAGGTTGGGAATAGTCCCGAGCGCAGAGCACGCAGCGTTGGTAGTGTTGTCTCCCAAGTAGAAGTTGCCGGCTCCAAGCAGGTTGATGTTCTCGATGTCATAGAGGTGAACGCCATGCGCGCCACTGTAACCGATGTCGAGAACGGTGTTTCGAGCGATTTCCCGCTGCACATCGAGACTCCAGAACTGAGTCTGCGCGGTGTTGATATTGGATTGAGGCGCACGCAGCTCGGCGGGTGGTAGGAAGCTGGAAGGACCAGGCGAACCCAACGGACCGATATTGCTGTTTGTGGCCAGGACCCCGCATGCGCCCGTGCCGGGACCGCCGACGGTTCCATCCGCGTTGGGTACGCAGATGGTATTGAGAACGGCGCTGGCGGGAGGGTTGAAGCTGGCATTGAACGTGACGTTGCCAAAGTTCCGTTCATAGCTGATCCCGAACCCGCCCCGAAGGCTGGTTTTGCCGTCGCCGAAGACATCGTAGGCGAAGCCCACGCGCGGCGCCGCGGTACCCCAATCGTTACCCCAGAACTGGCCAATCGGGCTTTTGTCGGCAATAAACATCTGCCCAGCTCTGGTTCGCGAATAGAGGTCAGGACCTGAGCCGAAATAGAAGTTGGCGTCGAGGTTGGGGTCGAGGTTGTGCTGCACACCGAAATGCTCAAAGCGAAGACCGTAGTTCAGCGTGAGTCTCGAGGTTAACTTAAAGCTATCCTGGGCGTAAACGGCCCAATCTTTATAGCGATAGCTACGAGTATAGTCGGCCGAACCCAGCGGAGGTGTCACTGTGCAGGAGGCACTTGGAATTAGGGCGCCGGTCACATCTGTGTGGCAAGGGAACACACCGGGATCAACTCGGGTGACGTAGGAGATCAGAGGGCTGCCCCCCGTGTTTCCTGTAATGTTGGCCAAGCTTCCCATCCCTTGCGGCAAGGTGCCGCCAAGTTGTTCCACTGCCTGTGCGTATGCGCCATACCCCTTATTCAACTGGATGTAAGTCAACTGACCGCCGAAGCGCATCGAGTGCCTTCCCTTAATCCAGGACAGATCCTCCCAAACTTGCAGTGTATTTTGCGGTCCACCGAAGGGCAGCCCACCCAGGCCAGGGGCTACGTTTTCAAGTCCGGGAAACTGAATCGTTATGCCGGTAAGGGGATCGGTGGGAAAACCGGCCAGCATCAGGTTGGGGGTGCTGGTCAGCGCGGTGTTGAAAGAGTTAAAGACGTTGAAACGAGAAAAAGCGACTTTAGTGTTACTGAACACGTTTGAGGTAAAGCTGTGGCTCAACGAGTAAATACCGCTACTGTCTTGAGTCGTGCTGCCAACGTTGTATTGGGAGTACGCGCTGTAGGAGGAGGTGCCCAAAAAGTCGTTTTCATAGTCCCTGGCAAAGCGGAAGTACATCTGTGTCTTGTCAGTCATGTTGTAGTCAAGTCGTCCGGCCAAGGTGTAGGTGTTTTGTGGGAATCCGCCACCCGCATCAAAGGGCACTCTGAAGTTGACGGTATCGAACACGGGGGTGGAGGCTGGAACTGCCGTCACGCCGTTTATCGGACCTACCTTGATTTCCGCGGCCGTGAGTTGCCCGGCCGTAGTAACAGCGGAACCCGCCGGCGCATTGGTACCGTAGGTGCTGAAATAGTTCTGAATGTTGGTCGGCAACATGCTTAGGTAGGTTGGGTCAAGCACTTCCTGGGTTTGCACGGAATCGCTACGAACGCGCGTCCACTCGGTGCTAATAAAAGCGAAGAGTTTGTTCTTAACAATTGGGCCTCCTGCCATGAAGCCAAATTGATTTCTGGTATAGCCACCCTTTGGATCGGGAAGGGGACCAGTACCGCCGTTGGCAAGAAAGGCGTCGTTGTGCGCGTCATTGGCGTACGTGTTTGCCGTGCTCCAGGCCGTCCGGTTGAACTCCCACCCGGAGCCGTGAAAGGCATTCGTGCCCGACTTGGTGGTCAGATTCACTACGCCACCCGAGGCGCGTCCGTACTCGGCGTCGAAGTTGTTGGTGATGATGCGATACTCCTGAACCGCATCAATTGGGATATTCTGGCCGATATCGGCGCCAAACAAATCGACGTTCTCCTCACCGTCCAGGAGGATTTCCGTGCCGGACATCCGTTGGCCGTTAATGGAGAATCCCACGCCACGGCCAGTCAGGTTCTGTGATCCCATCGTGTTGGGGGTGGTGCTATCGCCGCCGCTGACGTTGCCCGAAATCGCGATGAAATCGTAAGCATTCCGCGTCAGGCTAGGAAGCTGCGAAACCTGCTGAGAGTCGATCAGCTGGGAAATCTCCTGAGTTTGAGTATTCACTTGGGTCGCTGCCCCGGCCGTTACCTCAACCACGGTGGAACTCGAACCAACCGCTAGTTGGGCATCGACGGTCTCCCTTCCACCTACCGTCACCTCGATGACCTTCTCGAAAGTGGAGAAGCTCGGGCTGGAGATTCTGACCTTATATTGGGCGGGCTCCAAGCCGGGAATTGTGAATTGGCCCGCACTGTTGGTTTGAGCGGTGCGCGCTGCGCCACTCCCGACATGCGTGGCGGTTACATTCGCATTGGCGACGACGGCACCCGTGGCGTCGCGCACGGTACCGGAAATCGATCCGGCTTCGGCTTGGCCGAAGGCCACGCTTGTGCATATCGCAATCAAGCTGAACAATGCGAGTACGAGGGCCGCAAGTCTAAATTCGCTTTGCTTCATACACTTTCCTCCTGAGCGATGAAAAAAGGTAAATCTGAGAACTTTTTTGGGCGCTTTCGAGCGCGAGAACATTACTCGCCTAAATGCTAAGCACATAACACATTGCAAACAGCAGTCCATACAATGTGTCGCAGATGTCATTTGTTTATAACGATTTACAACAGTTGTTATGCAGAATTATCCGAAAATCGGAATCTGAGCTCTGGTCGGCATATGGATTCTAGTAGGGGAAGCGTGCAAAGGAGGTTCCTAGTTGCGCTCAGTCCCTCACTTAGAATCTATGCGTCGACGGGACCACGAAGCGTTCCGTTTCGGGACGATCAGTCCGCTTGGCGAGTGGTTTTGTGAGGGAAATCACATTCAGCTGGAGTCTCCACCGCTAACAATGATTCCAGTCATGTTGCCCATGGAAGTCACCCGCGCGATCATCCGCGGCCTGGATTGGCTGGCAGAACGGACGCTGCCGCCGGATAGGCGGCCGGCTCATCAGCGCACCGGGCAGCGGGGCGAAGAGGACGCTTATTTCTTCCTGCGGAAGCTCGGCTACATCATGGTGGCACGGAACTTCCGCTCGCCACGTTGCCGGGGAGAGATTGACCTGATTGGATGGGAAGGAGACATTCTTTGCTTTATTGAGGTTAAAACCCGGACCACGCTGCAGGTTAAGCCTGGGCAGGCTGCAGTGGACCGGCACAAGCGACGCGAGATCGCGGCGGTGGCACGGGAGTACCTGCGGGGGCTTCCACCTTCGTGCCAGTGGCGGTTCGAGATTGTAAGCGTATACTATGACCAGTCAAAAGCCAGCCGGCAGCCGCGAATCGAAATTTTTCGCAACGCCTCCCTATCGGCGTAGAATTCATAAGTTTGCGTTCCTACTGAAAGGGTTTAATAAGTGCCTGAGCTGAGAAAAGATCCAATCGTTGGCCGCTGGGTGATTATCTCGACCGACCGCGCCAAGCGCCCAACCGATTTTGTCCGCGAAAATATGAAGATCAAAGGGGGCTTCTGCCCCTTTTGTTATGGGAATGAGGGCAAGACTCCGCCCGAAATTCAAGCTTATCGCCCTAACCCAAATGGTGGACCTGCGCCACAGCGCGATACGCCGGGCTGGACGGTGCGGGTTGTGCCGAACAAATTTCCGGCGCTGGGCATTGAAGGCAACCTGAACCGGCAGGCCGAGGGAATGTTCGACCGCATGAATGGAGTGGGGGCGCACGAGGTCATCGTCGAGACGCCCGATCATACGGCCAGTCTGGCAACGCTGCCTCCGAAGCGGATTGAAGATGTGTTGTGGACGTTTCGCGACCGCATTCTCGATCTGAAAAAGGACCGGCGCTTCAAATACATTCTGCTATTCAAGAATCACGGCGAGGCTGCGGGAGCGTCGCTGGAGCACGCGCATTCGCAGCTCATTGCGCTGCCGATTCTTCCCATCAACGTGACCCAGGAGCTCGAAGGGGCAAAGCAATACTTCTTATATAAGGAGCGCTGCGTGTTCTGCGACATCATCCGGCAGGAGATGGACAATGGCACGCGGGTGGTGGCGGAGAACGAAAACTTCCTGACCCTTGCGCCGTACGCGCCGCGCTTTCCGTTCGAGACCTGGATTATGCCCAAGCAGCATGAGTCGGCGTTCGAGAATTCATCGTCGCACATGTTCGAAAACCTGGCGCGGGCTCTGAAGACGTTGCTGAGCAAGGCGGATCGGGTGCTTGACAATCCTCCGTATAACCTGGTCATTCATAGTTCGCCAGTGCAGGATCCGACCAACGATCACTATCACTGGCACATGGAATTCATGCCGAAGCTGACGAAGACCGCGGGGTTCGAGTGGGGGACGGGGTTCTATATTAATCCGACGCCGCCGGAGGAAGCGGCAAGATTCCTGCGCGAGGCGAATGTGGAAGAGACGGCTCCCGTTCCAGTGGGCTAGGAATCGTTTAACGCGAAAAATGGGGCACGGCGTGGTTTGCCGTGCCCTTTTTAGTTGGGCTGGAGAGAGAGGTTGGAGCCGTCGGGAAGGGATGGTCCTCGGGCCCACCGCACTCAACCTAAATCCTGGCTCGCAGCCAGTTGTCACGAAGATGTAAAACGTTGGTGAGCGTATGGAGGGGGCTGCGATGCTGAAATTCGCCGCCTTTGACCCATTTCTGAGGCGCGGAGTACTGACTCAGCCTTGGGTGCGGTCCTGGAACTCTTCGTGCCAGGCCATCTGAATGGCTTCGAGTTTGCCTTCGTTGGAGGACTTCGGGTCGCCCGCGAAGCCAGGAAGTTCGATCACGTAACGGTGCAGATCGGTAAAGCGGATGGTGAGGGGATCGATTTCCGGGTGAGCCTCGGAGAGGAGAATGCCAATGTCTTCGGGGTTATCCCAGGTCAGCGATTTGGGCATGGAGGCTCCTTGCGGAAGCAATCAGCAGTCAGCAATCAGCATTCAGCCAGTCTAAGTCTCTCAGAAATGCTTGGAATCCCTTTTGTGCCCGCCCGCGATGATCAAGGGCTGAATGCTGATAGCTGAGTGCTGCTTTTCAGTGTTCTTCCGATACGTAATTGCGGTTCCAGGCCGGAATTTCCACCACGACTTTGCCGGGCTTGGTAATCTGCGCCTGACAGCCGAGACGCGAGTTTAATTGCAAGTCGGCGGCCATGTCCAATCGGTCGGCTTCGTCGTCTTCCATCTCGGAGAGATTCTCGGCGCCTTCTTTCACCCACACGTGGCAGGTCGTGCAGGCGCAATTTCCGCCGCAAGCGTGATCAAGCGTGATACCGAAGTTAAGGGCAACGTCGAGGATTGACTCTTCCTTGCCGTGATCTTCGTACGGTAGCTTGCCATGCTCGAACTGGACGGTCTTGCCTTCGGGCAGGAACGTGATCTGTACCGTATTTTCGCCGGGCGCGTCTTCGGTGGCTGTGCCGGCACCTCGTGTTTTTTCTTCTGCTGCCATGACTGCTCCTCGGAATTCAGCAATTGGCAATTGGCAATTAGCAATTAGCAATTAGCATTCAGCCCTGAGGGTCCTCGCTACTACCAAAATGCTTCACGCTAATTGCTAACTGCTAATTGCTGTCTCTACTCGAATTCTGCTTTGGCCATGGGATGGGGCGCTGTCGGGCCTTCTCCCACATCGGCCTGATCCATATTCTTGCCTTTGAGCGCGGTGGAAACTGCGCTGTCCATCATTAGTTCTGCCAACCGCATGGTGCCCTGATTCAGCGCGTCGATCGCTTTGCGAATCGCCTGATAATCTTCCTCCACTTTTACGGCGTTGAGGGCTTTCTCCATCTTGGAAATCTGTTTCTTTTCGTCGGTGGTGAGGTGGCCCCACGCGGGACTCTTCTTTCCTTTTTCGAGCGCAGCCAAGATTGTTTCGGCCTCGTTGCGTGCCTCGATGACCTGGCGGTGGCGGAAATCTTCCTCGGCATTGTCGAACGATTCGAGAATCATGCCTTCGACCTGCTCGTCGGTGAGGCCGTAACTAGGTTGAACCTGAATCTCCGCTTCTTTGCCGCTGCGTTGCTCGCGCGCGGAAACATGAAGGATGCCGTTGGCGTCGATCAGGAACTTGACCTCGATGCGGGGCATTCCGGCGGCCATTCCAGGAATCCCGCGCAGATCGAAGCGGGCGAGCGAGCGGCAATCTTTCGCCAGTTCGCGCTCGCCTTGCAGGACATGAATCGCGACGTTCGCCTGGCCGTCGATTTGGGTGGTGTAGAACTGCGTGGCTGAAGCCGGGATAGTCGAGTTACGCAGAATGATCTTGTCGGTGACGCCACCGGCTACTTCGATGCCGAGTGACAGCGGCGTGACGTCGAGCAGCAGCATGTTCTCGGTGGCTTCGGAACCGCCGCCGAGAATGTTGGCCTGCACGGCCGCGCCCAGGGCTACGACTTCGTCGGGGTTCAGATCGGTGTGCGGCTCGCGGTGGAACATTTCTTTCACCAGCGCTCGAACTTTGGGAATGCGCGTCGAGCCGCCGACCAGCACGATTTCGTCGATCTGCTCAGGCTTCAGGTTCGCATCTTTCATGGCCTGTTTGCAGGGGCCGACGGTGCGGTCGATGATCGGCTGAATCAGTTGCTCGAACTGCTCACGCGTGATCTCGCGCCGGTAGCGCTTGCCGCCGGGAAGTTCAATATCGAACTTGATCGAAGGCTTGGACGAAAGCTCGATCTTGGCTTCAATGACGGCCTTACGAATCGTGGCCACCGCCTCCCCGTTTCGCGACAAATCCAGCCCCATGTCGCCGCGGATGTCGTCGAGCGCAATTGTGATGAGCAGGTTATCAATGTCATCGCCGCCGAGGTGCGTGTCGCCGTTAGTCGCGATGACTTCGAAAATTCCATCGTGCAGCTTGAGGATGGAAATGTCGAAAGTGCCGCCACCGAGGTCGTAAACCGCGATGATGCCATTCTGCTTCTTGTCGAGGCCATAGGCGAGCGACGCGGCCGTCGGCTCATTGACCAGGCGCAGAACTTCGAGGCCGGCGATGCGGCCGGCGTCTTTTGTGGCTTGACGCTGCGCGTCATTGAAATATGCCGGGACTGTGATGACCGCTTTCGCGACTGGCGCTCCGAAAAAGCGCTCCGCGCTGCGCTTGAGCTGGCGGAGAATGAGCGCAGAAATTTCGGGCGGCGTAAAAGTCTTGTCTCCCAGCTTGATGCGCAGAACTTCGCCGGGCTGCAGGTCTTCGGCCAGGCGGAAGGGGAACAGTTTCAACTCCTCCTGGATATCTTCAACGCCGCGGCCCATCAGGCGCTTGATCGAGTAGACGGCGCGCTCCGGGGTCTCGATGAGATAGCGGCGCGCGGAATTGCCGACGACCGGCTGACTGTTTTCATCGAGCGCGACGACGGAAGGGACGAGATTCAAACCATCGTCGCCCGGGATGACGACAGGGTTCTCCCCTTGCATGAAGGCCACGAGGGAATTCGTGGTGCCGAGGTCGATGCCGACGATGCGATCCATAAGTGATTGAGTAATTGTGTAATTTAGTAATTGGTGAATTGAAAACCTTCGCGGTTCAAATTACTCAATTACCGAATTTCCCAATTTGCTAAAATTTCTTCAATTCTCCATTGCCTCACTCACATCTCGCACCAGGTTCCGGATGTAGTTGCGGCGGTTTAGCACATCCACCATCTTGTCGCGAGCCTGCTTGCGTTCCTCTGCGGAGACGGGTTGACCGGCGTGTTCGCGGTCGATCACGCCGTCCCAGACCTTCCAGTAACCCTGAAGCTCCTGCAAAAGATCTTCGTACTTCTTTTCGAGTTCCAGCTTGTGCTTGCCGATTTCTTCCAGCAGCGCGGGATCGTCATCGCCAGCCTTTTTCTGCATACGCAGCTCTTCGAGCTGGATGTTGAGCTCGAAAACCTCTTCCAGAAGGTCGGGAGGCACGATCTGCTTTTTGACTTCTCCGGTGACGCGAGCTCTTTCGGTGGCGCTCTTCGACTGCTCTTCCAGGGCCACGCCCTCCAAATGCAGCAGGTACTGCGTGCGCTTGATCGGGTCTTTCAACGTGCGGTAGGCATCGTTGAGCAAGGAGCTTTGTTCCAGGCTCCACTCCTGCTCTTTGCTGGCGGAGCGGGCGTTGAGATCCGGGTGCAGCTTGCGGCTCAGCTCGTAAAAATCTCTCTCCAAGGCTTCGACGTCGAGAGTGAGTTTGCAAGGCAGCCCGAAGAACGTGAAGTAGTCGACCGGAACAGGCGGCTGAACTTTGCCGCAAGCCTCGCAGAAATGCGCTGCGCGCATCGACCCGCACGACCAGCAGGTATGAGTTTCCTGCGGCAGGGGCCTTGCGGTGATCGTGGTCAAAGACGAATCAGTCATAGCTGCCTACACTTCCCTTCAAGCCCGCCTGTCACGTATTCAAGCCCAGGGCGCTGAATTGCTGGGCAGGGACGGTCGCGCCGTTTCACAAAATTCCGTTGTGAAAAGCTCGCGGGCAAGAGTGCCCGCGCCACACAAATCGTGACATACACAAATCGTGCCACACCATCATCAGGCATCAGGCTGAGAACGACGTTCCGCAGCCGCATGACTTTGATGCTTGGGGATTGACGAAGACGAAACCCTGCTGCATCAAAGTCTCCTGATAATCGAGCGTCATGCCGTGCAGGTAGATGAACGACTTCGGATCCACGAACACGCGCACGTCGCTGAACTGAAAGATGCGATCGCGTTCGCGCGGCTGCGTGTCGAAGCGGATGTTGTAGCTCAGCCCAGAGCATCCGCCACCCTGCACGCCCAGACGCAGTCCGCCCTGCTCGGGCGAAATGCCTTCCTTGGCCATCGCACTGCGCACCTTGGCCAGGGCTTTCTCCGTGACCAGAATGCCTTTGGCGGGCGCGGTTGGCGACGTTTGTTCGGTTGCAGTCGTCATATTGATCAACCCAGCTTATCAACCCAGGCAATCAGCCCAGGCTACTTCGCTTCGGCAGCGACCGGGGTCGCGGTCTGCTGCTTTTTCTTCCAGTCGCCGATGGCGGCGCGGATGGCGTCCTCTGCCAGCACCGAACAGTGGATCTTCACCGGAGGAAGCGAAAGTTCCTTCACGATATCCATGTTCTTGATGGAGAGAGCCTCGTCCACAGTTTTCCCTTTGACCCATTCAGTGGCGAGGGACGACGATGCGATCGCGGAACCGCAGCCGAACGTCTTGAACTTGGCTTCTTCAATGATGTTGGTTTCGCGGTTCACCTTGATCTGGAGCTTCATCACGTCGCCGCACTCGGGCGCGCCGACCAGGCCCGTGCCTACGTCAGCGCTCGATTTGTCGAGCGAGCCGACGTTGCGAGGGTTGTTGTAATGATCGATTACCTTGTCGCTGTATGACATTTAGCCTTCTCCTTGAAATCTGTGCTGTCCCACATTCCGCCGCTACCGCGGCTGCTTCCGACTTAGTACCGGCTGCTCGGTGCACTCACTGGGTACCGGCTACTCGGTACTGGGTACTGCTTACTCTCCTGCCCACTTCACGTCTTTCAGGTTGATGCCTTCCTTCGCCATCTCGTAGAGGGGCGAAAGTTCGCGCAGGCGTTCAACCGTTTCGATGACGCGATCGGCTACGTAATCAACTTCGGCTTCGGTATTGAACCGGCCGATGCCGAAGCGGATCGAGCTGTGTGCCAGGTCGTCCCCAGTGCCGAGAGCCTTCAATACATAAGATGGCTCAAGCGTCGCGGAGGTGCAGGCTGAACCGCTGGAAACTGCGATGTCGTTGATACCCATCAGCAGGGATTCGCCTTCGACGTAGGCAAAGCTGATGTTCAGATTGCCGGGGAGGCGGTGCTCGGTCGAACCGTTGATATAGGCTTCATCGAGGCGGCTCATGATGCGCTCGCGCAGGCGATCGCGCAGGCCGGCCAGACGGACACTTTCACGTGGCAGGTCTTCCATCGCGATGGCGCACGCCTTACCTAGACCAACGATGCCCGGCACGTTCAAAGTGCCAGAGCGCATGCCGCGCTCGTGACCGCCGCCGTCGATGATGGCGGAAACCTGTACGCGCGGATTCTTGCGGCGAACATACAAGGCGCCGACGCCCTTCGGCCCGTACATCTTGTGGCCGGAGATCGAAGCGAGGTCGATGTTTTGTTTGATCACATCGACTGGAACCTTGCCGACAGCCTGAGTCGCGTCGGTGTGGAAGATCACACCGCGCTCGTGACAGAGCTTGCCAATTTCAGTGACTGGCTGCAGCACACCAATTTCGTTATTGGCGTACATGATCGTCACCAGGATGGTCTTGTCGTCCATGGAGCGCTTGAGGTCGTCGAGGTCGATCAATCCGTCTTTCTGCACCGGCAGGTAGGTGACGCGATAGCCGTATTTCTCCAGGCGCTTGCAGGTGTCGAGCACCGCCTTGTGCTCGGTCACCGCGGTGATGATGTGGTTGCCCTTCTCGCGGTACATCTCGGCCACACCCTTGATGGCGAGGTTGTCGCTTTCGGTGGCGCCGGAGGTAAAGATGATCTCTTTCGTGGTCGCCCCTACCAGCTTGGCGATGCGTTCGCGAGCTGTCTCTACGCCCTCTTCGGCGACCCATCCGAAGGAGTGATTGCGACTGGCGGAATTGCCAAACTTCTCCATGAAGTAAGGCAGCATTTCTTCCAGCACCCGCGGATCCATCGGGGTGGTGGCGTGGTTGTCCATGTAGATCGGCAGCTTCACGCCTTGGGGCGCGCTGTGCTGCGGCTGCGCTTGTGCCTGGGGAGTCTTTACATCCGTGCTCATAATTGCCTCTCCTACCTTATTTAGATCCTTTGCTCGCGATTTAGATCCTTTACTCGCGGCGCCGGTCAGGTGATCGTCACCAGTTCGGCTGCCTTGGGAGCGTCGCCCGGAGCAGTCTCCGGCTCTTCTCTCATATGAGAAATCTTGATGCGCCTCAACACCGCTTCGATGCTCTCATTCACCTTGCGCAGCGGTTCGCGAATAGTGCAGCGATCGGTCTGATCGCATTCGCCGCGAACGGTTACGCACGAGGTGATAAACAGCGGACCGTCGATTGCCTGAATCACCTCGAAGGCCGAAATCGTGTGCGCGGCGCGAGCCAGCGTGTAACCGCCGTTGATGCCGTGCTGCGAATGCAGCAGACCGGCCTTAGCCAGCCGCTGCAAAATCTTGGCCAAGGCTTCGTGGGGGATGCCGTAGGAAACCGCAACGTCCTTTGCGCTCAACGCTCCATGATCAGCATTTTCGGCCAGATGCTTCATGGCCATGAGCGCGTAATCCGCCTTTTTGGTTAACTTGAGCATCACAGGCAACCCCGACCGAAATTGTCGGATAAAAAGCCGACCTTTTCTGTCGTATTTGATTCTAGCCCATCCCCCAGTTCGGAGGCAAGTCCCGACAGTCATTTGCGAAATAACGACGCTGAATGGTAACTAACGTCGATTGAATGGATTAGCTGGATGCCATCCTCTTAACTGGGACTCATCAATTTGGATTTTCGGCTACTACCTGTCGGTAACATACGAATCTGACCAACGATTTGGGCACGGGGACTTGACAAGCCGCTAGGCAAGGCTAAAATACCGGGAAATTCCGCGAAATCGGTCCCTCCGCTTTGAGGGCATGCTTCCGGATTTATGACTGTCAAGTCGCCCTCGCATCCTCCCAACGTGTCCAGTCAGCAACCCTGCAAGCATCCTCGCGTGCAAATCGTGAGCCGCGATGAAGACGCCGAATTTGTCGAGTGCCTGGAGTGTGGCGAAATCTTCGAGTGGAGTGAGTTCAAGGACATGAGCATCGAGGAGCGCACCCAGAGCAGCGACTTGTAGACGCGTGCACTTCTGTGTGACGTGAGTAATCTGCCTGCTTAATTTACCTTGTCGTCGCCGATTCGGCCTGCTACTGTGCGGGCGGAGAAGTATCGTCTCCTAATTGCGCTGTTATGCCTGCCTTGGCGCTCATCGTCGACGACTCCATGCTGATTCGCTATACCGTGTGCCGCTTTCTTGAAGAGCGCGGCTTTGCGGTTGAGTCTGCGACAAACGGCGCGGAAGCTCTGGAAGTTCTCACGCGGGTGCGCCCGGACTTGATTGTGACCGACATGCAGATGCCAAAGATGTCGGGCGGCGAGCTGATCTCGGCGCTCAAGAGCAAGCCAGAGACGGCGAAAATTCCCATCATTATTGTTGCGGGTCGGGGCAGCGGCTTCGACAAGTCAGAGAAACGGGCGGACTTTGCGATCTACAAGGACATCGACATCGAAGGCCAACTCGAGAAGGCGCTGAGCGCGGTGTTCGGGAAGGCAAGCCCGAAGCCCAAGGCCGGCAAGTAGCTCGATCTCCGCGCACCCAGCGACATTCGAAACCTCTACTACCGCAGAGCCAGGCCGGCTTCCGCGGAAAAGTCCATCGGGGCGAAGTCCTTCGCGAGGAATTTCGGATAAGCCGCGGCGGCGATCATGGCAGCGTTATCCGTCGACAATGGGCGCGAGGGGAAGTAGACAGGCAGGCCCTGCTGGGCGGCCTCGCGATCGAACGTCTGTCGCAGTTCGTTGTTGGCGGCGACTCCTCCCGTGACAAAAAGCGTGGATACTTCATAGGAACTGGCCGCAGCCAGCGTCTTTGCCACCAGGTCTTCCACCATCGCACGCTGGAATGAGGCCACCAAGTCGAGAGTCTGCTGGTCGCAGTTCGCAAGGTAGTCCTCGAGTTGGGGCTTGGTTAGCTTCGCCAGGGCGTTGCGACGCACCTCTATCGCGGGCTGCAGGTTGTGCGTTTCGACGTAGCGCAATACGGCGGTCTTGATCCCGCTGTAGGAAAAATCAAAGCGCGGCCGATCGGAATCAGGCTCAGGCGCGCTGCCCAGTCTGCGGTCGCGGTGCTTGATGTGCGACGGAGGAAATTTCACCGCTCTGGGATCACCGTGGGAAGACAGGCGATCGATAATCGGACCGCCCGGGTAGCCGAGGCCTAAGAGTTTCGCGACCTTATCGAAAGCTTCTCCGGCAGCGTCGTCGCGGGTGTGGCCGATGTTCGCGTAAGTCCAGCTGTCGCTGTTCTGCTCGGCCAAGTACAGGTGCGTGTGACCTCCCGATACGACCAGGGCCAGCACCGGGAAGGCGAGCTCGTGATTGCCCTTCTGCCGCTCCTCGAGCAGCACGGCATGGATGTGACCTTCGAGGTGGTTGACCGCGATCAACGGTTTGTCAAGGGCAAAGGCCAGGGCCTTGGCATAACTGATGCCGACCAGCAGCGCACCGGCGAGACCGGGGCCCTGGGTGACGGCGATGGCGTCGACCGAGGCATAGGTGTGCTGGGCATCCGCCAGTGCCTTGCGCACGACTGGAACGATCGCGCGCAGGTGCTCGCGCGAAGCTAGCTCGGGCACGACGCCTCCGTAGGGCTGATGGGTCGCGATCTGCGAAGCAACGACATTGGAGATGAGTTGCTCGCCCGAGCGCACCACGGCCGCGGCGGTCTCGTCGCAAGAACTCTCAATGCCGAGGATGTAGGCGTCGGGCATGAAACTATATTATTAGAGTCAGGATAACTTCGGGTTCGGCATGCTTAGAGACTTCGCGACGACCATCGTCCAAACTCTGCGCCAGCGGGGCTTCCACGCCTATCTGGTGGGGGGATGCGTGCGCGATCTGCTGCTGGGGCGTGAACCGAAGGACTATGACGTGGCCACCAATGCTACGCCTGAGCAGGTGATGACTGTCTTTCCCGAAACTTACGCCGTGGGCGCGCAGTTTGGCGTGGTGCTGGTTCCAGTGCCGGAGGAACAGTTGGCGGCGGAGGGTAAATCTTCGGGCCAGAGCTGCACAGTCGAGGTTGCGACCTTCCGCAGCGACATCGGGTACTCTGACGGACGTCATCCGGATGAAGTGCGCTTCAGCCAGGATCCGCGCGAAGACGTGGCCCGCCGCGACTTCACAATCAACGGCATGCTGCTTGATCCGGAGAGCGGCGAAGTGCTCGATTTCGTGGGCGGACGCAAGGACCTGCAGGACCGCATCATCCGCACGATCGGTGATCCGGAGCGCCGCTTTGGGGAAGACAAGCTGCGCATGTTGCGGGCCGTGCGATTCGCGGAGCGTTTCGGCTACGCGATCGACCCGGCAACTTTTGCGGCGATTCAGAAATTGGCTCACGAGATTCATGTTGTCTCGCGCGAGCGGGTGCGCGACGAATTGACTCGCATGCTGATCGAGGGTCACGCGCGCCGCGCTTTCCTGCTGCTGGATGAGAGTGGCCTGCTGAAAGAAGTCCTGCCGGAGATTTCTGCCATGAAGGGCGTGGACCAGCCGCCGGAGTTTCATCCCGAAGGCGACGTGTTCGTGCATACGCTGCTGCTGCTGGAGAATCTGCCGCAGCCCTCGCCGCCAACGCTGGCCTGGGGCGCACTGCTTCATGACGTAGGCAAGCCTGCTACCTTTCGCGTGGCGCCCGACCGCATTCGCTTCGATGGCCATGTGGAAGTGGGAGTGAAGATGGCGGAGGAGATTTGCTCGCGCCTGCGCTTTTCGGGTGACGACACAGCCCAGGTTCTGGCGCTCGTCGACAACCACATGCGGTTTGGGCATGCAACGCGCATGAAGGAGTCCACGCTGAAGAAATTTCTGCGCATGCCGCGTTTTGAAGAGCATCTTGCGTTGCACCGCGCCGACTGTCTGGCCAGCCACGGCGATCTGGGCACCTATGAATTCGCCAAGGAAAAGCTGGCTGCGATTCCGCCGGAAATTATGCGGCCTTCCCTCCTGGTGAAGGGCGATGACCTGATCGCTGCCGGATATCAGCCCGGGCCTAAGTTTCGCGAGATTTTGAATGCCGTCGAGGATGCCCAACTGGAAGGTCGCTTGCCTTCGAGAGATGAAGCACTGGAATTTGTGCGCCGCGAATTTCCACTCTAAGCCGGTCGGCTTGCTTATTCATTTGAGTGCTAGAATCAATTCCTCCCGGCGAGCAGACGCGTCACCATGTGAGGAATTTCCCTTTGGAACAGGCAGGCGCTGGACTGGAGAAGATCGTGGCAGGCTCGTTGCGGCGAGTGCCGGCAGCGGAAGCGCCGTTGATGGCATGGCCGATTGTGTGCGGTTCCGCGGTCGCAGAGCGTTCACGCGCGGTCAGTTTTTCCGGCGGAGTATTGCGCATTGAAGTTGCCGACCCGGGGTGGAGACACGAATTGCAGGCGCTCGCTCCGCGCTACCTCGCCACCATCAACCGATACGTCGGACAAGGCGTGCAGCGCTTGGAATTCGTGGTCCGCACGGAGCGCTAGTCGAGGCGTGGGCTTAGTCCAATACCGACAGAGATTCCCATGAAAGTTACCGAGAAAGACGTTGCTTATGTGGCCGATCTGGCCAACCTGGAACTCACCGACGAAGAGCGCACCGGCATGGTCCGCGATCTGAATTCAATTCTCGACTATATGGACCGGCTCAATGAACTTGATACCTCGAAGGTCGAGCCCATGGCCCAGGTGTCGGACCGCTACGGGGTCGATGAATCGAAGCAAGGTAGCGAGCGCTTCGCCTATGCCAGCCGCGAAGATGTTGTCGAGGGACTGCGCAAATCGTTGCCTCATGAAGTAGCGCTGGTGAACGCGCCCGACTCGGACGGGACTTTCTTTTTAGTTCCTAAAGTGATTGAAAGATGATCAGAATGAAGAAGCGAGAATGCAGAAGTCCGGAAGGAAAATAAGGGATTCGTTGTGCATTCTGACTTCTGACTTCTGACTTCTGACTTCTGACTTGCAGTTCCCGATGCCCCTACTGATGGACCTGACTTCCCTCACCATCGACTCCGCCCGCACCGCCGTGCAAGCGCGCAAGACGACAGCGCTCGCTTTGGCCGAGGCCCACTACGCGCGCATCCAGAAACAAGACGGACAGATTGGAGCGTTTCTTACGCTGTCGAAGGAACGGGCTCTGGAGCAGGCCGACCGCATCGATCGCATGGCGGCCGAGGGGAAGCCGCTGCCGCCGCTGGGCGGTGTGCCGGTCGGGATTAAAGATGTAATGTCGACGCGCGGAGTACGCACTACAGCGGGCTCGAAGATTCTCGACAAGTATGTTCCGCCGTACGATTGCACAGCCGTGGCGCGCATGGAAGCCGCAGGTGCGGTCGTGCTCGGTAAGACGAACTGCGATGAGTTCGCCATGGGCTCGTCGAACGAGAATTCGGCGTTTCATCCGGTCCGCAATCCGCGTGACCTGGAGCGGGTTCCGGGAGGCTCATCGGGCGGCTCAGCGGCGGCGGTGGCGGCGGACATGGCCGTGGTGGCGCTGGGCTCCGATACCGGAGGTTCGATCCGCCAGCCGGCATCGTTCTGTGGCGTGGTTGGGTTGATGCCAACCTACGGGCGGGTTTCGCGCTACGGGCTGATCGCGTTCGCCTCGTCACTGGATCACATCGGACCGCTGGCCAAGACCGTGAAGGATGCGGCGATTGTGCTGCGCGCGATTGCCGGGCGCGATCCGATGGATTCGACGTTGGCCGACGTGCCCGTGCCGGATTATGTTGCCGAACTCGATAAACCGGTGCGCGGGCTTAAGCTGGGCGTAGCCAAAGAATATTTCGGCGAAGGATTAGAGGAAGAAGTCCGCCAGGCAGTCGAAACGGCGATCGATAAATTAAAGAGCCTGGGCTGCGAGATCGTTCCGGTTTCACTCAGGCATACTCCGTATGCGATCCCGGCTTATTATTTGGTGGCAACGGCGGAGGCATCGGCGAACCTCGCCCGCTATGACGGCGTTCGCTACAGCCACCGGGCAAAGGGTGCGAAGACGCTGTCGGAGATGTACCGGCGCAGCCGTGACGAGGGCTTCGGAGCTGAAGTAAAGCGGCGCATCATGCTGGGCACGTATGCTCTCAGCGCCGGCTACTACGACGCCTATTATCTGAAGGCGCAGAAAGTTCGAACCCTGTTGACGCGTGACTTCGAAGAGGCATTTCGCAAAGTAGACGCGATTATCACGCCGACGAGTCCGACAGCGGCGTTCCGGCTCGGCGAGAAATCGAATGATCCGCTGGCCATGTATCTGGCGGACATCTATACCGTGACTGCGGATCTGGCGGGGATTCCAGGGATTTCAGTCCCATGCGGCGTGACTCGGGAGAAATTACCGATTGGTTTGCAGATTCTGGGGAAGCACTTCGACGAAGGCACGATTCTGAGAGTGGCGAATGCCTACGAGCACGGGCGCTCGAACGGAAACTGAGTCTCTTAGATTATTTCGTAGTAGCTTTCGCCGGCGCATGAGCGGCAGAGAATCTTGCCTTCCCGCCGCACTTCTCTGCGGAAGTTGATTCCCTCGCCGCATGCTTGACAAAGGATGCGCTCCCCTTTGTAGCCGGGGAATTCTTCGGGCGGTAATTCGACCTTCACCCACTGCGTGGAGAAAAGATCGTCATCAGAAATTTCGCGATAGGCGAGCATCTGCTGCTGGTTCTTGTCGGCAATTTCCGGATGCATCTGGCGTGCCAGGGCCTTGGAGGATTCCTTGGCGGCGATGCGGATGGCTTTGTTCGCGTTGACATCCACAAACGTTGCCGCAACCTTGCCCCAGTCGCGGAACTTCAGTGCACGCTTGCCCAGGCGGCAACCGGTCACCACCGCGACCGCGTCAGTGGCGCAGCGGTCGATTTCGACGAAGGTGACGAGACGCTTCCGGTCCTTGCCTTGAGGGTCTTCGATGCCGAGTTTCTGCAGGCCAAGCATTGCCAGCCGCACGCCCAGCACTTGCCCGGCGCAGAGATGGCCGTGGGCTTGTTCCGCGTCGCGAAGATATTCGTCGAGGGATTTCATGAGAGCAGCTATCAGCCGTCAGCTTTCAACCATCAGCTTAACACCTCTTGGCGCGATGACCGACGAGCCATCGTTGTCACTTCCTCCGCCACCGCACTCCATCTTTTGTGTTTTCGATGATGATGCCTGCGGCGGTTAGTTCGGCGCGCAGCGCGTCGGATGTTTTGAAGTTACGGGCGCGGCGGGCGGCTTCCATCTCGGCGATTTTCTTTTCGATGTCCGCGTCGGAAAGTTGCCCCGCCTGAACCGTTTCGCGCAACTGCTCGCCGATGTCCTTGTCGCGCCCTTCTGTCTCCGCCCAATCGAACACCTGCTTCATCTTGGGGCCGTCGTCATCGTTAAGTACGGCGAAGATTTCGTCGAACTTGCTGAGCGCGTCCAGTAGCGGCGCAACGTCATCCTGCTTGATCTCGCCAGCGTCGAAAGCGGCGTTGGCGCGGCGTACCATCTCGAACATCGCACCTTGCGCCTGAGCCGTATTGAGGTCGTCATCGAGCGCGGCACGCATCCGCTGCACAGTCTCGCTGGCAAGAGTTTGCATATCCTGGTTGGAGCCACTGGCGAAATTGCCACCGGTTAGACGCTGCCGGAAATTTCGCAGGCGTTCTACCGAAACCGCTGCCTGCTTTAATCCATCAAAGGTGAAATTCAATTGGTTGCGGTATGGAACTGACGCGAGGAGATACCGGATGGAAGAAGGCTTGTGACCCTTGAGAACCAGGTCGCGCAGAGTGAAAAAGTTCCCCAGGCTCTTAGACATCTTCTCGCCTTCGACGAGAAGAAAGCGGGGATGAAACCAGAAATGCGCGAACATCTTGCCTGTCAGCGATTCCGACTGGGCGATTTCATTTTCGTGGTGGGGAAAAATCAGATCCTCTCCTCCTGCATGCAGGTCAAAAGTCTCGCCCAGTTCCTGCATCGACATCACAGAGCACTCCAGATGCCAGCCCGGCCGGCCGCGGCCAATCGAAGCATCCCACGAGGCTTCTCCCGGCTTGGGCGCTTTCCAGAGCGCGAAATCCCGAGCGCTGTCTTTTTCATATTCGTCAACGTCGACGCGGGCTCCATCGAGCATTCCGCTAAAATCCTTTTTCGACAGCTTCCCGTACTCCGGAAACTTTGCGATGCGGAAGTAATAAGATCCGTCCTCGGTGCGATAGGCGAGGTCTTTCGTGACCAGCTTGGTTACAAACTCCGCCATCTGCTGGATATGCTCCGTCGCCCGCACCACGGTCGGCTGCTCGATGCCGATCATGGCTGCGTCTTCGAGAAATGCCTTCTCGTATTTTGCCGTGTACTGCTGAACGCTCACGCCATCGCGCGCGGCGTTGCGGATAATTTTGTCGTCCACGTCGGTGATGTTCATGACGTGATGCAGTTTGAAACCGCTCTGCCGCAGGAACCGCCGCAGGATGTCGACAGCGATGAACGTCCGGAAGTTTCCAATGTGCCCATAGTCGTAGACCGTGGGACCGCAGGCATACATGCGAACTTCGTTGTCGAGGAGCGGACGGAATTCCTCAACCCGCGACGACATGGTGTTGTAAAGGCGCAAGGCCATAGGTGGTTTCGCGCAACGAACCTACGATTCTAGGGGGATGCGAGAAAGAGGGTCAAATGGCGCGCCAGCAAACCTGGCGAGCCTCGTCTGGCGACTGGCAGGACTAACGTCTAACACCCAGCGCACTTGCATGCGGACTGCCGGCTTCCGCGTGCACCGCCCGCAAACGGTGTTGGACGAGGATGACATAGTGCAGCGCCGAGACGATGGTAAACCAGAAGGTGGCAATCAGCATCGCCCTGCTGGAAATCCATATCCAGCGTTTCGGGTGCACTTGCAGCAGGACAACGAAAAAAACGGCACCGATCTGCGAAAACGTGTTGGCCTTGCCGAAGATGCTGGGACGGAAATCTCTCAATCCCGCGATCGCGAAGAGCACTGCGCTGGCGGCAAGAATCGAAATATCGCGGCTGAAAACCAGCACCGTATACTTCCAGGAAATTTTATGCAGGATCGAAAGCACGAGAAACATCGTGCTCAACAGCAGCTTATCTGCGATCGGATCCAGATACTGACCCAGCACGGTTTGCTGATGAAGCGTGCGGGCAAGCAGGCCATCAAGGCCATCGCTGAAGCCCGCGATGATGAAAACAATCAAAGCCCAGAGGTAGCGGCCCTCCACCAGGTGAATCACGATGAATGGGACAAAGACCATGCGCAGCAGGGTGAGCTGGTTGGGGGCTGTGAAGATTTGGGTCACTCTCACGCGCGCTCCTCTGTAGCCTTGGAGGAGTCTGTCGCGCTTTGCAATCGCGTAACGTTCGGGGGCGCCAGCGAGATGGAAGGTTGCAAGCCTGTCTTCGCCAGGAAACGCTGAGAGAGTGAGGGCAGGTTCCCATCGGGCAAGTCAAGCTCGACCCGCTCGACCCGGTGCATGGGGAAAAACACAACCGCAGGAGTGAACGGCTCGCCCTCCTTTACCATTACGGCCAGATCCTCAAACGAGGCCAGTTCGATGCCGCTCAGGCTCAGGCCTTCCGGAGCAAGCGCAAGAACCATGCCCCAGAACTTCTCTCTGGGATTGCACAAGGTTACGATTACCAGCGCCCCGGGCAAGAACGGATCGCGGTTTTTTGCTTCTTCGCCCTGATGCTGGGAATTCAGCGGTTGTTTTTCCACACCACGATTGTCGCCGCCAACGGAAACCTTTGCAACTGAGCCTTCGCAGCACGGCGCATGATTCGTGCAAGACCTGATTGCAATAGGGTCTTTCTTCATAGCTTGCATTTTGCAAGTGATGCTGATACTGTGTCGCACGTGAATGGGGCCAAATCGAAACGCCGCTCCGGCTGCCCGGTAAGTATGTCGCTCGAAAGGTTTGGAGATCGCTGGTCGCTGCTGATCATCCGTGACCTGATGGTTCGCGGCTTGCGGACATTCACAGACTTTCAGGGGTCAGGCGAAGGAATCGCTACCAACATCCTCGCGGATCGTCTGCAGAGGCTCGAAGCTGCGGGGATCATCACGGCCGCAGTGGAAGCGGAAGACGGTCGAAGGGTGAATTACCGGCTGACCGAGAAGGGAATTGATCTTGCGCCTGTACTTTTGGAATTGCTCGTCTGGGGCGCGCGGCACGAGGAGACAGGGGCATCATGCTCTATGATCCTCAAGATGGAGAAGAATCGCGATGAAATCATCGCGGAGGTCCGGCGCCGGTGGCGGGAAAGAGACTCGACTCCACTGATACCCAGGTTTGACGGTGGTGTAGCTCGGAAGCTGGCACGAACCCGGCGGGAACCTTGAGGAGATTGCCGATTCTAGTTGCAGGTTCGGGCGGGAGACTCTATCTCCTGCTAAATTTGTAAGCAAAGCACAGGAAGGAGTGATATGAGCAAGGTACGGGTGCTGGTAGGCACACGCAAGGGTGCATTCATTCTGGAATCGGATGGCAAGCGTAAGAAATGGTCCGTCAACGGCCCGCACTTCGCGGGTTGGGAGATGTACCACATCAAGGGGTCGCCCGCTGACCCGAACCGGCTGTATGGGTCACAGACCAGCGGCTGGTTCGGGCAGATCATTCAACGCTCGGACGACGGCGGCAAAACCTGGCACCAGCCGGGAACACTTGCGGGACAGCCGGTCGCGCCGGGTCCGCCCAAGAGTGTGAGCAACAAGTTCGCTTACGATGCGTCTGCTGAGACCGGCAAGCCGCTCACCACACATCAGTGGTATGACGGCACACAGCGTCCGTGGGAGTTCAAACGGGTGTGGCATTTGGAGCCGTCGCTCAACGATCCCGATACGGTTTACGCGGGGATTGAAGATGCGGCCTTGTTCCGCTCGACCGACGGCGGAGAGAACTGGAAGGAACTCTCAGGCCTGCGCGGCCACGGCACTGGCCCGAAGTGGCAGCCGGGAGCCGGCGGCATGTGCCTGCATTCGATCATTCTCGATCCCAGCAATCCGCAGCGGATCTACATCGCCATCTCCGCCGCGGGAGCCTTCCGCACTGACGACGGCGGCAAGTCCTGGAAGCCTATTAACAACGGTCTTTATTCGAAATACATTCCCAACCCTACTGCCGAGGTCGGGCACTGCGTTCATCACATCGCCATGAACCCGTCGCGTCCGGGCGTGCTGTTCATGCAGAAGCACTGGGACGTGATGCGCAGTGACGATGGAGGCGACCTTTGGAAGAAAATTAGCGGGAACTTGCCAACCGACTTCGGATTCGTCATCGACGTGCACGCGCACGAGCCGGAGACCATTTACGTCATTCCCATCAAGAGCGACGGCGAGCACTTTGTGCCGGAGGGCAAGCTGCGCGTGTATCGCAGCCGCACGGGTGGAAACGAATGGGAGGCGCTCACCAAAGGTCTGCCGCAAGAGAACTGTTACGTGAACGTGTTGCGCGACGCCATGGCCGTCGATTCGCTGGACAAGTGCGGAATCTATTTCGGCACCACCGGCGGGCAGGTGTACGCGTCAGCGGATGCGGGAGATAGCTGGAATCCCATCGTGCGGGATTTGCCGGCTGTGCTTTCGGTGGAGGTACAGACGCTGTAAACATGATCCGAGTCATATTACCGCCCCATCTCCGAACCCTCGCGCACGTTCGCGGCGACGTGGAGCTTGATGTGGAAGGTCCGGTCACGCAGCGCTCGGTCCTGGACGCGCTTGAGGCTCGCTATCCCATGTTGCGGGGGACGATCCGCGATCACGTTACGCAGCAGCGCCGGCCGTTCCTGCGGTTCTTCGCCTGCGAGCAGGATTACTCGCACGAGTCGCCGGACGCGCCGTTGCCCGATGCGGTCGCGTCCGGGAAGGAGCCGTTCTTAATCATCGGCGCCATTGCCGGCGGCTAGAATCGGCTCGCACCGGTGTGAAGCGCCGTCGGCCCGTCAGCGAATGTTTGATAAACTATTGAAACGGTTAACGTAGGCCCGTAGCTCAGTCTGGTTAGAGCGCTTCCTTGACACGGAAGAGGTCGATGGTTCGAGTCCATTCGGGCCTACCATATTGCCCTGTCCTTCCCACCCCTTGGCCAGCGCCAATGTTGCCATCCTTCGGCTTGGGAGACGAACACTCGTCCACGTCGAAAGATCGAAATTCACGGTTGTGTTTTTCGCTCAACGGCGTTTTCGATAAACTTCCTGGCTTCTTCTGCCGAGAGCTTTTGTAACTCGAGGAGAAGCGCCTGCCGTGTCGCATCGGCAGTGATGTCGCGATGGGGACGTGGGAAGATGGCAGTGCGCACTTTCAGTCCCTGCGCCCGCGCCTTCTCCAACTCGAGCGCCAATGCCGCAATGGTCGGAGCCTCGAACACACTGCGCACCTGCAATTCGACTTCAAACGCATTACCGATCCGAGCCATCATCTGGAGCGCCAGCAGCGAATGCCCCCCCAACTCGAAAAAGTTCTGCTCGATTCCCACTTGCTCAACTTGCAACAGCTCTTGCCAGATGTCCGCCAGCCTCGCTTCAGTGTCGTTCCGCGGAGCGATCAGCTCGGCTTCTTCCCGCAACCCAGTGGCTGACAACGCGACCAGCGCCCCACGGTCTATCTTGCCAGTGGCCCCGAGCGGCATTTTGTCTACCCGCCAGTAGCCGGTCGGCACCATGTACTCCGGTAGCTTCGCGCGCAGATGGCGGCGGAGTTCGCCGGCGGTCGGCGCCTCCTTCCCATCATTCACCACCACGTAGGCAGATAACTTCTGCTGTTCGCCCTCGCCCGTGACGATGACTGCCGGCTTCCTGCAAGCTCGGGTGTGAAGCCAGCACGGACTCGATTTCTCCCAACTCAATGCGGAATCCGCGCAGCTTCACCTGATTGTCCACTCGGCCCAGGTACTCAATCTCGCCATCGGAACGGTAGCGGCCCAGGTCGCCAGTGCGATACAGCTTGGCAGACTGGTTCGTACCCAGCCGGTTCGGAACGAAGCGTTCGGTCGTTAACTCCGAACGGTTTAAATAGCCGCGGGCAAGACCGTCGCCGCCGATGTAGATCTCTCCCGCGACATTGACCGGCACTGGATTTTGATTGGAATCCAGTATGTAGATTGAAGTGTTGGCGATGGGGCGGCCGATCGGGACCGAGCCCTGCTCTCGGCCAGTCACGCGATACACGGTAGACCAGACCGTAGTCTCGGTCGGGCCATAAACATTCCACACGGATTTGCAGCGAGGGATGAGTTCGCGGGTAAGTTTCGCCGGCACCGCTTCCGCACCACAGAGAAGATTGAGATCTGGCGAACCTTGCCACCCGGCTGCGAGAAGAAGACGACAGGTGGCGGGGGTCGCCTGCATAAACGTGACGCCTTGCTTGGTCATTAAATCCCTGAGCCGGTTGCCGTCGACCGCATCTTCCAGAGTCCCAATCACCATTCGCGCTCCGGAGATCAATGGGAGATACAACTCAGGGGTGGCCATATCGAATGAGATTATGGCCAGCGCGAGCAGCACGTCGTCGCGAGTGATGCCGGGCTCGCGCTGCATGGAACGCAGCAGGTTGACTACGCTCCCGTGCTCAATCAGCACTCCCTTCGGCCTGCCAGTTGATCCGGAGGTGAACATCACGTAAGCGAGCGAATCCGAACTGAGCTTTTGATTGGGATTCTCCGTGCTCTCCTGAGCGATGACGTCCCAATCCGAATCGAGAAGAACCGTGTCCACTCCAAAAACACCGCGTTGCATCTTCAGGTCCGTGAGTACCATGCGCGGCTTGACGTCGGACAGCATGAAGCTCAGCCGGTCGTCGGGTAGCCTCGGATCAAGCGGCACATAAGTTCCCCCGGCTTTGAGAATGCCCAGCAGAGCGACCATCATCCCCGGTCCACGGTCGAGGCACATGCAGACGGGGACCTCGGGTCCTACGCCGCGCTTCCGCAGATACCAGGCGAGCTGATTGGCGCGCTGGTTCAGTTCGCGATAGGTCAATTCCTGCTTTCCAGAAACTACGGCGATTGCGTCAGGCGATTGCTCAACTTGCGACTCGAACAGTTCGTGAATACAGGGCTGGGGGTAAGCTCGAGAATAGTCCGTCGTGGTCCGATTCCACTCGACCAGGACCTGCTCCCGCTCCTGCGCACTCAGGATCGGCAGTTGAGCTAAGGGAAGATCAGGGTTCTCCAGCGCGGCCTGGATCAGGGTTTCAAAGTTTCCGAGCATCCGCAGTATCGTGGATGGCTCAAACAGATCGGTGTTGTATTCGAACTGGCAGTGGAGCCCCGCGTCCTCCCACAGTTCGGCAGACAGGTCGAACTTGGCGATGCCGGTCTCAAAACCCATCTGCTTGATGCTGAGTCCGGAAATCTCGAAGACCTGCTGGGGAATGTTCTGGAAGATGAACATTGCCTGTAACAGTGGAGGCGTGTCGAGTGAACGCTGCGGGACCAATTCCTCAACCAGTTTCTCGAAGGGCAGGTCCTGGTGCATGTACGCTTCCAGGGCAAATGAGCGCACCTGGCGAATCAGATCGCGGAAGGTCAGGTTGCTTGTGAAATCCGCGCGGAAGACCAGGGTATTCACAAACAACCCGATCATGTCTTCAAGTTCGACATCGTTGCGCGCCCCAGTCGGGGTCCCGAGCAGAATGCTTTCCTGGTGGGTGTAGCGCCAGAGCAAAGCCTGAAATGCGGCCATCGAGACCATGTACAGCGTGGCCGCCTCGTTCTGCGCCATCGATTTCAACTTGCCCAGAGTGGCGCTATCCAGGGTGATTTCCTGCCTGGCGCCGTTCCAGGTTTGGGCCGCCGGACGAGGGTGGTCGGTGGCAAGATCAAGGACGGTTTGCGCTCCCGCCAGCGTCTTCTCCCAGTATGCGACTTCCTGGCGGAGCACCTCTCCGCTCATGTACTCCCGCTGCCATTGCGCGTAGTCCGTATACTCAATGGGAAGTTCGGGAAGCTCGGGATCCTTATTCTCCAACAACGCCGCGTAGCACGTCGTCACATCACGGAAGAGACAGGAAATCGACCAGCCGTCACTGATGATATGGTGCATGACGATCAGCAGGATGCAGGTTTCCGGCCCCAGGCGAACGAGAAGCGTGCGCAGGAGCGGCCCTTCCTGCAAGTCAAACGGTTTCCTGCCTTCCTCGCTGGCAAGGCGTAGCGCCTCGGCTTCGCGCTTCTCCTCTGGAACTGCGGTCAGATCGATAATGGGAAGCTTTACATTCAGGTCTGATAACACCACCTGCCTGGTCTCACCATCGACCGATTCGAAGACCGTACGCAGGGAGGCATGCCGCTGTACGACCGCATGGAAAGCCCGGGTTAAGACATCGACATCTAGCGGACCGTTGATCCGAAAGACGCAAGGCATGTTGTAACTGCCGCTTCCGGGCTCGAACTGGTCGAGAAACCATAGTCTCTCCTGCGCGAAAGAAGCTGGGAATGCCTCCCGGCCCGCGTCCGCACTGACGGGATGATGGCCACGCGGGAAAATGCGAGAGCGCGCTTTCAGTCCCTTCCCTTGTACCTTCTCCACCTCGAGTGCCAGCGCCGCAATGGTCGGCGCCTCGAACAGAGCCCGCACCGGCAATTCCACTCCAAACGTCCGCCGGATCCGCGCTGTCACCTGCAACGCCAGCAGAGAATGCCCGCCCAACTCGAAAAAGTTATGATTGACTCCAATCGGCCGCGCAGCCAGGACGGACTCCCAGAGCTGGACCAATCGGGACTCGATGACATTTTGCGGCGCGACAAACTCTCCCTTGGCCGCGAAGTCCGCCTGATCAGGTGCTGGAAACGCCCGCCGGTTGATCTTGCCGCTCGGCGTCAGCGGCATGGCCTCAAGCGTGACGAAAGCCGACGGCACCATGTAATCCGGCAGCTTCTCTTTTAGAAAATCGCGCAACGCGGTAATCGGCGGGGTCGATTCCTGCGCCGGTACAAAATATGCCACCAGACGTTTGTCTCCCGGCGTGTCCTCCCGAACAATTACCGAGGCTTGGCGAACGCCAGGGCACTTTGTCAGGACTGATTCAATCTCACCTAGCTCGATACGAAAGCCTCGCAGCTTAACCTGGTGATCGATGCGACCCAGGTACTCAATGTTTCCGTCGGGAAGAAAGCGGGCCAGGTCACCGGTCTTGTACAGGCGAGACCCAGAGTCCGGGCTGAACGGGTTCGGAATAAACTTTTCGGCCGTCAGTTCGGGGCGGTTCAGATACCCTCGGGCGAGGCCGATGCCGCCAATGTGCAATTCCCCAGCTACTCCGATGGGAACTGGCTGAAGACTCGGCTCTAGAAGATAGATTTGGGTATTGGCAATCGGCTTGCCGATGGGCACGATCTGCTGCTTGCCTTGTGGCTGGCAAGCCCAGTAAGTCACGTCCACGGCCGCCTCGGTGGGGCCATAGAGATTGTGCAGTTTGGCTGGTAAGCGTTCAAAGAAACGCTGTTGTAGCTCGGAGGGCAAGGCCTCACCACTGGCGAAGACTTGTCTGAGCGCACGACAACGCTCCAGGCCTTCGACCTCCAAAAAAACGCTGAGCATCGAAGGGACGAAGTGAAGGGTCGTGATCTTCTGATCGGCAATCAGGTTTACGAGGTAGGCGGGATCTTTGTGTCCACCCGGACGAGCTAGAACCAACGTAGCGCCTGTCATCAGCGGCCAAAAGAACTCCCATACAGAAACGTCGAAACTGTAAGGGGTCTTCTGCAGAACGCGATCGTCGGCCGTCAGCCGATACATGTCTTGCATCCACAACAGCCGGTTTACTATGCCCTCGTGGACGTTGGGTACACCTTTGGGCCTGCCTGTGGAACCCGAAGTGTAGATCGCGTAGGCCAGATTTTTTCCGCTAACCGAGGCAGGCAGATTCTCGGTGCTCTCCTGGAGCGTTTCCTCGTCACGATCGAGCAGGATGACATGTCGCGCCCCGTGGGGTATGCGGTTCTGGAGGTGCGTCTGGGTGAGCAGAACTGGGGAATTTGCATCCTGCTGCATGGTTTCCAAACGTTCGCGCGGATACTCAGGATCCAGCGGAACATAGGCGCCACCGGCTTTGATAATCCCCAGGAGAGCAACCACCATTTCTACGGAGCGATCGGCGCAAACGCTAACCAGAACGTCTGGCCCTACTCCCAGCTTCCTTAAGCGATGCGCGAGTTGGTTCGCCCGTGCGTTCAGCTGACGATACGTGACTTGCTCGTTCTCATAGATCAGGGCTATCGAGTCAGGCGTCCGCTCCGTCTGATCTTCGATGAACTTATGCAGGGGGAGGTTCCTGGGATAGTCCACCCTGGTGTTATTCCACTCCACCAAGACCTGCTCCCGCTCCTGCGCACTCAGGATCGGGAGTTGGGCCAAGGGAAGATCAGGGTTGTCCAGCGCGGCCTGGATCAGCCTTTCAAAGTGTCCGAACATTCTTAGCATCGTGGAGTGCTCGAACAGATCGGTGTTGTATTCGAACTGGCAGTGAAACTCCGTGTCCTCCCACACATCGACAGACAGATCGAACTTGGCGATGCCGGTCTCAAAACTCACCTGCTTGATGCTGAGCCCGGAAATCTCGAAGACCTGCTTGGGAATGTTCTGGAAAGTGAACATCACCTGGAACAGTGGAGGCGTGTCGAGCGAACGCTGCGGGACCAACTCCTCGACCAGTTTCTCGAAGGGCACGTCCTGGTGCATGTACGCTTCGAGTGCAACCGAGCGCACCTGACGAAGCAGATCGCGGAAGGTCATGTCGCTCGTGAAATCCGCGCGGAAGACCAGGGTGTTCACAAACAACCCGATCATGTCTTCAACTTCGACATGGTTTCGCCCCGCAACCGGGGTCCCGAGCAGAATGCTTTCCTGATGGGTGTAGCGCCAGAGCAAGGCCTGGAATGCGGCCATCGAAACCATGAACAGCGTGGATTTCTCGCTCTGCGCCAGCGATTTCAGCCTGGCCAAAGTGGCGCCATCCAGGCTGATGGCCTCAGTAGCACCGTGCCAGGTCCGTATAGGCGGACGAGGATGGTCGGTGGCAAGCTCGAGCACGGTTTGCGCTCCCGCCAGCGTATTCTTCCAGTATTCAATTTCCTGGCTGAGCACCTCTCGGCTCATGTACTCTCGCTGCCATTGCGCGTACTCTGTGTACTCAATCGGAAGTTCGGGAAGCTCGGGATCTTTATTCTCCAAGAATGCCGCATAGCACTTGGTCACATCACGGAAGAGACGGGAAATCGACCATCCGTCGGCGATGATATGGTGCATGACGATCAGCAGGATGAAGGTTTCCGGTCCCAGCCGAACCAGAAGCGTGCGGAGCAAAGGCCCTTTTCTCAAGTCAAACGGTTTCTTGCCTTCCTCGCTGGCAAGGCGAAGCGCCTCGGCTTCGCGCTCTCCCTCTGGAACTGAGGTCAGATCGATAATGGGAAGCTTTACATCCAGCTCTGATAACACCACCTGCCTGGCCTCACCATCGACCGATTCGAAGACCGTACGCAGGGAGGCATGCCGTTGTACGGCGGCATGGAAAGCCCGGGTCAGGGCGTCGACATTTAGCGGACCGTTGATCCGGAAGACGCGGGGCAGGTTATAAGCGGGGGTTCCGGGCTCGAACTGGTCGAGAAACCACAGTCTCTGCTGCGCAAACGAAGCTGGGAACGCCTCTCGGCTCATCTCTTCATAATCCCTTCTAATCCCCGGAAGGGTGCTGGTAGGGTAGTTCGGCTGGTGCTGCGAAGCCGATGTTTGAGGCCAATTATCGCACAAAGGTTGGCTTGATTCTGCTTTCACGCACTCGGCGTCCTAACCCCAGGGCATGCTGGTTTCTTGCCTCGCGCACTGCTATTCGAGGAGCGGCAACCGGGACTGGAGACTAAAGACTCCCAAGAACTTGGGGGTACGCCCTTAACTTCGGAACCAGAGACTTGTTGCTGAAAGATTTCCAAGGAGAATCTCGGAAGGGGTAAAGGACTAGCTGGAATTGGGCAGACCAAAAAAACGGCCGGAAGAAAGCTTCCGGCCCTTTTCATTTGCGATCCCGATCTTAAGAACCCTAAAACTCAGAAGTGCGGCAACGACGTACCGTTCAGTGCAGCGGTCACCAGCGTGATTGCGTAGGCCTGGTCCACGGCAACTGAAGTCGTAAACGTCTTGTTGCCTCTCCAACTTGCAGGCGACTCCGGGTGAAACCCACAAAGAATGACCCATCCGGTCCCGGACTTACCTTCTACGACGGCCGAAGTGCCATCGGGATATTTGGCCACTATGCTGCCCCATCCGTCCATCTCCGGGCCGTCTTCCCACAACTGATCAAGCTTTGTGTTGTTGGGATAGGAAATTTCAACCGCACTTAGCCCTGTGCCGTGGCCTTCGTTTTTATAGACGTTGAACCACACGCCCGAGGTCAGGTTCAGTCCGTTGTAGGTCGAGAAGCCGCCAAAAAAACCGCCCGCGCAGATTCCCAAATAGTGCAGACCCGACTGGACGGCATTGTGAATGGTCGTCGTGGCAGTCTTGGTGAGGTTATCGCCGATCGTCGCCGAGTTCCCACCAGGCACAATAAACAGCTTGTACGTTTTCAGCTTCGTCTCCGTCATGGAATCCATCTCGCTTGAGTTTGCCGTCGCGTAGCTAAAGTTGTGAGCTTTGAGGAGGGCTTCCCAAGCGGACACGTCCGCAGCAAGGGTGCCGGTGCCATTGAAGAGAAGAATGGGCGGCACGCTCGGAGTTTCCGTCAGCATCGATGCCGTAGGAGCTTTGCTGGTTGCGGCTGCCGGGTTTGTGGCCGGGTTCGTCGCCGGATTTGAGAACGCTGAGGATGACCCGCAGCCCGTGAAAGTGACTGGGGTTACGATAGCTACAACGACGAGTGTGCTCCACCGTAATGCGCTGGCGGGGGAAGAAAAAAGTAAGCGCACAAAGCCTCCTGATTACTAAAATTTCAGACGGGAACCGTGGCGCGGCAAACCATCTTCTGCAATCTAGGATTTTCTTGGAGGCGACCTTCCGTCACCTTGCCGCTGATTCTACCCACCTGATCGGATAAGGAAAGTCACAGAAGTACATGGTCAGGGGTACAGGCGGGAGGGGTGCTTTCCTCGTCATAGAGACGCACCGTGTTCTGCAGGGTGAAGAAAATCAGAACCACGCACATTCCGATCAATCCTATGGTGCCGCCCACGTCGAACAGGCGATAACGTCCGCCTGGAAAGGCCAGCACGGGCTTCCACAGCACCGCCAAGTTCCCTAGCGCCAGCAGGATACGAAGCTCGGTTGGACCGAAGCGCCAGAACGACAGGCGAAACTCACCGAGCGCGTGGGTTGCGAGATAGGACTGGATCGAGAGCATCAGAAACCCGACCAGCAATCCCATCGCGATCCACGGATTCATGTATCCAGACATGGCCAGCCCACCCATAAGCGCGACAGCGCCGAGGCTGTCAACCATGTGGTCGACGTAGAATCCGTAGCGCGGACGCAGGCGGCGCCGTACTCGCGCCAGGGTGCCATCGAGCGAATCGCCAAGCCAGTTCAGGGCAAGGCAAACGATCGCTCCCAGCAGCCCATAAGTGTTCCAGCGCGCCAGCAGATAGCACGCGCCCGCGCTGATCTGCGCCATCAGGCCCAGCGCTGTCAGATGATCGGGGCCGATCCATTCCGGGGTTCGCGCCGCAAGCCACAGCACAAGACGCGTTTCTACTGTCGCTACCCAACTCTGTTGCACCCGCACAATCTCGCGGACGGACCCCGTCCGACTCATTTCAGACCGCGGATCCGCCCCTCCACGACTTTCCGTACTTGACTGAGAACCTTGAGTTTGAGAACCAAAGGATTGACAATTGAAGCTTCGCGAAGCAGTACTCGCCATAGACTCCTCCTTGCACTACTTTTGCTTCCACCGCTCGCGCCACTTTGGCGCCGGAGGTATGCAAAGGCAATGCATGGGAGATCAAACCCATCTCAAACGAAGATCAACTGGCAAGTGATTGAAAAGATATGGGCTGCAGCAGCACGTCAATAAACAGAATCGGCGATTTTTATGACGGGTGGCCCACTCAAGCCCGGTTTTGGCTTGAGTGGGAATGTGGAGGTTGGCCCACATGTCATCCCAACTGAGGCTGCCCCACTCGTCGCGGTTTTCGACGAGTGGGCACCACGGACCTCGATCCTTATTCATTCCATAACTTGATATTTCCAGGTCTCTACAGAAGATCTAGATTCACCACGTGCGAAGGCACCCTGATACCATCGTCCGAGGTACCCACCCTTCGAAAAACGAAGGGCGGGGCAGCCTCGTTCGTGGTAGTCCAAGAAAACAGGTTCCAAAAAAGAGTGGGCCAGCTGTGATCTATCAAGACGTTGTACCCGGCGGAATAGCCCGGCTGATGGGCGGAGCGTAACCGAGACTACCATGCGGACGGTGGAAGTTGTAATGCTCAAGCCAGGGCGAGAGATGCTGATCGCGTTCCTCGGAGTTGAGGTAATGGCGAACGTAGGCCCACTCGCGCAGGGCGGTTTGAATGAAGCGTTCCGCCTTGCCGTTGGTGCGCGGAGTGTAAGGGCGGGTGAAGCGGTGCTGGATGCCGAGTTGGAGGCAGGCGGCGCGGAAGTGGCGGGAGCGATAGCAGGAGCCGTTGTCGGTGAGCAGGCGACGAATGGAGATGCCGTGCTGGGCGTAGAAGGCGACGGCGGCGCGCAGGAAGGCGATGGCGGTTTCGCTTTGCTGATTGGGCAGCATGCGAGAGAAGGCGAAGCGGGAGTGATCGTCGATGGCGACGTGCAGAGCCTGCCAGCCGGCGAACTGAGGGCGGCCGCGACGCCGGCCATCGCCACGAATGGAGACCTGCTGATAGCGGGTCATGCCCTTGATGTCGAGATGGAGGAGATCGCCGGGAGCGGGATGCTCGTAGCGCACGACCGGTGGAGCGGGATGCAGATGACGCCAGCGGTTCAACTGAGCGCGCTGCAGGATGCGACTGATGGTGGCGGGGCTGAGATGGGTGGCTTGGGCGATCTGATAGGCGGGGCATAACTGGCGACGCAGAGCGATGACCTGAGCGATCAGCTCCGACGAGGTTCGGCGCGGGCTATGGAGGGGCCGCGAGGAACGATCCCGCAAGCCGGGCAAACCCAGGGTGCGATAGCGCCGGACCCACTTGGCGGCAGTTTTTCGGCTGACGTTGAACGCGGCTGCAGCCGCGTTCAACGTCAACTTCTCGATCATAATCTTCTTGGCTAAAGTCTCTCGACTACGAAAGGTAAGTCGGGCATTCTGGTGAAGGTCCATTCGGTCGACTCCTTCGAAGCAGATTGGTCAGCACCATCAGCTTCTCCGGTGTTGCTCGAATGGACTATTCACTTCTTGGGAACAACGTCTTGAAAGATCACAGCCAGCCCCCTCAGCGTAAACCTGCAACCTCTCTGCAATCTGTCATCCCGACCGGAGCAGATCATCGCGAAGGCGATGATATGCGAAGTGGAGGGACCTGCTGTTTTTTTGCGCGAGGATGCGTCGGAGACCGACTCGGAAATAGCCGACGCGCCCGCCAAGAAACGCCCAGCCCTCGTGCTCACCCGCAACAGCGCCATCGCGTATTTATCCACCGTCACGGTTGCACCTGTCACTTCCACGATTCGCGGCGTGCCATCGGAAGTCGTTCTGAATGAGGAGGACGGCATGAAGTCCCCGTGCGCGGTGAACCTGCACAATGCAGTGACGGTGTCGCAACAGCGCCTGGGGAAACGTGTGGCCCAGCTTAGTTCCGCACGAATGAATGAGGTGTGCGCTGCTCTCCTTCTCTTTGGGGTGTGATCCAAGCTAGTTACTGGGAACGTTCCGTGTGTGTCCCCGAATTTCAAGAACTGCCCCACTCAAGCCAAAATCGGGCTTGAATGGGCCACCCCGCCCATCCACCTTCTAAAATGGTGTCCGAAAGTGTAGCCTTCCACTTCGCGAATTATATTCGAGGTGCCTGCCGTGGAACAGCCTGACCAACTGCCAAGGACCGATGATCCGCTTGAAGAGTTGCTCTTGTTTTGGAATCACATTCAGGCCGCGCTGCAAAGGGTTTTTCCGGATAGGAATGTAGGAACAGCGCAACCACCTAAACTCTACAAATTCTTGGAAAGCCACATCAGTTGGGGCAGTGTAGGTCTCATCCTTGGTTCGGTGGAATCTCCGTGGGCGAAGATATGGTTGCCCATTGCCTACATATTCATGGTGATTTCCATATGGAGAGTCAATTTCTTTTCTGGATTCCAGAAAAAGGTGGAAGTTGCTGGAAATTTCATCGCAGTTATAGTTCTGATGTTTGCTTTTCTCGGCATTTGGCATGTAGTTCCGAAACATGCAACGAAGGAAGAGATTGCAGATGAGGTCGTTAGACGTTTACAACCAACTGTTGTCGGGATGAAACCAACACAGCAACCTGTGTCAGATGCATCCGAGACTGCCGAATTGGTTGTCAAGCGCCTAAATGAGCAGGGTCGAACAGGGGCACAACAAGTCAGTATTGCACCCATTCCACCTATAAGTAATAACGAACTCCGCCATGAGGTCCTCGCCTACACCGAAAAGCTGAGAGACATGAACGACAGAATTGGCAGGTTATGGGGCAACAACATGATGAAACCAATAAACTTACAGCCAGGGCAAAACGAGAGGACACAACGCTGGATGGATGGCGAACGAATGGTCGAAGACGAGTTTCACGAGAATTACTTGGAGAAGGGCATCAAGCTGCGAGATGAGCTGCGTCGCAGGCTGCATCAAGTCGGCCTTCCGCCTGTCGATGCACTGGACGGAAAGCCTTTCTCTGCTCCTGAGATGACCCATCCACTATCTAACCTCGCAGATTATTTAGATGGTTTAGCCAATAACCTTCCCTATCCTTGATCTGGGAATCAAAACGACACAAGGCCGGAAGGACGCGGGTGGCCCCCATCTTGAACGGCACATAAAGAAATCGATCGTGGGGCTGGCTGTGATCTTGCAACACGTTGTTCCCATTCTCAGACCGTACGAACGCCGTAGTGGCAGGAGCGGTGCGAAAGTGCAAATCGGCTGTAACGATTTGCAAGGCGCGGACTTATCGCGCCGCCTTTTGCACGGCTCAGTGTTAAAACCAAGCCCGATCGATCCGGTTTCGATGGGTACAACGTCTTGATTGATCACAGCTGGCCCACCTTTGATTGTTTCCTGCGCTACTACGGACGAGGCTGCCCCAGCTTTGCTCGTTTTGCAAAGCTGGGCACCACGGACCTCGCCCCGTGTTTCCCACAGGCTCACTCAATCCCAGTGTGACATCTGACCTTGTGCCTCCCGCGGAATCAGTTCATTCTCGTCAAGGCGGAGGCGGTACAAACACGAAGTCCGGCACACGAGCTAACTCCTTATTTTCAAAGATTTTGCCCGCAACCCCTACGCGCTCAAGATTTTGGAATCAAAACAGCACCTACCTCCATGATTCCATTAGACCAGGGGGAGGGGGGAGTACCACCTGAGCACTAAGCAAAATCGGACGCTCGCGACGCATCCTGCCACCCGGAGAACGGATTTATTTTGAGTAAGTTGCAGCGGCACGTCAATAAAACAGAATCGGGGATTTTTATGGCTCGGTGCCAGCGCCCATGATCTCCTTGCTCTCGCCCTGCGCAACCGAGGGATAGGCGGCAACCTTGCGGCGGCGGAGGTCGCTGGGCAATTGCGAGCGCAGCAGCCAGAGTCCGGCGGCGACTGCGGCGGACCAGGTGATGGTAGATCAGTCCTAATTGGAGCAGGTCGGCGGTACGGCTGCCGTGGCCGGTGAGCGGCAGCGGGATGATTTTCGCGACTTGAAGGCTAATGGCGCCGGCGACGATTGCTGTGAGGGCCGATTTGCCCAGTTCATCCCAGCGTAATTTTCTCAGCGAAACCAGCCTGCGATAGTGCAGGAGCCAGGCCAGCGCGAACAAGTTCACTCCGATGCCGATATCGGAGGCGAAGGCCAAGCCTACGACACCCAGGCGGTGGAAAAGAATGGAGTAAATCGGCAGCGACGCGGCGGTAATGATAGTGACTGCAACCATGGGAGTGAAGGTGTCACCGGCGGCATAGAAGGCGCGGGCGTAGAGTCCCTGGGCCGACCACAAGGCGAGCGAGAGTGAGAACCAGAAGAAGTAGATGGCGGTGGTTTGCGTGTCGGAAAAGAGAAAGCGTCCGCGGCGATAGACGAGGTCAATCAGGGGGAAGAGCGGCGGCCATCATCCAGGCGGTGGCAAGAAACGACGCGGCGGAAACGCGGTAGACCGAGTCGTTCACCGTGGCGGCAAACTCCTTCAGGCGCTTTTCGTTGAACAGGCGGGCGAAGAACGGCAAGGAAGCTTGTCCGGTGGCTTGTCCGAGGACCGCGATGGGAACCCCGAACAGGCGCTTGGCGTAGTTGAGGCGGGCGATGTCGCCGATGCCGCTGGAAGCGTAGTGGCGCAGGATCCAGTCATCGGCGGTGACCAGGGAGACTCCTAACATCAGCGGGACTGAGAGGCGCACCCACTCGCGGAAGGCCGGATTCGTGACATCGAACGAGGGCTTATAGCCGGTCCCGATTCGCGCGGCCCCGATCACGCTGGCGAGAAATGGTCCTGCGAAACTGCCTGCCAATGCCCCATAGGCTAGAGAAGCGATGCCCAGGCGGTGACCACCAACCACTCCTCCCATGATGATGAAGACGTTGTAGAGCAGCGGGCCGAACGCGGGAAACAGGAACAGGCGGTGGGAGAGCAGGACGGCGGAGACGACCCCGCCTACATAGAAAAAGATCTGTGCCGGAAGCAGGATTCGCGTCAGGTGAACACATAGTGCGACCTGCTGGGGAGAGAATCCGCGAAACATCCAGCGGACGAATTGCGGTGTGAAGATTTCGGTGACGAGCGTGCCTGCGATCATCACCGCAGTCATTACCGTGATGATGATGGAGAAAGTTTTCTGCGCGTCGGCGTCGCGCTTCTCGGCGAGAAAGCGGGTATAGATCGAAATGAATGTGATGGAGGCGGCGCCTCCGGCCACGATGTAGTTGAGCCAGTCGGGCAAGGTGAACGCGGCAACATAGGCGTCGGTCTGCGGGCCGGCGCCAAAGGCATAGGCGATGTAGGCTTCGCGCACGTAGCCGATTACACGCGATAGCATCACCGTGCCCATCAGAAGCAGCGTGGCGGAGAAAGCCGTATGCTGGTGTGAGGGGCGGAAGAACCGCAGAAGTTTTGTCATGGGGCGGGCGCCGGAAGCACAATCTTATAGGAGGCGGTCGGTGCCGTGAAATTCCTCGCCCAACCCGATTCCAGAAAACAGAACGGCGGACATTCGCAGCTTACTGCGAACTCCGCCGTAATCTTCAACCTTGGAACCAGCTTGCTCGAACTACGCGCGCGCGCCGACCGCGGCAGGCTCAGCCGTCGGGACGGTCTTCTCTTCACCGTTCGGCTTCTGCTGACCGGGCTGTCCGCCCTTGCGGATGTCGATGCCACCCTTGAAGTACGCGCCGTCTTCAATGGAGATGCGGGCTGCCACCACGTCGCCGGTGAGCGAGCCGTCGCTGCGAATGTCGACGCGGTCGCTGGCCGTGAGGTTCCCGCGAACCTTGCCGAGCACGACGATCTCGCGCGCGTTGATGTTGGCCGCCACGACGCCGTTCCGCCCCACGGTCACGCGGTTGCCGGAAAGGTTGATAGAACCTTCCACCCGGCCGTCAATGTAAAGGGATTCGGAGCCAGTCACCTCGCCCTTGATCACCAGCGACTTGCCAATGGTTGCCTGGTCTGCAGTGGTGGTGGTTGTGGTCGCCGGGCGCGGCGCAACGGGCTCACTGGCCGTCATGGATGGCACGCTCGGTGTAGGTATGGTCGGACGCTCGGTTTCGCCGGGCCGGCCAGGGGTCGTAGGCTGATTCGTCGGCTTCCACATGGGTGACAAAGTTCCTTCCTTTTTGGGATTAACGATCACGGGCCGCACTTCCGTGACCAAAACGCATTGTACTCCGCCGTCTCAAAATGAGCGCTGTGGAAAAGCCTTATTTTCATAGGAGTTTCCTTCCATGGTACGTACTTTCGTGTTTTTCTTGGTGACGCTTGCTATCGCTTTGGCTTCGAATTTGTCTATATCATGTAACATTTTCGGAAAAACCTTCCCTCGGCCGAGCCTTTCCGCGCCGCCCGGAGTATGCTGAACGGAAACTTTAGTGGAGCACACCATGCTGGAAGAAATCGCCTCTCCTGTGACCGACGTTGCCAGGCCCGAGCCCGGCGAATATGCGCCCTATTATGAACGCTACATTTCGCTGGTTCAGGGCAATGACATTGTGGCGGCATTGGAAAATGGTCGCCGTCAGATGATGCTTCTGCTCTCGGGCCGCGACGAGGCCGACGGCGACTTTCGTTACGCGCCCGAGAAATGGAGCGCGAAGGAGGTGCTCGGCCACGTCTGCGACAGCGAGCGTATCTTCGCTTACCGCGCCCTGCGCATCGCGCGCGGAGACCAGACGCCGATGGAGGGCTTCGAGCAGGACGACTACGTGCGCAATGGCCCGTTTGCCCATCGTCCCCTGGCCGAGTTGATTGAGGACTACATCGCGGTGCGCCGCGCCACGCTTACGTTGCTGCGCAATCTCGACGAGGCGGCGTGGTCCCGCCGCGGCGTCGCCAACAAGAACGAGGTCACCGTGCGCGCTCTGGCGTACATGATCGCAGGTCACGAACTGCACCATCGCAGGATTCTGGAGGAGAAGTACTTCGCAGAGAATCGCGGTTAGGGCCGCTGGAAGCCACGGCCTAGCCGAGCGCATGCCCGACGACCTGACAGCCAACCCCGGCAACGAGACCTGATACTTCCATGTCCCAAAGAGCGCTCACTGAACTTCTTCATGGCAAAGGCGCTCACGCTGATCCTATCGACTGTGTTGAAGATTTGACGGCGGAACTGGCCGCGCGCACGGTTGAGGGTTTCCCTCATTCCATCGGCGCACTCGTCTTCCACATGAATTACTGGATGGATTATGACTTACGTCGCATTCGCGGCGAGAAGCCGTGTACCCGGAACATGCTGCGGAAAGCTGGCCGGCGTCGCTGTCGCCGGGTGATACGGCAGGGTGGGGTCGACTGAGAAGACAGATGAGCGTTTTGCTGGGTGAGTTTGCGGCACTCGCACAATTGTCCTCGGAGGAGCTCGATCGCCAAATCGAGCCCATGCACCCCGGCCATGCCAAAGTCGCAGGAACGGTCGAAGCGATGCTCTCGCAGACGGTCGCGCACAACAGCTACCACGTTGGACAAATCGCATTGATTCGCCGCGCCATCGGCGCCTGGCCGCCGCGTGGCGGCGGGGATACTTGGTAGGAGAGAATCGTCGATAGTCGTTGGTCGATAGTCGCTGGCTGCGGCGCTTTCTCGTTTACGTTAGGATTAGTCTCGTGAGTGAGATTGAAGAAGTCGTCGCAGGGATCGGGGCAGGCCTTCTTGCTTCGTTCTTGTGGTGCTCTACATAGCACCATCCGCTGTCTTGGGTTTCTTGCCAAAGCTCCGGCGTACCTGGAAAGGCAAACGAATTTGACGCTCAGGGTCTTGGCCAACAACCAACGGCTAACGACTAACGACCGCCCCATGCTCTCTGATTCCATCATCCTGAAACACATTGCGCGACAGCCCAAGCGCGCTGCCGGATTCAAGCAGTTGGTGCGCGAACTCGGGTTGCATGGCGAAGAACGCCGCGAACTCGATGAGCATCTGCGCAAGTTGGTCGCCGCCGGCACGCTCATCAAGGTCGACTCCGACCGCTACGCCATGCCCTCGGCGACCGAAAAGAACCTGGTCGCCGGACGCCTCACGATGCATCGCGACGGCTTCGGCTTCGTCATTCCCGACGCGAGTTCACTGCCGCCGGCACTCAAGTCCCTCGTCGGAGATATCTTTATCCCGCCGCATCTCATCGGCAATGCCATGCACGGCGACCGTGTGCTGGTTGACGTCAGCAACGTCCGCCCTGACGGCCGCGCCGAAGGTCGCATTGTGCGGCCGGTGGCGCGCGCGCATCCGACCGTGGTGGGAATCTTTCACAATGGCAGCCATCGCAACTACGTCAGACCGATCGACAGCAAGATCACCCAGGAGATCATCATTCCATCGGGGATGGAGTATCCGGAAACCAAAGCAGCCGTGGACTCAGGGGAGCGGAAGAAGAAAGAAAAGAAGTCCGTGGATCGCGTGCTTGGCGCAGAAGCTGCGCGACGCGCGCAGTGGGACGACCTCGAAGGCGTGGTGGTAGACGTTGAGATCACCGACTGGCCCACGCCGACACAGAATCCACGCGGACGCGTCATTGAGATCCTTGGCCGCGAAGACGATTTTGGAGTCGACGTTGAAATCACGATTCGGAAGTTTCATTTGCCACACCATTTCCCTGAGCAAGTTCTCGAGGAAGCCCAAGATACGCCCGCCATCGTCCCGGCCCCCGAACTGCACCGGCGGCGCGACTTCCGCGCGTTGCCCATCGTCACCATCGACGGTGAAACCGCGCGCGACTTCGACGACGCCGTGATGGTACGCATGCTGCCGAACGGCAACTTCGAGTTGCAGGTCCACATTGCGGATGTCGCGCAGTACGTTACCCCCGGCTCCGCACTCGATCAGGAAGCGCGGCTGCGCGGCACCAGCGTCTATTTTCCTGACCGCGCTGTGCCCATGCTGCCGCTGGAACTCTCCACCGACATTTGCAGCTTGCGGCCTCTAGTAGACCGCCTCGTTCAGTCCTGCATCATGGAAATCGACCATCGCGGTGAGATTGTCCGCTATGAACTGTGCGAAGGCGTGATCCGTTCCGCCGAGCGCATGACGTACACGGCGGTCCATGCGGTGCTCGAGGGCGATGCCGCCATGCGCGAGCGCTATGCCCCGCTGATCCAGACCTTCGAGCTGATGCGCGACCTGGCGCTGATTCTCAACGAGAAGCGCCGCCGCCGCGGATCGATTGACTTCGACCTGCCCGAGCCGGTGATCGAGTTCGACGAGCTCGGGCTGATGAAGAGCATCACGCGCTCCGAGCGCAACATCGCGCACCGGCTGATCGAAGAATTCATGCTCTCGGCCAACGAGAGTGTCGCTGACTACCTGGAGTCGAAGCGGATCGCGTCGCTGTATCGCATGCACGAAAAGCCCGATGCGAAGCGCGTTTACGACTTCGAAGTGATCGCCGCGACGTTCGGATATTCGCTGGGCGTGGGCGCGCTCCCGATTCATCGTGTGCAGCTCAAGGCTGACCGGCGCGCAGCACACGGCACGGGCAAGCGCGTCCACGACATTGAGGTTCCGAAAGAAGTGCACATCACACCGCGCATGTATCAGAAGCTCACGGACAAGATCGCGGGTAAGCCGGAAGAGCGCATCCTGAGCTATCTGATGCTGCGCTCGCTGAAGCAGGCGCGATATTCAGAGGAGAATCTCGGACACTTCGCGCTGGCCGCGCCGTGCTACACCCATTTCACCTCGCCGATCCGGCGGTATCCCGACCTGATCGTGCATCGCATCTTGAAGGAAGTGCTACGGGAATCGGCGGAGCGCCACGACGGCGGTAGCCGCCGGTCTTTCCGAACGCCCCGGCAGTCCAGAGTCGCGCCGAAGCGCTCATCAGATGCCTCTTCCCGCCGAGCAGACCAAGTCCTCGCCACACGAGATCGACGCTCCTTCTCCCTGGTCGAAACGCCGCGATCATGCCGCGCACCGTGAATCGCTCGAGCCGCTCGGCGGGCCTATCCCGCTCGCCGAACTCCACGACATAGCCGAAGAATCCAGCCAATCCGAGCGGCGCGCCGATGATGCTGAGCGGGAACTGATGGAGTGGAAGAAGGTCAAGTTCATGCAGGACCGGGTCGGCGAAGATTTTGACGGACTCATCACCAGCGTCACCAAGTTTGGATTCTTCGTTGAACTGACCGACCTGTTCGTTGAAGGCCTGGTGCCGCTGAACACCCTCACCGACGACCGCTACGTCTATCACGAGAACACGCGCGAGATCATCGGGCAGCGCTCGCGCAAGACCTACCGATTGGGACAAAGAATCCGAGTGTTGGTGGACCGCATTGATCCGGTGGAAAAGAAAATTCAGTTCGCAATTTTCGAGGAAGCCAAGCCTGCCGCGTCCCGTAATGGGAAACGCTCAAAGAAATAGTCGAATACCAATTCCCAACCCGTAAGGGGACGAAACTCTTTCCGCTGGTGTAAAATCGCCAGTGAACCCCACCGCAGGGTTTGTTCGGAGCGCCTGAAAGCGCCCGACGAATCCTCGGAATTCCTTCCGTCGGGACGTGGCTCAGCCTGGTAGAGCACTCGCTTGGGGTGCGAGGGGTCGGCAGTTCAAATCTGCCCGTCCCGACCAAATTCTAATACGCTGCTCGCAGGGTCCTTCACTTCGTTCAGGATTTCGCCAGCGGGCTCCCGCTTCGCTCACGCCCGCTAAACGGCTCAACTTGGGGTGCGAGGGGTCGGCAGTTCAAATCTGCCCGTCCCGACCATTTTTTCTGCGATAGATCCCTCGCAAAGTACGCTCGGGATTTCGGCAGCAGGCTCCCGCTTCGCTCACGCCTGCTAAACGCCTCAAGTTCAAATCTGCCCGTCCCGACCATTCTTCTTAGAAGGCCCTCGCGCCGCCTACTTCAATCCCTTGACCACGTATGCCTCTGACAGGATTTGACTGTAGACGTAGGTATAGGCGCTGCCGTCGGCGGAAAAACGCGGCCCGCCGGCGCCGGCTCCTGCGGGCAGCCCGTCGCCGAAAGTTTTCCAGAACTCCATTTTTCCGGTCGCTGTATTCACCCGGTAAACCTTCGCAATCCGTTCCCGGCGCTGGCTGGACAGCGCGTACACGGAGGTTCCATCGGGCGTCCAGCCGGTCACATAGTACTTCGAGTCGAGTCCCGGAATCGGGCGCAGGCCGCTTCCATCGAGTGGCCAGACCGCCCACTTCCCATCCGGTCCAGTGACTGCCACATTGTGGCCATCGGAGGATAAGGTCGTGCCTGCGATGCCCTCGGGCGTGATGGGCTTGGCATTGCCGTTGCTTACGTCAATCAGATAATCGCGCGCTCCGTGTCCCGCCTCAATTCCACTGGCCAGCAGCTGTTTGCCATCCGGCAGGTAGCGAACGAAGCTGTAGCTGACGTTGTCGTGCGTCAACTGTTTCGCTTCGCCGGCACCCGTCGGAACTAAACTCAAAGGGCCGCCCTTCGCCGGTTTCGTGATGACCCATTTGCCATCTGGAGAAATCGCCTCTCCCGCGCCCTCGCCGATCCGTACCGGCGGCGATCCGTCGGTGTCACGTAGGAACACGGTGTAATTGGGGCCGCCTCCATCCGCTTCCTCCTCGAACAGAACTTTTCGGCCGTCACGGCTGATGTCTCTCACAATCGACCATCCAAGCCACCCCAGCTCACGTTCCTCCTTGCCGCCAGGTGGCATTCCCCGGATCCCGAGACGAATCTGATGGACAATCATCAGTGCAACGCCATTGCGCATGTCTTGCAGCCACATGCCTCCCGGAACGTTGGTGATCGTTCGCAGCTTGCCCGCCAGAGTCACCCCGCGCAGATTTTGTGCGCTGCCGGTATCCGAGGCAGTGAACCAGATCTCATCGCCCGTGGGGGACCATTGGACCCCTTGCAGCGAAGACCAACCCGACGCAAGTTTCTTCTCGTGCCCATCCAGGTCGATGACCGCAACCGAGCCTTCGTCGTCGCCTATCGGGTTCTCGTGGTCTCCAAACGCCACCCGACTTGCCGTCCGGCGAAATTTTTGGATGGCTGATCCAGTTGATGGTGTCCAGCAAGACGTGACCAATCGGATATTCCAGCCGCCAGTGGTGGTTCTCCGGAACGAAGCGGATCACAGCCATGTTCTCGCCATTCGCCGCCCATTCCGCGTCCTGCACGTTCTCGAGCACCTCTCGGGGCGAGCCGCCGCCCAGCGGAACGCGGGCGAGCGTCCCAGCCCGCGCATAGCCGCCGAAGAACACGGTGTTGAGCCGGATCGCCAGTTCTCCGCTCTTCGAGATCGAAAGCAGTTCTGCATTCTTCAGTCCCAGTTCGCGCGACCCTGTGTCATCTGTGCGAGCCAGGTAGAGCTGATTCTCGCCGCCTTCCCAGGCCGCGCTGTAAACAATGCTGCCGTCGGGAGTGAAGCGCGCATTGCCGATCGAACCGGTACGGAACGTAATCTGCTGGTACTCAGCCGGAGGCGCACTGCTGCCGCCTTCGTCCCAGCCACCAGCCCAGCCCGAGCATCCCCGCTGCCAGCACGACCACCCCGCTGCGAGCGCCACAGATCGACGCATGTCTGCAGGCTCGGCTTGTTGCACCACTGCCTGCGCACCCGACTTGCTGGTGGCGGAAATCTCAGTCAATGCTTCCAGGTCGAACGCCAGGTCACCCGCGGACTGGAACCTCTGTGCCGGATTTTTCTCCAGGCAGTGCCGCACAATTCGCTCCAGCCCCGGCGGAACATTGCGCGCGGTTTCGGAAAGCTCGGGCGTCTCTTCCTTCAGGATCGCGCTCATGGTGTCGGCCGAGGTTTCGCCGTGAAACGCCCGCTTGCCGGAAATCATCTCGTAGAGAATTGCCCCGAAGGCAAAAATGTCAGACCGATGGTCGGCCGGCTTTCCCCGAACCTGCTCCGGCGACATGTAGCCGGCTGTTCCCAAGACCACGCCAGCCTCGGTAGCCGCCTGAATGGTCGGTGCATCCCCGCCATCGCTGGCCGACTCCGGCTGGGTTAATTTGGCCAGACCGAAGTCCAGAATCTTCACCCGACCATCGTTGGTAAGAAATAGATTTTCCGGCTTCAGATCGCGATGGACGATGCCCTTCCCATGAGCCGCCGCCAGCCCTTTCGCCACCTGCATCGCATAGTCGATTACCTTGCGGATGGGCAGCGCTCCATTTCGCAGCCGTTCGCGCAGTGTCTCGCCGTCCAGCAACTCAGAAACGACATAGGGCGCACCCCGCTCCTCGCCGATGTCGAAGATCGAAAGAATATTCGGATGATTGAGCGCGGCTGCCGCGCGCGCCTCCCGCCCAAAACGCTCCAGGCGATCACGATCTGCGGAGAACGATGCGGGCAGGACTTTAATCGCTACCGTGCGGTTCAGCCGCGCATCGTGCGCACAATACACTTCACCCATGCCGCCCGTGCCCACCAGCGACTGGATTTCGTAAGGCCCAAGTTTTGTGCCGGAGGTCAGTGCCATGTGTAGCGGGATTATACAGTGTGCGAAAGACGCAGGGGAGCAGGTTCCAGACTCGGATCATCGGCGCTACTCCTGAAAGTTCGCCGTTTCATCCGGTTCACATCAGAGGTAATCCACAATAATTGGTACACCGAACCAAGAGAATCACTTTAATCGGGACCGCAGGTCCCCGACAATGATGCGACTAGATTGTTCAACGCCGCGCTCGTCGAAAGTGACAGTAACAATAAGTGCACTGGCTGGTTGAATATGCAGGCTGATGACGTTCATACAACCTGCCAGCAAGAACCGGGAGTTTAGCACTCGACTCGCATTCGAACCTCTGGAGAAGTCTATGGCCGGGCAAGTAATTCTGTACTTCGAGGATCAGGCGGACGCGCTGCGCTTCGCTTTAGCGGCAGGGTCGGTAATGGCAGGAGACGGATCCAAGGCGACCAGCGATCTGGTTCACGAAACTGCACGCGTAACCCGCATCCGCCTGGATGCGGAAAAGGCGGGAAAGATCAGGAAGCCGGGTTCGCCCGACCGCGTGGCATGAGCCGTGGCAGCGGCCGCACCCATGCTAAGCGGTGCCGGCATTGGTCAAAGCTTCAAGCGCTTCTGCCACGGTGGCAAACATCAGAAAGATTGGCTCGACTTTCGTAATCTCGAAGACTTTCATCACTCGCTGATTCACGCCGGTGAGGGCCACGCGGCGCCCAGCTTTCCGGAAGGACGTATAGGCGCTGACCAATGAGCCCAGTCCCGACGAGTCAAGGTAAGGTACGCCGGTGAAGTCGAGAATCACCGTGGGCGCGCTTTCCCGGCGCACTGCATTCAGGAAAGGCGACACGTTTTCCATCGTCAGGGGCCCCCGCAGGCTGAGGATACCCTGATCCACGTGATCGATTTCCAGGGATTCCGGCATCGCGCAGCGATTCTAGGCCAGGCGGCGCGCGCGGTCAATCCGCCCAGCCAGTCGGCAGCCTCCAGTTGAAAAGCTCTGGAATCGGGTCCTTACCGGCGGTTTTCTCAGACCGAGGATTTGACGGGCCCCGGGTTACTTCCGTGACCTTACCCCCACAGGCGGCCCCGGTCTATGGTTTTCAAAGGCGTTCCAGGTTGTCAGGCAGCAGACAGCGCCGCGGGCAAGCCATATCAAGGGTAGGGGTTTTCGGTGAAATCCAAGTTCTTCCCGTCTTTCGTCTTCTTTCTTAGTATGGTGGCCGCGGCTTCTGCCTCTGACACCAGGCCCGTCGATGCCGCCCAACTCACAGCGTGGCTGGCAGGAGGCGTTTCGAGCATCCGGCTGATACGTCTGGTGCAGGAGAGAGGTCTCGCTCACGTCCCCGCGAAGCAGGAACTCACTCAGCTTCAAACCGCAGGCGCCGAAGGAAATCTGATCCGTGCTCTGAGCAACTCGAAAGCCGTTGGCATTGGCCCGTACGCTCCGATTCCGCCGGTTTTGCTGAGGGCGGCCACGGCCGCGCGTCAACAGCATTTCCATGAGGCCGAACTTCTGTTGCGCGAGATCCTGCGCAACAATCCAAACAACGCGGCCCTGCACTTCGCCCTGGGCGCCATGCTGCGTCAGCAGGAACAGTGGGATGACGCCTTCGACGAGATCTCGCAATCGGCGCGCCTGATGCCCGATTTCCCTGAGAACCACACCAGCTTCGCTTACATTTTCTATCGTCTGGATGACGGCCCCAACGCCATTGCCGAGGCGCGCACCGCCCTGAGCATGGATCCGCAAAACTCAGAGGCTTACCAACTTCTCGGCCTCGGGCTGTATTCCAATGGACAATACCTCGCTGCCGTTCATGCCTTCGAGGAATCGCTGGCCCGCGACCCAGACAATGCCGACACCTATTACGACATCGGCATCGCCCTGCACGCGGATGGAAACAGGCCCGGCGCTTTAGCCGCGTACCACAAGGCGATTCGCTTGCGACCCGGGTTCTGGGAGGCGCATTCCAACCTGGCGCTGACTTTGCACGAGCAAGGAAAGCTTCACGAAGCTCTGGCAGAGTACCTGGAGGCCAAGCGCCTCGCACCCGAAGAACCCTCCGTCCGCAACAATCTGGGCAATACCTATTGCGACCTGGGCGACTTCGACGCCGCCATCGGGGAGATGCACGAACTGTACCGCCGGCATCCCGAGTGGCAGCAAGGGCACGGCTGCCTGGCCAGCGCCTACATGGCGAAGAAAGATTACGAGGCGGCCATCGCGGAACTGGCCGTGGCCCTGCGCCAGAACCCGAGCGGCGCTACCGAACACCGCGTCCTCGGACAGGCCCTGTTACTCGATAACAAGCTGGAAGAGGCGCTTCGCGAATTCCGTCTAGCCGTTTCGCTCAACCCTGATTCCGATGTCTCGCATCACTTTCTCGGCATGGCTCTGTTCCAGCAACAGCAACTACAAGCTGCGGAAAAGGAATTCCGCGAGGCGCTTCGCCTGAACCCGTCCGCCGATAACCATTATTCCCTGGCCGCCTGCTTAACCAGCATGGACCGCTACGAAGAGGCTTTGTCGGAGCTTGAGTTAGCTTCCCGGTTAGACCCTGAGCGACCTCTCTACCGCGCCCGCCGCGACGAACTGATGAAGCTGATGAAATCTCCGAACGCCCGCTGAAAGATTGCGTCAAACAATTGTAAAAAGAAGCGATCCAGCTTGCACCGCGCAACTACCTTCGTCTATTCTTCATCCAACCGTTCTGCTGGGGTTGCGATTACAAAGCATGCGTCGCCTTACGTCCACATTGCTTCTGCTCCTCGCGATCGCGAGCAGCTTTGTCCCGATCTCAAGAGCACTGGCAACCTCCTCTGCTCCGCCGCATGCTTGTTGCCTGCGCAAGTCGGCTCATCCCTGTCATGGCTCGGACTCTGAGTCTGAAGAACCGGTCATCCGCGACGCCGGCTGCTGCAATCATGATTGCTGCCGCGCTGTCACGTCGTCACAATTGGCTTACGCGCAGCCGTCGATGTCCTCCGTGCCCGCGCTCGACAAAGGCGCTCTCTCGGTTGAACTGCAGCCCTCGAACCCTGATCTTCAAGCCGCGTCTTTCAACTCTAGTCGCGCCCCTCCTGCCTGCTGATTCGCTTCCACAGAACTAACAAGTCTTTTTGCTGAGGAACTCCCTGCGTCGAGGCGGATGTTTTCCCGGCTGTCGGAGTTAGGACCGGTCGGGACACGACCGCTTGCCGCATTGGTGGCGAGAACCTCCCCATCGCAGATCTTTTCTGGAGGAAGTGAAGCTCGGCGATGGAACCATCAGAGTCGTCCCGGTCGAAAGCCGGGTCGTCATACACGCCCACAAACAAGGCGATCCTTTGCATGCCGTCGAGGTCAAGATCGGCACAACAGTCAACCCGGCCCAGCATCGCTTTGCCATTTGACGAGGAGACGATATGAACATCACAAGCCCGATTCGCCGAGGGTCAACCATTCGCACAACGGTTGCCGTCGTCGTTCAGCTATTCCTGATCGTGTGGTTGAGCAACAGCGCAACCGCCTCCATCTTTGGCTCCATCCGTGGCGTCGTGCACGACCCTCAGCACCGGCCCGTTCAAGGGGCCATGGTCATGCTGAAGGCTCAAAACTCGGACTGGACACAGTCCCAAGACTCCAACGACCGGGGAGAATTTGAATTCAGCTCCGTGCCCATCGGGGATTACACGGTCACAGTCTCGGCCCCGGGCTTCCAGCAAACCCAACAAAGCGCGGTGGTTCAGTCTGACACCAGGCCGGTGCTGCATTTCCAGTTGGCGGTCGCAGGCGCGAGGGAGGTCGTCGCCGTCTCGGGAACTCCTGTGGAAGCGACGACCGACACGGTCACGCCGACGACGATGGTGAGCCGCATCGACATCCAGGAAACTCCGGGCGCAGACCGCACCAACGGCACGCAGATGATCACCGATTACGTGCCCGCGGCCTATGTGACGCACGATATGCTGCACATGCGAGGAGGCCACCAGGTCGAGTGGCTGATCGACGGCGTCCCCATCCCCAACACCAACATCGCCAACAATCTGGGGCCGCAGATTGATCCGAAGGACATCGACTATCTCGAAGTTCAAAGAGGCAGCTACGATGCCGACTACGGAGACCGCACCTATGGAATCTTCAACATCGCGCCCCGGACCGGTTTTGAGCGCGATCGCGAATGCGACTTGGTAATCGCGGCTGGGAATTTCTATCAGACCGACAATCAGATCAGCTGCGGAGGACACACGGCCCGCTCCGCCTACTACGCCAGCCTCAACGGGAATCGCAGCAATTACGGCCTTCAGCCCCCGATTTCTCAGGTTGTCCACGACGCCGCGAATGGATACGGAGGATTCGCGTCCTTCATCTTCAACTCCGATCCGAAAAATCAGTTTCGTGTGGTCGGTTCCCTGAGGCAGGATTATTTCCAGATCCCATACGACCCCAATCCCAACTCAATCGGAAATCAGCAGTTGGCACAGGGAGGGAATACTCCCAGCTATGGTTTGCGTGATGGCGAGCGTGAGCCAGATGGTTATGCGACGTTCTCGTGGGTTCACACATTCGATCCAAACACGCTGCTCACCGTTTCGCCTTTCTATCACTACAACGGCGCCGACTACCAAGGAGGGCCGAACGACATCCCCGTTATCTCCTCGGTCACTCAGACCGCCCAATATGCAGGAGCGCAGGTGGCGCTAAATGCCAACGTCTGGCGGAACGACATTCAGGCCGGCGTCTACGGATTCTTCCAGCATCAGTACAACCACTTTTTCAACAATTACACAGTCCCGAATTCGCCTCCTAACGTCCTGTCGTCAATTGGCGTCAATGGTGGGGTGGCCGCTTTCTTCATCAACGACAAATTCAAAGTCACGCCCTGGCTGACCCTGATCGCCGGCCTGAGAGAAACGCAGTTCAATTCCTCCCCCCCATCATCTTTGCCATCGGTCTCCGAGCACGCGACTGATCCGCGCCTCGGAGCCGCAATCAGAATTCCCCACCTGAACTGGACGTTCCGCGGGTTCTATGGGTACTTCTACCAGGCGCCTCCGCTTTCCACGGCCACGAACCAGCTGCAAAATTTGGCCGCTAACCAGGGTTTCGGCTTCGCTGCGCTGAACGGTGAGCGCGACATCGAGTGGCAGTTCGGTGTCACCATTCCGCTGAAGGGCTGGACCCTTGACGCTGACAATTTTGAAACCCGCGCCCACAACTGGCTCGATCACAACAACATTGGCGAATCGAATATCTTCTGGCCGATTACATGGACCTACGCCCAGATTCAGGGCTGGGAACTCACGCTGCACTCTCCGAATCTCTGGCATCGCGGCCAGCTTCACCTTGCGTACGCGAATCAATTTGCCCAGGCAACATCGCCGATTTCGGGAGGCTTAATTTGTCCTGCCACGATGCCGATATGCCCAGGATATCCGCCTCTGGGATTTGGACCGGTTGACCACGATCAGAGAAACACGTTGAACGTTGGCTTTAACGGAAGCCTTCCCTGGCATGCTTATGCCTCGACGAATGTCTATTACGGGTCGGGGTTCCACAATGCCTTCCCCGGACAACCCTATCCCGGCGATTATCTGCCTGGGCACACCACGTTCGATCTGTCTCTCGGCAAAAGCTTCGCTGAGAAATACACTCTTTCCGTGACCGCGCTGAATGTGGCAAACCGCCGCGTGGAGCTGGATAACAGTCTGACTTTTGGTGGATTTCACTGGAACGACCCACGACAAATTTATGTGGAGTTTCGCTACCGCTTTCATTATTGAGAGGCGAAAAGCTATCTTGCTCCGTTGATTTCCCGTAGCGCCGCCGTCTCGGCGGCTGCCCAGCGGGCGTCCTCGCCCGCTGGGCCCGGAGCAAAGCGCCATCGTCCATTTCTCAACGTGTCGCATCATTTGCGGAAGAGCAGCCCTTAGAGCCAGCCCTGTGCGAGGTTGAGGGGCCGCAGAAAAAGTAGGTTTCCGCTAAGGGTGTTGTGCGCCTCGAGAAGCGTTTCTTCTCGCTCCCAACTTGCGATTGATCTCACCCGCAAATTCGATGAAGAGATTCAGCAGGGTTCCATAAGCGGCTTGTCCCGCCATCGCACGTCCGCCCTCAGCGAATGCATTCCGCGGATGCGGCTTCCACGCGGTCGAAATCAATCCTCCGCCGAAGGCTCCCGCATACAGGCCCAGCTGCGGACGCCGCTCCAGTTCTGTTCGATCATAGGTAATAAAATTTCGCACGATCGCGTGCCGGGTTCGCGGCCAGAGCCCATGGCAACGGCATAGATCGTATCTGACTTCGTATCCCAGCTTCGCGTTTGCCAAAGCCGCCAGGCTGTTGGCCGCAATGAACTGTCCCTCGCGCGAGGCGAAGCGTTCCGCATATCCGCCCCAGCCGTCGTCCCATTGCGACGGCACTCCGCGCGCCTGATCGATGCCTGCGGCAAAGATGCGCTTCAAATAAGCGCCCGGCGTAATCAGAGTCTGCACCAGATAGATATGCTGCCGCTGCTCCGAAGTCAGGGCCACGAGTGGCTGATCCTCACTGACGAAGACGCCCGTGAGCCAGCTCTGCTCCCAGTCGCGCATTTGTACAAAGCCTTGCTCCGCAAACTCTTTGGTCGCCTTCGCCGCTTCGACGGTAACTTCCTTCGTCTTCTCAGCCGCGGCCTGGGCCGGATTCGGGTTCTCTTCCTTCGGCTCCGCAGGCTTCTCGGCGGGCTCTTTGGACGGTTCCTGATCCTTCGCAGGCGGTTGTTGCGTGTCCTGGGTCTGGTTCTTGTCCTGGGATTGTTGAGGCGAGTTTTCTTGCTGCTCTGGATTCTGCTGCGGCAGCGCGTACAGGGTTTCTGCCAGCAACAGCGCGAAACAAACACAAACAACCTGGCGAAATCTATTCGGGCTCAAGCGTCGTGCCATCCGGTTTAACCTGCTTAGCCCCTCACAGAGCAGCTCTTCACTGTTCATCCACAATCGGGTGAAAGTCTTTCGATGCAGTTTCTCGATATGCGCGTTGCCGGATGTCGTGAATTGGTGTCGGCCACCGAACAGTCCGAGTCCTCGCTATCCTCTTTCGAAGGCGTGCTTCATTTCCAGCTCCTCCACCGCTGTTCGCATCGCTGCCTCAAATCTCTTGCTCTGCCCGATCAGTCCCGGAGTGGCCTCCGCAAATTCGCCCTCAATTCGCAATAATCCCTGCGCCGCCACCAGTCGCCCCGCCACTTCCAGCACATGACCACTCGTCGTCTCCAGATACTGCGCCTCCACCGGATCGCCAATCCATACCTTCGTCTCCCCGCCCAGCCTGGTCTGCCAAAATACTTTCCGCTCGACAAATTCCGCGATCACCTCGTCGCTGGCCTTGCCAAACACCCACTTCGCGCGCTTGAAATCATAGTGCCGGCTGGAAAACGCCACTGGAAGCAACTTTCCCGACTTCACAAATTCAATCTGCCTGCGATCCACTTCCTTGCGCAGCGCGTTGATCACCGGAGCTTCCGCATCCTTCGGCTCCAGCGATGGCATCACCTCCCGCACCGTTTGCGAAAGATTCACCGCCACCAGGGCATGCAGCTCCTCCGAATTTTCCAGCCGGATGTCCCCGTGCAACACCCAGAAATCCGCCCCGGAGGTCGACTTGTGAAACGGCCACTCCAGCCGGAAGGTCAGCGGAAGGCCGGACAACGTCATCCAGATTTTCTTGCTTGGCCTTCCTTCCGGCCCGATTCCGTCGCTTGCTTGTCCCTGCGTCATATCCGGCGTCCTTTTCTTGGTCGAAGAAGAACCCAATATTCTAAAGGAGAATCTTTTTCAGGTTGAGGGATGAAGCGGACAAATTCTCGTGATTCACTCTCGGGTCGCCAGTTCTTGAGATGAAGGTTGGGAAGAGAAATTACAGCCCGGCAAGCGAGGCCCCCAGCCTTTCAAGTGCGGACCCAAGCCGGTGCTACACACCCCAGAGATAATCTTCCTGTTGTTCTGTGTGGGAGTGGTCTGGAAGAACGGGCAGCGGAAGGCCGAAAGCGTTGGTGGTCGGCGCAACGGCAATCTGCTTGGGCGCTTCCGGAATTGAGGCGTTAACCGCCGCAGCGAATGCCGCCGGCAACGGCTCCAGCAGCGGCGTTGCGGAAGCAGCCGGCTTATGAGTTTCGCGGATCAATTCCAGCAGGTGGTGATCTTCCACATTCTTGATCTTGTCGGCCAGGCGAACAAAGCGGCGATAAATGTCATCCAGCGCGCGGCGGTCAAACTGATAGCCGAGTTGCTCGCAGCGCATGCCGAGCGCGTGCCGGCCGGAGTGTTTGCCCAGCACCAGCTTCGAATCGGGCACGCCGACTGATTGCGGCGTCATGATCTCGTACGTCAGCGGATTCTTCAGCACGCCATCCTGGTGAATCCCCGCTTCGTGGGCAAACGCGTTGCGTCCCGTAATGGCCTTGTTCGGCTGCACCGGGACGCCGGTAATTTCGCTCAGCACCTGGCTGGCCGAAAATATTTGTTCGCTTACGACGCCGGTATCGTAGGGATAGCGGTCAGGCCGCACGCGCATCGCCATTACAATCTCTTCGAGTGACGAATTGCCGGCGCGCTCGCCGATTCCATTGATGGTGCACTCCACCTGTCGCGCTCCAGCCGCGATTGCCGCCAGTGCATTCGCAACCGCCAGACCAAGGTCATTGTGGCAGTGCGCGGAGATGGTTACTTTCTCGATTCCCCGCACTCGCTGGCGGATCGTCGTGATCAGTTCGGCGAATTCGGAGGGCATGGTAAACCCTACCGTGTCCGGAATGTTCAGCGTCGTGGCGCCGGCGTCAACCACGGCCTGCAATACGCGACAGAGAAACTCGGGATCCGTTCGGGTCGCGTCTTCCGGCGAGAACTCTACGTCGTCGCACAGAGACTTCGCGAATCGGACTGCATCGCGCGCCTGCGCCACACACTGGTCGCGCGTGATCCGCAGCTTGTATTGCAGATGAATGTCGGAGGTCGCGAGGAACACGTGAATCCGCGGCCGCGCCGCTTCCTTCAAGGCTTCCCAGGCGCGCTCGATGTCGAGGCGGCAGGCGCGGGCGAGTCCCGCAATAACAGGACGGCGAATCACGGCGGCAATTGCCTTCACAGCTTCGAAGTCGCCGTCGGAGGCAATCGGAAAACCCGCCTCGATCACGTCCACACCAAGACGGTCGAGCTGATGCGCCAGGCGGAGCTTTTCCTGATGGTTCATGCTGCAGCCCGGGGATTGCTCTCCGTCGCGAAGAGTAGTGTCGAAGACCGTGATGCGAGCCCGCTCCGTTTGCATGCGTCTCCCTCAAGCCAGAGTGATGCCTTATGGTACGGAGATCTCGTATAGAAGCAAAACTTATAATTGTTTACTAATCATTAGATTATCTTCTATAATAAGATTTGCTAATGATCTTCCGAAGTTCCATTAAGGGGCGGAAATGGAGCTCTCCCAACTTGAAGTGTTCCTGACGGTGGCCCGGGAGCACCGATTCTCGCGCGCCGCCCAGAAGCTTTTCCGCACCCAATCAGCGGTGAGCCAGACGATTCGCAAACTCGAGGATGAGCTGGGTGAAGCCCTGTTTGACCGCTCGTCCCGCGAGGGTGTGCTGACGGATGCGGGCCAGGTGCTCTACGAGTATGCCGAAAAGCTGCTGAACCTGCGCAGCGAGGCATCGGAGTCCCTGGCGGAGTTGCGCGAACTGCAGAAAGGCAAACTGGTGATCGCCGCCAATGAATTCACCGCCCTTTATCTGCTGCCCCTGCTCGCGGAGTTCCGGCGCCTCCATCCCATGATCCGGATCACCGTGCAGCGCTCGCTGGGAAGCCACATTCCAGATGATGTCATGCGCTACAGTGCGGAACTCGGCGTTCTTTCCTACGAGCCGCAAGAGTCGGGCCTGCACTCGGTGGTCGTGTATCTGGACGAACTGGTCTTTGTGGTGCCGCCCAATCATCCCCTGGCATCGGCGCCGCAGGTCAGCATCCGGCAACTGGGAGCCGAATCATTCGTCGCTCATATCGTTTCGTCACCCTACCGGGAAAAAGTTTTGCAGTTGTTCAAGACGCACAAGACCCCGCTGCACATGGACCTGGAATTGCCGACGTTGCAAGCCATAAAACAATTCGTGGCGATGGGCAACGGAGTAGCGCTGGTTCCTGAGATCAGCGTGGAAACGGAACTGGCGCGGCGCGAACTCGTAGCGATCCCCGTGCGCGAGTTGCAGCTGAAACGAAAGTTGCGCCTGGTCTACCGCAAGGACGCGAACCTCTCCCATGCAGCGCGAGCCTTCCTCAAAGTGGCCGAGGCAATCGCGTTGGAGCGCAAGGGCCGCTACCGGTTTCAGAAAGAGAGCTAGAGAAAATGGGGAAGCAACGAATCGTTGTTTCCCCATTTGTTCGAAGGAGTACTCTGTGCGTGACTCAGCAGTCGGCCAGACCTGCTCTTCGCGGAACGATTCCAACGCGTCCTCGAGCGAAGCATGAATCTCCAACACCGAGTCCAGGTTGGTAAGGTCAAGCAGGTTGCGCACCAGCCGGGTCGGTCCGGCACACTTCAAGCTCACGTTCCGATCCTGCGCCCGGCTTTGGAGCAGGGCCAGTTCGCCTATGCCCGCGCTATCCATGGAAGTAACTCCACTGAGGTCGAGCACCAGCTTGCTCGCCTGCGGCAGAACTTCCGCAAGCAGGCACGAGAACGCGGCCGCCTCATCGCGATAAACGATGCGGCCCTGGCAGTGAACGATCATCACGCCGCCACGATTTCGATGTTCCAGACTCAGCTTCAATTTCGACTCCTGAGGTAAAGCAAAGGCAGCCCGGATCTGCGGCTGCAGCCATGTTTGCCAATCTGTATTCATATTTTGCATTCTAGGATATAGACGAGGGCGGGTGGGTTTCGGAAGCATGAAAACAGCGTAAATTTTTGTTTTTCCCGGGGACGGAAGTTCTAAGCCAGCCAGTGGATAAATTTTGTCAACTTAGACATCTTGAGTGTCCGGTACACTGCATCTTACGGATTTCTGTTCACAATGTAATAATTTCTGCCGGCGCAGGCCGGGGAGGAATCATTCGTGTCAAAAACTGCAGCCACTGTGCTGACGTTTGTCTGCCTGATGCTGTTGTCCATGCCGATGTCGGCGCAGCTGATTCCGCACGGGAACGTTTATTTAGGCGCCACCTACGCCGACTCGTATGACGTGACAGTCCGATATCCCTTCAAGGGTTGGAACGCCTCGGCTGAGGCGATTCCACTCTCGCGATACTCCTTCGTGGGACTGGTGCTAGACGGCAGCGGCTTCTACAACAGTACGCATGGCATTACGCAATACAACATTCTCTTTGGCCCGCGCGTTGCACGCACCTACGGAAAATGGCGGCCCTTTGCGCACGCCATGGCTGGCATTCAAATGCTAACCGTGAACGACATAAAATATCATCCGCTCGCACTCGATTTCGGGGGCGGAGTAGACCGTAAATTGCCCTTCCGCAATTTCTCCTGGCGGCTGCAGGCCGACTATCTTCGCACCCACCTCCTGAGCGCCTACCAGAATGACGTGCGGGCATCCACAGGGATTGTGTGGAGATTCTGAGCTGTCGGCTCGCTGCCAGGCAGGCCATGCCGCTCAGGAAGACTCCCGCAGGTTTTTTCATTCGATTTCTAGCGTCCGCATCAAACTTTCCCAGAGTCCAGGGGTTGTTAAGAGGGATAGGAGGCAAGGTTTCCATGCGCAGGTCTCTATTCACTGTTTTCATGCTGCTCGTGTTCGCTGGACTCTCGACCGCCCAGATTCCGACCTCAGGCAATGTTTATTTCGGATACTCCTACTACAACACCAATCTTGCTAACACGAATCGTGCCAGCCTCAATGGCTGGGAAGCATCTGTGGAAGGTAAGGTCTTGCCGTTTATCGGCATTGTGGCCGACTTCAGCAGTCAATACGGCTCGCAAGACTTTCCCGCGGTTTTCAACTGTCCTGCCGGGCCTCCATGTGGTGCATTCGGTACAGTTAGCGCCCATGTTACCGAGACCAATATTCTTTTCGGGCCGCGCTTTTCTATGTCGGTAAAGAAGTTTCGGCCGTTTGCCGAATTCGAGTTTGGCGTGGGACACCTCAACAGTAACGGTTTCGGGTCGCACACAGCATTTGCAACCGCGGTAGGTGGTGGCCTGGACTATCGCATTATCCGTCCGGTTGCGTGGCGTTTCGAGGGAGACTTCGTTTCCACCCGATTCTTCAGCACATCGCAGAACAACCTCAGGCTGTCGACCGGAATTGTGCTGCGATTCTGAAGGTCGTTTCTTTCGTCGTCGCTATTCGCTTTTTCGTCATAATGCAAAACAGGGCCAGCTGGTTGGCTGGTCCCTGTCTTTGTGGCCGCGAGAAAAAACTTCTAGGTTAGCTTGGCAGTGAGTTTTCGGCCTAGGTCTGCCAGTATTTGTGATCGCGGAGAAAGTAGTTTTCGTTCCAGTAGTTGACTGCAGTCTTCAGAAAGAGCCGCGCCACGCGGAAGTGTCCCATCTTCTGGAACCGGCGGTTCGTGGTGTAGACGCCCCCACGCACTATCCCGAAGCGGTTGCGCGCGATCTGCTTGCTGAGCAGGTAATCTTCGGCGAAAAACACCTGCTCGTTAAATCCGCCCAGCTCCCGAAACTTTCGCGTGTCAAACAGCATGAACATTCCCGTGGCAAAAGGACGGTGCAGCCGTGACAGGTATTGGAAGAGGTCGTTGCTGGCGTAGAGCAGTTTGTCGAGCCAGTTGCCCTCACGGCAGACGATATTCGTGGTCACGCAATGAAAGTGCTTGCGCTGCGCCAGTTCAACCGCACGCCGCAAAACCGACGGATGCGCCATCTCTATGTCAGCATCCAGAAAGAGCACGTAAGGAGTTTCCGCCAGAGCCGCGCCCTGATTGCGCCCGACCGAGGGCATCCCGCCGCGGATCACAGCGACATTCAGCCGGTCGCGAAAGCTGAGGACGATCTCCGGAGTGCCGTCGGTGGAATTCGCGTCAGCCACCAACACTTTCGTACTCGGCATCTTCGAGTAATCCTGCTTCGTCAGCGAGTTCAACAAGTTCGGGATCAGCTTCGCCTCGTTCTTCGCCGGAATCACGATCGTCAGTTCGTTCGTGGTATTCATGGATCCTTACCTCCTGTCCATCGATGGTGAGATAGGTCAGGTGCGAGCCAACCCATCCGCCGCAGTTGTAGTACTGAACGCTGCCCTGTTCGGTATGCATCGCTTCGTGCGTGTGGCCGCAGAAAATGCGTTCCGCGCCATGTTGCCTGGCATATTGAAGAGCTCCCGCGGCTACCTTCGACGACATGCGCAGCCAGCGCGTATTCAACCGGTCGATAAGCCGCGCCACCGGTTTGCCTCTGAAATCTATTTTTTGCAATAACAGGTAAAGCGACGTGCCCAGACTGCTGAGCCGGACGCGGCTCACCTGAAAACCGTCGAACTGGTGGCCGTGAATCGCGATGTGGCGAAGCCCGCCGTACTCCCACGTGTATCGCTGGAAGACGCGAACCCCAACCAGGTGCGACATGATGTTGCTGAGCCCATGGTCGTGATTGCCTTCGACCCACACCACTTCCACATTCCGCTTAGGATTTGACAGCTTGCGAATGTAGCCGAGAAACTTCCAGTGCTCTTTGGTCAGGCGGGCGAAGTTGAGATCCGCAAAAATATCGCCCAGCAGAATCAGCCGCTGGAAGCGATTCTGTTTGAGCACGCGAGTGGCCTCGCGAGCATGACTCGTCTCTGCACCGAGGTGCAGATCGGAAAGGATCAGCGTGCTGTAAATCGGCAGATCCATATCCAGTTTGTAACAAAGCGATGTTACGGGACGATGAAAATTGCATCAAAATTGGTGCATAGGTAACCGGAGGGTAACCACAAGCGGAGATAAACGCGAAGCAAACCTCGCCAGTTGCAGAAGACGCCCAGCCGCTCACTTCTGCGTGGGCGGCACGTATTCCTTGGGCACAGCCGAGCCTTCCCCGAAAAAGTACTGCTCCAACTGCTTGACAATCACTTCCTGATCTTCCCGGCGGGCCGGATTCAAACGGTATTCGTTGAGCAGCATCTTGCAATGTTCCGTCCACATCTTCCAGGCGTCCTGCGAGACGTTTTCGTACACTTTCTGCCCCAGGTCGTTGTCAAACGGTGGTTCGTCCAGGCCCGGAAGTTCTCGCTTCAGTTTCACGCAAAAAACGGTGTGCGGCATAAATCTTTTCCCCAATAATCAAGTTAAGAATGCATCAGGATTATCTTACAGGAAGCCTCCCGTCACTCTGTCAAATGCGCAGGAGAAACCGGGGTTGGTGGGCCCGCAAGGATTTGAACCTTGGACCAATGGATTATGAGTCCACTGCTCTAACCGCTGAGCTACGGGCCCGGTTTCATTTGAACTCAACAATTCTACAGTACTTAATTCCGCGTACGACAGAGGGGCTCTAGTCGTGAGGTCCGACGAAAATGCCAACCACTCCCCTCAATTCGCTTCTTATACGAAAATAGATCATGACCTCCGTGCGAATGGACAAGTGGCTTTGGGCCGCCAGATTTTTCAAGACGCGCGCGTTGGCCGCTCGAGCCTGCGAACTCGGCCGGATTCAATCCAATGGCCAGCGCGCCAAGGCCGCGCGCGAGGTTCGCCTTCGAGATATGTTGCGAGTGACCAACGACAGCGGGGACTTTGAGGTGGAGGTTCTACTGCTCAGCGAAGTGCGCGGCCCCGCTTCGGTTGCGCAGACGCTCTACCGTGAGACCGAGTCGAGCCGCGACCTGCGCCTGAAAGTGGCCGCCGAGCGAAAAGCCATGCAACAGTTCGAACAGTTACCCGAAGGCCGGCCATCAAAACGCGATCGCGGGAAAATCATCCGGTTCCGGCGGGGAGATACATAAATAATCCATCCTGCATTGTCGAGCGCTACAATGTTTCGGGGAACCGGGACCAGCGACTTAATGTTGTCTTGACGCTCGTGGCGGGTTGGAATCGCCGTCGCGAGCAGGCTTGCAGCGCACAACAACGGTTCTAAAAAGGCGTCTTAAAGAAATGAAACCTCGCTCGATCTTGTGGCCGATCACTCAAGTGGCGCACACCGCTTGCCCGCTGGCCGTGCTTTTCCTCGCCATCACCGCACTGGCGCAGGTGCCGGGGAAGGCTCCGTCGGTCACCATCGCTCCCGTAGGCTTGGTCACGGCTATGCGGACCGAGCAGACCATCGTCAACCTGAACTTTCGCATTCCCAGGGGCTACCACATCAACTCCAACACACCCAAGTCGGAGTTTCTCATTCCGACAGCGTTGAAGATGGAGCTGCCCACCGACATAGTCCTCGGAAAAATTGATTATCCGGAAGGCAGCGACCTCACTTTTCCTTTCTCGCCTGACGAAAAGTTGAACGTCTACACGGGAGATTTCACCATCGCGGTAACGGTTCATCCGCTGCACTCGGTCGTGCCGGGAAAATACGTGATGCATGGCGTACTGCGCTACCAGGCGTGTGACAATGCCGCCTGCTACCCTCCGAAAACTGCGCCCGTGAACTTCGAGGTCAAGGTCATCAAAGAAAAGCCAGCGCCGCACAAGAATCCAGCGCAAAGCCCACACGTGCACAACTAGCGTTCAGCCGTCAGCTCTCAGCCATCAGCTAATAATCGGAAGGGCTTTGTCATCCTGAGCGAAGCGGAGATCTATGCAATCCCCGCAGGCTGCACGGATCCTTCGGCGCGAAAGACGCGCAGGCCTTACGCATCAACACTAGCCTTTGCCGACTTGCTTCCTCTCGACTTTTGCCCAAGTGTCTTTCAACGCGACGGTGCGGTCGAAGACTGGCTTTCCGGGCTTCGTATCGGGATCGACGCAGAAATATCCCAGGCGCTCGAACTGATACCGATCACCGACCTCTGCGTTCGCCAGCGACGGCTCCAGCTTCGCGTCTGCGATCACTTCCAGCGAATTGGGATTGAGGTTGTCGAGGACATCCTTTCCCTCTTCGACGTTGCTGGGATCTGGCTTGCTGAACAGGTTCTCGTAGATGCGCACTTCTGCGTCGACAGCGTGCGCGGCCGAGACCCAGTGGATAGTTCCTTTCACTTTGCGTCCGTCGGGAGCGTTGCCGCCGCGCGTAGCGGGATCGTAAGTGCAATGAACCTCAATTACTTGACCCTTATCATCTTTAACGACGCTCTTCGCGGTGATGAAGTAACCGTAACGCAGGCGGACTTCGCGGCCGGGCGACAAACGGAAATACTTCGGCGGAGGAACCTCGCGAAAATCATCGTCCTCAATGTAGAGCACGCGTGAGAACGGCACTTTGCGCGAGCCTGCGCTCGTGTCTTCCGGATTATTCACCGCATCCATCCCTTCGACCTGATTCTCCGGATAGTTGTCGATCACCACCTTCAGCGGGCGCAGAACGGCCATCACGCGCGGGGCGCGCTTGTTCAGGTCCTCGCGCACGAAGTGCTCAAGCATCGCGAGTTCGATCACGCCAGTCGTCTTCGAGACGCCGATCGAACCCACGAAATTCCGGATCGCTTCAGGCGTGTACCCGCGACGGCGGATTCCGCCAATCGTCGGCATTCTCGGATCGTCCCAGCCGCGGACGCGGCCTTCTTTTACCAGCTGCAGCAGCTTGCGCTTGCTCAACAGCGTGTAGGTGAGGTTGAGGCGGTCGAACTCAATCTGCTGTGACGGAAAGATTCCCAACTGCTGGATGAACCAGTTGTAGAGCGGGCGATGGTCCTCGAACTCGAGCGTACACATCGAGTGCGTGACCTTCTCGATCGAGTCGGACTGGCCGTGCGCGTAGTCATACATCGGATAGATGCACCACTTGTTGCCGGTGCGGTGATGCTCGGCGTGCAGGATGCGGTACATCACGGGATCGCGCAGGTTCAGGTTGGGCGAGGCCATGTCGATCTTCGCGCGCAGCGTCCGCGATCCATCGGAGAATTCTCCAGCGCGCATGCGCTCGAACAGGTCCAGGTTTTCGTCCACCGAGCGGTTGCGGTAAGGGCTGTCTTTTCCGGGCTCGGTGAGCGTGCCGCGATACTTGCGAATCTCGTCGGCCGAGAGATCGTCGACGTACGCTTTGCCATCCTTGATGAGCTTGATCGCCCATTCGTAGAGCTGATCGAAGTAGTCGGAGGCATAGAAAAGTCCGTCCCAGCGAAAGCCGAGCCATTTCACGTCTTCTTGGATGGAGTCGACGTACTCGGTTTCTTCCTTCTCGGGATTGGTGTCGTCGAAGCGGAGGTTCGTGTGTCCGCCGAATTCGTCGGCGAGACCGAAATCGAGGCAGATGGCTTTGGCGTGACCGATGTGCAGATATCCGTTGGGCTCGGGAGGGAAGCGCGTCTGCACGCGACCTGCGTACTTGTTGGTCTTGAGGTCGTCGAGCATAATGTCGCGGATGAAGTTCGAGGGAGCGGTCGAAGGTGCGGGTGCAGACACGGCTTTTTCTCCGGCTTCAGTTTTTTCTCCGGCTTCCGCCTTGGGAGGATGCATTTCTATCGATCTTAAATGAACCGGCATCCTCCCGTCACAGAAGCGCTGAAATCAAAACCTATTGCAACCCCGCCATGACTCCCAAACGAATCATGGAGGGACGGACGCCCTCGTCCGCCCGCGGGCGGCACGTTGTGGGAAGACTTGCGATGTTTCCCCGGACGAGGGCGTCCGGGGCTCCACGCATGATTGGGGAGTTATCATGCAAGAATCGGATAGCGACTCAGATTGTGATGGGGAAAGATAGGAGCATGAAAGCGCTGGTTACGGGGAGCGCGGGGCATCTGGGCGAGGGGCTGGCTCGGACGTTGCTGGAGTTACAGCACGAGGTGGTCGGGCTCGACGTTGTGGAATCGGCGTTTACCACTCAGGTTGGGTCGATTACGGATCGGGCTTGCGTGCAGCGGTGCATGCGCGGGGTGCAGGTGGTGTTTCATCCGGCTACGCTGCACAAGCCTCATGTGGCGACTCATCCGCGGCAGGAATTTGTTGATACCAATATCAGCGGGACGTTGTGTCTGTTGGAGGAGGCGGTGGAGGCGGGGGTTGAACGGTTCATTTACACGAGCACGACCTCGGTGTTTGGGGATGCGCTGGTGCCGCCGGCGGGGGCGCCGGCGGCGTGGATCACGGAAGAGGTGACGGCGGTTCCGAAGAACATTTACGGCGTGACCAAGGCGGCGGCCGAGGATTTGTGCCAGCTGTTTTATCGAAACCACAAACTTCCATGCATCGTTCTCCGGACTTCGCGATTTTTTCCCGAGGAGGATGACAACCGGCGCGTGCGGGACGCTTTCTCAGATGCGAATATGAAGGCGAATGAGTTTCTTCACCGGCGCGTCGATATTGAAGATGTGGTAAGCGCGCACTTGTTGGCCGCGGAACGCGCGGCCGCGATCGGGTTTCGCAAATACATCATCAGCGCGACTACGCCTTTTCGGCCAGAAGATCTGGCGGAGTTGGCCGTGGACGCGCCGGGAGTGGTGCGAAGGCGCGTTCCGGCTTACGAAGCCGAGTATGAGCGGCGGAAATGGAAAATGTTTCCCACGATTGGGCGGGTGTATGTCAACGAGCGGGCTCGACGGGAACTTGGTTGGCAGCCGCGATATGACTTCAGCTACGTGATCGAGCGGCTGAGAAGGGACGAGGATTTCAGAAGTCCTCTGGCGCAGGTGGTGGGATCGAAGGGTTACCACGCGGAAGTATTCTCCGACGGACCTTATCCTGTGGAATAGGGGTATGCGTCAGCGAAACTAGAGCATCAGGGGCTGACCCCGTTTCAAAACCCTGGACCGCAAAGTACGCTAAGAATTCCGCTGATGTCGCGAAGAAAATCAGCCAGGACCTTGGCTGCGGCTTACCCGGTATACGTTCAGGGCATGGTCAACACTACGCGGAACCTTGCTCGTCCGCTGATCATCTGGTCGTAGGCTTCGGCGGCCTTTTCGAGCGGATAGCGCTCGATCATGGGGCGCACGCCGCTTAGCGAGCTGAATTGCAGCGTGTCTTCGGAATCTTTGGCGGTGCCGGAGGGCCATCCCTGGAGCGCCTTGCGTCCGCCAATCAGTTGCAGCGGCGTGACGGTGATGGACCCGAAGTCTGCGCCTACGACCAGCAGCTTTCCGTTTCCCGCCAGGCCGTCGACCAGAGCCGAGATCGATTTCGAATCGGGGGCGGTGGCCAGAATCACGCGCGCTCCTCCGAGTTTCTGCAACGCTTCGGCGGGAGCGCCGGCGGTTGTGTCGACGTATTCATGAGCACCCAGCTTTTTGGCGAGGGGTTCTTTGTCCTTGCCGCGACCGATGGCGACAGTGCGAAAGCCCATTTGACGGGCATATTGAATTCCGAGGTGACCGAGGCCGCCGATGCCTTGCACTGCGACCAGGTCACCAGCGCGTGCTCCCGCGTTGCGCAAAGAGTTGTAGACGGTGATTCCGGCGCAGAGCAGCGGGGCGGCTTCTGCGGAGGGCAGGTCGTCGGGCATGGCGGCGACGGCCTCGGCTGGAGCGACCATGTATTCGGCGTAGCCTCCATCGAAGCTGATGGCGGTAATCTTTTCAAACTTGCAGAGGACGAAGTCGCCGCGGCGGCAGGGATCGCACTGGAAGCAGTGTCCGCCGTGCCAGCCGACGCCGACGCGCTGGCCTTTTTTCCAGAGGGTGACGTCGGCGCCTAAGGCGTCGATGCGGCCGGCGATCTCATGGCCGGGCACGCGGGGATACTGGATTCCCGGCCAGTATCCTTCTTTGACCAGCGCGTCACTGTGGCAGATGCCGCAGGCCTCGACGTTGATGCGCACCTGACCGCGGGCGGGTTCGGGAATGGGACGCTCGACAACCTCAAAATTTCCTCCGGCTTTGCTGATTTGCACGGCTTTCATGCGAGACCTCTTTCGTGGTTTGTGGAGAACGTTGAAGGGGAGCAGGAACGCGTTCATCCCGCGAGAAAAGCAGGGTAAGCGATAGGTATAGATCGGGGATGACGCCAGAGGGATGCAGAAAATCAAAATCAGGGGGAAAGAAGAATCAGAATGCAGTCCGAACGCGGCTGGAAAAGGCTAGTTTTGTGCTATTTTAGTGCGAGTCTCGCGGCGGATGTGCGCTTCGGAAGCCCATTCTCACCGATGCGAGTAACTGCGCGTACATTCGGCTGCACGGTAAGCTCCGTTATCTGGCCACATGAAGTACAAGATCCGCTTCGCGTATGGTTTGTTGGTTCTGCTGATTTTCAGCGCTCTGGTTAGAGAACAGGCTCACAATTTTCGAGGTGCAGCCGATCCTTCTGCCATGCCGCCTGATTTCCCGGTTTACTATGTTGCGGGAATGATGGCCGGCAACGGTGCCGAGCTTTACAACGTACCGGAGGGCGATGCGGCGCTGAGGCCTTATTTCTTGTTGCATAAGGTCCCACCGTCCAGCGACTTCGGACGGCTGGCACAACGGGCAGGCTTCCGCGCCGTGTATCCGTTTATTTATCCACCGTTTGCTGCCCTCGCATTCCGGCCTCTTACCTGGTTCTCGCCAAGGCTCTCACTTTTCTTGTGGCGTTGCTTCGGCGGGTTATTGACCGCACTGTCCGTTTATTTCATCGTGGCGACTTTTGCGCGCGATACCATCTGGCCCAGTTATGTGCTTGCACTGGCGGGAGCGTTTGCCTTCTTCCCCTTTGTCGAAACCATCAATCTGGGACAAGCGAACGCGGTCATACTTGCGTGCTGGGCTATGGGAATTTACCTGGCAGTGAACCAGAAATTCAGTTTGTCAGCGTTATTCTTCGCGATAGGTACGCTTATAAAGTTGAGCCCGGTGTTGGCAGTTGGGGTATTTGTCGTAAGGCGCCAATGGAAGTGGGTCTTCGCCTACCTCGCATGGTTGCTGGTGCTGGGCGCCGTCTCTATAGGCTTTTGTGGATGGAGACCGCACCTGACTTATGTGCGAGATGTTTTACCCGCGCTGGGTTGCGGGATTCCGACCATGGAAAACAAGTCTCTCGCGGGAGTAATCGAAAGCCTGGCGATCGGCGACGTCGTCGTGGTCGAATCTGGAGCTTTTCAGGCAGTGCCTTTGAGTCCTGCTGCCTGCCTTGTAGCGAAGGCGCTTGGAGCAATTCTGTACTTGGGAATGCTGTTCTTCTTCCATCGATGTAGAAACGATCAAAGCGCAATCGGCGCGGAGCTGGTTGCGATTGCCCTGCTGACGCTACTAGTGTCCCCACTGTCATGGCGACACCACTACCTGCTTGCACTGATTCCAATGATCTATCTTTGGCTCCCCGACACGGCTTCGCTGGATCGCTGGCGAGTAATCGCTCTGGCGGTGGCTACAGCAGTGATTGGCACTCCGTTCAACGATTACGCGATTCTTTACCTCCACGGTATACCTCGTCTGCTCGCCAATGCAGTAGAACCACTGGCGATGGCGATGGTCCTAGGCTTGGGAATGCCGTGGGCAGCCACGAGTGCTGCGAATAACCACCTGTCCCCGGAGACAAAGGACAGGATTGTTCTGGTACCGGCGGACTGAGAGCAGGACGGTGTCACGAGAGTTTCTGAAGCGCCTGCTCAATGCGGACCAGGGCTGCATCGCGACCAAGAACTTCCAACGTTTCGAAGAGAGGCGGGGCGTTTTTGCGGCCGCAGACGGCGACGCGGATGGGCTGGAACATCTGGCCGGCTTTGATTCCTAATTCCTGCGCTGCGGCACGCAGGGCCTGATCCAGCGGGTCGTGCTTGAATTCAGTCTTCGCTAACACCTCGCGACCTTTCTCCAGAACTCTCCGCGCTAGAGCCATGTCTCCCTTTTGCGGGATGAGTTCGGCGGGGTCGTAGGGCGGAAGTTGGTCGACGAAGAAGAAGTCGGCAACGGTGAGAGCGTCACGGAGCAGCGTGATCCGTTCGCGAATCAGGGGCGTGATTTGCAGCATTCTTTCCGGCGGGATGTTGAATCCGGCTTTGTGCACGATCGGCAGAAGGCGCGCACTTAGATCCTCTACCGGCAAGCCACGGATGTGCTCGGCATTGAGCCACAGGGCTTTGGGGTCGAAGGTGTCCTCCGGCGTGTTCGCAGGCTCTTTGAAGTTCACGACAGCGTTGGCGCGGTTTATCCCCTCTAGCGAGAATGCTTCCACCAGCTCTTCGCGGCTCATTTTTTCCCGGTCGTTCTTCGGCGACCAGCCCAGGAGGCAGAGGAAATTGATGAAGGCTTCGGAAAGAAATCCGGCGTCGCGATAGGTAGTGACGCTGACCACCGGGCCGTGGCGGCGCTTGGAAAGCTTGGTTCCGTCGGGCGCGACCAGCAGCGGAAGGTGGGCGAATTGCGGCGGCCTGACGCCTGCGGCTTCGAAGATCAGGACATGTTTGAAGGTGTTGGTGAGGTGATCCTGGCCGCGGATGATGTGGCTGATGCGGAGGTCGGCGTCGTCGGCGCAGGAGGCAAGATGATAGGTCGGCATGCCATCGGAGCGAAGCAGGGCGAAGTCTTCGATATCGGCGGCGGCTTTCAGCTGATCGCCGTAGACGGCGTCGGTGAATCCGACTGAGCGATCGGTGTCGCGTGGTACTTGAAAGCGCAAGGCGAACGGCTCTCCCGCGGCGGCACGTCGGTCGCTCTCTGCGCGGGAGAGTTCGCGCATTCCAGGATTGAACAGCCAGGTGCCTTGCGCGCCCGATCTCTCGCTGTCCCCGGTGTGGGCGGGGGTGAAGTCGCGGTAAGCAAGGCCTTTCTCGAAGATCGTCTCGGCTATGTGGCGATGGAGGGCTCCGCGCTCGGATTGCTTGTATTCCTCGTCCCACGCCAGATCAAGCCACTTAAGGCCGTCAAAGATCGAAGTGACTGAGGCTTCGGTGTTGCGTTCGACGTCGGTGTCGTCGAGGCGGAGGATCATCGTGCCGCGGTTGCGGCGGGCATATAACCAATTGAAAATAAAAGTGCGGGCGCTGCCGACGTGGAGAAATCCGGTGGGCGATGGCGCAAAGCGAACGCGCGGACCGGCCGGCGAAGTGGGTGGCGATGAGATCATGGGGAATCCCTTGCGATGTTACGGGCGGCGGAAAAGCAGCGTCAAGCGCGAGGAGTCGGCCGACGGGCAAAGCGGCGAGCGAACGGGCCTGTTGCCCAGTCGATGAGTGATTCGCGACATTTCAACAGTAGGAGCATAAGAACTCATTCTCCTTAACCCGCTTACGGGAGGTGGCCCACGCTACAGTCTTCAAACACCGAATCGCCGCTCACCGCGAATGGATTTCTCTCTGAGTTCCGACACCGTTCTAAAAACCGTGTCAGCATCATGAATGTCGTAGTAAGGTAGGGACATCCCCGGTGCCTTCATTGCCCCACGGGAAAGTGCACCAATATGCATACGAGGGCATCGGGTTTCCAAATTGCAACGTGCCTACACCATTTCGTCCAATTGACTTGGTAATCGCGGGCACCGATTCCAAGTATGCTGAAACCGTGGTCTTGCGCGGAGCCTCGGAAACCACCAACACACGCTTATTTGTGACGGCAAAATATGTGCGACTGCGCTTCCAGTAACGGTAAAAGAATCTTCCAAACACGAGATACAGCCCGATCAAGACGAACGGTATCCCGAAGAGTGCGAACCAAGCTGAGCCCTTATTCTGAGGCGGGCTATCGAAATGCCCTGATGCGCCCCACATCCAGAAAATGGAGAACGCCAACCAGAAAATGCCAAATGGCAATTCTAGGATGTCGCGCTTGCGAAAGAACGCCCTAACAGGTTGTCCTGACCAGATCACCTGCTCACCTGAAACCAATTCTGCTTGGATGGATTCCTGAATCATTCTGCTTCCTGCTACACGTTACGCCAAGTGGGTCCAAGGTCCAAGCGTCGTGCTGCGTAGCCGTCGCAACCAGTCCATCACCCCCAAAACCGCAATTGGCAGTGAAAGCACTGTCCGTGTAGTGTGCGTGTCTCTAGCTGGTGCGGCCCCCGAGTTGCTGCTCTTTTTTAGCGCGTGCGATGCTCAGCTGCTCGACTGCTGAGGCCATGCTGTTACGAGCATCCTGCGCATAGTCTTTCAAAAGATCATCCGTCTGGAGCGGTAGAACCTCGCCGAGACACTCTTCCAATCGTCCGACCAACCAGTCAATCAGTTGTATCGTACGGTCACCGTGCTGCACCGTGGGATCATCATTTGGAAATGCCATTTCCCATGTCCTCCCGTGCAACGATAGCACCGAGGCCCTATCTTTTGCGCTATTGCGAGGTTTGGAACTCCATATTCTCGTCGACCGAGAGCTGTGCAGGTGTGCCAGAGTTGTCGTCGCCGGAACGGGTAGCGACTACACGAAAGCCGCCGGAACTTGTTTGGACTTCGTAGGTATAGGGAGGCCGTTGCCGGGCGATGGTGATGTAATTCGTCGAGATCAGTTCATCGAAAGAGGCGTATTTTCCTTCGGTGGCAAAGTAGCGGCGCTCCGACGAGGCGATACTGATCAGATCGCTGCGTACGGCGGTGATGTTGATGGCGGCCTTTGGGTTGTTCGCGCCGGCGGCAGCAGAAGAGCTCTCGATCTGCCTGGAATAAATGTAGAGGCCAATGGCCATCACAATAACGACGCCGAGAAAGCCGAATAGGCGGCTCATTTTGTCCCCCAAAGGACAATTGCACTGCGAAACGGAGCCGGTGACAAGTAACCAGAGGGCAGCGACCTGCCATGGCCGCGGTGTTTTTTAGCCCGAGAACCGTTCATGAATGACCATTGCGCCGATGGACCGGGGTTAGAACTGTTCTGCTGAGCGCATGGAGCACGGCCGAGGCGGGTAACTGCATGATTCTACGGCTTGTTTGGTCCGCGACGACGTATTTAAATCTTGTTGTGTTCACAGCGGGGCTATGAAAACATTAGAAAACTGTCTCCCCACCGTGGAGGTTTGCACGGGGCGTCTTCGCCAGGCACATGAATAGTATCGCCATCAGCGTGGTAATCATTCCGGGCTTCGTCTCGGTTCTGCTGTTCCTGGTGTTCAGCTATCTGCATGAACAGAGCCGGCAGGCCTATTTTCGCGCCTGGCAGCTGGCGTGGGCCGCTTATTCGCTGCACTACGCTCTGGATGCGTTTTCTTTTTATCGATCCTCGTCTGCGCTGACCTACTTTGCCAGTTCGGTGTTTCTGGTGGGGATGGCGCTATGCATCTTCGTTTCTACGCGGCTCATGCGGGCTCCCTATCACTTCCGCTGGTACGACGCGGCGCTCGGCGGCGCTGGAATTGTGCTTGCCGTCATCAACCTTCAGGGGCACATGGTGCACGGAGTATTCCAACCGGATGCGCAGCCCACGGTGCGTCTCGGGCTGGGACTGGCGGCGGTGCTGCTGTACAGCTCCGCGGTTTTTTACATCAACGGGCACAAGCGGGGGTCGCTTGCGTTTCAGGTGCTGGGCCTGGCCCTGATGCTGTGGGCAGTGCTGATGGGTGTGGGGCAGTTGCGGAGTTCGTTAGGAGAGCGGCTGGGGAGTGCCGGAAGCCTGCTTGGTCCGGTGCCGCAGATGCTGCTGGGGATCGCGATGGTGATGGTGCTGTTTGAAAACCAGCGCAATGCGGTGCAGGAGAGCAGCCTCGCTCTTTCGACGCTGGGAGTCGATGCGCGGCGCCTGCTTGCGCCCAGCGACCTGGTGCCCAGCATGCTGGCAGCGCTGGACCGGCTGATGGGCGCGTTGCCCATGGGGCGGGCGGCGATCTACATCGCAGAGCGCTGGCGCGGGCATTTGCCGTCGGTGCAGAGCGGATTTTCCCCGGGATTTCTGGAAGCTCTGGAGACTACGGGCGCGGGCGAATATCTTGCGGAGCTGGCCTACCGGCAGAGCGGAATCTTCACGGTGCAGAATCTGACGGAGATGACGGAGCCCTTGCCAGTAGGAGCGGGGGGAACTTTTGCCGACTTCAAACGCGTATTCACCGGCGCGGAGATCACTCATCTCACAGCGGTCAGCTTGCAGACGCGGGAGCACAACTTCGGCGTGATCCTGTTTCCTCACGCCGAGCGGAAGGCCTTCGGGTCGTCGGGTCCGCGTTTGATGGTGGGGCTGGCACTGCAATTGGGCCTTACGCTGGAGAATTATGTTGTCACTCACGATGCACATCGCCGAACGAAAGAGTACGAACTGCTCACCGAGATTGGGCAGGCGATCAGCACGCGTTTGAACCAGGATGAAATCCTGCGTACGGTTCGCACCGAGCTGGGACAGATTTTCGATACCAGCAACTTCTACATTGCGTTTCAGGAGGGCGAGGAGATCCGCTTCGAGCTGGAGGTGGTGAACAATCGCGTGCTTCCGAAGCGGTCACGCAAATTGAAGAATGCTTTCAGTGAGTACGTGATTCACACCGGACAGTCGCTGCTCATTCGCTCAGATCTGGAGACGACTCGCGCGCGCCTGGGGATTACGTACATCCCGGAGCACCCGGCGAAATGCCTGATTGCCGCGCCCATCCTGCTGGGCAACAAGCCCGCCGGCGCTATGGTGGCTATGAGCACCGAGCGCGAGAACCTTTTTGAGGCACGCGACCTGGATGTGCTGGTGACCGCGGCAGGGCAGGTATCCGTCGCGGTGGAGAATGCGCGTCTGTTTGCCGACGAGCAGCGGCGCTCCCGGCAGCTTTCCTTCCTGAACAACGTTTCCAGGACTGCGATCTCCAGTGATGACCCGGTGCACATGCTGGGTCAGATTGTGGGAGAGATCCAGAAGAATTTCAGCTTCGATCACATCGGCATCGGGCTGCTGGATTACGGGACCAAGGAGATTGAGATCAAGGCGGAGGCCGGCGTGACTGCGCATGCCATGGGGAAACGCATTCCTCTTGGCACCGGCATCCTGGGACGGGTGGCGCGCACGGGAGAGCGCGCTTTGGTCCAGAACGCGGTGGAAGGGCAACTCTCCGGAATCCTGCCCGAGGCGCGCGCGGTGCTCTGCATTCCGATCGTCTACGGCGAATCACTGCTTGGAGTTTTAAATATTGAAAGCCACAATGAGAGCGCATTCACCCCGCAGGACGTGCTGATCCTGAATACTTTGGCCGACCTGCTGGCCACGGCGCTGCACAATGCATTTGTGTTCCAGAAGCTGCAGCAGCAGTCGATCACGGACGGGTTGACGGGAATCAAGACGCGGCGATTTTTCTGGGAAGCGTTGTCGGCGGAGTGGAAGCGCGCGTCGCGGTCGGGGCGTCCGTTCTCGGTGGTGCTGATTGACCTGGACAAGTTCAAAGAGGTCAATGACACTCTGGGGCACTTCGAGGGCGATCTGGTGCTGGCGCGCGTGGGCCGGTTGCTGGAGCAAAAGTCGCGGCAGTCGAACGTGGTCGCCCGTTACGGAGGCGACGAATTCATCGTGCTGATGCCGGAAACCAGTCCTGATCAGGCGGTGGTGCTGGCCGAACGTCTGCGGCAGTGGATTGCCAGCGATCCCATGCTGAGCGAGCACAAGATTACTGGTAGCTTTGGAGTCGCGAGTTTCCCGACCCATGGATTCTCGATCGAGGACATTATCCGGGTGGCCGATGCGGGCATGTACGTGTCCAAGCGCTCGGGTGGCAACCTGGTTTCGACCGCGGAAGAGTTCGCCGAGGGCCAGGACTTCGCCTGGCAGCGGCAGCAGATTTCGTCTTACATCGAAGGCTTCCTGCAGCGCGAACATACCGGGTTGCCGGATCTGGAAGATCTGACCGCAACCTTGCGCAAATTGTGCTCGGGGGATGACGGGATCAATGTTGCGCTGCTGAAGGAGTCGATCGAGGCTTTGAGTCGCGCTGCCGAATCGCGCGAGTTGCGCACCGCCGGGCATGGGGACCAGGTGGCGCGATACTCCGAGATTATTGCGCGGGCTCTGCATCTGCCTTCCGAAGAAACGGCCGACCTGGTTTACGCCGCGCGGGTGCACGATGTGGGCAAGATTTTCGTGCCTGACCACATCCTGAACAAGCCTGGTCCGCTGACCGACGATGAGGATTACAAAGTCAGGGCACACGCTCATTTGGGGGCGGAGATAGTCAGCACGCTGCCGCACAGCGGGATGATGCGGCAAGCCATTGAACATCACCATCAGTGCTTCGACGGAACGGGTTATCCGGACGGGCTGCGCGGCGAGCAGATTCCTTTGTGGGCGCGGATCATCGGGCTGACAGACGCGTACGCCAACATGATCACCGAGCAATCTTTGGCTGCGGCGAGAACGCCGGAACAGGCGCTCGATGAACTCGCCAAGATGAGCGGCACGCGCTTTGACGGGATGCTGGTGCGACTGCTGCTGCGGGAGTTGAAGTCGGAGCGGACCGCGTCGTCAAGGGAGAGTCTGTAGCAGTCTCCAATAAAGCAGCCTGAGAGCTCAAAGTGGGACCTCGTCTGCCTCACTTATTCTCTAGCTATTCTCAAGCTACATGAATCGTTTGGTCGAAACGGATATGTGCCGGGCTATCCTAGTGCAACAATCCAAACACCGCCACGCCGTTGGTTGTTCCTACATACACTTTGCCATTTGCGATGGTCGGGGTGATGAACTTGTTGCCTGCTCCGAATTGGTCCCGCGTCCCGGCCTGGTTGCTGTTATAGAGCTCATGGCTAAGATTGGTCGCATCGTAGGCGTGCAGAACCGCAGGAGTGGTATTTTCGTGCGCCCAAACGATGCCGTTGCTGCTGCCATTGGCAGAAACGCTTGGAGTTGAGCCTGGATAAGTAAAAGTCGTCCCAGTGTGGCTTGTGGGTGTGCTCGCGAAGCGCGCATTATTGATGGCGAAAGACTTCATCGTGTTCCCTGCAGCCCCGTAGTAGATCGTGCTGTTGAAATAGGCGGGCATGCCCCACACTCCACCGGGCACGGCGCCTGCGAGTTCCTGGTAGATGTTATTGCTGCCGCTGCTGAACTTCCCCATGTTGTCGCGGTTCACCACATAGATATTCGTATCCTTGCCCGCACCCACCGCCAGGTGCCACGTTTCCCCGGTATTGTCGGTCAGGTCAGGCAGAAGCAAGACTCCGCCGGAGCCGAGATCCTGGTCGGCATCCGACTCCGCCACTGTGTTGAAGAGGGCAAAGTAGTCGGCGACAGCCAGCCCACTCGATGGGGAAAGTTTCACGAAGGCGTTTCCAAAATCCCCATTCACCGGGAATCCGCTCGCATTCAGCGTCGTATCGAAGGTGCCGTTGGCATCCAGGAAATAGATATTGTTGGCGCTGTCCGCAGCGAGCGCAGACCCCGCCATCCAGATCGATCCGTCGTTGCCATTCGGTGTGACATTCAGGACACTGCTTTGCGCCAGAGTCTTCGCATTGTAGGCCATGATCCATCCGGTATAAGGCGGGATATCGCAGTGCGAGGTCCAGGCTGTGTAGAGTGTGCCGTTCAGTAAGAGCAAGCCCGCGCGCTCCGCATATTGCCCGGCATCAAAAATCACATTTCCCCCTACGCTGTTGGCGCCCGTACCGGGGAACGATGCCTGGACAGTCACCGGGCCGCCAAACAATTCAGCTCCGCTGGTAATGTCGAGCGCATGCACGCGCTGAAAATACGTCCCTGCGGCACTCTTCAACATGGCGACCACGTAGATCGCACCGTTCGTTCCGGCCGTGCGGTCGATGACCGGAGTCGACGTAATGCCGATCTCCGGAGTGATCTGGCTGCAGCCATGATCGTCGCTGGTGGTTTCGGCCGCTCCTAGTACCGAGAGCTGCCACAGCACTGTTCCGGAGTCAGCATCGAAGGCGTACACACTGTCATGTTCGGTAACTACATACAGAACATTGTGTGTCCCGCCTGCAACATTCAGCGACGAGAGATACAGCGGCTGGCCGTCAACCTTGCCGTCGGTATTGAAAAAACCAAGCTTGCCGAAGTTCGAGGAGGTGACGTTGGCCGCTGTAAGGATCACTTCCTGGAGATTCTGTCCGGTGCGAGCCGTGTCGTTGTGGTAGGTGACGACATCAACGCCAGCGGAGGAAAGCACGGTGAGGGTCGCCGGGGCGCTGGTTACCTGGCCGGCAGAATTGCTCACGACGACCCGGAACTGGGCGCCGCTATCACCCGTTCCCGTGGGAGGTGTGGTGTACGTGGATGAGTTCGCAGCAGAGGCGATCGCAGTGCCGTTCTTCTGCCACTGGTAATTCAGCGGACTAGTCCCAATCGCAACTACGCCGAAGGAGGCAGGCTGGCCGACAATCACGCTCTTGCTGGCGGGCTGCGTCGAGATCGACGGGGCGACTGGATTTTGAGAATTCGAACCGCCGCCACAACTCCAGTTCAAGACCACGAATGCAAGCATGGCGATGATTGCACTGGCCCGCGCAACAGTCATGCTCAGCGATATCTTTGACATGGCCATTACGCGGCTCGGACGGTCATCGAATCAGTAGCCTGACCGTTGCTTCCGCCAGGACCGCCGCCTTGATTGCCGCCAGGCATAGAGCTGCCCATATTTCTGTCGTTTCCACAAGCCACGAGTAAAGCTGAGACGAGTAAAGCCGAGATAAGACCGACAAACACCAAGCAGGGGGCTACAACTACTCGCGTCGTTGCGCTCATCGGGACCTCCGAAACTGCTCCGATGGCCGAACTTTGCAATCAGTGTAGAACGGAATTTCGGGAAATCCAAGCGCTGCTGATCGTCATCCGATCTAATCCCGTTTCGATTAAGCCAGCTCTCTCGTGGAGGGGCGGACGCCCTCGTCCGCCCGGGGACCGCCGCGCACCCGTGTGGGGAAAAGTGGGATGTGCCCCCCGGACGAGGGCGTCCGGGGCTCCACCAGGATCAATCATGAAAGGCAAGTCATCGGCCGCAGCGAAGATTCTTGCGCGGATGCAGAGCCTTGCACCAGGTTGCAATGCGATGCGTAGTCAAGAAAGCGAAAGCCAATCCCTTCCCGTGACAGCCCTTCTGCAAGCACTCTGTTGCGTCCCTTCACACAGTAATTTACAAATTCACATCAATTCACATCAATTCACACTTTCTTGCTTGACAAAATGTGAGCTTGTGTTAGAGTCCGGTCGTCGAGTTAGTAAGAGCTTCCCGTTTGCTCGACAATCCCCCCCTTTCTTGTTAGGCGAAGTCCCGGGTCTTTGCGCATCAGCGTGAGGCTGGCGTGAATGACGCGGGTTCCAATCCCAGAACCGCTGTACGAGGAGTGTGGCTGATGGCGCGATTCCCCCAGGATGCGGCAAACCCCGCGACCAGCGCCCGAAGTGCGCTTTTCGCGATCGTCGACCGAACAACCCATAAGGAGAAGGAGAGAGTATGACCAAAATGAAGTGGTCTGCATTTGCAGTGCTTCTGATATTCGCGTTCGCGTCCTACGTGGCCGTCGCCCAGGACGCTGCAAGAGCTCCAGAGCGACCGAAAGTACAATCGGAACCAGCACAATTCCCGGAGGGGATACACACGCAGAGAGGCACGGTGATCACGCCGCCCATCTCGGATCCCCACAGGCAGGGAGTCCACACCAACTACAAGATTTTCATTCCTGAAGGTCAACACGGAATCTCCGCCGGAATCCCACAAAACACGTTTATTGAGAACCCCGCATCGCTGGCCTGCCTGTACAAGGTCGGCGCTACCTACTCTGGATGCTACTCGGGAGGATTTCCCGGCCGTTCCGGTGGAGGTGTCGGCGGGTGGGGAGCGATCGCGGTGGTTGACGCGTATGACCACCCGTTCGTGGCGAACGACTTAAATACCTTCATTGCGACTTTCGGCTTGCCCGCCGTAACCTTCACGAAAGTCATTGCCAATTCAAGCTTCGGCACTCTTGGCGGTGGCTTCGGTCCCAGCATAAATGCCAGTTGCAGCGGGACACCGGCCAATGCAAACCTGTTCGGATGGGACTTCGAGATTGATCTGGACACGCAGTACGCACACGCAATGGCTCCCAATGCGAAGATCATCCTGGTAGAGGCCTGCACCCAAAACCTCGAAGACCTGCTCTATGCCGAAGAGGTGGCCGGCATAGAAGTAGCTAACGCCGGCGGGGGCGATATCTCCAATAGCTGGGGATATCCAGAGGCTTGTGCACAAAGTGCCGGCTGCAACGGCGGCTGGGGTGGCACCATGTTCCAGGACGACAATTTCTTCTACCGTTACTACCCGTTTAACATCACTTATTTTGCGTCAGCCGGTGACATTGGAGCGGAAGTGCTCTATCCCAGTTCTTCGCCATGGGTAGTCTCGGCAGGGGGAACCACCATCAACCGCAAATCGACCGGGGCTTTCATGAACGAGAGTTGCTGGGCCGACTCGGGCGGCGGCACGAGCGCTGTTGAAAGCTACGCAAGTCCCCCGAGCATCCTTGCGGGAATGGGACCGTGGTCAGCTTACCAGTTTCCGCTGTTCGGGACGGGGAACCGATCCACGCCTGACATTGCGGCGGACGCCGATCCTGCCAGCGGTGTCGCCGTCTACATCGGCGATGAGGGTTCCAGTAACGGCTTTTACGAGGTAGGTGGCACGAGCGTGTCGTCACCTGTATTGGCCGGCATCATCAACGACTCCAACAACAGATTAGGACAGGGTGACTTCTACTACGCTACCGAGGAGAACAACCTCCTCTATTCTCAACTCTTCACAACTACGGCATACAAGGCCAATTTCTACGATGTCAAACTCGGCAGCAACGGCCACGCTGCCGGTGCAGGCTACGATCAGTGCACAGGCATCGGAAGCCCGCGCGGCAAGCTCGGGAAGTAACCTTTACAATCTAAGACTGCAGTTTTTCAGAGGCCCTGCTCGGCAGGGCCTCTTTTTATTGTTCTGGGAGTGGGGGTCTAGTGGACTGTCGCAGAGAGAACGTTAGCACCCGCGTTTGTGGAGGGGCGGACGCCCTCGTCCGCCCAGGGGGTGGCACCCCTCTCCCCGGACGAGGGCGTCCGGGGTTCCACGAACCGGAAATTGTCCCCCCGGGTGCTGTCGTTTCGCCACTAACGAATTCACTGCGACAGTCCACTAGTGGGTCATCCGCACCAGTGAAGATTCTGCGCCGGATGAAGAGCGGTGCACCAGGTTGCAACGCGATGCACTGTCAAGAAGAGAAAGCCAATCCCTTCCGATGACGGCCCTTCTTCAACCACTCGATTGCTTCCTCCACTCATTAATTCAACAGTAATCAACTGTAGTTCTACTAATTCATACTTTCTTTACTTGACAAAATGTGAGCGTGTGTTAGAGTGCGGCTCGTCGAGTCGTAAAAGCTTCCCGTCCGGCGAGTCGACAATCCCCCCCTTTTCTGCAGTGAATTGCCGGGTCATTTCAGCATCAGCGTGAAGCTGGTGTGATGACGCGGGTTTCAAATCCCAGAACGGCTGTACGAGGAGTGTGGTGATGGTGCGAATCCCCCAGGATGCGGCAAACCCCGCGACCAGCGCCAGGACTGCGCTTTTCGCCATCGACGACCGAACAACCCATAAGGAGAATCTATGACCAAAATGAGGTGGCATGTATTTGCAGTGCTTCTGTTATTTGCAGGCTTCAGTATCCTTGCCTTTGGGCAAGCCAACCAGGTTCTACCTGGAAAAGGCCACGCCGATCTTGTTCAATCCGGAGCGACCGAAGCTGTAGAAGTGAATATGTCGGAGGTGCCGCAGGGAGTGCCGCGAAACGTGTTGCCGCCTCCTGAGCCACGCGGCGGAATTAGCGAGGAAGAATACGAGGCGCGGAAGGCGGAAGCTGCGAAGGGTGGTCCTGCCTTGGCCCCGGGCGCAACCACAGGACCCGCACCGGCGAAGCTGCTTGGGCTCGAAACTCCTGGAGCCACCCCGGTATTCACCGGACAGGGAAACGCGAGCGGAGTAGCCCCGGCTGACATGGCGCTGGCGGTCTCAGGACAGTATGTGGTCCAACTCGTCAACGAATCCATCGCGGTGTACAACAAGAGCGGCGTTCTCCAGTCTGGGTTTCCAAAAACTCTAGCCTCGTTCTTCGCACCCGACAGCGGCGATATCGGCGACGTGCGTGCCTTCTATGATTGGAACAAGGGTCACTTTGTTGTCCTTGCGGATGACTTTACGAGAGGAGTCATACACTTGGCGTCGAGCGTCACCAACAGCCCTTTGGGCACGTGGCGTCAGTACACCTTCGCTCCCTGGGGGGCGGCAGATTGCCGAGCTTCCGGCAGCTCCTGTCCCGACTTCCCTCAACTGGGGTACGACGATACCACCATCTACATCGGCATCAATTTCTTCCCTGGCAGCGGGGGAATCAGCGACTGGATGCTGTTGTTACCAAAAACCAAGATTTATTCAGGTTCAGGTTTTAGCTACAACATTTGGACTAACCTGAGTTGGGGCGGAGTCAATCTCGATACGGTGCATCCGTCGGTTCCAGTCGATGCTTCCGAACACTCACGAGCGGGTATCGCCGTCGCCAGTTTTAACATCAATTTCGGTGGCGGGCAGTGTCGGAGCGGCTGCAACGGGTTGACCTTCTGGGGCTTCTCCAATAACCTCGTCGCAAGTGGTAGTCCAGGTCCGGAGTTTAGCGCGGCCGGCGTATCGACTGCCAACACCTATAGTCTGCCTGCAAATGCAAATGAACCGGGTTGTGCGAATTGCGTGGACACCAACGATCCTCGAATCAGCGCAACCCCGACCTACCATGATGGCGTTATTACGGCCGCGCTTGTCACCAACGGGTCCGGCGCGGGCGCGGGGGCAGCGCATGTCCTGTGGTTCCAGGCAAGGCTGTTCCTCAACGATAACGACGCGCGCTGCACGGGAGCCTTCCTCAATACTTGCCCCCAAGTTACCGGTGCAACGTTGCTCAATGAAGACTGCTTTTTCTGCGGTGGCCAGGGGGCCTCTGGCTCCAGCTACTTTGCTGCGCTGGCTCCCAACACCGGCGGAGATTTGACCATGATTTACAACTACTCCGACAACAGTAACTATGCGTCGACCGCCTACACGTCCCGGCGTGTGACCCAGTCGCAGAATGTCATGCACGACTCCGGCTTCTACATGTGCACAGGCAGTAGCGCAGCCGTGGGCCGCTGGGGCGATTATGAAGCGAATGTTGCGGATCTTGCGAGCAGCACCCAAAACTACACCTGGTTCTCCGGCATGAACGCCGTTGGTGGCGGCAACTGGGGTACCTGCATAGGCAGGGACGGCTTTACCAACCTGAACCAGCCTTAGCCTGCGTGCATTCCGCGTGACAAGACTGATCTGCTTCAGAGGCCCTGCCTGGCAGGGCCTCTTTTTTGTTTGTCTCGGGCAGCGTTCTGGGCTGGCTGGGGCCTCGAATTGTTCGCGCTCAGTGGGTAACGATCTTGTCGCTCGCTACGAGACGTTCTATAACGGACGCAAAATAGGTACGGTTGAGGCTGCCGGGTCCCTGCGGGCCTGAGTCCGGTCCGATCAGAACCACGAGCACGCGATCGCCGACCGCAAGCGGCACCTTGTCAGGCTGCCTTCCATCAGGCAGTAACACGCGGGCGCGAGAGATATCAATCCTGAACGTGGGCCCCGCGGTCACGTACTGCGCATGGCCTCCCCTCGCGCCGGGGAAGCCCTCTGGCGTCTTCACCGTCACGATAGCGCCTTCGATCGCCGCGATGCGGCCTTGTATTACGCGAGGCTCGGAAGCGGCAGGTTCGGGCTGTGTCTGGGCCTGCGGATTGGCTCGCGCCTCCTGGCCCATCATGCTGCTGAGCGCACTCAGAAGAATAGTTGCGGCGAGCAGTGCGTAAATGCTTCGGCTGTGTCCACGAATTGTTGGATTGCGTCCCACGCTGTTTTTCACCTCGGAGATACTGATCAAGAAAATTGTACTCGTCTGTAAGAACGCCGGCACAAACGTTAATTGCAAGATGCTCCTGATAGTTTTAGTTGCGATTGCCGCGTGGAGCTTCTCAGGCTGCTGCGCCTTGTCGCACTGCTTCCCGGTTGGCGGTTCTTGTCGTATTGCCTCGGCCTGACTTGCAACTCGGAACAGAAAACGGGAAACTAGTCTGCCATGTCCGTTCCACTATCTCTCTCCGGAAAAGTTGCGTTGATCACTGGCGGTTCGCGCGGCATTGGCGCGGCCACCGTACGTCTGTTTGCCGCGGCCGATGCCAAAGTCGTTTTCACTTATCAGAAGGCCAAGACTCAGGCCGAGGCGCTGGTCAATGAATGCGGGCCGGCGGTTTGCCGGGCTTTGGCCTGCAATCTTGATGGGGCAGGAGCCGCTCGCGGTCTTATGACCGAGGCCGTCAAGCAGTTTGGACGGATCGACATCCTGGTGGCGAATCACGGCGTGTGGCCGGAGCAGGATGTGCCGATTGAACGCATGTCGGACGAGCAGTGGCGCTCGACCATGTCGATTAACCTGGATGCCGTTTTCGGTCTCGTCAAATATGCGGTGGCACAGATGAAGGTCGCAGCCCCACAGTGGAAATGCCGCTGGACACATTGTGCTGATCAGTTCGACGAGCGGGCAGCGGGGAGAGGCTTTTCACATCGACTACTCGGCCACCAAGGGTGCGCTCATCAGCATGGTGAAAGGGCTGTCGACGGAGCTGGCGTCAGCCGGCATTTATGTGAATGCTGTGGCGCCGGGCTGGGTGGATACGGACATGAGCGCGGGGGCGATGGCGGATCCGAAGTCTGGGGAAGAGATACGGAGCACGATTCCCATGGGGCGCGTGGGGAAGCCGGAGGAGATTGCGGCTCCGGTGTTATTCTTGTGTACTCCGCACGCAGGGTTCATCACAGGGGAAATCTTCAACGTGAACGGCGGCGCGGTCCTATCTGGGTAAATTGCAAAAAAGGGCTGAAGTCGCGGGCGCGAGGGCCTTTTTTCGCATCCAAGAAATCAGCAGCGAGTGAGCATCGTATCGGCGAAGCTCAATCCTCGCTCAGCATGACATTCGTGCGGGCTGCGAGCAGCAATTCCACGCGGGACGCTACAATTCTGGTTGCACGCATCGACTCTTCGGGCTGGATGAAACATCTTCTTCCTATTTGGTTTCTGATGATTTGTCTGTTCGTCCGCGATCCGGGCGCGGCCGCCCAATCTGCGCCACAGAATTCTTCGCCGGCGGAGAACTCTGCGCCTGCCCTTCCCGTTGATCAGCAAAATGCGCACAAGGCCAGGGCCCTGCTCGAACAGGCGATCCAGAGCCTGGGTGGACAGGCGTATCTCAATGTGCGCGACATGCAACTGGCGGGACGCGCCTACAGTTTTTTCCACGGCCGGCCCACTAGCAATGGCGTGCTCTTCTGGCGGTTCGTGCAATATCCCGACAAGGAGCGCGTGGAAATCACCAAAGAGCGCGACATTGCCCAGGTCTACAACGGCGACAAAGGGTGGGAGATCACGTTCAAGGGCCCGCATCCGATGGACCAGAAAGACATCACCGACTATCTGCGGCGGCGCAGGTTTTCGCTGGAGACCATTCTACGGACGTGGATGAATGACCCCAGCGTGGCTCTGTTCTACGAGGGCAACGCGATCGCCGCTGAACATCCTGCACTGCAGGTAACCTTGATCAACGCCAGAGATGAAAGTGTCACGGTTTACCTCGACGCCGATACCCACCTGCCCATCAAGAAAAGTTTCAGTTGGCGCGATCCGGTCGACAAGCAGCGCAACATCGAAGAAGAAATCTACGACAACTACCGCCCGGTCCAGGGAATCATGACGCCCTATGACTTCACGCGGTTTTATAACGGCGACATGGCCAGCCAGCGCTTCCTGAATTCTGCAGCCTATAACCAGGGCGTGGACCCCCGGCCATGTTCGATCCCAATTCCGGCTACAATCCCAAACAAACCCGCCAAGCGCTAAGCGGTAACCAAGAGTGTCAAATTTCCCCAAATGGCTCCAACCCATTGGAAGGGCACCGCTTACCTGATGGTAACCCGCAAGTGTGGCTTTTTTGCCACATACGTCTTCTGCCCGATGGCTGTAAGCTATTCGTTCAATTCAACATAAGGGTGTCGTTCTTGACGGTTCCCCCTGCTTGACGCAAGAGCAGACAATCCGCTTGGCCGCTGAGTGCAGTGGGATAGGCTTGCACAGCGGCGCCCCAGTCTCTCTCCGAATGGCGCCCGCGCCCCCGGGAACGGGAATCGTCTTTCGACGCACCGATCTGGACGGCTTTGAAGTGGAGGCCGTCAGCCGCAACGTGGCTCGCGTCAGCTACGCCACCAGCCTGATGAAAAAGGGCGTGCTGATTTCCACCACGGAGCACATCCTCTCGGCCTTTATCGGCATGGGAATCGATAACGCCGTAGTGGAGCTGGATAATCTGGAGCTGCCCATTCTTGACGGCAGCGCGCGACCTTTTGTCCAGATGATCCAGAAGGTGGGCATCCGCAAGCAGCGTCGGCCTCGCAAGTACCTGAAGATTCGTCGCGAGTTGGAGATGCGCGAGGGCAACAAGTTCATCGCCGTCTATCCCGCCGACTCTTATTCCGTTTCCTATTCCATCAACTTTCCGCACCCGCTCATCGGGAAAGAAACTTTTCAGGTCACGCTATCGAATGGAAGTTATCTGCGGCACATCGCGGCGGCGCGCACCTTCGGCTCCCGGCAGGACGAACCCGCGATGCGGAACATGGGCCTGATCCGCGGCGCTTCGCGCGAGAACTGCATTGTGCTCACTCGCGACGGCGTCGAGAACGGGCCGCTGCGTTTCCCTGACGAATTCGTACGGCACAAGGTGCTTGACCTGGTGGGAGATCTGGCGCTGCTGGGTAAACAGATCCTGGGCAACGTGGTCGCCGACCGGGCCGGCCATGCTATGCATACAGCCCTGGTCTCGCGCATCCTGCGCGACAAGACGCTGTGGGAAGAAGTGACACTCTCCGAGGAAGAAACCGCGCATGAGGAAGTTGCGGGCGTGCGGGCGGCTGCCGGATCCTCTCTCTGATCTGCTGTTTAATCTGCCGGTTCGCAGGGCGCTTCGCCGGAATACTGATTATCATCCGGCTGTTGCTCGAGAAGTTTCTCCAGCTCAGCGCGCGTCTGGCTGATCAGGGCGGCGGCAAAGCGGCGCGCGGATTCCTGGCGCTCGGCCGAGAGATCCTTCACTCGCATATTGAGCAGGGGAATATCTTCCTCGAACCAGCGCAGAGTTTTCTGTACGCGCTCGATGCGGAAATCGTTGGTCAGCATGACAATGGCTCTCCGATAATCCTTCAGAGTGCCACGTTCCCGCGGCAGCGCAAGTCTCAAGGTATGTACCTGAACCGATAGGAAACTCCGATAGAAAACTCAGAGGCGGGGGACCAAATTCAGCGGCGGTTCTTGGTTTCAGTGGCTGCGTCAGCGGCCGCAATGCGTTCCTTGGCTCCCGGTAGTTCTACTTCCATCTGCTGATTGAGCCAGGTTTCCAGGAGCTCCTGCGATTTCGCGGGAAGCGTTTGAAAGCGAAGGCCAACGCGCCCTTGAATGTCGGCCCAAGCCACCTCGGCCACGACCTCCATGCTGACACTGGTGGTGGGAAGGGTGAAGCGCAAACGCGGCGTCGCGCCCTTGGGCAAAGACTCACGGAGATGGAGCGCAATCCCGCCCTCACTGATGTTGGTGCCGGTGGCCTTCAGGTGCTTGTCGCCAAGCGTAACCTCGACTGGCATGCGGACCGCCTGGCGGAAGTAGCGGCGGCGCTCGCGAACCATAAAATTTACGGCCGCATTAAAACACCGCGTGGCATTGAGAAAACTAATCGGCTTTTGCAGGACGAAGTTTGCGCCCACTTCGAAGGCTTCCTGGGTGGTGGTCCGCTTTCCGTTAAGGACAGCAAAGGTCACGGAGTTCCGGTTACTAGGGGTGTTGCGCAAACCTTGCAGGATTTCGAGACCGCCTTTCATATCATCACAATCGACAATCACGGCATCGAACTTTTCGGAGATCAGAATCTCGGTCGCGATTCGAACTTCGCTGCAGATTTCCAGGTCGATCGCGAGTTTTTCCAGGGTTGGGCGTATCACTCGGACGAGTTCCGGGTCCCGGCTCAGCAGAAGAGACTCCAACGTCATAGCGTGAGTGTAAAGGGGCAGGCACAGACACAAAAGTAACCAAGGTATTGCTCCCGGATTGGCCTAGCAGGCTGCTAAAACTCAGTTCCAGGCAAGGGCACGACTTCAGAGGCTGCGGAAAAACTCATCGATGCAGGCAGAACTGTGGAAGAGCGGCCCTTCAGGGCCGCGTAAGCCGTTTAGGATCGGTCGGGCTTCAGCCCTGGTGGTCGCCCTTCTCGCCTCAGCAACAGGTTTTTCCGCAACCTCTTCAGTTCTTGAGCCTGCCCTGAGAGAGCGAATGCGACCGAGGGGTGCCGTTAAGTTCTTTAAAGCCAGCCGCGCTTCAGTGCCTGCGGTTCGCTTTCGGCAGCAGAGATTAGTCTTTCAGCAGCCTGCTAGGACTGCCGGAAGGCTATGCGGGAATCTGTTAAGACAGCAGGGCCGCCATTGTGCTAGGCGAAACCAACGGAGTAAAACTGGACGCGGCGGCGCATGCGCATGGTGGTTTATCTTTCGCTGGGTTCGAATGTAGGAAACCGTGAGGAGCACCTCCGGGAGGCGATCGGCCGCCTGGAATCCGCAGGGCGCGTGATTTCGGTTTCCTCGTTTTACGAAACCGAACCGGTGGAGTTCACCCAGCAGGCCTGGTTCGTGAATTGCGCGGTCGGACTGGAGACAACAAAATTGCCCGCGCAACTCATGACCAGCCTCCTCGACATTGAGCAGGCGATGGGCCGCCAGCGCACCCGAAAAAAAGGTCCACGAACAATTGATATCGACATTCTGCTCTTTGGGGACACGATTATAGATTCCCCCACCCTGACCATTCCGCATCCTGCAATGCACGAACGCCGGTTCGTACTGGAGCCTTTGGCGGAGATCGCCCCCGAGCTTCGCCATCCCGTCTTGAATCGCACCGTTCGCGAATTGCGCGACGCCTTGCCCGCGGGTCAGGCAGTGCGGAAACTTCCCAAGACTTAGCCACGGATCATACGGATGCGCACGGATCAAGAACGAAAGGATTTATTCGCGTACATCTTCATCCGTAATGATCCTTATCAGTATTGATCAAAACCAGTATTGATCTCTATCCGTGTAGATCCGTGAAATCCGTGGCAGATTTTGAATTTAGTTCGCCAGCAGATCACGGCACAATGATTCGGCTGCCGGCTTCCTGGGGCGTGAGAACAGAGGAGTCCTTCTCCGGAAACTGCGCGAAAAGAAACTCTTCAAACGCGCGGCTCCTGGGCCGGCCCGAACGTCCGCCCGTGCCCCAGTCGCACCAGAAACACCAGAGCGCGAAGTATGTCGGACTTGCGGAGGGTCGAATATCCCATATGTTTCTGCTCGGCCTCGCGAAACTCCTTCAACATCTTTTCGACCTCAGCGGCGACTCGCTGCTGCGAGCTGCTGGTGATCGGTTGCTCGTAATGCAGTCCCGAATTCACCAGGCGGAAGTAGCTGGTGGCCAAGGCCGAGAGCGCGGCAATCAGGTCCTGATCGTTCAGGTTGCGGTCGGCGCGGGCTGCCTTCGCCAGCGCGTAGGTTAATCCCATGAGCAGGTGCTCGCGCTCGTAGATGAACTGGTCGGGAACTTCCACCTGCAGAAACAACGCGGCGGGGTCGATCTGGTCGGTCGAACGCGGCTTCTCATGCTCCCGTGCCTGGCGCAGGTAAGGGCAATCACTCGGGCAGTCCAGCGTTACTTCGCGCTGCTCGCCACAGCATTGCGGGCAGATGCGCCCGTGCACGGCTGGGCAAAAGCGTTTTTCTTTGCGAGTCTCACAGATGGCGCAGCTCAATTTCCGCTCCTCGCTCTCATTATGTCATCCGGGGATAGAAATCCACTACAGAGGGCTAATGGTTAAGCCCCCACCAGTTTGCCCGTCCGAAAGCCATGAATAGCCCGTTTTTTGAGGCGAGTTTCTCATAAACCGCGTAAAAAGGGCCTGCCACGCACATGATATTGTTAAAACCCGCATAAAATATGGTGATTTCCACAGGACAGTGGTATAAGATGGCGGCCATCGGAATTCAATTAATCTTTCCCAGGAGGAAGTTTATGGCTGCAGGTTTGACCAAGACACAACTCGTCCGTCTTCTCGCGGAGAAGAATGAGCTGAGCAACAAGCAAGCGGCGGCGTTTCTGGAGAATCTTGCCGACACCGCCATCAAAGAAACCAAGAAGAACGGCCTGTTCGTCGTGCCTGGCCTCGGCCGTCTGGTGAAGGCCCATCGCAAGGCCCGCATTGGACGCAACCCGCAAACCGGCGAGCCCATCCAGATCAAAGCCAAGACCGTGGTGAAGTTCCGCGTCGCCAAGGCTGCGAAGGACGCGATCGCGCCCAAGAAGTAGTTCGGTTTGCAGATTTATTTTGAAGGCCGGCTCAGGCCGGCCTTTCATTTTGTGTAAGACAGGTTTCAATGTTTCAAGGTTCCAAGGTTTCAAAGTGACGAAATAGCAAAGCGGAGAGAATTCACACCTTGCCACCTTGAAAAAACCCTCCAACCCTTAACCGTGAAACCTTGCAACTTTGAAACCGGATGCTGAACTGGATCGTAATTGGAATCGGCGACATCTCGACCCGGCGCGTGATTCCCGCGATTCAGGCGGAGCCGAGAAGCCGCCTCTACGGCCTGGTCACGCGCGATCCCGCGAAGGCTGCTGGGTTCGATGCGCGCGTCTGGACTTCTCTGGACGAGGCCCTGTCCGATTCGGCAGTGCAGGCCGTTTACGTGGCTACGCCGGTTTTTCTGCACGCTCGGCAGACCATCGCGTCTTTGCTCGCAGGCAAGCATGCATTGTGCGAGAAGCCGATGGCGATGGACGAAGCCGAGGCACGCAGCATGCTGGAGGCTGCTCGCAGGAGCGGCAAGACTCTGGGCGTTGCCTACTATCGCCGGAGCTATCCCAAGGTACAGCGCGCGAAACAACTGCTGGAGGCCGGCGCGATTGGCCGGCCCGCGCTCGCGGAACTTACCTCCCACGACTGGTTCGACGGAAAAGATGAACGCAGTTGGCTCATTGATCCCGCCAAAGCCGGCGGCGGACCGCTTTATGACATTGCCTCTCACCGCATTGATGTTCTGAACTTCTTATTCGGGCAGCCGCGACGTACGAGCGGGCATCTTTCCAACGCTGTCCATCACTACGCTGTAGAAGACAATGCGACGGTGATGATCGATTACGACGGCGGGATGCGCGGCATCGTGGATGTTCGCTGGCATTCCCGGGTGAAGCGCGACGAATGCCGCATTCGGGGCACGGACGGGGAGATGGATCTGACGCCGCTGAACGGGCCTCAGTTGGTCTATCCGGGCGGGACAGAAGATCTGCCGCCGCATGCGAATCTGCATTATCCGATGATTGTGAATTTTGTGGACGCAGTGCTAGGCAAGGTACAGTTGCTTTCGAGCGGAGCGTCGGCCTATTGGACGGACTGGGTTACTGAACGGGCGCGCCAGCTTTAGTTTCCGCAGCCGGACAGCGGGCGGGACGGCGGCGCTACTGAGTTTTACTCACGAAACAGCACCAGAACAGTCACACCTCCCAAGCCCAATGGCCAGCGATATCCGGACAAAGATGGTATAATCAAACCAGCTCCCAAAGGCACATAAGACCCTGTAAATACAATTAGTTAGCAGTTCAGCCAGGAACCCGAAGAAGCGGCTTTGACCTAGAGTTCAAGCTAGGAGCTAGAAGCCAAGAGCCAGAGCCAAGAGCCAAACCATGCCCGACGATCAGAATCCCGAACTCCCATTAGCTCCTCCTCCAGGGGGCGACGGCAGCCCCGGCGCACTGAACATTCAGCCGGTCAACATCGAAGAGGAGATGCGCCGCTCTTATCTCGACTACTCGATGTCGGTCATCATCGGCCGCGCCCTGCCCGACGTCAAAGACGGACTCAAGCCCGTCCATCGCCGCATTTTATACACCATGCAGCAAATGGGGTTGCAGCCCAACAAGGCGACGCGCAAATGCGCCCGCATCGTCGGCGACGTCATGGGCAAATATCATCCCCACGGCAACCTCGCCGTCTACGACGCCCTGGTTCGTCTCGCCCAGCCCTGGAGCATGCGCTACCCGCTGATTTTCGGACAGGGAAACTTCGGCTCTGTCGACGGCGATCCGCCCGCGGCCGATCGTTACACCGAAGCCAAGCTCGCTCAGGTTTCCACCGCGCTGCTTGAAGATCTCGACAAGGATACGGTCGACTTCCATCCCAACTACGACGGCAGCGAAGTCGAGCCCGACGTCCTGCCCGCACGCATCCCTAATCTTCTAGTCAATGGTTCCGACGGAATCGCCGTCGGCATGGCCACCAAGATTCCGCCCCACAATCTCACCGAGATCGTGGACGCCACCATCACGCTGATCAACAATCCCAACGCCCAACTCGCCGAAATCCTGAAGTATGTCCAGGGCCCGGATTTCCCCACCTATGGTGTCATCCACGGACGTGCCGGAATTTTTGAAGCCTACCGCACCGGCCGCGGCCGCTTCCAGGTTCGCGCCCGAGCCGCCATCGAGACCCTGACCAAAGACCGCCAAGCCATCATCGTCACCGAAATCCCTTATCAGGTAAACAAGGCGCGCCTGGTCGAGCGCATTGCCCAACTGGTAAACGACAAGCACATCGAAGACATCTCCGACGTCCGCGACGAGAGCGGCCGCGATGAGCCCGTCCGCATCGTAGTCGAACTCAAGCGTGGAGCAGAACCGCAAATTGTTCTCAACCAGCTGTTCAAGCACACCCAGATGCAGGAGAGCTTCTCGATGATTCTGCTCGCGGTGGTGAACGGCCAGCCCCGCGAACTGGGCCTGATCCCGGCCATCAAGCACTTCATCGATCATCGGGTCAACGTCGTGCGCCGCCGCACCGCCTATTTGCTCGCCAAGGCGAAGGACCGCGAGCATATTCTCGAAGGCTACCTCACTGCCCTCGATCATCTCGACAATGTCATCGCCATCATCCGCGGCAGCGCCAACCGCGCCGACGCGCGCGAGAACTTGACGCTGTATTTCGGCGGCAAGAAAATCGACATCAACACCACCGGCCGCGCTCCCAAGCTCGATCCCGAAAAGCCCTTCACGTCAAAGCAGGCCGATGCCATCCTCGAACTGCAATTGCATCGCCTGACCAAGCTCTCGATCGACGAAATTTCCAACGAGCTCAAGCAGGTTCGCGACAACATCGCCGAGTACGAATCCATCCTCGGCTCCGAGAAAAAGCTCCGCGGCGTCATCATCAAAGAACTCGAAGAGATCAAGAAGTTATACGGCGACGAGCGCCGCACCCGTATCGAAGACGAAGCCGCCGAAATCGTTCTTGAAGATCTCATTGCCGACGAGCAGGTCGCCGTCACCGTCAGCCACTCCGGCTACATGAAGCGCACGCCCATCTCCACCTACCGCATGCAGCGTCGCGGCGGCACTGGGCGCACCGGCATGAAGACGCGCGACGAGGATTTCGTCGAGCATCTCTTCCTCGCCTCCACTCACGCCTACATCCTCATCTTCACCAACACCGGCCGCGTCTACTGGCTCAAGGTGTACGAGATTCCCGACGTCAGCGCCGCCGGCAAAGGCAAGCATGTCGGCAACCTGGTCGGATTGCAGCCCGGCGAAACCGTCCGCACCATGCTCGCAGTTCGCAAGCTCGACGAAGAGGGCAAACATATTTTCTTCGCCACGCGGAACGGCCTGGTGAAGAAGACGGAGCTGAAGGATTTCTCTCACGTGCTCTCGGTCGGTATCCGCGCCATCAACATCGAGCAAGGAGACGAACTGGTCGCCGCCCGCATCACCGACGGCAACCAGATCATCTTCCTGGCGACCCACGAAGGCATGGCCATCCGCTTCGACGAGAGCCACGTCCGCCCCATGGGGCGCGCCGCCTACGGAGTCAACGGCATCCACCTGGAAAAAGGCGACTACGTGGTAGGCATGGCAACGACGCCAAAGCCCTCAGGAGAAAACGTGGGGACAGCCGCCCCGACTGGCTCAGGCGAGGCTTCGTCCGTCCCGGCCGCGTCAGCGGCCGCAAAGTCCCAGCCCGAGGGAGAACCCGAGCCCGAAGCCGTCGACGTAGCCGTCAAAGGCTCCCTGATCCTTTCCGTCACCGAAAATGGATTCGGCAAGCGCACTCCTGCCGACGTCTACCGCCTCACCAACCGCGCCGGCAAAGGCGTCATCAACGTCAAAACCACCGAGCGCACCGGCAAAGTCGTAGGCATCGCGCAGGTCGACGAAACCTCCGAGGTCATGCTCATCAGCCACTACGGCAAAATCATCCGCATGGATTCGAAGACCATCCGCGAATCCGGCCGCAACGCCCAGGGCGTCCGCCTCCTGCACATGGAGCCGGGCGACCGCGTAGCCGCCGCCGTAGTCATCGCCCCCGAAGAAGAACCCAACGGCGGCAACGGAGGCATGCTGATCCAATAGAAGTTGATCGAATGTGGCGCGGGCGCCCTCGCCCGCGCTTTGCAAGGGACTCGTACACTCCGCGCCAGATGCTTCGCTCCGCCGGAAAAGCGGCTGCGCCCAGTATGAGCCTTCTGTAAGATTTGAATTCTCGATACATATCTTCTCTACCAACGCGCAGGCGAGCGTGCCCGCGCCACATTCAAACTGTGCCGTTGCGATTTCACCGTCTATGGATGGCCAGTTCGCGGCGCTGTGATTAACGTCATTGCCAGCGCTCGGAGTGTGGTCTAGAATCCGACCGTCTTTCTGGCAAACCGCGTCCGGCATCTCTCCCCCATCGTGGCGGTGTGTTCTGCGGAAAGGCAAATCTTGAAATTCAGGAGAACAGCGATGAAATCCCTGTGTATTTTTGTGACTATGCTCGCCACATTGCTTGGGGCCCCTTGTCTGTTCGCATCCACCAGCTATGTGATGGGTTACACCCCGGCCGGAGGTGTTACGGTTGCCCCAGGCGGCGGTGCTCCCTACACCTCGTCCCCAGCGCTCTATGCCTATTCGAACTTCAATGACAGCGCGTATCAAACGCTTTACTATGGAGTCAATTACGTGGCAAATGTGGCGCAAACGGGATCGCCAACGGGAAATATGGCCTTCCAGGGCGTACTCGCCAACGGCAGCCTCGCGTGGGGCTCCACCGCAAATTGGGTTTTCAACAGTGGCTTCTGTGGAACGGTAAGCACACCTACACAGTTCATGGCGCAGATCCAGCCTTACACGGGCGCGGCTGGGTTTCTTGGGTCAGGACTGAATGGCGAAACTACTACTAAAGGCGCACTCGGCATCACCAGCGGCGGTGCAGGCGACCCTCTGTTCCAGGTGGTCAGCGCCGGGAACTTTCAGGTCACTTTTCAGTTCCTCACCTGGGATGGCAACCCGTCCAATCTTGGGACGGGCACGGATCTTCAAGATTATTTCGCTAACTGCAACGGCGGATCGGGCGGCGAATTCCAGACCTCGGTGGACTTCGAGTTCTGGTGGAACATTGCAAAAACGAGCGCGAAGGTGGTCCAGGTCGGCGGCTGCAAGACCGCCATGCAAAGCTACGCAAATATCCAGACCGCGCTCGCCGCTGTCCCCGCGGGAGCCACCATCCAAATTTGCCCGGGAACCTACAACGAGCAGCTAACCATAACCGCTCCGATCACGCTGCAAGGTCTCACCTTCGGCACAAGCCAGTCGGTAATCCTCGGTCCACCGGGAGTCTTCGAGTCCAACGGAGCGCTCGGCGAGACTCCGATTTTTGCGCAGATTCTAGTTCAGGATGCCGGACCGGTTAACATCTCTGGCCTCACGATAGATGGCAACAATTCCGGTTGCCCAGCAGGAGCAGTGGTTGGCGTCGTGTACCTGAGTGCCAGCAACCCCGCGTCGGGCAAACTGTTTAATTCGGTTATCAGGAATACGGGTAACGGATGCAGCCCGCCAGCAGTGGTTGGCTTTTATGCACAAAACGGATCGGGATCTGCTTCGACTCTCACTGTGCAGGGCAACAGTATTCACTCCATCAACGGCGGGGGCATTATCTTCGGGCCGAATGTGGGCGGCACCATTGTGTCGAATACAATCGACCAAGTCACCGGCGGACTCATGTTCCAGCAGGCGGGGCCTGCGGTTAAGGTATCCGCGAACAACCTCATCTCCACGCAGAACGCCATCAGCTTGAATTCGGCGACCGGCGTGGTCGCGCAGGGCAACCAGATTGTAAACACCAGCGGTACCGCCATCTCTCTGCAAGACACTAGTTCCGGGGGCAGTAACAACGTGACGAAGAACACGGTCAACGAAGCCAATTGCGGTATCTCCTCAGGCAATGCGGCTGCCAGCGACGTGTTTCTTCCGAACACGGTGCTCAATGCCACTGCAACGACATGCCACTAACAGAGGCTTGTTGGTGGGGTGTTTTCGGCTCAGGTCTGGACGGCCTTTGAGGTCGCCCAGACCTGCTCTTAGTTGCGGGCGGCGCTCAGCGGCAGGGGTTTCGGCAAGGCTCGCTCGCCTAAATATCCAGGTTCTTCACGTCCAGGGCGTTGTCTTCAATAAACTTGCGCCGCGCTTCTACGTCTTCGCCCATTAGCGTCGTGAAAATCGTTTCGCACTCGGCGATGTCTTCGAGCCTCACCGAGAGCAGGGTGCGCCGCTCCGGGTCCATCGTCGTCTCCCAAAGCTGCGGAGCCGTCATCTCGCCTAATCCTTTGTAGCGCTGCACGTCGTAGCCGCGGCTACCTTCTTTCTTCACATACTCAAAGAGGTCGCGCGCGTTCGTCTTCTCCACCACTTCCACTTCAACCTTGCGCTTCGGAGCGGCCTTGGCGCTCTTCTTCTCGCTCTTGTCTTCTTTTTGAGCGGCTTCGCCTTTTTCCGTAGCTTCGTCTTCTTCACCTTCGTTGACCTCGACGCTTGCGGCCGCAGCCTTTACCACCGCCTCCACCACAAACGGAGGCTCCATGTAAGCCTCGATCAGCTTGAATTTCGCAATCATCTGCCGGCACTCAGGGCTTGACGCCAGTTCCCAGTTGATGACGTGCTCGGCTCCCTGCGAGCTCACGAACACCGCTTCCCACAGGTTGTGCTCGTCGTCGAACTTCAGTTCGACACTCTTGAATCCGCGCTCCTTCGACATTCCCTTCAACTGCTTTTCCAGCTTCTCGAGTTTCTTCGGCGCAGTCTTGCGCTCTCCCTCAAAGTCGGTGTGCTTGGAGAGATCGAGCTTCGCCAAGAGTTCAGTCACGCGCTCATCGCGCACGCGCTTGTCGACCTTGTCAAAGTAACTCAGATACTCTTTGAGAACGGTCATAAACTTCGAGAGCGCAGCGCCCTCAAGCTTTGCCGCACCCTCTCCGTAGCGCACGACCAGCCCGTCGGAGGCGCGTTTCAGCATGACCTTGTCGAACTCGTCATCGTTCTTGATGTACTGCAGCGACTTGCCCTTCTTGATCGAATACAGCGGCGGCTGCGCTATGTAGACGTTGCCGCGTTTGATCAGTTCCTGCATGTGGCGGAAGAAAAACGTCAGCAGCAGCGTGCGAATGTGGCTTCCGTCGACGTTGGCGTCGGTCATGAGAATGATTTTTCCGTAGCGTACTTTCGTCGGATCGAAGTCATCCTTCGCAATGCCAGTACCCAGCGCCGTGATCATGGCGCGAATTTCTTCATGCGCCAGCATCTTGTCATAGCGCGCCTTCTCGACGTTCAGAATCTTGCCCTTCAAGGGCAGAATGGCCTGGAAGCGCCGGTCGCGACCTTGCTTGGCCGTTCCGCCTGCCGATTCGCCCTCGACGAGGAACAATTCGCAGCGGTTGGGATCGCGCTCGGAACAGTCCGCCAGTTTTCCCGGCAGCCCTCCTGAATCGAGCGCACCCTTGCGCCGCGTCAGGTCGCGCGCCTTGCGCGCCGCTTCGCGCGCCCGCGCCGCGTCAATCGCCTTGTTAATGATCTTCCGCGCGACCGTAGAGTTCTGCTCGAAGAACGCGCCCAGCCTCTCGTTGACAAACGCTTGCACGATTCCGGCGATGTCGGAATTGAGCTTGCCCTTGGTTTGGCCTTCGAACTGGGGCTGGGGCAGCTTCACGCTGATTACCGCGACCAGGCCCTCGCGCACGTCGTCGCCGGTAAGGTTCTCCTTGACATCTTTGAAGAGCCCCATCTGCTGGCCGGCATAATTGATGGTGCGGGTCAGGGCCATGCGGAAGCCGGAGAGGTGGGTGCCCCCGTCGACGGTATTGATATTGTTGGCGAAGCTGAAGACCGACTCCGAATAGGCGTCGTTGTATTGCAGGCCGATCTCCATGACTACGCCGCTGCGCTCGGCTTCCATGTAGATGGGCTTGTCGTGCAGGAGCTGCTTGCCACGATTCAGGTGCTTGATGAATTCCGCGATGCCGCCGTTGTACTTGAACGTGGTCTGCTTCGGTTCGCCTGTTTTGGGATCGGTGGTGCGCTCATCGGTCAGGGTAATCAGCAGGCCTTTGTTCAGGAATGCGAGTTCGCGGAGGCGCTGCGCGAGCGTGTCGTAGTTGTATTCGGTGGCTGTGAAAATGGTGCGATCGGGGAGGAAGTGAACTTTCGTTCCCCGCTTCTTGGTGGCTCCAGCCTTTTTTAGCTTGCTGGTCGGTTCGCCGGCGGAGTAGGTCTGCTGCCAGGTGGCACCGTCGCGCCAGATTTCCAGTTCCAATTCTTCGCTCAGCGCGTTCACGCAGGAGACGCCGACGCCGTGCAATCCGCCAGAGACCTTGTAGCTGGAGGAATCGAATTTTCCTCCGGCGTGGAGCTTGGTCATGACCACCTGCGCCGCGGAAACTTTTTCGCCGTCAATCTCCATGTCATCGACGGGAATGCCGCGGCCGTCGTCGACGACGGTTACGCTGTTGTCGATGTGGATGGTGACTTCGATATGGGTGGCAAAACCGGCGAGAGCCTCATCGACGGAGTTGTCGACGACTTCGTAGACCAGGTGATGCAGGCCCAGCTCGCCGGTCGAGCCGATGTACATGGCGGGACGCTTGCGCACCGCCTCCATGCCGCCGAGCACCTTGATGGAGTCGGCAGTGTAGTCGCCATTGCCTCCGTTTGCGGCAGTGATCGGAGTTACGTTTCCGTTTTTTGTTTTGTCGACGATGGGAGTATTGATCTCTTTGGTGGCCATTCCGCTCCGCTGGTTTTCCAGTTCAACAAAGTTCCGCTTTATGTTTGTCTCGGTTGAACTCGCCCGTTTGCGCCCTGGAAATGACTGGAAAACCGCTGCAACCCTGACGCCTGAAAAGTGCCTTGCACGGCGCACTTCAAGTTGTTGAAATTCCTAATACTTAGGGTTGTTTTGAAACTGTTTAAATTATACCATAGAAGCGGTCTTTTCGGGGGCCACAGTGAGGCTCGAACCGCCTGAGTAATCAGGTGCCAGCAGTCACGTCGCGGGCAACGGTTCGGTTGGGTGTATTATCCTTCGGGCATGCTAGGCGGACGCAGCAGCGAGCAGTGGATTGCGCAATACTCCACCAGCCATCAGCATCCGGTGAATCGTGTCTGCCACACCCTGGGCATTCCGACGATTCTTCTTTCCTTACCGTTGTTTCTCGCCAGCATCTTTTTTCACAAACTCTGGCTTTACGCCGTCGTCCTATTTCTGGCGGGATGGACGCTGCAGTTCGTCGGCCACGCTTTTGAAGGCAAGGAGCCCGAGTTTTTCCACGACTGGAGATTTCTCTTTGTTGGTGTCCGCTGGTGGTGGGCCAAAATCCGCGGCCGGGCTTGAGTTGGGTTTTGTCCTGCTTGACCCGGCACTTCCCTGCCGGGCTTTCCCATGTTGCCGCTCGCGGCTGAATCGGGGAGATTCATGTGACCTTTTCGCCCAATGAATACGGCAGGATTGCCTTCGCGTTGATTGTCTTGGCGTGGCACTCGTCGTGCACAGGTTGCCCATTCTCGTCCATCTTGGCACACTCAAGAAGGATTCGCTTCCCGCAGATCACGCAAAGGATGATTTGCTCCAGGATCACATGAGCGAGTTTAGTCAAAGAGGGAGAAGGATCGTGAGCGCCAAGAAGCGTCAGGGCGGGCTATGTTCTCGGCGGTGGGATTAACTTTCAGGCTTCCTCCCTTTGATCTTGACCTTCTCTGCTTAACGGGCTTGGAGTGAAGTGAGTTCTGGACGATACGCCCGGATTTTTTTGCGGTCTGCCTTGGAGGCTCTTTCTCGCCATAATAGTCAGTCCTGACGTACACGTAGGTTCAAGAGCCGAGGGCAGGGTGCGACGTCGGAGGGGCCGCGTTCTGAAAGTCCTGCTAAACTTTCGCCTATGAAAGCTCTCGTTATTCCGCGCCTTGCAGGTCCGGAGGCATTAGCAATTCAGGACGTCCCGGAACCTGCGCCGAAGACCGGACAGACATTAGTCCGCGTTGCCGATGGAGGTTTGAACTTCGCCGACATCATGACCACCACGGGCGGCTATCCTGGAACTCCGGCGCCGCCGCTGGTTGTGGGCCGCGAATTCTCAGGGGTGGAAGTGAGCAGCGGACGCCGCGTCATGGGATATGCGCAGTGGGGAGCGTTCGCCGAGAAAGTCGCGGCCTCTGCCAATCTCGTGTGGCCTGTGCCCGACCACTTCAGCGATGAACAGGCTGCGGCGTTCCCCATCAATTTTTTCACCGCGTACCTCGCCTATTGGCAGGCGGGAATGACGCAGCCCCGTGCCCAGAACGATGCCGGCAACAGTCGCCGCGTTTTGATCCACGCTGTCGCGGGCGGCGTCGGCACCGCTGCGGTGCAGATTGGCCGGCTGTTGGGCGTGGAAATGTATGGCACGTCGTCCTCTGATGAAAAGCTGGAGCGCGTGCGCGGGCTCGGTTTGCAACACGGCATCAACTACAAGCAGCGCGACTATGAAGAAGCGGTGAAAGATCTCACGCACGGCGAAGGCGTCGACGCTGTATTCGAGATGCTCGGCGGCGAGCACACGGCGAAGAGTCTGCGGTGCCTGCGCGACTTCGGACGCGTCATTCAGTACGGCACGGCGTCCGGTAAGCAGCCTCAGCTTGATGTTCGCGCCCTCTATGCGAAATCCGCCATGGTGCAAGGGCTGTGGCTGTCGTATCTGTGCCATAGGCGCGAAATCATGGAGCCAGCGTGGCAGCAGCTGTCTGCCTGGGTCTCGGAGCGCAAACTGAACCCGGTGATCGGACAGGTGTTGCCGCTTGAGCGCGCCGGGGAAGGATACAAGCTTCTGCAGGAGGGGAAAAATTATGGGAAGGTTGTGCTTAAGATTGGGTGAGTGGATGGTGTAGTGTGCCGTCCCTACGGGGACTCGTGCCTTTTGTGCTTGCTGGACTCGGCACTTCCGTGCCGGGCTTTCTTATAGCGCCGCTTCGCGGCTGGATCGGGGCGATTCAGTCTGCCTCTCCGTCCTATGAACCCTATTGTCTACCCGCAGCGGCTGAAGCCGCAAATTTAGTGCTGATCTTATGGCACGACTAAAGTGGTTGCCGAAAAACTCATCGATGCAGGCAGAACCGTGGAAGAGCGGCCCTTCAGGGCCGCGTAAGCCGTTTAGTATCTGGCGGGCTTCAGCCCTGGTGGTCGCCCTTCTCGCCTCAGGAACAGGTTTTTCCGCAGCCTCTAAAGTCGTGCCATTCCGGTCGGGCTGATTCACATCGTCCCCTTCTCGCTGCGCTGCTTTCTGTTGGGCTGATTTGCATCACTCTTTGATCGTCTTCGAGGCTGGGTCCCAGGTGATTGGTTTTTTGCGGAAATAGGATTCGTTGGCCATGTGACAGGCGATGGCTGCGTTGTTTCCAAAGACGGCGTCTTCGACGACCGGTTTGCGCGACTTTACCGATTGGAAGAAGTTCCACAGGTGCGGACGCACATCGTCCCAATCGTGGCCACGATAGACCGTTTCCGGGCGCACCGGTTCTTTGCCGGGAGGCGGGTCGTGTTCTTCGTGCCACTGTTTGATGTAGTCGTCGCGCATCTTCGACGGGAAGCTGACGCTGTAGTAGCTCGGGTCAGAGTCTTCTCCGGTTTGCGACGAGTGCTTCAGTTCGAACTCGCCGGTATCCAAAATTCCCCTCGGGCCCATGAAGCGCGCCAGTTCTGGGGTCTCCGATCCCAGGCCCAGACGCACGTATACAGGAATGCCATGGTAGTCGAAGAGGACGGTGTGCAAGTCCGGCATGTCGCGTCCGTCCTTCCAGCGGTAGATGCCACCGAGCGCCGATGCCGAGCGCGGCACTTCGTTCCATCCCAAAGTGACGAGCATGCCACTGATGAGATGCACCATCAAATCTCCGGCAACACCCGTGCCGTAGGCTTTCCAACAGCGCCAGCGGGCGAAGTGAAGTTTGTTGAACGGAATTTTCGGGGCATCGTTGAGCCAGGTATCCCAATCGAGGGTTCGCGGAGAAAGATCGGTGGGAGGCGGATATTCCCACGCGCCGGTCGGATCATTCCGTCCGAGAGTGAGTTCGACCATTTCGACGTCGCCGATGGCGCCGTCGCGATACATTTCGCGAGCCTTGGCGCACAAGGCGGAGCTGACGCGCTGCGAGCCGATCTGCACAATGCGGTTGTGCCTCTGCGCGGCCTCGACCATGGCGAAGCCGTCGGCGACGGTGTGTGACATGGGCTTTTCGCAGTAGATGTCTTTGCCGGCACTGCAGGCGTCGACCACGACGCGCCTGTGCCAGTGATCGGGGACGGCGGCGACGATGCAATCGATATCCTTGCGTGTGAGCAACTCCTGATAGTGGCGGGTGGCGGGCAGGCTGGCATTGCCGGTGATTTCGCGAGCCAGAGTGTGGCGACCGTCATACAAATCGGCGGCAGCGACGCACTCTACTCCGGGCAGCGTGATGGCGCCGGCAAGCAGGCCCGAGCCCTGCATTCCGATGCCGATGATGCCGAAGCGAACGCGGTCGCTGGGGGGTATGTTTTGAGGTCGAGGGAGTGGTTCTGCGTCGAGGAAGATCGGCTTGGGAAGCAGCGATCCGGCGGTGGCGGACGCTCCTGCCTGGAGGAAAGCTCGCCGTGAAAGGAATTTTTTCATGCCAAAACCCTCCCAACAGAAATGTTTTGCGAATCTGATTCGAGCTGTGTGCTCGGCGGCCGTGTCTACTTCTTCAGCGGTTTGATGGCGACTTCCTTGAAGAACACGATGTCATTGTCGCTGTGGTTCTGGAGGCCGATGTAGCCGAGGTTTGGCCGCGGGCCGCGTTGCGGCTCGAAATCAAACTTGCGCTCGGGGACGGGATCTCCATCGCGATAATCCGTGACCTTCACACCGTTGAGGACAACGATGGTACGCGGACCGTCGAGCGTGATGTCCATGGTGTTCCACTCCGGACCGGGTTTCCACGCCTTGGCCAGAGGTTTGGTCAGCGAGTAAAGCATTCCGGTGGAATGGTACTCATCTTCATTTGAAGTTTCGGGATGGTTGTCGATTTGCACCTCGAAGCCATAGTGGACCGGCATCCACTCTTCGCGTGGTTCGAGGGGAATGCGGATGAACACTCCCGAGTTGTCATTCTCGTCGCGCATCTTGTACACGACGTGGATGGTGCAGTCTCCGATCTTGCCGCCGGTCCAATACAGGAGGCCCATGCCGCCATGAGTGCGGATCAAGCCATCTTCGACGGTGTCGCCGCCTGGGCCGACGTGCTTCCAGCCGGTAAGATCTTTGCCGTTGAAAAGCTGGCGCCGCTGATTCGGATCACCCTGGCAGGCGTTGCGATCTGCATCGGATGCGAAAGAGAGCGTTACGAGACTGGCGAGCAGGAATATCCCCAACAGCATGCGCTTCAACATTGGAATCTCCCGTATGAGTTTGCGCGGGGTGTTTAAGCCAGATCAATTTACTCGCAGAGGAGGTCAGGAAGCAATGCGGCGGGGAGCGCAAGTAAAGACCCCAAGGGGGAACTTACTAGTACCGTGACACCTCACGACACCGAGAGCGAGACGCTCTCGGGACGGCCGGCAGGATGCCGGCGCTACGCTTCTTTCGGTACTAGTCCATTTCCCGGGTGTGGCTTGCCGCTTGCATTGCCGTGCCGGCTGCGCCGGCTTCGGATGCGCGTTTTTTCTGCCAGTCGGCTTCCGTCAGCACAGAAATTGCTTCCATCTTTTTCTTTTTCAATCCGGCGTTGATGACGGCCAGTTCCTTCTGCGTCAGCTTCTGGAAATCGTTGATTACGTCTTCGAGTTCGTGAGCAAGAGAATCAGCGCGCGCGGCTTGGTATTCGGCGGGACGTCCCTCATATCCATTCACTGCCTGATATACCTGCCCGAGATGTTCGCGGATGCGCTCTTCGCCGGTGATCATCCCACCTTCTTTGGTGGCAACAATCTTGGAACGGAGATCTTCGCATCTCTTGGCCAGTTGCTCTAACTGAGAGCGTAACGGATCTTTCGCGGGGAGCTTGGCCGCTCGCGCGTTGGCGGCATCGCGCACGCCCTCGATTGCTTCCACGGACCAGGTCATGTGTTCGATCGTTTTGTAGATCTTCATGGTGAGATCGAACTGCGCTTTGCGATCTTCCACGGAGAACTTCGCGCGTGGGTCGAGCACTACCTTGAGTTGCTCGGTGTAGACGTGATCACCTTTCGTCATCTTCACGGTGTAGGTGCCGGGGAGTACGCGCGGGCCCTGGGCCGCCTCAAACAGCGCAGTGGCAGCGGGAGGAACGGCTGGTGCTTTGACGTGCATCGACCAGTTCGCGCGATTCAACCCGCGATGTTTGCTTCCGGCGACCGAGTCAACCAGCTTTCCATTCTGATCGAGGATCTCGATCTTCAAATCGCCGAAGATGTGGCGGCCTTTCTGGTAGTAAGTGATTTGCGCTTCCTCAGGACGGCTACGGCCTTTGAAAGTTTCATCACCCTCCGGCCAGCCGCCAAAGGTTTCAAAGTATTGCCTGGCGGGTCTGCCGGAAATCAGAGCCGCCTCTTGCGACATGAGGTCGGGAGTCAGCGCACGCAGGGGCGAAATATCATCGATGATCCAGATGCCGCGTCCATGGGTGGCCAGAACCAGATCGCCCTCGCGGGGATGAACCAGGATGTCGTTTACCGGCGCCGCCGGGAAGTTGCTGCCCTTGTACTGCGCCCAATGCCGGCCGCCGTCGACTGAAATCCACAGGCCAAACTCCGTGCCCACGAATAAGAGGTTCGGGTTGACGGTGTCTTCCTTGATCACGTGGGCATATCCGCGGACGCCGCTCTCGGCAAGCGGAAGCGCGTTCCAAGTCTTGCCGTAGTCGGTGGTTTTGTAGGCGTAGGGCTTCATGTCGCCGAAGGTGTGGCGATCGAACGTTCCGTAGGCGGTGGCCTCATCGTAGCGGCTGGCCTCAATGGTCGAGACCCAGGAATTTTTTCCGAGGCCGTTGATATTTCCCACCACGTTAGTCCAGGTCTTGGCGCCATCGCGCGTGATTTGCACGTTGCCATCGTCGGTTCCTACCCAGATGATCTGTCCGTTCTTCGGTGACTCGGAGATGGAGTAAATCGTGGTGTACATCTCGGCCGAAGAATTGTCGATGGTGACGCCGCCGGATTCTTCCTGCTTCTGTTTTTCCGGATCATTCGTTGTCAGGTCGGGAGAGATGCGGTCCCAGGACTGTCCATGATCGCGCGAGCGAAATAGAAACTGCGCCCCGATGTAAATCGTGCCCTTCTCGTTCGGGCTCATGTGAATCGGCGTGTTCCAGTTGAAGCGAAGCTTCTTCTCACCGTAGTTGGGGAGCGGCTGAATCAGTCGTATTTCGTGGGAATAGCGATTAACCCGCCCGATGAAGCCGCCCTGGGCTTCGGCATAGATGTAGGCGGGGTCGGCGGGGTCTTCGAACATCCAGAAGCCGTCGCCGCCGAACATGTTCTCCCAACGAGAATTTGTAATGCCACCTGGGTACGAAGAGTCGCCGACCCAGGAACTGTTGTCCTGCAGGCCGCCGTAAACGTGGTAGGGATCAGCGTAATCGATGCTCACGTGATAGAACTGCGAGACCGGCAGGTTCATCTGATGTTTCCAGCGATTGCCGCCGTCTTCGCTGCGCCACAGGCCGCCGTCGTCGCCGGCAAAGACGAGGTTCGGATTCTTGGGATTGATCCAAACATCATGGAAGTCGCCATGGGCTCCGCCGGAAACCTGGTTGAAGCTCTTGCCGCCGTCGGTGCTGTACAGCAGGATTAGATCCGGTTTGAAAATCTTGTTCTCGTCTTTGGGATCGACGATCAGGTTGCCGAAGTAGAAGGGGCGCCAAACCATGTAATTGCTGGCGTCCAGCTTGGTCCAGTTTGCGCCAGCGTCATCGGAACGATACAGGCCCCTTCCTTTTTCAGCTTCGATATTGGCGTAGACAACGTTGGGCTTGGAAGGAGCAACGGCGATGGCGACGCGACCATAAGGCTTGGGAGGAAGTCCCTTCGCGTTGCTGTCGTTGATCTCGGTCCAATGATCGCCGGCATCGGTCGATTTGAAGATTCCGCTGCCAGGGCCGCCCGAGCGGAAAGTCCAGCCCTCGCGACGGAAATCCCACATGGTGGCGTAGATCGTTTTCGGCTCCTGGCGGCTCATCGCCATGAAACTGCAGCCACTCGAGCCATTCGCGCCGGCAAGCACTTTCTTCCAAGTTTTGCCGCCATCGGAGGTCTTGAAGACGCCGCGCTCGTCGTTATCGTTCCAGAGATGTCCGGTGGCACAGACCAGCACCGAATTGCCGTCACTGGGATCGATCAGAATCTTGGCGATGTGCTCGCTGTCCTTGAGCCCGACGTTAGTCCAATTCTCGCCACTGTCAGTCGACTTGTAGAGGCCATCGCCTACGGAAACGGTGTTGCGGGTCCAAGCCTCGCCTGTGCCCACCCAGACAGTTTTCGGATTGGTGGGATCAATGGCCACGGCGCCGATCGATTGAACGTCTTCGCGGTCGAACACCGACTTGAATGTCGTGCCGCCGTTGACCGACTTCCATACCCCGCCGCTGGCCGCGCCGACGAACATCGTAATGCGGCCATCCTGCTCCACCGCATCCACCGCCGCGATGCGGCCGCTCATGGTCGCCGAGCCGATGTTCCGCGCGGGCAGTCCCGACACGGCGGCGGCATCAAAGCGGTAAGGAGCCTGCGCGGAAAGCGGAGCGGCGGTAAACAATGAGGCGGTTACGAAACATAGGCTCATCTTGATCATCATCATCCACCCCGAGGGCAACCACTGCGAGCGATGCGAGCTTGCGTTCATTCTAGAAGTCCTCTTGGAAGCTAAGATTTCATTCACTGAACTCATTGGAGGCCGGGCTTATTTCTTGTCTTCTTTCTTCTCTTCCGGTTTCGGCGCCTGTTTCAGCGAGGCCGGCAACGCAAAATCACTGGCTGGAATGGTCACATTGACTTCAATCTTCTCGATCGTGGTCGTTTGCGCGTCGGGATTCGATTTCGGTCCCTCGGAGAGCGAATAGGGATACATCACGCCGTTCACTGGCTTGTACGAGCCCATATCAAGCACATGCTCGCGGATTGATCCCCGGATGAACTGCTGGCTCTCGCGGCGGATCTCGAGGAAGGTATCGGGATCGAGATAGTAATAAAGGATGTCGCCGTTCTTGAGCGTGACCTTCAGCCGCAGGGCATCATCGCCGTCGACGACGTCGTGGCCGAGATACTCGACGGTGTTTCCTTTTTCCTTGTAGTCGACGAGCGGGCCGTCGAAGTCCGCGGCCAGCAGCAGGTCGCGCGTGTCGTCCTCGCCCATCAGTTCGGGATCCTTATGGCCGCCGAAGGGCTGAATCTGCCAGGCCGTGGATCCGTCATAGGCCTGGATTGCGGTCATTCCCTGCAGTGAAAAGGTCTGGCGCACCAGGTTGGGCCGCATGTTTTCCTGGCTGACGGCAGCGATGAAGCCTCCGCCACCGTTTAGTTTGCCGGTCATGCGCACGGAGTGGATGGCTTTCATCTTTTCAATGCCGCCTTTGGCCTGGATATTTTTGTTAACGAGTTCCTCGGCGGTTTGCGCAGGTGCGAAGACACTCAGGCATGAGACTGCGAACAGCACAATCACTGCGTGACGCATGAAGCGGACTCCTGTTGTGAGGGACTTGAAACCTGGAAACGAAGACAGAGTACTCTACGACTTAATGGACGTATTTGCCAAGAGTGGGTTAGCGGGGTTTGGGAAATTGCGATGTCCGTTCGGTGGGGACAGCCGAGGCGGCTGTCCCCACATGATCCTATGAGATCTTTGCAGTTCTGCTCTGCCGGCATGGCGCGGGCAGGAGTGCCCGCGCCACACAAACTGCGCCACACAAACATCAATGGGTGAAAGTAAAGTTTAGCCCAGTGGTAAATATCAGGTCATTATCCTTCGTGCCTAGCGGTGGGTTTGACACGTAAATGTCGGTGGCCTGATTTTGCCAGGCCAGCCACTTGTTAATCTTGGTCACCGTACCAATGTCCGCCTCTCCTCGATATTGGCCGCTATATCCGCTGGACAGGTCGGGATAGATGTAAAACTTTTCTGTGATCACGGTAGTCTTTCCGGCCTTGTGCATCAGTTCCTCGCCCAGCGTGAGGGCGGCGAATCGGTGGGTGACGCCATAGGAGGCGTAAGCAGGAGGAACGGTAAGCGGCGTCAATAGCGGGCCGTTCGAATAGGTTTCATGCGTATAGTTCAGGCCGGCGAGCAGGTCGAGGATGGTTTGATCCGATTTAATCGCGTGGTAGCCGATGCCGCCGCCATACACACCGCGCAGATCAAGATCCTGCAGAGCATTGCTCATGAAGTCCGCGCCCACGAAGCCGAATATTCTGGGATTGATGTTGTGGTCGTAGCGGAGTCCACTTGTCACCAGGTTGGCAACGGTGCTGGGAGTAGCCAACTGATTCTCGGTCTGGATTGAAGTCAGATAAATGGTCGTTTTGTCATTCTCGGTGGGATGCACGGCGTTAATCCCCAGCGCGAGGTTTGTGGTCTCACTATTGCCGCGAGCCAGCGAGAAGCCTAGATTGATGCCGCCATTCCAGCCATGCAGCAGTCCGGGATGGAGTGACTTCTCATGCGCGGTCTGCTCCGCGTCATTGCGCATGACGGCAACGTCGGCGGGCGGGGTCTCAACCGTGCCTCCAGTTTTGGTCGCGACCTCCAGTTTGCCATCACGAGTCGTAACCGGGCCGACAACGGTTTTCCCATCCTTTAATCCGACGTGCAATTCCGCGTCGGTCTTGATTTCGCCAATCGCATCAAACTTGATCGTGACGTCTCCGGCGGCATCGGTATGCAGGACCAGAATCTTGCCATCTGATTTCACGACTGTGCCCGTCAGGCGGTCGCCATTCTTCAGCGTGATTTGATCTGCCATGAGGAAACTGCAGGTGACAGTAATAAAGAGAACAACGTAACGCAGGTTGCGCACCACAGAGCAGTCCTCCCGAAAAGTAAGGTTGAGGTTCGTCAACTAAGCTCGTTAACTCAAGGGCCCAAGTATCGCTAGACGGCAAGCGTAGATGAAAATTACGGGTTAAGGGATGTGATGAAAGTGGCAGAAATTCAGCGCGCGGCTACACTCCGGAGTTTCCCTGAGAGGGAACGGAGTCAGGCCTTGTTTTCTGGATTCTTGCTCTGCTCGTTTGAAGCCTGCGTCGGGGGATTGTCTTTCATGCCTTCTTTCAAGGCGCGAATTCCCTCACCCAGGCCCTTGCCGAGTTCAGGCAATTTCCGGGGACCGAAGACCAGCAAGGCGATAAAGAAAATGACCAGCAGGTGCATCGGTTGAAATAGACCTTCCAACATCGGAGCCTCCAGCGGATAGCGACAACACGCTATCTCATACGGTACCCGAGGTTTAGGGGGAAGTCAAACCCGGCACCTGTTATGAATCGTATCATTGGCGACCGATAAGACTGTTGAGTGGAATCACGTTCATCAGTGAGTGTTGTCACGTTGTCACTGTAAACGGGCCCTTGCACACCCGCTGCAAGAGTTCATCGGGGGTGACCTTTCATCAGTGGCCCAGTCACACTTACATGAATCGGGGAAATGCAGATCGATGGTTGCGGCGTCGATTGTCGTTGTGATAACTTAATTAATTGTCCCGGACATCTTGAAGGGATCAGAGGGATAAGTTTGCGCGACGGCGCATCTGTCCCGGGAAGTGCTGGCGTAGCTCAGTCGGTAGAGCATCTGATTTGTAATCAGAGGGTCGGGGGTTCGAATCCCTTCGCCAGCTCCAGGAAACGGCAAGACGAAACGAATTTCCCGTTAGGCGGCGGACTCGGTAGCGGCGCGACAGGTTTTTCCAACGCACTCCAATCGGAAGTTTTCCGGCGTGTAGTGATCTTCGCGCAGTCTTTGCGCGCGATTCTTGGTTTCCCTGCTTTGGCGAGATGCTGATTGGTGAAGATCGAGTTGCGTGCAACTGCATCGCCCGAAAGTTTGTGCACAGGTGGGTGAGTGGTTAAAGCCGACAGACTGTAAATCTGTTCCTCCTAGCGAGGTACGGAGGTTCGAATCCTCCCCTGTGCACCATGGTTGAGCCGTTAAGCGGGCGTGACCCTGAGCTTGCCGAAGCGGGAGCCCGCTGGCGAAATCCTGAGCGCTCTTTGCGAAGGATCGAACCACAATGAATCGCTTAGCAGCAGCATTGATCGCTTACGTGGCTTTGGGAATTTTGACGTGGGCGACGATCAGCGACCACCGGGTTCGAGGCATCACGCTGGCAATTCTGGCGATGTTCGCGGTGAAGAGCTGGGTGCGGCGAAAAGATGTGATGCACGGCGGCGAGAGCGACTCGCAGTAGCGGTTGGTTCTTGCTGAGAGCTGAAAGCCTGCCCTGAGCTGTCAGGCGAAGGGGCTGATAGCTGACGGCTGGGTTTGCGGGCCGATGTAGCTCAGTTGGTAGAGCACTCCCTTGGTAAGGGAGAGGTCACCAGTTCAATCCTGGTCATCGGCTCCAGAGATGAGGACGTAGAGACGTAGCTTGCTACGTCTTGGCGGGTCAGAAAGACGCAGCAAGCTGCGTCTCTACGGGAGTTTACGGGCGGGAGTAACTCAGTGGTAGAGTCACAGCCTTCCAAGCTGTTGGTCGCGGGTTCGATTCCCGTCTCCCGCTCCAGAATGTGATGGTGCGCGGGCGAGGCGCCCCGGCTCCAGGTGCTGAGTAAGGGAAATGGCTTTCGAACAGGCTGCCATCAAGGTTGAGAAGGCGCAGGAATTCGGGCGACTGCAGGCTGCAGTGGAGCAGGCGTTCCGGCCCGAGGATGTTGAGCGATTTCTGAAGCTGCTCGATCGCAAGGGAATTCGCATACGCGACTTTGATCGAGTGCTGGCGGCCGCGGCGCTGGAAAAGGCGGCAGGCGGGTCGGATGTGAATGCGCAGCAGTTGTATCAGTCGCTGACGCTCTCCGATCAGGCGCAGATGCGGGAGTTTTATTTGTCGAAGCTCGAAGGCGTAGACATCGCGCTGCGGCACAAGTTTAAGAAGCTTTATCAGTATTACTAGTAGCTGCGGCGTCTCGCCGGCCCGATGGCGGGCGGAGCCCGCAGTTGCAGAGAGTCCTCGGTCGGAACGAAGTTTCGACCTCAGATGAAGGGTAGCTGCATGGGCGGGACGCCCACGCGACAGCCGGCGGGACGCCAGGCGCTACAAAGGCAAAGCAATGGCGAAAGAGAAATTTGATCGCACCAAGCCGCACTGCAACGTGGGGACGATTGGTCACATTGACCATGGCAAGACCACGCTGACGGCGGCCATCACCAAGGTGTTGCAGAAACATAATCCGAAGATCGTGTTCCGATCTTTTGACTCGATTGATAACGCGCCGGAAGAGAAGGCGCGCGGCATCACCATCGCGACGGCGCACGTGGAGTATGAGACGGCGAACCGGCACTACGCGCACGTGGACTGCCCCGGGCACGCCGACTACATCAAGAACATGATTACGGGCGCGGCGCAGATGGATGGGGCGATTCTGGTGGTGGCGGCGACGGATGGACCGATGCCGCAGACCCGCGAGCACGTGCTGTTGGCGCGGCAGGTGGGCGTGCCCTACATCGTGGTGGCGTTGAATAAATGCGATGCGGTGGACGATCCCGAACTGCTGGATCTGGTGGAGCTGGAAGTGCGCGAGTTGCTGAAGAGCTACAAGTTTCCGGGCGACGATGTGCCGGTGATCCGGCTGTCGGCGCTGGGGGCGCTGAACGGGGAAGCCAAGTGGGAGAAGCAGATTGACGCGCTGATGGAGGCGGTGGACAAGAGCGTGCCGCAGCCGGCGCGCGAGCTGGACAAGCCGTTCCTGATGCCGATTGAAGATATTTTTTCGATTCAGGGGCGGGGTACGGTGGTGACGGGCCGGATCGAGCGCGGCAAGGTGAAGGTGGGCGAGGAAGTGGAGATTGTAGGCTTCCGCGAGACGCGCAAGACGGTGGTCACGGGCGTGGAGATGTTCAAAAAGCAGCTGGACGAAGGTCTGGCTGGAGACAACGCGGGGCTGCTGCTGCGCGGCATTGCGAAAGAAGATGTGGAGCGCGGGATGGTGCTGGCCAAGCCGGGATCGATCACGCCGCACACCAAGTTCAAGGCCGAGGTCTACATCCTGACGAAGGAAGAGGGCGGGCGGCACACGCCATTCTTCAAGGGATATCGTCCGCAGTTTTATTTGCGGACGACGGACGTGACGGGTGTGGCGGAGTTGCCGGCGGGCACGGAGATGGTGATGCCGGGCGACAACGTGAGCCTGGTGATCGAGCTGATCACGCCGGTGGCGATGGAGAAAGGCCTGCGCTTCGCGATTCGCGAAGGTGGGCACACGGTGGGAGCGGGAACGATCGCGGAGATTGTGCAGTAAGAGAAAGTCAGAAGTTAGAGGTAAGAATGCAGAAGTAAGAACGGAATGGATTTAACTTCTGCATTCTGAATTCTGACTTCTGCATTGAATTCAGGAGCGAGCGATGCCCCGAGAAATTGTTACGTTACAGTGCGGTGATTGCAAAGAGCGGAATTATTCGACGACCAAGAACCGGAAGACGACGACCGAGCGGTTGGAGTTCAAGAAATTCTGCCGCCGTTGCCGTAAGCACACGCCGCATAAAGAAGTGAAATAATTGAGTAATTGAGAAATTTTGTAATTTAGTAATTGAAAACCTGAACGGGCACCGCGGTTCTCAAATTACCCAATTACTCAATCGCACAATTACCCAATGCCTTCAGGGGCGTAAGCTCAACGGTTAAACTGCCGGTCTCCAAAACCGGACTTGGGGGTTCGAATCCCTCCGCCCCTGCCAGAGTTTACGGACCTGCAGAGCCGGGAAGATTGGGAAGGAAAGAAGTAGATGGCGACCATGACGGAACAGAACGCACTCGTGACGACGGTCAAGGCCTGGCCGGAACGCATCCGGACGTTTTACAACGACGTGCGCACCGAGATGCGCAAAGTGACCGCTCCTTCGTGGAAGGAAGTGCGTGCGACCACCACTGTGGTTGTGATCACGGTGTTTATTTTTGGCCTTTACTTCTTTTTGATCGACAACATCATTCAGAAGGGCGTCAGCTTCCTGTTCGATTATTTCAAGAGCCACTGATGACGGAACAGCAGGTAAGAGAAGCGCTTATGCAGGACGAAGAGAAAAACGAGTCGGCAGCAACGACGGCGAGCGAGCCACAGTCCCCCAGTGCGGATGGAACCGCGGCGGCACCGCCTGGCGAAGCGCCACGCAATCCCAACATGAAGTGGTACATCATCCACTCGTATTCGGGATTCGAGCGCAAGGTGAAGGAGTCGCTGGAATCACGCGTCGCGGCCTTCGGCTTGCAGGACAAGATCGGCAAAGTGCTGATTCCGACCGAGTCGGTGACCGAAGTTCGCGGCGGCAAGAAGTACACCTCGGAGCGCATGTTCTACCCCGGCTACGTGCTGGTCGAAATGGACATGGACGATCACGTCTGGCACGTGGTGAAGTCGACGCCGCGGGTCACGGGATTTGTCGGCACGGGACAGCAGCCGACGCCGCTTTCGGAAGAAGAAGTTCAGCACATCGTCTACAAAGTCGCCGACAGCCGCGAGAAGCCGAAGCTTAAGGTTAAGTTTGAGAAGAATGAATCGGTGCGCATTACGGAAGGGCCGTTCGCCAGCTTTACCGGCGTGGTGGACGAAGTGAATGAAGACCGCGAGACGTTGAAGGTGATGGTCACGATTTTCGGGCGGTCGACGCCGGTGGAGTTGGAGTTCAACCAGGTGGAGAAGGTGGCATAGCGCCGAGGAATGCATAGGTCCTACGGCGCCAAAGAACGGCGCCATCAGGATGACAAGGAATTGGGAAGCCCAAGCTAGGAGCTAGAGCTAGGAGCTAAAGAGGTTATGGCAAAGAAAGCTACAGGTTCGGTGAAGTTGCAAATTGCGGCGGGGAAGGCTACGCCGGCGCCTCCGGTCGGGCCGGCGCTGGGACAGGCGCAGATCAACATCATGGAGTTCTGCAAACAGTTCAATGCCCGCACCAATCAAAAGGAACTGGAAGGACTCATCATTCCGGTGGTGGTGACGGTGTACAGCGACCGGTCGTTTACTTTCATCACCAAGACGCCGCCGGCTTCGATATTGCTTAAGCGGGCTGCGGGGATTGCCAAGGGATCGGGAACGCCGAATAAGGATAAGGTCGGCAAGGTGACTTTGAAGCAGGTCGAGGATATCGCCAAGCAGAAGATGCCGGACCTGAATGCCGCGTCGGTGGAGACTGCGATCAAGAGCATTCGCGGGACGGCGCGGTCGATGGGGATTGAAGTTATTGGGTAATTGAGTAATTTTGTAATTTGGTAATTGAAAACGCGCGGCGAATGCGATTTGAAATTACCCAATTACTCAATTACCAAATTACTCAATTCAGTCAAATGCACCACGGCGAATCGAAGTAGCGATCCGCGGTGGGAGACGAGGAAACACAATGAGCAAAAAAGAAGGAAAGAATATCGCCAAGGCGCATGCGGCGGTTGAGAAGCGGCCGTACGCCCTGCAGGAGGCGGTGCCGCTTCTGCAGAAAGTGAAGTATGCGAAGTTTGACGAGACCGTCGAACTCACTTTGCGGTTGGGAGTTGATCCTAAGCACGCGGACCAGATGGTGCGCGGGACGGTGGTTCTGCCGCATGGGCTGGGCAAGTCGAAAAAAGTACTGGTCATCGCTACCGGCGACAAAGTGAAAGAGGCGGAAGCGGCTGGAGCCGACTATGCCGGCGGCGAAGAGATGGTCGAGAAGATTACGAAAGAAAACTGGACCGATTTCGATGCGCTCATCGCTACTCCCGACGTGATGAAATCCGTTGGACGGCTGGGCAAGATTCTTGGTCCCAAGGGACTGATGCCAAATCCGAAAACGGGTACAGTGACGTTCGACGTGGGAAATGCCGTGAAGGAAGTGAAGGCCGGCAAGGTGGAATTTCGTACCGACAAGACGGCGCTGGTGCATGTGCCTGTGGGCAAGATTTCGTTTACGCCCGACAAACTGATCGACAACGCGACCACGGTGATTACCAGCGTGATTAAGGCAAAGCCCTCGGTCGCGAAGGGCAAGTACATTAAAGGCTGCACGCTGAGTTCGAGTATGGGGCCGGGGATTTTGCTGGATACGGGGCCGATCGAGGCTGCGGCCAAGGCATAGCCGGGCTGTGCCCGGCATGGCCGGATCAAAGATCCGGACCCACACAAGATCACAGGATCAGAAGAGGGATTCGACAATGGCGGTTACCAAAGCGAAGAAAGCGGAGCAGGTCGAGAAGCTGAGCGCGGATCTGAAGAATGTTTCGAGCGCCGTCGTGGCGACCTATAGCAAGCTCACGGTGGCCCAGGACTACGAGTTGCGCAAGGCATTACGCGGCGCGGGCGCCAAGTACCGCGTGGTGAAGAACACGCTGGCGGAGCGGGCGGCCAAGGGCACTAAGATCGAAGAAGCGCTGAAGAACCTGGCGGGAGTGACTTCGATCGCCTTTACGAGCGGCGATCCGGTGGCGATGGCAAAGGCCCTGACCAAGTACGCGAAGGACACTCCGGAGTTCACCTTCAAGGTCGGCGTTGTGGAAGGGCGCGTCATCTCGATCAAGGAGATCGAGGCGCTGGCTAAGATGCCGTCGAAGGAAGAGTTGATGTCGAAGCTGCTGTTCCTCATCAACGCTCCGGCGCAGCGGTTGGTCACGGTGCTGAACGCAGTCGGCCGCAATCTAAGCGTGGTGGTCGATCAGGGCGTGCAGCAGAAGAAGTTCAAGGAAGCTTAGGGATTGGGTAATTTAGTAATTTGGAATTGGATAATTGAAAAACCGAAGCGTTTTGAAAATTTACCCAATTTCTCAATTACACAATTGCCAAATAGAACGGATTTGGTTATCGGCGAGTCAGGGGTTGCGCGGTTCGATTCTTGGCGTTGTCTGGCGCGATAGAAGCGAACCTGGTCGCACTGGAAACTTGGCTGGCGATAACGAAAGCGAGACGTAGCAAGCTACGTTTCTACGAAGAGACTACACATACTGGAGAACTGAAATGGCTGATCTGCAACAGTTGGAAGAATCCATCGTAGGGCTGTCGTTGCTGGAAGCGGCGCAGCTGGTGAAGAAGCTGGAAGAGCGTCTGGGGGTGTCGGCGGCAGCGGCGGCCCCGGTCATGATGGCCGGTGGCGGCGGTGGGGCGGCGGCGGGCGCGGCTCCGGCTGAGGAAAAGACCGAGTTCACCGTCGTCCTGAAGGAAGTGGGCGCCAATAAGATCAATGTAATCAAGGCGGTACGCGAGGTCACCAGCCTGGGCCTGAAAGAAGCCAAGGAACTGGTGGATGGAGCGCCCAAGAACATCAAGGAAGGCGTCTCCAAGGAAGAGGCTGAGACAATTAAGAAGAAGTTCACCGACGCCGGGGCGACCGTCGAGGTTAAGTAGCGGCGTCTGGCGCATCACCTTGGGCGAAGCTAGAGGATCCAAGGCGGCGTGGCAGTACCGCTCACCCTCTCTTTTGCTGGCAAGGGGCGAAATCGCCCCTAAGTTGGTGCAAGAATGGGAAATAATTAGCGTTCCTAGTTGTGAAGCCGGGGCGGGGGTGTTAGCATCTATATAACATCGCTTCCTGCGACCTCACGGTACCAGGCGCGACCTTGCACTCTTCGCTGGTGAGGAGTCAGGGCCACAAAGAAAGTTTTGGGCAGGCTGCTCCGCAGGCAGGCGGAGCGGAAACAGGCCGAAGAACTGGCGCGAAAGAATTCAAATCAAGAAGGGCGAAACGCCTCGGTTGGCGTCTGCGGGAACACCTGTCCCTGCGGGCGCCCCGCTGTCTTTTAACGTCCAGGTTTGCTAGGTCCTACGCAATTAAGTACCGCGGCGCAAAAGCGCCCCACATTCCGCGGTTTGACGCGGCCCTCGGCTGCGCGTGAGATATGGGAGTTTCTTGACGATGAAAAATGCCTTCCGTACACGCTTTGATTTTTCCAAAATTCCGGCCACCATTCAGATCCCGAACCTGATCGAGGTGCAGAAGCGCTCCTACGATCGCTTTCTGCAGATGGACAAACTGCCCAGCGAGCGCGAAGACGGCGGCTTGCAGGCGGTGTTTCAGTCCGTTTTCCCGATCACCGACTTTCGCAACGTGTCACAACTGGAGTTTGTGGATTACGCCATTGGTAACTGGGAGTGCAAGTGCGGCCACTTGAAGGGACTGCATCACCTCCGTACCACTTGCAAGAATTGCGGATCCACCGTTATCACCGACCCGTTCCATCCCGGCGATGTGCTGTGTTCGAAGTGCGGCACCTACAACGCCAACACGCCGGACTTCTGCAACAAGTGCGGAGATCCGGTTGGACTGCAGTTGAAGTATGACGTGGCCGAGTGCGAAGAGCGCGGCATGACTTACTCCGCGCCGCTCAAGGTCACGATGCGCCTGACCATCTTTGACAAGGACGCAGAGACGGGCAACCGCTCCATCCGCGACATTAAAGAGCAGGAAGTATTTTTCGGCGACGTTCCGCTGATGACGCAGAACGGCACGTTCATTATTAACGGCACAGAACGAGTGATTGTCAGCCAGTTGCACCGCTCGCCTGGCGTGTTCTTTGAGACTGCGAACAACCGCACGTACTTTCTGGGCAAGATCATTCCCTACCGTGGTTCGTGGGTGGAGTTCGAGTACGACCAGAAGAACGTGCTGTATGTCCGCATCGACCGCAAGCGCAAGTTTCTGGGCACGATTTTTCTGCGCGCCCTCGGCCTGCGTTCCGGCGAAGACATTCTGCGAACGTTCTATACGGTGGATCGCATCGCGGTGCGCGACAAGAAGCTCTACTGGACGCTTGATCCGACCAGCGAGAAGCCGACCAACCTGCTGGGCATGAAGCTTGCCCACAGCGTCAAGAACAAATCAGGCGACGAGATTGCGCACTCCGGCCGCAAGATCAATGCGCAGGTTCTGAAGGATATTCAGAAGGCGAAGATCACCGAGATCGAAGTTGACATCACCGACCTCGAAGGCGCGTGGACTGCCGGCGACGTGGTCGACACGACCACTGGCGAAGTCATGCTGGAGGCCAACTCCGAGGTGACCGCGGATAAAGTCTCGAAGATTCTCGACTCGGGCGTGGTGGAGATGAACCTCTTCTTCCCCGAGCGCGACGACGTGGGCACGGTGATCAGCCAGACTTTGAAGCGCGACTCGGTGAAGACGCCGCAGGAAGCGCTGATCGAAATCTACCGCAAACTGCGCCCCGGCGATCCGCCGACGCTCGATACCGCAACCGCGCTGTTTCACGGGATGTTCTTCGATCCGCGGAAGTACGACTTCTCGCGCGTGGGCCGGCTGAAGTTCAACATCAAGTTGTTCGAGAACCAGGAAGCCACGGGCCTCGACAAGCGCACGCTGGATCCGGACGATTTCTACGGCACCATCCGATACCTGCTCAAGCTGCGCAAAAATATCGGCACGGTAGACGACATCGATCACCTCGGCAACCGCCGCGTGCGCGCGGTCGGCGAGTTGATGGAGAACCAGTTCCGCATCGGCTTGGTCCGCATGGAGCGCGCCATCAAGGAAAAGATGAGCGTGTACCAGGAAATGTCGACGGCGATGCCGCACGACCTGGTCAATGCCAAGCCAGTGATGGCTGCGATCCGCGAATTTTTCGGATCGTCGCAGCTTTCGCAGTTCATGGATCAGACCAACCCGCTCTCCGAGATCACGCACAAGCGGCGTCTTTCAGCCCTTGGGCCGGGCGGGCTTTCTCGTGAGAGAGCAGGATTCGAAGTGCGCGACGTGCATCCCACGCACTACGGCCGCATCTGCCCGATTGAGACGCCCGAAGGTCCGAACATCGGATTGATTTCGTCGCTCAGCTGCTACGCGCGCATCAACGACTACGGCTTCATCGAGTCGCCCTATCGCAAGATCAAGGGCGGACGCGTGATCGACTATGTCACCATTGTCAATACCGGCGACAGCGACTTCAAGGTTGGCGACCACATCGAGAAGCACGAGATCGAGAAGATCAACGCGGATCTGAAAGAAAAACGCAAGAAGCCGGCACAGATCGAGCCGTTTTCCTTCTATCTTTCCGCGTGGGAAGAAGACCGGCACACGATTGCGCAGGCCAACGTTGACCTTGATGACAAGGGGCGCATTACGGCTGAGCTGGTGAATGCCCGCAGGGCCGGCAACTTTGTGCTGGTAAACCGGGAGGAAGTCGATTACGTCGACGTCAGCCCGAAGCAGCTGGTTTCCGTGGCTGCATCATTGGTGCCGTTCCTTGAGCACGACGACGCAAACCGCGCATTGATGGGCGCGAACATGCAACGGCAGTCTGTTCCTCTGCTGCGCGCGCAAGCGCCGATCGTTGGTACAGGGATGGAAGGCGTCACGGCGCGCGACTCAGGCGCAGTGGTGCTGGCTCGCCGCAACGGCATCATCGACTCGGTGGACTCCGAGCGCATCATCGTGCGCGTCGAAGGCGAACACCATCCCACGCAGTTGTCTCGCGAGGTGGGCAGCGACATCTACCAGCTCACCAAGTTCAAGCGCTCAAACCAGAACACCTGCATCAACCAGAAGCCGGTGGTCAAGAAGGGCGAGCGCGTGGTGAAGGGACAGGTCATCGCTGACGGACCCTGCACCGATCACGGCGAGCTGGCGCTGGGCCGCAATGTGCTCGTGGCCTTCATGCCATGGCGCGGCTACAACTTTGAGGACGCGATTCTCGTCTCCGAAAGAATGGTGAAGGACGATTACTACACGTCGCTTCACATCGAGGAGTTCGAGATCGAATCTCGCGACACGAAGCTTGGTCCGGAAGAAGTGACACGCGATATTCCGAACGTCAGCGAATCGATGCTGCGCAACCTGGATGAAGCGGGTGTGATTCGGATCGGGGCCAGCGTGAAGCAGGGCGACATTCTCGTGGGCAAAGTTACTCCCAAAGGTGAAACTCAGCTCACGCCGGAAGAAAAACTGCTGCGCGCCATCTTCGGCGAAAAGGCCGGGGACGTGCGCGATGCTTCGCTCTACTGCCCGCCGGGCATCGAGGGCGTCATTGTCGATGTGAAGATTTTCTCGCGCAAGGGCCAGGAGAAGGACGAGAGGGCCAAATCCATCGAGGCCACGCAGATCGCGAAGCTCGAGAAGAACCTCTCGGACGAAATCCGAATTCTGACCGACGAGCGGCTCAAGCGCCTGGAGAACATTCTGGGCGGCAAGGAAGTGCAAGCCGACCTGCACGACGAGCGCACCAACAAGCGGTTGCTGACGAAAGGAACCGTCCTTACTCGCGAGGAGATTGAACGCATCTCGACGCGCAACCTGAAGCGCATCAAGTATGCGGACAAAGATCCGCGTGTGAACGAGCAGATCGATGAGATCGAGGAGATGACCTCGCGTCAGATCGACGTGCTCAAAAAGATCGTCAACGAGAAGAAAGAGAAGCTCACCAAGGGCGACGAACTGCCGCCGGGCGTGATCAAGCTGGTCAAGGTCTACATCGCCATGAAGCGCAAGCTGAGTGTCGGAGACAAGATGGCCGGCCGTCACGGAAACAAGGGCGTGATTGCCCGCATTCTGCCGGAAGAGGATATGCCGTACCTCGAAGACGGACAGCCCGTGGAGATCGTGCTGAATCCTCTCGGCGTACCCAGCCGTATGAACGTGGGGCAGATTCTCGAGACCCACCTCGGATGGGCCGGATTCGTTCTGGGCGAGAAGATCACGCAGTTGTTGAAAGAGAACACGCGCACGGAAGCGATTCGCCGCGAACTGAAAGCGTTGTTCAAAGATTCGCAGCTCGCCGACATCATTTCCGACATGAGCGATGAGGAACTCGAATCCGTGGCGCCAACGCTGAGCAAGGGCGTGTTCATGGGTTCACCGGTATTCGACGGATCGCGTGAAGGCGAGATCAAGGCGCTGCTCGAACACGCGGGTCTGCCAACTTCGGGCAAGACGTTGCTCTACGACGGCATGACAGGCGAGAAGTTCGAACAGCCGGTCACCGTGGGTTACATCTACATGCTGAAGCTGTCGCACCTGGTGGACGACAAGATTCACGCCCGTTCCATCGGACCGTATTCGCTCATCACGCAACAACCGTTGGGCGGCAAGGCGCAATTCGGCGGACAGCGCTTCGGAGAAATGGAAGTCTGGGCGCTCGAAGCCTACGGCGCAGCATTCATCCTGCAGGAGCTGCTGACGGCGAAGTCCGACGACGTTTATGGCCGCACTAAGATTTACGAGGCCATCGTCAAGGGCGAAGCCGCCATGGAGCCCGGCGTACCGGAATCGTTCAACGTGCTGATCCGCGAGTTGCAATCGCTGTGCCTGGATGTGGAGTTGATTAAGGCAAGCGAAAAGAAACCCACGGCCAGCGCGGCAGCGGATTAACAGCAGTACCCAGTACCTGGTACCCAGTACCCAGTGTCAAACTGTCCATTGGGTTGCGGGAACAAAGGACCTGGCCTCGTGACAAGTTTTGAAAAGAAGCGTCCGGCGTAGCAGAAGCTCTCGACTTCGCCGGACATGAATCCGCAGCGGAACTGGTACTGGCAACTGGGTACTGGGTACTGCTGGCAGAGAGCAGGAAGCGGAGGAGCCCTTGTTTCGTTCGAGCCCATTCGAAATGTCAAATGTGATCGCCGACTTCGATGCTATCCGCATCAGTCTGGCTTCTCCGGAAAAAATCCGGAGCTGGTCGCACGGCGAAGTTACCAAGCCGGAGACCATCAACTATCGCACCTTCAAGCCGGAGCGGGACGGCTTGTTCTGCGCGCGCATCTTTGGCCCGGTCACTGACTGGGAGTGCTTGTGCGGCAAGTACAAACGCATGAAGCATCGCGGGGTGATCTGCGACAAGTGCGGCGTAGAAGTCACGCTGTCGAAAGTGCGCCGCGAGCGCCTTGGCCACATCGAGCTGGCATCGCCCTGCTCGCATGTGTGGTTCTTCAAGGGACTGCCCAGCCGCATCGGCCACCTGCTCGACATCTCGCTGCGCGATCTTGAGTCCGTGCTTTATTTTGAAGCGTATGTCGTAGTCGAACCCGGCGACGCTCCGGTGAAAGAGCGCGAGGTCATCAAGGACGAGGCCAAGTTCCGCGAACTCGACCAGCAATATCGTCCGGCTGGATTCAAGGCCATGATGGGCGCGGAGGCGATCAAAGAACTGCTGAAGCGCGTCGACACCGACGGCCTGGCCACCGAACTCCGCGAGAAGATGAAGAACGAGAGCTCGCTGCAGAAGCGGCTCAAGTATGCCAAGCGTTTGAAAGTGGTCGAGGCCTTCCGCAAGAGCGGCAATAAGCCGCACTGGATGATTCTCGACGTGATTCCGGTGATTCCGCCGGAACTGCGGCCGCTGGTTCCACTCGATGGCGGGCGATTCGCCACGTCTGACCTCAACGACCTTTATCGCCGCGTGATCAACCGTAACAACCGGTTGAAGAAGCTGATGGACCTGCACGCGCCGGAAGTGATCGTGCGCAACGAAAAGCGCATGCTGCAAGAGGCGGTGGACGCGCTGTTTGACAACGGACGCCGGGGCCGCGTGCTGCGTGGCGCCAACAACCGTCCGCTGAAGTCGCTCTCCGACACGCTGAAGGGCAAGCAGGGACGCTTCCGCCAGAACCTGCTGGGCAAGCGCGTCGACTACTCCGGCCGTTCCGTGATCGTGGTCGGTCCCGAACTCAAGCTGCACCAGTGCGGTCTGCCGAAGAAGATGGCGCTCGAACTGTTCAAGCCATTCATCTATCACCGGCTGGAGCAGACGGGCAACGTCACCACCATCAAGCAAGCGAAGGAAATGGTCGAGCAGCAGGAACCGATCGTTTGGGACATCCTTGAAGAAGTCATCAAGGATCACCCGGTCCTGCTGAACCGCGCTCCCACGCTGCACCGCCTGGGTATTCAGGCTTTTGAGCCGGTGCTGGTGGAAGGCAAGGCCATCAAAATTCACCCGCTGGTCTGCACGGCGTTCAATGCCGACTTCGACGGCGACCAGATGGCGGTTCACATCCCGCTGTCTCCGGAAGCGCAGGTCGAGGCCAGCGTGCTGATGCTGGCGTCGCACAACATTCTTTCGCCGGCATCAGGACAGCCCATTACCGTGCCTACGCAGGACATGGTTCTGGGACTTTACTATCTGACGAAGGGCAAGCCCGGCGCCAAGGGTGAAGGCCGCGCCTTTGCCAACATTGAAGAAGTGCTGATGGCGCTCGACGCGGGCGAAGTGGAAACGCTTTCGCCGATCCGCCTGCGCTACTCGGGTGAGTTGATCGACCTGACTACGGCTTACGACGATCAGGACATCATTCACACCGAGCCGGTTCAGGTGGACCGCGCCTTCATCAACACGACGGTTGGCCGCGCGATCTTGAACGATCACCTGCCCAAGAGCATCCCGGGCAGCAGCGATCGCATGCCTTACATCAACGGCCTGCTCAAGAAGAAAGGGATTGGCGCGCTGGTCAACTACGGCTACCTGCGGTTCGGGCTTGAGACCACAGTCAAGATGCTCGACGAAGTCAAAGACCTGGGCTTCCGCTTTGCCACGCGGGCGGGCCTGTCCATCGGCATCGACGACATGGTCATCCCGGACAACAAGAAAGTCCTGGTGAAAGACGCCGAGAAGCAGGTGGTCAACGTTCAGCAGCAGTATCTGGACGGCGCCATCACGAACGGTGAGCGCTACAACAAGGTCATTGAAATCTGGTCGGCGATCACAGAGAAAGTGGCCGACGAGATGTTCGGCGAGATGCAGCGGCGCGACAAGGAAGGCGAACTCAATCCGATTTACGTCATGGCCGACTCCGGCGCCCGCGGATCGAAACAGCAGATCCGTCAGCTCTCCGGCATGCGTGGATTGATGGCCAAGCCTTCCGGCGAAATCATCGAGTCGCCCATCACGGCCAATTTCCGCGAAGGGTTGACAGTGCTGGAATACTTCGTCTCGACTCACGGCGCGCGTAAAGGCTTGGCCGATACGGCGCTCAAGACCGCTGATTCCGGCTATCTGACTCGTCGTCTCGTCGACGTGGCGCAGGACGTCATCATCAGCGAGTACGACTGCGGCACGGTCGACGGCATCTACGTGCAAGGCATTGTGGAAGCCGGAGAGATTATCGAGCCGTTGCGCGACCGCATCGTCGGCCGCGTTTCGCTCGAGAAGATCAAGGACTACGACGGCAACGTCATCGTCGAGATCAACCAGGAAATTACTGAAGATCTCGCCGGAGCGATTCAGGCTGCCGGCATCGAGCGGGTGAAAATCCGTTCGGTGCTGACTTGCGAATCGAAGCGCGGGGTTTGCGTCATGTGTTACGGGCGAAACCTGGCTTCCGGACGCCTCGTCGAACTGGGCGAAGCGACCGGCGTCATCGCGGCGCAGTCCATCGGAGAGCCTGGAACTCAGCTCACCATGCGTACCTTCCACATCGGCGGTACGGCGTCGCGAGTCTCCGAGCAGTCGCGTCTCGATGCCAAGAACAACGGCACGGTGCGCTTCATCGGATTGCAGACGGTCAAGGCGAAGTCTGGCGATCTGGTGGTGATGAACCGTCAGGGATCGATCGCGGTGGTCGACGAAAAGAACCGCGAGCGCGAACGCTACTCGGTCGTGTACGGCGCGAAGCTCAAGGTCAACGATGGAGATCCGGTCACGCTGGGCCAGGTTATGGTCGAGTGGGATCCTTACACCTTCGCCATCCTGACGGAAATCGGCGGGACTGCACAGTTCAAGGACTTGCAGGAAGGCGTCACACTCCACGAAGAAGTGGACGAAGTCACCGGCCTGTCGCGTCACGTGGTCGGCGATTCTCCCGACGAGAAGCGCCAGCCCGCGATTGTGGTCAAAGGCAAGAGCAGCAAGCGTTACCTGATGCCATCCCGCGCTCACCTGATGGTCGCAGACGGCGACACGGTTTCGCCTGGCGATGTGCTGGCGAAGATCCCGCGCGAAACCACCAAGACGAAGGACATCACCGGTGGTCTGCCGCGCGTGGTCGAACTCTTCGAAGCCCGCAAGCCGCATGAGACGGCGGTCATCAGCGAAATCGATGGCACAGTCAAGTTCGGCGAAGTCTCGAAGGGACAGCGCAAAATCTATGTGGTCGCCGATAACGGCACCGAAAAAGAATACTCGGTTCCGAAGGGCGTTCACATCAACGTGCAGGAAGGCGAGCGCGTCAAGGCGGGCGAACCGCTCATGGACGGCCCGCTCAACCCGCACGACATCCTGGCCGTGCTCGGCGAAAAAGAGCTGCAGTCTTACCTGGTGAACGAAATCCAGGAAGTTTACCGGCTGCAGGGCGTCAACATCAGCGACAAACACATCGAAGTGATTGTCCGCCAGATGATGCGCTGGGTGAAGGTCGAGGACGTCGGCGACACGCAGTTCTTGCTCGAGCAGCAACTCGACAAGTTCCGCTTCCGCGAAGAGAACGAGCGCGTGATTGCGCAGGGCGGCAAACCGGCTACCGGCCGACCGCTGCTGCTGGGAATCACGAAGGCTTCGCTCTCGACCGATTCGTTCATTTCGGCGGCGTCGTTCCAGGAGACTACGCGCGTGCTCACCGAAGCTTCCATCCAGGGAGCGGTCGATCACCTGCGCGGCCTCAAGGAGAACGTCATCGTCGGACGCCTGATCCCTGCCGGAACCGGCATGGAGTATTACCGCAACGTGCGGCTCTCGCCAGAAATGGAAGAGGCCGCCGCCAAGGTACAGGCAGAGGTCTCGGCGGCGTACGAGGAAGCCGAACGCGCTCTCGAAATGATGCGCCACGAGGGCGAGACCGAAGAACTGGCTGCGGAGTAGGCATAGCAACAACGAACCTCGGGGGCGAGTTATTCGCCCCCGAGCCCGTTTTCCGCTTTTAAATGTCGATGCACGCAACCCCCCAGCGCATGCCGACCCCGGAACCTGGTGAACTTCCTTCTTTACGTTCCGTGGCGACTGGCCCTACTCTAGGGCAACGCATGTTGCGCTTTCTCCGCCTTCTTCGATTGGCCTTCTGGCGTGCCTTTCAGCACGACTCGTTTGCCATTGCCAAGGCTTCCGCCTACTCCTCCATCCTTACGTTTTTTCCCGCATTGCTGGTAGTTGGATCGTTGCTGGCCACATCGCGCAAGGGCGCGCCTTATCTCCGCGAAATCTCTAACGCGTTGTCACGGATTCTCCCGGCGGGCAGCGGGGCCGCAATGAATTATCTGCGGGGCGGCGGCAATCGCCCGCTTGGCTTGCTGGTTACAACCTCGCTGTTGACGCTGTGGACTGCCTCTGGCGTGATGATTTCCTGGATGGAGGGTTTCCGCCGCTGTTACGAGCTTCCTAAAACCTGGGGGCTGGTGAAAGAGCGCCTGATCGCCTTCTCCCTGGTGATTCTTGCCGGCCTGCCCATGACCTTTGCCACTCTCCTGGTCGCCTTCGGCAACAAGATCGAAACGCAGATCCTGTTCTACATCGCCCACGAATTCAGCTGGTACGTCGTGCTGATGTGGACCGTCATCCGGTGGATGATCGCCATCCTCACCAGCATCGCCGTGATTGCGCTGATCTACCACAACGCCGTCCCGCGCACCCAGCCCTGGCACAGTGTGATTCCCGGGGCTACGCTCGCTACCGCGATGTGGTTCTCCGTGACTATGCTGTTTGGCTGGTACTTACAGCATTATGCCGATTACAGCATCATTTACGGCTCGCTCGGGGTGGCCATCGCTCTGCTGGTGTGGATGTATTTTATTTCGCTGGTTGTCCTGGTGGGCGGGGAGTTCAACGCCATGCTGTTCCCGCGCACCATGTTGGGGAAAGAGCTGACCGCGATTAATGGTGCAAAAGCGACAGAGCGATGACCAAGATGGAGCCGAATTCCAAATCCTCTCCCACGGCGAAGTACTCCCACATCATTCTGTAATTCTTGAGCGAGGAAATGTTGAAGGCTAACAGGCAACAGGTCGTCGGAGAAGATTATCCCGGCAAGGAACCGGCGCACTCCTCAGCGCAACGCCGCCGCGCGAAAATTATCTGCACCATCGGGCCTTCCTGCCATTCTGAAGCCGCGATGCGCGACTTGATGCGCATGGGCATGGACGTTGCGCGGTTGAATTTCTCCCACGGCTCTCACGAGGATCACGCCCGCCACATCGAACGCCTGCGCCGCGCCGCGCAGCGCGAGGGACGCCCCGGCTGCATCATGCAGGATCTGCAAGGCCCCAAAATCCGAACCGGGCGCCTGGAGCGGCACGAGCCCGTGTTGCTGAAGACTGGCTCTGTCGTTTTCATAACACCCCGCGACATCGCGGGCACGCCGACGCGGATTTCCACCACCTTCCCCGACCTCGCCAAAGAAGTAGCACCTAGCACTCGCATCCTGCTCTCTGACGGGCTGATCGAATTGCGCGTGCGATCTCTGCGCGGCAAAGACGTGGTCTGCGATGTTCTGAACGGCGGAATGCTCGGAGAACACAAGGGAATTAACCTGCCCGGTGTTGCGCTCTCCATTCCCGCGCTGACCGCGAAAGACCGCAAAGACCTGGAGTTCGGGCTCAAGCATGGCGTCGACATGGTGGCCATCTCATTCGTGCGCTCGGCGTCAGACGTGCATACGGTCAAGCAGATCCTTGCCCGCCATGGCAGCGACATTCCGGTCATCACGAAGTTGGAAAAGCCGCAGGCCATTGACCATCTGGAAGAAATCCTCGAAGCGAGCGACGGAGTCATGGTGGCCCGCGGCGATTTGGGCGTGGAGGTCGCGCCCGAAAAAGTTCCCGTCATTCAGAAGCACGTGATTCGTCGCGCCGCTGCTTGGCGTAAGCCGGTGATCACAGCTACGCAAATGCTCGAATCCATGATTGAGAACCCGCGTCCAACGCGCGCCGAAGCCAGCGACGTTGCGAATGCCGTGTTCGACGGGACCGATGCCGTCATGCTCTCCGCCGAAACCGCGACCGGGCGTTATCCACGCGAGGCCGTGTCCATCATGAGCCGCATCGTGGTTGAGGCAGAAGGCAACATGGTCGACTTCATTCAGTTGCGCCGCCGTCGTGAGCATCATGCAATTTCGGTAGCCGAAGCCATTTGCGAGTCCATTGCCCACGCCGCGGAAGACCTGCCCATGGGCGCCATCGCCGTGTTCACCGAGACTGGAAATACCGCGCGCATGATTTCCAAATACCGCCCGAAAGCCGCGATCTACGCCTTTACCCACATCCCAGCGGTAGCTCAACGCGCGAATCTTTTTTGGGGAGTGCATCCCGTGCCCTGCCGCCAGGCGCGCTCCGCCGAACAGATGGTGAGCCTGGCTGAGCGGGAACTCCTTCGCCGGGGTTGCCTGAAAATTGGAGATGTTCTCGGGGTAGTTGCGGGGACGCGCCAGACCGCTGGCTCCACCAACCTGATGCGCCTGCACCAGGTGAGCGCAGCGGAAGCGGACGCCGCATCCCACCACCAGCGGCGGCATCGCGCCGCTCACGTCAAAAAGCTATAATCGCCCCGTATGCCACAGGAAATTCTGGCAGTTGCGATCTGGGAACCTTTTCCCGACATGGAAGCTGCGTCGCTCGCAACGTTGCGCGAACTGATCGCCATTCTCTCCGCTAAGGGTTATAGCCGCGACGTTCTTTACCGCGACAATGAATCTCACTACGTCCTTCTGCGTTACTGGAAATCTGAAGAGTCACGGCGTTCCGCGCAGGAGGATCCGGAAGTACAACGATGCTGGGCGAAGTTGGGGAATGAGATTCATATCTTGAAAGTTTACGAGCGACTTGAAAACGTGCCTTTAGACAAGGCGAATTGATCGCATGGCTTCCAGTTCCTTTCATGCGTTCACCGATGATGCGGTCGAGCCCCGTGTCCGAGGTTTTCTCCACTTGCCAGAGACGGCCAACGGCGATGGCCTTGTTCTCACCCATGGTGCGGGATCGAACGCCGCGGCCCCGTTCCTGATCGCTCTCGCAGAAGCCTTTGCTGGCGTGGGTTTTACGGTGCTGCGTTACGATCTTCCTTATCGGCAATTCCGTTCCTTCGGCCCGCCGGGACCGGGTGACGCTGCCCGCGACCGGGCTGGCGTGAAGAGTGCCGTCGCCGCGATGAAGAAAATAATTTCCGGGCGCGCATTTCTCGCTGGGCATTCGTACGGAGGCAGACAGTCGAGCATGCTTTGCGCCGAGGAGCCAGAGTTGGGCGCGGGCCTGCTGTTGCTCTCGTATCCTCTGCATCCTCCACGCAAGCCGCAGCAGCCGCGCACTCAGCATTTTCCGAACCTTCGGGTCGCGAGCCTGTTCGTGCAAGGCACACGCGATCCTTTTGCTTCGATTGCCGAGATTGAGCAAGCTCTGAAGCTCATCAACGCAAACACAAAGTTGCTCACGGTGGAAGGCGCCGGTCACGATTTAGGATTTAAAGGGAAAGCGAAGGGTGACGGTCTGCCACGCGAAATCCTGTCGGAATTCGAACGCTTCTTCTCTAAAGGTTGATTCAGGCCCACAGGGCCTGTCATTCCGATGCGTAGCGGAGAACCTATGCATTTTGCCGGCGCATGCAAATTGCATAGATCCCTTCGACAAGCTCAGGGCAGGCTCCTCGCCTCGCGTCAGGATGACAAGCTTCTAATTCACCCATCCCGACTTCGACCCGCCGTTGCCCTTGCGTACATCATCCTCTGGCGGGATGTAGTTGCCGTGTTCGTCGAACTCCACCTTGCGGTCATGGGCTCGCATGTAGACCTCAAACTTTTTTGCCGCCCGCCGCCGCTTCCAGCGGTAATAGTCGTTCCGAAGGCTGAAGTAACGCTCAGAGGCGCCAAACATCAGGCCCCGGGCTGGGACGAACTTGATATAGAGAAAGCCAAACAGCAACCCGCCGAGGTGAGCGGAGTTGGCGACTCCGCTCTGTGAAGGCTGAAAGGTCAAGACCACGACTACGAAGATAATGATCGCCACAAGGTATTTTGCTTTGATTGAGAAAGGGAATGGGAACAGGAAAATCTCGCGATCGCCATACAGCATTCCAAAAGCAATCAACAACCCGTAGATGCCACCAGACGCTCCGATAATTTGAGCTTTCGGAGAGGCGCCCGCGAGGGGCAGGTAGGAAAGAGCAATCGAGACCAGTGCGGCGCCAACCACACAGAAGAAATAAAACTCCAAAAATTTCCGAGAACCCCAGTCCTGTTCCTCCTGCGATCCGAACATCCATAGCGTCAGCATATTCACCAGGATGTGGCTCAGATTCGCGTGCAAGAAGGAGTAGGTGATCAACTGCCACACGAATCCGTAGTGCAGCACCAGCGTTGGAACCAGGCCAAAATACAAATTGATTGCGTTTTCAAGGTCGTGAGAGATGAACCCTAAAATGACTCGTTGAACAAAAAAGACAGCAGCACAAATAATGATGAGCCGCTTCACCCAGCGCGTGAACGGGGGAAAGCTCAACGTCATGGAGCGTCCGCGATACATGGAGTCAGCTGAAGGCTAGTTGTCAGTAGAAAAAACGCAACTAACGTTCACAATACATCGCAATTCATCTTATCAGGTTGCGGTGACTGCCGGGTTAGCGCCCCGGCAAGGGCACAACCGGCAAGCTTCGGTGCCCGTCCTTGTCAACCGCCCTCACCGCGAAGATGACATTATCCTTCGAAAGCTTCAGCGTGGCACGGGTGGCGTTCACGATTTTCTGCGCGTGCTCCCAATCCGGGCTGGTCGTGGCGCGCCATAAGACTTCATACTCCGTCGCGAGTCCGCCGGGAGAAGGCTCCCAGGTGAGGGTTGAATCGTTCTCGAGATTCTTCGTCAGGAGGCGAACGTTCGCCGGAGGCGCCGGCGCCGATGCCAAAGATGCCAACGTTGCCGCATTCAACCGCGCCACGCGCGCCACATAGTCATAGTCGACAAACTTTGGCAGGTCGCCATACTCGATGCCGTTTTCGGTGCGCACATTCTGATGTTGATGGTGGAAGTCTTCGCGAAACTCGGTGAAGCGCACCGCCGGAAAACCTTGCTCGTTGAACGAGTAGTGATCTCCTCCGCGCAAGAAACGGTCCAAGCGGAACACCAGCGTGGGATTGACGCCCGCGTCATACGTCCGGGCAACATCGGCCACATACCGCGCCAGTTGCCTCGACCCGGAGTCGTTTTCTCCGCCCAGGCTGCGAACGCGCTTGATGTCCTGCTCTGTCGCCGCATTCGGCAAGCCCTCAGAAAAGACGCGCACCACCGAATGGTCCTGCTCCTGGCTTTTATCTCCGCCCACGATGTCGTTGTTAAGCACGGCCTCGAGATTCCAGCCTTGCTCCTTCGCCATCTTGGCGAAGTGACGGCTGCCATTCAGTCCTTGCTCTTCGCCAGCGACGGTCAGAAAAATAATCGTCGCCGAGAACTTCATCTTGCTCAGCACTCGCGCGCATTCCAGGCTGACTGCGGTGCCGCTGCCATCGTCATTCGCGCCCGGAGCATCTCCAGCAACGTCGAGGACGTCGCTGTTGCGCGAATCGTAGTGCCCGGTCACCAGCACAATCCGCTTGGCGTTCTCCGCGTCGGCGCCCTTCAACACCGCATAAACATTGGTGATTTCCGTCGGCTTCGGAATACGCTCCGACGGTTGCTCAGTAAAATTGTCGGTCTTTACCTCCAGGCAGCCGCCGCAATCTTTCGAATAGCGCTCAAACTCCGCCTTGATCCATTCTCGTGCCGCTCCAATGCCGCGGCCTGCCGCAATCGAAGCCGAATCCTGCGCAGAAAGCGTCCCCCGGGTCCCAAAGCTGACCAACTTCTCGATGTTCTGCTGAATGCGCTGCGCCGAAACCTGCCGCAAGGCAGCCGCAATTCGCGAATCGGCTGGCGCCTTCTCCGGCTCAACGTTTCGTTCACCCTGTGCCGCACCGTTCAGCCTGAGGGCCAAAATGACCACTACAAGGAACGCTAATGTCTTAAACTCACGCATAGAATTGATGGATTCGGAAACGCCACTTGCCGACCGAGAGAGCTCGCCGCGACACAAAAAAATCTGCCTCGCCAGGCCCCAGCCCTTGACCTCCAGAGGAAGAGAATCTAAATATTATCAGGAGGCTCTAATACGAGGGGGAGACTTTATGGTTCTGTGTCCGGAATGCGAGACCAATCTCGACTTCGAGGAAGATGAGGTCGACGAAGGCGAAGTCGTCTCCTGCCCCGAGTGCGGCACCGACTTCGAGGTCGTGACCACCAACCCCCTCGAACTGAAAGCCCTGGAAGCTGGATACGACGAAGAGGAGGAGGAAGCCGAGGAGGAAAGCGAAGACGGTGATTTTTCCTAGAGGCTTTGCGTTTTCCGGAAAGCTGGCATTTGCTTCCTACCTGCTCACCACGCTCCTCCTCTCCAGCCTGGTGGTAGGCGTCGCCCACGCCCAGAAGCAACCTAAACCGGGTCAACCTTACGCACTGATCTTTGGAACTGTCTGGTCACCCGACGATCGCCCCGTCTACGGTGTGAAGGTGAAGATCCGGCGCGTCCAGGACAAGAAAGCCAAGTGGGAACTCTTGTCGGACCATCAGGGTGAGTTCGCCCAGCGTCTTCCTGCGGGCAAGGCCGATTACGTGGTCTGGGCCGACCTCAAAGATTTCAAGACGGCCGACGGAACCATCTTGTACGCAGGGCAAGACGTGACCGTTCACGTCGCCGGCGACGAGCGCGTCGACATTGGCTTGCATCTAACGAAGTAGACCCAGCCGCCGTATCGCCGTGAGACAATTGATTCAGATGAATTCTCGACGACGTTTTTCTCTGGAACTGGCTGCGGTTTGCGCTCTGGTGCTTGCCTTGGGCCCTATAGCCCATGCCTCACCTGACAAGAAAGAGAAGACCGTTGGCCGGTTGCTCTTCGGCAAGGTTCTGGACCGCCAAGACAACCCATTGTCCAACGCCGTGGTTTATCTGACTAATACCCGTACCGGCGGGGTCAAGACTTATATCGTTGGGCCGGATGGCACCTATCGTTTTCCCGCGCTCACCACCGGGATCGACTACGAGGTCTACGCGCAATATAACGGACATAAGAGCGACTCCAAATCGGTCAGTCAGTTCGACGACCGGTCCCAAGTCTATATTGATCTCAAAATCGACACCCGTTAGAACTCCATGCAACTTCGGACGCCTTCCCGTGTTCAATTTATGGAGAGATATCTTCTGGAGGAAACCTTGAACGCATTGGACTTCGCCACACAACGTCGTTCAACCGTGGTTGCGAGGCTGCTGCTCGCATCCGCGATCATGATTTGCGCCGCGGCATTGCTCTACGCTCAGAGCGGCAAGATGAGTCCATACCAGGATGAGAGCGACGGCGTCAGCGCCGGCGGTAACTGGCTGGTATTTCACGCCGTAGACAAAATGACTGGCGCAAAAAAGGACCGTTTCCTGCTCGTGGCTAACAATTACTTTCGCGAAGACCCAAACTACAAGCCACGAGTGCAGCTTTTCTGCAGCGACGGCAAACTGACTCTGGCCGACTTCAATCCCGGCGTCCGGCTCGGAGGACCCGATTATCCCGGCTTCTGGGGACAGCCCAAAATGGAAGTCGAGGTCCGCATCGACGACCATCACGACCATAAGGGCTGGAACTGGGTACGCGGGCACTTCCTCTCCATGGACAAAGGCACGGTTCGCGGCATGATCGGCGCGCAGATTTTCAACGTTGAGGCCAGAACCAGAAGCGGCCCCCAGATCGCGGAGTTTTCTCCTGCCGGCCTCGACCTCCAGTTGGTCAAGCAGTCCTGCGGTTTGACCCCGAAGAAGCCATAAGCTTCTCGCGGTTGCGATCAATCCGCCTCAGCAGTCCCGCGAAGCCAAAACCGGCCCGCTGGTTAGAATGGCCAGCGGCCCGGAGCCTTTCTGATTGCGTTTCGACGGTTTCTTCCAGTAGGATTTTCCGAACCTGCAATTTGTATGCGCGGAAACTCCGGTCCCACTGCTGGTCTTCTCCTCGGCGTCGCAGCCGGACTCTGGACTTTTTTCAAAGGATTCCGAGTCATGCGCGAATACAAAGTCATCGAGGACACTCCCCGCATTCCCATCCGCAGCGTTCCCATGGGTTTCGTGCACATTCGTGGCCAGGCGCAGAGTGAAAAGATCCTCTCTAGCCCGATTACTCGCACCTCGTGTTGTTTCTATAGGGTCGAGATCGACCAATGGAAGAGTTCCGGCAAATCCCATTCCTGGCAGACCGTGTGTACCGATTTCGACGGCTTTCGCTTTTATCTCGCAGATTCCACGGGCAAAGTTCTGGTGGATGCTCACGCCGCCGAGTATGATCTGCCGCCGGTCGCCACGCGCGTGGTGGATTCAGGTCAAAACGCCGCGACGGGCAACGCCGGAGCGATCAGCGACAGAGACCTGCTTAAGTACGTCCACTATGCGCAAACCCACAGCATGACCGATAGGATCGGCCAGTTCATCGACAAGAGACTGGAGAAGGCGGGCGCCGCCGACAATCCTCAGCTCCAGCAGAAGCAACAGGCCTTTCGAGATCTTTTCGCGGCTGTTCCAGAAGTCTTGAAGGGAGGAACACCGCCGGTTGGCCTGTTGGCGAAGTTGGCCAACGCCTCCGGTCCGCTACCCGATGCCGAGAAGGAGCAGCGACGGCAGATGTTCCTGCAGCATTTGCAGCTGATGGAATCCATGGCACAGAGCGGGCAACTTCCTTTTAAGGTGCCGGTCGAAGGCACGGCGAACGGACGCTTTCGTCTCCGCGAGTATCTGGTTGTGCCCGGACAGGAATATCTCATCGATGGAACCTGTGTCGAAAATTCCGCCGCTACCGCCGGCGATCGTGCGATGATCGCCAAAGGTCATAACGAGCCGACCTTCCTGATCTCGGCGAAAACCGATATCGAGTTACAGCATGGCCTGCGCAAGCGCGCCGGCCTTATGATTCTGGGCGGAGCCGCACTCGCCCTTGCTTGCCTGGCGGGCTTGCTGGTGCACTTTCATTTGTTCTAGCACTTGGTCGATCGTGATGGGGAGGCATGAGCCATGGGGAGCAGCGTCATCGCCGGTGCGGTGTTCTTTCTGTTCGTGGCCGGAGTGCTGATCTACACCGTCATCCTGTACAACGAACTGGTTCGACTGCGCAATGAGAACGACCGCGCCTGGGCGAACATCGATGTGTTGCTCAAGCAGCGCCACGATGAAGTCCCGAATCTCGTGGAGACGGTCAAGGGCTACATGCAACACGAGCAGCAGACGCTGCTGGCTGTGACGCAGGCGCGGACGGCATCCGTGAGCGCCGCCAGCATTAAGCAGAAGGCGACGGCCGACCTCATGTTGACCGGCGCGCTGCGGGGCCTGTTTGCCGTCGCGGAGAATTACCCGCAACTCAAGGCCAACGAGAACTTCCTCAAGTTGCAAAATCGCATCAGCGAACTCGAGGAACGCATCGCCGACCGCCGCGAATTCTTCAACGACGACGTCAATACCTACAACACCCGCATCGGCCAGATCCCCGAGGTGTTCGTGGCCAGCTTCATGAGCCTGAAGCCTCGCTCCATGTTCAAGGTGTCTGAAGAAGATCGCCGCGAGCTCGAAGTGAAGTTCCAGGGCCAGAGCGCGTAGCCGCCAGTGTGGCGCGGGCGCCCTCGCCCGCGGCTCTTGCCCGCGCAACGGGACCAGTTTCTATTCGACGGTTTCTATTCGAGGAATGCCGCAGAATGAGGCTCGGGCACAGTTGCGAACGCAAACGTCAAAAGCGGCGGGCAAGAGTGCCCGCCCCACACATGCCCGCCCCGCATACAACCCCTACGCCAGCAACTTAGCCGCATCTTTCGCGTAGTAGGTCAGAATCATGCTGGCCCCGGCGCGCCGGATGGACACCAGCGACTCCATCATCACGCGGTCGCGCTCGATCCAGTTATTGCGGGCGGCCGCTTCGATCATGGCGTACTCGCCCGACACTTGATACGCAGCCAGGGGCAAGTCAAATCGCCGGCGTGCGGCGGCGATCACATCAAGATACGGCATGGCTGGCTTGACCATGATCATGTCCGCGCCTTCTTCAATGTCGGCTTCGATTTCGCGCATGGCCTCGCGCAGGTTCGCTCCATCCATCTGATACGACCGCCGGTCGCCGAATTGCGGCGCAGAGTCTGCCGCCTCGCGGAACGGTCCGTAGAAGCCGGAAGCGAACTTGGCGGCGTAGGAGAGAATCGGCGTGTTGATGTAGCCCGCGTCATCGAGGGCCTTGCGGATCGCACCGACGCGGCCGTCCATCATGTCAGAGGGCGCGATGATATCGATACCTGCCTTGGTAAGCGACACCGAGGTCCGCGCCAGAAGTTCGAGGGTAGGGTCGTTGAGTATTTCATAGTTGGCTTGAGCCGCGGCTTTAGCCGCTCCGGCAGCGACCGCGGATGCCATTGCCTCAATCGCTTTTTCTTTCTCCTGGCGGCTCCGCACCGCGACCACGCGTGCGGTATTCATTGCATCTCTGGCAGCCGCGCCCAGAGACTGTGGCGCTGCCTTCACAATTCCGCAATGTCCATGCGACATGTACTCGCAGAGGCAGACATCTCCCATCACGATCAGGCCCGGGACTTCCCGCTTCAGGGCGCGGGTGGCCTGCTGCACGATGCCGTCTTCTTCCCATGCGCCGGTAGCCACTTCATCTTTCTTATCCGGCAGGCCGAAGAGGATTACCGACGGCACTCCCAGAGAGAAGGCGTCCCGAGCCTCTTTGACAGCCTCATCCACCGACAGGTTGAATACCCCCGGCATGGAGCGCACTTCTTTCCGCACGCCTTCCCCGGGACACACGAACATGGGATAAACGAACGAATCGGGAGTGAGGCGAGTTTCGCGCACCAGGTTGCGAAGTTCTCCGGTGCGGCGAAGGCGGCGGAGGCGGGTGACTGGGAATGCCATGTGGGCTCACGGTCAGAGAGCGGGTGCTCTCGAAGATCCTTGACCTCAAATGATTCTAGAACATCCCAGAGCCGCTGAGAAATGGATGGTAACGAAAGTAACGTTCAGGCCTCTGGGGTACTCTCGGAATCCCACGGCGCTCTCATAAAATCAAGGCGGATGAGTCTGCTCCGACGCCACCGCTGGTTCGTCGCCGCGGCCGGGATCACCCTGGTCTATGCGGTCGTGTCGCTCACCGTGCAGCAAAGCTTCGCGCTGGCAATAGGCGCGGATTCTTTCTTCCTGCTCGTGATGCTGGCGGTCTCGGCCTTTATGTTCGCCAATGCCGCCACCCGATCCAGCGTGGAACGCATGTTCTGGCTCCTGATGGGCTTCGGGTTCTTCCTTTGGGCGGCCAACCAGGTGCCTTGGATCTATCTGGATGTCCATCACCTCGTCATGCCTTCGCCATACTTCGCGGACATGATTCTGTTCTTCCACCTCGTTCCCATGATTGCGGCCACGGCGTGGCGTCCTGACCAACTGCGAGCCGAGTCGCGCCATCAATTGAGCGCGCTGCACTTCCTCATGCTGCTCGGGTGGTGGGTCTTCCTTTATGGCTTCATCGTCTTCCCGCACCAGTACGTGGTCCTGAACGTAGATGCATACAACCGGGATTACGACCTGCTCTACGATCTGGAAAGCGTTGTGCTCCTGGTCCTGCTGGCGTTCGCGGCATGGACAAGCTCAGCAGGCTGGAAGCGGGTGTATCTCAATCTTCTCGCCGCCGACGTTTTGTACGGTACCGGCTCTGAGCTATTGAGCCGGGCGATGCTTCGGAAGACGTACTATTCGGGCAGTCTGTACGACGTTCCGCTGATTGCCGCCATCCTCTGGATGGGCGCAACCGCCCTGACTTCGCGGGATTGGAGCCTCAAGAGCGAGGCGTGCCACGCCGGCTGGAGATGGCGAAGCCTCATACCGAAACTGGCGATGCTGGCCATCCTTTCCCTGCCCATGATGGGGTTGTGGGCATTCCTGATGGACAGATCACCGGCGCCTTCGCGCATGTTTCGGATCTTCACCGTGCTGTCTGCCATGTTTGTGCTGGGTGCATTCGTCTTCTTGCGGCAATACATTCAGGACCAGAAGTTAATCGGGCTTCTGCAGGAATCGCGGCGTGGGTATGAGACCCAGCAGCGCCTGCAAAGCCATCTGGTACAGAAGGAGAAGCTCGCGTCCCTGGGACAGTTGGTGGCGGGCGCCGCCCATGAAATCAACCATCCGCTTGCGTCCGTCATGGGTTACTCGGAACAATTGTGGGCCAAACACCGGTTAACCGAGGAACAGGGTGCGTTGGTGCGGAAGATCGTGAACCAGGCGCGTCGGACGCAGGATCTGGTTTCGGACTTGCTCAGCTTTGCGCGTCAGTCGCCGGGCGAAAAGGCGCTGGTGGACCTTAGCATGCTCTTGCATCGCAGCGCACAGATGCTTGAGACACAACACCATGCCAGCCGCATCCGCGTAGAAATCTCTGTCGAACCGGGCTTTCCACGCGTGCGCTGCAATCCCAATCAGGTTTTTCAGACCTTCATAGAAATTATTGAAAATGCCATGGACGCACTGGCGGAGGCGGGGGGCGGTTCGCTGCGGATTACCGCCATGCGGCAAGGTCAGGACGCCGTGGTGGAATTTGCCGACAACGGACCCGGCATCCGCGAGCCACAACGCGTCTTCGACCCTTTCTACACCACCAAGCCGATCGGAAAGGGCACGGGCCTGGGCCTGAGCGTGGTGTACGGCGTGATTCAGGACCATGGTGGACAAATTACCTGCCAGAACAAACCCGATGGCGGAGCGCTGTTCGTGCTGCGGTTTCCGGTAGCGGCCGAAGCCGCCGCACAGACAGCGGCGTCTGCAAGAGCCTGAGGCCTGCACCCCTCTCACAAAGAGTAGAACCCGTCTAAGAAATAGCGGGTCAATGAGCGCTATCGGGAGTGGGTGTTGAAAAAGTCACGTCGATTAGCAGGATGAAATTCAGCAGAAGCATGTTAGAAGAAAGCAATCGCACATGCTCTGTTTGATTCTGATCGTCGGAGGCCTGCTGATTATGATGGGGCAACACGACCGCTCCGAAGCTTTGTTCTACTACTTCCGTCTGGAAGACCAAGTTTCTGAAACCCATCTGTTGCGGCTGATCGACAAACACATCAGCTTCGAGTTCGTCCGGCAGCAACTGAAGGACAGCTACAGTGAGACGGGTCGGCCATCGATCGATCCTGAGTTGCTGCTGCGCATTCTTCTGATTGGCTATTTGTACGGCATCACCAGCGAACGGAAGTTGGTGGAGGAACTGCGCATGCATCTGGCGTGGCGCTGGTTCACCGGTCTAGGTTTCGATCAGGAGATTCCACACCACTCTACGTTCTCCAAGAACCGGCACGGAAGATTTCAGGAATCGAAGTTATTCGAGCGGCTATTCGAACGGATCGTGAAGCAGTGCGTGGAAGTGGGGCTGGTGCGAGGGAAGGAACTGTCGGTCGATGGCAGTTTCGTGGAGGCGAATGCGGCGAAAGAGAGTCGCATTCCACGCGAGCAGTTGGCGGAAGCGGCCACGGTCAACCATACGGTGCGCCAGTTTCTGGTGGAACTGGAACAGCAGAATCCGGTGGAAGAGTCGGTGCACGAGCAAGATCAGGTATCGACAACCGATCCCGATTCCACTTACGCCACGAAAGGCGGGACACCGGCTCGACTGGGGTACTACGACAACTATCTGATCGACAATCACAGTTGCGTGATCGTGGGAGTGCAAGCGACGGCAGCACGGATGAGCCAGGAAACGGTAGCCGCGCAGGACATGCTCACTCGTTTCGCGCAATGGCAAGGACGAGAGCCAGAATCGGTGGCTGCCGATACGACCTACGGGAACGGCGAGTTCTTGCAATGGCTAGCCGATCGGAGCATCACTCCCTACATGCGGACCCGTGACAGTATCCACCGCAAGAGGAGCCCATTCTTTGGCCCCGAGCGTTTCACGTACGAACCGGAAAACAATCGCTATATCTGCCCCGCCGGCCAGTTCCTCAACTACGGTGGCCGAGTTTATCGCAATCGAGCCTTCAACTACATCGGGACACGCAAAAAGTGTGGCCCCTGCTCGCTCCGACCACAATGCACCAGTGCTGCCTTCCGGGGCCTTATCATCCACCAGAACGAACCAGCCCGACAACGTGCGCGGGAGTTGGTCAACACACCAGAGTTCGCCAAAGCACAACGGCAGAGAAAGAAAGTAGAGGCCTTGTTTGCAGAACTGAAGAATCAGATCGGATTGCGGCGCTTGCGTCTGCGGAGACTCAGGTTCGTGCGCGAGCAGTTCTTCCTGGCAGCGGTAGCTCAGAACATCAAGCGACTGGTGCGCTTCCTCAGTCAGCCGACAACACCGGTTCTGCCGACCACCACTTAGTCGAACGGAGACAGAAAACAAGCGACGCATGCTCGCAGATGAAAAGCCGTTCCGTTGAGGGACTTTTTCAACACCCACGGGATCTAACACAAACTGACAATGGCTTCCGAGTAGCCGAGAGTCAGGACTGCGTGTGTTGGCCTGTACTTAGGCGTACAATTCTTGCGACTAGACTACGCGAAAGCCTGTGTGCAGTCTGCTCTCGGAGGCTTTCTGCAAGGAGTTCTTTATGAGATTACAGCTCCCTTTGGTTCCGTTGGCAGTTTCCGCTCTTGCATTGGCTATGGTAGCGCAGGGCGTGGCACAAAGCGGCGACGGCAAAGTCGCTTTCCACGTCACTCCCAAGCAGGCATACGTGTGGGTAGACGGACGCGCCATCAGCGAAGCCAGCAAGCATCACACGTTGAGCTTGAGTGCCGGCGACCACAAGATAGAATTGGCGAATTACGGATACACTCCAGAGACCCGCAATATTACGATCACCGCCGGAAAAACCACCGATCTCGATGTGACCCTGCAGCCTGTTTCTGGAACGGTTTCAGGGCCATTCGGCGCCATGACGATTGAGGGCGCAGACCGCGACGCCATCCTGCTGAACGGAAAAACTCCCGGCTTCTTCGTTGGTCACGGCGACGAGTTCAATCACGACTGGCTGTGGAAGCAGGAACTCGTCGTTCCTCCGGGCACCTATCAAGTCACCGTCCAGAGTGGAGATAAAGACGTTCGGTCTGGAGCGGTGGATGTTGCGGCTAACAAGCGCGTGGTAATTGATATTCCGAAGGGCGTTCGCAAGACGGTTGATTGGCCGCGCGGAGAGAAACTGAGGGCCATCCCGCGATTTACAGCAGGTACCGCCAGCGCCACCGTCGCCGTAGTCAAGCCCACGGCGCAACTTTCCGCTAGCAACGCGCAACTGAATTGCGGAGACTCTTCACAGCTCAAATGGACATCTACGGACGCGCCGAGCGTCCAGATCAGCAACGTGGGGCCGGTTGCAGCCAGCGGTGACCAGAGCATTCAGCCCAAGCAAAACACGATGTACGATCTGACCGCCACCGGTCCGGGCGGCACAGCCACATCCAGCGCGACCGTGAACGTCAACACCGCCATTCAGGCGAATCTTCAGCTCGCGCCCGCGGAAGTTCATTACCGCCGTATTGGCGATAAGGTCGTGCAGGACGACAGCTCTGCGTTGAGTTGGTCGGCGTCCAACGCTTCGACTGTGTCTATTGATCAGTTTGGAACGGTGGATGCCAACGGCAACCGCCCACTGCAAATAACTCCCAAGAAGACCACTCCGGGTGCCGTCGATGAAACTGTCACGTACACGCTCACGGCGACGAACGGATGCGGGGGGACAGAAACGCGCACAGCTGCGCTCCACATTGTCGGTGCGATCGAACAGCCGGAGCTGGCTCTGTCGCGCAGTGTGTTTTTCCCCACCAACCGGCCGCGCAACCTGAAAACAGAGGCAGCCTTGCTCCCCAGCGAGCGCGACGCTTTGAAAACGCTCGCAGATGCGTTCAAGACGTATCTCACAGCAGAGCCCAATGCTCATCTGGTGCTCGGCGGCCACGCCGACATGCGCGGCCCTGCCAGCTACAACAAAGCGCTCTCGGAGAGACGAGCCGAGCTCGCCAAACGTTTTCTGGTCGAGCAGGGAGTTCCGGAGGCCAACCTTGAGACCCAGGCCTACGGCAAAGAACAAAACCTGACAGAGGACCAGGTGAAGCAGCTGCTTGATCAGAATACGAATTTGACTGCGGACGAGCGGAAGAAGGCTCTGGCGAAGATCCAGACCGTGGTTCTGGCCAACAATCGCCGCGTGGATATCAAGCTGAGCACGACCGGGCAAGAGTCGGCCCGCATGTATCCGTTCAATTCGGCGGATTACATGGCGCTGGTCGACCGTGGAAAGCCGCTGGAAGCGAGCCCGGTGGTGAATGCGGCGCAGAAAGAGAAGGTGAAGAACTAGCGTGCGTGGGTCCGAGTATTAGGAATGTGTGACGGGCCAACCGGAATTCAATGTCAACTGACGCAAAGAGGCCCATTTTCCCAGTTACCATTTATGAGATAGCTTGATAGCTTCCAGTTTCCTTTGCGCTCTTCGCGGCAGTTCTTTGCGAACTTTGCCGTGGAGGCTTTTGTATCCGGAAATGAGAGACCCTCTCAGCCGCAACTAAGAGGAGCCCCGCCACCTCGCCCTTCTCTTCACCTTCAAGGCTCACGTCCTTCCTGTAACATAAACTGCGATGCGGTCGCAGAGCCTGATTCACACGTCAGCGCAGGTGCTGGAGTTCGATTCGCTCCGGGGATTGCTCCGCGGGTATGCCTCCTCTCCGCTGGGCCAGCGGCGGATTGCGGAAACCGCCCCCTCCACCGACAGGGATTGGATCGAGCAGCAACAGGAACTGGTCACTGAGATTCGTGAATTTCGGCGCGCTGGAGGCCGGTTTGATTTCTCCGGTCTGATCGAGATCGGAACCCTGGTGGAGAAATCGCGCATTGCCGGGGCCGCGCTGGAAACGGCCGAGATCCGCGATGTTGTGCTGGTGGTGGACCGCGCCGCGGAGTGGCGTGAGATTGCACTGCAGCCGCCGGCGACCCTGAAGTCGCAATGGCGCGCCGTCGAGACGCTCTCTTCCGGCATCGCCGACTTCACCGAATTCCTGCGATTCTTCCGCAACAAAATTCAGCCGGACGGAACCCTGGAAGACCGGGCTTCTCCGGAACTCGCGCGAACTCGCCGCGAGATTGAAAAGCAGAGGCGGACGATTCAGGAATCCTTGCGCAGCTACCTGCGCCGTTTGGCGGAAGGCGGCGCGGTGCAGGATGAACTGGTAACCATCCGCGGCGAACGCTTCGTCATCCCTGTGAAGATGGAGCAGAGGCGGCGCGTGCAGGGCGTAGTCCACGGCGCGAGTTCCAGCGGGCAAACCGTATTTGTAGAACCGCTGGAGACCATCGAACAGAACAACGAACTGGTGCGCCTGCTCGAAGAAGAACAGGCGGAGATTCATCGCATCCTGCTAGAGATGACCCAACGCATCGGCGGTCAAGCCGAGGCGATTCTCACCGCGACCGGCACGCTGGCCGAGTTGGAGTTGCAATTCGCCAAGGCACGCTTCGCCGAGGACTACAGCTGTGTGGCAGTTTCGTGTGGGGACGGGCAAGGTTTGTGTGGGGACGGGCGCCCTCGCCCGTCCATGGCGAGCGAAGCTCGCCTGCTTCTGCACAACGCAAGACATCCGCTGCTGGAACGCAATCTCAAACTCAAGAACAAGAGCGTTGTCCCAGTGAGCATCGACCTCGAACACAACCGCCACCAACTCGTGATCACGGGCCCGAACACAGGCGGAAAAACCGTCACTCTAAAGACGGTCGGCCTGCTCGCGCTGATGGCGCAGTCGGGAATTCCAGTGCCGGCCGATCGGGCAGAGCTCCCCGTCTTCGACGCGGTGCTGGCCGACATAGGCGACTACCAATCGATCGAGCAGAACCTTTCTACGTTTTCGGCGCATGTGACCAACATCGACTTCATTTCGCGGACGGCGACTCCTGCCTCACTGGTCTTGCTCGATGAGTTGGGCTCAGCCACTGATCCCGAAGAAGGCGCGGCGCTGGCGGTGGCCATTGCCGGGCACTTCGGCCGCATCGGCTGCATGGCAATTATTTCGACGCACCACACTTCGTTGAAGGTCTACGGGGCCAACACACCGGGAGTTGTGAACGCGGCCGTGGGTTTCGATGAGAAGACGCTGCAGCCGACCTACGAGCTGAAGGTCGGCGTGCCGGGGGCATCGGCGGGAATCAATATCGCCAAGCGGTTGGGCCTGAATCCGACGATCATCGAGGCGGCGCGCTCGCGACTTGGGACGCAGGCCCGCGACGTCGGCCAGTTCCTCGACAAGCTTCACGAAGAACTGCGCGAGGCCGAAAACCAGCGGCTGAGTCTGAGGGCGCGTGAGCAGGAACTGGAACGCGAGAAGGCGCGCCTGGCGGCGGAAGGCCGAAAGGAACAGCAGGGCAAGGTTCGTGAAATGGAGAAGAAGCTTGAGAGCGTGCTGCGCGACTTCGAATATCACGCGCGCGAGGCGGTGAACGCGATCCAGGAGCGGGCGGCGGCACAGAAGCTCTCGAAAGATGCCGAGCGGCGCATCGCCAGGCTGCGCCGCGAATTCCGCGAGCAGTTCGACTCGACCGTGGTGGCGCACGCAACCGGAGCCGATCGTGATGACCCGCACGCGCAGCCGCAGTTGGTGAAGCACGTCTCCGAAGGCGACAGCGTGAAGCTGAAATCAACGGGCCGTCCCGCGCGGGTTGTGCGCAAGCTCGATGACGCTCACTTCGAGGTCGAAGTGGGCTCGATGAAGATGCGGATCGCGCGCGACGACATCGCCGAGGTGCTGGCGCGCGCGGCGGAATCTCCAGTGAAGGCGGCGCGCGCGCGCGGGATATCGGTCTCGCTCGAGAACGAGGGCGCGAACGTGCCCAGCGAGATCAACGTCATCGGGCGCACGGTTGACGATGCTTCGCGCGAGGTGGAGAAGTTCGTGGACCGGGCCTTCCTGGCCGGCCTGACGCGGGTGCGCGTGGTGCATGGCAGCGGCATGGGCATCCTGCGCAAGGCGCTGCGGCGGCTGCTCGAGCAGCATCCCCATGTAGCGGCTGTGGCGGAGCCTCCTCAGAACGAGGGCGGCGCGGGGGCTACCGTGGTGGAGTTGCGGGTGTGATCGAGGCAGCGAACAAAAATGGAAAGTGTTCCACGTGGAACATTTGTCGTACTGAAATGTACGTACCCGTTGTATTTAATGCTCGTTAACCGTCTGGAAGTAATTCTTAGGCAGCCGTATGGGGCGGCGTTCCATAAGCTACTTGGGCAGGACGGACTAACGTTGATCCTGCCGGCCGGCTTGTGGGCGGTAACTTCCGAGTGGCTGACAAACGGGGAGTCAGGTTGGCGTGGAGGCGGGGGTTGGTAAAGGCTTGCTTGATGGAACTCAGCTCGTTAGCTGGCCACTCTTGAAAGGTGTCAAGTGCTCGCCTTCGCTTTAAGAGGTGCTTTGGATGGAGGGTGTTTATATCAGCATCTTGCTGTGCTGGCGGCGGCCAGGATGGTTGGGGTCGGTGAATTCGAGCAGTTCGATGGGCGCTCCGTTTTCGACTATGAACGCGACGCGGACGCCGTCGGATGGGCTGTTGGGAGGAATCAGGATTTCGCGGCCAGCAAGCTCGGAAGCGAGATCAGCCACTTCAAACGCGACGTGCGGAACTTGCCGGACGAGATCAGGGACCGCCGCGTCCGCTTCGAAACGCATCCACTCCACGCCAAATTCGCTTTTCTCGTGGCTGACGACAAAGAGTTTCAGGTGTTTCAAGTGGGTCTCGCCAGGCCTCGCTTCAGTAGTGGGAATTCCGATGTGATGGTACCGGCGCATTGTTTTTCGCTCTCCGTGGAATTGGCACAGATTCTACGCTGTCGTTACCCCGTTTGAAACCGCGCCCTCGTGACCGGACTTTTGAGGCACGAAGTCAAATTGTACTTCACTGGTTTTGGCACAAGGAAGATTCGGAATGCATGACGGGCAAAGTTATTCCTGAGTTAGCGCTTGTGGAGTCGGCGTGCCGTGACAGTTTTCCCTCAGCGGTCAACGAGTATTGGTTGAATTCCACAGGTTCTCCACAGCAATCTGCCTTCGGTATAGTCAATTGAGGAGCTTTCTGGCTCACAATCCCTGCGGAGAAGTGTCGTCGGAGTGACAAGCAGGTCTCTCCACTCCGCGTTCCCTTCCGAGAGCGGAAGGGAACGCTCCGGTCGAGATGACAGAGTTTGAAAGTAGAGAATGGCGAACCCTGGAGATTTTGCGTACACGGTTAAGGAGCAGGCGGACATCGTCCGGATTGTGGGGGACTACGTCAAGCTGAAGAAGGCTGGGGCGCAGAATTTTTCGGGGCTGTGTCCGTTTCATGGGGAGAAGACGGCTTCGTTTTCGGTGCATGCTACGCGGCAGTTCTTTCATTGCTTTGGGTGCGGGGTTTCGGGGGACGTGTTCAGCTTTGTGCAGAAGATCGAGAACATTACTTTCCCCGAGGCGGTGCGGTTGGTGGCGCAGAAACTGGGCATTCCGCTGCCTAAGACGAGCTATGCGACTCCGGGGGAGGCTAAGGAAGCGCGGCTGCGCGCGCAGTTGCTTGAGGTGCACGAGCGGGCGGTCGCTTTCTTTCAGGAATGCTTGCGCCGTCCGGAGGGAGCGCGGGCGCGGGAGTATCTTGCGGGGCGCGGGCTGGATGAGAAGACGATTGCGGCGTTTCGGATCGGGTATGCGCCGGATTCTGGGTTTCTGCTGCGCGATCGATTGCGCGGGGAGTTCAGCGAGGAGGTGTTGCGGGAGAGTGGGCTGTTTTCGTGGAAGGACGAGAGCGGGCTTCGGGCTTCGGGCTCTGGGCTCCGGCAGGAAGGCTCTCAGCCATCAGCCGGTAGCCGTCAGCAAGAACAGGTTCCTCGCTCTGCTCGGAATGACAACGGCGTGAAGAATGGCGACGGTACGGGTGCTGCAAGCGAACAGCAGGTTCCTCACGGGCTTGCGCCCATTGGGAATGACAACGCGGTGGGGGCTCGGAATGACAAGGGCGAGGTAGAAAGCGATTTGCCGAAGGCCGGTGGCCGAAGCCCGAAGCCCGAACTTCGCATGTACTCCAAGTTCCGCAACCGGGTGATGTTTCCGATTGCTAGCGAGGCGGGGAAGGTTATCGCGTTTACCGGGCGCACGCTTTCTGCCGATGAGAAGGCGGGGCCGAAGTATTTGAACTCGCCGGAGACGGCGATTTATTCCAAGAGCCGCGTTCTGTTTAATCTCGATCAGGCCAAGGAATGGGTGCGGAAGTTTGATTACGCGATTCTGGTCGAGGGGCAGATGGATTGCATCTCAGTGTATGCGGCTGGATTCCACAATGTGATTGCTTCGTCGGGGACGGCGTTCACCGAGCTGCAAGCCAAGCTGCTCGGGCGGTTCAGCAAGAATGTGGTGGTGAACTTCGATCCTGACACGGCGGGAGCGAAGGCTACGGAGCGGACTTTGGGACTGCTGGTGGAGGAAGAATTTCAGATCAGGGTGCTGACGCTGGAACAGGGGTTCGATCCCGATCTGTACGTACGGCGCAAGGGGAAAGACGCGTATGCCGCGGCGCTTAAGAATTCGCAAAAGTATTTCGATTATCTGATTGAGCGGGCGCGCACGCAGTTTCCGGTGCGCAGCGGCGAGGGTAAGGACAAGGCGGTCAACTATCTGCTGCCGCACATCCAGCGCGTGCCCAGCCGGATTGTGCGCGATGAACTGGCGCAGGAGATCGCGCAGAAGTTGGGGATTGACTCCGCGGTGCTGCGGCAGGAGTTGAGGCATGTGGCTACGACCCGGTCGGCGGCGACGGTGAAGGCTCCGGCAGAGGCGCAGGTTACTGATGCCGAGCGCATCCTGATTCGGGCGCTGGCCTCGGCGCGGCAGATGCAGAGTGGAGAAGGGCATCTTTCCGCGCGGGATGGAGCCGAGGAAGAATTCGATCCGGCGCGGCAGGCGCAGTTTGCTTTGGAGAATGAACAGCTGCATCGCGGGCTGGCGACCGAGTCGCTGGCGGAGGCGCTGCTGAATGCAGGCCCGGAGATTGCCGATGTGATGGAGGTGCCGGGCTCGGATGCGGACCGGCGGTTGCTGGCGTCCATCTTGTTAAAGGAGGATGAAGAACTGACGGCGGAACGGCTGGAGGGCGCGGTGCGGGCGTTGCGGCGTATCCACTTGCGGCGCCGGCTGGAGCAGGTGCAGCGGGAATTGCAATCGGGCCGCGGGCGGGAGCCGGGCCAATTACAGGTTCTGCTGGAAGAGAAAGTGCGGCTCAAGCGGGCGCTGATGGACCCGGGACTGTCGGAAGGCGGGTCGCTGCCGGCAGCTTAAATATGGGTAAAACGCTTGAAACAAAACAGCGAGTTTCACCATCTAAGTATTTAGGATAACTAGGGATAACGGCGGGAGCAGGAAAGGTACAACGGGCATCTGATAGACGCACTACGAGTTGTGTGCTAAACTCTGTAAGTTTGTGCTAGGTGCACAATCCCGCAACACCCCAGCAATCCCACCTTACGGAACTTTACCACGCTCTCACCAGAGCGAATTGAGCAGTCCGAGGATACCTTTTGGCTCTTGACGACAAGTTCGACGACATCAAAAAGCTGATCGATACAGGCAAGGAAAAGGGATATTTGACCTATGACCAGGTCAACGACCTTATCCCGCACGATGTGCACAGTCCTGAAGACCTGGATGATCTGCTGACTACCATTGGTACGCAGGGAATCGACGTGCTGGAGGGGCCGAAGCTGCCTTCTTCCGCGCTCGACAAAAAATTCGAAGAAGTGGAAGAAGGCTCCGAGGATGTTGAGCTCGACCTCACGCCTGGAGCTCTGGAAAAGACTAACGATCCTGTCCGCATGTATTTGCGCGAGATGGGAACGGTGCCGCTGCTGACGCGCGAGGGCGAAGTGGAAATCGCCAAGCGCATCGAGCGGGGGCAGATTCGCGTGCTCAAGGCTCTTTCGCGGTCGCCGATTGTGATCCGCGAGCTGCTGGCGATGGGCGAGGACCTGAAGAAGGGCGTGCGCTCGATTAAAGAGGTGGTGACCTTCGATGAGGAGGAAATCACTGACGAGATCCTGCAGAACCGACTGAACGAGTTCACGGGCAAGATCGACGACATGGCCAAGCTGTACAAGAAGGTCGATGTCCTCGAAGAGAAATATGTTGCGGTTTCGCAGAAGAAGCGGCCCAAGGACTTTCGCCGCGCGCGCAAGAATCTGGCGCGCGGGATCGTCCGCGTGTCGCTGGCGGTGCGGAACCTGGGCTTCACCAATGCCGAGCGCAAGCGGCTGATTGACCGGCTTAACAAGACGGTCGACGGCATGCGGTCGCTTGACCGCCAGGTGCAGAACCTGGAGCGCAAGGCCGATGCCACTCGCAGCGAAGAGCAGAAGAAAGAGTATCGGCGGCAGGCGCGGGCGGTTCGCGGCGAAGTGGAAAAGCTGGAAGCGGAAGCGGGAGTGTCGTTCCAGGAGCTCAAGCGCACGCAGCGCGAGATCATCCAGGGCGACATGGACGCGGAGCAGGCCAAGCGCGAGCTGATTGAGGCCAACCTGCGGCTGGTGGTTTCGATTGCCAAGAAATACACCAACCGCGGACTGCAGTTTCTCGACCTGATTCAGGAAGGCAACATCGGCCTGATGAAGGCGGTGGACAAGTTCGAATACCGCCGCGGCTACAAGTTCTCGACTTATGCCACGTGGTGGATTCGGCAGGCGATTACTCGCGCAATTGCAGATCAGGCGCGTACGATTCGCATCCCGGTGCACATGATCGAGACGATCAACAAGCTGATTCGCACGTCGCGGCAGCTGGTGCAGGAACTGGGACGCGAACCTACGTCGGAAGAAATTGCCAAGCGCATGGATATTCCGGTGGCGAAGGTGCGCAAGGTGCTGAAGATCGCGCAGGAGCCGATTTCTCTGGAGACGCCGATTGGCGAAGAGGAAGACTCACATCTGGGCGACTTCATCGAGGACCGCGCCGTGGTGTCGCCGGCCGAGGCGGTGATCAACGTGAATCTGAAGGACCAGACGGGACAGGTCCTGCGGACGCTGACGCCGCGCGAGGAGAAAGTTATCAAGATGCGGTTTGGACTTGAGGACGGCAGCGAGCATACTTTGGAGGAGGTCGGGCAATCGTTTGCGGTGACGCGCGAACGGATTCGGCAGATCGAGGCCAAGGCGCTGCGGAAGTTGAGGCATCCGTCGCGGTCGAGGAAGCTGCGGGCGTTTATGGATGGGGTTCGGGACTAGGGCCTTTCGCCACGGATTTACGCGGATTTTCAAGGCACGGCTTCGGCTGTGCCTTTTTTGTTCTAAGGTAAATTGGAGTTTGTCATTCCGAGCGCAGCTTTATCGCGCGAGGAATCTGCTTCTTGTTTGCGCCGTGCCGGACTAAAATTAGGGGTGCAGGCGGCGGTTAGTACCCATTTAAAAGCCCCGAGTGGCTCTCGGGGCTTTGGCTTTCTGGATGGCGTTAGGGACTAAACTTCATCGCCACGGATTAACACGGATTATTCACAGGGCACGGCTTCGGCCGTGCCTTTTCTATTTTGAAAGTCGGTCGACGAGACGGAGTAAATGGCTCGCAAATACAATGACCTCTGCCGCCTCGCCGGGTTCGGTTGGTACATTCCGATGACTTTGGGGGTTTTTGTATAGCCCGATAGCTCCAGAGAAGAGGTCGGCCATTCCTTTTTGCTCGGCTGCGGGTAGGGCGGTATCCGTGAGCGGGCCTGCGACGATTGCTGGCTTGTCAGGATCGACGGGACGAAACGCCTCACGCATCAACTTCGTACCTACCAAATCCGCCGGGAAGCTACCCGCTTCGCGAACTGCTACTTCAACTTCGCGGAATGCTTGAAATACTGCTGTGTCGTATTCACCGCGAAGAAATGCCGGGTATACTTTGGCGGCGATGAGCGGATGAAGCTGCCCTTTTGGGAGCAAACTCGCCTTACGATATTCCGCAAAATCCCCTCTCGATTTCAATCGTTGGGCGCGCCTTGAGAGAAAGAACGAATGGGGATTTACATTTGCGCTCGAAATAAGAAAGCCTTCACTCTGCAGCCAGTTCCAAGCTTCCATCAGCGCCCTATTGACGTTGTTTTGGCGGTTGGGGTATTCGGGATGATGGTTCAGATTATTGAGAAAATTGTACTGGTTGACTTCTCCTAACTGTACAACCCCCGTATGGATATTACTGTCGTAGCTGTTAAGGTGCGCAAGGAGCACACCGGCGAGTTCCTCGACCTCCAAGGCCAGGAGGTCATCCGGATTAGGCACCAGCGACTTGATCGGTCTAAACATGGAAGGTCCTGAACGAGATCCAGAGAGCGGAAAGAATAGAAGGCCTACGGAGCTTCCGTCAATTGGCCTTTCAGCAAATCCTCTAGATACTTGGCGAGCTCGGTGATGTCGTACTGCCCCTTCTCGTAAGCGCGATCTGCAGCCTGCAAACCAGCAATGTAGGGCGCTCTGTTTTCGCGAATGCGTTCTGGAACAGTCTTCCTCCCGCCTAGTATTTTCCCTTGCTTCATGCAAATCAGATAGTAGCAAGCAGCTCTGGCGGTTCTCCCGTTTCCCTCTATGAAGGGATGAATCCAGTTCAGGTTCCAAAGAGCAAATGCGGCTAGCGCGGTGGGATGCTCTACAATAGTCCAGTTTTCGTGGATGATCGAGAAGAACGCGTCCATAAGATTGGGAACATCTTTGAAATGTGGAGGTACGTGATTGCCTACTCGAATGGGACCTTCCCGATAGCGACCGCCCAGCTGGCAGATGTTTGAAACGGCGGCGTAATTCAAGGCCCGAAGGGTGTACTTGTCGAAGGCCTCAATGCCCTTTTTGAGGCCAATTTCAACGCAGTTTGACAACAGATCGTATTGCCGAAGAAGATTTTGCTCTTGGATTTTGGTGTATAGGGCTGGATCGTCTTTTTCTCGAACTGACATTTGCAGGATAAAAAAGGAATGCTGCTCTAAGGCAGCAGCTTTATATGTTCAGAAGCTATCCTGACGCTCTCCTTGGTTATGCGATTTTCTGAACCTTGCGGCGCGTTACCGAACGCGAAACTGATTCGCTGCTCTCTTAGATCTGCTTCGCTCACGGCGGTCGCCTTGGATGCTTCTAATATTTTGGCTAGTTCCGGATCAGGCTTTATCGTATGTAGAAATTGTTGACGGTCGGCCATTGCCTCTCACCTCCCCAGAGGGAGATTATCATACGCTTTCCTTTCGCCTAATTTTACCACTATTTTTCCACAGAGGTTTACATCTCGGACTACTGACGAATGAATGGCGTAAGCATATTTTTGCTCAGCAAGCATTCCCGTTTTGGGAATCGTTCCCACTTTTTTCCTTCCATTTTCTTGCCTTTGACTTTTCATTCCTGTCGAATGGAAACATAAGGCGGTATTGGCGCATTTTCACCGAATGCCGCCTCTCTAATTCTGGGGTGGGGGAATGAAGAAGCGGAAGCCGAAAATCAAGGACAAGAAATTGCGCGGGGAGTGGGCGGAGGCGATTTTTGTTGTGCGGGCGAGCGAGCGCGGGTTGCAGGTGAGCAAGCCTTGGGGAGAGTCGAGAAGTTATGACTTTGTGGTGGGGCGTCCGGGGCACTTTTCCGCGGTGCAGGTAAAGTGCACAATACACAACACGAAGAATGGTTCGGGGTACCGATGCAAGATGTGCCACAGTCGTCCCTATCCTCCCGGCGCCTTCGACTTCCTTGCGGCCTACCTGGTTTTTGAAGACTCCTGGTACATCATTCCTGAGAAGAAGGTTCGGGGAAAGCTGTCCATTTCCCTGTTTACGCAGTGCAATGAATCGCGCTACGAGAAATATTTGGAGGCATGGCATCTGCTTGAGCGGCCTTCTGGCGGCGGCATCGAGATCAAGGCGTGCGTCGAGGAATTTTCGTCAACTTGGGATGAGCTCGATTTGGAGTCGCCGGTCTTGAGATGAAAGCCCCACTTCTCGCAAAAGACGCGAGAAATGGGGCACCCGGCCTGAAAGGTCCGTGGAGAATGAGAACTACTCGAAAATCAGAATTCTTTTCATTTTCTTGCCGAGTCGCAGAACTTTCTCCGAATCGAGAAGGATCGTGATGACCGCTTGGCTAATCGTCCTGTCGTTCATTCGAACTGCGTTTTCCTTTATTCTGCGCGATGCCTCAGTCCCAGAAGCTGCCATGCCAGCTTCGACCAGGATCTTGGTAAACCAAACGAGCCTGATGCCCGGCAGCTTGGGATCGTCAAAGGCGAAATACGACTTCTCATCGCCAAGGTCTCTCGACTTCGCAGCGTTGACTTTCTGCAGCGGGATCTTAACTAGTTCTATCGAGCTTGGTGCCTCGTCCTTCTGAAACTGCTTGGCCCAGTCTTCTGCTGCTTTGGCGGCGGCTTCTGGTGAGTGAAAATCTGTGACGATGCGGCGGGCTAGGTCTTTCTTTGCCTGCATGGGATGGGCTTCGCGCTTCATCTTTTCGATTTCGGCAACCTGCACATCCGTGAGCAGTTCGTAGTAGCGCCACATCATCTGGTCGGAGATGCTCATGATCTTGCCGTACATTTCCAGCGGGGGTTCGTGGATGCCGATGGCGTTGTTCAGGGACTTGGACATCTTTTGGACGCCGTCTAGGCCTTCCAGGATCGGGGTGGTCAGGACTACTTGGGATTCCTGGCCGTAGGCGCGCTGGATTTCACGGCCTACCAGCAGGTTGAATTTCTGGTCGGTGCCGCCTAGTTCTACGTCGGCTTCCAGGGCTACGGAGTCGTATCCCTGGACCAGGGGGTAGAGGAGTTCGTGGACAGAGATGGGTTTTTCTTCCTGGAAGCGCTTGTGGAAGTCTTCGCGCTCCAGCAGTTGCGAGACGGTGTATTTTGCCAACAGGCGGACGAAATCGTCGGAGGTGAACTGGCCCATCCAGCGGCGGTTGAAGTCGATTACGGTTTTCTCTGGATCGAGAATCTTGAAGACCTGGGCCTTGTAGGTTTCGGCATTGGCTTCGATCTGCTCGCGGCTTAGCGGCGGGCGGGTGACGGTGCGGCCGGTGGGATCTCCGATCATGCCGGTGAAGTCGCCGATCATGAAGATGGCGATGTGGCCGAGGTCCTGAAAGTGTTTGAGCTTGCGCAGGACTACGGTGTGGCCCAGGTGGAGGTCGGGGGCCGTGGGGTCCATGCCTAGCTTGATCCGCAGGGGCTTGTCGGTGGAGCGCGACTTTTCAAGTTTGGCGCGGAGGTCGGACTCGCGGATGATCTCGGCGGCGCCTTTCTTGAGGTACGTTAGTTGTTCATCGACTGGGGCGAAGGTGGGCATGGGAACTGTCATTATAAGGAATGAAAGGCAGAATCGGGGTATGGGATCGCGGCACTAGAATTTCGAGTTGTGCTGTGTTATCCGCGCGAGTGACGGAGCTGTGCTGTCCGCCGCGAGTTGCATAGGTCCTCCGCGGCAAAGTGCGCCGCTCAGGACGACAATGGGTGAGTTACCGTTATGGATGGGCTTACCGTCATCGACAATTAATAGGGTTACTGTGATGAATGTGCGGGTGCGAAAGGCGGTTGCTGCGGACGTGCCTCGGCTGCGGGAGGTGATTGAGGCGTCGGTGCGAGGGTTGCAGGCGGAGGATTATTCTCCAGCACAGATTGAGGGCGCGTTGAAGTCGGTATACGGGGTCGATAGCCAGTTGATCGCGGATGGAACTTATTTCGTCGCGGAGGTTGAGGAATCGGGCTCGGGCAAGCACGAGATCGTCGGATGCGGCGGATGGAGCAAGCGCAGGACGTTATATGGCGGCGATCAGTATGCGGGGCGCGAGGATTCTTTGCTTGATCCGGCGCTGGACTCGGCTAAGATTCGGGCGTTCTTTGTGCATCCTCGCTGGGCGCGGCGCGGGATTGGGGGGATGATCCTCGAGGCGTGTGAAGATGCGGCTACTGCGGGCGGTTTCACGCGGCTGGAGATGGGCGCGACTTTGAGCGGGGTGGCGTTCTATCGGGCTAAGGGTTATGTTGCGGTCGAGAATCAGGTGGTCGCGCTGGGGAATGGGGAATCGCTGGCGATTGTGAGGATGGCGAAGGAAGTCAAATGAAAGTTAGAAGTAAGAAGTCAGAATGCAGAAGTGTCCCAAATTGGGAACCAGAATTGAAACATTGAACAGTCATGTGATACGTGTCACGGCCTTTCTCAAAAAGAAGACTGCAATATCGACTACGTAATGGAACCCGCCATGGACCTAAAGGGGCGAACGAAGCAGTTTGCCATTCGCATTGTCCGTTTGTATCGCACGCTCCCGGCGAGGGAGGAGGCTCGTATTTTAGGGAAACAACTTCTTCGTTCCGGCACGTCTATTGGCGCCAACTACCGTGCGGCCTGTCGAGCCCGGTCGAGGGCAGAGTTTATCGCCAAGCTTGGCATTGTGTTGGAGGAGTCGGACGAAACCGTCTTCTGGCTTGAACTCCTGCTGGAATCGGACGTCATCAATCACGACAAATTGAACGCACTTCTGAAAGAGGCAGATGAGCTCACATCTATTTTTGTGGCTTCGCTTCGCACAGCGAAAGGAATCGCTTCATAGGGTTTGTCCGTGCTGCCAGGAAGTTCTACTTCTTCATTCTCACTTCTGCCTTCTGACTTGTGACTAATCGTCTGCCTGTGATTTCGAAATTGCCTTTCAACACTAAATTGATTGCTTCGGTGTAGGCGGCGTGCTCCTGTTCCAGGATGCGGGCGGCCAGGGTATGCTCGTCGTCGGAGTCGAGCACGGGGCAGGCTTTCTGCACGATGATGGGGCCGTGGTCGAGTTCTTCGTCGACGAAATGCACGGTGCATCCGGAAATTTTCACGCCGTAGTCGAAGGCCTGCTGTTGTGCTTCCAGGCCGGGGAACGCGGGCAGTAGCGAGGGGTGGATGTTCAGAATCTTGCGCGGAAACTGCTGCACGAACCAGGGCGAGAGCAGGCGCATGTATCCGGCCAGGCAGACGAGGTCGACGTTGTCCTGCTTCAGCGCGGCGACTAGTTCGCGATCATGTTGTTCGCGGGGCTTGCCCTTTCGATGGAATGACCAGGGCATTCAGGCCGCGCTGGCGGGCGGCTGAGATGCCGGGGGCGTCGGGCTTGTTGGAGATGACAACGGCGATTCGGGCGTCGGGGATGCGGCCCGCGTCGATGCTGTCGGCGATGGCGACGAAGTTGGAGCCGCGTCCGGAGAGGAGGATGCCGAGGGATTTCATGAGCTCACGAGAAACATCATAATTCACCACGGAGACACGGAGTCACTGGAGAAGACAGGTCCCTAAGTTCGTTGCGGGCCTTGGCGAGGTTGCCGAAGAAAATCATTACCGAGCCCAAAGCGAACCGCGGGGGCTAAAGCCCAAGAACTTCTAAGCGCCTTACGCGGCCCTAAAGGGCCGCTCTTCCACAATGACGATCGCTTAGAGCGTGCTCGGCTTAGCTGTAGATCACTTTGCGCTCGCCTTTTACGATGCGTCCGATGGTATAGGCCTTTTCTCCGACGCGCTCCAGCACGGTCTGGGCCTTTTTGAATTTTGCCGCGGGGACTACCAGCAGCATTCCCAGGCCCATGTTGAAGGTGCGCAGCATTTCATCTTGCGGGACGTTGCCCAGTTGTTGCAGATGTTCGAAGATGGGAAGCACGGGCCAGGAGCCGAGTTGTATGGCGGCGGCGGTGCCGCGGGGCAGGACGCGGGGGAGATTCTCGGTGATGCCGCCACCTGTGATGTGGGCCAAGGCGGTGACGCATTCGGCGTCGGCCAGTTTTTTAAGCGCGTGCCAGTAGCTCTTGTGGGTGCGCATCAGTTCATTGCCCACTTTATTCTTGATCTCGTTGACGTAGGTCTCGGAGGAGTAGTGCGCCACTTCATAGAGCAGCTTGCGGGCCAGCGAATATCCGTTGGTGTGCAGGCCGTTGGAGGGCAGGCCGAGGATTACGTCTCCGATCTGGACGTTTTTGCCGGTGATGATTCGTTCGCGGTCGACCACGCCCACGATGAATCCGGCAAGGTCATATTCGCCGTCGGGATAGAAGCCGGGCATCTCGGCGGTCTCGCCGCCGATCAGGGCACAGCCGTTGTGCTTGCAGGCATCGGCAATGCCTTCGACCACTTGTTCGGCGATGGCGGGATCGAGCTTGCCGGCGGCCAGATAGTCCATGAAAAACAGCGGCGCCGCACCCTGTACTGCGATGTCATTAACGCAATGATTAACCAGGTCTGCGCCGACAGTGGAATGCAACTCCATTTCAAAAGCCACTTTCAGCTTAGTTCCGACTCCGTCGACGCTGGAGACAAGCACGGGGTCGGCGTACTTGGTCTTGTCTATGGCAAAAAGCGCTCCGAAGCCGCCTATTTCACTGAGCACACCGCGGGTGAAAGTCTTGTGGGCTAAGTACTTAATGCGCTGCTTGGTACGGTTGGCGCGGCTGATGTCCACACCGGCGTCGGCGTAGGTGACCGGAGTTGGGCTGGTGGGTGGAGTCTTGGCCACGGGTTTATCTTTCGTCTACTGCGTCGTAATACTGCGCGTGGGGTGATGCCGGGTGCCCTTGCTTGAGCAGAAGTTCGCTCCCAAGGTCGCTCATTGTAACACGTTCGAAGGAGGCCACCGGGGGCGGGAATGAGTGGCGGTGGTCTTCTTGATTTGGCCGGACAAATTTGGCCGGACAAAAAGCATCGACCGCCAAGGACGCGAAGGATTCGCGAAGATCGCGGAGAAAAGCAAGAGCGAATCAGGGCACAACTTTAAGGAGCAAATGCGTAGTCACACTACTGCGGCCTTTGCCCGCGCACTCAGCGCAGGCGGGATTAATGAGACAGGAATTCGGAGATGAAGTAGGCCAAAATCCCGAATAGCGCCAGGCCGGAAATACAGTACCCGGTTAGAACCCAGGCGCCGCGACCTTCATGCTGCCGGGTGGCAGTCGATTGCTGCGAAACAGAAGAGATAACAGGGGCCCGATCTTCCATGCAAAACCTCCAAACCGAAGATCGTGGCGCAAGCAGGCTATGCGTCACGTTTGCTTGCCGGGGTGGCAGGCAGAACCATCTGAGGGGATTCTACTACCGTTTTTGGGGCGAGAGCAGGAAAAATGTGATCGGGATCACAGGGGATTCTTGGGGCATTTTCTGACCTGGAACTCGTCTAACTTGCCGCATAAATGGCGACCGATGCATTTTGAAAACGCACTCTACGACGCGATTGCCCATGACCTTTTGGTTAGTTCTGCTGCGGCCGCGCAGTATTTAAAGGCACGTTGGCTGGTGACTGCGTGATGCTGATAATGCTCGCTGTGGGCGTGTGGCTAGGAGTGCATCTAAGGAAGTAAGCAGCCTCTTGCGTGGGAAGCCCGCTTGGGATACAAACGGCGCAGGGACCAGTCGTCACTTATGCGTAATCTCCTTCGTGTGTTCTTTCATGCTGGAGCGCTCTTTTTCGTTGCTGGAGCGCTCTGCGTGCCTGGCAGTTCTCAGTCCAGCCAATCCCCGGCCAACTCCACGCCGCCAGCCGCGCCGGCAAAGTCGAAGACGGCGGCTCAGGCAACTCCTCCCGCTGCCCAGGCCGCGGATAAGGCTGCCGAGGCCGAGGACAAGGCTGCGAAGGCCGAGGACAAGAAGCCCGACTACTCGCAGGAAGCCTTTGTCATCGAGCAGTTGCGGTCGCGCTACCGCTTCGAGAGCGATGGCACGGGACGCCGCGAGACGATTGCCCGCATCCGTGTGCAGAGCGAAGCCGGCGTGCAGCAGTGGGGACAGTTGCAGTTAGGGTACAACTCCGCCAACGAGCGCGTGGAAATTCCCTACGTTCGGGTGCTCAAGCAGGATGGCAGCGTGGTCAAGGCGGGAGACGACGCGGTGCAGGATCTCAGCGCCCCTGTGGAACGCGAGGCGCCCGTCTACACCGATTACCGGCAGAAACACATTACAGTGCCGGGATTGCGGCCGGGCGAGGTGCTCGAGTACGACCTGGTCACGGTGGTGCATACGCCTCTGGCCTCCAACCAGTTTTGGACGGAATACGGCTTCGACGACAACAATATCGTGCTGGATGAAGAGTTCGACGTTGACGTGCCTGCAGACCGGGTCGTGAAGCTGAAAACCAAGTCCGGAATGGATGCGAAGATCACCGAGGAAAACGGGCGGCGTGTTTACCACTGGTCTCACTCGCACCTGCAGCGCGAGGACGACGACAAGATTAAAGACAAAGCCGGGAAGAAAAGGAAGAAGAAATTGGATGACGATCGTCCCGACATTCAGATGACGACGTTTGCGACCTGGGAAGAAATCGGGCGCTGGTACGCAAGCCTGGAGAAGGATCGCCGGATTCCATCGCCGGAAGTCCGTGCCAAGGCAGAGGAACTGACGAAAGGGTTGAACACCGATCTGGAAAAGACCGAGGCGCTTTACGACTACGTGGCCAAGAATTTCCGCTACGTCAGCCTGTCGCTGGGCCTGGGACGCTATCAGCCGCACGCCGCCGCGGACGTGCTCCATAACCAGTACGGCGACTGCAAAGACAAACATACGCTGCTGGAGTCGCTGCTCGAAGCGGAAGGCCTGCACGCCTCGTCGGTGCTGATCAACTCCAGCCGGAAGCTCGATCCCGACATTGCTTCGCCGTCGCAGTTCGATCACGTCATCACGCTGTTGCCCATGTCCAAGGAAGAAGTCTGGATGGATACGACCAGCGAAGTGGCACCCTTTCGTCTGCTGGCCTTCAGCCTGCGCAACAAGCAGGCACTTGTGATTCCCGCCGAAGGCGCGCCCCATCTGGAGGAGACTCCCGAAGACACGCCGATGCCGGACAGCGAAGCCCTCGAAATCGAGGGAGAGATCAACGAGATCGGGAAGCTGGAAGCGCACGTGCACTACGTGTTTCGTGGAGATGAAGAGTTGCTGTTGCGCTCGATTTTTCGCCGCGTGCCGCAAGCGAACTGGCAAAGGGTGGTGGAAAATGTGAATGCAGGGATGGGCGGGGATGTCACGAATTTGAAGGTCAGCGATCCAGCCGCCACTCGCGAGCCGTTCACTCTGTCGTACGACGTTTCGCGGGTGAACTTTCTGGACTGGTCGAAGAAAAAGACGGACATAGCTTTGCCGCTGTCTTCTTTCAGCCTGCCGGACGCGAGTGAGGAAGATACCGACGCCGACGCGGAGCCGCTCAAGCTGGGACCGAAGGCGGAATATTCCTACAAGATTAAGTTGCAGCTGCCGGCCAAGTACACGTCGCGGGCCCCGCTCCCTTTTTCGCTGAAGCGCGATTACGCCGAATACGAAGCGACCTACAAACTGGAGGGCAACGTTTTTGTGGCGGGACGCAAGCTCACCTTGCGGCAATCTGAACTGGTAGCGGCGCGAGGCCCGGATTACGAGGCATTCCGGCGGGCTGTGACTTCCGATCTGAGCCAGCATTTGTCGGTCGAAAGCACAGTGGCCGGGGCGCCGGTTCCTCCGGCGGACATGAAGGCGGACGATCTGGTCGATAGCGGCCGCGCCGCCATGGGCAGCGGGAATTTTCCGGTCGCAATCGCGCTCTTCAAGCGAGCTACCGAGGTCGATCCTAAGAACAAGTTTGCCTGGAACAACCTGGGGATCGCCTACCTTGCCACCCGTGAGAACGACGCTGCGATTGCCGCGCTGCAGAAGCAGATTGAAATCAATCCTTACGACGAATTTGCTTACAACAATCTGGGGCGCGCCTACTGGCAGGAACGCAAGTATGACGATGCGGTGACGGCTTTTCATAAGCAGCTCGAGATGAATCCGCTGGACAAGTTCGCGCATGCCAACCTGGGCGCCATGTACGCCGAGTGGCACAAGTATGACGAAGCCGCGCCGGAGCTGGAGAAAGCGGCATCGCTCACGCCGGAAAGCCCTGAGCTGCAGGTCAGCCTGGGCGACGCTTACTTGAATCTGGGCCAGGACGATAAGGCCCTGGCGGCATTCGACCGCGCCGTGACGCTCGCGGCCACGCCGCTGGTTTGGAACAACATTGCGTACCAGCTCTCGCTCAAGAAGGCGCATCTCGACCGCGCGCAGCAGTATGCGGAGTCAGCGGTCTCGGCGACGGCGGCGGCATTGCGCAATGTGTCGCTCGATCGTCTTACCCAGCAGGAGTTGCCGCTGGTGCCGTCGCTCATCGCCTATTGGGACACGCTGGGCTGGGTGCATTTTGCGGAAGGCGACCTCGACAAGGCCGAGAAGTACGTGGGCGCGGCGTGGGCGTTAGGTCATCACGGGGAGGTCGGCGATCATCTCGGGCAGATTTATGAGAAGCGTGGGGACAAGGACCGCGCGCTGCGGACTTACGCGCTCTCGATGAATGGGTTGCGTCCCGCGCCGGAAACACGAGGCCGGTTGGCTACGCTGGCCGGAGGCGACGCGAAGGCCGACGCCGTGGCGGCGAAGTATCGAGATGATTTGCAGCACCTACGCACCATCGATCTGGGCAAAGCAAAAGAGACCGGCAACGCGGATTTCTTTATTCTGCTGAGCGGCGGTGCGGGCGCGGTGGCGAAAGTCGATGGGGTGAAATTCGTCAGTGGGGAGGAGAAGCTGAAATCGTATTCCGAGGCCTTGCGCACTGCCGACTACCATCTCACGTTTCCGGACGACACGCCGCTGAAGATTCTGCGGCGCGGAATTCTTTCCTGCTCGACAGTTGCGGGGAATTGCACGTTTGTGCTGATGCTGCCGGATGATGTCAGGACGGTGGACTAGCAAAGCTGAGGAAGGGCCCGCTCAGCATGAGTGTGATCGTGATTTTGCAACAGTTAGCCGAGAGTCATTACTTGGATCGTATTGCTACTGCGACCGTTATCGTCACAAGTGGTGTGATCACGACGGTAAGAGCAAACACGACCATGAACGCAAACGTTGCAGTGACGAGGCTGACGCTGATGAGAATTGCCCAATCTCTCCACGAAGCCCGACCATGCAGAATGGCGTAGAAGGTGAGAAGCCCCACTAGCAATCCAACCGCTCCACCGGAGATCCCGCCTTCCCATGCAGCGAACTGAAAAGCCGCCCAGTTCAGTCCGAATCCCCCACCCAAGAAGTGCGCAACGGTCCCAATCGCAAAACCCGCAAGAATGCATTCTGCGGAAACGAGCAACGCCTGAACTGCTCTTCGGAGAACCGTTTGGGCCATCGGAAGAAAGCGTTGAACGCTTGCCATATGCAAAGACTAACAGGGCAGGGTGACGCATCAAGTTACGCGCGTGACGGGCCAGTTGCTCGGCATAGCTGTCGCTATCAGGCGATTGCATAATTCGTGCTGGACGGTTCTACCCGGAGCCCCTACTCCCCGCATCGCCGCTTGTGCCAAGCCGTTGCCTGCTCGTACGCATGAGCCAGTCGCAGCACGAGATCCTCACGCCAATGCGGCCCGGCGATCTGCAGGCCGATTGGCAACCCGCTGTGTGTGAAGCCGCAGGGACCGAGATTGCCGGCAATCCCCAGACATTGAATGGGCGCGTGTTGCGCAAAAGCTTGAGTTCCGCCGGACGCAGAGCTTCTGGAGTCTTCTTCAGGTCGGCGATTGCGGGCGCGGGCATGGGCACTGTCGGCGTGATCACGACATCGACTTCACCAAAGATTTCTCGAATGCTGCGGCGCGCTTCATCCATCTCGCGCCGTCCTAAGATGTATTCCGCCGCTGTGACATTCGCCCCAGACATTATGCGGCGGAGAGTCTCCGCCTGATACTTTTCTGGCGACTTGGCCACGTTCTCTGCATGGTAGGCATAAGACTCGGCTGATTGCAGTTTGCGATCGGTGGGCACGTCCAGGCTTATGTCTTTCACTTCTGCGACCAGCGTCTTGATTATTTCCAGTGCTTGCTCCATAGCGGCCGCGACTTCTGCGTCCAGATCGTCATAAAAATAGGCGCGGGGCACGCCGACGCGAAGATTCTTCGAACTCTCGCGCACCGCGGAGACATAATCCGCCACCGGCACGTCCGAGGTCGTGATATCGGCGGGATCGTAGCCGGCGATGGCCTGCAGCACGATAGCCGCGTCCGCGACTGTCGCAGTCAAAGGGCCAACGTGATCGAGCGACGAGGAAAGCGGAATCACGCCGCGGCTGGAAACGCGTCCGTAGGTGGGCTTGAGTCCGACGCAGCCGCAAAGCGCGGCGGGCTCGCGAATGGAGCCTGCGGTATCGGTGCCGATCGCGGCAAAGCACATGCCCGCAGCCACGGCGGCGGCTGATCCGCCGGACGAACCTCCGGCAATGTGGCCCGTGTCCCAGGGATTGTGAACGTCGCCAAAATGACTGACTAACGAACTGCCACCGTAGGCGAATTCATGCAGATTGTTCTTGCCGAGAATGACGGCCCCTGCCTGCTTCAGTCGACGAACGACTTCGGCGTCCTCGGCGGGAATGCGGTCAGCGAACAGGGCGCTGGCAGCGGTAGTGCGAATGCCGGCGGTGTCAATCAGATCTTTAAGGGCGATGGGGACGCCGTGCAGCGGGCCGCGCCATTCCCCGCGCGCGATTTCCGATTCTGCGGCGCGCGCCTGCGCCAGGGCCAATTCGGCGAGTGACCGTGATGAAGGCGTTCAGCGCCGGGTTCAGCTTCTCGATGCGTTCCAGGCAGGTGCGGGTGAGCTCCAGCGGAGAGATCTCTTTCGAGCGCATGAGGGGAGCAAGGTCGAAAATCGACTGTGGGATAGACATTGGCCGGCTGGGTTCCTATTGTAGAGGACACCGGGAAACCCTTTTGGCAGCGACAGCAACTCACTGCGTTGGCCTGATGCACTACGAGGCATTAGTACACAAGTCGTACCTACACAAAGAGGTAACTCCTGCAGCAAAGTCCTATAATCGGTGAAGTCGATTTGACTGGGGGCTCGAAGACAATCATGGCAGAGATGACGGTCACACCCGTTGCGACGCATGGCTTCTTCGTGGATGGCCGGTGGATGGAAGACGGCGATCCGGTCGAAGTTCGCGCACCCTACGATGGCAGCATCATCGCCCGCGTAGTGCAGGGGCGGCGCGAACACGCTGAAGCGGCGATTGCGGCCTCGGTGAAAGCGTTTGGAACCACGCGCCGCCTGCCTGCTTTTGAACGGCAGCGCGTGCTGCGGCAAGTGGCGGTGGACATCGCCGAACGGAAAGATGAGTTCTCGCAGCACTCTGGCGCTGGAGGCTGGCAAGCCCATCAAGGCAGCGCGCACCGAGGTGGAGCGCGCTATCTTCACTTTCAATGTGGCCGCGGAAGAGAGTACTCGCATTTACGGCGAAGTGTTGCCGCTCGACTGGCAGGAATTCACGGCGGGCCGCTGGGGAATGGTGCGGCGGTTTCCGCTGGGTCCGGTAGCAGGGATCACGCCATTCAATTTTCCTCTCAATCTGGTGGCGCATAAAGTCGCTCCTGCGATCGCGGCAGGCTGCTCCATGATCTTGAAGCCGGCGCCGCAGACGCCGCTCTGCGCGCTGATGCTGGCCGAGTGCGTGCAACAGGCGGGATGGCCCGACGGCGGGCTCAATGTCCTGCCGCTTTCGAACGACGATGCCAGCCTGCTGGTGACCGACGACCGCATTAAGCTGATCAGCTTCACGGGCAGCGTTCCGGTCGGGTGGGACATCAAACGCCGCGCGGGAAAAAAGAAAGTTGTACTCGAGTTGGGCGGCAACGCGGCCGTGATCGTACACAGCGACGCGGACTTGTCCTACGCCGTGGATCGCTCGGTGACCGGAGGCTTTGGCTACGCGGGGCAGACATGCATTTCAGTGCAGCGGATTCTGGTGGAGCATTCGGTCTACGGAAAGTTCACTGACCTTCTCGTGGAGGGAGTGAAGAAGTTGAAGGCTGGGGATCCGCTCGACGAGCACACCGACGTGGGTCCGCTTATCCGCGAGAGCGATGCGATTCGCACCGAGAGCTGGATCGAGGAGGCCGTCCGCTCTGGAGCGCGAGTTTTGTGCGGTGGTGGCCGCAAAGGCTTGGTGGTTGAACCCACGGTGTTAACCGGCACCAAGCCGGACATGAAGGTGAACTGCAACGAGGTCTTTGGTCCCGTCGTGACGGTTGAGCCTTACAAGAGTTTCGACGAGGCGCTTCGCCGCGTGAACCAATCCTCGTTCGGATTGCAAGCCGGACTGTTTACGCGTGACGCCAAATTGCTTTTCCAGGCCTACGAGGAATTGGAAATCGGCGGACTGATTGCGGGAGATGTGCCGTCGTTCCGCATCGATCACATGCCCTATGGTGGCGTGAAAGACTCCGGCCTCGGGCGCGAGGGATTGCGCTACGCGATCGAAGAAATGACGGAACCTCGGCTGCTGGTCATGAATCTAAGGTAGCGGTGGCACTGAACACAAAGACTCAAACATTCGACTCCTAACAGGACGTATAAGAGCGGACATCTCCGCTCGCTTTTTTACCCGGAAGCGTTCAAAATGCGCGACAAACTCCGGCGAAGTGTTTATAATTTTCTGTTTTCAGAATCGACGCCAGAAATCTGTGGGTGGCTGTCTTTCGCGCGGAACTAAACAGGCTTCAAGAAAATTGGGGAAGATCCGCTAAGGCTGATTAACGCTTCCTGAACCGTAACTAGAGCGCCAGAAGAATGTCGCAGATCTTTCAGCGCAGCACGAACACTCTGTCGCGGGTCACAATCTTCGGCGCGGTTTTTGTCGTAGCGGCGCTGGCCTGGATGGGGATGGAGGTTCAGCGCTCGCCTTATGTCACCTACGCCGGGGTGCGCAAGCCACAGCCTGTGCCATTCAGTCACCAGCACCACGTTACCGGACTGGGCATCGACTGCCGCTATTGTCATACCTCAGTCGAGACCTCTAGCTTTGCCGGCATTCCTCCCACCAAGACCTGCATGAACTGCCATTCGCAGATCTGGACCAACGCGCAGTTGCTGGAGCCGGTGCGCGCCAGCTTTCGCAGTGGCGAATCGCTGCAGTGGACTCGGGTGAACCAGCTCCCTGACTTTGTTTTTTTCAATCACAGCATTCACGTCAACAAGGGAGTGGGATGCAACACCTGCCACGGTCCCGTCGACCAGATGCCGTTGATGTACCAGCAGGAATCGTTGCAGATGGAGTGGTGTCTGGAGTGTCATCGCGCGCCGCAGAAGAATCTGCGACCGCGCGATCAGGTTTTCAATATGCGTTATCAGCCGCCGTCGCCCGCGAATCCTGTTTCGGTGGATGGCAAGAGCTTCACGGATCAGGGCTCACTAGGCGCGTTTCTGGTCACGGAATACAAGGTCCGCACCGGCAGGTTGATGGGCAACGATGGTAAGCCCAGCATCTCCGACATCACCAGTTGCAGCACGTGTCATCGATAGCGCTGGTTTCACAGAAATGAAAATGGACGATCACAATCCGAGCGCGAGGCGAGAGGACGTTTGCCCGAGCAAGAGGGGCAAGATGGATCTGGAATCGGTTCGCCGGCAAATGGAGAAAGCCGCGGATCAGAAGACCGGCCCGGAATACTGGCGCAGTTTAGAAGAGCTTGCGGGCAGTGCTGAGTTTCAGGAGGCGTTGCACCGAGAATTTCCCAAAGGCGCGTCCGAGTGGCTGGATTCGGTTTCGCGACGCGGCTTTCTAAAGGTGATGGGTGCGTCACTAGGCCTGGCTGGAATGACGGGCTGCGTCAAACTGCCATCCGAACCGATCGTTCCTTACGTTCGCCAGCCTGAGGATGTGGTTCCAGGCCGCCCGATGTTTTATGCCACGGCGATGACGCTGGGAGGATACGCGAGCCCTCTGCTGGTAGAGAGCCATCTCGGGCGTCCGACGAAAATTGAAGGCAACGATCAGCATCCGGCTTCGCTGGGTGGGACCGACATCTTCGCGCAGGCGTCGATTCTCGGGATGTACGATCCGGATCGCTCGCAGACGGTTGTGTCGATGGGCGATGTGCGCTCGTGGCAGGCGTTCTTGAGCGCGATTCGCGGGCCGTTGAGCGCGCAGAAGGCGCTGCAGGGCGCGGGGATTCGTATTCTTACTCCGACGATTTCTTCGCCGACACTGGCGGAACAGTTGCGCAACTTCCTGAAGATCTATCCGCAGGCGAAGTGGCATGTGTATGAGCCGGTGAACCGCGACAACGTGCTGGAAGGCGCGAAGCTGGCGTTCGGGCAGCCGGTTGAGACGCGCTACGACTTCTCGAAGGCTGATGTGATCGTCTCGCTGGATGCGGATTTTCTCTACGCGGGATTTCCGGGCAACGTGCGCTACATTCGCGATTTCGCCAAGCGGCGCAATCCGGATGGAAAAATGAACCGGCTGTACGTGATCGAGAGCGGGATGACATCAACCGGGATGAAGGCGGATCATCGAATTGGGGTCAAGGCTATTGACGTTGCATGGATCGCAGCGGCGCTCCCAGGGATCGGCGTATTGAACTCAATCCACCCCGGATTGAGTTCGGAGCAGCAGGCTGCTCTGGCGCTCATGTACCGAGACTTGGATAAGAACCAAGGCTCGTCGGTAGTGATTGCGGGAGATCATCAGCCGCCAGTCGTGCATGCAACCGCGCACGCACTAAATGAAACACTTGGCAACCTCGGTAAAACCGTTTTCTACACCGACCCCATCGACGCGAACCCGGTCAATCAGACTGAATCGATTAAAGATCTCGTCGCCGACATGAATGGCGGAAAAGTGGATCTGCTGGTGATTCTCGGCGGCAACCCAGCCTACGATGCTCCCGCCGATTTGAACTTCGCTGACGTCCTGAAAAACAGCAAGGTTCCTCTGCGCATACATCTGGGCCTCTATCAGAACGAGACTGCCGAGTTATGTCAGTGGCACGTAAATCAGACTCATGAACTCGAGGCCTGGAGCGACGCTCGCGCCTATGACGGCACCGTGAGCATCATTCAGCCGCTGATTGCGCCGCTGTACAACGGCAAGAGCGCGCACGAACTGATCGCTCTGCTTTCAGGCGAAGAGGCGAGTGGGCACGACTTGGTTCGTGCTTATTGGCAGAAGCAGCATACCGGTGCTGACTTCGAGCAATTCTGGCGCAAATCCCTTCACGATGGATGGATCGAGGGAACATCTTTGCCCCCCAAGTTCGTTCGGTTGAGGCAGGGAAGTTCGTTCGCGTCTGCTTCCGAAGCGTCTCTACTACAAGCACAGGGGAAACTTCTGAACACGGCCCCTGCCGACCCCAATGCCGTCGAGCTCAACATCCGCCGCGATCCCACCGTCTACGACGGTCAATTTTCCAACAACGGCTGGCTGCAGGAACTGCCCAAGCCGATGACCAAGCTCACCTGGGACAACGCCGTGCTAATCGGCCCGAAAATGGCGGAGCGGCTCGGGATCAAGACAGAAGACGTCGTCGAGCTGGAGTTGAACGGCCGCAAGATCACTGGTCCGGTATGGATTCAGGCAGGCCATCCCGACAACTCTGTCACTGTCACTCTCGGCTATGGCCGCACACGCGCGGGGCGCGTGGGAACGGCGCAGGGGTTCAATGCATACGCATTGCGAACGTCGTCAGCACCCTGGTTCTCGACTGGCCTGCAACTGCGCAAGACCGGCGAGACCTACAAGCTGGCTTCCACGCAGGGCTATCAAACGATGGACACGCCTGACGGTGGGCATCGTCCGCTCGTCCGCGAGACGGCGCTGGAAGAATATCGCAAAGAACCGAACTTCGCGAAGGGAGAAGAGCCGGCGCCGGGGCTCACGCTCTATCCCGGATACGACTACAAAAGCGAAGCTTACGCCTGGGGCATGGCGATCGACTTGAATTCATGCGTGGGATGCAATAACTGCATGCTCGCCTGCCAGTCAGAGAACAACATCGCTGTGGTGGGGAAAGAGCAGACGGTGCGCGGGCGGCACATGCATTGGATTCGCGTCGACGCGTACTACCAGGGCGACCGCGATAATCCCAAGGCGTTCTTCCAGCCCGTGCCTTGCATGCAATGCGAGAACGCCCCCTGCGAAGTGGTCTGCCCGGTCGGCGCCACTAACCATTCGAGCGAAGGGCTGAACGACATGGTTTACAACCGCTGTGTGGGGACGCGGTATTGCTCCAACAACTGTCCGTACAAAGTGCGGCGCTTCAACTTCCTGCTCTTTCAGGATTGGGATACGCCACAGTACAAGATGATGCGCAATCCCGACGTCAGCGTGCGCAGCCGGGGGGTGATGGAGAAATGCACCTATTGCATCCAACGCATCAACGAGCGCCGCATCGACATTGAAAACGCTTCGGTGCAGCAGGGAAAAGATCTTCGGATCGGCGACGAATTGCAGACCGCCTGTCAGCAATCGTGTCCGGCGGGAGCCATCATCTTCGGCAACATCAATGACCCGAACAGCAAAGTTTCGAAACTGAAGGCGCAGTCGCGCAACTACAGTTTGCTCGGCGAGCTGAATACGCGTCCGCGGACCACGTACCTTGCGGAAGTTCGCAACCCCAATCCGGAGCTGGAAAAGTAAGCCGCACTAGGAAAACATGGACGAGCAATACAAGATGACGGTGGACGCGCAGAAGGCGCCGGTAATCGAGCCTGGACACACCTTCGGCACGGTGACGGAAAAAATCAGCGCCATCGTGCTGACGCGGCCTGCGTCGAATGGCTGGTTCCTCGGCTTCGGCATCGCGTTCATGCTGACGATGATGATGTTGTTCGCCATCGGCTACCTTTTCGTGCGCGGCGTCGGCATTTGGGGCGTGAACATTCCGATCGGCTGGGGCTTCGCCATCGTTAATTTTGTGTGGTGGATCGGAATCGGCCACGCCGGCACGCTGATCTCAGCGATTCTTTTGTTGCTGCGACAGTCCTGGCGAAATTCTATTAACCGCTTTGCGGAAGCGATGACGCTATTTGCGGTGGCTTGCGCGGGTATTTTCCCCGCAATTCACGTCGGGCGCCCCTGGCTGGCGTACTGGCTGTTCCCCTATCCCAACACGATGCAGGTGTGGCCGCAGTTCCGCAGCCCGCTTATATGGGACGTATTCGCGGTCTCTACCTACGCCACCATTTCAGCGCTGTTCTGGTTCGTTGGCCTGATCCCCGACCTCGCCACGCTACGCGACCGGTCAGAGAACCGCTGGGCAAAGATCGTTTACGGCATGCTCTCGATGGGTTGGCGTGGGTCGGCGCGGCACTGGCATCGGTACGAGACGATGTATTTGTTGCTGGCGGGGCTGGCGACGCCACTCGTGCTTTCCGTTCATACCGTGGTGAGCTTCGACTTTGCCATTGGCATTGTTCCGGGCTGGCACACGACGATCTTCCCGCCGTATTTCGTTGCCGGCGCAATCTACTCCGGCTTCGCCATGGTGCTGATGTTGGCCATTCCCATACGCAAGATCTACGGCCTGGAGGATTTCATCACCGAGCGCCATTTACAGAACTCCGCGAAGGTCATGCTCGCGACCGGCCTCATCGTCGCCTATGGCTACGGTATTGAAGCCTTCATGGGATGGTACAGCGGCGACCGCTACGATGCCTTTACGTTGTGGAATCGCCTGCATGGGCCCTATGCGATCCCATACTGGTCGCTACTACTCTGCAATATTTTCCTTCCTCAGGTCTTGTGGATCCGCAAACTGCGCACAAGCCCCGTGGCCCTCTTCTTGATTTCCGGCGTGATTCTTGTCGGCATGTGGCTGGAACGGTTCATCATCGTGGTGGTGAGCCTGCACCGTGACTTCCTCACATCATCGTGGGGAATGTACTATCCGACGCGCTGGGACTGGATGACCTACATCGGCACGATCGGAATGTTCCTGGCGTGCATGTTCCTGTTCCTCCGCTTGCTTCCCGCAATTTCCATCTTCGAGATGCGCACGCTTCTGCCTGAAGCGGAGGTGAAGGCGGAATGAAGCGCGATCCCATCTACGGCATCATGGCGGAGTTCGATTCGGCCCAGGCGTTGCTCGACGCTGCCAAGCGCACAAGTGAAGCAGGTTACAAAAAGATCGATGCCTACAGTCCGTTTCCGATCGAAGGCCTCGCCGAGGAAATTGGCTTCCACCGCGATGAAGTTCCACTGGTCGTCCTGATCGGTGGGATTATCGGCGGCCTTACCGGTTACGCCATGCAGTACTGGATGTCGGCAGTCGACTACCCGCTGAACATCGGCGGAAAGCCGCCACACTCGTGGCCGGCTTTTATTGTGATCACGTTTGAAATGACAATTCTTTTTGGGGGAATTTCGGCCGTGCTAGGCATGCTGGCCCTGAACGGGTTGCCCATGCCGTATCACCCGGTGTTCAACGTTCCGCGTTTTGTCTTTGCCTCGAAGGATCGGTTTTTCCTGATCATCTTTTCGTCGGACAAGAAGTACGATCCGGTGGCAACGCGCAAGTTCCTGGAAGGCCTGGATGCGCGCTCGGTTTCGGAGGTGCCCAGCTAAAATGCTGCTCCTCCGCAAAACCTGCGTGGCCGTGATCGTGCTCACGATCGTAGTGCTCAGTGGCTGCCGCATTGATATGCATGTTCAGCCGCGGCAGAATCCGCTCTCGCGCAGCGATTTCTTTGCAGACCAGCGCTCGGCACGGCCACCGGTGGAGGGCACCGTGGCACGTGGGCAGTTAAGAGAAGACACGTACTTCTATACGGGAAAAGTTGGCAGCAGCCCGGGCGATTACATGCCCTTCAAAGTAACGAAAGAGGTTCTGGAGCGCGGTCGCGAGCGCTTCGACATTTATTGCGCGCCCTGCCATTCACGTCTCGGCGATGGCAACGGTTTCGTCCCATCGCGCGGCTTCGCGCGCAAGCCGCCCTCGTATCACATCCCGCGGCTGCAAAAAGCCCCGCTGGGATATTTCTACGATGTGATGACCAACGGCTTCGGTATCATGCCTGACTACGCGTCGCAGATTTCACCGCAGGACCGCTGGAACATCGTCGCCTACATTCGTGCATTGCAGTTAAGCCAAAGCGCAACCTCGGCGGACGTTCCCGCCGGACAGAAAATTCCCTCCGAGCCGCCGAAGTTTCGTGAGCTCGGAACCGGAGCGACATTGCCGGTGGTCGCACCCGAGAACAGCGACTCCTCAATGCCCGCGGAGCGGAAGGAAGATCGGAAATGACTCCGCCGACCGCGAACCATCTCGACCTTAGCCCTCCGCCGGTGGTGAAAACCATTTCCCGGCGCTCGCTGGTGATCGGCGTCGTCTTTGCAGTGATCGCTGTTGCCGGGGCTTTCGTGTTTCCGAACGGACGCGAGCAGTTCTATCGCGCCTACCTGCTGGGCTTCATGGCGTGGCTCGGTTTGGCGCTGGGTTCGATGGCGATTCTGATGATCCGTCATCTGACTGGCGGTGGATGGGGCACAGTCATTCGCCGCATCCTGGGCGCGGCCATGCGGACTCTGCCGCTGCTCGCGCTGCTTTTCATTCCTATCCTGTTCGCGGTGCCGCACCTGTATCCCTGGGCCATGCCGCTCGATTCGGTCCGGGACGAACGCATCCGCGAGCATCTGGCGAAAAATCCTTTCATCACGCAAAGCTACTTGACCTTCCGCGGCTTTCTGTTTCGCGCGATTATCTATTTCGCGATCTGGAATCTTCTATCGTTCCTGCTCTCGAAATGGTCGAAGCAGACGGACAGCCCGGATGCCCCGAACAATGCGCAACGTTTCAAAGCAGTCAGCGGACCCGGCCTCATCCTTTACGGATTCACCATCTCTTTCGCCGCCATCGACTGGGTGATGTCGCTCGATCCCAGCTGGATCTCAACCATCTTCGGCCTGCTCATCCTGATCGGCGAAGTACTTTCGGCGATGTGCTTTGCCGTGGTGGTCGAGCGGATTCTGTACAACTACAAGCCGATGTCGGAATTGTTACGACCCGACTTCGTCCACGATCATGGCAAGTGGATGCTGACCTTTACCATGGTGTGGGCTTACTTCTCATTCTCGCAGTGGCTCATCATCTGGGCCGGCAACCTGCCTTCGGAAATCACGTTTTATCTGAAACGTCTGAGCGGAGGTTGGGGATCGGTCGGTCTTTTCCTGGCGCTATTCCATTTCTGCGTTCCGTTCGCGATCCTGCTCTCGCGGCCCTTTAAGCGCGACATCCGCAAACTGGTCTGGCTCGCTATTTGGCTGATGCTGATGCGCTACCTCGACTTGTTCTGGATTATTGAGCCGAATTTCTCAGCGACTTTAAGCCTGACCTGGGCCGACGTAGTTGTGCCCATCGCGATTGGCGGGCTCTGGCTCGCCTATTTCTTCCGCAACTTAAGCGAATTGCCGCTGGTGCCGGCGTATGACCCCGACGCCAAGGAAGTTCTGGAGCCTGCACACGAGTGACGAAATTATGAGCACCGAAACTCACGAAAGTCCGAACTCCCCGGGACACGGCGATTATGAACGCCGAGATATCACTGCGCGAGGAATTTTGTACTTCCTCGCGGGACTCGCGGCTGCGGTCATTCTGGTTCACCTGTTCCTGAAGGGACTATACGGCTATCTGGATAAGCGCGAAAGAGCCCATCAGCCTTCAGTTAATCCGCTGGTTTCTAATGTACCCGTGGATACGCGCAAGGTGCCGCGTAAATATCCGGACACGGCGTTTCCGGATCCCAGGCTGGAGACGGATGAACGCACACAGCTCAACGACATCCGACTCGCCGAGGAACAAAAGTTGAACAGCTACGATTGGGTCGACCAAAAAGCAGGGACTGTCCGCATCCCAGTCGAACGCGCCATGGATATCCTGGTGCAGCGCGGACTTCCCGTGCGTCCGCAAGTGGCGGCCGAGCAAACGGCGCGCGACGCAACCGGCCCGCAGGGGAAGAAGACGAAGGGAAACAAATAATGCGCAGTCAGTTGAACAATTCGATTCACGTCCTACAGAGCTGCGGTGTGCTTTTATTGCTGGCCGCATCGGCTTGGGCGCAGGCGATGAGCAAGGGAATTATGTCCCCGCCGGCGAACGTGCGACCGCCGCGGCTCGAGAACGTCGGCATCGAACAGCGTCTCGACGCTCAAGTGCCGCCCGACCTCACGTTTCGCGACGAGACAGGGCAGACGGTCAGGTTAGGCGATTACTTCGGGAAGAAGCCGCTCATCCTGAATCTCGTCTACTACAACTGCACCATGTTATGCGGCGAGGCTCTCGCCGGTCTGAGCCAGGCTATGCGGCTCGTCAAGTTCGATGTAGGCAAAGAATTCGAGGTCGTTACCGTCAGCTTCGATCCCCGTGAGACGCCCGAGATCGCTGCGGCCAAGAAGAAAGACTATGTGAAACGCTACGGGCGTCCGAATGCCGCCACGGGCTGGCACTTCCTGACTGGCTCCGCCGAGTCGGTGAATGCGCTCACGAAAGCTGTAGGCTTCCAGTATCAGTACGACCCCAAGATCAACCAGTTCGCGCACGCCACCGCCATCATGGTGCTGACGCCGCAGGGACGCATCTCGCGCTACTTCTACGGTGTGGATTTTCCGCCGAAGGATCTGCGCATGGGACTGGTCGAGGCCTCGCAGGGAAAAATCGGCAATCCCATCGACCAGGTGCTGCTCTACTGCTATCACTATGATCCGGCGACCGGGAAGTATGGAGCGGTCATCGCCAACATTCTGCGCCTGGCCGGTGCGGCAACGATTCTGATCCTGGGTGGCTTCCTGTTCATCATGTTTCGGCTGGAGCGGTCATTGCCCGCCAGAGCGCCGGTTAGATCGTCAGCGAGAGCTGCGAGGTAAACAGAGCTGAGTTAGACAAGCTGAATTACACAAAGTATGTTCACTAACTTTCCATTATGGCCGGAGCGGGCCTCCAGCGTCGCGGGCAATGTGGATGCCCTATTCATCTTCCTGCTCATCGTGTCAGGACTGATGTCGCTGCTGATTTTTGCCTGCATTCTCTACTTCGCAGCCCGATATCGCTACCGGCCTAACGTGCGTGCGGAACAGATCGAGGGTTCGACGCCGCTCGAACTCACGTGGAGCATCATTCCTCTCGGCATCTTCATGGTGATCTTTCTTTGGGGAGCAGTCGTCTACTTCCAGGAGCGCACGCCGCCCCGCGACGCGGCCGAGGTCTACACTGTCGCCAAGCAGTGGATGTGGAAGTTTGAACACGCCGAAGGTCAGCGGGAACTGAACGAGTTGCATGTTCCGGTGGGACGCGATGTCAAAATGATCATGACCTCGCAAGATGTAATTCACAGTTTCTTTGTTCCCGCGTTCCGCATCAAGCAGGACGTCCTGCCGGGTCGCTACACTGTGGCCTGGTTCCGCGCCATCAAACCCGGCACCTATCACCTGTTCTGCGCGGAATACTGCGGCACGCAACACTCGGGCATGATCGGGTCAGTAATCGTGATGGAACCGGCGCAGTATGAAGCATGGATGAGCGGGACTTCGTCCGGTCCGCTTTCCGCGACTGGCGAAAAGATCTTTGCTGAGTTGGGTTGCGTCACCTGTCACCGGACCGACATACAGGGCCGTGGCCCCACTTTGCAGGGAATCTTCGGGAAGCCCGTGCTGCTCCAGGACGGACGCACGGTGACGGCGGATGAAAATTACATCCGTGAATCGATTCTTGATCCGGGAGCGAAGATCGTGAATGGCTACAAGCCCGTGATGCCCACGTTTCAAGGATTGGTGACCGAAGAGCAATTGAACGCACTGGTAGCTTACGTCAAGTCGCTGTCGGCGTCGAAGCCCGGCGCTGCTCCGGCCAAAGCCAGCGCCACTCCGGCATCAGAGGGCAAGCAGGTTCAAGGAAGTCAGGTGGAATAAGCATGGCTACCGCAACTGCTCGAACCGTTGAGCGCGAAAATTATCTCAATAAAGAGTACGGTGTCGCGTCGTGGTTGCTGACCACGGACCACAAGCGCATCGCGCTGCTTTACCTCGCGTCGATCACGTTCTTCTTCTTCATCGGAGGTTTCTTCGCGCTCCTCATTCGCCTCGAACTGCTGACCCCAGCGGGGGACCTGGTTCAGGCCGACACCTATAACAAGCTCTTCACTATGCATGGCATGGTGATGATCTTCTTCTTCCTGATCCCTTCCATTCCCGCTGTGCTGGGAAACTTTCTGGTGCCCTTGATGATTGGCGCCAAAGACCTGGCATTTCCCCGTATCAACCTGCTGAGTTGGTATCTCTACATCATCGGCGGCGTCATGATGTTGCATTGCATGCTGACCGGCGGCGTCGACACGGGATGGACCTTCTACACGCCATTCAGCACCGAGTACTCCAACACGAAGTTTGTCGAGGCTGGATTAGCCATCTTTGTTGTCGGATTCTCCTCCATCCTCACCGGCTTAAATTTCGTGGTCACGATTCACCGCATGCGCGCCCCGGGGATGACATGGTCGCGCCTGCCTCTTTTTATCTGGGCGCATTACGCCACCAGCATCATTCAGCTTCTGGGAACACCGGTCATCGCAATCACCATCGTGCTTGTAGCCGCGGAACGCGCCCTGCATCTCGGCATCTTCGATCCCAAACTTGGCGGCGATCCTGTCCTGTTCCAGCACCTGTTTTGGTTCTATTCCCATCCCGCGGTATACATCATGATTCTGCCCTCGATGGGAATCATCAGCGAAGTCATTGCCTGCTACTCGCGCAAGCGCATCTTCGGCTACAGTTTCGTGGCCCTTTCGTCGATGGCCATCGCTGTATTCGGCTTCCTGGTTTGGGCGCACCACATGTTCGTCGCGGGAATCTCGGTCTACGCCGCGCTGGTGTTCTCCATGCTCAGCTATGCCGTAGCCGTGCCCTCCGCCGTGAAAGTTTTCAACTGGACGGCGACCCTCTACAAGGGCTCCATCCGCTACGATGCGCCCATGCTCTACGCCTTCGGGTTTATCGGTCTATTCACCATGGGCGGATTAACCGGATTATTCCTCGCCGCCTTAGGCATCAATGTGCATGTCACCGACACTTACTTCGTGGTTGCCCACTTCCACTACATCATGGTCGGCGGCGCGGTCATGGGCTATTTGGGAGGGATGCATTTCTGGTGGCCGAAGATTTCCGGCCGCCTGTATCCCGAGGGCTGGGCGAGACTCGCCGCACTGATCGTGTTCATCGGATTCAATCTCACGTTCTTCCCGCAATTCGTGCTCGGCTATCTTGGCATGCCGCGCCGCTACTACGACTACAGCCACATGCCGGAATTTCAAGTGCTGAACGTGCTCTCGACCGCTGGAGCGACCATTCTCGGCCTCGGCTACCTGCTGCCGATGGTGTACTTCTTGTGGTCTATGCGCTACGGCAAGCCAGCCACCGATAATCCCTGGAACGCGGCGGGCCTGGAGTGGAAGACGGCATCTCCGCCACCGACGTTCAATTTTGACGAGGAGCCGGTGGTTACGTGGGAGGCTTACAACTACGACGAACTGGACGCGCCTCATCCCAAGGAGGTGCCGGTTGCCCGATAGCCAGGTGGCGGCGGTTCACGGTGAAGTTCAAGATCCGGGATTGCGGCATCAATTCGTCGAGCGGCAGCAGCAACGGGACGCATCCAGTCTGGGAATGTGGTGGTTCCTGGCCACCGAAGTCATGTTTTTCGGCGGCTTGTTCTGCGCCTACCTGATTTATCGCCGGCTGTACTTCGGAGAGTTCGCCGCTGCCAGCCAAACTTTGAGTTGGAAGCTGGGCGCCACCAACACCGCTGTGCTGATCTGCAGCAGTTTGACCGTTGTGATGGCCGTGTGGGCTGCGCAAACCGGACGCCGCATGATGTTGCTTGGCAACCTCGCGTTGACGCTGGTTCTGGGACTGGTGTTCCTGGGCATCAAGAGCATCGAGTACAAAGAAAAATTCGAGAAGCATCACGTTCCCGGCGCGTCATTTGAATTCCATGAGACGATTCCCCGTCATCCCGACCACTACGCCAACCCGCAGCACGCGCAGATTTTCTTCGCCCTCTACTTCATCATGACCGGGCTGCACGCTTTGCACATGATTGTTGGCATAGGCATCTTTATTTACCTTCTGGTGATGTCGTGGAAGGGACGCTTTACACCCGAATACCACACTCCCATCGAAATCGGTGGTCTGTATTGGCACTTCGTCGACATTATCTGGATTTATCTTTTTCCATTGCTCTACCTGATTGACTTGCACAAGTGAGGACTGCATGTCTGCACATTCGCCATCATCGTCTTTGAAGACTTACTTCGCGATCTGGATCGCCCTGCTTGCCTTCACAGCGCTGACAGTGACCGCGGCTCGCATCGACCTTGGACCCTTCAATGCTCCCATCGCCCTTACCATTGCGACCATCAAAGCTACGCTGGTCGCCCTCTACTTCATGCACATTAAAGGCTCGAGCGAGAAGCTGACAAAATTGGTGGTGATCTCGGCCCTGTTCTTTCTCCTGATTCTGCTGGGTCTTTCCATGAGCGATTACGCAACGCGATCGTGGAGTTAGATCACGACACCTTTACGGGTCATCTGCGGTATACTCGCGCCGTCCACTTATTGTCATGATTGCATCAGCGCGAGGTGATTTATGGCGTTTTGCAATTCGTGTGGCGCAGCCCTGAATCCCGGTACCCGGTTCTGCAACAAGTGTGGCGCCGCCGTTTTGGCCTCGGCTCCAGCGTCGGCTTTCAGGTCCGCCGCTCCGTCTTCCTCCGCGCCGCCGGTGCCCGCTGCGACGACTGAGGCCATACCCAGCCAGGGCGGCGGCGCACTGAAAGTCATTCTCATCGTCGTGGGGGTGCTCGTTCTGATTGGAATTCTCGGCGTGGCGTCGGTTGGATTTTTCGCCTGGCGAGTCGCACGCCACACCCACGTGCGCCAGAACGGCGACAACGTCAAAGTTGAGACCCCATTTGGCACCGTCGAGAGCACGAGCGACCCGCAAGAAGCGGCCCGCAACTTGGGAGTGGACATTTATCCGGGAGCGAAAGTCTTGAAGGACGGCACGTCCTCTGCAAGCGTCGGCGCAGTTCACACCGTTACCGTCAGCATGGAGAGCGACGACTCCGTCGACAAAGTCACCAACTTCTACAAAGCGAAGTTTCCCAACGCCATGGTGACCGCTTCGGACTCCAACCAGAGCACGATCGTCTCGAATGATCGCAAGAGCCTGATCACCATCAACATCAACGCCGATGGTAACCGGACAAAAATTCTAATAACGAACATAAGCGGGAAGTCCGGCTCGTCTCCTCCTGCTTCGAACTGAGAAAAAACGTGTACGCATGTCCGACGGATTGTCAGAGTTCGCAACGGCTACAAAGTCAGCACAGGTGAATCAATCCGGTCTGGCCGCGGCTCTACGCACCCAGATTCGCGGCGAAGTGCGCTTCGATGACGGCACCCGAGCCCTCTACGCGACCGACGGCTCTAACTACCGCCAGGTGCCAATCGGTGTTGTTATCCCCCGGGACGTTGATGACGTCCTCGCAGCTGTCTCCCTGTGCCGCGAGTTCGGAGCGCCGCTGCTCTGCCGCGGTGGTGGGACATCACTGGCGGGTCAGTGCTGTAACGTTGCCGTCATCCTGGACTTTTCCAAGTACATGGCAAGAATTCTGGAGATCGATCCCGTGCGCCGCATCGCCCGGGTGCAACCCGGCGTCGTTCTCGACTCTCTGCGCAACGCCGCCGAAAAACACCACTTGACCTTCGCTCCCGACCCTGCCACTCACGATCGCTGCACGCTGGGCGGAATGATTGGCAACAACTCTTGCGGCGTGCATTCGGTAATGGCGGGAAAGACCGACGATAATATTGAAGAACTGGAAGTCCTTGCCTACGACGGCCTTCGCATAAAAGTCGGAGCGACTTCGAGTGATGATCTGGAGCGCATCATCCGCGAAGGCGGGCGTCGGGGTGAAATCTACTCGAAGCTGAAAGCGATCTCCGCCGCTTATGGCGATTTAATTCGTCAGCGATTTCCCAACATCCCGCGGCGAGTTTCCGGCTTCAACTTGAACTACCTGCTCCCGGAAAATGGATTTCACGTCGCTCGCGCTCTCGTCGGTTCGGAAGGCACGTGCGTCACAATTCTCGAGGCCGCCTGCCGCCTGGTCCAGAGCCCTCCGGAACGTGTGCTGCTTGTTCTGGCCTATCCCGACATTTATCAATGCGCCGACCATGTGCCTGAGATCATGACGCACAAGCCCATCGGTCTCGAAGGCTTCGACGATCTTCTCGTCACCTACACGCGACTCAAGGGCATCAACTCCGAAGGCCTTGCGCTCCTGCCTCAGGGCAGTGGATGGCTGATGGTAGAGTTCGGCGCTTCCACCGCGGCCGAAGCCGAATCCCAGGCCCGCGGGCTTATGCAGTCGCTCGACCGCGGCGCGAACCCTCCCGCGATGCGCCTTTATACCGACAAGCAGCAAGCCAAGCGCGTCTGGGAAGTCCGCGAATCAAGTCTGGGAGCAACTTCACACGTTCCCGGCGAACCGCTCAACTGGGAAGGTTGGGAGGATGCCGCGGTTGCTCCAGAGAAACTTGGCGGCTATCTCCGCGATCTGCGCAAGATGTTTGCCGCCTACGGCTACAAAGGATCGCTTTACGGCCACTTCGGCCACGGCTGCGTGCACACCCGCATCAACTTCGACTTGCAATCGAAGGAGGGCATCGCCAAATTCCGCAAATTTATGGAAGAGGCCGCCGATCTCGTCGTCAGCTATGGCGGCTCTATCTCGGGCGAACACGGCGACGGCCAATCCCGCGGCGAGCTGCTTCCGAAAATGTTCGGCCCGGAACTGATGCAGGCTTTCCGCGAGTTCAAGTCAGCATGGGATCCCGAATGGAAGATGAATCCCGGCAAGCTGATCGACCCTTACAAGCTCGACGAAAATCTTCGTCTCGGCGCCCACTATTCCCCGTGGGAACCGGAAACGCATTTCCAGTTCGTGGCCGACCACGGCAGCCTCGCTGAAGCCACTCTGCGCTGTGTTGGCGTGGGGAAATGCCGCCGCGCAGACGGCGGCGTGATGTGCCCCAGCTATCGCGCCACCCATGAAGAGGAGCACTCCACGCGCGGACGCGCCCATTTGCTGTGGGAGATGACCCAGGGAGAAGTGATTCGCGACGGCTGGCGGAGCGAAGAGGTGAAGCAGTCCCTCGATCTCTGCCTGGCATGCAAGGGATGCAAAAGCGATTGTCCGGTAGGCGTCGACGTCGCCACGTACAAGGCCGAATTTCTCTCGCATTACTACGAAGGCCGCTTGCGTCCGCGCAACGCTTACGCCTTCGGCAACATTGATCTATGGGCGCGCCTCGCTTCGAACGCTCCGGGCCTGGTCAATCTGACCACGCAGTTGCCATTCCTGCGTGAGATCGCGAAACTCGTCGCGGGTATTCCCCTGCAACGGAACATTCCAGCCTTCGCTCCGCAAACTTTCAAGAGCTGGTTTCGCCGTCGCGGGAGCAACGTCCAGGGACCTCAGGTGCTTCTGTGGCCCGACACGTTCAACAACTATTTCCTGCCCGCAACGGCCAAGGCTGCGGTCGACGTTCTCGAAGCCGCGGGCTTCCAGGTCATCGTTCCGCAGGCGAATCTCTGTTGCGGCCGCCCGCTGTACGACTTCGGCATGCTCGACCGCGCGCAAGAGTTGCTATTGCAGATTCTCGATGAGCTTTCCCCCGAGATCGAAGCCGGCATTCCCGTCGTCGGTCTTGAACCCAGTTGCGTTGCCGTTTTCCGCGACGAACTTCTGAACCTGTTTCCTAACGACGATCGGGCACGTGCGCTGTCGAAGCAGACCTTTTTACTCAGCGAGTTTCTGGAAATCCACGCCGGGCGCCTCCCCTTGCCTCGGCTCGAACGCAAAGCCCTGCTTCATGGCCACTGCCATCACAAATCCATCATGAAGATGACCGCGGAAGAGTCGGTCTTAAACCGCCTGGGCGTCGAGTTCCAATCACCCGCACCAGGATGCTGCGGCATGGCCGGCTCTTTTGGCTTCGAGCACGACAACTACGACATCTCGATGGCGATTGGCGAGCTCGAATTGCTTCCCGCTGTCCGCAAAGCCCCGGCTGACTGGCTGATCATCGCCGACGGCTTCAGTTGTCGCGAGCAGATTGCCCAGGGCTCCAAGCGCCACGCGCTGCACCTGGCCGAAGTCATGCAAATGGCCCTGCAGGGAGATTCCCGCCCCGGCGACAATCCCTACCCGGAGTCCGCCAGTGTCAAGCGGCGAGCGGGCGAAGTGCGAAATTCCATGACGCGGACCGGGCTGGGCTTAGGGGCGGCCCTTGGGGCTGGCTTCCTACTCTGGAAATTGGGCAAAGATCATTAATATCAATGACTTGGAGATGGATTTAGCTTATTGCTAATGCCCTCCCCTCGTAAGATTGTCCTACTTCTGGGACAATAAAGCCTGCCACCTTCGTCTGGCGACTCTTCGTCAAGGCTCACGGCATCCAAAAACCAGACTATGGAACCGGAACTCACCACCGCGCCCCCCGTCGTCAGCAACGAGTTGGCGCAGACGCTCGCCACTTCGGCCCAATCGGCGGCGCCGCCTCTGCGCGGTTCGGTCCTGGTCCTGATTCAATTTGATGTGTGTGAGGAGATCCGCCTGGATGAGTTGCGCAAGATATTTCGCGCTCGCACGGCGGAAGCCAGTTTCAAGCATCAGGCCCCCGGTTATGTCCGCTATCAACGCCCCCCGGTCGAGGAGTCTCTGGAGCCCCTCATCCTGGAAGGCGGCGAGCGTCTTGAAGGCCAGATCAAGTACTACGATTACGGCGTAGTCAGCCTGGTGTTCGAGTTACCGTTCTCGGGTGGCTGGGACACTCTCATACAGCTTTCCAGCCGTTGGACATCGGACACGAACTTTGAGAGCCTTGCCTCCCGCATCGCGAAGCAAAAGCTGGAGCGCGCGGCACCGGCACTGGTCAAGCCCTACAACACGCAAGAGTGGCTGCAGGAGGACTATTTCATTTTTCACGTCGAGGAGATCGCCGGCGCACCCTCGGCCAACGATCTGCTCAACACCCAGGGAGACCGCATTGCGCAAGTGGTGCGTGGTGAGACCGCGGCGCTCTCCGAAGGCGAACGGCAGGAAATCCTGCAGTCGCGGATGTCTTACTATCCCACCGATCTGGCGGTGATCGGCTGGAACGCTGCGTTTATCTACGACACTCCCTCCGGCGCCGAAACCGCGATCCAGCTTCTGCAATACGCGAACTCCCAGTTGCTTGAATTCCGTCACTATGATGAATTGCTGACCAGGGAACTTGAAAGTGTGTACGACTTCCTCCAGAAGGGCGGGACCGGCCTCTGGTCGCGTTGGCGGACGGCCCACGCCGCCTCCAAGCTGCACACGGTCTTGCTCGACGTCGGCGAACTGACCGAACGCGCCGACAACGCCATCAAATTCCTGAGCGATATGTTCTCGGCTCGCCTGTACAAGCTGGCGGCATCGAAGGTCGGCGTGCCCGACTACAAAGATCTGGTGCAGGAGAAACTGCGAACTGCCGAGGAGCTCTACCACTTCATGATCGATCAGTTCAACCAGAGCCGCGCTTTCGTACTCGAACTCATGGTGGTAGTCATCCTGATAATCGAGCTGGTGTATTTCTTCCGCGGCAAACCGATTTAGCAGAAAAGTCTGGAGAAGTGCATGCGGGGTCTGACATGCGAGGTCTGAAAGGAAAGCGTGTGCTCATCACCGGCGGCGCCAGCGGGATCGGCGCCGCGACCGCAGCCCGGTTCCTGGAAGAAGGATCGCAGGTATGCGTTCTCGACCGCGACGCCCAGGGATGCGAAGCTCTCCGCCACCAGTTGCCGGGGATAGCCGAGGCCATCATCGCCGACGTCACCGATCTCATGCAGGTGGAAGCTGGCTTCGCGGAGGCGGTGCGCGCCATGGACGGGGTCGACGTGCTGATCAATAACGCCGGCATCAGCATCCGCCACAATTTTCTCGACATCACCCCCGAGGAATGGGACAAGGTAATTGCGGTGAATCTGACGGGCGTCTTTTACGTGGCCCAGACCGCGGCGCGTCACATGTGGGAGCGGGGCAGCGGCGTCATTCTGCAGACCGCATCGACCAACGGAATCATGGGATATCCCTACTACGCCGATTACAACGCTACCAAGGCCGGGGTCATTGAGCTGACGCGCTCGATGGCGCTTGAACTCGCGCCCAAGGTTCGCGTCTGTGCCGTCGCTCCAGGATATGTACTCACGCCGATGCAGCGCGCGGAATACTCCGATGTGATGCTGGAAGAGGTAAACCGAAAGATTCCACTCCAGCGTCATGCCAAGCCGGAGGAGATTGCAGCGCTGTTTGCCTATCTGGCATCCGACGACGCGGCCTACGCCACCGGCCACGTCTTCACTATGGACGGTGGAGAAACAGCCGGGGGCCTTGCCAGCCGCTAGACGCCGAAGGAAAAAAGAAGAGGGGGAGCATCATACCGGAGCTCCCCCAACAATCGGACGACATGGAATCACTTGCTCGATCCGCCTTGCATTCCATCGCTGGACTCGCCGAGTTCGAGCGCGATCTTCTTGCCCTGGAAACGGACTCCGGTCAGGGATGAAGTTCCGTCTTCGTTCCTGTGGGTTACTGCAGCATCGTTTGCCGCAGCGCTGTTCAGCTCAACGATGCGTGCCGGCACTTTGGCAATTACGTTCTTGCCTTGCTTGATGCTGAGTTCCACGGCGGGACCACTGCCTTCCCATTCGACCTTGTAGTCGCCAGGCTTCAACTTCGCTCCGTTCAACGTTGTGGGATTACTCAGCTGCAAGCTTCCCTTCGTGGCTGCAAATGCACTCGAGGCCAGCAATAACGCCAACCCCAACATCAGACTCTTTGACACCGTCGCGAACTTCATAGCTGCTCCTTGTTCTTTCCCGAAATTGCGTCGGGAAGCGGTTGGGGCGGCCCGGCTCACGACCTGCGCGAAAAAAGGACTTGTCTTTCTTCGCGAATCGCCTACAATTCAGCCGCTGGAGTAAAGCAGAACAAGCACACGCTTGCCTCTGCCGTAATTGGGGGTTTTCTCAACTGGGCCGCCAAACCGAGTGTGAGAGAATCCCCAGTACCCCGCTAATCTCGAATGCGAATCAGCTTGCGTTCTGGGTTCTGATCCGCGACATCTTTGCTGGATTACGTATCCGGCTCACGGAAAGTTCCCGTGATCTTTTCAACTTGCGTTACGCTTCCTTGGACGCGGCGTGCGCGCGTCGGTTAGCACAATCCCAGTTTCAAATTTAATCTTGAGAGAAACAGCGAGAGTTTGTTTTGTGGCCTTTTATTTGTATGGAGCGGTAATCCAAAACCGCGGGGCAGGCTTGGGAAAAGCAGGAGTTCTGACGCTGCAAAACCAATTTACAGCTTTTCTGAGCGTCTAATGCTTCAATCACTATCACCGTGCTGGCGCTTCACCGACCAGATGCTTGCCTGATCTTTCTCGAACGGATAAACGTGCACCATCCAGTTGAAGACGACCGGATGGAAATTCCCTCCCGCGGCGTCGCACGCTTCCTGCGTCGTAATCGATCCCTTCAAACCGAACTGAGGGTTCGGCGCCAGCATTTCTTTCCTGCGGTCAGGGGGCGGCGCGCAAAAATTAGTATGCTCGTGCCATTGCGCGATGCTCAGGGGAATGCGCTCGTCGAGTTGGTCTTCGTCAAGGCGCTTGGGCGCCGTGTACATCACGCCGATCAACTTGTAGTCGTCGCCGTGCTTTTCATAGAGGAGCGACGTTGGATGTTCAGGGGTGAAGCGGAAGGCGGCCTCCCTTGCGTAGCGATAATTAGTGAAGTGGTACATCTTTTGCGGAATGTTGGGCAGAAAAATTTGGAAGCCATCCGCCAGGGCCACGTGATAGTCCAGGTATTTCTCTGCAGCTTTGCGCGCAGCGTCTGCCACGTTCTGTCCACGCTCAGCGTCGCCTTGCCGAAGCGGCCTCAGCGCCGTCATTTTCATGTGCGGACCCATATCCATGTGGCCCTCCATGGAGTGCATGGCGTGTGCGCTCGCATCGCTGTCTTTCTCCGCATCTTTATCGCCGCTCGCAGGCATGTCTTTCATGCCCGACATGTCGTGACCGGGCATGTCCATGCCGGGCATGCTTTGCTGGCCGCTTGATGGTGCACTGTTCGCAGCAGGCTGCTGCTGTCCCCACGTGACGCTGCCCAGCAGGAAAAATGAGATCAGAACGACAAGACGCTTGCGCATAACAGCCTCCCCACTTTCAGTTCGTATTAACACTGCCGCAGTAGAGTTGTTTCTGCAAGGGAAGCAGAATTACCGGTGATCACCGAGGTAACTGCCGAAGAGGGCAGGTGAATCGGGTGAGCGCGAATGCGGCGTTACCTCAACTGCTTCGCTTGTAGTGAATTGACCTCTCGCAATTCCTGACACACCTGACGTGATTTCGCCGTAATCCTTCATTGCAAAGGCGCAGAGACGTGTTCGTGAACGGTCAGCCACTTGCCGTCCTGATTCTCGAAAATCGCGGTCCAGCGGAAGTTGCTCATCTCAACCTTGCCGGCTTTTGTTGTCATCTCAGTCTTCACCGTCGCCGTGGCCCAGACGAAGTCTCCATGGGGATGGATAGCGGCGTCATCATTCACCGTGAACTTTGCGCTCTTGTAACCGGACAGCACGCCCTTTACTCCCTTTTCGTATTCTTCCCAACTGCCGTATTTCAAGGGAGCGATGTCGAAGAAAGTGTGGGGGCCGCTGGCGTAATACTTGGCGACGTTGGCGGGATCCATGGTGGACCAGCCATCCCAGATCTTCTGCAGATACGCTTTGTCGGGAGCCGGGCCAGCCGAAGACTTCTTCATCGACGACTTTTTCGTTTGGGCAAAGCTGGATAATGCGAGAGCAAACACGCACAGCGAGACAGTAAAAAGACGCTTCATGGTTGAGTTCCTCCGAATTCGGCGAAATTCTCGCACACATGGCGGCTAAAACAAAACGCTCGTGTCTTCTCTGCGACCTTTGCGGCACTTCTTCGCGTCCTCTGCGGTCAAAAGGTCTTAACCGCACGTTGCGGAAAGGATTCGCAGAGGACGCAAAGAAAGCCAAGCTGCACCGGTACCTGAGCGCTG
>CAWENI010000001.1:0-302281 GCA_963810505.1 Terriglobia bacterium | reverse complement strand
GGCAAAAGTCGACGCGGGCGGCCAGATCGTCACCGTAGGTGCGCTGGAGATAAGCACGGGCAACCGGTGGCATCGATTGCCCCCAGTAAGATTCCTGCGGCAGGCTCAGCAGGACCCTTCCCGCAACCCCTTGCTTTAGCAGATAAATAGCGCCAGCTAGTCGCGCCCTTTCCGCAATCATTGAGCCTTGGAGCACAACGGCTGCATCGACGTGGGCAGGCAGGGGATCAGAAGCGACCAGTAGTTTGTCTCCCCAACCCATGAGCCCGAGCGCAACCAGGCCGCAGGCCACAAACAGCCACCGGAGAAGCCGAAGGAATAGTCGGGCTGGCGGGAACATTGAATGAATTTCGCAGGCCGATCCTGGCGAGCGACCCGCTGGGCGGCTTGAAAACTGAAGCGTGATTGTAGCATGCCTCATATAGTGACAAGTTTAGTGACAAGTTCGCTCCACGGGCCCACTCGCCTCGGTCCGCACCACTCCCACGCTGGCGACTTGCACTAGTAATCTGGACAGTCTCTTCACTTTTGTGCCACCCTGAAAGGAATCGAATCGGATTTGGCAGCCTCCTGCATCTAGTCGTGTTTGTGCGCCAGCCAGCCAGATAATCGGACCAGATCGAAAATGAGCCTCGCCATTCGCGCCCTCAAGAACGTTACATCGAGCTGGGCCGGTCTGGCGTTGAACATTGCCGTCGGTTTTTTCCTTTCGCCCTTCATCCTGCATCACCTCGGCGAAGATGCCTTCGGTTTGTGGGTGCTGGTGTTCTCGCTGACCGGCTACTATGGAATTTTTGATTTCGGCATCCGCTCCTCACTCATCCGCTTCGTTTCCAAGTTCCAGGCTACGGGCGACAAGGAGCAACTCTCACGGCTCATCAACACCAGCTTGTTCACTTATACCTGCCTGGGCGCCATCCTTATGGTTCCTACCGTTCTGGGCAGCATTTACGTGGACCGTCTCTTTCACATCCCGCCCGAGTTCATGCGCGACGCACGTCTCCTGTTTTTCATGGTGGGAGCCTCTCTGGCCCTGGGTTTTCCGCTGGGAATCTCGGGCGGCATTTTGGAGGGCTTGCAGCGGTTTTACCTGCTGAGCTGGACGAACGTGGTCTCGTTGCTGATCCGAGCCGTGCTGATCGTCGTCGCCCTGGAGCACGGTTACGGCCTTCTGACCGTCGCTCTGATTACTGTTTCATTACCTTTGCTGACATCCGTTATTCGCGGAGTCATTGCGCAGCGAATTCTGACGATTCCGTATGGGTGGATATATGTCGATCGCGAGTCGCTTCGCCAGGTCGTCAATTACGGCTCGATCACATTCATGATTATCATCGCCCAGCGGCTGCGTTTTAAGACCGATGCGGTCATCATAGGACACTACCTTTCCGCGGCCGCGATCACCCGTTTTTCCATCGGGGCACGCCTGGTCGACTATACCGGCGAGGTCGTCAGCAGTCTGGCGCAGATCTTCACTCCCATGTCGAGCCAGTTTCATGCGATTGGCGATTATGACCGGCTGCGGAAAATATTCATTGCCGGCAATCGAGCCTGCGCCTTCGTGATGTTTCCCCTCTGCGTTTCCCTCATCGTTATGGGCAAATCTCTGATTGAAGCCTGGATGGGCCCGCGCTACATCCCCAGCTATATCGTTCTTCTCATTCTTCTGATTCCATCTACACTTTATAATGCACAGACTACATCCAATCGAATCCTCTTCGGAACCAGCCAGCACCGGCCTTTAGCGATCATTGTGTTGATCGAGGGTACGGCTAATGTCATTCTGAGCGTGGCTTTGGTCCGCCCGCTGGGCATCGTGGGGGACGCCATCGGCACCGCCATTCCGTTGTTGTGCACGGGCATATTTTTTCTTCCCCGTCACATGTGCCGCCGTCTGCAGGTTCCAATCCCAAAATTCATCCGCGAAGCTTATTTCTATCCTTTGGTACTCTGTGTTCCAATGGCCTTTGCTCTCGCTCTCATGCAGCGCTCGTTCTATGCTCATCGTTACCCACAACTCGTCTTGAATCTGCTGGTAGGGTGGGTAATTTACGGGGTCGGAGTCCTCTGGTTTGTCTTCACCCGTGAGCCGATTGGTGTCCAGTTACGAGGCCGAGTGACCCGTTTCTTCGCGCAGGCTGGAGAACGTTAATGATCGATCGTCGGCCACAGTTGGTCCTGGCGAAACACCAGCATTTTCCCATGACGTACGATTCCTGTAACAGCTTCACGCCGGTGGTCACTGATTTTTCCGCGGAAAATCTTCCTACAGGGTCAGCTCAATGCCACCGATGAACAGCTTCTATGTAGTCGGAGGTCGATTAAGAAGCAGCATCTTCCGGAAGTTGGAGGAGTGGCAATCGTGCGAGCAGGCATCGGTGATTGAACTCGACCCTGCGTGTAACCAGTCAAAGGTCCGCGTGGAGTACCTATCTCCGCCTTCAGTTTGTCCAGAAGATGCTCCCGCAATTCTGTTCAAGTCTGCTACGTTGAGAAACAATAAGCTCTACACCTGCACATCCACCGAAGTGTTGGTGTATGAACTCCCGGATTTCCGCCTCGTGCACTACATCTCGCTGCCGTACTTTAACGATCTGCATCATGTCTACCCATCACACAGGGGAACGCTTCTCGTGGTCGTCACCGGCCTCGATATGGTCGTGGAAATAACCACCGCCGGCGAACTGGTCAAGGAATGGAGTGTTTTAAACGAAGACATCTGGGCCCGCTTCTCACGGCAGGTAGATTATCGTCTCGTCCCTACTACCAAACCTCACCACTCGCATCCCAACCACGTCTTTGAACTCGATGAAGAAATCTGGGTCACACGCCTTCAACAGCGCGACGCTATCTGCCTTACCACTCCGGGCCCACGCATCGACATAGCGGTACAGGGGCCTCATGATGGCTACGTTGTGGGAGATAAAATCTATTTCACAACTGTAGATGGTCACGTGGTTATCGCCAACCGAAAAACCTTGCAGCTGGAGGAAACCATCGACCTGAACACCATGAGCGGACAATCAGGCCAGATCCTGGGTTGGTGCCGAGGATTGCTTCTCCTGGACGAACGGTGGCTGTGGGTCGGATTCACTCGGGTACGCCCCACGAAGTTTGTTGAAAATGTGGCGTGGATTAAGAATAGATCCATAAAGCACAAGCCCTCTCACCTGGCTCTCTACGATTTGAAACTGAAGAAGTGTGAACGGGAAATCGAACTGGAGCCACACGGGATTGGAGTTGTTTTCAGTTTGCTTGCGCTACCGGTGCGCACTGATGGCTGAGCCCTCCACGGTGTTTCTGATGTATCACGAACTGCAAATGCCAGGCAGGGCCCTCTGCTACTCTGATCCTGGGTCCGCTCGCTATGCCATCTCAGAGCGCGAGTTTCGTGCCCAAGTGCAGCACCTGAAGGAATCCGGATTCGGCGGGTTAAGCGTAGATCAGGCTCTCGAATTTTCAGGAGAACCATGCGTCGCCATCACCTTTGACGATGGGATGGAGACGGATCTGCTCGCCGCAGCGCCCATTCTTCTTGACGCCGGCTTCCATGCAACGTTCTATGTCACCTGTGGATGGCTGGGACGCAGCGGGCACCTCTCGGTTTCGCAGCTGAAGGAACTCAGCTGCCAGGGATTCGACATCGGTTGTCATTCCATGACGCATGCCTACCTCAGCGACTTGGATGATCGCGGATTGCAATCTGAAATCACGGAGGCGAAACTTAGCCTTGAGCAGATCCTCGGCAAGCCCATCCACCACTTCTCCTGTCCCGGAGGACGGTATGACAATCGCGTTGCCAAGGTTGCGCGCGCAGCCGGCTACAAGACCGTGGCCACCAGCCGGATTTATGCCAATGATCGCGATACAGACCGGTTCGCGCTGGGGCGTGTGGCCATCCAAAGTGGCTTGCCGATGACGACTTTCTCCGCTATCTGCACCGGCCAGGCGCTGCCACGGTTGCGCGCGCAAAGCATGCTGCGGAATGCCGCCAAGCAGGTGCTGGGCAACTCGCTCTATGATCGGATGCGAATGCTTCTACTGGATCGCGGTCATGCGACTCACTGAATAGAAAAAAGCAACCACTGCCGAACTGGAACGCACAAACTACGGGACGATATGAGTGAAACTGCCGAAAACCACGGTTCTGCGCCGGCGAACAGCAACCCTTTGGGAACCGGCCGCAGCCGGCTCCCGGTGTTCGTCGTCGGCTGCCATCGCTCCGGAACCAACCTTCTGTACGACATGCTCCTTTCGGCTGGTGGTTTTGCCATCTATCGGGGTTATCTTCCCATCCACAAGATACTCATCCCGCGCTTCGGACATCCCAGCAATCCGGCGAACCGCAAGAAAATTGTCGAGACCTTTCTGCGCAGCAAGGGTTTCACACGGACAGAACTGGACGCGCGCGATCTTTCCTCCAAGTTGCTGGCCGGTGGTCAAAACGGCGGCGACTTTCTCCGCATCATCATGGACGAAGTCGCACTGCGCCAGGGTGCCACTCGCTGGGCAGTTTATGACCCCGACGATGTCCTGCACATTCCGAGAATCATAGCCGATATGCCGGACGCGCTCTTCGTACACATAATCCGGGATGGACGCGATATCGCTTTGTCACTCATGAAAATGGGAGGATTCCGCCCCTTCCCCTGGAGCCGGAAGTCGCGCGGGTTGCTGGAAACTGCTCTGTACTGGGAGTGGGTGGTCCGCACGGGCAGGCGTCACGGCCGCCAGATTCCCGGGAACTACATCGAAATCCATTATGAGGATCTGGTCACTCAACCCCATTCCGCGCTTGCCACCCTCGGCCAGTTTCTGGATCACGACCTGGACTATGATCGCATTCAACGCGCGGCATTGGGGCGAGTGCGCGAGTCGAATTCTTCTTTCCTGAATGACCCGGGCGACACACGTGAGCACCCTGTCAATCGTTGGAAAGAGAAACTCTCCCCCGAAGAGGTCTCAAACCTTGAAGCTCTCGTGGGCCCCACGCTGGAAGACTTCGGCTATCCCCTGGTGACCTCCCGTGAACAAACACGGTCGAGTCTGCGTTGGAAATGCCTTGCTGCCGCTTATCCGCGTTTCCTCGATACCAAGCTCTGGCTCAAAATAAACACTCCAATAGGACGGCTCGCGAATCTCTCCGCGCTCGAACTTTCTCCGCCCGGCCCTGAGGACGACTGATCCTAGTTGAAGGCCATGGCAGGAACCGACCTTGTCTATCAGTCTTGGTGCTATTTTGAAACGTATTAGAATTGACTTTCGATGTGTGGCCCAGGGGCGACTGTGCAATTGAGAGAGGAGATTGATCACCTAATAACGACTGGAAATGCTGCCGCTGCGTCGCGCTGCCTGGCTGATCTGTGGCGCGTCGAGGGCGGAGCCGCCATAGCCTCCTTCCTGATCTCGCGCTATGAAAAGTTGCGCGGTCTGATTCCCTTCACCTCTCATCGTCTCGCAATCCTGCGCTCTTTCACGCTCGAACCGGTTGTCCCATTATTGCGGGCCGCTGCCTTCGTGACAGGCCTTGATCTGACCGTGCAACTCGGGGAGTTCAACGCCTATCCACAGGAAATTCTGGACAGCGATAGCGCTTTCTATAAATTCGCGCCCGATACTGTCATTCTCGCCGTGCAGACCCGCGATATCGCACCCGAGCTGTGGACCCAATATGCAGATCTTTCCCCCGACCAGGCCCGCGCGTCCATCACTCGCGTGGTTGCTTCTTTTCAATCTTGGATCAAGGCTTTTCGTCAGCATTCATCGGCTGCTCTGCTGATTCATACGCTGGAACAACCGGCGATTCCAAGTCTCGGCGTACTGGATGCGCGGTCGGAAGCCGGACAGCTAGCGGCAATTCAGCAGATCAATGATGGTTTGCTCGGCCTGTGCCGCGAATACCGTGGTGTGTATGTCGTTGACTATCGCTCGCTGATTGCCCGCCATGGATACGCACGCTGGCATGATGAAAAAAAATGGCTGACCGCTCGCATGCCCATGAGCGCCGGTCACTTGATTCATCTCGCCCAGGAATGGATGCGCTTCCTCGTTCCCCTCACCGGCCGCGGCGCGAAGGCAATCGCAGTAGATCTCGACAATACACTTTGGGGTGGAATCATCGGCGAAGACGGAATGCACGGAATTCGTCTCGGATCGGAGTATCCGGGCGCCGCCTATCAAGCTTTACAGCGAGTCTTGCTCGATCTGCACCACAAGGGAATCTTGCTCACCATTTGCAGTAAGAACAATCTCGAGGATGCGATGGAGGCGCTCTCGCAACATCCAGGGATGCTGTTGAAGCCCGAGCACTTCGCAGCCATGCGCATTAATTGGAGCGATAAGGCCCAGAACCTCCGCGAAATCGCCGCCGAACTCAATATCGGAATCGATGCCCTCGCTTTTCTCGACGACAATCCTGTCGAGCGCGCCCAGGTTCGCGCTGCCGTGCCAGAGGTGCACGTAATCGAACTCCCCAATGACGCTTCTGGTTTCGCGGATACCGTCCGGGATTCACCCCTGTTCGAACGGCTCACAATTTCCCAGGAAGACCGCCAACGCACCGCCTTCTACGCGGCAGAGCGCGAACGAAATTCGGCAGAAGAGGCTTTCACTTCTAAAGAAGATTTTTATCGCTCGCTCGAGCAGGAAGCGGAGATTGCCACGCTGGGTCCGGCAACGGTGGCGCGCATTTCCCAATTGACGCAGAAGACCAATCAGTTCAACCTGACTACCCGCCGCTACAGCGAACAGCAAATCAGCGACTTGGCAGCCCATCCCGGCTGCCAGGTCGTTTCATTGCGGGTGCGTGATCGCTTTGGGGACCACGGACTCGTGGGCGTCGCCATCACGCAGGATCAGAAGAATGATAATTCTTGTGATATCGACACCTTCCTGCTGAGCTGTCGCGTGATCGGCCGCACCGTGGAAACCGCGTTACTTTCCCACCTGGCTGAGGCCGCGCGGGCAAGAGGTTTGCGATATCTGCGGGGCTGGTTTCTTCCCACGAAGAAGAATGTGCCTGCGAAAGACTTTTATTCCAAGCATGGCTTCACACTGCAATCCAGCAATGGAGAGGGCTCATTGTGGGTTCTCGACTTGCAACACTCCCGCCTGGAGTGCCCGGAGTGGGTCAAGCTTCGAATTCTTGTAGGAGAAAAGAATTGACCATATCCGTCTTCGAGCGCGTCACAACGATTGCATCGGATCTATTTGCGGTTCCCCGCGAGACGATTACTGAAGCTTCCGCTCCGGAGAACCTGGAGGCATGGGATTCACCCCAGCATTTGAATTTTGTTCTGGCGCTGGAAGAAGCTTTTCAGCTCCAACTCTCCCCGGAGGAAACCGAGAGAATACGAACCATCGGTCAAGCAGTTGATCTGATCGAGGAAAAGATGCAGGTTGCGGGCGGGTAACTTTGCGCAAGATACGCTAGAACGCGAACCCACACTCGCATGTCCATCGCCATCCAGCCATACCGGGAGGAGCACCAGAAAGCAGTCCAGGCATTCAACCAACGGTTAGTCGCAGCAACATCGGATCCCGACCTGGTTTTCTATCCGCGCTCGATTCCCTCCTGGCTTCCGAAAATCGAAGGCAGTCCGCTTCACAACGAATATTTCGTCGCGCTGGAAGACGGCATGGTGCGCGGAGCCTACGCTCTGAAGTATGAACAACTCTTTATCGCAGGCCGGGGCGAATGTACCGTCGCCTGTTACCATCACCCGTTGTCAGAGGGCATTATCGACCGCAGCTATTCCCGCGTGGGAAGTCTGCTGCTGCGCGACGCGCTCTGGCGCGAACCCATGTTGTACGCGCTGGGAATGGGCGGTTATGACCGCCCACTGCCCAAAATGTTGCAGGCGATGGGTTGGACCCTTAGCCTGGTGCCCTTTTATTTCCGCGTCATCCATCCCTACCATTTCTTCCGGCAAATGGTCGTTCTGCGCAACTCCCCTTGGCGGCGTTCGCTGATGGACCTGGGCGCGTTCAGCGGAGTCGGTTGGGCCGCATTGACCGCCGCGCAGAATTGGAAACGCATGGCCGCAAAGATCGGATCCTTTGAAATTGCGGAAGTCGACGCCCTCCCAGATTGGACCGATGAATTGTGGCTCGACGCGAAAGATGTCTACCGCCTCGCTTCCGTTCGCGACTACAAGACTCTTACCCGATTGTATCCAGCCGACGACAAGCACCTCACGAAACTCTGCGTATTCCGCAAGCGGAATCCAATCGGGTGGGCCGTGGTAGGCGAACGCAGAGCAGACGCGAAGTACGGTTCGCTGCGAGTGGGCTCGATTGTAGACTGCTGGGCGCGTCCGGAACACGCTCTCTACGTAGTGCGCGCTGCAACCCGGACGCTGGAACAGAAAGGCATGGATCTGATCGTATCGAACCAGAGCCACAAACGGTGGTGCAAGGCGCTGGAAAACTCGGGCTTCTTCCGGGCAGAATCCAACTTCATTTTCGCGTCTTCAAAGAAGTTTTCTGCTTTGCTCGGACAGGCGGAGCTTTCTGACTTTCACCTCAATCGCGCCAACGGCGATGGACTTCCGCGCAATTTCTGAGCGAGGCTTTTCGTCCTTTAACGGCGCTGTGTGGAAGTTGTCGCGGGCGAGCCTGTAGCCTCATTCGATAGTTTGTATCCCAGAGCCTTCATAATATCGCCCCATGCAGCTTCAATCGCTTGTACGGACTCCGCCGGCAATTTCGTTCTCCAATCTCCGGAATCGGCTTTCCGCACAAACTGCTTGTCCTGCCGCGTATATCTGGTTTGTACCCATTTGGAGCCCTGATCCGTTTCCAGACGGCGCATCCGGTCTGCGGAACTTAATTCCGCTGCCCGCGCCAACCGCTCCGGAACAGGCTCAATCTCAAGAAGGCGAGCAACTTTCTCCAGCTCTTTCTCCGGGTGCACCAGCATGTCCTCGTAGCGCAGCAGCAGGAACCCTTCCTTGCCCTGTCGCGTGCTCAGCCAACTGGTGACATGCTCTCCCCACGAACCGAGGCGGGCCCAGTAGACCGGCTCCATCCAACGCGGAACAAATTTCTCGATCGGATAACTGTCTCCCATCGACCGCTGTTTCATCTCCCAGTGGTAGTTGGAAATCGCCACGTCACGGGGGTCGCGGACCACATAGATGATTCTCTTGTAGCGCGGATCAAAGCACTCGTGGCTCTTCATGATGCGCGGCCGGGGAAGGTTTCGCAACGTCCGATCCGAGTGCTTGTACATGTCCGGAACGAGCCGCTCGACATTCAAAAAGGTCACGGGCTCATTTTGATGCACCAAATTCCCCACCAAAAATCGGGTCCACGTGTTCCCCGAGCGCGGGTAGGAAGTGAGAAAAACATCGTCTGGAAAAATCGTGATGTCGCGCTCAATTCGCAGCGTGCGAAACAGCACATCGCTTACACGAGAAAGGTGTTTGATTCCCCTCTTTAGCATCCCATTGCCCCAGATTCCGCTGCTGACTCCACGCTCGCAGACCGCCGAACATCTTGATTCTAGCAAGGAGCGTAACCCCTGCCGGTTACGAATGCTTCGGCTACGCCCCGTCCGAATCGGTTTCTTGCGTCGCCTCCCGCCGGCTTTGCAACCAGCCTTGCAGCCGCTGCTTCCGCTCAAACATTTTCTTGGCCTGCCCCCGCAGACTCGATAGGACCGCGAAGCGTGACTTCGTAAACCAGGGAACGCGGTGCGGAACGCAACCGTATTTCTCCTTGTACGTCCCCTCCCCACCCCAGTCGTAAACCTCGACCCCACGCTTTTTCCAATACCGCATGGCGTACCAGTGAATGGCTTCGTTTGGACGCAGGTTCTGGCTGGAACGGAAACTGGCGTTTCCCCAAAATTCAGCAATCTTGTTAAATCCGGGGAAGATGCCGGTGGCAATACAATTCCCTGCTGCATCTCGCGCCCGCACCAGTAAAATCCGCCCCGTCGGCTCGAGATTTCTTACCAGCGCGCGCACTCGGCCCACGTCATAGGTAGGAACCAGTCCCTGTTTTGCGAAAACATCCTTGAGTTGAGCGTAGTATTCGTCGGCAAACTCGGCGTCGTGCGCCTCTTCGAGAGTCACTCCACTCTTCTCCGCTTTCCGGATGCAGCGCCGGCATGCGCTGTCCATATTGCTGAACAGCTTGTCCTCCGCTTGCGTTAGATCAGTCCGGTACGAAACGTAGGCTTCGCCGGCAAAGCCCAGGTCTTTCCCATCCTCAAAGCTGAAGTACGGGTCTGAAATCTCCATATGCAGGCACTTGAGTGCGCCCCATGCGGTTTCCTCGACCGCAACCAAAGCTGTTTTGCGAGAAGCACCCGCCACAAGATTGAAGCCCATATAAGGCGTTGTCCAACCCGGAAACGAACTACCCAGCATGCGAATACCGAATTTTGAGAACACCAATCCGGTGAAATAGCCGGCGACCTGTCCCCCGTCAACCAGCTCGCAAATCACCATTCTGGCCCGCTGCGTTTCATGCACGAACTGCAGCCACTCCCGCGTCTGAAACACCGTACGGTCGGCAAAGCCATCCAGCTTTGCCCAGTCGACGGTCGCGGGGTTGATAAGCTTCGCCTTCATGCCTTTGAGATCTGTGTGGAATCCATCTACCAGCAGATTCCCTGGTAGGAGTTGAGAATGTGCGGCCGGTTCGCCGGATCTAAATTGACCAGGTCGATGACGATCTGCTCCGGTTTCACACATGCTGCCAATCGATCTTTCTCCACCTTGGTCGCAATCACCACAACTTCGCCTGTCGCCACAACTTGTTCAAGCTCAGAAGAAAGCAGAGATCCGATGTGGGGGATGACTTCATCGATGTACTGCCGGTTCGAGCCCGCAAGTCTTCCCAGCGACACGTCCCGGTCCCAAACTCTTACCTGGCATCCTTCGCCCAGCAACCGCTTAATAACCTGCACCTGCGGACTCTCTCTCAGATCATCGGTACCCGCCTTAAAGCTCAATCCCAGGAAGGCGATCTTCCGCTTGTTCGTCCCCAAAACCGCATCCACAGCCCGATCGACGTGCACCGCATTGCTGGGCAAGACCGCTTCCAGCAAGGGAAGCTCAACATCAAGTTCCTTCGCCCGATACGCGAGCGCGCGCAAATCCTTCGGCAGACATGATCCGCCAAAGGCGAAGCCCGGACTTAAGTATGCCGCCGACACATTAAGCTTCGTATCGGACGTGTAGATGCGCGTGACCGCCTGGGTATCCACGCCCAGGTTCTTGCATAACGCGCCCACTTCGTTGGCAAAACTCACTTTCACGGCGTGAAACGCATTGGAGACATACTTGACCATCTCCGCCACCGGAATGCTGGTCTCGAAAACCGGGCCCGCAATCGGCTTGTACAACTCGCGCAGCAGAGCGAGGTGGTTTGCGTCTCGCGCCCCCAGAATGGTGTACGGAGGTTTGTGAAAGTCGGCCACAGCGGTGCCTTCGCGCATAAACTCCGGGTTATAGCAGACGGAAAATTCCGCACCGGCCCTCAGCCCGCTCGCCTCCTCCACCGCGGGAATCACCAGCGACTCCGTCGTCCCGGGAAGCACGGTGCTGCGCAGGACGATCACATGATGAGACTTCTTCTGCTTCAGGGCAGCGCCAATTTCGCGAACCACCCGCTCCACATAGGTCAGATCCAGTTTGCCGCTGCGCAAACTCGGGGTGCCCACGCAAACAAACGAAATGTCAGACTCGCTGACTGCCACCGCCGCATCCGTCGTCGCCCGCAAACGGCCCGCCTGGTGCGCCTCGGCAATCAACTCACTCATTTGGGCCTCGACAATGGGACTGCGCCCCGCGCCCAGCGCCTCCACCTTGGCCGGGCTCACATCCACTCCGATTACTCGATGCCCCAAATGAACGAAGCATGCTGCGCTGACCGATCCCACGTACCCCAGCCCAAACACACTGATTGACAGACCCACTCTCGAGCTCCTGAGCTGCGTTATTTAACTATGACCGCTATTCCAGGTACAGCGATGGTTACTGAAGTTACCCGCTCCCGCGAAAGGTCACTTCTTGGAGAATCGTGAACCACAGATCAAGCTGGTGCATTCAGCATAACCGATCCCATCTTGCCCTTCCATCCGCCCTGCACGCACTTTGGTCACTGGGCATGCACGTCGATTTTTAGCGGATTTCCAGAGTGGCCGCTGTTTCCCCCTGACGCGAAGCTACAATAGTTGCCAGGAATGCGGTGTGGGGTTGGATGCATGATTTGCAACTCTTACGGCATCGCTCGCATCCTGAAACTGTTCTCGACGCAGGTGTCCTGATCTAAGATAACAGGAGCACCGAGTCTCGCTCTCCGCCGGAGGACGTGCAATAGATGTGCGGCATCACCGGAATCTTACAGTTCTCAGATACTGCCCGGGTTGAACCTGGCGTCGTGCGCCGGATGTGCGACGTCATGGCCCACCGCGGTCCAGATGACGACGGCGTCTACACCGCGGGTCCGGTTGGACTCGGCATGCGCCGTCTCAGTATCGTCGACCTCGCCACCGGCCATCAGCCGCTCAGCAACGAAGACGGCTCCCTGTGGATCGTCTTCAACGGCGAAATCTACAACCACGCCGAACTGCGCCCGCTACTCGAGGCGCGCGGCCATGTCTACCGCACCCACAGCGACACCGAGACCATCATCCACCTCTACGAAGAATACGGCCACGACTGCGTGCAGCACCTCCGCGGCATGTTCGCCTTTGCCATCTGGGACACGCGCCGCCAGCACCTCTTTATCGCGCGCGACCGGCTGGGCATCAAGCCGCTTTACTACCACCTCACGGCCAAACATCTCGTCTTCGGCTCAGAAATCAAGGTCCTGCTCTCGCACCCGGAGATCCATCCGGAATTCCGCCGCGCCGTCCTGCCCGAATATCTGGCCTTCGGATATCTTTCCGGCGAAGACACGTTCTACGACGAAATCCGCAAGCTGATGCCCGGCCATTGGATGGAGATCGACGCGCGCGGCCAGGTAAACATCCAGCGCTACTGGGACTTGCCCATCGCGCAAGACGATTCGTTGCGCTCAGAAAGCGACTACGTCCACGCCTATCGCGACCTGCTGGAGCAAGCCGTTCGCAGTCACCTGATGAGCGATGTTCCCCTCGGGGTCTTTCTAAGCGGTGGCGTCGATTCCAGTGCCGTGGCGGCGTTGATGACCAAAATTCGCGGCACTCCCGTAGAAACTTTTTCCGTGGGCTACACCGAAGATGCCTACAGCGAATTGCCTTACGCCCGCATCGTCGCCCAGCATCTGAACTCGATCCACCATGAAGTTCTTCTCAGCCAGCAGGATTTCTTCGACACGCTCCCGCACCTAATCTGGCATGAGGACGAGCCCATTGTCTGGCCCTCGAGCGTTCCCCTGTATTTTGTAGCCCGACTGGCTCGTGATCGTGTGAAAGTTGTTCTCACTGGCGAAGGCAGCGACGAAACTCTCGCCGGCTACACCCGCTACGCCTTCACCCTCAAGAACGCCGCATGGGATCGCCTCTACCGCGGAGTAACTCCTGGCGCAATTCGCCATTGGATTCGTGGCTCCATCGCCGACTCCACCTGGATTAGCGCCACCGTTCGCCGCAAGCTCTCCCACACGTTTTTAGCTCGCAACGGAAATTCCTGGGCTTCGTTCTACTTCGATAACTTCTTCTCCGCCTTCAGCGAGTCCGAACAGGCTGGACTGTTCGCGCCAGAACTCGCCCGGGAATTCGCCACCGGCGCGCCCTATGAGCATGTGCTCGAATACTGGGACCACTCCTCTGGCCCCATGCTGCAGCGCCTCCTTTACACCGATATCAAAACCTATCTGCTCGAACTGCTGATGAAGCAGGACAACATGAGTATGGCAGCATCGATCGAAAGCCGCGTGCCCTTCCTCGATCATGTGCTGGTTGAGTTTGCCACCAATATTCCCGAGAACCTTCAACTTGGCGGATTTGCGGGCAAGCGCATCCTCAAAAAGGCCGTCGAAGACTTACTGCCGCACTCCATCCTCTATCGCCCCAAGCTGGGCTTCCCCACCCCTTGGAGCCGCTGGCTAGCGGGCCCCCAATTCGAAGTCATCCGCGGTCTTCTTCTTGAACCGCGCAGCCTCGAGCGCGGATTGTTCCTGCGTTCCGCCGTCGAGCGCCTCTTCCAAGAACATAGATCGGGCTACCGCGACCACTACGATCGTATCTGGCGTCTGCTGAATCTGGAATTATGGCAGCGTATCTGCATCGAGAAAGAGGAACACACGCCCGCACCCGCAGTGATGGCTTAAATCGCCCGATAAACCTCCAGCCATCGCTTCCGCACCACGGGCCAGGCGTAAGCTTCCATTTCCCTGCGCGCGTTCAGGACCAACCGCTCCGCCAGGTCCGAATCTTGCAGCACCCGAATCACGTTCTTCGCCAGCGCGCCCGCGTCCCCCGGCGGCGACAGCAACCCCGTGCGCTCGTGCTCGACAATGTAACGCATCCCTTCCGGATCGGTCGTCACCACGGGCATACCGGACGCAAATGCCTCCAGAACCGACACCGGCATATTGTCGAGCCGTGAAGCGTTGATGAAGATGTCGGCCCGATCGTAGTAGCGGCCAATCTCTTGGCGCGGCGCCACGCCTTTAAAGTCAACTCCGTTCAGCCCCAAATCGCGCACCAGTTGGCGGATGTCAGCTTCCAGCGCACCTCCCCCGACCAGATCCAGCTGCGCCTCGGGAAATGCTCTCTGCACTTCCGCAAAGGCGCGCACCACAACATCAACACAGTAGTAGGGATGAAATCCGCGGGTGCAAACCAGGTGCGGCCGCAGCGGCCGTCGCAGCCGAAACGAAAATTGCGAAGCATCCACAACGTTCGGGACGGCTTGCGCCTCGATTCCAAACTCGCGAAACAAGTCGACCAGGTATCCCGAGGGAGTAACGATTTTGTCGGCGCGTTTCAACACCCGGCGAGCAATTCGGGAGCGCTGCAGATGATCGCGCGCTTCCCCGCTGTGATAGTTGATCAGCGTTTTCTTACCTTGCATCCGCGCAATCGCCCAGGCTGGAACAGGCGCCAGCAAAAATGAAGAATAGGAGGCGGAAAATATGTGCGCGATGTCGACATCCTTCAACTTCCTCCACAGCGTCCACGCGTACAAGGGAGTACGAAGAAGCGTGCGCAACAGCGGAATTCGCTCCGCCCAGCCCAAACCCGCGGGGAACCGCGGGTCTACAGGAATAAAATGCGCGTCGATCTCCGGATCGCCGTTCCAGTTCCGCATCAACAGATCCGCTTGTACTGACTGCCCGCCTACATAACGCAACGTTGGGGCGACAAATGCCAGGCGCAGCTTGGCTTCACGCGAACGAACCTGCACCCCCGAGCTAGAATGTTCCCTCCGCTCAAGCACTTCGGTATAGAGCGCCTCATACTGCTCGCGGATATGCTCTGAGCTATAGTTTGCCCGCACAAAATCTCTGGCCTCCGCCGCCATGGCGAGGCGAGATCCTTTGTCCGCCAGCGACCGGGCCATGCCTTCCGCGAGAGCTTGTTCATCATTCACGCGAACCAGCAGGGCGCGCCCGTTGCCCCCCAATTCGCAGTTTCCTCCCACTGATGTGGCCACCACCGGTACTCCCGCAGCCATCGCTTCCAGCATGGCGTTCGGCAAGCTTTCTGAAATAGAGGGAATCACCGCCAGGTCCAGCGAGGCCAACACCGCCGCTATGTCGCGGCGGTCTCCCAGGAATTGCACGCGCCCCTGCAAGCCCAGTTCGATCACTTCCCGCTCAAGTCCTGATCGAAGCGGGCCGTCGCCCACCAGCACGAACTCAACTTCGGAAATGTTCTGATTCAATCGCGCCGCCGCTCGCAGAAATCCCCGGTGATTTTTGTACTCCGCATTCATCCGTGCGATCATGCCGACCCGAAGTCTCCCCGCGACTCGAGGCAAAGCCGGAGCGGTGTCTGCAAAAGCTTGCATCGGCAATGCATTGCCGATAACTGCAAGCTTCCGTTCCCGCAAACCTGCCTCTCGCAACCTGTCTGCGGCCGCCTGCGAATTGCACACCACCCGATCACACATTCGAAATGCCGCGAGTTGTGCGCTGAATTGTGCTGGAGTCAGCAAATCCCCGAGTTGCCGGTGACTGCCAATCACAGCCGGAACCCGCGCCAGCCGGGCGGCTGGAATCATCATCAGGTTCGCGTAAAAGTCGAACGAGTGCGCCACCTGGATGCCGAACTTCCGCAGATCGCGCGCCATGCGCAAGCGGCTCTGGATCGACGTCCAAAGATAGAGACTGCCACCCAGGGGAAACTCAGTCAATTCGCCGACGCCGTCAACGAAGGCGCCTTTCTTCTGCAAACATCCGAGCCGCACCGGGACACGAGCCTGCCGGAAGGCGCGCGCCAGTTCGTAGAATTGACGCTCCGTGCCGCCGGTTTCCAGGCTGTTAACCGCTAAGAAAACCGGGTCGCAAAACGCTGAGGAATTAGCTGAGGGTTGCGCCTGAGCATACGATGCTGCGACCGAGTCGGTTTGACCGTCGACCGGACTCATCCCACAATCTCAGCCGCTCGACTTACAGGGTGTGGTTGGGTGACCGCAGCCGGCGCGTGAATTCTCTCGAGGTAGTTGCGATGCCACAATTCAAACATCAGCAGCCGCCAAATCCGTGGCGAATGGTTGCGGCGTCCGCGAAAGTGCTCGTCCAATAACTGCCGGATCCCTCGCGGCTCAAAGTAGCCTCGTTGCAGCGTCCGCTGATCCAGCAAAACACCCAGGATCAAATCTTTCAATTCGTGCCGCATCCAGTGCACCAGAGGCAGCGCGAAACCCTGTTTCGGCCGGTTCAGCACTTCCCGCGGCACTCCTACTCGCTCCGCCAGTTTGCGCAAAATGTATTTTTGCTGTCCTCGGCGAATTTTCCAATCCGCTGGCAATGCGGTGGCCCACTCGACAAACAGGTGATCAAGAAGCGGAACGCGCACTTCCAGCGACGTTGCCATGCTCATACGATCCACCTTGGTCAGGATGTCCGCCACCATATACGTCTTTGTGTCCACATATAGCATCTGGCTAATCGGATCTTTTGCCGGAGCCTGCTCGAAATAACGGTACATCACCTTCTCCGGAGCCCCTCCGTTGCGCTGTACGGCTCGGAACTCATCGGAAAGCAGCGGCATGTCTCTTTCGAACGAGGGCACAAATGAAATTCCGTCGACGTAACGTTCCCGCCAGGGCAGCGAGATGTTGTACGAAAGCTTCTTGCCGAGCATGTCGCCCGGCAATCGCGGATAGACGTTATTACGATAAAATCTCCACGCCCACGCTGGAACCCGCTCAAACATCTTCCGTCGCAAATGGATTCCATACCGCTCGTATCCGGCGAAAATCTCATCCCCACCATCTCCCGAAAGCGCCACGGTCACGTGCTCCCTGGCCATTCGCGACACATAGTACGTCGGCAACATGGAGGAGTCGCCAAAGGGCTCTTCGAGCGAACTGCTCAGCGTCTCAACCGTTTCCAGCACATCCGGTTCCACGATCAATTCGTGATGATCCGTGCCAAAATGCTTTGCGACAATGCGCGCATACTGCGCTTCGTTGAAATCTTCGTGGCGAAATCCAATCGAAAACGTCTTCACCGGCTTCGAACTCGCCCGCGCCATCAAGGCAACCACAGTTGAGGAATCTGTCCCTCCGCTCAGCAATGCCCCAAGTGGAACATCCGAGATCAGCCGGATACGCACGGCCTCCGCCAGACGTTGCTCCATTTCCTCCAGGCATTCTTCTTCGCTTTGCGGCGCCGCAGTGCCATATTGAGGTAAATCCCAATATTGACGTACTTCGATCTTTCCATCCTGAAACTCCAGCAGATGTCCCGCAGGCAGCTTCTGGATCGTCGTAAACGCCGTCAGCGGATCCGGAACGTACCCGAAATACATATACTGCAGCAGTGCTTCCTTGTTGACGGTCGCCAGTTCCGGCGCCACGATCAGAATCGACTTGATCTCGGACGCGAACAGCAACTGTGATCCCTGCAGCGCATAGTGCAGCGGCTTTTTTCCCAGACGATCCCGCGCCAGCAGCAGCTTACGGCGGCGCTCGTCATACAGCGCAAGCGCAAACATACCCCTCAGTTTGGTCACACAATCGGCGCCCATCTCTTCATAAAGATGAACGATCACTTCCGTGTCGGTGTGGGTATAGAAAGTATGACCGCGCCGCAGCAATTCCTCGCGCAGTTCCGGAAAATTGTAGATCTCCCCGTTGTAAACCACCCAGATAGTCTTATCTTCGTTGAAAACAGGCTGGTGGCCGCCGGCCAGGTCGATGATGCTTAACCGCCGCATGCCTAACCCGACGCCGCCCTTTACCAGAATGCCCTCATCATCCGGACCTCGATGGATGATCGCTTCACACATCTGGTGGATCACGGCTTCGTTGAGTGCGCCGTCCGGATTTGATTGCACGATGCCCGCGATGCCGCACATATCACTGTTCCTTCAAGACTGCTTCGGAGGTTCTTGGAAATTGCGAACTAGCCCGCTGCGGCCGCCCTCGTTTCAACCCATAGTCGCGATACTCTCCCGGATTCCCCGCGCGGCCATCGCACGCCGCCAGAATAACGTTGACCATTTCCCGCGCGGAGACGAAGTGCAGTGTCTCCCCTCTGTCCTCAGCCCCGTCAACCAGTTCGCGCAGAAACTGCTGCATAGGCGCTCCCAGCATGACATTCTCATGCCTCGGATCCATGCCATGACAATGCAACTTGATGAACAGCCAATCCGGCCTACCCTCCACTGCAATCGCTGCCCGCTTCCAATTGGCAAAACGACGGAGACTGGCCGGATTGGGTCCGGTGAGCGCTGAGTTTTCGATCCTAAGCCGCCGCTTGCGGTTCTGACCGGCAAAATCTGGCATGAGCGGCCCCTGCACGATGATCGGAAAAATCTCAGCCGACCTTCCCGCCGCCAGATCACGACCGGAGCGATGCGGCGCGCGCTCGTTAAGGGGAAGCCCGCATTCGTAGATCGAATTGATTTTCCCGGTCTGGGCCCAGTGAAAAGGCGCCGTGGGCAGAGTCATATCCGCGTAGCAGCCAGTTTCCGAGAGAATCTGCATCTCACTATCAACCCCGCAGGCTTCCCCCTGGTTGGAGTTCGCTAGGGCAAAGTTGCCATGAACAAAGGCATACCGCGGGAGATCGGACCCGGCGCCATACGACAAGCAACCATGTTCTCCCGCGAGCCGGTCCCGAAATTCGACCAGCAGCCGCCGAGCGTTCTCCGCTGAATCGGGCGCCCGGAGTCCGTGGTGCAAATGGATTTCGATTTCTCCCCAACCGGCGTGGCAATGCTCCGACAGTCGCGCCACGTGAGACCGGTCATACTGCTCCGCCGGATAAAAGTACGTGTGAACGAACGGACGGCCTTCGGCATCCCGGAAATCTCCGAGTTGTTTCGGATACTCGCGAAACCAGCGCTCCAGTCGCGCTTCCTGTTCTTCATAAGGTGCGCGGGCATATCCGTCCTCCGGCACGTACGCTGGCTCAAAGTGGTCCGCGAGCGCAATCATCACGTGCACCCGATTCGGAGGCCGCTTCCGCGTGATGCGCTGCCAGACGTATTCCGGCAGCCAGCGCCCCGCGTACGAGACCTTCTGCCTTAGGCTGATGCCGGAGTGTTCCTGCTTCTTCGTCATGCGTTTGGCGGTCCGCTATTGGACACCCGTCAACTCGCCCGCCTTTACCAACCTTCTCCGTCTCCAGTCAGGCCGCTTCGGTAATTCAGGCTTTTGCGGCGTCTCCCCTGCTTTCTCTTTCGCCATGGCTAACAACGTCGACGTGTACGCCACGGCGAAATATGGAAAGAACTGATACGCCTCCGGGGCAAACAACGCCCCCACAAGGAATCCGATCAGGGAACTGTGTAACGCACCCACCAGCAGTTCTGTCTCCCTATCCTGTTTGCCCATCTTCCGAAGCTGTGCCAGGTTGGAGAAGCCGCGCCCGAAAAACAGAAGGTAAAGGATCATGGCCAGGATCCCGCCTTCCACCGCCATCTGTAAATACGCGACGTGCACCTCGCGCCACAATCCCGAATAGTTGGGGAAGTTTCCCAATCCAATCCCAAGGGGATAGTGGGCTATCGCCCTTAAACTGATCTCTATCAATAAACGTCGTTGCTCGTAAGAGCCGTAGGCGCTTAGATTCTCTCCATTTTGCACTTCGCCTGAAATGGCGAAAAACCGGTCTTTCAATCGTCCTCCGCCGGCGACTCCAACCACCAGAGCCACGAGTGCTGCCCCCGCGATCAGTTGTGGCCGTCGGCCCTTCACCCCAAAATGCCAGAGCGCGACCGTGCCCGCGGCCAACAGAGTGATAAACCCACCGCGCGAAGCAGTCAGGAATAATGCCGTACACATAGCCACCATCGCGCAGACCCACGCTAGCTTCTTCGGAATCTTCTTCGTGTCCAGCAGGAAGGCCATACAAAATGGAAGCGAGAGCACGATGGCGAACGCCAGGTCGTTGGGATTCGAATAGATTCCTCCAATCACTCCTTCCAGACGCGGATGATCCCGTCCCTTGAGCAAGGACACGACCGCTATAAGCGCCACGGACATGGCCTGAATAGTAATGATCCTCTTCAGCCGCGTGAAGTTGGTGATGACGATATACGTCAGCACCCAGGCAATCAGTATCTTTGAAAAATCGATTGTCTTTAAGATGCCCCCACCCTTCCACACCGGAGAGACCACTCCCGCAATACCCAGCAGTACAATGATTCCGAGCAGGTAGTACGCCTCTCGCGGAAGGTTGCGCAGCCCCCGTTTCGATCGACCCGCGCCGATTGCGAGGCCCAAAAGCGCGAGGATCCCCGAGATCTTCGCCAAGGGTGCGTATTTCAGCCCGGGAATCCAGTCCTCCGGCCGGGCGCAATAGACCACGTAGAATGCGCTAAGCCAGAAAAAAGCCGCACCTGAAGATTCCCGCGACGCCGTAATAACTTTACGAACGCCCCTAGCCTCGGTGTTTCCTCTGTCCAGTTCCTGCATGAGTCCCCTGTTCAGTTCATCATCCCGCGGTCGCTAATTCCCCCACCTTATTAGCCCGAGCCGAGTTTCCCATGGCTTGCACAATCTGACGGAATTTCGCAGCTACCGCAGACCAATCGTGCTGTGCAGCGGTTGCTCCAGCCGCCACTTCAAGGCTTCGTCGGGCTGCTCCATCCTGCAGAAATCTCACCACAGCGCTGCTGAAGCTATCCGCGTCGTCAGCCAGCCAGATGTCGGTGCCGTGTTTCACATCGAGGCCCTCGGCGCCAATCGTTGTGGACACGACTGCCTTCCCCGCCGCCATTGCCTCGTAGATCTTCAGCCGCGTTCCTCCGCCAATCCGCAACGGCACTACGACCACCGCCGCTTCTCGCAGGTGCTCCACCACGGAAGCCACGGATCCGGTCACCTGCACCGAACTCGACGCCAGCCGCTGCGTCCGCTGGCCCGGATTGCGCCCGACGATCCGAAGCTGCGCTTCCGGCACCTTTGCCTGAACCGCCGGCCAGACCTCGCTGCAGAAGTACTCCATGCCGTCCACGTTCGGCTCCCAATCCATCGCTCCCACAAACACCACCAGCGGAGCCGCCGGCTGCGCCTTCTCTTCCGCCTTGAAGCGCGCCAGATCCACTCCCGTGGGCACCACGCTGATCCGCGCCGCTCCAATCCACGCGCTCATCAGCGTTCGGTCATTCTCGGAGACCGCAATCACATGATCAAATCTCCGCACCATCTCGCGCTCATAGCGCAGCATCTTGGCAAATTCCAGCCGGTAAACCTGCCGGCGCAGCAAGCCAGGGCAGGTTTCGGCATGCCGCCGCCAGATTTCGCTCTCAACGTTGTGCTGGAACATTACCGAAGGAACATCCAGAGAACGCGGGAAATTGATGGCTGCGTCCAGAAAATCACAAATGGCCACGTCAGGATGCGTCTCCGCAATACACCGTTCCAATTTTTCCCGAACCCGGAACGACTCAAACCGGCTTACGGCGTAAGGAATCGGGCTCGGCAAACGGAACAAGTAATCCAATCCGCGCCCCGCCGTTGAATCGTTGTGCTTCCCCGTGCACACACAGACCGAGTCAGGCAACTGCCGTTTCAGCTCTTCCTCGTACTCTCGATCCTTCCGCCCGTCATAGTAGGAAAGAAAGGTCACCTCATCCTGCTTTGCCAGCTCACGCACGATGTTGAAAGAACGGATGTCTCCGCCGCTGTGTACCGGAAGAATCTTGTTGGCCTTCACCCATAGAATTTTCATCCGGCCACTTCCTTCCTCAGCGCGGGTTGTCCCCAAACCGCCGTGTGTCCAGTCAGCCAGTTGCCAAAAGCCAGCAGGGCAGCGGCATTCAAAACCACAAAGGTATGGGCCCCATCCGCCATCCTCGACACCGGGCCAAGCTGCCAGCGAGTCCATCCCAGCAAGCTCAGGACATAGAATCCAACCTGCAACCAGAAAGCCGTCCGGTATAGAAGGCCCGGCAACAACCCCGATGCCACCAGCGCCGCCATCAGGGCGAACGGCACCACCAGCCGAGTCAGCTTGTGACTGATGAATTCAAAGCGCAAAGGGTTTTCTCGCCGCAACAGCCAAGGCGCTATTTGCAGCAACTGGTAGTTACCGGTCAGGGTGCGCACTTTTCTGCGAAACTCGCGTTCTCTCCCCAGATCCGGAGTGTCCCACGCCCGGGCTCGCGGATCGAATCCCACGCGCAACCCCTTCCTCGCTACATTCATCGGGATGAATACATCGTCGAGAATGGTTTCCGCCGGCACCTCTGGAACGAGTTCCCGCCGCACCGCATAGATCGCACCCGTCGCACCCACTACTGATCCAGAAGCCGCTTCCAGCACGCGCACTCTCTTCTCAATCCGCCAGTAAAGCCCCATCCCGCGGCCTTGTTCTCCGCCTTCCCGATTGCCCAGCATGAGCTCGCCGCTGACCGCGCCCACCTGCGGATCAGCAAAATTTTCCAACAGCAATCGCACCGCGCCGGGCTCAATCTCCTGCCGCGCGTCCGTGAAAACCACAATCTCCCCCTGCGCCAGGCTCATCGCGTCATTCAAGCCACAGGCCTTGCCCCGTGCCAACTGATTGAACAGCACATGCACCCGCGGATTTCGCGCCGCTTCGCCCAGAATCGACTCAGTCCGATCCGTTGAACCGTCCGACACCACCACAATCTGGCAGCGCTCCGGCGGATACTCCAGTTCGAGCAGGTTGCGCAGTTTCCCCGGCAAGACCGCTTCCTCGTCGCGCACCACCATCACCACAGAAACGAACGGCTCGCATGCGCCCCTCAGCACCGGCCAGGGACGCCAAAACCCCCGAATCCACAGCCACAACAGGTAGCCCGCGTAGGCATAGCCGATCACGCCCGCCGCAATCCAGAACAGCCACGTCATTGCGCGCCCCGGCCCAGCAGGACGATCTTGATGGTCTGGAACATGATCAGCAAGTCCAGACCGAGGGAGGCATTCTTGATGTAGAACAAATCGTATTGCAGCTTTTCGCGCGCGTCTTCCCGCGTATTGCCGTACTTGTACTGCACTTGCGCCCAGCCTGTAATTCCCGGGCGTACCACGTGGCGCACGCCGTAGTAGGGAATCTCCTTGCTCAGCCACTCGACAAATTCCGGCCGCTCCGGGCGCGGACCCACGAAGTGCATGTCGCCCTTCAATACGCACCACAACTGCGGAATCTCATCCAGCCGTGCTGCGCGCAGAAACTTGCCCACCCGCGTGATGCGGGGATCGTCGTCGGTCGCCCACGTCGCGCCGGTATCGGCCTCCGCGTCCTGACGCATGGTGCGGAACTTGTAGCAGTAAAAAATCTCGCCACTCCGCCCCACCCGCTTCTGCCGGTACAGTACAGGGCCAGCCGAGTCCAGCCGCACCGCGAGCACGATGAACGGAATCAACGGCGACGCCAGCAGCAATCCGAGCAGCGCGACTGAAAAATTCAGCAGTCTGCGTACCACCCGGAAAAAAGCACTGAACCGGAATCCATCCGCGAAGATCAGCCAGCTCGGATAGAGCTGATCCACTTCGATCCTTCCAGAAATCTTCTCCAGCCACGAAGCCGCTTCTTCTACCTTGACTCCCGCTAAACGCAGATCGAGCAGTTCCTCGACCGGGAGCGTTCCGCGACGATCGGGCATGGCCACAATCACCCGGTGGACTCCTCCTTCGCGAACCACTCCGAGCAGATGAGTCGCCACGCTCTCGCGCTTGACCTCGCCTTCAATGTCTCCCGTCCAACCCACGACTTCCACGCCCAGTTCCGAGCGCTGCCGCAAACCGTTCAGCAATCTTTGCGCCCTCTCCCCGGTCCCCAGCACATACACGCGCTCCCGCATGTAAGGCTGTTTCACCAGCCAGTTGTAGGCGGCGCGCCAGCTGAAAAGCGTAAACGTCAGGATGATTAACCCGGCCAGCGCAGATCCGTTGCCGGGGAAGAAAGGCGGGTAGGCAAAACGGGCGGCCGAAAGTGCCAGCGCCACAAATCCCAGCACAAACAACAGCCGGAACACTTGATCCCAGCCGACGCCCGCGCCCGAAGCATCGTAAAGGTCAAACCCGTGAGAGAACAGAAGCACAACCACGGTGACCGCCAGAATCTTCAGGTACCCGCCCTCTACGTTCAATGTGAGCCAATAGTCGTCCTGGTTGCGGAGCACGGTGCCCAGCACAAACGAGAACCAGATGATTAAGGCTTCCCCGGCCAACAGAACCAGCGTACGCACCGGGTAGTAGACTTTGAAGAGCCGGATCACGGTACCACTTCTCCCTAGGCCTGGCCTGCGGTCCCCTTCTTCTCGTATGCCTCGTAGTAATAACGCTGGTAAGGCATGTCATCCCCGCGAGTCCCGTTCAGCACCACTCCAATCAGTGCCTGATCGGGGAAGTCCTGCCGTGCCTTGCGGGCAATATCAAAGGGCGTCGCATTTGAGCGCACCACCATCAGCACTCCATCACAGGCCTTGGACAGAATGCTGGCGTCCGCGACCGGCACCGCCGGCGGCGAGTCGATGATGATCCAGTCGAACAACGGTTCCACCCGCTGCAGCAACATCTTCAGCCGCCCGTTGCCCACCAGTTCCGCGGGATTGGCGGCCTGCTGTCCGCTGGGAATAAAGAACAGGTTCTCAAACGGCCCGCGCTGCATGATCGAGAACTCATCGTTCTGTCCCTGCAGGTATTCGGAAAGCCCCGGGCTCGATGTCGTCCCCAGCATCTGGTGCAACCGCGGTCCGCGCAGGTCGGCGTCAATCAGCAAAGCCCGGCGCCCGTGCTGCCGCACCAGAACCTGCGCCAGATTCGCCGATGTGAATGACTTCCCCTCCTTCGGCAAGGCACTGGTGACCAGCACCTTCTTCAGGGTCATCCTTTCCCGCGTGTGGTAGAGGCGCGAACGCAACGTGCGGAACTCTTCCGTGCCTCGGGCCGTGTCTTCGCCATTGCAGAACAGCATGGTCGCCGGGTCAGGCTTCCACTGCAGTTGCGCGCAGCGCGCCAGCAGCGTGTCCAGGTTGAACCCGCCGCCGAAGGTAGGCATCGCCGCATGGGGCGCAACCACTCCCGCCGGAGACGCGACTGCCGCCGCCATGACTGGCGACTCCTCCGCAAAAACCCGTTGCTCCGTCGCCGGAGTCGTGGCATAGCCGCCCGGGGCTCCTCCCTGTGTTGCCGCCCGCTCCTGCTCGGCCTTTTTGAGTGCTTCGTGAATTCGGCTCATAGTTTCCTTTCCTTGGGGAGGTCTTTGTCTTCTTCCGTCGCACGCAAACGATCCGCCAGCGTGGCCAGTGACCGCAAGGCATCTACCAGATCAAACTTCTCCGCATTCGCATTCGAGCCCGGCGCCGGGACTGTCATGGCTCCGGAAGAGGTGCCGTCGCTCAAATCAAAGTCACGGGCCACTGCATCCACCACCCCGGCCTCGATCGTCTTCTGCTGGTCCACAAACGCGCTCACCAGGCAGTGCTCGCACAACAGGTTAATCACGCGGGGAATCCCATTCGCATAGCGGTGTATGCCCGCCACTGCTTCCGGATCGAAGATCTGATGCCCGTTGGAGCCCGCGATGCGCAGCCTCTGCTGCACGTACGCCCTCGTCTCCTCCAGCGTCAGCGGATGCGTCTTGGCCCGCAGGGTCAGCCGCTGGCGCAGTTGTCGCAGCTGCGGCTGCTTCAGTTTCTGCTCCAGTTCCGGCTGTCCCACCAGCACAATCTGGAGCAACTTCTCCGTGAAGGTCTCCAGATTGGTGAGCATGCGGATCTCTTCCAGAACCTCATCGCTAAGGTTTTGCGCCTCATCGATGATCAACACCGCCGTCTCTCCCGCCCGGTAACGATCCAGCAGCCAGTTGTACAGCCGCAGCAGAATCTGGCTCTTCGAGCGCGACTCGCAGGGAATGCCGAAGTCCGCCATCATGTAATCCAGGAACTGGGGCACGTTCAGCCGCGAGTTGAAAATGAAAGCCGTTGCCACCTGCTGCAGGCGTAACCACTCCAGCAGCTTGTTGATCAGCGTGGTCTTCCCCGTCCCCACTTCGCCGGTGAGCAGGACAAACCCCTTGCGGCTCTGGATGCCGTAGGTCAGGCACGCCAGCGCCTCCTCGGTGTGCCGCGTCAGAAACAGATAACGCGGGTCCGGGTTCACGTTGAACGGATTTGCTCGCAGTCCGTAGAACTCTTTGTACATGGTCTATCCCTGAGGTTGCGTCGTCCTACACCCCGACGCTTTCCTTCCTGGGCTCCGCCTTCTTCTTCCAGAACCTGCCTTTGCCATTCCCATTTGCTTCCACGCCTTTCCCTACCCACGGGATGGCCACCAGCATGGGCAACTCCAGTGCAGCTTCAGCGTCCGCCTCGGTGCGAATGGACTTGTCGCGGAATTCCAGCCACAGGGCCAGTCCCATTCCCAGCGCCAGTCCGGCTCCCAGCCCGCCGCCCGCAAACAACAAGCGGTTCGGGAAGCTCGGCGAATCCGGCATGCTCGCCGGATTCAGCAGATGCATCTGCTCACCCTGCTGCTGCTGCTCCATCTTGAGCGCCAGATCCGATTTATCCTTGTCCGCCAGAAGTGCCTGGTAGTTTTTCTGCGCGTTGTCGTAATCACGCGCCATCTGTTTGTACTGTTCTTCGATCGCCGGACTCAGCGCCACCCTACCCTGATAAAGCGCGATCTCCTGCTGCAGCCGTTTCTGATCGCGGGTGGCCGCGCTCAGCAAGTCGGCGTACTGGTGCACCTGCAGGCGCAACTGCCGGATCTCAGGCGGCTCCGACGCAGAAGCCTTGTCGGCACCCGCCTCGGCGATCGGGGCGCTATTCACCTCGGCCAGTTTTTTCTTCAATTCAGCGATGTCGGCCTTGGTCTTGACCACGTCAGGATGATCGTCGGTATAACGCGCCTGCAACTGCAGCAGTTGCGATTGCAGGTCCGATAGTTGCTTTTCCAGCGTTTGCGGATTACTGGAAGACTGGGACGCGTGCCAGGAGGCCAGTTGCTGCGCCAGCAGCGATTCTGTGTAAGCCTTATCCTGCTGCGCCCGGTTCAGCGTCTGCGTGTTGGCCTCAAGCTGCGAATTCAGCCCCATCAGGATCTTGAGGTTGTTCTCCTCGTCGCCGGGAAGTTGGCCCACATACTGCTTCTTGAATGCCGCCAACCGTGCATCCAGATCGTCCAGCGTTCGCTTGGCGTCCTCTAATCCCTTGCTCAGCAGGTCGGTCGTGCCGCGCGCCACGTCCTGCCGCGACTTCAGGTTCTCCTCCAGCATCAGCGAAGTCAGTTCGTTGTCGACCTGCTGCGCCTCGCGCGGGTTCGAGGCCGTGTAATTCACGTAGAAACCCGGCACCGGACTGCTTTGCGCGGTTTTCGGCTTCTTCCCGCCGATCTGCGCCAGATCGGTGACTACCGGCTCGACCGTCATGTTCGTCCGGATTTCGTCGATCTTATCGTCCATGGTGGTGCCGCTCTTGGCCAGCCCCAGCCTTTCCACCATCGGCTGCAGAAGGCTCTGGCTGAGCACCTGCTGCTGCAGCGTCGCAATGCGGGCCGTTAGATCCTCGGTGATCACCGATTGCACAATGCTCTCCGGCACCTTTTGCCCCTCCACCAGCACCAGCGACTGCGAGGTGAATTTGGGCGTGAAGGCATAGGAAATCAGCAACCCCGCCAACGGCGCCAGCAGCGCCGGGATCAGGATCACCTTCGCCCGCCGGCGTAGCATCGCCAGATAATCGTCTACGGTTAATTCGCGATTCTCAATCATCCTAGTTTCCGTTCCGGCCGCCGTTCACTCCCGGCGGCCCTGAAATCAATCAAGCCTCATGGGACGTGGCGTCCATTCGAGTCCCACCGTAATCAGGTGCCGTTGCGAGATCCGGTTGCACTTTGAAACTCCCTGCGCCGAGCAGAAGGAGCCGTCAAAATAAACCTCATTAAACTGGTACATGCCAAACACTGAAAGCGTGCGTCCGAACGTCCGGCGCGCCCCGAGCCCGGCAAACCCGTAGCTGAATGTGTTCGCCAGCACGGCGCTGGTCGAAACCGGTTGCAGACGGCTGTTCCGCGAATAGCCGAGGTCGGCGAATCCGGTCAACGTCCGGGTGATAGGGCGGTTCCATCTTAGTTGTGCCATGTCAGTCTGGGCGCCGGCGAAGAAACCCGCCCCGCTGGTTTCGTAGCGCTCATAAGTCAGGGCCAAAGTTGATTTCGTAAAGCGGTAGCTCAACTGCGCTCGTCCGGCAACACCTATTCGAAGGGTTTTGATCGGGCACTGTGGCACCACCCCCGTCGAGACGCAGGGCGGGGTGAGCGTGATCGGCGTGAGCAGGCTCAGGCTCGTGAACTGAGGCCCCGCCCCGATCAGGAAGTCCATCCGTCCTGAGACCCGGTGGCCGTACATCGCCTGGATGACCTGCGAATGAAACGAAGCGCCTTGCGCCGTGAAATCGAATCCTTGATAGCCATAGACCAGTGCGATCTGGTCGTGCGGCGTCAGAATTCGGTTGTACCCCGCCTGGCCTGACACCTGCGAACTTCCCAGAAACGCATTGTTCACCAATGGCACAGTTCCCGGCGTCGGGTTCCCGGTAAAGTGCGTAAAAGCGTAGCCACCTGCCGCAGTGATCGCAGACTTGGGCGTGAGATTTTCAGAAATGTCCACCAGAGTCAGGTTCGACACGCGCGGCACCTCAGCCAGGGTTGCAAAGGTATTTCCTCCCCAGAAGGCGCCGAAATTGCTGGCCCCCACTGATGTGATCCCTTGCCCGCCAATGCCGCCATACTCAGCGCCGAAGTTGCCCTCCGGCAGGTAACTGAAGGCGTCGCGAATCGCCAACTGCCCGCGCTTCCAGCTGATCCTCTGTTCCACATCCACTTGCTGCAGCGCCTTCCATCCCAATCCACTCGCGTTGTAATACGCCGCTCCGCCCAGGTAGTCGAGCGCCAGGTCGTAGTTACTCCACAGCCGCCGGAGTGTCAGGCTGCCCAGCGCCTGAGTGACCGAGCGAAACGCCGTACCTCCCAAATCGTTCCCCACGTTCGAATCCGCCGTCTCGCTCGCAATCACCCCCGCTTGCAGGTAACTCAAGGGCGCAGCGTGCGGCTGCAGTCCGGGCGTATCCAATCCCGAGAGCGGAGGATTTTCGACGATGGGTACGGTAGGCTGATCCGGGCCGTAGGCCGGAGCAGGCGCCTGGCTGCTGTCCTGAGCAACACCACTCGGTTGCGGGGTCGAATTATCCTGTCCCCACGCCGCGTTCAGCGTGAGGCCTAGCATCAGGATCCAAAGACTATGGTGTTTGCTCATCATCTTTCCTTGCGAAGCAGCGCGGCTTAAATGTTTTTTTCACGGAACGTTCTTACGAAACATTCCCTACGGAACAACAATGGTGTCTCCCGCCCTCAGCTCGATGTTTTCCTCGGGATGCTTCCCCTTCACTACGTCTTTGTAGTTGAACGGGATCCTCTGCTGCTGGCCGTTCACCGTGCGCAATATATAAATCCCCTTCACATTGGCAAACTGCGTGAAGCCCGCGCTCGACAGCGCTTGCAGCACGGTCATGTGCGGCAGCAGTGTAATCGGGCCGGTGTGTAACACTTCCCCGGTGACAAAGACGCGCCGGCTGTTCATCGCTGTCACCACTACGGTGACCCGCGGATCGGCGATGTACTTCTTCAGCTTCTCTGTGATCGAAGCCGCCAGTTCCAAAGGGGTAAGCCCCGCCGCCGGAACATCATTCAACAGCGGCATCGAAATCTTCCCATCCGGCCGCACCGGCAAGGTCTCGGTCAACTCCTGCTCTTTCCACACTGTGATGTGCAACTGATCATCGGAGCCAATCACATAGTCTGGAGGCGTGTTCGCAGCTGCAGCCGACGCCGGAGCGGTTGCCCGTGCCGCCGCCGGACTGTTGTTTTGCGGCGGTGCGCCCTGCGCCTGCATTCCTGCCGTCGCCATAACTCCCAGCCACAACAGCACAGTCCATTTCGTCACTTTCTTCATACCCCTCCGGCAGAGCTTAGGAAGCTCCATATCCTTCGTACCCGATCTGCTTCAACTTGTAGAGCAGCGCCTTGTAGCTGATCTGCAATTCCTTGGCGGCCCGCCGCCGGTTCCAGCGCGTGCGAGTCAATACTTTCAGGATCAGATCCTTCTCTGCTTCGCGCGATGCGGCACGAGCGGCTTCCTTCAGCGAGATCCCCCCGCCGTTCACTCCTGCGTTGGAGCCCCGCAATAATGCCCGCAATCCCCCCATGGCGACATTCTCGTCGCCCAGCGCAACCAGCGCCTTGGCGGCATCACCCAGTTCCCGCAGATTCCCAGGCCACGAATAATCATGGAACAGTTGCAGCGTCTCCGCGCTCAACTCCGGCACCGGACGCCGGAAGTCGTGCGCCCACTTGCGCAGAAAATAATCCGTCAGCACCGCAATGTCCTGCCGGCGCTGGCGCAGCGGCGGCAGCCGCAGGCAGACTCCGCTGATCCGGTAGTAGAGATCCTCGCGCAAACGCCGCGCCTTCACCTCAACCTCCAGATCGCGAGCGCTCCCGCAGATCAACCGCGCGGCCCCTCCTCGCGTGGTGCCATAGTCATCGGTCTTCGCCAGCGACTCCAGCAGCAGCTCCTGACACGCCAAATTAAGCTCTGCAATCTCTCCCAGATACACGGTGCCACCGGTCAGAAACGGACTCTGGTTCGGCCCCGTTCCTCTCAGCTCCTCCGCCTGCAGGCTGGCACACCGCAGGGCACAAAACGGACGCGAGCTTCGCCTCGATAATGCGTGGATGTGCTGCGCCGTCGTGTGCTTCCCCACACCGCGCTCAGCCAGCAGAAGCACCGGAACATCACTCTGCGCCAGTTCCCGGATTACCGCCTCGACCGTGCACATGCTCGGGCTAACGCCTTCCACAAAACCGTTCCCCGGCAGCTCGGTAGGCATGACAGTTCTCATACTTCTTCCACCGTCAGACACAGTGTCAGGCAAAACCTTGGCCATTTTCCTTCTTCTAGCCCCCAAAGAGCCGCTCTTTCCCCAACGGATTCACACCCTGACCCAGCACGATCACTGCCAGAGGAGGACTCCCCCCCACCAGATGCCGGAACCGATTTTGAACCTTATTTTCAACGCCTTACGATCTGAGAACACCACCGGAGGAGGATTAAACCTGGAACTGCCAAAGATACTATCACGGACAAATGAGAAAAGTTTTGCCCATTTTGGCCAGCACCTTCGGGATCAGCCCCCGCCCTTCTCAGGCTAACCCCGACCCTAACCGGGACACTTCTTAGCGCCGCACGCCCCGCCACGGCTGCCAGGATAGGCTGGTCTCCGACGAACCCAAAGCTACCCTGGTAAACTTCCAGTAACCCCCCGGGGCGTTGCGAAGCCCCTTCCCTTTCGCTTATGCTCAACTTTCCCCCGTAAATACGGCCTTTTCTAGTGAGCGAACTTTTGCAAACCGAGCCTGCCTCTACCCGTCCTGCCGCAGCGTACCGGACGGCAGTTTCGTTGTGGCAAATCACAATTCTCACCCTCCTCTCTCTCTGGCTTTACGGACCTACACTCGCGCACCTGGTGGCGCAGTGGTGGCATGATCCGAACTTTTCTCATGGCTTCTTCGTCCCGCTGTTTTCCGCCTTTGTCATCTGGCAGGAGCGCCACCGGTTAGCCCAACTTCCCTTGCAGCCTTCCTGGAGCGGCCTGGCGATCACGCTCCTCGCCCTGCTGATCCTTGTCGTCGGACAGATGGGAGCCGAAATTTTCCTCGCGCGCTTCTCCATGCTGCTTTTGCTGGCCGGATTGATCGTCCTTTTTTGGGGATGGAGCTTTTTGCGCGCTTTGTTCTTTCCCTTGGCATTTCTGGTTTTGATGATTCCTATTCCTGCCATCATCTTCAACCAGATCACCTTTCCCTTGCAGTTGCTGGCATCCCGCGTGGCGGCCGCAGTGCTGCCCCTGTTGGGTGTTCCCGTCTTCCGCGAGGGGAATGTAATCGTGCTGCCATCCATGCCGCTCGAGGTCGCCGACGCCTGCAGCGGCATTCGCTCTCTCATGTCCCTGGGGACTTTGGCCATCATCTACGGCTACCTGATGGACCGGCGGATGGTCATCCGCGTCGTGCTGGCCGTGGCTTCGGTTCCCATCGCCGTCGTCGCCAACAGCATGCGCATCGTCGGCACTGGTCTTCTCGTGCAATACTGGGACCCGGAGAAAGCTGAGGGATTTTTCCACGCCGGCTGGGGATGGATTATTTTCGTAGTCTCGCTCACTGCTCTCTACCTCCTGCACCGTCTTCTGCTGGCCATCTGGCCTGACAAAAACGAGGGCAAGTCCTGATGCGTAACACCACCCGATTCATCCTTGCCATCGTTCTGATCGCCGGCACCGGTCTTCTGCTGCAGGCCCGGGGGCGCAATGAAATCTTCCCGCCCCGTCAGCCGCTCAGCTCGTTTCCGGAGCAGTTAGGTCCCTGGACCGCCACTGACATCTCCATCGATAAAGAAGTTCTCAACATTCTCGGTCCCGGCGACTTCCTGTTGCGGGAGTACCGCGCTGACGGAAACGCCACTCCATTGATCGACGTTTTCATCGCCTATTTTCCGAGCCAGCGTGCCGGCGACACCATCCATTCGCCTCAGCACTGCCTTCCCGGCGCCGGATGGCAGCCCGTCGAAAACACTCGCATCCACCTTTCCCTGCCGGGACATGGCCCTTTTCCAGTAAATCGCTATGTCGTCTCCAAGGGAGACACACGCCAGTTGGTGCTTTACTGGTATTGGGCGCACGACCGCGGAGTGGCCAGCGAGTATTGGGCAAAGTTTTATCTCGTGAAGGATGCCATGCAGATGAACCGCAGCGATGGCGCCCTGGTACGCATCACTACGCCGATGTATCGTGGCGAAACTTCTGACGCGGCCCAGCAGCGTCTGATGCCTTTCACCAGCGACCTGTTGCCTTTGCTGAACAGCTATATTCCCAGATGAACCATCCCAAAATGAACCATGCAAACCAGCTTCGCGATGCCAGTGACAACGGTAACTACTGTGTCCACTCGCTAAGCACTATCATGAAGCGATCCGCGGCTGATGACCCATCTGCCCCTTCCGGACCTGCAATTGGAGAACACATCATGCGTACCTCTGCCCTTCGCCTTTTCCTGATCTGCAGCCTTGTGGCTGCCCTGTTTACGGGATGCTCCCGGGATCCCAACGTCCGCAAGCAGAAATACTTTGAAAGCGCCGAGCGCTACTTCGCGAAAGGCAAGTATCGCGAGGCCGCGATCCAGTATTCCAATGCCATCCAGGTAGACTCCCGCTTTGCCCAGGCCCATTACCAACTCGGGGAAACCTATCTCAAACTTCACGACTGGAATCGCGCCTATCAGGAACTTTCGCGCGCCGTTGAACTGAATCCCGATAACTATCCCGCCCATGTGGACCTCGCCAACCTGCTCATCTCCGGCCGCGATCTAAAGCAGGCGCAAATTCATCTCGACCTTCTTCGCCTCAAGCAACCCAACCGCCCCGATACTTACGAGGCCTGGGCGAACTTTTACGCCGCGCAAGACAATCTCGCTGCCGCCATCCAGGAAATGCAGAAAGCAGTTGCCGCCGATCCTGCTCGCTCTGAGTCCTACCTGAACCTGGCCCTGCTGCAGCTTCGCGCCAATTTCCCTGACCAGGCGGAGGCCAATTTCAAAAATGCCGCCGCCCTTGGCCCCAAGGCCATGAACGCACAGTTGGCGCTGGGAGGCTTCTATCAATCCCGAAACCGCGTCTCCGAGGCCGAGCAGCAGTACAAGCACGCTATGGATGTAGATCCCAAAGATCCTACGCCTCGCGCCGCGCTGGTCCGGCTCATGATGGCGGAGGGCAAGAGGACCGAAACCGAGGCCTTCCTGCGCAAGACCAAAGATGATCTCCCCGACAACTCGGAAGGCTATCGCATGTTAGGCGACTTCTATTTCGCCACTGGCGACATCGACAAAGCCACCGCCGAATACGCTTCGCTTTACAAGGAACATTCCAGGGACCTGCAGGTTAAGAAGAATTACATCCAGCTTCTGATCCTGAAGAACCGTCTCGACGAAGCCAGCAAACTGAATGACGAAGTTCTGAAAGCGAATGCTCACGACATAGAAGGCCTGGTCTATCGCGGCCAGATACAACTTCGCCAGGGCAATGCCAACGGAGCCGTCGACTCCCTGCAAAGCGCGCTGAAAAACGATCCCGACAACGCGGTAGCTCACTACCAGCTCGGCGTTGCCTTTGAGCAGCAGCACAACGAAGGTCGCGCGGAATCGGAGTGGAACGAGGCCATTCGACTTCGTCCCGACATGACCGACGCTGAGCGTTCTCTGGCCAACCTGGAGTTGCGCCGCGGCGATATCAGCGCCCTGACTCAAACCGCTAACCAGATCATCAAGGCTCAGCCCTACTCCGGCGACGGTTTTCTGCTGCTTGCCATAGCCGAGATCAATCGCCAGAAATACACTGCAGCCGAGCAAGACCTGCAGAAGGTCATGCAGTTCGCTCCCTCCAGCACCGCGCCCTATATCCAGATGGGAAACATTCGCCTGCTGCAGAAAAACTATCCCGAGGCCGAGAAATTCTACCAACAGGTCCTCGACAAAGATCCTTCTTCCTCCGAAGGCTTGAGCGGTCTCATGAATACATTCATCGCCGCCAAGCAACCCGACAAAGCCATTGCCGCCGCCAACGCGCAGATCGCCAAATCTCCCAGCAACAGCAATTTTTACGACTTGCTTGGCACCGCGCTCTTCAACACCAAAAAAGACCTGAAAGGCGCCGAAGCCGCCCTCCGCAAGGCGATCGAACTCGACAAGAACAACTCCGATGCTCTGGTGAAACTCGGCAAGGTGCAGGTCGCCGAAGGCTCGGCCGACCAGGCTCTTGCCACCTACCAGCAGTCCATCAAAAACAATCCGCGCGAGGTTTCGTTCTACATTCTTGCCGGCGAAATCTACGAGTCGCAGAACAACTGGGATCAGGCCAAGACCATGTACCAGCAGGCCCTCAGTATTCAGCCTGACAATCCGCTGGCATCGAACAATCTCGCGTACGTGATCCTGCAACAGGGAGGCAACGTCGATGTCGCCCTCGCCATGGCGCAGACTGCGCGCCGCGGCATGCCCGACTCGCCCAACGCCGCCGACACTCTGGGCTGGGCTTACTACCAGAAAGGCGTATACCACTCCGCCATCGATCTATTCCAGGAATCTCTGCGCCTGAACGAGAAGCAAGGCGGCGCCGAGGACTCAACTGTCCGCTACCACCTCGGACTCGCCTATCAGAAATCGAATCAGCCGGCTCTCGCCCGCCAGCAAATGGAGCGCGTGCTGAAGATCAACCCCAACAACGCCGACGCCCGCAAAGCCCTGTCAGACCTGAAAGGCTAGAGCAAAGAAAGATTAGTAGAGGGTCAAACTTCAAGAAGGCAGCATCCGGTACAAGGTTCCACGCGTCGTCCCGAGGCGACCATCGCGATGAATGCGATTCGATTGGCCTATGCCCGATGCGAGCGAGCGCCAAATTAGTCGGCGGCGATCTCCTGCTTGGCTATAGTCTCGCCTGCATGCCGCTTGGCGATGCGGTTGGAAGGCAACCCTGCATCGCGAATTTTGTAGAGTAGCGCCCGGTAGCTGATGCTCAGGGCTTTTGCGGCCTGCTTCCGATTCCAGTGATGCGTCTGCAGCACCTTCAAAATCACTTTGCGTTCCAACTCGCGCACTGCCTGCCGCGTCAGCTTCTTCAACGAAATCTGCCCGTCCAGCGGAATCTCGGCGTTGAAGAAATCTTGCCCACGCGGAGCCAGATCGCTGGAAATCACGTCCTCACTGCCCAAAATCACGTAGCGCTTGACCAGGTTCTCCAGCTCGCGCACGTTCCCCGGCCAGTGATATTTCCCCAGAATCCCCATCAGTTCCCCGGAGAGCGGTTTTGCCCGGCAGTTGTACTTGCGGTTGTAGTACTCCAGGAAATAACTCACCAGGTCCGGAATATCGGCGGCCCGCTCGCGCAGCGCGGGCATGTGGAGGTTTACCACGTTGATGCGATAAAAGAGATCGGCGCGAAAGGTGCCGTTCTCAATTTCCTGCTCGAGCTTGCGGTTAGTGGCGCACACCACTCGCACTTCCACTTTCTTGTCTTCTTGCGCGCCTATGCGGCAAAACTGTCCATCCTGTAGCAATTGCAAAAGCTTCGATTGCAAAGCCAGGTCGAGCTCGGAAATCTCATCCAGAAAAAGCGTGCCGCGATGCGCCATCTCCACCCGCCCGGGCTTGGTTCCGTAGGCGCCCGTAAATGCACCCTTTTCGTAGCCGAAGAGTTCGCTCTCCAGCAAGGTGCCCGGAATCGCCGGACAATTTACCTTCACCCATGGCCCCGCCTTCCACGGCGATGCCATGTGAATCATGCGCGCGATAATGTCCTTACCGGTTCCGCTCTCTCCCTGAATCAGCACCGGGACGTTGGCGGCAGCCAGCCTGCCCAGGCGATCCCGCACCGCCTGCATCGCTTCGGTGCGGCCAAAGATTACTGCCTCTGGTGGAATCTCCCCCAGTGGCTGTACCAGCGAGCTAACGCTATTCGTGGTCATGTTGAAAGGCTTCTTTCGGAACCTGCGGGGGAAACTGCCATGGCAAAGTGCACCCCGACAGCCAAACCGCCGGCCAGTGCTCCTAGGTCTTCCAAAGCCTACCTATCTCGTTGAACACTCGCAACTTACTAAAGGTTTTGCCGCATGCAAGAAGGTAATCCAGGGGAGCAGTATCAGTCTACATGGCATCCCGCGGGGTAGGAAAACATTTTCACTCGGCAGAAGCAAGTTTCCGTCGCTGCCTCGCTCCCGCGGCAGGGCGGCGTGAGTTCAACAGCGGACGGGCGAACTTGAGTCCCAGCAAGTAATAGCCTTCGGCGTGGGTGGAGCGGAGGGCCTTGGCGCGCAGGTTACGCGAGGCAGCGGGAAGGGCGGCCAGCGCCGCCAGTGGAGCACTGGGAATCTCCAGTAAGACCTGCGGCGACGACGGAAGGATGCGCCGGACGGCCACCAGCATGCCGCCCGCGCTCACGTTCAGGGCCGTTGCGAACTCCAGAACTTCTTTGCCCTTCTCGTCGCGGCTGCGCACAAAAACTGGAATGGCCAGAGGCAACCGCGCCCACTTCCGACGCTCACCCCCCAGTCTCTTTCGCGCCACGCAGACCTCTTCCTCGAAGATGTTAACCCTGCCCGTGCAGCATCCTAGGGGCCAAATCAGGTATGCGCTCCGGCATCTCACCCGCTACTCGAGGTAATCCGCCCACCTGCCCACCCCAAAACCCGGAATGCACAGCCGGTTTCCGGTTGTACCTTCGTTTTTTGTTTGCACCTCGCCACATGGCCAGTCGAAGCCCCCGCTCGACCAAAGTGCAAGCTTTTGCTACACTTGGGTAATTCCATTGCATTTTCCGTTGACAAGAAAATCGGCCTGACATACGATTTTCTTACCTGCACCGCGCCTGGCGAGCGGAGTGCAGATCTTCCTCCCCGTGGCCAGCATCCCGTTTTCCGCATGACGATTGCGCACAAGAATACGTGTGTTCCTGACGCCCCGCAAGGAGCGTCAAAGCAACAGCCGGAATCCAAAAGACCGCCCCGGCTCGATTCCGATATGCCCAACCCGGAAAACCTTCTGCAGGAGTATTCCGAACTGCGGCAGCGTCTCCAGCGCACCACGAATGCGCTCGCCTCGGCAACCCATGACCTCAAAACCCCGCTCTCCATCCTCAACGGCTACGTCGAGTTATTGCAGAGCGAAAAGATGGGGCCGCTCAACGATCGCCAACGCGCGGTTCTACATGACATGCGGGCCAGCGGACTGCGACTGCAGCAGTTCATACAAGACTTCTTGACTTATAGCTCGCTTGAGACCGGCGGCTTGCGCATGCAGTTTCACCCCGGAAATATCAACGACTGCCTGTCCGAGGTCAGCCGCCTTTGGTCCAACAAGTTTCAGGCGAAAGGCCTGGCGCTGTATTTTCTGGCGAACGACGAACTCCCTATCTTTCCCTTCGATTCTCCAAAGCTGCAGCGCGTGATCTCGAATCTCCTGGAAAATTCCTTTAAGTTCACGCCCCAGGGCGGCACCGTCTGGCTCCACGCCGAGCCGCACATGTGGGAGCGCCGTGCCACCAATGTTGCCGCCGTGCCCGCTGAGCGCCGCCGCCAGGATCTTTCCCAGCCCAACTCGGTGAAGGTCAGTGTTTCCGATACCGGTCCTGGAATCTCCGCGGAATTTCATCTCGAAGTTTTCGACGACTTTTTTCGTCTTCCTGGCAACGAAAGCGAGGATGGAATGGGACTGGGCTTGGCCATCGCGCGTCGCCTTGTGGGCGGCATGGGCGGTAAAATATGGGTCGAGAGCGAGCCGGGAGCAGGCTGCAAGTTCTCTTTCCTGGTTCCCTTCAAACCGTCCGCCGTGTCTGCGAGCAAAGGAAAGAACTCATGAGTGAGACCGCCAAGATTCTGCTGGTGGATGATGAACCCGGCATGTTGCGCTATATCCGGACCCTGCTGGAAGTCGACGACTACAAGGTCGAAACCGCAACCACCGGCGAAGAAGCGCTGGAGCACGTCAAGAAAGGTCTGGTGCCCGATCTCGTCCTGCTCGATGTGCTCATGCCGGGCATCGACGGATTGCAGACTCTGGAGCAACTGCGCCAGATGCGGCCCGGAGTTAAGGTCGTGATGCTTTCCTGCGTCAGCGACACCCGCAAAGTGGTGCAGGCCATGCGCCTGGGCGCGCAGGATTATCTCACCAAGCCCTTTCAGAAAGCCGAACTGGACGCGGTTATTGATCTTTGCCTGGGCCAGGGCAAGCTGGCCTACACCGGTGAAGTGGAAGAACTCTCCGAGGACGTATTCTTCATTGCGGCCAGTCCTGCGATGCGCAAGATTCGTTCGCAGGCCGCCCTGGTCGCCAACGTCGACATTCCGGTCCTCCTGCTCGGAGAAAGTGGCACGGGCAAGGAAGTTCTTGGACGGCTGATTCACAAGCTTTCCCCGCGCGCTCATCGCACCTTTCTGAAAGTGAATTGTGCCGCCGTCCCTGCCGACCTGCTGGAGAGTGAACTGTTCGGCTACGAACCAGGCGCTTTCACCGGAGCCACTCACGCCAAGCCCGGCAAGTTTGAGCTGTGCAACAAGGGCACGATCCTGCTCGATGAGATCGGCGAAATGCCGCCCCTGCTCCAGGCAAAGCTCCTGCACGTCTTGCAGGATCAGCAGTTCTCGCGGCTGGGAAGCCGCTCGGTCATCAAGGTGGATGTGCGCATCCTGGCGGCCACCAACATCAATATTCCGGAAGCCCTCGCCACCAAGCGGCTGCGCGAGGATCTCTACTATCGGTTGAATGCCTTCACGCTGCAATTACCTCCACTTCGCGATCGCAAGGAAGAGATTCCGATTTTGCTGAAGCACTCCATGTCGCGCATGGCCGAGCAATATGCGCGCGCCCCTCTGCCCCTCTCGCCGGCATTGCTTCAGGCCTGCCAGAACCATAGCTGGCCGGGTAATCTGCGCGAGCTCAATAACTTCTTGAAGCGCTATTTGATTCTGGGCGATGAAAACCTGGCCGTGTCGGAGCTTCAACCCAAAAATGACAGCACCGGCGGCGCACACGGCGATAGCGGAGCAAAGTCCGGAGATTCTGCAGGATTGAAATCGCTTGGACGCAACGCTAAGGATGAAGCCGAAGCCCAGGCCATCTCACAAGCGCTCGAACAGACTAACTGGAACCGCAAGCAGGCGGCCGCGCTGCTGCAGATCAGCTACAAAGCGTTGCTCTACAAAATCCGGCAATACGGAATCGCGGAAGCCAAAAGCCACCACAAACTTTCAGCCGGAGCCTAGGCTGCAAGGTCTGCATTGCACCGAAGCTACCCCTTCGCGACTGCACTCCTGGGACCGCGCCCTCCCACCCTGTCCGGCTCCATGCCTGCCCAGCTTAAGGCACGGTCAACGTAACCGTTTGGCTGTGCACGTCCGTACCGGAGGTCGCCGTTACCGTCATGGTGTAGGTGCCGGCTTGAGTTCCGCCTACCACCGCAGGAGTCGTAGTGCCGCCACAGGCAGGCAGCAACGCGAGGATTGCTAACACACCGCACGCCATCAAAATTCCTGCCATCCGCCTCCGCCGCTGATTGCTTCCGACTCCGAATCCCAGCAAAGCAATTCCCGGAACCAAGAGCCACAGAGCATAGAAAGCTCCGCGCCCAGTCTTCGAATTCGTTGTCGTGAGAGGGCGTGCAACGGTGGTAACGTTCAGTGTGACTGCCGTCGGGCCGTTGAGCGTAACTGAGCCCGTCGTGGGCGTGCAACCGATCGTGGACTGGCCGCTGGTGCACGTGATGGTAATGGCGCTGGTATAGACCGGGATCGGCGTCAGAGTAGCCGTATATTGTGTCGGCGCGCCCGCCGCCGTCACAGATGCGTTGGGCGGGCTGACCGCGAGCCCGAAGTCCGAGGCCTGGCCCGACACCAACGTCTGACCCAGTATGATGTTGTTCGATCCCAATAGCGTCGCCGTGCCGCCATTGAAACTGCCTCCCGCCGTCGGCGTCAACACTAGGGTCATTGTGGAGGTGGAACCCGCCTCCAGCGTCGGCACGCCGCAGGTAATGCTGTTATTCGTAGCCGTCGTGGGACAGTTGCCGGAATTGATGGAGGCAGAGTTGAACGTCAGCGGTACCCCCGTGATGCTCGGGCTGAAATTGTCGCTGAATGTAACGTTTATCGCCACGTCCGGGCCAGTGTTGGTGATCGTGTAGGTGAAGGTTGCCTGGTTGCCGGCGCTCACAAAGGTCTGTCCCACACCCAGCGTCAGTTCGCCAGTCAGGTCCAGCGCCACCGCCGTCCCCAGCTTCACCGCGAACGCATCAATGCTGGTCCCATTTTCATGCGGCTGCAGCGCAGCCTGGGTCTGCAGGTCAGGTGAATTTGTATCGCCGGCTACGTAGGTATTCAGGTTTAGATCCACAGCGATTCCGGTGCCCCGATCGGTCCCGCTTCCACCGTAATAGGTCACGTAGGAACCCACTGTTCCCCCAGTTGTGGCAACAGTGTTAATGCGCGCGAAGAAAGCGTCCTGCGCCGGGGACCCGCCCGGGTTTAGAGCGCTTTGAATCGCTCCCAGCGTAACCGGAAAACCTCCCGACGCAGGCGTCGTCGGATAGGTCAAAGCTGGCGATTGCGTCGATCCCGTGATCAGGGCGTTGCCGACGCTGTCCACAGCAATGGCCGTCCCGGCTTCGTTTTGGATCCCGCCCAGATAGGAGAAATAACTCAATGCCACGTTAGTCGCAGTCGTCGTACCTTCCGCAGGATTTGTAAATTTGGCGACATACGCATCGTTCGCAGGGCTCGTACCGGGCGTGCAGGTAAGGCTCGTGTCGAACAGATTGTCCAGACACTTCTGATATGCCAGGGTGGTCACGCTCGTTGGAATAAGGATGTCGGGTGAGTTCGTGGTGCCCGTGAGGTACACAGCTAGCGCGCCCGAATCCACCGCGATGCCGACCCCGAAGTCCGACTGGGAGCCGCCAAAGTACGTCGACCAGATCAACTGAGAAGCTCCAGACGTAGCGTTGGGATTCAGCTTCGCCACAAAAGCGTCGGGGTTCGTGGTCGTGCTGGTGTTGGAGCAGGTCGGAGGAGTAACAATGATTGACGGCGGCGGCTGATCGAGACAGGGCTGGTAGGCGTTGAGAATCGGAAAATCAGGCGGGCGTCCCGCTGTTCCGGTATAGACAGAGTTGGTCGTGCCGGTGAAGTAGATGTTGCCGGTGGAATCGACTGTGATCCCTCCTCCGGTAGCGAAGGGGCTGCTGGGCGCTCCGCCGCCGAAATAAGTGGAGTACGCAATACTGAATGCACCCAGGCTTGCCGTGTTTACCTTGGTCACAAAAAACTGCGTTGCCGCGAACGGAAAACTCTGGAAGGGCGGCTCCTGAGCCGTCGGAGGAGCAGCCGCGGGAAACCCATCCGTGATGCTGGCCTGGTCGCTCGACGTTGTGGTCCCGGTCACGTACAAATTTCCCTTTGCATCAATCGCCATACCGCTGGCTACGTCATTTCCATTCCCCGAAAGATAGGACGAATACTTCATGTGGGCGCCCGTGGAATCCAGTACGCTCACGAACACGTGCTGAGTCCCCTTGCTGCCGATGGCGGGCGCTGTCTGGTAAGCGTTCGTCGGGGTGGTGAAGAAATCCGACGACGAGGTCGTGCCCGCGATGTAGGCGTTGCCCCCGCTGTCCACCGCAATGCCGACGCTGTTATCCGACCCGTTCGTCCCCCCTATGAAAGTCTCGTAGATCGCCGCGCTCGTGTTTGCAGGCACAATCTTCGCCACGAAAACGTGCGTGTTGGGCGGAGTCATCGTCAGCGTGGTCGGGAATAGCGTCTGTGTGGTGACGAGCGGAAAGGTGCCAGGCGTCGAGTCCGTCGTTCCCGCCAGATAGATGTTGCCGCTGCCGTCCACCGCAATGGAAGGCGCGGTATCATCGCCGCTCCCGCCGAAGTATGTCGCATAGGAGAGAATCGGGTCGATGATCAGCTCACGCGCGTGATCGTAGGGACCAACCTCAAAGCCGACGCGGTTGGCCGCACGCAGCACGAAGCGGCCTCCCACGCGCTGCCGCCGCCCTTCGATCTGCTGGTAAATCTGTGGCGCTTCGAACCGCAGGCTGCCGCCTTCACTCTTCAAGATCAGGCTTCCCTGGCTCAATTCGAGCCCCTGCAGACCGTCAAATTCCAGCTCGGCCTGCGACGGATCGGCGCCAGCAGCGACCTGAAAATCGTATTCCAGCCGTCCTTGATTCCCGTAGAAGATCAGGTTGATACCGGGATAGATGTCTTCGTACTTCACGCCTCCATACTGCGGCACGTTGCGACGCCAGCGCGAAGCATCCTGGCCGATGAGGTAGTTGCTCTTCCCCGGCAGCAACTCCGTTCCGCCGATGGCAGCATTCTCATTGGCGCCGGCCAGCCTCATGCGCACAAATTCAGTCCGAAGTGAACTCGAGGATCGGTGGCGCAAGCCCATCGTAGCTCCGTCGGAGGTCAGAAAGAGGCTATAGCCAGTGCCGCGCGCCAGGAATTTCACCCTGGCGTCCGACTGCCCAACGTTCGCCTCAAACCTCAAGGGCAACTTACTCAACGCTGTCAGCAATCTGGCCCTCGAATCCTGCGCAATAACTTTCTCCGGGAAGCCCTCCATCGGCGCTGAGGAAATTAGGCCATCGGCTCCAGCCTGCCCTGAGCGGGAACTCCATCCCAGAACCATGCCTGCGGCAGCAACCAGCACGACTGCCGCACCCAGCACGCGGACTGGAAGCATCCTTGTTCCCGACCACCGGCGATTTACTCTCACGCGTTCCTCCGATTCATCCAGATCACCCCGGACCACAGTTCAGCCCATCAAGGTTCAGCCGATCATAGCTGCGCCGCCCATCATAAATACGCAGATCAGTGGAGAGAATTGAAGCGGCGCGCGAGTCCATCTTGCGCCGCGCCGGCGACGCCCGCCCACGGCTAGCTGTGTCCCTGGATCTGGTGGAAAAATAAATAACTACTTAAACATCTGACCGATAGACTGTCAAGCCAGCCTCCCGCCGTGTAGTGGGTCAGTTCGGACCGCCGACCTTTGCGTCATCCTGAGCGCAGCCGTTTTTCAGGCGGAGCGAAGGATCTGGCGTGCGTCGTCCCTGTCGCAGCCGCCAAACTGACCCATTACCTCCAGCCCTCTGCACCCCTTCAGAATTGCTGAGATGCAATGCAGCCTGCCGAAAGATGCCGGGCGTGGCACGAAAGTGTGATGAACCGAGTTGCGCAGCGACCGGAATCGCCGCTTTTCTGCAAACCTTTGCCGACAAAACCGCGCTCTGCCACGCCCATCAAGCCAAAGCGCTGATTCTTGCCCGAAAACTTAGGACCTCATCGCCCCTCGGTGGCACTGCGATTGCTCCAGCACTACATTCAGTCGTTCGAGCCGTCAGTGCCAGGTTTGCTGACAGGATTAACCGACTCAGTTCCAATCGGTTTTTTTCTTCTTGCAAACTTCGCGTAATTCTATACATTGGGTGCACTGCGGGGAGTTTTTCCAGCTTGGCAAATCAGTCGGATTGTTTGTCGGAAACTGTAGCTCGACAGGAATCTCTCGGCATGCAGGAGAATTCACCGGAACGGCGGATGATGCGGCGCTTCGACATGCGCCTGCCTGCGGTTGTGCGCCTGGAAAGCGCCAGCGAGTTTCACACCGAAACCCAGAATGTTAGCGCCCGCGGTGTCTTCTTCTACCTTGACCGGGCCGTCGAGGCGGGCACGCGCCTTGAGGTCACTCTCACCTTTCCGCCCCACATCACCCTCACCGACGCAGTCCGCGTCCGCTTCACCGCGCGCGTCATCCGCGTGGAGTCTCCCCTGCCCTCCTTGCGCATCGGTACCGCCGCCATGATCGAGGACTACGAGTTCCTGCGCTCCAACGGAACCACCGATTTCCTCACCGCCCTGCAGAAGGAATGGAAGTCCGCAAACTAGCAGTCAGCAGTCAGCACTCAGCCCCTCCACGAATAGCTGCCTAACAAGTCCACATATCGCGGCACGGAAATTTTCTCTTCTGTCCCAATCTATGCTGGCTGAATGCTGAGTGCTGACGGCTAAGTGCTACTTCTTTCCGATCTCTTGTAGTCTCTGCCGCAAGCGGTTGTACCGGCGAACCAGGCTTCCCAGATAAAACGCATGGATCAGCCACGTCGCCACATAAGCCGCATACAGGTATCGGATGGACTTCATTGCGGCCTCCGATTGATACTCGCCTCCCCGTGCGCAACCTTGGCTCTTGCATCGTGCCCCGGTGGCGCGTCCAGTAACGATTCCAGAGCCTCCGCTTCTTCCACTTCTCGGCGCAGGCTTTCCAGCCGGTAACGCGACCAGCAGATCAGGAAAGCAAAACAGGAAAACGCCAGCCAATTAATCAGGAGTACATGCAACATGCGCGGATCAATCGATCCTCCGCCGCCGATTACCGGCTGCGGATGCTGCGTGCGGAAAAACCAGATCGAAAAGTAGACCAGAGGAACGTCGAGAGCGCCGAAGATAGCCAGTACCGCCGCCAGTACGGGAGTCTGCGCGCTGTCGGAAAATCGCCGCAGCACCAGGTAGCTGACGTAGATCAGCCACAAAACCAGGGTCGAGGTGAGGCGCACGTCCCAGGTCCACCAGATCCCCCAAACCGGCCGAGCCCAGATCGGCCCCGTGACCAGCACGACCGTGCAGAAGACCACGCCCACCTCCGCCGTGACCACCGCCACAGCGTCTGCTTTTGGATTGCGCTTGATCAGATACATCACAGACGCAACCAGGTTCACAGTGAACAGCAGAAACGCGGTCCACGCAGACGGAACGTGGTAGTAGAAAATGCGTTGCACGTCGCCCATGGTGCGCTCGGTCGGCGCGACCACCAATGCCTGATACAGCGCATAGATCAACAGAAGCGCCGTGAGCACCGCGAGGATGGGGAAGGCTCGCTTCATTCGGCGTGCAGAATCGTCTCAAACAATGCCAGACAAGCAGTAGTAAACACCACATCGAAGGTGAGAAGCAACACGATCCAGAAGCGGGCCGAGCTTTCTCCGGTCAGAACGGCGGTGGTTGCCTGCACCATGCCCAAAATCGCAGGAATAGAAACCGGAAACAACAACAGTGGCAGCATGATTTCGCGGCTGCGCGTGCGCAACGAAATTGCCGCGAAAAACGTCCCGTTCACCACCAGCGCCCAGGTCCCCAGAGCCGCGATCGGAACCAACTGCCAGGCCGGACCTAGCGCGCGCAGATTGTAAAAGATAATAAACAGCGGAGTCATCAGCGCTTCCAGCACGCTGACGAAAATAAAATTCCCCACGGATTTTGCCAGAAACAGCGAGTTCGCCGGAGCCGGGGAAACCCGGTACGCGTCCAGCACCTGGTTGCGCAGTTCGCGGGCCCATGTCTGATTCAACGCCACCACCGCCGCAAACAGGAATGCGACCCAGATCAACCCGCCCACAATGTGGCGCGACTCCTCCGCCAACGGATCGAAAGAGAAGCTGAAGATCACCACCACCAAGAGTGAAAAAAACAGCATCGAGTTGAGTGCGTCCTTCGAACGCCACTCCAGGCGAATGTCTTTGCTCAGCGTCGCCAGCGTTACCGACCAGAGGGAGTTCATTGTACCCTCACGCCGGCAGGCTCTCGGTAGGGTGTATTTTGGTTTGTCATTCCGAACAAGCGTCCTTTGCGCAATGAGGAATCTGGGCGAGCCGCGCGTTGCGTCGCGCGGTTTGCGACGCACTAATCGCGCGTTTGGCTCGCTTCCTTATCAGAATCAGACTGCACAACTCCTGGTCTGGTCTATGATTTGGCCCGCTTTCATCCAAACGAATTCGTCGGCCACGCCTTCGAGCAGCACCGCCTGGTGCGTCACCACAAAGATCGTTTTGCCGGCATCGCGCATGCCCTTGAGCAATCCCACCATCTCTCGCGCGGAGTGCACATCCACGTTCGAAAAAGGTTCATCGAGCAGCAGGATTCTCGGATCATGCAGAATCGCGCGCGCCAGTGACATCCGTTGCCGCATGCCTTGCGAATACTGGCCCACCGCGCGAGCCAGTTCCGGATCGAGCCCGACAGCCCGAATCACCTGATCGCACCGCCCGTCATCAACGTCATACAAGCGCGCGAAGTAGCGCAAGTTCTCCCTGCCGCTCATTTCGTCATAGAGCAGCGACGGATGTGCCATGTAACCAATATCGCGGCACGCCGCGCGCGGCTCTCTGCCGAAGATAGCCAGTTCCCCCCGCGTCGGCCGCGCCAGACCGGCCAGTGCGCGCAGCAGGGTCGTCTTCCCTGCTCCGTTGTCGCCAAGAATGACATGAAACTTCCCGGCATCAAACTCCGCAGTAACTCCCCGCAAAGCCGCGAAGCGGCCGAACTGCTTGATCAATCCGTTGACGGAAATGAGCGGAGCGGCATGCGAGATTTTAGCGTCGGTCACCAGTAGCGGATGAGATTAGCAGGACAGCCGATTTCGCAGCAATAGCGGCCGTCAGTTTGCGCGCGATTGTCCGAGCAGGAATTTAGGAATCGCCCCACCTGCAAAAAGGGCCGGGAATCTTACCCCCGGCCCCAAGTTTCGCGTTTTCGTGATTTTTCGATCCTACCTTTTGACTATGGTTTGGGCTTGCTCCCGGTCCTCGTCCGCGTCTGTGCGCTCGGAGCAGTGCACTCGGACGTGCTCGTGGCGACTTCCACCTGTACGGTGAAGAAGGAGCCTCCGGTGCTGTTCCCAGTCGTGCCGTCGATAAGGTAACCGGCGCAAGCACTTCCCACAATCGTATTTCCCGACCCGGAGTTGTTATTGCCGGCTCCGCAAGAGGCATCAAAATGCACGCCGGACTGGGCCGTACCGAAGATGGTATTGCCCGTGACTGTGTTTGAGTTGGTGCAAACGTCGATGGCATCGATGGACGTGCCAGAGATCTTATTGCCAGTGATGATAGCGCCATTGCCATAGGTACCCGGCGTATCCGTGACCACTGCGATCGTCTCCTGACTTTCGCTAACGGTGTTGCCGGAGACCGTGGCCCCACTATTACCCGCATCGTAGAGCAAGATGTCGCTAGCGGTGGCGCCATCTACTGCTGTGTTGTAGTAGATATTGTTGACCACGGTATTCGACTTGATCGTTCCAGTCGCTCCGTTAAATGCAAGCTCGATTCCATTCTGCGCTGCCACCGCGGAAAGACCGGAGCCCTGAACGTAGTTTGAGGTAGCCGTGAGCGAGGCCCCGGCGTAGCGCGCCACGATCCCGTTCTTGTTGTAATTTTGGACCGAGGAATTCTCGACGGTCAGAACGGCGCTGTTTGAACTTGTCGTCTCAACCATTATTCCCTGCCCCGATTGCGCACCGCTTAGGGTGCCACCAGGTATTTGGTTCTGCGCCACAACGTGATTCACGGTTCCCAACGCATCCTGAAACAGAATGCCGCGAATATCGCCGGCTGTATAGTTGTTGCCCGTGCCGTCGACCGTTAAATTGTTGATGATGACCGGAACGGTCGTGTTCTGGACCAGGATCTGCGCCGCCACATCTCCCCGAGGATCCGTCGTGTTCGTAACCAGCTCCGGCGACGGAGGCACAATCACGACCGCATCATGAGTCGGGGGCGGCGTGGCGACCGCCAACCCTTGGAGAGTGAGTGAGGTTGTGGGACTTACTGGGCTGATTACGACCTGTTCGGCGTAGGTGCCGGGGCAAACGTCGATTACGACGGCTCCGCTGATATGTTCTACCGCTGTTACCGCCGCTTGGATGGTAGGGTAGGAGGAGGAGTGCGCTGCGCAGTTGACGTAGTAGGTGGTGGTAGCAAAGGCTTGCCCGCTAAGGGCGACCAGCGCGACCAAAGCCAGACAGGAGATCGTGAAACTACGGATGATATGCGTTGATATTTTGTCCTTCAGATTTGAAAGGGTGGAAAAGCGAATCGCAGAGAAAACCATAGAAACCTCCTCAAAAAATTCGAATTTTTTTCGAGCTGGATTACACCTGAGAACTACACCTTGGAATTACACCTTGGGGTGAATTACACCTTGGGTCGAATTACACCTTGGGGTCGAGTCGGGAGAGGAACTCGCGGACACCCTACTCCACGCACAACAAGCTGTCAATTAGGTAAACACCTTAGTGCCGGCTCAACCTGGGGTTTCGCCTACGTCATTTTCTTGGCGGGCTCAGCTTGCATCTGATTGCCCGGCGCACCCGGCTGCGGCGCATACTTCGAGGCGCACTTCGCCTGCAGCGCTTTGGCGTGGAAGACGCCGTCATGGCCAAAGCTGCCGTCGGCCAGCGCCTGCGAGTCGTCTTTGAAGGTGTCGGGCGGAGCTTCGGTCCCGGTGTAATCCACAGACAGAATCTGATCCTGCTCCACCAGCACGAACTGCACGTGTGTTCCGCTGCGTTTAATCGAACCCGGCTGCACGTTGCCCGCTACTCGCAGGCGCTTGCTATAGGCGCTGTCGCCCATGGTGTGCAGTTCTTTGATGGTGACGTAGTAGCTCTTGCTGTCCTGCACTCCGGTATACGCCAGGTACCCGAGCAGCAGCAGAATTACTACCGTGGCGCCTCCGAATTTCAGATAAGTTTTGCCTTGGCTCGACATAGTAACCCCACAAGAATCTTGATATAAACTCTACGCGCCAGCGCAGACAGAATCAAGATTCAACAGGGTCATGTGGCATTGTCCGGCCGGACCGCGAGCCTGACCTACCGGCAGTTGCTCGAAAGCGAGACCATCGAGTCGATGAGATACGCCCCAGGTTGAAGCGTATCCCATCACACTCGACTCGCTGCACCGCTACAGCGAAAAGGCGCAAAGACTCGGTTCATGGGACTTCCCCACGACCTTCACGCCCTCACATCGCCTTGAACACGAAATTGATCTCCTTGGTTTCGTTCGCCCCAATGGTGATCGTCTGCGTTGACGTGCCCAGCTTCTCGTGCCACGCCTTGATGGTATAGGTGCCAGGCGGCAGATTGCTCAGGTCAAAGCCGCCATCCCGCCCGGTCACGGCGAAGTACGGGTGTTTGAATACGGCGACATAACTGTGCATCCAGGGATGGATATTGCACTTCACTGGAATCGCGATTTCCTCGCGCGTGAACTCTTCTTCCAGCTTCGTGCCCGGCGGTTCAGCCTTGTTCCACTCCCGATTGTTCGCGGGCGTGGGATGGATGTTGTGCGACGTGGGGTCGTCATTTACCACCTCCACCGGTTGGTTTGCCCGCACGGCCAGCACGTGCGGCTGGTACATACAGCCTTTCTGCTCAATCACCGCCGGCGCTGTCGGCGGATCAAAGCTGCGCTCACCCAGGCCCTCGGCAACAAAGACGATTACGTTCTGCAGTTCTCCCTTCGCGTCCGCCATCACCTCCTGCGTAAGTACCGCAGAGGGATGCTGCTTGGCGCAACTCAGGTCGGCGGCCATGCTGATCGCCTTCGCCTTCGGGATATTGCCTTCCACCCGAACCATGCCCTTCAACGTGGCCCCACCCGCGACGCCAGTGCTTGGCGGAGGGCCAGCTTTTACCACGGAAGGAGCGCTAATGCCAACGATGACGGTCACAGAAAAGATCGAGATTAATTTTTTTAGTTTCATACACGTATACCTCCACTTCGATTTCATTTCCTTTTGTCTGCAGGGGCTGAATTTGGGCAGGGACTTACTGTCCTTGATCAACTCGGGCAACAGCGGGATGGGATGCTTCAATTTCGTGATAACCGTGCTGGAAGCCCTCGGTAAACAAGCCACGGTCAACCGCCGTGGCCCAGCGGCCATGGGCGATATGCATTTGCCCCCCTCGTTGCGCCGCAAGCCGGCCCAGGTAGAGTCCATCGCGGAAGGCCGCTTTGTTGTTCAGCATCGCGGAATTGGATCCTGGCAGCGTCACCCGCGGGTCGCTGTGAAGCCGTGCCGCCGTTCCGGCGAACAGCGCCAGCAACGCAGCAAATAAAGAAAGTTTTTTCATTGTTCTCCTCCACTCTTACCTGAGTCTCTTGTCGGCGCGAACGACCTGAAGTCGCTTCTGAAAAGCGACTTCTATTCCGCACCAGTTGTGCAGGGGGTTTTTCGCGGTGTTGAACAAACCTTAAAGCTGGGCCCGGGCGGGCTTGTCATCACGCGGTAAAGTCGCGGTCATTTCTACGTCAATGATTTGTAAGAACGAGGAGACACTTCCGGAATGGAATGTCCAGGTTGAGATCTCGTAATTCCCGACGCACCGGCGAGAATCCGGCGCGGGAAGAAAGTTAGAAGACTCACTGACAGCTGCCAGGATCCTCAAAGCCATGCCCTGATAGCAGTTAACTCTTTGCCCTGCCCTGCTCACCACACGTGGCAGGCATTCTCCGCCACCATCGGCTGCCCCGACTTGCAGCCCCATGCCTTCTGAAATTCCGGCATGTTCTGCACCACGCCGTCGACGCGATATCTCCCCGGCGAGTGTGGATCGGTAAGCACCGCCATTCGCGCCACCTCCGGCCGCCGCTTCTCGCACCACACCCGCGCGAATCCCAGGAAGAAGCGCTGCTCAGGCGTGTAGCCGTCGATCTTCTGGCCTTCTTTTCCGCTCTTATCGTTGGCAATCATCTGTTCGAGCGCCATCAACGCAATGCGCGCCCCTCCGTTGTCGGCGGTGTTCTCGCCCAGGGTCAGCTTGCCATTCAGTTTCTTGTCATCGACCGCGACGAAGTTCGAGTATTCGTCCGCCACGCAGCCCGCGCGCTTTTCGAATTCCTTGCCGTCCTCGGCGCTCCACCAGTCGTGCAGGTTGCCCTGCGGATCGAACTTCCGCCCCTGGTCGTCAAATCCATGGGTAAGTTCGTGCCCAATCACCAACCCGATCCCGCCAAAATTTACGCCGTCGTCCATGTTTTTATCAAAAAATGGTGGCTGGAGAATTCCCGCGGGAAAAACAATTTCGTTGTACGACGAACTGTAGTACGCGTTCACCGTCGGCGGAGTCATGCCCCATTCTTTGCGGTCCAGCGGCTTGTCGATTTTCGCGATCTGTCGCTTTGCTTCAAAAGTATTGGCGCGCATCACATTCCCCAGCAGATCGTCCGGCTTCACCACCACCGAACTGTAATCGCGCCACACCTCGGGGTATCCGATCTTATTGCGAATCGCAACCAGCTTGACCTTTGCCTGCTTTTTTGTCTCTTCGCTCATCCACGAAAGGTCGTGGATATCCTCGTCCAACGACTTCTCCAGGGCATCCACCATCTTCAGCATGCGCGCCTTGCTCTCCGGCCCGAAGGCGACTTCCACATACTTTTGTCCCAGTGCTTCACCCAATTCGCGGTCAGTCAGATTGACACACCGCTTCCAGCGTGCCTGGATTTCCTTCTGTCCAGTCAAACTTTGCTGCAACCTGAAGTTGGCCTCGACGAACGGCTGCGACAGCCACGGAGCGGCCGCATTCAGCACGTGCCAGCTCACGTACGTCTTAAGCGCAGCCAGCGACTCTGATTCCAGCACACCGTTCACCTGCTTGAAGAAATCAGGATTCGTCACGTTGAGCTGCGTAAAGTTCGGTGCGCCGACCGCTACGAAGAAACGGTTCAAATAGAAGTTGGGACCCAGCGCCATCGCCTCATCGCGGCTCATCTTATGATCGCGATTCTTGGGATCGCGGCGCTTGGTGCGGTCCATGGAGTCGGCCGCCAGCAAGGTCTCAATCTGCAGAACCGTCTGCGCCGAATCGCCCGCCTGCTGCGGAGTCCTACCCAGCCAGCGTGAACAGTTCTGTCGCGTAGTCGACCAGGCGTTTGCGTTTATCAACCTGGTCGGAATCGTCCTTGATGTAGTAGTCGCGATCGGGCAGCGTGAGTCCGCCCTGGTCAATGTACGCGATCACCTGGTCGGCATTGTGCAGATCTGACGACGCAGTAAAGCTGAACAGCGGACGGGGCCCGATCAGGTACACATGCGCGATCTCGTCGATCAACGCACTCTTATCCTGCACCGCTGCGACGCGGTCCAGTTCCGGCTTGAGCGCCGCGATTCCCTTCGCGTCCACGGCTTTTTCGTCCATGCACGCTCCATAAAAGTCGCCGATCTTCTGCTCCAGCGCATTGCGGCCCGCGCCGCCTTTAGCTGCCTTTTCCAGAATCTCGTGCTCGATATCGAGATTGCGCTCATGCAGTTCGACGAAACTCACCCACGACGATTGATCCGGAGGAATTTCAGAATTCTTGATCCAGTTGCCGCAGGCATACTGGTAAAAATCCACGCAAGGATCAACACTCTTGTCGATGGTATCGAGGCTGAACCCAGGGGCTGGCCTTGGAGAGTTTTGGGCAAAGCCGTATGCACCCAGACCGAAAGCGCAGAGACAAGAAAGCAGCGTGCCGTGCGAACAGACGAAAAAATCGCATAGATGGCTCCTCAAAATCCGCGTCGATTCTAAGCCCAAAAGAATTGGACGGGCAACTGTCCCAAGCGTCACACCTGCGAAGCGGTATAATCGAAACCCAGGAAACTTCCATCAGGTGAGCCTCATCATGACGTCTGGAAACGGCACAGTGGCAGCAATGGTTACAACGTCCCCCAACCACGCGCCGAGTGGATCGCGCGCCGCAAGCAGGAAAACAAAAGCGGCAACTTCTCGCAGATGCACTACGCGCGCCAGGGCGTCATCACCGAAGAAATGTCATTCATCGCCCACAAGGAAAAGCTCACGCCCGAACTGGTGCGCGACGAAGTTGCCCGCGGACGCATGATCATCCCCGCCAACATCAACCACCCCGAACTCGAGCCCATGGCGATCGGCGTAGCATCGCTGTGCAAGATCAACGCCAACATCGGCAACTCGGCCGTCACCTCCGAGATCAACGAGGAACTCAAAAAGCTCCACACCGCCGTCCACTACGGCGCCGACACCGTCATGGATCTTTCCACCGGCGGCAACATTCACGAAATCCGCGAGGCCATCCTCCGTCATTCGCCCGTTCCCATCGGCACCGTCCCGATCTACGAAGCCATCGCGCGCGTGAAGCGCGTGGAAGACCTGAACGCCGAAGTCATGCTCGAAGTCATCGAAGAGCAAGCCGCGCAAGGCGTCGACTACATGACCATCCACGCCGGCGTGCTCATCCAGTATCTGCCGCTGATTTCCAAGCGCATCACCGGCATCGTGAGCCGCGGCGGCGCCATCCTCGCCCAGTGGATGGCCTACAACCACAAACAGAATTTCCTCTACGACCGCTTCGAAGACATCGTCAAGATTTTCAAAAAATACGACGTCAGCTTCTCTCTCGGCGACGGCCTCCGCCCCGGCTGCGTAGCCGACGCCAGCGATGAAGCCCAATTCGCCGAACTGAAAACTCTAGGCGAACTCACGAAGATAGCGTGGGAGCACGACGTGCAAGTCATGATCGAAGGCCCCGGCCACGTCTCCATGGACAAGATCAAGGAGCAGGTCGACAAGGAAGTCGAACTCTGCTACGAAGCCCCGTTCTACACCCTGGGCCCGCTGGTCACCGATATAGCTCCCGGCTATGACCACATCACCTCCGCTATCGGCGCGGCCATGATCGGATGGTACGGCGCCGCCATGCTCTGCTACGTCACGCCGAAAGAGCACCTGGGATTGCCCAACGAGAAAGACGTAAAAGACGGCATCATCGCTTACAAAATTTCCGCCCACGCCGCCGACATCGCCCGCCAACGCCCCGGCGCCCGCGACCGCGACGACGCCCTCAGCTACGCCCGCTACAAATTCGACTGGGAAAAACAGTTCGCCCTCTCCCTCGACCCCGAAACCGCACGCTCCATGCACGACGAAACCCTCCCCGACGACTACTACAAAGAAGCCGCCTTCTGCTCCATGTGCGGCCCCAAATTCTGCTCGATGAACTATTCGTCGAAGGTCGACGAATACAACAAGCAAGTCCACGGCATCGAGAAGAAGGATTATTCGGAACTGGTGGAGAAGTTGGTCTCGCTGAAGTAGGTGAAAGCTGTGGAAGAGCGGCCCTTCAGGGCCGCGTCAGCGATCGATTGAAAACTAACCTGCGGGGACAGCCGCCCTCGGCTGTCCATGCCGAGCGAAGCTCGGCTCTTTGTCCGTGTGGAGCGGGCACTCTTGCCCGCGAAGGTTTCGAGATGAAATTCTTCGGCCGGGTGCCCCACTCTAGCCGCGTTCTTTGCGGCTAGGGTGGGGACTTTGACCTTCAATCGGCCCACCGACCTTACGATTGAAACTGAAACGGATTAAGCGCTCCCACCTGAAACTTCCGGAAGTCCCGCTCGTTCCGTGTGGCCACATCCAGACCGCCGGGTGGCCCATCCTTTCGCGTTCTTTGCGAAAGGGTGGGATTCATATCTCACCGATAGGCCTCGCGTCGGTGCCGCACGGCGTGAATTCGAATCGTGTTGTCGGCATCATTGGTGAAGCGTACGCGATAGTCGCCGACTCGCAGCCGCAGCTCGCCGGACTTACTTTTTAGCTCTTTCACATCGCCCACGCCAGTTTCAGCGAAACGCTGGATTGCGGTAAAGATTCGCATTGCAGTCTTCTGGTCGATGCGGCGGACATCGGCACGCGCGTCCTCAGACCAGGCGATTTTCCGCATCTTTAGCGCCTGCTATTTTTTCTTGAGATCGTCTGGAGTGAGACCGAAATCCGCGAGAACCTCTTCATGCGGGATTCCCTGACCCCCGCGTTGCTTGAACCAGGCTTTCGACTTAGCAACGGCCTGCCGCTCCTCCTCGCTTTCTGGTTCGTCGTCGATGGGAGCGTTAGCGATCGTGCGTGAGACAGGATCGAGCAAGGCTTCGAGCATCCCAATCACTGCCGGAACCTGGCTCGGCGCCAACCGCTCGATCAGTTCGTGCGCGTGCTCCTTGTCGGCAGCCATGCATAGACTCCTCCTGACATTTTACACGCTGGGGCCTGCATCTCTTTCGCGCTCTATTGCGAAACGACTAGAAGACCTTTCGTTGCATCGGCGAGCAATCCCGGCTACGATGAACCCATGGCGAAGGCAAAGAAATTCGAGCTTGAAAATGCCGCTCCCCCAGTCGACGAAGAAGACGAGGAAACCCTCGCCGCCATCGACGAAGGCATCCAGGACGCTGAAGCCGGCCGAGTGGCACCTGCAGAGAAAGCCCGCGAACTCTTGCCCAAGTGGACTACCGCCTCCTCTACACGCAAAAAGCGCTGAACGATCTCGCCGAAATCATCGCCAGTATTGCCGACGATGACGCCGAAGCCGCATCCCGCTTTGGCAGTTCCCTGCTGGACCATATCGAGCTACTCGCCCGCTTCCCCCGCATGGGCGGCATGATCCGAAAACGGCCACAGGTCCGTAAACTGGTTCACAGCCCAATCTTGGTCTATTACCGCGTCTACGAGGACAGGCACGCAGTCGAGGTGCTTCATCTCCGCCATGGCGTTCGTAAGCCGCCCGAATCTGAGATTCGCCCCAAACGTGGGTAAATCTTTCTCCGCACCTCGAACTTCACCCGGATCTATGTTGCAAACTGAAACGGATTAAACGCTCCCATCTGAAACTTCCTTTCGCGTCTTTTGCGAAAGGGTGGGGAGGCTTGAAATCCACAGGCACCACACTTGTCTTGTGATATCTAACCTTGCCGCCTACGGCAAAAGAGCAGAGGATAGTCAAGGCGGAGGCAGATCGTTAGCGCTTCCGGCATAGAAGCTAAGTGCTTTGTTGTCAAGATTTTGCATATAAGCTCCTTGAAATCTAGATTTTGCACACTTTTTGTACGCTCGCGATCGCGAAAACCCGCATGAATACTGATGATGAGCGAAATAGAGGGGGGGAGGGGGTACCGTAGCCAGTCGCCGACTTTCCCGAAACCGACCTCGCTCACACGCAGCCTTCACAACCGCTGGACAAAGTATTTTTGCACTAGATTTCCACAGGCTGAGAACGACGAGCTTCAGTTCCTGAAATCCGCTACGCCATTCCACACCAGTTGAACCGCGATGGCGAGAATCAGAAAGCCGAAAATGCGGTTGATCGCGCCGATAGCGCCAGCACCGAGACGCCGAACCAGCGGCCCGCCTAGGCACAGAAAAAGGTAGACGGAGAGCGCTACGCCAGCGATGCCAATGACCATGCCAACGTAGGCCAAAAAATTGTCGACGTGCGCTGCTAAAGCCATGACCACGCCAATTGCTCCCGGACCGGAGAGCAGCGGCATGGCCAAAGGCGTCAACGAGATGTCCTCTTTCGTGCTCGCCTCGGCGTTCTCTGCCGGTGTGATGCGCGCCGTCGAAGTGACCATTCCCCACGCCGTGTTGGCGACGATAAGTCCGCCGGCGATTTTCAGCACAGGTAGCGAGATGCCGAAGAAGTAAAGCACGAAGCGTCCGAAGAACAGGAACACGACGAGAATGCCGAAGACGTAGAAAGCCGTCTTTAGCGCCGTGTTGCGGCGATCCCGCTCCGGCCATTCTGCAGTCAGGCCGTAAAAGATCGGAACGCCGCCGAACGGGTCGACAATCGGAAACAAAGCAAGAAAAGTCGCCGCCGCCGAAGCCGGCAGCGTGCGCAGGAATTCCCCGACGACGTGAGCGGAGTTCATCGGCTCATTCAGGACTAAATCGCTTCATGATCTTTTTCATCACTCGCGGTAGCCGTCCAGAACCTTCGTGGCACGATCGAGCGCGGACGTCAGCACCGCCAACTGTTGTTTCGCCCGCTCAGCATCGCTTTTGTCCAGAGCTTCGTTCACGCCCGGAATCACAACCGCAGCGTAACCGGTGTATTCCCCAGGAGCGTAAATACTATGGCGAAACCAGGGACGCTGCGGCAGTCCCTCGGGCACCAGAAATGCGCGCTCGGCGCCGCGCAGCGCCTGGTTCAGCCGAGCCAGATCGCGCGGTGGATTTTTCTGCTTCGCCATGATCCTGGTGCCTGCGTCTTGAAAGCGATGCGCCGCCGCCATCACCGCAGCGAAATCCAGAGCGCGCTCGCCCAGCCTGTCCTCTGCTCTCTTCTTCGCTGCCTCCAGGTAGGTGGTAATTTCCTTTCCGTATTGCTCGTAATCGTACGGCAGCACGTCGGCATCGGCCATGCGCAGTGCTTCCAGGCCAAAGATTCGCGCCATCTCCTGCTCGTATACAAAATCAGGATCGGCAAATTTCTTGAACCAGGCAAAGTTGTCGAACACGGAGTGATAAACCCCATAGGAACCGGTGGAACTCACATCCGTGGAAGGCACCCCGAGGTGTTGCAAGAAAGCGGAGTAGTCCGAGCCACTGCCTAGGTCTCCGACAGGCGCTTCGCCCTTGACCGGAGCCGCAGGCATGCGATGGTTTTCGCCGATCGCCTCCGTGGGTGACTGCGTCGACGGAGAACCCGGCTGGTTGGCCTTCTGCCACGCCTCATACACAGTTCCACCCTTGGGACTGGGAACCGCCTTGCTGATGTCTCGCAGAAACTGCTTCAGGCTGGGCACAGCGGACGCCCCGAACTTCATGCCCGACACACCCACATCCATGTTGAAATATGCGCATGCGTTCGCAAGTTCAGAGCCGTGCTGCTCGACCCACTCCGTCGAACCGATCAGACCTTCTTCTTCGCCGTCCCAACTTGCAAAGATGAGCGTGCGCTTGGGCTTCCAGCCCGACTTCAATAACTCGCCGACTCCGTGCACCGTCTCCAGCATCGCGGCGGTCCCGCTGTTAGGGTCGACCGCGCCGTAAACCCAGGCATCGCGATGATTGCCTGCTACCACCCACTCGTCGGGAAGGTCGCTCCCGCGCACGCGCCCGGTCACGTCCCAGAGCGTGCGGAATTGGTAATCCTGTTTGAGATGCATCTTGACCTTCACCGGTCCCGGTCCCACGTGATAGGTAAACGGCAGCGACCCTTGCCATTCGCGGGGCGAAGCAGGTCCCCCCAGGTGCTGCAAGATTGGCCAGGCATCATGATAAGAGAGCGGCGTGACCAGGATCTTTGGCATTTGTGCGGAGTGCTCTGGAGAGATGCGCTGGGACGCGGGCAGCGACGGAAGCGACGCGATCCCAGGCGTGGTTGGATCACCAGGAAACTCAAACATGTATCCCACCGATCCACGCTGCACGCCAGTGTCGGGACGCCAGGGCCCGTCAGGGTATTTGTCGCCACGCCGCCAGCCATCGTCCGCGGGATCGGAGTAGATGATCACGCCCGCCGCACCGTGCTCCTGCGCGACGAAGACCTTGACCCCGCGGAAGTTCTGCCCATAGCGGACGAGCACAATCTTGCCGCGAACGCTGACCTTCAACTTGTCGAGCTTTTCGAAATCGTCGGGGGAGCCGTAGTTGGCGTAGACCACTTCCGCCTCGGCGTCGCCGGAAGGGGACATGCTGTTGAAAGGCATGACAACGCGCGGATCGTCCTGATAAGGATCGCCGTCGACGTGCTCGCGGGTTGGGCCGTGCATGGTTACGCCCGCAGGCGCGGTCAGGTCCACACTGATTTCCAGAGGATAGTTGAACCACACTTTGTACTCGGTGATCTGCGTGTCGAGGCCCGCCTCACGAAATTTCTGTGCGACGTAGTCGGCGGTGACCTTGTCCTCGGGCGTTCCGGCCATGTGCGGCGCTTGCGTCAGTATGCGCAAGTGTTCTTCCGCGAGCCCGGGATCAGGCACCGCAAGAAAGCGCGTCTCCGCAGCGTTCTCAGCGGCAGCATCGCGAAATCCAAAAATGGGGTTCGGCGACTGCGGCCCATCGCTAACGCTGGTCGACAAGGTGGAAAGCAAAACAAGCGACGAAAGAGTGACGGCCGAGAAGAGTTTCATCCGGGCTCCAGCGGTGAAAGCTAGTAAGGTAGCACAGCGGCGGCCTTGGAGTTCGAGATCATCCCAGCGCGGTAGTGTCTGAAATCAGAGTTGCTAGTTGTACCAAGCCCAACGAACAAAGCGGACTAGACTGTAAACGACTAGAAGCGTTGCAACACAGACGAACGCGATGATAAAGACTGCTCTAATCCAGCCAATGATTTCTGTAAGTGCGCCACCCCACTCGCGGAGTTCATGGTTGCTACGGAGTTCCCTCAGGGTCGGCCATATAGGAGTTCGCGAGAGCAGTTTTAGAACAACAATGCACGCAATGAGAACGAGGATGAGCCAACCGACTTCTGGGCATGATGTACCTGTCGCTTGACAGCCAGTGATTTAATCACAAATAGAAAAGCCCCACTGCCTCACACTGGAGCCTTTCTGAAAGTGGTGGTCAGCGATGACCTGTAATTTGAGCTTACAGGTGAGCGCGCAAGACTCCTCTATTTCCACCCTGAAGGATAAGCCTGAACGTGTCCGCGTGGACACGTCACGATTCCCTTGCATTGCGCGATCTCGGTTTTCAATTGTTCTTCGCTGGTATCAGAATTCCGCACTGCGATTGCTTTTATCGGAAGGCAATTCAGCTCTACAGCGCATTCGATGGATACGTGAAATACGTGCTGTGGAGCATTCTTCTGGTAAGGACTCAACCCGTCAGTGGAGACACCAGTCACTAGTACCTGCGGTTTATAAACCCGCTTACATTTCTCACATGCAACAAATGGAAGCTCGCCACCCGTTTCTATCCATGTTTGATTTGTTTCTTTTGTCGCAGACGTGGAAGGCTGGATTGGAGTATGGAATCCACATGGGCATGGTGCAAAGTCGAGATAAATCATGCGATCAATTCTCCCCAAAAAAGGCGCGTTTCGTATTTGCTTCCAAAGTCATTTTCGCTTAGGCAGAAGCGCTTCCACCCTGCGCTTGGCCTCGCCCGGTGTCAGTGGTTTAAGCCTATAAGCCTTTTCTCCAGTCAGATTAGTGCACGGTTCGACCTCGCCAGAGTCCACCATCCGGCGAAGCGTGGTATGAATGCTCGCCGCAGGATTCGAGTAGTTTGTTAGGTCCATAAGTTTGGCCTGTTGTATGGAAATCTTTATGACTGCCGGAGTAAGCCCATCGCGGTGAGCGCGGAGAAGAGTGCGAATTGCGCTCACAAAGCCCGGCTTACCACTGAGTTCATCTAGTGCGCTCAAATAGCTCGATCTAACATCTTCATCCTCGCAAGTCCGCGCGAGGGCCTTGATTGCAGTCGTGTACTGCTCAATGCGCGACTGAAGTTCATTGCGCTGCTGAATAGCATCTTTCAGCTTCGCCACAAACCCGTCCATTGTTTCGATGATTGGAGATTTTGCCATGCCTAAACCCGAAGATAGTTTATACGGTCTAACGATTATGTCAATAGACAAAACTAGGAAATCTGTGGAAAACGTGCGGAGTTGGGAAGAGGGGCGTGACTATGCAGTAAAGCGTATCAAGGACTTGAGGTTTTCTATTCGTGTCTTTGAAAAGATGATTAAAGACGGAGTGCCGTGGCCTAACCGAAAACGTGCTTCCTAGCACAGAAGAATCAGCAACACAGCTTTCAGACAGTGCCTCCCAGCGCTGGGCGATCACGATCCTCGGGAATCATCAGCCACGCCACCGCAGCACTTGCCAGGGACAGGCCCGCGCAGATGCACATGTCGATTCGGAATCCAAATAGGAATGCCTCCCGAATCGATTCCTTGATGGCGGCGCTTGTAACAGGATCGATGTTGCCGGGCACCTGCAGCCCGGCGAGCTTGACCTCCTGGGGTTGAATCTCGCGCAATATCCACGGTGGCACGGCGAGGTGAGCCAGCGTTTGATTGAGCCGGGACCGAAAGGCTAGAACCATCACAATCCCGAGGACCGCGATGGCAAGCACACCTGCGACTCGAGCAACAGCATTGTTGATTCCAGAAGCCGCACCAACCCGGTCCTGGCCCACGGAATTCATCACCACGGTGGTGAGAGGAGCGACGGTAACAGCCATCCCAAATCCCAGGACAATCACGGCGGGAAAAAATGCTTTCCAGTAATTTTCCGATGCGAAGGGCACCGCGAACAGAACGAATCCCAGCGCGGTAATGAGAGGGCCGACGATCAACGGAGCTCTTGGGCCATAGCGTGCGACCAGTCCGCCGGACCAGCGGGAAAGAAGAAACATGAGCAGAATGAACGGAAGGATGGCTGCACCGGTTGCAGTTGAGGAGTATCCCTGGACTTGAATCAAGTTCAGCGGGAATAGGAAGAAGAAGATGCCAACGGCTGCGTATAGGAATAAGGTAAGCAGGTTCGCGCCGCTGAAGCTCGATTTCTTGAAAAGCGCGAGTGGGACCATCGGAAAAGTTGCGCGCGCTTCGACAAACACGAATCCGATCAGGCAGCCGAAGCCGGCGATCAAACTTCCGAAGACCAGAGGATTCCTCCATCCCAGATTGGTGGACTCGATGAACCCGTTCACAACACCGCCCAGCCCCAGAGTTGCCAGAACCGCTCCGGCCCAATCCAAGTGACCTGCAGTGGTGCTGCGGCTCTCCGGAACTTGCCACATCGAGATAGCGATCACGGCCACTGCGAGCGGAAGATTGATGAAAAATACCCAGCGCCAGGAAGCGTGCTCGACCAGCCAGCCGCCAAGAACCGGACCAACCGCAGTGGTGATCGCGGTAAAACCAGACCATGTCCCGATCGCCTGACCGCGACTTTTCTCGTCGAACGACCGGCTGATTATCGCGAGACTGCCGGGCACCAGAAGTGCAGCGCCCACCCCTTGGACGCTGCGCGCCACGATCAGCTGATGAACGTTCGACGCGGCCCCACAAACCACCGACGCCAGCGCAAACATACCCACACCCACCACGAAAATCAGGCGGCGGCCAAACAGGTCGCCGAGCGAGCCCCCAACTAGAATCAAAGCAGCCAGAAGCAGCCCGTAGGACTCGACTACCCATTGCACATCGACCACGGTCGCGTGAAAGCCCGCCTGTAGCGCCGGCAGGGCGACATTGACAACTGTGCTGTCGATAAATGCCACGCTGGAGCCGAGAATGGTTGCAACCAGGATCCAGGCTTTGGCTTGTGCCCTGCATGGCACCCCGCCCGCCGCTGATGGGAGTACGGAGTAGCATGGCCCTCTCATGGAGCCTATGGATGCCATGCAGGGGAGAACAGTTTCATCCGGGCTCCGGCGGTGAAAGCTCGTAAGGTAGCACAGGCTCGCCCGGCGTTCGGCCTGGATCTGTGATAACCCGCGCCGTCCGCCTGGGCCAGGCTCTTCCGTCACATTTACCGCCAAGGTCACCAATTTCACCAAACGCACCAGTTGGTGCTATACTGTGGTTATGAAGCGAGCAACAATGACCCTTCCCGACGACTTGGCCGAGGCCGTGGACAACTACCTTCAGGCCCAGGAGGTCCCGCCCAAACTCACGGCTGTTGTACAGGCGGCTCTGCGCGAGTACCTGCGCGAGCGGGGATTTCTGCGACCGTACCGTCCTTTGAAGATCAGGCCCGTGGGGCGGAGCGGTCGGAGCGATGTGAGTCAGAATCACGATCTTTATCTGACGGGCATGAAGAAATGACTCGGGCCGTGTTGGCCGATACCGGTCCGCTATATGCCGCCGCAGATGAGGGCGACGCGTGGCGCGGCCGAGCATCTCAAGAATTAGAAAGGCTGGCACACGAAAGACGTGAAGTGATCGTCGCGTATCCCACGCTGCTTGAAGCCCACGCGCTTGTGCTCTTCCGTATGGGCACCAATGCTGCCAAAAAGTGGCTTTCTTTCATGGCTATAGTCCGTTTGATTAATCCGTCCCCGGATGACTACCAGCAGGCCCTGGCCAGAGTCAGGGCGCTCCCGGATCAGCGCATTACCCTGTGCGACGCCACGGTCGCGGCCTTGGCCACTAGATGGGGATTGGAAGTGTGGACTTACGATCATCACTTTGACGTGATGCGCGTTCCAGTTTGGCGGTGAGGCTGTCTGAGGGAGCGACGCAGGCGGCGAATGACTTCGTAGCACCCGAATCCTACAACCCAGAACACCAAAGCCGCTTCCGCTGAGTCTTCAAGGTAAATGATCAGAGTCTTGCGGCTTTGCGCGTGAAGCAGGGATTCTGCTTGCGGATTGGGATTATTGCGCCAAGCAATGCAGGCCCGATTGAACTCCCAGCGATCAAGAGGAAAACTGTTCACCTACCGCCCTGCCGGTGCTCCCTGCCAAGCCGCGGAAACTTTCACGATGCGCTCTACCGCCTCGCGCAAAGTTGCCATCGACGACGCGAAGGAAAACCGCACAAACTCCTTGCCCGACGGCCCAAAGGCGGCTCCGGGAATCGCCGCGACCCCAGCATCCTCCAGCAGAATGTGACAGATTTCTTCCGCACTCATGCCCGTCCCCGTGATGTCGACCCAGGCATAGAACGCGCCTTCCGGCGGTTCGCAACGAAATCCCGGCACGCGGTTCAAGTCGCGGACAAACTGTTCACGCCGGCGGGTGAATTCGCCAACCATGCGCGGGGTAGTGCCATCGCGATCGCGCAAGGCGTCGATGGCAGCGTATTGCGTAAACTCTGCCACACACGTATAAGTATTCACCGCCAGCATCGCCAGCGCGGGCACAACTTCCGGCGGAGCCACCGTGTATCCCAGCCGCCATCCCGTCATGGCAAAGCTCTTCGAGAATCCGTCGATGATCAGCGTGCGCTCCTCCATCCCGGGATAGCGCAGCATGGAAAGATATTCGCCGCCATAAATAATGCGCGCGTAGATTTCATCCGACAAAACCCACAGGTCATGCTTCACCGCGAGCGCGGCCATCGCGCGCTGTACTTCATCTGTGTAAACCGTCCCTGTAGGATTCCCCGGCGAGTTGGTAAGAATCATGCGCGTGCGCGCGGTAATCTTGGACGCGATCTCGCGTACATCCGGCTGGAAATGATTGCGCGCCGCCAGCTCGAACGGCACGGGAATCGCGCCCAGCCCGAGAGTGATCGAGGAATACCCCGGAAAACCCGGATCGGGATACAACACTTCGTCACCCGGCTCAAGCAGCGCCATCATGGCCAGAAACAGTGAAAGCTTGCATCCCGGAGCGAGCACGACGTTAGCCGGAGAAACTGAAATAGAGCGCGTGCGCTCGAGGTAGGCGGCAATCTCTTCCCGCAGAGCGGGAATTCCCACCACCGCGCAATAGCGGTCCTTACCCTCAGCCAATGCCCGGCTCGCAGACTCAATCACCGACGGCCCCGGATGAAAGTCCGGCTCGCCCAGTTCCAGGTGAATAATCGACCGCCCCTGGCTTTCCAATTCCTGGGCGCGCGCAAACACCGACAACGCGCCTTCCCCGCTCATCACCGAAATGCGAGAAGCTATCGGTCTCATGCCATCTCCAGAATCACAATCCTTTATACATGCCACCATCGACCAGCACAGTCTGGCCAGTGATGTAAGACGCGCACTCCGAGGCCAGCCAAACAATCGTCTGCGCAACTTCACGCGGATCGCCGAGTCGCTTCAGCGGCGCATCAGCCGCCCAGTCCTCGAAAATTTCGTCTTCCTTCTTTCCTGATGCTGAACCGCGGGCTTTGGCCAACTCTCTCAACCGGTCGGTCGCGGTGAAGCCAGGTCCAACGTTATTCACCAGAATCCCATCCTTGCCGAATTCGTTGGCCAGGCTCTTCACCAGCCCGACCACCGCGGCCCGCGCGGCATTCGACAGCACCAGGTCACTCACGGGCTGCTTGGTCGTGATCGAGGTCAGCGTGACGATGCGGCCCCAGCGCTTGCGCTGCATATACGGAATCACTTCGCGGCAGAAATAAACCGTACTCAGAAAGTTGAATTCGAGCGCCCGCTGCCAGTCTTCCAGGCTGCATGCCAGAAATCCCTTGGCCGGAGGACCCCCTGCATTGGTGACGCAGATGTCTACACCTCCAAATTGTTGCGCCACCGCGGCCACAAAACGGCTGACCGCAGCCGGGTCCGACACATCGAAGGCTTCAGCAAACACCTCAGCGTTAGCCTGCTTCCGAATCTTGTCCGCCGCAGCGTGCAGGACTTGCGGGTTGCGCGCGCACATAGCAACACGGCAGCCCTCGGCGGCAAACGCCTCCGCCGTGGCGCGCCCAATTCCCTGACTGGAGGCCGCCACCAGCGCCACTCTGTTTTTCAACCCCAGGTCCATGAACGAGGCATTATAAATGGAGTCGCACTCCGCCTTCCGCTTGCCCCCGTACGACTCTCGCAATTAATCTTGAGAACGAGGTTCCCATGAAACGGCACACCCGCCATCCCGAAACCAAAGCCGTGCGCGGCGCGGCCGATCTCGACAAGAAGAACGGCCCGCTCGCCACCCCGATCTATCAGACTTCCACCTTCGAGGTCACCGACAACGACGAGCAACTCCGCGCCACCCACACAGACCATTTCTATACGCGCTATGGAAATCCCACCAACACCGTGGCGGAGCAAACCATCGCCGCGTTGGAAGGCGTGGATCAGGCACTCACCTTCGCTTCGGGCATGGGCGCCATCACCACCACGATCATGGCCCTGCTCAAGAGCGGAGACCACATTGTGGCGCAGCGCGACATCTACGGTGGCGTGACCAAGTTTCTATCGCAGTGGCTGCCGAAGATGGGAATTGAAACCACCTTCGTCGACACCACCGACTATGACCAGCACGCCCGCGCCATCCGCCCTAACACAAAGCTGTTGTACGTTGAGTCGCCTACGAACCCCACCCTGCGCGTGGTGGACCTGAAAACGATTGTGGGAGTGGCTCGGCAGCACAAGCTGATCAGCATGATCGACGGCACCTTCGGAACGCCCGTCAATCAGCATCCGGCGGAGTTCGGCATCGACCTCGTCATGCATTCAGGGACGAAATACCTGAGCGGCCACACCGACCTGATTTGTGGCGTCGTAGCCGGGCGCGCCGAGTTGATCGAGAAGATCCACGCCACGCGCACGACTCTGGGCAACTGCATGGACCCCCATGCCTCGTGGATGCTGGTGCGTGGCTTGAAGACTCTGGCCGTGCGCGTAGCGCGGCAAAACGAGAATGCCCAGCGCGTCGCCGAATTCCTGTCGCAGCACGCCAAAGTGCGCAGTGTGCACTATCCGTTTCTGAAGACGCACCCGCAGTACGCCATTGCGCGTCAGCAGATGCAAGGCGGCGGCGGCATGGTGACCTTCGAGGTCGAGGGCACAGGCGACGACGCCCGCCGCGCCAGCGAATCCATGCGCCTGTTCACTCTCGCGCCCAGCCTGGGCGGAGTCGAGTCGCTGGTCTCGATCCCGGTCCTGACCTCCCACGCCATGATCGAACCCGAGCAGCGCAAGAAGATGGGCGTCACCGAGCAGATGATTCGCCTGTCAGTAGGAATCGAAAACGCCGACGACCTGATCGCCGACCTGCAGCACGCGCTGGAAGCAGTCGCTGCCCCGGAGCGGGTACAGGTAGGATGAGCGACGCTCGAACTCGATCAATTGTAGAGACGTAGCTAGCTACGTCTCTACGGATCTCTTGCCAACAGGATCGAGGCTCCTCTGCAACCATCAGGAAGCGGGCGAGGCTAGCCCGCTTCCCGAGGTTTTTTCGTCAGAACGTAAACCGCGCTCCGAACTGGAACTGGCGCGGGGTGTTAACCGTGTTCGTAATCTGGCCAAAATTAGCCGAACTAGGAGGCGTTGACGCATTCACGAAGTTGATAGTCGGCAGGTTCGGGTATCCGAACTGCGCTTTGTTGGGCAGATTGTAGGCGGAAATATCGAACCGGAGGTCTTTGTGCTCGCCTATACGGAATGTCTTATAAATCGACATATCCAGTTCCCGCGCTCCCATCGTGCGGACGTGGTCCAGATACGCTGGTGCTGTTCCCGGAACAAGCGGGTTTGCGGGAATTACGAAACAGTTGTAATTGAACCATGTTGCCGCCGTATGCGGGGCACCCCGTGATGGATCGCAGGCCAGGTCGGGCCGCTGATTGAAAAAGGGAATAGTGGCTCCTACTGTCGGTGAGGCGATGGGAACCCCCGTGCCGAGATAGAGTATGCCATTTACCGTCCAGCCACCCGCAATGGCATTCCCTACACCATTGAGATTCACCGCCCGGCCGCTACCCACGGGCAAGTCGTAAGACATCTGCCCAGTAAATTGATACCTGACGTCCTGCGGGCTGATCGCATGCTCGAAGCGCAGATCCTTCCAGTCCTGAACGGTATTATCGTGCGAGCCTACGAATCGCAGGGGAGGATTCCCATCGTCGGTGATCAGTTTCCCCCATGTAAAGGTGGTTAACGTGGTGAAATGATGCGTCAATCTCTTCTGCACCTTCAATTGCAGAGAGCTGTATTCAGAATCGCCTCCAGGATACCCATTTATGATGACGCCATTACCTCCGTTGAGACCGCTGCCCTGATTGAAGCTGCCATTGCCGAATTGCGGGTAAGGCTGAAGCGCAAACCACAGCGGCACGGTTGCGGCACCCTGAAACGAGCCCGGTAGATTCGGCACAGGGTTGGCTGCATTCGAGCATTCGTTGCTGATACACAATGAATTGCCATATCTCTGGATCGTAGCCAAATCGAGCTCATTGAGATCGACACTGACGAGGGGCAGGAAAAGCCCGCGGCTGCCGACATAGGCGGCGCTCACGACAACCTGATGGGGCAACTCATACTCGATTCCGAAGTTGTAGTTGTAGGTAGTTGGCGTGCGCTGCGTGTGCAGCACGGTGCTCAAGGCTATGCCCAAGTTATTGGCAAGACCCGCTGGCGGACTCGTGAACGTTGGAATAACCCCAGTAGGAAACGGGTTGATTAATGAATAGGGGGTTGGGAGAGTGAAGTTATCCACGGGGGCTGTCGTAAACGCTCCACAGCCGGCGCCGTTGAAAACCGTATTGCCAAGTTTGTCAGAGCAGGTGGGCACCCACGGCGTGGAAGTAGAAAACCCATCGGTGTTTTGGCCGGCGCTAGCGACGTTGTGCTGGCTGGGACCGTAGTAAAAACCTGCACCGCCCCTTACGACGAGGCGCTGAACTGGCTGCCAGGCAAAACCCAACCGCGGCCCAAAATCGTGCATGTTTGTAGTGAAAGGAGAGCGATTGCCTCCATTCGTGTAGATTTCGGCGCCTGTATAGGAATTGCCACTGACCGTATTGGTTACGTTGGGATTGAAGTATTCCTGCCGATTAAAGCGTTCGTTGCGGCCCCCGAAGATGTCCCAGCGCAAGCCTGCGGTAATGGTCAAGGTCTTCGAAGCATGAAACGTATCCTCGGCGAAGGCTGCATAGTACGGATTAGACTCGGCTACGAAGATATCTTTGCTGAAATTCGCGTTGTAACCAACATTGGGTTCGGCGTTTGCCGTCATTCCCATGCCGATAAGGAAAGAAGCAAAGTCGCTACCGCCTACAGGGGTTGGATCATTCAGGGACCGCTCGGTGGCAGTCAAGTCGAACCCGTACGCGCCAGCGGGGTCAGGGGGCTGGCCTACATTAAGGTATCGCTTCATCCACTCGAAGCCAAATGATAATTCGTGCTTGCCCTTAACTTTAGTGATGGCGGCATTCACGTCGCTGTTCTCGCTGGCGTATTTGAACTGGTTATAGTTGCCGGTGCCGCCCAGCTGATTACCCGGGCTGGGGAAGTCATTAAAAACGATAATCGGAAGGAGTTTGAAATTCTGCTCCGCCGCGGTCGGGGTAACAAAGCCCAGTTGGCTGAGGCTCGTGCCCACTTGCCGCGGATCGCCTCCTTGATTCTCGAAGTGGCGCGTAAATGAATAACGCAATTGCAGGACCGTGGAAGAATTGAGAGTCAAATCGTCCCCCACCATAGCATTGCGCGCGTTAGTCAGGTTTTGAGCATAGTTCGGGTCCCACATGTTATTGAAGACGTTGGCAGAGCCAAAGGCCAAGTGGTCATAGGAAAACCGGGTGAAGATGCGCTGCCTCTCGCTCTTGTTCCAATCCACGCGAATGTCGAATCTGTGAGCCTTGAATGGATCCAAGCCCGGCAGGCCGAAATTGTTTGTGACGTCACTTGTTGCTGCATCGCACGAGGCGGGGTCCGGAATATTGCAATGCGGGAAGTGCGAGAGAAAATTCAGCGCGATGGGGTTGGGATTGGGAATCTTGTTCCCTAGGAACGGCTGCCGATTGCCGCAGGGACCCGTCACTCCGGCCGGGCAGGTGACGGCCACATCGGGCTTGGTCGGATCGTAAATAACTGTACCTGAACCTAGCAGGGCCGAGAAGTCTCCCCTCCTCTCGGCCGTGGTCGGGACAGTAAACGTGTCGATACCCTCGAACTGCTGCTGCTGCGTGTCCTCATAATCCGCAAAGAAGAACAGCTTGTCTTTCTTAATCGGGCCTCCGATAGCGCCGCCTTCCTGGTAGCGATGGAAATCGGGAGGCGTGTTTTTTTGTCCGGCTGACAATTCATTCTGTTTGGTGAAGTAATCGTTGGCAGACAAAATGTCAGGCCGAAATACCCCGAAGACGTCACCATGAAACTGATTCGTGCCGGACTTGCCCACCAGGCTAATCACTCCTGCGGCTCCGCTCTGGTAGGAGGCCGGCGTATTCTGCGTCTCAACGCGAACCTCTTCCACACCGTCTTCGGGAATGTTCATTGCGGGGAGGATCGCGCCCGGATTATTCTCTGCGACTCCGATCGGGCTGCCGTCGAGCATGTAGTAAACCGATCCATTGATGGCTCCGTTGATGGTGTCCGCAGACACGTCGATTCCCGGACGCCCATTTGAAATGTTCTGAATGGACTGGAACGAATCGCTCGAGTTAGGCGAACCATTGACCGGAATTACGCCCGCGCTCAACTGGATGAGATCGAAAACGTTGCGGTACAGCAATGGAACCCGGTCGATCGCTTCGGATGGAATGAGAGTGCCCACAGTGGAACTGGTCGGCTCTACAAGATCAACACCTCCCGTTACAGTGATCGTCTCCGTAGCAGCGCCCACACTCAGCGTGATGTTGACTTCGGTGACCTGATCGACGGAAACCGTAACCTTGTCCCGGGCCGTCGTGGCAAAACCTGACTGGCTGGCTGTGACCTTATACACCCCGGGGTTGAGAGAGATGAACGTGTATAGTCCCGCGCCGCTGCTGACGGTGTGCTGGGTTACACCAGTGGCGGGATTTAGCAGGGTCACCTGGGCTCCTGGAACGACAGCCCCGCCTGAATCGCTTACCGTGCCGCTGATGCTGCCTCTTCCGGCCTGTGCGAACGCGGACAGTCCGGCGAGCAAGATTACAAAACACGTGCAGAACCACGCACGCGCGCTTCCGGTAACGAAACCCAATGAGTTCATGCCATGTCTCCTCAGCTGTCGATATTAAGAACTTGAACAGCAAGCAACCGTGGCGGCCTAAGCCCCCCAGTATGCGCTGGCAGTGTCTGCGGCAAGATCGGTCGGTTTTTTCGTGTTCATCTCGAGCCTCGCCGCCCTTGGTTTTGTACGAACACGTATCCCGGTCGACGTGAGACCCAAAACCGTCTATTAAAACGTATCAATAGTGCTTTTATCAGGCATCGACTGTCAAGAAAAAGAGTGGGTGCATTGCGTGGCCGCACCACTTCATGTGATTTCGCGCACCACCGATCTGCGAGCAGGACGTATCCGCCTGGAAAAATGATTGCAAGGGTGCAGTACGCCCTTACAGCAAGCCGCGCGTCGATTCCCTCGCCACCAACTCCGGCGCCACTTTGCGATGCGTGGCGGTAATCTCCCGTTTTTCCAGGACACCGTTGATGCCGTCGAGGACGACGCCTACCACTGACGCCCCCATCGCTTCCATGGGCTGGCGCACCGTGGTCAGTGATGGCGAATACAGCGCGGCGGGCGAAACGTCATCGAATCCAATAACCGAGCACTGTTCCGGCACATGCAAGCCGGCTTTGTGCAAGGCCCGGATCGCTCCGAACGCCGTCATGTCGTCGAATGCCATCAGTGCCGTGAACGGGCGCTTCTGCTTGATCAGGTCCTCGGTGAGCTTCTGACCGGCCTCGAAGCTGGAAATCGGTTCGCGCGATTCAGGCAGATCGAAAATCAGGCGGGAATCGAGTTCCAGATCGTATGCCTTGGCGCAGTTGCGAATGCCGCGCCAGCGGGGCGCGCTGTCAGTGAGCGGCTTGGGCCCGCGGATGAATGCAATCTTGCGGTGGCCCAGGGAGTGCAGGTGCTCGAGAGCGACGTATCCGCCGACTTCGTTGTCGACAATCACCGAACTGATGGAATCGTTCTTGAGTTCACAGCCAACCATGGCACAGGGTATGCTGCTTCGTTCCAGATCGCCCAGTAGGTTGATGTCGAGAAACAACCAGTTGGCCAGAACGATGAGCCCTTCAATCCGGCGGTCCAGCAACATCTCCAAATAGCGCTCGAAGCGGCTGCGCTCATTGTGAACGTCGGTCAGAATCGGCAGATACGAAGATTGATAGAGCGTGTTCTCGATGCCCCGCAGCACCAGCGTGCAATACGGATCGGTCATGTCGGCCACCATCACTCCAACCGTGTGGCTGCGCTTGCTGCGCAGAGAGCGCGCAAACTGGTTGGGACGATAGCCGAGTTTCTGCGCCGCGCGCTCGATGCGCTTCTTGGTGACCGCCGGAATATATCGCGACAGCGGAGCGTTGTTGAGGACAATCGAGACCGTGGTCGAGGAAAATCCGCTCTCCCTGGCAACGTCTCGTATGGTGACCATTGGATTCCCTCGCCCCCCGAGCGGCGACCCCGCAAGCTTCTGGCAGCGGCGTTAAGATTATCTGGAAGTTCCCCGCAAGCGCGCGCCCGCCCGCCGCTTGAATTTGCCGCGAACACTGGCGGACACTACAGCAGAGAGTGCCAAGAGTGTCAAGCATACGAACCAACGGGCGGCATTCCCGCTGCGTGCGGCACGGTCTGCGAATTCGCCAGCGAACCTGGTCTCTCCAGAAAAAAAGAGGTTACAACCTATCTCATAAATGGTTTTGGGAAGGGCACGGCTTCAGAGGTTGCTGAAAAACTCACCGATGCAGGCAGAACCGTGGAAGAGCGGCCCTTCAGGGCCGCGTAAGCCGTTTAGAATCGGTCGGGCTTCAGCCCTGGTGGTCGCCCTTCTCGCCGCAGGAACGAGTTTTCCCGCAACCTCTTCAGCCGTGCCGCTGGAGCCGCAGAAAACGTGGGCTTCAGCCCCTGAGGTTCGCTGTTTGTTTCCTCGTGAACCCGTTTGTGAGACTGGCTTTAATCAAAGTGACCCGGTCGCGGTGAGGGCGCTGCGCCTTTTACTGACCGCAGCCTCGCACTTCCGAAGGGAGGATGTTATGAATCGTGGTTCTGAAAATCCTGGGCCGGCGAACAGAAAAGAGGAAAGTTGTTTCCTATTGGTCAAGATAGTTGCACATTGTCCTGGGTTCTGCCGGCAGCCGGGACGCCTTTTCGCGGTAATAGTCACCACTTCTGCAATGCCCTTTTCGCCGTTTCCCCGCGCCCTGCCTATGCTAGCCTCCAATTTCTCCGCTAGGTTTTGGGTCTCCCCCGAGAGCGTGGATGGTATCTAGATTGCAATCTCGGTTTCATTGACAAGACCTGTTTGCCATTCCATACTCGCGCATAAGCTGCAAAATTTTGCATTCTTGCCGGCTCATGGGTCTTGGAAGTGCGCCTCGGCCCGATTTCCCGGAAATGCCTCCTCGGAAATCGTTTGCCCGGGAGCAGTTCACCCCTGGCGCAAGTCTTTTTCCCCGGTTCGGTGTTTCAGTTTTTTCATCACAGGATGACATCGGACTTTGGATCATCACAGTTTAGGTCGTCACAGGATGCATCATCACAGGAGGATCGTCGTGTCCAAGCCCGTCACCTCGAATAGATATTTTCCCGCCCGCTGGTTTTCCGGAATTACGCTCTCCGGAATTACGCTCGGTGGAATTACGCTGGTTGCTGTCATCGTTCTCGCCGCCCAGCTGATCGCCGGAACTCCGGCCAGCCTGCGCCCGGCCCTGCCGAGTTCGTCTCGCAATATGGCAGCGCCAACCAGGTCAGCAGCCGCAATCACGCCCGCCGCGCGGGCCCGCGTCAACGCCACCTACGCCGCGCTGCCTTTGGCCTTTGAAGCCAATCACGGCCAGGTCGATCCTCAGGTGAAGTACCTCGCGCGCGGCAATGGATACACCCTCTTCTTGACCCCGAGCGACGCGGTGATCTCTCTTTACTCTTCGGCCAGGCATTCTGAACAAACACAAGCAGGCCGCCTCGATGCGCGCACGCCAAATCACTCGCGCCCCGGCAAGACGCAAGAACTTTCGACCTCCGTCGTGCGGATGCGCCTCATAAACGGAAATTCGCAGACCAAGGTTGCAGCCAGCGACCGCCTGCCGGGAAAAATTAACTACTACCTCGGCAACGATCCCAGCAAGTGGCAGACGGATGTAGGCCAGTACGCCCGCGTTTCTTACGAGAATGTTTACCCCGGCGTGAACATGGCCTACCACGGCGCGCAGCGCCAAATGGAATTTGATTTCATCGTGGCGCCGGGCGCCGATTCCGCGCCCATTCAGCTAGGCTTCAGCGGCGCCCGCAAGATTTCCACCGACGACTCCGGCAACCTCGTGCTTTCTTCCACCAATGGCGACCTCATGCTGCACCGTCCCGTCGCCTATCAGAAACAGAATGGTGCCCGCCAACTCGTGGATGCCCGTTTCGTGCTCAAGGCAAACAGAGAGGTCGCCTTCGCCCTCGGCCCCTACGATCGCACCCGCGAACTCGTCATCGACCCTTCGGTGACCTACGCAACCTATCTGGGCGGCACTGCGGAAGATGACGGTTACGGGATCGCGGTTGATAGCAACGGCAACGCATACGTAACGGGACAAACGCAGTCCACGAACTTCCCAACAACCGCTGGCGCGCTCCAAACCGCGAACGCTGGCGCCTTCGACGCTTTCGTGACGAAGATCTCAGCGGACGGATCCACGCTCGTCTATTCCACATATATCGGCGGCAGCGGGAACGACAGCGGGAACGCCATCGCTGTTGACGCCTCAGGGGACGCTTTCGTGGCAGGTGGTACCACTTCGACGAACTTCCCCCATACTGCAGGCGCTTTTCAAACCGGACTGGCGGGCGCCCTCAACGCGTTCGTGCTCGAGCTCAACCCCAGCGGAGGATCGTTGCTTTATAGCACGTACCTGGGCGGGAGCGGCAGCGACGTTGCCTCCGGAGTTGCGATAGATACTGCAGGAGCGGCGTATCTCGTGGGCTCCACGTCGTCCACAAATTTCCCAGGGACCTCGACCAGTTTGATTCAAAAGTCCCTCAATGGAACCAGTAACGGTTTCGTCACAAAGGTGAGCCCCGGCGGATCAGCGCTGGCCTATTCCACCTATCTTGGCGGCGGTTCCAATGATCTTGCGGTCGCTGTCGCACTGGATTCTTCGGACCAGGCGTATGTAACCGGAGCCACTAAAAACAAAACCTTCCCGACCACACCAGGCGTATTCCAACCTACGTGCGGCACCGACGGAAACTGCAACGGCGGTCTTTACGACGCATTCGTGAGTGTCATCAACGCTGGTGGGACCGCCTTCGTCTATTCAACGTTCCTTGGAGGCGAGCTAGCCGACGAAGGCTTCGGTATTGCCGTGGACTCCGCAGGTGACGCCTATGTGACCGGGCTGACCGCTTCGAGTGCGCACTTCCCATTGAAATCCCCGCTACAGCCCACCTTCGGCGGCGGCACAACTGATGCCTTCGTTACCGAGCTGAACCCAACAGGCAGCGCGCTGGTGTACTCGACCTACCTCGGCGGCAGCGGAGACGACACCGGCACTGGCATCGCTGTGGACGCAAACCGGAATGCTTACGTGACGGGTCAAACAAATTCGCCTAATTTCCCGCCAGCCAATCCCACGCAGGCCGCCCTGGCCGGCGGTAATGATGCCTTTGTGAGCGAGATAAGCCCCTCGGGATCGACCCTCCTCTTTTCCACCTACCTGGGCGGTTCGCTCAATGAAAACACATCAGCGGCGAACGGCGGAGGCGCCATTGGAGCCATCGCTGTGTCTGTTGGCGGCGCCAATATCTACGTCACCGGCAATACAGTCTCTACGGACTTCCCAACTCAGAACCCAAAACAGAAATCCAACGCCGGCGGTACCGACGCGTTCGTTGCCAAATATACGCAACCCACAACTCCAGATTTCTTTATTTCGGCCACAGCGCTCAGCCCGGCCTCGGTAGCTCAAGGAGCCTCGGCCACGTCGACCGTCTCATTCACAGCGCTGAACGGCTACGCGGGCACCGTAAACCTTACGTGCAACGTGACCGGGAGTGGCAGTCCCGCGCCAAAGTGCACGTTCAGCCCAACGTCAATCTCCGGAGCGACCACGTCCACTCTCACGGTTCATGCCATCGGTGCATCCGGAGCACTGTTGCGCCCCACCAGCATCTTTTACGCATCGTGGCTGCCCATCATTGGTCTGTCGCTGATCGGGATGCGATTCAGTTCTGCGCACTCGGGCCGCAAGAAACTGCTGGGCGTCCTGCTTCTAGGCCTTGTCATGACTGCCCTGTTCTTCCTGCCGGCGTGCGGAGGCAGCAGCCACAGCACGCCTCCTCCGCCTCCCTGCTCTGGCTGCACCCCGGCTGGAAACTATACGGTGAACGTAACCGGCACAGACTCGGTGAACGCGAACCTAACGCACTCGCTTGCTTCTCCATTGACCCTGACGGTCCAATAGAGCGCAGACGTTGGCAATAACCTCTCTGCAGATTGCGGCCGCCTTCCAAGGCGGCCGCGGTTTTCTTTGCCGGTTGCACGCCCGGGTAGTGGTGCAGTTTGAAGTTAATCGGCAGACGGAGTGGAAGGAGGATTGTGTAGTGCGTCTGCGATTCGTTTCGTGTAGCAAGTCTCGTGAACGGCTTTGCCATCTTCGTCCGCAGCCGTGTCGATTCCAAGTTTCAGGGGCTTGTTGCAGATGCGACAGGTCACTTGAAAATCGCCATTACCAGCCATAGGCGAGCCTCTTCTCAAGAGGAGGGCTGGTACGCAGAAATGTATACGACATGCGATGCTTCCGCAAGCAGTTGATTCTATTTGTGCGGTAGCGCACGGTAGTGGAGGCGTCCCGAAAATCCTGCTCGCTCAACCCGAACATATCCTGCCCCGTGGAAATTCAAACTGACACCACTACCCAAGCCCGAACTTCCTTGACCTTAGCTCCACTTTCAGCTAAACTTAGTCCCATACAGATTAGCTCTTTGGCATCGATGCAGGACCCGGACCCGTAAGTCCTTTGAATGGAAGATTTTGCCTGTAACTCCTTTGGGCTCAAGATTTTGCCTTCAAAACCCACTCTAAGTCGATGATTCCATTACACCAGGGGGAGGGGGGTGGGGGCCTTCAAAACGAAAACTCCCGAAAACGGAAAAGCCCGATCCAACAATCTTCGCCCTAATGGTTCTGAAGAATCACCGCACAAAATCGCGCACTGCATCCGCAACCGCAGCTCACGAACTTTGCAGAGCTCGACATTTGCCGCCAAGCCACATCGCGCCCCCTTGCGTTAGAATGGCTCTCGGCTTCAACTACACAATCGAGCAGAGCAGGTTTACGGCAACAACCGTTTTCTTGCCGCAAGCGCGTTCGGGCAGCCTTTACTTTGTCCGGTGAATCGAACCTAGTTGAACCAACCACGGCTCATGTTGAACTCCATCTCGGTAAATTCCAGCGCCAGCACGTTCGTCCACGTAACCGGAATGTCCGCCGTAGGAAGGTGCGTCCGTCACGCTCGCGCTTGCGCCTGGCTCGTCGCCATCGTGCTCGTCGCCACGCTGGCTCCAGCGTTCGCGCAAGTCACGCTGACCGCTTCGACTCCGCTTGCCCTTCGCAGTCGAACCAGGAAGCAATTCCAGCTCCAACCTCACCGTAGATTCCTCCCCCTCAGGCGCTACTGTCACGCTCTCCTGCACAGTCACCCCAGTCCAGACCACAGGCACGCCCGTGTGCACGCCGAGTCCGCTGACGGTCATCGCGCCCGCCAGGCCCACCCTGAACATCACCACTTAGGGTACGACCCCAGCAGCGCTGTACACTATGACGATAACTGCGGTCGGTCCCACGAACACGGTTACAGTGCCCGTGAACCTATCCGTCCTCGCAGTCACAGCCGACTACACTCTCACAGTGACGACTCCCGTAACTCCGAGCAGCGTAGTCGCCGGAAGCGGCGCCACAGCCGTCATCACAGTAACTTCGCTCAACGGATATTCGGGAGCGGTAACGCTGTCGTGCAGCGCAGTCTCCCCCGCGGTGGAATTCGGTCCCACGTGTTCCTTTCCCTCCGCGGTTTCGGTGCCGAGTAACGGGACACAGACGGGGACATTGACCATCACCACAATTGGAACGACGACGACGACGACCGCCTCGACCTCACATCCGACCTCACATTCGAGAATCCTCTATGCGCTCTGGTTCCCGCTGCCGGGACTGGCGCTGGTCGCGCTGGGATGCGGCCGAAAAAAGTTGCTGGCACTGCTGGCGCCGTGCGTGCTGGCGCTGGCTCTGCTGTTGCTGCCGGCATGCGGCTCGAGCAATAACAACAGCACGACGAACACGACCGGAATTACTCCCAACAACAGTTACACGCTCACCATCACCGGCGCGGACTCGAACTCGCTGGCTCCCAGCAATGGCGCGCAGTCGGTGAGTCTGACGGTTACCGGAGGCGCGAGCTGAGGCCATGCGAAGCCTCCGGCGTTTCGCCGCGTGTGCCTTCGCGCTCATGATAGCGTGGCTTTTTCCGTCAGAAGCTTTGCCCAGCAAAGACGCGTCCAAGCTGCCAGCCGTGCGCTGGGACGAAGCGCGTCCCGGTAGCACTTTCTCGCGCAGCGAGGACGGCAAATATCGTTACGGGATATCGGCTGGCGATGTCGTTATCACTGTCGCCGTGGATTCACAGGAGCTGGAAAAAGTTCGCCGCCGCCATGAGTCCTTTTTCAGTGTGTGGCTGGGCGTGCGCGAACGCGGCCAAGGCACGCTCGATGTAAACCCGGAAACAATCTCGCTGGAATTCACCACCCACTTCAAGGTCATTCAGACCGCGCTCAATCCCGACGGCTTCTCCGCGCGAGTGCAGGAGGACGCTGACGAACTGGATCACCAGACGGCGCGCGAAGTCGAAAAACATCCGGAGCAGAAAGAAGCCAAAGAAGCCTACGTGCGCGCCTATCAGAAAGATTCAGCGGAATTGCTGGAGTTTGTCAGCAAGAATAGTCTGCGCGCCGCGCACCTGGATGCAGCCAATCCCGAGCTCAGCGGATGGGTCCTGTTCAGCACGAAGAACAAATGGATCGGCGGATGGAAGAAGCGGGAGGAATTCATCCTCCGCGTCCCCCTGGAGGGAAAGATTTACGAATTCCCTTTCAAGCTGCCCCCGAAGGAGGGCGAACTGATCCTGCGACGCAGAGAGTGAGGAACCTGCAAAGTGGTGAGCCAGATTTCCGCGGTCAGGCCTGCACGCTCGGATCTCTGCGGTCATTGTTCAGATGGTCGATTACGATGCGGCGCGGCGCGACTGCCGCTCCATTTCGGCTGCCTGGCGCATCAGGATGTCGCGCAGCGAGACGATGCCCTTTAACTGCTTGCTTTCGCCTTCCACAATCGGCAGGTGGCGAAATCCGAACTCGCGCATGATGAACAGACACTCCTCGATGCTCTCCTCCGCGTCGACGGCGCGCGGGTTCGCGGTCATCACTTCGGCGATCTCGGTCGTTCCCGGAGTTCGTCCAACCGCGACCACACGATTCATGATGTCGCGTTCGGAAACGATGCCGGCCAGTTGTCCGTCGCGCAAAACGGGCAGGGCGCCCACGTTGTGCTCCATCATAAAGCGCGCGGCCTCGAGCACGGTGCGGCTCACGTCGATGGAATAAAGTTTGCGGTCTTTCACGATGTCGCGAAGGGTCGTCATGGCCCACTCCTTTTCGGAATCACGAAGGGGACGCGCCAGGCCCACAGCCCGACGACTTGGTGGGAGATACTTTATCACGATCCGCGGATGGAGAAGGCACCCGGATGAGTACGCGCCACCTTAACCATTTAGTTAATACAACGTCCTGCCTATTGCAGATGATTTAGAGGCCTGGCGGCTGCGTCGGCTGAGCTGCTGTCTGTGCGCGGCGTCATTGAGACAACGCTGTATTCGCGCTCTTTGCTGTCCACGCCTTCCATGCGCAAAAGCATCTTGTCTTTTTGCAGACGGAATTGCGCGTTCCGGCCCACGAGCAAGAGCACCGGATGCTTTTCGTCGCGCGGCCGAATGCGATAGATGACGTTTTCGGACTGCAGCACATATTCCTGGCACAGCAGTTCTTTGGTTTTCTTGTGTGCGGAGTCAGTGCCCAGCATCTCTCCGGCCGGACTGTTCGCATCTTTTTCGTCTTCATCTATGCCGCAGCTGACCGAATCCATCTGCAACAACTTTCCTGTCTGGTAGGCCTTCGGCTCTTTCGCATAGGCCATCGAGACCAATACTAGAACGCACAGCCATCGCTTGGAATGCATGTGGATCCCCCAGCAAGGAATAGAGACTTGACCGAAACAGCCGGTCATAAAGGCATTGTTCTATTTCGCGGGTGCGCGAAACAGGTCACGCAGGTAATTGTCCGGACGTAAGGACTGAGGGAGCGATCAATGGCGCTGGCCGGAACTTTTCTGCGGATGATCAGCGGGCTTCTCGAGTTACCGCTCCAGCAATGCTTCGAGCGAGGGGAGAAATACGGGGAAGGAGATGGCAGCGGCGTCGGCATTGCGTGTCGGCAGGCGCGTCAAGTCGCGGAAGGTTCATGCGCCAAGACTCGGAAAGTAGGTTCTAAAGCAAGATGTTGAGTAGTAATGACTTAGAGGGACGAGGCTTGACTTGGGGCGCCAATACTGCCCGCAGCCTGCCTTAGGCTTGTAGGTGTGGCAGCCCTTTGGGGTGCTATTGGAATTACAGGCAATATGATACTTGACGTATTCTGCGGTAAGGGGTACTATCGAAATGTCAGCGTACGAATCGGGATGCCCAGAGAAATGGGCGTGCGCTGATCCCGCCAGAAATGGCCTCCACCCATGTGTGGGGATATCGAAGAGGCCCGATTAGCAATATCACTATGGCCCCTCGGGTGAGGGGCCATAGCTTTTTACGCAGGAACCTTGATTGGTTTGTTGTTTAGTGTGTTGAATAGAACTACGTAAAATCCAATGGGTTTTCGCTTTGGCTTATCCTCTTTGCGCACATAGGCGCTTTGAACAAAAAGCCTAAGCACGCCCCTCTTGGTCGTGCGGGACGCCTCGAAGAAAACGAAATACTCGACCCTCTGACCCTGCTGATCTACTGCCTCGATTGCAAAAAAGTTGCCCTTTCCCGTGTGATAGCACTTGCGGGATGGTAACTGTTCAACAAGTGACGGGAGTAGCTTAGACAGTTCGTGGCGCGCAAAATCGAATACTCGAGCTTCTCTTGCGTCCGAATATCGAAGCCCTGGATCTAGCGACTCGTCCTCGTCCAGCCCTCGCGTAAAGGAGTGTAGACCAAAATGCACCTCCACCGTGTACTTGTGAGATGGCTTGTCTTTACTGGCGGGCTGTTCATAAACACAGGTTCTCGGCCACAGATGGGAAAGATCGTATGTTTTGCCTTCTTGGACAAACGCCCGCCATTGCATGTAAAAGACCCGCGCAAAGTCATTTTAAGCGATCTGCAGGCTTCTCGCGTTACCTCTCCAGCAACTCTTCGAGCGTGGAAAAGAACGCGGGATAGGAGATGGCCGCGGCGTCGGCGTTGCGGATGAGCGTCTCGCCTCGCGCGCGCAAAGCGGCTACCGCAAATGCCATGGCGATGCGATGATCGCCGAAGGAATCCAACTCCGCGCCGTGAAGCGTCTGGCGGCCGGGAACTTTCAATCCATCGTCGCAGTTCTTCTACGTGTCGCGCCCATCTGCGCGGAGATTAGTGGCGAGGGCCGCGATGCGGTCGGACTCCTTCACGCGCAACTCGCGGGCGTCGCGAACTTCAATTCCCTGCTCGGTGTAGGGAGCAATAGCAGCCAGCACCGGGATTTCGTCGATGAGCGCGGCTGAGTCCGCGCCGGAGATGGTTGCTCCCTTCAGTTGGGCGCCCTCGACCTGCACGGCGCCGACCAGTTCTCCGTGAACTTCTTCAAGCTGGGTGACGGAAACGCGGAGCCCGATCTGAACCAGCACATCGAGCAAGCGAGCGCGCGTGGGATTCATCAAGAGATTTGGAATGTTCAGTTGTGAGCCAGGGAACAAGGCGGCGGCGCACAGGAAAAATGCCGCAGTCGACAGATCGCCGGGAATATGGGCGTCGATGCCCCGTAGGCGTTGGCCTCCGCGAATCCGCACTTCGTTTCTCTGGCGATCCCCCTGGCGATCTGCCTTGCGATCCAGTTCCGCTCCAAAGGCGCGCAATGCCAACTTCCCCATGATCGCGGGTGCGGAGAGGTTCTTCGATCCGCGTCTCTCCTTCCGCCAACACTCCGGCGAACAGCAGGCAGGTCTTCACCTGGGCGCTGGCCACGGGCATTTTGTAGGTAATGGCTTTTAGTTTTGCGCCCGTTATGTGCAGGGGCGGCCGGCCATTGAGCGGAAGCGATGTTCGCGCCCATGGCGGTGAGCGGCGCGATCACGCGCTCCATGGGGCGTCGCGACAGGGAGTCGTCCCCAATCATTTCGCTGGTGAAATTCTGCGCGGCGACTATGCCGCTTAGCATGCGCATAGTGGAGCCGGAGTTGCCGCAGTCAAGAGGCGCGCTGGGAGCGGCCAGGGATGAGCCGCGACCTTGCACCTCGATTACGTTTTCGGAGCTATCCTTCCGTTCCCACGTCACTCCGAGGCCACGCATGCATTGAAGCGTGCTGGCGCAGTCGGCGCCGGTCGAATAGTTCTCCAAACGCGAAGGGCCGTCCGCAATGCCCGCCAACATTGCATAACGATGCGAGATGGACTTGTCGCCGGGCAGACGCACGCTGCCACGCAGGTTACGGGCCGGGCGGACTGTGATTTGCGAGCTGGGTTTCATTTGTGAATCAATATAAAGGAAAGGGGGAGCGCGGGGGCGCCGGCGGGAATTGCTGATTTTTGATTGTTGATTGCTGATTGAAAAAGCGGTCGTTCCCGCGACAGGCTCGGGAGGCTTTCGCTTACCGCGCCGAGGCGAGACGCCCCTTCGACAAGCTCAGGGCAGGCTCTCGGGACAGCCGGCAGGATGCCGGCGCTACATTCGCAAAATCAACGATTTCTTCAGACAAGCGCCTTCGCTTGGGACGTGACTTGGCGGAGAATGTCGGCGGGGACTTCTTTGATCTTCACAGCGAACTCGAACATGGGAGTCTCAGTGCCTCGTCCCCAGCGCGCTACTTCCCAATGCGCGCGAACGAATTTCACGTCCGGATGGGCTGTCAGGTCCAACAGCAGCGGGGACTGGCTGCAATAGAACTTCTGCGGAAAGGCGGCGATGGACTTCGGGTTCCACGTTGCGCCGTCGGCGGAGCCGAGGATGCTGAGGTCGAGCGATTCCTGCTCGATGATTTTCGTGATCTCAAGGCTTACCAGAAACACACGGCTGGTGGTCCCACTAACGTTGACGGCAGGGCCGTCACCTTTAGCGCTGACCACGGTTTTCTCTGCAATCAGGAACGTATCAAGCATGGCCGGGATTGTAGCAAATCTCAGACGGATCGTGTCGGGTGCACCATTCAAGGGATCGACTAGCCTGCTATGCGATGCTTCACCTTCATACCAAGGTGGTAAAATCCGCTGACGCCCAACCACAGGGCCGACAGGTATGAGCAGATGGACCGACGTTTCAACGATCATTGCAGCGGCTGCGGCTCTCTGGGCGCTTGCCCTCGCTTGGCTTACGTATGTCATGTCGGTTCGTCAGCAGAACCAAGAAGAATTCCTCGCGCTTAAGAGTATCGTAACGGCATTGCGCGTCGACCTGGAGTTAATGAAAGGTTGGACGGGGGCGGGAGGGGCTGGATACTCGAAGAACATGACGCCGGCTCAAGCTCCTCCGGATTGGTACCTTCCGGGCCGGCTGATTTGGAAGTTCAGCTTCGAGGCGTTCCCAAACTTATTGAGCTCGCCCTATCTCTACCGGGTGCGTAATATTGTCGATGCCTTTGCCCGGCTCTCCTTTTCAATTTCCAGGTTGTTCCAGCTTTACGATGAGTATCGCGGTTTCGTAAATAGCGATCCCGCGGTGTTCCTGGCGTCCACGCCACAGACCGCCCATGCAAACGTGGTTTTTAGCTTCAACTTCGAAATGCACGTTCGGCTGATCGGGGGACGGGACTCGGACGACCCCGCGTGTCTGTACAAGGCCTATGAGGCGGCGACCGCAGCTCTCGGAACGTTCGAGGACGGACTGAGAGCGACCGCCCCGCCCCTTTGGTTTTGGATGGGCCACGCGGTTAGCATGGCATGCGCCGTTTCTGGTGCGCTTCTACTGGTAAGGCTCCTTTGTCCCTAGTGCTCTTGAACGAACCCGAGGCCGGCCCTGTCCCCCGGCCTTCAGATCCCATCCAGGAAGTGGCGCAGCAGGGTGGCCGCTTCTTGCGGCTGCTCCCAGGGGGAGAAATGGCCTGCTTTTGCGATCACTCGCAATTCGCTTCCGGCGATGTGTTGGCGCATCAGTTCGGCTTCGTTGAGGCCGGTCAGAATGTCTTCGTCGCCGGTTACCAGGAGGGTTGGCACATTGATGGTCTTCAATGTTGGGACCGAATCTGGACGCTCAGCCATGCCGCGCTGCACTTGCGCGATGTCTTCGGGTGACATCTTGCTCATCATGCGCAAAGCGCCGTCGACCAGGTCGGGACGGGTTTCGACTGTGGTCTTGCCGAGCAGGCGCGGGATCATGGTCTCGAAGAACTGCTCGGTGCCGCGTTCGATTACATCGTGGGCGGCTTGCAGGCGGGCAGCGCGGGCTTCGGCGGAGTCGGTGGGGGCTTTCGTGTTGCACAGGGCGAGCGCGGCTACGCGGCCACGATGCTTGCGCCAAAATTCGAACAGGATATAGCCGCCGATGGAAACGCCCACCAGCGGGGCGCGACCGACGCCGGCATGGTCCATCACGCTGGCAAGATCGGCGGTGTGTTTCTCCATCGTGGCGGGACCTTCTCCTACGTCTGAATCGCCGTGGCCGCGGAGATCGGGCATGATTACGCGATAGCGTTGGGCGAGCGCGCCCGCGACGACCGGCATCCAGAATTCATGGTTCGTGGGGAAGGGATGAAGAAGAACTACAGGAGGGCCTTCGCCCGCGGCGTGGTAGACGATTGTGGCTTCGCCGCTTCGGACTTGCTGGGAGGAGATGCCGTCCATTGCGCGATTTAATCATAGAGCGCTGCGGCGTGTCGCGGATCGGTTGTTTGCGCTGGATTTGATCAGAAGCTGATTTTGCCCAAAACCTCGCGGGCGAGGCGCCCGCCCCACACAGACTGTCTCACAGGCATCTTGGGGCTTACGGGTTGGTTGCTTGCGGAGTGCCGACCGGAGCGGCTAACAGGAGCGGCTCTTCCGGCATCACGATCCAGGCGATGAGGTAGGGGATCAGGCCGACGCCTGACATGATTACTGTGACCAGCCAGACCACGCGGACCAGGGTGACGTCGATGTCGAAATATTCGGCGAAGCCGAGGCAGACGCCGGCAATCTTGCGTCCGTGACGAGGCCGCACCAGGCGCTTGCGGGCGATCGAACAACCTACGCGAGTGCCGCAATAGGCGCATACCGCCGCATCGTCCTGAATAACCTTTCCGCAGTAGTTGCAGTACGCAGTAGTTGCAGTACATGGTGTGGACCTCCCTAGTGAATGATACGCAATTTCCCAGGTTTCGGTTCCCAGGTTCGCTTAAGTCCCTACTCCCGGTAGGCTTCTTTAATGTGTTTGCGGGCCTCTTCGGCGGGAGGGGTGCTGGCGTTCTGGGCGAGGACGGTCTGGTACTTCTTCATGGCCAGGTCGCGCTTTTGCAGGAGGTCGTACATTTCGCCGGCGGCGAGGTTGGCTTTCTGCAAGGTCTCAGGATCTGCCGACGCGGCTTCATTCACCAACTCGTACGCGGTGGCGGCTCCGACATAGTCTTTCTGACTGCGAAGCAACTCGCCCAAGCTCCAGGCGGATGTCTCGTAGTGCAGGTCGCCGTACTTTCCATCGCGACCGTTCTGCCAGACGGCGCGATAGATCGCTGTTGCTTCCTGGGGATGGCCGGAGGAGCGCAGGAGGTTGGCCTCTTCCAGGGAGAAGAGGTAATTCCTGGGATAGCGGGCGGCGAGATCGTGCATGATTCCGCGGGCCTCGTCGTAGCTGTGCTCGCGGCGCAGGAAAAGACTGAGGACGACCTTGGCGTCGACGCTGTTTTCGACGGGGCTGTTGGCGAGTTCGTGGAGATATTGCAGGCCTTTCTGTTTCGATCCGCTCAGGCCGACGAGCGCGACGGCTACTTTCACGCTCCAGGGGAGGCTCCCGAGGACGTAGTAGTGAGTGCCGACGACCAGCTTCGCCTCCAGATAGTTGGGATTGAGTTCCAGGACGCGTTCGTGATCACGGCGCGCGCCGACGGCATTGCGCAGGGCGGAGAACCATGCCCGCTCCACCAGCGCGGTGTAGACGGCAAACTGGGCGCGGGTGACTCCCCGGGCGTAGATAGCATTCACATTGTTGGGGTCGGATTTGAGCTGCGCCTCTTCCAGGCTTTCGGCACGTGCGGTTAACTGCTTGATTCGATCCTTGACCTTGGGGTCTGCGGGACGGTGCGCCTGGCCGATGAAGCTGTCGTTGGCGTACTCCCCCGCGTTCATGGCGCCCATCTTGTAGAGCTCGTGCATGAGCACTGCGGTCAACAGGTGATTGACAGCGGTGGGGTCGTTGGGATTTTTGTCGAGGATCTTCTCGAAGTCCTGGGTGGCCCGGGCGTAGTCCATGTTGTAGAAATGCTCGTAGGCGGCTTCCACCTGGGGTTCGCGAAACAGCGCAATGGAAGGGGGTTTGGCGGTCTGGGCTGCAGCGGCCCCGAGGGCGCACAGGGTGGTGATTAGAATTGCGGCGATCTTGATTCTGGAGAGAGGAATGCTCAGTCGAACCCAGCCTGATTGAATGCTGGCGAATCGAGCGCTGGCTAATCCCGGGGTCAGCAACACAGCTCCATCCAAAACAGGGGTCTCAGTGCTTTCAAATTTAGACGTACTTGCCACGGCTTGACCTCAGTCTACCCGAAATTTCCATGATGATGATTGTCGTCCCGTTGCGGGCTGAGATTAGAGCGAATGGAACCAAGCTTGACATAACCAACGCCGTCACCGCTGGGCGCATGAGAACCGGCGGTGCCAGCGTGCTCCCACCATATAATCTGCTCAGTCCAAAGGTTGGTCTGTGCTGCAGGGAAGCCTGGTGCAAGCGCTGTGCCTTTTGCACTGCCGAATGAGACTCGGCGGGGGCGGTCTGGAAGGCGCTTCTGAACTTGGAGCAACCGCTCTTCCGCAGCCTGGTCAGCAAGATATCCGACGTACAGGGCCCCGGTAACTGGCGCATCTTTACTCGCTGGTACCGTAATTATTGCGCTCGAAGGACAAAACAAGCTCGGCGGGACGCTTGTAACCGCTTGCTACAGAGGCGTTTGCCGAGGCACAGGTTTTGGCTGTCGGCTTGCCATGCAAGTGGCTAATACTCTCAACCACAGGTCTAGAACAAATGGCAGAGGTTATTCACGATACGCAGCAGGAGTTCTGGAGACCGCCCGTGGTACGGGAGATTGCCAGCGAAGAGGTCACTGTCTCCGAAGTGGTGCCGACGATGGCGGAGGCGTGCCCACGCTGCGGAAGCGAGTTTCTGCTGGGATCGCGGTTTTGCCATGCCTGTGGGGCGCACCGTCCGGAGAAGGGTAAGGCGCTGAGAGTGGTGCCGGCCCGGGCGCTGGCGCGTGACTTTTTCTCGGAAAAGCTGGCTTGGCTGCAATCGGCTACGAACGACCTTTCCAAGCACAAGATTGCTGTGCCCGACTGGCTGCGCTACCTGCATTTCCACGAGATCAAGCGCTCGATCGGGCTGCCCACCCCGTCCCTGATTGCTTTCATGATTGGCCTGGGATGCGTCCTGGGAGTGCTCGGGGTAAGCCTTTTCTATCGCGCCTCGAACCTGGCGGAGTTTCAAGCCATCCAGATGTGGCGGATCGAGTGGCTGCTGGCCGCAATCGCGTCGTTTGTGGCGGGAATGCTGCTCAAGCATCCCTCGGGCGAATAGCGCTGTCCTCCCTTTGCAGTTACCAGACCCTCCCCATAAATACAGAGTAGGAACGCAACTGGCCGCTCAGGTTGGGGCGTGTGAATCCGTTATAAGTGAGCGCGCCAATACGGTCTGCGTAGCTGCCGTAGTTGAAGCGCAGGCCGCTGTCGAAACCATAGTGAAAATGGTAGTTGAGCGAAGATCCGAGGATGCTCTGCGGCACAAAGGCTTCGGAAACCAAGCCGGAACCCAACCCGAGTGCCTGGCTAAAGGAAGTGGCGAATGCAGCTTCGGAGCTGTAGCCGGCAACGCTGACGGCGCCGGGGAAGATTGGGTAATCCGCCGGATTCAGGTCGGGGCGGAATCCGCTGTGCGCTACCGAATGCGCGAAGCTTACGTTAAGCGCTAAGCGTTGCTTCAAATCGTAAGTAGTGCGTATCGAGTAGGTCTGGCTCAGATCCTTATAAGGCACGAGCGTTTGTGCATAGACGCCGACTGCCGAGTCGTTCGCAAACTGCATGTCTGTCCGCAGATTATCCTGCAAATACGTGTAACCGGCGCCGACGCTCCATCGCGGAACAGGCCGGATCGTGACAAAAGCTGTCTCGGTGTAAATGTGATTGCTGCGCTGAAGAGGCAAGCCGGTAATCGGAATGACTCCTGGAAACGACTGCTGCAAAATGATGTTGGCGTCATTGGTGAAAGTGAACCACCTCGCGGGAGTGACGCTTAAATCGCCAAGAATGCGATAGCTGGTGTGAGGGTCGGTGACGTAGCCGGGATCGTGGGTGCCGGTCCATTCATATCCGGCTCTGGCATCCAGGAGTTCTCCAGTGTGGAAGTGGAGTGCCGTGCCCGCAATGTTGCTGAAGCTGGACGGAACCACGTAAAGGGGATCCGTATTGTCAGGCGAGGAGAATTGTGGCCACAGCGACGCATCGGACCGCGTGATGTTCATGCGGCGGTAGTACGCCTCAACGTCCAACTGAGAGGTGAGACGGTATGCGAGCTTCAGGCCTCCCCATTGACGATGCAGCGAGGGGTCGCCGAACTCGTGGAGGATAGTGGGATCGGCCAGGGAGTAGAACTGTGCAAATTCATTGATCAGGTTTTGCTCGTGGAAATCGCCGATTACGCGCAGGCGGCGAATTGGATTCCAGGTGAGCGTGGTATCGGCATTGAAGGTGTTTTGTGGGTGATTAGTGAACAGATCGGTCGTCCTGGCGTAGCTCATGTCGCCGTTGAAGGTGAGGTTATGGGCGACGGCCATGGTCAATTGCAGCGAGTCGGCCTGCGTCTGGTGACTCGGTAACACGTTATTCACGTAGAACCCAGCGGGGTTATAGGGGATATTTTCGCTGGTGGGGATGGTTCCGGACGTTCCGTAAAGGTCGCTGGGATTCTGCATGCGATCGTTGAAGCTGCGGAACTCGTGCTGGTAGGTAAGTTTGAGGAGTTTGCCCAGCGAGAGTTCTGCGCCGCCGGCGATGTTTCGGGTGGTGTAGTTGTAAGTGCGAAAAGTGCTGCCGGAATGGCAGTTCGCGCATCCGGTTTGCAGGTCGGTGGTGTGGTTGCCGGAGCCGCCCATATCGAAATACTGCAACTGTCCGGTGCCGTCGCGAGACTGCCAGCCGCCCTTGACGAACAACTTGATCGGCACGTTCGGCAGTTGGATGCGGGCCTGAGCCTTGTTCATCCTGCGGCGGATGCCCAGCAGTGAGTCGGGCGGGACGGTATCGATGCGCACGATGTCGGGAGAAATCGCGCCCGCTCCGAAAAAGAAATTGTCGTCGACGTGACGAATGAAGCCGCGATTCTCGAGGCTGAAGTCGAACCACTTGCCCTCGGTCAGACGAAACTTCGATTCATAATCGTCGCGGCTGATGACGTTGATCGTCGATTTGATCGAGAGGTGCCGCGGGACGTTGACAAAGTTCAGGAAGAAATCGCCGCCCAGCGATTGCTCGAGGGTGTCATATTCGCCGACTCGGCCGCCGTATCCACTAGTGTCGACGAAACGATACTGGGGCAGCATTTCGGTGAGATGGTAGGTAACTTCGGGCTGATTCTCACCCGGCTGCGAGCTTCCCGACTGGGACGGCTGTGTCTGCGCGGGGCCTTGGACGACAACAAAGATAAGAACCAATATGAGGCCGGAAAGAATTTTCATTGGGCATGCTCCTATCGCGCCCGAGTCGGGTGCTCCTTAGCCTTACTTATCAATGAACTTGCCTCCGCCGGTGGCGGAGGAAATGTCGCTGCCGTGAATCGCGTTGTGGCAATCGGTACAGCGCCCAATCAATGGAAGGCTTGCGCCGTTGTGGTGGGCGGAATGACACTGCAGACACAGAGCCGGCTGGCTGATCGTGAGCAGGTTCTGATTCGCCGAACCGTGCGGCGAGTGACATTTCATGCAGTCTTCGTTGACGGGCGGGTGCTGATACGAGAATGGTCCCTGGTACTCGGCATGGCATTGGAAGCAGAGTTCATTGCCGCTCGCCGTATTCAGACCGTTCCCAGCACTTCCGCCATGGGGATCGTGGCAGTCTACGCAGGTCATCTTGCCTTCACGGATGGGGTGGTGATAAGGGAGATCGGCCTGTGCCTCCTGCTTGTGGTGACACTGCAGACATTTGTCGTTCAGGGTACGGCGGGACTCCAGCGGCCGAGGTGCTGCGATATCGGCATCATGCATCGCCAGCGCGCCGCGTTCTTCTTTGCTTTCGGCAGCGTGGATGGTGTGGCAGCCGGTGCATTTCAGATCCTGCGCGGCATGGGCGCTCGAAAACCAGTTCCGCACGTGGTCAGACTTGGAGTGACAACTGAGGCAGGCGCCGTTGGCTTCCTCGGCGTTGCGGTCGCGGAAACTGACGATCTTGTCCTTCGACTCCTTGGAATAGCCGCCAGCCTCTACGTGCAGGCTGCCCGGGCCGTGACACTGCTCACATTCAACATCGCGAAGGGAATGTGAGCTGCGGCGGTAGAGTTTGGCCACCTCGCCGTGACACTGCGCGCACTGGTCGGCGCCGACTTTGGAGGCGCCGGGGATTTCCACGTATGTGCTGAAATCCTTGTGCTGTTTCTGGGTCGTGGACTTAGGTTTGGGCTTTCCCGTCATTGCTGGTACGAAAAGAAGCAAAAGGACGGTCAACAAACAGGCGGGAATTGAGACACGTCGAGGCATGACGCCCTCCCGATTACCGGTCAGACTAATTGGTCTCGGGGGAACGACTCTGTGACGGTGGGTACACTAGGAGGTGACTACGACGCGGAGCAGGGTGTGATGTTCGTCACATGCGCGGCTAGGACTCGCTGGTTCCTGATGCCATGGCCCGGCGCTGTTGGCCCATGCGGTAAAGATGATGAACGGGGCCTGGGCCGTGGCCTAGGGGATGTCCGTTGGAGATTGCCGCGGTGACATAGGTCTTGGCTAGAAGGGCGGCCTCGGGCAAGCCGCGATCGAGCGCGAGATGGCACGCCATAGCGGTAGCGAAGGCACAACCAGTGCCGTGGGTGGAGTTGGAGCGTTGACGTTCGGCCTTGAAAACCTCGTGCTCAAAGCCGCGCTTCGTCGGAAAGGCCAATAAATCAATCGCCTTCTCAAGGTGACCGCCGGTAATCACCACGGCGGCGGCGCCCATCTCGTGCAGTTTAGCGGCTGCCGCCTTCATCTCGTCGAGGTCGGTGACCTTTAGGCCGGTGATTACGGCTGCCTCGTCGACGTTTGGAGTGACCACCTGCGCTAATGGGATCAGCCTTTCAACCATGAGTTTTGTTCCAGCGGCATCGAGTAGATCGGCTCCGGAGGAGGACCTCAGAATCGGATCCAGCACGACGTTGGGTAGGCGCGACTTCGCCTTCGGCTTTTCGAGGAAATCTGCCAGAGCCTTGACCACCTTTGCCGAGGCCAGCATCCCGATGTGGACAGCCGCGATTTCGAGGTCCCCGGCGAGCTCCTCGAGCGTTTCGGTAAACAGGGAGGGGTCAACTGGCTCGACGCGGCGGACTCCCCGGGTGGATTGGACGGTCATCGCCGTGATGCAAGCCACGCCGTAGCATCCGTGGGCGGCGATGGTCTTGATGTCGGCTGTGACACCGGCTCCGGAGGAGGGATCGAACCCCGCAATGGTCAATACCACAGGCGGTTTTTCAGCCATAGGGTGCGTTTTCAGGTCCTTGTTAGAGGCCGAAAGGACACTTCTTTATCTACAGTTCTACCGGCTATGGCAGGGGGAGCCGATTGCGAGCCATGCCCAAACCTACACCCCTGAGGCCTGAACGAGAAAGATTTTTTTGAAAGATGAGTTTAAGCTTGGCCGTAAATGAAAGATTCCATGACAGTTACGAGCTGCACTATGGTAACGCATTGATTCCATTGAGGTTGTAAATTCTACCTTGCACTCCCCAACGGGCTATTTACTCTAGGGTAAATACATAACTTCATTGTTTTGAGTACCCTTTCATCCATGTGGTTAATTTTCCTACAAGTTACGTTAGATCCTCATTACTAGGAGGTAATCCGCAGATGGTTTCTTTCGGGTTGACAGGGGTTTGGCAGGCCGCTAGCATCACCAGACTACGCAATACGAGTCTTAGCTAGGACCACTTTTGAGATGCGAGGAGAACTGAATGCGATTACGTTTAGCTCATGGACTGGCGCTTGCTTTCATGATCGCCAGCCTGGGAGCGGCTCAGGGCCCGAACAACTCGGAGGCGACCCCGGCTCCAGGTAACACTGCCCAAAGTAAGTCCCCCGTCCGCAAACAGGCTGTTAAGATTAAGCCGTATCAAGTTGGGACGGCGTCCTGGTATGGGGAGTTTTTCGACGGAAAACCGACCGCCAGCGGCGAGCCCTACGACATGTACGACATGACCGCCGCGCACCTGACGCTGCCCCTGGGCACGTATGTGCGAGTAACTAACCTGCACAATGGCAAATCGGTCGTCGTGCGGGTCAATGACCGCGGACCTTACGTCGAGGGGCGAACCATCGACCTCTCGTACGGCGCAGCGCAAGCTTTGAATTTCACGGCAAAGGGACTGCAACGGGTGCGACTGGATGTGGTGAAGCCGCCGCATCAGAAGCCGCAGTATCCGACTGTTGCGTACAACCGTGGGATCGAAGAGATCTCATCGCGCTAGCCTAACTTCCCCGAAACACATTACACTGACTGGGATGCCGGCAGTTTTTCCCAACCGCATCCCATTCAGTGGGGCGAATGCCAACCTGGATCCGCGCCAGCGGCTTATTGTCGCGCTGGACGTTTCCACGGCGGCCGCTGCGCACAAAATTGTGGCGGCGGTTGGCGACTCCGCGCTGACCTACAAAGTGGGCCTGCAGCTTTACACGGCTGAAGGGCCGCAGGTGGTGCGTGAGCTGGTGGCGTCGGGACGCCGGGTGTTCCTCGATCTGAAGTATCACGACATTCCCAACACCGTGGCGCGTGCGGTGTACGAGGCGGCGCAACTGGGCGTCAGCATGTTGACCGTGCATGCCGCGGGAGCCGGCAAGATGCTGCAGGCTGCCGTGGATGCTTCGCGGGGCAGCAAGGGGCTGATGGTGCTGGCGGTCACAGTGCTCACCAGCATGGACTCGAACGACCTGGAAAAGATCGGGGTCCGCGGGACGGTTGAGGATAGTGTGGTGCGTCTTTCCACCATTGCCCTTGCGCACGGATGCCAGGGCGTGGTCACGTCGGCACGTGAGGCTTCAACGTTGCGGGCGGAACTGGGCGATGATTTCGCGATCGTAACCCCGGGCGTGCGCCCGGCAGGAAGCAGCGCCGGAGATCAAGTACGCGTCGTCACTCCTGCCGAGGCCATCGCCTCGGGAGCCAGCCATATCGTAGTTGGGCGTCCGATTACCGAGGCCGCCGATCCGGCGGCGGAGGCGCGGGCAATTCTGGGGCAGATCAGCGGGTAGGGATGGCCACGAGAGACAACCTTCGTCTGCCGGCGGAGCCGTCTGTTTTCCCAGGGTGGTATTTTGGTGGTATAATGGTAGTATGAAAGAGAAGACTTCTATCACACTCTCGAAAGAGGTGCTGTCAGGGATCGATCGCATCGCGGGATCGACGCAATCCCGTTCGGCATTCATCGAGTCCGTCCTGCAGCAGTATTTGAAGGAGCGCGCACGTGCGCAGCGAGATGCCCGAGACTTAGCGATCATCAACAGGAACGCGGAACAACTCAACCGCGATGCGTTGGAGGGCCTGGAATATCAAGCTCCACTCGGCGACTTCCCTGAAGAGTAGCGTTCTTTGGTCAAATGATATGAGGCGTGGAGAGATCTATCGCGTGCACAAGCCGGAAGGCGATCCGAAGCGTTACCGCAGCTTTGTAGTTGTCAGCAGGCAGACGCTCATCGATTCGGCATACGCGACCGTCGTTTGTGCTCCCATATTTACGAACGGCAGCGGACTGTCGACCCAGATAGCGGTCGGCCACAATGAAGGCCTAAAGCATGACAGCTGGGTTGTCTGCGACAACCTCAGAAGCCTCCCCAAAAATGACCTCACGCAATTTGTGGGGTCACTCTCGTGGTCGAAGCTCGCCGCGTTGGACGAGGCCCTCAGGTTCGCGCTCGCCTTGGACTAGCTGTGGCACAGATTGAAGGCCGACTAGAAACAAACCCCTATAGCTTCTCGAAGAACTCGCAGGCGGAACACGAGATGTAGACGCCGCCGGGGACGCCGCGTTCGCGGTCTTTTACGCGTTTCACGATGCGTGTAGCCTTGCCGCACTTGGGGCAATCCGTGCTCTTGGTGGTGTCCATCACCTTCTTGCGGTCTGCGGTTTTAGCGATCCTGGTGCCTACTGCCATGGTTGGATATCTCCTGAGCGGTTCAATATTTGCGCAGCACGATCCGCTTTATGCTTTGCGGTCGATGAATTTTGGTGGAATTTCTCCGAAAGTTAAATCCGCAACTTTGGGGATCGATCCACTCTGGAAGGCTCTGAAACTGCGACTTGATTCTCTTCCGTCGCTACTGATTTTACAGTAACGTGGTGGCGGCTGTCTTGCGACCCGTTGTTGTCCTTCCTATGACCCGCGCGCTCAGGCCCATCCTGAAGACAATTCTGTTCACGATTTTTGTGCCCGGGTCGGTTCTCATTCTTATCCCATCCCTTCTCTTGGGTGGCTTCCGCAGGCCGGCGAGCGGGCCGCTGGCGTGGTCTGGCATCCTCGTCGCGCTGACAGGGGCGGCTATCTACTTCAGTTGCGGGTGGGAGTTTGCGGTGCGCGGCCTCGGAACTCCAGCGCCTATCGCTCCGACCAAGTTTCTCGTGGTCACCGGACTGCACCGCTTCGTGCGCAATCCGATGTACATCGGCGTGTTTCTGGTGCTTCTGGGCGAAGCAGCGCTGTTTCGTTCATCGCTGCTGCTGGCGTATGCGGCGTGTTTTTGCGTGCCGGTTCATCTATTCGTCGTCTTCTACGAGGAACCTACGCTACGCCGCCAATTTGGCCAGTCGTACGAGGAATACCGACGTAGCGTGCCGCGGTGGATCCCTAGATTCAAGGCCTGACCGGGTCGAAGCAATCAGGATCCGGTCGTTGCGAGTCCCTCAGCGGCTGAAGCCTGGGTTGAAATGAAGGGCTTTATCGCAGCGCTGGAAGCGCTGCGCCCAAAACCACAGTTATTCCAGCAAATCTGTAAGAAAGCCGCGAGCGATTTCTCACTACTTACGGCGCGGCTAGAAGCCGCGCCCTTTCAAAGCTTGAGCCAGGATGTGATGCGAGTCTGTGCTAGTCTTGGTCCGTTTCGTTAATGTCGACTAGCCCTCCACTTGAGTTTCATTCCGCTCCGCCGCCAGGTCGCCGCCGAATCTCTGCGGACATGGTGATTGGGCTGGCCCTGCTGTATTGGTTGTTCCAGGTTGCATGGTTCTGGCGATACTGCCGAGATAACATCAACGCGGACGCAGTCTCCTACATTGGCATCGCACGTCACGTGGCGGAAGGCGAATTTCGGGCTTCACTGCACGGCTACTGGAGCCCGTTGATCTCGTGGATGATTGCTGCGGTGTCGTTTGCGAGCGACGATCGCACGCGGGCCGCGCGCGTGCTCATGCTGCCTTTGTTTGCGCTGTGCCTGATGTTGATCTACTGGTTCACGCAAAGATTATGGGGCTCGCGGCTGCTGAGCGCGTTCGCGGTTTTCTGGTTTACCGCGGCGCGCGGAATTGCATCCTTCTCCGTCTGCTTTATTGGGGCGGACCTCTTGCTTACGGCCGCGGTGCTGGTTTACTTCATTCTGCTTCTGGGGTGCCTGGAGCACCCGCAGCGAAGCTCCCGATGGATTGCTTTGGGAGCGGCTCACGGATTCGCATTTTTTGCCAAGGCGATCGCCATGCCCTTATTTGCATTTGCAACCCTGTTGGCAGTTCTGTCTGTTTTTAGCAGGAGTCCAAGGCAGGCAGTGAGGGCGTTGATTTTTGCGGCGATCTTTCCGGTTCTGGTTTGGGGAAGCTGGGGAACTGCGCTGCGGCAGAAATACGGCGTATTCACTACGGGATATCAACTGCGCTGGAATCTGCTCGATCCCGCCGTGAAACAGGCTCCAGAAACGAAATCGGGCCTGGTCATTCTGCATGACTCGCGAACCACTTACGACTCCCGCATGGTTACGGACGCGATGCCGCCTGGATCTCGCTTCTGGCGGGCCCGGGTCTGGGGTCCTACCCTGCCGCGTCGAATCGTGCGTAAGGAAATGGAGAATGTTCCCGAGGCCGGGAAGCAGTTTCTAGTTTTACTCACACCCGGCGGGATACTGGCTTTGATTTTCTGCTTCGTTCAACTCACCCGGCACCGGCGGAACTATCCGGCGCACTTTCGCTTAGTGTGGATCGCTTTGTTGACGACGTCGGCGCTGGTGGCGGCATACGCCATGCTTGTGTTCGATGGACGATATGCCATACCGGTGACGCCGATCCTGATGGCGTTTGCGATTCGCTTTGCCTTGCCGCCGGGCGGAACCAGGGATTTGGCATCTCGGGATCTTGATTATTCCGGCCGACAGCAGATGGTTGCGGGCGTGCTGCTCATCCTCGGATTGATCGCCGTCCAGGTTTACTGGGCTTCGCCTTTCCGCACCATCCACCGGGATTTTCAAAGCAGTGTGCACGAAGCAGCGGACGCGTTGACGAGAGGGCAAGCCCGCACTGTTATAGCGATCGGCGAGGGCCCTTATACAGAACACGGCGTGGGATGGGAAGCCGGGGTCTACGCGGCCTATTTCGCGGACTCACCGATCGTCGCGGACTTGTTCCAGGTGCCGCAGGGAGTGAACCCGAAGTCCATTGTGACTGACGTTCAGAAACTGAGTCCAGACGCGGTGATGATCTGGGGTGCCTCGTCGAATGCGGAATATTCCGGGATCGTCGACGCCCTGCGGGAAAGTTATCCAAGCGCGAAAGTCAGCAGCGTGCGAGATCCGATTCGGGGCGAGGTTGGGACTGTGCTGGTGCTGAAAAACAGCAGTTAAAGCTCCAATCGTGTCAAATTCAGGGCTTCTGTCCTACTTTGCCCGATCAGGGGGCAACCACAGAAAGTCTGAATGACGATACTCCTCAAATGCAGTTACCCACTTTCGCGTAATAGCCGACTGACAGCGATATCCCAAGTCTCGAAGCAAGCGCCAGGCTGCCTCACGGCCGGCCTCGGAGCATTCAACAAACAAAACTGGCTTTGCGCTAGCAATGGTTCGCCGCATTCCCTGCAGCACCTGCCCTTCCGCCCCTTCAACGTCGATCTTGACAAATTTTGGAGTGCCGAGATCGCCGGCCGCAACCAGATGATCGATGGCCTCGGTCCTGATCTCCAATTCGGTGGCAGAGGGATCATTCTTATGCCAGACCAGACTGGCCGTCGATAGGTTCTTGACAATACGAATGACAGTCTCGCCAGAGTGGTCGGAAGCCGCACAATCAAAGACCCGGACATTTTTCAGCTGATTGATCTCAATGTTTTTTCGAAGTAGATCACTGTTTTCCGGAACCGGTTCAAAAGCAATGACACAACCCTGGGGGCCAACCTTTTTTGCCAATCCCAGGGACACGTAGCCGAGGTTCGCCCCGATGTCATATACGGTATCGCCGGAAGCTACATATTCCTTAATTGCTCTTTGCAGGTGCGGTTCGGCGGTTCCAAACAGGTATCCGAGATTCTCGGCAGGAGACACGCAAATCCGATATCCCGACGCCAGTCCGCGAATCATCGTTCGAGGCTTGCGTTCATGTCCCAAGAGCAGAACCAGGCAGGATCTCGCAAGGCGTCGAATGGCGGACACGATTGTCATCGGCTATTGAGTGACGGTCGTCGGTGCAGTGTGAATGGTAGCACCATGATTGCAGCCGGCTTTGCCTCGCAATGCGTGTTAACCCGCCCTGGAGACGAGGTTGCCGGCTAGTGACAAGACACGTTCCACGTGAAGTTTCCAGCTGAACTCTTTGGATCTGGTCACCCCATTTTCGGCAAGCTGCGCCGCCAGGTTTGGAGAGCCCGCGAGTGTGCACACTGCATCGGCCAACTCCTGGGAGGAAAAGCGCGGAAAGTAAATGGCAGCGTTTGCGCAAATCTCTTTGTGCACAGGCAAGTCAGAAGCGATTATCGGCAGTCCACTTGACATCGCCTCGACCAGGGGATGGGCGAAGGACTCGGCGTACGCCGGAGTCACGTAAAAGTCAGCGACCTTGTATATCTGGTGAAGCAGGGTGTAAGGAACCATACCCAACTCGACCACGTCCTCGGTCAGCCCCAGCTTGCGGACTAGATCGGCAGCCGCTTCCGGACGGTAGGCTCCGGGATTTGCGCCGGGAGCGAGCTTGCACGTGAGGAACAGGCGAAGCGCGCGCGGCTTGATCTGCCGCTTGATCAAAGGCAGCGCCCGGATCAGGGTCTCGAAGTTCCGGTAATAGTTGTAATGGCTCACAAACAGTAACCGGAGCGCGTTGCCGCCTGAGTCGAGCCGTTGCCGGATGGCGCCGGGCAGGGCAGATCGATCACGAACAAATGCTTCCCGATCGAAACCGTGATGGATAGCTGCGATTGGCTTCGCAGCCCAAGCTTGCAGTTCCCCGGCGAAGGCTTTGCTGGGAGCTATTACACGGTCGGCGGCCTGGATCGACCATTTCGCAAACGCGCCCTTGATCTCGGTATCGAGCCAGAGACGGTAATCGCCGCGCGCATTGAGATCGCGATAGAAATCGTGCGATGTGTAAAGCGAATTTCTGCTCAACAAAATCTGGGGCACAGGGGAGTGCCAGAGGGCGAAATTGCCGGCCGAGAGCAGAACCCCGGCGCCGCTGCGGCGGATCAACTCATGCACAGTTCGCTGCTCGAACCAGGCACGGCTGATCGCGCTCGAAGGCATCTCGCGCTCGATAAAAGCAACGTTAGCCGGCGCTTGCAATTCTCCGCGCAGCCTGGGGTTCAGCAAGACAGTTGCCCGCACATCGGCGTGCGTCCCCAGATGCGGAATCACATTACGCACATAGGTAAGGCCTCCGCCAGCGCTGGCCGCCAAGGCATTCATGAAAATGTGGATCATTGATTATGTGGATTCGATTATGGGGATCATTGATTAGCGGAAAGCGGAAGCTGGCCGGCTGGGACTGGCCTTCTGTTCCAGACTCTGCCGAAACTGTGCTGCGTGCGCGGCGCGGAAGGCTGAAGATCGGAAAGAATGAACAGCGACGCCCAGAAGAAAATGCTCAGATAATATCCGACCGCGAAGAGCCAGTCTTCAAAGAAGCCGTGAACCAGTCCGGCGAGACAAACAAAAGCCAGCGGCACCGCGTAGGGCCGAGGGTCAGCCGTCTTCCATGTCCAAAGGCAAACGCGAAAAATTATCCGCAGCGCGAGGAGCACCAGAAGGGCAAATGGGACGATGCCCAGCAATCCGACATATTCCAGTAGCGCCAGATAGCTGTTGCCATGTTCCTTGCTGGTTCCGCCAGCGGTCCGAAAGACTGAACCCGCATCCGCGCCCTGTACGGGACCTACGTCGGTTCCGAAGCCACTGCCGAACCAGGGACTCTCTTTGATGACATCCATGGTTTCCTGCCAGGGCGATCTGCGGGAACCGAGGAGTCCTTGTTCCGCCTTCCCCTTGTAAACCACGTCTTCCCACAAGTCGGAGGCCATGGAGGTGAACTGGCCAGGTTGCGCCACCGCAATGATCGCCGCCAGAAAAACAAACAGGAAGCCGGCCTTGATCAGGACCTTCTGGCGGTGCAAGGAGATACACATGATCACGACGGAAAGACCACAGCCTAACAAGGCGGCTCGTGAGACCGATGACATCAGTAGATAGGCCGCCAGGCCGAGTGCGAGCGTTCGTCTGTGCTGAACGTTGGGTTGGTCGGCGATTAGCACACCCCAGAGCAGGACGGGGACGATGACCACTCCCATGATCGCGCCCAGGGAATTTGGGTTGCCAAAGACCTCGTAGTGGAGAACGACATAGAAAAAGCCGGAGAGATAGGTAACGAACTCGCACGCCGTTAGCAGTCCCCTAAAGAACCGGGCCTCACGATTCGCGAAGGCGACGCGGGCTCCGCAAGAGGCATATAAGAACAGGAGGAAGAGACTCGACGATTTCAAAAGCGAGATCTGGGCTCGCTTCGAGACTATGGAAGACACGACCGCTGTCAGTACACAGAGGAAAGCAAGCAGATGAAGGCCACCCAACCGCGGCCTCTGATCGCTTCCCGCCCACCTGATGAGGCCCACCAGGGCCCCCACGGCGAGGAAGACCCAGCGAACGGTTGAAGCGCCGCCTGGGATGTCGGTTCCGGCCCACAGAAATGTAACCATCATGATCAAGAAAAACCAGTTGTCGTAATGCCACACTGCGATAGCCACTGCTTCCAGAAGCAGGAAGCCGCCGAGGTAGGTCACGTTGTTGAAGTAGCCCGGGCGAAACTCCGCCGCCAATAACATCAACAACCCCAAGACCGGCAGGGCCAGCAGTCCGAAAATGCGCGATCCAGATTTCATGCAGTGCCGTTACAAACAAATGTCATCGCTTTCGCTAGTCCCTCGGCGCACGCCTCGGGGAGGTACGCTTGAATGCGCTCTCTGCTGTGGGTCCGCATGCGCGAGACGACTTCCGGCTTCCGGAAAAGCGTATTCATCGCATCGGCCAACGCTTGCGGGTTGGAAGGCTGGACCACCAAACCGTTCCAGCCATGTTCTACAAGGTCGGGAACACAACCCGCAACTTGAGACGCAATGATGGGAAGTTCGCAAGCCATCGCTTCGTTCACCACCATCCCCCAGGTATCACTGTGAGTCGGAAACACGAGCGCCTCCGCCAGCGCGTAAACCTCGGGAACTCGCTCCCGATCGAACCAGCCCATGAATTTCACCACGCCGGGACCGATTTGCTTTGCCCGCCGTTCGAGATCTGCACGAGCCGGGCCGTCACCAACGAACACCAAGCCTATCTGGGAGCGAGTGGGTTCGTCTAGCTTGCCATAGGCGGAAAGAAGATCAAAGACTCCTTTTTCCTCAACCAGCCGTCCGACGCACAAAAAATAGCGCGCAGGAAGTCCATGAAGGGCGCGAAGCCTGTCGGCCTGCTGGCGAGCCTTTGTGGCTAGAGTTGAATAGAACTGTACATCAACCGCATCCGGCGCAATGTGGACGGATTGGCCGGGCGCCCCCAAGGCCAGTAGATATTCTCGAGAGGTTTCTCCGGCGGCCACGAACGCGCGGCACATGCGGAGGAATCGCTTTTTCATGAACTCCACCGGAGCCAGCCGGTGGCGAATATCCTGCCCGGTGCTCTCCGACCACAGCAGCAGCGGGACAGCATGACTCCGCGCCCACATTGCCGCCTGCCAGGAAGCGAGATAACTGTAGCCGCCACAAACGATGGCATCGGGACTGGCTCTGCGCAGGGCTGATCCCACTCCCCAATTCAGAAGGAGGTTGTATTTGCCCAGCCGGCGGCGCCATCCGGGCAGGACCTCGTAGGAGAATCTGATTTCGTCCTTATAAACCTGCCACTGCCGCAGGCTGGGATCATTCTCCGAGAAAAAAATTATGTGCGGGTCGACATCGCCTCGCGCCGCCAGTGCGTTGAACACCGGGATGCGATACGGGGCGATGATTTCCGTGAGGACCACCAGACGGCGCGTCATGCCACGGACTCCCGGTAGACTCTGGCTAGATTCTCGGCTTGATGTGCGAGAGTGAGCCGGTCGAGAATCGTATCGCGCGCAGCCGCGCCCAGATTGCTGCGACGGCGTTCATCGCGAAGCAGCATGGCCAGCGCCAGCGTCAGTTCCTTCTCGTTGTCAGGACCCACCAGAAATCCGTTGGCGCCGTGCTGAATGATCTCAGCAATTCCCTGGCCCCGGCAGCCGACTACAGCTTTGCCCGCCGACATCGCCTCGAGGTAGACGCATCCCAAGCCCTCATAGCGGCTGGGAAGCGCAAACAGAGTGCATCGTTGCATGGCGGCGGCAACTTGCCGGCGAGGCTGGCGGCCCAGGAAACTTACCCGCTCGGCGATCTGGAGCTGTTGGGCCAGGGCCTGAAGGCGAGACTTTTCTGGTCCGTCGCCGATGATCTCGAGACTCAGCGACCGGAACTCCGGCGTCAAGGCCGCAACGGCACGGATCAGCAGGTCGTGACCCTTGATTGGAATCAGGTTTCCCACACTCAGAATTGTGAGTGAGTCGGAAGATGGATTCGAGACCGGAGAAAACAGTTCGGGGTCCACGCCGTTGTGGACAACCGACGTGCGGCAGTTTCGTCCGACCCCCTCGATCACTTGCTCCCGCACGCTCTCGCTGATGCAGATCACACGTCGCGAGGAAGTATAGACGCGCCGGGAAATCCGACGACACCATTCTCCGGCCTTGCCGGCAACCTGCACGGTCGAGAAAACGTCGAGGCCATGCACCGAAACTACGTATGGAATGCGGAGTTCCCGGCTCAGCAGCATAGCGGCGTGTCCACAGGGGAGCGGGGCGTGTGCGTGGATGAGGTCGATCGGGTTTGAGCCATGAAGTTCACGCACTCGACCTACGGTGCGGGCAAAAACAAAGGCGCCCGCGCTGTGAAGTCCGAATCCTCCTGGCAAGGCCGGGTAGCGCATCCAATGAGCCGGCGCGGCAGAACTGGCGGCACGAGTTCTCGCGCGGTAAAAGGGCTGAACTGCGAACACAGTGTTTTGCATTCCAATCTTGGCGAGCTCGACGAGTGGCTCGGAGACGAAGCATCCGGCGGCATCGTCACGGTCGCTTGGATAAAACGGCGTCAGCGTCAGCACGTGAAGACCGCGCCCCTTATCGACCCGCAAAGAATTGGCAGTGGAGCTCATCGCTGCCGCCGTTTCGCGACGGCATCTTCGAAGGCTTGCTGCCATTGCAGCGTAATGCGATCCCAGTCGAAATTCCGCGAGTGGGCAATCGCAGCTTCGCCCATGGCCCAGCGGTGTTCGCGCCTGCTGATCAACAGATCGAGCTTCTCCGTGAGTTCATCGTCGGAGTCGACGGCAAACCCTGTCTTGCCGTTGACCACAAACTCAGGCCGGTAAATATCCATCACGACTGACGGAAGCCCGCATGCGGCGGCCTGTCCCAGTACCTGGGGATGTCCCTCCAAAACGCTGGGGAGGAAGAAGATGTCCGCCTGACGCATTTCTTCGCCCAGTTCTGCTGGAGTCAAATGCCCGACGAAAGTTACATTGGAGCAGCCAAGCTCAGCGGCCAGGTTTCGGCAATTCTGCTCCTCCTCGCCACGGCCAGCAATGCGGAATTCGATTTTCGGCCAGCGCGCGGCCTGGCGAACCACCACGTCGGCGCGCTTGTAGGGCCGCAAGGAACCCGCGAACAATACCTTCACTTGGTTGCTTAATGAATCAGCTTTCTCAGCCGCAAAAAAAAAGCGGCGATCGATTCCATCGTAGCGGACCCCGGCGGCGACTCCCATGCGTTCCTCGACCAATCTGCTCAAGAATTGGCAGTTGCCGAAGACAACGTCGGCTTCACGAACGTTGCGCGCCAGCGCGGGCCGGGGAGGATCCGGGTTGTAAAGTCCTCCCGAGACCACGTAGGTGACGACTGCGGTTTTCAATGCGAGACGGCGGCGCAGCGCCAGAAACGCCGAGTCGAGCGGGCCTTCCCGCGGGAAAAAATAAACATCGGGAACGTTACCCAGGCAATGCACCAAGATCCGTAGCGTGTTGCCCCGGCGATGCCAGCGCAGCAATTCGGTGTTTCGACGACCGGAAATGCGAGGGTCGGGAGCATCCTCATGCAGCATCACAACGCGAAACTCTTCCGGCGGCAAACGGGCGACAATCTCCTTGACCGTGAGATTCTGCGCATTGGTGTCGGCTTCGTCGGCAAACGACGGCGTAAAGACGGTGATCATCTCTGAGGCAAACGCGCAGCCAGCACACGGCTAGGAAGATACTGGCGAAGTTTTTTCTGCTGGTTTTGCCCATTTTAGCCGAAGTTCACGCAGTCGTGCGGACAACCGGAGGCCTCGATCGCGCTCCCTGATCGAATGTTGCAGGTGCAGGCGCGCGGCTTCAAGCAAGCGTCGCCGTACGGGCTTTTCGGCGGATGGCGGCAACGGTGTTTTTTCCCCGGGGTCCGATTCGAGGTCGTACAGGTATTCGCCGGGAGGATCGAAATTCAGCAACAACTTGAACCGTGCCTCCCGCACCGCCAGCACACGCGGTCCAAGACGGTTCTGCGAGTGAAAGGGATTGGTGCAACCGGCTACGCACTCACAAATTGCGGCCTCTTCCCAGTTCTCCCCCCGGCGCAGTTTTTCCCAGCAATTGCGGCCATGGAATGCCGAGGGAATCGACACGCCGGCGGCATCCAGCAGAGTCGGAGAGAGATGCAGCAGGCTGAACGGAGAGTTTGAAAGCTTCGTCTTGATGGCGCCGGGCACGCGCAACAGCAGTGGCACGCGAATCAATTCTTCTCGCAAACTCGATGGCGGATGATAGCGGCCACCGTGGTCCAGAAATTCTTCTCCGTGATCGGCGGTGACAGCGACGATGCAGTTGTCCCACATGTTGAAGCGCCGCAGCGCCTCGATGAGACGCGCCATCTGGGTATCGACCCAACGAATGCCTGCGTCATATAACGCGACGACTTCGTCGCGATGACGCGCCAGGCGGCGCGATCCAAGATCAGAACGATTCCAATACGAATTCAAGTAGCGGGCGCGACCGGGCGTAACCGGGCCGCAGCCCATCAAATCGAGAGCTTTCTCGGTTGGATAGTAAGGCGAATGCGGGTCCATGAAGTGCAGCCACAGGAAGAAAGGCCTCTCTCCGGTGGATGCCAGCCATGTGCGGGCCTGATCGACGATGACATCTGCCGCAGGAAACCGACGCAACGTGTCGAGTGAATTCGCCGGAGGAGTGGCGAGGCGCTGGCAGTATTGAAAGTAGAGTTCATCGTAGACAGTTCCGAGAGGACCCATGCGATGACTACCTTCGTGCAGCCTGCGATTCAGGGTGCTTGCCCATCCGTTAGCGGCGGCGCGGGGCTTGGCTTCTGAGGGAGTAACCGGGTCCGCGTCGAGAAAATCCCGAAACGTGTCGAAGCCTTGCTCGTAGCCGAACCTCGACGAAATGTAAGGATTCGCAGCGGCAAAGCAAGCGGTGGCGTATCCCGCCTGGTTAAAAGTGGAAGCGAGCGTCGGTTCTCCGGGAGCGAGACCGATCAGATCGCGTCCCAGCGCAAGCGAATAGCGCGAAGCTATAATCGCGGGTAACGAGTAGTAGGTCGGCGCCCCGGCCACAACCGCGGCGGAGAAAACGAAGCTGTCGGCCGCCAGGGTGTCCAGGAAGGGAGTGGTCGGGCGCTCGTAGCCCATGAAGCCGACGTGATCGGCCCTCAGGCAGTCCACCGTAACTAATATCACCGATTTCTGGCTGCCCACTTATGCCTTCCGCTGGCGCGCGACTTGTGCCCGGGTGAAGCGCTTCTTGGTCACGTTGACGTGCATCACGCCCTGGGGAGTTTCATACGAACCTTTTTCTACCAGGTCGCAGAGGTCTTCGTCGGAAAGATACAGCAAGTTGGGGTACTTCGATTCCAGGGCGGAGATGAATTTGTCCAGTAGTTCCAGACTACGGCTGCGAAAATCGCGCACAGAAGAGTGGAAGTTGATGGAGTGCAAAGAGACGACGGCGGGAATCGCACAGGCAAAACAGGCTTCAGCGGCAGTCACGCAAGCGTCCACAGAAAATGCCGGATCGAGCGCAGGTTCAAACTCCACCGTACGGTAAACCTGCAGGATGTTGTAACCATCCAGGTGAGGCGGGGTAAGAGTTCCCGGACCGTTCTGCGCCACGCGAATTCCATATTCTGCCCATGCCTGGTGTGTGCTCTCGTTGGCGCGATACCCAGGAGCGCACGCGGAGCGCGGAAGCGTGGAGAACATTTTGGCAAAAGCTCCTACACTTTGGCCGATCAGTTCACGCTGAGAAGTGGCGGAAAGGAAGCGTTCGTCCGCAGGCTTCTCGGGGTCCCAGTATTCGTACCCGATCCAAGGCATCCGCCAGTGGATGTACGGCGTTCCGGCCCGCCACAGCGTGCGGAGAAGCTCAGAGCGCTCGCCGGCGCTAGCCAGGTTGCGCTCAACGGCAGCACGGCAAAAGTGAGTCACACCGTGCAATGCGGGATGGAACGCTCCCTCGCGGATGCCTTCACCGTACGCTTCGTGGAGGCCCGGACGGCTCCAGCCTCGGGGAAGACCTTCGCACAGCGGCAGAAGGTGGATCTGGCGAAAGTCGTCGGCCTCCATGCGGGCGAAATCCAGGTTCGCTACGATGAAGTTCATTCCGATTGAGGCGCACTGTCCAGTGGAGTCGACGATGGCGGCGCAACAGCGCACGCAGGGCGGACAAGTCCTCGGCTGTTTCCAACGTATAAAAATCGTAGGGGCGCTCTCCGAGGACGATGCCCGCGGATTGAAGTTCTTCCAGTCCCTCACGGTCACGCAATCCGACGCGACCCCAATCATCGCTCTGCAGCAACACGAGCGGGCGATCGAAGTGAAATCCTTCGACGGAAAGCAAGCCGCGAGCGCGCTGCCGAAGTTTTTGAGCGAGAGCCAGCACTACGCATCCGCCTTGGGTTTGCGCATGACGACCATCTCGCACCCACCTTCTGTGAGCGACCCATACTGCAAGATTGCCCCCAAAACAATGCGACCGATCAGAGGGAGGGCCGTGAGTTTATTCACCAGGCGCGTGGAGCGAGCCACGAAAGAACCTGCCGCTCGTTTTCTGAGAAATTGTTCCTTGTGAAGATCGAGGATCGCGTACTCCGGGCCGAGCGTGGCGAGTAGCCTTCGCAAACGCCGGTTTGTGGTGTAGGTCAACTGATCGAGCATGGCCGGACTGCGTCCACGAAGATGAAGGTAGACGCGGCCTAGAATCTTGGGCATCAGCGGCAGCCAGAAGATTTTGTAGTGCGGTTCGTAGAATCGTAGATAGTTTGGGCACGCCACATAGAGAACTCCCTCCTCGCGCAACACGCGAGCGGCTTCCTGAATTACCGTCTGTTGGGCGCTCACGTGCTCGATCACCTGGTTCATCGTCACCAGATCGAAACACGCATCGGGAAAGGGCAGCATCTCTCCAACACTGCTGGCAAAGACCGAAGTTGCGAGTCTCTGCCTCGCGATTTGGATGGAGTTCAGTTTCGCTCCCTGGCCGATCCGGTCGGGCTCTACGCCGAAGGCCTTCATTCCGTGGCTTCTGCAGGCCACCACGAAGGTACCCACTCCGGAGCCGACGTCAAGCACACGGGAACCGTTGGACAATTTGATGTAGGGCTCAATCTGACGCAGCAGCGCGAGTGCATCGCCTGAGATCAGATCTTCGACAATCCGCTCCTGGGTCTCGGGAAGTTGAATGCCCTTCCAGTTCTCGCGGCGGTACTCCAGCAGCAGGTCGCGGAGTTCCTCATCCCCAATAGGAGCGCCGCAATGAGTGGGTTGGGTCGTCATTTCTTCACGAACACGCTAAAGTTGGCGGTGAACTGATCGTTCCAATTCGGCGCGATAGCTTCTAAGCAAAACCCTGTCAGGTTAAGTACTGGAATCAATGTGAACCTCAGCAGACTTGCCCAATAGAGCAGGCCTCGCCAACGTGATCGCGGCAACGCACGCCAGTCCGAAACAAACCGGCGATGCTGCTTCCCTCGGGAACAATTTCAAAATCATGAAAAGAGTGCAATAGGATTTTCAGGCTCTGTGGCATGAAACGCCAACTGTCATTCTCGGAGTCACGCGGAAAAATAGCGGGCACGCTCAACAGGAGGCAGGCTCCAGGCTTGAGCACGCGGTGGATTTCCGCGATGACCCGTGCCGGATCGGCGACGTATTCCAGCACTTGCGTGCAGATAACGAGATCAAACTGCGCGCCGGCCATAGGAATCTGTTCGCCACGCGCGACCACAGTCACCAACGGCGTGCGGCGCACATCGACGGCGACGTAGCTGCGCAAGCGGCCTTCGAGCAGGGGGCGATAGGGCTGAATTCTTCCGCCAATGTCGAGCACGGTGAGATTTTCGCTCTGCAATCCGGCCAGCCACTTTTGAAATATCTCGCGTCGCTTCCTCAATATCAGCCAGCTTGGATTTGTCAGCGAAGGGTACAGCCGCGCATTTCCCTCCCGGGTTACTTCCTCCAGGGTCTCCGTGCGGTCGATGAGTTGCGGCTTCGGGCTGGGCTGTTCGTGCCGCCGGCGCACTTCAAATGTAGCCAAGTTCTCGCAGCCTCTCCTCGATGATGTGCTGTTCGGCGCGATCAGCCTGGGATGCGTCGTCCGCCGACAAATCATTTAGCACGAAGATCAAAAGTTCTTCGAGGCTATTGAATCTGCCGGCAAATTTCTTTTCAACAGCGGCGCACAGTTCCGCGGGCAGGCGGACCTCTCTCATCTCCGTCATAGCGCACCGCGTTGACTTTTTCCGAATGCCCCTCGAACCCGCAACCAGATGGCATCTGCGATCAGACGATCGTCCGGGTTGAGCCCGAAAGCGAGAACAATCCCCGCGAATGTCACGTATGCGAGGACGCCGCTCACCGCCACAGCGAGCCAGTCATGATGGAACACCGCCGCATTTCTTTTCAGCAGCAGCGTCACGGCAATCGACGCGATGGCAGGAGGCAGCAGATATAGATAGCTGCGGTTATACGGAGAAAGGTGCAGCGCCGCGCGCACCTGCAGCAAGTTCCACACATTCATGCCTACGTTCGTAATGGCAGCTGCGATCGCCGCCCCCACAATCCCCCAGACTGGCACCAGCGCTATGTTCAGGACAACCATCACAGCCGCCATGGCAGCCTGCACCTTAGTCAAACGCCTCTCATTTCCTGACATCAGCAGCAGATAGCCCGCGGAACCGACTCCGCAGTTTACCAGTTGTCCCAGCGTGCCGATGATTAGAATCGGCCAGCCCGCCTCGAATCCAGGCCCGAAGATCCGCATCAGCGGCCGGGCAAAAATGACAACGACAGCCGCGAGGGGCAGGGTCAGGCCCGTTACCCACTTGGTGAGGGATTGAAACAGGCGAGCCAGCAACGCATGGTCACCGCGCGTGTGCAGGTCGGCGATGGTAGGAGCGAATATCTGGTTCACCGACTGCAGCGCCAGAGGCACGTAGGCGACCAGCGCCGCCGCCACCGAATAAACTCCCACCTCTCTCGCTCCCCGGTAGAAACCAAGAGCGATCTTGTCCATCTGAACGATGAGGAATTCCAGCAGGCCAATTCCCAGCATCGAAGCGGAGAAGGACCAGACTTCTCTATCGAGGGGAGCGCTGCTTTGTGCCGAAAAGCGCGCCTGCACCGGCGTGAGTTTGCGCACCACCGCGATGAGAAGCACACCAACCACCGCGGCACTTACCACCTGGGCCGCCAGGTAGCCGCGCAGGGCCAAACCTAATCCAATGAGCAGCACGGTCGTCAACATCGTGAGCGGACTTCCCACGAAAGTCAGAATCAGGGTCCTGCGGCCCAAGTCGCGATATCCCGCGAGGACTTTGCCGAAGAAACTGTTGAGCACGCCGAATAGCATGATCAGCGCGAACCATGGCAGGTACCGCACCAGCGCCGGCGAGTGATAAAAGTGGAGAGCAACCGCACGACCGAGTGTCAACAAGACAATCGCAAAGAAGATATTGGCGGCTAACAGGATGGTCGCGCCGCGCCAGAGAACGGCGTGCAGCTTTACAAACTGCTTGGTCGCGACGTAGGCGGCTACAAACCGAACCGCCGATTGCGCCAATCCCAGGGAGTTAAAGATTCCGAGGAAACCGATCAGGGTAACGCCGAGCGCGTAAATCCCTAAATTCTCCGCGCCCAAAACGCGGGCCAGATACACTTTGAAGACGTAGCCGAATGCAACGCTGAAAATAGTCCCCGCAAAGAACATGCCGGACTGCCGCGAGATGTGCCCCACCTGGGAGCGGAACTTTTGCGCCTCGAGCGCCGCGTTTTCTGGAATTATTTCAGCGCCTAAAGACAATGGAATCTCCCACGTTGTGTAGCTCTGATGGCGTTCCCCAGAATGTCCTTACGGCCTCAGCGCGGCGGAAGGAATGCATCACGAAACCTGCCTGGCGACACTCTGCCGTGGCGATCCAGCGGCCAGCCACTGCCGCAACATCTCCGGATCGGCCGTCTTCCAAAGAGATTGTTGCTTCGTTTCTTGAGGAGAAAAATTGGCCAGCCGCACCGGAATGTACGCGATCTCGTTCGCGCTGCGGAGAACGTCGCCTACTCCGAACCGCGTATATTGTTGGGCATATTCGAAGGAAGAAAGCGTCAACCATCCCACCCGAAAACATGGAACTCCGTACCTCAGGCAGTCCATAACTGTAGTGGATTCGACCGTGAGTCCAAACCATGCAGACGACAGCAATCGCTCGGACAGCGGCCCATCGAGAACTGTGACGAGTCTTGCATCCTCCTCGGGCAGCAGGTCTTGAACCATTCGCTTCCGATCGCTGAGGCTCTCGAATGGATGCAACTTGATGACAAGGCTACGCCCATTTTCCCCAGCCACTCGGCAAAGAGAGGGCAGTATCTCTCGATAGACTTCCTCCGCGCGCATGCCCACATTTTCGTAGGGCTCGGAGAAGAAAATGACCGAGGTCGTTTGCGCAAGCCGGCGGTTCCCAGCAGAGGCTGTATAAGTTGAAAAGGGAGCGCCGATGATGACTCTTTGAGAAGGCAGCCCGCATACGCGAAGCAGATAGTCGCGCTCCATTGCGTTCTTGGCCAGATACGCGTCACTAGCGAGATCTTTCAGAAGATAGCGGCCGTCCATTGCGCCGTGGTGGAAGTCGATAGTCGGAATCTTGCGCCGGGCCGCCAGCAACACGGGAAGACGCGTGTAGATATTGCTGTCATCTCCGCACAACACACTGCAGACTGTTTCGCGCTCCAGCACTTCGCGCCAGGCATTGCGAACACGAAGGCCACTGCGAAACCAATTCGGAAATGCATCGAAGGTTCCGGTGCGTGAGAGCACTTCGAATTCCGGCATCGCACAGAGCTCAAGCTTCAGCCCGCCCCATTCTTCCAGGACTGCAGCGCTCTCGCTGAGCGTCGAAGTTCTCGTGGCATAGGATGCCAGATCGTGCAAACGCAGATTTCTCGGAGCCTCAAACTGTTTGCCACTCTGTCGCGTCGCGACCAATAGAAAGTTTTGATCCGGCAGCAGCCGCGCGTAAGATGCCGCCATTCGCGAAACATTTCCGTACGCACTCGGAACCAGGATCACGGGTGCAACCGCATCCTGCTTGTGGAAAGCTCGCCTGTTGGAGGCAAACCGCGAGCGCCACTCGTAACCAGGGTCGTATTTGTCGAAGAAGATTTCCTTGATCTGCGCGGCAGAAAAGCGTTGAAACAGCCCACCGTAGTGCGCTGCTCGCCGGGCGATGCGAGTCAAGACGTTTCCGGAGAAAGTCCGCATCTCACATCCCAGCAGAAAAGCGAGGGCGTTGCCCGGCCACCCCGCGCGCGTCGCCCAGAGGTCCGGCTTCGAGGCAACCTGCGCCGCAACCCGTCTCAGTGTCAGTATCGCTTCGACTTGCGACGTAATCAGCAGCGCGGTGAGATTCCACCAGTCAATTCCCTCTTCGTCGACCAATCGGCCCTGTCCGGCCGAAAGCGTCTCCCGCACCAGTTTCAGATCCGCGACACCGTCACGGAACAAGTCTGAACGCACAATGGGACATCCTATTTGCCCGGTCCAGTCAGCCGCTGAAAACTCCGAGGATCTTCCCAGATCGACGATCAAGTCCCAGTGCTGTTCAGACCAGGGACCTCGTCGCGGAGAATCGTCGGGATGCAGAAGAAGTACGCGCATGAAAGAATGCGGCCACCCTACGCGCGGGCCGATACCTCCGCGGCGGGAGTTCCCGACACCGAGGAATCTCCGCGCACTCTCTGCCACCACAGAGCTTTTTGCCGGATCAGGGAATAGCGCCGACGGAAGCCGGCTTTCTCGATTCCACGTATTGAAGCCGTGTTGCTCGCGGCACTGAAGATCCAAGGCCGTTTCCCTAGCGCTTTCTGCTGCTCCGCGATGAGTTCGATCGTGTGCCCATAGTAGCCTCGGCCGCGCGCCGCCTGCGGAGTCCAGCAATCGAACAGCATCAGGCTATCGGGAGAAGGCGATTTCACTCTCGTATTCAACTCCGAGAGGAAAAATCCTTCGAAGGCGGTGGTCCAGGCAAAATGCAGGAATCTTCCCGCGCCATCGACCAGTGCAAATCCTTCACTGTCGTTGGAGGACAGTCGCTGTGCCGAGCGCAGCAGATAAGCAAGGGTTGCGTCATCGTCCACATGCTCGATCGCCGCAGCGGCCAACTGATTGAGATCGAGCGAGCGCAGTTTCAATTCGCCAGCGTCATGAAGCACCGAACCGCAGCTCTCATAGAAGAAGACTTCCGTCTGCCCCCAGGATCTCTCGCCCAGCCGCTTTGCCAGCCATGCCAGGGTCTCCGCGGCGCCCTGATGCCGAAGATGATCTGTAAGTACGCGCATTCGAGCCCGCAGCCAACGCGCCCCGGCTTCCACTCTCGGAGAGGCCTTAACTAATGTCGCGGCGCGATAGCGTAGCATCTCCCGAAAATGGCCGCGTGCCGTGGTTTGCAATGTCAAGTGCAACGTTTCGCGAGTTTGGTTCGCGAACCGTTCCTTATATTCTTCCGCGCCCAGTCCGAGATCGACGACGGTCAGCGCTGGATTCTCCGCTGCCTCTTCAACTATTTTGGCCAGCAGGCAGAAGCCCGGAGAATACTTTTCCAGATCGGTGTCAAAGGTGGGCTGGTACCAGAACCACGTGCCGTGGAACTGAAAACCATAATTCCACGCAATCGCTTTTTCACGGGACATCATGCGGGTGAGAACAATCCAGCCGGGCGCAGAAAGAAGTTTCGCCAGTTCCGACAGGAATAGGCGGCGCTCAGGGCGTGCCAGGTTGCTGATGCGTTGCGTAACCAGGAATCTCGCAACATGCGCCAGCATGAACTGATCCAGGACTGGCCCGACGGCTTGCCATGACCGGCCATGATCAAGACGGACGGGCCCTTCGCGTTCCATCCTATTCAAGATCCGGCGCAGCATTTTCTTGCGTGGCAGTGTGGGTTTTTCGCCACTCGTGCGCTGCAGTGATCCGAGTGATATTTGAGCGCAGGCATATGCCGTCCGCGCGAAGCACCAGTAGCGTCTTCGCCCGCCAGCCTGCCTTATAGCGCGCACGGTGCTGGAGTCGGAGGGCAGGTTCGTCAACACCATCCTGTCGATCCCGAGTTTTCTGAGTTCAGCAAATATCGCGTCCACGAACGCGCCCCTCTGCTCCGGCAAACTGACGAAGTCGCAATAGTCGCCGGTCGTGGCACCCAGAAATGAAAGCTGGTCTCCAGAAGAATTAGTAGCCAAGGCCGCCACACCGCACAAAGAATTCGTCTCGTCGTATGCCAGAAAAAGCAAAGGACGCAAGGTTTCTCGGTAGGCGCGCTGCACCGCCAGAGCCCATTCGTAGGTGAAGAAGATCTGTGGCTGCTCCACGCGCTCCACCAGTGCGTTCCACTTGCGGCGCAAGTCTTCATCTTCCGGAATTTCTCTCAGCAGGACTAGGCGCAAGGCTTTGCCACCGTCACATCAGATTTCGTGAATACGTAATAGTACCAATCTGTCGCGTAGGTGCGGCTCGCTCGCGGATAATCATCGCCCAGCACACGCTCGACACGGAAACCCATCGAATTCATTTCGTCGATCACTCGCCGCGGAATCCAGCAATGGGTCAGAAGGCCGCCGTGAGCGGGATCAACTACGCATCCCTCACCCTGCCAAAACGCGTGCGACAAGATTCTTCTTCGGACACGGGGCAAGGTCGCCGCCCCCGATTGGAAAAAGGACCACACAGATCGCGCGCCAGTCAGCCCCGCCAGCAACAGTTCATACAGCAACTCGGACCCCGCGTAGAATCTGCGGGCAGCCGCCTGCAATCTTTCACGATTCCAGCCCTGACGAGACACAATGGCTCGCGGATTGTGCGAAGAGAACACCACCGCACCCCCGGTCTTGAGAACGCGGTAGATATGTTCCAGGCATGCGAGTCTGGAAGCGGCAGGAATGACATAGTCGAGGCCGTTGAAGGCAAACACCACGACATCGAACGATTCGTCGGGAAAACGTGAAAGGTCAGCAGCGTCGCCAACTACGAACTTCAACTCCGGGAACCTGGCCTGGCAGGCCTCAACCATTGCGGCTGCTCTATCGACGCCAATATATGTCGCGGCCCGGCGAGATAGCCACGCGGTCGTGCGTCCACCACCAACGCCGAGATCAAGAATTTTGCTTGCCGGCTTGATGTAAGAATCGAACAATAATCGTTCACACGGAGTCAGGTACTCCAGCGAGGCGTAATGCGAGGCAATCGCCGGCGCTTCGTAAATCTGGAGGTTGGTCTCTGCGGTAAGAGTCAGCATATCCCCTGTCTCAGCCTTGCGCCGCGAGCGCCGTGTCCCGCGAGTCTCGGCGTGCCCACCGCTGCAATGATCCGTGGAGGCCGGCCACATGCGCCTCAAATTCGCCCAGATTCATCGCCGCCGTGAGGTGAATGCGCGGAATTGCAAATCGTGGGATGCTTGTTCCCAGCCCGCCACCGATGTTCAGGAATGCCGCTTCATATCCCGCCTGCTGCGGCATGGCCAGAACTTGCGGCGTCACTGACTCGGCGTTCCCGAACGGATAAGCAAACGCCCACACAGGCTTGCCCAGCGCTGACTCCAGCCGCGAACGGCTTTCGGCGATTTCGGCATATGCCTGTTCAGGTAGAGATTGGGACAGCACGGGATGGCTTAAGGTGTGGGCTCCGATAGTCATCCCCGCGGAGTCCAGTTGCACTAACTCTGCGCGCCGCAGCAGTTGGAAGCGCAGATTTCGCGGAGAATCGTCGCCAACGGAATTCATTCCATCGTTTACACCAAGCTGGGCCCGGGCGGCACAAAGAAAAGCCCGGCGGCTCTCCGCATCGACTTGCGAGAGACGCTTCACTGCGCTCCACCACGTTGCCTGCCGCCCCGCGCGTGTGCCCAGTTCGCCGCTTATTGCGACACCTGCACTGGAAATCTCAAAGCGTCCGGAGCGCGCGGCGTGCAGAATCAAAAAAAGTTCTTCGTACCAAAGCCAGGCAGGCTCCTCGGCGGCGGAAGCCCCGGTCACAAAGAAAAGGCAGCGCACTCCTTCCTTCTGCAGAATTGGCAGCATATCGGTCAAATTGTTCCGCAGGCCGTCGTCACAGGTAAGAAGGACTGAGAGCGGAGGGAGTTCGCGTCCGCTCGTGCACCACGACAGCAACTCCTGGGGCTCGATCACGTGATAGCGCGCCTTCAGCAGCCGCAATTGCCGGCGAAGCATCTCTCGGTGGATCAGGTTGCCATCCAATGCCTCATCTAGCGGCTCATATCCCTGCGGCAGTACGCCGTGATAAGTCACCACCGCGAGCCCTGCTCGCACATGACTGCGCAAGTAGCCGGTACGTGCGAGGCAGGGATAAACAATGTGCCGGAGGCTTGAACTAACGAATCTCATTTCGCTTGACCTGCCAGCCGTTCGCACCCGGTCGTATCGCTGGCCCCTCTTGTTACTGCCGTCATAGTCTTGCCGATACGCTCATCAGATTCTCATACATCGCCAGAAGCTGAGGAAAGTTCCTGTCCCAGTCCGCCCGCTCTTTCACGATTTGGCGATTGCGCTGGGCGATCAGCGCCCGTTCCTCTTGACTAAGGGCAGCCGCTTGCAGCAGCTTGTCGCAAAATTGTTCGGTTGCTCCGGCAGCCGCCAACCATCCATTCTGGCCCTCGGCTGCCCACTCGCGGTTCGACGCGATGTCTGTCACAACTACAGGTAGACCACTCGCCATTGCCTCCAGCAGGGAAATGGAAGTTCCATCGGAATGCGAACAACTCACATACGTATCCGCTGCGCGGAACCACTTTGGCATTTCTCTTTCGTCAATGCAGCCTGGGGTCGCAATCACCCCGTTCAGCCCATGCGAGTCAATGAACTGGCGCACATGCGCCGCCTCTGGCCCATGCCCCAGCATTAACAGCCGCAATGAGGAATTCTTGCCGGAGGCCTGGCGAAAGGCCTCCAGCAGGACGCCGGTTCCGTAGATCGGCTCCCACGAACGAGTGCTGAGAAAAACGTGCGTTCCCGGTTCTCGCGCGAAATCTTTCGCTGCAGGCAACTCTCCCGTCGGAGAAAAGACCTGTGTCTTGATTCCCCATGGAAACTGCACGATGCGGGAGTCCGGCACGTCCGCCAGTTGCTTCGCTTTGGCGCGAACGGCGTCGCAATCAAAGAAGAAACCGTCCGCGCTGGAAAGTGCGATTTGGGTTGCGCGTCTGCAATTCGGATTGCGGTCGGCGTGGAACAAAATGTCTGATCCCCAAGACATCAAGAGCCAGGGATGAATCTCGGATAGGGCGCTGAGATAGCCACAGCTCTGGGTTGGCCCGGCATGGACCAGATCAGGGCGAATCTTCCCGAGCAAGTCTTGAAGCTCTGGCAGAAATCGCGTGAATAAATCAGGATCCGCATCTCGTAACAATTTTTGTTTGGCTTGCACCCAATGGATTCCCTTCGGTAACCAGCCTTCCGGCAAATGCTCGCTGGTAGGGTCGAGAAACCAGACTTCGATCCCTGCCTGGGAAAGTTTCTTGAGAAAGCGTTGGTTGTGGCCGGAAGTATTGTCGGAAAAATATAGAACTCTCATTCGGAAGTCTCGACCTCCGATAGATTCGTCCATCGCAAGTACTCGCCCTGGGACAGATCGCGAGTCAACTTCTTGCCGGTCACTTGCCCAAGCTCGAAAGGCATGATTGCATCTCGCGGGGCTGGCCTTAGCGCCTCAAGCATGGTCTCCTTCACAATCGTCCCGCGTTTCAGATCTGTCGAAGCCCGAAGACAGCGCCGCTGCACGATCAACAGTTTCCTGCTCGTTCTCGGCGACGAACTTTCGGGACGACCCCAAGGCAGCTTCCAGTTCCCGCGTGCGATTGACCATTTCGCGCCATGTCGAAGGCGTCATGGAGAACGGATGGTCCGGCCCCTTACGCTGATTGTCGTCGGTGAAATGTTTTTCGATCACACGCGCGCCCATTGCCACCGCCCCGAGCACGGTTGCGTGTCCGGATGTATGGTCAGACAACCCCAACACTACCGAGGGAAACATCGTGCCATAGGTCTGTAAAACTCGCAGATGAATGTGCCGGAAGTTTTCCAACTTCGCCGTGTAATTGGTGTTGCACTGCATCAGAACCAAGTTGGAGTTGATCGCGAGTATCTGCTCAACCGCTCGTTGCACCTCGCCGATGTCGGAAGCGCCAGTCGCTATCAGTACCGGCTTCTGTTTCGAAGCGACCGTCCGCAACATTTCGGGCCACGTTATATCTCCCGAGCCAATTTTGAAGAGCTTCACATAAGGATCCAGCATGTCGACAGCTTCGAGGTCGTAAGGAGCAGAAAAATATTCGATGCCACATCTTTCGCACTCTTGCCGGAGCGCGGGAGTCCATTCCCAGGGCAGACTCGCGTCGTTGTAAACTTCGAATACGCTTTTTTTCCACTTCGCCTGGTGAGAAAGCTGAGTGCCCAGGCTTCGGAAGCCACGATCGCTGACGATTTTCGAGGCTCGAAAGTTCTGGAACTTCGCGGCATCCGCGCCCGCCTCCGCGCAAAGCCTTACAAGGAGCTTGGCCCTCTCCAGGTCTCCGTCATGGTTGGCAGAAATATCTGCTACGAAGTATGTCGGGTGATCCGGCCCGACGAGTTTCTGTCCCAGTCGGACCGTAGTCACGCTTCCACTCCAACGGCGCCGCCCCTCAGCTGTCGAGGGCTGTCTCGGATTTGCATAAACCTGCGAATGCCGGAATCGACATCGGGCATCGCGCGGCCAAGAGCGCTGCAGATTTTGTTCGTGTTCAAGGAAGTGTCCCGCGGCCGTGGTGCTGACAGCTTGACCTCCGCCAATGATGCGGGAATTATCTGATGCGGATCGAAGCCGAAAGCTGAAGCCAGTCGCCGGGCAAACTCGTACTTACTCATCGCTTCAGGCCCGACCACGTGGTAAAGACCGGTAAGATTCCGCTCCAACAGGGCCAACAGCACCTCCGCCAGATCGTCGGCCAGGATGGGACAAAAAATTACGTCTCTAAACCCCTGGACCGTCTCACCCAACACCAGCTTTTGCAAAATCCATTCCGCCAGACTTTGCTTGCTTTGCACATTCCATCCATAAAAAGTGACGCGAGCGATGGCGGCCGACGGCGTAATCCGCATGACTTCCTGTTCACCTTTGAGTTTTGTTTGCGCGTAAATGTTCAACGGGGCAGGCGGATCGCCCTCCGCATAGGGTCCACCCGCACCATCAAAGACGGAGTCCGTCGAGATGTATAGCAATCGCGCATGAATCCGCGAGGCGATCTGGGCCATTCGTGCAGACATTCCGACGTTGAGCTCATAAGCCTCTGCGGCATTTTGTTCACACCAGTCGACATTGGTCGCCGCGGCGCAATGGACAATGGCCGAGGGCCGAAGTTCCTCGAAGACTCTGCAGGTTTCGGTTTCGGACGTTAGATCGGCACAGCGCAAACTGATGCCGGCAACATCGACTCGGTGACGGTGACACAAGCCCACAACCTCAAGGCCTTGCCGATGCGCCAGCGAAACAACGGCGGCGCCGAGCAGTCCGCTGGCCCCGGTGACAAGGATCATGGATTGAGTCCTTCATCGCTAAACGTGACCATGGTCAGCCCTCACGCAACGCCTTCTGCTGGACGAAACGATTCAATTCCAGAAGCTGCGGTTCCCTCTCCAGCAGCGCCAGTACATCCTCCCAAAGAAACTCATCGTCATCTCCCAGGCGGCAATACAGTGCCCGCACAAATTCCAGGTCTTCGCTGGTGTCTACAGTCCACCGCTGGCTGCTGTAGTCCACCGCGCCGCTAACCTGCAGGAGCTTGAATTCGCCGGGATGTTCATAGATGTACGGCGTCACGTGGGCGCGCTGATAGGGCTGATCCGCCTCACGCCAGGCGCGCTCTAATGCCTGCGCGGTCATAACCTCGGTATCCAGCCCGCGCGGATAGGTGCGGATCATTACGTTCGAAGCATAGTCCGGGCGCTTCTCTAGAAATGCGCGGACCGTCTTATCCGTGACTTCAGGATCGATCAGGGGACAGTCTGACGTGATGCGCACGATGACATCGGCGTTGGTCCACTGCGCAGCTTTAAAGTAGCGGTCAAGGACGTTGTCTTCATTGCCGCGAAAAACGGGAACCGAGCAGCGGCGGCATTCCTGCACGATCAGATCGTCAGCTGAGCAATCGGTGGTAGCTACCAGCACCTCGTCGACGGAACGCGCACGGCGCACGCGATTCACGACTCTGGCCAACATGCTCTGGCCCTGAAGATCCCGCAAAACTTTTCCCGGCAGCCGTGAGCTGCCCATGCGGGCTTGAATGATAGCGACGACCTTCAACGCGCCTCCGCGGAAACTTGGAATTGCTTCTTCTTTAGCAGAAACACGGTGTCGACATTCGCATTTTCAAGGTAAGGAATGCGTTGCTCCTGGATCAACTCCAGATCCGTGAAACGTTCCAGGTACCGACGAACATAGTCCATCTTCCACAACAGGCTGGCGTTGCCGCGGTAGTTCACCTCGGTCACATCGGCTGCGTAGTACTCCAATCCCCAAATGTAGCCTCGAGTGCAGCGATGGATCTCATCCATTGCCCGCGGCAAATCTGCGGGAGCAATGTGGATGAGAACTCCAGAGGTGAACACAACGTCGAAGGCAGCGTCGTTGTAAGGCAGCGCCAGCGCCGAACCTTGCCTCAGAGAAATGCCCCGCGTGCGAGCCCTCGCCATCTTCAGCGCATACGGTTGCAGCTCCACCCCAGACAGGTTCGAGTAGCCCATCTCCCGCAGGAGGATCAACTGGTTCCCGGAGTTGCAGCCCACTTCCAGAAAGCTGGCGTCTTTGGGAATATCGCGCAGAAAGTTTTCGTTGATTTGCCTTCTCGTGAGTCCATAGTTCTTCAGATAGAGCGACTCCAGCCCCTCGGCCTCGAATGTGTTGCGATCGGTATACTCCCGGCCGAAGTCGCCTTTCCACGTGGCTGTCTGCGCGGTTTCTGCTGTCTCCACGCCCACGACAGAGTCGGATTCAGATTTCTTGCTCATGCTGGTCATGATTGTGGCCCTAAGCTGGAATTCGCGCGGGAACCGGCTGCTCCTCGGAAGCGGCCAGCCCAATCAATTCCTGCAGCTCGCGGCTGGTGAGCCAGCGCTCATTGTTGTCGCTGGTGAAACGGAATCCTTCGGGCAAGGGTCGTGCGTTCACCCAATTCTCCCGCCGCCACCAGGGATGCGCAGGCTGAATGATGTAGCGATCCGCGATCTCCAGCGTGTTGCGCGCTTCGTCTTCGGAAACCAGCACCTCGTGCAGTTTCTCTCCCGGACGAATTCCGATGGTCTCAATTTCACAGCCGGGCGCAATCGTCTCCGCAAGATCCACCATTCGCATGCTGGGAATCTTCGGAACAAAAATTTCTCCCCCATGCATCTGCTCAATGCTGCTTACCACAAAGCGCACGCCCTGCTCCAGCGTCAGCCAGAAGCGCGTCATACGCGGGTCGGTCAGCGTGATGCGGCCGTGACGGCGCTGTTCGAGGAAAACCGGAATCACGCTGCCGCGGCTTCCCACCACGTTCCCGTAGCGCGCGCAGCTGAAGCGTGAGTCTTGCGATCCCGAGTAGGCGTTGGCCTGCACGAACATCTTTTCCGCGCAAAGCTTGGTGGCTCCGTATAAATTAATCGGATTCACCGCCTTGTCGGTGCTCAGGGCGAGAACCCGCCTCACGCCCTGATTAATGGCGGCGTCAAGCACGTTCCTCCCGCCCATGATGTTGGTCTGAATCGCCTCGAATGGGTTGTACTCGCATGCCGGAACCTGTTTCAACGCGGCCGCATGCACCACCACGGTGACACCCGCAAGCGCCCGCTCCAATCGTCCCGCGTCGCGCACGTCCCCGATAAAGTAGCGCAGGCTGGGATGATCGAGTCCTGCGGCTCGCATGTCGTGCTGCTTGAGTTCGTCGCGGCTGAAGATCACCAGACGCTTGGGGTGATACTCCTGCAGCATGATCTCGACAAACTTCCTGCCGAACGATCCCGTTCCGCCCGTGACCAGCACGACCTGTTCTGACCAATTCATCCCATTTGTCTCGTAGGTGAAATCCGTTTCTGAATTAAAGCCAACTCAAACCGCCATCGCCAGCGGCCGTCCGATCGTTTTGCCTTGCATTTGCGGCAGCGGAGCCATCTTAAATGCCTCCAGAATCGTGGGCGCAACATCGTAGAGCCTCAACCCATGCAGCGATTCACGACTCCCGCTCCGCGCCAGATCCCTGCCCTCTGCCATCAGAAAAATTCCATCCCAATTGTGATTGGCGCCATCCGGCCCGGTGTCGTTTTCCTTGCTGTGAATCTTGCCGCCGCCCACCATGCCACTCGAACGCCAGTACAAATCTCCAAAGAAAACGCTCAGATCGGGCGCAATGTTACGCGTGTCCCGGTAGACTTCCTCGGACAGAACGGCGCGCGTGCCGATCGGATTCCCTTCCTCATCTCCCAGAGCCTCGAGTTCTTCCTTCAGTTTCCTGCGCAGAGCGTCATACGCCGATTTCGGCACAACGCCCTGCGGCTCGCGCCCTGCAACGTTCAAGCAGACGCGTCCGTAATAGCCACCTTCTCCCCAGGCCGTCGTGCGCGGCCAGTCAACTTCCAACTCCTCGAACCGCGTCGGCTCGGTCGGATAACGTTTCAACACCAGATATTCCTTCTGCACCAGCCACTCGTTGAGCGCAATGGCGCCATCCATGCGCTTCGCACCGTGGTCGGAGACGATCAGCACGCGCGTGTTCTTATCCGCAAACTCCAGCAGTTCGCCGATCAGCGAGTCGACGTATTTGTAGTACTCGTGGATAGCCTCGCTGAACGCATTCCCTTCCCCCGCATACAGAACATGCCGCGGGTCCATGAACTGCCAGAAGCCGTGATGAATGCGGTCGGTCCCCATCTCCACCATCATGAAGAAATCCCACGGCCGCGTCTTGAGCAAATGCTTGGCCACGGTGAAGCGCTTCGTGGTCATCTCGTAAATCTGGCTCAGCAGCCACTGTTTTTTATCCGTGCGGAATCCCTTCACGTCGACCATGTAATCGCCGACCAGGCGCTGCAACTCTGGCCGCAGATCGTGCGGATAGGTGTACTGGCTCTGCGATCCCGGCGTAAGAAAGCAACTCACCAGGCTGCCGCGCACGGGCTTCACCGGATAGGTCGGCGGCACACCGATAATGATCGAGTCTTTCCCCGCGCGGCCCAGCAGATCCCAGACCGTGTCTTCACGAATGCTCGCCGAATTGGCGACGGAAAGCTTGTCGTAGCCGTACTCGCTGCGATTGCGGAAACCGTAAACTCCCAACTCCCCAGGATCGCGGCTGGTCATCATGCACATCCACGCTGGTACCGTGATGGGAGGAGTTACACTTCGCAGCTTTCCGTGCACGCCCGCTTCGAGTACGCGCCGGAGGTTGGGAAGATCGCCCAGCCATGGTCCAAAAACCAGCTCAGGATCGGCGCAGTCCAATCCGATCACCATGACTTTGCGCTTGGGCGCTGAACGGAAAAGCAATGCTGCTCGCTTTCTGGCTGGAAACTCGTTGCCCGGTAGTATAGCGGAGTTTCCTTGAATCCGCGTCTGCATAAGCCGTGGAATTAGAAGAGATTTCCTCCGAAATTTCGCGCATAGTTTTCTCTGATCCAATGCTAAAATGACCGCGCCACTCTCAGCGACTAACGTGGAAGAATTCCCTGCGCGACGAACCAGCCTCCTCGAAGCGGGACTTCGAAGTACGTGTGCAAAAGGCTGACGAAAAGGCCTTGAGCATTTTGCAAATTCTTTGAGGAGCGTGCATGGATTCGGGCCCACTGGTGCCGGTCAATAACCCACAGGCAAATAACGCGATTGTCCGCGAGATGCAGCCGGCAACGGGCCTTGACCTCGGCCGGCAAACCGTCCCGCGCCTGTACGCTGACCTGCCGGCCCAGGAATCCGCCCTGGGCGAGTACCTGAGGGTCCTGATCAAGCGCAAGTGGGTTGTCTTCACCTGCCTGGTGGCTATCTTCTCGGTTGTGGCGATCGCCAGCCTGAAGATGACTCCGGTCTATGAGGCCAACGGCAGCATCGCCATCAACAAGCCCGACTCCACTCTCAACTTCAAAGACACCGCCACCTTCAGCCTCGACTACTACGATCCCACCGAGATGGAAACGGAAGTCAGGATTCTGCAAAGTGACCTTCTGGCTTTGCAGGTGATCAAAGAACTGAGCCTGGACCGCCAGCAAGGTTTCACCCCGAAGACGCCCGCGTTGCCTTCGTCGCTCGATCTCGCCCCTGACCCACTGCAGGCCGATCCGGCGCGAACGTCTTCCCTGCTGGCGGTTTTCAAGGGCAGTTTGAAGGTCAGCCTCAGCCCCAATTCGCGCATCATTGAGGTTCATTATCGCAATGCCGACCGGCAAATGGCGGCCAATGTCGTGAACACGCTGATGCAAACTTACCGCGACAACAACTTCAAGGCGAAGTTTGAATCCACCATGCAAGCCTCCGACTGGCTTTCCAAACAACTTGTCGACTTGCAGATGAAGGTGGAAACCTCCCAGGAAAAACTGGTCCGCTACCAGAAAGAGCACGAGATCCTGGGCATCGACGAAAAGCAGAACATCATTACCTCCAAGCTCGACGAACTGAACAAGGCGCTTACCGCCGCCGAGTCGGAGCGCATGGACAAGGAGGCGTTTTACCGCCTGATCGAGTCCGGCAATCCGGACGTGATCGCTTCCAGTGCGGGCGGCTTGGATATCGGCGGCGGCGCCCAGTCCGCCTCGTTTCTGCTGGATTCGCTGCGCAGCAAGGAGGCGGACCTGAAGATTCAGACGGCGGATCTCAACACCCAGTTCGGCCCTTCTTACCCCAAGCTGGTCCAGTTGAACAACCAGATACAGGAAATCGATCTTCAGATTCAGTACGAGATGAAAAAGATTGCCAGCAAGGTCCGCGGGCAATACATGACCGCCCTGCAGCGCGAGAACATGCTGCACGACGCCCTCGAAAAACAGAAGCAGGAAGCCAATAAGCTGAACGAAAGCGCCATCGAATACAGCCTGCTGAAGCGCGACGTGGAGACCAACCGCCAGCTTTACGAAGGACTGCTGCAAAAGCTTAAAGAAGCCGGCGTCTCGGCCGGGCTGAAATCAAACAACTTCCAGATTGTCGACAGCGCCCGTGTCCCCACTTATCCAGTTGAGCCCAACATTCCGCGCAATCTGGGATTTGCCTTCGTACTGGGATTAACCTCCGGCGTTGGACTCGCCTTTCTGCTCGAGGGTCTCGACAACACCGTCCGCACCACAGAACAAGCGCAGATGATCTCCGGCCTGCCGCCGCTCGGAATGATTCCCCTGGGTTCCAAGACCGCGCGCGAGGGCTCCAACTCAAAGCGCCTGGTGCTGGCGTCCTCGAACGAAGCGGTCGAACTCATCACGCAAGTCCGCCCGCAGTCGCAGATGGCCGAGTCCTACCGCGCCCTGCGCACTTCGTTGCTGCTCTCGAATCTGGGAGCGCCCCCCAAAGTCATCATGGTGACCAGCGCTCTTCCGCAGGAAGGCAAGAGCACGACCAGCATCAATTGCGCGGTGGTGCTGGCGCAGAAGGGAGTGCGAGTTCTGCTGATCGACGCCGACCTCAGGCGCCCGAGCATTCACAAGACGCTGGGCATGGGCCCGCGCAGCGGTCTGAGCAACGTACTGACCGGCAGCACCACGCTGGAGCAGGCGATCACGCGCCCGGCCATTCTTCCCAACCTGCATGTTCTCCCCGCCGGCACGCCTCCGCCCAATCCGGCGGAGTTGCTCGCCTCCACCAACATGCGCGATGTGCTGATCGAGTTACGCGAGAAATACGACCATATTGTCCTGGATACGCCGCCGACTTTATCCGTGACCGACGCCGTCGTGCTCTCGCCCCGCGCCGACGCGATCGTGCTCGTCATCCGCTCCGGACATACCACCAAGCAGGCGCTGCGCCGCTCGCGTGACATCCTGATGCAAGTGAATGCCAAGGTTTCGGGCGTGCTGCTCAATGCCGTCGATCTCAGCTCTCCCGACTATTACTACTACTACGAATATCAGGGCAAGTATGCCCGGTATTACCGTGACGACGAAACGCCGGAAGATGAAAGCGATGTGTGAAGAACAGGATTCTCCCGCGTCCACGACCAGCGCGTAGGGGCGCCAATTCCGGCTTTAACACGATCTGGCTAAACAAGACCTGGTTGAACACGACTTGTTGAACACGATGCAGATTTCCTTCAGCTCAACCGCCCGCAAATGGCCTGTCGTCGGCGCAGCCATTGTGCTCGCGGCTGTCTACTTGACTCTCGCCGGGCGCGAGTTCCTGGGAGCGTGGTTCGGCGACCACGCCGACCTGACCAGTCTCAATCGAGCCGCCAAACTTGATCCCGCCAATGCCGACTATCGCAACCACCTGGGACGTTACTACGAACTGGTGGCTCGCGATCCCGCCGCCGCCATCGGGCGTTATCGCTCCGCGGTGCAGCTTAATCCGCATTCCGCCCGCTATTGGTTTGATCTGGCCAGCGCCTATCAGGTGCTTGGAGATACCGCAAGTCAGACTTCAGCTCTGGAGCACGCCATCGAGGCCGATCCCACCACTCCCGATGTCGCCTGGGAAGCCGCCAACCTTTACCTTGTCCAGGGAGAAAGTGAAAAGGCCCTCCGCGAATTTCATGTGGTGCTGGGCAACGACGCGTCGCTGGCAGGGGCAGCAATCCAGTTCTGCTGGCGCCTTAAGCCCGATGTCGATGCTCTGCTCCGCGATGTCGTGCCCCCGCGCTCCGACGCTTATATCGCCTTCCTGTCGTTGCTGATGGGAAAACAGGAAACTGCGGGCACGGCCAAGGTCTGGGACTCTCTGATGAACGTGCACCAGCCTTTCGAGATGCGCAACGCGTTCGAATATTTCCGCTACCTGATTTTGCACAAGGACGTCGACCAGGCTCTGCAAGTTTGGCAGGACACCACCAGCCGCTTTAGACTCCTCTCCTACCTTCCGTCCTCAAGCAACTTGATCGTGAACGGAAACTTCAGCCTCGACGTGCTCAACGGCGGCTTCGACTGGCAATATCAGAAGCAGTCCAGCGTCACGCTGACTCTCGATCCCAGCGACTTCCACAGTGGCCGGCGCTCGCTGATGATTACCTTCGACGGTCCTGGAATCAATGACGCGGGCCTGTTCCAGTTCGTTTCCGTGCAGCCGGACACGACCTACGAATTTTCCGCCTATTACAAGAATGGCGAGATGGAAGGCGCCGGCGGACCGCACTTCACGATTCAGGACGCCTACAGCCAGGCCGTGTATTACGACAGCGACGAACTCAAAGAGGCGGGATTCTGGAAATCGGCGAACGGGGAATTCACCACCAGCGCGGACTGCAAACTCGTGATCCTGCACATCCGCCGCCTCCCGGAAGGCAGCCCGATCCGTGGTAAGCTCTGGGTCGACGATTTTCACCTTGCCCGAAAAAAGTTGTGAGCCAGCCTGGGAAAACAGTTTCATGATTGCAGCCCAAACTCAGGAACTTCGTCGTCGGTCGCAATCCGCTCGCCTTGGCTCCATTCTGCTCTATGGAACTTTTGGCCTGCTCATGTTCGGACCGCTTGCTTTTGGCACGGTCGAGCCGTGGTCAATTTTTATTCTGGAGGCCGGCGCCACCTGCCTGGCTCTTCTCTGGCTGGCCAAACAGTGGCTCGATGGCGAAATCAAGATCAAAGCCAATCCGCTGTTCCTTCCCATGGGAGCCTTCGGCCTTCTGATTCTGATCCAAATCATCTTTCGCGCCACCGCCTACCGGCATGACACCGTTTCCGGCGCGCTTCTGTACTGCGCCTACGGCATGCTTTGCTTTCTCTCGGGGCAAACTCTGCTGCGCACCGCCCAGGCTCGAAAGCTGGCGCTGATTCTTTGCATCTACGGCGCCGTCCTGGCCACCTTCGCGCTGCTGCAGGGTATCTCTCCCAACGGCAAGCTTTACTGGGTGCGGGTGCCGCGCATGGGCGGCTGGATCTACGGTCCTTATGTGAATCACAACCACTACGCCGGCCTGATGGAGATGCTCCTCCCCATCCCGCTGGTGCTGTCTCTGACCAAGTTGGCGCATTCCAAGGAACGGGTCGCGGCCGCAGCGGCAGCCGCCATTATGGCGGGCACGATTTTCCTCTCCGGATCGCGCGGCGGCATGCTCGCGCTCTTCGCCGAACTCATCCTCCTCGCCATTGTGCTCGTCAAGCAGCGCCGCGACTTGCGCACAGCCCTGGGCCTCGGAGTATTCCTGCTGATCGTCGTCGGGCTTCTCACCTGGTTGGGCGGCGACGAACTACTCCGCCGCCTGGCGACGGTCGAGACCGCGCATACCGATCTATCCAGCGACATGCGGGTACAGATCAATCGTGACGGTTTACATATGTTCCGGAGCAAGCCCGTGCTGGGCTGGGGTTTGGCATCATTCCCGGTGGCCTATCCGCAGTTCCGGAGCTTTTACACGAATTTCTTCGTCAACCAGGCCCACAACGATTACCTGCAACTCCTGGTTGAAATGGGATTGCTGGGATTCGGCACGATGCTCTGGTTTCTGTTCGTGCTCTATCGCTCGGCTTTCAGAAAGATCGGGAATTGGCCTTCTCAAGTGACCGGCGCCACCACCCTGGCCTGCATCATGGGATTCACTGGCATCCTCGTTCACAGCGCAGTCGACTTCAATCTGCAGATTCCCGCCAACGCCGCGCTGTTTTACGTACTCTGTACGGTTGCCGCCTCCGATCCCCTGGTTCAACCCATGCGCAAGCGCAAACCAGTCCGCCCCCGCACAGAAGAGGAAGTACTGCCGGCCCCCGCGTCAGAAGTTGTCTAGAACCTATCTGGCTCTGTTGACATCCTGAGGTGCTGAGTTACGTGCTACAGGCGGTAAAGATTGTACGTGAGGCCGAGCAACAAGGCTTGGCGACGTTGCGTGAGCAAGCATCGGCCGGGAGCGCGGCAGGAGAGTTTGCGTTTGGCAACGGAGAAGACAGTTTCAATCAGGGCACGACGGCAATATTTCTGACGAGGAAAATGGTTTCGCATCTCGGCGCGGACGCCGTGAATGCGCCAGGTTTTCTTCCCACGTTTGGCGGGGATGACGCTCAAGGCGTGAAGCTGCTGGCGGACAAAGGTGTGATTGCGCTCGGAATCGAATTCGGCATCGGCCAACACACAGCCCACGGGAGTGTGGGCATGGGCCTGCGCGACGAGTTCGGGGAGATGAGCACAGTCATTCCACGGGGCCTGACGCGCCGACTGTGCCAAGATGAGTTGCCGCTTCAGGTCGACGACGGCCAGCCACTTCAACCAATGCCGCCAAGGCAGCGGTTGTTGGGTGTGGTGATACATGCGGCGTACGAAGAAGGTGCTGACCGCGCCTTGCGCCAGCCCGGTGGCGTCGATGGCCACTGGGGCACGACGTTGGGGACCGGGCAGCTTCATGCGACGGACCACTTCGTTCAAGGATCGAGCGATCGCAACCTCATCCAGTCTGCGCAGAAAGCGGTAGAGAGTCGTGTAATCAGGAACGGAGTGAAGTCGGAGAGCGCGGCGCAGTTCGGAGTGTTCGGCCAGTCGCACTTCGGCTTCCCGGTAGGTCCAGTCCTCGTAGCGCATGAGGCACAAGATGGCCAACAACTGTGGCTGCGTGAACTGGTGTTTGCTAAACGCCGTGCGATAACGCGGCACAGTGGCGGCGGTCACGTCCAAGGCCACTTGCGCGAAGCGTACCAAACCCACTTCGGCCATGGCTAGTAGCGAGTTTCGCCGGAGCTGATCGCAGCATAACCCGGATTCGCTACCTTCGATGCGAAGTGGAACTTAGGATGTCAACAGAGCCAACCTATCTCACTCTCGCGTAGCGCCGCCGTCTCGGCGGCTGGGAGCCTGCCCAGAGCGCAGCCGAAGGGGTGGGCGTCCTCGCCCGCCGTGCCTGCAGCGAAGCGCCATCATCCCTCTCGCCTCTTGCCGCCGCCTTCAGGACGTCAACGGAGCCAACCATCTCACAAACGGGTTTGGGAAGGGCACGGCTTCAGCCGTGCCATTAGGGCTTGCAAGAAACGTGGGCTTTAGCCCCTGAGGGACTAGTTCTTGCTCTTGAGCTTCAGTGCAAGGATACGTAATCGCCCCTGAACTTAAGCGAGATTCGGTTGAGTGAGGTTTTCACGAACCCCTGACCACTACCCCTAAGGTTTCGACGGGCTGGCCGGCTCATCATTGTGCAGCAGCACCCAGGCCGCAACGCCGCCAATCGCAGCCGCACCAATTCCAATGGCGACCGGGGAGTTCAGGATGCCTCCCTCCGCGCCTGGCGCGGCTCCGGCGCCGCGCTTCTTGCTCTTTTTCTTGTCTTTGCTTTTATCCGAGCTCTTATCCGACTGATCGGAAGATTCGTCCCGCGTGGTCTCCTGGCCTTGCGCCAGAGTGGCCGTGCCCGCGTCGTCACTGACCGTCAAATCACCCTTGCGAGCCGCAATTCTCACCGTTCCATCCACATCGATCACGTTGAATTCCGTCCACGCATCGGAAGCCGGTGCCACTTTCACATCCCCTGCCGTGGTCGCCACTCCCTTTGACGTTGAGACCGTCACGCCCCCGTGCTCGATCTGGAGAGATGAGCCTTCAAACTTGACCAGCGAATCCGAGAAAACCGTGATAGTCGAGCCCGGCGAATTGATATTCGCCACCGAATCGGATCGGGTCTGCAGAAGATCGCCGAAGAAAATCGCGGTAGAGGAACGCGGCACATGGGCGCCATTGATCCAAGCCGTGCCGTTCGTGTAAAGCATGGCCGCGTTGGAGTCCGCGGCGAACATCGAAGCAGGAAACAAGAACAGAAGCACGCAGCTTACCAACTTACACCAGGCGGACTGGCCCATTCCCACACTCCGTTAATAACTAGTTGGGTGACGTTGTCGGCATCCTACCCTCCATGATTGTTGTCAGTCAAAGCTTTTTGTGCTACTGCGACCCTTTTCTTGTGGAAAACTTTCTAAGAAATCGATTAGGACGCCGTCATCGCCACGTTCTCTGATTTCCTTCGCGGACTCTGCGGCATTTCTCAGCGTACTCTGCGATCAGTCCTTCGAATGCCCTAACTCCGCAGCAAAGCTAAAAAGCTACGACGCAGTCATCGCCACGGTTCTCTGATTTCCTTCGCGACCTCTGCGGCATTTCTCAGCGTACTCTGCGATCAGTCCCTCGAATGCTCCGCCCCCGCAGTAAAAGGTAAAAAGCTACGCACTCACCGGAGATGGCATCACCGCCACTCATCCACCGCCTTCCACCAAACCCAGCGCAGCCCTTCATCGAAAAACACCTTCGCCCACTGCCGGTGCTTCCACCATCTCGTTCCGAACTGTGTTTCGTCCGTTGCCGCCGCCACTGAAAAAGCTTTACCCGGAATTTCATGGCGGAAAATGTCCAAGGTCCGCCGCGTGTGATAGTCCGAAGTCACCAGCAGAACGCGCCCGCCATCTTCATGCTCCAGACACTTTCTGACGTCGCGCGCCTCATCGCGTGTCGACAACCCTTCGATCGGACAAATGCGCATCGCCGCCCCCTGCGAAAGGCCTTGGATGTACTTCTCAGCCAATTCCATTTGAGTAAACGCATAAACCTTCGCCTGCGCCGGCACGTTGAGGATTATCTTGCGCCCGTATCCCCGGTCAAAAAGCTGCAACGCCCGAACCGGACGGCTATCCGTTTCCCCCGCCAGCACCACGATCACATCCGAAGGCGCAGGAGCATCCACCACCAGCATCTTGCCCGCATTGGCGAGAAAAACGCCTGCCGCCAGCACAACCACTGGCCAGAGCCATGTTCGCCGTCCTCGGTTCCTGTTCATCGATTCCCCATTTAGCGCGTGTGGTTAAGCGCGGACTCTCGCCTCCACTTTAGGACACGGCCGATCTTCTGTCTCCCGGCCCGAACCCGCTAGCATGCTAAAATCGACTCGTTAATGCTCTTCTAATCATCACCTTCTTCGCATACAAATGACGACTTCCTCTGCCGCAGATACTTCCTTCGATCTCCTACAAACCAAGATCCAGCAGCGACAAGCTCGCGTTGCCATTATCGGGCTCGGCTATGTCGGACTTCCGCTGGCTTTGCTCTACAGCGAGCAAAAATTCCCGGTCACCGGTTTCGACATCGATCAGCGCAAGGTCGAGACTCTCGCCAAAGGAGGCTCCTACATTTACCGCATCACTCCCCAGGAGATCCAGACGGCCCAGGCACAGGGATTTTCCGCCACATCGGATTACGCACAGATCACGGCGATGGACGCCATCATCATCTGCGTACCTACGCCGTTGAATGAATACCACGAACCAGATCTCAGCTATATCACCAACACCACCCACGCCATCGCTCCACACCTGCGCGCCGGCCAGTTGGTCGTGCTTGAGAGTACGACTTACCCGGGCACCACCGAGGAAGTCATGGTGCCCATCCTCGAAAAGGAGAATAAGAGCGGCCTCAGAGCTGCGCGCAACGAAACCGCGCCCTCGGGCAAGGAGTTTCTGGTCGCCTTCTCTCCCGAGCGCGAAGATCCGGGCAACACCACAGTAGCCCGCAGAGATATTCCCAAGGTGATTGGAGGACTGAATACCAGGGCTGCGGAAATCGCTGGAAGTTTATACGGGTCCATCTTCAACCGCACGGTCCCTGTTTCTTCCCCGGCCGCCGCGGAGATGACGAAGCTGCTCGAGAATATTTACCGCTGCGTGAACATCGCGCTGGTAAACGAGCTCAAGCTGCTGTGCCTTCGCATGGGTATTGATATCTGGGAGGTGATCGCCGCCGCCTCCACCAAGCCGTTTGGCTTCCATCCTTTCTATCCCGGCCCGGGGCTGGGCGGCCACTGCATTCCCGTCGATCCTTTCTATCTCTCCTGGAAGGCCAAGGAGTGGGATTTCCGCACCCGCTTCATCGAACTCGCCGGCGAAGTCAACACGAACATGCCCTATCACGTGCTGGCCTCGGTCGCGAGCGCGCTCAATCGTCACAAGAAGTCGGTCAATGGCGCGCGGGTGCTGGTCCTGGGCGTGGCCTACAAGAAAGATATCGATGACCTGCGCGAGTCTCCGGCCCTGACCATCATTGAACTTCTGCAAAAGGATGGCGCCCAGGTCAGCTACCACGATCCCTATTTCCCTTTTATCGGAAAGGGACGCAAGTACGATCTCCAGATGAAACGCGCGGAACTCTCCAACTTCGGACAGTACGACTGCGTCCTCATCGTCACCGATCACTCCGACTACGATTACCGCCGCATCGTGGAAGAGTCGCAACTTGTGGTGGACACTCGCAATGCGACCCGGGGAATTGCGTCACCCAAAATCGTGCTCTGTTAAGAAAATTGTCATCTACTGGAAATCCTGTAAGCCCGAAACTAAGTGTCCGTAAATCTCTCATGAAAAGTGTAGTTTTTTGCGACATGGGCTGCGGATTTCTCTTGAGCCAAATCCACTGCCGAAAATCTAAGTTGTTGAGCAATAACCGCTTACTTTGTTGAGGGGCGCTCTCGCGATTGGCCTTCGCCGTGCAGCTTTTCCCACGGGAAATACATGACCATGAGTTCCTCTGCCATAAATGCCCCTGTTCAACCTACTACTTGTCAGGCAGCGGAACTTCAGCCAGCATTGGGTGTTAACAGAGCAGGCACCAAAGGAATGAGCAAAGGATTCGCGGCTTCCCCTCAACTTCAGTTCTCTCTGCTTCCGCAGTCGAGAACTCCCTGGACGGAATTCGTCTTCAGCTTCGGCGCGCAAAGTCTCCTCATCGCTTTCCTGCTGTGGGTGCGCCTTCTGAATCCCGAAATGCTTCGTCCTGCCGAGCAGACCTACCGCGCCATTGCGTTGGTACCAACCCCTGCGCCAGTGAATCACGACCCGCAACCGGTGCGCCATTTCCAGAAGCCGGTCGAAGTAGCAGAACTCGACCCGCCCCCGGCCGCATTGCGTCTTCCTGCGGCGATTGCCAAACCAAAAGTGGAGGACGCTCCCGCTCCTGAAGTTAGCATTGCCCCCAAGAAACTCGTTCCGATTCCATCCACGCGTCCCGTGATTCCGAGGCCACCGGTCAAGACCAATGTCTTCTCTACCGGTAGCTCCGCGACTCCAACCATCGCCAAAGCGCCCCAACAGGTGCAGACCGGCGGTTTCGGCGATCCTAACGGCATTCCTGCCAAACCGAATGATGGCAAACCGGCGAACATCGCGCAGGCGGGAAGTTTCGACTTGCCCACCGGACCCGGCTATGGCAATGGAACCGGCGGCGCCAGCGGAGTTCGCGGCGTAGTCGCTAGCGCTGGATTCGGCAACGGTGTCGCGACCAGTGATGGCAAAGTCTCGGCCTCGCATGGCACAGTTCGCCAGGCCGGCTTTGGAGACGCGGATGTTCCCGCTCCTCCCGCTGCTCGCTCTCGGGCTGCGGATTCAGCGGCAACAAAAATCACTCCCGCGGAAATCATCTCCAAACCAATTCCCATCTACACCGATGAAGCGCGCCATCTCCGCATTGAAGGGGAAGTACTGCTTGAAGTTTTGTTAGAAGCCTCTGGCCAGGTGCACGTGTTACGTATCGTCCGCGGATTAGGACATGGTCTCGATGACTCCGCGGTACGAGCAGCAGAGCAGATTCGCTTCAAGCCTGCGGTGCGCGACGGGCAACCCGCCAATTCCACCGCAGTGCTCCACATTATTTTTCAGCTGGCTTGATTTCACCCGGCCTGGCAGCCGGCATGATTTCAGTCGGACTCACTGGTCCCCGGAAGGTGCTTATGCGACGTGTTCCGTCTGTGCTGCTTTCGTTAGTTTTATTGTTCGCCTCGGCGCTGCTCGCCGCACAAGATTCGCCGTCTTCTCCCGCGCCCTCGACTGTCACTTCGATCACTACGGCGCCCAGCACCGCGCCACAGGCCCCGCCGCCCAGCAATTTGAGTGAGGTCATGGATCGCGTAGTGCAGCGGGAGCATTTCTTCGTCGCGCAGATGCGTCACCTGCATCCCATGGTCGAGACCTACCTGCAATACCTCAAGGACGACAAGGAAGGAAACACGCTGCCCGCGAAAGATCTGTACTTCCTCGGACGCCTCGATATGACTGAAGGCCCCGAAGATGTCTCCTTCATGGGCCAGCCCGGCTTCGGGCGCCGCATGGTCACCAAGCTCACTGGCGTCTATGCCATGCACTTTCTGCCGCTGGGCTTCGCGCAGATGGTCGTGCTCGATAGCGACTTCCAGAAGAAGTATTACAACTTTACTTTTGTGCGTCGCGAGTTCCTCGGCGAAATCCGCTGTCTGGTGATCGATCTCCACCCCAAAGACGGCGCGCCCGCCGGCCGTTTTCTGGGCCGTATCTGGGTCGAAGATCAGGACTACAATATCGTCCGCTTCAACGGCACCTACTACCCGCAGCCCAAACTCGGAGCTTACCTGCATTTCGACAGCTGGCGCCTGAACATGCGCACCGGGGCCTGGCTTCCCGCCTATATTTACAGCGAAGAATCGAACCTGAAGACTGGACTTACCAAGCCCGTCCATTTCAAAGCACAAACTCGTCTGTGGGGATACGACCTCAAAGGATTGGCAAAGACGGATGAGTTCACTCAGATTCTCGTCGACTCTCCCGAGTCAATAAAAGATCAGAGTGACGCCGCCGCCGACGCTACGCCCGTGGTCGCCGAACGCATGTGGGAGCGCCAGGCCGAAGACAATGCCATCGACCGCATGCAGAAGGTTGGACTGCTCGCCCCTCCCGGGGAAGTCGACAAGGTTCTGCTCACGGTCGTCAACAATCTTCTGGTGACCAACAATATCGAAGTGCCGGGCGAAGTGCGCTGCCGTGTCCTGCTGACTGCGCCGCTCGAGTCCTTCACCATCGGTCACACCATTGTTATGAGCCGCGGCCTGCTCGACGTGCTTCCCGATGAAGCGTCGCTGGCCATGGTGCTCTCGCACGAACTAAGTCACATCCTGCTGGGTCACAAACTCGATACCAGTCTCGCCTTCAATGACCGGCTGTTCTTCCCCGATCAGGAATCGTTCCAGCGCCTCGACTTCAAACGTCGCAGCTCCGACGAAGAAGCCGCTGACACCAGGGCGCTTGAGTTGCTGAAGAACTCCCCCTACAAAGACAAATTAAGCAACGCAGGTTTATTCCTGAAAGAACTGCAGCAACGCGGCCCCGATTTGCCCAGCCTGATTCGGCCCCATCTCGGCAACGGCCTGGCGTCCGCAAAGAGCATGCGCATGTCCTCCTTGCTGGCGTCCGCGCCTGCGCTTGACGACCGGCGGCTCGATCAGATTGCGGCTCTGCCCCTGGGCGGTCGCATCAAAGTCGATCCCTGGAGTGACCGCGTGGAATTAGCCAAGAACAAGCCGGTGGCACTGACTTCCGCGCGCGAGAAAATGCCGTTCGAGCTTACGCCATTCTTCCCCTACCTGACCCGCATCACGACGGCCAGCGGGGAGAAGGTTGCGCTCACTACGCCGGCTTCGACGCACAACTAGACCGCAGTAAGTCCGAATTGAATTTGCAGGTAATGCGTGGCAATGCTCTCTCGGCGCACCCCTCAGAGGAGAGCGGGGTGCGCTGACTTCGTATTAGGCGCGCGGGCGCGCGCCACGTGTCCCAGCGCTGCGACTTACGGAGAAGCGATAGAGCTGCCGACCTGTGAAAATACATTGTTGGCATTGCCGCCGATCAAGCGGATGGTGCCGACTACGATAACCAGAATGACTGCCAACATCACTGCGTACTCAGCGATATCCTGGCCATCCTCGTCTTTCCAAAACTGCTTCAAAAATTTTGCCACGGGCTCTCCTTCCTCGGAATGACTCCACCTCCCCAGGTCTGAACGGGGTAATGCCGATTACACGTAATCCGGACGGTAGCTGTTTCCCGAGGCTGGTCCTTGGTTCAAATTTTAGCCGCCGCACCACCCCTCTTCCTATAGCACAAAAGTGCCACATCGAAGGCGGCGCCGGCCTTGGCCTTCAGGCGATACTTTTCAGCGGCAAAGCCTGGTTTACGGCGAACAAAGCCAGCTCCAGGCGCGTGGAAACCCCTAATTTATCAAAGACATTGCTCAGGTGATGCTTTACCGTATCTTCGCTGATCTTGAAGTATTCCGCTATTTCCTTGTTAGAGTACCCCGCCACCACGGCCGAGACGATCTCCAGTTCCCGCGGAGTCAAGCCGAATTTCCGCTGCCGCGCCTCGTCGCTGGAGGACTGCATCAGCGTCCTCAAATATTGCACCAGGTTGGAAACACTCTCGCGTCCTACCCAGTACTCGCCCGCCATCACGGTGTGGATGGCCTTCAACAGCAGTTGCGTCGCGGAATCTTTCAACACCACGCCGCGCGCTCCCAACTGCAGCGCCTCCACGATTTGTCCCTTTTCCGCAGCCGCCGTAAGCAGAATGACGCGTACCGGGTTTGCGCCGGGAGTACCGACACTGAGTTCCCGCAACGCCTCTAATCCCGGATGTTTGGGCATGGCCAGGTCCAACAGGAGAATGTCGGGCTTCAACTGGCGCGCCAACTTCACCGCTTCCGCGCCGTCGGAGGCCTCACCTAGAACCTTCAGATCGGGCTCGGATTCGAGCAACCGGCGCAGTCCGTCGCGAAAAATGGGGTGATCATCGGCAATTACAATCCGGACTGTTTGTGGCTTTCTAAAATTCATGCGGTAATTCCCTGCCCCGCGGCACGGTGACTTCCAGGCGCGTTCCGTGTCCGGGATTCGATTCTACCGTGAGTTGCCCTGCAATCAAATGCACGCGTTCCTTAATGATCATAGGCCCTTTGCCGATCTCGTCGAGCTCGCTCTGCGTGTAGCGGCCAGTAAACGGAAAACCCCGGCCGTCATCCTCCAGTGTAAGCTTCCATTGACTGTCGCTCGAGTCCAGCCGCACCAGCGCGTGTTGCGCCCGGCTGTGCTTGCGGACATTCACCAGGCCCTCCTGCACAATGCGGACCAGTTCCCGGCAAACCCGCTGCGGCATATCTAATTCTTCCACAGCAGTGACGAACCGCGCCGAAATTCCTGTCTCCCGCTGAAAGCGCTCGACCGTATCGGTCATCACCGCGAGCAACCGCTGCGCATCTACGTCAATCGATTTCATCTGCTGCATCAGTTCTCGCAGCTTCAGCACTTCCTCTCGCAGCAGCCCCTGGATTCGCCCCAGCTCTGCGCCGATCGTCCCGTCGGTCGCCGCCTGCCGCTTGAGAACGTCCACCTGCATCTCAACCGCGATCAGCGACTGAACCGCGCCGTCATGCAACTCGCGGGCAAAGCGCGCGCGTTCCATCGCTCCCGCCCTCCGCCGCAACCGGTGCAGCAGATACACGTTATAAATCGCCGGACCCACCTGGCGCACCAGGTCGAGAAGAAACCGCAGCTCCTCCACCTTCTCGCCCTGTCGCGCGGGATCGAACAAAAACACTCTTCCCTTCCACTCGCCGCCGAACAGAAAGGAAACTGTGATCAACGATCGGAAAGGATGGATTCCCTGCAACCGAACCAGCGGCTCCATGATGGGCGCGGGCACCTGGTTGCCATCGTGATCCAGGGCGAGAGCCGACCGGCGATCTCCATCCATCACTGCATAACAGACCTCTCCCGGAAAACCATAAAAATATGTTTTCTCGTCCCGCGGATTCGAGTCCAGCCAGACCAATTCCGATGGCCCGCTCTCCACGTTACGCAACTCGCCCAGGAACATACGATGGCTATGCGCCTCCTGCGCCGCCATCAGCAGCCGCGACGCTCCGTACATGGTCATGACTTCGGCAAAGATTTTTTCCAGCGTCCCCCGCAGTCCCGCTTCCACCCGCACCTTCGCCAGAATCCCCGTCACCATGGCCTTTTCGGCGCGCAAGTGCTTCTGCTGCTCGGCCAGATAGCCGAGGAGCAATCCCATCACCAGCAGATACACCGACAGCATGAACAGCCGCTTGGGCTCAAACTCGGTTACGTTGACGCGCAACCCGGCCATCAGTCGCCAGGGCAGCTCCCCACCCGGCGCCAATTTAAGATGCAGCAATATAAAGCTCTCTACCCAGAGCAGACCGACTTCGGCTGCGGCTGTGGCCAGCGTTTCCCATAATCCCCAGCGATAAGCCGCGGCCGCCAGAACAAATACGAAGAACAAAAAGAAAGGAGTCCGCGGACCTTCGGCGAAAATCGAAATCAGCGCCGGCCAAACAATGTCTGCCGCGTGCACCAGCAGGCGAAAAGAAGCCGTGGATTGCTGCCGCCGCCGCAGCAGCATCATGATCAAAACGCCATTCCCCATGTAAAAACCGAGCAGGCCATAAGCCGCCCAGGAATGGCCCAGTTGCGTGGGGTCCATGCGGATCGCGACCAGCGCCGAGACCGCAAGAAACACGCGCGCCGTCGCCAGCCAGCGCTCAGTGCGGCGCGTCTCCCCCGGATCAGCCGGAGCCCGGAACCGCCAGGCAAGCTTGTCGCGATCAGCGCGAGAGGACAATCGAATCAGTCTCCCTGAAGTGGCGGCTGTCCGGCATCTTAGTGAAGAAGACAAGCTTCGAGCAAGCAGAGTTTTGGCAGGAGATGCACCAATAACCCGAGATTCTAGGCTAAACTGTGTCGCGTGCCGTGGGCAGACGCAGCGATTCCGCCCCGCAGATAAGGATCATTTATGCCTGTCCCCTTCGTTACCGCAGAACCTGCCGGACCTGCAGCGGCCCGAGAAAAAGCAAAGAGCACGACCACCCAGTTCAAAGGGTTCGTGAACCGATATTTCTATTTCTCGATGTCGCTGCTGTTCGCCGTGGTTGTGGTGTGGGGCTTCAGCCGTACGGTCAATGACAATCTCTTCCACGCTGCCCCTCCGAGGCCCTTCCTGCTCTGGATTCACGCCGCCGCATTCGCGGGTTGGGTAGCCTTCTTCATCGCACAGTCCACGTTGGTCCGCCTGCACAAAGTGAGCCGGCATCGCTTCTTAGGATGGTTTGGAGCGGGGCTCGCCACAGTGATGGTTCCGCTGGGCACTGCCATAGCCATCATCATGGCCCGATTCGACACAGTTCAACTCCATCAGAGCGACGCAGATGCTTTTCTGGCAATCCCGTTTTACGACATGATTGCCTTTGGCGTGATTATTGTGCTTGCCATCTATTGGAGGAAAAGGCCCGAATTCCATCGTCGGCTCATGTTCGTCGCAACTTGCGGGCTCATGAACGCACCCGTCGACCGCTTTGACTTTGTGTTCGACCATAATCTCGGCTTTGTTTGCCTGGACCTCCTGATCGTACTCGGCGTAGTGCGCGATCTTGTCGTAGATCGCCGCGTACACAAGGTGTATCGCTATGCGCTGCCCGCACTGATCGTTGGTCAAAGCCTTGCGATGTACATGTGGCGTATGAACCCTCCTTGGTGGCGCACCATCACCCACGCAATCTTGGCATAGTGCATGGGTCCCTGGACCCCACACAGCTGGGCCATTCCTGGGCGGCTTATGCGGATCGCGACCAGAGCCGATACCGCAAGAAACACGCGCGCCGTCGCCAGCCAGCACTCAGTGCGGCGCGTCTCCCCCGGATCAGCCGGAGCGCGGAACCGCCAGGCAAGCTTGTCGCGATCAGCGCGAGAGGACAATCGAATCAGTCTCCCTGAAGTGGCGGCTGTCCGGCATCTTAGTGAAACCGTGAGCCATCGAGCAAGCAGAGTTTTGGGAGCGGATCCCCCCTACTAGTGGAATGACGATCTATCAACCGTTACCGCCATCGTCGCGTATCCGATACAATCCGCCAAGTAGACAGCCATCAGGCTTCGCGCTCGCACGCGCTCGATATCAGAGGTTCCCATGCCAGAACTAAAGCGGAGCAAGGCAGTGCCCCGAACCGAACGACCGCAGATTCCTGAGTACGGAATCAGCAAGAGCAAGACCGGCTTGTTGCCCTGGAAGTGGGCCGTGAAGACCCTCGCCGAGTCTCGCGAGTACTGGATGGTGACGGTACGGCCTGATGGTCGGCCCCACGCCATGATCATCTGGGGCGTGTGGTTCGACGGGGCATTTTGGTTCGGCACAGGCAGCAAGACTCAAAAGGCACAGAATTTGGCAAAGAATCCAAACTGCATTGTGGGCACTCAGGATGCTGCTCAGGCAGTGATTCTGGAAGGCGTCGCCGAACTGATCACCGACGCAACTCTCCGGAAGAAGTTGGAACCAACCTCGCTCCGCAAGTACGGAATGAGCGGCGGGGACGGCTCTGAACCCCTCTACCGCGTGCGCCCAACACGTGTATTCGGTCTTATCGAAAAGAGCTTCCCGAAAACCGCTACCCGCTGGATATTCGATTGAGGTCAATGCGTGCGATGGCGATTTAGCGTGAACCATGACTAGCCTATGAGCGAATTAAGCGCACATCGACGATCTTGCGTCCGCTATTTTTCCTTGGCCGCTCCAGTCGAACACGAGTAGAATCGGTTCCGAAGATTCCCTCGCCTCCCCGAAGAGCACCTACATAACGGGGTGCAACATGTTCTCAGGCCAGAGCACCCACACACGCGGGGTATTGAACACGACGGGCACCCCGTAAAGTCAACCGAACCACAGGACACATCAGCAGTCTGTTTTCTCTCGTGGGTTACCGTGCAACGACGAATCGTGAATCACGCACGTCGGAGGATTCCCCAATGACAAACTTTCGAACTTATGGACTATTGACCCGCGTGCCTATGCCAAGCCGAAAGGGGAGCAGGATGGAGAAATTTGGCTTGCTGAAAACGGTATGTATCATCTTTGTGGTTTGTGTGGCAACGGCGGTTGGCTCGCCTGCACAGATCTTTAGGACCCTGCACGATTTTGACGTGACCGACGGCTCCGGCCCCTCTGCAGTGATCCAAGCCGCCGACGGGAACTTCTACGGGACAACCGCTGCAGGCGGAGCCTACGACGATGGCACGGTTTTCAAAATAACACCAGGGCGCGTGCTGACCACGCTGCACGATTTTGACCTGACCGACGGCGGCGGCCCCCTCGCCGGCTACCCCCTCGCCGCCCTAGCGCAAGGCACCGATGGCAACTTCTACGGGACAACTGGTGTAGGCGGGGCCTACGGCGATGGCACGGTTTTCAAAATGACACCAGCTGGCACGCTGACCACGCTCTACACCTTCTACTCGACTGACAACGTCGTGTTCCCCTCCGGGCTGGTGCAAGGCACCGATGGGAACTTCTACGGGACAACTTTTGGAGGCGGGGCCTACGGCTTTGGCACGGTTTTCAAAGTGACACCGGCTGGCGCGCTGACCACGCTCTACAGCTTCAACTCGACTGACAACGTCCGCCCGTTTCCCTCCGGGCTGGTGCAAGGCACCGACGGCAACTTCTATGGGATAACCCAGTATGGCGGGGGCAGCAGCAACTGTTCCTCGGGTTGTGGTACGGTGTTTCAAATCTCCCCATCTGGCACGCTGACCACGCTGCACAGCTTCGACCAAACGGATGGCCAAGCCCCGGTAGCTGGGTTGGTGGAGGGCGCCGACGGAAACTTCTATGGGACAACCCAGTATGGCGGGGGCAGCAGCAACTGTTCCTCGGGTTGTGGTACGGTGTTTCAAATCTCCCCAACTGGCACGCTGACCACGTTCTACAACTTCAACTCGACTGACGGCGCCGTTCCGTTCGCCGGGCTGATACAAGCCACCGACGGGAACTTCTACGGGACAACTTTTGGAGAGGCCGGCAAATGTAATCCTTATGATGATTGCGGCACGATTTTCAAAATAACACCAGCGCGCGTGCTGACCACGCTGCACAGCTTCCTAAGGATCGTCGGGGCGGGCACGCTGTTACAGGCCGCCGACGGGAACTTCTACGGGACAACCGCGCAGGGCGGGCAGTCGGGCTCGATCTTCGAGCTGTCGGTCTTCCCGCAGGTCAGGCTGTCGACTACGTCGTTAGGTTTCGGTAATCAAGCCCTCGACGAGGTCAGCGCCGCCCAGACGGCGACGCTGACCAACATTGGCGGGGGGACGCTCAACATCACCGGCATTAACGCAAGCAGTAATTTCGCGGTTTCCTCGACAACGTGCGGAGCCACGCTGGCCGCGGGCGACAGATGCAAGGTGAGCGTTACCTTCACGCCCACAGCGTTGGGGAAGCTAACAGGGACACTCACTTTCAGCGACAACGCTTCCAATAGCCCACAGACCGTGGCGCTGTCGGGTTTCGGTGTCGAGCCAGCGACGGTGACCCCGGCCAAATCCATTTTCAATTCGCAGGCGGTGGGCACGACGAGCGCTCCAAGAATATTTACCCTGACCAATAATCAGAGCGTAACCCTGAAAAACCTCGTGATTTCAACGACCGGAGATTTCGCCGTGTCGTCGACGACGTGCACGACGAGCTTGGCTGCCAAAGGCAAGTGCACGGTCAGTGTAACCTTCACTCCGACCGCGACGGGAAAGCGGACGGGGCAATTGAGCGTGAATGACGACGCCGCCAACAGCCCGCAGACGTTGAATCTAACGGGCACTGGAAAATGAGATTGCTTCCTGCCATCAACCAAGCCCCGCAGAAATGCGGGGCTTCCCTTATCTACAACCCCGAAGTGTTTGCGTCGTAACCTCTGTTATCAGGCGTTTACCCTTGTAAGCCTATGGTTAGGAGTTCAATGATATTTCAACACTAATCCTGTGACGGTCCCTGCAAGTACCTGCGTGGAGATCATCTTTGCTTTTTCTTAAACTCTTGGGTAAGGCGGATGATCAAGAAGGGGACAAAGATCGCCGCGACTACGGCGAAGTAGACGAGGAAAAGAACCTCCTCCCGGGCGCGAACTCGAGTCAAGTTCTGTTGCTCGACCAGAGAGGCAACCGGAACAATCCAGCTGAACGTCAACGCGGTCGCCGCCGTTCCTGATCCTATCGCCAGATAACCCACGGCGGTGGTGGTTGCGGACCGCATACGCGCAATTCCGACATATAGCGCGCAGTTGAACAAAACGGCAAACAGCAACAGGCCGGCGATGAGATGGCCGTTCGACCAGCTCTCTAAGATCATTCGCGGGAAGTAATCTGGAAAACCTACGAGCAGGAGAGAGAATAAGAGAGACACGCACCCGCCCGCGACGGCTACGTCCGCGAGCCGAATCTTAAGCGCGCGATCTGGCGTTGCCGCTAATGCTGGGGCTGGAGCGCTCATGGATGTATCACCTTGGTGAATCTGTCCAACAGAACTTCGGCGCCGGTCGCCACGCTGAATACGAAGAATGCCAAACTGAATGAGTCGCGCCACGCTCTTGTTGGGTTGTCTGGTATGCCGGAGAGCTGACGACAATGCGACTCGATCCACACCGCCGCCGCCATGATTCCGCCCACGGTCAGAAAAATAGAACCCACTGCTATGCTCGCGGCCGAGTACTGGGATGTTTGGAGGTCCCAAATCACCGAAACAGCCATAACCAAGGCCATGAGGCCCAGTTCTCCGCGCTGAAAGAGTTGCTTGCTATTGGGTCGTACCTTGCTGCCATGCTTGTATGCCCAGACACGAGTCAAGATCCAGGGCAACACCAGGCCCGATGCAAGGTATAGGGCCATCCACACTAGCCGTTTGGCGGATGCCCAGTCTGCCAACAGTTTTCTCTCGTCCAAACCATCCTCCAAAACACCGATTCAACGATTATCTGTCTATGATTAGAGCGGTCAAGTTACTTCCGTGTTCTAGGCTGCCCATGCCCGCCGGGGGCAGCGAGCGAACGTCCCGGACAAAATGGTGGCGACATCTACGGTTTAGGATCAAACGCTAAGACGATCAACGGATTTTGAGGTTACTACGGTAACCACGATTCCCTCGATCTCCCCACTAAAATGTCCCACGGGGGACTGTCTTGATCTTGCGCTCCAAATTCTGGTCAGCCGGCGTCGGCGCGTGCCTGGCCTTATTGGCCCTCGCCGCGCTCATTCTGCCCCAATCCTTCCGCCTCACAGCGCTCAGCGATGTGATCCAGTGCCTTTTGCTGCTCGCGGGCACTGTCTTCTTCGTGCCGCACGCCTTACGCGCCCAGGGCCGTATGCGCCTGTTCTGGAGACTGATCACCCTCGGCACCGGATTCTGGTTCTTCTCCCAGCTGCTCTGGACTTACTTTGAAGTCTGGTTGCACACTGACGTGCCTTCGCTCTTCTGGGGTGACATCGTTCTTTTCCTGCACATCGTCCCGCTGATCGCTGCGCTGGCGCTGCGCCCCCACGTTCCGCGCGATGAATACGCCGCCCGCCTCGGTCACCTGGATTTCGCGCTCCTGCTGGTCTGGTGGGTCTATGTCTACGTGCTCCTCGTAATGTCGTGGCAATACGCCGTGCCCGACGAAGCAGCCTACTCGCATAATCTCAACGCGGTCTACCTGGCCGAGAAGCTTGTCTTCCTCATCGCGCTGGTCGCCTGCTGGGTGTACAGCCGGGGCCCGTGGAAAATTTTTTACGCGAACCTGTTTGCCGCCAGCCTGGTCTACAGCGCCAGTTCTTATTTGGCCAACTGGGCCATCGCGCGCAACGTTTATTACAGTGGCAGCTTCTACGACATTCCCCTCGCCGTTTCCATGGCCTGGATCGCGCTGCTCGCTCTGTGGACCTCGGTCGCTGAACCTCAATCCCAGACCGTAAAGGCATTCCCTGCCTACGGCGTGTGGGTCGCCCGCGGCGGCATGATTGCGGTGTTTTCTCTTCCCTTGTTCGCGACCTGGACACTGGCCGACATGAATGTCCCGGCGCGCGTTCGTTCCTTCCGCCTCGTGCTCACCCTCGGCGCCGCTCTCGTCATGGGCGTCATGGTATTCCTGCGCCAGCGTCTGCTGGACCGCGAGTTGATCCGCCTGCTACACCATTCCGAAGCTTCGGTGGAGAACCTGGTGCACCTGCAGGCGCAAGTTCTCCAGTCGGAAAAACTGGCCTCCATTGGCCAACTCGTCGGCGGGGCCGCGCATGAGTTGAACAATCCGATTACCGCCATGCTCGGCTATTCCGACCTGCTCCTGGGTACCGACCTCAGCCCCGAACAGCACTCGCTCGCTGCCCGCATCGGTCTGAACGTTCGGCGCACAAAGTCGCTGGTGGCCAGCCTGCTCAGCTTCGCCCGCAAGACGCCCGCATCAAAAATTCCGGTCGACCTGAACACGTTGGTGCGGACCGCGGTCAAGCTCACGCAGCCCCATTGGCAAGCCTACAAAGTCGAGGTGCGCACTGAACTCGACGGCAGCCTTCCGAAGGTCCTGGGCGACTCCAACCAGTTGCTGCAGGTCTGCCTTCAGGTGGTTAGTGGTGCGTTGTACGCGCTCGATGAGAATGGCGCGCGAACCCTGACCATCAGCAGTCATTCCCACGACGGATTGGTAATTCTGCGAGTATCCCCGGGCACTGAGAACGCCCTCGGCAGCGAGACCCTTGCGACGGACGAGGGCACGATTCTGGGTTTGAGTGCCTGCCATGGAATCGTGCAGGAGCATCTGGGGCGCATCGTTTGCCAGAGTGTGCCCAGCCGTGGTACCGCAATTTGCGTGGAATTGCCGGTCATGGAGCACGGCATTACCGCTCCGGCAGTTACTGAGGCTGGATCGCCGGCGCTGTGGCAATCTCAACCGTACGCTTGAGCTGTCCGCAGGCTGCGTAGATGTCTCGTCCCCGAGGCCGCCGGACAAACGCGGGAATTCCTGCCTTCATCAAGATCTTCTGAAACCCAGCAACCGCCTCATCTTCAGGCGTCGCAAAATCAATGCCCGGCCCGGGATTGAGCGCGATCAGATTCACTTTCGCTCGCAGCCCTCGCAACAACTCAACCACCTCGTCGGCGTTCTTCGGCGTGTCATTCACGTCGCGCAGCAGCACGTATTCAAACGTCAGCCGCTCTCGATTGCGCAGCGGAAAATCGCGCGCCGCAGCCATCAGTTGCTCCAGGTTCCACTTCTTGTTCAGCGGCATGAGTTGGCTGCGAAGCTCATCGTTTGATGCATTCAGCGAAATCGCCAGCTTGGGCCGAACCACCTCCAGTCCGAAGTCGTGGATGCGCGACACGATCCCCGCCGTCGATACCGTCATGCGTGATTCCGCGATGCCCACTTCTTCCACCAGCAAGCGCACCGCCTTCATGAAGTTCTCGTAGTTCAGGAATGGCTCTCCCATCCCCATGAACACGAGATTGATCCTGTCTCGCCCGGGCGACACCTTGCGATCGTTCAGCACCGCGCAAACCTGGCCCACAATTTCCCCGGCGGTAAGATTGCGTTTCAAACCCAGCAGCGCTGTCAGGCAAAATTGGCAATCCACCGCACAGCCCACCTGGCTTGACAGGCAGATGGTCGCCCGATCCCACTCGTGCGCCCGGTTCACCGGCGCATCGCCTGCCTCTGTACCGTCTCCCGTCTCGCCGCCATCGCCCTCGGGCATCCACACCGTCTCTACACTCTGCCCGTCTGCGAGACCGATGAGATAACGCACTGTGCCATCCTGCGAAACAAACTTCTGCTGCAACTGCGGAAGGCCTATCGCAATTCCCTGGTCAAGCAGTGCCTGGCGAAACTGCTGAGGCAGAGTCGAAATCTCCGCGATCGATTCGACCCGCTGCCGGTACACCGCTTCCATAAGCTGCTGCGCCCGGTAAGCAGGCTCCCCCGCCTTATCGACCAGCGCGGCAAAGCCGTCGCGATCCAGACCGAGCAGAGAAACTTGAGAAGGCTGTTCCATAAATTGATTATGTGGAGCGGGCACTCTTGCCCGCTTGCCGGCAGCATCGATAAGGCCAGCGGGCAAGAGTGCCCGCTCCACATAAGCAGAGCTTCGCCACAATCACGACGTAACCTACTGATTCAAAATGACTAAACTATTCTCGCACAGCTCTTTGCCCTATGTCAGAATAGTAAAGTCTCTCCAGCAGGCTGGTTCCAGGGTTCTGTGGGTATGCAGCCTGCTTTATTGATAATCCATCATGGCCCAGGAAGTGCGCAATATTCGTCGTCAAGTACTCCCCCACGGTCTAACCGTGATCACGGAGCAGATGCAACACATCCGCTCGGCCTCGATCGGAATCTGGCTGCAGACCGGTTCGCGCGATGAGGATCCTCACTGGAACGGCATCTCCCACTTCATCGAGCACATGGTCTTCAAAGGCACCAAACACCGCAGCGCGGAAGAAATTGCGCGCCAGGTCGATTCCATCGGCGGCAACATGGACGCCTTCACCGCCAAAGAATGCATCTGCTTCAACGTCAAGGTGCTCGACGAGCACCTCCCGATCGCGCTTGAGATCCTCAGCGACCTGGTGCTGCATCCTGTGTTTGATGCCGCCGACATCGCGCGCGAACGCGGCGTCATCATCGAAGAGATCAAGATGGATGAGGACAACCCGGATTACCTCGTCCACGAAATCTTCACGCAAAATTTCTGGAAGGATCATCCGCTGGGCAAGCCGATTCTGGGCACGAAGGAAACCGTGAAGCGCTTTGAGCGCCAGCCCGTGCTCGATGCCTATGCCCATCGCTTTGCTCCCGGCAACATCATCGTCTCCGCCGCCGGCCACCTTGAACATGAACCCTTTGTCGATCTCGTGACCAAGCACTTCGAGCACATGAAGCCGTCGAAAAATGGATTCCACTCGGCCACGCCCAAGACGGTCTCGCGCATTATTCTGCGCAACAAGAAGTCGCTCGAGCAGGTGCAGCTCTGCATCGGCGTGCCCTGCTATCCCATTGCGCATGAACAACGCCATGCCGGCTACATTTTGAACACGCTGCTCGGCGGCGGGATGAGTTCGCGCCTGTTCCAGAACATCCGCGAGCGCCAGGGCCTGGCCTATTCCATCTACAGCGACTTGAACCCTTACCGCGACACCGGATGCATGGCCGTCTATGCCGGCACCTCGCTGCAATCGGCGGCCAAGGTCGTGCAATCGGTGGTGAGCGAATTCCGCAAGCTGAAGGCTGAGCCGGTGACCGATGAAGAACTGCGCCGCTCCAAGGCCCAGCTCAAGGGCAGCCTGATGCTCTCGCTCGAATCAAGCACCGCGCGCATGTCGAACCTGGCCCGACAAGAGATGTATTTCGATCGCTTCTACGATCTGGATGAACTGATCGAAAAGATTGAAGGCGTGACTGCCGAAGATCTGCAGAGCCTGGCCAACGAATTCTTCAAGACGGAATCAGTAGCCGTCACCGCCCTCGGAAACCTGAATGGCCTGAAGCTCTCCCGCGATCAGTTGTCCTGCTAAGGACGGCTTGTCCATCTGCCCCTGCTGCGAGACGGCTTGTCGCCCGGGCGAAGTTCTCGTCCCAACTGAAATTGTCATCCCGACGCGAAGTTCTTATCCCAAGTGAAATTGTCATCCCGACGCGAAGTTCTTATCCCAAGTGAAATTGTCATCCCGACGCGAAGCGAGGGACCTGCTTTTCCCCGCCACGAGCAAATAGCAGATTCCTCGCTGCGCTCGGAATGACAAAACGCGTACGATACCTTGTAACATCCTGGCGTACCGCTCATCCCATGTCTACCCGAGGGTAAACTCCTCGCGTCTGTCTGCCTAATAGCCGAAAGCAGTAGTGCTCCCAGCAATGCTTTTTCCCGTTTCCGCTGAGCTCAACCTTCGTCCCCATCGTTAACCAGGAAGCCACGCAGGAGCGTTTCCAGCCCCGTGGAACGCGAGGAAGGACGCAAGCCATCCCCGTGGGGACTCTTCGCTTGGACGGTCGCAGCACGGGCCAGGTAAATCGATTTAACTCCCGGCTTGAAAAGTGCCCTTTTAGATTCAGCGACTTGAAGACAGCCTGTGTATATCTTTAAGATATAATACAAAGCCGCCTCACGAAGAATCAACACTTTACAGCGATCCCGGTCACGGCATAGCACAAGCGTGCCATATGGACATGCTTTTGCTGGCCTTCCCGAAGCTTTCAAGGCATACTATGTGGCAGGTTGTGTCGATGTTAGAACCTCAGACGTTAGTCCCCAAAAAAGAGCGGGCCCTGGCGCCGGCTGCCCCGCCGCGCGTGTCCTACGATCCGCGGCAGCGGCGGATGATGGTTATTGCCTTGGCAGTCTTGCTGGTCGCGCTGGGCTTTGTGCTCTATCGCAATCGTGATTTCTGGTTTCCCGACACGCAGGAGGCTGAGTCAGAGCAGCCAGTGCAGAGAGCTCCCATCGCCTCTGCGCCCACCAGCGATGCGCCCGCGCAGGCCGCGCCCCTGGACGAGAAAAGTAATGAGGCGAAAACCAATACACCGCCGACGAAGCCGAAACATCGCAGCGCCGCGGCTGCTAAGCCAGAGTCGACCACACCGGCAACTCCAGCTCCGGAAACTCCAGCGCAGCCGGCAGCGGTAAATCGGACTGTGCTGCCGCCGCTCGAGGTCGAAGTCGTGGCCGGCGACACTCACCGCACGGTTCGCCCGGGCTCGAACTCCGTGCATGTTGAGTTGCAGCCGGGCGCGCCCGCGGAACCCATAACTGACGCCGTCGGCGCCACGCAGAATGCTGCGAACGTGACCAGCAACGCTGTAGAACGAGTGCAGATGTCGGCGGATACAACGCAAGTGGTCACGCATCCGGTAAAGCCGGGATATCCCTTGCTGGCGCGGCAGATGAAGGTGCAGGGATCGGTGATTCTGCGGGCGCTGATCAGCAAAGAAGGAACGATTCAGGATCTGCACGTGGTCAGTGGACCGGCCATTCTCGCCAGCGCCGCCCAGGATGCGGTTCGACAATGGCGCTTCAAGCCGCATTATGTTGGAAGCGAGGCGGTTGAGACCCAGGCCGACATCACGGTCAACTTCACAATCTCCACGAACTGATCTTCTGGTATCCTCTGCCGGAGGATTTCGTGCAGTTCCAGCCGCGACAATCCGCCAGGCGTTCTTCCGCCATGCATTCTTCTTTTCGCCGCCAAGCACTGCTTGTCTTTTTATCCATCGCTGTGGGCGCGCTCTCAGGCAGCCCAACCTCGGCCGCCTCTTCGTCGAGAAATGGAGAAAACAACGTGGCCCTGACTATCTCCAGCAAGAGTTTCGCCAACGGTGGCGAGATACCAAAGAAGTTTACTTGCGATGCAGAGGATGTTTCTCCCCAGCTGTCGTGGAACGAAGCGCCGGCGGGAACGAAGAGCTTCGCACTTCTGGCTGATGACCCGGACGCTCCCGTCGGCAACTGGAATCACTGGGTGCTGTGGAACCTGCCGCCGGAGTCGCGAAGTCTGCCAGAGGGAGTGAGCAAAGTGGCGCAGCTTCCCAATGGCTCGCAGCAGGGGCTGAATGATTTCCCCAAGGTTGGATACAACGGCCCGTGTCCCCCACCGGGCAAGCCGCATCGCTACTACTTCAAGCTATTCGCGCTGGATGCGAAGCTGTCGCTGAAAGAAAAATCGGGCAAGCGCGAGTTGGAGGCAGCGATGAAGGGTCACATTCTGGCGCAGGCGGAGTGGATGGGGCGTTACGGAAGATAAGCCGGCCGCCACTTCGCAAATGAAAGTCCGCCGCGACTCTCGAATCCATGGAGAAGCGGACACCCTCGTACCCGTGGAGGGGCGGACGCCCTCGTCCGCCGGGGTGGCCCGTTGTGGAAGGAGTTGGGATGTCCCCCGGACGAGGGCGTCCGGGGCTCCACGACTCGGGGGCAAAATTGTGGGTAGGAGGCGACGATGCGAATCCTGAACATTTTGAGTGGACTTGCGGTGCTGCTCGTTACACTGCATCTGGCCCACGCAGTGCACCACTTTTATTCACACTCGGCGCACCAGGATGTGGCGAGTTCTTTCTTCTGGGCAGGCATGGCGGTGGCTGGGGTAGTTGGAATCTTTTCGCTGATCGGAGGCTGTTTGCTGCTGGCACGGGGCCGCTGATTTGCATCAGCGCGCGTGTGGCGAAGGAATGCCAGGTTAGCAGCGACTCAACTCTGTCATCCCGAGCGAAGCGAGGGATGACAAACCATAAACACTTCCGACGCTAGAACTGCCGATCCCAATAAGCGCGCCGGGTCGTCCCAAATGGGCGCAAAAATAACGAGCGCCCTGAACTTTTTCAAGTCCAGGACGCCCGGGCAGCCCTCCCCCAGAACTGCTCACCTGTGAAGTTAAACGCATTGCAGACTTCTGCAAATGGCACTTCCGTGCCAATTGCTTCCTCCAAAGTGCCAGCCATCTAACCTATTCAAAGCTTAGGACTTATTAACTTGCCCGGCCATCGGCTCGGAATGGGGCGCGGGAAGCCGAGTTTGAAGCACATCGCAAATTTTGCCGATGAAAGAGAAAGCAGGGATTTCGTCAGGAGCGCTATGCCCGGATTCCACGACCCCGAAATTTACCAGACGATTTTGGAGTCGCTGAAGACCGGCCTGTGCGTGGCCGACCGGGAAAGAAAAATTGTTTTTTGGAACGAGGGCGCCGAGTCCATCACGGGCTACCTGCGGCATGAAGTGGTGGGGCATTCCTGCAAAGACAATATTCTGCGCCATTGCAACGGCATCAGTTGCGCCCTGTGCGGAGAGCGCTGCGCGCTGACTACGGTTCTGCACGATGCCAAACCGGTGGAGGCCACGGGTTACCTGCACCACAAAGCGGGACATCGCCTGTTCGTTCACTTATGGGTCCTACCGCTGCGTGATAACCGTGGCTCGGTGATTGGGACTGTCCAGTGCTTCGAGGGACGGGTACCGAATCCTGACCGGCGTACCTCAGGGGTGAGTGCGGGCTTTCTGGATCCAGCGACGGGCGTGTCGAATCACGCGGTGATGCGATCTCGTGTACGGGAAGCTCTGGCCACGTTCACCGAGACCAACATTCCTTTTGGGGTGTTGTGCGTCCAGCTCGGTGGCATGGATCACTTTCGGGCGAATTACGGACCCGAAGCGGAGAATTCGATTCTGCGCGTTGCCGCGCAAACCATCGTAAACAGTCTGCGTCCCACCGATTACGTCGGCCGCTGGGCGAAAGATCAGTTACTGGCAGTTTTGATCGGTTGCCGGTCGACCTCTCTGCAAGCTATCGGCGATCGGATCGGCCGGATCGTCGCCAGCGGTGGAATTGAATGGTGGGGAGAAGAGCTGCATCTGGCGGTGACGGTGATCAACATCATTCCCCAACCCGGCGAAGATCTGGACTCGCTGCTGCGGCGGATCGAACAGCCGTTCCACGAAACTGCGGGGGAGGAGCCGGTTGTGACGGCTGCGGCCTGCAACCGAGAGAAGCCGACAAACGGCTAGGCATTTATGTTCGCGATTATTGGAATCATCATAGTCTTCGGCGCGGTGGTGGGCGGCTACCTGATGGAGCACGGGAACATCCGCGTGCTGATGCAACCGGCGGAGTTGCTCATTATCGGAGGCGCTGGGGCAGGCACGGTTCTGGTGGCCAATCCGCTGCACATTCTCAAGAAAATTGCGGCCGGAATTGGTGGCGTCTTTGGGGGCTCAAAGTATTCTAAGCAAAGATACCTCGACACCATGAAGATGATGTACGACCTGCTCAACAAGGCGCGCAAGGACGGGTTGATGGCACTGGAGAACGACGTGGAAGACCCGGAAAAGAGTCCCATCTTCACGAAGCGGCCGGAGTTTCTAAAAGATCATCATTTGCGGGCGTTCGTGTGCGACTCTCTGCGCATGGCAATTACGGGCGTGGATGCGTTCGATCTCGATCAAACGCTGGACCTGGATATGGAGGTTCACCACAACGACAGCACTCAGCCGACGACCGCGCTGGCCACGATGGCGGACTCGCTGCCGGGCCTGGGCATTGTGGCCGCGGTGCTGGGCGTGGTGATTACGATGGGCGCGCTGGGTGGTCCGCCGGAAGAAATCGGACACAAGGTGGCGGCGGCACTGGTGGGAACATTCCTGGGCATCCTGTTCTGCTACGGGCTGGTAGGACCCGTGGCCCAGAACATGGCGAAGGCGGCTGAAGAGGAACACGCGTTTTACTACGTGTTACGCGTGCTGATGATCTCGTTTCTCAAAGGTACGGCGCCGATTATGGCGGTAGAAGTGGCGCGGCGAGCGATTCCGGGGCATGTGCGTCCCACGTTCCAGGAACTGGAAGCAACCTGCCGCAATAAATTGCCGGAGGGCGAGGCCGCGCCTGCAGCGGCCGAGGCGCCGGCGGAGGCTGCGCCCGCGGAGCCCTCCTCAAGCTGAAACCATCATGGACAAGACCCGGCCGATCATTATCGTAAAGAAGAAGGGCGGGCACGGCGGCCATCACGGCGGCGCGTGGAAGGTCGCGTATGCCGATTTCGTCACCGCCATGATGGCGCTGTTCATCGTCCTGTGGCTGCTTAATACCAGCAAGCAAGTCCAGGAAGCTGTGGCGGGATACTTTAAGGATCCCACCGGATCAGGCAAGAAAATTGGGACGACGGTGTCGGGCTCGGGAGAGAACTTCGTGCTCACGCGCGACAACATGCCGAAGCTGAAAGAGCAACTGCAGCAAACCATCCGGCAGATGAATGACTTCGACAAACTGAAGAACCAGATCGAAATGACAGTCACCGCCGAGGGACTGCGAATCGAACTGATGGAAACGGCGACGGGCACATTCTTTGACAGCGGCAGCTCAAAGTTAAATCGTGATGGCAGCGAACTGCTCAGCAAGCTGGCGGAAGAATTGGGGAAACTGCCGAACAAGCTCTCCATCGAGGGGCACACCGATTCCAAGCCCTACGCGGGATCAGGAACCTACGGGAACTGGGAGCTTTCCGCCGATCGCGCCAACGCTGCGCGGCGGCTGATGCAGACCAGCGGAATACGTGGGGACCAGGTGACGCAGGTCCGCGGATTTGCCGATCAGCGTCTGCGCAAACCGGAGAATCCGCTCGATCCGTCGAACCGGCGAATATCGGTGATCGTGCAATACATCATCAAGAACGGCGACGAAAAAGACGAGAAGGTTTCGGGGGACGAAAAGATCGGAGAGAATAGCGCGCCCCCGGCGCATGAGGACGCTGCCAAGAAAGAGTGATCCAGTCGACGTTCTCGAAATAACTTTACAATCTGCTTTGCGTTTAGGCTCGAATTCTGGCGGTATAATCCCCGCTTTGAACTTTCCTCAGGAGCTCTCTTCATGAAACGGCTGCTGCGCCTTGTCCTTTTGGTTCTGTTGTTCATCCCGCTCTTGTGGTCGCAGGAAAAACTTGACTTGGAAACCATCAGCCGCATTCGATACGAAGGCTTCCGCGACTCTAAGGTTATGGAGCTCGCCTCCGGGCTGATGGACTCGATCGGCGAGCGGCTGACTGGGTCGCCCAACATGAAGCGCGCCAATGAGTGGACACGGGACCAACTCGCGGCCATGGGCCTGGCGAACGCGCATCTGGAAGCGTGGGGACCTTTCGGCCGTGGCTGGGAGAATCAGTACGTCAGCGTACGCATGACTTCCCCTGACGTGGCGGCGTTGCTCGCGTACGCGAAAGCGTGGACACCGGGGACGAATGGCGTGGTGCAGGGAAAGTGCATGCGCGTAAACATTGAAGACAGAAAAGATTTCGACAAATACAAGGGTAAGCTGGCGGGAATGATTCTGATCTTCGGACCTGACGCCGAAGTCAAACCCATCAGCGAAGCTCCATACAAACGGCTTAGCGAGGAAGATCTGAACAAGGTGGCGGAGTACCAGATTCCCAGCGAGCATCAGAATTTCCGGGCTGACTACGTAAAACGCCAGCAGTTCGTCAAGGACATGAACCAGTTCTTCGCCGACGAGAAAGTTCTGGCCGTAATTGATCACAGCCGCGCGACATCAGGAGGCGGCACCGTATTTGTGCAATCCGGCGGATCGTACAAGACGGGCGAGACCACGGCTATTCCCCAACTTACCATGGCTGTGGAACATTGGACGAGGATTGCCCGGCTGCTGCAGCAGAAGAAAGACGTAACGCTCGAACTAAACGTTACGAATACTTTCTACGATGACGATCCCATGCAGTACGACACCATCGCCGAGATTCCAGGCACCGACAAGAAGGACGAAGTGGTCATGCTGGGAGCGCATCTGGACTCGTGGCACACCGGGACGGGCGCGACCGACAACGGCGCCGGGACGGTGGTCATGATGGAAGCGGTGCGCATTCTGAAGGCGCTCGAAATCAAGCCGCGGCGCACGGTTCGCATTGGCCTGTGGAGCGGCGAAGAGCAAGGCCTGCTGGGCTCACAGAGCTATGTGCAGCAGCATTTCGGAGCGCGCCCTCCAATGGACGATCCGGCGATGAAGGGTATGCCAACTCTGTTGCGGCGCGAGGCCGGCCCAGTCTCGGTGAAGCCGGAGCAGGCGAAGATATCCGCCTATTTCAACGTGGACAACGGGACAGGAAAAATTCGCGGAATCTATCTGCAGGAAAACGCTGCCGTGGCGCCGATCTTTGAGGCATGGATGCGTCCGTTCAAAGATCTGGGGATGACTGCGATCACCATGCGGAATACAGGCGGCACCGATCATCTCTCATTCGACGCCGCGGGCATTCCGGGATTTCAGTTCATACAGGATCCGATCGAGTACGAGACGCGAACCCATCACTCGAACATGGATGTCTACGACCGGCTGCAGCCGGACGATCTGAAGCAGATGGCCGTTATCGTGGCCAGCTTTGTGTATGACGCCGCGATGCGCGAGCAGATGCTGCCGCGCAAACCGCTGGAGAAACCACTGCCTAAGGAACCGGAGAAGAAGGACGATCAGTAGCTGGCATTCAGCACTCAGCATTCAGCCCATCCAAATTGGCGGAGATGGCTGGCTAATCTCGCACCCACGATCATTCCGACCGCTGGTTAGCTCCTCTGATCAGGCGGCTCTGCGCGCTCTTGTTTGCGCGGCTTTCCTGGCTGACTGGCTGCGGGCACGCTTGCCACGGCTCGCAGCAACGCTTTTGGCCTGCCGGGACAGAGAGCTGCGGCTGGCGGCTGAACGAGGCTCTTTCTTCAGCGCTGCTTCAGTCGCTCGCGAACGCTTCGCCGAAGGCTTCCGGTTCGACTGCGAGGCGCGGGCATCTTGCTGCGCTTTCTTCCGCGTACTGGCGGATCCCTTAGCGGGGAGCTTCACTCCTGCGCGTCGTGCCTTGGACAGCCCGATGGCAATGGCCTGCTTGGTGGACGCGGCGCCGTGCTTCCCTTCGCGGATGTGATGTATTTCTTCGCGGACAAATTCTCCCGCCTGCGTAGAAGGAGATTTACCTTCACGGGCATCCTCGTGGGCTCGCTCTAAAGTTTCACGTTCGGGCATGGCGTTGGCTCCTTATAAGAATTTGATTAGAGTTAGTCTTCATCCGATCACAATCCGAAGCCAATACGACGATCACTGTAAAAACGTATCTACGGCGACTGTATTTAACATCCGCGCTAAAAGAGAGGATGGGCCTGCAACGCTTCCGATGCAACCCGCGATTGTGGCCGGGAACCGCTCTCTGATACTCTAGCAACTCACTGGAGTTAATGGGTTCGGTGGCCAGAAACTAGAAGTCCTCAGGGCTAAAGCCCACGGTTTTTTGCGGGCTCTAGCGGCACGGCTGAAGCCGTGCCCTTCCCAAAACCACTAGCTTTCTTGAGGCTCCCATGAGAAAGACACACGTATGAAGATCGCCAAAGACGTAACCGAATTGATCGGTCACACCCCGCTGGTACGGCTCAACAAAGTCACACAAGGTTGTGTTGCCGAAGTAGTGGCCAAAATGGAGAGCATGAACCCATTGGCCAGCGTGAAAGACCGCATTGGCATAAGCATGATCAGCGAGGCGGAACGCGCGGGAAAGATCCAGCCCGGTAAGACAGTGTTGATTGAACCCACCAGCGGCAATACTGGCATCGGCCTCGCGTTCGTCGCTGCCGTCAAAGGCTACAAGCTCATTCTCACCATGCCGGAGACGATGAGTTTGGAGCGTCGAGTACTGCTGCTTGCGTTTGGCGCTGAAATCATATTGACGCCGGGGCCAAAAGGCATGAAAGCCGCCATCGCGAAGGCCGAGGAGATCCAGGCTAACACTCCGAACAGTTTCATCCTGCAACAATTCAACAATCCCGCCAATCCTAAAATTCACTTCGAAACCACCGGCCCCGAAATTTGGAACGACACCGACGGCCGCGTCGACATCCTTATCTCCGGAGTCGGCACCGGCGGCACCATCACCGGCGTCTGCCAGTACATCAAGCCGAAGAAACCGTCATTCAAAGCCGTTGCCGTCGAACCGGCCGACAGTCCTGTGCTCTCGGGCGGCAAGCCGTCCCCGCACAAGATCCAGGGCATCGGAGCCGGATTCATTCCCAAAATTCTGCGCACCGACTTCATCGACGAGATCATCACCGTTAGCAATGATGATGCGATCCGCATGGCGCGCCGGCTTCCCCTTGAAGAAGGTCTTTTCGTGGGCATTTCTTCAGGAGCAGCGGTAGTCGCCGCTTTACAAGTCGCTCGTCGCCCCGAGAATGCGGGGAAGCTTGTGGTCGTTGTTCTGCCCTCTTTCGGTGAGCGTTACTTGAGCACTATTCTTTTTGAGGAACTGCGCAGCCAGGCGCTGCAAATTCCGACGGTCGCTGTTCCGGTGTGATCCATGCCTCATCTGCTGGCCTCAATTCGCGAAGACGTGGCCACAGTATTGGAGCGGGACCCGGCGGCCAAGTCCCGCCTGGAAGTATTTTTGTGCTATTCCGGCTTACATGCGGTGTGGTTCTACCACATCAACCACTGGCTGTGGAATCACGGCTTCCTTTTTCTAGGGAGATGGTTCTCGCAGATTGCGCGCTTCCTCACTGGAATTGAAATTCATCCCGGCGCGAAAATCGGCCGCCGCCTTTTCATCGACCATGGCGTCGGCGTGGTGATCGGCGAGACCGCGATCGTGGGCGACGACGTCACTTTGTATCAGGGCGTCACCCTGGGAGGCACCGGAAAGGAGCACGGCAAGCGGCATCCCACCATCGAGGACAACGTGGTGATTGGCGGAGGGGCGAAGGTTCTCGGCAACATCACGGTCGGCCGCAACTGCCGCATTGGCGCGGGCTCTGTGGTGCTGCGAAATGTGCCGGACGATTCCACAGTGGTGGGGGTTCCGGGCCACATCATCTTCCGCGAGGGCCGGCGCGTCGTAATTACCGATCCCAAGCAGATCAACGACCCGCTCTCTGAAGCCCTGGCGGCAGTCGCTACGGAAGTGAACAAGCTACGCGAGCGGGTGCAGAGACTGGAAGGCTCGGAGACCGATCACGAACCACTCTCCGCCTCCATGCAAAGGATCATCGAGGACATCGACTACCAGATCTGATTTCTAACCAGAAGTCGGTTCGCCGGAAGCTCATCAGGCCACACTTCCTTCCCACCAAAACCTATCTCGCATCTGGTCTGCACCCGATTCTCGACTTCGGCTAAAGTAAGCAGATGCGTTCCATTCTCGGTCAGCGTTCGCTGCGGTTCGTTTTCGCAGCCAACGTAATTTCCATGCTGGGCAGCGGGATGAACTCGGCCGCCGTGGCCTGGTACATTCTCCAAGCCACCCATTCCGAGATGGCGCTGGGCACCTTTGCCGTTCTGCAGAGCATTCCCGCGATGCTCATGCTGCCCTTCACCGGTGTGATCATCGACCGCGAGGATCGCCGGCGGCTGGTGATGTGGCTCGATGCCGTTCGCGCCGTAATCATCGTGACCGTCGCCGTTCTCGCCTTTCGACATCGCGTCCAGGTCTGGCAACTTTACCTAATGAACACGCTGGTCGCGGCGGGGTTCTGGATGTTCTGGCCGACGATCACTGCCCTGATTCAGGAGCTGACACCCGAGGGCGAATTCGTAAAGTCGAACACGTTTCTTCTCGCCGGTGTGCAGGGCGGATGGCTGATTGCCGGATCGATTGTCGGCTTCATGTACAACCACATCGGCCTCGGCGGCGTGCTGCTGATTGACGTCTCGACTTATGTCGTGTCGTTCTTGTGCTATTTCGCGGTGCGCAAGGGTCGCCACGTGGTGCTTCGCCCCGACGAGCTTCGCGCTGATCTTTTAGCCGCCGAAACTCAACTCGAGCGCTTCTGGCGCGAGATGAAGGAAGGTCTGCACTTTCTGCGCGACCATCGCGCGGTCATCCTGCTCGGAGCCAGCTGGGCCCTGTTCCTGGGCGCAATGATCACCGGCGTTGTTGTGACACCATCTTTGAGCGAGCGTATCTTCCATGCGGGCGCGGTCGGCTATGGCTGGCTGAACGCCGGATGGGGCACTGGCGCGTTCTTGAGCGCCCTGTACGCTCCCCAGGTTATCGCACGTCTGGGCGGCCGGCGGTCGGTCGCCTTTTCGATGGCGTTGATCTCGGTGTGTGTGGTTTCGGCTCCTGTCTCGCGCTGGCTGCAGCTGGGGATTTGCTGTTATTTCCTGATGGGCTCGGCGCGCGGAGTCGGCGGCGTGGCCATGAATACCAGCCTGATGGAAATGGTTCCGCCACATCTAATGGGACGGGTCCAGAATACTTTCTATTTTGCGGGCACGTTTCTGCAACTTGTGCTCGCGGTCAGTGTAGGCGCGGTTGCGCACAAGGTCAGCCTGGTCGCTGCTTTCGCAATTCTGGCATGTGTCTATGGAATGGCATTCGTCGCGTCGAGCATTCCGGTGGAGGCTGCCAGCCGCGTTCCCACGACCACGGCAGTAGAATAGGCCGCGCAATGTAAAAGGAGATCACGATGCGAGATTACCTGAAAAAAAGAATGATGCGCTTAGGTCCATTAATCGCGCTCGCACTTTTAATAGTCATCATAGGGCCGGATAGGTTGCAACAACTTCATGGGACGGCAAGGTGGGCAATATTCTTATGTTTCCTTGTCGCACTCATAACGCCCGTGCTGTTAGCGGTGCGCTCAGGGTTAGGATTACCGACGAAGAATACGACTGCGCTTGAAGGGTATGCACGCAAACTTTGGAATGCGATGTTGATCTTCAACGTGCTTGCGTTTGTAGCCGGGTCCGTTGCAGTCGTAGTTTTCTACAAAGCTGTGCCAGTGCGTTATACGATCCTTGCGCCATGCGTCAATCTGCTTCTTATCATTTTGCTGTGGAGGATATTGCACTCGGCACGAGCGGGTTGATCCACCGAATGGGTCGCGGTGGTGCATATCCTCCCAGGTCGGGAGTGCCTTTGGCTGTTTTCCGCTCGGGCCGTCGCCGATGCATATTTTTTCAGGCGCAGGTCGCGCTTATCTATCGGCCTTACAATTCGCGCCTTACAATTCGCGACCGGAAATTGGAAATCATGTTTTTCCTGGTGTCTCTGTGCCTCTGTGGTAAATCCACGCGCTCCGCTGTTATTCTTTCCGTTCCTAGGAGCACTCCATGTCTTCAGACTTGCAGGGCCGTAACGGCGTTGTCTTCGGAGTCGCGAACAAACGTTCCATCGCCTGGTCGATCGCGCAGGGGCTGCACGCCGCCGGAATGAAGCTGGCCATCACCTATCAGAATGAGCGCCTGGAGCAGGAGGCGAAGGATCTCATTCTGTCGCTGCCCGGCGCCGAAGCCTACATGTGCGACGTGTCGAAGGACGAGGACATCGAACGGCTGTTCGCGACCTTGAAAGAGCGTCAGGGCAAGCTGCATACGCTGGTGCATTCCGTGGCCTATGCTCCCGCCGATGAGCTGAAAGGGGACTTCGTCAATACGACGCGGGAAGGCTTCCGGGTCGCCCTGGATGTCAGCGTCTATTCGCTGATTGCGGTTGCGCGCGCCGCCGTGTCCCTAATGGAAGACGGCGGATCAATCATCACGATGACTTACTATGCCTCGGAAAAAGTCGTTCCCCGTTACAACGTGATGGCGGTGGCCAAGGCGGGACTCGAATGCTCGGTGCGGTACCTGGCGTACGAACTGGGAAAGAAAAAGATTCGAGTCAATGCCATTTCGGCCGGGCCGATCAAAACCCTGGCTGCGCGCGGCATTGCGGGCTTCAGCGAGATGCTCAAAGGACACGAGGAGCGCGCTCCTCTGGGTCGCCGGGTAGAGATTGAAGAAGTCGGATCAACCGGAGTTTTCCTCGCATCTGACGCGAGCTCCGGCATTACCGGCGAAGTAATCTACGTTGATTGCGGCTATAACATCATGGGGTTTTGAGGGGATGTCCTCGAACCTGCAAATCAGCGCGCAAGGTACGATCCAGCGGATTCAACGGATTCAGGTAATCACGATCGCATGGATGATCGTGGAAGCTGCCGTGTCGCTGTGGTCTGCATGGCGAGCGAGAAGCCCGGCACTACTCGCGTTTGGAGGAGACAGTGCGATCGAACTTCTCTCTGCGACCGTCGTGCTGGGGCGCTTTCGGAGTCACATCGTAGACGAACCGGCCGAGCGGCGTGCTGCCCGCATTGCGGGCATTCTCCTTCTCGTTTTGGCGGCGTATGTGGCGGCAGTTTCCGCGATCGCGCTGCTGGGCTACAGTGAGCCCAAGCCGAGCTATACGGGAATTGCAATTCTGCTGGCCGCGGCGGCAATCATGCCCTGGCTGGCGCGACAGAAGCGGCGTTTGTCCGCGGCGACCGGCAGCGCCGCACTGCGAGCGGACGCAGCGGAATCTCTTCTTTGCGCTTATCTCTCAATCATTGCCCTGGTCGGGCTGGCAGCGCGCGCATTGTTTGGAGTCGCATGGGCGGACCCAATCGCTGCCTTGGTAATTATTCCTCTCATAGTGCGGGAGGCACGCGAAGCCCTGAGCGGCAAAACTTGTGACTGCGGCTGATTTCCCGGCGCATCGCGATATGTTGTAGGATCACTTCATGGGTGCTCATCGTCTGACCTTCGTCCTGTTCGCCGCCGCCATCTTGTTCTCGATGGTGCGGGAGTGGAGCGCCCCGGTGGCGTGTGCACGAACGGTCCCTGTCATGCACGCTAGACTCACTAACTGACGATCCTGATCCGCCGTTCGTTTTCTCCGCTCCGCTCGAGGGATATCTCGAGATCGCGTTCTCGCTGCAGTCGCAGAAATTTCTCTCCCCACTCAACCAGCAGGATGCTGTTCTGCTCGCGGAGATCATCCAGTGCGAGCGTCTCCAGTTCGCGCTGCGTATCCACGCGATAGAGATCAATATGGAAGAGATTAGCCCGCGGCCCGCGATACTCGTGCACCAGGGTGAAGGTGGGACTGGTGACGTCTTCCTCGGCGGCCGCCTCGAAGGCAGAAGCAATGCCCTTGACCAGCGTGGTCTTGCCTGCGCCGAGATCGCCGCGCAACAGAACCAGCTTCGGCGGCGTCAGCAATTCAGCCAGCGTGCGCCCGAAGGCGATCGTCTCTTCAACGGAGTGACTGGTCAGCTCTAGCCGCACGGTAGCAGACATACCACTACCAGTATAGCGAGCGCGCTCGGCGCGCCGCCGCGGCCAACAGTGCGCCTTACACCCCTCGTGGCGTAGAGAACACGCTCGACTTCAGGCCCAGCAAACTCCGGTCCACCACGTGGTCGAGCGACGTGCGCAGGCGGCGATGGTCGTCGTCCTCGAGCGCCACGAAGCGGAACGGCTGAAGCACGCCGTCCGTCGTCTTTCGCGTGGGCGTCAGGATTTCAGCCATCCCGTGCACCGGTCCGGATTGCGTCTGGAAGGCAACTTCAACAAAATCGCCTTGCCCCAGCGAATGCGCCAGGTGCAATAGCCCGCCGGTCACGGAAATGGTTTGGAGTTTTGCTTTTGTGCGCCGGCCATCTTCTAAGCGGATCGCAGCCAGGACGGACTCGCCAAGCTGGACCCGGGCCGCGCGCCGCGAAGGGTGCGGTTGGGGGAAGTGGGTCATAACAAGATGTACTGTCGCACCATCCCGCGCTGCGTAACAGATTACTGAAGCCCCTCGTCCGGATTCCGCGCTGGGAGCGACAATTGGACGTTACCAAGTCCTTGTGAGTTGAACGGATTGCAGGATGTTTACTGTTGGGATAATGTCCTAAGGGACGAGGGAACAGAATCGAAACGCGACAATTCGGCCTCGCATCGTATAACTTCTTGCTAATGCCAGATGGTTTGGGACCAATCCAGTCTTTCGAGGGAGTCAGACAAGACAAATCGTATTAGCCGGTCCAACTGACCAGCTTCTCCGCGGCGGATTTCTGGGTGCGGCGGATTGCTTCAGGCAAGCCTCGCAACAGATCAGTCGCGATCAAAGAACGCTCGCCCATGGATTCGCAGGCCACGTCGCCAGCGAGTCCATGCAGGTGCACAGCAGCCAGCACAGCGAGCAAAGCATCCTTAGGATGCTGCGCAATCATTCCTGCAACCATCCCGGTGAGGATGTCGCCGGTGCCGCCGGTGGACATGCCGGGATTTCCCGTGGTATTGACCCAGGCTTCGCCATCGGGCCTGACGACCAGAGTGCGATGTCCCTTGAGAACAACGATCACATCATGTTCACTCGCGAACTTGCACGCCACGCCCAGCCGATCTTTCTGAACCTCCGCAATCGTGAGTCCGGCCAGTCGCGCCATCTCTCCCGGATGTGGAGTAATCACGAGGGCACGATCTTTGCCGTTCAATTCGCCAGCGCGCCCTTCAAACGCATTCAACCCATCTGCATCTAGAACTAACGGAACTCGGCACTTCTCCACAAGAGTTCGTACCAGTTCGGCTGTCTGCGCGTGACGCGAAATGCCCGGCCCAACTGCGAGCACAGTCTTCGCTCGCGCGAGCTCGTCCAGGCGGCCGGCCGCGTTTTTCGCGATCGTGCCTGCTTTTGTCTCCGCCAGAGGTTCGGTCATCAATTCGGGATGGAATCCTGCGACCGTCGACAGCGCTGATTTCGGCGTCGCCACGGTTGAGAGGCCTGCTCCCGCTCGCAGCGCCGAGATGCCGGCCATCGCGGCGGCTCCGGCTTTTCCCACCGACCCGCCCACCACCAGCACGTGCCCGTAGAGTCCTTTGTTCGACTCTACCGGGCGGGGTCCAAGCAACGGAGCGAGGTCACGCGCGGTGATCACATTCAGTTGCAGCGACGAAACGATCGCCTCTTCCGGCGAACCGATGTTTGCTACAACGGTTGATCCCGTGGCCAACAAGCTGAATACGTGCGCGGGGCGAGGCGCGGTGAAGGTTACAACTGCATCAGCCCGCGCGATCGTGCCTGTTTGCGGGCCAATCGCGTCGGCGTCGGCGCCAGAAGGGATATCGACCGCGACCACCGGGGACTGACTCGCATTCATGATCGCGATGGCGTCCGCGTACAGCCCGCCCACCGGAGGTTTGAAGCCGGTGCCAAGAATCGCATCCACATATAAGTCCGCTGCTAGAGAGAGTCGGACGCGATCGCTCTTCAAATCTTCGTTGGAATGCACCGTGATCGCTGCCGCCGGCAACTTGCCGAACATGACTGCAGCGTCTCCGCGCAACTCAGCCGGATCGGCCAGCAGGATCACCTGGACGGTCTTTCCTCTCTCGTGAAGCCGCCTCGCCGCCACAAAGCCGTCGCCGCTATTGTTTCCTTTGCCGCAGAAAACTACGGTGCGCCGCGCTGCGGCGTGATGCGTGAGGATATAATCCGCGACCGCCACGCCGGCATTTTCCATCAGCGTGAGTGACGGAACGCCGAAGCGCTCCGTGGTGGCGCGATCGATAGCGCGCATTTCCGCCGTGGTTACGATTTTCATGCGGTTACGATTTTCCTGTGATTCCGAGTTTCATGAAGACGACGCCGTCTGCTCCAACTGCCGCAACTGCGCGGGTTCGCCCATGGCGATCAGGAAGTCGTCCGGCTGTATGCGCTCGTCCGGCGCGGGATTGAAGCGCATGCCCTCCTGCCGCTTGATCGCCAGGATGATGACGCCGCGATCCTGCCGAATGCGGGAGCTCTCGATAGTTTTGCCGGCAAAGACGGACTGCGACTTGACCTGAATTTCCCCAATCTCCAGATCGATGCCCAGGTGCGTGGTCGCAGTGTCGAGAAAGCTGACCACGTGCGGCCGGAGCAGCGATTGCGCGATGCGCTGCCCGGCAAATGAGTAGGGCGAAACTACGGAGTCTGCGCCGGCGGTGAGCAGATGTTTCTCGGCTCCGTCTTCACTGGCGCGTGCAATGATTTTCAAGTGCGGGTTCAGCCCCCGCGCAGTGAGCACGATGTAAAGATTGGTGGCGTCCGTGGTGGTGGCGGCGATCAGCCCCCGTGCGCGCTCGATCTGCGCCTGACGCAGAGTTTGCTCTTGCGTGGCGTCTCCGGTCACGATGAGCCAGTTTTCAGCGCCGTAACGCTGCAACTTGGCTTCCACATTTTCGATGATCACAAAAGGGACCGGCCTGCGCGCCAATTCGCGCGCCACGCTGCGGCCCACGCGTCCCATGCCGCAGATGATGTAGTGGCCGTCGAGACGTCCGATTTCGCGCTCCATGCGCCGCCTTCCAAAGAAGCTTTGCAGCTCGAATTCTAGCAAAGCCTGACTCAGCGCTCCGACCCCCAACAACAACAGCGACACGCCCGACAGAATCACGAACACGTTGAACACCCGCCCAGCCTGCGAGAGCGGATGTACCTCCTGGTAGCCGATGGTGGTGAGCGTGGTGACCACCATGTAGAAGCCGTCAAACCACGGCCAGCCCTCAATGAAGTGGTAGCCCGTGGTGCCGACTGCCATGACCAGCAGCAGGAGCGCGCCGATGACCCGGAGATTGCGGAAGGCTTTCATGAACGCAGTTGGCAGTGGCTAGTGGTCGGTGGTCAGCAAAAGCGATTCGGCGACACGCATGATCTAACGGCCGCTGATCACTGGCCACCGCCCACCGTTCTCGACCCACGACTATAAAACAAAATGGCCCTCCGCGCCGTGCGGAGGGCCTGTCCCTGCAAGCGTTCAATCCGCCATGGTCGGCGTCGGCTTGGGTTCCCGCGGCGTGGACTGCAATGCCTGCACCTTGCTGTGCCTGCGGCCGTAACCGAAATAAATCGCCAGGCCGATTACCAGCCAGACCACAAGCCGAATCTGCGTGGCTGGGGATAAGAAAATGATGAGTGCTCCCGAGAAAAGAATCGAGAGAATTGGAACCAGCGGCACCATCGGCGTTTTGAACGGGCGGTTGATGTCAGGATGCGTTCTGCGCATCACCCACACTCCCGCGCTGACCAGTACAAAGGCAAGCAGCGTGCCTACACTCGTCATCTCGTCCAGCACATTGAGCGGAACAATCGTAGCCAGAATCGCTACGAAGATACCAACCACGATGGAACTGAGATAAGGCGTGCGAAAGCGATGATGGATCTTGCCGGCCCAGGGCCAGAGCAGGCCATCCCGCGACATCGAGTAGAACACGCGCGATTGCCCCAGCAACATCACCAGCATCACCGTGGCCAGACCGCCCAGCGCGCCAATCTCAACCAGAAACGTCGCCCATTGCTGCCCGGTAACACGGATACCGACCACGACTGGATCAGGAACGTTGAGCTGGGTGTAAGGGACAATGTGGGTCAGCAGACCGGACACCAGAATGTAAAGAACAGTGCAAATGATCAGGGAGCCCAGAATGCCCACTGGCATATCCTTCTTTGGATTTTTGGCTTCCTGCGCGGCCGTCGAGACCGCATCGAAACCGATGTATGCGAAGAAGACAACGCCGGCGCCTCGCAGAACTCCCGACCAGCCGAAGTGTCCCCATTCGCCGGTATTTGGGGGGATGAACGGGTGCCAGTAGTTCGGCTTCCATGCGTGTGAGAATAAGAACGCTGCTACGAGAGCGATAAACATGCAGACCACCGCGACCTTCATAATCACGATGGCGGTGGTAAAGTTCGCCGATTCCTTGATGCCAATGACCAGGATCGTGGTTATTACCATAATGACGATGAAACCGACATAGTCATACTTCAGATGCACAGGCATGCCGAAGAGCGTGAAATCAGAGGTGGGAAAGGCCGGCAGGTTCAGGCCGATATCGTGGAGAAAGGCGCGCAGGTGGCCGCTCCAACCCACCGCGACTGTGGCTGCGCCGAAGGCATATTCCAGAATAAGATCCCAGCCGATGATCCATGCGACCAGTTCTCCCAGCGTGGCGTAGGAGTAGGTATAGGCGCTGCCCGCAATCGGAATCATCGAGGCGAATTCGGCATAGCAGAGTCCCGCGAAGGCGCAGGCAACGCCCGCCAGCACGAAAGAGATTACGATGGCGGGTCCGGCAAATTGCGCCGCGGCCTGCCCCGTGATCACGAAAATGCCGGCCCCAATAATTGCGCCAATACCCAGGGTCAGCAGATTGAGTGGTCCAAGGGCGCGCCGCAGGGTCTGCTCGCCTTCGACTTCAACTGCCTCTTTCATCAGTGTTGGGAGATCTTTCTTCGCGAACAAATTCGCCATTCGTTTCGATTTCTCCTGAGTGTCTACAATTGTGCTCATGCGGACGTACTCCTCTGGGTGCTCGCGGTTCGCGACCATGCGTAATATACCGGAATGCCCGCCAATACTACGATCAAGCCCGGCCAGGTGTATTGGGGTTTATAGCGCAATAGTACGACATCAATGAATAAAGCCATCACAATATAAATCGCGGGGAGCACCGGATAACCTACTGCGCGGTAAGGCCGCTCGGCATCGGGATGCGTCCGGCGCAAGACGAACAGTCCCACGATCGTCAAAATGTAAAACACCAGCACGGCAAAAATGATGTAGTCGAGAAGCTGGCCGTAGCTGCCAGATATGCAGAGGACGCAGGTCCAGACCATCTGCACCATCAGGGAAACGGCCGGAGTCTTGTATTTAGGATGCAGTTTGGCGACGTTGCGGAAGAAGAGACCGTCTTTTGCCATCGCGTAATACACGCGCGCACCGGAAAGGATGAGGCCGTTGTTGCAGCCGAAGCCGGAAATCATGATGGCCGCGGCCATCAGCAACCCGCCAGCCGCGCCGAACATCTGCGTCATGACCGCGGTGCCGACGCGATCTTCGGCGGCATACTTAATGCCACGACCCAGAATCGCGGCCGCGTTGGGGGTTCCATCGAGCGGCAGCGCGCTCAGATAGATGAAGTTGCATGCGATGTACAGCGCGATGACGACGCCCGTCCCGAGCGCCAGCGACAAAGGCAAGTTGCGGCTGGGATTCTTTACTTCGCCGGCGGTGAAGGTCACGTTATTCCAGGCATCGGCGGAGAACAGAGAACCAACCTGCGCAACCGCAAGAATGGTCAGCGTCCCCACCATAACGATCGGGCCGCCTACGCCGACCTGAACCGCGTGCTGCGCGCTCAATCCGGCATTTCGCCAGAAATTTGGGCCAAAATTTGCCGCTAATGCAGACGCATTGCGGCCCAATGCCAGGCCGAACAGGGCGAGTCCCAGCAGCGCAGAGACTTTGGCGACGGTAAAAATATTTTGAATGATCGCGCCCGTCTTCAACCCGAAGATATTCACGACCGACAGGAAGATCACGAGCAGAATCGCGGCCAGATTCTGCGTGTTGATTCCGACATCCATGTTGCCGAGAACCATTGGCCCCAGAGGAATAGGCGGGACCTTCCAAAGGTGCAGAATCCAATAGGTGGAGGAGATCGAGGGAAAGAAGACTCCGAGGAACTTGCCAAAGGCCACGCCCACGGCGGCAATCGTTCCCGTTTGAATCACCAGAAACAACGTCCAGCCATAGAGAAAGCCCCACAGCGGCCCCAGGGCCTCGCGCAGATATACGTACTGCCCGCCGGCTCGCGGCATCATGGCCGCCAGTTCGCCATAACTGAGCGCGGCTACAATCGTCATGAATCCAGCGACGGCCCACGCGCCAATCAGCAAAGCAGGAGAATCCACCTCGCGGGCAATCTCCGCCGAAACAATGAATATGCCCGAACCGATCATCGAGCCCATGACCAGCATGGTGGCGCTGGTCAGGCCCAGTCCTTTGACCAGTTCCTGATCCTGATGACTGTGAACCTCCCAGTCGCTGGCTCTGGTCGGCTGCGTGGTCGGTGTACCCAGGAAACCTCCTCAAACAAGTCAGAAGGCAGAAGTGAGAACGCAGAAGTGACGGGCTGTAATTCTGCATTCTGACTTCTTCATTCTGCATTCGCGTCAAATGACTTTACCTCAACAGACGGAAAAATTCCTCTGCTGATTTGCCTGGATCCCGTAACAAATCAGATATCACCGCCACGGAATCCGCTCCAGCCTCGATTACGGAAGCTGCATTCGCACGCGTGATTCCGCCTATCGCGACCAGCGGCTTGCGGGTCAATTGCCGTGCCCGCCGCACTCCTTCGAGGCCAACCACGGGATCGGGCTTTTCTTTGCTGGAAGTCGAAAACACAGGACCGATGGCGAGATAGTCGGCGGAAGTGCGATCCGCCTCAGCCAACTGTTCGGGATTGTGCGTAGATACGCCGAGCCAGCGTTCCGGGCCAATGATGGTTCTGACCGACTCCGGCGATAAGTCATCTTGTCCGACGTGCACGCCATCGAAATCGGCCGCCAGACACAGGTCGGCGCGGTCATTCATGATCAGCCGCACGTGTGGCGCGGGCACTCCTGCCCGCGAAAGCTCACGCAATTTCCGCGCCTGCTCCAGCAACGCCCGCGCATTCCCAGACTTGTTGCGATACTGCATCAGGGTCACGCCCGCGGAAGCCAGTTCTTCTGCTACGGCAAGCAAAGCCCTCGTATTCGGAAAATATCCGGCGTCAAGAATGGCGTACAGGCGAGGAAGGACCATGCGAAAGCTCAAAGCGGTTGAGATGCCGGTTGGACATTGACGGAGTGCGCCGCCACCGTCGATTCATCCAGTTCGGTAAGGCCTCGTCCGAGAATCACAACGTTGTGAAACAGGCACGCCATGGCGATCTTGCTCATTTCCGGCTTCGAGGACCGGTAAAAGACAATCCTCGCCAGCTTCGGCGAGCGGTCTAGAGCGAAAGGGAATCCCTCGCCGCCGTAGTAGCCGCCCGACCGGTCCCTGAAGCTATACAACAGCGTACCTGTCCGCGTGGATACCGAGTCCGCACTGCAGGCCTCCGCATCCCGGAGCACCCATCGCTCGCTGACCCAGGTTGAAAGGATGCCAACGTAAAGAGCGAGAAACAGACGGACAACAAGAATGACCGGGTATGAGCCCATCTCCCAAATCCTGTCCAGAAGACTGAAATCCCACGTAGTGCCCTTCGCGGACGTAACTACGAGGAATGCAATCGCGGCGAAGGTCGGGAAGAACAACAACCACAGTCTCGCCAGTTCAACTCTGATGGCGATACGGTCATGTTCCACTGCAAGGGCATAGTCGGGTTCCGACATCACCAGCGTTGTACGTAGGTAAAACGTGTCCCTGCGCGGCCGAAGCAAAAACCCAAACACGACAACCGCGACTATAGCGACGGCAGCCGCGCCAGCCAGAAAGTCCTCGTAGGCCGGGAGCAGTGCGGCAGCTACCAGCACGCCGACGCCCACGGCAAAGATCTGCCACGCCTTCATCGCATAGATTCTGATGGATTCGGGACCAACTGGCAACCTATGCCTAAGCTTGGCGCGATCCAAAAGCCTACTTCTATCGCGAAAGCTCGCAAATCCAATTGACTTCCCAGGTCTTGCCGCCGTCCGGCGAGAAAGATTGCTCCATGCGCGCAGACTTGGCCGAAATATTGAGCCACATGTAGCGCACAAGAATGGCGCGGCCCTTGTATTCTTCCTGATCGAAAAACTCTCCTCGATTCCCGGTAAAGCCGCCGACTACGGGAGGCAGGCCAAGGGTCCCCTTATCAACATCGACGAGATAGATGCTCCAATGGCGCGAAGCCGGATTGTAGAGGCGCAGGGTCTGCGCTTTAATGCTAAGTTTCTTATCGGTGCTGGTCACATTGAACTCTTCAAAATTCGCGTTGCTGTCGAGAATCTTCTTGTGGTTCGAGATTCCGTCGTATTCGACCCAGACATTGGAGTTATTGAGACGATCCGGAAGGCGGCGCACGTGCGCTTTCCAGTCGCCGATGAGGAAGTCAAAATCGTGAGACCCATCGCGCTGTGGCAGGTTAGCGGGATCGGCCGTGGTTTGCGCGCAAAGGGACGCGGCGAGCATGGCACTGAAGACGAGGATCGAGAGAATCACGCCACTTCTGGATTTCAGCACGAGTCCACCTTTCAGAGTGACGAGACGCGCGGGAGTCGTATTGGTTAGCAGCAACGCCCCAGACAGTTTCACTGCGATCCGGCCCGGACAGATCCCCCCTCCCAACACGAAGCTCGAGCCCATCTATGCAGAGAAGCTATCTACTTCCCGTTCTTCGCCAGGAACCGCTCAATAAAGCCCGTGTCAATCTTTCCCGCCCGGAAATCTTCGTCCGCAAGAATTTTCCGATGGAGAGGAATCGTGGTGTAGATGCCCTCGACAATGAACATTTCCAACGCTCTCGCCATGCGCGAGATAGCTTCGCTGCGATCCTTGCCGCGCACAATCAATTTTGCGATCAGCGAGTCGTAATAGGGCGGAATCACGCCCTCGGTATAGGCCGCCGTGTCGACTCGCACGCCGGTCCCTCCCGGGGGATGAAACGCGGTAATCTTCCCCGCCGACGGGGTGAATTTTTCCGGATGCTCGGCATTGATGCGGCACTCGATGGCGTGCCCGCGATGCACTATCGGCCCCTGCAGCACATCCTTCATGTGCGCGCCGGCGGCGATCATGATCTGGCTTTTCACCAGATCGAACGTCGGTGACCATCTCCGTCACCGGATGCTCCACCTGGATACGCGTGTTCATCTCGATGAAGTGCAGCCGCCGGTCCTGATCCATCAGAAACTCAATCGTGCCGGCGTTGGTGTAGCCAATCTCCGCCAGCGACTTGCACAACACCACGCCGATCCGATCCCGCAACTCCGGCGTAACCTGCGTGGAAGGCGATTCCTCCAACAACTTCTGGTGCCGCCGCTGGATCGAACATTCCCGCTCGCCCAGGCTCACCACGTTGCCATGCTCGTCGGCCAGCACCTGGAACTCGATGTGGCGCGGGTGCTCCACATACTTTTCCATGTAGAGATCGCCGTTGCCGAAGGCGCCAGCCGCCTCAGCCTGAGCGGCCCGGAACAGTCCCGGCAATTCCTCTTCATCGCGCACGATGCGCATGCCGCGCCCGCCTCCGCCGGCCGAGGCCTTTACGATCACCGGAAAGCCCACCTGCCGCGCCCACTCGATGGCTTCGCCATCCGATCCGATGATCCCGTCCGACCCTGGCAGAATCGGCACGCCCGCCCGCTTCATCGCCGCCCGAGCCTTTTCCTTTTCCCCCATCAGGCGGGTCACTTCCGGGCGCGGCCCGATGAACTTGATGCCACTGGCCTCGCACACCTCGGCGAAGTTCGCATTCTCGGCCAGCAGCCCATAGCCAGGATGCACCGCCTCGACGTTGGCAATCTCCGCCGCGCTGATCACTGCGGGAATGTTCAAGTAGCTCTGCGCCAGTTGTGGGGGACCGATACAGATGGCTTCGTCGGCGAAACGCACGTGCAGCGAATTGCGGTCGGCTTCGCTGTAGATAGCGACCGTGCGGATTCCCAGTTCCTTGCACGCGCAAATCACGCGCAAGGCAATTTCTCCGCGATTCGCTACCAGAATTTTCTTGAACATGAAATCAGAAAACAGCCGTCAGCCCTCAGCTCTCAGTTCGAACCATGTGGGGGCAGTCGCCCTCGGCTGTCCAGCCGGGCGAAGCCCGGTTCGCTTCCCGCCTGCAAACGCAAAAAAGGCGCGCTCACTTGCGCGCCTGATCTCTCCCGGCCTCACTGCTTCGGCCTGATGGCGAACAACTCCTGCCCATACTCGATCGGTTGCCCGTTGGAGGCCAGCTTCTTCACTACCTCCCCGGCCACATCCGATTCAATCTCGTTCAGCAGTTTCATCGCCTCGACGATGCAGAGCACCTGCCCGACTTCAACCGTGTCTCCGGGCTTGACGAATGGCGGTGCTCCCGGGGACGGCGCTTCGTAGAACGTCCCCACGATTGGCGACTTCACAATGTGAAGCTGCTCCGGCGCGGCTTCCTTCGGCGAGGCCGGAGCGCTCGTCCCACTCGCCCCGGCAACCGCTGGCGTTGCCGCGATCCCAGCCAGAGGCACGGCTGCGGGCACAGCAAAGACATGATGCTCCGGCTGCGAAGATGCAGCGTGCTCCGCGGCCCGCTTGATCTTCACCTTGACATCGCCGCGCTCCAGTTCGAACTCGGCAATATCTTTTTCAATTAAAAACTCTATGAGTTCCTTCAGCTCTTTTTGATTCATTCTGCTTTTCGGTGGGACCAGTTGCCACTCTCTGCGCCGGAACCAAGCGCGAAACAGGCCGGGGTTGAAACCAGCCGGACCTGAACCTAAGAAGACTATACCGCCAAAAAATCCTTACTCGTTGGAGTCAGCACTTCACAGCCACCTTTGCTGACCACCACCATGTCCTCGATCCTCACGCCCCATTTGCCGGGGAAGTATACTCCCGGCTCGATCGTGATGACCATACCAGGCCGTAAGACTTCGCGCTGTGCGGCCGCCACCCGGGGCGCCTCGTGGATCTCCAATCCCACGCCATGTCCGGTCGAGTGCGTGAACTGGCTGGCTAAGCCGGCCTTCTGCAACACCTTACGGGCCGCGCCATCCACTTCGCCAACAGGAGTCCCAGGCCGAACGGCGTCGATGGCAGCCTGCTGCGCCTCGCGTACTGCCTCATACGCCCGGCGCGCATCCTCGGAAGCCGCACCCACCCACACAGTGCGCGTCTGATCCGAACAATAACCTTCGAGTATAACACCGAAGTCGCAGACCACGAATCCGTCAGCGGCAATGGCCTGCTGCGAAGCCCGTCCGTGCGGCAAAGCCGATCGAGCGCCCGAAGCAATGATGGTCGGAAACGACATCTCCTCCGCGCCAGCCCGCCGCGCAGCGTACTCCATCTCGGCCGCCACGTCGACCTCTTTCACTCCCGGCCGCAAAACTGCCAGCGCGCGCTCGAACAAGGTTGCGCCCAGACGAACCGCGTCCCGGAGGCGCTCCAGTTCGTCGTCATCCTTCACCATGCGCGCGCGCTCGACGACGGCCGACGCGCTCCTGATGTGCACCCCGGAGGGCAACAGATCGCCCAGGCGCTTCGATTCTGCCACGGTTAAATGTTCGGCTTCGATCCCAAGGGTCCATCGCCGCGATCTTCGTCTCCTCTTCGCGGCAAACCACTCCCCGACGGCGTTGAGCAGAGCCTTGCGCGCGATCACCACCTTGGCGCCCGTGACTTCCTGATGAGCCTGTGTGTCATAGCGAACGTCGGTGAAGAAAACGTTCTCACTCTCCCCGACCAGCAGAATTCCGGCACTCCCGGTAAAGCCGCATAGATATCGAATGTTGGGAAGATGGCTGATCAGCAAGCCATCGAATCGGGTAGTGGCAAGGTGCTCCCGCAACTTCTTCTGGCGCGACTCGAAATCCATTGTTGCTGAGTTTATCAAGAAGTGCCGGGAAGAAGTACCGAGTACCTTGTACCTAGTACCCAGAGAAAGCAAAACAGAACCGTCAGTTTTTTCTAGGTACTAGGTACTAGGTACTAGGTACTCGGTACTAGCTACGCAGTAAAAGCAAAACCGGCCTGACAGGTTCTTCAGGCCGGCTTCTTCGCTCGGTACTCGGTACTGGGTACTGGGTACTAGCTATGTCTGAATGATCCGCGGCGTGATGAAGAAAATCAGCTCCTGGTTGGTAGTCTGAACCTGTGTGTGCTTGAACAGGTTGCCGAGGTAAGGAATATTGCCCAGCACCGGTACCTGATCGACGTTGATCGAGTTCTGCGTCTGGATGACGCCGCCGATCACCACCGTGCCGCCGTCGGTCACCAACACCTGCGTGGTGGCCTGCTGCGTGATCAGTTCGGGGTTGCCCTGGACTTCCTGACCGAAGTTGGGAGTCGTGTTTTCCACGTCCACGTTCAGAAAGATCGTGTTTTCCGACGTGATCTGCGGAGTCACCGTCAACCGCAGGAAAGCGTCGACGTAAGTCACTGTTGGAGGACCGCCCAACTGCGCCTGTGTGACGATCGGTACTCGCACACCTTGCCGGACGACAGCCTGAACGTTGTTCTGGGTTACGACGCGTGGCCGTGACAGCACTTTCAGCAGGCCGCGCGACTCTGCCATCGAGAGAACAGCGTCGATGCGTACAGTGTTGCTCGCATTGAGGAAGGTCAGCCCGCTGGTGGGCGAGGTCGAGCCCAGGTTCGAGAACAACGGGATCGTATTTCCAGTGCTTGAGCCCGTGCCCGGAGCCGTGATGTAGCCCGGTGTAAGGCCGCCTACAGTCGTGGGCGAGGTGCCCACGGTTGAGTTGCCGCCAATCGCGCTGTGGCCGTCGCCCCAGCCAAATCCGAGCTGGGTGCCGATGTCGCGGGCAAACTGCCGCGTTGCCGCCACTACACGCGCTTCGATTTCCACTTCCTGCGTCTTGCGGTCGAGCTGCGTCAGCAGGCGGTCGATAGCGGGAATCGACTTCGGAATGTCGTTGATGATCACGGCGTTGGTGCGGTCGTCCGCGACCACGTCGCCACGTTGCGAGATGAATTTCTTCACCGTGATGATGACGTCTTTCGCCTTGGCGTAGCTGAGGAAGCGCGTGACGGAAACTTTATCCACGGCCAATGCCTCGGCTTCCACCTGTGCCCTGCGGCCCTCGGCTTCGTGCCTCAGCGTTTCCACGGTGGCGATGCGCAGAACGTTGCCTTCCAGCTCCCGCGCCAGATCGTTGTTCTTGAGCACGATGTCCAGCGCCTGGTCCCACGGCACGTCGTCCAAAACCACGGTCAAGGTGCCGTGCACATTAGGATCAAGAACCACGTTCAACCCGCTGATCTCGTGAATCAAACGGAAGAAGTCTTTCAGATCGACATCCTTCAAGTTCACCGAAATTGGTTCCCCGGTGTACTTCGGCCCGTTCGAGGCCGGCTGCTGTCCCGCCTGCGCTTTCTGCTCCGCTGCCAGATTCACCGCGGGCTGAATCCCAACACTGGTCGTGCTGGAACCGGTCGAAGTCTGCGAGCTTTGCGCCGCATTGGCGCTCACGGGCAGAAGTTCCGCAGCAGTCTTGTCGGCAAAGCGCGCCGCTGCTTCATCGGCCTTCGCCTTGTAAGAGGGCTCGACGAACACATAATCAGTTGGCGCAGCCACCGGCTTCTCGGCGCCGGACGCCTTCACCGAGGCGATTTTGGTTTCCACCGCGGCGGGAGCCACCGGCGAGACTGGCTTGGGGGCCGGGGTGCTCTGCGCCACGGTCTTGGCATGCAGCGTCAGCACCAGCTTGCCGGCCGGTCCGGGCGTCAGCTCATAAGCGCACGCCTTCTCCAAATCCACGACGACGCGGGTCGTCGGAGGCGTACGGTCGTCCATCCCGATGCGCACTCCTTTGATCCCTGCGCTGCCAACCGCAATGCGGCTCTGCCCGGAAGCCATGACTGTGTCCGGCAGGTCCACGATTACGCGGGCAGGCGAATCCAGGGCGCTCAGCTTGGGCGTGACCGCGCCATGGGCGCTGATCTCGACCCGGATCTCATCCGTGCCCCGGACTACGTTGACTCGCTCGAGCTCGCTCCGCTGGCCCGCCGGCTGTGATGCCGGCGTTTGGGCGGCCGCAGCCACCGCAACCGCGAAGACCAGCAATGATACGAACATGGTCAGTTGTTGCTTTCGCATTTCGCCTCTCCCCACCCGCGGGCCTGGCCCGCGCGTCCTTCTTCAAACTTGGTTTCCAGCTACCAGCTTGCCCCGGTTGCGCACCAGGCCAAACTAGACGGCCGGAGTAAACAACCTCTTCACCACTTCGCGCGTGAACGCCTTGCCCAGCTTGTCCTGCACCGTCTCCTGGAACACCACCGAGTCTCCGGTGATCTTCACCACGTATCCGTTGAACACGGGATCGTTCTCGCGCAGGAAATACGCCTTGTTCAAGCTGTTCGTGACCACCGCGATGAAGCCGCTATCCGACTTCACCACGCCCCGCAGGTTGATCGCCCCAATCTCCAGACATTTCTTTCCCGTCGAGCAGCCGGAACCGCCCGCCTGTTGCACCACCGGGCTGAAGAACGGATCGCGCTTCCCGTTCATCGCCCACTTCTTCTCCTGCGGCTTGGGAGCTGGCAGCGCAGCGGCCTTCTTGCCGGCATCCGCTGCTGGCTTGCTGTTGGCCGCGGGAGCCACGTTTGTTTCCTTCGCCGCTACTTTCGGAGCAGCCACCTTGGTCGTTGCTGCCTTCGGAGCCGCCGCTTGCGCCGCGACGCCAGGCTTAGCAGCTGTGGGTTGCGGCTGGGTCGCGACTGCCGGCTTCACCGCTACAGCCTGCGGCTTGGCCGCGACTACTGGCTTTACCACTGCAGCTTGAGGCTTCGCCGCTGGAGCTGCATTCTTCGCAACTGTTTGCGGTTGGGCGGCTGCTGCGGGCGTCTTGACAGGAGCCGGATTGCTCTTCGCCACTCCCTGCGTATGCAGAGTCAAAACCAGTTTTTCGGCCGGGCCCGGAGTCAATTCATAGGCAATTGTCTTCTCCAGGTCGACGACCACGCTGGTCGTCGGCGGAGTCTTCCCATCCATGCCGATGCGCACGCCTTTCACCCCGGCGTTGCCCACCGGAATCTTGTTCTGCGAGCTGGCCATGACTGTCTCCGGCAGCTCCACCAGGACGCGCGCCGGGGATGCCAGCTTGCTGACCCTTGGAGTCACCGCACGGCTGGAATTGATCTCGATCCGGATATCGTCCGCGCCTTGCACCACGTTCACGCGCTGCAGCTGGTTGTGCTGGCTGGAATCCGAGGAGGCCGCCGCCGCCTTCGCCGCCGGAATGGCCGCCGGTTTCACCGCTGCAGCCGGAGAGCCGGCTGCCGGCTTCGACTTGGGAACTCCCGCCGCATCCGGACTCTGTGCCCAGACCGCGCCCGCCATCATTGTGATTGCCAGAATGCCTGTAGTCAGCTTCATAGCCATCCTATTTCTGCGTCCCCGTCTTGGTCGCTACTGGAGTCTGCAAGTCGTGACTGAAGAATGTGGTCGCCGTGCAGTTTGCCACTATGCTCTCGTTCGGAGCGTACTGGTAAGCGTGCTTGGTCTTCGCTCCCTGTGGATTCTTGGTACTCGATACCAGCAATGAGCTGATGTTCACGATCCGCTCCAGCTTGCTGACGCGATCGAAGAAGTTCAGCATCGAGTAATACGGTCCATCCAGATCCATCTCGAATGGGAGCTCGGTGTAATACTCCTTGGAAGCCGTCGGCTTGGCCGTGTAGCGCCGTATCTCTATTCCAGCCTTCTGCGCCTCGGCGTCCAGCATGGTGATGAAACCATCCACCTGCTTTTCGTCCGGCACAATGCGCTGCTCAATCTCCAGCTGCTGCTTGAGCTCGGTCAACTGCTGCTCGATCTGCTTCAGCTTGGGCCGGTAGGATTCCAGCTCGTTGTTCTCCCGCACCTTGTCGGCCAAGGCGTGCTGCGCCGCCACGTTCTTCTCGCTCTGGCTCTTGAACACAGTGAAGTACAGGGCGGTGCTCACCAGAGCGCCCCCGACGATCACCACGCCCCACTGCTTCAAGCCCGACAACTCGTTGAAGTTCGCCATAGGTCTGCCTCTAAGACTTTCCCTTCTCGCAGGTCAGGGTGAACTGGAATGCCTGCATGTCCTTGATGGTCTCGTCCTGGTAGGTTTCCTTAATCTCGACAGCGCGGAAAAATCCCGTCTTCTGCAGGTTGGCAATCAGGTTGGCGACCGCATCCGCGCTCAGCGCCGTGCCTTCCAGGCTTACGTTCGACCCGGCGTCTTCCATCTTGCTCAGCCACACCGCCTCGGTGTTATTCACCGTCTCGCCCATCATGGCCATCAGGTTGACTGGCCCGGCCTGTCCCGCCCGCAACTGGTCGATCACGTCGACCCGCCGCTTATAGTTGTTGGCCTGGGTCTGGCGTTCCATGTAACGGGCCTTGACGTTGGCCAGTTCCCGGTTCTTCTGCTCCGCCACTTTCATCTGCGCCGCGATCGCCTTCGATTGGTGGTCCAGCCGGTACCAGTAGGCCAGATTGCACAACCCGGCCACCACCAGCACCACCAGGATCTTCAGCTTCGGCGAACCCATGTCGCCCATTTCCATCGTGGGCATTGACGGCACGCTGCTTCCGCCGGCGCGTTTGCTCTTACCCTTTGCTGTTTCGAGCAGGTTGATTCTGATCATAGGGATTCAAAGCTCCTCAGGGCCAAGCCCACCGCGACTGCCAGCTGGCCCGGATTCTGCTCCACTAACTCCGCTCCATGTCCTTCCATCGGCGGTGTGACCCGCTGGAATGGATTAAACAGCTCGACCGGCATGGAGAACTCTTGCCGCAACGCTTCGACCAGCCCCGGGACCTTCGACGATCCCCCCGCCAGGTAGATCTTTTCGATATGCTCACCCGCCGCGCTGGCCCGGAAGAAGTCGAACGTCTTCTGAATTTCCAGCACGATGATTTCTGTCACCTGCTGCAGGATCGGCGTCTTCGCGTCCTCGCTGACCGTTCCCACCTTGCGGCCCAGCTTCAACGACTCCGCGTCATCGAAGCTCAGGTCGAGTTCTTTCTGCAGCGAGTCGGTGTACTGATGCCCGCCTACGCTGACGTCGCGCGGAAACAGCGGCGTCGTCCCTTTCACGATGTTGATGTTCATCACGCTGGCGCCCAGGTTCAGAAGCGCCACCACCTGGCCCGGCGCCGGCTGGTAGTTGTACTCGTAGCAGTTCTGCAATGCCAGTGCGTCGATGTCCACAATAGCCGGGGTGCGCCCTGACATCGAGAGTACGTTGGTGTAGTTCAAAATCTTGTCCTTCTTGACTGCCACCAGCAAAACATCCATCTGCGGACTGCCCGCTTCTTCCGAAAGAATCTGGTAGTCAAGGTTTACATCGGCAAGATCGAAGGGAATATGCGAGGCGGCTTCCTTCTCGATGGTCTCAGCCAGTTCCTGATCGCTCATCGAGGGCAAAGAAATCTTTTTCACGATCACCGAGTGTCCGCTCACTGCCGTGGCCACGGCCTTGGTCTTGATCTGGTTGTCGGTAAACAGCTTCGAGATCGCGCTCGAGACCGTGCCCGAGTCCACGATCATGGAATCGACAACGATGTCAGAGGCCAGCGGTTCCAGCCCGAGATGCGCCACTTCGATGGCGCTGCCCTTCTTCCTCAGCTCCACCGCCTTGATGCTGGAGGAGCCCACATCCAGGCCAACAATGGACTTCGATCCGAATCCAAACATGTGTGCCCGCCTTTACTGTGACCCGGCAGCTTTCATCGCCGCCTTCGGTTTGCGTTTCATTCCCACTTCCATCTGGCTTGACTTCTCTTCCATCCACTGGTCCAGCTTCGATTTCTTGAATCGCCAGCGGTTTCCCAGCTTGAATGCGGGAATCTTTTGCTCACCCACGTACTTGTAGAGCGTGTCCGGACTCACTCCCAGGTATTGCGATGCCTGACGAATGTTCATCACTTCTCGCGAGTCGGCCATAGTTCCTTTTTCGCCCTACCGCGAAACCTTCCACCCGGTGCGTCCGGGCTTTCCTAAGGAGACTGCCTGACCCTCAATTGCCGCTCCGAGGGCTATCGGTGTTCCGAGCATATATCAGGCCCCAAAAACCCAGTCCCCAAGCGAATCTCCGCGTTTTGCTGGGGTTTATGCCTGTTTCCTGGAATGGCTGTGAGGCTTGCAGAAGGGCTTGTCTATATGTGGTAGTCGCAACCAGAAGTTAATCTATTAGTAGGGTATGGCGTGCGGACCATGAGCGTCACCCGCGAAGCGGTAACTGAAGTACTAGGCACGGTACGGAGGTACTACGTCGCTGGGCCAAGCTGCTCTGCCCACGTCCTTTAGGCTGGAAATGCTGCGCGAAACTTTGGTGCCTTCACCTTCCTTTTGCGGTGCAGGGATCACTGCACGTCGGTGACTTTGCCGTTTATAAACGTCACCTTCATGTCTTTGTAGATGTAAAGCTGCTTCGTGCCAAGATTCACAATCTTGTCGGGCTTTCCGAGAGCAGCCTGCACCTGATCGGTGGTCTGTCCTTTTTCAATCGTCTGGGGCTCGGGCGCCGGCTGCTGCTCGGCTGGTTGCTGCTGCGCCTGCTGGCCTTGCCCCTGCTGCCCCTGCTGCCCCTGGTCCTGGCCTCCCTGCTGCTGATCGCCCTGAGAATCTTGCGTGTTTTCACTAATGGCCAGAAGCTGCCCTATTGTGTCCTCCACTTCGCCCGCTGACGCTTTGGTCAGCGATCCCTTGGGAAACTGGAAGACTACCTGCGCCTTGTTGTAGGTTGGCGGATCGGTCTTGTTGCATTTGTCGCATTCGACGATACCCATCGAAACGGTGTCCTTGGCCACATTCACGTCAATCTTCGACGGGTACACTTTGTCACCCACGGCGATCAAATGCGTAGTTTGTTCTTTCCCGAACTTCTTCATCCCGAAACCGATTCCCTTCGACAGCACACTGTTGGGCGAGTGTACGGTCCCGCCTTCGTACTTGGTCGAGAGGATGCTCTGATCGGAATAAGGGACGCCCAGGATTCCGCCCTTCTTGATCTCCAGCAACGTACCCTCTTCAACCACGGAATATCCGCCTGTATCCGATCCCATCTTCACCAGCTTGTACTGCGCCACCAACTGCTCTTGCAGTGAGGGAGCTTGAGCGTTGGCCACCAGCGACGCCAGTGCGACCACTGCGGCAAGGGAAATAAACCGGGGAATAAACGCGGGAACAAACGAAGTCCGGCCCATGGTGCAACCTCCTGATCTCCACTGATTAAGTTGGGAGCGTCAGTCAGCCAGAGTGTGACGCTCCCTTAATTCAGAATCATTCACCGGCCGCACTCCCCGGGGACGGGGCCGGCCAGTGAACCGCCTACAGTTGCCCTCCCGCCGCCGATGCCGTCTCCTTCTTGACATCCGCTTCGGTCTGGTCAGCCGCCGCCTGCTGTTCCTGGAGGGCCTTCGCTGCAGTCGTATCTGCAGGCGGAGGTGGAACATCGCTGGCGACGGTGGTCGTATCCGGAGCCTTGGGCAACCCGCCCGATCCCTGCTTGGAGGCGAGCGTCTTCAGCCCTTCATCAATCTGCTGCTGAAAATGATTGTGCATCTCCTGCAGGTCGTCGACGGCAACCGCGACTTGCTTGCCCGGGCCGCAATCATCCTTCTTGGCGCTGGAAACACTCACCGTTACTTTCCGCTCTTCGTCGGGAGTATCGCTGAGCCGCGTAATTACATCCCCTTGCGTCAGCGCGCACTCCTGACCATCGGCAACCACGGCAAGATCGGTGTCCACGACGAACGTACGCCGCGCTGGATCCAGCGCCGGCGGCACTTCACCGCCGCTGGCCGAAGCCTGCTGCGGAGCGGATGAGCCGCCCTTGGCCGCCGCCCCCGCCGCCTGCTCGGCCGCGATCTGTGCCTTCACTTCGTCAGCGATGGCTTGCTTGACTTCCGGCGAGAGCGCTACCGGGCCACTCGGCGCCGCTGCCGGAGCTCCATTACTCGCGACCTGATCATTGGACCCTTGATCATTGGACCCTTGGGCGTTGTTTGCCGCATCTGCGTTGGCTTCCGCCCGAGCCGCATAGGCTGCCTGCAGATTCGCCGAGATCAAATAGTCCGTGAGCCAGAACGCCGCCGTTGGATACACCGGGTAAGGCGCGAAATACGCCCCGTAATAGCCGTACCATGGCGCTCCTCCCCAGCCCCACCCGTAGTAAACCGGAGCAGGCCACGGATTGTAGGCCCACCCGTAATACCCGGCCCCGTAGTAGTAGGCGGGAGAGTAACCGTAATAGCAGCAGTACCCTCCATAGCCATACGAGCGATAGACGCTCGTGTAAGCCACGTTATTCACGACGGTCGTGCGCGATACGTAGCTGCGGCCGTTGCGCGTGACATAGGCGCGCTGCACGTAACCGGAGTGCCTTCCCGTCGTCACCACCCTGGCTCCGTTGTGGGTGCTCTCGATCTTTCGTCCACCATGCAGATTGTGTTCGATGTGCATGCCGTTGCGATTGACCGAGCGAATCTGGCCGTTGGGACGAATACTCGCCTTCCCACCGCCCTTGAGCGAAACTTGTCGTCCAGGTGGCGTGCGGCTCGCACTCGTTCTGGACGCTGCCGCCGTGCCCTTTCCAGCGGCACCGGTTTTCCCAGTGGCCGTGGTACCCGGCTTCGCGGCGTTGGTCTTGGCCGCCGTCCCGGTTCCCGTCTTGCCGCCCGTGCCGGCTCCCGTCTTGCCGCCCGTGCCGGCTCCCGTCTTGCCGCCCGTGCCGGCTCCCGTCTTGCCCGCGGTTGTCGTTCCAGTCCTACCCGCAGTTCCAGTACCGGTCTTGCTTGCGGTCGTGCCGGGGCGTCCCGGTGTTGTTGAGTGACCGGTCGCCGCGTTGGTATGGCCCGGCGTGGTCGTGTGTCCAGGCGCCGTGTGGCTGGCCGTACTCGCGTGGCTGGGCGTGCTCGTGTGGCTCGGCGTGCTCGCGTGGCTCGGCGCGCTCGCGTGCGGCGCGGGTGCGCTGGGCTTTGGTGCCGACGGAGCGGAATTCGTCTTCTTTTGTCCCCACGCAAAAACCGGAACTGCCATTAACAGCGCAAGCAGAACCGTCTTCCGCAGGATATTCTCGTTGGCAATACTGAATTTCATCACGGCCTCCCTGACAAACGAATCCTTGCTGAATAGTGCACTTGCGACCACAACCGTTGCGGGGCCCAAGAAACTCTAAAAAGCGCAAGAAGAATACGTATCAGTACCAGCCCGGAGGAACGATGGAACGATTCCCTCATCTCGGGACGAAACTAATGATGAGCGGTCGAAATTTTAACTGGGGGAACCCTCACGATGCGGAACTCAGCCGCGGCATCACCACTGCTGCTCTTCCTAATCTGGGGCGCAGCCACGGTATCAAAACTCCGCCCCGTGCGCAATGCCCTACCCTCATTTTTTTGACTTCTGATTCCCCTCCGCCTCGTTCCTCCTGTAATCTATTTCCCACTCCCGGAGGAATTTGTGCGCTACCTCGATCGTCTGCAGCCGCTAGCTCTTCTGGTCATGCGTTTGACCGTGGGTGCCATCATGGTCGCTCACAGTTCCAGCAAGGTTTTTGGCGGACTGCACCACTACGCCGGATTCATCACCAGCCTCGGTCTGCCTGCCTGGGCCGCTTATCTCTCCGCTTTCGTCGAGTTCTTTGGTGGGTTGCTGGTGCTGGCCGGTCTTTTCACTCGTCCCGCCGCTTTCGCCATCTGCATCGACCTGTGTGTCGCCATCTGGAAGGTGCACATACACAAGGGCCTGACCGGCAATGGTGGGATGGAGCTGCCCCTCGCCGTTGCAACCTTGGCCTTTGCCCTGGTCTTCTTCGGCGCCGGCCCGATCGCGATGGATCACGTCCTCCGCGGCGGCGGAGGCTGGTCAAAGAAATGACCGACGACAGTAGCAAAGCTTGACGATCGCAAGCTGCCCCGCTCCCAGGAATTTCGCAACTATCTCCGCCCCGCAGGGTTTACACGCGCAAGCGTCAGCCTCGCGCCCAAACCTTTAGGTTGACCTATTCGGAACTGCCTCATTTGAATCTTGTTCCGGCAAAAACGTATGATGGCTGTATCTTGCATCCCAAACGTTTGGTGTACGCATCACATCGACTTCACAGTCAACGATTGGAGGTTCTCTTGAGAAAGACAGCGCTCCTGGCGGTCATTGCTGCTTTTTGTCTCTTAACTGGCCTCGCGCACGCGCAACAAGGTGACGCGTCGTTCGGATTCGGTACCATCCTGTCCGATGGATCGAATTCCTGTGGTATCACAAGCTGTCTGGTTGCAGAAAAGGGTGGCTTGTACCCCAACGTCAATGCCGACGTAATTTTCCACAAGCGTATCGGCTTCGATTTCGAGGCTGCCTGGAAAGCTAGTCAGGGTGAGTACGGTGGCCCTGGCGGTCAGCCTTACCGTCCGATCATTTTGGATTTCAATGCCATGTATCAGCCTAAATTAAGTAAGAAGGCCGGCCTTGAGCTCCTGGCGGGAATCGGCTGGCAGAGCACCCGCTTCTATCTCCCCTATTGCACCAATGCCTTTACCTGTAACAACTTCACCAGTACCCACCATTTCCTGGTCGACGTTGGAGGTGGGATCCGCTACTACGTCTGGGGCCATTTTTTCGTGCGCCCGGAAATAAGGTTTTACAAGATCAACAACAACGTCGAATTCAGCTCGGGTAATATCTTCCGGGCAGGAGCCTCCATCGGATACACCATCGGTGGCGACTGATCTTCTTGAGTGGCCGGCGGACCGTTAATGGGGAGACCCGCGCTCCGAACCCAATCGTGTTCCGGCGCATCGGTCTGCGAGGGCTACCGTGGCTCGCTTGAATTTGTCGGCATCCGCATCATCGAACCTGCGCGAGGGAATCTATTTTGAGAAAGTTCGTGCTGCTTCAGTCCGCATGCGCTGTGTGCGTGCTTGCCGGTTTCGCCCATTCCCAACAATTCGACTTTGCCGTTGGTGATAGCACGCTTGTCTCTTCGAAACCTACCAGTGCTTCGCAGGCTTACTTGCCCCCGCCCGAAAATGGTGGGATGTATCCCAGCATCAGCGCCGACTTCATTCGGAAGAACCACTTCGGTCTTAACCTGGAAGCTGCCTTCCGAGCGAAAGAGGGACTCTATAACGGATACCAGCGTTTTCGCCCCGTGTTCTACGATGTGAACGCGATGTTCGCTCCCCGCCTGGGTGAGAAAGCCAGCGCCGAACTGCTTGCCGGTATAGGCGGCGAGCGTGTTCTTTTCTACAGTCGATACTCCTCCTGCAGTGTGGCTTTCCCGGCATGTCTAACCTACGTCAGCAGCAATCATTTTCTCCTGCACTTTGGGGGCGGAGTCCGCTATTACTTTTGGCACAATTTCTTTATTCGTCCCGAGGCTCACCTCTACATTATTCGTAACAACTACGAATTCAGCTCAGGCACCATCGGCCGCCTTGGCGCCTCGATCGGATACACCTTCCGCGCAAAATAGCGCAATTGGCCTCCAAAAGAAAATGGCAGCGCCGGTTGACGCTGCCTTTCCGTTTTTGCAGACTCCGAGTTACCGCTCGTGTTCGCAAATCTCAGCTTCGTGGATCGCCTGATCTAAGTGTTCGATCGCCTTCCTGCGATGACCATGATACTCAGGCACCGCCGCTTCGAGATGCCCCTTGGCAGCCCGCATCGCTTCAAGTGCTTCGTGGATGTGGGGATGTTCCTGCGGCATGGCCGCCGCCACTGCCGGTACTGCGGGAGCGGCCACCGGTGCCATCACCGCTGCGACCGGGGCCTGGGGCCCAGCCGCCGTAGCAGGAAATGCAACAGCCAGCAGAAGCGCCGCCATGATCAATAGACCGATGAACCCAATGTTTTTCATTGTTTCCTCCTGGTCCGCATTCCGGCTCGGACTCGGCCGCTGGTGAGACTCCAACCCGCAGACCATGCGGGCCAGAGCATCCCGCACAGTATAGCCGCGCCTTCAGCATTGAACTCAGGACCGAGTTAACTTCATTGGTGCCTGCTTAACGACGCCTGGTTAATCGACGCCTGGTTAACTCTCCCGTGTTCGGCCGTTGCGCCGTCCCCGCCACCACCAGTATGCCGCCGCCAGCAGCACCAGAATCGCGACCCCAATGTCGAACCGCTTTACGTCCCGCTCCAGCCGCCCCCAGTGCTGGCCAAAGAGATATCCCGCGCCTGAAATGACGGTCACCCAGAGCACTGCCCCCAGGAAATTCGACATCACGAATTTTTTCCAGGGCATCCGCAAAACCCCGGCCAGCGGTCCGGCGATGATGCGCATGCCAAACACAAAGCGCGCGAAAAAAACCGTCACCGCTCCATAGCGTTCGAATAACCGCTCGCCCTGCACAATCGTTCGATTCCGAATCCGAAAGACGGTCGAGTAGCGCGCCAGCAACTGCCGTCCACCGTAATAGCCCAAGACGAACCCCAGATTGTCTCCCAAAGTTGCCGCCACTGTGCCCACCAGAATGATCCATGGAAGCTGCAACTCGTGCTCCGAGTAAGCGAGAAAGCTCGCCATCAACAAAACGGTTTCACCGGGGACGGGCACTCCTGCATTCTCCAGCGCCAGCGCCGCCGCTACCGCCCAGTACCCGTACTGGACCAGCGCCGCGCGCAACAAGTCGAGAATGTGGTGTGTCATGATCCGGATCTGAACGATCGAGGTCGGCTCATGCGGAGACTTTCTGGTTGGTAAGAAACTCGATCAGCGCGCGATTGAACTCCTCAGGACACTCCTCGTACGGCAAATGCCCGATGCCCGGAAAAATGATCGTCCGCGAATTTGGGAAATATTCCGCCAGTCGTTTCGCCGAAGAAGCATAAACCGCCGGGTCTTTGCTGCCCCATACTAAAAGCGTGGGAATGCCGGCCAGTTTCGGCAGAACTGCTTCCACTTCGCGCAAGTCCGCAGTCCAGCATCTGGCAATGCCGAGGGCATACTCGATTGATCCAGGCTTGACCAGTTGCGCTGTATAGCCCTCGAAGGTTCCCGCCGGAATACGTTTGCGCTTGCCGTAAAGTCGTATGAGCGCCAAACGCTGCACCAATCTCATGCGGCCTACTGCGATGCGGAACAGTGCCGATCCGAAATGACTACCGAAGAACGGGGCGAGCCGTTGCCCATGCGCGGAGTACGGGTTCACAGGGGCCACCAGAATCAACCGTCGCACATGTAAAGGCGAGTCTGCTCTCTGGCACTCTGCCGACGCCAGAATCGCTACCGCCCCGCCGTGGGACGTGCCCAGCAAATCGAAAGAAGAAATTCCCAGTTGCCTGATGAACCTCAGCAGCCGCCCTGCAGCTGCGCGCATCCCGCAGTCGAGCCCCATCGGACGGTCGGAGAACCCCGCACCCAGCATGTCCGGAGCGTAAACCGTGGCATAGGGCGCTAACGCCGGGATTGTAAAGCGCCACGAAAATGAATACCCCAGCAATCCGTGCAATAAAATAAGCGCCGGCCCGGAGCCCGCCCGCAAATACCGCATGCGTGCGCCATCCATCTCCATCCAGCACTCTTCGACGCCCGGCCCGGCAAGGTGCGCAGAAATTTCCCGCACTTCATCCCGGACGGCAAATTCTTCCAGTCTTGAGGACAACTCTTTCACCACCGGCGGATTCTATCTAATTGAAACATCGCCTCTGTCGTTTCACTTTGGGGAGCTTCGGCTCCCCGCTTTTTTTGTCTCCGCTTCAGCAATCCCAACAGACGGTGCCCCATCCTAGCCGCGCTTTTTGCGGCTAGGGTGGGGATTTGGATTCGTCTATCCGCATTCGCAGAATATCGACCGAATGCCAGCTCTGAAGTCCAAAGTCCACTCTAACAGTCTGCTGAAAAACTCTCGTCGTATCGCTGCTTTGAAGGGGCGCGGCTTCAAGCCGCGCCGTACGTCCAGCAAAATCAGCGTCGGCTTTAGCCGCTGAGGTGCCTCGCCTACGCTAAAAACTGACTAGGAACTATGTCATAAATGGTTTCGGGAAGGGCACGACTTCAGTCGTGCCGTTAAGCTCTTTAAAACCAGCCGCGCTTCAGCGCCTGCGGTTCGCTTTCGCCCGCAGAGATTAGTTTTTCCGCAGCCTGTTTAGCCGCTGAGGTGCCTTACGCCGCCGCCTTCTGCCTTTTCCCCAGAAGCTTTTTCAGCACTCGAATCCCTTTATCCACGTGCTTCTCCTCCAGCAGAAACGGAGGCAGAAATCGCACCACCGTATCCTGGGTGCTGTTGAACAATACGCCCTCGGCCAGTGCAGCATCCACAATCGGCCGCGCCGGAATCTCCAACTGAATTCCCTGGATGAATCCGCGCCCCCGCACTTCCTTCGCCGCCGCGCGCTTGCCCACCAAATCGTTCAATGCCTGGTGCAAATACGCGCCCACTCGATTCACATTCTCCAGCAGCTTCTCCTCTTCCACGATCGCCAGAAACTCAAGCGCAACCCGGCACGCCAGCGGCCCGCCTCCAAACGTGGTCCCATGCTGTCCGGGCGAAATGGCCGACGCGAATTCCTCCTTCGCCAGAAAAGCTCCCAGTGGAAGTCCCGCCGCAATCGGCTTGGCAATTGCCACGATGTCCGGCGTGACCCCGAAACTCTGGAACGCAAAAATTGTCCCCGTGCGGCCGAGGCCGCACTGGATCTCATCAAAAATCAGCGCCACACGATGACGATCCGCCAGCGCCCGGCACTCCTGTAAGAATTCCACCGAGCACTCGTAGATCCCGCCTTCCCCAAAAATCGGCTCCAGCACAATCGCGCAGGTATTGTCGTTCACCGCGCTCCGCAATCCTTCGATATCGTTCTGTTTCACAAAGGTCACATCTTCGAGCAGCGGCTCAAATCCCTTGCGATGCTTGTCCTGCCCCGTCAGCGAAAGCGCGCCAAACGTCCGCCCGTGATACGAGCCTTCCAGCGCGACCAGCCGGCACTTCGTCTCGCCCCCAGCGCGATGCCCCGCCAGCCGAGCCAGCTTGATCGATCCCTCGATCGCCTCCGTGCCGCTGTTTGAGAAGAACGCCCGATTTAATCCCGAGAGCGTGCATAACTTCTCCGCCAGCGGACCCTGATATTCGTGGTAATAAAGATTTGAAATGTGCACCAGCTTCGACGCCTGCTCGCGAATCGCTTTCACCACGCGCGGATGCGCGTGTCCCAGCGCATTCACTCCCAGCCCCGCGACAAAATCCAGGTAGCGCTTGCCCTCAATGTCATAAACAAACACACCCTTGCCCCGGCTCAACACCACCGGATATCGGTTGTAAGTCTGCAACAAATACTTCCGTTCCAGTTCCGCGATTTGTTCAAGAGTTTTCATGAGATAGTTCGATTTTATAGGAAGACGTAGGTCGACGGATTGCCTTCGCTCGCACCGATACCTTGCCTTCAGCATCCGCCGTGTCCTCTGATTCCGATGCCCTCCCGTACCGTTCTGGGAAACAAAAATCGTCCGGAGGACGTTTGATAATAGCCCGGCGTTTCAACGCCGGGTACGATTGTGGATGTTGGAATAACTTCCCGTAGGGAAGGCTGAACTTTCTCCGCGGAGCCTGCCGTGTCCCACACCTACGTCTCTGAACTCATCCATTGCGTCTTCTCGACCAAACAACGACGCAATCTAATCTCGGCCGAGGTACAACCGCAACTCTGGGCATTTCTCGGCGGCATCGCCCGCAAGAACGGTTTCAAAGCGCTCATGGTAGGCGGGACCGAAAACCACGTGCACATCCTTCTGTCATTACCCGCAACACTGACCTTAGCCAAAGCCATGCAATTAGTAAAAGGCGCGTCCTCCCATTGGATGAACGAAAAATTCAAATCAGAATTTTCCTGGCAGGAAGGTTACGGCGCCTTCACTGTCGGCATTTCGCAGAAGAGCGACACCATTGCTTATATCCAGAGGCAAGCGGAACACCATCGCAAGCACAATTTCGAAGAAGAGTTTCTAGCGTTCCTGAAGAAGAACGACGTGGAATATGACCCGAAGCACGTGTGGGGATGAATTCACAATGGAGAAAGAAAAGCGTCCGAAGGACGCCTGATAATAGCCCGGCGTTTCAACGCCGGGTCAGCCGGAGTTGTCGGAGCCCGTCCCGTAGGTGACGGCTGAAATCCCTCCGCTGCTGCCGTCGCTCACATCTAAGCTTCCGAACACGTTTCTGTTGCGACGAATTCAGGCATCCCTACGGGATGCGGCTCCGGTTTACCGAACCTACCCGGCGTTGAAAACGCCGGGCTATTGTCGGGCGTCCTCCGGACGCAAACACCCCCCGCACACGTCCTAGGCCGGGCCGCGCTGGAAGTTCGTAACGTCCGAAGACGTAAAGTCGCGACGTCCGAAGACGTAAGCCCAACGTCCGGAGGACGTTCCGAAAATAGCCCGGCGTTTCAACGCCGGGCGCAATGCTGGAAACGGAACCCCTCCCGTAGGGAGGGTTGAACCAGTGGCCGGTGTCCCATCCTTTCGCGTTCTCTGCGATAGGGTGGGACTGCAGCCATGGAACGAACAACACCGTCCCACGAATTTCCACAAGCCCACTGTGACATCCAACCTTGTCCACGACCCGTAACTTGCGCGATGATAGTCGAGGCCGTGACGGTGCGCTGAGATCGCATCACTCGTCCTAAAGCCTTTGTTGTCAAGATTTTGACCTCTAAGTTCTTTGACATCTAGATTTTGCACGCTACTTTTGCAGAACCCGCGCCCAGCAAGCCTTTCCAAGCGTGGGGAGGGGGGAGGGGTACCCCGATTTTACCGGGCATAAGGTCAAGTCACCGTTTTGGGAGCCGTCGTCGCGAACTTTATTTCAATGAGAAATCCACAACGGGATTGCATTGAATTAAGAGGCCTAATAGAGCGGCGCATCGCCCTCCGGTCGCGTCTTCCAGCGCCGGTGCACCCACAGCCACTGCTCCGGATACTTCCTCACATACTCTTCGATGATGGAGGTAAACTTCTGAGTATTGGCTGCGATATCGGCTTCCAGTTCGCCGCTGCGCACCAGTTCCACTGCCGGATCGAAGCGCAGACGGTACTTCCCCAGTTCTTCGTCCCAGATCGTAAATGTCGGCACCACGGCCGCGTCCGCGCGCAGCGCAATCCGCGCCAATCCACTCGCGGTGCAAGCTGGTATCCCGAAAAAATTCACGAAGATCCCCTGCGGCTGCGTCATATTCGTATCCATCAATATGCCGACCACTTCACCCGCCTTCATCGCGGCCAGCAGCCCGCGCACGAAGTTGTCCTTGTCCACCGTCTTGTTGCCATGCATGGTGCGGTAGTCGCAGATCATCCGGTTGAGATACACGTTATCCATGGGCCGCATCACAACGTGCATCGGGTGCCCCTGCAACGAATGCGCAAACGCGGAGAGCTCCCACCCGCCAAAATGCCCGGTCAGAAACAGCACTCCCTTGCCGCGGGCGTAAGCCTGCTCGTAATTTTCGAGCCCATCGTAGACTACAACCTGCTCAACGTTCTCCCGCGTATAACGCGGAAATTGACACACCTCCGCCAATTGTCGCCCCAGGGAAGTGAACTCCCCGCGCAGAATTCGCGCTCTCTCCGCAACACTTTTTTCGGGAAAAACCAGGGCAAGATTGCGCATCCCTACCCTGCGCAACCGCACGTGGGCGAGATAAATAATCCAGCCCAGCGAGATGCCAAACGCGCGCGCCAAACGACGCGGCAACATACCGAGAATTTTGATGAACGGCCAGGCTGCCGCGTACTCAAGTCGCTGCCGCATCGGGGAAGCGTGACGGTATCACTCGCAAAAATTGCTTGTCAACAAAAGCAGGCTTTCGGGCCTCGGCCATCGGGCTTCGGGATAGCATCTTTAGGACTGGTACTACCGAGCGAATAGAGAAGATGCCTGAGTAGCAAACCGATTTCGCCGAAGCCTGAAGCCCGAAAGCCGAAGCCTGAAGCCGAAGCCCCTACTTCGCCGCCTCTTGTGCCCACTTGGCCAGCGAGCTCAAAAAATCATTCGCAGCCGCCGGCGGATCAACCTCTCCCTTAAGCGAGGCTGGGAACGAGACCATGTGCCCATAGAATTCCCGCGTGCTGTCTTTATCCTGCTTCACCACTGCCCCGTTCAGACTTACGCCGGCAAAGATTCCGCGCGCCCGCGAATAGGTCAGCACCTCGGCCTGCATCTTCCAGTCGGTATTGGCCTCCGCATGGCGTCCCACGGGTCCCGCCGCCACCGAAGCGTCCGCTCCCAGCGCAAACTTGCTGGAAAGCAAATGGTCCATTCCCGCGTTGTTCATGACCAGCATCACCAGGTCTACCGCCTGCCCGCCGATCTGAAACCCGAAACTGCCACCCTCCACGATGAAGAACGCCGGAGCGCTCCATCCCTTCGCCGTGCGGCAACTCGCCAGCCCGCGTCCATATTTCGCGCCGACAATGAACCCGCCCTTCAACATCGACGGCACCACCGCCACGCACTGCGCCGAGCCCAGCACTTCCTGGGGAATGCCCTTGTCGGGCGCTGATTGAATCTCATTCAAAACCTCGGCCGCGGCCTGCGCCCGGTCCGATGCCTTTGACTCCTTCGCCGGTTCATCTGCCGCTGAACAAACAGAGCAGAGAGACACCACTAGGGTCAGGAGCAGAATCTTTTTCATAATTCCTCACGATGTCAGATTTCCTGGGACTGGTGATTGGATTGTAAATGATGGAAGCGAGTCCGTGCGCTCAGAAGGTTGGTATCAGAGGCAAAAAGAAAGACAAAAAAATCGGGGCTGAAAGCAGTGACCCTAATCGCCACTCTCAACCCCGTCTCCCAGGTTCTGTGGTAGGTGAGGCGAGTATGCGGCACACACTCCAACCCCACAAGATTACGAAAGTAAGTGATTCCGGTAACCGGTTGGAATACGCTCAGCGATTAGCAGTTAGCGATTAGCGATTAGCGATTAGCAAAACCACCCGCAAGCAGCGACCCGGGAGTAATTGCTAAGTGCTCGTTGCCAATTGCAGAGTTCCTACTTCGTGGCCACCAGCGAGTGCGTGATGGCATGCACCGACAGCGCAATCCGATTCTGCACGCCCACCTTGCGCATCAGCTTCGCTACGTGCGCCTTCACCGTGCGCTCTTCGATTCCTAATTGAGCGCCAATTTCTTTATTCGAGCGTCCCGCTACCAGCATTTCCAAAACTTCTTTTTCACGATCGGTGAATGTGACTCGTCCCGCCGGAAAAATTCTTCCCGGAGCCGAGGACACCCTCTCGATGAACATCGACAGCACGCGTCGCGGCGCCCATACCGATCCCTGATTCACAATGCGAATGGCCTGCGCAAACTCGGCCGGTGAAGCTGCTTCGTCCACATAGCCCTTGGCTCCGGAAGCGATCGCCTTCAGGATTGTCTCTTCGTCAATCCCCGATCCGGTTACGATAATGCGCAGATCCGGCCGCGTCGCCTTCAGGCTGGCCATCACGTCAAATAAATTCTGGCCGGAACGATTTCCCAGCAGGATGAGATCTATGTTTTGCAGCGTGCTGATTTCAGGCAGCGCCGCCGAGATGAGTTCGAACTCGGGCTCAGAGTCAAACAGAGCACGGAATCCAACAAACCTCAAAGGGTCGCTTTCCACCACTGCAATTCGAATGATCGGTTTTCTGGCGACGGCTGCTTTCATTAGTTTTCCCTGTAGGGTAAATTTCTTGCTCTCAGCATAGTTGTAAATCGGTGCATTGCATAGAGAAGGTGACCGAAGTGAAATTACGGGAGTAACATGGAAAACAGAGCCGAAACGCTTGTTGGAGCGCACTTTGGCAATGCACTCAAACAGGGTTGGCAGACGTATCAGCTGCGATGTGGAACAGTCTCATTGCGGAAGATTAATGCCGACTAAGCTGCTGTCCAGGAGAAGAATTGGAATGAAACACGCCCTCTTGCGCTCACTAGCTGTAGCTCTCATCCTCGGATTCGCGACCGCGCCGCTGATGGCGCAAGCTCCAGCCGAGCCGAGCCAAACTCCCGCCCCGACTCCGGCCCAGACTCCAGCCCCCACATACCAGCCCAAGTTTCCCGGCGATCCAGCCCGTTCCGACTCCGAGGCAGCCGCCCTCGCCTACATGCGGGTCGTCATCCGTGCCCAGAAGCAGTTCAACAAGCAGTACGACCACTTCGCCACGTCGCTCGCCGAGCTCGTGCATAGTGGATCGTTCACCAAACGCATGGTCAATCCTGACCGGGGCGACTATACCGCCAGCTTCCAAGGAAAGAAAGACAGCTACATTCTGACCATGACTCCCAAGCACCTGGATGCTCAACACCGCTCTTTCTACGCAGAGGATGACGGCAAGATCCACGCCGACGAAGAAAAGCCCGCGGATGCGAGTTCGCCCGTCGTGAAGTGAAATCAGGGACGATATCGCGTTGGGAAATCAAAACCCTGGGATTGAGGTTCGTGGAATCCCACCTTTCGCAAAAGACGCGAAAGATGGGGCACCCGCGTTGGGAAATCAAAACCCTGGGATTGAGGTTCGTGGAATCCCACCTTTCGCAAAGGACGCGAAAGATGGGGCACCCGCGCCCGTCGTGAAGTGAAAACAGTCAGTGAACACTGAAGGCTTCGATCAGGGACGATATCGCGTTGGGAAATCAAAACCTCTGGGATTGAGGTTCGTGGAATCCCACCTTTCGCGAAGGACGCGAAAGATGGGGCACCCGCGGTTTGTGGTGGCGGATGCATATCCCGGAAGAACTAGAGACTCAGTTACGAGCCGGGAGCGCCCGGCTTAATGTCGACCGCTTTGCCGTCGTGATACGTCACTACCAGGGGTTTTCCTCCGTTTGGATAGCGTACCGTCTTCTCATCCGACGACCCACCTGCATCGGGCACGCCCATCCCTACCGCGGAGTCCGCCTGCAACTCGTTCATCCCTGGCTTCACCTCATGACGCTCCACCGCCTGCCACACATCAGCAGGCCAATGCTTATACAGTTCGTGCGGATCTTCGATGTAAAACATCTCGTCGGAATAGATTTTCCACTCCCCCTCACTCTCGAACCCGATCGGCACTGCGAAGCTCTTTCCATCCTTCTGAAACACAGCCATCATCTGCCGCCGGTTCCCCGCGCCCGGTCCAATCTGGGTGACTACGTCTTTGATCTCGAGTCGCTCGATCGGAAGCAGTGTTCCGGCCTCATGACCGAAATCCGTGCGCCGCGTCGCCGCATTGAACGAATAGTAGGTATAGCGATAACCTTCCTTCACCCACACCGGCTGCTGCACAAGCTGCCTGGCCGACTTCAGATCATACGGATAGAGTTTCTTCGGCGAGACGTAGTAATCCGGATTGGAATACGCAACATTCCGAGCCTGCTTCTGCCTCTCTCCCGCGAGGTAGTCCTCATGCCGCCGGTAAAGAATGTATCCCGTGCGCGCGCCCGCCACCACAATGGCCAGGGCCAGCGCCAGTTGTATCTTTTGCTTCGTCTCCGGAATCATGCGCCGACTTTCTCAGACGAATCGACAACCCGACTTATGAGGTCGCAGCCGCGCCTGAGCGTCGCTGCGCTGAGGTAAACTGGTTGAGAAGGAGTTTCCGCGATGGCTGCCATCTCCGAACAAGACGTGCTGAGCGCTCTGAAGAGCTGCTACGATCCCGAGATACCCGTCAACATCGTCGACCTCGGACTGATCTACCACGTGAACTTCGCGCCCGCCCCTGACGACAAGCAGGACGTCACCGTCGATATGACGCTCACCGCTCAAGGCTGTCCCGAGCATGTAAACATCAGCGCCCAGGTGAAGTCACGTCTCGAACAGCTGCCCGGCGTCCGCAACGCCAGCGTCAATGTCGTGTGGACTCCGCCCTGGACTCCGGAGCGCCTCAGCCCCGACGCCAGAAAACAATTGGGCATCGAATGAGAACCGCTTCCGGCGACCGATTCACCCGCCGAGCTCCTCCCACGCATCGTAAGCCGAGCGTCCCGCTGCCTCGGTGATCCGCTTGCCCGCTCGGGCCGCCATCTCCATCACCTGCATTCCGCGGTCGAAGTAATCGGGCAGCGCCCGCCGCACTTTTTCAAAGTTCTCGGGATACTCCGACGCCAGCAGCGCCAGGCCCAGGCCCGTTGCCATCACGCCCGCCGGATACTTCTTCCTCATGAACAGAATCGCCGCTGCCCCAATCGATCCCGCCACCACCGCCTTCTTCCAGCTTTCCATGGTTCCCTCGAAACGTCTTCTTTTCTTCATGCGATTGTACTCCTGCTGATTTTGTCTGCCTGATTGTCAATATGACACCTCTTCGATGCCTGCCTTCACCGCTCGCGTTGCCGTCACTTGTCAGTTGCATCTAGCCGCGTAGCGATCTAGTGTGGTGTCCCGCAAATACGCGAACAAAGTCGAGCGCTAAGTCTGGGGTGGCCAGGTTTCCTAGCCTCGGCGGCTAAACAGAGTGCTGAAAAACTCTTTTCGCTCACTTGCATTTCCCTCAGCGGCTAAAGCCGCCGATTTTGGCTGGACTTACGGCGCGGCTTGAAGCCGCGCCCTTTCAAAGCTCCCAGACTTTTGACGTGAACTAAGGGGACACCACACTAGCCCCAGCGCGTCAAGTTGCTCGCCCGCTGCCAGTCAGCTACAAATAGACCATCCATGAAGTCAAACCTCGCCGCCGTTACAGGGCGCGACCGCACGCCAGGGCTGTTCCTCAGGACGTGGGCTCGCATTCGCACGTCGCTGTTCTGGATGGTAACGATCGCACTTTTCCTGCGCGTCGGTTGGATCATTGTCGGGCACACCTACAAATTCAAAGCCGCGGAAAATAACTTCGGCTTCGGATGGGAGATGGGGCGCATTGGCGCTGCCATCGCCTCGGGACAGGGCTTCAGCAATCCATTTGGCTCTCAGACGGGACCGACCGCGTGGGAATCGCCGCTTTATCCCTATCTGATCGCGGGCGTATTTCGAATCTTCGGAATCTATTCGCGGTCATCGGCGTTTGTGTTGCTGAGTATGAATAGTCTCTTCTCAGCGCTGACCTGTATTCCGATATTCCTGATCGCGCGGCGAATTTTTTCCGAGAAGGTCGCGGTCGGGGCAGCCTGGACTTGGGCCCTGCTTCCCTTACGTAATGTTCTGGTGCACACGCTGGGTATGGGAGACGAGCCTGTCCGCCCTGCTGCTGACCACAATCTTCTGGCTCGCGCTCATCATGGAAGATCGCGACGGGATCTGATGCCGTGGCTGCGAGTTCGGACTGCTCTGGGGCGTCGTCGCGTTGACCAGCACGGTGCTTCTGTCGTTCCTGCCGGTCTCGGGGCTATGGGCCTGGTACCATCGCGCCCAGCGCGGCCGGCGGTCGTTTGCAGGCGTAGTTCTGGCTTCGGTCGTTTTCTGCGGCTGCATCACTCCCTGGCTGCTGCGCAACTATCAAACGTTTGGGCAGGTTCATTTTCATCCGCGACAACTTTGGGGCGGAATTGCGATTGGGAAACGGCAATGGCGCCGACGGAACCTGGATGCAGAATTTGCATCCCACGCAGGATGTGTATGCCATGCGGCAGTACACGGCCATGGGCGAACTGCCCTACATCGCGATGCGCAAGCGGCAAGCGCTGGATTACATCCATGCCGACTACGCGCGGTTCTTTGGGCTGTGCGTTAAGCGCTTCATCTACTATTGGGCCGGACCGCCGCGGCTGGCGCAAACCTGGTGGCTGGCGCAGGTCAAGAATTCCTCTTCCTCGCTTCTTCGGTGCTGATGTTTTGGGGATTAGGTCGCGCGCTTCGGCAGCGGAGGCCCGGAGCATGGCTTTTGTTCTGGCTGATTTTGTTATATCCGGCGGTGTACTACATCGTTTATCCCAACCAGCGTTACCGGCATCCGATTGAACCGGAGATGACGATTCTCGGTGTGTATCTGCTCACCGAAGCGCGGCTCCCGAGATGGTTAGGACGCGGACAAGAACACGGCGACGGCGCCTGAATAGTTTTCTCACCAATCTGGATCCGATGCGTCTAACGAGACAGAATGGAGGAGTTATGAACCGCCGACGTGATCTTGCCACCTGGTTGGGCGCGGCTCTAGGGACCGTTTGCGCCTTGTTCGTGCTGGCTTTGGGAGCGCACGCCTCAGAGCATCGTGGAGCACTGACCGAAGAATTCCATCGGACCTACACGCTTGCATCGGACGGGCGCGTTGAACTGGACAACATCAATGGGCCGGTTCACATTTCTGCGTGGGATCAGAATGAGGTCAAAGTCGATGCGATCAAGAGTGCCGATACTAAAGAACAACTGGAAGAGGCGAAGATCGAGATCGATTCAAGCAACGATCATCTCTCGATTCGAACCAAATACCGCGACCACGATCTCACGTTCAATTGGGGCTCGCACAACAACCCAGCCAGCGTCGAGTACACGGTGACGGTTCCTCGTACGGCGCGGCTGGACGAAATCAAGCTGATCAATGGGTCGCTCGACGTGACTGGGGTGAGCGGCGAAGTGCGCGCTTCGTGCATCAACGGACGGCTGGAAGCGCACAATGTTTCCGGACGGGCGCGGCTTTCGACGATTAACGGCCGCCTGGACGCGCGCTTTGACCAGATACCGGGATCGTCCATCGAATTGAATTCGGTGAATGGCTCGGTTGAGCTCACGATTCCCTCGGATTCGAAGGCGGAGATTGAGGCCAGCACGGTCTCGGGCGGGATTGATAACGACTTTGGATTGCATGTGAACCATCACCGCTTCGTAGGACACGATCTGCGCGGTGAGTTAGCAGGCGGCGGCACTCGCATTGAACTAAGAAATGTGAACGGCAGAATCGAAGTTCATCACGCGCAGGATGGGCGCACTTTGAGTCCGGCGAAAGACTTAAGTCATCGCGACCGCGACGATGACGACGACGACAGCGAGATCTAAGCGAGGTCCAAGTGACCTCGTGGAGTCTATCGTAGAATTTATCTTTGAGCCGATTCGCCGATAGTTCGCGAGGTGAGAAGTGACCGTCTGGCTATTGCTGGAGGCAGAATTGCGCTTCAATCCGAGCCTTAAACCCATCTATCCTCAAAATTACCGTCCCGATCTACAAGTAAAAGGAAACGATTTGTATTACGGGGTACACTTCGTTTCGGCGCCTGCCAAGATTGACCCCGGTGGCCAGGTGGTCGTTCAGCTAATTGTCCGTGCTTTTCCAAAGGATCCCTGCGTCGATTTTCAAGCTGGCAAGCAAGTTTTCTTAAGAGAGGGACCGCTGATACGTGCAGAAGGCACAATCACTCGTAGACGAGAACACGAAAGTGCATCAAAGACCCTCATCGAGTTACAGCGAGAGCTAGCGGCCGTGCACCCTCAGTAAATTGTGTACCCCGGCGCGGGCGTGCGCAGATCGGGCTTTGTCGCCATCAGCAGCAGAGCGCCCTCGCGTTTGAACGCTCGCAAATCGTCCAGGCTCTTGAACGACTTCGTCTTGTAGTCATCGGGAGTGGGTGTGTCGTCGGGGATGCGGCGCGCTTCCACGTTCTCGAAGGCGTGCTTCCGCAAGAGTTCGACATACTCGGCAGCCGACCGCACATGCACCTGGACTTTCAACTTGTCCACCCACTGCAGCGAATACTGGTTGTCCTTGTAGAGATTGATCAGGATGAACAATTTTCCCCGCGGCGCCATCACGCGAAATAGCTCCATCAGCGCGCGATCCTGATCGGGATAGTAGTAGAACGACTCCACGGACAGGACCTTATCGAAGAAGTTCTCCTCCCACGGAATCTGCTGCGCCGATCCCCAGACGTAAAGAATGTTCTCGAAATCTTTCGAGGCCTCGCGCGCCTGGCGGACCATTTCGTCGGAGACATCCAGACCGACGACCTGGCCGAAACCTTCCGGGCCTTCGCCCACGAGTCGCGCCAGCAGCCGGGTCGCCCATCCCGAGCCGCAGCCCAAGTCGAGCACGCGTTCGCCGGGACGAAGATTCATCAGGCGAATCGCCTTCTCGGTGATGTCGAGATGATGGCGCTCCATCTTCTCGCCTTCACCTTCGGCGGCCCAGCGATTGAATTCCTGTTGCAGCTTTTCGTCGGGAGTTTGCGGTTTGTCCGTCACAGTTCGAATTTCGATTGTATCGCGGAGGCACGGGCTGGCGTCATCCCAGATCAATGCGACGACGGATCAAGGCGACAACAGATCAAGGCGACAGCGCGCAGTGTGAAGCAAAGTGGCTACACCCAGTCCGATATAAAATTATCCGGACCTTCTGAATCTGCTGGTCCCTTCTGCTGCTTCTGATTGCTCTGGCTCTGCTGGTTTTGCGCGGATTGTTCGTGAGATTCATCGCGCGCCCCCACCTGAACGACGCAATCTTCCCCGGCATCGGCAGCCAGTTTGGAGGCAAATTCAGCCAGCTTCTTTCTGGTACGCGCGGCTTCCCGTTTGGCCGCGGCCTTTTCCGCCGCATAAAGAGCATCCAACTGGGCGTATGGATTAATCTGGTTGCCGTGCACGCGCATGGCTACACTCCTTTCCAAGCACACCTTTACAAAATCTGCGACCTCTCTGGCAGGGCAGAATGACGATCAATACGTCTTCAACGACACCTTCGGATTGATCCTGCAATTGGCGTACCGAAAGGCACAAATAAGTGTGCGGCAAGTCCCTAAGTGCGGGGAAAAATTCGACCCTTCGCGCCCTTCATAGCACTACCCGCGAATCTGTGGTGTCCTAGTGTGGCGTCCCGCAAATACGCGAACAAAGTCGAGCGCTAAGTCTGGGTCAGGTTTCCTAGCCTCGGCGGCTAAAGCCGCTTTTTCAAGGGCTCTTGACGGCGCGGCTGGAAGCCGCGCCCTTTCAAAGCTCCCAGATTTTTGATGCGAACTAACGGGACACCACACTAGTTTGGCGGGACAAAAAGCATGAACCGCCAAGGACGCAAAGGATTCGCGAAGATCGCGAAGAAAAGCAAGATCGAAATTAGGACACTGCCCGCGAATTGAAAGAACCGGCGTGCCAGCTGCGTCTGTGCTACAGTTTTCTTCCTCATGGCGACACGCCCTCAGAATCCGCCCCCGGAGCCTGACCCCGGCCCGCTCTACTGCCCAAGTTGCGCCAAAGAGGTCAGCGATCCCCTGACGTGTGGCGACTGTTCTGCCGTAATCTGCCGCCGCTGTGGAACACCGCTGGAGAATCCCGACGAGCTCGGAATCGGATAATGGATTCCCCCACGGTTTCGGCGCCCACGGAGCCTCAGAAAGATACCAACCAGCCGTCGCTGATTCGCGGCCTTGGTTTGCTCGATTCGGTGCTGCTGCTGGTCAGCGGCATCATCGGCTCGTCGATTTTTCTGACGGCGAAGGACATTGCCGGTCCTTTGCCGCAGCCAGCGCTGTTCCTTCTGGTATGGGTCATCGGCGGTGTGGTTTCGCTGTTTGGCTGCGTCGCCTTCGCCGAGCTGGGATCGATGTTTCCGGAATCCGGCGGTCAGTACGTTTATTTGCGCGAAGCCTATGGCGACCTGGTGGCATTTCTTTACGGATGGATGCTGTTCAGCGTGGCTAACGGCGGGACGATCGCTGCGCTTGCGGTGGCGGCAGCGGCTTACATGGGGGAAATCATTCCGCCGATTTCGCAGGAGCATGTCGTATTTGCCTTCGCCGGCATCACGTTTACCCGCGCCCACGCGGTGGGACTGGTGCTGATTGTCGTCCTCACTTACGTGAATGTGGTGGGACTGCGTTGGGGCGCGTTGCTGCAGAACGTATCCACGTGGACCAAGTTCATCGCGATGGCTGCTTTCGTCTTCCTGGGATTCGCCATCGGCAAGGGCGATTGGTCGCACTTTCACAGTCACGGTGTGGGGCTGACCTTGGGCCTCTCGCCCCAGCAGCTCATTTCCGCTCTCGGGGTCGCGCTGATCGCGGTGTTCTGGGCGTATGACGGATGGGTTTACATCACTTGGGTCGCGGGAGAGGTGAAGGAGCCGCGGCGCAATGTACCGCGTGCGATGGTGCTCGGCGTTCTGGCTGTGGGAGTGATCTACATGGCCATGAATTTGACTTACGTGTATGCGCTGCCGCTGAAGGAGATTGCCAGGCACGAAACCATTGCGCACGCGGCGGCCGAGCAACTATTTTCGCCGCGGGCAGCGGTCTGGCTCTCAGCCATGATTGCGATTTCCTGCTTCAGCGCTGCCGCCTCGTGCACGCTTTCCGGCGCGCGAGTGTATCTCGCCATGGCGCAGGATGGAGTGTTCTTCAAGCGCATGGCGGTGATTCATCCCAAATGGCGCACGCCCGCATTCAGCCTGATCGGGCAGGGCATCTGGGCTGCGGTGCTGGCAGTCAGCGGTCGCTACGATTGGCTCTATACGTACGTCATCTTCGGTATGTTGCTCTCCTACACTCTCACAGTGCTCGGCATGTTCCTGCTGCGCTGGAAGCGACCGGACATTCCGCGCCCCTACCGTTGCACTGGATACCCCTGGCTCCCTGCGATCTATCTGCTGCTGGCCACGGCCTGGCTCGTTAATACGCTCTTCAAGCGGCCGACAGAGGCATTCGGAAGTCTCGGTATCGTACTTGTCGGAGTTCCGTGGTACTTGTACTGGAAGCGAAACAGGCGCAAGGCCTCGGTTGTGGAGTAAATGCCGTTTGAGGTCCGGTTTTCGTTTCGAGATCGCGGGACAGTACTTTCGCCTTGCTGCCGACTCGCGTCGGTGTTATTCCTCTCTATTCTCGTAACCTGAAGCCGGGACGCGCGATTGCCACATTCGGACCCAGACGCCAATCAACCACACGATCAACCGCAAAAGATAGGCCTGTTCTCCCCCGGCGTTTCCATCGCTGACGTCGAAGATCCCAACAAGCCCAGGCGCGTGCTCGGCTTCCGCGACCTGCTGCTGTTCTACGTCATCACCGGAATCAGCCTGCGTTGGATTGCGTCGGCGGCAGCCGCGGGACCGAGCTCTGTTGTCATCTGGATCGGTGCGTGGCTCGCGTTCTACACGCCTCTGGCGCTTTGTGTGCTCGAGCTTTCGTCGCGCTATCCGGGAGAAGGCGGCATCTATGTGTGGACCAAGCGCGCCTTCGGAGATTTCTCGGGCTTCATGTCGGCCTGGGCGTACTGGGCGTGCAATCTGCCTTACTATCCCGCAGTCCTCTACTTCGCCGCCAGCAATCTGTTGTACGTGCACCAGAGTCTGGCGCCGTTGTCGCACAGCACGGCCTTTTACGTCTGGTTTTCATTCCTGGTGTTCAGCGGGGCCACGCTGCTGAACGTTCTGGGACTCGATGTGGGGAAGTGGTTGCACAATGTGGGAGCTGTGTCCATGTGGGTTCCGGTTGGCATTGTCATTCTGATGGGAGTCATCGCGTGGCATCGTTTCGGCTCGGCAACTTCCTTCACCCTGCGGGCGATGACTCCGAGCACGCATCTCAGCGACGTGATCTTCTGGTCGGTGCTCATCTACGCCTTCGCCGGATCGGAAACTGCTTCGCTGATGGGTGACGAAATCAAGAATGCCCGGCGGGCGGTGCCCCGCGCGCTTCTCATTGCAGGGGTCACGGTGACGCTGGCCTACATCCTGGGAACCGTAGCCGTGTTGCTCGCTCTTCCCAGTTCCGAGGTCGGCAATCTCCAGGGATTGATGCAAGCCGTGGAGCGGACGGCGCAGCGGGTTGGAATGGAAAAAATTATTCCGTTCACGGCATTTCTCATTGCCTTGAGCAACGTGGGAGCGGCGAGCGCATATCTGGCCGCGGTTGCGCGCCTGCCCTTCGTCGCCGGCATTGATCGATTTCTGCCGCCCGTGTTCGGCAAACTGCATCCCCGCTGGAAGACCCCATGGGCAGCGTTGTTGGCGCAATATGTCCTCGGCGTGATCTTCATTGTCCTGGGGCAGGCCGGAACCAGCGTGAAGGGCGCCTATGACGTGCTGGTCAGCATGGGCGTCCTCACCTATTTCATCCCGTTTCTGTATCTGTTCGCCGCGATGATCAAGCTGCAGCGCGAACCGGCGGGGCCGGATGTGATTCGCGTTCCAGGAGGAAAGCCTGTGGCCGTGCTGGTTGCGCTGGTTGGACTCGCGACCACTACGCTGACGATTGTCCTGTCGATGTTTCCGCAGCCGGACGAGCCGAACAAACCGCTGGCGCTGTTGAAGATTGTGGGAGGGTCGGCGGCATTGCTGATCATCGGTGCCTGGATTTATATCGCTGGAAGGAGGAGGGCGGGAAAAGCACTCAGTCCCTCGGAGAACGCCTCCTAGCTTGCCTTCTCACGCTGCAAATCGTCGTACAGCTCCTTTTCCGATAGCACCGGGTCGCCGGCGAATTCCTTTCCGCCTCTGGCGGCAGCGCCGAACATGGGGCCTCGAGCAATCACCAGGGGCGCGAAAGTCATGAATCCGATGGGCTGCGCGATATCGTCATAAATCGCCTCCATGCCACCGCGCCGGAAATAAGTTTCGTGCCAGAAACCGGTTCCTCCCGAGTCTTTCAGAAAATTCTGCCACCATCGCCGATGGGGCTCCGACCGCGTCCACTTCAGCAGTGACTCCGCGTCGCGCCAGTACTGCCGCATTCCAGCATGCATGGGAAACAACGAAAGGATGAAATTTTCGTGGCGCAGGAGCCCGTCCGGCTGAGCTTGAACGGAAGACGATATCTTCGGCCCAAATCCAATGAGCGTCTTGAGTCCCGCGATGCGATTCACTCGCATCCCAAGGTAAATCACCACCAGATCCGGATATTTGGAGAGATCGACGGTTCGCCGTTCGACGCGCGTGGTCATCACTACACCTCCTGCAAATTAACTCACACCGGCGTAGCCGTCTTCCGCGGCGGATTGAAGAACGGCAGGCCGGTCACTTTGACGTTGGTCTTCAGTCGAATCGCCTCAATCGTGATTTCCATCTGCAGTTGCGCTCCAGGCTTCGAGTGCTCGGTCTCGATGCTGGCCAGCGCAATCATCTTTTTCAAAACTGGCGACCAGCTTGTGGTTGTGGCCTTGCCGATGTGCTTCTCGCCGGAGTACACAGGAACAGCCACACGCGAGGCCTGGCTCGGCGCGGCCGGAGTGAGCCCGTAGCGCTCGTAGAGAGCCTCAACATCGGTCCAATCCACTTCCAGGCCGACAAGCTGGCGCGGCACGCCATTCTTGGCATCCTGCTCCAGAGCGCGCTTGCCGATAAAGTTTTCTTTCGCGAGGTGGACCATCTTGGCGAACCCCAGTTCGTACGGTGAAAACTTCTGCGATGGAATCAGCGCCTTCTTCGAGCTGGTGTAGTCGACTTCGATCAACAGCAGTCCCGCCTCAACCCGCGCGACATCCAGTGCCAGCATTCCGGCAGCGTGCAAATCAAACTGCTTGCCCTTGTCTGCCAGCGCGTCCCAAACCTTGACCGCATCGTTCCACGAAACCCAGATTTCATAGCCGAGGTCGCCAGTGTAGCCGGTGCGGGAAATGTCCACCGGCACGCCCGCAATCTTGCCATGCGTCACGCGGAAGTACTTCAGATTCGCGATGTCGGCTTCCGCCACAGTCTTCAGTAGCTTGCCGGAAGTCGGGCCTTGCAGCGCCAGCGCCGCCACCTTCTCGGAAATGTCCTCAACCTGCACATCCATGTTCAGGCCGTTCTGCCGGAACCAACGCAGGCTGGGATCGGCGGCGGTCCAGCGATAAACGTTCTCTTCCAGGCGCGAGATAGTCCCGTCATCGATGACCTTGCCCTGCTCATCGCACCAGCAGCAATAGATCACTTGCCCGACCTTGACCTTGTTGATGTCGCGCGTGATCACGCGGTTCACCAGCCTCGTCGCGTCTTTGCCGGTGACTAAGTACTTGTAGAGCGGCGTGATGTCGATGAGCGCGGCCGCGTTGCGGATCGCGTTGTACTCGTGCTCGTGGTGAACCTCGTACACGCTGACCGTGTAGTATCCCGACCACTCGCGATAATTCAGGCTGTGGCAGAGCGGGAAAGTTCTGTCGTGAAATGCAGTTCCGATGGGCAATTCAGTGGCCTCGAAAAGGTTGAGTCGAAAGGGATTATACGCCAGTACTTTGTCGACGGCGTCATCCCGAAGCCCCGCGTTCTCCCCAGCGGGGCGAAGGATCTCCCTCGCATCAACTCTATATGTTCATCTGTCACAGGCAGTCTTAACCAGATTGCGATAAAGAAGAGCGATGCGCCCGCCCAAACAGTTTTTCGTCTACATCATGACGAATGGCCCCAAGCCCGCCGTCCTCTATGTGGGAATCACCGGCAACCTGCCCTATCGCGTTTGGCAGCACAAGAACAAATTGATACCGGGCTTTACCAGCCGATACAACCTGACCCGTCTCGTCTACTACGAACATTTCTTCTATCCCGATGCCGCTATTAATCGCGAAAAGGAAATCAAAGGCTGGCGGCGCAGCAAGAAAATGAAGCTCATCGAATCGATGAATCCGCCCTGGGACGATTTAGCGAAAGATTGGGGGAATGTGTACAAGCGCGAATCGGCAGCCGATCAGCAGGAGATCCCTCGCCCCGCTAGAGAAAACGCGGGGCTTCGGGATGACGCCGCAAGAAAGATCGTGTGACTTCTGCTTTCGCCAAATATTGCGGACAAAACGACTCATTCCCGATAGAATGGCATTTCGATTCCAGCCATGCGCTTAGTCATGCCAGCATTGTCGAATGTCCTCCGCAACTGGAGTGTCCTTCCCAGCGGCCTCTGATGCGCGCACCCGAAAACTGCGCTATCGTATTCCTCGTTTGCCTTCTCAACCAGCAAGCTAGCAGCTAAGGGCTAAGAGCTAATGGCTAATTCATACGATGTGATCGTCATCGGCGGCGGGCACAACGGACTGGTCAACGCCGCTTACTTGGCGCGGGCCGGCAAAAAAGTGCTGGTGCTCGAGCGCCGCCACGTGCTCGGCGGAGCGGCCTGCACGGAAGAGATCGTTCCGGGATTCAAGTTCTCGGTCTGCTCCTACGTTGTGTCGTTGCTGCGGCCCGAGATCATTCGCGACCTCGACCTTCCCCGCCATGGCCTCGAGATTCTTCCCCTCGACGGCACGTTTACGCCGATGCCGAGTGGCGATTACCTGTGGCGCGTGAACGATCACGGGAAGACTCATCGCGAGATCGCCCGCCACTCACGCGTCGACGCCGAGGCCTATGACGAATTCGGCAAAGCGATGCAGGCGATGTGCCGCTTCGTGAAGCCGATCCTCAGCATGGTCCCGCCCGATCCCCACACGATGAATCCGCGCGAACTGATGAAGCTGCTGTTCATCGGCCGCCGATTTCAAGGCATGTCGAGCGAGGACAAGTACAACCAGGTACAGCTCATGACCATGAGTGCTGTTGATTTTCTCGATCAATGGTTCGAGACCGACGTGCTCAAGGCAACGATGTCGGCTTCGGGCATCATCGGCACGTTTCTTGGCGTGCGCTCGCCGGGCACGGCGTACGTGTTGCTGCATCATTACATGGGAGAAATCGACGGAGCATTCCGCGCCTGGGGCTTCGCGCGCGGCGGCACGGGCGCGATTTCGAACGCGATCGCCGACGCGGCCCGCGAGGCCGGAGTCGAAATCCGCACGCAGTCGGGCATTTCGCAGATCATCGTCAAAGGCGGCAAGGCAAAAGGCGTAGTGCTCGCGAATGGCGATGAAATCTACGCGGATGTGATTTCCTCCAGCGTCGACCCGCGATTGACGTTCACGAAGTTCATAGAAGCTCAGCATCTGCCCGGTGATTTCCTCGAGGAGGTCAACCGCTTCAAGTTCCGCGGCTCTTCCGGCAAGGTGAACATGGCGCTGGACGCGCTGCCAGACTTTAAGTGCGTGCCGGGACCGGGCGCGCACCTGCGCGGCGCGATCTCGATTTCGCCCGCCGTCGAGTACATGGAAAAAGCGTACGACGACGCCAAGTATGGCAACTTCTCGCGCCGGCCGTATATCGACATGGTGATTCCTTCGCTGACCGATCCGTCCGTGGCGCCGCCGGGCAAGCATGTGCTCTCGTGCTTCGTGCAGTACGCGCCTTATAAGCTTCGGCCCGGGCTCAACTGGGACGATCAAAAGGAAGCCTTCGGTAACACCGTCGTCGACACGATTGCCGAATACGCGCCGAACATCAAAGACATCATCCTGCACCGGCAGGTGGTCACGCCGCTCGATCTGGAGCGTGAGTGGGGCCTGAGTGAAGGCAACATCTTTCAGGGCGAGCTTTCCCTGGAGCAACTTTTCTTCCTGCGTCCGGTTGCCGGCTGGGCGCAGTACCGTACTCCGATCAAGAACCTTTACATGTGCGGATCTGCCACGCATCCTGGCGGCGGCATTATGGGCGCCAACGGCCGTTTGGCGGCGCTGGAAATCCTGAAAGACAAAAAGGGAGCGGCCTGAATATGCCAGAGCAAAACAGGCCGAGCCAGACGAGATCCGACAAGCGCGACGTTGTCATCATCGGGGGCGGGCACAACGGGCTGGTCACCGCCTTCTACTTGGCTAAGGCAGGATACAAACCTCTGGTTATCGAACGCCGCGAGCAGGTTGGCGGCGCGGCCATCACCGACGAATTTCATCCTGGCTTCCGTTGCTCGACCCTGGCGCACAGCGCGGGGCCGATACGTCCCGACGTGGTGCGCGACCTGCAACTCGAAAAGCACGGGTTGAGGATGATCACGCCCGATGTCAGCGTCACGGCGCTCTCTCCCGAAGGCCGCGCGCTTTCGCTCTCTCAAGACGCGGGCAAGTCGGCGCAGGAGATTGCTGCCTTCTCAAAGAAAGATGCGGCCAAGTATCCCGAGTTCCAGCAATCGCTCGGGAAGATGGGCAAAGTGCTTGCCGGAGCTCTGGCCACCACTCCGCCCAACATCGATCATCCCAGTCGTGGCGATCTCTGGAGCATGCTGCAGACCGGACGCGCCATCCGCAATCTCGGCAAGAAGGACATGTACCGCCTTCTGCGCTGGGGACCCATGGCCGTTGCCGACCTGGCCGCGGAGTATTGCGAGACCGAACTGCTGCGCGCGGTGATCGCGGCTCGCGGCGTCTTCGGAACATTTCTTGGACCATGGTCTGCCGGAAGCGCGCTGGTTCTGCTGATCCGCGCGGCAGGAGATTCTCATCCCGCAGGCTCGGCCTATTTCGCGGCAGGAGGCATGGGTGCGCTCACACAGGCAATGGCCTCGGCTGCGAAGGGCGCAGGCGCGGAAATCCGCAGTGGCATCGAGGTGATTGAGATTCGCGTAAAAGATGGCGCAGCCACTGGCGTTCTGCTCTCGAACGGAGAGGAGATCAATGCCAAGGCGGTGATTTCCAACGCTGACCCCAAGCGCACTCTGCTCAAGCTGACCGATCCAATTCATCTTTCCCCGGACTTCGTGCAGAAACTGCAGCATTACCGCGGCAATGGCACTGTGGCGAAAGTGAACCTTGCGCTGTCCGGCCTGCCGAAATTTACCGCGTTGAAGAACGGGGAGGATAGAGCCCTCAAAGGTCGAATTCACATTGGCAACGAAATCGATTATCTGGAGCGCGCTTTCGACGCGTGCAAGTACGGCAAGTTCTCGCCCCATCCGTATCTCGAGGCGACAATCCCATCGCTGACCGATCCCACGCTCGCTCCCGAAGGCAAACACGTGATGTCGATCTACATGCAGTACGCCCCGTACAAGTTGAAAGGCGATTGGGAGGGCCAGCGCAAAGCGCTCGGCCAGACGGTGGTGCAGACGCTGGCTCAGTACGCGCCGAATTTGCCGGAGATGATTCTGACTCACCAGATCATCACGCCCCTCGACCTCGAGGAAAAATACGGATTGACCGGAGGCCAGATCTTTCACGGCGAGATTGCGCTGGATCAGTTCTTCACCATGCGTCCGCTACTGGACTGGGCGCGGTATCGAACCCCCATTCAGAATTTGTATCTCTGTGGCAGCGGCACGCATCCCGGCGCAGGCCTGACTGGTGGCTCGGGGGCGAATGCCGCGCGGGAAATTCTGAAAGAACTCAAAAAGTAGTGCCACGCCGGAGAGACGTAGCAAGCTACGTCTCTACAGAATATTTATCGTAGAGACGTTGCTTGCAACGTCTTGTCGACGCCATGAAGAACTCCGCGATCCTTCTGATCAGTTGTCCCGACCGCAAGGGCGAAGTCGCTACCATCGCCGACTTTGTCTACCGGCACAACGGCAACATCCTGCACGCCGATGAACACGCCGACGAAGAGTCCGGCCTGTTCCTGATGCGCGTGGAGTTCGATCCCAAAGACTTCGACCTCGATCTCAGTGATAAAGATCTCGCCGACTTTGGCAAGCAGTTCGCGCCCATTGCCGAAAAGTTCAAGATGAAGTGGCGACTGGCGCAGTCGTCGCATCGACCGCGCATGATCATTCTGGTTTCGAAGTACGATCACTGCCTGGTCGATCTGCTCTACCGGCATCAGAGCGGCGAACTCGCCTGCGATATTCCGCTGATCATCTCCAATCACGCGGACAACCAACCGCTCGCCGATTTCTACAAGATTCCCTATGAGATCGTGCCAGTCGCCAAAGAAAACAAGCGCGACTCAGAGCAACGACTTCAGGCTCTGATCGACGATCACGACGCCGATTTCATGGTGCTGGCCCGCTACATGCAGATTCTCTCCAATGAATTCGTGAACCGCTATCCACAACGCATTATCAACATTCATCATTCGTTCCTGCCCGCCTTCGTGGGTGCGCGTCCCTATCATCAAGCCTTTGAGCGCGGGGTAAAGTTGATCGGAGCTACTAGCCACTACGTGACCGAGGTTCTCGACGACGGTCCCATCATCGAGCAGGACGTGGTCCGCGTCTCGCACCGCGATACCGTGGAAGACCTCGTCCGCAAAGGCCGCGACCTTGAAAAAGTTGTCCTTTCTCGCGCCGTGCGCTGGCATGTGGAGAATCGCGTGCTTCTCTACGGCAACAAGACGGTAGTGTTCTGAATTCTTTTCCACCTCACGCGAAAGTCCATGTACCTCCGGGCCGCAGTCCTTGCCGTGGGAGAACGCCCGTTCCGGTGGTAACTTGCGGCCTAGGTAACTTTCGTCTTTACTTGAACATTAGTAAAGAAATCCCGCAAAGACTGGGAGAATCTCGCTTCCCGGGGGCATTTTGGCCGAAGATCTTAGATTTGAGCTGGCTATCCTGGCGACGGTCCAGGGGCTGTATCAGAAGCTCATGAAGGAGTCCCTTGGCGGGGACGTGCCCATTCCCGTGGGACTCGACGAAGACTCGCTACGCCAGTCCGACCGGGAATTACCCGACACCCTTTCGCGGATGTACCGCTGGCTTCATCTGCTGGACATGGCGATCACACCGGCAATGCTGCGGCAGGCGCTTACTCCCGATACCGATTCTGAAGTGGCCGAGGCTCTGCTGCGTTACTTTGTGCGGCGCCGGGAACCCAGCGAGATCAACCGTGACAAGACCGATCTTATTGCGACTTTTCTTTACCGCCATCCGCGCGTGCCGGGCCAGTGGCAGCAAAGTGGATATGGATTGGACGGCGCTCTGCCGCTCTCCCCTTTCGAGATTGCGCTGATTGAGATTCTGGCGGACACCGACGTGCCCTCCCTTCCGGAGGAGCACGTACAACTGCTTCGACGCTTCGATCCCTTACGCGAGGAGATCGGCCGCTTCCGCGATTTCAACGCGCTCATGGATTCCGGCATCGTGTCTCGCGTGCGCGAATTGAAGCAGTGGCTGGATTCTTCTTTTTATCATCCCGGCGTGCTGGCTACTGTCGCCGCCTATAACGCCGCTTTCGGCGCACGGTTTGACGAGCTTTTTATCAAGGCTCTGGGAGAAATCAAAACCTTCGCCAGCGCCCTGGACGAAATGGGCGGAAGTATTCTGAGCACGGTGGACGGCGTGGAAGTGACCGTGGAACACGTAGCGGCGATCGAGCAGAAACAAATGCTACAGGCCGACTACAGCAACGCACAAGAAAAATTCCGCCGCGTGTCGAAGCTCAAGAAAGAGCTGGATCGCCGGCCGCCCATTCGCAAATCACTCCTGACTTCCCCTGCCGCCCGCCAAGCGCGAGGCTCAGGTGGTGCAGCCGCGGGAGCAAAGCCCGCCAAGATCGCGGCAACCAGGACGCCCGCTCCCGCCCCGGTCTTCCAGCCTCCCGCCATTACTGCCCAGCAGATTTCGATGGAAGAAGGCAAACTTCGGCGCGTCGAGGAATCGATTCGCGTGTTCGTTCGCGTGGCCGATCCGAAATATCGGCAGGTCGTGCCCATGCGCTTCTTTAACCTGACTCTGTCCGCTCCCGAGGCCGATGCTTACGCCGCCACGTTCCTCGAGGAAAAAAGTCTGCGCGCCGATGTCGCCCGCACATTGATTCGGCTGGTTTCCACGGCAGCGCGCATCAGCACCGAACTCGAGGAACTCAAGCGCAGCCAGAAGATGTCTTCGATCTGGAAGCTCCATGCGGACTCTCTCGTTGTTCTGCTCGATATGGCCAGCACCGCCGCCGAAGATGCGGGAGGCACGGCCAAGCTGGCGGAAACGGGCGGAGCGGGGGTCGCCGCACGGGCGATTCACGAATCAGTCCAGAAGCTTCGCGGCCGTTCCGACGTCGCCGTAAAGACCCTGGCCAGCGTGGGAACCTAGCACGCCAGTCGTGACTGGCCCGAGAGGCCTCGTTCAGAGTAGACGCAGCAATCCCCGTCTGGAAGGTCAGCCAACACTAACCAGCTGTCGAACCTGCGGTGGCCAAGTGATCCCATGGCATTAGGTGCTGGCCGGTTGAAAACTCGGGACAGTTGCTGGAACCTGCACCTCCGCAGGACGTTTTGTAAACCTCGATTTGAGCCGTAAAAACCTTCGCTCAACCAGGTGGAAAGAGGCCGCACCCAGCAAGGCAGAAACCATTACCACGGCTGGAAGATGGAACCAGAGCGAGTGCTGCCCGAACAAGTAGATCACTAGCTTGTTGGCCAGCATGTGATACAGAAACATGGCGTAGGAGATCTGCCCGAGATAGCGAATCACCCGCCAGTTCAGCCAACCCCACAACCAGGTCGTGGACATCGCGATGACCTGGACTAGAAAAAGCGCCGTCAGCAGCGGGTCCACTACAAATCCGACCACATACTTGTAAGCCAGTTGGTAGTGGAAGCGCAGTGCAATCGATAAAATGATCAGACCGAACGGGATGATCGAAAGCCACGTCCTAGCGGTGAGAAAAGTCCAAAAGCGCGTCAAGGCTCCCCGCTTGAGCAGCACCGCCAGCAGGCATCCCACCAGAAGATGATCCATCCGGCAGTCGAAGGCAAAGGTCAGCCACTTCTCATTGACGTGAAGATTGAAGAACAGCACCATGCGGTAAACGTCCACCGCAGCGATAATGGCAATCAGGAGATATGTCAGCCTTCTGAGATCTTTTTGAAACGCCACAAAAAAGCAGGGCCAGAGCAGGTAGAACTGCTCTTCAACGGACAGCGCCCATGTGTGGCGCAGGGAGTGGTCAAGTTGTGGCGTCAGGGCAATCCGGTAATTGCTGATGTAGGAAAAAGAGCTCAGATAGTCGGTTATGGCCGAGGTCGATGGATTACCTCGCGTTATCAATTGCGCGGCAAACTGCAGGATGAGAAACACGTAGAAGGCCGGAAAGATGCGTAATACCCGGCGCACATAGAAGTTTCGGATGGAGACATCGCCGTACTTCTCCGACTCCTTGAGCATTATCCATGTGATCAAGAAACCGCTGAGGACGAAGAAAGTGAGCACTCCCCGCCCGTCGGGAACAAATGGCACATTGAGGTGATAGCAAATCACCAGGAGCACGGCCACTGCGCGCAACCCATCGAGTGACGGAATTTTGTTCTGGCTGAGCCCCTCGGCCAGTGTGGATTGCGGCGAAGGCTGGCCAGCAGTCTTGACAGTCATGGTCTTGACAGTCATGGCAACGTTCCCGCTGGGTGCCGCTTCCAATTTCGGAGACGGTCCAACGTGCTCGTTTCTCGGGGGATGAGGTTGCCGGCCGAAAGAAGGGGGCCAGAAGCCGGAACCTGGGACGCCTGCCAAATGGCGGCGGTTTGGTGACTATATCAAAAGTAAAAGCTCTCTACCACAACTCAAAAGACAAGCCAGTCAATGACTTGCGTCCTGCGAAAGCGGCGGCAAACCGGCCACAGGAGGGCATTCCGAGGGATTTCCACGCGCAGAACTGCGTTAAGGCAAGAGAAAGACGGGCGGCTGCGCCCGTCTTTCCTGAACCCTGACAGCTCAGTTGATGTCAAACTGCTCCTGGTGCAGTGCCGGATCGCTCTTCACGATAATGGTTCGCTTGGTGAGCTCTTCCATCTCGTTGAGCAGGCGGCCGTTGTTCGACTTCAATTCCTTGGCCACATCCGGATTTACGCGCAGCATGACATCTTCATGTTCGAGATGCTTCGCGATCTTCCGCATTTCGACATAGATCTCGTTGCAGACTGTGGTCACCGACTTCACGTAGCCGGTGGACTGGCAATAGGGGCAAGGAGCGCCAATCGTGCGTTCGAGCGACTGTTTCACACGCTTGCGGGTGATCGCGACCAGGCCGAAATCATTGAACTGCAGCGTCTTCGAGGGCGCGCGGTCGTGGCGCAGTTCCTCTTCCAGGGCCTGCATCACGCGCTGGCGGTTGCGGCGTTCATCCATGTCGATGAAGTCGATGATGATGATGCCGCCCAGGTCGCGCAGACGGACCTGCCGCACGATCTCCTTGATCGCGTCCACGTTGGTCTTGACGATGGTGTCTTCCAGGCGCGCGGTCTTGCCTACGTACTTGCCGGTATTGATGTCGATCGCCACCAGCGCCTCGGTCTGGTTGATCACGATATATCCGCCACTCTTCAGCCAGACTTTCGACTTGAGCGCCTTGTTCATCTCCTCGGCGAGGCCGAATTGCTCAAACAGCGGCGTCTCTTTCGTGTAAAGTTTCACGCGCTTGACCAAAGCTGGCTGGAAGCGGTTAAAGAAGCGCAGAATGCGCTCGTATTCCGGTTCCGTGTCAACCCAGATCACGGAAAAGTCAGACGTAACCTGGTCGCGCAGCACTCGCTCCACTACGTTGAGATCGTGATAAATAAGTGCGGGCGGCTTCGAGCTTTCCGCGCGAGTCTTGATTTCGTTCCAGAGGCCTTTGAGGAAACGGATGTCAGCGCGAAGCTCATCTTCGCTGGCGTTCTGCGCGGCGGTGCGAACGATGAAGCCGCCGTGTCCGTTCTCGCGCTCGCTGAGGATGATTCGCTTCAGCCGCTGCCGTTCTTCCTCAGAGGCAATCTTGCGGGAAACGCCGGTGTGATTCACGGTCGGCATGTACACCAGGAAGCGGCCGGGCAGCGCGATGTGGCTGGTGATGCGCGCGCCTTTCTTGCCGATTGGTTCCTTCGCGATCTGCACCAGGATCTCCTGACCTTCTTTGAGCAAGTCGCTGATCTTGGGAACTTCCTGGGGTTCACGACGGCGGAAGCGGCGGCCACCGCGGCGTCCGCGCGGGCTGCGCCGGTCGAAGGCGGGACGCGGGGCACGCTGCGTGTAACCGGCGGTGCCTGCCGGAGCACGAACCACGGCATGCGCATCCACGGTGCCGCCGCCAACGGCTTCCGCGTCGAGCAGGGCCTCGGCTTCGGCTTGCGCCTCTTCCAGGTCCAGTTCTTCGGAGTCTTCGCCTTCCGCAGAAGTTTCTTCCTGAGCGGGTAACTCACCCGCCTCGGCGAGCGATGACAGATGGATCTCGGTCACAGCTTCCCGGGCATCGCCGTTCAGATGTTCCGCAGACGTCTGACCTGCAGCGCGCGTCTCTTCTTCAAACTCTTCGTAGCTGTCATCGGAGGCCTGCGGATAGTGAACTGTGTCGGCTTCCTCTTCGTCGATGGTCTCTTCTTCCATCGTGCCCGGTGCGGCAAACGCCGGGGTTTGGGTCTCGGAAGAAGAGAGCTGCTCATCCGGCGCTTTGCGAAATTCTGTGATGTGATCGCGAACTTCGTCTTCCCGCGGTTCCTCTTCACGGATTTCTTCAGCTTCCAGAGAGGGATTTTTCTCACCTGGCCATCCTAGAACCGGGAGACCGGCTACGTCGGGCTGACGGAGTTCCCGATTCCAGTCCACGGTGGTCGAGGCCGATTCTGCTTGCTCCTCGTGCGAAGGGCGCGAATCGTCATGCTGTTCGTGCAATGGCTCCGCCACGCTCGCTGCGCTGGCAAAGAACGGCTCATCTTCCGGAAAGGTTGAGGCCTGCGGGACAGACAATTGCGCTGCGCCGGCGGAGGCTGATTCCGCGCTCTGCTCCTGCGAACGGGATTCCCCCGATGCGGGCTGCTGCGCCCAGCGCTGATACTTGGAAATCGATTCGCCCGGCAGAAGGATGGGCTGATATCCGGCCGGAGGCCCAAACTGCTGGGTTCTGGCTGATTCCTGGCGAGCAGGAGGTGCACTCTCGCCGGAAGGCCGAGAATAGCGCGGCTCAGGCCCGCGGTCCCGTCCATCCCGGCGTCCGCCGCGGCGGCGGCGTCCGCGCCAGCCACCACGGTCGCGATTCTGGGAATCTCCAGCACCGGAAGCTCCCTGCACCGTGCCCGCCTCGGAAGGCTGGGCTTCCGCATCGTGATCCCGATCAGCGGAGTCAGGGCCTCGCTCGAATCTGGGTTCGCCCTCTCCGCGGCTGGGCTCGGCACCGCTTTCGGTGTGCTGTTCCACATCTTCGAGTATCGCGGCCTGGGCGACGGGCTGCACCCGCAGATCCTGCACTCCGCGGTTTGCCGGGACAGCGTCAGTTAAATCCTCATCCTGGTCTTCCAACTCCATAAAGTCGGAAACGTAGAGGAAAGCGTCGCGTTCGAGGCCGATATCGACGAAGGCCGACTGCATGCCGGGCAGAACCCGCGTCACGCGCCCCTTGTAGATGGAGCCGGCGAGGGTATATTCGTTTTCGCGCTCGAGGTAGATTTCCGCGAGCAGATCGTCTTCTACCAGGCCCACCTTGGTCTCGTGAGGCGTGGATGAGACAAATAACTCTTTGTTCATGGATGCTCCGCTCCCGCCGACTAATTCAAAGTCGGGCGGGTTTCACCGGAGTCGTGTCGGGAAGGATGCGGGAGGATCGAGCGTCGCGATGCTGGCCCCGGGTAGGGGACGGCTGGGGCTGGGGAGGTTTCTCCCGGGCCGAATCCGCTGCACAAGCTTGGGAATCTTTTGCACTATTCGCTTTGCGTCTGCCGGCGTTGTGACCGCACTCTCAGACCGATGACCGGTCGGGGGGCCGTTTCCCTGCCCAGCAGCCTTATGGCTTCAATCCTGCCCGGCCTTCGACTGCTCGACAAGCCGGTGATTTGCCCCCTTAACGCGAGGGCGATCGAAATGTTTTTTGGGCTGCGCCGTGTCAGACGCAGCGACTGCTACCCCACCGTCTCCCCAGTTCATGCAGCTGGCTTCGCGAACTAATTCACGAAGCGGCGCATTCGAACGTTCATAACCATCCCCAGCGCCAGGAACATGAACAACACAGAAGACCCACCGTAACTCATCAGCGGCAGGGGTATTCCCGTGACCGGCATAAAACCGACCACCATGCCGACATTGACCAGGACATGGAAGCTAAGCACAGCCACCACACCCATCACCACGAACGTGCCAGCGCGGTCGGGCGCTGTTTGCGCGTTCTGGGTCAAACGCATCAGCACTATGAAGTATAGCAGCAGAACCCCGAGAGCGCCTACGAATCCGTGCTCTTCGGCGAAGGCGGCGAAAATGAAGTCCGTTTGTGGGACAGGCAGGAAAGCACCGTGTGTTTGCGAGCCTTTACCGCCCCACAGCCCTCCGGAACCCACCGCGATCAGGGATTGTTTAACTTGGTACCCCGTGCCCTGAGGATCAGAATCGGGGTCCTGAAAGCTGGTGAGCCGAGCCTTCTGATAGTCCTTCAGATGATGCCAGGCCAGCGGCATACACAACGCAACCATGCAGACGACCACGGCCGCCTGCTTCCAGTGCAAGCCCCCGAGGAAGAGCCCCATCAGTGCAATTGGGAGATACGTCAGGGCAGTCCCTAGATCGGGTTGAGCCAGCACCATGAGCATCGGGATGCCAACGATGCCCCCGGCTTTCATAAAATCAGACCACGACAGTTCCCTATGGTTCAGTTCGGCAAAATACTTCGCCACGGCCAGGATCAGGATCAGCTTGACCCACTCGGAAGGCTGGAAGTGGTTGCCCCCGGGCATCTTGATCCAGCGGCGAGCCCCAAGATATCTCTGACCGAAGACCAAGACGGCCATCAGGGAACCGACCGCAGCAATGTAAAACCAGTGGATTCGTTCCAGCAGCGCCTGGTAGTTGACCAGGCTCATGAGGAACATCATCCCCACGCCACCCAGAATCCAGTAGACCTGTTTAATATGCGACCCGGCAAACTTGGTGTGCTGGGTGGCGCTGTGAATCTCCATCACGCCCAGACCGCAAATCATGAGCACGAAGACCAGCAGCAGCCAGTCAAAGTCGCGAAATGAAACGTAGCGGCTCATGAGTAGCGAGTACCCAGTACCGAGTACCGAGTAACCTCCTCCGGGTTAGATACGATATTCAGGTTCAATCTCGAGTTCATGCTTTCTCGGTACACGGTACTCGCCACTCGCTACTCAATTCATTCCCGGTGCCACTGTCGCAGGAACTGGGGGTCTCTTCGCCACATCCACTAAGAAACGGCCTCCGTGCAGTTGGTCTTTCTGCCCGTCCGCGTCCGGCTCCGTCCACAGTCCACCAATCTCGACCTTGCTCCCGCTCTTCGGCTTTTCGACCATCTTGTTGGGCGTGCGCCGCTGCTTATCGACATAGGCCTTGATGACCTGCGTCGCCAGCCGCGCTGCCAGCCTCCCGTGCTCGCCACCCTCGAACAGCACACATACCAGGATGTCGGGATTGCGCCGGGGCGTGAATCCCACAAACCAGCCATTCTGCGCCAGAGCCTCGCTGTTTTTGAACTTCGCGCGAGTCGTCAGGGAAACAATCTGCGCCGATCCAGTCTTTCCGGCGATATCGATTCCCGGTATGTGCGCCGAGGGCGCGGTCCCCTCAGGTAGCAGCACGCGACTCATCGCGTCCGTGATCAGGTTCCATCCCTTGGAATCTATCGGGATATTCTTGACCTCGTTGTAGTGGCTGACTTCCACGTATCCGCCGGGAATCCCGTCAGGATCGACCGTGTGCGGCACGACCATGCGACCGCCCATGGAGATGGCTGCAATGGCCCGCGCCAACTGAATGGGTGTAATCGCGACCGCACCCTGTCCAATCCCTACCGAGATCGTTTCGCCGGCAAACCATTTCTGCTTGAAGTTGCGGATCTTCCACTCTTCCGACGGCATCACTCCGCTCACTTCATTGGGCAGATCGATCCCCGTCTTCTGCCCTAATCCCAGAGCGGTAGCGTATTTTGCGATTCGGTCGATACCCAGCTTTTCCGCCAGTGTGTAGAAAAACACGTCGCAGGACTGGTAGATCGCTTTCTCGATATCGACGGCACCGTGGCCGGTTTTCACCCAACAGGCAAAGCGACGACCGTAGAACTCGGCGCCACCGGTGCAGTTCACATGCAGAGTCTGCGCAATCCCCTCCTGCCAGCCCGCCGTCGCCATGATGATCTTGAAGGTCGAACCGGGCGCAAGCTGCGCCTGAATCGCCTTGTTGAGCAGCGGCTTGTCGGGGTCGTTGACCAGCTTGTTCCACTCATCGCGCGAGATGCGCACCGAAAAATCATTGGGATCAAACGTCGGCCTGCTCACCATGGCGAGAATCTCACCGGTGCGCGGATCCATCGCTACAATGGCTCCGTTCTTGCCTTCCAGAGCCTGCTCGGCGGCAATCTGCAAGTCGATATCGACGGTCAGCTTGAGTTGCTTGCCGGGCTGCGCCGGGGTTTCATCCAGACGCCCCACTTCGCGCCCATGGCTGTTGACCAGCGCGCGCCGCGATCCGTTCTTGCCCATCAGCACTTCGTTGTACTGCCGCTCCACACCTGACACGCCAACCATGTCACCCGGACTGTAAAGTTCGAACTGCGGCTGGTTCAGCATGTCCTCGGTGACTTCGCCGACGTAGCCGATCAGATGCGCCATGAATCCGTTGCGCGGATACAGCCGCCGGTGGGCCATGATCGTATCCAGTTCCGGCAATTCGTTGCGATGAGCATCAATGAACGCCAGCTCATCGGGGGTAATGTCTTCCTTCAGAAAGATCGGCTGATACTGCGGCATAGAGGAAAAACGGCGAATCCGCGCCCGCACCTCATTCGGATCCAGATGCAGACCCTGGGCGATCAAGTCCGCGTCCGCGCTGAGGTCGCGCGAAGAGTCCCGCAGCAACAGCGCCGAGAACGACGGATAATTGTCGACAATCGTCCGCCCTTCACGGTCAAGAATCTTGCCCCGAGGCGCAAGAATCGGCACGTTGCGGATGCGGTTTTTCTCCGCCAGCGTTGCATACCGGTCGCTCTGCATCACCTGCAATTGCCACAGCCCATAGGCCAGCACCAGGAAGATGGCGAGGATCACGTATTGCGCCGCCGTCAGGCGGATGGCGGATACTTTTTCGTCACGACCGAACATAATCAGTACCCAGTACCGAGTACCCAGTACCCAGTGGTTCTTGCGGAATTCTCGTCACTGCGGCGAGCGTGGGTGAATGTGGTCGGGGTTGAGTCCATTGTAATCCTCACTAACCAAAAATCCGCCGGACGGGGATAACTAAGGTCATTGCCAAGATCAATGTTCGCCGCAGGTACTGGGTACTCGGTACTGGCAACTGGTTTTAAGTTCTCTGCTTGAACTTGTCCAGGAACCAGAACAGGACCACGCCGAGCATCGCATTGGCCAGTCCGGCCAGCACACTCCATCCCCAGTTCCAGTTTAAGTTCATGTTGACCATGCCGCGCGCCACGGTGAAATACACCACACCGTGCACAAGGTAAAAGCCCAATGTAACCAGGAGACGCGCGCCCGCATTCTCGACGTCCAGCTTTACTCCCAGCGAGGAAGCGCCAAAACCAACCACGGTCTTGGCAATTCCATACAGCCCAATCGGATGCCCGCCAAGCGAGTCCTGGACCAGGCCGATGACAGCTCCCGTTAGCAGCCCAGTAATCGGGTTACGCCGAGCCATGGCAAAGAAAATCGTCACCAGCAGCGGCAAATCGATGTAAGCGAGAATGGGAAACCGTCTGGGGAGAAACGCCTGCAGAAACAGCGCCAGCAGCGGCGCCCCCACCGTCACCGGCAGGCTGAACCGGTAAACCTCGATCTGCTCCCCTGATGTGTAGGTGATGGGCACGCTAGTGTGGCCCGTCTTCGCTTGCCGGAGGCTGCGGATTAGGTTGGGGCGGCGCCGGGCTCGGCGTTGCAGGCGGTTTAGTCGGAGACTTCTCCGGCGTCGTTCCCGCCGCGTTCGGTGGCTTTGTACCCGCCGCTGTCTTTGGAGCGCCGATCGCGGAAGCGCCGGTCGCGCCGGCCGGTGCAGTTGCGGAAGAAGCGTTCGGAACTGCAGGCTTTGTTCCTTCGCCCATTGCCGGATCACGGGGCGTAGTTGCGCTACGTGTACCCGTGCTTCCGGCCGCATGAACCGTCATTGCAGCTGAAGCACCAGGAGCCTTCCCGGCTGGTGAGATTCCGGAGCTGTTGGACTTGGTAGCGGGTGGATTCTGCAACTTGTTCGCAATTCCGGCTTGCGTAGCCGGTAAAGTCGCCGGCTTCATCTGCGGCTTCGCTGTCACGCTCCCGGCTGCCGCCGCATTTGCCGCACCTGCCGGATTCCGTGCATTCGGTTCAGGCGTAGCAGGCTTCTCCGGAACTGATGGCAGGCGCTGCGCCAGAATGTCAGCCGCCCGCATCCGCACCGTGTCTTGCGCTGCGGCCTGCCGCTCCTGCTTCTCCGTCACCACCAGAACTTCCTCCAGTTTGCTGAGGTTCGCCGCCGGCCGGATTCTGATGTTAAGAAACAGTCCCTTCCCGCCGCTCACTTGAGCCACTTTGCCAACCGGCAAACCCTTGGGAAATATCTGCTCGCCACCGCTGGTCAGAACATTCTCTCCCGGCTCGACCTGCTCGTCGCTCATGAGACGTTCGAGCATGACTTCGCCGTTCGCCGTGCCCTTCAGCACGCCCTGCAGCCGCGATTTTTCCGTGAGAGCTCCCACCCCACTGCTCTGGTCATTGATGAGCAGCACCTGGGAAACGGAAGGAAATACCTGCAAAACCTTGCCCACGATGCCATCTGCCGTCACTACCGCCATATCGCGCGCCAGGCCGTCGTTTTCGCCCTTGTCAATGTAGAGAATGCGCGACGAATCGCTCCCACTTGAGCCAATGACTTGAGCCGCCACGGTCTTCTGCACGAACTGCTCTTTGAATGCCAGCAGCGCCTGCAGCCGATGCGCCTGTGCGGCGTCTTCGCTGAGCCGCACCTGCTCCAGCCGCATCTGCTCGATCTGTTCCTTGAGCTGGCGGTTTTCCGCCCGCACGCCGCGCAAGTAGAAGTAGTTGTGCCAGATATTCCCGGCGCCGTTCTGCACCCATACCAAGCCGCGCTCCAGAGGAGTAATGGCGCTCACCGCCCAGATGCGAATCAGGCGGCTATGCTCGGCGTCGGCGCCGCGCTTGACCTGCACCGCAAGTCCCAGCACCTGCAGAAACAACACCCCTACCAGGATGATCAGATTGCGGTAACGGCCGAGTACGGATTCCATAAAACCAGTTGCCAGTTGCCAGTACCCAGTTGCCAGTTAGCAAATCGGAGAACGGTTTCGCGCTCACATCCCCAGCCTCTTGCTTTTTCTGGCTACTGGCTACAGGGTACTGGGTACTGTTTTATTCGATCGAGATTTTCCTGAGCAGCTTAAAGTCGCTAAGCATCTTGCCCGTGCCCAGCACCACGCTGCACAGCGGATCGTCGGCAATCGAAACCGGCAGCCCGGTTTCTTCGCGGATGCGCTTGTCGAGGTTCTTGAGCAGCGCACCGCCGCCGGTCAGCACGATGCCGCGGTCGCTGATGTCGGCAGAAAGTTCAGGCGGCGTCCGCTCCAGCGCTACTCGAATCGCATTCATGATGGTCGAGACGCACTCGCTGAGCGCCTCGCGAATCTCGCCATCATCGACCGTAATGGTCTTCGGCACGCCTTCAATCAGGTTGCGGCCCTTAATCTCCATGGTCATCGGCTTATCAAGCTGGTGCGCGGAGCCGATCTCCATCTTGATCTGCTCAGCCGTGCGTTCGCCGATCAGCAGGTTGTATTTCCGCTTCAGGTAGTTCATCACGGCCTCATCCATCTGGTTTCCGGCCATGCGCACGGACCGCGAATAGACGATGCCGCTCAGTGAAATTACCGCGATGTCAGTCGTGCCGCCGCCAATGTCGACTACCATGTTGCCGCTGGGTTCAGTGATCGGAAGACCCGCGCCGATTGCCGCCACCATGGCCTGCTCCACCAGGTGCACTTCGCTCGCTTTGGCGCGATAGGCCGAGTCCATGACCGCGCGCTTCTCCACCTGCGTGATCTCCGAAGGAACGCCGATCACGATGCGCGGATGCACCAGCATCTTGCGGTTGTGCGCCTTCTGGATGAAATAGTTCAGCATCTTCTCGGTGACTTTGAAGTCGGCGATCACGCCGTCTTTCATGGGCTTGATGGCGACGATGTTGCCCGGCGTCCGCCCCAGCATCTCTTTCGCCTCTTTGCCCACCGCCTCGACCTCGCCCGTGTTCTTGTTGATGGCGACGATGGAGGGCTCATTCACCACGATGCCCTTGCCGCGCGCGTACACAAGCGTGTTGGCGGTGCCGAGATCGATGGCCAGATCGCTGGAGAAAATGCTAAACAGCGACCTCAAGTTGTGCGCGCGTGATCCGTTGGAGTATCCGTTGTTTGACATGACTAAATCTCTCGCGTCTCTAAACGCTCTTCCGTTTCTGCTCCATCGATCCTGCCCCGGCTATCATTAATTCTACGAAATGGTCCACTACCCTGCCCGAACCGAAGGTTCCTGTCCAAAAGATCGAATGCTACCTACTGAATGATGATCTTCTTCTGCTGCGTATTGACTCCGCCCTGCGCCGTCTGTGCCGTCACCACGATCACCGCCTCGCCGGTCGGCAAGGGTGGTGTGAAGTAATGAAACGTACCGTCGGTAGCGATCATCGGCACTTCCCGTCCGTTGACCATCACTCGCGCGCCCGTCTGCGTCTTCCCGGTCACCTCAATCACGTGTCCATGCTGCACAAAAGGATCCAACTCCAGATCGATCGCCTCGGTCTGCTTGCCTTTGGAGATGATGGTAAAGCGGTTCTTCTCGCTCTCCACCGATTCTTTTCCGGCCGCATCGTAGGACTGCACCATCCAGTAATAGGCACCTTCGCCCAGACTGGTAACAGTTACGTCGGCTGTGTGGATTTTCTTATCTACTAGTGTAGAGGAAAAGTAAGGGTTACGCGAAAGTCGCAAGCGGTAGCCCACTGCGTTGGCCATCGGCGTCCAGGCAAATTCCACATCTTTCGTGCTCTCCCCCGACGAGAAGATTGGCGCCATGTTCGCCGGCGAAATCGGAGTCGGCGGACCGATTTCCTTGGCCTTCTCCATGTGCGTCTGTTGAGCCTGGAAGCTCACTTTCTCCCAATCCGCCAGCCGGACAGTTTCTCCGTTGCGAGTGACTTCGCCCGTACCTTTCTTCAGCAGGATTTCGTGCTGGTCGGCCTTGGGATCGTTATGCACCTGCGCCGCCGACTCCGGCGACAGCGAGGCCGTAGCCCCCGCCACGATCACCTGCGACTTCGAACCTTGGCTGAACGTCGCGGTCGAAAGATCCACGGTTCCGGTGCTCACCGCGACCGCAACATTGGTCTGCTGCTGATCGTTGGCCGAGTTCTCTTCAATCACGATCAGCGAATCCTGCTTCACGGTATAGCTGGTGCCGTCGTTGAACACCACCTTGGCCATGCCTTCCGAGCCGGTCTGCACCACGTCGCCCTTCTCGAGCGGGACGTTGTAGTCGGCCGCCACCCAACTGTTGCCGTTGCCCTTCTTCACCCGCACCGTGCCGTCCAGCGCGGTAAAGTGCGCCTGCTGTGCTGTCGAGATTCCCGAGCCTACCGCAGGCGCCATCCCGGCAACGCGTTCGAGCAGTTTGCCCGCCACCTTGTTTGCCGCCTGGATGCCCGTCTGCGTGAATTGTGGAAACGCCAGCCGCATTCCGAGAAACAGCACGAGCGCCGCTCCCGCAATCAGCAAAGCCACGCTGCGGTAGGTGATCGTCTTCCACCGAATGTGGATTCCCGGTTTGCGATTCTCCAAAGACACTTGGGCTCAGAAACCTTCTTGTGAAACCTTGATGAATATGCGGTAAAAACAAACGTTAGCACAAGCCAAACGGCACAATGAACAGGTAATCAACTTGGGACGTTACCTTGGTGCTCGAATTCGCTGGATTGCCACGAGGGGCATGCCTTCCGGCGTTGACGCATGTGGGACCAGACCATGGGGCAGAACAATAAGCGGAACAAAAATTGTTCTATTTCGTAAAATAAAACGCGTTGTGTTGCCGTATCCTCGCCAACTATGGCCACGATCGAGACGACCGTCTCCGCCCCCAATCGCGACCGGCAATCTTTTTTCGCCGACGGCATGGCCGTCATATGGGCCATCGCTCTGGCCAAGCTTCTCTTCCACATCTACTTCAACAACCGGTATGGATATTTCCGTGACGAGTTTGACTACATAGCCTGCGGCGACCATCTTGCCTGGGGATACGTCGACCAACCCCCGCTCATCCCTTTTCTGATTCACGTTTCCCGCGCCGTGCTGGGAGATTCCCTCCGCGCCATTCGCTTTATCCCGGCGCTTACCTCGTCCCTGCTGGTCGTGCAGACCGCGGTTCTCGCCCGCCAATTTGGCGGGCGCCGCTACGCTCTTCTGCTGAGCGCCGTGTGTACTGTCATCGCGCCGCAGTATCTTTCCAACGGCAGCCTACTGGGCACGAACTGTCTTGAACCCAACCTCTGGATGGGCTGCGCTTACTTCGCCATTCTCGCCATCAAACGCAACGACCCGCGTTACTGGCTCTGGTTCGGCGTGGTCGCAGGCCTTGGCCTGGAGGAGAAATACTCCATCGCGACCTTCGGCTTCGGCATTGTGGTCGGCCTCTTGCTGACCGAGCAACGCCGCGTATTCCTCAACAAGTGGATCTGGCTGGGCGGATTGGCGGCCTTCCTGATCTTCCTTCCCAACCTGCTGTGGAATATCCACTACGATTGGCCGTTCGCGCAATTGATGCATGGCATTCGCGCCGAACACCGCGACGTGGTGCTCGGACCTCTCGATTATTTCTTGCAGCAGACATTGCTTGTCAATCCCTTGACCGCGCCGATCTGGCTGGCAGGATTGATTGCGTTACTGTTCTCTTCCCGGTTCAGCCAGTATCGAGTCCTCGGTTGGTGCTATCCGGTCTGCTACACATCATTTTTCGTGCTTCACGGAAAAAACTACTACCTGGCGCCTGTATATCCGATGCTGCTGGCCGCTGGCGCGGTGGTCATCGACGGGGGCCTCAGCCGGCCCCGTCTAATCTGGTTGAAGCCCGCCATCGCGATCGTTCTACTTGCGAATGGCGCGTACTTCGCCCCAGTCGTCGTCCCCGTCCTTTCTCCCGACAACTTCCTCGCGTACAAGAAATATCTTCCCTTCAAGCTCCCGGTGATGGAGCACTCGCACGCCCGCGCCGCTCTGCCGCAGTGGTACTCCGACCAGTTCGGCTGGGAGGAGATCGTTGCCGAAACTGCGGTCGCCTGGAATCGGCTCTCACCCGAGGAGCGCAGCGACTGCGGCATCTTCGCCCAGGATTACGGCCAAGCCGGCGCCATCGACTTCCTGGGCCGGCGCTATGGCCTGCCGCCGTCGCTCAGCGGCCACCAGACTTGGTTTTTATGGGGACCGCGAGGCTATTCGGGGAATTGCATGATCGTGCTCGATGATCGCAAGGACGTACTCGAAGGCCTCTGGAATCACGTCGACTATGTCGGCACCTCTGCCGCCAATCCATATGCATTGGAGCAACAGATCGACGTCTTTATCTGCAAAGGCAAGAAATTCGATTCCTGGGCCGACCTCTGGCCGAAACTGAAGCGCTGGCGCTAAGAAATTTCCGTCAACATAGACAAATGTTTTGTTTGCTTACCCGGGTTGAGCGACCACGCTTGACTTCGCGCAATGCCCTCAACAACAATCTCACTACCTGTGCAACACGGTTGCTGTCGACATTTTTTTCCATCGAGGTCCTCATGTTTCTCGCCGTACGCTTGGCAATCCTGTTCTGCATCCCCTTTGCTCTTGCCATAGCTGTTTCCGCCCAGAAAATCACCATCTCACAGCCCAGCGTGTGGGCGGCAAAACCCGACGTGTCCGCATTCGAGAAGGTCGAGAGCGACCGTCTGGCTGCGGCGCAGCGTTCGATTGACACGTTAGTCGCCGTAAAAGCGCCCCACACGATCGAGAACACGCTCGCGCCTTTCGACGATGCCATCCGACAGGTGAACTCCGCGGCTTACCTGGCTTTGCTCATGGAGCACGTGCATCCAGACGCGAGCTTCCGCGATCACGCTACAACCATGCTGACCAAGGCCAGCGCCGTCCAGACTGCGATCAACCTCAATCACGACGTCTACAACGCTCTTGCTGCCGTCGATCTCTCCAAAGCCGATGCCGCCACCCGTCACTATGTCGAACGGCAACTCCTTCTATTCCGGCTCGCCGGCGTCGACAAAGATGACGCCATCCGCGCCCGGCTTAAGAAGCTGAGTGACCAGGCAACGGACGAGCAGTCCTTATTCGAGCGCAATATCGCCGACGGTAAAAAGACGATTGAAGCCGATACCGGCGAACTCGATGGCCTGCCCCAGGATTACATCGACCGCCACAAGCCCGACGCCACCGGAAAAATTCACATCTCCACTGACTATCCCGACTCCATACCCGTAATTAATTTCGCCAAGAGCGACTCCTTACGCCGTCGCATGTATCTCGCCTTCAACACTCGTGCTTACCCTAAGAACCAGGAGGCCCTCACCAGCCTGTTGAAGACTCGCTACGAAATCGCCACGCTCCAGGGGTACTCTTCATGGGCCGACTACAACGCCGCCGACAAGATGATCGAAAAGGGCCACAACATCGCTGACTTCATCCAGCAACTCAACGACTCGTCCCGCCCGCTGGCCAGGCGTGAATTCGACATGCTGCTCGCCGAAAAGCAGAAGACCGATCCGGGCGCCAAAGAAATCCTGGACCACGAACGTGCCTACCTTTCTGAACTCGTGCGCCGCAGCCAGTACGATTTCGACTCTCAATCCGTGCGTCCCTATTTCCCGTTTATGCAGGTCAAACAAGGCATCCTCGATGCCGCCGCCGATTTGTTTCACGTCACCTTCCAACAGGAGATGAATGTTCCATCCTGGGATCCCTCCGTTGAAACCTGGATTGTCATCGATCACGGCAAGCCCATCGGACGCTTCTATCTCGACATGCACCCGCGTCCCGGTAAATTCAGCCACGCCGAAATGCTGACGGTCCTCGATGGCATCCGCGGCAAGCAACTGCCGGAAGCGATTCTCGTCTGCAACTTTCCGGCTCCAAGCGCGGATGATCCCGGCTTGATGGAGTACAACGATGTGCAGACTTTCTTTCACGAGTTCGGCCATCTGATGCATCACATCCTTGGCGGGCAACAGCAGTGGGCTGGCATCAGCGGCATCAGTATGGAAGCCGATTTTGTCGAAGCTCCCTCGCAAATGCTGGAGGAGTGGATTCGCAGCCCGCAGGTGCTGGCCAAGTTCGCCCGCCACTACAAAACCGGCGAACCCATTCCTGCCGAATTGGTCGCGCGCACGAACCGTGCCTCCGCTTTCGGACGCGGTATCTGGCTCGAACGCCAGACCTCGTTTACCGCCATGTCCTATGACATTTATAAAACCAAGCCCGACAACGTCGATCTCGACAAAGTCACCTTCGACGATTCCCGCCGCTACACCCTGTTCACGCCTCTGCCCGAAACTCACATGTGGGCTTCGTTCGGACACCTTGGCGCCTACTCCTCTGCCTACTACACGTATATGTGGGACAAAGTCATCGCCGAGGACTTTTTCCTGCAGTTCGATCATCAGAACTTGCTTGCCGGCGACGCTCCCATGCGCTACCGCCGCGTCGTTCTGGAGCCCGGCGGCTCAAAGTCAGCGAATGATTTGGTCAAGAACTTCCTCGGCCGCCCGCAAAATATGGTCGCACTTCAGAAATGGATGGCCGAAGAATTCGAAGCATCTTCCGGAGGCACGAAGGGCGCGATGCAGTGAATTTGTTGCCGTATCAGGAAGACGGTGTTGCATACCTTCCCTCAAGGTCTCCGACTGCATACCTTGCTGCGCCTTCCCCGAGGGTTGTAGCATCAATAAGTTCTGGCATTCATCAAGGAGACATCATGGCAACCGATACCCTCGCTAGTCCGGCTACGCTCAGCAGCACTCACACCAAGGTCTATAAGAACTTCATTGACGGCGAGTGGGTCGAATCCTCGACCGGCAAGACTTTCGAAAACCGCAATCCCGCAGACATCCGCGACCTTGTGGGCATCTTCCAGAGATCCGCCAAGGAAGACGTGGACGCCGCCGTCGACGCGGCCAAGCGCGCCTTCGCCAAGTGGCGCCTGATCCCCGCCCCCCGCCGCGCCGAAATCGTTTTCCGCGCCGCTGAGATTCTGATTGAGCGCAAGGAAGAGTACGCCCGGGATATGACCCGCGAGATGGGCAAGGTTCTCGCCGAGACCCGCGGCGACGTGCAGGAAGCCATTGACGCTGCCTACTACAACGCCGGCGAAGGCCGCCGCATGTTCGGTCCCACGGTGCCGTCGGAAATGCCCAACAAGTTCGCCATGGCCGTGCGCCAGCCCATCGGCGTCTGCGGCATGATCACGCCGTGGAACTTCCCCATGGCAATTTCTTCCTGGAAGCTGCTGCCGGCGGTGGTCTGCGGCAACACTTGCGTCATCAAACCGGCACAGGACACGCCGCTGTCGACGTTCAATCTCGTCCGCGCCCTCGTCGATGCCGGCCTGCCCAAAGGCGTCATCAATATCGTGACCGGCTTCGGCCCCGACGTAGGCACGCCGCTCGCCGAGCACGCCGACGTTCGCGCTATTTCGCTCACCGGATCCTCCGCCGTAGGCCGCATCATCGGCGGCATCGCTGCCAAGAGTTTCAAGCACTGCTCGCTCGAACTTGGCGGCAAGAATCCCATGATCGTCCTTGATGACGCGAACCTCGATCTCGCCATCGAAGGCGGACTCTGGGGAGCCTTCGGCACCACCGGCCAGCGCTGCACTGCGACCAGCCGCATCATCGTGCAGAAAGGCGTCTACGGTGACTTCGTCGAACGCCTTATCGATCGCGCGAAGAAGCTAAAGGTCGGCAACGGCCTCGATGAAACGGTTCAGATGGGACCTGCGATTAACGAGAAGCAGCTTCAGACCGACCTCAGCTACGTCGAGATCGGCAAGGACGAAGGCGCGAAGCTGGTCTGCGGCGGCAACCGTCTCGACAAGGGCGAGTACGCGCACGGCTGGTTCATGGAGCCCACCGTCTTCAGCGACGTCGATTCCAAGATGCGCATCGCGCAGGAAGAAATCTTTGGCCCGGTCGTCTCGATTATTCCCTGCGACGACCTTGAAGATGCGATCGGAATCGCCAACGGCATCGAATATGGCCTGTCATCGGCGCTCTACACCAAAGATGTGAACAAAGCGTTCTCCGCCATTCGTGACCTGGATACTGGTATCACCTACATCAATGCGCCCACGATCGGCGCGGAGGTGCACCTGCCCTTCGGCGGCACGAAGGCGACTGGCAACGGCCACCGTGAAGGCGGCATCGGCGCCATCGACTTCTACACCGAGTGGAAGTCGGTCTATGTCGATTACTCCGACAAGCTGCAAAAGGCACAGATCGATAGAGCGGACTAATCGAGGCGTCGGCCCTCAGCCGTCAGTAAACATCTTGCTGGCGGCTTGATTTCTTGGCGTCGAATGCCTTCAGTTGTACTTGGTCCGGTTTCTCGGTGTCCTTTGCGATTCGAAGTTTGCCCGGCGGGCCTCTTTGAGTCCCAACCCCCAAGTACGTTAGTAATCTTGCCCCCGAACCCTTGGCCATCCTACCGTTGGCTGGGGTCCAATCCAGTTCGTCTTTCCGCCATAGGTGTTATTGTGCAAGTAAGCAACAATCGTTGCCAGTTCGTAAGAAACATCGGCCGCAAAGTCGCATTTGCGACCCTTACGCTGGCCCTGGCCGGATTCGCCACCCACTCACTGGCTCAGAAACCCGAAAAATCCACCCGGAAAGTAATCTCCACGGTGAAGCCTGCCTATCCGCAAACCCTGAAGAACTTGCATATTGAGGGGCTGGTTCGGTTGAAAGCCACCGTGCTTCCAAACGGAACCGTAAGCGACATCCAGGTTATCGGGGGCAATCCCATCCTGGTGGAGAGTGCAATCAAGGCCGTGAAGAACTGGAAATATGCTCCTGCTCCGTCTCAAACGGAGGAGGAAGTCGTCCTGAACTTCTTCGATCGGTAATCTCCACTTGCTTTTTCGCCGCACCGGCAAGCTCGTAGTTTTCCCACCAGCCTCTTGTACAATCAGCTCGTAGGCGAACTCTTTCCATGCCCGCGACTCAAATCCGCGAAATCTCCGCCGCCAAACGCCTCGAACACGTCCGTTATGCCATCCGCGACCTGGCCTGCGTCGCCGACGAAGTTAACAAGCTCGGGCATAAGGTCCTGCCACTCAATGTTGGCGATCCGCTCAACTTCGATTTCCAGACTCCACCGCATATCATCGAGGCCGCCTACAAGGCGATGCGCGAGGGCAAGAATGGATACGCGCCGTCTCCTGGAATCCCCGAAGCCCTCGATGCGATTCGCGGAGAGGCCGCCCGCAAGGGCATCACTTCCGTGCGCGACGTATTCGTCACCTCCGGCGTCAGCGAAACCGTTGACCTCTGCATCTCGGCCCTGGTCAATCCGGGCGAGGACATCCTCACACCCCGACCTGACTACCCGCTCTATTCCGCCGTCTTGTGCAAGCTCGGCATCGCGCTGAACGCCTACGATCTCAACGAAGACGACGCCTGGCAACCCGAACTCGCCGACATCGAGCGCAAGCTCACACCGCACACCCGCGCCATCGTATTGATTAATCCCAACAATCCGACTGGTTCCCTGTGTTCACGGCAGATGCTCGAGCAAATCGCTGAACTCGCGCGCCGCCACAATCTTGTCGTCTTCTCCGACGAAATCTATGACAAGCTGATTCTGGAAAACACCCCGCACATCGCCTTCGCCGCGGTTGCGCCCGACGTGCCCTGCATCACCTTTGGCGGCATGTCGAAGAACTACCTCGTCCCCGGATGGCGCATCGGGTGGGGCATCGTCTCCGGCGACGCTGCGGCCGTGAAGCCCTACACTGAAGGCATTCACCGCCTGCTGCGCGCGCGCCTGTGCGCCAACCATCCCGAGCAATACGCCATCAAGCCCGCGCTCGAAGGCCCGCAGGACCATCTCGGCGAAGTGCGCCGCAAACTACGCTCGCGCCGCGATCTCACCCAGAAGTGGTGCGAGTCAACGCCGCGCATTAGCTGCGTCGCGCCCCGCGGAGCGTTCTACGCTTTCCCGCGCATACGCTTTCCAGAGAGCGACATCCCCGAAAGCGACGAGATCTTCGTCAAAGAACTGATCCGCCAGAAGCACGTCATGGTCGTGCACGGCTCCGGCTTCGGCCAAAAGCCCGGCACGCAGCACTTCCGAATCGTGTTTTTGCCGGATGAAAAGACCCTGACGAGGGCTTACGCCGGAATCGCAGACTTCATTCGCGAGCGGTACGGGAACACGTAACCGAGCTACTGCAGCGGGGATTCCATCTCTTGATATTCCCTTATGGAACGTGAAGAAATCGACATAAGCGGATATTCATTTGACGAATTCGTCTCGTTCGTATTCGACCGAGAAGTTCGCCCCCGCGCGGGCAGATACCATCCTTGGTACTTTGACGTGGCGGTTATTTACGATGCAATGCGCGTGTGTGAATTCTACATTCGGCTATTTCGGAATCCCGATTTCCTTCTTGGCAAATATTCCAAGGCTCAACTTGAGGAGGGTTTTTGGGCGATTCATGGAGATGCCTTCGACTGCTCCGCACAACGGATAATCTGGGACACAGATGTGCCATTTCCATCGCGCTGTGAATGCATCAGATCGATGTCTGATTTGTTCAAGCGATTCTTTGCGACGGAGCCTTTGGAAACCTCCGTCTTCATGTGGTGGGATTCGTTGTGCTACGAATGGCACTGCGGAAACAGAGACCGGCAGCGCGGAGGCGAGGATCTGTCAATGCAAGACGTAAATTTCGAGATTCTAGGCGACCTCCTGCAAAATAATTCAGAAATCTGCCAAGATGCTGCGCTCCATGGCTTGGGTCATTTGCACCACCCGGCAACGCAAGGACTCATTGAAAACTACATTGAGCAACGGCCATCCTTGACTCAAGAACGTAGACACTATGCTCTTGCCGCCTCCCGCTTCGAAATCCAGTGATTCTCTCGTTATGACCATGGTATAATGACCATGAGCACAAGGCCTCGATGAAAACAAAAACCATCCCCGCGGGCGCCTTCAAAGCGCGCTGCCTGGCAATCATGGACGAAGTCCAGGCTAAGCGCCAAGCCGTGATCATCACCAAGCGCGGCAAGCCGGTGGCCAAGCTGGTCCCGGTCGAGCAGGAAAAAGACGACATCTTCGGCTTCTTCAAGGGGAAAGGGAAAATCGAAATCAAGGGGGACATTGTCTCCCCGGCGCTCACACCCGAAGAGTGGGGCAATCTTTATTGATCCTGCTGGACACCCACGTTGTGATTTGGCTCGCCCAGGATTACAGTCGGATAACTCCGAGGGCGCAGGCTGCGATTGAGGAAGCGCGCACAAAAGACGGTGGCCTGGCCGTTTCCGGGATCACTCTGTTCGAAATCGCGTTGCTCGCGAGTCGCGGACGAATTCGCCTGACCCCTGACCCAAAGACTCTCCTGTCCGAAGTGGAGCGCCATTTCGTCGTGTTTCCGATCACGGGCAACATTGCATTGCAAGCGTTCGAGCTACCTGCAGGCTATCCGAACGATCCGGCCGATCGCATCATCGGCGCAACCGCGCTGATCGAAGACCTTGCTTTGATGACCGCCGATCACGAAATCCGCAATTCCCGTGCGGTTCCGACCATATGGTGAGCGAGAGAGATCAAAAGCCTTCAAACCGCGGAGCCCATGCCGGAATCGCATGATACGCCGCGGAAAGCGACTTCATCCGTCAGGGTTAACAACTGTTGTCTGATGTTTTGTTTTTGAGCGAGCGTAACGAAGTATTTTTTCTAACTTCCCGCTGGACAGCCCTGCACATTCGCTTACAATCACTCATAACTCCGCACTGGATTCGCGGGTTCTTCAGTGCAACTCATGCGGCTCCGAATTCCATCGCGTGCATTCCTGTTTTCTCTCATACCTTTGTGTGCGCTTGCCCAGCAACACGCCGCGCAGTACGGACTGAACGGACAACCGCTCAATCCGGAGTTTCCGATGCTGGTTGAGCAGCAGCGCCTTGATGAATGGGTCTTGCATGACACTGGGAACAATCAAGCAGGCAGGCCGGAAAAACTGCCGGACGGCATTTCGAAGTTAGATTTGATGGCTCCAGGGAAAGCTCGCAGCGAGTACGACAAGGGCTTTGTGGAGTCGTATCGGCAGAACTTCGACCGCGCGGTGGTGCACTTTGAAAAGGCGGTGTCGATCTTTCCCAAGTATTTTGCGGCTCACAATGCCCTGGGAACCATGTATATGAGACTGGGCATGAATGAGAAGGCCCGTTCTGAGTTTCAAACCGCCGCCGCCCTTGATGACCATTTACCTCACAGCTATTCCAATCTTGCACTAGCCTGCTTGACTCTCAAGGACTATCCTGCTGCCGTTCAGGCTGCTCAGAAAGCTTCATCAATTTCTCCTCTAGATCTCAAACTCCCTGTACTGTTGGCTTATTCCGAACTGATGAATCAGGACTATCCCGCGGCCCTCGCCACCGCGCAACAGGTGCATGGTCGGAACCATGGCCACGCCGCCCTTGTCCACTACCTTGCCGCTGTGGCCCACCAATCGCAGCAAAATCCGGACGGAATGCGAACCGAATTGGAGCTTTTCTTGCGGGAAGACCCGGAAAGTCCAAACGCAGCGCAGGCCCGCGAGTTCATTGCCAAAATCGATGCCTGGAGGTCCGGCACTCCGAACTCCGCCATCAGTGTTTCCTATGTACCCGATTCTTCGGAAACAGTTGCTTCCCCTGGAAGCTCGCCGACTCTAACTCGAAATGCCCTGGCGCAATTTAAATTACAAACCCAGCTAGAGAGCGCCGAATGCGAAACCTGTTTGGAAGCCAGTTCTGAGCCGGGGTCGAACGTCCCCACCAAATCTACCATTGCCACGAACTCTCGTCCCCGAAACGATTCGCCGTGGACATTGCATAGTGTTGTCGACGAGGTGGGCGTGTTTTTCGCCGTGACCGACGGAGGCAGGGCGGTCGCCGACCTTAACCTCGCAGACCTCAAGCTCATGGACGACCGCAAAGCTCCGGCGGCTGTGCTCGACTTCAGGAACGAATCTAACCTCCCCTTGCGTCTGGGTTTCGTAATCGATACCAGCGCTTCGGTCACGGATCGGTTTGCCTTTGAGCAAAACGCGGCAACCGAATTCTTACTGCAAGTCTTGACCGAGAAGAACGATCAGGCATTTGTCACCGGCTTTGCCAACACGGTGTTGATGGTGCAGGATTTTACCAACAACAAGGATGATGTTGCCGCGTCGATTCGCAAGCTCGCCCCCGCGGGCGGAACTGCATTGTGGGATGCCGTGGCATTTGCCGCCGAGAAAATCGGCGGTCTGCAAGAGACGACGCCGCTTGCGCGTATTCTTGTTGTAGTCAGCGACGGGGAAGACAACTCCAGTACCACGTCTCTGAAGCAGGCCATCGAGACGGCGCAGCGCGAACAAGTCATTGTCTATGCGGTAAGTACCAGGGACGACACAGGACATGCGTGGCTGACGCTCGGTGACCGGGCGTTGAAGGCGCTGGCGCAGCAAACCGGCGGAGCAGCCTTCTTCCCGGGCTCGCTTGGTCATCTGAACCGCAGCCTGAACTCGCTACGTGAAGTTATTCGTAGCCGCTACCTGATTTCCTATAAGCCCGCACAATTCGCATTGGATGGCCGCTATCGATCGATTGAGCTTGCTGCCTACAAATCCGGGCGCAAGCTTCGTGTGTACGCCCGAAAAGGCTATTTCGCGGTTCCCCTTGGCAGCACTCCGAACTAGTCGCCAAAATTGGTTAGCTGGAATTGCTAAGCAAGAGCATTCCTCAGGCTGTCTTCAGTTGTTTCGTTCGCCTCCGTGCGTGGTCAGAAGGTCGACGAATCTGTTCAAATCGATTCCCGTGCAACCCAGACCGCTGCGCTGGTATTCTCACAATCGTGATCGACATTCACTCCCACATTCTTCCAGAAGTAGACGACGGACCCAAATCCTGGGACGTCTCCGTGGCAATGTGCCGCATGGCCGCAGCCGATGGCATCACGCATCAAGTCGCTACGCCTCACGCCAACGATCGCTACCACTACGACCGCGAATACTTGCAAGGACTGCTCGCGCAGCTGCAGCAACTTGCGGGACCCACGCCCAAACTCAGCCTGGGCTGCGATTTTCACCTCTCCTACGACAACCTGCAGGACGCCTTCGCAAATCCCACGCGTTATGTCATTGAAGGCACGCGCTACCTGCTGGTCGAGTTCAGCAACTATGGCATTCCACAACAGACCACAGATTCGTTTCTCAAGTTGGGCGACTGCGGCCTCACCCCGATCATCACTCACCCCGAGCGCAATCCGATTCTGCGGGAGAACCTGCAGCGCGTAGTGGAGTGGGCCGAACAGGGCTGCGTGGTTCAGATGACCGGCTCGGCTCTCACTGGATTCTGGGGTGAGCGTACGCGCCGCGCCGCGCACTGGCTGCTCGAGCACCAGGCCGTACACGTGCTGGCCACCGATGGGCACGACACGGAAAAACGCATCCCGATTCTTTCCACCGCGCGCGACGCCGCCGCCGAAATTTGCGGTACCGATGTAGCCGATGCGCTGGTGGAAGGGAATCCTCGCGCCATCCTTGAGTCGCAGCCGCTCCCGTATTTCCCCAGGCCGGTGCTGGGGGGCAAAGGCAGCAATTAGCAATTAGCAATTGGCATTAAGCACTCAGCATTCAGCATTCAGCATTCAGCCAACAGAGGCACGGGGCATGGCGAAGGTCGCTTCGGGCTCGGTATGAAAATGTTGCTGCATTTGGATGTGTTCGGAAAACTGGCTGAATGCTGAGTGCTGAATGCTAAGACTTACTGCGGTCTGGACGAATCTTGCTGCGAGGTTGATGCCGGCATGGGATCCGCCGTGGGAGTCTTGCTCACCGGCGCTGCGGTATCTGCGCTGTGGGACGTTGGAGTCAATGAAGCGGCGCGCGGAGCATCCGGTCCCGTGGTCATCGCGCTCTCCGGATTCAGCAAGTGATCTTTGCTCGGTCCCAGGCCCAACTTGATGAGCGCCCGCGAGTCGGGCACGGTTTTGGTCTGCCAGCCATGATCGCCCTGATAGCGGCGCATGGCTTCTTCACTGGCCTCGTTCCACTTGCCGGTGGCCTCCCCGGTAAGGTAGTGCTCACGGATTAAAGCTTCCTGGATGGACTGAGCTCTTTCCGAATCGATTTTCTGTTGCCCGCGCGCCGTCCTCTTTTTTCTGTGCGAGCTCGAGGCCTTCCCTTTTGTTGAAGCAGTATGAGGCGACGATTTCTTGGCTGCGGAAGAAGTTGACGGCTTATGGTGCTTCGTCGTCGTAGTGCTCTTGGAGGGAGTAGCAGATTTCTGCGTGTCCGCCTGCCGGGCCGCTGCATGAACACAGGTCAGCAGCAGCGCGCAAGCCGCACCTGAACAGAGCGTCCGGAATCGAGTCAAGCCGTTGCAACCGTTGAACCGTTATCCTCGGAACATGCTCGGAAACATCCTCGGCAACAGCGCCCCGCCAAAAAATAAAAGCCCAACTGGCGCAGGCACCGTAATCATCCCCGATTGGGGCTTACAGTGCCAGTTCCCAGAGGGCTCGTCCAAGTTACGGAAGTGTACCCGGAACGAAAATCGTTCCGTCCTGCCGCGAGGTTCCGCGCTGGCGGACCAGGAACACCACATCCTGACCGCTCTTAAGGCTCGATTCCATGCGGGCAAACTCTTCCTCACTATTTACAGGCTGCTTGTTGACCTCCAGAATGATGTCGCCCCGCGCCAGCCCGATGTCATCGGCAAAAGAGCCCGGCTTCACGTCCTGCACGATCACGCCTTTGCCGGCAGGAATATCCAGACGTTCTGCGATCTCCGGAGTCAGCTTGCGCACGGTCACGCCAAACTTACTCTTCTTGGGCGTATCCTCGTCGTCATTTTCCTGCTCCTCGCCCAAACGTGCTGCAAACAGTTTGGCGCGATCGGCGATCGTTACCGTCGCCTCCTGCTGCTTGCCATTGCGCAAAAAGCCCAGAGTCACCTTCGAACCTGGTTTGCGTCCGGCAATATCGGACACCAGTTCCGTGCCCTTGGTCACCTTCTTCCCGTCGATGGCAGTGATCGTATCTCCTACTTTCAATCCAGCCTGGTCTGCGGGGCTGCCTGCCACCACGCTGGAGATGGTCACGCCCGAGCCTCCGCCGTAGACGCGCGCGATCGCCGGATTCTCGACCGCATCAAACATGATGCCAATCGAGCCGCGCGACACACGGTGCTCCGGCCCGGTGAGCTGGTTGTAGACTTGCACCACGGTGTTCGAGGGCAGCGCAAATCCTACGCCCGCGTAGGCGTTGGTCTCGCTCAGGATCGCGGTATTGATCCCGATTACTTCTCCCGCCATATTCACCAGCGGTCCGCCCGAGTTGCCTGGATTGATGGCCGCATCGGTCTGAATGAAAGTCTGGAACTGACGCCCCGGCACGATGTCGCGGCCCTTTGCCGAAACGATTCCAGCAGTCACGGTTTCTGACAAACCGAACGGACTGCCCACCGCGAGCACCCAGTCGCCCACCTGCATGCTTTCCGAATTGCCCATCTTTGCCGCAGGCAGCTGCCGGTCCACATCGACCTTAATGACCGCCAGGTCAGTTTCCTGATCGGTACCGATCACCTTGGCATCGTGCTGTGTGCCTGGAGGATCGTCCTCAAAACGCACCCGAATGCGGTCCGCCTTCTCAACCACGTGGCGGTTGGTGATGATGTAGCCCTTGGAATCGACGATGACGCCTGAACCCAGCGAGCGCTCGCGAATCGGGCCTTCGCCGCCCCCGCCAAAGGGATTGCCCTGACCGCCGGGACCGCCAAAGAAGTGGTTGAAGAAGTCTTCCATGCCGCCGCCATTGTCTTCGTCGTCCGGGTTCTGCCCACGGCGCCGGTGCGGATTCTTGATGGTCGATTCAGTGTTGATGTTGACCACACTCGGTTCCATCTGCTTGGCGATCTGCGAGAACGTATTCGACATCTGTTGCGGCGAGGGAACCGTGAGCGGGGTCGCATCGCTCGCCTTCTGCTGCCCTTCTTTCCCCTTGACTCCATAGGAAACCACGGTCCCGATCAGAATGCCGAGCGAGAGAGTAACCAAAATGCTAAGTGTGTAGACCCAACGGTGGGCCTTCATGCGCATCCACAGCGCGCGCGAATCCATATATTTCACTTCCTCCGGATGTCTCACAAACCCCTCATATTATACCCATTTACGGGAGTCCGCTCTTGATCTGCAACCGAGCCCAAAAACCAGGACAACAACGAGGGATCTGTTTCTCAATCATTAGACGCAGAAATAGGCAAAATCGTTTTATCGCTCTTATCAATAGTTCTTTTCGGCAAAGAAGTCTCCGCGCTGTGCGTCCCGCTAGTTGAAATGCATTATCAGCGGTCGCCTGATGTCAGCTTTGAGATATACGCAGACCCGAAAATCTCTGGCGGGTCTCGTCTCTACTTCGCCTCGTACACTGTCTTGCCCCCAACCACCGTGCGCAGCACTTTTGTCGCTAGCACCTTGTCAGCCGCCGTCGCCGTCACATCCCGGTCGAGGACCACAAAATCCGCCAGCATGCCCGGCGCCAGTTTGCCTTTCTCCTTCTCCTCGAACTCGGCGAAGGCAGAGCCTCTTGTGTAGGCGGCAATAGCTTGATCCATGGTAAGTCTCTGCTCGGGGAAATACTCTTGTTTGCCGTTCTCGCTCTTGCGCGTCACCGCCGCGTAGAGACCGCGGAAGGGCGTCACCGGTTCGACCGGATAATCCGTGCCGAACGCCAGTGTCACGCCCTGGTTCAGCAAACCCGCCCAGGCGTAGGAGGTCGCAGCCCGCTTCGGCCCCAGACGGTCCTGCGCCCAGCGCATGTCGGTCAACAGGTGGCTGGGCTGCATAGAGGCAATCACTTTCAATTGCTTGAAGCGGGTTATCTGTGCCGGCGTAGTCACTTGGGCGTGCTCGATGCGCAGGCGATAATCGTCGCCGCCGTTCACGGCTATCACGCCCGCTTCTTTTGCGGACTTCTGCGCGTCTGCAAAAGCATCCAGCGCCATCTGGATGCCCTTGTCTCCTATCGCGTGAAACCCCAACTGGAAGCCGGCCAGCGCGCGCTCCTTCGCCATCGCATTCAGCTTCTCTGCCTCATAGCGGGGTAGTCCCGAATTCTTAGGATCATCCGCATACGGTTCCAGCAGCGCCGCCGTATGCCCGCCGAGCGAGCCATCCATAAAGCCCTTCAGCATTCCTGTGTGCAGCATCAGATCCGACTGCGGATGCGAGTCGCGCTTCGTCTTCAATTCATCCAGCGGATCATCAAATGGCAGCCACTCGGTAATGCGCGCCGTCAGCTTGCCTTCCTTTTCGAGTTCTTCGAAAATCTGAAAGTTTTCCCAAGTGGGGGAATTGTCCTGCGCCGAAGTCACCCCATGCTCAGCCAGATCAGCGAGGGCAACCTCAATCGCCTGCCGCATTTTTTCGTGCGTCGGCTTCGGAATCGCGAGCCAGACGGCGTGTCTTGCCGTCTCGCGCAGAACTCCGGTGGGCTGTCCGTTGGCGTCGCGGTCAATCTGCCCGCCGTCAGGATCGCGGCTGGCAATCGTGATGCTCGCCAGCTGCAGCGCCCGCGTGTTGGCCACTGCGAGATGCCCGTCCACGCGATCCAGAAACACCGGATGGCCCCCTGAAACTTCGTCCAGGTCCCAGCGGCTGGGCAGCGTCTTCACCAGCCACAGGGTTTCGTCCCAACCACCGCCGAGAATCCAGTCTCCAGGCTTGGCCTTTTCCACCTTGGCCACGATGCGCTCGCGCATTTCATCGAGCGTCTTTACGCCGGTAAGGTCCACATTCAGCTTTTGCAGTCCCGCGTCCGCCAGGTGCATATGAGCATCATTGAATCCAGGCATGACGAAGCGCCCACCCAGATCAACCACTTGCGTCTGAGGACCTTTGAGTTTTTCCATGTCGGCGGCCTTGCCCACCGCCTGAATGCGGTCTCCACGGACGGCAATGGCTTCCTCGCGCTGAATCGAGCTGAACTGCGAATTCGCGGGTGTGCCGGTGTACACATTGGCATGAACGTAAATCACATCCGCTTTAGGCTTCGCCTCGGTCGCAGGCTGCGTGCCATTCGGCGCCGAATTCTGCGCCTGGCCTTGTGCACAACAGAGAAATGCGAACGCCACAATCGCTCCCCATCCTGAGTTCATTCCCCCACCCCCGCCAGCGCGAGCAGGGTCAGCAAAATGCGCTTCAACCCCAGTTCGCGGCCGCTGGAATCAAACCACTCCTGCAAAGTATGTGCGCCTCCACCGGACCCTCCGCCACCGATCGCAACTGCCTCCAACCCAAGCGACAGCGGAATGTTGGCGTCGGTCGAGGCCCGCTGCACCTGCGCCGCATTGGCCAGCTGCGCGTCCACTGCCCGCACCACCTGCAGGATGCGCGCCCCCGCCGCCAACTCTCCCGCGGGACGGCTGCCAATCACCACTACCTCGCAGTTGACTCCCGAAGGCCGCCGCTGCGCCGACGACCGCATCTCCGCCGCCATAGTCTCGTCTTCTATCGCGCGATTCAGCGCCAGCCGCAGCGCCTGCTCCAACCGCTCCATCTCCGCCATCGAAGTCGACCGAATGTCCACCTTCATGCTCGCCGACTCGGGAATCGAATTCACCGAGGTGCCGCCGCGAATGACTCCGATGTTGAACGTCGTCTTGGGCGCGGTTGGAACGGGCGTTGCGGTGAACGTGTCAATCGCTTTGGCCAAAGTCACGATGGGATTCGGCGCCCCGAAATCGCTCCACGAATGCCCGCCCGGGCCGCGCACGATTACTTCGAAGCGCCGGCTGCCCAGCGCCTCGGCTACGATCGTGTCCGCGCCTGCGCCGTCGAGCACTACACTGTAGGCAATCGAATCCTTCCATCGCGGCGTCGAAAAGATGTGCCGCATGCCGCGCAGGTCGCCTTCCCCCTCTTCGCCCACGTTGCCGATAAACACAAACGGCAGCGCATGCCGCACCCGCACCGTTCGCAGCAGCGCCGCAATCGCGAGCATCGCAGTCACACCCGCGCCATTGTCGGAAACTCCCGGCCCGTACAGCCGGCTTCCTTGTTGCCGGATATTCAGCGGCGTGTTCGCCGGAAACACCGTATCGATGTGCGCGCTCAGCGCCACATAACGACGCCCGAATCCCGGATGCACCCCAAACACATTCCCCACGTCATCGCTGCGAACGTCGTCGAGACCCACTTCGCGAAAGCGCTCCGCCAGCCAGGCCCCGCGCGCCGACTCGCCAAACGGAGGCGCACTAATCCGCGCCATCTCCATCTGCCAGTGCGTAAACTGCGGTTCCTGCGTGCGAAACCAGTTGAACGCCGATCGCACTTCCGGCGATGCCGCCAACCGCGCCACCTCCTGCTGTATCGAGGGGGCAAGGTCCGACATGTCCGCACGCGGGGGAGTGGGGCTCATGAGAAGTTATTGCAGCATCTTACAACGCATGGGAAGAGATTGGGGATTACCGAGGAGTAGGCGGCAAACAAGAAACCAGGCAGCAGTAGCTGGGCCGTAAGCCCACATCCCGACACCTTGTCATTCCGAGCGCAGCCGGAGCGACAGCGACGGCGGAGTCGAGGAACCTGCTGTTTGCCTGCGCCACCCTGGTCGTCCAGTTTGGAAAACGACCGGGAAGGGCACGGATGCTCGCATGACCGCGAAAGAGCGGCCCTGCGGACGCAAGACCTCGATTATCAGGCGCTGGCCTCATGGCTGGTTCGTTCGCCGATAGCATCAGCCAGAACCAGCGCAGCTCCGCTTAAGGCTAAAATATCCACGAAATTGTTCAGCCCGCTGTCTATGTCGAAAGGGTTAGCGAAGATCACGGGGATGTAAACAAACACTCCTAGAAGCAGAATCACAATCCCCAGACATGTTGCTGCCAAGCGTACCTTTTTATTCACGACAATACACGCGCCGCAAGCAATGAGAGCCGCGCCCGTGAGATAGGCCCAGAAAAGACGCCCGGGAATCCATACAGGCGTTATGGCTTCCATAGGAATGCCAGGCGTGAACGCAGGATGCAGAAAGTGCTCCACGCCGAAGACGATCGCCGGTATCCCCACGAAAAAGCGCGAGAGAGTTACCAGCCCGGGCGCGCCGTCCGAAGGCGTTCTTTTCATCTGTCCCCCGGCCAACGCAAAAGCCCCACCGCTGAAGGCGATGTCCCTCAGGAGGATGATCCAAAACAATCGAGCGCCATGGGTGGCCACCAGGTTAGGGATATGCATCAAAACCACGAAAAGTAGAAACATGCATCCCAAAAGTGTGGCCGCCAACCGTGCATGCTTCTCGAGGATGATGCTCAGCGCTGCAGCAATAACCGCCGTACCCACCAGATAGACCCAGAATGTGTGCAGCGGTATCCAGGACGGAACGATACTGGAGACGAACTTTGTATTGGTGAAATGCTGGGTGGCGAATACTCCCATCGGCATGGCAAAGAACAACCGCCCGAATGGCAAGGTCTTGTCGAGCCCGTGTTTCTGCGGTAGCTCGTCTTTGATAATCTTGGTTAGTCCGATTGCAGAAAGAATGGCGCCACTAAAATACGGCCAGAACACGTCCGCCCGGATTCGGAAGACTGAAAGTGCTAAAGCAAGACGAGCGTGGTGGAAAAATTGGAAACTGCAATTCAGCATATTCATTCCAGGATCATCATTACCCGACGCTGAATCACAAAGGTCCTAATTCAGACTTTCTGCGCCAAACAGTTTGCTGAAAAACAGTTTGGTGAAAGACAGTCTGCTGAAAAACTCGACTTTGGGTGGCGCGGCGCTTCAGCGCTGCGATAAACCCTTTCCCCCCTGTTAGGGCTTTAGCCCCTGAGGTGCGCTCTTCGCTCCACCGCCTCCACCAATTTCCTCGTGACAGGCACTTCAATTCCGTGCCTCTGCCCACCACGCAAGATCGGCCCCGCGATCGCATCCAGTTCCGGTGTCCTGCCGTTCTCCACATCTTTCTGCATCGAACTGCGCATACTCCCCGGCATACCGGCAACGCCCGCGAGCACCTTCTCCGCATCAACCTTCGCGCCCTCCGCCACCCCAACAGCGCACGCCTCACGCACGCAAGCAATCCCCAGAGCCCGCCACTCAGGATCAGAAAGGATTTCGCCGACCGTCTTATCCGCAGCAGTTGTCGTCAAAGCAAATGGCGCCAGAAACACCAGCTTCCCCCACATCAGGGTCGGCTCATCGTCCACGAACCGGCACTCAAAGCCCATCTTCTGCAGCTGCTCAACCGTGCCCCCGAGCAACGCCTGCCCCTTCGAAGAAACATTCAGCCTCGCAAACGGCGTGCGATGCACGATATGTCCCGGCGCTACCCGCTCCATCTCGCCCGCAATCGTAGCCGCAATCACCCGCTCCGCACCGTACTTCGAGCGCAGCAGCGTCAGATGATCAATTCCATTCAGCAGCGGAACGATCGCCTTAATCGATTCCGGCTTTGTGACCAAAGTCAGCGCCGCATTCAGCTGCGTGGCTTTTACGGTAATCCAAAGAACATCGGCAGGCGGCACTTCCGCGGCGCGCGCAACCGGCACGCTGAAGTTTCCGAACGGACTTTCCAGTTGAAGTTGTTCGGGATATCGAGCCAGCGACTCCGGCCTCACCACCAGCGTGACCGAGTGTCCCAACCGTGCCAGGCAAGCCCCGATCAGCCCGCCAACCCCGCCCGCTCCCAGAATCGCGTGTTTCATTGGTTTTAGAATTTGGAACGATATCTCATTCGGGTGCCCCATTTCTCGCGCGTCCCTTGCGCGAGAAGTGGGGATTTCCTGTAACTAGTTTCAGACTGACGCCATTTGGAAACGTGCTGCGAACTCAAGTTCGCTTCGCTGCCGTCGGCACGCACTCCAGAATCTCCGCCTCGCTTAGCGTGTGGTCACTCTGCTTGGCCCGCTGGTAGATGCGCTCCACCACGCCGTCGCTTACCGGAATGCCGTGCCGCTCCAGCCACCACAACACATTCGACTTCCCGCTCATCGGACCGATATCAATAATCTGATCGAGCCCAAACACATGCGACGGCACCCCGGAGTACACCGTGTTGGCAAGCACGACGTCATCCTTGTGATAAGCCTTGATGATCGCCGCCGCATGCACACCCGTCGCGGTGCGGAAGGCGTCGTCGCCCACCACCGGATAATTTGCCGGAATCGGCACGCCCGTCGCCCGCGATACCGCCTGGCAATACTGCTTCAGCTTGGTCAGATCCTGCTGATCCCAGGGCGCGATGCCCATCAGCTTTAAGTTAACCAGCATCTGGTCAATCTGCGTATTACCCACGCGCTCCCCCAGGCCAATCGCGCAGCCATGCACGCAGTTTGCGCCCGCAATCACCGCCGCCATCGAATTCGCAATCGCCAGGCCGCGGTCGCTGTGCCCGTGCCAGTCCACGCGAATCTTCTCGCCCGACGGCTTCACCACTTCATTCATCACAAACCGCACCAGCGCCAGCGCACCCATCGGCGTGGCATGTCCCGCAGTGTCGCAAATACAAATCGCCCGCGCGCCGCATTCAATTGCGGTGGCGTAAAGCCGCTTCACCGTCTCCGGATCGCAGCGGCTAGTGTCCTCGGTGACGTACATCACGTCGAGCCCCAGCGAAACCGCATACTTCACAGCCTTCTCCGTCGTCTTCAGGAGAAAATCGTCCGTCCATCCTTCCGTGAACCGCCGGATCGGGCTCGATCCGATAAACGTCGCCGCCTCGATCTGCAGCCCCGTCGACTGCACAATCTCGGCAATCGGACGAATGTCATTCTCATGAGTTCGTGCCGCGCAGTTGGCGCGAATCTTCATCTTGTGCACAACAATCTCTCGCGCCAGCGCGGTCACCGCCTCGACAGCGCGCGCCCCCGCGCCCGGCAGCCCGAGATCGAGCGAGTCAAGTCCCAGAGCCTCCATCAAATGAAGAATTCCAATTTTCTCTGGAATCGACGGATCCCGCACCGAGGGCGACTGCAGCCCATCCCGCAAACTCTCATCATTCAGCAACACCGGCCCCGGCGGCTTGAGCCCCGGGCGGAACGTTCTTGTTCCAGTCGTAGATGAGATCAGAAGTGTTCATGAGAAGCTTCTAGCTTCTAGCAAAGCTCGTGTGGGGACAGGCCGCCCTCGGCTGTCCGTTCCAGCGAAGCTCGGCTCCCTTCTAAACAGGGGCAAGAGGGCTGCCCATGTGTTTGACTCTTCAAACCCCATAGTCATTCGCAGAGGCAAGAGCTAGTAGCTAGAAGCTTCATTTCTCCTTCGGCGGCAAAGTCAATCCAAACACCGACTTCATGCCCTGCCCCGCCACATTCACCTTCTTTTCCCCGGGATGCGGTAGATACAGAGTCTTGCAATGCTCGCAGCGATAAACTTCCGCATCGGGCCCCCAGGCCTTCTCCGCGTCCCCACAAGCCTGCTCGATCACGTCGGTGGTATAAAACCACCGCTTCAAATGTCCGCCGCAGAACTTGCCCTTCTCGTTTTTCTCGTTGCAGGCCCGCTGCCCCGTCTTCTTGATCTTGACCTTATGATGAGGAAGCTGTGCCGGAGTTTGTGTGCCGGAAGTGGAAATTTCGCCCGTAGCCAATGGACTTACCCTCATAGCGCGGCGCGGAAGCCGCGAGAATCGCACCTACGAGCGTCATTGTATCCGAAACCGGGCAGGCAAAAAATGTGGGGCGGGCGCCCTCGCCCGCCTGCGAGCGCAACCAGATTCCCCGGGCGCCCAGGGTCAATGACCGTGATCGCCTGATTACAGCAGTTAGGGTTCAGCAGTGGCGAACGCCTTTTGGAAACGGTGCAGGAGTGTCGTCAGGCTCGAGAGCTCCTCTGAAGTAAAGGACGTGAAGACGGCACGAAACTTCACCAGGTTCAGCTCGTGCTGCTTTTTGATGACGGCCTCGCCTTTCGCGGTCAGTCGCGCGATCAGCTTGCGGCGGTCCTCGCCGTCTACCTGCGATTTCACCAAACCATCGCGCTCGAGAGCTGCCATGAGACCGGACACGGTGGCGCGCGTCACGCCCATAGCCGCCACGATGTGCTTGTGCGAGATGCCCCTCCCTTTGTTCGCCCACAGCGCCATCAGGATCTGGTAACGTGCAACCGATCCCACGGAACCGGCCATCCACTCCTGATCGCGTTGTCAACATGCTGCGCAGTCGCGCGCAGCGTGAACACCGTCTCAGCCCTTGCAGCTCGCTTTCCGAGAGGTGCTGGCGAATCCTCTGCATGACCGCGGGCGGCGGATCGGAGACGCTGACCCGCTTTCGAAATCATGGCCATCATTTTGCCACCTGGAAATCTAATTCGATCTTTCCATTCACAGTTGTCCGCTCTGGTCCGAATGAAGTCGTGCCGACAAAAATTGTGCGACGGTATTGTTAGGAGCCTAACATCTCTTTGTTGGTGCGACATTATGTCAACCACAGTCCCACTAAACTGCTACTGCTGAACATGGTGCTCATTACGATTACCACATGCTTGCCATGTTACCCTCAATTACTACTCGTGCGATGTTGACCGGCACAGGGCCAGGCGCCATTTTCGGCGTTGCATTTCTCAGCAACATTGGATTATCGTGTGCTTTCGCACTCCGCCGTCGATCCCGCGTTGCGCCGCCACGGACTGCAGCATGTCGCTTTCGAATGTGCCACCTTGGACGACTTGTTGGCACGTATGTTCGGCTGAGAACTTGGGGTGTCCGCCGAGGGGCTGCCGATACGGCGTGGAATCTCGCTGTATTACGAAAGGATCCTGAAGAACATAGTCGAAGATCAACGCCAGCAACTACACGCGATGCCTGGACCGCGACCGAGCCAGATACGACTGAGAGTCTCGCGCGGAATGATGATGGCGCATGTGGATCCCGAAAAGATGGTCGCGGCACGCAAGGCGGGGGCGTCGCCTTGGGAGTTGCATGAGCGCGCGGTCGCCGGAGAGTTCTCCGGCCAAGCCGCACGATCCCAGCGCACGCGCATAAGACATCTCACGATGGACTAAAGCATCAGAATGCGCGGTTCCAATCGCGTTCACCGCGCCGTTCAGGGCGTAGAATTTCGTCTGCTTGTCCACCGGCTCGCGCACAACAACAGAGTTACCAACGCCCTGAATGCGGAATGGGGAAGACGGCGTCAGGATCCACGCCGAAGGCACATGTCACTCGCGACTTCAATCAAGAATCGCGTGAGGACACCTGCATCGCTCGTGATGTGATCGTGGACTCATGTGATCGTCGACTCTAAGCCTCCCCGAGTCGAAAGGGGGATCCAACAAAGTTAGTTGAAAAATCGCGGTTTCACTGATCGACCGGACGACGCGAATAGCTCTTCGAGAAAAACTCGCGCCCCCTTCAGAACTCCCGCTTAGGCGCAGTCTGTTCCGCCCCAACGCGCCCAACCACAATGTCCGCCCGGAAGTAGTTCTCCGCCTTCACCGGCGCTTCCGCCATCCGACGCAAGATAGAAATCTGTCCCACATGCGTCAGCGCATCCGCAATCGGCCCCTGAAACAGTTTCTCCGCCGGAGCCTGCAGCGCCTCACCCGATGCCAGGAAATCATCAAACGCCTTCAGCGAAGCGAAAAGGCGCGCCACTCCCGCATCCCAGGCCAAAGGCTTCGAATCATTCCAAGCCTGCTTGTCCCCTGGCAATCGACAATGCCCAGTCAAACAAATCCCCAATATGCGCCAGAATCTGCCCCGGCGTACGCATGCCGTCACATCCATGAAACTCAGCAAAACTCGCCGGAGCATTGCGCACAGCCTTTCCCCCGCGGTAAGCCACGGTGGACAACATGTGGCGTAACATCTCGCGCTTTGGATCGCTTCTAGAACCTTCACTCATAAAGATTCTCCTGACTGGCTGAATGCTGATGCTGCTGATCTGACTCGCAGTGCTACTCGACTAGCTAAAGCGGTTTCCGCCGCACCACTCCTGCCGCCCGCAGCGCCCCCGCAGCCGCGCCGCAATCCCGCTTGCAAACTGCATATCCAGAAACCCTTCCATCTGCCGCATGAAGCTTTCGCCATAACCATGCCACCAGACTTTCTTCATCCCCGGCAGCCGGTCGGAGTCAATGTACTTCAGCCGCACCATCTCTTCCAAACCGAAACGTCCATGCGCCCGCCCGACACCGCTGGCCTTCACGCCGCCATGCGGAGCCTCGCTGATCCCGAAGCACGAAACCACATCGTTCACCATCACCGTCCCCGCATGAATCCGCCGCGCCATCCGCTCGCCGCGTCCACGATCGCGGGTCCAAATGCTGGCCGCCAAGCCAAACTCCGAGTCGTTGGCCAGCCGCACCGCTTCGTCATCGACTCAAATGCCATCACCGGCAGCACCGGACCAAAGGTCTCCTCCCGCATAATCCGCATCTCATGCGTCACCTCCGCCAGCACCGTGGGCGCGTAAAAATTCACCCCCAACTCCGGCAGCCGTGACCCGCCCGCCAGAACCCGCGCCCCGCGCGCCTTTGCGTCGTCTACATGCGACTCCACAACACGCAACTGCCGCTCCTGGATCATCGGCCCAACATCAATCTCCGGGTCCATGCCATTGCCGACGCGCAGCATCTTCGTCTTCTCCGCGCATGCCTTCAGGAATGGATGATACAAACTGCTGTGCACGTAACATCGCTCCACCGACAAGCACGCCTGCCCCGCATTGACGAAAGCCCCCCACACCGCCGCGCTCGAGGCCACGTCAACGTCGGCATCGTCAAGCACGAGCATGGGATCCTTTCCACCTAACTCGAGCACCACGGGCAGCAAGCGCTCGGCTGCCTCCACCGCAATCTTTTTTCCTGTAGCCACGCTTCCGGTGAACACCAGCTTGTCGATCGCAGAACGAATCAACACTGCCCCCGCCACCCCGTCGCCAACCACCACCTGAAATACATCGCGCGGCACGCCCGAAGCATGCAGCAAAGACGCCAACTCCAGCGCCACCAGGGGCGTGAATTCCGAGGGCTTCAATACCACCGCGTTCCCCGTTACCAGCGCAGCCAGCGTCTCTGTCGCCGGAATCGAAAAGGGATAATTCCACGGCGAAATGATCCCGATCACCCCGTGAGGTTCACGAACCAGTTGCCCGCTCTTCAGCTTGGTAATGAGATTCCCATGCGGCACCGGCTCGTCGCGCAGCAGCCCCCAGGCGCTTCCAATCAGGAACCGCACCGCATCGAGCACCACCAGCACTTCGGTGACCAGCGCCTCCGCCACCGGCTTTCCCGCCTCGCGCGTGATGGCCGCCGCGATCTCCGACTTCTTCGCGTACAGCTTCCCCTGAAAATCGCGCAGCACCGCAATCCGCCGGCGTAACCCGAGCCCCGCCCACCCCCCCTGCGCCACGCGCGCCCGCGCCACCGCAGCCTGAACTTCGCTCTCGTCCGCGCCTTCGAACTCGCGCAGAACCTCGCCCGTAGCCGGATTCACCGGCGCGACTCGGCGTATCGCGATCTGCTCGACCTGTCCCGTCATCGTAGCCTCAGTTTAGTCCACACTGTCCCGCAAAGAAATCAGCCACGCCTCGACCTCTGCGTACTCTGCGGAAGTTCTCAGCGTTCTCTGCGATGAAACCTTCACTTCCGCCAAACTGAAGCGGAAGGCTCTTCTCGAAAGACGCTACCAAGCGCCCAACCCATCAGTACTCGACGCTCACCAAATACAGCCCACTCGCCGGCGCCGTCGCTCCCGCCGCCGAGCGCGTGCGCGCCTCCAAAATGCGCTTCACGTCTTCCACTTGCAGAGTTCCCTTGCCCACCAGAATAAAAGTTCCTACCAGATTCCGCACCATGTGGTGGAGAAAACCTGACCCGCGAACCGTGTACACCAACTCGCCTCCAGTTCGCTCCCAGCCCGAGAAGAAAATCCGCCGTACATTCGACGCCGCCTCATCCTCGTGCCCGCGTTCCGCATCCACCGCCGCAAATGAAGTGAAATCATGCTCGCCTACAACCATCCCCGCCGCGCACGCCATTGCCTCCTCATCCAGTGGATACGGATAATGCCACACATACCGCGCCAGAAAGGGAGGACAAATAGCCTCCCGCTGGAGTCGATAGCGATAAGTTTTCTCCCGCGCCGAATGTCGCGCATGAAAATCTGCCGCCGCCTCCGTCACCTCCAGCACCCTAACCGCCGCCGGCAAAATATCATTCAGCGCCTTCAAGAAATTCGCCGTAGGCACTGAAGACTCCGTCACAAATGTCGCCACCTGCGCCAGTGCGTGCACGCCTGCGTCCGTTCGTCCTGAGCCCTGCGGCAATACCTTTTCTCCAGTGATGCGTCCAATCGCTGAGGCAAGTGTGCCCTGCACGGTCTTCGCGTCGGGCTGCACCTGCCATCCCGAGAAGTCCGATCCATCGTAGGAGAGAATCAGTTTGAGATTGCGCATACCATCTTTGAGTCCCACACCAGGGTCGGCTCATCCAACTCCATTTCAAGGGTGCGGCTTCGTAAGTGGGACTACGCCCAGCGGCAGCTTTAACGAGGACAGCCTCGGGAGCAATTTATCAGTTCCCTCCGCGGCAAGGCGTGGAAAAAACGTCCGTGGGCCTCAGATATACTGATTTGCTTCAAGAAATTCGGTCCCGAGCGAAGCATCAAGGTGTTTCGTTCTGTCATGCATTTTCAGGGCGACGGGACCGCCAGCTGAATCAGGACAGTTCGAAGCCCGACCATCCCGCTTTTCAGGAACCATAGTTTTTGAGGAACCCAGGTGCCCGTCGTTGCGTATCAATGCCTGAGCAGGATTGTCGTGCACCTGGCTCTCTCGCGTCATTCAAGTAATTTGCTTGCAGGTCTCAATGAACCGGTTGTACTGAACCCGGTTGTACTGAACGGAGATACGTAGATGCCATTTGCACGTTCTTTTTCACCGATCCGATGCGCATTCGTCGCACTCTTATTCGCAGCTCTCACTGTCGCCTGCCTGGCGCAGGAGCCGCCTTCGGCGCCCTCAGCCCAGGCCTCGCCCGAGGCGAAGCCAATCCCTGTCCTCACCTATTCCAACCCTGCGTCGCATTTTCCGAATCCCATCGCGCCTTACACGGCGCGGCATTTGGCTGCGCCGAACCTGGCAAATACTGCCCGCATCGATTCGCTGATGCATGATGGCAAGCTCTATCTCTCGTTGAACGACGCGATCGCTCTCGGACTGGAAAACAACCTCGATATCGCGATCGCGCGTTACACGCTCAACATCGCCGACACCGACATCCTGCGCGCGCGAGCGGGTGCCAGCATCCTCGGTACCCCGGTTGGTCTGGTGTTGAACACACCCGGCGGCGGAGTCGGCGGTATAGGCGCCCAGTCCGGCGCAGCGACGGGAGGAACCACCCTGGGAGCAGGCGGCATCGGCGCCGGCACCAACGGTCTGGTCAGTTCCACCCTGGGTTTCGGACCGAGCATTACCAGCTTTGACCCGGTCCTCACCGGCACGCTCCAGGAAGATCACTTCCATATTCTTCCCACCAGTCCCTTCAGCCCGGAATCTCCTCAGAACACCACTACCGGCAACTTCGCCTACCAGCAGGGATTCACCACTGGCACCAACTTGTCGGTCGGCTTCAACAATACCCGTGTGACCTCCGGAAACCAGCCATTCACTATTCTGAGCCCGCAGCTCAACTCCAATTTCAGGTTCCAACTCACCCAGCATCTTCTCCAGGGTTTCGGGTTCGCACCCAATACCCGGTTCATTCGCATCGCCAAGAACAACCGTGAACTCTCCGACGTAGCCTTTCGTCTGCAGGTCACCGACAGCGTCGATCAGATCGAAAATATTTACTGGGATCTGGTCTACGCCTATGAAAATGTTCGCGTGCAAAACGAGTCCCTGGCCTTCGCCCAGAAAACTCTTTCCGACACCAAAAAGCAGGTGGAAATCGGCAGCCTCGCGCCCATCGAAGTGGTGCGGGCTCAAAGCACCGTCGCTCAGGACCAACAGTTAGTGACCGCGGCCCAGACCAATCTTCAGTTGGAGCAGTTGCTGATGAAGAACGCGGTTAGCCGCACTTTGCATGATCCAGTCTTGGCCAGTGCCGAGGTCGTGCCAACTTCCACCATGGATGTCCCACCCAACGAGGAAATCCAGCCCACGGAAGATTTGGTGAACGAGGCCGTTCGGCATCGCGCAGAGTTAGTCGAGTCCCGCATTGACCTGAACAGCCGCGAACTCAGCAACAAGGCCGTGCGCAGTTCCTTGTTACCCTCGTTGGACCTGTATGCCTACTACGGCGGCTCCGGCCTTGGAGGGGAACAAAACCCGGCAAATATCTGCAGCAGTCCGGCGCAATTCGGCTGTGCTACGGCTAACCCCAACCCCAACTTAGGACAGAGCCCTCTTGCCCCTTCGCAAGGCTATCCCGGAACACTTAACCAACTGATTAACTCCACGGCTTCGGACAAAGGTGTCGGAATCCAGCTGAACATCCCGCTGCGCAACCGCGCGGCCCAGGCGGTTCAAATCCGCTCTGAGTTGGAATTCCGCCAGGCTCAGATGCGTTTGCAGCAAATCGAAAACCAGGTCACGGTCGAAGTGCGCAATGCCCAGTTCGCCGTTCAGCAGAACCGCGCCAGCGTTGACTCCGCCAAGGCTGCTCTCGAACTGGCGCGTCAGTCTCTGGATGCCGAGCAGAAGAAATATCAGTTCGGCACTTCGACCACAACGCTGGTGCTGCAGAACCAAAGCCAGTTGGCGACCGCCGAGTCGACCCTGGTGAACGCCACTGTCGCCTACGAAAAGTCTCGCGTGGAGTTGGATCGCGCCACCGGCCAACTGCTCGATCACTATGGCATCAGCATCGATGACGCGGCTCGCGGACAAGTCACACGCCTGCCCAATGTGCCCTACATCGCGCCACGGAAGGACCTGCCGACAACCTCGACAGCGCCCGCTCCGCAATAAACGCGCAGCGGCAGTCGTAACGCCGGCATCTTGCCGGCTGTCCCGAGGGCGTCTCGCCCTCGGCGCCGGCAGCCCAGCGTCTCACAATTCTTTACAATCCTCGTCTCCTCCACTGCTCCCCTCCCGCTAAGATGATGTGACATCTTTCCAGATTTGGCATCCAAAGCTTGCGAATGTCGCGAACAAACTTGTCGTGAAACAAACCGGTTGCGGTTCTCATGCAAGGAGACAACTCATGCCTTTCCTGCGTCTGAATTTAACTGGCCGGGCCCTTGCCCTTTGCCTGGCAGCGCTGATTATTTTCATTTCACCTTCCACGGCCTCGGCCCAGCAGAGCCCTGCGCCCCCACAGGCGCAAACTCCGCCTGAGGCGCCTCAACCCGCGCAAACCGAGACGGTCCATTGGAAGGACTATTCCGTTCCCCCCGCAGCCTTTCCGCACGTCTTGCGGCCGTATAAAGCCCAGGAACTAAGACAGCCGGATCTTGCTAACTCCGCGCGTATCGACTCGCTGATGCGTGACGGCAAGATCTACCTCTCGATTGACGATGCCGTCGCGCTCGCGCTCGAGAACAATCTGGATATCGATATCGCCCGCTACAACCTCAACATTGCCGATGCCGATCTGCTCCGCGCAAGGTCGGGCTCCAATATTCTCGGCGTCAATGCTGGAGTCGTGCAGAACACTCCCGGCGGTGGAGTCGGCGGACTCGGCGGCACAGTGGGCTCAGGCACGGGAGGCACCACCATCGCGGCCAGTGGCGCCGGCACCGGCACCAATGGCCTCGTCAGTTCTACGCTCGGTATCGGCTCGCCCATAACCAGCTTCGATCCGCTGCTCACCGGCACGCTGCAGCTCGACAAAAACAATACTGAGTCCGTCAGCGTCTTCAGTCCCGTTCCCGTCGTCGCGCAGAATACATACACGACCGACCTTAGCTATACGCAAGGCTTCCATTGGGGCACAGCTCTCACCGTGGCGTTCAATAACACTCACCTCACCACCAACAATCCCACCAGCCTCCTCACTCCCCAACTCGGCTCCAACTTTCAGGCCCGCATCACGCAGAACCTTCTGCAAGGCTTCGGTTCGCTTCCCAACACGCGCTTCATTCGCATCGCCAAAAACAATCGCGAAATTTCTGACGTGGCCTTTCGCCTGCAAATCATCACTACCGTCGATCAAATCGAAAACATGTATTGGGATCTGGTCTACGCCTTCGAAAATCTCAGAGTGCAGCAAGAGGCTCTAACCTATGCCCAGAAAGCTCTCGCCGACTCCAAGCAGCAGGCGCAGGTCGGCACCGTGGCTCCCATCCAGGTCGTGAGCGCGCAAAGCATAGTCTCTACCGGGCAGCAAAATCTCATCGTGGCCCAAAACAATCTTCAACTCCAGCAGTTGCTCATGAAGAACGCGCTCAGCCGCAGCATTGAAGACCCGTTGCTAGCCGAGGCAGACGTGATTCCAACCTCAACCATGCAATTACCCCAGCAGGAGCCGGTCGTCCCCATTCAGGATCTGATCGATGACGCGCTGCGCCACCGCGCCGAATTGGTCGAATCGCGCATCGATCTCAACTCCCGCGACATTAACAACAAGGCGGTTCGCAACGCCCTTCTACCCACGCTCGATGCCTTCGCCTATTACGGCGGTTCCGGAGTCGGCGGCAACGTCAATCCCGCAGTTCCGTCCTGTTCCGCCGTTTCCACCGGCCGGTTCTGCTTCAACCAGGCAACTGCTCCGCCGCCATTTCAGACCACCACCAACGTCGGCTACGGTAGCACGCTCAACCAACTCGTAAGTTCGACGGCCCCTGACAAAGGGGTCGGTCTGAGCCTGAACATTCCCATCTATAACCGGCTCGGCCAGGCCAATCAGGTTCGAGCCCAACTGGAATACCGCCAGGCGCAAGTGCGCCAGCACCAGCTCGAAAATCAGGTGCGGATCGAAGTCCGCAACGCACAATTCGACGTGAAACAAAACCGTGCCGCAGTGCAGGCCGCACAATCGGCAGTCGACTTCGCGCGCCAGACCTTCGATGCCGATCAACAAAAACTGAAAGTCGGACTCACCACCCAGACCGCGATCTTGCAGGATGCCTCCACCTTAACCGGGTCAGAGTCGAATCTGGTTTCGGCGAAGGCAGCTTATGAGAAGTCGCGCATTGAACTCGATCGTGCCACCGGATTGCTGCTCGATCACGCCGGCATCGACATCAACGACGCCTCCCGCGGCCAGGTCACGCACTTACCCAACGTGCCCTATGTCGCGCCGCGTCAGGATGTGGCGCCTGGTGCAGAGCCCATCCCAATTCCACAAGCCCCCCCGCAACCGCCCGGCCAGCCGCCAGGAGGCCAAATGTAGACAGATTCCGTACCACTGTAAATGCATTTGTGTACGTATAATATTGTAACTATAAAATTGCATGACAAGATGTTCCTTACGGAACACTTTTGCCAATCATTCGCCATGCCCCTCATCGCTCTCCGCCGTGTGGTGGCCTCCGCCTGATAAACTACGGCGCGATGGAGAGACCCTCCCGCCCAGCTCTTCCCCGCTCTTTCCTCTGGCTCCTGCCCTTGTCGTTCTCCCTGCAGATAGCGGCGATCGGAGTCCTCCACCAGTACCGCACGCGGCCCGGCGACGACCACTTCGCTTTTGGCTGGGAGATGGGCCGCGTGGGCCGCTCCATCGCGCTGGGCCAGGGCTTCAGCAATCCCTACGAAGGCAACACCGGCCCGACGGCCTGGGAGCCACCGCTCTATCCCTATCTGATCGGCGGAGTGTTCAAGGTCTTCGGCATCTACACCCACGCTTCCGCCTGGGTGCTGTTGAGCATCAACAGCCTGTTCGCCACTCTCACGACAATTCCGATCTTTCTGATCGCGCACAGGACCTTTGGCGAACGCGTCGCGCTGTGGTCAGCCTGGCTTGGGCCTTGAATCCCTGGGTCTGGTATTGGTCCATCCATTGGATATGGGACACAACCTTCACCCCGCTCGTTCTGGCGCTGCTATTCTTGCTCGCCCTTGAGTTGGAGCAATGGCCCGGCGTGCGCGGCTGGATTCTATTCGGCGCCTTGTACGGCGTAGGCGCGCTGGCTAATCCCACGATGCTGATCTTCCTGCCCTTCTGCGGGCTCTGGATCTGGTGGCGGAGATCCCGGCGCGGCCTGCCTTCACTGGCAGGCGTTGTGCTCGCTTCACTCACTTTCTTTCTCGTCCTGTCACCTTGGCTGATACGGAATTATGAGGTGTTTGGCCGCTTCGTCTTTCTCCGCGACGATTTCGGACTGCAGTTCCGCCTGGGCAATGGGCCTTCCGCGGACGGCATGTTGATGCCTTATCTGCAGCCGAACTTGAACAAGCTGGAGTTGCAAGATTTCCAGCGGATGGGTGAACTTGCCTACGCGGACCGCTGCAAACGGATCGCGTTCGACTGGATTCGCGCACACCCCGCGCGCTTCGCAGTCATCAGCCTGAAGCGCTTCTTCTACTACTGGAACTGGAGTGCCCGGCCCGACCAGCAGCCGGGCCCCCGTTGACTTCCGAACCTCACCATTCCTGGCAACTTCGGTGCTGGCCATCTGGGGATTGTCGCGCGCGCTGCGCCAGAAGCGGCCTGGGGCCTGGCTTTTCGCCGGACTGATTCTGACCTACCCGTCCGTCTACTATTTCGTCTATCCCCACGCCCGCTACCGGCATCCCATCGAACCTGAGTTGCTGATCCTGATCGTATTCCTGTTGTCAGAAGTCGGAACACGCGTTGCGCCTCCTCGGCACACTGAGAGCGCCCCATAGCGGCAGAATCTGGTGTGAGACAATTTCGAGTTCGCGAACCCGAGTGGCCGACATTCGACCCATGAATCTCTCCGTCGTCATCATCACCTTTAACGAAGAAGCCAACATCGGCCGCGCGCTCGAAAGCGTGAAGCCGCTGGTCGCCGACGGTAAGGGAGAAATCATCGTCGTCGACTCCGGCTCGACCGACCGCACCGTTGAGATCGCGAAATCATTCGGCGCGAAAGTTTTCGTCGAGGAGTGGAAGGGCTATGCCGCGCAAAAAAATTCGGCCATCGACAAGGCGGCTGGAGATTGGATTCTGAGCCTGGATGCGGATGAGGAAGTAGAATCGCGATTTGGCTCAGGCTTAATCTGCACAACCTGCTCAGTTTCGAAAGGACGAGCCGCATCTCGTAACCCGCAAGATTTCGATTGATGCAATGCACGGTGCGATGTCCCGGATCTCTGAACGTCATGGGATGGTGGATTCAACGCGGAGAATCAGTTCCTGGGCCGCTGGATCCGGCATGGAGGCTTCTGGCCAGATCCGAAGCTGCGATTGTTTCGCAGGGGCTATAGGCGAGATTCGAAGAATCGCGCCGGTGCACGAGGACATCGCACTTACGATGGCATAACGGGACGACTGAAGGGCTCTCTGCGCTCTCAGCCACCACTCCTACCCGACGCTCTCCGATTACATCGACGCACATGAACCGCTACTCGTCGCTGGGCGCGGAGATGGTCGTGGCCGAAGGCAAGGTCGGATTCAGTTTCATCAACATCGTCGTGCGCCCGCTGCTGACCTTCATCTACAACTATTTCTTCCGCCTCGGCTTTCTCGACGGCCGCGAAGGCTTGCTGCTGCATCTCTACCACGCAGTTTATGTTTCGTGGAAGTACGCCAAGGCCTGGGAACTGAGCCGCAAGCCCAGCACCTAGAGCACAATGATTATGTTCCAGGCGGATCACCGTGTGTTCCTCAGTGTCCTCTGTGGTTAGTTCTTTGACTCACCGACCGGTCGTTTTGCGTCGCGGCTACCCTCCTTGCTTGGATGCTGATGCTTCCCTATGATCAAAGCAGACACTGGGGTTCGCATGGAAAAGAAGTCGCGGAAGCCGCAAGTTGCCGACAGTCCCGTGGCCGATGTTTTTGAAAATCGCCATCCTTCCGAGGCCGAGAAGAACTGGGCCGAGAAAACTCTTGGCCCCACCCTCGAGAAGGCCCCAGAGCGCCCGATCGGCGCGCCTACCGGGGTGAACATCGATCAGCAAGGACACGCCCGCTTCACGACAATTTCCGGCGTTCCCATTCGCCGGCTCTACACGCAGGCCGACCTGCCCGAGGACTGGAGCGAAGAAAAATATCTCGGCTATCCCGGCGAGGCCCCGTTCACGCGCGGCATTCACGCCACCGGATATCGCGGCAAACTTTTTACCATGCGGCAATTCTCCGGCTTCGCATCGCCCGAGGAGACCAACCAGCGCTACAAGTATTTGCTCGAGCATGGCGGCAGCGGACTCTCCGTCGCATTCGATCTGCCAACCTTGATGGGCTACGACTCCGACCATCCCGCGAGCGAGGGCGAAGTCGGCAAGTGCGGCGTGGCGATCGATTCGCTCGAAGACATGGAGATTCTCTTCGGTGGCATCGATCTCGAAAAGACCACGGTCTCGATGACGATCAACTCGCCGGCGTCGGTGCTGTGGGCCATGTACCTGGTCGTCGCCGAAAAGCAGGGAGCCGACTGGAAGAAAATTTCCGGCACGATCCAGAACGACATTCTCAAGGAATACATCGCGCAGAAGGAATACATCTATCCTCCGGCGCCGTCGATGCGGCTGGTCATCGACACGTTTGAGTTCGGATCAAAGTTCACGCCCCGCTTCAACACGATTTCGATCAGCGGATATCACATTCGCGAGGCGGGCTCGACGGCGCTGCAGGAGCTGGCGTTCACGCTGTACGATGGCGTGGAGTACGTGGAGTGGGCGCGGCGGCGCGGTCTCGACGTGGACGAGTTCGGGCCGCGGCTCAGCTTCTTCTTCAACGCGCACAATGACTTTTTCGAGGAGATCGCCAAGTATCGCGCGTCGCGCAAGATTTGGGCTCGTGTGATGAAGGACCGCTTTGGCGCGAAGAATCAGCGCACCTGGCTGATGCGCTTCCACACGCAGACGGCGGGCGTGTCGCTGCCGGCGCAGCAGCCGATGAATAATATTGCTCGCGTGGCGGTGCAGGCACTAGCGGCGGTGTTGGGCGGCACACAGTCGCTGCACACAGATTCGTACGACGAAGCGCTGGCGCTGCCCACCGAGGAGGCCGCGCGCATCGCGCTGCGCACGCAGCAGATCATTGCCTATGAATCGGGCGTGACGCACACGGTCGATCCCCTGGGCGGGTCATACTTCTTAGAAAATTTAACGCTGCAAATGGAGAGTGGCGCGTTCGATTATTTCGGCAAGCTCGACGCCATGGGCGGCATGGTCAAGGCGATCGAGCGCGGCTATCCGCAGAAGGAAATTGCCGAGGCTTCCTACCAATACCAGCGCGCTGCCGAGGCAAAAGAAAAGGTGGTCGTCGGGGTGAACGAGTTCGTCATTGACGAAACGTCTCCCCACATTCTCTACATCGATGAAAGTGTGGCCCGTCAGCAATCGGCCAAATTGAAGGCACTGCGCGCGCGGCGCTCAAACGACGAAGTCCAGCGCACGCTCGATGCACTGAAGAAGGCCGCGGCGCAGGAACCGAAGGCGGGACTAAACGGCAACGTCTCGTCCGCGAATACGATGCCCTATATCGTGGACGCTGTCCGCGCCTATGCGACCGTGGGCGAAATCTGCGAAGCCTTGCGCCACGTATATGGAACATACACGGAAGTGAGCATCACCTAGGCAGTTGTCCAGGCTTGCCTTGGCCCAAATCGGGCCTTCGGCGTGTACCGGCAGCCAGTTCGCGATTGTCCCCGACAGCTTTCGGATTATGATTTTGAGGTCGCATGTAGGACCTCAAAATGCAAAAACCAGCCACAAAAATATTGCGCATGCCGAAACGAGGCAGAGCGATTTTTGCTGTAGAGTCGCGGATCCTGTTCTTACGACGCCAACGAGTCATTGTTGATGCCGATCTTGCCGAACTGTACGGGGTATCGGTCAAACGATTCAACCAGCAGGTGACTCGTAATCAGGAACGTTTCCCTTCCGACTTCATGTTCCAACTGACCACGAAGGAGTACGAAGCTTTGAGGTTGCAAATTGCAACCTCAAAGAAAGGCCGCGGCGGAAGAAGATATTTACCCCACGTGTTCACCGAACACGGAGCCATCATGGCTGCTACGGTGCTGAATTCAGCAAGGGCTGTGCAGATGAGCTTGTTCGTAGTACGCGCCTTTGTCCGACTCCGTGAGATGCTGGCCACGAACCGGCGTCTTGCTGCGAAGATCGATGAACTAGAACGTCACCTGAACACGCATGACTCCGTGATCGTGGATCTGATCGGAACCTTGAAGGAGTTAATGGCGCCGCGGAAAGCCAGGCGCCGCAGCATCGGATTTCAGCTTCCTGCGGTCAGGGCGAAGGGATGACCGAAGTTTTGTAATCATTCTGCGCGGAAATGGTCACATTCTGGGGTCGTCCGCTCTGCTAAACTAGCCGCGTCATGCGCGGCACAACGCGACGTCAATTTCTGGCGGAGTGCGCGGCAGCCGCCGCAGGGGCGTTCTTGTTGCCGGGCATGGCTCGCTCAAGCACAATTTCTCAGCCTTCCATCAGATTTCCTTCCGCGCCTCGCGATCGGGTGGCGGTTGCTTCGTATCCCTTTCGCGAATTCATTGCCGGCCCTGAACACAAAAACGGCAATCCGACGATTGAACTGAAAGATTTCGCGGCGCATGTGGTCAAGAAATTTCATGTCTACCGCATCGAGCCCTGGTCGGCGCATTTTCCGTCGACAGATGCGAAATATCTGGCGGAGTTTCGTAAGGCCGTCGAGAGCGCGCACGCCGCGATCGTGAATATTGCAGTTGACGGCGAAAGCAGCCCGTATGCGGCCGACGGCGCCGAGCGCGAAAAAGCCATCGCTTTCAGCAAGCAGTGGATCGATGTGGCCCTCGCCATCGGCTCGCCCAGCGTGCGCACGAACATTCCCGAAGCAAAAGACGCAAAACCGGACGCCGAGCGTCTAGCCGAAAGTTTGCGGCAGGTGATCGAGTACGCCTCGGCGAAGAATGTGGTCGTGCATCTCGAAAATGACAATCCGGTCAGCGAAGATCCGTTCTTCCTGGTGCAAGTTGTGCAAAAGGTGAACAGCCCGTGGCTGCACACGCTGCCAGATTTTGGTAACACCTTGAACGCGCACGACGAAGACTACGCCTACCGCGCCATTGACGCCATGTTTGAGCACGCGTACGGCATCTGCCACGTGAAGGATGGCGAGGTCAATCATGAGGGCAAGGCCACGCACGTAGATCTGGCGCGGACCTTTGCGATTTTGAAGAAGCGTCGCTATAAGGGCTACTGCTCGATGGAGTACGATGCGCCCGGCGATCCGTACAAGGCGACGGCGGAGTTGGTGGAGAATACGGTCGCATATCTTTCCTGAGTGACGGGAACCGTGGACGGAGGACATTAGGAATGTTCAGTAAATGCCCGCGCGGTGTGGTCTTCATTCGTATTGCAGTGGGGCTGATCTTTTTCAGCCAGGGCTTGCTGAAGTATGCCGATCCGAACCTGGGCGTGAACCGGTTCACCCGAATCGGCTTTCCTCATCCTGCTTTTACGGCTCACTTCGTTGGTGCGTTTGAGATTGCATGTGGGCTGCTGGTGCTGATCGGACTGATTACCAGGATTGCTTCAGTGCCGCTTCTCGTCATCATCTGCACTGCCATCGCGACCACGAAGATTCCGGAACTGACTCATGCTGGCCAGGGATTTCGGTTTATGGTGAGCGATGCGCGGACGGACTTTGCCATGCTCATGTCGCTGCTGTTCCTGTTGATGGCGGGAGGCGGTCGCTGGTCGGCGGATGCCTTGCTCGAGAAGCGCCCCGCAATTGAGAATTCAGAGAGTCCTGGAAAGAACAGGTGAGCGGGACGTGCCTGAGCAGCGATTAGGTCACGTGCCTGCTCCGCCCGGCTCGCGTCTGCGGGAGCTTGTTGCGCTCTTCTTGAAACTGGGGGCGATCAGCTTTGGCGGACCGGCGGCGCATATTGCGCTGATGGAAGGGGAAGTCGTCCGCAAACGCGAGTGGCTGACGCGCCAGCAATTTCTCGATCTGCTCGGGGCGGCGAACCTGATCCCTGGCCCTACGTCCACGGAGATGGCCATCAATGTGGGATTCGTGCGCGGCGGCTGGATCGGGCTGTGCGTTGCGGGAGCGAGCTTCATTCTGCCGGCAGCGCTGATCACGGGAGTATTCGCGTGGGCTTACGTGCACTTCGGAGCATTGCCGCAGGCAGCTTCGGTGCTCACGGGAATCAAACCGGCGGTGATCGCGGTGATCACGCTCGCGATCTGGAGATTGGGGACAGCCTCTGTGCGAGATGGGATGCTCGCCGTGCTTGGAGCAGCGGCGCTGGCGGCATTCTTTCTCGGGTTGAATCCGATTGCGATCCTGTTTGGCGGCGGGACGCTCGGAATGTTGGCGCGCCGCTTGATTGAGATGCGGAAGGAAACTTCAGCGAAGAGTTCGCCAAGCTTTCTGCCCGCCCAAATTTTTTCAACGAAAGGACTCGCGACTAAGATCGGTCAGCTCTCGTGGAAAAAACCGGCGCTGCTGTTATCTATCTCTGCCGCGGCCGCGCCAGTGGCAACGAAGGCGTCGTCGGGGCAAATCGCGTGGTTTTTTCTCAAAGTCGGAGCGGTCCTTTATGGCGGGGGATATGTGCTACTGGCATTTCTGGAGCAGGGGCTCGTCCATCAGCACGCGTGGTTGACGCGCCAACAACTGCTCGACGCGGTGGCCATCGGTCAGTTCACGCCGGGGCCGGTGCTCTCGACCGCAACGTTCATCGGATACATTCTTGGCGGCGCTCCGGGAGCCGCCGTGGCGACGGTGGCGATATTTTTGCCGTCGTTCTTTTATGTGGCGCTGCTGGCGCCCGTGTTGTTCAAGCTGCGGAAGTCGGCATGGATGGCCGCGTTTCTCGACTGCGTGAACGTGTCCGCGGTGGCGCTGATGGCAGGGGTGACGGTAAAGCTGGGAGCGGATGCGCTTCGGGGATGGTGGTCGTGGGCAATTGCGCTGGCGGCGTTGGCGGTGTTGTGGCGATGGAAGGTGAACCCGGCATGGGTGGTGCTGGGCGGAGGACTGGCGGGGTTTCTTGCGGTCTTGCGGTGAGGCCGAGATGGGAAATGTTGAGTTGCACGCAGCGCCTTAGTAGCTTAGTCGGGTATCTGACTGGTCGGCGTCGGAACACTGACAGACACAGACTGTTATTCGTTTTTTGTTCGCCTCAGACTGCGTTTTGTGATACAACGTAGAACCATGCGAAAGGCCGTCGCACATCTTAAGAAAGCTGATCCTGTCATACGCGCGATCATTGAGCGGGTGGGCGCGTGCCGGATTGAATATGGGCCGCCGGAATTTCACAGCCTGGCGGAAGCGATCGTCTACCAGCAATTGAACGGCAAAGCGGCGGTGACCATCTTCAAGCGCTTTGCGGCGCTGGCCGGAGAACCGCTCACGCCCGCAGGCATCCTCAAATTGACCGACGAACAGATGCGCAGCGTGGGATTATCGAAACAGAAGTCGGCATATTTGAAAGATCTGGCGGCGAAGACGAATGAAGGACTGCTGGATTTTTCGAAACTGCCTGCACTGTCCGATGAAGAGGTCATCAAGCACCTGACGCAAGTCAAGGGCATCGGCGTGTGGACGGCGCAGATGTTCCTGATGTTCACGCTGAAACGCGAGAATGTGCTGCCAACGGGCGATTACGGGGTCCAGGCAGCGATCAAGAAACATTACCGCAAGCGCAAGCTCCCCAAACCGCACGTCATGGAGAAGATCGCCAAATGCTGGGAACCGTACCGCAGCGTGGCGTGCTGGTATCTGTGGCGGAGCCTGGATATCAAGACCCTTTGACCACAGACGTGCACCGAGGAGGCACGAGATCAGGTGCCTCTGTGATCCGTGTGCCCTCTGTGGTTAAATGGGTAGGGATGGCTGATCCCAAGATCCGCGTGCTGGTCGCCAAGCCCGGCCTCGACGGCCACGATCGCGGCGCCAAGGTGATTGCCCGCGCGTTGCGTGATGCCGGCATGGAAGTCATTTATACGGGCCTGCGGCAGACACCGGAGATGATTGTCAGCGCGGCGTTGCAGGAAGATGTGCAGGTGATCGGCCTCTCGATTCTGTCGGGCGCGCACAACGCCATCGTTCCGCGCGTCATGGACCTGCTGAAGCAGAACAAGATGGACGACGTGATCGTGCTGGTGGGCGGAATTATTCCCGACCAGGATATCGACGGTCTGAAGAAAGCCGGCGTGGCCGCCATCTTCCAACCCGGCACTGCCATGGACGACATCGTCAAGTTCATTCGCGCCAACGTGAAGGGACAGGGCGTCCCCGCCGCGGGCTGAACGCGAGAGCCTGCCCGAATGCCAATCCCAAACCTCACCAGCCTTCGTCAGCAATTGGACCGCACCGTCGGTCCCGCGCCCTGGTATTGGAAAACGTTCCCCGCGTTCCGCTCTCTGGCCGGCCAGCGCTATGTCTGGACTCACCACGGAGAACAAGGCCCGGTTGCATATCTCGTCTCGCTCGCGCTTGAGCAGGAGCCGAACAAACCGCGGCTTGCGTTGAACACCTACTGCCGTCCGTTCCTCGTGGCACCGCATTTTCTCGGCATCTGGTGCCCCGAGGGACGCTCCATTCGCCTGACGTGCTTCGACCCCGATCGGCTCAAAGCATTTGACTTGGCTGAGGTTGCAGGATGGTTCAAGCAGTCCACGGACCGCATCTATGCCACGACCGCGCCCATCGCAGAGCTTGAGGTCCCCGTCACGCTGGGTACAGGGACGCACAAGATCAACGTGCCACCAGAGATGGCTAGGGTTGATGAGATCATCGTCCCCACAAGCTACAAGGCCATGTCGAACGACGATCCTGCGTTCGCACTCTTTGTCTTCTACCTGCAGGCCGGCCTGGTCGAAGTTCTTCCGCAGAAGTGGTTCACTGCCGCGCAGTACGAAATCGGCCGCCAGTGGATTTCGCGCGCGGCGCGCGATCAGGAATCGCATCGCATCTTCGGCGAGTGCTTCGGTGTCGGAACGTTTTTGCTGGAAGACGATGGCTGCCGGCTGGCGGAGTGGATAGAGCGGCAGGATCGCTAGAGCCCACTGCCTTGGCAATTCGCGACCATGCCGAAGTTGAGTTCACGCTGCGACACGATTCGGGTGTTCTGCTCCTCACCCTTAAGTCCAGCGATAGAATGAATCGGCTGACGCGCGGCAAGGTGACCGCTCTTTGCGAGGAAATTGAAGGCGTCATGAGCGCCGGTGCGCCGGTGCTTCCGCTGGTCATTTCTGGCGTTCCGAACTTTTCCGCAGGAGCTGATTTGAATGAGATCGCGCAACTGAGCGGGCCGGACGCTTTGGCCTTCGCGCATGCGGGTCAGAAGCTGATGAATCTGATCGAGCACTTCCCCGCCCCAGTGTTCGCGGCCATCTCCGGATACTGCATGGGCGGAGGCCTGGATCTGGCCCTGGCCTGCCATCGCCGCATCGCCGCGCCCAACGCCATCTTCGGTCACCGCGGCGCTGCCCTCGGCCTGATCACGGGCTGGGGAGGGACGCAACGCCTTCCGCGGCTCATTGGCAAAGCCCGCGCCCTCGAAATGTTGGTGGTGGCCGAAAAGGTTCACGCCCACAAAGCGTTGCAGATAGGCTTGGTAGACACGGTCGTCGAAGATCCCGTCGCAAACACTCTCCAGCAACTGGCTTCGCGCGTCTCTGGACTTCCAGGTTAAGGGGTGGTCTCAGGTATCAGCCGCGTTGCGCGCCTCCGCTCTGCTGGTATACCGTAATCAGTCCGCTCTTCGACGCTCGACCCATGGCTCAGCGCAACGAAACCCCCATTGTGTCCTCGGCTTCGCCGTCCAACGTTCTGACGACGAAGATCGATCCTACGTCGGCGCGCTTCGAAGCCAACATGCGCTTTCTTGCCGACCTGATGTCCCAGATCCGCAATGAAGGAGAAAAAATCTGTGAAGGCGGCGGCCCTAAGGCTATTGAAAGCCAGCATGCCAAGGGGCGGCTGACTGCACGCGAGCGCATCGACAAACTGGCTGATCCAGAAAGCTTCTTTGAACTGGGTCTCTACGCCGCGCACGGCATGTATGAAGAGTGGGGCGGCGCGCCCGCGGCTGGCGTCGTTACGGGGATGGCGCGAATTCATACGCGCCTGGTGATGATCATCGCCAACGACGCCACCGTAAAAGCGGGCGCGTTTTTTCCCATGACCGCGAAGAAAGTGATCCGCGCGCAGAACATCGCGATCGACAATCGCATCCCCACGATTTATCTGGTCGATTCCGCTGGGGTCTTTCTCCCGCTGCAAGAGGATGTTTTCCCCGACACTGACGACTTCGGCCGCGTCTTCCGCAACAACGCCGTGATGTCGGCCATGGGCATTCCGCAGATCGCGGCCATCATGGGAATGTGCGTGGCCGGCGGCGGATACTTGCCGGTCATGTGCGATCACGTGCTGATGACCGATGGCAGCGGCCTGTTTCTGGCTGGCCCCGCACTGGTGCAGGCTGCCATCGGACAGAAAGTTTCCGCCGAAGAACTGGGCGGCGCCGCCATGCATTCCTCCATCAGCGGCACGATTGACTTTCGCGAGCCTGACGACGAGGCCTGCATCGCGCGCATCCGCTCCATCGTCGAGAAGTGGGGATACCGCCGCCTTTCTCCCTGGGACCGCAAGAAACCGGTCGAGCCCGTGCAGGCAGCCGAAGAAATTTACGGCATCTACGATTCGTCGTCCGCGCGTCCCTATGACATCAAGGAGATTCTGGCGCGCGTGCTCGACGGCAGTTGCTTCGACGAGTACAAGCCGGAGTACGGCAAAACCGTAATCTGCGGCTACGGCCGCATCGGCGGCTTTGCTGTAGGAATCGTGGCCAACCAAAAGCTGCACGCTCAGCAAATTGACCACGAAGGCCACAAGCGCATCGAATTTGGCGGCGTAATCTATACCGAGTCCGCCGAGAAAGCAGCGCGCTTCATCATGGACTGCAACCAGAATTTGATTCCGCTGGTTTTCTTCCACGACGTGAACGGATTCATGGTGGGCCGCGACGCCGAGTGGAGTGGCATCATCAAAGCCGGCGCGAAGATGGTGAATGCAGTGTCGAACTCGGTCGTGCCGAAGATTACCGTGATCGTCGGCGGATCGTTTGGCGCGGGTCACTATGCGATGTGCGGCAAGGCGTATGATCCGCGATTTGTATTCGCATGGCCCACGGCGCGCTACGCCGTGATGAGCGGCGATTCGGCGGCCGGGACGCTGGTTGAAATTAAAGTGAAACAACTTGAACGCGGCGGCAAGAAACTGAGTGACGAAGAGAGAAAAGAACTCTACGAGTCGGTGAAGCGCACCTACGACGAGCAAACCGACCCGCGCTATGGCGCTGCCCGCCTGTGGATCGACAAGATCATCGATCCCATCGAGACCCGTGAAGCGATCGCGCAAGCATTAGAGGCGGCGGCGTTGAACCCGGACGTGCCGGAGTTCAAGGTGGGAGTGCTGCAAACCTAGATCTGGTCATCGGGCGATCGGGTCATCGGGCAATCGAAAAATGAAAAATCTCCCGATGATCAGCTGACCCGATCGCCCGATTCGCTGAGTGCTATGTCAAACGCAATTAAGTTAGTCGAGTGTCCGCGGGATGCCTGGCAGGGTCTGCAGGGGCAGATTCCTGCCGACCTTAAGGCGGATTATCTGAAGGCATTGATCAGCGTGGGGTTCAAGCACATTGATGCCGTTTCATTCGTGTCGCCCAAGGCTGTGCAGCAGATGGCGGACTCTGAGGAGGTGCTGAAAGAACTCGACCCGCCCGACGACGTGGAGATCATCGGCATCGTGGTCAACGAAAAGGGGGCGCAGCGCGCCATCAGCACGCAGGCGGTTGGGACGCTGGGATTTCCCTACTCGCTTTCCGAGACCTTCCTGCGAAAGAATCAAAATCAGGCGCCTGAAGAGACTCTCGACGAACTGGAGAAGGTTCTTGAAAAAGCTGACGGTGCTGGCCTGGACACTGTCGTCTACATCTCGATGGCTTTTGGCAACCCGTACGGCGATCTGTGGAACCTGGACGAACTCTTAGAGGCTGTCAACCTGCTTGAAACCGAGGGCGTTCACACGATTTCGCTGGCCGACACGGTGGGCATGGCCGCGCCGCAGCAGATCAGCGAAATCGTGGGAGCAGTGATCGCCAAGTATGATCACCTCGAGATCGGGGTTCATCTGCATAGCCGTCCCGAGCAAGCCGCGGAAAAGATTCTGGCCTCTTATGATTCGGGCTGCCGGCGATTTGATTCCGCGTTGGGCGGACTCGGCGGGTGTCCTTTCGCGCAGGACGCATTGGTTGGTAATATCCCGACAGAGAAAGTGATCGAGGCCCTTGGCCAGCGGGGCGCGGAGTTGCCACAACTGAAGCCGTTAGACGCACTGCTGAAAGCAACGGGAGGGATCGGCGCGAAGTACTCCAGTTCCCATGCCGCAGATTAGGTTATCAGGCATTACTGCGGAGTCTCACGGACCATCCAGTGCTGTTGTGCTTCATTCGTTGGAATGAGTGAAATCTGTGGCCCTGGTTTTGACATGAACTACAAGACGATCCAACTCGCCTACGACGCAGGTGTCGCCACTATCACGCTCAACCGCCCGGACAAGCGCAATGCGATCAGTTTCGAATTGATTGACGATTTGCTACGCGCTCTCGACGACGTGGCCAAGGCGGACGCAATCATCGTGATCCTCACCGGTGCTGGCAAGGCCTTCTGCTCCGGGCTGGACCTGGACAATCTGAAAGCCTTGATCGGCCTCTCTCCCGAGCAGAACCTCAAAGATTCAGCGACCATGGTTCGCTTGTTCCGCAGGCTCTACGAATTCCCGAAAGTCACAATCGCTGCGGTGAACGGGGCGGCTATCGCCGGGGGCACGGGACTGGCCCTGCTGTGCGACTTCACCCTTGCCGTACCAGAAGCCAAGTTCGGTTACACCGAGGTCCGCATCGGCTTCGTCCCTGCGATCGTTTCCACTTTTCTTCTGCGCCAGGTTGGTGAGAAACAGGCACGCGACCTGCTATTGACTGGAAGAATTTTCACCGCAGAAGAAGCAGTTCGTATGGGATTAGTCAACGAAGTCGTGCCTTCGGAGAAGCTGATAGCGAGGGCCCGCGAACTGGCCGCCTCCCTCATGGAAAACAGCCCGTCATCTTTGCGAGCGACCAAGCAACTGCTCACGAATCATGCGCGCGTCGAGCTCGATGCCCAGATCGAAGCTGCCGTACGCGAGAATGCAGCCATCCGCACTACCGCCGACTTTCGCGAAGGCATCGCGTCATTCCTGGAAAAACGCAAGCCGGTGTGGAGCGGCAAATGAGCTCCAACCATCACCCGTCGGTGAATGAAACCCGGCTACGCGTGCGCTACGCCGAAACCGACCAGATGGGCGTGGTCTATCACTCGAACCACCTGATCTGGTTTGAGGTGGGACGCGTGGAACTCATGCGGCAGTTAGGCTTCTCCTATCGCGACATGGAACGCGATGACAACTGCTTTATTGCAGTCGCGGAAGCTCGCTGCCGGTACCGCGCTCCGATCTATTACGACGATGAGGTCATCGTGCGCACGAAATTGAAAAGTGTGCGCGAGTCCGTGGTCCACTTCACCTACGAACTATTGCGCGGCGAAACCGGCACGGTACTGGCCGAAGGCGAGACGACACATATTGTGACTGACGCAAAGTTCAAGATCGCCGCATTGCCGGAAAAGTATCTGAAAGTATTTCGGGAAGCGGCGGGACAGTGAGACGAAGTTAGAAGTCAGAAGTCAGAAGTCAGAAGTCAGAAGTCAGAAATAAGGAATTGGCGAGAGATCCTATGAGATTTATTTTACTTCTGCATTCTAACTTCTACATTCTGCTTTCACTTCAAAGATACGCAATGCTTGGACTTCACCCTTGAATGCACTTCACATTAACGGAAACGATCTCACACTAGAGGCGGTGCGCGATGTCGCCGCCGAACGGCGCCCTGTGCTCCTGCTGGCCGAAGCGCGCGAGGCGGTGGATCGTGCGCGGGCGGTCGTCGACGAGATCGTTGCGAGCAACCGGGTCGCGTATGCCATCACCACCGGCGTCGGAAAACTCAGCGACGTGCACATCGTTGGCGACCAGATTCGTGAGTTGCAGCTGAACCTGGTACGCTCGCACGCGGTCGGCTTAGGCGAACCGCTGTCGATCGCGGAAACGCGCGCCATGATGGTGTTGCGCGCGAATTCGCTTTCGAAAGGCTGCTCCGGCGTGCGTTCGCTTCTCATCGACACGCTCTGCGAGATGCTGAACCGCGGCGTCACTCCTTTCGTGCCGTCGCAAGGCAGCGTGGGCGCGAGCGGCGATCTCGCACCCTTGGCGCACCTGGCGCTTGCGCTCATTGGCGAAGGCGAATGCGTCGACGAGAAGGGCGTGCGCATTCCCAGCGCGGAAGCTCTGCAGCGAGTGCAGATCAAGCCGGTCGTGCTCGGGGCCAAAGAAGCCGTCTCGCTGATTAACGGGACTCAAGCCATGCTCGGAGTGGGGACGCTGGCGCTGCTCGCGGCGGAAATACTAGTAGATTCCGCCGACGTCATTGGCGGGCTTTCGTGCGACGCCCTCAAGGGAACCGACGCGGCCTTTGATGAACGTATTCACAAGGCGCGTCCGCACAGTGGACAGTTGAAGACCGCGGCCAATTTGCGCCGCATGCTCGAGGGCAGCCAGATTCGCGAGTCACATCGCGACTGCGGCCGCGTGCAGGACGCCTATTCGCTGCGCTGCATCCCGCAAGTGCACGGCGCTGTCCGCGACACGTTGGCTCACTGCCGCGAAGTGTTTGAGATCGAGGCCAACTCAGCCGTGGACAATCCGCTGGTGTTTGTCAGCACGGCCCGTGTGGGGACGGACACCTCGCCCGTTCAGGCGGAGCGAAGCTCCGCGGCAGCCGGTGGCGACGTTGTCTCCGGCGGAAACTTTCACGGCGAACCGCTCGCGTTTGCTCTGGATTTCCTGGGAATTGCGTTGAGCGCGCTGGCCGGAATCAGCGAGCGGCGGATCGAGCGGCTGGTGAATCCCGCGCTCAGCGAAGGCCTGCCGCCGTTTCTCGCGCCGGGGGCGGGGTTGAACTCTGGGTTCATGATGCCGCAGGTGGCGGCTGCCGCGCTGGTCAGCGAGAACAAGGTTCTGGCGCATCCCGCGTCGGTCGATTCGATCACGACCTCGGGCAACAAGGAAGACTACGTCTCGATGGGGATGACGGCGGCAATCAAGCTGAAGCGCATCGTCGAGAACACGCGCAACGTGCTGGCAATCGAGGCCATGGCCGCCGCGCAGGCGCTAGATTTTTACCTTCACGCAGACAAACCTCTCAGGCCTTCAAAGCGCGGGCAGGCGGCACACGCGGCGATTCGCTCGGTGTGCCCAACCATGGAGAAAGACCGCGTGATGTACAAAGACTTCGCGCGGATCGCAGAATTGATAGCAAGCGCGAAGCTGGCAGCAGCACTGTTGTGACCTCTTGCGCACGAACGTTCTAAGGCAAGAAAGATCTGGCGGTGCGTCACGGGGGCGCCACAGTCTCCCCTTGTCCTAACTTACCCCTTGTTGCCCGCTGTCTTCGGGAGCTTCACTCGAACGAAAGCAAAGGCCAAACGAGGAAGCGAGTTGAAGTTGGCGGCTCTTGCGTAATAGTCCTCAGCTTTGGCGCGGTCCCCGCTGCCCTGGTAAGCCTGGCTTAAGCGATAAAGGTTCTGAGGATTCTGCTGGTCGGCTTGCTCCAGCTCGGCGATGGCTTTCGCATAATCCTTCTCGCCCAAGGCAATGCGCCCGGCCAATTCATGGGAGTTCTTGATTTGCAGGGAATTTTTTGTCGCCTCCGCTCCCTGGCGGAATTCTTCGGCCTTCGCCTTCGCTGCAGCGAAATTCTTCGTTTCTATCGCAACCTCGGTCAGGTTGAACTGGTGTAAGAGCTTGGTGTTGTCCTTGATCTGCTGTGGTTGGGTGGAGGTTTCGATCATCTTGTAGGAACGATCGAATTCCCGTTGCGCGTCTTCGAAACGAGGAATCTCCATGAGAATTCTTCCCTTGGTCTGAATATCCCCGGCCATGGCGACAATGTCGTTGGCTTTTTGGGCGGTGGCATACTGCTTATCCACGGCTTGAAGGGCCTGATCGAACTTGCCGGCGTCGGTGGCCAGAACCGCCATGCCGAAGTACGCCATGCGAAACTCTCCATCATTGCGCGCCTGATCCGCCATCTTTTGCAGCTCCGCTTGCGCTTCCTGCCTCTTGCCCGCATACAACAACGCCGCGGAAAGTCCGAAATGTGATGGCGCAAAGTGAGGATCGACAGAGAGAGCCTTTCGATACTGGGTTTGAGAGTCTTCGAAGCGTCCGGTCTTGAGCAGCAACTCGGCGTAGGAGTCGTAGGGATTCGGATCGTTGGGAATCAGCTCGATGTATCTTCTGAAAGCTTGCTCGGCATCGGGATAATCCTTCTTCTGCCGGTACGCGTAGCCGAGCATGTTGTAAACCGGGGAATAGTTGGAGGAGATTTCAATTACTTTTTTGAAGCGGTCAACAGCTGGATCCAGCTCTTGCTGGCCAAAGTAGTAAGCTCCCAGGTTGAACTGAGCGCGTTCATCATTCGGATACGCGGCCACCAGCTTTTCGAGATAGTCTTTTTGCTTCACGACCTCGCCATTGGCTCCCGCTTCGTTGGCGAGTATCAGCAACTTCTCTCCCTCAGAGGCCTTATCGGCGAGACTGACGGCCTTGTTCAGATGATCGAAGAAATCCTTGGCCGTGGGAGCACTGTTGGCGCGCGCCAACTCAGCCGACGCAAACTCGTGATCAAGCCCGATGGCCTTGTCAAAATGCGGTAGCGCTTCCTGTCCTAGAAGTCTTTCCGAAAGATCACGCCCCTTCAGGAATTCCTGCCGTGCCTCCTCAGAGCGTGTGGTGACAGGCAGTTTCCCGCCCTCCGCCGCAGCGGCGGTGCTGGGGCCGCTGCTGGTTTGATTCCAGGCTGTCAATGCCGCGGAGCTGAGCAGTGCTCCCGCGATCAACGCAAAATGCAGAGTTTTGCTGTGTGGCATGGGAGATACCCCTTTCGCATGTGAATGCGTGGCGATGGACCGGAGTCACTTCGTGACAAACATTAGACCGTACGACAGCGATTTTGGTTAGCTGAGTGGTGATGAGTCTCGACTTTTGAGGGACGAATCACCAGTAGCCAGAAGGGCAGATGACATCAAGAAGGCATCCGTTCTCGGAGCAAATCGGCCACTCCTACGCCGACTTTACCGCGCTGCCGTCGAGTCCCAGCTCTGCGGCAATCCCCTTCATCGCCTCGATGCACAACGCGATGTGCTCATCCAGGTCCACTCCCAGGGCGGCGGCGCCATTGATAATGTCTTCGCGGTTCACTTTGCGGGCGAAGGCTTTGTCCTTCATTCTTTTCCGGACTGACTTCGCATCGACGTCCGCCAGCGATTTGCTGGGCTTAATCAGGGCCACGGCGGTGATGAATCCGGCTAACTCGTCGCAGGCGAAGAGAGCTTTTTCCATGGGCGTGTCGCGCGTGACGCCGGTATATTCGGCGTGCGACATCACGGCTTTGGTGATGACTTCAGGCCATCCCCGTTCCTTCAGGATTTCGTTTCCTTTGTAGGGATGATCGTCGAGGCTGGGCCAGCGCTCGTAGTCGAAGTCGTGAATCAGGCCGACGATGCCCCAGAGGTCTTCCTCGCTCATTCCCTCAGGGGCTAAAGTCCCAGCTGATTTCCGATCTGCTTGCGGCATGCCTGAAGGCATGCCCTGATACGAACCGTCACCGAACTTGCGGGCGCAGGAGCGCATGCAGGCTTCGACTGCAAGAGCGTGCTTTCGCAAACTTTCTGACTGGGTGAACTCAGTTAGTAAACACCACGCAGAATTGCGATCGATCATGGTCTTAACCTTGTCCTCAGCGCTGTTTCGCGTTTCGCCGCGGCGCGACGCGAACGATTTCCCACTTTTGGTGCATTTTAAACTTGACATCCACAGGCTATGTACCGCAGATTGGGCGCTGCGGTAGGAACCTCTCCCCCAATTTACGGTTCCATGCAGCTGTAAGGAGTAGCCGGCTCTGGCACTCCCACAACTCGATGGCCACGACTCTTGCCCCGGTCGATTCAAGGGAAGTCGTCCGTTGCGATCACTGCCTGTTGGTTCAGTTCCGCACCCTTAATAATAACTGCCGCCGGTGCCACGCGTCCCTGGACGAGGAGCCTGAGCCCGAGCCGATTGTGGCTGCACCACCCGGTCATGATGCCCATGCCGGGCAACGGTCGCGGACACCTGAACCTGGCGACCTCGATCCGGTCGCTGCGCCTGCGCAATGGTCTCAGCCAGCGGCAACTGGCGGGACGCATGGCGGTGCCCCGCACCTACGTTTCCAAGATCGAGAACGAGAAAGCCACGCCCACGCTGTCATCCCTGGAACGGCTGGCGCGCGCCCTGGAGGTGACCGTGCCGGAACTGCTCAGTGGCGGAGAACGCAGCCGTCAGGAAGAGATCAGCGAATTGGTGAAAGATCAGTTTATTGCTGAACTCCTGCCCTTTGTTTCGCAACTAAATGGGATGCAGATGTCGAGCATCCTGATGCAGGTGCGGGATTTGACGGTGCGGCCAAGAAGGAGTGCGTAAGGGAATAGGTTTCACGTTTCAAGGTTTCAAGGGGTTCAGAGTCTCAAGTGCCCCGACCTGACTTCGGCTTTTGCTTCACCTTGAAACTTTGAAACCTTACCACCTTAAAACCTCGATTTTTCCGGGCAACCAGCCAACTAAGTGCCGGGACCGATCTTGGTCCCGGCCTTTTTTGTTCCCTTCGCAGGCCTGAATCCTACGTAGATTGATCGTCATCTATCCAGCATGATTCTCGAATAAGCTGGAAGTGTTTTTGCCGCGACATCGGGAGCGGCGACGCCGTTGCATCAGATGTCAGACCGAGACCTCTGGAAGGAACAACGCCCGCGAGAAGAGGCGACCTCGCCAGTGCGGGCACTGAACGACGATTCCCTGCTCGACGCCTATTCGCGCGCGGTGACTGGAGCGGTCGAGCAGGTGAGTCCATCGGTGGTCAACATCGAAGTCCACCAGGCGGCCGGACGCACCCGGTCAGGCGAACCCCGCGAACGGCGCGGCGGAGGCTCGGGGTTTATTTTCACTCCCGACGGGCTCATTCTCACCAATAGTCATGTGGTGCATGACGCCCGCCGCATCGAGGTCGCACTTGCCGACGGGCGACGCATGCCGGCCAGTGCCATCGGCGACGATCCCGCAAGCGATCTGGCTGTGATTCGCGTGGATGAACCGCGAGTGAACGAGCCTGGCCTGGCCGCCGCGGCTTTGGGCGACTCGCAGCGGTTGCGCGTCGGCCAAGTGGTGATTGCGATTGGTGCTCCCTATGGCTTTCAGTCGACAGTGACCGCGGGCGTAGTGAGCGCACTAGGGCGCTCGCTGCGGTCGTATTCGGGGCGGCTGATCGACGACGTGATCCAGACGGACGCGTCGTTGAATCCGGGGAATTCGGGCGGGCCGCTGGTGGATTCCCTGGGGCGCGTGGTGGGGGTGAACACGGCGACGATTCTGCCGGCGCAGGGAATCTGCTTCGCGATCGGGATCAATACGGCGAAGTTCGTGGCCAGCCGGCTGCTTCGCGATGGCCGGATTCGCCGCAGCTATATCGGTGTCTCGGCGCAGACTGTGCCGATCCACCGGCGTGTCGTACGTTTCTACGATCTAGCGAAAGAAACGGGCGCGCTGGTTCTGTCGGTCGAAGAAAATAGCCCGGCTCGGCGTGCGGGATTGCGCGAAGGCGATGTGATCGTGGCGCTGGAGGGGCAACCGGTCGCCGGCGTGGACGATCTGCACCGCGTTCTGACCGACGTTCGCGTAGGAGTGAGCTGCGGCCTGACCGTGCTCCGGCATACAGAGAAACTGGAGCTGAAGATCGTGCCGGAGGAGACAAAGTAGTTTCGTGTGGCGCGGGCGCCTCGCCCGCGCAATGCTGGCCAGGATTCCAAGGATCTCGTGGGATTATGTGGGGACAGCCACCCTCGGCTGTCCTGGGAGCGAAGCTCCCCAGGTTTTGATTCTGACAGGCATCATGGACGCCGGACCTCTCTCGCTTCCAGGCATTTCGCGGGCGAGGGCGCCCGCGCCACACAATCCACCCCTCATTGCATCCCCTTCCCCACTGTGTTAGCCTCAATCCGAGGCATCACTTTGCACGACAAAGTACCCGCTGGGCTGGATCGCAAGGAAGCGGAAGTCTACCGACATCTGGATCCGGGGCAGCTCCCAAAACATATCGCTATCATCATGGACGGCAACGGGCGCTGGGCCAAGCGGCGCCACCTGCCGCGCGTGGCTGGGCATCGCGCCGGAGTGGCCGCCGTGCGCTCGACTGTGGAAACAGCAGCGCGTATTCACATTCCCGCGCTCACGCTCTACGCCTTTTCGGAGGAGAACTGGAAGAAGCGGCCTACGAGCGAAGTCGCCTTCCTGATGCGGCTGTTGAGCCGCTACCTGAAGGCGGAAGTTCCTACTCTGAACAAGAATAATATTCGCCTGGAATACATTGGACGGCAGCACGAACTGCCCCCAGATGTGCAGGAGCGCATGGCTTGGGCGCGCGAGGCCACGGCATACAACACTGGCATGGTGCTTACGCTGGCGCTGAATTACAGCGCGCGCAGTGAACTGGTGGATGCGTTCCGCTCGATGGTGAATGCGGCTTCGCAGAATGGCGGAATCGAGCATCTGCGAATCGATGAGGATATGGTGGCGCGGCATTTGTACACGCGGCACCTTCCCGATCCGGATTTAGTGGTGCGCACCTCGGGGGAAATGCGGCTCAGCAATTTCCTGCTGTGGCAGTTGGCTTACGCGGAGATTTACGTGACTCCGACCTTGTGGCCGGATTTTCGCGGCCTGCACCTGCTTGAGGGGATTACGGAATATCAGAAGCGGGAGCGGCGCTACGGAGGGCTGAATCACGGGGACGTACACGGGCACAGTGACGCTGAGTTTGCCAAGGTTCACAAGTAGACCCAGTCGTCCGCACCGAGACGACACCCGCGTTGGAAGATGGCCTCACGAATCAGGTCTCGGAGTTTGAAGGAATCGATGGGACCATTTGGAACAGAGAGTGGCTGGGCGGCATGCGAATCGTGAAAGCGATGGCCATTTTATTGATCGGCCCTTTGGTGGGCATCCTAATGGCCTTTTTTCTCGCCATCCTTGCCCTGCCTCCGGACCCGAATTTTATCAGCAATGGTGGACACTCGTCGCCCGGTGATGGGTTTCTCATCATGGGCTATATTTTCCTCAGCTTTTTCATTTCCGTCCCTTTGTCGATATTGCTGGCATGGGTTTTACTGTTCCGCTCGGGCAAAGCTCCAAAGTTAGGTGATGCCGCAAATTCGAAGCAGTTCACTACCTGAGGCCTACCTATCTGCTGAAACGCATCGCGACCGCGGTCGTCCTGATTCCGATTGTGGTGGTACTGGTGCTGCGGGCGCCGGTTCCGGTGCTGGCGGTCGTTGCCGCCATCGTAGCGCTGCTCACCATTCACGAATTCTTGAAGCTGACGGAATCCTATGGCGTGCAGCCGATGGGCTGGCCGACCTACCTGTTCACCGCATTGTTCTTCGTCACTCTGGCAATCGGAGCGGGCGGCGACACTCCTCTTCTTTCGACCGGAAAGTTCCTGGTTACAGTGGGATTTGCCGCGGCCATCGCGCCTTTCATTTTCTTGACCCGCGCGATGCGGGAGGGAGACCTGCGCGGCGGCTATCCTGCCGCAGCGGCTTCGGTCTTTGCCTTCACCTACATCGCGTTGCCCATGGGGATGCTCGTCCAGTTGCGGCAGCAATGGGCGGGAGCGTTTTATCTGCTGTATCTGCTGCTGGTGGTTTGGGCGGGAGACATTTTTGCCTACTTCGTTGGGCGCTCGATCGGACGTCATTTGATGACGCCGCACATCAGCCCGAAGAAAACCTGGGAGGGAGCGGCGGCCTCTCTGATCGCGAGCGTCGGCGTTGGCTGGCTCATGTTCCGCCATGCGGAACAGATCAGCTCGGCTCTGCTTCGCGCCGGGCTGATCGAGCGACGGGACGGCTTGTTCGGACTGGAACGACCCGCGATGGGGCCGATTCTCCTGCTCACGATTGCGTTGAATGTTGCTGCGCAGCTTGGCGACCTGGTGGAATCGTTGATCAAGCGGGGCGCAGGCGTGAAAGATTCCGGAGCGCTTCTTCCCGGCCACGGCGGCATGCTTGACCGGATTGATGCCCTGCTCTTTGCGGCTCCGGTGCTGTGGTACTATGCAGCTTGGCGCGTGATGCAGTGATCTTCCCGCCGCCCTCCCCCCGAACGCGCGCCTGGAACGCGTAGAATAAGAATTCTGTCGCAATGAAACGTATTGCCATCCTTGGCTCGACCGGCTCGATCGGGCGCAGTACGCTCAACGTCGCCGAATCTTATCCAGATCGCTTCCAGATCGTGGCCCTTGCCGCCGGGAGCAACCTGGACGCCGCTTTCGAGCAGGCGCGTCGTTGGCGCCCGCGGGTGATGTCAGTTGCGGCCGAGAAAGATGCCGACCTCCTGCGTCTGCGTCTGAAGAAAGAAGGCCTGAGCGAGATTGAAGTCGTGCACGGCGCCGCCGGGACGGTCCGCGTCGCGACCCATCAAGAAGTCGATTTCGTGGTGAGCGCGATCGTGGGCGTGGCCGGGCTTGAGGCAACTTACGAGGCAGTGCGTGCCGGCAAGATCGTCGGCCTGGCGAACAAAGAGTGCCTGGTGGCCGCAGGCGAACTCATCACCGCCGAAGCGCGCCGTCAGGGCAATCCCCTTCTTCCCATTGACAGCGAACACAATGCCGTCCATCAATGCCTGCGCGGCGGGCATCTGGAGGAAGTGGAACGAATCTGGCTGACGGCCTCGGGCGGACCATTTCTGAACACGCCGCGCGCGGAATTTGCTTCCATCACGGTCGATCAGGCATTGAATCATCCCACGTGGAAGATGGGACGGCGGATCACGATTGACTCGGCCACCTTAATGAACAAGGGCTTTGAGGTCATCGAAGCGTGCAGACTTTTTCACATTTCTCCGGCGAAGGTGGAAGTGATTGTCCATCCACAGTCGACGATTCATTCCATGGTCGAGTTTGTGGATGGCAGCATACTTGCTCAGTTTTCGGTGACGGACATGCGGCTGCCGATTCTTTATGCTCTGACTTATCCCGAGCGCATTCAATCGGATATGCGCTTTGCCGTCAGTGACCTGCGTCATCTGGACTTCTGCCCTCCGGACATGAGTAAATTCCCTTGTCTGCGCCTGGCCTACGAAGCGGTCGAGGCGGGCGGGGCAAAGACGGTGGCCCTAAATGCGGCGGATGAAGTGGCAGTGGCCGCGTTCTTGGAGGGCAGCATCGGTTTCGACGAGATTCCCAGGGTCATTGAAGACGTGCTCTCAGCAACCACTTCCGTGAAGCTGGAATCCATCGCAATGGTGCTCGAGGCCGACGTCGAGGCACGCCGGTCGGCTGGGGAACGGATCGCGGCTGTTAAGAGGCCGCGTGCGACATCTTTTGTTTAGTTTTGGAATCTAAGAATGTGGGGAATACGTATCTCTGCTTATGTCTGAATTCCTGATCTCGCTCGTTGCTGTGGTTGCCGTCCTTGGCTTCATGATCCTCATCCATGAGTTCGGCCACTATGCCGTGGCCAAGTGGCTGGGAGTCCGGGTCGAAACCTTCTCGATCGGCTTTGGCAAGCGCCTGTTCGGTTTCCGCAAGGGGGAGACCGACTACCGCATCAGTGCCATTCCCCTGGGCGGCTATGTGAAGATGAGCGGCGAGAATCCGATGGACGCGCGTACCGACGATCCTGCGGAGTTTCTCAATCATTCCCGCTGGCACCGTTTTCTTGTCGCCATTGCCGGGCCGCTGATGAATATCTTCCTTGCCATCTTCCTGCTGACCGTGGTTTACATGGTGCACTACGAGTATCCGGCGGTGCTCGACGAGCCTACTGTGATCGGCTGGGTGATCAAAGACACTCCGGCGGCGAAGGCCGGGTTCCAAACCGGTGACAAGATCGTGCGTATTGACGGCATCGATAATCCCAACTGGGAGCAGGTGGACACCAAAGAGGCGCTAAGCCCTGGGCAGCCTCTCGAAGTCACGGTGAATCGCAACGGACAGCTCATCAACAAGACGATCACGCCGGAGGCTTACGGCGTGGATCAGATCGGAATGGCGGGCTGGTCCCCCAAGCAGCCGTGCGTTTGCATCACCGACCTTCAACCAGGAATGCCGGCAGAGAAGGCAGGTTTGAAACTGGGCGACGAGATTCTGACCGTGGATGGCAAACCAGTGCCCGCATTGGCCGCCATGGTGGAGAGCCTCAAACTGTCGCAAGACAAACCCATTGCCTTAACGGTGCGCCGGGGCAATGAGATTAAGTACTTTACCGTGCAACCGGTGATGAACGAGAAGTCGTATCGCATCGGCGTGGGAAGTTTTCCGAGTAAGGTCACGACTCTGCCCTTCACCCAAGCATTGCACCTGTCGATCGTCCGCAACGAGCGCGCGTCGCTGATGATTCTGGAACTGGTGAAGAAGATGGTGGAACGCAAGATGTCAATTCGCACCATCGAAGGACCAATCCGCATCGGTCAGGCCGCAGGCGAAGCTGCCAGCCGCAAGGGCTGGACGCCGCTGCTTGAATTGACCGCTGCGATCAGCCTGAACCTCGGCATCTTCAACCTGCTGCCCATTCCCATCCTTGACGGCGGGGTCATCATGTTCCTGCTGATCGAAGGCTTGATGCGGCGCGATATCAGCCTGCGTATCAAGGAGCGCGTCTATCAGGCCGCATTCGTCTTCCTGGTGCTGTTTGCCGTGATGGTTATCTACAATGATCTGATGAAGACGATCCCGGGGCTGGCCGACAAGCTTCCTTGAGATAGGAAAATTGACCGAAATAGAAATTCCCACGTAAATAGAGCTAGTTCGATTTCTCTTCCGAGATCCACTTGTCCGTTCGCGCTTCAAGGAGATCGAGTGGCAACGTCCCGCCGTCGAGCATCTCGTCGTGGAATTTGCGGACGTTGAACTTGGGACCCAATTCTTTCTGCGCTCGCTCACGAAGTTCACGGATCTTAAGCTGGCCCAGTTTGTAACTAAGGGCCTGTGCAGGCCACGCAATGTAGCGATCGGTCTCGGACTGAATCGTCGGTTCGTCGACCGCGCCAGACTTGCGCATGAAATCTACAACCTGATCGCGCGTCCATCCTTGCGCGTGAATTCCAGTATCTACGACCAGGCGCACCGCGCGGAACAGTTCGGAGGAAAGCCTTCCGTAGTCCGAAACCGGATCCTGGTAGAACCCGACTTCTTTGCCAAGCCCTTCTGCGTACAGAGCCCAGCCCTCGATGTACGCATTAAAGCCGAGGCCGTGCAAACGGAATTTCGGCAGGTCGCTAAGCTGCTGCTGCACCGATAACTGCATGTGGTGCCCGGGAATGCCTTCGTGGTAGGCAATGGCTTCGTCGTCAATCAGCGAGCGCTTCGCAAAGTCAGAGGTCGCGACGACGACGCGGCCGGGACGCTTGCCGTCCGGAGTTCCGGTAACGTAGTGAGTCGCGGCCGCGGCCTGGAACGGCGGTATGGCTTCCACAGTAACCGGCGACTTCGGCAGCAGCGTGAAAAGCTGAGGAAGTTTCGGCTCCATCTGCGCGATGTAGTGGCGAAAGTCATCCAGTATCTGTTGGGCCGAGGTCGGAATATATTTCGGATTCGTCTTGAGCGAGGCGCGGAACGACGCGAGGTCCGCGAACCCCTCCTTCTTTGCGATCTCCCTCATCTCGGCCTCGATGCGGTCCACCTCACGAAGCCCGAGCTGATGAATCTCATCCGGTGTCATGTGCGTGGTAGTGCGGGCGTAGATATCGTTTTCGTAGCGCCTCTGGCCATCGGGGAGCGAAGTCACCGAAAGTGTAGTACGGCCCTGAGGCGCATACTCCGTGCGCAGAAAGGCGGCGAAGCTCTTGTAGGCAGGAATGACATCGTTTTGGATCGCGTCGGTGATTTCACGCGTCAGGCGCTTCTGCTCTTCAGGCGAGATATCCGCGGGAAATTTTTTCGTGGGTTGAAGAAAGGGGTCGGCTTCGATGATGCCCTCGCATTGAACGGGAAGTTTCTCGAGCAGAAATCGCACGGGCATGAGCTTGTCCTTCATGCCGGCGCGAAGAACTTCCGTAGTCTGGCTGAGGACGCGCGGAATCTGGTGAAGTCGTGAAATGTAATCCTCGTAGTGCTTGACCGAATCGAGCGGAACGGAAAGCGGCAAATCCGCGAGGCTGGTGTGAATGCCGTTTTGTTGGTTGATGGGCATCTCATATTCTTTCAGCCCAAAGTCAGTGATGCGCTGCCGCAGTACGCGAACCAGGAGGTCGTGGGAGAGCTGGTCCTGGTCAGAAAAGCCCGCGGTTGGAATGGCTTCCAGCCGCGCAAGAAATGCCTCATCGCTCCTGTGGCGTTGAACGATGGCGTTGAGTGAGTATTCGGCGAGCTTGTCGTTATAGCGATAATCGCCATAGGCGGTGGCGCGCTCAGGGAAGTTGCGCAGATCGCTCTCGTACTGCTCTTCAAAAAGAGCGTTTTGAGCCGCGAGGCGTTCGGCAACCGGTTTGAGATTCTGGCCGAAGGCTAAGCTGACTGCGGTGAGCAGGAAAAGCAAACCCTTGGGGACATGCATAGGTGTAAGCAGAGTATCAAACGCGGCGCTGGCAGCGCTATCGCACTCCCGACCAAGGAGCGACGATCGAAGCAGAGCCAACGTCGGTCGGCGCTGTTCTTGGAACCGTCGACTCTAAGTCGCGATGAACGATGCCTCAGCGATAGCGCGAGCTTCGCTCTCAAACCGGCGCAGCGCTCGCCGTCCCGAGCTAAAGCTTCGGGCAGCACTTTGATGGCTACATTGCGGCTGAGGCCGCGTGTCACGTGCTCGATACACCTCGCCACGACACAAGAAGCCAGCGGCCAGGTTCGACCGCTGGCTTTTGTCTATGCCGTCTTCCTGCTCGGCGGCAGCAACCGTTTCGACTTAGGCTGGCAAACGGCCACTGGTACGTTCGCCCCCGCTTTTCGCACAGCAACCTTCTTCAGAACAGCTTTCGCCAAGTGCGCAGACTGAGCCGACCCGCCGAAGGGATCGTCATTGTTCACGCCGTTCGGCAGGTTCTGGATCGCCGCCTGAAATTTCGGCCAGGCGTTCGACGCAGCATCTGAAGTGAGATTGGCGTAAAGCTGGGCCAGCGTTCCGCCATCGCCCAGCCCAACCATTTGCGGCGCGATCTTGTCTAGACTGTAGCCCTGGCTCATCAGCCACGACAGAAATGCCATGCCGCAGCCAATGCTGTCGGCGTGTTGGTCGGTGGGCTCAGTTTGGTCGACCCAGTTTGGCATCCCGTCCTGCACCCACGTGGGTGCGGTCGCAAAATCCGACAGAGCGTTGTTGCCGACCACTGCGGCGCACCAACGCGAAAGCGCTTCGCCAGTACTTTGACCGCACAGGTTTCCGCCCATCGAGCACTCGCTCAGTTCGGCCTCGAACAGAGCCGATACCCGCGCCGAATTGCCATAGGAAGCGTCGACCTCGATCGCCGCCCCATTCTGATAGTCGCAACCCATGTGGTCGGCGCCGCCCGTGCCGTCGGTGGCTCCCCCGAGAGCAAAGACGATGACGCTGACCGGGCCTCCGGCAGTGCCAAAAATCGCATCGTTCGCCGCCACCACTCGATCTGCATCGCCGAGCAGATCCTGCGCGTTCTGCAAAGCCTGTTGACCAAGCGCGGCATCAACGTAGACTGTGACCCTTCCACTCGGGCTCGTGCCTACGAGTTGAGAATTACCGGCGAAGCTGGGCCATTGCGGCGCACCCGCGTTGTCCCTCTTGGCGCCTGCTGGCTTCTTCCGGGTTGCCTTGATCGGATGACTCATGGAAGCACTCCCTTCTACTGAAACAATGGTGCGTACTCAGGGCAACCCGTTTCAAGATGCAGGAAGGGCTGGGTTTCGCGTGATAAACTAGAGCTTCCACTATGGCTACGATTCAACGCAGAAAGACCGTTACGGCCGTCGTCGGAGGTGTGCGTGTCGGCTCTGATGCACCGGTTGTGGTGCAGTCGATGACCAATACCGACACCGCCGATGTGCCCTCAACCGTCCAGCAGTGTGCAGCGCTGGCCCGCGCCGGATCAGAACTCGTGCGCGTCACGGTTAATAACGACGAAGCCGCGGCGGCCGTCCCCCGCATTGTCGAAGAACTCGACAAGCAGGGCATCCGCGTTCCCATCATCGGCGATTTCCACTACAACGGCCACATTCTGCTGACCAAGTATCCCGAATGCGCCCGCGATCTGGCGAAGTACCGTATCAATCCCGGCAACGCCAGCATCGGGCGCAAGGACGACTCCAACTTCCGCACCATGATTGAAGTCGCGGTGAAATATCAGAAACCGGTGCGCATCGGCGTGAACTGGGGATCGCTCGACCAGGCGCTCCTAACCCGCATGATGGATGAAAATTCGCGCCTCGATGAGCCCAAAGATGCGCGCGATGTCACCATGGAAGCGATGATCGTGAGCGCGCTGGATTCCGCTGCTCTCGCCGAAAAATTTGGCTTGCGGGCTGACCAGATCATTTTGAGTGCGAAGGTCAGCGGAGTTCAGGATCTGATTGACGTCTATCGCGCGCTGGCCGCGCGCTGCAACTACCCGCTGCATCTGGGATTGACCGAGGCTGGTATGGGCGCGAAGGGCGTGGTCGCCTCCAGCGCAGCGATGGGCGTCGTGCTACAGGAAGGCATCGGCGACACCATTCGCGTTTCGCTCACGCCCGCCCCAGGCGGCGACCGCACCGAAGAAGTCCGCGTGGCGCAGCAGATTCTGCAGTCCATGGGTATTCGCAGCTTCACGCCGCAGGTTACGGCATGTCCCGGTTGCGGGCGCACGACCAGCACGTTCTTCCAGGAGATGGCGGAACAGATACAGACTTACCTCCGGGAGCAGATGCCCGCCTGGAAGGGTCGCTACGTGGGCGTCGAGGAAATGAAGCTGGCTGTCATGGGCTGCGTGGTCAATGGTCCCGGCGAATCGAAGCACGCCAACATCGGCATTTCGCTGCCCGGAACGTTTGAAGAGCCGAAGGCTCCGGTCTACGTCGACGGACGCCTGTTCACCACACTCAAGGGTGACCGCATTGTCGGCGAGTTCATCGAGATCCTCGATGAGTATGTGGACTCGCACTACGCGGCGAGGGCTGTGGCCAACGAAGAAGTCCCGGCCAAGGTTTAACAACTTTTGTCGCTCGTCTTCGTTGCCCCTGGAACAGAAAATCTGCTACGGCCTCGTTCTTGATTGAACTCCCGACTATGCTCCGCCGCGGGTCAGGTCGTGACATCCCATGCAAAGAACTGATCGTCCCCATCGAAGAAAATGCCACGGGGCAAGCTTCATGGGGTTGTTTTCATACATTTACGGAAATCAGGCTCCGTTTCTAAGTCCGATCAATTGTTTCAATTTCCCTTTCTGAGTTCGATTCGATATGAATGAGTTAAGTTTAACCTTTTGACTCAGAGTGAACCTGATGACGCAGCAGAACAAGCTGAAATGCCGTGGACTGGAGAGTCCAGCCACCAGTGAAAGCGACCCCAAGACGATGCTGGAGATTCTCCTGGCATTGGACCGGGCCGTGGTAGAGGTCTCGATGCACCTCTACAACCTCCCTCCGCGCGACAGGTTCGTAATGCGGGAACAAAACCAACGCCTGCACGAGGCTGTCAGAGAACATCTACCCCGACTCCGCGAGCCAGGGCTTCAATCCATCGATTGTTGAGCGAAAGCTTTCGGGTGCGGACTCTATTGCCCGGTTAGCAAAAAGATAGGATTCTGCGGCGGTGGCTCCCCGTTTGGTCCCGGAGCACCGGCGCTGAACGGCGCCAACAAGTTCGTCACCAGCGTATCTGGCGCATTCCCGCCCGCGCTGATGGTGCTTGTCGTGGTGTTCACAACCGCCACAACGCCGGCGTCGCAGATGCTCACCTCCACGCGGCTGCTGTCTGCCGCCGCCGCGGCCGACAGCCGAAAGCGGGCCGAGCCTGGGGTGTCTGGCGTGTACGGGGAAGTCGGAACGCAGGTGGATAGAGAAGGCACGGCGAACTGCCCCGATGCGAACTGAGGCGAGGTCAGCAGAAACATCGAAGGCACTTTCAGGGCAAAGTTCCGGGCGTCGATCACCGTGACGCGGGGTATCACACACGAACCAGCAACATTCGTGTCCGGACAGGGCGCAGCCGTTTCATAGCTGGCCACATAAAAGTGTGAGCCATCGGGCAGGGCCGCCACCGAAACCGGCGAGCATCCATTGGGACAAGGTGAATTTGCGCCCGCACTTAACGGAATCGTGGCCAGCAACGTCGGCGTATCGTTGGGCTGCGACGTGGTGGGGTCGAGCCCGCCCGTGGCAGAAAAAACATAGACCGTACCGTTGGCGGGATTCGTAACGTAGAGCCGGTTCGAATTTGGCTCATACAAAATGAAATTCGCTCCGCTACCTACGGAAAGGTTGGTCTGACTGCCAAGCACGGTATCACTCGCAGTATCAATCGGGACAAGGTGCCCGTCGCCTTGCGTGAGCGCATAAACTCTTTGGCCGTCGCCACGGGCCACCAGCCACACCGGGATAGTTCCCGAGAATCCGGTCACGGTATTCGGGGACATATCCACCGTATTAAAGCTGCTGATAGTGCTACTGCCCTCGTTCGCGACGTAAAGCTTGTCACCCGTCGGCGACAGGGCCTCCGCCAACGCCACCGGGTGAGAGCCTCCCTGGAGGTAGACGATGTTGGTGATTGTACTCAATGTGTTGCTGAGAACAGCAATCGAATCAGTGCTGCTCAGATCGCAGTTGGGATCGCTGGCGCCATAGTTGGCGACATACACGGTGTCGTTTTGCGCCGCCGCAACGAAATCAGGCAGGTAACGGCAAAAGATGGGAGAGATGGAAGCAGTTCCACCTGACGACGGCGGAAGTCCCGCGACATCGACGTACGTTACCGTGTTTCCGCTAACCGAGGAAATCGTGAACGTGCCGTTGTAGCCGGCAACCGCCACCCCGGAGATAGCGATGGATTCTCCTGCGCTTACGCCGCTTACCACCGAACTGAGTGTCGCTGTAACCAGAGTTCCTGACTCGCTGATGCTAGTGATCGAGAACGTGTTTCCGACGACGTTGGGCAGGGTGAAGGTCGTCAGACCGGTGAAGCCGGCGGCGGACGAACTGAATTCGGGTGCGAACGCGGTCACCACATCAGCCCCATTCGGATTAATGCTCCCCGCGCTGGTGACATAGACGCGGTTGAAGTTCGGCAGGATCATGGCGTGAGTCGGGTGCATACCGAGGTGACCCACCGTGGACCCTATTCCCCCGGTCGCGGCCGCAACGGTATCGCCGTGCACATCGATCTGTATGGCCGAGCCTGGGTTAAACAGCACGTTGTCATTAACCGCAAACATGCTGTGAAAATTGGCGGGATTCGGCGGGGTCGTGGTCGTAGGAATGACCACCGGACGGTAAACCTGGCCGCAGGCCATCCACAAAATCATGGACAGCACCATCGCCGCCAGTTGGCCCACACGTCGGATATTCATCGGCACCCCGAAGAAGAATTCTGATTCCAGTGATTCAAAGCGAAGCGATTATTGTAACGATTGTCAGGAATCGATGCTAGCCGAGCTGTCGGCTCTGCATGGCTTTGTGATGCCGGAGGCATTGGCTAAGTTGGATGAGCAGGATCTGGAACGGCATAGCCTGCCGCAGAAGACAAATGCTGAAAACTCGGGATAACACAGCCGCGTGCAGTTACAAGCTGATGGCTGAAGGCTGACAGCTGAGAGCTGCTCTAGCGTCCCCGCCGCGACTTGCCCCCCGCCGCCGCTGCCGCCGGGGCTTCGGACTTTGCCGTGGCGGCTGGTTTTTTCTTGCCTTCCATTTGCGCCAGGCTTTGCTTCAAAGCCGCCATCAGGTCCACCACCGGAGCCAGCTTCTTCGGCTTCTCGACGGCGGCAACCTCTCCACCTTCGAGCTTGGCCTCGATCAGCTTCTTCAGATTTTCCTGGAACGTATCTTTGTATTTCTCCGGATTCCATTCGTCGGCCAGAGCTTCGATCAACTGGTGCGCAACCTTGACCTCGGCTTCTTTCAACTCGACGTCGGGGGCGCCAAAACCTTCCACCTTCTTAACTTCGTCGGCGTAGTACATGGTGTGCAGCATCAAGCCGCCCTCGTGCGGCCGCAGAAACACGGTGTACTCGCGGTTGTGCATGGTGATCTTCGCGATGGCAACAAATTCGCTTTCTTCCAACGCCTTCGTCAACAGGGCATAAGGACGCCGTCCCGCCTCTTCCGGCAGCATGTAGTAGGACGACTCGAAATACACCGGATCGACCTCGCTCGCCTTCACGAACTCAAGGATCTCCATGGTCTTCGCCGTCTGCGGCTCGATCTTCTTGATCTCCTCGGGCTCGATGACGATGTATTCGTCCTTGCGATATTCGTATCCCTTCACGATCTCGCTGCGCTCCACGACCACGTTTTCCAGCGGGCAAATGTATTGCTGCTTCACCCGCTGCTTGTCCGGACGGTGCAGCATGTTGAACGAAATGCCGGAACTACGCGCCCCGGAAAATAGACGCACCGGCATGGAGATGAGTCCGAAGGTTAAGTGACCTGACCAAACCGAAGATGGCATGTTAGTAACCTGCCCCAGAAATTGTGCAACCACTTTGCATCGCGAGTTTAGCCTACAACGGCCGGTCTTGTGACGCCAAGCCACCCGCAGGAACCCAAAGTCCAAGCCCCACGGGATGGGCCGCGAGCATAGTAGGCCCAAGTGGTGGTAGTTGCAAGGTTGGAGGCAGACTCGGCCCCCAAAAACTTCACCTACTGCCACCAGCAGCCGTCAAGTGCGATATTCCTGAACGCGAAACCACACAGTGCCACTGCAGACTCCTAGATGAATCAGGGAAGCGTCAGGGTTTAACGCTGATCTCCCGCCACTTCGGATCGGCCAGAACTACGGACGTCTCCCTCTGGCGTTCGGAAATCGTCCAATACTGTTTGAGAAGCCGGTCCTTCTCCCGGGCAGGAACAATTCGGAAGCCATGCTTCTCGTAGAAGCGGATTGCCCAAACCGCATCCGCCCAGGTCCCGATCAATACCGGCGCCTTCGCCATCTCCCGCAACTGCGCCAGCAACTGCGCTCCAATCCCTCGCTTCTGGTGGCTGGTGCGAACATAGGCGTGTCGAATGAGAACCACGTCCTGGACCGGTTGAATGCCCATAACACCGGTCAGTGTCCCGTTCTCCTCATAGCCCCAGAACACAACGCCATCATCAATTTCATGCTGCAGGTCTTTCCTGGACATGTACGGCTCTGTCCAGCAATCTTCAGGGATAATCCCTTTATAGGCGATGGCGCCATCGTTGATGATGGCCCAAATCAAATCAAAATCGCGGCGGTCACAGCGACGGATCATTGAGTACGCCTGTCCGATCAAACGATACAGACATCGCAAAGCTGGCAGAAGAGAGACGGCCGAGGTAGCCGTCCGTAAGCGGAAGTCTCGCCTGAACCCTTTGCGCTGCGTCTCTCATCTGTAGATCGGACGGTGACCTTTAACTGCGGAGAAGCGATGACCGACCTCAGATACCCGATCGGCAAGTTCAGCTTTGACGGGCCTCTAACCGAAGAAAAGAAGCAAAAGTGCTTGGACGACATCAGCCACGCCCCCGCCAACCTGCGCGCAGCCGTCTCCGGCCTGTCCCAGCAGCAACTCGACACGCCTTACCGCCCTGACGGATGGACCGTGCGTCAACTCGTCCATCACGTTCCCGACAGCCACATGAATGCCTACATTCGTTTCAAGCTGGCGCTCACCGAAGACGAGCCCACCATCAAACCCTACGCCGAAGACCGCTGGGCGGTTCTGGCCGACACGCAGAGCACGCCCGTCGAGGTGTCTCTGATGCTGCTCGAATCCCTGCACACGCGCTGGATGCGCCTGCTGGGCTCGCTGGCAGCGGCAGACTGGAAGCGCACCTTCCGCCATCCCGATCTTGGCCTGATGCCCCTGGAGAAAAATCTGGCCCTCTACGCATGGCATGGCCGGCATCACGTAGCCCACGTCACCGAACTGCGCAAGCGGATGGGCTGGTAAATGTTCGATTGCAACAATGAGGAGGGCCATAGCGGTGATCGCAAGAGTCTGGCACGGATATTCGAAACCGGAACACGCCGACGCCTATGAGGCCATGCTGAAGCCGGAACTTCTGCCGGGAATCAGCAAAATGATAGGCTACCGGGGCAGTTATCTGCTCCGCAGAGGAAATGGCGCCGAGGTAGAATTCATCACGATCATGCTGTGGGATTCGATCGGCGACATTCGGGCCGTTGCCGGAGCGGATTACGAGACCGCCGATCATCCCAGAAGAAAGACGAAATATGTTGTCGCGATACGACGCAAAGGCCTCGCATTACGAAGTTCGCTTCAGTACATGGCCTTGCTCCTATGTGATGCCCACCCGCCACAATAAGATAGCTGGTCGCCTCCCGCAGCACCGCCACCATGCGCTGCACCACGCCATGCGGCCGCGAATCAGGCCGCGGCGCAACATAGACTGGCCCAACGCCTTCCCTCTCCAACAGCTTTCGAATGCGGAAGACATGGTAGGCATCGCTGACCGCGACGCAACTGTGCAAGCCGTTGGCGCGCATGATGACCGCGACTCGCACCGCCGACTCCGCCGTATCCCGCCCCTGAGTTTCGGCGATCAAGTTACGCTCCGGGACGCCGCGATGCATGAGGTAATCGCGGCCCACGCCGCCCTCGCTGAAGTGCGGATCCCCGGCCGCGCCGCCGGTAGTAATGAGGACAGGAGCGATGCTAAGCCGGAAAAGATCAAGTCCATGATCGAGCCGGGCGCGGAACACAGGGGACGGATGGCCGGAATATTCGGCGGCGCCGAAGACGACGATCGCATCCGCGCGGTGCACTTCCTGTAACGACGCGGTCCGGACGATGCGAACGCTCACCGAGACGAAGAAGGCCGCCAGGATCGCCGCTACCAGGGCGATCAGCCGCAGAGCCCAGCGACGGAGTCGAGGCGCGGATGACGAAGACTGCAATGGCAGAGGCTCGATGGTCGCGTCCTTCATCCTTTGGCGAAGAAACCCGTAATTTCGTCTGCGGGGATCGCGCCCTCGCGGATGATGCGCCAGCCCAAGGTCCCGTCGCTCAGGTCAACGATGGTGGAAGCCACGTCCCGCGGAGAGGTACCTCCGTCCACAATAATGCTGATGCGGCCGTGAAGCTGTTCGCGCACTTGCTCGGCACTCGTACATTCGGAGGCGCCGCTGAGATTGGCAGAGGTCGCCGTGATCGGAATGGCCGCGGCCGTCACCACTGCCCGCGGAATTTTCGCATTCGGCACGCGCAGCGCCACATTGCCTGTATTGGCCGTCACCTTCAGCGGCAGGCGCGAGCCGGCCTTCACAATAATCGTCAGCGGACCGGGCCAGAACTTCCGCGCCAGGGCATAAAACTCCTCGGGCAGCGCCTTGGCGAGTTCCTCGGCTTGGTCGACGCTTTCGATCAACAGCGATAGCGGCTTGTGCCGTGAACGTGTCTTGATGTCGTAAACCTTATCGACCGCGCGCAGGTTGAAGGGGTCGGCAGCCAGCCCGTAGAACGTGTCGGTGGGCATGCCCAGCACTTCGCCGGCGCGGATCTGGTCGGCGGCGTACTTTACCAGTGATGTCTCAGGGTTATCACGATTGATTTTGACGATCTCGGCGCGCACGGCGCTCCCTTCCCGGTCGCTTCACGTCTTATGTTTTAGATGGCGAAACCTAACATAATACGGCAAAACGCCGCAAGCAGGCGGCGTATCATGCAGTGGCTACAATTTGACAGCATGCCAAGAGCTTCTGAATCCGCGCCCAGCCCTCAGCACCGCCTGCGCCGCATCGAAGGTCGGCACAATGCGCTGGTCAAGCAACTGCGCCAGGCCTTCTCCCGCGCCGAACGCACCGAGGATGGCGACTGCGCCATCGAAGGCGTGCGCATCGTGGAAGAAGCCATCCGCAGCGGCCTCCGCTTTCGCGCCGTTTTTTTCCGTGAGTCGGCGCAGGATCGCGCCGCGCGCCTTTTGCCGCAGATCGGCGCGCATGTGGAAACGCTTCTCCTTCCCGACAAACTCTTCGATAGCTCCGTGCCCAGCGAAACGCCACAAGGAGTCGCCGCACTGGTGCGCTTGAAGGACTTCTCCATCGAAGACATCCTCGAGCGCCTCCACGTTGGCCCGATCATCGTTCTCGCTGGCCTGCAGGACCCCGGCAATCTGGGAACAATTCTGCGCTCGGCCGAAGCGTTTGGCAGTGCGGGCATCGTGCTGAGCGAAGGCACGGTAAGCCCGTTCAACTCGAAAGTCATCCGGGCGTCTGCGGGATCGGTGTTCCGGTTGCCTGTAGTTGTGGCCAAGTCTGCCGGCGGTCTGGAAGAAATTTCCGCCAGGCTCCGCGCGCAAAACGTGCGCCTGATCGCAACCTCATCGCACAAAGGCACACCGCTCGATCAAGCGGTCCTCACGGGCCCTCTGGCAATATTCGTAGGCAGTGAAGGCGCCGGCCTGCCCCGCAACTTGATCACAAAAATGGACGACACCGTGGCCATCCCCCACACGCCGCAGGTGGAATCGCTTGAACGCAGGCGTGGCGGGAAGCATTATCCTTTATGAGGCGGCGAGGCAGCGAAAATGAACCTTCTTACCACAGAGGCACAGAGGCACAGAGAAAACGAGGGCGAAAAGGACACTCGCACTGGTCCTATCATCGGCGCAGCCATTGAAGTTCATCGCCATCTCGGTCCTGGACTCCTGGAATCAGCGTACGAAGAGTGCCTGTGCCACGAGCTTCACGTGCGCGGGATCGGCTTCCGGCGTAAATCGCCCTACCCGTGGAATACAAAGGCATCAAGCTGGACTGCGGCTACCGGCTGGACCTGATCGTGAATGAAGAGGTCGTGGTTGAAATAAAGTGCATTGAAAGAGTCCTGCCCGTCCATGAAGCCCAGTTGCTTACCTATATGCGGTTGGCCGGCAAGCAAGTGGGCCTCCTTATCAACTTCAACGTTCCAGTACTGACCCAAGGCATCACGAGAAGAGTTCTTTAGCAGTTGTTCGGTTTTCTCTGTGTCGGAGCCTGCCCTGAGCGAAGTCGAAGGGTGCCTCTGTGGTGAGAAGTTTTAGATGAGCCTCTTCCAGCCCATACCGAACGCTGACAGCGCCACGGACCGCACCCGCCCGCTGGCCGACCGCATGCGCCCGCGGACGCTCGATGAGTTCGCCGGACAAGAGCACCTGATCGGCCCGGGCAAGCCGCTGCGCACGCAGATCGAGCGCGACGACATGGGCTCGCTCATCTTCTGGGGACCACCGGGCACTGGCAAGACCACGCTCGCGAAGATCATTGCGGCGATGACTAAAGCGGAGTTCATCGAGTTCTCCGCCGTGCTCGCCGGAATCAAAGAGATCAAGCAGGTCATGGCTGACGCCGAACGCGCCCGCCAGTACGGCACCCGCACCATCGTCTTCATCGATGAGATTCACCGCTTCAACAAGGCGCAGCAGGATGCCTTCCTGCCTCACGTGGAAAAAGGAAATATCCGCCTGATCGGCGCCACGACTGAGAATCCGTCATTCGAGATCAATGCCGCCCTGCTCTCGCGCTGCCGCGTCTATGTGCTGAATCCGCTCACGGAAGACCAGATCGTTCTGCTGTTGAAGCGCGCGCTTGCCGACAAGGAGCGCGGCCTGGGAGAAATGCATATAAGCGCGTCGGACGATGTGCTCAAGAAGATCGCCAGCTACACCAGCGGCGACGCCCGCAGCGCCTACAACGTGCTCGAAGTTGCCGCAGGCCTGGCCCAGCGATCCGACAACACAAAGATCGGCGAGATCACCGACGACATCGTCCGCGATGCACTGCAGAAGCGCATTCTGCTCTACGACAAGACCGGCGAAGAGCATTACAACCTGATCTCAGCGCTGCACAAGTCGGTGCGCAACAGCGATCCTGACGCCGCTCTCTACTGGCTGGCCGCATGCTTGAAGCCGGTGAAGATCCACTCTACATCGCTCGGCGCGTCGTCCGCATGGCAGTAGAAGACATCGGCCTGGCCGATCCCAACGCCCTCGCGCTGTGCATGGCGGCCCGTGACGCCGTCGACTTTATCGGCATGCCGGAAGGCAATCTCGCGCTCGCGCAGGCCGTCGTCTACCTCTCGGTTGCGCCCAAGTCGAACGCGCTCTATACCGCCTACGGCAGCGTCCTGCAGGACGTGGAACAGACTGCCGCTGATCCTGTGCCACTGCATCTGCGCAACGCGCCCACCGGCCTGATGAAAGGTCTCGGCTACGGCAAAGGATATGAATACGCGCACGACGTCGAAGGCAAAGTCGCCGACATGCAATGCCTGCCCGACAATCTGCGCGACCGCATCTACTACCGCCCCACCAGCGAAGGCATCGAGAAACGCATCCGCGAGCGACTCGAGGAGATCAAACGCATTCGTTCGCAGGCTGCGCAAGGCCGTCCTTCGCGCTCAAAGAAAGAATCTTAGAGCCCCGGCAAAACATCCTATATATCATCGCGAGTGATGTGACCGCCTCCACGTAGGAAGGCTGCTGCCGATGGCAACCAGTCCCAGAACCACTTTTCCGAGCGCCCCTTCGGTTCGCCCGATAAGCGCCTCTCAGGTGGAAGACCTGCAGAGGCTGCAAAAGGCGGCGCAGAAGATCACCTCCATCCTCGACCTCGACCAACTCATCGACAACATCGTAAATGACATGGCGCTTTCGTTTGGCTGCGTGGAAGCCAACATTTATCTTCACGACCCGGACCGCGCCGAACTGGTCTTGGCCGGCGTACACGGTTGTAGCCTGCATCGTAAAGGCCATCGGCTGAAGGTTGGCAAAGAGGGCATGGTGGGCTATGTTGCCTCGACCGGGCAGATGCGCTATGCGCCTGATGTCCGCAAGGATGAATACTACGTAGCCTGCGAAGCGGCCACGCTCTCCGAGGTGGCGATCCCGCTCCACGTGGGAGATCGTCTGGTCGGGGTTTTCACGCGCTTCCCATCCGGAGCTGGATGCATTTCCGCGTCAACAACTGCGACTGCTACAGGCTTTGTGCGACCATGTGGCCGTCGCGATTTATAATGCTCGCCGCTTCCAGTCAGAACGTTTCGAGCGGGAGGCCATGAGCCGCGAATCCCAGGAAGCTCGCGCCATTCAGCAAGCGCTCTTACCGAAGAGTTCGCCCTTGATTCCCGGCTTCACCGTTTCAGGTCTCAGCGTTCCAGCCCGCGCCGTGGGCGGCGACTGGTACGATTTCATCCCCTTTTCCGACGGCCGGTGGGGACTTGTCCTTGCCGATGTTTCGGGAAAAGGCACGGCCGCGGCTCTCTTGATGTCGGCGACCCGCGGCATGCTTCGGTCTTTGGTCGAAGCCCACTGCAGTCCGGCCGAGGTCCTGACCAAGCTCAACTGTTTAATGGCTGACGATTTTCCCGCGGGCAGATTTGTCACCATGGTCTACGCCGTGCTTGATCCCGCAGCCCGCACCGTTACCTTTGCGAACGCAGGCCATTTGCATCCCTTGCTCATTGACCAGGCGGGCCCTCGCTTCCTTGACGTGGAGCGCGGCCTCCCTCTCGGCTTGAGCTGCGGGGATTATTCCGAATGCAAGATCGGCCTGAGTGAAGGCTCGCGGCTGGTCTTCTACAGTGACGGCATCACCGAAGCCGTGGATGCAAACGAAGAAGAATACGGCTTGGAACGCCTGGCAGCGCATGCGGCACAATCCGGGGCATCCGCGCTCAGCATCGCCGACGACGTTCGCTCCTTCGCCAACGGCACGGGTGTGCGCGACGATGCCAGTGTAGTGTTCGTCGGCGTGGGCCGCTAAGACCCGATCCTTGTGCCAACCCAACCTCGTCCCCAGCGCCCTGTTGCCTACCTCGACCGCGCACGATGCTCTTTCAAGATGCAGCGGTCCATCACCACCAAGATTCCGGCCTTGCGCGCTTTTTCCGCGGCTTTCTCGTGGATCACCTCTTCCTGCATCCACACCGCCGGGACTTTGAGTTGTATCGCCTGATCCACCACCTCCTCCACGAACTCGGGCCGGCGGAAGATATCCACAATGTCGATCTTCTCAGGTACATCGAGCAACGACGCGTATGCTTTCTCACCCAATGCAGACTCGATCTCGGGATTCACCGGAATGATGCGGTATCCCTGACTCTGCATATAGGCCGACACGCCGTGACTGGGGCGCAACGGGTTGTCCGAGAGTCCCGACCACGGCGATTGTTTTGGCGCGCTTGAGGAGTTCCGCGATCGGATCAGCTGTTCGAGGCCATTGGTTTACTATTTCTTGTTCGCCGTTTCCATCTTCTGCTTGAACATCTTCAAACCCAGCTTCCGAATGGTGTCCGATACTTCCTTGTTGGACGAAAGATTCTTCAAGTCCTGAACGAGCAGGTTCTTCATCAATCCCAGCGAAAGATCAAGCGGCGTGCGCGGATTGAAGACCAGATTCCGGACGACGATGTAGTTCTTCATGAAACGCCGCTTCAACGGAATCTGCCGCAGCACCGCTTCCAGCACATTCTTCTGGCTGGCAATCTTTTCTACCTCGCCGTCAGACAGCTTGGGCGCTTCCAGAACCGCCAGCGCCACCACCTTCGATCCGTCGCGAATCAGAATCGAGCGCTCCTCCTTGCTGCCTTTTAGCGCAAGTTGAATGCGGCCCTTCACGTCAAGACTGTTGATTTTTTGCAGCGTGTTCTCCCGCTTCGGCTCACCCGCTGCCTTTGGCTTCTTCCCCGGGGCAAGCTTGGAAGCTGCCGCGGCTTGGCCGCTGGAACTTGGCTGCGGCTTTTCCGGAGCACTCGCAATTTCGCTGACCTGGGAAACCGGAAAGTAGTCGGCTCCGAGCAAATCGACGATCCCGCCGATCGCCTGAAACGCCTTGCCCTCTTCGGCGGCCACTTCTGCGGCATGCTCCGTCAGATAAGCTGATACGGTTTCATCTGGAATGTCCGACGATTCCTGTTCAGCCTCGTCGCGTCCGGTTCCGGTTCTCCTAGAGTCGCCGAACTCTCGGTCTCACCTTCTGAAGCTTCGACCTGAGCCGCCTCGTCCTTGCCCAGCAACTTTCCGATCTCTTCTGACTCTTCCTTTATGATGTAAGGGTTGGATCTAGAACATCGAGAACTCCCTCACAGCTCTTCACTCGCGCACTCCGGAGCATCGCCTCAATCGATTCGCGCGAAGCGGAAAGGCAAACTTTGCCAGCTCATCCTCGACACTGAAGGATTTTCCAGCAGCGCCGGCAGCAACTTCGGCCGCAGATTTTCCGGCGAAATCATGTACTCGAGCACCTCGCGCGACGTTTGCGGATCAGCCGCGGCAGCAAGGGAAGCCTTTTCGTCCCATCCAGCCAGCGTCATGCGCGCAAGATCGCCGAAGACTTTGTTGTGTCTGGCGAGGTAAACCAGGATCTCAATGTTCTCCGCCGCAGGCACTGCGAGAGCTCCCCGCGCAGCAAACTGCATCATGTTGGAGGGCAATTTCGAAGCGCGAATTTGGTCGATCATTCGTCCCATAGTTCATGCACGCAGCCGACTTTCGCCGGGATTTCGCTATTCCCTCACCGCCAGCGCCAGTTCCCGCGTGATCCGATTCGGTCGCCGCAAGAATTCGTCCAGCAAAGCCCGATAGTACCAAAGAGTTCCGTCGCGTCCACCTGTGAACCTTGACCAGACGGATTCTCCCACCTCGCGGTAATCGGCGAGGATCGAGCGCACATTATTCAACTTGTCCGCCGCCGAAACCAGCCTGGTATCCGCATCAGCCTTCTTCAAGTGGCTCAGATAGCTTTCTTTGCGTTCGCGCCAAGGCGGTTTGGGATATGTGTCGGCATCGGTACACCATCCACGACCCTGGCCACGCGCGCGCCGAATCGCCGCCGCACTTCTTTCAGCATGAGCACGCCGCACAATCTTCCACCACGTCGTGCAGCAGCGCGGCGATCGCTAAGTCCTCATCGCCCCCTGCTTCCAGCGCGAGAGAAGCCACTCCCATCAAATGAGCAATGTAGGGAATTGTCGAAGCCTTGCGAGTTTGTCCAGCATGGTTCTGGCGGCGAATTGAAAAGCCGCAGGAATCGCGACCCCAGCTTGATAGATCTCTGTGCCCTGCGTCCGTGGTTGAGTCTCTTTTTTGCAGCTGTGGCCTTCACTGCTTCTCCCCGCGGCGAGCCAACAGATATGCCCGAATAAACGGCTGCAAGTCCCCGTCAAGCACCCGATCCACATCTCCCACTTCCACTTTGGTGCGGTGATCTTTGATCAGCCGGTACGGTTGCAGCACGTACGAGCGGATCTGGGAACCGAATTGAATGTCTAGTTTCGAGTCCTCAATTTTCTTGGTAGCCGCGCGCTTCTTTTCCATCTCGAATTCATAGAGCTTCGACTTCAGCATGCTCATGGCACGCTCGCGGTTTTTGTGCTGTGAGCGCTCATTCTGGCAACTGGCCACCAGCCCTGTGGCAATGTGGGTGATGCGCACCGCGGAATCTGTAGTATTGACGTGCTGCCCGCCCTTGCCGCTGGAGCGATAAGTATCGACGCGAATATCTTCTGGCTTGATGACAATCTCGATGCTTTCATCGATCTCGGGCGAACGAACACGCTGGCAAACGAAGTATGCCGGCGTTTCGCCTGATCAAAGGGCGAAATGCGCACCAGCCGATGCACTCCGATTTCTCCGCTCAATAGCCCATAGGCATACTCGCCGTT